>NZ_JAAIKB010000009.1 GCF_011040385.1 Falsiroseomonas algicola | reverse complement strand
CGCCTTCACACCCGCCGAATGCGCCAACTACCTCCGCCACGCCGGCTATGCCGCAACCTGATGAGAATCGGCTCTAAGGGCAAGGATCCTCACCCCGCGGCGATGTCCTCCATGGCGCGGCGGCGGAGCACATCCACCGTCGCCTGCGCGGTGGAGGGGGCGACGCCGAGGCGCTGCATGGCGTAGTCCGCCATGCCGAGCGCGGTCTCCCGCTCCCCCATCAGCGCCAGGCCGTCGCCGGCGATCTCCTGCTCCAGCCAGGCGACTTCCTCGTCGCTATGGGTGCGGATCACGGCGGGGATGCCGGGGCGCGCGGCGCGGGCCAGGCGCAGCACCTCCCGCGCCTGGGGGGCATCAGGGAGGGCCACGACGATCAGGCGGGCGCGTTCGGGCGCGGCGGCGTGGAAGACTTCCTCCCGCGTCGCGTCGCCCCAGACGGCGGGGATGCCCTGGGCCGCCAGGCGTTCCGCGCCGGCGCGATCCTCCTCCACCACGATCAGCGGCAGGTGGTGGCGGCGGAGGGCGGCGATGACGACGCTGCCGACGCGGCCGGAGCCGACGACGATGGCGTGTTCCTCCAGCACCGGCCAGGGGAGTTGCGGCGGGGTGACGGCGCGCGACTCCGGGCGGGCCAGGCGTTTCTCCAGCCACGGTGCCAGCGCCTCCGCCGCCTTCAGCAGCAGGGGGGTGGCGATGATGCTGGCGACGGCGGCCATCAGAATGGGGCCGCGCACGCTGTCCGGCACCAGGCCCTGGCGGATCGCGACTTCCGTGAGCAGGAAGGAGAATTCGCCGATCTGGGCGATGCCGGCCGCGACGATCAGGGCGGTGCGGGGCGAGACGCGGAAGGCCAGCATCACGACCAGCGCGCCGCCGCCGATGCCGACCAGCACGGCGGCCAGCGCGGCGAGGTCGGCCAGCGGTTCGTCGGCCAGCACGCTGAGGTCGAGCAGCAGGCCGACCGAGACGAAGAAGATGGCGGAGAAGATGCGGGCGAGCGGCGTCGCCTCGGCCGCCGCCTGGTGGCCGACATCGCTCTCCCCCAGCACCACGCCGGCGAAGAAGGCGCCGAGCGCGAAGGAGACGCCGAAGAGGGAGGAGGCGACCACCGCGACGCCGAGCGCCGCGGCCAGCACGGCCAGGGTGAAGAGTTCGCGCGATCCGCCGCGTGCCACCCGCACCAGCGCCCAGGGCAGCGCCCGCCTTCCGGCCAGCATCATGACAAGGGCGAAGGCGATGAGCGACAGCGCGGCCTTGCCGACATCGAGCGCGACGCCCTCTCCATCCCCGCCGCCGGCGAGGGCGGGCAGCAGCACCAGGGCGAAGACGACGACCAGATCCTGCATGACCAGCCAGCCCAGCGCGAGGCGCCCGGGCGCGCCGCCGAGCTTGCCGCGCTCCTCCAGCGCCCTTGTCGCGACGGCGGTGGAGGAGATGGCCAGAGCAAGCCCGAAGGCCAGCGAGGCGCCTGGCGTGAGATCCAGCAGCCCCTGCCCGACCAGCGCGCCGAGGCCCATGGCAAAGCCGATCTGCAGCACCGCCCCCGGCACCGCGACCCGCCACACCGCCAGCAGGTCGGCCGGCTTGAAATGCAGGCCGACGCCGAAGAGCAGCAGCGCCACGCCCACCTCCGCCATGGCGGCGACCATGCCGCGCTCCGCCAGCGATCCCGGCAGCCAGGGGCCGATGACGATGCCGGCGGCGATGTAGCCGATCAGCGCGGGCATGCGCAGGAAGCGCGCCCCGCTGCCGAGGAGGAAGGCAAGCAGGATGCAGGCGACGATAGTCGCGAGCATCGGATCCGGTCCATGGGGCATGGCGCGACCATAGCGGAGTGCGCCGCCGGTTGCCCAGGATGCGCCCCCTTGCCACGATGGACGGGATGCGTGCCCCCGACCCCTTCGACCTGATCTTCGCCCGCGGCTCCATGCTGGCCTGGGACCCCCCCGCCCCGCGCCCCGGCGCGCCCGCGCTGTTGCTGCTGCATGGTGCGGCCTGCGGCGCCTGGGTCTGGGCGGAAGGCTTTGGCGCCCGCCTGGCCGCGGCCGGCTTTCCCGTCTTCGCGCCGACCTTCAATCGCGGTTCCACCCATCGACCGGCGGGGCTGGCGGATTACGCGGATGATGCGCGGGCGGCGATCGCGGCGATCCATCGGCCGGTGGTGATTATCGGCCATTCGCTGGGCGGGCTGGTGGCGCAGCGACTACTGGACCAGCCGGGCGTGGCCGGCATCGCCCTGCTGGCGCCGGCGCCGCCGGAAGGGCTCGCCTGGGCCAATTGGCGGCTGGCCATGGCGGACCCGCCGCTCTGGCGCGCGGTGGCGCGGATGACGGAGCCGGGCGCGGGTGCCGCCCAGGGCGCGCTGCTGCGTCGCGCGCTGTTCAGCGCGGCCATGCCGGAAGCCCAGGCGCTGCGGCACATCGCCCGGATGGGATCGGAGAGCCGCAGCGCGCTGCTGGAGGCGCAGGCGCCGCAGCCCGTGCCGCCGGCCTGGGGCGTGGGCAAGCCCGCCGTGATCTATGGCGCTCGGCGGGACCCGCTGGTGCCGCCGGATGCGGTGGTGCGCACCGCCGCCTGGCACGCCGCGCCCTTCGCGCTGCTGGATGGCATGGCGCATGCGATGATGCTGGATTGGGGCTGGGAAGGGCTGGCGGAGCGTCTGCTGGCCTGGGTGGAGGAAACCTGGAAGTGAGCGATGCGGTCCTGATCACGGGGGGTTCCGGCGGCATCGGCCGCGCCATCGCGCGGCGCGCGGTGGAGGCGGGGCTGACCGTCGTGAACCTCGACCTGCGCGCGCCGGAGGAACCCCTGCCGCGCGAGGCCTTCTTCGCCTGCGACTTCGCGGACCTGGCCTCGGCGCGGGGCGTGCTGGCGGAGGCGGCGGCGAAGCATGGGCCGCTGCGCCTCGTGAACAATGTGGGCGTGGTGAAGCCCGCCAGCATCGAGGAGACGACGCCGGACGATTTGGCGACGGTGATGGATGTGAACCTGCGCAGCGCGCTGCTGGCGGCGCAGGCGCTGCTGCCGGCGATGCGCGCCGCGCGCTTCGGGCGGATCGTCAACATCGCCTCCCGCGCCGCGCTGGGGAAGGAGCTGCGCAGCGCCTATGGGGCCAGCAAGGCGGGGCTGATCGGGCTGGCGCGCACCTGGGCGCTGGAACTGGCCGCCGACGGCATCACGGTGAACGCGATCGGGCCCGGGCCGATCGCGACGGAGCTGTTCCGCCGCGCCAACCCGGACAACAGCCCGCGCACGCGGGCGATCATCGAGGGGGTGCCGGTGAAGCGGCTCGGCACGCCGGAGGATGTGGCGCATGGCGTCCACTTCTTCCTGGACGAGCGGGCGGGCTTCGTGACGGGGCAGGTGCTCTATGTGTGTGGCGGCATGACAGTGGGGCTGGCGCCGGTCTGACGATGCGGGGAAGGCGCTGCCTTCCCCGCACCCCATCCGCCAGGGGCGAGACGCCCCTGGACCGTCTTCAGCCGGCCGAGACCCAGGGCGTCACCAGGTCCGCCGGGCCGAGGGGGCGGCTGCCGCGGACCATGGTGCGGTGCAGGCGCCAGGCGGCCGGGAAGGCGGCGCGGTGCAGGACGGCGCGGTTGTCCCAGACCACCAGGTCGCCGGCCCGCCAGCGATGGCGCAGCGTGATGGCGGGGTCCGTCGCCGCGGCCAGCAGGCGGTGCAGCAGGGCCTCGCCCTCCGCCTCCGGCAATCCGCGCACGCGCGCGGTCGTGTCGTGGTCCAGGACGAGGGCGCGGCGGCCGGTCATGGGGTCGATCCGCACCAGCGGGTGCACCACCGGAGCCAGGCCGGCGGCGCGGCCGCGGGGATGGGCGTGCTCGACGGAGAGGTATTCGATCCGGTCCTTCAGATGGGGATCGAGCCGCGCATAGGCCGCGACCTGGGAGGCGAAGGCGATGACGCCGCCCTCGGCGGGGATCTCGGCGGCGAAGAGGGCGGAGTAGCGGCTGGGCGCCTCGGCCCAGGTCATGTGCGCATGCCACTGGGCGTGGCGGTCATCGGGCTCGTCCTGCTCCAGCACGACCTCCGGCAGGCCGGGCAGGGCGAGGCGGGAGAGCGGGTGGCGGGACAGCGTGCCGAGGCGCGCGGTGAAGGCCACCAGCTGCACGGGGTCCAGCGCCTGGTCGCGCAGCACCACCACCTCATGCGCCTCCAGCGCCTGGCGGAGTCCGGCGGCGGCGGTCTCGTCAAGGTCGCGCGTGACGTCGAGGCCCAGGACCTCCACCCCGAAGGCGGGATGGAGGGGGCGCGTTTCCAGCCCACGGGCGGACAGCGGCGCGGGGCGGGCGGGGAGGATGGCGGCGGCGAGGGAGGACATCGGGGACGGGGCTTTCCGGCAGGGGACAGGCAGGCGGCGGCGGGGTGCGGAGCGTCAACAGCGCCTGCGGATCGCGGTCCCTGTGCCCGGCATGGAAAAACCTTCGTGTTTCGTGGAATCATAATATACCGCTACGGACTCGCGAGTCCATCCGTTCTGATTGTCCGATCCGATAAAAACGACCTTGCGTCGTGCATCACTTGATCGCGCCGTGGATTTCGTGGAACATCCCTCCATGGCTGAACCCAACCCTCCGCGCCGGTCGCGCGCGGCACCGCTTTCCCTGTTCCTCGAAGGCCCGGCTGCGCTGGCGCTGCGGGCCGCGCTGGTGGTGGGCGCCGCGGTGGCTGCGCTGGCGGCCCTCGGGCTGATGCATCCGTGATGGAGGCGGCGATGTGGGGGTGGCTGGCAGCCATCCTGCTTGCCGCCCCGCCCGTGGAGGCGGAGGCCGAGGCGCTGCTGGCGGCGAGCGTCATCCTGTAGCTTCCGTTGCGCCTCCGCGGCGCCTATCTCGCCCCGCAACCGGGAAAAGGGGATCGGGCGTGGCGCAGCTTGTGGCTGGCCTGCTGATGGTAGGCGCCGCGGCCTGGCTGGGGGCGGGCGCCGTGTTCTGGCTGCTCGGCGCGGCGCTGGGCTTCGTGCTGTTCCAGGCGAGTTTCGGCTTCGCCGGCGCCTTCCGCCGGCTGCTGGCGGAAGGCCGCGGCGCGGGGCTGCGCGCGCAGATGCTGCTGCTGGCGGTGGCGACGGTGGTGATGCTGCCGGCGATTGAGGCCGGGAGCCTGGCGGGCGCGCCGGTCAGGGGCCTCGTCTTCCCCGTCGGCGTCGCGCTGCTGGTCGGCGCATTCCTCTTCGGCATCGGGATGCAGATCGGCGGCGGCTGCGCCTCCGGCACGCTCTACACGGCGGCGGGCGGCCAGGGGGCGCGGATGTGGATCACGCTCCTGGCCTTCATCGCGGGGGCGACGCTGGCGGCCTGGCAGTACGAGGCCTGGTCGGACTGGCCCGGGATCGGCGCGGTGTCGCTGCCCGGAGCGCTCGGGCTCGGGCCGGCGGTGGGGCTGAGCCTGGCGGCCTTCGCGCTGGTCTTCGGCCTGTCCCGCCTCATCGAGCAGGCGCGGCATGGCGCGGTGGAACCGATGGGCTGGCAGGCGCGCGCGCCCTTCCCCGGCGTGCTCTGGCGCGGCCCCTGGCCGATGGCCTGGGGGGCGGTGGGGCTGGCGCTGCTCTCGGCCCTGACGCTGTTCCTGGCGGGGCGGCCCTGGGCCATCACCGCGGCCTTTCCGCTCTGGGGCTCGAAGCTCGTGGAGGCGCTGGGGTGGGACGACCCGGCCTTCTGGGCCTTCTGGGAGGATCCGACGCGCACCGAGGCGCTGTTGCGCCCCCTGCTGGCGGACCGCACCACGGTGATGGATCTCGGCCTGATGGCGGGCGCCTTCCTGGCGGCGGCGCTGGCGGGGCGGGCGGGCGCATGGCGCTGGCCGCGGGTGGGGGAGGCCATCGCCTCCGTGGCAGGTGGGCTGCTGCTGGGGGTGGGGGCGGTGCTGGCCTCCGGCTGCAACATCAGCGCCTATCTCGGCGGCATCGCCTCCGGCAGCCTGCATGGCTGGGTCTGGATCGTGCCGGCGCTGCTGGGCAATGCGGTAGGGCTGCGGCTGCGGCCGCTCTTCGGCCTGGGCCGCGCGTGATTCGCGGCATTTGACACCATCGTTTCGTGCATTGTAGCAACTCCCCCGGAACGACGCCGAATGTCGCCCGGGGGAAAGAACGATGATCCGCATGACACTGGCTGCCGCCGCCCTGGCGGCCTGGGCGGGAGGCGCGCAGGCGCAGGCGCCGCTGGTGGCGGAAGGCTGCATCGGCTGCCATGGCCCGAACGGCGCGGGTGCGGGCGGGGTGCCGGCGCTGGCGGGGCGGGATCGGGCGGAGCTGGTGGCCCTGATGGCGGCCTTCCGGGCCAATGAGCGGCCGGCCACCATCATGGGCCGCGTCGCCCGCGGCTATACCGAGGCCGAGATCGCCGCCGCCGCCGACCATTTCGCCCGCCTGCCGCGCTGAGGATGCCCGCCATGACCCTCTCCCGCCGCGCGCTGCTGGGCGCCGCCGCCATACTCGCCACCCCGTCCCTGTCGCGCGCCCAGGGCCAGGCAAGGCTGCTGGTGGTGGGGGGCGGCTTCGGCGGCGCCTCGGCCGCCGCCTTCGCCCGCCGGCGCTACCCGGAACTCGCCGTGACGCTGGTGGAGCCGAAGACGCGCTTCGTCACCTGCCCCTATGGCAATCTGGTCATCGGCGGCGTGCGGCAGATGGGTGACATCACCCATGGCTATGACGGGCTGCGCGCCAAGGGCGTCCGCGTGGTGCATGACTGGGCCACGGGCATCGACGCGGCCGCGAAGCGCGTGCGGCTGCAGGGCGGGGAGACGCTGGAATACGACCGGCTGATCCTCTCCCCCGGCATCGCGCTGCGCTGGGGTGCGATCGAGGGCTATGACGAGGCCGCCGCCGAGCGCCTGCCCCATGCCTGGGTGCCCGGCGATGGCGCGCAGACCCTGCTGCTGCGCCGGCAACTCGAGGAGATGCCGGATGGCGGCGTGGTGGGGCTGGCGATCCCCGGCAACCCCTTCCGCTGCCCGCCCGGCCCCTATGAGCGCATCAGCATGATCGCGGGCTACCTGAAGCGCCACAAGCCGCGGTCGAAGATCCTGGCGCTGGACGCGAAGGACGCCTTCAGCAAGCAGGGGCTGTTCCAGGATGGGTGGAACGCCCTCTATCCCGGCATGATCGAATGGGTGCCGGCCAACCGCGACGGGCGCGTGACGCGCGTGGATGCCGCGGAGCGCGTGCTGGAGACGGAATTCGGCACGCGGCACAAGGTGGAGGTGGCGAACGTCATCCCGCCGCAATCCGCCGCCCGCATCGCGATCGAGGCCGGCCTCACGGACCAGTCCGGCTGGGTGCCGGTGAACCCCGTGACCTTCGAGAGCCGCGCCGCACCCGGCATCCATGTGGTGGGGGATGCCAACATCCCCGGCCCCATGCCGAAATCCGGCTACATCGCGAACTCCACGGCCAAGCAGGCGGTGGCGAGCGCGGTGGCGTCGCTGCGGGGCGAGGCGCCTCCCCAGGCCCTTTACTACAACACCTGCTACAGCCATGTGGGGGAGGATTACGGGATCTCCATCGTCGGCATCTTCCGCCCCAATGCGGAGGGCACGGCGATCGTCGAGGTGCCGAATTCCGGCGGCGTCTCCCCCCGCGGCGACCTGCCGGAGCAGCGGCGGCTGGAGGCGACCTATGCCGACAGCTGGTATGAGAGCATCACGAAGGACATGTTCGCCTGATGGCCCCTGCCCTCACCCGTCGCGCCGGCCTCGGCCTGCTGCTGCTGGCGCTGCCGGGCGGCGCGCTGGCGCAGGAAGACGCCGTGGCGACCGCGATCCGGGAGCAGGTGGGCGATACGACGGCGACCGAGGGCGGGATCACGCTGCGGGCGCCGCCCGTCGCGGAGAATGGCGGCCAGGTGCCGGTCACGGTGCTGGTGGACAGCCCCCAGACCGCCGAGGCCCATGTCACCGCCATCCATGTCTTCGCCACCCGCAACCCGACGCCCGGCGTCGCCAGCTTCCGCCTGACGCCGCTGATGGCGCGGGCGGAGGTGCAGACGCGCATCCGCCTGGCGGAGGACCAGCGGATCATCGCGATCGCGCAGCTGAGCGACGGATCGGTCCGCCGCACGGCCGCGGAGTTGCGCGTGACCACCGGGGGGTGCCTGTCATGACGCTCGCGACCCCCCGCATCCGCGTCCCCCGCAGCGCCCGGCCGGGCGAGGCGGTCGAGATCCGCGCCCTGATGGAACACCCGATGGAGACCGGGCTGCGGCAGGAAGGCGGCCGCGCGGCGCCCCGGGACATGCTGCAGCGCCTCACCGTCTCCGTGAACGGGGCGCTGGCCTTCCAGGCGGAGTTCCGCAACGGCACCTCCGCCAACCCCTACCACGTCTTCTTCCTGAAGCTGGACCGGACCAGCGAGCTGGTCTTCACCTGGACCGACGAGCAGGGGCGGAGCGCCCGGGCCCAGGCGCGCGTCACGGTGGGCTAGCAGGGGGGGCTGAATCCGGCCCGCGAGGCCGGTTTTCCGCGCGGAGCCTTGCGTCCGGGCGCCCTATCCGCTAGGCGTCGCCCCGCGTCGGCACCCCTGGAGGCCGGCGCTTTTCTTTTCAAAGGAGCCTGGCAATGGTCCAGACTGTTCGGATCGAGGCTGTGGCGCGCGAGCACGCAGGTAAGGGGGCAGCACGCGCGACCCGCCGTTCGGGGCTTGTCCCCGGTGTCGTCTATGGCGCCAAGCAGGAAGCGACCCTTGTGGCGCTGGACCCGCGCGACGTCATGAAGGAACTGACCAAGGGCGGCTGGCAGTCGCACCTCTATGAGGTGGCGGTGAAGGAAGGCCCGACGGAGCGCACCATCATGCGCGACGTGCAGTTCGACCCGGTGACCGACCGCCCCGTCCATGTCGATTTCCAGCGCGTCGCCCCCGGCGCCCGCATCCGCGTCCGCGTCCCCGTGACCTTCCTGAACGAGGACACCGCCCCCGGCATCAAGGCCGGCGGCGTGCTGAACGTGGTGCGGCGTGAGGTCGAGGTGATGGCCGAGATCGACAAGGTGCCGGATGGCTTCCAGATCGACCTCGGCGCCGCCAAGGTGGGTGAGAGCCTGCGCTGGTCCGCCATCAAGGACAATTTCGGCGCCCGCCCGGTGATCACCGGCCGCGACTTCGTCGTGGCGACCATCGCGCCGCCCACCACCGACGAGACCCTGGCCCCGGTGGCCGCCGCCCCGGCGCCGGACCCCAAGGCCAAGGGCAAGGGCGGCAAGGCCGCCGCCCCGGCCAAGGCTGCTGCGGCCCCGGCCGCGCCCGCCAAGAAGAAGTAACCTGCTGCCGGCGCCGCTCCCCCCGGGGTGCGGCGCCGGTCTCCATCATCGAAGCATGGGCCGGGCCGCGCGGCAGCGCTGCCCGGCGCGCGCATGGGCGCGGAGGATGTCGTGGCGCTGCTGTGGGTTGGCCTCGGGAATCCGGGGCAGGAACACGCGAAACAGCGCCACAACATCGGCTTCATGGCGATGGACGCCATCGCCCGCCGCCACAATTTCTCCAGCTGGCGCAAGCGCTTCAAGGGCCAAGTGGCGGAGGGCAGCATCGGCGGCACCAAGGTGCTGGCGCTGAAGCCCGAGACCTACATGAATGCCAGCGGCGATTCCGTGCAGCAGGCCGCCGCCTTCCTGAAGCTGGCGCCGGCCGATGTCTGGGCCTTCCATGACGAGCTGGACCTGGCGCCGGGCAAGGTGCGGGTGAAGAAGGGCGGCGGGGCCGCGGGCCATAACGGGCTGCGCGACATGCAGCGCGCCTTCGGCAGCCCCGATTTCTGGCGCGTCCGGCTCGGCATCGGGCATCCCGGGCACAAGGACCGCGTCCATGGCCATGTGCTCGGCAATTTCGCCAAGGTCGATACCTGGGTGGAGCCGCTGCTGGATGCGGTGGCCGATGCCGCGCCGCTGCTGGCCGCGGGCAAGGCCGAGGACTTCATGACGCGCATCGCACTTCTGACTCAGCAGGGACCGGCGTGATGCAGGACGAGGACGGCATGTTCGGGGGCGATTTCGGCGGCCCCGGCCCCGAGGATTTCGCCAATGGCGCCGCGGCACTGGCGGCGGGGCTGATCCGGGAAGCGCAGGCGCTGGCCGGCGCCGCTGCCGCGCTGCGCGCGACCGGCAACCCCAACCCGCCCGGCGTGGCGGCGGCGGAGCCCATTTCCGACGTGCGCCGCCTGCGGATGGTGCTGCACACCGCGGGCGAGGCCGCGCTGCGTGCCGCCCTCGCGCTGGATGCGGCATCGCTGCTGGCGGAGAACCGCAGCCCGCAGGAACACGCCATCCGCATCGCCGATGCCGCCAAGCGCGTCGGCCTGCCGGCGGCGACGCTGGCGCCGCTGCTGCGCGCCGCGGCGCTGGATTTCCGCACCGACGACGCGGCGGCGCGCATCGCCGCCTCCACCCTGGCAGCCGATCTCTGCGCGCTGCTTGCTCAGGAAGGCTGATCTCCCATGGGTTTCAACTGCGGCATCGTCGGCCTGCCCAATGTCGGCAAGTCCACCCTGTTCAACGCGCTGACGGCCACCGCCAGCGCCCAGGCCGCGAACTACCCCTTCTGCACGATCGAGCCGAATGTGGGCCGCGTGGCGGTGCCCGATCCGCGGCTCGGCGTGCTGGCGAAGATCGGCAAGTCGCAGAAGATCGTGCCGACCAGCCTGGAATTCGTGGACATCGCCGGCCTGGTGCGCGGTGCCTCCAAGGGCGAGGGGCTGGGCAACCAGTTCCTGGCGAACATCCGGGAGGTGGATGCGATCGTCCATGTGCTGCGCTGCTTCGAGGATGACGACATCACCCATGTCGAGGGCAGCGTCGATCCGGTGCGGGATGCGGAGACGGTCGAGACGGAGCTGATGCTGGCCGACCTCGACAGCCTGGAGAAGCGCAGCATCGGCCTGCAGAAGCGCGCGCGCGGCGGCGACAAGGAAGCGGGCGCGCAGCTTTCGCTGATCGAGCCGATCCTGGCCGCGCTGCAGGAAGGCAGGCCCGCCCGCACGGCGATCCCGAAGGGGGAGGAGGAGGCGGTGCGCCGTCTCCAGCTCATGACCTCCAAGCCCGTGCTCTATGTCTGCAACGTGGAGGAAGCCTCCGCCGCCAGCGGCAACGCCTTCAGCGCGCGGGTGTTCGAGATGGCGAAGGCGCAGGGGGCCAAGGCCGTCATCGTCTCCGCCGCCATCGAGGCCGAGATCAGCCAGATGGCGGATGCGGACCGCGCGGAGTTCCTGGAGTCGTTGGGCCTGGCGGATAGCGGGCTCGATCGCATCATCCGCGCGGGCTACGAGTTGCTGGGCCTGATCACCTATTTCACGGTGGGGCCGAAGGAGACGCGGGCCTGGACGATCGTGCGCGGCACCAAGGCGCCGGGCGCGGCGGGCGTGATCCATGGCGATTTCGAACGCGGCTTCATCGCGGCCGAGACCACGGCCTATGACGACTACACGACGCTGGGCGGCGAGCAGGGCGCCAAGGAAGCGGGCAAGATGCGCGTCGAGGGCAAGGAATACGTTGTGAAGGACGGCGACGTCCTGCTGTTCAGGTTCAACGTTTGAGCGCGTAGCGCAGACCCCCACCCCGACCCTCCCCCGCAAGCGCGGGGGAGGGAGAGTCCGACGTCCCCTCCCCCGCGCTTGCGGGGGAGGGCTAGGGTGGGGGTAGCGGCCGCCCCTACGCCGCCAGCCCCCGCTTCCTCAGCAGCGCATCCACCGCCGGCTTGCGCCCCCTGAACCCGACATACAGCTCCATCGGGTCCCTCGTATCCCCGGCCTCGAAGACCTGCCGCAGCTTCGCGGCCAGGTCCGGGTGGAAGGGGTCGCCCGCTTCCTCGAAGGCCTCGAAGCCGTCGGCGTCCAGCACCTCCGCCCACAGGTAGAAGTAGTAGCCCGCGGCATAGCCGCCGCCGGCGAAGAGGTGGCCGAAATGGATCGGACGATGCCGCAGCCCGATCGCCTCCGGCATGCCGATGTCGCGCAGGAAATCGGCTTCGAAAGCGGCGAGGTCGAGCGTTTCCGGTGACGTCGCGCGGTGCAGCGCTAGGTCGATCAGCGCGGAGGAGACGTACTCCACCGTCGCGAAGCCCTGCCCCTCATTCCTCGCCGCCAGCAGCTTCTCGAGGATCGCCTCCGGAAGCGGCTCGCCCGTCTCGACATGGCGGGCGTAGCGGCGCAGCACGTCCGGGACGGAGAGCCAGTTTTCCATCACCTGCGACGGGAATTCGACGAAGTCGCCCAGCACGGCGGTGCCCGACTGGGACGGGTAGCGCGCGGTGCTGAGCAGCCCGTGCAGCGCGTGGCCGAATTCATGGAACAGCGTGCGCGCATCGTCGAAGGACAGCAGCGTGGGCGATGCCTTCGCCACGTTATTGTTGTTGACGATGATGGGGGAGACGCGGCCATCCAGCGCATCCGCCACGCGGAAGCTGCTCATCCAGGCGCCGGACCGCTTGCCCGCGCGGGCGAAATTGTCGAGGAGGAAGACGCCGCGATGCGTGCCGTCGGCCTCCGTCACCTCGAAGGCGCGGACATCGGGGTGGTAGCGCGGGATGTCGGCGCGTTCCTCGAAGCTTATGCCGAACAGGCGCTTCGCCGTGTCGAAGACGGCGGCGAGCATGGCATCGAGGGCAAAGTAGGGCTTGAGGGCGCCGGCATCGATCTCGTGCTTCTGCTGGCGGGCGCGTTCGGCCCAGAAGCGCCAGTCCCAGGCCTCGATGGGGTCGTTGTGGCCGGCGGCGCGGGCCATGGCGGCCAACTCCTCGCGCTCCGCCGCCGCGCGGGCCTTGGCGGGCTCCCAGGCCGCGCGCAGCAGGCCCTCGGCGGCCTCCGGCGTGCGGGCCATGGTGTCCACCAGCCGGTATTCCGCGAAATCCGTGTGGCCGAGCAGCCGGGCGCGCTCCGCCCGGAGCGCCAGGATCTCCCGCACCAGCGCCGCATTGTCGCGGTCGGGGTGCAGCGCGCCGCGGGCGACCCAGGCGCGCCAGGCCCGTTCGCGCAGCGCGCGCTCCGTCGAGAAGGTCAGGAAGGGCTCGACGGAGGAGCGCGCGAGGGTGATGACGTAGCCCTCCTGCCCCCGCTCCTTCGCGGCCTCCCGCGCCGCCTGCACCAGGCTGTCGGGCAGGCCGCCGAGCTGGTCCTCCGCCAGCGCCATGGTCCAGTCATTCTCGTCGGCCAGCACGTTCTGACCGAAGGCGGTGTGGAGCGTGGCCAGGCGCGTCGAGAGCTCCGTCAGGCGGTCGCGCGTCACCTGGTCCAGCGCCGCGCCGGAGCGCAGCAGGCCCTGGTAGCGGCGGTCCAGCAGGCGCCGCTGGTCGGGGGCGAGGCCCAAGCCATCGATCCGCGCATGCAGCGCGGCGACGCGCTTGAAGATGCCAGGATCGAGCGCGATGGCGGAGCGGTGGCGGGCCAGCTTCGGCGCCCAGTCCCGCTCCACCGCCTGCAACTCCGGCGTCGCCTGGCTGAGCGTCAGGTTGAAGAAGACGGAGGCGATGCGGGTCAGCAGGCCGCCGGCGCGTTCCAGCGCCTCCATCGTATTGGCGAAGTCGGGCTCGGCCGGATTGTCGCCGATGGCGGCGATCTCCGCGCGATGGGCGTCCAGCGCGGCCTCGAAGGCCGACGCGAAATGCTCGGCCCGGATCAGGTCGAAGGGCGGCACGCCGAAGGGGGTGGTCCAGGGGGCGAGGAGCGGGTTCTCGGTCATGCGATAGTTGTGGGGTGCCGGCCCGCGCGGGTCCAGACCACCTCGACAGGACCGCACGATCCGCTAGCGTCCTTCCCAAGCATACCGGGACGGAACGTGACCATGAAGCACAGCGAGACGCGCATCCTGACCACCCATACCGGCAGCCTGCCGCGGCCGCCGGCGCTGACGAGACTCTATGCGCGCCGCGTGCGGGGGGAAGCGGTGGACCCCAAGGCGATCGAGGCGGAGGGCCGCGCGGCGCTGCTCGGCGTGATCCCGAAGCAGATCGAAAGCGGGCTCGACATCATCAACAATGGCGAGCAGCAGCGGGAGAGCTTCGTGCTGTATCTCCGCCACCGCCTGAGCGGCCTTGGCGACAGCAGCAGCCGCACGGGCTGGGCGGACCTCGATGCCTATCCCGACTACAAGCAGCAGGTGAAGGAGCTGGCGGGGAAGCAGGAGGCCGTGACCAACACGGATTTCCTGCCCGCGGCGATCGGGGAGGTCCGCTACCTCGACCCCGCCGCGGTGAACGATGAATGCACGGATTTCCGCCAGGCGCTGGCGGCGCATTCCGGCAGCTATGCGGAGGCGTTCCTGACCGCGCCTTCCCCCGGCATCATCGGATCCATCGTGCAGAACCGGCACTATGACAGCGAGGAAGCCTATCTGGCGGCGCTGGGCGATGCGCTGCGCGTGGAATACGAAGCGATCGTCGCGCAGGGCTTCCTGCTGCAGCTGGATTGCCCGGACCTGGCGCTGGAACGGCATTGTTCCTACCGCGACCGGCCGCTGTCGGATTTCCTCGGCTTCTGCGAACGCGTGATCACGGCGATCAACCGTGCCATCGCGAACATCCCGCGCGACCGCGTGCGGCTGCATGTCTGCTGGGGCAATTACGAGGGCCCGCACGACCATGACGTGCCGCTGGAGGACATCCTGCCCATCGTGACGCAGGCGAAGGTCGGCGGCTTCGTGCTGCCCTTCGCCAATCCGCGCCACGCGCATGAATACAAGGTCTTCGCGAAGCATCCCCTGGCGGAGGACCAGATCCTCGTCGCCGGCGTGCTCGACACCACCACCAACTTCATCGAGCACCCCGAGGTGATCGCCGACCGGATCGAGCGCGTGGCGCAGGTGATGGGCGATCCGAAGCGCGTGCAGGCGGGCACGGATTGCGGCTTCGATACCTCCGCGGGGCGCGGCCGCGTGGCGAATGACGTGGTCTGGGCGAAGCTGAAGTCGATGCGCCAGGGCTCGGAGATCGCCTCCGCCCGTCTGTTCAGGGGCTGATCGCGATGTGCTGGTTCTGCATGGGCCCCGACGCGCACGGGCTGCGCGCCGAGGCGATCGAGGAGGAGGAGGAGGCGCCGCCGCCGGTTCAGGAGACCGGCGCGCCCACCGCCTCCAGCGCCGCGCGGGCCACTTCCATGTCATCGGAGTAGTGGCCGCCGGAGACGCCGATGGCGCCGATCATCTGGCCCTCCTCCATCACGGGATAGCCGCCGCCGAAGATGGTCAGGCGCGGCGTATGCGTGATGCCGTGCAGCAGCGGCGGATCGTTCTTGATGAAGTCCCACCAGACATGCGTGGCGATGCCGAAGGATGACGCCGTCCAGGCCTTGTCCTGCGATATCTGGATGGCGAGATGCGCGGCGCCGTCCATGGCATGGAAGGCCTTGAGCTGCCCGCATTCATTGACGATGGCGATGCACATCGCCTTCTTGAGCTCGCGCGATTTCGCGACCGCGGCCTCGATCATCCGCTGCGCGGTGTCGCCATCGATGCTGCGCTTGATGATGGACATTGGCGTTCCCCCTATACCGCCCGCGCGGCGATCTGAGCCTCGACCAGCGCGACGGCGACGCGGCGCGGCGCATAGGCATCGCCGACCAGATGCGTGCGCTCCACCCCTGCGCGCTTCAGCGCTTCCACCAGGCCGTTGCGGGATTCCGCCTGGCCGATCCAGAGCAGCGCCGCGCAATCCTCCACCCAGCCTTCCCGCCCCGTGAGGTAGTGGCGCAGCACCACCGCGCCGCCCTCGATCCGCACGGGGGCCATGGAGGTGCGGTATTCCGCGCCGGCCTTGTCGAGTTCCCGCAGCGTCGCGATGCGCGACACCATCGGCAATTCGCGGAAGGGTTCGAAGAAGCGCGTCGTAACCATGAGTCTCCCGAGCGGCGCGACCGCTTCCGCGATTGCGGCGGCCCAGTAGTAGCCATCCTCATCCATCAGCAGGATGCGCTTCGCAGGCCCGCCGCGCAGCGACGCCAATTCGCCGATGGAGGTCGGCGCCAGCACGGGCACGCTGCCATCGCCGGGCAGCGACGGCGCGACGGCCTGCGCGCCGGTCGCGACGATCACGGCATGCGGCTGCTCCGCGAGGATTTTTGCCAGTGTCGCTTCCTCGTTGAGGCGCACCTCCACGCCCGCGCGCTTCAAGGCGCCTTCCTGGAACAGCGTCAGGTGCCGGACCTCGCCACCCAGCGGGAAGTGGCTGGCGTCACGGAACTTGCCGCCCAGGACAGCATCGCGTTCGAACAGCACCACGCGATGGCCGCGCTCGGCGGCGATGCGCGCAGCCTCCATTCCCGCGGGGCCGCCACCGACCACGACGGTCGTGGCGCGCACGGCGCGCTTGAGCTTGCCGAAGAAGTGCTCCCGCCCCGCCACGGGGTTGGTGGAGCAGCCGATGGGCTCGCCGCTGGAAATCCAGTCCCAGCACTGGTTGCAGGCAATGCAGCGGCGGATTTCCGCGGCATGGCCGGTGCGCGCCTTGTTCGCCCAGTCGGGATCGACGATCAGCGCGCGGCAGAGCCCGACCATGTCCCCATCGCCGGCGGCGATGATGCTCTCCGCCTGGTCGGGCGTCTGCACGCGGGTGGATTGCACCACGACGCAGTCATCGCCGACCGCGCGCTTCACCGCGGCCTGGATGCCGCGATAGGCTTCCTGCGGCCAGTGGCGGTCGGGCAGATGCGTGTCGATGGTGTTGAAGTTGCCCTGGCTGAGGGAGACGTAGTCGCAGAGCCCTTCCCGCGCGAGCCTTGCCGCGATCTCGCAGGCCTGGTCGGCATCGATGCCGCCCTGTGTGAACTCCTCCACGGCCAGGCGATAGCCGATGATGGCGCGATGGCCGATGCGACGGCGCACGCCCTGCAGGATCTCGGTCGGGAAGCGCAGCCGGTTCTCGAGGCTGCCGCCATAGCGGTCGTCGCGCTTGTTGGTATAGGGCGAGACGAACTGGCCGATCAGGTGCCCCTGCGCGCCATGGATCTCCACGCCATCGGCACCGGTCTCCATGGCGTTGAGCGAGGCAGAGACGAAGGCCTCCACCATCTGCTCCACCTCCACCGTCGTCAGCGCATGCGGCGTGCCGCCGGAGCGTGGGCAGGGAATGGCGGAGGGCGCGATCAGCGTGCCGACGCGACGGCCGAGATGCTGGCGGCCGCCATGGTTGAGCTGGAAGACGAAGAGCGCGCCGGCCTCATGCACCTGGCCCACCAGCTTGCGCAGCCCCGGGATGGGCCCGCGGTCGAAGAGCGGAATGGCCTGCGGCGTCACGGCATCGCCGGGATGCACGCGCGCCGCTTCGCTGACCACGACGCCCGCTCCGCCTTCGGCAACGCTGCGATAGAAGGCCAGCATACGCTCGCCGACGCGGTTCATCTCCGCGAGGTTGGAGGTGGTGGCCACGCGCATCACGCGGTTGCGCGACGTCGCCGCGCCGATCCGCACCGGCGTGAACAGCCTTGGAAAAGCCTGAACGCTTCCGCCGTCCATGCGCCGGATGTCCTCCCGATTGATGCCAGCCTATGGCGAGACGGTTGTCCGGACAAGACAGCTTGCGCGACCTGCGCGGATCGGGCGATGCTGCGCGCGGGAAGAAACGACACCAGGAATGCCATGGCGCGCCTCGATGCTGCGGTCAGCCTGTTCTGGGTCCTGCTCGGCATCGCGCTGTGCTGGAGTTCGAAGGAACTCGGGCTGAGCGATCCCAGCGGGCCTGGCTCCGGCCTGTTCCCCTTCCTGGCGGGGCTGCTGGTGCTGGCCGGTGGCGTGGGGCTGCTGGTGCGCCACGTCGTGACGGGCGGCCAGCCCGTGCCCGGGGAGGAGATCGCCGCGCAGTTCTGGGAAGCGCCCGGCGCGCCCTTCCGCACCGCGATGCTGATCATCGTCGTCGCCGGCATGATCATCGCCGTGCCCTGGCTTGGCTTCGCGCTGGCGGGCGTCATCGGGCTGCCCATCCTGTTCCGCGTGATCGCGCCGGAGAAATCCTGGATGGCCGCCATCGTCACCGGTGTGATCGCGGCCGGCAGCATGCATCTGCTCTTCGCGGTGGCACTCGGCACGCCGCTGCCGCGTGGCCCGCTGGGATTCTGACGGATGGACACGATCGGCGGCTTGCTGGCGGGCTTCGAGGTCATCCTGACCTGGCAGAATATCCAGTTCATCTTCATCGGCAGCGTCATCGGCACGCTGATCGGCGTGCTGCCGGGCATCGGGCCGCTGGCCGCGCTGTCCCTGCTGCTGCCGGCGACCGTCGCGCTGCCGCCCGTCGGCGCCATCGCGATGCTTTGCGCCATCTTCTACGGATCGATGTATGGCGGGTCGATCACCTCCGTCCTCGTGAACATCCCAGGCGAGGCCGCCTCCGTCGTTACCTGCCTCGATGGTCATGCGATGGCGAAGCAGGGGCGCGCGGGGGCGGCGCTCGGCATGGCGGCGCTGGGGTCCTTCATCGCGGGCACGCTCGGCATCATCGTGCTGTGCCTGGCGGCGCCGATGCTGGGCGCCTTCGCCATCCGCATGGGCCCGCCGGAATATGCGGCGCTGATGCTGCTGGGGCTCGCCTGCACCATCCTGATGATCCAGGGATCGGCGCTGAAGGGCGCGATCATGATCGGGCTCGGCGCCTGGCTGGCGGCGATCGGCATGGACATCGTCACCGGCGAATTCCGGTTCACGGCGGGCAGCGTCGATCTTTCCGCGGGGATCGAATTGCTGGCCGTCGTCATCGGCCTGTTCGGCGTCTCGGAGATCCTGCTGAACGTGGAGCAATCCGCGCGCGGGATGGCGGTGAAGGCGAAGCTGTCGGCGGTGTGGCCGACGCGCGCCGACTGGAAGGCCTCCTTCGCGCCGATCCTGCGCGGCAGCGGGCTCGGCTTCGCCATCGGCCTGCTGCCCGGCGGCGGGCCCGTCACGGCCTCCTTCCTCTCCTACGCCGTGGAACGGCGCGTGGGGAAGAACCCCGAGACCTTCGGCAAGGGCCGGATCGAGGGCGTGGCGGGGCCGGAGGCCGCGAACAATGCGGCGGTGTCCTCGGGCATGATCCCGCTGCTCTCGCTCGGCATTCCCGGCAATGCGGTGACGGCGCTGCTGATGGGCGCGCTGATCATCAACGGCGTGCAGCCCGGCCCGACCATGATGGCGGATCGCGCCGATGTCTTCTGGGGCGTGATCGCCAGCCTCTATATCGGCAACGTCTTCCTGCTGGTGCTGAACCTGCCGCTGGTGGGGTTGTGGGTGCAGCTGCTGCGCGTGCCCTATGCCGTGCTCTTCCCCGCCATCCTGCTGTTGGCGCTGGTCGGCACCTATTCGGCCAACCGCAACCTCTTCGACCTCTGGGTCATGCTGGGCTTCGGCGTGGTGGGCTGGTTCCTGCGCAAGCTCGGCTACGAATTGGCGCCGCTGGTGCTGGCCTTCGTGCTGGCGCCGCTGCTGGAACAGTCGCTGCGCCAATCCATGGTGATGTCGCCCGACGGGGCGATGATCTTCCTCCAGCGCCCGCTGGCGGCGGTGATGATCGCCGCCGCCGTCGGGATGCTTCTGCTGGTCGCTTTCAAGCGCAAGACAACAACCCTAGTGGGAGGAACAGCATGACCATCACCCGACGCGGATTGATCGCCGGCAGTGCCGCACTGCCCTTCGCCGGCGCGGCGATGGCGCAGGAGACGCATCCCGCGCGCGCCGCCCTCAACGCCATCAAGCCCGCGGGCTATCCGCGGGAGCCGATCGAGATGGTGGTCGTCTATCCCGCCGGCGGCGGCATGGACATCACCGGCCGCGTCGTGCAGCGCTTCTTCGAGCGGGTGACGGGCGAACGCAGCTTCGTGAACAACCGCACCGGCGGTGCGGGGCTCGTCGGCCATACCTGGCTGGCGACCCAGGCGCCGCATGACGGGCACGCCATCGGCATCATCGCGAACCTGGTGATCTCCGACGCCGCGCGGTCCCAGGGCCGCTGGCAGGTGAGCGACCTCGACCACATCGCGCATCTGAACGCCGAGCCGCTGAACCTGATGGTGAATGCGGATGGTCCCTTCAAGACGGGCGGGCTGCGTGGGCTGCTGGAAGCGGCGCGGGCACGGCCGGGAACCATCCGCGTCGCCAACGTCGTCGGCGGCTACTACGAATACCTGATCGAGCAGCTGGAACAGGCCAGCGGGTCACGCTTCCTCAAGGTGCCGTTCCAGGGCGGTGGCCCGGGCATCACGGCGCTGCTCGGCAACAATGTCGATCTCGCCTTCGGCTTCTTCGCCGAGGTGCGCGGCCATATGCAGGGCAACCGCCTGTTGCCGGTGGCGGTGACGGGACGGCAATCCACGCCCTTCCTGCCGGAAACGCCGACCGTCAACAGCATCATCGGGCGCAACGACGCCAATTGGGGCGTCAGCCGCTGGATCGCGGTGCCGAAGGCGGTGCCGGCGGATCGCAAGGCCTGGCTGGCCGCGGCCTTCCGCGCCGCCGTCGCGGACCCCGCGCTGGTGGAGGAATTCCGCAACCTCGGCGCCCTGCCCGACCCGGCGCTCGACACGCCGGAGAAGCTGAACGCCGCGGTGGCGCAGATGGCGGAAGCCGAGCGCGCCTACCTCGTCGCCTCCGGCCGCGCGACGCGCTGACCATGCCGGACGTGTTGGGGTGGCGCGGCTGCTTCGGGGTGGTCACGCCCTCCACCAACACGGTGGTGCAGCCGGAATACGACACGATGCGCCCGCGCGGCATCACCAACCACGTCGCGCGGATGCACATCGCCAATGATCCGCTGAACAGCGATGCGGATTTCGACACGCTGATCAGCCGCATCGATGCGGCGCTCGAAGCCGCGCTGGAACGGGTGCTGACGGCGCAGCCGGACCGCATCGTGCTCGGCATCTCGGCCGAGAGCATCTGGGGCGGCGGGCTCGCCGCCGCCCGCGCGATCCAGGATCGGGTGGACCGCATGACCGGCGGCCTGCCCTTCACCCAGGCGGCGGATGCGTTGCCAGCCGCGCTGAAGGCACTCGGCATCACCGGCCCGGTCGGGCTGGTGACGCCCTATTTCCCCGTCGCCCACAGCCATCTCGTGAACTACATCGCCGAGATCGGCTGCGAGGTGGTGGCGGCGAGGCACCTGCAGCGCCCCTCCCCCGTCGGCATCGGGCTGACGCCATTGGCCACGCTGCGCGACGCGATCAATGAGGTGAATCGGCCCGAGGTCCGCGCCATCATCCAGTTCGGCGCCAACCTGCCGATGATGCAGCTGGCGGCGCAGGCGGAGGCCTGGCTCGGCAAGCCCGTGCTGGCCATCAATGCCGTCACCTACTGGCACGCGCTGCGCAGCCACGGGATCACGGACCGCATCGCGGGCTGCGGAAGGCTGCTGGAGGAACACTGACATGCCTACCAACGAGCAACGCCTGGCGGCCCTCGGCGTCACGCTGCCGCCGCCCTTCCGGGACGAGGCGAACCGCGTGCGCGCGCTGCGCTCCGGCATCCATGTCTATATGAGCGGGCATGGGCCGCTCGGCGAGGGGAATGTACCGCTCGTCGTCGGCAAGCTAGGGCGGGAACTCTCCATCGAGCAGGGGCGGGAGGCCGCGCGGATCACGGGGCTCTGCTGCCTCTCCACGCTGCGGCATTACCTCGGCACGCTGGATCCGGTGGTGCGCTGCGTGCGGGTGATGGGCTTCATCAACTGCGCGCCCGGCTTCAACCGGCCGTCGGAGGTGCTGCACGGCTTCTCCGACCTCATGGTCGATGTCTTCGGGGAGGGCGGGCGGCATTGCCGGTCCGCGATCGGCGTGGCGGAGCTCTATTCCGACATCCCGATCGAGGTCGAGGCGCTGTTCGAGTTGGGCTGACCGGCCAGCATCGGTTCGATCACGCCGCGCAGCGCCTCCGCGAAGACGCCGGAGAGCACGGGTTGCGCGGCGCGTTCGGCGGTGAAGAGGCGAAGCGTCTGCGACGGCAAGGCGCGATCCTCGATGGGCACGAAGGCGAGGTCGCCGCGGGCTTCCTCCGGCTGGATGTTCAGGCGGTTCAGCAGCGTCACGCCCTGCGCCAGCACGGCGACGCGCTTCATCACCTCCACCTCGTTGGCCTCCACGATGGGGTCGGGGCGCAGGCCGCCGCGGGCGAGGCCGGCCTCCACCAGCGGGCGGAGCGACATGCCCTCCGCCGGCAACACCAGGCGCGCGGCAAGCAGATCCGCCAGGCGCAGCGAGGCGTGGCCGGCCAGCGGATGGTCCGGCGGCATGACGGCGCCGAGGCGGCATTCCCAGGCCATCAGCGTCGCGATCCCGCGCTGCCCCTCCGCGCCATAGGCCAGGCCGAGATCGGCACGACCCTCCCGCACCGCGGCGAGGATTTCTGGTAATGACAGGCGCTGGAAGACGAGCCGCATGCGGGGCCGCGCGGCGCGGGCGGCCAGCGTGGTGCGGGCGATGAGTTCGGGGCCGAGGCCGCCCATCATGGCGACCGTCAGCGTCCCGCCATGGGCGCCGCGCATCTCCTCGATCAGGGCGGCCGTGCGGTCATGGTCCGCGAGCGTGCGGCGGATATGGGCGACCAGCGCCTCCCCGGCCGCCGTCAGGCGCAGGCGGTTGGGCAGGCGGTCGAAGAGCGGCACGCCCATCTCGGCCTCCAGCGCCAGCAATTGCCGGTTGATGGAGGAGGCGGAGACGGAAAGCCGCGTCGCGGCGCCCCGGATGGAGCCGTGGCGCGCGACCTCATCGAGATAGCGGAGCATCCGCCCGTGCAGGGATCGCATGGCGCGCAGCCTGCCGGGGTGCTGCCCGGAAGGCAACGCCCCGCGCACAAAGTGCTGCTTCCCGGCGCGCGCGGCCGATGCTTCCTGCCGTCAGGAGACCGCCCCAATGCAAGCCGACCTGCCCACCTTCCTGAATGCGCTGGCCGACATCCCGGCCATCACCGACCCCGTGCTGGTCCGCCAGCGCAGCCGGGACATGAGCGGCGCCTTCAGCCCGGTCCTGAAGCGGGAGGCGAAGGACCGCAGCGCCGATGTGCTGCTGCGGCCGCGCAACCGGGAGGACGTCCTGCGCATCGCCGCCGCCGCCGCGCGCGCGAAGGTGCCGCTGATCGCGCGCGGCGCCGGCACCGCCAATTTCGGCCAGGGCATCCCGCTGCGGGGCGGCGCGCTGCTGGACATGACGGCGCTGGACCGCGTGGTGTGGCATCGCGGCCCCGTGGTGCGCGCGGAATGCGGCATCCGGCTCATCGACCTCGATGCCGCGACGAAGCCGGCGGGGTATGAGCTGCGGATGCATCCCTCGACGCGTCGCGCCTCGACCTTGGGCGGCTATCTCGGCGGCGGGCATGCGGGGGTGGGGAGTTGCCAATACGGCATCCTGCGCGACCGCGGGAACATCCTGGCGCTGCAGGTGGTGAGCGTGGAGGAGGAGCCGCGCATCGTCGAGCTGCGCGGCCCCGACGTGAACCTGGTGCACCACGCCTATGGCGCCAACGGGCTGATCCTGGAGGCGGAGATGCCCCTCGCCCCCGCCTGGGCGTGGCAGGAGGCGATGGTCTGCTTCCCCGACTTCATGCAGGCCGTCCGCTTCGGTCATGCGCTGGCGGTCAGCGACGGCATCATCAAGAAGCTGATCTGCCTGCACCAATGGCCCCTGCCCTCGCTCATCCCACCGCTGGCGGGCGCGATGCGGGAGGGGCAGCACATGGCGATCTGCATGGTCGCCGCGCCCTTCTTCGAGTCCTTCGAAAGCCTGGTGCGGGATTTCGGCGGCACCATCACGGCGACGGCGGCGGAGGGCCAGGGCAGCTATGGCGCGCCGGCCTATGAATTCGCCTGGGGGCACACGCGCTTCCACGTCAACAAGAAGGACCGCAGCCTGGTGAACTGCATCGGGCTCTATCGCGATCCGGGCCTGGTGGAGGCGATCGCGCGGTCGGTGAAGCGCTTCGCGGGCCTCGGCCCTTTCCACCTGGAGGCCAAGCGCTTCGACGGCACGCTGTCCTTCCAAGGCTCTCCGCTGTTCCGCTACGAGGATGAGGCGCAGCTGGCCGCGGTGACGGCGGGGATGCAGGAGGATGGCGCGATCGGCGCCAACAACCACACCTTCCTGGTGCGGGAGAACGGCATGAAGCCGGTGGACGAGACGGAGATCGCCTTCAAGCGGGCGATGGACCCCTACAATCTGCTGAACCCCGGCAAGCTGGCGATCGACCAGGCCTCCGTCGCCGCCAGCGCGGGGGCGAAGATCGGGGCCAGCGGCTGGACCTATGCGGGGGCAAAGGCGGCGGAGTGATGCCACCGCACGCGCGGAGTGACCTGCGGCCGGCAAAGCCGGCCGAGGCCGCGAATGCGGCCCGCGGCATGTGCCGCGAAGCCAAGCGGCCGGAGGCCGCGCCCGGCGTCTGAGGGCAATCAAAGGAGGCGCAGCGGTCCGTCATTCTTCACCTCCTCCATCACGGCGTAGGTCCGCGTCTCCTTCACCCCGGGCAGGCTCAGCAGCACCTCGCCCAGGAAGCGGCGATAGGCCGTCATGTCGGCGAGCCGCGCCTTGACCAGGTAGTCGAAGCCGCCGGCGACCATGTGGCATTCCAGCACCTCCGGCGCGCGCGTGACGGCCTCCGCGAAGCGGGCGAAGGCGTCGGGCGTGGTCTTGTCCAGCAGCACCTCCACGAAGGCGAGCAGGCCGAGGCCGAGCTTCTGGGGGTTCAGCCGGGCGCTGAAGCCCAGGATGTAGCCCTGGGCCACCAGGCGGCGGAAGCGCTCGCTGGTCGCGGCCGGGGAGAGGCCGATGCGCTCCGCGAGTTCCGCATTGGTGATGCGGCCGTCGCGCTGGAGGATGTCCAGCAGGCGGAGGTCGATCCTGTCCAGCACCAGCGATCCTTCGGGTTAGTTGACCGTTGACCATTGATCCTATGGCGATCGGCGCAAAACACCAGATGGTGATCCGGCGCCCCGGCCCCTAGCCTGCGGCTGCCGAGACGGAGCCGCCGCCATGACCCCGCCCTTTGCCGACCTGCTGGCCAATGCGCCCCACCGCGACGCGTTGCGCCGCGCCGTCACCGCCGCCACGCGGCGCGCGGAGACGGATTGCCTGCCGCCGCTGATCGAGGCGGCGCGGCTGGCGCCGGATCAGCAGGCGCAGGCGACGGCACTGGCACGGGACCTCGTCACCACGCTCCGCGCCCGCCCGCGCCGCGGCGGGGTGGAGGCGCTGGTGCAGGAATTCTCGCTCTCCTCGGAGGAAGGCGTCGCGCTGATGTGCCTGGCGGAGGCGCTGCTGCGCATCCCGGACGACGCCACGCGGGATGCGCTGATCCGCGACAAGATCGGCGGCGGCGACTGGGCCGCGCATCTCGGCCATTCGCCCTCCCTCTTTGTCAATGCGGCCACCTGGGGCCTGGTGGTGACGGGGCGGCTGACGACGGCGACGGAGGGCGGGCTCGGCGCGGCGCTGACGCGGCTGGTGGCAAGGGCCGGAGAGCCGGTGATCCGCCGCGGCATGGACATGGCCATGCGCATGATGGGGGAGCAGTTCGTCCGCGGCGAGACGATCGAGGAGGCGCTGAGGCGCGCCCGCGCCATGGAGGCCAAGGGCTTCCGCCATTCCTTCGACATGCTGGGCGAGGCGGCCATGACGGCGGCGGATGCCGCGCGCTACCTCGCGGCCTATGAGGGCGCGATCCACGCCATCGGCCAGGCCAGCGCCGGGCGCGGGATCATCGAGGGGCCGGGGATCTCCATCAAGCTCTCCGCCCTGCATCCGCGCTACAGCCGCGCGCAGCGGGCGCGGGTGATGGCGGAGCTGCTGCCGCGTCTGCTCGGCTTCGCACGGCTGGCGCGGCGCCATGACATCGGGCTGAACATCGATGCGGAGGAAAGCGAGCGGCTGGAGCTGTCGCTCGATCTGCTGGAGGCGCTCTGCGCGGACCCGGCGCTGGCGGGCTGGAACGGCATCGGCTTCGTGATCCAGGCCTACCAGAAGCGCGCGCCCTTCGTCGTGGACGTTGTCGCCGACATGGCGCGGCGGACCGGGCGACGGATGATGGTGCGGCTGGTGAAGGGCGCCTATTGGGACAGCGAGATCAAGCGCGCGCAGGTGGACGGCCAGGCGGATTTTCCTGTGTTCACGCGCAAGGTCCATACGGATGTCTCCTACCTCGCCTGCGCGCAGCGGATGCTGGCGGCGCCGGAGGCGATCTTTCCGCAGTTCGCCACGCACAACGCGATGACGGTCGGCGCCATCCACGCCATGGCGGGGCCAGATGCGGATTACGAATTCCAGTGCCTGCATGGGATGGGGGAGCCGCTCTATGAGGCGGTGGTGCAGCGGCTCGGCCGCGCCTGTCGCATCTACGCGCCGGTCGGCACGCATGAGACGCTTCTGGCCTATCTCGTGCGGCGGCTGCTGGAAAACGGCGCCAATTCCTCCTTCGTCAACCGCATCCATGATCCCGCCGTGCCGGTGGAAGCGCTGCTCGAGGACCCCGTCGCGGCGGCCGCCGCGCTGAGCCCCGTGGGACGGCCGCATGACGGCATCGCGGCGCCGCGCGCGATCCTCGGCGCCACGCGCGCGAACAGCGCGGGGATGGACCTGGCGGATGAGGACAGGCTGGAAGCCCTGGCGGCGACGCTGCGCGCCGGCGTTTCGGGAGTCGGCGACGCGCCGCGCCCCGTGCTGAACCCCGCCGATAGGCGCGACATCGTCGGCACGGTGCGCGACGCGACGCCCGATGCCGTGCAGGCCGCGATCGCCGCCGCCGAGGCCGCCGCGTCGGGCTGGGAAGCAACGCCTGCCGCCACGCGTGCGGCCATGCTGGAACGCGCCGCCGAGCTGATGGAGGCGCGCATGCCCGCGCTGCTCGGCCCGATCGTGCGGGAGGCGGGGAAGTCCCTGCCCAACGCCATCGCGGAGGTGCGGGAAGCCGTGGATTTCCTGCGCTACTACGCCGCGGAATCGCGCGGGCTGGCGGGGCGGGCGCTCGGCCCCGTCGCCTGCATCGCACCCTGGAATTTCCCGTTGGCCATCTTCACCGGGCAGGTCGCGGCGGCGCTGGCCGCGGGGAACACGGTACTGGCCAAGCCGGCGGAGGAAGTGCCGCTGATCGGCGGAACAGCCGTCTCCGTCCTGCATGAGGCCGGCGTGCCGCGGGACGTGCTGCATCTGGTCCTGGGTGACGGCACGGTCGGCGCCGCGCTGGTCGCGGACCCGCGCGTGCAGGGCGTGATGTTCACGGGATCGACGGAGGTCGCGCGCCTCATCAACCGCGAACTCGCGACGCGCCTTGGGCGGGATGGGCTGCCGGTGCCGCTGGTGGCGGAGACGGGCGGGCAGAACGCGCTGGTGGTGGACAGCTCCGCCCAGCCGGAACAGGTGGTGGCGGATGTGCTCGCCTCCGCCTTCGACAGCGCCGGGCAGCGCTGCTCCGCGCTGCGGCTGCTCTGCGTGCAGGAGGAGGTGGCGGAGACCGTCATCGCCATGCTGAAAGGCGCCATGGCGGAGCTGCGCATCGGCCAGCCGGATCGCCTCGACACCGATGTGGGGCCGGTGATCTCCGCCGAGGCGAAGGCAGGGCTGCTGGCGCATGTCGAGGCGATGCGCGAGGCCGGCCACGCCGTGCATGCGCTGCCGCTGCCGCCGGATTGCGACCACGGGCATTTTGTCGCGCCGACGCTGATCGAGATCGATGGCGTGAGCGCGCTGACCAGGGAAGTCTTCGGCCCCGTCCTGCATGTGCTGCGCTTTCGGCGCGACGACATGGACGCGCTGATCCGCGACATCGCCGCCACCGGCTATGCGCTGACCTTCGGCGTGCATTCGCGCATCGACGAGACCATCGACCGCCTGGTGGAGGCCGCGCCCGCCGGCAACATCTATGTCAACCGCAGCATCATCGGCGCCGTCGTCGGCGTGCAGCCCTTCGGCGGGCATGGGCTGTCCGGCACCGGGCCCAAGGCGGGCGGGCCGCTCTATCTCCGGCGGCTGATGCGCTCCACGCCGGAGGCGCGCGGTGCGGCGGCGACAGCGGCGGCGGAGAGCTTCCTCGCCTGGCTGCAGGCGGCGGGCCATGACGCGGCGGCCGCCTTCTGCGCCGACGCCATCGCCGCCTCGCGCCTCGGCGAGGACCAGCTGCTGCCGGGGCCCGTCGGGGAAAGCAACCGCTACCGCGTGGAACCGCGCGGCCGCATCCTGTGCGTGCCCGTCACGGAGGAAGGCGCCTGGCGCCACGCCGCGGCGGCACTCGCCACCGGCAATGCGGTGCGGATCGTGGCGCCCGCCGCCTTCCGCCTGCCGCCCGGCCTGGTGGAGCGCGTGGAGGCCGTGCAGGCGGAGGATTGCGCCGCCGTGCTGGCGGAAGCCGAGGGCGCGGCGCTGGTCGCGCTGGCGACGGCCATCGCCGCGCTGGACGGGCCGGTGCGACCCGTCCTGGTGCTGCGCCCCGGCGGCGATGCCGCGGCGATGGACATGCTGGTGGCGGAACGCGCCGTCAGCACCAACACCGCGGCGGCCGGTGGCAATGCCAGCCTGATGAGCCTGGCCGCGTGACCTACGGCCCGACCTTCGCGATCTGCTCCATGCCAGGCTGGTACGGGAAGGTCGCGCGCCAATGCTCCGCGATCTCCGCCCGGCGCGCGACCCAGACGCCCTCGAACTTCCCGATATAGTCGAGGAAGCGCATCAGCCCCGCCGCGCGGGCGGGGTGGCCGATGGAGCGGAGATGCAGGCCGCAGGACATCATCTTCGGCTGCGTCCGCCCCTCCGCATACAGCATATCGAACTGGTCCTTGAGGAACTGGAAGTAGTCCTCCGACGTCGCGAAGACGCCGCGGCCGAACTTGCTGTCGTTGGTCACCAGCGAATAGGGCACGATCAGCTGCGGCTTGCCGTCCTGCAGCACCCAGTAGGGCAGCTCGTCATTGTAGCAGTCGCTGTCGTAGCGGAAGCCGCCTTCCTCCACGAGGAGCCCGCGCGTGTGCACGCTGGGTCCATAGCGGCAATACCAGCCGAGCGGGCGTGATCCGATCGTGCGTTGCAGGCTCTCCACCGCCAGGCGGATATGCTCGCGCTCCTGCTCCTTGGTCAGCTTGTAGTGCTCGATCCAGCGCCAGCCATGGCAGCAGATGTCGTGCCCGGCCTCCCGGATCGCCTCGGCCGCGGGCGGGTGGCGTTCCAGCGCCAACGCGCAGGCGAAGATCGTCATCGGCCAGTTGCGCTCCGCGAACAGGCGCATGATGCGCCAGAAGCCGACGCGGACGCCGTATTCGAACATGCCCTCCGCCGCCAGGTCGCGGCCGCCAGCGGGCACGACATTGGCCGCACTCTCCGTCAGCGTGGCCTCGGAGAACCCGTCGCCATCCATCAGCGAGTATTCGGACCCTTCCTCGTAGTTCATGACGAAGTTGATCGCGATGCGCGCGCCGCCCGGCCAGCGCGGATGCGGCGGGTTGCGGCCATAGCCGATGAGGTCCCGTGCATAGGGCCCGGTCAGGGCGGAGGACATGGGTGCTGCTCCGTGGTCAGGGCGCCATCATGCCGCAGCCAGCGGGGCGCGCCAGCCATTGGCGAGGCGACGAGCCTCCGCCATGCTGCCGCACCCCACAGGAAGGACCACCGCATGACCCGCCGCCTGGTGCTGCAACCGCTGACACAGGCTGCCTTCGCCCCCTTCGGCGATGTGGTGGAAGCCCCGCCGCCGGGGGCGCGCTTCTCGCTCGACCAGACCATCGGCGGCACCGATGGCGCCACGCAACCGCGCCTGTCCTTCAGCTGTTCGGAGCCCTGGGCCCTGCCGCTGGAGGCGACGCGGATGGAACGGCACAACCGCTCCTCCCAATGCTTCGCGCCGATGGATGTCGCGGGCTGGGTGATCATGGTGGCGCCCGATGCCGGCGGCCGGCCGGAGGAAGCCGGGCTGCGCGCCTTCCTCGCCCGCGGCGACCAGGCGGTGAACTACCATCGCGGCACCTGGCACCACCCCGTGCGCGCGCTGGAACGGCCCGGCCGCTTCGCGGTGCTGATGTGGACCACCGGCACCACGGCGGAGGACGAGGAGTGGGCCACGCTGGCGGAGCCCGTCTCGGTCCATCCGGTGGAGCCGGTCTCGATCCATCCGGCGGAGCCGGTCTCGATCCACGAGGGCTGACGCTTCGCCCCCGGCGCGGTAAGCAGGCGCCCCCAACGCCGGAGGATCACGCATGACCCAACAGAACCCGGTCTATCTGCGCTGGCGCGCTGGGCGCCCGCAGCCGGAGGAGGAGCGGTTCGACAACCTCGATGCCGCGCTGGATGCCGTGGAGGCGCGGTGGGAGACGCTGCAGCACCAGGTGCCGCAGATCCTGGACCACCGCCGCATCCTGATGCTGAGCACCGCGGAGATCCTGCAGCTGGCGGAGGAGGAGGACGAGGCCCCCTCCCCCGAGCCCAAGGCCTAACGCGCCGGCGCGAAAGCCAGCGGGTCCGGCCGGGCGGTGCAGATGAAACTCTCCGCCCGGTTGGGATCGCCGCTGCCGCTGTAGCGGGCATAGGCGGGATAGCGGCAGGCCGGCATGGAGCGAACGGTCTGCAGCGTCTCCGGATGGATGTCGAAGGCCGCCGGCGCATCGGGCGGCGCGGTGCCATCCAGCCAGCCCTCCAGGATCGACAGCGTGTCGAACTGGGACGGGCCGACGACATTATGGCCGCTGCCGGCCGTGACGTAGAAGCGCAGGAAGCTGTCCGTCTCCGCCTGGCCCATCCGCGCCACGACGCTGCGGTAGTATTCCGCGACCATCGGCGTGCCGACGGCATTGTCGGCCGCGGGCTGCAGCAGGATCAGCTTGCCGCCGCGGGCGCGGAAGCGGCTGAGGTCCGGATCCGTCGCGTCGAACAGCGTGGAGAGATACTGCAGCCGCGCGGCGTGGCGCGTGGCCTGGAAGTGGAAGGGGTCGAAGGTTTCGCCCTGCACGATGGCGTGGCGCACCAGGATGGCGGCGAAGTTCAGCACGGCGCCGCGGCGCGGCTCGAAGCCCCGCCCGGGCGGCAGCGGGAAGGAAGGCGGCTCCGCGCCCGTGACGTAGAAGGGCCATTGGTAGCGCGGCCCGTCCTCGTCGCCCGTCACGCCGAAGCCCGGATAGCGCGTGATGCCATGCGCGAGCGGCACCTGCATCGACCAGGGCTCCCGGATCGCGTTCACCACGGCGATCTGCGCGTCGCTCAGGCAGCCCTGGCCGCGCGCGCCATCGGGGCAGCGCAGCGTCGCGACATCGTTCGGGCATTCGAGGTAACGCGCGATGATGCCGTCCCTGACGCCATCGGCCTCGTCGCAGCTCTGCCGCGTGCGTTCCGCCACCAGCCGCACCGCCGCCGCATCCAGCCAGCCCGACACCATCAGCGACCGGATGTGGTTGTCGGCCAGGTGGATGTAGAACCAGCTCAGCACCGGGGAGATGGCGATGACGCCGTCATAGTCATCGGGGAAACGCTGCGCGACCATCAGCGCCTCGCGCCCCCCCGCCGATTCGCCGTTGAAGATCACGCGGCGCGGCGCGCTTCCATAGGCGGCCTCGATGACGCGCAGCGCGACGTCACGCGTCTTCTTCATGGACTCGACGCCCCAGTTCCGCATCGCCTCGTCGCTGCGCATGAAGGCGACGTCGGTGCCCTGGTGGCCGCCATCGCCGCCGAAGGTCGCGTAGCCCAGCGCGATGGGATAGGGCGCGGTGAGCGGCACGGGATCGAAGCGGGCGGAGGCCTTCTGGCCCGGCGCGGTGATGACGGACCCGCCGAGCCCGCCGCCGCCGGATTGCAGCGCGCGGCCGTTCCAGGAAAGCGGCAGGTTGACGTTGAACAGGATGCGCGGCGCCGCGGGATCGACCGGCCGGATCTCCCCCTGCACGTTGCAATGCATCGGCAGCGCCTGCGCGAATTCGCCATCGGGGTGCGGGCGTGGTGGCGTTTCCGCCAGGCGCCGCGCCGTGGTGACGGCGGCACCGCCGGTCGGCAGGCCGATGGCGGCGGCGGGAATGGCGAGGCCGGCCATGTCCTCGCAGCGCTGCAGCGCCGTGGTCTGCGCCGCGGCCGGCAGCGCGAGCAGCGCCAGCAGGCCGAGCGTGATCGATGCCCGTCTCATCCCCGTTCCCCCCTGTTGCGCCGTCAGCGCGGCGGCGTTGCGCCGACCGGATGGGCGGCGAAGTATTCCGTATCGACGGGCCGCGGCTTCCAGTCCGGGTTGGTCGGCCAGTCGACGAAGCGCGTCGCCACATCCTCGCCGTAGCGGACGCGGAACAGCAAGGTCCGCTGCGGGCCGTTGGTGTATTCATGCACCTCGCCCGGCGGATGCACGACGAAGCGGCCGGGCGTGACATCCACGCTGGCCTCCGGCGTCCACATCACGCCGCCGCCCTCGAAGCAGAAATAGATCTCCGTCGCCCAGGGGTGGCAGTGGTTGGGGCTGACCTGGCCGGGTTCCCAGCAGGCGACGGTGAAGTCGCCGCCGGCGCTGCGGCCGAGGATCTTCTCGACATGGCGCTGCGGGTTCCAGACCTGCTCGGCGCGAAGGTCGAAGCTGTGCATTCCCGTGGTTCCTCAATTGTCGAGCTGGATGCGCGCGGTGCGGATGACCTCGGCCCAGCGGGAAGTCTCCTCCCGCAGCCTGGTCGCAAAATCGTCGGGGCTTTCATCCATCGCCTCCAGCGCCTGGCGGCGGAAGGCGTCCTGCGTCGCCTCGCTGCGCGCCACGGCGCCGCAGGCAGCGTGGATGGCGTTGACCAGCGGCGCCGGCGTCGCGCGCGGAACCAGCACGCCGAACCAGGACCGGACATCGAGTGGCGCCTGCCCTGCCTCCGCCAGCGTCGGCACATCCGGCAGCATGGCGCTGCGCGTGGTGGCGAGCTGCGCGATGGCGCGCGCCCGCCCGGATGTGATCAGCGGCTGCACCGCCAGCAGGTTGCTGATGACGAAGTGGATCTGGCCGGAGACGAGGTCCGTCGCGGCATGGGAACTGCCGCGATAGGGGATGTGCGTGAGCGGCGCGCCGCTGCGGCTGGCGATCAGCTCCCCGGCCAGATGCTGCTGCGACCCGGCGCCAGGGGAGCCGTAGGAAAGGCCGCCCGGGGTGCTGCGAGCCAGCGCCAGCAACTCCGCGACCGTCGCGGCGGGGACGTTCGGCCCCACCGCGATGACATTGGGCGAGCTGGCGAGGATCGCGACCGGCGCCAGGTCACGCTCCACATTGAAGGGCGCGTTCCGGATCAGGGACGGGTTGATGGTGAGGTTGCCCGCAGCCGCGACCAGCAGCGTGGTCCCATCCGGCGCGGCGCGCGCGACGGAGGCGATGCCGATGCTGCCGCCGCCACCGGGCCGGTTCTCCACCACGGCCGGCACGCCGCTTTTCGCCTGCAGCCCCGCGGCCAGAAGCCGCGCCAGCGCATCGACGGGCCCGCCCGGCGTGAAGGGCGCCACCAGCGTGACCGGGCGGTCCGGCCAGGTGGACTGCGCGCGGGCCGGCAGGGCGAGTGCCACGCCAGTCAGCGCCAACAGGGAACGACGGTTCATCATGGCCATCTCCTCCCGGCCGCCATGGCGGCTCTGGTTTCGTCACTGCCCGGGCGTCATCGCTCCGGGATCAGTGGCATCAGCAGGAAGCTCTCGCGCCCGCCGCCCATCGCGATGCTGTTGCGGCCGCCGAAGATGGTGGCGTCGCGGTCGCGCGAATGGTTGTGCAGGATGCGGCCGGGCTTGCCGGGATATTCGAAGTCGCGCCCTGCGATGGTCAGCACCAGGCGATGGCCCGGCGGCACGATGAGGCAGGTGGGCCAGATCTCGAGGTCGAGCGGCACGAAGCTGCCGGGCTCCAGCGGGTCCACGCGGTCATGCGGATGCCAGGGGCGCCAGGGGGTGGAGCGTGCCTCGTCCAGCGCGCGGTGGGATGCGCGGAGCCAGCCGCGCGCGACGGGCACGGGTTCATGCGCGCCGGTGAACAGCACTTCCTGCCCGTCGGGGGCGAAGCAGCGGAGCGTGGCGAAGACATCCATGTCCGTGGTGCTGGACGCGACCCAGAGGCGCAGGGCGAGCGGGCCGGTGAACTCCATCGCGGAATCGAAGGGCGCGGTGGTGAAATCGACGCCTTCGCCAAAGGCGTCGTAGTCCAGCACGGCGTCGTCGCCGGGCGCCGTCCAGCCGAGCGTGCCCCGGCCCAGGTACAGCTTCGTCCAGCGCGTGCGCGCCAGCGGCCATTCCTGCTCCATGCGCCGCGTGCTCGGCCGGCCGGGATGGCGGATGGAAAGCTGCACGCGCGGCTCGCTCTCCCACCCATTCGCGTCGCCGCGCAGGAAGTGGCCGAGGAAGCGCTTCTGCATCACGACGTAGTCGGGCAGGTAGAAGCTCTCGTAATGCGTGCCGTCATGCATCGAGAGCCATTTGTCGGGCGTGCCCGCCCGCTCGAAGCCCAGCGTATTGCCGCGGAGATGCAGGCCGGGGCCGCCCCAATTGCCCGCGGAGAGCACCGGCACCGCGATGCGCGAGAGGTCCGGCGTGCGTTCGCGCATCCAGCCATCATCCAGCGGATGCTCCGCGATCTGCTGCGGATGCTCCGACCGGCTGCCCTTCAGGATATCGGCGCTGAAGGCGGCGGGGCCCGTCGTGCGCTCGCCGGTCTCGCGGTCCCGATGCGGCGTCTCGGCGCTGCCATGCTGGTTCACCAGCGCCTGGCGCGGCCACCAGGCCTCGGTGAAGGAATTGGACAGGATGCCGCCATGGTGGCTCCAGTCCCGGTAGAGGTCCGTGGCACCCTCCCACGGCACGATCGCCGCCAAATGCTTCGGGCGAAGTGCGGCGACCTGCCACTGCTTGATCGCGAGGTAGGAGACGCCGAGCAGCCCGACCTTCCCGTTCGACCAGGGCTGCGTGCCGGCCCAGTCGATCGCCTCCGCATAATCCTGCGTCTCCCGCGGCGAGAAGGGGTCGAGGTAGCCGGGCGACTTGCCGCTGCCGCGCGAATCCACATTCACCAGCGCGAAGCCGTCCGGCACGAAACGCTCGGGGTCCGGCACTTCCCAGCGCAGCCAGCGGCCGCTGCTGCCATCGGTCGCCAGGCCGGGATAGAGCTTCGTCAGCACCTCCCATTGCGGCGTGTAGCCATCGGCGAAGTGGATGTCCTTGCCGTAGATGCCCATGGACATGATGACGGGGAACGGACCCGGTCCCTCGGGACGGAAAACATTGGCGCGCAGCACCACGCCATCCGCCATGGGGATCGCCACGTCCCGTTCCACGATCATCGTCATGCGATCAATCCACCTGGATGCCCGTGGCGCGGCCGATGCCGGTCCAGCGCTGGAATTCCTCGCCCACGTAGCGCGCCGCTTCCTCCTGCGGCCCGCCGACGGGATCGAGGCCCGTGGCCTGCAGGCGCGCGCGCACCTCGGGCTCCGCCAGCGCGGCATTCACTTCCGCATTCATGCGGGCCAGGATCGGGCGCGGCGTGGCGGCGGGGAAGAGCGCGGCGATCCAGGTGGCATCGACGGCCTCGGGAAATCCGAGCTCGACGGCCGTCGGCACATCCGGCAGCGCGGCGGATCGCTGCGCGCCCGTCACCACCACGCCGCGCACGCTGCCCGCGCGCACCTGCTCCACGCCCGTGTTCATCGCGATGGTGCCGACATCGACCTGCCGCGACAGCACGGCGGTGACGACGGGCGCGGCGCCGGGGAAGCCGATGGGCTGGACGTCAGCGCCACCCAGCACGCGCAGGATGCGCTCCGCCGAGAGATGCCCGGTGGTGCCGACGCCCGGCACGGCCAGGTTCAGCTGTCGCTGCTTGCCGAGTGCGATCAGCGCCGCCAGGTCCGGCGGCCCGGCCTGGGGATGCGTGACCAGCATGTGCGGCGTGGAGGCGACGACGGCGGCGCCGACGAAATCCTCCACCCGGTAGCCCGCGCGCGGGGACAGCGCCGGATTCACGACGAAGGAGGTGGTGGCGAAGAGGATGGTGTGGCCATCCGGCGCCGCGCGCGCCACCTGCTGTGACGCGATGTTGCCGCCGGCGCCGACGCGGTTCTCCACGATGATGGGCTGCGGGAGCTTCGGCCCCAGCGCCTGCGCCATGATGCGCGCCACCACATCCGCCGGCCCGCCCGGCGCGAAGCCGCAGACGAAGCGGATGGGGCGGTCCGGCCACGCCGGCTGCGCCCGCGCGACGAAGGGCATCAACAGGGCAGCGCCGAGCAGCGCCCGGCGCCGCGGGAACATCATGGTCATTCTTGTTCTCCTCCCAGGCAACCCGCGCGTCTTGCGGGTCTAGTCGAGCGAGATGTTCAGCCCGCGCACCACCTCGCCCCAACGCTGCAATTCATCCGCGACGAAGCGGCTGTTCTCCGCACGCGTGCCGCCGATCGGGTCGAAGCCCGTGGCGGCCAGCCGCGCCTGGAAGGCGGGCGTCGCGAGCAGCCGGTTGATGTCGGCGTTCACCTTCTCCAGCACCGCTTCCGGCACCGCGGCGGGGAACAGCACGCAGCACCAGGTGAGGTCGACGATCGGATCGAAGCCTGCCTCCGCCACCGTCGGCACATCCGGCAGCGCGGCCACGCGCCGCGCGCTGGTGACGGCCAGGCCTCGCGCGCGGCCGGACTGCACGATCTGCACCGCCGCCGGCAGCGCGACGGAGGCCATGTCGATCTGCCCACCGAGTGCCGCCGTCATCGCCGGCCCCGCGCCGGTGAAGGGGATATGTTCCGCCTGCACCTTGGCGATCGTCTTCAGCAGGTTCTCCGCCGAGAGATGCGGCGTGGAGCCGATGCCGGCGGAGCCGAAATTGACGGGACGCCGCCGCCCGATCTCCACCAGGTCCCGCAGCGTCCGCACCTCGCCATCGCCGCGCACGGCAAACAGGTTCGGCGTGCCCGCGACGACGGAGGCCACGGCGAATTCCTGCGGCCGGTAGCCCGCATTGCGCGACAGGCTGGGATTCACCGCGAAGGCGCTGGTGGTCAGCAGCGCGGTCAGCCCGTCCGGCGCCGCGCGGGCCACCACCTGCGCCGCGATGTTGCCGCCGGCGCCGCCGCGATTCTCCACCACGACGGGATGCGGCCAGACCTCGCTCAGCGCCTGCGCCAGCAGGCGGGCGATGATGTCCGCCGGCCCGCCGGGCGCGAAGGCGACGATGAAGCGCACGGGCCGGTCCGGCCAGGCGGCCTGCGCCCGCGCGCCGATCGCGGGCAGCGCCAGCGCGCCGCCCAGCAGCAGGCGGCGCGCGATCATCGGCTGCTGCCCTCGCACTTGACCAGCGAAGCACGCCCCGACTGCATATGGGCCGCGAGCTCGGCGCGCGTGCCCGTCCAGGCCTCCGGCGTCGCCTTCACGATCTTCATGATCTCGTCGAAGACCCAGGCGCCGGCGGGGCGGCCATAGACATGGGTGTGGATGGTGACGTCGAGCGTGACGGGCCGCGTCTCACGCTCCAGGCAGGCGGCGAAGGCGTCCTGGAACTGCTCCAGCATGGCGCGGGCATTGTTGCCGTAGCGGATGGCGCTCGGCAGGTCGTTGATGTCCATGATCAGCGGGATGCCGATGATCTCATGGCCCGAAGCCTCGATGGCGAGGTGCGGCATGTCGTCGTCGTTGCAGTCGCCGTGATGCGTGTAGCCGGCTTCCGCCAGCAGGCGGACATGGATCGGGCTGCCCGTGCCGCGCGGGCTGATCCAGCCGATCGGCTTCTCGCCCGTCAGGTCGCTGATGAGCCCGGTGGTGCGGGCGATGTTCTCCCGCTGCCCGGCCTCGTCCAGATACACCGGGATGATGTCCATGCCGTAGGAATGGGCGATGATCTCGTGCCCGCCCTGGTGGATGGCCTTGATCGTGTCCGGCCACTGCTCCGCCAGCACGCCATTGGTCATGACGCTGGCCTTCACGCCGTTGCGCGCCGCGATCTCCAGCGCGCGCCAGATGCCGCGCACCGCGCCGAACATGCCCCAGGACGCCGCATTGGCATCGTAGAAGCCGGGCTTCAGCGGATTGCCCATGGGGCCGATGCCGGGGACGACGCCGGGGGACCAGCCCTCATAGGCGATGTTGAAGATCACGCCGACCCGCGCGCCGCCGGGGAAGCGGAAATCGGCCTGCGGGCGCAGGATGGTGGGCTTCGGGTGGCTCATCGGCTTGTCACTCCCTCAAGGCGCGGCACGCCCGCCAGGGGCCGCAGCGCCGGTAGCGCGTTCTGGACGTCCCGCGCATTTTGTCGAAATTTCCCCGGCGGGCAACCAGCAAATCGGCGAAATTCTTGCATGCCGTCGCTGCATCGCTAAATTGGCATGATGGACAGCACCCTGACCCTGGCACGGCTGGTGGAAGCGCGGCTGCGCGCGGACATCCTGCATGGCGTGCTCCGCCCCGGCGCGAAGCTGCGGCTGGAGACGCTGCGGGAACGCTATGGCGTCGGCGCCTCCCCGCTTCGGGAAGCGCTGGCCGCGCTGGCGGCGGAAGGGCTGGTGCAGCGCCTGGACCAGCGCGGCTTCCGCGTGGCGGGCGCCGACCAGGCGGCGCTGGCCGATCTGGTGGAGACGCGCTGCCTGGCGGAGACGGCGGCGCTGCGGGCCGCGATCGCCCGCGGCGATGCGGCGTGGGAGGAGCGCGTGCTGGTCGCGCATCATCGCCTGGCGCGCGCGTCGCGGTCGCTGGAGGCCGATGCCTTCGTCCCCAACCCCGCCTGGGATGCGCTGCATCGCGACTTCCACCTGGCGCTGCTGGAGCCCTGCGGCGCGCCGAGCCTGCTGGCCTTCTGCGCCGATCTGCATGACCGCAGCACGCGGTTCCGCAACCTCTCCAACAGCCTCGCCTATCCGCAGCGGGACGTGGCGGCGGAGCATGCGGCGCTGTGCGAGGTGACGCTGGCGCGGCGGGCGGACGAAGCCGTGGCGCTGCTGGAGAAGCACTACCGCCACACCGCGAATTTCCTCGGCGGTGCGCTGGAGGAGAAGACGGGCGTGGAGAGCGACGCGCGATGAAGACCCTCGACGTCGTCGCCTTCCAGGGCGCGTCCAACCTGCCGATGTGGGTGGCAGAGGAACAGGGCTTCTTCGCGCGCCACGGCCTCGTGGTGACGCTGTCCATCACGCCCAATTCGGTGGAGCTGGCGCGGGACCTGCATACGGGGCGGCGCCAGGTGGCGCTGACCGCCTTCGACAACGTCGTCACCTATGTGGAGGCACAGGGTGAGGCGGGGATCGAGGGCGGCACCGATTTCTTCGCCTTCATGGGCATCGATGACGCCGTGCTGAGCCTGATGGCGGCGCCGGATGTGCCCGACATCGCGGCGCTGCGCGGCCAGAGCCTGGCGGTGGATGCGCTGACCACCGGCTATGCCTTCGTGCTGCGAGAGATGCTGCGCCTGTCGGGGCTGACGGAGGCGGAGACGCCGTTCTTCCGCGTCGGCGGCCATGGCATGCGGCTGGAGGCGCTGCTGGAAGGCCGCACCGCCGCGACGCTGCTGACCACGCCGCCCGACCTGGTGGCGGAAGCGAAGGGCTTCCGCCGCCTGGCGCGCGCCACCGACATGATCGGCGCCTATGCCGGCGTGACGGGCAATGCCTCCCGCGCCTGGGCGGCTGCGAACCGGGAGACGCTGGTGGCCTTCATCCGGGCCTGGAAGGATGCCATCGACTGGATCGGCGCGGCCGAGAACCGTGATGCCGTGGGCGCGCTGTTCCGCGCGCGCATGGGCGGCGCGCCGGCGGTGGCGGACCGCGCCTGCGCACTGCTGATCGATCCCGTGCGCGGGCTGCGCCGTGACCTCACCATCGATCCCGCGGGCATCGCGACGGTGCTGCGCCTGCGCTCCACCTATGCGGTGCCGGCGCGGCCGCTGACCGATCCCGCGCGCTACATCGACCTGTCCTATCTGGCGGAGGCGACCGGGGGCTAGCGCCGTGCCGGGGCTGGCGCATCATGCGCGCCACGCCCCGCGGAGGATCGTCCGATGAAGCTGCCCGACCAGAACCGCTATGCGCCCAGCGCCATCATCTCCCGCCCCGACTACGCCTGGCCGGAGGGGCGCAGGCTGGCCGTGCAGGTCTTCACCAACATCGAACACCACGCCTTCCGCGCCGGCCTCGGCAGCGACAGCACCGTGGCGGGGTCGCCCCAGACGCAGCGGAACTATGCCTGGCGCGACTACGGGAACAGGGTGGGCATCTGGAACATCCTCGCCCTGCTGGACGAACTCGGCCTGCCGGCCGCGCACAACTGCAACTCCGCCGCGCTGGACCTGATGCCGGAGATCGGCCGCGCCATCCTGGCCCGCGGCGACGAGTTCGTCGGCCATGGCCGCACCAATGCCGAACGGCAGGAAGGGATGTGGGAGGAGGATGAGCGGCGGCTGATCCAGCAATCCCGGGACGGCATCGCGCGGCATGCCGGCCGCGCGCCGCGCGGCTGGCTCGGCCCGTGGCTGTCGCAGGGCACGCATACGCTCGACCTGCTGAAGGAGGAAGGCTTCGACTACATGATGGACTGGCCGGCGGATGACCAGCCCTTCTGGATGGCGACGCGGTCCGGCCCCATCCTGTCCATCCCCTACAGCGTCGAGCTGAATGACAGCCCGGCGATGGTGTTCCGCCACCACACGGGCCGGGAATTCGCGGAGATGATCACCGACCAGTTCGACGAGATGCTGGAGCAGTCACGCCACCGCCCGCTGGTGATGAGCATCGTCCTGCACAGCTTCGTCGTCGGCCAGCCCTTCCGCCTGCGGCCGCTGCGCGACGCGCTGAAGCACATCCTGGCGCATCGGGACCGGCTGTGGATCACGCGCCCCGCCGAGCTGGCCGCGCATGTCGCTGGCCTGCCGAGGGGCATCGTGCCGGGTTCGGAGATGCTGGGCTGAGAGACCCTATCCCAGCACCCGCGCCAGCCGCGCCACGGCCTCGCGTGCGAGTTCGGGGCTGATGGCGAAGCAGATGCGGATGAAGCCCTCGCCTTCCGGCCCGAAGGCGGTGCCGGGGGCGACGCCTACCTTCGCTTCCCGCAGCAGGCGGAAGGCCAGGTCGAGGCTCTTTTCCCCCGTCTCCACCCGCGCCATCAGGTAGAAGGCGCCATCGGGCGGGAAGACGGTGACGCCCTTCAGGCGGGACAGGCCCTCCACCATGATGGCGCGGGCTTCCGCGCAGCGGCCGACCATGGTGCGGATGAAACCGTCCCCTTGCTCCAGTGCCGTCACCGCGGCGTGCTGGATGAAGGTGGGGATGGAGGTGGTGTTGTACTGGCCGAGCTTGCCGAAGGTGGCGGCCAGCCCCTCGGGATAGATGATCCAGCCGGCGCGCCAGCCCGTCATCGCCCAGTTCTTGGAGAAGGTGTTGGTGACGATCAGCCGGTCCGACGGCGTGGCGAGCTGCAGGAAGGACGGCGCGATGGCGTTGCCATAGGTGAAGTGGTTGTAGACCTCGTCCGAGATGATCCAGAGCCCGCGCTCCCGCGCCGCCGCCAGCAGCGCCTCCATCTCCCCCATCGGCATCACCCAGCCCGTGGGGTTGGAGGGGGAGTTCACCACGATGATGCGCGTGCGTGGCGTCACGGCCGCCAGGATGTCCTCCAGCGGCAGGGAGAAACGGCCGGTGGCGCTCTGGCGATAGGGCACCGTGACGGGCACGCCGCCCGTGACGCGCACGGCCTCGCCCAGGTTCGGCCAGCCGGGGACGGGGATGATCACCTCCTCGCCCGGCTCCAGCAGCGCCTGGCAGGCCTGCATGATGGCGTTCATGCCGCCGGCGGTGATGGCGAAGCGCTCCGGCGCCACCTCCACGCCCCAGTGGCGGCGGTGGTAGTCGGACAGCGCGCGGTGCAAGGCGGGGATGCCGCGGGAATAGGTGTAGCGCGTCTCGCCAGCCAGCATGGCGCGATGGGCGGCTTCCACGATGAAGGGCGGCGTGGGCAGGTCGCCCTCCCCGATCCAGAGCTTCACCACCTCCGGGTCGTCGCGGCCGCGATCGGCGACGAGCCCGATCTGGCTGGTGCCCACGCCCTGGATGCGGGCGGGCAGGAGCTGGGTGAGATCGGTGGCGGGCTGGTCCATGATGCGAAGCGGCGTCCCTGTCGGCGCGCTGCGGATGCCCCGCGCCGGGACGGAGGGCAAGCCCCCCGGCCTCAGCTCATGCCGAGCAGCCCGTAGATCCGCCGGGAATAGGCGCCGAAGGCCTCGCTCGTCTTGAGTTCAAGCGTGCGCTGCGGCGGCAGTTCGATCGGGATGTCGGCGGCCATCCGGGCGGGCCCGGCCGTCAGCACCACCACGCGCTGGCCGAGGAACACGGCCTCCCCGATCCCATGCGTCACCAGCACGATGGTCTTGCCGCTCTTCTCCCAGATGCGCAGCAGCTCGACATTCATGCGTTCGCGGGTCAGCGCATCCAGCGCGCCGAAGGGCTCGTCCATCAGCACCAGCTTCGGGTCATGCACCAGGGACCGCGCGATGGCGACGCGCTGCTGCATGCCGCCGGAGAGCTCATAGGGGTATTTCCGCTCGGCCTGGGACAGGCCGACCAGGTTCAGCAGGTCCCGCGCCCGCTCCCGCGTCTCCCGCATCGGCAGGCCGAGGATCTCGGCGGGGAGCATGACGTTCTCCAGCACCCGGCGCCATTTCAGCAGCAGCGGCTGCTGGAAGGCGATGCCGACATCCCGGCCCGGGCGGAAGGGATCGGCCGGGCTGCCGATGGAGACGGTGGAGCCCGCATTGGCCGGCAGCAGCCCTGCGAGGATGCGGAGCAGCGTGGATTTCCCGCAGCCGGAGGGACCGACCAGGCAGACGAATTCCCCGGCCCGGATGTCGAAGCTGGCATCCGACAGCGCCTGGAACTCCGCACCGTCGCGCGTGAAGGTCTTGGCGACGTTGCGCAGGCGGATGAAGGGCGCGGCCTCCGTGTTCATGGGATCAGCCGAGACGGGCATCGCGCACCACCACCAGCGCCTCGAGCGCCGAGACGAGGCCATAGAGGATGATGCCGATCAGGCTGATCAGCAGCACCGACATCATCATCGCCGCGGTGTCGAGCCGCACCTGCACCTGCAGCATGAGGTAGCCGAGCCCGGCTTCCGATCCGATGAACTCGCCGACGATGGCGCCTGCAACGGCGAGCACGGAGCCCACCTTCATGCCGGAGAAGAGGTAGGGCAGTGAACCCGGCAGCTGGATCTTGGTGAAGACCTGCCAGCGCGTGGCGTGCAGCGCGCCCACCAGTTCCAGCAGCTCCGGCTCCGTCTCCCGCAGCCCGCGCAGCGTCGTCAGCAGGATGGGGAAGAAGGCGATGGCGAAGGCGATGACGATGTTGGTGACGACGCCATAGCTCATCCACACGATGACCAGCGGGCCGAGCGCGACCTTCGGAATCATGTTGAAGGTGATGAGCAGCGGCATCAGCAGCGTCAGTGCCAGCCGGCTCCAGGTAAAGGCGAGGGCGAAGAGCACGCCGAGGACGGTGGCGATGGCAAAGCCGCCCATGATCTCCACCGCCGTCACCGCGGTGTTGCCCCACCAGTCGTAGCGGGCATTGCCCAGCGTCGCGAAGGTGGCGGCGGGCGAGGGCAGGATGAAGGCCGGCACCTTGCCGACCGTCACCACCAGGTGCCAGGCCAGCAGGGCGAGCAGGTGGGCGAGCAGCGCAATGCCCGCGACCTGGAGTGTCTTGCGCTGCATCGCGGATGCTCAGCGGGTAGCGGCGGCGGGCAGGCGCAGCGTGGTGTCGAGCAGCGCGTTGGTCGCCACCGCCTCGGCCTCGAAGGGCCGCTGGAGTTCGAAGGTCTCCCGCACCACGGCGAGGTCGGCGCGCACGCGTTCCGGCACCATGAAGCCGAAGGCCTGGTTGCGGAAGGCGTCGTCGTTGAAGAGCTCCGCGACCGTCAGGCGCCAGTTCTGGATCTCCTCCTCCGGCTTGATGCCGGAGACGGCGGCGGCCATGGCGGCGACGCAGGGTTCCGGCGTCTGCACGCAATGGATGTAGGCGCGCTGCGTCACGCGCACCACGGCGCGGGCGACATCCGCCTTCTCCCGCAGGAAGCGCTCATTCGCGATCAGGCTGTTGCCGTAGAGGTTCAGGCCAAGCGAGCGCCAGGAGGCGAAGCCGAGATCGGCGCCGATCTCGCGTTCCATGATGTAGTGGTAGTTGTAGAAGAAGGTGGTGCCATCGACCTGGCGGGAGATGAGCGCGGCGGGCTTGGCGGCGGGGTTGATGTTCACCCAGGTGACGGCGTTGGCTTCCATGCCGAGCCGCCGCGCGATGGCGGGCCACATGACGCGCGCCGCGTCGCCGGGCGGATTGCCGAGGCGGCGGCCCGCGAAGTCGCGCACCGACTGGATGCCGGAGGAGCGGAGCCAGTAGAAGCCCTGCGGCGAATTCGCGAAGATGTTCATCACCGCGACGATGTCCGCCCCCGCGCCGCGCGCGACCATGACGGAGCCGAGGTCGGAGATGCCCATCTCCGCGCCCGCGCCGACGCGGGCGGCGGAGGCGCCGGAGCCGCGCGCGATCTCCAGCCGCACATCGGCGCCGGCGGCGCGGTACCAGCCCTGCTGGATGGCGTAGTAGAGCGGCGCGTGGTCGCCGGATGGCGTCCAGTTCAGCGCCAGCGTCACGCGTTCCTGCGCCGCGACGGGTGCCGCGATGTGCAGCCCGACGATGGCGGCCGCGGCCGCAAGCCACTTCCTCATGACAGCTCCCTCCGGATGGCGGCGCGCGAGGCGCCGGTTTGGACGCGGCCGCCTTCGGCGGTCCGATTAAGTAGTTAGTCAACTTATCCAGGTGTCGCGGGCGCGGTCAAGCCGTTCAGCTGCGCGGTGCCAGGCGCTGCGCGCCGTCATCGCCGTGGCGCAGATAGGTCAGCACGACATCGACGATGTGCCGCCGCCGCCTCTCCCGCCGCGCCCGCGCATTGAGGTCCGTGCGCAGGATGACGCTCAGCGTATGCCGGTTGGAGAGGTAGAAGTACGAGAGGCCGGTGATGGTGATGAAGAGTTCCTGCGCATCCACCTCCGCCCTGAAGACGCCCAGTTCCCGCCCCCGCGCCAGCTGGCGTTCGATGATGGCCAGCAGCGGGTCGTAGAGATGGGCGATGCGGTCGGAGCCGCGGATATGCTCGGCGTGGTGGATGTTCTCCGTGGACAGCAGGCGGATCACGTCGTCGGAGGCGACGAAGAGGTCGAAGGTCGCCTCCGTCAGCCGCCTGATCGCCTCCTCCGGTGCCAGCGCATCCAGCTCCAGGTCGCCATGGTGGGACCGGACGTCGCCATAGACCTCCTCCATCACCGCGACGAAGAGCCCGTCCTTGGAGCCGAAATAGTGGTAGAGCAGGTTGGGGTTCACGCCCGCGGCACGGACGATGGCTTCCGTGCGGGCGCCGGCGAATCCCTTCTCCGCGAATTCCACCCGCGCGCAGGCCAGGATGCGGCGCTGCGATTCGCCGGGGATGCGCGGCTGCGCCTCGGCGTCCCGCCGCGGGGCGGCGCCGGTCCTCTCCGCCGCAGGGCGGGCGCGACGCTTCGGGGTATCTGACCTCATGGTGCGTTTCTATTCCCGTTGCCGTTCCCGCGCGCAAGCGGCGGCGCGATGCAGACTTGACCATCCGCGGCCCGGCTGACTAGCGTTGACTAACTGATTAATCAGAAAAGCAGCCCGCCGCCAGCGCGGCGGGCGGAGGAACGCCGCATGCCGCAACACCCCCGCCAGCCCCTGGCCCGCCAGCCGTGAGCCTCTCCCGCCCCGTCCGGCGGCGGGAGGATGCGCGGCTGCTGACCGGCCGCGGCGTCTTCACCGACGACATCGACCTGCCCGGCCAGGCCCATGCGGTCTTCGTCCGATCCTCCTACGCGCATGGCCATCTCCGCGGGATCGATGCGGCGGCGGCACGCGCCGCGCCCGGCGTGCTCGGCATCTTCACCGCGGCGGATCTGCAGGCCGCCGGCATCGGCCCCATCCCCTACCTGCCCATGCCGGGCTTCCGCATGCCCACCCCGGTGGAGGCCCCTCGCCCCGCCTTCGCGGCGGACCGCGTGCGCCATGTGGGGGAGCCGATCGCCGTGGTGGTGGCGGAGACGCGCGCGCAGGCGGAGGACGCGGCGGAGCTGGTGCTGGCGGAGATCGAGCCGCTGCCCGCCGTGGTCGATACCGCCGCCGCCGTGGAGCCCGGTGCGCCCCGCGTCTGGGACGCGGCACCGGAGAATGTCGGCCTGACCTGGCAGGGCGGCGATGCGGAGGCGACCGCCGCCGCCTTCGCCCGCGCCGCACACGTCACGCGTCTGCGCCTGGTCAACAACCGCGTCATCGCCAACCCGATCGAGCCGCGCACCGCCATCGCCAGCTTCGACGCCGCGACCGAGGCCTGGAGCCTGACCTGCGCCAGCCAGGGCGTGCGCTACATGCTGCGAGTCCTCTGCGAACACACCTTCAAGGTGCCGCAGGAACGCATGCTGGTCTTCACCCATGATGTCGGCGGCGCCTTCGGGGTGAAGGAACAGCCCTATCCCGAGGATGTCGCCATCCTGCATGCCGCGCGGGCGCTCGGCCGGCCGGTGAAGTGGCGCGGCACGCGGGCGGAGCATTTGCTTTCCGACAACCACGGCCGCGACGCGGTGATGGAGGCGGAGCTGGCGCTGGACGGGGAGGGCAACTTCCTCGCGGTGCGGCTCCACGTCCTGGATGCGATGGGCGCCTACTACTCCGTCCACGGTCCCTACGTGACCATCCGCAACACGACCAACGGCCTGCCGCTGGTCTATCGCACGCCCTGCATCGACGTGACGGTGAAGCTCGTCTTCACCAACACCGCCTCCACCGGCCCCTATCGCGGCGCGGGGCGGGAAGCGGCGGCGCTGGTGATGGAAAGCCTGGTGGATGCGGCGGCGCGCGAGACGGGGCGGGACCCCATCGCGCTGCGGCGCCGGAACCTGATCCCAGCCTCCGCCATGCCCTACCGCAACCCGGCCGGGCGGCTCTACGACAGCGGCGATTTCGACGCGGTGCTCGCCAAGGCCCTCGCGCTGGCCGATTGGGATGGCTTCGCGGCGCGGGAGGCCGCATCACGCGCGGCAGGAAGGCTGCGCGGGCGGGGGATCTGCTGCTTCCTCGAATGCGTGGGCGGGCTGCTCTACGAAAGCGCCACGATCCGCTTCCCGGAGGAGGGCGGGATCGACCTGGTGGTGGCGACGCAGTCCAGCGGCCAGGGGCATGAGACGAGCTTCGCGCAACTGGTCGGCGACCGGCTCGGCATTCCGGCGGAGGCCATCCGCCTCCGCCAGGGCGACAGCCGCGACGTACCGCGCGGCCTCGCCTCCATCGCCTCCCGCTCCCTGATCATGGCGGGATCGGCGCTGTCGCTGGGATGCGCGGAGGTGGTGCGCAAGGGCCGCCTGCTGGCCGCGCATCGGCTGGAGGTGGCGGAAGCCGACGTCGTCTTCGAAGCGGGGGAGTTCCGCGTGGTCGGGACGGATCGCGCCGTCGCGCTGCTCGACCTCGCGCGCTGGCGGCGCGAGGCGCCGGTATTGCCTGGCGACCTGCCGGAGACGCTGGATTCGACGGGCGACTTCGATGCGGAGGACCTGAACTTCCCGAATGGCTGCCACATCGTCGAGATCGAGATCGACCCGGAGACGGGGCAGCTCCGCGTGGACCGCTACCTCGCCGTCGATGATGTCGGCGTGGTGATCAACCCCGCCATCGTGCATGGCCAGGTGCAGGGCGGCGTCGCGCAGGGGCTCGGCCAGGCGCTGACGGAGCGGATCGTCTATGATGCGGATGGCCAGATGCTGTCCGGGTCCTTCATGGACTATGCGATGCCCCGCGCCGCCGACCTGCCCTCCATGGCGGTCGCCTTGCATGAGGTGCCGGCGCGCAGCAATCCGCTGGGCGTGAAGGGTGCTGGGGAATCCGGCGTGACGGGGTCGCTCGCCGCCATGTCGAACGCGATCACGGATGCGCTGTGGCGGGTGGGCGTGACGGCGCGCGTCGAACTGCCGGCCACCCCCGAGCGTATCTGGCGGGCGCTGAACGGGGAAGGACAGCCATGACGAAGAACACGATCTGCCTCTGGTTCGATGGCGAGGCCGAGGCCGCCGCCCGCTTCTACGCGGAGGTCTTCCCCGACAGCCGCGTCATCGCCGTCCATCGCGCGCCGGGCGACTACCCCGCCGGCAGGGAAGGCGATGTGCTGACCGTCGATTTCGTGGTCGCCGGCATCCGCTGCATCGGCCTGAATGGCGGCCCGGCCTTCCGGCACAGCGAGGCCTTTTCCTTCCAGATCGCGACCGAGGACCAGGCGGAGACGGATCGCTACTGGGACGCGATCGTCGGCCATGGCGGCGAGGAGAGTGCCTGCGGCTGGTGCAAGGATCGCTGGGGCCTGTCCTGGCAGATCACGCCGCGCGTGCTGACGGACGCGATGGCGGCCGGGGGCGAGGAGGCGCGGCGCGCCTTCCAGGCCATGATGGGGATGCGCAAGATCGACGTCGCCGCCATCGAGGCAGCGCGGCGGGGCTGAGTGATGGCGGTGCTGCCTGCACCAAGGACGCCCCGCCCCACCGCGCGCGGCAGCCAGGCGGTTGATGGACATGCTCGCGGGAAACCGGCGTCGATCGAGGACCGCCTCGTGATCAGGCCAGCGAAGACAGGAGAGCCTCCGAAGTCGAGACAACGCCGAACACGCCGCCCTGCATCGTCACCATCTTGATCGCCGCCTGGTGGTTGCCGAGGTCTGTCGCGCCGCAGCAATCCTCCAGCAGCAGGCATTCGAAGCCGCGGTCATTGGCCTCGCGCATCGTGGTATGGACGCAGACATCGGTGGTGATGCCGGTCAGCACCAGGTTGCGGATGCCGCGGGTGCGGAGGATGAGTTCGAGGTCGGTGGCGCAGAAGCTGCCCTTGCCCGGCTTGTCGATGATGGTCTCGCCCGGCAGCGGCGCGAGTTCGGGAATGATCTCCCAGCCCGGCTCGCCACGGATGAGGATCTTCCCGCAGGGGCCCGGATCGCCGATGCCGGCGCCGATCTGCCGCGACCGCCAGCGCTTGTTGGCGGGCAGGTCCGACAGGTCCGGGCGATGGCCCTCCCGCGTGTGCAGGATGTGGTAGCCCGCGCCGCGCATGGCGGCGAGCACGGCGCGGATGGGCTCGATCGGCGCGCGCGTCAGGGATATGTCGTAGCCCATGGCATCGACATACCCGCCACGACCGCAGAAATCGATCTGCATGTCGATGACGATCAGCGCCGTGTTGTCGGGGCGCAGATCGCCATCGAAGGGCCAGGGATAGGGATTGGCGGGAATGGTGCGCATGGGTGTGCCCGCTACTCCGCCACCATGGCGGGGACAAGGGTCGGGAAGAACTGGCTCTCTGGCCGCTTGAGGCCGACCACGTCGCGCAGCGTCCGGCCCGGATAGCTGGTGCGGTAGAGGCCCCGGCGCTGCAGTTCCGGCACGACGTGGTCCACGAAATTCGTCAGCCCGTCCGGCTGGTAGCCGACATGGACGTTGAAGCCATCGCAGACGCCGGCGCGATACCAATCCTCGATCATGTCCGCGACCTGCTTGCCATCGCCCTTCATCACGGGATGGCCGAAGGAGGGCAGGAAGCGTTCGTAGGTCTGCCGGATGGTCAGCCCCTCCCGCCGCGCGACCTCGCTGATCGCGTAGCGGCGGGACGACCCGCCGATGCCGTCGGGCGTCAGTTCGGGGAAGGGCTCGTCGAGTGCGAAGCCCGTCAGATCCATGTTGACGTAGTGGGAGAGGTGGCGGACGCCGACGACGGGATCGATCAGCGCCTGCTGTTCCTGGAACATCGCCTCCGCCTCGGCCTCCGTGCGGCCGACATAGACGACGCAGCCCGGCATGATCTTGAGCTCGTCCGGCGCGCGCCCGTACTTCGCCAGGCGCGACTTCATGTCGGTGTAGAAGGCGGCGGCCTGCTTTCTGGTGGGCGTCGCGCAGAACATGCAATCCGACATCGCCGCCGCCAGTTCCCGCCCCGGCTCGGACTGTCCCGCACTGAACAGCACGGGGTAGCCCTGCGGCGGCCGCGCCGCGTTCAGCGGGCCGCGCACCCGAAAGTGCTTGCCCTTGTGGTTCAGCGTGTGGACGCGGTTGAGGTCGATGTACTTGCCGCGCGCCTTGTCCTGCGGGAAGGCATCCTCCGCCCAGGAATCCCAGAGGCCCTTGCAGACCTCGACGAATTCCCTCGCGCGCTCGTAGCGATCATAGCGCGCCAGGTGCTCGTCCTTGCCGAAATTCAGGCTGTCCGAGGCGTTGGAACTGGTGACGACGTTCCAGCAGGCGCGGCCCTTGCTGATGTGGTCGAGCGAGGCGAATTTCCGCGCGAGGGTGAAGGGCTCCTCATAGGTCGTCGTCGCCGTCGCCAGCAGGCCGATGCGCTTGGTGTGCATGGCGATGGCGGAGAGCACGGTGACGGGTTCGAAGACCGCGGGCTTGCCGGTCAGGGCATTGGCCTCGAACAATTCGGGCCACTCCATGCCGGCCACGCCATTGCCGTCGGAGATGAAGAGCATGTCGAACAGCCCGCGCTCCGCGGTCTGCGCGATCTCGATCATCTGCTCCAGGTTCATCATGGTGTTGTCATAGGCGCGGGGATGGCGCCAGCCGGCGGGATGGTTGCCCGCGGGATGCAGGCCGGTGATGAGGCTGAGCATCGCGTTCTCCTTGCGTCAGGCCGGGACGGCCATCGCCTCGCGCTGGCTCAGCAGCCCGCGCGGGATGGCCTCGGCGAAGGGGGAATGGCGGAGCGCCGCCAGGTCCGGCGCCGGCATGGGCAGCGCCTGTTCGATGGCGAGGCAGGCGCGCAGCACCAGCGCATCGGCGTAAAGCGGTCCCACCACCTGCATGCCGACCGGCAGGCCGGAGGCGGTGACACCCACGGGGACGGAGGCCGCAGGCTGCTTCGTGAGATTGAAGGCAGCGCCGAAGGGCAAGGGATTTGCGTAGCCGGCATAGCGCCGATCGCGCGGCGCATCGGTATCCGCGTCGCAGCCGGGGATGGCGCCGACCGGCGTCACCAGCAGGTGGTAGCGCTCATGGAACGCGCGCATGCGGGCGCCGAGCTTCTCCCGCGCCTCCCGCGCGGCCAGGTAGGTCATCATCGGCACGGCGGCGCCGCGCGCGGCGGTCTCCACCAGGCGCGGCAGCATCAGCGCCTGCTGCGCTTCCGTGAAGCCGAAGACGCGGAAGGCATTGGCGAGGCCGGGCGCCATGAGCTTGCCGAGCATGGCGCCCGGGTCGTCCATGACGTGATCCACGATCTCCACGATCGCGCCCATCGCCTCCAGCGCCTTGGCGCCGGCGGCGATGAGGGCCGCGACCTCGGGATCGACCTTGGCGAAGCCGAGCGTCGGGCTGTAGGCGATGCGCAGCCCCTTCACGCCGTCCTCGATGCCATCGAGGAAACTGCGATCGGGTGGCGGCAGCGCGTAGCTGTCCCGCGCATCGGGCTGGCTGATCACGTCCATGCACAGCGCCACCTCCCGCACCGTCCGCGTGATCGGGCCGATCACCGCCAGCGTGCCGAGGTAGGAGGAGGGATAGTCCGCGACGCGGCCGAAAGTCGTCTTCAGGCCGAAGACGCCGCTCATGCTCGCCGGCGCGCGGATCGATCCCGCGGCGTCGGAGGCGAGCGCGATGGTCCCCATCCCCGCGGCGGCGGAGGCAGCGGAACCGCCACTCGACCCGCCCGGCGTCATGGCGGGGTTCCAGGGGTTGCGGGAGATGCCGCAGAGTTCGGACTTGGTCACATAGGCCGCGCCGAATTCCGGCACCGTCGTCTTGCCGATCAGCACAGCGCCCGCTTCCCGCATGCGCGCGACGGAGGGGCTGTCCTCCAGCCACGGGCCCTCGGCCGGGATCGCGCGGCTGGCGCGGCGCGTCGGCCAGCCGCGCGTGACGGAGAGGTCCTTCACCGTCGCCGTCACGCCGTCCAGCGCGGAGGCCGGCGCGCCCGCCTTCCAGCGCGCCTCGCTGGCGCGCGCGTCGCGCAGCGCGCTCTCCTCGTCCAGCCAGCAGAAGGCGTTCAGCACGGGGTTCAGCGCGGCGATCTGCGCCAGTACGGCGCGCAGATGCTCCACCGGCGACGCACGGCCCGCCCGGTACAGCGCCACCAACTCGCCCGCCGGCAGCAGCGCCAGATCCTGCGTCATGCCATCATCTCCCGCGATAGGCCCAGCCGGTCAGCCGGCGTTCCAGGAACAGCGAGGCCGCGTAGAGCGTGACGCCCATGGCGGCGAGGACGCTGAGCGCCGCGAAGGCAAGCGCGCCATCCATGTTGTTGGTGGCCACCACCATCACGTAGCCGATGCCGGCATTGGCCGCGATCGTCTCCGCCACGATGGTGCCGATGAAGGCGCCGGTGATGGCGAGCTTGAGCGAGCCGAAGAACTGCGGCATGGCCCGCGGCAGCGCGACCTTCACCATGACGTCGGTCCGCGTGGCGCCGAGGGAGCGCAGCACGTCGTCGAGCTCGGGCGCGGAGGTCGCGATGGCGGTGGCCATGATGACGGTGACCGGGAAGAAGCAGACGACGACCGCCGTGATCACCGCGATATGCGGCCCCGCGCCGAACCAGATGACGAAGAGCGGGATCAGCGCGACGGAGGGAATGGTGTGGAAGCCGATCAGCGCGGGATAGACCATGCGGTAGATGGCGCGCGACGATCCGATGATGCTGCCCAGGACGACACCGATGCTGACGCCGATGGCGAAGCCCATCAGCGTGGATCGCGCCGTCTGCGCCGCCATCATCAGGATCGGCTCATGCCGCGCGACGAGCACACTGAAGAAATTGCTCGGCGCCGGCAGGATGAAGGGCGGCAGGGCGGCGATCCGCACCACCGCCTCCCACAGCGCCAGGACGGCCAGCGCGAAGCCGAGCGGCACCAGCACGGCCGCGAGTGCCCGCCGGCGTCGCCCGCGCGGCTTCGCGGGGCTTGGTGCCGCGACAGGCGCCGGTGCGGCTTCCACCACCGCGCTCATGCGAAGGCGGGCACCGGCGTCCGGGCCTCCGCGATATGCGCGCGCAGCTCCGCCAGCGCCTGCACGAAGCGCGCGTCATAGGTGCTGTCGAGGGTGCGCGGCCGCGGCAGGTCGAAATTCCTGCGCAGCAGGATGCGGCCCGGCCGCGCGCTCATCACATAGATCGTGTCGGCGAGGTAGAGCGCCTCCCGCAAATCATGCGTCACCAGGATCACGGTGAAGGGCTTCTGCATCCACAGCGCCTGCAGCACCGCCCACAGCTCCTCCCGCGTGAAGGCGTCCAGCGCGCCGAAGGGCTCGTCCAGCAGCAGCAGGGAGGGTTCGTGCATCAGCGCGCGGCAGAGGCTGGCGCGCTGCTGCATGCCGCCGGAGAGCTGCCAGGGCAGCTTCTGCTCGAACCCCTCCAGCCCCACGGTGCGCAGCAATTGCCGCGCGCGTTCGACATAGGGGGCCTTGTCGCGGCGGTAGCGGGCGCGGTGGGGCTGCACGATCTCCGCTGGCAGCAGCACGTTGCGCAGCGTGCTGCGCCAGGGCAGCAAATTCGGATTCTGGAAGGCCATGCCGACGATCTTGATCGGGGCCGTCACTTCCTGCGCCGCCACCACGACATTGCCGCTGGTCGCCTTCAACAGGCCGGAGACCAGCTTGAGCAGCGAGGATTTCCCGCAGCCGCTCGGGCCCACCACCGCGACGAACTCGCCTTCCGCGATGCCGAGGCTCGTCGGGTCCAGCGCCGGCGTCGCCTCTTCCCCCTCGCCATAGGTGAGGGTGACGCGGTCGAATTCGACGAAGGGACGCGCCATGCCTCAGACGCGCCCGATGGCGGGGATCACGCGGGCGGAAGCCGGGGGCAGGAAGGAGAGGTCCATGAAATCGCCGACGGCGATGGGCGCGGGCAGGCCTTCCGCCGCGGTGACGATCTCGATGGAGCGCCGCACATTCGCCTCGTTGTAGAAACCGAGGCCGCCTTCCCGCGCATCCGGCTGCTCCACCATGCGGGCGATGCTGTACATCAGGCGCTCGGCCTCGATCCCGCGGTTCAGCAGCGGGTCCTTGCGCATCAGCGCATCCAGGCTGGCGGCGGGGTTGGCGACGGACTCGACCAGGCCGCGATTCACGGCACGCAGCACCTTTCGCACCGTCTCCGGCTTCTCCCGCAGGAAGGACTCGTTCGCCATCATGCCGGCATTGACGATGTTGATACCGAAATCGGAGTAGCGGAGGAAGACCATGTCCTCCTGCCTCACGCCCGCGGCCTTCAGGTTGAACAGCGCCGTGCCTTCATTCGCGGTGATGGCGTCCACGCGCCCTTGGATCAGCATCGCCTCCCGGATGTTGGGCGCCATGTGTTCCCAGCGGATCGCGCTGGCGGGCACGCCGGTGGCGGCGGTGAAGGCGGGAAACATCTTGAAGGCGGCATCGCCCACGGGCGCACCGACCAGGCGGCCGCGCAGATCGTCGGGCTTGCTGATCCCCCGGCCGCGCAGCGACATCACGACCAGGTCCGCCGGCGTCTGGTTGTAGATCGCCTTCACGCGCCGTTCCGGATTCTGCGCGTTGAAGCGCACCAGCGACGCGACGTCGCCAAGGCCGATCTGGAAGGCCCCGCCTGCCAGGCGGTTCACGACGTTCGCTGATCCATCGCCCGCGACAATGTCGGGGTTCAGCCCCTCCGCACGGAAATAGCCGCGCTCCAGCGCCAGGAAGAAGGCGCCGTGCAGGCCCTGGATCTTCCAGTTCAGCGTCAGCGGCAGCCGTTCCAGCGGCTGGGCGATGGCCGGGCTTGCCAGCGCGCCGGCCAGGGCGGCGGCGGTGCCGCGCAGCAACGTCGAACGGGTCACGGTCATGCGCGTCTGGTCCCTGGATGGAGGAAGCGGTCAGCCACGGCGATCCGCCCATCCCACCACGCGCCGCTCCAGCGCGAGGGAGGCGAGGTAGAGCGCGATGCCCATTGCGGCGAGGGTGAGGAGGCCGCTGTAGACAAGCTCCACGTCGAAATCGGAGGCCGCGCGGTTCATCATGAAGCCGAGCCCGCGATTGGCGGCGACGGATTCCGCCAGGATCGAGCCGATGAAGGACAGGGTGATGGCGACCTTCAGCGCACCGAAGAAGGCGGGCATGGATTGCGGCACGCCGACCTTGGCCAGCGCCAGCAGCCGGCTGGCACCGAGGGAGCGCAGCACATCGGCGAGTTCCGCATCCATCGTCGCGATGCTGGCGGAGACGACGACGGCGATCGGGAAGATGACGATGACGGCGGAGGTGACGACGGCCGGCACGGTGCCGATCCCGGCCCAGAGCACCAGCAGCGGCACGATGGCCACCTTCGGGATGCTGTTCACACCGATCAGCGTCGGGAAGACCATAGCGTAGAAGCGGCGCGACGCGCCCAGCGCCACGCCCAGCGCGAAGCCCAGCGCCACGCCCACGACGAAGCCCGCCAGCGTCGTGGACAGCGTCTGTGCGGCATGGGGCAGGATCTCCGCGCCGCGCTGCGCGAAGATGGGCAGGATCTCGGAGGGTTTCGGCGCCACGAATTTGGAGATGCCGAGGGCGCGCGACGCGATCTCCCACGCCAGCAGCAGCGCGGCCACGAACAGCGCGGGGCTCAGCGCTTCCCGCAGCCGGCGCCGTGCCGCCAGCGTCATGGCGCGGCCCCCCGCGCGATCACGCAGACGAGGTTCGAGCCCGGCGCGCCCTGGTGTTCCGCCCCGGCATTGCCGAGCACCAGCGTTTCCTGCGCGATGCCGGCGATGGCGGCATGGGCCACGGCCTTGGCGACATGGCCGGAGAAGCCCGCCAGCAGGTCGGACAGCATGGTGTGGCGCCTGCCCTGCCAATCGCCGACCGAATCCGCACCCGCATTGACGAAGGCGGCGGCGATGCGCGGGCGATCCTCCGCCACGACGATGCCATCCGAGAGCCGCAGCCCGGCGGCAGCGAAGGCCGCGCGCGCGCCATCGAGGTCCAGCTGATGCGTCATCACGCCACGCGCCGCCACATGATCCCCCGGCGCGCCCGCGACGTTGCCGATCACCACCACCCGCACCGCGATCTGTTCGTTGCCGGAGGAGGCGGAGCCGCGCTGCGTGAAGAGGTCCGGCCGGCCCGCAATGGCGTCCTGCGTGATGGCGTCGGCCGCGACTTCCCCCAGCGCCACCGCACAGCCCAGCGCGCTGGCACCGCGGCTCATGGACGATGCGGCCGCCGCGCTCGGATGCACGGTCGCGGCGCCACGGCCCGCGGCCTCCGCCGCGCGCGCCGCGGTCATCTGCGGGCATTTCATCTCGACGCAGGCCACGTCCTCGGCCGCGGCGATGCCCGCCTGCGCCATGCCGGCGCGCACGGCCTCCGCCACCAGGGCCACCTGCACCGGCGTGCCGTATTCCTCCGGCAGCAGCGCGCGCGTGCTGGTCACGCCGATGGCGAGGCGCTTCGCGCCGCCCGGGACGGAAGGGCAATCGGGCACCTTCACGAACAGCGTGATGTGCGGGCTCATCAGCCCTGCGGTGCCGCCGATCATCAGCATGGGAATGCGGTCGAAGACCTGCGCGCGCGACAGGCCCAGCCGTTCCGCGAACAGCAGTTGCAGGCAGGTCGCGGCATAGCCGCGTGCATGGCCATCGCCCTCGGTCTGCGCGATCAGGGCGGCGACATGGGCGGGGTCGACGATCCCCTCATCGAACAGCCGCGCCACGGCGGACACATCCTCCGGCGCCCCCATCGGCACGGTGAAGACGCGTGCCTCATGCATCAACGGGCGATCGGTCACGGGGCCACGGCCATCCTTGCCATTGTGGGGGGCAGCATGGCGCCGGGCTGCAAGCGCCGACGACCATGGAATTCAGCGCGGTGCGTGCTGCTTTTCAGCACGCACGATCAGACCGCAGTGCCGCCGCCACATGCTCCGCCAGCCGCGCCGCGGCGGGGGACGGCGTGCGCCCGCGTCGCGCGACGAGTGCCAGGCGCCCGCGCGCCAGGGCGCGCTCCGCCAGCGGAATCGCCACCAGCGCGCCGCGCGCCACGTCCGGCGCCACGCCGATGGCGCTCTGGAAGGACACGCCGCCACAACCCGCGGCGAAGCGGGACAGCATCTCGAAGCTGTCGGATTCCAGCACCGGCTCGATCCGCAGCGACGAGCCGGACAGCGCTTCCTCGATCAATGCCCGGCTGCCCGTCTCCTGGCAGGACAGGGCGATGGGATAGGCCAGGCAATCCGCCAGGCGCAGGCTCGCGCGGCCGGCCAGCGGATGGTCCGGCGCCATCACGGCGTGCAGCGCCGCCGCACGCTCCGCCATGACCTGGACGTCCGCGCTGTCCGGCGGGTTGTAGACGATGGCGAGTTCCAGCGTTTCCGCCATCAGCTGCCGCAGCAGCGCCACCGTGCCGCCCAGGCTCACGGTGAAGCCGATGCGGGCGTGGAGGCGGTGGAAATCCAGCAGCAGTTCCGGCAGCAGGCCGCGCGCCACCGCTTCCACCGCGCCGATCCGCACCTGACCACGTCGGGCGCCGCGCAGATCCTGCAATTGCTGCTGCAGCGCCTCGGCCTCTCCGCGTTGGCGGCGGATATGGGCCAGCAGCAACTCCCCCGCCGCGGTGGCGCGCATGCCGCGGGGCAGGCGCTCGAACAGTTCCACCCCCAACTCCTCCTCCAGCTCGATCAGCTGGCGGTTGACGGCGGAGGCCGCGACATGCAGCCGCTCCGCCGCCTGGCGGACCGACCCGGCGCGGGCGATCGCATCGATGTAGTGCAGCGCCCGCGGCAGCATGGGCTGGGTCGTCGCCGGCAGGGCGTTGGCCGGGCGCGGCATGGCGCGCAGGGGGCCTGGCAGGGGAGGCGGCGGGGCGGAAAGGCGATACGTCGCGCGCATGGGCCGATGCTCCTGCTGTCCGGGCGTCTCACGGAGGGCCGCAGGGACAGCGAAGCAGGGCGTGGTGTTGCCGCATATTGCCGATGCGGCGTCGGGCTGGTGCCGTAAAGTGGCCACCGATAGCGGACAGGACCTCCTCGATGCCCGATCCCGATCATTGGCGCCCCGATTCCGGCGCCGCCGCCATGCGGCACATGCGCATCTGGACCTATCTGCTGGCCATCCAGCACACCGGCTCCATCCGCCAGGCGGCGGAGCGGCTGAACATCGCGCCCAGCGCCCTCCAGCGTCGGTTGCGCGACGTCGAGCAGGACCTGGGGTTCGACCTGTTCGAACGCTCCGCCAGCGGCGTGCGCCCGAGCGCGGCAGGCGAGATCTTCCTGGGCTGGGTGCGCCGGCAATGCGCGGATCTCGACCGGTCGCGCCAGCAGATGGAAGCGCTGCGCGGCCTCCGCCGCGGCCATGTGCGCGTCGCCGCCAGCCAGGCCGTGGCCAGCGACCTGCTGCCGCGCCAGATCGCCGCCTTCCAGGCGCGCTACCCGCTGATCAGCTTCGAGTGCCCGCTGGTCGGGCATGATGCGGCGGCGGAGAGGCTGGTCGATGGCTCGGCGGACCTGGTGCTGGCCTTCGGCCTGGCACCGCGGCCGGAGGTCCTGCCCCTGCTGTCGATCGGCCAGCGGCTATGCGCCGTGATGGCGGCGGGACACGCGTTGGCGGGGCGCAAGGCGCTCCGGCTGCGCGATTGCGCGGCCCATCCGCTGGCGCTGCCCACGGTCGATTACGGCGCGCGCCGCATCCTGGACGAATGGGCGGCGCGGCGTGGCATGGCGCTCGACCTGACCTTGGAATCGGATTCCTTCGACCTTCTTCGGCAGTACGTCCGCAATGCCCAGGCCGTGACCTTCCAGATCGAGATCGGCGCCCTGCCCGCCGGCGCTTCCGACGGGCTGGTCGCGATCCCGGTGGATGACCGGGACCTCGCCCATGGCCCGCTGGTGCTCGCCCAGCGCCGCGGGCGCGCCCTGCCCGTAGCCGCCGCCGCCTTCGCGGAGCACCTGGCCCGGGCGCTCGACGCGCAGCGCACCACGCCGATGCTGGAGGGCGCGCCGCCCTGATGGCCTGCGTTCCCCAGGACGGTCAGGCACGGTGGCAACGTCGCATAGGCCATGAAGGTTGGACTGACCGGCCAGGTGACGCGGCGGCGTGTTCCTGACCAGCATCGGGGCTGGCGGGGTCCGGCCGCTGCGCCAGGAGAACGTCGTTCCCCGATCCCCACCGCTGCTCCAGACGGCGTTTCCGCAAGATCACCGCCAGCCAAGCCGCCGCCGGGGCGCAGCCGCGGCCAGGTCTGCCGTCACAGGATGGGGGCGCGATGCTGTGCGGCGATGCCGCCGGAGGACCACGGCACGCGGTCGATGTTGCGTGGCGTGGGGGTCGCGGCGTGGTCGAAGAACCAGCGCAGCGCCCGCCGGCCGACTTTGCGATCCACCTCCCCGAAGACACCGGACGCAGCGCATTGGTGAAGAGGCGGCTTGGCGTGCAGGCGGAACGGCCAGCGGTTCCCGGCCAGGAGCCTCGCGATGACCTTGAACACCGGCTCCATGCCGGTCGGCAGTTTCGGGCGCCGCTCGCGGCGATGCGCGACCGCGACGGCGGCGAGGACCGGCATCCCGCCACCCAGGCCGGGACGGACCACGACGTCCAGGCGGGGGACATCCGCCGGTTCCCTCTTCGGCTTTTGCCGAAGATGGTTTCAGGGGAAGCGCAGGATCGCATTCGCCCGCATCGTCGGCGGCAGCTGCGCGCCGCGCGCCGATATCGCGTGCGGGGCCATCGCCCGGGGCTTCATCAGCAGCGGGCCTGTGGGTTTGCCCAGCGGGTCGCGCTGCATCTGGCCGCCAGGTGGATCGGGCGCGCTGTCCATGCAGCCCTGACGCGGCCGCATTGGCCTGTCAGCGGCTGCGGGCGGACCCGCCGGAAGCGTCAACCGGATGGCCTGACACCTGGTCTCGACGCTGGCGCCTCATGGGGGCGTCAGTCCGACCGGCCCTGCAGACGCCATGGGCCAGGCTTGTGTGCAAGGGATGTGGTCCATCGCGCGCTCCGCCGCGTCCGGATTGGCGGACCGCCCGAAATCTTAACGAAAACAGCGCATTACGGCTGGCTGGTTGGGGCGCCAGGATTCGAACCTGGGAATGGCGGTACCAAAAACCGCTGCCTTACCGCTTGGCGACGCCCCATCCGTCACGCGGCGCTACGGCGCCTCCGGTAGCGCGGAAGGCGCCGTCGCACAACAGGGGGGTGTCCGCCCATTCGTCGCGGCCAGCGCGGTCCCGTTCACCGACGCTTCACCCGCAGCGTCGATAAGGGGGGGCAGGGCCCGCCGGCGCGGGCCCCGTGACCAGCCCCGCAACAAGCGGAGGGCGGGCGCGCGCGTGAAGTCCCGCCGCAAAAGCGGCCTCGGACGATCGCGGCGTGTCGATAGCGCCGGACAATCCGGAACATGGCCATGTGCTGGCTGTGCAGGCCCCACAACGGGGCCGCCGACGACGGAGCCTCCGTCGCCGTGCGGCTCGCTGCGGATTCGCCACTGCCGACCGCCCCGCGGTTGCACCTGACGACCTCGGGCAATCTCGCTGTCGATGGCGTGCTGAGCGGCTTCGCCTGGGGCGATGGCGATCCCGTCAGCTTCGCCTTCACGAACAGCCCGACGGACTATGAGAGCTTCTACGGCAGCAACGAACCGACGCGCGGCTTCGCCCAGGTCAGCAGCTCGATGCGCGATGCCGTGCGCAAGATCCTGGTCGGCGAGGCAACCGGCGGCCCCGGCAGCCCAGGCGCCTGGGTGACGGGCTTCACCAACCTGTCGATCATCGAGAGCACGGTGGACTGGGCGGCCGATATCCGGATCGCCCGCTCCTCCACGCCCTCCACCGCCTGGGCCTACTACCCCAATGGGCGGGAGGGGGGCGACGTCTGGTTCGGGTCGCGCAGCGCCTTCGATAACCCGCAGCTCGGCAACTATGCCTTCCTCGTGGCCCTGCATGAACTCGGCCATTCCCTCGGCCTGAAGCATCCGCATGAGGTCTGGAACGGCTTCGCGGCACTGGCCGCCAGTTACGACATGCTGGAATTCACCGTCATGTCCTACCGGTCCCATGCCGGGGTGACGGTGAATACGGGCTACACCAACGGCACCTTCGACTATCCGCAGAGCTACATGATGCTCGACATCGCCGCGCTGCAGGCGCTCTACGGCGCGGACTACACGATGCGCAGCGACAACACCCGGTATTTCTGGAATCCCGAGACCGGGGAGACGGTGATCGACGGCGTCGGCCAGGGCGCGCCGGGTGGCGGCGCCGGCGGCACGGCCAATCGCGTCTTCCTCACGATCTGGGATGGCGGCGGCATCGATACCTACGACCTCTCGGCCTATGCCAATGGCGTGGCCGCGGACCTGGCGCCTGGCAGCTGGAGCGTGCTGTCCGCCAGCCAGCTCGCGGTGCTGGATGTCCGCGAAGGGCTGGTGACGCAGGCGCGGGGCAATGTGTTCAACGCGCTGCTTCACCAGGGCAACACCGCATCCCTGATCGAGAATGCGGTCGGTGGCGCCGGCGCGGATACGCTGCGCGGCAACGAGGCGATCAACCATCTCACCGGCGGCGGAGGGCGCGACCTGCTGGAAGGACGCGCCGGCGATGACGTGCTGGATGGCGGGAGTGGTGCCGACACCATGATCGGCGGCACTGGCGACGACCTCTACCGCGTCGACGTCGCAGGCGATGTTGTCGGGGAGCTTGCCGGCGAGGGTCGCGACGCCATCGTCGCTGCCATCAGCGGCTCGATCACGCTGGCGGATGGGGTGGAGGCGCTGCTGCTGGAAGCCGGCACCACCGGCATCGGCAATGCGCTGCACAACCTGCTGACCGGCAACACCGGCGCGAACCGGCTGGAAGGCCGCGCGGGCGATGACGTGCTGGAAGGGCGCGGCGGCGCCGATACGTTGGTCGGCGGTGCGGGCGCGGATACCTTCGTGCTCCGCCGCGGCGATGGCGTGGACCGGATCGAGGATTTCACCCCCGGCACGGACCTGCTGGCGCTGATGGGCCTCAACAGGACCCCAGCCTCGCTGATCAGCAGCGCCGTTGCCCTGTCCGACGGCCTGTGGATCGACCTCGGCAGCGGCGATGGCGTGCTGCTGGCGGGGCTGACGGCCGGGCGCCTCTCGGCGACCGACTTCGTCCTGTAGCCGGCATCAGCTCCAGAGTTCGGGCCTGGCGAATTCCTCCGCCAGGCGCGCGGCCGCGGCCTCCAGCAGCCGCTCTCCCTTCGCGGCGCTGGCGCTGCGGGGGTCACCGATCACGCCGGTATCCGTCATCTGGTCGAAGCCGCGGCTGCGCTTGAAGCCGGGCGGCGCGGGCGGGGCAAACTTCCGGGGTACCGCGGCCTCGATCCGATCGTCCCTCACGCAGTCGGGGGCGAGGGCCATCATCATCGATGTCTCGGCCTCGCAGGCATGCATGACGTTGGGCTGGGATTCCAGGATGGCTGAGAAGGTGTCGGCATTGGCCAGCCAATAGGTGAGCCCCACCACCGGCACGCCGAGCGTCCGGGTCAGCTCGATGGCGGAACTCGCGATCGCCTCCGTATTGCCGCCATGGCCGTTGACCAGCGCGATGCGCCGGAAGCCGTGCCGCGCCACGCTGCGGGCGATGCCGCCGACCAGGGCCATGAAGGTCGGCAGGTCCAGCGTCATGGTGCCGCCGAAGGCCATGTGGTGCTCGGCCAGGCCGCTCCAGATCGTGGGCGTCACCAGCGCTGGCGTGCCGGCCGCCACCAGGCGGCGCGCCGTGCGCTCCGCCACCGCCGTCGCCAGCACGGTATCGACGCCGACGGCGAGGTGCGGGCCATGCTGTTCGATGGAGGCGACGGGGATCAGCACGACGGTCGCGGGCGTGGCCCGCGCCTGGATCTCCGCGGCGGTCAGCCGCGCCCAGAAGATCTCCTGCCCCTCGGCCATGCCTGCCGTCTCCCCGATGTCGGAAACGGCAGGCTAGGCGGGTCTGGCCAGGATGTCAGGCCCGGGCGCCGGTGCCGGCCAGGCGCTGGCGGCGCATGCGGAGCGACATGCCGAGCATGGTGGCGCCGACCAGCAGGGGCACATAGGCCGGGCCGGGATCGATGCGGACGTTCCGGGTGCCCGCCATCTCCACGATCATCGGCCGCAGGCTGGAGAAGACGTCGATCGCGGCGGCGAAGCCCCAGACCGCCGGTGCCAGGATCAGCAGGATGGCGATGACGCTCGCCTGCTCTGCCCAGCGCTGCCAGCCGGCCACGAAGCGCGTTGCGATGGCCGCCACCAGTGCCAGCGCGGCAATGGCGGAGAGGAGCGGCAGCTTCTCGATGATCGAGAGATCGTGCACGGCATTGCCCGAGCCCTTGAACACCACGGCCGGCATGACGTAGCCGAGGATGGCGGCGGCGGAGCCCACCATCAGCATCATCTGTTCCGTATTCTCGGGCGAGTCCCGCCTGTCGGTCTGCGCCATCGGTGTCGCTCCTGTCCTGGACTGTTGGGGCGAATGAGGTCGCGGGCCGGTGCTGCCGGCGCCAGGACCCGGCCGTGCTTCCGGCGGCGGCCTGCCATTCATGGCTGAATGGTTGCTCACGATTAATTTATGACGGCCGCGAATACAAGCGCTGAATCCATGCGCCGCGTGTTGCCGCACCGGCCGGGCTGCGCAAATCCTGGCGCATGCGCGCGATTCCCCTGCTGATCCTGTTTCTCCTGCCTTTGGCGCCGGTGCGGGCGCAGGAGGCGGTGCATGGCGGACCGGTCCGGGCGCTGGCCGTGGCCGCCGATGGCGGACTGGCCTCGGCGGGCTTCGACCAGTCCATGATCCTGTGGGACGCCACCAGTGGCCGGGCGCGGGCGGTGGTGCGCTGGCATGCGGGCGCGGTGAATGCACTGGCGGCCCTGCCCGGCGGCATGATGGCCAGCAGCGGGGACGATGGGCGCATCGCCCTCTGGCCGCCCCGCCCCGGCGCGCAGCCGCTCCGGGTGCTGGAGGGGCATGAGGGACCGGTTGTCGCCCTGGCCTTCGCCGGGCAGCGCCTGGCCTCCGCCGCCTGGGATGGCACGGCGCGGGTCTGGGACCTTGGCGGCGGGCAATCCCCGCGGGTGCTGGAGGGGCACCAGGGCAACGTCAACGCGGTGGTCTTCGGCGCCGATGGCATCGTCGTCACCGCCGGCGCGGATGGCACGCTGCGCGCCTGGCCGGAAGGCGAGCCGCCGCTCACCCTGGCCGAGTTCGGCCTGCCGCAGAACACGCTCGCCGCCCTGCCCGGCGGCGCCCTGGCCGCGGGGGGCGCGGATGGCGTGGTGCGGATCATCGGTGCCGACGGCGCCGTGCGGGAATTGCTGGCCGGCACGCGCCCCCTGGTCACGCTCGCGGCCTCCCCGGATGGCGTGCTGCTCGCGGCGGGGTCGATCGGCGGCAGCGTCACGCTGTGGGACGTCGCCTCCGGCCGCTTGCGCCAGACGCTGGAAGGCCCGGGCCTGCCGGTCTGGTCCGCGGTCTTCTCGGCCGATGGCAACACCCTCTGGACCGGCGGCGCGGATCGGCGCGTGCGGCGCTGGGATGCCGCGACAGGCAGGCCGCTCGGCCCGCTGGGCGGGGAGGCGGAGGCCGCGCCGGTGGCGGGGCTCGATCCGCATGGCGCCCGCGTCTTCCGTGCCTGCAGCGCCTGCCATGCGCTGACGCCGGAGGGCGGCAACATGGCGGGGCCGCATCTGCACGGCCTCTTCGGCCGCCGCATGGGCAGCGTGGCGGGCTACGAGTATTCCGAGCGCCTGGCGCGGGGCGACATCACCTGGACGCGGGAGACGGTGGCGGACCTCTTCACCCGCGGGCCGGACGAGGTGACGCCGGGCACGAAGATGCCGATCCAGACGGTGGGCAATGCGGAGGATCTGGCCGCGCTGCTGCGTTTTCTTGAGTCGGCGACGCGGTAGAGCCTAACGGCGCTGCTCCGTGCGGCCGACCTGGCGGCCCTGCGCGTCGTAGTGGCGGGTGACGCCGCCGGAGGTCTCGGACCGTCCCGTGCTGCGGCCCTGCGCGTCGTAATGCCGCACCGTGTCGCCGCGCTGTTCGCTGCGGCCGACGGTGCGGCCCTGCGCGTCGTAGTGGCGCGTGGTGTCGCCCCGCGTCTCGCTGCGGCCGATGGTGCGGCCCTGGGCGTCGTAGTCCCGCGTGGTGTCGCCGCGGGTCTCGCTGCGGCCGATGCTGCGGCCCTGCGCGTCGTAGCGCCGTTCGGTATCGCCCCGCGTCTCGCTGCGGCCGATCTGGCGGCCCTGCGCGTCGTAATCGGCCTTGGTCTGGGCCGCGGCCGGGGAGGCCAGGAGCAGCAGGAGGATCAGGAAGCGCATGGCGGGCAGCCTCGAAGCCAAAGCGGGCGTCAGGAAGGCAGCAATCGGGCGATGGTGACGATGCGCTCCGTGCGGTCCTCCAACTCCAGGGAGGTTGGCACGGCAAAGCTGCCGAGTGGTGAAAGCCCGTCGCGCGGCAGATAGGCCCGGCCGGGATCGGCCAGCCAGACCTCCGCCCCCGCCGCCGCCATGGCGCGGAGCCAGGGCAGGATATGGGCGGTCATCGGGGCCTCGTAGCAGACATCGCCGGCCAGGATGACGTCCCAGCGGCAGGCGACGCCGACCACGTCATCCTCCGGCAGGACCAACTCAACGCCATTCAGCGCGGCGTTCACGCGGCAGGCGGCGATGGCGAGGGGGTCGATCTCGGCGGCCTCCACCAGTGCCGCCCCGGCCTGCACGGCGGCGATGGCGGCGATCCCGCAGCCGGCGGCGAAATCCAGCACGCGGCGGCCGGCAATGGCCTCCGGCCGGTCCAGCACGGCCCGCGCCAGGGCCTGGCCACCCGGCCAGGCGAAGGCCCAGAAGGGCGGCTCGATGCCGGTCTGGCGCAGCCATTCCTCCGACGCCTGCCAGATCGGCGTGATCTCCGTCGCGAGGTGCAGCGCGACCTCCGGCACCAGGGGGGCGCGGGCCACGCTGGTGTTGGCCCGGATGAAGGCCTCGGCCTCCATCAGACGCGGCCCGCCAGGAAGGCCAGCGCGATGGCGAAGCCGACCTCCCGGTTCGACTTGAACAGCATCAGGCAATGCGCGGGGTCATGGATGTCGAGCGTGATGACCTGCCGCGCCAGCAGCGCGGCGGGCACCAGCAGCAGGACCAGGAAGGGCCAGGCGAGTCCCGCCAGCCACCAGGCCACCACCAGCAGCACCAGCGTCGCGCCGTAGCAGGCGGCGAGGAAGGGGCGCGTCGCGTCCCGGAATTTCAGCGCCGTGCTGCGGATGCCGACCGTCGCGTCATCCTCCCGGTCCTGGTGCGCGTAGATCGTGTCGTAGCCGAGGATCCAGAAGAAGCCCGCGGCCCAGAGCGCCAGCGCCGGCGCATCCAGCATCCCCGTCGCGGCCGCATAGCCCGTGGGCGCGGCCCAGGAAAACACCAGGCCCAGCACCGCCTGCGGCCAATCCGTGACGCGCTTGGCCAGCGGATAGAGCGCGATCGGCACCAGAGAGCAGGCGCCGAACAGGATCGCCGCCCAGGGCAGCTGCACCAGCACGATCAAGCCCACCGTGCAGAGCCCGGCCAGGAAGACCAGCGCCTGGAAGGGCGTGACGGTGCCCGCCGCCAGCGGGCGACCGCGCGTGCGCTCCACCTGGCGGTCGAGGTCGCGGTCCCAGAGGTCGTTCACCACGCAGCCTGCCGCCCGCATGGCGAAGGCGCCCAAGGTGAAGAGCGCCGCGAGGCGCAGCCCCTCGACCCATCCCGGCGCCGCCATGGCGAAGGCCCAGAAGCCCGGCAGCAGCAGCAGCCAGGCGCCGATGGGGCGGTCGAAGCGGCCGAGCAGGGCATAGGGGCGCCAGGCATCCGGCAGCCTCGCGACCCAGCCGGTGGCCCGGATGTCGGTGTATCCCGTCATGCGCCTATACCTGTCCGCGGAGGCCCCGCATGTCCATCCCACGCCTGTACCTGGAAACGCCACTTGCCGAGGGGGCGGAGGTCGAGGCCGCGCCCGGCCAGGCGCACCATATCGGCACCGTGCTGCGCCGGGGCGCCGGCGATGCCGTGCGGGTCTTCAATGCGAGGGACGGCGAGTTCGCCGCCCGGATCGCGTCCATCCGCAAGGACCGCGCCCGCTTCGTGCTGGAAGGCCGGGTGCGGGACGCGGCGCCGGAGCCCGAGCTCCGCCTGCTGGTCGCGGTGCTGAAGCGGGATGCCATGGATTGGGTGGTGGAGAAGGCGACGGAGCTTGGCGCCACGCTGATCCAGCCCGTCGTCACCCGCCGGACCATCGCGGAGCGCACCAAGGCGGAGCGACTCGCCGCCATCGCCCGCGGCGCGGCGGAGCAATGCGAGCGGCTCTCCGTGCCGGAGGTGCGCGACGCCCTGCCCCTGCACCGGGTGCTGGATTCCTGGGATGGCGCCAGGCTGGTGGTGGCGATGGAACGCAGCCTGGCCGCGCCCTTGCGCGCGCTTCCGCCCGCCCACCCCCTCGCCCTGCTCATCGGCCCCGAAGGGGGGTTCGAGGCGGCGGAGCTTGACGACCTGCGCCGGCGGCCCTTTGTAGTGCCGGCCGCACTCGGTCCCCGGATCCTCCGGGCCGAGACCGCGGCGGTGGCCGGGCTCGCGGCGCTGCAGGCGATCGTCGGGGACTGGACCTAAACGGCCTTGGGCACTCCGCCCCGGGCTGGCGCCAGGAAGAGAACGCAGCACCATGTCGAATCCCGGCGAGGCCGACCTCACGCCGATCACCGATACGCGCCAGCTTGCCGGCTGGTTCGCCGCCGGCAGCAAGCCGCGCGAGGCCTGGCGGATCGGCACGGAGCACGAGAAGTTCGGCTTCCGCAGGGATGGGTTGGAAGCCCCCGCCTACGAACCCCGCGGCATCAGGGCGATGCTGGAGGGCCTCCAGGGCAAGGGCTGGGCGCCGATCATGGACGGCGCCAATGTCATCGGCCTGAAGCGGGACGATGGCTCCGTCAGCCTGGAGCCGGGCGGGCAGTTCGAGCTGTCCGGCGCGCCCATGGCGGACCTCCACGCGACGCGCGTCGAACTCGCGCAGCACCTGCGGGAGGTGCATGAGGTGGCGGGGCCGCTCGGCCTCGGCTTCGCGCCGCTCGGCTTCCACCCGATGGCGACGCGAGAGCAGATGCCGTGGATGCCGAAGGGCCGCTACGCCATCATGCGCAACTACATGCCGCGCGTCGGCGGCATGGGGCTCGACATGATGCTCCGCACCTGCACGGTGCAGGTGAACCTCGATTTCGGCGACGAGGCCGACATGGTGGAGAAGCTGCGCGTCAGCCTCGCGCTGCAGCCGCTGGCCACGGCGCTGTTTGCCAACTCGCCCTTCCGGGAAGGCAAGCCCTCCGGCTTCCTGACGCTGCGCGGGCGGGTCTGGACGGATACCGACCCTGACCGCACCGGCATCCCGCCCGTGGCCTTCGAGGATGGCTTCGGCTTCGAGCGCTTCGCGGACTATGTGCTCGACGTGCCGATGTACTTCATCATGCGGGAAGGCCAGTGGATCGACGCCGCCGGCGTGCCCTTCCGCGCCTTCCTGCGCGGCAAGGCGGAGAAGCTGGCGGGCCACCAGGCGACGATGGGCGACTGGGCGGACCACGTGACCACCGTCTTCACGGATGTGCGCCTGAAGCGCTTCCTGGAGATGCGCGGCGCCGATGCCGGCAGCCCCGCCATGCTGATGGCCAAGCCCGCCTTCTGGACCGGGCTGCTCTATGACGATGCCGCCCAGAAGGCCGCCGCCGCGCTGATCCGCGGCTGGACGGTGGAGGAGATGCGGGCGTTGCGCATGGCGGTGCCGGCGCAGGCGCTGAAGGCCACGATCCGCGGCCGCCGGCTGCGGGACGTGGCGCTGGACGCGCTGGCGATCGCGCGGGAGGGGCTGAAGGCCCGCGGCCTGGGCGAGGAGGTCTACCTGGCGCCGCTGGAGGAGATCGCGGCGAGCGGGATGACGCAGGCGCAGCGCTGGCTGCAGCGCTACGAGACGGCCTGGAACGGCGATGCCTCCCGCATCTTCGCGGAGGCGGAAGCGTGAGGGGTGTGACTTTTTAGTCGCTAACCCCTTTTAGCCGTTTATGCCGTTTATGCGCGTTTAGCACCGTTCTTTCGGGGCCGTGCCGGGGTGGAACGGCGTGTTTCGCGCATGGCTGTGCCGGCGGCGCGCGAACGTAGCAAGAACGTAACGTCGGAGTCCAGGCTTTTCAGCCGACCCGTGCCTGCGGCATGGCCAGCGCACGTTCCAGCAGATCCGCCATGGCATTGTCGGAGGAGGCGACCATCAGCGCGGTCGCCTTGACCCCATCCCGCGCCCGCAGCGCGGCCAGCAAGGCGCGGTGGCTTTCGACGGAGCGCGCCAGGCGGCCGGGGCCGAAGCCGAGGCGCAGCCGCAGCGCCTCCACCAGCGCCCAGCTCCGGGCCATGACGGCGGCGGCATCGGGGTTGCGGGCCAGGGCCAGCAGCGCGGCGTGGAACTGCTCGTTGGCCTCCATCGCGGCGGGGCCGTCGCCGGCGCGCGCCGCGGCCTGGAAGCGGGCATCGATGGCTTCCAGCGCTTCCAGATCCGCATCCGAGACATGGCGCACCACATCCGGCACCAGCAGCCCCAGCACGGCGCCGCGCAGGCGGTAGAGGTTGCGGATGTCCTGCGGCGCCAGCACGCGCACGCGGGCGCCACGATGGGGGTGCGCCTCCACCAGCCCCTCCCCTTCCAGCAGCCGCAGCGCGGCACGCAGCGGCGTGGCGCTGACGCCGAGGCGGGCGGAGAGCGCCGCCACCGTGAGCTTCGCGCCGGGCGGCAACACCCCCTCCACAATCAGGCGGCGCAACTGGGCGATGACGGCGTCTTCGGCGGTGGTCATGCTTGATTCTATCAAATCCAGCGTGTTTGATGCAATCCAAGATGAGGAGACGGGCAGGCATGCGGATCGTGGCCGGGCAGTTCCGGGAGCTGACGCAGGAAGACCTGGCCTTCGCGCGCCAGATCGGCTGCGCCGGCATCACCATCAACAAGCCCGATTTCGACAGCCCCGCCTGGGTCGACTTTCTCAAATCCCAGTTCCGCGCCGCCGCGGGCCCGCGGCCGAAGCGGCGGCGCTGGTCGGCGATGGAGCTGATCCAGCTGCGATCGGCCGTGGAGGCGCATGGCCTGGCGCTGGACTGCATCGAGGGCGTGCCGGCGAATTGGCTGGACAAGGCCATGCTCGGCCTGCCGGGGGCCGAGGCGCAGATCGAGGACTTCCAGGCCACGATCCGCTCCATGGGCCAGGCCGGCATCCCCGTGCTGGGCTACAACTGGATTCCCGATGGCGTCTGGCGCACGGCCAAGGCGGCGCATGGCCGCGGCGGCGCGCTGGTGACGGGGTATGACGATGCGCTCGGCCAGCGCGTCGCGACCGGGCGGCTGCCGGCGCGCGACGAGGCGCAGATGTGGGCGAATTGGGAGCGCTTCATCACCACGGTGCTGCCGGTGGCGGAGGAGGCGGGGGTGAGGCTCTCCCTGCACCCGGATGATCCGCCCGTGCCGGTGCTGGATGGCGTCGCGCGCATCTTCCGGTCGGAGGATTCCTTCGCCCGCGCCATGGCCTTCGCCGACAGCCCGATGCACGGCATCGCCTTCTGCACCGGCACCTTCGCGGAACTGGGCACCGAGGCGATGATGCGGGCGCTGCGGCGCTTCGCGCGGGCGGGGCGCATCCACTACCTGCATCTGCGCAGCGTGCATGGCGCGCTGCCGCGTTTCGCGGAGGCCTTCATCGACGAAGGCACCGTCGATTCCGTCGCCGTGCTGCGCGAACTGCTCGATGCCGGCTTCGACGGCTTCGTCATCGACGACCATGTGCCGCACCTCGTGGACGATACCGTCTGGGGCCATCGCGGCCGCGCCCATGCCACGGGGCATATCGCGGGCATCCTGCGCGCGCTGCGCGCCACAAGGGGAGGAACAGCATGACCGAGGTGATGACGCGCCGCCGCGCGCTGGTGGCGGCGCCTTTCCTGCTGGCGCCCGCCATGGCGCACGCCCAGGGCAGCGACCGGCCCTTGCGGATCGTCGTGCCCTTCCCGCCGGGCGGGACCTCCGACCTCGTCGCGCGCATCATCCAGCCGGAATTGCAGCGGCTGCTGGGCCAGGTGGTGGTGGTGGATAATCGCGGGGGTGCCGCGGGCAATCTCGGCGCCGACCATGTGGCGAAGAGCGCGCCGGACGGCACGACGGTGCTGCTGACGGATCCCGGCATCCTGACGACGAGCCCGAGCCTGTTCGCGCGGCTGCCCTACAATCCCGCGACGGACCTCGATCCCGTCAGCATGCTGATCTACGCGCCCTACATCATGGCGGTGCATCCGGGGATGCCGGTGCGCAACGGGGCGGAGCTGGCCGCATACGTGAAGGCCAATCCGGGACGGGTGAACTTCGCGCATTCCGGCGTCGGCGCGCTGAACCACCTGACGGCGCTGGTGGTGGTGCAGCATTGGGGTGGGGAGGTGACGGAGGTCTTCTATCGCGGCGGCATGCTGGGCATCCAGGCGGCCGCGACGGGGGAAAGCCAGTTGATCGTCAATGGCGCGACGGCGACGCTGCCCTTCGTGACGGATGGGCGCTTGCGCGCCATTGCGGTGACGGGCCCGCGGCGCCTGGCGGAGATTCCCGATGTGCCGACCTTCGCGGAGTTGGGCTGGCCAGCGGCGGAGGCCGGCATCTGGCAGGCCCTGATGGCGCCGGCGCGCACGCCCGCGCCGGTGGTGGCGCGGCTGCACCAGGCTTTCGCGGAGGCCTTGGCCGTGCCGGCCGTGAAGGACCGCCTGGGTGGGCTGGGTGCGGCGGTGCGGACGGAGGGCCCGGACAGCCTGCGCCGCTGGCTGGCCGGCGAGACGGAACTCTGGGGCGGGATCATCCGCGCCCGCGGCATCCGCCTCGATTGACGACGGTCCAGGGGCGGCTCGCCCCTGGCGGGAGGGGTGTGGGGAGGGCGGAGCCCTCACCACGGATGATCAGGCGGCGGTGTCGGCCAGGTAGCCCATCGCCGCGTCCACGCCGCCCGGCGTGTGTGGCACGCCTTCCAGGCGCAGCCCGATCTCGGTGGCGGCCAGCGTGCCGAGCAGCATCGGCTCGTTCAGGTCCCCGAGGTGCCCGATGCGGAAGACCTTGCCGCCGAGCCGCCCGAGCCCCGCGCCGAGCGCCACGTTCATGGTGCCGACACGCTTCCGCAGGGCCTCCGCGTCGTGCCCTTCCGGCATCAGGATCGCGGTGACGGAATCGGAGAGGCGATCCGAATCCTGGCCGAAGAGTTGCGGGCCGTTGTTGCCGGCCCAGTGGCGCACGCAGCGGCGCGTCGCTTCCGCCAGGCGGTGGTGGCGGGCGAGGACGTTGTCGAGGCCTTCCTCCTCGATCAGGCGGAGCGATTCCTGCAGGCCGTAGAACAGCGCGATGGGGACCGTGCCGATGAAGCTGCGGTGCTTGCGGCCGAGCATGGTGGTCCAGGAGAAGTAGTGCTTCGGCAGCGTCGAGGCCTGATGCGCCCGCATCGCCTTGGCGGAGACGCCGGTGAAGCTGAAGCCGACGGGCAGCATCAGCCCCTTCTGGCTGCCGCCGACCGCCGCATCGACGCCCCATTCATCCATGCGGAAATCGAGCGAGCCGAGGGAGGAGATGGTGTCCGCCATCAGCAGCGCGGGGTGCCCCGTCTCATCGAGCAGGGCGCGGATGCGGGCGAGGTCGAGGGTCATGCCCGTCGAGGTCTCGTTGTGCACGGCGCCGATGGCCTTGAAGGAATGGGCGGTATCGGCCGCCAGCGCGGCGCGCAGCGCGGCGTAGTCCACGCCCTTCCGCCAATCCGCCGGCAGCGTCTCCACCACGATGCCGAGATCGGCGGCCATCTTCCCCCAGCTTTCGGAGAAATGGCCGGTCTCGATCACCAGGATGCGGTCGCCGGGGGAGAGCAGGTTCGTCAGCGTCGCTTCCCAGGCGGCGTGGCCGGAGCCGGTATACATGAACACCTCCTGCTCCGTGCGCAGGACGCGCTTGAGGCCGGCGACGCAGCCTTCGTAGACGGCCATGAAGTCGGGGCCGTTGAAATCGACCGTCGCATGGGCGACGGCCTGCATGACGCTGTCCGGGATGTTGGTGGGGCCCGGATTGGCGAAGAAGTGGCGGCCGCGCGGTTTCATCTGTGTTCCCTCCGCGCGGGGCGGGGTGGCCACGCGCTTGGGCGCGACTTTCCGGTGTAATCCGCGCGAAGGGAAGCGGGGCGTCAGACTGCCGTGCCGCCGACCGTGAGGCCCATCATCTTCAGCGTGGGCTGGCCGACGCCGACGGGCACGCCCTGGCCCTGCTTGCCGCAGGTGCCGATGCCGGGGTCGAGGCCCATGTCGTTGCCGACCATGGCGACCTTGGTCAGCGCATCCGGCCCGTTGCCGATCAAGGTCGCGCCCTTCACCGGCGCGCCGAGCCTGCCGTCCTCGATCAGATAGGCCTCGCTGGCGCTGAACACGAATTTGCCGCTGGTGATGTCCACCTGGCCGCCGCCGAAATTGACGGCGTAGAGGCCGCGCTTGACGCTCGCGATCACTTCGGCCGGGTCATGCTGGCCGCCGAGCATCACGGTGTTGGTCATGCGCGGCATCGGGATATGGGCGTGGGACTGGCGGCGGCCATTGCCGGTGGGCGCCACGCCCATGAGGCGCGCATTCTGCCGGTCCTGCAGGAAGCCCACCAGGATGCCGTCCTCGATCAGCGTGGTGCGGCCGGAGGGCGTGCCCTCGTCATCCACCGTGAGCGACCCGCGGCGATCGGGGATGGTGCCGTCATCGACGACGGTCACGCCGGGGGAGGCGATCCGCTGGCCGAGCAACCCGGCGAAGGCGCTGGTCTTCTTGCGGTTGAAATCGCCCTCCAGCCCATGGCCGATGGCCTCATGCAGCAGGATGCCGGGCCAGCCCGGGCCGAGCACGACCTCCATCTCGCCGGCCGGCGCCGGGATGCTGTCGAGGTTGACGATGGCCTGGCGCAGCGCTTCCGCCACCGCCTGCTTCCAGGTGGCCTCACCCAGCACGCGGGCATAGTCGAAGCGCCCGCCGGTGCCGAAGCTGCCGGTCTCCCGCCGGCCATTCGCCTCCACGACGACGGCGACGTTGAAGCGCACCAGCGGACGCAGGTCGGCCACGCGCGTGCCATCGGGGCGCAGGATCTGCACCGCCTGCCATTCGCCGGTGATGGAGGCCATCACCTGCTTCACGCGGGGGTCCTGCGCGCGGGCATAGGCATCGATCTCCGCCAGCAGCGCGGTCTTGGCCGCAAAATCCATGGCGGAGAGCGGGTTGAGGTCGGAATAGAGCTGCCGGTTGGTGGCGCGCGGCGCGACATCGAGCGTGCCGGAATGCCCGGCGGCGACGGCCTTCACCGTCTCCGCCGCGCGGGCCAGCGCGGCTTCCGTGATCTCCGCGGCATGGGCATAGCCCGCGGCCTCCCCGGCCACGGATCGCAGGCCGAAGCCGCGCGTGGCGTCGAAGGAGGCGCTGCGGATGCGGCCATCCTCCAGGCTGATCGCCTCGCTTTCCCGGTGCTCGAGGAAGAGCTCGCCATCCTCGGCGCCGCCGGTGGCGTTGCGCACCAGGCGTTCGGCGGCGGCACGGTCTAGCGTGTCGAAGAACAGGGCGTCGGTCACGGCCAGGGGGTTGGTCACGATGTGTCCTTCCGGGAACTTGGTCAGGCCGGCGAAGCGGGGGCGGCAAGGCAGGAGGCGGGGAAGCGCAGCGCGGCGACGATGCCGGGGCCCTCCTCCGGTTCCTCCAGTCCCAGGCTGCCGCCCATCGCCTCCGCCAGCGTGCGGGCGAGGTAGAGGCCGAGGCCGGAGCCCTGGTAGCGGCGGGCCAGGGAGGCATCGACCTGGGTGAAGGGTTCGAAGACGCGGTCGCGATCCTCCGGCGCGATGCCGATGCCGGTATCGGCCACCTGGATGCGGAGGCCGTCTTCCACAAGCATGGCGGAGAGGCGGATGCGGCCGCCCTGGGGCGTGAACTTCACGGCGTTGGAGAGCAGGTTCATCAGCACCTGCTGCAGCCGCGCGGCATCGCCCATCAGGTCCGGCAGGTCCGGCGCCACGGCGATGGACAGCGCGACGCCCGCCTGCAGCGCCGCATCCGCCGCCGCATGGGCGGCCGATTGCAGCAGCGGCGCGACGGCGACGGGCTGGCGCGCCATCGGCAGCATGCCGGACTGGCTGCGCGCGACATCCAGGATGTCGTCGATCAGCACCAGCAGCTGGCGCCCGGCCTCGTTGATGGCGCGGGAATAGTCCTCGATCCGCGCGGGGTTGCGTTCGCCGACCAGCGCCTCGGAAAAGCCGATGACGGCGTTCAGCGGCGTGCGCAGCTCATGGCTCATGGTGGCGAGGAAACGGGATTTCGCCAGCGACCCGGCTTCCGCCGCGGCGCGGGACTTCTCCAGCTCCGTCCGGATGCGGCGATCCTCGGTCACGTCGGAATAGGTGATGACGTAGCCGCCATCGGGCGTGGGGTCGGAGGCGATGTCGATGACGCCGCCATCGGGGCGCGGCCGGCTGTAGCGCTGGGGGACCGATCGGTCGATCGCCTTCACCCGCGCGGCGCCTTCCGGCGTGATCTGGCCGCGCAGCACCTGTTCGTCGATCAGGTCGTCCATCAGCCGCCCGGGCAGCAGGCGGTCCGCCGGCATGCCGGTGAGCTGGGAGGTCTTGGCATTGGTCGCGACCACGCGGCGGTCGGGGCCGTACATGATGAGGCCGTGGCGGATGGTGCCGAGCATCGCCTCCAGCGCCGCGGCGTGGCTCCGGGCCTCCGCTTCCGCGCGGTGCTGGGCGGTGACGTCGGTGACGACGGAGATGTGGCCGCCATCCGGCAGTATCGCGTCGCGGATGGAGATGACGGTGCCGTTCGGGCGCACGCGCAGCATCTCATCCCAGCCATCGGAGCTGGAGACGAATTTCCGCGCCATGGTGCGCGCGGCATGGTCGGCGGAGAATTCGCCGCTGGCGACGCGGCGGGCGACGAGGTCGTCGATCAGGTCGCCGACCTGGACGGGCGCGCCTTCCATGATGCGGCTGTAGGCGGCGTTGAACATCGTCACGCGGCGGTCGGGGCCATAGACGCAGACGCCATGCGGCAGGGCGGCCAGGATGCCGTCCAGCATGACGGCGCGGGCGCGCGATTCCGCCTCCGCCTTCTGCAGCGCCGTGACGTCGGTGATGACGGAGATATGGCCACCATCGGGCAGGCGGGCGGTGCGGGCCTCGATCACCGTGCCGTTCGGGCGGTGGTGCAGGACGGGACGGGCATCGACGCCGTCGCGGGCGAATTGCCGGCCGATGACGATGTCGGCCTGCGCCGGGCTGAATTCGCCCTCCGCCACGCGCCGGGCGACGATATCCTCCAGCCGCTCGCCCAGCTGGACGACGGAGCCTTCCATGATCCGCGCATGGGCGGCATTGACGAGGGAGACGCGGCGATCCGGGCCGAAGACGCAGATGCCGTGCGGCAGGGCGGCCAGCACGGCATCCAGCATGGCGGCGCGGCGCCTGGCGTCGTCCTCCGCGCGCTTCAGGGCGGTGATGTCGCCGGCCTCGATCAGGCAGCCGCCATCGGGCATGGGCTGCATGGTGAAGCGCACCACCTCCCCCCCCGGGCGCTGGCGCTGGCGGATGGCGGGGCGGTGGCGGTCGCCCTGCATCCGTTCGCTGATCACGGCGGCTTCCTCCTCCGTCACCTCCCCGCGCGCGACCAGCAGGCCCATCACGTCGCGATGGGTGTGGCCCGCGCGGATGCTGTTGGGGGGAAGGCCGATCAGCGCCTCATAGGCGGGGTTGGAGAGGCTGAAGCGCATATCCTGGTCGAACAGCGCGACGCCGCCGTGCAGGCAGGACAGCACCGTTTCCAGCTGGCGGGCACGGGCGGAGGCCTCGGCTTCCGCCCGCACCAGGTTCGTGACATCGGCGCTGCAGGTGAAGAAGCCGCCGCCGGGAAGCGGGCGGCTTTCCAGCAGGATGGTGCGGTCGTCCCGGATGCGGAGCAGGCGGGAGGTGGCGCGGCTGCGATCGACGGAGAGCACGGCCCGCGCCAGCGTCTCCGGATCGCCAGGGCCGTAGCCGCCGGCCCAGGCGAGGATGCGCACGATCTCCGCGAAGGGGGTGCCGGGGGGCGCGATGCGGGGGTCGAGCCCCTGCCAGGCGAAGGTGGCGTCGTTGCTGAGGACGAGGCGGTGGTCGGCGTCATAGACGACGATCGCCATCGGCAGCGCCGTGAACAGCGCGTGCAAGGTCTCCGCGGGCGGCGCCGGCGCCGCCGTCACGGAACAGGGGCCGCGCGGGGAGAGGCCGGGCGAAGCGCATGCAGCGCGACGAGCGCCGCGGCCAGCACCAGCACCGCCGTGGCCTGGTGCAGCGTGCCGAGCGAGACGGGCACCACATGCACCAGCGTCGCGACCCCCAGCGCGTATTGCAGCGCGACGGCGGCGCCGAGGGCGAAGACGGCGCTGCGGGCATGGCCCGGCGCCAGGCGGCGCTGCGCGGCCCAGACGGCGCCCAGCGCCATCACCGCGGCGATCGTCGCCAGCAGGCGGTGGTTGAACTGCACGGCGAGGATATTGGCCGTCATGTTCCGCCACCAGGGATCGAGCAGCAGGTAGCCATCCGGCAGAAGCTGGCCATCCATCAGCGGGAAGGTGTTGTAGGAGAAGCCGGCCCGCGTGCCGGCGACGAAGCCGCCCGCCAGCATGGCCGCGACCAGCGCCCAGACGGCGACCTTCAGCATGCGCCGGACCGGCCGCGCCTCCGCCGCCGCGGTGCCTTCCGGTCGCAGCAGGCCGAGGGCGGTCCAGACCAGGGCGGAGAAGATCAGCAGCGCCAGGCCCAGATGGATCACCAGGCGATAGGGGGAGACGGCGGTGCGATCGGCCTCGAACCCCGAGGCGACCATGTACCAGCCGACCGCGCCCTGCAGCCCGCCCAGCGCCAGCAGGCCGAGCAGCCGCGGCTTGGCGCCGGCGGGGATGCGGCCGCGCAGCCAGAACCAGGCGAGGCCCGCCGCATAGACGAGCCCGATCAGCCGGCCCCAGAAGCGGTGGATCCATTCGAGCCAGAAGATTTCCTTGAACCCCTCGATCCCGAAGCCGGCATTGACCAGCGCGTATTGCGGGATGGTGCGGTAGAGGTCGTAGAGGCGCTGCCATTCCGCCTCGCTCATCGGCGGCAGGGTGCCGGACAGCGGCGCCCATTCCATGATCGAGAGGCCGGAGCCCGTCAGCCGCGTGGCGCCGCCGATGGCGACCATGGCCCAGACCAGGCCGGCCACGCCCAGCAGCCAATACGCGACGGCGCGGCGGTCGCGGCTGGCGGGGGATTCGGCGTCGGGCAGGGTCTGGGAGCGGAAATCGAAGGGCATGGCGGCAATATAGAAGCGGTGGGCGATCTGCGCAGCACCCACCCCCCGCGTGCTTGCCGGGATTCCGCGCCCCTGCTACCCCGCCGGCATGGCCCCCGAGCTTCCCCCGGGGCCGGACCGGCCCCCGGGCGCCAGTTCGGCGCCCGATCTCAACTCCACTGGCGCCAGTTCGGCGCCCGATCTCAACTCCACTGGCGCCAGTCCGGCGCCCGATCTCAACTCCACTGGCGCCAGTCCGGCGCCCGATCTCAACTCCACTGGCGCCAGTTCGGCGCCCGATCTCAACTCCACTGGCGCCAGTTCGGCGCCCGCTCTCAACTCCACTGGCGCCAGTTCGGCGCCCGACTCGACCTCTTCCGGCACCCCCGACATCGCCGTCGTCATCCCCATGCGGAACGAGGGACCCAACGTCCTGCCGCTGGTGGAGGAGATCGCCCGCGCCCTGGCCGGCACCCGCTACGAGATCGTCTGCGTCAATGACGGGTCGGACGACGATACGGGCGAGCGCCTGGCGGAGGCCGCGCGGCGCTTCCCGGTCCGCGCGCTGCGCCACCACCGCGCCTGCGGGCAATCCGCCGGCGTGGTCACCGGCGTTGCCGCCGCCCGCGCGCCCTGGATCGCGACGCTGGATGGCGACGGGCAGAACGACCCGGCGGATATCCCGGCCCTCTGGGCGCGCGCCCGGGCCGAAGCCGCGCAGGGCCCGGACATCCTGGTGGCCGGGCATCGCGTGAAGCGGCAGGACAGCGGCATCAAGAAGGTCTCCTCCCGCATCGCCAATGCGGTGCGCGCCCGGCTGCTGGGCGATGCGACGCCCGATACGGGCTGCGGCCTCAAGGTCTTTCCCCGCGCGCTGTTTCTTCAATTGCCGCGCTTCGACCACATGCACCGCTACCTGCCGGCGCTGGTGCTGCGGCATGGCGGGCGGGTGGTGAGCGAGCCGGTGAACCACCGGCCGCGGACCCGGGGCAAATCCAACTACGGCACGCTGGACCGTCTCGCGGTCAGCATCTCCGACATGCTGGGCGTCATCTGGCTGCAGCGGCGCTGGAAGCGGCCCCAGGTCGAAACCATCGGTCTGGAAGAGCAGTCCTGACCAAGGTGCCCCGCCCCGCCCGCTGGCGGTCACTGTCGAAGCTGCTGGTGCTGGCGGCGGGGCTGCTGGCCGGCGGCGCTTTGCTGCGGGAGATGGGGGGCGTGCCCGGCACCGCCTGGGTGGACAGCACCATCCGGGACGAGGGCATCTGGGGCGAGGTCGTCTTCGTGGCCGTCGGCGCCGCCATCACCGCCATCGGCGTGCCGCGGCAGAGCCTGGCCTTCCTCGGCGGCTATGCCTTCGGCACGGTGCTCGGCACCGCGCTGGCGCTGCTGGCGCAGGTGATCGGCTGCGCGGCCGCCCATGCCTGGGCGCGGGCGCTGGGGCGGGAATGGGCGGAACGCCGGATGGAAGGGCGCTTCGGCCACCGGCTGCGGCCGCTGCGCGATGCGCTGGCCGCCAACCCCTTCAGCGCGACGCTGGCGCTGCGGCTGCTGCCCATCGGCAACAACCTGGCGCTGAACCTGCTGGCGGGGATGGCGGGCATCGGGCTCGGCCCCTTCGTGCTGGGCTCGGCCATCGGCTACCTGCCGCAGACCGTCGTCTTCGCGCTGCTGGGCAAGGGCATCCGGGTGGAGGGCGCGTGGCAGCTGGGCCTGGCGGCGGTGCTGCTGGCGGTCTCCATCGCGCTCGGCCTCTGGCTGCTGCGCCGGCACCGGGCGGCGCGCGTGCTCGACGAGGAAAGCTGATCCCTCACTTGCGCGGGATCATGGACGGCCGGGTCTGTCCGGCCTGAGGTGCGGCCCGATATGCGCGGGATGGATGCCATGGATTGTGACGTCGCCATCATCGGGGCCGGCCCCGCGGGGCTCGCCCTGGCCTCGGCCCTGGCCGGCAGCGGGCTTGGCGTGACGCTGCTGGAGAAGGCGCCGGAGGGGGCGATCGCCGATCCCGCCTTCGATGGGCGGGAGATCGCGCTGACCCGGAAATCCCAGGCCATCCTGCGGGCGATGGGGGCCTGGGACGGGATCCCGGCCGCCGAGGTGTCCCCCCTGCGGGAGGCACGGGTGCTGAATGGCGGCCAGGCGCTGGCGCTGCGGCTGAAGCCGGAGGGGGATGGGGAGCCGCTCGGTCGCCTGGTGCCGAACCACCTGATCCGCCGCGCCCTGCACGGCACCGCGATGCGGGCGGGGGCGCGGCTGCTGGCGGGGCGGGCGGTGGCCGGGCTGCGACTGGGGCGCGACGCCGCGACCGTCACGCTGGAGGGCGGCGAGGCGGTGGCGTCGCGTGTCGTGATCGCCGCCGATTCGCGCTTCTCGGAGACGCGGAAGCGGGCGGGCATCGGCGCGGCGATGGTCGATTTCGGCGGCACCATGGTGCTGGCCCGCATGGAACACGAGGCCGATCATGGCGGCGTGGCGACGGAGTGGTTCGGCCACGGCCAGACCATCGCCATGCTGCCGCTGAACGGGAAGGTTTCGTCGGTGGTGCTGACGCTGCCGCCGGCCCAGGCCGCCGCGGTGATGGTAATGCCGCCGGAAGCCTTCGGGGCGGAGATCACGCGGCGCTATGGCGGGCGGCTCGGGCGGATGGTGCTGGCGGGGACGCGGCACGCCTATCCGCTGGTCGGCGCCTATGCCCATCGCTTCGCGGGGCACCGCTTCGCGCTGCTGGGGGATGCCGCGGTCGGCATGCATCCGGTGACGGCGCATGGCCTCAATTTCGGGCTTTCGGGCGCGGCCCTGCTGGCGGAGGCGCTGCGCGGCGCGCGCGACCCCGGGGAGGCGCCGGCGCTGGTGCGCTACGCCGCCCGGCACCGGCGGGCCACCTTGCCGCTGTTCCTGGCGACCAATGCGGTGGCGCGGCTCTACACCGACGACCGCGTGCCGGCGCGGCTGGCGCGGGCCGCGCTGATCGGCGCGGGGGCGGCGCTGGCCCCGGTGCGGCGCGCGATCGTGGCGACGCTGTCGGAGACGTCGCACGGCCTGGTGCCGCGCCGGGGCTGAGGCCCCGGCGCCGGCCGCCTCAATGCAGGGTGAATTGCCCGTTGGCGTAGCGAAGCTCCGCGGGGCGTGTCAGGGCGGCGGAGGCGACGCGGACGGAGTGCAGCGGCCCGTCGATCTCCCGCCGCCAGAAATCAAGGAAACTGCCGAGCAGCGGGAAGCGCGGCGCCAGATCATGCTTCTGCCAGATGAAGGTCTGCAGGACGCCCGGATGGTCCGGCATGTGGTAGAGGATCTCGGCAGTGGTGAGCCGCCAGTCGGGCAGGGTGGCGAAGCGGGCGAAGCGTTCGAGGCCGGAGAGATCCATCGTGCTCCTTTCTGGCCCGGGCTGGTCGGGCCCTGATGCTGCGTCGCGAGGGTCGGGCCGGTTTGGGTCGCCGGCATGACCATCGCGTTGCAGCATGCCATGCGGGCGAGGCGGGATGTCCAGAAAAACCTTTGGGATCAGTCTGTTAGCACTCGCACTCTGGGAGTGCTGACAACGCTTGACGCGGCCCTGGGACTCCCCTAGATCGTTGGCACTCCTCTGGGGGGAGTGCTAGCGGATGCCATGACGGGTCCGCTGGCCGTGCAAATCTCCGGAAGAGCTTGCCACTCATTGGAAGCGACAGGAGAGGTTCGATGAGCTTTCGACCCCTGCATGACCGCGTTCTCGTTCGCCGCGTGACGGCCGAAGAGAAGACCGCGGGCGGCATCATCATCCCCGACACCGCCAAGGAAAAGCCGCAGGAAGGCGAGGTTATCGCCGTCGGCTCCGGCACGCTGAACGACAAGGGCGAACTGCGCGCCCTCGACGTCAAGGCCGGCGACCGCATCCTGTTCGGCAAGTGGTCGGGCACCGAGGTGAAGCTCAATGGTGAGGAGCTCCTGATCATGAAGGAGTCCGACATCATGGGTATCCTCGACAACCCTTCCGTGGCGAAGGCCGCCTGACGCAGGCCCCGGGCTGGCGCGGTTCGTCCCGCGACGGCCCGACAAGGCCGGCCGGAAGGCCTGCCCTTCGCCTCGTCTCCTCAACGGATCAGATCAGGGAATAAGAGCACATGGCTGCCAAGGACGTTAAGTTCGGCGCCTCCGCGCGCGACAAGATGCTGCGCGGCGTCGACATCCTCGCCGATGCGGTGAAGGTCACGCTGGGCCCGAAGGGCCGCAACGTCGTGATCGACAAGAGCTTCGGCGCGCCGCGGATCACCAAGGACGGCGTGACCGTCGCCAAGGAGATCGAGCTGGCCGACAAGTTCGAGAACATGGGCGCGCAGATGGTGCGCGAAGTGGCCTCGAAGACCAACGACCTGGCCGGTGACGGCACGACGACCGCGACGGTGCTGGCCCAGGCCATCATCCGCGAGGGCGCCAAGGCCGTTGCCGCCGGCATGAACCCGATGGACCTGAAGCGCGGCATCGACAAGGCCGTGACGCACGTCGTGGCCGAGCTCGAGGCCAAGACGAAGAAGATCACCACCTCCGCCGAGGTCGCCCAGGTCGGCACGCTGTCCGCCAACGGCGAGTCCGAGATCGGCGAGATGATCGCGCAGGCGATGGAGAAGGTCGGCAACGAGGGTGTCATCACCGTCGAGGAAGCCAAGTCCATCCAGACCGAGCTCGACGTCGTCGAGGGCATGCAGTTCGACCGCGGCTATGTCTCCCCGTATTTCATCACGAATGCGGAGAAGATGATCGCGGAGATGGACAACCCCTACATCCTGATCTTCGAGAAGAAGCTGTCCCAGCTGCAGCCGATGCTGCCGCTGCTCGAAGCCGTGGTGCAGTCGGGCCGTCCGCTCGTGATCGTGGCCGAGGACGTCGAGGGCGAGGCGCTGGCCACGCTCGTCGTCAACAAGCTGCGTGGTGGCCTGAAGATCGCCGCCGTCAAGGCGCCGGGCTTCGGTGACCGCCGCAAGGCGATGCTCGAGGACATCGCGATCCTGACCGGTGGCCAGGTGATCAGCGAGGATCTCGGCATCAAGCTCGAGAACGTGACCCTTCCGATGCTCGGCCGCGCCAAGCTGGTCAAGATCGAGAAGGAGAACACCACGATCGTCGACGGCGCCGGCTCGAAGGACGAGATCAACGGCCGCTGCGAGCAGATCAAGGCGCAGATCGAGGAGACGACCTCGGACTACGACCGCGAGAAGCTGCAGGAGCGCCTGGCGAAGCTCGCCGGTGGCGTGGCCGTCATCCGCGTCGGTGGCAGCACCGAGGTCGAGGTGAAGGAGCGCAAGGACCGCGTGGACGACGCGCTGCATGCGACGCGCGCCGCCGTGCAGGAAGGCATCGTGCCGGGTGGTGGCACCGCGCTGCTGCGCGCCAGCCAGAACCTGGGCAGCCTGAAGGGCCTGAACAACGACGAGCAGGTCGGCATCGAGATCGTCCGCAAGGCGATCCAGGCGCCGTCCAAGCAGATCGCGACGAACGCCGGCAAGGACGGCGCCGTGGTGGCCGGTGAGGTGCTGCGCACCGACAGCTACACCTTCGGCTACGACGCCCAGAAGGACGAGTACAAGGACCTGGTCCAGGCCGGCATCATCGACCCGACCAAGGTCGTGCGCACGGCGCTGCAGGATGCGGCTTCCGTCGCGTCCCTGCTGATCACGACCGAAGCCATGGTCGCCGAGCGCCCCGAGAAGAAGGCGGCTCCCGCCGGCGGTGGCGACATGGGCGGCATGGGCGGGATGGACTTCTGATCCCGCGCCCGACCGGGGCGACCCGGCTGGGACGGAGGTCCGGAATCTGGACGTCTGGAAATGGGGGCGGACCTTCGGGTCCGCCCCTTTTTTCATGCCCGCTGACACAAAGTTGACAACGCCGTGACCGGGCCTTTCGGGGCTTTGACACCTGACTGGCGGGTTGAGCATCCTTCATGTGTCATTGCGTCCTGGCTTTCCGCCGTGCCTCCCGGGCCACTCCCCGGGTGTCTACAAGGCTCCGCCATCGCATGGCGCCCCCGCCCGGGCGATCGGCGTCAGGGCGTTGCTAGTCAGAAGGAGCGCGGATCGCATGGCGATCGGCACCGTGAAGTGGTTCAATGCGACGAAGGGCTTCGGCTTCATCGTCCCGTCGGACGGCGGGAAGGACGTTTTCGTCCACATCACCGCTGTTCAGAAGGCCGGACTCCAGGGCCTGAACGAAGGCCAGAAGGTGTCCTACGAAGTGGCCATGGAACGCGGCAAGGCGGCCGCCACCAACCTCCGGCCCATGTGAACTGACGGAACCCGCGGATGGCGGGTTCCGCACTGACCGGCACAGACACCCTGGTGCCTGTGCCACCCTGATCGGCCAGCCTGGGATGCCAGGCTGGCCGAAGCTGTTTCAGCCGGCTTCCTGCACGAAGACGCGGCGGGCGCCGACGGCGTGCAGCGCTTCCTCCGCCTGGCGGCGGGCCGTGTCGTCCGGCGCGCGCAGGCCGATGACGGGGCCATGCGCGTCGGGCGGCGGCGCGTGGGTCTCCGCCTCGCGCGGTGCGACGGCATTCGCCACCACCTCCCCCACCGCGCCGGTCCCGGCCCCTGCTGCCGCGGCGGCCGCCACGGCGGGCAGCAGCGCGCCGCCGCTGGCGATGACGATGCCGGCCGCCGCCATGGAGGTAGCGGCCATCGCCGTGCCGACGCCGAGCTGGCGCTGGTTGCGGCGATCCGCTTGCTCCGGGTTCTCGTCCGGCGGGTCGACCGTCTCGTTCACCGCCGGCGGCTCCGGCTGCGCCGCGTTGGTGGAGCCCACCTCGTCACGCGCGCCGCCGGCGCGCAGCTGCGCGATGGCGGCATCGCGCGCCGCCTCGTTCTCGAACTCGCCCCAGACAACCGGCACGGCCGGGGGGGTGGTGTCCTCCTGGCCAGTCCACTGGCTGCTGTCCACGGTGATGGCCATGGTCACGCCCTCCGCTATGGTTCCGCGGAGCAACGCCCCTGGTGCCGTCTCGTTTCCGATCGGAGTGACCGCGTGTTCGACCTGCCCGCCCTGGAAGACGCCGCCCGCCTGGTGCACGGCGTCTTCCCGCCGACGCCACAATATCCCTGGCCGCTGCTGGCCGCGCGCACGGGCGCGGAGGTCTGGGTGAAGCACGAGAACCACACGCCGACCGGCGCCTTCAAGGTGCGCGGCGGCCTTGTCTACATGGACCGGCTGGCGCGGGAGAGGCCGGGCGGGCCGGGCGTGATCTCCGCGACCCGGGGCAATCACGGGCAGTCGCTCGCCTATGCGGGGGCGCGGAGCGGCGTGCCCGTCACCATCGTCGTGCCGCGCGGCAACAGCGTGGAGAAGAACGCGGCCATGCGCGCGCAGGGGGCGACGCTGGTCGAGCATGGCGAGGATTTCGACGCGGCGCGGGTGGAGGCGATGCGGCTGGCCGCGGAGCGCGGGCTGGAATTCGCCCCCTCCTTCGCGCCGGACCTGGTGCGGGGGGTCGCGACCTATGCGCTGGAGCTGTTCCGGGCGGCGCCGCCGCTCGATGCGCTCTATGTGCCGATCGGGCTGGGGTCGGGCATCTGCGGCTGCATCATGGCGCGGGACCTGCTGGGGCTGGCGACGGAGATCATCGGCGTGCAGAGCACCGGCGCCGATGCCTATGCCCGCAGCGTCGCCGCCGGCCGCGTGGTGACGACGGAAGCGGCGGTGACGAAGGCGGATGGCATGGCGACGCGGGTGCCGGACCCCGCGGCGCTGGCGATGATCATCAGGGGCGCCGCGCGCATCGTCACCGTGACGGATGACGAGGTGGCGGCGGCGATCCGCGCCTATTGGCAGGACACGCACAACCTCGCGGAGGGGGCGGGCGCCGCGCCGCTGGCGGCACTGATGCAGGAGCGGGAGCGCATGCGCGGGAAGCGCGTGGCGACCATCCTCTGCGGCGGCAACATCGATCTCGACCTGTTCCGGAGCTGGGTACTGGCGTGATGCTTGCGGATCGAAGCCGATCCGCCCTCAATCGCCGGCGCTTCGCTTGGCTTCGCCGGACTGCCGGCGGCGGCCGTTCGGCCGCTCGCCCGCCTGCGGCGGGCGCCTGTCATGGAGATGTTGAATGAGCGCCTTGCTGATCCGCAACTGCCGCCCAATGGGCGCGGCAGCCACCGACATCCTTGTGGCGGGCGGGCGCATCGCCGCCATGGCGCCGGGCCTTGCCGCGCCGGAGGGCGTCGTGGTGGAGGACGCCGGCGGCGGGCTCGCCTTGCCCGCCTTCGTCGAGGGGCACACGCATCTCGACAAGACGCTCTGGGGCATGGGGTGGTGGAAGAACGAGGTCGGGCCGCGCCTCATCGACCGGATCGATGGCGAACGCGCGGAACGGAAGCGCCTCGGCCTCGACCCGGCGCGGCAGTCGGACCGGCTGGCGCGGGAGTTCCTGAAGCGCGGCACCACGCGCATCCGCAGCTTCGCCGATGTGGATACGGAGAACGGCACCACCCACAGCGATGCGCTGGTCGCGCTGCGGGAACGGATGCGCGGCACCATGGACATCCAGGTGGTGGCCTTCCCGCAATCCGGCGTGCTGGTGCGGCCGGGCACCGCCGAGTTGCTGGAACGGGCGCTGCGCAATGGCGCCGACATCATCGGCGGGCTCGATCCCTCCGGCATCGATCGCGACCCCAAGGGGCATTGCGACCTGATCTTCGGCCTGGCCGCGAAGCATGGCGTGCCCGTCGACATCCACCTGCATGAGCCCGGGGAACTCGGCGCCTTCGCCATGGAGCTGATCATCGAGCGGACGGTCGCGCTCGGCATGCAGGGTAAGGTGGTGGTCAGCCACGCCTTCTGCCTCGGCGACGTGGCGCGGGCCGATGCGCTCTACGCCGCGCTGGGGGAGGCCGGGATCGGGCTGGCGACCACCGCGCCGCCCTCCCGCCCCGTGCCCTCCATCAAGAAGGCGCGGGCGGCGGGGGTTTCCATCTTCGGTGGCAATGACGGCATCCGCGACACCTGGACCCCCTACAACATGCCGGACATGCTGCAGCGGGCGATGCTGATCGGGCTGAAGAACGAGTTCCGCCGCGACGACGAACTCGTGCTGGCCTTCGCCGCCGTCAGCGACTGGGCAGCCGCGGGCTGCGGCTTCGGCGAATACGGGCTGGCGGTCGGCGCGCGGGCCGACCTGGTGCTGCTGGAGGCGGAGAATGTGCAGGAGGCGGTGGTGGCGACGCCGCCATCCCGCACCGTCATCAGCCATGGCCGCGTGGTGGCGCGCGACGGCGTTCTGGCGGTCTAACGAACGCGGTCATCGTCGGGCCGTTCCTGTCCAGGCAAGGGCAGGAGCGAACCGATGAAGATCCACCATCTCGATCTGGGGCATGCGCGACCGCTGGGCGGGCGCCTCATGGACGGGATCAGCCCGGGGCCGGTGGCGCGACTGTCCTGCCACTGCCTGCTGATCGAGACGCCGGCGCATGGGCTGGTGCTGGTCGATACCGGCTTCGGGCTGCGGGACTGCGCGCGGCCCACGCCGCGGCTGCCCGCCTGGAACCTGGCGCTGCTGCGGCCGCGGCTCGACCCCGATCGCACGGCGATCCGCTGGGTGAAGCGGCTGGGCTTCAAGCCGACCGATGTGCGGCACATCGTGATGACGCATCTCGACTTCGATCATGCGGGCGGCCTCATCGACTTCCCGCACGCCACCGTGCATCTCTCCGCGGCCGAGGCCGATGCGGCGGTCAATCCGCGCGGCTTCCGCGACCGCACGCGCTGGCGGCCGGCGCAATGGGGCTATCGCGGGCGCTGGCAGCCGGTGGAGACCAGGCTCGGCCGGCGCGGCGGGGGAGAACGCTTCTTCGGCCTGCCCAATGCGCGGGAGATCGCTGACCTGCCGCCGGAATTCCTGATGGTGCCGCTGCCCGGCCATTCGCCCGGCCATGTCGGCGTGGCGGTGAAGGGGCCGCGCGGCTGGATGCTCCATGCCGGCGATGCCTATTTCAACCGGGCGGAGGTGCATGGCGACGGCTCAGCGCCACCGCTGCTCGCGGGCTATGAGCGGCTGATGGCCGATGACGACCGGCAGCAGCGCGACAGTCAGGCGCGGCTGCGCGCCATGCTGCGCGCGCCGGATTCGGACCTCGCGGTCTTCTGCACCCATGACGCGGTGGAATTCGTCGCCATGGCGGCCTGGAGCGAGAGCGACTACGCGCCGCCGATGGTGGCGGCGAATGATGCCGCCCCGCGCCCGATGGCCGGCATCAGATGACCTGGTAGCGCGCCTTCGCGGCGCGCTCGATCGCGCCGGCCACCAGCCGGTCCAGGTCGAGGCCGATGCGGAGGTCCTGCAGCAGGCGAAGCTCCTCCTGCGTCGCCTCCCCATCGGCCGCACAGACCTCGCAGGCCAGGAGGTAGGCGGTCTCGCGCAGGCGCATGGGCAGCGCCTCCCGGATCATGGTCAGGGCATCGTCCAGGCCATCCGTCCGGCCGAGCAGGCTGGAGACGACCTCCGTCACCGTCTCGATCTCCGCGCTGTGGAAGTCGGAGAAGGCGGGCAGGCCCTGCACCAGGCGGGACATCATGGCGAGTTCGGCGTCGGACATCGGGCCATCGGCGACGGACATCAGCACCATGGCGCAGACCAGCGCTTCCTGCGCGGTGAAGGGCGCGAGGCGGGCGGGGGCGCGGGTCGGCATCTCGATGGTCTCCAAGGCTGGACGCAGGTCGTCGCGCGGGGCGGGCCGGGGGTCAAGCCATCGTCGGATCAGGCTTTCGCCAGCAGGTTGTCACGCCTCCCAGCCGATCGATCGCCGCAGGAAGGCGGCGCCGAGGGCGGCGAAGCGGGCGACCTCGCCATTGTCCTTGCCATAGCCATGGCCGCCGGCCTCCGGCTCGTAGAAGCGGGCGTCGTAGCCCAGCGCCTGCAGCTTGGCGGCCATCTTGCGGGCATGGCCGGGATGGACGCGGTCGTCGCGGCGCGTCGTGGCCAGCAGGATGGGCGGATAAGGCCGGCCGGCCTCGGCGGCGTGATAGGCGGAGAAGTGCTGGATGAAGGCCCAGTCCTCGGGCTTGTCGGGGTCGCCGTATTCCGCGATCCAGGAGGCGCCGGCCAGCAGCTTCGTGTAGCGGCGCATGTCGATCAGCGGGATGGTGCAGAACAGCGCACCGAAGCGCTCGGGATAGCGGGTCAGCATGTTGGCGATCAGCAACCCGCCATTGGAGCCGCCCTCGGCGGCGATCCGGCCGGGCACCGTCACGCCGCGGGCGACGAGGTCGGCGGCGATGGCGGCGAAATCGTCATGGCTGCGGGATTTCAGGGCGCCGCGCCCGGCCTCGTGCCAGGCGGTGCCGAATTCGCCGCCGCCGCGGATCTGGCCGACCACGGCGGTGCCGCCCTTGGCGAGCCAGAGGCGGCCGGAGACGGTGGAATAGACGGGCAGGCGGGAGACCTGGAAGCCGCCATAGGCGGAGAGGTGGACGGGGGCGCGGCCCGTCCCGTCCTTCGGGCCGACCTGGACATAGGGGATGCGCTCGCCATCCGTCGAAACCGCCTCGTGGCGCGTGACGACGAGGCCGGTGGCGTCGAAGGCCGGGGTTGAGGCCTTCAGCAGCGCGGGCGCGCTGGGCGACACGCTGGTCAGCAGCAATTCGGGAGGCGTGACGGGATCCTGGGCCAGGGCCAGCAGGGTGCCATCGGATTCCTCGGCCTCCGCATCGAAGGGCCAGAGGTTGACGACACCGATGCGCGGCAGGCCGGGGATGTCGGCGGCCGCCCATTCGCCCGGGCCGGGCGTCAGGATGGTGAAGACGGGGGCGAGATCGTCGAGGATGGACAGCACCAGCCGGCCGTCGCACCAGGTGAAGCCCTGCAATGCCCTTCGCGGTTCCGGCGTGAAGAGGAGCTGCGGCGCGACCTTCCCCGCCAGCAGATCGGCCAGCGACAGGCCGAGCAGCGTGTCGGGCGCGTAGGTCGCCTCCCCCACCGTCCAGGGCGTGCGCGGCTTCACCGCGATGAAGCCGTGCTGCCAGGTGTAGTGGGCGTCGGTCGGCAGGGGGACCAGCGTGCGGGGCCCGTTCCGGTCGCCGATATGGATGGTGGCGTCGAAGAAGCCGATGCCGTCGCGGAAGACGACGCTTTCCACGCCGCCTTCCCGGTCCACCCCGGCCCAGGCGGAGAGATGGTCCTCCGGGACCTCGAAGATCACCGGCGCCGCCATGGGGTCCGTGCCGCGCGACCAGCGGCGGATGGTTCGGGCATAGCCGGAGCTGGTGGTGCCGCCGAGCGCCGAGGAGACCAGCAGCGTATCCCGGTCCAGCCAGTCCGCGCTGCCCTTGGCTTCCGGCAGCACGAAGCCGCCTTCGACGAAGGCGCGTGCCGCCAGGTCGAACTCCCGCATCACCACCGCATCGCCGCCGCCACGGGACAGGCGCAGCATCGCGATGTCATGCGTGACCGGGTAGGTCACGGCGCCGGCCCAGACCCAGTCCTCGGACTCGGCGGCCGCCAAGGCATCGAGGTCGAGGACGATGTCCCAATCCGGCTTGGCACTGCGGAAACTCTCGAGCGTGGTGCGGCGCCAGAGGCCGCGGGGGTGCTCGGCATCCTGCCAGAAGTTGAAGAGGTGCGGGCCGCGCCGCGTCACCATGGGCAGCTTGTCCGGCCGGTCCAGCGCCGCCTTCAGGCCTTCCCGATCCGCCTCGAACCGCGCATCGGCGAAGGCGGCAAGGGTCTTCGCGTTCTGCTCGGCGACCCAGGCGATGGCGCGCTCGCCCTCCACCTCCTCGAGCCACAGATACGGATCGTCATCCGGGGCGGCGATGGTGGGGCGGAGGTCCATCATTCAGTCCTCATCGAGGAAGGCGCGCGTCTCGGCCACGGCATCGGCCAGGCCAAGGCGGCGGACACTGGTGCCGGCGGGCAGGCCGGCGAGCAGGCGGGAGGGGCAGGAGCGGTCGAGCAGCACGAAGACGCCCTTGTCGTCGCCGCGGCGGATCAGGCGGCCGAAGGCCTGGCGCAGCCGGTGGCGGGCGATGGCGTCGTCATGCGCCTTGGGCTGGCCTTCCGACAGATGCGTCCGGCGTTCCCGGTGCAGGATGGAAGGGCGCGGCCAGGGCACGCGGTCGAAAACCAGCAGGCGGAGTGAGCGGCCCGGGACGTCCACGCCATCCCGCATCGCATCGGTGCCGAGCAGGCAGGAGGCTTCCTCCGCCCGGAAGACATCGACCAGCGTCGCATTGTCCATGGCGTCGATGTGCTGGGCGTAGAGCGGGATGCCGCGCTCCGCCAGGGGCTGGACGATGCGGGCATGGACGTCCCGCAGCCGCCTGACCGCCGTGAAGAGGCCGAGCGCGCCGCCGCCGGAGGCCGAGAACAGCGCGCGATAGGCGCTGGCGACCTGGCCGGGGTCCGACTTGTTCACATCCTCCACCACCAGGACGCGGGTGCGGGTGGCGTAGTCGAAGGGGGAAGCGACGGCGGCGCGGATGGCGGGCGCGGCCAGGTGGCTGGCGCCGGTGCGGGCCTCCGCCGCGCGCCAGGCGGCCTCGGGGTCATCCTCCGACATCTCCGCCTGGTCGCGCAGCGTGGCGGAGGTGATGAGCACGCCATGGGCGGGCGCGGCGACCGCCATGGCGAAGGGCTGGGTCGGGTCGAGGTGATGGCGGAACATGCCGCAGTCGAATTCCCGGCCCTCCCGCCGTTCCAGCGCGAACCAGTCCACATAGTCGGGCCGCACGCCCGGCGGGCGGGGCGGTTCGCGCAGCATGCCCAGCATGGCGCCCCAGGCGCCGAGCGGCATGAGGGCGCGGCGTTCCAGCCCGCGGCAGGCGGCCTCGATGCGGATGCGGTCGCCGACCTCCAGCTCCTCCGCCTCATCCTCCAGCCTTGCATTCAGCCGGTCCCGGAGCAGTTGCAGGGGGGCGTGGAGGCGCGCCAGGGCATCGCGCAGCGCCTCCCCGGCTTCTGCGACGGGCGGCGCCAGCGGGTGCAGGTCGCATTCGATGCCATAGCCGGCGTCGTCGTCGCGCGCGCGCGCCAGCACCTGGCCGCGCACGGCGCGGAGGAAGGATTCGGTCGCGCCGCGGGGCTCGTCGCGTTCATCGGAGAGGCGGTTGGGCCAGCCGGGGCCCGGCAGCGCGCGCGCGGCCTGGAGCGCTTCCTCGAGCGGCAGCAGCAGGTCCGGGCGATCGCCGATGAGTTCCTCAAGCCGCCGGGCGAGGCCGCGGGCGCGGGAACGGCCACCCTCCGCGCCCAGCAGCCAGCGGCGGAGTTCGGCGGTCTCCCCGCCTGTCAGGTCGGCGGAGAAGGCGGCGTCGGCGGCGTCGAAGAGGTGATGGCCCTCGTCGAAGACGAGGCGCAGCGGGCGGCCATCCTCGCCGCCGCCCAGCGCCGCCTGGACCATGACCAGCGCATGGTTGGCGACGACGAGGGTGGCGGTGCGGGCGCGGCGGATGGAGTGTTCCACGAAGCACTGCTTGTAGTGGCCGCAGGCGGAATGGATGCATTCGCCGCGCCGGTCCGCCAGCGGCATGACCGCGTGGTGGCCGAAGAGTTCGGAAAGCCAGCCGGGGAAGTCGCCCCCCATGATGTCGCCATCCCGCGTCGCCAGCGCCCAGCGGGAGACGAGGGCGAGCGGCAGCATGATGCCGCCCATGGAGGCGGCGCCGACCGCCTCCTCCATGTTGAGGAGGCAGAGGTAGTTCTCCCGCCCCTTGCGGACGACGACGCGGCGGCGGCGTTCGTTGGGCTCGGGGTAGAGGCGCGCCGTCTCCTGGTCGATCTGGCGCTGGAGGTTGCGGGTGAAGGTGGAGATCCAGACCGGCGCGCCGTTGCGTTCCGCCCAGAGGCTGGCCGGCGCCACATAGCCCAGCGTCTTGCCCGTGCCGGTACCGGCTTCGGCCAGCACCAGGTTCGGCGCGCCCTTGGCGTCGCGGGCCTGGAAGGCGCCGGCGGCGGCGGAGGCGTAGTCGGCCTGCTGCGGGCGCTGTTCCGCCCCCTCCCCCAGGATCTCCGCCAGGCGGCGGCGCGCCTCGGCGGGGCTGACCGGGCTGTGGGCGGGGGGCGGGGGCGGCGCCGTCTCCTCCCAGTCCGGCAGGCGGCGCCAGACCTTGAGCGGATCGAGGGAGGGGCGCGCATCGGGCTGGCCGAGCGCGGCCAGCACGCTGTCCGCCCAGGGCCACTCCACCTCCGCCCGCAGCTTGGCAGCGAGCAGGGCGGCATCGCGGTTCAGCGGGGCGTTGCGCCCGGCGGCGAGGTGGCGGAGCAGGATGGTGGCGAGGTCCGGCAGCATGGCCGCCATCGCCTCCTCCTCTGCCGGCGCGTCGCGGTCCAGCGCGATGGCCATGCCGCGCGGCGTCGGCGCCACGGGGCGGGCGGGCAGGCAGAAGGCGAAGAGCTCCAGCAGGTCACAGGCCGGGAAGGCGCCGAGGCCGAGGCGCTTGGCCGTGGCCGGCGCATGGACCACCATCGGCGGCGGCATGTCCCGCAGCCGGCGGCCGATCTCGATGGCGGGGCCGGAGAAGAGTTCGCCGTCCGGCGTCAGCAGCGTGCCGCGCCCGAAACCGGCAATGAGGGCGGGACTGTCCGGCAGCAGCAGGCGGGGCTGGCGGGCGGTCTCCGCGGGGCGCGGGCGGTTCATGCCGCCAATGTGGCGGCACGGCCCCTATGAACAAAGGGGGAAAATCGTTCGGATGACCCAATGGCGGCCATCCGACCGACCCTCCCCCGCGCCATGATGGTCAGGCGGCGACCTTCAGCGCCGGAACCCGCTCCGCGATCTGCACCGCGTTCAGCGCCGCGCCCTTCAGCAGCTGGTCGCCGCAGACGAAGAGGTCGAGGCCGTGGTCGCCGAAGACCAGGTTCTGGCGGATGCGGCCGACTTCGCAATCATCCTGCCCCGTCGCCGTCAGCGGCATGGGGTAGAGCTTGTTGGCGACGTCATCCACCACCTTCACGCCGGGGGCGGCGCGCAGCACCTCCCGCGCGGCTTCCGGCGTGACGGGCTTCTCGGTCTCGATGGTGATGGCCTCCGCATGCACGCGCATGGTCGGGATGCGGACGGCGGTGCAGGAGACCGGGAGATCGGGCAGGCCCATGATCTTCCGCGTCTCCCAGACCACCTTCATCTCCTCCTTCGTATAGCCATTGGGCTGGAAGGCATCGATGTGGGGGATGACGTTGAAGGCGATGGGGTGGGCGAAGACCTCGTTCCGGGCCTTCTCCCCGTCAACGAGCACGCGCCGCGTCTCGCGCTCCAGCTCCGCCATGCCCTCGGCGCCGGCGCCGCTGGTGGCCTGGTAGGTGGAGACGATGACGCGCTTGATGCCGAAGGCCTTGTGCAGCGGCGCCAGCGCCACGACGGCGATGGCGGTGGTGCAGTTGGGGTTGGCGATCAGGCGGGCGTTGCCGATGGCGCCCGCATTCACTTCCGGCACCACCAGGGGGACGTTGTCGTCCAGCCGGAAGGCGGAGGAATTGTCCACCACCGTCACGCCGGCCGCGACCAGCGCGGGGGCGTGCTGCTTGGCGAAGTCGCCGGAGACGGCGAGCAGCGCGAGGTCGAGGTCCCGCGCCGCTTCCGGCTTGAACTCCTCGATCGTCACCTCGCCGAAGGGTGTCGGAAGCCGCGTGCCGGCACTGCGGCCCGAGGCGAAGAGGCGGAGTTTCGTCACCGGGAAGCGCCGCCGCCCCAGGACCTCCACCAGCTCCCGCCCCACCGCTCCGGTGGCGCCGATCACTCCGACACGCATCGCACGCTGCTCCTTGTGCAGGCAAACGCGCACCGCATAGCGGAAAGCGGCGGCGGCGCCAAACCTCAACCGCGCAGGGCTGCCCTCCCCTCAGCTCATCAGCGTCACGGCCTCATCATCCAGGTCGTAGCGGGCGCCGACGATCCGCAGCCGCCCCGCGGCGACGGCGGCGGAGAGCACGGGGCTGACCTCCGTCAGGCGGGCGGCGCTGCGCGCGACATTGGCACGCACCGTCCCCTCCACGACGTCCCCGCCCGCACGGATGGCCGCGAGCGCCGAGGGCAGCATGGGCTGGAGCATGTCGCCGAGCTGGGGCGGCAGGCTGACGCTGCTGCGGGAGACGGCGACCGCCGCCTCCGCCGCGCCGCAACGCTCATGCCCCAGCACCATGATCAGCGGGACGCCGAGATTGGCCACGGCGTATTCCAGGCTTCCGACGGCGCCGGTATCGGCGACGTTGCCGGCGTTGCGGACGACGAACAGCTCACCGAGGCCGGCGTTGAACAGCACCTCCGGCGCCGCGCGGCTGTCGGCGCAGCCGAGGATGGCGGCGAAGGGCGCCTGGCCGGCGGCGCGGGCGGCGCGGGCCCCGGCGCTGTGCGCCACGGGCTGCGGGGCGGCGCCGAGATAGCGGGCATTCCCCTGCATCAGCGTGGCGAGCGCCTGGTCGGGCGCCATGCGCGGGCCGGCGGCCGGGGCGGCAGCCAGGGCGGGGCCGGCGGACAGGCAGGCCAGGGCGGCGGCCAGCACGGAGCGGCGGCGCAGGCCGGCGGGGGGACAGCAGAGGCAGGCGTTCATGGCGGCGCTTCCTGGGCAGTGCGCCGCTACCCTAGGGGCGAAAATGCTCCGAAATGTTGACGCCCCGGGCCGCAGGGTGGCGGCCGACGGCACAGCCGGGGTCGCCTGCCCGCCCCGCCCCCCCTATAACCCCGGACCGTTTCCCGCTTGAGGTGCTTCCGCATGTCCGCCTCCCCCGCCGATTTCGCCGCCGTCAGGGCCTGGCCCTTCGAGGAAGCGCGCAAGGTGGCGGAGCGGGTGAAGGCCAAGGACAAGGCCTCCGCGCTGTTCGAGACGGGCTACGGCCCCTCCGGCCTGCCGCATATCGGCACCTTCGGGGAGGTGGCGCGCACCACCTGGGTGCGCCGGGCCTTCGAGCGGCTGACCGGGCTGCAATCCCGCCTTATCGCCTTCTCCGACGACATGGACGGCCTCCGGAAGGTGCCGGACAACGTCCCCCAGCGGGAGATGCTGGCGGGGCACCTGGGCAAGCCGGTGACCGCCATCCCCGATCCCTTCGGCACGCATGAGAGCTTCGGACACCACAACAATGCCCGGCTGCGCGCCTTCCTCGACCAGTTCGGCTTCGACTACGAATTCGCCTCCTCCTCCGACTACTACCGCTCCGGCCGCTTCGACGCGGCGCTGATCCGGATGGCGGAGCGGCATGAGCAGGTCCGCGGCGTGATCCTGCCGACGCTCGGGCCGGACCGCCGCGCCACCTACTCCCCCTTCCTGCCGATCCATCCCAAGACAGGCGTGGTGATGCAGGTGCCGATGGAGGAGGTGCGGCCGGCGGAGGACCTGCTGGTCTGGAAGGACCCGGAGACCGGGGAGCGCTTCGGCACGCGCATCACCGGCGGCCACTGCAAGGCGCAGTGGAAGGCGGATTGGGCGCTGCGCTGGTATGCGCTCGGCGTCGATTACGAGATGTCGGGCAAGGACCTGATCGACAGCGTCAAGCTCTCCGGCGCCATCTGCCGCGTGCTGGGCGGGGAGCCGCCGATCGGCTTCACCTATGAGCTGTTCCTCGACGAGGAAGGCGGCAAGATCAGCAAGTCCAAGGGCAACGGGCTCACCATCGACGAATGGCTGCACTACGCGCCGCCGGAGAGCCTGGCGCAGTTCATGTACAACCAGCCGCAGCGCGCCAAGCGCCTGTTCTTCGACGTGATCCCGCGCGCCGTCGATGAATACGCGCAGAACCTGGACCGGCTGCGCACGGCGCCGGCGGCGGACAACCCGGCCTGGCACATCCATGACGGGCCCACCAACGACCCCGGCACGCCGGTGTCCTTCACCATGCTGCTGAACCTGGCGAGCGTGATCAACGCGGACCACCCCGACATGCTCTGGGGGTTCCTCCGCCGCTACGCCCCCGATGCGAATGGGGAGACGCATCCGCTGCTGGCGCGGCTGATCAACCACGCCGTCGTCTACTACCGCGACCGCGTGCTGCCGACGAAGAAGCACCGCGCACCGACCGAGGGCGAGCGCGTGGCGCTGGCGGCGCTGGCCGCGGCGCTGCGCGACCGGATCACGGACCTCGAGGCGCTGCCGCCGGAGGAACAGGCCAAGGCCATCCAGGACCTGGTCTATGATGCCGGGCGGCGGGAGCCCTTCCTGGAGCCGGCGAAGGACGGGGGCCGGCCGGGCGTGTCCCGCGCCTGGTTCAACGCGCTCTACCAGGTGCTGCTGGGCCAGCCGGAAGGGCCGCGCTTCGGCGGCTTCGTGGCGCTCTACGGCATCGCCGCCACCATCGCGCTGATCGAGGGCGCGCTGGCGCGGCCGGTGGTCGCGGAAGACGCCCAGACGGCATGAAGGGCTTCCTCTCCCTCGCCAGGCGCCATGGCGTCGCGGTGTTCGGGCTGCTGCTTCTGGTGGCGGCGATCTGGGTGGTGCAGAAGGAATTCCGCAGCCTCTCCGTCGCCGACATCAAGGCGGCGCTGGCGGCGATCCCGCCGGCCACGCTCTGGATCGCGGGCGGCTGGACGGTGCTCGCCTATGCCGTGCTGACGATCTACGACCGGCTGGGCAGCGTCTATGCGGGCTATCCCGTGAGCTATGCGCGGACCTCGCTGGCCTCCTTCTGCGCCTATACGCTGGCGCACAACCTCGGCTTCGCCGCGGTGTCGGGGGCGGCGGTGCGCTACCGCTTCTACGCGGCCTGGGGGCTGCCGCCGGTCGCCATCGCCAAGGTCGTCGCCTTCACCAGCCTGACCTTCGGGCTCGGCGGCTTCGCGCTGGGCGGCATGGTGCTGGTGGTGGAGCCGGAGGTGGTGCCGGGCCTCGGCGAGCATGTGCCGCATTGGATCATGCAGGCGATCGGCCTGGTGATGTGGGCGCTGGTCATCGCCTACGTCACCATGTCCCGCATCCGGTCGCACATCACGGTATTCGGCCACCGGATCGACCTGCCGGGTTTCCGCATGGCGGTGGCGCAGACACTGCTGGCCAGCGTCGATGTCGCGGTGACCGCGATGATCTTCTATGCGCTGCTGCCGCCGGCGGAGGGGCTGACCTTCCTCCGCTTCCTCGGCATCTACATCACCGCCTATACCGCGGGGATCGCGGCCAGCCTGCCCGGCGGCATCGGCGTCTTCGACGGCGCCATCCTGATCGGCCTGCAGCCCTGGCTGACGCCGGCGCAGGTGGTGGGCGCGCTGCTGCTGTTCCGCCTCTACTACTACATCGTGCCGCTGTTCCTGGCGGGCATCCTCTTCGCGGGGTTCGAGATCGCGCAGCGCCGCGCCGTGCTGGCGCGCTTCGTGGCCGACCAGCGCGTGACGGATGCGCTGGAAGTGCCGGCCATCGCGGGGCTGGTGGGGCTGGGTGGCACGCTGCTGCTGTTCCTGGGCGCGCTGCCGACGCGGGACAGCGCCGTCGCGCTCTGGGCGGGGTATGAGGCGGCCGTCGCCTCCCACTTCGCGGCTTCCGTCGTGGGGTCGCTGCTGCTGGTGATGGGCTATGGGCTGCTGCGGCGGCTGACGCTGGCCTGGGGCGCCGGGATCGTGCTGCTGCTGAATGGCGCGCTGATCTGCTGGCTGCGGGGCGATGCCTGGTGGCTCTGGGGCGCCTTCCTGCTGGTGGCCGCGCTGCTGGCCGCCATGCGCAGCGCCTTCTACCGGGACGCAAGGCTGATGCGGGAGCCGCTGGGGGTGGAGACGGTGCTGCCACTGGCCGTCGTCGGCGCCTGCGCCATCATGCTCGCCATGGTGAGCTATGGCGGCAGGGTCGGCGGCGAGAGCTGGTGGGAAGTCGTGATGAGCCCGCTGGCGCCGGACAGCCTGCGCTTCTCCGTGGGCCTGGCCGCCGTGCTGCTGCTGGTGGCCGCGGCCCGGCTGCTCCGCCCCGCGCGGCTGGCGCCGGAGCCATGGGATCAGGAGGTGCGCGGCCGCCTGAAGGCGCTGGGTGCCGTGGCGCCGGAGACCGCCGACGGCGCGGTGTTCGGGGAGGCCGGGCGCGCGGGCTTCGGCTTCGTGAAGCGGGACGGCATCTGGCTGGCGCTGGGTGACCCGATGGGGGAGGAGCGGGACCGCGTCTCCGCCATCTGGCGCTTCCGGGACATGTGCGACCGCGCCGGCGTGGATGCGGCCTTCTGGCGCGTCGGCCCCGGGTTGCTGCGTGTCTATGGCGATATCGGCCTGACCGTTTTCCCGATCGAGGGCGAGGAGGGCGACCGCTACCTCGCCTGCCGGGCGGAGCGGGACCTGGAGGCGCTGCTCCCCCTGATGCCGGTGGTGGAGCCGACGAAGGGCTTTTCGCGATAGGGCGGGGGGAACTGCTCCCCCCGCGCCCCCTCAGGCTGCCGCCGCTAAGGCGCCCTTCCGGCTCTCGAGAAATGCCTCCAGCGTCCGCGGCGCGGCGCCGGTCAGGCGCGCCACCACCCCGGTCGGCGCGGGCATCCTTCCCTCACGCGTGTTGCGGTCGAAGGAGACGAGGACCGGGACCAGGAAGGGCGGCACGCCATGGCTCGCGAGGCCCGTCGCCAGGGCTGCATCCTCCACCGCCGCGACTTGGACGGGCCGGCCGAAGATCCGCGTGACCAGCGCGGCGAGTTCCGCCACCGACCATCCCGCCGGTCCGGTCACGTCCAGCGTCTGCCGCCCCTCTCCCCCCGCCGCCAGCGCCGCCGCCGCCGCGCGGGCCGCATCCTGGCGCGCCACATAGGCGACGCGGCCCTCGCCCGCCGCGCTGGCCCAGACGCCGGAGGCCAGGATGCCGGGCAGCGAGGCCAGCAGGTTCTCCTGGTACCAGCTGACGCGAAGGATCGTGTGGGGCAGGCCGGTGGCGCGGATCGCCTCCTCCGTCCCGTGATGGTCGGCCGCGAAGACGACCGGGGAGCCGGGCTCCGGGTTCGGCATGGAGGTGTAGAGGAGGTGCCGCACGCCGGCCCTGGCCGCCGCCTCCACCGCCGCGCGGTGCTGCGCCAGGCGGCGGCCCGGGCGGTCCAGCGCATCGGTGGAGACGATCAGCGCGCGGTCGATGCCGCGGAATCCCTCGGCCAGGGAGGCCGCATCGTCGAAGTCGAGGCGCCGCGCCTCGATCCCCCGCGCGGCGAGGTCCGCGAGCTTCGCGGGGTCCCGCGTGCCGGCCACGATCGGGCCGCGGTGCAGGGTGGCGAGATGGTCGAGGGCGAGGCGGCCGAGCTGGCCGGAGGCGCCGGTGACGAGGAGGGTTTCGGGCATGGTCCGGGGTCCTTGATGCAGGCGATTTCGAGCCCTGGTTCCGAAAGGGAAGCAGGGCTAGAAATGAGCCTGCTGGACTTGGATCAGGCCGCCGGCCGCGTAAAGAAGGCACCGTTCTGGTGCCTGGTGACAGGAAGGATACCGCCCCTTGGATGAAGCGCCGCCCCGCAAGACGCTGGCCGAGGTGAAGGCCAGCGGCATGACGATCGAGGATTGCCCGATCCGCGACGTGCTCGCGGGGCTGTCGGGCAAATGGTCGGTGCTGATCCTGCTGGCGCTGGACGAGCGGCCGCACCGCTTCGGCGAATTGCGCCGCGCGGTCAGCGACATCTCCCAGCGCATGCTGACGCTGACGCTCCGGGACCTGCAGCGGGACGGGCTGATCACGCGCACCGTCCACCCGACCGTGCCGCCCAGCGTCGAATACGGGCTGACCGGGCTGGGCCGGTCGCTGGTCCTCACGCTGCTGCCGATGATCCGCTGGGCGGATGCGAACCACGCCGCCATCCGCGGCGCGCGGCGCGGCTTCGACGCGGCGGCGGCGTGACGCCTATTGGCTGGCCCAGACGATGCGGTGCATCCAGGCCAGTTCCGCGAGGTCGAAGCTGTAGTTGGGATGCGCCGGGTTGAGGCTGGCGAGTTCCACGCGCCGGGCGGATTGGCGCAGCAGCTGCTTGGCCATCACCTCCCCCGCCCGGGTCCGCACCACCACGCGGTCCCCGCGCCGCACCGGCGCGCCGGGGGAGACGATGACGACGTCGCCGTCGCGGAACACCGGCTCCATGCTCTCCCCGCTGATCTCCAGCGCATAGGCGTTGGGGTCAGGCACGTCGGGCACCGAGATCTCGTCCCAGCCGCCGCCGACGGGGTAGCCGCCATCGTCGAAATAACCCTCCCCACCCGCCTGGGCGAGGCCGATCAGCGGGATGCGGCGTGCGGAGATGGCGCGGTTGCGCGGCAGGACGGGGGCGCCGGTGACCAGGGAGGCGAAGGCCTCCATCCCCGTGCCGGTGGCGTGCAGAACCTTGGCGACGCTTTCGGTGGAGGGCCAGCGCGCCCGCCCATCCGCGCCGGTGCGCTTGGACGGGTTGAAGGCGGTGGCGTCCAGCCCCGCCCGGCGCGCCAGGCCGGAGGCCGACAGCCCGTGTTCGGCGGCGAGCGCGTCGATCGCCCGCCAGATATCCTCGTGCCGCATCGCAGCCGGCCCCTCATGCGAATCGAGACCCCCATATGGGGGTTCGCGCTGGGCATCACATCCTAGGTTTCGAGTCGCGAATCAATAGGAACAACATCCTTGCAACCCTGAGTGGAACGGTCTAGAAGGGGCTTGTTCCTGTTTTGTTCGGGAACGGACGAGGAAGGACCCCTTGAGATGGCTTTCGTCACCAGCCGCGCCCCTGTCCTGGCCAGCATGAGCCGCGCGGAACCCTTCAGCTGTGCCGAGGATGCCTGGTTCTGGACCATGGCGGCGCTGACCGCCCGGCGCGACGGCGCGCGGCTGGGCGCGGCGCGTGGGTCCGTCGTGCGGCCCTGCGAGCCCGATGACGTGGTGAAGGTGCTGGACCGGCTGTACCGCCAGCGGCGGATCGACCTGGCCCATGCGCGCATCCTGCGCATCTGGGGCGAGCGCGGCGAACAGCCGAGCCCGCGCATCCCGCAGGAAGCCGGTGACCTGCGCCTGTGGCGGGAGGCGATGGACCGGCTGGACTATCCGCTGCGGCAGAAGGGGATCGTCGCCGGGCCGGCGCGCGGGATGACGCTGCCGGTGGAGACGCCGAAGCGTGGCGGGGCGGAGATCCTGCCCTTCCCGGGGCCGCGTCGATGAGAGCGCGGCTCGCGCATCGACGCCTGCTGGCCGCGGACGGGCCCAGCCAGGGCGTCTGGATCGCCTTCGGCGGCGTGGCGGACCAGCCCTGGCTGCGGCTGTTGCGGCCCGGCTTCCGCCACTGCTTCGCCGCGCTGTCGGACGAGGCCGGCTGGACGGTGCTGGAACCGCTGTCGGGCCGGCTGATGGTGGCGCGCCTCCCGGTGGCGGCGGGCTTCGACCTGCCGGGCTTCTATCGCCGCGCGGGGCTGCGCGTGCTCGGCCCTTTCCTGCCGGGGGAGCCGGCGGCCAGCCTCGGGCCGAGCCTGATGCCGTTCACCTGCGTCTCGCTCTGCCGCGCGCTGCTCGGGCCCGGCGCGCCCTTCGCCGTCACGCCCTTCGGGCTGTTCCGCGCGCTGGGTGGCCGGGTGGAAGGCGCGACCGCCTCGAGAATCTTCGGCGAAATAGGAATTAATTCTTGACGCGGCGCTGACAGGCCGCTACACAGGCCAGGCCACGGGGCGAGTTGCGCCCGATGGCACCTCCCTCCGGTCCCTGCCTCGGGCCCGTCCGGTTCGCCGGACGGGCCCTTTCTTTTGGCGGCGGGCCGGCCCGTTCACCGATCAAGCCGAAGGAAGCGCGCATGGGTGGCCTGATCAGGGCGCCGAAGCCGGCGGCGCCTGCCGCCGATTCCACCGCCGCCACGGTGCAGGCGCAGGCCGATGCCGCCGCGGCGGCGCAGGCCAGCGCGGATGCCGCGGCGGAAACCGCCCGCCGGAAGGCGCTGGACCGCGCGCGGCGCGGCCTGGCCGGCACCATCGCGACCTCCGCGCGCGGCGTGCTGGATCCCGTGCCGGGCTTCGCCCAGCGCAAGAACCTGCTTGGGGAATGAGGGCGATGATGACCCCGGACGAGATCCTGGCCCAGCACGCCCGTGCCAGCGCCCGCCGCCGCCCGCTGGAGGGCCAGTGGCAGGATTGCTACGACGTCGCCCTGCCCGCGCCGAATGCGGCGCCGCTGTTCGATGCGACCGCCGCCGATGCGGCGGAACAGCTCGCGGCGTCCCTGCTCGCCGAACTCGTGCCGCCCTGGTCCCGCTGGTTCGGCCTGGCGCCGGCCCGCAAGGTGGCGGACAGCGCGGCAGCCCAGGATGTGGCGAAGGCGCTGGAGGAGGCGGCGGAGACGCTGCAGGGGCATCTCGACCGGTCCAATTTCGGGCTGGAGGTGCACCAGGCCTTCCTCGACCTGGTCGTCACCGGCACCGGCCTGCTGCTGGTGGAGGAGGCGCCGGTGGGGGAGGCTTCCGCGCTGCGCTTCTCCGCCGTGCCGATGCGCGATGCGGTGCTGGAGGAAGGCGTTTCCGGCCGGCTCGACACCGTGTTCCGCTCGATGCGGCTGACGGCGGCGGAGATCAAGGCGCGCTGGCCCGCGGCGATGATCGAGGAGCGCCGCCGGGGCGAGGACGAGACCCCGCCGAAGCTGCGCGTGGTGGAAGCCGCCTGGCCCGATCCGCGCCATGGCCACCGCCTGGCCGTGGTGGTGGAGGAGGAGGATGGGACGCCCCGGCTGCTGGCCGAGGGCCGTTTCGCGGAGAGCCCCTTCATCGCCTTCCGCTGGCTGAAGGTGCCGGGCGAGACCTATGGCCGCGGCCCCGTCGCCAAGGCGTTGCCGGACATCCGCACCGCCAACAAGGTGGTGGAGCTGGTGTTGAAGAACGCCTCCATCGCGGCCACGGGCATCTGGCAGGCGGAGGATGACGGCGTGCTGAACCCCGCCACGGTCCGCCTGGTGCCGGGCGCCATCATCCCGAAGGCGCCGGGTTCCTCCGGCCTCACGCCGCTCGCCGCGCCGGGGAATTTCGACGTCTCCCAGCTCGTGCTGACCGACCTGCGCACCCGCATCCGGGGCGCGCTGCTGGCCGACCGCATCGCGCAATCCGAGAAGGCCGGCATGACGGCGACGGAGGTGCTGGAGCGCAGCGCGCAATCCGCGCGGCTGCTCGGCGCCACCTATGGCCGGCTGCAGGCGGAGCTGCTGACGCCGCTCGTCGCGCGCTGCCTCGCGGTGCTGCGCCGCCGTGGCGAGATTCCCGCCCTGCTGCCCGATGGGCGGGAGGCGCGGCTGACCTATGCCTCGCCGCTGGCACGCGTGCAGGCCCGCGCGGATGCGGCGGACACGCTGCTGTTCCTGCAGGCGGCGGCGACGCTGGGTCCGGAGGCGCGCGCCACGCTGGATGCGCCGGCGGCCGCGCGCTGGCTGGCCCGAACGCTGGGCGCGCCGCCCGAAATCCTGCGGCCCGCCGATGCGACCCCCGCCCAACCCCAGACCCAGGAGTGAGCCCCGGCATGCCCGAGGATCTTCTCGAGACCGCCCTGAAGCCGGAAGCGCCGCAGGGCCGCACCCCCCGCCCGGCCGAGATCCCGGAGAAGTTCTGGGACGAGGCCGCCGGCGCGCTGCGCGTCGATGCGCTGCTGAAATCCTACCTGGAACTGGAACGCCGCATGTCCCAGCGCCAGGCGCCGCCCACGGATGACGCGCCGGAGGAGGAGCGCCAGCGCTGGCGCCGGCTGCTCGGCATTCCCGACAGCCCGGATGGCTATGAGATCACGCCGCCCAATGAGGTGGTGACGCCCGACGCGGCGGTGAATGCCAGGCTGCACGAGGCGGGCTTCACGCCGCGCCAGGTGCAGCTGGTCTATGACCTCGCCGCGGAACGGCTGATGCCGCTGATCGCCGAGGCCGCCGCGGATTTCGAGGCGGCGCGCCAGGTGGAGAAGCTGCAGGCGCATTTCGGCGGCGAGGAACGCTTCCGCCGGATCGCGGCGCAGCTGTCCAGCTGGGGCCGCGCCAACCTGCCGGAAGCGGTCTTCACCGCGCTGTCCAGCACCGCCGAAGGCGTCATCGCCCTGCAGCGGATGATGGAGGGCAAGGAACCGCCGCTGGCGCGCGACGCGCAGGCGGAAGCCGGGCCGGATGAGGGCGAGCTGCGCCGGATGATGCGCGACCCCCGCTACTGGCGGACGCGGGAGCCCGATTTCGTGAAGCGTGTCACGGACGGGTTCAAGCGGCTCGTCGGCGAATAGCCGACGGCTGAGATCCGGCCAGGCGCCCGCTGCCCCTCGCAGCGCGTGGCGCCGGCCGGCATCGCCGCGCCCCATCCCCGGGCGCGGCGATCGCGGGGCGGATGGCGCGGGCCGACACGGTCCCCATCCGCCCCGCCCCCCTTCCCGCAAGCAACCCGCGCGAGCGGGCCTGCGGAGCCATGCCGTGGCGCCGGCCCCAGGGGTGCACCACCCCAGGGGGCAACCGGCGGCGCGGCCCCTTCCCCGCACCCACAAGACGAAGGAGGGCCGCGATGCCCACCAGCACCCAGATCGACGCCGTCTTCACCCGCCAGTTCGAGGCCGAGGTGAAGGAGGCCTATCAGCGCCATGGCAGCAAGCTGCGCCCGCTCGTGCGGTCCAAGTCCGGCGTCACCGGCTCCAGCACCTTCTTCCCGAAGGTCGGCAAGGGCACCGCCGCGGCGAAGACGCGCAACGGCGCCGTGCCCGTGATGAACCTGGAGCACGCGCAGGTCGAATGCGTGCTGCAGGACTACTATGCCGGCGACTGGATCGATCGCCTCGATGAGCTGAAGACCAACATCGATGAGCGCACGGTCGTCGCCAATGCCGGCGCCTATGCGCTGGGCCGCAAGACGGATGAGCTGATCATCGCGGCGCTGGATGCCGGCACGCGGGAAGCGATCGGCACCGCGCCCGGCACCACGGATACGGACGGGCTGACCAAGGCCAAGGTGCTGCTGGCCTTCGAGATGATGGGCGCGGCGGAAGTGCCGGATGATGGCGGCCGCGTCGCCGTCGTCGGCTGGAAGCAGTGGAGCCAGCTGCTGGACATCGAGGAGTTCGCCTCCTCCCAGTATGTCGGCGAGGAGGCGCTGCCCTGGAAGGGCAGCCAGGCGAAGCGCTGGCTCGGCGCGCTGTGGATGCCGCATTCCGGCCTGACCAAGTCCGGCGCGCTGCGCTACTGCTACTTCTTCCACCGCACCGCCATCGGCCATGCCGCGGCGGCGGAAGTGCAGACGGACGTGACCTGGCACGGCGACCGCGCCGCGCATTTCGTCGCCAACATGATGAGCCAGGGCGCCGTGCTGGTCGATGACATGGGCGTCGTGCGCATGCGCGCGGCGGAGTAAGGCGCAAGGGTCAGCCTGTCGCCACCACCAGGGGCGGTCCTCCGATGACGGGGGCCGCCCATCCTCCCGCGAACGGACATGACAACCATGGCACTCACCGCGCTCGCGCTGTGCTCGCGCGCCCTGCTGCGCCTTGGCGCGCAGCCCGTCGCCTCACTGGATGAGGGGACGGCGGAGGCGGAGGTGGCGGCGAACCTCTACGCGCCGGTGCGCGATGCGCTGCTCTCCGCCCATCCCTGGTCCTTCGCCACGGGCCAGGCCTCCCTCCCCCGCCTCGCCGCCGTGCCGCAGGCGGACATGGCGCATGCCTTCCAGCTGCCGCCGGGCTTCCTGCGGGCGCTGTCCGCCGGCAGCGGCGGGCGCGGGCGGGGCACGCCCTATCGCATCCATGAGGACCGGCTGCACGCCGATGCCGAGCAGGTCGTGCTGACCTACATCTTCCGCGCCGATGAAAGCGCCTTCCCGCCCTTCTTCGCGCAGGCGCTGGTGGCACGGCTGGCGGCGGAATTCTGCCTGCCGCTGACGGAATCCGCCTCGCGGGCGGAGATGCTGTTCCGCCTGGCGGAGACGGAGCTGCGCGGCGCGCGGCAGATCGACAGCCAGCAGGATACGCCGCGCGCGATCGAGGATTTCCCGCTGGTCTCGGTCAGGGGGTGATCGCATGACCATCGCGACACGACGCACCAAGTCATCCTTCACCGCCGGCGAACTCGCTCCCAACCTCTATGGCCGCGGCGACCTCCGCGCCTTCGAGAATGGCGCGCGGCGGCTGCGCAACGTCGTCATCCAGCCGACCGGCGGCGTCGCGCGCCGCCCGGGTCTGCTGCATGTGGCGACGCTGCCGGGCCCGGCGCGGCTGATCCCCTTCGAATTCAACACGGAGCAGACCTACCTGCTGGCGCTGACCGAGGGCCAGCTGCAGGTCTTCCTGGGCGATGCGGCGGTGGCGACCCTGCCCGCGCCCTGGTCGACCAGCATGCAGGCGCAGGTCGCCTTCACGCAGAGTGCGGATACGCTGCTGCTGTTCCACCCGGAGGTGGCGCCGCAGCGCCTGACGCGGACCAGCCATACCAGCTGGACGCTCGCGCCCTTCGTCTTCGATGCCGTGCCCGTCTACAATTTCCGCCCGGGCGTGACGCTGACGCCATCCGCGACCAGCGGCACCATCACGCTGACGGCCTCCGCCGATGTCTTCTCCGCCGGCTATGTCACGGCGTCCTTCCGCATCGCCGGGCTGACCGCGACGATCACCGCGGTGACGGATGCCCGGAATGCGACGGCGGTGGTGGCCGGCACGCTGCCGGGCACCACCGCGACCACGGACTGGGCGGAGCCCGCCTTCAGCGGCATCCGCGGCTATCCCGTCTCCGCCTGCTTCCACCAGGACCGCCTGGTGCTGGGCGGATCGCGGGACCTGCCGAACCGGCTCTGGCTGTCGAGGACCGGCGACATCGGCAATTTCGACAACGGCACCGGCCTCGATGACCAGGCGATCGAATTCGCGCTGGTCTCGGACCAGGTGAATGCGATCCGCGCGGTCTTCTCCGGCCGGCACCTGCAGGTCTTCACCTCCGGCGCCGAATGGATGGTGACGGGCGATCCGCTGACGCCTTCCTCCATCCAGCTGCATCGTCAGACCCGCGTCGGCAGCCTGGTGGACCGGCAGGTGCCGCCGGTCGACGTGGATGGCGCGACGCTCTTCGTCGCGCGGTCCGGCCGCGCGGTGCATGAATTCGCCTATACCGACGTCGCCGATGTCTACCAGGCCAATGACCTTGCGCTCGTCGCGCATCACCTGATCCAGTCGCCGGTCTCCATGGCCTATGACCAGACCATGCGGCTGCTGCATGTGGTGATGGCGGATGGCTCGATCGCGACGCTGACGCTGTATCGCGCGGAGCAGGTGACGGCCTGGACGCGGCTCGACACCGATGGCCTGTTCAAGGCGGTGGCGGAAACCGAGGGCCGCGTCTTCGCCGTGGTGCAACGCCGCGGATCCTACCGCCTGGAACGCTTCGACGCCACGCTCGGCCTGGATGCCGCGCTGTCCGGCAGCAGCGCGGCGGAACAGGATGTCTGGTCCGGGCTCTCGCATCTCGAAGGGGCGGAAGTGGGCGTGCTGGCCGATGGCGCGCCGCGAGGCACCGCGACCGTCGCGGCGGGCGCCGTCACGCTCGATCCGCCGGCACGGTCGGTGCAGGCCGGGCTGCCCTTCCGCCATGTGGTGGAACCGCTGCCCACCGCATTGTCGGGCGCGAGCGGCGCGGCCTCGGCGCCGCTGCGCCTGGTTTCCGCCACCTTCCGGGTGATGGAGACGCCGGCGCTGGAGGTCGATCTCGGCCGCGGGGTGCAGCCGGTGCCGTTCCGGCGGCTCGATACCGCGCTGCTGGATGCGGCGCCCGCGCCCTTCACCGGCGATGTCACGCTGCGCGCGCTGGGCTGGCGGCGGGATGCGATGGCACCGCTGTGGCGGGTGGAGGGTGAGACGCCGCTGCCGCTGACCCTGCTTTCCGTCACCACCGACATGAGGATGACCGACTGATGGCGCAGCTCGCCCCCATCGCGACCGCGCTCGGCGCGGGCGCATCGATCTATTCGACCGTGCGACAGGCCCAGACGCAGTCGAGCAACGCCCGCGCCCAGGCCGAGGCGGCCCGGCAGCAGGAAGCCGCACGCCAGCAGCAGCTGGCCGCGCAGCAGGCGGCGGAAGCCCGGGCGCGGGAGGCGCGGCTGGCGGGCACCACCGCCGCAGCCCGCGCGCGGCTGGCCGCCAGCGGCGTCTCCCCGGACGAAGGCTCCGCCGCCGCCCTGACGGCGGGCTTCGAACGCGATGCCGCGGCTGCGCAGGCGGATAGCGACCAGGTCTTCGCCGCCCGGCTTTCCGCCGGGCGGCGCAGCCTGCTCAACAATGACGGATCGCTGACGACCTGGCTGCGCGCCGGCAGCAGCTTCGGCAATTCGCTGCGCAACCTGCTGGATTGATGTCCCGTCGCCACGCCGAAGGCGTGGCGCCTTCCCTGCCCCCCTTTCCTGGAGCCCACGATGGCCGAGCACATCCGCATCGGCGACGTCGCGCCGCGCGTGCAATACGTGGGCGATGGCGCGCGCACCGACTTCACCTACCCCTTCCCCATCTTCATGGCGGAGGAGATGGAGGTCCGCATCGACGGCATCGTCCTCGGCAGCGGCTACACCGTCTCCGGCGCCGGCCTCTCCGATGGCGGCACCGTCACGCTTCCCGCCGCGCCGGCCATCGGCAGCACGGTGACGCTGCGGCGGCGCATCAAGGTCGAACGCACCACCGACTTCCAGGACAATGGCGTGCTGCGCGCCCGCACGCTGAACGACGAGCTCGACCGCATGGTGGCGGCGCTGCAGGAGCAGCGGGAGGAGCTTTCCTCCGCCCTCAGGCGGGATCCCGCCGACATCGGCGGCGAGATGACGCTGCCGATGCGCAGCGCGCGCGCCAACCGGCTGCTCGGCTTCGACAGCGTGGGCGACATCGTCGTCGTGCCGCGCGATTCCGGCCTGCTGACCGCGCCCTTTCCCGGCGCCGTGCCGCACACGGTGGAGGACAAGCTGGCGGAGACGCTGACCGCGCGCGATTTCGGCGCGACCGGCGATGGCGTGACGGATGACGGGCCCGCGCTGCAAGCCGCGATGAACGCGGCCGCCGCCTCCGGCAAGATGCTGACGATCGGGGAAGGCTCCTTCCGCACGCAGCAGCCGCTCACGCTGCCGGGCGCGGCGGCGGGGCTCACCATGCGTGGCCGCATCGTCTATGCGGGCCCGGGCAACCAGCCCGCGCTCACCATCGGCGATGGCGGCACGACGCGCAACGCCAACAAGCTGCACAGCGGCATCGCGGTGACGCGCGCCACCACCAGCGACTGGCTGAGCGAGGGCGACATCGGCGTGGTGCTGCGCAACCACGACGCCTCGCTGATCGAGATCCGGGAGATCACGGGCTTCACCATCGGGCTGCGCACGCTGGGCGATGAGCGGGGGTTTGAGGATACGACGCTCATCCTCGGCCGCTTCGTGAACAACAAGATCGGGCTCGACGTGCATACCCTGACGGCGGCGGCGTGGAACACTTCCATCCGCTACTATGGCGGCCACTTCGCCGTGGGCAGCACGGTCCATACGGACAAGGACCGCTTCGGCATCCGCTTCTCCGCCGAGCCCGGCGCCTATGTCGCGCATAACCGCCATCTGTTCGACGGCCCGAATTTCGAGCTGAATGCCCGCGACATCCCGGCGACCGGAATCCCCTTCCTGATGGAGGTGAACAGCCGCGCCGTGGTGGCGCGCGCCATCCGGATGGAAGGCTGCGACCCCATCGTGGCCCGCCACACCGCCGGCGCGCAGGACCATCTGTATGAGATCGCCTGGGCGAGCCAGGGCTATGCGATCGAGATCGAGCATACGGAGACGGCGACGCGTCTCGGCGGCGTGGTGAAGGCCTATCACCAGGCGCTGCCGAACCGGGAGGCGACGCGGGAAGTGGCCTCGGTCCCCTCGCTCCGCGCCGCCGCCATCCGGTGGAATGGGACGGAGACGGGGTTCGAGAAGCTGGCCTGCCTCTCCACCAACGTCTCCGGCAGCCCGACATCGCTGCCGCAATTCGCCTTCCCGGCCCTCGATTCCTACGTGCTCACCAGCCGCGGCGTGATCCTGACCGGCGGGCGTGGCCTCGGCTTCGTCGTGGATACGGCGCGCTGCAAGGACTTCGCGCTGACCGTGGATGCGGATTCGCCGCGCCTCGTCGTGATGGCCTTCGATGCCAGCTGGAACCTGCTGACCGATGCGGCGGGCACGATGGTCATGGCGTCCGGCCAGTCGCTGGCCTGGAACGCGACGGCGCGGTGGTGGCAGGGGTCGGCGGACATGGATGATGCCGGGCTGACGCGGCTGCAGGCGATCCGCCTGGCGCCGCAGGTGGCCACCGCCATCATCGGTGTCGCGCGCATCACGACGGATTACGAGGTGCGGGCGATGCGCCTGCATTGCGATCCGCGCCAGGCGCCGCCCCTGCTGTATGGGCTGCCCGACCTTCGCATCGGCGTGCGGGACCTGATAGCCGAACAGGCCTGGGACCCGCCCTCCATCGCCGCCGGCGCCAGCGCGCAGATCAACGTCACCGTGGCCGGCGCGCGGCCCGGGGATTTCGTGCAGGCGGCCTATTCGCTCTCCACCTCCGGCTGCGTCTTCCTGGCGCAGATCGGGGCGCAGGATACGGTGACGGTCACGGCCTGGAACCGCTCCGGCGCGGCGGTGGACCTCAATGCGGGCACGGTGCGCGTGCGGGTGGTGAAGGCATGAGGAAGCCTGCCGGGACGACCCGCGGCAAGGCCCAGCGCGTGCCGCGGGCCAAGCTCGCCGCCGTGCTGGACCGCGTCGCCGATGAATACGCGCATTTCATCAACGACCCGCCGCTGGAGGAGGTGCCGCCGGATGCGAAGACCTTCGCGGCGCGGCAATCCGCCGCCCGCGCCGCGCTGGCGCATATCAGCGAGCTCGCTGCCCTGGCCACGGGAGATGCCGAGGAGGCCGAGGAGGCGGTGCAGGATGTCCTGGCCCATGCGCGCGCCATGATCGCGCGCGAGGGCGAGGGCGAGGATCCACCCACGGAGGAGAACGCTTGAGCCCACGCCCCGCCGACCTGGTCGAATTCGCCTGGATCTGGAACCAGGCGAGTGGCCTCGGCACGCCTGCCCTGCACCGGCGCGTGCTGCGCTGGCTGCAGGCGCGGGAGAAGGCCGGGGACCGGCGGCTGCTGCTGATGGCCTTCCGGGGCTTCGGCAAATCCACCCTCATCGGCCTCTACTGCGCCTGGCGGCTCTACCGCGCACCGGAGACGCGGATCCTGGTGGTGGCGGCGGATCATGCGCTGGCGACGAAGATGGTGGCGAATGTGCGCCGCATCCTCGGCCGCCATCCCCTTTGCGCCGCGCTGCTGCCGGGCCATGGCGAGGGATCCTGGGCGTCGGACCGCTTCACCGTGGCGCGCGAGGGCGTGCTGCGCGATGCCTCCATGATCGCGGCGGGCATCGGCGGCAACATCACCGGCGCGCGCGCCGACCTCATCATCGCCGATGACGTGGAGGTCGCCGGCAATTGCGACACGCCGGGGAAGCGGGAGGAGCTGCGGGAGCGGCTTACCGAGGCCGAGTTCGTACTCGTCCCCGGCGGCACCATGCTCTTCGTCGGCACGCCGCATACGGAGGAGAGCCTCTATGCCGAAGGCGAGGCCGGCTTCCTCTCGGGCTACCGTCGCCTCATGCTGCCGCTGCTGGATGCGAACGGGCACAGCGCCTGGCCCGAACGCTTCCCGGATGCGGCCGTAGCGGCGCTGCGCGACCGGGTCGGCCCCATCGCCTTCCGCCGGCAGATGATGCTGGAGCCGGTGGCGATCGGCGCCGCGCGGCTCGATCCCGCGGCGATGTCGCGCTACGCCGCGGAGATCGACTACCGGGAGGCCAATGGCCGCGGCGTGCTGTCCCTGATGGGCACGCGCCTCGTCTCCGGCGGCGGCTGGTGGGACCCGGCCTATGGCCGTCCCGGCACCGGCGATTCCAGCGTGCTGGCCGCGATGTTCGCGGATGCGGAGGGGCGGCACTACCTCCACCGCATCGCCTACCTGCTGCATGACCCGGATGCGGAGGAGGATGCCGCGACCCAGCAATGCCGCGCGGTCGCGGCGCTGGCGCGGGACCTGATGCTGCCCGTGGTGCGCGTGGAGACGAACGGCCTCGGCCGCTTCCTGCCCAGCCTGCTGCGGCGGGAGATGTCGCGCGCCGGCTGCGCCTGCACGGTGGTGGAGGCGACGAGCCGCCGCGCGAAGTCGGAGCGCATCCTGGCGGCGCTGGACCCGGTGCTCGCCGCCCGTCGCCTCTCCGCGCATGAGAGCGTCTTCCGTGGCCGCTTCGTGCGGGAGATGGCGGAATGGCGCCCCGATGCGCCGGGGCTGCGCGACGATGCGCTGGATGCCGTGGCCGGCTGCCTGCTGGCGGAGCCGGTGCGGCTGCCCTTCGCGCCGCCGGCGCCGCGCACCGCCCTGCCCTGGCGCGGCCTGTAGCGGTTACGCCCGCTTGCGGGCGATCTCCGAGGCATGCCGCTCCAGCCCGGCGGCTGTCGCCTCGAACCGCCCATCGGGCCGGCAGCGGGCGAGCCCCATGCCGGCCAGCCTCTGCAGGCAGGGGCCGTCCTTCAGCCCATCCGGGCGCCCATGCGGCCTGACCAGCGTCAGCCGGTGCAGCGCCGATCGGCAGCAGGTCTCCAGGTAAGGCTCGTTCCACATCGGCCGCGCGGCGCATCCCCCAGTCCCGCGCGGCCCTTCCGCGCGGCCCCCCCAGGGTGGTTCCGCCGCCGCTTCCCTTCAAGGAGTGCCCCCATGATCCCCGAGATCCCGCCCCAGCTGCTGGCCGCGGCCGCGGATGCGCCGCTGGCGTTGCTGATGCTCTGGATGGTCCATCTGCTGCGCCGGGACCTGATGGCGCGGCCGGAACCGCCGCCCGCCCCCGCGCCGCCGCCCTCCTCCGCCCGCGACGACCTGGCCGAGTTCAAGCTGGAGGTGGCGCGCACCTATGTGCCGCTGTCCCTGATCCGCGACCTCGATTCGCGGCTGTCGCTGCACCTGGTCCGCATCGAGGAGAAGCTGGACGAGGTGAGCCGCGCCGCGACCGCGGCCGCCGCCATCTCCGGCCAGGTCGTCACGCCCCGCAAGGTCGGCTTCTCCGCCCGCGCGGAAGCGGAGCCGCGGTCGTGAGCGCGGCGATCGGCAGCCCGGCCACGCCCCCGGGGCTCCTGGTGCTGGCGCTGACGCTCTGGGGGGAGGCCGCCGGCCGCCCGGTGCGGGGGATCGAGGGCATCGCCGCCGTGGTCATGAACCGCCTGCGCCTCGCCAGCGCGCCGGAGGGGCCGCGGCACCTCGGCACCGGGGTCAGCGCCATCTGCCGCGCGCCCTTCCAGTTCGCCTGCTGGCATCCAAGGCATCCCCGGCGCGACGCCATGGCGAACCCGGCGACGCGGGCGGACCCGGCCTTCGCCATCTGCCAGCGCATCGCCGCGCGGGCGCTGTCAGGTTCCCTGCCCGACCCGACCGGGGGCGCCACCCACTACCATGCCGCCGACACGCTGCCCCGCTGGGCCGTGGGCCAGGTGCCGGTGGCGGAAGCGGGCGGGCTTGTCTTCTACCGCCTGCTCGGCTGAAAACGCCCCCGCAAGCCGGGGGCCGCGCGATGGAAGACCGCATCTACACCATGGTGAGGGAAGCCGATTGGCGCGCCGCGGAGGACGCGGGCGCCTATGCCGGCAGCGCGCATGACCAGCGCGACGGCTTCCTGCATTTCTCCACCGCCGCCCAGCTGCGCGCCAGCGCGGCCAAGCACCGCGCCGGCGTCGCCGATCTCTGGCTGGTGGAGGCCGATGCGGCGCGGCTCGGCGATGCGCTGAAATGGGAGCCGGCTTCCGGCAGCAGCCGACCCGGCCTGTTCCCGCACCTCTATGCCAGCCTGCCGCTCTCTGCCGTGCTCTCCGTCACGCGCCTGCCGCTGCGCGCGGATGGCACGCACGACTTTCCCGCGACGATTCCCTGAAGCGGATGTCAGCCGCAGCGCGAGGTGGCGATGCGGCAGGAGACGCCGGCCGCCAGGCGGCCGGAGCAGTCACGCAGCGCGGCGAATTCGGCGGAGGTCTCATCCGCCCCCGATCCCGTCCCGTAATGGTGGATGGTGAAGGTCCGGGGGTCTGACGTGATCACCAGCCCTGTCGCCCGGATGCCATAGGCGATGGCGAGGCAGCGATCCGCGGTTTCCGCCAGCAGGCGGCAGGGATTGTTGTTGTTGCGGCGGAAGCACTCCGTCTCCGCCCCGCGATGCGCCGCCATCCGCTCCTGCGGCATGGAGATGGACAGGCCGCGCCCCGGCAGCGGCGCTGCATAGGCGACGATGCTGCGGCCCGCGGCGGCGCTGCGCTGTGGCATGGCATTCGGCACACCGGCAGCCACGCCCGGTCGGGCGCTGGCCATCGCGCCCGATGTCGAGGGCGCGGAACTGCCGCGGCCGGTGGCTTCCGGCGTGCCGCGCTGGTTCTGGCGGGACAGGTGCCGTTCACCCGCCGCGCAGCGCACCAGGCAGGCCTGCACGGGCTGAGGGTTCATGGCCCGCTCCGGCATCCGCGCATCGCATTGGCGCCGGCAGGACATGCTGTCGACCGGCTTGTTCGCCTGGCCGGATTGCGCCGAGGCCGGCACGGGCAGCCACAACGCCGTGATCAGGCACAGCAACGCGGAGAGCCGGGCAAGGCCGGCTCCTTCCGAAGTGAACATCCCTGGGTCGCCTCGAAGCCTGCGGTCGCCGGCATCACGTCTTGTATGCACGACGATCCAAAGAGGTTACTCCTTAGGCAGGCGGACGACCAGCCTCTTTGGTGGCATGGCGATCCAATTTCGTCATGCCATCAATCCACCCTCGCGCCGCTTCGGCGCACAGCATCCGCCCATCGCGCGCGCTCCGCCACCAGGAAGGCGTCCAGGCTGCGGTCGCCCAGCGCCACCGGCTCGGCACTCCTCGCCCGCATCAGCGCCTTGTAGCCGTCGGACGCCGTGACCTCCGCCAGCGTGGCGGAGAGCCGCGCGGCGACCGGCGCGGGTGTCCCCACCGGCGCGAAAAGGCCGAACCAGTTCGGCGCATCCAGGCTGGGGAAGCCCGCCTCCACCAGGCTTGGCACCTCCGGCAGGTCCGCCGCGCGGCCGCGCGTCGCGATCCCGACGATGCGGGCCTGGCCGCCCTGGTGCAGCGGCAGCGCGGTGGTCAGCGCATCGAACATCATCGCCACCTGGCCGCCCGCGAGGTCCGCCAGCGCCGGCGGGCTGCCGCGATAGGGCACATGCACCAGCCGCAGCCCGGCCTCCGCCGCGAAGAGTTCCGCGGTCAGATGGGTCAGCGACCCGCTGCCGGAGGAGGCGAAGGGGATCTCCCCGGGCTTCGCCTTCGCGGCCTCGAGGAAGGCGGCGAGCGTCGGCTGCGGCAGGGCGCGGGGGCTGACCAGCATGACATTCGCCTGCGCCCCCAGCAGGCCGAGGCAGGTGAAGTCGCTGTCGGGATCGTAGTTGAGCCGGCTGTAGAGCGGCTTGGCGATGCCCATCACCGCGGGCCCGACGGCCAGCAGCGTGTAGCCATCGGGCGCTGCCTTCGCCACCGCCTCCGACCCCACATTGCCGCCCGCCCCGGCGCGGTTCTCCACCACCACGGGCTGGCCCAGCGACCGCGCCATGGCCTCCGCCGCCGCACGGGCGAGGATGTCCGTAATGCCGCCGGGCGCGAAGGGCACCACCACGCGGATGGCGCGATTCGGGAAGCCGGCCTGCGCCAGGGCCGGCGTGGCGAGGCCACCGGCCATTCCGGCCAGCAGCAGGCGACGGGCGATCAGGGTCATGGCGACGTCTCCGCGCAGGAAAGGCGCGAGCATCCTCCGCCTGCTGCACCGCGGCAATGCAGGCGACCGGTTTTTGCCCAACTTGCCGGCAAAGCATCGCCGCCTGCGAAAAACAGCATGGTTTTCAAGCAGTCCGCCCGCCTTGCGCGCAACCGGTTCCGGCAGGAAGCTCCGCCTCCCTTGTGAAGGCCCATCGACGCATGACCAGGCCCCGGCTCTTCGCCCTCGCGCTGCTCGCCGCCACGCTGCCCGCCGGGATCCCTGCAGGGGCGCCGCGGGCGCAGGGGCTGACGCTGGCGCTGGCCTCCACCCCGACCGCGATCGATCCCCACTTCCACAATCTGGTGCCGAACAACGCCATCGCCGCGCATGTCTTCGACAAGCTGGTCCACCAGGATGAACGCCAGCGCCTGGTCCCGGGCCTGGCGGAGTCCTGGCGCCCGCTCTCCGACACCGCCTGGGAGTTCCGGCTGCGGGAGGGCGTGACCTTCCACGACGGCGCCGCGCTGACCGCGGAGGACGTCGCCGCCAGCCTGCGCCGCGTGCCCGCCGTGCCGAACAGCCCCGGCCCCTTCACGCAGTTCACCCGCGGCATAGCCTCCGTCGAGGTCGTGGACGCCCGCACGCTCCGCATCACCACGCGCGGCCCGCAGCCGCTGCTGCCGACGGACCTCTCCGTCATCAACATCATCCCGCACCGGCTGGAAGCCGCCACCACCGCCGATTTCCGCGCCGGCACCGCCATGGTCGGCACCGGCCCCTTCCGCTTCGAGAGTTTCACCCCGGGCGACCGCGTGGTGCTGACGCGCCACGACGGCTATTGGGGCGGGGCCGCGCCCTGGCAGCGCGTCACGCTGCGCATCGTGCCGAATGACAGCGCCCGCGCCGCCGCGCTGCTCTCCGGCGATGTGGACGGCGTGGACGCGGTGCCGATCACGCAGCTGGAGGCGCTGAAGCGCCGGTCGGATCTCCGCCTGTTCCGCGCCACCTCCAACCGCGTGATGTTCCTCTCCTTCGACACCTTCCGCGAACAAACTCCCCACGCCACCCAGCGTGGCGGCGCTGCCATGCCGAACCCGCTGCGCGATCCCCGCGTCCGCGCCGCCATCTCCCGCGCCATCAACCGGCCCGCCATCGTGGACCGCCTGATGGAGGGTGAGGCCATCGCCGCCGGCGGCCTGCTGGCCGATGGCTTCTTCGGCGCCAGCCCGCGCCTCCTGCCCGAACGCTTCGACCTCGACGGCGCCCGCCGCCTGCTGCGGGAGGCCGGGCTGCCGAACGGCTTCGCGCTGACCATCCATGGCCCGAACGACCGCTTCCCCAATGACGAGAAGATCCTGCAGGCCGTGGCGCAGATGCTGCAACGCGCCGGCATCGAGACGCGGGCGGAGGCGCTGCCCTTCAACACCATCCTCTCCCAGGGCGGGCCACCCAACCACGCCTATTCCACCATGCTGCTGGGCTGGGGCAGCAATACCGGGGAGGCCTCCTCGCCGCTCCGCGCGCTGCTGGCCACGGTGGATCGCGACCGCGGCATGGGGGTCGGCAATCGCGGCCGCTATTCGAACCCGGCACTCGACGCCGTGATCCAGCAGGCGCTGGCGACGGTGGACGACAATGCCCGCAGCGCGCTGCTGCAACAGGCCAGCGAGATGGCCATGGAGGATCACGCGCTGGTGCCGATCCTCTACCAGGTGAATATCTGGGCGACGCGCGGCGGCCTGGCCTATACGCCGCGCGCGGATGAGTGGACCCTGGCGCGCTTCTTCACGCCCGCGAACTGACGAAAGACATGATGATGACCGAGGCCTGGCGCCTTTCCGCCACCGAACTCGCCGCGCGCTACCGTGCCGGCACGCTGCGGCCGAGCGAGGCGCTGGCCTCCGTCCTGGCGCGGATCGCGCAGGCGAACCCCGCCATCAACGCCATCGCGACGCTGGACGAGGCGGGCGCCAAGGAAGCCGCCGCCGCCGCGGATGCGCGCTTCTCCGCGGGCAAGCCGCTGAGCGCGCTGGATGGCGTGCCCGTCTCCATCAAGGACAACATCACCCAGGCCGGACTGCGCTGCGCCTGGGGCAGTGAGCTCTACCTCGACTACGTCTCCGAACACGACGAGACGCCGGTCGCCCGCCTGCGCGCCGCGGGCGCCGTGCTGATCGGCAAGACCAATGTCTCGGAGTTCACGCTGGGCCGCGGCAACATCGACACCAAGGCCTTCGGCGTCACCCGCAACCCCTACAACCCCGCCTTGACCTCCGGCGCCTCCACCGGCGGCGGTGCGGCGGCGGTCGCGACCGGCTTCGGGCCCGTGACCCTCGGCACCGATGGCGGCGGCTCCATCCGGCGTCCGGCCTGCCACAATGGGCTCGTCGGCCTGAAGCCCTCCACCGGCCGCGTCGCGCGGCGCCACGGGCTTCCCATCATCCTCGACGATGCAGAGGTCATCGGGCCCATCGCGCGCACGGTCGATGACCTCGCCGCGACGCTGTCTCTCATCCAGGGCCCGCTGGCGGAGGATCGCCTCTCCATCGGCGTGCCCGGCCCGCATGAGGAACCGCCGCCGCCGAAGAACCTCCGCGTGCTCTACATCCCGCAATTCGGCGACTGGAAGGTGGACGCCCCCGTCGCGGAAAGCTGCGCGGAAGCGGCGCGCAACATGGCCGCGCTCGGCCACCGCGTGACGACGGGCAAGCTGCCCGTGGACCTCGCGCTGTTCGAGAAGCACTGGCCGACCTTCACGCAAGGCGGCCTGGCCTGGCTGCTGCGGGGCAAGGAATGGCGCGGGAAGATCGGCGCGATCTATGAGGAGATGGCCGATCGCGGCGCCACCCTCACCGCCGCCGACTACATCGACGGCCTCGCCGCCTTCCGCGAGGTGCAGGCACAATTCGCCATTGCCTTCCAGGACTGGGACGTGCTGATGACGCCGACCGCCGGCGCCCTGCCCTGGCCCGCCGACCAGTTCGGCCCGCCGCACAACCGCGCCTTCACCGGCATCGTGAATGCCGGCGGGCTGCCGGGGATGAACGTGCCCTGCGCCCCCTCCGCCGACGGACTGCCGATCGGCTTCCAGCTGATCGGCCCCTACGGCGCGGACTGGCTGCTGGTGGCGCTGGCGCGGCAATACGAGGCCGCGCATCCCTGGGCGGATCGCTGGCCGCCGCTGTGACATCGGCGGACCGGTCGCTTGACCGGTCCGAGCGCCCGAACGGGCGCCGCCGGTAGTCCGGCGAAGCCAAGCGCGCGGAGCGCGCGCCCGGCGTTTGAGGGCATGAAAAAAGCGAGGCTCCGCCTCGCGCTCCGCCGGGGGGCGTGGCGCCCCCCGGACCCCGCCTCTAACCCGTGATTCCAATTTGCCACGGGGCAAATTCGTGCTTGCCGACGCCGAGCTCCTCGCTCTTCGTCTTCTCGCCGGAGGCGATGCGCAGCATCAAATCGAGGATGCGCTCGCCCATCTCCTCCATGCTGGCGGTGCCATCCAGGATCTCGCCGCAATTGATGTCCATGTCCTCCTCCAGCCGGCGGAACATGGGCGTGTTGGTGGCGAGCTTGATGGAGGGCACGGGCTTCGCGCCATACATGGACCCGCGCCCCGTGGTGAAGGCGATCATGTTGGCGCCGCCCGCCACCTGGCCGGTGGCGGAGACGGGATCGAAGCCCGGCGTATCCATGAAGACGAAGCCCTTCGTCGTCACCGGCTCCGCATAGCGCAGCACATCCATCAGCGGCCCTGTGCCGCCCTTCATGGAGGCACCCAGCGACTTCTCGAAGATGTTGGCGAGGCCCCCGGTCTGGTTGCCCGGGCTGACCGTGCCGTTGATCTGCGTGTCGCGGCCGGGCGTATAGACATCCTTCCACCAGCGGATGCGCTCGATCAGCTTCTCGCCGACCTCCCGGCTCGCGGCGCGCCGCGTCAGCGTGTGCTCGACGCCATAGATCTCCGGCGTCTCCGACAGGATCGCGGTGCCGCCATGCCGCACCAGCAGGTCCATCGCATTGCCGAGCGCCGGGTTGGCGGTGATGGAGGAGAAGCCGTCGGAGCCGCCGCATTGCAGCCCGACCGTCAGGTGTTCGGCCGAGACGGTGGTCCGCGTCGCCTTGTTCGCCTCCGGCAGCATCGCCTTCACCGCCTCGATGCCCGCATCGATGCTCTTCCGCGTGCCGCCGATCTCCTGCATCACCAGCGTCTTCAGCAGCGGCCCGGGCGTGAGACCCTGCTCCGCCAGCAGCCCCGCGATCTGGTTGCGCTCGCAGCCCAGGCCGATGACGACGACCCCCGCGACATTGGCGTGGCGCATGTAGCCGCCCAGCGTCCGGCGCAGCAGCTGCATCGGCTCCCCCGACAACTCCATGCCGCAGCCCGTGGAGTGCGTGAAGGCGGCGACGCCATCGACATTCGGGTAGTCGGCCAAGCGTTCCGGCGTGAACCAGTCCGCCACCGCATGGCTGACCGTCGCGGAACAATTGACCGACGACACGATCGCAATGAAGTTCCGCGTGCCCACGCGCCCGTTCGGCCTCACGATGCCCGCGAAAGTCTTGCGCTGGTCGGGCGGCACCATCGCCACCGGGCGGTAGTCCCGGCCGATGGCGTAGTCGCGGTCGAATTCCCGGAACTCGATGTTGTGGTTGTGCAGCATGGTGCCGGCGGGGATGTCGTCCGCCGCGAAGCCGATGGTGACCTGGTACTTCAGCACCGGGTCGCCCTTGCGCAGATGCTGGGTGGCGATCTTGTAGCCCGCCGGCACCTTGTCCCGCGTCACCAAATTCTCGCCGGGGATGGAGGTGCCGGGTTCGCATTCCGTGCGGGCGACGACGACGTTGTCATCGGGATGCAGGCGGATGACGGGGCCGTTCAGGCGCTTGGCGTGAAGATCGATCATGGTTTCCTCGGGGGTGCGGCCGTGCTGCCGATCCCCCCATATCGCCACATCAGGCGCCGCCTGTCAGCGCCCCGGGCGAAGGCGCGTCATTCCGCCGGCACCATCACGGGGTGGCGCCGCGGGGACCGCGCGGCGGCCAGCAGCACCAGCCGCAGCAGGAACATCACGACCCCAGCCAGCCAGACCAGCGACGCCGCAATGGCCAGCGCCGGCGCCTGCTGCTCGATGGAGAGGTAGATCCCGAAGGGAAAGAGGAAGGCGCTGCTGGTGGAGAGCGCGAACTGCGCCACCGCCGGCACCGGGTTCGCGTGCAGCTGCGGATAGGCGCGGTAGGTCAGGCCCATCAGCGCGAGCGACGTCCAGCCCAGCAGGTTGAGATGCGCATGCACGGGGGCCAGGTGGAAATCATGCTGGATGCCCATCATGATGCCGAGGCAGACGCCGACCAGCAGGCAGGTGGCGGCGGCGATGATGAAGAACAGCGGAAGCCGGGGCATGGGATTGGTGTTCCTTGAATGGCGGCGCGCCTTCTAGTCCCGCGCCGCCGCCGCTTCATGTCACCGCGCCCCGCGGTTGTTTCATTCGTATCGCGACTGTTTCGCGCACCCTCTTGTCATCCCAGCATCTGCCCGCCATCGACGATGATCGTCTGCCCCGTCACCCAGCGCGCCGAATCGCTGGCCAGGAACAGCGCGACCTCCGCCACTTCCTCCGGCGTGCCGAGCCGGCCGAAGGGGATGGAGCCGAGGATGCGGTTGTAGAGCGCGGGATCGCTGCTGCGCCGCTGTTCCCAGGACCCGCCCGGGAATTCGATGGAGCCCGGCGCCACCGCATTCACCCGCACGCCATCCGGCGCGAAGGCGGCCGCCTGGCTCTGCGTGTAGTTCACCAGCAGCGCCTTCACCGCCGCATAGGCCGGCGTGCGCAGCGAGGGACGGAAGCCCGAGATCGAGGTCACGTTCACGATGCTGCCGCGCGACTGCTTCAGCCACGGCGTCGCGGCGCGGCTGGCGCGCACAGTCGCCATCACGTCCACGTTCAGCCCGCGCGCCCAATCCTCCTCCGTGTCGCGGGACCCGAAGCCGCTGGCGTTGTTCACCAGCACGTCGATCCCGCCCAGCGCCGCCGCGGCGGCCTCCACCCAGCCCGTGACATCCGTCAACACGCCGAGGTCGGCGGAGGCCGCATGCGCCGTCACGCCGCAGGCCGCGATCTCCGCCCGCGTCGCCTCCAGCGGGCCCGCGCCCCGCGCGCAGATGGACACCGCCGCGCCCGCCTGCGCGAAGCCGAGCGCGATCGACCGACCGATGCCCCGGCTGCCGCCCGCCACCAGCACCCGCTTGCCCGCGAAACCCGCCATCACGCCTCTCCCATGCCGATCCCGCGCAGCAGAGGGTGGCCGCCCCCCTTTGGCAAGACACCCGTCTTGGCAAGCCGCGCGCGCGGGGGCAGAGGAATGGAGGATCGGGGGAAGGAACGTGGCGATGACCTTGACGGAAGCCTTGCTTGCCGAACTTGCACGGCGCGGCACGCGGCGCATCTGGGGCGTGCCCGGCGGCGGCTCCTCGCTCGATGTCATCGAGGCCGCGCCCCGCTTCGGCATCGACTTCATCCTCGCCCGCCAGGAATCCAACGCCGCCATCGCCGCGATGGCCGATGCCGAACTCACCGGTGCGCCCGGCGTGGTGCTGACGACCAAGGGCCCCGGTGTCGGCAATGCGGTGAACGGCCTGGCCTGCGCCACGCTGGAACGCGCGCCCCTGCTGCTGCTGGCCGATGGCTTCACGCCGAAGCAGACCAGCTGGGTCACGCACCAGTATTTCGACCAGCGCGCCATGACCGCCGGCGTGGTGAAGGCCTATGCCCGCGCCGATGCCGAAGCCCCCATGGCCGGCATCATGGCCCTGCTGGACCAGGCGGAGGCCGCCCCCCGAGGCGCCGTGCACCTGGACCTGACCGGAGAGGCCGTGCGCCGCCCCGCGCAGCCCGTGGAAGGCTTCCAGGCCATGGCGCCGCACCACCCCCCGGTCGGCGATGCCGCAGCCCTGCTGACCGCCGCTAGGCGCCCCGTGCTGCTGGTGGGGGTGGAAGCCGCCAACGCCACGAACGCCGCCGCGCTGCGCCGCTTCGCGGAGGCGCTGGGCTGCCCCGTCCTCGTCACCTACAAGGCCAAGGGCGTGCTGCCGGACGCGCATCCGCTCTTCGCCGGCATTTTCACGGGTGGCACGCTGGAAGCGCCCTGCGTCGGCCAGGCGGACCTCATCATCCAGGTCGGGCTGGACCCGGTGGAGCTGATCCTGCAGCCCTGGCGCTACACGGCGCCGATCCTCGACATCGCGCTGCGCCCGCATCCCGTTCGCTATGCGGAGCCGACCGCCGCGGCGCACGGCCCGCTCGCCGACAGCATCGCGCTTCTGGAACCGCGCGCCTCCACCTGGACGGCTCAGGGGATTGCCGTGTTGCGGGACACCGCGCTGGCCGCGCTGGAGTGGCAGGGCAGCGGCGGTGTCTCGCCGCCCGACATCGTGCGCATTGCGCAGAAGGAAGCGCGGGCCGCCGGCGCCACGCCGCGCGTCGCCGTCGATGCCGGCGCGCACATGTTCTCCGCCACCGCCTTCTGGCAATGCGAGCAGGCGCGGGATCTGCTGATCTCGAACGGCCTGGCCTCCATGGGCTTCGCCCTGCCCGCCGGCCTCGCCGCCGCGCTGCATGACCCCGCGCGCGGCGCCATCGCCTTCACCGGCGATGGCGGGCTGATGATGTGCCTGGGCGAACTCGCCACCGCCGCGCAGCTCGGCGCGAAGCTCGTCACCATCGTCTTCAACGACAGCGCCCTGTCGCTGATCGACATCAAGCAGCAGCAGCGCCAGCTGCCCCAGGCCGGCGTCCGCTTCACCCGCACGGATTTCGCGGCCGTGGCGGAGGGCTTCGGCGTGAAGGGGCTCCGCGCCGACGATCCCGCGCAATACGAAACCGCGCTGCGCCAGGCCTTCGCACATGACGGGCCGTCACTGATCGACGTCACCGTGAACCCCGCCGGCTATCCCGCGCAGCTCCAGGCGATGCGGGGCTGAGATGGCACTCTCCGCCCTTCGCCTCGGCAATGCCTGGGCCCGCATCGCGGGGCTGATGGATGAGGCCGCGGAAACCTTCGTGCGCACCTCCTTCTCCTCCGTCGTGCGCGACAACTGGGACATGGCCGTCGGGCTGATGGACAGCGAGGGACGGCAATTCGCGCAATCCTCGCGCTCCGTCCCCAGCTTCGTCGGCACCATGCCGCGGACGCTCTCCGCCATGCTCGCCCGCATCCCGCGCGCGCGTCTGCAGCCCGGCGACGTGCTGATCAGCAACGACGGCTATCTTGGCACCGGGCACCTGAACGACATCACCATGGTGAAGCCGGTCTTCGCGGGCGGCTGCATCACCGCCTGGATCGGCAGCATCTTCCACGCCACGGATATCGGCGGTGCCCCCTCCGTCGAGGCGCGCGACGCCTGGGAGGAAGGCCTCACCATCCCCGTGGCGCGCATCCTGAAGGGCGGTGTCGAGAACGAGGACGTCATCGCCTTCCTCGAAGCCAATTGCCGCATGCCCGGCGAGGTGCTGGGCGACATCCGCGCGCAATTCGCGATGTATGACCAGGCCGAGCCCCGCCTGCTGCGCATCCTGGCGGAGGAAGGCATTTCGTCGGCCGACCAGCTCGCCGCCGAGATCTTCGGCCGCTCCGAACGCGCGATGCGCGACGCCATCGCCGCCGTGCCGGATGGGGAGGTGACGGACGAAGTCACCGCGGATGGCTTCGAGCATCCCGTGACGATCAGGCTGCGCCTCGCCATCAAGGGCGACGGGCTGACGCTCGACTTCACCGGCACCGGCGCGCAGATCCTGCGCCCCGTGAATTCGCCGCTGAACTTCACCCGCGCCTATTCCAACTACGCCGTGAAATGCGCCTTCGATCCGCTGACGCCGAACAACGATGGCAGCTTCCGGCCGATCCATCTGATCGCGCCCGAAGGTTCCATCGTGAACCCCCGCCACCCCGCCCCCGTCTGGGGCCGGCATTTGACGGGCCACTACCTGCCCATGCTGGTTCTGGCGGCGCTGGGGAAGATGATCCCGGATCGCGTGGTGGCGGAATGCGGCAGCCCGCTCTGGAACGTCTATTTCACCGGCGAGCAGCCCGATGGCCGGCGCTATGTCCGCATGTTCTTCATGAATGGCGGCCATGGCGCCGCGGCCGCCCATGACGGCGCCTCCTGCCTCTCCTTCCCCTCCAACGTCGCGACGCAGCCGGTGGAGCAGTTCGAGAATGCGGTGCCGATGCTGGTGACGGAGAAGTCGCTCATCCCGGGCAGCGGCGGCGATGGCCGGATGCGGGGCGGTCTCGGCCAGCGCCTCGGCTTCCGCGTCATCGGCGAGAAGCCTGTCACCGCCACCTACCGCCATGAACGCGTGCAGCACCCGCCACGCGGGTTGCTGGGCGGGGAGGCCGGGCGCGCGGGGCGCGATCTTCTCAACGGCCAGCAGGTCGCCGCCAAGGCGCGCATCGTGCTGCAACCCGGCGATACGCTGACCTTCGAGACCCCCGGCGGCGGCGGCTTCGGCCCGCCCGGCGAACGCAGCGCAGAAGCGCGTGCGCAGGACAGTGCGGAAGGCTATGTGGCATGACGCCCTGGCAGATCGGCGTCGATATCGGCGGCACCTTCACCGATTTCGTGCTGCTGGACAGCCGCGACGGGCGGCTCTTTAACGGCAAGCTCCTCACCACGCCGCATGCGCCCGAACAGGCGGTGCTGGAAGGCATCCGCCAGCTCCTGGCCACGCATGGTGTCGCACCCACCGAGGTCAGCCACGTCATCCACGGCACCACCCTCGTCGCCAATGCGCTGATCGAACGCCGCGGCGTGCCGACGGGCTTCCTGACGACCGAAGGCTTCCGCGACATCCCGGAGATCGGCACCGAACTCCGCCACGATACCTATGACCTCTTCATGCGCCGGCCGGAACCGCTGGTGCCGCGCCGCCTGCGCCTCGGCGTGCCGGAGCGGCTCCGCGCCGATGGCGCGGTCGTCAAGCCGCTGGAGGAGGATGCTGCCCGCGCGGCCATCCGCGCGCTGCGGGATGGCGGCGCCCAGGCGCTCGCCATCTGCCTGCTGCACGCCTTCCTCAACCCCGTGCATGAACGCCGCCTAGCGGAGCTGGCGCGGGAAGAAGCGCCGGGGCTGACGCTGTGCCTGTCCTCCGACCTGGTGCCGGAGATCGGTGAATACGAGCGCGGCACCACCACCATCTGCAACGCCTATGTCCAGCCCGTCTTCGAACGCTACCTCGCACGCCTGCGCGGCGGCCTTTGCGACGCCGGCCTCACCGGCCCGCTCTTCCTCATGCTGTCGGATGGCGGCACGGTGCGGGACGACGTGGCCGCGAAACACCCGATCCGCCTGGTGCAATCCGGCCCCGCCGGCGGTGTGCAGGCGACGCGCATCGTGGGCGCCGCGGCCGGCGCGCGGGACGTGCTCTGCTTCGACATGGGCGGCACCACCGCCAAGGCCGCGCTGATCGACCAGGGCGAGCCGCAGCGCAGCCTCGATTTCGAAGTTTCTCGAGTTGACCGCTTCCGGAAAGGCAGCGGCTTTCCCTTGAAGGTGCCGGTCATCGAGATGATCGAGATCGGCGCGGGCGGCGGTTCCATCGCGCGCGTCGATCGCCTCGGCCTCATCAAGGTCGGGCCGGACAGCGCCAGCAGCGATCCCGGTCCCGCCTGCTACGGGCTCGGCGGCACGCTGCCGACGGTGACCGATGCCGATCTGCTGCTGGGCTACCTGGCGCCGGACAGCTTCCTCGGCGGCGACATGGCACTCGACGTCGCGGCCGCCGAACGCGCCCTGCTGGAGCATATCGGCAAGCCGCTCGGCCTTTCCGCGGTGGAGGCCGCCTGGGCGGTGCATGAGACCGTGAACGGCGCCATGGCCCAGGCCGCTGCGATCCATGCGCTGGAGAAGGCGCGCCGGATCGAGGACTACGCCATGGTCCCGATCGGCGGCGCCGGCCCCGTCCATGCCTGCGCCATCGCGATGAAGCTCGGCCTGCCGACACTCGTCTCGCCACCCGGCGCCGGCGTCGCCTCGGCCTTCGGCTTCCTCGCCGCGCCCATTTCCTTCGCCCATCTCCGCGCCCTGGTGGCGCCGCTGGCCACGCTCGACATGGAGGCGCTGCGCGCGATGATCGGCGCGATGGAAGCGGAGGGCCGCGCCATGGTCGCGGAAGCCGGCGTCGCCGACAGCGATGTCTCCATCCGCATCCTCGCCGCGCTGCGCTATGCCGGCCAGGGCTACCAGGTGGAGGCCGCCGTCAGCGCGGATGCCATCGCGCGGGGCGACCGCGATGCCATCCGCAACGCCTTCGAAGCGGAATACCGCCGCCTCTATGGCCGCATCGAAGCGGGCCTGCCCGCGGAGACCGTCGGCTGGCGCGTCATCGTCAGCGGCCCCACGCCGTCGCTGCGCCTCGCCCCCGCCGGCCAGCACAGCGGCGCCGCCCGGAAGGGCACGCGCCGCGCCTGGTTCGGCGATGGCTTCGTCGAGGCCGCAGTCATCGACCGCACCGCGCTTCGCCCCGGCGACACCGTCTCCGGCCCCGCCTTGGTGGAGGAGCGGGAGAGCACGCTGGTCCTCCCCCCCGGCGCCACCGCCACCTGCGATGCAGGCCTGAACCTGGTGGTGCGCTTCAGGTGACGATGGCGCGCCACTCCGGATGGGCGTCGGTGGTGCCGCGCACCACCGCCTCATAGGCCGCCTGCAGGCGCTGCGTCATCGGGCCCGGCTTGCCGTCACCGACCGGCAGCCGGTCCACCGAGGTCACCGCCACCAGCTCCTGCCCCGTGCCGCAGAGGAAGACCTCGTCGGCCACATACAATTCGGTGCGGTCCACCTCCCGCTCCTCCACGGGAATGCCAAGTTCGTTGGCGAGCGTGAGCACCGTCGCGCGCGTCACACTTTCGAGAATGTCGCTGGTCCGCCCCGGCGTCACCAGCACGCCGTCACGCACCAGGAACAGGCAGGCCGCCGCGGCCTCCGAAAGCTTGCCGCGCGCCGTCAGCAGCAGCGCGCTGTCATAGCCATCCGCCTTGGCCTGCAAGGTCGCCAGCCGGCTCGCATGATAATTGGCGGAGGCCTTGATGCGCGGCGGCATCGCATTGTCCGCGATCCGGGTCCAGGAGGAGACGCAGGCCGCGAGGCCACTCGCGAATTTCTTGCTGCGCTCCCGCGGCAGCGCCGCCGCGATCCAGCCGACCGGCCCCGTCGTCGCCATCATGCCCATGGATTCGATCTGCACCTGCACGCGCAGATAGGCATCCTCGTCCGGCGCATTCAGGCGGATCACCTCCAGCACCGCCGCGCGCAGCGTCTCCGTCGAGGGCGGGTTGTCGAAGCGCATCACCTTCATGCCCTGCTGCAACCGCGCCAGGTGCTCATCCAGGCGGAAGACGCTGAAGCCGCCGGTGACGGGGTGGCGATAGGCGCGCAGCCCCTCGAACACCGCAACGCCGAAGGCGACGCCAAGGGCGAGCGGATGGATGCGCGCATCGTTGAATGGCATCGCCACGCCGTTGTGGATGATGGTGTGGGCCTGCCACATCGCGTCGCCTTTCGCTGCTGGTCGCCGCGAGTGTGGTCGGCTGCTACACTGCCCGCAAGCCATCGAGGGAAACGCGCCGCATGACTCCCCTGCCCCTGCCGCCCGGCATCCGCAGCCGCATCATCCCGCGCGTGAACGGGCTTTCGATGCATGTGCTGGAAGCCGGCGAAGCGGGGCGCCCCTGCCTGCTGCTGCTGCACGGCTTCCCGGAACTCGCCTTCTCCTGGCGCCACGTCATGCCGAGGCTCGCCGCCGCGGGCTACCACGTCGTGGCGCCGGACCAGCGCGGCTATGGCCGCACCACCGGCTGGACGGCGGAATACGATGCGCCCCTCGCGCCCTTCACCATGCTGAACTTCGTGCGAGACGCGCTGGCGCTCGTGGAGGCGCTGGGCCTGGCGCGCGTGCATGCCGTGATCGGGCACGATTACGGATCGCCCGTCGCCGCCTGGTGCGCCCTGGTCCGGCCCGACATCTTTCCACGCGTGGCACTGATGTCGTCCCCCTTCGCGGGGCCGCCTTCGCGCATGCCCGCGCCGCAGGAGGATGTGCATGCCGCCATGGCCGCGCTGACGCCGCCGCGCAAGCACTACCAATGGTACTACGCGACCCGCCCCGCGGCTGCCGACATGAACAACCCGCCGCAGGGGCTGCACGCCTTCCTGCGCGCCTACTACCACCACAAATCCGCGGATTGGGCGGGCAACACACCGCATCCGCTGAAGGGCTGGACGGCGACCGAACTGGCGAAGATGCCGGACTACTACATCATGCCGCTACGCGCGACGATGCCGGAGGCGGTGGATCCCTTCATGCCATCCCAGGCCGAGATCGCCGCGAATACCTGGCTGCCGGAACGCGACCTTGCCGTCTATGTCGCGGAATACACGCGCACCGGCTTCCAGGGCGGGCTGCAATCCTATCGCTGCAACACCGGCGGCGCGAATGCGGCGGAGCTGACGTTGTTCAGCGGCAGGCGGATCGAGGTGCCGGCCCTGTTCATCAGCGGCGCCGCGGATTGGGGCACCTTCCAGTTCCCCGGCGCCTTCACGCGCATGCAGGATGTGGCCTGCGCGGATTTCCGCGGCGCCCATCTGGTGCCGGGCGCCGGGCATTGGGTGCAGCAGGAACAGCCGCAGCGCACGGCGGAATTGCTGATCGGCTTCCTTCAGTCCTGAACGCCATCCGGCAGCGGCGGCGTGCCATGGGTGTGGAATGACTTGATCGTCTGCAACCCCCAGGCTTGGCCCTTCCGGCGTTCCGCCTCGGTCCAGGTGATGGTCTTCCAGTCCGGCGCCAGCACCAGCCGCGCGCCAGCATTCGCCACCTCAACCCGGTTGCCGCCGGGCTCCCACACATAGAGGAAGAAGGTCTGCTGCACCGCGTGCTTGTGCGGCCCCGTCTCGATGAAGACGCCATTCTCCAGGAAGACATCGGCGGCCTGCAGGATCGCTTCCCGGCTGTCCAGCGCGAAGGTCACGTGGTGGAAGCGGCCGGGCACGCCATGCGCTTCCTTGGTGAAGGCGAAGTCGTAGGATTTGTTCGTGGCCGTCAGCCACATCCCCGCTTCCTCGCCGCTGTCCAGCTCGATCCGCTCCGTGCAGCGGAAGCCGAGCGTGCTCTCGAAGAATTCGCGGCAGGCGCGCACATCCACGGCCAGGCAGTTGAAGTGATCGAGCCTCCGCACATTCACGCCGCGCGCCGGAAAGCGCTGCGCCTGGTTCTTCAGCGCGGGGCGGAGCGCTTCCGGCGCCTCGTACCATTCGGTCTCGTAGTAGATCTCGAAGAGGTGCCCGTCCGGATCGCGGAAGCGCCAGCCCGTGCCGTGGCCGAATTCGCCCTCCTGCGCCCACACCTCATGCCCCGCCGCCCGCAGCGCCGCTACGCGCCGCGCCAGCGCCTGCGGGCTGCGCGTGCGGAAGGCGGCGTGGCCGAGGCCCGAAGTATGGCTCGCCGTCAACTGCAGCGAATAGCGTTCGTAATCGTCCCAGCCGCGCAGATAGACGCTGTCGCTGCGGCGCCCCGCCTCCGTCATGCCCATGACGTCCAGGAAGAAGCGCAGGCTCTCCTCCGGCTTCGGCGTCAGCAGCTCCACATGGCCGAGGTGGGCGATGTCCCAGATCGGCTCCGGCGTCTCCATGGTGGCGTTCCCGCGATTCACTCGCGGCCAGGATAGCCTCAGCGCATCCGCTCGAAGAAGCCGCTTTCCTCATCGAGGCGCGCATGCTCCCGGGCCCGGAAATCGTAGCGGGAGACGATGCCACAGACGCGACCATCCTCGCAGATCGGCAGGTGGCGGAACCCCGCATCGTCCAGCAGCCGCAGCGCCTCCATCGCGCCGTCGCGGGGATGCAGCGTGGTCGGGCTCGGCGTCATCACCTCGGCCAGCGTCGTCGCCTTCGCGTCCCGCGCCTCCGCCAGGCAGCGCAGCGCATCGCGGCCGGTGAAGATGCCGACCAGGCGGTCGCCCTCCTCCACTACCAGCACCGCGCCGACGCGGCGGCCATGCATGGCGGCGCAGGCTTCCGCCACCGACGTCCCCGGCGGCATGGCCAGCGGGCGCTGGTCCTTCACCAGGTCGCCCATCGAGCGGTCACGCATGGCAAGCCCCTCCCTGGTTGGAAGGCCAGACTGCGCCCTGGCGCCGCTGCCTTCCTTGATCCACCGCAACGCGCGATGCGCGCACGAGGCGGCATCGCCCGCTTCCGGAAAGGCGAAAGCCTTGCGCCGCCGCATGGCTGCCGGCACGCTCACTGGGATACAGCAGGGACATCGGTGCCATGACGACGCTCGCCCGCCGCCCCCTCCTCGGCCTGCTTGGTGCCGCCGCGCTGGCCGGCACCGCCGCCGCGCAACCGGCCTTCCCGACGCGCCCCATCCGCGTCGTCATCCCCTTCGGCCCCGGCGGGGGAACGGACAACCTGATCCGCATGCTGGAGCCGCATGTCAGCCGGGCGCTCGGCCAGCCCCTGATCATCGAGAACCGGCCGGGTGCGGCCAGCGTCGTCGGCACGGAGATGGTGGCGCGCGCCGAGCCCGATGGCTACACGCTGGTCGCACTCGACAGCAGCTTCGTCATCAACCCGGGCCTGCTGCCCTCCCTCCCCTACGACCCCGCGCGGGATTTCGCGCCGGTCACCATCCTGGCGCATGCGCCGGTGGTGCTGCTGGCGCATCCCTCGCTGCCCGCCACGACGCTGCCGCAGCTGATCGCGCTGGCCAAGGCGCGACCCGGTGCCTTCGCCTATGCCTCCGGCGGCAATGGTGCGCCGACGCACCTTGTCGGAGAGATGCTGAAGGCCGAGGCCGGGATCGACCTGACGCATCTGCCCTATCGCGGCACCGGCCCCGCGATGAACGACATCATCGCGGGTCACGTACCGCTCGGCGTCAACGGCCTCAGCGCTTCCGCCGTCCACATCACCAGCGGCCGTGTGCGCGCGCTGGCCGTCACTGGCGATGCGCGCGCGGAGGCTTTCCCCGATGTGCCCACCTTCAAGGAACTCGGCCTGCCCGGCGTCGACCTCTACACCCATTGGGGCGTGCTGACCCGCGCCGGCACGCCGCCCGCCGTGATCGATCGCCTCGCCACCGCCTTCAACGAGGCCGTGCTGCGGCCCGACCTCAAGCAGCGGCTGAACGACCTCGGCTTCGTGCCCGCCGGTGCGGGCGCGGCGCGCTATGCCGAGACCATTGCGCGGGAGACCGCGCGCTTCACCGCCGTGATCCGCGCCGCCAATATCCGGCCCGACTGACCAGGAAAGTTCCACCCATGATCGAGCCGACCCTGTCGCGCTTCACCAGCAGCGACGGCATCAGCCTGGCGTATCGTGTCGACGACTTCACCGATCCCTGGCGCGACCAGGGCATTCCCGTGCTGATGCTGCACGCCGCCATGGGCCGCTATCGCCGCTGGTATGCCTGGACGCCGATCATCGCGCGCCAGCATGCGACGATCAGCATGGAGTTGCGTGGCCATGGGTCGTCGCAGATCCCCGGCGCCGATGTGCCGTTCAGCCTGGAACGCCTGGTGCAGGATGCGCGGGAATTGCTGGATCTGCTGGCCGTGCCGCGCGTGCATGTCGTCGGCCTCTCCGCCGGCGGCTATGTCGGCCAGCGGCTGGCGATCGAGAGCCCGGAGAGGGTCGCGACGCTGAGCCTCTTCGCCTCCACCCCCGGCCTCAAGGGCACGCAGGCCGCGACCTGGCCGGAGCGCATCGGCAAGGTCGGCATCGAGGCCTTCGTCCGCGCCACCGCCAGCGACCGCTTCGGCCCCGATGCCGATCCCGCTTTGGTGGACTGGTTCTGCCGCCAAGTCGGCGCCAATGATCCCGCCTGGATCGGCCGCTTCGTCACCCATATGTCGTCGCGCGATTGGACCGAGGATCTGCCGCGCATCACCTGCCCGACCCTCATCGTCGCCCCCGGCCATGAGCCGATCGGCGAGAACAACACCTATGAGGTGATGGCGAAGGCGATCCCGAACGCGACGCTCATCGAATATGACGGCATGCCGCACAACATCGGCGATGCCGCGCCGGAGCGTTGTGCGCGGGAAGTGCTGCGCTTCCTGCAGGGCTATCGCGCGGGATAGCCGAATCTGTCGCGGTGGAAGGCCAGGATGTCGGACACGCAGCGGTCCGGCATCATGTCCGCGATGTTGTGCGGCATGTGCTCATACTCCGCCATGCGGACATCCGGGATGCGTTCGCGCATGAGGTCATAGACATTGGCCTCCCCCACCGTCTCCCCACCCGGGAAGATCACCAGCGTGGGGCAGGCGATGCGGTGCAGCTCGCCGCTCCAATCCTGCGTCGTGTTGTAGCCGATGAAGCGGGCGAGGAAGGCCGGGTCATTCTCAGCCGTCTGCTTCAGGAACCAGTCGACCAGGCCGGGATCGCTGGTGGCGAGGTCGAAGCGCATGGCAATGGTGTCCGTCAGGAAGGGCGTGAGCCCTTCCTTCGCGATGCGCGTCAGCCAGCCCCGCGCGCTGGGGCTGAGCCCGGGCGTCGATCCCACCAGCGCCAGGCTCTGCACCTTCGTCGGGTGCTTCAAGGCCAGGTTCTGCGCGACATAGCCACCGGCGGAATTGCCCGTGACATGCGCGGCCTCCAACCCCAGCAGCGTCATCAACTCCGTCACGTCGGCCACCAGCCGGTCCATGTCGAATTGCTTGTCTGCGGGCGGCACGGATGACGCGCCATGGCCGCGGAGGTCCATCCGCACCAGCCGGAAATGCCGCGCGAGCCCCGGCACCCAGGAATAGAAGCGCTGCGAATTGCCCATGGCGGAATGCAGCAGCAGCATCACCGGCGGCTGGCGCCAGGGATCGGTGAAATCGTCGATGTAGTAGGCGATGCGTTCGCCATCGCTGGTGGTGAAGGTCGCGCGTTCCGTCATCTCAATAGGCCGATCGCCCGCCATCGGCGGGAATGGTGGCGCCGGTGATCATCCGCGCGGCGTCGGTCGCCAGGAACACCGCCGTCGCCGCGATATGCTCGGGATCGCCGATCCAGAAGGGATACTCCTTCGCACGGTTCACGGGGTCCTGCGGATCGCGGCCCGGCACCGCCGCTTCCTCCAGCGTGCCGAAGGTGCGGATGACGCGTTCCGTCATCACGCGGCCGGAGGCGATGCAGTTCACCCGCACGCCCTGCTTCGCGTAATGCCCCGCCAGCGCACGGGTCAGCGACAGGATCGCGCCCTTGGCCGCGCTGTAGCAATGCGCGGGGTTGGCGCCCCGCAGCGCGGCGCCGGAGGACATGTTGATCACCGCGCCGCCACCCGCCGCGATGATATGCGGGATGGCATGGCGGCAGCACAGGAAGGTGCCGCGCAGGTCGAGGTTGATGGTGCGATCGAAGGCCTCAAGCGGCACCTCCGTCACCGGCCCATCCATCGGGTCCGTGCCGCCCGCGGTGTTGTAGAGCACGTCGATGCGCCCGAAGCGCGCCACCGCTGCCGCGACGCCAGCCGCAACGCTCTCGTCGCGCGTCACATCCATCGTCACGGCCAGCGCTTGGCCGCCCGCCTCTGTCACGGATCGCGCCGCCGCCTCCGCGCGGTCCGCCAGCAGATCCGCCACCACCACCGCCGCCCCCGCCTGCGCGAAGGCGCGCGCCGCCGCGCTGCCGATGCCGCCACCGCCGCCCGAGATGAAGGCGACTTTGCCCGCCAGCATCACGCCTGCCCCGCCTTCACGCGGTCGCGGTATTCCTGCTGCACCTGTTCCAGCGTGCGGAACTCCGCGCCCATCTTCGTGACGCCGTCGATCAGCTTCTCCAGCATCATCATGCGGTGACCGCGGCCGATGACGTAGGGGTGGAAGGTGAAGACCAGCATCCCCCATTCATTGGTGCGGGTCATGTACTCGAAATCCGCCAGCCAGTTCTCCAGCACCGCATTCGCATTCGCCAGGCCCGGCATCACCGCGCCACCGACGCGGAAGAATTCGAAATGCGGATGGTCGTCCAGCGACCAGGAGATCGGGATTTCCACGAGGTCCGTGACCTCCCCGAACTGCAGCGGCTGGTCCGCCACGCAGACATCGCCCCGCCGCGCGAAATAGGGCTGGCAGTCATGCCCCATCATGCTGCTGTCGTACTGGCACCCGTGCTGACGGATCAGGTCGATGGTTCGGTCACTGAGGTCCCAGGAGGGCGAGCGATAGCCGACCGGCCCCTTGCCCTGCAGATCCTTGATGGCCTCGACGGCGAGCGCGAATTCATCCGCCTCCTTCTGCGCCTCCAACGCCGCGGGCGGCACATGGCTCCAGCCATGGTGGCCGATCTCGTGCCCCTCCTTCAGGATGCGCTCGCAGGCCTGCGGATAGGTCTTGATGACGACGCCCGGCACATACCAGCTCGCCTTGATGCCGCGGCTGCCGAGCAGGTCGAGGATGCGTCCCGCGCCCACGACGCCGAACTCGCCACGCGATACCGGCGTCGGCGTGGTCATGCCGCGGGAGGCGAAGCCCGACCAGGTATCGAAATCGAAGGAGAGGCAGGCGATGTGGCGCGGCATGGGCGACTCCCGCGCGCGGCGGGGGACTTCGCACCGCGCGACTGACGTGACTATCGTGCCCGAGCATGAACGCCACCCCAGCACGCCGCAAGGCGTTGCCCCCGCTGCACACTCGGCTTGCGTGATGGGCATCCCCGCCTGGATCGCGGCGCTGTCGGCGACGCTGCTGATGCAGACCGTCGCCTCCTTCCTCACGCAGTCACTGCCCGTCGTCGCACCGCTGATCACCGCCAGCGCCGGCCTGCCGCCGGAGGCGATCGGCAACCTCGCCGCGCTTGTGGCGCTGGGCACCGTGCTGTTCCTGCTGCTGGGCGGGCCGTTCCTCGCGCGCTTCGGCCCGGTGCGCACCTTGCAGGCCGGCGCTGCGATCTCCGCCATCGCGATGCTGGTCGCGGCGCAGGGCTCGGCGGCCGCGCTGGTGCTGGCCTCCCTGCTGCTCGGCATAGGCTACGGGCCCTCGCCCCCCGCGGGCAGCCGCATCCTGGCGGCCACGGCACCGCCCGGCCACCGCACGCTGATCTTCTCCGTCAAGCAGGCGGGAGCGCCGCTGGGCGGTGCGCTGGCGGGCCTTGCCACCGCGCCCATCGCCGCGCAGTTCGGCTGGGTGGCGGCGCTGCTGGCCACCATCGCCGTCGCGCTGCTCGCAGCCGCCATCATCCAGCCGCTGGAGCGCACGCTGGACGTCGAGCGTGATCCGACGCAGCGCCTCACCATCCTGACGCTGTTCCGCCGCTCCACCTGGATGGCGCCCCTCGCGGCGCTCGGCCTGCATGGCGCGCTGCCGCCGCTGACCGTGCTGGCGATGAGCTTCGCGACGTTGCAGGGCTGCCTCTTCACCTTCACGGTCACCTGGCTGACGGTGGATCACGGCATCGGTCTGGTGCAGGCCGGCACCGCCTTCGCCTGCATGCAGGGCGCGGGCGTGGTGGCGCGCATCGTGCTCGGCTGGCTCGCGGACCGCACGGGCCAGCCCTCGCTGAACCTGCTGGTGCAGGCGGGCGTCGCCTGCGCGGCGGGCATCGCCTTCGCGCTGATGCCGGGCAGCAGCCCGACCTGGCTGATCTACCTGCTGTCCGGCCTGGCGGGCTTCGTCGCCGCCAGCTGGAACGGCATCTACATGTCGGAGGTCGCGCGGCTCGTGCAGCCCGCGCAGGTCGCGGCCGCGACCTCCGGCTCCACGCTCTTCACCTTCCTCGGCTATCTCGCCGCGCCGATCTTCTTCGCGCTGATGGTGTCGCTGACGGGCAGCTGGACATTGGCCTTCCTGCTGGCGGCGGGGCAGCTCGGGGTAGTGGGGCTCGGCGCCGCGGTGCTGTTGCGGCGCGCCATCCGCCGCGGGTAGAGCTTGCGGCTATCAACAGGGGAAACGCGATGACGCTCTGGGTCCGCTACGCGCGCAACGGGCAGGAAGGCTTCGGCACGCTGGAGGGCGATGCCATCCAGCCGCATGCGGGCGACCTCTTCGCCGGCGCCACGCCCGAAGGTGCCTCCTTCCCGCTGGCGGAGGCCACGCTCCTCGCCCCCGTTCGCCCCGCGGTCTTCATCGGGCTCTGGAACAATTTCGCCGAGGCCGCCGCGAAGCAGGGCCTGACGCATCCGGAATCGCCGCTGTTCTTCCTGAAGTCGCCGCGCAGCATCGTGGGGCCCGAGGCCACCATCACGCCGCCACCGGGCTACACCGGCCGCGTGATCTATGAGGGCGAGCTGGGCCTCGTCATCGGCAAGCGCGTGTCGAATGCGAGCGAGGAGGAAGCCGCCGCCGCGATCTTCGGCCTGACCTGCGTGAATGACGTGACCGCGCTGGAGACGCTGACGGCCGATGCCTCCTTCCCGCAATGGGCGCGGGCCAAGGGCGCGGACAGCTTCGGCCCGGTCGGTCCCGCCATCGCCACGGGGCTCGACTGGTCCACGCTGCGCGTGAAGGTTTCCCTTAACGGCCGCGTCCGCCAGGACTTCCCGACGTTGGACATGATCATCCCGCCCGCGCGCATCGTGTCGCTGCTGTCGCGGGAGATGACGCTGGAGCCGGGCGACCTGATCGCCTGCGGCACCAGCGTCGGCGCCTTGCCGATGCGCCCCGGCATGACCGTCGAGGTCACCATCGACGGCATCGGCGTTCTGCGGAACACCTTCGCCGGCTGAAAAGCCTCGCGGTCCAGGGCCCCGGTGGACCCTGGCGAGGGGGGTCCGGGGGGAGCAGCGCTCCCCCCGCCGATCACCCGAACAGGTTCCCGCCCGCCTTCACCGCCGCCGCTACCTTGGCGACGTACTGGCCCTGGAAGCGCGCGCCTTCCAGTTCCACCGCGGAGGGCTGGCGGCTGCCGTCGCCGTCGGTGATGGTGGAGGCGCCGTAGGGGCTGCCGCCCTTCACCTCGGCCACGCCCATCTGGCCCTGGAAGGCGTAGGGCAGGCCCACGATGATCAGGCCGAGATGCATCAGCGTCGGCAGGAAGGTCAGGATCGTGCTCTCCTGCCCGCCATGCTGCGTGGCGGAGGAGGTAAAGACGGACCCCACCTTGCCGTTCAGTGCGCCCTTGGCCCAGAGCCCGCCGGTCTGGTCGATGAAGTTCCGCATCTGGGACGTCACGCTGCCGTAGCGCGTGCCGCTACCGAAGATGATGGCGTCGTAGTTCGGCAGTTCGTCCACGGTCGCGACCGGGGCGGCCTGATCCATCTTGTAGTACGACTTCCGCGCAACTTCTTCCGGCACCAGTTCCGGCACGCGCTTGATGTCCACCTCGGCGCCGGCGGCGCGGGCGCCCTCGGCCACGGCCTGCGCCATGGTCTCGATATGGCCATAGGCGGAGTAGTAGAGCACGAGCACGCGGGTCATCGGGCAGCTCCCATCGGATTGCGGAGAGCAGCCTCTAACGACCCGCGGCCAGGATCGGCCATCAGCCTGCCGTGATGATGATCAGAAGCGCGGCGGATGACCCCTCAATAGCAGCCGGCCACCCGCGCCCGGGCCCGGACGAGGGCCAGCACCGTGTCGCAGGTCGGCACCGGCACCTCCACCAGCGCCGCCAGTTCCACGACGGCGCCGAGCAGCGCGTCGATCTCCATGGGCCGCCCGCGTTCCAGATCCTGCAGCATGGAGGTCTTGTGTGCGCCGACCTCCGCGCCCCCGGCGATGCGCTTGTCCACATCGATGGCGAAGCGGACGCCGAGCTTCTCCGCCACCGCCTGGCCTTCCAGCATCATGGCGCGGGCCACGCCACGCTGGCCGGGATCGCCGATCAGCACGTCGAGCGTCACGCCGGTCAGCGCGCTGATCGGGTTGAAGGCCATGTTGCCCCAGAGCTTGACCCAGAGCTCGTCGCGGATCTTGGGCCGCACCGGCGCCTTCAGCCCCGCCGCGATCAGCGCCTCGCTGAGCGCCGAGACGCGCGGGCTGCGGCTGCCATCGGGCTCGCCCAGCGTGAAGCGGTCGCCATAGGTGTGCTCGATCACGCCGGGCTCCGGCACCTCGGCGGCGGGATAGACGATGGCACCGATGGCCCGCGACGGCGCGAGCAACTCGCTGACCACGCCGCCGGGATCGACGCTCTCCACGCGGCGCCCTTCATGCGGGCCCGCGAGCTTGTGGAAGTACCACCAGGGGATGCCGTTGACGGCGGAGACGATGGCCGTCTCCGGCCCTAGCAGGGGCTGCATCTGCTTTGCCGCGCCCGGCAGCGAATGCGCCTTCAGGGTCACGACGACATAGTCCTGGACGCCCGCTTCCTCCGCGGTCGCGACGGCGCGGACGGGCACGGTGGTCTCCGTCCCTTCGCTCCGCAGCACCAGCCCCTTGGACTGCATGGCCGCGAGATGGGGGCCACGGGCGATGACCGTGACCTCGTGATCCCCCTTGGCAGCGAGCTTCGCCGCCATGAGCCCGCCGATCGCGCCGGCGCCGAAGACGCAGATCTTCATGCCGTGAGCCCCAGCTTTTCCGCCAGCCCGATGCGCATCAGCTTGCCCGTCGCCCCCTTCGGGATCTCCGCCAGGAACACGACCTTCCGCGGCACCTTGAAGTCCGCCAAATGCTTCGCCGCGAAGTCGCGCAGCTCCCGCTCCGTCAGCTCCATCCCCTCCCGCAGCACCACCGCGGCGCCGACCTCCTCGCCCAGCATCGCATGCGGGATGGAGAAGGTGAGCGCCTGCGCGACGGCCGGGTGTTCGGACAGCACGCCATCGACCTCGAGCGGGCTGACCTGCTCGCCGCCGCGCTTGATGAGTTCCTTGAGGCGGCCGGTCAGCAGCAGGTAGCCATCCTCGTCGAACATCCCCTGGTCGCCGGTGCGGAACCAGCCATTGGTGAAGGCTTTCGCGTTCGCCTCCGGATTGGCCTCATAGCCCTTGGTGACGTTGGGGCCGCGGATCACGACCTCGCCGATCTCGCCCTTCGCCAGGATGCTGCCGTCATCGGCCATGATGGCGACCTCCGGCCCGGCGGGCAGGCCGACAAGGCCCGGCTTCTGCGCGCGCGGCGGCAGCGGATTGCTGCACATCTGGTGCGACGCCTCGGTCATGCCATAGGCCTCGATCACCGGCGCGTTGAAGACGCTGGCCAGGTCCTTCATCGCCTGCGCGGGCAGGGAGGCGGAGGAGGATCGCAGGAAGCGCAGCGGTGCGCGGGCGATGATCTCCTTGTTGCGCTCCGCCCGCGCCAGGATGGTCTGGTGCATGGTCGGCACGGCCGTGTACCAGCTCGGCCGTTCGGCATCGAGCCAGCCGAAGAACTTCAGCGCGTTGAAGCCCGGCGTGCAGATCACGGCGCTGCCGGCGGACAGGGACGACAGCGTCGCCGCGATCAGCCCGTGGATGTGGAACAGCGGCATCACGTTCAGGCAGGCATCGGATGGCGTCAGCGCCAGCGTCTCCGCGATGTTGCGGGCGGAGGCCGTGATGTTGGTCTGCGTCAGCGGCACGATCTTCGGCCGCGCCGTGGTGCCGGAGGTGTGCAGCACCAGCGCGACATCCTCCGCCTCGGCCATCCCTGGCGAGGATGCGGTGCCGGAAGGCCCGCCCTCCAGCGTGAAGGCGCCGGCGCCCGCGGCCGCATCCGGCACCAGTTCTATGATCGGCACGCCGAGCTTGGCCGCGGCGGCGCGGGCCGGCGTCTCGTTGCCCTGCTGGACGATCAGCGCCTTGGCCTTCAGATCCTCGATGTAGAATTCGAATTCCTCGCCGCGATAGGCGGGGTTGAGCGGCGCCGTCGTGGCCCCGGCCGCGACGGCCACGAAGGCGGCCGCCATCTCCGGCCCGTTCGGCAGCACCATCGCCACCCGGTCGCCCCGCCCGATCCCGCGCGCGTTCAGCGCGGCGACGGTCGCCTCCGCCAGGCCCCGCAGCCCCGCATAGGTCAGGGGGGCGCGGCCTTCCGGCGCGCGGATGGCGGCGGCCTCCGCCTGCCCCTGTTTCAGCAGTTCCGCAATCGTGCGGGTGGCGGCCATCTGGAAGTCTCCCACTATCGTTGCGCCGGAGTATGCCGACGCGAACCGTTGCAAGGAAGGGTAACGCCCGCGGCGCCGAACTGGCCGCATCCCCGCCGCGGATGCTACGCAGGCCGCGTGTCACGCCGCCGCTGGATGATCCCGGCCGCCCTTTCGGCCCTGTTCTGCCTCGCCGCGCCCCCCGCGCCGGCGCAGCCTTCCGCGCGCGACCTGCGGGACGCCGAACGCACCGCCACCGAGCGCCGCCGCGCGGCGGAGGCCGCCACCGACCGCGCCCGCGCCCTGGCGGAGGAAGAGATCGCCCTGGCCGAGCGCCGGGTCGAAGCCGCCAGCCGCGCCCAGGCCGCCGAAGCGGCCGTGGAGGATGCCCGCCAGCAATTGATCGCCGCCCGCCGCCAGGTGCAGGCCGCGACCACGGAGATGTCAGCCCGCGCCGCGGCGCTGCGCCCCCTGCTGCCCGTGATGCTGCGCCTCTCCCTCTGGCCCGCCGAGACCGTGCTGGCCGTGCCCGGGGAACCGGAGGACACGCTCCGCGGTGCCCTGGTCCTGCGCGGCCTGGTCCGGCGGCTGGAGGAGGAATCCGCCGCGCTCCGCCGCGCCGAACAGGCAGCCCGGGACGCGGAAGCCCTGGCCGCCCGTGAAGCCGCCGCCCTCGCCTCGGCGGAGGCCGCGGCGCGGGAGGCCGAGTCGGCGCTGGAGGCCGAGCTGGCCGAGGCCCGCCGCCGCCGCACCGCGGCGGAGGAGCAGGAGGAACGCGCCGCCACCCGCGCCGCGGAGGCCGCCGCCCGCGCCACCGACCTCGCCGATGTGCTGGCCAGGCTGGAACGCGAACGCCAGCGGCGGGAGGCGGAGGAGCGCGCCAATGCCGCCGCCCGCGCCGCGGAAGCCGCCCGCCGCGCGGCGGAGGAAGCCCGCGAACGGCGCCTGGCCGAAGCCGCCCGCGCCCGCGCCGCCGCCGAGGAAGCCCGCGCGCGGGAGGAAGCCCGCAGCCGCAGCGCGAGCCGCGCCCCCGCGCGGGAGGACCCAGCCCCCCAGCGCCAGGCCGCCGCCCCCGTCGCCCCCTCCGGCGGCCGGGCCGTCCCGGTCGCCGGCCGCATCGCGACCCAATGGGGGGAGGCCGCGGCCGGCGGTCCCCATCGCGGCCTGACCTATGCGGCCTCGGGGGGCGCGCGCGTCGTCTCCCCCTGCAATGGCCGCGCCGTTTTCGCCGCCCCCTTCCGATCCTTCGGGCTTCTGTTGATTGTGGATTGCGGGCGAGGATACCATTTTGTTCTGGCGGGCCTGGATCGGCTCGACGCCTCGGCCGGGCAGCGGCTGCTGGCGGGGGAGCCGATCGGCGTGCTGGGTGGGGCTGGCGCCTCCGGAGGTTCCCTCTATGTGGAGCTTCGGCGGAACGGCCAGCCGGTCGATCCGCGGCCGTGGTTCGCGGCGCGGGGGTAACCCCGGGGTCATAACCCCGGGTCATATTGGTCAGGTCGCGGGCCTTCCGGCCCGGGACCCAAGGATGCGGGTGGTCGCATGGGCGACGTGTCTGGACGTCAGGATGATCAGCGCAGCGCCCCGGGCAATGCGCGGGTGCCGAGTCTCGGCCCGGTGATGGCGCCGCCCCCGCCCCCCAGGCGCAGGCGCCTCGGCACCTTCGGTGCCGTCACCGCGGCCTTCATCGCCGGCGCCGTCGTCGGCCCGGTGATCGCGCTCCCCACCATCCAGGCCTGGGCGCAGGATGGCGGGCGGGCGGAGACCTACCGGCTGCTCAACCTCTTCGGCGACGTCTTCGAACGCATCCGCGCCGAATATGTGGAGCCCGTCACCGACCGCGACGTGATCGAGAATGCGATCAACGGCATGCTGCAGGGCCTCGACCCCCACAGCAGCTACATGAACCCGCGCAGCTTCCGCGACATGCAGGTGCAGACGCGCGGCGAGTTCGGCGGCCTCGGCATCGAAGTCACGCAGGAGGGGGGGTACGTCAAGGTCATCTCCCCGATCGACGACACCCCCGCCGCCCGCGCCGGCGTGAAGCCCGGCGACCTCATCACTCACCTCAACGGCCAGTCCACCCAGGGCCTGACGCTCCAGGAAGCGGTGGAGCAGATGCGCGGCGAACGCGGCACCGCCATCCGCCTGACCATCCGGCGGGAAGGCGAAAGCCGCCCGGTCGAACTCTCCCTGACGCGCGACGTCATCCGCCCGCAGGTCGCCCGCTTCCGGCTGGAGGGCAACGACATCGCCTATGTCCGCCTCTCCTCCTTCAATGAGCAGACGGAAGGTGCGCTGCGCCGCGCCATCACCTCCATGCGCAACCAGGCGGGCACCAACCTCAAGGGCCTGATCCTCGACCTGCGCAACAACCCCGGCGGCCTGCTCGACCAGGCCGTGCAGGTGGCGGACGACTTCCTGGACCAGGGCGAGATCGTCTCGACGCGCGCCCGCCGGGCGGAGGATGCGCAGCGCTGGAACGCCCGTCCGGGCGACATCGCCCAGGGCCTGCCCATGGTCGTGCTGGTCAATGCCGGCTCCGCCAGCGCCTCCGAGATCGTCGCCGGCGCGTTGCAGGACCATCGTCGCGCGATCGTGATGGGCGTGAAGTCCTTCGGGAAGGGCAGCGTCCAGACCGTGATGCCCATCCCCGGCCAGGGCGCCATCCGCCTGACCACGGCGCGCTACTACACGCCATCCGGCCGCTCCATCCAGGCGACGGGCATCGAGCCCGACATCGAGGTGCTGGCCGCCCGCGCCGAGGCCAATGCCCCGGGGCGGGACCGGGAGGCCGATCTGCGCCGCGCGCTGCGCAATGACGGCGAACGCGCCGCCACGCCGCAGCCCCCGCCGCCGCCGCTGCCGCCGCTCAACCTGCCGGCCGGCGTGCTGGACCGGGTGGTGCGGGCGCCGGCCGAAGGCGCCGCCGCCTTCGACCCGACCAAGCCCGAGACCGACCACCAGCTGCAACAGGCGGCCCAGCTGCTGCGCGCCATCGCCGCCGCGCCCGCCCAGCCGCAGCGCCGCGCCCAGCGCTGACCGACCGATGCCTGGCGGCCGATGAGGGTGACAAGCCGCCAGGCGCTGGCCGCATTCTGGGCCGGCCTCGTCGTCACCCTCGGCGCCGGGGCCATCACGCTGCAATGGCTTGGCCCGCCGGCCGCCCCGGTGGCGGCCGAACAGGCGGCGCCGGCATCCCCCGACGCGCCGGCTGATCCACCACCGGCCCCGACGACGCCTGCCGCCGCCACGACCCCGGCCATGGCCAGCCCCGCCGTGGCGGAGGCACCCGCCGCGCGGCCGGCCGCGACACCGGTCGCCGCCCCCGCCCCCACGCCCGTCACCGCACCGGAACCGCCGCCGCTCGCCGCCGCCGCGCCACGCCGCGCCGCGGCCGACCCCGTCATCCCCCCGCCCGACCCGCTGCTGCAGGAACCTTCCCGCCACGGCGCGCCGATTCCGAAGCTGGGGCCGGAGGGCCGCACCGCCATCCGCACCTACGCCCGGCCCTTCGACCGGGAGGATCGCCGCCCGCGGATCGGCCTGATCGTCGGCAACATGGGCGCCTTCGCCCAGCATTCGGAAGAAGCCATCCGCCGCCTGCCCGGCGCCGTCACCCTGGCCTTCAGCCCCTACGCCACCCGCCCCGAACCCCTGCTGGAACGCGCCCGCGCGCGCGGGATGGAGGTGCTGACGGCCCTGCCCCTGGAACCCGCGGGCTATGGCCGGGATGCCGACCCCGGCGACCGCGCGCTGCTGACCACGCTGCCGATCGGGGAGAATATCGAGCGCCTGGAATGGGCCCTGTCCCGCACCCCCGCGCAGGTCGGCGCCATCGGCGCGCTGTCCCGCATGCGGGGCGAACGCTTCGCCCAGAATGCGGAGCTGCTGGGCCAGATGCAGCAGGTGCTGACCGCGCGCGGCCTGCTCTACATCGACCCTCGTCCGGGCGCCCCGCAGCCCGCCCGCGCCATCGGCCGCGTCGTGGACGTGCTGCTCGACGAACCCTCCGAGACCCGCGGCGAGATCGAGCGACGCCTGGCGGAGCTCGAAGCCCTCGCCCGGGCCAGCACGCCGACCTCCGCCCTCGGCCTGGTCGGCAACCCCACCCCCGCCGCCGTCGCCGCGATCCTGTCCTGGGCATCGGGGCTGGAGGAGCGCGGCGCCGTCCTCGCCCCCGTCACCACCATGCTCCGCCGGCCCTCCGAACAGGCCGCGCAGCAGGCGCCGCCCGCCACGCCGGTTGCCGCGCCCGCTCGGTGACGATCCGCGAGGCCGGCGCTACAAAAGGGGGCATGAAGCTCCTCCCCTACCGCCCGAATGTCGGCGCCGTGCTGTTCAACCCGGCGGGCCTCGTCCTCGTCGCGCGCCGCGCCGACATGCCCAATGCCGAGGGCCGCGCCGGTGGCTGGCAGCTGCCGCAGGGCGGGGTGGATGAGGGCGAGGACCTTCGCGTCGCCGTCCTGCGCGAATTGGCGGAGGAGATCGGCACCGGCCAGGCCGAGATCATCGCCGAACACCCGGAGTGGCTGACCTACGACTTCCCGCCCGAATTGCAGCGAATGCGCATGGCACAGAAGTATCGCGGCCAGCGCCAGCGCTGGTTCGCGCTGCGCTTCACCGGGCAGGACAGCGACATCCGCCTGGACGCCGACCCCCACCCCGAATTCGACGCCTGGCGCTGGGCACGGATCGAGGAACTCCCCGAGCTCGCCGTCAACTTCAAGCGCGCGATCTATGAGGAGCTGGTGCGGGAATTCGGGCGCTTCGCCGCGCGGTAGCCCGCGGCGCAAAGCCCTCTCCCCCCCACCGGGGGAGAGGGTTGGGTGAGGGGGGCCAAGCCCCGATGGATAACGCTACTCCGCCGTCGCCCCGCTGATCTCCACCAGCTGCTTCCAGCGATTCTCCTCCTCCCGCCAGAAGGCCAGGAAGGCGGCCGGGCTTTCATCCACCACCGTCTGGAAGCCGAGCGGCGCCAGGCGCTCCCCGAAATCGGGCGCGCGCACCACCTGCACGATGGAGGCATGCACCTTCTCCAGCACCGGCGCGGGCAGCCCGGCCGGGGAGGTGACGGCATACCAGGCCTGGGCATCGATCCCCTGGCCCGGCAGCACCTCATCCATGCCCGGCACATTCTCCAGCCCCGGCACGAAGGTCACGCGACGGGCGGAGCCGACCGCGATGGCGCGCACCCGGCCTTCCCGCACATGCGGCATCAGCGCGGGCATGACGTCGAACATCATGTCGATGTTGCCCGCCACCAGGTCCTGGATGGCCGGCCCGCCGCCGCGATAGGGGACATGGGTGATGTCCACATTCGCCGCCCGCTTCACCCGCTCGATGAACAGGTGGCTGGTGGTGCCGGTGCCCGACGACCCCATGGAGACGCGCCCCGGATTGGCGCGGGCGAAGGCGATCAGCTCCGCGAAGCTCCGCCAGGGCCGCTGCGCGTTCACCGCCATCAGGATGGTGCCGGTGGAGACGCGGGTGACCGGGCCCAGGTCCCTCAGCGGGTCGATCGGCATGCGGTTGCCGTAGAGGAACTTGTTGGCGGCCAGGGTATTGGCCGCCGCCAGCATCAGCGTGTGGCCATCCGGCGGCGACTGCGCGACATGCTGGCTGCCGATGTTGCCGCCGGCGCCGGCGCGGTTCTCCACCACGAAGGGCTGACCGAGCAGCGCCTGCAGGCGCTCCGCCAGCATGCGCGCGGTGATGTCGAGCGCGCCGCCGGCGGCGATCGGCACCACGATGCGCGTCGGACGGTTCGGCCAATTGGCCTGGGCCTGCCCAAGGGCGGGGGTCGCCAGCAGGACGAGGGGCGTCATCAGGGTGGCGCGGCGGCTCAGCATCGTCGTGGGTCTCCCGTTGTTGCGCGCACCATGCCGCGCCGCGGTCGTTTCGTCATCGTCCTTCGAAGGCCCGTGCCAGCGCATGCCAGAACGGCTTGCGCCGGTACTGCGCATCCAGGGGCAGCGCCCGCACCACCGCCCCATCCGCACGCCGCGCCGGCGCCCAGGCATTCAGCCAGGAATGCGGGTCCGCCAGGCCCCAGGTCAGCACCATCCGGCACCCCTCGGCCAGCGCGGTGGAGACGACGGCATGCGCCCGCGCCGCCACCGCCTCGTCCCGCGCCGGGATGTCGGCGTCGCGCAGGGGCTGGCCCGCGGGCTCGATCACGTCCAGTTCAGTCAGCAGCACCTCCAGGCCCATGCCCCGGACCTCGCGCAGGAAGGCCGCGAAGGGGGCGGGGCTGAAGGGCTGGTCGAGCGGCATATGGGCCTGGATGCCCAGCGCCTGCACCGGCACGCCACGCTCCCGCATCCCGCGCAGCAGCCGCAGCATCCGGGCGCGCTTCTCCGCCGCGCGGGGCCAATCGGCCTCCAGACCGTAATCGTTGATCACCAGCCGTGCCTCGGGATCGGCGGCGCGGGCGGTCTGGAAGGCCAGGTCGATCCAGCCCGGGCCGATAGCCCGCCACCAGGCGCCATCGCGCAGGTCCTGGTCCGGCAGCAGGTCCGGGTCGGCGATGGCCTCGTTCACCACGTCCCAGTCCCGGATGCGGCCCCGCGTCATCCCCAGCACGCCGAGGATATGCGCCTCCAGCAGCGCGGCCGCGCGGGCGGCGGGCGCCCCATCCAGCGCGGCCCAGACCCAGCGCGGCATGGCGGTGTGCCATCCCAGCGTGTGCCCCCGCACCGCCTGGCCGTGGCGGTCGGCGAAAGCGAGGATCGGCTCCATCTCCCGCAGCGTGAACTGGCCCTGGCGGGGCTGCAGGCTGTCCCACTTCCCCTCGCCCTCCGGGACCAGGATCGCGGCCTCCCGCGCCAGCGCGGCGTCATAGGCGGGATCGCGGCCCAGCCAGCGCGTGCTGGCGGCGGCGCCATAGGTGATGCCGCGGCGTGCGGCGATGGCCCGCAGCCCCTCCTCCAGCGGCTGGCCGAAGGCAGGCGGCACCAGCGCGGGCAGCGCGAGGCCGGCGATGAGCCGGCGTCGTCCCATGATCGTCACGGCTTTGCTCTCCCGGTTCGAGAGGGAAGGCCATGGCGATGGGGGAGTTCCCGGACGTTACCCCGCCGGCTGCCCCAGATAGGCCCGGGCCAGCGCCCGCCACATCTGCTTGCGGTTCAGCTCCCAGTCATAGGGCAGGCCGCGATGCACATCGCCGGCCGCCAGCGCCACCGCCTGTTCGCGGTGCAGCCAGGACCAGCGGTCGCTGATGCCCCAGGTCAGCAGCGTGCGCGCCCCACCCTCGAAGGCGGCAGAGGCGAAGGCATGGACCCGCTGCGCCACGGCGAAATCCCGCGCCGGGAAGTCGCCGACCGGCGGCCGCAATTCCCGCACATCCAGCTCCGTGATCAGCACCTGCAGGTCGAGCGCGCGGATCTGCCGCACGAAGTCCCGGAACTGGTCGGGCCGGAAGGGATTCCTCAATTGCAGATGCGCCTGGATGCCGACGGCGTCGATCGGCACGTTGCGGGCGCGCAGCCCGCGCAGCAGCCGCAGCAGGCGCTGGCGCTTCTCCTCGGAGGAGGGCGTGTCGTCCTCCACCCCGTAGTCGTTCAGCGTGATGCGCAGCAGCGGGTCGCGATCCCGCGCCGCGCGCAGGGCGATGGCGATGTAGTCGGGGCCGAGCGCCCGCAGCCAGGGCGTGTCCCGCAGATCCGTGGTGTTGCCCGCGGGTTCCGGGACGTCGGAGCCGGGCGGGTTGGCGATCGGCTCGTTCACCACGTCCCAGTCGCGGATGCGGGGGCGGGTATGGGCGAGCACGCGGTCGAAATGCGCCTCCATCACCCCGCGCGCCCGGCGGGGGCTTTCCCCGATCGCGGCGACGGCCCAGGGCGGCAGATCCTGGTGCCAGACCAGCGCATGGCCGCGCACGGTCTTGCGGAAATGCCCCGCCCAGGCCAGCAGCGCATCCAGCGGCCCGGTCTCGAACCGCCCTTCCTCCGGCTGCAGCGCGGCGAATTTCCCTTCGTATTCCGGCACCAGCACGCTGGCTTCCTGCGCGACCAGCGCCGCGAATTCCGGCTCCTCCGCGATCAGCTTGGCGGTGACGGCGCAGCCATAGGTCATGCCCCGCCCGGTCGCGATCTCCCCCAGCGGCCGGTCCGGCGCGCTGGACGGCGAGAAGGGCTGGCCGAGCGCCGCCTGCGCCAGGAAGGGGCTGAGCAGCAGGGGCGCCGCCGCGCGCCGCGTCAGGTCCAAGGTCAGGCCGCCATCGCGGGGGAGCGCGCGTCATTCGCCGCGGCCGCCTTCGCCATCTCCTGCCGGAAGCGGTCGCGCCGCCATTCCAGCAGCTTCCAGGCGGCCCGCGCGGCGATGGCCGAGAGGCGCCCGCGTGGCTCCAGCCCGATCGACTTGAAGACCATGCCCATGCCCCGCTCGATATGGCGGAAGCGATAATAGCCCATCGCCCGGCTCATATAGCCCGCGATGCAGCGGTCATGGCTGTAGGGTGTGTCCTCGCTCTCATTGCCGCAATGGAAGGCGAAGGCGAGTTCGTCATCCTCGCTCTCCCCGATCCGCCCCGCCGCGACCTTAAGGCGCTGGAGGAAGGACAGGTTCTCCCGCGCCAGGTATCGCTTCATGTGGTCGTAGAAGAGCTTGAAGTGCCGGTATTCATCCGCCGCGATCAGGCGGCAGATTTCCTTCAGCACCGGCTCCTCGGTCGCCTCGCCGAGCGCGGTGTAGTAGCTGCTGGTCCCCGTCTCCACCATGCAGCGCGCAATCAGCTCCCCGGTGCGGGAGCCGCGGATGGAGGCATCGGCCTTGAGGTCGATCTGGTAGCCCGCGCGGTAGCGGGCGAAGGCGGCTTCGAAATCCCAGCCCGGATCGGCGAGCATGCCCCAGCGGCCCAGCGTATCGCCGTGCTGCGTCTCCTCCACGCCCCAATGCTCGGCGGCGGCCTGGAAGGCGGGGTCCTCGGCGAAGACGCGGGTGAGGTAGGTGACGTAGTCCGCCGCGTTGCGCTCCACCATCGCGGCCGCCTTGATCAGCGGCACCACGCCGGGATCGAGCTTCGTGCGGTCGAAGCGGTCCCAGGCCACCTGATCGATATGCCAGTGCTTCATCGACGGATCGCCACCCCTGTTGCGCGCCCCCTGCGGCCCCGGATGTTCGGCGCCGGGGCCGCGGATTCAAGCGTCCTTGAAACACGAAGGGCCGCGCCGCTCATCGCGGCGCGGCCCTGTCGGTGCATCAGGCCAGGCTCAGGCCGCTTCGGCGACCGTGACGGCCACGCGCGCGGCCAGCAGCTTCGCCATCACGGCGTCGCGCTTCTCCGGCGTGTCGTTGGCGGCGGCGGCGTAGGCGGCCTCGGCCTCCCGCACCCGGGCCTCGGCGGCGGCCTTGGAGAGCTGGCCGACCGGCGTCGCCTCATCCGCCAGGACCGTGCAGCGATCCGGCGTGACTTCGGCGAAGCCGCCCGCGACGAAGAGGCGTTCGGTGATCTGCCCGCCCTCAGTCACCGCGATCACGCCGCCGCGCAGCGTCACGATCATCGGCGCATGGCCCGGCAGCACGCCCATCTCGCCCTCGGCGGCGGGCAGCACGGCCATCTCCACCGCCCGGCTGAGCAGCAGCTTCTCCGGGGAGACGAGTTCGAGCTGGAAGGTGGCCATCGGGTGATCCCGTTCTCAGTCATGAAGCCCGCCCGGACGGGGCGGGCATGGCGCCCGGCCTCGGCAGATGCCGAAGCCGGGCAGTCAGCCTCAGGCCGCGGCCTTGAGGGTTTCCGCCTTCTTCACCGCTTCCTCGATGGTCCCGACCATGTAGAAGGCGGCCTCGGGCAGGTGGTCGTAGTCGCCGCGGCAGATCGCGGCGAAGCTGCGGACCGTGTCCTCCAGCTTCACGAACACGCCCGGCGTGCCGGTGAAGACCTCGGCCACGTGGAAGGGCTGGGAGAGGAAGCGCTGGATCTTGCGCGCGCGCGCCACGATCAGCTTGTCCTCTTCCGACAGCTCGTCCATGCCCAGGATGGCGATGATGTCCTGCAGCGACTTGTAGGTCTGCAGGATCTTCTGCACTTCGCGGGCGGTGTTGTAGTGCTCCTCGCCCACGATCCGCGGGTCCATCGCGCGGCTGGTGGAGTCGAGCGGGTCCACCGCCGGGAAGATCGCCATCTCGGCGATGGAGCGGCTGAGCACCGTCGTCGCGTCAAGGTGCGCGAAGGACGTCGCCGGCGCCGGGTCGGTCAGGTCGTCCGCCGGCACGTAGATCGCCTGCACGGAGGTGATCGACCCCTTCTTCGTGGAGGTGATGCGTTCCTGCAGCGCGCCCATGTCGGTGGCCAGCGTCGGCTGGTAGCCCACGGCGGAGGGGATGCGGCCCAGCAGCGCCGACACCTCGGCGCCCGCCTGCGTGAAGCGGAAGATGTTGTCGATGAAGAACAGCACGTCCTGGCCCTGCTCGTCGCGGAAGTATTCCGCGACCGAGAGGCCGGACAGCGCCACGCGGGCGCGCGCACCCGGCGGCTCGTTCATCTGGCCGTACACCAGGGCCACCTTGGACCCCTCGGTGTTGCCCTCGTTCAGCTTGATGACGCCGGCATCGACCATCTCGTGGTAGAGGTCGTTGCCCTCACGCGTCCGCTCACCCACGCCGGCGAAGACGGACACGCCGCCATGCGCCTTCGCGATGTTGTTGATGAGCTCCTGGATGGTGACCGTCTTGCCCACGCCGGCGCCGCCGAACAGGCCGATCTTGCCGCCCTTCAGGTAGGGGGCCAGCAGGTCCACCACCTTGATGCCCGTCACCAGGATCTCGGCGCTGGTCGCCTGGTCCTCGAAGGCCGGGGCCTCGCGGTGGATGGTGTAGGTCTTCTGCGCGTTGACCGGGCCACGCTCGTCGATCGGCTCGCCGATCACGTTCATGATGCGGCCGAGCGTCTCGTTGCCGACGGGGACGGAGATGCCCGCGCCCGTGTCCACCACCTCGGCGCCACGGACGAGGCCGTCCGTCGTGTCCATGGCGATGGTGCGCACGGTGCGCTCGCCCAGGTGCTGCGCCACCTCGAGGACCAGCGTGCGGTCGTCGATCTTGACGTGCAGGGAGTTCAGGATGGCCGGGAGCTCGGCGGGGAACTGGACGTCCACCACGGCGCCGAGAACCTGCGAGACCTTGCCGACGTTGTTCTTCATGGCTGTGTGCTCCTCAGACCGCCTCGGCACCGGAGATGATCTCGATCAGCTCGCTGGTGATGTTGGCCTGTCGCGTGCGGTTGTAGTTGAGCGTGAGCTTGTTGATCATCTCGCCCGCGTTGCGGGTCGCGTTGTCCATCGCCGTCATCTGGCTGCCGAAGAAGCCCGCCTGGTTCTCCAGGATCGCGCGGTACATCTGGATCGCCAGGTTCTGCGGCAGCAGCGTCGCGAGGATCTCCTCCTCGCTCGGCTCGTATTCATACAGCGCCTGCGGGCCGGTGGACGCCGCGGCATTGCCCTCCGGCAGCGTCGCCGGGATCATCTGCTGCGCGGACGGCACCTGGCTGATCACGCTGCGGAAGCGGTTGTAGATCAGCGTGCAGACGTCGAACTCGCCGGCCTCCAGCATCTCCGTCACGCGGGTCGCGATCGCCTGGGCGTCGCTGAAATCCACGCGCTTCTTGCCCTGGAAGCTGATCTCGCCAACGATCCGGCTGCCGTATTCGCGCTTCAGGAACGTCGCGCCCTTCCGGCCGACGGACAGCACCTTCACCGTCTTGCCCGCGGCTTCCAGCTCCCGGATCTTCGTCCGGGCGAAGCGGCTGACATTGGTGTTGAAGGCGCCGGCCAGGCCGCGGTCACCCGTGACCACGACCAGCAAGTGAACCTTGTCCGCCCCGGTGCCGACCAGCAGCTTCGGCGCATCCGGGCTGCCCGCCACGGAAGCGCCGAGGGAGGCCAGCATGCGCTCCATGCGCTCGGCATAGGGGCGCGCGGCCTCGGCCGCCATCTGGGCGCGGCGGAGCTTGGCCGCCGCGACCATCTTCATCGCCTGGGTGATCTTCCGCGTGCTCTTCACCGAGGTGATCCGAGCACGCAGCGCCTTGAGGCTGGCCATCCGCCGCTATCCCTTTTCGCCCAGCCTCAGCTGAAGGACTTGGCGAAGCCGTCGAGGAAGGCGATCAGCTTGCCCTCGACATCCTTCTTGATCTCGCGGTCGTTGCGGATCGAGGCGACGACGTCCGGATGACGCGCCTTGATCTCGGACAGCATCTGCCGCTCGAACTCGCCGACCTTGGAGACGGGCAGCGCATCGAGGTAGCCGCGCGTGCCGGCGAACAGGCTGATCACCTGCTCCTCCACCGGGACCGGCTTGTACTGCGGCTGCTTCAGCAGTTCCGTCAGGCGCGCGCCGCGGGCCAGCAGGGCCTGCGTCGTGCTGTCGAGGTCGGAGGCGAACTGCGCGAAGGCCGCCATCTCTCGGTACTGCGCCAGCTCCAGCTTGATCTTGCCGGCCACCTGCTTCATCGCCTTGATCTGCGCGGCGGAGCCGACGCGGGAGACGCTGAGGCCGACGTTCACGGCGGGGCGGATGCCCTTGAAGAACAGTTCCGTCTCCAGGAAGATCTGCCCGTCCGTGATCGAGATCACGTTGGTCGGGATATAGGCTGAGACGTCGCCGGCCTGCGTCTCGATCACCGGCAGGGCGGTCAGCGACCCCTTGCCGAAATCGTCGTTCATCTTGGCCGCGCGCTCCAGCAGGCGGCTATGCAGGTAGAACACGTCGCCCGGATAGGCCTCGCGGCCCGGCGGACGGCGCAGCAGCAGCGACATCTGGCGGTAGGCGACGGCCTGCTTGGACAGGTCGTCGTAGAAGATGACGGCATGCATGCCGTTGTCGCGGAAGAATTCGCCCAGCGTGCAGCCCGTGTAGGGCGCCAGGAACTGCATCGGCGCCGGATCGGACGCCGTGGCGGCGACGATGATCGAATACTCGAGCGCGCCGTTCTCCTCCAGCGTCTTCACCAGCTGCGCGACGGTGGAGCGCTTCTGGCCGACGGCGACGTAGATGCAGTAGAGCTTCTTGTGCTCGTCATCGCCCGCGGCGGCATTGGCCGCCTTCTGGTTGATGATGGTGTCCAGGATCACGGCAGTCTTGCCGGTCTGGCGGTCACCGATGATCAGCTCGCGCTGGCCGCGGCCGATCGGGATCAGGGCGTCGATCGCCTTGATGCCCGTCTGCATCGGCTCATGCACGGACTTGCGCGGGATGATGCCCGGCGCCTTCACCTCGACGCGCATGCGCTTGTCGGCGACGATCGGGCCCTTGCCGTCGATCGGGTTGCCCAGCGCGTCCACGACGCGGCCGAGGAAGCCCTTGCCGACGCCGACGTCCACGATCTCCCCGGTACGGGAGACGGTGTCGCCTTCCTTCACGCCCTTGTCGTCGCCGAAGATCACGACGCCGACATTGTCGGTCTCGAGGTTCAGCGCCATGCCCTTGAGGCCGGCGCCCGGGAACTCGACGAGCTCGCCGGCCATCACGTTCTGCAGGCCGAACACGCGCGCGATGCCGTCACCGACCGTGAGCACGGTGCCCACCTCGGCGACATTGGCTTCCGCATCGAACCCGGAGATCTGAGCCTTCAGGATCTCCGAGATCTCGGCAGGACGGATCTCCATATCAGGCGGCCCCCTTCATGGCGTACTGCAGGCGCTGCAGCTTGGACTTCAGTGAGTTGTCGTAGAGGCGAGAGCCGATGCGGATGACGAGGCCACCGAGCAGGGTGGCATCGACGCTCTCGCGCAGCTGCACGCCGGAATAGCCGGCTTCCGTCAGCCGCGCGGTGATCTGCGCGCGCTGCGTGTCCGACAGCGGATGGGCGGTCGCGACCTCGGCGATCTGCTGCCCGCGGCGCGCCGCAAGCTGCGCGCCGAAGGCGGCCGCGACTTCCGGCAGCTTGGACAGCCGCCGGTTGATGATCAGCACGCCGACGAGGTTGCGCACTTCCGTGCCCACCCCGGCGCGTTCCAGCACCGCGAAGGCGGCGCGCTTCTGCTCCGCCGCATCGTAGCGCGGATCGGCCACGAAGGACCGGAAGCCGGCATCCTCGCGCCACAGCGCGAAGAGCGTCTCCAGATCCTTGGCGATGCGGTCGGCCGCACCAGGCTCGGCCTGGCGAAGATCGTCCACGATGCCGAGCAGCGCGAGCGCATAGCGCTCCGACAGCCCGGTAGGGTTCGGGGCCTTGGTGGAGGCCGAGTCTGCGTTGATCGCTGCGGAGGCCAAGGTGGTCCCGGTCCTGTCTCTGGGCAGAGCTTCTGCGGATCGCGCATCAAGGGGAGTAAGCGTTTGCTAACCCCCGTCCCGCGGCGGGCGCGCCTTAGCATGCGTATTGCGGTGCGGCAACACATCCCGTTCACAGAAGATGGCGGTTCACAGCCGGCACGACCCCGTCCAGCATGCCGCAAATGCCCGCCAGTACTCCCTTTCCGCCCCAACCCTTCCATGGCTGGAGGGTCGTGGCCGCGGCCTTCATCCTGGCGATTTTCGCCTGGGGCATCGGCTTCTACGGCGTCGGGATCTTCATCGCGACGCTGTCGCAAAGCCGGGGCTGGCCCATCGGCGGGCTTTCCGCCGCGGTAACCTTTCACTTCCTGGTCTCGGCCGCCCTGGTCGCCCTGCTGCCGGACTGGCACCGCCGCTTCGGCATCGCCGCCACCACCCGCGCCGGCGCGGCCGCCTTCGCCCTCGGCCTGGCGGGCTGGGGATGGGCGCCGCATCCCTGGCTGCTGGCGCCGGCCGCGGCGCTGACCGGCATGGGCTGGGCGCTCTGCAGTGGCGCCGCCATCAATGCCATGCTGATCCCCTGGTTCGACCGCCGCCGCCCGGCCGCGCTGGCTATGGCCTATAACGGCGCCAGCGTCGGCGGCATCGCCATGGCGCCCTTCTGGGCCTGGCTGATCGCCGGCTGGGGATTCGGCACCGCGACCCTGGTGGTGGGCGCCCTGCTGCTTGCCGTGGTCTGGCCACTGGCCGGGCTGGTGCTGGGCCGCCGCCCCGCCGAATTCGGCCAGCACCCGGATGGGGAAGCCACCGCCCGCCCCGCCCCTGCAAAGCCCCCGGCCCCGGCGCGGGACCGCGCCGCGCTGCTGCGGGATCCCCGCTTCATCGGCCTCTCCGCCGCCTTCGCCATCGGCCTCTTCGCCCAGATGGGGCTGGTGACGCACCTCGTCTCCCTGCTCGCCCCGGTGCTGGGCGTGCAGGGGGCGGGCCTCGCCGTCTCGCTCGTGACCGTCTTCGCCCTGCTGGGCCGCACCGTCACGGGCTGGCTGCTGCCCGCCGGCGAGAAGCGCCGCCTGGCCGCCGCCGCCACCTTCGCCACCCAGGTCGCGGGCTCGCTTGCGCTGATGCTGGCGGGCGGCGAGCCCTGGCTGCTGCTGCTGGGCTGCGCCCTCTTCGGCATCGGCGTCGGCAACCTGCTCTCGCTGCCGCCCCTCATCGTCCAGGCGGAATTCGCCCCGGCGGAGGTCGGGCGCGTGGTCGCGCTGATGCAGGCGATCAACCAGGCGCTCTACGCGCTCGCCCCGCTGGGCTTCGGGCTGATGCGGGACGCGGCCTCCACCACGGCCGCCATCAGCCTCGCACTGATCCTGCAGGCGGCGGCGGGGGTCATGGTCCTGCGGAGACCGGGCTGACCGCGGGGTTCAGGGCCCTCGGTAATCGGCGTCGGAGACGTGTTCCAGCCAGGTCACCGGGGAACCGTCGCGCTTCTCCTGCACGGCGATGTGGCTCATCGCCGTGGTCGCGGTGGCGCCATGCCAGTGCTTCTCCCCCGGCGGGAACCAGACCACGTCACCCGGGCGGATCACCTCCACCTTGCCACCCTCCCGCTGCGCCCAGCCGCACCCCGACGTCACGATGACGGTCTGGCCGTAGGGATGGGTGTGCCAGGCCGTGCGAGCGCCAGGCTCGAAGGTCACCAGCGCACCCGCCGCCCGGGCAGGCTCCGGCGGGCTGAACAAGGGGTCGATGCGGACCGTGCCGGTGAAATACTCGGCCGGCCCCGTGGTCGAGGGCACCGAACCCGCGCGCGTGATGTCCATGGCCCTGCTCCCTCGGTTCAGGCCCGTCAGATGGCGCCGCCACCACGCCACCGCCAGCCGGGATGGTCGGCATGCACGCCCGGCCAGGCTTCACGACGCGCGATTATCCTGGCGCCTCGCCCGCGTTCCGGCTATGTTCGCGGCACCACCAGCCCATCCGCGACCGGACGGCACCCGCGACATCGGCACCCCGAAAAACGGTGCTAAACGCACCTAAACCGCATAATCGGGCTAAAGGGGTTAGTGGCTAAAAAGCCACACACCCTCACGCCTGCTTCCGCTCGATCAAGCCCTGCCGGATCTTCCGGCCGCGCCGGATCCGGTCCTCGATGAACTCCGCCTGGCCCCAACGCACCGCCCGGCCCAGCGCGTGCGAATCCTCCGTGAAGCGCGCCAGCATCTCCAGCAGCGCCTCCCGGTTGTTGAGGAAGACGTCGCGCCACATGGTCGGATCGCTGGCGGCGATGCGGGTGAAGTCCCGGAAGCCGGAGGCAGCGAATTTCAGCACCGCCTCCTTCGTCTCCTCCGCCAGGTCGTCGGCGGTGGAGACGATGGTGAAGGCCAGCAGATGCGGCAGGTGGCTGACGATGGCGACCACCTTGTCATGGGTGGCGGGGTCCAGCGTCTCGATCATGGAACCGCAGCGCCGCCACAGCTCCCGCACCTTCTCGACGGCCTCGGGATCCGTGCCGGCGACGGGGGTGATGATGGTGTAGCGGCCCTGGAACAGCTCGGGGAAACCCGCATCGGGGCCGGAATACTCGGTGCCCGCCATCGGATGCGCCGGCACCAGGTGGCAGCCCGCCGGCATCAGCGGGCCGAGGTCGCGCAACACGCTCATCTTGGTGCTGCCGACATCGGTGACGATCGCGCCGGGCTTCAGGTGGGGGGCCACCTGCGCCATCACCTCGGCATAGGCGCCGACGGGCACGCAGAAGATGACGCAGTCGGCGCCCTGCACGGCCTTGGCCGCGTCTGGCTCCACCACGTCGGCGATGCTGAGTTCGCGCACTCGCGCCAGGGTCGCCGGCGTCTTGGCATGCGCCACGACGGTCCGCGCCAGGTCGCCCCGCACCCGCGCGACCCGCGCGATGGAGGAGCCGATCAGCCCGATGCCCAGCAGGCAGAGGCGATCGAAGAGAGGCTCAGCCATTCCGGGAGAAATCGGTGAGGGCGTCGATGACCATCTGGCATTCCTCGGCCGCGCCGATGGTGACACGCAGGCACTGGGGCAGCCCGTAGCCGCCCATGGCGCGCACGATCAGCCCGCGGGCGCGCAGATGCGCATCCGCCGCCTTGGCCCGCGTGCCGTCGCCGAAATCGACGAGAAGAAAGTTGCCCTCGCTCGGCCAGACCTTGAAGCCGGCGGCTTCCATCGCGGCCGCCACCTTGCCACGCCATTCCGTGTTGTGGGCGATGGACTTCTCGATCCAGCCGGGCTCCGCCAGCGCCGCGATGCCGGCCGCCATGGCGGCGGCGTTCACGTTGAAGGGCCCGCGCACGCGGCCGAGGATGTCCACGATCGGCGCGGGCGCATAGGCCCAGCCGAGCCGCATGCCGCCGAGGCCGAAGATCTTGCTGAAGGTCCGCGTCATCACCGTGTTCGGCGTGGCGTCCACCAGCTTCTGGCCGGGGTCGTAATCCGGCCGCGTGACGTATTCGGCGTAGGCACTGTCCAGCACCAGCAGCACGTCCTGGCGGAGTTCACGGCGCAGCCGCTCCACCTCGCTCTGCGGCAGGATGCTGCCGGTCGGGTTGTTGGGGTTGGCGAGGAACATGAGGCGCGTGCGCGGCCCGACCGCGGCGAGCAGCCCATCCACATCGGCCGTGAGGTTCTTCTCCGGCACCTTGATGACCTGGCAGCCCGCCCAGCGGCCGGTGATCTCGTACATCATGAAGCCATGGGCGGACATGACGAGTTCGGTGCCCTCGCCCCCATACGCCAGGATGAGCATGGCCAGCAGCTCGTCCGACCCGTTGCCGCAGACGATCCGGGCGGGGTCGAGCCCGAAGCGCGCGCCGATCGCCTCCCGCAGCGCGGTGGCGCCGCCATCGGGGTAGCGATGCGCCTCCCGCGCATTGGCGGCGATCGCCTCGATGGCGGAGGGCGGGGGGCCGAAGGCGCCTTCGTTGGAGGAGAGCTTGATGATGCGGTTGACACCCGGGACCTTGGACTCGCCGCCGACATAGGGCTCGACCGAGAGGATGGACGGGCGCGGCATGACGGTCATGGCAGGGGTCCCTGGACGAAGGCGGGAAAGGGGCGTGATCCATAGACGCGCCGGCCCGCCCCGCCAAGGACCGCCGCTTGCACGCGACGGTTGCCGGAAGCGGCCGCCCCGCCTATTCCTGCGGCGGAAACGCCCCGAGACCGATGTGACCGAGGCCCTGGCCCCCCTCCCCCAGCTGGATCATCAGCGCGCCGTCTTCGCCGATGGCCTCGCGCTGGACAGCGGCGCCGTCATCAAGCCGCTTTCCGTGGCCTATCGGACCTATGGCAAGCTCAACGCGCTGCGGACCAATGCGGTGCTGATCTGCCACGCCCTGACGGGCGACCAGTATGTGGCGGAAACCCAGCCGCTGACGGGCAAGGGCGGGTGGTGGGACACGCTGGTCGGCCCCGGCAAGCCGGTGGACACGAACCGCTTCTTCGTCATCTGCGCCAATGTGCTGGGCGGCTGCATGGGCTCCTCCGGCCCGGCCGAGGAGATGACCGACGCCGAGGGCCAGCCCATGGGCCGGCCCTGGGGGATCGATTTCCCGTCCATCACCATCCGCGACATGGTCCGCGCCCAGAAGCGCCTGGTCGATCACCTCGGCATCGATCGCCTGCTGGCGGTCGTCGGCGGGTCCATGGGCGGCATGCAGGTGCTGGAATGGGCCGCGACCTATCCGGACATGGTGGTGGCCGCCGCCCCCATCGCCACCGCCTCCTACCACTCCGCCCAGAACATCGCCTTCCATGAGGTCGGCCGCGCCGCCATCCATGGCGACCCCGACTGGAAGGGCGGCCGCTACTGGGAGGATGGGCGCATCCCGGCCAAGGGGCTCTCCGTCGCCCGCATGGTCGCCCACATCACCTATCTGTCGGAGGCGGCGCTGGGGCGGAAATTCGGCCGCCGGCTGCGCGGTGCCTCGGCACTGACCTTTCTCGAGGATGTGTTCGAGGTGGAGAGCTACCTCCGCCACCAGGGCAGCACCTTCGTCCGCCGCTTCGACGCCAACAGCTACCTCACCATCACCCGCGCCATGGATTATTTCGACCTGGCGTCGGAGCATGGCGGGGAGGTCGCGAATGCCTTCCGCGGCACGCGCACCCGCTTCCTGGTGGCATCCTTCAGCAGCGACTGGCTGTTCCCGACCGAGGAGAGCCGCGCCCTGGTCCGCGCGCTGAATGCCGCCGCGGCCAATGTCTCCTTCGTCGAGATCGCGACCGACAAGGGCCACGACGCCTTCCTGCTCGACGAACCCGTCTTCCATCGCGCGCTGGGCGGCTTCCTCAAGGGCGCCGCGGAGCGCGTCGGCGTGTAGCCGGCCCGCGCGACGCAGCGCCGCGGCCTTCGCGATCCCTCAACGGGTCAAAGCGCGCCGCTGGCCAGCGCGTGGTCCACCCCGGCCAGGATGTGCAGGTTGAGCACCGATCGCGCCGCGGCCGGATCGCGGCGCAGCGCGGCGTCGCGCAGCGCCGCATGCTCCTCCGCCGCGATCACGCCGCGGAAGCCCAGGGCCAGGTTCTGGTAGCGCTGGTAGCGGTCGAAGGTCGCGGCATGCGTCGCCATCAGGGTGCGTGACCCGCAGGCGGAGATCAGCGTCTGGTGGAACTGCGCGTCGAAGTGGCGCCACGCCTCCAGCGCCTCGTTGTCGCCCGCCAGCAGCCTCTCCTCCATCTGGCCCAGCTTGTGATGCGCCGCGACGACGCGGGCCTCCCACTCCACGTCGCCGGCGCGGAAGGATTGGTCCAGCGCATGGCCCTCGAGCAGAAGGCGAAGCCCGGCCAGCTCCCGCAATTCGGTCGCCGAGAAGGGGGCGACCTCGAAGCCGCGCTGCCCCTCGGCGATGACGAAGCGTTCCGCGACGAGGCGGGAAAGGGTCTCGCGCAGCGTGCCCACGCCGGCGTCATAGGCGTCGCGCAGCGCGTCGAGCTTCAGCTTCCGCCCGGGCTCCAGCCTGCCGCGCAGGATGTCGGACCGGATCAGCCGATAGGCCCGCTCCCCCGCCGTTTCCGCCGGGTCCCTCACCGGGCGCCGCCCTGGCGCCTGGCCGGCGGCGTGGCCGGGACGCTGCGCGCTTCGAAGGCGATCGGCGCGAGGGCGCGGCTGCGCAGCACCTGGTCCACGCAGCCCGCGATATGCGCTTCCAGCACCTCTCCGGCACGGGCGGCGTCGCGCGCCAGGGCGCAGCCGAGCAGCGCCGCATGCTGGTCGGCGGCGACGGCGCCGCGGAACACGACGGCGACCATCTGGTAGCGGAGGTAGCGGTCATAGGCGGCGGCGTAGGTTTCCAGCAGCACGCCCGATCCGCAGGCCTCGATCAGCGCGTGGTGGAATTCGCGGTCGTAGCGCTTCCAGAGCGCGGTATCCGCCGCCTCCCCCGCCAGCAGCTTCCTCTCCAGCGCCGCCAGCTTGTGATGCGCACCGACCACGCGCCCTTCCCAGTCGAGATCGCCCGCGGCGAAGGACAGGCGGATGGCATGGCGTTCGAGCAGCAGCCGCAGATCGGCGATCTCGCGGAAATCCTCGGCGGAGACGGGGGCCACGGTGAAGCCCCGCTGGCCTTCGGCGACGACAAGCCCTTCGGTCGCCAGCCGGTTCAGCGCCTCCCTCAGCGTGCCGACGCCGGCATCGTAGATGGAACGCAGGCCATCGAGGCCGAGCTTGCGCCCCGGCGCCAGGCGCCCCAGCAGCACGTCGGCGCGCAGGCGCCGATAGGCGGCCTCGCCTCCGTCCTCCCGCGCTTCCTTCGCCTCGTCGCTGCGGATCACCGCGCCGCTCCCTGGCTGACGGCCGCAGTATCGGCCGGTGGGCAGGCAACGACAATATCGGATATCCGGGCAAACATAGGATGAATTAGAAAATCCCGCTTGATCACCGCAATCGCGGCTACTAGCGTTCCGCCATGCCGTGACGCGGCCAAGGACGGTCCAGGGAAGGGAACACCTCATGTCATTGCTCACCGGGCGTCGCCCGCTGCTCGGCATTGCCGCCGCGCTTGCCACCGCCCCGATCCTGAAGGCGGAAGCGCAGGCCCGCCGGCGCATCCGCTTCACCGCCGTCTTCTCCGACCAGGACATCCGCGCCGATGCCATGCGGGGCTTCCAGCGCGACCTGGCCGGCGAATTCGACGTGGAGCTGCACCACAACGCGACGCTGTTCCGCCAGGGGACGGAGCTTGTCGCCATCCAGCGCAACAATGTGGAGATGGCGAACCTCGCGCCGCAGGATTTCTCCCGCCAGATCCCGGCCTGGTCGGTCCTGGCCTCGGCCTATCTGTTCCGCGACGTGGACCACATGAACAAGGTCTTCGCCGGCCCGATCGGCGACGACTTCAAGAAGATGGTCCGCGACCAGCTCAACGTGCAGATCCTGGGCCCGCTCTATTTCGGCACGCGGCACGTGAACCTGAAGCCGCGCACCCGCATCACGACGCCGGCCGACATGCGCGGGATCAAGCTGCGCATGCCGCCGGGCGAGACCTGGCAGTTCCTGGGGGAGGCGCTGGGCGCCAACCCGACGCCGGTCGCCTTCGCGGAACTCTACACCGCGCTGCAATCCGGCACGGTGGACGGGCAGGACAACCCGCTGCCGTCGAGCCGCACCATGCGCTTCAACGAGGTGACGACGCAGTTCGTACTGACCAGCCACCTGGTCGCCTATGACCTGCTGTCGATCTCCTCGCGCCTGTGGGACCAGCTGACGCCGGCGCAGCGCAGCGCGGTGCAGGCCGCCGCCGACAAGGCCATTGCCGAGAGCACGCGGCGCCACCTGGCGGAGGAGCAGGCCGCGGCCGAGTTCTTCCGTACCCAGGGGCTGGAGGTCTATGCACCGAACGTGGACGCCTTCCGGGCGGAGGCGCAGCGGCGCTACCTCGCTTCCAGCCAGTCCCAGGCCTGGCCCGCGGGAATCCTCGACCGCATCAACGCCGTCCGCTGACGCGGCGATGATCTTCTGGCTCGGCCGCCGCGCGGAGGATGTGCTCTCCGCGCTGCTGGCGGCGATGTTCGTCGCCTTCATCCTCCAGATCGTGACGCGCTACGTGATGAACGCGCCGCTGAGCTGGACGGCCGAGTTCTCCACCCTCTGCTGGCTCTGGGGCATCCTCTGGGGCGCCGGGCTGGTGCTGCGGGATGAGGAGGAGATCCGCTTCGACGTGCTGTATGGCGCCATGTCGCCCGGCGTGAAGCGCGTGGCGGATACCATCACGGGCAGCGCGGTGGTGGCTATCTTCACCTGGTCGCTGCCCGCGATGGCTGACTACGTCACCTTCATGAAGGTGGAGAAGACCGCCTATCTCGGCTTGCGCTTCGACTACGTCTATTCGGTCTACCTGGTCTTCGCGGTGGCGCAGATCGTCCGCCATGCGCTGATCGTCTGGCGGTCCGTCACCGGCCGCGGCCTGGCGCGGGGGGCGTGACGATGCTCTCCCCCCTCATGCTCATGCTCATCACGCTGCTCGGCCTTTCCTGCCTCGGCCTGCCGATCGGCGTCGCGATGATCTCCGCCGCCATCGTCTATCTCGGCGCCTCCGGGCAGGACATGTCGATCGCGGCGGAGCAGGTGCTGAACGGCCTCAACGGCAGCTACGTGCTGCTGGCCGTGCCGCTCTTCATCTTCTCGGCCGGGCTGATGAATGCGGGCAGCCTGACGGACCGGCTGCTGCGCTTCTGCGACCTGCTGGTGGGGCGCTTCCGCGGCGGCCTCGGCCACGTCAACATCGTGCAGAGCGTGATCTTCGCCGGCATGTCGGGCTCCGCCGTCGCCGATGCCGCGGGCAGCGGCAAGGTGCAGATCGACATGATGACGAAGGGCGGCGTCTATCCGCCGAGCTACGCCGCCGCCATCACCGCCGTCACCGCCGTGATCGGGCCGATCATCCCGCCTTCCATCCCGATGGTGCTCTATGCGCTCGTGGCCGATGCCTCCATCGGCTACCTGTTCCTGGGCGGCGTGATCCCGGGCCTGCTGATGGCGCTGGCGCAGATGGGCATCAACAGCTGGATGGCCCATCGCAACAACTGGCCGATCGCGGAGAAGGTGCCTCTGCGCGAAGTGCCGCGGCTGACGGCGGAAGCCCTGCCCGCGCTGCTGATGCCGGTCATCCTGCTGGGCGGCATCTATGGCGGCGTGATGACGCCGACGGAGGCCGCGGCCGTCGCCGCCGCCTATGCCTGGCTGATCGCCGCCGTCTTCTACCGCAGCCTGACGCTGCGCCAGACCTGGAACGCCATCGTGGCCAGCGCGCGATCGACCGCCGCGATCGGCATGCTGATCGCGGGCGCGCTGGCGCTGAACTACGTCATCACCAGCGAGAACGTGCCGAATACGGTGCGCGCCATCCTGGCGGGATGGGATCTGTCGCAATGGCAGTTCCTGCTGCTGGTGAACATCATCCTGCTGGTGCTGGGCTGCCTGATGGAAGGCAGCACCATCCTGCTGATCGTGGTGCCCGTGCTGGTGCCCGCCGCCCAGGCGCTGGGCGTGGACATGGTGCATTTCGGCGTCATGGTCGTCGTCAACATCATGCTGGGCCTGGTGACGCCGCCCTACGGGCTGCTGCTGTTCATCGTGGCCAAGCTGTCGAACCAGCCGCTGATGGCGGTGGTGCGGGACACCATGCCCTTCCTGCTGGCCATGGTCGCCGCCCTGCTGGTCATCACCTACGTCCCCGAACTCGTGCTCTGGCTGCCGCGCCAGCTCGGCTATCAAGGGTGAGAGAATGCCCCGCACCATCCATGTCTTGAACGGCCCCAACCTCGATCGCCTCGGCAAGCGGGAGCCCGAGATCTACGGTCGTACGACGCTGGCGGAGATCGAGGCGCTGTGCCGTGCGGAAGCCGGCAACGATGCCCTGGTGTTCCGCCAGACCAATTGGGAAGGCCAGCTGATCGAATGGATCCATGAGGCGATCGACACGGACGCCGCGGGTCTCGTGATCAACCCGGCCGGGCTCAGCTTCCGCTCCATTCCCCTGGTCGATGCGCTGCGCATGTTCCCGCGCCCGATCGTGGAGCTGCACATCTCCAACATCCATCGCCGCGATGCGCTGCACCAGCATTCGCTCGTCTCCACCCTGGCCACGGCGGTGATCGCGGGGCTCGGCGCGCCCGGCTATGCGGTTGCCGTCCGCGCGCTGCGGGACATGCTGGATCGGCCGGCCTGACCACCGGCCGGCGGCCGCCGCGGTCCTGGCAAGCTTCTTGCGTGGCCCTGGGCACCCAGCCCGGAGGCTCCGCCCATGCCGATCGCCCGCCGCACCCTCGGTCTTGCCGCCGCCAGCCTGCTCGCCGCCCCCGCGCTCCGCGCCCAGGGGCTGCCCCGCGTCAAATACCAGGTGGACTGGGCCTTCCAGGGGCCCAACGCCTTCATGCTCTATGGGCGGGAGAAGGGCTTCTTCCGCGATGCCGGGATCGACATCCAGATCGACCGCGGCTTCGGGTCGGGCCGCGTGCCCATCGATGTGGCGGGCGGCGCCTATGAAATCGCCCAGGCCGACATCAACCCGGTCATCAAGTTCATCGCGGAGAACCCGAATGCCGGCCTGGTCGTGGTCGGCGTCTTCGGCGACCGCAGCCTGCTCTGCGCCACGGTGCGGGAGGATGGGCCGATCCGCGCGCCGAAAGATTTCGAGGGCCGGACCCTGGCGGCGCCGGACAGCGATGCGGGCCGGCAGATCTTCCCGGCCTTCGCCCGCGCCGCCGGCTTCGACGCCAGCAAGGTCAACTGGCTGACGGTGCGGCCGGAACTGCGGGAGCCCATGCTGGTGCAGCGCCGCGCAGATGGCATCACCGGCGCCGCGACCAGCACGGGCATGTCGCTGAAGGCGCTGGGGATGGATTGGCCGCAGCAGCGCATCCTCTGGTACCGGGATTTTGGCCTGCCGCTCTATGGCACCTGCTGGCTGACCACGCGCGACTATGCAAGGCGCAACCCGGAACTGGTCCGCGCCGTCGTCGCCGGCGGTATCCGGTCCCTGCGGGAAGCCCATCGCGACCCCGCGGGCTGCATCGCGGCCCTGAAGGCGGCGGAGCCGCTGACCGATGTCGCGATCGAGGCGGAGCGCCAGCAGGTCTCGCTGCGGGAGCAGATCGTCTCCGACCACGTCATCGCCAACGGCCTGTCCTCCGTGGTGCCGGCCCGCTTCCAGCTGGGGCTGGCGGCAGTGGAGGAAGCCTATGGCATGGCGCCGAAGCTGAAGCCGGAGGATGTCTATACCGACGCCTTCCTGCCGCCCGCCGCCGATCGGCGCCTGGTGGTGACGAGCTGAGGCGCGATCCCATGAACGACGCGATCCCGACCCTCGATTTCGAGCCCTTCCTGCACGGCACGGCCGCCGACCGCGCCCATGCGGCCAAGGCCATCGGCGGCGCCTTCGAACGCTACGGCTTCATCCAGCTGGTCGGCCATGGCGTGCCGCAGGAGGCGCTGCAGGGCGCCTTCGCGGCGGCCGAGGCCTTCTTCGACCGGCCGGAGGACTGGAAGCGCCAGGTGCAGGACCGCCGCAACAACCGCGGCTACATACCGATGTTCGACACCGCCCTGCCCGGCCAGAAGCCCGGTGGGCATGAGGCCTTCAGCATCGGGCACCTGACGCGGCCGGAGGATCCCGACCTCCGCGCCCTGCCCTTCCATGCGGAGACGCCCTGGCCCGACATGCCCGGCTTCCGGGAACGGGTGGAGGCCTGCTACCGCGCCATGTACGACTGTGGGCAGCAGATCCTCTCCGCCGTCGCGCTGCACCTTGGCGTCGCCGAGGATTTCTTCGCCGAGGCCGCGCGGCAGAGCTACTCCAACATGCGCGTCATCCACTACCCGCCGGCGGAAGCCATCGCGGACCGCACCGATATCGGGGTGCGCGCCCATGCGGATGAGGGTCTGATCACCCTGCTGGTGCAGGACATGAATGGCGGCCTCGCGGTGCAGGGCCCCTCCGGCGACTGGCTGCCGGTGGTGCCGAACCGGGAAGCGATGGTGGTGAACGCCGGCAAGCTGCTGCGCCGCTGGACCAATGGGCGGTACCAGGCGGCGATGCACATGGTGGTCAACCGGTCGGGGCGGGAACGCTATTCCATCCCGCTCTTCGTCCACCCCTCCTACCACACCCGCATCGACCCGATGACGCTGGTGGGGGAGGCGCCGGCCGCCGAGGAGTTCGCGCCGATCGTGGCCGGGGAGCAGGTGTACCGGAACTTCATGGCCCGCCGCCTGTCCTGGCAGGAAGCGACGTCCTGATCCCGCTGCTGGACGCCACCCCGGCGGAAAGCTAGATCGCCCGGGACGCCTGCAACGGATGGGAATGCCCGTGCCCGACGCCGCCGAGGTGCGCTTCGTCGCCAAGAACATGCGCCTCGATCTCCGCCTGATCGCGGAGATGATCCAGCCCGGCGCGCGCGTGCTCGACATCGGCTGCGGCGACGGCGCGCTGATCGAACACCTGACGCGCCTGAAGGGCGCCGATGCGCGGGGCATCGAGATCGACATGGCGGAGGCGACCGAAGCGGTCGCCGCGGGGCTGCCCGTGATCCATGGCGATGCCGATGCCGACCTCGCCTTCTATCCCGATGGCGCCTTCGACTATGTGGTGCTGTCGCGCACGCTGCAGGCGGTGGAGCGGCCGCGGGAGGTGCTGCGCCAGATGCTGCGCATCGGCGCCCGCGCCATCGTCTCCTTCCCCAATTTCGGCCACTGGCAGATGCGGGTGAAGCTGCTGCTGGGCGGCCGCATGCCGGATACGGAGGTGTGGAGCCGGCCCTGGTACGAGACGCCGAACATCCACCCCTGCACGATCCGCGACTTCTTCGCGCTCTGCGCGATGGAAGGCTATGTGGTGGAGAAGTGGCTGGCGGTGGACGACAAGGGCCTCAGCACGCCCTGGAAGCGGTCCCCCTGGCTCGCCAACCTGTTCGGCGAACAGGCGCTGTTCCTGCTGCGGCGGGGGTGACACCCGCCGCACGGAGGATCAGTGCAGGCTGACGCCCGCCGGCGCGCCCTGCGCGGGCAGCAGGGAGGCCGCCATGGCGGCGTGCCGCGCCGCGGCCTCCGCGCCAAGGCGGCGGCATTCGGCCTCGACATAGGCCAGCATCAGCATGATGGCGGCCTGGTCGGTCTTCTCGCCATCCGAGGAGGCGGGCAGCTGGGTCTGCATGATGTTGGTCCTGGGGGTAGGGCCCAAGCGCGGCCGGTGCTAAGCGTATTGCATACCGATCACGTATCCGTGAAGACAAAATCGCATGCGTCGGTTTTCCACCATCGGTTGCGTCGTCCGGCATCAGCACAGCCGAACCCCGCAGACGATCCTGCCGATGGCGTGGCAACCGGTTAGGATGGCAAAAAAATCCCCGGCGGTTGTCCGCCGGGGCTGAGTTCAGGGAGGAAACGTCCAGGAACGTCCGTGCGGCGCAAAGGGGCGCCTCGGGACATGGCGGAGAGTAGGGCACGCCATGCGCCCTTGCCTTGATGTGAATCAAAACGCCGTGTTCTTCGCCCTTGATGCGTGTTTGCTCTCCTGCCCCGGGCGCGCGAGGATGGGTTGGTGTTGCCAGGCCAACCGGCCCGGCGGCATGCAGGGAAGCGAGGGGCGCGCAAGGCGCGTCGCGACAACAGGGTGGGAGAGCCGGCATGGCACGGGTTGCATTGGTGACGGGTGGTCAGCGTGGCATCGGCGCCGCGATCAGCGAGGCGCTGCAGGCGGCGGGCCGCAAGGTCGTTGCCTCCTACGCCGGCAACGACGCCGCGGCGCAGGCGTTCACGGAGCGCACCGGCATCCCCTGCTACAAGTTCGACGTGGGTGACTTCGATGCCTGCGTCGCCGCCGTGCAGAAGATCGAGGCCGAGGTCGGGCCCGTCGAGGTGCTGGTGAACAACGCCGGCATCACGCGCGACGCCATGATGCGCAAGCTGACGCGCCAGATGTGGGACGACGTCATCGATACCAACCTCGGCAGCTGCTACAACATGTGCAAGGCGGTGTGGGATGGGATGACGAGCCGGAAGTTCGGCCGCATCGTCAATATCGGCTCCGTCAACGGCCAGGCCGGGCAGCTCGGCCAGGTGAACTACGCCGCCGCCAAGTCGGGCATCCACGGCTTCACCAAGGCGCTGGCCCAGGAAGGCGCGCGCAACCAGGTCACGGTGAACGCCGTGGCGCCGGGCTATGTGGACACGGAGATGGTGCGCGCCGTGCCGGCCGACGTGCTGGAGAAGATCATCGCCCGCATCCCGCGCGGGCGCCTCGGCACCGCGCAGGACATCGCGCGCGGCGTCGCCTTCCTGACGGCGGATGAGGCCGACTTCATCACCGGCTCCACGCTGTCCATCAATGGCGGCCAGCACATGTACTGAGACCGGCCGGGGGTGGCCGCCGCCATGGCCGCCCCCGCCCAGGAGACCGCCATGACCACCGCCATCATCGCCTTCGACGGCACGGACCCTGAAGCGCCGTCGCGCCGCGCGGCGGCGCGCGACGAGCACGTCGCCTTCAGCGCCGCGGAAGCCGCGGCCGGCCGCCTGCAGCTCGGCCTGCCCCTGCATGACGAGACGGGGCGAAGCCTCGGATCGTTGATGATGATCGCAGGCGATGCGGCGGCGCGCGACGCCTACCTCGCCGCCGAGCCTTTCGCGCGGCTTGGCGTCTGGCAGCGGATCGAAGCGCACCCCTTCCGCATCGCGCCGCTGCCCTACCAGGGCTGGCCGCAGGCCGCGCCGCATGGGCGGACCCATACGGTGACCATCGCCTGGGACGGGACGGATGACGGCGCGTTGCAGCGGCGCCTGGCGCATCGCCAGGGGCATTTCGACCGCGTCCGGCCGATGGCGGCAGACGGCACGCTGCTGTTCGGCGGCGCGCTGCTCTCGGCCGATGGGTCGACGATGCGCGGCTCCATCGCCGTGACGCGTCACCTGACGCATGAGGAGGCGCGCGCCTGGATGGCGCCCGACCCCTATGTGGCGGGCGATGTCTGGCGGGACATCACGCTGTTCGGCACCAGCTTCCGCGTCCTGCCCTACCAGGCGCTGCCGCATGCCTAGGCTGCTGTCCTACGAGGAAGCGGCGCCGGAGGCGCAGGCCGTCTTCGACGAGATCAAGGCCGCGCGCGGCGTCGATGACGTCAACAACTTCTGGAAGGCGCTCGCCATCGATCCGCCGCTGCTGCGAAGGACCTGGGACAGCCTGCGCGCCGTCATGGCGCCGGGCGCGCTGGATCCGGCGGTGAAGGAGATGCTCTACCTCGCCGTCTCCATGACCAGCGGCTGCGCCTATTGCACCGCCAGCCACACCGCCGCCGCCCGCGCCAAGGGCATGACGGAGGCGCAGTATGGCGAGCTTCTCGCCATCGTCGGCATGGCCGCGGAGACGAACCGGCTGGCGGAGGCGCTGCGCGTGCCGGTGGATCCACAATTCGACTGAGGCGGCTACTTCGTCTTCCGCCGTGGCCGCTTCGGCTTCGCATCGGGCACCGCCGCGCGCGCCACGGCCGCGATCCAGGCCTTCTGCCCCCGCCTCATCGCGTTGGCCGCATGGCCCATCCACCAGCCCGCGGCGCGGCTGGCGGCACTCATCATCATGCTGCGGGGGGTGCCCTTCATGGCGAGGGCAACGCGCTGGCGCCTCCCCCGGTTCGCGTGGCGGGGCGGGCGGCGTAGAAGGCGCACATGTCCACCGCCACCATCGCCGGCTGCGGCGCCCTCGCGCTCTGGGCCTTTCTCGCCCTTCTCTCCCGCCTCGCGGCGGGCATCCCGCCCTTGCAGATCACCGCCATGGGCTTCGCCGTCGGCGGCGTCGTGGGCCTCGCCGTCGTGGCGGCCACGGGGAGGCTTGGCGCGCTGCGGCAGAGGCCGCTTGCCTGGCTGCATGGCGTGGGCGGGCTGTTCGGCTACCACGCGCTCTACTTCATCGCCCTCGCCCTCGCCCCGGCGGTGGAGGCGAACCTCATCAACTATCTCTGGCCGCTGCTGATCGTGCTGCTCTCCGCACCGCTGCGCGGATTGCGGCTCGGCCCCGCGCGCCTCGCGGGCGTCGGCCTCGGCTTCGCCGGCTGCGCCATCCTGGTCGGCACCGGGGCAAGCTTCCCGGCGGAGGCGCTGCCGGGCTTCCTGGCCGCGCTGGGCTGCGCCGTCACCTGGGCCGTCTATTCGGTCACCGCGGGCACGAAGCCGCTCGCCGGCGTGCCGACGGAGGCGGTGGCGGGGTTCTGCCTAGCGACGGCGGCCTGCGCCCTTGTGGCGCACCTCGTGTTCGAGACCACGGTCCTGCCGGATGCGCGGCAGGCGCTCGCGCTGCTGCTGCTCGGCCTCGGCCCGGTGGGCGCGGCCTTCTTCCTCTGGGATGTCGGCATGAAGCGCGGCGATCCGCGCCTGCTCGGCACCCTGGCCTATGCCGTCCCCGTCGCCTCCACCCTCCTCCTCATCCTGGCGGGGGAAGGCACCATGTCGCTGCGCGTGGTGCTCGCCACCCTGATGGTCGCGGGCGGCGGCATGATCGCGGCGCGGGCGCGGTAGATCAGGCCCGGAAGATCAGGCCGCCAGCGCCGTTCCGCGCTTCGCCAGGCAGGCGCTGACCAGCGCGGCCAGCTGGCCGGCCGAGATCTCATCCATCCGCAACATCAGGCGTTCGCCAGCCTGCGTCACCAGGTCGATGCTGAAGCCCTCGGCCCCCATGCCGACCGCCACCGGTTCACAGAGCGCCCCGCCAACGCCCATCGCTTCCTGCTTCGCCACCGCAACCTCCTGTCCGTCGCCAGTCCCGCCCGGCTATTCCGGTGCGGCGCGGATCATCCGCGCAGACATCAATTGCCCGACCCTCCGCAACAAACCTGTTAACGGTCCGGCGGCGGCGACGCTTCACGACAAAGTCAGTTGCTGGCCGCGTCAGGATGGCTTCCGCAACAAGGCGCGCACCACCTCGGCCGGCCCCTGGTGGCGTGGGCCCTCATCGAGGCGAACGGTGCCTTCCAGCAGTTCCAGCACCTCCAGCGCGCCAAACAGATCCTCCACGATGGCGCGGGACCACAGCAGTTCCGGCATCTTCGGGCCGCCGCTGCGCCGCCCCTGCTGGGCCGGGGTGAAGCATTCCAGCGCGAGCAGCCCGCCCGGCGCCAGCGTGCGGACGACGCCCGCCGCCGCCGCGGCACGGTCCGCCGGCGGCAGGTGCAGGTAGATCCAGGCGACCAGGTCGAAGCTGGCCTCCGGGTAATCCCAGGCGCTGGCATCCGCCGTGACGCAGTCCATCGCCATGCCCCGCCGGGCCGCCAGCGCGGCCGCCTTGGCGGAGCCGACCGGCGACCAGTCGAGCGACGTCACCGCCAGCCCCTGCCCCGCCAGCCAGGCGCCGTTCCGCCCCTCCCCATCCCCCAGCGCCAGCGCCCGCATTCCCGGCCGCAGCCGGGGGGCGAGGCTTTCCAGGTAGAGGTTCGGCGCCTCCCCGAACTGGAAGTCGCCGCCGGCATAGCGTTCGTCCCAGGCGAGGCTGGTGCTCATCGCTCAGCCCGGCGCGGTGCGGGCCATGGCCGGGTGGGCGGAGACCTCCGCATACCAGGCGGCCAGCTTCGGATGCGCTTCCCGCCAGGGCTCATGCCCGAAGCGGAAGTCGAGGTAGCCGAGCGCGCAGGCGACGGCGACGGAGCCGACATCGCCGAGCCCCGCGGGCGGGCTCGCCTCCAGCACCGCCAGGCCGCGCTCCACCGCCGCCTTCTGGCGGGCGATGAAGGCGGCGCGGGCCTCGTCCTGGGGATGGGCGGACTGGCCGCGGCGCGCCACGGCGGCATCCATGATGCCATCCGCCAGCGCGTGGCGGATCTGCACCGTCAGCCGCGCCGGGCTGCCGGTGGGCGGGAACAGCGGCGCTGCCTCGCCCAGCGTGTCCAGGTATTCGCAGATCACCGGGCTGTCATAGACCGCACGCCCATCCTCCAGCACCAGGGCCGGGATCTTCGAGAGCGGGTTGTCCTGCAGCAGGTGGGCAGGGGAGACATGGGGGTCGGTCGCGACCGTCTCGATCTGCCCGTCGATGCCACGCAGGATGGCACAGGCCAGGACCTTGCGGACGAAGGGGCTGGCGGGGGCGTAGTGCAGTTTCACCGGCTGTTCCTCACCTGAAGTGGTTCTTGGCTTCCCGCCGGGCGGTGAACTCCGCCAGGTCGCGGGCGCGGAAGTAGGGATTGCCCGCCAGTTCCTGGGCGAGCGTGGTGGGCACGGTCGGGCGCCCCGCCGCGCGCAGCGCCGCGGCCGCTTCGGCCTCCGCCCGCAGGGCCTTGTTGTCGGGCTCGATGGTCAGGGCGAAGCGGGCATTGGTCTCGGTATATTCATGGCCGCAGCAGAAACGCGTGTTGGGCGGCAGTTTTGCGAGTCGCCTGAACGACTTGTAGAGCGCCTCCATGCCGCCGGCCTCCAGCGGCCGGCCGCAGCCCAGCGCGAAGACGATGTCGCCGCACAGCAGGAAATGGTCGGCGGCGAAGTGGAAGGCGATGTGGCCGGTGGTATGGCCGGGCAGGTGCATGACCGCGGCGCGGGCGGCGCCGAACACCACCTCGTCACCCTCGCCCACCGCCTCGTCCAGCTTCGGCAGGCGGTGCAGGTCCGGCTTGCCGCCGATGACGCGCGCCTGCGGGTAGCGGGCGCGCAACTCCTCCACCCCGTTGATGTGGTCGCCGTGATGGTGGGTCAGGAAGATGGCATCGAGCGTCCCGCCCGCCGCCTCCACCGCCGCGATGGCGGGCCCGGCCTCGCCGGGGTCGCAGATGCCGATGGCGCCCGTCGGGCCATCCTTGAGCAGCCAGAGGTAGTTGTCCTCGAGGCAGGGGACCGCCTCAACCTTGACCGACATGGCAATCCGGCTCCCGGTCCAATGCCCCCGTCCAAACCGGGGGCTTCTGCCCCTATATCCCCGGCATGACGACCGAGGTCCATGCCCTGGAGGCGTTCTACGCCTCCCCCGGCGGAGAAGCGGCGGCGCGGCTGGTCCGTGCGCGCCTGGCGGGGCTGTGGCCGGCGCTGTCGGGCATGACGGTGCTCGGCATCGGTCACGCCGCGCCCTATCTCGGCCTGTGGCAGGGGCAGGCGCGGGCCTGCATCGCATTGACCCCCGCGCATGCCCACCATCCCGTCGCCCCCTGGCCGCCCGTGATGCCCGGCCCCTGGCCGGGCGCCGCCCGCCCCTCCGCCGCTGTGGTGGCGGAGGAGGAGGCGCTTCCCTTCGCGGATGCCAGCATCGACCGCATCCTGCTCGTGCATGGGCTGGAGGCCGCCGAGAATGCGCGGCGCCTGCTGCGGGAAGCCTGGCGGGTGCTGCGCGACGACGGAAGGCTGATCATCGTGGTGCCGAACCGGCTCGGCCTCTGGGCGCAGCTGGAACGCACGCCCTTCGGCCATGGCCAGCCCTATTCCAGCGGCCAGTTGTCGCGGCTTCTCGCCCGGCACCTCTTCCGGGTGGAAACCCGGGATGCCGCGCTCTTCCTGCCGCCCTACGGGCTGCGGCTGCTGCGGGCTGCGGCGCCGGCGGTGGAACGCGCCGGCCGCACGGTCTGCCCGCGCCTCGCCGGCGTGGCGATCGTCGAGGCGGAGAAGGATCTGTTCTCCGGCATGCCGGCGGGCGCCGTCGCGCTGCGCCGCCGCGTGCTGGCGCCCGTGGCCGTGTAGGCCATCCCAGGACCTCACCACTTTCGACGCCCGGCAACGGGTTGTTCACTCCGCCATGTCATTCCTGCCGGACCGCGCCACCGTTGGTGAGGATCGGCGCGACGAGGATGACGCTGCATGTCCATGACGATCGACCCGGGCGCCACGACCTCGGAGGCCGCCATCCGCGCAGCCCTGCGGGCGGAACTCGACCCCGCACTCTCCGCCCTCCACAGCTTCGTGGACCGTCGGATCGCGGAGCTTTCGGCGGAGTTGCATGCCAGCGTGGAGATCGCCGACATGGGCGAGACGCGCATGACCAGCGAACTCGCCCGCATCCAGGAACAGATCGCCCAGCTGGTCGCGGTCCCCGCCGCCGCCACCCGCAACAGCGGGCTGGAGCTGGAAGCGGTGGTGCAGGCCACGGAGGCCGCGGCCAACACCATCATGGAAGCCGCCGAGGCGATCCAGGACTGGGTGGCGGGCGGTGGCCAGGACGCCAGCGCCGTCGCCGCCATCGCGGCCCGCGTGAATTCGATCTTCGAGGCCTGCAGCTTCCAGGACGTGACCGGCCAGCGCATCCGCCGCGCCATCCAGCACCTGCAGCAGGTCGAGACCATGCTGGATTCGATGATCCCCGACGGCACCGGGAAGGACCCGGCCAAGCCGACGCTGCAGATCGCCACCGCCATGCGCACCGTGGAGAAGCCGAGTGGCGGCGACCTCGGCCAGGACGACATCGACGCGCTGCTGAACATGTAGGGCGCGGGCGGCCCCGCCCTACAGGATGAAATCGGCCGCGGTCAGCACCGTATCCACCGCGAAGCTGAGGCTGATTCCCGTCCCGCCCGAGGTGGTCACCACGGCATAGGGGTAGGGATCGCCCGGCGGCGAGTAGCCCAGCAGCGCCTGCACCGCGCTGAAATCCGCATAGCCGAAGGCGGTCAGGTCGATCAGGTCCTGTCCCTGCGTGAAGTCCTTGATGCTGTCCTGGCCGTGGCCGGGAGCGAAGACGAAGACATCCGCGCCGCTGCCGCCGAAATAGACCTGCTCCGACGCGCCATCGATGAAGCGGTCCGCGCTCTCGGTGCCGACGAAATCCTCGAATCCCAGCATGACATTGGCGCCGCCGCCGCCGAGCGAGAGGGTGCCCGCCGCCACATCCACCGTGGCGCCGAAGCCGCCATAGACGGCGGAGAGGTCGAGGCTGTCATGGTCCGCGCCCCCCTCGAAGCGGTTGCCCTCGAAGACCAGGCTGTGGGTGGCGCCGTCGAAGAAGGTGGCGACCTGCACGATGTCGCGGCCATCCCCGGTCAGGATCGTGTTGTCCCGCATGATGATGGTGGCGTCGCCCCGGGCGCCCGCCGCGCCATCCAGCCCGGCCACGCCGGCATGGGTCGTGGTGGTGATGTCGCCGCCATCCGCGACGCCATCCTCGCCGATCTCCGTGCTGCCCGCGCCACCTGCGCCACCCGCGCCGCCGGTTGCCGCGGCCTCCAGCCGGACCAGCGTCTCCACCACATCGGGGGTGGCGATGGTGGCGCCGGAGATTTCCGCCGTGGCGTTCCCGCCCGCGCCGCCCGTGCCGCCATTGCCACCGATGTCGGGGCCTTCCTCGATGGTGGTGACGGCGTCGCCGGCGGCCGGCTGTTCGGTGAAGCTGCTGCGATTGAGGCCCGGCGCGCCGCCGGCGCCGCCCGCGCCACCGGCACCGCCCACGGCATGGGCGACCAGCGTCCAGTCCACGTCGGGTGCCACGCCGCCCTGCAGGCCGAGCAGCCGCGCCACCGCATCGCCGCCCGCGCCGCCGGCACCGCCCGCGCCGCCTTCCCCGCCATCCCGCGCCCCGGCGAGGTCGGCATAGAAGGCGCCATCGCCGCCGGTGCCGCCGGCACCACCCGCGCCGCCATCGCCGGCCAGCACGCGCACCGTGAGCGCCTGCTGCATCGCCGCCGTATGGTCGCCGATGTAATCCGTCAGCAGCGCCGTGGCCCGGCCGCCCGAGCCTCCCGCGCCGCCGGCCCCGCCCGCGCCGCCCTGGCCGGCCGCGTGGGCCACGCCATCCACCACGGCGCTTCCGGCATCGAGGATGTCCAGGTCTTCCTCGAAGGCCGAGGCACCGCCCGCGCCGCCGGCGCCGCCCGCGCCACCGGCACCGCCCGCAGCGACGATGGTGAGCGACGCAGGGTCCTGCGTCATGCCTAGGATGCCGAGACGCGCGCCGACGTCATCCACCGTCGCCGTCGCCTCCCCGCCCATCCCGCCGGCCTGGCCGGCCGTGCCATCCGCGCCATCGGCGGTGGTGCGGGTGTCGAGGGGCGTGCCCAGCACCAGCGTGTCGTCGCCTGCCGCGCCGGCGCTGCCACTCGCCCCGGCCGCGCCATCGCCGCCGGCGACGGTACCGGTGCGGGCCACGCTGTCCGCCGCGGTGCCGCCCGTGACGAGGTCCGCGGCGCCATAGAGCAGCAGGGACATGGATTCGCCCGCCTCGCCCGCCGCCACGCCATCGGCGCCGGTGTAGCTCCGGTCCTCCGTGATGCTGATCGGCGTCGCGGGGGCGGCATAGAGGAAGTCGGCGGCGTCCAGGCTGGAAAGCTGCGTCTGGCGCAGCGTCACCGTGACGCCGCCGGCCAGGTCGAAGCGCACCGTGGTCCCGACCTGGCGGGCCGCGGCCATGGCGCCGGCGAAATCCATGATGCCGAAGGCGCTGAGGTCCAGCCGGTCCGCGCCGTTGCCGAAATCATTGACCAGCGTCGATCCGGCCTCGGGCCCGATGGCGAAGACATCGGCGCCGGCGCCGCCATTCAAGCGGTCCCGCCCGCCGCCGCCGGACAGCGTATCGTCACCCGCGCCGCCGCTGATCTCGTCACTGCCAGCGCCGCCGCGCAGCAGGTCATTGCCGCCGCGGCCGACCAGACGAAGCGCGCCGGCGAAGCCGGAGGCCTCCACCGCGAGGCTCGGAGCGCCGGAGGCCACGGTGACGATCGGTGCGGCGCCGAGGGCCGAGCGCGCCTCCGCGCCGAGCGTCAGGGAGACGGGACCGGCGGCATGCACCACCATCCGCTCGAACCCCGAAAGCCCTGCGAAGGCGTTGTCGGCCAGGGTGAGCCCGCCGGTGACGCGGATGCGGAGCGTGTCGAAGCCGCCGGCTGCATCCTGCGAAAGGCCGGGCACCAGCAGGTTCGCGGGATCCCGCAGCAGGAAGTCATCGGCACCGGCGGTGCCGGCCTGCACCAGCGGCGCGCCGGAGAGCGGCCGGATTAGAAACAGCGCCATCGCCAGCAGCCCCCGGGATTCTTCCTGGTCAGCATCGTTTCACCACGAGGCCGCCGTCCAGGGGGCGTGAAACACCGCGCAACGAAAAGGGCCGCGCCCTGGCGGACGCGGCCCCTTCCGTTCAGTCAGCCGGTCAAGGCGTCAGGCGCGCTCGACACACATCGCGACGCCCATGCCGCCGCCGATGCAGAGCGTGGCGAGGCCGCGCTTGGCGCCGCGGCGCTGCATCTCGAACAGCAGGGTGTTCAGCACGCGGGCGCCCGAGGCGCCGATGGGATGGCCGAGCGCGATGGCGCCGCCATTCACGTTCACCTTGGAAGGATCCCAGCCGAGGTCCTTGTTCACCGCGCAGGCCTGCGCGGCGAAGGCCTCATTGGCCTCGATCAGGTCGAGCGTGTCGATCGACCAGCCCGCCTTCTGCAGCGCCTTGCGGCTGGCCGGGATCGGGCCCGTGCCCATGATGGAGGGATCGACGCCCGCCGTGGCCCAGCTGACGATGCGCGCCATGGGCGCCACGCCGCGCTTCGCGGCCTCGGCCGCCGACATCACGACGATCGCGGCCGCGCCGTCATTGATGCCGGACGCATTGCCGGCGGTGACGGTGCCGTCCTTCGAGAAGGCCGGGCGGAGCTTGGCCAGGATCTCCATCGTGGTCTCGGGCTTCGGGTACTCATCCTCGCTGATCACGGTGTCGCCCTTGCGGCCCTTCACCGTGACGGGGACGATCTCGTCCTTGAAGCGGCCGGCCTTCATCGCCTCACCGGCCTTGCGCTGGCTGGCGGCGGCGAATTCGTCCTGCTCCTGCCGCGTCAGCTGGTACTTCTGCGCGACGTTCTCGGCCGTATTGCCCATGTGGTAGCCCTGGAAGGCGTCCCAGAGGCCGTCCTTCAGCATGGTGTCCACCAGTTCCAGCCCGCCCATCTTCTGGCCGGCGCGAAGCTGGGCGCAGTGGGGGGCCTGGGTCATGCTCTCCATGCCGCCGGCAACGACGATGGCGGCATCGCCGCAGGCGATCTGCTGCGCGGCCAGCGCCACGCTGCGCAGGCCGGAGCCGCAGAGCTGGTTGATCCCGAAGGCGGTGCGCTCCACCGGGATGCCGGCGGCCACCGCGGCCTGGCGGGCGGGGTTCTGGCCGGCGCCGGCGGGCAGCACCTGGCCCAGGATCACCTCATCCACCTCCTCCGGCTTCACGCCGGCGCGGGTGAGCGCCGCCTGGATGGCGACGGTGCCGAGGGCATGGGCGGAGAGGCTGGCAAAGGCGCCGTTGAAGGAGCCCACCGGCGTGCGGGCGGCGGAGGCGATGACGATCTCGGTCATGGGTCCTGGGACTCCTTGATGAAGCGTGACTGGTATTGCGGTGCAGTGTGGGACGGGCGGGGCGCCGCTACAAGCTTTCGGGCCCGGCTACAGGCTGCGCAGCCATTCCAGCAGCGGGCGCCACAGCGCCGCTTCCGCATTGCCGCCGGCCGCCATGCCGATATGGCCGGAAGCGGCTTCGTGCACCGTGGACCGGGGCAGCCGCGCCGCCAGCGCCCGCGCGCTGTCCGGCGGCACGATGCGGTCGCGATGCGGGATGGCGCAGAAGGCGGGCATCGCCAGCGCGCCGGGATCCACCACCGCGCCCGCCACCCGCCAGGCGCCGCGCATCGGCGTGTTGGCGCCGTACCAGCCGCCCAGCGCCTCCCTCGCCACGGGGGCGGCGAGCGGCACGCCGTCATTCAGCCAGTCCTCCAGCGCCACGAATTGCGCGGCGCGGTCGGAGGCGGGGTCGAGCCGCGCGAAGGCCCTGAATTTCTGCGGGATGCCGAAGGGGTCGAGCCCGGCGAAGAGGGTCTGGATGGCATCGACCGGCAGCGTGCCGGTGGCCTGCAGCAGCGGCTCCAGCCCCGGCAGCAGGGCGCTCGCGGCGCGGGCACGCTCGGCATCCTCCGCCGAGGGATGGAAATCCCAGGGCGTGGCAAGCAGGCCGAGTGCCCGGACCCGGTCCGGCCGGCGCAGCGCGGCCGCCAAGGCGAGCAGCCCGCCCATGCAGTAGCCCACCAGCACCACCGGCCCGGGCATCGCCACCAGCGCGCGTTCCAGCCGCCCGGCGATGTAGTCCGTGAGCGAGAAGTCGCGCTCCGCGGCTCCCGGCCAGCCCCAGTCCAGCAGCAGCGGCCGCACCCCCTGCCCCGCCAGGAAGCGCATCATCGACCGGCCGCGCATGAGGTCCAGCACCTGCGCCCGGTTCACGAGCGAGGGCACGAAGAGCGCGACGGGCCCGGCCGATCCCGGGGCGTGATCCAGGATGCGGCTGTCACCCTCCGACCAGATCGCCGGCGGGTCCGGCAGGTCGCGCGCGAAGGGATGGCGGCGATAGGCGGCGATGCCGGCCAGCAGGGCGCGGTCGGCGCGCATCAGCCGGCGGATCACCGCGGCGCGGAAGGCCTCAGGCCGGTGGTTTCCGGCGGCGAGGGCGGCGCCGATCCGAGCGATCTCCGGCTGCGCCGCCTTCGAGATCGGCCAGCCGCCGCTCCAGCTCGGCGATCCGGTCGGTGACGGGATCAGCCCCGCGCTGCCGATCGCCGCCATGCCCCTGCCCATCCCCAGCATCAGGTGCAGCGGCAGCGGGCGGGGGCCCCGGCGGCGGTGGCGGGCTTCCGGCGCCATCATGCGGCGGGTATCCCGGGCCCCAGCCGGGCGGTGACGCGAAATTGGGCGGCGGGAAGCCGGATGGCCCGAAAGCTGGGCGGAAGGCGGCAAACGGGTCGGGGCCGCCCGGCGGCGTCCGGCCGAAGGGGGGCGCGGTGGCGGCCCGCATCCAGGCGGCGCCGAGTCCCGCCCAGGCCGCGGCCATGCCGGCCAGCCCTTCCGCCACCTCCCGATCCGCGGCGAGGCCCGCGATCTCCGTCTGCCAGAGGGTGATCCAATCCTCCGCCAGGCGGTCGAGATCCGTGCTCCCCTCTGGCCCTTCCGGTTTGGGGTTGCCGTCCTTCGGCCGGTCGCCAGGCATCAGGCGGCGCCAAGGGGGGCCTGGCGGCGCGGGCCGGTCGGTCGGGCGAGACAAGCTGGTGCCAGCAGGGGCGGCATTCCGGTCGCATATTTACGCATCAGGGCTTTCGCACTGCATCAATCACCATGTTAGCATCATCGGTGGCGGCGCACCCGCTTCGGGAAGGCAAACGGATGGCAAACGACACCACGCAGGCGACGGCGGAGACGGAAGGCCCCTCGACCCCCCCGGTGGTCGTGAAGAAGTATGCGAACAGGCGGCTCTACAACACCGAATCCTCCTCCTACGTCACGCTGGAGGACCTGGCCGTCATGGTGCGGAACGGCCGGCACTTCGTGGTCTACGACGCCAAGTCGGGCGAGGACATCACGCGGAGCGTGCTGACGCAGATCATCGTCGAGGAGGAGGCGAAGGGGCGGAACCTGCTGCCGACGTCCTTCCTGCGGCAGATCATCGGCTTCTATGGCGACAGCATGCAGTCGCTGGTGCCGCGCTACCTCGAAAGCGTGATGGGCGCCTTCTCCCGCCAGCATGACCAGGTGCGGCGCACGGTGGAGCAGACGATGGGCGGCTTCATGCCCTTCGGCGGGCTGGAGGAAGTGGGCAAGCAGAACATGGCGATGATGGAGCGCGCCATGAACCTCTTCGCCCCCTTCCGGACCGGCATGGAACCGCCGGAGCCCGCCCCCGATTCGGCCCGGCTTGCGGCGCTGCAGGCCGAGGTGGAGACGCTGCGCCGGCAGCTGGAGCAGTTGAAGGCCGCCAAGAAGGGCAGCGCGGAGTAGCCTGCGCCACCCTGGCGCGCGGCTTGCTTGCATTGGCCGCGTGATCGTGCATTCGGTTGCACGAGCGTTTTCATGAACCCGCCCCCCGGAAGAACCGGGGATTGAATCGTCCATGGCGGCGCAAACGCGCCGGAAAGTCGAAACTCACACTGTTGTCATGCGCGCCTCGGGCGAACGCATGGGCATCTATCGCATTGCACGGTGCGTCAAACACCGGCAGGGATCGAAATCATGGCAACCACTGACACCGATCGGCGCAACGGCAGCGCCAAGGCAGCGCCCCAGGCTTCGTCGCGTGAGACGGCGACTCCGGGGGAGCGGCCTGGCCAGCGCGCCAATGCGGCCGACCGGCATGTGGGCGCGCGGATCCGCGAACGCCGGGTGATGATGGGCCTGTCCCAGCAGCAGCTGGCGAAGATGATCGGCGTGACCTACCAGCAGGCGCACAAGTATGAGCGCGGGCTGAACCGCATCTCCGCCGGGCGGCTGTTCGAGATCGGCCAGGTGCTGGGCGTTCCCGTCTCCTGGTTCTTCGACGGGCTGGCGGTGGAAGGCCCGGGGCAGGAGGCATCGCCGCGCCAGCGCATGTGCCTGGAGCTGGCCCGCAACTTCGCGCTGATCGACAACGAGAAGCACCAGGAGGCGCTGTCCCAGATGGCGCGCGCCCTGGCCGCCCAGTCCCAGGCGGAACGCGAAGGCGGCTGACGCCGCCGGAACAGACGTCCTTCCGTGGCGTTTCCCCCCCGTGACGCACCCCATGGCGGGGCGCGCGGGAAGGGCTTGGCATGCGCGCAGAGGGTCGACGGGATGGGCGGCATGAGGGCGGGCGCCGGCGCGGCGCCAATCCCTATCGCCGCCTGCCCTGGATCGGTGCCGGCGTGCTGGCGGTGGTCGTGGGCATCACCTTCCTCGCCGCCGATGGCGCGCCGCCATCGCGCATGACGGGTGCGGGCATGGTGCCCGCGCCGCTTCCGCCGCCCCCGCCGGGCAACCCCGCCCCCGCCGCCGCGCCCCCCCGGTTGTCCGGTGAGGTGGCGATGGAGGAGGCGCGGCTGGCGGCGCTGCGGGAAGCCCGCCTCGGGCTGGAACGCGAGATCGAGACGTTGCGGGCGGAGCTGGAGGCGGTGCAGCGCGCCCTGCCGTCGCAGAAGACCATGCCGACCGAACCGGCCGGGCCCGCGCCGGCGCAGCTGACGCGCCTGGCGCCCGCTGCCCCGCCGGCCCCCGTGGCGCCGGCCGCGGTGCCGGCCCCGCCCCCACCGGCCGATGCCGGGCTGCGCATCGTGCTGCATCACCGCAGCAGTTCCAGCCAGGGCGCGGCGGCGGCGGAGGAGGTGGCCGGGCGACTGCGGGAGGCGGGGCTGGAGGTGCAGTCGACCCGGCAGGCGCCCTTCGTGCCCTCCACCCCCGTGGTCCGCTACTTCCATGAGGAGGACCAGGCGGCGGCGGCGCGGATCGCGGGGCGGCTCGGCCGGGGCTGGGCGATCCAGGATTTCCGGGCCTACCAGCCGCAGCCGTCCCCCCAGACGATCGAGGTCTGGATCCCCGGGGGGTGAGATACTGTGGCTTTTAGGCCACTAACCCCTTTAGCCCGATTATGCCGTTTAGCCGCGTTTAGTCGCGATTCGCGCGCCGGTTTGGGACAAATTCACGCCCGCACGGCCAGCGATGCCGTAACGGCGGGTTCCAGGCGCGATGCGGCGGATGATGGCCGGAACATACCGTGAAACCATCGCCCGCCGCCACTGGATTCAGCCGGCGCGGATCTCGTCCTGCGCCTTGCTGAAGGCGTCCACGCCGTCGAAGCGCTGCAGCATCTCCACATGCATCCAGCGATGCCCCCGGCCGATGCGTGACAGCAATTCCAGCGCCGCGGCCGACGCATCGCCGGCCTCGGGCGCCTTCAGCCGGAAGCGGGCGCGGAACTGGTCCACCAGGAAGGTGGTGCCGCCCTGGGGCGGCCAGACCTGGGCGCCGCGGGAGGCGATGGTCTGCAGCGCGAAGGGCGTGCCCTCCGCCAGCGCACCCAGCGCGGCACCGAGCGCCGAGGGGTCCTCCCTGCTCTCGATGAAGACATCGACGCCGACAACCTCTCGCGTCGCGGCGGGGCGGGCGAAGGGCTCGGCCGGCCAGGTCCGCATGGCGATCGGGCGGTAGTCCCGCGCCGGGACCCGGGCGCTTTCCCGCCCCAGATTGGCGATGACGCGGGCGACATAGGCGTCCGTGCCGACGCCCTGGCCGGGGGCGGCGATGTCGCCCGTGAGGTCGCGCCCTTCCTCCAGTGTGACGTAGAGCGCGTGTTCCACCCGCCGCGCGGTGGCGAAGTCGCCGATATGGCGCAGCATCATGACGGAGGAGAGCAGCAGCGCGGTCGGGTTCGCCAGGCCCTGGCCGGCGATCTGGGGGGCCGATCCGTGCACCGCCTCGAACATCGCGACCTCGTCGCCGATGTTCGAGGAGGGTGCGACGCCAAGGCCGCCGACCAGGCCGGCGGCGAGGTCGGAGAGGATGTCGCCGTTCATGTTCGTCATGACGCAGACGTCGAACTGTTCCGGCCGCACGACCATCTGGTGCGCGGCGTTGTCCACGATCATGTGTTCATGGACGAGGGACGGGTGCTCCTTCAGCACGCGCTCGCCGACGCGCTTCATCATGCCTTCCGTCAGCTTCATGATGTTGGCCTTGGTGGCCACGGTGACCTTCCTGCGGCCCTCGGCCTCCGCCAGCGCGGCGGCCATGGCGACGATGCGCTCGCAGCCCGCCTCCGTGATCACCTTCAGGCATTGCGCGACGCCCGGAGTCTGCATGTGCTCGATGCCGGCATAGAGATCCTCGACATTCTCGCGCACCACGACGAAGTCGATGCCGCGCCCGGCGAAGGGAGTGCGGATGCCGGGAATCTCCCGCACCGGGCGGATGTTCGCATACATCTCGAACACCTTGCGCAGCGTGACATTGGCGGATTTCTCGCCGAAGCCGACGGGGGTCTCGAGCGGCCCCTTCAGCGCCACGCGGTTGGCGGCGATGCTGTCCAGCGTTTCCTGCGGCGCGCCGGAGCCCACACCCTTGCGGAAGGCCTCCGCGCCCGCCACCGCATCCTCCCATTCGATGCGCGCACCGGCGGCGGCAAGCACGGCCTGGGTGGCGCGCATCACCTCCGGCCCGATGCCGTCCCCGGCGATGGCGGTGACCTTGGTGGGGGAGGCGTGCTGGTCCATCGGGCAATCGTCTTTCATCGGTCACGGCGTTTGCTGCACCGCACTATACGCCCGGGGCGGGGCGGCGTTCGCGGGCGCGGCCCGGTTTCGGTGATCGACGTCGCGCATCGCATTGATCACGTTTTCGCGATCCGGCAGGCTGGAACTGAGGATCCGGCTGCCCCGCCGGGCCGCGCGGGCCACGGCGCCATCTTGCCCGGGGGCTGTTGACGGCGTCTTGATGCCGATCAAGCGCGGCCCCGACGCTCGGCAATCCGCGGCTTTTCGCGCCGTGGCGGCGACCCCCGCCATCCGTGGAACCGGGCCCGCCTGGCCGGCGATGCGCCTGCCGGGGTCGGCAGGCCGGTCGAAACGTCCAAGAAACGGGACGTGCAAGACCAGACACGGCGTTGTTACCGTCCCTGTTGCAGAGTTGTCGTGGACGATTCGCGGATGTGGCGAAGCAGGGCTGCCACATCCTCCGTGTCAGGCCCAAGTCACGCGGTGGAACAACGAGAAATGTTAATCATGTCGGCTGGAGACCGCCTTTGCGGCGGGGCAGCGAATCTGCGTCTTGTCTCAGCCATGCGGCCAGGGCGGCCGCTCTCGACCTGGCTTCTTCTATCCAGCACCGCCCTGACAGCCCTGGCGCTGGCCGCGCCGGCGGCGGCGCAGCAGAGCTGGACGGGAAGCCTCGGCTCCAGCTGGTTCGCCCCGGGCAACTGGACCAGCGCGGTGCCGACCACCGCCGATGCGGTGACCATCGGCGGCACGCCGCCGGCCGATCCCGTGATCAATGGCGGATCGGCCAGTGCCTCCACCGTGACGGTGACGGGCGGGCGCGCGCTCGGGCTCTCCGGCGGGGGCAGCCTGGCCGTCAGCTCCACGACCACCATCGGCAATGGCGGGGGCGCGGGCAGCGTCACCGTCTCCGGCACCGGGACCAGCTGGGACAGCACCAGCAGCATCGATGTCGGCTTCGGGGGCGCGGGGTCGCTGACGGTGCGGGACGGCGCGCGGCTGACCACCTTCGAGGGCTCCCTCACCCTCGGCGCCCAGGGCGTGGTGACCATCACCGGGCCGGGCACGACGGTCGATATCGGCACGCGCACCGTGACGCTGCCGCCGGACTGGGCTTCCGCCGCCGGCTGGCTGCAGCCGAATGAGGGCACGCTGGTCATCGCCAACGGCGCAGCCGTGATCGCGGATGCGACCTATATCGGCGGAGCCGGTTCGACCTGGGCGAATGCGACCGTCACCGGCCGCGGCACGACGCTGCAGAACGCGCTCAACGTCTATGTCGGCGGCAACGGCAACGGGAATGTCGGCTTCGGGCGGCTGACGATTGCCGATGGCGCCGTCGTCACCGCCTATACCGGCGCGGTCGGCACCGATACGGGCTCCTTCGGCGAGATGGTCGTCACCGGCGAGGGGTCGCGCTACGAAAGCCTGCGCCGCACCGGCTTCAACGGCAATTTCCGCGTGGGCTTCAACGGCGACGGCCAGGTGGCGGTGCGCAATGGCGGCTACATCGGCGCCGCCAACATCATCGACATCGCGACCAACAGCGGCAGCCGCGGCGTGCTGGCGGTGGGCGGCGCGCTCGGGGAGGCCGCGCAGGCGCCCGGCACGATCAGCGCGGCGAACGGCATCTTCTTCGGCGCCGGCGACGCCACGCTGCTGTTCAACCACACCGGCACCGCCTATGCCTTCGACCAGCGGATCTTCGGCAGCGGCGGGCAGATCCGGCACCAGGCGGGCACGACCATCTATTCCGGCGATGGCGGCAGCTACAACGGCGCCATCAACGTCACGGGCGGGCGGCTGATCGTGAACAGCACGCTGGGTGCCACGGGCAGCACGGTGACGGTCGGCAATGGCGGCACGCTGGGCGGCTCCGGCACCGTCGCCAGCCTGGCGGTGCAGGCCGGCGGCACCGTCTCCCCGGGCAACAGCCCGGGCACGCTGACCGTCTCGGGCAACTACACCCAGGCCGCGGGCGCGATCCTGGTGGCGGAGGTGGTGCCGGGCGTAACGGCCGACCGCCTGGTGGTGAACGGCACCGCCACGATCCAGCCGGGCGCCATCCTGCAGCTGGTGCGCGCCGGCGGCGGGGCCGTCTCGCTCGACACGGTCTATACGGTGCTGAGCGCGACGGGCGGCGTGACCGGGACCTATGTGGTGACCGGCGATCCGGAGCTGTCCACCTTCTACCAGCTCTATGCGAGCTACGGCGCCAATGGCGTGACGCTGGTGCCGGCGCAGTCCCGCGGCTTCGGCACCGCGGCGGCGACGCGCAACCAGGCCGCGGTGGCGGATGCGATGCAGGGGCTGCCGGCCAGCAGCGCGATCCGCACCGCGATCGGCGTGCAGCAGACGGATGCAGCCGCGCGCCTCGCCTATGACAGCCTCTCGGGCGAGATCCACGCCTCCATCCGCGGCGCGATGCTGGAGGAGACGCGCTTCACCCGGCAGGCGGCGCTCGACCGGGTGCGGGTCTCGCTGGGCGGCATCGGCGGGGGCGGGACGGAGGCGGTCGCGGGCAACGTGCCCGGCATCGCCTTCTGGTCCCAGGGCTATGGCGCCTGGGGGCGCAGCGCCGGGGACGGCAATGCCGCCACCCTGTCGCATGACAGCGGCGGCCTGGTGGTGGGCGCGGACATGCCCGCCTTCGATGGCTGGCGGGTGGGCCTGCTGGCGGGCTACGGCGATGCCGGCTTCGAATCCGGGGCGCGCGCCGCCAAGGGATCGGCGGAGACGACGACCCTCGGCCTCTATGGCGGCCGGCAATGGGGGGCGCTCGGCCTGCGGCTGGGCGCGACCCAGGGATGGAGCGAGATCTCGACGCGCCGCAGCCCGGCCTTCGCCGGCTTCGCGGAGGGGCTGACCGGCAAGACCAATGCGCAGACCACGCAGGTCTTCGGCGAGATGGGCTGGCGCATCGACCTCGGCGCCGCCGCGATCGAGCCCTTCGCCGGGCTGGCGCGGGCGGATGTGCGGGAGGATGGCTTCACGGAACGCGGCGGCAGCGCCGCGCTGACGGCGGAGCGCGGCAATGCGGGCGTCAACTACGGCACGCTCGGGCTCCGCGCCGCCACGGGGACGCAGCTGGGCGAGACCACGCTGGGCCTGGCCGGCATGCTGGGCTGGCGCCATGCCTGGGGCGACGTGACGCCGACCGCCGACCTGCGGCTGGCGGGCTCCGCCCCCTTCATCGTCGGCGGCACGCCGATCGCGAAGGATGCGGCGGTGGCGGAGGCCAGCCTCTCCGCCAGCCTGACCCAGGCGCTGGCGCTCGGCGTCTCCTTCAACGGGCAGTTCGCCGATGGGGCGCAGAGCCTGGGGGCGCGGGCCAACCTGACGCTGCGGTTCTGAACGGCTCCCCGCGCGCCGGATGAATTTTCCGCGCGCGCGGACCGCCAACGGGAGCGCTGCGGCGTTGGCGGGGGGATGAGAAGGAACCCCGCCATGACGCTGCGCCCGCTGATGATCGGTTTCCTGGCCACGCTGGCCCTGCCCGCCGCGGGCCAGGGCCTCGGCCCCCTGATCGTCGAGGGCAATGCCCAGCGCCAGACGATCGACTGCACGGGCCGGGACGTGACGGTGCGCGGCGAGCGCAACGCCCTGACCTTCACCGGCGGCTGCCGGAGCCTGGAGGTGCAGGGCAATACCAGCACCATCCGGGCGGAGCTGGCGCCGGGTGCGCGCGTGAGCCTGCGGGGGGAGACGCTGGAGCTGACCTGGTCGCAATCCGCGGAGGGTGCCGCGCCGCGCATCGCGCAGGAGGGGCGGCAGATCCGGGTGGAGCAGGTCGCGGCCTCGCCAGCGCCGGTGCCACCCGCCCGCCCCGGCGTGACGCGGCGGGAGACGGCGCGGGGCGTGGCGCTCAATCTTTCGGGCGACGTGCTCTTCCCCTTCGGCGCCGACCAGCTGCGGGCGGAAGCGGCGGAAGGGCTCGGCCAGGTGGTGACGCTGGTGCGGGAGCTGCGGCCGCGCACGCTGCGGATCATCGGTCACACCGACAGCGTGGGGGACGCCGCGGTGAACCAGGAATTGTCGCTGCGGCGCGCGCGGGCGGTGCAGCGCTGGCTGGAACAGCGCGTCGGCGATGCGATGCCGGCGGTGGTGGTGGAGGGCCGCGGCGAGCATGACCCGGTGGCGCCCAACACGAAGCCGGACGGGAGCGACGACGCGGAGGCGCGGGCGCTGAACCGGCGGGTGGAGTTCGTGCTGGAACGATGAGGCGCGGCTACCGCCCGAACAGGTCGGAATGCGTGCCGGCGCGGACGAAGATGACGCTCGGCCGCTTGCCGGCATCCGCCAGGCGATAGATCAGCAGGAAGTCGCCGCCGATGTGGCACTCGCGATGGTCCTGGAACTCGCCGGCCAGCGCATGGTCCCGGCGTTCGGGCGGCAGCGGGCCCTCATTGGCGATGAGGTGCATCATCACCGCCTTGAGCCGAGCCATGTCGTAGCGCCCGGATCGCGTCAGGCGCTCCCAGTCCTTGCGGAACTCGCCCGTGCAGTCGGAGGCCCGCGGCAGGGTTGCCCGCTTACCGCTGGCCACCGTCGAGGTCATCGAGCAGGGCGGCGGGCGTTTCGAAGCGGGCGCTCAGGCTGCGCGCCTCCTCCATGGCGGCGCGGGTGCGCGCATTGGGCACCTCCAGCGCGAAGGGCAGCTTCTGGTCGGCCGCGACCCGGTGCAGGAAGACGCGCACGGCCTCGGACATGGTCAGGCCCATCTGCTCCAGCGCGATGGAAGCCCGTTCCTTCACCTCCTCCTCCACCCGGACATGCAGCATCCTGGTGCCCATCGCGACCTCCTCTGCCAGGGGCGGGCCGGATGTATCTCATCTGAGATACAGAAGCCACCGGAATCGCGGGGGAGGCTGCCTCAGCGCAACGGGCGCGGCACCCGGAAGGGGAGCATGGCGTACATGGCGGGGCTGGCGAAGCGGTCCAGCGAGAGGCTTTCGTGGACGGCCGTCGCCTCCCGCCCCAGCAGCCGGGTGCGGATCTCGGAGCGGGAGTAAAAGGGGGCATCGACCAGGGTGCGCACCAGGCGGGCCTGGCCGTCCTCCGCCCGGGTCGGGCGGGCGATGCGCCAGAGCGTCTTTCCCAGCTCGACCTTGGGCTGCACGGGGATATCCGTGACGCTGCCATCGGTACCGACGCGCAGCGCAAGGGACTGGTTCGTGCCGTCGCGGCGCTGCGCATTGTAGAGGATGGCGGTTGCCTCCGGCATCGGCGCCCGGCACCAGTCCCAGCCGACGAAATCCTGCTCCAGGGGGGCGGTGCCCCAATTGGTGTCGAAATAGGCGGGGCCGGACCAGGTCAGGGCGGGGTCGGTGAGCGTGACCTCCACGCGGGAGCGTGCGGCGATGGGGTGCCAATGGTGGCGACCGTCGCTGTCCAGGCGGAAGGCGCGGGTGGAGAGCGCATCGGGGCGCAGCACCACGCGGCCGCGGAGCTTCCCGGGGATGGGGGCGGTGCGTTCGTCGATCTCCACCGTCAGGGCCTGGCCGTCCCAATGGGCGCTGCTGGGGCCGATGCGGAGCGTATTCGCGTCGCGGGAGAGCGCGCCACGGCGGCGATCCGTCATCGCCCAGCGGCTGGGCGCGCCGTAGAGCGCCACATGCATGCAGTTGTGGTCTTCCGGATCGCCGCCGCCGCCGCGCCGCGCCAGCGCATACCAGGGGGAGAAGACGGTGCCGATGAAGGCGATGATGGTGATGCCGTGCTTCCCATCGTCGCTGAGCGCATCGATGTACCACCAGCTGTAGCCGCGGGGCGCCACCGGGCGGTCGAATTCCCAGCCGCGGAGGGAAGTATGCGTCATGCCGTCCATCAGATCCGCTCCGCCATCGCGGCCTCGGCCGCCAATCGTCCCGAGATCGCCGCCATGGCGAGGCCCGCGCCGGGATGGGTCGCGCCGCCGGCCAGGAACAGGCCGGGCAGCGCCGTGCGCGCCGCCGGGCGGCTGAAGATCGCCTTCCAGCCCTGCACGGCCGGGCCGAAGAGGGCGCCGCCGGTGCCGGGGGCCAGCGCCTCGTAATCCGGGGGTGTCATCACCGCCGTGGCGTCGCGCGTGATGGTCAGGCCGGCGCCTTGCATGGCGCCGAAGGCGGCGGCCTCCGCGGCGGCGAGCGCGGCGGGGTCCATGCGGCGGCCATCGGCGCGGGCGGGCGCGCTGACCAGGGCGAGCAGGCCTTCCCGCCCCTCGGGCGGCGGCGCCACGCCGTGGCGGCCCTGCGCCCAGAGGGTGACGGAGGGCCGGTCCGGCATGCGGCCGCGATAGGTGAGCGCGGCAAGCTCCGCCATGGCATCGCCAGCGTGGAAGACGGTGAGGCGCGGCAGGTCCAGGCCCTCGGCCCTTCCGGCCATGGCCCAGCTGATGCCGGAGAAGCTGCGCTCTCTCGGCGTCATCGCCGGCACGGCGCGGGCGGCGGCGGCACCGAGATGCCCGGCGGCGAGCGTCGCGGGATCGGCGTTCAGGATCACCTGGGCGAACTCGATCACCTCCCCATCCCGCAGCGTGACGCCGGCGATGCGGCCGCCGGCGACGCGCAGGCCGGCGACATCGGCGCCGTGGCGGAAGGCCACGCCCTTGGCGGCGGCCGCCTCCGCCATCGCCTGGGGCAGGCGCGCCATGCCGCCCTCGATCGCCCAGAGGCCGCCGGCCTCCACCTGCGCGACCAGCATCAAGGTGGCGGGGGCGACGAGGGGCGAGGTGCCGACATAGGTGGAGAGGCGGGAGAAGACCTGGCGGAGGCGGGGATCGGCGAAATGCTCGCCGAGCGCATCCCAGAGCGTGCCGAAGGGCGAGGTGCCGAGCAGCCCGCGCATCCCCGCCTGCGCGCCGAGCGCCAGCGCGCCGGGACGCTGCACCGTCAGGAAGGGTTTCTCCAGTGCCGCCCAGCATTTCGCGGCGCGGGCCATGAAGTCGCGGTAGCCCTTCGCGGCGGCGGTGCCGGCGAAGGCGCCGATGGCCGATTCGGCGGCGGCGGCATCGGCCGGCAGGTCGAGCCGGCTGCCATCGGGCCAGAGGTGGCGGCCGAGCAGGGGCAGGCGTGTCAGGTGCAGATGACGATCAAGCCTGGTGTCAGCCGCCTCGAACAGCGCGTCGAAGACCGGGCGGAGGCTCAGCGCGCCGGGGCCGGCATCCACGGCGAGGCCGCCGAGGGGGATGGCGGCGACCTTGCCGCCCGGCACCGCGCCACGTTCCAGCACGGTCACGGACCGGCCGGCGGCGGCCAGCGTGATGGCGGCGGCAAGGCCGCCGATGCCGGCGCCGATGATGCCGATCGGCTTGTCGGGGCTCCGTTGGGTCGGTCCGCGCATGCCCTGAATAGGTCGTGGAATGACGCCGAGTGTCAAGCATGCTTGACACTACTTTGGCGGTGGGCTGCGAGAATTTGTGAATTGCCTCGCGATTGTCTCAACGACCAGTCGTCATCTTACATTGACGTAGGGCGCTTAAAGTCCCACACAGTATCAAGCGTCTTCGCCAGTGCTGCGACGATGGCGCAGGTCCTCCGCCAGGCTCTGCCCTCCAGGTTCTGCCGCGCGGTCGGGCCGAAACGACGGACCCATCCTCCCCATGACCCGCGCCCCCATGGTTCGCGACCAATGACCCGCGTTGCCGTCATCCAGCCCGACATCATGCTCACCCTCGACTGGGAAGGCGTGATCCGGAATGCCGCGCTGTCCGAGACGATGCGGGGCGAGCCGGTGTCCGAGTGGCTGGGCCGGCCCTGGATGGAGACGGTCAGCGACATCGGCGGGCTGCAGGTCCGCCGGATGGTGGAGGATGCGCGCGCCTCCGGCGTCTCCGCCTATCTCCAGGTCACGCAGCGCTTCCCCTCCGGCCTCGAGATCCCGGTCGAATACACCACCGTGCGGCTGGGTGGGCAGGCCGGCCTCATCGCGGTGGGCAAGAACCTGCAGGCGGTGGCGGAGCTGCAATCGCGCCTGGTCGCGGCGCAGCAGGCGCGGGAGCAGGATTACTGGAAGCTGCGGGAGATCGAGACCCGGTCCCGCCTGCTGTTCGACGCTTCCTCCGAAGCCGTGCTGGTCATCGCCGCCTCCACCCTGCGGATCGTGGAGGCCAATCCGGCCGCGATCCGGGAGCTTGGCCTGGCGCCGGGCTGGAACTTCGCCGATGAGGTCGCGCCGCGCGACCGGGCTGCCTTCCGGGACGTGCTGCTGCGCGCCCGCGAACAGGGCCGCGCGCCGGGGGTGATGATGCACCTCGGCACGGAGGCGACACCCTGGCTGCTGCGGGCCTCCCTGATGGCGCGCAACCCGGGCCCCGTCTTCCTGATCCAGCTGACGCCGGCCACCGTGCAGGCGCAGGTGCAGGAGATGGCGGAGGAGCAGCCGCGCGGCGTGCCGCTGCGCGGCGATGCGCTGCTGGAGGAGATGCCGGACGGCTTCGTGGTGATCGACCAGGGCGGCACCATCCGCCGCGCCAACCGCGCCTTCCTGGACCTGGCACAGGCGGGGTCCGAGAATTCCGTGGTGGGCGAGAAGCTGGACCGCTGGCTGGCGCAGCCCGGCATGGACGCCACCGTGCTGATGCAGACCATCGCCCAGCACGGGGAGGTGCGGCTGCTGCCCGCGACGCTGACCGGCAGCCTGGGGACGGAGACGGAGGTCGAGGTCTCCGGCGCCGCCATCCGCGCCCCGGTGCGGGGCGCCTCCGACGACCAGCGCATGATGGGCTTCATCATCCGCGACATCGGCCGGCGCATGCTGGCCTCCGGGGAAGCCGCGGCGCTGCGCGCGGCGCTCGGCGCGCTGGCCAATGATGTGGGGCGCGTGCCGCTGCCCGCCATGGTGCGCAGCACCGCCGCCCTGGTGGAACGCGCCTGCATCGAGCGCGCGCTGCGCCTGGCCGGCAACAACCGCACCGCCGCCGCCGATGCCCTCGGGCTCAGCCGGCAGAGCCTCTACGCCAAGCTCGAACGCTACGGGTTGAGCGAGGACCGGGAGGGGTCTGCGGAAGGGCGCCCGTGATGTCCGATCGCCGCGAACCGGGCACGATGGAGGGCGACCCCGCCTTCGGCGCCGCCGACCTGTCCAATTGCGAGCGGGAGCCCATCCACCTCGCCGCCTCCATCCAGCCGCATGGCGCGCTGCTGGCGCTGCGCGAGCCGGACCTGACCATCCTCCAGGCCAGCGCCAATGCGGCCGCCTTCATCGGCGCGGCGGCGCCGCTGCAGGGACGGCGCCTCTCAGCCGTGGAGGCGCGCATCGCGGCCGCGCTGGCGCCGCTGCTGGCGGACCCGCTGGACGAGATCCCGGGCGCCTTCCGCGTACGGCTGGACGGGATGGTGCTGGACGGCATGGCGCACCGCCCCGCCGGTGGCGGGCTGATCCTGGAGCTGGAACGCGCGGGGCCGGACGAGAATTTCGCCGGGCGGATCGAGCCCGCGCTGCAGACCATCCTGGCCAGCTATGCGGTGCGGCCGCTCTGCGACGAGGTGGCGCGGATCTTCCGCGGGCTGACGGGCTATGATCGCGTCATGGTCTACCGCTTCGACGAGGACCATCACGGCGAGGTCTTCGCGGAGGAACGCGACCCCTCGCTCGAGCCCTATCTCGGCAACCGCTATCCCGACAGCGACATCCCGCAGGTCGCGCGGCGCCTCTACATCCGCAACCGCGTGCGGGTGGTGGCGGATGTCTACTACGCCGCCTGCCCGCTGGAACCGCGGCTCTCGCCGCTCACGGGCCGCGACCTCGACATGTCGCTCTGCGTGCTGCGCAGCACCTCGCCCATGCATATCCAGTACCTCAAGAACATGGGGGTGGGGGCGACGCTGGTGGCCTCCATCATGGTGGGCGGGCGGCTCTGGGGCCTGATCGCCTGCCACCATGACAGCCCGCGCCGCGCGCCCTTCGCGCTGCGCGCCGTGGTCGAGTTGCTGGCGGAAGCCGTCGGCACGCGGATCGCCGCGCTGGAAAGCTTCGTGCAGGCGCAGGCGGAGCTTTCCGTCCGCCGGCTGGAACAGCGGATGATCGAGGCGATCTCCCGCGACGGGGATTGGCGGAGCGCGCTGTTCGACAACCCCAACACGCTGCTGGCGCCGCTGAACGCGACGGGCGCGGCGCTGCTGTTCGAGGGGCAGACCCAGACGACGGGCGACGTGCCCTCCACCGCGGGGCTGCGCGACATCGGGCAGTGGCTGGACGACCAGCCCCGCCGGCCGGTGATCGGGACGGCGAGCCTGGGGCAGGATGCGCCGGGGCTGGCGGGGCTGACGGCGGTCGCCTCCGGCGTGCTGGCGACGCCGATCTCCTCCACGCCCGGCGAATACATCATCTGGTTCCGGCCGGAGCAGGTGCGGACCGTGACCTGGGGCGGCGACCCGACCAAGCCGGTGACGGTGGGCGACGATCCGCGCGACCTCTCGCCGCGCCGGTCCTTCGCGCAGTGGCACCAGGTGGTGGAAGGGCGGTCGGAGCCCTGGACGCCGAAGGACCTGGCGACGGCGCGGATGGTGGGCGACACCGTCAGCGACGTGGTGCTGCAGTTCCGATCGGTCCGCATGCTGATCGCGGAGGACCAGCTTTCCCAGATCCGTCGGCAGGTCGGCAATTCGCCCCAGGCCGTGGTGATCTGCGACGCGCAGGGCAACATCGACCTGCGCAACGACGCCTTCGACGCGCTGCTGCCCGGCGTGCGCGGCGCGGCGCCGCGGCGGATCGACCAGCTGCTGCCCTTCTTCGCCGACCCGACCGAGATCGGACGGCGGCTGCGGGACGTGCTGGACAACCGCCGGTCCTGGCGGGGCGAGGCGCGGCTGGCGGATGGCATGGGCGCGGGACGGCCGCTGCTGGTGCGGGCGGATCCCGTCTTCTCCTCCCCCGACCGCGTGCTGGGCTACGTCTTCCTGTTCAACGACCTGGCGGAACGCAAGGCGGCGGAAGCCGCGCGGCGCCGCTTCCAGCAGGGCATCGAGGAAGGCTCGCGGTCCCGCGCCGGGCGGCTCGACCGCAAGGCGGATCTCGCCTTCCGGGCCATCCTCTCCTCGGTGGTGGAGAATGCGCAGCTGGCGGCGCTGGAGATCACGGACGGCGTCGATGTCGCGCATATGCCGGAGCAGCTGGAGAGCGTCCGCGCCTCCGTCGCCCGCACGGCGGAGGTGCTGGAAGCGCTGATCCGGCATTCCAGCCGGTCCGATCCGCAAGGCGACGACCGGGGTTGAGCATCGCCATGACGACCAGCGCGCGGGACGCGCTGCGGGAGGCGACCGGCGCCGTACATGAAAGGCTGCACGGGGTCGAATGCTTCGCGCGCCTGGCCAGCGGGCGGATCACCCGCGAGGAATACCGGGCGCTGCTGGCGCGGCTGCAGGGCTTCCACGCGGCGCTGGAGGCCGCGCTGGCGGCGGCACCCTCCCTGTCCCCATCCTTGGCCATTTGGGGCATCGACCTGGCGGAGCGCCGGCGTTCCCCCCTGCTGGTGGCGGATCGCGCGGCGCTGGGCGACGAGGCCGCGGTGCCGGCGGCGCCGATCCCGGTGCCGGGCAGCGCCGCGACGGCCATGGGGTGGCTCTACGTCTCGGAAGGCTCGACGCTGGGCGGCCTGCATCTGGCGCGGGCGCTGGACCCGCTGCTGGGCGAGGCGCGGGAGGGGCGGCTGTTCCTGCTCGGCCACGGGGCGCGCCATGGCGCGATGTGGCGGGAATGCTGCGCGGCGATCGAGGCCTGCGGCGCCGATCCGGCGCGCCGCCAGGCCATGACGGAGGGCGCGGTGGCGGGCTTCCACGGCTTCGAGTCCTGGTTCGGCGAGGTCGATTAGCGCTCGGTTCACAGCTGCCGGGCATCCTGCCCGCATGACGCCCGTGCCCGACAGAGACACGCCGCCACGCCTGCCGCGCCGCGCCCTGCTGGCGGCGGCGATGGCCATGGGTGCGGCCCTTCCCTTGCCTGGCGCGCGGGCCGCTGGCCTGACGCTGGGCGGCACCGGCATGGCGATCGCCATCACGCGGCTGCTGCTGGATGAATGGCTGCGCGGCGGGGGCGGCGTGCCGGCGACGGTGCTGAACAGCCTGGGCAGCGCGGGCGGCCTGGCGGCGCTGCGCGCGGGGCGGATCGACATCGCGCTGGCCGGCCGGCCGCTGACGCCGGCGGAACAGGCGCAGGGGCTGGTCGCCACGACCTTCGCGACCAATCCGCTGGCCGTCGCGACGCATGAGGCGACGCCCGCAGACGGCGTGACCACGGCGGAACTGGCCGATGCGCTGTCCGGCGAGCTGACGAGCTGGCCCGGCGGCGGCCCGCTGCGCGTGGTGCGGCGTGACCGGGCGGAGGGCGACTGGATCCTGCTCTCCAGCCTGTCGCCGGAGATCGCGCTGGCCGTGGACCGCGCCCATGCCCGGCCGGGCCTGGCCACCGCCGGGACGGACCAGGAGAATGCGGAGCTGCTGGAGCGCATCCAAGGTTCCTTCGGCATCATCTCCGTCGGCCAGGCGATGGCGGAACGGCGCCGGCTGCGGCTGCTGGCGCTGGATGGCGTGGCGCCCACGCTGGAGGCGCTGGTGTCGGGCCGCTACCGCCTCTCCCGCGCCCTGGCGGTGGTGACGCGGGGCGAAGCGCCGGCCGCGGCGCAGGCCTTCCTCGACTTCCTCGCCTCCCCGCCTGCTCGCGCGCTGCTGCGGGCCCATGGCTACGTCCCCGTGCCGGCCGAAGCGGCATGAGCGAGGCCATCGAGCAGCGACGCATGCCGGGCGGCATGGCGGCCGAACCTTCCGCCGGCGATGCGGCGCTGGTGCGGCTCGTGACGGGCTTCGCCGCCGGGATCGCCATGCTGGTGGCGGTCGCGCTGCCGGTCATGCATGTCTGGACGGAGCTGCGGGAGGAGAATGCGGCGATGGAGGCGGAGGCGCGGATCGTCGCCTATACTGTCTCCCAGATCGCGAGCCGCGATCCGGACCTCTGGCGCTTCCAGGCGGCGCGGCTGCGCGCGGCGCTGGCGACGGCGACGCCGGAAGCCGACGTCACCATGCGGGTGCGCGACGTGAACGGCGATACGCTGGCGGCGATCGAGGCACCGCTTCGTGGCCCCCTGCATGGCGCCAGCGCGCCGATCTTCGAGAACGGCCAGCCCGTGGGGACGGTCGAGATCGAGCATTCGGGGCTGCACCTGCTGGTGCAGTCGGTCTGGGTGACGCTGGCCTCCCTCTTCCTCGCGGGCGGGTCCTATGTCGCGCTGCGGCTGCTGCCGCTGCGCATGCTGCGACGGGCGACCAGCCGCATCACCCATCTCGCGACGCATGACCAGCTGACGGGGCTGCCGAACCGGCGGCTGTTCCATGACCGGCTGGAACAGACGGCGGCGGGGCTGAAGCGCTATGGCGGGCACTTCGCCGTGCTGGCCCTCGACCTCGACCGCTTCAAGGAAGTGAACGACACGCTGGGCCATGCGGCGGGGGACGAGCTGCTGCGCCAGGTGGCGAAGCGCATCACCGACGCGATGCGGGAAAGCGATACGCTGGCGCGGCTCGGCGGCGACGAATTCGCCATCATCCAGCGCAGCGCCGAACAGCCCAAGGCGGCGGAGGCGCTGGCCGCGCGGCTGGTGGAGCTGCTGTCGCAGCCCTTCATCCTGCATGGCAACCAGGCGATGATCGGCACCAGCATCGGCATCGCGCTGTCGGTGGAAAGTGCCCCCGACCACCTGCTGCAGGATGCCGACACGGCGCTGTATCGCGCCAAGGCGGAAGGGCGGAACGGCTTCCGCTTCTTCTCGGCGGAGATGAACCAGGCGCTGCGCGAACGCCGCGCGCTGGAACAGGATCTGCGGGAGGCGATGGCCACGGGCCAGCTGCACCTGCACTACCAGCCGCAGGTCAATCTCTCCACCGGCCGGGTGATCGGGCTGGAGGCGCTGCTGCGCTGGGACCATCCGGTGCGCGGCCGCGTCATGCCCGACCGCTTCATCCCGCTGGCGGAGGAGATCGGGCTGCTGAGCCGGATCGGCGAATGGGTGCTGCGGGAGGCCTGCGCCGTCGCGACCCGCTGGCCCGGGCTGCGCATGGCGGTCAACATCTCCGCCCACCAGTTCCAGGCCGCCGACTTCCTGCGCGCCGTGCGGACGGCGCTGGAGGAGACGGGGCTGCCGCCCGCCCGCCTCGAGATCGAGATCACGGAAGGCGTGCTGCTGACGGACACGGAGCGCACGCTGGCGACGCTGGAGGCGCTGCACGCGCTCGGCGTTTCCGTTGCCATGGATGATTTCGGCACCGGCTATTCCTCGCTCGGCTACCTGCACAAGTTCCGCTTCGACAAGATCAAGATCGACCGCAGCTTCGTCGCGACCCTGACGGACGATCCGCAGGCGGTCGCGATCGTCCGCGCCATGATCGGCATCACCCATGCGCTCGGCCTGCGGTGCAATGCGGAGGGGGTGGAGAACGCCGTGCAGGCGGCGCTGCTGCGCGCGGAAGGCTGCACGGAGGCGCAAGGCTACCTCTATGGCCGCGCGGTGCCGGAGACGGAGCTGGCGGCGCTGATCGAGAGCGCCGGCGGGCCGCAGGCGGAGGCCGTGGCCCCGCCCGCGGCCGGGGAGGCGCCCTACACGCCGCCGAATCCGGCGCGGGTGATCCAGTAGTCCCAGGCGCGGGCGAGCGGCATGTCGGAGAGCAGCATGGTCGCGGTCTTCTCCACCTCACCCGGCGTCAGGTAGCTGACGGGGCCGTAGGGCAGGCTCGCCAGCACCATCGCCGCATTGTCCTTCATGTAGACGGCGGTGAAGACGGCGGCGCGGAGGCTGACGCCGACATTGCAGGCACCATGGCGCGCGAGCAGGACGGAGCGGTGCGGGCCGAGCGCGCGCGCCAGCGAATGGCCGCGCGGCAGGTCGTCCACCAGCATGTTGGTGTCGCCGAATTCGTCCTGGCTGTCCCAGATCGGCACCTCCGCCCCCATCACGCTGCCCATGTGGAAGACGGGCTTCAGCGGCGTCTTCGTGACCGTGAAGGGGATGACGGGGCGGGCGTGGTGGTGGATCACGGCGCGCACCTCCGGCCGGGCCATGAAGATGGCGGAGTGGATGGCGCGTTCCGCATAGATGCGGCGGCCATTCTGCGCGATGGGCGTGCCGTCCAGCTCGAACTCCATGATGTCGTCGCTGGTCACGGCCACGGGGCTGCGGCTGCGGGAGAGGAAGTAGCGGTCCGGCCGTTCGGGATGGCGCAGGCTGACATGGCCGAAATCGTCGATCACATCCTCCCGCGCCAGGATGCGGTTGGCGATGACCAGTTCGCGGATGGCGTGGGCGACGGCGTCGGAGCTCATGCTGCTTTGTCCTGTGTGATGGGCCCGGTGCCGCCATAGAGCCAGGCGAGGGTGTCCCGCCATTCCGCCTGCGACTTCGCGGCCATGATGGAGTTGCGCAGCGCGGCATGGGCGCCGGCGGGGTGGTAGACGTGGTCGCCGATGGCGCGGGACTGCAGCTGCACGCGCGCCGTGCGCAGCGCGCGGGCATCGCGATAGGCGGGCAGCGCGGCCTCGATCTCGCCCTGGTGCGCGGCCAACGTCTGCGCCAGGCAGACCGCATCCTCCATCGCCATGCAGGCGCCCTGCGCCATGTACTGCATCATCGGATGCGCGGCGTCGCCAAGGAGTGCCACGCGGCCATCGACCCAGCGCTCGATCGGGTCGCGGTCGCAGAGGACCCAGAGCTTCCAGTCGCGTCCCTGGCGGATGATCTGCTGGGCCATGGGGTGCACATGGGTGAAGCCGCGGAAGACCTCCTCGGCCTCCACGGGCTTGCCCGCGACGGGCTCCGGCGCGTCGTTGTGGTAGGTGACGACGAGGTTGAAGGTCTTCCAGCCCTGCAGCGGGTAGTGGACGATGTGGCATTTCGGGCCGGCCCAGAGGGTCGCGGCGTTCCAGCGCAGTTCCTCCGGCATCTGTTCGGTCGGGATGACGCTGCGATAGGTGGTGTGGCCGGAGACGCGGGGCGCGCCATCGCCGACGAGCTGCCGGCGCACCTTGGACCAGAGGCCATCCGCGCCGATCAGCGCGCGGCCGCGCAGGCGTTCGCCGGTGGCCAGGATGGCGGTGACGCCGGTGCTGTCCTGCTCATAGGCGACCACCTCGGCCGAGGTGCGCAGCGTGATGAGGTCGCTGGCGCGGCAGCCTTGCAGGAAGACCCCGTGGAGGTCGCCGCGGTGGATGACGGCGTAGGGGTTGCCGAAGCGCGCGCGGAAATCGGGGCCGAGGTCGATGTGGCAGATCTCCTCCGCCGTCAGCGCGTCCATCAGCCGCAGCCGGTCCACATAGATCGCCATGGCGCGCGCCGTGTCGCCGACGCCCAGCCAGTCGAAGGCATGGAAGGCGTTGGGGCCGAGCTGGATGCCCGCCCCCACCTCCCCCATCGCCGGCGCCTTCTCCAGGACGATGGACGAAAAACCCTGGCGGGCGAGGCCGAGGGCGGTGGCGAGGCCGCCGATGCCGCCGCCGGCGATCAGTATGGGCGGGCTGGTCATGCCGCCATGCCTTTTCGCTGACACGAAAAGGCCCTCAGACGCCGGCGCTTCGCTTGGCTTCGCCGCATAAGCGGCGGGCCGCATTCGCGGCCTCGGCCGGCGTGAAGAACACCGGCCGCCATCGGATCACCAGAAACGCTCGCGGGCATCACTCCGGCTGGATCCCCGCGAGGTCGGCGATGCGGCCGTTCTTCACGTTCTCCTGCGCGATGAAGGCGGCGAAGCTGGCAGGCGTGTCGGAGGTGAAGGCGTCCGCGCCCATCTCGGTCAGGCGGCGCGCGATCTCGGCCTCCTGGCCGATCTCGTTCAGCTGGCGGGCCAGGGTATCGGCCGTGGCGGCGGGCAGGCCCTTGGGGCCCCAGACCGCGTACCACAGCAGGAAGTCGATGCCGGGGATGCCGGCTTCCGCGATGGTCGGGACATCGGGCATGGCGGCGCTGCGGGTCGCGGCGCCGATCAGCGCGAAGGCGCGCAGCCGGCCAGCCTGGACCAGCGGCTGGGCGGAGAGGAGGGGCGCCACCATCAGCGCGACATTGCCGGCGACGACGTCGTTGATGGCCGGCGCGGTGCCCCGGTAATGCGCCACCACCGCGTCATCGGCGCCGATGGCGCGCTTCAGCCCCTCGGCCGCCAGATGCGCCATGGATCCGGCGCCGGAGGTGGAGAAGGTGTAGTGCCGCGGGTCGCGCCGCATCGCCGCCGCCAGCTCCTGCATGGTGCGCGCGCGGGACTGCTCGGGATGGCCCACGACCAGCAGCGGCGCGGTGGCGAGGCGGGCGATGGGCGTGAAATCGGCGACGGGATCATAGGGCAGGTTGCGCACGACGCGCGTGCCCATCAGGTGGATGTCGGCATTGACGAGGAAGGTCGTGCCATCCGGCGCGCTGCGCGCGACTTCCGCCGCGCCGATGGTGTTGTTGCCGCCCGCGCGGTTCTCGATCACCCAGTTCTGGCCCGCACGGGAAGAGAGGCGCTGGGCGTAGAGGCGGCCGATGACGTCGATGGCCCCGCCGGGCGCGGCGGGGACCACGAGCCGCACGGGCCGCCCCTGGGCGCGCGCGGCGAGGGGCAACAGCACGCCAGCCGCCAGCATCGTCCTGCGCTTCATGGACCCGATCCTCCGTCGTTTTGCGGGGAGGATCGCAGGCGGCCCGGACCTGTCAATCAGGCGGCGCTGAGGTGCCGCGATAATCGGTCCAGCGCCTGCGCCTCGATCAGCGCCTCCGGCGTGTCGAGCGGCGTCAGTTCCGCGGCCGGACCCTCGATGGCGATGACCTGGCGGCCTTCCTCCCGCGCCGCGGCGACGATGCCGGTCAGGCGCAACTCGCCGCGGGCCTCGTCGGGGCGGATGGCGCGCAGCCAGCGCACCAGGTCCACGCTGCGGGCGCAGAGCACGCCGGCATCGCAGAGGCCGATGGCACGCTCCGCCGCCGTCGCCTCCGCCCAGGGCACCACGCGATCCACCTGGCCGGTATCGGCGCAGGCGAGGACGCGGGCGAGCGGCGCCGGCGAAGCGGGGCGGAAGGCGAGCAGGGCCAGGTCCGCGCCATCGCGTCGCGCGTCCCGCAGCGCCTGGAGGCACGCGGCGGAGAGGGAGGGCAGGTCGCCCCGGATCACCGCCGCATCCCCGCGGAAGCCGGCCAGCATGGGCGCGGCCAGCAGGGCGGCATGGGCGGCGCCGCGCCGGTCCCGCTGCACCACGGTGCGATGCGGCGGCGGGGGCGGCGGCAGGTCCGCCATTTCCGGCCCGATGACGAGGATGGCGCGGCCGAAGACCCCCGCGGCGGCATCCATCACGTGGTGCAGCATGGGCCGCCCGCCGATGGGTTGCGCCGGCAGCGGGCGCGCCGCGTTCGGGCTGGGGCGCGCCGCGAGGATGATGGCGACGGCGGTGGAGGATCTGGGCACGCGCGAATGGGGCATGGGACTTCCCGGCCTCTCGCGAAAGGCGAGCAGGCAGGGCCCCCGGCGCAACCGGCGTGCCATGCGAAATGCAAGAAACTTTAGCGACGCATCCCTGAAGCCGCCGCCAGCAGCCAGTCGCGCAGCGCGGCGCGTTCATCGCCATCGCGGATGCGCTCGACATGGATGGTCAGGTGGCCCGGGCGGCGGTCGGGCAGGATGCGGATCGCCTGGGTCCAGATCTCCGCGCCACGCCGATGCAGCGTGACATAGAGGAGGGAGGGCGCACATCGCCCGAGGCGGTCGCGCCACTCGCAGAATGCGACGAATTCCGCCGCGTCATGCGGGCCGAGAAGAAGGGTTAGGTCCGGGGGCGTCCCCGCGCTGTCCAACATGGTGGCCTCCTGGTGTCCAGGAGATCGAACCGACGGCGGCGCTGCCCGATTGGTTGCCGGTGAGGCCGCATCCCCCCTTGCGGGAGCGCCACCTTGCCCGGGAAGGCAGGTTGGCGTTGGGCGTCGGCCCAACTCCTGATGCTGGAGGAGGCTTTATCGCGGGAGGCGCGGGGGAGGCAAGGGCTTTCCCCGAAAGGGCAGTCCCCCCCTCACCCAACCCTCTCCCCCGTCGGGGGAGAGGGCTTCGGGGCGTCAGCCGACGCCGAGCAGTTCGACGTCGAAGACCAGCGTGGCGTTGGGGGGGATCACGCCGCCGGCGCCGCGGGCGCCGTAGCCGAACTCCGGCGGGATCGTCAGGCGGCGGTGGCCGCCGATGCGCATGCCCGCCACGCCGCGGTCCCAGCCCTGGATCACATGGCCGGCGCCGAGGGGGAAGCTGAAGGGCTCGCCGCGGTCGCGGGAGCTGTCGAACTTCTTCCCCTTGTTCTCCGGCGCCTTCGGGTCGAACAGCCAGCCGGTGTAGTGCACGGTCACCTGCTTGCCGGAGACCGCCATGGTCCCCTCGCCTTCGGTGATGTCGGTCATGCCAAGGGCCATGGTCAGCCTGCCTTTCGGAAAGTGATGGGCTTGTTGCCGTCCCACAGCACGGAACGCCCGATGGCATAGAGACGATCCAGCCCCTCGCGGATCGTCAGGAAATGGTTGCCCGCCAGCGGCCCGGCCTTGGAGGCGAAGGCGACGGCGCCGTAGGCCAGCAGGATCTCCGTCTCGCTGACGCTGGTCGGCAGGCCGCCGGGATAGACGATGATCTGGCCGGGGGCCGGGTGGCTGGTCGCGTTCTCGTAGCCGATGGAGAGGTCACGCTCCCCCATCGGGATCCAGCAGGCCTCGCCGGACCAGCGGACATGGATGATGCGGTCGTTGAAGGGCAGCAGTTCCCGGAAACGGGCCACCGTCTTCGGCGCGTCCTTCTCCTCGTAGAAGGCGTGGAAGATCTCGCCCCCGATGTCGATCTCGATGTCGGCCATGCCGTGGTCTCTCCCGGTCTGTCGCCCGCCCCTACGCTGCCCGGGGGCGCTTGCCAAGCGGGGGTCCTCACGCCGCCGCGCGCAACCCGCGGCACCTGGCGCCGTTGCGGCCCCGCGTGGATGGGATGCTGCGATGCGAAGGCGCGCCTGGTCGATCATCAAGGAGACGGTGAACGGCTTCATCGAGGATGAGGCGATGACGCGGGGCGCCGCCATCGCCTGCTACACCATGTTCTCCATCGCGCCGCTGCTGATCGTGGCCGTCGCCATCGCGGGCGCCGCCTTCGGCGAGGAACGCGTCAGCGCCGCGGTCGCCGAGCAGTTGCGCGCCCTGGTGGGACGGGATGGTGCCGCGGCGGTCGAGGCCATCATGGAGGGGATGGATGGCGACGGGACCGGCAGTTCGGGCATCCCCGCGCTGGTCAGCCTGGCCGTGCTGCTGATCACCGCCTCGGGCGTCTTCGCGGAGCTGCAATCCGCGCTGAACGCGATCTGGAAGTCGCCCCCGCCGCCGGTGACCATCTCCACCCTGGTGCGGGCGCGGCTGCTCTCGATCGGGCTGGTGGCGACAACGGGCTTCCTGCTGCTGGTGTCGCTGATCGCCTCCGCCATCATCTCCGCGCTGTGGAAGTGGACCGAACAGCTGGCGCCGGAGCTGGTGCCGCTGCTGCAGGGGGCGAACCTGCTGGTGTCCTTCCTGCTGACCGCTCTGCTGTTCGCCGCCATCTACAAGATCCTGCCGGACCGGCGGCTGCGCTGGCGGGACGTGGCGGTGGGGGCGCTCGGCACCGCGCTGCTGTTCGGGATCGGGAAGGCGGCCATCGGCTGGTATATCGGCGGCAGCGGCATCGCGGCGAAATACGGCGCGGCGGGTGCGCTCGTGGTCGTGCTGCTCTGGGTCTACTACTCCGCGCAGGTCTTCCTGCTGGGGGCGGAATTCACCCGGGCCTGGAGTGGAAGGCTGCGGCGGCACAAGCCGCATCCCGTGGGTGCGGAGGCGCCGAAGCGGGTGGAGGTGCAGGACCCCTCCTGAACCCGGGGCTGCCGCGGGAGGATGCCCTCCCCCCGCGACCCGGCGGTCAGAACAGCCCGCTGCGGCGGGCGCGACGGACCAGTTCGGCGCCGATGCGCGCGGGATCGGGCAGCAGGCCGAGCAGCCGCGAGACATCGGCGCGCCCCGGCAGGTGACGCTGGATATCCCGGGCGCTCGGCAGGTGACGATAGCCCGGCACGTCGCGCAGCCGCGGCAGGTCGCTCGTGCTCGGCAGGTCACGGCGGCTCGGCAGGTAGCGGTAGCCGGGCAGGTCACGGGCCCGAGGCAGGTCTGCCAGGCGCGGCATGCGGTCCGGCACATGGCGCGCGATGCCACGCGGCAGGTGGTCCATCGCCAGGCTCGCCAGGCGCCCATGGCCGCTGCGCCGCGCCGCCAGCGCGCCCGCCACCAGCGCGACGCCACCGGCCAGCACGGCCAGGGTCGCCATGGGGTGCATCTGCGCCTCCAGCACCAGGCTGGATTGGCGCGCGGCGGGGCCGGGCAGGCTCGATCGTTCCTCGCCGCCCGGGCGGCCCTCATGCAAATTGTCGCGGCGGCCGGGGCGGCCGGCATGCTGGCTGGTCTGCGCGGCGCGGGCACCCTTGGCCATCAGCGCATCGGTGGCGCGCGGGAAGAGCGTGCCGAGGACGGAGATCATCAGGCCGCCGCCGCCGACATAGAGGTCCCGGCGCGGCGTGGTGGCCGCGAAGGTGATGGCGCGGGCGACGACCTTGGGGTCATAGGTCGGCGGCGGCACGGCCAGGCCCGGCGTGCCCAGCAGGTTGCGCGCATGCTCGGCGAAGAGGCTGTCGATCGCGGCCGGCTTGACCAGGGTGACGCTGATCGGCGCGCCCTCGGCCTGCAATTCCATGCGCAGCGCATCGGTGAAGCCCTTCACCGCATGCTTGGTCGCGGAATAGGTGCCCTGGTAGGCGATGGCGCGGTCAGACAGCACGGAGCCGACATTGATGATGGCGCCGCCACGGGACTTTAGGCGCCGCGCCGCCACCAGGCTGCCATGCACCACGCCCCAGTAGTTGGTCTCGAACAGCCGGCGCTGGTCGTCGATCGGCGTCTGTTCCTGCGTGCCGTAGATGCTGGCGCCGGCATCGTTCACCCAGGTGTCGAAGCCGCCGAACTTCTCCTCGGTGAATTTCGCGACGCCTTCCATGGCCTCGAGGTCCGCGACGTCGGCCACGACATATTCTGCGCGGCCGCCGGATTCGCGGATGGCGTTGACGGCGGAGACGAGGGAGGGCTCGTCCCGGGCGACGAGTACCACGGCGGCGCCGCGCCCGGCCGCCATCCGCGCGGTGGCGAGGCCGATGCCGGAGGAGGCGCCGGTGATGACCAGCGTCTGCTGGGATAGCTTCTTGAGGCGGATGGCCATGGCGGTGACGGACCTTTCGGGTGGTCACCGGGAACGGCGTGAAGGGGTGGGGGGTTCCGACAGGCCGCCCCACCCCGCCTCCTCCCGCGCCGAGGCGGGGGAGGAAAAGGACGTCAGACGGTCAGCGTGCCGGCCTTGGCGGCGGCGTAGCGCTCCGCGACCTTCGACCAGTCGATCACGTTCCACCAGTTGGCCGTGTATTCGGGGCGGCGGTTCTGGTAGCGCAGGTAATAGGCGTGTTCCCAGACATCGTTGCCGATCAGCACCCGCTGGCCGTCCATCAGCGGGTTGTCCTGGCCCGGCTTGGTGACGATGGCGAGGCGCCCGGCCTGGGTGACGGTGACGAAGGCCCAGCCGCTGCCGAAGACGCCATTCGCCGCCGCGTTGAAGCGGTTCTTGAAGGTGGCGAAATCGGTGAAGTCCTGGTTGATCGCCGCCGCCAGCTCGCCGGTGGGGTCGCCGCCCCGGCCGCCCATGATGCCCCAGAACATGCTGTGGTTGGCATGGCCGCCGCCATTGTTGCGGACCGCGGTGCGCACGGCCTCCGGCACCTGGCCGAGATTCATCAGCAGCCGGTCGAGCGGCATGGCCTGCAGCGCCGTATGCTCCCGGATCGCGGCGTTCAGGTTGTTGACCTGGCCGCCATGGTGGAAGCGCCAGTGCAGTTCCATGGTCCGCGCATCGATGGCGGCCTCGTTCGCATCGAAGGCGTAGGGCAGCGGGGCCAGGCTGTGCGGGCCGGTCGGCGCCGGGGCTGCCTGCGCGAAAGCGGCGCGGGGCGCGGCCCAGATGGTGGCGCCGAGCGCGGCGCCGAAGCCGAGCAGGTGGCGGCGATGCATCATGGTCATGGGGTTTCCTTTCCCGGGTGGCGTGCTGGGGCAGATGGGGTCCCAGACGGGATCATGGACGGGCCAGCCAATCCGCGAATCGCCGGGACAGGCGATCCATGTTGTCCAGCCAGAAGCGGTCATCGATGCGCAGCGCCGTCGCGGCATTGGGCGGCGCGGTCGGCAGCGTGGCCAGGACGGGCGGCGAGAGCAGGGCATTCGCCTCCCGCGCCGTGACGCCGTAGGGGATCAGCGGCGGCAGCAGGGCCTGCACCTGGGGCTGGCCGGCATAGGCCAGGAAATCCAGCGCCTGCGCCCGGTTCGGGCTGCCGCGCATGATCACCCAGCTGTCCAGCGTAGCAAGGTTCTGCGCCCATTGGATGCCGAGGTCGCGGCCATCCAGCGCATTCGCCGCCGCGATCCGGCCATTATAGGCGGCGGCCAGCGCCACCTCGCCCGAGGCCAGCCATTGCGGGGGCTGGGAACCCCTCTCCCACCACATCAGCTCGCCCCGGATGGTATCGAGCCGCCGCAGCGCGCGATCGACGCCGGCTTCCGTCGCCAGCACGCGATAGACCTGGCCGGGGTCGACGCCATCGGCCAGCAGCGCGATCTCCAGCGTGGTCTTCGGCCCGCGGCGCAGCGCGCGGCGGCCGGGGATGCGGGCCGTGTCGAAGAAATCCGCCCAGCCGCGCGGCGGCTCCGCCAGGCGGCCGCGGTCCCAGGCCAGGACGAAGGAATAGACGACGGCGCCGACGCCGCATTCGTTCACGGCCTGCGGCACGTAGCGATCGGTGCCGCCGATCAGCGGCCAGTCCATCCGCTCGAAGAGCCCTTCCTCGCAGCCCGCCAGCAACTCATCGGCCTCGACCTGCACCAGGTCCCAGTTGTTGTTGCCGTCTCGCAGCCTCGCCCGCAGGACGTCGATGCCGCCATCCCAGGTGCCCTCCAGCATCCGGGCGTTGCGGGCCTGCATCCAGGGGCGGAAGAAGACCTCCCGCTGCGCTTCCTGATAGGCGCCGCCCCAGGAGACGATGGTGAGGTCGCGCATCTGCGCGCGCGCGGACCCGGCGGCGAGGCAGGCCAGGGCCAGCAACGGCAGCAGCAGAAGCAACCTCGCTTGCATCGCCAATCCTGCCTCCTGCTGCCTGTCGGTGGGGGAAGGTAGCGCCTTCGGGCATCGCGTCGAAGGGGACATTGGCCCGGAACCGAATCACGGTCGCGACGTTCGACCCGCGACCCCGATACCCCGATGAAGGAAGACACCATGTCCCAGAGCGCCAATGACCTCCGCAACCTGCGCGACGAGGCCGTGGAAAGCGGCAGCCGCCTTGCCGACGACGCGCGCGCCGAACTCGCCCGCCTGCGCGGCCAGGTGGAGCGGCTGATGGAGGAGCGCGTGACGCCGGCGCTCGGCTCCGCCGCCGAGACGGTCGAGGATTACGGCCGCCGCGCCAAGGAGACGATCGAGGAGAACGCCTACGCCCTGTCCGACACCGTGCGGGAGCGTCCGCTGGTGACCGTCGCGGTCGCGGCGATCGGCGGCTACCTGCTGGGCCGGCTGATGGGTGGCAACACCTACGTCTATCCGGACCGGCACCGCTAAGCGGGGATCGTAGGCATGCGCCTGTTCCGGCTCGCCCAGGCCGCCTGGCAGGCGGAAAGCCTCTATCTGCGCCGCACCAGCCGTGGCTACGCCGTGCAGGCGGGTTACGGCGCGGGGGCAGCGGTCTTCGGGCTGCTGCTGCTGCTGATGCTGCACATCGCGGCCTTTGCCGCCTTGGTGCCGGGCTTCGGCCCGGTCTGGGCGGCACTGATCGTGGCGCTGGGTGACCTGGTGCTGGCGGGCATCCTCGGCCTTCTGGCGCGGAACCCGCCGCGTGACCCGGTGGCGGAGGAAGCGCTGCGCATCCGCCAGGCCGCGACGTCCCAGCTTTCTGACGGGGCCATGCGGGCGGCGATGCTGGCACCTCTGCTGAAGAGCCAGACCGCCAAGAAGGGCCTGTTCGGCGCGGCGATCACCGCCGCGGTGGTGGGGCTGATGTCCCGCCGCTGAAACCCGGCAGCCTTTCCGCTATCGTCACATGGGAGTGAGGGCGTCCCGCCTGGGGCGCCCTCTTCGCATGTGGCGGCTATGGGGAGGGCGCTGGGGGAGTGGCCATGGACGATGCGGCGCGCGGCGACGCCGTGGCAGGGAATGAGGCGGAGCGGGTTCTGCGTTCGGCCCGCAGGGACCAGGGCGCCGCCCGGCGCGTCCGCGCGGGCTTCGCCATCCTGCTGGCCGGCGTGGTTGCGGCGCTGCTGCCCCTGGCCGCCATCGGCATCTATGCGGCCATGGAAGCCAATCGCAGCCATCGGGTCGAATCCGAGGCGCGGCTGATGGATGTGGCGCGCACCGTTGCGGCGACGCTCGATTCCGAATTGCAGCTGCGCCTCGGCATCGCGCGGCTGCTGGCCTCCCTCGCCGCCTTCGACGACCTGGCCGACACCCCGGCGGAGGAGATGCAGCACCTGTTTCGCCGCCTGCAGGACAGCGCGGCGATCCTGGGCGGCGCCACGCTGAATGTCTGGACCGGCGTGGCTGGGCCGGCGGAGACCCCGGTCCGCATCGTCAGCACGCTGCAGCCCTTCGCCATGATGCGTGCGCCGGTCAGTACCCCGGCAGCGGAGGAGGTGATCCGGCGCGCCGCGCAGACGCGACGGCCCGCGGTGGGGCGCCCCTTCGACAGCGTGGCGACCGGCAATACGGGTTTGCTGATCGCCTATCCGGTGCTGCGGAACGAGGCGGTGGTGGCGGTGCTCACCGTGAGCCTGCGGCAGGCCGACATCCAGGCGGTCCTGCGCCAGCAGACCCTGCCCAACGGGACCATCGCCGGCGTCGTCCACCGGGACGGGCAGCTGCTTGCCCGCGTCCCGGAAGCGCATATCGGGGAGACGGCGCGGCCCGCCGTGATGGGCGCGATCGGCACCGCGACCTCGGGCGGCTTCCGCGGGCAGTCGCTGGATGGGCAGGCCGTGGTGGGCGCCTTCACCGCCCTGCAGCTGGCGCCGGACTACGTCATCGCCGTCGCGGCACCAGAAGCGGTGGTGGAGGCCGACTGGATCCGCACGCGGACCCTGCTGCTGGCGGGCGCGGCGGGCGCGGTGGCGATGACGGTGCTGGCCCTGCTGCTGTCCGGCGGTGCCTGGCGGTCCACGCGCGGCCTGGTGCAGAACCAGGATGCCTGGCTGAACATCGCGCTCGACAAGACGGGCCTGGCCACCTGGGAATCCGACCAGGCAACGGGCCGCGCCGTCTGGTCGCCGCGGCATTTCGACCTGCTCGGCTACCCCCGCGAACCCTCCGGCCGCGTCGCCGCCGCGCTGTGGTGGGAAGCGGTGCATCCCGACGACCGCGCCCAGGTCCGCCAGCAATGGAAGGCGAGCGGCGACAACCCGGACGGGCTGGTGCGGCTGACCTACCGCATCATCCGGCGCGACGACGGCCAGGTCCGCTGGTGCGAAAGCATCAGCCGCTTCGTCGCGCCGGGGCGCCTCGCCGGCGTCATCATGGATGTCACCGACCTGCGGCGGCAGGAGGAGGAGCGGCTGCTGCTGGCCCGCGAGGTGGACCACAGGTCGAAGAACCTGCTGGCGGTGGTGCAGGCCATGGTCTCCATGACCCGGGCCGATAGCGCGGAAGCACTGCGCGCGGCGCTGTCCCAGCGCGTGCTCTCGCTGGCCAAGACCCATACCCTGCTGGCGCGCAACCGGTGGCAGGGATCCACCATGCGGGAGGTGGCGGAGAACGAGTTGCGCGCGAATGGGGAGGCGATCCGGCTGGAGGGCGACGCCATCGCCCTCCGCCCGGAAGCGGTCCAGCCGCTCGCCATGGCGCTGCACGAACTCGCGACCAATGCGGTGAAATACGGCGCGCTGTCCGTGGCTGGCGGCCAGGTGTCGCTCGCCTGGCGGGAGGCGGAAGGCCAACTGGTGCTCGAATGGCGGGAGGCATCCGGCCCCCCGGTGCAGGCGCCGGCCAGCAGCGGCTTCGGCAGCCGCATGATCGCCCGCGTGCTGGCGCAGCTTGGCGGCACCATCGCCTTCGACTGGCGGGCCGAAGGGCTGCACGCGGTGATCACCATGCCGATGGACCGCATCATCCCCGGCGGCAGCAACCCGCCTTCCGAGGCGGTTGCGCTGGATGGCGGGGCCGCGTAACGCCCGGGGATGACCGACCCGGGAGCGAACCGCATGGGCGAAACCGCCGAAGCCACCGTGATCCTCAAGCGCGAAGGCGCTGCCGGCACGCTGCTGATGAACCGGCCCCGCGCCCTCAACGCGCTCGACCTGCCGATGATCGAGGCCTTCGCCAGCGCCATCCCCACGCTGCGCGCCGACCCCGCCGTGGCGCTGGTGGTCCTGGAGGGCGCGGGCGGCAAGGCCTTCTGCGCCGGCGGCGATGTGCGGCGCATCCGCGAACTGGCCCTGGCGCGCGACGCCTCGGGGATCGAGGCCTTCTTCGCCGGCGAATACGCCGTGAACGCCGCCATCGCCGGCTTCGGCAAGCCCTGGGTCAGCCTGATCGACGGCGTCTGCATGGGCGGCGGCATCGGCGTCTCCGTCCATGGCAGCCACCGCATCGTCACGGAACACGCGATGCTGGCCATGCCGGAGACGGCCATCGCGCTGTTTCCCGATGTCGGCACCAGCCACGTCCTGCCGCGGCTGCCCGGCGCGCTCGGCCCCTGGCTGGCCCTGACCGGCGCGCGGCTGCGCGGCGCGGAAGCGGTGGAAGCCGGCCTCGCCACCCACTTCGTGAAGCGGGAGAGGCTGCCCGCGCTGCGCGACGCCCTGCTGGCCGGGGACATCGGCGCCGTGGACCGCCTGGCCGAAGCCGTGGCCCCCGGCGCCATCGCCGCCCAGCGCCCCGCCATCGACCGCTGCTTCAGCCATGCGACGCTGGCAGACATCCAGGCCGCGCTGGCGGCCGAGGATACGGACTGGGCCCGCGCCCAATCCGCCATCCTGGCCCGCATGTCGCCGACCAGCATGGCCGTGACGCTCGAACTGCTGAAGCGCGGCGCAACCCTGGACCTGGCCGGCTGCCTGGCGATGGAACTGCGCCTGACCCGCGCCGTGACGATGCACCCCGACTTCGCCGAAGGCGTCCGCGCCGTGCTGGTCGACAAGGACAACCACCCGCACTGGCAACCCACGCCGGACGCGGCCACGGTCGAGGCGATGTTCGGGTAGCGGGGTGCGGCGCCGGGTCCGGGGCGGGCGCGCGGATTGCCCGGGGAAGGGACGCTGTCCCTTCCCCGATACCCCTTCCCTGCCAAGGGCCAGCGGGCCCTTGGGAACCCAGGAGATACAACGACGAAGGGGGAGGGGGCACTTCGGCCCCCTCCCCCTTCGTCGTTATGCCCGCGGTCCAGGGTCCCGTCGGACCCTGGCGGGGAGAGGTCTGGAGAGGGGCGAGCAGCCCCTCTCCAGAGGCCACCAGCGCACCCATCCCCAGAACCCGGCGCCGCGCCCCGCTACCGGAGCTTCACGTCGATCCGGACCATGTCGCCGCGGTAGATGCCGTTGGCGATGAGGAGGGTGGTGCCGCTGGGGTCGAGGGCGGTGCGGTGGACATGGGCGACGGGGGCGTTGAGGGGGAGGTGGAGGGCGGCGGCGGTCTCGACATCCGCGCTGCCGATGGTGAGCGTCTGCCGGGCCTCGGCGATGGTGACGCCGGGCAGGCCGGCCACGAGTTTCAGGCTGGTCTTGGTGACCAGGTCTTCCGCCGTGACCTTGGCGGAGAGGCGGTCATCCATCCAGACATCGGCCAGCAGGAAGGGTTGGCCGTTCCGCCAGTGGCGGCGGCGGAGGTGCCGGTAGCTGGGGGCGGGCTGGCCGGCATGGGCCGGGGCGACGCTGCCGTCCTGGTTCGGGTGGTCGGAGAGGATCTCGATCTCGGCGCCTTCGCGGGAGCGGAGCAGGCCGTTCCAGTCGGTCTCGACGTCGCACCAGAGGCGGTCGGGTGGGGTCGCGCGGACGAAGGTGCCCTTGGCGCGGAAGCGCTCGATCAGGCCTTCCTGGGCCAGCTGGTCCAGCGCCTGGCGGATGGTGGCGCGGGCCACGCCGCATTCGGCGGCGAGGTCGTCGACGGTCGGGATCTGCTTGCCGGCGGGCCAGGTGCCTTGTTCCACGCGGTGGCGGAACAGGGTCGCCAGCTGAAGGTAGCGGGCGACGGCGCTGCGGTTGAGGTCTGGGGCCGGGCGGGGGGTGCCCGTGGAGTGGTTCATGCGGGCGTCCGGGTTCGGCCGCGGAGGGGCGGGCGTGGTCGGACGCTAATCGGGGTGCGGGCGAAAGGCCACATCATTTGCCCTTCCCCGCTTCCCCGGTGGCGTGCCCCGTTCAGGCGCCCGCGCGCATGATCTTCGGGATTTCCTCCCGGAACCGGAAGCGGAGCGCGGACCAGGTATCGTCCAGCGCCACCTGCGTGACCGGCAGCAGGCCTTCCGTGGTCAGCGGGTCCCAACCATGGTCGCGGTCGAGGTCGGAGCGTACCGGTCCGGTCTTCTTAGGGTAGGCGAACCACAGCCGGGCGCCGATGCCGTAGAGGTTCAGCGCGCGGGGGGCCACGGCCCGGAGCGTCGCCTTGTCCGCGGCGAAGGCCAGGATGAGATCCGCGGCGGCGGTCGCCCCATTCGGCAGTCCAAAGGTCATTCCCTGCGGGGCACCGAGCACCGCGCAGGCCATCCCCGGGCGGTAGCCAAGTTTGCGCGCCACCTCCCCGATCACGACACCCATTCGAGTCTTTTCCGTCACCGAGTTGCCATCAGAGCAGGCGGTCTAGCGCATAAGTGGGCGGCATGCATGCATTCAATGGGCGGGTCCGCCCTGCGTTTTTTGTCATCTTTGTTCGAAACGCGCCGATTCGGCTTATGTTCCTGACTTATCCACACCATGCCGTCTGATCGTAGACGAAGCAGTGGATGACGCGGGCATGAGCAGATCGTCATTCGATGCTGCGCGCGGGCCCGACTCCGAGGCTGCGGCGCTTGCCGCGGCGCCGGGGCGCGTGGCAGGGGGCAGGAATGGATGCCGTTCTCTCCCGTGTCACGATCGTGACCGTCACCTGGGCCAGCGAGGTGGCGATGCGCGGCTTCCTGGCCGCGCTGCCGCAGGGCGTCCGGCTCATCGTGGTGGACAATGCCAGCCCGGACGGCACGGTGGCGGCGGTGCGCGCGGCGCGGCCAGGGGCGCTGGTGGTGGAGAACGCCGCCAATCTGGGCTTCGGGGCGGGCTGCAACCGGGGGCTCGACCGGGTGGAGACGGAGTTCGCGCTGCTGGCCAACCCCGATGCGCGGCTGACGGCAGCGGCGATCGCGGGGCTGGTGGCGGCGGCGGAGGCGCATCCGGCGGCGCGGCTGGTGGCGCCGCTGATCCTGGACGGGTCGGGCCGGCCCGTGCGGTCCTGGAACGCGTCGCATCTGCGTCGCGGGGCCATGCCCGGGCGGCGGGAGGGGGAGCCCTGGCCGGAGGGGATGTTCTGCGCCGACTATGCCTCCGGCGCCTGCCTGCTGCTGCGGCCAGCCTTGGGGCAGGCGGGGGACGGGCTGCGCTTCGATGAGCGCTTCTTCCTGTTCTACGAGGATGACGACCTCTGCCTTCGCGCCGGCGGCGTGCTGGTGGAGCCTGCCGTCGGCGTGGCGCATGAGGGCGGGCGGTCCTCCGGCGGGTCGGCGCGGGTCGCCTGGCGAAAGGCCTGGCACATGGCCTGGTCCCGCCTGCTGTTTCTCCATGTGCATGGCGGGCCTGTGGGCAGGGAGGCCTGGCGCATGGCGGCGCGGCATGCGGGCAAGGCGATCGGCCATGCGCTCACGCTACGGGGGCGGAAGCTGGTGGCCGATCTCGGATCGCTCGCGGGGACGCTGGCCTGGATCGGGGGGCGGCGCCGGGCGATGTAACGCTCAGCGGGGGCGGAGCACGACCACCGCCTCCACCGTCGCGGGCACGGTGATGTCCTCCGCGATCGCGACCGGGGGCGTCGATCCGCTGGCGCTGCTGCGCATCGCGGCCATGGGTGCCGGGCGGGGCGAGCGGTCGGGGGCGTCGATCCGCACTTCCCGGATGCCGGCGACCGTCATGTTGAGCTGGGCGGCCAGGGCATCGGCGCGGCGGCGCAGCGCGTCCAGCGCCAGGCGGGAGGCTTCCTCCCGCGCCGTCCGCGCGGCCTCCCGCGTCAGGGTCCAGGAGAGGGACTGCATTGCCAGGCCCTGGGATTGCAGCGTGCCCGCGAGGTCGAGCAGCGGCGCTGCCTCCCCACCCCGCAAGGTCACGGATTGCGCGGCCTGCCAGCCGCGGCCTTCCTCCCCGCGCCCGGTCCAGTAGCCGCCGGTCGAGACGCGGACGGAGGAGACCGCCTGCGCGCGGGCAACCGCGGCGGTGATGGCGCGGTTCACCGCCTCCTGCGCCGCGGCGGCGGAGGGGGCGCGGGCCTCGGCGCGGAGCGTCGCCACCACCTCATCCGGCGCGCGGGTCACCTCGGCAGTCTCGGACAGGTGCAGCGCGGTCTCGACCGGCTGGGCGAAGGCCAGGGCCGGCAGGGTGGCGAGGGCGGCGCCGAGGAGAAGCAGGCGGCGATGCATCGAGGCAGGTTCCTTCGTAGACGATCAGACGGCGATCACGCGCTGCTTATCACGCCGGTCGTGGCGGGATGGCGGCGGGGCCGTGGCGAGGTTCGGAATGCGGTTGACGATTCCGCGATGCGGACGGACGCTCGCGCGATCCACGCCACGGAGATTCCCGCCGCATGCGCCACCTCGCCCTTGCCGCCCTGCTCGCCCTGGGAGCGATCCCCGCGGCCGAGGCTCGCAACTTCACCTGGGCCTACAATGCGGATGTGCTGACGCTGGATCCGCACAGCTCCAACAACACCTTCACCAACACCTTCATGGGCAATGTCTATGAGGCGCTGGTGCGGCACAACGACCGGATCGAGATCGAGCCGGCGCTGGCGGAGAGCTGGGAGCGCACCACGCCGACCGTGTGGCGCTTCAACCTGCGGCGCAACGTCGTGTTCCACAATGGCGAGAGCTTCGACGCGGACGACGTGATCTTCACCTGGGCGCGGGTGAACACGCCGGGGTCGATGGCGCGTGGGCTGCTGGGATCGATCAAGGAGGTCCGCAAGGTCGACAGCCACACGATCGAGATCGAGACGCATCGTCCCTTCCCGATCCTGCCGGCCTCCATCACGCAGTTCTTCATCATGGATGAGGGCTGGAGCCGCGCGAACAACGCGACGGAAGCCGCGAACCTGGCCGGGCAGCAGGAAAGCGGCGCGACGCGCGTGGCGAATGGCACGGGTCCCTTCCGCATCGTGGAGCGGCGGCCGGATGAACGGACGGTGCTGGAGCCGCATGCGGGCTGGTGGGACCGGCCCGTCCACAACCTGACGCGCGTGACCTTCCAGCCGATCCGCAGCGCCGCGACGCGCACGGCATCGCTGCTGTCCGGCGCCATCGACGCGAATGTGGAGGTGCCGCTGCAGGACATCCCCCGCCTGCTGCAGGACAGCCGCGTGCAGGTGATCGAGGGGCCGGAACTGCGCACCATCTATCTCGGCTTCGACCATGAGCGGGAGGAGCTGCTCTATTCCGACGTGCGCGGCCGCAATCCGCTGAAGGACCGGCGGGTGCGGGAGGCGATCTATCGCGCGATCGATGTCAATTCGCTGGTGCGCGGGGTGATGCGGGAGAAGGCCTGGCCCGCGGGCATGATGGTGAGCCCCTTCCTGACCGGCGCGCCGCAGGACCTCAACACGCGCCTGCCCTTCGACCCCGATGGCGCGCGGCGGCTGCTGGCGGAGGCCGGGTATCCGCAGGGCTTCAGCGTCGGCATCGTCTGCCCGAACGACCGCTACGTGAATGACGAACGCACCTGCCAGGCGATCGCCGCCATGCTGGCGCGCGTCGGCATCCGGTTGCAGCTGCAGAGCGAGCCGACCGCGGTGTGGTCGCGCCGCACGGCGAATCGCGACTTCTCCCTCTACCTGCTCGGCCATGCCGGCCTGCCGCTGGCGGACAGCTATTCCACGCTGAACGAGGTGCTGCGCACGTCGAGCCGCACGACGGGCGGGCTGAACTACGGGCGGTGGTCCAATGCGGCTTTCGACGCGCTGGTGGCACAGGCGGCGGAAGCGGCGGATGAGACGGCGCGGCGGCGCTTCATTCGCGATGCGCTGGCGATCGAGCGCGCGGAGATCGCGCATGTGCCGCTGTTCCAGCAGCCCATCGCCTGGGCGGCGCGGCGGGGGATCGATCTGCGCCAGGCGCCGGACAACCGGCTGCGGCTGTGGCTGGTGAAGGTGGAGTGAGGAGCGGCGCCACCTTCCGCCATGAAGGCGCTGGACGATCTGCTGCTGCTGCCGAACGTCCTGCGCGTGTTCCGGCGCCATCCCGCCGATCCAGCCTGGTATCTGTTCAAGGAAGGGTGGCCGTGGAGCGGCGTCTGGGCGATCCATTGCCGAACCGACATGCAGGGGACGGATCTGTTCTTCAGCATGGGCTGGCGGGACTGGACCACCTTCGCGGGTCCGCCGTTCGCGGTGCCGTCTTTCTGGCTGTGGATGACGGTGGCGCGGCGGCGATGGCTGAAGGCTCACGCGCATCGGATGCCGCGGGCGATATGGCGGGACGGGCTGCGGCTCGACGACGAAGCGCGATCAACGAATGACTGAATGACTGACCAGGAGACTCCATGACCGATCTTCTCATCCGCGGCGGCGTCCTCATCACCATGGACACGACGCGCCGCGTCATCGATGACGGCGCCGTCGCCATCAAGGATGGCCGCATCGTCGCCGTCGGGCCGACGGCCGAGGTCGTCGCGGCGCATGGCAACGCGACCACGGTGATCGAGGCCAAGGGCCGCGCGATCCTGCCGGGCCTCATCGACGGCCATGCCCATGCGGGGCATGGCCTGGTCAAGACCATGGGCAACAATGACGGTGCCGCCTGGTCCGAGGCGTGCCGGATCATCTACACCCTCGCCTCCCCCCCTTCCTTCTGGAAGGCCGAGGCGATGCTGGCGGCGCATGAGCGGCTGCGCTTCGGCGTGACCACGGGCGTCTCGCTGCTGGGTGGCGGCGACAGCATCGGGCGCGTGGATGATCCCGCCTTCGCCGATGCGCATGCGACGGCGACGGAGGCCGTCGGCATCCGCAGCATCCTCGTCGTCGGCCCGACGCGGCCGCCCTTCCCGCGCCCCTATGTCGGGCCGGATGGCGTGGAGCGCCCCGTCTCCTTCGAGCAGCAGCTGGAGACCATCACCGCCGCGCTGGAGGCCTGGCACAACAAGGGCCGCGTGAAGCTGGCGACGCTGATGCCGGTCTACCGGGAAGCGAAGCACGACCCGGCCAAGGTGCGCGAGATCGAGCGCCAGGGACGGCTGGTGCGCGATGTCGGGAAGAAGCATGGCGCCTGGTTCCACCAGGATGGCCACCGCCAGGGCAGCATCGAGATGGCGGACCGCATGTTCGGCCTGATGGGGCCGGATAGCTGGCACAGCCACTGCACCGATTTGACGGATGCGGATATCGAGACGCTGGTGCGCACCGGCGCCTCCGTCGTGCACAACCCCTCCGCCATCGCGGCCGTGCGCGGCTACTGCCCGGCGCCCAGGATGATGCAGGATGGCGTGACGGTGATGATCGGGTCCGATGCGACGGCGCCCGACCGCAGCGGCGACATGTTCCGCCACATGTTCCAGTGCATCCGCTACCACCAGCGCCATTTCCGCGACGAGACGATGATCCCGCCCGGCAAGGCGCTGGAGATGGTGACGATCGACGCCGCGAAGGGCATGGGCCTGGACAAGGAGATCGGCAGCCTCGAGGTCGGCAAGAAGGCGGATGTCATCACCGTGGACCTCACGGGGCCCCACATGGTGCCGGCCAACATGCCTGTCGCCCGCGTGGTCTATTTCGCCAATGGCCATGACGTGATGGATGTCGTCGTGGACGGCAATGTCCTGATGCGGGATCGCGTGACGCCGCACCTGGATGCGACAGAGATCGCGACGGCGGCGTGGCGGGAAGCGGATGCGATGCTGGAGAAGTCGGGCCTGCGCCACATGACCGTCGAGGATCCGGGCTGGGGCAAGGTGAAGCGGTAGGGCCAGACCCGCGCGCGGCGCGCTGGCCGCGCGCGGATTGTCGGGTGATGATCGTCCCGGGAAACGCCACCGGGGAACCACCGCCATGACGCAGCGCCGCGCGCTTCTAGCCTCCGCCCTTGCAGGCCTCGCCGTGCCACGGCTGGCACGGGCGCAGGCCTGGCCGACCAGGCCCGTGCGCATCGTGGTGCCGGATGCGCCGGGCGGCGGCAATGACAGCACGGCGCGCATCTTCGCCAACCACCTGGAACAGGCGCTCGGCCAGCCCGTGCCGGTGGACAACAGGGCCGGCGCGGGCGGGCGGATCGGCGTGGAGCACGCCTTCCGCAGCCCGGGCGACGGCACCACGCTGCTGCTGGGCAATGCGGGATCGAACGGCATCAACGCCGCGCTCTATCGCGACCTGCCCTACAACCTCGAGACCAGCTTCGTGCCGATCTCGCTGCTGGTCACCGGCCCCAATGTCCTGGCGGTGAACCCGCGCGTGCTGCCGGTGGCGAGCGTGGCGGAGCTGCTGGCGCTGATCCGCAGCCAGCCGCGCGGGCATTTCAACTATGCGACGGCCGGTGCGGGCTCCTCCGCCCATTTCTCGGCGGAACTGTTCAAGGCGATGACGGATACCGACCTGGTGCATGTGCCCTTCCGCGGCGCGGCGGGCATGGCGCAGGCGGCGGTGGCGGGGGATGCGCCCTTCCTGATCGCCAACATGGTCAACGTCATGCCCTTCATCCGCCGCGGCGAGCTGCGCATGCTGGCGGTGACGAGCCTGGATCGCTGGCCCGATGCGCCGGAGGTGCCGACGCTGCATGAAAGCGGGTTGCAGGGCTTCGAGACCATCGCCTGGAACGGGCTCTTCGGCCCGCCTGGCCTGCCCGATGCCATCGTGCAGCGGCTGCTGCCGGAGCTGCGGCGGATCGGCGCGCTGCCGGAGGTGGTGGACCGCATCAAGCTGCTGGGCGGCACCATCGTGACCAGCCCGCCGGAGGTGCTGGCCGCGCGCGTGCGCGCCGACATCGCCAAGTGGAAGGAATTGGCGCAGCGCGCCAATATCAGGATCGACGGATGATCATCGAGCGCATCGCCTTCCGCGGCCTCAACGTCACGCCCAAGACCAACTGGTGCTTCATCGAGGTCACGACGCAGGACGGGCTGACGGGCCTTGGCGAATGCACGCTGGCGAACCAGGAACCGCTGGTGGCGGCGGAGGTCGCGCGGCTGGACGCCACATTGCGCGGGCAGGATGCGGGGGCGCGCAACCGCATCGCGCGCTGGCTGCCGCATGCGCCGGGCGGGCTGGTGGCGGCGACGGCGATCTCCGCGCTGGACCAGGCCCTCTGCGACCTGGCGGCGCAGCGCAGCGGGCAGCCGATCCATGCCTGGCTCGGCGGTGCGCTGCATGATCCCGTCACGCTCTATGCCAACATCAACCGCGGCACCAATCCGCGCACCCCTGAGGGTTTCGCGGCGGCCGCGAGGCGCGCGGTGGCGGAGGGGTTCGTCGCGGTGAAGCTGGCGCCCTTCGAACCGCTGGTCTGGGAGGATGGCTACACGCAAGCCAACCGCGCAGCCTATGCGGAGGGGCTGGCGCGCATCGCCGCGGTGCGGGAGGCCGTCGGGCCCGATGTCGCCGTCATGGTGGACGCGCATTGGCGCTTCTCCGCCGGCGGCGCGGCGGCGCTGGTGCGGGATGTCGCGCCCTTCAACCTGTTCTGGCTGGAATGCCCGGTGGCGGAGGCGAACCACCCGGCGATCACGCGGCTGCGCGGCATGGCGAATGACCGCGGGATGCGGCTGGCGGGGGCGGAGACGCTGTCGGGGCTCGCTGCCTATCGCCCGCTGGTGGAGGCCGGCTGCTACGACGTGCTGATGCCCGATGCGAAGCATGCCGGCGGCATCGAGGAGATCCGCCGCATCGGCGCGCTGGCGCAGACGGCCGGGATCGAGATGGCGCCGCACAACCCGACCGGGCCGGTGTGCCACGCGCATTCGGTGCATCTCTGCGCCACCATCCCGAATTTTCTCCTGCTGGAAGTGCAGTTCGGGGAGACGGAAGCCTTCTTCGATATCGTGGAGGGTGAATCGCTGCGCTTCGATCGCGGCACCGCAAGGCTCTCCCAGGCGCCAGGACTTGGCGTGAAGCTGGCGCCGACGACGCTGCCGGAATGGAAGCGCATGGACCGGCCCTGGCTGGACCCGAGGCTCGGGTGATGCCGGGCTGGATCGCCTTCAGCGTCGCGGCCGCGCTGTTCCAGTGCTGGCGCACCGCCATGCAGCAGCGGCTGCGGGACCAGCTTTCGGTCAATGCGGCGGGGGTGGTGCGCTACCTCTACGGGGTGCCGCTCGGCGTCGCGCTGGCGGCGGGATACGGTCTGGCGAACGACTATTCGCTGCCGGCCATCGGGCTCGCCGTGCTCGGGCTCTGCGCGGCGGCGGGGTTCCTGCAGATCCTCGGCACCAACCTGCTCATCATGGCCTTCGGCTACCGCAACTTCGCCGTCGGCACCGCCTATTCCAAGACCGAGGCGATGCAGACGGCGGTCGTCGCGACCATCCTGCTGGGCGAGCACCTTTCGCCGCTGGCCTGGGCGGGAATCTGCGTCGGCGTCGGCGGCGTGCTCTATCTGTCGCTGGCGGGTCGCGGCACGACGCCGATGGAGCTGCTGCGCGGCGTGACTCAGCCGGCGGCGCTGTGCGGGATCGGCGCGGGGTTCTGCTTCGGCTTCACCGGCGTGCTGATCAAGGCGGCGAACCAGGCGATGCCGGGCGATGACCTGATCTTCAAGGCGCTGCTGATCCTGGCGATGACGAATGCGATGCAGACGGTGATGCAGGGCGGCTACCTGGCCTGGCGGGAGCCCGCGCAGTTCGTGGCGGTCTTCCGCAGCTGGCGGATTTCGGCGCAGGTCGGCACGCTCTCCGCGCTGGGATCGGCCTGCTGGTTCTCCGCCTTCGCCCTCGCGCCCGTCGCCATGGTGCGCGCGGTGGGGCAGGTGGAGATTCTCTTCACCCTCGCCTTCTCCCGCTTCTATCTGCGGGAGAAGGCGAAGCGCGCCGATGTCGTGGGCGCGCTGGTCGTGGTCTCGGGCGTCGTGCTGGTGCTGTTGGGGCGTTAGAGCCGATTCTCATCAGGTTGCGGCATAGCCGGCGTGGCGGAGGTAGTTGGCGCATTCGGCGGGTGTGAAGGCG
>NZ_JAAIKB010000090.1 GCF_011040385.1 Falsiroseomonas algicola | reverse complement strand
CAGGATCAGGCGCCGGGTGATGATGCGCTTGATGTTGATGCGGTAGGTGACCTTCTCGGCCTCGGGCAGGATCTGGCCGGAGAACTTGACCTCACCACAGCCCAGGGCGCGGCCGCGGCCGGGGTGGCCGAGCCAGCCCAGGTAGAAGCCGACCAGCTGCCACATGGCGTCCAGCCCCAGGCAGCCGGGCATCACCGGGTCGCCTGGGAAGTGACAGTCGAAGAACCAC
>NZ_JAAIKB010000008.1 GCF_011040385.1 Falsiroseomonas algicola | reverse complement strand
GGCAGATCGGCATCCCCTCCGCCACCGCGCCAGCCAGCTTATGACAGGCCGACGCCGATGAACGAGACTTACAAGGGCAAGAAAAGACTCCAACCGAAGGCGGGATCGGGCGTTGCCACCCGCATGAGCACGCCCCCCGCCTTCATGTTCGCCACCGGCATCGAGAACAGCATCCCCCGCATCAAGGGCGGCACGGTGCGCGTGGATGAGATGGCGCGCTGCGGCCATTACGACCGGTGGCGGGAGGATTTCGGCCTGGTGCAGGAGATGGGGCTCAGCTTCCTGCGCTACGGCCCGCCGCTGCACACCACGCTGCGCGGCCCCGGCCGGCATGACTGGGATTTCGCCGACCAGACCTTCGGGGAGCTGCACCGGCGCGACATCGTGCCGATCGTCGATCTCTGCCATTTCGGAGTGCCGGACTGGATCGGGGACTTCCAGAACCCGGATTTCCCGAACCTCTTCGCGGATTACGCGGGCGCCTTCGCGCGGCGCTTTCCCTGGGTCCAGCTCTATACGCCGGTCAACGAGATGTACATCTGCGCGCTCTTCTCCGCGCGCTATGGCTGGTGGAACGAACAGCTCAACACGGATCGCAGCTTCGTCACTGCGCTGAAGCACATCGTGGCGGCGAATGTGCTCGCGATGCGCGCGATCCTGGCGGTGCGGCCCGACGCCATCTTCATCCAGTCCGAGAGCACGGAATACTTCCACGCCGAGAGCCCGGCGGCGATCGCGCCGGCGGAGATGCGCAACCAGGAACGCTTCCTCTCGCTCGACCTGAACTACGGCCGGCGCGTCGACAGCGGGATGTACGAATACCTGATGGACAACGGCATGACGCGGGAGGAGTACCACTTCTTCCTGCAGCACAGCCCGCTGAAGCGCCACTGCATCATGGGCAACGACTACTACTGGACCAATGAGCACCTCGTGATGCCGGATGGCGCGACGCGCGCCTCGGGCGAGGTCTTCGGCTACGCCGTGCTGACGCACCAGTACCATGACCGCTACGCGCTGCCGGTGATGCACACCGAGACCAACATCCGCGACGAGGGCGATGGCGAGGGCGAGCGCTGGCTGTGGAAGCAATGGGCCAATGTGCTGCGCGTGCGGAATGACGGCGTGCCGGTGGTGGGCTTCACCTGGTATTCGCTGACGGACCAGGTGGACTGGAACACCGCGCTCCGCGAGGAGAACGGGCATGTCGATCCCGTCGGCCTCTATGACCTGGACCGGAAGATCCGACCGGTCGGGCGTGCCTTCAAGCGGCTGGTGGAGCAGTGGCGGGACGTGCTGCCGGCGCAGTCGCTCTGCCTCCAGGTGCCGGTGGTGATGCCGAGCGCGCACCAGATCGACGGGCTGCCGGAGGCCTATTGGGTGGGACAGGCGCGGGCTCGCGCGCGCTGAGGGGCCTTCCGGCGCGCGATACCCGGCGCTAGACCGGCGGCGTGACGAATACCCGCATCTTCCTCGTCCGGCATGCGCTGGTCGAACCCTCCGCCCGCGCGCTGATCTATGGCAGCATGGATGTCGCGCTGTGTGACCTGGCGCTCCAGCAGGAAGCGCTGGCCTATCGCTGGCTGGCGGCGCGGCTGCCGGCCGGGGCGCGCTGGGTGGTGACGAACCTGTCCCGCACCCGCGCCACCGCGGCCGCCATCTTCGCCGCGGGCTATCCGGAAGCGCCGCTGCAGACGGAGCCGGACCTGGCGGAGCAGTTCCTGGGCGAATGGCAGGGGCTGTCGCATGAGGCCTTCGCGGAGAAGATCCGCCACCCGCCCCACCCCTTCTGGCCGCATGCGGCGGAGGAGAAGCCACCCGGCGGCGAGTCCTTCGAGGATATGCGGGCCAGGGTGGCGCCGGTGCTGGAACGGCTGGCGGCGGAGACGCCGGGCGGCGATATCGTGATCGTGGCCCATGGCGGGTCGATCCGCGCCTCCATCGCCCATGCCATGGGGCTGACGCCGCACCAGGCGCTGATCTTCTCCATCAAGAACCTGTCCCTGACCCGCCTGGAAAAGCAGGGGGATGCGTGGCGCGTGGCGGCGGTGAACGAGGAACCCTTCACCCCCGTGGCCGCGTAGCCCTGGCCGGGCGGGGCGCCTTCACAATGCCCCACGGACGCCACAGCTTGCCCTTGGACACCCGAGTCGCGGGCGAGTAGAAGCTGGACCCTCATAGGGTTGCAGGAGGTCGTTCATGCTCCGTGGCATCATCGTGGCACTCAGCCTGCTGGTCGCTCTGCCCGCGGCCGCGCAGCAGGAGGAGCAGGCCCTGGTCGATCGCGCGACGCTCGCCGTGCAGGAACTGATGTCGACCGGGGAGAACACGGCGGATGCGCTGAACTTCCTGCGCCGGTCCCGCGCCGTGATGGTCTGCCCCCGGCTGTTCCGCGCCGGCTTCATCCTGGGTGGCGAGGGCGGGTCCTGCGTGCTGGTCGGGCGGGATGGCGCAGGGTCCTGGTCCTCGCCGGCCTTCTACACCGTGGGGTCGGGCAGTGTGGGCCTTCAGATCGGCGTGCAGGACGCCATGGTCATCATGATGATCATGACGGATCGCGGCCTGGGCGCCGTGATGGACAGCCAGTTCAAGGTGGGCGCCGATGCCTCCGTCGCGCTGGCGACGATCGGCGGCGGCATCCAGGGCAGCACCACGGCGGCGGCGGGGGCGGACATCGTCGCCGTCGCGCGGTCCCGCGGGCTGTTCGCGGGCATCTCGCTCTCCGGCTCCGTGCTGTCCTACCGGCCGGAAGCCGCGCAGGCCTATTACGGCCGCCAGTATTCGGCGCGGCAGATCGTGATGGCGATGGAGGCGCACAACCCGGGCTCCGACCCGCTGCGCGCCATGCTGCTGCGCTTCGGCGCGCGGCAGTAGCTTCTGCCAGCGACCTTTTCGCTGACGCGACAAGGCCCCCAGGCGCCGGCGCTTCGCGGCATGTGCCGTGAAGCGGGTCCGGGCAAGTGACCGGTCCGCTGGCGTTTATGCAGCCAGCCGCGCCGCGGCCCCGGCCAGCAGCGGTGCCAGGCCGCGGGCGAGCGCCGCGGCGCGCGTCGCCATGGTGTGGCGGCCCAGCACGCGGTCCCGCCCGGCCTCGCCCAGCAGCAGGCGCTGGTCCTGCGGCAGGATCGCCAGCCAGCGCAGCGCCCGGGCCAGGGCCTGCGCATCGCCTGGCGGCACCAGATGCCCGCAATCCGCGGCCACCACCTCCCGCATCCCGGCCGTGGCCGGGCCGATGACGGGCAGCGTCAGGACCATGGCCCGCAGCGAATCCTCCACCGAACCCGCCGCGGCGATGAAGCCGAGGTAGCGCGGACCCTCCGTCGCCAGCCAACCGGGGCTCCGCGCGCCGAGAAAGCGCGCCTGGTCGGAGACGCCGCGCTCCAGCGCCTCCGCCCGCCAGGCGTCGAACAGCGGGCCGCTGCCGATCAGATCCACGACCGGCCGCTGGCCGGGCGGGAGGCTGGCGAGGGCGGCGAGCAGCGTCGGCACGCCCGCGCCCCCCGCCATCGGATCCAGGCAGAGCAGGCGGCCGTTGCAATCCGCGGGCGCGGCGCCGCTGGTGGCCCAGGGCGCCGGCCAGGCGATGGCGGGCGGCAGGATGCGGAGCGGCGTGGCCGGCGCGAGGGCGCGCAGTTCCTCCGCCATCGCGGCGCCGGTCGCGAAGACGATGTCCGCCGCGCGCAGTGCCGGCGCCGCAGCGAAACCGGGCTCGGCCACCACGGAGATGGGCGCCCCGGCCAGCTTCGCCCCGGTCAGCGCGGCGGTGGTGGTGGCGCCGTCCCCCGCGACATGGATGGCGCCGCAGCCCCAGGCCTGGAAGGCGGCGGCGATGCGCGCACCCCGGCGCAGCGCCTCCCGCGCCGGCAGGTCGCGGCTTGCGAAGGCGATGCGCGTGGCCCGGGCCAAAGCGAGGGGATTGCGCGGCAGGGCGGCGGGAGGGGCGTCGTGCTCCACCACGAAGGGGACGACCGTGAGGCCGAGGCGGCGGAGGGCGGCGATCTCGGCGGGCGCCTCGCATTTTGCGGGCAGGACCCAGAGCAGGGGTGCGGGGGCGGTGGCCGGGCCCTCGGGCATGGCGTCGAACGGCATGGTTCGGACTCCTCGGGCGCGGTGGGGGGCTGCGCCGGGCCAGGCGTTGCAGGAGGTGTGCCGCTGGGGAAGGCGCTGCCTTCCCCAGACCCCATCCGCCAGGCCCGAGACGGGCCTGGGCCGTCATCAGTTTGATTTTGCGCCAAAACCTGCCGGTCCAGGGTCCGCCCGGACCCTGGCGAGGGGGGTATCGGGGGGAGCAGCGCTCCCCCCGGGCCACTCGCATTCTGCAACGCGCCCTGCCGGCACGCGCCCTGCACTCACCCCCTCAGGCGGCCCCGTCCCGGTCCGCCGCGATGCAGTTCGAGAGGCGCCCGTGTCCGCAACCCCCAGGCTCAGCGTCGTCATCCCCGCCCGCAATGCGCTGCGCTGGCTGCCGGGCGCCATCGCCTCCCTCGGCGGGCGGGCGGATATCGAGGTGCTGGTGGTGGATGACGGCTCCACCGACGGGACGGGCGACTACCTCCGCAGCATCGCGCGGTCCGACAGCCGCATCCGGCCGCTGGCCTCGGGCGGGGAGGGGCCGGCCGCCGCCCGCAACCGGGGGATCGAGGCCGCTCAGGCGCCGCTGATCGCCTTCCTCGATGCCGATGACCGCTGGCGCCGGGGCAAGATCGCGGCGCAACTCGAACTTCACCGGCTGTATCCGGACCTCGCCTTCTCCTTCACCGACCATCGCCGCTTCGCGGAGGATGGCGCGGCGCTTGCCGGCGGCCTCGCGCGCTGCGCCGCCTTCGCCGCCCGCCACGCCATGCGCCGGGAAGGCTTCGTGCTGGACCGCGACGCGCAGGCGCAGATCTATGCGGAGCCGGTGGTGGCGACCTCCACCGTCATGGCCAGCACGGCGTTGCTGCGCGCGGTCGGCGGCTTCAACGAACAACTCCGCCGGGCGGAGGATTGGGACCTCTGGCTGCATCTCGCGGCCTGCGGGCCGGTGGGCTGCCTGCCGCAGCCGCTGTCGGATCGCCTAGTGCGGGTGATCGACCCCGATGGCCATGAGACGTGGCTGCGCCGGGTGGCGCGCCGCCAGGTGGCGGAAGCCTATGCCGCGCCGGCGCGGATGCTGGACCAGGACGCCCCGCGGGCCTGCCGCAGCAACCAGCTGGCGCTGGAGGCGGATGGCGCGGCCCTGGCCGGCCGGCGCATGCAGGCGGCGTTGCTGCGGCTGTCCGCTTTCGCCAGCCAGCCGCGGCGGGAGACCGCGCGCGCCGCGGCACTCGACCTGTTCCGCGGCCGCCAGCCGGCCCTCGCCCAGCGGGGGGCCTGACCATGCAGGCAACGATCGCCTTTCCGGCCATGCAGGTCGTTGACCGGCTTGTCGCGGAGTGCCACAGGTTCGAGGTGAGCGCGATCGACCCCGACATTGCCGGCCAACTGGCCTCCGAGCTGCCGCTCGAGGATTTCGTGCGCATCGTGCGGACCTTCGAGGATGACCTCGGCCGCCTCGCCCGGCAGCTGGAAGCCGCCGTCGCCAGCGGCGACCAGGATGGCTATCGCCGTGCCGCGCACAGCCTGGCGGGCGCCGCGGCGGCCGTGGGCGCGCGGCGGCTGGAGCATGTCGCGCGGCTCGGCATGGACCACCGCGCGCAGGTCGATCCGCGCACCATCGCGCTGCATGTGCAGCATGAGGCGCGGGCCGCGCTGGCCGAACTCGCCGCGCTGGCCGACAATCCTCCGGGCGCCTTCTAGGCTTCGATGCCCGGGGCCGCCGCGCGCGTCCTGATCGTCGAGGATACGCCCACCCAGGCCGAGGTTGCCCGCGCGCTGCTGCGCGACCTCGGGCATGAGATCCGGGTCGCGGAGACCGGCACGGCGGCGGTGGAACAGACGCTGGCCTGGCGGCCCGATGCCATCCTGATGGATATCGAGCTGCCCGACTTCTCGGGCTTCGAGGCGATGCGCCGGCTGCGCGCCGCGGGCATCGAGACCGCGATCATCGTCGTCACCGCGCATGGCAGCGTGAACCATGCGGTGGAGGCGATGCGCGAGGGCGCGGTCGACTTCATCGTCAAGCCCTACGCCAAGACGCGCCTGACGGTGACGTTGCAGAACGCGCTGGAGAAGCGCGCGCTGGCGACCGAGCTGCGGGAAGTGAAGGCGCAGCTGTCGCGCGACCGCTTCTTCGGCTTCATCGGCGCCTCCCCCGCCATGCAGGCGGTCTACCGCACCATCGAGAGCGTCGCGGCCAGCCGCGCCAATGTCTTCATCACGGGGGAGAGCGGCACCGGCAAGGAGCTGGCGGCGGAAGCCGTGCACCGCGCCAGCCCCCGCCGCGCCGGGCCCTTCATCGCGCTCAACTGCGGCGCCATCCCGCGCGACCTGCTGGAGAGCGAGATCTTCGGCCATGTGAAGGGCGCCTTCAGCGGGGCGACGGAGAACCGCCCCGGCGCGGCCCGCATGGCCGATGGCGGCACGCTGTTCCTGGACGAGATCGGCGAATTGCCGCTCGACATGCAGGTGAAGCTGCTGCGCTTCGTGCAGACCGGCAGCTTCCAGCCCGTCGGCGCCTCCCGCCCCGAGAAGGTGGATGTGCGCTTCGTCTCCGCCACCAACCGCGACCCCTGGGCGGAGGTGGAGGCCGGGCGGTTCCGGGAGGACCTCTACTACCGCCTTTACGTCGTGCCGGTGGAGATGCCGCCGCTGCGCGCCCGGGGGGCGGACGTGGCCCTGGTGGCGCGGCACTTCCTGGCCGCCTTCGCGAAGGAGGAAGGCAAGCGCTTCCGCGCCTTCACGCGGGAGGCCGAGGCGGCGCTGATGGCCTATCCCTGGCCGGGCAATGTCCGGCAGCTGCAGAACGTGATCCGCAACATCGTCGTGCTGCATGAGGGGGAGCGCGTGGAGGCGGCGATGCTGCCGCCCATGCTGCTGCGGACGGGGTCGGGCCGCGCGCCGGTGTCCATGCCCATGGCGGCACCGCCAGCGCCGCCGCCCCCGCCGGTTGCGGCGCCGCCCGCGGCCTGGGTATCGGCGCGGCTGGAGCCGACGGCCTGGCCGGAGCCGGTGGAGGAGGTACCGCCACCGGCGATGGCGCGGCGGCCGGAGCCTGAACCGGAAGCGCCACCGCCCGCCCCCTGGGCGCCCCCGGCGCGGATCGAGGATTTCTTGCCGCTGGCGGAGGTGGAGAAGCGCTACATCCTGGCGGCGTTGGACCAGGTGGCGCAGGACGTGCCCCGCGCCGCCTCCGTGCTCCGCATCAATCCTTCCACCATCTATCGCAAATTGCAGGCGTGGCGGGCGGAGGAGGGAACCGGTTAGGTCGTTAGCTCTTTGGCAGCCTCATGCGCCCAGACTTGCCGTGCCGCATCGCGGGATTTTTCTCCCTGGACGGCGGGTGGACCGGGCATGGCAAGATGGCCCGGTGGGGAGCATGAGGCATGGAACGACTGACCGCCCTGGCCGACTACGTCATCCGCCGCGCCCTGGGATTCGCAGGCCTGGCGGCCGCGACCCTGATGCTGGCGCTGTCCTTCGACCTCGCCTTGGCGCTGCGCGTGGGGGCCTGGGTGGCGGCGGCCACGCTGCTCGGCCTGCTGATCCAGGCGCATCGCGCGCCGCGTCGCAACATGCGGCATAGCGAGTTGTGGGCGCTGGCGATCGGGCATGGGAAGGCGGATGACCTGCCCGACCGGCGCCGCAGCGAGATGATGGCCGCCGTGATGCGCGAACGCCTGATCTGGCATGCGGAGCGCGTCGCGGCGGTGGCGCTGGTGCTCTGGGCACTCGATGGGCTGGTGCTGCTGGCCTCGACCCTGCGGTAGGGGTCAGGCTGGCGTGGTGCGGTCGCCCTCGCCCAGCGCCCGCTGCATGAAGACCACATCGACCCAGCGGCCGAATTTCAGCCCGGCCGCCTTCAGCACCCCCGCCTGGCGGAAGCCCAGCGAGACATGCAGGCCGATGGAGCCGACATTCTCCGAATCGCCGATCACGGCGAAGATCTGGCGGAAGCCGCAATCCGTGGCGCGGGCCAGCAGCGCTTCCACCAGCGCCTTGCCCACGCCCTGGCCGCGCACGTCGTCGCGGACATAGATCGAATCCTCGGCCGCGAAGCGATAGGCGGAGCGGTCGCGGAACTGGTTGAAATAGGCGTAGCCCATGACGGTGCCATCGAGCTCCGCCACCAGCCAGGCCCAGCCCGCGTCCTGCACCTTGGCCACGCGGGCGGCCATCTCGGCTTCCGTGGGGGGCTGTTCCTCGAAGGTGCCGGTGCCGACCGCGACGTGGTGGGCGTAGATGGCGGTGATGGCCGGCACGTCGGCCGGCTTGGCGTCACGGATCAGCATGGCGGCGGAACTTACCCCATCGCGGAAGGTCGAGGGGGGATTAGGCGCCTCCCCCGCCCTCGGCAAGTGACGCTTTAGACGGGGAGGTGGAGCACCGCCGCCACCTTCTCCGCCACCGCCAGCAGCGCGCGGTCCCGGCCCGGCGCGGCGGCGAGCGAGAGGCCGACCGGCGCGCCATCCACCTTGGCACCTGGGATCGTCACCTCGCAGAGGCCGGCCAGGCCCGCGATGGCGGTGACGCCCATGGTGCGTTCGCGGATCGCCTGCTGCGACTCGGCGCTGGCGTTGAGGTGCGGCGCGGGGATGGGGGAGGTCGGGTAGGCGAGGACCGCGCCGCCGGCCAGCAGCGCGCGGATGCGGGTGCGGAAGACGTCGCGGAAGGCGCGGGCGGCGGCGGCGCGGGCGGGGTCCGTCGCCTTGGCGGCGGCGAAGCGTTCGCCGACGCCGGGGCCGAAGCCGGGCTTCACCGCCTCGATCCACGACCCCAGGCTGGCCCAGGCTTCCTCCGCCTGGGCGGCGCGGAAATGCTCGAAAAGCTGGTCGAGGCTTTCGGGCGCGATGTGGACGGACAGCGCCGGGCCGAGCACCTTCTCCGCCCCCGCCAGCGCCGGGACCAGCGCCGTCGCGGTCTGCGGCACGGCGTTGACCCAGGCTTCCTGCACCTTGAGCAGCGGGCCGAGCGCGCCTTCGCCGCCGCCGGGCAGCAGCACCTCGCCGACCCGCCGCAGGATGGAGGCGCGGGCGGCGAACCAGCCGGCGGTGTCGAAGCTGGGACCGAGCGGGCAGGCGCCGGTCAGGTTCACCGCGCCCCAGGAGGGGCGGATGCCGAACAGGCCGCAATAGCTGGCGGGGATCCGGACCGAGCCGCCGGTATCGGAGCCCAGCGCGAAATCAACGAGGCCCGCCGCGGTGGCGGCGGCGGAGCCGCAGGAGGAACCGCCGGGGAAGCGGTCCGGCGCCGCGGGGTTGATGGGCGTGCCCTGCCAGACATTCTCGCCGGTCAGGCCATAGGCAAGCTCGACGGTCTTGGTCTTGCCGCGCAGGCTGGCGCCGGCCTGGAGCAGGGAGAGCACGACGGGCGCGGTGGCGGCGGCGGGCGCATGGGTGCGCGCCCAGTCGGGGTTGCCGTAGCCGGTGCCGGCACCGGCGACGTCGAAGAGATCCTTGACCGCGAAGTCGAGCCCGGCGAGGGGGCCCTCCGCCGCGCCGGCGATCTCAACCCGGGGTCCCGGCACGAAAGCGCCGACCTTGTCCTCGATATCCCGCGGCACAGCCCGCCTCCGCATCCATCCTGTAACGATGGGAAGCCTGCGGCAGGCGGGGCGGGATGGCAACCGCCCAGGCGAGAGAGCGGTACGGCGGCCTGCTCAGGTGAGCGGCATCATCACCGACTTGGCCGCCAGCGCCGCGAGCGCGGCCAGCGCCACCGCGCCGCCCATCGGCAGGTGGCGGATGCCGATCGCGAAGACGGCGGTGGCGACGATCAGGCCCCAGGCGGCGACGTCACCGAAATCGAGCACGGATGAGAGCTGCGGCATGGTCGTTCTCCCCTTGGCTGGCGCGTGAAGCCTATATGACATCGGCGTCAGTTTCGAGCGGGAAGAGGACCCTTCAGCCGCGCAGCCCCGCTGTGGCGGCGGAGAGCGATGTGCGCGGTCGCCCGGCATGATCCCAGTTGGCGTCATCGAGCCAGGCGGCGATGCGGGCGCGGCGGTCCGGCCACTCATCCTCCAGGATCGAGTAGAAGGCGGTGTCGCGCCGGCGGCCCTTCACCACGAGATGGGCGCGGAGCGTGCCTTCCTCCACGAAGCCGAGCCGCGCGGCGGCGGCGCGGGAGGGCGCGTTGAGCGCGTTGCACTTCCAGACCAGGCGCCGGTAGCCGAGATCATCCATGGCATGGCGCATCAGGAGGAACATCGCCTCCGTCGCCGCCCGCGTGCGCTGCAGGCGGGGCGAGAACCAGATGTGGCCGATCTCGATCGCCGCATTGGCGGGCTGGATTTCCATCAGCGTCAGCCAGCCGGAAACGGCGCCGCTGCTGTGCGGGCGGATGGCCCAGGCCATGGGGTCGTGCTGGGCGGCGAAGGCGGCGACGTGGCGGCGCATGGCATCCGCATCGGCGAAGGGGCCGTAGCCCATATAGGCCCAGCCATCGCCCGAAGGATCGGCCTGCGCGGCATCCCACAATTCGGCGGCGTGGCGGATGGCCAGCGGCTCCAGCGTGACCGACCGCCCGGCATGGGGAATGCGCGCGGGCAGGGGGCGCGGCGTGGCATCGACGAGGGGGCCGATCGGGGGCGTGGTCATGGGGCAGGGGCCTCAGCGTGTCGGCGGAGGATGGACCGGGCCTTGCGGGCACGCCAGCCATGCGGCGGTTCCGCGTTGCGGCTGGCCATCGGATATTGCATGAGGCTCGCATGACCCAGGACATCGCCCAGCCGGTGCTGGAAACCGCCCCGCCCGGCTTCACGCTCGAGACCGTGCTGACCGTCCATCACTGGACGGATCGCCTCTTCTCCTTCACCTGCACGCGCACCCCGCAATTCCGCTTCGGCGCCGGGCAGTTCGCGATGATCGGGCTGATGGTGGAGGGCAAGCCGCTGGTGCGGGCCTATTCCATGGTGAGCCCGCCCTGGGAGGAGCACCTGGAGTTCCTCTCCATCAAGGTGCAGCACGGGCCGCTGACCTCGCGCCTCCAGCACATCAAGCCCGGCGACCGCGTGCTGATCGGGCGGAAGGCGACGGGCACGCTGGTGCCGGAGAACCTGGCGCCGGGCGGCACGCTCTGGCTCTGCGGCACGGGCACGGGGCTGGCGCCCTTCATGAGCCTGGCGCGCGATCCCGAGACCTATGACCGCTTCGACCGCGTGGTGCTGGCGCATACCGTGCGGCAGGTGGCGGAGCTGGCCTATCGCGAGCTGATCGAGGGCCTCCGCGAGCACGAGCTGCTGGGGGAGCTGGTGCGGGAGAAGCTGACCTACTACCCCAGCGTGACGCGGGAGCCCTTCATCCACCAGGGCCGCATCACCACGCTGCTGGAGAGCGGGCAGATCTGCCGGGAGCTGGGGCTGCCGCCGCTCTCCCCCGCGACGGACCGCGTGATGCTCTGCGGGAGCGAGGCGATGAACGCCGACATGCGGACCCTGCTGGAAGGTCGGGGTTTCGAGGAAGGCGCCAACAACAAGCCCGGCACCTATGTCGTGGAGAAGGCCTTCGTCACCAAATAGGGGCCGGGTATACCGGCCATTGCAGTTTCCTCGCGGCTTCCGTAATGGGACATAAGGGAGCAACCGGGCGCGCCACTCGTTGAACGAGGGGCGCCCCGCTGGAGGAAACAATGACCGAGACGACCAAGTCCGATTCCGTGCCCGCCCGCCGCGGGCTGCTCAAGGCCGCCGCGGTCGGCGCGGTGGGCACCGCGGTGCTCGCCACCCCCAATGTCAGCCGCGCCCAGACGACGACCTGGCGCTTCCAGTCCACCTGGCCGCAGCGCGACATCTTCCATGAATTCGCGCAGGACTACGTCAACCGCGTGAACACGCTGTCCGGCGGGCGGCTGCGGCTGGAACTGCTGGCGGCCGGCGCCGTGGTCGGCGCCTTCCAGCTGCTGGATGCGGTCTCCGCCGGCACGCTCGATGGCGGGCATGGCGTGACGGCCTATTGGTGGGGCAAGAACCCGGCCTTCAGCCTGTTCGGCACCTCCGCCCCCTGGTTCGGCGATGCCAACCAGTTCCTCGGCTGGTTCTACCACGGCGGTGGCGAGGCGCTGTACAAGGAGCTGATGCACGGCATCGTCCGGGCGAATGCCATCGGCTACCTGACCGGCCCGATGCCCTGCCAGCCGCTCGGCTGGTTCCGCAACAACATCGAGAATGTCGAGCAGCTGCGCGGCCTGCGCTACCGCACCGTCGGCCTGAATGCCGACGTGGCGACGACGCTCGGCATGGCGGTGGTGTCGCTGCCGGGCGGTGAGATCGTGCCGGCGCTGGAGCGCGGCGTGATCGACGGCGCGGAGTTCAACAACCCGTCCTCCGACCGCCTGCTCGGCTTCCCCGACGTGGCCAAGAACTACATGCTGCAGAGCTTCGGCCAGCCCGTCGAATCCTTCGAGGTGCTGTTCAACCGCCAGAAGGCGGAAGCGCTGCCGCAGGAACTGCAGCAGGTCCTGAAGATCGCCGCCGAGGCCGCGTCGTCCGACATGCTGTGGAAGGCGATGGACCGCTACCCCCGCGACCTGCAGGCGATGGCGAGCCAGCAGGGCGTGCAGGTGCGCTCCACGCCGCGGCCCATCCTGGATGCGCAGCTGCGCGCCTGGGACGGCGTGCTGGCGAAGTACGAGGCCGATCCCTTCTTCAAGAAGGTCTGCGACAGCCAGCGCGACTGGTGCCGCCGCGTCGGCGCCTTCTTCCTGCGCGCCACGGCCTCGCCCGCCGTGTCCTACAACCACTTCTTCGCCCGCGGCTGAGCGGGGGCGCCCCGGTCGCGAGGCCGGGGCGCTTTTCATTCCGCCTTTCATTCCCGGAGACGCGCACGCCGTGCAGCAGATCCTCCTCGGCATCGACCGGCTCAGCACGCTGGTCGGGCAGCTCTTCTCCTGGTGCATCCTGCTGCTGACGGGGGTCATCGTCTATGACGTCTGCGCCCGGCGGTTCTTCGCGGCGCCGACGACGTGGGGATACGACGTCTCCTACATGCTCTACGGCACGCTGTTCATGATGGCGGGCGGCTACGCGCTGTCGCGCAACGGGCATGTGCGGGGCGACTTCCTGTACCGCAACTTCAGCCCCGCCCTGCAGGCCAAGTTCGACTTCACCCTCTACATCCTGTTCTTCTTCCCGGCGATCTTCGCCTTCATGATCTCCGGCTGGCACTTCTTCGCCGACAGCATGGCGCAGAACGAACGCAGCATGTTCAGCCCGAACGGGCCGATCATCTGGCCCTTCAAGTTCCTCATTCCCCTGGTCGGCTTCCTGCTGCTGCTGCAGGGGCTGGTGGAGACGGTGCGCTGCGTGCAGGCCATCCGCACCGGCGAATGGCCGCAGCGGCTTTCCGACGTGGAGGAGCTGGACAAGCAGATCCTCGCCGCGGCCGAGGCCAAGGGCGCGGAGGCACTGGCCGCCGAGATGGCCCGCGGCGGAGAGGCCGCGCTGGTCGGCGCCGTGCAATCCGCGCAAGGCCCGGCTTCCCGGGACCCCGCCCCGCGTCACCCCCATTCCTGATCCCCGGGATACCTGACCATGAGTGACGCCGCATGAGTGACGCTGCCCTGGGCCTCACGCAGCTTCTGCTGTTCCTGTTCTTCATCATGCTGGGCTTCCCCATCGCCTTCACGCTGATGGCGATGGGGTTGTTCTTCGGCTACCTCGGCATGCAGGATCGCGTCTTCGACCTGCTGGTGCAGCGCACCTACGCCGTGATGGCGAATGACGTGCTGATCTCCGTGCCGCTCTTCGTCTTCATGGGCTACATCATCGAGCGCGCGAACATCCTGGACCGGTTGTTCCGATCCTTGCAGCTGGCATCGGGCAGCGTGCCGGGGAGCCTGGCGGTTGCCACCCTCATCACCTGCGCGCTCTTCGCCACCGCCACGGGCATCGTCGGCGCGGTGGTGACGCTGATGGGGCTGCTCGCTTTCCCCGCCATGCTGCGCGCGGGCTACGACCCGAAGCTGGCCGCCGGCGTGACCTGCGCGGGCGGGTGCCTCGGCATCCTCATCCCGCCCTCGATCATGCTGATCCTCTATGGCGCGACGGCGGGCGTTTCCGTCGTGCAGCTCTACGCCGCGGCCTTCATCCCCGGCGTCTCGCTAGCGCTGCTCTACGTCGCCTACGCCATCGGCGTCGGCATCTTCAAGCCGGCGATGGCACCGCGCCTGCCGCCGGAGGAGCGCAACGTCCCGGTGCTGCAGATCTTCGTGGCGCTGGCGACGTCCTTCCTGCCGCTGGCGCTGCTGATCGCCTCCGTGCTCGGCTCCATCCTCACGGGGCTCGCCACGCCGTCGGAAGCGGCGGCGATGGGATCGCTCGGCTCCATCATCCTCGCCATCGTCTACCGCGCCTTCACCTGGCAGAAGCTGAAGGAAAGCGTATTCCTGACGGCCAGGACCAGCGCGATGGTCTGCTGGCTCTTCGTCGGCAGCTACATCTTCTCCTCCGTCTTCGGCTACCTCGGCGGGCAGTCGGTGGTGGAGGATTTCATCAAGTCGCTGCCCCTGAACACCTTCACCTTCATGCTGCTGGCGCAGGTCATCATCTTCATCCTGGGCTGGCCGCTGGAATGGACGGAGATCATCGTGATCTTCGTGCCGATCTTCCTGCCTCTGCTGGATGATTTCGGCGTCAGCCCGCTGTTCTTCGGCGTCCTCGTGGCGCTGAACCTGCAGACCAGCTTCCTGAGCCCGCCCGTCGCCATGGCCGCCTTCTACCTGAAGGGCGTGGCGCCGCCGCATGTGAGGCTGGAGGACATCTTCCGCGGCTGCATGCCGTTCATCTACATCGTCGTCTTCTGCATGGCCATGGTCTACATCTTCCCGGGCCTGGTCACCTGGTTGCCGGAAACGCTCTATTCCAGCACGCCGGCCGATGGCGCCGTGCCGACGATGCTGGATGCGCCGCCGGCGGGCGGCTTCCAGGAGGAAGAGGAAATCCGCCTTCCCTCGATGAACTGATGACGACCGACATCGAGGGGGCCGCCCGCTGGCTGGCGGAGGCGGTGGAGACCGGCAATCCGCTGGCCGCGCTGCCGGAGGGGCTGGCGCCGGCCAGCCTGGAGGAGGCGGAGGAGATCGCCGCCGCCGTTCTGGAATCGCTCCGCATCACGCCTTGCGGGCTGCGGGTGCTGCGCGGGTTGGATGTGGCGGGACCGATGGTGGAGGGACGGCTGGTGCCCTCCGGATCGCCGATCGCGGCGGGCATGCTGCGTCATGGCCTGGCGAGCGCCGCAGTAGTGGGCGTGCTGGCGGAGGCGCTGGGGGAGGGTCCGCCGGTGCTGGCGCGGGTGCATCCGGCCATCGACCTGTCCTCCACCCGCTTCACCGAGGCCCCCACGGACCGGCTGGTGGTGACCGCCGATCTGGCGCGGCTGGGCCTGGTGGTGGCGGGGCGGGGCAAACCCATGCCCGAGGCGCCGGTGCGCGTGGCGATCGGCCCGGCCGGCCATCGCCGCCGGGGCGAGGCCTTCGACCTGGCCGCGCTCTTCGCCGAGGCGGCCGAGGTGGCGCGGGCCTGGGGCGGCTTGCCCGCCGGCGCGCTGCTGGTGGTGGCTGGCCTGGGTGATGCGTTGCCCGCTTCTGGCGCGCTGCGCGTCACTGTCAGCGGCCTGGGCGCCGCTGAGGCGGTTGTAGCCTAGAACCTCGCGGTCCAGGGGCCCGAGGCCCCTGGCAGGGGGTGCAGGGGGACGGCGTCCCCCTGCTACGCCTTCCTGAACCGCGCGCTCGTCACCGCGTCCTCCCGCAGCGCCGCTTCCACCTCCGCCCGCGCGTCTTCCGTCTCCACCACCGCCACGACCCGGTCGAACCACGCGCAAGCCCCGCGCACCCGCGCCTGGAACAGCCGGTCCAGCGCCGCCGCGGCCGCGCTGCGCCCGGCGCAGCAGGTGCAGGAGGCGGCGTGGGACGGCCCGGCCGGGTCGAAGCTCACCTGCGCGACCGCGCCGGGCGGCAGGGGCTCGGGCGGGGCTTCCGCCAGCAGCGCCGCCGGCTTGCCGCCGGCCAGGGTCGCGGCCAGGTCCCCGCCCGGGGGCAGGAGGGTGAGGGGGATGCGCGCGTCGAGGGACCATGCCATAGGCTGGACATAAGGATATGTTTATGTCATTTGCAAGCCATGGACGACCTTCTGACGCAACTCCGCGCGGCTGCCGAGCCGACCAGGCTGCGCCTGCTGGCGCTTTGCGCCCGCAGCGCGCTCTGCGTCAGCGACCTCTGCGACGTGCTGGGCCAGAGCCAGCCGCGGCTGTCCCGCCACCTGAAGTTGCTGGTGGAGGCCGGGCTGCTGGAACGGGTGCCGGAGGGCGCCAATGCCTATTTCCAGCTGCCCGCCGATGCCGGCGTGGCGCGGATGATCCTGGCGCGGCTGCCGGAGGATGACCCCCGCCTGGCGGCCGATCGGCGCGCCGCCGCCCGCATCGCCGCCGAACGCGCCCGCGCCGCCTCCGCCGCCTTCCGGGAGGGCGGCATGGATTGGGACGAGATGCGCGAGCTCGGCCTGCCATCCGGGGAGATCGAGCAGGCGCTGATCAGCCTGCTGCCCGCGCGCGCGGATGCGCTGCTGGATATCGGCACGGGCACCGGGCGGCTGCTGGAACTGGTGGCGGACCGGGTGGAGCGGGCGCTCGGCGTCGATGCCAGCCGGGACATGCTGGCGCTGGCCCGCGCGCGGATCGCGGAGCGCGGCATCGCGCATCGCGCCGCGGTGCGCCAGGCCGACATGTATCGCCTGCCCTTCGCCGATGGCGCCTTCGATGCCGTCGCGCTGCAGATGGTGCTCCACTACGCCGAGGACCCGGCCGCGGCCGTGGCGGAAGCCGCGCGCGTGCTGCATCCCGAGGGCACGCTGATCATCGCCGACCTGGCGCCGCATGGGCGCACGGACCTGCTGCAGCGTCATGCCCATCGCTGGCCGGGCTTCGACGATGCCGCCATTGCCGGCTGGCTCGGTGCCGCCGGCTGCACGCTTTCCTCCCCCATCGAGGTTCCGGGGCCGCTGGCCGTCCGGCTCTGGCCTGCCCGGCGTGTCGCCGGCTTCGCCGAGCCCCGCCACGCCATCGCCCTCTGACCCGATCCTTCTGCCGAGAGAAAACCGCATGACCTCGCGCCCCCATCTTCTCGATGCGCTTCGTGACCAGGTGCTGCTCTGCGACGGCGGCTTCGGCGCGCGCATCCAGTCCATGACGCTGGATGTCGAGAAGGATTTCTGGGGCAAGGAGAACTGCACGGAGGTGCTGAACCTCTCGCGCCCCGACATCGTGCGCGACATCCATCGCAGCTACTACGAGGCCGGGTCGGACATGGTGCTGACCAACAGCTTCGGCGGCAGCCCCGTCACGCTCGGCGAGTTCGAGCTGGAGGAGAAGGCCTTCGAGATCAACAAGCTCAGCGTGGAGCTGGCGCGGGAGGCGGCGGAGAGCTTCGCCGATGGGCGCCCCCGCTGGGTGATCGGCGATATCGGCCCGGGCACGAAGCTGCCGAGCCTCGGCAACATCGACTATGATTCGCTGGAGGCCGCGCTGGTGGCGCAGTGCCGCGGGCTGATCGCGGGCGGCGCGGATGCGCTGCTGACGGAGACGAACCAGGACACGCTGTTCATCAAGGCGGCCGTCAACGCCTGCAAGATCGCGAAGGCGGAGGCGAAGTCCGACATCCCGATCTTCGTGCAGGTGACGGTGGAGACGACGGGCACGCTGCTGGTCGGCCCCGACATCGCCGCCGCCACGACGGTGGTCCATTCGCTCGACGTGCCGCTGATCGGCCTGAACTGCGCGACCGGGCCGCAGGAGATGGCGGAGCATATCCGCTGGTTGAGCCGCAACTGGCCGGGGATGCTGAGCGTGCAGCCCAATGCCGGCCTGCCGGAGCTGGTGGATGGCAAGACGCATTACCCGCTCGGCCCGTCGGAGCTGGCGACCTGGATGGAGCGCTTCATCCTGGAGGATGGGCTCAACCTGATCGGCGGCTGCTGCGGCACCTCCACGCCGCATATCCAGGCGCTGGACCAGCTGCTGCGCAAGCTCGGCGGGGCGAAGGCGCGGCCGGCGCCGGTGAAGCGGAACGCCGTCTGGGTGCCCTCCGTCGCCAGCCTCTACAGCGCGACGTCGCTGCGGCAGGAGAACAGCTACTTCTCGATCGGCGAGCGCTGCAACGCGAACGGCTCCAAGGCCTGGCGCGAACGCCAGGCGGCGCATGACTGGGATGGCTGCGTCGCCATCGGGCGGGAGCAGGTGGCGGAGGGGTCGAACAGCCTCGATGTCTGCACGGCCTTCGTCGGCCGTGACGAGATCGCGGAGATGAACGAGGTGATCCGGCGCTTCACGTCGAGCGTCAACTCGCCGCTCGTCATCGACAGCACGGAAACGCCGGTGATCGAGGCCGCGCTGAAGCTGCATGGCGGCAAGCCGATCATCAACTCCATCAACTTCGAGGATGGCGAGCATGCCGCGCATGAACGCCTGGTGCTGGCGAAGAAGTTCGGCGCGGCGGTCATCGCGCTGACGATCGACGAGGTCGGCATGGCCAAGACGGCGGAGGACAAGCTCCGCATCGCGCGTCGCCTGGTCGATTTCGCCTGCAACCAGCATGGGCTGGCGCAGTCCGACCTGATGATCGACCCGCTGACCTTCACCATCGCGACCGGCAACGAGGATGACCGCAAGCTCGGCGTCTGGACGCTGGACGGCATCCGCATGATCCGGGAGGAATTTCCGGACATCCAGATCATCCTGGGTCTCTCCAACATCAGCTTCGGCCTGAACCCGGCCGCGCGCCATGTGCTGAACAGCGTGTTCCTGGATCACGCCGTGAAGGCGGGGATGACGGGCGCGATCGTCCACGTCTCCAAGATCAAGCCGCTGCACGCCATCCCGCCGGAGGAAGTGGCGGTGATCGAGGATCTGATCTTCGACCGTCGTCGCGAAGGCTATGACCCGCTGCAGAAGGTGCTGGAGATGTTCTCCGGCCGGAAGGCCGCCGACACCACCGGCAAGAAGCGGGCGGAGACCGTGGAGGGTCGCCTGAAGGACCGCATCGTCGATGGCGACCGCAAGGGGCTGGACGACGAACTCGCGGATGCGCTGGCGAAGGGGCTGACGCCGCTTTCCATCATCAACGACGTGCTGCTGGACGGCATGAAGGTAGTGGGCGACCTCTTCGGCGCGGGCAAGATGCAGCTGCCCTTCGTGCTCCAGTCCGCGGAGACGATGAAGGCCGCCGTCGCCTATCTCGAGCCCCACATGGAGAAGATCGAGGGGCAGGAGAAGGGCACGATCGTGCTCGGCACCGTCAAGGGCGACGTGCACGACATCGGCAAGAACCTGGTCGACATCATCCTGACCAACAACGGCTACAAGGTCGTCAACCTCGGCATCAAGGTGCCGCTGAACGACATCGTCGCGGCGGCGAAGACGCACAAGGCGCATGCCATCGGCATGTCCGGCCTGCTGGTGAAGTCCACCGTGGTGATGCGCGAGAATCTGGAGGAGATGAGCCGCCAGGGGATCGACCTGCCCGTGCTGCTGGGCGGTGCCGCGCTGACGCGCAACTATGTCGAGGATGATTGCGTGAAGTCCTACGCCTGCGGCCGCGTGGCCTATGCGCGGGACGCCTTCGATGGCCTGCACCTCATGGACAAGGTGATGGGCAACGGCTTCGACGACTACCTGGCCGCGCTGCAGACCAAGCGCGCGGGCAAGGCGAAGAACGAGAAGCGCACGCTGGGCCAGGCCGATCCGCGCGGCTTCGCGCCCGTCGATGTCAACTACGCGCAGGAACGCCGCCGGCGCGTGGCGGCGGAAAGCGCCGTGCCGGTGCCGCCCTTCTGGGGGCCGCGGGTGATGGAAGCCGCGCCCAAGGCCATCGTGCCCTTCATCAACGAACGCAGCCTCTATCAATTCCAGTGGGGCTTCCGGAAGGCCGGACGGTCGCTGGAGGATTTCATCGGCTGGGCGAAGCAGGAACTGCGCCCGGTGCTGAAGCGCATGCTGGCGCTGGCGGAGGCCGACAACATCCTGAAGCCGCAGGCGATCTACGGCTACTGGAAGGCCGCCGGCCAGGGCAACGACATCGTGCTGTTCGAGGAGGATGGCATCACGGAAGCCTGGCGCTTCACCGTGCCTCGCCAGCCCAAGCCCGATGGCGAATGCATCGCCGACTTCCTGCGGGACATCGAGGACGGGCCCGACAAGCGCGACGTGATGGGCCTGCAGGTCGTGACCGTGGGCCAGAAGGCCTCCGACATCGCGCGCGACTGGTTCGAGGACAACCGCTACCAGGACTACCTCTACCTGCATGGCCTGTCGGTGGAGATGGCGGAGGCGATGGCGGAATACGTCCACAAGCGCATCCGCGCCGAACTCGGCTTTGCCGGCGAGGATGACCGCGACATCGAGAAGATGCTGAGCCAGGGCTATCGCGGCGGCCGCTATTCCTTCGGCTACCCCGCCTGCCCGCGGCTCGAGGACCAGGAAGGGCTGCTGCGGCTGCTGAAGGCGGATCGCGTCGGCGTGACGCTCTCCGACGAATGGCAGCTGCATCCGGAGCAGTCGACCAGCGCCATCGTGCTGCACCATCCGCGGGCCAAGTACTTCTCGGTGTGACGCGGCGCCGTCCGGGGTTGCGGAAACGCACCCCGGCGCGGCATCAATCGGCCGCCGCAGGAGTCCGCGCCTTGTCCGCCTCATCCGCCCGATGCCCGGGCTGACGCGCATCGAGACCATCGCCACGGCCAGCGTCTTCGTGGCGCTGGCCGTGCTCGGGCTGAAGGCGGGCGCCTGGTGGCTGACCGGCAGCGTCGCGCTTTTCGCCGATGCGGTGGAAAGCGTGGTGAACGTGGCCGCCGCGCTGGCGGCGCTCGCCGCCATCCGCGTCTCCGCCCGGCCGCCCGATGCGGACCACCCCTATGGCCATGCCAAGGCGGAGTATTTCTCCGCCGTGCTGGAAGGCGCGCTGATCATCGTGGCCGCCGTGCTCATTCTGCACGAGGCCTGGGGTGCCTGGCAGGCGCCGCGCATGCTGGACCAGGCGGCCTCCGGCCTGCTGGTCTCCGCCATCGCCACCGGCATCAATGCGGGCTGGTCGGCCTTCCTGTTCCGGCGGGGCAGGGCCTCGCGCTCCCCGGCGCTGCTGGCGGATGCGCGGCACCTGCTGGCGGATGTCGTGACCTCCGGCGGCGTCATCGTGGGCGTGGCGCTGGTGGCGCTGACGGGACAGGCCTGGATCGACCCGGCGCTGGCGGGGCTGACGGCGGTGAACATCCTGTTCTCCGGCTGGCGGCTGATGCGCGAATCCGTGGGCGGGCTGATGGATGAGGCGGTGGCGCCGGAAGCGCTGGGCCGCATCCGCGCGCTGGTCGCGAAGCACGCCGAGGGCGCGATCGAGGCGCATGACCTCCGCACCCGCCATTCCGGGCGCTTCACCTTCGTGGAGTTCCATCTGGTGGTGCCCGGCGACATGACGGTGACGCAGGCGCATGAGATCTGCGACCGGGTGGAGGCCGCGCTGAAGGCGGAACTCGATACCGCCATCATCACCATCCATGTGGAGCCCGAGGGCAAGGCCAAGCACCAGGGTGTGCTGGTGCTGTGACCGTCGCGCGGCCCTGGCCCCTGCTGCTGTCCGTGGTCGCGCATGCCGCGCTGGCCGCGGCGCTGCTGGTCGACCGCGGAGCGGACGAAGCACCCCGGCCGCTGGACCAGGGCGTCGCGCTGATCTGGAACCAGGAGGAACCCGGGACCAGCGATGCGGTGGATGCCGAGGCCGCTTCGCCCGCGCCGCCTGTCAGCGTTCCGGCCCCGCCCGGGCCGCTGCCCATGGCGGCCCTGCCGCCCGCCCCCAGCCTGCCCGAAGCACCGCCCGCGCCGCCCCCGCCCCCGCCACCGGTCCAGCCGGCATCGGTGACGCCTCCGGCCCCGCCACCGCCGCCGCCCGCGCTGGCGGAGGCGACCCTGCCGCCGCCACCGCCCGAGGCGCCGCGCCCGCGGCCGGAACCGCCGATCCAGGTCGCGGAGGCCCCGCCGCCGCCTGTCGCCGAGGCACGGCCCGAACCCGAGCCGACGCCGCCCGCCTTCGAATTGCCGCCGCCGCGGCCGCTGCAACTCGCGGTGCCGCAGCAGCGCCCCGCGCCCCCACGCCCGCGCCCCGCCAGCGAGGCACGCCCGGCCGCGGCAGCCGCGCCGGCGACGGGGCAGGCCGCCGAGGCCTCCGCGCCCCGATCCACCGGCGGCGCGCAGGCGCTGGGCGCGGTGACGGCGCCGCGGCCGCTGGCCGGCGCCGCCAACCCGCCGCCCGAATACCCCTATGCCAGCCGGCTGCGCGGCGAGCAGGGCCGCGTCAGGCTGCGTGTGCAGGTGGACCAGAACGGACGGGTGATGGAGGTGGCGGTGGACCAGTCCGCCGGCTTCCAGGCACTGGACCAGGCGGCGCTGCGCGCGGTGCGCAACTGGCGCTTCCAGCCCGCGGCACGCGATGGCCAGCCGGTCGTTGCGGTTGCCGCCGTCGATATCAGCTTCCGCCTCGAAGGAGATCGCCGATGGTGAAGCTGGACGTGATCACGACGCGGGGGGGCGACGGGGGGGAGACCTCGCTCGGCGACGGGTCCCGCGTGCGGAAGGACGCGCTGCGGGTCGCGGCCTATGGGACGGTGGATGAGGTGAACGCCACCATCGGCATCCTGCGCCTGCACCTGGCCGGCGACCGCCAGGCGGATGCCATGCTCGGGCGCATCCAGAACGACCTCTTCGACCTCGGCGCCGATCTCTGCGTGCCCGGCACCGGGGAGGACCGGCTGCGCGTGACGGATGGCCAGTGCCTGCGGCTGGAGGCGGAGATCGCCGCCATGAACGCCGATATCCCGCCGCTGCGCAGCTTCGTGCTGCCCGGCGGATCGCCCGGCGCCGCCTATGCCCATCTGGCGCGGACGGTGGTGCGGCGGGCGGAGCGGGAGGTGGTGGCGCTGGCAGCGGCGGATGCGGTGAATGCGGCGGTGATCCGCTACCTCAACCGGTTGTCGGACCACCTCTTCGTGCTGTCCCGGCGGCTGAACGGGAACGGGACGGGGGATGTCACCTGGACGCCGGGGGCGACGCGGTAGGGTGATGCAGGGGGAGCGCTGCTCCCCCTGAACCCCCTCGCCAGGGTCGAAGGCGACCCTGGACCGCCGGGTTACACCAGCGGGCCGGCGAGGTGCTTCTGGAAGCCGGGGTGCTGCATGAGCCGGTCGTACCAGGCGCGGAGCGCCGGCATGGGCGCGCGCTCGATCGGCATGGCGAACCAGCGATGCAGGTAGGGGCCGAGCGCGATGTCGGCCAGCGTCAGCGAATCCCCGCAGAGATAGGGGTGCTGCGCCACCTTGGCATCGACCATGGCCCAGAGCGCCTCGGCCTCCGCCCGCGCCTTGTGCGTCGCGGGCCAGTCGCGCTCGGCCTCCGGGATGCGGACATAGGTGAAGAAGACCGTCGTCATCGGCCGGTTGAGCGAGGCCAGCTGCCAGTCCATCCAGCGCTCCACATCCGCGGCCAGGCGCGGATCGGCGGGATACAGCGCATGGCCAGGCGCGTGCTGGCGCACGAGGTAGCGGCAGATGCTGTTGCTCTCCCACAGCGTGAAGCCGTCCGGCTCCTCGATGGTGGGAACGAGGGCGTTGGGGTTCTTGGCGAGGTAGTCGGGATCCTTCGTGCGGCCGAAGGCGCCGCCGGCATCGATGCGGGTGAAGGGGATGGACAACTCCTCGCAGAGCCAGAGCACCTTCATGACGTTGGACGAACTCGCCCGGCCCCAGATGGTCAGCATGTCGGCGTCTCCCGCGATCGATGCGGGGCAGGCTAGGTCCGGGCGCGGGTGTGGTCCAGTTGCCGGCACGCGGGGGTTGGAGGATGAAAGGCGCATGATGTCCTCCCTGATGGTGGCGGGCCTCGCGGCCGCGGCACCGCTGATCGCCCTCGGCACGGAACGCTGGCCGGGCCTGGCGCCCTGCGCCCTCTGCCTCTGGCAGCGCTGGCCCTATTGGGTGGCGGCGGCGCTGGCCGTGGCGGCAGCCTTCGTGCCGGAAAGGCTACGGCCGTGGCTGCTGCGGGCGGCGGGGGTGGCGGTGCTGGTCTCCGGCGCCATCGCGGTGCTGCATGTCGGCGTGGAGCAGGGGTGGTGGCCCTCGCCCCTGCCGGCCTGCCAGGCGCCGTCCATCGCGCCCGGCGCCAGCGTGGACGACCTGCTGCGCAGCCTGAATCCCGCGCCCAACAAGCCCTGCGACGAGGCGACCTACCTGATTCCGGGCCTCCCCCTTTCCATGGCGATGATGAACCTGATCTATGCGGCGGGCCTGGCGGCTTTCGCCTTCAGCCGGGCCGCACGGAGGGGTTGATGCCGAACCGAGAGACCGCCGAGCGACGCCTGCCCGGGGACCCGACGCCGCGGGAGTATGTCGCGCGCACCATCCGCGTGGACCATGCCGGCGAATATGGCGCGCGGCGGATCTATGAGGGCCAGCTGGCGGTGCTCGGGCGGACGAAATACGGCCCGATCCTGGAACACATGAAGGCGCAGGAGCAGGTGCACCTCGACACCTTCGCCGGCCTGATCGCCAAGCGCCGCGTGCGGCCGACGGCGCTGCTGCCGGTCTGGCATGTCGCGGGCTTCGCGCTCGGCGCCGCCACCGCGCTGCTGGGCCACCGCGCCGCCATGGCCTGCACCGTGGCGGTGGAGGAGGCGATCGACGAGCATTACCGCGCCCAGGCGGAGACGCTGGGCGATGACGAGGCGCCGCTGCGTGCGGATATCGAGCGCTTCCGGGCGGAGGAGCTGGAGCATCGCGACATCGGGCTCGAGCATGAGGCCGAGCAGGCGCCGGCCTACCGGCTGCTGAGCGCGGCGATCAAGGCGGGCTGCAAGGTGGCGATCAAGGTGAGCGAGCGGGTCTGACGCCGTCTTGCGGGATGGCGGAGTGGCGTGCGATCCCGGGACCGCCGAACCGGGAGAGAGACCTGCCATGAACCGCCGCAGCCTTCTTGCCACCGCGATCACGCTGCCGGCGCTGGCCGCGCCGGGCACGCTCCGCGCCCAGTCCTGGCCGGACCGGCCGATCCGCCTGGTCGTGCCCTTCGCGGCCGGCACCAGCACGGACATCATCGGGCGGATGATCGGGGGGCAGATCTCCCGCGGGCTGGGCGGGCATACGGTGGTGGTGGACAACCGCTCCGGCGCCGGCGGCACCATCGGCTCCGCCGCCGTGGCGCAGGCGCCGGCGGATGGGCACACCATCCTGCTCGGCACCATCGGCACCCATGCGGTGAACCCGAACCTGATGCCGAACCTGGCCTACAACCCGGTGCGGGACTTCACGCCGCTCTTCCTGCATTCCAAGACCGCGCTGCTGCTGGTGGTGCGGCCGCAGCTCGGCCCGCGGACCATGGCGGAGTTCGTGGCCATGGCGAAGGCGCGGCCGCTCTCCGTCGGCACCTCCGGCACCGGCACGGCCGGGCACCTGAACCATGCGGTGATGAGCGAGGCGACGGGCACCAGCACCACCCATGTGCCCTATCGCGATGGCGCGCAGGCGATGACGGATGCGCTGAGCGGCACGCTGAACGCCATGTTCTACCACACCCAGTTCGTGCGTTCGCAGATCGAGGCCGGGCAGCTCATCGGCCTTGGCATCACCGGCGCGCAGCGCAGCCCGCTGCTGCCCAACGTGCCGACCTTCGCGGAGCAGGGTCTGCCCGCCATCAATGCGGAGGGCTGGTGGGCCATGTTCGGGCCGGCCAACCTGCCCGCGCCCGTCACGCAGCGCCTGTCCGGCATCCTCGCGGCCTCCCTCAACGAGGCCGAGACACGCGCGACGCTGGAGCGCAACGGGGTGGAGGCGATCGGCGGCGGGCCGGAGGCGCTGGCGCGCTACCAGCGGGAGGAGCTGGAGCGCTGGGGCGCCGTGATCCGCCGCGCCAACATCACGGCGGATTCGTGAGGGGCGGGGCGGAAGCCCCCGCTCAATTCTCCAGCTCGGAATCCCAGTAGAGGTAGTCCCGCCAGCTCTCATGCAGGTAGTTCGGCGGGAAGGACCTTCCGTTCTCCTGCAGCTCCCAGCTGGTGGGCTGCCGGGGGGGCAGGCGGGGGACCATCTGGCATTCCCGCGGCAGCTTGTTGGCCTTGCGCAGATTGCAGGGCCCGCAGGCCGTGACGACGTTCTCCCAGGTCGTGCGCCCGCCGCGGCTGCGGGGGATGACGTGGTCGAAGGTCAGGTCCTGGGTCGGCTTCGGGTTGCCGCAATACTGGCAGGCGAAGCTGTCGCGCAGGAAGACGTTGAAGCGGGTGAAGGCCGGGCGCCGCGCGGCGGGGATGTATTCCTTCAACGCGATGACGCTCGGCAGGCGCATGGTCATGCGCGGCGAATGGACCTCCGCCTCGTATTCCGACAGCACCGAGACGCGGTCGAGAAAGACGGCCTTCACGGCGTCCTGCCAGGCCCAGACGGAGAGCGGGAAATAGGACAGTGGCCGGAAATCCGCGTTCAGCACGAGCGCGGGGAAGGACTGTCCTGCAACGAAGTGTCCGCCATCAGGCAAGTGCCACTCCTCGGAATGGCAGCGCACCCAGTCCTGGGGCCGTCAACGTCAGTAAGGCCCCAGATGCTGTGGCTTAGCTGCGATGTCGCGGTCTTTGTGCCAGTGCGAAGGGGGCGGCGCAACCGGCGATCTCCGATGTTTCATCACCCCGTCATGCGGCCGGCCCCAGCGCCTTCTGCAGCGCCAGCGCGCCGAGGCTGATGCCGGCCTCGTCGATGCCGTGGCCGAGGCCCGGGCGGAAGGCGGCCTCCACCGCCAGGCCCGCGGCCTCGATGGCGGCGAGGGCGTTGCGGCTGGCGCCGGCGGGGACGACCTCATCCTCCTCCCCATGCACGATCAGCACGGCGGGGCCGGGGCCGGGGGGCACGAGGCAGGGCAGGGCGCCGGAATAGGCGAGCAGGGCGGCGGCCTGGCGCGCCTGGTGCAGGCCGACCCGCAGCGTCATCATCGCGCCCTGGCTGAAGCCCATGATGGCGACGCGGTCCCAGCCCAGGCCGAGCGCCGCGCGCTGCCCGTCGATCCAGGCGAAGAGGGCGCCGGCGGCCGCATCGGCGCCGGCGGCGATGGCGATGGGGCGGCGGTCCTGCAGGCTGAACCATTGGCGGCCATAGGGGGCGAGGTCGCAGGCCTCCGGCGCATGGGGGGCGATGAACAGCGCGCCGGGCACGGCCTTGCCCCAGCCGGGGGCCAGGTCGATCAGATCGAAGCCATCGGCGCCGACGCCGTGCAGCAGCACGACCAGCGCATTGGGCGCGCCGCCCGCGGCCGGGCCCCAGCGCGGGCCCTCCTCCTCATCACGCATGGTCCCGTCCCCGTGTTGCGACGCAGCAGAAGATGGGCAGGATGACGGGGATGACCATGATCGTCACGCGCTTCGCCCCCAGCCCGACCGGGTTCCTGCATCTCGGCCACGTCCATTCGGCCCTGGCGGGCTGGAATCGGGCGCGCCAGGCGGGTGGGCGTTTCCTGCTGCGGATCGAGGATATCGACGCCACGCGCTGCCGGCCGGAGTTCGCGGCGGCGATCGAGGAGGACCTCCGCTGGCTGGGCATCGACTGGGATGGGCCGGTGCGCGTGCAGTCGCGGTATTTCGCGGATTACCGGGTGTCGCTGGACCGGCTGGCGGGGATGGGGCTGCTCTATCCCTGCTTCTGCACCCGCGCCGAGATCGCCCGCGAGATCGCGGCGAGCGGGGGGGCACCGCAGGGGCCGGACGGGCCGCTCTATCCCGGTACCTGCCGGCGGCTGTCGGCGGCGGAGCGGGAGGCGCGGATGGCGCGGGGCGACCCCTTCGCGCTGCGACTCGACATGGCGGCGGCGGTGGCGCGGGTGGGGGCGCTGGACTTCGAGGAGGAGGGACGAGGGCGGCTGCGTTGCGACCCCGCGCGCTTCGGCGATGTGGTGCTGGCGCGGAAGGAGGTGCCGGCGAGCTACCACCTCTGTGTCACTCATGACGATGCGCGGGATGGCGTGACGGTGGTGACGCGCGGCGAGGATCTGCTGCCCGCGACCGATTTGCACCGGCTGATCCAGTCGCTGATGGGCTGGCCGGAGCCCGCCTATCGGCACCATGCGCTGCTGGTCGATGCGGAGGGCCGGCGCCTGGCGAAGCGCGACGGCGCGTTGGCGGTGCGCGCGCTGCGCGAGGCCGGCCGCAGCCCGGCCGAGGTGTGCTCGATGGCCGGCCACTGACGACGGTCCAGGGCCGTCTCGGCCCTGGCATGGGGGTGCGGGGGAACAGCGTTCCCCCGCGTCATCGTCAGTGCCCCCCGCCCAGATACGCGTCCCTGATCTCCGGCCGCGCCAGCAGTTCCGCCCCCGACCCGCTCATGGTGATCCGCCCCGTGACCAGGACGTAGCCGCGATGGGCCAGGCGCAGCGCCTGGTTGGCGTTCTGCTCCACCAGCAGCACGGTCAGGCCCTCGCTCTCGTTCAGCGCCTTGATGGCGGCGAAGATCTGGCGGGAGATCAGCGGCGCGAGGCCGAGCGAGGGTTCGTCCAGCAGCAGCAGGCGCGGCTTCGACATCAGCGCGCGGCCGATGGCCAGCATCTGCTGTTCGCCGCCGGAGAGCGTGCCGCCGCGCTGGCCCTGGCGTTCGTTGAGGCGGGGGAAGAGGGCGAAGACGCGTTCCAGCCCTGGTGCCGGATCATGGCCCATGGCCTGGGCGCCCATGATCAGGTTCTCCAGCACCGTCATGCGCGGGAAGATGCGCCGGCCTTCGGGTGACTGCGCGACGCCGCGGCGGATGATCTGGTGGGTGGGCATCGCGGTGATGTCCTCGCCCTCCAGCAGGATGCGGCCCGATCGCGCGCGGGGATCGCCGCAGAGGCTCATCAGCAGGGTGGATTTGCCCGCGCCGTTGGCGCCGATCAGCGTCACGATCTCCCCGGGATCGACGTGCAGGGAGACGCCCTTCAGCGCCTCCACCGCGCCGTAGAAGGTGCGGAGGTCCTGGACCTCCAGCATGGGCGCGCTCGCGCTCATTCCTGCTCCGCCTCCCCGAGATAGGCGGCGATGACGTGGGGGTCCTGGCGGATGGCGGCGGGCGGGCCCTCGGCGATCTTCTTGCCGTGGTCGAGCACGACGACATGGTCCGAGATGCGCATGACGATGCCCATGTCGTGCTCGATCAGCAGGATGGAGGTGGGCGCGGCGCTGGTCGCGGTGCCGTCGCGGATCGAGAGCAGCAGCCGGGCCAGGTCATCCGATTCGCGCGGGTTGAGGCCGGCGGCGGGTTCGTCCAGGCAGAGCAGCGAGGGGCCCGTGCACATGGCGCGCGCGATCTCGAGCCGCCGCTGGTCGCCATAGGGCAGCGACCCCGCGGGATCATCGGCGCGGGCGATGAGGCCGATGGCGCGCAGCCATTCGGCGGCACGCTCGATGGCCGCGGCCTCGGCGGCCTTGTAGCCGGAGATGCCGAGCAGCGCGCCGATGCCGAAGCCCGTCGCGCGGTGCAGCGGGCCGTGCTGCGCGATCAGCAGGTTCTCCAGCGCCGTCATGCCGGCGAAGAGGCGGATGTTCTGGAAGGTGCGCGCCACGCCGGCGCGGGCGATGTTGTGGTCCTTCAGCGTGTTGAGGATGACCTCCCGGCCTTCATGCGTGGTCAGGCGCACCGCGCCGCCGGTCGGGCGGTAGAAGCCGGTGATGCAGTTGAAGACCGTGGTCTTGCCGGCCCCGTTCGGGCCGATCAGCGCGGTGATGGTGCCGCGCGGAACCTCGAAGCTGACGCGATCGACGGCGAGCAGCCCGCCGAAGCGCATGGTCAGTTCCTCGACGCTGAGGATGTCGGGGACGAGGGTCGTGCTCATCCCCGGCCCTCGCTCACATAGTCGGACCCGATGGAGCGTTTCTGGCCGAGGGCGACGGTGGGGGTGCGCGATCCCACCAGGCCGCGGGGCCGCAGCACCATGATGATCACCATCGCCGCGCCGAAGACGAGCATCCGCCATTCATCGAGGTCGCGGAACAGCTCGAACCCCCCGATCATGACGATGGCGGCGACGGCGACGCCGACCTGGCTGCCGAGCCCGCCCAGCACCACGATCGCCAGGATGATGGCGCTTTCGATGAAGGTGAAGCTTTCCGGGCTGATGAAGGCCTGGCGCGTCGCGAAGAAGGCGCCGGCGAAGCCGCCGAACATGGCGCCGAGCGCGAAGGCGGTGAGCTTGGTGTTGGTGACGTTGATGCCGAGTGCGCGGCAGGCGACCTCATCCTCCCGCAGCGCTTCCCAGGCACGGCCGATCGGCTGGCGGCGGATGCGGATGGTGACCCAGTTGGTCAGCAGCGCGAGGCAGAGGATCAGGTAATACAGGAACACCACGCGATGCGTCGGGCTGGGTTCCAGCCCGAAGAAGCCGGCGAAGGTGCCGGGGTCCCCCGACATGTTGAAGGGCAGGCCGAAGAAGGTGGGGCGCGGGATGCCGCTGATGCCGTTCGGCCCGCCCGTCAGGTCCACCCAGTTCAGCAGCACGATGCGGATGATCTCGCCGAAGGCGAGCGTCACGATGGCGAGGTAGTCGCCCCGCAGCCGCAGCACGGGGAAGCCCAGCAGGATGCCCCAGAAAGCGGCCAGGATGCCCGCCAGCGGCAGGCAGACCCAGAAGGAGAGGCCGAAATACTGCGCCAGCAGCGCGTAGGAATAGGCGCCGACGGCGTAGAAGGCGACGTAGCCGAGGTCGAGCAGCCCCGCGAGGCCGACCACGATGTTGAGCCCCCAGCCCAGCATGACATAGGTCAGCACGAGGATGGCGAGGTCGAGCTCGTAGCGCCCGATGCCCGGGATGGCGGGCAGCACCACCGCCACCACCAGCAGCCCCATGCCGAAGAAGGCGCCGGCCTTGGCGAGCGGCGCGGCGAGGGAGCCGCCTGCATTCGTCAGGAAGCGCGGCGTGACCCAGAGGCCGATGGCGAGCCGCCCGGCGAAGACCAGGGCACAGACCATCGCCAACTCCGTCCAGCGCGTGCGCAGGAACAGCGCGCCGGTCGGGCTGACATCGGTGCGAAGCCCGACCATGACGACGAAGAGGCCGAAGGCGATGGCGGTGGCCTTGGCGGCGTCCCGCAGCGCGGCGCTGAATGCCATCAGACCTTTTCCACTTCCTGCCGGCCGAGCAGCCCGGTCGGCATGAAGATCAGCACGATGGCGAGGATGGAGAAGGCCGCGACGTCCTTGTACTGGACGGAGAAATAGGCGGACCAGAAGGTCTCGATCAGGCCGATCAGCAGCCCGCCGAGCACCGCCCCGGGCAACGACCCGATGCCCCCCAGCACCGCGGCGGTGAAGGCTTTCACCCCCGCCAGGAAGCCGATGTAGAAGTCGATCACGCCATAGCGCAGCAGGTAGAGCGTGCCCGCCACCGCGGCCAGCGAGGCGCCGATGACGAAGGTCAGGCTGATGGTGCGGTCCGTGTCGATGCCGAGAAGCGACGCCATCTTCCGGTCCTGCTCGCAGGCGCGCATGGCGCGCCCCAGGGGTGTCTTCGTCACCAGCCAGGTGAAGATCGCCAGCACCGCGAGCGTCGAGGCGATGATCAGCATCTGCATGTAGGAGAGCTGGACGACGAAGGTCCCCTCCCGCATCAGCTCGATGCCGCCGGGCAGCTGCGGCTCCAGCGGCTTCACGCGGGCGCCCTGGCTGACCTGCACGAAGTTCTGCAGCACGATCGACATGCCGATGGCGGAGATCAGCGGCGCCAGGCGGAAGCTGCCGCGCAGCGGGCGATAGGCGATTCGCTCCACCGTCCAGCCATAGAGCGCGGTGAAGGCCATGGAGATCGCCAGCACCAGCAGGATGGCGGCCGGGCCCTCCATCAGCCCGCCCGAGACCAGCATCACCATGGCGGTCAGCGCCACGAAGGCGCCGATCATGAAGATGTCGCCATGGGCGAAGTTGATCATGCCGATGATGCCATAGACCATGGTGTAGCCCACCGCGATCAGGCCGTAGATCATGCCGAGGCTGACGCCGTTGATCAGCTGCTGCAGCGCATAGGCCAAGGCGTGTTGTCCTTCTCCCGGGTCACCGAACGGTCAACGAAGCGCGGCACCCGCGCAAGGGAATTCCCTGCCGGATTGTGGGACGCGATGCGAGGGAGGAGGATGGTGCCCAGGGCCGGAATCGAACCAGCGACACTGCGATTTTCAGTCGCATGCTCTACCAACTGAGCTACCTGGGCCCAAGCCAAGGCCGGTGAACCGGCCCGCCGTAGAGGAGGCGGGAGATAGCGAATGCGATCTGGGCTGTCCACCCCCCCATCCGCAGCGTCTCACGCCTCCTCGTCGGCATCCGGTTCCGGCTTCACCGGCACGGCGTAGTCGCCCGACAGCCAGCGGCCGAGGTCGATCTGCTGGCAGCGGTCGGAACAGAAGGGGCTGCCGGGCCGGGCGGGGGCGCGGTTGCAGATGGGGCAGCGACGGGTGGTGGGGCGGCGGGGCGGGTCCTGGCTCATCCGCGGTCTTCCTCGATTCTCTCCTGTCCCGGGCGCAGCGCCGGGTCCGGTCGCAACGCCAGGGGACGGCCGGTGGCGGCGCGGTATTCCGCCAGCGCCAGGGGAAGCCGCGTGGCGGCCTCCGCCACCTCCGGCGCCGCGCGCAGCGCCAGCGCGACCTGGGGGCGGGCGGCGGCATCCCGCGCCATGGCCCGCAGTGCCGCCAGCAGGCGGGTGGCAGGGGAGGGCGGGGTGCCCAGCACCTCATGCCAGGGGGGATGCACGCGGCGGCGCATGATCTCGACCAGGCCCATCCGCGTGACGCCCATCAGCGCCGGCTCCAGCGGGTCCCCCGCCAGCGCCTTCTCCAGCGGGGGCAGCACGGTCGGGCGCTTGCGGATGGGCAGGCCCGCGAAATCCACCACAATGGCGCCCGACAGGTTGCGCAGCCGGATCTGGCGGGCGACTTCCACGGCCGCGGCCTCGTTCACGCGGGCGGGGGCGGCGGCATCGCCCAGGCCGGCAGCGCGCCCGCCATCGACATCGATGGCGACCAGCGCCGGGGTGGGGTGGATGTGCAGGCGGAGCCCGCCGGGCAGCTCCACCACCGGCTCGGCCAACTCGGCGAAGGCCGATTCGGTCGCCTCGTCGAAGGCGCGGCCCTGCACCAGGCGCGCGCGGTCTCGGCCGAGGGCGGCCACCACGGCGGCGCTGTCGGTCTCCACCGGCAGGGTCGGGAAGAGCCGGGCCAGGCGCTCCGCGGCGCCGGGGCCGCGGGCCAGGAGTTGCGGCTTGCGGTTGGCGGGGAGCGGCGGCGGCGCCTCCACCCGCATGGTCACGCGCGGGCCCTTGCCGCCCTGCGCGGCGCGCGTCACGCGCACCACCACCCAATCGCCCTCGCCGACCGCCTTGCCGATGGGGCGGCGCGGGGGCGGGGTCTCGCTTTCCGGCAGGAAGCCCGTCTCGCCGCCGGCGATCTCGACGAAGGCGCCGCTCATGGCGGCGGAGACGGCGGTGACGCGGCCGAGATGCAGGTCGCCGACGCCATCCGGCAGGTCCGGCCGGTCGATCGCCGCCAGGTGCAACCCGCCATCCCGCAGCACCGCCACAAGGCGCTCGCCCGGGGAGGCGCTGACCAGGATCCGGTCGGCCCCGCTCACGGGGTCAGCCAGCCGGCGCCCCGGAGAAGCTGCGCCGTCTCGAACAGCGGCAGGCCGACCACGTTGGAATGGCTGCCCGAGAGGAAGCGCACGAAGGCCTCGGCGCGCTTCTGGATCTGGTAGCCGCCGGCGGCGCCCTGCCATTCGCCGGAAGCGACGTAATCCTCCATCTGCGCCGCGGTCAGCCGCTGGAAGCCGAGGATGGTCACGACCTCCCGCCTCGACCGCTTGCCATCGGGGCGGATCAGGCAGAGCCCGGTGGTGACGCGGTGGCGGCGGCCGGAGAGCAGCGCCAGGAACTTCGCGGCTTCGGCCGCATCCGCCGGCTTGTTCAGCACGCGGCGGCCCACGCCGACGACGGTATCGGCGGCCAGCACCAGGCAATCCGGGCATTGCGCCGCGACCGCTTCGGCCTTGGCCACGGCCAGGCGGCCGGCGAGCGCGCGCGGAAGCTCCGCCTTGCGCGGCGTCTCGTCGATGTCGGCGGGCAGCACGCGGTCCGGCACCACGCCGATGCGCGCCAGCAACTCCAGCCGGCGGGGGCTGGCGGAGGCAAGGACCAGGGGCGGGCGGGGGGTGGGCATCGGGACGCCCGCCTTGCCGCTACTTGAAGCGGAAGGTGATGCGGCCCTTGGTCAGGTCATACGGCGTCATCTCGACGTTCACGCGGTCACCGGCCAGGACGCGGATGCGGTTCTTGCGCATCTTCCCGCTGGTATGGGCGAGCACCATGTGGTCGTTGTCGAGCTTCACGCGGAACATCGCGTTGGGCAGCAGCTCCACCACGGTGCCGCTGAACTCGATCATGTCCTCTTTCGACATGCAGATCCTTCATCGGAGTCGGCGGGGCCCATCCGGGCCCCGGGAGGTCGTGAGGGCCTGTCCGGACCCCAGGGGGTCAGGCACAGGGCCGGGGATGGCGCGGGGGGCGCAAGGCGGCGCGGAACATGAGCGCCACGGCGCCCGCGGTCAAGGACGGTTGTCCTGTTTCGTCAGCCGCGCCGCCACGCTGAGGCCATGGGCGGTGAGGCCCTCGGCCTTCGCCAGCACCACCGCGGCGGGCCCGATGGCGGCGATGCCGGCCGCGGACGCCTCCACCCAGGTGGTGCGCTTCAGGAAGTCGAAGACGGACAGGCCGGAGGCGAAGCGGGCGGTGCGGCCGGTGGGCAGCACGTGGTTCGGTCCCGCCACATAGTCGCCCAGCGCTTCCGGGCAATGGCGGCCCAGGAAGGCGGCGCCGGCATGGCGGATGCGGGCGAAAAGGGCGCGCGGATCCTCCACCATGATCTGCAGGTGCTCCGGCGCCAGGCGGTTGGTCAGCGCCACGGCCTGGTCCCAGCTCTCCACCACGATCACCGCGCCATGGGCGCGCCAGGAGGCGGAAGCGATCGCGGCGCGGGGCAGCGTCTCCAGCGCGCGCTCCACCGCCGCCACCACGGCATCAGCGAAGGCGGGCTCGTCCGTGATCAGGATGGATTGCGCGGCCTCGTCATGCTCGGCCTGGGCCAGCAGGTCGAGCGCCACGTGATCGGCGTCGTTCAGCCCATCGGCCAGGATGACCACCTCGGAGGGGCCGGCGATGCTGTCGATGCCGACCCGGCCGAAGGCCTGGCGCTTGGCCTCGGCCACATAGGCATTGCCTGGGCCGACGATGCGATCGACCGGCGCGATGGAGGCCGTGCCCCAGGCCAACGCCGCCACCGCCTGCGCGCCGCCGACGCGCCAGATCTCGCTGACGCCGGCAAGGCGGGCCGCCGCCAGCACCAGCGGGTTCAGCACGCCATCGGGGGTGGGCACGCACATGGCGATGCGCTGCACGCCGGCGACGCGGGCCGGCAGCGCGTTCATCAGGACGGAGGAGGGATAGGCCGCCTTGCCGCCCGGGACATAGAGCCCGACCGCATCGATGGCGCCCCAGCGCATGCCGGTCGCGATCCCCGCCCCGTCATCGAGGGCGATGTCGCGCGGCAGCTGCGCCGCGTGGAAGGCCTCGATCCGCTGCGCCGCCAGCGCCAGCGCGTCGCGCTGGTCGGCCGGGATTCCGGCGGTCGCCTGCTCGATCTCGGCCTCCGTCACGCGCAGGGCCGCGGCATCGGCGGGGGACCAGCGGTCGAAGCGGCGGGTCAGGTCCAGCAGGGCGGCATCGCCCTCCGCCTGGATGGACTGGATGATGCCGGCGACGGCGGCATCGACCTTGGCGGTGGTGTCCCGCGCCTCGTCCAGCAGGGCCTGGAAGGCGGCCTCGAAGCCCGGATCGGTGGTGGCGAGGCGCTTCACGCCGCTTCTCCTGCGGCGAGGGCCGCACGGAAGCGGGCGATCCAGGCGCCGATCGCCTCCGGCTGGGTCTTCAGCGCGGTGCGATTGACGATGAGGCGGGATGTCACGGTGGCGATCACTTCCGATTCGACCAGGCCATTCGCCTTCAAGGTGGACCCCGTCTGCACCAGGTCAACGATGACGCGGGCGAGCCCGAGGGAAGGGGCCAGTTCCATGGCGCCGTTCAGGTGCACCACCTCCGCCTGGATGCCGCGCGCGGCGAAGTGGCGGTGGGCGATGGTCGGGTATTTCGTCGCGACCGTGACGCGGGACCAGGCGCCCATGTCCTGGTGTCCCGCCGTCGCCACCGGCTCCGCCACGGAAACCCGGCAGCGCCCGATGCCGAGGTCGAGCGGCGCATAGATCTGGTCGTAGTCGAATTCCATCAGCACATCGGCGCCGCAGACGCCGATCTGCGCCGCGCCATGGGCCACGAAGGTCGCGACATCGAAGGACCGCACCCGCACCACGTCGAGGCCCGGGTTGTTCGTCTCGAAGCGCAGGCGGCGGCTGTCCTCGTCCCGGAAATCGGCGGCGGGCTCGATCCCCGCGCGGCTCAGCAGCGGCCGCAATTCCTTCAGGATGCGGCCTTTCGGCAGGGCCAGCACGAGGGGGGCGGCGGTTACGGCGGTCATGGGCGCGCTTGGCTCGATGCTTCCAGGGTCGGGGCCAGCGGGCCGGCGACGCCGGGGCGGATCGCAGATGAGGGGGCTGGCGTCAACCGCGTCCCCCTTCCGGGGTCACACCGTGAACTGCTCCGCGATGATGCGCTCCGACAGGCCGTGGTCGGGGTCGAAGAGCATGGTCAGGGTCACGGCGCGGTTCTCCCGTACCTCGACCCGCCGCACATCGCGCACCTCCGTATAGTCGGCGACGGCCGCGACCGGGCGCTTCTGGGGCTCCAGCACGTCGAAGACCACGGAGGCCTCCGCCGGCAGCAGCGCCCCGCGCCAGCGCCGGGGGCGGAAGGCGGAAATGGGCGTCAGCGGCAGCAAATTGGCGCCCAGCGGGATGATCGGGCCATGCGCGGAGAGGTTGTAGGCCGTGCTGCCGGCCGGGGTGGAGACCAGCACGCCGTCGCAGATCAGCTCGGAAAGCCTCTCCTTGCCATCGACCAGGATGCGGATCTTGGCGGCCTGGCGGGTCTCCCGCAGCAGGGAGACCTCGTTGATGGCCAGCGCCTCCACCGAGGGGCCTTCGCCCACGAAGGCACGCATGTGCAGGGGATGGAGCTGCGCGGCCTGGGCGGCGGCGAGGCGTTCCATCAGCCCCTCCAGCCGGAACTCGTTCATCAGGAAGCCGACGCTGCCGCAATTCATGCCATAGACCGGCAGGTTGCGGCCCAGCATCCGGTGCTGGGTTTCGAGCATCAGCCCATCGCCGCCCAGCGCGACCACGATGCGCGCCTCATCCAGCGGCGCGTTGCCATAGGCGGCCTCCAGCCGCGCCAGCGCCTCCCCGGCCTGGTCGGTGGCGGCGGCGACGAAGGCGATGCGGCCGGCGAGCGGGGCGGGATCGGGCGCCACCGGGGGTGGCGCCGCGCTTCCCGTGGCAAGGCTCATGCGGCCGGACTCCTGGAGAATTCAGGCCATGAAGCCCTGCCGCGATGGCCGGGGCAAGAAGGGGAAGGGTTCAGCGGGGTGTCCGCGGCCAGTCGAGCCGGGGTTCGGACCGGCTCGGCCCGCCGCTGCGGTCCGGCCAGGCAGGGGGCGGGGGCACCGGCGGCGCGACGCGGGGGGCCGCCTCCGCGGCCGGGCGCAGCGCGGGGCTTGGGTCCACCCAATCCTCCTCCAGCGCCGGGCGACGGCGGCCGGGCTCCGGCGTGCGGAGCGACAGGCTGCGGAGTTCGGTCTGGATCTCGTCCAGCTGCGCCTCGATGGCGTCGAGCCGCCCCTTCACCCCGAAGACGCTGAAGGGCATCAGCAGATAGGCCAGCCCCACCAGCAGCAGGCAGACAAGGAAGACCAGGCCGACCCAGTCGGGCAGGCCGGGGATGGTCAGCGCGGCCTGGATCTCCTGCAGCATCAGCCGCCCGTCACGCTCATGTGCCGCGCGACGGCGGGGGCGCGGGTCTGCCGGTCGATGACGAAGTCATGGCCCCTGGGCTTGCGGGAGATGGCTTCCAGGATCGCCTCCTTCAGCCCCTCGTCGTCCAGCGTGCTGTCGCGCAAAGGCTTGCGGAGGTCGGCCGCATCGTCCTGGCCCAGGCACATGTAGAGCGTGCCGGTGCAGGTGACGCGCACGCGGTTGCAGGATTCGCAGAAATTATGCGTCAGCGGCGTGATGAAGCCGATCCGCGCGCCGGTTTCCTTCACCCGGTAGTAGCGGGCGGGGCCGCCGGTCGAATAATCCGTCTCCTCCAGCGTCCAGTTCTGCCGGAGGCGGGTCCGCACGGTCGAGAGCGGCAGATACTGGTCGTTCCGGCTGCCATCGATCTCGCCGAGCGGCATCGTCTCGATCAGGCAGAGGTCGAAGCCATGCTCCCCGCACCAGGCCAGCATGCGGTCGAACTCGCCCTCATTCACCCCCTTCATCGCCACGGCGTTGATCTTGACGTGGAGGCCCGCGGCCTTGGAGGCGAAGATGCCGTCCAGCGTCGGCTCGATCTTCCCCCAGCGGGTGACGGCGGCGAAGGTGGCGGGATCGAGCGTATCCAGGCTGACATTGATGCGCCGGACGCCGGCCGCATGGAGGTCCCCGGCCATCCTGGTCAGCTGCGTGCCGTTGGTGGTGACCGTCAGCTCCTTCAGCCCGCCGGGCCCGATCCGCGCGCCGAGGTTGCGGAACAGGGAGATGACGTTCTTCCGCACCAGCGGCTCGCCGCCCGTCAGGCGGATCTTGTCCACGCCGAGCCCGATGAAGGCCCCGCAGAGCCGGTCCAGCTCCTCCAGGCTCAGCACCTCTGCCTTGGGGAGGAAGGTCATGTCCTCCGCCATGCAGTAGACGCAGCGCAGGTCGCAGCGGTCGGTCACGGAGACGCGCAGGTAGCTGACCCGCCGGCCAAACGGATCGATCATGAGGCCCGAACTCCCAGGAAGAAGCACCGCGAAGGCGCCGGACGCGCAGCGCGGCCCTGCATTTGGTCCGGCCACCCCTGCCGGTGCAAGCCCCCTCCCGGGCTCACACCAGCAGGGTGACGCTGCCGGTGATGACCAGGAAGACCAGGGCGGCGCGCCGGTACCAGCGGTCCGGCACCACATGAAACAGCCGCGCCCCGATCGGCACGCAGCACAGCAGGACCGGCAGCAGGAACAGCGCCTTCAGGAAGACCAGCGTTCCCATCAGCCCGCCGATCGCGGGCGGGATCACGGAGATGACGGAGATGGTGGCGAAGAACAGGATCAGGTTCGCCCGGTGCTGCTTCGCCGCCTCCGGCCCCGCCAGCAGGTAGAGGATGACGGGCGGGCCGCTCATGCCCGTCGCGCCCTTCAGCAGCCCGGCGATGGTGCCGATGGTGAGGTTGAGCGGCAGGGGGCGGGAGCCCGTGTAGCGCCAGCCCGACAGCAGCAGCAGGCCGAAGACCAGCACGAAGGCGCCGATGCAGCGGCGCAGCAGGTCCTGGTCCGCCGTCAGCAGGATGAAGGCGCCGAGCGGGGTCGCCAGGCAGGCCGCGGCGCCGATCGGCAGGATCACCCGCCGGTTGGCGTCCCCGAAGGCCTTGGGCAGCAGCTGGAGGGAGACGGCCAGTTCCATCAGCAGCATGACGGGGATGCCGACCCGCGGCCCCCAGAGCACCGAATAGGCGGGGGCCAGCAGCACGGCGGTCCCAAAGCCCGAATAGCCGCGCATCAGCCCGGCGAGCGCGGTGACGAGGGCAGCGGCGTAGAATCGCCAATCGCCCAGCAGCGCGGCCATTTCGGCCCCAAGGCCGGTCATTCGGCGTCGCGATCGACGGGCTCTAGCGTTACAGGGCCGATATGGACCATCATCTTTCCCGCATGCTCGAAGTTCACTGTCACGCGGTTGCCGACCACTGACTGCACCTGGCCAGTCCCCCAATCCGGACGGGCAGGGTTGATCACCCGGTCGCCGGGAAAAAGTTCACCGTTCATGCGCCAGCGTTACCAAGAATTACGTCTTCCAGACTAGCCTGCCCGCCGCGAACTCGTCTTCCCTGTCGGGAAGGGTCTTCGGCGCGGCAGCGCGGGCCGGGCCCGGTTCCCCGCCGGCGCCTGACGGGCGGGCCCACCCCTGGGTCATCCCTCTGGGGGCCTCTCTCGGCGCATGCGGCATGGTTTCGCGTCGTCTTTCGGAGGAAATGGATGCTGCCTGACAAGATCGCCCTCGCCCAAGCGGTATGCACCCGCCTCTGCCATGATTTGGGCGGCGCGGTGGGGGCGCTGTCCAACGCGCTGGACCTGATGGACGGGGCGGGCGGCGACGCGATGGATGTCGCGCGCGATGCTTCCGCCATCATGGACCGGCGCATCCGCTTCTACCGCGCGGCCGTGGGCGCGGGGTGCGGGGATTGCCGGGTGGACGAACTTGCGCAGGCGGCGGAGGGGCTGACGCTCGGCCGGCGCGCCATCATCGACTTCAACGATCTCGACAGCACCATCGTGCTGCCGGCGCATCTGGCGCAGGCGGTGCTGCTGGCGCTGTGGACGGCGATCGATGGGCTTCCACGCGGCGGCGCGGTGCGTGTCGGCGGCGACCTGGAGGGTGGCCTCTCGATCTGGCCGGACGGCCCTTCCGCCGCCTGGCCGCCGATCCTCTCCGCCGGCATGGCCGGGGAGCCGATGGCCTTCACGCCGCGCAACGTCTCCGTGCCGCTGCTGGTCTCGGTCGCCGCCAGTTCCGGCATCCGGCTGGAGATGCTGCACGGGCGCACCGGCATCGCCGCGCCGCTGCTGATGACGACCTTCACCCGCAACTGATCGGGCATGCGATTGCGGCCTGGCATTTACCGAATCTTCGGGTGAATGCCGCAAGCTCCGGGCAAGACGAGGCGCCGGAGCGACCATGGACGACCTGCTGGCAGATTTCCTGACCGAGACTCACGAGGGCCTCGTGGCGCTCGATTCCGCGCTGCTGCGGCTTGAGAAGCAGCCGCAGGACAAGCCGACCCTGTCGGAAATCTTCCGGCTCGTGCACACCATCAAGGGCACTTGCGGCTTCCTCGGCCTGTCGCGGCTGGAGAAGGTGGCGCATGCGGCCGAGAACGTGCTCGGCCTGTACCGCGACGGCGTGCTGGCCGTGACGCCGGATGGCGTGACGCTCATCCTCAACGCGCTCGACCGGATCAAGGAAATCGTGGGCGGGCTGGAATCCGGCGGCGCGGAGCCCGCGGGCGACGATGCGGAGCTGATCAGCCGCCTCGATGCCGCCGCGACCGGGGAGATCGGGCCCGAGCCCGCGCCCGCGCCCAAGCCCGTGGAGGTTGCCGAGCCGGTGGTGGCCGAGCCGGTGGTGGCGGAGGTCGCGGCGCCCGAGCCGCGCGCCGTCACCGCCCCCGCGCCGCGCGCGCCGGCCGAGCCGCCGCCGGAGGAGAGCGCCACGGGCCGCGCGCCGCCGCAGAGCATCCGCGTCTCCGTCGATGTGCTCGAGGACCTGATGATGCTGGTCAGTGAGCTGGTGCTGACGCGCAACCAGCTGATGCAGCTGGCGCGTGCGCGGGGCGATGGCGCCTACACCGTGCCGCTGCAGCGCCTGTCGCACATCACGTCGGACCTGCAGGACGGCGTGATGAAGACGCGCATGCAGCCGATCGGCAATGCCTGGGCGAAGATGCCGCGCCTGGTGCGCGACCTCTCGATCGAACTCGGCAAGAAGATCAACCTCGAGATGCGCGGCGCGGATACCGAGCTGGATCGCCAGGTGCTCGAGCTCATCAAGGATCCGCTGACGCACATGGTGCGCAACAGCGGCGACCATGGGCTGGAGATGCCGGAGGAGCGCCGAAAGGCGAACAAGTCCGAGACCGGGCGCATCATGCTCAACGCCTATCACGAAGGCGGCCACATCCTCATCGAGATCGCGGATGACGGGAAGGGGCTGAGCACCGACCGCATCCGCGCCAAGGCGCTGTCCCAGGGCCTGGCGACGGAAGCCGAGATCGCGGCGATGAGCGACCGCGAGGTGCATCGCTTCATCTTCCGCGCCGGCTTCTCCACCGCCGCCGCCGTCACCGCCGTCTCCGGCCGCGGCGTCGGCATGGATGTGGTGAAGACGAATGTGGAGCGCATCGGCGGCACCATCGACGTCTCCTCCACCGAGGGGAAGGGGACCAGCTTCACCATCAAGATCCCGCTGACGCTGGCGATCGTCTCCGCGCTGATCGTGGAGGTGGCGGGGGAGCGCTTCGCCATCCCGCAGATCGGCGTGCTGGAGCTGGTGCGCGTCGGCGGCGGCGCGGATACGCGCGTGGAGCGCATCAAGGACGCGCCGGTGCTGCGGCTGCGCGACCGGCTGCTGCCCCTCGTCTCGCTGGGCGCCGTGCTGGGGCTGGAGGAGCCGAAGGAGGTTCCCATCGGCGAAAGCGGCGACATGGGCTTCGTCGTCGTCACGCAGGTCGGCGCGCATGTCTTCGGCATCATCGTCGATCGCCTCTTCGACACGGAGGAGATCGTGGTGAAGCCGGTGGCGCCGATCCTGCGCCACATCGGCATGTTCTCCGGCAACACCATCCTCGGCGATGGCAGCGTCATCATGATCCTGGATCCCAACGGCATCGCCCGCGTCACCGGCGTGGCCGGCGATGGGGCGGAGCAGCGTTCGATGGCGGGCCAGGCGACGAGCGGCGTGCGGTCCAACGACAAGACGGCGCTGCTGCTGTTCCGCGCCGGCGATGCGACGCCGAAGGCGGTGCCGCTCGGCCTCATCGCGCGGCTCGACGACCTGCCGGTGGAGAACATCGAGTATTCCGGCGGCACGCCGGTGGTGCAGTATCGCGGCCAGCTGATGCCGCTGATCTCCATGACGGGCGATTACGGGCCGCCGCAGGACGAGCGTGGCCGCCAGACCGTGCTGGTGTTCAGCGAGGGCGATCGCAGCCTGGGCCTGATGGTCGATGCGATCCTCGACGTGGTCGATGAATCGCTGAACGTGCAGGCCGGCCAGGGGCGCCCGGGCTTCCTCGGTTCCGCCGTCATCGCCGGCAAGGTCACCGATGTGATCGATACCGCCTGGTGGCTGCGCCAGGCCGGTGGCGACTGGTTCCGCGCCTCCCCGGCGCAGACCGTCACGCGCCGCCTGCTGGTGGTGGAGGATAGCGGCTTCTTCCGCGAACTCGTCGTGCCGGCGCTGGCGGCGGAGGGCTACGAGGTCGTCGCGGTGGAAAGCGCCGTGCATGCGCTGAAGCTGCGCGAGCGCGGCGAGATGTTCGACGGCATCGTCTCCGACATCGAGATGCCGGAGGTGGATGGCTACGGCTTCGCGCAGGAGGTCCGCGCCGGCGGCGCCTGGGCGGAGCTGCCGATGATCGCCCTGACCGGGCGGGTGGAGCCGGCCGCGGTGGCGCGCGGACGCGCCGTGGGCTTCACGGACTACGTCGCGAAATTCGACCGGGAAGCGCTGATCGGCAGCCTGGCGGAATGCTTCAACGTGCCGGTCGCGGCCTGAGGCGGGGGAGGAAACGGTGCAAACCCAGTCGACCCAGTCGAGCATCGTCGATGCCGACCTGTTCCTGACATTGACGGTGGCGGGACAGACCTGTGGCGTCCCGGTGCTGGTGGTGCGGGACGTGCTCGGCCCGCAGACCATCACCCGCATCCCGCTGGCGCCGCCGGAGGTGGCGGGCAGCCTCAACCTCCGCGGCCGCATCGTCACCGCCATCGACCTGCGCCGGCGGCTGAACCTGACCCCGCGCCCGGCGGACCAGCAGCCCATGAGCATCGTGGTCGAGATGGCCGGGGAGCTCTACAGCATGCTGGCCGATGGGGTGGGGGAGGTGGTGCCGCTGCGGTCCGAGGACAGCGCGCCCAATCCCCCGACATTGGACCCGCTTTGGCGAGAAGTGTCGAAAGGTGTCCATCGGCGCGATGGGCAGCTTCTGATCGTGCTAGATGTGGAACGCATCCTCACGATTGGTGGTGGCCGATGACTAGCAACAATGCCGTGCCGGTGGCCCGCAGCTGCCTGGTGGTCGATGACAGCCGGGTGGTGCGCAAGGCGCAGCGCCGGATCCTGGAAAGCCTCGGCTTCCAGGTGCGGGAGGCGGAGGACGGCGCCAAGGCGCTGGAGGCCTGCCGCGAGGCGATGCCCGAACTGGTGATGCTGGACTGGAACATGCCGGTCATGGACGGAATCACCTTCCTGCGTGCCGCGCGCGCCGAATTCGGCCCGGGCGAGCCCATCATCGTGCTCTGCACCACCGAATGCGGCTTCGACCGCATCATGGAGGCGCTGGAGGCGGGCGCGCAGGAATACGTCATGAAGCCCTTCGATGCGGAGATCATCGGGGGCAAGCTGGAACAGCTCGGCCTCATCCAGGCGGCGGCCGCGTGACGCTGAACAGCCCCGTCCGCGTGATGCTTTGCGATGACAGCGCCGCGGCGCGCGCTGTCATGAGCCGCATGCTGTCGAGCGACCCTGGGATCGAGGTGATCGCCAAGGCGACCGATGGCACGGAGGCGGTGGCGCAGCTCACCGCCATGAAGGCGCCGGATCGCCCCCAGGTGATCCTGCTGGACCTCGAGATGCCGCGGATGGACGGGATGACCGCCCTGCCGCATCTGCTGCGGGTGGCGCCGGAAACCTCCATCATCGTGGCCAGCGCGCTCAGCCAGCGCGGGGCCAAGGCGACGATGGAGGCGCTGCGCGCCGGCGCGGTGGACTATGTCCCGAAGCCCACGGCCGCGGCCGGCGGCATGAATGGCGGGCAGTTCCAGGCGGAGCTGGTCGCGAAGGTGAAGGGCTGGGCGCGCATGCGCCGGCGCGGGCCGGCGATTCCCACCGCCATGCCGCGGATGGCGGTGCCCCTGGCGCCGGCACTCGGCGTCGCGGCGGCGGCGGGCACGCTGAAGCCGCGCATCATCGCCATCGGCTCCTCCACCGGCGGGCCGCAGGCGCTGGCGGCGCTGGTGGCCCGGCTGAACCGGCCGCTCGGCGTGCCGGTGGTGGCGGTGCAGCACATGCCGGCGGGGTTCACGACGCTGCTGGCCGACCACCTCAACCGCATCGGCGCGCTGCCCTGCAGCGAGGCGAAGGACGGGGAGGCGCTGCTGCCCGGCCGCTTCTACCTGGCGCCCGGGGACCGGCATCTGCTGGTCAAGGATGCCGGGCAGGGCTTCGTGGCGCAGCTGTCGGACGGCCCGCCGGAGAATTTCTGCCGCCCGGCGGTGGACCCGCTGTTGCGCAGCGTGGTCGCGGCATGCCAGGGCAAGGTCCTGGCGGCGATCCTGACCGGCATGGGCAGCGACGGCCTGGCCGGCAGCCGCGCCCTGGTGGCGGCGGGCGGCCAGGTGCTGGCGCAGGATGAGGCAAGTTCCGTGGTCTGGGGCATGCCCGGGGCGGTCGCCAAGGCGGGAATCGCCGCGGCGGTGACGAGTATCGAGGATATCGCGGAGCGCATCGTCGCTGCTGGCGGGAATGGGAGGCGCACATGAGCAGTGACGGATTCGCTGATGTCGCGGGTGTGGTGCGTCGCCGGTCGGGCATCGTTCTGACGGAGGACAAGGCCTATCTGCTGGAAACGCGCCTCGGCCCCGTGCTGCAGAAATTCGGCCTGGCCTCCATCGGCGCGCTGGGTGCGAAGCTGAAGGCGCGGCCGGACGAGCAGCTGGAACGCGCGGTGGTGGAAGCACTGACCACGCATGAGAGCAGCTTCTTCCGGGACGGGAAGCCCTTCGACCACCTGGCGAAGCTGCTGCCGCGCCTGCTGGCGCCGGGCCGTTCCGCGCCGCTGCGCATCTGGTCGGCCGCCTGTTCGACGGGGCAGGAGCCCTATTCGATCGCCATGCTGGTGGCGGATGCGCTGGCCGGACGGCCGGGGCCGAAGGTGGAGATCCTGGCCACCGACATCTCCGGCGATGTGCTGACGCGCGCGAAGCAGGGCGTCTACACGCAGTTCGAGGTGCAGCGCGGCCTGCCGATCCGGTCGCTGGTGAAGTACTTCAAGCAGGATGGCGCGAAGTGGCGCATCAACCCGGACCTGGCCGCCATGGTGCGGTTCGAGGAACGGAACCTGCTGGCGGACCTCTCGGCACTCGGCAAGTTCGACGCGATCTTCTGCCGCAACGTGCTGATCTACTTCGACGCGCCGACCAAGACCCGCGTGCTGGACGCGCTGGCCAAGCGGCTGAACCCGGACGGGATCCTGTATCTCGGCGGCGCGGAGACGGTGCTGGGACTGACGGACCGGCTGGTGCCGGTGCCCGGCGAACGCGGCGCCTACGGCACCGCGGAACAGCGCGCGGCGGCCTGAGGCCGCCGCCATCCCGCGCCGCGTGACGCGGCGCGGGACGATGCCGCGCCCTCAGTGACGCCCGGTCAGTGGCGGGCAGCATCCGCGGCATCGAAATGCCGCTTCACCAGGAACAGCGCGAACAGCACGCCGAAGCCGAACAGGCCATAGCCGAAGATGGCCAGGCCGATCTCCTGCGCCGCGGCGGCGGCGGCCAGGCCGATGACGGACATCAGGGCGGAGAAGACGAGGAAGTAGATCATCGGCGGGACTCCTTCGGGGGTTGGTCGTCGAACAGGATGCGGGACGCGGCGCCATCGAGATCCTCGTATTGGCGGTTGCGCAGCGTCCAGAGGAAGAGGCCGAGCGCAAGCAGGCCCAGGAACAGGGCCGCCGGCACCAGGAAGACCAGGGCGTTCACAGGCGCGCCTCCTTGCCCGCTCTCAGGGCATTCAGGATCACGATGATGGAGCTGCTCGCCATCACCAGGGCGGCGATCAGCGGCGTCACGAAGCCCAGCACGGCGGCGGGCACGGCCACCACATTATAGGCCAGGCTGAAGGCGATGTTCTGCTTCGCCAGCAGCTGAGCCTTGCGCGCGGCGCGGATGGCGGCGGGCAGGGCCGAGAGGCCGTCGCCGCGCAGCACCAGGTCCGATGTCGCCTGCGCGATGTCGGTGCCCGTGGCGGGGCTGGCGGAGACATGCGCCAAGGCGAGGGCGGCGGCATCGTTGATGCCATCGCCCACCATCAGCGGGCGCTTGCCCTGCTGGCACAGCGCCTCGATCCGCGCGGCCTTGTCGGCGGGCGTCGCGCGGGCCTGCCAGGGGCCGATGCCGGTGGCGGCGGCCGCGTCCTCCACCGCGCCGGCGCCGTCGCCGGACAGCAGCTCCGTCGTCAGGCCCAGCTCCTGCAGTTCCCGCACCACGCGCGCCGCATCGGGCCGCAGTTCGTCGGCGAAGCGGAAGGCGATGGGGGCGGCGCCCTCCTCCGCCAGGTAGAGCGTCATGCCGCTATCGGCGTGGCACTCGATCCCGCAGAAGGACGCGCTGCCGAGGCGCGTCGCGCCGTGGCGGAGTCCGCTGCCCGGCACTTCCTCCACCCCGTCCAGCAGCGGCGCATCCGGGCAGGCGCGCAACAGCGCCTGCGCCAGCGGATGGCGGCTGCCATGGGCGAGGGAGGCGGCGCGGCGCAGCGCCGCGCGGTCCAGCCCCGGCTCCTCCACCAGCGCCGGGTGGCCCATGGTCAGCGTGCCGGTCTTGTCCAGCACGACATGGTCGGCGGAGGCCAGGCGCTCCAGCGCGGTGGCGGAGGCCACCAGCACGCCGCGGCGGAACAGCGCGCCGACGGTCGCGACCTGCACCGCCGGCACCGCGATGGCGAGGCCACAGGGGCAGGTGACGATCAGCGAGGCCACGGCCGGCACCAGCGCTGCCTGCCAGGTGACGCCGACGCCGAGCCACCAGCCGAGGAAGGTCATGGCAGCGACGGCGTGGATGATCGGCACGTACCAGCGCGCCGCCTTGTCGGCGATGGAGACGAAGCGGCCGCGGCCCTGCTCCGCCTTTTCCACCAGCAGGGCCAAGGATGCCAGCGAGCCATCCTTCGCCGCGGCGGTGACGCGCAGGGTGAAGGCGCTGCCCATGTTGACCGCGCCGGCCATCAGGGGCTCGCCGGGCTCGATCCGGCGGGGCAGGGATTCACCGGTGGTGGCGCTGGTGTCGAGCAGCACCTCCTGCGCCGCCACGCCATCCAGCCGCAACCGGTCGCCGGTCGCGACCAGCAGCCTGTCGCCGGCCAGCACGCTGCCGACCGGCACGGCGCGGGTCGATCCATCCGGCAGGCGAAGCTCCACGCTGCCATCCTGCAGCGCCAGCAATTCGGCGACGGCCTGGCGGGCGCGGCGGCGCATGCCGCGGTCCAGCACGCGGCCGGCCAGCAGCAGCGCCAGCAGCGCGGTCGCGCCATCGAACCAGGTATAGGGGCCGTTGCGGATGGCCTCGCTGAGGCTCATCGCGGTCGTGGCCAGCACGCCGAGCGAGACGGCGAGGTCCATGTTGCCGCGGCCGCTGCGGATGGCGTGCCAGGCGGAGCGGTAGAAGGGCATGCCCGCCACCAGCACGGTCGGCAGGCCGAACAGCGCCGCCAGCCAATGCATCAGCGCGCGGGTGTGTTCCCCCATGTCGCCGCCGACCCAGACGGCGACGGAGACGAGCATGACATTCATCGACCCGAAGGCGGCGATGCCGAGCGCGCGGATGAGCTGCCGCCCCTCCTCATCCTCCGTCGCCCGGAGGCAGGCGGGGGACCAGGGCGCGATGCGGAAGCCGAGCCTGGCCACCAGTCCCGCGAGTGCGCGGGCACGATCGGCATCGCCGCGCCAGCGCAGCGACAGGCGCCGGGCCGTGAGGTTCACGCGGGCGCGGACCACATCGGGCTCCGCCGCCAGCGCCTGTTCGATCAGCCAGACGCAGGCGCCGCAGGAGAGCCCGCTGACCATGAGATCGAGCGATTGCGTGCCATCGGATTCCGCCCGGGCGAGGGCTGCGAAATCGACGGCGGGCGGGACCTCGGCGGGGCGCAGCGCGCCGGCTGCACCTTCCAGTCGCGCATAGAAGGCCGTCAGGCCGAGGCCGCGCACCAGCGCATGGGCGGCAGCACAGCCATGGCAGCAGAACTCGCCCTGGCCGGGCGCGAGGTCCGCGCCGCAATGCGCGCAGCGGGCCCGCGATACGCCGGGGGAGGCAGCCTCGACCGGGCGGAGAAGGGCGTTCATGGCAGCACCATGCGCTGGCGGATATCGAGCACCTCTCCACCCGGGCCGAAGAAGCGCAGCACCGCATCCCACTGGCCGGGCACCCGCGTGCCCGTCTCGGCGCGGAAGCTGCCGGTGGCGGTGGCGGCGAAGTCGAGCGGCTGGGTCGTGCCCTCCAGCGGGCGGAGCAGGCGGCCCTCCAGCCTTCCGGGCAGGGCGGCGCCGCCGCGATCCGCCATGGTGACGACCAGGCTGTTGCCGCGCAGCTGAACATCGGCGCGCCAGCCCAGCGCCTCCTGCCGCGCCGCGGCCTCGATCACGTGGTTGTAGGCGCGGCCGCGATCATAGGCCTTGCCGGTGGTGACGCCGGTGAAGGTGGTGAGGGCGAAGAAGACCAGCACCGCATTCACCGCGACGACCAGCAGCATGCCGCCCACGAAGACCCAGGGGATCCAGCGGTCGCGTGGAAGGGCGGGCTTGATGACCATGTCGCTCATCGGCTTTCGGGCCCCAGGAAGATGCTGCTTTCGCTGACCACCGTCCGGCCCCGGCCATCGACCAGGCGGAAGGTGACGGGGATGGAGGTGCGGGTCGGCGTGCCGGGCGGCTGCGTCAGCAGCACGCGCCACTGCGTGATGCCGTCGGGCCGCGTCGTCACCATCGGGCGGTCACCCGGCGCGGTGGTGGGCGCTTCCTGCACCTGCATCTGCAGCGCGGTGCGGGAGTCGAGCACCAGCGCGTAGCTCGCGATGTCGCGGTCCTTGTTGGCGATCTTCAGCGTATAGGCGTTGCGGATGCCGCCATCGGACAGCGTGACGAAAAGCGGCGCGCGATCCCGCAGCACCGACAGCGTCACGGTCTGCCGCAGCAGCCAGGCGCCGAGCATCACCGCCATGACGGCGCCCAGCATGCCCGCATAGAGCAGGGTGCGCGGCCGGATGAAGCGCGGCACGCGGCGCACCTCCATCCCCGTGGCGCAGCGGGCGCGGGAGGGCGGCAGCGCCTTGGTCGCGGCGGTGGAGGCGGCAAGGTTCGACAGCGTCTCGAAGGCGATCAGCCCGGTCGGGCGATCGAGCCGCTTCATGATGTCGTCGCAGGCATCGATGCAGAGGCCGCAGCCGATGCATTCCAGCTGCTGGCCATCGCGGATGTCGATGCCGGTCGGGCAGACATTCACGCAGGCCTGGCAATCCACGCAATCGCCGATGCCATCGGCCTTGGCCTTGCCGCGCGGTTCGCCCCGCCAGTCGCGATAAGTGACGACGAGGGAGTTCTCATCGAGCATCGCGGCCTGGAAGCGCGGCCAGGGGCACATGTAGGTGCAGACCTGTTCCCGCGCCCAGCCGGCCAGCACATAGGTCGTGGTGGTGAAGAGGCCGAAGTAGAAATAGACGTCGAGCGAGGCGCCGCCGGTCAGCAGATCCACCGTCACGGTCGGCGCATCGTTGAAGTACATGATCCAGGCGCCGCCGGTGGCCGCCGCGATCAGCAGCCAGGCCGCATGGGTCAGGCCCTTCTTGCGCAGCTTCTCCAGCGTCCAGGGCTGCTTGTCGAGCCGCATGCGTTCGTTGCGGTCGCCCTGGATGACGCGCTCCACCCACATGAACAGATCCGTCCAGACCGTCTGCGGGCAGGTGAAGCCGCACCAGACGCGGCCGAAGAGGCTGGTCGCCACGAAGAGCCCGATGGCGCCCAGCACCAGCAGGCCCGTCAGGAAGTAGACTTCCTGCGGCCAGATCTCGACGAAGAAGAAGAACAGGCGGCCATTGCCGATATCGACCAGCACCGCCTGGTCCGGCGCGCCGGGACCACGATCCCAGCGCAGCCAGGGCACGAGGTAGTAGAGCGCCAGGCACAGGATGAGCACAGCCCATTTCGCCCGGCGCACCGGGCCCTTCACGGCCTTCGGATAGACCTTCTGCCGATCCGCGTAGAGCGAGGTCGGTGCCGCCGCCTGTTGCGTCCCTTCGGTCTTCGCCGCGGGCTTCAGGCGATCGGGCGGCTGGATCGTGCTCATTGTCCCTGTCCTGGCCTTGCTTCAGTTCTCGCCGCCGCCCAGCGCGTGGACGTAGACCGCCAGCATGTTGACGATGGCGGGGTCGAGCCGCTGGCCCCAGGCCGGCATCACGCCTGCGCGGGCATAGGCGATGCTGCGCGCGATGGAGGCCTTGTCGCCGCCATAGAGCCAGATCTGGTCCGACAGGCGCGGCGCGCCGACATCCCGGTTGCCCTCGCCACGTTCGCCATGGCAGGCGGCGCAGTTCTCGGCGTAGAGCGCCTCGCCACGCCCCGCGGCCGCCGCATCGGTGGAGCGGCGGGAGAGGGAGAGGACGTATTCCGCCGTGTCGTTGACCTGCGGCAGGGTCAGCACGCCATCGGCCAGGAAGCGCGGCATCTGGCTGGTGCGTTCCTCGTCGCTTTCGCCGGCGCGGACGCCGTTCGCGATGGTGTGGCGGATCGCGTCATGCGTGCCGCCCCAGATCCAGTCGTCATCGGCGAGCGAGGGGAACCCGCCCTGCGCACCCTGGCCGCCGGCGCCGTGGCAGCCCGCGCAGTTGTTGGCGAAGGCGGTGCGTCCGCCGGCCACCGCGAAGGCGCGGAGTTCCGGATCCGCCGCGATGGTCTTCGGGTCGGAAGCCCGGATGCGCGCCAGCATCGGCTCCATCCGCGACTGCGCGGCGCGCACATCGCCGACCACCGCTTCCCGCGCGATCCAGCCCGTGACGCCCGTCGCGCCCTGGAAAGGGAAGGCGGGGTAGAGCACGACCCAGACGGCGGCGAAGGCGATGGTCGCGTACATCACGTAGAGCCACCACTTCGGCAGCGGCGTGTTCAGTTCCTTCAGCCCGTCCCACTCATGGCCCGTGGTGTCGGTGCCGGTGAGGCTGTCCTTCTCGATCTTGGTGGGCATGGTGTCACACTCCTCAGGACAGGCGGTCGCGCGGGTCGTCGCGGAAGGGGATGTCCCCCGCCTCGTCGAAGCCTCGCTTGCGCTTGGGAGCCAGCACGTAGATCAGGATCCCGGTGAACAGGACGAAGAACCAGACCACCCAGAGGGTGGAGAAGAGCGGTTGCAGCGCGACGAGGTTCATGGCGCCGTCCCTCACTGCTGGCGCAGCTGGTCGGGCGTCACGTCGCTGAAGCGGACGAGCGTCCCGAGCATCTGCAGATAGGCGACCAGCGCATCCATCTCCGTCACCACGCCGGCATTGCCGTCGAACACGCCCTGGCGGGCGCGGGCGTAGCGGGTGCCGAAGCCAGCCGCGTCACGGTCGGGGCGCGCCTGCGTCTCCAGGTCGGCGCGGGCATTGGCGATCATCTCGTCCGTGTAGGGGACGCCGACGCTGCGCTGCGCGCGCAGGTGGTCGGCGATGTCGCCATAGGCCAGCGGCCGGTCGAGGAAGGCGTAGGGCGGCATGATGCTTTCCGGCACCACGGCGCGCGGGCTGCGGAGATGCGCGGCGTGCCAGTCATCGGAATACCGGCCGCCGACGCGCGCCAGGTCGGGACCCGTGCGCTTCGATCCCCACTGGAAGGGGTGGTCGTACATGCTCTCCGCCGCCAGGCTGTAGTGGCCGTAGCGCTCCAGCTCGTCGCGGAAGGGGCGCACCATCTGGCTGTGGCAGGTGTAGCAGCCCTCACGCACGTAGATGTTGCGGCCCATCAGCTCGAGCGGCGTGTAGGGGCGGATGCCCTGCACACGCTCGATCGTGCTCTCCACCGTGAAGAGCGGCACGATCTGCGCGAGGCCGCCGATGGAGACCGTGATGAGCGTGAGCACGCCCATCAGGATCAGGTTCTTCTCGATGATGGCGTGGTTGAACCAGCGCATTGCCCGGTCCTCCTTATTCGGCCGGAGCCGGGACGGGCATGGCGGAGGCGACGGGCAGCGCGGCCGCTTCCTCGCTCTCGCCACGGGTCACGGTCATCCAGAGGTTGTAGACCATGATGAGCGCGCCGCTGAGGTAGAGCACGCCGCCCAGCACGCGGATCACGTAGTAGGGGTGCATCGCGGCCACGGTCTCGATGAAGCTGTACTGCAGGAAGCCGAGCTCGTCATAGGCGCGCCACATCAGGCCCTGCAGGATGCCCGACACCCACATCGCGGTGATGTAGAGGACGATGCCGAGCGTCGCGATCCAGAAGTGCCAGGACACCAGCTTCTCGCTGTACAGGCCCTTCTTCGCCCAGAGGCGCGGGAACAGCCAGTAGAGCGCGCCGAAGGTGACGAAGCCGACCCAGCCCATGGCGCCACTATGCACATGGCCGATGGTCCAGTCGGTGTAGTGCGACAGCGCGTTCACCGCCTTGATGGACATGACCGGCCCTTCGAAGGTGGACATGCCGTAGAAGCCGACCGCGGTGACGGAGAAGCGGAGGCCGGGATTGGTGCGGAGCTTATCCCAGGCGCCCGAGAGGGTCATGATCCCGTTGATCATGCCGCCCCAGCTCGGCATCCACAGCATCACGCTGAACACCATGCCGAGCGTCTGCGCCCAGTCCGGCAGCGCGGTGTAGTGCAGGTGGTGCGGGCCGGCCCAGATGTAGAGGAAGATCAGCGACCAGAAGTGCACGATCGACAGCCGGTAGGAATAGACCGGCCGTTCCGCCTGCTTCGGGATGAAGTAGTACATCATGCCGAGGAAGCCCGCGGTCAGGAAGAAGCCCACCGCGTTGTGGCCGTACCACCACTGGATCATCGCATCCTGCACGCCGGACGCCGCGCCGTAGCTCTTCGCATGGCCGAGCGTGATGGGCAGCGCCAGGTTGTTGCCGATATGCAGCATGGCGACGGTGACGATGAAGGCCAGGTAGAACCAGTTCGCCACGTAGATGTGGGGCTCTTCCCGCCGCAGGATCGTGCCGCCGAAGGCGATGAGGTAGTGCACCCACACGACCGTCAGCCAGAGGTCCACGTACCACTCGGGCTCGGCATATTCCTTGCCCTGGGTGACGCCCAGCACATAGCCGAGTGCCGCGGTGACGATGACGAACTGGTAGCCCCAGAACAGGAACCAGCCCATGTTCTCGCCGCCGAAGAGCCGTGCGCGGCAGGTGCGCTGCACGACGTAGAGGCTGGTGCAGAACAGCGCGTTTCCGCCGAAGGCGAAGATCACGGCGCTGGTGTGGACGGGCCGGAAGCGGCCGAAGGTCGTCCATTCGAGATCGAGGTTCAGCAGCGGCCAGGCCAGCTGCGAAGCGATCACGACGCCCACCAGGAAGCCGACGACTCCCCAGAAGACGGTTGCAATCGCGAAGGCACGGATCGGTGCCTCCACATAGGGCTCGTGCCGCGCAACCGTGGCCGTTCCGGCCTGGTTCGCGGCGTAGCCTGCTACAGCCATCGCATCAGTCTCCCCTGCGCACGCCACGGTCGCGATCGGACCGGCGCTGTGGGGGGGAGATGACAGCTTCCCAGTGTGGGCGTCCTTGATGCGGATCAATTCCCGGGGAGGGGTCGTGCCGCTATGGTCGCGGCCGAGGAAGGCGCCCCCGGAAGATGGAACCCAGACGATGAGCGGCGACACCGCGCCCATGGCGAAGACCAGGATGCCCGACATCGTCCTGGTGCCGAATGACCGGCCCTGGCGGTGGCTCGCGGCCGGGTGGCAGGACCTGATGGCGGTGCCGCATCTCGGCTTCGTCTATGGCGGCGCCATCGTCGTCGCGGGCTGGGCGCTGGTGGTGGTGCTGCTGCAACTCGGCAGCGCCTGGGCGATCCTGCCGGCCACGGCGGGCTTCTTCGTCGTGGCGCCGCTGCTGGGCGCCGGGCTCTACGAGGTCAGCCGGCGGCGCGAGGCGGGGGAGGAGACGAGCTTCATGGCCTGCGCCTCCGCCTTCCGCCGCAACGGCACGCAGCTCGCGCTGATCGGTGCCGCGCTGCTGCTGATCCATCTCTTCTGGATCCGCATCGCGGGGCTGCTCTTCGCGCTGTTCTTCGGCCTCGGCTTCTCGCCGGCGATCGAGACGCTGCCGATCGCCATGCTGCGCTCCGACAATTTGCTGCCCTTCCTCATCATCGGCACGGGCTTCGGCTTCGTCCTGGCCTGCGTCTCCTTCGCCATTTCCGCCGTCTCCATCCCGATGATCATCGACCGCGACATCTCGGCCTTCGAAGCCGTCGTCGTCTCCGTCACCGCGGTGACCCGCAACTGGCGGGCCATGGCGCTCTGGGCCGGGCTGATCGTGGTGTTCACGGCGATGGCGCTGGTGCCCTTCTTCTTCGGCATCGCGCTGGTGCTGCCGCTGATCGGGCATGCGACCTGGCATGCCTATCGCGACGTCGTCAGGTAGTCAGAGGATCACGATGTCGGCGGCGCCGAGCGTCGTCGGCGACACGCCCAGCAGCAGCACGCTGTGGCCCGAACCCAGCGCCAGCAGGGCGCCATCGGCGCTGGCCTGGAAGGCCGCCAGGACGGCGGCGGAGGAGGCGTAGAGGCTGGCCGGCACGCCCAGCCGGTCCTCGCCCCGGGTGAAGTCGGTCACGCGGTCATGCCCGCCGCCGGTCTCCATCAGGAAAAGGTCGTTGCCCGCGCCGCCCGCCAGCGTATCGGCGCCGCCGCCGCCGGCCAGCGTATCCGCGCCACCCAGGCCCAGCAGAAGATTCGCGGCCGCGTTGCCGCGAATGACGTTCGGCAGCGCATTCCCCTGGCCGGTGACCAGGGTGCCCAGCAGCAGCAGGTTCTCCACCTGGGCGGGCAGGATGTAGCCGCCGCCGGTCAGGTCGGCCTGCACCCAGTCCGTGCCGCCGCCAGGCTCCTCCACCACCAGGTCGCGCGTCGAATCGATCAGATAGACATCGTCATCCGCGCCGCCGATCAGCAACGATCCCAGCCTGTCCGCCGCACGGGCATCCAGCGTGTCGTTGCCCGCGCCGCCGCGCAGCTCATCCCCCCCGCCGGCGCCCGCCACCAGCAGGTCGTTGCCCGCATCGCCCTGCAGCCAATCGGCGCCGTCCTGGCCGTCCAGGCTGTCATGGCCGGCGCCGCCCGCCAGCACATCCCGCCCCGTGCCGCCATAGCCGAGATCGTCGCCTTCGCCGCCGGAAAAGCTATCGTTTCCCGCCCCGCCCAGCAGGGTATCCGCCCCCGCACCGCCGAAGCCGCGATCCGCGCCATCGCCGCCGTTCAGCGAATCGGCACCATCGCCGCCTGCCAGCAGGTCCCCTCCGGCGCCGCCATCCAGCGTATCGGCGCCGGATCCGCCGAGCAGCGCGTCATCCCCCGTGCCACCCGCCAGCGAATCGGCGCCATCCCCGCCATCCGCCAGGTCGTTGCCGGCCCCGCCCGAGAGCGCGTTCGCGCCCTCATTCCCGAACAGGCTGTCCCCCCCGGCGGCGCCGAACAGGGCGATGTCGCCCGCGCCGGTGGCGGCACGCAGGCGTTCGATCTCCTCGGGGATCGTCATCGCGCCCGCGGTGACGATCTCGTCGGTCCCGCCACCCGGTAATTCCGCCCAGCTGTCGCCGACGCCGAGGACATAGGTGTCGTTGCCCGCGCCGCCCAGCAGGCTGTCGGCGCCATTCCCGCCATCCAGCCAGTCATGGCCATCGTTGCCCTGCAGGGTATCGAGCCCATCGCCGCCGGAAAGCGTGTCGGCGCCGGTGCCGCCATCCAGGATGTCATTGCCTGCGCCGCCGTTCAGCCCATCGTTGCCGTCGCTTCCGGCCAGCGTGTCGTCGCCGTCCCCGCCGATCAGCCAGTCATCATCCGCGTCGCCGTCCAGGACATCCGCTTCCGTCCCGCCATCCAGCGTGTCGGCACCTGGCCCGCCGCGGAGCGAATCCGCCTCCGACCCGCCGGAGAGGGAATCCGCGCCGGCGCCGCCATCCAGCGTATCCGACTGCGACTGGCCATCCAGCATGTCGTTGCCGTCCTCGCCCAGCAGGCGATCGGCGTCGGACCCGCCGCGCAGGGTATCGTTCCCCGTGCCACCAAGCACGGTATCGGCGCCGCCGCCGCTGATGACGATGTCGTTGCCCGCTCCGCCATCGATGGAATCGGTGCCCGTATTGCCCAGCAGCGAATCATTGCCGTCGCCGCCCAGCAGGGTGTCGTTGCCGGTGCTGCCGTCCAGGCTGTCGGCGCCCGCGCCGCCGGCCAGGCTGTCATTGCCGGCGCCCGCGGCGACGGTATCGTTCCCGCCATGGCCGAAGATCGCATCGGCCCCGGCGCCACCGGCGATCGACTCGGCGGCATTGGTGCCGTCCGTGACCGTGAAGGCGGGCAGGGGGCCGGGCGCCAGGATGGTGACGGCGATGGTGAAGGCCGAGAGGTTCCGGCCATCGGAGACCTCGATCATCACCTCCCGCACCGTGCCGCCCTGGCCGACCAGGTCGATGCCCGGCTTCAGGCGCAGCGTGGTGCCGATGATCTCGAACCAGGCGGAATCGGGCCAGGCGACGCTGTATTCCAGCGGCCCCGCGCTGTCCGGGTCATCCGCGGCCAGGATGCCGATATCGGCGCCGACATCGGTGGCCAGCACGACGCCGCCGCTGAAGAAGCGGAGGTTCTGCGGCGGCGTGTCGTCGATGCCGACCAGCTGCACCGCGTAGGTGGCGGGCAGCGCGACCCAGCCCGAAGTGGTCCGGACGGACAGGCCGAAGCGGAAGACGAAGCCCTCGCCCAGGCTTTCCGCATCGAAGACGGCAGCGGGGGCGAGGCGGATGCGGGTGCCCGATGCCTCCAGCGTGGCGGAGAAGGCCTGGGCGCCGTCACCCGTCAGGGCAACGTCCAGCACCCCGGCGGAAAGGGCCAGGGTGGCGGACCAGTCGGCGGGTCGGGCATTCTCGAAGATCGTGGCCGGCACCGCGCCGGTCACCACCACTGACATCAAGCGGGCCCCATCCTGGTGGCCCCGCCATAAGGCCGATGTCGGGTTGATACCCCGTCAACGGGGCGCCGGTCAGGCGGCCAGCCGCAGCGCCGCGCCGGCCAGCACCACGGCATTCAGCGCGAACAGCGCGGCGCCCAGCACCTGCAGCCGGGGGCCGAGCGCACGCAGGAAGAAGCGGCCGAGGAAGGCGACCCCCACGAGGGAGGGGATGGTGCCGAGGCAGAAGGCCAGCATCGCCACCGCCCCCGCCAGCGCGCTGCCCGTCGCCGCCGCGGCGGCGAGCGCGGCATAGAGCAGCCCGCAGGGCAGGCCGGAGAGCAGCAGGCCGAGCCCGAAGCCGCGCCTGCCCCCGGGCGACGCCAGCAGGCCGCCCATGCTGGCGGTCAGCCAGGCCGTCAGGCCCTCCGTCGCCCCGGCCAGCCGGCGGGGAAGCAGGGGGGCGTGCGCCAGGCGCCAGCGTCCGGGCAGGCGCTGCAGGGCCTGCAGCGCCATCAGGACGGCGGCGGCCAGCAGCAGGGCGGCCAGCACATGGCGCAGCCCCGTGACCTGGTTCAGCGCCCCCGCCGCCAGCCCGCTGACGGCGCCGAGAGTCGAATAACCGACGATCCGCCCGGCGTGGTAGGGCAGCAGCGCCGCCCCCGCGAGGCGCGACAGCGTGCCGCCGGTGCCGGTGGCCGCGCTGGCCTGGGCGATGACGAAGGGCGCGCACATGGCCGCGCAATGCGTCAGCCCGCCCGCCAGCCCCGCCAGGAACAGGGCCATCGCCACCACGGGAAGGCCGCCCGGGCCGATGGCGGTCAGGTCATGCAGGCAATTCGCGATCATGTCCCACCATGGCATGGTTGCCGCCGGCCCGGCTTGCGCCAGATCAAGCCGCGGATCGGGTCGCCGGGGGTGACGGCGGGCGCGCCGGGTGCTTTGAGGCCCTTCACGCCGACGGAGGATGATCGTGCAGGACGGGAGGGTGCAGGGCCCCCCGCTGGCCCTCACCATGGGGGAGCCCGCGGGGATCGGCGGCGAGATCGCGGCCAAGGCCTGGTGGGCGGTGCGCGCCGCGGGGCCGGCCTTCTTCCTGATCGGCGACCCGGCCCTGGTGAAGGACGCCCCCGTGGCGCTGATCGAGGTGCCGGAGCAGGCGGCCGCCGCCTTCCCGCAGGCGCTGCCCGTGCTGCCGCTGCCGCTCGCCGCGCCCGTGCTGCCGGGGGTGCTCAACCCCGCCAATGCCCCCGCCGTCATTGCCTCCATCGAACAGGCGGTGGCCTTCGCCCTGGCCGGGCGCGCGGGCGGCGTCGTGACCAACCCCATCCAGAAATCGGTGCTGACCGCCGCGGGCTTCCCGCATCCCGGGCATACGGAGTTCCTGGGGGAGTTGGCGGGCGATGGCGTGCCGCCCGTGATGATGCTGGCCTGCCCCGGGCTGCGGGTGGTGCCGGTGACCGTCCACCTCTCGCTCCGCGCGGCGCTGGCCACGCTGACCACCGACCTGATCGTGGAGCATGGCCGCATCGTCGCCGCCGCACTCGCCCGGGATTTCGGCCTGGCGCGCCCGCGCCTCGCCATCGCGGGCCTCAACCCCCATGCGGGGGAGGCCGGCACGATGGGGCGCGAGGATATCGAGGTCGTGGCCCCGGCGATCGAGGCGCTGCGCGCGTCAGGGATCGAGGCGCGCGGCCCCTATCCGCCCGACACCCTGTTCACGCCGCGGGCGCGCGCCACCTATGACTGCGTGCTCGGCATGTATCACGACCAGGTCCTGATCCCGATCAAGACGCTCGACATGGATGGCGGCGTGAACGTCACGCTCGGCCTGAAGATCGTCCGCACCAGCCCGGACCACGGCACCGCGCTCGACATCGCCGGCCGCGGCCAGGCGGATGCCGGCAGCCTGGTCGCGGCGCTGCGCATGGCGGCGGAGATCGCCGAGACAAGAGGAAAGGCCACCCGCCCGTGAACCATCTGGTCCTGTCCATCAATGTCGACCACGTGGCGACGCTCCGTAACGCCCGCGGCGGCCACTTCCCCGATCCCGTGGCGGCCGCGCAGGCCTGCATCGAGGCGGGGGCGGAGGGCATCACGATCCATCTGCGGGAGGATCGGCGCCACATCCGCGACCGCGACGTGGAGCGGATGAAGGCCGAGGTCGCGGCGCCCCTCAACCTTGAGATGGCGGCGACTGAGGAGATGGTGGCGATCGCGCTGCGCGTCATGCCGCATGCCGTCTGCCTGGTGCCGGAGAAGCGGCAGGAACTGACCACCGAGGGCGGGCTGGATGTGCTGAACGCCGGCCCCTTCCTGGCGGAGGCGCTGAAGCGCCTCAACGGCGCGGGCATCCGCACCTCGCTCTTCGTGGAGGCCGATGCCGCGCCGATCGAGCGCGCGGCGGCACTCGGCGCGGCCTGCGTCGAACTCCACACGGGCCTCTATGCCGATGCGGCGCCGGACTCGCGCGCGCCGCATCTGGCGCGGCTTCGCGCCGGTGCCGCGGTGGCGGTGGGGGCCGGGCTGCAATGCCACGCCGGCCACGGGCTGGATTATGGCTGCGTCGGCGGCGTCGCCGCGATCCCGGAGGTGACCGAGGTGTCCATCGGCCACTTCCTGATCAGCCAGAGCGTCTTCGAGGGGATCGGCAGTGCCGTCCGCCGCATGCTCGCCCTGATCGACGAGGCGCGCGCGGGTTAGGCGGCGTCAGGCCACCCGACGCTGGTCGGCAAGTTCCGCATTGGCGGCGCGGACGGAGGCCGCCCAGCGCGGCGCCGCGGCCAGGAAGGCATCCAGCTGCTGGACCGACAGTGCTTCCAGGTATTCGGTCGCCGTGGTCGTGCTGGGGTCCCAGCGCAGGGCGAGGTCGGAGACGATGGGCTCCACCGGCCCGGCGGCGTCCAGCTTCAGCGTCACCGCGCGGCGCGCGATGGTGAGGATGCGGGCAGCGGCATCGATGCGCATGCGCTCCGCCAGGCCGTCCCCGGCCAGGTCGGCGATGGATCGCAGCGCGCGGATTTTCGCCGCCTCCGGCTGCCGATCCCTACCCGTATCCGCCATGTCTCGCATTCTCCTGCTATCGAACCGCGCCAGGGGCGACGCGTCGGCCACCGCGGCTCCCCCCGCGGCCTGGAAGGGATGGGGAGGGAGCGTGCTCGATACAAGGCCGGAGCGTACCCGGGCGGTTGCACGACTGCGAAAATCGCAAGGACACCCGCCTGTCGGCCAGTGTGACACCCGAATTGTGTCGAAGAGGTTGACGCTTTCCGTCGCCAGACACAGCCTCGCGCGAAATCCGAAGCGAGTGTGACGACAATGATGAATGACGCCGACGCGGCACGGATCCATGCGGAGACGCTGACGCTCGACACGCATGTGGACATCCCCTGGCCGGCGATGTCGGACCCGGCAACGGCCACCACGCGCTGCGTCGATTTCGGCAAGATGCGTGCCGGCGGGCTGAAGGCCGTGGTCTTCATCGCCTATGTGCCGCAGGGCCCGCTGACGCCCGAAGGCCATGCCGCGGCCAGCGCCCGCGCGGAGGCGATGCTGCTCGCGCTGCGCGGCACGGCGGGCGAGACGCCGATGCGCCGCCGCCTCGTCACCACGCCCGACGAGCTGGAAGCCTGCGCCGAGGCCGGCGACCTTGCCGTGCTGCTGGCGGTCGAGAACGGCTATGCGATGGGGGAGGACCTCTCGCGCCTGGCGCGGTGGCGGGAACTCGGCGCGATCTACCTGACCGTGACGCATGACGGGCACAACGCGCTGTCCGACTCCGCGCGGCCCAAGCCCGCGCTGGGCGATGGGCCGACCCTGCATGGCGGCCTCTCCGCGCTCGGCCGCGCCGCGGTGCGGGAGATGAATTGCGTGGGCCTGATGGTCGATGTATCCCATGTCGCCAAGCCCGCGATGCTGGAGGCCGCGTCGCTCTCCACCACGCCCGTCGTCGCGACCCATGCCTGCTGCCACGAGCTGCGCCCGCATCCCCGCAACCTGGATGTGGAGCAGTTGCGCGCGCTGCGCGATTGCGGCGGGCTGATCCAGATCACGGCGGTGCCGAGCTTCCTGGTGGCGCCGGGGCCGGATGGCCATGCGCGCGCCACCATCCGCGACTATGTCGATCACGTGGACCACGCCGTGCAGCGCATCGGCCTGGACCATGTCGGGCTGTCATCGGATTTCGATGGCGGCGGCGGTTTCCCCGGCTGGATGGATGCCAGCACGACCGGCGCGGTGACGGAGGAGCTGCACCGCCGCGGCTATGGCGCGCGGGAGATCGGCCTGCTGTGGTCGGGGAATTTCCTGCGCGTCTGGCGCAGCGTGCTGCGAGCGGCGGGGTAGGGGGCACAACTCCACAGCCCCCACCCCGACCAGCCTTCGGCCTCGCAGCAGCGCCGCAAGCCCCCGCAAGCGCGGGGGAGGGCGTAATGGCCCCTCCCTCCCCCGCGCTTGCGGGGGAGGGTCGGGGTGGGGGATCACGGCAACTCGGGTGACCTCACCCCGCGTGGATCGCCCGCCACACCCGCTCCGGCGTCGCCGGCATGTCGATGTGCCGCACGCCATGCGCGGAGAGCGCGTCCACGATCGCGTTCATCACCGCCGGCAGCGAGCCGGCGCAGCCGGCCTCCCCGCAGCCCTTGGCGCCGAGCGGGTTGGTCGTCGCCGGCACCGCGTGGCTGACGAAGCCGATATCGGGCAGGTCGCCGGCGCGGGGCAGGGCATAGTCCAGGTAGCTGCCGGTCAGCAGCTGCCCATCCTCGCCGAAGCTGACATTCTCCATCAGCGCCTGGCCGATGCCCTGCGCGATGCCGCCATGCGCCTGGCCCGCGACCAGCAGCGGGTTCACCATGACGCCGAAGTCGTTGACCGTGACGTAGCGATCGACGGTGACGATGCCGGTATCCGGGTCGATCTCCACCTCCGCCACATGGCAGCCATTCGGATAGGCCTGCGGCGCCTGGTCGAAGACGTGGGTGACGTCGAGCGTGTTCGGCACCCCTTCCGGCAGCCCCTTCGCGCCGCGCAGCTTCACGGCCAGGTCCATGATGCCGATGCCGCGGTCGGTGCCCGCGATGCTGAAGCGCCCCTGGCCACCCTCGGCATGCGGCTCGTATTCGATGTCGGAGGGTGCCGCTTCCAGTGCCCAGGCCGCGGCCTCGCGGCCCTTCTCGATCACCAGGGCGGAGGCCTCCAGGATCGCCGCGCCCGACGCCATCATGGACTTCGACCCGCCCGTGCCGCCGCCCGCGATCAGCTGGTCGGAATCGCCCTGCAGCAGCCGCACCTTCTCGAAGGGCACGCCGAGGCTCTGGTGCAGCACCTGCGCGAAGGCGCTCCAATGGCCCTGGCCGTAGTCGAGCGTGCCGGTGATGATCGTCACCGTGCCCTCTTCGTCGAAGCGGATGCCGCCCTGTTCCTTGGTCGGCGGCGCGGTGCACTCAAGAAAATTGCCGATGCCGCGCCCGCGCAGCATGCCCCGCGCCTCGCTCGCCGCCTTGCGCGCGGCGTAGCCGGGCAGGTCGGCTTCCTGCAGCGTGCGTTCCAGCACGGCGGTGAAGTCGCCGCCGTCATAGACGCTGCCGGAGGCCGCGGAATAGGGGAACTGGTCGGGCCGGATGTGGTTGCGGCGGCGGATCTCCACCGCATCGATCCCCATCTCCACCGCGGCGGCTTCGATCAGCCGCTCCATGAAGTAGTTGCCTTCCGGCCGCCCGGCGCCGCGATAGGCGGAGACGGGCGTGGTGTTCGTCACCAGGCTGCGGGTGGAAACCTCGATCAGCGGCGTGCGGTAGTTGGACTGCACGTTCTTCATGAAGTTCGCCGTGCCCATCAGCGGCGCGACGGGCGAGAGGAAGGCGCCCATGTTCGCGAAGCTGGTCAGCCGCACCGCGAGGAAATGGCCGTCCTTGTCCAGCGCCAGCTCGGCCTCGACCTCATGGTCCCGGCCATGCTGGTCCGACAGGAAGCTGCCGCTGCGCTCATCCGTCCACTTCACGGGATGGCCGAGTTCCTTCGCGGCATGCAGCAGGCAGGCATATTCGGGATAGGCGTTCGCCTTCATGCCGAAGCTGCCGCCGACATTGCCGGTCAGCACGCGGACCTTGTCGGTCGGGACCTTCAGGATCTCGTTGGCCAGCTGGTTGCGCAGGCCGAAGACGCCCTGGCAGCCCACCCGCAGCACGTAGCGGCCATCCTCGAAGGACCCGATCGCGCTGCGCGGTTCCATCGCGCAGACGACGATGCGGTTGTTGCGGATGGAGAGCTTGGTGACATGGGCGGCTTCGGAGAATGCGCGGGCCACCGCCTCGCGGTCGCCGTGCCGAAAATCCAGCACCTCATTGCCCGGGATGTCGTCGTAAAGCTGCGGCGCATCCGGCGCGGCGGCGGCGGAGGCGAGCGTCACGGCGGGCAGTGCATCGATGTCGAGTTCGACGGCCTCCGCCGCATCCTTCGCCTCGGCCTTGGTGGTGGCGACGACGAAGGCCACGGGATCGCCGACATAGCGGACGCGGTCGGTCGCCAGCGGCAGGCGCTGCGTGCTGCGCAGCGGCGTGCCATCCGCGTTCTTCAGCGGCATGGCGCATTTCATCGGGCCGAAGCCGGCGGAGACGAGATCCGCCCCGGTCCAGACGCCCGCCACGCCCGGCATGGCGCGGGCCGCCGTGGTGTCGATGCCGCGGATCACGCCATGGGCATAGGGGCTGCGGACCATGACGGCCCAGAGCTGGCCGGGGAGGGCGATGTCATCGGTATAGCGGCCGCGGCCGGTCAGCAGGGTCGGGTCCTCGGCGCGGGGGACGGGCTGGCCGATGCCGAATTTCAGGCGGGTGGGATCGAAGGGGAGGGTATCGGGCATGGGCATCCTCGCGAGCGTCACAGGGGAGGTAAGCGTGATCGCAACCCCGGGAAGGGTCAGGCAGCGGCAATCCAGGCGGCATAATCGGCATAGGCGGCTTCCGGCGCAAAGCGCGGCGCCCAGCCGAGGCCGCGCGCCCGGCCGATATGCATCACGCCACGAGGGCGGATTTCCGGAAAGGTGATGCCCGGTGTTTCGCCAGCCGCAGCGCGCCGCCAGCGGAATCCGGGCAGGGCCCGCGCCATCTCGGCACAGCAGCCGTCGAGATGCGGCGCCCAGTCGCGGCCGGAGGCCAGGTTGAAGACGCGATGCGCCGGCGCCTCCGCCTCCATCAGCGCCAGCAGCCCGGCCGCGAGGTCCCGCACATAGACCCAGTCATAGCCATGCACGGTCGCGGGCAGCACGGCCTCCCGCCCTTCCCGAGCGGCGGTGGCGATGGCGAGGTGCGGGCTCAGCGTGTCCCGCACCCCTGTATCGCGCTCCCACGGCCCGAAGGTGGCGCCGATGCGCGCGGCGACGGCATCGAGCCCCCACTGCCCGGCAAGCCGCAGCCCGGCGCGCTCCACCGCGTATTTCGTCACGCCGTAGAGGCTAATCGGCACGCAGGGCGTCGTCGCCTCGTCCAGCAGCGCATGGTCATAGGCGGCCTCGCCATAGACGGCGGCGGAGGAGGGCAGCACCACGCGCTTCACGCCCCCGGCATCCCGCGCCGCCTCCAGCGTCGCGATCAGGCCCTTGAGGTTCACATCGATGATGGCGCCAGGGACGGAGGCCTCCCGCGCCGGGCCCGCCGTGATGGCGGCGAAGGGGAAGATGCGGTCGATGCGGTGGGCGGCGAACAGCGCCTTGAGCGCCGATGCGTCCATCACGTCGCCCTGCACCAGGGTCAGCTGGCCCGGCAGCCTGGCGAAGGCGGTGGCGGCGGCCGGCGGCAGCGCCTCCTCCCGCCCGAAGGCCACGACCGACTCGCCCCGGCCGAGCAGCGCCTCCAGCAGGTTCAGCCCGACGAAGCCGGCACCGCCGGTGACCAGGACAGACGCCATCGAACCCTCCGAACCAGGTCAGCCGATCTGACCTGCCTCTGGATAACCCGGCTCATCCCGGTCAGAAAGCCGGCATGACCCCCGATATCATCGTCATCGGCGCCGGCCCCGCGGGCCTGATGGCGGCCGAAACCCTCGCCCAGGCCGGGCTTCGCGTCGTGGTGCATGACCAGATGCCCTCGGTCGGGCGGAAATTCCTGATGGCCGGGCGGGGCGGGCTGAACCTGACGCATTCGGAACCGCTGGAGCCCTTCCTCGCGCGCTATGCGCCGGCGGCGGCGCCGCTGCTGGACGCCGTGCGCGCCTTCCCGCCGGCCGCGCTGATCGCCTGGTGCGAGGGACTCGGCATCCCGACCCTGGTCGGCAGCAGCGGCCGCGTCTTCCCGCAGGGCATGAAGGCCTCACCGTTGCTGCGCGCCTGGCTGCGGCGGCTGGCGGCGATGGGCGTGGAGGTGCGGCCGCGCAGCCGCTGGCTCGGCCGCGATGCCGATGGCGGATGGCGCTTCTCGACCGAGGAATCGGCGCTGCATCCGAAGGCCGTCGTGCTGGCGCTGGGCGGCGCCTCCTGGCCGCGGCTCGGCAGCGATGGCGCCTGGCCGGCGCTGCTGCCCGGCGTGCCGGTCCTGCCCTTCGCGCCTTCCAACATGGGGGTGACGCTGCCCTGGTCTGCGCCCCTGCTGGCGAAGCATGAGGGTGCGGCGGTGAAGCGGATCGCGATCACCTTCGAAGGCGCCACCGCCCGTGGGGATGCGGTGGTGACGCGCGACGGGCTGGAGGGCGGCGCCATCTATGCGCTGTCCGGCCCGATCCGGGATGCGGTGGCGCGGGACGGCTTTGCGATGCTCTCCATCGACCTCCGCCCGGATCTGACCGCGGCGTCGGTCGCGGAGAAGCTGGGCGCGCGGGGGCGGGCCGAATCGGTCTCCACCATGCTGCGCAAGGCCGCCGGCCTGTCGCCCGTCGCGATCGGCCTGGTGCAGGAAGCGCTGCATGCGGGTGGCGCGGGGCGGGGCGACCTCGCCGCGCTGGTGAAGGCGCTGCCGCTCCGCGTCACCGGCGTCTCGGGCCTGGCGCGCGCCATCTCCTCCGCCGGCGGCCTGGCCTGGGAGGCGCTGGACGAGAACTTCATGCTGAAGGCGATGCCCGGCACCTTCGCCTGCGGCGAGATGCTGGACTGGGAGGCCCCGACCGGCGGCTACCTGCTGCAAGGCTGCTTCGCCACCGGCGTCGCGGCGGCGAAGGGCGTGCTGGCGCGCCTTTAGCCGGCAAGGTCAGCGCAGGCGGGATGGCGGCCGGGCGGCGCCGCGGCTTTGCCGCGGCAACGCAGTGCAACCGTGGAGGACCGGCACCAATCCGGGGTCCCCGCAAAACTGCGAAGCGGTTTTGTGGGGCGTTCTACAGGGGTAGCGCGCCGGGTGGCTTGAGGGCCGTCAGCACGAAGGAACTCCGCGTCTCCTTCACCCCCGGCATGCGCAGCAGCGCCTTCAGCGCGAACTCTGCATAGGCGTCGAAATCTGCCGCCATGACATGCAGCATGTAGTCCATGCCGCCGCTCATGGCGTAGGCCGCGATCACCTCCTCCCGCGCCGCCAGGGCCTTGTGGAAGGCGGAAGCGACATCCTCCGCGTGGGACGACAGCGCCACCTGCACGAAGGCCTGGATGGGCAGGCCGACGCGGGCCGGGTCGACCACCGCGGCGTAGCGGGCGATCACGCCCGTCTCCTCCAGCCGCTTGATACGCCGCAGGCAGGGGGTGGCGGAAAGCCCCACCTGCTCCGCGATCGCGGTCACGGCCATGCGGCCATCGCGCTGCAGGGCGCGCAGGATGCGGCGATCCGTCGCATCCAGCTCGATGGTGGATTTCGCCATCTCAGGGCCATCCTTGAGTGAAAAGCTGCGCTGGCCCGCATCCTGGCAGCAAATCCAGCGGGATTCACCCCTTTCCCCGCCCTACCATGATGGCATCCCAAGCGAGGAAGCCGAACCATGGACATCCCCCCCGATCGCACCGCCTATGCTGGCGAGATCTCCGACGCCAACCCGATGGGCACGGATGGCTTCGAATTCGTGGAGTTCACGGGGCCGGATACCGCGGCGCTGGAATCCCTCTTCACCCGCATGGGCTTCGCCGCCGTGGCGAAGCACCGGTCCAAGGCCGTCACGCTGTGGCGCCAGGGGGACATCAACTTCATCCTGAACGCGGAGCCCGAGAGCTTCGCGCAATCCTTCGCCCGCGTGCACGGCCCCTGCGCCTGCGCCATGGCCTTCCGCGTGGCCGACGCCGCCGCGGCCTACCAGCGCGCCATCGCGCTCGGCGCGAAGCCGGTGACGCACCGCGTGGGCCCGATGGAACTCAACATCCCGGCCATCGAGGGCATCGGCGGATCGCTGCTCTATTTCGTCGATCGCTACGGCCCGCGCGGCACGATCTATGACGTCGATTTCCGCTGGACCGGCGCCCCGAACCCGGCGCCGAAGGGCCAGGGCCTCACGGTCATCGACCACCTCACCCACAACGTGCATCGCGGCCGCATGGATGTCTGGTGGCAGTTCTACGCGAAGCTCTTCAACTTCCAGGAAATCCGCTACTTCGACATCGAGGGGAAGCTGACGGGCCTCAAGTCCCGCGCGCTCACCTCCCCCTGCGGCCAGATCCGGATCCCGATCAACGAAAGCAGCGACGACAAGTCGCAGATCGAGGAATACCTCCGCGTCTACAATGGCGAGGGCATCCAGCACGTCGCACTCGGCACCACCGACATCCATGCGAGCGTCGAAGGCATGCGCGGCGGCGGCATCCGCTTCCTCGACACGCCGGAGACCTATTATGAGCTGCTGCCCGGCCGCATCCCGTCCACGGCGGCGGATATCGATCGCCTCCGCCGCAACCGCGTCCTCGTCGATGGCGCGCCGACGCCGGAAGGCGGGCGCCTGCTGCAGATCTTCACCGAGAACGTCATCGGCCCGATCTTCTTCGAGCTGATCAAGCGCGAAGGCGACCAGGGCTTCGGCGAGGGGAACTTCCGCGCGCTGTTCGAGAGCATCGAGCTCGACCAGATCCGCCGCGGCGTGCTGAAGGCGGACGCGGCCTGACGGGACGCAGGGGGACGCCGTCCCCCTGCAACCCCCTGCCAGGGGCGAGACGCCCCTGGACCGTCGGGGGATGGGCGTGGCGGGCGGGGGCGGCCATAGTCGCGGGGGAGGAACCGCCATGTCCGACAGCCTGTTCGAGCTGCCCGAAGCCACCCGCGAACTGCGCGACACCGCACTCGCCTTCGCGGCCGATCGCCTGGCGCCCCATGCCCTCGAATGGGACGAGAAACGGCACCTGCCCCTGGACGTGCTGCGGGAAGCGGCCGCGCTCGGCATGGCCGGGCTCTACGTCCGTGAGGAATCGGGCGGCGCCGGCCTCACGCGGCTCGACGCGGCGGTGGTGTTCGAGGCGCTGGCGACGGGCTGCCCCACCATCTCGGCCTTCCTCTCAATCCACAACATGGTCGCCTGGATGATCGACCGCTACGGCAGCGACGCGCAGCGCGCGGCATGGCTGCCCTCGCTCCTCACCATGGAACACATCGCCAGCTACTGCCTGACGGAGCCCGCCGCCGGCAGCGATGCGGCGGCGCTGGCCACGCGCGCCACGCGGGACAACCAGGGCTATGCCCTCAACGGGACCAAGCAGTTCATCAGCGGCGCAGGCGTCTCCGACCTCTATCTCGTGATGGCGCGGAGCGGCGGCGCGGGGGCGGGCGGCGTCTCCGCCTTCCTGGTGCCGAAGGACACGCAAGGCCTCTCCTTCGGGGCGAACGAGAAGAAGATGGGCTGGAACGCCCAGCCGACCCGCCAGGTGATCCTTGAGGAGGCACGCATCCCCGCCGATGCGCTGCTGGGCGAGGAAGGTCAGGGCTTCCGCTACGCCATGAGCGGCCTCGATGGCGGCCGCCTCAACATCGCCGCCTGCTCGGTCGGCGGCGCCCAGGCGGCGATCGACAAGGCGCTGGCCTATGTCCGCGACCGCCGCGCCTTCGGGCAGGAAATCGCCCGCTTCCAGGCGACGCAGTTCCGCCTGGCCGACATGGCGACGGAGCTGGAGGCGGCGCGCACCCTGATGTGGCGCGCCTGCGCCAAGCTCGATGCCGGCGCGCCGGACGCCACCGCCTTCTGCGCCATGGCCAAGCGCTTCGCGACCGATACCGGCTTCCGCGTGGCGGATGAGGCGCTGCAGCTCCTCGGCGGCTATGGCTACCTCGCGGATTACGGGATCGAGAAGATCGTGCGGGACCTTCGCGTCCATCGCATCCTGGAAGGCACCAACGAGATCATGCGCCTGATCATCGCCCGCTCCATGCTGGGCCGCTGACCCCCGCGGCTTAGTGCTGGCTTGGCCGAGGGCGCTGTTCTATCCTGGCGCGATGATCGTGCGGTCCTTTATTGTCGCGCTGGTTGTGGTGATGCCGGCTGGCGCCCAGCCGCTGCGCAGCATGGTCGTGCCGGCGGATGAGGTAGTGGTGGTCGCCCCGCGCGGCCAGGCATTGCCCCGGCCCGCGGCCCCGGTCCGCGTCCCGCCGCCGCCCCCGCCCCCGGTCGTCGTCCCGCCGCCTGCCGTGGTCCTGCCGGCCGGCCCGGGCCTCGGCGCCTTCCTGCCCGCCCTGTTGCCGGTGGCCGGCGCGGTGCTGCTGGGCGCGACCAGCCCGGGTTCCGGCGGCGGCACCGGCGCGCCCGCCAGCACGCGGTAAAGGGGCCTCGCTGGACCCGTCCGGCCGGCTGGGCCATCCTCCCGGCCTCTTCACCACTCGGAACTGATCATCGTGATGGGCACACGCGGCGGGGCCATCGGGCGCGCTTTGACCTTCTTCGACGAGGGGGGGTTCGAGCAGTTACTCCGCTCCCTCGTCGCCATCCCCTCCACCTCGCAGGAGCCGGAATCGGCCCCCGCCCTTGATGCCTACCTGGCGCAGACGATGGAGCCCTGGCTGAAGCGCCTCGGCTTCGCCGTCTCCATCCACCCGAACCCGCTGCCGGGCTTCGGCCCCATCCTGATGGGCGCGCGGATCGAGGATCCCGCCCTGCCGACCGTCCTCCTCTACGGGCATGGCGACACGGTCCGCGGCCTGGCCGACCAGTGGCGCGAGGGCCTCGACCCCTGGACCGTCACGACCGAGGATGGCCGCTGGTACGGCCGCGGCACCGCCGACAACAAGGGCCAGCATGCGCTGAACATCGCGGCGCTGGAGGCGGTGCTGGCGGAACGCGGCGGGCGGCTCGGCGCCAACATCAAGCTGGTGATCGAGACGGCGGAGGAACGCGGCTCCAAGGGCCTGCGCGAATTCGTCGCCGCCCATGCATCGGAACTCTCGGCCGATGCGCTGATCGCCTCCGACGGCCCCCGCGTGGAGCCCGGCGTGCCGACCATCGCGACCGGCACGCGCGGCACCTTCCATTTCGACCTGGCGGTGCGGCTGCGCGCGGGCGGCGTGCATTCCGGCCATTGGGGCGGGCTGACGACCGACCCCGCCATCATCCTCGCCCATGCGCTCTCCACCATCATGGACCGGGAGGGGAAGATCCTGGTGCGGGACTGGCTGCCGAAGAACGGCGTGCCGGCCGCGGTGAAGGGCGTGCTGGATGGCTGCCCGGTGGGCGGCGGCGACGGCGCGGCCACGATCGATGCGGGCTGGGGCGAGCCCAATTTGACCGCGGCCGAGAAGATCTATGGCTGGAACAGCTTCATCGTCCTCGCAATGACCTCCGGCCGCCCGGACAATCCGGTGAATGCGGTGGCGCCCGATGCCCGCGCGCATTGCCAGATCCGCTACACCGTGGACAGCGACCCGGCCGATTTCCTGCCCGCGCTGCGCGCGCATCTCGATGCGCATGGGCTGCGGGAGGTTGCGATCGAGAACCCGGGCATCCGCATGCCCGCCAGCCGCACGGCGCCGGACCATCCCTGGGTGCGCTGGGCGCATGAATCGCTGATGCGCACCCTGGACAAGCCGGTGCAGATCATCCCGAACAGCTCCGGCGGCCTGCCGGGCGATGTCTTCGTGGACCATCTCGGCGTGCCGCTGGTCTGGGTGCCGCACAGCTACAATGGCTGCAAGCAGCACGGGCCCGATGAGCACCTGCTGATCGCCGCGGCGCGGGAAGGCATCGCGGGCTTCGCGGGGATGTGGTGGGACCTGGGCGAGGGGGGCACGCCACCCCGAGGCTGAACGGCTTGGCGGCCGCCTCAGGCGGCCGAGGCCGCGAATGCGGCCCGCCGGTAGTCCGTCACGCCGGAGGCGTGCCTTCGGCACGACGAGCCAAGCGCGCGGAGCGCGCGCCCGGCGCCTGAGGGCTGATAAGCCGGTTACCGTTCCTCACGCACCGACACCCCGCCGGACACGCCCCTGTTTCAAGCCATGCCCATCTTCCTCCTCGTACCGGCGTTAGGCCGGCAACAAGGAGAACTGGACCATGGCATCGAAGACGAAGATCGGCCTGCTGGCCGGCGCGGCGCTCATCCTGGCGGCCGGCGCGCTGCCCGTCCTGGCGCAGCCCGCGCCGGGCGCTGGCGGCCCGCCCCCGGGCGGTGGCCGCGGCTTCGCGGTGGGGGAGGCCTTCGCCCGCGCCGACGCCAACAATGATGGCCGCGTGACGCTGGAGGAAGGCCGCGCCTGGCTCGCCGGACGTTTCCAGGAAGTGGACGCCAACCGCGATGGCGGTGTCTCGCTGGAGGAGTTCAAGGCCTACGCGCAGGCCCGCATGGGCGGGCGGGCGCCGTCACCGCGGGCGGAACAGCATGGCGCCGCCATGTTCCGCGCTGTGGACGCGAATGGCGATGGCCGCGTGACGCTGCAGGAGATCTCCCCCTTCGCGGAGGCGATGTTCCGGGCGCGTGACACGAACGCCGATGGCGCGCTGACCCGGGAGGAGGTGCGGCCGGAGCATCGCGGCCCGCGCCACCACCATGCGGGCCCTGGCGAGCGCCGCGGCCCGGGCGCGCCGCCGGCCAACTGAGCGTAACCTGGGGAAGCCCTTCGGGGCTTCCCTGCCACGCCATCGATGTGAGGAACCCTGGGGGAATGGTGGGCGCGACAGGGATTGAACCTGTGACCCTTCGCGTGTGAAGCGAATGCTCTCCCGCTGAGCTACGCGCCCATCCCCGGGTGCGGCTGGATAGGGCGACGGGGTGGGGGGTGTCAAGCGCCCGGCAAGTTGATGCTTGGCATCCGCGCCGCGCCGCCGATATGGGGCCTCATGCGCCACATCCTGCCTGCTGCCGCCGCCATCCTCGCCGCGCTGCCCGCCACGGCGCAGCCGCTTCGCGCGACCTATGAGGTGCATGCGGCCGGCATGGTCGTGCTGACCATGGAGGCGGAGATGGAGGTCACGCCGGGCGGCTATCGCCTGGCCACCGCCATCCGCACCCGCGGCATCGCCGCCGTCTTCGCGCCCGGGGAGCAGGTGACGCGCGTCGCCGGCGCCTGGCAGGGCGCCCTGGCCACGCCGGCCTCCTACGTCTCGGAAGGTGCCTGGCGCGGCCGGCCACGGCGCACGGCGCTGGATTGGCGCGGCGGCGAGCCGGTGGTGCGGGAGATGGTGCCCCCGAATGCCGAGGAGCGGGAGGAAGTGCCCGCCGAGCTCCAGCGCGGCACCGTCGATGCGCTCTCCGCCCTCGCGCAGCTGTCCCGCGCCATCGCGGCGACGGGGCGCTGCGACGGCCAGGCCGCCGTCTTCGATGGCCGCCGTCGCAGCGACTACACCAGCCGCAGCGCCGGCTGGGAACGCATCTTCCCCTCCCGCAATGCCTGGCATGGGGATGCGCTGCGCTGCGGCTTCGAGGCGCGGGTGGTCGCGGGCTTCCGCAAGGATGGCAGCGGCGATGAAGGCCGTCCGACGCCTGGCACCGCCTGGGTAGCATCCCCCTTTGCCGGCGCGCCGCCCATCCCGGTGCGGGTCGAGATGCCGTCCCGCTGGTTCGGCACCGCCACGGCGGTGCTGCTGAAGGCGGAACCGCTAGGCCAGCAGGCCCGTGCGCAGTAGCGGCAGCAGGTCGGCCGGCGTCGCGGCCACCGGCGCGCCCGCGGCCATGCTGACCGGCCCATAGCCCCAACCCGCGAAGATCACCGGCAGCCCGGCACCGGTGCCGGCGGCGACGTCGTTGTGGTGGTCGCCGATCATGATGGCGTCCCGTGCCTCGCCGCCCGCGTCCCGCAGCGTCGCCAGCAGATGGGCGGGATCGGGCTTGCGGACGGGGTAGGAATCGCCGCCGCCGATGGCGTCGAAATAGTGGTCGATGCCGAGCCCGGCCAGCAGCGTCCGGGCGGGTGCAACCGGCTTGTTGGTGCAGACCGCCATCCGCCAGCCCTCGGCCTTCAGCGTGGCCAGGACCTCCGCGATCCCGTCGAAGGCGGCGGTCTCCACCATTGCGTTGGCGCCGTAATCCTCCAGGAACCACGCCAGCGCCGCCGGGTCGAAGGGCTGGCCACGGGCGGCGAGGGCGCGTTCCACCAGCACCTTGGCGCCATCGCCGATCATGGCGACCACCTCCGCCCGCACGAAGCCCGGCAGGCCGCGCAGCGCCATCAGCCGGTCGAGCGAGGCATGGAGGTCCGGCGCGCTGTCCACCAGCGTGCCATCGAGGTCGAAGACGGCGATGCGTGTCATGCCCGCCCTCCTACGGTCGGGGCGAGGGTTGCGGAAGGGGGCGTGGCGGGATTACGCGTGGACATGCCCAGCACCGCCCTGATCCTCGCCGCCGGCCTCGGCACCCGCATGCGGTCCCGCCTGCCGAAGGCGCTGCACCCCATCGCGGGGCGCCCCATGGTCCAGCATTTGCTGGCCGCCGCGACGCAGGTCTTCGACCGGGCGGTGGTGGTGGTGGGACCGGACATGCCGGGGCTCGAGAAGGCCGTGGCACCCCATGCCACGGTGGTGCAGGCGGAACGCCTCGGCACCGGGCACGCGGCCTTGCAGGCGGCGGGGCTGCTGGACGGGGCCGAGGGTGATGTCGCGGTGCTCTACGCCGACAATCCGCTGATCACGGTGGAGACGCTGCGGCGCCTGGTCGCGGCGCGGCAGGAAGCGGGGCTGGCGCTGGTCGCCATGCGTCCCGCCAATCCGGGCGCCTATGGCCGCGTGGTCACCAATGCCGCCGGCGATGTGGAGCGCATCGTCGAATGGGCGGATGCGACGGAGGCCGAGCGCGCCATCCCCCTCTGCAATGCCGGCGTGGTCTGCGCCCCGGCGAAGGACCTCTTCGCCTGGCTCCGCGCCGTGCGGAACGACAATGCCAAGGGCGAATACTACCTGACCGATGTCGTGGCCCTCGCCGTCGCGGCCGGCCGCCGCGTGGTCGCGGTGGAATCGCCGGAGGCGGAGCTGCGCGGCATCAACAGCCGGGCGGAGCTGGCGGGGGCGGAGGCGGAGGCGCAGCAGGCGATGCGCGCCGCCGCCATGGCCGGTGGCGCCACCCTCATCCAGCCCGAAAGCGTCGTGCTGTCCTGGGACACGCGCATCGGCCAGGACGTCACCATCGGCCCGAACGTCGTCTTCGGCCCCGGCGTCACGGTGGAGGACAATGTCGAGATCCGCGCCTTCAGCCACCTCGAGGGCTGCGTGGTGAAGTCGGGTGCCGTCATCGGCCCCTTCGCCCGGCTCCGCCCCGGCACGCTGGTGGAGAATGACGCGCATGTCGGCAATTTCGTGGAACTCAAGGCCGCAGTGCTCGGCCGCGGCGCCAAGGCCAACCACCTGAGCTATCTCGGCGATGCCGAGATCGGCGCGGGCGCCAACATCGGCGCCGGCACCATCACCTGCAATTACGATGGCGTGAACAAGCACCGCACCGTCATCGGCGCGGGCGCCTTTATCGGCTCCGACAGCGCGCTGGTCGCGCCCGTCACCATCGGGGACCGCGCCCTGGTTGCCGCCGGCAGCGTGGTGGTCGAGGATGTGCCCGCCGACGCCATGGCGCTGGCGCGGGGCCGCCAGGTCAACAAGCCCGGCCGCGGCTTCAAGGGCAAGCAGCCACGCTGAAAATGCAGGGCGCCGCGCCTATCTGACGCGCTTGGGGAAGGGACGAAGGAACACACCATGCTCGACGTCACAGCCAGCCTGCCGCTGAAGGACCCCGACCTGTTCCGCCAGGCCAATCTCATCGGCGGGCAGTGGGTCCAGGCCGATAGCGGCAAGACCATCGCGGTGCGCAACCCCGCGACCGGGGAGGTGGTGGGCCATGTCCCCGCCATGGGCGCCGCGGAGACCCGCCGCGCCATCGATGCCGCCGCCGCCGCGCTCGGCGCCTGGCGCGCCATGCTGGCCAAGGAACGCGCCGCGATCCTCCGCAAGCTCAACGACCTGATGCTCGCCAATGCCGATGACCTCGCCGCGATCATGACGGCGGAGCAGGGCAAGCCGCTGGCGGAAGCGAAGGGGGAGGTCGCCTACGCCGCTTCCTTCATCGAATGGTTCGCGGAGGAAGCGAAGCGGATCTACGGCGACACCATCCCGCAGAACGCGAAGGGCCGCCGCGTGCTGGTGCTGAAGGAGCCGATCGGCGTCTTCGCCGCCATCACCCCCTGGAACTTCCCGGCCGCGATGATCACCCGCAAGGCCGGCCCCGGCTGGGCCGCGGGCTGCACCGGCGTGATCCGCCCGGCCTCCCAGACCCCCTTCTCGGCGCTGGCGCTGGCCGTGCTGGCGGAACGCGCGGGCATGCCGGCCGGCGTCTGCAACGTCATCACCGGCCCGTCCGGCGAGACGGGAGGCGAGCTGACCTCCAACCCGCTGGTGCGCAAGCTGTCCTTCACCGGGTCCACGGAAGTCGGCCGCAAGCTGCTGGCGCAATGCGCGCCGACCATCAAGAAGACCTCGATGGAACTCGGCGGCAACGCGCCCTTCATCGTCTTCGACGACGCCGACCTCGATGCCGCGGTGCAGGGCGCCATGGCGTCGAAGTACCGCAACACCGGCCAGACCTGCGTCTGCGCCAACCGCATCCTGGTGCAGGACGGCGTCTATGACGCCTTCGCGGCCAAGCTGAAGACGGCGGTCGAGGGTCTGCGCGTCGGCAACGGCATGGAAGCCGGCGTGACCCAGGGCCCGCTGATCAATGCCGATGCGGTCGCGAAGGTGGAGGAGCACATCGCCGACGCCACCGCGAAGGGCGCCACCATCGTCACCGGCGGCAAGCGCCACGCGAAGGGCGGCAATTTCTTCGAGCCCACAATCCTCGCCAACGTGCCCCCCGAGGCCATCGTCTTCCGCGAGGAGACCTTCGGCCCCGTGGCACCGCTCTTCCGCTTCAAGACGGAGGAGGAGGCGATCGCGCTCGCCAATGACAGCGAGTTCGGCCTGGCCGCCTATTTCTATGCCCGCGACATCGGCCGCATCTTCCGCGTCTCGGAAGCGCTGGAGGCCGGCATCATCGGCGCCAATGAAGGCATCATCTCCACCGAAGTGGCACCCTTCGGCGGCGTGAAGCAGAGCGGCCTCGGGCGCGAGGGCAGCAAATACGGGATCGAGGACTACCTCGAGATCAAGTACCTCGCGCTCGGCGGCATCGGGACCTGAGGGGCTGGGCGCCGTGATCCGGAACTGGATCGCGGCGCTGCCGCCGGGGCCGCAGCGCTGGCTTCTGCTGGTGGGGCTGCTGGCCTATCCCTATGGCCTGGCGCTGACGTTCCTGCGGTTCGTGCATGAGGGCGCGGCAGCCGCCTGGGTGGCGCCGAGCCTGCCGGCGATCCAGGAATTGCTGCCCCTGGCCTCCGTGATCCTGGCCGGGCATGCGGCGCAGGGCGATCCTGTGCCGGGCATGGTGAATGCCCACCTGCTGGCGGTCGGCCATCTCTCGGGTCTGGCGCTGGGCTTGCTGTTCATCGCTCGGGTGGCGGCCAAGCCTGCAAAGGCGGCGCTGAACTTCCGCCAAAGCGTGGCAACCTCGCCCCAGACATGGGCGCGGCGGATCAGGCCCTGGGCGATGGCCTTGTTCGGCGTGGTGTTCAGCCTGGCGGTCCTGTGGTCGCTCTCGCTCGATACCGGCGGGTTGCGGGCCGATGGCGGGTTCAAGTTCCGTGCCTCGGCGGGGCTGCCTGGATTGATGCTGGTCGCCTTCGCTCAGATTGCCTGGCTCATGCTGGCGGGCGGCGCGGCCATGCTGGTGGTCTGGATCAAGCGCCGGGACAGTGCCATCTCTGGGCCGAGCGCGGGGCCACCCGCCGGCATCTGAAGGGCACGCCCATGGCCTATGATTTCGACCTCTTCGTCATCGGCGGCGGCTCCGCCGGCGTGCGCTGCGCGCGCATCTCGGCGGGCCATGGCGCGCGGGTCGGGATCGCGGAGGAGCGCTTCTGGGGCGGCACCTGCGTCAATGTCGGCTGCGTGCCGAAGAAGATCATGGTGAACGCCGCGGAATACGGCATGTGGGCGGAAGACGCCGCCGCCTTCGGCTGGTCCGTCACCACCGAAGGGCACGACTGGGCGAAGCTGGCGCAGGCGCGGGACGCGGAGGTCGCGCGCCTGTCCAGCATCTACGACAAGCTGCTGCAGGGCGCCGGCGCCACCATCTTCAACGCCCGCGCGACGCTGGTCGATGCCCACACCATCCAGGTCGGCGACCAGCGCGTGACGGCGGAGCGCATCGTCATCGCGACCGGCGGCCAGGCCGTCCGGCCCGACATCCAGGGCGCGGAGATCGGCCTGATCTCCGACGACCTCTTCACCCTGCCCGAACTGCCGAAGCGCGTGGTGGTGGTGGGCGGCGGCTACATCGCCCTCGAATTCGCCTGCATCCTGAAGGGGCTGGGGGCGGAGGTCGATGTCATGTACCGCGCGGCGCTGCCGCTGCGCGGCTTCGACGAGGATATCCGCCAGGCGCTGGTGGAGGCGATGACGGCGCAGGGCATCCGCCTCAACGCCAATGCCGCGCCGACCTCGCTCGCCCGCGTCGATGGCCAGGTGATCGTCACCGCCGCCGACAACATGATGCGGGAAGCCGATGCGGTGTTCTTCTGCACGGGCCGCAAGCCCTACACCGCGAAGCTCGGGCTGGAAGCGGCCGGGGTGGCGGTGGACAAGGACGGCGCCATCATCGTCGATGACGACCACCGGACCAGCCAGCCGCACATCTACGCCATCGGCGACGTGATCGACCGGGTGAACCTGACCCCCATGGCGACCGCGGTCGGCCATGCGCTGGCGGATACGCTGTTCGGCAACAAGCCCCGCCGCGCCTCCTACCGCAACGTGCCGACGGCCGTCTTCACCTCGCCCCCCATCGGCACCGTCGGCCTTTCGGAGGCCGAGGCCGCCGCCGAGGGCCCGGTCGACATCTACGTCACCCGCTTCACCCCCATGCGGCACACGATCAGCCGCCGCCAGGGCCGCCGGACACTCATGAAGCTCATCGTCTGCCAGCGGACGGACAAGGTGCTGGGTGCGCACATGATCGGGGAGGATGCCGCCGAGATCATGCAAGGCATTGGAATCGCGGTGGTCATGGGCGCGACCAAGGCCGATTTCGACCGCACCATCGGCATCCACCCGACCGCGGCGGAGGAGTTCGTGACGCTCCGCACGCGCACCCGCGAAGCCGGGGTCAAGGCGGCGGCCGAGTAGTCACGTTTTGCGAAAGCCGGGGCTGCCGCTACAGTCCCTGGTTCGGAGTGGAGCCCAGGAACATGAGTGCGCGCGCGTGGACCCCGGACGGCTGGCGGGCGATGCCCATCCGGCAGGTGCCGGAATATCCCGACCAGGCCCGGCTGAAGGCCATGGAGGAGAAGGTCCGGCGATTTCCCCCCCTCGTTTTTGCAGGCGAGGCTGATCGGCTGAAGGCCCAGCTGGCGCGTGCGGGCGATGGGAACGCCTTCGTCCTCCAGGGCGGCGATTGCGCGGAGAGCTTCGCGGAATTCCACGCCAACAACATCCGCGACACCTTCCGGGTGCTGCTGCAGATGGCGGTGGTGCTGACCTTCGGCGCCTCCCTGCCTGTGGTGAAGCTCGGCCGCATGGCCGGGCAGTTCGCCAAGCCGCGCAGCAGCGATACGGAGACGGTGGACGGCATCACGCTGCCCTCCTACCGCGGCGACATCGTCAACGGCCCCGACTTCACGGCCGAGGCCCGCGTGCCCGATCCCGGCCGCATGGAATTCGCCTATCTCCAGTCGGCGGCGACGCTGAACCTGCTGCGCGCCTTCGCGACCGGCGGCTATGCGGACCTGCATGAGGTCCATCGCTGGAACCTCGACTTCGCCGCGCGCAGCCCGCTGGCCGACCGCTACGCCGGCCTCGCGCACCGGATCGACGAGACGCTGCGCTTCATGGGCGCCTGCGGGATGTCCGACCTGCCGCAGGTGCGGGAGACGGAATTCTATACCTCCCACGAAGCGCTGCTGCTGCCCTTCGAGGAATCGCTCACCCGCCAGCCCAGCACGCATCCGGGGCGGCATTTCGCCTGCTCCGCGCACTTCCTCTGGATCGGCGACCGCACGCGGCAGCCGGATGGCGCGCATGTCGAATTCATGCGCGGCATCGCCAACCCGATCGGCATGAAGGTCGGGCCGAGCATGGAGGCCGATGAGCTGGTGAAGCTCACGGAGATCCTGAACCCGGCGAACGAGAAGGGGCGCCTCACCCTCATCTCCCGCATGGGGGCGGAGAAGGTGGAAGCCAAGCTGCCCGGCCTGCTGCGCGCGGTGAAGCGGGCCGGCCGCAACGTGGTCTGGCTCTGCGATCCCATGCATGGCAACGGCGTGAAGGCCGGCGCCTACAAGACGCGGAGCTTCGACGCCATCCTCGGCGAGGTGCGCGGCTTCTTCGACTGCCATGCGGCGGAGGGCACGGTGCCCGGCGGCGTGCATGTGGAGATGACGGGCCAGAACGTGACGGAGTGCCTGGGCGGCGCGCATCGCCTGACCGAGGCCGACCTCTCCGCCAACTACGCCACCTTCTGCGACCCGCGCCTGAACGCCGAGCAGTCGCTGGAACTGGCCTTCCTGATCGCGGAGGAGCTGAAGGCGCGGCGCCCCGGCACCGCCACCCTGCCGGCCAAGGCCGCGCAGTGAGCGTGATCAAGCCGGGGGCGGAAACCCCGTCCCCGGCCGAGGACGCCGTCCAGGCCTGGACCGACACCTATTTCAACCGGACCAAGGCCGTCGTCGCCCGCTTCGGGGATTGCCGCGTCACCTATGCGGTGTTCCTCCGGCGGCCGGTGATCTCCGCCCCGCGCCTGGCCACCGCCTGGCTGGAAGCGGTGGCGCAGGCGCGCGGCACCCGCTTCGACATCGAGCTGATGCACCGGGAGGGTGACTGGGTCGGCGCGGGCGACCCGATCTTCTACCTCTCCGGCTCCTTCGTACAGCTCGCGGACCTCGAGACGCTGCTGCTGCAGAAGCTCGGTGCCGCCTGCGTCGCGGCGCATAACGCCTACCAGATGTGCCTCGAACTGCCGGGCGTGCCCTTCCTCGCCATGGATGCTCGGCACTGCGCGGGGGCGGAGATGCAGGAGATGATGGCCTATGCGGCCGCCATCGGCAGCAACGCCGCCAAGCGGGAAGGGGCCAAGGGCTTCATCGGCAATGCCAATGACGCGACGGCGCATTGGTTCGGCGCGGCGCGGGGGCTCGGCACCATGCCGCATGCCCTGATCGGCTATGCCGGCACCACCGTGCGCGCGGCCGAGATGTTCCACGAGACGTTTCCGGACAGCGACCTGACGGTGCTGGTCGACTACTTCGGGCGGGAGGTGACGGATGCGCTCGCGGTCTGCGCGCGCTTTCCCGAACTGGCCGCGGCGGGGCGGCTCGCCGTGCGGCTCGACACCCATGGCGGGCGGTTCCTGGAGGGGCTGGACCCCGGCGAGAGCTATGCCGTCCTCGAACGTCACGCCCCCCAGGCCGTGCGGCGCTATCGCAGCGAGACGGAGTTGCGCCACCTGGTCGGCACCGGCGTTTCCGCCGCCGCGGTCTGGCGGATGCGGGAGGCGCTGGACGAGGCTGGCTACCCCAAGGTGCGGATCGTCGTCTCCTCCGGCTTCGGCGTCGGCAAGTGCCGCGTGGTGGCGGAGGCCAAGGCCCCGATCGACGTGGTCGGCACCGGCAGCTTCATCCCGGAGGCCTGGAGCGAGACCTACGCCACGGCCGACATCGTCGAATATGACGGCGCGCCGCGGGTGAAGGTCGGCCGCGAATTCCTGCTGCGCCGCAATGGTGCGCGCAAGCGCAACGGCGACGGCCACGCCTGACCTCACGACGGTCCAGGGCCGTCACGGCCCTGGCATGGGGGGTACGGGGGGAACAGCGTTCCCCCCGGGCTACCGCAGCGTCACCCCACCCTGCCCCCGCGCCTTCGCCTCCGCCATCAGCTTCCTTTCCTGCTGCGCCCCTTCCGCATCCGTGAAGAAGGTGAAGATCGCGAAGCGCCGGCCTTTCGTGACCGGCAGCGCCTCATGCAGCAGGTCGCAGCAGAAGATCACGGCGCCACCCGCTTCCGGCTCGTATTCCTCCGGCCCGAACTCCCCGAAGCGCAGCGTGCCCCCCTCGTAGTCGCCCGTGTTCAGGTTCAGGCTCATCGCGAAGCGGCGATGCGCCGTGTAGGGCGTGCGGTTGTCGCGGTGGGCGCCGAAGGCGCCGGCATTGGCGCTGTCGTAGCAGCCGATGCGCGGCACCTCGAAGCTGGCCGCGCGGAAGCGGTAGGCGCGCCACATCTCCGGCACCACGCGACGCTCGATCCGGCGCTGGAAGCCTTCGTAGAGCGTCCGGTCGTCGAGGAAGACATCCGCGCGGCGCTTGATATTCGCGACCTTGCCCGCGCCCGCGCCGCCGGCGGAGGACGCGACGCGATCCTGCGATTTCTCGCCCTTCTCCCAATGCGCCAGCAATGCCGCGATGAAGTCGGGCTCCAGGATGTCCGGGATGATCAGCGCCGGCGCGCCCCCCCGCCGCACCGGTGCCGGCGGGGCAGGGGCCGGCACCAGGGCCAGCGCCGTCCCCAGCGCATCCCCGCCCTGACCCGCATAGGCCAGCCGCCCGCGCGGCGTCACCAGCGCGACGCCGCCCTCCGCCAGGCCGAGCCCCAGGAACAGCTTCCGATCCGCGTCGAAGACCCGCACCGGCCCGGACGCGGCCAGCTTCGATGGCGGGGACTGCGGCAGCACCACGATCGGCACCGCCCCGGCTTTTGCGATGGCGGGATCGCCGGCCTGGCGCCCGGCCTCCTCCCCCAGCAGCAGCACCCGGTAGCGGTCGGCGATGGTCTGCTGGGCCAGGTCGAAGGGCTGGCCGGCGGAATCCGGCAGGGCGAGGGGGGGCAGCAGATCGCCGGGACGGAAGGGGGATGGCGCGCTCATGGCTGCCATTCTCGCATCCCGATGGGCAGGGCGGGAACACCCGCCTACAAGGCGTGAATGGACGTCTCCTCCCCAGAGGCCCGGCGGGAACGCCGGATCGGCTACGCCTGCGCCTTCGCCGTGCTGTTCCTCTGGGTGGCCTTCCTGCTGACGGCGCGGCTTTCCGCCAAGCAGGACCTGACGCCCTGGGACGCGGCGGCGCTCCGCCATGCCGGCGCCTTCCTGGCGGCACTCCCGCTGGTGGCGGTGCTGGGCTGGCCGCGGCTGCGGGGCATCCGGCTCGGCGTCATCCTCGGCACCGCCGCCTTCGGCTTCCCGCTCGCCGCCTATGTCGCCTTCGGCTTCGCCCCCGTGGCCCATGCGGGGGTGCTGATGCCGGGGATGCTGCCCTTCTTCACCGCGGCCCTCGGCTTCTGGCTGCTGGGCGAGGCCTGGACCAGGCGGCGCTTCGCCTCGCTCGGCATCGTCGCCACGGGGATCCTGCTGCTGGCCATCGGCACCTTCGGGGACCATCCCGGCGCCTGGCGGGGCGACCTGTTGTTCCTCTGCGGCAGCCTCTGCTGGTCCATTTACACCACGGCCATAAGGCGCTGGCGGATCTCGGCCGTGGAGGGGACGATGGTGGTCGCCCTCTGGGCCGGGCCGATCTACCTGCCGGTCTGGTGGCTGGCCCTGCCGTCCAACCTGCACGCGGCATCGTGGGGCGTCATCGGCTTCCAGTTGCTGTTCCAGGGCGTCTTCGCGGTGCTGGTGGCGGGGTTCCTCTTCACCCGCGCGGTGACGGCGCTGGGGGCGCCGCGCACCACCACCATCACCTCCCTCGTCCCCGGCATGGCGGCGCTGGCCGCCTGGCCGCTGCTGTGGGAGCCGCTGGGGGCCGCGGCGCTGGCCGGCGTGGCGCTGGTGACGGCGGGGATGGTGATCGGGGTGCTGCAACCCAACCCCGGCGGGCACGCTCGTTGACCCCACCCAGGCTCAACCCTAGCTTCCCCCCATGACCGACCGCCTCCGCATCGCCCTCGCCCAGATCAACCCGCATGAGGGGGCGCTCGACCGGAACGCGGACCGCATCCGCGCCGCGCGCGCCGAAGCGGCGGCGCAGGGGGCGGACCTGCTGGTCACGCCGGAATTCTCCATCGCCGGCTACCCGCCGGAGGACCTCGTCCTCAAGCCCGCCTTCGTCGAGGCCTGCATGCAGCGGATCGAGGCGTTGGCGGCCGAGACCGCCGATGGCGGCCCGGGGGTGGTGGTGGGCGGCCCCTGGCGGGACGGCGACCGTCTGCACAACGCGCTGTTCGTCCTCGAAGGCGGCCGCATCCTGGCCCGCCGCGCCAAGCACGAGCTGCCGAACTACGGCGTCTTCGACGACAAGCGCGTCTTCATGGCCGGCCCCGCGCCGGGCCCGGTGGCCTTTCGCGGCGTCCGCCTCGGCCTGATGATCTGCGAGGATTGGTGGTTCCCCGCGGTCAGCGAGACGCTGCTGGAAAGCGGCGCGGAGATGCTGATCAGCATCAACGGATCGCCTTTCGAGGCCGAGAAGCAGGACACGCGCGTGCAGCTCGCCGTCGCCCGCGTGGTGGAGACGGGCCTGCCCTTCGTCTTCCTGAACCAGATCTGCGGCCAGGACGAGCTGGTGTTCGAGGGCGCGTCCTTCGTGCTCAACGCCGACCGCAGCCTGGCCGTGCAGATGCCGATGTTCGCGGAGCAGGTGCTGGTCACGGAATGGACCCGCGGCCCCAAGGGCTGGTCCTGCGCGCCGCACGCCGTGCCGCCCGCCATGCCGCGCATGGAGCAGATCTACCGCGCCATGATGCTGGGGCTCCGGGACTATGTGGAGAAGAACCGCTTCCCCGGCGTGGTGCTGGGGCTCTCGGGCGGCATCGACAGCGCGCTGTCGGCCGCCGTCGCCGCGGATGCGCTGGGGCCGGACCGGGTGAGGGCGGTGATGATGCCATCCCCCTACACCTCCACCGAAAGCCTGGAGGATGCGGCGGATTGCGCGCGGCTGCTCGGCATCCGCTACGAATCCGTGCCCATCGGACCCGCGATGGAGGCCTTCACCGCCATGCTGGCGCCGGCCTTCGGCAACCGCCCGCCCGACATCACCGAGGAAAACCTGCAATCGCGCATCCGTGGCGTGACGCTCATGGCGATGTCCAACAAGTTCGGGGACATGCTGCTGACCACGGGCAACAAGAGCGAGATGAGCACGGGCTACGCGACACTCTATGGCGACATGTGCGGCGGCTATTCCGTGCTGAAGGACGTCTGGAAGATGACCGTCTTCGCGCTCTGCCGCTGGCGGAACGAGAACTATCCGCAGGGTGCGCTCGGCCCCGGCGGGGCCGTGATGCCCGAACGCGTCATCACCAAGCCGCCCTCGGCCGAACTGAAGCCCGACCAGAAGGACCAGGACACGCTGCCGCCCTATGAGATCCTCGACGCCATCCTGGAAGGGCTGGTGGAGCGGGAGATGAGCGTGGATGCGCTGGTCGCGGCGGGGCATGACCGGGCGACGGTGCTGCGGGTGTGGCGCATGCTGGACCGCGCCGAATACAAGCGCCGCCAGGCGCCGCCCGGGGTGAAGATCACGCCCCGCGCCTTCGGCCGCGACCGCCGCTATCCCCTCACCAACGGCTTCTCGGCGCTGATCGCATGAGTGACGATCAGGAAGACCCGATCTTCGCGGGCGGCGGCTTCGGCACCGTCTCGGGCCTTGCGGTCCGCATCATGGACCTGTCGGGCGCCAACGGCTCCGACCCCGTGGAGGTGGTGAAGGGCTTCGACACCATCGCCCACGCCAACGCCTTCGCGCGCCGCTATGTCCGGGATTCAGTCGATCGCTGCCGCACCCGGGGCATGGATGCCTCCGCCGTGCTGGAAGCCTGGTTCGCCTATGGCGAGGATGCCGAGGTCGCCGGCGCCGGCGACGATGCCTGGAAGAGCGCGACCGAGATCCATGATTTCGCCGCCCGCCGCGCCGCGGATGCCGAGGACCGCAACTGGCGGGTGCTCGACCCCCGGCGCGACGAGGATGACGACGGCGAGGAGGAGGAGTAGGCCGTCCGGCCTACTTCCAGCCACCCCCCTGGACCGGCACCGCATAGGGCGGCGCGGGCGGCACATAGGCCACCGGCGGCGGCGCGTAATAGACGCGGGGCGGCGGTGCGTAATAGACGGGCGGGGGCGCGTAGTAGACCGGCGGCGGCGGCGCATAGACCACCGGCGGGGGCGCGTAATAGACGGGCGGCGGCGCGTAGTAGACGCGGGGCGGCGGCGCCAGCGCGGCACCCAGCGCGACGCCGGCGCCGAGGCCCACGATCGCGCCCAGCGCCACCCCGCCACCGTGGTGATGGTGATGGCCGTAGCCCCGGCCCCGCCAATCCGCCTGGGCAGGCGCCGAGACCGCCGCGACGGCCGTCACCAGCACCGCACCCACCAACAGGAACCGCTTGATCATCTCTATCTCCCCCATGCCTGGGCATGGCGTTTCATCTGCCGATTATCGCGCCAATTGCGCCCAAATGATGGAGAGACCGCCCCGATGACGGGGAGTTGCGCGCCGTGCCTTGCCTTCCGGCGCGTCCTGGCGTTCCTGTGCCCCCGATGAAAGTCCGTTTCGCCCCCTCTCCCACCGGCCTGCTGCATGTCGGCAATGCCCGGATCGCCATCGCCAATTGGTGCCTCGCCCGGCGCCATGGCGGCCATTTCCTGCTGCGCCTGGACGATACGGATACGGAGCGGTCCAAGCCCGAATACGCCCAGGCGATCGAGGAGGACCTCCACTGGCTCGGCCTCGACTGGGATGGCCTGGTGCGCCAGACCGACCGCCTGGCGCGCTACGCCGCGGCGGCGGAGGTGCTGAAGAAGGCCGGCCGCCTCTACCCCTGCCTGGAGACGGAGGAGGAACTCCTCTTCAAGCGGGAACAGCGCCAGCGCCAGGGCAAGCCGCCGATCTATGACCGCGCCGCGCTGAAGATGACGAAGGAGCAACTGGACCGCGCCATCGCCAACGGCAAGTCGCCGCATTGGCGGTTCAAGCTCTCCCACGCCAGCGTCGAATGGCAGGATGGCGTGCTGGGCCGGCGGTCGGTGAAGCTGCCGAGCCTGTCGGACCCCGTGCTGATCCGGGCCGATGGCAGCTTCCTCTACACCTTCACCTCCGTCGTCGATGACCTGGAGATGGGCATCACCGACGTGATCCGGGGCGAGGACCACGTCACCAACACGGGCATCCAGCTCGACATCTTCGAGGCGCTGGGCGGCAAGGCCAACGCCATGCGCTTCGCCCATCTGCCGCTGCTGACGGATAGCGATGGCGGGCCGCTGTCCAAGCGCACGGGCAGCGTGGGGCTCCGGCAGTTGCGGCGGGACGGGATCGAGCCCGCGGCGCTGGTCGGCTACCTCGCCGCGCTCGGCACCTCCACCGATCCGGTGGCGGCCATGCCGGCGGAACTGGCGCCCGGCTACGACCTCGGCCGCGTCTCGCACTCCGCGGCGCGCTTCGACCTCAAGCAGATGCTGGCGCTGAACCGCAAGCACCTGCACGGCCTGCCCTTCGCCGCCGTCCAGCCGCGGCTGCCGGAAGGGGCGGGGGAGGATTTCTGGCTGGCGGTGCGCGGCAATGTCGATCTGTTCCGCGAAACACGGGACTGGTGGGATGTCGTTGCGGGGGATATCGTGCCCCTCTCCGATCCCGCCGATGCCGATCTCCTGCGCGCGGCGATCGGGACCTTGCCTGAGGAACCCTGGAATGAGGCGACCTGGCCGGCCTGGACCGGAGCATTGGCAGCCAGCACCGGCCGCAAGGGCCGCGCGCTGTACCTGCCGCTGCGCCGCGCCCTGACGGGCGAGGAACACGGCCCCGACCTCAAGGTCTTCCTTCCGTTGATCGGCCGCGAGAAGGCGCTTCGGCGCCTCACGCTGGCCATCCCAGGCTGAGCACGATGGACATCCAGCTGCACAACAGCGCCACCAGGCGCAAGGAGCGGTTCGAGCCGCTCGATCCCGCGCATATCCGCCTCTATGTCTGCGGCCCCACGGTCTATGACCTGGCGCATCTCGGCAATGCCCGCCCCGTCGTCGTCTTCGACGTGCTGGCCCGGCTGCTGCGGCGCGTCTTCCCGAAGGTCACCTACGCCCGCAACATCACCGATGTGGACGACAAGATCATCGACCGCGCCCGCGACAGCGGGGAGCCGATCGACAGCGTCACCAGCCGCACCACCGCCGATTTCCACCGCGACATGGCGGCGCTGGGCAATCTACCGCCGGACATCGAGCCCCGCGCGACCGGCACCATCCCGGAGATGGTCGCGCTGATCGAGCGCCTGGTCGCGAATGGCCATGCCTATGCGGCGGAGGGGCATGTCCTCTTCGCCGTCGCCAGCTTCGCGCAATACGGCGCGCTGTCCGGCCGCAGCCCCGAGGAGATGCTGGCCGGCGCCCGCGTGGAGGTCGCGCCCTACAAGCGCGATCCCGGCGATTTCGTGCTGTGGAAGCCCTCCACGCCGGAGCAGCCGGGCTGGGACAGCCCCTGGGGCCGCGGGCGGCCGGGCTGGCACATCGAATGCTCCGCCATGTCGTGGAAGCATCTCGGCCCGGATTTCGACATCCATGGCGGCGGCGCGGACCTGATGTTCCCGCACCACGAGAACGAGGTCGCGCAATCCGTCTGCGCCTTCCCGGGCAGCCATTTCGCCCGGTACTGGATGCATAACGGCATGCTGCTCGTGGACGGCGAGAAGATGTCGAAGTCCCTCGGCAATTTCCGCACCGTGCAGGACATCCTGGCGCTCGGCCCCTGGGCCGGCGAGGCGTTTCGCCTGCTGCTGCTGCGCACCCATTACCGCATGGCGATCGACTACACGGTGGCGGGGCTGGAGGAGGCGCGGCGGGAACTCGACCGCTTCTACCGGGCGTTGGCGAAGATGGAGGATGTGGAAGCGGTGGAGGACGCCGCGCCGCTCCCCTGGGAAGCGCCGTCCTTCGAGGCCGCGCTGGCGGATGACCTCAACACGCCGCTGGCGCTCGCCACGCTGCACCATCTGGTCTCGGCCGCGAATGATGCGTTGGGGCGGGATGCCACCGCCGACCTGCCGGCGCTGAAGGGCCGCATCCTGGCCTGCGGGCGGCTGCTCGGCCTGCTCGGCCAGGCGCCGGCGGCCTGGTTCCGGGGCGAGGGCGGCGACGAGGGCGCGATCGAGGCCGCCATCGCCGCGCGCCTCGCCGCGCGCAAGGCCAAGGATTGGGGCGAAGCCGACCGCATCCGCAAGGAACTGGCGGCGCAGGGCATCCTGCTGGAGGACGGGCCGGCGGGCACGAGCTGGCGGCGGGCGTGACGCCTCTTGCCTTGCCATGGGGGGAAGGCTCCATGTCGGCATCCGGCTTCATCACCGGAGGAACCGCCATGATCCGTCTTGCCCTCGCCGCCGCCCTGTTCGCCGCCACGCCTGCCTTCGCGCAGCAGGGCCATCAGGGCCATGGTTCGCGTCCCGCGCCGGGGGTGCAGGAGCCGGCGAGCACGCGGGAGTTCCGTGCCGCCAATGCGCGGATGCACCGGGACATGGACATCCGCTTCACCGGCAATGCCGATCGCGACTTCGCCGCCGGCATGATCCCGCATCACCAGGGTGCCATCGAGATGGCGCGCATCCAGCTGCGTCACGGCACCGACCCCGACATGCGCAAGCTGGCCGAGGAGATCATTGCTGCGCAGGAGTCCGAGATCGCCCGCTTGAGAGCCTTCCTGTCCCGATGAGGTGCTTGTTTCCCGCGGTCCAGGGTCCCGCTGGACCCTGGCAGGGGGTGCAGGGGGACAGCGTCCCCCTGCTGCTCCCATGACCGGCGGCCGCGGTGACGGCGGCGCGCTGCTGACGCCCGCCCCCGGCGAATCCCCCATCGTCGTGTTGGTCCGCCCCCAGATGGCCGCCAATATCGGCACCGCCGCCCGCGCCATGGCGAATGGCGGCCTTTTCCATCTGCGCATCGTGGCACCCCGAGACGGCTGGCCGCAGCCCAACGCCTATGCCGCCGCGTCCGGTGCCGATGCCATCATCGATGCCGCGCAGGTCTTCCCCGACATCGCCTCCGCCGTCGCGGATTGCCATCGCGTCTTCGGCACCTGCCCGCGCCCGCGGCACGTCATCATCCCCATGCGCGATGCTCGTGCCGCGGCAGAGGACCTCCGCGAGATCAACGGCCGCGGCCTGCGCGTCGCCGTGCTGTTCGGGCCGGAGCGGGCGGGGCTGGAGGCCGATGACCTCGCGCATTGCGACACGCTGGTCCGCTATCCCCTGAACCCGCAGCACACCTCGCTCAACCTCGCCCAGGCCGTGATGATCCTGGCCTATGAGTGGTGGATGCAGGCGGAGACGACGCCGCCGCGCGACTTCCAGATGAACGAGACGCGCCCGGCGACGAAGGGCGAGCTCGAGAATTTCCTCACCCGCCTGATCGACGAACTCGACGCCTCCGGCTTCCTGCACAATGCGCCGAAGCGCCCGGGGATGGTCCGCAACCTGCGCCACTGGTTCGAACGCGGCGAGGTGACGGCGCAGGAGTTGCGCACCATGCATGGCGTGGTGACGGAGCTGTCGAAGGGCCGCATGCGCCGCGGCCGTTTCCAGGACAATGACCCGCCACCCTGGCAGGAGAGCGAGACGCCGTGACGACCCACCCCGATGGCACGCCGGTCACGCCCCTGCCGGACCTCCGCTTCACGGAGGTCGATGGAGGGGCGCTCGGGCTGTCGGGGAGGCGGCTTTCCTACATGGAGGCGGGGCAGGGGCCCGCGACCATCCTCTGCCTGCACGGCATCGGCGCCAATTCCATGGGCTGGCGCTTCGTGCTGGCCGGCCTGTCGGATGTGGCGCGGGTCATCGCCTGGAACGCGCCGGGCTACCTGATGTCCGACCCGTTCGTCGCGGAACGCCCGCGGGCGGAGGACTATGTCGAGGCGGCGGTGGCGCTGCTCGATGCGCTCGGCGTCGCGGGCCCTGTCCATGTGGCCGGGTCCTCCTTCGGCTCCATGCTCGGCGCCTGCCTGGCGGCGCGGCACCCCGCCCGGGTGGCCTCGCTGACCTTGATGGGCACGTCGCGCGGCCAGCGCTGGAAGGGCGAGGAAGGCCGCGCCGCCATGCTCGCCATGCGCAAGGCCAGCGTCGCGGAGGGCGGCGTCGCGCTGGCGCGCACGCGGTCGGACAAGCTGATTTCGCCCAGGGCCGCGCCGCTGGTGCTCGACCTCGTGCGCGGCATGGTGGCGGCGACCAACCCGGCCGGGCTGATGCAATCCGCCCAGGCGACGGACCAGGTGGATGTCGTCGCCGACTACGCGCCCCGTATCACGGCACCGACCCTGGCCATCACCGGCCAGGACGATGTCGTGAACCCGCCCGATGTCGGGCGGCTGATCGCGGAAGCCATTCCCGGCGCCCGCTTCCTCTCGCCCGAGGGCATCGGCCACCTGCCGGAAGTCGAGGCCCCCGCCCAGACGCTCGCGCTGCTGCGCGCCCAGATCCAGGGAGACCGTTGATGCGCCTTCCCCGCCGCACCCTGCTGGCCGCCCTCGCCCTGCCTGCCGTGGCCCAGGCGCAGTCGGACTACCCGACCCGCCAGGTGCGGCTCGTGGTGCCCTTCCCGCCGGGCGGCGGGCTGGATGCGCTGGCGCGCGCGCTGGCGGACCGGCTGCAGGCGGCCTGGCGGCAACCCGTCGTCGTGGACAACCGGCCGGGCGGTTCGACCGTGCCGGGCACCGACATCGTCGCCAAGGCGCCGGGCGATGGCCACACGCTGCTCATCACCGCGGACAATTCCATCACCTCCAACCCGCACCTCATCCGCGCCCTGCCGCATGACCCGATGCGGGACCTGGCACCCATCAGCCTGCTGGTCGATGTGCACCAGATGGTGCTGGTGCATCCCTCGGTCGGCGCGCGGTCCATGGCGGAGCTGGTGGCGGCCGCCCGCGCGGCGCCGGGGCGGCTCAACTTCGGCTCCTACGGCAGCGCCAGCCAGCCGCATCTCTGCTTCGGCGCGCTGATGGCCCGCGAACGGATCGAGATGGTCCACGTCCCCTATCGCGGGCTGACGCCGGCGGTGCTGGCGACCGTGGCGGGCGAAGTGCAGATGACGCTGGCCGGCATCGCCAGCGGCGCCGAATTCATCCGCGCCGGCACGCTGCGGGCCCTCGCGGTCGGCAAGCCCACGCGGTTCGAGGCACTGCCGGAGGTGCCGACCCTGGTGGAAGCGGGCTTCGGGGATATCGACCCGCGCACCTGGTTCGGCGCCTTCGCGCCCGCCTCGACGCCCCCCGCGCTGGTCGCGCGCCTGCACCGGGACATCGCGGCAGCCATGGCGGAACCGGCGGTGCGGGACCGCATCCTGGCGCCGGCGGGCTATACCGTGCATGCGGCGACGCCCGAGGCGACGGCGGCCTTTCTGAGGGACGATCTGGGCTACAAGGCGCGGCTGATTGCGGCGGCGGGGATACAGCCGGATTGAGGAGGAACCGGGGAAGGCGCTGCCTTCCCCAGACCCCATCCGCCAGGGGCGAGACGCCCCTGGACCGTCGTCAGAGCTGCTTCGCCAGCTTGCGCGCCAGCATGTAGCCCAGCAGGCCGGAGAGCGGGGCGGCCGGCAGCAGCAGCAACCAGCCCAGATGCTGCCCGCCGATGATCAACCCCATGCCGATGCCGAGCATCATGCCGCCCACCAGGCTGCCGACGACACCAGCCGTGAGGCCGAGGACCAGGATCTCTTCGCGCTTGACCATGACGCGGGAGTAGGGGGCCCAACCCTGGTTTGACAAGGCGCCCCCCCGCCCCTAGAAGCCCGCCACTTCCGGGAACGTGGACAGGCCTTCGGGGCCTGCGCCCGCCTGCGGCCATCCGGGCCACGGGCCTACCGGGACAACCCGCCGCGATGCCCATAAGGGTGCCGGCACAAGAAGAACCCGCATCACGGCACAAGCCGCGGCGGGGCAGGAGCAGCGCATGACCAAGCGCGCGGAAAGCAAGTACAAGATCAACCGCCGCCTCGGCGTGAACCTCTGGGGCCGTGCGAAGTCCCCCATCGCCAAGCGCGAATACGGCCCCGGCCAGCACGGCCAGCGCCGCAAGCAGAAGCCGACCGACTTCGGCGTCCAGCTGATGGCGAAGCAGAAGCTCAAGGGCTACTACGGCAACATTGGCGAGAAGCAGTTCCGCAAGTACTACGAGGAAGCCGTGCGCCGTAAGGGCGACACCTCGGAGAACCTGATCGAGCTGCTGGAGCGCCGCCTCGACACCATCATCTACCGCATGAAGCTGGCGGTGACGCCCTTCGCCGCGCGCCAGTTCGTGAACCACGGCCACGTGCTGATCAACGGCAAGCGCCTCAACATCCCGTCCTACCTCGTGAAGGACACGGACATCATCGAGGTGAAGGAGAAGTCGAAGTCCCTGACCGCGGTGCTCGACGCCGCCCAGTCCGGCGAGCGCGACGTCCCCGAATACATCGAGATCGACCACCGCGCGATGCGCGGCCGCCTGCTGCGCGCGCCGAAGCTGTCGGACGTGCCCTACCCCGTGCAGATGGAACCGAACCTGGTCGTCGAGTTCTACTCGCGCTGAGGATGATGGAGGCGGGCGATCAGCCCGCCTTGGCGATGGAAGCGGGGACGGGGCGGCGACGCTCCTCCCCGCTTCTTTCGTTATGGCTGCTCACGAAGCTGTCGCTTGCCCGCGGGAGCGTCCTGGCGGACTGACACTCCCTTGGCGGCGGAGTGCGAGCCTCGGTGACGGTTGACTGTGCGACGGCAGGGCGCTTCCGCCTTGTCTGACGGCTTGATGGCCTCCTTTCCGGCACTGTTCGACGGCACGGTCGATGAGTGAGTTCGACGAGGCTGCGGAAGCGACCGCCCTTCGCCTCGCCGCGCTGCAGGACATGGCCATCCTCGACAGCGCGCCGGAGCCGGAATTCGACGACGCGGTGCTGATCGCGACGGCGCTCTGCCAGGCCCCGGTGGCCCTGGTCAGCCTGGTCACGGATCGCCGGCAGTGGTTCAAGGCGCGGCGCGGCTTCCCCGCCTGCGAGACCGAACTGGACCAGTCGGTCTGCAAATACGCCATGAACGCGCCCGGCCTCTTCGTCATCCCCGATCTGAGCCGCGACCCCCGCACCGCCACCAACAGCCTTGTCACGGGCGACCCGGGGATCCGCTTCTACGCGGGCGCACCGCTGGTGAGCGACAGCGGCGTTCCGGTCGGCTCGCTCTGCGTCATCGATACCGTTCCCCGGCCCGATGGGCTGACGGAGGCGCAGGGAAACGGCCTGATGGCGCTCGCGCGCCAGACCATGGCCCTCATCAACACCCGCCGCATGATGCAGCGGCTGGAGGCGGCGAAGGACGCCCATCAGGCCGTCATCACGTCAGAGCTTGCGCATGAACGTCGCCTGGGCAGCCATCGGGAAACCTTCGTCGCGGTGCTGGGCCATGACCTGCGGAACCCGCTGGCGGCGCTCGATGCCGGGATCAGGCTGATCGAGCGCGAGGCACCCGCACCCCGATCGGCGTCGGTCCTGGCCATGATGAAGCTCAGCGTGGGCCGCATGCGGACGCTGATCGAGACGACGCTGGATTTCGCGCGCGTCCGTCTCGGCACGGGGATGGGCGTGACCAGCCATGCCGATGCCGAGCTGGCGCCGATGCTGGAGCAGGTTGTCTCGGAACTGCGCGTGTCGCACCCCAAGGCCAGGATCGTCGCGGATATCCGCGTGACCTGTCCCGTCGCCTGCGACCGGTACAGGATCGGCCAGATGCTGTCGAACCTGCTCGCCAATGCGCTCCTCCATGGCGACAATGCCCACCCGGTCCGGGTGGAAGCAGCCACGGCCGACGGCCGCTTCGTCATGTCCGTCGCGAATGGCGGCAACCCGATCCCGCCCGCCTGGCTCGACACGCTGTTCGAGCCCTTCGTGGGCAGCGCGACCCAGGGGCCGAGGCAGGGCCTGGGTCTCGGCCTCTACATCGCGTCGGAGGTTGCGCGCGCGCATCAGGGCACGCTCAGCGCGACCTCCACGGCGGAGGAAACGCGCTTCACCTTCGAAATGCCGCTACGCCCGGCCTGACCGGAAGGCAGGTACCGACCTAGCCGGGCGGCCGCAGCGCCACCACCGCATCCCGCGCCGCCTGCGCGATCCGCGCCCGTCCCTCCGCATCCGGCGCCACATCCTCGAACACCAGCGGCTTGCCGATCCGCAGCCGCAGCCTCCCCGGCCTTGGCCAGCGCTGCGATGGCGGCCAGCATTCATGCGCGCCCTCGATCCAGCACGGCACCACCGGCACCGGCGTGCCCGCCACCAGCATGGCGAGCCCGGGCTGGAAGGGGGCCATGGTCCCGTCCCGGCTGCGCGTGCCCTCGGGGAACAGGATATAGGCCAGCCGGTCCTCCAGCAGCCGCTCCCGCAGCAGCTTCAACTCGCTGCGCTGGGTGCGGCCGCGCCAGACCGGGAGCGCGTTGATCGCATAGGCCGCGAAGGCGGCGCCGGCGGGCTTGCCGAAGAAGACCTCGCCGGCGGCCAGCGCATGCGCGGCCCGCGCCGCCTCTCCGCGCAGCGCCGCGGCCAGCGTCAGCGCATCCAGGTGGCTGGCGTGGTTGGCGATGATGACGAAGGGCGGCGGGGGCAGGTTCTCCCGCCCCTCCACCTCCAGCCGATGCGCCGCCGCCAGATAGAGGCGGAGCGTGTGGCGCCAGGCGGCGTTCAGCGCCAGGCCGACCAGCCCCCGCTCCCGCGCCAGGCTGCGGAGCCGCTGGCCCAGCGGCAGGCCGAGATCCCGGGCCGGCTTGATCTCCCACGACTTCATTGCGTGAAGATCCGCGTCGGCTCATCCAGCCCGAAGCCCACGAAGTAGCCGATGAAGTGGAACACGGCCGGGGAGACCAGCAGCAGGCTGTTGAAGCGGTCCAGGATGCCGCCATGGCCGGGCAGCACCACGCCCATATCCTTGATGCCGATGTCGCGCTTGATGGAGGACAGCATCAGGTCGCCCGCCTGGCCGGCGACGCTGACCAGCACGCCCAGCAGCAGCAGCCAGAACCAGCCGCCCATCGGCGTGGTGCCGAATAGCGAATGGGCGATCAGCGCGACGACGCTGCCCGTCACCACCACCGCGCCCAGCGCGCCGGCGATGGTCTTGTTCGGGCTGGTCGCGGGCAGCAGCTTCGGCCCGCCCAGGATCTTGCCGCAGGTGAAGGCCGCGACGTCGTTCAGCGCCACCGCCGTCAGCAGCAGCAGCACGATCGGCCGGTAGCCCGGGTCATTCGCCATGTAGCCGAGATGGGCGAGCCCCGCGCCGAACAGCATGTAGCCCAGCACCGCGAGGCCGACGCGCTGGATATAGCCCTCCGGCCGGTCCTGCGGGATGGAGGCCACGGCCAGCAGGCTGACCGTCAGCGGCCAGAGCGCCACGAAGAAGCCGTACCAATGGTCGAGCGCCGCGAAATTCACGAAGAGGATGCCCAGCACCACGACGGCGGACAGCACCCTCTCCCGGAACAGCCCCGTCGCCCGCGCATATTCGCGGTAGCAGAGCAGGCCGAGCAGCGTGACGGCCAGGATGGTCCATTCCCGCCCGGCCAGCACGGGCCCGATCATCAGCGGCAGCAGCACGCACCAGGAACCGAGCCGCAGCCACAGCTCCCGCCGGAATGCCGGCGTGCCGCGGCCGGCCAGGCTCAGCCCGCCGATGACCAGCGCCGCGGTCGCGACCACCGCCAGGGTGGCGCCGACGATCCACACGGTCACTGGATGGGCAAAAGCGCTCATTCGGGGGCATTCCGCTGGGCCAGTTGCGTCCAGGCGCCCTGCAGCCGGCGCCACCCCGTGACGAGGGAGAGCAGCAGGATGACCCAGAGCGCCAGCCCTGGCAGCGCCGCTGTCCAGGCGGCCGGCAGCAGGGCGCAGGCGAGGGCGAGCGCCGTGACCAGCGCCATGCGGTGCTGCTTGGCCATCGGGCCGCGGAAATCGCTCGACGCGCCGGCCGCCTTGCCCACCGCGCGCAGATAGGCCGTCGCCATGGCTGCCAGCGCCGCGCCGAGCCCCAGGGCCAGGTCGCCCGCGGCGATGCCGAGCCCCGCCAGCACGGCGGTGTCGGAGACGCGGTCCGGCACCTCGTTGAACAACTCCCCGGCCGGGGAGGCGATGCCGCGGCCGATCGCCACCATGCCGTCCAGCAGGTTGGCCAGTAGCCGGAGCTGGATGAACAGGGCGCCGGCCAGCCAAAGCGGCATCGCGGCCACGGGCCACCAGGCGGTCCCGGCCAGGCAGAGCCCCGCCAGCAACCCGGCCGCCATGCCGGCCAGGGAGATGCCATCGGCCGAGGCGCCGCGCCGGACCAGCGCGCCCGCCAGGCGCTGCATGACGCTGAGCTCCCGCGCCGCGATCGGCCGCCTGTCACCGCTCTCCGCCATCCGTCCTGCCTGGGGCCGCTACCGTTGCGCCGCCAGCATCGCATGGGCGCACGCCCCCGGGCAGGCTGGCCTGCGAACACAGCCGCATGATTCCGCTGGCTTTCGCGGCGATGTTTTTGTTATGTTCCCGTCACCACGGGGCCGATCCATGTCCGCCGCCTGCCGCCGCGATCCGGCGTGCCCATGCGAGAACGCGACTAAAGGTGCTAAAGCGGCTTAATCGGCTAAATCCGCAGTAGTCCTAAATCCGCAGTATTCTGCAGCCGGTCACGCCTGCCGCGCCTCCGGGTAGCGCGCGAAGGGGCCGTGCAGACGGGCGGGCAGGGCGGGCAGGCTGTGCGCGGCGGCCAGCAGCGCCAGGCGCTTGAGGCTCGGCGCGGCAAGGGCGGCGCCGCGCAGCACGCTCAGCCCCTCCGCCCTTGCGCCATGGCGGAGCAGTTCCTTGCCCACCACCCAGTCATTCTCGGCCTCCGCCCGGCGCCGGATCTGCGCGGCGGTGGTGGCGCCAAGGCGTTCGGTCAGCGCCGGATTCTCCCAGATCGCCGCCATGGCGGGGGCGAAGGCGGCGGGGTCGCGGGCCATGCGGCGATAGGCGCTGCCGCCCCGCTCCCGCACGAACAGCAGGGGATCGCGGCCCTCGACCACGGCGAAGGGACCCTGGAGCGCCAGGCGGATCCAGCACTCCCAGTCCTCGCCATAGCGAAGCGTCGGGCGGAAGCCGCCGGCGGCGTCGAAGGCGCTGCGGCGCGCCAGCAGATGGCCGCCATTGGCGAGCAGGTTCTCCACCAGGAGGCGCCGCAGGATGTCGCCGGCGGGGTAGGGCCCGGCCTTCAGCCGCAGCGGCGGGTCGCCCGGCCGCGCGGCCTCCGCCACCGCGGCCCAGGGGCCATAGGCCGCGACGGCGTCGGGTGCCGCGCGCAGCGCGCCCGAGAGCCGCGCCAGCGCATCCGGCGCCAGCCAGTCATCGGCATCGAGGAAGAGCAGCGAGTCGCCCGACGCCGCTGCGATGCCCGCCATCCGCGCGGCGGAGACGCCCGCATTGGCCTGGCGGAGGATGCGGATGCGGGGATCGCCCTCGGCGGCGCGCTCGGCGGCCAGGGCCGTGCCATCGCGCGATCCGTCATCGACGATGATCATCTCCCACCGCGTCTCGTCCTGGGCGCGGGCGGAGGCGACGGCATCCCCGATGAAGGGGGCGACGTCATAGGCGGGGGTGACGATCGATATCAGCGGCGCGGTCATCACCCCAGAGTGGGGCAGGGGCGCGGGGCGTTGAAATCAACACCCCGCAAGCGACGCTGTGGTGGCGGATCGGCGAAGCCGATCCGAGCGCCCGAACGGGCGCCGCCGCAAGTGCGGCGAAGCCAAGGCCGCGGATGCGGCCGCCCGGCGCTTGAGGGTCGGCTTTTAGGCCGTTGTCTTGGGCATCACGCCCTTTTCGGCCAGCATCGTCTCCAGCTCGCCCGCCTGGAACATCTCGGTGACGATGTCGCAGCCGCCGACGAACTCGCCCTTCACATAGAGCTGGGGGATGGTCGGCCAGTTCGCGAAGGCCTTGATGCCCTCGCGGATTTCCATGTCCTCCAGCACGTTCACGCCCTTGAAGGGGACTCCCACGTGGGAAAGGATCTGCACGACGCGGGCGGAGAAGCCGCACTGCGGGAAGACCGGCGTGCCCTTCATGTAGAGGACGACCGGGTTCGCATCGATATCGGCCTGGATGCGGTCGAAGACGGGGTTGCTCATCGGGCTGGTCCCTCTGGAAGCGGTTAAGCCTGGTCCGGCGCGGAGGTCTGGAGGGCGAGGGCGTGCAGCGCCCCCCCCATCCGCCCCTGCAGCGCGGCGTAGACGATCTGGTGCTGCTTGACGCGCGGGATGCCCTTGAAGGCGGAGGAGACGACCTTCGCGGCATAATGGTCGCCATCGCCGGCGAGATCCTCGATCGTCACCTGCGCATCGGGCAGGGCGGCCTTGATCAGCGCCTCGATCTCCGCGGAATCCATCGCCATCAGGCCGCTCTCCCCTCCATCAGCGCCGGCAGCGTGGCCTCATGGGCCATGCGCAGCGAGGCCACGGATATGGAGGAACCATCGGCCAGAACCAAGTCCCCGCCGCCGCTCCGCCCGATGATGGCGGCCGGCACGCCGGCGGCCTGGGCGGCCGCGACCAGCGCGGCGCCATCCGTCACGGCCAGCAGGTAGCGGCCCTGATCCTCCCCGAACCACCAGCCATGCGGCGCCTGGCCCGCGGGGGGCGCGGCCAGCGTGGCACCGGTGCCATCCGCCATGGCCATCTCGGCCACGGCCACGAGCAGCCCGCCATCCGCCAGGTCATGGCAGGCCGCGACCTGGCCTTCCAGGATGCGGGCGCGGACGAAGTCGCCGTTGCGGCGCTCCACCGCCAGATCCACCGGCGGCGGCGCCCCTTCCTCCCGCCCCGCGATCTCCCGCAGCCAGAGCGACTGGCCAAGCCAGCCCTGCGTCGCGCCGACCAGCACCAGATCGAGGCCCGGCGTCAGGGCGAGGCCGACGGCATGGGCCGCATCCTCCAGCACGCCGACGCCGCCGATGGCCGGGGTGGGCAGGATCGCGCGGCCCTCGGTCTCGTTGTAGAGCGAGACATTGCCGCTCACGACGGGGAAGTCGAGTGCGGTGCAGGCCGCCGCCATGCCGCGCACCGCGGCGGCGAACTGGCCCATGATCTCCGGCTTCTCGGGGTTGCCGAAATTCATGTTGTCGGTGATGGCGAGCGGCGTCGCGCCCACCGCCGTCAGGTTGCGCCAGGCTTCCGCCACGGCCTGCGCGCCGCCCGCTTCCGGGTCCGCCTGGCAGTAGCGGGGCGTGCAATCCGTGGTGATGGCGAGTGCGCGCTTGAGGCCATCGAGCTTCACCACCGCCGCATCCGCGCCGCCAGGCCGCTTCACCGTCTGGCCGCCCACCGTGCTGTCATACTGGTCCCAGATCCAGCGGCGGGAGCAGAGGTCGAGGCTGCCGACCAGCGTCTCGAGCGCCGCCAGCGGGCCCACGGGATCGGCGATGGCGGCGGCGTCCAGCACCGCCCGCTTCGGCGTCTCCGCCGTCGGGCGGCGGTAGAGCGGCGCCTCGGACTCCAGCGGCGCCAGCGGGATGTCCGCCTCCACCACGTCCTTGTGCCGGATGACGATATGGCCGGTATCGGTCAGGTGGCCGATGACGGCGAAATCCAGCTCCCACTTGTGGAAGATCGCCTGCGCCTCGGCCTCGCGGCCGGGCTTCAGGATCATCAGCATGCGCTCCTGGGATTCGGAGAGCATCATCTCATAGGCCGTCATGCCCTGCTCGCGCTGGGGGACGTTGTCCATCACCAGCTCGATGCCGACGCCGCCCTTGCCCGCCATCTCGACGGAGGAGCTGGTCAGGCCGGCCGCGCCCATGTCCTGGATGGCGACGATCATGTCGGTCGCCATCAGCTCCAGGCAGGCCTCGATCAACAGCTTTTCCGTGAAGGGGTCGCCGATCTGGACGGTGGGGCGCTTCTCCTCGGAATCTGCGGAGAATTCGGCGCTGGCCATGGTCGCGCCATGGATGCCGTCGCGGCCGGTCTTGGAGCCGACATAGACCACGGGGTTGCCGATGCCGGCCGCGGCGCTGAGGAAGATGCGGTCCTTCGGCGCGATCCCGACGGTCATGGCGTTGACCAGCGGGTTGCCGTTGTAGGCCGGATGAAAATTCACCTCGCCGCCCACGGTCGGCACGCCGACGCTGTTGCCGTAGCCGCCGATGCCGCGGACCACGCCATCGATCACGCGCTTCATCCGCGGCGCCTCGGGCGCACCGAAGCGAAGGGCGTTCAGATTGGCGATGGGCCGCGCCCCCATGGTGAAGACGTCGCGCAGGATCCCGCCGACGCCCGTCGCCGCGCCCTGATAGGGCTCGATGAAGCTCGGATGGTTGTGGCTCTCCATCTTGAAGATGGCGGCCAGCCCGTCGCCGATATCGATCACGCCCGCATTCTCGCCGGGGCCATGGATGACCCAGGGCGCCTTGGTCGGCAGGGTGCGCAGCCAGACGCGGCTCGACTTGTAGGAGCAGTGCTCCGACCACATGACGGAGAAGATGCCGAGTTCCGTCAGGGACGGCGTGCGGCCGAGGATCGACAGCACGCGGTCATACTCATCCGCCTTCAGGCCGAATTCGGCGGAAAGCTGCTTCGCCCGCGCGGCGTCGAGGGAAGTCGGGGCGGTGCTCATGCGGTGGCCAGGCTCTCGACGAGGGAGGTGAACATCGGCAGCCCATCCGTGCCGCCCATCAACGGGTCCACGAGGTCCTCGGGATGCGGCATCAGCCCGCAGATGCGGAGGTTGGGGGAGAGGATGCCGGCGATGTTCTGGCGCGCACCGTTGCGGTTGGCGGCGTCCGTGATCTCGCCGGCGGGGGTGCTGTAGCGGAAGGCGACCAGGCCTTCCCCGTTCAGGCGGGCCAGCGTCTCGTCATCGCAGAAGTAGTTGCCGTCGCCATGGGCCATGGGCGCGCGGAACACGGCGCCCTTCTGCCAGTGGGCGGTGTAGGGCGTGCCCGACCGCTCCACCCGCATGTGGCAGTCCATCGACAGGAAGCGGAGCGTGGCGTTGCGGAGCAGCGCGCCGGGCAGCAGCCCGGCCTCGGTCAGGATCTGGAAGCCGTTGCAGACGCCGAGCACATGGCCGCCCTTGGCCGCGAAGTCCCGCACCGCCTGCATGATGGGCGACTGCGCGGCCATGGCGCCGGAACGGAGGTAGTCGCCATGGCTGAAGCCGCCGGGCAGCACGACCAGGTCCGTGCCGGCGGGCAGCGCATCCGCGCGATGGAACAGCAGGGTCGGCTTGCGGCCGCTGGCGCGTTCCAGCGCGATGGCCATGTCCCTTTCCCGGTTCGTGCCGGGGAAGACGATGATGACGGCGTTCATGGTGACACCCGTTCGCCCGCCGGTCGCGGGCCTTGACTGTAGAGGGATGCCGCCGTCGTCACGGCCGCGTCCTCAACCCACCCAGATCCGTAGCCAGTGCAGCCCGCCCACGACGATCAGCGTCGCGAGCGTCGCCAGGGCCGCGGCCGTCACCCAGCGGTCCAGGCCCTTCTTGCCCCGCGCCACCAGGCCCAGGCGCTTTGCCTGCGCCACCGCCGGCATGCGCTGTTCGCGCCAGCGGAGCCCCATCGAGATGAGGACCGTCAGCACGAGCATGACAAGGAGGGAGACCTTGACCATGGAGGGTCAGACCACCTCGACCCGGAAGGATTCGATCACGGTGTTGGCCAGCAGCTTGCGGGCCATCTCCTCCGCGGCCGCCTTGGCCTTGGCCGGGTCGGTTTCCGCCAGTTCCAGCTCGATCACCTTGCCCGCGCGCACATCGGCGACGCCGGCGAAGCCGAGGGAAGAGAGGGCGTGGCCGATCGCCTTGCCCTGGGGGTCGAGGACGCCGGCCTTCGGCATCACGGTCACAAGCGCCTTCACTGGACGGTCTCCGGCCCCTTCATGTCGCGAACGCCGGCCTCGGGCAGGATGCCGAGGCGCTTGGCCACTTCCTGGTAGCCTTCCTCGACCTTGCCGAGGTCCCGGCGGAAGCGGTCCTTGTCCATCTTCTCCCCGGTCTTGACGTCCCAGAGGCGGCAATTGTCGGGGCTGATCTCGTCGGCCAGGACGATCCGCATCTCGTCATTCTCGTAGAGGCGGCCGAATTCCAGCTTGAAGTCCACCAGGGTGATGCCGACGCCGAGGAAGAGGCCGGTGAGGAAGTCGTTCACGCGGAGCGACAGCGCCACCATGTCGTCGAGGTCCTGGGTGGAAGCCCAGCCGAAGCAGGTGATGTGCTCCTCCGACACCATCGGATCGCCGAGCGCGTCGTTCTTGTAGTAGTATTCGAGGATGGAGCGCGGCAGCCGCGTGCCTTCCTGGATGCCGAGGCGCTTGGCCAGGCTGCCGGCGGCGACATTGCGGATGACGATCTCGAGCGGGATGATCTCCACCTCGCGGATCAGCTGCTCGCGCATGTTCAGCCGGCGGATGAAGTGGGTCGGGATCCCGATCTCGGTCAGCTTCATCATCAGGTATTCGCTGATGCGGTTGTTGAGCACGCCCTTGCCGGTGATCGTGCCCTTCTTCGCGCCGTTGCCGGCGGTCGCGTCGTCCTTGAAATACTGCACCAGGGTGCCGGATTCCGGGCCCTCGAACAGAATCTTGGCCTTGCCCTCGTAGAGCTGACGGCGGCGCGCCATGGTGCTGAAACTCCTCGACTGCCGCGGCCGCCAGGGAATGGGGCGCGCGGGTGCGCCCGGGCGCGGGGCCCGGTGCTTGGGGCCGCTATAGCAGGGGAAGAACGAGCCCGCCACGCCGCCTGCGGGATGCAGCCCGGCAGCCGGTTCAAGGACCGGGAAGGGCGACCGGGACGAAGGGGGCGGTGCCGGGCGGGCCTGGGCAGAAGCGCCAGCGCCGGCGGCCATCCGCCGCCAGGGCGACCAGGCTGGCGCTGACGGTGCCGAAGCCGCCGACAGGCGGCACGCGCAGCGCCTCCGCCCCCATGCCCGGGCGGGAGGTATCGTCCGACAGCAGAACCTCCCAGGCCTGCCAATCGTCATGGTCGGGGTCGGGGGGCGGCGCGGCCTGGAAGCGGGGCAGGTGCCGGGCGGTGCGGGGGCTTGTCAGGTCGTTCGGGTCATGGGCGGTGACCATGGAGACGCCCGGGGGGAGCCGGCTCGCCAGGGGGCGTCCCTCGCCCAGGCCCTTCACGAACCAGGCGCTGTCGCGGTCGGCGATCACCATGTTGAAGGGCCGCCAGTCGGCAGCCTCGATGGCGGTGATGGCCTCGACGCCGGCCCTGGCGGAAGGGGTGGCGGCGGCGCGCAACGGCAGGTCGCCCCGGCTGCGCTTGCCCGCGGCGGGGCCGAGGCTGCCGGGCCGGTTCAGGATCGCCGCCATCACGCCCTGCGGCCCCATCGCCATCCAGGTGCCGCCGGCCGTCAGGTCCCGCCCGCCGACCACGCCCGGGTGGCCCGGCCAATGCGCGGCCGGGCCCTGCCAGGCGCGGTCCACCCTCTCGTCGCGATTGGCCGCGACCAGGACCGGCCATGCATGGCCCGGGCGCCACAGGCAGATGACGGTGCACACGGGCGGGCGGTGGTCCTTAGAAGCGGAAGTGCAGGCTCACCCCCGGGGGCGGCGGCGGCCGATGATAGCGCGGCCGTGGCGGTGCGTAGTAGTAGACCGGCGGCGGCGCGTAGTAGCGCGGCCGCGGCCGGGGCGGCGGTGCGTAGTAGTAGTAGCCCGGCGGCGGGGCGTAATAGGCGGGCGGCGGCGCGTAGTAGCCGCCGCGGTAGCGCCAATCCACCGTGGTCGCCTCCAGCTTGCCGCCTTCCGGTTCGCCCCCTTGGGCACCGGCCGGCGCCGACAGCGCCAGGCCCGCACCGAGGATGGCGGCCGTCATCATGCGCGTCATCGCTCGCATCACACTGGCCTCCTCATGGGTGAAGGATATAGGCACCACCCATGGCGAAACCGGGGCAGGACGGCCCCGCGGCGATGACGGAAGCGCGATCAGCCCCGCGATCAGCCCGGGGACTTGCCGCCCATCACCCGCGCGAAGCTCTGGTCCACATGGACGAAGTCCCGCGCCGGATCCATGGCGCGGTCCAGCGCCTCCGCCGTCATGCAGGCCGCCACCTCCGGGTCGCTCAGCAGATTGGTGCGGAAGTCCTTGGCGTCCGGCTTGCCCAGCTTCTGCCAGGTGGCCATGGCGGAGCGCTGCACGGCGGCATAGGCGCCTTCCCGGCTCATGCCCGCCTGGGTCAGCGCCAGCAGCACCTTCTGGCTGTGGACGACGCCGCCGAGGCTCTCGAGATTCTCCGCCATCCGCTCGGGATAGACGGTGAGTTTCTCCATCATCCCCGTCAGGCGCATCAGCGCGAAGTCGAGGGTGATGGTCGCGTCCGGGCCGATCACGCGTTCCACGCTGCTGTGGCTGATGTCGCGCTCATGCCACAAAGCGACATTCTCCAGCGCCGGCATGGCATAGCCGCGGACGATGCGCGCCAGGCCTGTCAGGTTCTCGCTCAGCACCGGGTTCCGCTTGTGCGGCATGGCGCTGCTGCCCTTCTGGCCGGCATGGAAGAACTCCTCCGCCTCCCGCACCTCGCTGCGCTGGAGGTGGCGGACTTCCGTCGCCAGGCGCTCCACGCCGCTGGCGACGACGGCGAGCGCGCAGAAGAATGCCGCGTGGCGGTCCCGCGGGATGACCTGGGTCGAGACCGGCTCGACGGCGAGTCCCAGGTGCTTCGCGACATGCGCCTCCACCCGTGGATCGACACTCGCGAAGGTGCCGACGGGGCCGCTGATGGCGCAGGTCGCGACCTCCGCCCGCGCGGCGAGGAGGCGGGCGCGGTTGCGCTCGAACTCCGCGACGTAGCCGAGCAGCTTGAGGCCGAAGGTGGTGGGCTCCGCATGGATGCCGTGGCTGCGGCCGATGGTCGGCGTGTGGCGATACTCCTCCGCGCGCTTGCGGAGCGCCACCAGCAGCGCGTCCACATCGGCGATCAGCAGGTCCGCGGCGCGCGTCATCTGCACGGCGAGGCAGGTGTCGAGCACGTCACTGCTGGTCATGCCCTGGTGCACGAAGCGGGCCTCCGGCCCGATGCCCTCGCCCAGCCAGGTGAGGAAGGCGATCACGTCGTGGCGAGTCTCGCGCTCGATCGCGTCGATGCGGTCGAGGTCGGCCTGGGTGATGGTGGCGACCTTGGCGCTGCCCCCGCGCCGGATCGCCACCGCGGCTTCCCGGGGGATGGTGCCGAGTTCGGCCATCGCCTCGCAGGCCAGGGCCTCAATCTCGAACCAGATCCTGAAGCGAGTCTCCGGCGACCAGATGGCGACCATGTCGGGTCGGCTGTAGCGGGGGACCATGCGGGGTGGCGTCCTTCGTGGCTTTGGCCTCGGCGGCCATGACGGCCCCGTTTGGCGCGGGCGGGCGTCATTTGGCAAGGACGGACCGTGCCGCCACGGCCAAGCCCGGGTCTTCCGGTCCGCCGCCTGTTGGCGTAAAGCAAGTGAAAATCCCACGCCGGAGAAGTATTTTCATGCCCGAGTGGCTCCTGACCTTCGTCGAAGCGAACTTCCCTGAATGGGTGGTGCCACTCGCCACGGTCCTGTTCATCGACATCGTGCTCGCGGGCGACAATGCCATCGTGGTCGGCATGGCGGCGGCAGGCCTGCCGGCCGACCAGCGCAAGAAGGCGATCTTCTGGGGCATCGTCGCCGCGACGGTGATGCGCATCGCCTTCGCCTCGATCACCGTCCAGCTTCTGTCCATCGTCGGCATCGTGCTCGCGGGCGGCGTCCTGCTGCTGTGGGTCTGCTGGAAGATGTACCGCGAGTTGCGGGAAGGCGGGCATGACCACGCGGCCGACCAGCAGGACGGCGTCGAGACGCTGGAGGACGGCACGGCCGCGGGCGCCCCGCGCAAGACCCTGCGCCAGGCCATCATCCAGATCCTGGTCGCCGACGTCTCCATGAGCCTCGACAACGTCCTTGCCGTGGCAGGCGCCGCGAAGGACCATCCCTACATCCTGATCGTCGGCCTGGCCTTCAGCGTGGTGCTGATGGGCGTCGCGGCAACGCTGATCGCGCGGCTGCTCAACAACCATCGCTGGATCGCCTGGGTCGGCCTGCTCGTGATCCTCTGGGTCGCCGTGCAGATGATCTATGAAGGCACGCACCAGATCGCGGACACCGTCCCGCAGGCCTATGGCTACCTGCTGCTGCCGCTGGGTTGGATGGCGCTGCCGGCGGGGGCCGTGAGCTTCCCGATCGGGCTCTGGGCGCTGGCGACCGTCGCGCAGGTCGTCGTCCTGGCCATCGTGGTCACCCTGGTGGTGGACCTGACCCTGCAGGTGCTGCGAAGGAACCGCTGACCATGCGCCACGCCCCCTCGCTCGTTCTTCTCGCGCTGACCCTCGGCATGGCCGGGTGCGCGCAGCAGGAAGGGGAGGGGGCGGCCGGCGCCGCGGCATCGCCACCGGGCGGGCGTCCGACGCTTGCCGTGGCGGCGGGGCGGCTGCCCGATGCCGTCGCGGGCTTCACGCGGCGGGACACCACCTGGCACGAGCAGACCCGCGCGGGGCTGGGTGTCGCGATGGACTATGACGGGCCGGCGCGGAGTGCCGTCTCCACCGTCAGCCTCTATGATCGCGGCATCGCCGCCGTGCCCAACGAGATCGATGCGCCGGCCCTGCAGGCCGAGTTCAACGCGGCGGTGAACGAGGCGGTGGCGATGGCCGGCACCCGCACCAGCCAGCGCATCACCGAGAGCAACCGGACGGATGTGGCGGTGCCCGGCCAGGCACCCATGCGCTGCGCCACCCTGCAGGGCACCTATGGGCGGCAGGAGGTGCAGACGCTGGTCTGCCTCGGCCCCGCCGCCGGTCGCTTCCTGAAGGTGCTGGTGACGAGCCCGGCGCGCCAGGTGCGGCCGGTGGATCCCATGCCCTTCGTGGTGGGCATCGCGCAGGCTGCCAGGGGCTGAAGCCCCGCGGGGACGCCCTCAGGCGTCCACCGATTCCTCGTCCAGCTTCGCCGCATTCTCCTGGATGAAGCGGAAGCGAAGCTCCGGGCGGCGGCCCATCAGCGCCTCGATCAGCTCCGACGTCCGGGCCCGCTCCTCCGCTGGCAGCATCACGCGCAGCAGGGTGCGGCGCTTCGGGTCCATCGTCGTCTCCTTGAGCGACGCGGGCGGCATCTCCCCGAGGCCCTTGAAGCGGCTGACATCGACCTTCTGGTTGGCCTTGAATTCCTTCTTCAGCAGCCGCTCCCGGTCCGCATCGTCCTTGGCATAGACGGTCTTGCCGGGCGCCTGCAGGCGGAAGAGGGGGGGCTGCGCCAGGAAGAGGCGGCCCTGGCGCACCAGTTCCGGCAGTTCCTTGTAGAAGAAGGTCATCAGCAGGGCCGCGATATGGGCGCCGTCCACGTCCGCGTCCGTCATGATGACGATGCGGCCGTAGCGCAGCCGGGCGAGGTCGAAGCGGTCCCCGGCGCCGCAGCCCAGCGCCTCGATCAGGTCGCGCAGTTCCTGGTTCTGCCGCAGCTTGTCGGCCGAGGCACTGGCGACGTTCAGGATCTTGCCGCGCAGCGGCAGCACCGCCTGCGTCTCCCGGTCCCGCGCCTGCTTGGCGGAGCCACCGGCGCTGTCGCCCTCCACCAGGAAGAGCTCCGTCCCGTCCACGCCCTCGCGGGAGCAGTCGGCGAGCTTGCCGGGCAGGCGGAGCTTGCGGGTCGCCGACTTCCGCGGCGTCTCCTTCTGCTCCCGCCGGCGGATGCGCTCCTCCGCCCGTTCGATCGTCCAGGCGAGGAGGTTGTCCGCATTGCCGGGGTCGCCGGCCAGCCAGTGGTCGAAATGGTCGCGCAGCGCATTCTCGACGAGGCGCGCGGCCTCCGGGCTCGTCAGCTTGTCCTTGGTCTGGCCCTGGAACTGGGGTTCCCGGATGAAGACGGAGCACATGCCGGCCAGGCCGCCGAAGAGGTCCTCCGCCGTCACGCTGGCGGCGCGGCGTTCCTTCTTCAGCTCGCCATAGGCGCGGAGCCCCTTCACCAGGGCAGCGCGCAGGCCTGCTTCGTGGGTGCCGCCCTGCGGGGTCGGGATGGTGTTGGCGTAGGTGGAGAGGAAGCCGTCCCCCTGCTCCACCCAGGTGATGGCCCATTCGGCGCGGCCGGCGCCCTCCGCGAAGCCGACCTCGCCTGCCCAGGGCTGCGGCACGACGGTGGCGCGGCCCTCGATGGAGGTGGCGAGGAAGTCGCGCAGGCCGCCGGGGAAATGCAGCGTGGCGCTGGCGGGGGTGTCGGTGCCCTCCACCAGTTTCGGGTCGCAGTTCCATCGGATCTCCACGCCCTTGTAGAGATAGGCCTTGGACCGGCAGAGGCGGTGCAGCCGGGCCGCCTGGAACAGCTGCTTGCCGAAGATCTCGGGGTCCGGCTTGAAGCGCACCTGCGTGCCGCGGCGGTTGTGGACGGCTCCCAGGTTCTTCAGCTTCTGGACCGGCTTACCCTGTTCGAAGGCGTGGCCGAAGAGCGTGCGGTCGCGCGCGACCTCCACCTCCATGCGTTCGGCCAGCGCATTGACGACGGAGGAGCCGACGCCGTGCAGGCCGCCGGAGGTGTCATAGGCCTTGCCGGAGAACTTGCCGCCGGAATGGAGCGTGGTGAGGATGACCTCCAGCGCCGAGAGCTTCGGGAATTTCGGGTGCGGGTCCACAGGAATGCCGCGCCCATTGTCCCGCACGGTCAGCCAGTTGCCGACCTCCAGCGTCACCTCGATGCGGTCCGCATGGCCGGCCACGGCCTCGTCCATCGCATTGTCGATGATCTCGGCGGCCAGGTGGTGCAGCGCGTTGTCGTCGGTGCCGCCGATATACATGCCCGGGCGCCGGCGCACGGGCTCCAGCCCCTCCAGGACCTCGATGTCCTTGGCGGAATAGTCGGACCCGCCCGCGACAGGGGCGGGAGAGGCGGGCTTCGTCGCGGGCTTGGCAGCCCCCTTGGCGGCATTACGGGAGAAGAGGTCGTTCATGCTGTGTTCTCAATCCGGGGGCCAAGATAGCGACCGGGGCCGCCCGGCACAACCAACGCCTCCGAGTCGGGAAGGGTGGCCCGGGAGAGCCCCGGGCCCGCCGGCGGCTCAGTAGCCGGCCTTCTGCTCCACGTCGAAGCCGCGCTTGGCGATCAGCATCATGCGATCGAATTCGCAGACCAGCTTGCGGTCCTGGTTGTAGCCGCGGGTGCGCACCGCGACGATCCCGGCATTGGGGCGGGACTTCGATTCGCGCTTGTCCAGCACCTCGCTCTCGCCCGACAGGGTATCGCCGGCGAAGAGGGGGAAGGTGAGCTTGATCTCCTTCCAGCCGAGATTGGCGATCGCCTTCTGGCTGACGTCGCTCACGCTCATGCCGACCAGCAGCGCGACGGTGAAGGGGGAGCAGATGATGCAGCGGCCGAATTCGGAATGCTTGGCGTATTCGGCATCGAAATGCATGGGGTGCTGGTTCATCGTCAGCAGCGTGAACCAGGTGTTCTCCGTCTCCGTGATCGTCCGGTTCGGGCGGTGTTCGTAGATGTCGCCGACCTGGAAATCCTCGAAGTAGCGGCCGAAGCTTTCGCGGAAGCGCTGGGGCGCCACTTCCGTGTGGGTCTGGACCATGCGGCGTCTCCTGATTTGTCCGGACAAATTCATAGCCGAGCCCGCCTTGCGGTTCAACGGCGCCTGCGGGCGATGGCGCGATAGGTCGGTGCCACCAGGCTCGGCATGATGAAGAGCGTGAGCTGGGCGGCGGAGATGATGAGGCTGAGGTCGCCATCCCCCGGCGCGCCGATCGCAGCCAGCAGCAGGACGTTGTTGCGCGACCCCGTGACAAGCGCGGCGGAGAGCGCGGCGGCCACGGGCGCGGGCCGGAAGACCAGGTAGCCGATCACCTGCAGCACCATGTTGAGGCCGAGCGCGAAGGCCAGCATGGCCGCGAAGGTGGCGGGCCGCGCCATCAGCGCCGGCCCCACGCCATCCATGCAGGGGATGGCGGAGAGCGTGATCAGCAGCACCACCGCCGAATCGAGCCCCGGCGCGGCGCGGCGGATGGCGGGGCGGCCGAAGACCCGCACGGCCAGGATGGCGCCCGCGAAGCTGCCGCCAACCAGCACCGCGAGCCGCTGCGCCATGGCCAGCGGATCGACCTGCGCGCCCACCCCCATCAGCGACGCCACCATCGGCAGCCAGGCCGGTGCCAGCGCGTTGGAGGGAATGCCCACCACCGTCAGCAGCGCGCCATCGGCGCCAAGCAGGATGGCGAAGGCGGAGGCCGACATGACCGAGGGCGTCGCCGCGATCAGCACGGCGGCGGCGAGGAAGGGCGAGTCAGGGGCCAGGAAGGGTCGCAGCGCCAGCCAGACGCCCGCCGGCACCACCAGCGTCACCCAGGCCAGGATGATGATCGCGAGTGTCGGCCGGCGGAGCACCGCGCCGAAATCCGCGGGCTCGATCCGCAGCAGCGCCACCATCATCGTGCCGATGGAGAGCGCGACCAGCCAGGGCCGCATCGCACTCGCCAGGTCGGGCAGCGCGATGCCGATGAAGGCCCCTGCCGCGATCATCGGCAGGCCATGGCGGCGGATGAGGCCGCCGAGCCTGCCCATCATCCGCGCAGCGATTTCGGCAATGCCGTCACGATGTCGGGGACCACGGTAATGAGGGCGGTGAAGATCATCATGATGACGCAGAAGGGCCAGGCATAGGCGGCGATCCTGAAGATACCCTCCTTCGTCAGGCCCTGGATGACGAAGAGGTTGAAGCCGACGGGGGGCGTGATCTGCGCCATCTCGATGGTGATGATGAGGAAGACGCCGAACCAGATCGGGTCGAAGCCCGCCGCCACGGCCAGCGGCAGCGTGACGGGCAGCGTCATGACGATGGCGGAGAGGCCATCCAGGATGCAGCCCAGCGCCAGGTAGAACAGCAGCAGGACGAAGATCAGCATCCAGGGATGCAGGCCCCAGGACTGGATGGCATTCGCCACATCCGCCGGCAGGCCGAGCCGTGCCATGGCCTTGGACAGGAACAGCGCGCCCACGATGATGAGCCCGATCATGGAACAGGTGCGCACCGTGCCGAGCAGCGCGCCCCACATCCCGGCCAGCGTCAGCGTCCGCTGCGCCAGCGCGACGATGAGGGAGCCGAGCACGCCGATCGCGGCCGCTTCCGTGATGCTGGCAAAGCCGAAATAGAGGCTGCCCATGACGAAGAGGATGAGGAAGGCGATGGGCGCGAGCTGGCCCAGCGCGATCAGCGCTTCCTTCCGCGGGATGGCGGGCTCCCTGGCCGGGACCAGCTTCGGATCCTGCCACGCACGGAAACCGATCCAGCCCATGAACATCAGCGCGAGCATCAGGCCCGGCACGATGCCGGCCATGAACAGCTCCAGGATCGAGACATCGGCGACGACGCCATAGACGATCATCGGGATGGAGGGCGGGATGAGGAAGCCGAGCGTGCCTGCGCCGGCGAGCGAGCCCACCGCGAGCCGCCGGTCATAGCCGCGGCCGAGCAGTTCCTGCAGCGTGATGCGCCCGACGGTCGCCGTGGTGGCGGCGCTGCTGCCGGAGACGGCGGCGAAGAGGGTGCAGCCCAGCACGTTCACATGCAGCAGCCGCCCCGGCAGCCGCCGAGTCCAGGGCGAGAGGCCGGCGAAGAGATTCTCCGACAGCCGCGTATGGAACAGGATCTCCCCCATCAGGATGAAGAGCGGGAGCGTGATGAGCTCGACCGCCGTGGAGCTGGACCAGATGTCGCCGGCGAGGAAGCGGTCCACGCGCATGTCGCGGAAGACCTCGAGCGCCACGATGCCGATCGACATCAGCCCGACGCCGACCCAGACGCCACCCGCCAGGGTGACGACGAGCATGCCGAGGACGAGGGTGAGGGGGCCGGTCATTCGACGCCTCCGCCGGACAAGGCGGCCTTGGCCTCGGTCTCCTGCCCCAGCAGCAGCCGGACCAGCCGCGCCGCGAAGGCCAGCACCAGCAGCGTGACGCCCAGCGTCAGGAACCCTTGGGGAATCCAGAGCGGCGTCGCCATCGGGTAGAAGGAGGTGGAGCCGAAATCGACGGTGCGCAGCCATTGCTGCCAGAGCGCCGAGCAGGCGTAGCCGAGCACGCCGATGGCGAAGGCGCAGCCTGCCATGTCAAGGATGCGCGCGGCCGGCACCGGCAGCGCCTGCAGCATGATGGCGACCCGGATATGCCCGCCCTGCCGCAGGGTCCAGCCGGCGCCGCAGAACAGCACCATGCATTGCAGGTAGATCGCGTATTCCACCGCCCAGGGCTGCGACCAGCTGAAGAAGGAGGTCGCGACGACCTCCGTGATCAGGATGAGGGCGAGCAGCCCGGCGGCCACGGCCGCGACCCAGGCGCCGATCGTGCAGGCCCCATCGACGGCACGCAGCAGCAGGTCGATAGGGCCACGCCCTGATGCGGATTCAGTCATGGATCACGCGGCCTTCTCTCCTGGCTCGAATCACGGCCCAATGGGGGCCATCGGTGCAGCGCGGGGCGTGGCTATGGACGAAGCGAATGACCATTTCGGGCAGACCATCGGCGGCGTGCCGGACAGCGTGGCGCTGCTGCAGCGCCATGCGCCGGAGGCCTTCGCCGCCTATCTGGCGGCGCGGGAGGCCGCGTATCGGCTGCCGCCGGAGGGGCACCTGCCACTTGCCAGCAAGGAACTCGTCTTCATCGTGCTCGACGTGGCTGCGGGCCATGTCGAGGGCGCTGTCGCGCATGCCGAGGCCGGGCTGCGCGCCGGCCTGACGCCCGGGCAGATCATGGAAGCGCTCAGCATCGCGATCCTGATCCACGGCCATCAATGCTGGGCGCGTGCGGGGGCTGCCGTGATGCGCCATGTCGAGCACATCACGGCCAGCGGACAGCGCTGACACGCCGCGCGTCAGGCCCGGCCGACGCGTTGGCGGAACTGCTGCAGGATGGGTCCGGCGGCCGGATTGGCGCGGACGAATTCGTCGCCCATCGTGGCCGTCGCCTGGCGCACCGCCTGCAGCAGGGCGGCCGGCGGGTCCTCCACCGTCATGCCGTTCTGCTGCAATTCGCCCATGCGCAGCGTGTGCTCGCCCTTGGAGACGTTCCAGAATTCCGGCTCCAGCCGCTTGCCGAGATCGGCGATCGTCGTGCGCGTCGCGGCCGGCAGGCGGCGCCAGGCATCGTTGTTCACGACCATGAAATTGGTCGCCCAGAGGTGGTTGGTGACATAGGCGTGCTTCAGGAATTCCCAGTAGCGCTGGGCGACGGCGGTGGTGCCGCTGGTCATCACCGCATCGACGCGGCCGGAGGCGAGCGCTGGCACGACGTCCGGATTGGTCAGCTGCTGCGGCACCATGCCGAGCCGCGTGCACATCTCCGCCGTCACGCGGTCATAGGTCCGCATGCGGATGCCGCGCAGGTCGGCCGCCGTCGCGATCGGCCGCTTGAAATAGAAGAGCTGCGTGGGCCAGGGGCACATGTAGAGCACCGTCTGGTTGCGCCGCTCCAGCTCCCTCTCCCAGATCGGGCGGACCAGGGAGTGCATGATCTGCAGCTCGTCATAGTTGCTGATCAGGAAGGGGATGCTCTCGATGCCGAGGATCGGCAGGTCGCCGACATTCTGGAAGGCGGTGAATTCCGCCATCGGCACCACGCCATCACCGACCGCGCGCACCGTCTCATTCGCCCGGACGCCAAGCGACCCGCCGGCATGAACCGTCATCTGCACGGCACCGTTGGTGGCGTTGCGCACTTCGGTGGCGAAGCGCTGCGCGTTCACGGTGTGGAATTCGTTGGGGCCCCAGGGGATGGAGATGTCCCAGCGCGTCGGCGCCTGCGCCGTGGCGGTGCCGGCAGCGCCCGCTGCCAGCGCCAGCCCGCCGGCAGCCTTCATCACATCGCGTCGAAGCATCCCACTCTCCCTGGCCGTTGGTTGCTGGGATGGAAGCCAAGCATGGGTCCGGCAAGGGGACAAGAAATTTGTACGGACAAGTCGCCGATGCCGCGTTAGAAATTCGCCATGACCCTGCCCATCCGCCTGATGCATGAAGGCGCCATCGCCACGCTGCTGATCGACAATCCGCCGCGCCGCAACGCCATGTCGCGTGCCATGTGGCGCGCCGTGCCAGGGCTGGTCGCGGAAGTCATTGCGGATCCTGCCATTGCCCTTCTGCGAGTCGCGGGCGCGGGCGGCCATTTCTGCGGGGGCGCGGATATCGCGGAGTTCGGCGACGCCTACGGTTCGCCGGATGCCATCGCGCACAGCAACCGCCTGATCCGCGAGGCGATCGAGGCCGTCGCGGCCTGCCCCAAGCCGACCATCGCCACGATCCGCGGCGCCTGCGTCGGCGGTGGCGTCGCCCTCGCACTGGCCTGCGATCTGCGCCTGGCGGCAGATGATGCGCGCTTCGCCGTGACGCCGGTGAGGCTCGGCCTGACCTACAGCCACGCCGATACGCGGCGGCTGGTGCTGGCGGTGGGCGCGAATCGCGCGAAGGAGATGCTGTTCAGCGCCCGCGCCGTGGCGGCGGAGGAAGCGGCGCGCATCGGCCTGGTGGACCGGCTGTGGGAAGGGGCCGTGTTCGAGGAGGAGGCCGCGCGCTACCTCGATGGCGTCGCCGCCACGTCGCGCCCGGCGCTCCGCGGCGTGAAGGCGATGGTCGATGCCATCGCCGCCGGCGCCGCGACGGAGACGCCGGAACTGGCCGCCCTCTTCGAAGACCCTTTCGCCGGCGCCGATTTCCAGGAAGGCTATCGCGCCTTCCTGGAGAAGCGGCCGGCGCGCTTCACCGCGCCCTGAGCAACCACGCCGCCAGCGCGCAGATCGCCTGCTCCCCATAAGCGGGGCCCATGAGCTGAAGCGAGCAGGGCAGATCGCCATCCGGCGCCGGCCAGGGGAAGGCCAGCGCGGGCAGGCCTGCGACATTGGCGATGGCGGTGAAATCCGCCTGGTCCACCGGCGCCGGCGTGCCATGCGGGAAGGCGCGCTGCGGCGCTGTCGGCATCAGCAGCAGGTCGCAGTGATCGAGAGCGCGCAGCGCGCCAGCCCGCGCCTCCGCCAGGCGGAACAAGGCCTGAGCGATGCGCACGCCCTTGGCATCCCGTCCATAGGCGAGGGCGGCGCGGAAACCTGGCGTGGCGGCCTCCGGGTCATCGACCAGGGCAGGGTGCAGCGCGGCGGCCTCGGCCTCGATCAGCAGCAGGCCGGCGCGGCGCGTGGCGGTCAGATCCCAGCCCGCAACGGGCACGGGCGAGAGGATGGCGCCGGCCTCGCGCAGCCGCGCCTGCGCTGCCTCCCAGGCCGCGCGGATGGCAGGCTCCATCGGGGCGGCCAGCACCGGCTCCGGCAGGCCGATGCGGAGCCCCCTTGGGTCGGCCGGGGCCGCGGGCAGGGCACGCCAGCCTGGGGGCGTGGGACGGCTGTCGGGGTCGTCGGGGTCGTCGCCCGCCATCGCCTCCAGCCCCAGCGCGGCGCCTTCGATGCTGGCGGCCAGGATGCCGACATGGTCGAGGCGGGGCGAGAGGGCCACGACGCCGCTGCGCCCGACCAGCCCGGATGTCGGCTTCAGGCCGAAGACGCCGCAATAGGCGGCGGGGAGGCGCACGGAGCCCATCGTGTCCGTACCGACCGCGAGCGGCACGAGGCCCGCCGCGACGGCCGCGCCGGACCCGCCGGAGGATCCGCCCGGCGTGTAGCCCGCCCGCAGCGGGTTCATGCAGCGGCCGAAGCCCGGGGTATCGGTGGTGGCGCCGAGCGCGCCCTCATGCATCGCCAGCTTGCCGAGGATGACGAGCCCGGCCTCCCGCAGGCGTCGCACCACGGGCGCGTCGCGGTCGGCCACGCGATGCCTGAAGGCCGCGATGCCCGCGGTGGTGCGCAGCCCCGCGACATCGACATTGTCCTTGATGCCGATGGCGACGCCGACCAGCGGACCGCGCCCGGCAGGCGTGGCGGCCAGCGCGCCCTCGCGATCCACCTGCCAGAAGCTGCCGATCGCGCCATCCTCCGCCGCGATGCGGGCGAGCAGCGCGGGGATGTCGCTCGGCGTCACTTGCGGTCGTCGATCAGCCGGATCGGCTTCTGCCGGCTTTCCACCTGCGTGAGCGCCGCGAGCGAGCCGGGCGCGCAGAGCGCCACGCCGATCTCGACGCCGAGCCGCGTGCGGAGCGCGGCTTCAAGGCGCGACTGCAGCGCCGCATCGGCATCGCCGCGCACCTCCAGGTGGACCACCATCGCATCGCGACCATCGCTGCGCCCGACGCGGCAGATGAAGTCGCCCGTCGCCGTCTCGCACTGCTCCACCAGCAGCGCGCCGATGCCCGTCGGGAAGAGGTTGATGCCGCGCAGCTTCACCATGTTGTCGCTGCGCCCAAGGAACCCCTTGATGCGGCGGAAGGGGATGCCGAGCGGATTGGCCCCCAGCACCTCCTCCGTCACGTCATGCGTGTTGAAGCGGATGATCGGGAAGATGTCGTCCTTGAAGAGGCAGGTGCAGACCATGTCGCCCAGCGTGCCTTCCGGCACGGGCAAGCCGGTATCGGGGTCCGCGATCTCCAGCGCATGCGCATCCTCCATCACATGCATGCCGGTGCGGTCCGGGCCTTCGCCGGCGATGATCCCGGTATCGCCGACGCCGTACCAGTCATAGACCGCGGCACCGCCCCAGGCGGCAGAGAGGCTCGCCTGGCTTTCGCTGCCGAGGTGGGCGCAGATCAGGCGGATGGGGAGGTCGCGGCCGGGTTCCAGCCCTTCCTCCCGCGCCACTTCCGCGAGGCGCTTGATGTAGTCGGCGAAGCCCACGATGGCGGTGGCGCCGAACTGCTTCATGATGAAGACCTGTTGGGCGGAGCGTGTCTCCACGCCAGTCCCGGCGCTGAGGAAGCGCGCGCCGACCCAATGCGTCACCGTCTCCCGCACATAATGGCCGCCATTGATCATGCCGTGGCCATAGACGGAATGGACGACGTCGTCCCGCGTCATGCCGGCCAGCAGGTACATGCGCGCCAGCAGACGGTTCTGCACCTCCCGGCTCTTCGGGCCGAAGAGCAGCGGTTGCGGCGTGCCGGTGGTGCCGCTGGTGGTCTGCATGATGATCTGCGGGCGGCGTTCCGGCGGGTGTGCTTCCTGCCCGTGGAAGTCGCCGATCGGCGGATGGGCCGCGACGGAGGCCATGAGGTCCGACTTGTCGTAGGAGGGCAGCTTCGGGAGGTCATCGAGGCCCTTGATGTCGCCGGGCTCGATCCCCTTGGCGCCCCAGAGCCGCTGGTAGAAGGGCACCTTCCAGGCGAAGGCGAGGAGCTTGCGGAAATCCGCATCCTGCCGCGCACGCAATGCATCCCGAGACAGGCCGCGCAGCGCGCCGGGATAATCGGTGCCGATGGGGAAGTCCCGCAGCAGCGCCGGATGGTCCATCGCCGTCACATAGTCGAAGACGGTCATGCGGGGCGGCTCCTTCAGGGCAGGATGGTATCGAGCGATGCGGCGGCGGCACCGCGGGGCAAGGCAAGGGTGGCGGCGATGACGCGCTCGATCGCGTCATCGGCCACGCCGGCGCTGCGCATCAGGCGGCGCGCCTTGTCGATGATGTCGGCGACGGGCAGCGGATTCTCGGGATCGCCGAGGGCATCGGGGATGTCGGCCCGGCGTGCTTCGCCATCGGCCAGCGTGACGGTGACGGCGCTACCGTAGCGCGCGGGATAGGCGGCGGTGAAACCCGGATCGCGCAGCAGCGTGACGCGGTCACGCAAGGCGGCCAGCGACGGGTCGGTGAAGCAGGCGGGGGCGAAGGCCTCCAGCGGCGGCGGGCCGTTCCGCAGCGTGACCGCGACGGCGTGCTGCAGCGAGAATTTCGACTGGATCACGCTTTCCGGCTGAACGCGGTCGCAGAAGGCGACGGCATCGGCATAGGCGGCGACCTCGATCGCCGCGATGTCGCGGCCCGCCACCCAGTCGCGCAGCGCGAGCGCGGCGTCGATGGTGGCGTGGCAGTGGCGGCAGGCGGGCCAGGGCTTGAAGCTGGTCTCATGGATCAACCAAGGCGCGCTGGGATCGGCGAGCACGCGGTCCGGCTTCGCATCCGGCGCCATGCCGGCGAAGACGCCGAGCGCCCCTTCCAGGATCTGCTTCGGTCCGGTCAGCCCATCGGCGGCCAGCAGCGCGGCTTCCAGCCCCATCGCCGCGGCGCGGGCCGTGTGCAACTGCTTCGTCATCACCGGCTCGGCCCGGCATTGCCAGACGCCGCCCGTCTGCGTGCCGGCATTGCCGAGCGCCCAGACAGTGGCGTCGTCGTCGAGGCCGAGCAGCGAGGCCGCGGCTGCGGCGCTGCCGAAGGGGCCGCAACTCGCGGTCGGGTGGAACTGGCGGTAATGCGCGTGGCCCATGGCGCGCCCGATGCGGATTTCCGCGTCGTAGCCACGGATGATCGCATCCAGCAGCGCGGGGCCATCGGCACCGCCCTCCGCCGCCAAAGCGAGCGCGGCGGGCATGACGACGGGACCGGGATGCAGGATCGCTTCCCGATGCACGTCATCCATCTCCAGCACATTGCCGAAGGCGCCATTGGCGAAGGCGGCATCACGCGCGGTAAGGGCCGCGCCGAGGATCACGCGCGCGGCGCCCTTGGGCTGTCGTGCGGCCTGGCGGCGGAAGACGGCGCCGGTCTCGCTGGCCGCACCCGCGACGGCGCAGCCGATCCAGTCCAGCAGGTGCAGCGCGGCCCGCTCCCGATCCGCATCGGAGATGGGACGGCGGAGCAGCGCGGCGATACCCTCGGTCAAGGTGCCCAAGGCAACGACCCCGTTTGCCAGCAAAGTTGTCCGGACATATCAACGGAAGCCAGCCGAGGACGCAAGCCGCCATGCCGATGATCACGCCCGCCGCCTTCGCCGAGACGTTGCGTCCGGGCCTGCGCGTCTTTCTCGCGGGCTGCGCGGGGGAGCCGACCGCGGTGCTCGATGCGCTTGCAGCGCGGCCCGCGGCGCTGGAGGGTAGTCGGCTGCTCGGCGTGCCGATCGCCAGCATCAACAAGCGCGACTGGTCGGCGCTGGCGCCGCTGGAATCGGCCTTCATGACGCCGGAGTTGCGCGGCGGGTTGGCGGCGGGGCGCGTGAGTTTCCGGCCGCTGCACTACAGCGACGCCTTCGCCTGGCTGCGCGGGCCCGCGCGTGGCGACATGGCGATCTTCCGCTGCGCGGCGCCGCGGGATGGCAGCGTCTCCCTCTCCCTCACGCATGACTTCGTGCCGGCGCTGATGGAGGCGGGCGCGGCGCTGGTCGGAGTCGTCGATCCCGCGCTGCCGGACGTGCCGGATGGCGTGCGCTTTCCGCTGGAACGGCTGCACGCGCTGGTGGATGGACCCTCCCCGATTCCCATGCTGCCCGTGGAGCGGCCGGACGGCGCGCTGGCGGAACTGGGGCGGCATGTGGCGGGGCTGGTGCGGGATGGCGATACGGTGCAGACGGGCATCGGCACCGCCGTCGCCGCTGCGATGCAGGCGCTGGCGGGGCACAGGCGGCTCCGCTTCCATGGCGGCATGATCGCCGACCCGGTCCTTGGCCTGCTGGATGCCGGCGCGCTGGACTCGGTGACGACCGGCATCGCGCTCGGCAGCGCCGCACTCTATGACCGCCTGGCGCGAGAGACCCGGATCAGCTTTCGTCCCGTGAGCGTCACGCATGACGCGGCCCGCATCGCCGCCCTGCCGGACTTCGTCGCGATCAACGCCGCGGTGGAGGTCGATCTCTTCGGCCAGGTCAATTCGGAGATGATCGAGGGCAGGCAGGTGTCGGGCCAGGGCGGCGTCGCCGATTTCGTCCGAGGCGCGCGCCGGTCCGCGGGTGGGCGCGCCGTGATCGCGCTGCTGTCGAGCGGCAAGGGCGGCAGCATCAGCCGCATCGTGCCGCAACTGGCGCCGGGGACGCCGGTTTCGGTGACGCGCGCGGATGCCGACATCGTCGTCACGGAACATGGCGTGGCGCATCTGCGCGACGCGGATATCGATCAGCGCGCGGAACGCCTGATTGCGATCGCCGCGCCGCAGCACCGCGACGCCTTGGCCGATGGCTGGGCGCGGCAGCGGGCGCGCTTCTGATCAGCGGCCGAGGCGCTGTCTCGCCTCCGCCACCACCGCTTCCGTGTGCTCGCCAAGCGCGGGCAGGGTAGGGTCCAGCGTGCCGGGCTCATCGCGGAACTTGATGGGGAGGCCGATATGGAGGTTGCCCTCCGCATCCCGCACCAGCATCTGCCGGGCTTGCGCGTGGGGACGATGGAAGGCCTCGTGCAGGTCGAGCAGGGGTGCGAAGCAGACGTCGCGGCCCTCGAACCAGGCTTCCCATTCATCGCGCGTGCGCGTCAGGAAGGTCTCGCGCAGAAAGGCCTTGGCGGGTTCGTGCGCGGGGCCGGGTGGGCCGCTGGCACCGGCGACAAGATCCTCGCGGCCGAGGGCGCGCAGCAGGTTCTCGACGAATTTGTGCTCGCTGCCGCCGAGCACGACGTGGCGGCCATCCTTCGTCGCGTAGATGTTGTAAAAGGCGCCGCCGCCCCATTGCCGGACATTCTTCACATCCGGCGCGCGATCCGCCCCGAGCACGGCGCCGGTGGCGTTGGGCAGCCAGGAGAGCGTCGCGTCATACATCGCCATGTCGATGACATCACCGCGGCCCGTCTTCTCCCGCCGCAGCAGCGCCATCAGCACGGCGGAGAGCGCGAGGAGGGAGGCGGTCGCGTCGGCGACGGGCACGTTCGGATGTGTCGGGAGCCCATCCTGGCCAAGATTGGTGGAGAGCGTGCCGGCCAGCGCCTCCACCGCCAGGTCATGCGCGGGCTTGTCGCGCAGCGGGCCATCCTGCCCGAAGGCGGAGATGGAGCAATAAACGAGGCGCGGGTTCAGCGCCGCCATCGTCGCAGGCCCGAAGCCGAGGCGGTCCGCGACGCCGGGGCGGAAGGCCTCCACAAAGACATCGACGGTGCGAGCGATGTCATAGAGCGCGGCGAGGCCATCCTGCGTCTTCAGGTCCAGCACGATGGATTTCTTGCCGCGATGCGTGTTGCGGAACCAGACGCTGTGGCCGCCCGCACGTTCGCCGATGCCGCGCACCGGCTCGCCGGAGGGAGGTTCCAGCTTGATGACCTCCGCCCCGTGGTCGGCCATGACCGTCGTCATGTAGGGGCCAGGCAGGAACAGCGAGAGATCGAGGACGCGGATACCGTCGAGCTTCATCAGACTGCCCCCAGGGCCCTCAATTGCGCGATTTCAGCTGGCGTGTAGCCGGCCTCGGTCAGCACGGCCTCGCTATCCGCGCCATAGCCAGGACCGGCGCGGCCGGGCAGGCGCTGCCCGTCGAGGCGGATGGCGTTGGCGACGACCTTGAGATCGGGGCGCGCGGGATGCGGCAGGTCCAGCACGCCGCCGCGCGCGCGGAAATGGGGATTGTCCAGCGCCTGGCCGAGGCCGAGCACTGGCGCGACGGGCACCTGGCCCGAGAGCGTCGCCACCCATTCGGCAGAGGTCTTCGCGCGCATCACGGGATCTAGCACCGCCATCAGCGCATCGCGGTTTGCCAGACGCTCGTCGAAGCCCTTGAAGCGCGGGTCGGCGGGCAGGTCCGGCGCGCCGGCGATGGTGCAGAACTTCCGCCAGAAGCCCGGCTTGATGCACATGACGAAGACATGGCCGTCGGCGGTCGGGAACATCTCGCAGGGCACGATGAAGGGATGGCCGCCGCGCGGGCGGCGCGGCACCTCGAAGCCGTCATTCAGGTACCAGGTCGCGACATAGGTCAGCGTCTGCATCGCGACGTCGTAGAGGGAGACATCGAGGTCGCAGCCGCGGCCGGTGTTGCGCGCGCCGTTCACGCCGGCGAGCAGCGCCATCGCCGCGGTCAGACCGGACATGAAGTCCACCACGGAAAGGCCGGCGCGGGTCGGTCCAGAATCGGGTTCTCCGGTCAAGGCACAGAAGCCCGCTTCGGCCTGCGCCAGGTAGTCATAGGCCGGCCAGGACGCGCGTTCGCCATTGCGGCCATAGCCGGAGAGGTGGACGCAGACGATGGAGGGCTTCACCGCGGAGAGCGCGGGGTAGTCGATGCCGAGCCGCGCGGGCAGGTCGCCGCGGAGGTTGTTCAGCACCGCATCGGCATCGCGCACCAGGCGGTGCAGCGCGTCCCGCGCGCCGGGCTTGCGGAGATCGAGCGTGATGCTGCGCTTGTTGCGGTTGAAGGACTGGAAGTACTGGCTGTCATTCTCGCCGAGCGCGAAGCCACCGGTGTGGCGCGCGATGTCGCCGGGCGGATCGCCGCCATCGCCAGGCGGCGGCTCCACCTTGATGACCTCGGCGCCGAGGTCTGCCAGGTTCATGGTTGCGAAGGGGCCGGCGCCGAACTGCTCGAAGCTGATGATCCTCAGCCCCTTCAGGGGCAGCATCACGCGGGGAACCGCTCGATCAGCTGCTTCGCGATGATCATGCGCTGGATCTCGTTCGTGCCCTCGCCGATGCACATCAGCGGCGCGTCGCGGTAGTAGCGCTCCACGTGATATTCCTTGGAATAGCCGTAGCCGCCATGGATGCGCATGGCTTCCAGGCTGTTCTCCACCGCGGCCTCGCTGGCGTAGAACTTGGCCATGCCGGCTTCCATGTCGCAGCGCTCGCCGGCGTCATAGGCGCGTGCGGCATCGTAGGTGAGGAGGCGCGCGGCCTGCACGCGCGTTGCCATCTCGCCGAGCTTGAGCTGGATCGCCTGGTGCTGGCAGATCGGCTTGCCCATGGTCTTGCGGATCTGGCTGTACTTGACGCTGTCCTTCAGCGCGGCGGAGGCCAGGCCCACGCCACGTGCCGCGACGTTGATGCGGCCGAGCTCCAGCCCGCCGAGCGCCGTCTGCAAGCCACGGCCTTCCTCGCCGCCGATCAGGTGGTCGGCGGGGATGCGGTAATCGTCGAAGACGAGTTCCGCGCTGTCGATGCCCTTGTAGCCGAGCTTCTCCAGCTTCTTGGAGACGGTGAAGCCCGCGCCTTTCGGCGCGATCATCATCGACATGCCCTTGTGGCGCGGCGTCGCCTCCGGGTCCGTCTTCACCAGCAGGGCGAAGCAGCTGCCCTGGATGCCGTTGCTGATCCAGGTCTTGGTGCCGTTGATGACGTAGTGGTCGCCATCCCGCCGCGCGCGCGTGCGGATGGCCTGAAGGTCGGTGCCGCAATCCGGTTCCGTCAGCGCCAAGCCGCCGCGGATCTCGCCGGTGGCGAATTTCGGAAGCCAATGCGCCTTCTGCGCGGCCGTCCCCATGCGGCTGACGCAGGCCGCCATGATGAGGTGGCTGTTGAAGATGCCGGAGAGCGACATCCAGACTTCCGCGATGCGCTCGACGATCTTCGCGTAGGTGGTAGCCGAGAGACCGAGCCCGCCATATTCCGGATCGATGGTCGCGCCGAACAGGCCGAGTTCCTTCATCTGCTCGACCATCTCATGCGGGTATTCATCCGCATGTTCCAGCTTCAGCACATGCGGCCGCACGTCCCGGCCCAGCCACTTGTCGATGGCGTCGAGCAGCGCGGCCTCTTCCTCATTGGCCTCCGAGCGGGCGACATGCGTGTCCATGGCTGGTGCTCCCGTGGAATTTGTCCGGACAAATAGGGCCGGGGAGGCGCTGCGTCAATCACTTCCGCCGGTGGCGGCGGACAGCGCCGCGACATCGGCCAGCGTTTCGATCCCCGCCACGAGGTCGCGGATGCGCGTCGCCCGGTCCTCCGGCACCGGCGGCACGGCGTGGCCACAGCAGCGGAAGAATTTCTCCTCGTTCTCCTCCGCCGTCAGGGGCACGGCCGGGTGGCCATAGGTGTGGGGCAGGTGCTTCACGTGGCGCGTGCCGTTGGCGAGCGTCACGATGATCTCCTGCGGGTCCAGCGCATTCTCGTTCGTGTTGCCGTCCGGTTCGATCCGGACGCGGGATGCGAAGGCATGGACGCGCGGGTCGCGCAGCGCCTCGCCCCGGAAATCCGGCACGTCGCAGCGCCCCTTGGCCAGATAGACGCCAGCGACGAAGGACAGGCAGAGCTTCGCGTAGTTGGAGGCGGGATCGGGAATGTCGGGCCTTCCCACCAGGCGCCGCACCAGCGGCGGCACGCGGCACGTCACCTCCGCGACGTCGTCGGGCGCGAAGCCCTGTTCCCGCATCAGGTCGCGCAGCGCGTGCACGACGCCATGCGTCAGGCGGCCGGAGGGGAAGGGCTTGTGGGAGAGTTTCTCGATCTGCCACTCCCGACCCAGCGCCTTCTCGACGCGATCGGGATGCACGTTCTCCTCGATCAGCGTGAAGTAGCCGTAGCGGCCGGTGAAGACGTCGAGCGGCCCCTGCATGCCGGCCGCGGCCAGGTCGCAGGCCTCGATCGCGCCGCGGGCGTTGAAGCCGATCTGCAGGCCGAGGAGCGGCGAGCCCTCGAGATGCGGCTGCAGCGTGCCGCTGGTCTGGCCATACATATGGCCGAAGGCGCTGCGCGTCGTCGCCTCGTCGAAGCCGGCCAGGTTGGCGATGGCGGCGACGGCGCCGAAGCCGCCGGCCGTCGCGGGGCGGAAGAAGCGCAGCGGGGAATCGGTCGCGACGCCGAGCAGGCCGGCGATATCGACGCCGACCGCCATGGCGGCGAGGAAGCGGTCGCCGGAGACGGGGCGCCCCTGCGTCGATTCCCGTTCGCACCACGCGAACAACGCCGACAGCAGCGTCGCCATGGGGTGCACCACGGCGCCTTCATGGACGCAGTCGAATTCGAGGCAGTGGATGAGGTAGGCGTTGACGATGGCGGCCGACCCCGCGGCCATGCGGCGGCCGCCGATCCAGCTTGTCGCCTCATCCCCCGCGCCCCAGCGCTCCGCCAGGTCCAGCACGGTGTGGACATTGGCGCCGCTGCTGCCGGCGATGCCGACGCCGAGCGTATCCAGCAGGAAGGTCCGGCCCGCACGGATCGCGCCCGGGGAGAGGTCGCTGTGCCGCACCCGCACCGCATGGGCGGCGAAGGCGGCGGCGATGTCGTAGGACGTGCTCATCGGGCGGCGGGCTCCGCGGGCGGGGGGGTGTTGGCGGCGAAGGCGCGGGCGATCTCGGCGCGCGTGGCCATCCAGACGCCGGGCTTGCTGCGGGCATATTGCAGGAACTTCCCGAAGGCGCCGATGCGGCCCGGTCTGCCGATGATGCGCAGATGCACGCCGAGCGACATCATCCGCGTGACGCTGGCCCCTTCCTCGTAGAGCACGTCGAAGGTCTCCACGGCATAGTCCAGCCATTGCTGCGGCGTGTACCCGGGCGCCAGCCAGAACTTCATGTCGTTGCTGTCCAGCGCATAGGGCATGATGACGATGGCGCGCGGGCCATCCTTCGTCTCCACCACGTCCCAGCGCGGCTCATCGTCGGAGAAGTCGTCCATGTGGTAGAGGAAGCCTTCCTCCGCCAGCGTGGTGCGCAGCCGCGGGGAATGGAGATAGCGGGACAGCCAGCCGATGGGCCGATGGCCCGCGGTCGCGGCGATGGAGGTCACGGCCTTGCGCACGAAGTCGCGTTCCCGCGCCTCGTCATAGGAGAATTGGTGGATCCAGCGCCAGCCATGGCTGCAGGCCTCGTGCCCGCCCTCCGCGATGGCGCGTCCGATCTCCGGCGCGCGTTCAAGCGCCATGGCGGCGGCGGTGAAGGTGGCCTTGACCTCGTGCTTCGCCAGCTGCGCCGCGACGCGCGGCCAGCCCGCGCGAATGCCGTAGAGGTAGTTGGATTCATTCGCGAAATTGCGGATCGGCACCTTCAGGTGGACGCCCAGCTCATCGACCGGCTCCGGCCCCTTGTCGCCGTCGCGCACCGACATCTCGGCGCCTTCCTCCACATTCACGACGATGGAGAGGGCGAGGCGGGAATCCTGCGGCCATGGCGAGGTCGGCATCCGGGGCACCTGCTGTTGTCCGGACAAATCCTAGGCGCAGCTTTTCCTGGGCGGAAGCCCCTCACCCCTCGCCGCGACGCAGCCGCATGGCATAGGTGAAGCGCTCCGCCGCGTGCCAGGAGCGGGAGAGCAGCAGCGTCGCGCCGTCCGTGCCGAGGTAGCGGCGGAGGAACCGCATGCCGACGGCGCGGGGCTTGCGGCCGAGCGCGGCAGCGACGGCGGTGGGCATCGGGGCGGCGGTGATCTCCTGGATCACCTCCGCGACCTCCACGCCGAAGCGACTCTCGATCATCGCGTAGATGGCGCCGCGTTCCGGCAGCGCATTGGCGATGGCGGCGAAGCGGGGGTGGATGAAGACGTCGGCGGTCGCGATCGGCGCGCCGTCCTGACCGATGCGAAGCCCTTCCAGGGTCAGCCATTGCTCCCCGACCGGCGCCGGGATCGCGGCCGCATCCTCCGGCGCCAGCGGCGCCATGCGGCGGCTGCGGATGTCGAGGCGCGTGTCGGCGGCGTATTGGAACAGCGCCTCGATGCTGCGCATGGACTGCACCGTGCCGCTCGGCGCTTCCCGCGCCACCACCATGGTGCCCGCGCCCTGCCGGCGCTCCACCAGGCCGGATTCGACCAGGCGGCGCAGCGCTTCGCGGATGGTGTGGCGGGAGACGCGGAGCGTCTCGCAAAGCTCGGCCTCTGTGGGCAGCAGGGTGCCGACGGCATAGTCGCCCTGGGCGATCGCTTCCCGCAACTGCGCCTCGATGCGGGCATAGAGCGGCAATGAACTGCGATCGGCGCCCTGTGCGAGACCCAAGCCCGAAGCAGCGCCCTTGCCCGCCATGCCGCCTTGTCCTTCCCCCTGTCAGGGAAGGCTAGCCGCTGATCTTTGTCCGGACAATGTCCATGTCGTCACGATATGACGGGCAGGACCGCGATGTCGTAGGCGTGGCGGATCGTGCGGCCGAGCACGGGGTCGTGCAGTTCCATGGCGAAACGTGTCGCGGGCCGGATGCCGCCGATGGCGCCGAGCGTGCCGCAGAACATCAGGCTGCCAGGCGGCAGCGCAGGGCCGCGCGCCAGCAGGTCCCGCGGGTGGCGCAGCGCCGCGAGCGGGCCCTGCTGGTAGAGCGTCTCCACGCCATCGATGGTGGCGGTGGCGCGCATTTCCAGCGCGTCCCAATGCGCCTCCACCTCCTCGAACCGCCATAGCGTGGTGCCGATGGGCTTGCCGCAAAGCTGCTTCGACAGCGCGATGCCCGCGGCCTCCGCCTTGCGGTCGGTGTGGTCGGAGCCGAGGCCGAGCCAGAGGCCATCGGCGAGGGAGAGCAGGGTGGGCTCGACCTCTCCGGAACTGTCCGGCCCCAGCACCTCCAGCACCGCTGCCTGCGTCAGGTTGGCAGCGGCGGCGCGGTAGTAGACGGGGACGGAGGAGGGAGGCGGGACGCCGATGGCGGCGAGTTCCTCGATGTGGTGGCGCACGGCCTCCTCGTCCCGTCCCGCCCAGCCGGCGATGACAAGGGTCGAGACCTCCACCGCCACGCGGTCGGTACCGCTGGCGGCGATGCGGTCGAAGGTGAGCATGGGCTGTGTCCTCAGGGGCCGGCGGCGCGGGGCAGCCAGAGCGCGATGTCGGGCATGATCATCATCAGCACGATCGCCAGGATGTAGACGGCGACGAAGGGCAGCACGCCGGCAAAGACATCGCCGATGGCGCCGCCATCCTTGCGCAGGCCCTGCAGCACATACAGCACCGTGCCGTCGGGCGGGCTGATCAGCGCGATCTCCACCAGCATGGTGACGACGACGCCGAACCAGATCGGATCGTAGCCGAGCGCCGTCACCACGGGGAAGATCACGGGGATGGTGGTGATGATCATGGAGAAGCCCTCCATGAACGTCCCCAGCGCCAGGTAGAAGCCGATGATCAGCGCCATGATCGCCCATGGCGGCAGCGGCAGGCCGGACACCAGCCCCGCCATCATCTGCGGCACGCCCAGCATGGTGATGACGTAGTTCAGCACATAGGCGCCGAGCAGGATGAGGCCGATCATCGCGGTGTTGCGCGCCGTCGCCTCTGCGCTGGCATGCAGCATGCGGAAGGAGAAGCGGCGCTCGACCACGGCGATTCCGATGGCGGCCACCACGCCGAGCGCGGCGGATTCTGTGGGCGTCGCGAGGCCTGCATAGATGGTGCCGAGCACGATGAGGATCAGCAGGATGGTCGGGATCAGCCCGACCAGTCCGCGAATCTTCTCCCCCAACGGGATCACCGGGCCGGGCGGCGGCGCAGCGTTCTTCTTCAGAAGGATCACCGCGATGAACAGCCCCATCACCAGGATGGAGGGGCCGACTGCCGCGAGATACAGCGCGCCGACGGAGGTTTCCGTGATCAACGCGTAGATGATGAAGGTGATGCCCGGCGGGATCAGGTTGCCCAGCGCGCCGCCCGCGGCGAGGCTGCCCATCACCATCTTCGGGTCGTAGCCGCGGCCCTGGAAGAAGGGCATGGCGACCGATCCCATGGTGGCCGCCGTGGCGACGGAGGAGCCGGAGATGGCGGAGAAGACGCCGGACGCCACGATGTTCGTGTGCAGCAGCCCGCCCGGCATGCGGTTCAGCCAGAGGTTCAGCGCGCGGTAGAGCCGTTCCGACAACCCGGCGCGCAGCAGGATCTCCCCCATCAGCAGGAAGAGCGGCACGGCGACGAGCACGAAGGAGGAGGAGGGGCTCCAGGCCGTCTGGCCCAGGAAGGTCCAGAAGGGGCGGTCGGAGAAGGCGAAGCCGGCCAGCAGACCCAGCACGCCCAGTGCGGCGCCGACATAGATGCCGGCCGCGAAGAAGCCGCCGAAGACGCCGAGCAGCAGCAGTACCGCGCTGATCGGCACATCGACGCCGCCGCCCGTCCCGGTCAGTGACAGGCCGAGGAAGACGACGAGCATCACCAGGATGAAGACGACGGCGATCATGGCTTCGTCTCCGTGACGCCCAATGCTTCCAGCGCCTCCTGCGCCTCCTCGTCATAGCCGCGGGAGGAGAGGTTGCGCTCGACCTGACGGGCATCGCCCAGGATGGCCAGCAGCAGGTTCTCCACCAGCATGCAGGCGATCAGCACCAGGAAGACCACCATGCCCGCGGCCCAGAGGCCCTGCGGGATGGCGAGCGGCGTGCGCAGCAGGCTGATGTCGGTGGCGTTGAACAGCAGGCTTTCATCCACCAGGTCCCAGGCGCCATTGGCGATGAAGGCCATAAAGACGCCGAGCGCCAGCAGCGACAGCAGATGCAGCCAGATGCGGATGCGCTGCGGCAGCCGGTTCACCAGCATGTCGATCCGCACATGCGACCTCTGCGTCAGCGTATGCGCCAGCCCCCAGGACAGCCCGAAGGCCAGCATGTAGCCGGTGATCTCGGTGGTGGATTGCGTGCTGACGCGCAGGATGGAGCGCGCCAGCACATCGAAGGTGATGAAGAAGGCGCAGAGCACGAAGCCCCAGCCGGCGACGAGTCCCATGGCATGGCCGAGGACGCCGACCGCGCGGCGCAGGCCGGTCGCGGCCCGCAGGATCAGAGGTGCGGGCCGCTCCACGCTCAGCGGGCCTCGTAGCGCGTGCCGGAGATCGGCGCGACAATGCGGTTGTAGGTCTCCCCGCAGGCGGCGCCGCAGCGACGGACGAAGGCGGGCAGCACGTTGTTGCTCAGGATGCCGCGCAGCGTCTGCAGATCCTCGGGCGTGGGGCGGGACACGGTCATCGGCCGGTTCTCCACCAGGCGCCCGATGGAGCAGTTGGCGCGGTCGCCGATGTTGCAGGCGATCCCGTCCTCCGACGCCGCATCGCCGAGCTTCCACTGCTCGTCCTGGATCCTGGCGAAGGTGCCGGTGATGAGGTCGCGCGCCGGCGCATCCAGGCGGTTCCACCAGGCCAGGTTGATGAAGTAGCCATAGGTCGACCAGGCGACGGGCAGCGCATACATGTGCGTCGTCACCTCATACCAGCGGGCGCCATTCCCCGAGCCGGTGCCGGTGATGGCGCAATCCGCCACGCCGCGTTCCAACGCTGCGTAGACTTCCGGGAAGCCGATGCCGACGGCCTGGCCGCCGACGGCGGCGACGAAGTCGTTGATGCTGCCGCCGCCGGTGCGGATGCGGCGGCCGCGCAGGTCGGCCAGCGAATTGGCACGTTCCCGGCAGAACAACACCTGCGCGGGATAGGGCGCCATGGCGATGACGCGGACGCCGAAGCGCTCCAGCCCGCGATTGACCTCCGGCATCAGCGCCTCCGCCACCTGGCGGGCCTGGCCGATGGTGGGGTTGAGTCCCGCGAGGTCCACCATGTCCAGCAGCGGCACGTCGCCGGCGACGGTGTTGAGCGGCACGGCGCCGATCTCGACCTGTCCGGAGCGGACCAGGCGGATGATCTCCGGCCCGTTCAGGTTGCGCTCCGGCCAGGCGGCCAGGTTCACGCGGATGCGGCCATTACTGGCGGCGGGCAGGCCATCGCGCAGCAGCGGGATATCCACGCGCGTGTATTGCGGGATGGCCGGCGTCGGCTGCGTCACGGCCTGGATGGTGATCTGCGGCTGCGCCAGCGCGGCGCCGGCCGAGAGGCCGATGGCGAGCGCGGCGCCGAGTGCGGCGCGGCTCCATTGGACGATGCTGGTCATGGTTCCCCTGTTCTCCCTGTCGGTGGTTGGCACTACAGCACGGCGAGGCTGCTGTTGCGGAGGTCCGTCACCAGCATGGCGCCGGGCGCGTGGGTGATGGCGAAGTCGGGCTTCGCCGCGGCGATCACGGCCTGGGGCGTGACGCCGCAGGCCCAGAAGACCGGGATTTCGTCGTCTCCGACCTCGACCGCGTCGCCATAGTCGGGGCGTGACAGATCATCGATGCCAATGAGGTGCGGGTGGCCGAGATGCACGGGCGCGCCATGCACGCCGGGGAAGCGCGTCGTGATCTGGATGGCGCGGATGGCATCGGCGGGCGCCAGGGGTCGCATGGAGACCACCATCGGCCCCGCAAAGGAACCCGCCGGCGCGCAGGCGATGCTGGTCCGCCACATCGCGACGTTGCGGCCCTGCTCCACGTGGCGCAGGCGGATGCCGTCCTCCATCAGCGCGTGTTCGAAGGTGAAGGAGCAGCCAAGGACGAAGGCGACGAGGTCATCGCGCCAGACATGGCCGATCGAGGTCGGCTCCTCCACCAGAACGCCCTGCCGCCAGATTCGGTAGCGCGGCAGGTCGGTGCGCAGGTCGAGATCGTGGCCGAGTTCGGGGAGTCGGGGGCTCCCGGGCTCGCTGATGCCCAGCACCGGGCAGGGCTTGGGGTTGAGCTGGCAGAACCGGAGGAAATCACCGGCCAGGGCGGCGGGCAGGATGGCCAGGTTCCCCTGCACGAAGCCGGGCGCGAGGGAGGAGGTGTGGCCGGCCAGCCGCCCCGCCCGGGCGGCGAGGCGCACGCCCCTCCCATCCAGCGCGGTCATGGGCGGCAGGTGGTCCGGCATCGGGGCTCCTCGGAAAGCTGTCCGGACAAATCATGCCGGCAGCCGCGATAGGCGCCAATCGTGATTCCGAATGTTTTCCGATCACCCGCGCTTATCGGTGGCCGGCTTCCGTCGCCACGGCGACCGCAAGCTCCGCCAGCCGCCGCGCCAGCGCATCATCCGGGCCGGCGGGCCAGGACGCGGTGAAGGTGAGTTCAGGCGGCGTCAATGTCGTCTCCACCAGGCGGAGCGAGCCCTCCGCCAATTCGCGCGCCACGACGGCGGGCGGGATGACGGACAGGCCGATGCCATCCAGCGTCATCCGCACGATGGTGGCCAGCGACGCATTGCCGAAGACGCGCGGCGTCGGCCCATCCGCGCTGCGCAGCGCGGCGGAGAGTGCGATGGTGGGCGCCGTGCTGCGGGGATAGGTGATGATGGGCAGGGCCAGCACCGCGTCGCGGTCCAGCGGCTCCGGCGGCAGGAGGAGGTGCCTGCTGGCGGCAAAGGCCAGCGGGTAGCGGCAGAGCGGCAGGTTGGCCATCTCCGGTTCCACCAGCGGCCCCATGAGGAAGGCGAGGTCGATGGAGTGGCTCGCCAGGGCGCCGCGCAGCGCATGGGTGACGTCCACCTCGATGTCGAGGGTGACGGAGGGGTAGAGGGCGTGGGCGCGTTCGATGAATCGGGCCAGCCAGGTGTGGACGATGGTCTCCGCGACGCCGAGGCGCAGCACGCCGCCGATGGCGCCCGGCCCGGCCACGGCATCCAGCATCTCCCGCCGCAGGCGCAGCATGCGCTCCGCATAATCCAGCAGGCGGCGGCCTTGGGCCGTCGGCACCACCCCGCGCCCCGCCGCCGGCTGCGCGGCCCGGCCGCGTTCCAGAAGGCGCACGCCGAACTCCGCCTCCAGCGCCGCGATGCGCTGGGAGACGGCGGGCTGGGTCGTGTTCAGGCGCTCCGCCGCGCCGCGGAAGGAGCGGAGGCGGGCGACCCAGAAGAAGATCTCGAGGCTGCGCAGATCGGCCATGGGGCGCGCAGCCTGCAAGCTGGATCAGATAGTGTCGAGCCGCCCCATCTCCTCCACCAGCCGGGCCGCCAGCTGGCGCGCCGGCGCGGTGGGCGCGCGGCTGGCGGGGACCAGCAGCCCGATGCGCAGCGCGTTGATGGCGGGGCTGTCGAAGGGCCGCCAGGCGACCTCGCCGCGCTCGATCTCTTCCAGGAAACCGAGGCGGGTGAAGAAGGCGATGCCCATGTTGAGGCGGATCGCGGTCTTCAGCGCCTGGATGGAATTGGAGACGAGGCGCGGCCGCAGCCCGGAGCGGAAGCGCGCGAAGCCGGCATCGACATCGGCGGAGCGGGGCAGGGGGCCGGCCTGGGCGAGGAAGGGGTAGGGCGCGACATCGTCGAAGCTCACTTCCCGCTTCTGGCGCAACGGGTGGTCGAAGGGCATCACAACGCCGATCGGCGCCGGCACCTCATGCTCGAAGCGGAGCGACGGCGGCGTCGGGCCGACGAAGGTGAAGCCGAGGTCGTAGCTGCCATCGGCCACGAGCCGCGGCACCTCCGCGGGGTTGGCGGCATCCAGCGCGTAGGTGACCGCCGGGAAGTCGGCGCGGAAACGGTCCAGCGCGCGGGGCAGGAAGTCAACCAGCAGGCTGTCCACCGCCGCGATGCCGACATGCCCGGTGCGGGCAGCGCGGAGATCGTCGATGCGGGAACGCACGCGGTCGAATTCCACCAGCGTGCCGACGACGTGTTGCAGCAGCAATTCGCCCGCGGCCGTCAGCCGCATGCCGCCGGGCAGGCGATCGAACAGCGCCGTCCCCAGCTCCTCTTCCAGGATCAGGATCTGGCGGTTGAGCGCGCTGGCGGAGACGTTGAGGGCGGCGGCGGCGCGGCGGATGGAACCGCGGCGCGCCGTCTCCCGGAAGTAGTTGAGGGACGCGGCGTGCACGGCGCCGTCAGGTGCCGGACCAGACCGGCTTGCGCTTCTCCACGAAGGCGCGGACGCCTTCATCCTGGTCCTTGGACTGCAAGGCCTCGATGAGCGCGGGCAGGCGCGCGGCCTGGGCTTCCTGCGCGGTCAGGTGGGCGGTGCGGCGGACGGATTGCTTGATGGCGCGGACGGAAAGGGGCGCGCAGGCCAGGATCCCCTCCAGCCAGCGATCGACGGCGGCATCGAGGCCATCCTGCGGCACCACCTCATTCACCAGATGGAAGGCCAGCGCTTCCGCGGCCGTGATGCGGCGGCCCGTCAGCATCATGCCCATCGCCATGCGGTGGGGAATCTGGCGTTGCAGCAGCGCCATGCCGCCGTCCAGCGGCAGTCGGCCGAGTCGCGGTTCCGGCAGGCCGAGGGTTGCCGTTTCCGCCATCACGATGAGGTCGCAGCCCAGCACCATCTCGAACCCGCCGCCCAGGGCATGGCCGTTGACGCGGGCGATGACGGGCACGTCGAGCGTTGTGCGCAGCGCGATGCCACCGAAGCCGCCGGGGCGGGGCGCGGCCCAGTACTCCAGCCCCGTCATGCCGCCGCCATCCTTGACGTCGGCGCCGGCACAGAAGGCGCGCGTGCCGGCGCCGGTCAGCACCACGGCGCGGATGTCGCGACGCGCCTCGATCTCCGTCCAGATGCGCTGAAGCTCGGCCTCCGTCGCGCGATCGACGGCGTTCATCGCCTCTGGCCGGTTGAGCGTGACGCGGGCGACGTGGTCCGCGACCTCGAAGAGAACGGTCATTCGGCAGCCAGGCCCCGGGTCAGTTCGGCCTTCACTTCCTCCGTGTGCTTGCCGAGGCGGGCCGGCGGGATTCGCAGCGTGACCTTCGCGTCCGACATGTGGATGGGGGAGCCGACCAGGCGCATCGGCTCGATCTCGCCGGGGCCTTCCAGGATCATCTCGTTGATCCGCGCCTGCTCATCCTCCAGCGCCTCGGCCAGGCTGCGGACGGGGGCACAGAGGAGGTCCTGCGCTTCCAGGCGCGCGAGCCAGTAGGCGGTGGTGTTGGACTTGAACCGGTCGCGGAAGATGGCCTGGAGCGCGGGCTTGTTGGCGACCTGGTCCTCGAACGTCGTGAAGCGCGGATCGCGGCCGAGATGGTCGATCTCCAGCGCCGTCGAGATGTCGCCCAGCGGATCGGCCTTGAAGGCGCCGACCATGACCAGCGCGCCGTCGCTCGTCTCGAAGACGCCGGAGAGCGGCATGGCGCCCCAATTGATCTCCTTGCCGCGCATCAGATGCGCCGCGCCTTCCTGGGTCTGCGCGGCCAGCATGGAGTCGAGCAGCGAGACCGCGATGCGCTGGCCGCGGCCGGTCTTCTGCCGCTGCAGGATCGCGAGCAGGATGCCCTGCACGAGGTGCATGCCCGCGGAATAGTCCGCGAAGGTCGTGGCGTGGACATAGAGCGGCTGGTCGGCATTGGACCGGCGATGCATGACGCCCGACATGGCCTGCGCCAGCACGTCCTGCCCGCCCTTATGGGCATAGGGCCCTTCCAGCCCGAAGCCGGTGCCGACGGCGTAGATGATGCGCGGATTGACCTTCGACAGGTCCTCCCACCCGAAGCCGAGGCGCTCCATCACGCCGGCGCGGAAGTTGTTGACCACGACATCGGCGGTGCGGACGAGGTCCAGCACCACCTGCCGTTCCTCCGGCTTGCGGAGGTCCAGCACCACGCTGCGCTTGTTCCGGTTCAGCGAGCAGAAGACCGGGCCGAGCGGGCCGGCGGGGTCGGGGAAGGAGGTGCGGGACAGGTCGCCCTGCGGGCGTTCGATCTTGATGACGTCGGCGCCGAAATCGGCCAGCGTCTGCGTCGCGACCGGCCCCATCATCACCTGGGTGAAGTCGATGACGCGGATGCCGTCCAGCGGCAGGGGCGTGCTCATGCCGCCGTCTCCAGGATCTTCGCATTGGCGGAGGGGCGATCGCCGGGATCGCCGCCTTGGGCGCGCACGGCGGCGCAGATAGCGGCGGGCGAGACGGCACGCGGCGCGATGCCGCCCTGCACCGCGAGTGCGGCGGCCACGCCGGCGGACTGCCCCATCGCCATGCAGGGCGGAATCTCCCGCGACTGCTTCTGCGCGGATTCGGTGGCGGAGTAGTGCCGGCCGGCGACGATCGCGCCATCCAGCCCCTTGGGCAGCATGGCGCGGTAGGGGGTGTAGTAGTCGCGGCCGCGCGCGACGGTGTCGGGGAAGTGGACGCGGTCCTGCACATCCTCCTTCGTCACGACGTAGTCGCCCTGCAGCAGGCGCGTCTGCCGGATGCCGAGCTGCGGCGCGACATCGATGACGAAGCAGTTCTGGAAGCCTGGCATGTGGTCCCGTGCATATTGCACCAGGGCATAGATGCGGTTGCGGCCCTCGAAATCCGCCTTCGACATGTCCTCCACCGACAACCCGTCATAGCCGACGAGGTGCGGGCAGTTGCACCAGACCACACCGGGCAAGGGCGTCTTGAGCCACCAGTATTCCCAGGACCCCCCCATGATCTTCTTGGCCTGCTTGTCGAGGGCGGCGTGACGCTCCGGCTCCTCGAACTGCACGCGCTCGGCCTCATCGGTATCGACGCCGCCCAGGCGGAAGACGGTGGTGACCATGTAGGCGCCATGAGTGAAGGCGCCGCCCGCGGCCGCGACCACGTCGAGGTCACCGGTCGCGTCGATGACGACATCGCCCATGATGGCCTGGCGGCCCGCCTTGGTCTCGCAGACCACGCCCTTGATCGCGCCGTCCTGCACGATGGCGGAGGAGAACCAGGAATGCATCCGCGTCTCGACGCCGGCCTCGGCCACCATCTCATTCGCGATGCGCTTCCAGCCATCGGGATCGAAGGTGGCGGCCATGACGATGGGATGGGGGCGGACATGGGAGCGGAAGTCGAAGACTCCCCAGCGCGCCCATTTCCGGTACATCGCCCAGTCGGTCAGGCGCTCCGCTTCCGGCGGATAGACGCAGGCGCCAACGCGCGCCATGCGGTCGATCATCTCCATGCAGATGCCGGTGGTGGTGACTTCATGCCCGTTATGCATGTCGTCCAGCACCAGCACCATGCCGCCGGAGGCCAGGCCGCCGAGATAGGGGTAGCGTTCCAGCAGGGTGACGGAACATCCCATTCGCCTTGCCGCGACCGCGGCCGAGAAGCCGGCCGGCCCGCCGCCGACGACGACGACATCCGACCGCGCGACAACCGTCGCCTCCCGCGGCGTTTCCTGCACGCGCTGCGCGTCCATGGCTGTTTCCTTCAGACGGGGTTGGCCGGCTGCCAGCGCACCACCAGGCGTTCCACGGCGATGATCGCGCCGAAGAAGGCCACGGAGAAGGCGGAGCCGACGATGACGGTGGCGTAGAGCATCGCGCTGTCGAAATTGTACATGGACTGGATGATCAGCGCGCCGATGCCGGTGGTGGAGCCGATCCATTCGCCGACGATGGCGCCGATCACGGCGGTGGAGGCCGCGATCTTCAGCGCGGAGAACAGATAGGGCAACGAATTGCGCAGCCGCAGCTTGAAGAAGATCTCGCGCTCGCTGGCGGAGAGCACGCGCATCAGCTCCATCGCCTGCGGGTTCACCGATTCCAGGCCGCGCACCATGTTCACCAGGGTCGGGAAGAAGCAGATCAGAGCCGCGATGGCGATCTTCGGCTCCATCCCGTTGCCCAGCAGCAGCACCAGGATCGGCGCCTTGGCGACGACGGGGATGGTGTTGATGAGGACGACGACGGGGAAGAAGGCTTCCTCCATCATCTTGCGATGCACGAAGACGGTGGCGATGATGATGGCGACGATGTTGCCAAGCGTGAAGCCGGCCAGCGCCTCGATCGCCGTCGGCACCAGATTCTCCATCAGGATCGGCCATTTCGCGACCAGCGTGGTGGCGACCGCGACGGGCGACGGTGCCACGAAGGGCGGGACTTCCAGGATATAGACCAGGAACCACCACAGCAGCAGCATCGACAGGATGCCCGCCACCGGCAACAGGCGCCGTCGCCAGGCGAGCTTGCGGCGCGCCCGCTCATGCGCGGCCTCAGCCTCCTTCAGCCCGGGGTCGTCGATCAGGGTGTCGGCGGTGATGCTCAATGCCCCCTCCCCAAAGCGTCGCGCAGGCCGGAGACGATGCTGGTGAAGGCCGGCGTCTCGCGGATCGTGAGGTCGCGGTCGCGCGGCAGATCGACGCTGACATGCGCGGCGTTGCGGCCGGGATTGGCTGCCAGCACCAGCACCTGCTCGCCGAGATAGACGGCCTCATAGACGGAATGGGTGACGAAGAGGATCGTCGTCCCCGTCTCCTGCCACACGCGGCGCAGCTCCTCATTCAGCCGATCGCGCGTGATCTCATCGAGGGCGCCGAAGGGCTCGTCCATCAGCAGCAGGCGCGGCCCGCCGAGCAGCGCGCGGGCGATGGAGACGCGCTGGCGCATGCCGCCGGAGAGTTCGTGCGGGTAGCTGTTCTCCCACCCCTCTAGCCCGACCAGCTTGAGCAGCTCGCGCGGCGTCGGCGCGCCGCGTTGCAGGTCGCGCGTGCCGCCGACCTCCAGCGGCAGTTCCACATTCTGCAGCGCCGTCCGCCACGGCAGCAGCGCCGCGTCCTGGAAGACGAAGCCCAGCGTCCGCGCCGCCCGCGCCGCCGCCGGCGCCATGCCGAAGACGGAGACATGGCCTGCACTCGGCGTCACGAGATCGGCCACCACCCGCAGCAGCGTCGATTTCCCGCAGCCGGAGGGGCCGAGCAGGGAGAGGAAGCCGCCCGCCTCCACCCCCATGCTGACATCCCGCAGCGCGGTGACAGTGCGGCGATCCGTGACGAACCGCACCGTGACACCCCGGCACTCGACGGCGGCAGACACCCGCTCAGCCGATCAGCGGGCGGTTGCCGTTGGTCATGCGGAGGATATCGAGGGTCATCACCTCCTCCAGGCGCGGCGTGCGGCGGGAGAACTGGCCGAGCTGCGCGTAGAGGTCGATCTGCTCCCGCCACACATCCGGGTCCATCGTGCCCCAGCCTTCCGTCGCGGTCTTCGGGCCGAAGGCATAGGCCAGCATCACCTCCAGCGCCGCCAGCTCATCGGCGCGGTTCAGGCTCGGGAATTCCTTGACCAGCAGGTCGACGGCCGCGGCGCGGTTGGCATGGGCATAGGCCCAGCCGCGGCCGGAGGCGCGCAGGAAGCGCGCCAGCACATCGGCGCGGCGTTCCAGCGTCGTCGCCGTGGCGTAGTAGGGCAGGGCATAGAGCCGCACGCCCGTATCCCACAGCCGCATGACGACGGGGTCCGTGACCACGCGGAGCGCGGTGGTGTTGGTCAGCCAGCCCGTGATGACATCGACCTGGCCCGTCATCAGCGGCGCCATGTCGGCGCCGATCGGGATGATGGTGACGTCACGCTCCGCGATGTTGTTCTTGGCCAGCAGCGCGCGCAGCAGGATGACGGCGGTGGATTGCGTGCCGATCTTCTTGCCGATCAGGTCGCGCGGCTGGCGCACCGGGTTGCGGGCGCGGGAGATGTAGCTGAAGGGATGCACCTGCGCGCCAGCCGCGAAGCAGCGCACGGGAATGTCCTGCGACGCCGCGAGCATCAGGGAGGGGGAGGAGGAGACCTGGCCCACCTCGAACCGCCCGGCGGCGACGACCGCGACGCCATCGATGTTGGGTCCGCCGGGCTGGATGCGCAGGTCGAGGCCCTCGGCCTCGTAGTAGCCAAGTTGCTTGGCGCAGACTTCGCCGATCTGGTTGCCGCCGGTGATCCAGCCTAGCTGGAGGTTGATCACGGTGCGGCCCTGCGCTTCCGCGACATCGACCATCATCCCGGTGCCCGCCGCGGCAGCCGAGGCCTTGAGCAACGTCCTGCGATCCAACGCCATGCCCAGTCTCCATCGCACAGGCCGCGCATGGCCCCCTCGGCCTCGCGGTGCGTTGGGCTGGCATGCAAGCATGGTGCCGGGTGTGCGCAAAGACGAAATTTTCCGGCCAATGCGTGCGGAAAATTCGCACGTCTCGACAGGCTTGACCGCGCTCCCCGCCCCATGCGGGCATGGGCCATGGCCCTGCTCCTGACCCACGCCGCGATCCTCACCATGGATGCCGCGCATCGCATCCTGCGCGGCCATGACATCAGGATCGAGAACGGCGTGATTGCCGCCATCGGGCCTGACCTCTCGGTCGTGCCCGGGGACGAGGTGATCGATTGCCGCCATGCGCTAGTCACGCCCGGCCTGGTCAATGTGCACACCCACGCCGCGACGGCGCTGTTCCGCGGCCTGGCGGAGGACCTGCCGCGTGACTTCTGGGCGGGCGCCTATCGCGTGCCGGGCCAGGAACGCTTCACGGAGGCGGACTACGCGCTCTCCCTCCGCGCGGCCTGCGCGGAATTCCTGCTGAACGGCGTGACCTGCATCGCGGATCGACTCGCTGGCATGGATCGCCTGGCACCGGTGATCGAGGCATCGGGGCTGCGCGCCGTGGTCGGCAGCACATTGACCGATGCGCGGGCGGCGGAGGCCTGGGCGGAGACCGATCGCCTGCTGGCGCGCTACGGTACGGATCCTGCGCGGTCCCGCATCACCACCGCCATCGCGCCGCATGCGCTCGATTCCTGTTCCGACGCGCTGCTGGCGGAGGTCGCGCGTCGCGCGGAGCGGGAGGGTGCGCGCGTCGTGCTGCATGTCGCGCAATCCGCGCCGGAGGTGGCGGCGGTGCGCGCGCGGGGCCATGCGGGCGCGCTGGCCTGCCTGCGCCGCGCGGGCCTCGCCAATGCGCGCACCGTCGCGGCGCATGCCATCTATCTCGAGGAGTCGGAAATCGAGGGATGGTGCGAGGATGGCATTGCCATCGCCCATTGCCCCGCCAGCAACCTGAAGATCGAGGCGCGGACGATCCCCCTGCATCGCTATGTCGGCCGCGTGCCGGTCGGGCTCGGCACCGATTGGACGGCCAGCGACAACGCGATGGACATGATCTGGGAAGCGCGCCTGGCCGCGCTGGTCGGCAAGCAATCCGCCGGCGATCCCACCGCGCTGCCCGTGGCCACCATGTTGCGCATGATGACGGTGGATGGGGCGCGCGTGTTGGGCCTCGATCCCCTCATCGGCAGCGTGGAGGTCGGCAAGCGCGCGGACCTCGTCACCTGGAACCTCGATCGGCTGGAGATGGCGCCGGCGCATGATCTCGGCGCCAACCTGCTCTACAGCGCCTCGCCCCGCAGCGTGCGCGACGTGATGGTGGATGGCACCGTCCTGGTTCGCGAGGGGCGCCTGGTGCGAGAGGAAGAGGCCGCGCTGGTTGCAGCCATGCGTCGCGCCGGATGGGGCGGCCTGCCCGCCTGATGGGCGCCACTGCCTGCGCGGCGCGCAGCTTCGCGGCGGCCTTGTGCCGCTGACCGCGCATCCGCACTGGCACGGGGGTTGCTGCGCCCATCCGGGATGAGGATGGACCACCATGAAGGCTGAAGGCGCCGCGATCACCGCCGGGCTGTTCCATGTCGCGGTGAAGACGAATGACCTGGCGCAGACCGTCGCCTTCTACACGCGCATCATCGGCCTCGCGGAAGTGAAGCGGCCGGATTTCGGCTATCCCGGCGCCTGGCTCGGCGTGCCGCTGCCCGGTGGCGCAGCGATCCTGCATGTCTATGCCGGCGGCCCGGCGCTGGGGGCGGAAGGGCGGGCGCCGACGGGCACTGGCGCCATCGACCACGTCTCGCTGGCCTGCCATGGCTACCACGCCTTCATCGCGCGCTTCCGTTCGGCGCGGCTGGATTGGCGGGAGTTCCTCGTGCCCGGCACGAGCCTTTGGCAGCTCTTCGTCCATGACCCTTCCGGCCTGCAACTCGAACTGACTTTCGATGGCCAGGCGGAGACGGGGCCGATGCCGGACATGTCCGACCACCGCCGCTACGTCGCCGGCCACAACTTCCATGACCCCGCCACCTACCCGAAGCTCGTCTGAGGAAACCGCCATGATCAGCCGTCGTCCGCTTCTGCTGGCTGCCCTCGCGGCGCCGTCCCTCGCGCGGGCCCAGGCGCCGGATCGTGTCCGCGTCGCGGTCTTCAACGTCTCCTCCGCTCTGCCCTATTACGTCGCGGTGGAGCGTGGCTTCTTCGCGGCGCACGGGATCGAGGCCAGCGCCGTGCCGCTGCAGGCCGCGCCGCTGATCGTGCAGGCGATGGTCGCGGGCGATGTGGAAGCCGCGTCGAACCTGGTGACGCTGGAGGGCGCCAACATCAATGCGCGGCGCGCCAACACCGCCGTCTATGTCGCGCTGAACGGGCAGAACGCGCAGTACCAGATGGAACAGTTCGTCGTGCGCGCGGGCAGCACCGCGCAATCCATCCGGGACCTCAAGGGCGCGCGCATCCTCTCCGCCCCTGGCCCGGCGAACATCTCCGCCGCTCGCGCCGTGCTGGCGGCGAACGGGCTGCAGGAGGGGCGGGACTACACGATCCAGGAACAGCAGATGGGCGTGCATGTTGGCGCGCTGGCCGCCGGCACCTTCGATGCCGCCTATACGCTGGAGCCCGTCGCCACCATTGCGGAGCGCGCCGGTGCGGCGCGGCGGCTGGAGACGGGCGTGATCGCGACGCATCTGCTGGGTCGGCGCGAGGCGCAGGCCTGGGCAGCGGGTGCCGCGCTGACGGGCAAGTTCCTCAGCGAAAAGCCCGCCGTCGCGCAGCGCTTCGCCGCCGCCTGGGCGCAGGCCTGCGCGCTGATCGCCTCCGATCCCGCCAGCGTCCGCCCGCTGCTGGTGCAGCACATGCAGACCTCCGCCGAGCTGGCGCCGACCATCCCGCTGGTGAACTTTCGCATGGTGAAGGACATGACGCCGGCGGAGATCGCGGATTTCCAGAAGTTCGTGGACCTGGCGGTGGCGCAGGGCGTGGTGCGCGACCGGATCGAGGTGCGGTCCTTCCTGCGCGCGCTGTGAGCATTCCCCCGCGGCAGGCCGCGATCTCCATCCGTGGCCTGCGCAAGGCCTTCGGCGGGCAGCCCGTCTATTCGGGCTTCGACCTGGATGTGCGGCGCGGCGACATCCTTGCCATCTTCGGGCCGAATGGCTGCGGGAAATCGACGCTGATCAACATGGCGGCGGGGCTGCTGGCGACGGATGGCGGCACCATCCTGTATGACGGGCGGGATGTCGCCGATGTGCGCGTCGGCTACGTTTTCCAGAACTACCGGGAGGCGCTGTTCCCGTGGCGCCGCGCCGCCGACAACATCCGCTATCCCCTGCGCCTGATGGGCCTGCCCAAGCCGGAGATCGAGCGGCGCTTGGAACGCCTGGCCACCAGCTTCCGCGTGCGCTTCGACCTCCACCGCTACCCCTACGAGTTGTCGGGTGGCCAGCAACAGCTGGTCTCCATCATGCGGGCCCTGGCGGTGGAGCCGGAGGTGCTGTTCCTGGACGAGCCCTTCTCCGCGCTGGACTATGAGACAACGCTGTCGCTGCGGGACCTGCTGCAGGCCGTGCTGAAGGAGATCGGCGTCACCACGCTGCTCGTCTCCCACGACCTCGAGGAATCGATCGTGCTGGCCGACCGGCTGCTGATGCTGACGCGGCGGCCAACCACGGTGGCGGATGACGTGCCGGTGGCGCTGCCCTGGCCGCGCGGCACGGCGGCGCTGTCCTCGCCGGATTTCGTGGCGATCAAGGCGCGCTGCCTCGACGTCTTCCAGGCGGCGGTGGCGGCATGAAAACCCTGGCCGCCCCGGTGGCGGGTGCTGTCGGCTTCATTCTCCTCTGGCAGGTCGCCGTCTGGCTGCGCGTCGCCGACCCGATCCTGCTGCCGCCGCCGGCCGAGGCCTTCACGGATACCTGGGCGGCGCTGGTCCGGGGCACGCTGGCCCTGGACACCTGGCGCACGGTGCAGCGGACGATGCTCTCCTTCCTCATCGCCACCGCGATCGGCGTGCCGCTGGGCGTCGCGCTTGGGGCGAAGGAGAGCGTCTATCGCAGCGTCGAATTTGTGGTGGATTTCTTCCGCTCCACCCCGGCCTCGGCCATGTTCCCGCTGTTCATCGTGCTGTTCGGGCCGGGCGAATCGACGAAGATCGCGGTCGCGGCCTTCGGCGCCGCGCTCGTCATCCTCTTTAACGCGGCCTATGGCGTGATCAATGCGCGGCGGACGCGGGTGCTGGCGGCGCGGATCATGGGCGCCTCCGGCCCGCGCATCATGGCCGATGTGCTGGTGTGGGAGGCGCTGCCCCAGATCCTGGTCGGCATGCGCGCGGGCGTCTCGCTCGCGCTGGTCATCGTGGTGGTGGCGGAGATGTTCATCGGCTCCACCGATGGGCTCGGCCACCGCGTCATCAACGCGCAGATGCTGTTCGAGAGCGGGCTGATGTACGGCACGATCTTCGTGGCCGGTGCGCTCGGCTACGCGCTCAACCTGCTCTTCCTGCTGATCGAGAAGCGCTTCGTCCACTGGGCCGGGCGGTAGCCCTCACGCGACGTCGGTGTAGAGCCGCCGGAGCTTCTCCATGAACGGCGCCTCCATCTTGGCGCGGGTGCCCGCTACGACGTCGCAGGGCGGCACCAGCGTGTCGCTGGCTTCCCAGGAGAAGTCGCTGACGAACTTCACGCGGGGATCGCGCAGCGCCGCGATCTCCGCCACCGTGCCGCCGCGCTTCAGCACGACGCCGGCGACGACGCCGCATTCCACCGCCTGGGTCGCGCCCTGGCCGAGCGTCGGCACCATGGCCTGTGCCGCATCGCCCAGGAACAGTGCGCGGCCGCCGGCGGCATGGCGCTGCACGGGGGAGGTCGCGCTGCGCGCCCAGTGGATATCCCCGAGATGCTGCTCGATCTTGTCCAGCATCCAGGTGACGGCGGGGCAGGGGGCGCCATTCGCTGGCGTGAAGAGTGCCCGCTGCGCCTTGGCCGTCTTCATCGCCTCGGGGATCGTCTCGGCGCCGTTCAGTGGGAAGGTGCCGGCGATATAGACGGCGCCGCCCGGCACGCGGAAGGAGAGCAGCCTGGCGTTGCCGTTGAACCACTGGCCGTAATCGTCATAGGGGCAGTCGGCGGCCTCCGTCACCAGCAGTCGCCAGATGCAGACGCCGAGCAGCGTGCTGCCGGGCTCGCCCGCCGTCAGCGCGCGCAGCCGGCTGTAGCGGCCATCGCCGCCGACCAGCAGGTCGAAGGCGCCGTGGCGTGCCAGCCCATCCGGCGTGCGGAACACCGGTACGAGGCGACCCGCCGCATCCTCCTCCAGCGCTTCCAGAACATGCGCATTCCGGGTGCAGCCTGCCGCGGGGGCGCGCAGCAGCCGGTAGAGTTCCGACCAGCGGATGCGCACGCCCGGCTCCTCCGCGACCGAGAGCATGTCGAGGTCGAAGAGCCGCGAGCCATCGGTCAGGTCCACGAACCAGCGATGCCAGGGCAGCGAAGCCTCCCTCAGCGCGGCGTGGCGTGCGGGCATGTGCAGGCGCAGCGCCTTCAGGGCATTCGGGCCGATGTTGAGGCCCGTGCCGGCCTCCGCATGTTCGCCAGGCGCCACGCGTTCGAAGGCCGCCACGTCGATGCCCGGGGAGTCGAGAAGCGCCTCCGCCAGCAGGCTGCCCGCGACTCCCGTCCCGATGATGCCGATGCGCATGGAAAATACCCGCCAGTTCCGCGCGGGCCGTGCAAAGCCCGCGCCACCTGACCTATGCTTTAGCGATGCCGAGCCTGTCGATCCACCGTCTCCCCATGGCCCATCCGGGCGACCTTTCCGCGCTGGCAGGGCTGATCGCCGCCGGCACGATCCGCGCGGGCGATGTCCGCGCCGTGATCGGCAAGACGGAGGGCAATGGCGGCCTCAACGACTTCACCAGGGGCTTCTTCACGCAATCGCTGATGCTGCTGCTGGCGCGGCATACGGGCGAGGCACCGGAGGCGCTGGCCGCGCGCATCCCCTGCGTGCTGTCGGGGGGCACGGAGGGCGCCCTGTCCCCGCACTACATGGTCTTCGCCGTGGCGCGCGACCGTGGTGGCGCATCGGGCCTCGCCCTCGGCAGCGCCTTCAGCCCGCCGACGCCGGCCGGCGAGATCGGCCGCGTCGCGCAGATCGAGGCCGTGACCGCCGCCGTCCGCGCCGCCATGGCGGATGCCGGCATCACGCGGGCCGAGGATGTGGCCCTGGTGCAGGTGAAGGCGCCCTGCGCGCTGGCACCCGGGCCCGATGCGCGAAGCACCGACCCGCGGGTGCTGATGGCGCTGTCTCGCGCCGCGGCCGCCTTCGGCGCGGGCATCGCGATCGGCGACATCGCGCCGGAAGCAGGCACGGAAGCGGCGCTGCTGCGCGATGTGCAGCACTACTCCAACCGCGTCAGCATCTCCTCGGGCATCGAGGTCACCTGCAACGAGGTGGTGGTGATCGGCCGCGCCGCGGGATGGACGCCGGGCATCAGGGCTGGTGTCGCGCCGATGCGGGACCTGCTGGACCTCGATGGCGTCATCCACGCCTGCCGCGCCGCGGGGCTTGAAGCCTCGCCTGCCGTGCAGGACCGCAGCCGCGTGCTCGGCGTGATCGCGAAGGGGGAGCCTGACAAGGCCGGGCATATCCGCGGCGCGCGGCACACCATGCTGGGTGATACGGATATCGATGCGCAGCGGCACCTGCGCGGCGCGCTCGGCGCGGTCGTCGCCGCCGTGACGGGGGATGGCCAGGTCTTCGTGAGTGGCGGGGCGGAACACCAGGGGCCGCCCGGCGGCGGGCTAGTCTGCGTCTTCGCCCGCGAATAGGGGGCCGCCGGTCAGCGGCCCCCCTCGGCCTCAGCGGATCGCGTCCACCACCGCATGCGTCCAGGCATTGGTCGGCGCCCGGCTGATCACCGGCGAGTCGCCACCGGAGGACAGCAGCGTCTGCACCGTGCGGTCATAGTCGGCTTGCACCAGGCGTCCGCCGCCTTCGGTATCCAGCAGGCGGGCGATCTCGCCCATCATGCGGCGCTGATGCGCGATGGTCTGCGCGCCGGAAGCATCGTTATCCAGCACGATCTGCGCCGCCGCATCCGGGTTCTGCCGCGCCCAGTCCCAGCCCTGCATGGAGGCACGGACGAAGCGCGCCATGCGCGCGACGAAGGCCGCGTCGGTCAGGCGGTTCTCCAGCACATAAAGCCCGTCCTCCAGCGTGGCGACGCCCTGCTCCTCATACCGGAAGACCTGGAGCTGTTCCGGGCGGAAGCCGCCATCGATGACCTGCCAGTATTCGTTGTAGGTCATGGTGGAGACGCAGTCGGCCTGGCGCTGCAGCAGCGGGTCCACGTTGAAGCCCTGGCGCAGCACGCGCACGCCCTGCGGCGTGCCGTTGGTGGGATAGCCGAGGCGCGACATCCAGGCGAGGAAGGGATATTCGTTGCCGGAGAACCAGACGCCGAGCGTCTTGCCGCGGAGGTCGGCGGGGGTGCGAATGCCCGTCTCCGCCCGGCAGGTCAGCATCATGCCGGACCGCTTGAAGGGCTGCGCGATGTTGACCAGCGGCACGCCACGCTCGCGGCTGGCCAGCGCGGCGGGCATCCATTCCACGATGACGTCGGCGCGGTTGCCCGCGATGACTTGCGGCGGCGCGATGTCCGGGCCGCCTGGCGCGATGCGGACATCGAGGTTGGCGGCCCGGTAGAAGCCGCGGGCCTGCGCGACGTAGTAGCCCGCGAACTGGGCCTGGGTGACCCACTTCAACTGGAGATTCACGCGCTCCTGCGCCTGCGCCGCGGCACCGCCCGCGAGCATCCCGAGCCCCACCAGCCCGCCCAGCACGGCGCGCCGCATCGATTCCATCACCATCCCTGTCTCTCCTTGCTTGTCAGCCGCGAACGGACGGATGCCAGAAGGTCACCCGCCGCTCGATCAGCGCCATGGCGCCGTAGAATGCCGAACCCACCACCGCCGCCACAACGATTTCCGCCCAGACCATGTCGAGGGCGAGGCGCGCGGCCTCCGTCGTGATCCGGAAGCCCATGCCGGTGGTGGGGGATCCGAAGAACTCCGCCACGATGGCGCCGATCAGCGCCAGCGGCGCGTTCACCTTCAGCGCCGTGAAGATGAAGGGCAGGGCGGCGGGCAGGCGCAGCAGCAGCAGCGTCTGGCCGTGGCCGGCGGCGTAGCTGCGCATCAGGTCGCGCTCCAGCGCGCCGGCAGCGGCCAGGCCCGCCACCGTGTTCACCAGCATCGGGAAGAAGGTCATGGCGACGACGACGGCGGCCTTGGAGGGCCAGTCGAAGCCGAACCACATGACCATGATCGGCGCGATGCCGACGACGGGCAGCGCCGCCACCAGATTGCCGATGGGCAGCAGGCCACGGCGCAGGAAGGGCACGCGGTCCGCCAGCAGCGCCATGAGGAACCCCGAGCCGCAGCCGATGGCGTAGCCCGCCAGCACGGCCTTGAGGAAGGTCTGCACGAAATCCTGCCAGAGCAGATGCGCGCCGCTGGCCATCCGGGCGGCGATGGCGGAGGGCGCGGGCATCAGGGCCATCGGCACCTCGAACCCCACCACCAGCACTTCCCACAGCGCGAGGATGGTGGCCCCGAAGGCCAGCGGCGCGGCCAGCGCCTGCCAGCCCTGGCCCGGCAGGTCGCCGAGCCGCTTCACCAGCCAGGCCGCGAGCCCCGCGGTGAGGGCGATGCCGGCCCAGGCCAGCGAGCCCGGCTCGCCCGGCGCATGCACGCCCGCGATCGCCAGGACGAAGCCCAGCACGACGACGGCCGCGAGCAGCCCCGTCCTCATGCCCGCGCCCCCATGCGCCGCGCCAGCAGCCGCTCCGCCAGGCCGACCACCCCGACCAGCGTGGCGGAGACCACGGCCGCGACGGTCAGCGCCGACCAGATCTGCAGGGTCTGGCCAAAATAGGACCCCGCCAGCAGCCGCGCGCCCAGCCCCGCCTGCGCGCCGGTCGGCAACTCCGCCACGATGGCGCCGACCACGGCGGCGGCGACCGCGACCTTCAGCCCGGCGAAAAGGTAGGGCAGGGAGGTCGGCACGCGCAGCGTCCAGAATACCTGCGCCGGCGTCGCGGAATAGGTGCGGAGCAGGTCGCGCGACAGGGCATCCGGCGCCGCCAGCCCCTTCACCATGCCGATGGCGACGGGGAAGAAGCAGAGATAGGCGCTGATGATCGCCTTCGGCATCAGCCCCGTCATGCCGAGCGCGCCCAGCGCGACGATGACGATCGGCGCCAGCGCCAGCACCGGCACGGCCTGGGAGGCGATGATCCAGGGCATCAGGCTGCGTTCCAGCGCCCGCACATGGATGATCGCAACCGCCAGCAGCACTCCCGCCAGCGACCCGAGCCCGAACCCCGCCAGCGCGGCGGAGAGCGTGACCATCGCATGGTTCACCAGGCTGCGGGGGGATGTGATGGGCGGTCCCGTCAGGCTGTTCCAGGTTTCCACCACCACCTGGTGCGGCGCCGGCAGCAGCGGTCGCGCATGGGACAGCGTCAGCGACACCATGGTGGCGAAGTCGGGCGCATGGCCGGCCCGCGCCTGCATGTCCCACACCACCTGCCAGTTCAGCCAGACGGCGCCGAGGTACCACAGCACCACGATGCCGGCGGAGACCGTCAGCACCGGCAGGATGCTAGCCCTCATAGGAATGGCCCGCGCGCAGCCCCTCCCGCACGCGCTGCGCGATGCGCAGGAATTCCGGCGTCTCCCGGATCTCCAGCGGGCGATCGGGGCCGAGGTCGCAATCCACGATATCCGTAATGCGTCCGGGCCGCGGCGACATGACGACGATGCGGGTGGAGAGGAAGACCGCCTCCGGGATGGAATGCGTCACGAAGACCACGGTCTTGCGCGTCGTGGCCCAGAGCTTCAGCAGCTGTTCGTTGAGGTGGTCGCGGACGATCTCGTCCAGCGCGCCGAAGGGCTCGTCCATCAGCAGCAGCTTCGGCTCGAAGGCCAGCGCGCGGGCGATGGAGGCGCGCTGCTGCATGCCGCCGGAGAGCTGCCAGGGAAACTTCCGCTCGAAGCCCGCCAGGTTCACCAGCGCCAGCTGCTGCCGCGCGCGTTCCTGCCGCTCGGCCTTGGAGAGCCCCATGATCTGCAAGGGCAGCATCACGTTGCCCTCGATGGTGCGCCAGGGAAACAGCGCCGGCGCCTGGAAGACGTAGCCATAGTCGCGCGCCAGCCGCGCGGCCTCCGGCGTCACGCCGTTCACGCGGATCTCGCCGCCGGTCGGCTTCTCCAGATCCGCGATCACGCGCAGCAGCGTCGTCTTCCCGCAGCCTGAGGGGCCGATGAGGGAGATGAACTCGCCAGGCGCGATGTCGATGTTCACGTCGGACAGCGCATGGACCGGCCCGTCATTGGTGCGGAACACCAGGGACAGGTTCCGCGCGGCGATCGCCGGCTCAGCCACCGTTGGTGATCTCCCAGAGTCGCGAGGGGCTGAGCGGCATTTCGAGAATCTCGATCCCCTTGGCAGGCAGGTCCAGCGCATCCTCCAGCGCCTGCGCGAAGAGCGCGCCGACGGGGATGGCGCCGGCCTCCCCCGCGCCCTTCACGCCGAGCGGATTGAGCGGCGACGGCGTCACGGTGTGGTCGAGGCGCATGCGCGGCACGTCGAGCGCGGTCGGCAGCAGGTAGTCCGCCAGGCTGGCATTCATCAACTGGCCCTGCTCGTCCCAATGCAGCTGTTCGAAGAAGGCATTGCCGATGCCCTGCGCGACGCCACCCTGGATCTGCCCGGCCAGGATCAGCGGGTTGATCACCGTGCCGCAGTCATGGACGACGACGTAGTCGAGGATGGTCGGCCGCAGGGTCAGCGGATCGACCTCCACGATCATCGCATGCGCGCCGCTGGCGGTGGCGCCGCCGGCCGGGCCGAAATAGGACGTCGCCTCCAGCCCCGGCTCCGTGCCCGGCGTGACGGCGCCGCGCATGGGGTTCGCCAGGCCCGCCAGGGCGCCGAGCGTGATCGAATGATCCGGCACGCCGACGACATGCACCTTGCCATCGGCCAGGACCAGATCTTCCTCCGCGCATTCGAAGTGGCGCGCGGCGGTCTTCAGGATCTTCTGGCGCACCACCTTGGCGGCTTCATGCGTGGCGCTGCCGGCGACGACGGCGCCGCGGCTCGCGAAGGTGCCGACGCCCCAATAGAACTGGTCGGTGTCGCCGGTCGTGACCTCCACATCGCGGATATCGACGCCGAGCTGCTCGGCGACGACCTGCGCGAAGGCCGTGGCATGGCCCTGGCCCTGAGACCCGATGCCGGTGGCGAGGCTCACCTTGCCGCTGCCCTGCACCTGGATCTTCGCACCCTCATAGGGGCCGATGCCCGTGCCCTCGACATAGCAGACCACGCCGATGCCCAGCGCCCGGCCCTCCGCGCGCGCCTTCGGCTGCGTCTCCTGCACGAAGCGGTCATAGCCGATGGCGTCCAGCGCCTTCTCCAGGATCGGTGCGTAGTTGCCGCTGTCGTAGGAGAGGCGGGAGAAATCCTGGTAGATCACGCCCTGGTCGTAGGGGAAGGCGTCCGCGGGGATGAAGTTGCGCCGCCTGATCTCGTTGCGGTCCAGCCCGAGTTCGCGCGCCGCGATGTCGAGCAGCCGCTCCATCACGAAGACGCCGTGCTGCCGTCCGGCACCGCGATAGGGCGTGACCAGCGTGCGGTTGGTGAAGACGGCGGTGAAGACGCTGTCATAGGCCGGCACGAGGTAGCAGCCCAGCAGCGTGCACTGGCTGTTCAGCGGCAGCGTCAGGCCATAGGGGTCATAGGCGCCGTTGTCGTGCAGGAAGACATCCTTCACGCCGAGGATGCGCCCGGAGGCATCCAGCGCGATCTCCGCGTCATGGATCTGGCTGCGCTCATGCGTCGTGGCAAAGAAATGCTCCAGCCGATCCTCGATCCACTTCACAGGCCTTCCGAGGCGCATGGCGGCCCAGGGGACCAGCACTTCCTCGGGGTAGAACATCATCATCTTCGGCCCGAAGCCGCCGCCGATATTGGGCGCGACCACGCGCACCTGCCGTTCGCTGAGGCCGAGCATGGCGGCCAGCCCGTTGCGGATGACGACGGGCGCCTGGGTCGTGTCCCAGACCGTCAGCCGGTCCGCCCGCGGGTCCCATTGTGCGACGACGCCACGCGTCTCCATGGGGATGGAGGCGCCGCGGTCATAGGTGAAGCGCCGCTTCACGACCAGGGCGGCCGCCTTCGCCGCCGCGGTATAGTCGCCGCGATGCTGGTGCACGCGCGCCGCGACGTTCACGCCGAGATGGTCATGCACCAGCGGCGAGCCCGGCTGCAGCGCGGCCTCCAGGTCGCCGACCGCGTCCAGCACCTCCCACTCCACGACGATGTCGGCCAGCGCGTCCTCCGCGATGTAGCGGCTCTCGGCCACCACCATCGCGACGGGCTCGCCGACATGCCGCGCCTTGTCCTTCACCAGCGGCACTTGGCAGCACTGATGAAAGACCATGCCGGGGACGGGTGGCGGCGGCACCAGCAGGGGGCCGGGCTTCCAGTAGTCGCCCAGATCCTCCGCCGCATAGGCGGCGATCACGCCGGACCGCGCGCGCGCCGCCGTCAGATCGACGGAGAGCAGCCGCGCATGGGCATGCGGACTACGCAGGAAGGCCACATGCAGCAGGCCGGGCAGTTCGACATCGTCGACGAACAGCGCCTCGCCCCGCAGCAGCCGCGGGTCCTCGTTCCGCGTCAGCGGCTTGCCGAAGGAATGCGTCATGCGCCGCGCTCCGCCGCCAGAAGGACCGCGTCCACGATGTGCTGGTAGCCCGTGCAGCGGCAGAGGTTGCCGGACAGCGCGTGGCGCACTTCCTCCTCGCTGGGCTTCGGGTTCTCCGCCAGGAAGGCCGTCATCGTCATCAGGATGCCGGGGGTGCAGTAGCCGCATTGCAGCGCGTGGCTGTCCTGGAAGGCCTGCTGCAGGGCGTTGAGCTGGCCGGGCGCGGGCGCCAGGCTTTCCACCGTGCGGATGTCATGCCCCTCCGCCTGCACGGCGAAAGCGAGGCACGCACGCGCGGGCTCGCCATCCCAGAGGATGGTGCAGGCGCCGCAGACGCCGTGCTCGCAGCCGACATGGGTGCCCGTCAACCCGATCTCGTGGCGCAGGAAGTCGCTGAGCAGCAGGCGCGGCTCGACCTCCCGCTCATGGGCCACGCCATTCACCGTCACGCGCACCTTCATGCCGCGCGCTCCGCCGCCAGGGTCAGCGCGCGGGCGGCCAGCACGCCCGCCAGATGGCGCTGATAGGCCGGGGAGGCCTGCACGCTGCCCATCGGCTCGATCTCCGCCTTCGCGGCCTCCGCCGCCGCCGCGATGTCGGCCGCCGCCAGCGCCGTGCCGACCAGCAGCGCCGCCGCGCCCGGCGCCGCCATGGGCGTCGGCCCTGCGCTGCAGAAGGCCAGCCGCGCTTCCGCGCAGCGCCCGGCGCCGTCCCGCCGCAGCACCGCGGCGACGCCCATCATGGCATAGTCGCCCCGCCGCCGCGCCAGTTCGAGAAAGGCCGTGCCGGCGCCGGCGGGCAGGGGAGGCACCATGATCGCGGCCAGCATCTCATCCTCCGCCAGCGCGGTGGTCAGCGGGCCCAGGAAGAAATCGGCCGCCGGCAGGATGCGCGTGCCGCCCGGGCCCCGAACCTCCATCCGCGCCTGGAGCGCCAGCATCACGGCCGGCATCTCGCTGGCCGGGTCGGCGTGGCAGAGATTGCCGCCGAGTGTCCCCCGGGTGCGGATTTGCGGATGCGCCACTTCCGCCAGCGCTTCCAGGATCAGGGGCAGGTGCCTGGCCACTTCTGCATCTCGCTCGATGGCCCGGTACCGCACCATCGCCCCGATCCGCAGCGACCCGTCCGGCGACCAGGCCAGCGAATCGAGGCCCGCGACCCGGCTCAGGTCGATCAGCACGCCGGGCTGGGCGACCCGGAAATTCATCGCCGGCACCAGGGATTGCCCCCCCGCGATGAAGCGTGCGCCATCCCCATGGACGGATTTCAGCGCCAGCGCCGCCTCCACCGTCTCCGGCGCCTGCCAGTCGAAGGGCGCCGGCTTCAATCGATGATCCTCATGATTCCGAAACTGCCAGAAGCCGCCCCGCCCGTGCCAGAGGCGTTTTCCGGACAGGCGGTGCCCGACGGCCGGGCGGCTGCCGCCTTCTTGCCCAGGCTGCGCGCGGCATGGTCAGGTGGGGCATGCCCATCACCGCCTATCTCGCCGGCCCCGACGTCTTCCTGCCCGATGCGCCGGCCCATGCCGCCCGCAAATCCGCGATCTGCGCCGCCCATGGCATTACCGCCCTGCCGCCGCTGAACGAGGATGTGGCAAGCCTGGCCGCCATGCCGGAAGCCGAGGCCTGGCGCGTGATCTTCGCCAAGGACATCGCGATGATGGAGCGCGCCGACATCGTCATCGCCAACCTGACACCCTTCCGGGGCGCCTCCGCCGATGCCGGCACGCTGGTGGAGCTCGGCTGGTTCCTTGGCCGCGGCCGCCCGATTTTCGCCTACTCCAACACCGCCACCCTGTTTGCCGCCCGCAGCCAGGCGCAGGTGGCGGCGGTGCCGGACCCGATGCCGGGGCTCACGGTCGGCGGCTTCGGCCTGCCGGACAACCTGATGATCCCCGGCGCGGTGGAGACCGGCGGCCTGCCCATCCTGCTGCCGGAGGAAGGGACGGACCTGCCCTTCGATTCGCTGGACGTATTCAGCCGCTGCGTGGCCGCCGCGGCGCGGCGACTCGGCGTGGGGCCTGGATGAGAGAGGACGGTTCCAGGTTCGCGCGCGCGCGCTTCAGCAGGCCGAGCAGCGTCCCGATCTCCGCCTCGCTCATGCCCTGGGTCGCCAGGCCGATCACCTCCCGCGCCCGGGGAAGCAACTGCTCCCGCAGCGCCCGGCCGGCCTCCGTCAGCCGGATATGGACCTTGCGCCGGTCCTCCATGCTCCGGTCTCGCGTGATCCAGCCTGCCTCCTCCATGCCCCGCAGGGCGATGACGGCGGTCGGTTCCTGCATGCCGATGCGGGCGGCGAGTTCGCGCTGCGTCAGGCTGTCTTCCTCCCACAGCACGCGGAGGAAATACCAGGCGCCAAGCGTCGCGCCGCTGGGCTGGATGCGGATCTGCAGCGCGCGCTGCATGGCGCGGTTGAGGTCCCGGACCTGGAAGCCGAGGCTCTCTTCCAGCGGCAGCGCCAGGGCGCGATCCGGGTCCTTGGCGGCGCGACGGGTCATCAGCCCCTTCTACAACCGCGGCGGGCAGGGGGCAAAGCAGGCCGGTCGTTCAGGCCGGGGCGAGCGGCCAGAAGAAGGCCACCGCCGGCACGCCCACGATGAGGACCGTGGCCGATAGTGGCAGCCCGAGCCGCCAGTAATCCTGGAAGCGATAGCCCCCGGGCCCCATCACCAGCGTGTTGCACTGGTGGCCGATCGGGGTCAGGAAGTCGCTCGCCGCGCCGATCGCGACCGCCATCAGGAAGGGATCGGGGCTGAGGCCCAGCTGCTGCGCCAGGCTCGCCCCCACCGGCCCCATCACCAGCACCGTCGCGGCGTTGTTGAGGAAGGGAGTCACGGCCATGGCGACCACCATCATCAGCGCCATGGCGGCGATCGGCGGCACGGCGGCGGCGGCCACGGCCAGCCATCCCGCCACCAGCTCCGTCCCCCCCGTGGTGCGGATCGCCTCGCTGACCGGGATCAGGGCGGCGAGCAGCACGATGACGGGCCATTCCACCGTCTCATAGGCTTCCCGCATCGACATGGCCCGCAGCGCCAGCAGCACGACCGCCGCGCCGAAGAAGGCGATGGAGACGGGCACGACGTGGGCGGCCACCAGGCCCATGGCGATGGCCAGCACCAGCGGCGGCACCCAGCCGCGGCGATTGCGCCCCAGCGGCACGTTGCGCTCCGACAGCGGCAGGATGCGCAGGCCCCCCATGGCATGGGGCACCGCCTCGGCCTCCCCCTTCAGAATGACAACGTCGCCGGCGCGGAAGCGCAGCTCGCTCAGTTTCTCGTCGATGGTCTGGCCGCGGCGGCTGACGGCGATCAGGTTCAATCCGGTCCTTCCATGCAGGTCGAAGCCCGAGGGCGTGGCGCCGACCAGCGGGCTTTCGCCGGTGACGACGCCCTCCACCACCTCCGCCGCATCGGCCGGCAGTTCCTGGCGTTCGCCCACCAGCGTCAGCCCGCTGCGGGCGATGAAGGCATCAAGGTCGTCGGCCTCTCCGGCCAGCATCACGCGGTCGGCGGGGCGCAGCACTTCCGCATCCCCCGGCACCTGGCGGGCGCCGTCGCGGATGAGGGCGGTGACGCGGACCTCGCCCTCTCCGAGGGCGGCCAGTTCGGCCACGGTGCTGCCGACCATGCCGCCTTCCGCGGGCAGCCGCGCTTCCGTGCTGTAGTGGGAGAGGGTGAAGGCCGCCGCCTTGCCGCCGGAGGCGCGTTGCCCGCCCGGCAGCAGCCGCCAGCCCAGCGCCAGCACCACCAGCCCCGCCAGCGCGATGCAGCCGCCGACCGGGGCGAAGTCCAGCAGGCCGAAGGGCTGGCCCTGCATCTCCTCCCGCAGGCGGGAGACGATGATGTTGGGGGAGGTGCCGACCAGCGTGACCAGCCCGCCCAGCAGCGCCGCGAAGGCCATGGGCATCAGCAGGGCGGAGGGGGAGGTGCCCGTCCGCCGCGCCAGCTGGAAGGCGACGGGCATCAGGATGGCGAGCGCGCCGACATTCTTGGTGACGGCCGAGAGCACCATGACGACGGCGGCCAGGATCGGCACCTGCACCGCCGGCCCGCCCTTGAGATGGGGCAGCAGCGGCCGCATCGCGGCCTCCACGGCGCCGGAGCGCGCGACGGCGCCGCTGACCAGCAGCGCGCCGGCCACGATGATGACGACGTCGTCGGAGAAGCCGGAGAAGGCCTTTTCCGCCGGGACCACGCCACTGACGACGGCGGCGAAAAGGGAGAGGAGCGCCACCAGGTCGTAGGGCAGGCGGCCATGGATGAAGGCCGCGATGGTGCAGCCGAGGATGGCGAAGGCGATGGCCTGGTCGATCGTCACACGGAAATCCCCGCGCCGGAGATCGACGCGGGGATGCGAACGGCGGGCCGGCCCCGCCGGTTCCGTGTGGCCTATTCGGCCAGCGACATGCCGAGTGCCGGCTTGGCGTCCGGCGGCAGGGGGCTCTGATAGGGCTTGCCGCCGGTGCGGGCGCGGTGGTCGGCCTTGGCCTTGGCGATGATGTCGGGGTTGCGGATGGCATCCACCGCCGTGCCGGCCATCACCTTGGCCACATGGACCATGCCGGTATGCGCCGCATCGGTCTTGCCCTGCGCCACGACCTGCCAGGAATGGCCGGGCGTGCCGATGGCGTAGGTCGCGCCCCGCGCCTGCACCGTTGGCACCTTCCAGGAGACGTCGCCGACATCGGTGGAGCCGTTCATCCCCGCGCCCTTGGCACCGAGCGGCACGATGGCGTCACACAGCGCCTTGCCTGTCTCCGGCGTCACGCCCTGGCGGCGATAGGCGGAGAGGATGTCCTCGTCCCGCAGAGTCTTCTGGATCTCGGCCGCGAACGCCTTGTCGGCCTCCGTGAAGGGGGGCGGGCCCAGGCGCTCGAAATTGTCGTGCATCAGCTGTTCGAGCGGGGAGTTGCCGAGCAGGTTGGAGACGGCGGAGATGACCTGGGTGGAGACCGTCGTCTCCGTCATCAGCGCCGCGCCATCCGCGATCTTGCGGACGCGCTTCACCAGGCCGTTCAGTTCTTCGAGGTTCCGCGCGCGGATGAGGTAGCGGACCTTGGTGCGGCTCTGCACGACGTTGGGCGCGATGCCGCCGGCATCGAGATAGGCGTAGTGGATGCGGGCATCGCTCGGCATGTGCTCCCGCATGTAGTTCACGCCGACATTCATCAATTCGATCGCATCCAGCGCCGAACGGCCGAGATGGGGCGAGGACGCGGCATGGGCCGCCCGGCCCACGAAGGAGAAGTCGATGCGGGTATTGGCCAGGCTGATCGGCTCGTTGACGCCGGAGAAGGCGGCGGGGTGCCAGGAGATGGCCATGTCCACGTCATCGAAGGCGCCGGCGCGCACCATGAAGCCCTTGGCCGCGCCGCCTTCCTCCGCGGGGCAGCCGTAGTAGCGGACGCGCCCCGGCAGGTTGTTGGCCTTGAGGTAGTCCTTCACGGCTGCGGCCGCGAGCAGGCTCGCCGAGCCCAGCAGATTGTGGCCGCAGCCATGGCCGTTGCCGTCGCCGGGGATGGGCCGGTGCTCGGCCACGCCCGCTTCCTGGGACAGGCCGGGCAGCGCGTCATACTCGCCGAGGATGGCGATGACGGGGCCGCCTTCGCCGGCCTCGCCCATCACGGCCGTCGGGATGCCGGCGACGTCCTTCGTGATGGCGAAGCCCTCGGCCTCCAGCATCGCGATATGCTCGGCGACGCTGCGATGCTCGTTGTAGCAGAGCTCCGGCATGCCCCAGACGCGGTCGCTGAGCGCGGCATACTCGCTGCGGCGTTCCTCGACGTGGCGCCAGATCTCTTCATCGTTGCGCATCGACCGTATTCCCTAGATCCGCCCGCCATTCACCGGCAGGACATGGCCCGTGATGAGTTTCGCATGCTCCGAGGCGAAGAACAGCACGCCATCGGCGATGTCATCAGGCTCGCCCAGCCGGCCGAGCGCGATGGTGCGGAGAATTGCCTGGCGCTCCGCTTCCGGCCGCGCTTCCCAGGCCGCTATGCCCTCCGGCCCCGTATATTGCAGCCCCGGCGCCACGCTGTTCACCGTGATGCCGTAGGGGCCGAATTCGACCGCGAGCTGCTTCGTGAGACCGACCAGCGCGTGCTTCGCGGCCGTATAGGCCTGGATCCCGGTGCGCGACGCCTGGAGGCCCGCGGTAGAGGAGATGGTGACGATGCGCCCCCGCCCCGCCGCCTTCATCCCCGCCCCGGCGGCACGGGCCAGGGCGAAGCCGGCATGGATGTTGACGGCGAAGACCCTGTCCCAGTCGGCATCGGGCGCCTCCTCCACCGGGTGGAAGCGCGCGCCGACGACGCCGCCGGCATTGTGGACCAGCACGCGGATCGGCCCGCCCGCGGCGTCCTCCACGCCCTTGATCCAGGCCGCGGCGGCGGCGCGGTCGGACAGGTCCACCACGGCGGTCGAGATGTCCCGCCCCGCCGCCGTCTCCGCCAGGCCCGCTTGATCCACGTCGCAGGTGAAGACGCGCGCGCCGAGATCGGCGAAGCGGCGGCAGATGGCGCGGCCGAAGCCCATGGCCCCGCCGCTGACGGCCACGACCTGGCCATCGAACCGGATCTGCATCAGCCCAGCGCCGCCGCGGCATCCGCGATGGCCGCCCGCGCCTCCCGCAGCGCGAAGGCGACCCGGTTGCGGGCGCGCAACGCATCGACGGCGGCGTAGCGCTCCTCATCCGTGCCGGGCGTGGTGGCGGCCAGGTCGCGGATCGGCTGCAGGGTCGGCCAATTCGGCACCGGCAGCGCATGCGGGTGCAGGAACCGGTCGCCCGCCGTGTAGTCCGCCGGCACCAGGGCGCGGGATGCGCGCATCAGCGCCGCATTCGCCGCCGCCGCATCCTTCGCGGGGCGGCCGGCCAGGGCGGCAGCCGCATCGCGCAGCGCCGTCGCGCTTGCGACCAGGGGTTCGATCGGGAAGCGCCCCGCGAGCTTCGTCTCCAGCGGTGCCAGTTCCGCGAGCAGCGACGCCGCCGTCGCGGCGTGGTCCAGCGGCACGACCTCGCTCGCCAGCAGGTTCCACACGACCTGCCCCAGCACGCGGGTGTCGCGCACGAGGTTCGCCTCATCCACCTTGTCGATCGTGTCGTGCGGCGTGTGCCACCACCAGCCCAGCGCGTTGCGCGCCTGCGCGTGCTTCGCCGGCTGTTCGCTGATGCTGCCGAACATGGAGGGGATGCCGATCTGCACGAAGCTGTCGTCGCTGCTGCGGTTCTTCCGCTTGCCCTTGTAGGTCTGGTTGGTGTGGGCCTGCACGGCGGAAGCGGCGAGCTGCCACAGCTCCGCCATCGCCGCCGTGTTCGCCAGCACTGTCGCGCCGGCGCCGCCCAGGCTGTCCACATTCACATGGGCGACGCAGCGGCGATCCAACTCATCCCAGTAGGCATCCGCGTACCAGGCGCTGCCGGAATAGCGTCCATGCGAATGGCCGGACCAGAAGCAGACGCGCAGGCCGCGCTGCATCCGGTCACGCCGTTCCGCGCAGAGCCGGGCGACTTCCATCATCCCCGCATTGGCGGAGCCGTTGTCCATCACGCCGTAGTACCAGGTGTCGTGGTGGCCGGAGAGCAGCACGAAGGGCTCATCCCCACCGCCCGCCGCGCCGTCGATCTCCGCCACCAGGATCGGCGTCTTGCGCCAGCCCGTATCAACTTCGGCATGCAGCGTCACGACGGGGGACCCACCGGCCGCCAGCGCATCGCGGATGGCGCCGCCATCGGCATTGTCCACGCTGCAGACGACGGTGCGCGGCATGCCGTCCTTCGTGCTGTTGCCCGGGCTGCCCCAGACCGGGGAGATGCACATCTCGTGGATGTGCTCGTGATGGCTGATGTGGAGATGCGCGATGGCGCCGGCCTCCGTCGCGCGCTTCGCCGTCGCCGGCGTCGCCATGCCCTCCATCAGCAGGATCTTCCCCGCGAGGTCGCGGCCCGCGAAATCCTCCTCCGTCCCATGCCCGATATAGACCGGCACACCGGAGACGCCGCCGGGCGGCGAGGATTGCGAGAAGCTCTGCGTGATCGCCTTCACCGCCTTGCCGTCCACCAGCACGGAGGCCTTGCCCGGCAGGCTGATGAAGGCGTCATGCAGGATGACTTCCGTCCGGAAGCCATAGTCCCGCATCCGCTGGTCGATGAAGGCCAGCGCCTCCCGCTCCTCCGCGGCGCCGGAGCTTTTCACCCAGCGCGCGATCTGGCGCAGATTGGCCATCATCTCCGGGCCGCTGACGGCATCGGTGAAGCTGGTCGTTGTTCCGTCCGGCATGGCTGCCTCCTCCTTCAGCGACGCGCGGGCACGCGGCCCTCGCCGATATCCCACCAGATGCCGGCCATCAGCCCGAGCCCCTCCCGCAGCAGCGGCGCCAGCGCGTGTTCATCCGGCCCGTGCTGGTTGCAGCCGGCATAGCTGTTCGGGATCCAGATCACCGGCGTGCCCAGCTCCTCCAGGAACATGTCGGAGGGGTTGGAGCCCGAGGAATTGGGCACGATGTTGGGCGCGCGGTTCGTCGTCCGCGCCATCGATCCCGCGACCATGCCGACCCAGGGATCATCCGGATCGGTGCGGGAGGCGCCGAACATGTCGCGCTCCATCACCTGGATGATCTCGACCTCCGGAAAGCCCTTGGCGTCGAGATGCCGGCGCAGCGCGGGCACGATGCTGTCGCCCGGCACATCGGCGCAATGCCGCACCTGAAGCCGCGCGCGGGCCTCCCCCTGCACGGCATTGGTCGGCGCATCGGGATGGCCCGTGATCTGCGCCAGCACGATGACGCTGGTCCAGCCGAAGATCTTCTCGGCCTTGGTCAGCCCGGGCTCGCCCCAGTTCGGGTCGCCCTCGGGCAGGCCAGGGATGTCCTCGAACACCAATTCGCCGATGGCGCGCTTCACCGCGGGCGGGATGGCGGCGGGGGTCCAACCCTCCACCAGGATGCGGCCGTGCCGGTCCGTGATGCTGGCCAGCGCATGCGCCAGCACGAAGCCGGGGTCGGTCAGCACGCCGCCCCAATGGCCGGAATGATGCGCATGGTCACGCAGCCGCACCACCAGGTCGAACGCCACGCCGCCGCGGGCGCCGAGCTTCATCTCCGGCATGAAGGTCGTCTGCCGGGGCCCGTCGAGGCCGATGAAGACATCCGCCGCCAGCCTGTCGCGCTCCGCCTGCAACAACCCGCGCAGGCCGGGCGATCCCTGTTCCTCGCCGGTCTCGACCAGCACCTTGGCGTTGAAGCCGAGACGACCGCCGCGCTCCGCCATCACGGCGCGCAGCGCCTCGATCGCGATCAGGTGCTGGCCCTTGTTGTCGACCGTGCCGCGGCCATACCACTTGTCGCCGCGCACCGTGACGTCCCAGGGGTCCATGCCGTCGGACCACTTGCCCTTCAAACCGCGCACGACGTCGCCATGGCCATAGACCAGCACGGTCGGCAGCGACGGATCCTCGATCCGCGTGGCGACGAAGACGGGGCCACGGCCCTTCTTGGGATTGTCCAGGACCGTTTGCTCGAAGGCCATGTCGCGCATCAGCGCGGGCATGGTCTCCTCGCAGTAGCGGCGCAGCGCCGGCTCGCTGTCCGGCAGCTGGCTCTCGGTCGGCACGGCGACGAGCGCGCGCAGGCGCTCCAGATATGTCCCCTCGTCAAAGCAGCGTTCCGCCCGCGCGATCGCACCCGCCCGCGTCCCTGCCATGGAGACATTCCCCTTCCTTGCCGTGGGGATGCTGGCACGCATCGCCCCGTGACGGGAAGCCACGACCCCCTTGCCGTCTTCGCAAAGCAGGCGCCACCCTGGCGCATCGCGGAGGCTTCCCATGGACGAGACCGGCACCACGCAGCGCATCGCCGAGTGGATCGCGACCGTGCCGCGCCCCCGCATCGCCCGCGCCGCGCCGCTGGCGATCGAGGGCATCCGCGATGCCATCGGCGTGATCCTGGCCGGAGCCGCGGAGCCCGTACCGCGCAAGGTCCTCGCCGCTGTCACGCGCTGGGGCAGCGGCCCCGCCCGCGTCATCGGCCATGGGCAGGGATTGCCTGCCCCCTGGGCGGCGCTGGTGAACGGCGCGGCGGCGCATGTGCTGGACTACGACGACACCTTCGCGCCGCTGAACGGCCATGCGACGGCCGTGCTGGTGCCGGCCATCCTGGCCCTGGGCGAGGAGCGCGCCAGCACCGGACCGGACCTGCTGGACGCGCTGGTGGTGGGGCTGGAGGTGATGGCCTGCGTCGGCCGCGGCGTGAACCCGAAGCACTATGCGCTGGGCTGGCACGCCACCTCCACCATCGGCGCCATCGGCGCAGCGGGTGCCTGTGCGCGGCTGCTGAAGCTGAGTGCCAGCGAAGCGCGCGATTCACTCAGCCTCGGCGTCAGCATGGCCGCCGGCACGCGGATGCAACTGGGTGCGGAGGCGAAGTCGATGCATGCCGGCTTCGCGGCCAAGGCCGGCATCCTCGCCGCCACGCTGGCGGAGGCCGGTGCCGGTGGCGCGGTGGAAGCGCTGGATGGACGCTGGCGCTTCGCCGAGCTCTATGCCGGCCGTCCGGCGCCGGAGGGTGCGATGCTGCCGCCAAGCGAGAACGAGGCGCTGGCGATCGAGAGCATCGGCATCAGCTACAAGGCCTATCCCACCTGCGCTGCCACGCATCTCTCGCTGGATGCGCTGCTCGCGCTGCGGGATCGGGAAGGCATCGACCCGAGCCGCATCACAGCGATCGAGACCGATCTGCCATTGGTGCTTTCCCGCAACCTCATGCATCCGCGCCCGACCACGGGGATGGAGGCGCGGTTCAGCATGGAATACTGCCTGGCCGCCGCTGCCGCGCAGGGGAGGCTGACGCTCGCCGATTTCGAGGGTGATGCGATCCATCGCGACACGATCCGCGCGCTGATGCCCCGCATCACCATGCGCGGCGTGCCGGAGCGCGAGGATGCGCCGTCGCCGCCGACGCGCGTGGCCGTGCGGCTCGATGACGGCACGGTCCTGACGGAGACACGCACCGACCGACTGGGATCGCGCGGCAACCCGATGAGCGAGGCTGACCACGACGCGAAGTTCCGCGACTGCGCCGGCCGGGTGATGGATGCCGCCGGCGTGGCGCGGGCGCTGGCGGCGATCAACGGCCTCGCCACCGGCGGTGACGCCGCATCGCTGGTGGATGCGCTGATCCCGTAGCGCTATTCCGCCGCCAGCCGCGCGGGGTCGATCTCCACCTGCTTCACGTCATAGGCGCGGAGCGCGGCGTAGAAGGCGGGCAGGTCGGTCTCGAACAGCCCGCGCGTGACGCCGGCGGCCAGCCGCGGCACCGCCATCCCCATGGCGTTGATGGAGGCGCCGGCGGGGCCGAAGGACATGGTCGTGCTGATGCCGAAGAGGTGGATGTCCCGGATCCAGGGCGCCTGGCCGGGCACGCGTTCCACGAAGCTGTAGTCGGGCGCGAGGTAGGGGAACTCGCTAAGCCGCGCATTCGCCTCCTCCGCCGGCGGCGTGTACCGGTCCTGCCAGCGCGCGATGGCATCGGCGAAGCCGGCGAGGGTGGGCACGCGGGCCGGATCCATCTTCACGCCCGTGCCGCAGATGAGGAAATCCGCGGCCATCTCGCCGCGCGTTGTCGCGACCACGGCACGCCCATCCTCGCCGACCCGCGCATCCGTCCAGGGGCGGCCGACATGCATGGTGAAATGTGGGAAGCGTGTGACGCGGGCATAGGTATCGGGCGGGAAGCCTTCTCGCAGCCCGAGCACATGGCTCATGAAGCGCCAGCGCCATTCGTCGGGCATCTCGTGCAGATGGCGCATGAAGCCCGCGAAGGTCAGCCAGCGATAGGGCTGCACCACCATCGGCTCCGCGCGCCGGCAGAAGAGATGCACGGCGGAGGCGCCGGCCTCCAGCGCCATCGCCGCATTGTCGAAGGCAGAGGCACCGGCGCCGAGCACCGCGACGGTCTTGCCGCGCAGCGCGTCGAAATCGATCGGGTCCGCGGCATGCGCGCGCAGATGCGGCGGCAGCGCCGCGACGAAATCCGGCATCCACCAGAAGCCCGCATCCTCCTGCCCCGTCGCCAGCACGACCTTGCGTGCCAGCATCGGCCCGGCGCTGGTCTCGATGCGCAGGCAGGGCAGGCCGTCATCCGTCCGCGCCGGCGTGATGCGCCTGGCCTCCACGCCGTTGCGGACCGGCACGCCGGTAACGCGGCGCAGCCAGAGCAGGTAGTCGTTCCAGTATTCCTTGGGGATGTAGCGAAGCGTGTCCCAGGAGGCGCGGCCGTAGCGCGCCTCGTGCCAGGCCTGGTAGGTGAGGGAGGGCACGCCGAGATCGGGGCCGCTCTGATCCTTCCAGGACCGCAGATTGTGCATACGCGCATAGGTCAGCCACGGGCCCTCGCGCCCTTCCTCCGCGCGATCGATGACCAGCAGGTTGCGCACCTTGTCGCGCATCAGGGCGAAGGCCGTCACCACGCCGCACTGCCCGCCACCCACGATCAGCACGTCCAGCACCGGGGCGCCACTGCAGGTCTTCGGCTGCAGCCACGGCATGCGGGGATGCGCGATCAGGTCCAGGTCGCGCTGCACATCGGCTTCAAGCTCGGCCAGCGTGCGGGGTGCGGGCAAGGCGGTGTCTCCGTCGGACGTCGTGATGAGGTGGGAGGATTCCACGCCGATGCCAGTCCGCGCCAGCCATCAGGTCACGGGGGAAATCGTATATGCCCGCGCCGGATCGCGAGTGCGGCGTATACGCGCAGCGCCTGCCGCGCTCGCTTGCAAACCTCGACCGATGGGCTGCGTGGCGCCCTCTTCCGCGCTTGCCAGACGCCCGACGTTCTTGCCACGCTCGCGCCTGGAAGCATGGCGGGGAGCTGGCAGATGAAGCGTCGTGATCTGATGGGGGCGGGTCTCGCGCTCGGCTTGGCCGCACCGGCGACCCTGCGGGCGCAGGCCGCGCAATTCACCTTCCGCCTGCACTCCTTCTCCTCGCCGACGGCGCTGGACCACACCATGCATCTCGACCCCTGGGCCGAGAAGGTGGCGCGCGAATCCAATGGCCGCATCAAGATCGACGTCTTCCCCGCCATGCAGCTGGGCGGCCAGCCGCGCGATCTGGTGCAGCAGCTGGAAGACGGCGTGGTGGACATCATCTGGACGGTGCCGGGCTTCACGCCGGGCCGCTTCATGGGGACGGAAGGGCTGGAGCTGCCCTTCCTCAACACGGGCCTCAGTGCCACCGAAAGCCCCGCGGCGATGGAGTTCATCGCCAAGCATCTCGCGGACACGGAATACCGCGGCATCAAGATCATTGCCGTGCACTCCACGGATCGCGCCCTGATCCACACCTCCCGCAAGCCGATCCGGACGCTCGAGGATTTCCGCGGCCTGAAGCTGCGCGTCGCCGGCCGCTTCATCGGGGAAGCCGTGACGGCGCTCGGCGCCACGCCCGTCGGCATCCCGCTCGGCGGCGTCTATGAGGCGACGGCGCGCAACCAGGTGGATGGCTTCCTGATCAACTGGGCGATCACGCACCCCTTCCGCTTGTATGAAGTGGCGAAGTTCCACAGCGAACCGCCGGGTGTCGGCCTGTTCCAGGGCATGATCCTGACGCTGATGAACGGTCGCAGCTACAACCGCCTGCCGGCAGACCTGAAGGCCGTGATCGACGCGAATTCCGGGCCGGCGCTGGCCGCCAATCGCGGCGCGATCTGGGACAGCCAGACCAAGCCCGCCGTCGATGCCACCATCGCCGCGGGGAACGAGATCATCGCCATCGGGCCGCAGGAGAAGGCGCGCTGGCAGGCCGCGGTCGCACCGGCCTATGACGCCTGGATCGCGGAGATGAACCGGCGCGGCCGCAACGGGCGCGCCATGTTCGACGACATCCTGGCCATCACCGCCCGCCACGGCCGCGCGTGAGCCTGGCGGCCATGCGGGGGGCGCTGACGCGCCTCTCGACCTTCTTCGCCCTCGTAGCCGGTGCGCTGCTCATGCTGGCCGTCGGCGTCACCACCGCTTCCGTCCTGCGCGGCGCCGTGCTCGGCCGCCCGATCCTGGGTGACAGCGAGATCGTGGAGCTGGCGCTCGGCGTCGCCGTCGTCTTCTGCATGCCGATCTGCGAGATGAAGGGCGCCCATGTGCTGGTGGACTTCTTCACGCAGAAGCTGCCGAAGCGGGGCATTGCGGGGCTCGATGCCATGATGCGCGCCGTGGCCGCGCTCGTCGTGGCCGTGCTGGCCTGGCGGCTGGCCATCGGCGGCTACAACCAGTGGGACCGCGAACGCGAATCCATGTTCCTCCAGCTTCCCTTCTGGTGGGGCTATGCCGCGGCCGCCATCGGCATGGCGGTGTGGAGCCTCTGCGCGGCCTTCATTGCCCTGGAGAGCTTCGCCAGGATGCGCCGGCCCGCATGAGCAATGTCACCATTGGGCTGCTGATGTTCGGCGGTGCCCTTGTCCTGATCGGGCTCCGCATGCCCGTCGGCGTCGCGATGCTGCTGGTCGGCGGCCTCGGCTATGCCGAGATCTCCGGCTGGGACCGGCTCTTCGCGACGCTGAACACCATGACCTTCAGCCGCTTCTCCTCATACACCCTGTCGGTCATTCCGCTCTTCCTGCTGATGGGCGATTTCGCGACCAAGGGCGGCATGAACCGGGCGCTGTTCCGTTGCGCGCGCGCCTGGATGGGGCATTGGCGCGGCGGGTTGGCGGTGGCCAGCATCGGCGGCTGCGCGGCCTTCGGCGCCATCTGCGGATCGTCGCTCGCCACCGCCGCGACCATGTCCCAGGTGGCGCTGCCGGAGATGCGCCGGCACGGCTATTCGCCGGCGCTGGCCACCGGCACGCTGGCCGCGGGCGGCACGCTCGGCATCCTGATCCCGCCGAGTGTCATTCTCGTGATCTATGCGATCTACACGGAGATGAGCATCGGGCTTCTCTTCGTGGCCGCGGTCATCCCGGGCCTGATCGCGACGGCGGGCTACATGCTGGTCGTCAACCTGTACACGCGCCGCCACCCGGAAGCGGCACCGCCGGCGCCACGCCTGCCGTATCGCGAAAGGCTGCGCGCCACCGCCGATGTCTGGCCGGTGATGACCGTCTTCGTCATCGTCGTCACGGGCATCTATGGCGGCTGGTTCAGCGCGACGGAGGGAGCCGCGATCGGCGCGGCCGCCACCGGCATCCTGGCCGTCGCGCTCGGTGGGATGCGCTGGCAGGGGCTGAAGGAAAGCCTGCTCTCCACCGCGGAGACGACGGGCCTCATCTTCATCGTGCTGCTGGGCGCGGAACTCTTCAGCGCGGCGCTCGCACTCTCCCACCTGCCATCGCAACTCTCCGCCTTCGTCGCGGGCCTGCCCGTGCCGCCGACCGTCATCCTCCTCGCCATCCTGATCGTCTACTTCATCCTCGGCTGCTTCATGGAAAGCATGGCCATGGTGCTGCTGACGCTGCCGATCTTCGTGCCGCTGATGCTCGGCCTGGATTTCGGGCTGGACAGGACGCAGACGCTGGTCTGGTTCGGCATCCTGGTGCTGATGAGCGTCGAGGTCGGCATGATCTCCCCGCCCTTCGGCCTCAACCTCTTTGTCATCAACGCCATGGCGAAGGACGTGCCGATGGGGGAGACCTATCGCGGCGTCATGGGCTTCGTGATCTCGGACGGCATCCGCATCGCCATCCTGGCGCTGCTGCCGGCCCTGTCGCTCTGGCTGCCCGGGCTGTGGTAGCCTTTCACGAATAATCCGGAAGGAAATCGTCGATGCGTCGTGCCTTCGTCAGTGGCCTGCTGGCCGCCGCGCTGCTGCTGCCCGTGGCGGCGATGGCGCAGCCCTATCCGAACCGGCCCGTCCGCATCGTCGTGCCCTTCCCGCCGGGCGGCGGGACGGATAGCCAGAGCCGTGCCTTCGCGGAGGCGCTGGCCACGCAGCTGGGCCAGCGCGTGATCGTGGACAACCGCCCCGGCGCGGGCGGCAATCTCGGCACCGATGTCGTCGCCAAGGCGCCGGCGGATGGCTACACGCTGCTGACGGGCGGCCCGAACATCATCAATACGCGCTACCTAATCCGCGACACGCCCTATCAGTGGGAGCGGGATCTGGAACCGCTCGGCATGATGTTCTCCAGCGTCAATGTGCTGGTGGTCCACCCTTCGCTGCCCGTTCGCACGGTGCCGGAATTCATCGCCCATGCGCGCGCCAATCCGGGGCGGCTGAACTTCGCCTCCGCCGGCGCGGGCGGCTCCATCCACCTCTCCGGTGAGATGTTCATGAAGATGACGGGGACCGAGATGGTGCACGTCCCCTATCGCGGCGATGCGCTGGCGCGGGCGGACCTCACGAATGGCGCGGTGCAGGTGATGTTCAACACCATCGCGACCTCCATCGAGCCGATCCGCGCCGGCCATTGGCGCGGCATCGCCACCACGGGCAGCACGCGCGCCGCCGCGCTGCCGGAACTGCCGACCATCGCGGAAGCGGGATTGCCGGACTATCTGGTGCTGAGCTGGATGGGCCTTTTCGCGCCGAAGGGCGTGCCGGATCCCGTCGTCGCGCGGCTGCGCCAGGCCTTCGACGCCGTCTTCGCCGATGCGTCGAATCGCGCCAGCTTCGAACGGCTCGGCGTCGATGTCACGCCGTCCTCGGCCGCCGACCACCTCGCCTTCATGCGCGCGCAGGAAGCGACCTGGGCGCCGATCCTGCGCACCATCGAACCGCAATGACGCTGCTCCGCATCGCGGCGGAGAAGTGCCGCTTCACGCCGCCGCGGCAGGTGACGGATGACACGAGCGTTCTCACGCTGAAGAACCTGGTGCTGGAGCCGCTGATCCGCTGGGATGATGGCGCGCTGCGCCCGGCGCTGTTCGGCGCCTGGTCGCATGACGGCACCGCACGCCGCTGGCGCTTCACCATCCGGCCCGGCGCCCGCTTCCATGACGGCAAGCCCTGCGTCGCGGAGGATATGGTCCATTTCATCGAGCAGATCTGCAACTCGCTCGACATGTTCGGCATGAAATGGGCGTATTCCCGCTACCTCGCCCATGCCCGCATCACGGCGGAGGCGAGCGACGTGGTGGCGGTGGAGAACCCGACCCCCTTCGCCGACATCCTCGACGTCTTCACGGAGTTCTACATCTGCCGGCTGACGCCGGATGGCCGCCCGCTGCTCGGCACCGGGCCCTGGCGCGTGCTGGACCACACGCCGGAACGGGATGCGGTCCTGGAACGCGTCGCCGATCCGCGCGATCGCATCGCCTTCACCGCCATCGCGGATGCCGATGACCGGCTTCGCGCGCTGCGCGAGGGCCACGCCGATGCGGCGATGAACCTGGAGCGGATGCACGTGGCGCCCGATTTCGGGCAGGACCTGGCCTGGGGCCGCGCGCTCAACACGCTCTCCGTCATGTACTACCTGAACTGTGCGCAGGGCTTCTTCACCAGCGAAGCCGCGCGGCGCGCCGTCAACATGGCGGTCGATTCGCAGGCGATCATCGATGGGTTGTTCCACGGCCTCGGCCAGCGCTCCGCTACCATCGTGAGCCCGCTGCACCGTGGCATGCAGGCCGCGGCGCTGTCGCCGATCCCGTTCGATCCAGACGGCGCGCGCCGCCTGCTGGATGGCGCCGCCCCCGAGGCGCCACTGCTGATCCGCACGCCGGAGCACATGCCGGAGCGCGCGCGGGAGATCAGCGAGCGCGTGGCCGCGGACCTCACCGCCATCGGTCTGGGAACGCGGATCGAGGTGCAGAAGGACCGCCCGGAATTCGCGCGGGAGGTCGGGCGGAAGGAGATGGGCGACATGGCCATCTTCGATTCGACGCCCCACAGCACCTACCGCGTGCTGAACGACAAGGTTTCCTCGGTCGTGAAGGGCATCTGGTGGCAGGGCCATGACGACGCGGCGCTGGAGGCGATGATCACGGAGGCCAACCATGCCGTGGCCGATGAGGCTCGAGAGATGGCCTATGGACGCTGCCTCACGCGCCTCCAGGCGAACCCTCCCTGGCTCTACCTCTTCCACCCCATCGAGGTCTTCGCCCATCGCCCCGGCCTCACCGGCATCACGCTGGATGGCAAGGGCGTGCTGGGTATCGCCTAGACGGTCAGCAGTTTCCGCACCGCGGCCTCGTCCAGCGTGCCGGCGGGGCCGGACAGCGCCACCTCGCCGCGGACCATGACGGCGATGTTGTCAGCGAGTTCGCGCGCGAAGTCGTAGTACTGCTCCACGAGGATCACGGCCATGCCGCGATCCCGCGCGAGGTGGTGGATGACGCGCGCGATGTCCTTGATGACGGAGGGCTGGATGCCCTCCGTCGGCTCATCGAGGATCAGCAGGCGCGGGCGCGCGCAGAGCGCGCGGCCGATCGCCAATTGCTGCTGCTGCCCACCGGAAAGGTCGCCGCCGCGCCGGCGGAGGAACTGCCGCAGGATCGGAAAGAGGTCGAAGATCTCCGAACTCACGCCCGATCCGCGGGGCGCCGCGGCCAGCGCCGTCTCCAGATTCTCCTGCACCGTCAGGAAGGGGAAGATCTCCCGCCCCTGGGGCACGTAGCCGATGCCGGCGCGCGCACGCTCCGCGGGGCCGAGGCGCGTGACGTCGCGCCCCTCCCAGGTGATGGTGCCGGCGCGCACCTTCTCCAGCCCCATGATGGCGCGAAGCAGGGAGGATTTGCCGACGCCGTTGCGGCCCAGCACCGCCGTCACCTTGCCCGGTTCGGCGACGAGCGAGACGCCGCGCAGGCAGAGGCTGGCGCCGTAGGACAGGTCGATGGAGGCGACGTTCAGCATCCCTCAGCGCCCCAGATAGACTTCGATGACGCGCTGGTCGTTCTGCACATGGTCGATGGAGCCTTCCGACAGCACGCTGCCCTCATGCAGCACCGTCACGCGGCGGCCGAGGGCGCGGACGAATTCCAGGTCATGCTCCACGACCACCACGCTCCGCTTGCCGGCGATGCGGACCAGCAGCGCGGCGGTGTGCTCCGTCTCCGCATCCGTCATGCCGGCCACGGGTTCGTCCACCAGAAGCAGTTCCGGGTCCTGCATGAGCAGCATCCCGATCTCCAGCCATTGCCGCTGTCCATGGCTCAGGATGCCGGCGAGGTCCTCCGCCCGCTCCTGCAGCCCCGTCTCCTCCAGCGCCTGCTCGATCCGCGATTTCGCCTCACCGGTCAAAGCCCAGCGCAGGCAGGCCAGCGGGCCGCGTGGGGCCTTCAGCGCGAGTTCCATGTTCTCGAACACCGTCAGCGCATCGAAGACGGTGGGCTTCTGGAACTTGCGGCCGATGCCGAGATTGGCGATGGCGGCCTCGTCCATCCTCGTCAGGTCGATGTCGCCGAAATTGACGGTGCCGGCGGTGGGTCGCGTCTTGCCGGTGATGACATCCATCATCGTCGTCTTGCCCGCGCCATTGGGGCCGATGACGGAGCGTAGCTCGCCGGGCTCGACGATCAGGGACAGGTTGTTCAGCGCCCGGAAGCCGTCGAAGACGACGGAGACGCCATCGAGGTAGAGCCTGCGTCCGCTGCTCATGCGCCGCGTCCCTTCAGCAGGCCGATCAGCCCCTTGGGCAGGAAGAGCGTCACCAGCACGAAGAGCCCGCCCAGCACGAACAGCCAGAGGTCCGGCGCCGCGCTGGTCAGCCAGGTCTTCAGGCCGTTCACCGTGAAGGCGCCGAGGATGGCGCCGACCAGCGTGCCGCGCCCGCCGACCGCGACCCAGATCACGGCCTCGATCGAATTGGCCGGGCTGAACTCGCCCGGATTGATGATGCCGACCTGCGGCACGTAGAGCGCGCCCGCGACGCCGGCCAGCATGGCGGACAGCACGAAGGCGAAGAGCTTGTGGTGCGTGGTGTTGTAGCCGAGGAAGCGCACCCGGTTCTCGCCATCCCTGATCGCCGTCAGCACGCGGCCATACTTGCTGGCCGTGATGCGGGAGCAGAGCAGGAAGGCGCCGGCCAGCGCGATGAGGGAGGCGTAGAACAGCCCCGACCGTGCCGCGCTGGTGTTGAGCGGCTGGCCCAGCAGTTCCTTGAAGTCGGTGAAGCCGTTATTGCCGCCGAAGCCCATGTCATTGCGGAAGAAGGCCAGCATCAGCGCGTAGGTCATGGCCTGGGTGATGATGGAGAGGTAGACGCCCGTGATGCGGCTGCGGAAGGCGAGCCAGCCCAGCACCAGCGCCAGGACGCCTGGCACCAGCACCACCATCAGCATGGCGAAGGCGAAATGGTCGAAGCCGAGCCAGTACCAGGGCAGTTCGCGATAGCCGAGGAACACCATGAAGTCCGGCAGCACCGGATGCCCATAGACGCCGCGCGGCCCGATCAGGCGCATCAGGTGCATGCCCATCGCATAGCCGCCGAGCGCGAAGAAGGCGCCATGGCCGAGCGAGAGGATGCCCGCATAGCCCCAGGCCAGGTCGAGCGACAGCGCGAGGATGGCGTAGCAGATCCACTTGCCGGTGACGCTGACGAGGAAGTCCGAGACATGCAGCGGATGCGTCGTCGGCAGCTGGTTCAGCACCGGCATGGCGGCCAGCAGCAGCAGCGCGACCAGCAGCCCGGTGCGCAGGCCAAGCCGCGCGCGGCTGGCGGGGAGGGGAGAGACCGTCGCGCTCATGCTTCCGCGGCCCGTCCCTTCTGCGCGAACAGACCGCGCGGCCGCCGCTGGATGAAGATCATGGCGGCGATCAGCACGAAGACCTTCGCCAGAACCGCGCCAGCCCAGGGTTCCAGGATCTTGTTGACCAGGCCGAGACCGAAGGCGCCGACCAGCGTGCCCGCCAGCGACCCCACGCCACCGAAGACCACGACCAGGAAGCTGTCGATGATGTAGCCCGTACCGAGGTTGGGAGAGACGTTGTCGATCTGGCTGAGCGCCACGCCGGCGATGCCGGCGATCCCGGAGCCGAAGGCGAAGGTCAGCGCATCCACGCGGCCTGTGCGGATACCCATGGAGGAAGCGATGGCGCGCTTCTGCGTCACGGCCCGCATCTCCAGCCCGAAGCGGGTGAAGCGGATGGCGGCGACGGTCAGGCCCAGCACCACCAGCGAGAAGGCGAGGATCCAGAGGCGGTTCTGCGTGACCGGGATGTCGAAGGGCAGCAGCAGCGTGCCCTGCATCCAGGGCGGGCTCAGCACCTCCCGGTTCTGGGCGCCGAAGACGAGCCGCACGGATTGCTGGATCATCATGCCGACGCCGAAGGTCATCAGCAGCGTCTCCAGCGGACGCCCATAGAGGTGCCGGATCAGGCCGCGCTCCATCGCCGCGCCGCATAGCGCCGCGACCAGGAAGGCGGCGGGGACGGAGAGCGGCAGCGACCAGGGCAGCAGCCAGGGAATGCCGCGGCAGGCCTCCTGCACGATGAAGGTCGTGTAGGCGCCGAGCATGACGAATTCGCCATGCGCCATGTTGATCACGCCCATGACGCCGAAGGTCACGGCAAGACCGAGGGCCGCCAGCAGCAGCACGGAGCCGAGGGAGAGGCCCTGGAAGAAGGTCTCCGCCGCGCGTCGCACGGCCAGGCGACGATCGATCGCGGCGACGGCCGCCTCGATCTGCGGCAGGATGTCGGGGTTTGCGGCACGCGCTTCCAGCAGCACGGCGCGTGCCTCCGGTGAGGCGGAGGCGCCCAGCGCCTCCACGCCCAGCAGCTTGGCCGCCGGGTCGCTGGCCATCAGGCGCGAGGCGGCGAGGGCGATCGCCATGCGGTCGCGGATGCGGGGCACCGTTTCCCGCGCCAGCGCCGCGTCCAGCAGCGGCACGTTGTCGGCGCTGCGGGTGCGGAACACAGCCTCGGCCGCGGCCAGGCGCTCGGCGGGATCAGGCGAGACCAGTTGCAGGCGGCCGAGCGCACCACGCAGCGCCACGCGCACGCGGTTGTTGATGCGCAGCGCCTCGGTGCCCGCCGCATCGGTCGCGGCGCCGGTCAGGACATCGGTGGTCGTGGTGCCCTCCCGGATCACGAGGGTATTGTCGGGGCGCTTCAGCAGCCGCCCATCGGTCAGCGCGCGCAGCACGGGGATGGCGCGGGGATCGGCCAGCGCACCCAGGCGCTCCACCGCCTCCGCCTGCGCATTGAAATTGCCGGCGAGCCCAGGCAGGGCCGCCACGAAGGCATCCTGCGCCCGTGCCGGCAGCGCGGCGGCGAGCAGCAGCAGGAAGGCGAGGAGCGTGTTCTTCATGTCAATGGAGTGGGGGCGGCCCGAAGGCCACCCCCTGTTCCTGCTCAGCCGCGGCGGCGGTTCGCGTTCTCGGGGATGAAGGGGCTCCAGTTCTCGGCCACGATCGGGCCGGGCGTCTTCCAGACGATGTTGAACTGGCCGTCCGCCTGCACCTCGCCGATCATGACGGGCTTGGAGAGGTGGTGGTTGCGGTGCATCTCCAGCGTGTAGCCGCAGGGGGCATCCACCTTCTGGCCGTACATCGCGGTGCGGACGGCATCGACATTCGTCGTGCCCGCCTGCGCCACGGCCTGCGCCCACATCTGGAAGCCGACCAGCGTGGCCTCCATCGGGTCGTTGGTCACGCGGCGCGGGTTCTTGATGTAGGCCTGCCACATCGTCTTGAACGCCGTGTTGGCCGGGCTGTCCACGGACATGAAGTAGTTCCACGCCGCCAGGTGGCCGACCAGCGGGCGCGTGTCGATGCCGGCCAGTTCCTCCTCACCGACGCTGAAGGCGACGGAGGGAATGTCTTCCGCCTTGATGCCCTGGTTGCCGAGCTCGCGGTAGAAGGGGACGTTCGCGTCGCCATTGATGGTGGAGACGATGGCAGTCTTCTTGCCCTCGCCGGCGAAGCGCTTCACGCGGCTGACGATGCCCTGCCAGTCGCTGTGCCCGAAGGGCGTGTATTCCTCCATGATGTCGCTCTCGGGAATGCCCTTCGAGATCAGGAAGGCGCGCAGGATGCGGTTGGTCGTGCGCGGATAGACGTAGTCCGTGCCGAGCAGCGCGATTCGCTTGGCGGAGCCGCCATCGGCGGACATCAGGTATTCGACGGCCGGGATCGCCTGCTGGTTCGGCGCGGCGCCGGTGTAGAAGATGTTCCTGCTCTCTTCCTCGCCCTCATACTGCACGGGGTAGAAGAGCAGGCCATTCAGTTCCTCGAAGACCGGCAGCACCGACTTGCGGGACACCGAGGTCCAGCAGCCGAAGGTGACGTCGACGCGAGAGACGGCGAGCAGTTCGCGCGCCTTCTCCGCGAAGAGCGGCCAGTTGGAGGCGGGGTCCACCACCACCGCCTCGAGCCGCCGGCCGAGGATGCCGCCCTTGGCGTTCTGCGCCTCCACCATCATCAGCACGGTGTCGCGCAGCGCGGTCTCGCTGATCGCCATGGTGCCGGACAGGGAGTGCAGCACGCCCACCTTGATCGGTGCACCCTGCGCGAAGGACGGGCGGATGGCGGGCGCGGCCAGGGCGACGCCGAAGGTGGCGAGCGCGGCGCGCCGGGTGATCGGCATGCGATGGTTCATTGTGGTGGAGCCTCCTGGGCTTTTGGGTCGCGGCGGACCCTGATGACCGTCCCTTGGCCATCCGCTTCCGCCCGGCCTGCGCAGTTGCGAGATGCGTGCCACGGCGCCTGCATACGATCGGGCGGCGGCAATCCTCGTTTTCCCGTTTTCGGCGGCCCTCCTCCCGCCCAAGAAACGGGCGATCATTGCCCCGCGGCCGGTTTGCGCGCTGTCGATCTGTGCAAGCTGTCAGTTCGGTCACGTTCCGACCCCTCGGCGCGTCTAGGGGCGGTTTTCAGCCCTGCCGCCGCATGCCACGTTGCCCGCGATGCCCAGAGACGCGCCGCCGGCGCCTTCCCACCAGCGCTCCCGCGGGCGCGCCGAACTCGGCCTGGTCGCCGCGCCGGGCGGCGCGCGCATCGCGCATCTCTTCCAGTCCTCGCCGTTGCGGATCCTGTTCCCGGACAGCGACCCGGCGGAGCCGAAGCAGGCGGCGCTGGTCAATGTCGCGGGCGGGCTCGCCGGCGGCGATTCGCTGGAGGTCACGATCGACCTCGGCGCGCGGGCGCGCTTCACGGCGACCACGCCGGCGGCGGAGAAGATCTACCGGACGCTCGGCCCGGAGACGGAGATTGCTTCCAGCCTGCGTCTTGGTGCCAACAGCGTCTGCGAATGGCTGCCGCAGGAGACGATCCTCTTCGACGGCGCGCGCCTCACGCGGCGCATGGCGGTTGACATGGCCCCCGACGCCACGCTGCTGGCGGCCGAGATGCTGGTGCTGGGTCGCGCCGCGCGGGGGGAGCGCTTCACCCATGGCGCGCTGCATGACCGCTGGCGAATCCGGCGGGGCGGGCGGCTGCTTTGGGCCGATGCCTTCCGCCTGGCCGATCCGGGTGCCGCCGCCTCCCGCTTCGTGCTGGATGGCGCGGGCGCCGTCGCCACGCTGCTGCTGGCCGCGCCTGACGCCGCGGCGCACCGCGAGAGGCTGCGCGAGCTGACCGATGGCCGCGCCGGAATCGTCGCCCCCGGCCTGCTGCTGGCTCGCTGGATGGGCGAGGCGGGCGCCGTCCGCGCCGGCGTGGCGCGGGCGCTGGTGGCGCTGCGCGAGGCCGCGCTGGGCCTGCCCCCCCGCCTGCCAAGACTCTGGCGCACATGAACCGGCATGCGCCATGCTTGGGCCTGATGAGAGGTGACGCATGAACCTGACGCCGCGTGAGAAGGACAAGCTGCTGGTGGCCATGGCGGCCCAGGTGGCACGGCGGCGCCTGGAGCGCGGCGTGAAGCTCAACCACCCGGAGGCGGTGGCGCTGATCACCGACTACGTCGTCGAAGGCGCGCGGGACGGTCGCAGCGTGGCGGACCTCATGCGCGACGGCGCCACGGTGATCACGCGCGACCAGGTGATGGAGGGCATTGCCGAGATGATCCACGAGATCCAGGTGGAGGCGACCTTCCCGGACGGGACGAAACTCGTCACCGTTCATGAGCCCATCCGATGATCCCCGGAGAACTCTTCCCCGCCGAGGGCGAGATCGAGCTGAATGTCGGCCGGCCCACCACGGAGATCGAGGTCGCCAATACCGGCGACCGGCCGATCCAGGTCGGAAGCCACTACCATTTCGCGGAAACCAACCCCGCCTTGCGCTTCGACCGTGCGGCCGCGCGCGGCCAGCGGCTCGACATTCCCGCCGGCACGGCGGTGCGGTTCGAGCCGGGGCAGTCGCGCCGCGTGACGCTGGTGCCCTATGACGGCGCCCGGATCGTGCACGGCTTCCGCGGCGAGACGGAGGGGAAGCTCTGATGGCCGCACGCCTGTCCCGCCGCGCCTATGCCGGCATGTATGGCCCGACCACGGGCGACCGCCTGCGCCTGGCGGATACGGACCTGATCATCGAGGTCGAGCGAGACCTCACCACCTATGGTGAGGAGGTGAAGTTCGGCGGCGGCAAGGTGATCCGCGACGGCATGGGGCAGTCCCAGGTCACGCGCGCATCCGGCGCCGTCGATACCGTCATCACCAATGCGCTGATCGTGGACCACACCGGCATCTACAAGGCCGATGTGGGGCTCAAGGACGGGCTGATCCACAGCATCGGCAAGGCGGGCAACCCGGATACGCAGCCCGGCGTCACCATCATCATCGGCCCGGGCACGGAGGTGTTGGCCGGCGAGGGGCGCATCCTGACGGCGGGCGGCATCGACCCCCACATCCACTTCATCTGCCCGCAGCAGATCGAGGAGGCGCTGACCTCCGGCGTCACGACCATGTTCGGCGGCGGCACCGGCCCCGCCCATGGCACGCTTGCCACCACCGTCACGCCCGGCCCCTGGCACATGCAGCGCATGCTGCAGGCGGCCGAGGCCTTCCCGATGAATCTCGGCTTTCTCGGCAAGGGCAACGTCTCACTCCCCGCGGGGCTGGAGGAGCAGGCGCTGGCGGGTGCTGCGGGCTTCAAGCTGCATGAGGATTGGGGCACGACGCCGAAGGCGATCGATACCTGCCTCTCCATCGCGGACAAGTACGATATCCAGGTCGCGATCCACACGGATACGCTGAACGAAAGCGGCTTCGTGGAGGACACGATCGCCGCCATCGCGGGGCGCACCATCCAGGCCTTCCACACCGAGGGCGCGGGCGGCGGGCATGCGCCGGATATCCTGAAGGTGGTGGGGCATCCCAACTTCCTGCCCTCCTCCACCAACCCGACGATGCCCTACACGCGGAACACGGTGGATGAGCATCTCGACATGCTCATGGTCTGCCATCACCTCGACCCGCGGATCCCGGAGGACGTGGCCTTCGCGGAGTCCCGCATCCGCAAGGAGACGATCGCGGCCGAGGACATCCTGCACGACCTCGGCGCCATCTCCATGATGTCCTCCGACAGCCAGGCGATGGGCCGCGTCGGCGAGGTGATCATCCGCACCTGGCAGACCGCGCACAAGATGAAGGCGCAGCGCGGCCGCCTGGCTGGCGAGAGCGGGGACAACGACAACCTCCGCGTCCGCCGCTACATCGCCAAGTACACGATCAACCCGGCCATCGCGCAGGGCATCGCCACGCATGTAGGCAGCATCGAGGTCGGCAAGCTCGCGGACCTCGTGCTGTGGTCGCCGGCCTTTTTCGGCGTGAAACCTGACTACGTGCTGAAATGCGGCACCATCGCCATGGCGCCGATGGGCGATCCCAATGCCTCCATCCCCACGCCGCAGCCCATCCACTACCGGCCGATGTTCGGCGCCTATGGCCGCGCCAACACGCTGTCCTCCGTCACCTTCGTCTCCGGCGCCTCGATCGAGGCGGGGATCGCGGAGCGCTACGGTCTGTCCCGCAAGCTGCTGCCCGTCGCGAATACCCGTGGCGGCATCAGCAAGAAGGACATGGTGCTGAACGGCCACCTGCCGCGGATCGAGGTGGATGCCGAGACCTACGAGGTCCGAGCCGATGGCGAATTGCTGGTCTGCGAGCCTGCCACCGTGCTGCCCATGGCGCAGCGCTACTTCCTGTTCTGAGAGAGACTGATGCCCAATACCACGCCACCCCGCGCGCTGGCCGTCCATGCCGCCGGCACCTGGCCGGAAGCCGAGCAGCGCGATGCCGTGCATGTCGACTTCGACGACCGCTATCGCCGCCGCAAGATGTACCTGACGGAAGGCGGCGGCTCCTTCCTGCTCGACCTGGCCGAGGCCACCGTCATGCGCGATGGCGACGGGCTCGAGCTGGAGCATGGCGGCTTCATCCGCGTGAAGGCGGCGGCGGAGGACCTCGTCGAGGTGACGGCGCCGAATCCGGCGCTTCTGCTGCGCCTGGCCTGGCATCTCGGCAACCGGCATCTGCCGACGCAGCTGGCGGGCGACACCATCCTGATCCGGCACGACCACGTCATCATCCGCATGCTGGAGGGCCTGGGCGCCACGCTGCGCAAGGTGCGCGCACCCTTCAATCCGGAGGGCGGCGCCTATGGCGAGCACAACCGCCTGCCGGCGCATCCGCATGGGCATAGTCACGCGCATGACCACGACCATGATCATCACCACGACCATGAACACGGGCCCGACTGCCATCACCACGGGCACTGATCCCGCCGCCCTCGCGCGGCTCCTCGCCTGGCTGTCGCCGGCCTATCCGATCGGCGCCTTCTCCTACAGCCATGGGCTGGAGATGGCGGTGGAGGATGGCGCGGTGACGAAGCGCGATCACCTCGTCGCCTATGTCGAGGCCGCGCTGCTGCACGGCGCGGGCGCCGTGGATGGCGGGCTGCTCGCGTTGGCCTGGCGGGCCGCCGAGGCCGGTGACGACGCGGCGCTGGACGAGCTGACCGAGCTTGCCGCCTGCTGGCGCGGGACGGCGGAGCTGGCGCTGGAGGCGACGCAGCCCGGCCAGGCCTTCGCGCTGGCCACCAATGCCGCCTGGCCGGAGCCGCGCTTCGCGGCCTATGCCGCGCGCAATCCGGGGCGCCTGACCCATGCCGTGGCCTTCGGCGCGGCGGCCGCCTTCCACGGCATCACGCTGCGCGATGCCGTCTTCGGCTGGCTCACGGGGTTCTCCACCAACATCGTCTCGGCCGGCGTGCGCGTCGTGCCGCTCGGCCAGACGGATGGGCAGGTGGCGACGGCGGCGCTGCTGCCGATCGTGCTGCGCGCGACGGAGGCCGCGCTTTCCGTCACCGATCCTGATGACCTCGGCGCCGCGGCCATCGCGATCGACCTCTTCTCGTTCCGACACGAAACTCAGTACACGAGGCTATTCCGCTCATGAGCAACGGACCCTTCCGCGTCGGCATCGGCGGCCCCGTCGGTTCCGGCAAGACGGCGCTGGTCGATCGCCTGTGCAAATACATGCGCGACCACAACGACATCGCCGCCATCACCAACGACATCTACACCAAGGAGGATAGCGAGTTCCTGACGCGGAGCGGTGCGCTCGACCCCGACCGCATCATGGGCGTCGAGACCGGCGGCTGCCCCCACACTGCGATCCGGGAGGATGCCTCCATCAACCTGGCCGCGGTGGCGGAGATGTCGGCGCGGCATCCGACGCTGGAAGTGCTCTTCATCGAAAGCGGCGGTGACAATCTGGCCGCGACCTTCAGCCCGGAACTGGCGGATTTGACGATTTACGTCATCGATGTCTCCGCCGGCGACAAGATCCCCCGCAAGGGCGGGCCCGGCATCACCCGCAGCGACCTGCTGGTGATCAACAAGATCGACCTGGCGCCGCTGGTCGGCGCCGACCTCGGCGTGATGGACCGCGACGCGAAGAAGATGCGCGGCGCGCGGCCTTTCATGTTCACCAACCTCAAGGAGAACAAGGGCGTGGCAGAGATCGCAGCCTTCATCCTGGCCGCTGGCGGCCTGACCCGGCGCGGGGAGGCCGCGTGATGCGCCGCTTCCTGATGCTCGCGGCGCTGCTGGCGCCGGGCCCGGCCTTCGCCCATGGCGCCGGCGATCATGTCCATGGCGTCGTGGCGGGGCTGATGCACCCGATCGGCGGGCTGGACCATGTGCTGGCCATGGTGGCGGTCGGCCTCTGGGCCGGGCTGATGGGGGGCCGCGCGCTGCTGGCGCTGCCGGCGGCCTTCCTGGGCGGCATGGCGATCGGCGGCGCGCTCGGCATGGCCGGCACGGGGCTGCCGATGGTGGAGGGCGGGATCCTCGCCTCCGTCATCATCCTGGGCGCGCTGGTCGCCGCCTCCGCGCGCCTGTCGCTCGGCCTGGCCCTGCCGGTCGTCGCCGCCTTCGGGCTGCTGCATGGCAATGCGCATGGGCTGGAACTGGCCGAGGGCAGCGGCGCCCTGGGCTATGCGGTGGGCTTCCTGGTGGCGACGGCCGCGCTGCATGGCCTGGGCGCGCTGGGCGCGCTGCGGCTTTCCGCCCTGCCGGTCCGCATCGCGGGTGGCGCGATGGCGGCGGCGATGGTGCTGGCCATCCTGGTGTGACCTTCACCTACGCTAAGCTCGTCCCGGAACTGCTGGTCTCCGATCTCGAGGCCAGCCTCCGCTTCTGGGGCGGGCTTTGCGGCTTCGAGACCGCCTATGACCGGCCTGAGGATGGCTTCGCCTACCTCCACCGGGACGGCGTGCAGGTGATGCTGGAGGAAGCCTTCCGGCCTGGCCGCCGCTGGATCACCGGGCCGCTGGAACGCCCCTTCGGCCGGGGCATCAACCTGCAGATCGAACTGCCCGCCATCGCGCCCGTGCTGGCGGCGCTGGAGGCGGCGTCCTGGCCGCTCTACCTGGCGCCGGAGGAGAAGTGGTACCGCGCCGGGGACCGGGAGGCAGGCGTGCGCCAGTTCATCGTGCAGGACCCCGATGGCTACCTGCTGCGCTTCCAGCAATCGCTCGGGATGCGGCCCGCTTAGGCCACTACTATGGTTTTAGCCGATTATGCCGATTAGGTGCATTTAGCACCGATTTTCGCGCCCCTCTCCGTGCCGGCCCCGGCGGGGCACAAGACGCAGTAAGGGCGCTTGATGGCGGGAACGTAACAGAAACATCCGCCCGATGCCAGTGTTTCCTGCCGCCGCTCAGTAGCGGCAGACCACGTTGACCAGCGCCTGGCGCTTCTCCTGCGTCACCACGGCGATGGCGCGTCGCAGCGCCGCAGGCAGCGCCGCCGGGTCCGTCACCCGCTCCCCATGCCCGCCGCTGGCCTCGGCCAGCTTCTCGAAGGCCGGGGAGGGGGAGAGGTCCGCCAGCAGTTCGCCCCCCGTCTTCGCCGCGGCGCCGTCCCGGTACATGGCCAGCGTCGAATTCCGGACCGCGCCATACATCGCGTTGTTGAAGACGATGACGAGCACGGGCAACTGATGCGCCTCCGCCACCCAGTGGCAGGCGGTCGGGTTGTTGAAGACATAGGCACCATCGCCGAGCGTCGCGACGATGAGCTTCTCCGGCGCCGCCAGCTTGGCGCCGAGCGCCGCGCCGAAGCCCCAGCCGAGGCCGCCCGCCGTGCTCTGGCCGTAGAAGGTGCCGTGCCGGGTGCGGGGGCAATGCGTCTGGCGCAGCGGGTATTCGTTCACCACCACCGCCTCGGCCGGCAGGGCCTCCGCCAGGCAGTGGCTGATCCATTCCGGCGTGATGGGGCCCTCGGGCGGGGTGGCCACCGCCTGCGCCCAGGCGGCGCGCTGGCGGGCGCTGCGCTCGGCCAGGGCGGCGGCGCGGGGCGCCACGGCGGCTTCCGGCAGTAGCGGATCGAGCGCCGCCGCGAGGCCGCGCAGCGCCGTCGCGACATCGCCGGTGATGGCCAGGTCCGTCGGGAAGCTGCGCATGGGGTAGCGGGCGAAAAGCGGATCCTCGCCGAGATGGATGACGCGGCTGCCCTCCGGCGGGCCCTGGAGGTGGGGAATCCAGGGCACGTCGGTGTCGATCACCAGCACGCAATCGGCGTCATCGAGCAACGGGCTGGGTTCGTAGCCCTGGTGCATCGGGTGGTCGGCGGGGAAGTTCACGAAGCGGGGCGTGAAGCTGATGACGGGCAGGGCGAAGCGCGTGGCGAGATCGACCAGCGCGTCGAAGCCCGCCCTGGTGCGCCCGGCGGCGGAGGTGATGATCAGGGGGCGCTGCGCGGCGGCCAGCATCCGCGCGGCCTCCGCCAGCGCCGCGGGGTCGGGCAAAGGCGGCGCGGCGGGGGGCGGGGGTTCGGCCACGCGCGCCTTGCCGGCGGGGGCCGCCAGCGTGTCCCGCGGCAGGGTCGCGTAGACGGGGCCACGGGGGGAGGCCATGGCGATGCCCAGCGCACGGCGCACGAGGTCCGCCGCCTGGTCGGGCTGGCGCAGCTCGCCATCCCATTTCACGGCCTCCCGCACCATGCCGGCCTGGTCGAACATCTCCTGCGCCCAATGGATGTTGCGGGTGCGGGCGCCGTGGCGGCCATGTTCCGAATAGGGCGTGCGGCCGGCGAGCACGAAGACGGGCGTGTGGTCGCGATTGGCGTTGAGGATGCCGTTCACCGTATTCGCGGTGCCGACATTCACATGAACCATCACCGCCTGCGGGCGGCCGGTCATCATGTAGGCGCCATGGGCCATGGCGACGGCGGCATTCTCATGCGGCACGGTCATCGGCCGCGGCAGGCGATGGTTGGTGCCGTCGTGGCGGGCATAGGCCTCCACGATCGGCGGGAAGTCGGTGCCGCCATTGGCGAAGAGGTAGTCGACGCCGGAGGCGCCGAGCTGGCGGAGGAAGATCTCGGCCGCGCTTTCCATGATTCAGTTCACCTTGGTTCATACGACGCTTCAGAGGTCGCCGTGCGGCCGACGCAGTCGGCCGAGGCCGCGAATGCGGCCCGCCGCCTATGCGGCGAGCCAAGCCGGCCGAGCCGGCGCCCGGCGATTGAGGGCTTGATGCAATCAGTTCACGGTAGCGCCGGAGAGGGCGATCGCCTCCCGCATGATGGGGGTCAGGCGCTGCATGGAGGCGGCCATCTCCGCCGGCGTGCTGCAGAGCGGATCGGCGCCGATGCGCAGGAGGGAGCGGCGCACGCCGTCATCCCCGCAGGCCTGGCGCATGGCGCCCGCGATGCGGTCCCGGATCGCGGGGGGCAGGCCGGCGGGGCCGGCCAGGCCGTTCCAGGTCGTGACCTCGAAGCCCGGCCAGCCCTGTTCGGCCACGGTCGGGACATCCGGCAGGATGGCGCTGCGGCTGGTGCCGGTGACGGCGAGGAGGCGGATCATCCCGGCATCGCGCGCGGCCGTCATGTCCAGCGCATTGCCGAGATGCACCTGGATGCGCCCGCCCATCATGTCCTGCATCGCCAGCGGCCCGCTGCGATAGGGCACGTGCTCCATCTGCAGGCCGAGGCGCTGCAGCAGCACCTCCATCCCCAGATGGCTGAGCCCGCCGGTACCGCCGGAGGCGTATTGCAGCTGGCCGGGCCTGGCGGCGACGAAGTCGCGGAAGGCGGGCAGGGTGGCGGGGCCCATGCCGGTGGCGACGGCCAGCACCAGAGGATTGCCGGCCGTCATCGAGATGGGCGTGAAGTCGCGCTGCGGATCGAAGGTCAGGCGCTGCATCAGCGGCAGCACGACCAGGTGGGAGGCGCTGGCGCCGAGCAGCGTGTAGCCATCGGCCGGGCTGCGCAGCACCGCCTCCATCCCGATCGCGCCATTGCCGCCGGGGCGGTTATCCGCGACCACGGGCACGCCGAGCTGCTTCGACAGCCATTCCGCCCCGATCCGCCCGACGCTGTCGCTGATGCCGCCGGCGCCGAAGGGGATGATCAGCCGGATCGGCCTTTCGGGCCAGGACTGCGCCCGGGCGGCGAGGGGCAACAGCAGCAGCAGGGCCAGCAGGGGGAGGAGGCGGCGTGGCATGCGGGCGCGGTCTCCGGCTTGGGTGCTGGTATCCTAGGATGCCATTTCCGCTCGGGGGAAGGGGGTAGGGCCTGTGGATACTTGGCTGCGGGCGCACTCGGCGGCGTCTTTCCGCGCCTGGAGCGTTGGAGTCAGGACGACGATGGAACCCCATCGCCGCCCTGACCCCGCCTTCCAGGCACGAAAAGCCACTCGCCGATTGCATCCCGGGCCAAGTATCCACAGGCCCTACGGCACCTTCAGGTCCCGTGCGCCGGAGGCGCGCGCATCGAAGGCTTCCGGCACGGCGCTGCCATGGTCGGTGAAAGCCTTGCGCAGCGCCTCCACATTCGGGCTGAAGATGGTCTTGCGGTTGGCGACGGCCCATTCGTAGGAGCCGCGCACCGTCTCCAGCGATTGCTGGAAGCGCGGCATCACCCAGCGCGCGAAGAGTTCGTAGCTGCGCCAGGTCTGTTCCCGGTTCGCCCAGTCATTGGCGCGGAAGAGGAAGCCGCCAAAGCCGCCATCGCTGGCTTCGACCAGCTTCTCGATGCCGCGCGCGACGGTTTCGGGGGAGCCGACGAGAGTGGTGCCGGCCTTCACGCCATCGGTCAGCGGGTCCTGGGAACGGCCCGGCGGGCGGCCCAGGGCATCCTCGAAATAGGTGGCGGTTTCCAGGCGCTCGCCGATCTTCACATCGGCCATGGCCTGTTCGTCGGTCTCCGCGACATGGACATTCATCACCAGGCGCCAGTCGCGCCGGCTGATGGTCTTGCCGGCGGCGGCGGCGGCTTCCTCCGCGATCTTCCACTGGCCGGGCAGGGCGGCGGGGCCGCCGGGCATGCCGGCGCCGAGCGAGAGGATGCCGACGCCATGCTTGCCCGCGGTGGCGGGGCCGGCGGGGGTCAGGGTGCTGGCGACCGCGATCGGGAAATGCGGGTCGCTGTAGGGGCGGAGGTGGAGGCGCGCCTCCCGCATCTCGAACCAGTCGGTCTTACGCGTCACGGGGCCGTCGCAGGCCAGCAGCGCCATGATGGCTTCCAGCGCCTCATCCATCCGGCGGCGCTGCGTCGTCGCATCGATGCCGAGCATGTAGGCGTCCGACACCAGCGCGCCGGGCCCGCAGCCGAGCATGGCGCGGCCCCTCGTCATGTGGTCCAGCTGCACGAAGCGCTGCGCGACCAGGAAGGGGTGGTGGTAGGGGAGCGAGGTGACGCCGGAGCCGAGCCGGATGTGCTTCGTGCGCTCCGCCGCGGCGGCGATGATAAGCTCCGGGGAGGCGATGATCTCCCACCCCGCGGAATGGTGTTCGCCGATCCAGGCCTCGTCGAAGCCGAGGCGGTCGAGCCATTCGATCATCTCGATGTCGCGGGCGATGGCGAGGGTCGGGTTGTCGCCCAGGCGATGGAAGGGGGCCAGGAAGATCCCGAACTGCATGCCGCGCTTGGCCATGGTGCCGTTCCCCGAATGTGTTGGGGGAAGCTTCGGCTGCTTCGGCGCTTATGCCAAGCGGGTCAGGCGGCCTCGCCGGCGGCCCAGCCGGAGGACCAGGCCCATTGGAAATTGTAGCCGCCGAGCCAGCCCGTCACGTCCACCGCTTCGCCCACGAAGAACAGGCCGGGGACGGATTTCGCCATCATGGTCTGGGAGGACAGCGCTTCGGTGTCCACGCCGCCAAGGGTGACCTCGGCCTTGGCATAGCCCTCCGTCCCGCTGGGCTTGAGGGTCCAGGCCTTCAGCATCGCGCCGAGCTTGCGGAGGTCGCCATCGCCGATCTCGCCGATGGTGCGGGGCGGCAGGTGGAGCGCGGCGAGCGCGGCGGCGAGGCGGGCGGGGAGGAGATCACCGAGGACGGTCTTGGCCTCCGCCTTCGGCCGCGCGCGCTTGCCGGCGAGCAGCGCGGCGGTGGCGTCGCGGTCGGGCGTGAGGTCCAGCGTGAGGGGCTGGCCTTCGCGCCAATAGGAGGAGGCCTGGAGGATGGCGGGGCCGGAGAGGCCGCGATGGGTGAAGAGCATCGCCTCCCGGAACGCGGCCTTGCCCGCCTTGGCGACGCTGTCGAGCGCCAGGCCGGAGAGGGGGCGCATCAGCTCCAGCATCGTGTCGCCGAAGGTGAGCGGGACGAGGGCGGGGCGGATTTCCGTCAGCGGCAGGCCGAACTGCATCGCCAAATCATGCGCGAAGCCGGTCGCGCCCATCTTGGGGATGGAGAGGCTGCCGGTGGCGACCACCAGGCTGTCGGCGGTGAAGGCGCCGGCGCTGGTCTCGATGCGGAAGGCGGTGTCCTTCGTGACCGAGGTGATGCGGGTGTGGCAGCGGAGATCGACGCCGGCGGCCTCGCATTCCTGCACCAGCATGGCGACGATCTGCCGCGCGGAGCCGTCGCAGAAGAGCTGCCCGAGCGTCTTCTCGTGGAAGGCGATGCGATGCTTCTGCACGAGGGCGATGAAATCGTGCTGGGTGTAGCGGGCCAGGGCGGAGCGCGCGAAGTGCCGGTTCTGCGACAGGAAACGGTCCGGCACGCAGCCGGTATTGGTGAAGTTGCAGCGCCCGCCGCCGGAGATCAGGATCTTCTTGCCCGGCTCCTCCGCGTGATCCAGCAGAGCCACGCGTCGCTCGCGCTGGCCGGCGCGCATGGCGGCGAAGAGGCCCGCGGCGCCGGCGCCGAGCACGACGACATCGAAGTGGTTCACGCTGCCGCCGCCATTCCTGCCATGTCGCGACCCACCGCCTCCGCCACGCGGATGCCGTCCACGCCGGCGGAGAAGATGCCGCCGGCATAGCCCGCGCCCTCACCAGCGGGATAGAGGCCGAGGGTGTTGATGCTGCGCATCGTGGCATCGCGGCGGATGCGGATGGGGGAGGAGGTGCGCGTCTCCACGCCCGTCATCACCGCATCTTCCATGTCGAAGCCGCGGATGGTGCGGCCGAAGGCGGGCAGGGCTTCCCGGATGGCGGCCACGACGAAATCGGGCAGGCAGAGGGAGAGGTCGGTCGGCGTGACGCCGGGCTTGTAGCTGGGGATGACAGCGCCGAGCGAGGTGGAGGGCCGGCCCGCGAGGAAATCGCCGACGCGCTGGCCCGGCGCGGCATAGGTGCCGCCGCCGGCGACGAAGGCGCGTTCCTCCCAGTGGCGCTGGAAGTCGATGCCGGCCAGGGGATGGCCGGGATAGTCCACTTCCGGCGTGATGCCGACGACGATGCCGGCATTGGCGTTCCGCTCGGCGCGGGAATACTGGCTCATGCCGTTGGTCACGACGCGTCCTGGTTCGCTGGTGGCGGCGACGACGGTGCCGCCGGGGCACATGCAGAAGGAATAGACGCTTCGGCCGTTATTGCAGTGGTGGACCAGCTTGTAGTCGGCCGCGCCCAGGATCGGGTTGCCCGCGAAATCGCCGAAGCGCGCGCGGTCGATGATGGATTGCGGATGCTCGATCCGCACGCCGATCGAGAACGGCTTCGGCTCGATGAACACGCCCCCGGCGTGGAGACTGGAGAAAGTGTCGCGGGCGGAGTGGCCGATGGCGAGGACGACGTGGTCGGTCTCGATCGTCTCGCCGGCTTCCGTCACCACGCCGCGCATGCGGCGCTGGCCGTCGCGGCCGGTCTCCACGATGAAGTCCACGACCTTGGTGCCGAAGCGGTATTCGCCGCCCAGCGCCTCGATCTTCGCACGCATGCTCTCGACCATCGTCACCAGGCGGAAGGTGCCGATATGGGGCTTGGCGACGAAGAGGATCTCTTCCGGCGCGCCGGCGGCGACGAATTCGGTCAGGACCTTGCGGCCGAGATGCTGCGGGTCTTTGATGCCGGACCAGAGCTTGCCGTCGGAGAAGGTGCCGGCGCCGCCCTCCCCGAATTGCACGTTGCTCTCGGGCGTCAGCACGCCGCGGCGCCACAAGGCCCAGGTATCCTTGGTGCGTTCGCGCACCACCTTGCCGCGGTCGAGGATGATCGGCCGGAAGCCCATCTCCGCCAGGATCAGCGCGGCGAAGAGCCCGCAGGGGCCGGTGCCGATGACGACGGGACGCTTCGGGACCTGCGCCGGCGCCCGGGCGACGGGACGGTAGCTGGTGTCGGGCGTCGGGCCGAGGGTGCGGCCGAGCACCGGGTGGCTCGCGAAGCGGCGCAGCAGCGCGGCCTCGTCCGCCACCTCGAAGTCGATGGAATAGACGAGCTCGATCGCCGACCGCTTGCGCGCATCCCAGGCCCGGCGCGCGACGGAGAAGGCGCGCAGCGCCCCCCCCTTCAGGCCGAGCTTCTCGCGCAGGGCTGCCTCGATCGCCCCTTCCGGGTGGTTCAGCGGCAGCTTCAGTTCGGTCAGGCGGAGCATGGGTGCCTCAGTACACGACCACCGAGCGGATGGACTCGCCCTTCTCCATCAGCTCGAAGCCATGGTTGATGTCATCGAGGGGCATGACATGGGTGATCAGGCTGTCGATGTCGATCTTCCCCTGCATGTACCAATCGACGATCTTCGGCACGTCGGTCCGGCCGCGGGCGCCGCCGAAGGCCGTGCCGCGCCAGGACCGGCCCGTCACCAACTGGAAGGGACGGGTGCTGATCTCCTGCCCCGCGCCGGCCACGCCGATGATGATGGATTCACCCCAGCCGCGATGGGTGCATTCCAGCGCCTGGCGCATGACCTTCACGTTGCCGATGCACTCGAAGCTGAAATCGGCGCCGCCGCCCGTGAGGTCCACGATCGCCTGCACGACCTTGTCGTGGCCGACCTCGTTCGGATTGATGAAGTCGGTCATGCCGAACTTGCGGGCCATCTCCTCCCGCGCCGGGTTCAGGTCCACGCCGATGATCCTGTCGGCGCCGACCATCCGCGCGCCCTGGATCACGTTGAGGCCGATGCCGCCGAGGCCGAAGACCGCGACATTGGCGCCGGCCCAGACCTTGGCGGTGTTGATGACGGCGCCGATGCCCGTCGTCACCCCACACCCGATGTAGCAGATCTTCTCGAAGGGCGCGTCTTCGCGAACCTTGGCCAGCGCGATCTCCGGCAGGATCGTGAAGTTGGCGAAGGTGCTGCAGCCCATGTAGTGCATCACGGGGGCGCCGTCGCAGCTGAAGCGGGACGTGCCATCGGGCATCACGCCCTTGCCCTGCGTGCCGCGGATGGCGGTGCAGAGGTTGCTGCGCTGGCTGAGGCAGGTTTTGCACTGCCGGCATTCCGGCGTGTAGAGCGGGATCACGTGGTCGCCCGGCTTCACGCTGGTGACGCCGGCGCCGACCTCCCGCACGATGCCGGCACCCTCATGCCCCAGGATGGCGGGGAAGAGGCCCTCGGGATCGGCGCCGGACAGGGTGTAGAGGTCGGTGTGGCAGAGCCCGGTGGCCTTCACCTCCACCAGCACCTCGCCCGCCTTGGGGCCGCCGATCTCCACATCCATCACCTGAAGGGGCTTGCCGGCCGCAAAGGCCACCGCCGCGCGCGTCTTCATTCCGTGCCGCTCCGTCAATCCGAGGCGCATGGCCTAGAGCGCGGGGGGCGCGGCGTCCAGCATCTTGCCGGGTCGCCCCCGCCCACTAGGATGCAGCCGGAACGGTCGGGGGACGGAGTTATGCGGCGCATCGGGGGGCTCATGCGGACAGCGGCGATGGCGCTGGGCGCCATGGTGGCGCTGGGGGTGGGCGGCGCCTGGGCGCAGACCGGCAACCCGACCAACGACGCCCTGCTGGCCCGCAACGAGGCCGGGCGGAAGGAGGCCTTCCGCAGCCTGCTGACGCAGAACCGCTACGCCTGCGCGGAGGTGACGGTGCTGTTCCAGGCGGGGCTCGACCCGCGACGCACCGCCTATTGGGACCTGTCCTGCCGGGATGGCGGGCCCTGGCGCATCAGCATCCCCGCCGAACGCTGGGCGACGCCGACGCTGAACGCCTGCGGCCAGGGCACCGGTCCGGGCGCGGGGCCGTGCTTCCGCAGCGTCTCCACCTCCGCGCCAGGGCTGGCGGCCGCCGCGGCGGCGGCGCCCTCCGCCTCCTGCCGCACGGCCTGTGGCAGCCAGCCGCAGAGCCTGCAGAACGCCTGCCTCGCCCGCTGCGCCAGCGGCAGCACCATCCAGGCCGCGGCCCCGGCGGCGACGGCGACGGCCGCCGCGGTGCGGGGACGATTCGGCTTCATCTATACGGCGGAGCCGCCCTCCACCGCCTTCGGCTTCTCCTCCGGCAAGACGGACCGGCTGGCGGCGAACATGGACGCGATCCGCGCCTGCGAGGCCGTGGCCGGGCGCAACCAGTGCCGCGTGGCACTCGATTTCCCCAATGCCTGCGGCGCGCTGGTGCAGGCGCTGACGACGCCGCCCGTGCAGGTGCGGCGGCTCGCCAGCGGCGTCGGCCAGACGCGCGAACAGGCGGAAGCGCAGGCGCTGAACACCTGCCGCCTGGCCGAGGCCGCCAGCGCCAGCATCACCTGCCGCATCGCCATCTCGGGCTGCTGACCCATGCGCCCCCTCATCTCCCGGAGCCCCGCCATGCGCCGCGCCCTTCTCGGTTTCCTCGCGATGGCCGGCCTGGCTGTCGCCTCTCCCGGCCAGGCCCAGCCGCAGGCGGCGACGCCGGTGCTGGATGGCGTGCGGCAGCGGGGCGAGGTGCGCTGCGGCGTCTTCGGCCTGCTGCCCGGCTTCTCCGCCCCCGATGCGCAGGGGGTGATGCGCGGGCTCGATGCCGATTTCTGCCGCGCCGTCGCCGCGGCGGTGCTGGGCGATGCAACGAAGGTCCGCTTCGTCACCGCGCCGAGCCTGGCCGCCAGCCTGGAATCCGTGGAGCGGGCGGAGGTCGACATCCTGTCGAGCAACCTGACCGCGACGGCGCTGCGCGATGCCGGGCGCAACCTGGTGCCGGCCGGGGTGCTGTTCTACGACGGCCAGGGCGTGATGGTGCGCGCCGATGCCGATATCGCCGCCTTCGCGCAGTTGGAGGGCAAGCGCATCTGCGTCGCCGCCCCCGCCGTCGATGGCAGCCTTGCCATCCTGCATAGCGCCGCGCGTCGCATGGGGGTGGGCCTGACCCTGGTGCCGGTGGCCCAGGGCGGCCCGGCGCTGATCACGGCCTTCCGCGCGGGCGAATGCGACGGCGTCTCCGCCGATGCCGCCGCGCTGGCGACGCTGAAGGCCACGGACCTGCCCGACCCCGCCAGCGCCGTGGTGCTGCCGGAACGGCTGAGCCGGGAGCCGCTGACGCCCTTCGTCCCCGGCCATGACAATCGCTGGCGCCAGGTGGTGGCCTGGACGCTGCATGCGCTGGTGGCGGCGGAGGAGCTGGAGATCAACAGCGGCAACCTCGACACCGCCCTGCAATCCGGCGATTCGGAGACGCGCTTCCTGCTCGGCCTCGATCCCGGGGTCGGCCAGTCGCTGAGCCTGCCCGATACCTGGGCGATGGAGGCGGTGCGCCAGGTTGGCAATTACGCCGAGATCTTCGACCGCAATCTGGGCGAAGGGTCGCCGATCGGCCTCGATCGCGGCCTGTCCGACCTCTGGCTGCGGGGCGGGCTGATGTATCCCTTCCCCTTCCGCTGACGGAACGCTGGACGCGGCGCGGGCGGCTGCGCCAGAAAGCGCCATGCCCGCCGCCTCGCCCCAGGAACCGTCCAAGCCGCGTCCCACGCGGGCGGAAGCCATCGCGGCGCAGCTGGCGGATGACATCGTGGCGGGGCGCCTGAGGCCGGGCGCGGCGCTGGACGAAACCTCGCTGGCCGCGCATTTCGCCGTCAGCCGCACCCCGGTGCGGGAGGCGCTGCGCCAGCTGGCGCCGACCGGGCTGGTGCAATCCGTGCCTCGGCGCGGCTGCGTCGTCGCCGTGCCGGATGCCAACCAGCTGGCCGAGATGTTCGTGGTGATGGCGGAGCTGGAGGCGATGGCCGCGGCGCATTGCGCCATGGCGATGACGCCGCAGGAACGCCGCGGACTGGAACGGCAGATCGCCTGCATGGCGGCGATGGTGCGGGATGGCGACGTCGCGGGCTATCGCGCCGCCAATGTCGCCTTCCACCATCTGCTCTATGCCGGTTCGCATAACCGCTACCTCGCGGAGATCGCGACGGCGACGCGGCGGCGCCTGGCGCCGTTCCGGGCGGCGCAGCTGGAAGCACCGGACCGGATGCGGAAGTCGCATGAGGAACACGTGGCGATCGTGACGGCGATCCAGCGCGGGGAGGCGGCGGCGGCGGCGGCGGCGTTGCGGGCGCATATCGACGTGACGGAACGGACCTGGGTCGCCATGGCGGAGGCGAGGACGCGGCCGGACGCCGCCTGATCGCCCGGCTGCATCGCTATGGTGCATCCATGGCCAGCCCGGTGACTGCCCGTATTTCGGGCAGATGAGGTGATTTTCCGGCGTTCTGCATACACGACGGCACGGTCCGCAAACGCCAACCCGTTGATGTCGCTGACGCATCGAGCCCGGCACGCCGTTTGCTGAGAAGGGGATGATGATGATCCCGGCCCGATCCCCCCGATGACCGCGCTGCCCCGGAGCATTGCCGCGCTGCATGCGGCCTATGCCGGCGGCCTGACGCCTTCTGCCGTCATGGCGGGGCTGGCGGCACGGCAGCGGGTGCTGGACGATCCCGGCATCTACCTGGCCCAGCCCTCGGAAGCCGAGGTCGCGGCTTCGATCGCGGCGCTGCCGCCCTTCGATCCCGCGCGCTTTCCCCTCTGGGGGGTGCCGGTGGCGGTGAAGGACAATATCGACGTGGCTGGCATGCCGACCACGGCGGCCTGCCCGGCCCATGCCTATGTGCCGGCCGAATCGGCGCCGGCGGTGGCGCGTCTGGTCGCGGCCGGCGCGATCATCACCGGCAAGACCAACCTCGACCAGTTCGCGACGGGACTGGTCGGCGTCCGCACGCCGCACCCCATTCCGCGCAATGCCCGCGCGCCGGATCGCGTGCCGGGGGGCTCTTCCAGCGGTTCCGCCGTCGCGGTGGCGCAGGGGTTGGCGTTGCTGTCGCTGGGCACCGACACCGCCGGGTCGGGCCGCGTGCCGGCGGCGCTGAACGGGCTGGTCGGGCTGAAGCCGAGCGTCGGCGCCGTTCCGTCCCGCGGCGTGGTGCCGGCCTGCCCGAGCCTCGACTGCATTTCAGTCTTCGCGAATGACGTGGCGGATGCCTGGGCCTGCTACGGGGTGATGGCGGGGGGCGATGACCGCGATCCCTGGTCGCGGCCGATCGAGTTGGGCGCGCCGGGGCCAGCCTTCACGCGGCTCGGCATTCCCCGCGTGGAGGACCTGCACCTCGATGGCGCGGAGCAGCGCGCGGCCTGGGAGGCGGCGCTGGCGCGGCTGCCCGCGGGCGTGACGCTGGTGCAGCGAGACCTCACGCCGTTCCTCGAGACCGCGCGGCTGCTCTATGAGGGCGCCTTCGTGGCCGAGCGCGACGCGGCCTTCGGCGCGCTGGTGGCCCCCGAGGCGATGCACCCCGTGACGCGCCGGATCGTGGCCGGCGCGGCGCGCTTCAGCGCGACCGACGCCTTCCGCGGCCTGCATCGGCTGGCCGAACTGCGCCTCGCGACCCGTCCGGCCTGGGAGGGGATCGAGGCGCTGCTGGTGCCGACCGCGCCCAACTTCCCGACCTTGGCGGAGCTCGAAGCCGACCCGATCGGGCCCAATGCCCGGCTTGGCACCTACACGAACTTCGTGAACCTGCTGGATCTGGCGGCCATCGCCGTGCCGGCGCCGCCCCGCCCCGATGGGCTGCCCTTCGGCGTCACGCTGATCGGGCCACGCGCCAGCGATGCCGGCCTGGCGGCGACCGGTGCCGCGCTGATGAAGGGATACGCGGCATGATCGAGATCGCCGTCGTCGGCGCGCATCTCTCCGGCATGGTGCTGAACCATGAGCTGCTGCGGGAGGGCGCGGAGCTGCGCCGCGCCGTGCCAACCGGGCCCTGGTACCGGCTGTTCGCCCTGGCGGGCGGCCCGCCGAAGCGGCCCGGCCTGCTGCGCGTGGCGGAGGGCCACGCCATCCAGACCGAGGTCTGGGCGCTGCCGGATGCCGGCTTCGGCCGCTTCGTCGCGGGCGTCCCCGCGCCGCTCTGCATCGGCACGCTGCGCCTGGCGGATGGGACCACGCCCAAGGGCTTCCTGGTGGAGCCCGAGGGCCTGACCGGCGCCACCGAGATTTCCGAATTCGGGGGATGGCGCGCCTTCATCGCCAGCCTCGCCACCACATGAACAGGGAGAGCAGAAGCATGATCCGTCGTCGCCATATCCTCGCCGGGGCCAGCGCGCTGATCGCCGCGCCGCATGTCGCGAATGCGCAGGCGCAGCGCACCGTGAAGATGGGGTCGCTCCGCCTCATCCATTCCATGACGCCGCATTTCTATGAGCGCTTCGCGCCGGCGAACCTGAAGATCGAGATCACCACCTTCGACAGCCCGACCGATGGCAAGAACGCGGTGGTGACGAATTCCGTGAACTTCGGCGGCTTTGGCATCGCGGCCGCGCTGCTGGGCGGCGCGGCCGGTGAGCCTGTCGTCGTCGTCGGTGCCTTCTGCAACAAGGGCATGGGCGTCATCGCCAAGGCCGGCAGCCCGATCCGCAGCATCGCCGATCTCCGCGGCAAGCGCGTCGGCATCTGGCCGGGATCGACGCAGGAGGTCTTCATCCTGGAGCGCCTGCGCCAGACCGGCATGACGGTGCGCGACATCACCAGCGTCCGCGTGCCCTTCGGCGAGATGCACGCCATGCTGTCGCGCGGCGACATCGACGCCTATGTCGGCGCGGAGCCGGGGCCGGGGCTTTCGATCTCGTCGGGTGTCGGGCAGCTGGTGGAATACCCCTACGGCACCGCCATGGGCGGGCTGAACATGATCTTCGCGACCAGCGAACAGCAGATCGCGCAGGACCCGGCGCTGGTGCGCACCATGCTCGGCATCCATCGCCGCGCCAGCGAGTTCATGATGGCGAACCCGCGGGAGGTCGCGGATGCGACGGTGCGCATCCTCGGCGCGCCGCGCGCGGCGGTGGAGCAGGCGCTCGGCGCCAACAACGTCGAATACATCTGGAAGCTGGACGACACGGTGCTCGGCCAGGCGCGTGCCTATGCGCAGCAGATGCTGGAGATGCGGCAGATCCGCCAGCTGCCGAACTTCAACACCTTCCTCAACCCGCGCTTCTCCAACGAAGTCGCGACCTCGTAAGGGAAGCGTGCGATGGCCGAGGCAATGATCGCGACGGCGCCCGCCGCCGCGCCCACGCGCAGCGCGGGCCAGCGCCTGGCGAAACGCCTCGGCCCCATCGCGCTGTCGCTGGTGGTGCCGCTGCTGCTGCTGCTGGGCTGGCACCTCGCGGTGAAGGCGGGGATGACGCGGCTGATCCCGTCCCCCGCCGAGGTCGCGGAATACATGGTGGATTTCGCGGTCGGCGGCATCTGGGACGATGCCTTCTCCGCCACGCTCCACCTGCACCTGTTGGCCAGCGCATCGCGCGTCTATGGCGGCTTCCTGCTGGCGGCCGTGGTGGCGGTGCCGCTCGGCCTGCTGATCGGGCGCATCGAGCTGGTGCGGCAGCTGCTGGATCCCTTCCTGCAGCTGATGCGGCCGATCCCGGTCACGGCCTGGCTGCCGCTGTCGATGATCCTGTTCGGGCTCGGGCCGAAATCGGCCTTCTTCCTGGTCTTCCTCGGCGCCTTCTACCCGATCCTGCTCAACACCATCTTCGGCGTGAAGAATGTCGAGCCGCGGCTGTTCGAGGCCGCCTCCATGCTGGGCTGCCGCGGCAATGCGCAGTTCTTCCGCGTGGTGCTGCCCGCCGCGCTGCCCTCCATCTTCACGGGGTTGCGGCTCGGCCTCGGCCTCGCCTGGTTCGTGATCGTGGTCGGCGAGATGACGGGCGTGCCGCAGGGCCTCGGCGCCGTCATCATGGATGGCCGCACGCTGAGCCGCACGGAACTCGTGATCTGCGGCATGATCGTCATCGGCATTGCCGGCTTCGTCAGCGACCGCGTCGTCGTCATGCTGATGAACCGTGCCCTGCGCTGGAGCCCCATGCACCGTGGCTGAGATCCCCATCCTCGACATCAGGCATGTCGGCAAGACCTATACGCTGGGCGATGCGCGGATCGAGGCGCTGCGCGATGCGAACCTGACCGTGAAGAAGGGCGAGTTCGTCTGCCTGATCGGTGCCTCCGGCTGCGGGAAATCGACGCTGCTGCGCATCGTGGCGGGATTCGAGCAGCCGACGAATGGCGACGCGCTGATGTGGGACAAGCCCATCGCCGGGCCGGCGCCGGATCGGGGCATGGTGTTCCAGGATTACGGCCTGTTCCCCTGGCTGACGGTGCGGGAGAATATCGGCTTCGGGCCGAAGTCACGCGGGCGCCCGAAGAGCGAGGTGGCCGAGACGGTCGAGCGTTTCGTCAACCTGATCGGGTTGACCCGATTTGCTGATGCGCATCCCCACCAGCTCTCCGGCGGCATGAAGCAGCGCGTGGCGATCGCCCGCGTGCTGGCGAATGACGCGGAGGTGGTGCTGATGGACGAGCCCTTCGGCGCGCTGGATGCGATGACGCGGGAGCGGCTGCAGGACGAGCTGCTGGAGCTGTGGCAGCGCACGGGTCTGACCGTGCTGTTCGTGACGCATTCCATCGAGGAGGCGATCTTCCTGGCCGACCGCGTCGTGGTGATGGAGCCGGGGCCGGGGCGGATCGCGAGCGAGCACCGGATCGAGCTGCCGCGGCCGCGCGACGTCTCCTCGCCGGAGTTCAACGAGGTGCGCCGCGAACTCGGCGCGCGGCTGCACAGCCACCACGCGAAGAAGGCCGCATGACCAGACTGGCATCGGTGCATCGGGTCCCGATGCGCCACCCCGCCGACATGGCGGGGATCGAGGCGCTGTTCAGCGCCGGGACGCTCGACCCCGCCAGCATCGTCGCGATCCTCGGCAAGACCGAGGGCAATGGCTGCGTCAACGATTTCACCAGAGCCTACGCCGTGAGCGCGCTGGCCACGATGCTGGCCGGGCACCTCGGCACCACGCCTGCGGTGGTGGCAGAGCGCGTGGCGATGGTGATGTCGGGGGGAACGGAGGGTGGGCTCGCGCCGCATTTCATTCTGTTTGCCGTGACGGAGACGGATGCCGCGCCGACGGGTGCGCTGGCCATCGGCACCGCCTTCACGCCGGAATTCCGGCCGGAGGAGCTTGGCCGCATGGCGCAGGTGGAAGCGACCGCCGCCGCCGTCCGCGCCGCCATGGCGGATGCGGGCATCACGGAGGTTGCCGATGTCCACTACGTGCAGGTGAAATGCCCGCTGCTGACCAGCGAGCGCATCGCGGAGGCGGAGGCGCGCGGTGCCACGGTCGCGACGCATGACACCTACCGCTCCATGGGCCTGTCGCGCGGGGCCTCCGCGCTCGGCGTCGCGCTGGCGCTGGGCGAGGTCGCGGCCCACCAGCTTTCGGACGCGGTGATCGGGGAGGATTTGTCCCTATGGTCCGGCGTGGCGAGTGCCTCGGCGGGCGTGGAGCTGACGCGGAACGAGATCGTCGTGCTGGGCAACAGCGAGGCCTGGGCGGGAAGCCTGCGCATCGCGCATGACGTGATGCAGGACGGGATCGATTTTTCGGCGATCCAGCGGGCGCTGGCGGCGGCGGGGCTGGCCGCGCCTGGGCAGCTGAACGACGCGCAGAGGGTGCGGCTCGCAGCGCTGCTGGCAAAGGCCGAGCCCTCCGCCAGCGGGCGCATCCGCGGCAATCGGCACATCATGAACGATGACAGCGACATCAACGCCACGCGCCACGCCCGCGCGCTGGTCGGCGGCGTCGCCGCGGCGGCGACGGGCCGCACCGACCTCTTCATCAGCGGCGGGGCGGAGCATCAGGGCCCCGATGGCGGCGGGCCCGTGGCCGTGATCGTGGAATCCTGAGCATGCGACCCGAACAACGCCTCCGCTACGCCGCCCCCCAGGACCGGCCGCCGGCCGCGCTGCCGGGCGGCGCGGAACTCGCGATCTGGCCGGTGGTGAATGTCGAGCATTGGCTGATCGACAACCCCATGCCGCGCCAGGTTCTGAGCCCGCCGACGGGGGCGGCGCTGCTGCCGGATGTCGCCAACTGGGCCTGGCATGAATACGGGATGCGAGTCGGCTTCTGGCGCTTCCTCGACGCCTTCGCGAAGCGGGGCATCCGGCCGACGCTCTCGATCAACGGCAATGTCTGCCACGAATATCCGCGCGTGGCGCAGGCTGCCCACGATGCCGGCTGGGAATTCATGGGCCATGGCTTCGTGCAGGTGCCGACGCATCGCGAACCCGACCAGCGCGCGATGATCGCGCGGACCGTCGAGGCCATCACGCGCTTCAGCGGCGCGCCGCCGGTCGGCTGGCTCGGCCCGGGGCTGACCGAAACCCTGGAGACGCCGGACCTGCTGGCGGAGGCCGGCATCCGCTACATCGCCGATTTCGTCGTGGACGATTTGCCGGCGCGGCTCCGCACCACGGCGGGTGAGGTGCTGACCATGCCCTACAGCGTGGAGCTCAACGACATCCCCGTCGCCATGATCCAGCACCATGACGAGCAGGAACTGCCGAGGCGCGCGCGGCTGGCGGCGGCGCGGCTGCTGGCGGAGGCGGGGCCGAAGGTGATGTCCTTCGCCATCCACCCTTACATCACCGGCGTGCCCCACCGCATCGGCGCGCTGGAGGCGATGCTGGACGACCTGATGGCCATGCCGGGCGTCTGCTTCATGCAGGGGCGGGAGATCATGGAGTGGTATCTCTCCAGCGGGGACCCGACCTAGCTTTTCGCGGCGCGATGGGGGATGGAATGCCCCCATGAAGCTGCTGCTGATCAACGCCAACACGACCCAGGCCATCACGGACCGGCTGGTTGCCATCGCGCAGGGCCTGGCACCGCCGGGCGTCACCGTGGCCGGCGCCACGGGGCGCTTCGGCGCGCGCTACATCGCGAGCCGCGCGACGGCGGCGGTCGCCGAACACGCGACGATCGACGCCTTCGCGGAGCATGGCAGGGATGCCGATGCGGTGCTGATCGCCTGCTATGGCGACCCGGCGCTGGATGCGCTGCGGGAACTGGCCTCGGTGCCGGTGCTGGGGTTGGCCGATGCCACGGCGGAGGCCGCCTGCCGGATCGCGCGGCGCTTCGGCGTCGTCAGCGGCGGCGCGGCGTGGAAGCCGATGCTGGAGGAATTTCACCAGCGCCGCGGCTATGCCGACCGGCTGTCGGGCGTGCGCAGCATCCTGCCGACGGGCGGCGACATCGCGCGGGATCCGGACAGCGCCATCGCCTCGCTCGCGCAAACCTGCCGCGACTGCGTGACGCTGGATGGGGCGGAGGCGGTGGTGCTGGGGGGCGCAGGCCTCGCGGGACTGGCCGCGCGACTCGCGCCGCTGGTGCCCGTGCCGGTGCTGTGCTCGGTGGAGACGGGCATCCGCGCCGCCTTCGCCGCGCTGGGCCACACGCCCATCGGTGTGGGCACGGTACACGCGCCGGTCGAGACCATCGGCCTCTCGGAGCCGCTGGCGAAGCGCCTCGGCTAATCCTTCGCGAAGCGGCGCTTCAGCGGGATGGCGGCCAGCGACAGCGCCGCCAGGCCGCAGAGCGCGCCGATGATCTGCGGCGTCAGGATGCTGCGGATCTCCAGCGTGCCGCCGGCATCCAGGACGGAACCGAGCCCAGCCCCGGCCAGGCTGAACACCGCTGTAGCAGGCAGGATGCCGATGAGCGTCGTCAGCACGAAGACCGGCAGCCTCACGCCCGCGAAAGCCGGCACCAGATTGACCAGGAAGAAGGGGAAGAGCGGCACCAGCCGCAGCACCAGCAGGTAGGGGCCCGCATCGCGCCGCAGCCCGGCCGCCAGCCTCTGCGCGACGGGGCCGAGGCGATCCAGCGCATCGGCGCCGAAGATGCGTCGCGCCAGCAGGAAGACCAGCGTCGCGCCGATGGTCGCCGCCACCACCGTCAGCGCCGTGCCGGCCACCGCGCCGAAGAGGAATCCGCCTGACAGCGTCAGGATCACCGCGCCGGGGACGGAGAGCGCGACGGCGGCGGCATAGGTCAGCACGAAGGCGCCGGCGGCCAGCAGCCAGTTCGCGGCGACGAAGCCGGTCAGCGCCGCGCGGTGGCGGGCCAGGGTGTCCAATGACAGCAACTCGCCAAGGCCAGTGAAGCGCAGCGCCACCAGCGCCCCGACCACGGCCAGGCCGATCCACAGCTTCCTCGATCGCATCATGGCCCCTGGTATCGCGCCATGAAGCGACGGTCGATCCAATCCTTCAGCCACCAGGCGGCGCGGCCGCCCATGACGATGCCATTGCGCGTGCCGATGGCGCGGCGGTCGCCGAGGGAGAGTAGCACCAGCCAATCCTCCTGCGGGCGATAGGGGCGAAGGGCGCGACCCTCCGCCGCCGCGCGCAGATTGCCCGCCAGCACGGGGCCCTGCCGCACCGCATAGACGCCAGCCTTGGGCAGGGGCTGCGGGTCGAAGCTCGTGCAATCGCCGGCGGCGAAGATGTCGGTGCGCCCGATGCAGCGAAGCCGTTCGTCGATGCGGAGGAACCCCGCGCGGTCGCGCTCCAGCCCCGTTTCCGCCAGCCAGGCAGGTGCCGCGGCGCCGGTGGCCCAGAGCACGGCATCGAGGGCCAGCGGCGCGCCGCGCGGGAAGACGAGGCCCTCGGCCACCACCTCCGCGACATCCTCGCCCTGGTGGATCTCGACGTGGCGCGCGGCCAGGGCGGCGGCGACGCGGGCGCGGGCCTTGTCGGGAAAGCCGGCCAGCACGCCGGCGACTCCTGCCACCAGCGTCACGCTGGAGGCGGGCAGGCGCGCGCGGAGCGCCAGCGCGACCTCGACGCCCGCGGCACCGGCGCCGACCACGCCGATCCGCGCCGGCGCGGCGTCCAGCGTCGCGCGCAGCCGCGGCAGCAGCGCGTCGATGGGTTTCAGCGGCAGCGCATGCTGGGCGGCGCCGGGTACGCGGGCGGTGTCGGGCGTCGCGCCGGTGTCCAGTGAGAGAAGGTCGAAGGGGCGCGATTCGCCGCCCGCGCGATGGACCCGCTTGGCGACAAGGTCGATGCCGGTGGCGCGGTCGATCACGGCCTCGGCACCGGCGCGGGCGGCGAGGGCCCGCACGTCGATCAGCGCCTGCTCCTCCCGGTAGAGCCCGGCGATGACGCCGGGCAGCATGCCGGAATAGGGGGACATCGCTTCCCGCGTCAGCAGCGTGAGGCGCCAGCCCGGCAGCGGTTTCGCGGCGAATTGCCGCAGCACCTCGACATGCGCATGGCCGCCGCCGACCAGCAGCAGGTGCCGTTGCATCGCGCCCCTTTCATGGTGGGGCGCGATGATAGCAGCCGGCTACTCCGCCGGCACCAGGGCGGGCGGCACCGGCAGCGGCTTCGTGACCTTGCGCCCGCCCCGGCGACGCGGCAGGGCGAGCCCGTTCATCGCCGGCACGACCAGCAGCGTCGCCAGCGTCGCCAGCGTGAGGCCGCCGATCATCGCGACCGCCATCGGCCCCCAGAAGACGGAGAGCGTCAGCGGCACGAAGGCCAGCACGGCGGCCAGCGCCGTCAGCACCACGGGCCGTGCGCGGCGGACGCTGCTTTCGATGATGGCTTCCCGCAGATCCATCCCCGCGGCGACATCCTGCTGCACCTGGTCCACCAGGATCAGCGTGTTGCGCATCACCATCCCGGCCAGCGCGATGACGCCGAGCAGCGCCACGAAGCCGAAGGGCTGGTCCATCAGGATCAGCGCCGCGGCGGCACCGGGGATGCCGAGCGGGGCCGTCGCCACCACCAGCGCCACGCGGCCGAAATGGCGCAGCTGCACCATCAGGATCAGCAGCATGGCGCCGACCATGAAGGGGAAGAGGGCGAAGAGGCTGGCATTGGCCTTGGAGGATTCCTCCGCCGCGCCGCCGGCCTCGATCCGCATGCCGACGGGGAGCGTCGCGGACAGCGCCTGCATGGCGGGCAGCGCGGCCGCCGTCACGTCCGGCGCCTGCAGGCCGGGCGCGATGTCGGCGCGCACGGTCAGGAAGCCTTCGCGGTTGCGGCGCCAGAGGATCGGCTCCTCCATCACCGGCTCCAGCCGCGCCACCTGGGACAGCGGCACGGGCCCGGCCGCGGTGACGAGGGTGAGGTCGCCGAGATGGTCGAGCGAGAGGCGCTCTTCCGCCGGCGCGCGCAGCACCACGTCCACGAGGCGCGCGCCTTCGCGGAGCTGCGTGGCGGTGACGCCCGACAGCAGGGACTGCATGGATTGTGCGACGGCCTGGGGGGAGAGGCCGAGCTGCGCCACGCGATCCTCGTCCAGCACCAGGCGGAGGGACGGCGCGCGCTCGCCCCAGGCCAGCTGCACGTCGCGCGTGCCCGGCACCTGGCGCAGCGCCTCCATCACGCGTTCCGCCTGTTCGCGCAGCTGCACGGGCGTGCCGCCCATGACGCGGAACTGCACGGGGAAGCCGACGGGCGGGCCGAAATCGAGGCGGGAGACGCGCACGCGCGCTTCCGGCACCGCGCCGCTGTCGACATAGGCGATCAGCTTGTCGCGGAGCCTTTCGCGGGCCGGCACGTCCCGCGCCTGGATCACCAGCTTGCCGAAGGCCTCGTTGGGCAGGTCGGGGTTCAGCGCCAGGAAGAAGCGCGGCGCGCCGGCGCCGACATATTCCGTGTGCATCACCGCATCCTGGTCATTCGCCACCTGGGCCGCGATACGCATCACGGCCTGGCGCGTCGCCTCATACCCCGCGCCCTGGCGGAGGTTGACGTCCACCAGCAGCTCGAGCCGCGCGGAGGTGGGGAAGAACTGCTTCTTCGTCATGCCCATGCCGACGAAGCCCGCGCCCAGCACGGCGACGGTCGCCAGCATCACGACGTAGCGGCGGTCCACGCACCAGCCGACCAGGCGGCGGAGCAGCTTGTAGAAGCGGCCCTCATACTGGTGGTCGTGGGAGACGTGGCGCTTCGGCACCGGCAGCAGCTTCACGCCGAGCCAGGGGGTGAACCAGACCGCGACCAGCCAGCTGGCCAGCAGCGCCGCACCCACCACCCAGAAGATGCCGCCGGCATATTCGCCGGAGGTGGAGGCCGCGAAGCCCACCGGGATGAAGCCGGCCATGGTGACGAGGGTGCCGGACAGCATCGGCCCCGCCGTGCTGCCCCAGGCGAAGGCGGCGGCCTTGGCGCGGTCCCAGCCTTCCTCCAGCTTCACCACCATCGCCTCGATCGCGATGATCGCGTCATCCACCAGCAGGCCGAGCGCCAGGATCAGCGCGCCGAGCGAGATGCGCTCCAGCTCCGTCCCCCAATAGGCCATCAGGATGAAGACGGCGGCGAGGGTGAGGGGCACGGAGAGCGCCACGATGATGCCCGCGCGGAAGCCCAGCGAGAGGAAGGAGACGAGCAGCACGACGCCGAGAGCCACGACGAACTTGGTCAGGAACTCCGCCACGCTTTCCTGCACGATATGCGGCTGGTCGGAGATCAGCTGCAGGTCGAGCCCGGCGGCGAGGTCGCGGCGGATGGCGGCGAGTTCCGTGCGCAGGCTGTCGCCCAGCGCCAGCACGTTGAAGCCGCGCTGCTTGGCGACCGCGATCAGCACGGCCGGCGCGCCATCATGGAACACCGCGGAGGAAGGCGGGTCCGCCAGGCCGCGCGTCACCGTCGCGATGTCGCCCAGGCGGAGCGTGCGGCCGTCCCCGGCCGGGACGGGCACGGCGCGGATCGCCTCCAGCCCATCCAGCCCGCCGCCGACGCGCAGATGCACGCGCAGCGCGCCGGTTTCGACGACGCCGGCCGGCGCCACGGGGTTCTGCCGCGCCAGCGCATCGATGATGGCGGAGGGCTGGATGCCGAGCGTCGCCATGCGGGCGTGGCTCGCCTCCACATGGATGCGCTGGTCGATCTCGCCCTGGATCGCCACCTTCTCGACGCCGGGGATGCGGAGCAGGCGGAGGCGGATCTGCTCGGCCTGGCGCACCATCTCCGCATTGTCGGCGCCGGTCAGGGCGAGGACGGCCGAATAGACGTCGGAGTATTCATCGTTGAAGAAGGGGCCGCGCACGCCGGCGGGCAGGCTGCCGGCGATGTCGCCGACCTTCTTGCGCACCTGGTACCAGAGGCCCGCGACCTCCCGCGGGGGTGTCGTGTCCCGCAGCAACACGGTGGTCACGGAAGAGCCGGGGCGGGTGAAGGTCTCCACGCGGTCGAGCCAGGGCAGGTCCTGCAGCCGGCTCTCGATCCGGTCCGCGACCTGGGCCTGCATCTCCTCCGCCGTCGCGCCGGGCCAGCTGGCGCTGACGATCATCAGCTTCAGGGTGAAGGAGGGATCCTCCGCGCGCCCAAGCCGCGTGTAGGCGCCGGCGCCGGCCAGGGCGAGCAGCAGGATGGCGAAGAGGGTGAGCGCGCCGTTGCGCACGCCCCAGGCGGAGAGGTTGAAGCGGTCCATCGCCCTTGCCCTCAGCGCAGCGTGCTGGCGAGGCGGGACTGCACGATCCGCACGCGGCTTCCGGGGTCCAGCACCTGCGGGCCCATGGCGACGACCTTGTCGCCCTGCGCCAGCGGGCCGGCGATCTCGGCGGTGGTTTCCGCCAGCGCGCGGATGGAGACGGGCACGGCCTCGATCCGCCCGCCGTCCAGCACGCGCCAGACCATGGGGCCCTGGCCGCGATCATGCAGCGCGGTCAGCGGCAGGGTTGCGACGGCATCCCGCGCGACGGCGAGTCGCACCGTGCCGGTCATGCCGAGCGCGACCCAGTCCGGCGCCTCCGGCAGGGCGAAGCGGATGGCGTAGGTGCGCAGCGTGGCATCGGCCTGGGGCGCCACTTCCCGCAGCGTGGCGGGCAGCGCCGTGTCGGGCCGGGCCCAGAAGCGGGCCTCCGCGCGGGCATCGGCCAGGCCGGGCAGGGCGGATTCGGGCACGCGGACCAGCAATTCACGCTCCGCCGGGTCCGCCAGGCGCAGCACCGCCTGGCCTTCCGGCACCACCTGGCCGGCTTCCGCCAGCAGCGAGGTCACGAAGCCCGGGCCGGGGGCGCGGAGCGTGGCGTAGGAGAGGCGGTTGCGCGCGAGGTCCAGCTGCGCGCGGGCCGAGATCACACGCTCCGCCGCCGCCCGCGCCGCCGCCTGGCGCTGGTCGTCCACGGCCTGGGAGACATGGCCGGCGGCGAGCAGCTGGCGGCCGCGCGCCGCGTCATTGGCGGCCTGGCGGGACTGTGCCGCCGCCGAGGCGAGGTCGGCCTCCGCCGCGCGCAGGCTCAGCGCCAGGTCGGCGGGGTCGAGGGTCGCCAGCACCTGACCGGCCTCGACCAGCTGGCCGACCTCCACCAGGCGGGTCGCGATCCGGCCGCCGGTGCGGAAGCCCACATCGACCTCCCGCCGCGCGCGGACGACGCCGGTATGGGCCGTGACGGCCTCCGCGCCCGAAAGCCGGACTTCGGCGACCTGGACGGCGCGGGGCTGCGGCGCGGGCGAATCGGTGGCGGAGGCCTCCCCCTTGCAGGCGGCAAGCGGCAGCAGGAGCAGCAGGGCGGCGGAGCGGCGGGGGAATGCGGGCATGGGACCTCTCCCGATCGGGACAGGTCCAGTATGGCTACGAAGTGACGAAAGTCAATAATCGTCAGTCGGCATGCGTCACGGGCGGAGCGCCCGCAGCAGCAGGTCCACCATCGCTTCCAGGTCCTGGGCGAGTTCGGTGTCCGACTTGATGTTGGCCATGCATTCCGCGATCAGCCCGGGATGGGTGAAGGGCAGGGTCGCCTGCTTGATGGATTCCGCCGTCCTCTCGGCCTCGATCCCACCGAACTCGCCGCTGGCCAGGCCATCCATCAGGACATGGCGGATGGCGGTCTGGATGCTGTGGATGAAGCGCTCGACCACGCCCCAATGCTCGCTCATCGCGGCCGTCACCATGTCGTGCAGCCGTCTTTCGCTGAAGAACAGGGCCATGTGGCGCTGGTGCAGGGTGCGGAGCAGCAGGCGCAGGCGTTCGCTGGCGGGTTCGCGGCCACGGGCGATGGTCCAGATGTCGCCCTCCACCCCCGTCAGCATGCGGGCCGCGATCGCCTCGTTGATCGCGGATTTGGAGGCGTAGAAGCGATAGATATTGGCCGGCGACATGCCGAGTTCGCGGGCGATGTCGGCCACCGCGGTCTTTTGGTAGCCCATGGAGCGGAACAGCGCCTCGGCGGTGTCCTCGATCCGGCGGCGGGTCTCTTCTGGCGTGGCGCCGCGGCGCAGGGGTTGGGCGGTCGTATTCATGACGGATAACGTATATCGTCAGTCATAAAATTACCAGCCTCCTGCTGCCGTCTTTCCAGGTCGCGCTGGTCGCGCGAGACTGCCGGCATGAGCAGCCCCTACAGCTTCGACCATCTCCATCTCCGCAGCCCGGACCCGGAGGCGGCCGCCGCCTTCTATGTCTCGGCCTTCGACGCGACCATCAAGGCCCGCATGACGCCCGGCGGCAAGCTGCGCGTGGTGCTGGACCTGCACGGCGTGCCGGTCTTCATCGAACAGGTGCCGGCGGACACCCATGCGCCGCCCAAGCCCCCCTTCCTCGGCATCGAGCATATCGGGCTGACGGTGCAGGACATGGACGTGGCGGTCGCGGCCCTGGCCGCCAAGGGCGTGCCCCTGCTGGATGGCCCGCGGGAGGCCCGGCCCGGCGTCCGCATCGCCTTCTTCGGCGCGCCGGATGGCGTGCAGGTGGAGCTGATCGAGCGCAAGGGCTGACGCCCGCCGCGCCATGACCACGCGCTGGCCGCCCATCCTGGCGATCCTGGCCGGCGGCATCCTGGGCGCCGCGCAGATCGGCAAGGTGCCGGCGGCGATGACGACCATCGGCGCCGAATTCGGGCTCGGCCTGGCGGGCGCGGCGCTGCTGGTGTCGTTGTTCGCGTTGATGGCGGCGCTGGGCGGGCTCGCGATCGGGCTGGCGGCGGCGCGGATCGGGCCGAACCGGGCGCTGGTCTCGGGCCTGGCGCTGGGCGCCGTCGCCGCGACGGGCGCCGCGCTGGCGCCGGGGCCGGTCGCGCTGCTGGCGGCGCGGGTGGCGGAGGGAGCCGGCTTCCTTCTGCTGACGGTCGCGGCGCCGGGGCTGATCGCGGGGCTCGCCACGCCGAAGGACCGGCCGACGGCCATGGCGATCTGGGGGGCCTATATGCCGCTCGGCGTCGCGATCGGACTGGCGAGCGCGCCGGTGGTGGCGGGCTTCGGTTGGCGGGCGGCCTGGGGCGGGCTGGCCGTCTTGCTGGCGATGGCCGGCATCGCGTGCTGGCGGATGGTGCCGCCCGCGCCCGTGGCACCCACCGGCGCCTTCCGGCCCATGGGTCAGCAGGTGCGGGCGCTGGTCGCAGCCAGGCGGCCGCTGCAGGTCGCGGCGGCCTTCGCCACCTACAACATCATGTATCTCGGCATCGCGGCCTTCCTGCCGGCACGGCTGGAGAGCCTCGGTGCCGGCACGGGCGTGGCGGGGGTGGCGGCGGCCGTCGCGGCGCTGGCCAATGCGGGGGGGAATATCGGCGCGGGCGCGCTGATGGCGCAGGGCGTGGCGGCGGAGCGGCTGGTCGTGGCGGGGGCGATGGCCATGTCCGTCACGGCGGCGTCCGTCTATCTGGTGCCCTCGGCGGTCGCGGCGACGGCGCTGGCGGTGCTGGCCTGCGGGGTCGGTGGGCTGGTGCCGGCTTCCTGCTTCGCGATCCTGCCGCGGGCCGTGCCGGCGCCCGCGCTGGTGGCGCCGGCGGTCGGGCTCGTCATGCAGGGGAACAACCTGGCGCAGCTGCTGGCGCCGCCGGCGATCGGCGCGCTGGCCGGTATCGCCTGGCCGCTGGCCGCGCTGCCCCTGCTGGCGGCAGGGCTGCTCGCCGCGCTGGCAGGGCGCGCGCTGGGGCGCTGAGTATACGCCGCGCGGGCCTTTTCGTCGGTGCGGGCGCGGCATAGCCTTCGCGCCAGCGCCGATCATCCGCGAAGGGATCCAGCATGAACCGCCGCCATATCTTCGGTCTTGCCGCCGGCGCCGCCGCGCTGCCCGTGCTGGGCGCCCAGGCACGGCCGCTCGACCAGATCCTGTCCACGCGGCGGCTCCGCGCCGGCATCAACCCGACGCTGCCGCCGATGGGCCTGTTCAACGAGCGCAACCAGATCGACGGCTTCGACGCCGATATCGCGCGGGAGATCGCGCGGCGGATGAATGTGGAGCTGGAGATCGTGCAGGTCGGCAGCCCCGACCGCATCCCCTTCCTGCAGTCGGACCGCATCGACATCGTGCTGGGCTCCATCACCCGCACCATCGAGCGCGCGCTGGTCATCGACTACACGGTGCCGCTGCACACGCAGTCCATGGTGGTGCTGACCAAGCAGAGCGGCACGGCGGTGCCGATCAATACGCCGGCCGACCTCAACAACCGCGCGGTGCGGCTGGTGCAGGTGCGCGGCACGGTCGGCGTGCCCTGGATCCAGGCCAATGCGGCGCAGGCGCAGGTCACGCTGCTGGACAACTATCCCGACTGCTTCCGCGCCCTGGCACAGGGGCGGGCGGATGCGATGGTGGATGTGGCGGAATCCATCGTCATCCCGATGCGGAACTTCCCGGTGCAGTGGAAGATCCTGGACCAGGTGCTGGCGAGCTTCTGGGTCGGCATCGGTATGCAGAAGGGCAATTACGGGCTGCGGGACGTGCTGAACGTGATTCTGTTCGAACTGCACCGCTCGGGCTTCGTGAACACGACCTGGGAGAAGTATTTCGGCGTGCCGATGACGACGCCGATCCCGTTCAATCCCATGTTCTGATTCTCCCCACGACAACGCTCCGCGTTGCCGCGGGGGCCCCGTGATGGTTGCTTCTTCTCGAAGGATGGTATGCCCTGCCGAGGCAAAGCCTCGGCAGGCTTGCGGGGGGCGGCGAGTGGCTGAGGCACGGCGTTCCGCATGACGTTGCAATACGGCCAGATCGTCCAATACCTGCCGGACTTCCTGCTCGGCGCGCTGACGGCGCTGTGGATCGCGGCCGTGGCCTTTGCGGGCGGGCTGCTGATCGGGCTCGTCGGCGCCGCGGTGCTGAGCTTCGGCCCGCGCGCGGCGCGCATCCCCGTCATCGCCTATGTCCGCTTCTTCACCTACACGCCGCAGTTGGTGCAGATCTTCTTCCTGTTCTTCGCGCTGCCCGAGGCCGGCATCACGCTCTCCCCCGTCGCCGCCGTGCTGATCGGCATGACGCTGAATGCCGGCGCCTACCTGACGGAGATCGAGCGCGCGGGGTTCGAGAGCGTGCCGCGCGCGGAGCTGGATGCGGCGGAGACGCTGGGCTTCAGCCGCGCGCAGACCGTCTGGTACGTCATCGCGCCGCATGTCGTCCGCGCGCTGTATCCGGCGCTGTCCAGCCACTACATCATCATGACGCTCGGCACCTCCATGGCCGCGATCTTCGGGGTGGAGGAGCTGACCGGCCGCGCGCTGAACGCGAATGCGATCAGCTTCCGATCGGTGGAAATCTTCTCCGTCGTCGCCGTGATCTATGTCGTGCTGACGATCATCGCCTCCACCCTGCTATGGCTGGTCGGGCGCTGGCTGTTCCGCGTGAAGGCGAAGGCCTTCTGATGTCGGCCTGGGACATCATCCTGATGGAGGCCCCCCGGTTCTTCACCTGGTGGAACCTGAAGTTCCTGGCGGAGGCGCTGGGCAACACGCTGCTGGCCTCCGTCGCGGGCTGCGCGATCGGCTACGCCATCGGCTTCGTCATGGCGGTGCTGCGGCTGCCGCAGGTGATGCCGGTGGCGCCGGTGCGGGCGGCGGCCATCCTCTGGGTGGAAATCTTCCGCCGCATCCCCTTCCTGGTGCTGCTGCTGCTGGTCTTCTTCCTCAGCCAGTTCGCGAAGCTGGAGGCGCCGCTCTGGGTCATCGCCGTCACGGCCGTCGCGCTGCGCATGTCGGCGCTGGCCGCGGAGAATATCCGCGCGGGGTTCGAGACGGTGAAGCGCACGCAGTGGGAGGCCGCGCTGACGATGAATATCGGCGCGCTGACGACGCTGTGGCGCGTGGTGCTGCCGCAGAGCTGGCGCGTGATCCTGCCGCCCTCCATCGTCCACATCCTGTCGATGGTGAAGGAGACGTCGCTGGTCAGCCAGATCGGCTTCATCGAGGTGACGTTTGCCGCGAAGATGCTGACGCAGCGCGGCTTCTCCGCGCTGCTGACCTATGGCACGGCGCTGGTGCTGTATTTCTGCGTGAGCTTCGTGCTGGCGAATCTCGGCCGCTATGCGGAGCGCCGCCTCACAGCCCGGAAGCCTTCATCGCTGCCCGCAGCATAGCGGCTTCCTCGCCCTCCACCGGCGGCTGGGGCGGGCGGATGGCGGGGCAGGGGATGATGCCCATCTCGACCAGGCAGAATTTCAGGCGGGCGGTGGCGCGGCCACCGGGCGGCGCGCCATAGATCGCCTCCGCCAGCGGTTCCAGCTGCTCGTGCAGCGCGCGGGCGCGGGGCAGGTCGTCGGCGCGCACGGCAGCGTCGAGCGCCACGATCTCATCCGGCATGAGGTCCGCCAGCGAGACCAGCGATCCGTCGGAGCCATGCACGTAGCAGGCGAAGAGGTGTTCGTCGCCGCTGGCGCAGACCGCGACATCGGGGCGCTTCCCGCGCAGCTGGCGGCGCAGCGCGTCATAGCCATCGACCTCCCACCCGCCTTCCTTGATGCCCACCACTTCGGGGATGTCGAGGAGTGCGTCCAGGGTTGCGGGCGTGAACCCCATGCGGCCGGCGGCGTGGTGGGCCTGGAAGAGCCAGATCGGCATGCCGGGCACGGCATCGCGGATGGTGCGGTGGTGCAGGACCGACTGCGCGGTGGAATGGGCGAGCGCGAAGCTATTGGGCAGGAAGACCATGATGGCGTCGGCGCCGGCCTCCCGGGCGTCGCGCGCCTCGGCCGCCGCTTCCAGGCTGCTCTCCGCATTCACGCCGGCGACGACGATGCGGGAGGCGCCGACGGTCGCGACCGTGACCTCCACCGCGCGCTTCTTCTCCGCGCGGGACATGACGAAGTTCTCGCCCGCATGGCCGTTCATCAGCACGCCGGCGATGCCGTCGCGCAGCGTGCAATGCGCGGTGTGCTTCGCATAGGCGTCCCAGTCCGGCGAGAAATCCGCGCGCATCGGCAGGACGGTGGAGGGATAGATGCCGTGGAAGCGCGTCGGGCCTTCGGGAATCATGCGGCCTGGTCCTTCGCCAGCAGGCGGTCGATGGGGAACAGCGGGAGTTCGGGCGCCTGGCCGCAGATGGCCTGGGCCAGGAGTTTCCCCATGTAGGGGCCGCTGGTGTAGCCGGAATGGACGCTGCCGATGATCCAGGCATCCGCCACGCCGGGGATCGGGCCGATGGCGGGCAGGGCGTCCGCCGTCTCGGCCTCCAGCCCCAGCCAGGACCGCACGACGCGGGCATCGCGCAGCGCGGGGATGGTGTGGGCGGCGAGGCGCACATTGCCGAGGAAGCTGTCCGGCTTCACGGCGAGGCCGCCGCGCTGCCGGTCCCCGATGCCCTGCCAGCCGCCGCCGATCAGCACCGTGCCGTTCGCGTATTGCTTCAGGCTCAGAAGTCCGGAGGCGACGCCGAGCACCGTGCGCATCACCGGCGGCAGGCGTTCCGTGACGACGAGCTGGTTGATCAGCACCTTGATCGGCAGTGTGATGCCGAGCCAGGCGGCCATGTCCTGCAGCCAGACGCCGCCGGCCAGCACGAGTCGCGTGGCGCGGATCTCGCCTTCTTCCGTGTCGATGGAGAAGCCGGGCTGCACGCCGCGTACGGCGCAGCGCTCCCGCAGATCGACGCCGGCATTGAGCAGCGCGGGGCGGAAGGCGCGGCCCGTGAGGTAGGCGCTGGTGAATCCATCGATGGGGCAATGGCCGGCGAGCAGCGCCTTGTCGGAGAGGCCGGGCTCGATCTCCCGCGCCCGCGCGGTGGAGACGATCTCGATGGGCGCGCCGGCCTGGCGGCGGAAATGCGCGCGCTCCTCCAGCATCGCCACCTCATGCTCGGTGAAGGCGACGGAGAGGCCGGGGCAATCCACGGCCTGCACATGGCCGCCATCGCACCATTCGCCCATGCGCATCCACATCGCATGCGCGCGCAGCGCGTAGGGGATGAGGGCGGCGCGCGTCATCTGCATGGTCAGCGTGCCGGCATTCACGCCCGACGCCTCCCGGCAGATCTCGCCGCGGTCGAGCAGCACGACTTTCATGCCGGCGCGGGCCAGGTGCAGCGCGGTGCTGCAGCCCATCACGCCGGCGCCGATCACGGCGACATCATAGGGCGCGGTCATATCGGCGCGGGCCTCGGCACGGGGATGTCGGCATAGTCGAAATCGCCGAGCAGCGCGTCCATCGCCACGGGGCGCAGCGGCACGCGGCCGGTGGCGAAGCCGGCCTTCTCGCGCCCGCCGACCTTCGCGGCGACGAGTTCCGCCGCGGCCTCCCCGCACATCCGTCCCTGGCAGGGGCCCATCCCGCAGCGCGTGAACTGCTTCACCTGGTTCATCGCCGTCGCGCCATCGGTGACAGCGGCCTCGATCTGTGCGCGTGTCACGCCCTCGCAACGGCAGATGATGGTGTCGGGAGGGATGGCGGCGACCAGCGCCGGGCGCAGCGCCATCATCCGCGCCATGGCGCCGCCGGCGCGCGCGGCGCGGGCGAAATTGGCGGCGGGGGCGCTGCGCGCCGTGGCATGCGTGGTTGAATCAATCAGGCCGAGGTCGCGCAGCGCGGCCAGCGCGGCGAGGCGGCCGGAGGCCGGCGCGGCGGCGGCACCGCGCACGCCCGATCCATCGCCGCAGGCATAGAGCCGCGCGATCGAAGTGCGGCGGTCCTCGTCCAGCACCGGCACCCAGCCGCCGGCCGTGGCCTCGTAGCGATGCGCGGCGCGGAAGGCGCGCGTGGCTTCCGTGGCCGGCACCAGGCCATGGCCGATGGTGAGCGCATCGCAATCGATGACGCGTTCCTCGCCGCCGCCGAGCGGTGCGACGCGGACGCGGCGCAGCACCTTGTCACCCTCCGCGGCGACGATGCGATGCGCGGGCAGGATGGGCACGCCCTTCAGCGTCAGGCTCGCGCGCCAGGCGGCGCCGCGCGTCAGAAGGTCCGGCCGCGCCATCAGCGCGGGCAGCGCGGCCAGCCATTCGCTGGTCGCAGCGAGGTCCACCACCGCGGCGACCGTCGCGCCCGCCTTCGCCACCTTGGCCGCGACGGCGTAGAGCAGCGGGCCCGCGCCGGCGACCACCACGCGTCGTCCCGGCAGCACGCCATTTGCCTTCAGCAGGATCGTCGCCGCGGCCAGGCCGAGCACGCCGGGCAGCGTCCAGCCGGGGAAGGGGATGATGCGTTCATGCGTGCCGGTGGCGAGCACCAGCGCACGCGCCTCCGTCACGCTGTTGCTGCCATCCGGCGCCAGCGCATCGATGCGGAACGGCGCGGCATCCTCGCCGAGCGGCACGAGAGGCCCGCCGCCGACACCCCAGACGCGATGGCCCGTCTTCACGACGGCGCCGCTCGCGGCGAGGGCGGCGCGTAGCGCATCGCCTTCCAGCCTGTCGGGATCGGCGGGCATGGCATAGCCCGCGGGTGGCGCGCGGTAGACCTGGCCGCCGGGCGCGGGGCTTTCGTCGAAGACAACGACGGAGGCGCCGCGCTGTGCGGCCTCCGTCGCCGCGGCCATGCCGGCGGGCCCTGCGCCAATGACAGCGACATCGATCATGCCGGCGTTACCACCATGCCCGCGCGCACCAGCACCAGGCAGGCCTGCGCGAGCCGCCCGTCGACGCGCAACAGGCATTGCTGGCACACGCCCATCATGCAGAGCGCGGCGCGCGGGCGCGCGGGATCGAGACCATCGCCCAATCGACGTATACCGCATGCGATCAAGGCGGCGGCGAGGCTTTCGCCTTCCGGTGCGCTGAACGTCGCGCCATCGAAGGTGAAGGCGACGGGTGCGGGGCGCGTCATGCCCGCGATGCGAAGATCATCTGCCACGCTTGTGAGCATATCGCGGCGTGCGATCACGTCCATGCCCTCTATCTCGCTTGACGCCGGTGCGATCCGCCAAGGACACTCCCCCGCAACGGAACCGGGTTGGGAGTGCGGGCTTGGCCTTCCTCGCGCTTGATGGGCTGACCGCCAGCTATGGCGGCAAGGCGGATGTGCTGAGCGACGTCTCGCTGCGCTTCGCGAAGGGCGAGGTGGTGGGGCTGATCGGGCCCTCGGGTTCGGGCAAATCCTCGCTGCTGCGCGCGCTGGTCGGGCTGCTGAAGCCGCGCGCGGGGAAGGTGACGATCGGCGACGAGGTGGTGGATTACGGCAGCCGCGCCAGCCTGCGCGCGGCGCGCGACCGCTTCGCCATCGTCTTCCAGCAATACAACCTGTTCCAGAACATGACGGCGCTGCGCAACGTCGCCATCGCGCCGACCCTGGTGAAGAAGCGCCCCTCCGCACAGGTGGAGGAGGAGGCGCGCGCGCTGCTGACCAAGGTCGGGCTCGGCGCGAAGTTCAACGCCTATCCGGATGAGTTGTCGGGCGGGCAGCAGCAGCGCGTGGCGATCGCCCGCGCGCTGGCCCTGCATCCCGACATCCTGCTGCTGGACGAGGTGACCAGCGCGCTCGACCCCGAACTGGTGAACGAGGTGCTGGATACGATCCGCGCCCTGCACGCGGATGGCATGACGATGCTGATCGTCAGCCATGAGATGGCCTTCATCCGGGAGGTCGCGACCACCGTCGTCTTCATGGACCAAGGGCGCGTCGTCGAAGTCGGTCCGCCGGCGCAGATCTTCGACGCCCCCCAGAGCCCACGCCTGAAGGAGTTCACTGCCAAGATCCTGCGGCACTGACGCCGCCAACCGGGAGAGCCTGCATGACCGATCGTCGTCGCCTCTTCGTCGGGGGCGCCGCCGCGGCTGCCGCCGGCGCCGCGCTCGTCACCCCGACAGCCGCCTCCGCGCGGCCGCTCGAGGATGTGTTGCGATCCCAGGAACTGCGCGTCGGCGTGAACCCGACGCTGCCGCCGCGGGCGCTGTTCAACGAACGCAACCAGATCGACGGCTTCGAGCCCGAGTTGGCGGCGGCCATCGCGCAGAAGCTCGGCGTGCGCCTCGCGCTGCAGGCGGTGGGATCGCCGGATCGCATCCCGATGGTGGCCTCCGGCCGCATCGACTTCGTGATGGGCGCCATGAGCCGCACCAGCGAGCGCGCCAAGATCATCGACTACACCGTGCCCGTGCATTCCGAGAATTACGGTATCCTTTCCGTCGCAGGGCGGGGGCTCACGACCCTCGAGGCGTTGAACCGGCCGGAGGTCACGCTGGCGCAGGTGCGCGGCACCACCGCCATTCCCTACATCGCCCGCGTCATCCCGCGCGCGCAGGTGCTGCTGCTCGACAACTATCCCGACCGCAACCGCGCCATCGCCCAGGGGCGCGCGCAGGCGAGCTTCGATGGCGTCGATGCCGTCCGTTTCGCGCTCCGGCCCTTCAACCAGGTGCAGTGGGACGTGACGGCAGTGCCGGAATTCGGCGTGACCTATTCGGGCCTCGGCGTCGCGAAGAACAACCACTCGCTCCGCAACTGGCTGAACATCGCGCTGTATGAGTTGCACAATGACGGCACGATCGAGCGGCTGTGGGAGAAGTGGTTCGACGGGCCGATGCTGACCAAGGTGCCGCACAGCCCGTTCTTCTGAGATGAGCTATTCGCTCATCTATTCGCAGGTCACCGGCCACATACCCTATCTGCTGGCCGGGGCCTGGCTGACGCTGCAGCTCGCGGCGATTTCCTTCGTCGTGGGCTGGGTGATCGGGTTGTTCAACGCGACCATCCTCTCCTACGGCCCACGCGGCGCGCGATGGTTCGTGCAGGGCTATGTCACCTTCTTCATCAACACGCCGCTGCTGGTGCAGGTCTTCTTCATCTTCTTCGTGCTGCCGGAGGCGGGCATCCTGCTCTCGCCCTATGCGGCCGTCGCCATCGGCATGTCGCTGAACGCCGGCGCCTACCTGACGGAAATCCAGCGCGCCGGCTTCGCTTCCCTCCGCCGGGCGGAGATCGATGCGGCGACGGCGATGGGGTTCTCGCTGCCCCAGATGGTCTGGTACGTGATCGTGCCGCACATCGCGAAGGCGCTGTATCCGCCGCTGGCGAACCAGTTCATCATCCAGGTGATGACGACCTCCATCGCCGCCATCTTCGCGGTGGAGGAACTGACCGGCCGTGCCTACAACGTCAACAGCCTGACCTTCCGCTCGCTCGAAGTCTTCTCCATCACGGCCGTCATCTACATCGCGCTGACGCTGGTCTGCAGCCTGGCGCTGGCGCTGATCGGCCGCTGGCTGTTCCGCGTCCAGGCGAAGGTGATCTGACGATGTGGGCGCAGATCACGGAGGAAGCCCCCCGCTTCTTCGGCTACTGGAACCTGATGTTCCTGGGCGAGGCGCTGGTCAACACGCTGCTCCTCTCCTGGCTTGGCGCCACCATCGGCTTCGCCTTCGGCTTCCTCTTCGCGATCTGCCGGCATCCGCGGCTGTTCGGCGTGCTGCCGCTGCGCATCCTGGCGACGACCTATGTGGAGCTGTTCCGGCGCATCCCCTTCCTTGTGAAGCTGATGTGCGTCTTCTTCGCCTTCCAGCTCAGCGGCGCGCAGGTCAGCCTGTTCACCATGGCGCTCGTCACCGTGGTGCTGTCGGCCGCGGCCTTCGCGGCGGAGATTGCGCGGGCGGGGCTCGAATCCATCCCCGCGCCGCAATGGGACGCGGCGGAGGCGATGAATTTCGGGCGCTGGCGCGTGCTCTGGACGATCGTGCTGCCGCAATCCTGGCGCGTCGTGCTGCCGCCGCTCTTCGGCTACACCGTCGGCTTCATCAAGTCGACCTCCATCGCCAGCCAGATCGGCGTGATGGAACTGACCTACGCCGCGAAGATCCTGAACACGCGGGGCTTCTCCGCGCTGCTCTGCTTCGGCACCATCCTGCTGCTGTATTTCCTGATCTGCTGGCCCACCAAGCATGTGGGAGAGCGGCTGGAACGTCGCCTCGCCACCCGCCCTGTTCGACAAGGAATGCCCTGATGCCCTACGTCCCGCCCGGCTCCCACCTGCTGAAGGGCGCCATCGATTGCCACGTGCATTGCGCGCCGCACCTGAATGGCCGCAGCGTCAATGTGTTCGAGGCCGTGCGCCAGGCTGCGGCCGCGGGCATGAAGGCCATCGGCATCATGTGCAACTTCCAGAACACCTCCGGCTTCGCCGCGCTCGCCAATGACGAACTCGGCCATCTCGGCTGCCATGCCTTCGGCGGCGTCATCATGCAGCCGACCGCGGGCGGCGTGACGCTGGAAGTCGCGAAGGCCGCCATCGGCTATGGCTACGGCCCGGGCACCGGCGCGCGCTTCGTCTCCCTGCCCACGCACCACACCCGCTACATCGCGGAACGGGAGGGCCGCAGCCCCGCCTTCCTGGAGACCACCTTCCAGGTGCCGGAGAACAACGTCGTCCCCGACGTCGTCCGCGCCATCATGGATCTCTGTGCGGAGAAGGATGTCGTCTTCGATTGCGGCCATGTCTCCGGGCGGGAAGCGGTGGCGCTGGCGGAAGAAGCGAAGAAGCGTGGCGTCACGCGCATCCGCACCCATGGGTCGCGCTACACGACGGACCAGATCAAGGCGATCGTGGCGCTGGGCGGCTATGTGGAGCTCAGCTTCTTCATCCTGACCCACGCGACGCAGGTCGGGCTGACGCATGTGGATGAGGAGAAGCACAAGATCTCCTCCGCCAGCACCATCCAGGATTTCGCGCCGCGCATCCGCGCCGCGGGGGATCGCTGCATCCTGTCTTCCGACGCCGGCGTCTTCCTTCTGCCGCCGCCGGCCGAGGCCTTCCGCGAATACCTTCTCCTCGTGCAGAGCGAGGGGTTCAGCGACGCGGAGCTGCGGCGGATGACCTCCACCAACCCCGCGGCGCTGTTCGGCATCGACTAGTGTGAGAGCAGCACGGGCAGCGTCATGCGGCCCAGGATGCCGCGCGTGACGCCGCCCAGCACCATCTCCCGCAGCCGGGAATGGCCATAGGCGCCCATCACCAGCAATTCGGCGCCGAGGTCGGCGGCGCTGTTCAGCAGCACGTCGGATTCGCGGATCTCGTTGGCCGTCGCGTGCTGGGCCGTCGCCGCCACGCCGTGCCGCGCCAGGTGCAGCGCGATGTCGGCGGCCGGCACATCGCCATGGCCACCGATGCCGAGCCGGGGGTTGACGGCCAGCACCCGCACCTGCGTCGCTGCCTGCATCATCGGCAGCGCGTCATGCACCGCGCGCGCGGCCTCCTTGCTCGCATTCCAGCCGACCAGCACCGTCTGCGGCGTCGGCGTGAACTGCCCGACATAGGGCAGCATCAGCACGGGCCGGCCGGCGGTGAACAGGACCGATTCCAGGATCATCTCGTTGATGGAGGCCAGCGCGCCGCCAGGCTCCGGCTGGCCCAGCACGGCCAGATCCGCGTAGCGCGCATGCAGGGCCACGGCTTCCGGCGGCATGTCCATCGATTCGCGCCACTCCCCACGCAGCCCGTCGCGACGGACACGGTCCTCGAAGGCCTGGCGCATGCGCTTCGCATCGGCCTCTGCCGTATCGCGCAGCTGCGCCAGCAGGATGCCGAGCGAGGCTCCGCCCATGTCGGAGGTCAATCCCGCCGGGAGGCCCCCTTCCACCGCATGCAGCCCGACCAGATGCGCGCCGTGCCGGGCCGCCAGGCCCGCGGCGTAGTCCAGCCGCGCCATCGCCCGGTCCGAGCCATCGAGATGCACCAGCACGTCCTTGAATGCCACGTCACGGCTCCTTCGCCCATCACGCAGGCAGGTTGCGCGCGGGCGTGGCTTCGGGCCTTGATCGGCATCAAGCGGCGCGCCATCACGCGTGCGGCACGTCCCTTGCCTGGAGCCGGCGCATGAGTGATGCAGAGATCGAGGCCCATGCCCGCGCCACCGCCGCGCTCATCGGCCTGCCCATCGCGCCGCACCAGATGCCTGGCGTGATCGCGGGTCTGAAGGTCGCCGCCGCGGCGGCCGCGCTGATCGAGCGTGTGCCGCTGACGGAAGCGGATGAGGCCGCGCCGGTGTTCCGGCCATGAGCATCGCCGCCACCGTCGCCGCCATCCGCGCCCGTCGCACCACCGCCTCCGCCGTGGTCGAGGCGGCGCTGGCCGACATCGCCGCGCGCGACGGCGCGCTCAACTGCTTTACCGCCGTCACCGCCGATCGTGCGCGGGCGGAGGCGGCGGCGGTGGATGCCGCCATCGCCGCGGGGCGCGATCCCGGGCCGCTCGCCGGCGTGCCGCTGGCGGTGAAGAACCTCTTCGACCTCGAAGGGCTGCGGACGCTGGCGGGGTCGAAGATCCGGCGGGACGCCCCGGCGGCCGCGCAGGATGCCTTCGCGGTGCAGCTGCTGCGCGCCGCCGGGGCGGTGGTGGTCGGCGCCACCAACATGGATGAATTCGCCTTCGGCTTCTCGACCGAGAACAGCCATGAGGGGCCGACGCGCAACCCGCATGACCCGGCGCGCATCGCGGGCGGTTCCTCCGGCGGTTCCGCGGCCGCCGTGGCGGCGGGGCTCGTGCCGATCGCCATCGGCAGCGACACCAATGGCTCCATCCGCGTGCCGGCCGGGCTCTGCGGCATCTGGGGGCTGAAGCCGACCTATGGGCGGTTGTCCCGGCGCGGCGCGCATCTCTTTGCCGGCAGCTTCGACCATGTCGGCCCCTTCGCCCGCAGCCTTGACGACCTGGCCCTGGTCTATGAGGCGATGCAGGGGGAGGACCCGGCCGATCCCGCCCAGGTGCCGCGGGAGTTCGAGCCGGTCAGCGGCCTGGCGGGACTGGGCGGCCTCCGCATCGGCATCGCGGCCGGGTATTTCGAGCGCGGCGGGCAGCCGGAGGCGCTGGCGCCGGTCGCGCTGGCGGCGCAGGCGCTCGGTGCCACCACCCGCATTGCACCCGACCTCGTGGCGGAGGGGCGGGCCGCCGCGCTGCTGGTGACGCTGGCGGAGGGGGCGAACCTGCACCTGCCGAACCTCCGCCTCCGGGCGGACGACTTCGACCCGCTGACCCGCGACCGCTTCCTGGCCGGTGCCCTGCTGCCCGCGCACTGGATCACCCAGGCCCAGCGTGTCCGCGCGGCCTGGGCACGCGCCGCGTCGCGCATCTTCGAGGCATGCGACGTGCTGGTGGCGCCGCTGCTGCCCTATGTCGCGCCGCCCATCGGCACGGCGATGATCGAGGTGGATGGCGCGACCGTGCCGGCGCGGCCGCATCTCGGCGTCTATACCCAGCCCTTCTCGGCCATCGGCCTGCCGGCCATGGCCGTGCCGCTGGCTGATCCCGCCCGCGCCGGTGCCTCCCTGCCTGTCGGGGTGCAACTCGTCGCCGCCCCCTGGCGGGAGGATCTGCTGTTCCGCGCCGCCGCCGCCCTGGTCGAGGCCGGGCTCGCCGGCTGTCCCCCCGTCGCTGCCCAGCATGTGAAGGAGAATGCCTGATGGAGATCGACATCCCGGAGGTCGTGGCCGAGGTCACCGCCGCCTTCCAGCGCTACGAGGTCGCGCTGGTGACGAATGACGTGGCGGTGCTGGACGAGCTGTTCTGGAACGACCCGCGCACCATCCGCTACGGCGCGACCGAGATCCTGCATGGCTATGAGGAGATCATGGCCTTCCGCGCATCCCGCCCCTCGGTCGGCTTGGCGCGGGATCTGGTGCGGACCGTGATCACCACCCATGGCCGGGACTTCGCCACCGCGAATACGACCTTTTCGCGCAATGGTCGGCTCGGCCGGCAGAGCCAGACCTGGGTGCGGATGCCGGAGGGGTGGCGCGTGGTTGCCGCCCACGTCTCCCTGATGCCTGCCGAAGCCTGAGGCGATTGGCGCGGAAGGCTGGATCATCGCGCGCAATGTCGATGGGGCACGGTCGTTCCGTTCAATCGAGCGTGATGCGGCGCCTCAATTCAGCCTTGGCGGGGGGCAGGGGGCGTCCTGTGCTGATATGGAGGGGGGTGGAAGAACTCCACGCCCACCCATCCTCGAGAGTCCGGCCCCTTGAGCAGTATCATGCCGAACCTCGCGCCCCCCGGCGTCTGCATGCTGCTGGAGCCTGACCTGGCCTGGCTGCATCTGCTGTCCGATATCGGGACGGGGCTTGCCTATTTCTCCATCCCGGCGGCGCTGGTCGTCTTCGCGCTGCGGCGGCGGGACCTGGCCTATCCCTGGATCTTCGGCCTTTTCGCGCTGTTCATCATCGCCTGCGGCGCCACGCATTTCGCCCATGCCTGGGCCATGTTCTACCCGAATCCGCTGTTGGAAGGGCTGATCAAGGCCTTCTGCGCCGCGGTGTCGATCGCCACCGCCATCACCCTCTGGCCCCTGCTGCCCCGCCTGCTGGCCCTGCCGAGCCCGGCGGCCCTGGCGCGGGAGGTGGAGGAGCGCCGCCTGGCGGAGCGCCGCGCGCTGGACAGCGAGGCGCGGACCGCCGCCTTCATCGCCAACCTGGCGGAGGCGCTGTTCGTCCTGCGGGTGGACCAGGGCGGTACCCGCTTCGTCACGGAAACCGTGAATCCCGCCTATGAAAGGCTGTTCGGCCTGCCGGCGTCGCAGGTCGTGGGAAAGGACGCGCAGACGGGCTTCATCCCCGGAGTCACGGAACGCGTGCTGCCCAACTGGCAGCGCGCCGTCGCGACCGGGGAGGTCCAGCGCTACGAGGTGGAGGCCGAGACGCCGCATGGCCATCGCCTGTGGCAGACCGTGCTGGTGCCGATGCGCAATGCGGCGGGCGAGGTGGACCGGCTGCTGGGCAGCGCGCGGGACGTGACGGAAACGCGGCGGCTGCAGGCCGGCATCGTCGAATCCGCGCGGCTCGCGACCATCGGCACCATGTGCGCCGGGCTGGCGCATGAGACGAGCCAGCCGCTGAACGCGGCCGCGCTCTGGCTGCGCCACGCCCGCAACGCGGCCACGGGGCTCATGACCGAACAGGGGGCGCGGCTGATGGCGGCGCTGAACGTCATCGACAGCCAGTTGCGCCGGGCAGGCGACCTGGTGAGCCGCATCCGCGGCCTGGCGACGGAAACGGGCGAGGCCGAGACCTTCGACGCTGCCCGGGTGGCGCGCGCCGCCGTGCGGATCGCGGATGGACAATATGCGCCGGATGACATCGCCCTGTCCTTCACCGCGCCATCGGGTCCGCTGCCCGTGACCGGCAGCCCCGCCAGGCTGGAAGAGGCCGTGCTGCACCTGCTCTCCAACGCACGGGACGCGGTGCTGGAAGCCCGGGCCACGGACCCGGCCGCCCCCGCGCGCATCGGCGTCGCGCTGCGCGAGCAGGGAGGGCGCGTGGTGATCGAGGTGCGGGACAGCGGACCGGGTGTGCCGGACGCCTTGCGCCAATCCATCTTCGATCCCTTCTTCACCACCAAGGATCCGGGCCATGGCAGCGGGCTCGGCCTGTCCCTGGCCGCGGCGGTGGCACGCGGGATGGGCGGTGGCATCGCCGTGTCCAACCCGCCGGAGGGGGGCGCCTGCTTCACCATGACCCTGGTCCTGTCCGAGCCCACCGCCCAGGGGCTGATGCCCCTGGCCGTCGCCTGCTGATGGCCTCCATGGCGCACCGCATACTCGTGGCGGAGGATGAAGGGCTCGCCGCCATGGCGATCGAGGATGAACTCCTCTCCCATGGCTATGAGGTGGTGCTGGCCCCGGATGGCCAGGCGGCGATGGAACTGGCGGCGCGCCAGCCGCCGGACCTGCTGCTGACGGACCTCCGGATGCCCCGGCTGGATGGCGCCGGCCTGATCCGCGCGCTGCGCGCGGCGAGGCCGGACCTGCCGGTCGTGGTCATGACGGGCTATGCGCCGGCGGGCGGGCAGGATGCCTTCCGGCGGGAGGGGGAGGCGCCGGTGAGCCTCTTCTCCAAGCCGCTCGACATGGATGCGGTCCTGGCGGAGTTGCGGCGCCTGCTGCCCGGTTGACCGCGCCGCCCGGTGGATGCGAAGCCAGCGGGGCAGGGGCGGGGAGGTAGCACATGGCGGATCACGGGCCGGGATCGCCCTTCGCGGCATTCTCCCTGGCCGGACGGGTGGCGCTGGTGACGGGCGCATCCGGTGTGCTCGGCCGGCATTTCGTTCGTGTCCTGCATGGGGCGGGGGCCTGCGTCGCGATGGGCGCGCGGAAGCCCGCCAGCCTGCGCGGCCTGGCGGAGGAGCTGGGGCAGGGCGCGCGGGCGGTCGCGCTTGACGTGACGGAGGCCGCCTCCATTGCCGATGCGCTGTCGGCCACGGAACGCGCCTTCGGACCGGTCGACATCCTGGTGAACAATGCCGGCATCGCGGCGACGCGGCCTTTCCTGGACCACACGGCGGAAGACTGGGACCAGGTGATGGCGGTGGACCTCCGCGGCGCCTTCGCGGTGGGGCAGGCGGTGGCGCAGCGGATGGTGGCCGCGCAGAAGCCCGGCAGCATCGTCAACATCGCCTCCATCCTGGCGGAGCGCGTGATCCCCGGTGTCGCCGGCTATTCCGCCGCCAAGGCCGCGCTGGTGCATCTGACGCGGCAGATGGCGGTGGAACTGGCGCGCCACCGTATCCGCGTGAACGCGATCGCGCCCGGCTACATCGCCACCGAGATCAACCGCGACTTCTTCGCCAGCGAGGCCGGCCAGGCCATGGTGAAGCGCATCCCGCAGCGGCGCCTGGGCCAGGTCGATGACCTGACCGGGCCGCTGCTGCTGCTGGCCAGCGAGGCCGGCGCCCACATGACCGGCAGCGTCGTCACCATCGATGGCGGCCATTCCGTCAACAGCCTCTGACTGGAGCACCCGCAATGGATTTCCGCCTGCCGCCCGACATTGTCGAAGTGCAGCAGCGCGTCCGCGCCTTCGTGGATGAGCGGCTGATCCCGCTGGAGGCCGACCGCGCCAACTACGACGAGCATGAGAACATCCACCCGGATGTGCTGAAGCGCATGCGGGCGGAGGCCAAGGCGCAGGGCCTCTGGGCGCTGCAGATGCCGAAGCATCGCGGCGGCGGGGGGCTCAGCAAGGTCGGCATGGCGGCGTGCTACGAGGAGATGAACCGCTCCATCTTCGGCCCCGTCGTCTTCAACAGCGCGGCGCCCGATGACGGCAACATGCAGGTGCTGGAGAAGGTGGCGACGGAGGCGCAGAAGACGCGCTGGCTGCAACCCATCGTCGATGGCGCCGTGCAATCCGCCTTTGCGATGACGGAGCCCGATGGCTGCGGCAGCGATCCCGGCCTGACCTACACGAAGGCCGAGCGCGTCGGCAACGACCGCTGGCGCATCACGGGGCGCAAGCACTACATCACCGGCGCCGGCGAGGCGAAGCACTTCCTGCTGATTGCCCGCACCAGCGATGACGACCGCAAGGGCCTGACCTGCTTCCTGTTCCATGCGGACCAGCCGGGCTGGGAGATCGTGCGCCGCATCCCGATCATGGGGCCGGAGGAGCATGGCGGGCATTGCGAACTTCGCTTCGATGGCCTGGAGATTCCCGACGAGAACCTGCTGATGGGCGTGGGCGACGGGCTGAAGGTGACGCAGATCCGCTTGGGCCCCGCGCGCCTCACGCATTGCATGCGCTGGCTCGGCATGGGGCGCCGGGCGCTGGAGATCGCGATGGCGCGCATCGCGGAACGGCAGAGCTTCGGCCAGAAGCTGATCGACCGGGAAAGCGTGCAGGGCCTGGTCGGCCAGGCGGCGATGGAGCTGGAGATCGGGCGGCTGCTGACGATGAAGGCGGCCTGGGTGCTGGACCAGGGCGGCTTCGCGCGGAAGGAGGTCTCCATGGCGAAGATCGTCGTGGCCGATGCGCTGCACAAGGCCGTGGACACGTCGCTGCAACTGCTCGGCGCGCGCGGCTATTCCAAGGACACGGTGGTGGAGTGGATGTACCGCTACGCCCGCCAGGCGCGCCTGGTGGATGGCGCGAGCGAGGTGCACCGCATGGTGCTGGCGAATTTCCTGCGGCGCGAGGGGCGCGACTTCTTCGAGTGGGGCGCGCATGGATGAGGCGGCGCTTTGCGGCTGGCTGAGGCGCGCCACCGGCGATGAGGCGCTGCGCATCACCGCGCTGACGCGGCTGTCGGGCGGTGCGATCCAGCAGAACTGGGCGCTGGATGTGGAGACGGCCGAAGGCGCGCGGCGCTGGGTGCTGCGCACGGATGCGCCGGCCGTGCTGGCCGTGTCGCTGCCCCGCGCCGCGGAATTCGCGCTGCTGCGTGCGGCGCGGGAGGCGGGGGTGACGGTGGCGGAGCCGATCTTCCTCTGCGAGGACATGGGCGTGATCGGGCGGCCCTTCTTCGTCATGGGCCGCGTGGAGGGCATTGCTGCCGCGCATCGCGTCGTGAAGCAGGCGGCGCCTCACGGCGATGAGGTGGTGGCCGCGCTGGGTCGCGAGTTGGCGCGCATCCATCGCATTCGCCCGCCGCGCGCCGACCTGACGTTCCTGGGCGATCCGCCGGCCGATGCGGCGCGGGCGATGATCGCGGCGATGCGGGCGCGGCTGGATGAGGCCGGCACGCCGCGGCCGGTGCTGGAATGGGGGCTGCGCGCGCTGGAACGCACGGCGCCGCCGCCGGTGGCACCCGTGCTCTGCCATCACGACTTCCGCACCGGCAACGTGATGATCGACGGCGCGCGCGTTGCCGCCGTGCTGGACTGGGAATTCGCGGCCTGGGGCGATCCCCATGCCGATCTCGGCTGGTTCTGCGCCAAGTGCTGGCGCTTCGGCGCGCATGCTCGCGAAGCCGGTGGCATCGGGGCGCGGGAGGCATTCTATGCGGGTTATGAGAGCGAGGCCGGCACGCGCATCGACCGCGCGCGCATGCCGTGGTGGGAGCTGATGGCGACGATCCGTTGGGCCGTCATCGCGGCCGACCAGGCGGCGCGGCACCTCTCCGGCCAGGAACGCAGCCTGGAACTGGCGCTGACGGGGCACATCGTGCCGGAGCTGGAACTGGACGTGCTGGCGATGACGGAGGCGCTGTGATGCTGGAGAAGCCGGACGGCGCCGACCTGCTGGCGACCGCACGCGACGTGGTGCTGAACGAATTGCTGCCTGCGCTGCCGCCGGAGAAGGCTATGGCGGCGCGGATGGTGGCCGCCGCGATCGCGCTGGCGCTGCGGGAGCGGGCAGCGGTGGTGCCGGCGATGCCGGACCTCGCCGCGCTGGCTGCCGAGATCCGCGCGGGCGCGCATGACCCAGGCACGCCAACGCATGCCGCCACCGCCACGCTGCTGCGGGACCATGCCCGCGCGCGGGCGGCGGTGAGCGCGCCGAAGGCGCTGGGCGCTACGGGCTGAACCGCGCGCCCTTGTGGCCGTCCAGCCGCGGCGCGCCCGCCTTCGGCTGAGGGCGTTCGCCATCGAAGGAGACGGGCAGGGCGGTGACGGAGAAATCCTCGCCGGGTGGCGTGACCAGCATGCCGATGGCCTTGGCCTGCGGCTCCTCCAGCATCTCCGGAATGGTGTTGATCGGCGCGCAGGGCACGCCGGCGGCGACCAGCCGCTCCAGCCACTCCGCGCGCGGCCGCTGGCGCATGGCATCGCGCACCAGCGCCAGGCATTCGGCCTTGTTCGCCAGGCGCAGGCGGTTGGTCGCGAAGCGCGGATCCTCCGGCCATTCGGGATGGCCAAGTTCCGCCGCGAATTTGCGGAACAGGCGGTCATTGCCGCAGCACACCAGCAGGGGGCCGTCGGCGGCGTCGAAGGATTCATAGGGCACGAAGCCGGGATGGCCGCTGGCATGGCGCTCCGGCAGCTTGCCCTGGTTCACATAGGCACCGACCTTCTGCCCGGCCCAGAGGAAGGCCGTCTCGAACAGGGATGTGTTCACCACGCAGCCGCGCCCCGTCCGCGCACGCTGTTGCAGCGCCGACAGCGCGCCGATCACGGTCCACATCCCCGTGCCCTGATCGACGACGGAGGCGCCCATGCGCACGGGCGGGCCATCCGGTTCGCCGGTGATGCTGTTGAGGCCGGCGAAGGCCTGCAGCAGCGGCTCATAGCCCGGGCGGTCCTTCAGCGGTCCCTTATGGCCGAAGGCGCCCATGTTGCAGTAGATCAGCCGCGGATGCCGCGCGGTGGTGGCGTAGGGGTCGAGGCCCAGCGCCTCCGGCACGCCGGGGCGCATGTTGTGGACGAGGATGTCGGCTTCGGCGAGCAGCGCATGCAGCGCCGCCATCCCCGCTTCCGACTTCAAATCCAGCGCGATGCTCCGCTTGCCGCGGTTGAATTCGTGAAAATTGAAGGCGTCCCCGTGGCGGAAGGCGACGCCCATCTGGCGGGCATCGTCGCCGCCCTCCGGCTTCTCCACCTTGATCACGTCCGCGCCGAGATCGGCGAGGATGGCACCGGCGAAGGGGCCGGACAGGACTTGGCCGATCTCGATGACCTTGATGCCGTGAAGGGGCGCGCTCACTCCGGCTGGATCCCCGCCTGGCGCGCGACGCGCGTCCATTTCTCGATTTCCGCGAGTGTGAAGTCGCGGAGGTGGTCGGGGCTTCCGGTCAGCGGTTCCGTGGCATCGGCGCGCAGGCGTTCGGCGACGGCGGGGAGGGCCAGGATCTCCCGCAGCTTCGCGTTCAACTGCTCCACGATCTCCCGCGGCGTGCCGGCAGTCGCGTACACCGCCGTCCAGGTGCCGAGTTCGTAGCCCGGCAAATTGCCGGCCTCCGCCACCGTCGGCAGCTCCGGCATCGCCGAGATGCGGCTGCCCGCGGTGACGGCCAGGGCGCGGACGCGGCCTTCCCGCACCTGCGGGATCGCGGTGGTGGTGTCGCAGAACATCAGCGGCAGCGTGCCGGAGATGACGTCGGTCATGGCCTGCGGATTGGCGCGGTAGGAGACGTTCTCCATCTCGATGCGCGTCATCGCCTTGAACATCTCGCCCGCCATGCGGCTGGACTGGCTGCCGCTGCCGAAGCTGAGCTTGCCCGGATTCGCGCGCCCATAGGCGATGAGGTCGGCGATGCTGCGGATGCCCGTCTCGTTGTTCACCACGACCAGCATGGTGGAGACGCCGAGCAGCGCCACCGGCTCGAAATCCTTGATCGGATCATAGGGCAGCCGGCGGAACAGCGCGGGGTTCGATCCATGCGTGGTGTTGGAGGTGAAGAGCAGCGTGTAGCCATCGCCGCGGGCGCGCGCCACGGCCTCCGCCGCGATGAAGCCATTGGCACCGCCGCGATTGTCCACCACCACGGGCTGCCCCCAATCCTGCGCCATGCGCTCCGCGAAGATGCGCGCGCGGAGGTCGGTGGCGGCGCCGGCGGCGAAGGGGACGATGAGGCGGATGGGGCGCGACGGGTAGCGTTCCTGCGCCAGGGTGGGCGCGGCGGCCAGCAGCGGCAGCGCCAGCAGCGAGCGGCGCGCGATCATCACGCGGCCTCCCGCTTCGGCGCGCGGTACTTCGCGAGGCTGCCTGCATGCATCACGCGGCCATTGAGGCGGCGGCCGATGATGCGCTCCGCCATGCGCGCGCATTCCACCAGCGCCTCCAGGTCGATGCCGGTCTCGATGCCGAGTTCGTGGCAGAGGAAGACCAGATCCTCCGTGCAGACATTGCCGGCCGCACCGGCATCGCCATGGGCCGCGAAGGGGCAGCCGCCCAGCCCCGCCACGCTGCTGTCGAAGAAATCGACACCCATGTCGAGCGCGGCCATGACGTTCGCCGTGCCGATGCCGCGCGTGTCGTGCAGGTGCAGGCCGATCCGCACATCCGGCAGCGCATCGCGCACCATGCCCACCAGGCGGCGCGTCTGGTCCGGATTGCCCCAGCCCATCGTGTCCGCCAGGAATACCGCCGGCAGCTTGTGGCCGCGTTCGGCGCAGATGCTGTGGGCAAACTTCGCCATGCCGACCACGCGGTCAGGCGGGATCTCGCCCTCGTAGTTGCAGCCGAAGGCGGCCATGATGATGGCGAAGTCGGGCTTGATGCCGGCCTCGTCATACAGCTCCAGCCAGCGCCGCTGGCGCTCCGCCATCTCCTGCGCCGTGCAGCCATTGTTCTTCTGCGCGAAGGCGTTCGACGCATAGAGCGAGATCTTGCCGGAGAGATCGACGCCGGGCGTGGCCTTGGCGCGGTGGAAACCCTGCTCGTTCAGCCAGAGGCCGGCGTAGTGGACGCCTTGCTTCTTGCGGATGGCGGCGAAGAAGGCCTCGCTGTCCGCCATCTGGGGGACGTGCTTCGGGCTGACGAAGCTCGCGACCTGGATGTGGTGCAGGCCGGTCTCGGCCAGCGCTTCCACCAGCTGGACGCGCTGTTCCAGGGGGAAGATGGTCTTCTCGATCTGGAAGCCCTCGCGTGGCCCTTCCTCGCGGAACTCCACGCGCTTCGGCCGGTCAGCCATGGCCATTTCCTCCGTGCTACTGGCCGGTATCGTCGCGCCGTTCGGCGCGGGGTTCAAGGCGCCGGCAGGATGGTTCCGCTGCAGGCCCCGAAGCCGATGCCCACGAATCCTTCGCGGCTGGCGCGGGCCAGCAGCGTCACGGTATCGCCATCCTCCAGGAAGCGGCGCGTCTCGCCCGATTCCAGCGTCAGCGGCTCCCGCCCGCCCTTGGTGATCTCCAGCAGGGATCCGTAGCCCGAGACCTCCGTGGTGGAGATGGTGCCGGTGCCGCAGAGGTCACCGGGGTTGAGGTTGCAGCCGCCGCTGGCGTGGTGCGCGACCAACTGCGCGGGCGTCCAGTAGAGCGCGCGGGCATCCGACAGGCCGAGGCGGTGCGGGGCCAGCCCCTTCGCCCCCAGGCCCGGCGTCATCAGCAGCACTTCCAGCTCCAGCGCCATGGCGCCGCCTGCCTGGTCGGCCTCGTCCCAGAGATACGGGAGCGGCGCGGGATCACCCTCCGGCCGCTTCGCCTGCGGCACGCGGAAGGGCGCCATGGCCTCCGGCGTGATGATCCAGGGGCTGATGGTCGAGCAGAAGCTCTTCGCCAGGAACGGCCCCAGCGGCTGGTATTCCCAGCCCTGGATGTCCCGCGCCGACCAGTCGTTCAGCAGGCAGAAGCCCGCGATGTGGTCGCCGGCCTGGCCGATCGGGATCGGCTCGCCCAGCCTGTTGCCCGGGCCGATCCAGATGCCGAGTTCGAGTTCGTAGTCGAGATTGCGGGAGGGGCCGACGCTCGGCACCGTCTCGCTCGCCGGCTTCCGCTGGCCGTTCGGCCGCCGCACCGGATGGCCGGAGGGCACGACGGAGGAAGCGCGGCCGTGATAGCCGATGGGGACGTATTTGTAGTTCGGCAGCAGCGGATTGTCGGGCCGGAACATGGCGCCGGCATTCATGGCGTGCTGGATGCCCGCGAAGAAATCCGTGTAGTCGCCGATGCGCGCGGGCAGGTGCATCGTGCAATCCGCCGCGGCGTGCAGCATCGGCGTCACCTGCGCCTCGAACCGCGATCCCGCTTCCAGCAGCGTCGAGAGCTGCGCCCGCAGCGCGCTGCGGGGCCCGGTGCCCAGCGCCAGCATCGCGTTCAGCGCGCCGCCCGTCGCGGCGCGGGCTGCCGCGGCCGCTTCCTCGCAGAACAGCCCCGCCGCCGCCGCCGCTTCCAGGTCCAGGATCATGTCGCCGATCGCGACGCCGGCGCGCGGCGTGCCACCGGGGGGTGAGAAGACGCCCAAGGGCAGGTTCTGGATGGGGAAATCGGCGTGGCCATTGGCGCTGTCCACGAAGGACCGCCGTGCCGGATCATGCGTGTCGTCGAGTGCCATGGTCGTTCCCCATCCAATCCCGTGAAGGGCAGCACAGCCCGGCCATCCCGTGAAGACCGCCCGTCTTGCCCGCCGCGCCATCCCTTGCCACGGTGCGCCCCAACAGCGTCCGGATCCCCGCCATGAGCCTCCGCGGCAGCGCCTGCATCGTCGGCGCCTATGAACACCCCACCCGCAAGGCGGAGGACAAATCCGTCGCGCAGCTGCATGCGGAGGTCGCCTGGGGCGCGCTGCAGGATGCGGGCCTCTCGAAGGACGATATCGACGGCTATGTCTGCGCCGGCGATGCGCCGGGGCTCGGGCCGCTGTCGATGATCGACTACATGGGCCTCGACCGGCTGCGCTATGCGGACAGCACCGATCTCGGCGGCTGCTCCTACATCGCCCATGTCGCGCATGCCGCGGCGGCCATCAAGCTCGGTCGCGCCAATGTCGTGCTGGTGACGCTGGCCGGGCGGCCGCGCAGCGAGGGCCAGGCCGTCGGCACCGGCGCGCGGGCGCAGAACCCGAACGTGCCGGACGACCAGTTCGAGGTGCCCTTCACCAAGACGACGGGCACCAGCTACGCGCTCTGCGCCATGCGGCACATGCACGACTACGGCACCACCAGCGAACAGCTGGCCTGGATCAAGGTCGCCGCCAGCCACCACGCCCAGCACAACCCCCACGCCATGCTGAAGAAGGTGGTGACGGTGGAGGATGTGGTGAATTCGCCGATGGTGTCGGACCCGCTGCATCGGCTGGATTGCTGCGTCATCAGCGATGGTGGCGGCGCGCTGATCGTGGCGCGGCCGGAGATCGCGCGCAGCCTGAAGCGACCCGTGGTCACGGTGCGCGGCACCGGGGAGACGGCGCAGGGCGAATTCGGCGGCTACCGGGACCTGACGAGCAGTGGCGCGCAGTTGACCGGCGCGCGCGCCTTCGGCGAGGCCGGCGTCACGCCCGCCGACATCCAATACGCCAGCATCTATGACAGCTTCACCATCACCGTGCTGATGCAGCTGGAGGACCTCGGCTTCTGCGCCAAGGGCGAGGGTGGAAAATTCGTCAGCGACGGCAACCTGATCAGCGGCGTCGGCAGGCTGCCCTTCAACACGGATGGCGGCGGGCTCTGCAACAACCACCCCGCCAATCGCGGCGGCATGACCAAGGTGATCGAGGCGGTGCGGCAATTGCGCGGCGAAGCGCACCCGGCGGTGCAGGTGCCGGGCTGCACCCTGGCGCTGGCGCATGGCACGGGCGGGCTGCTCGGCCACCGCCACGGCAGCGCAACCCTCATCCTGGAACGGGAGTGACCATCATGAGCGAGAAGCTCTTCGCCGCCCCCGTCGCGGACCCCACCAGCCAGGCCGTCTGGGACGCCGCCCGTCAGGGGCGGCTGCTGATCGGCCTGTGCAAGGACACCGGCAAGCACTTCTGGTATCCGCGCGGCGTCTCGCCCTTCACGCTGTCGCCGAATGTCGATCTGGTCGAGGCGAGCGGGCAGGGCACGGTGTACAGCTACACCATCCTCCGCGCCGGCGGCCCGACCTGCGCGGCCTATGTGGAACTGGCGGAGGGCCCGCGGCTCTTCACCAACATCGTGGATTGCGACCTGGCGGAGGTCCGCATCGGCGCGAAGGTGAGGCTGGTCTTCAAGGCGACCGAGGGCGAAGGCGCGCCGGTGCCCTGCTTCACGCTGGCCTGAGCGGGATCAGAACAGCGAGACGTCCAGCGCCCAGCCCATGAAGCCGATGCCCGCCGCGATCCCCGCGGCGGCGCTCGCGCGTGGCCATTGCATCGGGATCATCGCCCAGATCCAGGTGGCAGCGGCCAGCACCATGGCGAGCACCACCGGCATCCCCAGCAGCAGGGCGCCAAGCAGGCTCAGCGCCGCGACGGCCGCACGGTTGCGGATGTGATGACCATCGCTGCGATACCAGGACGCAGCCGTCATCAGCCCCACCACCACCCAATACATCACGCCACCCCCAGGCCATGGAGGTCACGCAACGCATCAGCGGCGGCGTGGTCGCATCACGCCTGTGGGGGTTACAGACCCGGGGTGCGGGTTGCTTGCAGCGCTGTGCTGTCCGTGCAGGACGCCGGATTTGCACGGCAGGCGTTCTGGGCAGTGCGCCCGATCTGCTCCGCGGTGCAGGCCCCGAGGGCGAGCAGCGCCAGCAGCATGAACCACGGCCGCATGGCGGTCCTCCTCAGTTGAACAGCGTGGAGACCGAGCTTTCCTCGCTGATGCGCTTCATCGCCTCGGCCAGCAGGGGCGCGATGGTCAGCTGCTTGATGTTGCGGCTGACGCGCACGGCCTCGGTCGCCAGGATGCTGTCCGTGACGATCATGTGCTCGATCGCCGCGGCGCCGACGCGCGCCACCGCACCGCCGGAGAAGACGCCATGCGTGACGTAGACGCTGGCCGACTTGGCGCCGTTCTTCAGCAGCGCCTCCGCCGCGTTGCAGAGCGTGCCGCCGCTATCGACGATGTCGTCCACCAGGATGCAGTGCCGGCCTTCGACCTCGCCGATCACGTTCATCACTTCGGAGACGCCGGCGCGGGGGCGGCGCTTGTCGATGATGGCGAGGTCGGTGTGGATGCGCGCGGCGATGGCGCGGGCGCGGACCACGCCGCCGACATCCGGCGAGACCACCATCAGGTCGCGGCCCGCGAAACGCTCCTGGATGTCGCGGGCAAACAGCGGCGCGGCGAAGAGGTTGTCGACGGGGATGTCGAAGAAGCCCTGGATCTGCGCGGCGTGAAGATCCATCGTCAGCACGCGGTTGGCGCCGGCCGCGGTGATCAGGTTCGCCACCAGCTTGGCGGAGATCGGCGTGCGGGGGCCCGATTTCCGGTCCTGCCGCGCATAGCCGAAATAGGGGATGACCGCCGTGATGCGCCGCGCGCTGCCGCGCTTCAGCGCGTCCAGCATGATCAGCAGCTCCATCAGGTTGTCATTGGCGGGGTAGCTCGTGGACTGCACCACGAAGACATCCTCGCCACGAACATTCTCATGGATCTCGCAGAAGATCTCCATGTCGGCGAAGCGCCGCACGGAAGCCTGGGTCAGCGGGATGCCCAGCGCCGATGCCACCGCCTCGGCGAGGGGGCGGTTGCTGTTGCAGGCGATGATCTTCATGCGACACGAACCCCGGGGGGAAGGGAGGGTGCCGCGCCGGAGAACGCCCGCCGCGACGGGCGGGTTGGTAGCAACGTGACGGTTGGGTGTCCATCGCGCGCCGATGACGGGGGCGCATGGCCGCCCTTCAGCCAGGGGCGGGGCGCGCCGGTCGGCGGGGCCTGGCCGTGGACGCGGGCGTCGCCGCCGGCGGGCCGGGTGCGGCGGCAGTCGGCGGCGGGGCGGACCTTTCGCCGATCCCGCCGGCATTGAAGACGACGTCGCGCACGCCGCCCGCCGCTTCCTCCGCCACCACGAAGGCGACATCGCCCCAGAGGCCGTTCAGCGTGCCGGCCGGCACCTCATTGAGCTGCGCGACGCGGCCGAGATCCTGGCCATCACGGCGCGACACCGTCCAGACGATCTCCACGCGCTGCAGGCCGCGCCCGACGGCGGTCATGGTGACCTCGCCGGAGACGGCGAAGTCGGCGCCCTCCGCCTGGTCCTGCACCTGGAAGCCCAGCGCGGCCAGGCTGTCCTTCATCTTCGCGGTCAGGCTGCGGTTGCCATCGCCCGGCGCGCCCCGCACCGGCAGCAGGCGCATGACCGGCGCGCCGGACCCGGCGGCGCGCTCGTCGCCGGTGCGGGCCTGGGCCTCGATGCGGGAGAGCAGGTCGGCCAGGCGGGGCGCGGCTTCGGTGGCCACGCGGGTGAAAAGCTGGGCATTGCCATCCGCCCATTCGCGGGCCGGCACCGGGCGGCCGACCAGCATGCCGAGCGCCACGCCATCGCCGTTGGTCAGGGCGAAGCGGGGCGTGACCACCGCGCCGTCGCGCTCCGCCCCCACGATCAGCTGCCAGTCCAGCGGCAGCGGGTCCGCGGCCACGGCGGGGACTTCCTGCGCCACCAGGGCTTCGGCCATGGCACGGGCGAAGGCGGCGGAATCGCCATCCGTCAGCATGGCCTGGGCGGAGGGGGGAATCGCCACGCGGTAGCCCGGCGGCCGGCGGAGCTGCCGCGCCACCTGGCCTGGCCGGCCGCGGAAGGGCTGCGGCAGGTCGCCGCAGGCGGCCAGCGCGATCGGCGCCAGCGCCGCGAGAAGGGCGCGGCGCCCGCTACGCGATGACACAGGAAACCATCAGGGTCAGCATCATCAGCACCATGAACATGACGACGTAGGGCATGGCATCACCGAGGTAGCGCGATGGCGGAGAGTTGGTGCCCGATCGGCCCGCCGCCAGCCAGCGTCCGCCGGCGATGGCTGAAGAAGCGATCCTCCGCCGCCAGCGTATCCACCATCAGCGCCCGGGACTCCCCCGCCCCGGCGGCGGCAAGCCGGGCCACGCAATACCCCGCGAGGTCGAACTGCCACCGGTCCTGACGCGCGCCGTCGGCGAAGAAGCGGGCATCGGCGGCGTCATGCGCCAGCACCTCCTCCCGCAGATCGGGGCCGACCTCGTAGCTCGCCTGGCCGATGCAGGGGCCGACCAGGGCCGCGATCCGCGCGCGGTTGGCGCCGAGCGCTTCCATGGCGTCGAGGGTCGCTTCCAGCACCCCCGCCACGGCACCGCGCCAGCCCGCATGGGCGGCGGCGACGACGCCGGCCTCGGCATCGGCGAAAAGGACGGGCGCGCAATCCGCCGTCACCACGGAAAGCACCTGGCCCGGCCGGTCCGTCACCACCGCATCGGCCCGGGGGCGGCTGCCATCGTCCCAGGGCTGGCGCCCATCCGCCACCGCCACGCCATGCACCTGGTAGAGGCCGAGCAGGTCGCCCGGCCCGCCCCCCAGCACCGCAGCCGCCGCGGCGCGGTTGCGGCGCACCGCCTCCGGATCGTCGGGGGATGAGAGGGAGCAGTTGAGCGAGGCGAAGGCGCCGGAGGAAACGCCGCCCTGGCGGGTGAAGAAGGCATGCGGCACGGAAAGGGAGCCGGTCAGGTAGCCGGGGTTCATGGCGTCTCGAATCCAGGCAGGGGGGCGAGGGCAGGGTCGCAGAGGGCCAGGGCCTTGAACAGGCGACCCATCCCCTCCGCCGCGACCAGCCGTTCCGCGCCACTCAGGATGTCGCCGGCCAGGCGCGGGCGGGACTGGGCGAGCATGGCGGCGCGGGTCATGAGGCCGAGGCGCTGGAGCAGCAGGCCCTGCGGCAGCGGGCCCTGCGCGGCGGCGCCGGCCTCCCGCGCCACGGCGGCGAGCGCGGCGAAATCGACATGGGCGGTCAGGTCCACGGAGCCGGGATCGGCGAGCGGATCGAGGCCGCCGCGCTGGCCGGAGACGGCCTGCAGGCTCTCGCCCAGGCAGGAGGAGGCCGGGCCGTAGTCGATGAACAGCGCCGCGCCGCCCTGGGTGGCCAGGCGCGTGGCAAGGGAGACGACGATGCCCTCGGCAGCATCGGAAACCTCCCGCACCGCGCCTTCCGGCGCCTCGGCGGGCCAGCGGGGGGCGTCCGAGGTAGGTTGCTCGACGAAGGCGCCGGCCTCGACATGGCGCTCCGCCCAGCCAGCCCCGCGGCGGACGAATTGCCGGATCGGCAGCGCGTCCAGGAACTCATTGGCCAGCAGCAGCATCGGGCCGGGGGGGAGGGCGGCGAGGTCGTCGTGCCAGGCCGTGACGGCATCGCCCAGCGCGCGGCGCTGCGCCTCCCGCAGGGCGGGAGAGGTTTCCACCAGATGCAGACGCAGCGCGGCGCGGAAGGCGGGGGCCACGTCGGCCGCGGCGCGCAGCGCATCGGCCATCAGCGTGCCGCGCCCCGGGCCGCATTCCACCAGCAGCACGGGATCGGGACGACCCATCTTCTCCCACACCACGGCGGCCCAGGCGCCCAAGACCTCCCCGAAGGCCTGGCTGATCTCGGGCGCGGTGGTGAAGTCGCCGCCCCGGCCGAAGGGCGTCGCGGGGCGAGCGTAGTAGGCCGCGACCGCCCGGGCCATGAAGCGGTCGAGACGCTCCATCAAACTGCGGCGGCGCGGCGCGAGCGGGCGATGAGGAACAGCCCCGCCGCGATCATCGGCAGCGACAGCAACTGCCCCATGGTGGCGCCGGCGAAGAGGAAGCCGAGATGCGCGTCGGGCTGGCGGAAGAACTCGCCGATGAAACGCGCCACGCCATAGCCCGCCAGGAAGGTGCCGGTGAGGAAGCCCGGCCGGTCCCGCAGCGCGGGCTGGCGGACCAGGATCTGCAGCAGGATGAAGAGGACGATGCCCTCCATCCCCGCCTGGTAGAGCTGGCTCGGGTGCCGCGGATCCGGCCCGCCGGTCGGGAAGACCATGGCCCAGGGCACGTCGGAGACGCGGCCCCAGAGCTCGCCATTGATGAAGTTGGCCAGCCGCCCGAAGAACAGGCCGATCGGCACCACCGGCGCGATGCGGTCCCCGAAGGCCAGCGGGTTCAGGCCCTGGCGGCGGCAGAACCACAGCGCGGCGACGATGACGCCGAGCATGCCGCCGTGGAAGGACATGCCGCCCTGCCAGACATAGAGCGCCTCATGCGGCGCGGTCAGGTAGTAGCCGGGGCGGTAGAACAGGACATAGCCGAGCCGCCCGCCCAGGATGACGCCGAGCGTCGCCCAGGTGACGAAATCATCCACCTGTTCCTGCGTCGCGACGCGCGGCGCCAGCGCCACCATGCGCCGCGCCAGCAGCCAGCCCAGCACGATGCCGGCGATATAGGCGAGCGCATACCAGCGGAGGGCGAAGGGACCGATCTCGACCAGCACGGGGTCGATCATCGGGAAGGGAAGGGCGAACAGCATCAAGCCCTCAGCGGTGCGGGTCGGATTGCATGAGGAAGTCGCGGACATAGCGGCCGACGCCGTCCTCGAGCGAGGTCGCCGGCCGGTCGAAGCCTGCCGCGCGCAGCTTCTCCATCGGAGCCTCGGTGAAATACTGGTACTTGCCGCGGAGGTCGGCGGGCATGTCGATGAACTCGATCCGCTCCTGCTCCCCCATGCCTGCGAACATGGCGCGCACCAGGTCGAGGAAGCTGCGCGCCTGGCCGGAGCCGACATTGAACAACCCGCTGACCTGCGGGTTGTCGATCAGCCAGAGCATGGCGGCGACGCAGTCATCCACATGCACGAAGTCGCGCATCTGCTCCCCATCCGCGACGCCGTCGCGGTCGGACCGGAACAGGCGCGCAGGGGCGCCGCCGCGGGCCTCATGGAACTTGTGGAAGACGACGCTTGCCATGCGGCCCTTGTGGTATTCGTTGGGGCCGTAGACGTTGAAGAAGCGCAGCCCCGCCCATTGCGGCGGCGCGGGCACGCCGCGTTCCAGCATATCCGCGACCCGGCGATCGAAGGCCAGCTTCGACCAGCCATAGAGGTTGAGCGGCCGGAGCCCGGCCAGCGCGGCCTGCGCCTCGTCATCCGCGAAGCCCTGCGCGCCGTCGCCATAGGTGGCGGCGGAGGAGGCGTAGATCAGCGGCACGCCGCGTTCCGCGCAGACGGCCCAGAGCCAGAGCGGCAGGGTGAAGTTGGTGGCCGCCACCAGGTCGCCATCGGTCGCGGTAGTGGCGCTGATGGCGCCCATGTGGAGCACCGCCTCCACATCCGGGTCCTCGGACCAGAAATCCTCCAGCTCCTCCGGCGGCAGGATGCCGGCGATCGGGTGCTTGGCGATGTTGCGCCACTTCTCCCGCCCCGGATCGCCATGGCGGAGGCGGTCCACGACCATCACCTCCTCGCCCCGGTCACAGAGCGCGGCGACGAGGTTGGAGCCGATGAAACCGGCGCCGCCCGTGACCAGATACATCGGCGGTTGTCCTCTCGCCTCGCGGCTTGATCGATGGGTCCGGGCACGGCATGGGCCGGGCGCCGGGTCGCGGTTGGGGCCGCGGTCGGGGGCGGGTATAGGCTGCGGCTTCGGGCTGCGTATAGGCCGCGATGACGCGCGCGGGACAGAAGCGGTTTCACCGGTTGGGAGTGTCGTGATGAACAGCGGAACGGGGTCGGGTGGTGGTGCCGCGGGCGGATCTGGTGGCGGCAAGCGGGGGCTGTTCGACGATCTGGCCGGCATGGCGGGTGGTGCCTTCAGCGTGCTGGCCGGCGCGCGGCAGGAAGCCGAGGCGATGGGCCGCGCGCAGCTCGACGCCATGGTCCAGCGCCTGGACCTGGTGAAGCGGGAAGACCTGGACGCGGCGTTGGAAGTGGCTCGTCGGGCACGGGAACAGGCGGAGGCGCTGGAGGCCAAGGTGGTCGCGCTGGAAGCACGGATCGAGGCGATGTCGGGGCTCGAAGCCCGCCTGGCGGAGATCGAGACGCGCACCGCCCACCCCCATCCGCCGGCAAACGACCCGACCGGCGCGGCGAACGGCGAGTGAGCGCCGGGTTCCGGGCCATGGCTTCGATGCCATGCCCGGATTCGTCCACAACTCTTTGGCCGGCTTCGCGGAACCGACGCTTGCAGCCGCGTTTTGCGGTTGCGTAGTCTACCCCTAGTGGCGATTCGGGGTGCCTGACCCCCTATACCTTGGGGGTCGGCGCTGCCGATCGGACGAAGGAGGTGCCGCGATGTCCGCCTATCTCGGTTACGAGGAACGCGACCGGGCCGCCAATCCCCTCGATGTGCTGGAGCAGATCGTCGCGGCCAATGAATGGGCCTTCGACCGCCGCTCCGACAGCGAGATGGCCGCCGAGGCGCCCGGCAAATGGTGCGACTATGGCCTCTATTTCTCCTGGTCGCATGAGATCAGCGCCATGCATTTCTCCTGCACCTTCGACATGAAGGTGCCGGCGGGAAAGCGGGAGAGGCTGTTCGAATTGCTGGCCCTGGCCAATGAGAAGCTGTGGATCGGCCATTTCGGCATCGACAGCGACGATGGCGTGCCGGTCTTCCGCCATTCCGTGCTGCTCCGCGGTGCGCCCGGTGCCTCCGCCGAGAGCCTGGAGGACATGGTCGACATCGCCATCACGGAATGCGAGCGCTTCTTCCCGGCCTTCCAGTTCGTCCTCTGGGGCGGCAAGGCGCCGGCGGATGCGCTGCAGGCGGCGATGCTGGACTGCGTGGGAGAGGCGTAGGGCCGGACTCTTGCGGGCCTGACTCTTGCGGGGCAGGGCGCGGCGGGGGACAAATCCCCCATGACCGAGACCCTTCCCCCCCTCCTCCTCATCGGCTGCGGCAAGATGGGCGGCGCCATGCTCGCGGGCTGGCGAGAGAAGGGGCTCGGCGAGACGATCATCGTCGATCCCTTCGCCACCGGCCCCTTCCCGGGCGCGACCCTGCTGCGGGACGTGGCGGAGATCCCGGCAGGCTTCGCCCCCGCCGCCGTGATCCTGGCCACCAAGCCGCAGGAAGCGGCCGCGACCCTGCCGCTGCAGGCGCGCTTCGCGGGCTCGGCCGTCTTCGTCTCCATCATGGCCGGCAAGACGGTCGCCTTCATGCAGGGGCTGCTGGGGCAGGGGGCGGCGGTGGTCCGCGCCATGCCGAACACGCCGGCCGCCGTGCGGCAGGGCTTCACCGTGGCCTTTGCGGCGCCTGCCGTCTCCGCCACGCAGCGGGCGCTCGCCGATACGCTGCTGGCCGCGACCGGGGAGATCGCCTGGGTGGAGGAGGAAGGGCTGCTCGACCCCGTCACGGCGGTGTCGGGCGGCGGCCCGGCCTATGTCTTCCTGCTGGCGGAGCTGCTGGAGCGCGCGGCGATCGAGCAGGGCATCCCGGCCGACCTCGCCCGCCGCATGGCCCGCAGCACCGTCGCGGGATCGGGCGCGCTGCTGGCGGCCAGTACGGAGGATGCGGCGCAGCTCCGCAAGAACGTCACCAGCCCCAAGGGCACGACGGAGCGCGCGCTGGCGGTGCTGATGGAGGAGGCGGCCTGGCCCGGCCACATCTCCCGCGCCATCGCGGCCGCCACGGCGCGGTCACGCGAACTCGCGGGCTAGATTCCCATTGGCGAGCGCGCCCGGCGCCCCCACCATCAGGGGCATGGACACGCCCGGCACTCCTGACTCCCGCCTTCTCGATGGCCTCTTCGCCGTGATCGCGGATCACGGCTGGCGGGGCGTCACCCTTGGCCGCCTGGCCACCGCCTCCGGCCTTCGCGCCGGGGAGTTGGCGCGACGCTTTCCCTCCCGCCTCGACCTGCTGCGGCTGCACGCCGATACCGTCGCCGACACCGTGGCGACCGGCACGGTGCCGGGGCAGGGCGGCACGCCACGGGACCGGCTGTTCGACGTGGTGATGCGGGGCATCGATGCGCTGGTCCCGCATCGCGCCGGCATGCTGCGCCTGGCCAACGACATGTGGACGGACCCGGTGCTGGCCGTCGCCATGGGGCCGGTCCTGCACGGGACCATGAAGCGCTTCCTGGATGCGGCGGAACTCGATTCGACCGGGGTGCAGGGCAACCTCCGCGCCGCCGGCCTCACCGGCGTCTGGTTCGCCACCATCCGCGCCTGGTCCAAGGACGAGACCACGGACATGGCCGCCACCATGGCGGCGCTGGACAAGGCACTGGACCGCGCGGAGCAGACCGCGCGCAGCCTGAATCTGGAGGCCGGCGACCTGGCCCCGCCATCGGCCGACGGCGCCTCACCGGACAGCTTCACCTGACCAACCCTGCCATTTTTGTGCACTGCACAAAAAACGCTGTTACACGCACGGCGTGTGGACTATAGAACCGCCCATCGAACCAACCGTGAGGAGCGCGTCCCATGTCCGATCGCTTTGGCATGAAGCCCGACGAGATGATGAAGATGCTGGCGGAGTTCCGCCTGCCCGCCATGCCGGACCTGGAGGGCCTGGCCCAGGCCCAGCGCCGTAACCTGGAGGCGCTCTCCGCCGCCAACCGCGTGGCGCTGGAAGGCGCGCAGGCCGTCGCCCGCCGCCACATGGAGATCATGCAGTCCTCCATGGCCGAGATGACGGATGCCATGCGCGCCATGGCGGGCAATGAAAGCCCGCAGGCCCGCGCCGCCAAGCAGGCCGAGATGCTGAAGGCCGCCTATGAGAAGGCCGTGGCGAACATGAAGGAGGTCGCGGACCTCATCCAGAACAGCAATGCCGAGGCGCTTGGCCTGCTGAACAAGCGCTTCGCCGAGGCGATGGATGAGGTGAAGTCGCTCGTCGCCAAGGGCGCGGGGAAGTAACTCTCGCCTGACGATGATCCGGGGCCGGCGGGCCCTGGCGGCCGGGGCGGGAGATCGCAGCATCCCCCCCCGGCCGACCAAGCCACTGCATCGAGTGAGGCGGTGGCTCGATCAGATGTCGAGAATGCTCCAACTCGTGCCGGGATTGCCGAGGGAGCCGCCGCCGATGACGGAGGTTCCGTTCATCAGCCAGAGCACGACGCTGCCATCGCTGCCGCGCCACATCAGGTCGTCACGGCCATCGCCGTTGTAGTCATCGGTGTGATCAACGGTCCATGCATTGCCGGGATTGCCGACGAAGCCACCGCCGGCGACGCTGGTGCCGTTCATGTACCAGAAGACCAGGCTGCCATCCGCGCCGCGCCACAGGATGTCATCGCGGCCATCACCGTTGAAGTCGCCAGTGCCGCGGATCTGCCAGTCGGGACCTGGATTGGTGACCAGGCCGCCGCCCGTCACGGCGCTGCCGTCCATCGTCCAGATGGCGACCGAACTGTCGATGTTGCGCCAGATGATGTCGGCGCGCCCATCCCCGTTGAAGTCGCCGGCGCCCGCGATCTGCCAAGCGGTGCCGGGATTGCCCACGAAGCCGCCGCCGGCCACGCGCCCGGCTTCGATCGTCCATATCACCACACCGCCATCGGCGTTGCGCCAGAGCAGGTCATCCTGGCCATTGCCGTTGAAGTCCGCGGTCAGACTGATCGTCCAGTCCAGCGACACGGCGCCAAGCGTCCCACCGCCGCCGAAGGCCCCGCCGGTCAGGCCGCGGATCTCGACTGATCCGTCCACCCGCCGGCCGACGATGTCATCCTGCCCGTCGCCGTTGAAATCGCCGGTCATCAGTGGCGTGAAGAAATTACCCGTCTGGATAAGCCCCGTCACCGGATTGCCCGTGCCGAGCACGGAAGCGCCATTCATGAACCACTGGATGACGGTACCGCCCGGTCCCCACCACACGACATCTTCGATGACAGGCAGGCCGGTCCGGCTGGCGAGCGACATGGGCGATCGAGTCCACTGTTGGGTAGATTGTTGCGATAGATTTATGAGTGCTGAAATGATGCTCATACGTCAATCGGCCGATGCCAACGCAAGTTTTCACGCCGGCGTGAGGTGTCAGACCGGCAGCCTGACGCGCGCGCGCAACCCGCCTAGGGGGCTGTCCTCCAGCACGATGTCGCCGCCATGCGCCCGCGCGATGTCCCGTGCGATGGCCAAGCCGAGCCCCGTGCCGCCCGCCGACAGCGTGGCAAACGGCCGGAAGGCTTCCTCCCGCTGCGCCTCCGGGATGCCCGGCCCATCGTCATCCACCGTGACCTGCGCCCAGAGCCCGGCCTCCGCCCGCGGCAGGGCGGCGACGCTGACGGCGATGCGGCGCGCATGCTTGCGCGCATTGTCCAGCAGGTTGGCGAGGCAGCGGCGCAGCGCATCCTGGCGGAGCGGCACGATGAGTTCCGACGGCGCCTCCACCGCCACCTCCGCCCCGTCCCGCCGCGCCTTCTGCGCGACGTCCCGGACGATGCCGGCGAGGTCGGTGGGCTTGGCCTGCTCCTGCCCCTCGCCACGCGCGAAGGCGAGGTAGGAGGCGACCATGCGCTCCATCTCCTCCAGATCCTCCGTCAGCGCGGCGATGTCCTCCTCCTCCTCCTCCGTCCGCGGCAGCACGGCGAGGCCGAGGCGCATGCGGGTCAGCGGCGTCCGCAGGTCGTGGCTGATGCCGGCCAGCATGTCCGTGCGCTGGGCGACGAAGCGGCGGATGCGTTCCTGCATGCGGTTGAAGGCGGCCGCGGCCTGGCGGACCTCCGCCGCGCCCTCCGGCTTCATGGGCCCGATGTCGCGGCCGAGCCCGAAAGCCTCCGCCGCGCCGGCTAGCCGACGGATGGCGCGCACCTGGTTCTTCATGAACAGCGCCGCCACGCCGAACAGCAGCAGGGAGGAGCCGACCAGCCAGATGAAGAAGAGGTAGAGCGTGCCGGTGAAGAGCCGCTTGCGCGGTGCCTCCACATGCAGGACGCCGTCGGGCAGCTGGATGCGGATGATCACGCTGCGGCGGTCCGACTGCCAGTCGGCGTCGAAGGGCCGCCGCACGCGCTCCGCCATCGCATGGGCCAGGTCCTCCTCCAGCGGCAGCAGGGGGAGGGAGGCGCCGCGGTCCGGCGTGCGGCCGAGACTGGCGCCGGCCTCGAAGGCCATGTTCAGGTCGAGCCGCCAGGCGCTTTCCCGGAACAGCCAGGCGCGCTCCTCCGGCTCCGGATGGCGCTGCATCTGCTCGATCACCATGCCGATCTCGCCGGCGACGCCGCTGGCCAGGCGGCGGGAGATGACGTCGAGGTGCCCGCCATAGAAGAGCTGCAAGGCGACGCCCTGCAGGATCAGCAGCGGCAGCAGGATGATCAGCAGCGACCGGCCGAGCAGCCCACGCGGCACCAGCGCGCGGAACAGGCGGCCGAGCGGCGCGGCCGGCCTGGCCTTCACGGTCCCGCTGCCGATCGCACCCTCGCTCACCGGCCGGGGCTCACAGGCGGGGGCTCACAGGCCGGGCCGCAGCACGTAGCCGCGGTGGCGCACCGTCTGCACGAAGCGCGGCTCCCGCGGGTCCGGTTCGATCTTGCGACGCAGTCGCGTTACCTGCACGTCGATCGCCCGCTCGCCGGCTTCGGGGGTGCCGAGCGCGGTGGCGATCTCCTCCCGGCTCAGCACCTCGTTCGGACGCTGCGCGAGGGCGAGCAGCAGGGCCTGTTCGCCGCCGGTCAGGCGGACCACGCCTTCCGGCCCCCGGAGCTCGGCGCGCTGCACATCGAACCAGCGGCTGCCGATCTGGATGGGGCCCGTGCTCGATTCGGGCGGCGGCGGCGGGGGCGCGGCGCGGCGGAGGATGGTGCGGATGCGCAGCGCCAGCTCGCGCGGGTCGAAGGGCTTCGCCAGGTAGTCGTCGACGCCGGTCTCGAAGCCCGCCACGCGGTCATCCGGCGCGCCGCGGGCGGTCAGCATCAGGATCGGCACTTCGGGGCCGTCGCGGCGCAGGCTTTCCGTGAGTTCGAGCCCGCTTTCGCCGGGCATCATCACGTCCAGCACCATCAGGTCGAAGCTGACGGCGGCGAGCGCCCGGCGGGCCGCGGCGGCATCGGCCGCGGCGGTCACGCGGAAGCCCTGTTCGGTCAGGAAGCGCTGCAGCAACGCGCGCAGCCGCGCATCGTCATCGACGACGAGGAGATGAGGGGCATCCGTCGCGGCGCTCATCGTGAAGGATCGGACTCCAGCCTCTCGAGCGCAGCCCGGGCATCGGCGCCCATCAATCCCCGCATGACGCGCCGGAAACCCTCCACCGCCTGGGGGCCGGCCTCCCGGTAGGCGCGCATGACCGTGTCCCGCTGCCGTTCGAAAAGCTGGCGTTCCAGCGCCGCGCCTTTCTCGGTCAGGGAAAGCAGGCGCTGGCGCCGGTCGCTGCGGCCGGGGCTCTGGGTGACGAAGCCATCCTCCACCAGCGGCGTCAGCACGCGGCCGAGCGACTGCTTGGTGATGCCGAGGATGCCGAGCAGGTCGCCCACCGTGATGCCGGGGCGGCGGCCCACGAAGTGCAGCACGCGGTGATGGGCGCGGCCCATGTCGAGCCCCGCCAGGATCGCATCGGCGCCCGCGGTGAAATCCCGGTAGCCGAAGAAGAGGAGATCCTGCGCCAGGCGCAACTCCTCCTCCCGCAGGAACAGCAGGTTGCGCCCGGCGGGCGGCCCGCTCCCCGGATGTCCTTCGGGTGATCCGCGTGCGGCGATCTCAGGATCCAGCGGCATGGGTGGTCAGCGTTCCCCTCAGCCCCGCTATCCGGTCGCGGATCCCGGCATGGCGGGACAGCGATTCCGTCGCGCGGCATTCCCCACGCGATATAGGGCAAGGGACGCGCGGGGAGTAGCGATGGAGGAGCTGTCAATCTTGCCCATTGCACGACCTGCCCATAATGGCACGGTCGGGGCGGCATGCCGCCACCATCAGCCACCGTCGCGATGCATAGGGCCCTTCACATCCGGACCAATCTCAGCGACATTATTAACAATTGCGTGATCATCCCGCGATTGTCGTGATATTTGCGTTACCGGCAAGCAAGGCGCCGGCGTTGCAAGGGAACTGGCCGGAATGGCGCTGAGGTTGCGGAGCGCGCGAACGAGTGATGCGGTAGCGATCGCGGAACTTCACATCGCGTCATGGCGTGACGCCTACCGGGGCGTTCTTTCCCCCGATTTCCTGGCGACGAGCATCGAGACTGAATTCAACACCCACTGGCAGGCGGCGCTCACCGGCCGCCGCCGTCCGGGCGCGGTGGTCGTGGCCATGGCGGGCCGCCACCTCGCCGGCTTCACGGCAGCCTGGCGGGAAGGCGTGAACTGCCACGTGGACAACCTGCATGTGCGCCCCGGCATGCGGAATGCCGGCATCGGCCGTGCCCTGCTGGGCTTCGCCGCGCAGCGGCTGCAGGACCAGGGGGCGGTATCCGCCGACCTCTGGGTCTTCGCGGCCAACCAGGGGGCGGCGCGATTCTACCTGTCGCTCGGTGCCGAGGTGGAGGCGCCGGTGGCGCGGGAGACCTACGGCCAGACGGTGACCGAACGCCGGATGTACTGGCCCAGCATCAGCGCGCTGATCGCCGCCTGCGCGCGGTGAGGATCCGGCCCGCTGGTCCGGAGGACGCGCCCGCGGTCGCCGCGCTGCTGGCGGCGTCCTGGCAGGATGCCTACGCCGCCCTGCTGCCGGCGGCGGTGCTGGACAGGATGGCGGAGAGAATCCTGCCGGAATGGCAGGCATTGCTCGCCGCACCGCCGGGGATCGTCCTGCTGGCGGAGAAGGACGGGGAGCCGCTCGGCGTGGCGGCCATCTGGCTTCGGGGCGAGGAAGCCTATCTCGACAGCCTGCATGTCGCGCCGGGCGGCCGCGGGGGCGGCCTCGGCCGGCATCTGCTGGCGGCCGCGATGCGGGAGGCCATCGCCGCCGGTGCAAGGCGGGCGGCGCTGCGCGTGATCGAGGGGAATGCGGGCGCGATGCGCTTCTACGAGCGCCTCGGCGCCCGACCTGTCGCAGAGGAGACAGGCGAGGTCGCGGGGCATCCCGTGCGACTGCTCCGCCTCCATGTCGACGATCTGGAGGCGTTGGCCGCGGCGGGCTGAAAGCGTGCTTGCCGGCAGACGGCAGGCCCGGCTATCGTCCGGCCCGGAACATTAAGGGAACATTCATGTCCATCCGCGACGTTGCCGAGGCCTTCGCACAGCTCTGCCGGGAGGGCCGGCATGAGGAAGCCGGGGAGCGATTCTGGGCGGAGACGGTGGTGAGCCGTGAAGCCATGGAGGGCCCCATGGCCATGCTGAGCGGCCGCGCCGCGGTGAAGGCCAAGTCCGACTGGTGGTACGCGAACCATGAGGTGCATGAGGTCACGACGGAGGGCCCCTTCATCCATGGCGACCAGTTCGCGCTGCGCTTCACCATGGACATCACGGCGCGGGACAGCGGCCAGCGCATCAAGGCGACGGAAATCGGCCTCTACACCGTGGCCGATGGCAAGGTGGTGGAGGAGCGCTTCTTCTACTGAGCCTGGCCGGCAGGCCGGCGGGGCAGCAGCGCCAGCCCCACGGCCAACGGCAACAGCCAGGCGATGCGCGCCTGGTAGCGGTGGTGCGGCTTGGAGAGCGCGCCAGTCGCCACTGCATTGGCCAGCAGCGCCACCAATGCGACGGCCAGCAGCGCCGACCCCGCGCCGCCCCGGCGCAGGCCGCGGCGCCAGATCAGCCACGGCGCCAGCAGGAACGCGGCAGCCAGCACGGGCAGATGCGGCAGCAGGAAGGGCTCGGCCAGGGCCGGCAGCGTGCTGCGCATCTGCGCGCCGGCATCGAAGGCGGCCAGTTCCTCCGGCGGGAAATAGCCGGCGATGGCGCGGCGGGCGGAGAGCACGAGGTGGTCATCCACCAGCGTGTCGCCCACCGCCGTCTTCAGAAGCTGCGCGACCGCATTCCGCATCGCGGCCAGAGCGACCTCTCCCGGGTGGGTGGCGAGGGTCTCGGCGATGATGGCCTGGGCTTCCCGGGCGCCCTGCATGGCGCCCATGGGCCTCGGCGTGCCGTCGGGCTCGGTGTTCAACGGGCTGCCGGGGTCCCAGAGGAACTCATCGCTGTCGATCGGCAGCCGGTCCGCGAAGGCGCAGAGATGCCACCCTGCCTCCGGGCAGCGATCGCGGATCACGGCGGCCGCCGGCCCATCCGCCTGCAGGCGCGCCAGCAGGAAGGCCGCGCCATGGGGTGAAGGCGTGAAGCGGTCGAAGGCGACCAGGTTCGCCAGGCACAGCAGCAGCACCGCCAGCACCGCCGGCACGGTGGCCCGGATCACCGGCCCGATCCGCCAAGCCAGGATCGCCATCACCACCAGCACCGCCGCTACGGTCGGCAGGTGTGACAGGTGGGCAGCGATCCCAAGCGTGGCGATGCCACCCACCCACAGCGATTCGCGAACCGAAAGCCCGCCGAAGCCCAGCAGGAACAGCGCCAGCGGCACCAGCGCCGTGAAGGCATCCGGCATCAGCGTCGCCAGGAACCAAGGTGCCGAGGTCAGCCCCGCAATCCCCGCGCAGACCAGCAGGTGCCAGCCCATCCCCGCCCGCCCGCGCACCGCCCGCTGCGCCAGCCAGACCAGGTGGGAGGCGATCAGCCCCTGCGCGACCATGGGGCCCCAGAGAGACCGCTCCCAGTGGAACAGGTGCAGGAAGGGGCCATAGGCCTGGGTCTTGTCCCAGGGCACCTCAGGTGCCGTGGTGTGCAGAAGGTAGGAGACGGTGTCGATGAAGACGAGCGGGTAGTGGTTCAGCGCCGCCGGCCAGACCAGTGCCGCGCCGCCCAGCAGCACGGCGATCAGCGCGATCACGCGCGCCTCGGCAGCAGCGCCAGCCCCGCGATGACCGGCATGAGCCAGAGGATCCGCGCCTCGTAGCGCAGATGCGGCTTGGACAGCGCGCCGGTCGCGAAGGCATTGGCGGAGACGCCGACGAGGACGCCGAGCACCAGGCCGAGGCGGCGCAACTCGCCCGCCCGCGCCGCCCGCCACCAGGCCAGCAGCGCCAGCGCCGCCCCCAGCAGCAGCACGGGGGCATGCGGCAGCAGGAAGGGGGCAGCGGCCGCTGGCAGCAGGCCACGCGATTGCAGCGCGCCGTCATAGGCGGCGAGTTCGCGGGCCGGGAAGGCCTCCGCGATGCGCGGCCGGACCGCAGCCGCGAGGTGGCTGTCCACCAGCGTGTCGCCGGCCAGGGCGAGCGTGAACTGGCGGAACGTGTTGCCGATCATGGCGACCGCGACCTCGAGGGGGCGGGTCCGCAGCGTCTCCCCCACGATCGCGCCGGCCTCCGCGGAAAGCAGTGCCCCGCCGAGGAAGCGGGGCGTGCCGTCCGGCGCGCGGTTCACGGGGCTGTCGACCTCCCAGAGGAAGGCGTCGCTGTCCATCGGCAGGCGGTCGGCGAAGGCGCAGAGATACCAGCCGGACTCCGGGCAGCGGTCCCGGATGACGGCGGCGGCCGGGCCATCGGCCTGCAAGCGCGCCAGCGCGAAGGTGGCACCATGCGGCGACAGCGCCGCCTTGCCATGCAGCACGGCATTGCTGGCCATGAGCACCAGAACCGCCACGGCGATGGGCGCCGCCACGCGCAGGACCGGCACGACCCGCCGCGCGACCAGCGCCACCAGCACCACGATCGCGGCGGCCAGTGGCAGATGCGACAGGTGGGCGGCGATGCCCAGCGCCGCGACCAGGCCGAGCCAGATCGCCTCCGCCCCCGAAAGCCGGTCCCGCGCGAAACCGAGCAGCAGCAGGGCCAGCAGCACGGCGGGGGCGAAGACATCCGGCATCAGCAGCGCGATGGTGAAGGGCGCCGTGGTCAACGCCGCCGCGCCCGCGCAGGCCAGCAGGTGCACGCCGCCGGATGCCGCCCCGCGCAGCGCACGCTGCGCCAGCCAGAGCAGGTGGGACAGCAGCAGCCCCTGCGCCAGCACCGGGCCCCAGAGCGAGATGCGCCAATGGAAGAGGTGGAGCAGCGGCCCGTAGACATGCGGCTTGTCCCAGATCACCAGCGGGCCGGAAGGCGGCGGCGCGGTCTGGTGCAGGAAGGCGCCGGTGTCGCTGAAGACCAGCGGATAACCATTGAGGAAGGCGGGCCAGACCAGCAGCAGGGCACCCAGCATCAGCCAGGCGAGGCCAGCCAGGCGGCCGGTCAACGCCCCAGCTGCCAGCGGGCGCTGGCCGCGTCGTCGCTGGCCTTGGCCTCCACCCAGCGGGACCCGCCGCCGGTGAATTCCTCCCGCTTCCAGAAGGGGGCGCCGGTCTTCAGCCAGTCGATCAGGAAGGCGCAGGATTCGAGCGCCGCGGCGCGGTGGGCGGAGGCCGTGAGCACCAGCACGATGCCCTCGCCTGGCAGGATTCGGCCGACGCGGTGGATCACGGTGCAGCCCGTCAGCGGCCAGCGGGCGCAGGCCTCGGCGGCGATCTTCGTGAGAGCCCGCTCCGTCATGCCGGGGTAGTGTTCCAGTACCAGGGCAGAAAGGCCGTCATCGCCCCGGCAGACGCCCACGAAGCTGGCGATGCCGCCGACATCGACGCGGCCCTCGGACAGGCGCGCGGTTTCCGCCGCCAGGTCGAAGCCCGCCTCCTGCACCCTGACCAGCGGGGTCACGGCGTCCATGCTCAGCCGCCGGTCACGGGCGGGAAGAAGGCGACCTCGTCGCCCGGCGCCACCGGCGCGTCGGGCGGCGCGAAGTCCTGGTTCACCGCCGCGCGCACCTGGCGCGGATCGGCGAAGGCCGTCGCGTGGCCGGGGCCGCGCGTCGCCAGCCAGGCGACCAGCCCGGCCACGTCGCGCACCTCGGCGGGCGGGGAGACCTCCTCCTCCGCCAGCCCGATCCGCTGCCGCACCCAGGCGAAGTAGAGGATCTTCAATCCGCCACCCTGTCCCTCAATTCGGCACGATGCGGGTGCTGGTGCGGCCATCCGGGCCGATCCAGGTCTCCACATTGCCGTCCCGCACCACGGCGCCACCGCCCTGCGGGCCGGTATAGCCCTGGACGCGCGGGGTGCCGGCCGTGCCGGTGACCGCCTGGCCGGAGGGCGTGGTCAGCGCCCGGCCCTCGACGCGGGGCGGGGGCGAGGAGAGCGCGCCAGGCGCGGCCGGCGTCGCCGGGCTGCGGGCGAAATCGCCGGGGGCGCCGAGGCTGCCGGGCGGGGTGGAGGAGCCGCGCCGAGTCGGCCGCGGCTGGTCGCCCGGCGTCGGCACCGGGGAGGTTGCCGGCGCCGCCCCGTCGATCAGGGCGGGGCGATAGGCCGGGATGTTGCGCATCGCCTCATCAGGGCCGCCGAGCAGCGTCGGGCGCGGCGCTTCCTCGGCCGGCCAGACATTGCCGGCCTCCGGCACCAGCGGCTCCACGGCCGGGTTGCCGCCGCGCACGCGCTGCACCGTCAGGCTGTCGGAGGCGACGACGTTGGTCGGCCCCATGAAGGGGGACCAGAGGCTGTCGAAGCCGGCCGAGAGGCTGGAGCCGACCGAGGAGAGGTCGCCCGAGCAGGCCGTGGCCAGCAGCGCCAGCCCCAGCATGGGGGAGGGCAGCCGCCGGCGGGGTGCGGCGGGGAGGGTGGTCGAAGGGGCGGCGGCCATGACGGCTCCCGTGATCGCGGTGTTCGGGGCGAAGATGCGCTGCACCATGCCAAGCCTCAAGGGGCAAGCCACCTGGGGGCGAGGACCATCAGTGCAACGGCGTCTGCGCGGGCTGGGCGCCAGCTTCGGCATGGATATCGCGGGGCGCCTCCCGCGGTGCGGCGCCCCCCGTGACATGACGCAGCCCGGCCTGAAGGTAGTCCCAACCCGTCAACAAGGTCAGAACGGCGGCGGTCCAGAGCATGAGTTCGCCGATGAGGGAGACCGGCAGCCAGCCCAGCCAGACCAGCGGCGCCGCCGAATCGCCGGCCAGCAGGGTGCCGAGCGCGCCCATCTGGAAGCCGGTCTTCCATTTCGCGAGCTTGGTCACCGGCAGGCCGAGCGACAGGCCCGCCAGGTATTCGCGCAGCCCGCTGACCAGGATCTCCCGCAGCATGATGACGATGGCGGGGAAGAGGCCGAAATCGGTCAGCCGCCCCATGCCGGCCAGCAGCATCAGCGCGGCGCCGACCAGCAGCTTGTCCGCGATCGGGTCCAGCATGCGGCCGAAATCGCTGATCTGCTTGCGGGACCGTGCCAGCTTGCCGTCGAAATAATCGGTGATGGCGGCCGCGGAGAAGATCACGCAGGCCGCCAGGTCCGCCCAGGGTTCGCGGATGGCGGCGAAGATCACCAGCAGCGGGATCGCCGCGATGCGCGACAGCGTCAGCAGGTTGGGCAGGTCTGTCGGCACGCGATCATCCAGCCCCTGGAGGGGTGCAGTGCAGGGGGGGAGAGACGGGGCGAGGGGTCATGCGTTCCCCATCCTACCCGTCCCGGCGCCCGGGTGGAAATGCCCATGGATGCGGCGCGCCACGGCGGGGCCGATTCCCGGGCAGTTCTCCAGATCCTCGAGCCCCGCCATGCGCACCCCGCGGGCCGAGCCGAAATGGTTGAGCAGCTTCCGCTTGATGGCCGCACCCACCCCCGGCACGTCATCCAGTTCCGACCGCACCATGGCCTTGGACCGGCCGGCACGGTGGGTGGTGATGGCGAAGCGGTGGGCCTCGTCCCGCAGGCGTTGCAGGTAATAGAGGACGGCATCGCGCGGCGGCAGCTGGAAGGGCGCCTTGCCGGTCTGGTGGAACCATTCCCGCCCGGCATCGCGGTCCGGCCCCTTGGCGATGCCGACCAGCGGGATGTCGTGCAGCCCCATCTCGTTGAGGATGTCGCGCGCCGCGGAAAGCTGCCCGGCGCCGCCATCGATCAGCACCAGGTCGGGCCAGCCCTCGCCTTCCCGCCCCGGATCCTCCTTCAGCGCACGACCGAAGCGGCGCTCGAAGACCTCCCGCATCATGGCGAAGTCGTCGCCCCCGGTGGGGGTCACGCCCGGAGTGCCCGCCGCCGGACCCTTGATGCCGTATTTCCGGTAGGCCGATTTCAGGAAACCCGAGGGTCCGGCCGCGACCATGACGCCATAGGCGTTGGTGCCCATGGTGTGGCTGTTGTCGTAGATCTCGATCCGCTCCGGCGTGTCCGGCAGGTCGAAGACCCGCGCGACGCCGGAGAGCAGGTCGGCCTGGGCCGCACCTTCCGCCATGCGGCGCTCGATCGCCTCCCGCGCATTGGTGGCGGCGTGGTCCACGGCCGATTTCTTCTCGCCGCGCTGCGGGCGGTGGATCTCCACCTTGCGGCCGGCCTTGAGGCTGAGGGCCTCCGTCAGCAGCGCCTCATCCGCGGGATCGTGGCTGACCAGCACGAGGGGCGGCGGGGGCAGGTCGTCATAGAGCTGGCCGAGGAAGGCGCCCAGCAGCTCCTCCGGTGGCTGTTCCGACTTGGCGTGGGACAGGAAGAAGGGCCGGTTGCCGTTGTTGCGGCCGCCCCGGAAGAAGAAGACCTGGACGCAGGACTGCCCCGCCATCTGGTGCAGCGCCACCACATCGGCGTCGTTCACGCCATCGAGGTTGATGCGGTCCTTGCCCTGCACATGGGTCAGGCCCCGGATGCGGTCGCGGATGCTGGCCGCGCGCTCGAACTCCAGCCGTTCCGCCGCCTCCTCCATCTCCCTGGCCAGGCGCTTCTGGATGGAGGGGATGCCGCCGGAGAGGAACTCCTTCGCCTCCCGCACCAGGGCGCCGTAATCCTCCCGGCTCACCCGCTCCACGCAGGGGGCGGAGCAGCGCTTGATCTGGTGCAGCAGGCAGGGGCGGGACCGGCTGTCGAAGACCGTGTCGCGGCAGGAGCGCAGCAGGAACACGCGCTGCAGCGCGGTCAGCGTCTGGTTCACCGCCCAGACGCTGGCGAAGGGACCCCAGTAGCTCGCGCCCTTCCGCCTCTCCCCGCGATGCTTGGCGATCTGGGGGTAGGGGTGGTCCTCCGTCATGACCAGCCAGGGGTAGGATTTGTCGTCCCGCAGCACGATGTTGAAGCGCGGCCGCAACTTCTTGATGAGGTTGGCCTCGAGCAGCAGGGCCTCGGCCTCGCTCGCGGTGGTGATGACCTCCATGCGCCGCGTCTCGAACACCATGCGGCGCAGGCGTTCGGGCAGGCGGGCCACTTGGGTATAGGCCACCACGCGCTTCTTCAGGCTGCGCGCTTTGCCGACATAGAGGGCATCGCCCTTGGCATCGAGCATTCGGTAGACGCCCGGCGCCAGCGGCAGGGTGCGCAGCGTCGCCTCGATCACCTCCACGCCCTGCATGACGGGGGTGGCGGTGGTCTCCTCGATGTCCGGTGCGGGAGGGTCTTCGGGCTCGTTCATGGCGTTCGGCTAGGGCGTTCAGATGGGGATGGGCAGGGCTTGCGACGATGGGTGAAGCACCCCTGAAGGCCGCGCCAGCTTGTCCACCGATCCTGTGGAGAACTCTGTGGAAGAGTGGCGCCGAGAGGGGCGGAAATGGCCGTCATCCGCCAGTCACATAGCATTGCCTAGTTTCTGGGCGTTTTTGTTAAGTTATTGATTTACCATATTTTAAGGATTGCAGCGCTGCAGTGGACGCCGTCAAGCCCATCTTCTGCATTGACACGGAAATCGGAACTCGCGCGGTCGTGAGCGCAGTGGAAAAGTCACGCGACAAACCCTTGCGCAGGCGACAAAGATTCGATCAGGCGCCCCGCACCCGCTCCACCACGACGCCGACTGAGGCGACGTCGGGGAAGGCGTCGGGCTTCTCTACCGTCACCCGGGCGCGCTCCACCCGGGCATCGGCCAGCGCCGCCAGGGCGACCCGCTCCGCCAGGGTCTCCACCAGCAGGACATGGCCCGCCGCCACCACCTCCCGCGCCGTCTCGACCAGGCGGGCGTAGTCCACCACCCGGCGGAAATCATCCGGGCCGACCGCCGCCGGCGCGGCATCGTCCTGCACCACCAACTCCACCCCCAGCACGATGCGCTGCGGCCCGGCCTTCTCATGCGCATGGATGCCGAGCCGCGCCATCAGCTCCAGCCCCCGGACGAAGACCACGCGGCGTCCGGATTCGGCCTGGGGGGCATAGATCATTCGGCGATCTCCGCGGCGCCCGCTGTCGGCGCCCATTGCAGGTGCTGACCGCCATCGAGCGCGATCATCTGCCCGGTCATGGCGGGCAGGGCCAGGATGGCGAGCACCGCGCGCGCCACCTCCTCGGCACTCGTCCCATGCCGCAGTGGCACGGAGGCGCATTGCCGGTCGAACTGCGCCTGGCTCTGCCGGGGCGAGGGCATGGCGGGGCCGGGGCCCACGCCATTCACCCGGATGCGCGGCGCCAGCGCCAGCGCCAGCGTCTGCGTCAGGGTCCAGAGCGCGGCCTTGGAGACGGTGTAGGAGACGAAATGCGGCGTCAGGGACCAGACCCGCTGGTCCAGCAGGTTCACCACTACACCCTCCGCCCCCTTCGGCAGCCGCTTCGCGACCGCCTGCGCCAGCACGAAGGGCGCGCGCAGGTTGGGCTCCAGGTGACGGTCCCAGCTCTCCCGCGTCGCATCGTCCCATTCGTCGCGCTCGAAGGTGGAGGCGTTGTTCACCAGCACGCCGATCGGGCCGAGTGCCGCTTCCGCCGCCGGGATCAGCCCCGTCACCTCGGACTCCACCGCCAGGTCGGCCTGCAGCGCGGTGGCGCGGCGGCCCAGCGCCTGGATCCGCGCCACCGTCTCCGCCGCCTCCGCCGCGGAGGTCGCGTAGTGGATGGCGATGTCGAACCCCGCCTCGGCCAGCGCGATCGCCGTTGCCTGGCCCAGCCGCTTCGCCCCCCCGGTCACGAAGGCGGTGCGCGGGATGGACCGCGGGATGAAGTCGGAGAGGAGCATGGAGCCTCGCTGATAGCCCGCGGCGCGGGGGATGGCCAATCTTGACCCCGGCGTCGCAAGGGGCCGAAGTCCGCACGAGCTTGGGGGGAAGGCGTGATGCGCAAGGTATTGATGGTGACGATCGGCCTGCTGGCGGCGGGGCCGGCGCTGGCGCAGGGGCTGAGCCTGCCGAATCTCGGCGGCAGCCAGGGCGGCGGGCTGGGCGGTGCCCTGGGCGGCGCGCTGGGCGGGGGCCAGGGCCAGGGCGGCTCCAGCGGCCACAGCCCCGCGACCTTGTCCGCCCTGCAGGGCGTCTTCGGGCAGCAGACGCCGGAGCAGAAACGTGCCTTCTGCACCCGCGTCGCCGGCGCGGCGCGGCAATGCGGGCTGACGCTGGACATGACGGCGCTTGGCAGCTGCCTGATCCGCAGCCTGCCCGGGGAGGATTCGGCCCGCGTGGCCCGCATCGCCAATACCGCCCGCGGCAACCCCTCCGCCCTGCTGTCGGAATGCGGCCTCGGCGGGCGGTAGGGCGGCTCAGCCCATCCCGCGGATGAAGCGGTCGGTCAGCAGGGCGTCGAGGTCGATATCCGCCTGCAGCACCCCCGCATCCCGCAGGATGGTGACGGAGCGGGCGGCAAGGGGGCGCAGCGCCTCCGCCACGAAGGCGCGGTTGCGCGGCAGGTCGAGCCAGTCGAAGTGCCGCGCGCTGCGGGCGAATTCCGCGGCACTCTGGCGGGTGCGCTGGCCCATGATCTCATGCGCGCGGTCGGGCTCCCGCCGGATCATCGCCACTGCCGCGAACCAGGCGCGCACCACGCGCTGCACGGCCTCCCCGTTGCGCTCCACGAAGGCGGGCGGGAAGGCGAGGGTATCCACCACCACGGGATGGTCCTGGGTCGTGGCCAGGATGCGCGCCTTGCCAGGGCTGTGGTCCCGCAGTTGGGTCAGGTGGGGCTCGGTCGTCACCGCGGCTTCCACCTCGCCCTCCAGCAGCGCCTGAGCGGCCAGGCGGGGGTTGCGGGTTTCGAGCCGGAGTGAGTCGAGCGGGACGCCATGCTCCCGCAGCAGGGAGGCGAGCACGAAGAAGGGCGTGGTGCCAGGGCGGTCCACCGCCACGCGCTTGCCTCGAAGATCGGCCCAGCGGTCAATGCCGGGCCTGGCCGCGACGCCGTCGCTCCCGCGCGACCGGTCCAGGACCAGGACCTGCTGAAGCGGCGTGCTGGCCGCCCAGCCCAGCAGGACATCAAGGGTGGTGACCACGCCGGTCAGCGTGCCCGCGGCCAGCGCGGCGGCGCGGTCGCGCTGCGGGACGAAGCGCGTTTCCACCTCCAGCCCCTGGGCCAGGAAGAGCCCGGCCTGCTCGGCCAGCGTCAGCGGCGCGAAGCCCGGCCAGCCGGACATGCCGATGATGATGCGGGGAAAGGCCTGGGCCCGAAGCACGCCGGGCGCGCCAAGGGTCAGCCCCCCGATGGTCCCGGCCGTGGCCGCCAGGACCAGGCGGCGCTTCATCGCTGTTGTTCCCCCGAGGGCCTCCTGTCTCCAGGAAGCGTAGCCGTCCCAGGGGATGGCGCAAGCCGAACGCCGCCACGCATCGCCGTGATGCGCGGCGGCGACGCTTCAGCGCGTGATGGCGCCCAGCGCGGCGCCGCCCGCGCCGCCGATCAGCGCGCCGGTCACGGCCGAGCCACCCGTCAGGGCGCCGACCGCCGCACCGCCCGCCGCGCCGATCGCACCGCCCGACAGGGCGCGCTGCTGCGTGCGGTTCATGCCGGAGCACGCGGCCATCGGCAGGATCAGGAGCAGCGCCAGCGCGATGCGGGAGGCGGAGCGGAAGGTGAGGGACTGCATTGCGTATTCTCCCATGTGGTGATCGGGGTGACGCGCAATACAGCGCCGGGTTGCGGCGGGGATACGGCAACGCCTGCCTTTTCAGCGCCATGGACGATCACGCCTTGGCGACCGGAACGGTGCGCCTTCAGCGCCGCTTCCGGCCCTTTCCGCCCCGGCCCTTCTCCGGATCGTAGCCGCCACCACCGGGGCCGAGCGGCTTCGGCTTCCAATCCTGCTTGCTGCGGCCCTTGCCCGTGCTGGCCGATCCGTTGGCGCCGGTCGGCGCGCTGTCCTGCAGGGACCGCCCGGCCAGGTTCGGCTGCAGGCCGAGCTCCAGCGCCTCCAGCCGCTTGATCTCGTCGCGGATGCGGGCGGCTTCCTCGAATTCCAAATCGGCGGCCGCGGCGCGCATGCGCTTCTCCAACTCCTGGATCGCGGCGCCGAGGTCCTTGCCGACGAATTCCGCGGTGCTGTCGCCCTCCACCGCCTCCACGGTGACGTAGTCCTGCTCGTACACCGACTGCAGCACGTCGGAGATGTCGCGGCGGATGGTCTGCGGCGTGATCCCGTGCGCCTCGTTCCATTCCTGCTGCCGCGCGCGCCGCCGCGCCGTCTCGCCGAGTGCCTTGGTGAGGCTGTCGGTCATGACATCGGCATAGAGCACGACGCGCCCTTCCGCGTTGCGCGCGGCGCGGCCGATGGTCTGGATCAGGCTGGTGGTGGACCGCAGGAAGCCTTCCTTGTCGGCGTCCAGGATCGCGACCAGCGCGCATTCCGGAATGTCGAGGCCCTCCCGCAGCAGGTTGATGCCGATCAGCACGTCGAAGACGCCGCGGCGGAGATCGCGGATGATCTCGATCCGCTCCAGCGTATCGACGTCGCTGTGCAGGTAGCGGCAGCGGATGCCGGTCTCCGTCATGTAGTCGGTCAGATCCTCCGCCATCCGCTTGGTCAGCGTGGTGACGAGGACGCGGCCACCCTTCTTCGCCACCTCCTTGCACTCCGCCAGCAAATCGTCGACCTGGCCCTCCACGGGCCGGATCTCCGTGACGGGATCGACGAGGCCGGTCGGGCGGATCACCTGCTCGGCGAAGGCGCCGCCGGTGCGCTCCATCTCCCAGGGGCCGGGGGTGGCGCTGACGAAGACCGTGTCGGGGCGATAGGCCTCCCACTCCTCGAACTTCAGCGGGCGGTTGTCCTTGCAGCTCGGCAGGCGGAAGCCGAACTCGTCCAGGATCGACTTGCGCGCGAAGTCGCCGCGATACATGCCGCCGATCTGCGGCACGGTGACGTGGCTTTCGTCCACGATCAGCAGCGCATTCTCCGGCAGGTATTCGAACAGCGTAGGCGGCGGGTCGCCCGGCGCGCGGCCCGTGAGGTAGCGGCTGTAGTTCTCGATCCCCTTGCAGCTGCCGGTCGTCTCCAGCATCTCGATGTCGAAGGTGGTGCGCTGGTCCAGGCGCTGGGCTTCCAGCAGCCGTCCCTGCGCCGTCAGCTCCGCCAGCCGCTCCTTCAGCTCCGCCTTGATGCTGAGGATGGCCTGCTGCATCGTCGGCCGCGGCGTGACGTAGTGGCTGTTGGCGTAGATGGAGACGCGGTCCATCTCCGCGCTGATCTCGCCGGTCAGCGGGTCGAATTCCTTCAGCCCGTCGATCTCGTCGCCGAAGAGGTTCACGCGCCAGGCGCGGTCCTCGAGGTGCGAGGGCCAGATGTCCACCGTCTCGCCGCGGATGCGGAAGGTGCCGCGCTGGAAGGCGCTGTCGTTGCGGCGGTACTGCTGCTCCACCAGCCCCTTGATGAGCTGGTCGCGCTCGATCCGCCCGCCGCGCTCCAGCTTCACCACCATGCGCGAATAGGTCTCGACCGACCCGATGCCGTAGATGCAGGAGACGGAGGCGACGATCACGACGTCGGAGCGTTCGAGCAGCGACTGCGTGGCGGAATGCCGCATGCGGTCGATCTGCTCGTTGATCTGCGCATCCTTCTCGATATAGGTGTCGGTGCGCGGGACATAGGCTTCGGGCTGGTAGTAGTCGTAGTAGCTGACGAAGTATTCCACCGCATTGTCGGGGAAGAAGCTCTTCATCTCCCCGTAGAGCTGCGCCGCCAGCGTCTTGTTGGGCGCCAGGATCAGCGTCGGCCGCTGCAGATGCTCGATCACCTTGGCCATGGTGAAGGTCTTGCCGGACCCCGTGACGCCGAGCAGGACCTGGTCGCGCTCCCCCTTCCGCAGGCCATCGACCAGCGTCGCGATGGCCGTGGGCTGGTCGCCCGCGGGCTCATAGGGGGAGACGACCTTCAGCGGGATGCCCGATTCGGGCACCGGGCGCTTCTGGGGGAAGAACTGGACGGGGGACATGACGTTCATGGCCCCCCTAATGTGGGCGCTTGGCTGCCGGTCCGGTAGCCTCTTCGTCAGGCCGGGACGGTTCATGGGCATCGAGATCGAGCGGAAGTTCCTGGTGGCGGGTGATGGCTGGAGCCAGGCGGCGGAAGGCCCGCCGGTCCCGATCCGCCAGGGCTACCTGGCCAATCCCGGCGCCGCCGGCGCCACCATCCGCATCCGCCGGGCCGGCGCCGAGGCCTTCCTGACCATCAAGGGTCCGGGTGGCCTGGTGCGCGCCGAATTCGAATACCCGATCCCGCCGGAGGAGGCGGAGGCCATGCTGGCGCTCTGCACTACCCCGCCGCTCGCCAAGGCGCGCTGGTCCGTCCCCCATGCCGGCCACCTCTGGACCGTCGATGTCTTCGAGGCACCGGCGAACCTGGCCGGGCTGGTGCTGGCGGAGGTCGAACTCGATTCGGCGGAGACCGATCCCGCGCTGCCGTCCTGGCTGGGCCGCGAAGTCACCGATGACGGGCGATACGCCAATGCCGCGCTCATCCGGGACGGCGTGCCCGACTGACGGAAAATCCTTCCGCTCGCGGCGCTGTGCGGCCTCGTGCCGCTTCCGCGACGAACAATCGCGGTGCGCTGCCGTTGTTCCCCCGCAGGGCGCATTGCGCGCCAGAGGAGGAACAAGACCATGCGCAACAGGCAGACCGTCATCGCGGGCGCGATCATCGCGTCGCTGGGATTCGCCACCGCCGGGGCCCTCGCCCAGTCCGTCACCCCGGCCACGCCGGATACGCCGCAGCGCGGCAACCCGTCCTCCATGCCGCAGGGGAGCCGCGCCGGCGAAGCGCCCGGCATGAACCCGGGCAACACCGGCAGCGCCGGCCAGGGCACCACGGCCCAGCAGGTGAACCCGAGCCCGATGGTGCCCGGCAGCCGCGCCAACCAGGCCCCCGGCATGGGCGCGACCAACACCGAGGTCGACCGCGCAGTGCAGTCCCAGTCCGGCGGTGCGCTGCCCGGCAGCACCTCCCCGGCCGATCCCTCCACCCCGCGCCCCGGCACGACGGCGCAGGGCACCGGCGTGCCGGGTGGCACGGCGCCGGGCATGACGCCGGGGGCAGCGCCTGCCGTCCGCGCGCAGAACGACCCGCCGGGCAGCACGCCGGCCCGGCCGGCCGACCCCGCCTCCCCGGGCACGACCGGCACGGCCACCGGCACCACGACGCCCGGCACCGGCTCCGCCACCCAGGGCGGCGGCGCCAGCACGGCCCCGCCCGCCGCGACCACCCAGCACACGGAACCGCGCACCAATGCCGCGCCGGTCGCCGGCGCCAATTCCTTCACGGAAGGCCAGGCGCGGAGCCGGATCGGCGATGCCGGCTTCAACGATGTCCAGGAACTGCGCCTGGACGAGCAGGGCATCTGGCGCGGTCGCGCCATGCGCAACGGCCAGCAGACCGGCGTCGCCCTGGACTACCAGGGCAGCGTCGTCGCCACCCCGTAAGCGCAACCAGAACAAGGAAACCTGACCATGGCATCACGTACCGTCGCCCGCATGTTCGACACCTCCTCCACCGCGCATGCCGCGGTGCAGGACCTGGAAGCCGCGGGCTTCCCCCATGACGACGTCACCTACATGGGCAACCAGGACGCCGCCGTCGCGAATGACAGCATCGCCGGCGGCCGCGCCGACAGTGTCACCGGCGCCGATTCGACCAGCGGCGCCGGCACCGGCGCCACGCTCGGCACCGTCGTCGGTGGCGGCGCTGGCCTGCTCGCCGGCCTCGGCGCCATCGCGATCCCCGGCATCGGCCCCGTGGTGGCGGCGGGCTGGCTGATCGCGGCGCTGACCGGCGCCGGCGTCGGCGCGGCGGCAGGCGGACTGCTCGGGGCGCTGACGACCTCCGGCCTGTCCGAGGAAAGCGCCACCACCTACAGCGAGGGCGTCCGGCGCGGCGGCCACCTCGTCGTGGTCCGCACGGATGACGTGCGCGCGGCGGAGGCCGAGCGGATCCTCGAGAGCCACAACCCCGTCGACATGGAGCGCCGCGAGGCCGAGTGGCGCGAGGGTGGCTGGACCGGCGGCGTGCCCGCCGATCCGATGCTGGGCGCCGCGACCACCGGCACGACCGCCGGCGTGGTGCACCCGACCGGGGTGCGGATGGCGGATACCGTCCCGGGCGCGAACGACCCGGCGCGCACACGCCGCGGCGACGTCGCCTGATCCATTGGCGGCCCGTGACGCGGGTCGCCGCCGTGGGTTGAACTGGCCCCGGGTCCTGCAAGGCCCGGGGCCACGCATTTGTGACGCAACAGAACCGGTTCCCTGTGGGAAGGTCAGGGCATCAGGGCGTGCCGGATTCGCGCCCAGGGGGAGTGCCGGCGCCGCATGCGCCTTTCGACGCGCATCATCGCGCTTTGTGCCGCTGCCGTCCTGCCTGCCTTGGCCATCCAGGCCTGGCATGAGGTGGCGTTGCGCGAAGCGCGAATCGCCGCCGTCGAGCAGGAAGCCCGCCGCTTCGCCCTGCAATCAGCCTCCGAGGTGAACCGCCTGCTGGAGGGCGCGCGCAGCCTGCTGGCCGCAGTGGGGGAGGCGCATCTCCGCAGTGGCTCCTTCCCCGGCTGCTCCGATGGCCTGGCGGCCCTGCGGGGCCGGATGGAACGGTACCTCTCCATCGGCATCGCCGACGCGCAGGGAAACATCCTCTGCAGTTCGAACGGCGAGGGCCCGCCGCACAGCATCGCGGACCGCGACTTCTTCCGGGCCGCGATCGAGAGCGGGAAGTTCGAGGTCGGTCGCCTCAGCCAGATGCAGGGCCGCGCGCCCTTCCTTCCGATCGCGCTCCCCATCCTGGAAGGTGGGAGGCCGGTGCTCGTGGCGATCGCCGCCTTCGACAGTGCCTGGCTTTCCGCCAATCTGGTCGCCGATGGCGCCCTGCCGCCGGACGGGTCTGTCACCGTCGCGGACCGGGATGGCGTGATCGTGGCGCGCCATCCCCAACCCGAACGCTTCATTGCCACGCCGATCCCGCCGGCCTTCCGGCACCTGGTCGGTGCCCCGGCACCCGGCGTGATGCAGGTGACCAGCCAGGACGGGACGCATCGCATCCTGGCCTATATGCCCGCCGAACAGCCGCCGCTGCAGGGCCTCTATATCAGCGCGGGCTATGGCACGGCGGCCGCCTTCGCGGAGATCGACCTCGCCACCCGGCGCGCCGTGCTGATGATCCTGGCGGGGCTCGCCTCCGCCCTGGCCGCCGCCTGGGTCTTCGGCCGCCTGGCGCTGCGGGACCCGGTGGACCGGCTGCTCGACACGATGCGGCGCTGGACGGCGGGCGACCGTGGCGCGCGGACGGAGGCGACGCAGGGCTGGGAGGTCGGGCGCCTCGCCGCCGGCTTCAACGCCATGGCGGAGGCGGTGCAACTGCGCGAGGAACGGCTCCGGCAGGAGGAGACACGGCTCCGCGCCGTGCTGGACCAGATGCCGGTCGCCGTGGTCCTGGCGGAGATCCCCTCGGGCCGCGAAACCTACCGCAATGCCCGCGCCGGGGCCCTGCTGCCGCCGCAGGGCGCCTGCGCCATGACCGACCCGCTGGCCGAGCCACTGCGGCGCGCCATCACGGAGGGTGTGGCGACCGAGGGATTGGAACTGCCACTGCGACGCGCCGATGGCACGGAGACCTTCCTCTCCGTCAGCGCGGCCGCCGTCGCGGCGGCGGGCGGGGAGAGGATGGCGGTTGCCGCCTTCCTCGACATCGGCGCGCGCCGCCATGCCGAACGCCAGCAGGCGCTGCTGACGGCGGAGCTCCGCCACCGCGTGAAGAACGCGCTGGCGGTGGTGCAGGCCGTGGCCGCGCAGACCCTGGCGCAGAGCGAGACGCTGGCGGAGTTCAAGCAGAACTTCTCCGGCCGGCTGACCCACCTGGCGCGGGCGCAGGATGCGCTGTTCGAATCCGCCGACGGCACGGTGGAGCTTTCGGCCCTCGTGTCCTCCACCCTCGCGCCCTTCGGGGAGATCGTGCGCTGGGAGGGGCCCGCCCTGCCGCTGCCGGCCAAGCAGACCCTGGCCATGGCGCTGGTGCTGCATGAGATGGCGACCAACGCCGCCAAGCACGGCGCGCTGCGTCCCGGCGCCGGTGGCGGCGTGACGATCGCCTGGCGCCTGTCGGAGGACGGGCAGGTGCTGCTGGACTGGACGGAAACGGCGGCGGCCCCCGTCGCGGAGCCCACCCGCCGCGGCTTCGGTGGCCGCCTGATCGAGCGTTGCGTGGCGCATGACCTGCGCGGCCAGGCGACGCGGGAGATGCGACCCGAGGGCCTGCGCTGGCACCTGCGCTTCCCCCGCCCGGGGCCCGCCGCCGCCATCGATGCGATGCCCATCGCGATGCTGGGATGAGGCTGGTGCCGGGTGAGGGGATCGAACCCCCGACCTTCGGTTTACAAAACCGCTGCACTACCGCTGTGCTAACCCGGCCGCCGCCGCAGAACTAGCGCGGCGGCGGCGCCCACTCAACCGCTACCGCACGGACGCGCCACCCCCGAATCGGGTGCATGGTCACGGCATCTTGTCCGCCCGCGCCGCATCGGCGCCGCCGCTGCCGCGTCTTGCGCGACGGTATTGCGGGGATTTCGCCACATGGTTCCGGCCTTTCTGCGCCCGGGCGGCACGCGCGCCGGCCTGGCCATCGTCCTGCTCGTCGCCCTGCTGGCGGTGGGCGCGGGCGCGCTGCTGCGGTCGGCCGAATATGACGAGGGCTATACGAGCCTCGTCACCTCGCCCGAGCCGCGCCCCGCCTGGCCGGAGGGGCCCTTCACGCCGCGGGAGGTCGCGCCGGTGCTCGAGGCCGTGGTGCCGCCCCCCGACATCTCCCGCCAGTTGCGGGAGACGGATGTGCATCCGCCGCTCTACTTCTGGGCGGCCGGGCTGCTGCGGGAGGCCGGATTCACGAGCCTCGGCGCGCTGCGCACCTTCTCCGTGCTCTGCGCCATTGGTGCGGTTGCGGCCTTCATGGGCGCGGCGCATCTGGCGGGGATCCCGCCCTTGGCGGCCGGGCTGCTGACGGCGCTGTCCTACGGCTTCGCCTATACCGGCGGCGTGGCGCGCGGCTTCGCGGTTTCGCATCTGCTGCTGGGGCTCGCTGCGCTGGCGGTGGTGCTGGCGTGGCGGCGCGGCCGCGCCCCTTCGGGGCTGGTGGCGGCCTTCGCCGCAGGGCTCGCGGCGGGCCTTGCCTCCTTCACCAACTACCTCGCGGCCTTCCCGGCGGCGGCGCTGCTGGGGTGGCTGCTGATCGCGCCGGGGCTCGGCTGGGCGCGTCTGCGGCTGCTGGCGGCGGCCGCGGTGCCGTTCCTGGCGATGCAAGCCGCCAATCTCTCCTACTTCCTGCCGCAGCGTGGCAGCCGGCCGGAGCAGTTCGAGGCCTTCGCCATCCTCCCGGCGCTGAAGCTGCTCGGCCAATTCAACGCCGCGAACATCTTTGGTGGTCTGCCTCTCTATGCCGAGGGGCTGGGAAGGCTGGCGCTGGGTGCGGCGCTGGCGGGGCTGCTGCTGGCGGGTGCGGCGGTGGTGGCCTGGCGCTGGCGCGGCCTGGGGCCGACGCGCTGGCTGTGGCTCGGCGGCTTCGCCGCCCCCTCCGCGGGGCTGCTGCTGCTGGGCGCCATGGCTGGGAACACGCCGGTCGAACTCCGCTACCTCGCCTTCGCCGCGCCCTTCGCGGCGCTGCTGCTGGCGGGCGCGGCGGGCGCCGTCGCGCTGCGCCATCCGCGCGCGGCGCTGGCGGGCCTCGCGCTGCTGCTCGCCGTGCAGGGTGCCGGCATCGCCGGCATGGCGCTGCACTCCGCGACGCGCCAGGCCTACCGGGATGCGATCGCCACGCTGTCGCCCGCGCTGGGGCCGGAGACGCTACTGCTGGTGCCGCGCGGCAATGACGGCGTCGGCATCGTCGTCGCCACGCTGCGGGAGGCGCCGTCCGACCAGCCCATGCTGCTGCTGCGGGACGGCGTTGCGCTGCCGCCCTCCCTCACCGCCTATCGCCGCCTGGTGGTGCTGGGCATCACGGATCGCGACGGCGCCCGCCAGGCGGAGGCCGCGCTGGCGGCGCTGCGGGCCGACCCCGCCTGGCGGGATGCGGGCACCCCGTGGCGTGACGCGCGGCGTGGCTTCGCGGCGCATCTCTTCGAGGCTGCGCCGGGCACCACCTCAGGCGTGGCCGACCTGCCCGAAGGCATCGTCATTGGTCGCGCGCACCACCGCGGCGAAGAGCCGTAGCGCGTCCGGGCCGCCGCGGTCGGAGAGCGTGCCGCTCTCCATCTCCTCGGCCAGCATTTCCGCATGCTCGGCGAGGGTTTCCGCCGCGCGCCGCAGCGCCTCCCGCGACAGCACCAGCTGCAGGTCCTCGGGCAGGTTGTTCCAGTTGGCGATTCGCATGGCTTTCCCGTGAGAGGATGCCTTTCTGGCGAGTCGCCGCCCGGATTGCTGCGGCAGGGGCAGAATGCCCGATTCGGGTTGCGCGATGATGAATGCGCGGAAGCCCGCGCGGTCACGTGAAGTCGAGCGTGACCGTCCCCAACGTGTCGAACTCCACCACCACGCTGGTCGGCCCCTCGATCCAGGCCGGCGGGGTGACGGAGCCGAGGAACACGACCTGCCCCGCCTTCAGCCCGCCAAAGGCCTGCGCGGCCCCGGACCCGGCCAGCCAGGCCAGCGCCTCCAGCGGATGGCCGAGCAGGTCGGCGCCCACCCCCTCGCCATAGAGGCTCCCGCCCACCGTCATCCGCCCGCGCGTGGCGCCGAGGTCGATGTCCCGCCAATCCGCGCGGGCCTCGCCCAGCACGCCGCCGGCGTGGAAGACCTGGTCCGCGATCAGCGTCGGCGTGCCGAGCGTGCCGAGGTCGCCATAGCGCTTCTCGACGATCTCGATGGCGGGGAAGACCTCCGCCACCGCCGCCGCCGCCTGTTCGCGCGTGCAGGGGCCGAAGGGCAGGTCGGCGCCGAGCCGCAGACCGACCTCGCATTCCACGCCGGGGGCAACGAAATCGGCGAAGCGCAGCCGCGCCGGCGTGGCATGGACCCCGGCTGCGGGCACGAAGCCGGCGGCGGGGCCGGTCAGGCCGAGATAGGCCTGCATCTGCTTCGTCGTCGCGCCGATCTTGAAGCCCGCGGGCGGCACGGCGCCGAGTGCGGCCGCAACCTCCCGCTGCGCGGCATAGCCGGCCGCCGCATCCGCCGGCGCGGCATCGCCAAGCGGCACGAGCAGGCGCCGGCCCCGGCGGGCTTCCAGGATGGCGGTGGCGGCTCTGCTGGTCATTCCTCGCTCTCCTCCTTATCCCCGGCATCCGACGGCCCGCCTTCCACGACGGCAGCCGCCGGTTCCGGTGCGCCGCGCGCGATCTCGTAGAGTGCCACGGCCGCGGCGGCGGCGACGTTCAGGCTTTCGACACCGGGCGCCATCGGCAGGCGCACCAGCTCGTCGCAGGTCTCCCGCTGCAGGCGGCGCAGGCCGGCATCCTCCGCCCCCAGCACCAGCACCATGCGCCGGTCCCTCGCGACGCCCTCCGCCAGCGTCCGCTTGCCCTCGCCAGCCAGGCCCAGCACCCAGAACCCCGCCTTCTGCAGCGCGACGATGGCGCGGGAGAGGTTCACCTCCCGCGCGATGGGCACGAGTTCCAGCGCGCCGGAAGCCGCGCGGGCGAGCGCACCCGTCTCCGGCGGCGCATGGCGATCCTGCATGACGACGCAGGCGGCGCCGAAGGCGGCGGCGGAGCGCAGGATGGCGCCGACATTGCGGGGATCCGTCACCTGGTCCAGCACCAGCACCGGGCCGGGGCGCGTCGTGATGCAATCCTCCAGCGGCAGGGGCGGCAGGGGCTCCGTCAGCAGGGCGGCGCCCTGGTGGACGGAATCCTCCGGGAGGAAGGTCTGGAAGCGGTTCTTCTCCACCCGCTCGGCAGTGATGCGCCAGGGCTTCGGGAGTGTGTCGGCCAGCGCGGCCTCGGCCTCCACCGTCAGCAGCAGGCGGCGCGGGCGGCGGCGGGGATTGGCCAGCGCGGCGGCGACGGCATGCAGCCCATGCAGCCAGATGGTGCCCCCCGGTGCCGCATCCCTTGCGATGGCGGCCTGGGAGGGGCGGGGCGCCTTCACGGGCGTGGCAGGTTCCAGGGCGCGGGGCTTGGCATCGCCCATGCCGCGGCGGTCGCGGCCGCGCGGGGCAGGGGCCGGCGCCTCGGGCTCCTCCCGCGCCGGGCGGGGCGGGAAGGGACGGCCAGCGCCCTCCCGCGACGGGCGGCCGGCGTCGGGCCTCGCCGGCCGGGGAGCCTCGCCGCGGGACGATTCGTCCCGCGGGGGCCGCGGGCGCTCCGCACCGGCTTCGCCGCCGCCCTTCTGGCGATGCGGCTTGCCGACCAGCGGGCGAGGCCCGAAGCGGGTGGGGCGATCCCCGGTCGGCGCGCCTTCCATGCGGGGCGGGCGGCTGCCCGTGCCAGGCTTGGCGCCCCCCTTGGGGGCCGGTCGGCGCGGCGGGCGGGGCGGGGCAGGGGGGGTGCGGGGCATGGCCCCATGTCGCGCGCCAGCCCACCCCTGTCCAGCATTCGCGCGCTTCTTCGCGCAGCCTGCCGTTGACAGCGGGGCCGCGACCGGGCAAAGCCCCGCCCGCTCAAGCTGGCAGGTCCGGGACGGACTGCGGAGGGGTGCCCGAGTGGCTAAAGGGGGCGGACTGTAAATCCGCTGGCTCAGCCTACGTTGGTTCGAATCCAACCCCCTCCATATCTCCCCAGGCCCGCCGCGCATGAGGCGCAACCCGGAACCACCGGGCGGCGCAGCGCCGCATACCGGCGTCGCGGCGCGGGTGTAGCTCAATGGTAGAGCACCAGCCTTCCAAGCTGGCTACGGGGGTTCGATTCCCCTCACCCGCTCCACGCGCGCGGGCGAGCGGGCACAGGTCTGCGCGCGGGACGGCAACTTATCCCGGGGAAACCCCGGTCGAGAGCGGGAACAGGGCAGATGGCCAAGGCGAAATTCGAGCGGACGAAGCCGCACTGCAACATCGGCACGATCGGGCACGTGGACCATGGGAAGAC
>NZ_JAAIKB010000089.1 GCF_011040385.1 Falsiroseomonas algicola | reverse complement strand
CCACGGCGAGGATCGTCTCGACGCTGGTCTCGGCGAGCATCTTCAGCCCCTGGGTGGGTAGCTGCAGACGGTGGGCGCGCATCGCTACCTGGGAGAGCGACTCCTCGCCGGTGACGTAGATCGAGGAGCGCTCCTGGGCGAGCTTGCAGGCGGTCTGCAGCAGCAGGGTCGACTTGCCGGCGCCGGGGTGGCCGCCGAGCAGCACCGCGGAACCGGGCACCAGCCCGCCGCCCAAC
>NZ_JAAIKB010000088.1 GCF_011040385.1 Falsiroseomonas algicola | reverse complement strand
ACCCGCAGCGCGGTCGCGGCAGCGCAGAAGCTGGGCGGCGAGGTGCATGTGCTGGTGCTGGGCGCGGAAGGCGCGGCCGCCGCGGCGAAGCGGCCGGGCGTGGCGAAGGTGCTGGTCGCCAAGGGCGACAGCATGGCGCTGGCGGAGCCGGTGGCGGCGCTGCTGATCAGCCTCGCCCCTGGCTATGATGCGCTGCTGGCGCCGGGCTCGGCCGCCGGCAAGAACGTGCTGCCGCGCGT
>NZ_JAAIKB010000087.1 GCF_011040385.1 Falsiroseomonas algicola | reverse complement strand
TCGAGCGGCGACAGGCGGAGCTTGGCCATCGCCGCACGGAACTCGGCGCCGAACAGCAGGCCGCGTGGGCGCGGCTCTCGGCGCTGGAGGCGGGGCGGGACGCGGCGGCGCATGCGCAGGACATGCAGCAGCACCTTGCGGACGCGCAGGAAGCCGCGGAGCGCTACGCCCGGCTCCACCTGGCGCGGCGCCTGCTGAAGGCGGGGATCGAGCTGCTGCGCCAGGACCAGCAGGGCCCG
>NZ_JAAIKB010000086.1 GCF_011040385.1 Falsiroseomonas algicola | reverse complement strand
GATGGTGGCCTCGGCCCACATGAGCGTGCTGACGGCCAAGGTGGCCGGCGTCAAGCGGGTGGTCGCCGCCGCGCCTCCCTACAAGGGCAAGCCGCACCCGGCCATCGTCGCCGCCATGCATCTGGCCGGCGCCGACGAGATCCTGGTGCTGGGCGGCGTCCAGGCCGTGGGCGGCATGGCCATCGGCACCGAGAGCATCGCGCCGGTGGACATGCTGGTCGGTCCGGGCAACGCCTTCGTCGC
>NZ_JAAIKB010000085.1 GCF_011040385.1 Falsiroseomonas algicola | reverse complement strand
CACCTGGTGCTGGTCGACAACGGCCGCTCGAACATCTATCAGGACGACGAGCTGCTCGACACCCTGCGCTGCATCCGCTGCGCCGCCTGCATGAACCACTGCCCGGTCTACACCCGAGTCGGCGGCCACACCTACGGCACCACCTATCCGGGCCCCATCGGCAGCATCCTGATGCCGCACCTGATGGGCCTCGAGGAGACCAAGGACCTGCCCACGGCCTCCAGCCTGTGCGGCGCCTGCGGCGAGG
>NZ_JAAIKB010000084.1 GCF_011040385.1 Falsiroseomonas algicola | reverse complement strand
AGGGCGGCGAGGTCGGTGGTCTCCATGCCGCGGATCTGGGCGGTGGAGAGGGCGCCGACTTGGGTCGTGGTGAGTGCGCCGATCTGCGTCGTGGTGAGCGAGGCGACCTGGCCGGAGGTGAGGCCGGCGATCTGGGTGGAGCCGAGGCCGGCGAGCTGGGTGGTGGTGAGGGCGGCGACCTGGGTGGTGGTGAGGCCGCTGACCTGGGTGGAGGTGAGGCCGGCGAGCTGGGTGGTGGTGACGGCGCCGAG
>NZ_JAAIKB010000083.1 GCF_011040385.1 Falsiroseomonas algicola | reverse complement strand
GCGCAGCTTCCGCTCCCAGGCAGAGGCGCGGATGGCGGTGTTCGCCTTCATCGAGGGCTTCTACAACCCCACCAGGCCTCACTCGGCCCTGGGCTACCTCTCGCCCATCGAATACAAAGCCAGAGCCATGGCCGAGAACGACTGATCCCTACCCGCTAACCGTCCACGGAAGTGGGGCAACTTCAGCCTGGACCTGCGAGTCTTGGTGCATGAGGGAAGGCGTTGAGGTCCGGCTGCGGCCGGGGGATCGGGAGCGGCTCGA
>NZ_JAAIKB010000082.1 GCF_011040385.1 Falsiroseomonas algicola | reverse complement strand
CTCGGCGGCGGGCCGGCTGATCATCGACGGCATCGAGGCGCTGCGCTCGGCCACCTGGCACTTTCCCTCCTTCAGCCTGGAGCACGTGGCGCAGACGCTGCTCGGCGAGGGCAAGGCCATCGACACTCCCTACCAGCGTCTGGACGAGATCCTGCGCCGGTTCGCCGAGGACAAGCCGGCGCTGGCGCGCTACAACCTCAAGGACTGCGAGCTGGTGACGCGGATCTTCGCGCACACCGAGCTCTTCGCCTTCCTGCTGGAGCGGGCCAG
>NZ_JAAIKB010000081.1 GCF_011040385.1 Falsiroseomonas algicola | reverse complement strand
CATTGGTGAAGAAGCCGAACCAGGAGTTGGAGGCGAAGTCCGCCATGCCGAGTTCCGCGAAGCTCGGCACCTACGGCGCTGCCGCCACACGCCCGGCATGCGCCACCGCGATGGGTGTCAGCCGCCCTTCCCGCACCGGCGGCACCACCACCGCCAGGATGCCCAGCACCATGTGGACGCGGCCCTCCAGCAGGTCCGGCAGCCACTGCCCCGCTCCGCGATAGGGCACATGGGTGAAGTCCCCCCCCGTCCGCGCCTTCAGCAATTCCGT
>NZ_JAAIKB010000080.1 GCF_011040385.1 Falsiroseomonas algicola | reverse complement strand
TATACTCGGGCGGTCCCTCCTCCCCGGCATGGGCCACCCGGGGAATGCCGAGCTCGCGGGCGAAGCGGAAGACCGCGACGAACTTCTCGGGCGGGTTACCCTGCTCGGCGCTGTCCAGGCCCACGCCATCGAGCATCTCCCAGTAGGGGGCGGCGCGCTCCAGCATCTCCATCGCCTCCTCGGCCGGACGGTCGCGCAGGAAGGCCAGGATCAACGCGGACGAGAGGCCGAGCTCCCGCCAGGCCCGGCGCCGCGCCAGGGAGAGCCCCTCCATCACCA
>NZ_JAAIKB010000007.1 GCF_011040385.1 Falsiroseomonas algicola | reverse complement strand
GCCATCCTCGGCGCCGCCGTCATCACCGCCTTCACCACCCTCGGCACCGGCCTCGGCACCTTCTTCACCAGCGTCGTTGCCAAGCTGACGCTCTGACCGGCTGCCCCTTCCCCGCCGCGCCACGGCGCGCGGCGGGGTAGTGTCGCCCTCTGCGCCGCTGTCTGCTGGAAGACACCCATGTCCATGATGGACGCCGTCGCACCCTTGGCCTCCATGGCCCTGATCGTCGCGGCCCTGCATGACGTGGCGGCGCGCACCATCCCGAATGCCATCCCCGCCTTCGTGGTCGTCCTCGGCCTGCTGCTGCGCGCGGCGGAGGGTGACCTGGCCTGGGGGCTCCTCGCCTGCCTTCTCGTCTTCGCGGTCGGCGTGCTCGCCTGGCGCTACCGCGTCATGGGCGGGGGCGATGTGAAGCTGCTGGCCGCCTGCGCCCTGCTGCCGCCGCCCGGCTCCGTCGCCGACATGCTGGTGGCCATCGCGCTCGCCGGCGGCGCGCTCTCGCTTTTCTACCTGGCCTTCCGCGGCCGCCATCCCTTCGCCATCCCGCCCCGCGCCGCGACCCTGCCGGGCCGCGCCGTCCGGGCGGAGATCTGGCGCCTGCGCCGCGGCGGTCCCCTTCCCTACGGCGTCGCGATCTGCGGCGGCGTCCTGCTGACGCTCGCCGGCTGAGGTCCCCCCATGGTCCTGCGTTTCACCCTCTTCTCCGTCCTGATCCTGGGCCTGGTCGGCTTCCTCGGCGTCGCCTGGATCGGGCTGCGGCCGGAGCCGACGCCGCAGGAAATCGTGGCCGCGCCCGTGCGCGCCAGCTTCCTGGCGGCCGCGCGGCCCGTGCGCGCGGGATCGCTGCTGCGGCCGGATGACATCACCTCCGTCGAGATGGACGTCGCGACGACGCCGCCCGAGGCGCGGCGCGACACGCCGCAGGCGCGCGCCGACCTGGTCGGCCAGATGGCGCTGCGCCCCGTGGGCCAGGGCAGCCCCTTCATGACGGAGGATTTCCTGCGCCCCGGGGATCGCGGCTTCCTCGCCGCGCTGCTGGCGCCCGGCATGCGCGCCGCCTCCATCGGCGTCGATGCCATCAGCGGAATCTCCGGCCTGATCTGGCCCGGCGACCGGGTCGATGTGGTGCTGACCCAGACCATCGGCGACGAGACGGTGCCGCTGGAGCGCCGCATCGCCGGCCAGACCGTGCTGATCGACAGCCGCGTCATCGCCATCGACCAGGCGATCGTGCAGGGCGCCGTCGGCGATGGGCCGGAGGCGAACCGCCAGGTGCGCACCGTGACGCTGGAAGTGGCGCCGCACGCAGCGGAGCGGCTGGCGGTCGCGGCGCGGCTCGGCCGACTGAGCCTGACCGTGCGTGCCAGCAGCAATCGCGACGGCGATGCGGCGCAGGAAACCGATGCGGTGACATGGGGTGGCGATGTCTCCCCGGCGTTGCGCGCGGCACCGGGAACCGTCACGAATCCGCGTCCCATCCAGGTTCATCTGGGCGGGAATCGTCGTGAGGAGTTCCGGTTCTGATCCCCGCCCTTCGCCTCCGGCTACCCTCCTTCCTGCTGCCGGTCCTCGGCGCGGCGCTGGTCGCGCCCGGCCTTGCGCTGGCGCAGGCGCTGACGCCGGTACAGCCGCAGACACCCCGCGCCACCGCTGCCCCGGGTGGCGTCGTCGTCCAGGGCGGCGTGCCGCTCGGCCTCTCCGCCGGCTCCGGCCGCGTCGTGCAGACATCGCGCCCCGTCGCTTCCGTCTTCGCCGCGGACCCGCGCGTCGCGGAGGTGCGGCCGGCGAGCCCGACCTCCCTCTTCGTCTTCGGCGTGGCGCCGGGACGCACCACGGTCGCGGCGCTGGACGCCGAGGGCAATGTGGTCGCGCAGCATGAGGTGACGGTGCGCCCCACCGCCTTCACCGCGCCGGAAGCGCAATCCGTGCTGTCCCGCGTGATGCCGAGCCGCAGCGCGCGGATCGAGACGCGCCCCGGCGGCCTGGCGCTGCTGGGCGAGGTGAACACGCCGGCCGAGGCCGAACAGGCCGTCGCCATCGCGCGCGGCCACCTGGCGGAAGGCCAGACGCTGGACAACCGGCTGGTCGTGCTCGGCCAGGTTCAGGTGAACCTTCGCGTGCGCATCGCGGAGGTATCGCGGGAGGTGGCGCGCGCCATCGGGATCGACTGGCAGGCACTGGGCAATATCGGCCGCTTCTCGGTCGCGCTCAGCACGCAGAACGCGGTCGCCAGCGCGCTCAACGCGCCCTCCTCCGTCCTCGCGGCCTATCGGGGCACGCCGGACGTGAATGCGCTGATCGACCTGCTGGCGCGGGACCGGCTGATCCGCCTGCTCGCGGAGCCGAACCTGACGGCGATGAGCGGCGAGACGGCGAGCTTCCTGGCCGGCGGCGAATTCCCCATCCCGATCGGGCTGCGCGACGGCAACATCACCATCCAGTTCAAGGAATACGGCGTCGGCCTTTCCTTCGTGCCGACGGTGCTGGCGCCGAACCGCATCAGCCTGCGCGTGCGGCCCGAGGTCAGCGAGCTGACCGAGCAGGGCGCGGTGCGGCTTTCCAGCGGCAATGCCTCCATCCAGGTGCCGGCGCTGACGGTGCGGCGGGCGGAGACGACGGTCGAGCTCGGCAGCGGGCAGTCCTTCGCCATTGCGGGGCTGCTGACGGATGCCTCCACCACCACGGGCCGCGCCGTGCCAGGGATCGGGGAGCTGCCGATCATCGGCCAGCTCTTCCGCTCCGACAGCTTCCTCCGCAACGAGACGGAGCTAGTGATCATCATCACCCCCTACATCGTGCGGGGCACCACCGACCCGAACGCGCTGCGCGCGCCGACGGACCGGCAGCTGCAGGCGGATGACATCGATCGCGGGCAGCTGGGCCGCCAGCTGGGATCGCCACGCGGCGGGCCACCGCGCCTGCCGGGCATGGCCGGGTTCATCATGCCATGAGCACGCTCCGCACCAGCCTTCTCGGCCTCTTCCTTCTGCTCGGCGGCTGCACCGGCAGCATGCTCGATCCCTATGCGCGGGAGGGGAACTGGCGCCCGAACGGCGCCAATGAGGCGAACCTCGTGCAGATGCTGGCAACGCCCACCGACTACACCCAGGGCCAGGCCGCGCCGGATGCGATGGGAGAGCTGGCGACCGCCGCCGTGCAGCGCCTGCTGCAGGACCGCGTGCGCAACCTGCCGACCACGGCGACGACGCAGGGCATGGGCGGCGCCTCGGGCCTGGGGGGCGCGCAGTGAACGCCTTCGACACGATGGCGGCGGAGGCGGGGGAGGAGACCGCCGCCTCCTTCCGCACGGACCGCAAGCCGCTGATCTGCTTCGCGACGGATGCCGCGACGGAAGCGACGCTGCGGGAAGGCTTCGCCGACCTCGCGCCGCCCGGATCGGAATTCCGCCGTGGCGACATCAACGCCGCCATCGCCCTGCTGCGCACCACGCCCACGCCCTGGACGCTGCTGGTGGACCTGACCGGCCATCCCCAGCCCTTCGCGGCGCTGGAGGATCTGTCGGAGGTGGTGGAACCCGACGTCCGTGTGCTCGTGATCGGGGACCGCACGGATCTCGGCTTCTACCGCCACATCACCCGCAACGTCGGCGTCGCCGACTACATGTACAAGCCGCTGACCGCGGCGCTGGTCGCCGAGAATTTCGGCGCGGTGGTCGGCCGCAAGCGGCAGGAACGCGTGGTGCGCGGCGGCCGCCTGCTGACGGTGACGGGTGCCCGCGGCGGCGTCGGCGCTTCCTCCATCGTGGCGAACCTCGCCTGGTACCTGACGGATGTCGCCAAGCGCCACAGCCTGGCGCTGGATGCGGATACGCAGCGCGGATCTCTGGCATTGCTGCTGGCCGCCGAATCGGGCGGCGGGCTGCGGACGGCGCTGGAACAGCCGGCGCGAGTCGATGAGCTGTTCGTCGAGCGCACCGCGCATGCCGTGAATGACCGCCTGCATGTGCTGGCCGCGGAGGAACAGCTGAACGCCCCGGTGAACTACCAGGGCGGCGCGGCGGAGAAGCTGATCAGCCTGGCGCGGCGCCGCTACAACTTCATCGTCGCCGACGTGCCCTTCCAGTCCACCGGATTCGGGCATGAGCTGCTGGACATCACCCAGCAGCGCGTGATCGTCATGGAGCCGACGCTGGCCTGCGTGCGGGATGCGCTGCGGCTGCTGATGCTGCCGCCCGGCAGCGGCCAGGCGAGCCGACCCCTTCTGGTGCTGAACCGCGCCGGCCGGCCCGGCGGGTTGCCGACGGCGAAGATCGCCGAGGCGATGAAGCAGGAACCGGACGTCGTCATCCCCGACCAGGCCAAGAAGGTCGAGGAAGCGGCGACCATGGGCAAGCCCGTGGAAGGCGCCTTCCGGGACGGCATCGCGCGCCTCGCCATCGCCTGCGGCGCGGCCTCCGCCCCGCCGCCCGGCCTCGGCAGCCGGCTGGCCAGCCTGCGCAAGCTGTTCCGCAAATGAGCGGCTTCGCCACCCCCGTCTTCGGGCGCCGCCGCAGCGATGCGGCCCCTGCCCCGGTGCCGGTCGCCACGCCGGCGCCCACGCCCGCGGCGGCGGCGCCCTCCGCCTTCGCGCCCCGCCCCCGGGCGCCGGCCACGGCCGGCATCAATCCCGTGATGGCGGAACTGCGCACGCTCTGCCTCCAGCGCGTCGATCCCGCCATGGTCGCGGACATGCCGCATGAGCGGCTGGCGACGGAGGTGGAGCGGCTGCTGGCGGAGATCGCGACGGAACAGCGCCGCCAGCTCAATGCCCGCGAACAGCGCCAGCTGGCGCTGGAGCTGGTGGATGACATGCTGGGCCTCGGCCCGCTGGAGCCGCTGCTGGACGACGACAGCGTGACCGACATCATGGTCAACGGACCGGAGAAGGTGTTCATCGAGCAGCGCGGCAAGGTCACGCTCTCCGGCGTCCGCTTCCGCGATTCGCAGCACCTGGCCAATATCGCGCAGCGCATCGCCGCCGCGGTCGGACGCCGGGTCGACGAGAGCAGCCCGATGGTCGATGCGCGGCTACAGGATGGCAGCCGCATCAACATCGTCTTCCCGCCGCTGGCGCTCGACGGGCCCTGCCTCTCGATCCGCAAATTCTCCCGCAAGCTGATCGATTTCGACAAGCTGGTGGAGAACCAGTCGATCCCGCGCCAGATGGCGAAGATCCTGCAGATCGCCTCCCAGTGCCGGCTGAACGTCATCATCTCGGGCGGCACGGGCTCCGGCAAGACGACGCTGCTGAACGCCATGTCCCGCCTGATCGACCCGGGCGAACGCGTCATCACCGTGGAGGATGCGGCGGAGCTGCAATTGCAGCAGCCGCACGTCGTGCGGCTGGAGACGCGGCCGGCCTCGCTGGAGGGGCGCGGCGAGATCAACCAGCGCGACCTCGTGCGCAACGCGCTTCGCATGCGGCCCGACCGCATCATCCTCGGCGAATGCCGCGGCGCGGAGGCCTTCGACATGCTGCAGGCCATGAACACGGGCCATGACGGCAGCATGAGCACCATCCACGCCAACACCTCCCGCGACGCGCTCATCCGCATCGAGAACATGGTGACGATGGGCAATTTCGGCCTGCCGACGCGCGCCGTGCGCACGCAGATCGCCAGCGCCGTCGACATCATCGTGCAGGTGGAGCGCCAGCGCGACGGCGTGCGCCGCGTGACGCAGGTGACGGAACTCGTCGGGATGGAGGGCGAGGTCTTCACGCTGAACGACATCTTCCTCGCGGAGCATGAGGGCGAGGACGCGGATGGAAGGCTGAAGGTGCGCTGGCGTACCAACCGCGCGCGCCCCTCCTTCTCGCAGCGCCTCGCCTATTTCGGGCTGGAGCGCGCCTGGATGGCCGCCTTCGACGAGCCCGAGCGATGACACCCGCCACGCTGGTCCTGGTTGGCGGGGTGCTCTTCGCCGCGCTGGCGATCGGCGTGGTGCTCGGCCTGTCCGCGCTGAGCCGGGCGGAGAAGCGGCAGGCGCGCATGGCGGCGGTGGTGTCGCCCTACCTCCAGACCATGACGGTGCGCGCGACGCGGCCGAGCCTGTCGCAGGCGGTCTCCCGCTCGCCCCTCGCGGCCAAGGCTGCCACGCTGTTCGGTATCGCGCCGGAACTGCGCCACCACTATCCCCTGCCCTGGTGGCTGGTGCTGGTGCTGTCGCTGGTGGCGGCGCGGCTCGGGCTCGGCATGGTCGCGGTCATCGCGGGGGATGCGATCCTGGTCGCGATGCCGGCGGCCTGGCTCCTCCTCGCGCGCACCATGTTCGCGCGCTTCCACGGCCAGCATCGCCGGCGGCTTTTCGTGCAATTGCCCGATGCGCTCGGCCTCGTCATCCGCGCGACCCGGATCGGCATCCCGGCGACGGAGGCGATGCGCACCGTCGCCAAGGAAGCGCCGATGCCGACGGCGGAGGAGTTCCGCAAGATCGCCGACCGGCTTTCCATCGGCATGCCCTTCGACCGGGCGCTGGAGGAGACGGCGCTGAAGAATGGCGTGCCGGAATACCGCTTCTTCTCCACCGCCATGTCGCTGCAGGCGCAGACCGGCGGCGGGTTGTCGGAGACGCTGGAGAACCTGGCCGATGTCGTGCGCAAGCGCGTGGCGCTGCGCGCCCGCGGCCTGGCGCTGGCGTCGGAGGCCCGCACCTCGGCCGCCATCCTGGCCGGGCTTCCCTTCGGCGCCGGCGGGCTGATCGCGCTGCTGAACCCCTCCTACGCCGCCGTGCTGGTCTATGACGAGAGCGGCCAGCGCATCCTGGCGCTGGCCATCGGCATGCTGCTGTTCGGCATCCTCAGCATGCAGGGCATCATCAGGAAGTCGCTGTCGTGACGAGGGAACTCGCCATCGTCATGCTGCTGGCCGGCATGGTGCTGGCCCTGGTCGGGCTGGTGCTGGCGCGCACGCTGCGGGATGAGCAGCGCGTCGCGATGCGGCTGCTGGCGGTGCAGCGCAGCGTCGGCGTGGACCAGGTGGCGGTGCCCTGGTCTTTCCGCCGCGCGGTGCTGCAGGGCTTCGGGCATCTCGGCTCCGCGCTGACGCGGGCGGGCATCCTCTCCCCCCGCACGGTCGCGGACCTCGAACAGACGCTCTCCGCCGCGGGCTTCCGCAGCAGCGGCGCGCTGCCGGTCTTCCTCGGCGCCAAGATCGTGATGCTGGTCGCCGTGCCCCTCTTCGTCTTCGTGCTGGTGACGGTGGCGGAGGTGCAGCAGCCCATGAAGGGCATGCTGCTGGCGATGGCGGCGGTCGCCGGCATGCTGATCCCGGACTTCGTCGCCAAGCGGCTGCGCAAGCGCTACCTGAAGGAGCTGGAACAGGGCCTGCCGGATGCGCTGGACCTGATGGTGATCTGCACGGAAGCGGGCCTGTCGCTGGAAGGCGCGATCGACCGCGTCGCGGTGGAGATCGCGCCCGCCAACCGCTCCATCGCTGCCGAGTTGTCCCTCTGCGGCAGCGAACTTCGCATCCTGGCCGATCGCCGCGCCGCGCTGATGAACATGGCGGAGCGCACGCGGCTGGATGTCATGCGCCGCGTCGCCGTCATGCTGGCGCAGTCGCTGCAATTCGGCACGCCCATCACCGTGGCGCTGCGCACACTGTCGCATGAGATGCGCGGCGAGCAGTTGACGCGGTTCGAGGCGCGGGCCGCGCGACTGCCGGTGCTGCTGACCGTGCCGATGATCGTCTTCATCCTGCCGACGCTGTTCCTCGTGGTCGGCGGCCCCGCCATTCTCCAGGTGCTGCGCTCATGGTGAGGCGTCTGCGTTCCCTGCTGCCGCGGCTCGGCAATCGCGGCGCCTATGCGCTGGAATTCGCGCTGCTGACGCCGGTGTTCCTCACGCTGGTCACCATGACGATGGAGATCGCCTGGCAGCTGGCCATCGGCGCGGGGCTCGATCACGGCACGCGCGTCGCGGCGCGCTGGGCCTCCACCGGGCAGTCGGCGCCCTCGGGGCTGAGCAATTCGCAGTATGTGGCGCGGGTGATCGCGCAATCCTCGGGCATGCCGATCGTCGCCACCAATCTGACGGTGGTGACGGAGGCCTTCTCCTCCATCTCCACGCTGAACGGCAGCGGCACCGCGGGCCTCGGCAATGCCGGGCAGATCGTGCGCTACCGCATCACCTACCAGTCGAACGCGCTGACGCCGGTCGGCCGCAGCCTGGTGCCGAATGGGCTGTTCCGCCACACGACCAGCGTGGTCACGCGCAACGAGCCCTATGCGATCCGATGACGGGCGCGCGGGCTTCGCGTCGATCGAATTCGCGCTCGCCCTGCCGGTGCTGCTCGTGCTGTTCGTCGGCGTGGCGGAGTCGCTGCTCTACATGCGCACCTGGTACCGGCTCGACCGCACCGCGATGGAGATCGCCAGCATCGCCTCGCAATACGAGACGATGACGACGGCGGTGGTGAGCCAGCTGTTCGACGCCGCGAATACCATCGCTTCCCCGATCCCCGCCAATTCGGCGACAGGCAATGCGAATTCGCGCGCGCGCACGGTCCTCTCCGTCGTCAGCAACACCGGTTCCGGCAATCGCGTCGCCTGGTCCTGCAGCAAGGGCGATTCGAGCCTGCCGGCGAATGTGGCGGGGCAGACCACGCTGCCCAACGGCCTGGTGGTGCCGAGCGGCCAGACGCTGGTGGTGGTGGAGGTCATCAACGGCACGCGGCCCTGGCAGATCCTGGTGAAGCTGGCGACGCTGACCCAGGTCCTCGGCTTCACGGTGCCGGATCCCGGCCCCATCCGGACCTATGCGCTGATCCGGCCGCGCATCGGCACCCTCAGCACCCTGACCGGGGGATGCCCGGCGTGATGGCGCGGCTGTTTCGCACGCTCCGCGCCGATCGCCGCGCCAACCTCGCGGTGCTGGTCGGGCTGATGATGGTGCCGCTGACCGGCATGGTGGCCGTCGCGGTCGATGGCATGCGCGCCTGGCTGGTCTATTCCCGCCTGACCGCCGCGCTGGATGCCGCGGCGCTGGCCGGCGCGCGCAACATCGCCAACACGGCGACCAGCCGGGACAATGAGGTTTCCGCCCTGTTCTGGGCCAACATGTCGGTGAAGACGTCCGGCTGGACGGCGGCGAGCGGGCTGACGCAGTCCTGGACCAGCTTCCTCGATTCCTCCGTGCGGCTGGAGACGCTGACGGCGGTGGACCAGCAGACCTTCCAGGTCACGGCGAGCGCGCAACTGCCGACGACCTTCGCCCGCGTCATCGGCATCGAGAATTTCACCATGCGCGCGCAGGCGCGTGCGCAGCGCGCGAATACCGGGCTGGAACTGGCGCTGGTGCTCGACATCACCGGGTCGATGGACACGAACTGCACCCTGCCGTCGAACCGCACCACGACCAATTGCCGGATCACGACGATCCCGCGCAGCTCGAACCAGACCATCACGGCCGCCAACAACAATGCCGACCTGATGCGGGTGGCGGCGGCGGATTTGGTCAACATCGTCTTCGGCAACAACGAGACGCAGAAGAACCTCTACGTCTCCGTCGTGCCCTTCACCACCACCGTCAACCTGGGGCCCACGCGCACCTCCTGGCTGGATGCGACGTCGCGCGCCAGTCTGAACGCGAACTTCACGCCGACGACGTGGTGGGGATGCGTGGAGGCCCGCGTGGGCTACAGCGGGGCGCCGAGCGATGGCGACCGCAACGACTACACGCCCTCCGAATACCCGTTCCGGCCGTTCTACTACCCGTCCACGCTCGGCATCTACACGCGCAATGGCAACCGGGTGCCGGGCGACAATGACTGGGCGCGGCGACTCTGGAACGCGACCACGACCGGCACCGATGCCATCACCGAATCCTGGCACGCCTATCGTGGCAGCTACCAGGTCGGCCCGAATGTCGGCTGCCCCTCCACCCCCGTGCTGCCGCTCTCGACCAGCAAGACGGCGGTGCTCGACACCATCCAGAGCATGCGGGCCACGAACCGTGGTGGCACCATGGGCAATCTCGGCCTGCTGGCGGGCTGGTGGACGTTGAGCCCGCGCTGGCGCAGCACCTGGAACCTCGGCCCGGCACCCGACAACCAGGCGACGTCGCTGCCGCTGGCCTACAACACGCCCTACATGCGCAAGGTCATCGTGATGATGACGGATGGCGACCAGAACTGGTTCGATTCGCCGAACGGCTATCCCGGCGATTGCAGCATCACTTCCACCAACAGCAATTCCTTCCCGAATTCGGGCGCCGGATTCGCCGCCCCCGGTCCCTCCATGCCGGTGCAGCCGGTGGCCTGCCCCTCCTCCGGCACCGTCAGTGTCGCCGCCGGCGGGCCGGTGATAGCGAACAATGCGGACTACACGGGCTACGGGCGGCTGGCGGATCGCCGGCTGGGCAGCACCATCACGACCAACTCGGCCGCCACGACGGAGCTCAACAGCCGCCTCGCCGCGCTGTGCACGACCATCAAGAACAACGGCATCATGATCTACACGATGGTGGTGAACACCTCCGGCTCGGTCAGCACCGCGACGCGCAACCTCTACCAGAACTGCGCCACGGCGACGTCGAACTACTACCTGGTGACTCAACCCGACCAGTTGCGACCGACCTTCCAGCTCATTGCCAACGAACTCACGAACCTCAGGATCACGCAGTGATGCTGCCCTTCGCACCGTGCCTGCTCGAGGGTCTTGTGATGCGCACCCCCCCACGGCAAGGTCCGGCGGAGACCGGGCCATGCCGCGCCGCGGAGTCCAGCGACGGAGACTCTCCCCCGCCCATGCGTGCCCCCGCTTCCCGCCCGCGCCTGATCCAGGCCACCCGCGTCGCGCTGGTGGCGCTGGCCTGCGTTGCCACGGTGGCCGGATGCGGGCGCGTGCCGAATCCGCTCACGGCCCGTCCGCAGGCCCCTGCCGTCCCGGCGCCGCGGCCGCTGGACCAGCTTCGCGCCGCGGCGCAGGCGAGCCCGGGTGACCGGATCGCCCAGGCGAGGCTCGCCGATGCGGCGGAGGCTGCCGGCCTGCATGCGGAGGCCTCCGCCGCGCTGCAACGGGTGATCGACCTGGATGGCAGCACGCCGGAGCGGCTGGTGCGGCTCGGCACCATGCATCTCCGCGCCGGCAACCTGGCGGCGGCCGAGGCCGCCTTCACCAGCGCCCGCGGCATCGCCCCCCGTCATGCCGGCGCCCATGCCGGGCTGGCGCTGACCTTCGACATGCTGGGCGACACGGCGCGCGCGCAGGACGCCTATCGCCAGGCCCGCACGGCCGCGCCGAATGACTGGACCATCCGCAGCAACCAGGCGGTGTCCCTGCTTCTGGCCAAGCGCCTGCCGGAGGCCGAGCGGACGCTGGCGCCGGCGGAGCGGGAGGCCGATGCGCCCCAGCGCGCGCGCCACAACCTGGCGCTGATCCTGGCCGCGCGGGGGGAACATGCGCGGGTCGTGCGCCTGCTGCGCCGCGATGCCGCGGGGACGGATGCGGAGGCGCTGGCGCTGGAGTTCAAGAGCTTTGCCGAATGGCTGGCCACGGCGCCGGAGGCCGAGGCGAGCGCCCTGCTGCTGCAACCCGCCACGCTGCGCGCCATCCCGCGGGAGGGTGGCGCCGGCAACTGAACCGGCGCCCTGGAATCAAGAAGGCCACGCGGGCTGCCCCGCGTGGCCTTCTTGATTCCTGACGGATCTCAGGATGGTCGGAGCGGCGGGATTCGAACCCACGACCCCCAGTCCCCCAGACTGATGCGCTACCAGACTGCGCTACGCTCCGACTGCGGGGGCAATAGCATCGGGCATGGGGGCCGCCAACCCCCGCGCCGTCGGACTAGGTGGGAATGGTGCTGATCAACCGCGCGGCGCATGGGTTGGCGCTGGGCGCGGCGTTGCATGCGCCGCATCATCCCAGCGCGAGCCCAGCCTCGCCGTTCCGGCAGGCGCCGGATTCTTCCGGATCGTGCCGCATTCCTGCCATGGCGCCACCGAAGCCTGTGCGCGGCGTGGCGGATGCCGGGCGGGGAACTGGAATGGAACGGGCCATGACGACTCTTCGGGCGATGCTGCTCCTGGCCGGGCTGACGCTGCTTCCTGGCTGCCTGCAATCGAGCCTCGACCTGTCCACCCAGGCGAGTCCCGTGACGGCGCTGCTGCCCGGGCAGTATGTGGAAGTGCTCTCCGACCAGGAATACCGCGTCACGGAATCGGGCGGTCTCTACTCCGCCCTTTCAAGCGGCCGAAACGCCCAGCCGATCCGGATCCGATTTTACGGCGTGGCCGGTTCGCCGGCGATGATCGTGCAGTCGCTCCCCTCGGGCAGCGGGTCGCACCAATACGCCTTCGCGCTGTTCTCCGGGGACACCATCGTCCTGTTCGAGCAGGCATTCGGCAGCAATGCGAGCGCCGTGCCGGCGCAATTCGCCGCCGCCGTGCAGATCGGCCAATCGCCGACCGGCATCACGATGCGAAACCCGGCGATGACAAGGCAGGTCCTCGAAGCCCTTGCCAGGCAGGGCAACACCAACCGGCACGTGATCGCAGTCTATCGGCGGACCGGCGACTGACCACGGAGTTCCGTGAATTTCGTTTAACTTATCAGACAAAGCATCGATTTCGAGTTGATGGGTGATGACGCCTCTGACACGTTCCGCCCGCACGGCGGGCCACGTTGGTGACCTTCGTCAGTGTGTCAGACGCCTCCCGTGGAGATCGGCGCCGTGCCCATTCCGCTGCCGCGTGCGCGCCCCTGGCGCCATCGACTGCTCGTCATCGCGGCCAGCGGCCTCGCCGCGCTGCCAGGCACGGCGGTGGCGCAGTATCGCGAGGTGAGGCAGGGCCAGAAAGGCGCGGCGCAGATCCTCCGGATCGACGAGAACGGCCGCTTCAACCGGTGCGCGGCGCATATCACCTCCAGCGCCGGGCCGCTCCGCATCTCCTGGAACCGCGACCACGTCTACAACATCAGCACGCCGGCGGTCCCGGTGAATGGCCGCCTGTTCCTCCGGCTCCTCGACACGCCCGCCGGCACGTTCAGCTTCGACGCCACCACCAACGGCCAGCGCGTCAGTGCCCGGATCGACACCCGGAGCATGGAGGCCGTGCTGCGCATCCGCGGCCGGATCAAGCTGCAGGTGGGAAGCCGAAACTTCGACTATGCGCTCGGCAATGCCTCGATGCAGGACATCATCGTCGAGGTCGAGAATTGTACCCACCGCGCCATGGGGCATGGCTGAGGATGCGGACCTTGCGGTGGATGCTTCCCGGTCCGGCCCTGCCCACGGCGATGGCGCTGGCCGCGGGCCTGCTCTGGTGGATGCCTGCGGCGGCGCAGATCCCCCAGCATTGCGCGAGCCTGCGCGATCCGGCCGAGCGGTTCCGATGTGCGGGGCTGCAGAGGCCGCCTCCCGCCAATCCATTCGGTCCCGGCTGTTCCAGCCAGAGCGATCCTGCTGCCCGCCTCGAATGCCTGAGGCGGGCGCAGGTCGGCCGCATGCCGGCCCCGGCGCAGCGCCCCCAGGCCCAACGCTGCACGCCGGCGACCCCCTGCTCGGACCGCGGCGGCCGCTACTACCTCACCCCCTTCGGCGAGAAGCGATACCTCCAGTGACGGGGCCCTCTCCTCGCCGGCCCCGTCATGGCGCGCCCCTGCTCCATCGGCGCGTCCGGTCGCGCAGGGCGCCGATCACCACTCGAGAAGGGAACCAGTCGATGCGTGCAACCATGGCTGCCGCCGCGCTGGTCGCGGGCCTTCTCCTGCCCGCTGTCGCGGCCGCAAGGCCGGCGGATTGCCTGGTGCAGATCGAGGGCCGCACCCTCATCAACGGCGAGTGCAACTTCGAGGCCGCCCCCAACGGTGACTTCACCGTCACGCTCGGCAGCCGGGTGGCCCAGGTGATGGTTGACCCCGGGTCACGCCTCGGCCGGGCCAGCTACCAGGACCCCGCTTCCGGGGAGCCGCCGGGCGTCGCCGATGTGCGCCGCGACGGCGCGTGCTGGGGCGAGGTGCGCGCCATCCGCGTCTGCGCCTGGCAGCCAGGCCAGCGACCGGCGGCCTTCCGTAACCTTCCGGCGGCCGAGGCCGCGGCTCCCGCTCCGGTGGCGGCCTCGAAAGGCGCCGACCCTGCCATGCGTGTCGTATCCACCCGACAGGTTGGCCCCTGGACCCTGTCGCGGCTGGAGGGTGGCGGTCGCTGGCGGTGCGAGGTGGAACGCCGCTACCCCGATGGCAGCGCCCTGGCCTTCCTCGCCGCGAAGCCGAGCCCCGGCAACCAGAATATCGCGGATACCGGCCTGCGCTTCAGCGGCGCGGCGCTGCTGGGGCTGCGGGGCGAGATCAGGGTGGTGCCCTGGGGTCTCGGCCCCGACAACGCCCAGAGCGCCATCGCGGACGGCAACGCGACCGCGACGATGATGGACCCGCCCAACGAGCCGGGCTCATCCGACGCCTTTGCCAATGGGCGTGACTTCGAGGTCAGCCTTCCCGGCGGTGAGCGTCTCCGCTACGCCCTGAACGGGTCGAACGCGGCCTGGCGCGCCGTGTCGCAGTGTGCCGGCTTCTGAACCGATGGCGATCCTGCCTGGATTGCGCGGGATGAAGCGCGGATCGCTCCGCCGGACGATGCTGGCCGCGGGCCTCTCGGTGCTGCTCGCCGCGCCCGCCACCGCCAATGACAGCGAAGCCGCCATCGGCATCGGCGGCCTCACGCTGGTCCGCTCTCAAGCGATCCGGCTCGACACGCAGGCATTGTTCATCAGCCGGGACCAGGTCAGGGTCGAGTACCGCTTCACCAACACCAGCGATCGCGACATCGAGACGCTGGTCGCCTTCCCGCTGCCGGACATCGTGCTGAGTCCCGTGGCCCGCGCGCCGGATTTCGCGGCGGACCTCGATTTCCGCACGGTCGTCGAAGGCCAGCCTGCACAGCTGCAACTGGTCCAGCGGGCCAGCTTCCGGGGCCAGGACATCACCGCGCGATTGCAGCGGCTCAACCTGTCGCTCCTCGCCCGGGGCGATGAATTCTCCGCTGCCGTGAATCGGCTGCCGGCGGATGCCCGCGCCGCCCTGGTGCGGGAGGAGATGCTCCTCGACGGCGGCACCGACGGGCGGATGCAGCTCTGGGATGCCCTGTGGACGGTGCACACGACCGTCACGCGGCGCCAGACCTTCCCGGCCGCGCGGAGCATCCGGGTTGAGCACAGCTATCGGCCGGTGGTGGGCGGCCGGATCGGCGGCGCGCTTGCCCCCGCCCTGCGCGGCACGCCGGAGTTCCGGGAGCAGCAGCAGCGGCAATGCATCGAGGACGGTTTCCTGGCGGCGCTCGACCGGCGCCTCGCCGGTCGGGGCGGTGACCCGGACTATGCGGAGGTCTGGCTGCAATACCTGCTGCGACCGGGCGCCAACTGGGCCGGGCCGATCGGCGAGTTCAGGCTGGTGGTGGACAAGGGCGACCCCCGATCCATCGTCAGCTTTTGCGGAACCGGCGTGCGGCGCCTGGACGATCGCCGGTTCGAGGTACGCTATCGCAACTTCGTGCCGGACCGGGACCTCGACATCCTGATCATCGACTTCGTCGCACCGCCACGCTGACCGGCTGCGCCCACCGGCGCAGGCGTTGCGTTCATCGCGGCAGCGTCGAGACCAGCCCGGTTGCGCGCAACTCCTCCCACAGCGCGGCTGGGATCTCCGCCTGCATCAGGGCCAGGTTGCGGGCCAGTTCCCCCGGCGCCTGGTGGCCGACCACCACGCCCTTCACCGCCTGGCACAGCAGCGGGAATCGCATCGCGGCCGCGGCCAGCGTGACGCCGTGGCGGGCGCAGGCGGCCTCGATGGCAGCGGTGCGGGCCATGAGGTCCTGGGGCGCGGGCTTGTAGCGGTAGCGGGCGCCGGGGATGGCGCCGGTGGCCAGGATCCCCGTCTCGAAGGGCGCGGCGAAGAGCACGGGCGTGCCGGTCGCGACGCAATGCGGCAGCAGTGCCTCGCAGGCCTCCTGGTGCAGCAGGGTGCAGCCGCCGGCGAGCATCACCGCATCGAAGGGCGCCTCCTTCAGCAGCCGGAGGATGGGCCAGGGGTCGCGCATGGCGACGCCGACGGCGCCGATCACGCCCGCCGCCTTCAGCCGCTGCAGCACGGGCAGCGCGCCCTTCAGCGCCATGGCGTGCTGGGCCTCATAGGCCTCGCCATGCAGGCTCGGCTGGACGTCATGGATGAAGACCAGGTCGAGGCGATCGGTGTGCAGGCGCGCCAGCGCGGTCCGGATCGTGGCCTCCGTCCCGGCGGCGGAGTAGTCGAATCGATCCGTGCCGTCCGGCAGCAGGTAGCGGCCCGTCTTGGTGCCCAGGACATAGGCGTCCCTCGGCCGGTCCCGGAGCGCCAGGCCAAGGCGCCGCTCGCTCTCGCCCCCGGCGTAGTAGGCGGCGGTGTCGAAGTAGCGCAGGCCGGCGTCCCAGGCGGCGTCGACCACGGCCTTCACCCCCGCCTCCCCGGCCGCGCTGGCCAAGGACCCACCGCCGATGCCGAGGCGGGACATCATCAGGCCCGTGGCGCCGAAGGGGGTGCGGTCGGTTGCGTTCATGCGGGGGGCTTCCAGTGGGGCCGGCGATGCGCCGCCCTTTCGTCAGGGCTGGTGCCGGGAAAGGCGAAGAGCAGGTCGTAGACGTCGCCGCCCCGGCCGATCGCCCGCAGCGCGGCGGCCGCCGCGTCACGGTCCTGCGCCTCCAGCAGCAGCACGGCGGCCACGCTTTCCTCCGACGCGCCGGCGCCGAGGCGATGGGCGGGGCCAGCCTCGGCAGCGCGCAGGCCGAGCCGCGCGGCGACCAGCCCGGGCCGGGCCGCCAGCGCCGCCACCTCGATTCCCGCCGGATCGGCCAGCCGCAGCACGGCCAGCGCCGCGCCGAAGCCATGGCCGGCCCGCGCCACCTCCCGGCACGGCGCGCGGAGGAAGGCGCGGAAATCCGGGCGCATGGAGGCCGACCAGGGCGTCGGATTGGCCAGCAGGTCGCGGTATTCCGGCGTGTCGAGCGCCGCCAGGGACTCGACCTCGTAGAGCGTGAACCAGCGATGGGTGGGGTGCGCGGCGTCGCGGTAGCGGCGGCCGGCAAGGAAGCCGGGGGCGGCGACGCGCTCCGGCAGGTGCTCGCGGGCGTGCCATTCCTCGTACTCGGCCTCCCGCCCCGGGGCGAGGTCGTTCCAGAGGGCGAGGAAGCCGCGCTCAGGCATCGTCGGGCTCGGGCATCAGCACCACCTTCGTCGCTTCCCGCCGCCGCGTCAGCGCGAAGCCTTCCAGCCCGCGCCGGAGCGGCAGGCGGTGCGTGACCATGGGCGCCAGCGCGCTGCCCTGGCGGAGGACGAAGTCGAGGGTCCGGCGCCAATCCGCTGACTTGCCGCGATTCGTGCCGCGGAGCTGGAGCTGTTCCCGCACCACGGTGTTGAGCGGGATCTCGGCCGGGCGGGCATGGATGCCGGCGATGACCAGCACGCCCTCCCGCCGCAGCAGGGGCAGCGCCGCGGCGACCAGGGTGGGCAGGCCCACCGCCTCGAACACCACGTCGAAGCGGCCTCCCTCGGCAAGGTGGGCGAGGCCCTGGTCACCCACCTCCCGGAGCCGGTCGAAGCCCAGGCGTTCGAGCACGGCGAAGCGCGGGCCGTCGTCCCGCCCGGCGATGGTGACCTCCGCCGCCCCGGCCTCCCGCGCCATCAGCGCGATGGCCTGGCCGATGGCGCCGGGGCCGAGGACCAGCACGCGATCCCCCTGCCCCACGCCGCCCACGGAGACGGCGCGGGCGCCGATCACCAGCGGCTCCGTCAGCGCGGCGATGGCGGGGTCGAAGTCCTCCGGGATGGCCAGGCAGTTGCGGGCAGGCGCCAGGACGAGGGGCGCGAAGCCGCCATCCCGTGTCATGCCGATGCCCCGCCGGTCGATGCAGCGATCGGGGTCACCCCCCTGGCAGGCCGCGCAGACGCCGCAGGTGACGGAGGGGATGACGACGACCCGCGTCCCCACCGCCAGCGCGGGATCGCTAGATTCGGCGACCCTCCCCGCCAGTTCATGGCCGAGCGTCACGGGCATGGCGGCGGTGACGAACTCGTAGCCGCCCGACCAGTCCTCGATATGCAGGTCGCTGCCGCAGATGCCGGCGGCCTCCACCTGGACCAGCACCTCGCCCGGCCCCGGCCGGGGCGGCGGCGGAACGTCGCAGAGCAGCAGGCCAGGGGCCGGCGCCAGCTTGCGAATTGCCTTCATGGAGATGCGCGCGCGGGCCTAGCCCCGCGCGGCCAGGGCCCGGAGTTCATGCGCCAGGCGTTCCAGCGCATCCAGCGCCTCCCGCACCGGCTCGGGCGCATCGGCCTCGTCCAGGTCGCCCAGCGGCAGTTCGGGGGCGCCGCCGGCCTCCTCGATGCCGCCCTCGCGCAGCAGGCGCTGCACGCCCTTGATGGTGTAGCCCTGAGTGTAGAGCAGGTCGCTGATCCGCTTCAGCAGGCCGATATCCTCCGGCCGGTAGTAGCGGCGCCCGCCGCCGCGCTTCAGCGGCTTCAGCTGGGGGAACTTGGTTTCCCAGAATCGCAGCACATGCTGGGGGATCTGCAGGTCGTCCGCGACCTCGCTGATGGTGCGGAAGGCCGTGGGCGCCTTGCGCGGCCGCGCGCGCCCCTCGGCATCCGCGCTGTCATCGCTCATTCGTCGTCGCCGCCCGATTCGACCGCCTGGCCGGGGTTGAGGCGCGCCTTGAGGACGTGGGAGGGCCGGAAGGCCAGCACCTTGCGGGGCTGGATCGGCACCTCGACTCCGGTCTTGGGATTGCGGCCGACGCGCTTGCCCTTCTGCCGCACGACGAAGGAGCCGAAGGCGGAGATCTTCACCGGCTCGCCGGCCTCCAGCGCCGCCGACATCTTCTCCAGCACGGTTTCCAGCAGGGCGGCACTCTCGTTCCGGGAGAGACCGACCTGCGTGTAGATCGCCTCCGCGAGATGCGCGCGGGTCATCGTCGTCATGGCGCAACAGGCCCCTGCAAGCCATTCATCGCGCTAGAAAACCGGTATCCGCAGGGGGCGTCAACCATGGGGTTTCACGCGACCGTGCGCCACTTCGCGCGGGTCGGCAGGATCGCGCGCCAAGAGGCTGAAATGGTTAATCTATCGTCAGAAGCGCGCCAGCGCCGCGCCCCAGGTCAGCCCGCCGCCGATCGCTTCCATCAGCACCAGGTCGCCCGACTTGATGCGCCCGTCCCGCGTCGCCTCTGCCAGCGCCAGCGGGATGGAGGCGGCGGAGGTATTGGCGTGGCGGTCCACCGTGATCACCACGCGGTCGAGCGGCAGGCCGAGCTTCTTGCCCATGGCCTCGATGATCCGGACATTCGCCTGGTGCGGCACCAGCCAGGCAACCGCGGACTGGTCGAGGCCATTGGCGGCCAGCGCCTCATCCACCGCCGAGGCCAGCTTGGTGACGGCGTGCTTGAACACTTCCCGCCCCGCCATCCGGACCACGCCGGTGCCGCCGGTGGAGCCCGCGCCGCCATCGACGTTCAGGATGTCCCCGAAGCGGCCATCGGCGTGCATGTGGGTCGAGAGCAGGCCATCCCCGGCCGCGGGATTGCCGGCCCGCAGGAAGACGGCGCCGGCGCCGTCGCCGAACAGCACGCAGGTGCCGCGGTCCGACCAGTCCAGGATGCGGGAATAGACTTCCGTGCCGACCACCAGCACGCCGCGCGCCTGGCCGGTGCGGATCAGCGCATCGGCAATGCCGAGCGCGTAGATGAAGCCGGTGCAGGCGGCCGCCACGTCGAAGGCCATGCCGCGGGTGACGCCGAGCGCCCCCTGGATGCGCGCCGCGGTGGAGGGGAAGGCGCTGTCCGGCGTCGCCGTCGCGACGATGATGCAGTCCACCTCCGACACATCCGCGCCGCCCTGCGCCAGCGCGGCCCGGCAGGCGGCGGCGCCCATGGCGGACGCCGTCTCGCCATCCGCGGCGAAGTGGCGCTGGCCGATGCCGGTACGCTCCCGGATCCAGCTGTCGGAGGTATCGAGTCCCTTCTCCGCCGCCAGTTCCTCATTGGTCACGGCCCGTTCCGGCAGGTAGCCGCCGGTGCCGACGATCACGGCGCGCATCGCGCGTTCCCCCCTCAGGGCCGAATGGGTCTGGGTCGCCCGCGTATCAGCGCGGGGTGGCCGCGACGCGCGGCGTGGTCTCCGAGAGGCGCGCCAGCCCCTCCTGGATCCGTTCGTTGAAGCGGTGCGTGACCATGTCCATGGCGACGTCCACGGCATGGGCGAAGCCGACGCCATCCGTGCCGCCATGGCTCTTCACCACGACGCCGTTCAGGCCGATGAGCACCGCGCCGTTGTAGCGGCGGGGATCCATCCATTCGCGGAGACGATCGAGCGCGGGCCGCGCCAGCAGGTAGCCGACGCGCGCGGGGATGGAACTGGTGAAGACCTGGCGCAGCAGGTCGCGCATCAGCTTCAGCGCGCCCTCCCCGGTCTTCAGCGCGACATTGCCGGTGAAGCCATCGGTGACGATCACGTCCACCGTGCCGGCGGCGATGTCATGGCCTTCGACGAAGCCGCGGAAATTGGCGCCGATATGGCTGTCCCGCAGCGTCTCCGCCGCCTGGCGCACCCGCTCGTCGCCCTTCAGCTCCTCCGACCCGACATTCAGCAGGCCGAGCGTCGGCTCCGTCAGCCCGAGCACGGCGCGGGCGAAGGCATCGCCCATGACGGCGAACTCGACCAGGTTGCGGGCATCGCACTGCACATTGGCGCCGAGGTCGAGCATGACGACGTCGCCGCGCGCCGAGGGGCCGATGGCCGCCAGCGCCGGCCGGTCGATCTCCGGCAGGGTCTTCACGACGATCTTGGCCAGCGCCATCAGCGCGCCGGTATTGCCGGCGGAGACGACGCCCGAAGCCTCCCCATTCGCGACCGCATCGATGGCGCCGCGCATGGAGGATCCGCGGACGCGCAGCGCCGCGGTGGGCTTCATGTCACCGGGGATGGATTCCGGCGCGTGGCGCAGGCTGCACGCCTTGGCCGCGCGGGGCCGACGCGCCAGCAGCGCGCCGAGCCGAGCTTCATCACCCACGAGCAGGAAGCGCGCCTGCGGATGACGCTCCGCAGCCAGTTCCAGCCCGTCCAGCACGGACTCCGGTGCGTGGTCCCCGCCCATGGCATCAATTGCCAGGGCGAATTCCCCGCTTCCGCGTGCCGCAACGGCCTTCGCCATCAGGATCCGACCCTTCGCCGCATCGGCATCAGCCCGGCAACCCGATCAGACGCGGATGACACCCTTGGCCTTGTCCGCCGCCATCACCTCACGGCCGTCATAATGGCCGCAATGGGAGCAGACGTGGTGGGGACGCTTCAGCTCACCGCAATTGGAGCATTCCAGGCTCGCAACCGCCGTCAGCGCCTCATGGCTGCGGCGCATGCCGCGGCGGGAGGGCGAAACCTTCTTCTTCGGAACGGCCATGGTGCCGAGCCTTTCTCGTCAACAATCTGAAAAGCAGATGGGGCCGGCGGCATTACCACCGGCTCCGAGTGGGCGCAAGCGATCCGGGGGAATCAATCCCGCTTCAACCTTGCCAGCGCGGCAAAGGGGTTGGGGCGGGACTCCCCCGGCGTCGTCACCGCCGCTCTTTGCGCCGCCGGCGCCTCCGCGTCCAGCCCCGTTGCATCCAACTCGGGCGGAAGCGCGGCATCCGGGCGCCTGGGATAGGGGTCGAGCGCCAGTGCGAGCTGCTCCGCCATCGCCTCGCCGAGGTCGATGAAGCCGCCCGCGCTCTCGATCTCATCGGGGCTGTCGGGGTCGTCATCCGTGGGCGGCACGCCATCGGGCAGGATGCGGAGATCGACCGCCGCATCGACCGCCTGGTCCACCGGATCGAGCGTCACGATGCATTCCTGCGTCACCGCCGCGCGGATGCGGCCGCGGGCGCGCACCGTGCCGCCCGTCTCCGCCGCCAGGGACAAGCTTGCCGTGAAGCGCGCGATTCCCAGGATCCCGAAGCGCCGCGCCAGCGCCGCGCATTCGGCTTCCGTCGCCACCAGTTCCACCGACTTCGGCTCATTGCCTAGGCGGTAGGGGCGGGCAAATTCCGGGGCCATGCTCATGCCGCCACCGCCTCCGGCGGCGCGGGCGGGAAGCGGACCTCGCCCTTCAGCAGCGCGGCCAGGGGCTGCGCGGCGAGCGCAGCCCGGATGCGGCCCGCCTGGGCCGCGAGCTCCACCGCCGCGCCGGCGGGAGCCTCGCCGCGCCAGACGTTGCGGGCCAGCGCCTCCGCCAGCGCCGGCAGGTCATCCGACTCGAAGGCGGATTCGTAGGCCGCCGCGCGGCCGTGGAAGGCTTCCCACATCTTCTTGACGCGCTTGCCGACGACGAGGTCGCCCACCCCCATCTCCCGCAGGTTCACGTCCATGTCGGCGAACATGGCATCGAACACCGCCTGGGCGAGCTTCGGACCCTCCGCGTCAGAATCATGGCGCAGGCGGTTGATCAGCAGCGCCACATGGAAGGAGACGAGGTCGAACCGTCCATCCAGCGTGTCCGGCACGCCCAGCCGGTCGAAATAGACGGGCTGGCGCGCCGCGCCGACCGCCGCGCCATACAGCGCGAATCCGGCGCGCTCATGCGGCCGGCGGGTGAAGAGGCCGAACAGGCCCATGGGCAGCTCCGATCGCGATGCCGCCCCCATTGGCGGATCGGCCGCCCCCCATGCCGGCGCCAGGCCGGCCAGGAAGGGCCGGGGCCGTTGACCGCGCCGCGCGGGGGTGGAATACCGCCCACATGGAGCGCCACCGCCACCCGGTCAACGTTTCGCGTCGCCCCGCGCGCGGGTTCGGCGCTGCCCTGGGGCTTGCCGCCCTGCTTGCCGCGGGAGGCTGCTCCTGGCTGCCCAGCGTGCCGGGCGGCGGCCTGTTCGAAAGCCCCCGCACCCTCCGCGGCCACCAGGTGGATGAGGAGACGCTGTCGCAGATCACCGTCGGCGTGTCCTCCCGCGCGGATGTGGAGGCGCTGCTCGGTTCGCCCTCCACCACCGGCACCTTCGACGATGGCGCCTGGTACTACATCAGCGGCGTCACCCGGCAGCCGCCGGGCCGGACCCTGGCGCTGGAGGATCAGCGCGTGATCGCCGTGATGTTCGACGGCCGCGGCACGGTGCGGGAGATCAGGCGGCTCGGCCAGGACGATGCGCGAGACGTCCGGGTCGTGAGCCGCGTCACGCCCTCCCCGGGCAATGACCGGACGCTGCTGCAGCAGCTCTTCGGCAATCTCGGCCGCCTCGGCCCGGGCCTTGGTGGCGGCGCCAACAACACGGTCGGCGCCCCCTCCCCCACCTCCCGCTGAGAAGGCGGCCCCGGCGCTTCAGGCGGGCTTCACCGCCCGCCTGGGCCACAGCGTGACGGCCAGCGCCACCGCCAGCGCGGGCAGCAGCAGCAGGTTCAGCACGTTCCAGCCCGCGCCGGCATGCACGGCGCCCGATCCCATGGCCGTGCAGGCGACGGTGCCGAAGACGATGAAGTCATTGGCCGTCTGAGCCCTGACGCGCTCCGCCGGGCTGTGCGATTCGCCGAGCATGGTCGTCGCGCCCACGAACATGAAGTTCCAGCCCACCCCCAGCAGCACCAGCGCGCCGGTGAAGTGCCAGAATTCCTGGCCGGACAGCGCCACGGCGACGCAGAGCGCGTTCAGCACCGCGCCCACCGCCACGATCGGCCGGGCGCCCCAGCGCGCGATCAGCCGCCCGGTGACGAAGCCCGGCGCGAACATGGAGACCGCATGCAGCTGGATGACGGTGGCGCTGGCCGTCACCGCGAAGCCGCAGGCCATCATCTCCAGCGGCGTGGAGGTCATGACCAGGTTCATGGTGCCGTATGCGACGGCGGCGGTCAGCGCGGCCGCCATGAAGGCCGGGCGGCGGATGATCTCGCCGACCGGCGTCGGGCTGGCCTGGCGGGGCGGCGCCGGCGGCAGGCGGACCAGGGAAAGCAGCGTCATGCAGGCCACCGGCAGCAGCGCCAGGATCAGGTAGGTGCCGAGGAAGAGGAAGGGCGGCGCCAGGTCCTTGCTGTGCTTCACCAGCTCCGGCCCGAAGATGGCGGAGAGCACGCCGCCCGCCATGACGAGGGCGATGGCGCGGGGGCGGTAGGCCGGGCTTGCGACCTCGCTGGCGGCGAAGCGGTAATGCTGGGCGATGCCGAAGCCGATGCCGGCCGGCAGCCCGCCCGCGACATAGAGCCAGAAGCTGTGCTGCCAGATGCCGGCGGCGAAGGTCAGGCAGCCCAGCAGGCTCGCCACCGCCCCCAGCATGAAGCCGGCCCGGCGGCCGAGGCGGGCGAAGACGATGCCGGCGGGAATGGAGGCCGCCATGGTCGCAACCATCTGGATGCCCATGGGCAGGGTCGCCAGCGACTTGTCGGACGCCAGGCTGAAACCCACCAGCGCCGACATCGCCACCTGCCCCACGACCGAGGCATTCATCAGCGCCTGGCAGAAGAACAACAGCCAGACATCGCGGCGCATCCGGGCGTCCTCGCGCGGATCGCCAGTGGCCGCGGCAGCGGTCGTGGTGGACATCAGAAGTGGCTCCATCCCCCCCGGGGCAGCGGGACCTCGCCCCCCGCGGCGTCCGTCACGCGGACGCCCTCTCCTGCCATGAAGCACCCGATGCGCGTCACCGCCACCCCCGCTTCCATGCCGGCGGCGCGGATGAGGGCGGCGTTGGCCGGGGGCGCGGCGAAGAGCAGTTCGTAGTCGTCGCCGCCCGCCAGGATGCGGGGCAGCAGCGCCGCATCGGCGGCCAGCGCCGCGGCGGCGGGGGCGGAAAGAGGCACGGCGGCGGCCTCCAGCATCGCGCCCAGGCCCGCCGCGCGGGCGAGGTGGCCGAGGTCCTGCACCAGCCCGTCCGAGACATCCATGGCGGCATGCACCAGCCCCGCGAGGCGCTGGCCGAGCGCGAGGCGGGGCTTCGGCAGGCGATAGCGATCCGCGAGGTGGTCGTCCGGCTGCAGCCGTCCCGTCAGCGCCAGCAGGCCGAGCGCACCATCGCCGATGGTGCCCGACACCCACACATCGTCGCCCTCCTGCGCCCCCACCCGCCGCAGCGCCTGGCCGGGGGCGACATGGCCGAGGATGGTGAGGGAGAAGGTCGCGGGCCCCGGCGTGACCACCGTATCCCCGCCGAGCACGGAAAGCCCGAACTCCGCCTGGTCCGCCGCCAGGCCGCGGGCGAAGGCGGCGATCCAGTCATCGCCGGTGCCGCGCGCGAAGCCGCAGGTCATGAGGTAGCCGAGCGGCGTCGCGCCCATGGCGGCGAGGTCGGAGAGGTTCACCCGCAGCAGCTTGCGGCCGATGGTCTCCGGCGGGTCGTCGGGCAGGAAATGCACGCCGGCGACCATGGCATCGGCGGCCAGGACCAGGGTGCGGCCCGGCGGGGGCGTCAGCAATGCGGCATCATCGCCGAGGTCGAGCGCGCCTTCGCCGGCCAGGGGCAGGAAATGACGGGCGATAAGGGAGAATTCGGGGGGGAGGGTCATTTGCGACGGCGCCCTCCCCGGCGCTTGCGGGGGCTTGCGGCACTGCCGCAAGGCCGAAGGCTGGTTGGGGTGGGAGTCGGCGAAGGCTGACGCCGCGAGGGGAGCGATTTTCCCGCCGGAATGTCCCTATCCGGCGCCTCCCCCACCCTAACCCTCCCCCGCAAGCGCGGGGGAGGGAACAGGCGGTCAAGGCCGCGCGAATTCATCGGCCCGCAGCGTGCGCGCCAGCGCGTCCAGCACGCCATTCGCGAAGCGTGGCTCATCGCCCACGAAGAAGCCATGCGCGATGTCGAGGTATTCGTTGATCACCACCCGCGCCGGCGGCTCATGCGGCGTGGAGAGTTCCGCCGCCGCGGCGCGCAGCAGGGCGCGCAGCACGGGGTCCAGCTTCTCCAGCGGCCAGTCCTTGGCCAGCGCCTTGGCGATCGTCTCGTCCAGCGATTCGATGCGTGAAGCGGTGTCCCGCACGATGCGGGCGAAGAGCTTGGCGTCGGCGTCGGGCACCCTGCCCTCGCCCAGCCCCTCATCGGCATCATTGGGGCCGAGGCGGTGGCGGACGAATTGCTGGATCACCGTCTCCGGATTCTCGCCCGCCTGCTCCGACTGGAACAGCGCCTGCACGGCGGCCAGGCGCGCGCCCGTGCGGGGGCGCCCCTTCTGCAGCCGGCCGCTGTCGCGCGCGCCGCTCATGCCCGCCCCCAGCGGCGCGCCAGCGCCACCTGGGTCAGCGCGGCATGCGCGGCCTCCGCGCCCTTGTTCATGCCGTCATCGCGGGACCGGGCGATGGCCTGGTCGAGGGTGGCGACGGTCAGCAGCCCGAAGCCGAGCGGCGCGCCGGTCTCGGCGGAGATCGCCATGACGCCCTGGCAGACGGCGTCGCAGATGAAGTCGTAGTGGTCGGTCTCGCCCTTCACCACGCAGCCCAGCAGGATGTAGCCATCGAAGCCGCGCGCGGCCTGGATCGCCATGCGGAGTGCGGCCGGCAGTTCGAAGGCGCCGGCGACATCCACCACCTCCAGCACCCCGCCCGCTTCTTCCACGCTGCGCCGGGCGCCGGCCAGCATGCCGCCGACGACCTCCGCGTAATACGGGGCCTGGATGACCAGCAGCCGGGGCGGCTGGCCGGGGATCGTCGCGGCCGAGCGGGTCGGCGCGTCCTTCGTGCTCATCGTCAATCCTCGATGCGCCGGCCTGGCGGGCCGGCGCGTGAATCACATCAGTCCTTGGGGATGGGCCGGGTCTCGAGCACGGTCAGCCCGTAGCCCTCCAGCCCCACCAGCGGGCGGGGGTTGTCCGACAGGCGGATGATGTCGCGCAAGCCCAGATCGGCCAGGATCTGCGCGCCGATGCCGTAGTCCCGGATTTCCGGCGCATTCTGTCGCCGGTCCCGCTGCGCGCGGACCTGCTGGGAAAGCCCGTCCGGCCGCCAGTCCCGCAGCAGCACCACCACGCCGCGCCCGGCCTCCCCGATCATGCGCATGGCGGCGTGCAGGTCCTGCTCCACCCGGCCGCCGATCATGTCCCGCAGCAGGGAGGCCGCGTGCATCCGCACCAGCGTCGGCTGGTTGCCCGTCACGTCACCCTTCACCAGGGCGACATGCTCCCCCTCCTGCAGCGTCGAGGAATAGACGACGGCCCGCCAGGGCCCGCCGATGCCCTCCACCATCCCTTCCTCGACCCGCTTCACCAGGCGTTCCGTCCGGCGGCGATGGCCGATCAGGTCCGCGATGGTGCCGAGCTTCAGGCCGTGATGCTGGGCGAAGGAGACGAGGTCCGGCATCCGGGCCATGGTGCCGTCATCGTTCATGATCTCGCAGATCACGCCCGACGGGTTCAGCCCCGCGAGGCGGGCGAAATCCACCGCGGCCTCGGTATGGCCCGCGCGGACCAGCGTGCCGCCATCCCGCGCCACCAGCGGGAAGACGTGGCCAGGGGTCACGATATGCTCCCGCCCCAGCTCCGGGTTGATGGCGACGGCGACCGTCTTGGCGCGGTCGGCGGCGGAGATGCCGGTGGTCACGCCGTCCCGCGCCTCGATGGAAACGGTGAAGGCGGTGGCGTGCCTGGTGCCGTTGGACTGCGCCATCAAGGGCAGGCCCAGCTGTTCCACGCGGTGCCGGGCCATCGCCAGGCAGATCAGCCCGCGGGCGTGCTTGGCCATGAAGTTGATGGCGTCCGGCGTCGCGAACTGTGCGGGGATGACCAGGTCGCCCTCATTCTCCCGGTCCTCGTCATCCACAAGGATGAACATGCGGCCGCGGCGGGCTTCCTCGATCAGCTCCTCGGTCGGGCTCAGGAACTCCGCGAAGCTGGTGGTCTTGGGCTGCACGTTCATGCCTTGAACTCCGCCAGGCGCGCGACGTAGCGCGCCAGCATGTCGATCTCGATGTTCACGGAATCACCCGGCTTCAGCGTGCCGAAGCCCGTGACCTCCGCCGTGTGGGGGATGATGTTGACGCCGAAGGTTTCGGCCGTTGCCTCGTTCACCGTCAGCGAGCAGCCGTCGATGGCGATGCTGCCCTTCTGCGCGATGAATCGAATGAAATCGCGGGGCACGCCGAAGGTCCAGCGCGTCGATCCGTTCTCCGGCACCGCGGCGACCACGGTGCCGACGCAGTCCACATGGCCGGAGACGATGTGGCCGCCCATCTCGTCGCCGAGCTTCAGGGAGCGTTCCAAATTGATCCGCCGGCCCACCTGCCAGGTGCCGAGCGTGGTTTTCGACAGCGTCTCGGCCGAGGCCTCCACCACGAAGCTGTCGGTGCCGTATTCGATGGCGGTCAGGCAGCAGCCGGAGCAGCAGATGGAGGCGCCGATCGCGGCCCCCGCCAGCCAGCCCGGCGGCGTCGCGATGGTGAGGCGCATGTCCTGCCCGCCGCCGATCGGGGTGATGGCGGTGATGGTGCCCTGCGCGGTGACGATACCCGTGAACATTCAGCCGGCCTCGCATTCGTATTCGGAGAGCAGGTCAGGCCCCAAGGTCCGCACCGCCACCCGGCGGAACTTGGGCGCAGCGGCGAGATCGGGCAATGGGAGGGCGTAGGCGGCGGGAATTCCATCCCCGCCGATGACCATCGGCGCGTGGAACCAGGCCAGGCGATCCACCAGCCCCTCCCGCAGCAGGGAGGCCGCGATGCCCGATCCCCCCTCCGCCAGCACCCGCGTGATGCCTTTCGCGGCGAGCGCCGCCAGCACCGTGTGCATGGCGAGGCCACCGGGGCCGGCTTCGACCTCGATCACTTCCACCCCGGCATCACGCAGCGGTGCCAAGGCGGCGGGGGCGTGGCCGGGCACGGTGCAGACCAGCGTCGGGACGTCGCGCGCCGTGCGGACCAGCTTCGACGCCAGCGGGATACGAAGCCGCGCATCCGCCACCACGCGCGGCGCCGGCACAGGCACGCCGCCGGGCAGGCGGCAGGTCAGGTCGGGGTCGTCATCGATGACGGTGCCGCTGCCGACCAGGATCGCGTCATGCCGCGCCCGCAACCCATGCGCCGCACGGCGCGCGGCGGGGCCGGTGATCCAGCGGCTTTCCTTGGCGGCGGTGGCGATGCGGCCATCGAGCGTCGTCGCGAGCTTCAGCGTCACCAGGGGCAGGCCATGGCGCAGGCGCTTGATGAAGCCCCAGGTCAGGCGCTCCGCCTCCTCCCGCAGCAGCCCCTCCTCCACCGCGATCCCCGCGGCGGCGAGCTTCCGGAAACCCTCGCCATCCACGCGCGGGTCCGGATCGCGCAGCGCCACCACCACCCGCGCCACGCCGGCCGCCGCCAGCGCATCCGTGCAGGGCGGCGTGCGACCCCAATGGCAGCAGGGCTCCAGCGTGACATAGGCGGTGGCGCCGCGCGCGCGGACGCCGGCGCGCTTCAGCGCCTCCGTCTCCGCATGCGGCCGCCCGCCGGGCTGCGTCCAGCCGCGGCCAACCACCTGGCCGTCCTTCGCCACGATCACGCAGCCGACAGAGGGGTTGGGCCAGGTATTGCCAAGCCCGCGCGCCGCCAGGGCGAGCGCGGCCCGCATGTGAAACGCGTCGTCCACGGAAGTCAGGAGCCTTCGATCTTGCCCAGGAAGGCGCGGAAATCCTTGGCCTCCCGGAAATTCCGGTAGACCGAGGCGAAGCGGACATAGGCCACCTCGTCCACGTCGCGCAGCGTCTCCATCACCACCTCGCCGACCCGGCGGCTGGTGACCTCGCTATCGGCCTCGACCTCCAGCCGGCGCTGGATGCCGGAGACGATGCGCTCGATCCGCTCCTCGTCGAAGGGGCGCTTGCGCAGCGCGACGCGGACGGAGCGCGCGAGCTTGTCGCGGTCGAAGGGCACACGGCGGCCATCGGTCTTGACCACCAGCAGCTCCCGCAGCTGGACCCGTTCGAAGGTGGTGAAGCGGTTGCCGCAGGCGGGGCAGGACCGCCGGCGCCGGATGGAGGCGCCATCCTCCGCCGGACGGCTGTCCTTCACCTGCGTGTCTTCGTTCCCACAGAACGGGCAGCGCATAGATTTATGCCCTCAGACGGCGGGCGCGCGCTCCGCGCGCTTGCCTTCGCGCCTTGCACTCGCGTGCAGGGCCATGCGGTCGGTCTGGGCGCGGCGGCCATTCGGCCGCTCGGCCTGCTGAAGGGCGCAGGCCGCCTTGGGGTAGCGCGCCGTGGGCCATCGGCTTCGCCTCAGTAGATCGGAAAGCGCCGGCAGAGTTCGAGCACCCTGCCCTTCACCGCGGCCTCGACCGCCGAATTGCCGTCCGGCGCATTCGCCTTCGCGAGCCCGTCCAGCACCTCGCCGATCATCTGGCCGACCTGGCGGAACTCCGCCTCCCCGAAGCCGCGCGTCGTGGCGGCGGGGCTGCCGAGGCGGACGCCGGAGGTCACCATCGGCTTCTCCGGGTCGAAGGGGATGCCGTTCTTGTTGCAGGTCAGGTGGGCGCGGTTCAGCGCACCCTCCGCCGCCTTGCCCGTCAGCTTCTTCGGGCGCAGGTCCACCAGCACCAGATGGTTGTCGGTGCCGCCGGTGACGAGGTCGAGGCCCTGCGTCTTCAGCTCCCCGGCCAGTGCCGCGGCATTGGCGACGACCTGCTTCGCATAGGCCCGGAATTCCGGCCGCAGCGCCTCCCCGAAGGCCACCGCCTTGGCGGCGATGACATGCATCAGCGGGCCGCCTTGGAGGCCGGGGAACACCGCGCTGTTGAACTTCTTCGCCAGCGCCTCGTCATTCGTGAGGATCATGCCGCCGCGGGGGCCGCGCAGCGTCTTGTGCGTGGTCGTGGTGGCGACATGGGCATGCGGGAACGGGGACGGGTGCGCGCCGCCGGCCACCAGGCCCGCGAAATGCGCCATGTCCACCATGAAATACGCGCCGACCTCATCCGCGATCGCGCGGAAGGCGGCGAAATCCCAGGTGCGGGCATAGGCCGAGCCGCCGGCGATGATCAGCTTCGGCTTGTTCTCCAGCGCGATCCGGCGGACCTCCGCCATGTCGATCCGCTGGTCTTCGCGCCGCACAGTATAGGGCACGGGCTTGAACCACTTGCCGGACATATTGGCCGGCGCGCCATGGGTCAGGTGACCGCCCGCCGCCAGGTCCAGGCCCATGAAGGCGTCGCCGGGCTGGAGCAGGGCCAGGAACACCGCCTGGTTCGCCTGCGCGCCGCTATGCGGCTGGACATTTGCGAAGCCGCAATCGAACAGCTTCTTCGCCCGCTCGATCGCCAGCGTCTCCGCCACATCGACGAATTCGCAGCCGCCATAGTAGCGGCGGCCCGGATAGCCCTCCGCATACTTGTTGGTCATCACGCTGCCCTGCGCTTCCAGCACGGCGCGGGAGACGATGTTCTCGGAGGCGATCAGCTCGATCCCGTCCTGCTCCCGGATCAGCTCGTCCCGGATGGAGGCGGCGAGCTCCGGATCGACCTCGGCCAGCGGGGCGGAGAAGAAGCGGGCGGGCGTCACCGCCGGGGTGGTCTCGTTCATTGGGGCGCGCTCCAACCGGGGCTGATCTTCTGGATGCGGCGCCCGTGGCGGCCGCCCTCGAAGGGGGTGGAAAGGAAGGTCCGCACGGCGTCCAGCGCCACCTCGATCCCCGTCATGCGGGCACCGAGGGCGATGACGTTGGCGTCGTTGTGCTGGCGGGTGAGCCGCGCGCCCGTGACATCATGCACCAGGGCGCAGCGGATGGCGGGGTTGCGGTTGGCGGCGATGGAGATGCCGATGCCGGTGCCGCAGACCAGCACGCCGAAGGCGGCACGGCCCTCCGCCACGGTCGAGGCCACGGCAGCGCCGAAATCGGGATAGTCCACGCTTTCCGTCCCATGGGTGCCGAGATCGGCCACGGGATGGCCCGCGGCCTCCAGCATCTCCCGGATCGCGGCCTTCATCGCCACGCCGGCATGGTCGGCCCCAAGGGCAACGGGGGTATTGGCAGGGTTCATGGCGGCTTGACTACCACGGCGGGTGGCCCGCCGGAACCACCGACCCAACCCCTGGGGGGCGCAACCCTGCCCCGCGCGGCGCGGGAGATGAAATGGCCCTTTTCGACCCCAGCGGCAGCAAGGCCCCCTCCCCCGCGCCACCACCACGGCAGGTTGCATCCTGCCTTGCGCGCCCCCCCGGCGGCGTGGAACGGATGCGCCAGCAACGCACCGCCAGAGGCGGGCAGGAGGAGGGCCACATGGTGGATTCGACGAACCCGGAGACGATCGCGCTCCACGCCGGCTGGCGCGCCGACCCGACCACGGGATCGGTCGCCGTGCCCATCCACCAGACCACCAGCTTCCAGTTCCAGGATACCGGCCATGCCGCCCGCCTGTTCGGCCTGGCGGAGATGGGCAACATCTACACCCGCATCATGAACCCGACCGTCGACGTGCTGGAAAAGCGCGTCGCGGCGCTGGAGGGGGGCGTGGCGGGCCTGGCGCTCGGCTCCGGCCAGGCGGCCACGACCTTCTCCGTGCTGAACCTCTGCGAGGCCGGGGACAATATCGTCTCCTCGACGGACCTCTACGGCGGCACCTGGAACCTGTTCGCGAACACCCTGAAGTCCTTCGGCGTGGAGGTCCGCTTCGTCGATCCGGCGGACCCGCAGAACTTCGTCAACGCCACCGATGACCGCACCCGCTGCTGGTATGCGGAGACGCTCCCGAATCCGAAGCTCCGCGTCTTCCCGATCGCGGAAGTGGCGGCGCTGGGGCGGAAGATCGGCGTGCCGCTGATCATGGACAACACCGCGGCGCCGGTGCTGTGCAAGCCGCTGGCGCTGGGGGCGGCGGTCGTCATGCACTCCACCACCAAGTGGATCGGCGGGCATGGCACCAGCATCGGCGGCATGGTCGTGGATGGCGGCAATTTCGATTGGGAGGCCAACGCCGCCCGCTTCCCGACGCTGAACAAGCCCGATGCCAGCTACCACGGCGCGGTCTGGACGCAGGCGGTGAAGCCGCTCGGTCCCATCGCCTACATCATCCGGATGCGGGTGATCCTGCTGCGCGACCTCGGCGCGCCCATGGCGCCGATGAACGCCTTCCTGACGCTGCAGGGGCTGGAGACGCTGCCGCTGCGGATGGAGCGGCACTGCGCCAACGCCATCAAGGTGGCGTCCTTCCTGGCCAGCCACCCCGCCGTCGCCTCCGTCACGCATCCCAGCCTGATGACCGGGGAGAACAAGCGCCGGGCGGACGCCGCGCTGAAGGGCGGCTACGGGTCGCTGCTGGGCTTCGAGTTGAAGGCGGGGGCGGAGGCCGGCAAGAAGTTCATCGAGGCGCTGAAGATGTTCTACCACGTCGCCAATATCGGCGATGCGCGGAGCCTGGCGATCCACCCCGCCACCACCACGCATAGCCAGCTGAATGCGGAGGAACAGGCGGCCTCCGGCGTCTCCCCGGGCTATGTGCGGCTGTCCATTGGCATCGAGCATATCGACGATATCCTGGCCGACCTGAGCCAAGCCCTGGACGCCGCCGCATGAACGCCTTTGACAAGACAAGCCCCACGACGCCGATCCTTGCGGCGGGGGGCGGCTTCCCGGCCATCCGCCCGCGGCGCAACCGGGTGGATGCCTTCACCCGGCGCCTGGTGGCGGAGAACAAGCTTTCCGTCGATGACCTGATCTGGCCGATCTTCGTCATCGAGGGGACGGGCATCGAGACGGAGGTCGCCTCCATGCCCGGCGTGAAGCGCGTGACGCTGGACCGGCTGGCGCATCACGTGGCCCCCGCCGTCGCGGCCGGCGTGCCGGCCGTGGCGCTGTTCCCGGCCACGCCGCCGGAGAAGAAGGATGGCGAGGGGACGGAGGCCAAGAACCCGCAGAACCTGATGTGCAGCGCCGCGCGGCTGCTGAAGCACGAATACCCGCAGCTCGGCCTGATCGGGGACGTGGCGCTCGACCCCTACACCGACCACGGCCATGACGGCGTGCTGCGCGCGGGCCCCGGGGGCCTCTACGTCGCGAATGACGAGACGGTGGACATCCTCTGCACCCAGGCGGTGATCCAGGCGGAGGCCGGGATCGACGTCATCGCGCCCTCCGACATGATGGATGGCCGCATCGGCGCCATCCGCGCCGCGCTGGACGCGCGGGGCCTGATCCACACGCGGATCATGTCCTACGCCGCGAAGTATGCCTCCGCCTTCTACGGCCCGTTCCGGGAAGCGGTGGGGTCGGGCGCGAGCCTCAAGGGCGGCGACAAGAAGACCTATCAGATGGACCCCGCCAATTCGGACGAGGCGCTGCGCGAGGTGGCGCTGGACCTGGCGGAGGGCGCGGACATGGTCATGGTCAAGCCGGGCATGCCCTATCTCGACATCGTCCGCCGCGTGAAGGATGCCTTCGCCGTGCCCACCTTCGCCTATCAGGTCAGCGGCGAATACGCGATGATCATGGCGGCGGTGGAGCGCGGCTGGATGGACCGGGAACGCGCGATGATGGAAAGCCTGCTCGGCTTCAAGCGCGCCGGGGCCGATGGCGTCCTGACCTATTTCGCGGTCGAAGCCGCGCAGGTGCTGCGCCGTGCCTGAACCCATCCCGCTCCGGCGGCCCTGGCACGGCGCCTCCGACAAGCCGGAGACCCCGGCCGTCGCGGCGCTGCGGGCGCAGCGGGCGGAGGTGGATGCCCTCCTCGCCTTCCGGCACGCGCCGGACGGCGAGGCGAAGGCCATTGCGTGGTGGCGGCTGCACGCGCTTCGCCAGGCGCGCGCCGCCCTTCTCGGGGCGGAGGAAGCGGCCCGCCTGACCGCCCTGCCCGCCCCGCCGGAGGGCGCGCTCGGCCCCCTCCAGAAGCTGCGGCTCCGCCTCGGCTGGCTTGACCTGGCGCGCGCAAGGCCACCCGCGAAGATCGCGAAGCGGCTCGGCGCCGCTTGATCAGGCCGCGCGCAGCGCCGTCAGGAAGCGCTGCACGCCGTCCTGCAACTCATCCCCGCGCTTCGCCAGGTCGCCGGTCGCGCCCTGCACCGCATCCGCCGTCTGCCTCGTGCGGCCCGCACCCTGGCGCACGGCCTCCGCGTGATGGGCGGCGTCCTGCGCGCCGGTCGCGGCGCGGCTGATGGCCTCCGCGATGCTGCGCGTCGCCTCCGCCTGTTCGCGGGCGGTATCGGCCACCGCGACGGTCACGCCCTCCAGCTGGCCGACGGTTTCCCCGATCGCGCGGATGGCGGAAACCGCGCCCTCGGTCGCGCCCTGCATGGCGCCGATCTGGGCGGAGATCTCCTCCGTCGCCTTGGCGGTCTGGCTGGCCAGCGCCTTCACCTCCTGCGCCACCACCGCGAAGCCCTTGCCGGCCTCGCCGGCGCGCGCGGCCTCGATGGTCGCGTTGAGCGCCAGCAGGTTGGTCTGCCCGGCGATGTCGCTGATCAGGCGCACCACGTCGCCGATGCGGCTGCTGCTGTCGGCCAGGCTGGTCATGGCCGTATTGCCGTCCCGCGCCGCGCCGGCGGCGCCGGAAGCGATGCGCGCGGCATCGGCCACGCGGCGATGCACTTCTGCGATGCTGGCGGTCAGCTCCTCGATCGCGGCGGCCACCAGCTGGACATTCTCCGACGTCGTCATGGCGGCGCCCGCCACCGCATCCGCCTGGCCATTGCCGTCGGTGGCGGCGCCGGTCAGCGTCCGCGCCTGGTCCTGCAGCTGGCCGGTGGCGCGGGTGACGGCGCCGAGCGCGCGGTCGGCCTCGGCCTCGAAGGCCCTTGCCGCCTGTTCCAGCGCGGCACCGCGCGCGGCGCGGGCCTGCTGTTCCGCCAGGCTGGCGCGGGCATCGGCTTCCGCCGCCACCGCGTCCCGCCGCATGGCGTCGATGGCCTGGGCGAGTTCGCCGAGTTCGTCGCCACGATCCTGCAGCGGCATCGCCGCTTCCTTCGCGCCGCCGGTCAGGGCGCGGACGGCCAGAGTCAGCTGGCCCGCGGGGGCGACGACGCGGCGATTGAACAGCCAGGCGCCGACAAGGCTGGCCAGGACGGTCGCTGCCGCCAGCAGGCAGGCCAGGACGAAGTTGAAGCGTGCGGCATCGATGGCGGCCTCCGCGCGACGCAGCGTCTCCACCAGCGCGGCGTCACGCAGCGGCGTGATGGTGTTCAGCACGGGGATGACGTCGCTGAACAGCGCCTCCACCGTCGTCGCCGGCGGCTGGCCGCGGCCGGGCTGGACGTAGCGCGCATACATGTCGCCACCGCGGCTCCAATAGCCCGCCTGCACGCCGGCCATGGCCTGCTCGATGGCCGGGCTCTGGACCTCCAGCGCCAGTTCGCGCAGCGCCGACCAGGCGGCGTCCACGCGGCCGCGGAACAGCGCCACCTGCTCCGCCAGTTCGCCCTCCATGGGCAGGCGGAGGCCTGCGGCGCGGACCGTCAGCGTCACCTGCCGCCCGGCCTGGTCGCGCATCTCCCACGCCATCAGGGCGAGGCGCGCGGAGGGGCCGAGCCGGCCATCGGCCAGCGCGATGCGGCGCTGCACGGTGGCGGCGAAGGCGGCGGCCAGTTCCTGCGCGGCGAACATCTGGGGCACGTAGTCCCGCACCAGGCCCGCGTCCCGCGCCTCCCGCGGCTGTGCGACGGCGGCCAGCGCCGCGTTGCGCTGGCGCAGGATGGCGGCCTGGATGCGGTCCAGCGCCTGCGAATCCTCCGCCCCGCTGGCGAGGCTGCGCGCAGCCGCCAGGGCGGCATCGCCTTCCGCCACCCGGGCGCGGACGGGGCCCATCTGCTCCGCGGTCGCGGCGCCAGGCTGCACCAGGAGGGGGTTGATGAAGGCACGCTCGAAGTTCAGCGCTTCCGGCAGCCGCAGCGATTCCGCCAGCAGCTTGCTGTCCTGCAGCGCCAACTGCTCCCGCGTCAGGCCCGACCATTGGCTGGCCGCGAAGAGGATCGCGGCCACGATGCCGATCAGGGAGCCGAGCAACGTGGAGAGCAGAAAGACCTGGCGGATGCGCATGCGGAACTCCGTCCCGCGGCAGTGCGGGAAAGATCGCACCCTAGGGCTTCGACATTGACCGCCCCTTAAGCAGTGCCGTCCGTCACTCCACCTGCATCCGCAGGTCACGCACCAGCGGCCGCACCGCGGCGATCTGCCCATGCACCTGCCGGGTGAACTCCGCTGCGCTATTGCCGCCGGGCTCGGCGCCGAGTTCCGCGATGCGGGAGGCCAGCGGCGGGTGGCGGGCAGCGGCGGCGATTTCCGCATGCAGGCGGGCCAGCACCGGCTCCGGCGTCCGCGCCGGGGCGAAGAAGCCGTTCCAGCCCAGCAGCTCCGCATTGGCGAAGCCCTGTTCGCGCACCGTCGGGATGTTGGGCAGGGCGCTGGCGCGGTTGGCGGCCAGCGTCGCGATCGGCTTCAGCGCGCCGCCCCTGATGTGCTGGAGGGAGGAGGAAAGCTGGTCGCCGCCGAAGGCGATGCGGCCCGACAGCATTTCCTGCACCAGCGGCGCCGCGCCGCGGAAGGGCACGTGTTCAATGGCGAAGCCGCCATCGCGCTTCAGCACCTCCGCGATCAGGTTGATGGTGCTGCCGGGGCCGGTGGATCCGTAGAAGGGCGGCGAGGGTTGCGCCTTCGCCCAGGCGATCATCTCCGCCAGGTTGCTGGCCGGCACCTGCCCATTCACCAGCAGCATCATCGGCACATTGGCGCCGAGGCTGATGGGCGCGAAGTCGCGCTCGATCGAATGCGGCGCGCGGCCGACGAATTCCAGCGCCGCGGTGGTGGTGGAGAAGGTGAGGTTGTGGAAAAGCAGGGTCTGCCCGTCCGGCGCCGCCTTGGCCACGACATCGGCGCCGATGGACCCGCCCGCGCCGCCGCGATTCTCGACGACGACGGAGACGCCCAGCACCTCCCCCAGGCGCTGCGCGTAGAGCCTCGCCAGGATGTCCGTGGTGCCCCCCGCCGGGAAGGGCACGACGATGCGGATGGGCGCGGTGGGCTGCCAGGCGCCCTGGGCACGAAGCCCGGGCGCTGCCAAGAGGCCAGCGGTGGTGAGCGCGAGGGCGCGGCGGGTCAGGCGCATGGGGTTTCCTCCGTCGCGCCGTCCTTTGGATTGCGGCGCCGTAAGGAAAGCCTGGAACCGCCGCCGCCGCGCCGTCAAGCAGCCTTGTGGATCACTCGGCCGCCGCCACCCGGGCGCGCGGGTCGTTCGCGGCGGAAGCCGGGAACATCGCGTCCTGTTCGGCCCGCAGCCGGTCGATCAGCCGGCCCGAGGGCAGTTCCACATCGGCGTAGCTGAGCGCGGCATCCTTCGGCAGGTCGCGCTTCAGCCGGCAGCCCTCCGCCACGCCCATCGGCAGCAGGCCCTCGGCGCGGGAGACGGCGTAGGATTCCGCCTCCCCATAGGTCATGAAACCGCCCAGCCCATCGATGACCTCGCCCGCCTTGAGGTCGCGCTTGGCGGTCGCCACCACATCCACCATCGGCGCGCCGATGGGCTGCAGCACCGCATCCCCGCACAGCACGACGCGCGCGACCGAGATCGGCACCTCGAAATGGCAGAGGTGGTAGGGGGTGTAGAAGGAGTAGAGCGGCCCCTCCCCCAGCTTGTAGAGGTTGAGGTAGTGGCGCTGCTTCGGGTCGTCATGCGTGGCCAGCACATAGACGCCGGGGCCGGGCTTCGACCCCACGACATAGTCCACCACGCCGCCGAGGCGCTGGAGCTCGGCCACATCGTACATCTTCGTCAGCTCGTCGACATGCCCGGCATGGTCGCGCCCCAGCATGCCGCGCTTCGCGACGGTCATGCCCGTGGCATTGGCGACGATCGCCTGTTCGAAGCTGATCTTGGTGCCATCCGCGAAGCTGGTGACCATGTGCGGGTCCTGGCCCCATTTCGCGGCGAAGGCGGCCTGGGTCTCCGGCGTGCGATAGGGGTCCTGCAGGCCCTTGATGTTGCCGCAGACCAGCGGCGTCAGCCCGATCGACTTCACGAAGCGGAACAGGTTCATCTGCACGCCGGGCTGGTCGCCGTCGCTGCCGGTGAAGATCACCCCGGCCTCATCCGCCATGCGGCGCAGCAGCGGGCCGACGGTGCCATCCAGCTCCGCATTCATGGAGACGACGGGCCGCCGCGCCTTGATCGCCGCCAGCGTCACCTGCGCGCCATGCTCCACAGCCCCTGTGACATCCACCAGGCAATCGATGCCGCCGGCCTGGCAGAGCAGCATCGGGTCGTCCGTGATGGCGGGCCGCCCCTCCCGCACCGCCTGTTCCAGCGCGGCGACGGAGGAGACGGTGGTGGTGTCCGCGATGCCCGCTTCGGCATAGCAGGCGGCGGCACGGGCGAGGGTGCGGTTGGCGATCGCCACCAGCGCCATGCCCGGCGTGGAATTGACGATCTGGTTGGCGATGCCCCGGGCCATGAAGCCCGCGCCCACCATGCCCACCCGGATCGGCTGGCCGGCGGCGGCGCGTTCGGCGAGGAGCCTGTCGACGATGATCATCTGGAATCCCCGCTCACATCAGGCCGCGCATCTGTTCGGTCCCGTGGAAGGCGGGATCGAAGGCAGGCCAGGCCGAATCCTTGGCGGAGAGCTCCGCCGGCTCCTCCGGCCACTCGATCGAGAGGAAGGGATCGTCGTAGCGCAGCCCCCTTTCCTGCTGCGGCGCATAGGCGGCGCTGACGAGGTAGAGCGCCTCCGTATCGGGCTCGAGCGTCAGGAAGCCATGCGCGCAGCCGCGGGGGACCAGCATCATCTGCCGGTTCTCGGCGGTCAGCGTGGCGCCGAACCACTGGCCATAGCTCGGGCTGTCCGGGCGGAGATCCGCCACCACGTCGAACAGCGCGCCGGCCAGGCAGCGCACCAGCTTCACCTCGGCCGCCGGAGGCAGCTGGTAGTGCATGCCGCGCAGGGTGAAGGGCTTGTGGGTCAGGGAGTTGTTGGCCTGGACGAAGCGGCTTTCCACGCCGGCGGCGGCGAATTCCGCCTCGCAGAAGGCGCGGGCGAAGAAGCCGCGTTCGTCGCCGCGCCGGACGGGATCGACGATGAAGCAGCCTGCGACGGGGGTGGGTTGGAAGCGGATGCTGCCGGGGGCCGGCTTGGGGGGTGCCAGGCTCGTCATGCCGAAGCCCGTCCGGCGCTGGTGCTGCCCATGCCTCAATCTCCCCGCCATATTGTCGTGACTGAAACGACAGCGGCAGGACGCGCGGGCAGCGCGACGGTTTCGCCCCTCCGGGTTTCGTGACGAAGCGCTACCGGAACGGCCATGAGGGCGCGCGTGTTCCCGGCGCATCAACCACCCGGAAAGGTTGTCAGTGCTCGCACAGGAACGGCGCCGCGCCTTGCTGGTCTTCCAGACCCACTTCTTCGACCGGTGGTGCGAAAGGGCGTTCCGGGAGATTGCCGCGGGCTGCCCGCCGCACATCACGCCGATGGTCGTGTTCCACCAGGGGCGGGGCGTGGCGCTGCCGAAGCGCCTGGCGCGCGTGCGGCATCACGTCGTCCCCACCGCCGAACTGCGCGACCCCGCCTATCCCGGGAAATCCGGGGGTCCGGACTGGGACCTCTGGCGTGGCGGGCATACCGACCTGATCGCGCTGCACGCCTTCAACGCGCATCCCGGCTACGACGACTACTGGGCCATCGAATATGATGTCCGCTTCTCCGGCCCCTGGTCCCGCTTCTTCGCGGCCTTCGAGGATGAGCGCGCGGACCTGCTGATCTCCTCCGTCCTGCGGCGCCGCGACGATCCCGGCTGGTTCAACTGGCCGAGCCTGGCGGCGCCGGAATCCCTCGACGACGACACGACGCTGCGGGTCTTCCTGCCGATCTTCCGCGCCAGCGCGCGGATGGTGGCGGCGATCGATGCCGCCTATCGTGCCGGCTGGGCCGGGCATTGCGAAGCCACCTGGGGCACCATCGCCATGGCGCGGGGCCTGTCCGTGGTGGATCTCGGCGGCGAGGGCGAGTTCACGCCGGAGCGCTACCGCGGCCGCTTCTACCTGAACTGTCCGCGCCAGGTGCACCTTGCCCCCGGCACGCTGGTCTTCAAGCCGGCGCTCTATCGCATGGGGCGGCGGCCCGACATGCTGTGGCACCCGGTGAAACCCTTCTTCTGGCGGGCGGAGGCGAAGGAGGGGCTGCGCGACATCAAGCGCCGCGCGGGGATCGTGGTGCGCGGCATTGCCGGGTGGATGCGGCGGAGGCGTAGCGCCCCGGAGCAGCAACCGGCCCAGCCGGCGACCTGACCGGCGGTCAGGCGGCCAGGAACCCAGCCACCATCGCCACCTGCGACGGGTCCATCAGCGCGGGGGCGTGGCCCGCATCCTCGATCACCTCAAGCCGCACGCCAGGCTTCTCCGCCATCGCGGCCGCCGTCTCCGGCAGCAGCAGGTCGCTCTCCGCGCCACGGATCGCGAGGATCGGCAGGTCCAGCACGTTCCAGAGGAAGTGCATGTCGAGCGCCTGCGCCTCCTGCGTCCGGATCGGGGTGGCGATGGCGGGGTCGTAGTGCAGCAGCAGGCCGCCATCGGGCGCGGGCCGCGCGGAGGTCTCGGCGAGATGCCGCCATTGCGCATCCGTCAGCCGGCCGAAGGGGGCATGGACACGACGGAGATGCGCCTCCAGCGCCGGGATGTCGGCGAAGCGGGGCACATCGGCGATGTAGTCACGGATGCGGGCCATGGCCGCCTGCGGCACGAAGGGGCCGAGGTCGTTCATTACCATGCGGCGGATCGGATGGCCCCTGGCGGCCGCGATCCCCATGCCGCAGATGGCGCCGAGCGAGGTGCCGACCCAGTCGACCGGGCCGTCCAGCCGCGCCAGCAGATGCGCCAGCGCCGCCACATAGGAGGGTGGCTGGTAGAGCATGGGGTCGGGCAGCCAGTCCGAGGCGCCGCGCCCCGGGAGGTCCGGGCAGATCACCCGCCGCCCCTGCCCGGCCAGCGCCTCCGCCAGCACGTCGAAATCCCGCCCCGTGCGCGTCAGGCCATGGACGCAGAGGACCGGCGCGCCATCCGCGGGCCCCCATTCGACATAGGCCATCCGGTGGAAGGCGCCGGCCAGGAGGTAGCTGATATGGCCGTGGCGCACGCGGCGGTATCCTTGCTGCTCCCTCCCCCGCGCTTGCGGGGGAGGGTCGGGGTGGGGGTCAGCGGCACCCCCGTTTCAGACGACGCCCTTGTCCTTCAGCGCCTGCACCTGCGCTTCCGTCATGCCGAGCAGGCCCGTCAGCACTTCCTCGCTGTGTTCGCCCAGCAGCGGCGGGGCGATACGGTAATCCGCCGGGGTCGCGGACAGGCGCACGGGGTTGGCGATGACCGTGACGGCCGCGCCATTGCTCAGCGTCAGGTCCACCGTGCAGCCGCGCGCCTTCACATGCGGGTCGGCGAAGACGTCGGACAGCTTGTTGATCGGGCCGCAGCCGATCTTCCGCTCCTCCAGCGCCGCCACCCATTCGGCGGTGGTCTTCGACTGCATCACCGGCGTCAGCGCCGCCGTCACGGCATCCCGGTTGGCCACGCGCTCCGCATTGGTGGCGAAGCGCGGGTCTTCCAGCATCGCCTCGCAGCCGAAGGATTTGCAGAAGCGCTCGAAGGTGGGGTCATTGCCGACGGACAGCACGATGTGCCCGTCCTTCGTCGGGAAGACCTGGTAGGGCGCGATGTTCGGGTGCTGGTTGCCGAGCCGGGGCGGATTCTCCCCGGTCGCCAGGTAGTTCATCCCCTGGTTGGCCAGCCAGGCGACGGAGGTGTCGAGCATGCCGATGTCGATCTGCTGGCCCTGCCCCGTGCGCTCGCGGTGCCGCAGCGCCGCCAGGATGCCGATGCAGCCATAGAGGCCCGCGAACAGGTCCGCGACCGGCACGCCCACCTTCTGCGGCAGGCCCTCGGGTTCGCCCGTGAGCGACATGACGCCGCCCATGCCCTGGATCAGCGCGTCATAGCCCGGGCGCGGGGCGTAGGGGCCGGTCTGCCCGAAGCCGGTGATGGAGCAGTAGATGAGGCCGGGATACTTCACCTTCAGCTGCTCGAACCCCAGGCCGTACTTGGCCAGCGCGCCGACCTTGAAGTTCTCCACCAGGATGTCGCAGGTCTCGAGCAGCTGGTGGATGATCGCCTGCCCCTCCTCCTTCGCGATGTCGAGGGTGAGGGACTTCTTGTTGCGGTTGACGCCCAGGAAGTAGGCGCTCTCCTCCGTGCCCGGCCAGACCGGCGGCGCGAAGCCGCGGGTGTCGTCGCCCGATTCCGGCCGCTCGATCTTGATGACCTCGGCGCCCATGTCGCCCAGCATCTGGGTGCAGGTCGGCCCGGCCAGCACCCGGGTCAGGTCCAGGACCCGGAGGCCACGCAGCGGCCCGCTCGGCGCCTTCTCCATGCTCAAAACGCCCCTTCAATCCATCTGTCGCCGACGCCCCGGTGGGGCGCCCAGGTCACCGCAGCATTGCCGCCGGCCGGCGGGCGACGCATGGTGCGGCCCGCGCTTATAGTGCCGTGTCCGCGGCGGAGGAAACCCATGCTCGACCTGCCCCATCCCACCCCCGATGCCCCGACGGCGGACTGCTTCGCCCTCGCGAAGGCCCTGTCCGGCGTGCATTTCATCGGCGGACGTTATGTGCCCGCCCGCTCCGGCAAGACCTTCGCCGTGGTCAATCCCGCGACAGGCGCGGAGGTCGCCCGTGCCGCGGAAGGTGATGCGGCGGATGTGGACGCCGCCGTGCTGAACGCCGCCGAGGCCCAGAAGGCCTGGGCCAAGGTGCCGGCCCGCAAGCGCGGCGCCCTGGTGCATGCCTGCGCCGCCGCCATCCGCACCCATGTGGACGAATTGGGCCGCCTGATCGCGCTCGAGACCGGCAAGGCGCTGCGGACCGAGAGCCGGGTCGAGGCCAATGTCGTCGCCGATGTCTTCGAGTTCTTCGGCGGCCTCGGGTCGGAGCTGAAGGGGGAGAGCGTGCCCTTCGCCCCCAACGTGCTGAGCGTGACGGTGCGGGAGCCGCTCGGCGTCGTCGGCGCCATCATCCCCTGGAACGTGCCCATGCTGCTGATGGCGCTGAAGGTCGCGCCGGCGCTGGTGGCGGGCAATTCGGTGGTGGTGAAGAGCGCGGAGGAAGCGCCGCTCGCGGTGCTCAGGATCTGCGAGATCATGAACCGCATCCTGCCGCCCGGCGTCTTCAACATGGTCTCGGGCTTCGGCCCGGAATGCGGCGCGCCGCTGGTCGCCCACCCCAAGGTCCGCAAGGTGACCTTCACCGGCAGCGTGGAGACCGGGAAGATCGTCGCCAAGGCCGCGGCCGAGAAGCTGGTGCCCGTCACGCTCGAACTCGGCGGCAAGTCGCCGATGATCGTCTTCGCCGATTGCGACTTCGAGAAGACGGTCTCCGGCGCGCTGACCTCCATGCGCTTCACGCGCCAGGGCCAGTCCTGCACCGCGGCGTCGCGCATCTATGTGGAGCGCCCGATCTTCGACCGCTTCGTGGCGGAGATGAAGAATGCGGTGGACGCCATGGTCATGGGCGATCCGCTGGATGAGAAGACCGATATCGGCACCATCGTCAGCGAGGGCCAACTGGAGAAGGTGAAGGCCTACATCGCCGAGGGCACCGCGACCCCGGGCGCCACCGCCCATGTCTGCTCCGCCATGCCGACCGACCCGGCGCTGAAGAAGGGGCTCTTCATCCAGCCCGTGATCTTCACCGGCCTCGACAATTCGTCGCGCCTGGTGCGGGAGGAGATCTTCGGACCGGTCACGGTGATCCAGGCCTTCGACGATCCGGAAACCGTGCTGGCCCAGGCGAATGACAGCGAATACGGCCTCGCGGCCTCGCTCTGGACCAACAACCTGAAGGTGGGGCTCGACCTGGCGCATCGGCTGGAGGCGGGGCTGGTGCAGATCAACCAGAACCTCGTGGTGCAGGCCAATCTCAGCTATGGCGGCGTGAAGTCCTCCGGCCTCGGCAAGGAGGCCTCGCTGGAAGCCATGCTGGAACACTTCACGCATAAGAAGACCATCATGGTGAACATGGCGTGAGCACGAACCCGATGGACTACAGCGGCAAGGACAAGGCGGAGCTCGCCAACCTCCGCGCCAATGCCGAACGCATCCTGGCGGACCCGAAGCGGTCCAAGCTGCACGCCCAGGCGCGCGCCATGCTGGAAGCCCTGCCCCCGCCGCCCGCACCGACGCGTGGCGGCAGCACGGCCGCCGCCACCGCGACCACCGCGGCGGTGGAGCAGCTGACGGCGCTGGCCGTGGAGCTGGCGGGGGTCTTTGACCTCTCGCCCCCCGCGGGCACCGCCCAGCCCCACAAGTTCACGGGCGCGGACGGCAAGCCCAAGGTCGGCGGGCGGCAGCGCAGCAAGGCGGTGGCGGCGGATCGCTACCTCAGCCACCGCCGCGGCGATGCCATCGCCGCCATCGGCTGGATCCGCACGCTGGAGGACGAGGCCGAGACCGGCGGCGCCTGGTATGTGGACCAGCAGAACGCCGATGCGCTGCCCACGAAGCTGGAGGAGAGCTTCGAGGCCGCGCGGGAGGCCTTCGTGAAGCGGCTGGAGTCGATCGGGACGCCCCGCAAGGCGTGACGCAGGAAGCGCTCCGGCCGCCTGCCGGCCGGGGCGATTGCAGCGAAACAGGGCGACACACGCCAGGGCTGTGTCGCGTCTAGCATCGTTCCCGGCGACCAATGACTGGCCGCCCCATGGGGGGACGAAGCAATGCCAAGCATCTCGATCGCCGGGCGCCTGGTCCACGCGCCCGGTCCCGGTGGCGCCCAGGTGCCGGTCAGCGGCGCCGACATCCGGATCTACGACATCGATGCGCCCGGGCGCGGCGATGACCTGATCTGGGAAGGCCGCACCAATGCGCAGGGCCAGTTCAGCGGCACCTCCGCCAACTGGCAGGACAGCGTCAAGGTCATGACGCCGTTCGGACCCAAGACGGTGGCCGATGCGTCGGACATCCTGCTGCTCAAGATGGAGGTGAAGCAGGGCCCCAACGCCGTCACCATATCACCCTTCGTCACCAATGCGCCGGTGCCCGTGGTGGTGCCCTGGCCGCAGCCCGCCGGCGCCATCCTGCTCGCGGTGGTAAACGACAAGGTTGTCACCGGCGCCAAGCCGGACATGCTCTACGAATATGTGAAGGACCTGGCGGAAAGCGACGTGCCGCGCATCCGCATCGTCTGCACCGGCGACTGGGCGAAGCCGCTGGAGCCGCTGCTGGCCGCCAACGCCGCACCGGCCGCCCGCGCCCTGGTGCTGAGCCGCCTCGGGCTGCCCGCGGACTCGCTGGTCCTGCGCCAGAACCCGGCGGATTGGGTGATCGTCGCCTGCTGCGCCATCATCTGCCTGGCGGTCGTCGCCACCGCCGTCGTCGCCGTGGTCGGCATCCTGGCCACCGCGGTCACCCTCGCCGTCCTGCTCGGCTATCGCAAGGTGAAGACCAGCACCTGCAACCAGCTTGGCGTCACCCTCCCCGGCGGCTACGGCTCGCTCAGCCTCGGCGACTATTGCTTCGTCATGGACCTGGAGAAATGAGCAGCGCGGGCGGGTGAGGATGCGGCGCGGGGCCGCCGCTTCCCTTTCCGCCCCCGCCGGTCCATCTCCCGGCCCATGCGCACCTTCCTCGCCTTCGCGGGCCGGCTTCTCGTCTTCCTGCTCGTCCTGGCCGGCATCGCCGTCGCCTTCGGCTTCGGCCTGGTCAATTCCAGCCTCCCCGATGCGCGGGAGGAGCCGGGCATCCCGACCCTCTCCGCCCCCGTCGCCATCACGCTTGACGAACACGGCATCCCGCGCATCGAGGCCGCGAACGACCGCGACGCCGCCGTCGCGATGGGCTGGCTGCATGCGCGGGACCGCATGTTCCAGATGGAGGCGATGCGCCGCGGCGCCTCCGGCCGGCTGGCGGAGATCGCGGGTGGCAGCGCGCTGCGCCTCGACCGATTCTCCCGCACCCTCGGCCTGGTGCAATCCGCCGAATCCGACCTCGCCGCACTCTCCCCCGAGGCACGCGACCTGCTGGAGGCCTATGCGGAGGGGGTGAATGCCCTGATCGCCGCGCGCGGGCGGCTGGCGGCGCCGGAATTCCTGGCGCTGGGGGAGCCGGAGCCCTGGCGGCCGGTGGACAGCCTGCTCTGGGGCAAGGTGATGGGCCTGTGGCTCTCCGGCAATTGGCGGCGGGAGCTGGAGTATGCCGCGCAGGCGGCCAGCCTGCCGGCGGACCGGCTCGACGACCTCTGGCCCCGCGATGCCAGCGCCGGGCGGCCGGACCTCGCCTCCCTGCCCGGCGCCGTCTCGCTGGCCCGCATCCTGGAGGCCGTGCCGGTCTTCGGCGTCGATGCGCCGCTGCCCGACAGCGCGTCCAATGCCTGGGCGGTGACGGGGGCGCGCAGTGCCTCCGGCGCGCCGCTGCTGGCGAACGACCCGCATCTCGGCTTCCAGGCGCCCGTCCTGTGGTACCTCGCCCGCATCGACTTCCCCGATGGCCGCTTCCGCGCCGGCGCCACCGCGCCGGGCGTGCCCGCCATCGTCATCGGCCGGAACGAGCGCCTGGCCTGGGGCTTCACCACCACCCATTCGGACACGCAGGACGTCTTCGTCGAACGCCTCTCGGGCGCCGATGCCTACGACACCCCGGACGGCCCCCGCCCCTTCACCATCCGGGAGGAACGCATCGCCGTGCGCGGCCGGGCGGAGCCGGAGGTGCTGCGCGTCAGGGAGACGCGGCACGGCCCGGTCGTCTCCGGCCTCGATGGGCTGGCGGCCGACCAGGGCTATGTGCTCGCGGTCTCCATGGCCAACCTCGCGCCGCGCGACACGGCGGCGGAGGCGCTGCTGGCGCTGAACCGCGCCACCACCCTGGCCGAGGCACGGCGCGCCGCCTCCCTGTTCACCAGCCCGCCGCAGAACCTGATGGTGGCCTCGGCGGAGGGATCGATCGCGCAATACCTGGTCGGCCGCACGCCGCTCCGCCGCGCCGGCGATGGCCGCCTGCCCGCCCGGGGCTGGGACGGCAGCATGGACTGGACCGGCTTCGTGCCCTTCGACGCCATGCCGCACATCGAGAATCCGGCCAGCGGCCAGATCGCGAACGCCAATTCGCGGCCGGCGCCGGCGGACCATCCGGTCTTCCTGGGCGTGGACTGGTATGGCGACTGGCGCCTCCGCCGCATCCGGGAGCTGCTGGCCGAGCGGCCGACCCATGACCTCGCCGGCTTCGCTGCCATGCAGAACGACGTGGTGTCGCTGCTGGCGCGGGAGGTGCTGCCCCGGCTGCTCGCCGTGCCGGCGCCCCAGGGCCTGGCCGGGCGTGCGCAGGCCCTGCTGCGGGACTGGGACGGCGCGATGCGGGCGGACGCGCCGCAGCCGCTGATCTATCACGCCTGGCTCCGCGCCTTCCGCCGCCTGGCGCTGGCGCAGGGCGGCGCGCCGGAAGGCACCAGCCCGGGCGCGGAATTCACCCGCCTGCTGCTGACCGACGCTGGCCGCGCCGCCGCCTGGTGCGGGCCCGCCGGCTGCGACGCGATGCTCGCCCGCGCGCTGTCCGACGCCACGGCGGAGATCGAGGCGGCACAGGGCAGCGACCCGGCGAAGTGGGCCTGGGGCCGCGCCCATGTCGCCACCTTCGAACACCCGATCCTGCGCTTCCTCCCCGTGCTCGGCCCCATGACGCGGCTGGAGATGCCGAGCCCCGGTGACGGGGAGACGGTGTCGCGCGGCGGCATGCGGGGCGGCGGGGCCAACCCCTACGCCCACCTGCACGGGGCCGGGCTGCGCGCGGCCTTCGACCTCGGCGATCCCGATGGCGCGGTCGCCATCATCGCCACGGGACAGTCGGGCCACCCATTTTCACCGCATTGGGATGACCTGCTGCAACGATGGCGGGATGGTGACGTTGTGCGCCTGGGGCGGGTGCCGGCCAATACGACCGGGACCATCCGCCTCAAGCCCGAAGCCCCCGGAGTCCCCAGTGAACCAGAACCGCGCCAGCGACGCCGATGACCGGCCGCGCCCCTTCGAGGGCGTGATCGGCCGCCGTGTCGCCGCCTGGCTGATCGATGGCGCGATCCTGTTCATCCTGTCCTGGCTGGTCTGGGGCGGGACAGGGCTGCTGGCCGTGCTGACGCTGGGCCTGGCGGGCGGGCTGTTCATGCTGCCCTGGGGGCTGGTGCTGCCCATCCTCTACGGCACGCTGTCCATCGGATCCCCGCTTTCCGCCACGCCGGGCCAGGCGCTGATGGGGCTGGTCGTGCGGTCGGAATCCGACACCGGCCATCCCAGCTTCGGCCAGGCCTTCACCAGCACCACGCTGCTGGCCCTGTCCTGGGCCGCGGGCGGCGTGCCGCTGCTGGCCGCCTTCTTCTCCTCCCGCTCCCGCACCCTTCACGACCTCTTCTCCGACACCATTGTCGTGCGCAGCGCGGCGTTGCGATCGGAAGCCCGCCCGGGGCGATTCCTGGCGGAGGATGGTTGATTTGCCAGCGGCCAGCGCGGACAGTAGAGCCTGAGACACATGCTCCAACGCGCCACCCGCCGTCCGCAATTCTTCTACACCACCGCGCCGCTGCCCTGCCCCTATCTGGCAGGCCGGACGGAACGGAAGATCGTGACCGAACTGGCGGGCGGGGATGCGGAGGCGCTGCATGACCGGCTGTCCCGCGCGGGCTTCCGGCGCAGCCACAACATCGCCTATTCGCCGGTCTGCCCGGGCTGCCGCGCCTGCATCCCGATCCGCATCGTGGCCGACGCCTTCACCCCCGACCGCACGCAACGCAAGGTCATGCGCTTCAACGCCGACCTCGTGACGGCGGAAATGCCGGCGCGCGCCAGCGCGGAGCAGTTCGCCCTGTTCCAGCGCTACCAGGGCGCGCGCCACGGCGATGGCGACATGGCGGCGATGGGTTTCTACGACTACCGCGCCATGGTGGAGGACACGCCCATCACCACGGGCGTCGTCGAGTTCCGCGATGGCGGCGGCCGCCTGCTCGGCGCCTGCCTGACGGATTGGCTGAGCGACGGGCTCTCCGCGGTCTATTCCTTCTATGCGCCGGAGGAGACGCGCCGGAGCCTCGGCACCTATGCCATCCTGTGGCTGGTGTCGCGCGCCCGCAGCCTCGGCCTGCCCTACGTCTATCTCGGCTACTGGGTCCCCCAGAGCCCGAAGATGGCCTACAAGGCCCGCTTCCGCCCCAGCGAGACACTGTCCGGCGGCGTCTGGCGCGTGCTGCCGGACCAGGAGGAGGCGCCTGCCCTCGGCGTCGAGGGGCAGGAAAAGGTCAGCGTCTCCGGTCTCTGACCGCCTGCCGCGCCGCGCGGCACGTTTCCCCGCCCCTCTTCGCCATTCGCGGGAACGGACCCGGCCGATCCGGGTTCACGGCGGCACATCCGAAACGGAGCGTGCCGGCGCATGAGCCGCGACCAGGTCCTCATCACGGGACTCCTGCTGGCTACCCTTGTCATGTTCGCCTGGGGGCGGTGGCGCCACGACATGGTGGCGATGGGCGCGCTGCTCGCCGCCGTCGCGCTCGGCTTGGTGCCGGGCGAGGCGGCCTTCGCAGGCTTCGGCCATGCCGCCGTCATCACCGTCGCCTGCGTGCTGGTGCTGAGCAGCGGGCTGCAGAGCTCCGGCGCCGTGGATGCGCTGGCCCGCGTGATGCTGCCGCGTGGGGGCCGGCCGGTGGTCAGCGTCGCCGCCATCACGGCACTGGCCGCGGTGCTGTCCGCCTTCATGAACAATGTCGGCGCGCTGGCGCTGCTGATGCCGATCGCGATCCAGCTGGCGGCGCGGGAGGGGCTGCCGCCCGGCCAGGTGCTGATGCCGCTGGCCTTCGGCTCCATCCTCGGCGGCATGACGACGCTGATCGGCACGCCACCCAACCTCATCGTCGCCGGCTTCCGCGCGGAGGCGGGCGGCGAGCGCTTCGCGATGTTCGACTTCGCGCCCGTCGGCGTCGCCGTCGCCCTGGCCGGCGTCGCCTTCGTGGTGGTGGCGGCACGCTGGCTGGTTCCGGCGCGCGAGCGTCGCGGCGCCGAGGCCTTCGACATCGGCAGCTACATGACCGAGGCGCGGGTGGCGGAGGACAGCGCCGCCGCGGGCATGACGCTGCGGGAGATCGAGGCGGCGCTCGATTCCGCCGATGCGCAGGTCGTCGGGCTGATCCGGCACGAGGTCCGCATCCCCGCGCCGCCGCCCCAGCACCGCGTGGAGGCCGGCGACATCCTGGTGATCGAGGCGCGGCCGGAGGGCCTGGCCGCCACCCTCTCCACCCTCGGCCTGGCGCTGGAGGAGGACGTGCCCGTCGCCACCGACGGCGCGGCGACGCCGGCGGAGGAGGAGACGCCCGCGGCGGCGGCCGATGACGACCTGGCGCTGACCGAATATGCGGTCATGCCGGCCGCCGCGATCGTCGGCCGCTCCGCCACCGATATCCGGCTGCGCGACCGCTATGCGGTCAACCTGCTCGCCATCTCCCGCCAGGGGACGCAGCGGATCACGCGGCTCCGGACCGAGCGGGTGCGGCCGGGCGATGTCCTGATGCTGCAGGGCGCGCCGGAGGCGCTGGCCGAATTCGCCACCCAGTTCGGCTGCGTGCCGCTGGCCAGCCGGACGCTGCGCCTGCCGGCGGCGCGCCAGGCCTGGGCGGCGGCCGGGGTGATGCTGGGTGCCATCGGCCTCGCCGCCTCCGGCCTTGCCAGTTCCGCCGTCGCCTTCGCGGGGGGCGTGCTGGCGGCGATGGCGCTGCGCGTCGTCTCGCCCCGCGGCATCTATGCGGCGGTGGACTGGACCGTCGTGGTGCTGCTGGCCGCGCTGATCCCGGTGGCCGGCGCGATGGAGACGACCGGCGCGGCGGAGGTGCTGGCGCGCTTCATCCTGGACCAGGTCGATGGCCAGGCCGTCATCGCGCTGGTCGTGATCCTGGTCGCGACCATGACGCTGTCGGATGTCATCAACAATGCGGCGACGGCGGCGGTGATGTGCCCGATCGCGGTGCAGACGGCGGGCCAGCTTTCGGTCAGCGCCGATGCCTTCCTGATGGCGGTCGCCATCGGCGCCTCCTGCGCCTTCCTGACGCCGATCGGCCACCAGAACAACACGCTGATCCTGGGGCCGGGCGGCTTCCGCTTCGGCGACTACTGGCGGCTCGGCCTGCCGCTGGAGGTCATCGTCGTCGCGGTCGCCGTGCCCATGCTGCTGGTCTTCTGGCCGCTGTGAGCCACCCTCACTCGAAGCGGTTGCTGCGCGGAAAGCCGTTCGGCGGCTGCTTGCCCGCACCCGCGCGATTGCCGCGCCACTCCCGCAGATCCGTCTCCGTCCGGAAGCCGGAGCCGTATTTCCAGCGCAGCCCGGCCTTGGCGAAGAACACCTGCACATCCGCCAGGCCGCCATCCTTGTAGCCCTGCAGCTGCACGCCGCGGCCGCGCGTCATCTCCGGCACCTGTTCCAGCGGGAAGATGAGCAGCTTCCGGTTGTCGCCCAGCACGGCGACCATGTCGCCCTCGGCCGGCTTGCAGCAGACGGCTTCCTTGCCGGGGTCGAGCACCAGCACCTGCTTGCCCGTCCGCTTCTCCGCCAGCAGGTCCTCCCCCTTCACCAGGAAGCCCTTCCCGTCCTGTCCGGCGACGAGGTAGCGGATGCCGTCCTTGTGGACGAACATCGTCACCACGTCGTCCTCATTGGTCAGGTCGAGCATGAGGCGCACGGGCTGGCCATCGCCACGTCCGCGGGGGATGGCGTCGGCCTTCAGGGTGAAGGCCTTGCCGTTGGTGGCGACGATGACGATGCGGTCGGTGGTTTCCGCATGCAGCGCGTATTTCAGCGCGTCGCCTTCCTTGAAGCGCAGTTCCGCATCGGCGGGCAGATGCCCTTTCTGGGCGCGGATCCAGCCCTTCTCCGACAGGATGACGGTGATCGGCTCCCGCTCCACGAAGGCGTTCTCATCCACGACGATGTCGGCCAGCACGCCGCCGACCTCGGTCCGCCGCTTGCCGAGCGCCGTCTCCTCGCCGAATTTCCGGCGCGTCTCCTCGATCTCCTTGCCGATCGCGGTCCAGCGCTTCGCCTCGCTCGCCAGCAGCCCCTGCAGCCGCTTCTGCTCCGCGCTGAGCTTCGCGTGCTCCTTCCGGATCTCCATCTCCTCCAGCTTGCGGAGCGCGCGCAGCCGCATGTCGAGGATGGCGGTCGCCTGGACGTCGGTCAGCGAGAAGGTGCTCATCAGCGCCTCCTTCGGCTTGTCCTCGTAGCGGACGATGCGGATGACCTCGTCGAGGTTGAGATAGACGATGAGGTAGCCGTCCAGGATCTCGAGCCGCTTCGCGATCGCCGCCAGCCGGTGCTCCGACCGCCGCACCAGCACGACGTGCCGGTGGTCCAGCCAGCAGCGCAGCACCTCCTTCAGCCCCATCACGCGGGGCGTGCGGTCGGCATCCAGCACGTTCATGTTCAGCGGGAAGCGCGTCTCCAGCGCCGAATTGCGGAACAGCGTCTCCATCAGCATCTTCGGATCGACCGCGCGGGTCTTGGGCTCCAGCACCAGGCGGACGATGTCGGTGCTTTCGTCGCGGACGTCGCCGAGCAGCGGGAGCTTCTTCTCCTCCATCAGCTGCGCGATCTGCTCGATCAGGCGCGACTTCTGGACCTGGTAGGGGATCTCCGTGACCACGATCTGCCAGGTGCCGTTCTTCAGCGGCTCCGTCTTCCACTGCGCGCGCAGGCGGAAGCCGCCGCGGCCCGTCGCATAGGCCTCCCGGATGCTTTCGGCGGATTCCACCAGCAGGCCGCCGGTCGGGAAATCGGGCCCCTTCACGTGCTTCAGCAGGTCATCGACGCTGGCGCCGGGGTTCTCGATCAGCGCAAGGGCGGCGCCGCAGAGTTCGCCCGCATTGTGCGGCGGGATGGAGGTCGCCATGCCCACCGCGATGCCGGCCGCGCCATTGGCCAGCAGGTTCGGAAAGGCGGCCGGCAGGACCAGCGGCTCCTTCTCCTCCCCGTCATAGGTGGCGCGGAAATCGACGGCATTCTCCTCGATCCCCTCGAGCAGCGCCTGCGCGACCTCGGTCAGCCGCGCTTCCGTGTAGCGCATGGCCGCGGCGTTATCGCCGTCGATATTGCCGAAATTCCCCTGGCCCTCGACCAGCGGGTAGCGCGCGGCGAAATCCTGCGCCTGGCGGACCAGCGCCTCATAGATGCTGCTGTCGCCATGGGGGTGGTACTTGCCCATCACGTCGCCGACGATGCGGGCGCATTTCTTGAAGCCGGCGGCCGGGTCCAGCTTCAGCTGGTGCATGGCGTAGAGCAGCCGGCGATGGACCGGCTTCAGCCCGTCCCGGACATCCGGCAGGGACCGGCTGACGATGGTGGACAGCGCATAGGCCAGGTAGCGCTCCGACAGCGCATCGGCGAGGCGCGTCTCTCGTTCGTTGCCCCCCGGGGGGACCGCCTTGATGTCATCCGGCATGGGTCAGATTCGTGCTTCGTTCCTGTCCCCCGGGGTCTAGCCCATCACGCGCGCGATGTCGAAGCCTGGAACGGGGCTCAGGCGGCCCGGACGGCCGCCAGGAACCGGTCCACCCGCCCGCGCAGCTCGTCGGAGGCGGCGGAGACGCCATCCCCGGTGGCCTGCACGGCCTGGGCCTGGGCCTCGGAGCTGCGGACGGCGGCCTGGACCTGCTGCATCATGCGGGTCGCCTCCTCGTTCTGCTGCGCCACCACCTGGACGCTGCCCGCGATCTCCCGCGTCGCGCTGCCCTGTTCCTCCACCGCGGCGGCGATGGCCGTGGCCACCTCGCTGACCCGCGCGATGCTGCCGCCGACCTCCTTGATGGCGGAGACGGCGAGGTCGGTGGCCGACTGGATGGCGCCGATCTGGGCGCTGATCTGTTCCGTCGCCTTGGCGGTCTGGCCGGCCAGCGTCTTCACCTCGCTCGCCACCACCGCGAAGCCCTTGCCCGCATCGCCGGCGCGCGCGGCCTCGATGGTGGCGTTGAGGGCGAGGAGGTTGGTCTGGCCCGCGATCTCCCCGATCAGGCGCACCACGTCGCCGATCTGCGCCGCCGCCTCCGCCAGGCTCAGCACCGTCGCGTTGGTGCTGCGGGCGCGCTCATCGGCCTCCCGCGCCATGCCGGCGGCGGAGGCGACCTGGCGGCTGATCTCCCCGATGCTGGCGGTCAGCTCCTCCGTCGCCGCGGCGACGGAGGCGAGGTTGGCAGCGTTGCGCTCCGCGCCCTCCGCCGTGGTGGCGGCGGCCTGGCCGGCGCTGGCCACGCCGCTCGCCATGGTATCCGCGGCCTGGCGCAGCGCGGTGGCGGAATCGCCGAGCCGCGCCATGATGCCGGCGGCGGCATCGCCGAAGCCGCCCGTCTCCCGCTCGATCGCCTGGTGCCGGGCCTCCCGCGCCGCGCGGTCGGCGGCGGCGGCGGCCTCCAGCTCCCGCGCCCGGCGGGACCCGTCCCGCAGGCTGCCGAGCGCGCGGGCCACGGCGCCGACCTCATCCCCCCGGTCCATGCCGGGGATCGGCGTCTCCAGCTCCCCGGCGCCGAGCCGTTCGGTGGCGGCGGCAAGCCCCGCCAGCGGCGCCGTCACGCGCCGCAGCACGATCCAGACGGCGCCCACCGCGACCAGCAGCACCAGCAGCGCGGCCCCGGCGGAGAAGGCGAGCGCGGTGCGCTTGGCATCGACCAGCGCCTCCATATGCGCCTCGCTGGCCGTGCCGGCGGCGTCGCGCACCAGCAGCAGGGTGCCGACCATCGGGTTGCCGCCCTCGATCCATTCGCGGCCGGTCATGCCGTAGCGGCCGCCCGGCGCTTCCGCGCCGCGCCGCACCGCCTCATCCACCCGGCGGCGGAACCCCTCGAAATACTGCTGGCGGATGGTGTCGAAGGCGGCGCGCAGGGCGGGATGGGTGGCGGGGTCGGAGGCCGGGGCCAGGTTCTCCACCTGCGACCACAGCGCATCGATGCGCGACCGCATGGCGGCGATCTGCGTCATCTGCCCCTGCTCCAGCGGCCGTTCCCCGCTGATGGAGACGCCGACCAGGCCGAGTTCGAAGCCCGCGGCTTCGCGCATCCGCCAGCCAATCTCCTTCAGCGTGGCGAGGCGCGTCAGCACCGCATCCTCCCCGGCCGCGTCATGCGCATAGGCCGCCCAGAGCCGGGTGGAGGCTTCCAGCAGGCGGGACATGGTGGGCACGAAGGGCTGGATCGCGGCCGCCTGGCGCTGGTCCCGCGGCAGGCCGAGCGCCAGATCCGCCTGCTGGCGGACCGCATCCGCATCCCGCAGCGCCGTGCGGAAATTCTCCAGCAGCGCCGCGCCGCCCGGCAGGGACGCCGCGGCGGGCAGGCCTTCCGCCCGCAGCGCCGCGCGGTTCTCGGCCCGGTGCTGTTCCATGCGCTGGCGCGCCTCGGCCGGCATGGGGCCGGGCGCCTGCAGGGCGGTGCCGGTGAACAGCCGTTCCAGCAGCAGGTCGTGTAGCCCGGCGGCGAAGCGGTTGGCGGCGCGGTCCTCGGCCTGCGCCTCCTCCGCCTGCCGCAGCACGGACCAGGCGTTCAGGGCGTGCAGCCCGGCCATGGCGGCGGCCAGCAGCGACAGTACGGCCACCACCCCCAACAGCGCGCCCCGGATCGACAGCGCCATCGGCGCCAGCTTGCGAAGAAGGGTCATGGTCACTCCTCCGGGCCCTGGCGGGCCCGGCCTATCCAGCGGCGGAGCAGTAGCGGCGAAGGCTGAACGGGCCTCTAACGCCGCGGGGGCGCCAGGGGGGGGGGGCCGCCCCCCGGCGCCCCCGCCCCGGGGTCAGAGGATGAAGTCCTGCACCTGCGCGTCGAAGCGCAGCGCGTGGGTGCCGGCCAGCACGATCTCCAGATCCGCGATGCCGTCCCCGTTGATCTCCAGCTGCACCAGCGTATCGGCGCCCTGCGCCTGGTAGCGGACCTGCCCGTGGCTGCCGCCGGTCAGGAAGCGCTCCGTGCCGATGAACAGGAAGGCGTCGTCCGCGCCGCCGGGCTGGGCATCGATGCCGGAAAAGTCGAGCCTGTCGCCGGCGGTGAAGTCCCGCACCACGTCGCGCTCCCCGGCATACTTCACCTGCCCCGCGACGCTGAGCTTGCCGATATCGGCCTGGGTCCAGATGAAGAGGTCGGCCTCCGCGCCCCCGAAGAGCTGGTCGATGCCCGACCCGCCCGCCAGCCGGTCCGCCCCGGTGCCGCCAATCAGGATGTCGGCGCCCGCGCCGCCGCGAAGATCGTCCGCATTCGCGCCGCCGAGCAGACTGTCATTGCCCGCGCCGCCGTCCAGCAGGTCGTTCCCGTTGCCGCCTTCCAGCGTATCCAGCCCCGCATCGCCGCGCAGCGTGTCGTCATCCGCGCCACCGAGCAGCCGGTCATTGTCCGCGCCGCCATTCAGGACATCGCGGCCGACGCCGCCATCCAGCAGGTCGTCCCCGGCATCGCCATCCAGCCGGTCATTGCCGCCCGCGCCCTGCAGCGTGTCCCGGCCATTGCCGCCCTGCAGGGTATCGGCGCCGAACCCGGCCTCCCCGATCACGTCGCCCACCAGCAGGTCGTCATCGTCGCCGCCGCGCAGCAGGTCCGCGCCCATGCCGCCCTGGAGCGTGTCGAAGCCCTGGCCGCCATCCAGGACATCGTTGCCCTGCTCCCCCGCCAGGCTGTCATTCTGCGTGCCGCCGGAGAGGTTGTCGTTGCCCGCGGCACCGAACAGCGTATCGGCGCCCTGCCCGCCCTGCATCTGGTCGTCACCCGTGCCGCCATCCAGCAGGTCGTTGTTGGCGCCGCCATCCATCTGGTCGTTGCCGGCACCGCCCTTCAGCGTGTCGTCCTGGTCGCCCCCATCCAGCGTGTCGTTGCCATCGCCGCCATCCAGCAGGTCGGCGCCGGAATCGCCCTTCAGGCTGTCCGCGCCGGCGCCGCCATTCAGCGTATCGGCCCCGATGCCGCCATTCAGCGTATCCCGCCCGGCGCCGCCGGAGAGGCTGTCGTCGTCCTCGAAGCCCATCAGGTCATCGTCGCCGTCGCCACCATCCAGCGTGTCGTTGCCGTCATGGCCGAAGAGGATGTCGTTGCCCTCGCTGCCGAAGAGCTTGTCGGCGCCGCCGCCGCCATGCAGGTAGTCCTCGCCCTCATCGCCATACATGGTGTCCCTTCCGGCGCCGCCGAAGATCATGTCGTCGCCGCCGAAGCCGCGGACGATGTTGTCGCCCTCGCCGAGGTCGATGAACTCGCCGAACATCCCGGTGGCGCGCCAGGTGGTGAAGCGGTCGTTGCCGGCGCCACCCTTGGGATCGAACAGGCCCATCGTCGTCTCCATCGTCCAGGGCCGCGACCATCCGCGGCGTGGCGGGAGAATGGCGTCGGACCGGGCCGGGGCCCTGTTCCCGCGGGAACAGCCCGGCCGGGATCACATTCCTTGGCAGCGCGCCGCGGCGGGTGGCCCGCGCTTCGGCAATCGCCCCGCCGCGTGTAGCCTGCGCGGCTGATGACGGACGGAAAGGCATCCATGGCCGGGCGGGACGCGGCGGCACCCAGGCTTCCCTATATCGACCACCTGCTTGGCGGGCTCGGCCGCGGCAACAGCGTCCTGGAACGGAGCTTCGGCGAGCACATCCACTGGGGCTACTGGCCCGATCCCGCCGCGGCCCGGCCGGATTCGGTGGAGGATTTCAAGGACGCCGCGAACCGGCTGAGCCTGGAACTGCTGGACCTCGCGGCCATCACGCCGGGCATGAGGGTGCTGGATGCCGGCTGCGGGTTCGGCGGCACGCTGGCCCGCCTGGAGGAGAGGCTGCCGGGCCTCGACCTCGTCGGGCTGAACATCGATGCGCGGCAACTGCGCCGGGCGGCCGGGCTTGCGGCCGCGCGGCCCGGCCGCGCGCCCGCCTTCGTGGCCGCCGATGCCTGCGCCCTGCCCTTCGCCGATGCCAGCTTCGACCGCGTGCTGGCGGTGGAATGCATCTTCCACTTCCCCTCCCGCGCAGCCTTCCTGGCGGAGGTGCGGCGGGTGCTGAAGCCCGGCGGCGTGCTGGTGCTGTCGGATTTCGTGCCGGCGGCCATCTGGTTGGGGCCGGCCTGGATGCTCCGCTGGCGGGCGATCGAGCGCCTGAACCTCTTCGGCAGTTGCGACGTCACCTGCTCCGCGGCGGGCTACCGGCGGCTCGCCGAACGGTCGGGCCTGCGGATGACGACGATGCGCGACATCAGCCGGCACACGCTGCCGACCTACGCCTTCCTCCGGCACCTGCTGGACCAGCGGAAGGTGCGCGACCGCGGACACCGGGTGGCGCAGGCGGGGCTCGGGCTGATGGACTTCGTCGGCCGTCATGGCCTGCTGCGCTACAGCCTGGCGCGCTTCGATCGGTCCTGACGCGCCCCGGCAGCGCCAGGGCATGGCGCCGCCCTCCAGGACATCGCGGCCGGCGCCAGCTTCCGGCAGGGGTGCCGGCCTCGCCCGGCACCTCGACCAGCCGCGGCGTCAGGCGACCCCGGCGCCGTCCTGCAGCGAGGCGATGGCGAAGCGCAGTTCGAAGACCGTGCCATCCCCGACGCTGGACGCGGTGATGCTGCCGCCGAAGGCGCGCATGGTGGAATAGGCGATGGACAGGCCAAGCCCCGTGCCCTTGCCAACCTCCTTCGTGGTGAAGAAGGGCTCGAACACCCGCTGCAGCACGGCCTCGGGAATGCCGCCGCCATTATCGGCCACGGTGAGGGTCACGGCGTCGCCATCGCTGGCGCCGACCAGCGTGATCCGCCCCTGCTCCTGCCTGGCGACGCCCTGCCCCGCGATGGCGTCGCGCGCATTGACCAGCAGGTTCACGATGGTCTGTTCCAGCGGCACCAGCGCCGCGACGATCGCCGGCAGCGTCGGCGGGACCGCGACATCGAGCTGGATGCCGGCGGATCGGATGGCGCCACCCGTGAGCACCAGCGCGCCGGCGACCGCATCGGCCAGCACGATGGCGCGCGGCTCCGCCGCTTCCGCACGGCCGAAGATGCGCAGGTGGTCCACGATGCTGCGCGCCCGCGCCGCCTGGTTCGCGATGCGGTCGAGGCGCTGCAGAACGCCGGGGATGGCTGCCTGGCCGTGCGATTCCAGCGCGCGGCGCGCATTGTCCGAGGCGAGCAGCATCACCGACAGCGGCTGGTTCAGTTCATGCGCGAGCCCGGTCGCCATCTCCCCCAATACCGCAAGGCGGCCATTCGCCTCCGCCTTGGCCTGCACGTCACGCTCCGCGGAGATGTCGGCGACGTAGCCGATCACCTCCGCCGCTCCGCCCGGCAGAAGGGAGACGACGCCGACATGGTCGCGCACCCAGATCCAGCTGCCATCCGCGCGGCGCAGGCGGTATTCGGACGTCATCGCGCCGCCCTGCACGGCGCCGCGCATGAAGGCGCCCCGGCGCGCGGCCGCTTCCTCATCCTGCAGCAGGCGCCAGTCGAAGCCGGGGAGGATCAGGTCCGGCGTCCAGCCGGTGATGCGCGTGAAACTCTCGCTGACGGTATCGAGGCTGAGGACACCCTCCGCATCCACCTTGCCGCCATAGACCACGGCCGGCAGTTCCGCGAGCTGGCGGGCGAAGCGGTCATGCGCCTCCGCCAGGCGCCGGGTTCGCTCGGCCACGCGCTCTTCCAGGGCCTCGGTCAGGGAACGCAGGTCGGCTTCCCGGCGACGCAGGTCCCTCACGAGGCGATCCTTCTCCGCCGCCTCCTGGGCAAGGCGCGAATTCGCGGCCTGCAGCGCATCGGTGGAGGGAATGGCGACCAGGCGGGGGATCAGCGGCCAGAGCAGGATCGCGGTGGCGACGGAGACGAAGGCCGTCGCCAGCTTCACCGCGCCTTCCAGCCAATAGGCGGGGTACCACAGCGTCGCGAGGCCGGTGGCGTGGGTCAGGCCGCACAGCAGGATGAAGCTGGCGAAGAGGATGACGAGGCCCGGGTAGCGCCAATCCCGACGCTGCCGCAGGACCGCGAGCATCGCCAGCGGTATCGAGAGATAGGCCAGCGTGATCGCGACATCGGAACCCGCATGGAGCCAGATGAGCCCGGGCTCCCACCAGAGGCAGAAGCCATGCGGGGAGAATTGAGAGGGTGCGAGCCAGGTATCGAGATAGGCGAGGAGGGTATTCACCGCCCCGGCTGCCGGCGTGGGGAAACGGCCTCCGGCACGTCAGCGGATCGCGCCGGCACATGCATCTGATGGGGCATGGAGGAAGCACGCGCGTGGGTTGGAGCGCGAGCCTCAGGCTATTCAAGGCCGAATAAAATTATCTTTTTCGTGATTGGAACCGTTGCGGTGGCGCCGCCGATCGACTGGCGGCGCCCCTGCCCGCGATCAGAACGGAATGTCGTCATCCAGGTCGCTGCCGCCCTTGGGCGGGCCGCCGCGGCCGCCGCCGGCGGGCGCGCGGCCACCGCCGCCGCCGCTATTGTCCCAGCCGCCCGAGGACCGGCCGCCGCCACCGCCGGAACGGCCACCGCCGCCCCCGCCATAGCCGCCGCCACCCCCGCCGCCGGCATAGCCACCACCGCCCTCGCCGGGGTCGCCGCCCATCTCACCGCCCGTGCCGCGGCCGCCGAGCAGCGCGATCTCGCCCCGGAACTGGCGCAGCACGATCTCCGTGGTGTAGCGGTCCTGGCCCGACTGGTCCTGCCACTTGCGGGTCTCGAGCTGGCCCTCGACATAGACCTCCGAGCCCTTGCGCAGGTACTTCTCCGCGATCTCGCCCAGCTTCTCGTTGAAGATGGCGACGGAGTGCCACTCCGTCCGCTCCTGCTGGTTACCCTCGCGGTCCTTGTAGCGCTCGCTGGTGGCGAGGCGCAGGTTCACCACGCGGCCGCCATTCTGGAAGTTGCGCACTTCCGGGTCGCGGCCGAGCCGGCCCACCAGGATCACCTTGTTCACACCAGCCATGGCGGCACCCCTATCCTTTGGTCGCACCCTATAGCGCAGGGGGCGGCCCAGACCAGACGGCACAGGCCAGCCATGCGTCGCGCGGCCGGCCCTGGCACTCTGGCAATTCGCAACGCGGGACTACCTATAGGGCTTCGCATCATCTAGAACAAGACGCGAACGCCGGCCCGACTCCGCGGGGCGGTGCCCTGCTGGCCCTTCCTTGATCGATCGGTGACCCCCATGAGCGGCTTGATCCGCATCCGCGGCGCGCGGGAGCACAACCTCAAGAACGTGGACCTCGACATCCCGCGGGACACGCTGACGGTGGTCACGGGCCTGTCCGGTTCCGGCAAGTCCTCCCTCGCCTTCGACACCATCTATGCCGAGGGCCAGCGCCGCTATGTCGAGAGCCTGAGCGCCTATGCCCGGCAGTTCCTCCAGCTCATGCAGAAGCCGGATGTGGATTCGATCGAGGGTCTGAGCCCCGCGATCTCGATCGAGCAGAAGACGACCAGCCACAATCCGCGATCGACCGTCGGCACGGTGACGGAGATCCATGACTACATGCGCCTGCTCTGGGCCCGCGTCGGCGTGCCCTATTCGCCGGCCACAGGGCTGCCGATCGAGGCGCAGACCGTCTCCCAGATGGTCGATCGCATCATGGCCATGCCGGAGGGCACGCGGCTGCTGCTGCTGGCCCCGGTCGCCAAGGGCAAGAAGGGCGAGTTCAAGAAGGATTTTCTCGAATTCCAGCGGCGCGGCTTCGAACGCGTGAAGGTCAACGGCACGCTCTATGCGGTCGGCGAGGTGCCGGCGCTCAACAAGAAGCTGAAATACGACATCGAGGTCGTGGTGGACCGCATCGTGGTCCGCGAAGGCATCGAAAGCCGGCTGGCCGACAGCCTGGAGACGGCGTTGGCGCTGGCCGATGGCGTTGCCTATGCGGAAGGGGCCGACGACCAGAAGCGCACCGTCTTCAGCCAGAAATTCGCCTGCCCGGTCAGCGGATTCACGATCGAGGAGATCGAGCCGCGGCTGTTCAGCTTCAACAGCCCGCAGGGCGCCTGCCCGACCTGCGACGGGCTCGGCACGCAGTCCTTCTTCGACCCGATGCTGGTCGTGCCGGATGACAGCAAGTCGCTGAAGGATGGCGCGGTGCAGCCCTGGTCCGGCGCCTCCTCCCCCTATTACGACCAGACGCTGGAAAGCCTGGCGCGGCACTACAAGGTCGCGATGACGACGCCCTGGGCCGACCTGCCCAAGGCGTTCCGCAGCGTCGTGATGACCGGCACCGGTTCCGAAGTGATCACGCTGAAATACAAGGACGGGCTTCGCGCCTATGACGTGAAGAAGCCCTTCGAGGGCGTGATCCCGAACCTCGAGCGCCGCTACCGCGAGACGGACAATCCCTGGGTGCGGGAGGACCTCTCCCGCTACCAGGCCGATCGCCCCTGCCCCGCCTGCCAGGGCCATCGCCTGAAGCCGGAAAGTCTCTCGGTGAAGGTGGCGGAATGCCACATCGGCCAGGTCAACAACCTCTCGATCCGCAAGGCGCGGGACTGGTTCGCGGGCGTGATGCCGACCCTGACGCCGCAGCGGGCCGAGATCGCGCGCCGCATCCTGCGGGAGATCGAGGATCGGCTGCAGTTCCTGGTCGATGTGGGCCTCGACTACCTCTCCCTCGGCCGCTCCTCCGCCACGCTGTCGGGCGGCGAATCGCAGCGCATCCGGCTGGCGTCGCAGATCGGCAGCGGCCTCACCGGCGTGCTCTACGTGCTGGACGAACCCAGCATCGGCCTGCACCAGCGGGACAATGAGCGCCTGCTCAAGACGCTGCGGCGCTTGCGCGACATCGGCAACACCGTGCTCGTCGTGGAGCACGACGAGGATGCGATCCGCAGCGCCGACCACCTGATCGATATCGGCCCGGCCGCCGGCAAGGGCGGTGGCCGCGTCATCGCCCAGGGCACGCCGGCGGAGGTGGAGGCGCATCCCGACAGCATCACCGGGCAATACCTCTCGGGCGCGCGCCGCATCCCGATGCCCGCCACGCGCCGGCCGCTCGACCCCAAGCGGATGATCCGCGTCGTCGGCGCCCGCGGCAACAACCTCAAGGACGTCACGGCGGAGATCCCGCTCGGCACCTTCTGCTGCGTCGCCGGCGTCTCCGGCGGCGGCAAATCCACCCTGGTGATCGAGACGCTGTTCAAGGCCGCGTCGCGCCGCCTGATGGGCAGCGGCGAGGTGCCGGGCCCGCATGAGCGGATCGAGGGTCTCGAACACCTCGACAAGATCATCGACATCGACCAGTCGCCGATCGGCCGCACGCCGCGTTCCAACCCCGCGACCTATACGGGCCTGTTCGGCCCGATCCGCGACTGGTTCGCGGAAATGCCGGAATCCCGCGCCCGCGGCTACCAGGCCGGCCGCTTCAGCTTCAACGTCAAGGGCGGCCGCTGCGAGGCCTGCCAGGGCGATGGCGTGCTGAAGATCGAGATGCACTTTCTTCCTGATGTGTACGTGACCTGCGATACCTGCAAAGGGAAACGCTACAACCGCGAAACCCTGGATGTGAAATTCAGGGGAAAATCCATCGCCGACGTGCTGGACATGACGGTGGATGAGGGGGTGGAGTTCTTCTCCGCCGTGCCGTCGATCCGCGACAAGCTCGTCGTGCTGCGCGATGTCGGCCTCGGCTACATCCATCTCGGCCAGCAGGCGACGACGCTGTCGGGCGGCGAGGCGCAGCGCATCAAGCTGTCGAAGGAATTGTCGCGCCGCGCCACCGGCCGCACGCTCTACATCCTCGATGAGCCGACGACGGGCCTGCATTTCGAGGACGTCCGGAAACTGCTGGAAGTGCTGCATGCGCTGGTGGCGCAGGGCAACACCGTCGTGGTGATCGAGCACAACCTCGAGGTCATCAAGACCGCCGACTGGATCCTCGACCTCGGCCCGGAAGGTGGCGAGGGCGGCGGGCGCATCGTGGCGCAGGGCACGCCGGAACAGGTGGCGGAAGCACCGGAAAGCCATACCGGCCGCTTCCTGAAGCCCATCATCGCGCGGGACGGCGCCGCGGCCGCGCCGGTGGTCGCGAAAAAGCGGAAGAAGGCGTGACGGCCACCATCCACTCGCCGCACTACCTCCTCCGCATGGCGGTCGCCGGGCAGCCGGAGGGCGAGCGCGCCGACTGGCTGCGCCATCACCTGGAAGGCAAGCCCGATACGGACCGGCGCTACGCCTGGCACGTGGCGGAGGCGCTGTTCGAGACGCATCCGGTGGTGCTGCGCACCGCCGCGACCGCACTGCTGGCGCACGCGCCGAGCCGGCCCTTCGCGGCCATGGCCCTGGCGCGGCTGCTCAACCGGCTGGGCGAGTTCGAGGCGCTGCGCGCCCTTATCCTGGCGGAACTGCCCGCGCCGCCGGTGCCCCGCCCGGAATGGCTGCGCGCCCTGCTCCGCACCGAACTCCTCGCGCCCTCCCCGGAGGCCAGCCGCCACTGGGCGATGGCGATGGCCGAGTTGTCGCCCCTCGCCCGCCGGTCGCTCCGCCTCCAGCACCAATGCCTGCAGGGCCGTCCCGGCGATGATGGCGAGGTGCGGGAAGTGCTCGCCAAGCGCCTGCCGCCCGTGATGGCGCAGGGCCTGCCGCCGGCGCTGGAGCGCCTGGCGATGGCGCGCGACGTGGCGGTTGTCGGCAACGGCTCCGGCCTGGCCGGCAGCGGCGCCGGCGCCGCGATCGAGGCGCATGACGTCATCATCCGCATGAACTATCCGCGGCTCGGCGGGCATGAGGCCGATGCGGGCCGGCGCTGCGACCTGATGCTGTTCCACGAGACCAAGCGCCCGATCCTGCCCAGCCTGGTCGCGCGCGAACCCGGCTTCGCCAGCCTGCCTGCGCTCGGCATCCGCGGCATCCCCTTCGAGGATCACGCGCCGCCCGGACCCCCGCGCCTGCCGAACGGGCTGATCGAGCTGGTTTCGGGCATCGCCTATCCCTGGCCGACCACGGGATTGGCGGCGATCATCCTGGCCGCCGTCATCTTCGCCCGGCCGGTGACGCTGTTCGGCTTCGACTTCTTCGCGCCCGGACGACCCGGCCATTACTTCGGCGACGTCACCGCCGCCGTCATGCACGAACTCGCCTATGAACGCTGGTTCGTCGCGCGGGCCCTGCCGCTGCTGGGCCGTGCCGTCACGCGCCACGCATCCTGCGCCTGACCGGCGCGGCCGTCACACCGGCCGGAAGCCGATCCGCGCATAGGCCGCGCGCGCGGCCTCCCCGGACAGCAGCGCCAGCAGCGCCCTTGCCGCCGCCCCGTCCTCCACGATCGCGGCGCGATAGACGGTCCAGAGGTTCAGCGCCTCCGGCAGCAGCCCCACCAGCTGCACGCCGGGGCGGTCGATGATCTCGGTGGCCTGGCTGAAGGCCAGCGCCACCTCCCCTCGCCCGGCCATCGCCACGCCTTCGACGCCGAAGGAGACGAGCCGCAGCTTCGGCCGCAGCGCTTCCGTCAGGCCGAGCCGCTCGATCACCGCCGCCACATGCCGCCCGGCGGTCGCCCCGCGGGCGGGATCAGCATAGGCGATGGACTCGGCCGCCAGCAGCGCGCTGCGGAAGGCCTCCGGCGTGCCGATATCCGGTGCCGGACGCCCCGCCGGGGCAGCGAGCCCGACGCCGGTGCGGCCGACATCCACCGCCCCGTCCGCCGGACCGATTCCCCGCGCCCGGATCGCGGCCACCGCCTCCGCCGAGAGCAGCGTGACCGCCGGGCGTTCCCCAGCCAGGATCCGGTCGCGCAGCGCGCCCACCGTATCGAAGGCGGCGTCCGGCACCGGGCGGCCGGCAGCGCGCTCGGCGTCCTGCAACTCCTCCACCGCATGCTTGGTGGCACCGGCTGCGAAGATGGCCGGCGTGGCCTGCGCGAGGGCCACCGCGGGCAGCGTCAGCAGCGGCGCGGCCAGCACGGCACGACGAGACGGCATGGCATCGATCCTCCCCGGTCACAGCGAGCGTGGCACGGGCCGCGGCGGTCTGGAACCGCCCATCCGGCCGCGGCCCGCTACAGCCGCGCGCGGAAGGCCGCCCAGGTGACGGCCAACCGGTCGCCAAGCCCCCGCGGTCGCGGCACCGGCATGCCGCGCGCGATCCGCCGGAGGTCCCGCCGCGCCAGCACCGCCGGCAGCGCCGCCGGCAGCGCGGCGCGTGGCAGCGCCTCCGTCATCGCCTTGTCCAGCATGGTGCCGCCTTCCTCCGCCAACGCCGCCACCAGGCCTTGCGCGCTGCCGGGATCGGCGACCACGCCTTCCGCGCTCAGCCCGGCCTCCGCCAGCGCATCGCGCGGCAGCAGGCAGCGGCCCTGGGCGGCATGGGCAGGGACGCTGCGCAGCACGCCGGAGAGGCCATGCAGCGCGCCGAGCCGTTGCAGCAGCGGCAGCGCTTCGGGCGGCGCGCCCGCCAGCCGGCCCGCCACCACGGCGAAGCCGCCGGCACCGGCGCGGAGATAGGCGCCGAAGGCCTCCCGCGTCGGGATCCCCTCCTCCTCCGCCTCCGGCTCCCGCGCATCAATCAGGCCGGTCAGGTCATCCGCCGCCAGCGCGCCGGACACGATCGCGGCATGCAGCGGTGCCGCCACCTCATGCCGCCGGGGTGGCTTGCCCGCCGTCGCTTCCGTCACCGCGTCCCGCCACCATTGCAGCCGGATCAGCGCGGCGACGGGGTTCGTGGCGGCTTCTCGCGCCCGTGCCAGCTCATGGTTGAAGGCGATCAGCGCGAAGAAGGCCTCCCGCACCGCGGCCGGCATGAACAGCGCGGTCAGGAAGCGGTCCGGGTCATGCGCGCGCGCGAAGGCGGCGATCGGGGAAAGCGGGGCATCGGCCATGATGGCTTGATGACCGTCCCTTGCAGGGCGGGCAAGCGTGGGCGGGCGCGGTTGACGCTCCCTGCCACCACGCCTAGGTCAGTCGCCGGCCCTCGGCACGACACGGGGGCGAGAACCTCCAACGGGAGAGTCCCCCATGCCCTTCAGCCTGCCGCCCCTGCCCTATTCCACCAACGCCCTCGCGGGCCAGGGCATGTGCCAGGAGACGCTCGAGCTCCATCACGGCAAGCACCACAACGCCTATGTCACGGCGCTGAACGGCCTGATCGAATCCAAGGGCCTGGCCGGCAAGACGCTGGAGCAGATCGTGGCCGAAGCCGGCAAGGCCGGTGCCGATGGCCTGCCCGTCCTCAACCAGGCCGGCCAGCACTGGAACCACATCCTGTTCTGGCAGGTGATGTCGCCGAAGGGCGGCGGGGACAAGCTGCCCGGCAAGCTCGCTGCCAAGATCGACAGCGACCTCGGCGGCCTCGCGGCCTTCAAGGAAGCCTTCAAGCAGGCCGGCGTGACGCAGTTCGGCTCCGGCTGGGCCTGGCTGATCATCGGCACGGACGGCAAGCTGAAGGTCACCAAGACCCCGAACGGCTCCAACCCCGTGGCGACCGGCGAAGGCACGCCGATCCTCGGCGTGGACGTCTGGGAACACGCCTACTACCTGGATTTCCGCAACGTCCGCCCGAACTACCTCGACAACTTCCTGAACAAGCTCGTGGATTGGGAAGTGGTCGAGGGCCTGATGGACAAGGGCGGCCTGAGCAGCGGCCAGGCGGCCTGACCCCTTCAAGGGTCCAGGCTATGGGGGCGCCGGAGCGATCCGGCGCCCTTTTTCGTGGGATCAGCCGATCGACGCGGCCGGCACCACCACCGCGAAGCGGTCCGCCAGTTCCGCCAGGGCATGGCGGTGGATCGCGGCGCCGCTGATCGGCGCGCCTCCCAGCGCATCCGGCAGCGCCCGCGTCGCGCAGGCGTCATGCGGCACCGTCACGCGATAGCCGAGGTCGAGTGCCGCCCGCGCGGTGGAGCTGACGCACATATGCGTCTGGTAGCCCGCCACGATCAGCTCCTTCCGCCCGATGGCGGCCAGGCGCTGCGCCAGGTCGGTGCCGGCGAAGGCGTTCGGCAGCGGCTTCTCCACCACCGCCTCCTCGCCCACAGGCGCGACCTCCGCCAGGATGGCGCCGCCCGCGGCATCGCGGTCGAACAGCCCGCCGGCGCGGCCCTTATGCGCGACATGGATCACCACGGCGCCGCCGGCGCGGGCACGGGCGATCAGGCCGGCCAGGACCGGCAGGCTTTCCTCGATTCCCTCCAGCGGCAACTTGCCCGTCCGGTATTCGCCCTGCGCGTCGATCACCAGCAGCACGGCATCGGCCAGCGCAGGCGGGGCCAGGCTGGCGCCGGCCATCTGCAGCAGGGTCTTGGGCTCGCTCATCATCGCTCTCCTTTGGGTCGAGCGCGCTTCTGCCACCCGGCGCCCGTGCTGTCCCGCGCGCGGGACGCATGGCGGAGCGAGGTCGCCATGCGCGCATGAAAAAGGGGGCGGACCTTGCGGCCCACCCCCTCGATACCAACCGCAGGCCGGTTCAGGCCTTGGTGTCGTTCGCCGGCTCCGGCGGCTTGATCACGCTGCCGATGGTGCCGCGCACCACCGTCACGCGCACGCCGGGCGCGATCTCCACCTCCACCTCGTCGCTGTCGTCCCGCACCTTGGACACGGTGCCGACGATGCCGCCGGCGGTGACGATCTTGTCGTTGCGCTTCAGCTGGCCGAGCATCGCGCGGTGCTCCTTCATCTTCTTCTGCTGGGGCCGGATCAGCAGGAAGTAGAAGACCGCGAAGATCAGGATCAGCGGCAGCAGCTGCATGATCACGGCCGTTGTGCCGCCATCGGCGGTCTGGGCATAGGCGGGCGAAATGAACATGAGGGTGGGTCCGGCTTTCTTGGGAGCTGGCGCCGGGGTTGCGGCGCTCAAGCGCGCAACCTAGCTTCCGCCCCCTTCCCGTCAATACGCCGCAGAGACCGGGGCCCAAGCCTTGTCAGACCCGCACGCCCTCCTCCCCACCCTGACCCGCATCGCGGAGGCGCTGGAGCGCCTGGCGCCCCCGCCGCCGCCCGCGCCGAGCCTGCGCGGCGCCGATGCCTTCGTCTGGCACCCTGGCCCGCCGGCGCGGCTGGCGCCGGTGCCGCGCGTGGCGGCGGTGGACATCGCGCTGCTGCAGGGCGTGGACCGGCAGAAGGGCCTGGTGCTGGAGAACACGCTCCGCTTCGCGCGCGGCCTGCCGGCCAACAACGCCATGCTCTGGGGCGCCCGCGGCATGGGCAAGTCGTCCCTGGTCAAGGCGGCGCATGGCGCCGCGAACCGGGAGAATCCCGGCTGCCTGGCGCTGGTGGAAATCCAGCGGGAGGATGTCCGCACCCTGCCCGACCTGCTGAACATTCTCAGGGCCCAGCCCCGCCGCTGCCTGGTCTTCTGCGACGACCTGTCCTTCGAGCGGGAGGACGCCGACTACAAGGCGCTGAAGTCGGTGCTGGATGGCGGGATCGAGGGCCGGCCCGCCAATGTCCTGTTCTACGCCACCTCCAACCGCCGCCACCTCATGTCCCGCGACATGATCGAGAATGAGCGCAGCACGGCCATCAACCCCGGGGAGGCGGTGGAGGAGAAGGTGTCCCTCAGTGACCGCTTCGGGCTCTGGATCGGGTTCCACAACTGCGACCAGGACACCTTCTTCGCGATGATCGAGGGCTACGCCGCGAGTTTCGGCCTGCCGGCATCGCAGGAGGAGTTGCGCAAGGCCGCCGTCGAATGGTCGGTCACGCGCGGCGGGCGGTCGGGCCGCGTCGCCTGGCAGTTCGTGCAGGAGATGGCCGGGCGGCTCGGCGTGAAGCTCGACGCGTGACGTTGCGGCGGCGTGAACGCCTTCTCATGACGTGAAGCTTGCCCGCTAAGTTACGGCATATACAGGGTTTTCGACGATTCATTGCGGAATGGCACCCGGACCTGAAGCCCGGGTGAATTCGCCGCATCCTTTCGACATCATGCTTGTGTCATCCACATGACGGCGAGAGCGTCCCGGGCGCGCGCCGTCAGGGCCATCAAGGGGATGGGCCTTGCCGGCGCGGCGAGCAAAGGATCACGGCCTTGATGGCTGCCCTCTACGCCCCCTTCGGCCTGCTGTTCGGCCTCATCGGCCGCCTCCCCTGGCCGACCGTCCTCGTCAGCGTCATCGTCACCGTGGTTGGATGGGCGACGGGTCATGACGTGATCAGCGTCAGCTTCGCGCTGATCGGCTCGATGGTCATGATCTGGATCGACGAGACGACGCATCCCCGCGCGATCGACGAGGGGGTGGCAGCCGGCGACTGATCCGGAACGGGGCGCCGGGACGGCGCCCCTGTCGCGATCGAAAACGCTGGCCACGGGTCTGGTGTTTCCGCTACGTTCTCGCGGCCATCTGGCGACCCGTGCGCGGTTGCCGGGTCAGGCGATAGCACCCCGAAAAACGGTGCTAAACATCCTAAAGGGGCTAAATCGGCTAAACCCGCAGTAGCTCCTGGTGGCCTCGACGCCACAGCGGTTCAGCTGACGCCCCGTCCCGGCCGCCGGTCCTGCCGGCGGGATCCATCGGGCATGAAGAGCCAGACATTGCCCTCCCACTCCCCGAAATCGACGCCCTCGTACTCGCTGAAGACGGGAATGCCGAAGAGCGTGGTTGTCACCACCCCGTGGTTGTAGGTCTGCACGGAATCGGAAGCGCGGACCGTCGCATTGATCTGCCCGGCCAGCTCCCGCATCAGCAGCCGCCCATTGCCGGTGAAGCCCGTGGAGGAGCTGTCCTCGGCCGCCGCGCAGGCATAGATGTCCATCTGTCCGCCGCCGCTGAACCTGCCGGACAGCGCATTGAAGGCGCCGACCGTGTCGAAGGTCAGGTCATCCTGGCCGAGCTGCAGCCCGAAGCCGCCGCCCATGCGGGACATCGCCATCCGGTCATCGGCGACGCCACCCTCGTAGCCATGGCAGCAGATGGAAAGGCGGGACAGCCTGTTGCTGCCGAGTGCCGCCGTCACCCGTTCGAACAGCCGGGTCAGGGGCGTGGCGGTACCGACGATGATGTCGCTGCCGCGCGGCCGCTTGAACCGCGCGCCGATCCTGGTGTCGAGGACCCGCAACTCCACCGATGCCATGCCGGGCCTCCTGCCGTCGGAAGCCGCAGCCTGGACCCCGCCGGCGCGGGCTGTCGATGGCGGGCGGTTTCGCCATGTTTCGCGGGTTCGGGCGGCCCCGCCCGGCACGCACGCGCCGAATTGCCTTGTGTCCGGCGCCCTGGCGGCGGAGGGTGCGGGGCGCATCCGTCCGGCCGCCCTTCCGGTGGCGAGGGGTCCGCGAAGGATCCCCCCGACCGTGCTGCGTATCCTGCTGCTGCCCTACACCCTGCTGACGGGTGTCGTGGGGCGCTACCCCTGGCCGACCATCGCCTTCTGCGCCGTCATGACGCTGGCGCTCACGCTGCTCGGCCAGCCCTTCTATGGCGTCTGGTTCGCCATGTTCGGCGCCGTGGTGCTGATCTGGCTGGACCAGAGCCGGCGGCCCAAGCCCGCGCCGATCCCCGGCGAGTGAATCCAGGCTGCACCCCTTCAGCCGGGGTGCAGCATCTCCACCCCGCCCATCCAGGGGCGCAGCACCTCGGGCACCAGCACGCTGCCATCGGCCTGCTGGAAGGTCTCCAGCACCGCGATCAGCGCGCGGCCCACGGCCACGCCGCTGCCGTTCAGCGTGTGCAGGAACTCCGTGCCTTTCCCACCGGCGGGCCGGAACCGCGCATCCATCCGCCGCGCCTGGAAGTCGCGGCAGTTGGAGCAGGAGGAGATCTCGCGCCAGGCCTGCTGGCCGGGCAGCCAGACCTCCAGGTCATAGGTCTTGGCCGCGCCGAAGCCGGTATCGCCGGCCGAGAGCACGATGCGCCGCCAGGTCAGGCCGAGATCGGTCAGCACCCGCTCCGCACAGGCGGTCATGCGTTCATGCTCCGCCTCGCTGTCCTGCGGCAGGCAGATGGAGACGAGTTCGACCTTCTGGAACTGGTGCTGACGCAGCATGCCGCGCGTGTCGCGCCCGGCCGATCCGGCCTCGCTGCGGAAGCAGGCGGACAGCGCGGTCAGGCGCATCGGCAGCGCGGATTCGGCCAGGATCTCGCCCCGCACCAGGTTGGTCAGCGGCACCTCCGCGGTCGGGATCAGCCAGCGGCCATCGGTGGTGCGGAACGAATCCTCGCTGAACTTCGGCAACTGGCCGGTGCCGTATAGGGTGGCGTCGTTCACCAGCAGCGGCACGGAGACTTCCGTGTAGCCATGCTGCTCCGTGTGCAGGTTCAGCATCCACTGACCGAGCGCGCGTTCCAGCCGCGCCAGCGGCCCGCGCAGGATGGTGAAGCGCGTGCCGGCCAGCTTGGCGGCATTCGCGAAATCCATCCCGAAGGCTTCGCCCAGCTCGAAATGCTGCTTCGGCGTGAAGGCGAAGTTGGCCGGCGCCCCATGGGTGTGCAGGACAACATTGGCGGTCTCGTCCAGCCCCTCCGGCACCGCCTCGTCCAGCACATTGGGCAGGGCCGCCAGGATCGCGTCGCGCGCGGCCTCATGCACCTCCGGCGTCGCGGCGGCGGCGGCATCGACCGCGGCCTTCACCTCGGCCTTCAGCCGCTCGGCCTCCTGCGTGTCGCCGCGCTTCATGGCGGCGCCGATCTGGCGGGAGAGCTCGTTGCGCGTGGTCTGCGCGGCCTGGGTGATGCGGATGGCCTCGATGCGGAGGTCATCGAGGCGCAGCGCCTCCGCGGCCGCGGGCGGCGCGCCGCGGCGGGCGAGCGCGGCGTCGAAGGCGGCGGGGTTGGCGCGCACCAGCTTGATGTCATGCATGGGAAGCAGCCCCTGATGGCAGGCCCCTCAGGGCCGATCGGTCAGCGAGAGAGAGCGGAAGCAGGGCGGGGGGCGGAGGCCCCCGGCGCCAGCGTCAACTGCTCGCCTCGTCCTTCGGCGGCTTCGGCGTCATCCACACGGCCATCAGGATCGAGATCTCGTAGAGCAGGATCAGCGGCACCGCGAGGCCGATCTGGCTGATGATGTCGGGCGGCGTGATGATGGCCGCGACCACGAACATGCCGACGATCGCGTAGCGCCGTCCCTTCCGCAGCCCCTCGACGCTCACGATGCCGACGCGCGCCATCAAGGTCAGCAGCACCGGCAGCTGGAAGGCGATGCCGAAGGCCAGGATCATGTGCATGACCAGCGAGAGATACTCGCTGACCTTCGCCTCCAGCTGGATGGGGATGGACCCCGCATCGGCCGGCGTCTCGAAGGAGATGAAGAACTTCCAGGCCAGCGGGAAGATGAAGTAGTAGGCCAGCGCCGCGCCCGCGAGGAACAGGAAGGGGGAGGCGATGAGGAAGGGCATGATCGCCTTCTTCTCGCTTCGGTACAGGCCAGGCGCGATGAACAGCCAGAGCTGGGTGGCCCACATCGGGAAGCTGAAGAAGGTGGCGCCGAAGAAGGCGACCTTCAGGTAGGTGAAGAAGGCCTCGTACAGCGCCGTGAAGATCATCCGCCGGTCGCCGCCGCCCTGGGCGTAGAGGATGTCCGCGAGCGGGGCGGCGAGGAAGCCGTAGATCTGCGTGGAGAAATAGTAGCAGACGGCGAAGGCGATGATGAAGGCGCCGATCGACCACATGAGCCGCGTGCGCAGCTCCATGAGGTGCTCGATCAACGGCATCGGCTTGTCGTCGATCTGGTCTTCCGGATCACGCGGCACGGGGGGGATCCGTTATCTCAGGCTGCGGTGGAGGGCGAAGCCGGCGGCGGCGTCACCGGCGTACCGGCCGGCGCAGGCGCGGGGCTGGCGACGGGCGGCACCGAGGCCGGCGGCACGAAGGCGGGCGGGACGGCGGCCGCGGTCGGCGGCGGCGGCTCCGGCAAGGGCGGCAGCGTGCCCGGCGGCACGAAGGCCGGCGCCACCGGCGGCGGCGGTGCGGACGGCATGGCAGAGGGCGGCGGCGTCACCGCCGCGCCATGGCCGGCATCGGGCGAGAAGGCGTCGCGCAACGGGTTGCCGATCGGGTCTTCCGTAAAGGTCTTCCGGATCGACCCATCCTTGTCGATCTCCTTCTCGACGATGTCGCGGACGTTGAAGTTGCGGATCTCGTTGATCGAGTTCCGCACATCCTCCAGCTTCGCCTCGCGCACCACCTCATCCACCTGGCCCTGGAACTCCCCGGCCATGCGGCGGAGCTTCTGGATGCCCTTGGCGATTCCGCGCACGGCATCGGGCAGGTCCTTGGGGCCGATGACGACCACCGCGACCACCGCGATCAGCGCGAGTTCGGACCAGTCGAGACCGAGCATTCTTCCCCATTCCCGCGCCGCGCATCGTGCCGGCCTGCGGGCCCATCCCGTTAGCAGGATCGCCGCGTCGCGCCAATCCGGCGGCGATGACAGCCACCCCTATCTAGGGAGCCTCGGCCGGGAATACGAAGGCCCGTTGCGGGTCCATCGCGACGGAAACGCGTTCCCCCCGGTTCAGCCAGATGCCCGGCGGCAGCCGCGCATGCAGGTGCAGCAGCGCCCCCTGCCCGTCCGGCACCGCCAGATGGACCAGGGTCGTGGCGCCGAGCAGCCGGCACGCCTCCACCTCCGCCACCGCGCCGCAGCCCGCGAGATCACCGGCCAAGGGCTCCGCCGGACCATCGGCGGAAGGCGCCGTCATCACCCGCAGCCCCTCTGGCCTCAGCAGCACCTGCACGGGCTGGTTGCCGAGCGCTTCCGGCGCCGGGACGGTGCCGATCGGCGTCTCCGCCCGCCCGGCATGGAGTCGCGCGGGCAGGACATTCACCTCGCCCAGGAAGGTCGCGACGAAGCGGCTGGCGGGCGTGAGGTAGAGTTCGGCGGGGGTGCCGAGCTGCTCGATCTGGCCGGCATTCATCAGCGCGATGCGGTCGGCCATGAACATCGCCTCCTCCGCATCATGGGTCACGATCAGCGTCGCGATCCCCGCTTCCTGGAGGACATGCAGCGTGTCGTCCCGCACCTGCTCCCGCAGCCGGGCATCGAGGCTGGCAAAGGCCTCGTCCAGCAGCAGCACGGCGGGGCGCGGCGCCAGGGCGCGTGCCAGCGCCACCCGCTGCTGCTGCCCGCCCGAGAGCATGTGCGGCCAGGCGGCCGCGTAGCCTTCCAGGCCGACGCGGGCCAGCGCATCCATGATCCGCCACTTGCGCTGGCCGCGCGGGATGAAGCGCAGCCCGAAGGCGACGTTCTCCTCCACCGTGAGGTGGGGGAACAGCGCGTAGTCCTGGAAGACGAAGCCGACTCCGCGGCCCTCCGGCGGCGTCTCCCGCCCCGGCTCCGCGATCAGCTGCCCGCCCAGCGTGATCCGCCCGGCCTGGAGCGGCTCCAGCCCCGAGGCCAGGCGCAGCAGCGTCGTCTTGCCGCAGCCCGAGGGACCCAGAAGGCACAGGATCTCCCCCGGCCCGACATCCAGGTCGAGCCCGCGCAGCACCTGGCCGCGCTCGGGGTAGGCGTGCGAGACACCCTCGAATCGGATGCTCACGTGTTCATGCCCTCAGACGCCGGGCGCCGCCTCCGGCGGCTTGGCTTCGCGCGGGCCGCTGGCGCGCCGGGCCAAAAGGCTGGTTGGCGCGCGGGCCGCATTCGCGGCCTCGGCCGGCATGGCCGGCCGCCCCGGGAAGCGCGCTTCGTAGGGTCATTCCACCTTACCGTCGGCTTTGGGCTCTACCGTCTCATCCTTCGGCGCCTGCATCGCCGCCAGCAGCGGTGCCGCGGCGTCGGCGCTGACCAACTCCTCCCGCCGCGGCAGGTCGCGCAGCGACTTCAGGCCGAACTGCTCCAGGAAGCGCGTGGTGGTGCCCCAGAGGGTCGGGCGGCCCGGCACCTCCCGCTGTCCGCGCGGCGCGACCAGCCCGTGTTCCAGCAGCGATTCGAGCGTGGCCTGGGAGAGGCTTGCGCCGCGGATCTCCTCGATCTCCGCCCGCGTCACCGGCTGGTGCCAGGCGATCACGGCCAGGGCCTCCATGGCCGCGCGGGGCAGGCGCTTCGGCACCTCCACCACGCGGGTCAGGGCCGGGGCCAGCTCCGGCGCGGTCCGCAGCGCGAAGCCGCCGGCCACCTCCGTCAATGTCACGCCGCGGCCATCCAGCAGGATCGCGAGTTCCGCCAGCACGGCATCGGCCGCCTGGCCTTCCGGGAGCACCTGCTGAAGCCGGGCGGGCGCCAGCGGGCGATCCGTGGCGAAGAGGAGGGCCTCGGCGATGCGGATCGCCTCCGCCGTCACGGCGGGGGGCGCCTCGATCGCGTCGGGGACCAGCATCGGCTCCCCCTCCCCCTCCTCCTCAGGCGGCGCGCACATCCCGCTGACCCTCCACGGCCTCCGCGCGGCGCAGCAGGATGGGGCCGAAGGCCCGGTCCTGGCGCAGTTCCAGCGCGCCGCCGCGGGCCATCTCCAAGCCCGCGATGAGCGTGCTGGCAAGGGCCGCGCGGCGCTCCACCGGGTCCAGCGCCGCGTCATCCGGCATGAAGCGCTGCAGCACGGCCCAGGAGGGCAGCTCCCCCAGCACCTGGGACAGGCGCTGGATCGCCTCCTGCACCGTGAACAGCTTCCGCGGCTTGGGCCGGTAGGGCCGCTGCGCCAGCGCCCGCCGGCGCGCGGCGGCATAGGCCTGGCAGAGCGACGCCAGGTCCGCGCGGATGCCGGAGCGGTCCTCCACCGTCAGGCTCTCCGGCGCGCCGCGGGCGAAGACGTCCCGGCCCAGCTGCGGGCGGGCCTGCAACCAGGCGGCGCCGACGCGCATCGCCTCCAGCTCCGCCAGCCGGTCGGTCAGGCGGGCGGCGATGGCTTCCGGATCCTCCTGGTCGGCTGTCTCCTCCTTCGGCAGCAGCAGGCGGGATTTCAGCCAGGCGAGCCAGGCGGCCATGACCAGCCATTCCGCCTGCAACTCCAGCCGCATGCCGCGCGCCTGCTCGATGACCGCCAGGTACTGGTCGACCAGCGACACGATGGAGATGTTGGCGATGTCGAGCTTCTGCGACCGCGCGAGGTCCAGCAGCAGGTCGAGTGGCCCCTCATAGCCATCGAGCCGGAGATGCAGCACCGGATCCGTCATCAGCTGCCTCCGTGGCCAGAGAGGATGAACATGACGCGCAGCACCGGCAGGGCGACGTCGCGGATCAGCGTTCCCAGCGGATCGAAGCCCGTGATCAGGTGCGGCAGCACGAAGATCAGGCCGATGACGATCAGCAGGCCGAACCGCTCCAGCCCCGCCACGGCGCGCGCCAGCGGCGCCGGCAGGATGCCGACCAGGATGCGCCCGCCATCGAGGGGCGGCAGCGGCAGCAGGTTGAAGCAGGCGAGAATCACGTTGTAGAGCATGCTCAAGGCGATGAAGCGCAGCAGCCATTCCGTGCCGTCCTCCGGCAGCGAATCGGCCAGCGCCGTCACCCCATGGGCCGCGAGGCCGAAGCCCCAGGCAAGCACGAAGTTGATGGCCGGCCCCGCCGCCGCCACCAGCACCATGCCCCAGCGCGGGTTGCGCAGCCGCCAGATGTTCACCGGCACGGGCTTGGCCCAGCCGAACATCGCCTCCACCCGCCCGATGGTCAGCAGCTGCGAGACCAGCAGGAAGGCCGGCAGCAGGATGGTGCCGACCGGGTCGATGTGGCGGATCGGGTTGAGGCTGACCCGCCCCATCTCCGCCGCCGTGCTGTCGCCCAAAGCCTTGGCCGCATAGCCATGCGCGGCCTCATGCAGGGTGATGGCGAGGATCGCGGCGAGCGCGATCGCCGCGATCTCCCCCACCCATTCCATGATCACGAGGAGACGGCCAGCAGCGTGTCCCGCGCCGCGACCAGGGCGGCCGGGTTGAGCGGGCGCGATGCCGCGGCGGTGGCCGCGCGGGCGGCGGCAAGGCGGCGCGACGCCGCCTCCGACAGCGGCGGGCAGGTGGCGAGGATGGCCGCCGTTTCCGCCAGCACCCCCGTGCAATGCAGCACCAGGTCGCAGCCCGCCCGCACCGTGTCGCCTGCCAGGTCGTTGGAAAGCCCCGCCATGGCGCCCATGGCCAGGTCGTCCGAGACCAGCACGCCATCGAAGCCGATCTCGCCCCGGATCACGTCCCGGATCAGGCCGGGGGAGAGCGTCGCAGGCAGCCGCGCATCAAGGGCGGGATAGAGGATATGGGCCGTCATGGCCCAGAGCCCGTCGCCGCCGCCATCGGCGCAGATCCGACGAAAGGCCTCGATATCCGGGGCCAGGGTGGCGCGGTCGCAGTCCACGACGGGCAGGCTTTCGTGGCTGTCCACCCGGGCGCGGCCATGGCCGGGGATGTGCTTGATGACGGGGATGCAGCCGGCCTGGCGCAGCCCGCTGATCCAGGCGGCGCCGAGCCGCGCCACCTCCTCCGGGTCGGCGCTGAAGGCGCGGTCGCCGATCACCTGGTGCATGCCGGGCAGCCGCAGGTCGAGCAGCGGCGCGCAGACCACGTCGAGCCCGGCCGCCGCGCATTCCATGCCGATGAGGGCGGCATTCGCCTCCGCCGTCGTCTCGGGCCTACCCTCGAAGGTCGCGGCGGGGGGGAAGTCCGGCCAGTGCGGCGGGCGCAGCCGCGCGACGCGGCCACCCTCCTGGTCGATGAGGATCGGCGCCTCCGCGCCCAGCTCCGTGCGCAGCGACTCCGTCAGGGCGCGCAGCTGCACGGGGTCCTGGACGTTGCGGCGGAACAGGATGGCGCCGGCGGGGCGATGGCGGCGGAACAGCGCCACCTCCTCCGCCGAGAGCGCCGGGCCGGCGATGCCGACCACGGCGGCGAGTGCGGTCATGGGCTGTCTCAGCGCACGGGGATGCAGGTGGCGCCGCGGGCGCGGACCTGTTCGCAGAACTCGCGCGCCGCATCCTGGTCGGCGAAGCCGCCGGTGCGGAGGCGGAAGAGCGGTGCCTGGCCGTCGCGGTCGAGGCGCGTCACGGCGGGGCTGCGGCCCTGGAAGAGCTCGGGCGCACGGCGGGCGACGCGGTCCCATTCGGCGCGGGCGCTGTCCTCGCTGGTCAGGGCGGCGATCTGCACCTGGACGCGGCCGGAACCGGCCGGCCGCGCGGGCGGCGTCACGGCGGTAGCGGCTGGAGCCGCGGCGGGCGGTGTCGCGGCCGGCGGCGCGGCCTGGCGCGCGGCAACCTGCGGCGTGGCGGGCTGGGCGGCGGGGGCATTGCCATTGGCGGGCGGCGTCGCGGCGGGCGCAGGGGTTGCCGGCGCAGCCACACCCGGGGCGGTCTGCCCCGGCACCACCTGCCCCGGTCGCGGCGCGGGCTGCGGCGGCCAGGTCGGCGCGGGGGCGATCACGGGCGGCGGCGCCACGGCAGCGCGGAGCCCGCCGATATTCGGCGCCTCGGCCTCCGGCGCCAGGCCTGGCGCACGGGCGGTTGCGGCGTTGCCCTGGGCGCGCTGGCCGGGCCGTTCGAGCACGAGTTCGGACTGGTTGGGAACGCGAAGGCCGCCGGGATCGCTGGGCCGGACCTTGAAGGGCCGGGGATCAGCCTCCACCAGCGGCACGCTGCGGGTGCCGATACGCTGGATCGCCCACCACCCCGCCGCGCCGGCGGCGACGAAGGCCAGCACGCCCCCCGCCATGGCGATCATGCGCCATGGCACGGTCGAGGCCGGCCGGTGCAGGCGATAGGAAGGCACCATCGCGTCGCTCATCGCATCTCCTCGACGGGTTCCACCCCCATGACCGCGAGGCCGGAGCGGAGGATGGTCGCCGTGGCCGCCACCAGCGCCAACCGCGCCCGTGTCGCCTCCGGCTCCTCCGCCCGGATGAAGCGCAACGTGGAATCGTCACGCCCCCTGTTCCACAATACATGAAAATCGCTGGCCAAGTCTTGGAGAAAGAACGCGATTCGGTGAGGTTCCCGCGCCGCGGCAGCGGCCTCCACCGTCCGCGGCCAGCCGGCCATGCGGCGGATCAGGGCGAGTTCGGCGGGGTCCGTGAGCGCGGTCAGCGGCGCCTCCGCCAGCCCGGCCAGCGCCGGGTCGCCGGCCTGGCGCAGCACGGACCGGCAGCGGGCATGGGCGTACTGGACGTAGAAGACGGGGTTGTCCCGGCTCTGCTCCACGACCTTGTCCAGGTCGAATTCCATCTGCGCGTCGGCCTTGCGCGTCAGCATGGTGAAGCGGACGGCGTCCTTGCCGACCTCATCGATCAGGTCGCGCAGCGTGATGTAGGTGCCGGCGCGCTTCGACATGCGCACCGGCTCGCCATTCTTCATGACGTGGACGATCTGCGTCAGTACGACGTCGAGCGAGACCTTGCGGTCCGACAGCGCCGCGACCGCGGCCTGCATGCGCTTCACATAGCCGCCATGGTCGGCGCCCCAGACCTGCACCAGCTGCGGGAAGCCGCGCTCGATCTTGGCCAGGTGGTTGGCGACGTCATTGGCGAAATAGGTGCCGGAGCCGTCCGACTTCCGCAGCGGGCGATCGACGTCGTCGCCGAACTGGGTCGCGCGGAACAGCACCTGCGGCCGCGGCTCCCAGTCATCCGGCGTCTTGCCCTTCGGCGGCTCCAGCACGCCGGTATAGATCAGCTCCTTGGCGGTCAGCGCGGCCTCCGCCTTCTCCAGCCAGCCCTCGGCCACGACCTGCCGCTCACTGATGAAGACGTCGTGCTGCACGCCGAGGGCGGCGAGGTCGTCGCGGATGGCGGACATCATCGCCTCCACCGTGAAGTCGCGTACGGTGTCGAGCCACAGCGAGGGATCGGCCGGGGTCGCGCCAGGACCCGACAGCGTGTCCTTGAAGATCTGGCGCAGCGCGACACCGACGGGGACCAAATAGTCGCCGCGGTATTGCAGGCCGGATGGCGTGGCGGCGGCGTAGTCCTCCTCCGTCATCGTCGTGCCCAGCGCCTGGAGGTATCGCCAATAGGCGGCATAGGCGAGCGCCAGCACCTGCGCGCCGGCATCGTTGACGTAGTATTCCCGCGTGACGTCGAAGCCCGCCTTGCGCAGCAGCAGCGCCAGCGCATCGCCGACGACGGCGCCGCGGCAATGGCCGACATGCATGGGCCCGGTCGGGTTGGCGGAGACGTATTCGACATTGACCGGCCCCCCTTCCCGCTTCGGCCCATCGCCATAGGCCGGGCCGGCGGCCAGCACGGCCGGGACGACGGAACGGGTGAAATCCTCGGTCAGCTTGATGTTCACGAAGCCAGGGCCAGCCGGCGTCGCGGAGACGACGACCGGCAGCGCCGCCAGCTTCTCGCAGAGGCTCGCGGCCAGCTTCGGCGGCGGCACCTTCGCGGCCTTGGCGACGACCATCGCGGCATTGGTCGCCATGTCGCCATGCGCCGCGTCGCGCGGCGGCTCCACCAGCACGCGGGCGAAATTCTCCGGCGGCAATTCGGGCAGCAGCGCCGACAGCGCCTCCACCACATGGGCGCGCATGGCGGCGAAGAGGTCGTGGGTCGGGGTCATCGATACGCTTTCGGTCAGGCTCGGGCTTGGTTCAGCCGGGAATGGTCGGGTCCGTCAGCCGCTTGTGCTCCTCGAGCGCATAGCGGTCCGTCATCCCCGCGAGGTAGTCGCACACCGCGCGCGCGGCGGCCTGGCTGCCGGGCTCGCCGGCCTTCTGCTGCCACCAGGGCGGCAGCAGGCGGGGTTCGCCATGCAGCAGGCTGAACAGCACCTGCAGCGCCCGCTTGCATTTCTGCGTGGTGCGGTTGACGCGCCAGTGGCGGTACATGCGCTGGAAGAGGAAGGCGCGGAGGTCGTTGTTCGCTTCCAGCATGGCGTCGGAGAAGGCGACCACCGGCCGGTCATGCGCCCGGATGTCGGCCGCCGTCTTCGGCTGCAGGGCCGCGATGCGGCGGCGCGTCTCCGCCACCACGTCGTTCACCATGGCGTTGATCACGCGGCGAACCACCTCGCTGGTCGCGCGATCCTTGGGCAGCGTCGGGTGCTGGCGCTTCGCTTCCTCGAAGGCGGTCTTCACCAGCGGCAGCGTCGCCGCCTCCTCCAGCGTGAAGAGCCCGGCCTTCACGCCATCATCGAGGTCATGGTTGTTGTAGGCGATGTCATCCGCCAGCGCGGCCACCTGCGCCTCGGCACTCGCATGGGTGGTCAGGTCCAGCGGGTGCAGGCGGTCATATTCGACGATGTAGGGGGAAGGCCGCCGCAGCGGGCCGTTGTGCTTGGCCAGCCCTTCCAGCGTCTCCCAGGTCAGGTTCAGCCCGTCGAAGCCGGCATAGCGGGTTTCCAGCAGCGTGACGGCCTTGAGGGACTGCGCGTTGTGGTCAAAGCCGCCATGCGGCTTCATCGCGGCATCCAGCGCATCCTCCCCGGCATGGCCGAAGGGGGGGTGGCCGAGGTCATGGGCCAGCGCCAGCGCCTCCGCCAGGTCTTCCTCCAGCGCCAGTTCCCGGGCGACGGAGCGGGCGATCTGCGCCACCTCCAGGCTGTGCGTCAGCCGCGTCCGGAAATGGTCGCCCTCGTGATAGACGAAGACCTGGGTCTTGTACTGCAGGCGGCGGAAGGCGGTGGCGTGGATGATGCGGTCGCGGTCGCGCTGGAAGGGCGAGCGTGCGCCGCCGGCGGGCTCGGCATGCAGCCGGCCGCGCGAATCACTGGCCCTGACCGCCCAAGGGGCCAGGCCGTCCGGAAGCCGCGTCGGGTCCATCCGACAGGCCGTAGCACCGGCCGCGCCGAAGGGGCAACATCGCCGCGGGCGTGGAAACCGCGGCGGGACCATCCTATCTTGTCAGCCAAGGAGTACCGGGCCCCATGGATACGAATGTCAGCACTGGCTTCCGCGTGACACCCCGCGCCGCCGCCCAGGTGGCGGAGATCGCGGCGCGGGAAGGCCGGCCGGGTGCCGGGCTGCGCCTGGCGGTGGATGCGGGCGGCTGCTCCGGCTTCCAGTACAAGTTCGGGCTGGAGGATGCGCCGGCCGCCGATGACCTGGTGGTCGAACAGGCGGGGGCGCGCGTCTTCGTCGATCCCGTCAGCCTCGACCTGCTGGCAGGCGCTGAGCTGGATTGGACGGAGGCGCTGATCGGCGCCCATTTCGCCGTGAAGAACCCCCAGGCCGTCTCCGCCTGCGGCTGCGGGACCAGCTTCAGCGTGGGCTGACCGGCCGCTCAGGCGGCCAGCCTTCGCCCCAACAAGCCGATCGCGGCCTGCAGCCGCCGCTCCTGCGCCGGATCGACCGTCCCGAAGCCGAGGCGCAGGCCCGGTGACGTGCCCACGACCTCCACCGCCAGCGCCAGCCCGGGCTCCACCTCCAGCAGGTGAAGCGTGGCACGGCTGCCCTGGCGCAGCGCTGGCAGGGCCTCCACCAGCGCCGCGCCGCCCAGCGACAGGTCGCGGAGCGTGACGGCGGCGGGCGCCGCCAGGAGCGGCGATTCGAGCCGCGCCGGCACGCTGCCCGCGACGCGCGGATGCTCCCGCCGATCAACCTCGGGCGCCGATTCCCGTACCACCCGGGTCAGCATCTGCCGCAGCACATCGAGCGACGCGCGCGCCTGCTCGGCCCCGTCCTGGACCCGGCCGGCCCGGTGGCCCGTATCGGTCGTCAACCCGGCGACAACGGCGATCCGGCCACCCACCGCCTCCGTCGCCTCGGACGCCGCGCCGACCGCACGAGCGATTTCCTGCGTCGCGGCGCTCTGTTCCTCCATGGCCGCGGCAATCGCGGCAGCGGCCTGGTCGATGCCGGACACCGCATCCGCCATCTCCCGCACCGCGGCGACGGCATGGCCGGTGGCAGCGGAGACTTCCTGCACCTGCCGGCTGATCTCCTCCGTCGCCTTCGCCGTCTGGGCAGCGAGGCTCTTCACCTCCCCGGCCACCACGGCAAAGCCCTTGCCGGCCTCGCCGGCGCGCGCCGCCTCGATCGTGGCGTTGAGCGCCAGCAGGTTCGTCTGCGCCGCGATGTCCGCGATCAGGCGCGCGATGCCGCCGATGCGCTCGACCTCCGCAGCCAGGGTCGCGATCCGGGTCCGGCCTTCCTCCCCATGGGTGGCGGCGAGCCGGGTGGCGCGCGTGGCGCCATCCACCTGCTGCGCGATCTCCCTGATGGAGAGGCCGAGCTGGTCGGTCGCCTCGGCCACCGCCTGGACATTCACCTGCGCCTGCTGCGCCGCGTCCCGTACCGCTGCGCTGTCGGCGGCAACCTGGGCGGCGGACCGCGCCATCTCGGTCGCCTCCCCCGCCATCACATCCATGCCGGCGGAGATTTCGCTGACCGCCTTGTCGCTCTCGGCCTCCACCCGCGTCGCCATGGCGCGCATCGAACTGGCGCGCGACTCGGCCTCGCCGGTCGTGAAGGTCTCGAGCAGCAATTCGCAATGCAGCCAGCTGAGGCGCGACAGGGATCGGGCGAGTGCCAGCCGCTCGGCATCCCGCGAGCGGGACAGCAGCCCCCCGCCCGCGTCCAGCTTGAGCGCGGCCATCACCCCGTTGATCACGGTCACGGCGCAGAGTGCCACGCCGAAGATCGGCAGCCCGTGCCGGTGGAGCATGGAACCGAGCGTCCGCGCGGATGCGAGGAAGCCCTCGTCCAGCCGGCCGCAGATCACCCGCTGCCAGTGGCTGACGCGGAAGGCGTGGACTTCCGGATGGCCGAGGATGGCCGCGATCTCCGGCCAGGCGGCTACCTTGGCGCCGAGCCCCGCGATGACGCCCGGCAGGTCCCGCTGCGCGAACTCCTCCAGCGCTGAAACCCGCGCAAGGTCCGCCTCCGTCAACTCAAAGGCGGCGAAGCGCTTGAGCAATTCCGGGGGAACCACAACCGCCATCACGTCATCCTTCCTGCGCTGCCCGCCGCCGGGCGCAGCAGCACCGCCCGGGTGTGCGGCCAGCATGCCAGAGTGGGGTTAACGAAGGCCGAGCCCGCCGACACAGCCCGGCAGCCCGGCCAAGCCGGTTGATCCGGCCGCAAGGCCGGCGCAGTGTCCGGCGCATGATCCGCCTCGCCAGCTTCAACGTGAACTCCGTCCGCAAGCGGGCGCCGCATATCCTGCGCTTCCTGGCGCGGCAGCAGCCGGACCTGCTGTTCCTGCAGGAACTGAAGTGCAAGACGGAGGAGTTCCCGGCGCTGGAACTCGGCGCCTCCGGCTACCGCATGAAGGCCGTGGGCCAGCAGGGTGGCCGCAACGGCGTGGCGGTCCTGGCGAAGCCGGGTGTTGAGTTTGAGGTGGTGGCGGAGGCCCTGCCCGGCGACGACTCCGACAGCCAGGCCCGTTACATCGAGGTCTCGGCGCGGGGCATGAACCTCGCCGGCATCTACCTGCCCAATGGCAATTCCGGCGGTGACGAGGGCTACGCCTACAAGCTCCGCTGGATGGAGCGGCTGCGCCTGCTGGCGCGGGAGAGGCTGGACAGCTTCACCCCCTACGCCGTGCTGGGCGACTTCAATGTCTGCCCGACCGCGCTGGACCTGGCGCCGGGCGCCCTGCCGCCGACCGATGCGCTGGTCCGGCCGGAGACGCGGGCGGCCTGGCGGGCGCTCGAGAATCTCGGCCTGACCGACGCGCTGCGCGCGCTGCACCCGGGGGAGCGGACCTATACCTACTGGGACTATGGCAGCGCCTTCGAGCGCAATGCGGGGCTGCGCATCGACCACGCCCTCCTCTCCGCCGAGTTGGCGGAGAGGCTTTCGGCGGCTGTGGTGGATGTCGATCCCCGCGCGGAGGAAAGCCCCTCCGACCACACGCCGCTCATCGTCGACATCGACGACTGACCTACCAGCGGCGATCCCAGTCGCGGCGGTGGTGATGGTGCCGCGGCGGCGGGCCCCAGTGGCGGGGCGGCGGCGCGTAGTAGGGGCGATAGACCGGCTGCGGGCGGTAATAGGGCCGCGGCGGGGGCGGCGGCGCGTAGTAGGGCCGCGCATAGCCGTAGCCGCCGCCATAGTAGCCGCCCCCATGCACCGGGGTCAGGTCGCCGGCGATGACGCAGCCGGGGGCGAAGGCCAGGGGCAGGACGAGAAGCAGCGCGCGAAGGCGTTGCATGACCGGTCTCCGGCGGCGGGGATGAAGGTTGTAAGGCGATTCCGCCGCGCCTGATGATGAAACGCCCGCCCCGTGCCGGGCTCGGGGCGGGATCAGGGCGATGTCACGGCGATGACGGCGGGTTCATGGCAGGCGCCTCACCAGCCGCGATAGGGCCGGTAGCCGTAGGCGCGCGGGCCATAATAGGGGCGCGGCGCGTAGTAGACCGGCGGCGGGGGCGGCGCGTAATAGGCCGGCGGCGGCGCCCGGTAGGCATAGGGCGGCGGAACCTCGGCGACCACGCAACCCGGCAATCCGGCCAGGCCCGCCAGCAGCAGCAGGGGGCGAAGCGTCTTTATCGTGGGGGCTCCTCTCGGCACGCCCTTCCAACGCCCGAGGCGCCGGAATGTTTGCGGGCCGTCCTGGTGGCGCGGCCTGGATCGACCGGGCTTCCCTCCCTAGGCTCGGACCATGGCGATCCCGGGGAGGCCGCGCGGCTGGCGCGTGGCCGCATCGTGGCGGGTCGCCGCAGGAGGAAGCCGCGCCATGCCCGCCTTCCACGGCCTGTACCGGGCCAGCGTCGTCAATACCGGTGACCCGATGGGCCAGGGCCGGCTCCAGGTCCAGGTGCCGGCCGTGAGCGGCGGGGCCAGCCAATGGGCCCTGCCCTGCCGCCCGCCGGCGGCGACGCGCCAGACCGCCGCGCCCGCGGTCGGCGCGACGGTCTGGGTGATGTTCGAGGGCGGAGATGCGTCCCGCCCCGTCTGGATGGGCGTGCTGTAGCGCCTACTGGTCGGCGTAGACGTGGCTCTCCCCGGCCGCGCCGGGATGCGTCACGGCACCCTGGGAGGCGGGGCCGACGAGCTGCGCGTATTTCCAGAGCGCGCCGCTGGTGTAGTCCGTCTTCCGCGGCGTCCAGGCAGCGCGGCGGGCGGCGAGTTCCGCCTCGGGGATCATCACGTCGATCGTCCCCTTCTCAGCATCGATGACGATGGGGTCGCCATTCTTCAGCAGCGCGATCGGGCCGCCGACCGCCGCTTCCGGCCCCACATGGCCGATGCAGAAGCCGCGGGTGGCGCCGCTGAAGCGGCCATCGGTGATGAGGGCCACCTTGTCGCCCATGCCCTGGCCATAGATGGCGGAGGTGGTGGACAGCATCTCCCGCATGCCCGGCCCGCCCTTCGGGCCTTCGTAGCGGATGATGATGACGTCGCCGGGCTTGTAGGCGCGCATGTCCACGGCCTTGAAGGCATCCTCCTCGCAATCGAAGCAGAGCGCCGTGCCCTCGAAGCGGAGGTTCTTCATGCCCGCGATCTTCACGATGGCGCCTTCGGGGGCCAGCGTGCCCTTCAGCGAGACGACGCCGCCGATGGGGGAGACGGGATCGGAGGTCGGGCGCACCACATCCTGGTCGCGCGGCACGATCACCTCCCGGTGGTTCTCCGCCAGCGACTTGCCCGTCACGGTGATGGCGTCGCCGCGGAGGTAGCCGCCTTCCAGCAGCGCCTTGATGATGACGGGCACGCCGCCGACGTTGAAGACATCGAGCGCGACATACTTCCCGCCCGGCTTGAGGTCGGCGATGTGCGGCGTGGCGCGCATGATCTCGGCCACGTCGTGGATGTCGAACTTGATGCCGGCCTCATGCGCGATGGCGGGCAGGTGCAGCGCCGAGTTGGTGGACCCGCCTGTCGCGCCGACGATCGCGGCGGCGTTGAACAGCGCGTCCTTCGTGACGATGTCGCGCGGCCGCAGGTTGCGACGGATCAGCTCCACCACCGCCTTGCCGGATTCGACGGCCCAATGGTCCCGCCGCTGGTCGGGCGCGGGGGCACCGGCGGAGCCGGGCAGCGCCAGGCCGATGACTTCGGAAATGCAGGCCATGGTGTTGGCCGTGAACTGGCCGCCGCAGGCGCCGGCGCCGGGGCAGGCGTGCTCCTCCAGCTCCTGCAGCTCCTCGTCCGACATGTTGCCGGCGGCGTGCTGGCCGACCGCCTCGAACACATCGAGCACCGTGACATCGCGGCCGCGATGCCGGCCCGGCATGATGGAGCCGCCATACATGAAGACGGAGGGGACGTTGAGGCGCACCATCGCCATCATCAGCCCGGGCAGCGTCTTGTCGCAGCCGCCGAGGCCCACCAGCGCGTCATAGCAATGGCCGCGCATGGTCAGCTCCACGCTGTCCGCGATGATGTCGCGCGACGCGAGGGACGACTTCATGGATTGGTGGCCCATGGCGATGCCGTCGGTCACCGTGATGGTGGTGAATTCGCGGGGCGTGGCACCTGCCTCCTTCACGCCGACCTTCACCGACTGCGCCTGGCGGGAGAGGGCGATGTTGCAGGGCGCGGCCTCGTTCCAGCAGGTGGCGACGCCGACGAAGGGCTGGGCGATCTCCTCCTTCGTCAGGCCCATGGCGTAGTAGTAGCTGCGATGCGGCGCGCGTTCCGGCCCCACGGTGGTGTGGCGGCTGGGCAGCCTGGACTTGTCCCACTGGGTCATTCTGGCGGTCTTCCCTGTTCCCGTCGGCGCGTTCCCTGTCCCGGCCAGGGCCGCCCGATCCCTCGCCTTGCCTGCCACAAGGCGCGCTTGCGGGTAAGGGGGGATGGTGGCGTAGGATGCGGCGCATGTCGGAACGGCCGGAGATGCCGCCCGGGCTGCTGACCATCCGCGAATTCATGGAGTGGGTCGACCGGCAGCCGAAGGGTACCTATGAGCTGGTCGCTGGCCGCGTCGTGGTGGAGGCCATGGCGCCGGGCCTGATTCGGCACGCCCGCACCAAGATGGCAGCCACCCTAGCTCTCCGATCCGCCTTACGTGCAGCGGGCAGCGGTTGCGACGCCTTTATCGACGGCATCGGCATCCAGGTGGGCTCCGACACCATCCGGATCCCCGATGCCTCGGTGAATTGCGGGCCGGTGCCGGACAATGACAGCCGGCTCCTGCCGCAGCCCGTGATCGTGGTGGAGGTCCTGTCCCCCTCGACCCATCGGGAGGACACCGTTGGCAAGTTCCGCGATTATTTCCGCGTCCCTTCCATCCGCCACTACCTGATCCTCGACCCGGAGGCGCTGGTCGTGCTGCATCACCGGCGCGACGAGAACGGCGCGGTGCAGAGCGCGATCCTCGGCGCCGGGCCCCTCACCCTCGACCCGCCCGGGATCACCGTCCAGGTCGAGAGCCTCTTCGAAGACTGAGGCGTCAGCCCATCGCCAGCAGGTAGCCGACGCCGAGCGCGAGACCGACCAGCGCCATCAGCGCCTGCGCCTCCGCCTTGCTCAGCACATGCTTGCCGATCCGCCGCCCCGTGATCTGCGGCGTGCCGAGCAGCACGGGGAAGCTGAACAGGATGATGGCGCCGAACAGCTTCAGCGTGCCGGCGTCCATCCCCCTACCCCGCGATCCGCGCCATGGCGGCATCGAGCCGCGCCATCTCCGCCTGCGCGGCCGCCAGGCGCTCCCGGTTCTCCTCCACCACCTCCTCCTTCGCGCGGGCGACGAAATCGGCGTTGCCGAGCTTGGCCGAGATCTTCTTCGCATCCGCTTCCGCGGCGGCGCGGGCCTTGGCGAGGCGCGTGCGCTCCGCGGCCAGGTCGATGACATCGGCCAGCGGCAGCATCACCGTCGCCTCCCCCACCACCACCTGCGCGACGCCCTTGGGCGCGGCGCCGTCCAGCGCCTTCACCTCGGTCGCGCGGGCCATGCGGCGGATGACGTCGATCCAGCGATCGGCGCGGGAGAGCGTGATGCCCGAGGCACCCGACAGCAGCAGCGGCACGGTGACGGAGGGCGGCACGTTCATCTCCGACCGCACGGCGCGGACCTCCCCGATGAAGGAGACCACCCAGTCCAACTCCTCCCGCGCCGCCTCGGCATCGCGCACCTCGGCGGCGCCCGGCCAGCTCTCCCGGATCAGGGAGCATTCCGGGCCATAGCCGAAGAGATGCCAGAGCTCCTCCGTGATGTAGGGCATGGCGGGGTGAAGCATCTTCAGCAGGGTGCCGAAGACATGCTGCCCCGCGCCCTTCACCTCGGCCTTCGCGGCCTCGTCGCTGCCATTCAGGACGGGCTTGGCGAATTCGAGGAACCAGTCGCAGAAGCTGCCCCAGGCGAAGCGGTAGCAGGCATTGGCGTATTCATCGAAGCGGTAGGCTTCCAGCGCCGCCGTCGCCTCCGCCACCGCGCGGTTCGCGCCATCCAGGATCCAACGCGCCAGCGGCAAGGTTGCCGTGGCCGGGTCGAAGCCCTTGTCCGCCGCGATCCCGTTCATCTCGAGAAAGCGCGCCGCATTCCACAGCTTGGTGCCAAATGAACGAAAATCTTCCACACGCTTGCGGCCGAGCTTCACGTCGCGGCCGGGGCCCGTCAGGCTCGCGATGGTGAAGCGGAGCGCGTCGGCGCCGAAGGCGTCGATCAGCTCCAGCGGGTCCATCACGTTCCCCTTGGACTTCGACATCTTCTGGCCCTTCTCGTCCCGGACCAGGCCATGGATGTAGACGTGCCGGAAGGGCACCTCCCCCATGAAGTGGATGCCCATCATCATCATGCGGGCGACCCAGAAGAAGATGATGTCGAAGCCCGTCACCAGCACGTCGCCGGGATAGTATTTCGCCAGCTCCGCCGTCTTGTTCGGCCAGCCGAGCGTGGAGAAGGGCCAGAGCGCGCTGCTGAACCAGGTGTCCAGCACGTCCTCGTCCCGCACCAGCGTCACGTCGCGACCGATTTTCTCGCGGGCCAGCGCGGCGGCTTCCTCCTCCGTCTTGGCGACGAAGACCTCCCCATCCGGCGCGTACCAGGCGGGAATCTGGTGTCCCCACCAGAGCTGGCGGGACACGCACCAGGGCTGGATGTCGCGCATCCAGGCGAAGAAGGTGTTCTCCCACTGCCGCGGCACGAAGACGGTCTGCCCGGTCTCCACCGCCTTGATGGCGGGCTGGGCGAGCGTCTTCGCATCCACATACCACTGCATGGTCAGCCGCGGCTCGATCGGCACGCCGGACCGGTCGCCATGCGGGACCTGGTGGGTGTGTGGCTCGATCTTCTCGAGGAAGCCGAGTTCCTCCAGCTTCGCCACGATCGCCTTGCGGGCCGCGAAGCGCTCCATCCCGTCCAGCGAACGGACGAAGTCGGGATCGCCGCCATCGGTCGTCAGCGCCGCGCCGATCTCCGCCACCGTCACCTTCGCATCGGCATCGAGCACGGAGAGCATCGCCAGGCCGTGGCGCTTGCCGACCTCGAAATCGTTGAAGTCATGCGCGGGGGTGATCTTGACGGCGCCCGTGCCCTTCTCCGGGTCGGAGTATTCATCGGCCACCACCGGCACGCGCCGACCGGTCAGCGGCAGGATGACGTTCTTCCCGACCAGGTCGGCGAAGCGTTCGTCCGTCGGGTGCACGGCGATGGCGGTGTCGCCCAGCATCGTCTCCGGCCGCGTCGTCGCGACCATGAGGAAGCGGCCAGGCTGACCCTCGACGGGGTATTTCAGGTACCAGAGATTCCCCTTCACCTCCCGGCTCTCGACCTCGAGGTCGGAGATCGCGGTCTGGAACACCGGGTCCCAGTTCACCAGGCGACGGTCGCGGTAGAGCAGGCCCTGGCGGTAGAGGGTCACGAAGACCTCCCGCACCGCCTCCGACAGGCCCTCATCCATGGTGAAGCGCTCACGCGGCCAGTCGAGCGAGGCGCCCAGGCGGCGCAGCTGGCGCGTGATGGTGCCGCCGGACTGGCCCTTCCATTCCCAGACATGCTGGAGGAAGGCGTCCCGCCCCATCGTGCGCCGGTCGAGCCCCTGGCTGCCGAGCAGCCGTTCGACCACCATCTGCGTCGCGATGCCGGCATGGTCGGTGCCCGGCTGCCACAGCGCGTCCCGCCCCTGCATCCGCCGGAAGCGCGTCAGCATGTCCTGCACCGACATGGTCAGGGCATGGCCGATATGCAGGCTGCCCGTGACGTTGGGCGGCGGGATCATGATGGTGAAGGGCTTGGCCGGCGATGCCGGATTGGCGGCGAAGGCGCCGCTCTCCTCCCACCCCTTGTAGAGGCGGGCTTCCACGGCGGCGGGGTCGAAGGATTTGTCGAGCATGGCGGCATCCCTTCCCCGCCGGCGCGCGCGCGTCAAGGGCGGGCGCTTGCCGCATGCGGCCACCCGCCGCATCCTGCCATCAATCGACCGGAGGAGACACCATGCGCGCGACACGCCGCGGCCTGATGCTGGCCAGCCTGGCCACGCTGGCGACGCCATCCCTGGCGCAGCCGGCCTGGCCTTCCGGCCCCATCCGCATCATCGTCCCCTTCCCGCCCGGCGGCAGCATGGACACCATCACGCGGCTGCTGCAGCCACGCATCGCCGCCGATCTCGGCCAGTCCATCGTCATCGAGAACCGGCCCGGCGCCTCCGGCGCGCTCGGTACCGCGGTCGCGGCGCGGGCGCAGCCGGATGGCCTGACCTTCGTCATGGTCTTCGACAGCCATGCGGTGAACCCGTCCTTCATCCCGAACCTCGGCTTCGACCCGAAGCGGGATCTGCAGCCCGTCACGCTGGTGGGCTCCGCGCCCATGCTCATCACCACGCATCGCGCGCGCCCCTGGCAGAACCTCGGCCAGGTGATCGAGGCCGCGAAGGCGGCGCCGGATACCCTCACCTATGGCTCGATTGGCGTCGGCAGCCTGTCGCACCTGACGATGTCGCGGCTGCAGCAGCTGGCCGGGATCAAGCTGATCCACGTGCCGTATCGCGGCGGCGGCCCGATGAGCGCGGCGGCCGCGGCGGGCGAACTCGACATGCCGGTGGCCTCCCATGCCGGGCTCGGCGGCCAGGTCGGCGTCTCGCTCCGGCCCCTCGCGCAGACCGGCGCGCGGCGCTCCAGCCTCTTCCCGGACCTGCCGACGGTGGCGGAGGCGGGCGTGCCGGGGATCGATGCGCTGGCCTGGTGGGGCATGCTCGCGCCCATCCGCGTGCCGGCGGAGATCGTGACGCGGATGCGCGATGCGTTGGTGAAGGCGCTGCAGGTGCCGGAGGTGCGCGAACGCCTGACCGGCCCGATGGGCGTCGAGATCGTGGGCAACACGCCCGCCGAATTCGGCGCCTTCATCGACCGCCAGACGGAGACCTGGGCGACGGTGATCCGGGAGAACAACATCCGGCCGGAATAGTCTCGACGGCGCGATCGAGCGGCCGGCGACGCGGGCCGAGGCCGCGAACGCGGCCCGCGGCAGGTGCCGCGCAGCCAAGGCCCCGGAGGGGCCGCCCGGCAACTGAGGGCGTGAAAAACCAGCCAACGAATCGCCGCAGGCGACCGTTGGCGTCAGGGCAGCGCCCGGCCCACCACGCGCTCGATCTCGGCCCGCACCAGGCGTTCCACCAGCGGCGGCAGGTGCTGGTCCAGCCATTCCTTCAGCAGCGGGCGAAGCTCCTCCCGCACCACATCCTCGATGCTCGGACCGCCGCGATAGACCGGCGCCTGGCGTTCCGCCGCGACGCTGCGCAGCAACTGGCCAAGCGCCGCCGTGGTGGCGGCCGCCACGGCCGGGGCGATGAGCCCATCGGCGGGGATGACGGGGGCCGCGGCCGGCAGGGGCTGCGGCGGACCCTCCGGCTCCGGCTCCGCCGGCAGGGAGACATGCGTCGGCGCCGGCGGCGGCTCCGCGGCCGGCGGCGCGGGCTCGGGCGGCGGCGGGCTCGCGACCAGCATCGCCTCCGTCAATTCAAGCGGCTCCGCGGGCGGCGCGCTGGAGGGCGTGGCCGGCGTCTCGTCCTCGTTCAGGATGCGCCGGATGGAGGCGAGGATATCATCCATCGCCGGGTCGGCCCCCTGGGGTCCCCCCTGGGGCCCACCCGGCTTGCCTGCCGCGCCGCTCATGCGTTCAGCGCCCCGCCGCGGAGTAGTCGCCCCAGCCGGCCCAGCGGTTCCGGACCTCCCGGTAGTAGCTCTCCATGTCGTAGATCTGCACCGGCAGGTTCAGGTCCCGCGCCGTCAGGCGGCCAAGGGAGGAGGCCAGGCTGTGGGAGGCGGTGATCACATTGGCCAGCGCCCGCACCAGGCTGACGCGGGCGTTCAGCAGTTCCTGCTCGGCGTTCAGCACATCGAGCGTCGTGCGGCTGCCGACCACGGCTTCGCGCTGCACGCCATCCAGCGCGATCTCGGCCGCGCGGATCTGGGCGCGCACGCTGTCCACCTGGGCGCGGGCCGCCGTCAGCGTCTCCCACGCCTGGGTCGCCTGCTGCGTCGCGGCGCGGCGCTGGTCCTCCACGACCTGGCGGGCCTGCTGGGCGCTCTGCCTGGCCTGGCGCACCGCCGCATGCTCCGCGCCGCCCTGGTAGAGGGGGACGGTCAGGTTGGCGGTGACCTGGGTGCCGTTCTGACGGACGCCATCCGTGGTGGAGTTGTCGTTCCGGAAGGTGGAGCCGGTGACGCTGACCTGCGGCAGCAGGGAGGCGAAGTTGACATCGACCAGGTCGCGCGCCGCGGCCTCGTCGAACAGGGCAGCGACGACGTTGGGATTGTTCTGGCTGGCGACGGCGCCGGCTTCGCGCGCATCGGCCACCGGCACCCGCAGCGGCTGCGGCGCAACGAGGCGCTGCGGCGGCTGGCCGACGAGGCGGGCGAAGGTGGCACGGGATTGCTGCAGGCGGCCTTCCGAATCGGCGCGGGAGGCGCGGGAGCCGGCCAGGCGGCTTTCCGCCTGCGCCACGTCCGTGCGCGTGATCTCGCCGACGCGGAAGCGTTCGTTGGTGGCCTGGAGCTGCCGGGTCAACACCTGTTCGTTGTTGATGTTGAGTCGCACTTCCTCCTGGTCCCGGATCACGGCGACATAGGCGTTCACCGTGTCCTGCAGCACCTGCTGTTCCGTCGCGAGCAGCCGCGCGCGCTGCGCCAGCACCTGGTTCTCCGCCCGGCGCGTGGTCGCGGTGGTGCGGCCGCCGCGATAGATGGGCTGGGTGACGGAGGCCTGGTTGGAGACGACGTCGCGCGACCGCCACGGGCTGACGGTGCGCGTGGTGTTCGTCGGCTCCGTGGAACCGATGGCGGAGCTGGTCGTCTGGCCGACGCTGCTCTGGATCTGCACGGTGGGCCGCCAGCCCGCCAGGGCCTGCGGCACGTTCTCGTCCACCGCCCGCAGCTGGGCACGCGCCGCCTGCAGCGTCGGGTTGTTGGCATAAGCCATCGCCAGCGCTTCCTGGAGGCTCTGCGCCTCCGCGGACCGCGCGCTGGCGATGATCGCAGGGGGCGCCAACATCAGGGCAGTCAGGGCAAGCGCGTGGCGGGACAGCGTCATGGTCTGGCGGCTCCTGAATCCCGCCGAGCATAGCGGGTCCGTCCTGGGATCAAAGACAAAGCGGCGCGCCTCCGGCGGATCGGGGCCACGCGCCGGATATCGTTACGTCAGAACACGAATCCAGGGGCCGGCTGGAAGGCGGGCAGCGGCACCGTGGCGCAGTCGAAGGCATCCGTCGTGCCGAAGCTGCCGCCGGCCTTCCGGCCGAGCACGGCGCGCGGCCCGGCGGCGGGGCCGCGGGCGGCCAGGATGGCGGCCAGGCGACCACCCTCGGCCAGCTGGGCGCTGAGCGCGGCGGGGATGGCGGGGACTTCGCCCTCGATCAGGATGGCATCGTAGGGCGCGCCGGCGGCATGGCCCTCCGGCAGGCTGCCGCTGACGGCGGTGATGGCGCCCGGCGGGAAGAGCCCCGCCAGCGCCTTGGCAGCGATGCCCTGCAGGCCTGCATCCTCCTCCAGCGCCGTCACGCGCGCGCCGCAATGGGCGGCGACGGCGGCGACGTAGCCGGTGCCGGCCCCCACCACGAGGACGCGGTCACCGTCACGCAGTCCCAGCAGCTGGACCAGCCGCGCCGTCACCATGGGCGTCAGCATCGCACGGCCACCCGGCAGCGGGATGATCCCGTCGCCATAGGCGCGGGCCGCGGCGGCGGCGGGCAGGAAGCGTTCGCGCGGCAGGTCGAGCATCGCGGCGATCACGCGCGGGTCGGTCACCTTGTTCGGGCGGAGCTGCCCATCGACCATCCGGCGCCTTGCTTCCGTCGTATCGAGCGCGGTACCCAGTTCCATCGTCGCAGCCTCTTGCATGGCGCGGTTATACGGGGGGCCGGCGCGGCGGCCAAGCGGCGCCGCTGCGCCGCAACACGCGGTTACCTCGCATGACTGGGTTAACAGGATGCGCAGTGCGCTCGACCATCGCGCTTGACCATCGGCGCGCGCTGCCGGATATGGGGCCCACCACCTGTGGCCGCGTGGCAGAGTGGTGATGCAGCGGACTGCAAATCCGTATATGCCGGTTCGATTCCGGCCGCGGCCTTGGTTTCCTGCCTTCCGGGGCAGGGGCGTTCAGCCTGGGGTGGCTTCCATCCCTCCGCGGAACGCTTTCTGGTCCGGGGGGTCTTTACCCGGCGTCGGGCGCTCGCTATAGCCCGCCGCCTTGGCTGATCCGGCGTGGCGCAGCGGTAGCGCAGCGGACTGTTAATCCGTTGGTCGTTGGTTCGAATCCAACCGCCGGAGCCATATTCCCCTCACTGGACGATCACCGCCGGTTGCGACGCGCGAGCGCGGATCCCCACGCGTGCAGTCATGGGCGACACGGCTGCGGGCCGCGCCGCCCCAAATCGCTACTGCGCGGACATGCCCCGATCGGTGACCGTCACGTCGGTGATGCGGCAGATGTCCACCTGGCGCAGTTCCACGCTCTGCCCCGTCTCCAGCACCGCCTTGAAGTCATAGAGGCCGCTATAGGCGGCGCGGAAGGTGCGGCTGCGGCCGGCGGGCAGCACATCCGCGCCCAGCTCGTCCCGCGTCCAGTTCGGGTTGCTGGACCGGTCGAAATAGATTTCCGTCACCGTCCGGCTGGATCGGTTGTGGAAGTTGAAGCGCGTATCGCAGTTCTGCGCCTGGGCGGGCGCCAGCGCGCTCACGGCCAGCAGCGGAAGGGCGAAAAGGGCACGACGGAGCATGGGACGTTCCTGGGGCGCGGGATTGCGCCGCGCGCGAACGCTATGCGCAATCCGGTCGATGCATAGCCGACACGCTTTGACATGACCGAAATGACACGGGGCGCACAGGAAGGGGCAAGGATGCCGCGCCGCTGGCATCGGCTGCCGGCCACGCCCCGCCTCCTCATCCTCGATTTCGACGGCACGCTGGTGGATTCGCGCCCCTGGTTCCTGCTCGCGCTGGACGATGCGGCGCGCCGCTTCGGCTTCCGCCGGATCACCGCGGAGGAGGCGGAGGCGCTGCGCGGCCTGCCGACGCGCGCCATCCTCCGCGCGCTGCGCGTTCCACCGTGGCAGGTGCCGATGATCGCGCTGCATCTCCGCCGGCTGGCTGCGCAGGCGCCGCCCCCGCCGCTGTTTCCCGGCGTGCCCGACCTGCTGGCGCGGCTTCGCGCCCACGGCGTCACGCTGGGCCTCGTCACCTCCAACGCCGAGGCCACTGCGCGGCGCGCCCTCGGCGCCAGCGCCGCCACCATCACGCACTGGTCCTGCGACGCCTCGCTGTTCGGCAAGGCCGCGCGGTTCCGGACCATGCTGCGGCGCGCCTCCGTCGCGCCCCGTGATGCCGCCGCGATCGGCGACGAGATCCGCGACATCGAGGCTGCGCGTCGCGCGGGCCTCCGCGTGGCCGCGGTCACCTGGGGCTATGCGACGGCGGAAGCGCTGGCCGCGGCACGCCCCGATGCGCTGATCGACACCATGGACGACCTCGCCGACTGGATCGGCCTGGACCCCGCCACACCAACCCGGGGTTGACGCCGTGCCGGCTGGCGCCTTGTCTTGAGCGCTCCACACGAAGGCATGGTTGTTGCGGATGGTGCGCAGGGTTGGCTCGCAGGCTGATGACCGCATCAATGGCAGCAGGGGCGCCGACAGCCTCTTCGGGCTCGAGGGCGACGACACGCTTTGGGGCGGGCCCGGCGCCGATACGCTCGATGGCGGGCCGGGATTCGACCTGGTCCTGTTCGGCAACACCGCGACCACCATCGACATCCCGCGCCTGATCCTCAGCGGCGAGGCCGAGGGGGATCTGTTCCTCGATATCGAGGCCTTCCGCTTCGGCGCCGCCGGCGACTCGCTCTCCCTGTTCGGCGTGACGGGGGCCTTCCTGGTCCGGCTCGGCGCCGGCGACGATTCGGCCCTGGGCGGACAGGGCGCCGACACGATCCTGGGCGAGAATGGCGACGACAGCCTGCATGGCGTTGCCGGCGACGACCTGCTCCGGGGCGGCGCCGGCGATGACACGATCTTCGCGGGCTGGGGCGCCGCCAGGGCGGAAGGCGGAACCGGCGATGATTCGCTCATCGGGGTGAATGGCGGTGATACGCTCCTCGGCGGCAGCGGGAACGACACGCTCACCACGCTGCTGGCGGATCTGCCGGAACTGGGGCTCGAGGGCCAGCGCGGACACGACGCCATGCGAGGCGGGGATGGCGACGACGTCCTCATGGGCAGCCTCCTCGGCGTCATCGCCAAGGGCGATGCGGGCAACGACACGATCATCGCGGGCAGCGCCGGTGACAGGCTGGAAGGTGGGGCGGGCGACGACCTCATCGACGCCGACAACGGCACGGTGAATCCGGGTGGCCCGGGCGGCAACGACACGATCCTGGGCGGCGCGGGCGCCGACACCGTCATCCCCGGCGCCGGCGACGACCGCGTCGATGCGGGCGACGGCGCCGACACCGTCCTCGACGTCCGGGACACGACCTTCGGCAGCGGGCACGACACGATCCGCGGCGGTGCCGGCGATGACGCGATCATCGAGGGCGACGGCGACGACCGCATCGATGGCGGCACCGGCGACGATACGCTGGTCGGCAACGCCGGCGCCGATACGCTGACCGGTGGCGAGGGGGCGGATTCGCTCCAGGGCGGCGGGCCTTTCGCGGCGATCCTCGTCACCACCGATGATCCCGATAACCCGGTCGGCCTGGTCATCCTGCCGCCGCCTGGCGGCTTCAGGGGCGATCGGCTGGACGGAGGCGGCGGCGCCGATACCCTGGTGGGCGACTGGGGGGCGGACACGCTGACAGGCGGCGACGGCGATGACCGCCTCTCCGGCGACCCTCTGGCGGTGGTCCTGGAGACGCTGCTGCCGCAGGGCGCGCGGCCGGATGACAGCCTCTCCGGCGGCGCCGGGGATGACTGGGTGAAGGGCTTCAACGGGAACGACACGCTGCGGGGCGGCACGGGCGCCGATACGCTGGATGGCGGCGACGGCATCGACTGGGTCGTGCTGGATGACGGTCCGGTCTTCGCGACCACGGGCGGGGCGACCAGCGCCGGCGGCGTCGACCTCTTCATCTCGATCGAGGGCTTCCGCTTCGGCGCTGGCGACGACGCATTCGAGTCCGACGCCGATGTTGCCGCCCGGGTCCGGCTTGGCGGCGGGGCGGACCGGGCGCGTGGCTCCCTCCTTGCCGACACGCTGGCGGGCGATGCGGGCGACGACACGCTGGAAGGGATGGACGGCGACGACAGGCTGCGCGGCGGCGCGGGCAACGATTCCATCGCCGTCGCCGGCGCGGGCCATGCGCTGCTGGAGGGTGACGCCGGCGACGACACCCTGCTCGGGCTCGGCGGCGGGGACACGCTGGCGGGCGGCCATGGCAACGATCTGCTCATCGCCGCCTCCCTGTCATCCGGCGCTGCCATGGCGGCCGAGGGCTTCGGGACGGATCTGCTGCTCGGCGGCGCGGGTGACGACGTCGCGATCCTCGGCGACCAGGGCGGCACCATCCAGGGCGGGGCCGGCGCCGACACGCTGTACGGCAATGCCGGGGACGATCTGCTCGATGGCGGCGATGGCGACGACCTGATCCATGGCGACCTTGCCGGCGTCGACGCAGCGGGCGGCGATGCCGACACCCTGTCGGGCGGCAGGGGGGCCGATACGATCCTCGCGGGCCAGGGGAACGACTCTGTCTCCGGCGGCGATGGCGACGACGTCATCCTGGCGTCGGACCTCGTCGCCCTGGATATCGGCCTGGTCCCCCTGGAGGCCGGGGACGACACGGTATCGGGCGGCCGCGGGAATGACCGGATCCTGGACTCCGGCGGGCATGACAGCCTGTCGGGCGAGGCGGGGGCCGACACTATCGCCGCCGGGATCGGGGCGGATACCCTGCTGGGCGGCAGCGGCGATGACAGCCTCCGGGGCGGCGACGAGATCGCGCGCGTCGCGGGTGACGAGGGCAATCTCCTCGATGGCGGCGCCGGTGCCGACACGCTGCTCGGCAGTTGGGGGGCCGATACGCTGCGCGGCGGCGACCATGACGATTCGCTGTTCGGCGATGACGAAGACCCGGGGTCAGCCGCCGACCTGCCCGCCGGCGCCGCGCCGCATGACTGGCTGGAGGGTGGCCGCGGCCAGGACTGGCTGCACGGCCTGGCCGGCGACGACACGCTGGCGGGCGGGGACGGCGCCGATACGTTGCTGGGCGGCGGTGGCGACGATTCGCTGGCCGGCGATCGCGGCCATGACCTGATCCGCGGAGGCGCCGGCCAGGACGTGATCGAGGGCGGCGGCGGCGCCGACACGCTGATCCTGGACCTGTCGGGCGGCCCCGACCTCTTCCTCGACATGCGCGCAGGCCAGGACCGGCTGCAATTCGCCGAGGCATTACCCGGCATGGCGGGCGTGACCCTGACATTCGGCGCCGCGGCGCGGAGCGATGCCGCGCAGTTGGTCTATGACCGTGCCACCGGCCTGCTCTCCTGGTGGGCGGAGGGCGCGGCGGGCGATGGCCTCGATCTGCTGATCCTGGCCAACCGGCCTCACCTCTCGGCGGCCGATATCGACCTGTTCGGTTGAACCTGGCCGGCGCGGGTCAGCCGATCCGCGCCGCCGCGCCAGGCGCCAGCCAGGCAAGCCGGCCCGCCGCGAAGGTGGCGACCGGTGCGCGCCGCGCCGGATCCACCACCACCACATCGCCCCGCAGCCCCGGCGCGATGCGGCCGCGATCCGCGAGCCCCGCCGCCGCGGCGGGATTGGCGGAGACCAGCGCCCAGGCCGAGGCCAGGTCCAGCACGCCGCGCGATTCCATGACGAAGGCGGCTTCCAGCATCGCAGGCCAGTAGTAGTCGCTGGCCAGCACGGTCACGAGGCCGCGTTCCGCCAGCGGCGCGGCGGAGGCCCAGCCCATATGGCTGCCGCCGCGCACGACGTTGGGCGCGCCCATCACCACCGCCTCCCCGGCCGCGCGCGCGGCCTGCGCGACATCCTCGCCCATCGGGAATTCGCAGACGGCAGCACCCAGCGCGCGGAACTCGGCGCGCATGGCAGGTGTCGCATCGTCGTGGCTCAGCATGGGGATTCCGTGCATGCGGGCGGCCTCCGCAAGGCGCGCGCGGGCGGCCGGCACGTCGGGGCGCATGGCGGCGGCACGCTGCGCCAGCGCGATGAAGTCCGCCGCCGGCACACCGGCGCGGGCCGCATAGGCGGCGGCCTTGGCGGGGTCGGCAATCCGCTTCACGATACCCGGGGTGTGGTCGTTGAAGGCCAGCAGATGCACGCGCCCCGCCGCCATGTCGGCCAGCAGCTCCTCCAGCGCGTCGAGGTTGTCGGCCTCGAACCGGCAATGGATGCGCAGGTCGCAGCCGGCAGCCGGACGCACCGCCTCCACCGCCGCCAGCGTCGCGCGCCAGGCCTCGATCCCTCGCAAGCCGGGCTCCCAGGACAGGGTCACGCCGAGGCAGGCCGTGGTGATCCCGGCCGCCAGAAGCTGCGCCGCGCTGTCGCGCATGCCGAGCGCGGCGGGAAAGCCGATGCCCGGCCGCGGCTGCATCTGGCGTTCATGCGCATCGCCATGGATGTCCACGAGGCCGGGCATCACCAGCAGCCCCGTGGCATCGAAGCGCCGGCCGCCGGTGCCGCCAGCCTCGGCGATGACGCCGCCCGCCATCGCCACCTCGCCCGCCGCCAGCGTGCCGTCCCGCAGGGCCGTGCCGCCCCCGATCACCCAGTCCATTCAGCTTTCCACCACCATCTGCATGCGGCCGGCGGCGTAGCGCGCGATTGTGACATCCACCACCTCGCCCGCCGGATCGACGTTCACGGCCTCGCTGACCAGCACGGGGCGGTTGCGGGATTGCTGCAGCAGTTCCGATTCCTCCGCCGTCGGCAGCCGGGCGGTGATGCGCGTGACCTTGCGGCGATAATCCGGCACCCCGCAGGCCACCAGCGCCGCGGTGATGGAGGGGTTCTCCTTCAGCAGGTCGGGAATCCGGCCGAAGCGGGACGCGGGAAAATGGTGCGTGCCGATCAGCAGCGGGCGTCCATCCACCAGCGACAGCCGTTCCACCACCACCACCGGGCGGCCGCGCCGCATGCCGAGCAGATCGGCCAGTTGCGCCTCGGCCGGCATCTCCTCCACCCGCAGGATCCGCCCGCCCGGCTCGCGGTTCTGGCGGCGGATGTTCTCGGAGAAGCGCGTGCGCGGGCCAAGGCGGTAATCCACCACATCCTCCGCGACGAAGCTGCCACGGCCCTGCTCGATGCGGACCAGGCCGCGGCCCTCCAGCTCCTCCATCGCACGGCGCACGGTGTGGCGGTTCACGTCGAAGCGCTCGGCCAGTTCGGCTTCCGTCGGCAGGCGCGCGCCGGGCCCGTACTGGCCGCCGCTGATCTCACGCTCCATCTGCTGGGTGATCTGCCGCCAGAGCGCGACGCCCTCTCCGCGCGCGAGCTTGCGGGCTCCGCCCCCGATATCGCCACCATCTGTCATGGAACGTTCAACCTCCCGGTGCCTTTGGCGTGGCAGTTTCACTTGACCTTAACGGCCCGGATAACTAGTCGTCTAGATGAATTTGGCAAGCACCATGACCCTTTCCGACACAGCCGACACGGCAGCGCGGCAGCGCTGGATGGCCGTCCTGGCCCGGGCCAGCGCCGCCGACATCGCGCGGCACCTGGCCGATGCGCCACCCCTCCCCGCCCATCGCCGCCTGCGGGGGCCTGAGACGGGTCTCGTCATGGTGCGCGGCCGCGCCGGCGGCGATGGCGCGCCCTTCAACCTCGGCGAGATGACGGTGACGCGCTGCACGGTCCGCGTCGAGTCCGGTGCCATCGGCCATGCCCATACGGCAGGGCGTGACCACGGCCAGGCGGAGATCGCCGCCGTGCTGGACGCGCTGATGCAGGATGGCGCCTGGCGGGAAAGGCTGGAGGCGCTGGTCATCGCGCCGCTGGAAGCCGCGCAGGCCGAAAGACGGGCGGAAACGGCGCGTCGCGCCGCCGCCACCAAGGTCGAGTTCTTCACCATGACCCAGATGCGATGAGCGGCGCGACGAGCCTGGCGGGCTTCGCCGACCCCGTCCTCGATTCCCAGGCCACCTTCCGCGCGGTGCTGGAGGCGATGAGCCGCCCCGGCCGCGTGCAGCAGGTCCCGGTGCCGCCGGAATTGCCGCCGGGGATCGAGCCTGCCGCCGCCGCCGTGCTGCTGGCACTGGCCGATGCCGATACGCCGATCCGCCTGGCGGCAGGGCCGGAAGCCGAGGCCTGGATCCGCTTCCACACCGGCGCCCGCGCCGCCGCGGTCGCGGAAGCGGCCTTCGTGCTGGATCCCGCGGCGCGGCTGCTCGACCTGGCCGCGGGGACGGAGGAGGAGCCGGAGCGTGGCGCCACGCTGATCCTGCCCGTCGCCGCGCTGGCGGAGGGTTCGGGATGGCGCTTGGCCGGCCCGGGCATCCAGTCCACGCACCGCCTGTCGGTCCAGGGCGCGCCGTCCGGCTTCCTCGCGGATTGGGCCGCCAACCGGGCGCGCTTCCCGCGCGGCGTGGATGTCATCCTCTGCGCCGGGGACCGCATCGCCGCCCTGCCCCGCAGCGTCGCGATCCAGGAGGGCTGAGGGCGATGTATGTCGCGACCAAGGGCGGCGAGAAGGCCATCGGCGCCGCCCATGCCTGGCTGGACGAGGTCCGCCGCGGCGATCCCGCGCAGCCCGAACTCACCACGACTCAGGTGGAACAGCAGCTGGGCCTGGCCGTGGACCGCGTGATGGCGGAGGGCTCCTGCCATGATCGCGGCCTGGCCGCGCTGGCGGTGAAGCAGTCCCGCGGCGACCTGATCGAGGCCGCCTTCCTGCTGCGCGCCTATCGCACCACCCTGCCCCGCTTCGGCGCCAGCCTGCCGCTGGACACCAACGCCATGGCCATCCAGCGGCGCATCAGCGCCACCTACAAGGATCTGCCAGGCGGCCAGGTGCTCGGCCCGACCTTCGACTACACGCACCGACTGCTGGATTTCCGGCTGGCGGCGGAAGGCGGACTGCCCGCCGGGGCGCCCCAGGGCGAACCGGACCCGTCGCCGACGCCCCGCGTGACCGAGCTGCTGGCCCAGGACGGGCTGATGCAGCGGGAGGCGCCGGAGGAGTCCGAGCCGGGCGATTTGACACGGCAGCCCCTGTCCTTCCCCGCCGACCGCCCGCTCCGCCTGCAGGCGCTGGCGCGGGGCGATGAAGGCTTTCTCCTGTCGCTCGGCTACTCCACCCAGCGCGGGTATGGCGGCAACCACCCCTTCGTGGGCGAGATCCGCATGGGCGAGATCGCGGTGGAGTTCGTGCCGGAGGAGCTGGGCTTCGCCGTGGACCTCGGCGACATCACCATCACCGAATGCCAGATGGTGAACCAGTTCAAGGGCAGCCGGACGGAGCCGCCGCAATTCACCCGCGGCTATGGCCTGGTCTTCGGCCATGGGGAGCGCAAGGCGATGTCGATGGCCCTCGTCGATCGCGCGTTGCGGTCGCCCGAACTCGGCGAGGGATCGGAGGCGCCGGCGCAGCAGCAGGAATTCGTGCTGAGCCACTGCGACAATGTCGAGGCGACGGGCTTCGTGGAGCATCTGAAGCTGCCGCATTACGTCGATTTCCAGTCGGAGCTGGAGAATGTCCGCACCATGCGCGCCGCTGCCATGAAGGAGCGCGGCGAATGAGCACCGATGCCGGCTACAACTTCGCCTATCTGGATGAGAGCACGAAGCGGATGATCCGCCGCGCGCTGCTCAAGGCCGTCGCCATCCCCGGCCACCAGGTGCCCTTCGGATCGCGCGAGATGCCGCTGCCCTATGGCTGGGGCACGGGCGGCATCCAGGTGACGGCCGCGGTGCTCGGGCCGCGCGACGTGCTGAAGGTGATCGACCAGGGCAGCGACGACACCACCAACGCCGTCTCCATCCGCGCCTTCTTCCGCCGCACCGCGGGCATCGCGACGACGGAACGCACGGCGGAGGCCACGATCATCCAGACCCGCCATCGCATCCCGGAACGCAAGCTGACCGAGGGCCAGATCCTGGTCTACCAGGTGCCGATCCCGGAGCCCCTCGCGCGGCTGGAACCGCGGATCGCGGAGACGCGGCGCCTGCACGCCATGGCCGATTACGGCCTGATGCATGTGAAGCTCTACGAGGACATCGCGAAGCACGGCCATATCGCGACCAGCTACAGCTACCCCGTGATGGTGAACGAGCGCTACCTGATGTCGCCCAGCCCCATCCCGGCCTTCGACAATCCGAAGATGCACATGATGCCGGCGCTGCAGCTGTTCGGCGCGGGGCGGGAGAAGCGGATCTACGCCGTGCCGCCCTACACCCATGTGCGGAGCCTCGACTTCGAGGATCATCCCTTCCGCCCCATCCGCGCGCCGCATGCCTGCGAGCTCTGCGGGTCGCGCGACACCTACCTCGATGAGGTGCTGGTGGACGACAAGGGCGGGCGCATCTTCGTCTGCTCCGACACCGACCATTGCCAGGAACGCCAGGCGATGAAGGAGGCCGCGGAATGAGCACGCCGCTCATGGAGGCGCGCGGCCTGCAGCTCCGCTTCGGCCGCGTCGCCGCGCTCGACGATGTCGCGATCGACATCCATCCGGGCGAGGTCGTGGCCATCGTCGGCGAGTCGGGCAGCGGCAAGACCACGCTGCTCCGCGTGCTGTCCGGCCTCATGCGCCCCGATGCGGGTGCGGTGACCTATCGCGGCGAGGATGTGCTGGCCATGCCGGAAGCGGCGCGGCGGCGCCTGATGCGCACGGAATGGGGCTTCGTGCATCAGAACCCGCGTGACGGCCTCAGGCTCGGCGTCACCGCCGGCGGCAATATCGGCGAAAGGCTGATGGCCGTCGGCGCGCGCCACTACGGCAACATCCGCGCGGAAGCGACGGAATGGCTGAAGCGCGTCGAGATCGACCCCGCCCGCATGGACGACATCCCAGGCAAGTTCTCCGGCGGCATGCAGCAGCGCCTGCAGATTGCCCGCGTGCTGGTGACGCGCCCGAAGCTCGTCTTCATGGATGAGCCGACCGGCGGGCTCGACGTCTCCGTCCAGGCCAGGCTGCTCGACCTGATCCGCGCACTGGTCGCGGACCTTGGCCTCGCCGTGCTGATCGTGACGCATGACATTGCCGCCGCGCGGCTGCTGGCGCATCGCATCCTGGTCATGCGCCAGGGCCAGGTGGTGGAGGAAGGCCTGACCGACCGCGTGCTGGACGATCCGCAGCACGCCTATACGCAACTCCTCGTCTCCTCGGTGCTGGCGGCATGACCTGGGTTCTGAAAGCGGAAAACCTCTCCAAGGATTTCCGCCTGCACCTCCAGGGCGGCGTCCGCATCCCTGTGCTGGATGACGTGTCGCTGACCGTCATGCCCGGCGAATGCGTGGCGCTGGCCGGGCCATCGGGCGCGGGCAAGTCCACGCTCATGCGCTGCCTCTACGGCAATTACGGCGCGGGCGCCGGGCGCATCCTGATCCGCCATGGGGGCGAGGTCGTGGACCTCGCCACCGCCGATCCGCGCCTGGTGCGCGCCATCCGCCGCGACACGCTCGGCTATGTCTCGCAATTCCTCCGCGTCATCCCCCGCATCGGTGCGCTGGATATCGTGGCGGAGCCGCTGACGGCGCGCGGCGTTACCCCCGACGCTGCCCGCGCCCGCGCACGGGACCTGCTGCTCCGCCTCAACCTGCCGGAGCGCCTGCATGGCCTGCCGCCCGCCACCTTCTCCGGCGGCGAGCAGCAGCGCATCAACCTTGCCCGCGGCTTCGCCGCCGACTACCCCGTGCTGCTGCTCGATGAGCCCACCGCCAGCCTCGACGCCGCCAACCGCCAGGTCGTGATCGGCGTGATCGAGGAGGCGAAGGCCCGCGGTGCCGCCCTCATCGGCATCTTCCACGATACGGAGGTCCGTGACCGGATCGCCGACCGCATTTTCGACGTTGCCCCCATCCAGGACGCCGCATGAGCCCCGAAGTCATTCTCACCAACGCCCTCCTCGTCCTGCCCAAGGAGGTGATGGAGGGGACCATCGTCATCCGTGGCGACCGCATCGCGGAGGTGCAGCCCGGCCGCAGCCATGCCGCGGGGGCGCAGGACCTCGGCGGCGACCACGTCATCCCCGGCATCGTGGACGTGCACACGGACAATCTGGAACGCCAGGTGCAGCCGCGCGCGACCGCGCGCTGGCCGTCGCGCTCCGCCATGATCGCGCATGACAGCCAGACGGCGGCGGCCGGCGTGACCACGGTGCTGGACGCGCTCTGCCTCGGTGACCTCGGCTTCGATGCGGGCCGGACCCAGACCTTCAGGGAAGGCGTGCAGGACCTCGATGCGCTGGCGGGCACCGGCCTGCTCCGCAGCGATCACTTCCTGCACCTCCGCTGCGAACTGCCCGCCGCGGACATGGTGGAGCTGGTCGATCCCGTCGCCGACCATCCGCTCGTGCGCATGATCAGCCTGATGGACCACTCCCCGGGTGTCGGCCAGTACCGGGATGTCGAGCGCTACCGGAAGATGCGCGTCCGCCAGCACAGCCTGACGCCGGAGCAGGTGGAGAAGCGCATCAACGAATTGCTGGAACAGCGCGGGCGGCTCCGCGAACCCCAGCGCCGCTGGCTGATCGACCGCGTGAAGCATCGCGGCCTGCCGCTGGCGAGCCACGACGACGCCACGCCGGAGGAGATCGCGGCCAATGCCGCGGACGGCATCATGATCAGTGAATTCCCCGTGGCGATGGAGGCCGCGGAGGCCGCCAAGCGCCTCGGCGTGCAGGTCATCGCCGGCGCGCCCAACATCGTCCGCGGTGGCAGCCATTCCGGCAACGTCGCCGCCGCCGATCTGGTGCGGGCCGGCGCGGTCGATGTGCTGGCCAGCGACTACGTCCCCCCCGCCATGATCGAGGCTGCCTGGCTGGCCGTCGGGCATGGCGACACGACGCTGCCCGATGCGGTGGCCATGATCACCGACCGCGCCGCCCGCATGGCCGGCTTCACCGATCGCGGCCGGATCGAGGCCGGGCTGCGCGCCGACCTGGTGCAGGTCCGCCCGCATGAGGGCCACGCGATCGTCCGCAAGGTCTGGCGCGCCGGGGAGCGCGTCGCCTGATGCGCGTCGCGCTCTACTGGGCGCCACGGCTGGAGGATCCGCTGCACCGCCTCGGCTCGCAATGGCTGGGTCGGGATACGGAAACCGGCGCGACGCTGCCCCAGCCCGCCCTGCCGGGCCTCGACATCGCGGAGATCACGGCGGACGCCCGCGGCTACGGCCTGCACGCCACGCTGAAGCCGCCCTTCCGGCTGCGCACCTCCTGGGCCGCGATGCGCGCGGATGCCATGGCGCTGGCCGCGCGCACGCGCCCCTTCGCGCTGCCGCCGCTGAAGCTCGCCGACCATCACGGCTTCCTGGCCCTGCTGGAATCGGAGAAGTGCCAGGCGCTGCAGGATCTCTGCGATGCCTGCGTCACCGGCCTCGACGCCCATCGAGAACCGCCCACGGACGCCGAGATCGCCCGCCGCAACCCCGCGCGGATGACGGAGCGGCAGCGCGAGCTGCTCCACCTCTGGGGCTACCACTATGTGCTGGACCAGTGGTGGTTCCACGTCACGCTGACGCGGCGCCTCTCGCCGGAGGAACGCGCCGTGGTCTGGCCGGCGCTGGAGGCGCATCTGGGCGGCGTGCCCGCGCAGCCCCGCCGCGTGACGGAACTCTGCCTCTTCACCCAGGCGGGGCCGGGCGCGCCCTTCCTGCTGGCCGAGCGTCTGCCGCTGCTCGGCTGAGCGCGGCCAGCACATCCTCGACGCCCGCCTGCACCGGGCCGTCATTCATCACCGTCACCACATCGAGCCCGGCGGGCAGCGTCACCTCCCGCGCCAGCCGGGCCTCGATATCGGCGGCCTTCTCCCGCCCCCGCGCCAGCAGCCGCGCCGTCAGCACCGGCAGCGGCGCGGTGATTCGCAGCACGCGGAGCTGGTAGCGCGCATCGGCATCCGCCAGCACGCCGCGCGACAGATTGGCGATGACGACGCGGCCCGCCGCCATCTCGGCCTCGATGGCGCGGGGGATGCCGTAGGACAGGCCATGCGCCTCCCACCACAGCGCGAAGCCGCCGGCCTCCCGCCGCGCGGCGAAATCGGCGGGCGTCATGGCCTCATGATCCTCGCCACCGGCCTCTGCAGGTCGCGTGATCGCGCGGCGCGCGAAGACAAAATGCGCATCGCCGAGCAGCCGGTCCCGCGCCGCGCCCATCAGCGTATCCTTGCCCGCACCGGACGGGCCCACGACAGCAACCAGCATCGCCGGATCATGCACCGCAATATTGACCGCGCCGCTTCTGCCTGCGCCTATCCCACTACTCAAGACAGTTGCATGGGTCTGACACCGAATGTTCACGACGCGCCCCGAGATCGCCGGCACCTTCGGTGTCGTCGCCTCCACCCACTGGATCGCCTCCCAGGTCGGCATGTCGGTGCTGGAGCGTGGCGGCAACGCCTTCGATGCGGCGGCCGCGGCGGGCTTCACGCTTCAGGTGGTGGAGCCGCATCTGAACGGCCCGGGCGGCGACTGCCCCATCATCCTGCATGACGCCAAGGCGGGCGCGCAGCGCGTGGTCTGCGGCCAGGGCGTGGCGCCGGCGAAGCTGACCGTCTCCCACATCAAGGACGATCTCGGGCTGGACCTGGTGCCGGGCACGGGCTTCCTGCCCGCCATGGTGCCCGGCGCCTTCGATGCCTGGGCGCTGATGCTGCGGGACTGGGGTACCTGGTCGCTGCGCGACGTGCTGTCCTACGCCATCGGCTATGCCCGCCGCGGCGCCCACTACGTGCCGCGCGTCGTCGCCACGCTGAACACGGTGCGGCCGCTCTTCGAATCGGAATGGCCGACCTCGGCGGAGATCTGGCTCCGCAATGGCGGCCCCGTCGCCGGCGGCCTCTACGCCAACCCGACGCTGGCCGACACCTGGGAGCGCCTGCTGCGAGAGGCCGAGGCCGCCGGCCATGACCGCGTGGCGCAGATCGAGGCCGCGCGGAACGCCTGGTATGGCGGCTTCGTGGCCGAGGCCATCGGCGATTTCTTCGCGAAGAACGAGATGCTCGACACCTCCGGCCAGCGCCACCGCGGCGTGCTGACGGCGGACGACATGGCGCATTGGCGGGCGGGCATCGAGGCGCCGCTGAAGCGCGACTACCGCGGCACGACGCTGCTGAAATGCGGCGTCTGGTCGCAGGGCCCGACCATGCTGCAGACCATGGCGCTGCTCGAGGGTTTCGACATGGCGGCGATGGACCCGATGGGGGAGCAGTTCGCCCATACGGTCATCGAGGCCATGAAGCTCGCCTTCGCGGACCGTGAGGCCTTCTATGGCGACCCCAACTTCGTCGACGTCCCCATCCATCACCTGCTCTCCGACGCCTACAACGAGGAACGCCGCAAGCTGATCGGCGAGGCGGCGTCCATGGAGCTGCGCCCCGGCAGCCTGCCCGGCATGGCCACCCCCTGGGTGGACCACAATGCCGCCGCCCGGACGGAACTGCTGACCCGCGCGCCCGGCGCCGGGGAGCCCACCGTCTCCCGCCTCGGCGCCTCGGGCGGCGACACCTGCCACATCGATGTCATCGACGCGCAGGGCAACATGGTCTCCGCCACGCCGTCCGGCGGCTGGTTCCAGTCGTCGCCGGCGATCCCCGGGCTCGGCTTCTGCCTCGGCACGCGCGGGCAGATGTTCTGGCTGGACGAGTCGCTACCGAACGGCCTGAAGCCGGGCAAGCGGCCGCGCACGACGCTCTCCCCCGCCATGGCGCTGAAGGACGGCCGCCCCTGGCTCAGCTTCGGCACCCCGGGCGGAGAGCAGCAGGACCAGTGGCAGCCCATCATGTTCAGCCGCATGGTGGACCACGCGCTGACCATCCAGCAGGCGATCGACGCGCCGAGCTTCCACACGGAACACTGGCCCTCCAGCTTCTGGCCGCGCGTGGCCAAGCCCGGGAAGGTCGTGGTCGAGGGCCGCTACCCAGCCGAGATCGCCGAAGCCCTCAAGGCGCGTGGCCACCTGGTCGAGGTGGGCGGCGAGTGGTCGGAAGGCCGCCTGACCGGCGCGCGGCAGGAGAGCGACGGCCAGCTCTTCGCCGGCGCCAATCCTCGCGGCATGCAGGGCTACGCCGTCGGGCGCTGACGCGGCCGTGACGCCCGGTTGAATTGACCGGGCGCCGGGCCGGTTGCAACGGTGCGGCCATGCCGGGACGACGGGGATTCGCGTGGGGCTTGCTGCTGGCGGTCGCCGCCTGCGCGCCCGTTCCAGCGCCTCGGCCCCCGGCACCCGCCCCGCCGCCCGCCCCCGCGCCGCCGCCGACCCTCGCCACCCGGGTGCGGCGTGAGGCCTGGCTGACCCGCTTCTGGGAACAGCTGACCCCCGCCCAGCGCCGCCGCGTCCTGGCCCGCATGCGCCGGGGCGAAACGCCGGTGGCAAGGACGGAGGCCGAGGCGGCGCCGGTCTGGGACGGGCTCGGCCTGCCGGAGCGGAATGCGCTGGTCTTCGGCGCCGGACTGCCGCGGCCCTCGCCGCCCGATTGATTCGCTGGCATCCGGGCCCCCGCCCCTGCCATGGTCCCTGGAAGGGAGCCCCGCCATGCTGAGAGTCCTTCTTCTTCTCCCCCTGCTGCTGCTGTCGCCGCCCGCCGCCGCGCAGCGCGCCGCCCCGGACCTGTCCTGGGTGGAGCGCGAATGGTCGGCGCTCGATTCCCAGCAGCGCGGCCGCGCCGTGCGCCGCTTCGGCCGCGACCTGGAACGCGATGCCCGCCCCGACCGGCCGGAGATGCAGGCGCGCTGGGATGCGATGACGCCGGGCCAGCGCCGCGAACTCATGCTGGGCCCGACCCGCGCGACGCGGGAGGCGCGCGGCACGCCCCCGCGGGCTGAGAGGCTGCCGCGCCCGCCGCCCGCCGCGCCGCGCCCGGGCCTGGTGGCACCGCCGCCCGCCGCGCCCTCCGTTCCGCAAGGCGCTTTGCGGCCGAACCTTTCCAGGGCTTAATTCCCGCGTCCACAACGATTCCGGGAATCCCGCCCATGATCCGCCGCCGCGCCCTGCCTGCCCTGGGTGCCTCCCTGCTCGCCATGCCTGCCCTGGCCCAGGCCCCCTGGCCCGCGCGCCAGATCCGCCTGGTGGTGCCCTATCCCCCGGGCGGCGCCAGCGACATCGCCGGCCGGCTCCAGGCGCAGGTGCTGCAGGAAGGGCTCGGCGTGCCGGTGGTGGTGGACAACCGCGCGGGCGCCGGCGGCACCATCGGCACGGCGCATGTCGCGCAATCCGCCCCCGATGGCTACACGATCATGATGGCGAGCCCGTCCAGCCACCTCGGCGCGCCGCTGCTGTTCAAGACCCCGGGCTATGAGGGTGTGGACGACTTCACCGCCATCGCCACCTTCGCCACCGGCACGGCCATGGTCTGCGTCACCAACAGCCTGCCGGTGCGCAACATCCAGGAGCTGATTGCCTATGCCCGCGCCAATCCGGGGAAGCTGAACTACGGCAGCGCCGGCGCGGGCGGCGCCAACCACATGCTCGGCGTGCTGTTCATGCAGCGGACCGGCGTCGAATTGACGCATGTGCCCTATCGCGGCGCGGCGCCGGCGCTGGCTGACCTCATCTCCGGCAACATCCAAGTGGTGTTCGACAGCTTCTCCGGCGTCATCCCCGCCGTGCGCGCGGGCCAGGTGCGGGCGCTGGCCGTCACCAACCCCACGCGCTGGCCCCTCGCGCCGGAATTCCCGACCGTGCAGGAACAGGGCGTGCCCGACTACGACCTGCCGAGCTTCTCCGCCGTGATGGGCCCGCGCGGCATCCCGGAGCCGATCGTGGCGCGCATGAACAGCGTCATCAATGAGGGGCTGAAGAACCCGCAGCTGGTGGAGCGCCTGGCCGCCAACGGCAACGCGCCCTTCCCCAGCACGCCGGCGGAGTTCGGCACGCTGATGCGCACGCAGCGGGCGCTGTGGCAGGGGCTGGTGCGGGCCACGGGCCTCCAGCCGGAGTGAGCTGGGCGGGGGCGCCGCGCGGCGCCCCCGATCACCCTGCCTGAGCGCCTCGGCGCGCCCCTACTTCGTCGCCTGCGCCCGAAGCTGCGCAATGGTCGCGCGGTTGGTCACCTGCTCCGGGTTCATCCGCACCTCGATGATCGCGGGCTTGCCGCTGGCCTTCGCGCGCTGGAAGGCCGGCACCATCTCCTCCGTCGTCTCCACGACTTCGCCGTGGCCGCCGAAGCTTTCGATGAACAGGCGGAAATCGGGGTTGGTCAGCGCGGTGCCGGAGACGCGGCCGGGATAGGTCCTCTCCTGGTACATGCGGATCGTGCCGTACATGCCGTTGTTGAAGACCATCACGATGGGCGCGGCGCCGTGGTGGAAGGCCGTCGCGATCTCCTGCCCCGTCATCAGCGCGCCGCCATCGCCGACGAAGCACAGCACCGTGCGGTCGGGATGGGTGATCGCCGCGCCGATCGCGGCCGGGATGCCATAGCCCATGGCGCCGTTGGTCGGGCCGAGGAAGTCCTGCTTCTCCGACACATGCATGAAGCGCGTCGGCCAGGTGGCGAAGTTGCCGGCATCCGTCGTGAAGATCGTGTCGGCGGGCAGCACCTTCTCCAGTTCCTGCAGCGCCACGGCGAGGTTCAGCGAACCCTCATAGGACGGCGCCTTGGCCTGCGCCTCCCGCGCCTTGCGCACCTCCGCACGCCAGCCCGCCCAGCGGGGCGAGGCCACCGGCGGCAGCGCGGCCGCGCTGGCCGCGAAGGCGTTGAGGTCGGAGACGATGCCGAGCGCGGGGCGATAGACGCGCCCGATCTCCGCCTGGTCGGGGTAGACATGGATGATGGGCTTGGAGCCCGCCATGTCGAAGATCGTGTAGCCCTGGCTCACCGGCTCCCCGATCCGCGTCCCGATGGCCAGGATCAGGTCGCTCTCCTTCGCCTTGGCCACCAGCCCGGCATCCGCACCGACGCCGAGATCGCCCGCGAAATGGGCGGAGGTGCCGTCGAACAGGCCCTGCCGGCGGAAGCCCACGGCGACGGGGATGTCGTTGGCGGTCAGGAACTTCGCGATATCGGCGCGGCCCTGGTCGGTCCAGCGGCTGCCGCCCAGGATCGCCAGCGGCTTCTCCGCCTTCTCCAGCATCGCCATCAGGCGCGGCAGCGCATCCGGCGCGGGATGCGGCGGCAGCACGGGGGCCGGGCCGATATCCACGGCCTCCACCAGATGCTTCTGCATCTCCTCGCTCAGCGCCACCACCACGGGGCCCGGGCGGCCGCTGGTCGCGACGTCGAAGGCATGGGCCATCAGCTCCGGGATGCGCGCGGCCTCGTCGATCTGGGTCACCCATTTCGCGATGGGGCCGAAGAAGCGGCGATAGTCCACTTCCTGGAAGGTCTCGCGATCCGTCTCGTTCATCGGGATCTGGCCGACCAGCAGCACCAGCGGCGTGCTGTCCTGGAAGGCGACATGGACGCCGATGGCGGCATGGCAGGCGCCGGGCCCGCGCGTCACGACCGCGACGCCCGGCCGCCCCGTCAGCTTGCCATGGGCTTCGGCCATGTGGACGGCCCCCGCCTCGAACCGGCAGGTGACGAGTTCGACCCGGTTGCGCTGGGCATAGAGGCCGTCGAGCAGGTCGAGATAGCTTTCGCCGGGCACCGCGAAGACATGCGTCGCGCCATTCGCGACCAGCGCATCCGCGAGCAACTGACCCCCGGTCCGAGCCTCGATCCCTGCCACTGCTGGCCTCCCCTTCGAACTGACCGAAGGGGTTTAAAACAGAAGCGGCCGCCGGGCTATCCGGCGGCCGCCTCGCCGTGTCGCGGAAGGGCCTGGCTATTCCGCCGGCGCAGGATGCGGCTTGCCCGCGCCACGCTCCAGCTCCGCCAGCTTGGCCGCCACGGCGCCGATGGGCTTGGTGAAGGGCGCCAGCAGCAGGTACAGCGCCGGCACGGCGTAGAGCGTGATGAAGGTGGAGAAGGTGACGCCGCCCACGATCACGATGCCCAGCGCCTGCCGGCTTTCCGCCCCCGCCCCCGTCGCCATGGCCAGCGGCACCGCGCCGAAGACGGTCGCGATGGAGGTCATGAGGATCGGCCGCAGCCGCACGACGGAGGCTTCCAGCACCGCGTCATGCACGGAAAGCCCGCGGTCCCGCAGCTGGTTGGCGAATTCCACCACCAGGATGCCGTTCTTCGCCATCAGCCCGATCAGCAGGATCATGCCGATCTGGCTGAAGATGTTGAGCGTGCCGCCGGTGAAGTGCAGCGCGAGCAGCCCGCCCGTCAGCGCCAATGGCGTGGAGAGCAGGATGATCAGCGGGTGGATGAAGCTCTCGAACTGCGCGGCCAGCACCAGGAACACCACGAGCAGCGCCAGCGCGAAGGTCACGTAGAGCGCGCCGGAGCTTTCCTTGAATTCCAGGCTCTGGCCCCGGTAGCTGATGCGCGTTTCCGGCGGCAGCACGTCCCGCGCCGTCTGTTCCATGAAGGCCAGCGCCTCGCCCAGCGTGTAGCCGGGCGCGAGGGAGGCGGTGATGGTGATGGCCCGCACTCGGTCCTCGCGCGCCAGGCTCTGCGGCCGCGCCCGCTCGCTCAGGGTCACGACGTTGGACAGCGGCACCAGCGCCCCCTGGGAGGACCCGCTGCCCGCGATCAGGCCGAGCTGCCCGCCCGCACTGGTGCGGACGAAGATGTTCTGCAGGTCATAGGGTGTCGCGCGGTCCTGTTCCCGCGCCTGGACCAGGATCTTGTACTCGTCGCCGCCCTCGACGTAGGTGCCGACCTCCCGCGAGCCCAGCATCGTCTCGATCGTGCGGCCGACGGCCTGGATGGAAAGACCCATCTCGGCCGCCTTGCGGCGGTCGATCTCGACGCGGATCTCGGGCTTGGTCTCGCGGTAGTTGCTGTCCAGGTTCTGCAGGCGCGGGTTCTGCCGGGCTCGTTCCAGGAAGCGGTCGCGCCACTGCACCAGCGTGTTGTAGTCCGACCCGCCGATGACGAACTGCACCGGCGGCTGGAAGCCGCGCTGGCCGAGCGAGGGCGGGTTCAGCGCGAAGGCGCGCACGCCCGGGATGGCGAGGAGCTGCGGCATCATCTCCGCCGCGATCGCCTGCTGCTTGCGGTCCCGCTGGTCCCAGGGCGCGAGGCGCATGAAGATGTTGGCGACGTTGGACTGCGCCGGCCGCTGGAAGCCGCCGATGGTCGCGAACTGGCTGTCCACCTCGCCGCGTTCCACGAAAGGCTGCAGGATGCGCTCGACGCGCACCACCTGTTCGCGGGTATAGGCGAAGGAGGCACCCTCCGGCCCCGTGGTCGGGATGATGATGGTGCCGCGATCCTCGACCGGGGCGAATTCCTTGGGGAGGATGTTGAACAGCACCACCGCCAGGCCGCAGAGCACGCCGGAAACGCCGAGCGTGATCAGCGGCGCGGCCAGCGCGCGCTTCAGCGTGGTCCGCAGCACCCAGTTCATGCCGAGAAAGAAGGGCTCCGTCCAGCGGATGAGGCGGCTTTCCCCCTCATGCGCCTTCAGCAGCTTGGAACACATCATCGGCGTCAGCGTCAGCGCGATGAGGCCGGAGAAGATGACGGAGGCCGCCAGCGCGAAGCCGAATTCCGTGAAGAGCCGCCCCGTGTTGCCGCCCATGAAGGACAGCGGCACGAAGACCGCCACCAGCACCAGCGTCGTCGCGATGACGGCGAAGGCGATCTCCCGCGATCCGCGGATGGCCGCCAGCAGCGGCTCCTCCCCCTCCTCGATCCGGCGATGGACATTCTCCAGCACCACGATGGCGTCATCGACGACCAGGCCGATGGCCAGCACCAGGCCCAGCAGCGTCAGCACGTTGAGCGAGAAGCCGAGCGCGGCGAGTGCGGTGAAGGAGGCGATGAGGGAGACCGGGATGGCGACCGCCGGGATGATGGTGGCGCGCCAGGACCGCAGGAAGAAGAAGATGACGATCACGACCAGCGCCAGCGCCACCATCAGCGCATGCTCGACCTCATAGATCGACCGCGCGATGAAGGTGCTCTCGTCATAGCCGATCACCACCTCGACGCCGTCGGGCATGGAGGCGCGGATGCGCTCCACCTCCGCCTTCACGCCATCGGCGACCGACAGCGTGTTGGCGGTGGATTGCCGCAGGATGCCGAGGCCGACGCCGGGCTTGCCGTTGATGCGGTATTCGCCGCGCGTATCCTCCGGCGCCACCTCCACCTGCGCGACGTCGCCCAGCAGCACCTGCCCGCCCGAGGCACGCGCGAGCACGAGGCCGCGGAACTGCTCGGGCCGGCTCATGCGCGTATCGGTGCGGACCGTCAGCTCGCGCGCCGTGCTCTCGATGCGCCCGCCTGGCAGTTCCACATTCTCGCGCCGGATCGCGTCCTCCACGTCCTGCACCGTCAGGCCGCGGGCCGCCAGCGCCTGGCGGTCCAGCCAGATCCGCATGGAGGGCTTGCGTTCGCCCAGCACGAGCACCTGCGCCACGCCCTCGACGATGGCGAGGCGATCGACGAAGCGGCGCCGCGCCACTTCCGTCAGCTCCATCGGCGACAGCGCCTCGGACACCAGCGCGACCCAGAGGATCGGCCGCGCATCGCCATCGACCTTCTGCACCACCGGCGTGTCGGCCTGTTCCGGCAGGCGCGCGAGCGACCGCGCCACGCGGTCGCGCACGTCATTCGATGCGGCGTCCACGTTGCGGGTGAGGCGGAACTCGATGGTGATCTGGCTGCGTTCGTCGCGCGACTGGCTGGTGATGAACTTGATGCCCTCGATCCCCGCGACGGCGGCTTCGAGGATCTCGGTGATCTGCGTATCGACCACGGCCGCGGAGGCGCCGCGATAGGTGGTGGTGACGGAGACGACCGGCGGGTCGATGGCGGGGTATTCGCGCACGGGCAGGCGCATCAGCGCCGCCAGGCCCAGCACCATCAGCATCAGGCTGATGACCATCGCGAAGACAGGTCGCTTGATGGAGACGTCGGAAAGCACCATGGCCGGTTATCCCGTCTTGCAGCCGGTCAGGAGGTCGGGCGGGTCAGCGTCTCTGTCACGCGCACGGGCGCGTCGTTGCGCAGGCGCTGGATGCCGCGGACCACGACATGGTCGCCCTGCTGGACGCCCGACAGGACCTCGACCTCCCCCTGCAGGCGCTGGCCGACGCGGATCTCGACGCGCCGCGCGCGATTGTCGCGGATCACGTAGACGAAGTTGCGGTCGCCGAGGGGATCCAGCGCCTCCTCCGCCACCAGCAGCGCATCCTCGCGCCGGTTCAGCACCAGCTCCACCGTCATGAACAGGCCGGGCTTCAGCGCCTCATCGGCATTGTCGAATTCGCTGACGACTCGGACCGTGCGCGTATTGGTGTCGATGCGCGTATCCACCACGGCGACGGTGCCGGTGAAGCGCCGGTCGCCGAAGGCGGTGCTGCGCGCGACCACCGTGCTGCCTTCCCGCACCCGGGCGACGAAGACCTCCGGCACCGCGAATTCGACGCGGACGCGGGAGATGTCATCCAGCGTCGTGACCAGCGTGCCCGGCTGCACCAGCGCGCCCACGCTGACCTGGCGCAGGCCGACCCGGCCGGAGAAGGGGGCGGCGACGCGCAGCTCCTCCAGCCTGGCCTGGGCCTGGCGGACCCGGCCCTCGGCCTGGCGGGCCACGGCCTCCAGCGTTTCCAGCCGCTGGGCGGCGATGCTCTGGCCGGGCTGCAGCTGGCGGGCGCGAATCACCTGGCTGCGCGCATCGTCGAAGAGCGCGCGCGCCTGGTCGAGCTCCGCCCGCACCGCGGCGGCTTCCAGGTCCACAAGCTGGTCCCCTTCCCGCACCCGCTGGCCTTCCTGGAAGCGGATGGCGGTGACGATGCCGGTGACCTTGGCGGTGATGGAGACCGAATCGCGCGCGCGGACCGTGCCGACGCTCTCCGCCCGGTCCACCACGGTGCCGACCCGCACGGGCGCCACGGCCACGCCGATCGGCCCGCCGCCACCACCGCGGGCAGCCGGGGCCGGCGCGGCCTCCAGCCCCACCAGGGCGAGCGGGCGCGGCAGGCCGACTTGCTCACCATAGATGTGCCACGCAGCCCCGAGCCCTCCGATGAGGGCCAGAACGGCGAGCTGGGAGGTTGTGCGCATGCGACCCCAGTCCTGACAGCATTGTTCTGGCCCGGCCCGGGAGGGGACGGGCGAGAGTCACGATCCCGCTACTCGTCAGTCCGGACAAAATGTCCCGCCCCTTGGGCAAGCCTACCCTGTCCGACCGCAGTTGACCCGCTTTGCGGCGGTTTGCAAGACGTAACGCTCAAATTTAGCCATGCAATGAACGTGCCGGGAACCCCGCCCTTCCCCGGCGCGCCGCGGCACGCCAATCTGGCCCCAACACCGTTTCATGGAGCCCCCGCGATGCGAGCCATCTTCGTCATGATCAAGTGCGAGATGGGCCGCGCCTATGCCGTGGCGCGGGAGATGGCGGACAGCATCTCCGAATTGTCCGAGATGCACTCGACCAGCGGGCAGTACGATCTGCTGGGCAAGTTCTACCTGGAGGCGGACCAGGATATCGGCCTGTTCGTGGTGGAACGCGTGCAGAGCGTTGCGGGGGTGAAGGACACCTACACCATCCAGACCTTCAACGCCTTCTCCGGCGGGCGGGCCTGACGGCGCCTTCGCGGCGCCACCATCGTCGCGGCGCCGCCATGATGCGGCCCCGCGCCCGCCCTGCCCAAGGGGGAAGCTTCCTGCCCAGGAGGTTCCCCCGATGCGCATCCTCGCCCCGCTCGCCCTCTCCGCTGCCCTGATGCTCGGCGCCTGCCAGAACCCGGACGGCACGGTCAACGTGCCGGCCAGCCTGGCGCTGGGCGCCGGCGTGGCGCTGGCGGGCATCGCCATCGCCTCGGCCAATGACCAGCCGAGGCACCGCCACTACGACCGGCACCCGTCCTACGGCCACCGGGGCTATGGCTACGAACGGGGCTACGACCGCGGCTATCGCCGCTGGTAGGCCTGGAGGCTGCGCAAGCGCAGCCCGCTACGCCCAGGACTTGAAGCTCGGCATGGCCGAGATCGGCGCCGCGGCAGTGAGCTTGGCGATATCGGGCACCGGGCGGGCGAGCGACGAATCGCCTGCGACGGCTTCCTCGATCGCCGCCGCGACGGCCAGCACAAGCGCGTCCCCGCCGCGCGGCCCCACGATCTGCAGGCCGAAGGGCATGCCCGCCTTGTCCAGGCCGAGCGGCAGGCTGACCGCGGGGTGGCCGACCAGCGTCACCGCATAGGCCATGGCCAGCCAGTGGAAGTAGGTGCGCGTCGGCTGGCCGTCGATCTCTGCCGGGTAGAGTTCCGACCAGGGGCGCGGGCTGATGGTGATGGCCGGCGTGATGATGATGTCGTGCTTCGCGAAGAAGCCCTGCCACAGCCGGTAGATGCGGGTCTGCTCCGTCGCCGCGCGGGCATAGTCGGCCAGGCTGTAGCGCAGCCCCTCCTCGACATTCGCCCGCACATTGGGGCCGACATCCTGCGGCCGCGTGCGGCATTTCTCCGCATGGCTGGCGACGAAGCTGGTCGCGCGCAGGATCTCGAAGGCCTCGTCGGTTCCGGCGCAGTCGGGGGTGGCTTCCTCGACCCGGCCGAAGAGCGGCGTCAGCGCGGCGACCCGCGACGCGAACACCTCCCGCACGTGGCGCTCGGTCGGCGCGAAGCCGAAATCGGGCGTGGCCGCGACGCGCAGCGCGCCGAGATCGACCTGCATCGGCGGGAACAGGTTGCGGTCCCCGCCCCGCACCCGCCGATCCGGCAGGGTGTAGGCCAGCGGGTCCAGCGCATCGTCATCCGCCATGGCGGAGAGCAGCAGCGCCGCGTCCCGCGCATTGCGCGCCATCGGGCCCAGCACCGGCAGCGGCGACCAGCCATGCCCGCGCCGCTCCGCCGGCACCAGGCCCGGCGAGGGCCGGAAGCCCACGATTCCGTTGAAGGCCGCGGGGTTGCGGAGCGAGCCCCCCGTGTCGCTGCCCGACGCGATCGGCACCATCCCGCAGGCCAGCGCCACGGCCGAGCCGCCGGAGGACCCGGCCGCGGAGCGCGTGGGGTCGAAGGGGTTGCCCGTGGCACCATAGACGAGGTTGCGGGTATTGGCGCCGGCGCCGAATTCCGGCGTGTTGGTCTTGCCGACGACGATCGCCCCCGCCTCGCGCAGGTTGGCGACCATCGCCTCGTCCCTCGTCGGGATATGGTCGGCGAAGATCGGGCTGCCCCAGGTGGTGCGGAGCCCCTTCGTCTCCTCCAGGTCCTTGATGCCGATCGGCAGCCCGTGCAGCGGGCCCAGCTTCGCCCCGGCCATGACCGCGGCCTCCGCCGCCTTCGCCCCTTCCCGCGCCCGGTCGGTATCCATCGCCACCATCGCGTTCACCGCGTGGTTCACGGCACCGATGCGGGAAAGGCAGCTGTCCAGCAGTTCCACCGGGGAGAGCTTGCGCGTGCCGATGAGGCGCCGCGCCTCGCCGGCGGAGAGGTCGCAGGGTTCGGTCATGGCCAGGATATCCTCAGTAGCCCATCGCGCAGCCATCCTTGCGGGGGTCGGAGCCCCCGACAAGGCAGCCGCGCTCGCGGTCGATCAGGATCGCCTGGCCGCCGCCATGCGGCTTGTCGATCAACTCGCACTCATGGCCGAGCCGGTTCAGGCGATCCAAGACCGAGGACGGGATGCCCTGCTCCACCTGCACCTTGCCGAGGCGCGGGAAGAGGCGCGGCGCGTCCAGCGCCTCCTGCACGTCGAGGCCATAGACGAAGTGGTTCACCAGGAAGTTGGTCTGGCCCATCGGCTGGTAGTGCCCGCCCATGACGCCATAGGGCATCACCGCCTGGCCGTCCTTCATCACCATGCCCGGGATGATGGTGTGCATGGGACGCTTGTCCGGCGCGATGCAGTTCGGGTGGCCTTCCTCCAGCCGGAAGCCGTAGCCGCGGTTCTGCAGCATCACGCCAGCCTCCGGCGCGTAGATGCCGCTGCCAAAACCCTCGAACAGCGAGTTGATGAAGGAGACGGCATTGCCGTCGCGATCGACGACGGAGAGGTAGACCGTGTCCTTGTGCTTCGCGAGGTCGGACTGCCCGGCCAGCGGCATCTCCGGCATGGCGCGGTCATCCCGCACCAGCCTGGCCAGCGCATCGAGGTAGGTGTCGGAGAGTAGATGCTCCACCGGCACCTCCACCTGGGACGGGTCGGCCAGGAAGGCGTCGCGGTCGCGATAGGCGAGGCGCGCGGCCTCGATGTGCCGGTGCAGGCGCTCGGTGCTCAGGAAGCCTTCCTCGGGGAAGCCGAGCTTGTCGATCAGCGCCAGCACCATCAGCGTGATCATGCCCGAGCCGTTCGGCGGGCACTGGAAGACCTCCATGTCGCGCCAGGCGCGCTTGATGGGATCAACGAAGCCGGCCACGGAGGCGCCGCGGGCGAAATCCTCCTCGGTGTGCGTGCCGCCGGCCTCGCGCAGGGTCTTCACCATGTCGGCGGCGATGGCGCCCTCATAGAAGGCCTTGGCGCCGTGCTTGCCGATGGCGCGCATGGTGGCGCCGAGCTTCGGGTTCACGAATTTGTCGCCCAGCGCGAAGGCCGCGCCATCCTTCAGGAAGTGCTTGGCGGCCGGGCCATGCTTGGCCAGCTTGCCGACGGAGCCTTCCCAGTCGCTGGCGACGCGGGCGGAGAGGAAGAAGCCGTTCTCGGCATAGCCGATGGCCGGCGCCAGGATTTCCTCCAGCGACTTCTTTCCATGCGCCTCGTTCAGCTTGGCCCAGGCGGAGATGGCGCCGGGCACGGTCACGGAATGGGCGGAGGTCGGCGACATGGCGGTGAGGCCCGAGGCGCGCAGCGCCTCCGGCGTCGCACCGCGCGGCGCGCGGCCCGACCCGTTCAGCGCGATCACCTGGCTGGAGCCCGCGGGCACATAGAGGCAGAAGCAGTCGCCGCCGATGCCCGTGCTCTGCGGCTCCACCACGCCGAGCACGGCGCAGGCCGCGATGGCAGCGTCCATGGCATTGCCGCCGGCGCGCAGGATGTCGAGCGCGGCCAGCGTCGCCTGCGGCATGGAGGTCGCGGCCATCCCGTTCGCGGCATAGACGGCGCTGCGGCCGGGGGCATGGAAATCGCGCTTCATCGATCAGGACCCTTGGACGTCATGGGAAGAGAGCAGGCGGCGTGGCTGTTTCCATGCAGCGCCACCGGAAAGGCGGCGTGGCGGTTGCCACGCCGAGGCGCCGAACGGCGCCCGCGGCCAGTGCCGCGCGCTTGAAAAACGCAGCAATGAGCGGCGCAGCCGCTCATTGCGCGCAGAAGCCGCCATCGATCAGCAGGCAGGTGCCGGAGACCATGGCGCTGGCCGGCGAGGCCAGGAAGACGATGGCGCCCATGATGTCCTCGACCGTCATGATGCGCCCCAGCGGCGTGCGGCGGATCTGGGCGTTCCGCACCTTCTCATCCGCCAGGAAGCCGGCCGTCAGCGGCGTATCCACGAAGCCCGGCGCAATGGTGTTCACCCGGATGCCCTTCGGCCCGAGTTCCACCGCCATGGCCTTGGTCAGCCCCTCGATCCCGTGCTTGGTCGCCGTGTAGACGCTCCGGTTCAGCCCCGCGACATGGCCGTTGACGGAGGAGAGGTTGATGATCGCACCCCCCTTCCCCTCCGCCGCCATCCCCTGCGCGACCGCCTGCGCCACGGTGAACATGGACCGCAGGTTGAGATCGAGCAGCGCATCCAGCGCGCCATCCTCCACCTCGAGGAAGGGCTGGCGGATGTTCGTGCCCGCATTGTTCAGCAGGATGTCGAAGGGGCCGGAGGCCTCCACCAGCGCGCGCACCGCCGTGCGGTCCGTGACGTCGAGCTGCGCCGCCCGGGCTGCGAGCCCTGCCTCGCCCAGTTCCGTCGTCAGCGCCTCCAGCTCATCCAGGCTGCGCGCCGCGGCCACCACCTCCGCCCCCGCGGCCGCCAGCGCCACCGCGCCCGCCCGCCCGATCCCCTTGCTCGCCCCCGTGACCAGGGCGCGCATGCCGTCCAGGCGGAAGGAGGGGGTCGTCGGCAGCATGAGGGTGCGGCTCGCCTTCTGTGTCGCGGGCCCCCGGCGGGGCTTTCCGGTCAATGCGCCGGGCAGGCCGGCCGCGCAAGTGGACCCCCTTCCCCTGTTGTCCGCCCCGCGGTAGGACGCGCCATGGAACCGATCACCTATGCCGATTTCGAGAAGGTCGAGATCCGCGCCGGCACGATCGTGGACGCGCAGCCGCACCCGACCGCCCGCAAGCCCTCGATCCAGCTCTGGATCGATTTCGGGGCGGAGATCGGCACGCGGAAGTCCGCCGCCCAGATCACCGTCCACTACTCGCCGGACCGGCTGATCGGCCGCCAGGTGATGGCGGTGGTGAATTTCCCGCCCCGCCGCATCGGCGGCTTCGAGAGCGAGGTCCTGGTGCTCGGCGTGCCGGATGAGAACGGCGCCGTCGTGCTGCTGAAGCCCGACCTGAAGGTGCCCGATGGCGGGAAGATGTTCTGACCGTGCCTGATTCAGAGGAAGAGACGATGGCGCCCCGCTACTACACCGTGACCTGGGACCAGCTGCACCGGGACGGCAAGGCCCTGGCCTGGCGCCTGGTGGAACGCGGCCCCTGGACCGGCATGGTCGCCATCACCCGCGGCGGCCTGATCCCGGCGGCCATCGTGGCCCGCGAACTCGATTGCCGCCTGATCGAGACGGTCAGCGTCGTGACCTATGACGAGGAGCAGCGCGGCCAGCCGCAGGTGGTGAAGCCGCCCCAGGCGGCGCTGGAGAGCCAGGGCGAGGGCTGGCTGCTGATCGACGACCTGGTCGATACCGGCACCACCGCCAAGGTGGTGCGCGCCATGCTGCCCAAGGCGCATTTCGCCACGGTCTATGCGAAGCCCGCGGGCAAGCCGACGGTCGATACCTTCATCACGGAAGTGAGCCAGGACACCTGGATCCTCTTCCCCTGGGACACGGAGCCCCAGTTCATCGCCCCCATCGCCAAGGCGCGGGGCAACGGCGGCGGGCAGTAGCCCGCCACCCTCAAGGGCCCGTCAGGGCCCCTGCACCACCCCGGGGCCCGTCAGGGCCCCTGGACGACCCCCCGGGCCCGTCAGGGCCCCTGAACCATGATCGTCTCGTCCTTCACCGCCAGCACCTTGTCCACGCGGCGGCCATCCATGTCGATGATCTCGAACCGCCAGCCGGCCCAGGCGATGCGGTCGCCCTCCTTCGGCACGCGCTGCAGCAGCGCCAGCATCAGCCCCGCCACGGTGTGATAGGTGCCCTCCTTCGGGAGGTCGGGCAGGTCGAGCCGTGCCTTCAGCTCATCCGACGGCATCATGCCTTCCAGCAGCAGGCTGCCATCGTGGCGCAGCACCGGGGCGGATTCGTCGGTCGCGACCGGCCCCAGCTCGCCGACGATCGCCTCCAGCAGGTCGGAGGCGGTGACCACCCCCTCGAAGCTGCCATACTCGTCCATCACCAGCGCCATGCCGATCGGGTCGTCGCGCAGCCGCTCCAGCGCATCCAGCGCCGAAAGCGTGTCGGGCAGCACCCGCGCCTGGCGCAGCGCGCGCGCGACCGAGAGCGGCGACCCCTCCAGCAGCTGGTCCAGCAGGTCCTTCGCCGCGACCACGCCGACCACATTGTCCACGCGCCTGTCCGCCACGACGAAGCGCGTGACGCCGGAAGCCCGCAGCCGCGCCGCCACATCCTCCGGCGGCGCGGTGCGGTCGATCCACTCGATCTCGGTGCGCGGCGTCATCAGGGCGCGGATCGGCTTGTCGGCCAGGCGCAGCACGCGCTCGATCATGTGCCGCTCCTCCGTCTCGATGGCGCCGGAGGTCGCGCCCTCCGCCACCACCGCCTTCACCTCCTCCTCCGTCACGGAGTTCTCGGAGGGGTCGTGCCGGCCGAAGAGCCGCAGCACGAGGGCCGAGGAGGTCGAGAGCAGCCAGATGACGGGCGCCGTGAACTTCGCCAGCGTCGAGAGCGGGCGGGAGACGACGATGGCGATCGCCTCCGGGTTGCGCAGCGCCAGCTGCTTCGGCACCAGCTCGCCCATGATCAGGCTGAGATAGGTGATCAGCATGACCACCAGCGCGAAGCCGATCTCATTCGCGAAGGCGCCGACGCCCGGCACCGGCGCCAGCAGCTCCGCGATGGTGGCCGACAGCCGCGCGCCGCCGAAGGCGCCGGCCAGGATTCCGACCAGGGTGATGCCCACCTGCACGGTGGGCAGGAAGCGCTGCGGATCCTCCGCCAGGGCGATCGCCGCGGCGGCCCCGGCGCTGCCCTTCCGCTGCAGCGCCGCGAGCCGCGTGCGGCGCGCGGAGACGATGGCAAGTTCACTCATCGCGAAGGCGCCGTTCAGCAGCACCAGGACGATGATCAGCAGCAGTTCGAGGCCCGTGGCCATCGCGGTTGGAAATCCCTTCTTCCGGAAGGCCGCAGATGTAGCGGCGACGCGGGGCAGATGAAACGGCGAAGGGTGCACGATCCTGCCAGGGTGGCCGCGGGACGGGTCTTCCCGGCCGCGCGGATCGGCGCACATTGCGGCCATGAACCAGCCGCTTCCCCCCTCCGCCCTGCTGCTCGGCGCCGCCGGGCTGATCCCCTTCCTTGGCCTCACCGCGGCCACGGCGCTCTCCATCGGCTGGGCGCCGCCCGCGCTGGCTGCCTATGGCGCCGCCATCCTGGCCTTCCTCGGCGCCGTGCATTGGGGCCTGGCGCTGCGCGCCCCCGAATCGGAGGCGGGCGCCACGACGCCCCGGCTGGCGCTCGGCGTCCTGCCCTCCCTCATCGCCTGGATCGCGCTGCTGCTGCCGCTGCGGCCCGGCCTCGCGCTGCTGGCCGCCGGCATCCTGGCGACGGCGGCGGTGGAGGCGCGGGGCGCGGCGCGCGGCCTGGTGCCGCCCGCCTATATGCGGCTGCGGTGGGTGCTCTCCCTGACGGCCGCGGCCAGCCTCGGCCTCGGCGCGTTGCTGGCCTGAGAGGCCCCGCCCACCGGTGGGTAAGCGCAATCCCCGGTGGGTGAGGGATAAAGATGAAGTGTTCCTTTAAATTCAGCTTGTCTCTTTTCCAAGACGGCTTAAGGTTCCGGTAACACCTCACCCCGGAGCCCCCGATGCGCGACGACACGGCCAGCCAGATCCAGACCGCGGAGGCCTCGCCCGCCGCCGCGCAGGACGCCCAGATCGTCGCCTTCCCCGATGCCGGCGAACGCCGCCTCCGCCTGGCGCTGCGCCGCCTGGAGCAGGCGCTGGAGGAACAGCGCGTCGCCGTCGCCGATTTCCGCGCCCAGATCGCCGGCCTCAACACCGCCATGACCGGCCTTGGCGAGAGCGCCCAGATGCTGAAGACCAACCTCGACGCCGCCGCGCAGGACACCGCCCGCGCCCAGGCAGAGGCGCTTCGCCTCCAGGCCACCGCGGAGGCGATGGCCCGCCTCGCTTGAGGCCACCCCCCTCCGCCCTGTAGTCACGGGCCAATGACGGAGGGGACCCGATTGCGGGACCGCATTGCCCAGGTTCTCGACGCCCAGGTGCTCGACCGGCTGAGCCCGGCCGAGCGCAAGGTGGCCGATCTGGTCGCCGCCGACCCCGCCGCCATCATGGCGGCCACGACCGCCAGCCTGGCCCGCGCGGCCGGCGTTTCCGAACCCACGGTCATCCGCTTCTGCCGCACCCTCGGCTTCGAGGGATTCGCCGATCTACGCTTGGCGCTGAACCGCGCGGAAGCCGTAGCCGATGCCGCGCCGCCCCCGCGCGCGCGCGCCCGGATCGACAGCACGACCCCGGTGCCGGACGCCGCCACCGCCGTGCTGGACGCCGCCATCGCCGCCCTGGCGCAGCTGCGCACCGCACTGGACGGCGCGGCGATCGAGCGTGCTGCCCTCCTCCTGCTGCGCGCGACGCGGGTGGAGGTCTGGGCCATCGGCGCCTCCACCGGCGTCGCCGCCGACATCGCCCTTCGCCTCATGGCCACCTGCCGCGGCGTGATCGCGCGCGCCGACCCGCACGCCCAGGCCATGGCCGCCGCGACGCTGGATGGCGATGCCGTGGTGCTCTGCCTCTCCCGCGACGGCCGGACGCGGGAGGTGGTGGAGGCGGCGCGGGAGGCGGCAGCGGCCGGCGCCACCGTCATCGCCCTGACCCGCCCGGGCTCTCCCCTCGCCGCCGCCGCGTCGCTGCTGGTCCCCTGCCCCGGCCCGGCCGATGACGACTCGCCACTCGCCCCGGCGGCGTTCCGCCACACCCAGTTCGCGATCGGCGACGCAATCTGCGTCGCAACCGCGCTGCTGGCGCCACCCACCGCCGCGGCGCGGCAGGCGCGGATGACGGCGGCGGTGGATGCGCGCAGGATGACGGCATGACCCACAAGCTGATCCCCCAGCTGCGCCAGGCGCGCATCATCCCCGTCATCCGCACCTCCAGCACGGCGCTGGCCGCCCGTGCGGTCGAATGGCTGCGCGGCGCCGGCCTCTCGATCTTCGAGATCACCATGACCGTGCCCGACGCCCCGGCGCTGATCCGCGACCTCGCCAGCGACCCCGCCCTGCTGGTGGGCGCCGGCACCGTGCCGGATCGCGCCGCCGCGGAGGCCTGCCTCTCGGCCGGCGCGCGCTTCCTGGTGGCGCCCTGGGTCGATCCCGCGCTGGCGGAGGCCGCGCACCAGGCGGACGCCATAGCCATGCTCGGCGCCATGACCCCCACGGAGGTGCGCGCGGCACTCGCCGGCGGCGCCGATGTGGTGAAGATCTTCCCGGCCAGCTCGGCCGGCGGCCCCGGCCATGTGAAGGCGCTGCGCGCCGTCTTCCCCGATACCGTCTTCTGCCCGACCGGCGGCGTCGATGCCCGCAACGCGCCGGACTACCTGGCGGCCGGCGCCGCCTTCATCGGCATCGGCGGCCGCCTGGTGGATGAAGGCCTGCTGGCGCGCGGCGACCGCGCGGGCATCGAGGCCGCGGCGCGCGACGTGCTCGGCATCATGCAGGCCTGAAATCGCTCACGCCCGCTTGATCCCCGGCTTGATCCGGGGCGCGAAGTCGCCCAAGCAGGGACCGTTGAGAAGGGCTGATCGGGGAGAGAATCCGCCATGCCGGACATCCTGTGCCTGGGCGAACCCATGCTGGAATTCAACCAGCTTCCCCCGGGACCGGACGGGCGGCGCCTCTACCTGGAAGGCCATGGCGGCGACACCGCCAATGCCGCCGTCGCCGCCGCCCGCAGCGGCGCCGATGTCGGCATGGTCACGCATCTCGGCGAGGATTCGGCCGGCGACAGCTTCCGCGCCCTCTGGGCCATGGAGGGCGTCGATTCCAGCACCGTGCGCCTCGACCCCGATGCGCCGACCGCCGTCTATTTCGTCACCCATGACGAGGGCGGGCACCACTTCACCTTCTACCGCAAGGGCAGCGCCGCCAGCCGCATGAAGCCGGCCGACGTGCCGGAGGAGGCGATCCGCCGCGCCCGCGTCCTGCACCTCTCCGGCATCAGCCTCGGCATCTCCGACAGCGCCTGCGACGCCGCCTTCCGCGCCATCGAGGTCGCGCGCGGCGCCGGCGTGACCGTCAGCTTCGACACCAACCTGCGGCTCCGCCTCTGGCCGCTGCGCCGCGCCTCCGCCTGCATCCACACCGCCGTCGGCCTGGCCGATATCTGCTTCCCGAGCCTGGACGATGCCCGCCTGCTGACCGGGCTGCAGGAGGCGGAGGCGATCGCGGATTTCTACCTCCGCCTCTGCCCCCTGGTGCTGCTGAAGCTCGGCGCCGGCGGCGTGATGGTGGCGACGCGGGAGGCCCGCGCGACGGTCGAGGGCTTCGCCGTGGACTCCGTCGATGCGACCGGCGCGGGCGACACCTTCGCCGGCGCCTTCCTCGCCCGCGCCGTGGCGGGCGACGATGTCTGGCAGGCCGCGCGCTACGCCAATGCCGCGGCCGCGCTCTCCACCACCGGCTTCGGCGCCGTGGCACCGATCCCGAGCGCCGCGGAGGTCAATGCCTTCCTCGCGGCGCGCGGCGCCTGATCAGGGGCTGAGCGGCAGGATGTGCGTGGCGCCCTTCTCCCGCACCGCGCGCAGGAAGCCGCAGGCCTCATAGAAGGCGAAGGCCGAAGCGGGCGCGCGGACGCGGAGCCGCGGATAGCCCGCAGCCGTCGCCTCCGCGACGACGGCACCGAGCAGCGCGCGCCCCGCGCCGGCGCGGCGGGCGGAACGCCGGATGTAGAAGCGCCGCACCCGGCCCAGCACGTCATCGCCGGCGAAGGGATCACGCGTCAGCCCGCCCATGCCGACCAGGCCATTCGGCCCGTGCAGCGCGAACAGCGCCTCGCCCCAGCGATCGAAGCGGATGGAGCCTGACTCCCAATCCTCCCGCAGCACCTCCAGCATCCGCTCCCCGCTGCCATGCGCATCCGCCGCCAGGTCGGCGAATCCCTCCGGCAGCCGCGCCACGCGTTCGAGGCGCAGCGCGGTCTGGGTGGGGGCAGGGGCCGGGATGGCGGGGCGGAGCAAAGGGCGGGTCCTTGCCGGGATGCTGGGGGAAAGCGCGATCACGCGCGCAGTTAGGGGCGGAAAAGCGGCGATGCCAGGGTGGGCAGGGGTCATGCAGTTCGTCTGTTGTCGCCGGGACGCAGCCGCAGCCCGGGCCGCAGCCTTGTGAAGGGCAGCGTGGCGGGGTCCGCGACCACCGGCCCGGGCGCGGCGACGACCAGCACCGCCTCCGCAATCGGCTGGAAATCCGCGCGGAAATGCACGCTGGACTTGAGCGCGAGGATGCGCTGGGTCGATGGCTCCACGCCCACATGCCGGAACAGCGCCTGGTCATAGGCCTGCATCTTCCGGCTGGTCACGATCACGCGAACACCGGGCGTGGGGCTGACCAGCGCGGTGGGACCGAGATCCGCCCAGTTGCCGCCGGCCATCGGGCCCGTGCACATGAAGCGCCCATCGGTCAGCCGCAGGACGCGCGCCTGCACCGAGAGCGGCGCGCCATCCGACTTTCCGCCGAGGCTGAGGGCGACGACCGCGCCCTCCCCGGCCGCATGGCAGGCGGCGGCACTCTCGGCATCGTTGATCAGCGCCAGCACCGCGCCTTCCGCGCGCTGGGCGATGAGTTCGGCGAGCAGACCCGTCGTGTCGCCATGCCCGCCGCCGCCGGGATTGTCCTGCGTGTCCGCGAGCACGATGGGCTTGCGCGCCTTGTCCGCCAGCTTGATGGCCTTGGCGACCCCTTCCTTCGCCGCATGGATGTCGGGCGTGAAGGCGACCTCCCGCGCCTTGAGGTCGGCCAGAAGCCCATCCGCCGCCGCATCCGCTCGCGCCTGGTCCACCGCATAGGCCGCGATGCCGACGCCGCAATCCGGGAAATCCGCATAGGGGAAGCCGAAGCAGAGGCCGAGTTCAGCCACTTCCGTCCGGGAGGCCAGGGCCGCACGCGCCGCCATGGCATCGGCCATCGGCGGCACCAGCGTGCATTGCCCGGTGATCGGGATCAGGTAGTCCAGCTGCCGGAAGGCCTTGGCGAAGGGCCGGCCGAGCCGGATGCGGTCCAGCAGCAGCGCCATGGCCCGCGCGCCGGCTTCCTTCATGTCCACATGCGGATAGGTGCGGAAGGGCGCCAGCGCGTCGGCGTATTCCACCATCGCCGCCGTCAGGTTGCAGTGTGGGTCGAGGCTGGCGGTGATGGGCACATCCGGGCCGAGGATGGCGCGTGCGCGCCGCAGCAACTCCCCCTCCGCATCCGGGAAATGCTCCGCCACCATGGCGCCGTGCAGGTCGAGGTAGAGGCCATCGAGCGGGCCTTCATCGAGCGCAGCCTGGAGGTCATGGAAGATCAGCGCCGCCAGCCGCTCGAAGGCCTCGGCGGTGACGGGCCCGGCCGGATTGGCGAAGCCCCAGGACAACGGCGCGAGCGTGACACCCGCCGCCTCCGCCGCCTTGATGGCGCCGGCCGCCGGCACGGCGGAGGGGCGGAGCGTGTCCAGCAGCGTCGCCGGCCGCTGCACCGCGGGCCAGCCGCCGGGCGAGAGGAAATCCGCCCAGGTGGTCGGGATGGGCGCGAAGGAGTGGCTTTCGTGCAGGAAGCCGCCGATGGCGATGCGCGTCATGCCCTCACCCCTTCGCCACGCCGGCGGTGGCCAGCACCGCATCGGCCAGGACCAGCAACCCGGCTTCCGCCCATTCCGGGGTGATGCTCTCCGCCTCGTTGTGGCTGATGCCGCCATGGCAGGGCACGAAGATCATCACGCTCGGCACCCGGCGCGCGCAATAGACGGCGTCGTGCCCGATGGCGGTCGGCATCTCCTGGTGCGGAATGCCGCGGGCAACCGCGGAGTCCCGGAGCCTGCCCACCAACCCAGCATCGAAGGGGGTGGCGGGCGAGATCCAGAAGTCCGCGACCTCGATCGCGATGCCGGCACGCCGCGCGCCGATGGCGGCGGCTTCCGCCCGCAACGCGGCGGCGAGTTTCGCCAGGTCGTCCTCATGGTCGTGGCGGGTGTCGAGGCTGAACCAGACGCGGCCGGGCACGACGTTGCGGCTGTCCGGATGCACCGTGACGCGGCCGACCGTGGCGCGGGCGCCGGCTTCCAGCGCCAGGCGCTCGATCGCCGTCATCATCTCGGCCGCCGACATCATGGCGTCGCGCCGCCCAGCCATGGCGCTGCCGCCATGCGCCTCCTCGCCGGTCACCGTCACCTCGAACCAGTGCTGCGCCAGCGCATGGGTGACGATGCCGAGGTCGAGGCCAAGCCTCTCCAGCACCGGGCCCTGTTCGATATGCAGCTCGAAATAGGCGCCGAGGCCCTGCAGCGCGGCGGGATCGGCGCTGCCGGCCCAGCCGATGCGGGCGAGTTCGCCGCCGAAGGTGGCGCCGGCGCTGTCCTGCTTCGCCAGCACTTCCGCTTCCGTGAAGATGCCCATGGCCGCGCCGCTGCCCATCATGGGCGGCGAGAAGCGGGCCCCTTCCTCATTGGTCCAGTTCACCAGCGTGACGGGCGCCTCCGTCTCCACCCCCGCCTCGTGCAACGCGCGCAGCACCTCCAGGCCCGCCAGCACGCCGAGCACGCCGTCGAACTTGCCCCCCGTCGGCTGGGTGTCGAGGTGACTGCCGATGGCGACCGGCTTGCGCGAGGGATCGCGACCGGGGCGCGTCAGCACCATGTTGCCGAGGCGGTCGAGCGTCAGCGTCGCGCCGGCAGCTTCCGCCTGGCGCTGGAGCAGCGCGCGGGCCTGGCCATCGAGGTCCGTCAGCGTCTGCCGGTTGCAGCCGCCCTTGGCCGTGGCCCCGATGGCGGCGAATTCCATGAGGCTGTCCCAGAGCCTCGCGCCCGAAGGCCGGAAATTGCTCATGCCTTTTCCACCCCGCACCAGCCCGCCATGGTCACCGCGATGGTCCGCGTGATGTCGTGCATGCTGTCCATGCCGACGCTTTCGTCGATGCCATGGATGTCCTGCGCATCCGGCCCGAAGCACGCGACGGGCGTGCCCTGGTAGAGCTGGAAGAAGCGGCCATCCGTGAGGCCCGTGGCGGGGTAGTGCCGAAGCTCATGCCCCGTCAGATCGGCGTAACTTGTTGCGGCCATGCGAACGATCGGCGCCTGCATGTCGAAGACGCAGGGATCGGCCATGAAACCCTGGAATTCCAGCTTCACCTTGGCGCCCTTCATCGCCGCGTCGCCGCGCGCCTCCTCCACGATGCGCTCGATATCGGCGCGCACATTCGCCGCCGTGTTCCCCATCATGACGCCGACGCGAAGCCCGAGCTTCGCGCGCGTCGGCACGGAGGAATTCCACTCGCCGCCCTCGAAGGTGCCGAGGTTGACGTTCACGGGGTGGTTCACGCCGCGAAAGCTCGGGTGGATGCGCGAGCCGTCATTCATCTCCCGCTCGTAGTCCTCGAAGCGGCGCCAGATCGCCATCGCGGCCTCGACCGCGTTAACCCCTGCCTGCTTGTCGCGCACATGCGCGGGGCGGCCCGTGACCGTCACCCAGGCCCAGACCACGCCGACCTCCGCCGAGTAGAGCGCGGGCAGGCCGGGGCCCGGTTCGGGGATGATGACGGCATCGGCCTTGGGCATCGCGACCATGCAGGCCAGCGCGCCATTGCCCGTGCATTCCTCCTCGATCACCGATTGCATCTGCACCTCGGCGGCGGGTTGCAGGCCGGCCAGCCTCAGGGCGCGGAAGGCCGTGAGGTAGCTGACGATCCCCGCCTTCATGTCCCCCGCCCCGCGGCCATACATGCGGCCGCCCCGGATGGCGGGCTCATAGGGCGGCGTGGTCCATTCATCCTCCGCCCCTTCCGGCACCACATCCACATGCCCCTGCAGCACCAGGCTGCGGCCCTTGGCCTCCCGCGGCCGATGCACGGCCACGATGTTGTCGCGCCCGGCATAGGGGATCAGCGGGGGCGAAAAGCCCGGATGGCCCTCCAGCGCCGCCACATCCGTCGGCACCGCGAAGGGCTTCAGGCCCAGCGCCTCATACTGCCGCCCCATCTCCGACAGCGCGGAATGCTCGTTGCCGAGCGTCGAGGGGCAGCGCACCAGGCGCATCAGCACCTGCTCGGCCTCCGCCCGCAACTGGTCGCAGGCCTCCAGGATGGCCCGGCGGGCGCCGGGGTCGAGCGTCATGTCGGTCATGCGAAGTCCCGCGTCAGAAGGTAGGCGGAGTCCAGCCCCGTCCGGGGATGCTGTCCAGCAGCGCCCGAGTATAGCTGTGCTGCGGATTGCCGAAGACGTCGGCGGTCCGCCCCTGCTCCACGATCGCGCCGCGTTGCATCACGGCGATGCGATCGCAGACCTGGGCCGCCACGCGAAGGTCATGCGTGATGAAGAGCATGGTCAGGCCGAGCCGCGCGCGGATTTCCGCCAGCAGCGCCAGCACCTGCGCCTGGACGGAGACATCCAGCGCCGAGACCGGCTCATCCGCGATCAGCAGCTCCGGCTCCATGGCCAGCGCCCGGGCGATGCCGATGCGCTGCCGCTGGCCGCCGCTGAATTCATGCGGGAAGCGGTCCATCGCGCCGTCATCCAGCTTCACCAGCCGCAGCAGGTCCCGCGCCCGGTCCAGCGCGCGCTCCCGCGCCTCGCCATGGGTGATCGGCCCCTCCGCGATGATCTCGCCGACCCGCCGCCTTGGATTGAGGGAGGCATAGGGGTCCTGGAACACCATCTGAATGCGCTTGCGGAAGGGTTTTCGCGCGCTGCGCGACAGCGGGCGGAGGTCCTGGCCGTGGAAGAGCATCTGCCCCGCCTCCGGCCGCACCAGATCCACCACGCAGCGCGCCAGCGTCGATTTGCCGGACCCGGATTCCCCGACGAGGCCCAGCGTCTCGCCACGCTTCAGCGTGAAGTCGGCGTCATGCACCGCCTTCACCAGCGCGCGGGCACCGAACCAGCCGCCACGGGTGTAGGTCTTCGCCACGCCCCTGGCTTCCAGCACCGTCTCCGTCGCGACGGCGGCGCGGGCTTCGCCGGGCGCGCCATGCGGCACGGCGGCGATCAGCGCGCGGGTGTAATCGTGCCGGGGGTTGTTCAGCACCTCGGCGGCCGCGCCCTGCTCTACGATGCGCCCGCGCTGCATCACCGCGACGCGGTCCGCGATCTCCGCCACCACGCCGAAATCATGGGTGATGAACATCACCCCCATGCCCTTCCGCGACTGGATCTCCCGCACCAGGCGCAGGATCTGCATCTGCGTGGTGACGTCGAGCGCCGTGGTCGGCTCATCCGCGATCAGCAGCGCCGGTTCCAGCGCCAGCGCCATGGCGATCATCACGCGCTGCCGCTGCCCGCCCGAGAGCCGGAACGGGTGCGCGCGGGCGATGGCGGCGGGGTCCGGCAGGTTCACGGCGGCCAGCAGTTCCGGCACGCGATCGCGCGCGCGGCGCTTCTCGCCATGAACGGACAGCGCCTCCGCGATCTGGTCGCCAACGCGCATCAGCGGGTTCAGCGCCGTCATCGGTTCCTGGAAGATCATCGCCATCCGGCTGCCGCGCAGCGCGCGGAGCTGTTCCGGCGATTGCGCCGTCAGCTCCGTCTCGCCCAGCCAGATGCGGCCCGCCTTGCGCGGCAGCGTCTTCGGCAGCAGCCCCATCACGGCATTCGCCGTGATCGACTTGCCCGATCCGGATTCCCCGACGACGCAGACGATCTCGCCGGGATCGACGGTGAGGTCGATGCCCTCCACCGCATGCGGCCGGTCCCCGCCCGGCGGCAGGGCCACGGTCAGGCCCTCGACGCGGAGCAGGCTCATGTCCGCCTCCCCGCGAGCCGCGGGTTCAGCGCATCCGACAGCCCCTCCCCGACCAGGTTCAGCGCCAGCACCGTCAGGAAGATCGCCACACCCGGGAAGACGCTCATCCACCAGGCCAGCCGGATGACGCTGCGCCCGGAGCCGATGAGGAAGCCCCAGGTCATGAGGTTCGGATCACCCAGCCCGAGGAAGGACAGCGCGCTTTCGAGCAGGATCGCATTCGCCACCATCAGCGACGACAGCACGATGATCGGCGACAGCGCATTGGGCAGGATGTCCCCCACCACGATCGACAGCCGTGACTTGCCCAGCACCTCCGCCGCCTGCACGAATTCCCGCGACCGCAGCGACAGGAACTCCGCCCGCACCACGCGCGCGACGGGCGGCCAGGACACCACGGCGATGGCGAAGACGACCGAGGAAATCGTCGGCGTGAAGATCGCCACCAGCAGGATCGCCAGCACGAAGCTCGGGATGGTCTGGAAGAACTCGGTGAAGCGCATGACGAGGTCGTCCACCACGCCGCCGACATAGCCCGCCAGCGCGCCCAGCGAGACGCCGAGCGCCAGCGCCACCACCGTGCTGACGGCGCCAACCAGCAGCGAGATGCGCGCCCCATGCGCGATCCCCGCCGCGACATCGCGGCCGAGGCTGTCCGACCCCAGCAGCATGTCCATCTCGCCCGGCGGCATGAAGGGCGCGGCCACCATGTCCCAGGGCGTGCCCGGAAAGATCACATCCGCCAGCGCCGCCACGACGAAGACCAGCGCCAGCACCACAACCCCCACCACCGCGCCCTTGTTGCGCGCGAAGCTCTTGAGAAAAGCCATCACGCGACCTCCACGCGGGGATCGACCACGGCGTAGAGCAGGTCCGTCAGCAGGTTGAACAGCACCACCATGACGGAGGTCGCGAAGAAGACGCCCATCAGCACGGGATAGTCGCGGGCCAGCAGCGCCTCGAACGCCAAACGCCCGATGCCCGGCCAGGCGAAGACCGTCTCCACCAGGATCGATCCGCCGATCAGCTGCCCCGCCTGGATGCCCGCGAAGGTGATGACGGGCAGCAGCGCGTTCCGCAGCACATGGCGGCGCACCACCTGCCCCTCCGGCACGCCCTTGGCGCGCGCCGTCTTCACGAAATCCTGGTCTGCCACTTCCAGCATGGTGGCGCGCGTCAGGCGCGCATAGACCGCCATGTAGAACAGCCCGAGGGTGAGTGCCGGCAGCAACAGATGCTTCGCCACATCCAGCACCAGCGCGAGGCCCGCCAGGTTGGCGCCCACGCTCATCATCCCGAAGCTCGGCAGCCATTCCAGCCAGACGCTGAAGAACAGCACGAGCATGAGGCCGACCCAGAAGAGCGGCGTCGCGTAGAAGGTCAGCGCCAGCACGGTGATGACGCTATCCGCCCAGGTGCCGACCCGCCGCGCGGCCAGCGTGCCGAGCGTGATGCCGAGCGTGATGGCGAAGGCGAAGGCCGCGCCCGTCAGCAGCAGCGTCGCCGGCAGCCGGTCCATGATCAGCGTCGACACCGGCATCTGCTGCCGGTGGCTGAAGCCGAGGTCCAGCGTCAGCACGCCCTTCACATAGATCCAGAGCTGGACATGCAGCGGCTGGTCCAGCCCGAACTGCGTGCGCAGCTGCTGCAGGAAGCGTTCATCCGCGGCGCCGGACTGCCCCGCGATGACGGAGGCCGGGTCCCCCGGCGCCGCATGGATCAGGAAGAAGTTGCAGACGACGATCGCCAGCACGACGATCGCCGCCTTCACCAGACGTTGCGCGAGGAACCCCGGCAGCTTCGCGGGATCCATCCCTCAGGCTGTCAGGAACACGTCGTCGTAGCTGGCATGCACGCCGGTGCCAAGCCTGACCGCATTCTGCACGCGCTTGTCGTGGATGGTGGGGAAGGCCATTTCCATCAGCCAGATCTGCGGCACTTCCTCCACCAGGATCTTCTGCACCTCGCTGAAGGCCACGCGGCGCTGTTCCGCCGTCTGGCCATCCCGCGCGGCCGCGAACAACTGGTCCACCCGCGGGTTCGAATAGCCGCCGGTATTGGTGAAGGTCACGCGCTGGATGTTGGAGGAGACATAGGTCCGCTCCACCCCCAGCGTCGGATCGCCGAACTGGTAGACGAAATTGATCGAGGTTTCGTATTCCCAGGCCCCGATCCGCCGCGCCCAGCTGCCGGCATCGGTGCTCTCCAGCTCCAGCTGGATGCCGACCTGGCGCAGCGACTGGCGGAGATATTCCGCCAACCTCGTCCAGACCTCGCCATAGGGCAGCACAAGGTGCTTGATGGTGGCGCGCACGCCCTGGGCGTTAGGCCGCAGCCCCGCCGCATCCAGCAGCTGCATCGCCGCGCGGGGGTCGAAGCCCGCGATGCGGGCGCTGGGGTCATGAAACTTCGTCGTGCTGGCCACGGGATTCGTGGCCGGCTTGCCGATGTTGAACCACAGCCGCTGCGCGATGAAGTTGCGGTCGATGGCGCGGCTGATCGCCTGGCGCACCCGCACATCGCCGAGCGGAGCGACGCGGTGGTTGGTCTCGATCCAGGACAGGGGAGAGAAGTATTCCCACCCCGTCGTCAGGACTTCCAGGTTCGGCCGCGCGCGCAGCGCGGGGGTGTCGAAGGGCTCGATGTCGCCCGCCGCCGTCATCAACACCTGGCCCGTCTCCAGCGCCAGGCGCCGCGACTGGCTGTCCGGCACGATGCGGTAGATGATCGCGTCGAGGTAGGGCTGCCCCGGCTTCCAGTAGTCGGCGAAGCGCTCCAGCCGGATGAAATTGCCGCGCTGCCACTCCGCGAAGCGGAACGGCCCCGTCCCGATCGGGCGCTGCACGGCGGGCGCCGTGCGGTAGTCCTGCCCATCGAAGAGGTGCTTCGGCACGATGGCGCAGGCGGTGACGTCGAACATCAGCAGGAAGGGCTCGAAGGGCGCCTTCAGGGTCAGCACGACGGTGTGCGGATCGGGCGCCTCCGCCTTGTCGATGCGCTGGAAGATGGCCCGTGCGCGGGGCGCCACCTCCATGTGGAACTTCATGATGGAGAAGATGACATCATCCGCCGTCATCGGCGTGCCGTCATGGAATTTGACGTTGTTCCGCAGCTTGAAGGTGTAGGTCAGCGCATCGGGGCTGATGGTCCAGCTTTCCGCCAGTTCCGGCAGCGGCTCCAGCGTCGGGCTGAACTTCACCAGGCCCTGGAAGATCTTGCCGGCCGCGATCAGCGTCGGCCCCTGGTTGTTCACGCCGATCTGCAGCACCGGCGGCTCCGGCTGCAGGATCGTGGTCAGCGTGCCGCCGCGGCGCGGCTGGATGCCCTGCGCCAGCGCATCCTCCACCCGCATCAGCGTCGGGCCCATGCCGGCAGCGGCGGCGGTGGCGGCCATGAGGCCGCGGCGCGAGATGCTCATTCCGTGAAGTCTCCCAACGTCGTTGAGGAACGCTAGACCGCTGCGCGCCGCATGGACAAGGCCACGAAACGCCACTTACCGTCGGCGCCATGAAAACCTTCGCCCATCCTGCCCAGGAATTGCACAGCCCGCGCTTCTTCCTGATGCGCGGCCAGGTGCGCCAGAATTTCGAGGTTCCGGCCCGCGCGGCGTCGCTGCTGGAAGGCCTGCACCGCCTCGGCCTGCCGCCCGCCACGCCACCCGACGCGCCCCGCGCGGCGCTGGAGGCCGTGCACCCCGCCGCCTTCCTCGACTTCCTGCGCGACGCACCGGCCGAATGGGCCGCGCTGCCCGGCGCGGGGCCGGAGATCGTGGCGAATGTCCATCCGAGCCCGGAGATGCTGGCCCAGGGCGCGCCCTGCCCCACGGGCCTGATCGGCCGCATCGGCTGGTACACCGCCGACACGGCCTGCCCGATCGGCCCCGGCACCTGGGCGGCGAGCCTCGGCGCCGCCGCCTGCGCGCTCGCCGCCGCCGAGGAAGCCGCCGCCGGCCGCACCGCCTATGCGCTGTGCCGCCCGCCCGGCCACCACACCTATGCGGCGCGGGCCGGCGGCCATTGCTACCTCAACAACGCTGCCATCGCGGTGGAGGCGCTGCGTCGCGCCGGGGCCGCGCGCGTCGCCGTGCTCGACATCGACAGCCACCACGGCAACGGCACCCAGGGAATCTTCTGGGAACGCCCGGATGTCCTCACCGTCTCCGTCCATGGCGACCCCACGGGCTACTACCCCTGGTATGTCGGCTATTGCGGGGAGAAGGGCGGCGGCGCCGGCCTCGGCTGCAACCTCAACCTGCCCCTCGCGCACGGCTCGGGCGACGCGCCCTGGCTCGCCGCCGTCGAGCACGGCCTGGCCGCCATCCGGCAGTTCGGCGCGGAGGCGCTGGTCGTCTCGCTCGGCTTCGACGCCAGCGAGCATGAGCCCTTGAACGCGCTGTCGGTCACGGAGGACGGCTTCGCCCGTGCCGGCGCCATGATCGCGAAGGCCGGGCTGCCGAGCGCGATCGTGCAGGAGGGCGGCTACAATGTGGACCTGCTCGGCACGCTGCTCGTCCGTTTCATCAGCGGATGGAACAGTTGATCCGGGGCTGATTTTCATCAACCCTCGGGCGAATGAGCACGATCGCCCGGATCCAGACCTTCGCCTTCAGCGGCGTCGAAGCCCTGCCTGTCGAGGTCCAGGTCCAGATCGCGCCCGGCCTGCCCGCCTTCCTCGTCGTCGGATTGCCGGACAAGGCCGTGGGCGAATCCCGTGAACGGGTCCGCGCCGCACTGACCGCCATCGGCCTGTCCCTGCCGCCGAAGCGGGTGCTGGTGAACATGGCGCCCGCCGATCTGGCGAAGGAGGGCAGCCATTTCGACCTCCCCATCGCGCTCGGCGTGCTGGCTGCGATGGAGATCCTGCCCCGAGACGAACTCGCCGATTTCGCGGCCCTCGGCGAATTGGCGCTGGATGGCACGCTGGCGCCGGTGGCCGGCGTGCTGCCGGCGGCGATGGCGGCCAGCGCGCGGGAACTCGGCCTGGTCTGCCCGGAACGCCAGGGGCCGGAAGCCGCCTGGGCCGGGCGCATCCAGGTCCTCGCACCACCCGACCTGCCCGCGCTCATCAACCACTTCCGCGGCACCCAGACGCTCTCCGCCCCCTCCCCGCCCCGGCTCGATGACCGCGTCCAGGCCGCCCCCTGCCTCAGCGAGGTGCGCGGCCAGGAAAGCGCCAAGCGCGCGCTCGAGATCGCGGCCGCCGGCGGCCACAACCTCCTGCTGATAGGGACAGTGGACCCCACCGCCTCCGCTCTTGCCCGCGCCCGCGTGGGGGTTCTGGTCGGGTGCCGGTGGTGTGGAACCCGGACCGCCCTGTGCATGGACCGCGCCGTGGCCCTTGGGATGGGCGTTCATCCGGTGGTGCGCCTGTGGCGGGCTTGCAGCCAATGCGGCCGGGGCGAGGGCGACCTAGCCTTCATCGGTGACGGATGGACCGCCGGGCCCGTTCGGGTGCCCCTCGCCGCCCCTGTGCGGGTGCCGATGCACCTGGCGCGACCGGGGGAGGTGCTGCCTTACCCAGAGGTCGGGGCCGAGGAATGGGCCGACGACCTGTGACGCGCCCCACCGATAGCGGCCTGGCACGGGTCTCCATGACATGCCCATAGCGGGCCCTTCGCGGGGCGAGAGACGGGGCGCCATGGCGGGAGGTGCGGGGGGGCCCGGGCGGCGGCGGTGGATGCCCCGAGCAGAGTTCCTAGAGGTTCCCGGCGGTGGTCTGGCCCCGGTGGTCCCCCGACCCTGGCACCCTCACCCAAGGCACCACCACCCCGCCACCCTCCCGAGGGGGCACGGGGGGTAATCCGATCCCGGCCCCGAGGGGTTGCCCTCTCAGGTTTGCGGCAAAAACATCGGGGAGAGTTCCCCGGCGCTGGGTCGCCCCGGGCCGTGCTTCAGGGTTTGGAAGGCCCTGCAAGGGTTTGGACAGGGCCCCGGCGGCGGCACTACCGGACGACCGGCTAAGGGGCTTCAACAGAGTTCCTAGCCGGGCTAGTTACTGTGCCCTGCCGGTGCCCGTGGAGGTTCCCCCGCGCCCGCGCACCCCTCCCCCGCACCTTCGCCCGCTCCCCCACGCGGCTGAGAGTATGGAAGCCCGTGCAATGGTTCAGGCGCGGGCTGGGAGGCGGCACTACAGGGCGACCGGCTGAGGGGCGTCCACAGAGTTCCTAGCCGGGCTGGTTACTGTGCCCTGCCGGTGCCCTTTGCGGTTCGGTGGTCGGCACCGCTGAGACCGTGATGCGGAGGGTCCCCGCCGACACGTCCACCGCCCCCCGTTCCCGCTCAAGGGACCACCGCCGGGGTCCTGTGCGGTCCTTCCGGGCATAGGCTTCCCAACGCGCCACCCGGGCAAATACCCCATGCCCATCAATCACCAGACTAAGCGCCATCGTCATGCGGCTCCCCTGCTTCGATGCGGGAGACCAGATTGGCGCTTCAGACCGATATCGCAATGATACTCCCCCAAGCGGGACTATTTCAAAAACAGTATGACCCCAGGGAGAGTGTTGCGAAAATGCAACAGATAATCGGTTGCCAGCTAGATGGCGTGGTTAGGCTTGCCGCCGATCCGGCCCACCATTGACCGGAACGCTCTCCGCCGGCTGGGAGACCGGGAAAGACGGTCTAATTGCCATCACCACCCCACAAGGCTGCTCGCTGCCCCGTTGGCGCCCCTTAAGGGACCCGCCCAGGAGACCGCCCCCTTTCCGGGGCCCCAGCCGCTGCCTCGCTTCCGGTGCAGCTGACTGCACCGCTACGGGGCCCTTAGGGGAAACCCACCCCGACGACCCCCACCACAAGATGCCCGGGCACAGCGACCGAGGAAGGGCAGACCGAGGGAGGTGGCTGGGAGGCGGCCACGGTGGGGGTCTCCCTTCCAGCGCCCTTAAAAGGGCCTCGGTGAGGGGGGCGGAGGGAGGCGCCCCTTTAAAGGGCCCTCTAAGGGTCTTCAATGAGGGTGGTATGGGGAGGGTTCCATTTACGGTTCCCTCTAAGAGCACCTTAATATGCATCTTAAATATCAGCTTCCCGGCATAGGTGGTCCCTAATTGGCGCGGCGTTCGGCGGTATAAGGTGGTCCATAATCGGCAATCGCTCGTCGCGTCTCCCCGCCACGGCTATCGGTGCAGCTGACTGCACCGGAAAGGGCCCCTGAGCGGCCCGCAGTTGCCCGTTGCGGTGCCCGTTGCGGGGCGTGATGATGGCGGAATGACCCCAGGCGATGACACCCCGGCCGGTCGCAACCCGCCGTGGTCGCGAGACGAACTGATCCTAGCCCTCAGCCTGTATATTGCCCACCGCCCCAGGCTCCCTAGCAAGGGTGGCCCCGAGGTCACGGCCCTGTCGAAGGTCCTCAATCGCCTTCATCGGGCGGGGGGTGAGGAGGGACGCCCCGACCTGCGGAACCCGGCGGGCTGCTACATGAAGTTGCAGAACTTCCGCCGCTTCGATCCGGACTACACCGCCGAGGGCAAGAAGGGCTTGAAGGCCGGGAACAAGGAGGAGGGCCCGGTCTGGGACACCTTCGCCGCCGATCCTGCCCGGCTACATGCCACCGCAAAGGCCATCGAAGCGGCCATTATGGGCAATGAGGGGCCGTCCCTCCCCGCCCCAGACCCCGGGGAGGATGACCCCATGGAGGCGGAGGCGCCGGAGGGACGGGTGCTAACGCGCCTTCATCGGTTCCGGGAGCGAAGTCGGAAGCTTGTCGAACAGCGCAAGGCGGCGGCCCTGAAGGCCGGGAAGGGCCTCGCTTGTGAGGCTTGCGGGTTCGACTTCGGGGCCCGCTATGGGCAGAGGGGCGCGGGCTTCATCGAGTGCCACCATACCCGGCCCGTCCACACACTCCGCCCCGGGGAGACCACCCGCCTCAGTGACCTGGCGTTGCTTTGCGCCAATTGCCACCGGATGATCCACTCCGCCCGGCCCTGGCTGACTGTGGAGGAACTTCGCGGGGCCTTGCTTCCTGTGCAACTCACTGAGCCTAACGGCGCACAAGGTTTGCGCTAGGGTCGCTGCACATGCGACATGGACGATAAACGCAGCAACATGGGATGCCAATGAACGCGCTGTCTGGTGCAAATGAGCCGGGCGACACCGGCCCCAAGCCCATTACGAAGGATATTAGAAACAGGTTTAGCAAGGTAGATATTTACAAGGATGATCTTGAAGAAATTCATCGAATATTAACTCAAACGGTTGGTTCGTATAAACTCTCCACGAACGATTATGAGTATTCCAGTGTGACCCAATTAATCGAAACGGGCAACGATCCCCGACCAAAGAAAATTGACATTGTGGCCGACAATGCTTGGTTATTTCTTTATTTAGATCAGAGTAACGGGGCAACCGTATCCGCAACGTCGTTAGCGCGATATCCAGCCGGGCGTGACGCTGCAGACCGATTGACTGCGCGGCTGAAGAAGTGTGCAAGGATGAGCCTTCCAGACGTGGGGGAGCATCCGGCCGCAAACATGGTTCTCGGCATCGTGTGGGTCTTGGCGGTTCTGGCACTGATTTTGGTGGTCGTAGAGTTCGCTGGGAAAATCGCGGCCGCTTTGCATTTCCCTTTTGGTGATTTGGGTGCGGGCTTGGTCGGTATGTTACTGGGTCCGCTGGTCGCATATCTGTTTTTTCGGCAAGGCAGAAGCCGGATATTTGTTGACAAGGCGCGGCTCGAAGCAAATTTCTGGGAGAAACATGGTGGCGCTTTCCTAATTGCTCTGATAGGTCCTGCGGCTGCGCTATTGATCGCTGCCATTCAGCTAATCAGCAAATAGTGGCGAACGGTGCAGCTGACTGCACCGTGAAGACCCCTCCCAATACCCTTCCGCCCCCTCACTCCCCTGCAAAGTCCTCTGTCGGGACCATGAAGGCCACGCTTGTCTCCCCGCCCTGCTTCCACGCAAACCGCAGTTGCCCCCTGCGGTAGTCCACCACCACGCCGTCAAAGGATTGGCGCAGCAAGGCATTGATGCGGGCGGGGTCTCGGGGCTCTGCCGCCGCCGCCGCCTCTAGGTCCGTCATCCGCCGCCCCACCTGCACCGGGTCCGCCTCAGCCGCCTGGCGGGCGAGGTCGCGGGCTTCCTGCTCAAGCCGTGCCGCCTCCGCCTCAAGGTCCCTCAGTCGGGCGGAAAGGGCATGTGAAGGGCCCTGTGCGATGGCATCGACAAGGTTCCCGATGGCGTCCCGCACCACCGAAAGCTTCAAGTCTGCTTCTGCCATTGCCCCGTCTAGCGTGTCCTCGCCGGTGGGCATCGTGCCGTGAATGAAGCTGAGGTTGTCGAGTAGCGCCGCCTCCGCGTGGTCCGCCCTGACTGAGACATACTGGCACCCGGCCCCTGCCTTCGCCTTGGTGCAGACAAGCCGGGGTGCCCCGCCCTTGGGGCCCTTCTGCACGCGGGTCATCGTGCTGCCGCACAACGGGCACCGTGCAAGGCCCGCGAAGATGCTTTGGATCGCCCCCGCCCCCGCCCCCCGGACAATCGGGGCCCTGCCGGTGGTCCGTTGCGCCTGGACGGCCTGAAAGGTCTCAGGGTCCACCACCGCCGGGTAGTAGTCTTCGATGGGCTGCAACGGCTTCCTGGCCTTCTTGCCGGTGCTGTGGTCGGTTTCGTGCGGGGTCATCGTGCCGATAACCGTGTTGCTGCCTGCAATCTTTGCGATGTAAGAACGATGCCACATTTCGGCTTTGCGCTTGGTGCCGGGGTCCCCGAAGGTCGGGACGCCTTCGCGGTTGAAGGTCTCGGCAATGGCGTGCTGCCCCACCCCCGCCTTCAGCATGTCGAAGATGCGCCGCACGACTGCCGCCCGCTCCGGGATGACGCGGAAGGTCCCCGTCGCCTTGTCCAGTTCCAGCCATGCCGGGATGCGGGAAGTCAGGGGCTTGTCCGCTGCCTTCAGGCGCTTGCCTTCCCACGCTGCCCTCAGCCGCTTCGCCTTGGTCGCGCTCTCTTCGTTGGCCCGAATAAAGGTCAGCAGGGCAAGGAGAAGCGACATCGGGTCGTTGTCGAGGCTGGCGTGGTCATATGCCCGGCCATCGTTCAGCGTCACGACAGTGACCCCGCCCTCAGTGATATCGCCGAGGACGCCCAACGCCTTTCGCGCGGCCTGGCGTGAAATGCGGTCTAGGCTTTCAACGAGCAAATACGAGCCTGGCGGAACCAATCCGTCCTCTACCGCCTGCCTGAAGTCCGCCAGGCGTCCCGCCTCAGCGTTGCGACCCCGAAAGGCCGACACGCCTAGGTCCTGAAAGGTAAGGGAGGTGTCGAGGTCTAGGCCGTGACGGGCGGCATATTGCTCCGCCGCCGCCGTCTGCCGTCTAAAGCTGTCCCCCTTCATCTGCTCCGGGGTGGAAAAGCGAAGGTAACTGAAGGCCCTAGGCCGCATCGTGGGTCTCCCTACCGTGCCGTGACGGGCCCCAAACATCGTTTCGGCGGGGTCCATTGTCAATAACAGGCTCATGGTCGGCCCGCCCGGCGCCGGCAAATCCATGCTGGCCGCGCGCCTGCCCGGCCTGCTGCCGGATTTGACGCCGGCCGAGGCGCTGGACGTCTCCCTCGTCCATTCCGTGGCCGGGATGCTGGAGGATGGCTTGCTGCTGCGCCGCCCGCCCTTCCGGGAGCCGCATCACAGCGCCTCCGTCGCCGCGCTGGTCGGCGGCGGCCACCGCGCGCGGCCCGGGGAGATCAGCCTGGCGCATCTCGGCGTGCTGTTCCTGGACGAGTGGCCGGAATTCCCGCGGCCGGCGCTGGAGGCGCTGCGCCAGCCCATGGAGACCGGCCGCACGACCATCAGCCGGGCCAATGCGCACGTCACCTACCCCGCGCGCTTCCAATGCATCGCGGCGATGAACCCCTGCCGCTGCGGCCATCTCGGCGATCCCGCCCGCGAATGCGCCAAGGCGCCGGGCTGCGGGCAGGATTACCAGATGCGCCTCTCGGGCCCGCTGCTGGACCGCATGGACCTGACCATCGAGGTCCAGCCCCTGCCCCCCGCCGAACTCGCCCGCGCGCCGATCGGCGAGAAGTCCGACATCGTCGCCGCCCGCGTCGCCGCCGCGCGGGACCGCCAGCGCGCCCGCGGCGGCGCGCGCTGCAACGCGGAGGCCGAGTGGGACGCGCTGCAATCCACCGCCGAGTCCGAGGCGCTGACGCTGCTGGAGACCGCCAGCACGCGCCTCCGCCTCTCCACGCGCGGCACCGTCCGCGCGCTGCGCGTGGCGCGCACCATCGCGGACCTCGCGGGCCTTCCGCGCACGGCACGGGCGCATGTCGCGGAGGCACTGGCCTTCCGCCACCGGATGCCCGGGCGGAATGGGTGATCCGCGCCCGCCACCCTTGCCGCGCCGCACCCGCCACACCCACTCTCCCGAGCAACAAGCCCGGGAGCAGCCATCACCATGCGGGTCATCCGCGACCTTGCGGCCTTGCGCGCCGCCACCGCCGCCTGCCGCATGGCCGGCCAGCGCCTCGCCCTCGTCCCCACCATGGGCGCGCTGCATGAGGGTCACCTGGCGCTGGTGACGGAGGCGAAGCGCCATGCGGAGGCGGTCGTCGTCTCCATCTTCGTCAACCCGCTGCAGTTCCTGCCCACCGAGGATCTCGCCCGCTACCCGCGCGACGAGGAAGGCGACCTGCGCAAGCTGGAATCGCTCGGCACGGACCTGGTCTGGATGCCGGACGTGCCGACCATGTATCCCCCCGGCGCCGCGACGGTCATCGAGGTGACGGGCCCCGCCCAGGGCTTCGAGGGCACGGCCCGCCCCGGCCATTTCCGCGGCGTCGCCACCGTCTGCACCAAGCTGTTCAGCCAGACCGGTGCCGATGTGGCGGTGTTCGGGGAGAAGGACTGGCAGCAATTGCAGGTGGTGAAGCGCGTGGTCGCGGACCTCGACCTGCCCATCCGCATCATCCCGCACGAGACGGTGCGGGAAGCCGATGGCCTCGCCATGTCGTCCCGCAACATTCGCCTCAGCGCGTCGGAGCGCGCGCTGGCGCCCCTGCTGCCCAGGCTGATGCGCGAATCGCTCGACCGGATCGCGGCCGGCGCGCCGGCCGATCCCGTGCTGAGGGACGCGCAGGACCAGTTGCGCGCGGCAGGCTTCGCGCCGGACTACCTGGCGCTGGTGCAGCCCGAGACGCTGACGCCCTGGCAATCCGGCCCCGGCCGGCTGCTGGCCGCGGCGCGGCTCGGCGATGTGCGGCTGCTGGACAATATGGACTTCACGCCGCCGGGATGAACACTCGCCGCGCGAGCGGCACCGGCGGCGGAAAGCGCACCAGCTCCGCCGCCACCAGCCAGCCCTCGATCGGCACCACCGGGCCGTCCTGCGCCTGTCCGGCGAAAAGCGTGACATGCGGCGTCCAGTCCGGGGCCTGGCTGTGCGGATGCAGCGCCACCCCCGCGAGGGCCGTGACCAGCGCCGCATGGCAGGCCGCAAGCGTCGAATCCGGCGCCGGCGCCAGCCAGCAGACCGGCGGCGGACCCGCGAAGTGGCGCAGCGCTTCCAGCCGGATCTGCAGGGGCGCCGCCGGCAGCGCGCGCATCGCGGCGAGCAGGCGCGGCGCGGCGCCCTCATCCTCCGTGCGGATCAGCGTCACATGCGGCGGATACTCCGGCGGCGGCGCCTCCGGCCACAGGCGCCCTGCCACGGCGCGCACCGCCGCGGCCGCGGCGTCATCCAGGCGAAGGACGATCGCGAGTGGCATCACCAGGCCCGGATCACATCGGCGATCCGCCGCACCCGCCCCGCGCCATCCACCAGCAGCAGGTCGAAGCGGACGCCCTTCGCGCCATGGCCGGGATTGGCCGCCATCCAAGCCTCGCCGGCCGCCAGCAGCCGCCCCTGCTGCCGCGGGCCGAGCGCCACCGCCGCCTCCCCCAGCGTGGCGCGCGCCTTCACCTCGACGAAGACCAGCAACCCGTCGCGCTCCATGACGAGGTCGATCTCGCCGACGCCGGTGCGGACGCGGCGGGCGACTTCCAGGAAGCCATCGGCCGCCAGCGCCGCGCTGGCCTGGCTTTCGGCGTGCCGGCCCCGCCCCTCGGAGGCCCGGCGCATGACGGGATCGCGCATCGTGTCCTAGGCTATCCCCGCCACACGCGGTGAACGAGATGCGATTCGTCCTGCTCTTCCTCCTGGCCCTGGCGATCCCCGCCCAGGCCCAGACCCCGGCGCGCCGCCACATGGCCGCCACCGCCAGCCCGCCCGCCACGGAAGCCGCGCTGGAGATCCTGCGCGCCGGCGGCAGCGCCACGGATGCCGCCATCGCCGCCGCCGTGATGCTGACGCTGACGGAACCGCAGGCCGCCGGCATCGGCGGCGGCGGGCTGATGCTGCACTACGACAGCGAAAGCCAGGCCGTCACCGCCTGGGATGGCCGGGAAACCGCCCCCGCCGCCGCCACGCCCGGCCTGTTCCTGCGCCCCGACGGCACGCCCATGCCCTTCGCCCAGGCGATGGAGGGCGGCCGCAGCGTCGGCGTGCCCGGACTGCTCCGCATGCTGGAAGCCGCCCACCGCGAGCACGGCAAGCTGCCCTGGGCTCAGCTGATCGCGCCCACCATCCGCCTCGCCGAGACTGGCTTCCCCGTCCCCCGCCGCATGGCCGCCGCCGCCGCCGCCAATGCCGAAAGCCTGCGCCGAGACCCCGGCGCGCGGGCCTATTTCTTCGACGCGGAGGGCAATGCCCACCCGCCCGGCACCCTCCTCCGCAACCCCGCCTTGGCCGCCACGCTCCGCGCCGTGGCGGTGGAGGGCGCGGATGCGCTGCACCGCGGCCCCATCGCGCAGGACATCACCATCGCCGTGCAGGGCCACGCCAATCCCGGCGGCATGACGGAAGCCGATATCGCCGCCTACCAGCCCCGCCGCCGCGACCCCGTCTGCGCGCCCTATCGCGTGTATCGCCTCTGCGGCATGGGCCCGCCAAGCTCGGGTGCCGTTGCCGTCGGCCAGATCCTCGGCCTGCTGGAGCATTTCGACCTCCGCGCCCTCGCCCCCGGCAGCCTCGACGCCGCGCATCTGATCGGGGAGGCCTCGCGTCTCGCCTTCGCCGACCGCAACCTCTATCTGGCCGACGAGGATTTCGTCCGCGTCCCCGTCCGCGGCCTGCTCGACCCCGGCTACCTCACCAGCCGCGCCCAGCTGATCGACCGCGACCGCGCCATGCCCCCGCCCCGCGCCGGCAACCCGCCCTGGCGGGACGCGGCGCTGGCGCCGCAGGAACAGGATTACGAGGCCGGCACCAGCCACATCACCATCGTCGATGGCTGGGGCGATGTCGTCTCCCTCACCACGACGATCGAGGCGGTGATGGGCGCCCGCATCCTCGTCCGCGGCTTCCTGCTGAACAACGAGCTGACGGATTTCAGCTTCCTCCCCGAAGCCGATGGCCGCCCCGTCGCCAACCGGGTCGAGCCCGGCAAGCGTCCCCGATCCTCCATGTCCCCTACCATCGTGCTCGATGCCGGCGGCCGCGCGGTGCTGGCCGCGGGCTCCGCGGGCGGTGCCCGCATCATCGGCCATGTCGCCCAGTCGCTCATCGCGATGCTGGATTGGAACCTTCCGCCCGCGGAGGCGCTGGCGCTTCCGCGCATCGGCGTGGTCGGCACGGCGCTGACGGAGCTGGAGGCCGGCACATCAGCGGCCGCGCTGGCCCCTGCCCTGGAAGCCCGCGGCCACCGCCCCGATGTTCGCGTCATCGAATCCGGCCTCACCGCCATCCGCATCACGCCGAACGGCCTGCTCGGCGCCGCCGATCCCCGGCGGGAGGGCGTGGCCCTTGGTGACTGACCTCGGGCGAATGAAGGAGAACACGACCATGCGCGCCGCCATCCTCGCCACGCTGCTGCTGCTGCCGATCCCCGCCTTGGCGGATGAGACGCGGGAGGTCGGCCATGTGAACACGGCCATCACCAATCTCGGCCTGACGCGCAGCCATCGCGTGGTGGTGGAGCGCTTCGACGATCCGGAGGTGCGCAACGTCTCCTGCTGGATCAGCCAGGCGCGCACCGGTGGCCTGTCGGGCATGCTCGGCGTGGCGGAGGACCCCGCCCGCTTCGCCCTGACCTGCGCCGCCACCGGCCAGGTCCAGATCCAACCCGGCGCCCGCCGCGGCGAGCGCGGCGAGATGGTGTTCGAAAGCAACACCAGCCTGTTCTTCAAGGAGACGCGCGTGCACCGCTTCATCGATGAGGAGCGGAACTCCGTCGTCTACCTCGCCTGGAGCACCCGCCTGATCGACGGTAGCCCCTACAATGCGGTGGCGGTGGTGCCGGTCAGGTAGGGCGCCCAAAAGCCAACGGCCCTTTCGCGTGGCCGCTCAGGCCCCCCTCAGACGCCGGGCGGAAACCTCCGGTTTCCTTGGCTTCGCGGCCTATGCCGCGGCGCCCATTCGGGCGCTCGGACCGGTCAAGAGACCGGTCCGCTGGTTCTACCCCACCGCCTCCACCAGCGGCGCGCCCATGCGGTCGCGCCCTTCCTCCACCGCGTGGCAGGCCACCAGCGTCTGCGGCGTGCCGCGCGCCGGCATCATCGCCGGAATCTCCGCCTTGCAGCGGTCATTCGCCAGCGGGCAGCGGGGGTGGAAGGGGCAGCCGCTGGGCGGGTTGATCGGGCTCGGCACCTCGCCCCCCACCGGGATGCGCTGCCGCCCCGTCATGTCGAGGTCCGGGATCGCCTCCATCAGCGCGCGAGTATAGGGGTGGCGCGGCGTTTCGAAGAGCGTCTCCGCCGGCGCCAGCTCCACCAGCCGCCCGAGATACATCACGCCGACGCGGTCGCTGACCTGCCGCACCACCGCCAGATTGTGGCTGATGAAGAGGTAGGTGAGCCCCAGCCGCTGCTGGAGGTCCTTCATCAGGTTCAGGATCTGCGCCTGCACCGAGACGTCGAGCGCCGAGGTCGGTTCGTCGCAGACCAGGAATTCCGGGTTGGAGGACAGCGCGCGGGCGATCGAGATGCGCTGCCGCTGGCCGCCCGAGAACTCGTGCGGGAACTTCGCGCCATCCAGCGGGGAGAGACCGACCTGCGTCAGCAACTGCCCGACCCGCGCCTCGATCTCCGCCTTGTCCTTCGACAGGCCGAAGGCGCGGATCGGCTCCGCGATGATGTCGCGCACCCGCCAGCGCGGATTGAGGCTGGCATAGGGGTCCTGGAAGATCATCTGCATGCGGCGGCGCTGGGTGCTGTCCGCCCGCGCCTCCGCCAGGTCGCGCCCATCGAAGATCACGCTGCCCCGCGTCGGGCTGTAGAGGCCGACGACCAGGCGCGCGACGGTCGATTTGCCGCAGCCGCTTTCGCCGACCAGCGACAGCGTCGTGCCCTTCGGAATGCTGAAGGACACGCCATCGACGGCGCGCAGCATCCGCTTGCCCTCGCCGGCCAGCAGGCGCTGGAGCGGCGGGCGAGAGACGTCGAAGAAGCGCGCGACGTCGCGCGTCTCCAGCATCGGGGTCGCATCAGCCATGATGCTTTGCCTCCGCCGCAGGCGCGCCATCGGCATACAGCCAGCACGCGGCCAGGTTGCCTTCCGCCGGCATCAGTTCAGGCCGTTCCACCATGCAGCGATCGAATACCTTCGGGCAGCGGGGGTTGTAGGGGCAGCCTTTCGGGATGGCGGAGAGCCGCGGCATGGCGCCATCGATCTGCTGCATCCGATCCAGCCTGCGGCTGACCGGCGGGATGGATCCCATGAGGCCTGAGGAATAGGGGTGCGCCGCGTGCTTCACCACGTTGCGCACCGCGCCGATCTCCACGATGCGGCCGGCATACATGACGGCCACGCGGTCCGCCGTCTCCGCGATCACGCCCATGTCGTGGGTGACGAGCATCATTGCCGTCCCCTTCTCCCGCGCCAGGCGCTTCAGCAGCGCGATGACCTGCGCCTGGATGGAGACGTCGAGCGCCGTCGTCGGCTCATCCGCCACGATCAGCTTCGGCTCCGCGCAGAGGGCGAGCGCGATCACCACGCGCTGGCGCATGCCGCCCGAGAATTCATGCGGGTAGCTGTCGATGCGCTGCGCGGCGGCAGGGATGCCGACGAGCTCCAGCCACTCGATCGCCTTGGCCCGCGCCTGCGCCGGGTTGAGCGGCAGGTGCGTGACCATCGTCTCGATCAGCTGCGCGCCGACGGTGTAGAGCGGGTTCAGCGTCGTCAGCGGGTCCTGGAAGATCGCGCCGATCTCCCGCCCGCGGATGCGGCGCAGGTCCTGGTAGGGAAGGTTGTCGATGCGGCGGCCTTCCAGCAGGATCTGGCCGCCCGCGATGCGGCCTGGTGGTTCAAGCAACCCGATGATGGCGGCCCCGGTCATGGACTTGCCGGCGCCGGATTCACCGACCACGCCGAGCACCTCGCCCGGCGCAATGCTGAAGGACACGTCGTCGAGCGCGACCAGCAGGCCGCGCCGCGTCGGGAACTCGACCCGCAAATTGCGGACCTCGAGGATGGGCTTGATATCGGACATCAGCGGAGCTTCGGGTTCAGGGCGTCGCGCAACCAGTCGCCCAGCAGGTTGACGGACAGCACCAGCACGATCAGCGCAATGCCCGGGAAGATGGTGATCCACCACTCGCCGCTGAACAGGAAGTCGTTGCCGATCCTGATGAGCGTGCCGAGGGAGGGCTGGGTCGGCGGCACGCCGACGCCGAGGAAGGATAGCGTCGCCTCCGCCAGCACCGCGAAGCCGAGGTTCAGCGTCGCGATGACCAGCACGGGGCCGAGCACATTCGGCAGCACATGCGTGATCATGATGCGCGACCGCGACAGGCCGATGACGCGCGCCGCCTGGACGTATTCCTTGTTGCGCTCCACCAGCGTCGATCCGCGGACGGTGCGGGCGAAGGACGGCCAGTTGGAGATGCCGATGGCGAAGATCACGACATAGAGCGCGATCTGGTCATGCACCTCCCGCGGCAGGGCCGCGCGCACCACACCATCGATCAGCAGCGCGACGAGGATGGTCGGGAAGGTCAGCTTGATATCGGCGATGCGCATCAGCACCGCATCCGTCGTGCCGCCGATATAGCCGGCCGCAAGACCGACCGTGATGCCGACGGAGACGGAGAGCAGCACCGCGCAGAAGCCGACCAGCAGCGAGACGCGCGCGCCATACATGATGGCGGAGAGCACGTCCCGCCCCTGGTCATCCGTGCCGAGCCAGTAGGTAGGGTCGCCTTCCTCCGTCCAGGCCGGCGGCTTGAAGGCATCCATCAGCTGGAGGGAGGCCAGGTCGAAGGGGTTGTGCGGCGCGATCCAGGGCGCCAGCACCGCGCCGCCGATGCAGATGAAGGCCACGATGGCGGAGGCCACCGTGATGGGCGACCGGGTGAAGGAATACCAGATGTCGCTGTCGAGGAAGCGCGCCATGGCGCCTTGCGTCCGGGCCATGGTTCAGTGCCCCCCCTTGCCGCCGCCGATGCGCAGGCGCGGGTCCACGGCGTAGTAGAGCAGGTCGACGATCAGGTTGATGGTGACGAACATCAGCGCGATCAGCAGCAGGTAGGCGGACATCACGGGAATGTCGGCGGCGCCGACGCTCTGGATGAACAGCAGCCCCATGCCGGGCCACTGGAACACCGTCTCCGTCACGATGGCGAAGGCGATGATGGCGCCAAGCTGCAGGCCGGTGATGGTGATCACCGGCACCAGCGTGTTCTTCAGCGCATGGCCGAAATGGACGGCGCGGTTGGTCAGCCCCCGCGCGCGGGCGAACTTGATGTAGTCCGTGCGCAGCACTTCCAGCATCTCCGCCCGCACCAGGCGCATGATCAGCGTCAGCTGGAACAGGCCGAGCGTGATGGCCGGCAGGATCAGCGCCTTCAGGCCCGACCAGGTCGCCAGCCCCGTGCTCCACCAGCCCCAGCGGATCGTGTCGCCCCGGCCGAAGCTCGGCAGCCAGCCCAGCCACACGCTGAAGGTCAGGATCAGCAGGATGCCGATCAGGAAGGTCGGCAGGGACACGCCGATCAGGCTGAAGGTCAGGAAGAAGCGGCTGAGCCAGGAATTGCGATAGAGGCCCGTATAGACCCCCATCGGCACCCCGATCGCCAGCGCCAGCGCGGCGGCGCAAAGCGCCAGCTCCAGCGTCGCCGGCGCGCGTTCCGCGATCAGGTCGGCCACCGGGCGCGACAGGCGGTATGACAGGCCGAATTCGCCCTGCGCTGCGTTCACGACGAATTTGAAGAACTGCACGAAGAAGGGCTGGTCCAGGCCCAGGTCGGAAATCAGCTGCGTGCGCTGCGCTTCCGTGTAGTCCTGGCCGAGCATGATGGCGACGGGGTCGCCGACATAGGCGAACATCGCGAAGGACAGCAGCGCCACCGTCAGCATGACGGGTAGCGCCTGCAGCACGCGGCTGACGATGAAGGCGAACAAGGGCGGAGGGTTCCTTCAAGGCAACCGGGGCGCGCCCTCGGGCACGCCCCGCTTCAGGCAATCAGGGCGCGCGCCTTTGCACGCGCCCCGGCCAGGGTCAATCGACGCGCGCGAAACGGAAGAAGGGCTGGTTGTTCGCGGCGTGCGGGACGTGGACGTTGCTGCGCATCGCCCAGGGGATCATCTGGTGGTGCAGCGGGATATGGGGCACGTCCTCCCGGTAGATGCGCAGCGCCTCATGGATCGCGGCGGTGCGGCTCTCCCCGGTCTCGGTCTTCATGCGCTGGATCAGCGCATCCATCCGCGGGTTGGAATAGCGGCCATAGTTCCAGATGCCGTCGCCCTGCGCACCGTTCCGGGTCGCGACCAGCGACTGGAAGGAATAGAGCGCATCCAGCGCCGGCACGCCCCAGCCCAGCAGGTAGACGCTGACATCGTCGCGCTGGATCTGCGCGAAGAAGGGCGCCAGCGGCTGCGCGCGGACGCTGGTGCGGACGCCGACGCGCGCCCACATCGCCGCGATCGCCTGGCAGATCTGCTCGTCATTGATGTAGCGGTTGTTCGGGCAGTCCAGCGTGATGCCGAAGCCCTGCGGATACCCGGCCTCCGCCAGCAGCGCGCGGGCACGGGCGGGGTCGAAGGGCAGGCGCACATCCTCGGCCGCCGTGTAGCCATTCACCTGCGGCGGGAAGAAGGTGCCGGTCGGCACGCTGAAGCCGCGCATGGTGGTGCGGTTGATCGCCTGGATGTCGATCGCGTGATACAGCGCCTGACGGACGCGCAGGTCCTTCATCGGGTTGCGGCCGCGGACATCGCTGTAGAGAAGCTCATCGCGATAGGTGTCCATCGCGATGAAGATGGTCCGGATCTCCGGCCCCTCCACCACGCGGATGTTCGGCGCGTTGCGCAGCCGCGCCAGATCCTGCAGCGGAGGATCGAGCACGAAATCCACCTCGCCCGAGAGCAGCCCCGCGATGCGCGTGGCGTCGGAGGCGATGGGCCGGAAGACCAGTTCCTGGATGTTGGCGTTGGTGTTGTCCGGCTCCCGCCAGCCATACCAATCCTCGTTCCGGCGCATCACCGTGCGTACATCGCCCTCGCGCGATACCAGGCGGAAGGCGCCGGTCCCGTTCGCGTTGCGGACGGTATACATTTCTTCCCGCGCCCGCGTGTTCTGCGGCCGGACGGCGTTGTGCTTCTCGTGCCAGGAGCGCGAGACCATGTACACCGACGCCAGCTTGTTCGGCAGGATCGGGTCGGCGATCTTGAGGACGATGTCGACCGTGTGGTCGTCCACCTTCTCCGCCCGCTCCACCGTATCGACGAAGATGCCGAAGTTGGAGGTGGGTGCGAGGGCGCGGTTGATGCTGAACACCACGTCGTCGGCCGTGAAGGATTCGCCTTCATGGAAGCGGACACCCTGGCGGAGGGTGAAGCGCCAGCGCGTCGGCTCCACCGTCCGCCACTCCGTCGCCAGGCCGGGGCGGAGCGAGAGGTCGGCGTTGCGCGTGATCAGCGTGTCGTACATCTGCTGCAGGATCATCGCGACCGTGCCGATGTTCTGGCTGTGCGGGTCGAGCGTGTTCGCATCCCCGGCAGCCGACCAGCGCACCGTCCGGTTCTGCTGCGCCTCCGCCTCCCCGGCCCCCAGGCCGAGGCCCAGCCCGGCACCCAGCAGGGCGGCCGCCGCCAACAACGTCCGTCTCATCACCCGGAAACTCCCCCGTTCGCATCGCGGATCACCGTCCGCGTCTGTGACAGTTCGGTCATTATCCCGCCGCGATGGCAGGGGGAAGCCCGATGTTCAGGTCGCCCGGCCCGGCGGGCTGGCCGCGGCGCCGTCCTTCGCCCAATCCTTCAGCAGCGTGTAGCCCACCGCGAGCAGAACAGGCCCCAGGAACAGGCCGAGGATGCCGAAGGCGAAGACGCCCCCGATGGCGCCCAGCAGCGTCAGCAGCAGCGGCAGGTCGGCGCCGCGGCTGATCATCCAGGGCCGGATGAAGTTGTCCACGGAGGAGATGCCCCCCGCCCCATAGACCAGCATGAAGATGCCCCACCCCGTCTGCCCCTGGGTGAAGAGCCAGATGGTGGCCGGAATCCAGACCACCGGCGCCCCGATCGGCAGGATGGAGATCACCCCCGCCACCACGCCCAGCAGCACCGGCTGCGGCACGCCAGCCAGCCAGAGCCCGAAGGTCGTCATCGCCCCCTGCACCACCGCCGTGCCGAGCAGCCCATAGACCACGCCGCGGGTCACATCCCCGGTCAGCTGGATCAGCCGCCTGGTCTTCGGGCCTGCCAGCTTCTCCATCACGCGCTCCGCCTGCGCCGCCATGGCGGGCCCGTCCCGGTAGAAGAAGAAGGCGAGGAAGATCGCGAGCAGCAGCTCCGCCAGACCCGACAGCACCGCCAGCAGCAGCGACAGGGCGTTGGTCGCGATGGTGCCGGCGAAGGGGCGCACCGCATCGAACAACCCGGCGAAGGTCGAATCCCAGCCCTCCAGGTAGCCGCCGAGCGTCGGACCCACATAGGGCAGCGTGCCGAGCCACACCACCAGATTGGGCAGCCCCTCCAGCAGCAGCCGCTCCACGCTGCCGCGCAGGCCCTCGATCTCCTCCCGGCTGGTCGGCGTGGCGAAGACCAGCGGCAGGCCGATCAGGATGAATTCCAGCGTCACCATCACCACCGCGGCCGTGCCGGGGGACAGCCCCGTGCGTTCCCGCAGCAGCCGGAAGGCGGGCCAGGTGGTGAAGGCCAGGATCACCGCCCAGAGCAGCGCGGAGATGAAGGGCCGCAGCACCAGGAAGCAGCCCATCCCGAGCAGCCCCAGCGCGAAGAGCCCGAGCAGCCTGGCGGGTCGAATGGCATCCTGGTCCATGGTCACTCCGAGGCGGGACATCAGAGGCATAGCGGAACGCCGCGCCCGGCGCAGCAGCAACCCCGCCGCCCCTCGCCGGGCTTGCCCGCCCGCGCCACAGGGGGCATCACGCCCCCAAGGAATCACGGGCCAGGGACAGGAGACAGACCATGCCGCGCTTCGCCGCCAACCTCTCGATGATGTTCAACGAGGTGCCCTTCCTCGACCGGTTCGAGGCCGCGGCCAAGGCAGGCTTCAAGGCGGTGGAGTTCCTCTTCCCCTATGACTTCGCGGCCAGCGACATCGCCGGCCGCCTGCGCGACAACGGCCTGCAGCAGGTGCTGTTCAACGCGCCGCCCGGCGACTGGACGAAGGGCGAGCGCGGCCAGGCGGCGCTGCCGGGCCGCCAGGCCGAGTTCCGGGAGGGTTTCAAGCGGGCGCTCGACTACGCCGCCGCCCTCTCCTGCCCCCGCATCCATGTCATGTCCGGCCTGGCCCCGGCCGGCGTCGCGCATGACAGCATGACCGGCACGCTGGCCGCCAACCTCGCCTGGGCGGCGGAGCAGGCGAACCCCGCTGGCGTGAAGCCGGTGATCGAGCCGATCAACCACCGCGACATCCCGGGCTTCTTCCTCAACACCCTGGCCCAGGGCGCCGCGGTGATCGAGGCCGTGGGCGCCGACAAGGTCGGCCTGCAATTCGACCTCTACCATTGCCAGATCACGGAGGGTGACCTGGTGAAGCGGATCGAGAAGTACCTGCCGATCACCGCGCACATGCAGGTCGCCGACAATCCCGGCCGCAACGAACCCGGCACGGGCGAGGTCAACTGGCCCTTCGTCTTCAGGAAGATCGACGAGCTCGGCTTCCGCGGCTGGATCGGCTGCGAATACAAGCCGGCGGCGGAGACGGTGGCCGGCCTCGGCTGGTTCGCCCCCTACAAGGGCTGATCGTGCCCTTCACCCTGCACCCGGAGGCGGATCTGCTGCTGGTCGTGGACCCGCAGCCCACCTTCATGGCGCTGTGTCCCGACGAACTCCCGGTGCCGGGGGCGGAGGCGGTGATCCCCGTGATCAACCGCGTCCTTGCCGGCCCCATCGCCCGCGCCGTGGTGACGCAGGACTGGCACCATCCCCGGCACCTGTCCTTCGCCAGCCAGCATCCCGGCAAGGCGCCGCTGGACACCGTCGAACTGCCCTACGGCACCCAGGTCCTCTGGCCGGATCATGGCGTGCGCGCCACGCCCGGCGCCGCCATCCACCCCGATCTCGACCAGGCCAAGGTCGTGATGATCCTCCGCAAGGGGTTTCGCCGCGAAATCGACAGCTATTCCGGCTTCCGGGAGAACGACCGCAGCACCGGCACCGGCCTCGCGGAATGGCTGCGCGCCGTCGGTGTCCGGCGCCTCTTCATCACGGGCATCACCCGCCCCTATTGCGTGGACTGGACGGCGGAGGACGCCGCCGCCGCGGGCTTCGAGACCTGGGTGGTCGAGGATGCCTGTTCCCGCCTTGGCGATGCCGCCGCGCTCGATGCCAGCCGCGCCCGGCTGGAAGCGCAGGGCATCCGCTTCACCACCGCCGACACGCTTCACGGAGAGAACGCATGAACATCGGATTCCTCGGACTCGGCATCATGGGCCGCCCCATGGCCGGCCACCTCAAGGCCGCGGGCCATGACGTCACGGTGGTGGAGCGGAAGTCGCTCACCGCCGAGGACCGCGCCAATTTCGCGGTGGCGCCGACCGCCGCCGCCGTCGCGGCGGGCGCCGAGATCGTCATCACGATGGTCCCCGACACCCCCGATGTCGAAGCCGTGCTGTTCGGCGCGGATGGCGTCGCCGCCGGCCTCAAGCCCGGCACGCTGGTCATCGACATGTCTTCGATCAGCCCGACGGCAACCAAGGTCTTTGCCGAGAAGATCAAGGCGCTGGGCGGCGAATACCTCGATGCCCCCGTCTCCGGCGGCGAGGTCGGCGCGAAGAACGCCGCGCTGACCATCATGGTCGGCGGCGCCCAATCATCCTTCGACCGCGCGCTCCCGGTCTTCGAGAAGATGGGCAAGAACATCACCCTGGTCGGCACGGAGAACGGCGCCGGCCAGACCTGCAAGGTCGCCAACCAGATCATCGTGGCGCTGACGATCGAGGCGGTGGGCGAGGCCCTCGTCTTCGCCTCCAAGGCCGGCGCCGACCCGGCCAAGGTGCGCCAGGCGCTGATGGGCGGCCTCGCGACCTCCCGCATCCTGGAACTGCACGGGGAGCGGATGATCAAGCGCACCTTCAACCCGGGCTTCCGGATCGAGCTGCACCAGAAGGACCTGGCGCTGGCGCTGTCCGCCGGCAAGGAGCTCGGCGTGGCGCTGCCCAACACCGCCTCCACCGCCCAGCTCATGGCCGCCTGCGCGGCGCTGGGCGGCGCGGCCTGGGACCATTCGGGGCTGGTGAAGGCGCTGGAGACGATGGCCGCCCACAAGGTGGCGCCGGACGCCTGAACACGAAGTTGTGATATCAAATCCGGATCACTCGTTTGAGTGATCCGGGTATCTCCGGCCGTCAGGATCGATCACGGAAACTCGGCTGCGACCGCGAATCATTCGCGGCTGGATCGCGCGGCGCGCTGTAGCCCGCTCGGTGTTTTACAACCTGAAGCGGCATTCTCCCGCATCGCGATACAATTTTGCCGCGTTTTTCACGTTGCGTCAGGCGCGAACGTCCCGCATTTTAGCGCCCGGACCACACAGGTGAGATTCTGTCTCCCGGTCGTGGTTGTGTCTTGTTGGTGCGACCTACGGGGGATTGCATGCGCTTCGCGGATATCGGGCAGCAGCTCCGGGCCTATCGGCTCGAATCCGGCCTCCGTGCGGAGGAGATCGCCGCCCGCCTCGGCGTCTCCCGCGCCGCGCTCTACCGCTACGAGAAGGGCGAGGTCATCAAGCTGGACACGATCCGGCGGCTGGCCGAACTGCTGAAGATCTCGCCGCTCTCGCTGCTCGGCATCGGCGTCGAATACTTCGCCCGTCCCCTCGCCTTCCAGGAACGCCTCCGCCAGGTGGAGGAACAGGCCGACCAGATCCTTCTCGTCGGCGGCGCCTATTGCTACCAGGTCACCAGCGATGCCTTCGATGGCGCCGTCGGCGAAGCCTGGACGGAAGCCGCGGATGCGGCGCCGGAGCGCATGCAGGCCCGCGCCAGCGCCGACCAGGCGCTTGGCCTGCTGGCCGCCCGCAAGCGCCTCCACGCCTCCCGTCGCCCGACCATCATCGCCATCCTGAGCGAGGCCGCGCTGAAGCGCTTCCTGGCGGAAGGCGTCGCCGCCGGGCTGACGGTGCCGGAACGCACCCGCCAGCGCTGCCTGGCCGCCGCGCGGCAGGAAGCGGAAGCCATCGCCGCCATGATGGAAAGCGTGCCGATCGGCGTTCAGCTCGGCATCGCCACCGGGGCGGAGCCCTCCGGCGGCTTCATGGTCATGCGCGGGCGCGAACGCGCCCATGTCGTCGCCTCCCCCTTCCCCGCCGACACCGCGCCGAATGGCGGCCTCGGCGTCGGCTCCATCACCGCGGCGGATGAAGCGGTGGCCGCGCATCAGCGCGTGGCGGAAGTGGCCTGGCGCGATGCGCTGAAGGGGGCGGCCGCGGCCCAGCGCGTCCGTGACCTCATCAAGGCCACGGCCGGCTGAGAAGGCGGCGCTCGGCTACAGGATCAGGTCGCGCGCCTCGATCAGCCTGACGCCCTGGATGGCGACGACGAACTCCGCCGTCTCCGTATCCGCATCGGCATTGACCCAGAGCAGCCCGACCTTGCTGTGGGTCGCGTATTCGTAGCGCACCTGCCAGGCACCGCTGAAACCCTGGTTGCCCACGAAGGTCAGCGCGGGCACGTCCTGGCCATCGACCAGCCCGTGCAGGTCGATCCGGTCGCCCGCCACGCGGCTGAAGTCCGTGATGACATCAGCCTCCCTCGCCACCTGGTCGATCCCGGCATCGTGGTAGGTGCCCGCGAAGGCGGAGGGCGATCGCGAATCGCCCAGCGTCTCGAAGACGAAGCGGTCGGCGCCGCTGCCGCCGGTCAGGATGTCGCGCCCCGCGCCGCCCACCAGCACGTCATTGCCGGCCTTGCCGTCCAGCCGGTTGTCGCCGGCGCTGCCGCGCAGCAGGTTGGCGCCCGCATTGCCGGTGCCGGACTGGGCGCTGCCGGTCAGCACCAGATCCTCGATATTGGCGCCCAGCACGAAGGAGACGGCGGATACCACCGTGTCGCGGCCCGCCGACGCCACTTCGACCACGCTGTCCTGCAGGTGGTCCACCACGTAGGTGTCGTCGCCGCCGCCGCCCCGCATCAGGTCGGCGCCACCCTGGCCATCCAACGTGTTCGCGGCGCCGTTGCCGTCCAGCACATTCGCCGCCGCATTGCCGATGGCATCGATGGCGGCGCTTCCGGTCAGCACCAGGTTCTCGACATGCTCGACCAGGCCGCCCTGCAGCTGCACGCTGGTGCGGATGGTATCGAGCCCGCCGCGGGCACCCTCGATCACGACATCGCCGGTATCGTCGATGACATAGGTGTCGTCGCCCGCGCCGCCCTGCAGCGTATCGGCGCCCGCCGCTCCATCCAGCCAGTTCGGCGCGGCGCTGCCGGTGATGAGGTTGTCGAGGCCATTGCCGATGCCGCGCACCGCGGAGACGGAGACGAGTTCAAGCTGCTCCACCTCCGCCGACAGGGTCCAGGAGATGGAGGCCCGCACGAGGTCGGCCGAGCCCCCCAGCGCGAGTTCCGTGACCACGTCACGAAGATTGTCGACGACGTAGACGTCGTTGCCGTCGCCGCCTGCCAGCGTGTCGGCGCCCAGCCTGCCATCCAGGATGTTGTCGCCGGCCGTGCCGGTGATGCGGTTCGCCTGTTCGTTGCCGGTGCCGAGGATCGCAGCCCCGGTCAGTTCCAGGACCTCGACATAGCGCGGCAGCACGAAGCTGACGCCGCTGATGACGATGTCGGTCCCCCCGCCATCGGCTTCGACCACGCGGTCACCGGCATCGTCGATGAAGTAGGTGTCGGACCCCAGCCCGCCCATCATCGTATCGGCCCCCGCGCCGCCATCCAGCACATTGGCGGAGGCATTGCCGGTGATGACGTTGTCCAGCGCATTGCCCGTGCCGTTGATCGCGGCGCGCCCGGTCAGCACCAGCCTCTCCGCATCCCCCGCATCGGCGAGGGAGAAGTGCACGGAGGAGAAGACGGTATCGGTGCCCTCGTCCGCGGCCTCGATGATCCGCGCGCGTGAATCGCTCACGACATAGGTGTCGTGACCGAGCCCGCCCACCATCGTATCCGCGCCGAGCCCGCCGACCAGCCGGTCCTCGCCCCCCAGGCCGTAGAGGATGTCGTCCCCCGCCGTGCCGGTCAGGGTGTCGTTGAAGCGGGAGCCCCGGAACAGGGCGCCGGTCGTAGCCATGTCAGCCTCGGATGGCGGTGGTCCCCTCTCGTCCGCCCGCCAAGTCACTCGAATGTGAACGATGCCCGCATCTACGGATGGACGCCCTCTGCCACCACCCGCCGCGCCTCCACCACATCCTCATCCTCCGCGCTGCGCTTCACGCTGAAGCCCAGCGACTTCACGAAGGCCAGCATCGGCGCATTGTCCGCCAGCACGCTGCCGACCACGGTGCGGATGCCCGCCTCCGGCGCCCAGTCGAACAGCCGCTGCATCAGCAGCCGTCCGAGTCCCTGCCCCTTCATGCGGCCATCGACCACCACGGCGAATTCGCCGGTCTCGCCATCGGATTCGCGGATGAGGCGCGAGACGCCCAGCATCTCCTCCGTCCCATCCGGCAGGGCGCGCATGGCGACGAAGGCCATCTCCCGGTCGTAGTCGATCTGCGTCATGCGGGCGATCTGCACCCGCGGCAGCTCCCGCAGCTGGCTGAAGAAGCGGTAGCGGATGTCCTCCGGCGTCAGGCGCCGGAAGAAGGCGGCATGCGCTTCCGCATCCTCCGGCCGGATCGGGCGGATCAGCAACTCCTCCCCCGAACGGCTGCGCCAGGGCGCCATCCATTCCTCGGGATAGGGCGGCACCGCCAGCAGTGCGCTCTCCCCCGCCGGGCGCAACTCCAGCGAGGCATCCACCGCCAGCACGCCCGCCGCATCGGCGAAAAGCGGGTTGATGCCGAGCGTCGCGATCTCCGGGAAGTCGATGGCGATCTGCGACAGGCGGACCAGCGCCTCCACCACCGCGTCGATATCGACCGGCTTGTGGTCGCGGTATCCCGCCAGCAGCTTCGCCGCCCGCGTCCGCCCGATCAGGGCGCGGGCGAGGGTGTGGTTCAGCGGCGGCAGGTCGAAGCCCTCATCCTCCAGCAGGTCGGCCGCCGTGCCGCCCATGCCGAAGCCGATATGCGGCCCGAACATCGCATCATCGCCGAGCCGCAGCCGCAATTCCTGCGCCCGCGGCGCCTGCCGCTGCACCAGGAAGCCCGAAAGGACCACGTCCGGCCGCTCGGCCTTCACCCGCGCCACCATCGCCATCGCCGCCTCCCGCACCGCGATGGTGCTGCGCAGGCCGAGCGTCACGCCGCCGACCTCCGTCTTGCGGTCGATCTCCGCGCTGCGGAGTTTGAGCACCACGGGGAAGCCGATCGCCGCCGCCGCCGCGACGGCCTGGTCCACCGTCTGCGCCACGCGGCCCGGCACCACGGGAAGCCCATAGGCGGAAAGGACCGACAACGCCTCGTCCTCGGTCAGGGAAAGCCGCCCTTCCGCCCGCACCTTTGCGAAGAGGGCCGTCACGGCGGCGCGGTCCGGCCGCAGCGCCAGCACCTGCCGTCCCGGCAGTTCCGCCGCGGCGGCACGGTTCTGCCGGTCATGCAGCAGGTGCAGCGCGCCGCGCACCGCCGCTTCCGGGGTCGGGAAGACGGCGAGCCCCGCTTCCGCCAGCGCCGCGCGTTGCGCCCCCGCCGTATGCTGCCCCGCCCAGCACACCAGCACCGGCGCGCGCCGCGTCGCCCGGGCGGCGGCGGAAAGCGCGGCGCCGATCGTCACCGGGTCCTCCCCCGGCACCGGCGCATGGACCGCGACCACCGCATCCACCTCCGGCAGCCCCGCCAGCATGGCGGCGGCCTCCCCCAGCGTGGTGCCGGCGCGGGGGCCGAGCGTGATGGGGTTCCGCCCCGTCCAGCCGCCGCCGATGCCGATCTTCAGCGCCGCCAGGGCGGCCTCCGGCAGTTCGGCCAGCCGTGCCTGGCCGGCCAGCACCGCATCGGCGGCCATCTGGCCGAGCCCCGTGGCATTGCCCACCACCGCGATCCGGTCCCCCGGCCCGCCCTGCGGGTTCAGCTTCACCCGCGCCAGCGTCTCCGCCGCCGAGAGCAGGTCATCCAGCCCCGCCACGCGCAGCACGGCGGCGCGGCGCAGCGCCGCCTCCATCACCGCATCGGTGACGCCGGAGGGATCATCGAGCCGCCCGCCCGCCCGGATCGCCACCACCGGCCGGGTCCGCGCCGCGGCGCGGGCGGCGGAGATGAACATGCGCCGGTTCTTGATGCGCCGCAGGTCGAGCAGGATCGCCGCCGTGCCGGGGTCGCGGGACAGCCAGTCCAGCGCATGGGCGAAGCCGAGGTCGCCATTGCCACCGATGCCGATGACATGGCTGAAGCCGACGCTCTCCGCCTCCGCCCAGTCGATCACGGCGCGGGCCAGCGCGGAGGATTGGCAGACCAGCGCCAGCTTGCCCGGCCGCGGCGCCAGGTGGGTCAGCGACGCATTCAACCCGATCGCGGGCACGCAGACGCCGAAGCTGCCCTGCCCCAGCGCCCGCACCCCCGTGCGCTTCGACAGCGCCAGCAGGTCCGTCGCCTGGCCCGGCACGATCGCGGCGTGGCAGCCCCGCGCGGCCAGGTCGAGCATGGCGCCTTCCAGCGCCTCCGGCGGCAGCGACAGCACGGCCAGGTCCGGCGCCTCCGCCAGATCGGCGATGCTGGCCACGGGGTGCAGCCCCTCCGCCACCATGCCGACGACGCTCAGCCTGCCCTTGAACCCGCCCGCGGCCAGGTTGGCCGCGAGCAGCGCGGAAACCGGCAGCGCCGGATCCGCGACCAGCACGACATCGCGTGGGCGATACAGCGCGTCTTCGTGGAATCGCCCGGCGGGACGGCGGATGAGGGTGGCGGTGAGGCTCATGGTGCGGCGCAGCATGAGCCGGTGCCGGGGCCCGGCACAACCGACCTTCTCGCGACGCTGACGGGGGCTTGCGGCATGGCGCGTTAACGCTTCCGATGGTCCGACCGAGGAACGCAGGACGCCATCATGCCCGCACCGGACCCGCGCTGGGATCCCGAAATGCTCGCCTTCAACCAGCTGATGGAGGCGGAGGGCGCGAAGCTGCCCCCCATCACGCTGACGCTGCCGCTGGACGAGGCCCGCGCGACGACGGAGGCGCTGAACATCCCGCTCGCGGCCGGCGGCCCCTCCATGGCCGAATCGGGCGACCGCTGGCTGCCGATCCGCGGCCGGCGCATCCAGTGCCGCCTGCACAAGCCTAGCGCGGCCGCCGGGCTTCCCGTGCTGGTCTACATCCATGGCGGCGGCTTCGTCTGGAACAGCATCGACACGCATGACCGGCTGATGCGCGAATACGCCGCTGGCGGCGGATGCGCCGTGATCGGCCCGGACTACGCCCTCTCCCCGGAGGCCGCCTTCCCCCAGGCGCTGGAGGAATGCGCGGCCGTGGTGCGCTGGGTGGCGAAGCATGGCGCCGAATGGGGCCTCGACCCGGCCCGCATCGTGGTCGGCGGCGACAGCGCCGGGGCCAACCTTGCCATGGGCGTCGCGCTGCTGCTGCGGGAGACGGACCCGGCGCTCCGCCTGCGCGGCCTGCTGCTGAACTACGGCGTCTTCGACGCCGACCTCGACACCCCGTCCTACCGCGAATTTGCCGATGGCTACTTCCTGACGCGGGAGAAGATGCGCTTCTACTTCGACTGCTACCTGCCCCGCCACGCGGACCGGCTGAACCCCCTGGCCAGCCCGCTCCGCGCCGACCTGCGCGGCCTGCCCGACTGCCTGCTGCACATCGCGGAACTCGATGTCCTGGCCTCCGAGAACTACGCCATGGGCGACAGGCTGCGGGCCAGCGGGGTGGCGGTGGAGCAGACCGTCTTCCCCGGCACCGCGCATGGCTTCCTGCGGTCCCTGAACCATGTCTCGGCGGCCCGGCGCGCGGCCGCCGAGGGCGGCGCCTGGCTGAAGCGCGTTCTCGGCTGAGGCGATTCCCATGGCGCGGATCGGCAGGCGCTTGCTTGGCGCCCCGCCGGGGCCGCGCCATCATGGCGCCGAAGGAGGATCGCGATGACGGACCAGCCCCCGAAGCCCGGCAGCCCCAAGCCGGCGCCGCAGCCGCTCGATGACGCCGCGCTCGACCAGGTGGCGGGCGGGCTTCTGACCGACTCCCAGCTCTCCACCATGACGCCGCAGCAGATCCAGCAGCTGCTCGGCGGGACCATCGGCCAGCCCTGATCCCATGCGCGACAAGCCCACGAGCCGCCCGAGCCGCGACGGCGCGCCGAAGCCCCCGCAACGCCTGGACGACGAAGCCCTGGCCAAGGTCAGCGGCGGCAGCGCCGACCCGGATACGGAGCAGTTCAGCTACCTCAACGGCCAGCCCGGCTCGAAGCTCTTCGACCTGCTGAAGCCGAAATAGCCGCCGTCAGCCCCCGGCCAAGGCGCGCTTCGCCACTTCCGCCAGGAAGCCGCTGGCGACCGGCAGGACCGCGTCGTTGAAGTCGTAGCGGGGGTTGTGCAGTTCCCGGCCATCCTCGGCCGGGCCGTTGCCGATCCAGACGAAGGCGCCCGGCACCTCCTTCAGGAACCAGCTGAAATCCTCGCCCGTCATGGCCGGCGGCACGTCGCGGCGCAGCGGCGCCACGGCGGCGGCCGCCCCGGCGGCCAGGTCACGCTCCGCGGGGTGGTTGGCCGTGACCTCCACCCCCTGGCGCCAGTTCACCGCGGCCTCCACGCCGCAGGTGGCGGCGATGCCATGGGCCACGCGGTGCAGCCCTTCCTTGATCGTCGCCCCGGCGCTGTCGGCCAGCCAGCGCGCCGTGCCCTTCAGCACGACGCGGGCGGGGATCTGGTTCTGCGCCTCGCCGCCTTCCACGATGGTCACGCTGACGACGCCGCCCGCCAGCGGGTCCACATTGCGCCCGACGACCGATTGCAGCGCCACGATGCAATGCCCCGCCGCCACCATCGGGTCGCGGGAGAGGTGCGGCAGCGCGGCGTGGCTGGCATGGCCGTCGAAGGTGATGTCGAAGCGCGCGCCGGCCGCCATCACGGCCTTGTCATGCACCGCGATGGTGCCCACGGGCAGGCCCGGCCAATTGTGCCAGCCGAAGATGCGGTCCATCGGGAAGCGCTGGAACAACCCGGCCTTGACCATCCCGATCGCGCCGCCGCCCCCTTCCTCCGCGGGCTGGAACACCAGGTGGACGGTGCCGGTCCAGCCCTTGTCCTCCAGCAGCAGCCGGGCGGCGCCCAGCAGCGCGGTGGTGTGCCCGTCATGCCCGCAGGCATGCATCACGCCGGGGATGGTGCTGCGGTGGGCCAGGCCCTCGTTCATCTCCTGGATCGGCAGCGCATCCATGTCGCCGCGCAGCCCGACGCTGCGGTTGCCGCCGCCCCGGCGCAGCGTCGCCACCACCCCATGGCCCGCGAAATCCGCCGTGATCTCCTCGACGCCCATCTCCCGCAGCCTCGCCACCACGAAGGCGGCGGTGTCGCCTTCCTGGAGCGTCAGTCCCGGATGGGCGTGAAGGTGACGGCGCCAGGCCGTCAGCGTCTCGGCGAGTGCAATGTCCATGTCATAGTGGTAGCCGCTTCGGGCCGCCGCCTCCACCCCGCATGCATCCAACTGGGGCACAACCCCCATCCCGAATGGCGCCCTTTGCGAATGGCACGACACGAACCGGAACGCCCCAACCGCGCTGAGGCATAGTGAAGAGACCGCAAGCCACCCTGATCCTGGCCCTGGGCCTCCTGCTGGCGTCCCCCCTGGCGGCGCAGGAACAGCAGGGCATCCCCTACGCCACCACCATCGCGCCAAGCGGGGTGGAGGGGCTGGATTCGGCCCTCACCGACGCCTCCCGCCTCCGCCGCCTGGCGGAGGAAGCGCCGGTGGACGGCTTCGGTCTCGTGGCACGCGCCCTCGCGGAGCCGCGCCTTCTGGACGATGTCTTCCGCTCCGAAGGCTATTGGGCCGCCGACGCCACCGTGCTGGTCGATGGTCAACCCGCCGCCACCCCGGGCCTGGCGGAGCGCCTCGCCGCCCGTCCCGCCGGCGCGCCCGTCCCGGTCGAGGTCCGCCCCGCCCCCGGCCCCCGCTACACGCTCCGCCGCATCGCGCTGCGCGCGCAATCCCCCGCCGAGGCGCAGGACGTTGCCGCCCTCGGCGCGCCCCAGGGCCTGGCGCAGGGCGATCCCGCCCGCTCCGCCCCCGTGCTTGATGCCGAATCGGACCTGATCGACCGCCTCCGCCGCGCCGGCCACCCGCTGGCCGCCGTCGTGGACCGGGAGGTGGTGGTGGACCATGAGGCGCAGGCGATGGACGTCACCTGGGTCCTCGCCCCGGGCCCCGCCGCCCGCTTCGCCCCGCCCCTCATCGCCGGCGACAGCGCCGTGAACCCGGCGCTGACCGCCCGCGTCGCCAGCCGGCTGACCGGCCAGCCCTATTCGCCCGCCGCGCAGGAACGCACGCGGCGTGAACTGATGGCGCTCGGCGCCTTCGACAGCGTCCGCGTCCGCGCCGCCCAGCGCCTGGACGAGACGGGCGCGCTGCCCGTCACCTACACCCTGGCCGACCGCCCCCGGAACGCGGCGGGCTTCAACCTCAGCTACGAGACCAATTACGGCCCCTCCGGCAGCGTCTACTACGAACGCCGCAACGCCTTCGGCAATGCGGAGCGGCTGCGGCTGGAAGCGACGGTCTCCCGCCTCGGCGCCGGCGGCGGCACGGAGGATGTGAACAGCCGCATCGCCGCCAACCTCCGCCGCCCCGGCCTGATCGACGGCCGCACCACGCTGGTGGCCGAAGTGGCCGCGGTCCGCGAACGGCTCGAAGCCTATGACCGCGACGCGATCGTTGCCTCCACGCTGCTGGAACGGCCTTTCGGCGAGCGCTGGGTGCTGCAGACCGGCCCGAGCCTCGAGACCGGCCGCATCGGCCGCGACGGCAACTGGCAGGAATTCCATTTGGCCGGCTGGGTGCTCGGCGCGCGCTACGACGGCACCGACAATTTGCTCGACCCGCGCTCCGGCATCCGCGCCAGCATCGTCGCCACGCCCTATGCCGATGTGCTGGAAGGCGGCGGCTTCATCCGGGCGCTCGGCACGCTCCGCACCTACTACGACTTCACCAGCGATGGCGGATCGGTCGTGGCCCTCCGCGGCACGCTCGGCAGCCTGGTCGGCGCCGATCGCGCCGTGCCCTTGGACAAGCGTTTCTATGCCGGCGGCGGCGGATCGGTCCGCGGCTACAGCTACCAGTCCATCGGCCCCCGCGATGCCCGCAACCGGCCGGATGGCGGCTCCTCCCTGGTCGAGGCCTCGGCCGAGCTGCGCCAGCGCGTGCGCGGCAATCTCGGCATGGTCGCCTTCGTCGATGCCGGCAGCGTCGGTCAGACGGAAACGCCGTCCTTCAGCGATGTGCGCCTCGGCGCCGGTGTGGGCGTGCGCTACGCCACCGCCATCGGCCCGGTGCGGCTGGATGTCGCGGTGCCGCTGAACAAGCAGGAAGGGGATGCCGGCTACGGCATCTATGTCGGGCTTGGCCAGGCCTTCTGAGGCCCCCGCCGCGCCGCCCCCCCGTCGCCGCTTCCGCTGGCTGCGCTGGGTCGGCGGCGTGCTGCTGGCGCTGGTCCTGCTGCCGGTCCTCGTCATCGGTGGCGCGCTGCTCTACGCCAACAGCGAAAGCGGCCGCGCCCGCATCGCCGCGCTCGTCTCCGCCCAGGTGCCCGGCCTGACGCTGGAGGGCCTGCAGGGCCCGCTCCCCGGTCGCCTCACCCTCGGCCGCATCACCATGGCCGACAGCCAGGGCATCTGGCTGGAGGTCGAGAATGCCCGCCTCGCCTGGGATCCCCTCGCTTTGCTGGGGCGGGAGGCGCATGTGACGCTGCTGGCCGCAGACCGCCTGGCGCTGCACCGCCTGCCCGAGGCCGGCCCCGAGCCCACCGAGCCCGAGCCCCCCGGCCCGCTGATCCCGGACCTGCCGCAACTCCCCCTCGGCATCCAGCTGGACCGGCTGGAGGTCGCGCGGATCGAGATCGGCCCCGCCCTGGCCGGCACCCCGGCCGCGCTGCGCCTGGCCGGCAATGCGCGCCTTGACCCCTGGGGCCTGACGGCGGCGCTGGACGTGAACGCGCTGGACGCCGAGGACGCCATCGGCCTGGAGGCCTCGCTCCGCCCCGGCAGCGGCCGCCTGTCCGCCCGCCTGACCCTGCGCGGCGCCGCTGACGGTCCGGTGGCACGCATCGCGGGGCTGGCCGGCCGCGCCCCCTCGATCGACCTGGAACTGGACGGCCCCGCGGAGGCCGCGGCGCTGCGGCTGCGTGCCGATGCGGGGCCCGGCCTGGGCGCCACGCTGGAAGGCACGGTTCGTGCGCCGGACGCCACGCGCCTCGGCGCCGACCTCACCGGCCGCATCGATGCCTCCGGCCTGCTCGACGCCCCGCTGGCGGAGCTTGCCGGCCCGCTCGACATCGCCATCCGCGGCGGCCGCATGCCGGACGGCGCAGTGGATCTGGCCGCCTTGCGCCTGGCGGGCCGTGCCGGCGTGGTGGTGGCTTCCGGCCGCATCCTGCCCGATGGCAGCACCATCAGCGCGGAGGCCAGCCTGGCGCTGCCCGGCAGCGACATCTTCGCCCCGCTGCTGGCAGAGGCACCCGTCTCCTGGACCAGCCTCGAGGCGACGGTGAAGGCCGACGGGCCCATCGCCACCCCCACCATCGACCTCACCCTGGCCCCTGAGGGTTTCGGGAGTTCCATCGCCCCCGCCGCCGCCCTGCTCGGCCCCGCCCCCCGCGCCAGCCTCCGCGCCACCCTGCCGGACCGCATCGCGCTGCTGACCATCCGCGGCGCCGCCTTGCAGGCCGAGGCCTCCGGCCTGGTCGGCACGACGCTCGACCTCCGCTTCGCCGCCGACGTCGCGGCGGCGGAGGGCGCCGTGCCCGGCGTCGCCGGCGCGCTCCGCCTTGCCGGCACCGCAAGGGGCGAGGCCGCCAACCCCTCCCTCACCGTCACCGCCGCTTCCGAACGGCTGGAAGCCGCCGGCCAGGTGCTGGAGGGGCTGAAGCTCGACGCCCGCATCGCCACCCCCGCCACGCTGCCAGCGGTGGAGGCCACGCTGGAAGGCCGCTACCAGGGCCTGCCCCTGGCGCTCGACCTCGATGGCGGGCCGGAGGGCGAGGGCGCGCTCCGTCTCCGCACCGCCACCGCCCGCCTCGGCCCCGCCACGCTGGAGGCCACCGGGCTGCTGACCCTGGCCGGCCCGGTCTTCGAGGGCACGGCCCGGCTCGACGCCCCCGACCTGGCGCCGCTCTCCGCGCTGGCGGGCCAGCCTCTGGCCGGCGCGATCCGGCTGGAAGCCACCGGCACCTCGCGCGACGGCGCGCAGCACCTCGATGCCCGCCTCACCGCCCCGCGCCTGCTGGCGGGCGGCGTCGATGCGCGGGACCTCGCCGCCAGCGTTACCGGCACCCTCGCCGATGCCGAGTTCCGCGCCTCCGGCCGCGCCATGGAGATCGAGGCGGAGACCCGCGGCCGCGTCACCACCCAGCCCGATGGCGCCCGGCGCATCGACCTCGCCACCTTCCGCGCGACCACGGGCGGGGAGACGATCCGCCTGGCCGCCCCCGGCCGCATCACCCAGCGCCCCGATGGCGCGATCGAGATCGGTGCCCTCTCCCTCGCCGCCAGCCGCGGCGCCACGCTGCGGGCGGAGGGGATCTGGGGACCCGAACGCGCCGATGTCCGCGTCGGCCTTGCCATCCCGGACCTGGCGACGCTGGCGCCCCTCGCCCCGGGGGTGGAGCCCGCCGGCCGCGTCACCGCCGATGCCCGCATCACCGGCCGCACCACCGCCCCCGAACTGACGGCGACGTTGCGCGGCACCGGCCTCCGGGCCGCCGCCACCCGCGGCCTGCCGGCGGGGGAGGTGAACGCCGATATCCGGCGCGACGCCGCCGGCCTCTCGACGCTCCGCGCCACCGCCAGCATGGGCAACGCCACGCGGCTGACGGCAACGGGCCGCCTGAATGCCCAGGGCGGGATCGAGGGCGCGCTGGACGGGCCCATCGATATCGGCGGCCTGGCCGGCCCGCTGCTGGCCGCCGGCGCCGACCGCGTCGCCGGCCGCGCGCAGGTGGCGCTGCGGGCCTCCGGCACCCTCTCCGCCCCCGTCCTGGGCGGCGAGGCGCGGATCTCCAACGGGTCCTGGCGCAACGCGGTGCTGGGCGTCGCCTTCACCGATCTCGGCGGCACCATCCGCGCCGATGGCACGCGGCTCCGCCTCGACCTCGCGGGTCGCACCGCCGGCCAGGGGCGCATCACGCTGGCCGGCACCGTCGATCCGCTGACCGATGGCATCCCGGTGGACCTGCTGCTGCGCGCCGATGCCGCGCAGCCCGTCGCCTCGGACCTCATCCGCGCCACGCTCGATGCGAACGTCACCGTGACCGGCGCGATCGGCACCGGGCTCGCCATCGCCGGGCCGATCCGCATCGCGCGGATGGACATCCGCATCCCCGACCAGCTGCCCGGCTCCGTCCGCAGCCTCGGCACCGTGACGGAAGTCGGCCGCGTGCCCGGCCGGCCCGCGCCGCCACCCCGCCGCACCCGCCAGGCGCCGGAGGAACCCTCCGCCCCCATCACGCTGGCGCTGCGCGTCGAGGCGCCGCGCAACATCTTCGTCCGCGGCCGCGGCGTGGATGCGGAATTCGGCGGCAGCCTGCAGATCGGCGGCCGCGCCGATGCGCCGGAGATCGGCGGCGACATCTCGCTGCGGCGGGGCGAGATCAGCGTGCTCGCACGCCGCCTGACGCTCAGCCGCGGGCGGCTCGACTTCCAGGGCGGCGTGATCCCGGAGCTGGATCTGGAAGCCAGCAGCCGCGCCGGCGCCACGACGGTGCGCGCCACCGTCACCGGTCCAGCCAATGCGCCGCAGATCGGCTTCAACTCCACCCCCGAACTGCCCCAGGACGAGATCCTGGCCCGGCTGCTCTTCGACCGCCCCGTCAGCGACCTCAGCCCCTTCGAGGGCGCGCAGCTGGCCCAGGCCATCATCGGCGCGACCGGTGTCGCGGGCGGCGGTGCCTCCGGCGTGCTGGACCGGCTGCGCCGCACCTTCGCGCTGGACCGCCTGGCGGTGGGCGGCGGCGGCGAGAATGCCTCCCGCGCCACCAACCCCGACGAACGCGGAGGCCCGACGCTGGAAGCCGGCCGCTACATCGCCGATGGCGTCTATGTCGGCGTGCGCCAGGGGACGGACAGCGGTTCGTCGCGCGTCGGCGTCCGCGTGGACCTGACGCCCCGCATCCGGGTGGAAGCCGAGACGGGCGACCGCGAAGCAGGCGAACGCGTCGGCGTCTCCATGGAGTGGCAGTGGGGGCGGTGACGCCCCCCTCACCCCACCGCCGGCACCCTTTCCAGCAGCGCCGCATCCAGCGCCGCGCGCCGCTCCCACAGCCCGCGATACCAGGCGATCCGCGCCGCCACCTGATGCGCGTGCAGCCTCTCCCGCCGCACCCAGTCATGCGCGGCATCCGCCATGGCCCGCGCCCGGGCGGGATCGGCGACCAGGTCGCGCAGCGCCGCCACCAACTCCTCCGGCGACCGGACGATCAGGCCGGTCTCCCCATGCCGGATGCTGCCCTCATAGACCGTCGGGCTGGCCAGGCAGCACAGACGATGCCCGCCCGCCTCCACCGCCTTCAGGTCCGACTTCATGCGGTTGAAGCGCGTATCCGCCAGCGGCAGGAAGGCCAGTTCGCAGCGCCCCATGGCGGCGCGGTAGTCGGCGTAATGGGCCAGCGGCGCGAAGCTCTTGTGCGGCGTGTCCAGCGCCTCGAAGGTCCGGCGGTCATGCATCACCGCGATGGACAGGCGCGGGCCGGCCTCCGCCAATGCCCGGTTCAGCGCCGGGATGAAGGGCGCCACATCGGCTTCCCGGTTGATGGCGCCGAAGAACAGGGTCATTCGCGACGGGTCCGCGAAGTTGCGGGGCTCCGGCAGCGATGTCAGCGCATTCGGGAAGATCGCCACTTCCGGGTTCAATTCGCGCAGCAGCGCCGCCAGCGGCTCGGTCGAGGTCTGCACGCCATGCACGCCGCGGAAGGCCAGGCTGTTGCTGGCGGCGATGGAGGGCCAATGCGCGGGGTCGTCATCGAATTCCTGCACCAGCACGGCGCCCGTCGCGCGCAGCGCGCGCAGGTACCTGGGCGCATCCGGATGATCCAGCAGCCGCCGCTGCAGCACCATGATGCGCGGGATGCCGGCATCGAGCTTCGGCAGCGAAGCCTCCATGCCTGCGCGCGTGACGATGCCCGGCCGCGTCGCCATGGCGGCGAAGGGTTCCAGCACGCGCACATCGTTGACGCCGCCCACGGGCTTCAGCGTGCGTGCCACCACCACCAGCGGCTTCGGCGCCGCTTTGGTCGCGCGCCACACATATTGCAGCGGCGCGCTGCGACGCAGCCAGTCGGCGGGATCGACGCCCATGGCGCGCAGCGTGGGCTCCGCCTGCTTCGCGAAGGCCTCCGCCTTCTCGATCCCGAAGATGCGCGGCGCGGCTTCCAGCGGCACCAGGCCGGCGCCCTCCAGCGCCTCCTTCATCCCGTCGCGCGTGAACCAGCGGAGATGGGTGCGGTCGAAGAGGCCCATCGCCTCATAGCGCCACTTCCCCGCCAGCAGCCGCGCGGCGAAGGACCAGTGTTCCAGGTTCGGCACGCAGGCCAGCAGCACGCCACCGGGGCTCAGCAGCGCCGCGTCGCGCTTCAGCACCGCCCAGGGGTCGCGCAGGTGTTCCAGCACATCGCCCAGCACCAGCGCATCGAGCGTGCCGGGCTCGATCGGGGGCGGCGCGGCCTCGATGTCGAGGCGATGCACCTCGTCGTAATGCCGCGCGGCCTCGGCGGCCAACGCCTCGTCCGGTTCGATGGCGACCAGCCGTGCCGCCGGGTTGCGCCGGCGATAGGCGGCGCCAAGCGCCCCCGCCCCGCAACCGACATCCAGCACCAGCCGCGCATCGAGCGGGATGCGCGAGAGCAGGTCAGGGTTGGCGTGGGCGCCGTAGGCCTCCGTCACGGGATGGCTTCCGCGGCGGCCTCCACCGCCGCCAGCGCGTGGTTGAGCCCGCGCTTCAGGCTGGTGGTGGCGAAGCCGAGCGCCGCCGGCGGATAGCGATCCAGCTCCGCCGCCACGGCCAGATGCGTCAGCGGCGGCGCCGGCAGGCCGAAATCGCGCCGGTATCGCGTGCCGCGCGTGTAGTCGAGCGGCACGAGAAGCCGCAGCACCGCGAGCCGGACGCGCGTCGCGACCGCGGGATCGGTGTTCGCGGCCTCGAAGGCCCGCAGCCGCCGCGCGAGGTCGTCGAAGGCCCGCGCCGCCGGCGAAAGATCGAAGCGATCCCCCGCCGCCTTCGCGTAGCGTTGCAGATGCCCCTGCAGGTCGGCCACCAGCGCACCGGGATCGAGCGGGATGGAAGGCAGCGTCGCCAGGCGGAACAGCGCCAGCGCATAGAGGCGGATATCCGTCAGCAGCACGCCGGGATCCGCGACCTCCATCTGGTCGCGATCCGTGTGCCAGGCGGTGTTGCCGCCATTGCCCATGACGAAATACCAGCCGCGCCGCTCCACCTCCTCCTTCGGGATGCGCGACGACGCCGAGAAGCAGCCGGAGATGCCGAGGTTGTTGAAGGAGAAGTCGCTGGACTGCGTCGGCCGCTTGCCCCCCGCGACCTTCCCCGTCGCGTCCCGCACCGCATCGGTGACGAAGGCGCGGTTCTCCGCCATCCAGGGGATGGTCGGGTAGTCCGTCGCGTCGCGGCAGCCGGGGCTGTCGCAGTTCATATGGGCGACGCAGTGCCGCGCCAGGTCGCGCGCGAATTCATCCGCATACCAGGTGGAGCCCGCGAACTTCCCCGTGGAGTGTCCCGGCCACCAGCAGATGCGCACGCCGCGCCTGAGGTGCTGGCGGTTGGCGTGGATCACCCGCGCCACTTCCAGCATGCAGGCATCGCCGGTGGCATTGTCGCCGACGCCGACATCCCAGCTGTCGTAATGCCCGTGCAGCAGCGCGAAGTCGGGCTCCTCCCCCGGGATGCGCACTTCCGGCAGCACCTGGTCGAACCAGCCTTCCTCGACGATGGTCGTCAGCGTCGCAGATTCGCCCCGCTGCGCCGCCTCGATCAGCACATCGCCATCGGGCCTGCTGACGGCGCAGCCCGGGATCGGCGTGCGGCCGGGCAGGTCATCCAGGTCCGGCGTCCCCCAAATGGCGCTGCCGCTGCCCCAATGCATGTCGGGGCCGGGATTCACCGCGATGACCCCCGCAGCGCCGAGCGCCGCGAAATGCAGGATCTTCTCGGCCAGGATCATGCCCCGGAACAGCACGATCTTCCCCGTGACGTCGGGCACGCCCGGCGCCGGGTCGTAGCCTTCGCCAAACAGCACCGCCGAGTTCGGCGTCCACCCCACCGGCGGCCCCACCGGATTCTCCACGAACACCAGCTTCGCCGTCAGCCCCCCCGGCGCCGTCTGCGCCAGCTGCGCCGGCCGCGCGCGGAAGCGCTGCCCGCCCAGCGTCACATGCGCATCCTTCGGCACCGCGAGATAGAGCCGCGGCCGGTGCACCGTGACGGGCAGGCCGAGCGCCTGCAGCCGCCGCGCGATCTCCTCCCCCGCCGCCGCGGCTTCCTGCGGGTCCTGCCGCCGCATGCGGCCGAAGGCCTCCACCAGCGACCAGGCGTGATCCACCACGGCGGTGTTCATCACCGCCTGTTCCTCGGACGTCGTCATGGCTGGTTTCAATCCATCGTCACGCCGGTGCGGCGAACCACCTCACCCCATCGGTCGATCTCACCATGGATGTAGCGCTGGGTCACGTCCGGGGGGTCGCCGCCGGGATCGACGCCGATCGCGGCCAGCCTTTCCTTCACCGCCCCGCTCTCCAGCGCGCGCTTCAGCTGGGCGTACATCGCCTGGATGATCTCCTCCGGCACCCGCGCGGGCCCCGCGATGCTGAACCAGTTGGTCGTCACCACGCCCGGGTAGCCGCTCTCGGCAAAGGTCGGGATCTCCGGGAAGGCGCTGCTGCGCTGCGCGGAGGAGACGGCCAGGGCGCGCACATTCCCGCTGCGGATATGCACGGCGGCGGAGGGCAGGCTGTCGATCATCCCCTCGATCCGCCCGCCCAGCACGTCCGCCGTCGCCGCCTGCGCGCCGCGATAGGGCACATGGGTGATGTCGATGCCGGCCGCGGCCTTCAGCAGCTCCGCCGTCAGGTGATGCAGCGTGCCGTTGCCGCCCGATCCGAAGTTGATGGCGCCGGGCCGCGCCTTCGCCGCCGCGACGTAATCCGCCAGCGTGCGGAAGGGCAGGTCCTTGTTGACGATCAGCACGACGGGCAGCGTGCCGATGACGGTGACGTGCCGGAAATCGTTGCGCGTGTCGTAGGGCATGTTGCGCACGAGTTCGCGGAAGATGGCCTGCGGGCCGACATTCGTCGTCAGCCAGGTGTAGCCATCGGGTGCCGACTTCGCGACGAAGTCGGACCCCAGCACGCCGCCGGCGCCCGGCCGGTTCTCCACCAGGAAGGACTGTCCCGTCTGCTCCTGCAAGGCCGCGGCCACGGTCCGCGACAGGATGTCGGACGCCCCGGCGGGGGGCGAGGAGGAGATGATGCGCACCGGGCGGTTGGGCCAGGCGCCCTGCGCGAGCGCGGGCGCCGCAATCGGCAGGGCAAGGGCGGTCAGCAGGCTGCGGCGGTGCATAGAGGGAGTCCTTTCGCGGGCGAGGCAGCGCAAACCCCCACCCCGACCCTCCCCCGCAATCGCGGGGGAGGGAGTGCAGGAGCGCGCCTTCCCCCTCCCCCGGACTTCCGGGGGAGGGTCGGGGTGGGGGTACGCGCAAGGTCAGGCGGTTCAGCAAACGATCCGACACGCATCGCGCCGGCCGATCAAGGTTAAGCAACTTCCGCACCACCCCGATGCCGCCCGCGCAATCCCGCACGCTTGACGCGCCGGGCAGCCGCCCCCATCCCACCCGCCATGGCCCTGCCCCCGCTGCTGCACCTCCGTGACATCAAGCTCCGCCTCGGTTCCACCCAGCTGCTGGATGGCGCGGAGATCGCCGTGGCGCCCGGGGATCGCGTGGCGCTGGTCGGGCGCAACGGCTCCGGCAAATCGACGCTGCTCAAGATCGCGGCGGGGATCATCGATTCCGATGGCGGCACGCGCTTCATCCAGCCCGGCGCCACCATCCGCTACCTGCCGCAGGAACCCGACCTCACCGGCCACGCCACCACCGGCGCCTATGTCATGTCCGGCCTCGGCCCGGGCGATGACCCCCACCGCGCGCGCATGCTGCTCGAAGGCCTTGGCCTGACCGGGGAGGAGGAACCCGCCCGCCTCTCCGGCGGCGAGGCGCGCCGCGCGGCGCTGGCCCGCGCCCTGGCGCCGGAGCCCGACATCCTGCTGCTGGACGAGCCCACCAACCACCTCGACCTGCCCGCCATCGAATGGCTGGAAGGCGAACTCGGCCAGCTCCGCAGCGCCCTCGTCCTGATCAGCCACGACCGGCGATTCCTGGAACGCCTCTCCCGCGCCATGGTCTGGCTCGACCGCGGCACCACCCGCCGCCTCGAACAGGGATTCGCCCAGTTCGAATCCTGGCGCGACCAGGTGCTGGAGGCGGAGGAGCAGGAAGCCCACAAGCTTTCCCGCAAGATCGTGCGGGAGGAACACTGGCTCCGCTACGGCGTCACTGCCCGGCGCAAGCGCAACGTCAAGCGCCTGGCCGGCCTGCAGGAACTCCGCAAGCGCCGCAAGGAACGCGTCACCGCGCCGGGCCAGGTGAAGATGGCCGCCGCCGAGGGCGATGGCTCCGGCACGCTGGTCGCCTCCGCGGAAGGCGTGAACAAGCGCTTCGGCGACCAGGCGCCGGTCGTCGTCGATTTCTCGACGCGCATCCTGCGCGGCGACCGCGTCGGCATCGTCGGCCCCAACGGCGCAGGCAAGACCACGCTGCTCAACATGCTGACCGGCGTCTTGCAGCCGGATAGCGGCACCATCCGCCTCGGCACCGCGCTGCAGATGGTCACGATGGACCAGAAGCGCGAAAGCCTCGATCCCACCACCACCCTGCAATCCGCGCTGACCGGCGGGTCCGGCGACGTGGTGCGCATCGGCGGCGAGGCGAAGCACGTCATCGGCTACATGAAGGACTTCCTCTTCCTCCCCGAACAGGCGCGCACCCCCGTCGGCGCGCTCTCGGGCGGCGAACGCGGGCGGCTGCTGCTGGCGCGTGCGCTGGCCACGCCGTCGAACCTGCTGGTGCTGGACGAGCCCACCAACGACCTCGACCTCGAAACCCTCGACCTGCTCCAGGAACTGCTGGCGGACTACGGCGGCACCGTGATCGTCGTCAGCCACGACCGCGACTTCCTCGACCGCGTCGCCACCAACGTCATCGCCTATGAGGGCGATGGCCGCTGGCAGGACTATGCCGGCGGCTATTCCGACATGGTCGCGCAGCGCGGCCGCGGCGTGCAGGCCCGCGCCATCGCCGCCGCCGCCGCCACGGCCCCGCGCGACACCACCGCCCCCGAAGCCCCGCGCGCCGTCGCCCGCGCGAAGATGTCCTTCAAGGACAAGCACGCCCTCGAAACCCTGCCCGACCGCATCGCCCAGCTCGAACGGGAAATGGCGGCGTTGCAGAAAGCCCTGGCGGACCCGAACCTCTACACGAAGGACCCCGCCGGCTTCGCCGCCCGCACCAGCCTGCTCGCCAAGAAACAGGCTGAACGCGACGCGGCGGAAGAGGAATGGCTGCGGCTGGAAATGCTGCGCGAGGAACTGGAGAAAGAAGCATGACAACCGGCGTCGGCGGATCGGACTTCGCCACCGAACTGGCTGCGATCAGGAACGAACGGGACGCCGTCCCGCCCATCGCGGCGGAAGACCACGCGAAGCGCGTCGCCCTCGCCCAGGCCCGGATGGCCGAACTCGGCATCAGCGCCCTCTGGCTCGACGGCACCACCAACCTCACCTGGCTCACCGGCCTGAAGCACGGCCAGTCCGAACGCCCCGTCGGCGCCGTCCTCCCCGTCCGCGGCCCCCTCACCTATCTCTGCCCGGAATTCGAGGTCGAGCGCCTCAAGACCATGCTGGCGCTCCCCGGCGAAGTGCGCGGCTGGGAGGAAGACCAGGATCCCTACGCCCTCTTCAGCGACATCCTCCGCGCCGCCGACATCAGCGGCGGCACCATCGCGATCGACGACATGGCCCGCGTCTTCGTCGCCGAGGGCCTCCGTGCCGCACTCCCTAACCACCACTTCATCGCCAGCAAGACCGTCACCTCCCACCTCCGCGAACAGAAGTCGGACCACGAGGTCGCGCTGCTCCGCCAGGCCATGGGGATGACACTCCGCATCCAGGCCGCCGCCGCCCGCGCCCTCAAGCCCGGCGTCACCACCACGGAAGTCGCGGCCTTCCTCTCCGCCGCCCACGCCAAGGCCGGCTTCGACGCGGGGCCGTCCTTCTCCATCGTCCTCTTCGGCGAACCCTCGGCCTACCCGCACGGCGTGCCCTACCCGCAGACGCTCAAGGAGGGCGACGTCGTCCTCGTGGATGTCGGCGCGCCCCTCCATGGCTACGTCTCCGACATCACCCGCAGCTACGTCTTCGGCACCCCCAACGCCCGCCAACGCGAGATCTGGGACCTCACCAAGCGCGCCCAGGCCGCCGGCTTCGCCGCCGCGAAACCCGGCGCCCCCTGCGCCGCCATCGACGACGCCTGCCGCGGCGTGATCACCGCCGCCGGCTTCGGCCCCGGCTACAAGGTCCCCGGCCTGCCCCACCGCACCGGCCACGGCATCGGCATGGACGTCCACGAAGCCCCCTACTTCGTCGGCGGCAACACCCAACCCCTCGCCCCCGGCAACACCGGCTCCATCGAACCGACCATGGCGATCTACGGCGAATTCGGCATCCGCCTGGAAGACCACATCGTCATCACCTCCACCGGCGCCTCCTGGCTGACGGAACCCTCGCGGAGCGTGGACGAGCCCTTCGCGGGGGTGTGACGCCTGGGGGTGTCGCGGGCGGGTAACCCCGGCGAGGGGCTGCGCGCCCCTCTCCGGACCTCTCCCGCGCCAGGGGCCTCGGGCCCCTGGACCGCGAGGTTTTCATCGGAAGGCGAGAGAGGGGCCCTGCGGTCGCGTCGAACATGCGCGCGCATCGGGCCCCTCTCTCGCCTTCCGATCAATTCATGGGTTCAAAGGGCCCGCTGGCCCTTTGCGGGGAAGGGGTCTGGGGAAGGGGCGGAGCCCTTTCCCCAGGGGCCACCGCCGCAACGCCCCGGGACGTCACGCCGTCGCGGGGCGCGCCTTCGGTCCGCGCGGGATCGACGCCAGGATTTGCAGGGTGCCGGCGGTGAGGCCCATGCCGACGCCGAGTTGCCAGGCGAGGGTGTAGGAGCCGAGGGCGTCGAAGATCAGGCCGCCGCCGAAGGCGCCGAGGAAGCTGCCGAGCTGGTGGCTGAAGAAGGCGAAGCCCTGGATCATGGCCTGCCATTGCAGGCCGAACATCTCCACGACGGCGCCGGAGATGAGGGGTGCGACGCCGAGCCAGAGGAATCCCATGATGGCGGCGAAGACCAGGGTGGAGGTGGGGCTGGGCGGTGTCGCGAAGTACCAGGCCAGCACGAGGGATCGCGTGACGTAGATCAGGCCGAGCAGCAGGGTCTTGGACCAGCGTCCGCCTGCCCAGCCGAAGAACAGGCTGCCGACGACGTTGAAGGCCGCGATGACGCCGAGCGCGGTGGCGCCCAGCATCGGGTCGAGCCCGCAGAGGGTGAGGTAGGAGGGCAGGTGCGTGGTGAGAAAGACGAGCTGCAGGCCGCAGACGAAGTAGGCCCCGGCCATGATCATGAAGGAGCCGTGGCTGAGCGCGGCGCGTGTCGCGACGAGGGCGGAGACGTCGCCGCCGCGGGCGGGCGGCACCGGGGTGGCGTCCACGCGGCCGGCGATCCAGGCAGCGGGCAGCAGGCAGAGGGCGAGGAGCATCAGCCCGGTGACGCCCGCGCGCCAGTCGAAGGCGTCCATCAACCCCTGCGCGATGGGGGCGGACATCAGCGGCCCGGTGGACCCCAGGGCAGAGACCAGGCCGAGGACGGTGCTGCGGGAGGCCGTGGGCACGGGGCGGGAGGCCACGGCCATGGCCATGCCGGAGGCGGTGGCGGCCAGCGCGATGCCGACCAGCAGCCCCGCGCCGAGCATGACGGCGAAGCTGCCCTCCGCCTGGCCGAAGATGGCGAGCCCCGCGGCGTAGGTGACGCCGCCGGCCAGCATGGTGGGCCGGAAGCCGAAGCGGCTGGCGACGGCGCCGGCGAAGGGCTGGGCGATCCCCCAGACCAGGTTCTGCATGGCGATGGCCAGGGTGAAGTCGGCGACGGCGATGCCGAGGTCCTTGGTCACGGGTTGCAGGAAGAGCCCGAGGCTCTGCCGCATGCCATTGGCGAGCGCCAGCGCGAGCGCCGCCGCGATCAGGATGGGGATGGCCGCGCGGGGGATGCTTCGCATGCCGGAAGCGTCGCCCGCGGAAGGATGTTCCACAAGGCGGGAGGCGTTGCGCGCAGGGCTTCCCCGGGCAGCAGGCGGTGCATGGGTCAGGTGGCGGCCGCGACCCGGTCCAGCAGCATCTCCCGCGCCGCGGGCAGTCCCTTGTGCTGCACGCCGAAGACGTCGCGCGCCAGGAAGTGGCCGGTCAAGCGCAGCCCGGCCGCCCAGTCGGCCGCGGTGGACGGCCCTTGTCCGAGGAGAAAGCGCGGCAGCGGCAGCAGCCGGTCGCGCCATTCGCCGGCCGCGGGTTCGGAGACGGCGCGGCCGCTGCGGGGCGAGACGAAGGCCAGATCCTCCGTGCCCCCCGTGACGGCGCAGCGCGCCAGGTCCAGCCCGTAGCCGAGTTCGGCGAGCAGATCGGCCTCCCACCGCACCAGGTCGGGCAGCGCGAGGGCGGTGTCGCGCGCCAGCGTCGCCACGAAGGCAACCAGGCCGTGGAAGATGCGGGGATGGGCTTCCCGTTCAGGCAGCGCGCCCTCCGCCACCGCGCAGGCGGCGCGCAGCGCGGCGAGCGCGAGGGGGTCTTCCATGGCCAGCGCCGCGGCGGGATGGACCATCTCCGCGCTCATCGCGCCGAGCTGGTCGGCCAGGCGCCCCACCCAGCGCGCCTCCACCAGATTCCCCGCCTGCCACAGCGCCGCCTGGCCGCGGGAGGTGCCGCCCTTGGCCAGGCCCGCGTGGCGGCCATGGGCTTCCGTCATGACGGAGACGATGGCGCCGCCCTCGCCATGCGGGCGGACATCGAGCACCACGGCGGGGGCATCCCATTCCATGGGCAACGGGGTTCCACATCGCGGGCGCCGGGGCAAGATTCGTCGTGGCTGTTGCCGCCGCGCCGCAGATCGTGAGCATGCGTGCGGTGCCGAGGGCGTGAGCGGCGGGCTCATTCGCCCGCGCCGGCGCTTATCCCCGCCATGAAGCGACGCCTCCTCCTGCTCGGCGCCGGGGTCTTCACCCTGGCCGCTCCTTCCCTCCATGCCGCCACCCCCCGCCGATTGTCCCTCCGCCACGCCCATACCGGCGCGCGGTTCGAGGGCCCCTGGCATGACGGCACCGCCCCCGATCCCGGCGCCATGATTGAGCTCTCTGCCGTGCTCGCGGACAGCGCGACCATCCGTCCGCGCCCCTTCGACGCCCAGGCGCTTGGCATCCTGGCCGATGTGGCGGAGGCCGCGCGGCTCTCGGGCCCCCTGGTGGTGCGATCGGGCTACCGGACGCCGGCGATCAACGCGGCGGTGCATGGGGCGGGCGACAGCCAGCACCTCCGTGCCGGCGCGATCGACCTGGAGGTCGCACCCGCCCGCGTGCAGCAGGTTGCAGGGTTGGCGCGCGGCCTGAACCGGGGCGGCGTCGGCGTCTATCCGCGGCGCGGCTTCGTGCACCTGGATAGTGGCCCGGTGCGGCACTGGAACGGGGACGTGCCGGGCGGCAGCGTCGCCGCGCCGGTCGAGGACCGCATCGGCCGCATCGCGGAGGCCTGGCGGAACCAGGGCGGGCGGCGCTGAAGCGAGTCGCGCTCCCTACTGATCGGAATTAACTTAAACGGGCAGTAAAGCTCGAATTTCACCCATGTATTTCCGCAGCGGCGCCCAATATACGAGCATGATAGCAACACCGGCCCAGAATACCAAGAAGAGCCACGGCGTAAAATGAAACACACGCACCCCTGGAGTTTCACCGATCGCGGGCGCTCCGACGTATTTCAAGTTTCGACCATCGGTAAGACCCGGCAGAAGAAAAGCCTTTGGGTACTCGGAGACGACATTCTGCACGTACGATTGCTTGAGCGATTCGATAGCATTCGACGCCCGACTGACGATGCTGACACCGTAAGCGCTATACGCTCGACGATGCTGACACCGTAAGCGCTATACGCTATTGAGCAAACAACGAGCCAGCCGATAAAAAACTCGAACTGGTCTAGGGAACTGGTAAGCTCAGTCGGAACTTCGGGAGGAGATTTTGCAGGATCACGTAGATGGATTTTTTCCTTCACCTCGATCCACTTTCCGGCGGCGATGCCCAACGCGGCAAGACTGAACGATTGGACAGTCACAAGCCAGCCGATGCGATTGTTGATCAAGCCATCTTCGTGCTTGATATAGTCACGATACGCAGCGTGAAGCTTGATGGCCATTTCAAGGTCAGCGGACGGGTCCGCTCACCGATGTGGAAGTGGCATTGGAATGGGATCCGCCAGCACCTGATCGACATCGTATCGAACTGAGAAAGCGGCGCAATAGCGGCATCATCTTTCTACCCCGGGTCGTCCAGCCCCAGCGCCCGTATGCGCCCGCCTTCCTCGTCCCAGCCCGCGCGTTCCTTGACATTGACGAAGAGGTGGATGCGCCGCTCCAGCAGCGCCTCCAGCTCCTTCCGCGCGGCCTGGCCAATCGACTTCACCTTGGCCCCGCCATCGCCGATCAGGATGCCCTTCTGGGTGGCGCGCGTGACGTAGATCGTCACCTCGATCCGCGCGCTGCCATCCTTGCGCTCCTGCCAGGCCTCGGTCTCGACCGTCGCGTGGTGGGGCACTTCCTCATGCGTCTGGCGCAGCACCTGCTCCCGCACGATCTCGGCGGCCAGCATGCGCTGCGGCAGGTCGGAGAGGTCATCCTCCGGGAACAGGTAGGGCCCTTCCGGCAGGTTCGCGGCCAGCACGGCCTTCACCCGGTCGAGCCCCCTGCCCTTCAACGCGCTGACCATGAAGGTCTCGGCGAAGGGGACGATGTCGTTGAGGTCCTTGGCCAGCGGCAGCAGCCGCGGCGGCTCCACCAGATCGGCCTTGTTCAGCAGCAGCATGAGCTTCCGCCCGCTGCCCTTCAGCTTCTCCGCGATGGCGCGGACCTCATCCGTCAGCCCGGCGCGGGCATCGACGATCAACACGGAAAGGTCAGCATCCTGCGCGCCGCCCCAGGCGGCCGCGACCATCGCGCGGTCCAGCCGCCGGCGGGGCGCGAAGATGCCGGGGGTATCGACCAGGATGATCTGTGCCCGCCCCTCCATCACCACGGCGCGGATGCGGAAGCGCGTCGTCTGCGGCTTCGGCGAGACGATGGTGACCTTGGTGCCCGCCAGCGCATTCACCAGCGTGGACTTGCCGGCATTGGGCGCGCCGACGATGGCGACCAGGCCGCAGCGCGTGGGTTCGGACGTCTCGTTCATTTGGCCCCCAGAAGTGCCAGAAGCCGTTCGGCCGCGGCCTGTTCGGCCGCGCGCTTGTTCTCGCCCTGCCCCTCGGCCTCCTTCCCCGCCGCGATCGCGCGGACGGTGAAGACCGGGTGGTGGGACGGGCCGGATGCGCCCACCGCCAGGTATTCCGGCAGCCCGAGGCCGCGCCCCAGCGTCCATTCCTGCAGCCGCGACTTGGGCGAGGAAGGCGGCTTCACCGGGGCTTCCAGCGCCGCATCCCATTCGCGGCGGATCAAGGCGCGCGCCGGTTCCAGCCCGCCATCGAGGTAGATGGCCCCCAGCACCGCCTCCAGCGCGTCCGACAGGACGGAGGGGCGGTTGCGGACGCCGGACTTCTCCTCATTCGGCGTGACGCGCAGCGCCGCGGCCACGCCGAGCGCCATGGCCACCCGCGCCAGCTGGTCCTGCGCCACCAGCACCGCGAGCCGCTTGCCGAGGTCCCCTTCCCGTTCCTTCGGGAAGCGCTCCGCCAGCCATTCGGCCATCACCAGCGCCAGAACGCGGTCGCCCACGAACTCCAGCCGCTCATTCGAATCGAGCATGGACCGCTTCGGGTCTGCGGCGGAGCGGTGCGTCAGCGCGTGGAGCAGAAGCTCGGGCTTGTGGAAGCGGTGCGGCAGCCGCGCCGCCAGCGCCTCCACGGGGTCTTCGCCGGACAGAGTCACCGGACGGCGCTGAACAGCCGGCTCCAGCGGATGGCGGTCGGCCAGGCCCAGAACTCCCAGATGCGGGCGGAGCCATCGACGGAGAAGAAGATGAACTCGGCCCGTCCCACCAGGTTCTCGACCGGCACGAAGCCCACGCCGTTGCGCTGCTCGCGGCTGTCCAGGCTGTTGTCCCGGTTGTCGCCCATGGCGAAGACATGCCCCTCGGGCACCCGGAACTCGATGGTGTTGTCGTAGATCTGGTCGTCCGACATCTCGAGGATGTTGTGGACATGCGGCTCGACGCCGGGCTGCGGCGGCAGGAACTCCCGGTATTCGCGCACCACGATGCGGGGGCCGTCGCCCTCCACCGTATAGGGGCCGATCAGCTCCCGCCGCACGGGCTGGCCGTTCAGGTGCAGGACGCCGCCCCGGACCTGCACGCGGTCGCCCGGCAGGCCGACGATGCGCTTGATGTAGTCGGTGGAATTGTCCCGCGGCAGCTTGAACACCGCGACGTCGCCGCGGGCCGGAAGGCTGCCGAAGATGCGGCCCTGGAACAGGTTCGGGCTGAAGGGCATGGAATGCCGCGAATAGCCGTAGCTGTACTTGGACACGAAGAGGTAGTCGCCCACCAGCAGCGTCGGGATCATGCTGCCGGAGGGGATGTTGAAGGGTTCGAACGCGATGGTGCGGATGCCGATGGCGATCAGCCCCGCATAGACCACGGTCTTGGTGGATTCGAGCCAGCCGCCCGTCTGCTTCTTGACCATGGAGGGAGTTTTCGCGGGCATCCTATCGCACAACCCCCGTGTCGGGGGTGTCGCTGCGGCCCCGGATAGAGCCTGCCCACCCCTGCCCTGTCAAGGAACCGCGATCCCCGGCGCGCTCGTTGGCATCGCCATGCGCGGCAGCGGCACGGCGGTGATGATCACCATCGCCTGGGCGTAGGGAAACTCATCCGTCATGGTCAGCGCCACATGGCTGACCAGGCCGGGCGGCGTGATCTGCGCCAGCCTGGCCGCCGCGCCGCCCGTCATGCGCAGCGTCGGCTGGCCGGAGGACAGGTTCACCACGCCGAGGTCGCGCCAGAAGACGCCCTGCCGGAAGCCGGTGCCCAGCGCCTTGGAGGCTGCCTCCTTCGCCGCGTAGCGCTTGGCGTAGGTGGCGGCGCGGATCTTCTCCGTCCGCCGCTCCGCCTTGGCGCGCTCCGCGGGGGTGAAGATGCGGTTCAGGAAGCGGTCGCCGAAGCGCTCGATCGTCTTCTCGATCCGCCGGATGTCCAGGATGTCGCTGCCGAGGCCGATGATCACGCCCTACCCCTTCGCCCGCTCGGCCTGGGTCACGACCTGCAGGCCGCGGAGTGCCGCGATGATGTTGCCGAGGTGGCGGAGGTCCTTCACCTCCACGTCGATGGCGATCTCCTGGAAGTCCAGGCCGCGATGGACGATCCGCATGTTATCGATGGCGCCATCCTGCCGCGCCACCGCATCCGTGATGGCGGAGAGCGCGCCGCGGTCATTGGCCGTCACCACGTCGATCCGCCCGACATGGCCGGTGCCCGCACCGCCCGCATAATCCCAGTCGATGTCGAGGAAGCGTTCCGGGCTGTCGGCGAAGGAGGAGAGGTTGGGGCAATCCGTCTTGTGGACCGTGACACCCTTGCCGGTGGTGACGATGCCGAGGATGCGGTCGCCCGGCACCGGGTGGCAGCACCCCGCGAAGTTCACCTGCATGCCCGCGACGAGCCCCGTGACACCCATGGAGACGTCGCGGCGATTGCCCTTGCCCGGCGGCGGCAGCGGCACGGCCCGAGGGCGGGAGCGGGCGATCGGCAGCACGTCCTGCGGCCGCGGCGGGCCACGCAGCTCCGGATAGACAGCCAGCACCACATCCTTCGGGCTGACGGCGCCGGAGGCGACGACGATGCAGAGATCCTCGAAGCTCGGCTGCTTCAGCGCCTTCAGCGCGGGCTCCAGCGCCTTCTCGCTGAACTCCACGCCTTCCTGGCGGAAGGCCTTGGCGATGGCGGCGCGGCCTTCCTGCTGCTGGGCCTGGCGCTGCTCCGCATGCATGAAGCGCCGGATGCGCGCCCGCGCCTTGCCGGTGACGACGAAGCGTTCCCATTGCGGGTTCGGCGTGCCGCCGCGCGCCGTGATGATCTCGACCTGGTCGCCATTCTCCAGCGGCGTGCGCAGCGGCTTGATCTGGCCGTTGATCTTGGCGCCCACGCATTGGTCGCCGACCTGGCTGTGCACCTGGTAGGCGAAATCGACGCAGGTGGAGCCGCGCGGCAGCGCGATCAGGTCGCCCTTCGGCGTGAAGCAGAAGACCTGGTCGCGGTGCAGCTCCAGCCGCGTGGCATCGAGGAATTCCTGCGGCTCGGCGGCCTGTTCCAGGATGTCGAGCAGCGCCTTCACCCAGGGGAACTTGCCGCTGTCCTTCGCGACCTGCCCGCCCTGCTTGTAGATCCAGTGCGCGGCCACGCCGTATTCCGCGACCTCATGCATCTCCCGCGTGCGGATCTGCACCTCGATCTTGGCATTACGCTTGTCCGGCACCGTCACGCCGGTGTGGATGGACTGGTAGCCATTGGGCTTGGGGGTGGAGATGTAGTCCTTGAACCGCCCGGGAACCACGCGATAGGCGGAATGGACGGCGCCCAGCGCCGCGTAGCAGGCGGCCTTGTCCGGCACGATGACGCGGAAGGCCATGATGTCCGAAAGCTGCTCGAACTCCACCTTCTTGCCGTGCATCTTCAGCCAGATGGAGTAGGGCGACTTCTCCCGCCCCGTCAGCTCCTGCACCTCCACGCCCGCCTCGCGGAAGACGTGGTTCAGGTCGTCCCTGATCTCGTCGATCAGGTCCGCGCCCTGGCCGTAGAGGAAGGCGCGGCGGGCGGCGATGGTCTGGAAGGCGTCGGGATCGAGCTCCCGGAAGGACAGCGTCTCCAGCTCCGTCTTCAGCGCATCCATGCCGATGCGCTCCGCGAGGGGCGCGAAGATGTCCATCGTCTCCCGCGCCGTCTTGCGGCGACGGTGTTCCTGCGGGACGAAGTGGAGCGTCCGCATGTTGTGCAGCCGGTCCGCCAGCTTAACCAGCAGCACGCGGATGTCCTCGCTCATCGCGAGGACGAGCTTGCGGAAATTCTCGGCCTGCTTGGTGCGCTCGGATTGCAGCTCCAGCCGCGTCAGCTTGGTGACGCCATCCACCAGGCGCGCGACTTCCTTGCCGAATCGCTTCTCGAGGTCGGCGAGGCCGACCTTCGTGTCCTCCGCCACGTCATGCAGCAGGGCCGTGACGATGGAGGCGCTGTCCAGCCGGTATTGCGCCAGGATGCGCGCGACGGCGACGGGATGGGTGATGTAGGGGTCGCCATTGTCGCGCTTCTGGCCTTCATGCGCGGCCTTGGCGGTGGCGTAGGCGGCCTCGATCGTGGCGGCCTCGGCGCGGGGGTCGTAGGCGACCACATCGCGGGCGAGGTCGGCGCCCGTGCTGTCGGAGAGGCCCGCGGCGAGGCCCTCCGGCGCGAAATTGGGGTGCTGGCCGGGCGCGTTCATGCCCGGCCTCCCGGGGCCGTTGCTGGGGTCGCGGGGGCGACGCCCCCGCGGCAGGCTTCCGGGGTCAGCGCTTCCCGCCGAGCTCGGCGGCGATGGCCGCCTCGATGTCGTCGGCCGAGAGGTCCTCGAGGCCGGCGCCGTCGGTCACCTGTTCCTCGTTCACGTCCATCACGCCGAAGATGTTCTCGTCGGTGGCGATGAGGTCGAGGACCTCCTCCTCCGCCGGCTCCGGCTCCGGCGCGCGCTGCAGCGACTTGACCAGGTCGGCCTGCAGCAGGTCGAGGTCGACGGTGGCGTCCGCGATCTCCCGCAGCGCCACGACGGGGTTCTTGTCGTTGTCGCGCTCGACCGTCAGTTCCTCGCCCCGGCTGATGTTGCGGGCGCGCTGGGCTGCGTGCAGCACCAGTTCGAAGCGGTTGGGCACCCGAAGGATGCAATCCTCGACCGTGACGCGTGCCATGGCGGCTCCAGTTCCGTAACCCGCGGGGTCAGTCGGGCCCGGCCCGGCGCGGATGCGCGCGGACGGACCCCTCCCCGCCTCTGGTGAACCTCCGATCTAGCCATCCGGCCCCCCAGTTGCAAGCCGGTCGATGCAAGCTGCGGGCCGCAAGCCGTCTGCCAGGCGTGTCAGAGAGCGCAGCCGCGCTCCTGCGCAAGCTCACGCAGCCTGGCATTGCGCCTCTCCAGCGCGGCGGCTTCCTGCCTTTGGCTGTCGCCCCCGTCGATGAAGGCGGCGCCCGCGACGCCCATCAGCAGGATCATGCCGACGCTGTCGCGCCCGCGCCGCTCGGCCTCGGCTGCGAGTTCCGGCGCGCGGGCGGTGTTCGTTGCGAGTTCGCCTTGAATATGCGCACAACTCAGGCGATCATCCAGCGTGGACCGTTCCTGGACGGCCTCGACCTGCCGGGCACCGCACCCCGCCACGGCCAGAACGGCGACGCCAGCGACAATCGGGAAGAAGACATTTCGCATCATGACCGCAATCATAACGATCACGGAACGCCGATCCAAGCCCTGGCTCGCGCTCGGCCTGCTGTTTTCCCTGGCTGCCTGCGCCAGCGGGGCCACACCAGGCGCCATGACGGTGCCCCTGTCCGAACAGACGATGATCGCCGACCGATCGGCGCTGCGGCAGGCGGTGCGCGTCGGGACGGTGGGCGGGGGGCAGGAGACCAACCCGCTCTGGGCGTCCCAGGTCTCGAACGGCGATTTCGCGCAAGCGCTGCGGCAGAGTCTTTCCACCCACGCCATGCTGTCCATGGAAAGCGGCGTCTTCCGCCTCGATGCGCAGCTCGTCGCGCTGGACCAGCCCCTGATGGGCCTCGACCTTACCGTCCGCAGCCGCGTGCTCTATCGCCTGACTCGCGTCGAGGGTGGGGCACCGGTCTTCGAGAAGGAGGTCGCGGTCAGTCACAACCAGTCCTTCGGATCCGCCTTCGCCGCCGTGGAACGGCTGCGCCTGGCGAATGAGGGCGCCATCCGCGCCAATATTCGCCAGTTCCTGACGGAACTGGTGGCGGCCGAACGCGCCAGCCCCGCAACCTTCGCCGCGCCGGCCCGGGTTTCCTGACGGCTTACCCCAGCGGCCGCGTCCCCGCCTCTCCCACCGCCGCCAGCAATTGCGCGGCGGTGGTGCCGAGCCGGGGATGCACCCAGCCCGGCGCCACGTCGCACAAGGGCGCGAGCACGAAGGCGCGCTGATGCGCCCGCGGGTGCGGCAGGATCGGGTCTGGTGTGTCCCGCAGCAGCCCATCCATCCCGATGATGTCGAGGTCGAGGGTCCTCGGCGCATTGGGATACGGCCGGACGCGGCCGAAGGCGTCCTCGATCCCCTGCAGGGCCCGCAGCAGCGCCGCCGGAGCCGCTGCCACATCCTGACCGCCTTCGGGCCGCAGCAGCGCCACGCCATTCACGTAGTCCGGTGATGTGGGAGAAGGCGGCACGGGCGCCGTCGCGAACCAGCGGGAAAGGGCACGAAGCCGGTAGCCAGGAAGCCGGTCCAGGGCGGCCGCAGCGCGGCGACAGGTCTCGAGCGCCGGCGAACCATCCAACGCCGGTAGGTTGGCGCCGATGGCGATGATGATCAACTTCATGGGTTTTCCGAACCGAGACGGTGGCGCTGCCACCAGCTTCCGCTATTTTCCACCCTCTTTGAGCGAAAGATCACGCGGTGCAATTCGATTCTCAGGAGAGGCTTGGCCTGTTCATCGACGGGGCGCATCTCTACGCCGCCTCCCGGAACCTCGGCTTCGACGTGGATTACAAGGGCCTCCTCGGCTTCTTCCGGCGGCATGGCAGGCTCATCCGCGCCTCCTACTACACGGCGCTGCTGGAGAATGACGAATATTCGCCGCTGCGCCCGCTGGTCGATTGGCTGGGCTACAACGGCTACAACGTCGTCACCAAGCCGGCCCGCGAATTCACCGATGCCGCCGGCCGCCGCCGCGTGAAGGGCAATATCGAGATCGAGATGGCCGTGGACGTCATGACCCTCGCCCCCCGGCTCGACCATGTCGTGCTGGTGGCGGGCGATGGCGACCTGCGCCGCATGGTGGAGGCGGTGCAGCAGCAGGGGCTGCGCGTCTCCGTGCTGTCCACCATCCGCACCCAGCCCGGCATGGTAGGCGACGAGCTGCGCCGCCAGGCGGACCAATTCATCGACCTCGCCGACCTCGCGCCCGACATCACGCGCCGCCAGATCGAGCCGCGCCCCCGCATGGTGCCCGCGCCCCGCGCGCCGGACCGCAGCCGCGCGACGCCGGCCGAGCCCTTCCGCGACGCGGTGGCGGACCTGCCGGAGTGACGGCTGCGCCTGATGCGGCGGAACCCGGCCGGGACTGTCCGCTCTGCCCGCGCCTCGTCGCCTACCGGCTGGAGAACCGCGCCAGGGAGCCGGGCTGGCACAACGCGCCCGTGCCCAGCTGGGGCGGGCGGGATTCGAGGCTGCTGGTCCTGGGCCTGGCGCCTGGCGTGCGCGGCGCGAACCGCACGGGGCGCCCCTTCACCGGCGACCATGCCGGCAAGCTGCTCTACGCCACGCTGCTGAAGTTCGGCCTGGCGGAAGGCGAGTACCGGGAGGATCCGCGCGACGGCATGGTGCTGAAGGGCGTGCGGATCGTGAACGGCGTGCGCTGCGTGCCGCCGCAGAACCTGCCCACGCCGGCGGAGATCACCACCTGCAACCGCTTCCTGAAGGCCGAACTGGCGGCGCTGACCCGGCTTCGCGCGGTGATCGCGCTGGGGCTGGTGGCGCATAACGCACTGCTCAAGGCCTATGGGCTGCCGATGTCGCGGCTGAAATTCGCCCATGGCGCCGTCCACACCCTGCCGGATGGCCGCCTGCTGGCCGACAGCTACCATGTCAGCCGCTACAATACGAATACCGGCCGGCTCACGACCGAGATGTTCGAAGCGGTAACCGCCGACGTGCTAGCCCGGATCGCGTAGCAGCAAGGGCGATCAGGCGTGGCGGCCGACGGCATCCTGGACGCAATCCGGCGGGGCGAGGCGCGCCTCGGCCCGGCGCTCGATCCCCTGGTGCGGCAGGTCGAGGAGCAGTTGAGGCCTGCGGAGCGCCACGGCCTCGCCCGCATGCTGGAGACCTGGCCCGGCGCGCGCGCTGGCCGGCCCCAACGGCCGGAAGCGCTCGAGGAAGGCCTTGCCGTGCTGCTGGCACAGGCCCAAGGCGCGCGCCGGTCGGACGTATTCGACTCCCTGAAGCCTGCGGCCAAGGCCGGCTCCTTCGGGCTGCTCTGCGGCATCGTCGCCGCCATGGCGGTCGATGTCGTCGCCTATGGCAGCGCCTGGTCGGGGCCGCAGGTGCTGCACTGGGTCCTGTCGGGCACGCCGGCGTTGCTGCTGGGCGCCTTCGGCTACCGCCAGGCCCGACAGCCGACGAGGCGATCCCGCACGCTGTTCCATGGCCTCGTCGCCCTGCCCATCGGCGGGTTCGGCAGCACCATCCTGCTGCTCGCCATCCTGGTCGGCCTGGATGACGGACAGGGCAGATCGGCGCTCGACAGCGTCGATCCCGCCTGGCTCGTCCTCGGCCTTGTCGTCGTCACGCTGCTGGGCGGCGTCGCCACCGCGGCCTGGGCCATGCGGCGGGCCTGGCGGCGGTGGGACGAGGCGCCCTGAGCGTCAGCGCAGGCCGATGAAGCTCAGGATGGCCAGCACGATGACGACGGCGCCGACGATGTAGACGATGCTGTTCATGGGGTTAGCTCCGGGGTGTTGATGCCGCAACAACGACGGTCACCGCGGAAGGTTGCGCCCCCCTGTTACACCAGCGGCCGCCCCTCCAGCGCCGCCTCCACGGCCCGTGTCAGCACCGGGCTGTCCGGCTCTGTGCTCGTCGGGAAGGCCCGCACCGACCGCCCGTCCCGCCCCACCAGATACTTGTGGAAATTCCAGCGCGGCGGGCCGCCGGCACGCCCGGCGAGCCAGGCGAACAGCGGATGCGCCGCCGGGCCGCGCACGCTGGTCAGCGTCGCCATCGGGAAGGTGATGCCGTAGGTGGTCTCGCAGAATTCCTTGATCCGCGCGGCGTCCCGGCTTTCCTGGTTGAAGTCGTTGGACGGCACGCCCAGCACCGCAAAGCCCCGCGCCTCGTAGCGGTCATGCAGGCGCTGAAGGCCCGAATATTGCGGCGTGTAGCCGCAGAAGCTGGCGGTGTTCACCACCATCAGCGCCTTGCCACGGAAGGCCGAAAGCGGCAGCGCCCCGCCTTCCAGGCTCTCCAGCGTGAAGTCGAAGGCGGTCTGCGCCGGCTGGGCGCTGGCTTCCGCCGCCATCAGCAGGGGCGCCGCGAGAATCGCCCGCCTCGATGCCTCACCCATAGCGCTCCTCCGTCCAGGGATCGCCCCGGTTGCTGTAGCCGCGCACTTCCCAGAAACCCGGCCGATCGTCCCGCAGCAATTCGACGCGCGTGATCCATTTCGGGCTCTTCCAGAAATACAGGTGCGGCACCACCAGCCGCACCGGCCCGCCATGCTGGCGTTCCAGCGGCGCGCCGGCCCAGCTATGCGCGAAGAGGTTCTCCGGCCGGGCGAAATCATCCATGGCGAGGTTGGTGGTGTAGCCGTCATAGCTGGTGAGGGCGACGAACCGCGCCTCGTCCTTCGGGCGCGCCATCGCGAGCAGGTCCGGCACCGGCACGCCCTGCCAGCTGTTGTCGTAGCGGGACCACTGCGTGACGCAGTGGATGTCGTTCACCCTCTCCTGTTGCGGCAGGGCCATGAACTCGTCGAGCGTGAGGCGCAGCGGCGCGGCGCACAGTCCCTCCACCCGCAGCCGGAAGTTCGCGCGGTTCACGTCGGGCTGCACGCCGAGGTCGAGGACCGGGAAGTCCGTCACCAGCCGCTGTCCCGGCGGCAGCCTGTCCCGATCCGGCGAGCTGGTCGTGCCGGTCAGCAGGCGGCCATCGCGCGCCCAGCCCTGCTTCGCCTCCACCAGCTTGTCCCGGACCTTGCCGGCCAGCGGGACCTCCTCCTCGTCATCCATGTCGGTGCTCCTCGGCGGCGTTAGGTATCGTTGCGCCGGTGGGATGCAAGGCCAGTGCCATTACTGTGTTGCGGCACGTGGCGCGTAGCCGTTCGCCGTCAGGAAGGCTTCGACGACCGGGCCCCACACCGCGCTGCCGCCCGGCCCGAAGAACAGGGAATGCCCGTCCCGCCCATAGGCCCCCAGCATCTCAAGCTCCGCCGCGCCGCCCGCCGCCGTGAAGGCCTGGTGCATGGCCAAGGCGAGATCGGCATCGAAGAAGCTGTCATTGGCCGTATAGACCCAGAGCATCGGCAGCCTCGCCGTGCGCCCATACTCGCCAGCCGCGGAGACCAGGCGCTCCGGCCGGCAATTGGTGTTGGGCCGCCCCTGCGCCCAGCCTCCCCGCCCCCCCGCCATGCTGACCAGCGCGCCGACCATGGGCGGATCCTCAGCCGCCAGGGCCAGCGCCCCCCAGCCGCCCGCGGATTGCCCCACCACCAGCACGCCATCGGGCCGGATCTCCGGCAGCGCGATGGCAAACTCGATCGCGGCGCGGATGTCCCGTGCCGTTTCCCGCCCCGCCGGTGCATAGAAGGGGTCGGCGCAACGGCCATAGCCCTCTGCCCAGTCGCCGCCGCTCTCGCCATAGCCGCGCCGCAACGGCAGCAGCACCGCGAAGCCGCGGCGGGTGAACCAGGACACCGCCTCCGACCCGCACTCCGCCAGCCGCGCCGTCGCGCGGTCCGACGCCTGGGCCGGCGAGCCATGGTTGACGACGGCCAGCGGCACCACCCCCGGGACGCCAGGCCGGCACAGCTTCACCGTGATGGCCTGGAAGGCGCCCGGGATCGGCACGCTGTGCGTTTCCTCCCGCCCCGCCGGCGCGCCGGCACACCCTGCCAGGACCACCAGAAGAAGGATCGCCCACGCCCGCATCGATGCCCCCGAATCAGCGGGCGGAGCGTGGCGCCGGCGAGGCGCGGATGTCGAGGGGTGGCGCCCGTGGCCGCAGAGAGGGGCTGCGCGCCCCTCTCCGCACCTCTCCTGCGCCAGGGGCGTCGCGCCCCTGGACCGCGAGGCTATCGGTGGATGGAGGGAGGGGCGAGGCGCGCGTTCAAGACCCGCGGTCGCGCGGTGCCCCTCCCTCCATCCACCGATCTCATGGGTCCCAAGGGCCCGCTGGCCCTTGGTGGGTGGGGTGCGGGGAGGGCAACGCCCTCCCTGCGGCAACCCGCGCTACCCCCGGTTCCGCATCAGCCGCGCCTTGTCCCGCTGCCAGTCGCGGTCGGCGATGGAGGCGCGCTTGTCGTGCTTCTTCTTGCCTTCGCCGACGCCCAGCAGGACTTTCGCCATGCCGCGGTCGTTGAAGTGGATCTGCAGCGGCACCAGCGTGATGCCGTCCCGGGCGATGGCGCTGGAGAGGTCGCGCACCTGCTTGCGGTGCAGCAGCAGCTTGCGCGGCCGTCGAGGCTCGAAATTGGCGACGTAGCTTCCCGCCTGCCATTCGGGGATATAGGCGTTGAAGAGGAACATCTCCCCGTCCCGCTCCCCGGCCCAGGCCTCGGTCAGGGTCGCGCGGCCGGCGCGGAGGCTTTTCACCTCTGGCCCCACCAGCATCATGCCGGCCTCGATCGTGTCGCCGATCTTGTAGTCGTAGCGCGCCTTGCGGTTCTGCGAGGCGATGCCGTGGCTGATCAGGCCTTTCTTGCGGGGTTCCGCCATGGTGTCCGGGCGACTGGGCGCGGGGCGCTCAGTTCAGCAGCCCTGCTCCCGTCATCGCGGCGCGCACGCGCGCCTTGGTGGCATCGGCGGTCGGCGCCAGCGGCAGGCGGCAATGGTCCGTGCCACGGCCGAGCAGGCTCGCCGCATACTTCACCGGGCCGGGCGAGGTCTCGCAGAACATCGCGTCATGCACCGGCAGCAGCCGGTCCTGGATGGCGATCGCCTCCGCGATGCGGCCCGCCGCCCAGGCATCATGCATCTCCCGGCACAGCCGCGGCGCGATATTGGCGGTGACGCTGATGCAGCCATGCCCGCCGGCGCCGAGATAGGCGAGTGCCGTGTGGTCCTCGCCGCTCAGCTGACAGAAATCGGGGCCGCAGGCGGCGCGGGTGTGCAGCGGGCGGGCCAGGTTCGCCGTCGCATCCTTCACGCCCACGATGTTCGGGTGCTTCGCCAGGCGCCCCATCGTCTCGACCGTCATGTCGATCACGCTGCGGGGGGGAATGTTGTAGATGATGATGGGCAGGTCCACGGCATCGGCGATCGCCATGAAGTGCAGGTAGAGCCCTTCCTGCGTCGGCTTGTTGTAGTAGGGCGTGACGACCAGCGCGGCATCCGCACCGGCGGCCTTGGCGTGCTTCGTCAGCGCCACGGCTTCCGCGGTGCTGTTGCTGCCCGTGCCGGCGATGACGGGCACGCGGCCACCCGACGCCTTGATGGCGAGATCGACGACCTCGTGGTGTTCCTCATGCGACAGGGTCGGGCTCTCGCCCGTGGTGCCGCAGGGGATGATGCCCTGCGTCCCCTCGGCGATCTGCCATTCGACGAAGTCGGTGAAGGCTTTCGCGTCCAGGGACCCGTCGGCCTGCATGGGCGTGATCAGCGCGACCAGCGATCCCCTGAACATGATCTCTCTCTTATCCGTGGCTCGTGTGAGCCGTGGAACCTAGTGGCGCGGCCGCGCCGGAGCAAGGTCGCCGCAGGGCTCAGGGATGGGGGATGGGGAATCCGGCGCGGATCGGGTTATGGTCCCGGCCCATGCGCCGCATCCTGCTGCTCCTGCCCCTCCTCCTCCCGCTTCCCGCCGCCGCCCAGCCCTGGGCGAGCGAGGGCTCGCGCCTCGCCGGCCGCCAGGCACTGGCGGCTGCGCAGCAGAACCGGTTCCTGGAGGCGGAGAGTCTGGCGCTCGCCGCCGATCCCCTGGCCGCCAAGATCGTCGCCTGGTGGCGGATGCAGGCCCGGGCCTCCGGCGCCAGCGCGCGGGAGGTGGTGACCTGGCTGGAGGAGAACCCCGCCTGGCCCTTCCCGGAGACCATCGCCCGCCGCGCCGAGGAATTGCTGGTGACGGAAGCGGATGACGCGCTGGTGCTGCGCCAGTTCGGCCGCAGCCCGCCCCGGACATTGGATGGCGCGCAGCGCTTCGCCGATGCGCTGGGGCGGGCAGGCCAGGGCGCCCAGGCCGCGCCGATGCTGCGCGCCGCCTGGCGGGACGCGCCGGCGGATGCCGCGGCCGAGGCCGCCTTCCTGGACCGCAACAACCCCATCCTGACCGGGGACGACCATTGGCGCCGCGTGGACCGGCTGATCTGGGAAAACCAGGCCACCGCCGCGGCGCGGACCATGGCGCGGCTGGACGGGACGCGGCGCGCGATCGCGGAGGCGCGACTCGCCTTCCGCGCGGACCGCGATGGCGAGGCACGCGGCCGCGACATCGGGCTCGCGCATGACCGCGCCCGCATGCTCCGCCGCAAGGACCGGGATGCGGAGGCCGCCGCCGTCTGGATCGCGGCGGAACCGCTGCAGCGGGACCTGCCCCCCGAAGCGGCGCGCGCCATCTGGCAGGAACGCCAGATCCTGTCGCGCAAGCTGCTGCGCCTCGGCGATGCCGCCACCGCCTATCGCGTCGCCGCCGGCCATGGCCAGGCGGAGCCCGGCGAGCCGCGGCAGGAGGGCGAGTTCCTCGCCGGCTTCATCGCGCTGCGGCGGCTGAATGACGCGGCGGGGGCGGAGCGGCACTTCGCGCGGGTGGCGGAGGGCAGCGTTTCCGTCATCACCCGCGCCCGCGCGGCCTATTGGCGCGGCCTGGCGCTGGCGGCACAGAACCGCGTGGCGGAAGCGCGCGTGCAGTGGACGGAGGCCGCGGCGCTGCCCACGGCCTATTACGGCCAGCTTGCCAGCCTGGCGCTGGGCGAGGCGCCGGCGCAGATGGCGGCACGCATCTCGCGCCATCCCTCCCCGGCGCCCTCCACCCAGGTGGCCACGGATTTCATCGGGCGGGAGCTGGCGCGGGCGATCATCACGCTGGCCGATCTCGGCCAGTCCGACCGCGCGCGGATCTTCCTGCTGCGCATGGAGGACCTCTCACCCGATGCCGGCGACCGCTGGCTGATCGCGCGGCTCGCCGTCGCGATCCGGCGGCCGGACCATGCCGTCTGGGTCGCGCGCCGGGCCGGCGCCGATGGCGTGATCCTGCTGGAGGATGGCTGGCCCGCCCCCTATCCCGCGCCGGCGGATGGCGCGGAGGCCGCGCTGGTCAACGCCATCACCAGGCAGGAAAGCAATTTCGACATCAGCGCCGTGTCATCGGCCAATGCGCGGGGGCTGATGCAGCTGCTGCCCTCCACTGCGACGCAGGTGGCGCGCCGCCTCGGCATCCCGCACCAGCTCGGCATGCTGACGACGGATGCCGCGCACAACATGCGGCTCGGCAGCGCCTATATCAGCGACATGCTGGCGCGCTATGGCGGCGCGATGCCGCTGGCGGCGGGCGCCTACAATGCCGGGCCGGGGCGCGTCGATGAATGGCTCGGCACCTATGGCGATCCGCGGGTGGCGTCAGGGCCGGATGTGCGCGACTGGATCGAGCAGATCCCCTTCGGCGAGACGCGCAACTACGTGCAGCGCGTCATCGAAAATGTCGTGATCTACCGCGCGAAGAACCCGGAGACGGCATCCCTGCCCCATCCCCTGGCCGCGCTGCTGGAGGGCCGTCCGTGAGGGTTTTCTTCAGTGCCCGGGACGGGCTTCGGCTCTCCGCCCAGGATTTCGCCGGCGACCCCGCGCGGACGCCGATCCTCTGCCTGTCGGGCATCACGCGGAACAGCGACGACTTCGCCGCGCTGGCTGAACGCCATGCCGGCAAGCGGCGGGTGCTCTGCCTGGATCATGTGGGTCATGGGGAGAGCGCACGATCGGATCGCCTCTCCCGCTACGCCATCGAGGAAAGCCTGCGGGACGTGCTGGACGCCATGGCGGCGCTGCATTGCCACCGCGCGGTCTTCGTCGGCACCAGCTTCGGCGGCATCCTGACCATGGTCATGGCGGTGCTGCGGCCGGGCGCGATCGCGGGCGCGGTGCTGAATGATGTGGGGCCGGTGCTGGAACCCGTGGGCCTCGACCACGTCCAGAACTTCGTCGCGCGCGATCCCGCGCTGCCGACGCTGGATCGCTGCGTGGAACATCTCAAGGCATCGCTGCCGCCGCTCACGATCGACGAGGAAGGCTGGCGGCGCTTTGCGGCCGGCACCTATGCGCGGGGCGATGACGGCGGCTGGCATCCGCGATGGGACATCCGTATCGCGCAGGCCATGCAGGGCGGCGGCGCGCTGCCCTCCCTCTGGGGGCCCTTCGGCGCGCTCGCCCACGCGCCGACGCTGCTGCTGCGCGGAGAGCTTTCGGAACTGCTCTCGGTGGAAACGGCGCAGCGCATGAGGGACGAACACCCGAGGCTCGACTTCGTGAACATCCCCGGCACCGGCCACTGCCCGACGCTGGAGGAACCGCTGGCCATCGCCGCCCTGGACCGATTCCTGGACGCCATCCCGTGACGCCCGCCATGCTGGTGGCGACGATGGGCGGCGTCGGCCGGCTGCGCCCCGGCCCCGGCACCTGGGGCAGCCTGGTGGTGCTGCCGCTGGCACTGGCGGGGCCTGGCTGGTGCCTGGGCGTGGCCCTGGTGATCGCCGTGGCCGGCTATTGGGCTGCGGGCCAGGTGCTGAACGAGAGCACGGAGGACCCCGGCTGGTTCGTGGCGGATGAGGGGGCGGGCATGCTGCTGGTGCTCGCCGCCCTGCCCGCGGCCACGCTCCCCGGCGTCTTCCTCGCCTTCGCGCTGTTCCGGGCGCTGGATATCGTGAAGCCCTGGCCCATCTCCTGGGCCGATGCCCAGCCCGGCGCGATGGGCGTCATGCTGGACGACATCGTCGCGGGGCTGATCGGCGCCGCGGGCCTCCTGGCCTTCACCCGCTTCTATCCGGGGATCCTCGATTGATGCTGCCCGACGCCACGCTGGACGATGCCGCCGCGCTGCTGGCCGAGTTGCAATCCGCGCAGGAGACGCTGGCCACGGCCGAAAGCTGCACCGGCGGGCTGATCGCCGCCGCGCTGACCGCCGTGCCCGGCTCCTCCGCCACCGTGCTGGCGGGCTTCGTCACCTACTCCAACGAGGCCAAGGCCAGCATGCTCGGCGTGCCGCCCGCCACGATCGAGGCCGTGGGCGCCGTCAGCGAGGCCGTCGCCCATGCCATGGCGGAGGGCGCCCGTGCCCGTTCCGGCGCCTCCATCGCCGTCTCCTGCACCGGGATCGCGGGGCCCGGCGGCGGATCGGCGGAGAAGCCCGTCGGCCTCGTCTACATCGGCGCCGCCAACGCATCGCTGACGCTGGTGGAGCGCCATGTGTTTCCCGGCGACCGCACGGCGATCCGCGCCGCGACCGTCGCCGCGGCCTTCGCCCTCATCCGACGACTGAAGACCGGAGTGTGAGTATGGACCTGACCGACAAGCTGCTCGCCGCCATCGACAAGGACCACGACGCCGCCGTCGGGCGCCTGGTGGAGTGGCTGCGCATCCCCTCCATCAGCGCGCAGCCCGACCACGCCGCGGATTGCGTGCGCGCCGCCGAATGGGTGCGGGACCAGCTGACCGCCATCGGCTTCACCGCGTCCCTCCGCCAGACGCCGAAGCACCCCGTCGTCGTCGCGCACCATCCTGGCCCCAAGGGTGCCGCCAAGGCCCAGCACCTCCTCTACTACGGCCACTACGACGTGCAGCCGCCGGACCCGCTGGAGCTCTGGACCAGCCCGCCCTTCGAGCCCGTGGTGGTCGATGGCCCGCATGGCAAGCGCGTCGTCGCGCGCGGCGCGGTGGACGACAAGGGCCAGACGCTCATGTGGATCGAGGCGATGCGCGCCTGGCACACCATCGCCGGCGGCCCGCCCTGCGCCATCACCGCCGTCATCGAGGGCGAGGAGGAGATCGGCTCCCCGAACCTCGCCCCCTTCATGGCGGCGAACAAGGCGGAGCTCGCGGCCGATGTCGCCATCATCAGCGATACGGGGATGTGGGACATCGACACGCCGGCACTCTCCACCCGCCTGCGCGGCATGGTCTTCGTGCAGCTCGACATCAAGGCGGCTAACCGGGACCTGCATTCCGGCATGTATGGCGGCAGCGCGCTGAACCCGAACAACCTGATCACGAAGATCCTGGGCGACCTGCACGACAGCGAAGGCCGCGTGCAGCTGCCGGGCTTCTATGACGGCATCCCGGAAGTCTCCCCGGAACTGCGCGCGCAGTGGCAGGCGCTCGGCTTCTCGGAACACGATTTCCTCGGCGCCATCGGGCTCTCCGTGCCGGTCGGCGAGAAGAACCGCGGCGCGCTGGAACGCCTCTGGGCGCGGCCGACCGCCGACATCAACGGCATCTGGGGCGGCTATACCGGCCCGGGCAGCAAGACGGTGATCCCGAGCGAGGCGCATGCAAAGATCACCTTCCGCCTGGTGCCCGGCCAGCACCACGACAAGGTCTTCGATGCCTTCAAGGATTTCGTCCGCGCCCGCCTGCCCGCCGACGCCACCGCCACCTTCCAGGGCGGCAGCGCCAGCCCGGGGATCGAGGTGCCCGCCGACAGCGCCTTCGTCCGTGCCGCCCAGGCCGCGCTGGCCGATGAATACGGCAAGCCCGCCGCGATGATCGGCTGCGGCGGATCGATCCCCGTCGTGTCCTCGATGAAGGACGTGCTCGGGCTCGACACCGTGCTGATGGGCTTCGGACTGGAAGACGACCAGGTGCACAGCCCGAACGAGAAGTTCGACATGCGCTGCTTCCACCAGGGCACCCGCAGCCACGCGCGCCTGCTGGCGCGGCTGGCGTCGGCGTAGCGGCGGGCGGTTGGCGGGGGCGCTGCCCCCGCACCCCCGCTGGGGGGCGTGGCGCCCCCCAGACCCCGCCAGGACTTTACATGCATGAAGCGAGGGGGGCACTTCGGCCCCCCTCGCTTCATGCATCTATTGCCGGTGGTCCAGGGGGCCCTTGCCCCCTGGCAGGGGGTGCAGGGGGACAGCGTCCCCCTGCTGAACCACCACCGCTACGCCCGCGCCAGCGCCCCGCGGATCGCCGTCAGCGCGTCCTCGATCATCGGCGCCGTGACGTCGAGGTGGGTGCAGGCGCGCAGCCTTCCGCCGAGCAGCGACACGGCGATGCCGTCCATCCGCAGGTGGCGCTGCAGCGTCACGGCGTCCATGCCCGTGCCGTTGATGGTGAAGAAGACCAGGTTGGTGTCGGGGTCCTGGACCTCCACGCCCTCGATCTGCGCGAGGCCGCGCGCCAGCGCCTTGGCATTGGCGTGGTCATCGGCCAGGCGGTCGATGTTGTGATCGAGCGCATAGAGGCAGCCGGCCGCGCAGACACCGGCCTGCCGCATCGCGCCGCCCAGCCGCTGCTTCCAGCGCCAGGCCTCGTCGATGAAGTCGCGCGTGCCGCAGAGCACGGCGCCGAGCGGCGCGCCGAGGCCCTTGGTGAAGTCGAGCCAGACGCTGTCATAGCCTGCCGTCATCTCGGCGGCGGAGATGTTGGCCGCGACGCAGGCATTCATCAGCCGCGCGCCGTCCATATGCGTGGAAAGGCCGGCGCCATGCGCGATGTCGGCGATCTCGGCCAGCACGGCGCGGTCCCAGACGGCGCCGCCGCCGGTGTTCGCGGTCTGCTCGACCTCCACCAGGCGCTGCGTCGGCGTGTGGCGCGACTTGCCGCGCAGCGCCCCGCGCAGCGCGTCCGGCGAATACATGCCGCGATCGCCCTTCAGCGGCAGGATCTGCACGCTGCCGAGCGCGGCATGGGCGCCGCCCTCGCTGGTCAGGATATGCGCGGTCTCATGCGCGATGATCTCCTCGCCCGGGCGGCAATGCACGAGGGTGGAGGCGACGTTGCACATGGTGCCGGAGGGCATGAAGACCGCAGCTTCCTTGCCCATCAGCGCCGCCATGCGATCGCACAGCGCATGCACCGTCGGGTCGTCCCCATGCTGCTCGTCACCGACCTCGGCGCGCATCATTGCGTCCAGCATCGCGGCGGAAGGCTTGGTCTGCGTGTCGGAGTAGAGGTTGATGCGGACGGGCGGCGCGCCGGCGGGGGGGCGTTCGGGGGCGTGGACCATGGGTGTTCCGTGCGTGGCTCTGGTTGCCGCGCAGGGTGGCAGGGAATGGGGGGCGGGTGAAGCGGGGTCGCGCTACAGGCAGGGGTTCAGCACGGGATGGCGCGGGATCGACAGCAGGTCGTCCACCATGCGCTGGCGTTCCGCCGGCGGCATGGATCGATAGTTGCGCAGGACGTCACCCACCGGACCGGTCCGGCAGGCATTCGCGAGACGTGTCGGATCCGTTGACGACAACTGGTCACGCATCGGGCGCCTCTGCTGCTCGAGCACCGCCTCCCACTCCGCGCGCGACCGGCGTTCGAGGTCATTCGCCATGATGAAGTCCAGCATGCGCTGCACGGATGCGGCCGTCTCCTGCCTCAGCACGATATCATCGTCGGAGTGGCAGGCTTCGAGCGCCATCTGGACGACGTTCAGCATCATCCAGCTGCACAGGACGGCCCCTCGGCCGGTGCGGTCCACGCCGGCCACGATGGTACGCCCGCCCTGCACCATGCGCGTCATCACAACGCCATTCACCTCTACCGCAACAGGCTGGCCATCGGGGCCCGTCTGCACGATCCGCGCGCCGGGCTGGCGCGCGAAGGTTTCGAACAGGCCTTCGCGCGGCGTCGGCTGCGCCCAGGCTGTGCCGAGGGACAGGCAGCCCGCGGCCAGCAGCGCCAGCCCTGATGCCCGCATCACGAGACGATCGTCTCCAGCCCCGGATTCCGGATGACGTAGCCATAGGCGAGGTTGCTGCGCTCCCCGCCTCTCGCCGCATATTCGGCCTTCGCCTTGGCGACGTTGTCGTGCTGCAGGTCGGCGCGGCGCTGGTAGTTGTACATGCGCGCGCTGGTCTCGCCGAAGATCATGCGCTTGACCGGGCCATCCGCATCACCGAGCGGCGCGAAGCCGTGCTGGCGCTGCATCGCCTCCGGGATCTCGAGCCGCCGCAGCGCCTCGATCTGCCATTGCGGCGATCCCGTCCAGACGGCGTCCGTGCCCCAGACGACGTGATCGGCGCCGAGGCCGCGGATCAGCGTGCCCATCAGCGCGGCGCAGAGCCCGGGCTCGATCACCGTGGTCTGGGCGAAGATCTGGCCGAGGTCGCCATAGACGTTGGTGACGCCATACTTCGACGGGATCTCCGCCAGGTCCGTCGTCCAGTCCACGCGGCCGGTGCGGGCGAACTGCTCCACCCCCGTGCCCGCGCCGCCGCCGCCGGTCCAGCGATAGGCGGAGTGGTAGATGACGAACTTGATCTGCGGCCAGTCCTTCGCCGCCTTGCCGACGTCATCGACGCCGGCGAAGGGCAGCAGATGCGGGAAGCGATCCGTGACCTGCTGCGGATAGAGCCCCTTGTGGACGCAGACGATCCCCTTTCCCGCCCGGAGGATGCGTTCGTAGAAGGGGTACATCAGGCGTTCGTCATCCATCCGCCAGGGATGCTGCGCCAGGTGCTTGTTGGTGTTGTCGCCGACCGTGTAGCCCTTGAAGCTGTCCACGTTCAGCTCCGTGATGCAGCGCTCCACCTCCTCCATCCAGCCGGGCTGGCCGGGGGTGAAGATGCCGTGGCTGAGCACGCGCCGCGTGCCCCCCGCCGCATCGTTCACGCGCTTCCGCGCATCGAACTTCATGTCGTTGGTGAGGAACCAATCGCGCGGATCCTCGCTCGGCGCGCCGCTGATCAGCGCGACCTTGGTGTCGCTGTCGAGGAACATCTCCTTGAACCAGTTCGCCTCCATGAGGCTCTGGATGGTCTGTTCCTCGACCTTGATCTGCGGGTTCCAGCCTGCCCGCCCCACATTCCGCCGCGCCTCCACGAAGGTCATCAGCCGCGTGTCGGGACGCAGGAAATGCGTGTGGACGTCCATGATGAACTGGTCGGCGAGCGTCGCAGCGCGCGCCTCCGCCGCGCCCGGCGTCTGCGCCTCGGCGCGGGAGACGCCGTAGAGCGGCCCGTATTCCTCGTTCATGGCCAGGAACGCAGCCGCCATGCCGGCGGCGGTCTGCAGGTAGCGGCGGCGCGTCATGCCCTGCTTCGGCGCGATCTCATCGGCCATGGCCTTGATCCGCGCCTCGACGCGCTTCTGCCGGTCATTCTGCGGCATGGGCCAGAACTCGTCGGAGGCGATGACCTGCGTCGGGATGGGCGACGGGAACATCGCCTCATCCGCGGGTTGCAGCGCCGCGAGGTCATCCTCGGTCAGGAATCCCGTCATGCCCGTCTCTCCTGGTTGCTTCCCCAGGCACGAGCCTGCCGGAAGCGCCAGGACGCGTTCAAGGAAATCCCGTCATCCGGGACGGCCCAGACAGTGCCGCGCCCAGACCGGCGCGATGGCCGGCCGCGCCGCGACAGCTTCCGCCAGGGCCTGGATGCGCGGCAGGTTCACCGGCACCCACTCCCTCCCCTTCATCCAGCGTGACATGACGGCGAGCGCGATGTCGGCGACGCTGAAGCGAGCACCGAGCAGGAAGGGGCCGCCCGCCACCGGCAGCGCATGCGCCTCGATGATCCGCAGCACGTCCCGCCCCATGGCCAGCGCGTTGTCGCGCGCGGCCTCGACCTGGTCGGGCGCATAGCCGAAGCGGGCCGGATAGTCCCAGCGCGTGACCTGCGGATAGAACTCGCCCGCCAGCAGCGCCATCCAGCGCAGCGCCACGGCGCGCGCCGTCTCGCCGGGCGGCGGCAGAAGCCCGGCCTCGGGGTGCCGGTCCGCCAGCGTCACCAGGATCGCGAGGCTCTCCGTCAGCACCGTGCCATCACCCCCTTGGGCCGGCAGCACCAGCGTCGGCAGGCGGCCCATCGGGTTGATGGCGCGGTACTCCGCGCGCAGCTGGTGGTCGCCCTCCAGCGGAACGTCGCGCAGGTCGACCGGCGCGCCGATCTCGGCCAGCGCCATCTCTGGCATGGCGGAGCCGGAGCCGATATCGCCATGGAGGATATAGGTCATGCCGCAAGCCTCGCCCGGACGCGCCCGGCCGCGCCAGCGCATTTCGTTGATGGCGCGGAGAAGCGGGATTGATGGCGCGCACGAACGCGTCAGGATCGCAGGCGGAACCGACGGAGCACGCCCATGCCGCCCATCCGCAAGCTCGCGACCTGGCGGGAGACCGTCTTTGGCGAACTCGGCCACACGGCGCCGCGGCCCATCATCCGCGCCGTCGCCATGGCCGTCATCGCCAACCCCTATGCCGGCCAGCCGGGGGTGGAGGATCTCACGCCGCTCTGGGAGGCCGGCGCGGCGCTCGGCGACCGCCTGATGCCGGAACTCGCCGCCCTGCTCGGCGGCCCGGCCGTCAGCTACGGCAAGGCCGCGATCGTCGGCGTGATGGGAGAGGTCGAGCATGGCGGCGCCGTGGTCCACCCCCGTCTCGGCAAGCCCATGCGCGCCGCGATCGGCGGCGGTGCGGCGCCGGTGCCCTCCGCCGTGAAGGTCGCGCCGCCGGGCACGGCCATCGACATCCCGCTCGGCCACAAGGACGATGCCTGGAGCTTCGCGCATTTCGACACCATCACGGTGATGATGGCCGATGGTCCGCGGCCGGATGAAATCCTGGTCGCCATGGCACTGGCCGATGGCGGACGCCCCTGGAACCGCTGCGGCGGTGCGCCGGCGCGGTGAAGCGCGGCGAAACCGATCGGGGCTGGCGATGACCGGCCGCTCGTGAAACCTTCCGCCGCCTGATGGAGGAGCGGCATGAGCGGTCTGACGGCCAGCATCGGCGAACACCTGGCCTTCCAGCGGGAAGGCGCGGCGGGGCGCGCGGGCGCGACGGCGGAGGATATCCGCATCGCGCGGCTGACGGGCTTCGACCCGCAGGACGTCATGACCATCCGCACCCTCTGCGCCGCCCGCGCGATCCTGCTGGTCTTCCGCTGCCCGAACCTCGCCGCCCGGTCGCTGCACGGGCTGCTGCCGGCGAAGACCGCCGTGACCTCGGCGAAAAGCGGCTCCTCCGGCGCGGTGATGGGCGCCAACGGGCTGCTGATGGTCTCGGACTACGACATCATGGGCTGCTGGCGGCAGGAGGGGGCCGGTTTCCGCCGCATCCCCATCACCGCCATGGCGCAGGGCGCCAAATACGGGGCCTGGTCGGCGGAGGCGCGGGAGATCGTGCAGGCGCTGAACCGCAACCTGCTGACGCGCATCCAGCACGGCGCACAGGATGACTGGCTGGATGCGGAGAAGAACCGCGGCGTGAAGCCGGATGACGGCTTCCTCGCCTTCCGTCTGGGCGTGCCGGAGCCCCTCAACGGCGCCGCGGGGCTGGAAGGCTTCTACCGCCTGAATGGCCTCGACTGGCCCTACCTGCCGAATGGCCGCCACAGGGGCAGGTAGAGGGGGGGGCCGCTGATCAGGCGCTGGGCGCGGGCGTGGCCGGTGCGGCGGCAGGCGGCGCGCGGCGATAGAGCGCGGCGGCCCGGCGTTCGAAGGCACGCACCATCAGCCGCACCGCCTCGTTGAACACGGTGCCGATCACGGCCTGCAGCAGCCGCGACTTGAATTCGAAATCGACGAAGAAATCGACCTCCGTGCCGCCCGCCACCGGCCGGAAGCGCCAGTGGTTGTTGAGGTAGCGGAAGGGACCCGTGAGGTAGCGCACATGCACGTGGTGCGGCCGTTCCAGCAGGACCTGACTGCGGAAGGTCTCCCGGAACATCTTGAAGCCGATGGTGAGGTCCGCTGTCAGCTCCCCCTCGGTGCGGGTCAGGATGCGGGCACCGACGCACCAGGGCAGGAATTCCGGATAGCGGCGGACATCCGCCACCATGTCGAAGAGCTGTTCCTCCGTGTAGGGGAGGACGCGCTTTTCCGCATGGGTCGGCATCGCCGCCTCAGGCCGCCCGCAGCTTCGCCGCGCGGGCATCGCGCAGCGCCGCGAAGTCGCGATCCGCGTGGTAGGAGCTGCGGGTCAGCGGCGTCGACGACACCAGCAGGAACCCCTTGCCCCGCGCGGCCTTGGCGTAGTCCTCGAACTCCTCGGGCGTCACGAAGCGGTCCACCGCGGCGTGCTTCACCGTGGGCTGCAGGTATTGGCCGATGGTGAGGAAATCGACCTCCGCGCTGCGCAGATCGTCCATGACCTGCAGCACCTCGATCCGCTTCTCGCCGAGCCCGACCATGATCCCGGACTTGGTGAAGATGGAGGGGTCGAGCTGCTTCACCCGGTCCAGCAGCCGGAGCGAGTGGTAGTAGCGGGCGCCCGGCCGGATGGTCGGGTAGAGCGCCGGCACGGTTTCCAGGTTGTGGTTGAAGACGTCGGGGCGCGCCGCGACCACGACCTCGAGCGCGCCGTCCTTGCGGAGGAAGTCGGGCGTCAGGATCTCGACGGTGGTTTCGGGCGCCGCCAGGCGCAGCGCGCGGATCGTCTGGGCGAAATGCTCCGCGCCGCCATCGGGCAGATCGTCGCGGTCGACGGAAGTGATCACCACGTGGCGCAGGCCGAGCTTGGCGACGGCATCGGCGACGCGGTTCGGCTCATCGCCATCGAGCGGCTTCGGCATGCCCGTCGCGACATTGCAGAAGGAACAGGCGCGCGTGCAGGTATCGCCCATGATCATCATGGTCGCGTGGCGCTGGGACCAGCATTCGCCGATATTCGGGCAGGCCGCTTCCTCGCAGACCGTGACCAGCTTGTTGTCCCGCATCAGCGCCTGGGTTTCCCGGTAGATCGGGCTGGTCGGCGCCTTCACCCGGATCCAGGCGGGTTTCCGCTGGATGGGGTTGTCCGGACGGTGCGCCTTCTCGGGATGCCGGTCGGCACCGATGCGGGCGGCGGTCTGGCGGTGATCGATCTCGACGCGCGTGGTCATGCCGCAGATATAGCGACGGTGCGGCGCGGCGACGAGGGGATCAATTCTTCACCGCGACAAGGCTGAGCGCGAGCGGCAGCCAGGGCTTGTCCGGCCAGGTGAAGAGCCCGTCCGCATCCCGCACCAGGCCGGAGAAGGGCGCCCAGGTCAGGCGCGCATGCTCCTGCAGCCAGTCCAGCCGAAGCCCCGCCCGCCGCAGCGCGCCGAGGATGTCGGAGAGCGGATGCAGATGGACGATGGTGGCGCTGTTCGCCAGCGGCCGGGACGGGTCCGCATAGTCGATCGCGTCCTCGAAGGGGATGAACTGTCGGCCGAGATAGGGGGCGAACCAGCCGGGAAACCCGCCGCCGCCGCCCTGCCCCGCCTCGTCGAAGATCAGGCAGGCGGGATGCGCATCGGCGAAGTAGAGCCGCCCGCCCGGCCGCAGCGCGAAGGCGATGGCGGCCGCCCAGCGGTCGAGGTCCGGCAGCCAGCCGATGGTGCCCCAGCTCGTGAAGACCAGGTCGAAGCGACCTTCCTCCTCCGGCATCGCCGCCGGCGCCTCCAGCACATCCGATTCCACGAAGCGCAGGTCTGACAGGCCGCAGCGCGCGGCGAGGTCCCGGGCGGCGGCGATGGCGGCGGGGCTGAAATCGATGCCGACGACCCGTGCCGCGCCGCGCTGCGCCAGCGCCACGCTGTCATCGCCGATGTGGCATTGCAGGTGGAGGATGGAGAGGCCGGCGACATCGCCGATCTCCGCCTCCACGATCGCATCCAGCCTGCCGCGCCCCGCGAGATGCGGGGTGACGTCATAGCCGCGCGGGCCGAGATGAAGCGCGGTGCGCTCCTCCCAGTTCGCGCGGTTCAGCCTTCGCCAGTCGGGCTCAGATGTGGATGACCCGGCCATAGGCGTCGAGGACGCTTTCATGCATCGTCTCGCTCACGGTGGGATGCGGGAAGACGGTGTGCATCAGCTCGGCCTCGGTGGATTCGAGGGTGCGGGCGATGCCGTAGCCCTGGATCATCTCCGTCACCTCCGGCCCGACCATATGCGCGCCGAGCAACTCGCCGGTCTTGGCGTCGAAGACGGTCTTCACCAGGCCCTCCGGCTCTCCCATGGCGATGGCCTTGCCGTTGCCGATGAAGGGGAAGCGGCCGACCTTGACCTCATGCCCCAGTTCCTTGGCGCGGGCCTCGGTCAGGCCGACGGAGGCGACCTGCGGGCGGCAATAGGTGCAGCCCGGGATGTTCAGCACATCCATGGCGTGCGGGTGCTTCCCCGCGATCGCCTCGATGCAGATGATCGCCTCGTGCGACGCCTTGTGCGCCAGCCAGGGCGGGCCGGTCAGGTCGCCGATGGCATAGACGCCCGATTCGCCCGTATTGCCGAAGGCGTCGGTGACGATGTGGGTCTTCTCGACCTTGATCTTCGTGCCCTCGAGTCCGAGGTCCTCCACATTGCCGACGATGCCGACGGCGGAGATCAGCACATCGGCCACAAGGTCCTGCACCTTGCCGCCCGCCTCGACCACGGCGGTGATGCTGTCGGCACCCTTGCGGATGCCCTGCACCCGCGCGCCGGTCAGGATCTTCATGCCCTGCTTGGTGAAGGCCTTGTGGACGAAGGCGCTGATCTCCGCGTCCTCCACCGGCAGGATGCGGTCCATCACCTCGATCAGCGTCACCTCGGCGCCCATGTTGAGGTAGAAGCTCGCGAATTCGGACCCGATGGCGCCGGAGCCCATGACGATGATCTTCTTCGGGAGCGCCGCCGGCGTCATCGCCTCCCGGTAGGACCAGATCAGCTTGCCATCCGGCTCCATCCCCGGCAGCACGCGCGCCCGCGCACCGGTCGCCAGCACGATGTGCTTGGCGGCGATCTCCGCGACCGGCTTGCCGTCCTTCGTCACGGCGAGCTTGCCCGGCCCGGCCAGCTTCCCGTGCCCGTCATAGACGGTTACCTTGTTCTTCTTCATCAGGTGCTTCACGCCGGCCGAGAGCTGGCCCGCCACGCCGCGGCTCCGCTTGATGACCTTGGCGAAGTCGAAGCGGATGTTGTCGGCGGCGAAGCCATAGGCATCGAGCGAATGCAGCAGGTGGTTGATCTCGCTCGCGCGCAGCAGCGCCTTGGTCGGGATGCAGCCCCAGTTGAGGCAGATGCCGCCCAGGTTCTCGCGCTCCACCAGCGCCGTCTTCATGCCGAGCTGGCTGGCACGGATGGCGGCGACATAGCCGCCGGGGCCACCGCCCACCACCACGATGTCGAAGCTGTCGGCCATGCCCGTCACCCCTTTGTTGCGGCGAGCGCGGCCAGCGCCTCGCCGGCCACGCGTTGCACGCGCCATTCATCCATGCCGCGCGCGCCGATCTTCCGGTAGAAGCGGATCGCGGGCTCGTTCCAGTCCAGCACCTGCCACTCCATCCGCTTCCAGCCGCGGGTGATGCAGATGCCCGCGCAGTGGCGGAAGAAGGCCTCGCCGATGCCGAGGCCGCGGTGCTGCGGCTCCACGAAGACATCCTCCACATAGAGGCCATGCCGGCCGGTGAAGGTGCTGAAGATCGGGAACCAGATGCATTGCCCGACCGCCCTGCCCTCGATCTCGGCCAGCACGCAGAACACGGTCGGGTTCGGGCCGAAGAGGGCGTGGCGGAAATCCTCCTCCGTGCCCACGGCCTCATGCAGCAGCTTCTCATACTCCGCCAGCGCACGGACCAGCCGGTTGATCTCCGGCAGGTCCGCCTCGGTCGCGTCGCGGAGCGTGAAACCCGCTGGCATCAGAGCATCAGGCTCAGCGGCTCCTCGACGATCCGCTTGAAGGCCTGGATCCATTCGGCCGCCAGCGCACCGTCGACGACGCGGTGATCGACGGAGAGCGTGCAGGTCATCACCGTCGCGATCGCCAGCGCGCCGTTCTTCACCACAGGGCGCTGCTCACCGGCAGACACCGCCAGGATGCCCGCCTGCGGCGGGTTGATGATGGCCGAGAAGTCGCGGACCCCGTACATGCCCATGTTGGAGATGGAGAAGCCGCCGCCCTGGAACTCCTCGGGCTTCAGCTTGCCGGACTTCGCGCGCGCAGCCAGGTCCTTCATCTCGTTGCTGATCGCGGCCAGGCCCTTCTGGTCGGCCTTGCGCACGATCGGCGTGATCAGCCCGTCCGGGATGCTGACGGCGACCGAGATGTCGACGTCGTGGTACTGGAGGATCGCGTCCTCGGTCCAGGTGGCGTTGACGTTGGGGAAGCGCCGCAGCGTCACCGCCGCGGCCTTGATCACCAGGTCATTGACCGAGAGCTTGAAGGCGCCCGGCCCGTCCTTGGGCGAGGTCGCGTTCAGCTGGGAGCGCAGCTTCAGCAGCGCATCGATCTCGATATCCATCGAGACGTAGAAATGCGGCACCGTCTGCTTCGATTCCGACAGCCGCCGCGCGATGACCTTGCGCATGGTGCTGTTGGGCACGGCGGTGTGCGGCGCCGTGATGGCGGGCGCGGCGGGCTTCGGCGCGGGCGCCGGAGCCGCTGCGGGGGCCGGCGCAGGCACGGCAGCCGGCGCGGGCGCCGCCGCGGCGGGCGCGGGCTTGGCCGCCGGCCCCTTGGCCAGCGCCGCATCCACATCCGCCTTCACGATGCGGCCATTCGGCCCGCTGCCCGCGATGGCGGAGAGATCCAGCCCCGCCTGCTCCGCCATGCGGCGCGCGAGGGGAGAGGCGATGACGCGGCTGCCCGACGCGGCCGGGGCGGGTGCCGGTGCAGAGGCTGCCGCCGGCGTGGCCGGCGCAGGCTCGGTCTTGGGCGTCGCCGCGGCCGGGGCGGGCTTGGCGGCGGGCGCGGCATCCGCGCTCTCCCCTTCCTCCACCAGCACGGCGATCACGTCGTTCACCTTCACGCCCGCCGTGCCACCGGCGACGACGATCTTGCCGAGGATGCCCTCATCCACGGCTTCCACTTCCATCGTCGCCTTGTCGGTCTCGATCTCGGCGATGATGTCGCCGGCCTTGACCTGCTCGCCTTCCTTTTTCAGCCAGCGCGCGAGCGTCCCCTCCGTCATGGTCGGGGACAGCGCCGGCATCAGGATGTTCGTCGCCATCGTCCTGCTCCCTCCCCTTACTTGTAGGTCACGCGCTTGACGGCATCGACCACCTGTTCGAGCCGCGGCAGGGCCAGCTTCTCGAGGTTGGCGGCATAGGGCATGGGAATGTCGAGACCCGCGACGCGCACCGGCGGCGCATCGAGGTCGTCGAAGCAGTTCTCCATGATCTGCATCGCGACCTCGCTGCCGATGCCGGCATAGGGCCAGCCCTCTTCCAGCGTCACGATGCGGTTGGTCTTCTTCACGGACCGCACGATGGTCTCTGTATCCAGCGGCCGCAGGCTGCGGAGGTTGATGACCTCCGCGCTGATGCCCTGCGCGGCCAGCGCCTCGGCCGCCTGCATGGCGAGCCCGACCATGATGGAGAACGCCACGATCGTGACGTCGGTCCCTTCCCGCTCCACCTTCGCCTTGCCGATCGGCAGGATGAAGTCATCCGCCGTCGGCATCTCGAAGGTCTGGCCGTAGAGGATCTCGTTCTCCAGCACGATGACCGGGTTCGGGTCGCGGATCGCGGCGCGTAGCAGGCCCTTGGCATCCGCCGCCGACCAGGGCGCCACCACCTTCAGCCCCGGGCAATGCGCGTACCAGGACGCGTAGCACTGGCTGTGCTGCGCGGCGACGCGGCTGGCGGCGCCGTTCGGCCCGCGGAAGACGATCGGGCAGCCGAGCTGGCCGCCGGACATGTAGAGCGTCTTCGCCGCCGAGTTGATGATCTGGTCGATCGCCTGCATGGAGAAGTTGAAGGTCATGAACTCGACGATCGGGCGCAGCCCCGTCATCGCCGCGCCGACCGCCATGCCGGTGAAGCCGTGTTCCGTGATCGGCATGTCGATCACGCGCTTCGGGCCGAATTCGTCGAGCAGGCCCTGGCTGATCTTGTAGGCGCCCTGATACTGGCCGACTTCCTCGCCGATCAGGAAGACGTCCTTGCTGGCGCGCATCTCCGCTGCCATGGCGTCCCGCAGCGCCTCGCGCACCGTGATGGCCTTGGTCGGGCCCCAGTCCTTCTCGGGCGCCGGCGCCTTGGCCTGGGCGGGCACCGTTTCCGGCCGGTTGTCCGTGCCCTTGGCGGCGATCTCGGCGTGGTCTTCCGCCTTGGGTGCCGGGGCCGCGGGCTCCCGCTGCGGCGCGGGCTTCGCGGCGCCAGCGCCGCCATCGAGTTCCGCAATGGGGGTGTTCACGGCGACGCCTTCGGTGCCTTCCGGCACCAGGATCGACGTCAGCGTGCCCTCATCCACCGCTTCCACTTCCATCGTGGCCTTGTCGGTCTCGATCTCGGCGATCACGTCGCCGGCCTTGATCGTCTCGCCTTCCTTCTTCAGCCAGCGGGCGAGCTTGCCCTCCGTCATCGTCGGGCTCAGCGCGGGCATCAGGATCTGGGTCATCTCAGCGGCCCCCTGCCACCACGGAGGAATCATCGATCAGCACGTCGGTCCAGAGCTCGCTCTCATCCGGCTCCGGGCTGGTCTGGGCGAAATCGGCGCTGTCCTGCACGATCGCCTTCACCTCGTCGTCGATCACCTTCAGCTCGGACTCCGCTACGCCGAAGCTCTCCAGCAGCAGGCGGCGCGCCGTCTCGATGCAGTCATTCTGCTCCCGCATCTTCTGCACCTCCTCCCGCGTCCGGTACTTGGCCGGGTCGGACATGGAGTGGCCGCGGTAGCGGTAGGTCTTCATCTCCAGCAGGTAGGGGCCGTTGCCGGCGCGGCAGTGGGCGACGGCGCGCTCACCGGCCTCCCGCACCGCGATCACGTCCATGCCGTTCACCTGCTCGCCCGGGATGCCCCAGGGCGCGCCGTTCTTCGACAGGTCCTTGGACGCGCTAGCGCGGTCCACGCTGGTGCCCATGCCGTACTTGTTGTTCTCGATGACGAAGATGCAGGGCAGCTTGAACAGCGCGGCCAGGTTCAGGCTCTCATAGACCTGGCCCTGGTTGGACGCGCCCTCGCCGAAATAGGTCACGGCGACGGCGCCGTCCTCCCGGTACCAGTTCGCGAAGGCGAGCCCGGCGCCGAGCGAGACCTGCGCGCCCACGATGCCGTGGCCGCCATAGAAGCCCTTCTCGCGGGAGAACATGTGCATGCTCCCGCCCTTGCCCTTGGAATAGCCGCCGATGCGGCCCGTAAGCTCCGCCATCACGCCGCGCGCTTCCATGCCGGTGGCCAGCATGTGCCCGTGGTCGCGGTAGGAGGTGATGACCTGGTCGCCCGGCTTCAGGCAGAGCTGCATGCCGACCACGACCGCTTCCTGCCCGATATAGAGGTGGCAGAACCCGCCGATGAGGCCCATGCCGTAGAGCTGCCCGGCCTTCTCCTCGAACCGGCGGATCAGCAGCATGTCGCGATAGGCGCGCGTCAGCTCCGACTTGCTGATGGCGGGCTCATTGCCCTTGGGTGCCCCCTTGCCCCGCGGCTTGCGGGCGGCGGTCTCGGCCATGCGGTATCCTCCTCAGGGCTTGCCTTCTTTTTCGCATCTACGCGGCCCCGGTGGCCTGCGCAAGGATCGTGGGCGCGCGAAAAGCGTTGATGCTGCAACGCAATACGACAATTAACCGAAGCACGGTTAATCGATATGACGGCCCCTGTGACGCCGTCCTGCAAGCCCTTGAACGCCGTCAGCCTGCCCCCGGCCCCGATGATGCGCGCCCCCGGCCGCGCCCGCAGTTTTGTTGCGCGAAACCCTGCCTCAGCGGTGGCGCGCCTCGATGGCGGCCGCCAGCCGGAACTGCAGGGCGGTCCCATCCAGCAGGGCCCTCACCCCCTGCAGCCGGGACTGCAGCGCCTGGGAGGCCGGCACCGCGAAACCGACTCCCACGCCAGCGCCGATGGCCAGCACGCCCAGCAGAGCCAGGGCGTGGAAGATGAACCCGCTGCGGGTGGCGATCATGGCGTGGCTCCTCGATGCGTCTGCAACGCCGAGGATGCCGGTGGTTCCTTGCCAACCCCTGTTCCCGCGGGAACAGGCCCGGGGTCAGTCGGCGGCCCCGGCCATCCGCTGCCGGGCAAGGCCGCGCGACGCCCAGCCGATGATGGAATCCACCCAGGCGACCGGGTCCCGCCGCGGGTCATAGGTATGGCGCTGCGCATGCAGCAGCCGCAGTGCGGCCTGCGCGGCCTCCTCCGCGGGACGCCCCTCCGCCGCGGCGCGTGACCGCGCCCGCTGCGCCACGAAGGCCAGTGCCGCGGCATAGGGCGCCTCCGCCCCCGCCTGCGCGGCGCGCAGCTGCTCGCGCAGGGTCAGGGCATCGCCGACAAAGATCGAATCGCCTGCCATATCGCTGCTCCCCAACCCAGGGCGAGCATGGCGGAAGCCCGGCCGGCCGATCTTGTGGCGGCTTGCCCTGCCCTTGTGCCGGCTTGCGGGTCCGGCGCTGTCATCCGGTATTCATTGACGCCGCCGGACCGGGATCGCCATGCTGCACCCGCGAGGGGTGCGCCCGGCGGCGGCCGCGCCGCGATGGAGAGGCCCATTTGCAGCCCGGCGACGCGCCACCGGACAGCCTGGCCCAGGTCTATCACCGCGGCGGCTATGCGCCCTTCCTCCGCGCCATGCACGTCGCGGGTTCCGCCGCCGTGCCGCTGGTCCGCTTCGCCCAGCCGGGCGGCGAATTCCCGGATCCGCCGACGCCGGACTACACGCTGGCGATCAACGAGACGGCGCGCGGCCGGCTCCGCTTCGATATCGGCCTCGGCCGGCGGGACCTGCCCTTTCGGCGCGGCGACCTGGTGCTGAAGCCGCCGGGGGTGGCGACCTTCTTCGCCAATGACCTGCCCCACGCCAAGAGCTTCATCAGCCTGCAGCCCGCCATGGTCGAGACCCTGGCGCGGGAGGCGACGGGCCGGGACGCGCCCGATTTCGGCGCGCTGCACGACACCGCCTTCCGCTCCGCCGTCACCGCCCAGTTGCTTGACATGATCTGGGCCGAAGCCGCGCAGCAGGGCCCGGCAGCGCGGCTCTTCACCGATGGCGCGGTCATCGCGCTGGTGGCGACGCTGCTGCGCCTGGCACGGCCGGAGGCACCGCCCGCCCCTCTCCCCCAGGGCCTGGCGCCGGCCCGGCTGGCGCGGGTGCGGGACTGGGTGCAGGCCAACCTCGCGGAGCCCTTCGGCCTGGCGGAGATGGCGGCGAGCGCCGGGCTTTCCGCCTTCCATTTCAGCCGCGCCTTCAAGCTCGCCACCGGGCAGACGCCGCGCACCTATGTCCTGGCGCGGCGGCTCGACCATGCACGCGAATTGCTGGCCGATCCCGCCCTGCCGCTGGCGGAGGTCGCGCAGCGCTGCGGCTTTGCCGACCAGGCCCATTTCACCACGCAGTTCCGCCGCGCGGTGGGCGTCACCCCCGGCGTCTGGCGGCGCGGCCGGCGCTGATCACTCCATGCACCAGCCATGGGAGACGATGAGGGACTGGCCCGTCATCGCGTTGCTGCCCGCGGCGGCGAAGAACAGCACGGCCTCCGCCACGTCCTCCACCGTCGTGAACTCGCCATCCACCGTCTCCTTCAGCATCACGTCGCGGATGACGGCTTCCTCGGAGATGCCGAGCGCCTTCGCCTGCTCCGGGATCTGCTTCTCGACGAGTGGTGTGCGGACGAAGCCGGGGCAGACGGTATTGGCGCGCACGCCATGCGCCGCGCCTTCCTTCGCCACCACCTTGGCCAGGCCGATCAGCCCGTGCTTGGCGGTGACATAGGGCGCCTTCAGCTTCGATGCCTCCTTCGAATGGACGGAGCCGATATAGACGATGCTGCCGCGCCCGGCGGCATACATGGGCTTCAGGCAGGCCCGCGTGGTCAGGAAGGCACCGTCCAGGTGGATGGCCAGCATCCGCCGCCAATCCGCCAGCGGGAAATCCTCCAGCGGATGCACGATCTGGATGCCGGCATTGCTGACCAGCACATCGATCCGTCCGAGCTTCCTCAGGACCGCGGCGATGCCCTCCTCCACCTGCCGTTCGTCGCTCACATCCATGGCGATGGCGGTGGCGGCCAGGCCCTCGGCGGCGAATTCCGCCACCGTCTTCTCGGCGGCCGGCAAGGCGAGGTCGGCGATGACGACATGCGCGCCCTCCCGCGCCAGGCGATGGGCGATGGCGCGGCCGATGCCGCTGGCGGCGCCCGTCACGATGGCGACCTGGTCCTGCATGCTCATGGCGTGTCCCTCGCGGCGATGTAGTCATGCACGACCTCGCCCAGATCGAGCGTGAGGTCGGCGATGAGATGGGTGGCGGAGACGACCTCCCGCACCGGCAGGTCGGCCACCGGCGCCAGTGCATGCGGCGCCAGTTCCAGCGCCGCGGGGCCCGTCCAGCCGCCCTTCAGCACGATGTCGGAGAGGCGGTAGCGCACGAGTTCGCAGATGCGCGGGCTGCCATCGACATGCGGGATGATCTTCAGCAGGAAGCCCGGCTCCGCCAGCGCGGCGCGCAGCGTGGCCGCGGGCAGTGCGCGATGCTTGTAGCCCATGCTGCCGGTCGCGACGCGCACCGGCCCATAGTCCAGCGTGCCGAGCAGCGTATCCCGCTCCACCCGCAGCGAGGGCTGCGCCAGCTTCTTCGGAAAGCCCCAAAGCTCCCGCCCGCCGGCGATGGGCGGGTCGTCGTCCAGGAACATGGCATGGACGTAGCCGCCATGCTGGTCGCCGAGCCGCACGGGGATCACCTGGCCGCTTTCGGTGTAGTCGCCGAAGCCGGTGCTGTCCGGCATGCGGATGAACTCGTACTTCACCAGCGGCTCATCGAATTGGAGCGGCTTCGGCACCACGCGGCGCAGCGCGTCGGGGTCCGTGCGGTAGGTGATGATGAGGTATTCGCGGTTCACGAAGCGATACGGCCCCATGGGGTAGGAGGGGCTGGTCAGCGGCATCGCGAAGGCGCGCGCCCTGATCTCCGCGGGCGTCATGCCGCCTCTCCTGTCGCCAAATAGTCGTGCAGCACGCTGCCGGGCTCCAGCGTCGCATCCACCACCACATGCGTGCCGCGCAGCACATCCCGCACCGGCAGTTCCGCCAGTGGCGCCAGCGCGTGGGACGCCAGCGACAGCGCGGCCGGCCCGGTCCAGGCCCCTCGCAGCGTCACGTCGCCCAGCTGCCAGCGAACGAGTTCGCAGATGCGCGGCCGCCCATCGACATGCGGGATGATCTTGAGGGTGACCCCAGGCCCCGCGACCTCCGCCAGCGCATCCGCCGGCGGCAGCGCGCGATGCTTGAACCCCATGCTGCCGCGCGCGACGGCGACGGGGCCGATGTCGAGCGCCCCCAGCAGCGTGTCCCGCTGCACCGTCAGCGACGGCTTCGCCAGCTTCTGCGGAAAGCCCCACAGCTCCCGCCCGCCGGAATTGGCGGTGTGGCTGTCCACCAGCATGGCGTGGACATAGCCGGCCTCCGTGCCATCCGGCAGCCGCACCGGGATGACCTGCGCGGCCAGCGCGTAGTCGCCGAGGCCCGTGCTGTCAGGCATGCGGATGAACTGCAAGCGCGCCTCCTCCCCCGCCGGCACCAGCGGTTCCGGCACCAGCCGGCGCAGCGCCGCGGCATCGGTGCGATAGGCGATGACCAGGTATTCCCGCCCGACGAAGCGATACGGCCCGCGCGGGTAGGACGGGCTCGTGCGCGGCATGGCGAAGGCGTCGGCCAGGACGTCCTCGGCCTCCATCACGCGGCGCCTTTGCGGCGTGGCGCCTCGGCCACCGCGTGGTGCTTACGCGGCCCCAGCACGTCGAAGGTGCGCGCGCCCAGCTCCTTCGGCATGGGCTCCAGCCAGGGGGAGGCCATCAGCGTCGCGGTGGCGTCGGACAGGCCCTGCGCCCAGCGTTCGCGCATGGTGCCGCGGCTGAACTCGTAATCCTTGCTCTGCCCCTGCGGCTCCGCGGGGCGATAGATGATCTGCGCGATATCCATCGTCGTCACGCAGCCGAAATTGTAGAGGAAGCGGCCCTCCGGCGTGTCGCGCAGCTCCGGCGGCAGCTTCTCCCACAGCTCGTTGATGTTGTGCCGCAGGTCATGCATCGCGCGCATCGTGTCGGTCGCCGCGCGGGTGCGGCTGCTGTAGCGGATATCCTTCTCCCGCTCCGCCACCTCCTCCAGCGTCGTGGGCAGCTTGCCGCGGGCATGGAAGACATCCACCTGGAAGGTCAGGCGGGACCGGCGAGGAATCTTCTCCAGCACGTATTGCAGGGGCGTGTTGGAGACGAGGCCGCCATCCCAGTAATGCTCGCCATCGATCTCGACGGCGCCGAAGCCCGGCGGCAGCGCGCCGCTGGCCATGATGTGCTCCGCGCGGATGGGCGTGGTGGCGCTGTCGAAATACGCGAAGTTGCCGGTGCGGACATTCACCGCGCCGACGGAAAGCCGCATGGGGCCGTGGTTGATCCGGTCGAAATCGACCAGCGATTCCAGCGTGCCCTTCAGCGCGGCCGTGTCGTAGTAGCTGACGGGCGGCATGGCGCCGAACCAGGCCGTGGCGGGTTGCGGCGCGAAGAAGCCGGGCTGGCCGAACAGCAGCGCCTGCGCCGCCGCCACGCTGCGCCGCTGGCCCGGCGGCGGCACGAGCCCTTCCAGCCAGCCGGCCCAGAAGCCGCGCGGCTCCGTCACCGTCTCCCAGAACAGCCGCAGCCGTTCCACGCGGTGTTCCGGCGCATTGCCCGCGATGATGGCGGCGTTGATGGCGCCGATCGAGATGCCCGCAACCCAGTCGGGCTCGTAATCCGACTGCGCCAGCGCCTCATAGACGCCCGCCTGGTAGCTGCCGAGCGCACCGCCGCCCTGCAGCACCAGCGCGACCTTCTTGTCATAGCCCGGCGGGCGGGGCGGAAAGGCGGCCATGCGGTGGTCTCCCTCAGGATGGCTCGACACGTGCCATCCTTCGGCCGCTGCGCCAGCACGGTTACGCAGAGTTGCGCGTGGCTGGAACCGCGTCGCGCATCGCGCTAGGAACTTCATTCATGTCCCAGCCCCTCGCGATGCTCCGCTGGCTGCTGCTGCCCTGGCACGCGTTGCGTGTTGCCAGCAGCGACAAGGCGTTCCGCGACAATCCCGTCATCGGCAGCGCGCGCCTCAATCGCCTCGGCCTGCACATCGCGCGCAAGCGCCTGGCCCATCGCATGGCGGCATGCCGGCGCAACGCCATGGCCGCCCTTCTCCCGGAAGACCAGCGCGCGGCCTTCCTGCGCGACGGCTACCTCGTCATCCCCGACTTCCTGCCGCCCGAGACCTTCGAGGCGATGCGCGCGGAGGTGATGGCGCGGGATGCGCGGGCGCGCGAATCCCTCGATGGCTACACCATGACGCGGCTGATCCCGCTGGATGCCCTGGCGATGCGGGAGATGCCGGCCACGCGCACGGCACTGCTGACGCCGCGCTACCTCGGCCTGCACCACTATATCGGCAGCTTCCGCCGCCTGCCCTGGCTCTATGTGCAGACGATCTTCTCGGGCGTCAGGCAGGGCCCGCCGGATGTGCAGAGCTACTACCACACCGACACCTTCTTCCCGACGGTGAAGTCCTGGCTGCTGCTGACGCCCGTGAACCAGGCGGAGGCCGGCTTCACCTACATCCCGGGCAGCCACCTGCCGAACCGCCGTCACCTCGCCTGGGAACGCCGCGTCTCCTACACGGCGCATGAGGCGCGGGACCGGCTGACGGGCGAGGGCTCGCTCCGCATCTCGGAGGAGGAGCTGGCGCGGCTGCGCTATGCGGCGCCGCGCAAGCTGGAGGCGCAGCCCAACACGCTGATCATCGCCGATACCAGCGGCTTCCATCGCCGCGGCCTCAGCGAGGGATTCGCCTGCCGGATCTCGATCTGGGCGCAGAGCCGCGGCACGCCCTTCCTGCCCTGGCCGGGCGGCGACCTGACCATCCCGCCGCTGCGCGGCCTGGGCACGCGCGCCTTCGGCTGGCTGGACTATGCGGTGAAGCGGCTGCGCGGCCGGGACAATGGCTGGCGCTTTGCCGGCACGCGGCGCCCCGCGGACCCGCCGGCCGCCTGACCGGTCAGAACAGGCGGCGTTCCGGCCCGTAGGGGATGACGAGCTCGTCCTTGCCGACGAAGTTCAGCAGCTGCCGCGCCCGCTCATCCAGCTGATCGCGATCCAGGCGATCGCCGCGCATGCCCTGCACGCGCCGCTCCCAGCCTTCCAGCTCCGTCCGCGCGCGATCCAGATCGGCCCGCGCATCGGCCAGCAATTGCAGGCGCTGTTCGCTGGCGATCAGCCCGCGCTCGCCATGCACGGCATGCCAGATGAAATAGCCCGAGGCCGCCAGGAACAGCACCGGCAGCACGGCGCTCCGCAACCCCCGACCGATGGACGCGAGGATGCCCTCGCGCCGGTCCGGCGCCCCATACTCGTCCGTCACGTCTTCGAGCCCCCCGCCCGTCTCCGCGCCGCCAAGAAAACAGGAGTTTGCACCCCTGTCCAGCGAAAGAAGGTTAACCGACGCCGCCTGGAGTCCGTCAGGCGCAGATGGAAGCGCCTGACAGGCTCCAGCCTTTTGTTCTGTCGTGCGATTCACGCCTTTCGGCGATTCCGCCTCAGGCAATCGCACTCCAGCGCCGGTTCGCCCTTCAGCGGCGGAGGACGGACCGCCCGGCGTAGCGCGCGGCGCTGCCCAGTTCCTGCTCGATGCGGATCAGCTGGTTGTACTTGGCCATGCGGTCGGACCGGCTGAGCGAGCCCGTCTTGATCTGCCCGCAATTGGTGGCGACGGCGAGGTCGGCGATGGTGCTGTCCTCGGTCTCGCCGGACCGGTGGCTCATCACCGCCTTGTAGGCGGCGCGATGCGCGGTCTCCACCGCCTCCAGCGTCTCCGTCAGGCTGCCGATCTGGTTGACCTTCACCAGGATGGCGTTGCCCGTGGCGCTCTCGATGCCCCGGCGCAGGCGCTCCGTGTTGGTCACGAAGAGGTCGTCGCCGACCAGATTGACCGTCTTGCCGAGCTTGTCCGTCAGCTGCTTCCAGCCCGCCCAGTCATCCTCGGACATGCCGTCCTCGATGGAGACGATGGGGAACTTGGCGCAGAGGCCGGCGAGGTAATCGACCATCCCGGCGCTGTCGAGCTTCTTGCCCTCGCCTTCCATGTCGTAGACGCCGTCCTTGTAGAACTCGGTCGCCGCGCAATCGAGGGCGAGCATGATGTCCTCGCCGAGCCGGTGCCCCGCCTTCTCGCAGGCCTTGGCGATGAAGCCGAGTGCCTCCTCCGCGCTGCCGATATTGGGGGCGAAGCCGCCCTCATCGCCGACATTGGTGGAGAGCCCGGCATCATGCAGCGCCTTCTTCAGCTGCATGAAGACCTCGGACCCGATGCGCACCGCATCCGCGACCGTCCCGGCGGCCACCGGCATGATCATGAATTCCTGGATGTCGATCGGGTTGTCCGCGTGCTGGCCGCCATTGATGATGTTCATCATCGGCACCGGCAGGGTGCGCGCGAAGACGCCGCCGACATGGCGATACAGCGGGATGTCGAGGTCCACCGCCGCCGCCTTCGCCACCGCCAGCGAGACGGCGAGGATGGCATTGGCGCCGAGGCGGGACTTGTTCGGCGTCCCGTCCAGCTCGATCATCGTCTCGTCGATCTTGACCTGGTCGTAGGCGTCCATGCCGCCGATGGCGTCGAAGATCTCGCCCTCGACATTGCCGCAGGCCTTGCGGACGCCCTTGCCGCCGAAGCGGGTCTTGTCGCCGTCGCGCAGTTCCACCGCCTCATGCGCGCCGGTCGAGGCGCCGGAGGGAACGATCGCGCGGCCGCGGGCGCCGCTGTCCAGCACCACCTCCGCCTCCACCGTCGGGTTGCCGCGGCTGTCGAGGACCTCGCGGGCGATGATGTCGGCGATGGCGGCCATGGGGCACTCCGGGTGGGGTGGGATGGCGCGCGATTAACCTTGTGCGGGGCGCGCGGCAAGCCTGCGCGCGCTGACGCCCGCGCTATTCGCCGCCGCCGCCGCCATCCCCTCCCCCATCGGAATCGCCACCGGCATCGCCGTCGATGGAGAGGGACCCCTCCGCCGCCGCCGACTGCGTGGCCTTCACGAGCAGGACCAGGGTCCAGACCCAGGCCGAGATGAACCCCACCAGGAGCAGCGGCGAGACGTCCCTGACGAAGCCGTTGATCAGGAGGGCGGTCGCGATGCCGAACGCCATGATGCGGGGGAAGGCCTTCGGCCTGGGCGCCACCCCGGATCGCACCGCCATCGCCAAGCCCCTGCCTGCCTCGCGATGCAGGATGCAGGAACGCCGGCGCCGGCGGTACCGGCTTGCCGCGCTGGTCCGGCGCTATGCCGGATCGCCGCTCCCCCAGACGCGTCGACGGGGTGTCGCCGCCGGCGGGCGGCCATAGGCATCGCAGCGCTCCACGATGCTCAGCGGGATGGAGGTGGCGCGGGGCTGCGGGCTGGTGCGCGGCCGGCAGTAGCCCGCCAGCATCAGGTCCACCGTCGCGTTGCGGTTGACCCGTTCCACCAGGCCCCAATCGCCGGCATGGGCGGTGACGAAATCCCCGGGCTCATTCCTTCGCAGGCGCACGAAGTCGCCGGTGGCGATGGGCCGGTTGGGCGGTGCGTCTCGGGAATCGCGGGTCTGCATGCCTGCAGCAGACGCGACGTTTCCTGACAGGATGTTACCCATGCCCCGCGCGGCGCGCGGGCAGCCTTCACCGCGCCGGCCGCGTGTCCCACACCGCGTTGAAGCCGCGCCGCAGCGGCAGGCCCTGCCGGTCGCAGGGCTCCACATGCCCGCGCGGGATCGCCATGGCCCGCGCCATGGACGCGTCCTTGGGCCGGGAATACCCGGCCAGCTTCAGGTCGAGCGCGCCGCAGGGATGCACGCGCATCACCACGCCCCAGTCGCCGGGCCGCGCGCTGGCGATCGGCCCGGTCTCGGGCCTCAGCAGCCGCACGAGGTCGCCGGGCTCGAACAGGTAGGTCTCGGTCTCGCCATGGCCCTTGATGGTGCGCATGGCCGCAGCATGGAGGAGCGGCGTTAGCGGAGGGTTGATGCCCGACGCGCCCGCTACTTCCTGCCGAGTCCGCCACCCAGCAGCAGCGTGGCGCCCAACCCGACGGCGAGCGCCAGCGGCACGGCGATGGAGCCGAAGAAGGCCGCCGCCACGACCGTCAGCACCAGGGTCACCCCCGCCCCGATCCCGAGCCGCTTCAGGCGCGTCTTCTCGTCCATCCCCGCTTCCCCGTCAGACCAGCCTGGCCTGCTTGACCGCCGCGCCGATGAAGCCGCGGAACAGCGGGTGCGGCGCGAAGGGCTTGGACTTCAGCTCCGGGTGGAACTGCACGCCGATGAACCAGGGGTGGTCCGGCACCTCCACGATCTCCGGCAGGCTGCCATCGGGCGACATGCCGCAGAACTTAAGGCCGACGCCCTCCAGCTTCTCCCGGTAGGCCACGTTCACCTCGAAGCGGTGGCGGTGGCGTTCCTGGATCTCGGCCGCACCGTCATAGACCTCCCGCACCAGGGAGCCCTCCTGCAGCCGTGCCACATAGGCGCCGAGCCGCATGGTGCCGCCGAGGTCGCCGCCGGCGCTCCGCGTCTCCACCTGGTTGCCGCGGGTCCATTCCGTCAGCAGGCCCACCACCGGCTCCGGGCAGGGCCCGAATTCGGTGGAGGAGGCGCCCTTCAGGCCGACCAGGTTCCGCGCAGCCTCGATCACCGCCATCTGCATGCCGAAGCAGATGCCGAAGAAGGGCACCTTGCGCTCGCGGGCGAAGCGCACGGCCTCGATCTTGCCGCCGGTGCCGCGCTCGCCGAAGCCGCCGGGCACCAGGATGCCGTGCACGCCTTCCAGGCGCTTCAGCGTCTCCTCGTCGCCTTCCTCGAAGACCTGGCTGTCCACCCAGTCCAGCTTGACCTTCACATTGTGGGCGATGCCGCCATGGGTCAGCGCCTCGGCCAGCGATTTGTAGCTGTCGAGCAGGTTCGTGTACTTGCCGACGACCGCGATCGTGACCTCGCCCTCCGGCGCCCGGATGGACTGCACGATCTTCTCCCAGCGGCGCATGTCGGGCTCGCCGTAGAAGGAGAGGTTGAAGTGCCGCAGCACTTCGCGGTCCAGGCCCTCCGCATGATAGCTGATGGGCACGGAGTAGATGCTGTCGGCGTCATAGGCCGGGATGACCGATTCGGGCCGCACGTTGCAGAACAGCGCGATCTTGCGGCGCTCGTTCTCGGGAATCGGGCGGTCGCAGCGGCAGAGCAGGATCTGCGGCTGGATGCCGACGCCCAGCAGTTCCTTGACGCTGTGCTGCGTCGGCTTGGTCTTCAGCTCGCCGGCGGAGGGGATGTAGGGCACCAGCGTCAGGTGGACGAAGAGGCTCCGCGTCGGCCCGACCTCGTTGGCCAGCTGGCGGATGGCCTCCAGGAAGGGCAGCGACTCGATGTCGCCCACCGTGCCGCCGACCTCGACCAGGACGAAGTCGTAGCCATCGGTCTCCGCCTGGATCACGTCCTTGATCTTGTCCGTGATGTGCGGAATGACCTGGACGGTGCCGCCGAGGTAGTCGCCGCGGCGCTCCTTCGCGATCACGTCGGAATAGATCCGGCCGGTGGTCCAGTTGTCCGCCTTGGAGGCATGGACACCGGTGAATCGCTCGTAGTGGCCGAGGTCGAGGTCGGTTTCCGCCCCGTCATCGGTCACGAAGACCTCGCCGTGCTGATACGGGGACATCGTCCCCGGATCGACGTTGAGGTAGGGGTCGAGCTTGCGAAGGCGCACCTTGTAGCCGCGCGCCTGCAACAGGGCACCGAGCGACGCCGCAGCGATGCCCTTGCCGAGGGAGGAGACCACGCCGCCGGTGACGAATACGAACCGCGTCATGGACGCCCCTCATAGCGAAGCCGCGCGGGCAAGCAAAGCCACCCGCGCCTTGTGGAACCGGGAGACAGCCATGAACCCCGCGCGGGGCGCGGAGGTGGCGGGCTCAGTTGTTGGGAACGGAGGGCACGGCCGGGGCCGCGGGGACCGCCGGCGCGGTGGCCGCGGGCGGCGCCGCATCCAGGATGGACCCGCGCGGCGCCTGGCCCTTGCCGAGCATCGCCAGCACCAGCGCCAGCGCCATGAAGGCGGTGCCGAGGATGGCGGTGGTGCGCGTCAGCAGGTTGGCGGTGCCCCGCCCCGTCATGAAGCTGCCCAAGCCCTGGGAGGAGCCGATGCCGAGCCCACCCCCCTCGCTCCGCTGGACGAGGATGACCCCGATCAGCGCCAAGGTGACGAGCAGGAAGAGGACGAGGAGGACAGTGGTCATGGCGGCCCGCTTCTAGCCTGCCGCGCGCGGGAAGGCCAGCGGTGGGTTACGCGGCCGGCGCGATGCCGGCGGCCAGCAGCGGCACCACCGGGATCGCGGCCGGCAGGTCCGCCAGCGCGGCATCGAGGCGCGCAGCCGCCGCCGCATCGACCCGGCCGGGCTCCGCGATGTCGCCGCGATAGGCGAGCGCCCGTGCAGCCTCCATCACCGGGAAGCCGGGGAACAGGGCGCGGGCGGCGCCAAGGCCCTCGGCCAGCGAAAGTCCCGCAGCCAGCAGTGCGGCGATGTCCTGGTAGTCCTTCCCCTCCGCCCGCTGCAGGATGACCTTCAGCTTGTGGCCGAGCAGGTCGAGCGGAGAGGCGAGATGCAGCACGCCATCCTCGGTTGCCTCCGGAGCCCCCACGCGGCCGTTCCCAAGCCCGCCGAAGAAGGAGACGCGCACCGGCAGCCCGCGCCGCGGCACGAAGGCGGCGAAGGCGTCCGGCTGCTGGCGGATGACCGGCGCCGTGGCCAGTTCGGGCCAGGCCGCCAGCAGGCCATCGAGGTCCAGCGCCTCGCTCGCGAAGAAGTCGAAATCCACGGATTCGCGATGGCCGAGCCGCAACGCGATCGCCGTCCCGCGATACAGGACGAAGCGCCGCGGGACGAAGGCAAGGGCCGGCCAGAGGTCCCGCTGCTGCGGCGGCAGGATGTCGAGCCGCGGCTGCATCACGCCGGGATCACCCGCCCGGGGGGCGCCGCCTCCGCCGGTTCGCCGCAGCCAAGCCGCACATGCCAGAAACGCCAGGATCGCGGCGAGAGCACCCCCGGCGGCGGGTCGCGCAGGACGCCCGTGAAGGCGTCCCTCCCCCAATCCGCCAGCAGGGCATGCGCATCCTCCCAGGTGCCGTGCTCCATGACCTGGGCGATGAAGCGCCGGCGGTCGGGCAGCGCCTCCGCCGGCACGCGCCACCAGGCGTAGCGCCGCGCCAGGTCGAGAAGCGCTTCCTCCGTCACGCCGCGCGCGCGATCGCCAGGAAATCCGCCGCCGCCAGGCTGGCGCCGCCGACCAGCCCGCCATCGACATTCGGCAGCGCCAGGATGCCCTTGGCGTTCCCCGGCTTCATCGACCCGCCATAGAGGATGCGCGTCTTCGCCCCCGCCTCGCCAAAGCGTGCCGCCAGCGCCGCGCGGATGGTGCCATGGATCGCCGCGATATCGGCCTCGGTCGGCGTGCGGCCGGTGCCGATGGCCCAGACGGGCTCATACGCCACCACCCCCGCGAAGCCGTCCGGCAGGCTCTCCGCCAGCTGGCGGGAGACGACGGCCTCCGCCTGCCCCGCCAGGCGCTCAGCCTCCGTCTCGCCCACGCAGACCACGGGCACCAGGCCGGCGGCCAGGGCGGCGACGGTCTTGGCGCGGACCACCGCATCCGTCTCCCCATGGTCGGCGCGGCGCTCGCTGTGGCCGAGGATCACATGCGTCGCGCCGACGTCCCGCAGCATGGGCGCGGCGATGTCGCCGGTATGGGCGCCCTTGGTGGCGGCGTGGCAATCCTGGGCGCCCACGGCCACGGGCTGGCCCAGCATGGCGGCGGCCAGGACCTGGACATGCAGGAAGGGCGGGCAGATCAGCAGGTCCGCCGGCAGGGCCTCCGCCACCGCGCCGGCGCGCACCCCCTCCGCCAGCGCCGCGGCCTCGCGCAGCGTGCCATGCATCTTCCAATTGCCCGCGATCAGCGGCCGGACGCCCGGGGTCATGCGCATCTCCCTTTCCCAACGAGCCCCGGCCCTACAAGCCCTGGGCCGGGCTGGCAACGTGCCGTTTTCTCGGCTACCCCGACGCCCATGATCACCTGGTTCCGCAAGCTCACCCAGACCTGGGTCGCCAAGGTCCTGTTCCTCCTCCTGGTGCTGTCCTTCGGCATCTGGGGGATCGAGGACACCGTCCGCAACTTCTGGCGGGAAACCGCCGTTGTGCGCATGGAAGGCGCCAGCATCGAGGTGCCGGAAGCCCAGAACGCCGCCCGCCGCGAATTGCAGCGCGTGACCCGCCAGCTCGGCCCGAGCTTCGAGCCGGAGGAGCCGCTGCGCCGCGCCGTCGCCATGCAGGCGGTGGAGAATCTGATCGGCGAACGCGCCCAGCGGCTGGAAGCCACGCGCCTCGGCATCTCCACCCCCGACGCCGCCGTGCAGGAATACGTCTTCTCCATCCCCAACTTCCAGTCCGGCGGCCGCTTCAACCGCCTGATCCTCGACCAGTGGCTGCGCCAGAACGACATGAACGAGGCGATGTTCCTGCAACTCGTGCGGGACGACCTCCAGCGCATCCAGCTGATCGGCGCCGTGCGCACCGGCGCCATGGCCCCTTCCCTGCTGACCAACGCCATGGTGCGGTTCGAGCGCGAGCAGCGCATCGCCCAGGTCGCCGAATTCCCGCTGCTGGAAGCGCCGGAGCCGGAGCCGCCGACGGAGACCGCCCTGGCCCGCTTCCACGCCAACAACCCCGACCGCTTCTCCACCCCCGCGCTGCGGGAGGCGACGGTCGCGGTGCTGACGGCGGAAACACTGGCCGACCAGGTCGAGGTCTCCGACGCCGACCTGACCGCGGCCTATGAGGCGCGGCATTCCCAGTTCGAGACGCCGGAGCGCCGCGACCTCCAGCAGGCGCTGGTGCCGACCGAGGAAGCCGCCCGCGCCATCGCCGCGACCTGGACCGCCAACCCCGATTTCGCCGCCATCGAGCAGGCGGCGACGGCGGCCGGCGGCGGCGCGCTGTCGCTCGGCGACCTCACGCGCGCCGACCTGCCGATCGAGGCGCTGGCCACCGCCGTCTTCGCCGCCCCGGCCGGCGGCATCACCCAGCCCGTCCAGTCACCCTTCGGCTGGCACGTCATGCGCGTGGCCCGCATCACGCCCGGCAGCACCACGCCGCTGGCCGAGGTCGCGGATCGGCTGAGGCGGGAAGTCGCGCTGGAACGCGCCGGCGACCTGGCCTTCGACCGCGCCAACCGGGTGGAGGACGCCATCGCCGGCGGCGCGACGCTGGAGGAAGCGGCCCGCCGCTACGCCATGACGGTCGTGACCGTGACGCTGGACAGCGAGGGCCGCGACGCCGAGGGCCTGCCCGTGGTCCTGCCCGTGCCGCCCGCCGCGCGGCAGGAAGCGCTGCGCAGCATCTTCACCGCCGAGATGGGCCGCGCCCCGCGCCTCGCGGAACTCCGCCAGGCCGAAGGCTTCATGGCCGTGGAGCTGAAGGCCATCACGCCTCCCGCGCTCAAGCCGCTGGAGAGCGTGGCCGATGAGGTCCGCCTCGCCTTCCTCGTCGATGCCCGCCGCCGCTATCAGGAGGAGAAGGCGGCTGCCCTGCTCGGCGCCAGCCGCAATGGCGCCAGCCTGGCGGAGGCCGCCACCGCCCAGGGCGCGCAGAGCGAGCGCATGGGCCCCTTCGGCCGCCAGCCCGCCCAGGGCGGCACCCCCGGCCTGACCGTCCCGCCCGAGCTGCTGCCCGCCATCTTCGGCCTCCGCGTCGGCGAGGCGACGATGGTGCCGACCCGCAACGGCTTCGCGGTCGCGCAGCTGCTGGAGATCGTCGCCGCCGACCCGGCCGCCGACCCGGCCGCACTGGCCAATGCCCGCACCACGCTGATGGGCCAGTCGGCGGATGAGCTGGAGGCCGCCTACCAGGCGGCGCTCCGCGCCCGCGCGGCGCCGCGCATCAACCAGACCCTGATGCAGCAGGTCGTGCCATGAGTGCCGCGCCCTCCTTCGCCGCCTTCCGGGAGGCGATCGCCGCCGGCCGCGGCCAGGTGCTGTTCCGCGAAAGGGTCGCGGACCTGGATACGCCGGTGGGCGCCTTCCTGCGCCTGGTGCAGGGCCGGCCCAACGCCTTCCTGCTGGAATCGGTGGAGGGCGGCGCCGCCCGCGGCCGCTTCTCGGCGCTCGGCATGGAGCCGGACCTGGTCTGGCGCTGCCGCAACGGGCAGGCGGAGATCAACCGCCACGCCCTCTCCGCCCCCCATGCCTTCGCGCCCGATGCGGCGCCGCCGCTGGAGAGCCTGCGGACCCTGGTCCAGGCGACCCGCATGCCCATGCCGGCCGGGCTGCCGTCCATCGCCGCCGGGCTCTTCGGCTATCTCGGCTACGACATGGTCCGCCAGATGGAGCGCCTGCCGGCCAAGAACCCGGATGTGCTGGGCGTGCCGGAAGCCGTGATGATCCGCCCGACCCTGGTCGCCGTCTTCGACCATGTGCGGGATACGCTCACGCTGGTGACGCCCGTCTGGCCGGAGCCCGGGATGGACCCCCAGGCCGCCTGGGACCTGGCGAATGCCCGGCTGGATGAGGCCGAGGCGGCGCTCGACCGCCCCCTGCCCCGCCCGGCGCCGCCCGCCGCCCTGCCGCCGCCGCCCGCGCCGACCTCCAACTTCACGAAGGAGGATTTCAAGGCCGCGGTCCTCAAGGCGAAGGACTACATCAATGCCGGCGACGCCTTCCAGGTGGTGCCGTCCCAGCGCTTCTCCGCCCCCTTCGGCCTGCCGCCCTTCGCGCTGTATCGCGCGCTGCGCCGCCTGAACCCCGCGCCCTACCTCTTCTACTGCGATTTTTCCGGTTTTTCCCTGGTCGGGGCGTCGCCCGAGATCCTGGTCAGCGTCAAGCATGGGGAGGTCAAGCTGCGGCCCCTCGCCGGCACCCGTCCCCGCGGCGCGACGCCGGAGGAGGACAAGCGGCTGGAGGTCGAGCTCCTCGCCGACCCCAAGGAGCTGGCGGAGCACCTGATGCTCATCGACCTCGGCCGCAACGACATCGGCCGGGTGGCGGAGATCGGCAGCGTGCGCGTCACGCAGAAATTCCAGGTCGAGCGCTACAGCCAGGTCATGCACATCATGTCGGAGGTGGTGGGCCGGCTGCGCCCTGGCCTCGATGCGCTGGACGCGCTGGCGGCGGGCTTCCCGGCCGGCACCCTCTCCGGCGCGCCCAAGGTGCGGGCGATGCAGATCATCGAGGAGCTGGAGCCCTCCCGCCGCGGCATCTATGCCGGCGGCGTCGGCTATTTCGGCGCCGACGGGGACATGGACACCTGCATCGCGCTGCGCACCGCGCTGGTGAAGGACGGCGTCATGCATGTCCAGGCCGGGGCCGGCGTGGTGGCGGATAGCGATCCGGAAGCCGAATACCAGGAGACGCACCAGAAGGCCCGCGCCCTGTTCCGCGCGGCCGAGGAAGCGGTGCGCTTCGCGGCGCAGCGGCGGTAGGGGCGCTGCCCATCGGCAGTTCGAGCCCTACAACCGACGCCGATTATTGTTGCTGGACCATACCGTTCCGTTCTAACCCCATGAGCGGAGAGGCAGCACCGGCGTGATCGGCACCGCGCCGTGATCATCCGGGGCATGGGCAGCAGCGAAAGGCGGCGTGTGCCGGCTCGGCCGCTTGGCTGAGGCCGGCGCCAAGCCGGTGGTGAGCCATGACACTCGTATCGGATTACGCCGTGGCTGGGATCGAGGCCATGCCCAGCTTCATCCGTTTCCCCGCCGAACTGGCCTTGGCTCTCCCAGGTCGGCGATCGCCCGCCGAACGCCTGATCACCGGACTGGATCAGGGCAAGCTGATCTTCCAGGGCGCCGATATCGGCACGGCGAAGCTGTCAGCCGAAGCGGTGGAGCGACTGCGCGCCGAAGGGGCCGAAGTCTACGCTGACATCCAGTTCTCCGCGGTGGATCCGACCCCGACGGCGGAGTCGTCCTCCGTCCATTTCTGGGATGTCGCCCTTGGGGCGGCCGGCAATCATGGGTCCATGGCCGACGTCATGGATCATATCCATGCGCCCCTGGCCTGGACCAGGAGCCGCGGCCGGGGCGTTACGATCGCCATCGTGGACACCGGCATCTGCGGAACGCTGCCCGACTTTCCGGTCGATCGCCGGTCACAGGTCGATCCCGGCGGCCGGTACACGGGCCAGCATTGGGTCGACCTCATCGGGCACGGGTCGATGTGCGCCGCCATTGCTGCTGGCAGCGGCGGGTCGATCTCGCCTGGCGTGGCGCCGGAAGCAACGATCCTCGCCGCGCGTACCGACCTCACCGCGGTCGATATCGCGTCCATCTACGGGGGACTGATCAGTGCACGCCGAAGCGGCGCGATCCCGGGCCCCCTGGTGATCAGCAACTCCTGGGCGTTGTATACGTGTCAACCTCCTGACATATTGCCGCGTGATCATCCGTTCATGGATGTGATCCTGCAGGCGATCGTCGAGGGCATCGTTGTCGTGTTTGCCGCCGGCAACAATCACGGGCACCTGAAGTGTGGATACCGCTGCGACGCCGATGGCCCCAACAGCATCTGGGGCCCCAACTCCCACGATCGCGTCCTCTCGGTCGGTACCGTGGATCGGCTGGAAAGCAACCGGACACCCGGCACCGATCACTGCAATTCAAGCCGCGGACCCGGCGAATGGGCCAGCCGCCGGCCGAAGCCGGATTGTGTTGCGCCAACCTATGGTAGAGTCGTATGGGGTTGCGAGACGCGGGATATGCCGTGGTGGGGCACAAGCGGAGCCTGCCCGCAGGTGGCGGGACTAGCGGCGCTGCTCCTTTCACAGTCGCCCGAACTCAGGGTGGATGACGTGCATTCACTTGTCCTTGATGGTTGCCGTGCGATCCCCGGGGGCCCGAACTGCGTTGGCAGGGGCATCATCGATTGCGAGGCAAGCATGCGCCTTCTGGCGAACAGGCTCGTGAACGGGACCCCGGTCAGGTGATGCCCGCGGCGCACAGCGATCGCGTCCAGACTGGAGCCGGCTCATGAGCCTCATCCTGAAATTCCCGGACGCCAGCCGGCGCGCCGAGTTCCTGGACGTCGTGAAGACCCAGCGGCCGGAACTGCTCCAGTTCCTCGAACCCAGCGCGATCCTCCCCCATCTGATGGCGCGAACGGACCCTGCGGCCGATGCCTGGCTGCGAGCCCGTGCCGACGGCTACGGGAAGGCGTTCGCCGACGTGCAGTTTCGAACGCTCGCCACCTCCTGACCACGACCGACCAGGCCCTCCGAACCACGCCGGTTCCGCCGCGTTCGATGTCGGCAGAGTCGGAACGTCATCTTGCCTCCTCGTATCGAATGGTGTTGCCCGCCGCGCCGCCATGGCATAGGCGCACGCATGGTCGCCCTGACCCGCCGCGCCGCCCTCTTCGCCATGCCGGCCCTCGCCTCCTGCGGCGCCGGGCCGCGGCCGGGCGTGGTGGGCGGCATTCCGGCGGGGGAGATGGCGGTCCCGCGCCTCGCCGCCCTCTCGGCCCATGGCACCCTGCCCGGCGAGCCCGATGCCGCGATGCGCTGGACCGCCATCCCCGCCGGTGCCACGCAGTTGCGCATCGTCATCCACCTCCACGGCTTCAGCGCGCCCAACGAGCCGCTGCGCCTGGTGCAGGGCCGGCTTCCCGGCAGCGGCCTGGTGCTGCCCGCCTCGCCCCCCACCATCGCCATCCTCCCCCGCGGCCGCCCCGTGCCCGGCCGCCCCGGCGCCTTCGACTGGCCCGCCATGGGGGTACCCGGCGGGCTGCAAGCGATCGTCGAGGAAGCTCTCGCCCCCTTCGGCCCTAGGCTGCCGGCGCCGACGCAGCTGATCCTCACCGCCCATTCCGGCGGCGGCTCCGGCCTGGCCCGCATCCTGGAAACCAGCCTCCGCGGCGCGCTGCGCGTGGATGAGGCGCATCTCTTCGACGCGCTCTATGGCGACCACGGCCCCGTTCTGCGCTGGGCGCGCGCGCGGTCGCAGGACATCCGCCCCGGCGTGCCGCTGCCGGCGCTGGCCGTCATCGCCCGCCCCGGCACGGCGACGGAAGCACCGTCACGCCGCCTCGCCGCCGGGCTCGGACAGGCAGGCCTCGGCGCGCCGCGCTTCCGCGTGCTGCTGACCAGCGCGCCTCACAACGACATCCCGCGACTCTTCGGCCCGACCCTGCTGGCCGATGCCGCGGCGCCGCTGCCGGCGACCTTCCTCGCCTGATCAGGCGGGGTTGATTGGGATCTCCACCTCCAGCAGCGGCGCGTGCTGCTGCGCGCCATAGACATCCGTGTCCCCGAAATCCCCGGCCGGGACCAGGCGCGGCAGCGTCGCCTTGAAGGCGGAGGCGGTGTCATAGGGCGTGAACAGCACATCCGCCTCCGCCACATTGTAGAGCCGCGCGAAGAGCGCGGCGTTCAGCACACCGGTCGCCTTCACCTGCCGGTAGACCGCCGCATCCTCGAACAGCACGTCGATGGTCAGCATGAAGGGGCCGGCATTCTTGCTCTTGCAGATCTGCGCGATGTCGCGAAGCCGGGCCATCAGCCGACCCTCTCATGCTCGATGGGGAACATCTCATAGGGATCGTCCGGCGCCACCGTGTGGAAGACGCTGAAGCGATAGAGCGGGCCGAGCGCGATATCCGAGGGCGAGAAGGGAAACGCCATGTTCCCTTCCTTGCAGAGCCGGCCCTTGAAGTCCGCATGCAGCAGGCTGGTCCGCGCCATGGCGAGGACCGCATTCGCCACCTCCTGCGTCTCCGCCAGCACCTCCACCACGAAGCCGAGTTCATGCGGCTGAGCGCCCTGCACGATCTCCCGCGCCCCCATCACGCCATCGCGCCCGATGGTGCGGATCGCCATCTTCCAGGCGGAGGCCGGCACGCCGAAATCCGCCGCCTTGGCCTCCACCTTCGCGCGATGGGTGGCGAGATACTCGTCGATCTGCGCGATCAGCCCGGGGTCGCGCGTGCCGCAGAGCGTGATGGCGCGGTAGCCCGCGAGTTCCACGCCCTCCAGCTTCACCGTGTAGGTGTCGGCGGGATGCCAGGTCATGCCGCTGACGCGGACGATGCGATCGGTCACCGCCTCGAACCGCACCGCGGAGGTATCCAGCAGCCCGCCGGGCTCCGTGTGGTGGATCGGGCTCGCATTCTCATGCAGCGCGAAATTGGCGACGGAAAGCGGTGTGCAGCGGCGGATCGGGTTGGGCGGCTCGCAGACCAGGTGGTCGGGATGCACCGTCACCAGCAGGCAGTCCGGCTCCTTCGGCGTCGTCGGCTCCGCGCCGCATTCCAGCATCTTGCCGGCATACCAGCAGGGTGCCGGCGGCAGCCCTGCGCGCATCGCCGGCGCCACCCATTGCGCGGGGTCGCTGCTGCGCCCCGCCAGCACCACCTGCGCGCCCTGGTCCAGCGCACGGGCGATGGGCTCCGGCCCCATCATGCCGACGATGCGGGTGGCGCGGTCGACCGTCGCCTCGTCCAGCGCCGGCAGCTTCGCCAGCGCCTTGACCCGCCCTTGCCCGACGCGGCGCTTCAGCACCGCGCGATCGGCCTCCGCATGGATCAGCGCCATGGGGAAGCTCAGCCCCTCCTCCCGCGCGATCTCCCGCACCAGCGCGGCCGTGTCCTGCAGATGGGGCTCCCCGCCCGCACCGCCGGAGGTCCCGATGATGCAGGGGATGCGCGCCGCCACCGCCGCCTGCAGCATCAGCCGCAGGTCGCGCTTGACCGAGAGGCGGGAGCAGAAATTGGTCCCGGAGCCGAGATAGTGCGGCCCAGGATCCGTGCTGCCCCCGTCGCAGCCGATCACCTGCGGGTTGCGGGACATGCCGATGCGCAGCGATTCCTCGGCGAAGCCGTAGCCGAGGATGCCGCTGGTCGACAGCATGGTGTAGCCGGTGGTGCTCATGCGTCAGGGCTTCGGCAACAGGCCGGCGCGCGCGGCCTCGGCCCAGAGCTGCTCTTCCCGCACCAGGGTGCGGGCCAGCGCGGCCAGGTCCATCGGCGCCGCATCCACCGCCAGGCTGCGCAGCCGCGCCTGCATGGCGGGCGTCGCGGCGATCTCGTTCAGCGCCGTGTTCAGCTGCACCGTGATCGCCTCCGGCAGTCGCGCGGGACCGAACAGCCCGAACCAGCCATCGAACTCCACATCCGGCACGCCGCCTTCCCGCAGCGTCGGCACATCCGGCATGGTCGCCGAACGCTGCGGGGAGCTGACGGCGATGATCTTCATCCGCCCGCCCGGCAGCAGCCCCATCGCGGTGGCCGGGCTGCCCCAGGCCAGCTTGAGGTGCCCGCCGGTGAGGTCGCCGAGATAGGCGCCGCTGCCGCGATAGGGCACTTCCGTCAGCTGCAGCCCCGCCGCCTGCGCGAAGCGGTTGGCGGTGTAGGAGGATTGCGCATCCGACGTCGCATGGGCGAGCTGCCCGGGATTGGCGCGGGCATAGGCGATCAGCCCCGGCAGGTCGCTGAAGGGCGCATCGACATTCATCATCAGCACCAGCGGGTAGCGCGCCATCAGCCCGATCGGCGTGAAGTCCGTGGCCGGGTCGAAGGGCAGGCGCGCCACCATCTGCCGGTTCATGACATGCGTGCTGGTGACGGCGAGCAGCGTGTAGCCATCGGGCGCGGATCGCGCGACCGCATCGGTCCCCACCACGCCATTGGCGCCGGGCCGGTTCTCGACGACGAAGGTCTGGCCGAAGCGCTGGCCCAGCGCCTCGGCGAAGGCGCGCGTCGTGATGTCCGTGCCGCCGCCCGGCGCATAGGCGACGACGATGCGCACCGGCCGCGCGGGCCAGGCTGCCTGCGCGAAGGCCCGCGGCGCCGCGAGCGTCAGCGCCATGCCGCCCAGCAGGCGGCGTCCGATCTTCTGATTCATGAATTTCCTCCCTTCCATGCGCCGATTCCCGGCCTTGGCAGTCCCAGATTCTCGCGCAGCGTCGCGCCCGCGTAGTCACGGTGATAGAGGCCGCGCCGCTGCAACTCCGGCACGACGAGCCGCGAGAAATCCTCGAAGGAGCCGGGATATTGCGACGCGACGAGCACGAAGCCGTCGCAGGCGCGACCCTCGAACCACTCCTCCATCTGGTCGGCCACCTGCTTCGGCGTGCCGGTGAAGTTCGGGAATTCGCGCGTGGTGCCGCGGCCGGAGAAGCTGACGAAATCGCGCACCGTCGGGTTGGGCTTGCCGCTGAGCTGCACGACGCGGTCCTTGAAGCCGCCCCAGGACAGGCGCTTCAGCTCCTCATCGGTGAACTCGCTGTCCATGTCCTTCGAGGCGAAGTCGAAGTTCAGCGCTTCCGACAGCAGCACCACGGCATCGACCGGCTTGGCCAGCGCCTCCGTGAAGGCGCGCTTGTCTTCCGCCTGGGCGCTGGTCTCGGCGACATTGACGTAGCAGGCGGGCGCGACCGCGACGCTGTCGGGGTCCCGCCCCGCTTCCGCCACCGCCGCCTTCAGCTCCGCATACTGCTTCTTGCCCGCGGCGAGGTTGGGATAGACGACGAAGATCAGCTCCCCCCAGCGCCCCGCGAAGCGGCGGCCGCGGCCGGACTGCCCGGCCTGGATCAGCACGGGATGCCCCTGCGCGCTGCGCGGCACCGGCAGCGGGCCGTGGGTGCGGAAGAACTTCCCTTCATGCTTCAGCGCATGGACCTTGTCGCCGTCGGCGAAGCGGCCGCTTTCCTTGTCGAGGATGATCGCGTCATCCTCCCAGCTGTCCCAATGGCCCATGACCGCTTCCATGAACTCATCCGCGCGGTCGTAGCGGAGGTCATGCGCCAGATGCTCAGTGCGGCCGAAATTCGCGGCCTCCGAATCATTCAGCGAGGTCACGACATTCCAGGCCGCGCGGCCGCGCGACATCAAATCGAGCGTGGCGAAGAGGCGCGCGACGTGGAACGGCTCGTAATAGGTGGTGGAATAGGTGCCGCCGAGGCCGAGCCGCGTCGTCGCCGCCGACATCACCGCCAGGATCGTGGCGGGATCCATCTTCACCACGCGGATGCCGTTTTCCACCGCCGCACGGTGGTCGCGGCCATAGATGTCGGGCATGGCCAGGCGATCATCGAAGAAGGCGAGGTGGAACTTCCCCTCCTCCAGCACCCGCGCCACCCGCGTGAAATGGTCGGGGCCGAGATAGTCGGTGGAGGCGGCGGGATGCCGCCAGGACCCCGGGGCGATGGAGCAGTTCTGCGCCTGCAGGAAGCCCACCATCTTGATCGTCCGGCCCTTGGTGGCCATGCGCTTCTTCCCTTCTCAGTCTAGATGACGCCATTGCCGCGCAGCGCAGCAATGTCGCGCAGTGCCAGGCCGAGCCATTCGCCCAGCACGGCATCGGTATCGGCCCCGCGGCCACGCCCGGCATGGCGCAGCGTCGCGGGTGTCTCGGTCAGCCGCGGCACGGGGGCGGGCAGCACCAGCTCCCCGGCGCGCTCATCCAGGATGCGCAGCAGGTTGCCGCGCTCCGCGATGTGCGGATCGGCGAAGATGTCGGCGATGCTGTTGATCGGGCCCCAGGGCACTTCCGCCGCGTCGCAGGCCGCGCCCAGCTCCTCCATCGTCATGGTCGCGGCCCAGTCGGCGACGATGCCGTTCACCTCCGCCCGCCCGGCGATGCGCTGCTTCGTCGTGGCGTAGCGATCGGGCGCCGCGAGCTCCGGCCGCCCCATGCCGTGTGCGAGGCGCGCGAAAATCTTGTCGCTGGTGCAGGCGATGGCGACCCAGCGCCCTTCCTTCGTCTGCCAGTGGCCGTGCGGCACCACGGTCGGCACATCGGCGCCCATCCGCTCCCGCACCGTGCCGTTGCGGGCATAGGCAGGCGCCGTCTCGTCCAACAGGCGGAAGACGGATTCATAGAGGCCGATATCGACATCCTGCCCCCGCCCCGTGCGTTCCGCGACGCGCAGCGCCATCAGCACGCCGACCGCGCCCCAGATGCCGGAGAGGTAGTCGGCCAGCGAGGTCGATCCCGGCACCACCGGCGGCCCATCGGCCTCCCCGGCCAGGTAACTGAGGCCGCCGAAGCCATGCGCCACGCGCGCGAAGCCCGGCAGGCCGCGCTTCGGCCCCGTCTGGCCATAGGCGCTGACCCGCAGCACCACGAGCTTCGGATTGATCTCCCGCAGGCTGTCCGGCGACAGGCCCCATTTCTCCAGCGTGCCGGGCCGGAAATTCTCCAGCAGCACGTCGGATTGCGCGACCAGGCGGCGGAACAGCGCCGCGCCCTCGGGGTGGCGCAGATCAAGCGTCATGCACTGCTTGTTGCGGGCCTCGCTCAGCCAGGCCAGCGTGTCGCCGCATTCGGTCGGCGTGCCGAAGGCGCGCATCGGGTCGCCCATGGCGGGATGCTCGATCTTCAGCACGGTGGCGCCGAAATCGCCGAGGATCGTGCCGGCGAAGGGCGCGGCGAGGAAGGTCGCGATATCCAGCACCTTCACGCCCGCCATGGGCTGCGGCCTCGCCGTCTCCGTCATGTCACCTCCCACCTCGACCTTCGCACCCGTCACTGTCACGATCCCCTGCCCCATTCGGCGCGCGCGATGTCGGTCAACCTCAAGCTGCTCAACGCCTTCCTGCTGATCGCGGAACACGGCAGCTTCCGCCGCGCGGCGGAGCTGTCAGGCCGTTCGCAATCCGCGCTCTCGCTGCAGGTGCGGGAGCTGGAGGGGCAGCTCGGCGCCTCGCTCTTCCACCGCACCACGCGCAGCGTCTCCCTCACCCGCGAAGGCCAGGCGCTGCTGCCGCATGCCCGCCGTGCGATCGCGGAGATGGAGGCGGGGCTCCGCCAGGTGCGCGCCGCCGCCGGCATGCAGGGCGGCATGATCTCGCTGGGCTGCCCGCCGCATATCGCGGAACGCGCGTTGCCCGCGCTGCTCGCCCGCTTCCACGCCGCCCATCCCGGCGTCGCGCTGCGGATCCGGGAGATGCCGCAGGCCGAGGTGCTGGAAGGCATCAGGCGACAGGAGCTGGATTTCGGCATCGGCCCACGCCCCGCCAATGCGCCGAGCCTGACCTTCCTGCCGCTGATGGAGGAGGAGATCCTGGCCCTCGCCCCCGCGGGCACGGCCGGGCGCGACGGCAGCATCACGCTGGCGGCGCTGGGGTCGCTGCCGGTCATCATCACCTCCGGCACCAACTCCATGCGCGCCATGGTGGAGGAGGCCGCCGCCAGCATCGGCGTGTCCTTCCAGTTGCGGTGCGAGGTGCAGACGCCGGAGACGGCGATCGCGCTGGCGGCGGAGGGGCTCGGCGTGGCGATCGTGCCGCAGCTCGCCCTCGCGGGCCGGCGCGTACCGGGCCTCGCGGCGCTGCGCATCACCGATCCGCCACTGCTGCGGGAAGTCGGCATCGTGCAGCTGCGCGGCCACCGGCTCTCGCCCTCCGCCGCCGCCTTCCAGGCGCTGCTGCGGGCGAGCTTCCCCTCCATGCCGATGATGGGCGCGACGACGCCCCTCGAGCCCGGCGACTGCGCCAAGACCATTTCCTCCGAACCCGCCCGCTCCGTGGCGCTGGCCGGATCAAAGCCCGCCGGCCGGCGTCACGGCAAACGAGTTTCGGCGAGCGATTGATCGCTTTTCCGAATTGGAAAGGCGGTCAATCCAGCAGCGCGGGGGTGATGGCGCCGAGCCTGTCCACGCCCGCGAGGCGCATCGCGGTGGCGAGTTCCGCCGCCAGCCGGTCCAGCATCGCCTGCACTCCATCGGCTCCGCCGCTTGCCAGCGCCCAGGCGGCGGGCCGGCCGACCAGCACGGCATCGGCGCCGGCGGCGAGCGCCTTCAGCACATCCTCGCCCCGCCGTATGCCGCCATCCATCAGCAGGGGCACGCGGCCGCGGACCGCATCCGCCACGCGCGGCAGCGCCGCGAAGCTGGCGGGATGGCTCTCCATCTGCCGGCCGCCATGGTTGGAGACGATGACGCCGCAACCCATCGCCGCCGCCCGCGCCGCGTCATCGGGGTGCAGGATGCCCTTCAGCACCACGGGCAGTCCTTCCCGCTGCAGCGCCTCGATATCCCGCCAGGTCGGCGCGGGGTCCGTGCCGCCCTGCAGCGGCCGCGCATAGCCGGGCCGGTCATTGCCGTTGCCGCGCGCGGGGTCGGGCGCGAAGCCGTTCGCGATGTCCCGCTCCCGCCAGGCGGCGACGGGGGCAGAGAGCGTGACCACCAGCGCGCCGTAGCCGGCCGCCCGGGCCCGCGCCGCCAGGTCGCGCGTCGCGCCGCGATCGGCCTGGAGGTAGATCTGCATCCAGCGCGGCGCGCCGGGCGCGGCCGCGGCCACCGCCTCCAGCGACCGCGTCGCCACCATCGGCACGATGAACAGCGCCCCGCCGGCACCGCGTGCCGTCGCCGCTTCAGCCTCGGGGTGCATCAGCCCATGCAGGCCGAAGGGGGCGATGCCGATGGGATGCGGCAGGTCGATTCCCGCCAGGCGCAGCCAAAGCTCCGCCTGCCCGGCGCCGGTCAGCAGGCGGGGGGTGATCGTCGCGGCTTCCAGCGCCGCACGGTTCCGGCGCAGCGCCGCCTCCCCGCCCGCGCCGCCGGCGATCCAGTCCGCCACGCCGCGCGGCAGCACCCGCGCGGCCTGCTCCTCCGATGCCGATACCGGCGCGGCCGCCAGCATCCCGCCGGCGAGCACGGCGCGGCGCGGCGCCTTCACCCCCCTTCCTCCGGCCAGCAACGCGCGACCGTCTCCGGGTCCACCCGGCGCTCCGCCGGCGTGGCCAGCAGCGCCGCCAGTGCGCCCTCGGGCCAGGGGACCACGTAGTGGGACCAGTCCGTGTCGGTGAAGACGGATTGCGCCGCGGCTTCCGGCAGGGTGCAGCCGCGGCTCGGCGCCCAGGGCTCGTTGAACAGGATGGAGGCCTCCATCGCCTGACCCAGCGCGGCGACGCCGAGCAGCCCCGCGAGCATGGTCCGCCGCCAGCCCGGCGCGGCGTGCAGCAGCGCCATCGCCGCCGCCACGGCGAGGCAAGCCAGCGCCGCGATGCCGCCGCGCATGGTCATCTCATTGCCCGGCCCGAAGACATAGAGCGGCAGGATCGCCAGCAGCCCGACCGCGACGGCCAGCAGCCGGGACGTCGCCAGCAGCCGCACGGCCAGCGCCACCGCGCCGACCTCCACCAAAAGGAACAGCAGCAGGCGCGGCAGGCTGTCCCAGCCATGGACGCTGAACAGGAAGCCATGCGGGATGGAGGAGGACCCGGCCATCAGGAAGAGCCCCGCCGGCACCACCAGCGCGACCGACAGCCAATTGGCCGGCCCCGCCAGCGCGGCCCGGATCATCGGCCATCCCCCCAGCAGGAAGGCCGCCCCCGCCAGCACGCCCGCCCCCAGCGCCGAAAGCGGCGCCCAGACCGCCGCCGCCGCCAGCGGCAGCCCCGCCACCGCCGCAAAGCGCGGCATCCTTCCGTGACGCAGCAGCAGCAGCGCCGGCAGCCAGGCCGGCAGCGCGTGGTTCGGCACCCAGAGCAGCAGCGTCACATGGCCGGAGAACTGGAACTCCCGCGCCCACCATTCCCCGCCCCGGCCCCAGTAGCTGGCGATGCCCGCGCCCTCGACCCCGTCCAGCCAGAGGTTCGGCAGCAGGTCGAGCCCGCCGAAGGTGACGAAGACCAGCGCCAGCACCAGCGCCGCGTGGCGCCGCCCCGGCAGCACATCCCGCGCCAGCGCCGCCAGCAGCGCCAGCACGAGGAAAAGGCCCAACGCGGTCCAGAGGAACAGCGCGAATTGTGCCAGGCCGACACCGCCCAGCCGCCCGACCAGCGCCGCCGGCATGTAGTAGCCAAGCGGCGCGCGCAGCAGCCAGGCGAGGTCGCCGATGGCGTAGAGCACCGGCCAGGGACCGGTCGCGAGGTCATGCAGCACCGCGTCCCGGATCTGCCAATCCATCGCGGCGTAGAGCCAATGATGCGTCCCGCTCGCCCCGAAGCCCCAGGCCAGCGCGGCAAGGCCGCAGGCGAGCGTTGCCCGCCGCGACAGCGGCCAGGCATGCCGCCACCCCGGCGCCAGGGCGAAGGCCGCCCCACCCGCCGCGAGGCTCAGCAGCGCCCAGCGCCATTCGAGAAAGCCGCCAGCGAAGATCAGCGCCGGCAGCAGCAGGTAAGCCGTGGTGGCAAGAAACAGCCGGTCCGGCGCCGCGCGGGCCAGCGCGGCGTCGAGGTCGATCCTTCGGTGGCCTAGGCCCGGCTTTCCCGCACGCTCGCCCGCTTGCGCGTGTCCGGCTGCAGCGCCGTCCCCAGCCCCGGCCCCTGCATGGGCAGGCAGTAGCCCCGCTCCACCCGCGGCAGCACCGTCACCAGATCCCGGTACCAGGTGGCCAGCGTCGCCCGCACCACCTCCTGGAAGATCGCCGTCGCGGCGTGCAGCGCGAAGTGGAGCGACGCCACCAGCGTCACCGGCCCCGTGCAATCGTGCGGCGCCACCGGCCGCGCCCAGGCTTCCGCCATGGCCGCGATCTTCCGCGCCTCCGTCAGCCCTCCGCACCAGGTCAGGTCCACCATGACGATGTCGGTGGCGCCAGCCACCAGAAGGTCCCGGAACGCCACCTTGCCGCCGAGGGTTTCACTGGCGCAGATCGGCACGCCCGGTGCCATGCGCCGCAATTCGGCCAGCGCCGCCGTGTCATCCATCTTGAGGATCGGGTCCTCCACCCAGAAGGGCCGGATGGGCGCGAGCGCGTTGCAGATGCGCGATGCCGCCGGCAGCGACCACATGGAGTGCAGCTCCGCCATCACCTCCATCCGGTCGCCCACGGCGGCCCTGATCTTCTCGAAGAGCTCCATGCCCTTGTTCAGCGCATCGAGGTTGATGAGCTGCCCGCCCGATTCCGCCGCATGGATGTCGAAGGGCCAGATCTTCATGGCGGTGAACCCTTCCTCGAGCAGCGAATGCGCCAGCTCGTCGGGGGCGTTCATGAAGGCGACCTGGTCGTCATAGGGGCCGGCGCGATCCTCCGCGCCCTGCACCTCCCGCCGGTTGGGGCGGGAATTGTAGTCGTAGCCCGCGCAGGTGTTGTAGGCGCGGATGCGGTCGCGGGAGAGGCCGCCGAGCGCTTCATGGACGGGCACGCCGAGCCGCTGCCCCGCCAGATCCCACAGCGCGATATCGACGGCCGAGGCCGCACGCATTTCGGCGCTGGAAGCCCCGAAGCCGACATAGGGCGTCATCAGGAAGCGATGGTGCCGCTCGATGTCCCGCGCATCGCGGCCCAGCAGATAGGGCGCGACGAGGTCATGGATCTGCCCCTCCACCGCCGCGGCGCCCCGGAACGCCTCGCCAAGGCCGGTGAGGCCTTCCGCCGTCTCGATCTCCACCCAGCAGAGATTGGCGCGTTCCGGCACCCGCAGCGTGCGGACGCAGGTGATCTTCGACGAAGCGCTCATTCCGCGCGGATCCCCTGCTTGCGAACCACGTCGGCCCAGCGCGCGACTTCGCCGCGCATATAGGTGTCCATCTGCTCCGGCGTGCCGCCCAGCACGACGACGCCGAGTTCCGCGAGCCGCCGCCGCACCGCCTCATTCTCCAGCGCGCGGCCGAAGGCGGCGTTCAGCGCGGCGATGGCGGGGGAAGGCGTGCGCATGGGCGCGAGAAAGCCGAACCAGCTGTCGATCGCCATGCCCTCCACGCCCTGTTCGGCGAAGGTCGGGAGGTCCGGCAGTTCCGGCAGCCGCGCCGCGGAGACCGCCGCCATCGGCCGCACCGCGCCGGCGCGGATATGCGGCAGGATGGAGGGGAGATTGTCGAAGAAGACGTCGATGCGCCCCGCGATCAGGTCGGTCGTCGCCGGCCCCGATCCGCGATAGGGCACGTGCTGCATCTCGATCCCCGTGAGCGACCGCAGCAGTTCCGGTCCGATGTGGTTGGAGGCGCCGACGCCCGACGACCCATAGGTCAGCGCCCCCGGCCGCGCGCGGGCCAGCGCCAGCAATTCCTGCACGTTCTGCGCCGGCAGGTCGCGCCGCACGCTCATCACGTTGCGCACCGCGCCGGTCAGGATGACGGGCGCCAGGTCCCGCAGCAGGTCATAGCCCGGATTGGCGTAGAGCGAGGGGTTCGCGCCGCAGGGACCGAAGCTGCATTGCAGGATGGTCGTGCCATCCGCGACCGCGCGCGCGACCTCGGCGGCGGCGATGTTGCCGCCGGCCCCGCCGCGGTTCTCCACAACCGCGCCGCGCGGCAGCAGCGGCCCCGCGGCCTCCGCCAGCACCCGCGCCATGATGTCGCTGGTGCCGCCCGGCGGCGCGGGCACGATGATGCGGATCGGGCGCTCCGGCAGATCCGCCGCCGCCGCGGGCAGCACGAACAGCAGCGCGGAGAGCGCGCCCAGCAGGCGTCGCTTCATGACACGTTTCCTTCCCCAACCGGCTACTTCAGCCGGCGTTCTTGTCCCAACCCGGCGGCGGCGTCAGCCGCTCGCCTTCTGCCACCCGGCCAGCACGCCGCGCAGCGCATCCGTCGCCGCCGGCGCCAGCGGCCAGGCCGCGGGCGGTCGCGCCGCACCGACATCCTCGCCCTTGAGCGCCAGCGACGCCTTCACGACGGAGACATTGGCGCCATTGCCTTCCTGCGCCCGCAACTTCTCGAAGCTCTCGATCGCCAGCACGGCGCGGTCTGCCGCCTCGAAATCGCCCGCCTCCAGCGCACGGAGCACCGCCATCGACAGATGCGGCGCCACGTTGATGACGCCCGACGTAAATCCGCGCGCCCCCATCGCCGTCATCGGCGGCGCCCAGGGCTCCGCGAGCCCGCAGATCCAGGCGAGGTGCGGCGCCGCGCGCCGGGCCGCCGCCAGCGTCAGCAGGTTCGGCGTCGCCCATTTCACGCCGGCCACCCCCGGCACCGCGCAGAGCCGCGCGATGGCATCGAGCCCGCCGCTGTCATCCCGGAGATACAGCAGCACCGGCAGCCCATCCGCCGCCTCCGCCACCCGCTCCACATAGGCCGCCACACCGCGCGGCGCGCGGAAGGGGTCCGGCGGCTGGTGGATCATGATGGCGTCGCAGCCATCCGCCTTCGCCGCCTTCGCGAGCGACGCCGCCTCCTTCACGCTGCGTCCCACGCCCGCCACCACGATGGCGCGGCCGCCGACCAGCCCCGGCACCGCGGCCTGCATGCGCCGCGCCTCCTCCAGCGTCAGGCCGTAGAACTCGGAGGTATTGCCGTTGACCGTCAGCGCCCCGATGCCGGCGCCGACCGCGCGATCGATGATGGGCGAGAGCTTCCCCGGCACCGGCTGGTCATCGCCATCGAAGGGCGTGACCAGGATGCCGGAAACGCCGCGCAGCGCCGCCGCCACGCGTGCCGATACTGCCATCAGTCTCTCACTCCACCCGAAGATTGGCGCGCCGCGCCACGTCGCCCCAGCGCCGCGTTTCCGCCGCGATGAAGGCCCTGAACTCGTCCGGGCTGCTGCCGACCAGCGTGAAGCCCAGCTCCGTCAGCCGCGCCGCCAGCGCCGGCTCCCGCAGCGCCGCCACCGCTTCCGCATGCAGCCGCGTCACGATCGCGGGCGGGGTGTTGGCGGGGGCGAAGAGGCCGTGCCAGGACAGGCTCTCGAAGCCCGGCAGCGCCTCCGCAATCGCGGGCACGTCCGGCGCCGCCGCGATGCGTTCCTTGGCTCCGACGCCGATCAGCCTGACGCGGCCTTCGCGGGCCAGCGGCAGAACCGAGGACAGGTTGTCGAAGGACATCGGCGTCTCGCCCGACATCACCGCCGTCATCACGCCGCCGCTGCCGCGATAGGGCACATGCACCACTTCCGCGCCCACCAGCTGGGCGAAGGATTCGCCGGCCAGATGGGTGGAGGTGCCGACGCCGGAGGTGGCGTAGCTGTAGAAGCCCGGCCGCGCCTTCACCAGCGCGATGAACTCGGCCAGATTCCGCGCCGGCACGTCGTTGTTGATGACCAGCGCATTGGGCTGGTGCGAGAGCTGCGTGATCGGCGCGAAGTCGCGCAGATTGTCATAGGGCATCCGCGCCATGATGGCGGGGTTGATCGCGTGGCTGCTGATCGTGCCCATGCAGATGGTGTTGCCATCGGGCGTCGCGCGCGCGCAGGCCTCCGCGCCGATATTCCCGCCCGCGCCGGGCCGGTTCTCCGCCACGAAGGTCTGGCCAAGACGGCGGCCCATCTCCTGCGTCACCAGCCGGCCGAGCGTATCGGTCACGCCGGCGGCGAAGGGGATGATCACGCGGATGGGCTGGGACGGCCAGGCGCGGGCCTGGGCGAAGGCCGGCAGCGGCAGCGCGGCGGCGGCAAGCGCCCCCAGCAGGTGGCGACGGTTCATTGTTCTTTCCTCCCTCGATGCGTTGACGCCGCCCCGTCAGGGCAGGGCGACGGATAGTGATCGCAAGGCATGCGCCTTCATCGCGGCCTCCGCCGCCTGGGGCTCGCCCGCGATGATGGCGTCCACGATCGCCTGGTGTTCCGCCAGCGCGGTGGCGCGTTCCTCGGCGGTGGAGAGGATCCGCTCCCGCGTCAGGTGGTCATAGGCGCGCAGCCCCTCCAGCAGCCGCGTCACGTCGCGGCTGGCGGCGGCGGCGTGGATCGCATCGTGCAGCGCTTCGTTCGCCAGCGTCACCGCGGCCGCATCCTCGCTCCGCATCGCGCCCGCGATCGCCTCCAGCCTGGCCCGCATCGCCGCGTGGTCGGCCGCCGTCGCGCGTTCCGCCGCCAGCCGGGCGGAGACCGCTTCCAGCGTCGCGCGGATCAGCCCGATCTCGAACAGCCGGTCCCGGCCGAGATCCGCCACATAGGTCCCGCTGCGGGGCCTCGTTTCCACCATCCCCTCGACCTCGAGCCGCCGCAGCGCCTCCCGCACCGGCTGGGCGGAGATGTCGAGCGCCGCGGCCAGGCCGCGTTCGGAGATGCGCTGGCCCGGCGCCAGGCTGCCGGCCACGATCGCCTCCCGGATCCGCGCATAGGCGCGGGCGGCGAGCGACTGGAGGTCGGTCTCGGTGAAGGGACGGAGGACGGACAGGGCGGACGTTCCCGGTTGGTGTTGATCTACCATGGCAGATGGCAGGGCGGCGTCAATCCATTCCGCGTGTGCGGGAAACGCCCTCAGGCCGTCGGTGTTGGACGGCCATGACGATATCCGGGCTGCTTCCCTCCGCGCTGATCGGCGCCGTCGCCAGCGCACGCTCCATGACCCCGATGGCGACCATCGCCACGGCCCGCCTTGCGGGTCGTCGCACGCCCGGGCGGCTCCTGCTGCTCGACCATCCCGTCTTCAAGCTCGGCGCGCTTGCCATGGGCGCGCTGGAACTGATGGGCGACAAGATGAAGACGGCGCCCGACCGCACCGTCTTCCTCGGCCTGCTGGCGCGCATCGCGAGCGCCGGGATCGCGGGCGCCGCCTTGGCCCCGCGCGGGCGCGAACGGCAGGGCGCGGCCGTCGCCGTCGCGGCCGCCGTGCCGCTGGCTTACCTCACGCTGGATGGCCGCAAGCGGGCCATGTCCCGCATCGGCCAGACGCGCAGCGGGTTGATCGAGGATGCGCTGGTCGTGGCCGCCGGCGCGCTGACCGTCGCCCTGACCATCGACCGGAACCGCTGACCCGATCGCCGGACAGCCCCGCCCCGCTTCCGCCACACTTGATTAACCGCGGGCGCGGGGCGACCATCCCACCGCATGATCCTGCTGATCGACAATTACGACAGCTTTACGTGGAATCTCTACCACTTCCTGGGCGACCTTGGAGCGGTGGTGGAGGTTCGGCGGAATGATTCCCTGTCGGCCGACGAAGCCCTGGCCCTGAAGCCGGACGCCATCGTCCTCTCCCCCGGCCCCTGCACGCCGAACGAGGCGGGCATCTGCCTCGATGTCATCGCCGCCGCCGCGGCCGAACGCCTGCCGCTGCTCGGCGTCTGCCTCGGCCACCAGGCCATCGGCCAGGCCTTCGGCGGCAAGGTGGTGCGGGCGCCGACGCCCGTACATGGCAAGGTCTGGGACGTGACCCATGGCGGCACGGACATCTTCGCGGGCCTCCCCTCCCCCTTCCGCGCCACCCGCTACCATTCCCTGGTGGTGGAGGACCTGCCCGAGACGCTGATCCCCACCGCCCGGACCTCGGATGGCCTGGTCATGGGCCTGGCGCATCGGGACCTGCCGATCTGGGGCGTGCAGTTCCACCCCGAGAGCATCGCCAGCGAGCACGGCCACGACATGCTGCGCAATTTCCTGGCGCTGGCTGCGCAACGCAACGCCTTCGCTACCGCCTGACCCAATGGCACCCCGAGACACCTTCGCCATGCAGACCGCGGCAGCATGAAGAAAATCCTGGCGCGCCTCGCGCAGGGCGAGCGGCTCGCGGAAAGCGAGGCCGAGGCCGCTTTCGGCATGATCATGGCCGGGGAGGCCACCCCCGCCCAGATCGCCGGCCTGCTGATGGCCATGCGCGTGCGGGGCGAGACGGTGGCGGAGATGACCGGCGCGGTGCGGGCCATGCGCGCCCGCATGATCGCGGTGGAGGCGCCACCGGATGCCATCGATATCGTCGGCACGGGCGGCGACGCCGCCGGCACGCTGAACATCTCCACGGCTGCCGCCCTGGTCGTGGCCGGCGCCGGCGTGAAGGTGGCGAAGCACGGCAACCGCGCCCTCTCCTCCCGCTCCGGCGCCGCCGATGCGCTCTCGGCGCTTGGCATCCCCGTGATGGAGACGCCGCTGGAGCGCCTGCCCGCCGTGCTGGCGGAAGCCGGCATGGTCTTCCTGATGGCGCCCCGGCACCACTCGGCACTCCGCCACGCCGCCGGCCCCCGCGTGGAACTCGGCACCCGCACCATCTTCAACCTGCTGGGGCCGCTCGCGAATCCCGCCCGGGTCAAGCGGCAGATGACCGGCGCCTTCGCCCCGGAATGGCTGCGCCCCATGGCGGAGACGCTGGGGCGCCTCGGCACCGAGCGCGCCTGGCTGGTCCATGGCATGGGCCTCGATGAGTTGACCCTCGCCGGCCCCTCCCAGGTGGTGGAGCTGAAGGACGGCACGATCCGGGAGTTCGAGGTCTCGCCGGACGATGCCGGCCTGCCCCATGCGCCGACCGAGGCGCTGCGCGGCGGCGACCCCGCGGAGAACGCAGCCGCCCTGGTGGCGTTGCTGGAAGGTGCCCCCGGCCCCTACCGCGATGTTGTCCTGCTCAATGCCGCGGCCGGCTTGGTCGTGGCGGGCGCGGCCCCCACCTTGCGGGACGCCGTGCCGATCGCCGCGCGCGCCATCGATGGCGGCGCGGCGCTCGGTGTGCTCAATCGCCTCCGCGCCGCCGCGGCGCCGCCTCCCCCCGAACCGACTGCCTGAGTAGCCCGATGAACGCCCCCACCCCCGTCATGTCCGACACGCTGGCCCGCATCCTCGCCGACAAGTACGAGGAGGTGCGGGAGCGTTCGGCCGCCGTCACCCTCTCCGAGATGGAAAAGCGCGCCGCCGCCGGCGATGCGCCGCGCGACTTCACCCGCGCCCTCTGCGACGCGGTCGCGGAGGGCCGCGTCGGGCTGATCGCCGAGATCAAGCGCGCCTCCCCCTCGGGCGGCCTGATCCGCGACCCCTTCGAGCCCGCCAGCATCGCCCAGGCCTATGAGAAGGCCGGCGCCGCCTGCCTCTCCGTGCTGACGGACGGCCCCTGGTTCCAGGGCGACCTTGGCCACATGGTCCAGGCCCGCGCCGCCTGCTCCCTGCCGGTTCTCCGCAAGGACTTCATGGTCCACCCCTGGCAGGTCTTCGAGGCCCGCGCGATGGGCGCCGATGCCATCCTGCTGATCCTGGCGGCGCTGTCCGACGACCAGGCGCAGGAGCTGGAGGACGTGGCGCGTTCGCTCGACATGGCCGTGCTGGCGGAGGTGCATGACCGGCGCGAGCTGGATCGGGCGCTGGGGCTGGAGACGCGGCTGATCGGCGTGAACAACCGCAATCTCAAGACCTTGGTGACCGATCTTGGGACATCGGACGAGCTGATCCCGCTGATCCCCGCGGACCGCATCCCGGTCGGCGAGAGCGGCATCCGCACCCCCGACGACGTCCGCCGCATGTGCCGCGCCGGCGCCCGCTGCCTGCTGGTCGGCGAGCACCTGCTGCGCCAGCCGGATGTGGAGGCGGCGGCGCGGGAACTGATCACCGCCCTCGACTGAGCCCCCCGTGACGAAGCTCACCCATTTCGACGAGGCCGGCCGCGCCGCCATGGTGGATGTTTCCGCCAAGGCGGAGACCAGCCGGACGGCCACCGCCCGCGGCCGCGTGGTGATGGCGCCGGAGACGCTGGCCCTGATCCAGGCCGGCCAGGTCGGCAAGGGGGATGTGCTGGGCGTGGCGCGCATCGCCGGCATCATGGCCGCCAAGAAGACCAGCGACCTGATCCCGCTCTGCCACCCCCTGCTGATCTCCAAGGTCACGGTGGACCTGACCCCCGCGCCGCCCGATGCGGTGGAGATCGAGGCGACGGTGAAGCTGACCGGCCAGACCGGCGTGGAAATGGAAGCGCTGACCGCCGTCACCGTCGCGGCGCTCACGGTCTATGACATGGTCAAGGCCGCCGACCGCGCCATGCGGATCGAGGATGTGCGCCTGGTCCATAAATCCGGCGGCAAATCCGGGACTTACGAGGCGAGCTGATGCTCTCGGTCGAGGAAGCAAGGGCCCGAATCCTGGCCGGCCTCGGCCCCACCCCCGCCGAGGCCGTGCCGCTGCCGGAAGGCTGGGGGCGCATCCTGGCGCGGCCCGTGGTCGCCCGGCTGACGCAGCCCCCGGCCGACGTCTCCGCCATGGATGGCTATGCCGTCCGCGCCACCGATGCCGCGCTCGGCGCGCGCCTGGCCGTGGTGGGATCCGCGCCGGCCGGCCACCCCTATGAGGGCACGGTCGGCCCCGGCCAGGCGGTCCGGATCTTCACCGGCGCCTTCATCCCGGAAGGCGCGGACGGGATCCTTCTCCAGGAAGATGCCGTCGCGGCCGACGGCGTGGTCGAGGTGCGGGAGGCCGTGCGCGCCGGCCGCTGGGTCCGCCGCCGGGGCCTCGACTTCGCCGAGGGCGAGGCGCTGATCGCCCCCGGCCGCCGGCTGACGGCCCGCGATATCGGTCTGGCCGCCGCCGCCAACCACCCCTGGCTGATGGTCCATCGCCGCCCCCGCATCGGCATCCTCGCCACGGGCGACGAGATTGCCCTGCCCGGCGACCCGATCCCCCCCGGCGGCATCGTCAGCAGCAATGCCCATGCCATCGCCGCGATGGTCCGCGCCGGCGGCGGCGATCCCCTGGTCCTGCCCATCGCCCCCGATGACCGGGAGGCGATCGCCGCCACCGCCAGCGCCGCCCGCGCCTGCGACCTGCTGGTGACGACCGGCGGCGCCAGCGTCGGCGACCACGACCTCATCCAGACCGCGCTGGGGCAGGACGGCTTCGCGCTGGATTTCTGGAAGATCGCGATGCGGCCGGGCAAGCCGCTGATCTGGGGTCGCCTCGGCGCCACCCCGGTGCTGGGTCTGCCGGGCAACCCCGTCTCCGCCATGGTCTGCGCCGTGCAGTTCCTGATGCCGGCCCTCGCCGCCCTCTCCGGCGCGCCTGCCGGCCCCCCGCCCACCATCCCGGTCCAGGCCGGGGCGCCCCTGCCGGAGAACGACAAGCGCTTCGACCACCTGCGCGCGACGCTGGCCACCGACCGCGACGGCCGCCTGGTCGCGACGCCCTTCCCGCAGCAGGATTCGTCGATGCTGAAGACGCTGGCGCGGGCGGAATGCCTGATCCTGCGTGCGCCCTACGCCCCCGCGCTGCCGGAAGGCGCTGTGGTGGAGGCGATTCCGCTGGACCGGCTCGGCCTCTGATTCGGCCGATTCCTGGGCAATCCGCCGATCAAGAATCTCGATTCACCCCAGGTTTTTCCTGGGTCTGTGGAAAACATTTGACGACGCCGCAGGAACCTACATAGAACATCCACGTCGGTTGCTTGTTTGTTCGGGGCAACGGCGCCCCTACCCCGCGGAACGCCCGCCGGGAACCGGCAGTGGAGAGACCCATGCTCACGCGCAAGCAGCACGAATTGCTGATGTTCATCGACCGGCACCTGCGCGCCACCGGCTTCTCCCCCTCCTTCGAGGAGATGAAGGAAGCGCTGCGCCTGAAGTCGAAGTCGGGCATCCATCGCCTGATCACGGCGCTGGAGGAGCGGGGCTTCCTCAAGCGACGCGCCCATCGCGCCCGGGCGCTCGAAGTGCTGCGCCTGCCGGAGAATGTCTCGCCCCGCCGCGCCGATCCCGCGCCCGTGGCCGCGCCGCCCCCGGCCGCGCCCGCCGCGCCGGCCTTCTCCCCCAACGTCATCCGCGGCAATTTCGCGCCGGGCCTGGCCGGCGTGCAGAAGACCGCCAACGACACCGCCGCGGTGCAGCTTCCCCTCTATGGCCGCATCGCCGCCGGCCTGCCGATCGAGGCGCTGCGCGACGCGGCGGCGAGCGTGGACGTGCCGGCCGCCCTGCTGGGTGGCGGCGAACACTACGCGCTGGAAGTCGCCGGCGATTCGATGATGGAGGCAGGGATCCTGGACGGCGACACCGTCATCATCCGCCGCGGCGACACGGCCGAGAACGGATCCATCGTGGTGGCGCTGGTGGATGAGGCGGAGGTGACGCTGAAGCGGCTGCGCCGCCGGGGCAATTCCGTCGCCCTGGAACCCGCCAACCGCGCCTATGAGACGCGAATCTTCGGACCCGACCGGGTCCGGGTGCAGGGCCGCCTGATCGGCCTGCTGCGGAAGTACTGAACCGCGAAGGCCCGGCCGCGAGGCCGGGCCCTTCAGCCCCTCAATACGGGTCCCATTCGGACAGGCGCTGCTCGCGCCAGGCATGCAGGCGCTGCCACGCCATGAGCGCCCCGACGCCCAGCAACAGACCCATGCCGACAAGGCCGAGGTCCATCAGCGCGGGATGGGCGGCGATCGTCGTCATCATGTCCTTCATTCCCTCGTTTCCGTCCCTGCAGTCTGCGCGTCGAAGGGATAAGAAACGGTAACCGTCACCGTTCCGTCATGGCAGGCAGTTGATCATCCACCCGGATCGATCGGTGCCAGGGGCAGGCTTTCCGCCCGGCCCGGCAGCGGCACCGGCGGCACCCAGGGCCGATCTCCCCGCCAGGCACGGTCCGACACCACCCGCACGCCCTCCCCGCCCAACCAGGCCGCCTGCGCGCCATCGCGCCACATGGCGAAGCGGTCGATAGTCTCCCCCGACCGGCAGCGCGGCCGGACCGGCTCCAGCGCCAGGATCAGCGCCGCGCGACCGCAGGCGGCCGCCAGCGCGGCTGCGTCGGGCGGATCGGCCCGGCGGCCCCGCGCGGGTGGGGGGCTGCGCAGCAGCACCGCCTCGCCCACCCCCGGCCGGGGTTGGAAGCGGCAGGAAGCCGGCGTGCAGGCGATGGCGCCGCCTGCCACCTCCCCGCTGTCCGGCAGCGGGGTCGCCGCCGCCGCGCCCATGGCGCGCAGCATCGAATCCCGGGTGAAGTTGCTGGCGCCGGGCAGGCGATGCAGGAACACGCCCTCCGCCGTCCGCAGCGCCACGATCCGGGCATCCGGGGAGACCAGCAGGTCCGGCGCCGGCGTCACCTGCCCCGCCGCCAGCCCCGCCACCACCACCGGCACCCCCAGCAGGCGCGGCCAGCCCCGCCAGAGGCAGAGCCAGCAGAAGCCGAAGACGGCAACCCCCAGCCCCCAGCCCGGCAGCGGCACCATCACCGGCGCGGCATCCGGCCAGGCGGCGATTAGACGCGCCACCCAGAGGATGCCCTCCGTCCCCCAGCCCATCACCGCCAGCGGCCACGCCTCCAGCCCCAGCGGCATGGCCAGCATCGCGACAAGCCCCGCCGGCATCACCAGCAGCGACGTCAGCGGCACCGCCACCGCATTGGCCGCGATGCCATAGATCTGCAGCCGCCCGAAATGGTGCAGCCCGAAGGGCGTCGTCGCGGCGCCCGCCAGGGCGGAGGTCGCGACCAGCCCGAACACCACCAGCACCGCCCGCCGCCAGGCCCGCGACCCCGTGGCGCCGCCCGCCCGGAAACGCGCGACCGGCCCGCGCAGCGCCTCATGCCCCGCCACCAGGGCCAGCACCGCGCCGAAGGACATCTGGAAGGACGGCCCCGCCACCTCGTTCGGTGCCACCAGGATCACGGCCGCGGCCGCCACCGCCACCACGCGCACCGAGAGCACGCGCCGCCCCGCCAGCATGGCCACCGTCATCAGCGCCGCCATGCCAAGGCAGCGCTGCATCGGCACCTGCGACCCCGTGAGCAGCATGTAGAAGGCGCCCGCCGCCAAGGCGGCCAGCGCCGCCACCGGCTTGGCCGGCACCCGCAGCGCCAGCCAGGGCACCAGCGCGATCGCGGCCCGCAACACCCCGAAGACCAGCCCGATCACGATCGCCATGTGCAGGCCGGAGACGGAGAGCAGGTGCGCCAGCCCCGAATCGCGCATGGCCTGCATCGCCGGCTCCGGGATGGCGCTCTGCGTGCCCGTCAGCAGCGCCGCCGCCACCGCGCCGGCCGCGCCCGGGATGGCTTCCGCGACCCTCCGATCCAGCCAGGCGCGAAGCCCCGCCAGCAGCGGCGCCTCCTCCCCCGGCTCCACCGTCACCGCCCCCAGCGCGAAGCCCGACCCGCCCAGGCCGGAGAAGAAGGCCGCGCGCTGGAAGTCCCACCCGCCCGGCACGACGGGCGCGCCAGGTGGCCGGATCAGGGCGCGCAGGGACACCACGTCACCGGGCAGGGGCCGGGCCGGATCGTCGGCCCGCAGGCGCACCCGGATCGTGCGCGCCAGCGTCTCCCCCTCCCCGATCCGGGCCTGCTCCAGGACCAGGCGCCTGCCATCCGGCAGCGGCTGCACCTCCGCCACCACCCCCGAGAGCTGCACGGCGCTGAAGGGCAGGGTCAGCGGCGGCGGAAGGCGCGCCGCATGCCAGCCGGCGATCCCCAGCCCAAGCAGGAAGGCCGCCCCAAGCCCCAGCGCCCAGCCCGCCAACAGCCATCGCCGCGCCAGCCAGAAGCCGAACACCCCCAGGGGCAGCACCAGCCAGAGCGGCTGCCAATCCGGCTCCCGGTCCAGGTTCAGGTAGTGCAACACCCCGGCGCCCAGCGCCACCGCCAGCCAGGGCGCGAAGCGCCCCTGCTGGCAGGCAAGCGCCGCCTGCATCCCCGCCCGGAGACGCGGGATGAAGACCAGCCGCTCGACAGGGCGCAGGGCCAGGGACATCACGCCGGATGGTCGTCAGCCCCGGCGCGAATTACAACCTATTGGTTCGATCTATTCATCCCGGCCCGCATTGGCCTGACGACCGATCGGGCGCACCTCCACCGGCGCCGTCCCGCTCTCCCGCATGCCGAGTTCATCCGCCGTTCGCGGCGACAGATCGATGATGCGGCCGCGGATGAACGGCCCGCGATCCTCGATCACGACGGTCCGGCTTTCGCCATTGCGCAGATTCGTCACCTCCGCGACCGTGCCGAGCGGCAGGGTGCGATGCGCGGCCGAATTGGACTCCGGGTCGAAGGGCTCGCCATTCGCCATCGGCCGGCCGGTGAAGCGCTCGGGATGGTAGAAGGACGCCTGGCCGCGCTGGGCATCACCGCGCGTTTCATTGGCGATGGCGCCTTCCGGCGCCACCGGGTTCAGGGCCGGGGCCGCACAGGCAGCCAGGGCCAGGGCCGCCACCATCGTCATCCGCGTGATCCGCATCGCTCTCTCCTCCTGCTGTCCGTGCCCCCGCCACGGCATTCCGCCCTATCGGCGCGCAGGGGACGTCAGGCCCCGGTCAGGGTTGCGGAGGACTCACGCCATGGTGGGCCAGGAGCCGGCCAGACGGCGCGATCCGTTCGGATTCGGCCAGTGCGGCAGCGATGGATAGGAAGAAAACCTCCCTGCCATCGCTTCCACGGGCGAGGCCATCCAGGTCCAGGCCCGTCAGCGCCGCCAGCGCCGTGGCGCCACCACCACCCGGCAGCGCCGTCACCAGGCCGCGCAGATGCCCCGCCTCATCCAGGGCAGGCCCGCCCGAATACCCCATCAGCGCGCCGATCCTGGCGGTGAATCCGGACCCTCGCCCCGGCATGACCGCGGCCGGCCGCGTCACCACGCCCACCGCCATCGCCGCCCCGGCCGAAGGCGATCCCAGCGCCCAAAGCCGCTGCCCCGCCACCACCGCGCCCTGCTCGACCGGCACGGGCTGGAACAGGCCCAGCGGCACCGCCAGCACCGCCAGATCCATCGCCTCGCTACGCGCCAGTACCCGGGCCTGGGCCCGGCCGATGCCATCCCCCCGCCGCGCCTCGACAACCTCCACCCCCGCCGGCAGCAGATGCGCGCTGGTCAGCAGCCGTCCCGGCGCCACCGCCACGGCTGAACCGAGCGGCGCCCCGTGGCTCGACAAGGCCGCAAATCCCCAGGCCGCGACGGCCGCCGCCGGCGTCGCCCGCGCCTCCTCGGCCGGCAGCCGCGCACAGGCCATGAGCGGCAGGCACAGGCCCATCACCAGCCAAGCCCTGCGCGACAAAGGGGCGACTCGCATTCCGGGGCTCCCGCCATGGAGACCCCGGGTTGTGCGGCAGCAGGATTAAGAAGCCGTTCGGTTGAATGGAAGCGCCATGCGAAACCTCCACCAACTTCTCATCGACGACGCACAAAACGCTGTTTTCAAATAATAAAACAAGATCGTATCGGCACCGTCTTTCCAAACTGCTTGACTGCGACCACCTCGGGGTCGGAACATAGCAAGAACAGCCATGGCCCCCGATATCCCTCCCCCCCTTGCCGCGAACACCCCGCCGGACGGTCTTCCCATGGACCGGCCCGCCCTCATGGCCGCGCTCCGCGCCCGCATCGGCCGCCTGGAACGCGGCGGCGCCGCCTCCGCCCTCGCCCGTGCCGAAGCCGGCAGCGTGCCCCTGGCCGACACCATCGACGCCACCCTGCCCGATGGCGGCCTGGCCCGCGCCGGGCTGCACGAGATCCTCGCCGCCGAAGCCGGCGCCGCCACCGGCTTCGCCAGCCTCATCCTCGGCCGGGCCAGCAGCCTGACCGGCGCCGCCGGGGGTGGCCCCATCCTCTGGATCGGCCCGGACCCGGATGCCTGGCCCTCCGGCCTCGCCCGCTACGGCCTCTCCCCCGCCGACCTCATCATGGTCCGCGCCCCCCGCCCCGCCGACGCCCTCTGGGCCATGGAGGAAGCGCTGCGCTGCCCCGCCGTCGCCGGCGCCCTGCTGACCCTGGCCGACATCGACCTCACCGCCGCCCGCCGCCTCCAGCTCGCCGCCGAAGCCGGCGGCGCCCTCGGCCTGCTCCTCCGCCCGGATACCGAAGACCCCGGCCCCTCCGCCGCCCTCACCCGCTGGCGCGTCAACGCCCTGCCCAGCCTCGGCGGCAACCAGCACAGCCTCGGCGACCCCCGATGGTCCCTCGACCTGCTGCGCTGCCGCGGCGGCCAACCCCGCAGCTGGACCGCCACCTGGCGCACCACCCTCGACCGACTGGACACCGAAGCGGACACAACCCCGATCCCGGCGACAAGGCGACGGCGGGCGTAGCGGGGCGGTGTTGCGCTGATGATTCACGAGGGGGCGTTGCCCCCTCGCGCTCCCCCACCAAAGGCCAGCGGGCCTTTGGAAACCATGGAAATGGGATGGGGAAGGAGGGGGCTGGTGCGCCCGTTCCACCGGTGCGCCAGCCCCCTCCTTCCCCATCCCATCACCTCGCGGTCCAGGGTCCCGTTGGACCCTGGTGGGGAGGGTCCGGGAGGGGCAAGGCCCCTCCTGGAAGCAACCAGCGCAACACCCGCCCCGCTACTCCACCGTCACGCTTTTCGCCAGGTTCCGGGGCTGGTCCACGTCGGTCCCTTTCAGGGCGGCGACGTGGTAGGCCAGGAGTTGGACGGGGATGCTGTGCAGGATCGGCGCGGCGAAGGGGTCGATGCCGGGCAGGGTGATGACCTGTTCGGCGAAGCGGCTCAGGGCCGGGGCGCCGGTGGCGTCGGTGAAGGCCATGATGCGCCCGCCGCGTGCCGCGGCTTCCTGCAGGTTGGAGGCCGTCTTCTCGAACAGCGGCCCGGAGGGGCAGAGGGCGATCACGGGCACCGCCGGGTCGATCAGGGCGATGGGCCCGTGCTTCATCTCACCCGCCGCATAACCTTCGGCGTGGATGTAGCTGATCTCCTTGAGTTTCAGCGCCCCTTCCATGGCGATCGGGAACATGGATCCGCGGCCGAGGAAGAGCACGTCCCGCGCCGCCATGATCTCGGCCGCCAGGGCCTTGATGCGGTCGTCCTGTTCCAGCACGGCGGCGGCGTGGCCGGGGATGGAGAGCAATGCCTGGGTCAGCCGTTCCTCCTCCGCCACCTCGATCGTGCCGCGGCTGCGGGCGAAGCCCAGCGCCAGGCAGGCGAGGACGGAGAGCTGGGCGGTGAAGGCCTTGGTGGAGGCGACGCCGATCTCCGGCCCCGCCACGGTCAGCAGCGCGGCGTCCGACAGGCGGGCCATGGTGCTTTCCGGCACGTTGACGATGGACAGCACCCGCTGCCCGCCTTCCTTCAGCAGGCGGAGTGCCGCCATGGTGTCCGCCGTCTCCCCGGACTGGGAGACGAGGATGGCGCCCCCGCCCGGTGCCAGAGGCGGGTCGCGGTAGCGGAGTTCGCTGGCGACGTCGGCGTCGCAGGGGATGCGGGCGAGCTGTTCGATCCAGTAGCGCCCGACATGGGCGGCCAGGAAGGCGCTGCCGCAGGCGGAGAGCGTCAGCCGCGGCACCACCGCCGGGTCGAAGGGCAGGCGCGGCAGGCGCACCGCGTGGGTGCCGGGGTCGAGGTACTGGCGGAGCGTGTCGCCGATGACGGCGGGGTGCTCGTGCAGTTCCTTCTCCATGAAGTGGCGGTAGTTGCCCTTGCCGACCGCGGCGCCGGAGACGGCGGTGACGACGACGGCGCGGTCCACCGGCCGGTCGGCGGCATCGTGGAAGCGCGCGCCGCCTTCCGTCACCTCCACCCAGTCGCCCTCCTCGAGGTAGGCGATGCGGCGCGTCAGCGGCGCCAGGGCCAGGGCGTCGGAGCCGAGGAACATTTCCCCCTCCCCGAACCCCACGGCCAGCGGCGCGCCCTGCCGGGCGCCGAGCAGCAGCTTCGGATGGCCGGCGAAGATGGCGGCCAGCGCGAAGGCGCCGTGCACGCGCTTCAGCGCGGCCGCGAAGGCGGCGGTGGGGGCCAGGCCCTGGGCCAGCAGGTGGTCCAGCAGCCGGACGAAGGTCTCGGTATCCGTCTCCGTCTCGAACACCGCGCCTTCGGCTTCCAGCTCGGCGCGGAGCTCGGCGTGGTTCTCGATGATGCCGTTGTGGACCACGGCGACCCGGGCAGTGGCGTGCGGGTGGGCGTTGCGTTCGGTCGGCGCGCCATGCGTCGCCCAGCGCGTATGGCCGACGCCGGTGGTGCCCGGCAGCGGGTCCTGGCCCAGCACGGCGGCGAGGTTGCCGAGCTTGCCCTCCGCCCGGCGGCGATCGATGTGACCGTTCACCAGCGTCGCGATGCCGGCGCTGTCATAGCCCCGGTATTCCAGGCGCCGCAGCGCATCCAGCAGCAGCGGACCCGCATCCGCCCGGCCGATCACCCCCACGATCCCGCACATGAAGCCGGCAGTCCCCCTGTAGCCTTATCCGCGCGGGACATTAGGCGATGCTGTCGCGCCGGCGGAATGCTGCGCCGCCGCAAACCCGGCCGCGGGGCGATCATAAGATGCTTCCGGGCATTGCGCCGGCGTCCCGGGCATCGCCCCGGCGCATCGCCCCCCTCGCGCCATGTCGGTCGTCATGCCCGCCCTGGTCGCGGGGCTTGGCAGCCCCGGGCTACAGGCGCAGTAGTGATCCATGAGCATCGACCCCGTCCGCGCGACACCGGCGGCGCTGCCGCCCGCCAGGCCTCCCCTCTTCTTCCAGCATGTCCGGCGGCAGATGCCGGACTACGCCTTCAGGGTGATCTTCGACGTCGGGGCCAATATCGGGCAGAGCTGCACCGCTTTCGCCGTGGCGGCGCCGGAAGCGGAGGTGATCCATGCCTTCGAACCGGTGGCCTCCACCTTCGCCGTGCTGGCCGGCAACGTCGCGGCCAATCCCCGGATCAAGCCCTGCCACGCCGCGCTCGGCGCCACCTCCGGGGAGGCGATGATGACCGCGCGCGCCCTGAGCACCAACAACCGCGTCATCCCGGCGCGGCCCGGGGCGCGGAACACCGAAAGCGTCACCATCCTCACGGGCGACCAGTTCTGCGCCCATCATGGGATCGAGGCGATCTCCTACCTGAAGATCGACACCGAGGGGCATGACCTCGATGTGCTGAAGGGCTTCGCCGGGACGCTGCCGCGAATCGACTTCGTGCAGGTGGAAGCCTCGATGAACCCGTACAACACCCTGCATGCCCCCTTCCGGGCGCTGGAGGACCTGCTGCGGGATGCCGGTTTCCTGCTGTTCCAGTTCTACGACCAGACCTTCCAGAACCAGCTGCCGGTCCTGCGCCGCGCCAACCCGGTCTTCATCCACAGCCGGTTCTACGAGGCCGCCAAGGCGCTCAAGGATGCGCAGGGCGCCTGAAGAGGTCAGCGACCAGGGGGGCTGACCGGGTCAGCCCGGCACCCCCAGCCACTCCAGCACCGGCGCCGCCATCACCGCCGCGTTGAAGCGCGACGCCTGCGGCACGGCATGGGCGGCGAGTTCCGCCTGCAGGGCCGGATTCGCCATCTCCTCCAGCGCCGCCAGGAAGCCATCGATGCTGAAGGGGTCGAAGAACAGCCCCGCCGGCCCGATCACCTCCGGGAAGCTGGAGCTGAGCGAGGCGAGCACCGGCTTGCCGAGGCTCATCGCTTCCACCGCCGGAATCCCGAACCCCTCATAGACCGAGGGATAGACCAGGAATTCCGCGTGCCGCAGCAGCCGGTACTTCGCGAATTCGGAAATGAAGCCGGTGAAGCTGATCCGCGCCTGCGCTTGCGGCGACAGCTGCGCCAGGGCCTGGTCCGCCATCCAGCCCCGCGCCCCGATGACCACGAAATGCAGGTCGGCCGCGGCGACGGAGGGTTCTTCCAGCGCCCGCAGCAGCAGGCGCAGATTCTTGCGCGGCTCCACCGTGCCGATCACCACGGCATAGCGCCCCAGCCGGATGGCCGGCTGGTTGCGGTCCATGGCCTCGAACCCCTCGGGCCAGTCGACGTACTGGTACATCACCCGCGTCTTCGGGCGGACCCAGGGGACATAGGCACAGAGCGCCTCCTGCGTCGCCTCCGAACAGCAGAACACCACCTCGTCCGACGCCATCTGGTCCCGCAGCGGGTCCAGGTGGAAGGCCACGTTCTCCGGCACATGGGTGTCGGGCATCACCAGCGTGCTGATGTCGTGGATCGTGCTGGCCTCCCGCGCCACCGCGCCGGGGCTCGGCTTGACGGAGGGGTAGAGCAGCGGGATGGCGGGGTCGATCGCCGGCCGCCGCGCCTCCTGCTGCACGCTCTCCACCTCCGTATGGATGGCGTCGCGCAGATAGGTCCCGGTGCCGATGCGGATCGCCTGGCGCACCGCCTCCTCCGGCACCCCGTTCGGGCCCTGGCAGAAATGCAGCCGCAGATGCGGGTCCAGCGCCTGCACCAGGCGGCGGGTGAAGACCGGGATGCCCGTCCACTGGCTTTCCAGCAGCGGGGTGATGTCGATGGTGAGCGCGGGCTTCATGGCACCTGCCCCGTCGTCACCGGCAGCAGGCCGAGTTGCGGCCGGATGCGCCGCACCGGCACCGCGCGGCCGAGCCAGGTGGAGAAGAGGGAGGCGGGGCCGGAAAGCGACCCGCTGCCGGTCAGCGTCACCTCCCCCACCGCGTCGAAGATGTCCCGCCCGAAATGCCAGAAGGGGACATGGGCATGCAGCGTCAGCCGGGCGCCGGCCAGCGCGGCGGGATCCGGCATCCCCGCCACGAAGCGCACGGCCCAGGAGGAGAGGCGGGGCAGCGCGATGCCGCTGCGGCTGAAGGCTTCCAGCACCGCCTCCACCTGGTCCTTGGTGGCGGCATCGTCGCGGTCCAGCGCCGGCAGGCCGATCAGCAGCGGGCCCTTCGCGGGGTCCAGCACCACCTCCCGCACCTGCCTCGCCAGTTCCACCACGAAGGGATGGTCGCTCAGCGCGCCGAGGGTCAGCGGCACGTAGTGCGGCGGCTTCGGCAGGGGCACGCCCTCCATCGCCTCCTTCGCGCTCAGCACGCCGGCATAGCCATGGTTGCCGGGCAGCCAGACGAAGGGCGTGTATTGCGCGGGCTCGCCCACCGGCGTCACCGCGAAGCCCAGCGGCAGCATCGGCGGCCTGATCCAGCGCGACCCCAGCCGGAAGGTCAGCGTGCCGTTGACCTGGGAGGCAAGGCCCGCGAAGGCCTCCGGCACCAGCCGCACCAGCCGGTTCAGCGCCCCCTCCCGCGACGTCATGCCGCGGGGGAAGAAGAACATGTGGTTGCGCAGCCCCGGGATCAGCCGGAGCGTGTTGCCATCCGTCAGCGCCAGGTGGTCCTGCGCGCCGCCGGACTGCGCATCCAGCCAGTCGCGTGCCGCGCCATGGGTGAAGATTTCCGGCCGGGCGACGAAGCGGATCTCGGTCTGCTGCGCCTCCGCCGACTGCATCACCAGCAGCAGCGCCAGCCGCAGATCGGGCGGCAGCACCGCATCCCGCAGGCAGCGCCAGGGGTAGAGGGAGCCGGGCAGGTCCAGCCCCGAGAGATGCACCGCCGGGACCGAGACAAGCAGGACGGAACCACCGCTCACGCCGCGTCCGCCCCGTCATCCAGTGTCAGCTCGGGCGCAGCCGGCGGCGCCGCGGCGGTCGCGAAGACGAAGGCCGGCTGCACCGGGGATGGCAGCAGCCGCGGCCGGGACCGGAACTCCCCGCTATCCGCCAGGATGGCCAGCAGGCCGAAGGGCGTCAGCGCGCCGCGGCGCATCAGCTTCTCGTAGCTGGCGAAGCCGACCGGATCGGCCGGCCGTCCGAGCACGTAGCCATAGGCGGCGCGGATGAAGGCGGGCAGACCTTCCTGCGCGATGAAGGCCGCGAACAGATCCCCGCACCCCGCCAGCTGGTCGATGGAGCGCAGCATGGTGGGGTCTTCCGCCACCACCGCCTCCACCGTCTCGCAGTCATGGTGCTCGACATGGCGGATCGGCAGCTGCGGCTGCACATGCAGCACCGCGCCCGTCGTGGCCTCCACCAGCCGCAGCCTCTGCGCCGCCAGCGCCTCGGGCCCCAGCGCCGCGCGCAGGCGGAAGGCGCACCAGCCGTAGCGGAGTTGGGCGTCCATCAGGTCCTCGCGGAACAGCTCCGCCCGCCCGGCCGCCACCGCCGTCCCGTCATCCAGCAGCACCGCCAGCGCCAGGGTCTCACGCGGCCGCTGCGGGTCGCAGGCCCAGCCCTCGATGATGCCGGCCTGGGTCACCGCATCCAGATGCGCCAGGGTCATGGACCGGTTCTAGTCAAGGCGCACGCGCCGGGCGATGAACTGGGTCGAGATCCGGTCGAAGCCCGGCAGGCTGTGGTCGCGCGCGACATGCAGCGGCTGGAAGCCAAGTTCCTTCAGGATGCCGAAGACGATGTCCTGCCGCAGCACATGCACCTCCGGCTCCTCCGCCGGCGGCGCGGCCATCCAGGCGGCGGTATCATAGGCATAGCCTTCCAGATGCGTCAGCAGCTGGAAGACGGCGATGCCCCCGATCCGCACCCGCGCCAGGCAGCGCCGCAGGATCTGCGCCTGCAGCGGCGGCGGGTTCCGGTGCAGCACCATGCGGGAATGGAAGAAGTCGTGCTGCGGCACGTCCAGCGTGCGGATGTCCTTCACCACCGCCAGCGTGACGTTGCGCCGCCCCTCCGCCCGCACTGCCGCCTGCGCCAGGTCGAGATGCGGCTGGGAGATGTCGAACCCCGTCACCTTCTTGAAGACCGCGCCGAAGGGCACCGTCACGCGGCCCACGCCGCAGCCGTAATCCACCGCCTCCGGATGGTCCGCCACATCGATCTCGAGGGCCGCCAGCCGCCGCTTCAGCACATCGGTCTCGTCCCGGCCGGTCTTCTCGAAGGCCTCCCGGTTCTTCTCCACCTGGTCGGGCGCGAAGCGACGCTCCCCGAGCACGGAGAAGAAGGGCCGCTTCTGGCCCAGCTCCGTCCAGACGCGGCGGACCTGCGCCAGCATCCGCTCCGTCTCCTTGGAGGAGACCTCGATCTCCATCGGCACGGGCTCGTAGCCCGCCGCGCGCCGGATGCCGGGCGTCGCCATGGCGGCATAGGCCACGCGCTGGAACTCGGCGGATCCCATGATGCGGTCGCGCAGCGCGCCGATATCCTTCACGGCGGCCAGGTGGCCGGCCACCACGGCTTCCGATTCAGGCTCCCTTCCCAGCAGCAGGCGGTAGGCGGCGGCCACGTCGGCGGCGGTCGCGGTGCGGTCGATCGGCTTCGGCGGAGGCTTCTTCGCGGCGGCTTTCGGCGCCGGCGGCGCCTTCGCCGGCGCGGGCTGGTCCGCGCGCGGCGCGGCTGCGGGTTCGGAGGTCTTCACTGCGCTCACGAGCGATCCCTTCTCCGTCTCAAGCCTACCCGTGCCGGGGCTCACACCCCCGCCCTGGCGGCCCCCCGTACGCCGCCGGTTGCCGGCGCCCGAGCCCTGGACCGCCTCAGCCACAAGCGCCACCCTGGGTTGCACGCCACGGGCCGCCGGTCCTGCCCGGCGGGGGCGGCGTCTGTCGAGGATGCGCTTGTTGTTGAGCCCCCCTGCCCCACGGCTCCCCACCCCATCGCGCAGGGTTGCCGCCTGACAGCCGTGGCGCTTTTGCCACCGTTGCGCGAAGCGTAAACGTGTTCGTCCACGACGCCAATATCGCAGCGCAGCAAATCATGAATAAATCGTTAGGTTGTGCATGTCTCGGGGAACCGGGGTTGATCGATCGGCCGTCACGGCACGGCGGGTGGCCGCGCGACCATGTCGAATCGGTCAGGTGATTTCGAAGATGTGGCCCAGCAGGGCGGCCAGCAGCCGTTCCGGGGAAACGCGCTGCCGCGGCGACATGACGCAGAGGCTGCCCGCCTGCTCCTCCAGGTGGAAGTAGTCGAAGACCCGCTGGTAGCCCGGCCGCCGGTCATTGATGTCCTGCATCATCACCAGTGGCATCGGCCCCTGCCCGCTGCGCGCCGCGGCCATCAGGGCGACGGAGACGCAGCAGGCCACGCGGAAGCGGCCGTCGACGAAGACCAGGTCGGGGCTGCTGCCGCGACGGTCCCAGGCGTCCCACATCGCCGCGATGTAGCGCGGCCAGGGCTTCACCTCCTGCCGGTCGGCCGGCGCGCCCCAGGCGCCGACCGCCCCGATATTCCCGTGCACCAGGCTGCACCGACCCGCCGCGACCTCCGCCGCGACCTCCTCGTGCCGCGATACGGCGGCGAGCCAGGCCGGGTCCGATTCCACCCCGACCACCGCCTCGAAGCCCTGCCGCACCGCCAGCAGGGTGGAGGCGCCGAGACCGAATTCCGCGTAGCGCCGCCGGCCGCTCCCCAGCACGCGGCCGAACAGCGCGAGTTCCTCCGGCGTCATGCGCGGCTTGCCGATGGCGCCCTCGTCCCTCCCCCGGGACGGGGCCTTGCCATCCGCCAACTCGTCCGGGACCTCCGCGCCGGAGGCAGGCTCCGCTTCAGCCGTTGCGGCGTCGAGGGAGAGCGCAGGCGCCGCGACAGCGGCCTTCGCCGCCCCGCCCGTCCTGGCTGCCCGGGCAGCCGCCTTCTCCGCCGCGGCGGCGGCCTTGGCGGCGGCGGCGGCGGCCTCCCGCTCCAGCGCCCGGGCCCGCGCCGTCGCCTCCTCCTGCCGCAGCGTCTCCAGCCGCGCCGCGTCGGGGAAGTCGAAGGGCTGGTCCTGCAGCCCGAGCACCACGGTGCGCGCGAAGCCCGCGGCCTCGAACTTCGCCTCGTTCATGTGCAGGCCGACCGCGCCGATGTAGCGCGCATTCACCACATTGGTGTTCAGCGCGACCCGGCCGAGGAAGTAGGTCACCGCCTTCTTCACATCGTCCTGGGAGGAGACGCCCGCCATGATCCCGCGCGACCGGTAGTGCCGCAGGATCTCCGGCGTCGGCCGCAGCCGGTAGTCCCGCCCCAGCACCATGGCGTAGTAGTCCGCCATCACCGGCTGCATCTCCTCCCAATGCCGCCGGAACAGGCCGAAGCCCCAGAGATGGCCGAGCCGCCGCAACACCCGCGCATTCTTGCGCTGGTCGGCCTCCGTCGCCTGCAGGTTGCCGTAGCAGGCGAAGTAGCCGACCTGCCCGGATTCCGCGCAGGCGGCGCGCATCCGGTCCAGCGTCGCCAGGTAGTTCGGCTCCAGCACCAGGTCGTCCTCGAAGAAATAGGCGCAATCGGCGCCGATCTCCCGGAACATGTGCGTCTCGGCGCGGAAGAAGTTCTCCGCCACGCCGAGGTTGCTCGGCGCCGCCATCACCTGGCCGCCCGGGAAGATCTCCCGGAACACCGCGATGCAGGCCTCGATATCCGCGGCCTCGGCGCAGATGCGCCCGCTCTGCGCGTTGCGCCAATTGTCCTGGAACAGGATGACCTGCCGTTCCTCGATCGCCGCCCCCTGCTGGGCCGCCAGGCTCGACAGCACCTGCCGCAGGTAGTCCGGCCGGTTGAACGACATCACCGCGATGGGCGCGTGCATCGGTCTCGTCTTCCCATCCTGTACGGCCGCAGCCGCCTGTTCGCCCGACGGGCAGGCGGCCACCGCCGCGTCCCGCTTCACCCTCAGCCGAGGTAGAACCCCTTGCCCTGCGCCTCGCGGCTGCGGAGCAGCGACCGGCGCACCTGCCGCAGCGTGCGCACGCCGACATTCTTCGCGTAGTATTCGTCGTCGGTCGGCAGCCGGTCCATCAGCAGCCGCCACAGCGCCTCCAGCTCCTCCCGAGTGACCAGGCGGTCGGGGTTGAAGAAGGTGCGGCGCATGACGGCCAGTTCGCGCTCATAGGCATCGCGCCGATGGGCGCTGCAGGCCTCGAACTTCTCCGCCGCGATGCGGTCCAGTATCTCGGCCGAGCCTTCGGGCAGCGTGGCCGGCAGCGTCTCCGCCACCGGCACCTCGGCGAAGCCATGGGCGGCGAAGCGATCCTCCCGGAAGCTCTCCCCCACCGCGCCGATGTAGCGGGCGAAGCCCACATCCGTGTTGATGCGCGCGAAGCCGAGATCGGCGCAGGCCATGGTCTTCGCCACGTCCTGCGACGACGCCATGGAGGAGACGCGGCAGCTCTCGAACAGCTCGACGATCCGCAGATGCGGCCGCGCCTGGTAGTCCACCTGCTGGTAGACCTGGTGGAACGGCTTCAGCCAGGGCTGCAGCGCCTGCCAGCAATGCCGCGTCAGCCCGAAGCCCCAATGGTGTTCCAGCGGCACGATCTGCGGCGCCTGCGGGTCGCCCTGCCGGCGGTGGTCGCCATAGGCCGCGAAATAGCCGAGCCGCTTGTGCCGCCCGAAGCGCGCCGCCAGCACCTCCATCATCGCGAGGTAGGCGGGGCCGAGCTCCAGGTCCTCCTCGAAGAAATAGGCGATGTCGGCCCGCAGCGTCTGGAAGGCGTGGCGCTCCCCCCGCAGGATGTTCATCGCGACGCCGAGGTTCTCCGGCGCCGGATGCACCTGGCCGCGCGGGAAGACCTCCCGGAAGGCGGCGATGCTCGCCTCGATCAACGCGGGATCGGCATAGGTGATGGCCGAACGCCGGGACTTCGCACCATCCTGCATCAGGTGGATTGAGGCCTCGTCCAGCAGGACGCCCTGCTGCGCCTTCAGCGACCGGCACAGCCGGCGCAGGTAGTCGGGCCGGGCGAAGGCGAAGATGATGATGGGCGCCTGCACCACGGATAGGTCACTGGACATGGATCGGACCGGGCCGGATCAGCCGAAATGGCCGCGCCACCAGCCGACGAAGCGCGTCAGCCCGGTGCGCAGGTCGGTGGTCGGCTGCCAGCCGAAATCACGCTTCATGGCGGAGACGTCGGCGAAGGTGGCGGGCACGTCGCCGGGCTGCATCGGCAGCAGCTCCGTCACCGCCTTCGCGCCCAGCAACTCCTCCAGCATGCCGACCATGTCCAGCAGCTCTTCCGGGTTGCTGTTGCCGATGTTGTAGAGGCGATGCGAGGCCGCGGCCGGCGCATGGTCCAGCGCCGCGATGATGCCGGCCACGATGTCGTCCACGAAGGTGAAGTCGCGACGCATCTTCCCCTCGTTGAACAGCCGGATCGGCCGGCCCTTCAGCATCGCGTCGGTGAAGAGCCAATAGGCCATGTCGGGCCGGCCCCAGGGGCCATAGACCGTGAAGAAGCGAAGCCCCGTCAGCTTCAGCTTGTAGAGGTCCACATAGACCTTCGACATCAGCTCCCCCGCCGCCTTGGTCGCGGCATAGAGGCTGGCCGGGCTGTCCACCCGGTCACCCTCCCGGAAGGCGCCATCGGTGCGGGAGCCGTAGACCGAACTCGTGGAGGCATAGACGGTGTGGCCGATCCGCCCCTCGCTCCGCCGCACCGCCTCCAGGATCGCCAGGTGGCCGGTGACATTGGCGGCCGTATAGGCGAAGGGCGCTTCCAGCGACCAGCGCACGCCGGCCTGCGCGCCCAGATGCACCACGCGGTCGATCGCGGGATCGGCCTTGAACAGCGCCAGCACCGCATCCTGGTCCGACAGGTCGATCTGGTGGAAGGCGAAGGCCCCCGCCTCGGCCTTTCCCGTCAGCGCCGCCAGCCGCGCGCGCTTCAGCGCCGGGTCGTAATAGGGGTTGAGGTTGTCGAGCCCGACCACCTGCTCACCCCGCGCCAGCAGGGCCTGGGCGACATGCGCGCCGATGAAGCCGGCGGCACCGGTGACGAGGACCTTGCCCATGCTCAGCGCACCGGCGCCGGAAGGGGGATGCCGGGCATGACGGGGGTAGGGAGGGGCATCGGGCGGCTTCCTTGGTCTCCGCGTCCCGCCGGAAGGCGGGGTGCGGGAAAATCCCCTGGGGCGGGATCGGACACCCCCGCCCTATACCGGCCAGGGCGCCGCCCGGCCAGATGCAAGCCCGGCAGGACGCAACCGTGCGAAACGCGGGATCGGCCGGCCGCCACCCCGACACAACGCTGTGGTGCTACGGCATGAGGCAAGGTTGCACCCGAAATCATCAACCACAACCCTGGGATGCCATGGCGATTGCATTAAGAGTCGCTCTCAGGGCTGGCAACGCCATCACGCTCCGCGTTAAACAGCCCGGCGTGCCACAGCCAGCCTCCCCACCCCTGATCGAACCAGGCGATGCCAGAACGGAATCGCGGCACGGTTGCCGGGTCGTGACCAGCATGTTCACTTCACCGGCTTGCCGGCTGCCGGGCATCCACCCGGACGGCGACCTCCACTCCCTCCGGCCCCTCGGGGCCAGGCAGGCCTCGCGGTAGACCTTGGGACGAATCGACGCATGACAACGGTGAACATCGTCACGTCTGACCGTGGCTGGATCCTGGAGAAGCTGGCCTCCGAAGTCGCCGACCGCCTTCCCTACGTCACCTTCGGCGATGGCCGCGATCCCAAGGCGGCCATCCAGTACTACGTCACCTATTCCTGCCGCGGGCAGCGCCTGTCCCCCGTCGAGGTCGCCTATTTCGCCCATCTGGAGCCGGAGGGCCCGGCCTACGACCAGTTCTTCAATGTGGCGAGGGAGGTGGAGCACTGCATCTGCCATGCCCGCCTCTATGAAGGCGTGCTGCGCGACGCAGGCATCGGACACGTCACCACCATCTCGCCCGGCGTGGATACGGAGACCTTCAAGCCGAAGCTCCGCATCGGCGTCGTCGGCCGCACCTACCACACCGGCCGGAAGGGGGAGCACCTGGTCGCCGCGGTGCAGGACATCCCGGAGATCGAGTGGTCCTTCACCGGCACCGGCTGGCCCGGCCCCGCCCTGGAACTGCCCGGCGCCGAACTGCCGGACTACTACCGCAGCCTGGACTACGTGCTCGTCCCCGCCCTCTATGAAGGCGGCCCGATGTGCGTGGTGGAGGCGCTGGCCAGCGGGACGGAGATCATCGCCCCTGCGATCGGCTGGGTGCCGGAATTCCCGCATGTCGAATACCAGGTGGGCGACGTGGCGGACCTCCGCCGCGTGCTGCTGGAGCTGGTGGAGAAGAAGCGGGCACTGCGCGCCTCCGTCATGGACCGCACCTGGGATGCCTGGGCGGAGGGGCATGACCGCGTCTTCCAGGCGCTGGCGAAGCAGCACGGCATCACGCTGAGCGCGCCGGAGACCAAGGCCCGCCGCGCCGACCGCCCGCGCAAGGTCGGGCTCTTCCTGCACGGGAACGAGAACAAGTCACAGGGCGGCCCCACCGTCCGCGTGCCGCGCCTGGCGCGGGAACTGACGCTGTCGGGCATCGAGACGGAGCTCCGCGTCCATCCCGCCGCCAAGGGCTTCGGCGACCTCGACCTGGTGCATGCCTTCAACACCTGGTCGCCCTGGTCGGCGCTGGACCTGCTGCGCCGCGGCCGGCAGGCGGGCCGGCCGCTCGTCTTCTCCCCCATCTTCCTCGACCTGACGCGCCGCGACCTGTGGCAGGAGAAGCTGCCGAAGCTGCTGGCGGATGCCGAGCCCGGCGCCGCCACCGACGCCGCCCTCGCCCCCTTCATCGCCGAACTCCGCGCCCGCCGCGCCAGCGACGAACCGGGCGCCGAGGCCGTGCCCGGCTTCCACGCCGCGGTGCGGGAGATGGCGACGCTCTCCGACCACATGATCTTCCTGAGCGAGCGGGAGCGCACGCGCCTCGCCCGCATCGGCGCGCCGGTCGAACACGGCACGGTCGTGCACAATCCCGTCGACGCGAAGCTCTTCGCCGATGCCGACCCCGCGCTGTTCGAGCAGGAATACGGCCTCAAGGACTTCGTGCTCTGCGTCGCGCGGATCGAGGCGCGGAAGAACCAGGTCATGCTGGTCCATGCGCTGCGCGACACCAACCTGCCGATCGTGCTGATCGGCCACACCGCCAACCAGCCCTATCGCGACATCCTGGAAAAGCACCGCACGCCCAACGTGACGGTGATCGACCGGCTGCCGCCCAACTCCCCCCTCCTCGCCTCCGCCTTCGCCGCGGCGCGCGTCGCCGTGCTGGCCAGCTGGGCGGAAGGCGCGCCGCTGGCCGCCCTCGAAGCCGCCGCCTCCGGCGCCAACCTGGTGCTGAGCGACGAGAGCGGGGAGAGCGAGTATTTCGGCGACCGCGCCCGCTACTGCGACCCGGGCGACCCCGCCTCCATCCGCCGCGCCGTGCTGGAAGCCTATGAGGCGCCGCTCGATGCCGCGGGGATCGCGGCGCAGAAGGACTTCATCGCCACCACCTACAGCTGGGAACGCCACCGCGACGGCACGGAAGCCGTCTATGCCAAGGCGATCGGCAGCGCCAAGGCCCGCGCCTCCGCAATGCCGGAACGCGCGGCCATCCTGCCGCGCGCGCTCGCACCCTCCGGCAGCCAGGACGTCGCCTCGGCGGGCGACTACAAGCCCGTCACCATCGTCTATGACGTGACCACCAGCGCCAACCACAGCGGCCGCTGGACAGGCATCGCGCGCGTCGAAGCCGCGCTGGCGCTGGCGCTGCGCGCCGATGCGCGCGCCGACATCCGCTTCATCGCCTGGAACAACAAGGCCAAGCAGTTCGTCGAGATGCCGTTCGAGGGCATCCGCGCCGGCAAGCTGTCCCGCCTGCTGGCGCATTACGACGACAACCCGCCGCCCCTGCTCTCCCTGCCCGCCGGCGCGCACTACATCGTCCCCGGCAGCGGCTGGATGCAGAACGCGCTCTATGCCGAGAACGTGGTGGCGCTGGCCCGCCTGCACCGGCTGCGCCTGACGCCCATCATCCACGACATCATCCCGACCAAGTTCCCCTTCTGGTTCAACGAGGGCTATGCCCCGGTCTTCGAACAGAACCTGACCATGCTGCTCGACGGCGCCGACCAGATCGTCGCCATCTCCCAGGCCACGCGCCGGGACGTGGAGGAATACGGCGCCCGCATCCAGGGCCTCTTCATCCCCGATGTCGTCGTGCTGCGCGAAGGCGACGAGATCCAGCAGATCCTGCACGCGGAGGACCCCAAGGCCACCGCGGCGATCGAGAAGCAGTTCGGCCGGAAGCCCTTCGTGCTGACCGTCGGCGCCATCCACCAGCGCAAGAACCACAAGCTGCTCTACGACGTGTGGCTGAAGCTGGCGGAGCGCATGGGCCCGCGCTGCCCCCACCTCGTCATCGTGGGCGGCGTCGCCTGGAACGGCCATGACGTGGCCCGCGCGCTGCGCGGCGACGCCCGCCTGAAGGACCACGTCACCATCCTCGATGGCGTCGATGACCTCGTGCTCGACTGGCTCTACGAGAACTGCCTGATGACGGTCTATCCCTCACTCTATGAGGGCTGGGGCCTGCCGGTCGGGGAGAGCCTGCGCCACGGCAAGCTCTGCATCGCCGCCGACACCTCCTCGGTGCCGGAAATCGCGCCTGGATTGGTGGAGCTGCTGGACCCGCTGGATGTCGCGGCCTGGGCCACCAAGCTGCAATTCTACGCCGGCAGCCGCACCGCCCGCGCCGCGGCGGAGGCGAAGATCCGCGACGGCTACCGCCCCTTCGGCTGGAACGAATCCGCCGAACACCTGCTGGACCTGCTGGCGGACAGCCAGGACCGCGCCCGCCCGCCGCGGCCCTATACCCTCGGCGCCGTCGTCAACTTCGCCGACCGCGTGGCGGCATCGCGCATCCGCGGCGGCGGCTGGCACCCGCTGGAACGCTGGGGCTGCTGGGCCAACCATGTGCGCAGCGAACTCCTCTTCGAACCCGGCGTGCCCCCCACCGAACCGCTGGTGCTGATGGCGGAGGCGCGCGCCCTCTCCTTCCCCAACACGCCCTTCGAGGTGCGCGTGCTCGCCAATGGCACGCCGGTGGCGCGCTGGAAGATCCGGGGCGGGGACCTGCAGGTGCTGCACGCCGTGGTGCCGGCCGCCCTCGCCGCCCGCGGCAAGATCGTGCGCATCGAGTTCGAGAGCAGCACCCTCACCCCCGTGCGCCAGGTCAGCAAGTCCGACGACCCGCGCCTGGTCGGGCTCGGCATCGCCAAGGTCGCGCTGGCGCAACTCTCCGGCGTGAAGGATGCCAGCGCCTATTTCGGCGCGCCGCCCAAGCTCGCCCATCGCGTGACGCTCGGCCAGCCCTATGGGCTGGGGGGCGAGACGCCGATCCAGCCCTTCCTGGCCGGCGCCTGGGGCACGCGGTCGGGCTGGGGCATGATCAGCACGGATCTCCGCCCGCGCCTCGAATTCTCGGTCTCCGCGATGCCGGGCCGCGACCTCGACATCGATCTCCGGCTCCGCCCGGTCGCGACCGCGGCCGCGCCGCTCCTCCTGCTCGCGCTCGCGAATGGGGAGGAGGTGGGCGCCTGGACCTTCACCAGCGACGCCCCCGCCACCGTCACGCTGCGCCTGCCCGCCACGCTCCGCGCACGGTCGGAACCCATCACCATCGACCTCGTGGCGGCCGATGCCCGTGCGCCCAAGGCGCTGGAACTGGGCGCGGCGGAGGAAGGCTACGGCTTCGGCGTGATCGGCTTCGTCGCCCGCCTCGCCGGCACCAGCCCCACCCGCGGGCGACTCGCGGTGGCACCCGGCGGCACCCTCGCCATCACCTCCAGCCAGCAGGCGACGGAGCTTGCGGCGCTGCGCGCGGCACTCGGCTTCGACTGGCACGCCCCCGAACGGGTCGCGACCTGGAGCTTCGGCGACACCGCCATCCTGCCCCTGCAACTGGGGGAGGAGGCGGCGCAGGACGGCGCCCTGCTGTCGCTCGACGTGGAGGGCTTCAGCCCCGCCCCCGGCGCGACGGCGGTGAACGTCGTCGCCTCGGCCGGCAGCCGCGTGCTCGGCCGCTACGCGCTGGAAGCCGGGAAGATGGGCGCCATCGACGTGCCGATCCCCCCGCATGCCGTCGATGCCGAGGGCGCGGTGGACCTGACCCTCTCGGTCGATGCCGCGCTGTCGCCCTTCACCGTCAAGGGCTCCACCGATGAACGCCCGCTCGGCCTCCGCCTCGCCCGCGTCGCGCGTCGCCCGCTGCCCGTCCTCCGCAGCGGCCGCATCCTGAAGTTCGGCGCCGACCCCGCCACCAAGGCGCAGGAGGAGGAAGCCGCCATCACCATGCGCGGCGAGTGGTATCCGGCGGAGCATTCGGGCTGCTGGAGCCGCGGCGATGCCGGCGGCCTGGCCATAGCGCCCGTGGTCGGCGACGACCAGGCCTGGAGGCTCTTCGTGCTCTGCCGCACCATCGCCGGCACCCCCGCGGAACCCGCGGTGGTGGAGGTGGAGCTGAACGGCACGCTGCTGGACCGCTGGGAATTCACCGGCGACCGCACCGTGCTGGCGGAGGTGCGCGGCCTGGCGGAGCGCCTGGGCGACACGCCCGTCGCGACGCTGTTCTTCCGCCGCCGCGGCGCCGTCTCGCCGAAGGAAGCCGGCATCAACAATGACGGCCGCCTGCTCGGCATGCAGCTGACCGCGGCGCTGCTGGTCGGCCCCGGCACCAATGAACGCAAGGCGCGCGATCGCTTCGCCACCGCCGGCCTCGGCCGCCACCGCCTGCTGCAGGAGGTGGAGCGCCCGCCGGAGCCCGAGCCCCCGCCCCCGCCCCCGCCGCCCCCGGCGCCGGAGCCCGAGCCGGAGCCTGTGGCGCAGGAAGTCGCCGCCCCCTCCGTCGCCGAACAGGCCGCCGCGGAAGCGACCGAGGCGCCGGCCCCGCCCGCCGTGCCCAAGCTCAGCACCATGCTGGACTTCTCGGTCGACGGGCAGATGGAAGGCGTCGCCCTCTCCGGCTGGTTCGACCCGGAACCGGATGGCCGTTGGTCGCATGCCGAGACGGCGGAGATCCGCCTGCCCCGCCCGGCGGAAGCCGGCCAGACGCTCAGCATGGAGCTGTTCGGCCGCGTCTTCGGCACCCAGGTCAGCGGCCCCGCCATGGTCGAGGTGCGGGTGGACGGCGTCGCCGCCACCACGCTGCGCTTCGAGAATGACGACTTCACCCACCAGAAGGTGGAGATCGACTGCGCCCGCCTCAGCCGCGATGGCACCGAGGTGCCCGTCAGCCTGCGCCGCGCCGCCGCCGTCTCCCCGGCCGAGGCCGGGGAGGGCAATGACGAGCGCAAGCTCGGTGTCCTGGTGCACACCCTCGGCGTGGTGTGGCAATAGACCGCTGGCCGGGCGTTAACCCCGCCCGGCGATGATCCCGGAAGGCGCCGACCGGCGCCTTTCCCCCGCTTGGTCCGCATTCCGGGCTCCCCTCGCCCCCGGCCGGACAGATGGAGCACTGCCATGCGCGTGACGATGATTGGTTCCGGCTATGTCGGCCTGGTCTCCGGGGCCTGCTTCGCGGATTTCGGGCATGAGGTGATCTGCGTCGACGTGAACCAGCAGAAGGTGGACGACCTGAAGCAGGGCCGGATCCCCATCTATGAGCCCGGCCTCGATGCGCTGGTCGCCAGCAACGCCGCCGCCGGCCGCATCTCCTTCACCACCGACCTCGCCAGCGCGGTGGCGGAAGCGGACGCCGTCTTCATCGCCGTCGGCACGCCGTCGCGCCGCGGCGATGGCCATGCCGATCTCAGCTATGTCCGCGCCGCGGCGAAGGAGATCGCGCAGGCGATCACGCGCTACACCGTCGTCGTCACCAAATCGACCGTCCCCGTCGGCACCGGCGACGTGGTGGAGCGTATCATCCGGGAAACCCGCCCGGACGCCGAATTCTCCGTCGTCTCCAACCCGGAATTCCTGCGCGAGGGCGCCGCGATCGAGGATTTCAAGCGCCCCGACCGCGTCGTCATCGGCGCGAATGAGGAACGCGCCAAGGCGGTGATGGCGGAACTCTACCGCCCGCTCTCGCTCAACGCCGCGCCGATCCTGTTCACGGATCGCCGCACGGCGGAGCTGACGAAGTACGCCGCCAACGCCTTCCTCGCCACCAAGATCACCTTCATCAACGAGATCGCCGATCTCTGCGAGGAAGTCGGCGCCGACGTGCAGCTGGTGGCGCGCGGCATCGGCATGGACAAGCGCATCGGCTCCAAGTTCCTGAACGCCGGCCCGGGCTATGGCGGGTCCTGCTTCCCGAAGGACACGCTGGCGCTGATCCGCAGCGCGCAGGATTACGGCGTCTCGCTCCGCGTCGTCGAAAGCGTCGTCGCGGTGAACGATGCGCGCAAGACGGCGATGGCGCGCAAGGTGGTGCGGGCCTGCGGCGGTTCCGTCCAGGGCCGGACCGTCGCCGTGCTCGGCCTGACCTTCAAGCCCAACACCGACGACATGCGCGACGCGCCCGCCATCAACATCATCGATGCGCTGCAGCGCGCGGGGGCGAAGATCCGCGCGCATGACCCGGTCGGCATGGACCAGGCCAAGGCCGTGCTGCACAACGTCACCTACACCGACAGCGCCTATGACTGCGCGACGGGCGCCGATGTGCTGGTGCTGGTCACGGAATGGGATGCCTATCGCGCGCTCGACCTCAAGCGCCTGCGCCAGGTGATGAAGGGCGCCGTGATCGTGGACCTCCGCAACGTGTACCGGGAGGAGGAAGTGGCCCGCGCCGGCTTCGACTACATCCGCGTCGGCGCCATGCCGAAGCTCGGCAAGGTCAGCGTCGCGGCGGAGTGAGGGTCATTCCCTCAACCAAAGATGACGCTCACGTCATCTTTGGTTGAAGGGGCGCGCGGGCGCTCCAACCTCCGCCTCATGATGAACGCGAAATCACTGCTCGACAGCTTCCTCGGCCAGGCGCGGGGCGCCGCTTCCCAGGCCAATGCGCCGGGTGGCCTGGTGGACCCCGCCGCCGCAGGCGGCCTGCCCGCCGCCGCAGGCGGCCTGATGGATCGGGCGCGGGGCGCGCTTGGCGGCATCGACCGCGGCAGCTTCGCCGGCGGCGCCGCGGCGGGCGGCATCCTCGGCATGGTGCTGGGCGGCAAGCGGCTGCGGAAGATGGGCGGCGGCGTGCTCAGCCATGGCGGCGCCGCCGTGCTGGGCGCGCTGGCGCACCGCGCCTGGCAGAACTGGCAGCAGGGCCAGGCGCCCGCCACCGCCCCGGTCGTCACCCCGTCCGCCACCCCGGCGGACGCCGCGGCGCTGCCTCCCGCCTTCCAGCCCGGTGCCACCCCCGCCGCCGACGGCCAGCCCTTCGAACTCGCCCTGATCCGCGCCATGGTCGGTGCCGCCAAGGCCGATGGCCATGTGGATGCGGCGGAGCGCAACCGCATCGTCGAACGGGTGGAGGCGATGGGCCTCGATGCCGAAGCCCGTGCCTTCGTCTTCGATGCGCTCGAACAGGACATTCCCGTCTCCGCCATCGCCGCCGCGGCCGGGACGCCGGAGCAGGCGGCGGAGCTCTACCTGGCCGCCCGCATGGCCATGGACCCGGACCAGCCGGCGGAACGCGCCTGGCTCGGCGCGCTTGCCCATCGCCTGAAGCTGGACCCGGGCCTGGCGGCGCATCTCGACCGCCAGGCGGATGCCGCGCCCGCTTCGGCGGGCTGACGCCGTCGTCAGTCCTCGGCGTCCGTCGTCGCCGTCCCGCCCGCCGGGGCGGCGCCCTCCACCACCTCCGCGATCCGTGCCGCGATGCGCCTGGCATCCGGCCGGCTCGCCCGGCTCCAGGTCACGCCCTGCCGCAGCACCCGCGCCGGCACGCCGGCCACCAGCGTGCAGGGGGCCACATCCGCCGTCACCAGGCTGCGCGCCCCCACCGCCGATCCCCGGCCGATGGTGACGCCCTTCATCACCACCACGTCCCGCGCCAGCCAGACATGCGGCTCCACCACCACATCCTCCGGCATGTTCACCTGGCACCCGCCCGCGATGTCGAGGATGGCGTGGCTGTCGGAGGTGCGAAGCTGCACGCCGTAGGAGATCATGCACCCCGCGCCGATGGCGATCCGCCGTCCCTCGCCGTCCAGCAGGCAATCCAGGCTGTTGGCCGACCCCTCCGCGCCCTGGATGAACAGGTTGCCGAGGCCGTTCATCGTGAGCTTGAGGTTGACCGTGCCCGTCGTCCCCCCCAGCACCACCACGCCACGGTGGCCGCCGACCGTCAGCGCGGCACGGCAGCGGTCGCTCCGCGGCCCGAGCAGGATGGCATTGCCGGATGCCTGGCGCAGCAGGCGCAGCGTCACCTGCCCCACCGTGCCGGTACGCGGCAGCCAGACCCAGTTGTCCGCGCCCGCCGCCCCCGTCACCGCCACGCCCCGCGCCGCCAGCGCGGCGATCCCGCCGGGCGAGAGGTCGAAATCCACCATGTCTGCGGGCTCGGGCAGGCCGGCGCGATCCGCGCCCAGCAGCCCCGACCGGTAAAGCCCATCGGGGTCCTTCGGCGCGTCGATCATGCCGGCAGGCTATCCGCCGATCAGCAGCTCCGCCAGATGCGCCCGGATGCGCGCCCCCACCTCCCGGTCCCAGAGCGGCACCGGCAGGGCCCGTGGCCAGGCGCCGGCCAGCACCTCCGCCACCGCCGGCACCAGCGTGGCCGGTGAGACCAGGCGCCCGCTGGACAGCGTCAGCGGCCGTTCCGTGCTGTCCCGCAATGTCAGGCAGGGGGTGTCGAGCAGCATCGCCTCCTCCTGCACGCCGCCACTGTCGCTGGCCGCGAAGGCGGCGCCATCCAGCAGCGCCACGAAATCGAGGTAGCCGAGCGGCGGCAGCACCCGCACCCCCGGCGGCGGCTTCAACCCGAAGGACTGCATCCGCAGCCGGGCGCGCGGGTGCATCGGCCAGGCCAGCGGCAGGTGGCGGGCCACTTCCGCGATCGCGTCGAGCCAGTCGCCGAGGCGGGGCGCGTGGTCCACATTCTCCGCCCGGTGCAGCGTCACCACCCCGTAGCCGCCGCGCAGCAGCCCGGACGGCAAGGCGCGGGCGCGGGCGCGATCCAGGCTGTGCAGCAGCGTGTCCGCCATGGTGTTGCCCACGGCGCGGACGCGCATGGGGTGGTGGCCGGTCGCCACCAGCATCGCCGCATCGGCCTCGTTCGTGGTCCAGAGGATGTCGCTGATGGCATCGACGGCGCGGCGGTTGATCTCCTCCGCCATCGCCCAGTCGCCGCCGCGCAGCCCGGCTTCCAGATGGGCCACGGGGATGCCCATCTTCCGCGCCGCCAGCGCCGCCGCCAGCGTGCCATCGACATCGCCGACCACGACGACCAGCCCCGGCCGCTCTACCCGCCAGGCGGCCTCGCAGGCCATCATGGTGCGGCCCGTCAGCTCCGCATGGCTGCCGCCCGCGACGCCGAGCGCGATATGCGGCGCCGGCAGGCCGAGGTCGCCGAGGTGCTGGCCGAACAGCGCGTCGTCATGGTGCTGCCCGGTATGCAGGATGCGCGGCGTGCAGAAGCCGTCATCCCCGCCGAGCGCACGCCACAGCGCCGCGATCTTCGGCAGGTTCGGCCGCGCGGCCGCGACCAGGTGGAGGAGCCTCACGCCTTCACGATGTGCGGGCCGTGCACGCCGGCCCGCGCGCAGGCATTGCGCGTATCCACCACCAGCCGCGCCGCGCGCGCGATGGCGGCGTGGTCCACCGCGTCATGGTCCGTCGCCACCAGCACCGCGTCGTAGCGCGCCACGCTCCCTGCATCCGCCGGCACGGACCGCCGCCCCGCGAGTTCCGGATGCTCCCGCGTGCGCGGCACCTCCGGCACATGCGGGTCGTGGTAGTCCACCCGGGCGCCGCGGGCTTCCAGCAGCCGCGTCAGCACCAGGGACGGGCTTTCGCGCAAATCGTCCACGTTGCGCTTGTAGGCCATGCCGAGCAGCAGGATGCGCGCCCCGTTCAGCCCCCGCCTTGCCTGCCGGTCCAGCGCCTGGGCCAGCTTCTCCACCACCAGGCGCGGCATCAGCGTGTTCACCTCGCCCGCCAGTTCGATGAAGCGCGTGTTGACGCCGAATTCCCGCGCCTTCCACGTCAGGTAGAAGGGATCGATCGGGATGCAGTGGCCGCCGAGCCCGGGGCCGGGCTGGAAGGGCATGTAGCCGAAGGGCTTGGTGGAGGCCGCCTCGATCACCTCCCACACATCGATCCCCATCGCGTCGTAGATGGTCTTGAGCTCGTTCACGAGGGCGATGTTGACCGCGCGGAAGATGTTCTCCGTCAGCTTCACCGCCTCCGCCGTGGCGGCGGAGGAGACGGGCACGACGCGGGAGACGATGCCGGCATAGAAGGCGCAGGCGAGGTCGAGCGCCACGCGCCCGTCCCCCCCGACCACCTTCGGGATGGCCGCGGTGGTGAAGACGGCGTTGCCGGGATCCTCGCGTTCCGGCGAATAGGCCAGCAGGAAGTCGAGGCCGCTGCGCAGCCCCGTTTCCTCCAGGATCGGCTTCACCAGTTCCAGCGTGGTGCCCGGCCAGGTGGTGGATTCCAGCACCACCATCTGCCCGCTGCGCAGCCGCCGCGCGATGGCGCGGGCCGTGCCCTCGACGAAGGAGAGGTCGGGCTCCCGGTGCCGGTCGAGCGGCGTCGGCACGCAGATGAGGAGGATATCCGCCTCCTCCAGCCGGTCGAAATCGGTGGTGGCCTGGAAGTCGCCGGCGGCGATGGCGTCGCCGAGCGCGGCATCGCCGATATGGCGCAGCGGCGACCGGCCGCCGTTCAGCCCCGCGACCTTCGGCGCATCGATGTCGAAGCCGATCACCCGGTGGCCGGCGCGGATGGTGGCGAGCGCCAGCGGCAATCCGACATAGCCGAGGCCGATGACGCCCACGATGGCGTCCCTTGCCTCGATCCGCCGCAGCAGGTCGGCGGCGGCCAGGGGGATCGATCCGGCCGCCGCATTCGTATCGGGCATCCTGCCTCGTCTTCGCCGGGTCTCGATGGCCGCCCGGTCACCTCACGGTTCCGTGATGAAACCGCGTCTGTTCGGTATACGCAACCCTGGGGTGATTATTGTCACCCGATTCCGCCTCGATGGAGAAGTATTGCGGCTTGATCGCCACACCCGCCATGAGTACAAATAGCGAACATTAGCCATGGCAGCCCGGGATGACCGCCACAATGACCGTCACCACGATGGGCGCCGGCACCGACCTGCCCCTCGAATCGTCCGCCCGCCGCCATTTGGCCCTGCTGCTGCCTTCCCTGCCCGTGGACCGGCTGCGGCGCCTCGGCCTGGAAGGCCCCGTGCTGCTCTGGCAGGGAATCGGGCCCCGCCGCGCGGTGGTGGCCTGCGATGGCGTGGCCGGCATCCGCCCCGGCCAGGCGCTGGGCGATGCCCGGGCCGTGGCGCCGGAGGCGCAGGCGCTGGAGGCCGATCCCGCCGCCGATGCCCTGTTCCTCCGCGACCTCGGCCTCTGGTGCCTGCGCTTCACGCCGCTGGTCGCGACGCGTGGCGCCGATGCCCTGCTGCTCGACATCGCCGGCGCCGCCCATCTGGCAGGGGGAGAGGCCGCGCTGATGGCCCGCGCCACGGCCGGCCTGGCGCGGCTCGGCGTGCAGGCCCGCGGCGTCGTGGCCGATGCCGCCGCCGCCGCCCTGGCCCTGGCGCGCGGCGGGCGGGACGGGCTGGTGGTGGCCCCGGGCGGGGACCGGGAGGCGGTGGCGGCCCTCCCCCTCTCGGCCCTGCCGATCGATCCCGACACCGTCGCGGCGCTCTCGCGCCTCGGCCTGCGGCGTGTCGCGGACCTGCACCGCCAGCCCCGCGGCCCGCTCTCCCGCCGCTTCGGCGCGGCGCTGCTGCGCGCGCTGGACGAGGCCTCCGGCCTGCTCGATACCCCCATCACGCCGCTCCGCCCGCCCCCGGTCTTCGAGGTGTCGCGGGAATTCCTGGAACCCATCGCGACGCGCGCCGGCATCGATGCGGTGATGCCGCTGCTGCTCGATGCCCTCTGCGCCCGGCTGACGGCCCAGTCCCAGGGCGCGCGGCGCCTGGTGCTACGGGCGCATCGCGTCGATGGCGGGGTGCAGGAGATCGCGATCGGCACCAGCCTCGCCAGCCGCGATCCCGCGCATCTCGCCCGCCTGTTCCGCGACCGGCTGGATGCGCTGGAGCCCGGCCACGGCTTCGAACGCATGGGCCTGGCCGCCGCCGTCACCGAACCCCTGACCGGCCTGCAATCCGGCTTCGCCGGCGCCGGCGCCGCCGCGCGGCAGGAGGAGCTGGCCCGCCTCTTCGACCGCCTGGCCCAGCGCACCCAGCTTTGGCGCCTGGCACCCCGCCCCTCCCACTGGCCGGAGCGGGAGGCGATGCGCGTCGCCGCCACCGCCGCCGTCACGGTGCCGGAAGGCTGGCCCCGCGCCATGCGCCCCGTCCGCCTGCTGCGCCGGCCGCGGGAGGTCTCGGCCATGGCCCTGCTGCCCGACGCACCGCCGCAGCTGCTGCGCATCGGCAACCAGGCGCTGCGGGTGCGCGCGGCGGAGGGGCCGGAGCGGCTGGAGCCCGAATGGTGGCGCGACCCGCCCGGCCGCCAGGCGCGGGACTATTACCGCGTGGAACTCGCCACCGGCGCCCGCCTCTGGGTCTGCCGCCTCGGCTTCGGGGCGGAGGCGCGGTGGTTCATCCATGGGCATCTCTAGGCGTGTTCGCCGAACTCGCCGCGCTGTCGAACTTCACCTTCCTCGAAGGCGCCTCCCACCCCCGCGAACTCGTCGCCGCCGCCAAGGTGCTGGGCATGCCCGCCATCGGCATCGCGGACCGCAACTCCGTCGCCGGGCTGGTGCGCGGCATGGTGGCGGCGGAGCAGGTCGGCATCCGCTACGTCCCGGGCATCCGCCTCGTGCTCGACGACGCCACCGAATATCTCGCCTGGCCGTCGGACCGCCCCGCCTGGGGCCGCCTCTGCCGCATGCTGTCGGAGGCCCGGATGGAAGGCGAGAAGGGCGAGACGCGCCTGACCCGCGATGCCCTCATCGCCGCCGCGGAGGGCCAGGTCCTCGCCCGCATCCCGAACGCCGATCCCGCCCTGGCGCAGCGCCTGCGCGCCGATGCCAATGCCTTCGGCAGGCGCCTCGCGCTCCCCCTCATGCTGGCCGTCGATCATCGCTGCCGCGGCGACGACCAGGCCCGGCTCGATCGCCTGGCGGAGGCCGCGGGCAGCGCGGGGCTCGGCCTCATCGCCGCCGGCGGCGTGCGCTACCACGCGCCTGAACGCCGCCGCGTCGCCGATGTGCTCGCCGCCATCCGCCTCGGCACCACGGTGGAGGAGCTAGGCTTCGCCGCCGAACCCAACGCCGAGGCCCATCTGCTGCCGCCCGAGGAAGTCGCCCGCCGCCTGCCCCGCCATCCGGAAGCCCTCGCCGCCACGCTCCGCGTCACCCGCGCCTGCAGCTTCTCGCTCCGCGACCTCTCCTACGAATATCCGGAGGAGATCCTGGACCCCGGCCTGACCGCCCAGCAGACGCTGGCGCTGCGCGTGGAGGCCGCCTGCCTGGAACGCTACCCCCTTGGCACACCGCCCAAGGTGGCGCGGCAGATCGCGCATGAACTCGCGCTCATCGCGCAGCTCGACTACGCCGCCTATTTCCTGACGGTGCATGAGATCGTGCGCTTCGCGCGGTCGAAGGAAATCCTCTGCCAGGGCCGCGGATCGGCGGCCAATTCCGCCATCTGCTACGTGCTCGGCATCACCGCCGTGCCGCCCGACAAGCACGACATGCTGTTCGAGCGCTTCATCAGCGCCGCCCGCGACGAACCGCCCGACATCGACGTCGATTTCGAGCATGAGCGCCGCGAGGAGGTCATCCAGCACATCTTCTCGAGATACGGCCGCGATCGTGCCGCGCTGACCGCGACCCTGATCCGCTACCGCGAGCGCAGCGCCATCCGCGAAGTGGGCAAGGCGATGGGGCTGACGGAGGACGTCACCGCGCGCCTCGCCAAATCCGTCTGGGGTTCCGGCGACAAGTCACTCAATGACCTCGCCGCCGACAATGGCTATGCGCCGGAGGGCGATCCGAAGCTCCGCATGGCGATGGAGATCGCGGAGGAGGTGCAGGACTTCCCCCGGCACCTCGCCACCCATGTCGGCGGCTTCGTCATCACCAAGGGCCCGCTGATCGAGCACACCGTCGTCGTGAAGGCCGCGATGGAAGGCCGCACCACCATCGAATGGGACAAGGACGACATCGAGGCCTTGCGCATCCTCAAGGTCGATGTGCTGGGCCTCGGCATGCTCACCTGCATCCGCCGCGCCTTCGACCTGATCGAGGGCGCGACGGGCGAAAAATGGACCTTGGCTTCCGTCCCGCAGGACGATCCCGCCACCTACGCCATGCTGCAGCGCGCGGATTCCGTCGGCGTCTTCCAGGTGGAAAGCCGCGCGCAGATGAACATGCTGCCGCGGCTGCGCCCCGCGAAGTTCTACGACCTGGTCGTGCAGGTCGCGATCGTGCGCCCCGGCCCGATCCAGGGCGACATGGTCCACCCCTATCTCCGCCGCCGGAACGGGGAGGAGGAGCCGACCTACCCCTCCAAGGAACTCGAAGGCGTGCTGTCGAAGACGCTCGGCGTGCCGCTGTTCCAGGAACAGGCGATGCAGATCGCGATCGTCGGCGCCGGCTTCTCCCCCTCCCGCGCCGACCAGCTCCGCCGCGCCATGGCGACCTTCCGCAACACCGGCGAGATCTGGAAATTCCGCCAGGACTTTTGCGGCGGCATGGTGGCCCGGGGCTACGAACCCGACTTCGCCGAACGCTGCTTCAAGCAGATCGAGGGCTTCGGCACCTATGGCTTTCCCGAAAGCCACGCGGCGAGCTTCGCGCAGCTCGTCTACATCTCCGCCTGGATCAAGCGCCACCACCCCGCCGCCTTCGCCGCCGCGCTGCTGAACAGCCAGCCCATGGGCTTCTACGCGCCCGCGCAGATCGTGCGCGATGCGCGGGAGCATGGCGTGGCGGTGCTGCCCGCGGATGTCACGCGGTCGGATTGGGACTGCACGCTGGAGATGCCCGCCGCTTCTTCGAATCCCTCTCCCTCTACTGCCCAAAAGCCCTCTCCCCCCGACGGGGGGAGAGGGTTGGGTGAGGGGGGCGCGCGCAGCGCTGGTGGCGAGACAGCGTCGGCGCAGCGCAACGCCAACATCCCACACGATGACGTCTTGGCACGGCCCCCCTCACCCAACCCTCTCCCCCCGCTGGGGGGAGAGGGCTTCAGCGGCACGCCACAGCCCTCCCTCCGCCTCGGCCTCCGCCTCATCGCCGGCCTGCACCAGCACCACGCGGAAGCGCTGACCGCCGCGCGCGCCGAAACCCCCTTCGCCGACATCCCCGACCTCGCCCGCCGCGCGCGGCTCGATCGCGGCGCCATGCAGGCCCTCGCCCGCGCCGATGCCTTCGGCCCGCTGTCGCAGGGCCGCCGCGGTGCCCTCTGGGAAGCGGCCGGCATCGAGGCGCCCCTCCCCCTCTCCGAGGCCCGCGACGCGCAGCTCCCTTTGCTGCCGCCCGAGACCGCCGGGGAGGAGACGGTGCTGGACTATGCCGCGACCGGCCTCTCGCTCCGCCGCCACCCCATGGCGCTGCTGCGCGCCGCCATCCGCGACCGCGGCGCCGTCGATACCCGCGCCCTCACCGCCGCGCGGCAGTCACGCTGGCTGAAGCTCGCGGGCCTGGTGCTGGTGCGGCAGCGCCCCGGCAGCGCCAAGGGCGTGGTCTTCTTCACCGTGGAGGATGAGTTCGGCACCGCCAACCTCGTCCTCTACCCCGATATCGTCACCCGCGACCGCGCCGCCGTGGTCGGCGCCCGCCTGGTCATGGCGGAGGGCCGCGTCGAACGGCATGAGCAATCCGCCGTGCCCATCATCCACCTGCTGGTGAAGCGCCTGCATGACTGGTCCGCCATGCTGGATGGCCTGCATCGCCTCGACGATGACGACCCCGCCTGGAAGCGCACCCTGGCCCGCGCGGATGAGGTGGAGCGCCCCAACCTGCACGACCCCCGCGACCCCGCGATCCGCGACGCGAAACGGAACGCCGCTGCCCTGCCGCCATCCCGCGACTTCCGGTAACGCAACAAGCAGTCCAACACCTAGACTGCCATCTGTTCCCAGCATGCGGAACATCCATGGGCGATCCCGCGCCGCTCGCGTTGCCCCTCCGAACCACCAACGGAGACGCCCCCGATGTTCATGCGCATGGACAAGCTGCTGATCGACCTGCCGGAGCCGAAGCGCGCCGACCCCAACGCCGCCTCCGCCCTGCAGGAGCTGCTCGGCGGCAAGTTCGGGGAGATGTCGACCCTCAACAACTACATGTTCCAGTCCTTCAACTTCCGCTCCAAGTCGAAGCTGCGGCCCTTCTACGATCTGGTCGCCTCCATCACGGCGGAGGAGCTGGGCCATGTCGAGCTGGTGACGAATGGCTGCGCGCTGCTCGCCAATGGCCCGCCCGGGGCGGCACCCAAGGGCGAGCCCGGCGACACGCCCTTCGACATGATGAAGGACGTCCGCGACCCTGGCAGCTTCTTCACCGGCGGCGGCGCCGGCCTGCCCTTCGACAGCAGCGGCCGCCCCTGGAACGGCACCTTCGTCTTCCACACCGGCAATTTGGTGCTGGACCTGCTGCACAACTTCTTCCTGGAATGCGGCGCGCGCATGCACAAGCTGCGCGTCTATGAGACCGTGTCGGACGAGACGGCGCGGGAGGTCTGCGGCTACCTCCTGGTGCGCGGCAGCGTGCACGCCCAGGCCTATGCGCTGGCGCTGAAGAAGATCACCGGCGTGTCGATCGAGAAGATGCTGCCCGTGCCCAACATCCCGCTGGCCAACATCAAGGAATCCGCCAAGTACGAGGCGGAGGGAATCCACCGGCGCCTCTATACGAACAGCCCGGAGGACTACAAGGCGATCGCCGGCATCTGGTCCGAGGACGAGACCACCTATGACGGCACCGGCCCGCTGGTCGTGATGAACGGCCCCCCGGAGTCCGGCAAGATCCCCGACCTCGCCGGCGCCTCCTCCGCCTTCACGCCGGACTATGCGCCGGAGGAGATCTTCGAGATCGCCCAGAAGCTCTGGAAGGCCTCGTAACCAAACCCTCCCTCCCCCGCGCTTCTCCCTCGCCCGCGCCGTGCCTCTCCCTCCCCCGCGCTTGCGCTACGGCATTCACACAACTCGGCTTGCGCAAGGTTGTTTGTGCTGATTCGCTGCTGTTAGAGGCGATGGAGCGGCA
>NZ_JAAIKB010000079.1 GCF_011040385.1 Falsiroseomonas algicola | reverse complement strand
CGCAATGACGTGTGGCAGGCGGTCTTGGGGCACGGGGCGACGCGCAATGGCGCTGCGATCCATGTCGGCGACCGGCGCGTGTTCAGCGGATCGCGCGTGCCAAGCGATGGCCTGCCCAAGGCCGACCGCGATCTGGTCGCGGTGGCGAAGCCCAATTCGATCGCGTTGCGCATCGCGATGGTGGCAGCGGATGAGGCCGATCTCGTGGCGACACTGCGCTGGGGCTATGAATGGGACGTCGCCGCCGCCGCGCTGATCGCGGCGGAAGCGGGGGCAACG
>NZ_JAAIKB010000078.1 GCF_011040385.1 Falsiroseomonas algicola | reverse complement strand
CAGCAGCCGAGCACCAGGCGGGTCCCGCCGGAGGTGCCGACGCCGGCGATGTGGCCGGTGAAGCGGTGGGTGGTGCAAGAACTCATCATTGCTCCAATGCGACTGCACGAGTAGGTGAGCCGTCCATACCGCGCAACCGCAGGGGCAAGGCGCACACCAGAGGTTCATCCCACGTGACTGATCTGAGATTGGTCAAGTTTTCGATGATGGCGCCTCCGGCACCCAGAACCTCATCGTGCACCGGGAGCCGGGCCGGGCCGACGCCATTTTTGTGGAGAGTGGGGTC
>NZ_JAAIKB010000077.1 GCF_011040385.1 Falsiroseomonas algicola | reverse complement strand
GGGCGCGACGGTGAATGCCGTGCCCATCGCCGTTCCGCCGCAGCCGCAAGGGCCGGGCGTGGTCGCGCAGCCGCCGGCGCAGGTGCCGCCGGGTGCAACGGTGCATGCCGTGCCCATCGCCGTGCCGCCGCAACCGCAGGGGCCGGGCGTGGTCGCGCAGCCGCTGGGGCAGGTGCCGCCGGGCGCGACGGTGAATGCCGTGCCCATCGCCGTGCCGCCGCAGCCGCAAGTTCCGGGCGTGGTCGCGCAGCCGCCGGCGCAGGTGCCGCCGGGCGCGACGGTGAATGCCGTGCCCATCGCCGTGCCGCC
>NZ_JAAIKB010000076.1 GCF_011040385.1 Falsiroseomonas algicola | reverse complement strand
CTCCGCTCCACCCAGCTCGGCGCGCTCACCACCACCCAGATCGGCGCGCTCACCACCACCCAGCTCTCGACGCTGTCCTCCACGCAGTCGGCCGCGCTCACCTCCGCCCAGATCGCCGCGCTGACCACGACGCAGCTCGGTGCGCTCTCCTCCACCGCCATCGGGGCTCTCGCCACCGCGCAGATCCGCGGCATGGAGACCACCGACCTTGCGGCGCTGACCACCACCCAGGTCGCCGGCCTCACCTCCGGCCAGCTCTCGGCGCTGACCTCGACGCAGGCCGCCGCCCTCGAGACCACCGATATCGGCGTCCT
>NZ_JAAIKB010000075.1 GCF_011040385.1 Falsiroseomonas algicola | reverse complement strand
ACCGCCCAGATCCGCGGCATGGAGACCACCGACCTCGCCGCCCTGACCACCACCCAGTTCAGCGGCCTCACCTCCGCCCAGCTCGGCGCGCTGACCTCCACCCAGGCCGCCGCGCTCGAGACCACGGATCTCGGCGTCCTCACGACGACCCAGTTCCGCGGCCTCGGCTCCACCCAGCTTGCCGCCCTGACCACCACGCAGCTCGGCGCCGTCACCACCACCCAGCTCTCGGGCCTCACCTCCACCCAGGCCGGCGGCCTCACCACGACGCAGGTCGCGGCGCTGACCACCACGCAGCTTGCCGGCCTCGGCACGA
>NZ_JAAIKB010000074.1 GCF_011040385.1 Falsiroseomonas algicola | reverse complement strand
TCCTGCTGGTGGCTGCGGCCGCTGCACGGGCTGATCCTCGCCCACATCACCGGCAACGCCAGGGTCTTCGCGGACGACACGCCGCTGCCGACCCTCGAGCGAGGCCTGGGGCGGACCATGGACGGCCGGCTCTGGGCCTATGCCGTGGACGACCGCGCCTGCGGCGGCACCGGGCCACCGGCAGTCGCCTATCTCTACGCCCCTGACCGCAAGGGCATCCGGCCCGCCGCCCATCTCGCCAGCTTTCGCGGCGTGCTGCAGGTCGATGGCTATGCCGGCTTCAAGGCGCTGGAGAGATCGCGCAACGACGGCTCGGTCGTGCTCGC
>NZ_JAAIKB010000073.1 GCF_011040385.1 Falsiroseomonas algicola | reverse complement strand
AGCACAGCGTCCTCGCAGATGCTGAGGGCACGCCGCTCGGCCTGACGCTTGGCCCGGCCAACCGCCACGACAGCAAGCTGGCCGAGGCCACGCTCGACGCCGTGCCGCCGGTCAGCGGCGGACGGCGCGGCAGACCACGCCGCCGCCCGAAGAAGCTGCACGCCGACAAGGCCTACCGTGGCCGCCCAGTCCGGCAGGCCTTGCGCAAGCGAGGCATCACGCCGCGCATCGCCCGCCCCAGCATCGACAGCAGCAAGCGGCTTGGCCGCCATCGCTGGGTCGTCGAACGCACCCTCGCGTGGATGGCCCGCTTCCGCCGCCTCGTCGTCC
>NZ_JAAIKB010000072.1 GCF_011040385.1 Falsiroseomonas algicola | reverse complement strand
GTCAGGAAGCGCTCCAGCCCGGTCCAGTGGCGCAGGCCGTAGCGGATGGCCTTGGCGAGCGCGCTGTCGCTGCTGACCCGGTTCAGCTGCGCCCGTAGCCAGGTCTGCATAGCGGCGACGAGTGGCGCGGTGCTGGCCTGGCGGATGGCGACGCGTTGCGGAGGCGACTGGCCGCGGATCTCGCGCTCGATGGCGTAGATCTCGCCGATGCGCAGCAGGGCCTCGGCCGCGATGGGCGAGGCGGTGCCGGCATGGCTCTCGAAGAAGCGCCGGCGCAGATGCGCCCAGCAGAAGGCGAGCACGACCGAGCCGTCGTTGCGCGATCTCTCCAGCGCCTTGAAGCCGGCATAGCCAT
>NZ_JAAIKB010000071.1 GCF_011040385.1 Falsiroseomonas algicola | reverse complement strand
GGTCCTCTGCCTCCGAAGGCCGCTCGCTGATCATCACCTCCGGCCCGACATGCGACTTGCCTCGGCCCCGTGTCCGCGCCCTCGGCACCCGTAGCGCCCGACCGGTCCGAAGGCACGCCGTCAACTCGCGTCGCAGCGCGCCGCGACCTTGGACGTAGAGCGCCTGGTAGATGGTCTCATGGCTGATCCGCATCGCACCATCGTCCGGGAAATCCAGTCGCAGCCGTTCGGCGATCTGCTGCGGGCTCCACGCCCTCGCCCAGCGCCGAGGTCCTCGCCGCCCATGCCGGCGCCCCTTCCATTGCGGATTCCGACGAAGCTGGCCACGGATTCCGATTGAAGGCGGCCACCTGTTCCGATCGAAGCCGGCCGGGGTGTG
>NZ_JAAIKB010000070.1 GCF_011040385.1 Falsiroseomonas algicola | reverse complement strand
CATCCACCTCGCCTTCGTGACCCTTGCCGCCGCCCTCGTCTGCCTCAACCAAATCAACAGGTTCTGTCAGGCGCTCTAAGTCAAACGAAACGCGATCACCAATGATCGCCTCGGCGCCGGCGTGGAATGGGCGCGCCCCTGAGCAGCTTGACACGCGAGGTGGCCGAGGTGCTGATCAAAGGCAATATTGGCTTGAAGTCGATCGGTTGATTTGAACGCGATGAGACGTCGGCGCTGTGGCCGTTGGACAAACGGTCGGAGCTCCGGCAGATCCGGGACTTGCAGCAGGTAGTGCACTTGGATCACTGCGTCGCCTTCGGCACCTAGTGGATTGATCGACGTTGATGATTTCCATGGTGGCCTGGACCTGCGAGTCTTGGTGCATGAGGGAAGGCG
>NZ_JAAIKB010000006.1 GCF_011040385.1 Falsiroseomonas algicola | reverse complement strand
ACCATCCTCAACGCCATCATCCGAACCGGAAAGCCATGGGACGCAAAACCCGCTTGACGACCAACACAGTCGCTCAGACGCCGGCGCGGCCATCCGGCCGCTTGGCTTCGCCGCGTTCGCGGCCTCGGCCGACGGTGTCGGCCGCATGTCACGACAGGGACTCAGCGGTGTCAGACCTGGAATCGTCCCCGCATCCCCATATAACCGCCCGAACGCCGCCAGACCGCCCCGAGAGGCCCCTATCCCATGAGCACCACCACCACCGCCCCCGTCCCCGTCACCGTGCTGACCGGCTACCTCGGCGCCGGCAAGACCACGCTGCTGAACCGCATCCTGAGCGAGAACCACGGCAAGAAGTATGCGGTGGTGATCAACGAGTTCGGGGAGCTCGGCGTGGACAACGACCTCGTCGTCGATGCGGACGAGGAAGTGTTCGAGATGAACAATGGCTGCATCTGCTGCACGGTGCGCGGCGACCTGATCCGCATCATCGGCGGCCTGATGAAGCGCCGTGGCAAGTTCGACGGCATCATCGTGGAGACGACGGGCCTGGCCGACCCCGCCCCCGTGGCGCAGACCTTCTTCGCGGATGAGGATGTGAAGCGGGCCACCAAGCTCGACGCCATCGTCACCGTGGTGGATGCCAAGCACCTGCCCGCGCGGCTGGCCGACAGCGCCGAGGCGCAGGAACAGATCGCCTTCGCCGACATCATCGTCCTGAACAAGATGGACCTGGTGGACGAGGCCGAGGCGGCGGCGGTGGAGAAGCTGATCCGCGGCATCAACCCCTATGCCGAGATCCGCCGCAGCACCAAGTCCGACGTGCCGATCGAGAGCGTGGTGGGGCGGGACGCCTTCAACCTGGCGCGGATCCTGGAGCGGGAGCCGGAGTTCCTCTCGGGTGAGGACCATCACGAGCATGACAGCGAGGTGAACTCGATGTCCTTCCAGGTGTCCCGCCCGATCGATGCGGAGAAGTTCAACGTCTGGATCGGGGAGCTGCTGCAGTCCAAGGGGCAGGACCTGCTGCGGACCAAGGGCATCCTCTACTACGCCAATGACGACCGCCGCTTCGCCTTCCAGGCCGTGCACATGATCGCCGATGGCGACTACATCGGCCCGGTGAAGGATGGCGACGAGCGCAAGTCCAAGATCGTCTTCATCGGCCGCAACCTGAACCGGCCGCAGCTGCGGCGCGGGTTCGAGGCGTGCCAGGTGCCGGCCTGAGGTTGACAGGCGCCGCCCGCCCGACGAAGGCGGGCGGCAGCATGATCGGGACTGAGCGATGGCCGAAGTGACGGAAGCCGATTTCCTGCTGGCGAGCCGGGGCGTGGCGCGGGAGCTTGGCGCCTGGGCGGTGGCGGCGGTGTTCGGGCGGGAAGGGCGGAGCCTGTCCTTCGCGCTGGCGGATGGGACCGTGCATGTGATGGGCGTGGCCGCGCCCGCCGGCGACTGGCAGCGGGTGGAGGCGCATGACGGCGCCGTGCTCTCGGCCGTGGCCGATTGCCGGGCCGGCGTGCTCTCCGGCGGCGATGACGGGCGGCTGGTGCAGGTGCTGCCGGATGGCACGGTGACGCAGGTCGCGTCCTACGGCTCGAAATGGGTCGACCAAGTCGCGGCGCATGAGGGCGGCGTGCGCGCGGCCTCGGTCGGCAAGGTGGTGCATGTGCTGGATGGGGCGGGGCAGGCGCTGAAGTCGCTGGCCCATCCGACGACGGTCGGCGGCATCGCGATCGACGCGAAGGGCAAGCGGATCGCGGCCAGCCATTACGGCGGGGCGTCCCTCTGGTTCGTGGGGTCCAAGGAGGACAAGCCCAAGGTCCTGGAATGGAAGGGCAGCCACCACGCCATCCTGTTCAGCCCGGATGGCACGCATGTGGTGACCGCGATGCAGGAGCCGGCGCTGCATGGCTGGCGGCTGGCGGACGGCCAGCACATGCGCATGTCCGGCTATCCCGGGAAGACGCGCAGCATCCATTTCTCCGGCCGCGGCCGCTGGCTGGCGACGAGCGGGGCGGAGAGCGTGGTGCTCTGGCCTTTCTTCGGTGGCGGGCCGATGGGCAAGGCGCCGACGGAACTCGCCGGCGGCGACGAGGTGCTGTGCAGCGCCGTCGCCTTCCATCCGCAGCACGAGGTCGTCGCGGCCGGCTTCGGGGATGGGCTGGTGCTGATGGCGGAAGTGGCCAGCGGCAAGGTGGTGCCGGTGGCGCCGCCCCAGGGCAGCGCGGTGTCGACGCTCGCCTGGAACGCGGCGGGCACGCATCTCGCCTTCGGGACGGAAGCCGGGCTCTGCGGCGTGGTCGACCTGTCCAAGCGGTAGGAGCGGAACCGATGCAAATCCTGGAGACGGCGCATCTGCGCATGCCGCGCCTCGGCCTCGGCACCTGGCCGATGAAGGGGGAGGAGTGCACGCAGGCCGTGATCTCCGCCCTCGGCATGGGCTACCGGCACATCGACACGGCCGAGATGTACGGGAACGAGGAGGCGGTCGGCGCCGGCATCGCGCGGTCCGGCGTGGCGCGGGGCGACATCTTCCTGACGACGAAGGTCTGGAACGACAAGCCGAAGGGCGACGCGATCCGGCGGGCCTTCGATGCCAGCCTGAAGCGCCTGGCGACGCCTTATGTCGATCTCTTCCTGATCCATTGGCCGTCGCCGGAGCTCGATCTGCCCGACGCGCTGAAGACGCTGGCGGCGCTGCGCGCCGAGGGACGCGCGAAGGCGATCGGCGTCTCGAACTTCCCGCCGAAGCTGCTGCGGCGCGCGATCGATGAGGGGGTGGGGCTCGCCTGCCTGCAGGTGGAACACCACGCGCTGCTGGACCAGTCCGTGCTGCGGCACATCTGCGCGGAGGCGGGGATGGTGCTGACCAGCTATTCGCCGCTGGGCAAGGGCAACGCGCCCTCCGACCCCGTGCTGCAGGGCATCGGGCGCAAGCATGGCGTCACGGCGGCGCAGGTGGCGCTGGCCTGGCTGATGGCGATGCCGGGCGTCTCGGCCGTGCCCAAGGCGGCGAGCAAGGCGCGCCAGGCGGAGAACCTGGCGGCGCTGGATGTCAGGCTGGATGCGGCGGACCTGGCGGCGATTGCGGCGCTGCCGAAGGACCGGCGCTATGTGAACCCCGGCATGGCGCCGGATTGGGTGAACGGGTAGCGACAAGGCCGGTCGAGCGCGACAATCGTCGATCGCCGCCGGGTGCGTCGTTGATCGTGTGCGGAATGGCAGGTCGCGCAACGCGCCCTCAGGTTTGCCCGCATAAGGCAAGGGTGCCGTAGCCGCGGTCGGCCCCCAACCTCATCGGCGCCGGAGCAGCGGCTGCTGGCTTACGCCGATTGCCTTTCCGCGCGCACGGAACGGGGAGCAGCGACATGGATGAGTTCTGCCGATTTTACGTCCATGACAGCTGGACCATGATCGCGGTGTCTTTCGCGCTGCTGTTCGCCGCGTCGATCGTGATCTGGAGGTTCGCCAAGCCGAAGATGACGCTGCCGGTCTTCCTGTATCACGTCTTCAACTACCGGGCGCGTTTCGCCACCTTCGCAAGTCCGGAGGCCCGGGCTCGCTTCAAGGAGCCGGCCGTGAGCGCTGCGGTAGGCACGGCCGTTGCGGTGGTGGTCTTCAACGTCCTCGCCCTAGCCGCCTGCCCTGGCAGCATTCTGTACGGGATGTGACGCGTGCCGGTCTCCCTCCCCGGTCGCTTGCGCCATGCCGGCCGCGGGGCGGCATGGCCCGCAGCTCGGGCGCTCACCGATCAGGTATGGTGCAGCGGACGCTTGCGCGCGCCGGGGGCCGCGAGGCAGGTGAGCATGGCGCGGCGGAGGGGCGGCGGGTCCTCGGCGAGGACGTCCCGGCGCGCGGCCTCCGAGGCATGCAGCAGGAAGGGGGCGGCGCAGCCGAAGCCGGGGCCGCGCATCTGGGCGACTTCCGGGGCGACCTCGGGCAGCGCATCGGCGCCGACGGGGCTGGCCAGCAGCAGGCAGAGGGCAGCGATGGGCCAGGCGCGCATGGTGGCGTCTCCCTTCGGCGTGCTCAACGCTGCGGAAGGTGCCGGCGTTGCCGGGCGATTTTTTCGTGCCCCGTCTGGAACTGTGACGGCCTGCTGCTTTGTAATGGGCGCGCAGGCAGAGAGGGGGGATACCCATGGCGGCAGCATCCGACGACGAGATCGACCTGGGTATCAGCCTGGAGAAGGTGGCCACGATCGTGGACCAGGCCCGGGCTGTGCAGGGCGACGAGGAGGCGGAGCTGGGCGCGGCCGCCGATGATGGCGGCGATGACACGGAGGAGGCGGGTCCCGACGATGTCACGGAGGACACGCTTCGCGCCTACATCACGGAGCTCAACGATGACGAGCAGGCGGCGCTGATCGCGCTGTGCTGGGTGGGCCGCGGCGACTACGAAGCGGGTGAGTGGGACGAGGCCGTGGGCCTGGCCGCGGAGCGGAATGACGGCCGCGATGCCGCCGATTATCTGCTCGGCATCGACAATCTCGGCGACCTGCTGAGCGAGGGCGTCGCCGCCTTCGGCCTGAGTCTCGAAGAGATCGAACGCTGATTGACGACGGTCCAGGCCCGTCTCGGGCCTGGTGGATGGGGTCCGGGGAAGGCAAGGCCTTCCCCGGGAGTCACGCGTAGGTCGTTGTCGGCCCGTTGACTCCCGCGATCTCCCGGATCAGCTTCCGTCGCACCGCGTTGCCGAAGGATTCAAAATCCTCCGCCGCGATCATGAAGGCGCCCTGGCCGCCGATGACGCTGTCCCGGTAGTAGATGTCGAGGGGCACGGGGGGCGCGCGGCCGAAGGTCGGGCGGTCGTTCAGGATGGGCAGGCCGTTGATGGTGATGCCGTCGGCCACGGCGCGGTCGCGGGCGAGTTCGGCGGGCGGGCCGCTGTTGTTCACGCCGTCGCCGGAGACGTCGATGACCTTGCGCGTCGCCTCATGCGGGCATTCGCCGAGCGCGCGGCGCGATGCCTCGATGGCGCCGGAGACGGAGGTCCAGGACAGGGAGGCGCGCGGTGCGCGTTCCAGCGTGGCGGCCCAGCCATCGGCATCGGGTTGGGCGGCGATGCGCGTCCAGGGGATGACGGTGCGCTGGTATTCGATGCCGGCCCATTCGATGTAGCAGAGGGCGATGGAGCCGAGCATGCCGCCGCGGATGGCTTCCACCACCTTCGGGTCGGAGACGGCGCTGCGGTAGCCTTCGCGTTGCAGCCGGGCTTCGTCCTCGTCGATGGAGCGGCTGACATCGACGGCGAGGACGAGGGCGACGTCCACCGGCTCATCCGCCCGGGCCGGGGTGATCCGGGCCAGGCTCGCCGCGCCGGCGGCGGCAATCAGGGACCTGCGGCGCATGCGTGGCCTCCGCGTCTGATGGTCCCGTCATGCAACAGCAACCGATGCCGCCGGTTCAAGCCTCAATAAAGATTTTGAGGCTGGGAAGGTTCAGACCAACGGCCGCTTGCAGCGACTCGTTGGTATGATCTTCCTGCCCTCAGGCGCCGGGCGCCGGCTCCGCCGGCTTGGCTTCGCCGCACAGGCGGCGGGCCGCATTCCGGGACCCCATGCACGTTGCGCAGCAACGCGCATGGGCACCCGTCGCGGCCTCGGCCGGCCTTGCCGGCCGCAAATCAACACGTTCGGGCGTTGGCGTCAGACCGCGCCGGCTACGGCCGCGACGACCCGCGCGACCTCCTCCTCGGTCAGGTAGGGGTGCATGGGGAGCGACATGATGCGGCGGCAGAGCATCTCCGCCACCGGCAGTTCGGGGGCGTTGCTGATGGCGCCGGCATGGGCGGCCGCGTAGGCGGGCTGCCGGTGCAGCGACTTCGGGTAGTAGATCGCGGTCGGCACGCCGGCGGCCTTGCAGGCGTCCTGGACGCGGGCGCGGGCGGCCTCGTCCTCCACCAGGATGGAGTAGAGGCCCCAGGCGTGGTCGGCGCCTTCCGTCGTCACGGGCGTCTGAACCTTGCCGGCCAGGCCCTGGTTGTAGGCAGCGGCGATGCGGGCGCGGGAGGCGAGCTCGGCCTCCAGCAGGCCGAGCTTCGGCAGCAGGATGGCGGCCTGCATGGTGTCGAGCCGCCCGTTCATGCCGGTGCGCTCGACCTCGTAGCGGGTCTTGCCCTCGCCATGCGTCCGCAGGCTGCGCCAGAGTTCGGCGCGGTCCGCGTCATCGGTCAGCAGCGCGCCGCCATCGCCATAGCAGCCGAGCGTCTTGGTGGGATAGAAGCTGAGCGCCGCGGCATGGCCCCAGCGGCCGAGGCGCTTGCCGTGGAGCGCGGCGCCGAAGGCCTGGGCGGCGTCGTCGAGGGCGAACATGCCCTTCTCCGCGCAGAGCGCCTCGATCGCCGGCCAGTCGGCGGGCAGGCCGAAGAGGTCCACACCCACGATGGCGGCGGGGCGCAGCCGGCCCTGGCTTTCCACCAGCGCGATGCGGCGCTTCAGGTCGTCGATGTCGATGTTGAAGGTGCCGGGGTGGACATCGACGAAGATCGGCGTGGCGCCGAGCACGAGGGGCACTTCGGCCGTCGCGGTATAGGTGAAGGCGGGCAGGAAGACGGCGTCGCCGCGGCCGATGCCGGCGCCCATCATGGCGATCTGCAGCGCATCGGTGCCGGAGGAGACGCCGACGGCATGGGCGCAGCCCGCGAAGGCCGCGAGCTTCTGTTCGAGTTCCTGCACCTCCGGCCCGTTGATGAAGCGGCCGCTGTCGAGCACGGAGGCCAGGCGGCGGTCGATCTCCGCCCGGATCAGGGCCTGCTGGGCCTTCATGTCGAACAGGGCGATGGGGGCAGGAGAGGTCATGGCAATCCGTCATCCGGTCGAGACGGGGGTCCAATAGACCCGGGGGCCGCGTCGGCCAAATCACCGGCGGTTTCGGGGCGTTGCCGGCGGGCCGATGAGGCGGTCCGTTAGCGGGCTGGTCATGTAACACGGGTAATCCTCCGCGACCTGTCACGGTCACGAGGACCCAAGATGCGCATCCGCCACGCCTTCCTGCTCGGCTTCGGCCTGGTGGCACTACCGGGGTTGCTGCTGGCGCTGTGGTTCGCGGTCCAGGGGTGGCGGGAGGTCTCGGTGGCGGAGCGCGGGCTGCGCGCGACGGCCGCGATCAGCGACGTGCTGCGCGCGTCATCGGTCTACGGCACGCAGGCCGGGCGGGTCAGCGCGGTGGCGCTGGCGGCGCAGCCGGATTTCGCGGATCTCGACCGCGGGCATGCGGAGATGAGCGGGCTGCTGGACCGTGCCATCGCCAGCGTGACGGCGGCGGGCTTCGACCCCGCGGCGCTGCGGGCGACGCAGCGGCGGATGGAGGATTTCCGGCGGCGGGCGACGGAGACGGGGCGCATTCCCCTGCCGCAGCGCGACGGCGCGCTGCTGCGGGACCTGCCGGCGGCACGGGCGGAACTCGGCGCGGGGATGACGCAGCTGGCGCTGGCCATCGGGCGGGAACTCGCGATCTCCCAGCCCGCGCTGGCGATGCGGCTGGAGGTCGCGATGCATGTGGCGTCGCTGCGCGACCTGAGCGGCCAGCGATCCCTGCCGATGACGGGCTGGGTGGGCGGCCAGATGGTGCAGCCGGCGGTGCTGCGCAACGCGATGGAACTCAGCGGCGGCATCAAGGAGGCGTTCGCCAGCGCGGAACGCCTGGCGCGCGCCATCGGCACGCCGCGGCTGATGCAGGCGCTGGAGGCGCAGCGCCAGGGATTCATCAATGGGTCGGAAGTGACGTGGCGGCGGGTGCTGGAGGAGGCGGTCGGGCGCGTCGGCACGGCGGGCACGGGCTGGTCGATGGACCTGGCGCAGTACCGCGCCTTCGCGCCGGCGGCGCTGACGGCGCAGGTGGCGCTGCGCGATGCGGCGCTGGAGGAGGCGCGGGACTTCGGCGAGGGCGCGGCGGCGGAAGCGCGCCGGGACCTTGGCATCGCGCTGGTCGCGGCGGTGACGATCGCGCTGCTGCTGGGCGCGGCGCTGGTGCTGCTGCTGCGCCGCGTGGTGCTGCCGATCGGGCAGCTGACCGGCACGGTGCGACGGATCGGCGAGGGTGAGCTGACGCTGGCGGTGCCGGCGCGGGAACGGACGGACGAGCTTGGCGAGATGGCGCGGGCCGTCGATCAGCTGCGGCTGGCGTCGCTGGAGCGGGAGGCGCTGGAGGCGGCGCGGAAGCAGGAACAGGCGGCGCAGCTGGAGCGCGCGCGGCGGGTGGACGCGCTGCTGCACGATTTCGAGCAGGAGACGGCCGGCGTGCTGCGCACGGTGGCGGCGGCGGCGACGCAGCTGGACGCGACGGCGAGCAGCATGGCGGCGACGGCGGCGGATGGCACGCAGCGCGCGGGCGCGGTGGCGCGGTCCTCGGCCGAGGCGAGTTCGAGCGTGGGCAGCGTGGCCGCGGCGACGGAGGAACTCTCGGCCTCGATCGGGGAGGTGCTGCGCCAGGTGGAGGCGAGCACGCGGACCGCGCAGCAGGCGACGGAGGCGGCGGAGCGGACCGATGTGACGGTGCGCGGGCTGTCGGAAGCCGCGTCGCGCATCGGCGACGTGGTGCGGCTGATCGGCGACATCGCGGGGCAGACGAATCTGCTGGCGCTGAATGCGACGATCGAGGCGGCGCGGGCTGGCGAGGCGGGCAAGGGCTTCGCGGTCGTCGCGTCGGAAGTGAAGGCGCTGGCGGCGCAGACGGCGAAGGCGACGGAGGAGATCGGCGCGCAGATCGCGGCGATGCAGGCGGAGACCGGGCGGACGGTCGAGGTGGTGCGGGCCATCGCGGGGACGATCGAGGCGCTGAACCGGAACACGGCGCAGGTGGCGGAGGCGGCGTCGCAGCAGGCGGAGGCGACGCAGGAGATCGGGCGCGCCGCGGCGGCGGCGGCGCAGGGCACGCAGGAAGCGTCCCGCCACGCCGAGGGCGTGAGCGAGGGCGCGGAGCAGACCGGCCAGTCGGCGGCGGAGGTGCGCGGCGCCTCGGCGGAGCTGGCGCGGCAGGCGGAAGGGCTGCGCGGGCGGGTGGACCATTTCCTCGGCGCCATCCGCGCGGCGTGAGCCGCCGGATTAAGCCGCGGGCAAGGGTGGCGGGGCTATCCTGCCGCGGTCGATCGATGTGGGATTCCTGATGCGTATCCAGTCACGTTTCCTCCTCGGCTTTATCGCCATCGCGGCGCCGGGGCTGGCGCTCTCTGCCTGGTTCGCCAGCGATGCCTGGCGGGATTCCGCGCGGGCGGAACGCGCGACCCGGGCGACGCAGGTGTTCAGCGACATCGGCCGGGCGCAATCCGCCTTCGCGGTGCAGACCGGCAACCTGACCGTGGCGCTGCGCGCGCCCACCCCGGACCTGGCGGGGATGCGGCAGACGCATGAGGCGGCGATGGAGCGCCTGGCGGCGGCGACGCGCAGCATGGCGGCGGCCGGCACCGACGCGACAGTGGTGCGGGAGGCGACGACGGCGCTGGAGGAGCTGATGCGCCGGGTGACGGCGGCATCGGCGCAGCCCGTGCCGGCGCGCGATCCCGCCTTGCTGCAGGAGGTGCTGGCGCGGCGCGCCGATCTCAGCACGCGGCTGAATGCGATCGGGGGGGAGGCGGCGCGCATCGTCACCACCACCGCCCCGGATGTCGCGCCCTTCATCGAGGTTGCGCTGCACGCGATGACGCTGCGGGAAGTGGCGGGGCGGCGCGCGCTGGGTGTCTCGCCCTGGGTCGGCGGCGCGCCGATCCAGCCGGAAGCGCTGGAAGGGCTGGTGGAGCTGAGCGGCCGCGTCGCGGAGTCGGTGGCCAATATCGAGCGGCTGGTGGAGGCCTCCGGCGCGCCGCGGCTGACCCGCGCGCTGGAGGAGCAGAAGCGGCTGCTGGGGCAGGAGGCCGATCCCTATTGGCGTAGCTTCCTGCGCGTGGCGCGCGCGCGGCTGCAGCCGGCGACGGCGAATACGCCCTGGCCGCAGGATACGGCGGCCTTCAGCGCCTATACGATCCGGACGCTGGCGCGGCTGCTCGACATGCGCGACGCGGCGCTGGACGAGGCGCTGGAGCGCGCGGCGGCGGCTGACGCCTCGGCGCGCTTCCAGCTGGGCGTCTCCGTCGCGGGGATGGTGCTGACGGCGGCGCTGATGGCGGCGGCGCTGGTGATGCTGCTGCGGGGCATGGTGGCGCCGCTCGGCCAGCTGACCGGCACGGTGCGGCGGATCGGCGAGGGTGAGCTGACGCTGGCGGTGCCGGCGCGGGAACGGCCGGACGAGCTTGGCGAGATGGCGCGGGCCGTCGATCAGCTGCGGCTGGCGTCGCTGGAGCGGGAGGCGCTGGAAGCGGCGCAGAAGCAGGAACAGGCGGCGCGGCTGGACCGCGCGCAGCGCGTCGATGCGCTGCTGCGGGAGTTCGAGGCCGAGACGGCGGATGTGCTGCGGGCGGTCGCCGCCGCGGCGACGGAGCTGGATGCGACGGCGACGAGCATGGCCTCGACCGCCGCGGATGGCACGCAGCGCGCGGGCGCGGTGGCGCGGTCCTCGGCCGAGGCGAGTGCCAGCGTGGGCAGCGTGGCCGCGGCGACGGAGGAACTCTCGGCCTCGATCGGGGAGGTGCTGCGCCAGGTGGAGGCGAGCACGCGGACCGCGCAGCAGGCGACGGAGGCGGCGGAGCGGACCGATGTGACGGTGCGCGGGCTGTCGGAAGCCGCGTCGCGCATCGGCGACGTGGTGCGGCTGATCGGCGACATCGCGGGGCAGACGAATCTGCTGGCGCTGAATGCGACGATCGAGGCGGCGCGGGCTGGCGAGGCGGGCAAGGGCTTCGCGGTCGTCGCGTCGGAAGTGAAGGCGCTGGCGGCGCAGACGGCGAAGGCGACGGAGGAGATCGGCGCGCAGATCGCGGCGATGCAGGCGGAGACCGGGCGGACGGTCGAGGTGGTGCGGGCCATCGCGGGGACGATCGAGGCGCTGAACCGGAACACGGCGCAGGTGGCGGAGGCGGCGTCGCAGCAGGCGGAGGCGACGCAGGAGATCGGGCGCGCCGCGGCGGCGGCGGCGCAGGGCACGCAGGAAGCGTCCCGCCACGCCGAGGGCGTGAGCGAGGGCGCGGAGCAGACCGGCCAGTCGGCGGCGGAGGTGCGCGGCGCCTCGGCAGAGCTGGCGCGGCAGGCGGAAGGGCTGCGCGGGCGTGTGGACCATTTCCTCGGCGCCATCCGCGCGGCGTGACGACCAGGACGGCAAGGGACAGGGTGTGATGCGCGTTCGCCAATGGCTGCTTTTGTGTTTCACCCTGGTCGCCCTGCCCGGGCTGGTCGCGCTGGCCTGGCAGGCGAAGGAAGCCTGGCGGGAGGTGCGGCAGACCGAGCGCGTCGTGAGCGCGACCCGCCTGATCGATGAGGTGCTGCGCGGGCAGACCGCCTTCGCGCTGCAATCCGCGCGCATCAGCACGGCGATGGTGGTGGCGCAGCCCGACGTCGCGGATCTCCGCGCGGGGCAGGCGGAGATGCAGCGGCTGCTCGGATCGGCGGAGGCGAATGCGCGGGCGGCGGGGCTCGATCCGGCGGCGCCGCGCGACGCGCTGCGGGCGATGACGGCGCTGACGGAACGCGCGCTGGCGGCGGCATCCCAGCCGCCGGCCGCGCGCGACAGCGCCGTGGCGCGGGAGCTGGCGCAGGTGCGCAACGACCATGGCAACCGGCTGAGCGGCATGGCGCGGGAGGCGGCGCGCGAGCTGTCGCGCCTGGCGCCGGCGCTGGCGCCGCTGCTGGAGACGGCGATGCAGGGCGGGCAGCTGCGCGACATCGCCGGCCGGCGCGGCCTGCTGCTGAATGGCTGGGTCGGCGGCGGCACCATCACGCCGGAGGCGCTGGTGACGGCGCAGCAGCTGACCGGGCGGGTCGAGGAGATCCTGGCGACGCTGGAACGGCTGGTGGAGGCGGTGGGCTCCGCGCCGCTGACGCGGGCCTATGACAGCTCCATCCGGCAGGGCTACCTGGCGAGCGGCGAGCCCGGCTTCCGCAACCTGGTGCGCATCGGCGCGCTGCGCCTGGCCGGCGGCACGGAAGCCTGGCCGAACGATCCCACGGCGCATCGCCGCTTCTCCACCGGCGCGCTGACGCAGATGGTCGGCGTGCGCGACGCGGCGCTGGAGGAGGCGATCGCCAAGGGCGAGGCGATGGTGGCGCAGGGCTGGCAGGACCTGGCGATCATCGGTGGCATGGCGCTGGCGACGCTGCTGGTGATGGGCGGCGCGCTGGTGGTGCTGATGCGGCATCTGGTCTCCCCGCTGGCTGACCTGGCGCGCGTGGTGCGGCGGATCGGCGGCGGCGAGCTGACGCTGGTGGTGCCGGGCAGCGCGCGGCGGGACGAGCTGGGGGAGGTGGCGCAGGCGGTGGACCAGCTGCGCGCGGCCTCCGCCGAGCGCAACGCGCTGGAAGCCGCGCAGGCGGCGGAGCGCGAGGCGCGGGCGGCCCGGGCGGCGCGCGTCGATGCGCTGCTGCGGCAGTTCGAGGCGGAGACGGCCGATGCGCTGAAGACCGTGGCTTCCGCCGCGACGGAGCTGGATGCGACGGCGACGGGCATGGCGACGACGGCGCGGGACGGGTCGGCGCGCGCTGCGGCCGTCGCGGACAGCACCGCCATGGCCAGCGCCAATGTCGGCAGCGTGGCGGCGGCGACGGAGGAGCTTTCGGCCTCGATCGGGGAGGTGGTGCGCCAGATCGATGCCAGCGCCGCGGCGGCGCGCCAGGCGACGGAAGCGGCGGAGCGGACGGATGCGACGGTGCGCGGCCTGTCGGACGCCGCGTCGCGCATCGGCGATGTGGTGAAGCTGATCGGCGACATCGCCGGGCAGACCAACCTGCTGGCGCTGAATGCGACGATCGAGGCGGCGCGGGCGGGCGAGGCGGGGAAGGGTTTCGCGGTGGTGGCCAGCGAGGTGAAGACGCTGGCGGCGCAGACGGCGAAGGCGACGGAGGAGATCGGCGCGCAGATCGCGGCGATGCAGGCCGAGACCGGCCGGACGGTGGAGGTGGTGCAGGCCATCGCCCGCACCATCGAGACGCTGAACACCGCGACCGCCCAGGTGGCGGAGACGGCGGCGCAGCAGGCCGCCGCGACGCAGGAGATCGGCCAGGCGGTGGCGCGGGCGGCGTCGGGGACGCGCCAGGCCTCCGAGCACGCCGCCGGCGTCAGCGCCGATGCGGAACGCACGGGCAGCGCGGCGGCGGAGGTGCGCGGCGCCTCGGCGGAGCTGGCACGGCAGGCGGAAGGGCTGCGGGGCAAGGTGGACCACTTCCTCGGGGCCATTCGCGCGGCGTGAGGCTGGGCTAGAAGGGGGGCTCCTGATGGGGAGCCCCCTGCGTGACGCCTGTGGACCACTGGATCGGCGTGCCGGGCGGGAGGCTTTTCGCCCGGGCCTGGCGACAGAAGCCTGGGTTGCTCCGAGCGCGGCCTGCCAGCCCATGTTGACCGCCTTCCTGGCGGTGGTGCCGGTCTTTGCCGTGATCGGCGCGGGCTATGCGGCGGGGCGCTTCGGCTGGATGGGGCCGACGGCGAGTGCCGAGCTGAACCGCTTCGTCATCGCGCTCGGCCTGCCGGCCATGCTGTTCCTGGTGATGGCGGAGGCGGATTGGGGCCGGCTCTGGCAGCCGGGCTTCGTCGCCGCCTTCGTGCTCGGCGCCTGCCTGATGCTGCTGGCGGTGATGGCCTGGCGGCTGCGGCGGGGGGAGGGGCTGACGGCCGCCGCCCTGCAGGGCCTGAACGCGGGCTATGCCAATGTCGGCTATATGGGGTTTTCCATCTGCGGGGCGGTGTTCGGGCCGGGCAGCGTGGCGCTGGTCTCGGTCGCGACCATCCTGACGGCCAGCGTGGTGCTGGCGGTGGCGCTGACGCTGATGGAGGCGGGGCGGCAGGCGGAGGCGCATCCGCTGCGGCTCGGCCTGCGGGTCGGGGCTTCGCTGCTGCGCAACCCGGTGGTGGCGGCGCCGCTGCTGGGCGCGGCCTGGGCGATGGCCGGGATCACCATGCCGGAGAGCCTGGCGAGCGTGGCGCGGATGCTGGGCGCGGCGGCCAGCCCCTGCGCGCTGCTGGCGATCGGCCTGTTCTTCGCGCTGCCCGCGGCGCGGATGCCGGAGGGGGGCGGCCTGCCGGTCGGCATCGCCGCGCTGAAGCTGCTCGGCCAGCCGCTGCTGGCCTGGCTGCTCGGGCGCTTCGCCTTCGGGGTGGAGGGGGAGGCGCTGGGCGTGCTGGTGCTGCTGTCGGCCCTGCCGACGGGGACGGGCGCCTTCATGCTGGCGGATCGCTACCGCACCAACCTGGCGGCGACCTCGCGGATCATCCTGCTGTCCACCGCCGCCTCGGTGCTGACGCTGACGGCGCTGATCATGGCGCTGGGGCTGATGTAGGGGCGGGCGTCAGGGCGCCTTGCCGTTGGTCTCGTGCTCGAATTCCGGGACCAGGGCGCCGAGGCGGGCCAGCGCCGCCTTGCGGTCCCCTGCGGCGGCGAGGGCGGCGACGGCGTCGATGGCGCGGCCCATCTCCGCGGCATCCGTGGTGCGGGGCGTCGCGACCAGCAGGCCCGGGAAGTTGGTGGGGCTGGGGGGTTCCTGGCCGTGGAACAGCTCCTCGAACAGCTTCTCCCCGGGGCGGAGGCCGGTGAAGCGGATCTCGACGTCGTCGTCGGGGCGCAGCCCCGCGAGGCGGATCATGCGGCGGGCGAGGTCCACGATCTTCACGGGATCGCCCATGTCGAGGACGAAGATGCCGCCTTCGCGGAGTTCAGGCGGCTGGTCCTGCCCGCCGGCGGAGCCGGCAAACCATGAAATTCCGGTGGCGCCGACGACGCTGGCCTGGAGGACGAGGCCCACGGCCTCCCGCACCGTCATGAAGTAGCGGCGCATGTCGGGATGGGTGACGGTCAGCGGGCCGCCGCGTTCCAGCTGCCGGCGGAACAGCGGCACGACGGAGCCGGTGGAGCCGAGGACGTTGCCGAAGCGGACGGTGACCAGGCGCATGCCGGTGCCGGATTGCCGCGCGCCGCGGTCGAGCGCCTGGCAGTACATCTCGGCCAGGCGCTTGGAGGCGCCCATGACGCTGGTCGGGTTCACCGCCTTGTCGGTGGAGATGAAGACCATCAGCGAACAGCCGGCCTCCCGCGCCGCATCGGCGACGATGCGGGTGCCGAGCGCATTGGTGAGAAGGCCCTCCAGCGGGTCGTTCTCCACCATGGGCACATGCTTGAGGGCGGCGGCGTGGAAGACGAGTTCCGGCCTGATCTCCGCCATGAGGCGGGCCATGCGGGCGCTGTCGCGGACATCGGCCAGGACGGCGCGGCGGGGCACGCCGGGGTGGCGTTCGCGGAGCTCCAGGTCGATCTCGTAGAGGACGTATTCGCCGTGGTCGAGCAGCGTCAGGCTGGCGGGGCCGAGGGCGGCGACCTGGCGGGCGAGCTCGCCGCCGATGGTGCCGCCGGCGCCGGTGACGAGCACGCGGCGGCCCTGCACCAGGCGGGCCATGCCCTCCCGGTCGAGCGGCACCTGCGGGCGGTCGAGCAGGTCCTCGATCTCGACGGCCCGGAGCGTGACGCGGGGCTCGGCTTCCGCGCGTTCGCCGGGGCGGCGGCTGGCGGGGCCGAGGGCGGTGGGGAGGGGCGCGCGCTTCACCGGCAGGCCGTGGCGGTCCGCGGCATCCAGCAGGCGCTGGAGTTCCAGGCCCTGGAGCTGGGGCGTCGCGAGGATGATCTGGGCGGGAAGGCGCCCTTCCTCCCTCAGCTGGTCGAGGATGGAGGCCGCATCCTCCGCCGTGCCGAGGATGGGCAGGCCGTGGATGCGGCGGCCCAATTGGCGGGAGCGGAGCGAGAGGATGCCGGTGACGCGATAGGCGGGGCTGCGTTCCTGGCCGATGGCGCGGATGAAGAGGTCCGCGCCATCGCCGGCGCCGACCAGCAGGACGGGGGCGGCGGGGGTGTCGGAGATCGGGCCGGCGCGGCCGGCATGGCGGAGGCGCGCGGCGATCCGGGGCGCGGCCAGCAGGGCGGCGAGCACGAGCGCGTGGATCGCCGGGAAGCCCGGGTTGGGCGGCGCCCAGGCGCCGGCCCAATGCAGGCCGATGGCGGTGATCAGCGCCGCGCCGGCGGCGGTGCCGATGATGGACAGGGCCTCCGGCAGGGAGGCGAAGCGCCAGTATTGCTGCGGCAGGCGCAGCGGCACGCCGACCGCCATCAGGGCCGCGATGGCGCCGGGGATGGCGCTGGCCCACCAGAGGGGGGGCGGCCAGGCGCCGGGCGCGGCCAGCCAGACCGCGGCGGGCAGCGCGAGCGCCGCCACCAGCGAATCCAGGGCGAGGTTGAGGAGGATGCGGTCCCGAGCCGAAGCAGCCATGCCCCGGTTGCTACTCCCGTGCGGGCGCGGTCGCTAGTGCCGGGCGTCATGCCGCGGGGAACGCGTCCGCTCCCTGCGCATCGGCCATCCCTGGGCATCGAGTGGCCGTGCAGGGCCGACCGGGCGGAACCGAACGCCTGACATGGCCGTTAGGACGGCCCGGCCCCATCGGCAGCGGGTCCCGCGGGCACCGCGAGGGCATCCCCCGCCGGGTCCCGGGGTGCCGGGTGCAGCGCCCGGATCGAGGTGGCGGTCCTACGGGCCCTGTCCCGCCGCCAGTCACGGAAGGGCGCCGCCAGAAGGGCCTCTTCGCTCCGCCACGCCGCGCCACACGGGAGAGAACCGGCTGTGAGATGCCTGTCGCCTGCCGAGCCCCGCACCCGCGATGGGCTGTCCGCACCATCGAGGGATCGGGCCGGGCGCTGGGCGTCCCGGCTGAAGACGGTCCTCGTCATCGGCTCCTTCCTGATCGCCGCGCCCTGCTCCGGCATGCAGGCCGAGGCAGCCGGCGCGCGCGCCTCCGCGACGTCCTCGAGCGTTCCCCATCGGGCGGCTCCGCCGGCGCGGGCGGCGAACCGCCTGGAGGCCAGGCGCCAGCAGCCCGCCGCCGGCGCCGCGCGACAGGCGCGTGGCCGCGTCGTGCCACGCCAGTCGGCTTCCCGCCCCGAGCGCGGGGGGCAGCGGGCGGCGGCCCCGCGCCGCGGCCGCGCCGGTGCCGCGCCTGCGCCCGTGGCGGCGCCGGCGACGCTGCCCTCGGTGAGCCCCGAGGTTCTCCACGCCCTGCAATCCGTGGCGGCGAGCCCGTCCGAGCGGGTCCTGCTCTTCGCCCTGGCCTCGCGGGAGAGCCGCTTCGTCGCGACGGCGCGGAACCCTGCCTCCTCGGCGCGGGGGCTGATGCAGTTCACCCGGACGACATGGCTGGAAGCGGTGCGGGACCATGGGCCGGCGCATGGGCTGGCCTTCCATGCCGACGCCCTGTCGACCGATCCAGAGACCGGCACCATCTCCGCCCGCGACAGCCGGCTGCTGGAGGAGCTGCTGGTCCTTCGCGACGATCCCAACCTGTCCGCCGCCTTCGCCATGGCCCGGCTCGGCCTGGAGAAGGAGAACCTCGCCCCGGTCCTGCGGCGGCCGGTCACGGATGCCGACCTCTATCTGGTCCACTTCCTCGGCCCGGTGGGCGCCCGCCGGTTCCTGCGGGAACTGGCCCGCGCGCCCTCGCAGCGTGCCTCGGATGTCGTTGGTCCGGATGCAGTGGCGGCGAACCGCAACGTCTTCGTCGCGCGGAATGGCCGGCATCGGTCGCTGGGCCAGGTGCATGCGGCGGTGCGGCAGGATCTGTGGCGGCAGCGCGCCGTCTATGCGGGGCTGATGGGGGGCGCCGGCCCGGGCCGGGCGGAGGTGGCGGAGGCGCGGTAGGGCGCTGCTGCCCGCGACGACGGAACCCGCCCGCCCCCCTCGGGACAGCCGGCGCCGGCCGTGCCATGAATCGCGAAACGGATCAGGGGAACGCGGCCATGGCCGAGGGCAGGCTGGTGATCGGGACGAAGCGCTACTCCTCCTGGAGCCTGCGCGGCTGGCTGATGGTGCAGCTGGCGCAGCTGGATGTGGAGGAGGTGGTGGTGCCGCTGGCGGGCGGCGGGGGCACCCAGGCGATCAAGGCGATCTCCCCCAACGGGATGGTCCCCTACCTGGAACATCGCGGGGCGCGGATGTGGGAGAGCATCGCGATCGCGGAATACTGTTCCGAGTTCAAGGCCGATCTCTGGCCGCGCAAGCGGGCGGCGCGCGCCCACGCGCGGAGCATCGCGGCCGAGATGCATGCGGGCTTCCGGGCGCTGCGCATGGCGATGCCGATGAATCTCGGCCGGGAATTCCCGGGACATGGCCGCAATCCCGAGAGCCTGGCCGATATCGCGCGCATCCAGGCGATCTGGGCGGAGGCGATCGGCGAGTATGGCGGGCCCTTCCTGACCGGCATCGACTTCACCCTGGTGGATGCGATGTATGCGCCGGTGGTGGCGCGATTCCTGACCTGGCAGCCGGAGCTGAACGCGACCTCCCGCGCCTATGTCGCCGCGGTCAGGGCGCATCCGCTGGTCGATCGCTGGTACCGGGAGGCGGCGGCGGAGCCGGCGGACTGGCTGCTCGACAAGTACGAGAACCCCGCCCTGTGATGGCGCCCCTGACGACGGTCCAGGCCCGTCTCGGGCCTGGTGGATGGGGTCCGGGGAAGGCAACGCCTTCCCCGATGCTGCCATGAGCAGCGCCACCGTCCTCGACCATCTCGGCCTTTGCGCCCGCGACCCGGCGCCGCTCTGGGCGGCGTGGGAGCGGATGGGTTTCGTGCTGTCGCCGGTCGCGCAGCAATCCGGCCGGCGGACGCCGGAGGGGCCGGTGGAGCCTTTCGGGTCGGCCAATCGCTGCGCCTTCCTGAAGCATGGCTATGTGGAGCTGCTGGGCATCCAGGACCCCGCGCTGTTCTCCAACGGCCTCGATGGCTTCCTGGCGCGCTACACCGGCGCGCATATCTGTGCCTTCGGGATGGAGGATGCGGAGGGGAACTTGGCGCGGCTGCGGGCGGGCGGGATGGCGATCCCGGGCATTGCCTGGCTGCAGCGCCCCGTCGAGGCCGGCGGGCCGATCGCCCGTTTCGCCCGGCTACCCTTCCCGGATGCGCCGGAGGGGCGGATCCAGCTGGTGCAGCACATGACGCCAGAGCTGGTCTGGGACCCACGCTGGATGGGCCACACCAACGGGGCGGAGGCGCTGGAGGTGGCGATCCTGGCGGCGGCCGATCCGGCGGAGACGACGGCGCGGCTGTCGCGCCTCACGGGCCGGCCCGCGGAGCCCGATCCGGTGGCCGGGTTCCGCATCCGGCTCGCGGGTGCGGCCGGCGCGGCGGGGCCCTTCTCCCCGGCCATGGAGACGGTGGTGCGCATCCTGCCGGCGGCGGCGCTGGGCCGCGTGCTGCCGGGGGTGGAGGCGCCCGCGCTCCCCTTCATGGCGGGGATGGTGATCCGCACGGGCGACCAGGGCCGCGCCGCGCGCGCCGTGCTGGCGGGGCTTCCGCTGCGGGACGCGCCGGATGGCGTCATGGTGCCGCCGGAGGCGGCAGGCGGGGCCGCGGTGGTGTTCCGGTGACCTCCGTCGCGGCGGTCCGCGCCTCCATCCGGACCTACCTTCGCGAACCGGGCCGGGCGGCGGCGCTGGATGGGTTCCAGGCGCGGTTCCTCGGGCCGGGGGAGCTCGGCTTCGACGTGGGTGCCCATGTGGGCGACCGGGCGGCGAGTTTCCGGCGGCTCGGCGCCCGCGCGGTGGCGGTGGAGCCGCAGCCGCTGCTGGCGCGCTTCCTGCGCCGCGCTTTCGGCCGGGATGCGGGCTTCACGCTGGTGGAATCGCTGGTGGGCGAGGCGGTGGGCGAGGCCGTGCTGCGGGTGAACTCCGCCAACCCCACCGTGGCCACGGCCAGCGCCGATTTCGTCGCCGCCGCCGATGGCGCCGCGGGGTGGGAGGGCCAGGTCTGGGACCGGGAGCTGCGACTGCCGGTGACGACGCTGGATGCGCTGGCGGCGGCGCATGGCATGCCCGACTTCGTGAAGATCGATGTCGAGGGGTATGAGGCGGTGGCGCTGGCGGGGCTGACGCGGGCGCCGCGCAGCCTCTCCTTCGAATTCACCACCATCCAGCGGGGCGTCGCGGGGCAGTGCCTGGACCGGCTGGCGGCACTGGGTTTCCGGGCGTTCAACGCCTGCCTGGGGGAAGGCATGCGCTTCGCCCATCCCGCGCCGATCGGGGCCGCGGCGATGGCTGAATGGATCGCGGCGCTGCCGCATGAGGCCAATTCGGGCGACGTCTATGCCAGCCTGGAGCCGGCACGGCTCGGGTGAAGCCGCCCTGCGCCTGTCAGGCGGTGGCGCGGTCGTCGCGCAGCAATTGGCGGCCGCGCTCCACCAGGTCCTGGTCCCGGCCGCCGCCACCGGCATAGCCGGGCTTGAGGTAGGCGAGGCACGGCACGAAGAGCATGCGCGCCAGCCAGGGCCGGCCCAGCAGCGCCCAGCCCAGCCGGAGCCGCATGCGCCAGCCGAGCCGGCCATCCGGCCCCGCCAGCAGCGTCGCGGCGTTGCCGGCCATGCCGCGCACCAGCTGGACGATGACGATGAACAGGACGCCGACGCGCAGCGCGTATTTCAGCCAGCGCGGGCCGCTCCAGGGCGCCGCGTGGAAGACGCTGAGCGCGACGGCGGAATGCTCCACCTCCTCCAGCGAATGCCATTGCCAGAGCTGGCGATAGGGCGCGGCGGCACCCTCCAGCAGGCGGCTGCCCAGCACGGCGCGGGAGAAGCTGTAGGTGATCTGCTCGATCGCGCAGGTGGCGGCCAGCCGCACGATGGGGCGCGTATGCGGGTCGAGCAGCCGGCGCGCGCGCGCCTCCATGGCGTCCACATCCGCGCCCAGGCGGCGGAGCGCGGCGTTGTAGGCCTCATGCTCCCGCGTGTGGAAGGCTTCCTGCCGGGCATAGCCCTGCACCCCCTCCCGCACCGCGGGGTCGGGCACCTTCGGGGCATAGTGCTTGAGGGCGCGGATGAAGAACCGCTCCCCTTCCGGCAGCATCACGGCGAAGCCGTCCACGATGGCGGATCGGACCGGGTCGCCATCGAGCCAGGCCGGGTTGGCGTTGCCGACGATGTCGAAATGCAGGTCGCGGGGCACGATGCCGAAGGGGGCGCGGGCGGCGTCACCATCCGGATCGTGGGGCATGGGGTCTCGCGGCATGTCAGGTCGCGGCGGCCGGGTGCATGACCACGCGGGTGGCACGCGGCGGTGCGGGAGTCCAGCGCAATCGGGCGGTGGCGCCATCATGATCGCGCGGGAGGGCCCGACGGAACACCGGAGGGACCACCGGGCGCGGCACCGGCACGGCTCCGTCTTGCCCCGGCGCGGCCCGGCGTGCTGTAGCGGCCGGGCATGACCGTCCCCGCCTTCCTGGAACACCTGGCCTTCGCGGGCGCGCTGGCGGTGCTCTCCGCCCTCGCCGTGCGGCTGATGATCGCCTTCCCGATCCTGGACCACCCGAACGCCCGCAGCGCCCATGTGCGGCCGACGCCGCGCGGCGGTGGCGTCGGCGTGCTGCTGGCCTTCATGGCGGGGATGCTGGTGCTGTACCAGGTCGCGACCTTCGCGCGGGTGGCGGACCGGCAGTTCATCGGCGTGATCCTGGCCGCCGGCGCCATCGCCGGAGTGGCGCTGGTGGATGACGTGCGGGACCTCTCGGCCCGGCTGCGGCTGGGGGCGCAATGCCTGGCGGCGCTGGTGGCGGTGGGCAGCGGGCTGGTCGTGCAGAAGCTGGCGCTGCCCTGGATCGGGGTGGTGGAGCTGGGCTGGCTCGGCGTGGCGCTGACCCTGGTCTGGATCGTGGGCTGCACCAATGCCGTGAACTTCATGGATGGGCTGGACGGGCTGGTGGGGGGCACGCTGCTGGTGGCGAGTGCCGCGCTGGCGCTGCTGGCGGCGCTGCAGGGGGGGTGGTTCGTCTATGCCGCGGCGCTGTTCCTGGCCTCCGGCTTCGCGGGCTTCCTGCCCTTCAACCTGCACCCCGCGCGGATCTTCATGGGGGATGTGGGGAGCCAGTTCGCGGGCTTCATGCTGGCGGTGCTGGCCGTCGCGGCGTCCCGCTTCGATGGGCAGCAGGTGTCCTTCCTGATCGTGCCGCTGCTGATCTTCGGCCTGCTCTTCGACTCGGGCTTCACCCTGGCCCGGCGGGCGCTGATGCGGGAGAGGCTGGCGGAGGGGCACCGGACGCATCTGTACCAGCTGGCGCAGCGATCGGGCGTGAAGGTCCGCGTGGTGGCCGGGCTGCATTGGGGCTTCGCGCTGTTCCATGCCGGGCTCGCCTTCGCCTTCCTGCAACTGCCGCCCGCGCTGAAGCCGCTGGTGGTGGTGCCGGCGGTGGCCGTGCAGCTGGCCTGGCTGGGCTTCGTGGTGGCGCGGATGCGGGCGGCGGGGATCGGCTGGCGCTGAGCCTCAGCGCATCTCCATCGTGACGGGCGGGACCTCGTTCCCCACCCATTGCTCGCTGCGCAGCACGGCACCGGTCTCGGGGTCTGCCCAGAAACGGTTGGTGAAGGCGCCGGCGGGGCTGGTGCAGGCTTCCCGCACCAGGATCCCGTCCGCCTGACGGGAGGCGGTGAGGCGGCATTCCACGACAAGGCCGAAGCGCATGGTGGCGGGTTCGCGGCTGGCGCCGGCCAGGTCCACCGTGCGGCGGGTGCTGGCGGGGTTGCCGAGCAGGGCCAGGATATCGTCGAGCGGGTCCGGCCCCTCCTGCCGCGTGGCGGTCAGCATCTGGCCGAGCCCGGCGGTGGCGACGATGCGCGGGCCCTCGGTCGCGATGGCGATGCCGCCCTCGGCGCGCCAGAGGCGGCGATTGCCGGTCTGCTGCGCCAGGGCGAAGACATGGCTCTGCCGGGTGCCGGCCAGGCGGAGCCCGCCCGCGGGGGCGGCCGGGGCCTCGGCGGTGGGGAGGACGCCGCGCAGCGCCTCCGCCACCGGTGTGTCGCCGCAGGCCGCGAGCAGCAGCGCGAGGGCGGGCGCGATGGCCCGCGCGACACGCCGCCGCGGCATCAGGCCGCCCCCATCAGGCAGGCTGGGCGCGGGGCGCGCGCCATTGCAGCAGCAGCAGCACCGCCGCGAGGCCGAGGCCGATCCAGTGCGGCACGGGCACCAGGCCCGGCGCCAGCGCATCGAGCGAGGCGGGGAAGACCATCAGCACGCCCGCCACCACCAGCGCCGCGCGTTCCCAGGCCGGCATGGCGCGGATCAGGAAGCCCTGGCAGGCTGCGGCCAGCGCGGCGAGCCCTACGGTCGCCAGCACGATCTGCCAGGCGACATCCACCCAGGTCATGGTCGCGGTGAAGCGCAGCAGCAGGCCCACCCCTTCCGGGTCGGTCACGAAGACGAAGGGAAGGACGAAGGCGGGCAGGGTGTATTTCCAGGCCTGGAGGGTGGTGCGGTAGGGGCCGGCGCCGGTGATCGCACTCGCCGCGAAGGGGCTGAGCGCGGTGGGGGGCGAGACCTCCGACAGCACGGCATAGTAGAAGACGAACATATGCGCGGCGTAGTCGGGCACGCCAAGCTTCATCAGCGCGGGCGCGGCGACGACGGCGCAGATGATGTAGCTGGCGGTGACGGGGACCGCGAGGCCGACGACCCAGACGATCAGCGCGGTGTAGATGGCGGTGATGACCAGGCTGCCGCCCGCCGCCTGGATGGCGATGTCGGAGAATTTCAGGCCGAGGCCGGTCAGCGTGATGACGCCCACGATGATGCCGGCGCAGGCGCAGGTGGCGGCGATGCCGACGGACTGGATGGCGCCATTGGCCAGCGCGTGGATCAGCTTGCGGGGGCCGATCGCCGTCTCCCGCTTGATCCAGGAGAGCACCACCGCGACGATGGTGGCGTAGAGCACGCTGAGCGTCGCGGAATAGCCGATGCCCATGAAGACGACGATCGCGATCAGCGTCGAGAAGTGGAAGCCGTATTCCCGCACCAGCTTGCCGACAGGATCGACCTTCATGGCGACGGGCGGGGCCGCGTTGGGGTCCGCGGCGCGCTGCGCCTCGATCCGCCGCTGGTCGAGCTCCACCATGAAGAGGAGGGAGGCGTAGTAGAGGCAGGTCGGCACGATCGCCATGACGATGACGTCGAGATAGCCGATCTTCAGATACTCGGAGATCAGGAAGGCGGCCGCGCCCATGACGGGCGGCGAGAGGATGGCGCCGAGACCGCCCGCCGCCAGCAGCCCGCCGGCGTCATCCGCGCGATAGCCGACCTGGCGCATCATCGGCCAGGCGACGGTGCCGAGCGTGACCGTCGTGGCGACGCCCGAGCCCGAGGGGCCGCCGAGCAGGAAGGAGGACAGCACCACGGTGCGGCCCGCGGAGGAGGGCTTGCCGCCCGTCAGGCTGAAGGAGAAATCGACGAAGAACTTTCCCGCCCCCGTCGCCTGCAACACGGCGCCATAGATGGTGAACAGCACGATCAGCGTCGCGGAGACGTCGATCGCGGTGCCGAATATGCCCTCCAGCGTGATGGTGATGTGGGGGATCAGGCGATCCATGTCGTAGCCCTGGTGGCGCCAGGGCGGGGACAGGTGATTGCCGAAGAAGGCATAGAGCAGGAAGGCGATGGCGACGGCGGGCATGATCCAGCCCGTCGAACGGCGCGTCACCTCCAGCACCAGCGCAATCAGCATCCAGCCGACGACGATGTCCATCGGCTCGGGGAAGATGTAGCGGTCCTGGAGATCGTCGCCGCCGGCGATGAGATACCAGATGCAGTAGATGCCGGCCGCGATCAGCGCCCAGTCCCAGACCATCACGCGATGCCGGAAGCGCCGATCCACCGGGAACAAGGCGAAGCCCAGCACCATGGCGAAGCCGACATGGACGTAGCGCAAGGTCGTCGTCGGCACGATGTCCCAGGCCGCCCAGAGATGGAACAGCGACATCGCCAGCGCGACACCGACGGCGGCATGACCCAACAGGCCAGGCAGGCGGTTCTGCGCGCCCTCCTCCTGCTCGATCAACGCCTCCACCCTCGCGGCGGTGGCATCATCCAACGCGCCCTTCGGCACCTCGGGCGGGAGGACACTGGCACTCATCGGCGGGACCTGCTGGGCGTGTGAGGGTGGTCATGCGAGGGGCGCTGCCCCTCGCGCTCCCCGCAAAGGGGCAGCGGCCCCTTTGAACCCATCAATTCATGGGTGGTGTGGAGGAGGGGCTCGGCGGGGCCGCGGGTGAAGCGGGCGTTCAATGCCCCTCCTCCACGCCACCCATAAACGGGTTTCCAAAGGGCCGCTGCCCTTTGGCAGGGGGTGCAGGGGGACAGGGTCCCCCTGCAAGCCGCCCCCTCACGCCAGCGTCGCGCCGGCGGAGCGCCAGAAGGCTTCGGCCGCGGGGTGCCAGGGGATGCCGGCGGCGGCGGTCTTCTGGGCATTGAGGGTGAAGTTGCGGGCTTCGGCGTGGACGCGGGCCCAGTCTTCCCGGTTTTCCCAGGTGACGCGCAGGATGTTGGTGACCATTTCGGCGCTCATGTCCTCGCGCACCGCGAGGATGTTGGCGACGGAGAGCTGCTTGTTCGCCGTGGTCTGGCCGGGGTAGGTGCCGGCCGGGATTTCCTCCGGGAAGTAGACCGGCCCGTTCTCCTGCACGATGCGGGCGTGCAGGTCGGCGTGGTCCACCAGGTGGATCTGCGTGCCGGGCGTGGCGGCGAGGTCCGTGATGGCGGAGGTCGGCACGCCGGAGACGAAGAAGTAGGCGTCGAGCTTGCCGTCGCGGATGGCGTTGGTGGATTCCGCGGGGCTCAGGCGTTCGCGGGCGCGGAAGTCCTTGTCGCGGTCGAGGCCGCCGGCGGCGATGACGCGGAAGGCGAAGAGTTCGGTGGCGGAGCCGGGGGCGCCGGTCGAGACCCGCTTGCCCTTCAGGTCCGCGATGGAGCGGATGCCGGTGGCGGCCGTCGTCACGACCTGCATGCGGTTGGTGTAGAGCACGGCGATGGCGCGGGCGGGCACGGCGCGGCCGCGGAAGGGGCCGGCGCCGCGCAGCCCGTCCACGGCGGCGTCCACCTGCCCGAACAGCATGCCGACGCGGCCGGCGCCGAGCAGCTGGAAGTTGGCGACGGAGCCGCCGGTGACCTCGACGGTGGCGGACATGCCGGGGATGCCGCGGGAGAGGTAGTTCGCGAGTGCGCCGCCGAGCGGGTAGTAGACGCCGCCGGTGGTGCCCGTCGCGATCGCCATCTGCGTGCCCTGGGCGCGGGCGATGCCGGGGGCTGCGAGCGCGGCGAGACCCCCCGCGCCGAGTCCGGCGAGGCCGCGGCGGCCGATCTTGTTGGTCATCCTCTGGACCCTCCCGTTTGATTGTCCGCCAGCAATACAGGGGTGTGGCGGATCGCGGAAGAGCGGGCCTCGGCGCTTGACCTGCGTCAAGGCGGCGCGTGGCGGGGGCGCCTAGGGTTGGCGTCGATGGGAACCAACCCTCGGAGGGATTGCGCCATGACCAGTCTTCGCGCCCGTGACCTGATGACCGCCGATGTCGTCACCGTGCCGCCCTCGACCCCCGTGATCGCGATCGCGCGGTTGCTGGCGGATCGCGGCATTTCCGCCGTGCCGGTGGTGGGCGCCGATGGAGCCGTTGCCGGCATCGTGACAGAAGCCGATCTGATCCGCCGCCTGGCGGGGGAGGATGACAGGCCTGCGGGGTGGCTGGCTTCCATGTTCGCCAATCCCGCGCGGGATGCGGAGCGCTATGCGCGCACCCATGGGATGACGGCGGCGGATGTGATGACGGAAGGCGTGGTGGCGGTGGATCCGGACACGCTGGCTTCCGTCATCGCGCACATGATGGAGGATAAGGGCATCCGCCGCGTGCTGGTGACGGAGGGCGGGCGGCTGAAGGGCCTGGTGTCCCGCGCCGACCTGTTGCGGGCGCTGGTGGCGCCGGCGCCGGAGGCGGGGGAATTGTCCGATGATCGCATCCGTCGCGCGGTGATGGCCGCGATGAAGCGGGAGCCCTGGGCGGACACCTTCTACGCGCTGGTCGATGTGAAGGACGGCGTGGTGGAGTTCCACGGCTTCAGCCGGAGCGCGGCGGTGCAGCGGGGCTTGCGCGTGCTGGCGGAGAATGTGCCGGGCGTGAAGGGCGTGGTGGACAACACCCAGCCCATGCCGACGTATTTGTTTGCCGCCGCCTGACGGCGGCCCGGTTCAGGCCGGAGAGGCATGTCACCGCTCAGACGCCGGGCGGCCCCTCCGGGGCCTTGGCTTCGCGGCATAAGCCGCGGGCGCCGTTCGGCGCCTCGGCCCGCCTGAAGAGTGGCGGGCCGCTTGCCGCCGCCTGACGGCGGCCCGGTTCAGGCCGAAGAGGCCTGAACCGGCTCAAGCGCCGGGCGCGCGCTCCGCGCGCTTGGCTTCGCGGCATAAGCCGCGGGCGCCGTTCGGCGCCTCGGCCCGCCTGAAGGGCGGCGGGCCGCTTGCCACCGCCTGAGGGCGGTTGTGTAGCGCCTTACCCCCACCCCGACCCTCCCCCGCAAGCGCGGGGGAGGGGGCTGGTTGCGTCGTTGGCACTCCCTCCCCCGCGCTTGCGGGGGCTTGCGGCGCTGCTGCGAGGCCGAAGGCTGGTCGGGGTGGGGGGTTTGGCTTCTCAGTACCCCCGCCGCCCGCGGCCGGGGCCGTCGGAGGGGTCGCTGTCGGTCAGGCCGGTGCGGTAGCCGCCGCCGCGATAGCCGCCGCGGCCATTGCCGGGGCCGTCCGACGGGTCGCTGTCGGTGATGCCGGTGCGGCGGACGGGGGCGCTGCGGTAGCCGCCGCGGCCATTGCCGGGACCGTCCGACGGGTCGCTATCCGTGATGCCGGTGCGGCGGACGGGGGCGCTGCGATAGCCGCCGCGGCCGCCGCCGGGCGGGTCGTTCGGGTCGCTGTCGCTGATCCCGGTGCGGCGCGCATAGCCGCCGCGACCAAAGCCAGGGCTGTCATTCGGATCGCTGTCGGTGACGCCGCTGCCGCGATGGCCGCCGCGCCCATTGCCCGGCGCGTCCGACGGGTCGCTGTCGCTGATCCCGGTGCCGCGGCGCACCACGGGCTGCTGGTAGACGGGCTGCTGCACATAGACGGGCTGCTGCGGCACGCAGGCCGCCAGGGCCGGGGCGGCGCCGCCAAGCGCGGCCAGGCGGAGGACGAAAAGCCGGCGGCGCAGCGGGGGCTTTTCCTCGGGTTGGTCGGTCATCCGGCGCTTTCCTCGGTCCTGGCTAGCGGGCCTTGCCCTGGCCCTTGGCTGGGTGATCCACGAAGCGCGGGATCCTGTCGCGGCGACGGAAGCGGCCCCGGATCGAGGGGGCTCCGTCACAAAACACATCCTTGCGCATATTCTGCCGATGTAACAGGGCGACGGTAACAGACCGCTTAAGGGCGATTGTTTCGCCGCGCTTCACGCGGCGCCCCGCCGGAGTCACGGCAGCGTGGGCAGCACCACGATGGTGACGGCGCGCGCCTCCGGCTCGCTCTGCCGTCCGCTGAAGGCGGCGACGCGGGCCTCGGCGCGGATGCGGTCGCGCTCGATCCCCTGCTGGGACAGGGCCTGCGCCACGGCGCGGGCGCGCTGGGCGGCGATCTGGGTGCTGGTGCCGGCGCCGGCGCTGCGGTCGGCATGGCCGAAGACGCAGATGTTGCGGTCGCGATCGCTTTCCGCCAGCTGTGCCGCGGCCGCGATGGCGCTGCGGCCGGCGTCGCGCAGCGTGGTGCTGCCGCGGGTGAAGGGCACGGCGAAGACGTCATCCTCCAGCGCCTCCGCGCCGACGCAGGAGAAGCTGCGCGGCTGGGCCGTGGCGGGACCGGCCAGGAGGAGCAGGGCGAGGGCGAGCAGGCGCATCAGGCGGACCGCGCCAGCAGGCCGGCGGCTTCCAGCCGGGCCAGCAGGCCGGGGGCATCGAGGCCGGGGGCCTTGGCGGCCAGCTCGGCTTCCGTGACCTCGGGGCGGGAGAGCAGCCAGGTGGCGGCCTCGGCCTCCGCCGGCGTGACGGTCAGGCTGCCCTGCGCGGTCTTCAGCACCCAGTCGGCGCCGCGGCGGACGGGCTTGGCGCCCGGCGCCAGCACGCGCCAGGCGGGGCCGCCATCCTCGGCGGGGCCTTCGGCGGAACCCAGGCCGCGCGCGGCGAGGATGTCGTAGCCGCCGCGGCTGAAGCGGTAATTGGCCACGAACTGGCCGAGCACCTGCAGCACCTTGGGATCCCTGCACAGTTCCTGGAGGCGCTGGCCGAGCAGCCCCGCGCGCTGCGTCAACGCGAATTGCGCCGCCGCGCTGCCATCCTGGCGGGGGAGGGGCTTCCTGAATTCCGCGTCATAGAGCACCCGCTCCGCCAGCATGTTCATCAGATCCATGCCGAGCGGCGCATGGACGCCATAGGCGACATGGACGGAGGAGGGCGCCTCCGCCAGCGCGTCGTGGTACCAGCCGCGGGGCAGATACAGCAGGTCGCCGGTCTTCATGTGGACGGTGCCGCGGAGCTTGCCGCGGGCCTGGTCGTGGTGGGATTGCGGCTGGCCCCGGAAGGCGGGGTGCGGGATGGGGTAGTCCGCGCGGCCTTCCCAGATGTTCCAGGACTTCTCGCCCTCCACCTGCACGGCCCAGACATCATGCGTGTCGTAGTGCGTGTGGAAGGCCTTGTGGCTCTGCCAGCTGATGTAGACATTGGCCTGGGCCTTGCCGAGGCCGGCACCCTCCAGCGCCGCGGAGATGCCGGCGAGGCCCGGCGTCAGGCTGTCCACGTCGTTCATCACCACGCTGGCGCCCTTGGCGATCCAGGCCTGGACCAGCTTCGCGTCGGGCTGAAGGACGGCGGCGTTGTCGCGGCTGGTGGCGCGGGTGCAGAACTGCTCGGCGGGCACCGCCTGGCTGTCCAGCACCAGCTTCAGGCTGGCGGAGGTCCAGATATGGGACATGTCCAGCAGCCGGTTGATCTGCCGCCAGGACAGCACCTGCGCGAACTTGGCCGGGGTGCCGCGGATGTGCAGCGGCGCCTTGTCGTAATGCTCCGCGAAGAACTTGTCCGGCGTGACGGGCGCGAGGAGCGCGGCGAGATCATCGATCATGGGCGCGAGCCTACCGCACATGGGCGTGATCCGTCATCCGACCTCGGGGGTTGCGGCCGGTGGTGCGGCGACGCCACCTTCCAGGGACCGCGCTGCACCCGATCCGGTGACAGGTGCGGCAGGAGGAAGGCGCGATGAACGACGCGGCGCGGGAACAGGACGGCGTGCGGCCCCTGGTGCTGGCGGAGGCGAAGGCCGCGCTGGGCCGGCTGGCGCCGGGGCTGCCGCCCATGGCGGCCGAGCTGCTGACCCGGCTGCAGGAGGCGGTGCCGACGGCGGAACTCGCCGCCACGCCGCCGGAGGCGCTGGCGGAGGCGGCGGCGAGCCTCTTCGCCTTCGCCGAGCAGCGCCGGCCGCGCCAGACCAAGGTGCGGCTGCTGCCGCCGGGGCCCGGCCGCAGCCTGGCGGTGGCGGAGATCGTCACCGACGACATGCCCTTCCTGGTGGACAGCGTGCTGGCGGCGCTGGCCGTGCAGGGGCGCGTGGTGCGGCAGCTGCTGCATCCCGTGCTGCGCGTGGCGCGGGATGCGACGGGGGCGCTGGTCTCGCTGGCCGGCGAGACGCCGGAGAGCATGATGCGCATCACGCTCGGCCCTGGTGTCGCGCTGCCCTTCGCGGGGGTGGCGGGAGACTGGGCGGGTGTGGAGGCGGCGCTGGTGCGCGCCATGGGCGATGTGCGGCTCGCCGTCGATGATTTCTCGCCGATGCTCGCGCGGCTGCGCGACGCCGCTGGCGAGATGCCGCCCGAGGAGGAGGAAGCGCGGGAATTCCTGCGCTGGATGGGGGAGGACAATTTCGTCCTGCTCGGCCATCGCCGCCTGGCGCTGGGCGAGGCGGGGCTGTCGGTGGCGGCGGAGGAGGATCTCGGCCTGCTGCGGGACGCGAATGTTCCCGTCTTCGACGCGCTGCGGGACCTGGCGGCACTGCCCGGCGCGGTGCGGGCGAATCTCGGGCGGCTGGAGGCGGTGACGGTCGCCAAGGCCAATATGCGCGCGACGGTGCATCGGCCGCAGCACGCCGATGTGGTGATGACGCGCATCGCGGATGCGGTGGGGCGCGTGACGGGGGTGCGGCTGTTCCTCGGGCTGTTTGCCGCCGGGGCCTATAACCGCAACCCGCGATCCATCCCGCTGCTGCGCGCCAAGGTGCTGCGCATCCTGGCGGCGGCCGGGCTCGACCCCGAAAGCCATGACGGGCGGGCGCTGCGCAACATCCTCGACACCTGGCCGCGGGATGAGCTGTTCCAGGCGCCGGAGGCGGCGATCCTCGCGGGGTGCCGGCGGGCCCTCGACCTGCAGATCAGGCCGCGCGCGGCGCTGGTGGTGCGGCGCGATCCCTTCGAGCGATTCGCGAGCGTCATCGCCTGGCTGCCGCGCGACACCTTCGACACGCAGATGCGCGAACGCGTGGGCAGGCTGCTGGCGGAGAGCTTCGGGGGCAGGCTCTCGGCCTTCTACACGCTGCTCGGCGATGCGCCTCTGGCGCGGGTGCATTACGTGATCGGCACCACGCCGGGCGCCGTGCCGGCGGTGGAGGAGGCGGCGCTGGAGGCGGCGGTGGCGCAGGCCACGCGCGGCTTCCGCGACCGGCTGGAGGAGGCGTTGCTGCGCGAGGCCGGCGCGGAATACGGCGCGCAGATGCTGGCGCGGTGGCGAGATGCCTTCCCCGCCGGCTATCGCCAGGCGGAGACGGTGGCGACGGCGATCGGCGATCTGTCGCTGGCGAATGAGCTGACCCATGGCGGCAGGCCGCGCGGCCAGCTGACGCGCCCGCCGGGCGGCGGGCCGCGCAGCGTGATGCTGCGCCTGGCGAGCCCGGACGGGCCGCTGGCGCTGGCCGATGCGCTGCCGCTGTTCGAGAGCCTGGACCTGCGCGCGATCGAGGAGGTGCCCTATCGCCTGGACCCCGTGGGCGGGCCCGTCGTGGTGCTGCATGTCTACCGGCTGGAGGCGCGGGCCGATGTGGAGGAGGAACGGCTGCATGACGTGGCGGGCGCGCTGCACGCGCTGCTGCGCGGCGATGTGGAGGCCGATGGCTTCAACCGCCTGGTGCTGCGTGCGGGGCTCGACTGGAAGGAATGCTGGCTGCTGCGGGCGATGTATCGCTGGCTGAAGCAGGTGGGCTTCCCCTTCGCGCAGGACAGCGTGGAGGCCGCGCTGGCCGCGCATCCCGATGCCGCGCGCATCCTGGTCGACCTGTTCCACCAGCGCTTCGCGCCGGATGTCGCGGAGCGGGACGAGGGCAAATTCGACGATGCCTGGCGCACGCTGCTGGATGGCGTGGCGAACCCCGATGAGGACCGCATCCTGTCCCGGCTGCGCACGGTGCTGGATGCGATGCTGCGGACCAATTTCTTCCAGGTGAAGGACTACATCGCCTTCAAGATCGACAGCGCGAAGGCGGGCGACATGCCGGCGCCGCGGCCCTGGCGGGAGATCTTCGTGCATTCGCCGCGGATGGAAGGCTGCCATCTGCGGGCCGGCCCCGTCGCGCGCGGCGGCATCCGATGGTCGGACCGACGGGAGGATTTCCGCACCGAGGTGCTGGGGCTGATGAAGGCGCAGCGGCTCAAGAACGTCGTCATCGTGCCGACGGGGGCCAAGGGCGGCTTCATCCTCAAGCACCCGCCGCCGTCGTCCGACCGTGATGCCTTCATGGCGGAAGGCATCGCCTGCTACCGCACGCTGGTGCGCGGCATGCTGGACCTGACGGACAACTACGCCGCGGATGGCAGCGTGGTGACGCCGGATGCGGTGGTGCCGCGCGACGGCGCCGATCCCTACATCGTCGCCGCGGCGGACAAGGGCACGGCCACCTTCAGCGACATCGCCAACGGCCTTTCCGCCGAGTACGGCTTCTGGCTCGGCGATGCCTTCGCCAGCGGTGGCAGCGCGGGCTATGACCACAAGGGCATGGGCATCACCGCGCGTGGCGCCTGGGTGATGATCGACCGGCATTTTCTCGAGCTGCGCGGCGCGGGGGTGCAGGAGGCGGAATTCACCTGTGCCGGTGTCGGTGACATGTCGGGCGACGTGTTCGGCAACGGGTTGCTGGTGTCGGCGAAGACGAAGCTCGTCGCGGCCTTCGACCACCGGCACATCTTCATCGACCCGGATCCCGATCCGGCCGTGTCCTTCGCCGAACGGCAGCGGCTGTTCGCGCTGCCGCGCTCCTCCTGGGCGGATTACGAGGCGCGGCTGCTCTCCAAGGGCGGCGCGATCCTGCCGCGCAATGCCAAGACGCTGCCGCTCTCGCCCGAAGCCCGCACGCTGCTGGGCATCGAGGCGGAGCGGGCGGAGCCCGCGGCGATCATGCGCGCGATCCTGACGCTGAAGGTGGACCTGCTCTATTTCGGCGGCATCGGCACCTATGTGAAAGCGGGCACGGAGACGCAGGCGGAAGCGGGCGACCGCGCGAACGATGCCATCCGCATCGATGGGCGCGAGATCCGGGCGAAGATCGTCGGGGAGGGTGCGAATCTCGGCGTGACGCAGGCCGGGCGCATCGAGGCGTCCCGCGCCGGCGTGCGCATCAACACCGATGCGCTCGACAATTCCGCGGGGGTCAGCACGTCCGACCACGAGGTGAACATCAAGATCCTGCTGGCGGAGGCGGAGCGGGAGGGCGTGCTGACGCGGCGCCAGCGCGACGAATTGCTGGCGGCGATGACGGAGGAGGTCGGGCAGCTGGTGCTGGCCGACAACCACGCGCAATCCATCGCGCTGAGCCTGGAGGCCATGACGGCGGTGGAGGACCTCTCCGCCCATGCGGCGCTGATGGCGCGGCTGGAGGCGGCGGGGTTCCTGGACCGTGCCGTCTCCGTGCTGCCGGATGCGGCGGCGATCCGGGCGCGGGCGGCGGCGGGGGAGGGGCTGACGCGGCCCGAGCTCGCGGCGCTGCTGCCGGCGGCGAAGCTCTGGCTGGCGGAGGCGATCGAGGAGAGCGGGCTGGCGGAGGAGGCGGCGCTGGCGCCGCTGCTGGTCGACTACTTCCCGACCGCGCTGCGGGAGCGATTCGGCGCGCAGATCGCGCGGCACCGGCTGCGGCGCGAATTGCTGGCGACGGCGCTGTGCAACCAGGTGGTCAACCGGCTGGGCGTCGCGGCGCTCGGGCGGCTGGCGGGGGCGACAGGATCGGGTGCGGCGGTGGCGCGGGCGGCCTGGCTGGCGGGCGCGCTGTTCGGGGTGGAGAGGGCGGCGGCGGCCATCGATGCCGCGGCGGCGCCGGCTGCCACGCGGCTCTCGGCCCTGCTGGCGCTGCGGCGGCTGGAGGAGGGGGCGGCGCGGGAGTTGATGGCGGGGTCGGCTGGCACGCTGGAGGCCGCGCTGGCGGCGCTGCGACCGGGGGTGGCGGCGCTGGTGGCGGCGGAGGTGGCGGCGCCGGGGGCGGAGGCGGCGCTGCTGCGGGAGGCAGGGATTCCGGCGGAGCCTGCCGCGCTGGCGGGCGCCGCGCCGCGGCTGGTGGCGGCGCCGGCGGTGGTGCGGCTGGCGGCCGAGACGGGCGCCGATCCCGCGGCTGCTGCCGGCGCCTGGCGCGCGGTGGGCGAGGGTTTTGCGCTGGAGGCGCTGCGTGCGGCGGCGGAGGCTGCGCGCGCCACCGGTCCCTTCGCGGCGCGGGCCAAGGCGGAGGTGCTGGCGGACCTCGCCGGCGTGCAGGCGAGGCTTGCGCGGGCCCGGCTGCAGGGCGGTGCCGCGCCGGCGGATGCGGAGGCCGCGCGCCTGGCGCGGGAGGCGGCCTCGGTTGGCGATCTGGTCGCCATCGGCGTCGCGGCCCGTGCCCTGGCGGCGGTGGCGTGACGACGGTCCAGGCCCGTCTCGGGCCTGGCGGATGGGGTCTGGGGAAGGCAGCGCCTTCCCCAGCGACGCCCGACGTGCTCCCAGACGTTCTGGGATGGGGCCTCCGCCTCGTCTTCTGCGGCACGGCGGCGGGCCCCGAATCCGCGCGCCTCGGCGCCTATTACGCCGGCCCGCGCAACGCCTTCTGGCCCATGCTGGCGGAGGCCGGGTTCACGCCCGGGCTGCTGCGCCCCGCGGAGTATGCGCGGCTGCGGGACCACCGAATCGGCTTGACGGACCTGTCCAAGACCGGGCGCGGTATGGACCGGGATCTGTCCCCGGGGGATTTCGACATCGATCGTTTCTGGGCTGCGATGGAGTATTGGGCGCCGCGCGCCATCGCCTTCACGAGCCAGGAGGCCGGCGCGCTGGCGCTCCGCCGCCGCAAGCGGGAGATCGCCTTCGGGGCGCAGCCCGGGGTGCCGGGGCGGCCGGCGATCTTCGTGCTGCCGAGTCCCTCGGCCGCCAATGGCCATTGGGCGAGGATGCGTCACCACTGGCATGACTGCGCGCGCGCCACGGGGTTCGCGTGAGGCTGTTCGCGTGAAGGGGCATCGCGGCGAGACCAGGCGGATCTGGGCCTGGGCCTTCTATGACTGGGCGAACAGCGCCTTCCCGACCGTGGTCTCCACCTTCGTGATCGCCGCCTATTTCGCGCAAGGGATCGCGCCCGATCCGGCGACGGGCCAGGCGGCCTGGGGCTGGATGCAGTCGGCGGCGGGCTTCGGCGTGGCGCTGCTCTCGCCCCTGCTGGGCGCGCTGGCGGATGCGGGCGGGCGAAGGCGGCTGATGCTGGGCTTCTTCACGCTGGTGCTGTCGGCCAGCACGGCGATGATCTGGTTCGCGAAGCCCGACCCGGCCTTCATGACCTATGCGCTGGTCTGCGTCGGGCTTGCCACCATCGCCTTCGAACTCGGCACGGTCTTCTACAATGCGATGCTGCCGAGTGTCGCCACGCCGGAGCGGATCGGGCGCGTCTCGGGCCTCGGCTGGGGGCTCGGCTATGCGGGCGGGCTGGTTTGCCTCGCCATCTGCCTGGTGCTGCTGGTGCAGCCCAATCCCTCGCCCATCGGGCTTGATCGCGGGCAGGCGGAGCATGTGCGGGCGGCGGCGCTGCTGGTGGCGGCCTGGCTGCTGGTCTTCGGCTGGCCGGTGCTGGTGGCGGTGCCGGATGCGCAGGGCCCGAAGCCGGGATGGGGGGAGGCGGCGCGGCGTGGCCTGGGCGAGATCGTGGCGCTGGTGCGCACCCTGCCGCGCAACCCCTCGCTGGCGCGCTTCATCCTCGCGCGCCTGTTCTACACGGACGGTCTCAACACGCTCTTCGCCTTCGGCGCCATCTATGCCGCCGGCGTCTTCGGCATGGGGATCGACCGCATCCTGCTCTTCGGCATTGCCATGAACGTGACGGCGGGGCTGGGGGCGGCGGGCTTCGCGCTGGTGGAGGACCGGATCGGGTCGCGGCAGATGGTGCTGCTAGCGCTGGCGGCCATGCTGGTCTTCGGCACGGGGCTGCTGCTGGCGACGACGGAGCTGGGCTTCTGGGTGCTGGCGCTGTCCCTCGGCCTGTTCTTCGGCCCGGCCCAGGCGGCGAGCCGTACCTTCATGGCCCGGCTGGCGCCGCCGGAGGAGATGGCGGCGCATTTCGGCTTGTTCGCGCTGTCCGGCCGCATCACGGGCTTCCTCGGCCCGGCGGCGCTGGCGACGGTGACGACGGCGACGGGCAGCCAGCGGCTGGGGATGGCGACGGTGCTGGTGTTCCTCGGCGTGGGCGCGGCCATCCTGCTGACGGTGCGCGACCCCGTCAGGCGCTAGAGCACGATCCGTCCAGTTGGACGGATCTCGTGCTCTAGAAGTTATTGTTTCTAAAGCACGAAATCCGATCAAGCTGATTCAGCTTGATCGGATTGTGCTTTAGCGAAGTGCCAGTCGGCCCGCGCGACGGCGAGGTCGATGAAGGCGCGCAGGGCGGCGGAGAGAAGGCGGGAGGCCGGGTGGACGGCGTGGATGGGCAGCGCGGGTGGTTCCTGCGCCGCCAGCACCACGCGCAGCCTGCCGGCGGCGACGGCATCCTTCACCTGGTAGCCCAGCACCTGGGTCAGCCCCTGGCCCTGCTCCGCCGCCCAGATCGCGGCATCGGCGCTGTTGGTGGTGAGCCGCGGCTGCACGGCCACGCGATGGTCGCCCGCGAAGCGCCATTCCGGCGCCTCCGCCAGGCCGGTGAAGCCGATGGTGGCGTGGCGTTGCAGGTCGCCGGGATGGGCCGGCGTGCCGTGGCGGTCGAGATAGGCGGGGGCGGCGACGACGACGCGCCGCGTCTCGCCGAGGCGCTTCGCGACCAGGCCTGAATCCGGCAGCGGACCGATGCGGATGGCGAGGTCCACGCCTTCCTCCACCAGGTTGATCATGCGGTCGTTGAGCAGCAGCCGGACGGAGACTTCTTCGTGTTGCGCGAGGAAGTCGGCGACCAGCGGCGCGACATGCAGGCGGCCGAAGACGGCGGGGGCCGTCAGGGTGAGGCGCCCGGCCGGGCGGCCGCGTTCGGATTGGGCGCTGTCCTCGGCTTCCCGGAGTTCGGCCAGGATGCGGCGGGCGCGTTCCAGGAAGCGGGCGCCGGCATCGGTGAGGGTGACGGAGCGCGTGGTGCGGGTGAGGAGCCGCACGCCCAGCCTGTCCTCCAGCGCCGCGACCTGGCGGGTGACGGCGGAGGGGGCGAGGCCGAGATGCCGCGCCGCGGGGGCGAAGCCGTGGCGGTCCACGATGGTGACGAAGGCGGTCAGCGCGTCGAAGCGGTCCATGCCGTCATTGCGGTGCAGGCAATGATGAAGTGTCAAGGATCCTGATTATCGCCGTGGTGGCAATGGAGGAGGATCGGCGCCGTCATCCCGGAAGGAGCGGACCCATGACCCGTGCGACCACCCATGCCGAGATCGACGCCGCGGCTCCGTCGAGCGACGTCGCCTTCACGCCCGCGGTCAAGGAGATCCAGGCGCGGCGCGGGTCGCGCGGCAGCTACGCAAGGATGGAGGCGCGGGGCGGCTGGGCGACCACCGTGGCGCCGGACCTCGCCGCCTTCATCGCGGAGCAGACCAGCGTCTTCCTGGCGACGGCGAATGCGGAGGGGCAGCCCTACATCCAGCATCGCGGCGGCCCGGCGGGCTTCCTGCGCGTGCTGGATGACCGGACGCTCGGCTTCGCCGATTTCCGCGGCAACCGGCAATACATCACGCTGGGGAACCTGGCGGAGAATCCGCGCGCGCATCTCTTCCTGATCGACTACGCGCATCGCCGACGCATCAAGATCTGGGGACGCGCGCGCGTGGTGGAGGATGATCCGGCGCTGCTGGACCGGTTGCGCATGCCCGGCGATCCGACGCCGGTGGAACAGGCGATCCTCTTCGAGATCGAGGCCTGGGACGCGAATTGCCCGCAGCATATTCCCCAGCGCTTCGAGGCCGCGGATGTGGCGGCGGCGCTGGCGGCGCGCGATGCGCGGATCGCGGCGCTGGAGGCGATGCTGGCGCAGCGGGCATAGTCGGGTAGGCTCCCTGCAACCAAGGTTGGAGGAACGCCATGCGCCTGAACCGCCGCGCCCTGATGGGCGCTGCCGCCACGCTGCTGCCCTTGCCCGCGGCGGCGCAGCCGGGATGGCCCAACAAGCCCGTGCGCTTCATCATCCCCTTCGCGCCGGGCGGGCCGGTCGAGATCCCCGCGCGTTTCATCGCGGAGCATCTCCAGCGGAAGCTCGGACAGCCCTTCATCGTGGAGACGCGGCCGGGGGCGGGCGGCCTGTTGGGCACGCGCGCCGTGATGGCGACGCCGGATGCGCACAACTTCCTGTTCACGACATCGGCCATCAGCATCCTGCCCGCGGTGATGCGCGACCCCGGCTATGACCCGATCGCGGATTTCATGCCGGTCTCCATCGTGATGGATGCGCCGATGGGCGTGCTGGTGCGGCCCGACAGCCCGATCAGGGACCTGGCCGACCTCGTGGCGCGGGCCAAGGCGGCGCCGGGGAGCATTTCCTTCGCCACCGCTGGCAATGGCGCGACGACGCATATGGGGGGCGAGCTGTTCAAGGCGCTGGCGGGGATCGACCTGCTGCACGTCCCCTATCGCGGCGCGGGGCAGAGCGTCACCGCGCTCTATGCGGGGGATACGGACCTGCTGATCGTGGGGCTGCTGGAGACGATGTCGCATGTGCGGGAAGGCCGGCTGCGCGCCATCGCCGTGACATCGCCCGCGCGCAGCCCGGTGCTGCCGGAGGTGCCGTCGCTCGCGGAGGCCGCGCCGGGCTATGGCGTGACGATCTGGTACGCGATGTTCGCGCCGAAGGGGACGCCGCCGGCGGTGGTGGAGACGCTGGCGGCGGAGATGGCGCTGCTGGCGCAGGGATCGAGCCTGGCGCAGCGGCTGGAGGCGGCGGGGGCGCAGCTCGTGCTCTCCGGCCCAGGGCCGCTCGGGGAGCGGATGCGCGTCGAGGTGCCGATGTGGAAGCGCATCGCGGAGCGCGCGAATATCCGGCTGGACTGAGGCCTGCGGGGCGCGGCGGCCATCCTGGCCGCCACGGTCCCGGCGCGGCCCGCGGCATCCTGTCGCGGGTGATGGGGGCGGCATCCTGCCGCGGGGTATGGGCTGCGGCGTCCTGCCGCGGGGTATGGACTGCGGCATCCTGCCGCGGGGTATGGGCTGCGGCATCCTGCCGCGGGGTATGGGCTGCGGCATCATGCCGCGGGGCACAGCATGCGGCGTCCTGCCGCGGAAGGCGGGGGCGGCGATCCTCGCCACCCCCGGAAGGCAGGGCCGCGTCAGCGCTTCAGGTTGACGGTCTCCTGCAGCAGCTCATCGGCCGTCGTCACCAGCTTGGCGTTGGCGGAATAGGAGCGCTGGGCGACGATCAGCTTCGAGAATTCGGCGGCGATGTCGACATTGGAGCCCTCGATCGCGCCGGCCTGCAGCGTGCCGGTGCCGTTGGCGCCGATGGCGGAGACCTGCTGGCGGCCGGCTTCCTGCGTCAGCGCGAAGGCCTGGCCATCCAGCCGCTCCAGCGCATCCGGATCGGCGAAGGTCACGACGGGCACCTGCGCCACGGTGCGGCTTTCGCCATTGTCGTAGTTCACCACCACCTTGCCATCGGCCTGGGTGGTGACGGAGGCGAAGGCGCCGGCCGGGCCGCCATCCCGCTGCACGCTGCGGAGTTCGTAGGCGCTGCCGCCATACTGCGTGACGCCGGCCGTCGATCCGAAGCGGCCGAGGTCGATGCCGATGGTCTGGTCGGCGCCGCCGAAGCTGCCGGTGACGTTGAGCAGGGCATTGGCGGGGTTGGCGGGATCGTAGCGGCCGACGGTGTTGCCATCGGCGTCCAGCACCGCCCCGATCGTGCCGGCGGGGGCGCCGTTGGTGCCGAAAGTGACGGTGAAGGTGCCGAGCTCGGTCGCCGCGCCGCTGCCGGCAGCCGGGCGCGTGACCGCCAGCGTCCAGCTGTTCTCCGCCTCGCCCCGCGTCCAGCCGAGATCGACGGGATGGAGGTTGCCGAGCTGGTCATAGACCTGCGCCCGCGTCGAGCCGGTGGCGCCGGCCTCGGCGCTGGCGGGCAGGTTGGCGGAAAGGGTGACGGCCTCCGTCGGCTCCGGCGGCAGGCTGGCGCGGTCGATGCGGATGGGGGAGAGGCTGGTCATGTCCGGCGTGCCGGTGGCGGGATCGACCCGCCAGCCCTGCAGCACGTCGCCGCTGCCATTCTGCATGTAGCCCTGACTGTTCAGGCTGAAATCGCCGGCGCGGGTGAACATGGCGCGGCTGTCGAAGGCCATGCCCTCCGTCCCGCCGGCGATGGGGCGCGCCACGCTGAAGAAGCCGCGGCCGCTCAGCGCCAGGGCGAGCGGGTTGTCCACCTGGCTGATGGTGCCCTGCACGTCGTTGGTGGCGACGGTGTTGGCGACGACACCGCCGGTGTAGCGGCTGGTGCCGGCATTGATCACCATGTCCTCGAAGCTGGTGTCGAGGCGCTTGTAGCCCGTTGTCTGGCTGTTCGCGACGTTGTCCGAGATGTTCGCGATGGCCCTTCCCTGGGCCGTCATGCCGGAGACGGCGGTGGCGAGGGAGTTGAAGAGCGACATGCGGCTGACCTTGGTTCCTGTGGGTTCGCCCGAAAGCTGATCGCCGCCAGGGGGAAGCCTGGGGAGGCGGTGCCGGGGACAGGGCAAGGGGCGTGCCAAAGCGTGAGGCAAGGATTAAGGCCGGGTTTACGCGGATCGGCCGGCTTTACCGCCCGGCAATAGATGCCGGGGCGGCAGCCTTGGCCGGGCCGGAATTGTCCCGCGTGACGGGAAAAGCCTTGGCGAAGCGTGAAGGGGCGGGTGGCCCGTTCATTGCTGTTCATAGCTTCGGCACCTTTGCCGGGGATCACCACCGATCATGCTGTCCCGACTCCCGAATGCCGCCCCCGCCGGGGCCTCGGCTTCCGTCCCCGATGCGGGCCGGGCGCCATCGCGCGCCCCCGCCGGCTTCGCCCCCGCCGGTTTCGCCGAGGTGCTGCGGGAGGCGGAAGCGCCGCCGCCGGAGCAGCAGCGCACGGCCGTGAAGGGCGAGGCCGCGCGGCCGGAGGGCGAGGTCGCGGCGGAGGTGCCGACGGGCGCGCCGGAGGGCGCGGAGACGAAGCAGGCCGAGGCGGGCCTCGAGCCCCCCGTGGCGGCGGAAGCCGGGCCGGTCCCGGCCGAGCCGGCCGCTGCCGGACAGGCCGCCGTGCCGCCCGCCGCCGCGCTGCCCGCGCCGCCCGCCGATGCCGCGCTGGCGCTGGCCATGGCCGGCGCGGTCATGGCGGCGCCACCTGCCGAAGCCCCGTCGGCCGAAGGCGCGGCGGGCGAGGTGCCGAGGGGGGGCGAGGCTTCCGCCAGCGCCGCGCCGGCGCCGCAGGCCCTGGCGTCATCCGCCCTGCCGGGCGCAGCGCCCGGCCCCGCCCCGCTGCCGGGCGCTGCGCCCGGCCCCACCGGTGAGAAGGTGCAGTCGCCGGAAGCCGGTGCCACCCCCGCCCGGGAGGCCGCCCCGGTCGCCACCGCGGCCGATGCCGCCCCGATCGAGGCGCCCCTGGCCGCGACGGGCCAGGCGACGGCGCCCTCCCCCGATACCGCGCTCGCCCCGCCGGTGCCCGCCAGCAGCCCGCACCAGGCGCTGGCTGCCGCGGCGCCGATGGAGGCCCCGCCGGCCACGCGCCCCTACGCCACCGCCATCCCCGCGCAGCAGGTGTCGCCGGTGATCGTGGCGCAGCTGGCCAAGGGGGGCGATGCCTCGCGCCTCATCGTCCAGCTGCGCCCGGCCGAACTCGGCGGCGTGGAGGTGGCGGTGGAAGGCGGGCGGGACGGCGCCACGCAGGTGCGGATCACGGTGGAGCGGCCGGAGACGCTGGCGCTGCTGAACCGCGACCGCGGCGCGCTGGAACAGGCGCTGCAGGAAGCGGGCATCCAGGCGAAGCCGGAGACGCTGAGCCTGAACCTGGGCGACCCCGGCCAGCGAGACGGCCAGGCCGGCGCGCAGGCAAGCGGCCAGCAGGCGGACAAGGGCGGCGGCGAGGGCCGACGCGGCCCGGCGCTGCCCTGGGGCCGCCAGGGCGGCCATGCCGCCGAGACGATCACCATCCCGCCCCCGCGCCTGCTTGCGCGCGGGCTGCTCGACCTTGCTCTCTAAGGGAGGATCCCGATGACCACCGCGACCACCGCCGCCGCTGCCACGACGGCACGCACCAGCACGGCCAGCACCAGCACGACATCCGCCAATGCGGCGACGAGCTCCGCCGCGGCCAGCGCCGCGCGCTCGCTCGGCGGGGACATGCAGACCTTCCTGAAGCTGCTGACGACGCAGCTGCGCAACCAGGACCCGACCCAGCCCATGGACCCGAACCAGCTGACGCAGCAGCTGGCGCAGTTCGCGGGGGTGGAACAGCAGATCGCGACCAACCAGCACATGGAATCGCTGCTGACGCTGCAACGCACCTCGGCCCTGGTCGCGGCGACGCCGATGATGGGGCGGGAGGTGGAGGTGGCCTCCGACCACCTGCAGCTGTCGAACGGCACGGCGCAGGAAGTGCGGCTGCCCGCCGCGACAAGCACCGTCACGCGCGCGCGCGTGGCGCTGACGGACAGCACCGGCGCGGTGATCCGGGATGCCGTGGTGCAGCTGGGCGCCGGGACCACGAGCTGGAGCTGGGACGGGAAGAACGCGCAGGGCCGCGCGCTGGCCGATGGCCGCTACGGGCTGACGGTGACGGGCGTGGACACCACCGGCGGCAGCACCGGCACGCTCTCCGCCGTGGTGGCGGGCACGGTCACGGGCATGTCGCAGGACCGGGATGGCGTGCAGCTGGCGGTCGGCGCGCTGACCACGGGCTTCGATACCTTGCGCCGCGTGCGTTGAAGGAGGGGCCGGGCGCGGGGCACCCGGCAGGGAATGCCGGTGCCACGCACCCGGAATCAATGGCTTGCGAGGCGTTGTTTCGCCTTGAAATGACTCAATAACCGATGCCACCGGAACGGGCCGCGGTTAACAGGAGGTAAAGGCACCCGGCAGAAGATGCCCACCGCGCGGCAGGACGCCGCCCGGGAGATCGCATGGTGCGCAAGCTTGCAACGGGCATGAAGGCGGGGCGGTGATGGGTGGCCTCGGCAACCTTCTGGCGGTCCTCCGTGGCCTCGGCCCCGCGCGCCTCATCGCGCTGGGCAGCGTCGCCGTCGCGACGCTGGGCGTCATCGGGTTCCTGGCCCTGCGCAGCGCCGATGCGCCGATGGCGCTGCTCTATGGCGATCTCGACCAGCGTGATGCGGCGCAGGTGGTGCAGGCGCTGGAACGGGCCCGGGTGCCGCACCGCATCAGCCAGAACGGCGCCGAGGTGCTGGTGCCGGTGGAGCAGGTGGCGCGGCTGCGCCTGCAGCTGGCGCGCGATGGCATTCCCGCCGGCGGGTCCGTCGGTTACGAGATCTTCGACCGCCAGGGCGGCCTGACCGCGACCCCCTTCCAGCAGGACCTCAACCGCGTGCGCGCGCTGGAGGGCGAGATCGCGCGGTCCATCCGCACGCTGCACGGCGTCTCCGCCGCGCGCGTCCACCTGGTGATGCCGCGGCGCGAGCCCTTCTCGCGGGAACGCGGCGAGGCGCAGGCGTCCGTCGTGCTGCAGATGCGGGGCGCGCAGCGGCTGGACCGGGAGGGCGTGCAGGCGGTGCTGCACCTCGTCTCCGCCGCCGTGCCGGGGCTGAAGCCGCAGAACGTCTCCATCGTCGATGGCCGCGCCGAATTGCTGGCGCGCGGCGGCCAGGCGCTGCCGGGGTCCGAGCAGGGCCTGGCGTTGACGGCGGAGGAGATGCGGCGCGCGCAGGAGATGCGCATCGCCCGCGGCGTGGAGGAGATGCTGGAGCGCACGCTCGGCACGGGCCGCGTGCGGGTGGAGGCGACGGTCGAGCTGGATACCGACCGCGTGCAGATCACCGAGCAGCGCTTCGATCCCGACAACCAGGTGCCGCGCAGCACCGCCTCCTCCACCGAATCGTCGCGCAGCGGGGAGCCGCAGAACGTCTCCGTCGCCAACCAGCTGCCCGGCGCGCCGACGACGCAGTCCTCCGGTCCGCAGACCTCCGAGAACAAGCAGGAGGAGACGACCAATTTCGAGATCGGCCAGACCAGCCGCACCACGGTCCGCCAGGCACCCGTGCTGAAGCGCCTGTCCGTCGCGGTGCTGGTGGATGGCGTGATGGATCCGGGCGATGGCACCGCGGCGCCGCGCTTCCGGGAGCGGAACCGCGAGGAGCTGGACCGGATCGCGGCGCTGGTGCGCGGCGCCATCGGCTTCGACGAGCGCCGGGGCGACCGGCTGGAAGTGGCGAGCCTGCGCTTCGCGGAGCCGATGGGCGGCCCGGCGGCCGAGGATGTGCCGAGCCTGCTGGCTTCCCTGCTGACGCCCGCCGTGGTGACGCGGCTGACGGAAAGCGCGCTGCTGGCGCTGGTGGCCCTGATGGCGCTGCTGCTGCTGGGCCGGCCCGTGGTGTCCCGCATCACCGCCTCCCTCCAGCCGCAGGCGGCGCTGGCCGGCGCGGGCGGGGGCATGCTGCCGGAGGATGGCGCGGCGCTGGCCACGACGCCGGCCGGCGCGCTGCCCGGCCCCGCCGGTGCCGTGGCGGAAGGCGCCGCCGCCACGCCGGAAGAATACGTCGATGTCGCGATGGTGCAGGGGCAGCTTCGCGCCTCCTCGCTCAGCCGCGTCTCGGCGCTGGTCGAGAAGCACCCCGATGAGGCGCTGGCCCTGATCCGCCGCTGGCTGTCGCCGGAGGACCGCCGATGAACATGACCTATTCCTCGACCGCGACGCTGTCCGGCCCGCACAAGGCCGCCGTGCTGATGCTGGCGCTGGGCGAGGAACGCGCGGCGATGCTGCTCGGCCGGATGCATGATGACGAGGTGCGCGACGTCTCCGCCGCCATGGCGTCGCTCGGGCCGGTTTCCGCGCCGGTGGTCGAGCAGCTCTGCAACGAGTTCAGCGACGCGCTGGGCGATGCCGGGTCGCTGATGGGCGGCTGGGAGGCGACGGAGCGTCTGCTGCTGCGATCCCTGCCCAAGGAACGCGTGACGCAGATCATGGATGAGCTGCGCGGCCCGGCCGGGCGGACCATGTGGGACAAGCTCGGCAACGTGAATGAAAGCGTTCTCGCGAACTACCTGAAGAACGAATACCCGCAGACCGTCGCCGTGGTGCTGTCCCGCATCCGGCCGGACCATGCGGCGCGGGTGCTGTCGCTGCTGCCGGAAGCCTTCTCCATGGAAGTCGTCATGCGCATGCTGCGCATGGAAAGCCCGCAGGCGGAGGCGCTGGAGGGCGTGGAGCGCACGCTGAAGGCGGAGTTCATGTCGAACCTGGCGCGCGCGTCGCGCCGCGATCCGCATGAGCTGATGGCGGAGATCTTCAACAACCTCGACCGCTCCACCGAGAACCGCATGATGGCGGCGCTGGAGAGCGTGTCGGACGACAGCGCGGCGCGCATCCGCCAGCTGATGTTCACCTTCGAGGACCTGAAGCGCCTCGACAACAACGGCATCCCCGTGCTGCTGCGCGCGGTGGAGAAGGACAAGCTGGCGATCGCGCTGAAGGGCGCGTCCGAATCGCTGCGGGAGATGTTCCTGCGCGGCATGTCCGAACGCGCCGGCCGCATGCTGCGCGACGACATCGCGGCCCTCGGTCCCGTGCGCCTCAAGGATGTCGAGGAAGCGCAGGCGATCATCGTCGCGCTGGCCAAGGACCTCGCCCAGCAGGGCGCGCTGCGCCTGACCGATGGCGCGCAGGAGATGATGGTCGAATGAGCATGCCCGACGAAGGTGGCGCGGGCTGGATCGCCGCGCTGCCGCGGCCGCTGTCCCGCGCTTCCGCACTGGCGGGCACGCCCTATGCCTTCGCGCTCGACGACTTCAGCGACCAGGAGCCGGATGTCGTGGCGCCGGAGCCCGAGCCGGAACCCGAGCCGGAGGTCGATCCGCTGCCCGCGCTGCTGGAGGCCGCGCGGGCCGAGGGATTCGCAGCCGGGCGCGAGGCCGGGCGCGACGAGGCGTTGCGCAGCATCGAGGCGGCGGCGGCGGCGACGCTGCGCGACGCGGCCTCCGCCCTCGCGCTCGGCGTGACGGAGGCGCGGGAGGTGGCGGAGGCGACGGCGGATGCGGTGGCGCGCGCGGCGCTGGCCGCGGTGGTCGCCGCGCTGCCGACCCTGGCCGCGCGATGCGGGGAGGCGGAGGTGATCCGCTTTGCCAGCGCGCTGCTGCCCTGCCTGGCCGGAGAGCCCGGCGTGACGCTGCGCGTGGCGCCGGAGCTGGTGGCGCCGGTGGCGGCGCGCTTCGCCCATGAGGCGCGGCTGGAAGTGATGCCGGATGCGACGCTGTCCCGCGGCGATGCCCGCGCGACCTGGCGCGGCGGGGAGGCGGCGCGGCATGCGGAAGCGGCGCGCCGGGTGGTGATGGATGCATTCGCCGGCTTCGGCCTGGCCTGAGGAGCGCAACATGAGCGAAAATCGCAATCCCCTGGTGCTGGACGAGCTGAAGGAGGGCGACCCCGCGCTCCGTCGTGCGGCCGGCAATGGCACCGGCGACCTCGGCGCCATCTACGACATCCCTGTCCAGGTCAGCGCCGTGCTGGGCCGCGCGACGATGCAGGTCAGCCAGCTGTTGAAGCTCGGCCGCGGCGCGATGATCGAGCTGGACCGCAAGCTGGGCGAGGCCGTCGACATCTACGTCAACAACCGCCTGGTGGCGCGCGGCGAGGTGGTGATGGTCGGCGACAACCGGCTCGGCATCACCATGACCGAGATCGTCAAGACCGACCGGGCGGGGTGATCGCATGTCCCGCCTGCTGATCCTCGGCGCGCTGTCCGGTCCGCTCGGCGTCGCCGCGCGCATGGCGCAGTCCCGCGGTGCGGCGATCGCGCAGGCGGACAACCTCGGCGCCGCGCTGGCGCATCTGCGCGGGCCGGGCGCGGACCTCGTCTTCTGCCATGTCGGACATGACGTGGCGGCGCTGCTGCGCGGCATGGCGGCGGAACGGATCGCCTGCCCCGTCATCGCCTGCGGGCCGGAGGAGAATGCGGTGGAAGCCATCGCCGCGGTGCGCGCGGGAGCGCGGGATTTCCTGCCGCTGCCGCCGGATGCCGACCTGATCGCGGCCATGCTGGAAGCCGCCGCCGGGCATGGGGAGGGGACTCAGGCGCCGGTGGCGCGCGATCCCGCCATGCTGGCGGTGCTGGCGCGCGCGAACCAGGTGGCGCGGGCGGAAGCGAGCGTGCTGATCACCGGCGAGAGCGGCACGGGCAAGGAAGTGCTGGCGCGGCACATCCATGCCGCGAGCCGCCGCGCGCGCGGCCCCTTCGTGGCGCTGAACTGCGCCGCGCTGCCGGAGGCGCTGCTGGAGAGCGAGCTGTTCGGGCATGAGAAGGGCGCCTTCAGCGGCGCCGTCGCCGCCCGCCGCGGCAAGTTCGAACAGGCCGATGGCGGCACGCTGCTGCTGGACGAGATCGGCGAGATGGACCCGCGGCTGCAGGCCAAGCTGCTGCGCGCGATCCAGGAGCGGGAGGTGGACCGCCTGGGCGGCACGCGCCCGGTCAAGGTCGATGTGCGCATCCTGGCCGCCACGAACCGTGACCTGGCCGCTGAAGTCCGCGCCGGGCGGTTCCGGGAGGATCTCTATTTCCGCCTCGACGTGGTGCGGCTCAAGCTGCCGCCGCTGCGCGAGCGCCCGGCCGACATCCTGCCGCTGGCCGAGCATTTCGCGCGCCGCTACGCCGATGCCAACGGGCTCGATCGCCGCCCCTTCGCCGCCGCCGCGCGCGCCGCCCTGCTGCGCCATCCCTGGCCCGGCAATGTGCGGGAGCTGGAGAATGCCGTGCACCGCGCGGTGCTGCTGGCCGAGGGGCATGAGATCGGCGCCGAGGCGATCGAGCTCGCGCCCTGCGCGCCCGCGAGCCTGCCGGTGGCCGCGGCGCCCGGCGGCGTGGAGGCGCTGGTCGGGCGGAAGGTGGAGGAGGTGGAGCGCGACCTCATCCTCGGCACGCTGTCGCATTGCCTCGGCAACCGCACGCGGGCGGCGGAGATCCTCGGCATCTCCATCCGTGCGCTGCGCAACAAGATCCATGACTACCGCGCTTCCGGCCTCTCCGTGCCCGCGGCGCCCGGCTATGCGGTGGATTGATCGATGAGCACGACGACGACGCGCTTCTCCGTGCCCGGCTGGGTCTCCGACGCCAGGCCGGGCGGCGACATCGCGCTGGCGCTCTGCGTCGTCGCGCTGCTGGCGATCATGCTGGTGCCGTTGCCGACGGTGCTGCTGGATTTCGGCCTCGCGGTCTCCATCACCTCCTCCGTCCTCGTGCTGATGGTGGCGCTGTTCCTGAACCGGCCGCTGGAATTCACCAGCTTCCCGACGGTGCTGCTGCTGACGACGCTGCTGCGCCTCGGCCTCAACATCGCGACGACGCGCGCGATCCTGACGCATGGGCATGAGGGCCCGGCGGGGGCGGGGCAGGTGGTGTCCGCCTTCGGCGCCTTCCTGATGGGCGGCGACGTGCTGATCGGCCTCGTCGTCTTCGCCATCCTGCTGATCGTGAACTTCATGGTGGTGACCAAGGGGTCGGGCCGCATCGCGGAAGTCGCGGCACGCTTCAGCCTGGACGCCATGCCGGGCAAGCAGATGGCGATCGATGCCGACCTGTCCGCCGGCATCATCGACGAGACGGAATCGCGCCGCCGCCGCAAGGAGCTGGAGCAGGAAAGCGCCTTCTACGGATCGATGGACGGTGCCGCGAAGTTCGTGCGCGGCGACGCCATCGCCGGCATCATCGTGACCTTCGTGAACCTGCTGGGCGGGCTCGCCATCGGGCTCGGCCGGCATGGCATGCCGCTGGCGGATGCCATCCAGTCCTACTCCCTGCTGACGGTCGGCGACGGCCTGGTCAGCCAGATCCCCTCGCTGCTCGTCTCCGTCGCTGCCGGCATCGTCGTGACCAAGGCGGGGGCGGAAGGGCGTGCCGACCAGCTGCTGGCGACGCAGCTCGGCGGCGGGCCGAAGCCGCTGGCGATCGCGGCGGGCGGCGCGGTGCTGATGGCGCTGATGCCGGGCATGCCGGCGCTGCCCTTCCTGGCGCTGGCCGGCGCGGCCGGCGGCGCCGCCTGGATGGGCCGCAACGCCAAGGGCGCGACCCCCGCCGAGGCCGCCGGCGCCGTCCCCGCCGCCGCCAGCGCAGCGGCGAGCGAGGAGGCGCAGGCGCAGGAGGCGCTGCGCGTGGATGGCGTGCGCGTCGAACTCGGCTACGGGCTGCTCTCGCTGGCCGCCGGCGACGCGCCGCGGATGACCGAGCAGATCCGCGCGCTGCGGCGCACCTTGGCGGCGGAGATGGGCTTCATGCTGCCCTCCATCCGCGTGCAGGACAACCTGACGCTGGAGCCCGACCAGTACCTGATCCGGATCAAGGAGCTGGAGGCGGGACGCGGTTCGCTGCGCGCGGCGCGGCTGCTGGCGATCGATCCCTCCGGCGGCGAGCCCTCGCTGCGCGGCGAGCGCTGCCAGGAACCCGCCTTCGGCCTGCCCGCCGTCTGGATCGAGGAGCAGCAGCGCGAGGAAGCGCTGGCCAGGGGCTGCACGGTCGTGGATGCCGCGGGTGTCCTGGCCACGCATCTCACCGAGATCATGCGCGAGAACATGGCGGAGCTGCTGTCGCACGCCGATACGCGCAAGCTGCTGGACGGGCTGCCGGAAGAGCAGCGCCGCATCGTGCAGGAGATCATCCCCGCCCAGGCCAGCATGGGCACCGTTCAGCGCGTGCTGCAGACGCTGCTGGCGGAGCGCGTTTCCATCCGCGACCTGCCGACGATCCTGGAGGGCATCCAGGAAGCGGTTTCCGCCGGCGCCCGCGCGGTGCCTGCCATCGTCGCGACGGTCCGGCTGCGCCTGGCGCGGCAGCTGACCGATGCGGCGCGCGGTCCTGCGGGACATGTGGCGCTGGTCTCGCTCGGCGCCGAATGGGAAGCGGCCTTCGGGGAGGCGCTGGTCGGGCCCGCGGAGGACCGCCAGCTGGCGATGGCGCCGTCGCGGCTGACGGAGTTCGTGCGGCGGCTGCGCGATGCGCTGGACCACGCGGCGGCGCAGGGGGAGACGCCGGTCGTCGTCTGCTCCGGCGCCATCCGCACCCATGTGCGCGCGGTGGTGGAACGCTTCCGGCCGATGACGACCGTGATGGCGCAGGGCGAGATCCATCCGCGCGCCCGCATCCGAACCCTCGGACAGGTCTGACACCATGCGAATCCGGGTGTTGAGAGCGGCCTCCATGCCGGAGGCCATGGCGCGGCTGCGGGAGGAGCTGGGGCCGGATGCGGCGCTGCTTTCCAGCCGCCCGGTGAATGGCGGCGTGGAGGTGACGGGCGCCCTCGACCTCGATGACGAGGAGGAGGAGCTGCCGGTGCTGATCGGCGCGCCGCCGCGCGCGCCGCTGCCCGCCGCCTGCCGGCTGCGTGCCACCGACGATGCGGCGGCCATCGCGCTCGACTTCCACCGCGTGCCGGAAGCGCTGGCGCGGCGCCTGGCGGCGGCGCCGCTGGAAGCCTCGCTGGAAGCGAGCCTGCGCTTCGCGCGGCTGCCGGATGGCGTGGCGCGGCCGCTGCTGCTGGCGGGCCCTGCCGGCGCGGGCAAGACGCTGACCTGCGTCAAGCTCGCCGCGCGCCGCGTGCTGGGGGGCGAGGAGCCGCCGCTGGTGATCAGCGCGGATGCGGAACGGCCGGCCGCGGCGGAACAGCTGGCGGCCTTCACCACGCTGCTGGGCGCGACGCTGGCCGTGGCGCTGACGCCCGCCGCGGCGGCGCTGGCGATGGAACAACGCAGCCCGGGCCAGCCCGTGCTGATCGACACCGCCGGCTGCGATCCCTTCGACCCCGCCCAGGCGCGCATGATCGCGCAGCTGATCGCGGTGACGGGTGCGGTGGTGGCGCTGGTGCTGCCGGCGAGCACGGATGCGGCGGAAGCGGCGGACCTGGCGCGCGCCTTCAGCGCGCTGGGGGCCACGCATCTGGTGGCGACACGGCTCGACGCCTCGCGCCGCATCGGCGCGGTGGTGTCCGCGGCGGCGACGGCGGGGCTGGCGCTGGCGGAAGCCGGCACGGGGCCGCAGGCCGCGGATGGGTTGACGATGATGGAACCGGCCTGGCTCGCCGCCCGGCTGCGGCAACGATCGCATATCGAGGTCTCCGCGTGGGAGGGAGTGGCACCATGAGCGCTGGAAACGGCCGCCTGATCGCCGTGGCTTCCGGCAAGGGGGGCGTGGGCAAGACCTGGCTGTCCATCACGCTGGCGCAGGCGCTGGCGCAGCGCGGGCTTCGCGTGCTGCTGGCGGATGCGGATTTCGGCCTGGCGAATGTGGATGTGCAGCTCGGCATTCATCCCTCGATCGACCTGATGAACGTCCTGACCGGCCGCGCCAGCTTCAAGGGCGCGGTGGTGCGGCACGAGGAAGGCGGGTTCGACGTGCTGCCGGGCCGTTCCGGCGGCACCGCCATGGCGAACCTGCCGACCGAGGCGATCGAGCATGTCGGCCTGCTGATGCGCAGCGCCGCCAATGCCTGGGACGTGGTGGTGCTCGACCTCGGTGCCGGGCTGGCGGCCGGCAACCGGCATCTGGCCGCGGTGGCGGATACGCTGCTGGTGGTCACGACCGATGAGCCGACGAGCCTGACGGATGCCTATGCCGTGCTGAAGCTGCATGGGCGCGACCGGCCGGATGGCGATGCGCGGCTGGTGGTGAACCAGGCGCGGGACGAGGCCGCGGGGCGGCGCACGGCGGCGGCGCTGCAGCATGCCTGCCGCACCTTCCTGCGGCGCAACCTGCCGGTGGCCGGGATCCTGCGGCGCGACGACCGCGTGCCGGATGCGATCCGCAAGCAGGCGCCGCTGCTGCTGCGCTATCCCAATTCCATGGCGGCGATGGACGCCACCGCGCTCGCCCGCGCGCTGTAGCGCGGGCGGATTCACGAAGGGTCCGGTGCGATGCACCGGGCCCATTCTCGTGGTCGTGACGAGCGCATGAAAAAGGCGCCGCCGGTTGCCCGGCGGCGCCTGGTCAGGCGGCGTGGTTCAGAGGTTGAAGCCGAAGCTCGGCGCCTGGATGGTGGAGGTGTCCTGCGCGATGGTGAGGTAGCGCTGGATCAGCTTCTCCTTCTTCGCGGGATCCGTCAGGTCCTCCACCTTGAAGCTGCGGTTCAGGGTCCGGGCCTGGGCCTCCACCTCCTGCAGCGCCAGCTCCTTCGGCAGGCCGGCGATGGTGCTGGCGATGCGGCGGAGCACCTTGTTGCCGAGCACGTCATAGACGCCGGTCTTGGTGTCGGTGGACATGTTCTTGAGGTAGAGCGCGTCGGAGACCGCCTGGCTCTTCGCCTCGATCGCCGTCAGACGCTTGTACTCCACCAGCCCGTCCAGGATGGCCTTTCGGGTGGAGGGCAGGCGCAGCGTGGAGAGGCCCGTATTGGCCATGTCCAGCTTCTCCGCCGCCGTCTTCCAACGGGTGTCGGAGAGGGTGTTGGCGAGTGACTTCTTGTCCTTCAGGTCGGACATAAGCACGCGCTTCGCCATGCCGACATTCTGCGCATTGTCGGCGAGGCCGAGCGCCTGGAGGACGATTCGCGTCGCCTCCGTGTCCTTGAACAGGTCCTCCGGCTTCTTCGCCTTGGCCAGCACGCGGTCGAGGCGCGCCATGTCGCGAAGGATCGCCGGATCCTTCGCGAGCCGCGCCTTCTCCTTCTCCGCCGAGGAGAGGCTGGTCTTGTAGTAGGTGAAGCGTTCCGGCGCGGTCAGCGTGACCGTGTTGGTGGAGGATCCGAACAGCGTGGCGAGCTGGGCGCTGGTCAGCATCCCCGCTATTCCTGCGGGGGGGCGGAGAGCATCGCGTCGTCATGCGGGAAGAGTTCCCGCACCCGGCGCATCGCCTCCCAGCACTTGCCTTCCTCCAGCTCCTCGATCGCGCGATCGATCAGGCGCTTCACGGTGGGGGAGGTGCTGGCTTCCGCATAGTCGGCGGCGAGCCCGCGGGCGAGGTCGAGGAACTGCGGACGCTCGTGATCCTCGCAGATATAGGCGGCCTGGATGGCGAAGTAGAGCCGGCGGGCCGGCGTGTTCGCATCGTTGGGCGCCAGGATCTGCTTGCCGAAGAGGAAGCGCACGCGGTTCGAGAGCACGACGGAGGCGCGCGTCTGGAACTGCAGCGCGGCTCCGTTGACCAGCATCTTGTCACCGGCCCGGAATTCCAGGACGAGGCGGCTGCTGCGGTTGGAGGGGGGGTTCATGGCGGCGCTCATCAGGCAGCCCTCTGGCGGGCACCAAGGCCCGCGGCGAAATCCTCGGCGATGGAGGCGAGGAAGTCGAGGTCGGGTGCCTCGGCATTCGCTTCCTTCACGGCACGGCGGGCGACGGCGGCGATGTTCAGGCGCAGGTCCCGCGGCAGGGTCGAGACGGGATCGAGGACGATGCCCTCGACGGTCGCGAAGACGCGGTGCGCATCGGCGGCGGCGCGGACGGCGCTGAGCGGCGAGGCATCGCGGATCGCATTGCGCAGGCGGGCGGCGAGGATGGCGAAGACATCCGCCTCCTGTTCCCGTTGGGACCGGCCGGACTGGGCGGCACCATAGGCACGGAAGGCAAGGGCGGCGTGGGCACGCGGCACATCTTGGGCCTCGGACAGCATGGCCGGTGTCTTCCTCGGCGACGGCGCGCGGGGCGCCTGGAAAGGGTCGGGTCTTGGTGGAGGGGTGGTCATGGGCCGGGGTCTCCCCCGGCCCATAGCCGTTCAGATCACTGGAACAGCTTCAGGAGCGCCTGCGGCGCCTGGTTGGCCGTGCTCAGCGACTGGGTGCCCAGCTGCTGGCGGATCTGCAGGGACTGCATGCGCGCGCTTTCCTTGGCCAGGTCGGCGTCGATCAGGGCGCCGAGGCCGCCGGACAGCGCGTCCAGCTTGTCCTTGTTGTAGGCGATCTGGCTGTCGATGGCGCGGCTGTCGTTACCGTAGGTCGCCATGGCCAGGTTCGTCTGCGCCTCGATGCCACCGAACTCACCGGCGCCGGTGCCGCTCAGCGCGGCCTTCCAGAGCAGGGCGTTCGCCGCATCGTCGGCGCCGGTCGCGACGGTCGCGGAGAGCGTCAGGTCGAAGGCGCCGGCCGTCTGACCCGCGAAGCTGTACGTGTCGCCCTTCTCGTTGCGCACGACGTTGTAGCTGCTGCCGTCGGCCGCAGTCGCACCGTCCGCATTCGCCGAGACGCCGAGCAGGGACTTGCCGTTGTACGTCGCGTCGTTGACGTACTGGCCGATCTGCTTGGCGAGCTGGTCGTACTGCTTCATGTAGTTCTCACGATCGGTGCCGGTGACGTTGTCGTCAGCCAGCTTGATCATGACGGTCTTGACGTCCTTCAGCGCGGAGCCGATCTGCGTCAGGCCGGCGAGCGTGGTGTCGAGCAGGCCCTTGGCATTGCCGAGCTGCTCGTTCGCGCTGGTCACGCCGGCGACGTCGCCACGCACCTTCTGGGCCACGGCGAAGGCCGCGCCATCGTCCTTCGCGTCGGAGACGCGCAGGCCGGTGGAGACGCGCTTCTGCGTCGTGGACATTTCGTCGGCTGTCCGGTTGAGCGACTGCAGCGCGACCATCGCACCGTAGTTCGTCATGACGGAGTTGGCAGCCATGGTTGTCATCCTCTTGCGACATCGCCCCGCGGATCTTCCGGGAGCGTGGAGCCAGCGGCCCACTCTTCGGGGCATGGCACCGGGGAACGACGGTCGCCTTCGGGATCATCCCCGGCACCATCAGGTCCGCTCGTTCATGGAGCGGCGGTGAGGGAAAGCTGATGCACGTCTATTGCCCAGCTGTTGACGGAACGCGTCATCCGCGCCGCCCCCCCGGCCCCGGCCGCGATTAACACGGCAGCACCAAATGCCTGCGATCAAGGCGGCGCCCTCATTGTCTGGATGTGCGATGGAAGACCTGCTCGCCGAGTTTCTCGCAGAGACGAGCGAAGCGCTCGCGGATCTCGATACCGCCCTTGTCGCCCTGGAACGCCAGGGCGGTGACAAGGAGACCCTCGCCCAGATCTTCCGCACCGTCCACAGCGTGAAAGGCGCGGCAGGCTTCCTCGGCCTGCACCGCCTGAGCGCGGTGGCGCATGCGGCGGAGAACCTGCTCGGCCTCTACCGCGATGGTGCCGCGACGGTCAGCCCCGCCGGCGTCACCGCCGTGCTGGGCGCGGTCGATGCGATCCGCACCATCCTGGCGGGCCTGGCGGAGAACGGCACCGAGCCTGCCGGCGACGATGCCGCGCTGGTGGCGGCGCTGGAGGCCGCGCAGAGCGGCGACGTGCCCGCATCCGCCCCGGTCGCGGAGAAGCCCGCCCCGATCATCGAGGCCGCGCCGCCGGTGGTCGAGAAGCCCGTGGCGGAAGCGGCCCCGGCGCCCGCCCCCGCGCCCGCCCCGGTGGCCGAGGCGCCGGCCGCGGCGCCGGCCGAGGCGGCCGCGGCGCCCGCCGCCAACCTGCCGACGCAGAGCATCCGCGTCTCGCTCGGCGTGCTGGACGAGCTGATGACGCTCGCCTCCGAGCTCGTGCTGGTGCGCAACCAGCTGCTGCAGATCGCGCGGGGCGAGGAGGCATCGCCCTTCGCCGCGCCGCTGTCGCGCCTGTCGCGCATCACCTCCGACATGCAGGAGGGCGTGATGAAGACGCGCATGCAGCCGGTCTCCGCCGCCTGGGGGCCGCTGCCGCGCATCGTCCGCGACCTCGGCACCGAGCTCGGCAAGAAGATCGACCTGGCGATGTCGGGCGGCGACACGGAACTCGACCGCCAGGTGCTGGAGCTGATCCGTGACCCGCTGACCCACATCGTCCGCAACAGCTGCGACCACGGGCTGGAAAGCCCGGAGGTCCGCCGCGCCGCGGGCAAGCCGGAGACGGGCCGTATCTCCCTCTCCGCGCGGCAGGAAGGCGGGCGGATCGTCATCGAGATCGCCGATGACGGCAAGGGGCTGGACCTGGTGCGCGTCCGTGCCCGCGCGCTGCAGCGTGGCCTGGCGACGGAGCAGGAACTGGCGGCGATGCGCGACGAGGATGTCGCGCGCTTCGTCTTCCATGCCGGCTTCTCGACCGCGGAGGCGATCACCGCCGTCTCCGGCCGCGGCGTCGGCATGGATGTCGTGCGCAGCAACATCGAGCGCATCGGCGGCACGGTGGACCTGCAGACCTTCGCGGGGCGGGGCACCACGCTGACCATCCGCATCCCGCTGACGCTGGCGATCGTCTCCGCCCTCGTCGTCCAGGCGGCGGGCGAGCGCTTTGCCGTGCCGCAGGCGACGGTGGTGGAGCTGGTCGGGCTCGGCGGCGGCGGCGCTTCCGTCGAATGGCTGGATGCGGCGCCGGTGCTGCGGCTGCGCGGGCAGCTGCTGCCGCTCGTGGCGCTCGGCCCGCTGCTGGGGCTGGAGCCCGCGCAGGAAGGCGGCGCGCCGGTCGGCGGCTTCGTCGCCGTGCTGCAGGGCGATGCCGGCCGCTACGGGCTGCTGGTCGATACCGTCTTCGACACGGAGGAGATCGTGGTGAAGCCCGTTGCGCCGATCCTGCGCGACCTCTCCGGCTTCTCCGGCAACACCATCCTCGGCGATGGCAGCGTCATCATGATCCTCGATCCCGGCGGGATCGCGCGCATGGCGGGTGTCGGCGCGGGCAGCACGGTGGTGGACCAGGCGGAAGTGGATACGCGGGACCTGACGCAGGTGCTGATCTTCCGTGCCGGCGGATCGCCGACGCCGATCGCGGTGCCGCTCGGCGTCGTGGCGCGGCTGGAATCGCTGCCGGGCAAGAGCATCGAGGTCGCGGGCGGCAAGCATGCCGCGCAGTATCGCGGCCAGCTGATGCCGCTGGTGCCGATCGGCCACTGGATGCCGCCGGCGCCGGAGGCGATGCAGCCCGTGCTCGTCTTCCAGGATGGCGCGCGGCAGCTCGGCCTGGTGGTGGACGAGATCGTGGACGTGGTGGAGGAATCGCTGGCGCTGCGGCCTTCCGCGGACCAGCCGGGCTTCCTCGGCTCCGCCATCGTCTCGGGCCGCGTCACGGATGTGCTGGATTGCGCCTTCTGGCTGCGCCAGGGCGACCCCAGCTGGTTCGGCAAGGCGGATGCGACGATCCCGAAGCTGCTGCTGGTGGAAGACAGCGGCTTCTTCCGGCAGATCGTCGTGCCGGCCCTGACCTCCGCGGGTTGGGACGTGACGGCGAAGGCCGATGCGGTGCAGGCCCTGCAGCTGCGGGCCGAAGGCCAGATGTTCGACGCCGTGCTGACCGACATCGAGATGCCGGGCATGGACGGCTTCGAGCTGCTGGAGGAGGTGCGCCGCGAAGGCCCCTGGAAGCGCACGCCGATGGTGGCGCTGACGGGCCGCGCGGGTCCGGCCGAGGTGGCGCGCGGGCGTGCCGCCGGCTTCCATGACTTCGTCGCGAAATTCGACCGGGACCGCGTGCTGAGCGCGCTGGCCGCCGCCATCGGGCAGGAGAACCGCGCATGAGCGCCGCCGTTTCCCAGGAATCCGACCTGCTGCTGACGCTGCAGGTCGGCGGCCGCCTCTGCGGCCTTCCCGTCTCCCGCATCCGGGACGTGATCCGCTGCGAGCGGATCGCCAAGGTGCCGCTGGCGCCGCCTGGCGTCGCGGGGCTGCTGAACCTGCGCGGCCGCATCGTGACGGCGGTCGATCTGCGCGACCGGCTTGGCCTGCCGCCCGCCGCGCCGGACGCCCAGCGCATGAACGTGGTGGTGGAGGAGCGGGGCGAGCTCTACAGCCTGCTGGCCGATGGCGTCGGCGAGGTGCTGTCGGTGAACCCCGAGAGCCGCGACGACGTGCCGCACACGCTGCGCGGGCCGTGGCGAGAGCATGCCGTCGCCGTGCACCGGCTGGAGGATGGCCTGCTGATCGAACTGGATGCCGACCGCATCCTGGCCTTCGGCGCCCGCAGCGGCGGCGACATGCGTCGATGACCATCGAGCCGCTGCGCGTCCTTGTCTGCGACGACAGCGCCGTGGCGCGCGCCGCCGTGGTGCGCATCCTGGATGGGGATCCCGCGATCCGCGTCGTCTCCCGCGCCCGCAACGGGCGGGAGGCGGTGGAGGCGGTCCGCGCCGGCGGCATCGATGTCGCGCTGCTCGACCTGGAGATGCCCGTGATGGACGGGCTGACGGCGCTGCCGCTGCTGCTGCGGGCTGATCCGGGGCTGCGCGTGCTGGTGGTTTCCTCCCTCTCCGCGCAGGGCGCCGGCGTCGCGATGAAGGCGATGCGGCTGGGCGCCGTGGACTGCCTGGGCAAGCCATCGCCGGGCCAGGACGGCATCTTCGCGGAGGAGCTGATCGCGCGGATCAAGGGCAATGGCGCGCTGCGCCGCCGCGGCGTGCCGCCTCAGCCCGCCCCCGCGCCGGCCGCGCCCATCCGGCGCGCGCCGATCGCGCCGGGGATGGGGCCGGCGGTGCTGGCGATCGGTGCCTCCACCGGCGGGCCGGAGGCGCTCGCCACCATCTTCCGCGCCTTCCGCGTGCGGCCGCGCATCCCGATCCTGGTCACGCAGCACATGCCGGATGCCTTCATCCCGATGCTGGCGGAACATCTCTCGCGCCTCGGCCCCGTGCCGGTGACGGTGGCGAAGGACCATGGCGCGCTGGTGCCGGGGACGGCGCTGCTGGCGCCGGGCGGGTCGCATCTTGTCGTCGCGCAAGGGCCGGAGGTGACGCTCTCCACCACGCCGCCGGAGCATTTCTGCCGCCCGGCGGTGGACCCGATGCTGCGCAGCGTCGCCGCCATCTACGGCGCGCGCGCCGCGGCGGCGGTGCTGACGGGCATGGGATCGGATGGCGGCACGGGGGCCGTGGCGGTGAATGCCGCGGGCGGCCTGGTGCTGGCGCAGGACCAGGCGAGCAGCGTGGTCTGGGGCATGCCGGGCGCGGTGGTGGAACGCGGCGCGGCGCGGGAAGTGCTGCCCATCCAGGAACTGGCACGGCGCGTCGCCGAGATCTCGGGGGGCGCATGACCGACGCCGGTTTCAACGAGATCGCGCGGGCGATCCGCGCCGTCTCCGGCCTCGCGCTCTCTGCCGACAAGGGCTACCTGCTGAAGGCGCGGCTGGCGCCGATGATGAAGCAGCGTGGGCTGGCATCGCTGACGGACCTGGCCAGCCGCCTGCCGACGGCGGAAGGACCCGCGCTGCTGCGGGAGATGGCGGAAGCGACGACGACGAACGAGACGAGCTTCTTCCGCGACGTGACGCCACTTCGCCAGATCGCGGAGGTGGTGCTGCCGGAACTCGATGCCGCGCGCCCCGCGGGCGCGCCGATCCGGGTCTGGTCCGCGGCCTGTTCCTCCGGCCAGGAAGCCTATTCGCTGGCGATGGCGGCGGAGGAAGCGGGCAGCCGCCGCCGCCTCGACATCCTCGGCACGGACCTGTCGGCAGCGATGGTGGAACGCGCGCGCGCCGGGCTCTACACGGCCTTCGAGATGGAGCGCGGGCTGTCCACCGCGCAGCGCACGCGCTGGTTCCGGGAGGAACGTTCGGGCTGGCGCGTGGCGGAGGCGGTGCGCCGCTGCTGCCGGTTCGAGGTGCTGAACCTGCTGGGCGACCTGCGCAGCCTTGGCACCTTCGACATCGTGCTGCTGCGGAACGTGCTCATCTATTTCGACCCGCCGACGAAGGAACGCGTGGTCGCCGCCTGCGCCGCGCATCTGGCACCGGATGGCGTGATCTGCCTGGGGGCGACGGAAACGCTGCTCGGCCTGCAGGCGCCGCTGGCGCCGGTGGCGGGGCTGCGCGGCGTGTGGAGGCGCGCATGACGATCGCGCTTTCGGCCCGCCGCGCGGCCGATGCGCTGCGGGTCGTGGGATCCGGCGAACGCATCCAGGGCGCGGTCGCGTCCATCGATGCGCTCTCCGTCGAGGTGACGGGGTTGAGTGGCTTCGTCGCGGTGGGGTCGCGGCTGACGCTGGCCTCGCCGGAGGGCGAGGTGCCGGCGGAGGTCGTCGCCATCTCGCCCAAGGCGGCGCGGGCCGTGGCTTTCGCGCCGCTGGATGGCATCCGGCTCGGCGCGCCGGTGGCGCTGGCGGGCACGGCGACGCTCTCCCCCGGGCCGGGCTGGCTCGGGCGCGTGGTGGATCCGCTGGGGCGGCCCGTGGATGGCAAGGGGCCGCTGCCGCCGGGGCCGGTGGCGCTGCCGGTGCGGGTGAAGGCGCCGGAGGCGGCGCTGCGCGCGCGGCTCGGGCCGCGGCTCGACCTCGGCGTGCGGGCGCTGGACGGGTTCTGCACCATGCGGCGCGGGCAGCGCCTCGGCCTCTTCGCGGCATCCGGCGTCGGCAAGTCCACGCTGATGTCCATGCTGGCGCGCGGCGCCGACTGCGATGCCGCGGTGATCTGCCTGGTCGGTGAGCGCGGGCGGGAGCTGCGCGAGTTCATCGAGGACGACCTGGGCGAGGAAGGGCTCGCGCGCAGCGTCGTGGTCTGCGCGACCTCCGACGCGCCGGCGCCGATGCGGCGGGAAGCGGCCTTCGCGGCCATGACCATCGCGGAATCGCTGGCGCGGGAGGGCAAGCATGTCCTGCTGATGATGGACAGCGTCACGCGCTTCGCGCTGGCCTGCCGGGAGATCGGCCTGGCGGCGGGCGAAGTGCCGGCGACGCGCGGCTATACGCCCGGCGTCTTCGCGGAGCTGCCGCGGTTGCTGGAACGCGCGGGCCCCTGCCTGGAGAATCAGGGCGGGCATATTACCGGTCTCTTCACCGTCCTGGTGGAGGGTGATGACCATGACGAGCCGGTGGCGGATGCGGTGCGCGGAATCCTGGATGGGCATGTGGTGCTGGATCGGAAGATCGGCGAGCGCGGGCGCTGGCCCGCGATCGACGTGCTGCGCAGCCTGTCCCGCACCGTGCCGGGCTGCCTGACGGAGGCTGAGCGGCCAGTGGTGCTGCGGGCGCGGACGCTGCTCTCCATCGCGGCGGAGATGGCGGACCTCGTCCGCCTCGGCGCCTATCGCGCCGGCACCGATCCGGCGGTGGATGAGGCGCTGCGGCTCGCTCCGCGCATCGAGCAGTTCCTGGCGCAGCGCAAGGATGAGCCGCGCATCGGTGTCGATGCGGCCTTCACGCGGCTGGCGGAGGCGATGCGCTGATGGCGCGGCACGATCCGCTGGCGGCGCTGCTGAAGCTGCGCGGGCTGGAAGTAGCCGCGGCGCGGCGGGACCTCGTCGCCCGCCAGGCCGGCGCGGCGGCGGCGGCGGAGCGCGAGGCGGCGGCGCGGCGTGCGATGGAGGCGGAGCTGGCGGGCGGCGGTGATTTCGCCGACAGCCTGGCGGCCTGGCTGCCGGTGGCGCGCGCGGCGCGGGAACGCGCGGCGGGCGAGGCCGCGCTGGCGTCCCAGGCGGTGGAGGCCGCGCGGATGGCGCTGGCGCAACAGCGCGCGCAGGAACGCGCGGTGGAATGGCTCCGCGACCGCCGGAAGCAGGAAGCGCGGGACAAGGCGATGCGCGCCGAGCAGAACGCGCTGGACGAGGCGTCGCAGCGGCGCGGTCACACCAGCGGACCGGTCGCTTGACCGGTCCGAGCGCCCGAATGGGCGCCGCCGCTGATGCGGCGAAGCCAGGCAGGCCGGAGGCCTGCGCCCGGCGCATGAGGGGCCTTGGAGCGGTCACGCGAACGGGCCATTGGCATCAGTAGCGCGGCTGCTTCAGCCGCCAGACCAGGGCGATGATCTCCGCCACCGCGCGGAAATGCTCCTCCGGGATCTGCGCATCCTCGGGCACCTTGTAGAGCGCGCGGGCCAAGGGCGGGTTCGGGATGATCGGCACGCCGTGCTTGTCGGCCGCCGCGCGCATCTTGGCCGCGAGTTCATCGACGCCACGGGCGATGATGCGGGGCGCGGCGTCCTTGCCGCGGTCGTATGCCAGGGCGACGGCGTAGTGCGTGGGGTTGGTGACGAGGACGGTGGCGTTCGCGACCTCCGCCACCTGGCGCCGGCGGCCGCGGCGGCGCATCAGCGCCAGGCGATGGGCGCGGAAATGCGGGTCGCCCTCGCTCTCCTTGTGCTCGTCCTTCATCTCCTCCCGCGTCATGCGCATCTTCCGGGCGAAGCGGATGCGGGTCCAGAGCAGGTCGATGGCGGCGATGCCGCAGACCGCGACGAGCGTCGCCGTCAGCAGGCTGCCGAGCCGCGTGCCGATCGCCTCCGTCAGCGCCTCCGGCCCCTCCGCCAGCGCGGCGACGAGGGGGGCGATATCCTCCATCTGCCAATACAGCGAGGCGCCGACGGCACCGAGCTTCCCCAGCGTGCGGGCCAGCTCCTCCAGCGCATGGGGGCCGACCATCTTCTTCAGGCCCGCGATCGGATTGAGGCGGTTGAACTGCGGCACCAGCCCCTTGCCGGAGACGAGGAACTGCGTCTGCAGCAGCGTCGCGGCCACGGCAGCCACGGCGGCCAGGCCACCGACGCCGAGCACCGCCGGCGCCGCGGCCAGCGCCAGGTCGATCGCGGCGTCGCGGGGTTGCAGCTGGTGGGCATTGGCGAAGAGCGCGGCGGTGGCCTGCATCAGCGCGCGGCCGCTTTCCGGCCCCATCATCGCGAGGCCGAGCGCCGCGCCGCCGAGGGAGGCGGCCTGCACCGCTTCCCGCGACATCGGCACATCGCCCTCCCGCCGCGCCTTCTCCAGCTTCTGCGGTGTGGCGGCCTCTGTCTTGTCGTCGGCGTCCTTGTCGTCACCGGCCATGGCTCAGCCCAGCCCCGGCAGCAGCGACCAGGCGGCGCGAGCGCTGTCCAGCCATTGCGAGAAGATGGCGGGCAGCAGCAGCGCGAAGAGGGCGAGGCCCGCCAGCACCTGCGCCGGCGCGGCGAGGACGAAGACCTGCGCCTGCGGCGCGACGCGGGCCAGCAGGCCGGTCGCGGCCTGCGCGACCACGGCCAGCAGCAGCAGCGGTGCCGCGAGCCGGGTGGCGAGGATGAGGCTGGCGGCGCTGGCTTCCGTCACGGCCTGCGCGGCGAAGTCGCCACCCAGCGCGGCGCCGGCGGGCAGCACGGCGTAGCTCTCGGCCAGCGCGCGCAGCGGCAGCGCATAGAGGCCCGAGGAGAGGGCGAGCGCCGCGGCGGCGAGCCCCATGAAGCGGGAGAGCGCGGTACTGCCCGCGCCCATGGTGGGATCGGGCGCGAAGATGCTGGACAGGCCGATGAAGCTGCCCGCGAGCTGCCCCGCCATGACCAGCGCCAGCGCCACCAGCCGCGCCAGCAGGCCGATCCAGATGCCGATCGCAACCTCTCCGCCCATCAGCAGCGCATAGGCGCCGATGTCGTCGGGCGCGGGCGGCAGGCTGGGCATCAGCCCGGGCAGCAGCAGCGGCACCAGGGCCAGCACCAGCGCCAGGCGGAAGGGGGCGGGGATGTCCATCTCGCCGAGACCGGGCAGCAGCAGCGCGCAGGCGCCGAGCCGGGCCACGAGCAGCATGGCGGCGAAGGCGATCTCCGCGAGTTCAGGGGTCGGCGTCACCCGGCCCCGCCGACGGCGACGATGCGATCGAAGAGAGTCGTGGTGAAGCCGCGCATGATGCCGGCGGCGGCGGAGCCGCCGAGCAGCAATGCGATGCCGAGTGCGAGCATCTTCGGCACGAAGGCCAGCGAGGCCTCCTGGATCTGCGTCAGCGCCTGCACGACCGCGATCGCCATGCCGATGACGAGCAGCAGCACGAGCAGCGGCCCGCCCAGCAGCAGCGCCGTCCACAGCGCCTGCTGGCCGGCCAGCGCGATGGTATCGCCATCGGCCATGGGAAACCGCCTCCTGCGGTTCAGTCGTCGCGAAAGGCGCCCGCCGGAGGCGGGCGAGGCCGCGAATGCGGCCCGCCGCAAGTGCGGCGAAGCCAAGCGCGCGGAGCGCGCGCCCGGCGTCTGAGGGCGGCGAGCCGTTTACACGGCCATGCGCATCACGTCCTGGTAGGCGGTGACCATGCGGTCGCGCACCGCGACGGCGGTCTGCAGCGCGAGTTCCGCGCGGCTGACGGCCATGACGACTTCCGTCGTGCCCATCTGGCCCGTGAGGCCGGCCTGCGTTGCCTGGTCCGCCTGGCGGGCCTGGGTGACGGCCTGCTGCATGACCTGGCCGAGCACGGCCTCGAACCCCTCGCCGGGGCCGCCGGCAGCGCCGGGCGCTTCGGCACCGCCCAAGCCGGCGGTGGCGCGATAGGCGTTGAGGGCCGGGGTGGCGCTGGAGAAGGTCATCATCCGCGAAGGGCCTCGATGGTGCGCATGAGCATGCCGCGCGTGGTTTCGACGACGGAGAGGTTGGCGCCGTAGCTCCGCTGGGCTTCCCGCATGTCCATCACCTCGACGAGGCTGTTGACGTTGGGCGTCTTCACGTAGCCGCGTTCATCCGCCGCGGGGTGATGCGGCTCGTAGCGTTCAGGGAATTCCCCGGGATCGGTGCCGATGCGCAGTGCCTGCACGGTGGGGGCGCCGAGCGCCTGGTCCATGCGGTTGGTGAAGGTGACGGTGCGGCGCCGGTAGGGATCGGCGCCCGGCGTCTGGCCGGTGCTGTCGCGGTTGGCCAGGTTCTCCGCCACCACGCGCAGCCGCGTGGACTGCGCGGCCATGCCGGCGGCGGAGATGGTGAGGGCGCGGTCGAGGTCCATGCGGTCCCTTTCCTTCAGCTTCCGCGGCCGAGCGCGGTGCGGTACATGCCGGCCCAGCGGCGATGGAGCGCGAGCGCCATCGCATGGGCCTGGTCGGTATCGGCGACCTTCAGCGCCTCGCGGTCCAGCGAGACGCCGTTGCCATCCGGGCTGGTCTCGACCGCGGCGCGATCGGGGCGCGCGCGGCCATCGCCATTGGGCCCCGTCATGTGGCGGGGCGAGGTCTGCGCCAGCGCCTGCTGCGCCGTGTTCACGGCCTGGGCGAAGGGCGTCAGGTCCCGCGGCCGGTAGCCCGGCGTATCGGCATTGGCGATGTTCTGCGCCAGCACGCGCTGGCGCTGTTCCAGCCAGTGCAGGCGCCGTTCGGCCAGCGCCATGGGCGTGGTGCGGTTGCTGTCCATGCGATGACCTTCGCCCTGGGGTGATTCAGGCGTGTTAACCACGCTCAGCGCAGCGCGCGGGACTGGTTCTGCAGCGCGCGGGCGCCGGCGATCTCCTCCCGCAGTCGCGGCAGGTTCAGCGTGCCGGTGCTGCGGGAGGCGAGGGCCGCGAAAGCTTCCGTGAAGGCGCCGGCGGGCAGGCGGGGCGCATAGCGGTCGCGCAGCGCATCGAGCCCGGCCTGGTCGCCGGCCAGCGCCAGGAAGGCCGCCATGCGCAGCAGGTCGCGCCGCGCGGCATCGTCGAGCGCGCCTTCCGCGGGCATGCTGCGCGCCATGTGCTCGTTGAGTGCCGCAGCGGCGCCGGCCCAGTCCTGGCCTTCCGCCAGCAGCTCCGCCAGCGGCGCGGCGCCATCGGGGCCGAGGGCGCGCAGCACGCCGATGGCGCCGGCGCGGTCGCCGGTCTGGCGGCGGGCATTGGCTTCAGCGAGCGCCCGGCGCAGGCCGATCTCGCCGGGCAGCGCGGCGCCGCCGCTGTTGCGCAGCGCCTCCAGCGCCGCCGTCGCGTCGCCCTCCGCGAGGCGCGCCTCCGCCAGGCGGACGGAGAGGCCGCCGGGATCGGCGGCGTTGGGCACGGCTTCCCGCAGCAGCGTCGCGGCCTGGGCTGGCAGTTCCATGGCCATCAGCCGGTCCGCGATGCGCGCCACCGCCGCATCCAGCGCGGGATCCGGCACGAGGTTGGCGCGCTGTTCGGCCAGCAGGCGCGTGGCGTCCAGCGGCGGCGTATTCGCATCCGCCAGCGCGGCCACGGTGGCGCCGCGCATGGCGGCGCGCAGGCTCTCCGCGGCTTCGGGGAAGGCGGAGGCGGTGTCCTGCATCAGCGCCAGCGCCTGGCCGTGCTGGCCGGCGCGGGTGCGGAGTTCCGCGGCGCGTTGGCGGCGCTGCAATTCGCGGCGGTCGCCGCGCCAGGCGGGGATGGCGGCTTCCAGCGCCTCCGCCGCCGCGGCCGCGTCGATGCGGCCGGTCGCGAGGCGCAGTTCCGCCAGCCGGCCGATGGCGCGGGCGCGCGCGTCGCGGTCGCGGCTTTCGGTCAGCGTGGTGTAGGCCAGCAGCGCGGGTTCGACCTCGTTCCGCGCTTCCAGCACGCGGGCCCAGGCGAAGCGGGAGAGCGGGTGGTTGGAGGCGTCGCCGCCGGCCTCGATCAGCGCCGCGGCATCGCGCATGGCGCCGCCTTCGGCCAGCGCCGCGGCGATCGGCGGCAGCAGGCGATTGCGCAGCGCGGCGGGATAGGCGGTCAGCAGCGGCAGCGCGGCGCGGAAGGCAGGGTCGGAGACGCGCCCATCCTCCTGCATCGCGGCGACGCCGCGCCAGAGCGCGACTTCTCCGTCGGCAGGCAGCACGGGGTTGGCGAGCGCGTCGCGCGCATCCTCGAGCCGCCCGGCCAGCAGCGCGGCGGCGGCGGAGAGCAGCAGGGCCTGCGGCTGTTCGACTCGGCGCGGATCGTCGCCGGTGGCCAGGCGCAGCGCGGCCTGCGCTTCCGGCGCCAGGCCGAGGGCCAGCAGCGTCTCCGCCAATTCGCCGCGCAGCGAGTCGCGCATGGCGGCGGGCGCCGTCGCGATTCGGGCCAGCAGGTCCTGCCGCCGCGCCAGCAAGGTGGAATCGCTTTCGTCGCGGAGATGCAGCAGGCGCGGGATGTTGGCGTGCGCGGCCATGGGATGTCGCGCATCCGGCAGCAGCGACAGCGCATTGCCGAGCCGCGTGGGGTCGATCGACGGGCCGCGCGGCGATGGCGCGGTGGCGGGCGTGATCAGCCAGCCCTGCGCATCGCGGCTGATGCCGGAGGCCGCGGGCAGGCGGAGCGCGGTGCCGCCGGGCATCTCCACGATCTCCGCGCCGGCCAGCAGGGGGCTGATGCGGCGGAGCATGGCGATGTCGGGCGCGGTCGCATCCTCGAACACCAGCAGCACGCTGTCGCCGCGCATGACGGCGGCGGTGGCGCCGGTGAAGGGCAGGCGGATGGGCGCGGGGCCGGTGGCCGTGCCGGGGGGCGGCGCGACGATGGGGGGCGCCGCGGGCGGCAGGGTGGCGACCGGCATCGCCGCGGGCGGCGTTGACGTGGCCGCGGGCGGCGTTGACGTGGCCGCGGGCGGCGTTGACGTGGCCGCGGGCGGCGCGGCGACGGGCATGGGCGCGGGTGGGGGAGGGACGACCGCGACGGGCGCGGGCGCCGCGACCACGGGCGGCGGGGCGGGCGGCGCTCCCTTGGGCGGCGATGCGGGCGTGGCGGATGCCGTGCGCGGCGGCGCGGAGGCCTCCGGCACGGGCGCGCCGGGCGCGGGCTGGGGGGGCGCCGCGGCCGTGGCGGGCGGGCGCTGCGCCGTGGCGGGCGGTGCCGGCTGGGGCGCGCGCGGCGGGGCGGCGGCCGGCGCGACCGGGTCCATCAGGTCCACCACCACGGAATTGCCGACCCTGAGGTCACGCACGCGAACGCCGGGGCGCAGCGCGAAGACCATGCCCTCCGCCGAGGGCTCCGCGCCTGCCAGGTTGCGCAGCGGGCGGGAGAGCGCGGTGGCGTCGAGCCGCGCGGGACGGGCGAAGTGCAGCTCCGCCGTCTCCCCGTTCTGCACGATGCTGTAGGGCACCTGGTCGGGCCAGTCGAAGACGATGCGCGTGAAAGTCGGGTGGATGCCGGTGCGCACGCGGATGGAAGGCGCGGACCCGCGCACATCCTGCCCCGCCACGGGACCGCCCAGGGCGAGAAGGCCGGCGCAGAGCCAGGCGGCGACGCGGGTGCGGGACATCGGGCGGGAACCTCGTGAGGAAGGCGGCGGGGCGCGGTGGCGCCCCGCCAGGCTCAATCGAACAGCGCGTCGATGGCGGACTGGCTGATGCCGTTGCCGGGCAGCTGCGGGCCGTTCAGCAGCGACGCCGTCGCGGCGACGATCGGCAGGCGGTCCGGCAGGCCCTGGCGGGCGCGGGCGATGCGCCGTTCCACCGCCTGCAGCGCGGCCACCACCTTGGCGATGCGCTGGCCGGTGATGTCCTGGAAGGAACACGCCTCGTAGATGCGCGTGATGGCGCCCTGCAGCACCTCCGCATCCGCGTCGCCGACGCGGGCGGAGACGGTCTCCAGCGCCTCGCAGCTGTCCAGGATCTCATGCGTCGCCTGGGCGGTGTGGGAGACGATGGCCGCCAGTTCATCCGTCGCGCCGGGGATGTCGGCGATGTCGGAATCATCGGCGCGGAGTGCGGCAACCTCCTGCCGCGCATCGGCGATGATGCGGCTCAGCGCATCCAGCTCCGACATCAGCGATCGGACGGTGGTGTCCAGGTCCCCCCGGATCGCCACGGGTGGGCCCTGGTCAGGCATGGACCAGGACCTTCTCGATCTTGTCGCGCAGCGTCTCCGCGTTGAAGGGCTTGACGATGTAGTTGGACACGCCGGCCTGCTTGGCGGCGACGACGTTCTCCGTCTTGCTCTCCGCCGTCACCATGATGAAGGGCAGGTGCTTCAGGCGGGCGTCGGCGCGCACTTCCTTCAGCAGGTCGAGGCCCGTCATCGGCTGCATGTTCCAGTCGCTGATCACCAGGCCGAAATTGCCGGCGCGCAGCTTGGCCAGGGCCTCATGCCCGTCGCTGGCCTCATCCGTCTCGTTGAACTCGATCTGCTTCAGCAGGTTGCGGATGATGCGCGTCATCGTCTTGTAGTCATCGACAACGAGAACCTTCATGTTGCGGTCGATGCTCATGGCTGTCCTGTCCCTTCTGTTCAGGCTGCGATTGCGGGCCGCCGGCGTCAGGCCGGTGGGCGGGCGGCACGGAGGCGGGCGAGTTCGACGGTCAGCTGGCGGACACGGTCCGGCAGCATGGCGCCGAGAACGGGGGCGGCCTTGCGGTCGTTCATCCGTTCGACGACCTGCACGAGGACGGGCAGGTCGAGTTCGTTGAAGACGGCGGCGGCTTCGCGCGGCCGCATCGTCTCATAGAGCTTGGCCATGGTGCGCCAGTGCGATTCCTCGCGCTCCCGCGCATCGACATCGGCCTGTTCCAGGCGGCCCTGCAGGGCGGTCAGTTCCGCGAGCCGCGCGGCCAGGCGCTGTTCGGCGACGGCCAGCAGGGCTTCGCGCGTGGCGATGGAACGCTCCCGCTCCTCCAATGCCTCGCGCCGCGCGCGCAGGCCTGCCGCCATGGCGTCCGTCGCGCTGGGGGCGGCGGCCGGCGCGGGGGTGGTGGCGGGCGCGGGTGACGGCGCCGCGGGTGCCGGATCGGCCGCCAGCGCGGTGGTGGAGAAGGCCGGGATCGCGCGCGTCAGCAGCGGGAAATCGCGCACCAGCGCCATCCCCTTCAGGCCGAGCAGGAAGCCGGCGATGACGAGGAGGACGCGCACGGCATTGGCGGCGTTCATGCGCTGCGGCTCCGGCTGATCGCGCGCAGCAATTCCTGTTCGGCGCGCGCGCGGGGAATGGGGGAGACGTTGGCGGCCTCCGGCACGGGGGGACGGCCACCGCCGCGCAGGCCGGTGTCGAGGCGATCCGCGGCGACGCCGGCGCGTTCCGTCAGGAAGCGGAGGTCGTCGCGCAGCGCCGTCGCCGCCGCCACCTGTTCCGCCACGCTGCGGGATGCGCTGTCGGCGGTGGCACGCAGCCGGCCGATGGAGGCTTCCGCCTGCTTCGTCGCTTCCGTGAAGCCGCGGACGCTGTCCATCACGGCGGACTTGTCCTTGCTGAGGCCGCTGAGCGCGCGTTCCAGTCGCAGCGCCGGGGGCAGGGCGGCGATGATGCCGGCCACCAGGGCCGCTTCCAGCAGCCACTCCATCATCGCCATGCTCATGCCAGATCCTCCGCTCCACGGCTGGCATCTTCGCGCGCCAGCACATTCTCGATCCTGACCGCCAGGCGGTCGTTGCGCCGGCCGACCAGCCCCTCGAACAGCGATGTTTCCCCGCAGCGCAGCCGCACCGGCGCGCCGGGGCCGACATTCAGCAGGATCTGGTCGCCAACCTGCAGGCGCAGCACGTCGGAAAGGGCCATGGTCTGCTCATCCAGCACGACGTCGAGGGCGACGCCGGTCTGCCTCAACTCCTCGGCCAGATGTGTTTCCCAGATGCTGTCGCGGCCGAACTTCTCGCCCATGAACTGCTGCAGCAGCAGGTCGCGCACCGGCTCCAGCGTCGCGTAGGGCAGCATCAGCTGCAGCTCCCCGCCGCGGCTGTCCATGTCGATGCGCAGCCGAACCAGGACGGCGGCGTTGGAACTGCGGGAGATCATGGCGAAGCGCGGGTTCACCTCCAGCCGCTCGAACTTGAAGCGGACGGGGGAGAGCGGCGCGAAGGCCTCCGACAGGTCGTTCATCACGACATTGACCAGCCGCTCCACCAGCGTGCGTTCGATGGTGGTGTAGGGCCGGCCCTCGATCCGCATGGCGGAGGTGCCGCGGCGGCCGCCGAGCAGCACGTCCACCACCGAATAGATCAGCGCGGAATCGACGACGACGAGGCCGTAATTGTCCCATTCCTCCGCCTTGAAGACGGAGAGCATGGCGGGCAGGGGAATGGAGTTCAGGTAGTCCCCGAAGCGCAGCGACTGGATCTCATCGATCGAGACCTCGACCGTGTCGGAGGTGAAGTTGCGGAGCGTGGTGGAGAGGATGCGGACCAGGCGATCGAAGACGATCTCCAGCATCGGCAGGCGTTCATAGGAGACAAGGCCGCGCGCGATGACGCGTTCCATCCCGCTGCCGCCGCCATCATCGCCCCCGGCGCCGTTGCCGAAGCCGAGCAGGCTGTCGATCTCGGCCTGGTTGAGCACACGGGTCGGCTCCACCGGGCCCGCGACGGGAACGGGATCGGCCAGGATGCGCTCGGCAGCCGCATGCGCGGCCAGGTCGTCCTCCGCGGCCTCCGCCAGGGCGGCGCCCCAATCATCCTCTGCCGGCTCCTCGACGGCGGTCTTCGGCAGTTCGTCGCTCATTGCACGATCAGCTCGACGAAGAGGACATCGGTGACGGTGCCGGGCCGCGTCGCGAGGTTGGCGCGGGCCAGCAGCTCCTCCCGCAGCCGCTGCGTGCCGATGCTGCCGCGCAGCTCCTCCGGCCGCATCTCCCGCAGATAGGTGGTGAAGAGGTCCTGGAGGCGGGGCATGGCGGCGGTGGCGATCGCCGCATCCTCGCGCCGCGCCACTTCCAGCCGCGCCTTGACGCGGACGAAGGACTGACGGCGCGCGCCGGCGTTCAGATTGGCCACGATGTCGGGGATCTCGACGAAGACGGGCGGCGCGGCCTGTGGTGCGCCGGCTTCCTCATGGCTGGCCTCGCCGCCGCCGAAGGGCGGCAGCTTGAGGAAGAAGGCAGCGCCGGCCCCGCCACCGGCGAGCAGCACGATGGCGCCCGCGATGATGAGCAGTCGCGCCTTGCCCTTCTTCGCCGGCGCGTCCTTCGGCTTTGAAGCGGCGTCCGTCATGGGGCCCCCGTCCTGGAATGCAGGATCGATCTATGCCCCGGCTGTTAACGTGTCCTTGCCCGGCAGGACCCCCCTTCAGAGGCCGGAAACAACTGCGCCGTAGATCGAGACCCGAGGCGGAAGAACTGCCGTGGACCCTTGCCTGGCCCTGACCGGCCGGCGACGCGGTTGCGAGGATCTCAGCCGCCAGCCCCCATGCGCATCGGCCGGGATTCCGGCCATGCGCCACGTAAGGACCGCGGCGCATGGACACGCCTGGCTACATCGTCCTGTCACGCCTGGCCGCGCAATCCCGCGCGACGGAGGTGCTGGCGGCGAACATCGCCAATGCCGGCACGCCCGGCTTCAAGGCCAGCCAGACCGTCTTCGCCCAGCAACTGGCCCGGCAATCCGGCGCCGAGACGCCGACGGGCGGCGAGCAGCTGGCCTTCACCATGGATCGCGCGACCTGGCGCGACATGTCGGCCGGCGCGGTGCGCCACACCGGCAACCCGCTGGACCTGGCGCTGGGCAGCGACGGCTTCTTCGCCGTGCAGACGCCGCGCGGTGAACGCTTCACGCGCGCCGGCCACTTCACCCTCTCCCCCGACAGCCAGGTGGTGGACCCCGACGGCAATCCGGTGCTGGGCGAAGGCGGGCAGCCGCTGACCCTGCCGCCCGGCGATGTGCGGCTGGAGATCAAGGGCGACGGCACGATCAGCAGCGAAAGCGGCGTCGTCGGACGTCTGCGCGTGGTGCGGTTCGAGCAGCAGCAGCGCCTGGTCGCGGAGGGATCGCGCCTGTTCAACGCGCCGCAGGGCGTGGACGCGCTGCCGGTGGACCGCCCCAACGTGGTGCAGGGTGCCGTCGAGGAATCGAATGTCAGCCCGGTGGCGGAGCTGACGCGGCTGACCGCCGGGCTGCGCGAATTCCAGTTCGCCGCCCAGTTCATCGAGAAGGAAGGCGAGCGCCTGGGTGGCGCCGTCGATCGCATCCTCCGCCGCCGCTGACCGAACAGGAGTCGAAGACCACATGCGCACGCTCGACATCGCTGCGACGGGGCTGCAGGCCCAGCAGACCAACGTCGAAGTCATCTCCAACAACATCGCGAATATGAGCACGACGGGCTACAAGCGCCGCCGCGCCGAGTTCCAGGACCTGATCTACCAGAACCTGCGCCGCGCGGGGTCGCAGAGCAGCGACCAGGGCACGGTTCTGCCCTCCGGCGCGCAGCTCGGGCTCGGCGTCCGCACGGCGGCGATCTACCGCATCTCCGAACAGGGCAGCCTGACCCAGACGGAGAACCGCTTCGACCTGGCGGTGCGCGGCAATGGCTACTTCCCCGTGACGCTGCCGAGTGGCGAGACGGCCTATACCCGCGCCGGCAGCTTCGGCCTTTCGCCCGAGGGCACGATCGTGACCGCGGACGGCTTCCCTGTCTCCGGCGGCATCGTGGTGCCGGCCGCGGCGCGCGACGTGACGATCAACGCGGCGGGCGAGGTGCTGGTGAAGCTGGATGGCCAGGTGCAGCCGCAGAATGTCGGCCAGATCCAGATCGCGATCTTCCCGAACGAGGGCGGGCTGGAAGCCACGGGCGACAACATGTTCCTGGCGACGCCGGCATCGGGCCAGGCGCAGCCGGGCGTGCCGGGCGGCGTCGGCTACGGCCAGATCCAGCAGGGCTTCCTCGAGTCCAGCAACGTGAACGTGGTGCAGGAGATCACGAACCTGATCACCGCGCAGCGCGCCTATGAGATGAACAGCAAGGTCATCACCGCGGGTGACGAAATGCTGTCCACCCTGACGCGGATGCGCTGATGCGCGCGTGGTCGTCCCTCCTCGTGCTGGCGCTTCTGGCGACGCCTGCTTTCGCGCAGGCGCCCGCGCCGCGGGCGCAGGCCGTCGTGGAATCCGCCGTCGTGACGCTGGGCGACATCTTCGACCATGCGGGCGCGCGGGCGGAGACGACGCTCGGCCCCGCCCCGGCGCCGGGCCGCCGCTTCGTGGTGGAGGCGCCGCAACTCGCCGCCATCGCGCGCGACTACGGCCTGGCGTGGCGACCGGTCCTGGGCGATGAGCGCGTGGTGGTGGAGCGCCCTGGCCGCGCCATGCGGCGGGAGGAGGTGCTGGAGCCGCTGCGGGCGGAACTCGTCGCACTCGGCGCCGATCCCGAGCTCGACCTCGACATCCCGGGCTTCCAGCCGCCGAGCCTGCCCGCCGGCGCGCCGGATGCGCGCGTGGCGGTGGATGGCGCGCTGTGGGATGGCGTGTCGCGCCGCTTCTCCGCGACGCTGGTCGTGGTGGCGGAGGGCATGCCGACCTTCACGCAGCGCGTCAGCGGCCGGGCGGTCGCGATGCGCGACGTGGTCGTCGCGGCCAAGGCGCTGCGCGCCGGCGAGATGGTGATGCCCGGCGACGTCACGCTCAGCCGCATGGCGGTGGATCGCGCCCCCGCCAGCGTCGCGGAGGATGTGGAAGCCGTGACCGGCCAGCGGCTGCGCCGCGCCATCGCCGCCGGGCAGGCGCTGTCGCCGGCGGACGTTGCCGTCGCCGCCATCATCGCACGCGAATCCGCCGTGCAGCTGCTCCATCAGGCGCCGGGCCTGACGCTGACGGCGCAGGGCCGCGCGCTGGAGGACGGGTTCCGCGGCCGCAGCTTCCACGTGCTCAACCTCGCCTCCGGCAGCGTGGTGCAGGCGGAGGTGATCGGCCCGGGCCGCGCCCGCGCCATCGGCGCTGCCACCAGCCTGCCCCCCGCCATCGCCGCCCGCGTCAACCGCAGGGATCAAGCCTCACGATGAAGCGCACCCTCCCCCTCCTCCTGCTGCTGTCCATGACGGGCTGCGCGGAGCGTCTGTCCGAACTCGGCCGCGCGCCGAGCATGGCGCCGATCGAGAACCCGAACGTCCGCCCGGTGAGCATGCCGATGCCCGCGCCGCAGACGGCACCGGCGGAGGCCAATTCGCTGTGGCGGCAGGGCAGCCGTACCTTCCTGCGCGACCAGCGCGCGGCGCAGGTCGGTGACCTCGTCACCGTGCTGGTGCAGATCGAGGATCGCGCGCAGCTGCAGAACAGCACGGAGCGCACGCGCGCCAATACCGAATCGCTTGGCCTGCCGCGTCTGCTCGGCCTCGATTCCAGCTATGGCCGGCTGCTGCCGAACGGCTTCGATCCCTCGCGCTTGGTCTCCGGCGCCTCCGACAGCTCCTCCGCCGGCAATGGCCAGATCCAGCGGACGGAGACGGTGACGCTGCGCGTCGCCGCCACCGTCACGCAGGCGCTGCCGAACGGCAACCTGGTGGTGGCGGGCCGCCAGCAGGTGCGGGTGAACCATGAGCTGCGGGACCTCCAGGTCTCCGGCATCATCCGGCCGCAGGACATCGCCAGCGACAACACGGTCAAGCATGACCGCCTGGCCGAGGCGCGGATCGCCTATGGCGGCCGTGGCACGGTCAGCGACGTGCAGCAGCCGCGCTACGGGCAGCAGCTGCTCGACATCATCCTGCCGTTCTGACCATGCGCAGCCTGATCTTCCTGCTGGGCCTGCTCATCTCCCTACCCGCGCTGGGCCAGGGCGTGCGGATCAAGGACATCGCGGATGTCGAGGGCATGCGCGACAACCAGCTGGTGGGCTACGGCCTGGTCGTCGGGCTGAACGGAACGGGCGACCGGCTGCGCAACGCGGTGTTCACGCGGCAGTCGCTGATCGGCATGCTGGAGCGGCTGGGCGTCAATACGCGCGACCAGGAACGGCAGCTGGAGACGCGCAACGTCGCCGCCGTGATGGTGACCGCCAATCTGCCGGGCTTCGCGCGCACGGGCAGCCGGATCGACGTTTCCGTCGCGGCCCTCGGCGACGCCACGAACCTGACGGGCGGCACGCTGGTGGTGACGCCGCTGCTGGGGGCGGATGGAGAAGTCTATGCGGTGGCGCAGGGTGCGGTCGCGACCGGCGCCATCGCGGCGCGGGGCGCGGCGAGTTCGGTGACGCGTGGCGTCCCGACGGCGGCGCGCATCTCCAACGGCGCGATCGTGGAGCGCGAGGTCGGCTTCGCCTTCGCGTCCCGCCCGGCCATCCGGCTGGCGCTGCGCAACCCCGACCTGACCACGGCGCGGCGCATCGCGGCCGCGATCAACCGCTACGCCCCCGGCAACCCGGCCAGTGCCACGGATCCGCGCAGCGTGACCATCGCGCTGGCCGGCCGCGACGCGATCGGCTTCATCGCGGAGATCGAGCAGCTGCGGGTCGAGCCCGACAGCGTGGCGCGCGTGGTGATCGAGGAAGCCAGCGGCACGATCGTGATGGGTGCGAATGTCCGCATCTCCACCGTCGCGATCGCACAGGGCAACCTGACCATCCGCGTGACGGAAACGCCGCAGGTCAGCCAGCCCGGGCCGCTGTCCAACGGCCAGACCGTGGTGGTGCCGCGCACCAACGTGGAAGTGGACGACCAGAACGAAAGGCGGATGGGCATCCTGCGGGGCGGCACGACGCTGCAGGACCTGGTGCAGGGGCTGAACCAGCTCGGCGTCGGGCCGCGGGACATGATCTCCATCCTGCAGACCATCAAGGCGGCCGGCGCGCTGCAGGCCGAGCTGGAAGTGAGGTAGCGAGCATGGACCCCACATCGCGGGTGCCGGCGGCGACGCAGCCGGCGATCAACGCGCCACGCAACGCAGGAACCACCACCGCGCAGCGCGCCGCGGCACAGAACTTCGAAGGCCAGGTGCTGGGCGCGCTGCTGCAGCCGATGTTCGCCGGGCTGGACGGCAAGGGCCTGTTCGGCGGCGGCACCGGGGAGGCCCAGTGGCAGCCGATGCTGGTGCAGGAAATGGGCAACGCCATCGCGCGCCAGGGCGGGCTCGGCCTGGCCGATGCGGTGCTGCGAGAGATGCAAAGGAACAGCCGATGAGCACGGAGCTGCTGGAAGCCGCGGAGGTGCTGGAAGCCCTGCTGCGGGAGGAGACGGCCGCGCTGAAGGCGCGCGACCTGCGCGGCGCGGCGGCGCTGCAGCCCGCGAAGAGCGTCGCGATCGAGGACTTCGTGAAGGCGCGCGCGACGCTCGACACCAGCGGGACGCTGGACCATCGCCTGGCGATGCTGGTGGACGGGCTGCGGGACAGCGCCGCCGCCAATCGCGCGGCGCTGGAGGATGCGCTGGCGCTGCAGGCCCGCGTGGTGAAGGCCATCGCCAAGGTCGCGACGCGGCCGGAGGGCAACGGCATGCCGGGCTATGCGCGCCCCGCGCGCCCCGGTGCCGGCGCCATCGCCATTTCCGTGCGCGCCTGAAGGCGGCGCGGTTAACAGCGGATAAACGGCCAGGCTTCTTCTTCAGGTCCATCGACTGGCACGGCAGGAGGCCGGCTTCATGGACCCCCAATCGATCGGGACGGCACTCGCCGCGTTGGCGGGCGTGCTGCTCCTCATCATGCTGCTCGCGCGCGGGCTGCGCCGGCTTGGCTGGGCGCCCGCGGCGGCAAGCAGCGCGACGCGCCGCCTGGCGGTGGAGGAGGCGCTGCCCATCGACGGGCGCCGCCGCCTGCTGCTGCTGCGCTGTGACGGACGCCCGATGCTGCTGCTCACGGGCGGGCCGACCGACGTGCTGATGCCGCTGCCGGCGGAGGCATCGTGATGCGCCGCATCCTCGTCCTTCTCCTCCTCATGATGCTGCTGGTGCCGGGGCTGGCGCTGGCGCAGAGCGTCAACATCGACATGGGCCAGCAGGGCGGCGCGGGTGCCACGGCGCGGCTGGTGCAGCTGACGGCGCTGATCGGCCTGCTGTCCCTGGCGCCGTCGCTGCTGGTGATGGCGACGGCCTTCGGGCGCATCATCATCGTGCTGTCGCTGCTGCGCAGCGCCATCGGCGCGCAGGGCGTGCCGCCCAACCCCGTGCTGATCGGGCTCGCGCTGTTCCTGACCTGGTTCGTGATGCAGCCGGTGCTGGAGCAGTCCTGGACGCTCGGCCTGCATCCGATGTCCCAGGGGACGATCGACGAGATCGCGGGGCTGAAGGCCGCGGCGGAGCCCTTCCGCGCCTTCATGGTCACGCATGCGCGGGACACCGACCTGGCGCTGTTCCTCGACCTCGCGAACCTGCCGGTGCCGGCAGCCGGCGAGGAGATGCCCTGGCGCGCGCTGGTGCCCGCCTTCATGGTCGGCGAGCTGCGCCGCGCCTTCGAGATCGGCTTCCTGCTGTTCCTGCCCTTCCTCATCATCGACATTGTCGTCGCCAGCGTGCTGATGGGCCTCGGCATGATGATGCTGCCGCCGCCGGCGATCGCGCTTCCCTTCAAGCTCGTCTTCTTTGTTCTGGTTGATGGGTGGCGCCTCATCGCCGGAAGCCTCGTTCAGGGCTTCGGTGTCGGCAACGGTTGAGAAGTGTCGCGGCACAAGGGTATCAACAGAAGCTAAATACTTGGCTCGCAGTTTGGTGATCGACCACTCTGCGGATGCTCTCCCGTGCCCCCCTTCGATCATGCAGCCCCGTTGCCACCGGGCCGTGCCGCCCTTCCAGGCGCGGCGTCGGCGCTGCTCGCGCAATGGGTCGAGCTGGGTGAGATCGAGCGCCGCGCCTTCATCGCGATGACGGAGGAGGTGACCGCCTCCTCCCGCCTCATCGAGGACAGCACGGTCACGCTCAGCGCGCAGTTCCGCCATCTGGCGGAGGCGGCGGAATCGCAGACCGCGCGGGTGGAACGCGTGGCCGCCATCGCCCGGATGATCGAGGTGGAAGGTCGGCCCATGCCGCTGGCGGAGGCGACGGCCTTCGTCGAGGCGATGCTCGGCCAGGCCGTGAACGGACTTCGCGATGCGGCCGCCCAGGCGGCGCGCATGATGGCCGCGCTGGAGGAGGTGACGCGCGAGGTCCGCGGCGTCGAGCAATGCGTCACGCGCATCGAGGCCATCAATCGCCAGGCACAGTTCGTCGCCATCAACGCGACGATCGAGGCGCACCGCGCCGAGGCCGCCGGCGGCACCTTCAAGGTCATCGCGCATGAGCTGAAGGAGCTGGCGAAGGAGACCAACGCCACCTCGCGCCTCGTGCATGAACGGATCACCGCGGCGGGCAGGGGCGTGAGCGCGGCGCAGGCCGACCTGGCGCGCATCGCCGGCACGGAGAATGGCGGCGTGACGGACGGCCAGGCGCGACTGGCGGCGGTCATGGCGGGGATGATGGAACAGAACCGCGCCCTGTCGGAGACGCTGGCCGAGGCGCGGGAGGCGGCGGCGGGCATCGATGCCATCGTCGACAGCCTTGTCACCGGCACGCAGTTCCAGGATCGCACCACGCAGCACCTGACCCATGTGGTCGAGGCGATGGGCGCGATCGGGGAGGCGACGCAAGCGTTGCAGGCGGAGACGACGCAGGCGCTGCCGGACCTGGTGCCGCATGTGCGCGCCGACGGCCCGCTGCTGCGGCGGATGCTCGACCAGCAGTCGCTGAGCAGCGTGCGCCAGCGCTTCCTCAACCGGCTGCTGCATGACGAGGGCGCGGCACTGGTCGCGGAGCCCGCGGGTGCGGGCGAGATAGAGCTGTTCTGAGCAATACGGCCAGCGGGATGGATTTCATGATCGACGCGGAAGTGAAGCCGGGGGCCGGCGGCGATTCCTATCGCCTGCCGCCGGTGCTGGACCTGGCGGCGGCGGAGCCGCTGGCGGCGGCGCTGCGCGCGCTGCTGCCGGACGGTCCGATCCGCGTCGATGGCGCCGCCGTCGAACGCGCGCTGACGCCCGGCCTGCAGGTGCTGGCGGCCGCGGCGGCCACGGCCAGGACGCGGGGCATCGGCTTCCGCGTGGAGAATGCCTCCGCCGCGATAGTGGAGGCGATCGAGGATCTGGGACTGGGGAAGGCCCTGGAAGGGGACGAATGACATGGCGAAGCGTGTGATGACCGTGGATGACTCGCGCACGATGCGCGAGATGGTGTCCTTCACCTTGCGCAAGGCAGGCTTCGAGGTGAGCGAGGCGGAGGATGGCCAGAAGGCCCTGTCCGCGCTGCAGGCGAAGCCGGTTGATGTGGTGATCACCGACCTCAACATGCCGGTCATGGATGGCGTGGCGCTGATCCGCGCGCTGCGCGCCGACCCGAAGTGCCGGTCGCTGCCGATCCTGATGCTCACGACGGAATCGGATTCAGGGAAGAAGCTGGAGGGCAAGAATGCCGGCGCGACCGGCTGGCTGGTGAAGCCCTTCGATCCGGAGAAGCTGGTGGATGTCGTCAAGCGGGTGGCGGGCTGAGCCATGGGCTTCGACCACCTCCGCGCCACCTATTTCGAGGAGAGCGGTGAGCTGCTGGAGAGCGCCTATGCGCAGCTTTCGGCGCTGGCCGAGGATCGCGCGGATGGCGATACGATGCATGCGCTGTTCCGCGCCATCCACTCGATCAAGGGTGGCGGCGGCGCCTTCGGCTTCACGCGGCTCGTCGGCCTGGCGCATGTCATGGAGACGCTGCTGGACCGCCTGCGCGACGGCGCGCTGGAGGGCACGCCGGAGCGGATGGCGTTGCTGCTGAAGGCAACCGATGCGCTGGCCGACCTGCTGGCGGCGGAGCAGCGCGACGAGGCGATGCCGGCGGGCTTCGAGGATGGCCTGATCGCCGCCCTGGCCGCGGTGGTGGAGGCGCCGGGCGCCGCAGCGCCCACCATGGCCGCGCCGGCCGCGCCGGCCGCGCCGGCCGCGGCGGCCGTGCCGGAAGGAACGGGCTGGCGGATCGAGTTCCGTCCGCACGCCGCGCTGTTCAGGCATGCCAATGAACCGCTGCTGCTGATCCGCGCCCTGCGCGCGCTGGGGCCGCTCACTGTCTCCGCTGCGCTGGACCGCCTGCCGGGGCTGGAGGCACTGGAGCCGGAGGATGCCTATCTCGCCTGGACGCTGGTGCTGGCGGCGCCGCTGCCGCGCGCGGCGGTGGAGGAGATCTTCGAGTTCGTCGTCGATGACTGCGACCTCTCCATCGATCCGCTGGTGCCGGCCGTGGTGCAGGATGATGCGCCGGTCATGGCGGCTGCCGCGGTGGCGGCTCCCGCGGGCGCCCGGCCCGAACCGACCGCCGCGCAATCCGTGCGCGTCGATGTCGCCAAGGTCGATCGCCTCGTGAATCTCGTCGGCGAACTCGTCATCAACCAGGCCATGCTGCTGCAGCTCGGAAGCACGGTGCCGCCGGAGGTCTGCCCCGGTCTGGTCGCGGGGCTGGAGACGCTGTCGCAGCATCTGCGGGAGTTGCAGGAAGGCGTCATGGCCATCCGCACCCAGCCGGTGAAGTCCGTCTTCTCCCGCATGCCGCGGCTGGTGCGCGAATTGGCGGCGCAGCTCGGCAAGGATGTGCGCCTGGTGGTGACCGGGGAGGCGACCGAGATCGACAAGACGGTGGTCGAGCAGCTCGCCGATCCGCTGACCCACCTGCTGCGCAACGCGCTGGACCACGGGCTGGAGACGCCGGAAGCGCGGGAGGCCGCGGGCAAGCCGCGCCAGGGCACCGTGCATCTCTCCGCCGAGCAGCGCGGCGGTCGCATCCTGATCGAGCTCAGCGACGATGGCCGCGGCATCGACCGCGCGCGGGTGCTGGCGCGGGCGAAGGAACGCGGCATCGTCGCGCCGGATGCGGTGCTGAGCGATGGCGAGATCGATGAGCTGATCTTCATGCCGGGCTTCTCCACCGCCGCCGCCGTCTCCTCCGTGTCCGGCCGCGGGGTCGGCATGGATGTCGTGCGGCGCAACATCCAGTCGCTGGGTGGCCGCATCGCGGTGGAGTCACGCTTCGGGGAGGGATCGCGCTTCGTGCTGTCCCTGCCGCTGACGCTGGCGGTGATGGATGGCCTCGTCGTCTCCGTGGGGCGGGAAGCCTACATCCTGCCGATCGCGGCCATCGTGGAAAGCCTGCGCCCGCGCCCGCAGGACATCGATGAGGTGGTGGGCCGCGGGCAGGTGCTGTCCATCCGCGGGGCCTACATCCCTCTGCTGCCGTTGCATCGCGCCTTCGGCGTCGCCGATGCGGTGCTGGACCCGTCGCGCGGCATCGTCGTGATCGTGGAGACCGACAATGCCGGCCGCGTCGGCCTGCTGGTGGATGACCTGGTCGGCCAGCAGCAGGTGGTGGTGAAGAGCATGGAGGCGAATTACGGCACGATCGCTGGCATCGGTGGCGCGACGATCCTCGGCAATGGGCGCGTCGCGCTGATCCTGGATGTCGCGGGGCTGGCGACGCTGCCGCAGGCCGGTGCATCGGCGCGGCACGCCACCGCGGCCGCCGTCGCGCTGCACTGAGTGGAAGTGCGGCATGGCTCGATCCCGTGCCGCGACCGCATTGCCGGATGCCGCAAAGGCGATGGCCACAAGAACGATCGTGAGGAAGAACAGCCATGTTCATGGAACGCGCCGCGCGGGCCCTGCTGCCCGCCGGCTTCACCGATCGCCGATCGGGGCAGGACCGTCGCGCCACGATGCGCAGCCTGGTCGCGGCGCAGGCCGCGCTGCAGCGCGCGCAGGCGATGCTGACGCTGTCCGTCGATGGTCGCATCCTGGAGGCGAATGAGCGCTTTGCCGCGCTGCTGGGCATGGCGCCCGAAGCCGTGGCGGGTCGTCCGCTGGCCGCGCTGCTGACGCGTCTGGAGCGCGACGGCGCAGCCTGTCGCAGCCTGCTAGAGAAGCTGTCGCGCGGCGAGGATACGGTGGCGCGCTTGTGGCACCAGGGATCCGGCGGCATCGACGTGCTGCTGGACTACGCTTGCGCCCTGCTGCCGACGGAGGAGGGCGCCGTTGCCGCCGCCGCCGTGGTGGTACGCGACGTGACGGTGGCCGCGGCCGGGGAAGCGCGCGCACTGGCCGACCGCGCGACCATCGAGGCGTCCGCCACGCCCATGATGATGCTGGATGCGGACGGTGTGTTGCGCCATGCCAATGGCGCGGCGCGCGCGATGCTGCGCCAGCATGCGGCGGGGTTCCGCGCGCATTGGCCTGATCTCGATCCTGCGGCGCCGGATGGGGCGCGCCTTACCGACTTGCCGCGGGACCTGTTCGCGCGGCGCGGTGGCGCGCAGCGCGCGGAGATCGACATCGGCGCGGCGCGCTTCGCCCTGGTGGCGACCGCTCTCGAGGGAAGCGGGGAGCGCCTGCTGGAATGGCAGGACATCACGGAGCAATCCGGCCAGCGCGCACGCTTCACGGCGCTGGACCGCGCCATGGGGCGGATCGAGTTCGGGCTGGATGGCCGCGTGCTGGACGCGAATGCGGGCTTCCTGGCGACCTTCGGCTACACGCTGGAGGAGGTGCGGGGACAGCATCATTCACTGTTTGTTGATCCGGCCGAGCGCCTGACGCCGGAATACCGCGCCTTCTGGGAGAAGCTCGGCCGCGGCGACTACGATGCGGGCCGCTACAAGCGGATCGCCAAGGGCGGGCGCGAGGTCTGGATCCAGGCGAGCTACAACCCCGTGCTGGATGCGGAAGGCCGGCCGGTGCGGGTGGTGAAATACGCCGCCGATGTGACCGCGGCGACGGAGCGCGAGGCCGATCTGCGCGGCCAGATCGCCGCCATCGACAAGGCGCAGGCGGTGATCGAGTTCAGCCTGGATGGTCGCGTGCTGACCGCCAACACGAACTTCCTGACCGTGCTGGGCTACACGCTGGACCAGGTGCGCGGGCAGCATCATTCGATGTTCGTCGATCCCGCCGAACGCATGTCGCCGGAATACCGCGCCTTCTGGGACAAGCTCGGCCGTGGCGAATACGATGCCGGGCGCTATCGCCGGCTCGGCCAGGGCGGGCGGGAGATCTGGATCCAGGCCAGCTACAACCCGATCCTCGACCTGAACGGCCGGCCCTTCAAGGTCGTGAAATACGCCACCGACGTGACGGGCGAGGTCATGGCCGCGCGCGCGCTCGCCGCCATGGTGGCGAAGGCGGAACAGGTAGTGGCCGCCACGCTCCGCAACGAGTTCGGCAGCCGCATCCCGTTGGACGGGGTGGAGGGCTCCATCGCCGCGCTGGCGGAGGGCATCAACCGCATCGCCGATGGCATGGAGGCGCAGTTCCACTTCGCCGAGGCGCTACGCCTGGCCGTGGGCGAGACGCAGGCGGTGGTGGCCGCGGCTCAGGCCAACGACATCAGCCAGCGCGTGCCGCTGGAGGGCAAGACGGGGGAGATCGCGGCGCTCTGCGGCGGCGTGAACGGGTTGCTTGATACGATGCGCAGCGTCCTTTCCGCCATCGCGGAGGGCTGCGGCACCATCACCACCGCGTCGCGCGAGATCGCGATGGGGAACACGGACCTGTCGCAGCGGACGGAGGAGCAGGCTTCGAGCCTGGAGGAGACCTCGGCGAGCCTGGAGGAACTCACCAGCACGGTGAAGCAGAACGCCGACAGCGCGGTGCAGGCGAACAAACTGGCGGCGTCCGCCAGCGAGATCGCGACGCGGGGCGGCATGGTGGTGACGGAGGTGGTGCGGACGATGGACGGCATCACGCAGTCCAGCCGCAAGATCAGCGACATCATCGGCGTGATCGACGAGATCGCGTTCCAGACGAACATCCTGGCGCTGAACGCGGCTGTGGAGGCGGCGCGGGCCGGTGACCAGGGCCGCGGCTTCGCGGTGGTGGCGGCGGAGGTGCGGAACCTGGCGCAGCGCAGTGCCAATGCGGCGAAGGAGATCAAGGCGCTGATCTCCGACAGCGTGCAGAAGGTGGATAGCGGGTCGAAGCTGGTGGCATCGGCCGGGCAGACGATGGACGAGATCGTGCGCTCGGTGAAGCGGGTGACGGACATCATGGCGGAGATCTCGGCCGCGTCGCAGGAGCAGTCGGCGGGGATCGAGCAGGTGAACGTGGCCGTCGCGCAGATGGACAAGATCACGCAGCAGAATTCCGCGCTGGTGGAGGAGGCCGCCGCGGCCGCCAAGTCCATGGAGCAGCAGACGGACACGCTGATGCAGATGGTCGCGGCCTTCAGCCTGGACGGCAAGGTGGCGGCCCCGCCCGCGCCGAAGTCGGCCGCGCCGGCTTCTGCGCCCCGGGCGGTGAAGCGGCCAGCGCGCGTCACCGCCGATGCAGCGGATTGGCGGGAATTCTGACGGAGTTCGGCGCCGGCCAGGCCGGCGCCCATCGGTTTCGGGAAGACAGCAATGCAGACCTTGATGCAGCCCCGGCAGGCCGGGACAGAGGCCCCGCCGCACACCGGCCTGGCGGGCCCACCACAGATGGGCATGGCGGCGCAATACATCACCTGCACGCTGGGTGACGCGGAATATGGCATCGACATCCTGTCGGTGCGGGAGATCAAGGGCTGGACGGAGACGACCGCGCTGCCCCATGCCGCGCCCTGGGTGCGGGGCGTGATCAACCTGCGCGGCACGATCGTGCCCATCCTCGACCTGCGCGCGCGCTTCGGCCAGGGCATGACCGTGCCGACGGCGATGCATGTGGTGGTGATCATCCAGACGGCGACGCGCATGGCCGGCCTGCTGGTTGATGCGGTGTCGGACATCATCACCGTGGCCGCGGAGGAGATCCGCCCGGTGCCGGAAATCGGCGCCGGCGTGCCGGAAAGACTGCTGGGCGGGCTGATCCCGCGCGAGGGCGGCATGGTCTCCCTCGTCTCGCTCGACAACCTCATCACCATGCCGGATGCCGAGGCGGCGTCCGGCCTTCTGTCCTGATCCTGCCCAAGAAAGGCATCCCATGTTCATGAGCCGGACTGCGCGGGCGCTGCTGCCCGCGAGCTTCACCGACCGACGCGCCGGCACCGACCGTCGCGCCAGCGCGCGTGACATGGCTGCCGTGATGGCCGCCATCGATGCCGTGCAGCCCCTGATGGTGCTGGGCACCGACGGGCAGGTGCAGGACGCCAATGCGCCGATGGCCGCGCTGCTCGGCGTGGCGGCGGAAGCGCTGGCCGGGCGGCCGCATGGCGCGCTGCTGGTGGAGGCGGAGCGCGACGGCGTGGTGCATCGCCGCTTCCGCGAGGCGATGGCGGCGGGACAGCCCTGCCAGGCGCGGCTGCGGCATGTGGCGGGCAGCGGCAGCGTGGTGCTCGACCTGCAGGCGCAGCCGCTGGCGGCGGAGCCCGGTCGCCCGGCGCGGGCGGTGGTGCTGGCGCGCGACGTGACGGCGCAGGCGGCGGCGGAGGCGCGCAGCCTGCATATCGGCCAGGCGATGGACAAGGTCTCGGCCGCCATGATGATGGTGGATCGCGACTTCGTCGTCACCCATGTGAACCGCACGACGATCGATCTGCTGAAGCGCTATGAGCCGGAGTTCCGCAAGCTCTGGCCGAGCTTCACGCCGGAGCGGATCGTCGGCATGTGCATCGACACCTTCCACCGCGACCCTACGCATCAGCGCCGCATGCTGGCGGATCCGTCGCGCCTGCCGCACCGCACCGACATCAGCGTGGGCGAGGTGAAGTTCGCGCTCTGCGTGAATGCCAGCTACGCGTCGGATGGCACCTATGACGGCAACATCCTGGAATGGCAGGAGGTGACGACGCTGCGCACCCAGCAGGGGCAGCTTGCGGCGATCGACAAGGCGATGGCGGTGATCGAGTTCGGGCTGGATGGCCGCGTGCTGCACGCCAACCAGAACTTCCTGGGCGCCATGGGCTATACGCTGGAGGAGGTGCGCGGCCAGCACCACTCCCTCTTCGTCGATCCCGCCTATCGCCAGAGCGCCGAGTACAAGGCGTTCTGGGAGAAGCTCGGCCGGGGTGAATACGAGGCCGCGCAGTACCGGCGTGTCGCCAAGGGCGGGCGCGAGGTCTGGATCCAGGCCAGCTACAACCCGATCCTCGACATGAACGGGCGCGCCTTCAAGGTGGTGAAGTATGCCACCGACGTCACCGCCCAGGTGCAGGCCGCCAATGCGCTGAAGCTGGCGGTCACGCAGACGCAGGAGGTGGTGACCGCGGCGCAGGCCAATGACCTCAGCCGCCGCGTGCCGCTGGAAGGCATGACGGGGGAAATCGAGCAGCTCTGCGCCGGGCTGAACGGGCTGCTCGACACCATGTCGGGCGTCGTCGCCGGCATCACGGAAAGCTGCGCCACCATCGCCACCGCGTCGCGGGAGATCGCGATGGGGAATACCGACCTGTCGCAGCGGACGGAGGAGCAGGCGTCGAGCCTGGAGGAGACCTCGGCGAGCCTGGAGGAGCTGACCAGCACGGTGAAGCAGAATGCCGACAGCGCGGTGCAGGCGAACAAGCTGGCGGCCTCCGCCAGCGAGATCGCGACGCGCGGCGGCATGGTGGTGACGGAGGTGGTGCGGACGATGGACGGCATCACGCAGTCCAGCCGCAAGATCAGCGACATCATCGGGGTGATCGACGAGATCGCGTTCCAGACGAACATCCTGGCGCTGAACGCGGCGGTGGAGGCGGCGCGCGCCGGCGACCAGGGGCGTGGCTTCGCGGTGGTGGCGGCGGAGGTGCGCAACCTGGCGCAGCGCAGCGCGAATGCGGCGAAGGAGATCAAGGCGCTGATCTCCGACAGCGTGCAGAAGGTGGATAGCGGGTCGAAGCTGGTGGCCTCGGCCGGGCAGACGATGGACGAGATCGTGAGCTCGGTGAAGCGGGTGACGGACATCATGGCGGAGATCTCGGCCGCGTCGCAGGAGCAGTCGGCGGGGATCGAGCAGGTGAACGTGGCCGTCGCGCAGATGGACAAGATCACGCAGCAGAACTCGGCGCTGGTGGAGGAGGCCGCGGCGGCGGCGAAGTCCATGGAGGAGCAGACCGAGGCGCTGGCCGGCATGGTTTCCGCCTTCGTGCTGGAGGAAGCCGCACCGGCGCCGAAGCCGGCACCGAAGGCGCGCGCCAAGGCCACGCCGCCCGCCGCGCGCCCGGCACGGCCGGCGCCGGCCAAGGCGGCCGCGGATGACGAGTGGAAGGAGTTCTGATCCATGTCCGCCGTGGCGGCCCTGCCGGCCCCGACCGTCGCGCAGCTGATGCAGGAGGTGATCCTGCATGACGAGGATTTCGTGGCCATCGCCGCCATGGTGCGGGAAGCCTCGGGCATCGTGCTGAGCGAGACGAAGCGGGACCTGGTGCATGGGCGGCTGCGGCGGCGGCTGCGCGCCCTGCGGCTGACCAGCTTCGCCGACTACCGCGCGATGCTGGACGGGCCGGAGGGCGCGCAGGAACGGGTGCGGATGATCAATGCGATCACCACCAACCTGACCGGCTTCTTCCGCGAACCCCATCATTTCGACGCGCTGGCGGAACGCGTGCTGCCGGCGCTGCCGCGCGACCGGCGGCGGCTGCGCATCTGGTCCGCCGGCTGTTCCTCCGGCGAGGAACCCTACAGCATCGCGATGACCCTGCACCGCGCCATGCCGGACCTGGCGGAATGGGATGCGAAGGTGCTGGCGACGGACATCGATACCGACATGGTCGCGCATGGCGCCGCGGGGCTCTATGGCATGGAGCGTGCAGCGGCGATCCCGGCGGAGCTGCGGCGCGCGCATGTGCGGCGCGTGGATGCGCAGACGGTGGCGATGGGGGAGGAGCTGAAGGAGCTGATCGCCTTCCGCCCGCTGAACCTGCTCGGCCCCTGGCCGATGCGCGGGCCCTTCGACGTGATCTTCTGCCGCAACGTCGTCATCTACTTCGACAAGCCGACGCAGCGCGTGCTGTTCGACCGCTATGCGGAAATGCTGAAGCCCGGCGGCATCCTCTTCGTCGGGCATTCCGAGAGCCTCTACCGCGTCAGCGACCGCTTCACGCATCTCGGCCGGACCATCTACCGCAGGGTTAAATGAGCGCCGCGCTGGCATCGCCGGACCCGCCGCTGGCCTCCCGGCTGCTGCTGTCCGGCGATCCGCTGGCGGGACGGCGCGCGGTGAAGGTAGGGCCCGGCGACTGGCATGTGGCGGCGGAGGAGGAGGCGGTGATCGTCACCGTGCTCGGCTCCTGCATCTCGGCCTGCATGCGTGATCCCGTCGCGCGCGTCGGCGGGCTCAACCACTTCATGCTCCCGGTCGGCGTGGAGGGGGGCTGGGGCAAGGCGGCGGCCAGTCTGCGCTACGGCAATTTCGCCATGGAGCGGCTGGTGAACGAGCTGATGGCGCGCGGCGCCCGGCGCGACCGCATGGAGGTGAAGCTGTTCGGCGGCGCACGCGTCGGCAGCGCCACGGATTCCGTGGGGCAGCGGAACATCGAATTCGCGGACGCCTATCTGGCGGCGGAGGGCATGCGCCCGCTGGTGCGCGATGTCGGCGGCACGCGGGCGCGCAGCATCGTCTACCAGCCCGTGTCCGGGCGCGCCTTCATGCGGCTGCTGCCGGAGGCGACGGCGGAGGTCGCGGGCGTGGAGGGGCGGCTGCGGCGGCACCTGGCGACGCGGCCGGTGGCGGGCAGCATCGAGATCTTCGAATGAACGGAAGGAAAGGCGCGATGCCGATCAAGGTCCTGGTGGTGGATGACAGCGCGCTGATCCGCCAGCTGCTGACGGAGCTGCTGTCTGCCGACCGGGGGATCGAGGTGGTGGGCACGGCCAACGATCCGATCGCGGCGCGGGAGAAGATCAAGGCGCTGGCGCCGGATGTCATCACGCTCGACATCGAGATGCCGAAGATGGACGGGCTCAGCTTCCTCGAGAAGCTGATGGCGCTGCGGCCCATGCCGGTGGTGGTGGTCTCCACCCTGACGCAGAAGGGCACGGATGCGGCGCTGCGGGCGCTGGAACTCGGTGCCATCGACTATGTCGCCAAGCCGCTGATCGACATCCGCAGCGGCATGACGGCACTGGGGGAGGAGCTGGTCGCGAAGGTGCGCACCGCCGCGGCGGCGCGGCCACGCGCGCGGGCAATGCGTGCCGCACCCAGCGCGCCGCTGCAGGTGGATGCGGCGCTGTCGACCGCGGGGCGCATCGTCGCGGTCGGTGCCTCCACGGGCGGGGTGGAGACGCTGCAGCAATTGCTGCTGCAGATGCCCGCGACGGCGCCGGCCATCGTCATCACCCAGCACATGCCGGCGGGCTTCACCAGCAGCTTCGCCAGGCGGCTCGACCAGCAATGCGCCATGACGGTGGTGGAGGCGAGCGACGGGCGGCGCATCATGCCGGGCCAGGTCTATATCGCGCCCGGCGCGCGGCACCTGGAGGTGACGCGCACCGGCGCGCATTACGCCTGCCGCGTGCATGATGGCGCGCCGGTCTCCGGCCACCGCCCCTCGGTCGATGTGCTGTTCTATTCCGTCGCGGCGGCGGCGGGGGCGAATGCGATGGGCATCATCCTGACCGGCATGGGGAAGGATGGTGCGCATGGGCTGCTGGCGATGCGGCGTGCGGGGGCGCGGACGCTCGGCCAGACGGAGGCGAGCTGCGTCGTCTATGGCATGCCCAAGGCCGCGATGCAGGCCGGCGCCGTGGAGCAGGAGCTGACGGTGGACCAGATCGCGCGGGAGGTCGTGCGGGCGCGGGAGGGAGAGGCAACCCGCCGCGGCGCGGCCTGATCAGCGGGCCCTTGCCCAGGCGGCGAAGCGCGTCGCGGCCTCCGCGTTCACCGCGCCATCCGGCATCTCGCCCCGCGCCAGCAGGCCCACCTGGCGCACCGTGTCCATCGCCTGGTGCTCCGCCGCTTCGGGCGTGAGGCCGCCGACATGCGGCGTCGCCACCACGTCGGGCCTTGCCGCGAGGCGCGGGTTCGGCCGCTGGTCCGGCGCGCTGCCGACATCCATGGCGGCGCCGCGCAAATGGCCGCTTTCCAGCGCCGCCTCCAGCGCGGCTTCGTCCACCAGCTCCCCCCGGCTGAGGTTGATTAGCAGCGCGCCTCGCCTCATGCGGGCGAAGGCCTCCGCATTCATGAGGTGCCGGGTTTCCGGCGTGGAGACGGCGAGCGGCATGACGACGTCGCTCGCCGCGAGCAGCGCGTCCCGCGTCACGCTCTCCGCACCCTCGACCGGGGCGTAGGGGTCGTGCACCACCACGCGCATGCCCATCGCCGTCGCGATCGGCGCGATGCGGCGCGCGATGCGGCCCCAGCCGATCAGGCCGAGCGTCTTGCCCTCCAGCTGCATGCCCATCCGCACCGCCGGCAGCACGCCGCTGTGGTAGGCGGTGCTGCTGGCGGAGACGCCGCGCGCGAGATCCACCATCATGCCGATGGCGAGTTCCGCGACGCTGGCGGTGAAGCCCGGCGTCGCCTGCGTCACCAGCACCCCGGCGGCGGAGGCGGCCGCGACATCGATGGTGGAGATGTCGACGGCGACGCGCAGGAAGGCCAGCAGGTCGGGCGCGGCGGCGAAGGTGGCGGGAAGGCCCGGCGTCGACCGGTCCGCCACGATGCAGTGGCAGCCGGAAGCGGCCTCCGCCAGCGCGGCGCCGGAGAGCGGCGTGGTCCCGGTGTGGAGCACGACCTCCGCCACCTCGCGCAGCGCGGCCTCGGCCCGGGGCGGGTAGTAGCCTTCCCGCATCTCCGGCGTATGGGTCAGGAACACGCGCAGCATGGACGTCTCGCCCTTTCATTCTTCTCATCCTAGCCTAGGCCGCATGAGCACGACGCACGAGATCCCCTTCACCGCGGGCACCGCGCCCCCCCGCATCCCGGTGCCGCGCGGCGCGGTGGATTGCCACCACCACGTCTATGACGCCGCCGCGCCCATCGCGAAGGGCGGGCGGCCGCATGCGGATGCGAGCCTCGCCGATCACTCGCGCGTGCTGGCGCGGCTTGGCGTCGATCGGCATGTGCTGGTGCAGCCCTCGACCTATGGGCTCGACAACACGCTGCACCTGGAAGCGCTGCGGGAAGCGGGCCCGGCGCGGGCGCGGATGGTGGCGGTGGTGGCGCCGGACACGCCACGCGCGGAGCTTCGCGCCATGGCGGAAGCGGGCGTGGTCGGCGCGCGGGCCAACCTGGTGCAGGGCATCCCGCTGAGCATCGAGGATGTCGCGCCGCTCGGGCGGACCATGGCGGAGATGGGCTGGCACCTGCAGCTCTACGCGACGCCGGCGATCATCGCGGGGCTCGGGCCCGTGCTGCGCGCGCTGCCCTGCCCGGTGGTCTTCGACCATTTCGCGCAGCTGCCGCTGGCGGGGTGGGATGCCGATCCGGCCTGGGGCGTGGTGATGGAGCTGATGCAGGCGGGGCGGGGCTGGATGAAGCTGTCATCGCCCTATGCGCTGGACCAGGCGCGGCCGGAGGCGGTGGGGGACCTGGCACGGGCACTGGTCAACGCGGTGCCGGAGCGGCTGGTCTGGGGCACCAACTGGCCGCACCCGAATGCCACGGCGATCCCGGACGACGCCGCGCTGCTGGACCGGCTCGCGGATTGGGCGCCGGAGGACGGCGTGCGCCACCGCATCCTGGTGGACAACGCGGCGCGGCTCTACGGCTTCGGCTGAGGGCCAGCCCAGCTCGCCAGGGGAAAGCGCAGTTCCGCCTGCAGCCCGCCTGCTGTCCAGTCCAGCGACTGCGTGCCGCCGAGGCGGCGGATCTGCGAGTGGATCACCGCCATGCCGGTGCCCTTGCGGGCGGGCGGCGCAGCGATCGGGGCGCCGCCCTGCTCCGCCCAGCACAGCACCACCTCCGCGCCCTCTCGCCTGGCCGCGATCCGCACCTGGCCGCCGGCGGTGGCCAGCGCCCCGTGCTTCGCGGCATTGGTCGCCATCTCGTAGAGGATCATCGCCACGGGTTGCACCGCATTCGCGGTGAGGTCCGGGACGCCATCGACCTCCAGAGTCAGGTGGTCGCGATAGGCGGCGAGTTCGGAGGCGATGAGCAGGGCGAAGGCGGCGGGATGCTGCGCCGCCTGGTCCAGCAGCGTCTGGGTGCGGGCGAGCGAGAGGATCCGACCCTCGAGCCGCCGCTTGTAGTCCGGCATGTCCGCGGCCTGGGTCAGCCGGACCAGCGCCTGCACGACGGAGAGCGTGTTGTTGGCGCGGTGGTTGACCTCCCGCACCAGCAGGGCGCGGCGGGCCTCGGCCTCCGCCGCATCGGTCACGTCGCGCAACATGCCGACGATGTGGGTACGCGCGCCGGGCGGGCCGAACATGCGGCCGAGGAACTCGATATGGCGGATGGCGCGGTCGGTCTGGCGGATGATGCGGACGCGTTCGCAGTAGATGTCACGGTCGCGTTCGCCGCGGAGGTCGGCGGCGAAGGTGGCGCGGGCGGCCTCCAGATCCTCGGGGTGGTAGCATTCCCAGAACCCCGTGCGGTCCACGGGCATGCGCGGCGGCACCGGCAGGCCGAACATGGCGAAGGCGTTGGGGCTGACCACGACCTGGCTGGTGGCCATGTTGGATTCGAAGAAGGCGATGCCGAAATTCTCCATGGCCAGCCGCGCACGTTCCCGTCCGGCTTCGGAGCCCAAATCGAAGCCGATCATCCCGCCACCATGTCCCGCAGGCTACCACGCTCAGCCCTTCTCAACCCTGAGTATATCAGCCTGTCCAGACCCGGGCCAGCAGCAGCGCGGCAAGCCCGGCTGCCATGGCCGGCAGCAGGCGGCGCCCGGCGAGCCACCAGGCGAGGCCCCCGGCGGCGAGGCCGGCGAGGCGCGCCGCAAGCGGCACCGTGGCCAGCAGCCCTGCCGGCGTCGCGATGGCGAGGGTGACGAAGCAGGCCAGCGTGGCGACGGAGACGGCGGAGGCCCAGGCGATGAAGCCATGGTCCGGCCGCAGCGCGCCGCCCAGCGCCAGCCCGGCCGCGCGCAGCAGCAGCCCGATGGCGATGGTCAGCACCAGGGCGGCATCGGCGCTGGTCATCGGCGCAGGACCAGGAAGGCGATGGTGCCGGCGATGAGGCCCGCGACGGGCAGGCCCCAGGCGCCGCCGATCCAACAGGCCAGCGGCGCCGCCGCCACGCCCGCCAGGATGGCGGCGCCCACGCCCGGCCGCGCGATGTCGGCGCCGAGCAGCAGGGCGAAGTAGAGCGGGTTGGTGAAGAGCGCCGCGGCCCGCAGCGCCGGTGGCAGCAGCGGCGCCGCGAGGTGCCCCGCCGCGGTGGCGCCCATGGCGGCGCACCAGGAGGCGATCGCGAAGCCCAGGAACCAGTTCAGGCGCGCGGGCTCCGGCAGGCCCGGCAGCACGCGCATCCCCGCCGCCCAGGGGGTGATGGCGATGAAGGGAAGGGAGAGGTATCGCCGCCAGCCCCGCCCCAGCAGCGGCGCGATGGCGACGGCCATGGGCAGGAAGCGCGCATTGGCGGCCGTCGCCGCCACCACCGCCGGCAACGCGGCCCCGCCACCGGCCGCGACCTGCAGCAGCACCAGTTGCCCCGCCATGCCATAGACCGCGCCGGTGCAGAGCAGCGCCCATGGCAGGGAAAGCCCCGCTTCCGCGACGGCGGCGCCGAAGGCCAGGAAGGTGGCGCCCATGGCGAGGGCCGGGGCGCCAAGCGCCTCCCGGATGCCGGTGCGGAGGGGCGGATGCATGCGGGAAGCATGCGCGGGGGTGGCGCGGGCGTCACTCCCCCCGCCAGGCCCCGGCCGCAGGACGGTCCAGCGGCGCGCCGTTACTCCGCCGCGGCGGGCGTCGTGGACGGCCGCCGCCGCGGCAGCAGGGCGAGGGGCGCGAGGCAGATCACGGCGAGGAAGGCCACCAGCGCCTCCGCGCTGTCCGGGATGCCGATCGCCAGCAGGGTTTCCGGCAGGTCCACCGGCGTGAAGCTGATGAAGGCCTGCTCCTGCAGTTCCTGCACCGCCGCCGCGGTGAAGCGCGCCGCCATCACCAGCAGAAACAGCGAGGTGCCAAGGAAGAGCGGCCGCAGCGGCAGGCGGCGCGTGCCGCGGCGGATGACGACCCAGAAGCCGAAGAGCACCAGCGCTGCCACCACGGCGCCCGCCAGAACAGGGATCGGCTGCTGCTCCGCGCCCAGCGCGGCGAGGAACAGCACCGTCTCCGCGCCTTCGCGGAACACCGCGAGGAAGCCGATGGCGGCGACGGCGACGGCCACGCGGCGGCCGGAGAGCGCCCGATCCGTGCGGGTCTTCAGCGCCGCCGACCAGGCGCGGGGATCGGCGTGGCGGGCCAGCCAGCCGCCGGTCCAGAGCATGAGGCCGGCCGCCAGCAGGCAGGTCGCGGCCTCCACCCGGTCATCATGCTCCCCGCCGAGGTAGAGGGCGTAGAGAATGGCGACCACGAGGCTGGCGGCCAGCCCGAGGGCGGCGCCCGCGCCCAGCGCGCCGGTCCGTTCGGGCGCGGCGCGGCCGAGGAAGGCGGCCAGGGCGGCGAGGACGAGGACGGCTTCCAGCCCCTCCCGCAGCAGGATCAGGCCGGCATCGAGCATAAGGGACATAGGGGTGGGGCTTTCTGCAATTGCGAAGCGTTCGCAATTTAAGCCCGAAGCATCACGATTTCACGTGAAACAACGGCAAGCCGCCGCCCAGGGGGGTACGCTGCCCCGGGCGGCGGCGACAGGCAGGCGATGACGGCGATGCCGTCGGGGTCAGGCGATGACGGCGATGCCGTCGGCGGCCCGGCTCTGCACGGCGGCCTGGAATTCCCAGAAATCGGCCAGCGCTACGGCGAGGTCGGTGGTGGTGGCGCCATTGGCGAAAAAGGCGCTCCACACCGCCAGCTCCGCGGCATCCGGTGCACGGCCAAGCGCACCTTCATGCAGCAGCGTCGCGACCCCGGCCTCGTCCAGACCCGCGATGCGGGCCTGGTATTCATCGGTCATGGTCAGCTCCCGGGCGAGGTCGGCCGGGGACCAGCCGGAATCGAGCTGGGCGTCCAGGGCGCGAAGCTCCGCCACCGTGGCCTCCCGCCCATAGGCCATCTGGACCAGGCCGGAGGCGAAGCTCATGCCCCAATCCGCGATGAAGATGCCGCTGGTCATGGCGGGCTGCGCGGCCAGCACCTCGCCCTCCGTCGCCACCATCACGAGGAAGTCGGCGCGGTTGGTGGCCTCGAGCCGTTGCAGCAGCAGGGCGGTGCCGCTTTCGACGGGCGGCGCGCCATAGGCGTTGGTCCAGGCCGCCGTGACGAAGTCCCGGTCATCCGCGATCTCGCCGATGCCGCCCTGCGCCAGGAAGCCCTGGGCGAGGTCGCGGGCCTCGATCCGCCCGGCATCCAGCGCATCGGCCGCCCAACCGGTACCGAGCAGGGAGGTGTCGCGGCCGAGCACGATGTCATGCAGCCGGTCCACCAGCCCGGCGGTGCCGCCATGGCCGATCACCTCCCGCCCATCGGCGAAACGGATCTCGCTGCCGGTCACGGTGGCGCTGCGGCCATCGGCGGTGGTGACCAGGGCGGTCTCGGGCGCCGTGATCGTGACCGTCACCTGGTCGCGGAACAGGGCGGTGGTGTCGATCACGGGGGTGGGCGGGGGTGGGGCGAGGGCGGCGGGCGGCGGCGCCGGCGCGGGCTCGGGGATCGGCGCGGGCTCCAGCACGACGGGCGGCGGCGTGACCACGACAGGCGGCGTGGCCGGGGCCGGTTCGGGGCTTGGTGCGGGCTCCGCGACCACGGGCGGCGCGGCGGTGCCGATGGCGACGCCCTGGGCCGCGGTCCAGACCGGCAGGCCCGAGGAATCCATCACCGCATGGCCCTGGCCGGTGCCGCTCGCCCCCCACAGCTTGCCGATGCCATAGGCGTAGTCGAGCACCGCGCCGGCCGGCAGGGCCTGGCCGAAGCTGACCACGAGGCTGTCGGCATCGAGGATCGTGGCCCCGGTCGCGGCCACCAGCGTGCCGTCGGCGAGGCGGGCGGACCAGCCGACGCCGGACGCGGCATCCGCATCCAGCGCCAGGAAGCCGCTGGTGTCGTCATGCCGCACATCCACCTGCAGCCGCGTCGCGTCCAGCAGCGTCGCCGCCACCACCTGGGGGCCGTCCGAGGCGATGTTGCCGCCTGCCAGCGCGACGGGCGAGCCGGGCTTGGCATAGGCGGCCCATTCCTCCGCCGCCGCGCGGGCGATGCGGCTGGCGATGATCAGCGCATCGGAGGCCGAGATATGCGCGCCGCCATATTCCCGCGTCGCCTCGTTGCCGTCGTAATTGTCCAGATCGACGTTGAGGTCCGGCGCGCGGGCGGCGATGCGGGCGTTGAAGGCCGGATCGGCGGCCAGCGTCTCCATGGCCTGGCGGATGGCCTGGTGGCCGGTGTCGGTGCCGTCGCCATAGGGATGCGCGGCGACATAGAGGTAGGGGATATCGCGACCCAGCGTGGCGCGGACGAGTGCCGCATCGACGCGCATCGCCTCCGCCAGCGAGGCGGCGGAGAGGTTGGGGTCGCGGCTGTCATATTCGCTGTGCAGCCAGACCATGGCGGTGGCGTCGCCGGGGCCATCGGCCCGGTATTGCTCCATGCGGTCCAGGAAGAGGCGTTCCAGCTCCCCGGCCTGCCAGCCGCCGGCCGCGGTCGGGTCCATCCATTCGTCGAGGAAGGCCGTCGCGGGGTAGGTGGTGTCGCCGCCCTGGCCGTCGCGGTCGTAGACCAGCGTCACACGATCGTTCACGCCATCGAAGCCGAGCAGGCGCTCCACCTCCGTCACCAGCCGCCCCGCGCCCGCGAAGCCATCGAGTTCGGCAAGGTAGGCGGCGTTGGATTGGCCACGCAGGATGAGATCGAGTTGCAAGGCGGCAGGCCCCCGGTTGTTGATTCCGGGGGGGCAATGCGGCGGCCCCGTCATGGTTCGGCGGGGTTCAGGCGCGTTGACGGGCTAGTGACCGGCAACGCGGCGGCGGGCGGAACGTTGCGCGCGGAGTCGCTTCACGCTTGCGTGGGCGGGCGGCGGCCGTGCCGCCGCTGCCCCATTCAGGCCATGAATCGGGCGTCGCGGGTGGCCGCGATCGCCTCATAGGCGGTCTTCACCGCGGCCGCGCCATGGAGGCGTTCCAGGCGCCGGACCGTGAAATGCCCCTCCGCCACGCTGCGGAAGTGTTCGAGGAAGGCGAGGTTGATGGCAGCACCCCCCGCCGCGCCGATCAGCGGCGCCGCCTGGGCGGAGAGCTTCAACGCCACCGGCCCGCCGAAGCGCGCCGCGATGGGGCCGAGGAAGCCCGGCAGTACCATGCCGGCCACGCCCTTGCCGACCGCGCCCTTCAGCGCCTCCGCCAGGGCGACGCGGACGGCGAAGTAGCCGGATTCGGCCGCGTCATCCCGCGCGTCGCGGCCGCCGAGCGCGAAGACCTTCAGGCATTCGGCGGCGACCAGCGGGTCCGACAGGTCCTCCCCGTGCTCGGCGGCGATGGCGGCGATCTGGCGCAGCAGCAGGGTGGTGGAGACCGGCAGTTCCACCAGCGTGCCGGGCAGGCCGAGCGCGCCGCCCGCCGCGCCGCTCGCCGCGGCCAGGCCGCGATGCAGCCAGGAGGTGGGCAGGGGCGTCGGGTTCGAGGCCGGCGCCGCCTTCAGCGCCGCCTGCATGGCGGTGGCGAGCGCCTTGCGCACCGCGCCATCCAGCATGGACTGCACGCCGGATGGCAGGCGGGAGCGCAGCGCCTCCACGGGGGTGCCGACCATGCCGGCGATGCGGGAGGCCAGGGAGACGGTCTCCAGCTGCACGACGGCGCGGGCGAGTTCCGCCTGCGCGTCGTCGGTCAGGATGCCAGAGGGGGGCGGGGCGACGGTGAGGGACATGCGGCACCATATGGGGGTTCGCGGCGCGGCAAGCGACCGCGTTCGCGCATGTTGTTACGCGCGAGGTGCCGTATGGTCCCGCAGCCAGGCGGCGAATTCCTCTTCCGTGAACTCGCCGGCGGCGAGGTCGAGCATGGCGACGGTCGCCATGGGCTGTGGCGCCACCAGGTCGAGCCCGTTCGCCATCAGGAAGACGCCCGCCGCCAGGAAGGCCGCGCGCTTGTTGCCATCCACGAAGGGATGGTTGCGGACGATGCCATGCGCATAGGAAGCGGCGAGGCGGCAGAGATCCGTCTCGGCCTCATAGGCGTGCCGGTTCAGGGGTCGGGCAAGGGCACTGTCCAGCAGCCCCTCATCCCGCAGACCCTCCGCGCCGCCGAACTGGCGCAGGCTTTCGCTGTGGAGGTAGAGCAGCGCCCGCTTGTCGATCCAGCGGGGGGTGGTCACGCCACGCCCCCTACTTGGCCAAAGCCGCGAAGGTTTCCCGGTACTTGCGCATCATCTCGCGCCCGAGGTCGAGCTGCGCCTCGGTTTCCTGCGGCGCAACGGTCAGCAGCAGCCCATCCGGACTTTCCACGACCTGGAGGCTGTCGCCCTCCGAGAGGTTGAGGCGCGCGAGCAGCTCCTTCGGCAGCACCACGCCCACCGAATTGCCGATCGCGCGCAGCTTGAGGGTCGCCATGTCACAGCCTCCGTGGATACGGAGGTTATAACGCAGCGACCCTGGCTGTGTCCACGTCTGTTATTACAGGATGAACCGCGAGAGGTCGGCGCTGCCTGCCAGCGGCGCGACGCGGGTCTTCACCAGCGCGCCATCCACCGTGATCGTCTCGCCCCCCCGGTCGGAGGCGGTGAAGCTGATCTCGTCCAGCAGCCGCTCCATCACGGTCGCCAGGCGCCGCGCGCCGATATTCTCGACCGTGGCGTTGATCTCGGCCGCGAGTTCGGCGATCGCATCCGTCGCGTCGCTGGTGATGTCGAGCGTGACACCCTCCGTCCCCAGCAGCGCCACATACTGCTTCACCAGCGAATGCTCGGGCTCCGTCAGGATGCGGCGGAAATCGTCGCGGGTCAGGGCGGAGAGTTCGACGCGGATGGGCAGGCGGCCCTGCAACTCGGGCAGCAGATCACTCGGCTTCGCCTGGTGGAAGGCGCCGGAGGTGATGAAGAGGATGTGGTCCGTCTTCACCGGCCCGTGCTTGGTCGTGACGGTCGTGCCCTCGATCAGCGGCAGCAGGTCGCGCTGCACGCCCTCGCGGGAGACGTCGCCGCCGCGGAAGCCGCTTTCGCTGGTGCGGGCGCAGACCTTGTCGATCTCGTCGATGAAGACGATGCCGTTGTTCTCGGCGTTGGACACGGCCTCGCGCGTCAGCGCCTCCTGGTCCAGCAGCTTGTCGGCCTCGTCCTTCAGCAGGGCCTGGCGGGCCTCGGCCACCGTCATCTTGCGGGGCTTCTGGCGGCCGCCGAACATTTTGCCCAGCATCTCCTGCATGTTCTGCATCTGCAGGCCCTGGGCGCCGGGCATGTCCATCATGCCGATCGGCATGCCGCCGGTGGTGTCGGCGACCTGCACCTCCACCTCCCGGCTCTCCAGCTGGCCTTCCCGCAGCATGCGGCGGAATTTCATCCGTGTCTCGCCGGAGGCACCCTCGCCGACCAGGGCGGAGATGAGCTTCTCCTCCGCCGCCAGCTCCGCCTTGGCCTGCACGGATTTGCGCGAGTTCTCCCGCGTCTGCGTGATGCTCACCTCAACGAGATCGCGAATAATGCTGTCCACGTCGCGGCCGACATAGCCGACCTCGGTGAACTTGGTGGCTTCGACCTTCAGGAAGGGCGCGTTGGCGAGCTTCGCCAGGCGGCGGGCGATCTCCGTCTTGCCGCAGCCGGTCGGGCCGATCATCAGGATGTTCTTCGGCACCACCTCCTCGCGCAGGCCCGCTGCCAGCTGCTGGCGGCGCCAGCGGTTGCGCAGCGCGATGGCGACGGCGCGCTTGGCGTCGTTCTGGCCGACGATGTGGCGGTCGAGCTCGCTGACGATTTCCCGCGGGGAGAGGTTCACGGTTTCCGTCACGACTCGATGGTCTCCAGCACGATGTTGCCGTTGGTGTAGACGCAGATGTCGGCGGCGATCTTCATGGCGCGGCGGGCGACTTCCTCGGCGGGGACGCCCTCCACCGTCAGCAGCGCGCGGGCGGCCGCCAACGCGTAGTTCCCGCCGGAGCCGATGCCGATCACGGCGTCCTCGGGTTCCAGCACGTCGCCCTGGCCGGTCAGCAGCAGGCTGCGCTTGCCATCGGCCACCGCGAGCAGCGCTTCCAGCCGCCGCAGGTAACGATCCGTCCGCCAATCCTTGGCGAGTTCGACGCAGGCGCGTTCCAGCTGGTCCGGGAAGCGTTCCAGCTTCGCCTCCAGCCGTTCCAGCAGGGTGAAGGCATCGGCCGTGGCGCCGGCGAAGCCGGCCAGGACGCGGCCCTGGGCGATGCGCCGCACCTTGCGCGCATTGCCCTTTACGACGGTCTGGCCCAGCGAGACCTGGCCATCCCCGGCCATAGCCACGCGCCCATCCTTGCGGACGCAGAGGATGGTGGTGCCGTGCCAGCCGAGGGGATCATGCGGGGAGGAGGAGGTGTTCATGGCCCGCGCATGTGGCATCGGGGCAGGGCCAGTGCAATGCAAGCGGCAGCGTCAGCGGCGCGGAACAGAAATGCAACACGGGCGGGTCGTTCGCCCGATTGTTGCCCCGCCGTCATCACCCGGCCGTGGACCCCGCCCGCCCTATCCGCTAGTGCAGCGCCCATGACGCGCACCGCCAGCATCGCCCGCGCCACCTCCGAAACCGACATCCGCCTGACCCTTGCCCTGGACGGCACCGGCAAGGTGGAGGTCGCGACCGGGGTCGGGTTCTTCGACCACATGCTGACCGCGCTCGCCCGCCATTCGCTGATGGACCTGACCGTCGCGGCCAGGGGCGACCTGCATATCGACGACCACCATACGGTGGAGGATGTCGGCATCGTGCTGGGCCAGGCGCTGCGCCAGGCGCTGGGCGACAAGCGCGGCATCCGCCGCTTCGGGCAGTGCCTGCTGCCGATGGACGAGGCGCTGGCCGAGGCCGCGATCGACATCTCCGGCCGGCCCTTCCTGGCCTGGTCTGTCCCCTTCCAGCGCCCCAAGATCGGCACCTTCGACACCGAACTCGTCGAGGAATTCTTCCGGGCTTTCGCCTTCAACGCGGGCATCACGCTGCACGTCACCTTGAAGGCGGGCACGAATGCCCACCATGTGGCGGAGGCCTGCTTCAAGGCCGTCGCCCGGGCGCTCCGGATGGCGCTGGAGACGGACCCGCGCATGGCGAACGAAATCCCCTCCACCAAGGGCTCGCTGGAGGGCTGATCGTGAAGCTCTACACCGTCCATGCGGCGCCGCCCCCGCCCCCCGGGCCGGAGGGCTGGCCGGAGCCGAAGGTGCGCCCGCCGGTCCTGGTGCGGGAGGGATTCTCCCTGGCCGCGACGATCTTCGGCCCCTTCTGGTTCGCCTGGAACCGGCTGTGGTGGGAGGCGCTGGCGCTGCTGGTGCTGGTCGTCGCCGCGGCCCTGCTGCTGCCCGAACCGCTGCTGAGCGCCACCACCGTCGTCCTGCACCTGCTGGCGGGCTTCGAGGCGCGGGACAGGCTGCGCGCGCGGCTCGCCCGGATCGGGCTGCCGGAACGCGGCGTGGTGGTGGCGGACAGCCTGGACACCGCCTGGTTCCGGCTCGGCCAGCAGCGCCCGGACCTGGTGCGGAGCCTGCCGTGAGGATCGCCGTCATCGATCCCGGCTCGGGCAACCTCGCCTCCGTCAAGCGGGCGCTGGAACGGGTCATCGGCGAAACGGGCGTCGCGGCAGAGGTCGCGGTGACGACGGACGCCGCCGAGGTGCGCGCGGCCGACCGCGTCGTGCTGCCCGGCCAGGGCGCCTTCGCCGCCTGCCGCCGGGGGCTCGACGCCCTGCCCGGCATGGTCGACGCCCTCACCGACAGCGTCATGGGGCAGAAGAAGCCCTTCCTCGGCATCTGCGTCGGCATGCAGCTGATGGCGGAGCGCGGGTTGGAGCATGGCGTGACGCCGGGCCTCGGCTGGATCGCGGGCGAGATCGCGCCGATGGACCCGCGGGACGAGGCGGGCGTGGAACTGCCCCTGCCGCAGATGGGCTGGAACGCGCTGGTGCTGGACCAGCCCGCGCATCCGCTGCTGGCGGGCCTCGCCCCCGGCGCCCACGCCTATTTCGTGCATTCCTACGCGCTGGCTGGCGGCAAACCCGCCGAGTTGCTGGCGAGCGCCCGCTATGGCGGCACGGTCCCGGCCATCATCGGCCGCGACAACATCGCCGGCACGCAGTTCCATGTGGAGAAGAGCAGCCTGGTCGGGCTGCGCATCCTGGCGAATTTCCTGCGGTGGGATCCATGAGCCCCACCATCCAGCGCGCCGGCCAGCACAAGCTGGCCGTCGAGATCGTCACCGAGCTGTCGCCGCATGACCTCGACGAGCTCTGCGAGGCGACCAATGCCGCGATCATCGAGGGTGGCGGCTTCGGCTGGGTGCAGAGCCAGGACCGCGCCGCGCTGGCGCGGCATTTCCGCGGCGTGCTGCTGGTGCCGGACCGCACGCTGTTCATCGCGCGGCTCGATGGCAATGTCGTCGGCAGCGCGCAGCTGGTCCGCCCGCCCCGCAACAACGAAGCCCAGGCCTTCGCGGCGCAGCTCACCCACGCCTACATCGCCCCCTATGCCCGCGGCCACGGGCTGGCGCGGCAGCTGGTGGAGCGGGTGGAGGAATATGCGGCCGGCACCGGCATCCGCGTGCTGAACCTCGACGTGCGGGAGACGCAGTCGAGCGCCATCGCGCTGTTCGAGGGCCTCGGCTACACGCGGTGGGGCACCCATCCCTGCTATGCGCGGGTGGAGAGCCGCACGGTCGCCGGCCATTTCTACCACAAGCTGCTGGAGCCCGGCCGCGGGCGCAGCACGGAAAGCCTGATCGGGGGCGGCTGAACACCCATGGCCTTTACCCTTTACCCCGCCATCGACCTCAAGGGCGGGCAGGTGGTGCGCCTCAAGCGCGGCGACATGGCGCAGGCGACGGTCTATGCCGATGACCCGGGCGCGCAGGCGGCCAGCTTTGCCGCGCAGGGCTTCGCCTGGGTGCATGTGGTGGACCTCGACGGCGCCTTCGCCGGCAAGCCTGCCAATGTGGAGGCGGTGAAGCGCATCATCGCCGCCGTGCCGGGGCTGTCCGTGCAGCTCGGCGGCGGGATCCGGGATATGGCGACGGCGGAAGCCTGGCTCGCCGCCGGCGTCACGCGCATCATCCTGGGCTCCGCCGCGGTGAAGGACCCCGATTTCGCCCGCGCCGCCTGCCGCGCCTTCCCGGGGCGCGTGGCGCTGGGCATCGATGCGCGGGACGGGTTCGTGGCGACGGAGGGCTGGGCGGAGACGAGCAGCACCACCGCGGTGGATCTGGCCAAGGCCTTCGAGGGATCGGGCGCGGCGGCCATCATCTACACCGACATCGCCCGCGACGGCATGCTGAGCGGCGTGAACGTCGCGGCCACCGCGGCGCTGGCCCGCGCCGTCACCATGCCCGTCATCGCCTCCGGCGGCGTCGCTTCCACGGATGATATCGTGGCGCTGAAGGCGGAAGGCGTGGTGGCCGGCGCCATCCTGGGCCGCGCGCTCTATGACGGCCGCGTGGAGCCCGCCGCGGCCCTGGCGCTCGCCGCCGCCTGAGCACTGGCGTGGCCGTTCCGCTGCAACTGGCGGAGACGGCCTGCTTCATCCTCGCGGCCTGGCTGGCGGTGCGGGTGCTGGGCCGGCTGCTGAAGGGGCGGGAGGTGCGCCTCCGGGACCGCAACCTGCGCGCCGCGCTGGTGCTGGCGCTGGCGGGGCTGCTGCTGGGCTGGGCGCGGCAGATCATCGCTTGACCAATGGCGACAACGGTCGCAATCACGCTACGCCTTCGCCATCCGGCGCGGCCCCTGACAAACCCGGACTAGCTGTCCCCAGCGGAGCGCCCCCTGTGCTGGCCCTGCGCGTGATCCCCTGCCTCGACGTCAAGGACGGCCGCGTCGTCAAGGGCGTGAATTTTCTTGAGTTGCGTGATGCCGGCGATCCGGTCGAGCAGGCGCGGATCTATGACCGGGAGGGGGCGGACGAGATCACCTTCCTCGACATCACCGCGAGCCATGAGGGCCGCGACACGATGCTCGACGTGGTGTCCCGCACCGCGGCGCAGGTGTTCATTCCGCTCACCGTTGGCGGCGGCGTCCGCGCGGTGGAGGATATGCGCCGCCTGCTGCTGGCCGGCGCCGACAAGGTGTCCGTCAATTCCGCCTTCGTCACCGACCCCGCGCTGGTGACGCGGGGCGCGGAGGCCTTCGGCAGCCAGGCCATCGTCGTCGCCATCGATGCGCGGTCCTCCGGCGAGGGCACCTGGGAAGTCTTCACCCATGGCGGCCGCCGCGGCACCGGCATCGACGCCATCGAATGGATCCGGGAGGCCGAGCGCCGTGGCGCGGGGGAGATCCTGCTGACCTCCATGGACCGCGACGGCACGCGCCAGGGCTTCGACCTCGGCCTGCTGCGCGCCGCGCGGGCGGCGGTGCGGCTGCCGATCGTGGCCAGCGGCGGCGTCGGCGCCGTGGAGCATTTCGTGGAAGGGGCGAAGGCGGGGGCGACCGGCCTGCTCGCCGCCAGCGTCTTCCATTACGGCCAGATGCGGATCGCGGAGGCGAAGGCCGCGCTGGAACAGGCGGGCCTGCCGATCCGGCCCATGGCAGAGGCTGCGTGAGATGGGCAAGGCCGCGACCCCGAAACTGAAGCCCGCCAAGGCCAAGGCCCCCAAGGCGAAGCCCGCGAAGCCGAAGCCCGCAAAGGCGAAGCTGCCGAAGCCGAAGGCCCTCAAGGCCAAGCTGCCCAAGGCCAAGAAGAAGGCGCTGAAGGTCGCGGCGAGCCTGCCGCTGCCGCCGACCATCCCCGTCGCCGAACAGCTCGCCATGCCGAAGGCGGCGAGTGCCGCCGGTGCCGGCGCGCTCGGCCGCTTCACGGTGGAAGGCGCGGAGGCCGCCATCCTCGACACGCTCTGGCGCACGGTGGAGGCGCGGCGCGCCGCCGGCGATGTGGAGAATTCGCACTCCGCCCGGCTGCTGGCGCGCGGCACCGCCAAGGTCGCCCAGAAGCTGGGCGAGGAGGCGGTGGAATGCGTGATCGAGGCGACGATGGGCAACCGCGCCGCGACGGTGCTGGAAAGCGCCGACCTGCTCTATCACCTCATGGTGCTCTGGGTGGATGCGGGCATCGCGCCGGCCGAGGTCTGGGCGGAGCTGGCGCGGCGCCAGGGCATCTCGGGCATCGCGGAGAAGGCGTCCCGGCCGAAGGGCCTCGTGAAGGCGGCGCAGACGACCAAGCTGCCCTGAAGGCGGGTTGCGCCGGCCCGGTGTCGTCGCCAGAACAGGGGCGCTGACCACGCCTGCGGAGCTTCGACCATGACGCGCATGACCGGCCTGCCGCCCTACGACTCCGGCAACATCTTCGCGCGCATCCTGCGCGGCGAGATCCCCTGCAAGCGGGTGCATGAGGATGAGTTCGCCCTCGCCTTCCACGACATCAACCCGCAGACGCCGGTGCATGTGCTGGTGATCCCGAAGGGGCCCTATGTCTCCCATGCCGATTTCAGCGCGCAGGCGTCGGACGCCGAGGTCGCGGGCTTCTGGCGCGCGGTCGGCAAGGTGGCGCGCGACCTCGGGCTGGAGGCTTCGGGCTATCGCATCCTCTCCAACATGGGCGAGGATGGGGGGCAGGAGGTGCCGCATTTCCACGTCCACATCTTCGGGGGCCGCCGCGTCGGCCGGATGGTGCCGGCGCAGGGCTGAGGCATGAGCAACCCGCTGCAGGATGCGCGGGCGGCGCTGGCCGCGCTCGGCACGCTGCCGGACAGCGAGATCGATATCGGCCAGGCCGCGCTGCAACTGGCGCGCGTCGATGCGCTGGAGGCGGATTGGCGCGCGGGGGCGGAACACCTGACGGCGCTGGCCCGCGCCGCGGTGAATGCCGCCGCCGCGGACAAGGAAGCCGATGCCGGCGACGTTGCCCGCCGCCGCGCCGTCCTCGCCCAGGTCATCCACGGCCAGTTCGGCTATGCCGGGGATGAGGAAACCTATGAGGACATGGCCAACGCCAACCTGCTGCGCGTGATGGAGCGCCGGCGGGGGCTGCCGGTGGCGCTTGGCATCCTCTGGCTGCATGCGGCGGAGGCGGCGGGGTGGGAGGCGCATGGCGTCGACTTCCCCGGCCATTTCCTGATCGCGCTGGCGGGGCGCGGCCAGGTGGTGGTGGATGTCTTCGCCGGCGGCCATGCCATGGATGCGCGCGACCTGCGTGCCACCCTGAAGCGCTTCGCGGGGGAGCAGGCGGAACTCGGCCCTTCGTCGCTGGCGCGCATGGACAAGCGCGCGGTGCTGCTGCGGCTGCAGAACAACATCAAGGTGCGGCGCCTGCGCGGCGGCGACCTGGCGGGCGCCGTGGCCTGCACGGAAGACATGCTGCGCATCGCCCCCGATGCCGCGCCCCTGTGGCGGGAGGCCGGGCTGATGCACCAGCGCCTCGACCAGATCGGGGCCGCCATCGCCGCGCTCGAGAATTTCCTCAAGCTGGTGCCGGAAGGCCCCCAGGCCGCCCGGGTGAAGGGCCTGCTGGAGGAGTTGCGGCAGCGGCTGAACTGAGGACGGTCCAGCGGGGAGCCGGGGGAACCGGCGTGTCCGCTCAGGCCGTCTGCTGCCCCGCCGCCTTCAGATCCTCCACAAATCGGGAAAACTCCCGCGCCTGCCCCTCCTGGTCCGGGATGCGCAGGAGGTAGCTCGGATGCACCGTCGCGAAGACCGGATGGCCTTCCAGTGCCGTCACGGTGGTGCCGCGGGTCTTCATCACCGGCAGCTTCTTGCCCGTCAGCGCCTGCAGCGCCGAGGCGCCCAGCGCCACCACCAGCTTCGGCGCGACGAGCCCGACCTCCCGCAGCAGGAAGGGGCGGTAGTAGGTGATGTCGCCGGCGTCCGGCGACTGGTGCAGGCGGCGCTTGCCGGTCGGCGTGAACTTGAAGTGCTTCACCGCATTGGTGACGTAGGCGGCATCGCGCGGCAGCCCCGCCGCCTCCATCGCGCGGTTGAAGAGGCGCCCGGCGGGGCCGACGAAGGGGCGGCCCTGGATGTCCTCCTCATCACCCGGCTGTTCGCCGACGAAGAGCAGCGGCGCGCCGACCGCGCCCTCCCCGAACACCGGCTGCGTGGCGCGCGTGGTCCAGTCCGGGAGGTCGTTCCGGCCGAGCAGTTCCTGGCGGAGATCGGCCAGCGCCAGGGCGGGATCCTTGGAGGTGTCGAGCAGGTCCATGGCGGCTTCAACGCGCGGCGCCGCGCCAGGCTTCACGGGCACCTGCGCCGGGACATGCACGGCGCGCTGCGGCTGCGGGTTGGGGGCGCCGCCGCCGCGGGCCACCATCTCCCGCACCCGCTGGGGGGCTTCCGCCAGCAGGCGGGGAATCTCGAAGGTCTCCGGCATGTTGCGCCAGTATTTGCGGGGCATCTCGGCCCGCATGGCGTTGGGCTTCACCCGGGCGGGGTTGAAGATCGCGGCGTAATAGGCGCGCCAGAGGGGCTCCACCGCATCATCCGGTGGCACCTCGGCGCGGTTGCCGCCCGGGCCGAAGGACAGGCTCTCCCCGTCCCAGCCCACCGTCCGGCGCGGCGTCACGATGGTCCAGCGCAGGCTGGCGAAGCGGCGGACGAAGAAATCGGCCTCCGCCTCCTCGATATGGTGGTCGGGCTCGAACCAGGCGACGTGGCGCGTGCCGGCCTCCGTCTCCACCTGCCGGAAGCGGAGGAAGGCGTGCATCTTGTGGGCGTCCCGCCGCACCGCCTTGGCCATCGCCTCCAGCCGCGCCACGGCCGGGTCGGTCGAGACCTGCATCAGCGCCGCCTCCCCCGCATGGATGCGCCAGAGCAGGCCATACAGCAGCGCGAAGCGTTCGGGATCGCTGTGGCGGATGGCGACCTCGGCGAGCCCCATGAAGGCGCGGGGCACGGTGAAGCGGCCGGGCTCCGCGGGGGGCGGGGGCGCGGGCGTCTCGCCGAACAGGCCGGGGCTGTCGCCGGCCACGCGCCATTCCACCTGGTCGGGCCTGAGGCCCGCCGCCACCAGGCCGCGCGCCGCCTGCCGCCACCCCCCGAAATCCGCCGGCCCTACCAGGATCGCCGCGACCGCCATGCGAAGCCCCTCCTCGTCAGAGGGAACATTTATAGAACATCGGGCGGCGGCTCAAGCGAGTCGTCCCGGGCTGGACATCGCCCTGGCTTGCGTGATTCTGGCCGTGCACGGGGAAACGGGTGGCCATGATGCGGATGCTGGTGCTGGGGGCGGGCGCGCTCGGCGGCTATTTCGGGGCGCGCGCGATGCAGCGTGGGCTCGATGTCGCCTTCCTGGTCCGCCCGGCGCGGGCGGCCGCGCTGGCGCGGGATGGGCTGCGGCTGCGCAGCACGCATGGCGATTTCGACGGGCCCGTCACCACGATGGAGCGCGCCTGTCCCGGCTTCGATGTCGTGCTGCTCTCCTGCAAGGCCTATGACCTCGATCCCGCGATCGAGGCGATCCGCCCGGCGGTGGAGGCGGGCGCCTGCGTGCTGCCGGTGCTGAACGGGCTGTCGCATATCGACCGGCTGAACGCCGCCTTCGGCGCGGCGCGCGTCTGGGGGGGCCTCGCGAAATGCGCGGCGACGCTGCGGCCGGACGGCACCATCCAGCACCTCAATGACTGGCACTGGCTGACCTTTGGTGAACAAGGGGGCGGGGAGCAGGACGGCGCGCTGGATGGCCGTGCCGCCGCCTTTGCCGCGGCGCTGGGCCAATCGCCGGGGCTGGTGGCGGAGGCGGTGCCGGACATCAGGCGGCGCATGTGGGAGAAGCTGGTCCATCTCGGCACCGTCGCGGCCGGCACGGTGCTGATGCGCGCCAGCGTCGGCGAGATCATCCGCGCCGGCGGCCGCGGCTTCCTACTGGCGCTGCTGGAGCGCAACGCCGCCATCGCGGCGGCGCAGGGCTTCCCGATGTCGCCCGGTTTCATGGAGAGCTACCGCGCGATGTTCTCCGATGCCGGGAGCGCCTACACCGCCTCCATGCTGAGGGATCTCGAAGCGGGCGGGCGGACGGAGGCGGAGCACATACTGGGCTTCCTGACCGATGCCGCGCGTGCGGCGGGTGTGCCGGAAGACCTGCACGCGCTGGCGCTGCTGCACGCCCGCGCGCATGACCAGCGGCGGGAGGCGAAGCGACGGCCATGAGCGGTTCAGCGGATCGGATCAGCCTCGGCACGCCGAAGCTCAAGGCCGTGGTGAAGGCCGAGGGTGCGGAACTCACCAGCCTGAAGGACGGGGAGGGCCGCGAGCTGCTCTGGCAGGCGGAAGCCGCCTGGCCGCGCCATTCGCCCGTGCTCTTCCCGATCGTGGGGAAGGTGAAAGACGACACGCTCCGCATCGGGGAGGCGAGCTTCCCCATGGGCCAGCACGGCTTCGCGCGCGACAGCCGCTTCACGCTGGTGGAGCATGACGCGACGGGGTGCCGGTTCCTGCTTCAGGACAGCGAAGCGACGCGCGCCATCTACCCCTTCGCCTTCCGCTTCGAGGTCGCCTATGCCCTGCATGGTGCGACGCTGGCCGTGACCTATGGCGTCACCAATGCGGGGGAAGGCACGCTGCCCTTCTCCGTCGGCGCGCATCCCGCCTTCCGCTGGCCGCTGCCCGGCAGCGCCGGCAAGCTCGCGCACCGCATCGAGTTCGAGCAGGAGGAGGCCGGGCCCTTCTTCCGGCTGAACGACAAGGGCCTGATCGACCAGACGCCGCATGCCCTGCCGACGCATGGCCGCACGCTCGGACTGCGGGAGGATCTGTTCCGGCCGAGTGCGATGATCCTGCTGAACCCCGCCAGCCGCCGCCTGCAATACGGCGCGCCGGGTGCGCCGGGGCTGGAAGTGGCCTGGCAGGGCTTCGGCCAGCTCGGCCTCTGGATGAAGCCCGGCGCCGATTTCCTCTGCATCGAGCCCTGGGCGGGACACGCGGATATCGATGGCTACGACGTCGATCTCTGGTCCAAGCCGGGGATCGAGATGCTGGAGGCGGGAGAGACGCGGCGCTTCACCTGGCGGGTTTCCGTCACGGGATAGCGGGCGCCGTTAGTCATTCCTGAGCCGGAAACGTGGCAGTGGCGCCCGGCGGCTGTTCCGGGCTCCGGGATGACGCGCCCGCAACGTCGCCGGAGGATCCGATGCGTCGACCGTTCAGCAACCTGTCCCTGTTGTGGAAGGCGCTCCTGCCCGTGGCACTGCTGGCGGCACTGGCCGCCGGCAGCACCTTCTACCTCATCCGCGTCGTGCAATCCGTCGATGCCGAATACTCGATCCTGATCGAGCGTGAGGCGGAGGCCGCGACAGCGGCCGCCAATGCCAATGCGACCACCATCGACATGGCGCGCGCGGTCTGGCGCGCGACGGCGTTCGAGGAACGCGCGGAGGTCGCGGTCGCGCAGCGCGAGATCGAGGAGATGGGCGAGACGATGGCGTCCCATATCCGGGAGATGCGGGAGGCAGCCCCCGATGGCACGCTGGCGGCGGATATCCAGGCGATGCAGCAACGCTTTGCCGCCTTGCAGCAGGTGGCGCTGGCGGGCCTGCGCATCCTGGCGGAGGGGCGGCAGGCGGAAGCCGAGGCCATGCTGCGCCGCGACTTCCTGAACCAGGTCGTCGAGTTGCGGGGGCAGAACCGCCGCCTGATGGAGGCGTTCGTCGGCCTGGCCGATCGCCGATCGGCGCAGCTGACCGACACCGTCGATGCGACCGCGCTGTGGCTGCAGATCGGCCTTGGCGTCGGGCTGCTGCTTGCTGTCGCGATGGCGGCCGGCATGGCGCTCGCCACCGTCGTGCATCCGCTGAAGCGCCTGAATGACGCGACCGCTGCCGTGGCGGCGGGCCGCTTCGAGACGAAGGTCCCTGAAACCGACCGCGGCGACGAGGTCGGCACCATGGCGCGCGCGCTGTCGGGCTTCGCCGAAGGGCTGCGGGAGAATGCCGCCCTTCGCGCCAGGCAGGAGGAGGACAAGCATGCCGCGGAGGCGGCCCGCAAGCAGGATCTGGAGCGCGTCGCCACGCAGCTGGAGGAGCGCGTCGGCGGCGTGGTGGAGGGCATCGCCTCCGCCTCCAACGAACTCAACGCCGCCGCCACCTCGCTGGTTGGGATCGCGGAGCAGGGCGCGATGCGCGCCAGCCAGGTGAGCGACGCCACCGGCGCCACCAGCGAGAATGTCGGCACCGTCGCCGCGGCGACCGAGGAGCTGGCAAGCTCCGTCGCCGAGATCGCGCGGCAGGTGAACGAGAGCTCCGCCGTCGCGCGCGCCGCCGTGGAACAGGCGGAGCGGACCAACAGCACCGTCGCCAACCTCAACGAGGCCTCGCAACGCATCGAGGAGGTGCTGAAGCTGATCGGCAGCATCGCCGGCCAGACCAATCTGCTGGCGCTGAACGCGACGATCGAGGCGGCGCGCGCCGGCGATGCCGGCAAGGGCTTCGCGGTGGTGGCGAGCGAGGTGAAGTCGCTGGCCGGCCAGACCACGCGCGCGACGGAAGGCATCGCCCAGCAGATCAGCGCGATGCAGGACGCGACGCGCGGCGCGGCGACCGAGATCAGCGCCATCCGCGATACCATCGTGAAGATCAGCGACATCGCGGTGGCCATCGCCGCGGCGGTGGAGCAGCAGGGCGCCGCGACGCAGGACATCGCCCGCAGCGTCCAGGCCGCCGCCAGCGGGACGCGCGACGTGGCCGCGCGGATCGAGGAGGTGCGCCAGGCGGCCGGGGAGACCGGCGGCGCGGCGACGCAGGTCAACGCCACCGCCGGCGAATTGTCGGAACAGGCGGAAGCGCTGCGCCGGCAGGTGCGGGACGTGCTGGTCACGCTGCGCGCGGCATGACGCTCCACCGCATCGTGGCGATGAGTATCGGCGAGTCCGGCGTGGCGGCGGACCCCGCCGCCATCGCCGCGATGGCGGACAGGCTGCGCGGCGGTCTGCTGGCGCGCGGCGTGACGGGCTGCCTGACGCTGCGCGGCCACTGCATCGGCCAGGTGCTGGAAGGCCCACCCCGCGCCGTGCGCAACGCCTTCGCCCGCCTGAAGCGGGACTGGCGCCACCGCGACCTGGTGGTGCTGGAGGATCGCGCCGTGGCCGCGCGGGAGTTCAGCGACTGGGGTATGCGGCCACCATCTGCCTGAGCCGCGCGACCTCCACCTTGCCGAGCGCGGTGCGCGGCAGGGCAGGCAGGGCGACGACCGCGCGGGGCTGCTTGAAGCGCGCGATCTGGCCCTCGAAATGGGCCAGCACGCGGGCGGCATCGAAGCCCTCGCCGGGCACGACCACGGCGATCGGCACTTCGCCCCAGCGCGGATCGTCGCGGCCGACCACGGCGCCTTCCGCGACGCCGGGCGCGCTGCGCAGCAGGCGTTCGACCTCGGCGGGGTAGATGTTCTCCCCGCCCGAGATGATGACGTGCTTGAGGCGGTCGGTGAACCAGTAGCGACCCTCCGGGTCGACGCGCCCGACATCGCCGGTGGGGAACCAGCCATCCGGCGTCAGCGCATCGTCGCGCTTCCAGTAGCCGCGTAGTACGGCGGGGCCGCGCACCTGGATCTCCCCATCGGTCCCGGGCGGGCACAGGGCGCCGCCGGTATCGACCAGGCGGCATTCCGCGTGCAGGGCCGGGCGGCCGATGGAGCCGGGAGCGGCCAGCGCCTCCTCCCGCGTCTGCACGATGGCGATCGGGCAGGTCTCCGTCGCGCCATAGACCTGCTGCACCGGGATGCCGCGCTGATGAAAGGCCTCGATGAGCGGCAGCGGCACGTCGGAGGAGCCGGCGCCGATGGCGCGGAGCGAGGAGAGGTCCGCGCTGGCCCAGCGGGGATGCGAGACCAGCGCCTGCATCACGGCGGGCACCAGCAGCGTCAGCGTCGGGCGGTCGCGCTCCACCGTGTCGAAGAAGGCGTCGGCCTCGAAGCGCGGATGCAGGATGATTTCGGCGCCGGCCATCAGCGCCGGCGTGGTCTGGATGTTGAGGCCGCCGACATGGAAGAGCGGCAGCACGGTCAGCACGCGGTCATCGGCCGCAAGGTCGAAGGTCGCGATGGCGTTCAGCGCGTTGAAGCGCAGCGCCCGCTGGTCCAGCACCGCGCCCTTCGGCCGGCCGGTGGTGCCGCTGGTATAGACCAGCAGCAGCGGGTCATCGTCGGTGCCGACGGCCGGTGGCACGGCATCGCCGTGCAGCGCCGTCGCATCCATCACCGCGCAGCCTTCGGGTGCGGCGGCCACGGCAGTCTCGAGAAAATCAGGCGTGGCCAGCAGCAGGGACGCGCCCGCATCCTCCAGGATGAAGCGCCATTCCGGCGCGGCCAGGCGCCAGTTCAGCGGCACCTGCATGGCGCCGAGCCTGGCGCAGGCCAGCAGCGCCACGATCTGCGCGGGGTGGTTGTGGCCGAGGAAGCCGATGCGGTCGCCCCGCCCGATGCCGCGCGAAGCCAGCGCGCCGGCCATGCCAGCGACGGCAGCGTCCAGCGCGCCGTAGTCCAGCGCGGCCTCGCCGAAGCGCAGCGCAATGCAGCCGGGCGGGTGGGAGGCCGCCCAGTGGTGGAGCGGCGCGGTCAATCGACCTCGCCCTTCTCGTAGAGCGTGTCGCGGCCGAGGCGATCCAGGCAGAGTTCCGCCGTCCAGGGCAGCATCAGCGCGCCGCAGCGGCTGTCGCGATACATCCGTTCCAGCGGCAGCGACTTCAGCATGGACTGCCCGCCACAGGTGCGGATGGCGAGCGCGCAGAGCGCATTCGCATTCTCCATCACCGTGTATTGCGCGGTCAGCGCGCGCATCATCTGCTCCTTGCTCGGATCGGGCCGCGCATCGGTGATGGCCTGGAACCACAGCGCCTTGGTCTGTTCCAGCATGATGCGCATCTGCGCGACGGCGATCTGCTTGGTCGGATACATGCGGCGCTTGACCGGCGGCGTGCCCGGCACCTCGCCCCGCAGATACTTCACGGTGAAGTCGTAGGCCGCCTGGCAGATGCCCATGTAGGTCGGAGACAGCGTCATGAACATGTGCGGCCAGCGCGTGGCGGCCTGGAAGTAGAGGCCGGGCGGCATCAGCGCCGCATCGTCGGGGACGAAGACATCCTTGAAGAGCAGGTTGCGGGAGACGGTGCCGCGCATGCCGAGCGGGTCCCACTCGCCCTCCACCGTCACACCAGGCGCGGTGGCCGGCACGCCGAGATAGAGCGTGTCCCTTCGCGACAGCTTCTCGCCTTCATGCACCTCCGTGCAGAGGATGCCGTAGTAGTTCGCGTGCCCCGCGAGGCTGGCGAAGATCTTCTTGCCGTTGATGAGGAAGCCGCCCTCCACGCGCTTCGCCGTGGTGCCGAAGGCCGCGGCACCGGCGGCGGCCGCGCCGCCTTCGGAGAAGGGCTGCGAGTAGATCGCGCCATCGGCCAGGATGCGGTCGTAGTGGATCTGTCGGCGCCGGCGATGTTCCGCACGGGCCTCGGCGGGAATGTCCAGATCCTCGGTCAGCGCACCGGTCCAGAGCGTCGAGCAGACATGCATGTTCCAGGTCAGCGCGGTGGCGCCGCAATACCGGCCGAGTTCGGCGGCGGTCATGCAATAGGCGCGGAAATCGGCGCCGAGCCCGCCTTCATCCTTCGGGATGCAGATGCCGAGCAGCCCTTCGCGATGCATGTCGCGATAGTTGTCGGTGGGGAAGGTGGCCTCGCGGTCCCAGCGCGCGGCGCGGGGCGCCAGCACCGTCGCGCCGAAGCGGCGCGCCTTGGCGGTCAGTTCGGCCTCGAATGGGGTCAGCCGGAAGGCGTCGGCGTCGAAGATCGGCGCGTCTTCCAGCGTGGTGGCGGGCAGGGCGTCCATGCTCAGCTCTCCAATGCGTCGCGCAGCGCGGCCGCAAATTCGGCGGGTTTCTCCAGGTGGATCAGATGCCCGGCCTCCGGGATCACGATGATCCGCGCGCCGGGGATCGTCTCCGCCATGCGCTGCATGGTCTTGAGCGGCGCGGCCTGGTCGCGCTCGCCCGCGATCAGCACGGTCGGCACGCTGATCCGCGCCAGGTCGGCGCGGCGGTCGAAGGTCGTCAGGCAGCGCAGCGTGTCGCGATAGACATCCTCCGGCACCGCCTGCATCGCCTCCAGCGCGCGGGGATAGGCATCGGGCGCGGCGTCCGGGCCGAACATGCCTTCCAGCATCGCCGGCGCGGCCTCCCGCATCGTGCTGCCTTCCAGCGGGCCGAGGCGCGCGCGCAGGAAGGCGTCGGCGAAGCTCGGGTCGCGGCCGCCAAAGGCCGGCGTGGTGCCGTAGAGCACCAGCTTCGCGACGCGGTCGGGATGCGTCGCCACGAAATCCTGCGCGACCATGCCGCCCATGGAGTGGCCGACCAGCGTGGCCTTCGCGATGCCACGCTCGTCCATCGCCGCCAGCAGCGCCGCCGTCAGCGCGGGGAAGGTCATCGAAGGCAGGGGCGCCGTGCCGCAGAAGCCCGGGAACGGCCAGTCGAGGGCGCCCGGCACCAGATTACCCCAGGAGGGGCCGCCAATGCCGTGCAGTAGGATGGTGGTCATGGAACGAGCCTCCCCTCGATGACGACGGGCTCGCCATCCAGCGCGATGGTGCAGCCGAAGACGGGGATGTCGAAATGCCCCTCCGTGAAGCGGCCCGCGAATTCATTCGCGCCGGTCGAGAACAGGAAGTTCCCCGCCGCGGCGCGCAGCTCCGTCCCGTTGGTGTCGCGCGCGCCATAGGCCAGCAGCGCCTCCCGCCGCGCGCGCGCGTTCATGCCCCAGCCGACATGGCTCACCGCATAGGCCGCGCGATCGCCCCAGGCGGCGAGATACTCGCGCATGGCGATGGCGTCGGTGCCCGCGCCCTCGATCGCCGTGACGTGGTCATCGATCAGCGTCAGGCGCACGGGGCTTTCGATGTAGCGCTTGAAGGTCAGGTTCGCGTCGCCCGGCGCCAGCACCAGCGTGCCGTTGACCGTGCCGGCGCGCGGGAAGCTGACGACGACGCCGCCCGGCCAATGCGCGATGGTGCCGGGGCGGTCCGTCCAGCCCCAGACCCCCGCGGTGATGGCGCCCGCCATGTCCACCACCAGGTCCGTGCCGGCCGCGCTCGTCACGGTCATCCGCTTCGCGGCGCGGGCGCGCTTCACCGCCGCCTTCACCGGCGCCTCGTCCTCGGGCCGTGGCACCAGCCGCTCCAGCGCCTCCGGATGCTCGTTGGAGACCATCAGGATGCGCGACCCCGCCGCCAGAATCTCCTTCAGCTCAGGCGCGTGCAGCAGGCCTTCCAGCGTCAGGTCCAGGATCAGGGAGGACGCCTTCAGCGCCGCCAGCGCGCCGGGATGGCCCTGCAGTGCGCGGGACGCGCCGGTGGAGCGCACCGGCACCGGCGCGGATTGCCGCGACGTCGGCACCACGAGCCGGAAGGGCCGGCAGCCCAGGCGATGGGCGGCCAGCTCCGCCAGGTCGAGGTTCAGCGGCCGCGACTGGCTTTCCGCCAGCAGGCAGACGACCTCCCCCGGCTGCGCTTTGCACAGCCGCAGCACGGCCTCGAAGGCCTCGATCCATTGCGGCTCGATCCGGTCGTCGCGCAATCCCGGGCACTCCCTGACGTTGCCCCAAGGATAACGCTGGTCCGTGACATATGAAAAGTCATATGTTGGCCGCCATGGGCGAATCCCCCCGCTTCGTCGATGGCTATCTGCTGGCCCTGCTGGCACGGGCGAGCCATGCGGCCTCCGCCGGGTTCCATGCGCAACTCAAGGCGCGCGGCGTGGCCGTGCCGGTCTGGCGCGTGCTGGCGACGCTGGAGGGCGCGGCGCAGGGTGTCACGGTCGGCGAACTGGCCGAGACCTGCCTGATGCAGCAGCCCACCATGTCCAAGCTGCTGGACCGGATGGCGGCGGATGGCCTGGTGGCGCGGCAGCGCCAGGGCCGCATGATGCGCATCCGGCTGACGCCCCCTGGTGCCGCGCTGGCCGCCGAGCTGGTGGCGGAAGCCCGTGCCCATGAGGCCGCGCTGCTCGCCCGCCACGCAGGGGCCGCGCCCGCCTTGAAGGCGCTGCTGCGGGACATTGCGGGGCCTTCATCTGAAGCGGGCTGATCCCCATCTGCCGCGCATGCCATCCCCGGACAAGCTCGGCCGCATCGTGCTGGTGCTGCTCGTCATCTCCGCCCTCGTGCAGATCGCGCGGCTTGCCTTGTCATGAGCCCTGCGCCCGGTAAGGGTGCAGGGAACACGCAGGGAGCGCGGCGATGAAGGTGGCGGTGATCGGCCTCGGGGCCATGGGCATGGGTGCCGCGCTGTCCTGCCATCGCGCGGGCCTGGCGACGACGGGCTGCGACATGCGCGACACGGCGCGCGCCGAGTTCGCCGCCGCGGGTGGTGCCACCGCCGCCAGCGCGGCCGGGATCGACCAGGGCACGGAGGCCGTGCTGCTGCTGGTGGTGAACGCCGCGCAGACGGAGGCCGCGCTCTTCGGGCCGGAAGGCTGCGCGCCGCGCCTGGCGCCGGGCGCCGTCATCCTCTCCTCCGCCACCATGGGCCCGGCGGATGCGAAGCGCCTGGCGGAGAAGGCCGAGGCAGCCGGCTTCCTCTACCTCGATGCGCCGGTCTCCGGCGGCGCCGCCAAGGCCGCTTCGGGGGAGATGACGGTGATGGCCTCCGGCTCGCCTGCCGCCTTCGCCAGGGCCCGGCCGGTGCTGGATGCCGTCGCCGCGAAAGTCTGGGAACTCGGCGATGCGCCGGGCATCGGCGCCACCGTGAAGGTCGTGCACCAGCTGCTGGCCGGGGTGCATATCGCCGTGGCGGCGGAGGCGATGGCGCTCGGCATCCGCGCCGGCGCCGATCCGCGGCAGCTCTATGACGTGGTGACGAGTGCCGCCGGCAATTCCTGGATGTTCGAGAACCGGATGGCCCGCGTGCTGGTCGGCGATGACGCGCCCCGCAGCGCCGTGGACATCTTCGTCAAGGACCTCGGCCTGGTGGCGGAGATGGCGCGGGGGCTGAACCACCCGGTGCCGCTGGCCACCCAGGCGCAGCAGCTGTTCACGGCGGCCAGCGCCATGGGCCATGGGCGCGCGGATGATGGCTTCGTCATCCGCGTCTGGCAGGCACTGACGGGGATCAGCCTGCCGGAGAAGACGCCGGTCAGCTGATGGCGGCGACGACGCCCGCGATGGCCAGCATCAGCACCGCCAGGGCGGCGCCGGCGCGGGCCAGCTCCTCCATCTTCTCCCGCGTCACCAGCGGCTCGGCGGGGGGGCGGGAGGTTTCCTCACCCGGGGTTGTCTCGGCATAGGGGTCGCGCAACCCCAGGAATTCCGACCGTTGTTGCTTGGTCTGCGACATCGCCGCCCCTGTTTGACCGCCGGCACGTCATAGCCGGCTGGATTCTGGCCGGAAACAGATCACGGGTTGAGAAACCCGCTTTCTCGCTTAAGTCAAAATTGGAACGCTCTCTTTTTCGTGAGAAGCCTCAGCCCTGCCGCGGATAGGTCTCCGCGCGCACCTCCTCCAGGAAGGGCGCGCGGATGCCGGCGGGGGAGACGAGTTCCACCTCCGCATGGTCGGCATGCAGGCGGTGGCGCAGGAAGCCGGCCAGGCGGTCGCCGGGAATGCCGGGCTGGATCTCCGGCTCGCAGACGAAGGAGGCCGGGGGCGCCCAGGCGTGGATGACCTCCCCCCGCTGGACCAGGCGGTGCAGGTGGACATGGCCGGAGCCGACCAGCCGCAGCGCGGGGTGGGTCAGCAGCGGCGCCAGCGTGGCGCGGGCGGCGGGCGGGACGGACCAGTAGTCGAAGGGATCCTCCATCCCGTGCACGAAGGGCGGCTTGTGCAGGAACAGCGCGATGCGCCGCCGGCCGAGCCCCTCCAGCGCCGTGGCCACGAAGCCTGCCTGCTCGGTCTCCCGCGCCAGGCCGGTGCCCATGATCTCCGTGTTCAGGCCGATCAGGCGCCAGGATTCACCGCCGGGGCCATCGAGGTCCTGGATGAAGCGGTCGGCGCCGAGCATCGCGTCCCAGCGGGCCAGGCGGGCTTCGTCCACCACCTGGGTCGGCATCGTCTCCCGCGTGCTGCCGACATCGTGGTTGCCGGGGATGGCCAGCAGCGGCGCGCGGCCCGCGGCGCGGCGGAGCGCGCTGGCGGCGAAGGAGAGGTCCGCATCCCGGTCCGCGCCATCGAGCGAGAGGTCGCCGCTGGCGACCAGCGCGGCGGGCGGGTCCGCATGCAGCACGGCCTCGATCCGCGCCATGTTGGCCTGGAAGACGGTGGTGCGGGGGCCGAGATGCGCGTCCGAGATCTGCGCGACGATGATGGGCATCAGTGTTCCTGTCGGGGTGCGCGGGTGGAGGCGCGGATGACGAGTTCGGGGACGAGGCGCGTGTCGCGGCGCGGGGCGGCGGGTTCTGCAATCTCCGCCAGCAGCGCCTCCGCCGCTTCCCGTCCCATGGCGGCGTGCTGGATGCGGATGGTGGTGAGCGGCGGGTCGATGAGGTCCACGAAGGGCATGTCGTTGAACCCCGTGACGGAAAGGTCGACGCCGGCGCGAAGGCCGCGTGACCGCAGCACGTCGTAGACACCAAGGCATAACATATCGTTCGCGGCGACGAGGGCCGTGAAAGAGGCGGCGGTGAAGGAAGGGCCGGCCAGCAGCGTCTCCATCGCCACCCGCCCGGCGGCGCGGGTGTAGCCCGCCGCATCCACCACCGGCCCCGGATCGAGCCCCGCCGCCCGCAGGGCCTCGAGAAAACCCTCGCGCCGGTCGATGGCGGTGGAGACGCCGCGCGGCCCGGCGAGATGCGCGATGCGGCGATGGCCTAGCGCCACCAGATGCGACACCGCGAGACCGATGCCATGCCGGTCGTCATTCGTGACGGCCGATGTGGTGGCGCCAGGCAGGCGCCGGTTGATCAGCACCGTCGGGATGCCGAAGCGGGCGCAAAGCTCGATCGCATGCGTCCCCTCTGCCGCGGAGGCCATCATCAGCCCGTCCACCACATGCTCCGCCATGCGGGAGATCAGCATCTCCTCCCGCGCCGGGTCATTGTCCGTGTTCGCGACCAGCGTGGCGTAGCCCTGCGCGGCCAGCAGCGATTCCGCCGCGCGCACGATGGGCGGGAAGATCGGGTTCACGAGGTCCGGGACCAGGATGCCGATGGTGCGGGATTTCCGCGTTCGCAGCCCGGCCGCCAGCGCCGAGGGCCGCCAGCCCAGCCTGTCCGCCGCCTCCGCCACCCGCAGCGCCACGGCTTCCGTCACCATCCCCCGCGTGGCCGGGTTGAGGGCGCGGGAGACGGTGGAGGCATGCACCCCCGCCGCGCGCGCGACATCGGCGATGGTGGCGCGGCCGGCCGGGGGCGGCGCGGCGTCAGGGATCGGGCGGTTGGGGGGCATGGCGCCGGCATCCTAGCCCGTCTTCGGGGCAGGTTGCAGCCATGCGTCGGGGGTGATGCAATCGATTGCAGAAAATGCTTGACCCCTTTCCGGGCACTGCTTACGAAGGCCGCAACGCCCGCCTGAGGAACCGTCCGACGATGAATGACGCGCCGCCAACCCCGGCCGCCCTTGCCCCCGGCGCCAGCCTGCCGGCCTCCGCCCCCGCGCTGCGCTTCCAGCGCCATGGCGGGCCGGAGGTCCTGGCGGTGGAGGAGATGCCGGTGCTGGCCCCCGGGGCAGGCGAGGCGCTCGTCCGGGTGCATGCCGCCTCCATCAACCCGTCCGACGTGAAGAACGTGCTGGGGCGCATGAAGCAGACCGTGCCGCCGCGCACGCCGGGGCGGGATTTCGCGGGCGTGGTGGTCGCCGGTCCCGCCGAGTGGCTCGGCGCGGAGGTCTGGGGCACCGGCGGCGATATCGGCTTCACGCGGGATGGCACCCATGCCGCCTACCTCACGGTCCCCGTCGGCGCCCTTTCCCGTAAGCCGGCCAACCTCTCCTTCGAACAGGCCGGCGCGGTCGGGGTGAACTACATCAGCGCCTGGATCGGCCTCGACTACGCCGCGATCAAGCCGGGCGAGACGCTGCTGGTCATCGGCGCCAGCGGCGGCGTCGGTGGTGCCGCCTGCGGCATCGCCCGTGGCAAGGGGGCGTCGGTCATCGCCGCCTGCCGCGGCCAGGCGGACCCTGCTTCGCCGGCGCGGCACGCGACCGACAACTTCATCGACCTGAACGAGCCCGACTTCGCCGCCCAGATCGCGAAGGCCGCCGGCGGCAAGCCGATCGACGTGGTGTTCGATTGCGTCGGCAGGCCGGACCTGGTGGAGCCGGCACTCGCCGCGCTCGGCTTCGGCGGCCGCGCCATCCTCATCTCGGGCAGCCCCGGCGAGAGCATGAAGGTGGAGATGATCCCCTTCTATCGCCGCGAATGCCGCCTGATCGGCGTGGACAGCCTGAAGCGCAAGGCGGCCGAATGCGCGCCGATGATGGACGCGCTGCGCGCGGGCTTCGAATCCGGCACCTACCCCGCCCCCGCCATCGCGGAACGCCATGCCCTGGCGGATGGCGCGGCTGCTTACGCCTCCGTCGCCCGCGGCACCCGCGGGCGCGTCGTGCTGACGATGACCTGAGCATCCCTGACGCAGGGAGGAGGAACCACCATGGCCGATGGCCACATCACCTATACCAGCGAGAACCTGACCGGCGCGGTGCTGGAGCGTATCCGCGGCGATGCCGATCCGCGCATCCAGCAGGTCATGACCGCGCTGATCCGCCACGTGCATGACTTCGTGCGGGAGGTGGAGCTGACGCCGGAGGAATGGGAGCAGGGGGTCGGCTTCCTGACCGAGCTCGGCCGCTGGTGCGACGACAAGCGGCAGGAGGTGATCCTGCTGTCCGACATCCTCGGCGTCTCCATGCTGGTCGATGCCATTGCGCACCGCACCCATGCGTCGGTCAGCGAGACGACGGTGCTCGGTCCCTTCCACCGGGAGAATCCGCCGCCGATGAAGAACGGGGAGAACATGTCCCCGGGCGTCGAAGGCGAGCCGCTCGAGGTCGAGGTCCGCATCCTCGACGCTGACGGCAATCCGCTGGAGGGCGCGCAGGTCGATGTCTGGCACACCTCCCCGGATGGCTTCTACGACAGCCAGCTGGGCGAGGAGCACAACATGCGCGGCCGCTTCGTCACCGGCCCCGATGGCCTGGTCGCCTTCCCGACCGTGATGCCGGCCAGCTACCCGGTGCCGCATGACGGTCCGGTGGGCCGCGTGCTGGCGGCGATGGGGCGCGGGCCGATGCGGCCGACCCATGTGCATTTCTGGATCAAGAAGCCCGGCTATCGAGACCTGATCACGCATATCTTCAAGGACGGTGATCCCTACCTGCATGAGGATGCGGTCTTCGGCGTGAAGGCCTCGCTCGTCACCGACTGGGACGAGCCGAAGAAGCAGGGCCGGCCCGCGAAGCTCACCTATGAATTCCGCATCCCGAAGGCGGATGCCGACACCAACGCCGCGAAGGACTGAGAACATGCGTCGCAAGGTCATCCTCACCTGCGCGGTGACGGGCAACATCACCACCCCCGAGCAGACGCCCTACCTGCCGATCACGCCGGAGCAGATCGCCAATGCCGCGATCGATGCGGCGAAGGCCGGCGCCGCGGTCGCGCATATCCATGTGCGGGACCCGGAGACGGGCAAGCCTTCCATGTCCCTCGACCTCTACAAGGAAGTCGTGGACCGCATCCGCAGCAGTGGCACCGATGTCGTCATCAACCTGACGACCGGCCCGGGCGGGCGCTTCGATCCGTCCCGCGACAATCCCCGCGTGGCCGGGCCGAACAGCACGCTGCTGCCGCCGGAGAAGCGCGTGGAGCACATTGTCGCGCTGAAGCCGGAGATCGCGACGCTCGACCTGAACACCATGTGGTCGGGCAATGCCGTCGTCATCAACGCGCCCTGGTCCGTGACGAAGATGGCCGAGCTGATCTACAGCGTCGGCACCATCCCGGAGCTTGAGGTCTTCGATTCCGGCGATATCGGGCTGGCGAAGAACCTGATGGAGCAGGGCGTGCTGAAGGGCCCCTGCCTGTTCCAGGTCTGCATGGGCATCCGCTGGGGCTTCGACTGGGATCCGCAGACGCTGAACTACGCCAAGTCCATCCTGCCGCCGGGCAGCCCCTGGGCCGCCTTCGCCATCGGGCGCATGGAATTCCCCATGCTGATGCAGGCCTGGCTGCTGGGCGGCCATGTGCGCGTGGGCCTCGAGGACAACATCTACCTCAACAAGGGCGAGCTCGCGACGAGCAACACCGTGCTGGTGGAACGCGCCGTGCGCCTGCTGCGCGAATTCGGCGTGGAGCCGATGACCGCCGCCGAGGCGCGCGCGGAACTCTCCCAGGTTGGCGGCTGGAGCCGATGATGGCGTCCGATGATCGGAGGGCCGAAGGGCCCGGAGATCTGAATCGGCCGCCTCAGACACGCGGTGTATTGATCGTCACCGGCGGCGGGCGCGGCATCGGGGCGGAGACCTGCAAGGCCGCCGCCGCCGATGGCTGGACCGTCGTCGTCAACTACGCCCGTGACGCCGACAGCGCCGCTGGTGTCGTCGCGGCGATCGAGGCAGCGGGCGGCAAGGCAAAAGCCGTGCAGGCCGATGTGCAGACCGAAGCGGGCATCACCGCGCTGTTCGAAGCCGCTGACCGCATCGGCCCCGTGCGCGGCCTGGTGAACAATGCCGGCGGCAGCGCGGATGCGAAGATCGCCGACCTCACCACGGCCGATTACGACCGGATGATGGACAGCAACCTCCGCACCACCGTCTTCTGCGCGCGGGAGGCCGTGCGCCGCATGGCGACGGATCGCGGGGGAGAGGGCGGCGTCATCGTCAATGTCGGCTCCCGCGCCAGCGTGCTCGGTGGCCAGCCCGGCCGCGTGATGTATGCCGCCGCCAAGGGCGCGGTCGATGGTTTTACGAGTGGCCTCGCCAATGAGGTTGGGAAGCTGGGTATTCGCGTCTGCACCGTGCGGCCGGGCGTGATCCGCACCGCCACCCACGAAGCGAAGGCCGGGGCCGAACGCCTGAAGACCATGACGGCCGCGATCGCGCTGGGCCGGCCCGGGGAGCCGGAGGAGGTGGCGGCGCTCATCACCTTCCTGCTCTCGCCCTCGGCCTCCTACATGACGGGAACGCTGGTGGATATCGGCGGCGGACGCTGACATTCTGTTTCGACAATAACGGAGGACAACGAACCATGATGATGAGGACGACGCGCCGCCTGCTGGCGGCCGCCGCGCTGGCCCTGCCGATGCTCGGCGGTGCGGCGCAGGCGCAGAACTGGCCCGAACGCCCGATCACCATGGTGATCCCCTTCGCGCCGGGCGGGCCGACCGATGTGGTGGGTCGCCTGATCGCGGAGGCGATGGGCCGCGACCTCGGCCAGAACGTGCTGGCGCAGAATGTCGGCGGCGCCGGCGGCACCACGGGTACGGCGCGCGTCGCCGCCGCGGCGCCGGATGGCTACACCATCCTGCTGCACAACATCGGCATCTCCACCGCGCCGACGCTCTACCGCCGCCTGCCCTATGATCCCGTCACGGCTTTCGAGACGGTGGGCCTGGTGACCGCGACGCCGATGGTGTGGCTCGCCCGCCCCGGCCTGCCGGTGACCAACTTCGCGGAGATGATCCGCCATGTGCGCGAGCGGGGCGAGGCGGTGAACCTGGCCAATGCCGGCCTCGGCTCCGCCAGCCAGCTCTGCGGCACGCTGTTCCAGGCGAGCCTCGGCGTGCGCGTCACCACCGTCTCCTACACCGGCTCGGGCCCGATCTATCCGGAGCTGATGGCGGATCGCCTCGACATCTATTGCGACCAGACCACCTCCGCCTCCTCCTTCGTCACCAGCGGGCGCGTGCGCGGGCTGGCAGTGACGACGGCGGAGCCGATGGCGCAGCTGCCGGGCATCCCGACCGCGGGCCAGGCCGGGCTGCCGGGCTTCGAGATCGGTATCTGGCACGGCATCTACGCGCCGAAGGGCACGCCGACGCCTGTGGTGATGCGCCTGAACCAGGCGCTGCGCGCGGCACTCGCCGATCAGCGCGTGGTGACGCGCATGAATGAGCTCGGCAGCCCGCCGGAGCCGGTGGAGCGCCAGAACCCCGATGTGCACCGCGCGCATCTGGTGTCGGAGATCGCGCGCTGGCGCCCGATCCTGCAGGCGGCCGGCCAATTCGCGGATTGAGGGTGTCGGACTGACGACCGTCACGGGCAGGGGTGCACCGCATCCCTGCCCTTTTTCGTTGAGGGATTCATGCAGACCTTGAACGTCGTCGCTTTCGCCGGCGCCTCCAACCTCGCGCTCTGGGCGGGCACGAAGCACGGCGTCTTCGCGCGCCATGGGCTGGAGATCGCGCTCTCCCTCACGCCCAACTCCAAGGCGATGGCGAGCGATCTTTACGCCGGCCGCTTCGACCTGGCGCTGACGGCGGTGGACAACATCGTCGCCTATGATGAGGGGCAGGGGGAGGTGGAACTGCCCGGCCCCGCCGATTTCGTCGCCTGGCTCGGCGTCGATGACGGCATGCTGAACGTCATGGCGGTGCCCGGCATCGCCGACATCGCCGCGCTGCGCGGCCGGCGCGTCGCGGTCGATGCCATGACCACCGGCTTCGCCTTCGTGCTGCGGGAGATGCTGGGCCGCGCCGGCGTGGCCGAGGCGGTGGAATGGGTCGCCGTCGGCGGCGGCGCGCAGCGCCTCGCGGCCCTGGTCGAGGGCGCGCAGGAGGCGACGCTGCTGAACACGCCGCTCGACCTGGCGGCCGAGGCCAAGGGCTGCCTGCGCCTGGCCCGCGCGCAGGATGTCGTCGGCCCCTACCAGGGCATCGTCGCGGCATCGCGCCGCGGCGTGCTGGCGGAGAAGCGCGCCGCGCTGGTCGCCTTCGCCCGCGCATTTCGCGAAACGCTCGCGCTGCTCGATGCCGACCACGCGGAGGCCGCCGCCATCCTGGCCGAGGGCGCGAAGATGCCGCCCCCCGTCGCGGCGCGCGCCGTCACCGCGCTGCTCGATCCCGTCCGCGGCATCACGCGCGACCTGTCGATCAGCGAGGCCGGCCTCGCCACCGTGCTGCGGCTGCGCAGCCACTTCACGGGCAAGGCGCTCACCGATCCCGCGCGCTACCTCGATCCCTCGATCCGCGCCGAGGCCTTCGGATGAGCGACAGCTTCCGCGCGGGGCTGCAGGCGGCGCGGGCGAAGCGCGGCTACCTGCTGCCGCATCACGGCCTGTTCCGCCTGCTCTCGCCCGACTTCGCGGAAGCCTATGAGGCCGCCTATGGCCGCCTCGCCCTGCAGCCCGTGGCCCTGCCGGCGGAGGAGAAGGAGTTCCTCTGGCTGGTCATCACCGCCGTGGTCGGCAGTGCGACGGCGCGCCATCACGTGCGCCGCTACAGGGAAGCGGGCGGGGGCATCGAGGGCGTGGAGGCCGCGCTCCGCCTCGCCGGCTTCGCCGTGGCGCGCTCCCGCTTCGACTTCGCCGCCGAGGGCTGGGCCGGGCAACTGCCGGGCTGGGACGCCGGGGCGGCGGAAGCGGCGGCGCTGGAGGCGCTGACCCCCACCCTGCCGCCGTCACGCCGCGCCTTGGCGCTGCTCGCCGCCTGCACCGCGCGGCGGGATTCCGCGGGGGTGCAGCGCTACCTTCGCGCCGCCTACGCGGTGGGGGTGGAGGAACGCTGGATGGCGGAGGCGATGTGCCTGACGGTGCAGCCGGCGGGGCTGCCCAACGTGGTGCACGCGGCGGGGCTGTGGCGCGGGGTGATCGCGTCGGGGGAGGTGCAGGCCTCCGACGCGTTCAGGGCCTGGGTGGAGATTCCGGCGGAGGGGGATGCGTGATTCCGGGAAAGGCTCTGCCTTTCCCGGACCCTATCCGCCCAAAGGGACCAGGGGCCCGAGACGGGCCTGGACCGTCTCAAGTCAGGGCTCGCAGCGCAGCATGACCGTGGCGCGGTGGGCGATGTCGCCGACATCGGCGGCGCTGCGATCGGCGCCGCGGCTCTCCGCCGTGCGGAATTCCTGGTTGTTCCGCCGCAGGAAGGCCTGGGCAGCCTCCCCCTTCACCGCGAAATTCACGTTGTCCACGTTCTGGACGCGACGGTTGTCGAGCTTGGCGACGACGACGCCGACCACATTTCCCTGCATGTCCAGCAGCGGCCCGCCGGAATTGCCGGGCTGCACCTCCGCGCTGATCTGGAAGCGCGTCTGGTCATTGCCGATGCCACCCAGCGCATTGATCTCGCCCCGCGTCAGCTTGGGGTCGGAGGACAACAGCCCGGAAAGCGGGAAACCATAGGCCACCACGCTCTCCCCCCGCCGGATCGCGGGCGTGCCGCGGAAGGCGACGGTCGGGCCAGGATTCCCCGGCACCGCGAGCAGCGCCAGGTCCAGCCGCGCATCCGCCTGGCCCTGCACCGTCGCCGCCAGCCAGCGGCCATCCGCGGTGCGGGCCAGGATGCGGCCGCAGCCTTCGATGACATGGTGGTTGGTCAGCACCCGGTCGGGGGCGACGACGAAGCCGGTCCCTGAACTCACGCGTCGGGCGTTCTGATTGGGGCGAGCCTGCGCCACCGGGGGCAGGGGCGCGGCGGCGGTCGCGATCTCGATCCGGGTCTCCGCGCAGATGTCGCGGTCGCGGATCAGCCCCTCCCGCCCATCGGCCAGGACCATCCTGATGTCGAAGCGGCAGCCCGCATCCTGGTTCACCCGCAGCGCGAAGGCGGCGTTGGTCGGCAGCGGGCCGCGGTTCAGCAGATTGCTGCCCCAGTCCGGCCGGCCGCTGCGCACGGCATGCAGCGCCGTCGCCTCCTGCCCCGTGCGGTTGACGATGCGGACCGGCTCGGTCTGCGGAGGTGCCGGCGCCTGGGCCGCCGCGGGCGCCGCCAGGACGAGGGAGAGCAGGATCGCTGAGGAAATGTTGCGCATGGCGCCGCCCATGTCGGGCGCCCCCGGTTCCGCGTCAACGGGCCCTGAGGCCATCGGCCGATCGGGAGCCCGGCGGCGGCCAACGGCCGCCGAGGCGCCGAATGGCGCCCGCCGCCTGTGCGGCGAGCCAAGCGCGCGGATGCGGCCGCGTCACGCCGCAGGCGTGCCTTCGGCACGACGCACTTGAGGGCACCAAAAAACTCATACCGACCGCCGCTGCAAGCGGCGGTCGGTATGAGCCAGATCAAGGCCGGCGCCTTCCAGAGCGGACAATCTCGGGGAAATCGAGGCGGGGTGCTTGACCCTCCCATTGTGGGAGACGCCACCTTCGCCTCATGGAACCGAAGCCCCCGATGCCCGAGGCCCCCCTCGCGCCGCCCCCGACCCTGTCCCTCCCCGTGGAGGGGATGACCTGCGCCAGCTGCGCCGGGCGGGTGGAGCGCGCGCTGGCGCAGGTGCCGGGCGTCGCCGCCGCCAGCGTGAACCTGGCTTCGGAAACCGCGACGGTCGCCGGCACCGCGCCCCCCGCCGCCCTGGCCGAGGCGATCCGCGCCGCCGGCTACCAGGTGCCCGAACAGGAACGCACGATCGGGATCGAGGGCATGACCTGCGCCAGCTGCGCCGGCCGCGTGGAACGCGCGCTGGGCAAGGTGCCGGGCGTGCTCTCCGTCAGCGTGAACCTGGCCTCGGACCAGGCGACCATCCGCGCCCTGGCGGGGGTGGAGGAGGCAGCGCTGGCCGCGGCCCTGTCCCGCGCCGGCTATGCGCTGACAGCCACGCAGGAGGATGACGGCGCGCCGGAGGCCGCGAAGCTGTCGCGCCAGCGGCGGGACCTGGTCCTGGCCGGGCTGCTCGCCGCGCCCTTCCTGGTCGGCATGGTCGGCATGCCGCTCGGCCAGGACTGGATGCCGAATGGCTGGGTGCAGCTGGCGCTGGCCACCCCCGTGCAGTTCTGGCTCGGCGCGCGCTTCTTCCGCGCGGGCTGGGCGGCGCTGCGCAACCGCACCGGCAACATGGACCTGCTGGTCTCCATCGGCACCCTCTCCGCCTTCCTGATGAGCCTCTGGCTGCTGGTCCAGCATGGCGGTGGCCATAGCCACGCGCTGTATTTCGAGGCGGCCGTCGTCGTCATCTTCTTCATCCTGGTCGGCAAATACCTGGAAGCCCGCGCCAAGCGCGGCACCGGCGCCGCCATCCGCGCGCTGCTCGACCTGCGCCCCCGCACGGCCCGCCGGCTGGATGCGCAGGGGCAGGAGCAGGAGGTGCCGGCCGCCGCGCTGGCACTCGGCGACCGCGTCGTCGTGCGCCCCGGGGAGCGCATCCCCGTGGACGCCGTCATCGAACAGGGCGAGGCCGGGATCGACGAAAGCGCCCTGACCGGGGAGAGCCGGCCCGTCGAGAAGCGCCCCGGCGACAGGGCCGCGACCGGCACGGTGGTGCTGGATGGCCGGCTGGTGCTGCGCGCCACCGCCATCGGCGCGGACACGACGCTGGCCCGCGTGGCGGCGCTCGTCGCCGCCGCCCAGGCCAGCCGCGCCCCCGTGCAGAAGCTGGTCGATCGCGTCAGCGCCATCTTCGTGCCCGTCGTCATCGGCATCGCCGCCGTCACGCTGCTCGGCTGGCTGCTGGCGGGGGCGGGGTTCGAGGCCGCGTTGCTCAACGCCGTCGCCGTGCTGGTCATCGCCTGCCCCTGCGCGCTCGGCCTGGCGACGCCCGCCGCCATCATGGCCGGTACCGGGGCGGCGGCGCGCGCCGGCATCCTGATCCGCGATGCGGAGGCGATCGAGCGCGCCCAGGGCATTTCGTTCGTTGCCTTCGACAAGACCGGCACGCTGACCGAGGGGAGGCCGCGGCTCGCCGCCCTGCATCCGGCGGACGGCATCGACCCCACGGAGGCGCTCGCACAGGCGGCCTCCCTGCAATCCGGCAGCGAGCATCCGCTGGCCCGCGCGGTGCTGGCCGCCTTCGGCGCCACGCCCGCCCCCGCGCAGGGCTTCCGCGCCCTGCCGGGCCGCGGCGTGGAGGGCGTGGTCGCCGGCCGCCGCCTAGCGCTGGGCAGCCCGCGCCTGCTGGCGGAATCCGGCGCCGATCCCGGCGCGCTGGCGACCACCGCGCGGGTCGAGGCCGCGCAGGGCCGCAGCCTCGCCTGGCTGATCGACCCGGCCACGGCGCGCGTGCTGGCGCTGCTGTCCTTCGAGGATGCGCCGAAGCCCGGCGCCACCGCCGCCGTCTCCGCACTGAGGGGCATGGGCCTGGAGGTCGCGATGCTGTCCGGCGACAACCGCGCCGCCGCCGGGGAAGCCGCCGCGCGGCTCGGCATCGGCCGCGTGGAGGCCGAGGTGCTGCCGCAGGACAAGGCCGGCCATGTCGCGGCCTGGCGGCAGGAAGGATTGCGCGTCGCCATGGTGGGCGATGGCGTGAACGACGCACCGGCGCTGGCCGCGGCGGATCTCGGCATCGCCATGGGCACCGGGACCGATGTCGCGATCGCGGCGGCGGGCGTCACCCTCATGCGGGGCGATCCGGGCCTGGTGCCGGCCACGCTCGAGATCACCCGCCGAACCTATCGCAAGCTCAAGGAGAACCTGTCATGGGCCTTCGGGTACAACCTGCTCGGTATTCCGCTGGCGGCGGCGGGCTTGCTCTCTCCGCCGGTGGCGGGGGCGGCCATGGCGCTGTCCTCCGTCTCGGTGGTGGCGAACGCGCTGCTGCTCTCGCGGTGGAAGCCAGCCGGCCCCCCGCGCCGTCCCTCCGGCCCCGCGGCATGAATATCGGGGAGGCGGCCGCCCGCTCCGGCGTCTCGGCCAAGATGATCCGCCACTACGAATCGATCGGGCTGGTCACGGCCACGCGCCGGGCGAATGGCTATCGCAGCTATGGGCCGCAGGACGTGGCGGTGCTGCGCTTCATCCGCCATGCGCGGGACCTGGCCTTTCCGCTGGAGGATATCCGCAAGCTGCTGGCGCTGTGGCGCGACCGGTCGCGGGCGAGTGGCGACGTGAAGCGCCTGGCGATGGACCATGTGACGGCGCTGGAGGCCAAGGCCGCGTCGCTGCGGGCGGTGGCTGACAGCCTGCGCCACCTGGCGCAGCATTGCGCCGGCGATGACCGGCCGGACTGCCCGATCATCGATGAGCTGGAGGGCAAGTCTGCATGACGGTGGCGCTGAAGGTCGAGGGCATGAGCTGCGGCCATTGCGTGAAGGCGGTGACGGGCGCGATCCAGGCGCTCGACCCCGCCGCGCGGGTGACCGTGGCGCTGGAGACCGGGATGATCACGGCGGAGACGGTGCTGACGGAAGCGCAGGTCGCCGCCGCCGTCGCGGAGGAAGGCTACAAGGCGGCCTGAGCCGCGCAACGCCGCCGTTCCTGCTGCGTTCGCGCCCCCGGACAGGGAGGCGCGGTGCATGGCGATCGGCGGGGCGAGTTGGCCCGACATCTTCAAATGGGCCGCGACGGGCCTGACCATCGCGGGGGCCGGCACCACCGCCGCCGATCTCGGCCGGCGCGCCACGGGCTGGGGTTTTGCGCTGCTGTCGGGCGGCTCGGCGTGCTGGCTCGCCTCGGCGCAACTGGAGCAGGAGAGCCAGCTGGGGCTCACGAACCTGGTGCTGCTGGCGCTGAACCTGTTCGGGGTGTGGCGCTGGCTGGTGCGGAAGGCGCCGGCCTGAACCTCGCGGTCCAGGGTTCCGCTGAACCCTGGCGAGGGTGCAGGGGGCAGAGCCCCCTGCGGGCCTACCGCCGCTTGATCCGGTCGGGCGAGATGTCCACCGGCCCGCCGCGCAGCTGCGCCTGCTCCACCATGTCGCCCGGCTGGGCTTCCCCTGGATGGATCGGGTCGTCGATCTGGCCGGAGGCGCGGTTGTCGCCCGCCTCGTCGGCGTGCTCCCCGCTCTCCCCCGGCCGCACCCTTTCGCCGCCCGGCAGCGTGGGGCGCAGCGCGTCCTCGGACCCGCGGGCCTCGCCGATCCTGTCCTTGTCGTCCATGGCGTCCTCCTGGCTGGGGATCGCCAACGCGGCGCCAGGGCGGGCGGTTGCGGGAACCCTCGGGCGTGCCGGGCCTTCCTGGCTGCGCAATGGCGGGAGTGGCGGCATGACCGAGTGGTGGCGCGGCGCGGTGATCTACCAGGTCTACCCACGGTCCTTCCGGGATTCGGACGGGGACGGGGTGGGCGACCTGCGCGGCATCCTGCAGGGGCTGGACCATGTCGCGGGGCTTGGCGTGGATGCCGTCTGGCTGGCGCCGGTCTATGCCTCGCCGCAGGCCGATTTCGGCTATGACGTGGCGGATCACTGCGCGGTGGATCCGCAATACGGCACGCTGGCGGACCTCGAGGCCGTGATCGCGGGCGCGCATGAGCGCGGCCTCAAGGTCATGCTCGACCTCGTCACGGGCCATACCAGCACGGCGCATGCCTGGTTCCGGGAAAGCCGGGCGCGGCGGGATGGGCCGCTCGCGGATCGCTATGTCTGGGCGGATGCGAAGGCGGATGGATCGCCGCCCAACAACTGGCTCTCCGTCTTCGGCGGCCCGGCCTGGCGGTGGGAGCCGCGGCGGCGACAGTACTACCTGCATCACTTCCTGCCGGAGCAGCCGGCGCTGAACCTGGAGGATCCCGACACGCTCGATGCCGTGGCGGGGGTGATGCGCTTCTGGCTGGATCGCGGCGTCGATGGCTTCCGGCTGGATGCGCTGGATTTCGTGGCGCATGACAAGGCGCTGCGGGACAATCCGGCCGCGCCGCCGCGCCCCGAACCACCCGCCAAGCTCTTCGGCCTGCAGCTGCACCAGCACGACATGATGGGGCCAGGGACGGCGGCCATCCTGCGGCGCTTCCGGGCGGAGGCCGATGCCGCCGGCGCGGTGCTGCTGGGCGAATTGTCCTCCCAGCCAGGCGCGCATGCGCGGGTAGCCCGCGCCACGGCGCCGGGGCTGCTGCACATGGCCTATACGCTGGCGCCGCTGCGGGCCGGCTTCGACCATGGCGTGGCGCGGGCGCTGGTGGAGGCGGCCTCCCACCCCGAGGGCTGGCCCTGCTGGAATTTCAGCAACCATGACGTGGTCCGCACCGCCACGCGCTGGTCGCCGACCGGCACGCCCGACCCCGCCGTGACGCGGCTGCTGATGGCGCTGCTGCTGACCCTGCGCGGCAGTGCCTGCCTCTACCAGGGGGAGGAGCTTGGCCTGCCCGAGGCCGAATTGCCGTTCGAGGCGCTGCGCGACCCCTTCGGCATCAGCTTCTGGCCGGATTTCGCCGGCCGCGACGGGTCCCGCACGCCGATGCCCTGGGACGCTGCGCTGCCCCATGCCGGTTTCACGACGGGCAGTCCCTGGCTGCCGGTGCCGGAGGCGCATCGCGACCTCGCCGTCTCCATGCAGCAGGAACCCGGCAGCATGCTGGCCTTCACGCGGGAGCTGCTGGCCACGCGGCGCGCCAGCCTGGCGCTGGTGGCGGGCGCGTCCCACCCGCTCGGCCTGCCGGCGCCGCTGCTGGGGTTCGAGCGGCGGGAGGCGGCGGATCATGTGCGCTGCCTGTTCAACCTCTCGCCCGAACCGGTGCCCGTGCCGGCGGGCCTGCAGGGGGGCGCGGCGCTGTCGGGCAGCCCGGTCGGCGCGGCGGGCGAGGTGCTGCCAGGCTGGGGCGTGGCGCTGGCGCGGGTGTAGGCGGCGCCAGAACCCGGCGGTCCAGGGTCGCCTTCGACCCTGGCCGGGGGTGCAGGGGGCGGGCAGCCCCCTGCGGCCTGGACGCGGGCGCGCCGCTGCGCTTAAGCGCCCGCGTATTCTGCCATGGCAGCCGGAGCCGCGCCCATGAACCCCGCCACGCGCGACGCCCTGATGGGCGTCACCACCGCCACCCTGACGACGGTCCTGCTCAAGAAGGGCGTGCGCTTCTGCTACATCGCCGGCAGCCGCCCGATCGTCCCCGGGGCTGCGAAGCGGATCGTGGGCCCCGCCTTCACGCTGCGCTTCACGCCGACGCGGGAGGATCTGGCGACGGTGGAGAGCTGGTCCTCTCCCCGCTCGACCCGCGCGGCGATCGAGGAGATGCCGGAGGGTTGCGTCGCCGTCGCCGATGCCATGGGCAATACCGCGGCCGGCATCTTCGGCGACATCCTCTGCGCCCGCATGGCGAAGAAGGGCGTGGCCGGCTTGGTGACGGATGGCATGGTGCGGGACGGTGCCGGCGTGATCGGCACCGGCCTGCCGGTCTTCTGCCAGGGCTATGTCGCCCCTGCCTCCGTCGCCGCGCTGAACTTCGTGGGATGGCAGGAGACGATCGGCTGCGGTGGCGTCACCGTGGTGCCGGGCGACATCATCGTGGCGGACCAGGATGGCGCCGTGGTGATCCCGGCCGCGCTGCTGGATGCCGTGACGGAAGCCGCGGTGGAGCAGGAACGGCTGGAGGGCTGGATCATGAAGGAGGTCGAGAAGGGCCTGCCGCTGCCCGGCCTCTATCCCCCCAATGCCGAGACCAAGGCCCGCTACGAGGCCGATCGCGGCCGCGGGTGAGGCACCACGCCATGGCCAGCGCGGCGCCGCTGGTGGATCGGGCCGGGGTGCATCTGCTGCGCAACCTCGGCCCGCGCAGCGCGGCGATGCTGGCCGATGCCGGGATCGAGACGGTGGGCGACCTGCGCGCGATCGGCGCCGCGGGCGCCTTCCGCCGGCTGCGCTTCATGGGGGGCAACCCGTCGCGCAGCCTGCTCTGGGCGATGGCGGCGGGGCTGCAGGGGCGGGACTGGCGGGCGCTGGACGAGGCGGAGAAGGCGGCACTGGAAGCGGCGCTGCTGGACTGACGGATTCCGCTGGCGGCGCGCCGGCGTTCGCTTTATGTTCGGATCATCCTGGCCCGGATTGCGCCCTTCGCACGCTGTAGCCGCGCTGCCACGGCCAAGGTTTTCCGGCGGTGCAGGCGGGCGGCAGCGCCCCATGAAATCGGTGCTAAACGTCCTAAAGGCCCTAAACCGGCTTTAGAATCCGGCTGATTTTAGTGGCAGCCATGCCACGGTCCCGCAGGAAATCCCCGCACGACACCGGGGCAAAAAAAGCCCCAGCGCCTTGCAGCGCCGGGGAAGTGGATGGTCCGCACACCATGCGCGGAACCGCCGGGAGAAAACGTCGAGGCAATGCCTTGACGCGTTACCATCTGCGCCACTTGTCCTCACGGCAGCGTGACGCCTGGGTGAAGCCTTGGTCAGTCATTGTGCAGCGCGAAGGATGGCGCGGCCGATCCTTCCGCCGCCATGCGCAGGTGGGCGCCCTGGGACCGCAGCGCGGCCTGGATGTCGGCCACCGGCACCGCCCGCGGCGCGACCCCCCGCGCCGCCGCCAGCGCGGCCCCGACCCCCGCCGCCTGGCCGGTCAGCCAGCACTGCGGAATCTCCCGCAGGAAGGAATGGCTGGTGGCATCGCAGGCGAGGTGCCGGCCCGGCGCCAGCAGCCCGTCCAGCGCCACCGGGACGATGGCGCCATAGGGCACGGAGACCGGCGGGAAGGCGGGCGCCAGGCTCGGCGAGACGCCGATCTCCTCCGCCGAGACCCGCCCATCCCACCAGGCGCGCGTCACCGGCGTGACGCCGGCGAGCCGCCGCGCATGCCGGACGCCGAGCTGCGGCGCCGTCAGCATCGGGAAGGCGCGCTCGAAGCCCGGGCACTCCGCGCGGTAGCGCTCCAGGTGCCGGAACATCAGCCGGTGGGAGATGACCTCCACCTCCGCCAGATCATCGACCATCACGGCGGAATAGCCCGCGAGACGCGGGCCCATGAACAGCGCGACGTCGTCCCGCCAGCTGGCGAAGGCCTTGTCGAAGAAGCCGACAGCTTCCTTGCCGCGGCGCATGAACTCGCTGAATTCGTCGGGGCTTTCCGCCCGCCAGGCGAGGTAGCGCGGCATGTCGACGCCGCCCCAGGTCCAGGAGGTGTTCATGCAGTGGTGGATGTCGCGCGTATCGACATCCTCCGCGAAGGCGGCGCCGGCGCGGGCATAGAGGTCGCCATCCCCCGTGCCGTCCACGGTCACCTTCGCCAGCACGGCGCGGCGGCCCTGTTTGCTCTCGAAGATCGCGCCGGCGACGGCGCCGTCCCGCAGGATGGGCTCGGCGCCCCAGGCGTGGAACAGCAGCTCCACGCCCGCCTCGGCGGCCATCTCCAGGCTCGCGGCCTTCAGGTGTTCCGGGCAGACCGTTGGCGAATGGGTGACGATGCCGTGGAAGGCGGCGGTGCGCAGCGCCCACCAGGCGGCCGTCGCGGCATCGCGCGATCCCCAGGCCTCCGGCGGCGGGCCCGCCACGACGGCCTTCGGCAGGCGGTCCAGCAATTCGGCGGCGAAGCCCTGGATCAGCAGGCTGCCGTCCCAGCCCGTCATGCGGTCGATCCACACGACGAGCCCGCCGGTGGACAGGCCACCCAGGTGGTTGTGGCGCTCCAGCAGGATGGTGCGCGCGCCGAGGCGGGCGGCGGCCACCGCGGCGGCGGTGCCGGCGGGGCCGCCGCCCACCACCAGCACGTCGCATTCGGCGTGGACCGGGATGTCCCGCGCCGCCTCCCGCACCGTCAGCCCGGTCTCGCGCCGCCGCTCGCGCGCCCGGGGGCTGAAGACCTCGGATCGGAAGAAGAGGCGGCCGCCGTCATTCGTGCCCATCGCCGCAGGATAGGGTGGATCGGGTCGCGCGGCCCAGCCCTCGGCGCCGCCCGCTGTTCCGCGCGGGGCGCCCGCGCGGTATCCTGGCACCAGACCCGAAAGCGGAGGCCCATGCGCAACCTGCTGCACGCAACCGACCGCGACCGCCTGGCCGCCTGGTTCCGCGGGCCGATCGAGCGCAGCGTGGCGCTGGACGGCAGGCGGCTGACGGCGCTGGCGGAAGGCGAGGCGGGTGGTAGCTTCTGCGCCGCCGCGGGCAATGCGCGGGCCGCCGAAGCGCTGGCCATGCCCGACATCCATGACGCCGCGCCTGGCCTGGCCGCGGCGGCGATCGACTTCGCCATGGCGATGGAGGACGCACCCGAACCCTGCGGGCGCCTCGGCTGCCATGGGCTGCTGGTGGTGCAGGAGGATCCGCGCGACCTGCTGGTGCTGACGCCCTTCGACGCCTTCGGGGGCGACCTCTCGATCGGCATGCTGCACCAGCGCCCGCGCGGGCCGCTCGACGCCCTGGTCTCCGCCACCCATGGCGGCAACAACGTGGAGTTCCAGCTCGGCTGGCGTCCCCACCGCGAGGATGTGGAGGAGGCGGTGACGGCCTGCGGGCTGGATCGCGAAGGGGAGACGGTGGTGGCCTGGCACGAGAGCCGGGTCATGGGCCGTGCCGGCTGGCTGCGGCCGCGCCGGGTGGAAGTCGGGCGGGTCCGCTACGCCTACACGATCAGCGGCGCCTCCCCCCTGCTGCGGCTCACCGTGACCTTCACTGCCGCCGTCCCGCTGCGTCGCGTGCGGCTGACGACGGCGCTGGACGGGCTGTCCGACAGCGGCTTCGCGGAAGGCGTGGTGCAGGAGGGCGCCGGCTGGCGCCGCCTTCCCCCACCCTCCCGCGCCGGCACCGAAACCTGGCAGGCGGCGGGGCCGGCAAGCCACGTCGCGGTCGCGCCCGAGGGCTGGCCGCCGGATGGCGCGACGCTGCACCTCCGCCCGGTCGATCCGGACCGCGTGCTGCATGTCAGGGCGACCGCGCTGCGTCCGGGCCAGGTGCAATGGGTCCTGCTGCGGCATGGCGGGGTGTCCCTCGCGGCGGGAGAGACGCTGGTGGTGCGGGAGGACCGCTTCCTCTCCCGCGGCCTGACGGCGCCGGAAGCCGCCCAGGCCATGGCGATGACCGGCGCGGACGGGCTGGACCTGCAGCCCCTGCCGCCACAGGGCGCCACCCTCAACGCCATCGGAACCCATCTCCTTTTCGCTGCGGCCGAGGCGTATCGGGACCCGGTCCCCGCGGCGCGGCGGGCGGCGCTGGCGGCGTGGTTCGACGCGCATCTCGACCGGCTGATGGATGGCGAGGCGGGGCTCGAGGATCTCGCGCATGCCGCGCTCGGCGTCGATGCGCGGCTGCGCGCGGAGGCACAACCCCGCCACGCCACGGCGTTGGGCGACCTTGCGGGACGCATCCTGGCGCTGCAGGGCGATGACGGGGTGTTCCGGGACCGCGACGGTCGCCTGGCCGATCCGGCCGTGCAGGCCATGGCGCTGCTGGCGCTGGCGCGCGCCTTGCCGCAACTCGATCCCGCACGGATCGCCCCGGCCATCGCGGCCGCGCTGGCCGCGGTGCGGCCGGGCATGGTGGACCTGGTGGCGGGGCCGCGACGCGCGCAGGCGGAGGGGTTGCTGGTGGGCGGCGCCGCCCGGCAATCCGAACTCCGCTACGGGGAGGGCGTGGCCCTGATGGTGCGCGCGACCGGTGCGGTGATGCTGGCCGCCACGGTGGCCCCCGGCGCGCTGGACGCGGCAGCGATCGGCCAGGCGGAGGAGTTGCACCACCATGCGATCGCGCTGCTGCGTCCGCTGGTCCGGCTGCAGGGCGGCACGCTGGTGGTGATGCCCTCCCCCCTCGGCGGGGATACGGAGCCGACCACCCAGGCCGCCGCCATGCTGGGGCTGATGGCGCCGGATGCGGTGATCCTGGGCCTGGCGGCGGCGCCGGCGGCGTGAAGTCACTTCCAGCCCTCGGCCTGCTGGCCCTGCTGGCGGGTTGCGCCGGCGCGCCGGAAGCGCCGCCCTCGCCGCCACTCTCCTACCCCCCCGCGGCCGCGCAGCGCGTCGTGCGGATCGCGCTGGCGGAGTGGCGGGATTGGGGGGAGGTGACGCGCCCGGCCTGGACCACGGCGGAGGAGATGGCGGCGCGCGAGGCCGATCCCGGCAACTTCCCGCGCGTCATGGCCTATTGGCAGGCGGTGCCGGAGGATCACGGCGCCATCCCGCTGAACCGCCGCCGCTACGCCGCGGCGCTGGCCCGGCAGCCGGAGGGGGCGGCGCTGTGGTCCACGCCCTACTGGTCGGCCGCCTTCATCTCCTGGGTGTTCCGGGCCGCGGGCATCGATGCCGCGGAGTTCCCGCCGAGCGCCACCCATGCCTTCTACCTCGATGGCCTGATCGCCACCGCCCGCCGCTTCCCGGCCGAGGCGCCCTTCATCCCGCATGCGCCGGATGAACGCGCGCCCGCGCCGGGCGACCTCCTCTGCTTCGACCGCGGCCCGTCGCCGCTGCGGCACTGGACGGAACGGCTGGCGGAGGCCGGGCGGGCGCGGGCGATGCATTGCGACATCGTGGTGGAGACGCCGCCGGGGGAGGTGCGGGCGGTGGGGGGCAATGTCCTCGATGCCGTCACGATGACCATCTACCCCGCCGGGCCGGATGGGCGCCTGCTGGCGGCACCGCCGGGCCGGCGGCCGCTGCTGCTGCTGATGGAAAGCCGTCTCGGCTGGCTGCCGCCCTGGTCGGGGCCCTGATTGACCCCTGAATTGGTGGGGCTATGCCTGGGGCAAGCCGCCCGCTTCCCGGGCCTCGGAGCATGACCAGCATGGCCGACCTCTTCTCCCCCCTCCAGCTTCGCGACACCACCCTGCCGAACCGCATCGGCATCTCGCCGATGTGCCAGTATTGCGCCGGGCCGGATGGCCGCCCGACCGACTGGCACCTGGCCCATCTGCTGCAGCGCGCCATCGGCGGCGCGGGGATGGTGATGGCGGAGGCCACCGCGGTGACCGCCGACGGCCGCATCACGCCGGGCGACCTCGGTCTGTGGGAGGATGCGCAGATTCCGGCGCACCGGCGCCTCGCCGCCGCCATCGCCCATGCCGGCGCGGTGCCGGCGATCCAGATCGGCCATGCCGGGCGCAAGGCCAGCCGCGCGCCGGCCTGGGACGATGCGCCGGCCGAGCCGGGCTGGGAGATCAAGGCCCCCTCCGCCATCCCGATGGGCGCCTTCGCCACGCCCACCATGATGACGACGGAGGAGATCGAGGCGATCCCGGGTTTCTTCGCCGCGACCGCCAGGCGCGCCGTGGCCGCGGGCTATGGGCTGGTGGAGCTGCATGCCGCCCATGGCTATCTGCTGCACCAGTTCCTCTCCCCCATCAGCAACACGCGCAACGACCGCTGGGGCGGCGATTTCGAGGGCCGGACGCGCCTGCCGCTGGCAGTGGCGAAGGCGGTGCGCGAGGCGGTGGGGGAGGGGCTGCCCCTGCTGGTCCGCATCTCCCACACCGACTGGATCGAGGGCGGCTGGACGACGGATGAGTCCATCGAGCTGGCGAAGCGCCTGAAGGCGGCGGGGATCGACGGCATGGACGTCTCCTCCGGCGGCATCGACCCGAAGCAGAAGATCGTGCTCGGCCCGGGCTACCAGGTGCCGGGGGCGGAGGCGGTGAAGCAGGGTGCGGGCATGGTGGTGGCCGCCGTCGGCCTGATCACGGAGCCCGAGCAGGCCCAGGCCATCGTGACGGAGGGCAGGGCCGACCTCGTGCTGCTGGCCCGCGCCACGCTGCGCGATCCCTACTGGCCGATGCGCGCCGCGGTCGCGCTGGGCCGCGTCGATGCCGCGCGGACGCCGCCGCAATATGACCGCGCCTGGGGCAGCATCGCGCGCATGGGCATGCGGCGGGAGACCGGGAGCCCGATGGCGGCGCTAAGCGAGTAATCAACGGACCGGTCTCTTGACCGGTCCGAGCGCCCGAATCGGCGCCGCGGCATATGCCGCGAAGCCAAGGAAACCGGAGGTTTCCGCGTCACGCCGAAGGCGTGCCTGCGGCACGACGCGTCTGAGGGGGGCCTGAGCGGTCACGCGAAAGGGCCGTTAGTATAACGCGCCCCTACGGCGCGGCAATGGCGGCCAGCGCCGTCGCCACCTCCGCCGGGCCGAAGGGCTTCTCGAGCACGGGCGGTGGCTGGTCGGGGTCCAGCGCGGCCACGGCGGCGGGGCCGGCCACCGTATCGCCGGTAACGAAGCAGAAGCGGCCGCGCAGCCCCGGATGGGCGGCGATGGCGCGGCGGTAGAAGCCGCCGCCGCCACCGCCGGGCATGCGGAGGTCGCAGAAGACGCCGTCGAGCCCGCCCTGCGCCAGGCGGGCGAGGGCGGCGGGGATGTCCGTCACCACCTCCGCCGCCACGCCCTGCACCGCCAGCAGGTCGGCCAGCGCCTCCCCCACCTCGGGCTCGTCATCCACCACCAGCAGGCGGCGGCGCGGCGCGGCGCGGGGGGCCTCGGGCGGCGCGGCGGCGGTGGTGCCGCCGCCCGGCGGCAGGCGGACGACGAAGCGGGCGCCGCCGAGGGTGCCCTCCTCCAGCCCGATGGTGCCGCCATGGGCGCCGAGGATGTTGCGGCAGACCGCGAGGCCGAGGCCGGTGCCGGCACCGAGCGGCTTGGTGGTCACATAGGCCTCGAAGATCCGCTCCCGCATCGCGGCGGCCACGCCGGGGCCGTTATCCTCCACCGCGAAGCCGGCGCCGCCATCGGTGGTGGCGAAGGTCTCGAGGCGCAGGCGGCGGGGCTCCGGCTGGTCCGCCAGCGCGGCCTGGGCGTTGACCAGCAGGTTCACCGCCACCTGGCCCAGCTGGTCCGGGTCCGCCTGGATGCGGGGCACCCCCGGCGCCAGCGCATGCTCCACCGCGATGCCGGCGCTGCGCAGCCCATAGGCCACCAGCTCCTGCGCGCCGCGCAGCGTGGCGTTGAGGTCGACGGCGCTGCGGCTCGGCGGCTGCTGGCGCACCATGGCGAGGAAGGTCTTCACGATCCGCCCGCAGCGCGCGGCCGCGGCATGGATCCGCGCGGCACGGTCGCGCACCGCCGGGTCCTCCGCCACCGCTTCCAGCATGGTGGTCTGCGCGACGACGACCGCCAGCGGATTGTTCAGCTCATGCGCCACGCCGGCCAGCAGGCTGCCGAGCGCCGACATCTTCTCCGTCTGGTGCAGGCGTTCGCGCTGGCGGGCCAGTTCGGCCTCCGCATCCCGTATCGGCGTCAGGTCGCGCAGCCAGGCGGTGAAGAAGGTGCGGCCGGCGGCCTTCACCTCATGGATCGACATCTCGCAGGGGAAGACGCTGCCATCGGCGCGCATCGCCTCCATCTCCAGCCGCTGGCCGAGCACATGGGGGCAGCCGGTGGCGTGGTAGCGGGCGAGCCCCGCCTCATGCCCCGCGCGGTGATGCGGGGGAACGATGGTGTCGCCGATCGGGCGGCCCATGATCTCGTCCCGCCGGTGGCCGAAGATGCGTTCCGCGGCGGCGTTCCAGCCGATGACGCGGCACTCCCGGTCGGCCGTGATGACGGCATCCAGCGCGGCGTCGATCACGCCCTGCTTCAGCGCCTCGGCCTCCGTCAGCCGGGCGAGGAGGGAGGCCTCACTCTCCATCGGGGGTGAAGACGTAGCCCTGGCCGCGGATGGTGCGGATCAGCCGCGGATTGGCGGGATCGGATTCCAGTTTGCGGCGCAGCCGGGTGATGCGGACGTCGATGGAGCGGTCGAGCGGATCGACATCCTTGCCATGCGCCAGCACCAGCAGCCTTTCGCGCGAGAGCACCTGGCCGGGATGGGTCGCGAGGATAAGGAGGAGATCCACCTCCATGGTCGTGAGCGGCACTTCCTCCTGCCCCGGATCCAGCAGGCGGCGGCGATCCGGGCTGAGGGTGAAGCCGCCGAAATGCAGATCCGGCGTGCGGCCGGCCGGGGCTGCCGGCGCGGGGAGCGGCGCAGGCGCGGCGGGGATAGCGGGACGCGGCGCCACGCTCGGCGCCGCGACGCGCGGTTGACCGATTGGCGCAGCCACGCGGCGACGAAGGACGCTGCGGAGCCGCGCCAGCATCTCCCGCAATTCGAAGGGTTTGCCGATGTAGTCGTCGGCGCCGATCTCCAGCCCCACGATGCGGTCCACCGTCTCGCCCAGCGCCGTCACCATGATGATGCCGGGCGGGCGGGGCAGGGCGCGGAGGCGCCGGGCGATGGAAAGCCCGCCTTCCCGCGGCAGGTTCAGGTCCAGCAGCACCACATCGACCGGGCCGGCAGCGAGGGCGGCATCGAGCGCCGCGCCATCCGCGCAGGCGCAGACGGCAAAACCTTGCAGGCGGAGGTAGTCCACGACCACCTCCCGCAGATCGGCTTCATCCTCCACGACCGCGATGCGGGTCGGCGATGCCATGGTCCCCTGTGCCCCAGACGAGTTTGCCCCAGACGCGGGCTCAACCTACAGGGGGGAGGGTCCGGGTGTCACCGCGCCGGCGTGGCGCGGTGAAACCGTTGCAATAAAGAAAACAGTGTTTCGGCGGCCCGCCTTCAGCGGCCCGTCATGATCCGCTCGACCAGCTGCTTCGCCGTCGGCACGAAGCCGTTGGAGTAGAAGGGGTCGGTGCCGAAGCGGTAGGCGTTGTGGCCGGAGAACATCAGGTTCCGTTCCAGCCTGCCGCCATGGGCGATGTCCTGCAGCGTCTTCTGGATGCAGAAGCTGCGCGGGTCGGCCTTCTTGCCGGTGGTGAAGTCGGGCTCCACCTGCGTCCAGTTCGAGAAGCGGCAATGGGACAGGCAGCCCATGCAGTCCGTCTGGTCCTTCAGGATCTCCCGCGCCGCCGCCGGCGTCTCGAAGACCAGCGTGTCGTCGGGGGTGCGCAGCGCCTCGGTGAAGCCGGACGCGATATAGCCTTCCGCGCGGGGCAGGTCGTCCGGCTTCAGGTAGACCAGCCGCTTGCGCGGCCCGATGCCGAGCGGCGCGGTATGGGCCTCGTTGGGCTCGGTCGTGTAGGCCACCTGGCGTTCGCTGCGCGCTTCCAGCTCGTTCAGGAATTCGGTGCGCACGGCGGAGGAGTAGAAGCCGGTCGGGCTGAAGGGCTGCAGCAGCACATCGCCCTCCTTCAGCTGGAGGAGGCGGGTCTTCCACTCCTCGCTGATCGGGCTTTCCTGCGTCAGCAGCGGGCGGGTGCCGAACTGGAAGGCGACGGGTCCCAGTTCCTCGCTGTCGATCCAGTGCTCCCATTCCTCCAGCCACCAGACGCCGCCGGCCATGATGATGGGCACGTCGTGCAGGCCGAATTCGCGCATCGTCTGGCGCAGCTTGAGGACGCGGGGATAGGGATCCTCCGGCCGCTTCGGGTCCTCGCTGTTGGACAGGCCGTTATGGCCGCCGGCCAGCCAGGGGTCTTCATAGACCACGCCGCCCAGCAGCTCCCGCTGCTTGTTGTAGGACCGCTTCCACAGCGCGGAGAAGGCGCGGGCGGAGGAGATGATGGGGTAGTAGTGGACGCCGTATTCGCGGGCGAGGTCGGCCAGGCGATAGGGCATGCCGGCGCCGCAGGTGATGCCATGGACCAGGCCCTTGGCGCCTTCCAGCACGCCGCGCGCCACGCGCTCGGCGCCGCCCATCTCCCACAGGATGTTCATGTGGATGCGGCCCTGGCCGCCGGCGCGTTCATGCGCTTCGCGCGCCTGGGCGATGCCGCCGGCGATGCCGTAGGCCACCAGCTCCTCATGCCGTTCGCGCCGCGTGCGGCCGTGGTAGATCTGGCGGATGACGTTGCCGTCGGCGTCGTAGCTGTCGGCGTTCACGGCGGAAAAGGTGCCGACGCCGCCGCCGGAGGCCCAGCCGCCGCAGGTGGCGCCGTTGGACACCGCCACGCCCTTGCCGCCTTCGACCAGCGGCAGGACTTCGACGCCGCCCATGCGGATCGGGTTGATAGCCTTCAAGGCTTTGGGCTCCGGTGACTGTCTCAGACGGAAGGGTGGTCATAAACGAACCACGGGGCGTCCAAGAAGACGTCCCGTGGATCGCTAATATGGCGTGTCCCGGCCCACTATGGGAGAGGGGGCACGGGATTACCCGAGCAGAGTGGTCGGAAGCGGGACCGCCAGCGTGGTCCGCGCCCCCGTCTGGCGTCAGTCGCCGCCGTGCTCGCCGCCCTCGCGCCGCGGGCGGAAGCCGCGCTCGCCACCGCGGTCACGGTCGCGGCGGGGGCCGCGGTCACCGCGATCGCCGCCACGGTCACCACCCTCGCCTTCCTCGCGCGGGCGGCGGGCGCCGACCTGCTCCGTGATGTCCGCGCCCGTGGCCTGGTCCACCACGCGCATGGAGAGCTTCACCTTGCCGCGGTCGTCGAAGCCGATGACCTTGACCTTCACCTGGTCGCCGTCCTTGACCACGTCGGTGGTCTTCTGGACGCGCTCATTGGCCAGTTCGGAGATGTGGACCAGGCCGTCCTTGGCACCGAGGAAGTTCACGAAGGCGCCGAATTCGGCGGTCTTCACGACCTTGCCGTTGTAGATCTTGCCGATCTCCGGCTCCGCCACGATGCCCTGGATCCAGTCGATCGCCTTCTGCGCGGCCTCGATGCTGGTGGCGGCGACCTTGATGGTGCCGTCATCCTCGATGTCGATCTTGCAGCCCGTCTGCTCCGTGATCTCGCGGATCACCTTGCCGCCGCTGCCGATGACGTCGCGGATCTTGTCCTTGTTGATGTTGATCACGGTGATGCGGGGCGCGGTGGCCGCCACGTCGCCGCGCGCACCGCTGAGGCCCTTGGCCATCTCGCCCAGGATGTGCAGGCGGCCATCCTTCGCCTGGCCGAGGGCGATCTTCATGATGTCGAAGGTGATGGACGTGATCTTGATGTCCATCTGCAGCGCGGTGATGCCCGCCTCGCTGCCCGCCACCTTGAAGTCCATGTCGCCCAGGTGGTCTTCGTCACCCAGGATGTCGGAGAGCACGGCGAAGCCGCGATCCTCCTTGATCAGGCCCATGGCGATGCCGGCGCAGGGGCGCTTCAGCGGCGTGCCGGCGTCCATCAGCGCGAGCGAGGTGCCGCAGACCGTCGCCATGGAGGAGGAGCCGTTGGACTCCGTGATCTCGCTGACCACGCGCAGCGTGTAGGGGAACTTCTCCTTCTCCGGCAGCAGCGGGTGGATCGCGCGCCAGGCGAGCTTGCCGTGGCCGATCTCGCGCCGGCCCGGGGAGCCCATGCGCCCCGTCTCGTTCACGGAATAGGGAGGGAAGTTGTAGTGCAGCATGAAGTTCTCGCGGTACTCGCCCGCGAGGGCGTCGATGATCTGTTCATCCTGCCCGGTGCCCAGCGTGGCGACGCAGAAGGCCTGCGTCTCGCCGCGGGTGAAGAGGGCGGAGCCGTGGGCGCGCGGCAGGATGCCGACCTCGGCCACGATGGGGCGGACCGTCTTGGTGTCGCGGCCGTCGATGCGCAGCCCCGTGTCCAGGATGGCGTTGCGGACGACGTCGGCCTCCAGTTCCTTCAGCAGGCCCTTGGCGGCGCCGGCATCGAGGCCCTCGGCCTCCAGCTGCGCGACCACGGCCTTCTTGGCGGCGGAGACGGCGTTCTGGCGGGCCAGCTTCTCGACGATCTTGTAGGCCTCGGCCATCGGCGCGCGGCCGAGTTCGGCGATGCGGGCCTTCAGCGTCCTGGCGGCCTCGCTTTCCTCCGGCAGGGCCCAGGCGTCCTTGGCGGCCACCTCGGCCAGCTCGATGATGCCCTGGATGACCGGCTGGAAGGACTTGTGGCCGAACTCGACGGCGCCGAGCATCACGTCCTCGGACAGTTCCTTCGCCTCTGACTCCACCATCAGCACGCCTTCGGCGGTGCCGGCGACGACGAGGTCGAGCGCGCTCTGCGCCATCTGGGCCGCGGTCGGGTTCAGCACGTACTGGCCGTCGATATACGCCACGCGGGCGGCGCCGACCGGGCCGAAGAAGGGGATGCCGGAGAGCGTCAGCGCGGCGGAACAGCCGACGAGCGCCACGATGTCCGGGTTGTTCTCGAGGTCATGCGACAGGACCGTCGCGATCACCTGCACCTCGTTGCGGAAGCCCTCGGGGAAGAGGGGGCGCAGCGGGCGGTCGATGAGGCGGGAGATCAGCGTCTCGGATTCGGAGGGCCGGCCCTCGCGCTTGAAGAAGCCGCCGGGGATCTTGCCCGCGGCGAAGGCCTTCTCCTGGTAGTTCACGGTCAGCGGGAAGAAGTCCTGGCCGGGCTTCACGCTGCGGGCGCCGACCACGGTGCAGAGCACGATGGTGTCACCGAGCCGCGCCATCACGGCGCCATCCGCCTGGCGGGCGATCTTCCCGGTCTCCAGCGTCAGCAGCTGGCCGCCCCAGGAGATGTCCTTGCGGAAGTATTTGTCGAACATGCGTCGTCCTTCTCGGCCCCGCCGGATGCGAGGCCACGTCATGACACCGCCCGCGGGGCTGCCCGCGGACGGCTGAATGCGTGGAAGACGGATGCGCGCGGTGTCGTTCCTGTCCAGTCGGACAGGGATGGTCGGCGACTCGGGCGGCATGGGAAGGCGGAGGGCCCACCGCGTTGTCGCGCAGTGGGAAGGCCGCCCATGTGGCCGGAGGCGCCGTCATCCTCCCATCCGGGAACGGCCCATCCTCGGTGCATCCGCTGCCATCGCAGCGAAGGCCGGGGCCCCGCCAGGGGACCGGCCCGGGCGGGGCTATGGCATGGAAGGGGGCGAAAGGCCAGCGGAAAGGGTTTTTGGCGGTGTCAGCGGCCGCCGTGGCCACCCCCGGGACCACCGCCGCCGGGCCCACCGCCGCCGGGACCACTCCCAGCACCGCCACCGGGCCCGCCACCCGGACCACTACCTGGGCCGCCACCTGGGCCGGCACCGGGTCCGCCAGCAGGGCCACCGCTCGGACCGCCACCAGGACCGCTGTCGCCAATGCCTGGAGGGCCTCCCGGGCCACCAGCCGAAGCGCCCGGGTTCGCGAAGCCAGCCCCCGGCGGCGCGGCACCGGGCGGCGCGGCACCGGGCGGCGCGCCCATAGGGCTGGCGGGACCGGGACCGGCGGGACCACCATCGCCGTCTGACATCGCGGGCGGCGGCATGGCCGCGATGGCCCGGAACCCGCCATCTGCCTGGCGCGTCGCTTCCACCACCAGGCGGCGGGCTTCGGCCATGGGGCGGAGCGCGGCATCCGCCGAGAGACCGAGCGCTGCATCCGCCGCAAGCACCGCGCCCCCTGGGCCGAGCCGCAGGCCTTCACTGCCGCCGACAAAGGCCTCCACCAGCAGGCGGCGCGTCTCCGGCCCGAAGCGGCGGAGCGGATCGACCAGGGTCAGGTCGGGCTCGATCCCGTCCAGCCGCAGCCTGCCATCATGCCAGGTCCCGGTGGCGACGACCGGCACACCGATCACGAGGCCGCCGGTACCACCCGCCTCCAGCCGCACGGGGCCGATCCGCAGCCCCGCCGCATCCCGCTCCACCACGCCGCGCAGCAGGGCGCGGCCCGGTTCTGCGGGGTCGATGCGTGTTGCCTCGATCACGCCATCCGGCCGCGCCAGGCCGCTGACGGCGATCCAGGTGCCGGGCGCCCAGTCCTGGCCGCCGCGGAGCGCCGGGGCGAAGGCGAGGGGCCGGCCGGCCACGACCAGCCCGCCCGGGCGGGTCGCGGTGACGGGTCCGACCACCTCCTGCCGCACCGCGACCTGTTCGGCCCGCAGCACGGCGCCCTCGCCCGCCGCGCGGATCACCACGACCTGGCCGGCGCGGAGCGGCGCCTCGGGCCCGAAGCCGCCATCGCGGGGCACCGGGCGGCCGTGGCTGTCGTGCTCCACAGCAATGCCGTTGACACAGATGCTGGCGAAGCCGGTGACGACGCCGATAACGCCCGTGCCGCCGATGCCGCGATCGCCCCCCGCCAGCGCCGCCGGCCGGCCGGTGCCGCCGATGCCGCGATCACCGGCGGCGAGGGGCGCGCCGTCATCGGGCCCGATCCGGCAGGACGGGTGCGACGGCGGCGGCGGCGCGCAGGCGGCGGCCAGCAGCAGCGGCAGCAGGAAGGCGAGGCGCCTCATCCCCGGCGCTCCGGCGGCGTCTCGGCCTCGGTGTAGAGATAGACGCCGAGGTTGACGCGGCGCGTCGGCGTGCCGGGCGGTGGTTCCGGCTGGCCGTCCAGCATCGCCAGGACCTCCCGGTTCACCTCGACCAGCATGCGGTCCACCGCGGCGCGGCCCAGCGCTTCCATGCGCTCGGCGATCGCGGGCGGCAGGCCATCGTAGTGCACGGCGCGTTCCAGGAAGGCCGGCTGCGCGCCGGCGACATTGGCGGTGGCGGCGGCCAGGTGGTCATGCAGGTTGCGGGCGAAGTAGTGCAGCTGCGCCTCCGTCCCCGGCCGCGGCACGAAGGCCGCTTCCTGCAGCACGGCGCGGTCCCCCGCATCCAGCCGCACCACGCCCTGGGCCAGCCATTCATCCAGCACCGCGCGCGGGCGCACATCCCGGGTCACCGCGCTGACCAGCGCGTCGAAGGAAGGCTCGCCCGCCGCCGAGGTGCGGGGCAGGGGGAGCGGCCGCCCCGCCGCATCGCTGAAGGCAGGCAGGCCAAGCCAGCGCGCGACCAGCTGGCTGTGCAGGGTCACGACCGGGGGCAGGTCGGGCGCCTCCGGCGGCTGTTCGCGGAGCCGCCGGATTTCCTTCCGGTGCACGCCCGTCATCAGGCTGAGCCGGCTGTCGGTACGCGCGGCCGCGCTCGCGATCTCCTCCGCCGCCACCTGGACATAGAGGCCGCGCACGAGGTCGGCGAAGACCGGCCAGGTGAGCCCGGCGCGGATCATCAGGCGCAGCAGGGGGCGCAGCAGCCGGGCCAGCGGGCGCAGCAGGGCCGGAGCTGCGGGTGGTGCGGGAAGGTCGGACACGGATCGGGCGCTTCGCGGTGTCAGGCAGCGTAACACGTCGTGACGTGGGAAATCAGCCCACACGATTGACGTGGGAAATTTTCCCACATTATGTTGCCGCCAGACCACATGGCGGACCCGGTGATGACCACGCCCAAGCCCTTCCCCCTTCCTCGGCCCGCCCCCCGGCCGGTCGCCCGCATCGCCGCCGCGGTGATGGGCGAGCTGCGCCGGCATCCCGGCCTGCGCGCCGGGCTGCGCGGCCTGGCCGGCCCGGCGCTGCCGCTGCTGCGCCCCTATCTGCACGCGCTGCCGACAGCCGATGCGCTGGGCTACCAGCGCTGGATCGAGGAGCACGACACGCTGTCCGACGCCGAGGCGCAGGCGATGCGCCAGGAGGCGCTGGCGGGCCGCAACCCGCCGCTGCTGTCCATCGTGATGCCGGCCTATGAGACCCCGCCCGCGCTGCTGCGGCAGGCGATCGCGTCCCTGAAGGCGCAGACCTGGCCGCATTGGGAGCTCTGCGTGGTCGACGATGCCTCGCCATCGAGCCATGTAGAGGCGCTGCTGTCGGAGATGGCCGCGGTGGATCCGCGCATCCGCTGGCGGCGGCGCACGCGCAACGGCCATATCGCCCGCGCGACCAATGATGCGATCGGCATGGCGCGCGGCGACCACGTGCTGCTGATGGACCATGACGACCTGCTGCCGGCGCGCGCGCTGCATGAGGTGGCGGCGCTGATCCGGCGGCACCCGGACCTCGACATCGCCTATTCCGACGAGGACAAAATCGACGGCCAGGGCCGGCGCTTCGCGCCCTACTTCAAACCCGATTTCGATCCGGAGCTGCTGCGGGCGCAGAATCTGGTGAGCCATCTCGGCGTCTATTCGACGCGGCTGCTGCGCCGGATCGGCGGCTTGCGGCCCGGCTTCAACGGTAGCCAGGACCATGACCTGGCGCTGCGCGCCTCGGCGGCGACGATGCCGGCGCGGATCCACCACATCACGCGCATCCTCTACCATTGGCGCCAGCCTACGCAGGGCAGCTATTCGAAGCGGGAGGCCGCGCGCTGCGTCCGCACCTCCCGCGCCGCGGTGATGGAGAGCCTGGCCTCGGCGGGGGAGGTCGGCGTGGTGTTGCAGCCCGCGCCGCTGGCGCCCGGCTGGCATCGCGTCGTCTATCCGGTGGCGCAGCCGCGGCCGCTGGTCAGCGTGCTGGTGACGATGCCGGTGGGCGGGCGGCTGCCCGACTGCGCGGATGGCGTGCTGCGGCGGACCAACTGGGCGGAGCTGGAGATGATCGTGGCCGCGCCGCCGGCGGGGCCGGGGAGCGGTCCGTTCCGCCCGCTCGATGCCCGCCTCCGCTGGCTGGAGGTGCCGCCGGGCACAGGCCGCGCCGCGGCACTGAACCTGGCGGCGGCGGAGGCGCGGGGATCTCTGCTGCTGATGCTGGACGAGGCGGCGGATGTGCTGTCGCCCTACTGGGTGGGGGAACTGGCCAGCCAGGCCCTTCGCCAGCCCGTGGGCGCGGTGGGCGCCAAGCTGATGGGTCGGGACGGAAGATTGCTGCATGCCGGCTTTGCCCTGGACCCGACGGCGGTGGTCCGGCCGGTGGCGCCGGGCGCGATGGCGGGCGATGTCGGGCCGGGCGGGCTGCTGGCGCTGACGCGGCAGGTCTCCGCCGTCTCCGGCGCCGTGATGATGCTGCGGCGCGCGGTGTTCCAGGCCGCGGGCGGCTTCGACGAAGAGTCGCTGCCGCATGCGCTGCATGACGTCGATCTCTGCCTGCGGCTGCAATGGCGCGGGATGCGCGTGCTTCACACGCCCTTCGCCATGCTGATGCATCGCGGCGTGATGGAAGCCCTGCCGGCGGCGCCGGTGGAGGCTGCCGCTGCGCTGGAGGCGGCGCGCGCGGTGATGCGCCAGCGATGGGCGGAGGCCCTGGCCGCCGATCCCTTCCAGAACCCCAATCTCCAGGTCCTCGCGGCCTGCATGACGCACGCCGCGGGCAGCGGCTTCGAGTGGTCCCGGGGGGGTGTCGCGTGAGCGCGCCGCTCGATGCGGGCCTGGCCGCCGGGATCGTGCTGTTCCACCCGGCGCCAGCGCTGCTGGAGGCATCGCTGGCCTCGCTGCAGGACAGCGTCGGGCGTATCTACCTGTTCCTGAACGCGCCGCTGTCGCCCGCCACGCGCGCCGTGGTGGACAGGCCCTGGCCGCGGCCGGCGGTGCTGCTGAACGATGGCACGAATCTCGGCCTCGGCACCGCCTACAACCGCATGGCGGCGATGGCGCGTGCGGATGGCTTCTCGGCGCTGCTGCTGCTGGACCAGGATTCGTCGCCCCTGCCTTCCATGGCCCCGGCCCTGTGCGAGGCGCGGGCGAGGTTGATCGCGGCCGGTGAATGCCCCGCCGTGGTGGGGCCGCTGCCGGTGGCGGCGCGGGGCTGCGGCTGCAAGGCGCCGCGCTGCTTCCGCCGGGGCGGCGCGGTGCCGGCCGCGGGGGCGGTGCCGCTGGAATTCGTCATCTCCTCCGGCTCGCTCATCGACCTCGCGGCCTTCGAGGCGGTGGGCGGCTTCCGAGAGGATTTCTTCATCGATGCGGTGGACATCGAATGGTGCCTGCGCGCCTGGGCGCGGCACTATTCCTGCTGGATGCTGTCCTCCGTGCCCATGCCGCACCGGCTGGGGCAGGGCGTGCTGCGCGTGCCGCTGCTGGGGCTGAGGCTGGCGCGGCAGCCGCCCTTCCGCCTCTACACTCATGCGCGGAACCAGGTGGCGATGCTGCGCCTGCCCTCGGTACCGCTGGCCTGGAAGTGCCGGGCCGCGCTGGCCATGGCGGCGCAGTCGGTGCTGCATGCCTGCGCTAGCGGTGGGTGGCCGGCGCTGAGGGCCTTCGCGCTGGGCGTGGCCGATGGGCTGCGCAGCCGGCTCGGCCCGGTGACGCGGGATTTCGGGTAGGGCTATTCTGCAGCCTGCGGAAGCCCGCGCGGCGCTTCCGGCGCCCGCGCCCAGAGTTCCGGCGCCAGCTCCTCCCGCCGGTCGGGGAAGGCGAGCGCGCAGACGAAGGTCACGCCCCCGAAGGCTGAGAGCACCAGCAGCACGCTGCCGAGCCCGCCCGCGGTGCCGTGCAGCCAGGCGATGACAGGGCTCGCCGCCGCGGCACCGAGGAAGCCCACGAAGAAGCGGATGGAATAGAGGCGCGTGCGGAGCTTCGGGCCGACATAGCGGGCGGTCATCGTCTCGTTCACCGTGACCTGGCCGAAGATGGCCGCCGCCAGCAGGCCGGCCACGGGCAGCACCGCCCAGCCCTCGAGGAAGGAGAGCAGGGCGAGCCCCGGCAGCGGCACGCAGGCGAGCGGCAGGAAGACGCGCTTCAGCGTGTTGCGGTCGATCAGCCGCCCGACCGTGAGCTGCGTGATGCCGCCGCAGATGATGGCGAGGAAGGCCAGCATGCCGACCACCGGCAGCAGCTCCGGCGAATTGGCGAGGCGCTCCTCCATCAGCTTCGGCAGCAGGATGGTGAAGGCGTTGAAGATGAAGCCGCTGACGGCGGCGAGGCTCATCAGCACGATGACCGCGCGGCGGACGATGGCGGGCGGGATCTCCGGGAAGGGCTTGCCCGCGGCCTTGGTCTTGGCGCTGTCCTCCGGCCCTTCGCGCAGATAGAGCAGGCCGACGGCCAGGCAGAGCGCGCCGGGGATGATGAAGGCCCAGCGCCAGCCGAGGGCCGCCGCGAGGAAGGCCGTGACGGCCGGGGCCAGCGCCACGCCCGCATTGCCGAAGACGCCGTTGATGCCCATGGCGCGGCCCACCTTATCCCCGGCCGCATCCACCAGCATGGCGGTGCCGATCGGGTGGTAGATGGCGCTGAAGGCCCCCATGAAGCCGAGCGCCAGGGCCAGGGTGACCGGCCCCGTCGCGAAGCCGGCCGCGGCCATCGAGGCGCCGGTGCCGAGGAAGAAGGCCGCCATCAGCGCCGGGCGGCCGAAGCGGTCCGCCAGCGCGCCCATGGGCAGCGACCCCATGCCATAGACCACGAACATGCCGGTGCCGAGCGCCACGATCGGGCCGTAGCCGGTGCCGAAGACCTCGGGTTCCTGCAGCACGATGCCGAGCACCGCGGTGGCCAGGATCAGCAGCCCGTAATGGGTGAAGATATGCGCCGCGTTGATGAACCAGATCGTGCGCCGAGCCGCGTCCATGATGCCGTTCCCACAGTTTCGCAGGCTGCTCCTGCCGGGGGTCATGCTAGGCTGGCGCGAAGGAGACGTCCCGACAGCCCATGTCGCCAAACCGCCATTCTGCGGGGCAGCCCGCGCCGCGCCGCGACCTGCCGCAGGATGGGGTGGACCGGCCGCTTGCCGCCTTCGCCCGCGACTATGCGGAAGGGGAGGGGGTGCCGAGGCATGCGCATGACCGCGCGCAGCTCCTCTGGGCCACCCGCGGCACCATGCGCATCGCGACCGACGCCGCGGGCTTCGTCGTGCCGCCCGGCCATGCGCTGTGGATGCCGGCGCGGGAGCCCCATCGGGTGGCGACGGAAGGTGGCGTCGCCATGCGCGCCCTGTTCCTGCGGGAGGATGCGGCGGTGGCCGGGCCGGAGGAGGCGACGGTGCTCGCCGTCTCCTCCCTGCTGCGCGAACTGATCCTGGCCGCCTGCGCGGAGCCGCTGGAATGGGATCCCGCCGGGCGCGGTGGCCATCTGGCGGCGCTGATCCTGGACGAGATCGCCCGCGCGCCGGCGCTGCCCTTCCGGGTGCCGGAACCGCGCGACCCCCGCCTGAAGCGCCTGGCGGAGGCGCTGCGCCGCGACCCCGCAAGCCCGAGGCGGCTGGAGGAATGGGCCGGGGAGGCCGGCGCCAGCCCGCGCACGCTGGAACGGCTCTTCGTGGCGGAGACCGGGATGGGCTTCGCGCGCTGGCGGCAGACACTGCGGCTGGCGGAGGCGGCGTCCCGCCTCGCCAGCGGGGAGTCACCGGCGCGGGCGGCGGCGGCGGTCGGCTATGCCAGCGCGCCCGCCTTCGGCGCGGCGTTCCGCGCGGCCTTCGGGATCACGCCCGGCGCGGCGCGGCGGTAGGTCAGGCCCGCCGCGCGCCGTAATGCGGGCGCGGCGGGCGGGCGGGCCAGGTGGCGGCCTCCACCTGGTCCGCCGTCGCGGCGATGCGCGCGGCGGCGAGCGGATGGCCGCCATCCAGCGCCGCGAGCGCCAGGCGACGCAACTCGGCCAGAATCGATTCGAGCGAGGCCGGCGCCGTTGCGGGCGCGACGGGCTCGCGATCGGGGTGGCCTCCGGTCATCCTCGTACCATTGCGCAAAAGGATTTGTCCGGACAGGAAAGAACGCGGGATGACGTCCGCGGCATGATCACAAGAATGCGACCGCCTTGCGGGAACTTCCGGGCAGCCGCGTTACTGCCGCAATCGGGGCGGGAGGACATCCATGCGAAGTGCATCGGCCGAACATCTGCCTGAGGCAGCCGGGCTCGCCGGGACCATGATGACCGGACCATCGCCGGTGAGGGCGGTGATCCTCATCCTGCTGGTCTGGGCGGTGGCGACGACGATCTTCGTCGGCGGCGTCGGCGCCTGGGTCGCCATGTGGCGGCGCTGGCGCGTCTAGCGCCGGAACGGGTCGCGCCGACCCCTTGCGGGCTTCCGTCTTGAACATAACATGAACGGAAACCTCTCGGATTCTGAACCCCATGGAGCTGCGCGAGAAGCTCGAGATCCTGGCCGATGCCGCGAAGTATGACGCCTCCTGCGCCTCCTCCGGCACCGCCAAGCGGAACAGCCTGAAAGGGGGGCTCGGCAGCACGGAGGGGTCGGGGATCTGCCATGCCTATGCGCCGGACGGGCGCTGCATCTCGCTGCTCAAGATCCTGCTGACCAATGCCTGCGTCTTCGACTGCGCCTATTGCGTGAACCGCGCTTCCTCCAACGTCCGCCGCGCCCGCTTCACGGTGCGGGAGGTGGTGGATCTGACGCTCGCCTTCTATCGGCGCAACACGATCGAGGGGCTGTTCCTGTCCTCCGGCATCATCCGGTCGCCGGACTACACGATGGAGCAGCTGGTGCTGGTGGCGCGCACGCTGCGGGAGGAGCACGGTTTTCGGGGGTACATCCACCTGAAGACCATCCCGGATGCGGCGCCCGAATTGCTGGAGGAGGCCGGGCGGCACGCCGACCGGCTTTCCATAAATGTCGAGCTGCCCAAGGCGGAGAGCCTGACCACGCTGGCGCCCGAAAAGGATTTCCGCAGGATCCGCCTGGCGATGGCGGGGCTGCGCGGGAAGATTGAGGCGCGGGAGGAGGCGGTGAAGACCGCGCGCCGCGCCCGGCCGCCGCGTTTCGCCCCGGCGGGGCAATCCACGCAGATGATCGTCGGCGCCGATGGGGCGGATGATGGCGTGATCCTCGGCACGGCGACGGACCTCTATGCGGGCTACCGGATGCGGCGCGTCTACTACTCCGCCTATTCGCCTATCCCCGACGCGTCGCGCCTGCTGCCGCCCATCGCGCCGCCGCTGGTGCGGGAACACCGGCTCTATCAGGCGGATTGGCTGCTGCGCTTCTACGGCTTCTCGCGGGAGGAGATCCTGGCCGGCGGCCAGGGCGGCATGCTGGACCTCGAACTCGATCCCAAGACCGCCTGGGCGCTGAAGCACCGGGAGCACTTCCCGGTGGATGTGAATACCGCGCCGCGGGAGGCGCTGCTGCGCGTGCCGGGGCTGGGGGCCAAGACGGTGGATCGCATCATCGCCGCGCGGCGCCACACCCTGGTGCGGGCGGAGGACCTGGCGCGACTGCGCGTCAGCCTGCCCAAGGTGCTGCCCTTCGTGCTGCTGCCCGGGCATCGGGCACGGGGGCTGGAGATGCCGGGCCTGCGCGGGCTGCTGGTGCCGGAGACGGCCTTCGCCCGCGCGGCGAAGCCCGCGCAGTTGTCGCTGTTCTAGGCGGCGAAGCCGGCGCAGCGTTCGCCGTTCTGATGGGGGCGAGGCCGGGATTGCTGCCCCGGCCCGCGCTTCCGCCTGCCCGTTCACGACAGCGCCCCCCGCCTCATGGCCGGCCGGGGTGGGTGGGTGGCCGGCCATGAGGGACCCCGTCACCGCATCGCGGCGATGTCGATCACATCGGCCTGGCCGAGGCCGCTGACCGCGCCGGTCGCCGTCAGGCGGCCATTGGTGAGGTCGATCGTGTGCAGCGTGCCGCCGGCCAGGACGAAGCCGGTATTGGTGCCCTGCGCATCGGTCAGGATGTCGAAGGCCGTGCTGGCGGGCAGCGTCATGCCGACCATGCCGCGGGATTGCTGCACGCCGTCATTCGGCGGCGCCTGCAGGTTGAAGCTGCCGAGCAGGGTGTCGAGCGTGTAGAGCGCCGTGGTCGGCGCGCCGGGCTGGCCGGCCGCCGGGGCATTGGCGGGCGGCGCGACGCTGTTGGTGTAGGCGCCGGCGGTGATGCGGGGCTGAGTCCCGGCATTCGCCCCCTCGCCGTACTTCAGCGTGCCGTCGCGCACGACTTCGCCGCTATCGACGTTCACGCGGAAGTTCGTGCCGTTCATGCCCATCAGCCGCAGGCGGTTGGCGACCGGGTTGAAATCGACCACGGCGCGGCCGCCGCCATCGAAGGGCATGTTGAGGCGGGAGACCTGCGTGGCGCGGCCGGTCGCGGGATCGATGGTGACGATCTGGCTGCGATCCGTGACCCCATAGAGGCGGCCATCCTGAGGGCGCTGGTCGATGCCGATGACGCGGCCCTCGGCGCCGCTGATGCGGACGGGGGCGCTGGCGCGGCGCGTCTCCCCATCGATGCGGACCAGGCTGTTCTCGGCGGTCAGGCCGATCAGCGTGGTGGCGCCGGCGGGGGCTGCGGCGGCCGCGACCAGCGCGGTGGCGAGCAGGGCGTGGCGGAAGCTGAGGGACATCGCGTTTCTCCGTGGCCGTCTCGGGGCCCGGCGGGCCCCACTGACGGCGTTACGGAGCCGGCGCGCTACCGGACGCAGCGACTACGGAAGAAAACCGATCACGAACCCGTGGCCGGCGCGAGGCGGCCGATGAACTGGATCGGGCCGGTCGGGCGGCCAATCGGCGACCCCCCCGGCGGCTCCAGCGTGATCTCGATCAGCATCCCCGGGCTCGGGCGGATCGTCGCGGGGCGGACGGTGATGCGCCCATCGGCGGGGATGAGGCCGAGCGAGGTCGGCGCCGTCTCCCCCTGCGGCAGCGCCCACAGTTCCAGCACGCGGTCCGGCGGGGCCGGGCGGGTGTTGAGCGAGGCGAGGCGGATGCCGGCCTGGTCGGCCTCCACCAGCCAGGCCGGCTGTTCGCGATCCGTCAGCAGCACGGTCATCAGCCGCGGCTCCGGCGCCGGGCGAAGGACCATCAGGGCGGCAAGGCCGGCGGCGACGGCGGTGGCGCCGATGGCCCCCGCCCGCCAGGGGTCGAGCAGGCGGCGCCACCAGGACAGGGAAGGGGCCGGCGGCGTGGGGTCCAGCGCCGCCGCGATTCGCGCCCAGAGGTCGGGCGGCGGGGCCTCGGGCGGGGCAAGGGCGGCGAGCGGCGCGAGCTTCGCTTCCCAGGACGCGACCGCGCCTGCCAGGGCGGGATCGACGGGCAGGGCGGCGGCGACGGAAGCGGCCTCCCGCGCCTCCAGCGTGCCGAGCACGTATTCGGCGGCGAGGGCGTCGCGCTCCTCGGCGGTCATCGGGCGGCCGCTCATGCCAGGCACTCCCGCAGCCGCAGGAGGCCGCGCCGGATCCAGGCCTTCACCGTGCCGAGCGGCAGTTCGAGCTGGGCGGCGATCTGGGCGTGGGACAGGCCATGCACAAAGGCGAGGACGATGCCGCGGCGGTTCCGCTCCTCCAGCGAGGAGAGGCATTCCCGCAGGCGCACGCCTTCGGATTGGGCGGCGATGCGATCCAGCGCATCGGCCTCCACCGGCGTGTCGCCGAGGCCTGGATCATCCGTCGGGATCTCCCGCCCCCGGGCGCGCGCCATGTCGAGCGCCGCGTAGCGCACGATGGCGGCGAGCCAGGATTCCGCCGACCCCCGGGCGGGGTCGAACTGGTCCGCACGGCGAGCGATCTTCAGGAAGGCGTCCTGCAGCGCATCGGCCGCCGCGTCGCGGTCCCGCAGGATGGCATTGGCCACGCCGAAGAGGCGAACGGATTGCCGTTCATAGATCGCGCGCAGCGCATGCCTGTCCCCCCGCGCGACGGCGGAGAGCAGCGGGGAAAGGTCGGTCACGGCATCCATGCGCGCGAAGAATGCTCATGCGGCGCGCAAGGACGCAACGGTGGCAGGCACTGCCCGCGGATCGGGCAGGCGCGGGCGCCGTGCCGGCCGGGCTGGCGGATGAAGCCCGCTCCATGCCCTGGCATGCGGTTTGCCAAGCGCAGCCCATGGCATCCTGGCCGCCCCTTTCCGTCCGCCCCGCCGCAGGCCGCCCCCGGCGCCCTGGCCGGCCGGCGCGCGCCCATGGGCTGGCCCGGGCGCGCGGGCGGTGGCGACCAACGGCCTGATCCCGTGGCCGTCGCGTCCCGCTGCGGGACGCGCGGTGGGTGTCCCGCACCCTGATCGCAGCCTTCCCGCAAGCCTGCCCCGAGCCCTGGCGGAGTTGCCATGACCTGTGCCCAAGACCTGCCCGCGCTGGAGCGCCTGGTGGCGCGCGAGCTCGCGCTGACTGCCTATCCGGCCGTTCCCTGGGTGGCGCCGCTGACGGCGCCCGATGGGGCGGAGGCGCTGGACTGCGCCATCATCGGCGGCGGGCAATACGGCCTGGCGCTGGCCGGGCTGCTGAAGCGGGAGCGCGTGACGCGCATCGCCGTCTTCGACGCGGCGCGGGATGGCCTGGAAGGCCCCTGGCTCAGCTTCGCGCGCATGACGATGCTGCGCACGCCGAAGGACCTGGCCGGCCCCGAATGCGGCCTGCCCTCCCTGACCTTCCGCGCCTGGTGGGAAGCGCAGCATGGCGAGGCGGCGTGGGAGGCGATGTATCGCATCCCCCGCACCGCCTGGGCCGCCTACCTCGCCTGGTTCCGCCGCGTGCTGGACCTGCCGGTGCTGAATGGCTGGCGGCTGCGGGAGATGCAGCCCGCCGCCGAGGGCACGATGATCGCGCTGCTCTTCGACACGCCGGAAGGCCCGATCCTGCGCCATGCCCGCAGCCTGGTGATGGCGACGGGCACCGGCGGCGCGGGCGGCTACGCCATTCCCGATGCCATCGCCCGCGCCGTGCCGGCCGGCCGCGTGGTGCATGCGAATGACATCCTCGACCTCGGCGCCTTCGCGGGGGAAAGGGTCGGCGTGCTGGGCGCGGGGGCGACGGCCTTCGATGTCGCGATCGCGGCGCTGCAGGCCGGTGCGGCGCGCGCCGAAGTCTGCGTCCGGCGGCCCGATCTGCCGCGCGACAATCCGCGGCGCTGGATGGAAAGCGCGGGGCACCTCGCGCATTACGTCGACCTGCCGGATGCCGCGAAATGGGCCTATGCGACACGACTGCGGCAGATCGGCCAGCCGCCGCCGCAGCCCACCTTCGATGCCGCGATGGCACAGCCCGGCTTCCGGCTGCGCCTGGGCATGCCCTGGGACCAGGTGCGCTGGACAGGCAGCGAGATCATCGTGGAGGGGGGCGGCAAGCGCCTCGTCCATGATCGGCTGATCATCGCGACCGGCTTCCTGAGCGACATGGCGCTGAAACCCGAATACGCGGCCCTGCTGCCGCATGCCGCGCTGTGGAGGGACCGCTTCACGCCGCCGCCGGAACAGGCGGATGCGCGGCTGGCGCGCCAGCCCTACCTCGACCGCTTCGGCGGCTTCACCGAACGCATGCCGGGCGCGGCACCCTGGCTCGGCCGCGTCTTCACCATCACCAACAACGCCTCGCTCAGCCTGGGCCCCGTCGCGGCCTCCATCAGCGCGATGAAATACGTGGCGCCGCGCCTGGTGGAGGGCGTGAAGCGCCGGCTCTTCCTGGACCAGCAGGAAAGCGACTGGGCCTGGTTCCTGGGCGGCGAGCACGCCGAACTGTCCCCCTTCGTCCTGCCGGAGACCGAAGCCGCATGAGCGACGTCCGAATCACCGCCGTCGTGCCGGAGATGGCGACGCCGGAGGCCATCGCGCCCTTCGGCACGCTGATCGAGGCCGGCGAGGACGGCACGCCCTTCGGCGATGCCGATGCCAGGCTGGAACTCGGGCGCGGCACGCCGCGGCTCTACATCATGCGGCTGCGGCAGCGCCCGCTGCTGGTGCGCGGCATCACGCGCCACACCCGCGTGACGCAGTGCCTGGCGGCGACGATGGGCGGCGAGTGGTTCATCGGGCTGGCGCCGCCGATCGATGCGGACCTGCCCGATGCGAAGCCCGACCCGGCGGCGATCCGCATCTTCCGCATCCCCGGCGACAAGGCGCTCGCGCTCCATCGCGGCACCTGGCACGCGGGGCCGTTCTTCGAGGCGGAGACGCAGGATTTCCTCAATCTCGAACTCGCCGACACGAATGAGGTGGATCACCACACCGTCCGCCTCGACACCGAATTCGGCATCGCCTTCGCGATCACGCCCTGAGGGAGCGCCCTGCATGACCCGCCTGACCCGTCGTGCCTTGCTGGGGATCGGTGCCGGCCTGGTGGCCGCGCCCGCGATCGCGCAGCCGCGTGCCATCCGACTGATGCTGGACTGGACGCCGCAGGGCTACCACGCCGCCTGGTTCCTGGCGGCCGAGCGCGGCCATTTCGCGCGGGAGGGGCTGAACGTCGCCATCCAGCGCGGCTTCGGGTCGGGCGATGTGGTCACCAAGGTGGCGGCAGGCGTGGCCGATATCGGCTTCGGCGATCCGGGCGCGGTGGTGAAGCACAATGCCGAGAATCCCGGCCGCGCCATCGTCAACGCCTTCCAGTATTTCGACCGCACTCTGGCCGGCGTGATCACGCTGGCGGGGCGGGGGATCGAGAAGCCGTCCGACCTGCGGGGCAAGCGTATCGCGGCGCCGGCGGGCGACAGCGGCCGCGTGCTGTTCCCGGCCTTCGCGCGTGCGAATGGCATCCCCGCGGATTCCGTCACCTGGATCACCGTCGCGCCGCCGATCCGCGAGCCGATGCTGATGCGGGGAGAGGCTGATGCCATCACCGCCTTCGTCTCCGGCGCCTTCTTCAACCTGCGGGCGCTGGGCGCGCGGGAGGCCGATATCCGCATGTTCGGCTTCAACGCGCATGGCGTCGACATCTACGGCAATGCGCTGCTGCTGCCGGCGGAGCTGGCGCAGCGGGAGCCCGCGATGGTGAGGGGCTTCGTGCGCGCCACCATCGCCGGGCTGCGCGACGCGCTGAACGACCCCGCTGCCGCCATCGCCGCCGTGCAGGCGCGGGAGCCGCTGGCCGACGTGCCGCTGGAGACGGAGCGGATGCGCTTCATCATGCGGGAGGCGGTGCTGACGCCGACGGTCGCGCAGCACGGCGTCGGCCATGTCGATGGCGCGCGCGCGACGGCGATGGTGGCCGCCATGGCGGAGAGCTTCGCCGTGCCCAACCCGCCCGCGGCATCGTCCTTCATGCTGACCGACTTCCTGCCGCCGGCGGCGGAGCGGATGCTGCCGGCCATGCGCGCGTGATGCGCGACCACGGGCGCTATCCCTACTCCGCGATCGCGCGGCGCCCGGCCTGGGATTGGCCGGGCGGCAGGCGGCTCGCGGTCTTCATCGCCGTCAATCTGGAGGCGTTTCCCTTCGCGGAGGGGATGGGCATTCCGCTGGTCAATCCGCTGCCCGAGCCCGATGTGCAGAATTACGGCTTCCGCGACTGGGGCAACCGCGTCGGTGTCTGGAACCTGCTCGACGCGCTGGATGAGTTCGCGCTGCCGGCGGCGGCGCTGATGAACACGGCGATCTACGACCTCTGCCCGCCCGTCGCCGAAGCCTTCCGCGCACGGGGCGACGAGGTGGTGGGCCATGGCCGCACCAATGCGGAGCGGCAATCCGACATGGATGAGGCGACGGAGCGCGCGATGATCGCGACATGCCGCGCGCGCATCGCCGTCGAGGAGGGCGCGGCCCCGCGCGGCTGGATGGGCCCCTGGGTGGCGGAGACGCATGTCACGCCGGATCTGCTGGCGGAGGCGGGCTTCGACTACGTCATGGACTGGACGCATGACGACCAGCCGACGCGGCTGGCGACGCGGGGCGGTGGATCGCTGGTCACGGTCCCCTATTCGAAGCCGACCAACGACATTCCCGTGCTGCATGCGGCCAAGTGGCCACCCTCCGTCTGGGCGGATGCGCTGATCGACCAGTTCGAGGAGCAATTGCGGCTCTCGCGGAAATGGCCGCTGACCTTCAACCTGTCTCTGCATCCCTTCCTCGTCGGGCATGCCTTCCGGCTGAAGCACCTCCGCCGCGTCTTGGCCCATATTGCCGCGGCCCGGGATGATATCTGGCTCTGCCGGCCCGGCGACATCGCGCGCCATGCGGCAACGGTGCTGTAGGGCATGGATTTCGAATGGAGCCTCTTCGTCGAGAGCCTGCCCGCCTTGGCGCGCGGCGCGGCGACGACGGCGGAGCTGGCCTTCGTCTCGATCTGCGGGGGCCTCGTGCTGGGGCTGATGGGCGGGCTCGCGCGCGTCTCCGGCATCGTGGCCCTGAACGCCTTTGCGCTGGCCTGCGTGACCCTGCTGCGGGGCGTGCCGCTGCTGGTGACCATGCTGTTCTTCTACTACGGCCTGCCGTCGCTCGGCCTGCTGCTGGAGGCGAAGACGGTCGCGATCCTGGCGCTGTCGCTGACCAATGGCGCCTATGTGACGGAGATCGTGCGGGCGGGGATCCAGTCCATCGATCGCGGGCAGATGCGCGCGGCGCGGTCGCTCGGCATGGGATGGGCGCTGGCGATGCGGCGGATCGTGCTGCCCCAGGCGCTGCGCCGCGTGCTGCCGCCGATCGGGAATGAGGCGATCACGCTCTTGAAGAACACGGCGCTAGTGAGCGTCATCGCGATTCCGGACCTGCTGCGCGCGGGCACGGACATCATGACCTGGCAGGCCAATACCTTCAGCCCCTTCGCCGGCGTCGCGCTGATGTACCTGATGATGACCCTGCCGCTGGTCTGGCTGGTGGCGCGGCTGGAATCCCGATGGAGGGTGGCGTGAGCGCTCTGCTGTTCAAGGGCGCTACGCTGCTGCGCGGTGGCGATGACTGGGCGCCGGTGGCGGGCGTGGATCTGCTGCTGCGCGATGGCGTGGTGGCGGAAGGACCGGCTGACGGTGCGGCGACCGTCGAGGCCGCGCACCTCCTGCTGCTGCCCGCCTTCGTCAACGCCCATACCCATTCGCCGGAGGCGCTGGCGCGGGGCCGCGCGCCGATGGCGCGGCTGGATGACTGGCTCGCGGTGGAATACGCGGACGGCCAGGATGCGCTGCCGGCTGCGCGCATCCGCCAGGCGATCCTGATCAGCTGCGCGGAGGCGATCCGCGGCGGCGCCGTGCAGGTCACCGACCATTTCCGCCAGATCCCGCCGAGCGTGAAGAGCGTGGCCGCCGCGGCCAGCGCCTGGGCGGAGGGCGGCATCCGCGCGCGCGTCGCCATGATGCTTCGCGACCTGCCCTCGCCGTCGGCCAGCTTCACGCCGCCGAGCACGGCGGAAGCATTGGCAGTCGCGGAGGCGCTGCTGCGCGATCCACCGCCGGGGGCGACGGTGGGGCTCGGCCCCTCCGCCCCGCAGCGATGCAGCGATGATCTGCTACGCGGGGTCGCGCGGCTGGCGGAGCGGCATGGCGCCTTCGTGCATCTCCATCTCTGCGAGACCGCGAAGGATGCGGTGGATTGCCGCGCCCGTGCGGGGGGCGATGATCCGGTGGCCTGGCTGGAAGGCCTCGGCCTGGCGGGCGCCCATGTGGAATACGCGCATTGCGTCCATCTCGGGGATGCGGAGCTGGACCGCATGGCGGCGCAGGGCACGACCATGGTGCACAACCCGCTGGCGAACCTTCGCCTCGGCAGCGGGATCGCGCCCGTGGCGCGCGGGCTGGCGCGCGGCGTGCGGCTGCGCGTGGGCTCCGACGGCCCCGGCAGCAACGATACGCAGGACATGCTGGAGGCCGCGAAATTCGCCATGCTGCTGCCGCGCGCCGGTCGCCCCGATGCGGAATGGCCGACGCCCGAACAGACGCTGTCGATGGCGACGGGCGGGCACAGGCTGGTGGCGGGCGCGCGGGCGGATGTGATTGCCTTCGACCTCCGCGCCGCCGCCTTCGCCGGTGCCAAGCCCGACGAGATCGTGACGCGGCTGCTGCTGGCGGCGCGGCCGCGCGACCTGCGGCATGTGCTGCGGGAAGGCGACTTCCTGATGCGCGATGGCGCGTTGGTACCGCCGGCTTTGGCGGCGCTGCCATGAGCGTCATTGCCGTCCGCAACCTGCACAAATCCTATGGCGCGACGCCGGTGCTGCGCGGCGTGGACCTGACGGTGGCGAAGGGCGAGACGGTCTGCGTCATCGGCCCCTCCGGCAGCGGGAAATCGACGCTGCTGCAATGCCTGAACGGGCTGGAGCCCTTCGAGAGCGGGGAGGTGATCGTCGCCGGCCAGCATATCGGCTGGGGCAGCGGCGGCGCGCGCATCCCGGAACGCCAGATGACGCTGGCGCGGCGCCGCATCGGCATCGTCTTCCAGCAATTCAACCTGTTCCCGCACATGACGGCGCTGGCCAATGTCATGGAGGCGCCGGTGCAGGTGCTGAAGCGGCCGCGCGCCGTGGTGGAGGCGGAGGCGCGGGCGCTGCTGGCGCGGGTCGGGCTGGCACACAAGGCGGGTGCCTATCCGGCGGACCTCTCCGGCGGGCAGCAGCAGCGCGTCGCCATCGCCCGCGCGCTGGCCATGCAGCCGGAGGTGATGCTGTTCGACGAGGTGACCTCCGCCCTCGACCCCGAACTGGTCGGCGAAGTGCTGGCGGTGATGCGCGGCCTGGCGGCGGAGGGCATGACCATGCTCGTCGTCACGCATGAGATGGGCTTCGCGCGGGAAGCCGCGGACCGCGTCATCTTCATGGATGGCGGGCTGGTCGTGGAACAGGGGCCACCTGCCGAAGTGCTGGGGCGACCGCGGGAAGCGCGGACGCGGGAATTCCTGGGCCGCGTGCTGCGGCCTGAATCGATCGAGGCATGAGGGGGACTGGGACGATGGACCGCATCCGCATCACGCGCCGCGCGCTGCTGGCGACGACGCTCGCGACGCCCGCGCTCGCGCAGGAGGGTGACACGCTCGCCAAGGCGCGCGCCGCCGGCGTGCTGGTGGTCGGCAATGGCGGCGCCTTCCCGCCCTTCGAGTTCATGGAGAATGGGCGCCTCACGGGCTATGACGTCGATCTCGGCGAGGAACTCAGCAAGCGCATGGGGCTGCGCATCCAGTGGCAGGTGATCGCCTTCGCGGGGCTGATCGCGGGCCTCACCTCCGGCCGCGTGGACTGCCTGATCACGGCGATGGCCTGGACCGCGGAGCGCGCGGAGCGCATCGCCTTCTCCACCCCCTACTACAAGACCGGCATCGCCGCGGGCTATCGCCCGGGGCTCGCGATCGACCGGCCGGAAGACCTGGCGGGGCGCATCGTCGGCGTGCAGGTCGGCACCTCGGGCGAGCAGTTCGTGCGGCAGAACCACGCCAACAGCGTGAAGGAGATCCGCGTCTACAACGAATTCCCGCTGGCGCTGCAGGACCTGGTGGTGGGGCGGGTGGAGGCGGTGGTGAACACGCAGCCCGTGCTGCGCTGGAACATCGCACGCAATGCCCGCGTGCGGCTCGGCGTCTCGCCTGTGTGGGATGCGCGCGACGTCGGCATCAACACGCGGCACGCCGATACGGCGCTGATGGCGGAGATCAACCGGCACCTGGCCGCGATGCAGGCGGATGGCTTCCTGCCGGGGCTGGACCAGAAGTGGTTCGGCCAGGCCTCGTGATGTCTTCGCGCCCGCAGGCCGCCATGCTAGACATCCGTCGCCCTGGTGAGCCGGAGAAACGGGCCTGGGCGACATCGCGTGGCGGCATCCCGCAGGGGATGCGCGGCCGTGCCACCGTCGCCAGGACCTGATCCGCCACCCATGGATGCGCTGCCCCTTCACCCCCTGATGCCGCTGCCGGATGCCGAGGCGCGACTCGCCGCGCTGGCGGATCGCGTGGCGTGGGAGCTGCAGACGCTGGCCTATCCCGCGCGGGACTGGGTGCGGCCGCGCGGCGATGGCGTGCGGGATGTGGTCGTGGTTGGTGGTGGGCAATGCGGGCTCGCGCTGTCCTTCGCGCTGCGGCGCGCGCGCGTCACGAATACCGAGGTGCTGGAGGCCGGCGCCCCCGCCGGCATCTGGCTGCGCTTCGCCCGCATGCACACGCTGCGGACGCCGAAGCATGTGACGGGGCCGGAACTCGGCATGCCCTCGCTCTCCGTCCGCGCCTGGTTCGAGGCGCGGTATGGCGAGGCCGCCTGGGCGGCTCTCACGAAAATCCCGCGCGACGTCTGGCAGGCCTATCTCGACTGGCTGCAGGGCATGCTGGCGCTGCCGGTGGAGGCGGGCTGGCGCGTCGATGCGGTGGCGCCGGAGGCGGATGATTTGCTTGCCGTCACGGCGGAGCGCGACGATGGCGCGCGGGCGCGGTGGCTGGCGCGGCACGTGGTGCTGGCGACAGGGGTGGATGGCGCCGGGGCCTGGCAGGTGCCGGCGATGGTTGCGGCGGCGCTGCCGGCGGGCCGCTACGCCCATACGGCGGAGGCGATCGACTTCGCGCGGCTCGCGGGGAAGCGCGTGGCGGTGCTGGGCGCGGGGGCCTCGGCCTTCGACAATGCGGCAATGGCGCTGGAACATGGCGCGGCGCGCGTCGATCTGCTGGCGCGCCGGCCGCAACTGCCGGCGGTGAATCCCTATCGCTGGATGGAATTCGCAGGCTTCCTGAACCACTTCGCGGACCTGCCGGATGCGCTGAAGTGGCGCTTCATGCGGACCATCTTCGCGATGAACCAGCCGCCGCCGCAGGAAACCTTTTCCCGATGTGCGCTGCATGCGGGTTTTCACCTGCACCTCGGCGCGCCGATTCGCGCGCTGCGGATGGAAGGCGATGCGATCGTGGTGGAGACGCCGCACCGTGCCGTCCCGGCGGATTTCCTCATCGTCGGCACGGGGCTGGTGGTGGAACCCGCGCTGCGGCCGGAACTGGCCGCGGCCGCGCCGCATCTCGCGCGGTGGCGGGATCGCTTCGCGCCGCCGGCGGGGGAGGAGGATGCCGCGCTCGGCGCCTTCCCCTACCTCACCGGCGATTTCGCCTTCACCGAACGCGTCGCGGGCAGCGCGCCCTGGCTCGCGCGGCTGCGTTCCTCCTCCTTCGCCGCCATGGCCAGCACGGCCTCCTCGGGCGGCATCTCCACGCTACGGCCGACCGTCGATCGCATCGCGCGCGGCATCACGCGCGACCTGTTCCTGGACCAGGCGGAGGCGGACCACGCCGCGCTGGTTGCCTATGAGGAACGCGAGTTGGTTGACCTGACCCTGGCATCGGAAGGGACACGCCCATGGTGAAGGACGGCGCCGCCCATCTGCGCAGCCTGCGCGACGCGCGCACCATCTTCATCGATGGGCGTCGGGTTGCGGATGTGACGACGGACGCTGCCTTCGCCGGCGCCGTCGCCTCCGCCGCCTCTCTCTATGACCTGCAGGCCGAGGACCCCGATGGCATGACCTTCGACCTCGGCGACGGCACGCGCAGCGGTTTCGCCTGGATGATGCCGCGCAACCACGCGGAGCTCGTGAAGCGGCGCGTGGCGATGGAGCGCATCGCGGCGCGCAGCTGCGGCATGATGGGCCGCAGCCCCGACCACGTCGCCTCCACCTTCGTGGGCTTCATGGCCGGCCGCCACGCCTATGAGGCGCGCGGCGGCGCGGCGCTCGCTGCCTATTTCGAGGAAGCGCGACGCGCCGACCACTGGATCGGCTACGTCATCATCAACCCGCAGGCCGACAAGTCCCGCCAAGCGAAGGACCAGCCGGGCGGCGACCTGGTGGCGCGCATCGTGGACGAGGATGCGGGCGGCATCACCATCCGTGGCGCCAAGATGCTGGCGACCGCCGGCGTGATGGCGAATGAGCTGATGGTGTCCGGCATCGTGGCGCTGATGCCGGGCGACGAGCCCTATGCCTTCACCGCTGTCATGCCCATGGCGACCAGGGGCATCAAGCTTCTGTCGCGCCGGAGCTATGAGGCCGCGGCGAGTTCTGTCTTCGACTACCCGCTCTCCGCCCGCTTCGACGAGAATGACGCCGTCGTCTTCTTCGAGGATGTGAAGATCCCCTGGGACCGCGTCTTCGTCCATCGTGACCTGCGGATGATGCAGGCCCAGTGGCATGAGACGCGGGCGCATGTGATGCAGAACTACCAATGCATCGTTCGGCTCTCCGTCAAGCTGCGCTTCCTGCTGGGTCTTGCGCATCGCATCGCGGAGACGAACGGCATCCTCGGCTTCCCCCAGACGCGGGAGACGCTCGGCCTGCTCGCCGCCAAGGCCAGCAGCATCGAGGCGATGGTCGTCGCCATGGAAGCGCAGGGCGAGGATTTTCATGGGACCTTCGTGCCGGACCGGCGGCTGCTGGTCTCGGCGCAGGTGCTGGCGCAGACCATCTATCCGGAATTCATCGAGGCGATCCGCGGCCTGTCGGGTGGCGGGCTCGTCATGGTGCCATCCTCCGCCGCCGACTTTGATGGCGGGGAGGTGGAGCGCATCATCCAGGCCAGCCAGCGTTCGCCCGTGGCGGGCAGCGAGGAACGGGTGAAGCTGATGAAGCTGGCCTGGGACGCGATCGGGTCCGAATTCGGGTCGCGACACCTGCAATACGAGATGTTCTACTCCGGTCCGCAATTCGCCATCCGCGGCAATTCCTACCGCTTCCACGATTGGACAGGACCGAAGGCCATGGTGCAGGGCTTCATGGACAGCTACGGGCTCGACCGCCCGGATGCCAAGGCGGCGGCGGAATGACGCCGGCGCAGATCAGGGCCTCCGCCTTCGTCGCGCATGGCGATGTGCGGGTGGAAGGCGCGGCGGAGGGGCAGCTCGCGGGCCTCACCTTCGCGGTGAAGGATCTGTTCGACGTGGCGGGCACCGTCAGCGGCTGGGGCAACCCCGACCGCGTGGAGCAGACGCCGCCTTCTGCCACCACGGCCAGCGCGCTGCTGCCGGCGCTCGCCGCCGGTGCGACGATGATCGGCAAGACGCATACGGATGAGATCGCCTGCGGCCTGTTCGGGGAGAACCCGCATTACGGCGCGCCGATCAACCCGGTGGTGCCGGATCGCGTGCCGGGCGGCTCCTCCTCCGGCTCCGTCGTCGCGGTGGCCGGTGGCTTCTGCGATTTCGCCTTCGGCACGGATACCGGCGGTTCCGTCCGCGTGCCGTCCAGCTTCTGCGGCGTCTTCGGCATCCGCACCTCCCATGGCCGCGTCTCCACCGCGGGGCTGATGCCGATGGCGCCGAGCATCGACACGGTGGGCTGGTTCGCGCGCGATGCGGGCCTGCTGCGGAAGGTGGGCTCGCTGTTCTTCGGCGACGCGCCGGCCACGACGCCGCGGCTGCTCTTCGCGGAGGATGCCTTCGCCATTCCCGTGCCGCCGCTGCAGGATGTGATGCGCGATGCGGCGGCGAAGCTCGGGCCGATGCAGGCCGTGCGCGCCTATGGCGAATGGGGCCACACCTGGTGGCTGGAGACCTTCAAGCCGCTGCAACTCGGCGAACTCTGGGCGACTCATGGCAGCTGGGCGACGGCGCCGGGGCGGCGGCTGAGCCCAGCGGTGCGGGACCGCATCGCGCTGGCCTCCACCGTGCCGCAGGCGGATATCGCGGCGGCCTGGGTGCGGCGGGAGACACTCTCGGCGCATATCCGCGCGCTGCTCGGCCATGACGGCATCCTGGTGATCCCGACGGCGCATGACCTGCCGCCGCTGCGCGATGCCCCGGTCTCCGCGCAATTCGCCTTCCGCGACAACACGCTGGCGCTGACCTGCATCGCGAGCCTCTGCCGCCTGCCGCAGGTGAACGTCCCGGCGGGCACGCTGGACGGCATTCCCTTCGGCCTGTCGCTGGTGGCCGCGCCCTACCAGGACGCGATGCTGCTGGCGGCGGCGGAAGCGCTGGCGCCCGCGCTGGCGTGACGGTGCTGCTGGTCACGGGCGGGCTGGTCTGGGACGGCGCCAGCGCGGCGCCGCGGGACCTGCTGCTGCGGGATGGCCACATCGCGGCGGTGCTGGCGCCGGGCGAGGGGCCGAAGGACGTCCCCCGCTTCGATGCCAGCGATCGCCTGGTGCTGCCGGGCCTGGTGAACGCGCATACCCACGGGCACGCCACCCTCATGAAAGGGGTGGCGGATCGGTGGATGCTGGAATCCTCGCTGACCAATGGCGCCTGGATGGGCGGGCGGCGGGATGCGGAGACCATCCGGATTTCCACGCTGCTGGGCGCGGTGGAGATGCTCGAGGCCGGCTGCACCGCCTGCTACGACCTGTTCTTCGAATTCCCCGGCCCGAGTGCGGAAGGCCTGGCCACGGTCGCTGCCGCCTATGCGGAAGCGGGCATGCGGGCCGTGGTCGCGCCGATGGTGGCGGATCGCGCGCTGTTCGAGGTGCTGCCCGGGTTCCTCGATACGCTGCCCGACGATCTGCGCGCGCAGGCCAGCGCCTTCCGCCTGGCGCCGGCCGCGCAGACCCTCGCCGCGCTGCGCGACGCCTTCGCCAGCGTCACGCCACCTTCTGGCATCAGCTTCGCCCTGGCGCCGACCATCCCGCATCACTGCACGGATGACTTCGTGACGGGGTGCCGGGACCTCGCGGCCTCGCGAGGCCTGCGTCTGCACATGCATATCGCGGAATCGAAGCTGCAGGCGCTGGTGGCGCGCAGGCTCTGGGGCATGGGTCCGGTGCATCACATCGCGCGCCTCGGGCTGCTGGGCCCTCATTTCACGGCGGCGCATGCGGTGTGGCTGGAAGCGGCGGAGCTGGACCTGCTGGCGGCGCATGGTGCCACGGTGGCGCATATGCCGGCGAGCAATATGCGGCTCGGCGCCGGCGTCGCTTCCGTCGCCGCGATGCGCGCGCGTGGCATCACGGTCGGGCTCGGCACGGATGGCTGCAATTCCGCGGACAGCCTCGACATGGCGGAGGCGATGCGGCTGGCCTCGCACCTCTCCCGCATCCGCGACGTGCCGCGCGAGGAATGGCTGGCGGCGGCGGATGTGCTGCGCATGGCGACGGAAGGCGGCGCCGCCGTGCTCAGCATTGAGGGCGGGCGGATCGCGGAAGGCGCGCCGGCGGATCTCGCGCTGCTCGACCTCGGCCACCGCGCATTCGTGCCGCTGCATGACGCGGCGAACCAGGCCGTGACCTGCAATACCGCTGGCAGCGTCAGGGAAGTCTTCGTCGGCGGCCGGCAGGTGGTGGTCGAGGGGCGCTGCCTCGCCCCCGTCGCCGCGACGCTGCGCGACCGCGCGCGCGATGCGCTGGCGGAGTTGATGGAGCGGCTCGCGCCCTCTCGCGCCCTGGCCGCGCGGCTGGAGCCGCATGTCGTCGCCTATGCCGAGCGGGAGGGCCGCGCCGCACTGCCCTTCGCGCGCAAGATCCCCGTGGAGAGCAGCCTCGCATGACTTCGCCGCTTCGCCTGACCATCGGCGTTTCCGATTGCGACCGCGCCCGCGCGCTGGCGGAAGGCCGCGTGCCGATCGCGGGCGTCGTGGCGGAGACGACCGTCATGGCGCTGCAGCCGCTGTTCAATTTGCAGATGACGACCCATCAATTCGATTGCTGCGAATTCCCCATCGCCACCTGGCTGCGGCATTTCGATCGGCCCCGGCAGGACTATGTCGGCATCCCCGTCTTCCCCTCCCGCCATTTCCGCTTCTCCTGCGTCTATGTGAACAAGGCGAAGGGGCTGACGAAGCCGGCCGACCTGGCGGGCAGGCGCGTCGGCGCCATGGTGTGGGACATGGCGGCGGCGGTGTGGCTGCGCGGCATCTTCGCGGAGTTCTACGACCTTCCCGTCGCCGCGCCGATCTACGTGAATGCCGGGCTGAACGCGGCCCGCGCGGGCGAGGATCATCCGCAGGACTATCCGCCCGGTGTCACCATCGAGCATGTGACGGACAAGTCGCTGTCCGAGATGCTGGAGAGTGGCGAGATCGACGCGATCTACACCGCCCGCGCGCCTGACAGCTTCTTCAGTGCGCCGGACAAGGTCGGGCGGCTCTTCGCCGATCCGATGGCCGCCGAGATCGACTACTTCCAGCGGTCCCGCATCTTCCCGCCCATGCATCTGGTGGCGGTGAAGACGGCTATTGCCGAGGACAATCCCTGGCTGCCGCGGGCGCTCTACGATGCCTTCGCGGAATCGCAGCGCCAGTCCCGGCTGCGGCTGCATGACAGTGCCACGCTCGCCTTCGGCCTGCCTTTCCTGGTCCAGCACCTCGAGGAGACGGAGCGCGTGCTGGGCGCGGATTTCTGGTCCACGGGCTTCGCGGCCAATCGCCACGTCTTCGCGACGCTGATCCGCTACATGCGCGACGAGGGCCTGCTGAAGCGCGACCTGGCACCGGAAGAGCTGTTCCCCGCTGCGCTGCTGGAGACCTGAGCGATGGTCACCACCGACGACCGCGACACGCGCGTGCGCGAATCCGCGCAGAAGTTCCGCGCGCCTTTCACCCTGGATCCCTCGCTGGCGCTGTACTGCCCGCAGGACAATGTGGACAGCCTCCAGCATCCCCGCATCAAAGCATGGTTCGACTTCGTCGGCCGGGACTACAATCCCGTGCTGCCCGATGTGCCGCATCGCGTGCTGCTGCTGCTGCCGTGCACGCGCACGAAGCCCTACATCCTCTCCACCGAGCACAAGCGCATCAATGCCGCGCTGATCGCGGCAGGCTTCGTGCCGATGGCGCCGGCCGATCCCACGCTGCTGGGGCTGCGGGAGGAGGGGGAGCCGGAGGCGCTGTTCAGCCTGGCGCCGCTGCTGCATCCCGATGGCATCGTCATCCATCGCGCCGTGATCAGCGAGCCGCTGGGCCTGGTGCCTTATGAGCACATGCTGGCCTATCCCGGGGGGACGTCACCCGCCGTGCTCTATGACGATCCGGGCCTGTTCGAGGAGCGGGGCAATGCCGTCTCTCCCTGGCGGGAGGACCATACGGCCACGCGCGTGAGCGCCACGCGGTGGAAGTGGGGGCCGGCCGAGAAGCGCGCCTATGTCGTCATGCACAACGAGATGGCGCGGGTAGTGGCGGAGGCGCTGGGGCGGTTCGGGGGGGTCTATACGCGGCGCATCAGCTGGGTGGCGCCGGGGCTGACGCATCGCAGCTTCGTCGTGGCGAAGAGGGAGCGCGCTGCCCATGGCATCGTCGCGCAGCGCCAGGTGGGGGCGGAGCGGCTGCCGCTGGTCGGCGCCAACGACCTGCTGCCGGTTGACCTTCGCCTGACCGCGTTGCCGACGCGGGAGCAGTGCCAAGATGCGCTGGTGCGGCTGTCGGCGCGGCTCGGCAGGACGACCACGGAGGCCGCCGGCCATTTCGGCCGCGGCGGCGGCGATGCCACGCCCCTGGCCCTTCCCGAGTTGCTGGAAGACCTCTTGGCCGCAATCCGCGCCAGTTGATGGTGGTGCAGGAGGCCGCTGCCTCCTGCCGGGGTTCCAGGGGCAGAGCCCCTGGAGTCTTCCAGGCGCTCAAGCGCCGGGCGCCTCAGGTCTCCAGCATCCGCCGCAGCAGTTCCACGTCTTCGGCGAAGGCGCTGTCCGCCTGCATCAGCTCCGCCACGCGGCTGACCGCATGCATCACCGTGGTGTGGTCCCGTCCGCCGAATCGGCGGCCGATTTCCGGCAGGGACCGGCTGGTGAGCTGCTTGGCCAGGTACATCGCCACCTGGCGGGGCCGGGCCACGTTGCGGGCGCGGCGGGGGGAGGACATGTCGGTCAGGCGGATATTGTAGTGTTCCGCCACGCGCTTCTGGATCTCCTCGATCGTCACGCGGCGGTCATGGGCGCGGAGGATGTCGTGCAGCACCTCCTGCGCGCCTTCCAGCGTGACGGGCCGGCCGAAGAGGTTGGCGTGGGCGATCAGGCGGTTCAGCGCGCCTTCGAGTTCCCGCACGTTGGAGGTGATCTTGTGGGCGAGAAATTCCATCACCTTGGGCGGCACCGGTACGCCCTGGCTCTGCGCCTTGGCCTGCAGGATGGAGATGCGGAGTTCGTAGGTCGTCGCGTGCAGGTCGGCCACCATCCCGCAGCCAAGGCGGGTGCGGAGGCGATCCTCGATGCCCGAGAGGTCGGAGGGCGATTTGTCCGCGCTCACGATGATCTGCTTGCCGGCATCGACCAGGGCGTTGAACGTATGGAAGAATTCTTCCTGGGTATTGTCCTTGCCGATCAGGAATTGCAGGTCGTCGATCAGCAGGACATCGACGCTGCGCAGGCTTTCCTTGAATTCCATGGTGGACTGGGACCGCAGTGCCGCGATGAAGCGGTACATGAACTTCTCCGCCGACATGTAGGCGACGGAGAGCGGCGGGCGGCCCTCGGCCACGCCGGAGTCGCGGATGGCCCAGGCGGCGGCGTGCATCAGGTGGGTCTTGCCCAGGCCCACGCCGCCGTAGAGGAAGAGCGGGTTGAAGCCCGGGCTGGCCGGCTTTTCCGCCACGCGGCGGGCGCAGGCATAGGCGAATTCATTGGGCTTGCCGACGACGAAGGTGTCGAAGGTGAAGCGCGGGTCGAGTGGCGCGGACCAGTCGCCGCGCGGGTCGGGATTGCGCGGCTCCGCGGCGGGGGCTGGCGCCGGCGCGGGGCGGCCGAGCGGCTCCGCCAGGCCGGCGGGCGCTTCCACGGCTTCGGGCGCGCGCAGCGGCGCGGGGCGCGGCGGCTGGCGGGAAGCCTCGGCCGTGGCGGGCAGCGCGGCGGGGGCCACGTCGGCGGCACGGGGTTCGGGCGTCACGCGGAAATCGATGCGGCGGATGGAGGGCACTTCCGCCTGCCACAGCGCGCGCAGCCGGTCGCCGTAATGGCCGCGCACCCAGTCGCGCAGGAAGCGAGTCGGCAGAAGAACGACCGCTTCCTCGCCCTGGATGGCGGACAGCGTCATCTGGCGCAGCCAGGTCCGGTATTCGACCTCGCCGACTTCCTCACGCAGCCGGCCGCGGATGCGCGCCCATACCTCCGCCAGCTGAGCCGGGGGGGGCGGAGACGACGGACCGACCGCATTCTCCATAGGACGCACCTGCCAACCTCATGGGCCCTCGCGGGCAATGTCGATGTGAACAACGTGCTGCGGAGGACCCGCCATGGGGGGCAGTGGCGCTGTATCCGGGGGGATGCACCCTGCTTCCCCGAAGCTACCGCGCCCCGCTCGACCCACGCAAATGATTACTGCACCTCGACCAAGTCACGATGGTCAGGGTGAAAGTATTCAGTTTGCAGCACAAGAATGAGACCACGACAAAACGCCCGACAGCCGGCGCTTTCATGGCGCGCCGCCGGGTTGGTCTATGCGTGATGTCGAAAGCACGCCGCGATGGTGGGCCGTTGCTGGCAACGGCCCGCCGGAGCGGGCGTCAGGCCTGGGCGGAAGCGCCGAGGGCCTTGATGCGCGAGGAGAGGCGCGACAGCTTGCGGGCGATGGTGTTGGCGTGGAAGACGCCCTTGCCCGCCGCGCGCTGCAGTTCGGGCTGCGCCGCCTGGAACGCCGTCGCCGCCGCCGCCTTGTCGCCGCCGGCGATCGCCTGCTCGACCTTGCGGAGGAAGGTGCGGACGCGCGACTTGCGGGCGCGGTTGCGCTCCGTGCGCTTCTCGGTCTGACGGATGCGCTTCCGCGCGGAGGCCGTGTTCGCCATGGGTTGCTGTATCTGACCAGTCGAGATGTTTCGGGAGCCTCCGGGCGGACCCTTCGGCGAAGGCGCGGTTTCTATCCCCCGCATGTCGCCTGAGTCAATGGACGGGCGTCACGCGGGGGCAACAGGGCGGTCACGAAGCAGGCGCAACCGCGGTGGTTCCGGTTAGCGGTTGGTGAAGGACGGCTTCCGCTTCTCCGCGAAGGCGGCCATGCCTTCCTTCTGGTCTTCCGTTGAAAACAGGCTGAGGAACAGGCGGCGTTCGAAGCGCACGCCCTCCCGCAGCGTGGTCTCATAGGCCACGTTCACCGCTTCCTTCGCCATGGCGACGGAGGGTGCGGAGAGGCTCGCGATCTTCTCGCCCATCTTCACGGCTTCCGCGACCAGGTCGGCCACGGGCACGATGCGGCAGACGAGGTTGGCGCGCTCCGCCTCCTGCGCATCCATCATGCGGCCGGTCAGGATCATCTCCATCGCCTTGGACTTGCCGATGGACCGCACCAGGCGCTGAGTGCCGCCGGCGCCCGGGATGATGCCGAGGTTGATCTCCGGCTGGCCGAACTTCGCATTGTCCGCGGCCAAGATCAGGTCGCACATCATGGCGAGCTCGCAGCCGCCGCCCAGCGCGAAGCCCGCCACCGCCGCGATGACCGGCTTCTGGATGGTCAAGACCGTTTCCCAGCGCTTGCCGATGAAGTCGTCGAAATAGACGCCGGGATAGGCGCGGTCCTTCATCTCCTTGATGTCGGCGCCGGCGGCAAAGGCCTTCTGGCTGCCGGTGATGACGATGGCGCCCACGGCCGGATCGGCATCGAAGGTTCGCAGCGCGTCGCCGAGTTCCGTCATCAGCTGGTCGCAGAGCGCGTTCAGCGCCTGGGGCCGGTTCAGCGTGATGACGCCGACGCGGCCTTGGGTCTCGACCAGGATCATCTCATGGGCCATGCGGCGTCGCTCCCTTGTACGCCCCAAGGGGTAGCGCAGCGCGGCCGGTGCCTCAACGCTGCGTCTTGCCGCAATAGAAGGTGCTGCGCCCGGACTGGACGATGCGCGCCACGCCGGCGCAGCCGCTCCCCGGCCCCGGGCACAGCGGGCAGGGCTGGCCTTCGCGGTCATAGACGGCGAAGCGATCCTGGAACCGGCCGAGTTCGCCATCGGCCCGGACATAGTCCCGCAGCGAGGAGCCGCCGGCGCCGATCGCCTCCTCCAGCACCGCCTTGATGGCCGGCACCAGCTTCGCCGCCCGCGCGCCCGCCACCGTCTGCGCCAGGCGCCGGGGGGAGATGCCGGCGCGGAACAGCGCCTCCGCGACGTAGATGTTGCCGAGCCCCGCCACCACGGCCTGGTCCAGCAGCGCGGCCTTGATGGGCGTCTTCTTCCCCGCCAGCGCGGCGGAGAGGGCGGCGGGGGTGAAATCGGCCTCCAGCGGCTCCGGCCCCATGCCGTCCAGCAGCTTGTGGCGATCCTCCTCCGCCGTCGGCATCAAATCCACGCAGCCGAAGCGGCGGGGATCGACGAAGCCGATCCGCGTGCCGTCCTCCGTCTCCATGAACAGATGCTCATGCGCCTCCGGTGGCCCGTTATGGCCGCGGGCATCGGAGAAGCGCCCTGTCGGGCCCATCCAGGGCACGGGTGGGCCTTCCACCGGCCGCGCCACCATGCGGCCGGACATGCCGAGATGGATCAGCAGGCTCTCCGCCGTATCGAGCCGCGCGAGCATGTACTTGCCCCGCCGCCGGAACCCGGTGACGCGCGCCCCTGTCAGCCTCTCCCCGAGCCTGTCCGGGAAGGGCCAGCGGAGGTCGGGGCGGGTGGTCTCGGCACGGATGATCCGGCGGCCTTGCAACACGGCCGCCAGCCCCCTCATCACCGTCTCCACCTCCGGCAATTCCGGCATCTTTTCTCCGTGCTGCCGCGGTCGGGTGGCGCGGCGGGGCGCTCGACATGGTGCGGGCGGCGCTTGGTGTCAGGGCGCCCGGGGGCGTTGATTGCCGGTGGGCGGTGCGGGTGGCAAGGTGGGGTGATGACCGACACGACCGATTTCGGGTTCCGCGAGGTTCCCCGCGACCAAAAGGCCAGCCTGGTCCGCCAGGTGTTCGAGAGCGTGGCCCCGCGCTACGACCTCATGAACGACCTCATGTCGCTCGGCATCCACCGGATCTGGAAGCGCATCTTCGTCAACGCCATCGGCGCGTCGAAGCGGGAGACGCTGCTGGACCTCGCGGGCGGCACGGGCGACATCGCCTTCGGCGCGCTGGCCGGCGGCGCCAAGCGCGTGATCCTGACCGATGTGAACCCCGCCATGCTGGAGGTCGCGCAGAAGCGGGCGCTGGACCGCGGCATCGTGGATGGGCTGGACTACGCGGTGGTGGATGCCGAGCATATCCCGCTGCCGGACCGCAGCGTGGAGAAGATCTCCATCGCCTTCGGCCTGCGCAACTGCACCGACAAGGACGCGGTGCTGCGGGAAGCGCGGCGCGTGCTGCGGCCGGGTGGGCGCTTCCATTGCCTCGAGTTCTCGCGCGTCGAGATCGCGCCGCTGGCCTCCATTTACGACACCTGGTCCTTCAAGGTGCTGCCGGAGATCGGCGCGCGCGTCGCCAAGGACCGTGACAGCTACGAGTACCTGGCGGAGAGCATCCGCCGCTTCCCGGACCAGGAGACGCTCTGCGAGATGATGCGCGGCGCGGGGCTGGAACGGGTGGCCTACCGCAACCTCTCCGGCGGGATCGTCGCGATCCATACGGGATGGCGGCTGTAGAAGCGGAGGCGCGGGTCCGTGCCGCCTTCGCGCGGCAGGGCTTCATGCGCAATCTGGGCGCGCGGATGGTGGAACTGTCCGCGGGGCGCTGCGCGATCGAATGCGCCTTCCGCGACGACCTGACCCAGCATCACGGCCTGTTCCATGCCGGCGTGCTGACCACGCTGGCCGACAATGCCTGCGGCTTCGCCGCGCTGTCCCTGATGCCGGAGGGAGCGGAGGTGCTGAGCGTGGAGTTCAAGACCAGCTTCCTGCGCCCCGCCAGCGGCATCGCCGTGGTGGCGCGGGGCGAGGTGGTGAAGCCCGGACGCACGCTCAGCTTCTGCCGCGCCGACGTCTTCGCCCGCGACGCGGGGGCGAAGGAGGTGCTGGTGGCCACCATGACCGCTACCATGATGCAGGCCGCCCCGGAGCCCCGCTGATGTCCCGCATCCTCCTGATCGTCTCCGGCAGCGTCGCCGCCTACAAGGCGCTGGAACTGACGCGGCTGCTGCGCAAGGCGGGGCATGAGGTCTCTCCCATCCTCACCGCCGGCGGCGCGCGCTTCGTGACGAAGGAGGCGCTGGCTGGCATCTCCGGCGCGCGGGTGCATGACGACCTCTGGGCCGCGGAGGCGGAGATCGGCCATATCCGGCTCGCGCGCTGGCCGGACCTCGTCGTCGTCGCGCCGGCCTCGGCCAACATGATCGCGCGGATGGCGAACGGGCTGGCCGATGACCTGGCCGGCACGGTGCTGCTGGCGACGCGGGCGCCCGTGCTGGTGGCGCCGGCGATGAACCCGGCCATGTGGGCGCATCCGGCGACGGTGGCGAACATGGCTGCGCTGCGCTCGCGCGGCGTCGCCGTGGCGGGGCCGGAGGAAGGCGCGATGGCGGAGCCGGAAAGCGGCCCCGGGCGTCTCGTGGAGCCCGCGGCGCTGGCGGCGACCATCGAGTCCATTCTGCGCGATGGTCCGCTGAAGGGGCGGCACGTCATCGTCACCAGCGGGCCGACGCAGGAAGCGATCGATCCTGTCCGCTACATCGCCAACCGCAGCAGCGGCAAGCAGGGCCATGCCATCGCGGCCGCGCTGGCGGCCCTCGGCGCGCGCGTCACGCTGGTGAGCGGCCCGGTCAGCCAGCCCGATCCCACCGGCGTCACGGTCAGGCGCATCGAGAGCGCGCGGGACATGCTGGCGGCGGTGGAGGCGGCGCTGCCCGCCGATGCCGCGATCTTCGCCGCCGCCGTCGCGGATTTCCGGCCCGAAGCGGCGCCGACGCAGAAGATCAAGAAGGAACCCGGCGCGCCGCCGCCCGAGATCCGCCTGGCGCTGAACCCCGACATCCTGGCGACCGTGGCGCAGCACGCCACGAAACGACCGCGGCTGGTGGTGGGCTTCGCGGCGGAGACGGAGAAGGTGGTGGAGCACGCCACCGCCAAGCGGCTGCGCAAGGGCTGCGACTGGATCGTGGCGAACGATGTCTCCGGCGACGTGATGGGCGGCGCAGAGAATGCCGTGCACCTGGTCACCGAAGCCGGCGTCGAGGATTGGCCGCGCATGCCGAAGGAGGAGGTGGCGAAGCGCCTCGCCGTGCGGGTCGCGGAGGCGCTGGGCTGAACCGTTTACGGGCTGGGCGGACCGGCCCCACAACCTGGCGATGGGTCAGCACGGACAGCCAAGCCCGTCAGCACCTGGCCGAAGGGCCGCGGCGGCGTGATGGCGAACCGCCATGCCGCCGCGCCAAGTCATGGGATAGCGTAATTGAGAATAGGAATTGTCACCGTGCAGGTGAGCGCGCCAGTCAGGAAATTCTTCCGGACTGATTGCGTCATCCGCTCCGTGTCCATGCCAGGATTGACGACGAGACGGCGCGCCTCTGGCGCTGCGAGAGCGGCAGCGTCTGTGCGGCACTGATCCTGGAAGACAGCCTCGTCGGGCGCATGACCCGTTCGCCTTGCGGTGAATACAATCTGGTGATTTCGGCGATATTCGACCCGGTGCTCCATGTCGCCAGTCCGCCCCTCCCGCGCGACAGAGACCTGAGGCTCCTGGGCGGCGCAGCCTGCCAAGGCGAGTAACAGCGCAACATGGATTCGCATCGCTCCGTCCCTCCGGCAATCATGCGCCAACTCTCGCGTCGCAACTTCACCCGATCACGGGGCATCATCCACCGCGACCGGGCCGTCGGGCTGGTAGATGATATCCGTGCCGCGCATCGGCGCCGCCGTTCCCGGCCCCGGCCGTCACGGGGAAGCATGGACCGGGGCTCGTCAGTGCGTATCCTGGCCCCCATCTGCGACGCGCAACAAGGATTCCCCCGGATGATCCCCGCCGCTTCCCGCCCTGGGCCCGCCCCGCATGCCGTCTGACGCGACTGCCCTCGAAGCGATGGCGCCCGTGGACCAGAAGCAATTCCGCGGCGGCATGGCGCTGCTGGCCGCGGCGGTGAACCTAGTGACCACCGATGGGCCGGCCGGGCAGGGCGGCTTCACCGCCTCCGCCGTCACCAGCGTGACGGATGATCCGGCGACGCTGCTGGTCTGCGTGCGGCGGAACGGCTCCGCCACACCCGTCGTGCGCGCCAATGGCGTGGTCTGCGTGAACACGCTGGCCGCGGGGCAGCAGGCGCTGTCGACCGCCTTCGGCAGCAGCAGCGGCACGCTGGCGGACCGCTTCGCGCTGGGGGAATGGGCAAGGCTGGTGACGGGCGCGCCGGTGCTGCGCGGCGCGGTGGTGAATTTCGACTGCCGCATCGCGCAGGTCACCGAGGTCGGCACCCACAGCGTGCTGTTCTGCCAGGTGCTGGCGGTGGAGACGCTGCCGGAGGCGGCGCCGCTGCTCTACTTCAACCGCGCCTACCGCACGGTCTGACCGCCGCATGGCACAGGACCTTGCCGCGCGCCTCGATGCGCTGCTGGCCGCGCTGCCGCGCCGCTACCCCGGCCCGGGCGGCGCCATCGCCGTGCTGCGGCAGGGCGAGGTGCTGGCGCGCCATGCCTGGGGCTACGCCCATGCCGAACGGCGCATCCCCTTCACGCCGCGCAGCCTGTTCCGGATCTGCTCCATCACCAAGCAGTTCACCTGCGCGGCGATGCTGGCCGCGCTGCCGGATCCGGAGGCGCTGGCACCCGCCATCCGTGCGCGGCTGCCGCGTCTGCTGGGTGCCATGCCGTCGGTGCGGCACCTCGCGCACAACCAGTCGGGGCTGCGGGACTACTGGGCCGTCGCGATGCTGCACGGCTCGCCGGCCGAGGCGCCCTTCGGGGATGCGGAGGCCACGCGCGTCATCGGCGCCACGCAATCCCTGCACTTCGCGCCCGGCACGCGCTACTCCTACGTCAACCAGAATTTCCGGCTGATTTCCGACGCGCTGGAGGATGTCACCGGCCGCGGTTTTTCCGAATTGCTGCGCACCCATGTCTTCGACCGCGCGGGCATGCACACCGCCTTCCTCGCCGCCGATACGCGCGCCATGCCGGACGGGACGGAAGGCTATGAAGGCTCGGTGGCGACGGGTTTCGTGCCGGCGCGCAACAACATCCTCTGGACCGGCGATGCCGGGCTCGGCGCGAGCCTGGATGACATGATCGCCTGGGAGCGCTTCATCGACGCGGCGCGCGACGATCCGGACGGCCTCTACAACCGCCTCTCCGCCCCCGTCGCCTTCGACGGCGGTGCCCCTGCACCCTACGGCTTCGGTCTCGGCCGCGGGCGGGAATTCGGGCGCGCGACGACGGGCCATGGCGGTGCGCTGCGGGGCTGGCGCAGCCATCGGCTGCATCTCGCGGCGGAGCGGCTTTCCGTCGTCGTGATGCTGAACCACCTGACGGATGCGGCCGCCGCGGCGCTGGATGCCGTGGCCGCCGTGCTGGGGGAGGCGCGGCCTGCGCCCGTCCCGCGCCCGGCGCCCGCCTGGCTGGGTGCCTACCAGGACCCGGAGACCGGGCTCTCCGCCCGCATCGACGAAGCGGCCCCCGGCCTGCTGCGCCTGCGCTTCGGCCATTCCGCGGAGCGGCTGGAGTTGCGGGAGGATGGCAGCGCCGACAACGGCCGCACGCGCCTCATGATGACGCCGCAGGGCCTGCGGATGGAGCGCCCGCAGGAGAACCAGGTGTCGCTGCTGGTTACGCGTCCCGGCGAGGCCGCGACCGATATCGCGGGTGAGTATCGCTGCGCCGAACTCGATGCGACGCTTTGCGTGGTGGATGCCGGCGGCGCGATGCAGGGCGGCTTCGGCGGCTTCCTTGGCCAGGGGCGGATGGAGCAGCTGGAGCCGATCGGCCCCGACCTCTGGGCGCTGCCCTGCCCGCGCGCGCTGGACCACACGCCGCCGGGGGACTGGACGCTGGCCTTCCGCCGCGATGCCGCGGGGCGCGTCGCGGGGGTCACGGTCGGGTGCTGGCTGGCGCGGGGGCTCGATTACGAAGCCGTGAGGTGAGGGGGAACCGATCCGGCTGAGGGCGGTTACCGGGGCGTGTGTTGGCTTCCGGGACTCACTGATGTCGGTTTCCTCCCCCACCACCGCGCCGAGCTTCGGCGCCGTCATGTCCACCCTTGCCGCGCTGCTGCTGGGCTATGCCAGCATGCAGATGGGCAACACGCTGCAGGGCACGCTGCTCGGCGTGCGCGGCAATCTCGAAGGCTTCGATGCGGCCATCGTGGGCTTCGTCGGTGCCGCCTTCTGGGCCGGTGTCGTCGCGGGGTCGCTGCGCGCGGGCGCGTTGATCCGCCGCGTCGGCCATACGCGTACCTTCGCCGCACTCGCCGCCATCGCCTCCACCGCCGCGCTGCTGCACCTGCTCGTGATGCATCCGATTGCGTGGATCGCGACGCGCGCGCTGACCGGCTTCTGCTTCGCCGGCCTCTTCATGACGGTGGAGAGCTGGCTGAACGCCGCCGCCACGGCGGAGAATCGCGGCCGCGTGCTGGGCCTCTACGGCATGGCGGGGCTGGTCGCGGGCATTGGCGGGCAGATGCTGCTGACGACGGTGGATACGGCGGGCTTCGCCGCCTTCTGCATCGTGGCCGTGCTGATCTCGCTTGCCCTCGTGCCCGTCGCCGTCTCCGGCGCCAGCGCGCCGGCGCATGCGGTGGGGGAGGCGCGGATCGACCTGATCGGCCTCTATCGCGGGTCGCCCTTCGGCGTGGTGGCCGCGGCGCTCTGCGGCTTCACCACGGCGAGCTTCTTCGCGCTGGCGCCGCTGCTGCTGGCGAATGGCGGAATGGAGGGCAGCGGCATCGCCTTCGTCATGGCCAGCGCCACGCTGGGCGGCTTCCTGATGTCCTGGCCGATGGGGCGGCTGTCGGACCGCATGGACCGGCGCATCGTCGCCGTCTCCATGGCCGGCGTCGCGGCCATCGTGCTGCCGCTGCTGGTGAACATGATTCCGGCGGATGCGGGGCTGATCGTGATCTGCGCCTGCGCCGCGATCTTCGGCGCCAGCGTCATGCCGACCTACGGCATCGTCGCCGCGCATGTGAACGATACGGTGCAGCCCGGCGACTATGTCTCCGCTGCCGGCGGGCTGCTGGTGCTGCAGGGGTTGGGCGCGACGCTCGGGCCCATCTTGTCGGGCGCCGCCATGTCGGCAGCCGGCGCCATGGGGCTGGCGGTGGCGATGGCGGCCGCGCAGGCGCTGGTGCTGGGCTGGGGTCTGTGGCGCATGCGCCAACGCCCGGCGCCGCCGCCGGAGGAGAAGGGCAGCTTCGCCATCGCCCCGGCCGTGCCCGTCGGCACCGCGCTGCATCCCGAGGTGGATGCGGAGGCGGAGGCGGCGTGACCGCGCGCGCCCTGGTCTTGGCGGCGCCTTGCTGCTCAACTCCGCCCGTCTTGAACCGGGACGGCTGACGGATGGATGTGGAACTGAAGGTGCTGGATGCGCGGCTCGCCGAATGGGGCCTGCCGCGCTACCAGAGCGAGATGGCGGCGGCGGTGGATCTGATGGCCTGCCTCGACGCGCCCTTGACGATCATGCCAGGGGCCGCGCCCGTGCTCGTCTCCTCCGGCATCGCGGTGCACATGGCGGATTCGGGGATGGCGGCGCTGGTGCTGCCGCGATCGGGCATGGGGCACAAGCGCGGCCTGGTGCTGGGCAACCTCGTGGGCTTGATCGACCCCGACTACATGGGCCCCATCATGGTCAGCTGCTGGAACCGCAACGGGCCGGGCAGCGAGCCGATCGTGCTGGAACCCGGCGAGCGTTTCGCGCAGATGGTCTTCGTGCCGGTGCTGCGGCCGGCCTTCCGGGTGGTGGAGGAGTTCACGACCGTCTCCGCGCGCGGCGCGGGCGGCTTCGGATCCACGGGCGGCTAGACGCAGGAGCCCCCGGGGGTCGCCCCCCGGGGGTGTCGTTCAGGCCCGGGCTTCGACCGCACCGCGGCCGAGCAGGCGGTTCACGTCGAGGGCGAAGGCGCCAGCGCCGAGCCCCGCCTGGACCAGCAGCAGCACCGTCCACATGGCCGGGAATTCCCAGCCACCGCCCGGGGCGCTGAACACCCAGCCCTGGCCGGCGTGCTGGATCGTGGCGCCGATCATGATCGGCAGCGCGGCGATGCTGACGAGGCGGGTCCAGACGCCGGCGATCAGCGCGATGCCCGCCGCGGTCTCCGCGATGGCGACGACGGCGCCGAGGATCGGCGGATAGCCGATGGAGCCGAAATAGCCCATCGTGCCCGCCAGGCCGAAGGTCATGATCTTCAGCAGCAGGCCATGGGCCAGGAACGCCACGCCCAGCGTCACGCGCAGCAGCGCGGCGGCATAGGGGGTGGTGGTGCGGGTGTCGGTGAACATCGTGGTGGTCTCCGTGCGGGGCGCGTCAGGCACCCCTCTTGGCGCCCTGTATGGTCCCGCAACGGCCCGCCCTTCCAACAGCGGTACGGAACACCCATCATCACCGCGACGAATGATGGGGTGGCGACTTGGCCGATCTGCAGAACCTCGACCTGAACCTGCTGCGTGTCTTCGATGCGGTGGCGCGGGAGAGGCATGTGACCCGCGCGGCGGAGAAGCTGAACCTCTCCCAGCCCGCGGTGTCGAACGCGCTGTCGCGGTTGCGCACGGCGCTGAAGGACGAGCTGTTCCTGCGCCGTCCCGGCGGGGTGGAGCCGACCGCGCTGGCCCTTTCGCTGGAAGGCCCCGTTGCCCAGGTGCTGGACACGCTGCGCACCACGCTGGCCGATCACGCGCCCTTCGACCCCGCGACCACCGACCGCGTCTTCACGCTGGCGCTGAGCGAATATGCGGAGAGCGTGCTGGTGCCACCGCTGCTGGAGATCATGGCGAAGGACGCGCCGCGCGCGCTGGTCGCCGTGCGGCATGCCGACCGCACCAATGCGATGGAGATCCTGGAGGCCGGCACGGCGGAGATGGCGATCGCCGTGCTGCCGGAACCGCCCGCCCTCTACACCCGCGTGCGGCTGCTGCCGGAGGGCTTCCTGACGCTGGTGCGGCCCGGCCATCCGCTGGCGGAGGGGCCGATGACGCTGGAGCGCTTCACCGCCTTCCCGCACCTCCTGCATTCCGCCAACGGGTCGCGCGACGGCGCGCTGGACGGGCCGCTGACGGAGGCCGGGCATCCGCGCCGGCTCGGCGCCGTGGTCGCGCATCTCGGCGCGGTGCCGGACATCCTGATGCGCACGGACATGGTGATGTCGTTGTCGGGGCGCCTGGCGCAGCGCCTGGCGGAGACGCATGGGCTGGTGCTGCGGCCCTGCCCGGTGGAGCTGAACCACACGCGCCTCAGCCTCGTCTTCCACCGCCGCTTCGAGGCCGATCCCGGCCATGCCTGGCTGCGCCGCCTGCTGCTGAGCGTGGCGCGGGAGGTGGGGCCGGTGCCGGGCGTGGGGGCGTGAATCCCACCGATGGCCGGAGGGCGCAGGCGGCGTCCGCCGCCGAGCACCCGGAGGCCTGAATCGGTGGGGCAGCCATGATCTTCGACTACGTCATCGTGGGCGCGGGCAGCGCGGGCTGCCTGCTGGCGGACCGCCTTTCGGCAAGGGGCGCTTCGGTCGCGGTGATCGAGGCCGGTGGCCGGGACCGGCATCCCTGGCTGCACATCCCGGCGGGCTATGCGCGCATCCTGGCGCATCCCACCCTGACCTGGGGCTTCGCCACCGCGCCGGACGCCGCCACGGGCAACCGGGCCCTGGATTATCCGCGCGGCCGGGTGCTGGGCGGGTCGTCCGCGATCAACGGGCTCGGCCATGTCTGGGGCGATCCCTCGGATTATGACCTCTGGGCGCAGAAGGGCTGCGCGGGCTGGTCCTGGGCCGACCTCGCGCCCCATTTCGCCGCCTATGAGCGGGCGGAGGAGCAGGGCGCCCATCGCGGCCGTGACGGGGCGCTTGCCGTCGAGCATCTCGCGGAAGTGCCGCCGCTGGTCGAGAAGCTGCGCGACGCCGCGGCCGCCATCGGCCTGCCGACGCCGCGCGACATGAACGGCCCTGTGCGCGAGGGATTTTCCACATTTCAGCAGACCCGCCAGGGGCGCAGGCGGCATTCCGCGGCCAGTGCCTTCCTGCGGCCGGCGCTGGCGCGCGGCGTGGCGCTGTTCGACAACGCCTTGGCGCTCCGCATTGTGCTCTTGGAAGGCCGCGCCACCGGCGTCGCGATCCGGCGCGGCGGCGTCGAGACCATCCTCTCCGCGCGGCGGGAGGTGATCCTGAGCGCCGGCGCGATCGGATCGCCGCATCTGCTCATGCTCTCTGGCCTCGGCCCCGCGGAGCATCTGCGGGACCACGGGATCGAGGTGGCGCGGGACATCCCGGGCATCGGCCGGAACCTCCAGGACCACTACATCGCCCGCATGACCTGGCGGCTGACCGACCATCGCTGGTCCGCGAACCGCCGCATCGCCTGGCCGCGCCTCGCGCTGGAACTGGCGCGCTGGGCGCTGCGGGGCGATGGCGTGCTGACCTGGTCGCCCGGCATGGTCGGCGTCTTCGCGAAAACGCTGCCGGGGCTGGAGGCGCCGGACATCCAGCTCAATGGCGGCCCCGTCTCCTGGGAAGATGGCCGGATCGGCGTGCCGGACCCGGAGCCCGGGCTGACGCTCGGCGCCTGGCAATGCCGGCCGCTGTCGCGCGGCCAGGTCACCTTGGCCTCCCCCGACCCCGCCCGCGCGCCCGTCATCGCGCCCCGCTTCCTGACGGCGCCGGAGGACCGGGCGGCGGTGGTGCGGGGCATCCGGCTGGCGCGGCGCTGGATGGCGGCGGAGCCGCTGCGGGGCATCGTGGCCGGGGAACTCCGCCCCGGCGCCGCCCTGCAATCCGACGAGGAACTGGCCGCTTTCGCGGCCGAGACGGGCGGCACCGTCTACCACCCCTCCTGCACCGTGCGCATGGGCGGGGAGGGGACGGGCGCGCCGCTCGACCCCGCGCTCAGGCTTCGCGGCGTGGCGGGGCTGCGGGTGGTGGATGCCTCGGTCTTCCCGGACATCCCGGTCTGCAACATCAACGCGACGGTGCTGGCGGTGGCGCACAAGGCGGCGGGGATGATTCTGTCAAGCTGATATCGACACTTGAATAGCTGTTCATGTGTCGCTAGTGGGGCGCCTCACCGCGAGGGGGAGTGCCCGACCATGTCGCCGATGACCACCCTCGCCCTGGCCATGGGCATGTCCGTCGATGCCTTCGCCGCGGCCATCGGCAAGGGCGCCGCGCTGGAACGGCCGCGATTCACGGAGGCGCTGCGCACCGGGCTCGTCTTCGGCGCGGTGGAGGCGGTGACGCCGGTGATCGGCTGGGCGCTCGGCATGGCGGCCAGTGCGCATGTGGCGGCGGTGGACCATTGGCTCGCCTTCCTCATCCTGGGCCTGGTCGGCGGGCGGATGCTGTGGGGCGCCACCCAGGCCGAACCGCCAGCGGAGCGGCCGCGCCGCCACGGCACGGCGCTGCTGCTGGCGACCGCCATCGGCACCAGCCTGGATGCCATGGCGGTCGGCGTGACGCTCGCCTTCCTGGATGTCGACATCACCATCGCCGCCGCGGCGATCGGGCTGGCGACGGCGGTGATGGCGACGATCGGGATGCTGGTCGGTCGCTGGCTCGGCGGCCGCTTCGGCCGGGCCGCGGAGGCGCTGGGCGGCGTGGCGCTGGTGCTGCTGGGCACCAAGATCCTGCTGGAACACACGATCCTGGCCTAGAGCACGCTGCGTTCAGTTGAACGCAGCTCGTGCTCTAGAAGTATTTAAATCTAGAGCAAGAAATGCGTTCAGATGATTCCATTTGAACGCATATTGCTCTAGCGCGACGCCGCCGGTGGTCAGCCTTCCTCGAAGCGCAGGCCGCGGGCGCGGATCAGGCTGCCCCATTTCTCCGTCTCGGCGCGCTTATGCGCCTCCGCGCCGGCCATGTCCGTGCCGTGCAGCAGGAAGCCCACCTCCGCCGCGCGGGCGCGGACATCGGGCTGCGCCAGGCCGTGCAGCGCGGCGGCGGTCAGGCGGCGCGCCACCGGATCCGGCGTGGCGGCGGGCACCCACCACATGACCCAGCTATTCGCCTCGAAGCCCGGGGCGACCGTCTCCGCCATGGTCGGCACGTCGGGCAGGGCAGGGACGCGGGACGGCGTGCAGACGGCCAGCGCCTGCAGCCCGCCCTGGCGGATCTGGCCGAGGGCTGCCGGCATGTCGGCGAACATGAAATCCACCGTGCCCGCGCGAAGGTCGGTCAGCGCCGGCGCCGTGCCGCGATAGCTGACCAGGGTGAAGTCGCCGCCGCTGGCGCCGCGATAGAGCTCCGCCGCCAGCTGGTGCGGCGTGCCGGACCCGCCGGTGGCACCGGACAGGCGGCCGGGATTGGCCTTGAGGTGGCGGTCGAACTCCCGCACATCCGCCCAGCGCCCGGCACGCACCACCAGGATGAAGGGGGTCGTCGCCAGCCAGGTGAGCGCCTTGAACTCGCCCAGCTCATAGCCGGGGTCGCGCATCATGAAGGGCGCGATGACAGAGGAGATCGGCGCCAGCAGCACCGTCGTGCCATCCGCGGCCGCGCGCGCCACGCTGCGGGTGCCGATGGCGGCACCGGCGCCCGGGCGGTTTTCCACCACCATGGGCTGGCCGAGGAAGCCCTGCATGTGCGGCGCCATGACGCGGGCCAGGATGTCCGGGCTGCCGCCGGGGGCGAAGGGGTTGATCAGCCTTACCGGGCCGGGCGGTGCCCAGTCCTGGGCGAGGGCGGGGGTGGCGAGGGCGCCAAGGCCCCCGGCCATGGCAAGGCGCAGCGCCGCGCGCCGCGAGACTTCGGTCATGATGGGATTCCCTGTTCGGTGAAGCCGGGCGTCCTTCTGTGGGCCGCCTGTCTCCGGCACATGGACGTTCCGTCATCGGAAGGCAAGAAGCCGGTCGCGTGCTGGGGCGTGCCCCGGCGGCGTGCTACAGGGCGGGCGGATGGCCCGAATCGCCCGCAAGCCGGAACCGCCTGCCACGCCCCGGGCCAGTGCCCGGCGGGCTGCCCCGCCCAGCCCGGTAAAGCGCCCCCGACGGGGCTGGCGATGGCTGCGCTGGCTGGTGCTGCTGACCATCTGGGGCGGCGTGGCCCTGGCCGGCCTGCTGCTCTTCCTCACCTGGGACCTGCCGCGCACCGACCTCGCACTCAGCACGACCCGCCGCGCGGGCGTGACGCTGGAAGCGGCCGATGGGCGCATCATCGCGACCTCCGGCGACGTGGTGGGCGATATCGTCAGGCTGCGGGACCTGCCGGCGCACCTGCCCGCCGCGGTCATCGCCATCGAGGACCGGCGCTTCCGCGACCATCTCGGCATCGACCCCATCGGCATCGCGCGGGCGGCCTATGTGAACGTCACCACCGGCCGGGTCGCCCAGGGTGGCTCCACCCTGACGCAGCAATTGGCAAAAAACCTGTTCCTGACGCCGGAGCGCAGCTTCCGCCGCAAGGCGCAGGAAGCCGTCATGGCGCTGTGGCTGGAATGGAAGTTCACCAAGGACGAGCTGCTCGAGATCTACCTGAACCGCGTCTATCTCGGCGCCGGGGCCTATGGGGTGGATGCGGCGGCGCGGCTCTATTTCGGCGTCCCGGCGACGCGGCTGAACCTGTGGCAATCTGCCATCCTGGCGGGGCTGCCCAAGGCGCCCTCCCGCCTCAACCCGCGCACCGCGCCCGAAGCCGCGGCCGGGCGGGCGGCGGAGGTGCTGGAGGCCATGGCCGATACGGGCGTCATCACCGCCCGCCAGGCGACCCAGGCGGCGGAGGCGATCCGCATCCCGCCGCGGCCATCCCGCGATTCCGGCTGGTTCGCCGACTGGGTGATGGACGACCTCGGCAGCCGCTTCCCCGGCAATGCCGACCTCGTGCTGCGCACCACGCTCGACCTGAGGATGCAGGCGGTAGTGGAGGCGCGGCTGGAAGCGCTGCTGGCGGGCCCCGGGCAGCGCGCCCGCGTCGGGCAGGGGGCGGTGGTGGCGATGGAGGCCGGGACCGGCAACATCCGCGCCATGGCGGGCGGCCGGGACTATCGCAGCACCCAGTTCAACCGGGCCACCCAGGCCCGGCGCCAGCCCGGATCGGCCTTCAAGCCCTTCGTCTTCCTGGCCGCGCTGGAAGCCGGCGGCTCGCCCCAGGACCCGGTGGCCGATGGACCGCTGACGCTCGGCGGCTGGTCCCCCGGCAACGGCACCTGGCGCGCCCGGGGCGAGATCACGCTGGAGGAGGCGCTGGCCCATTCGGTCAACACCGCCGCCGTGCGGGTCCTGCAGCGCGGCGGCGGCGCCCGCGCGGCGATCGAGACGGCGCGGCGCTTCGGCCTGCCGGGGCCGTTCCAGCGCGATGCGACGCTGGCGCTCGGCACCGGGGAGGTGACGCTGCTGGACCTGACGGCGGCCTATGCCCCCTTCGCCAATGGCGGGCTGCTGCCGGACCCGAGGGGGCTCGCATCCGCCCGCGCTGATGGCCGCGCCGTGCCGGTGGCGCCCCCGGCCGCGCGCCGCGTGACCACGCCGGAGGCCGCCCAGGCCATGCGGCGGATGCTGGACGCGGTGGTGGCGCGCGGCACGGGCCGCGCCGCCCAGCCGCCGGGCGCGCGTGCGGTTGCGGGCAAGACGGGCACGACGCAGGATTTCCGGGACGCCTGGTTCATCGGAATCGCGCCCGTTTCCGGGTCGGGACTCGTCATCGGCATCTGGCTCGGCAACGATGATGGCTCCCCGATGGTTGATGTGGCGGGCGGCACGCTGCCGGCCCGGTTGTTCCGCGAGATCCTGGAAGGGCTCGCCCAGTCCGAGCCGCCGCAAACGGCGGCCGGTGGTTGAAGGAGGTTCCCGCGTTGGCTGATGACCTGACGACCCAGCGCCATGACCGCCTGCGCCGAATCGCGCCGGCGGTGCAGCACGACATCAACAACGCCATGATGGTGCTGGCCTCGAACCTGGAACTGCTCGGCCGCAGCGTGGCCGATGGGGCGCCGCGCCGGCAGCTCGACCGCTGTGTCGAGGCCCAGAAGCGGCTGGATGCGACGATGCGCGGCTTCCTCGATGCCGCACGGCGGCCTGTGGAGGAGCCGACACGGGCCTCGCTCGCGCAGGCGCTGCGCCAGGTGCTGCCGCTGCTGACCGTGGCGGCGGGCGCGCGGCACGGGGTGGACCTGACGCTGCCGGAGGGCGTGCCGGAGGTGGCGCTGGATCGCGCGCGGCTGGACCTGGCGCTGCTCGCCATGGTGCAGGATGCGGTGCCGGAACTGCCGCCGGGCGCGCGGATCGGGCTGGCGCTGGAGAAGCGGGATGGCGCCGTGGCGGTCGTGGTGACCCTGCCGGAGGGGGGCGCGGTCTCCGACCGCGCCATGGCGCTGCTGGCGGAAGCGGCCACCGGCGGCACGCTGGAAACGGGGCCGGTGCTGACCTGGCCTACCAGACCAGCCTGACGCCATAGGCGGCGAAGGCCGCGTCATTGGTGATGATGGGCAGGCCGGTTGCGATGGAAGTCGCGATCAGCATGCGGTCCATCGGGTCCCGGTGATGCGGCGGCAGGGTGGCGGCGCGGGCGGCGATGTCCCAGTCCACGGCGAGGGGCTTGTAGCCGCGTTCGCGCAGGAAGGTCGGAAAGCCAAGGTCGTCGAAGGGCGCGAAGGGCGGCAGTTTGCCATCTGCAGCCTTGCGCGTGATCTCCCAGACCGTCTCCGCGATGACGTAGACCTCCCCGCCTTGCATGCCGGCGTGGCCGGCCGCGGACATGCCGGCGCCACCAAGTGCGTGAAACACGATCAGGGCGCAGGCATCGGCAAGGCAGGCGCCCGGCGGATAGGCCGGCCAGCCCGCGGCGGCTTCCGCGAAGCCTTTGCGGCTAGGGCTCAATCCCAGCCCTCTTCCTTCATCTGCTCATCCGTCAGGGGAGCGAAGATGGCGGGGTCGTAGACGAAGTTCTCCCAGCCCGGCAGTTTCCGCAGGTCGCCAGGCTCCCGCAGCACCTTCGGCGCCACCGCCGTGATGCGCGCCACCGGCACGCCGTTGCGGGCGACGATCACGTCCTGCCCCGCCTCCACCTCCGCCAGGATCTGGGAGAGGTGGGTCTTCGCCTCATAGACGTTCACGGTCCGCATGGCGGGCTCCGTCGGGTTGACCAAGGCTTGACTAACCCGCGCGGGGGCGCTTGGTCAAGGCTTGACCAACCCCTTCACCAGCAGCAGCCCCCAGGCGGCCATGGTGATGGCGTCCCTGATCTCGCCATCACGGATCATGCGATCGAATTCGGGGCGGGGGATGCGGCGGCTGATGAGGTCCTGCTCCTCCGTCTCCAGCGCCGCCTCGCCCCGGGTCAGGCCGGTGGCGAGGACGATATGCGCGCCCTGGTTCATCGTGCCTGGCGCCTCGAACATCGTGCCGACGTGCCGGAGATGGGTCGCCACGAGCCCGGTTTCCTCCCGCAATTCATGCGCCGCCACCACCAGCGGGTCCGTGCCGCGCGGGCCCCACATGCCCATCGGGAACTCCCAGAGCCTTTCGCCCACGGGGTAGCGGTATTGCTGGACCAGTTCGACCGACCCGTCGTCATGGATCGGCACCACCAGGGTGAAGTCGTCTTTCTCCACCACGCCGTAGATCCCCGGCGAGCCATCTCGCCGGCGGATTGCATCCTCCCGCACCCGCATCCAGCGATTCTCGTAGGTGACGCGCGTGGCGGTCGCGACGATGTCGGGGGTCTGGTCGGTCACGGGCGGGCGTTCTCCGGGATCAGGCACGCGATCGCGCATGCAACAGCAGGGCCAGCCCGGACAGCGTCAGCACGCCGCCGACGATGTCGCTGACGAAGAGCCGTTCGCCGAGCAGGGCCCAGCCGAACACCGCGGCCACGGGGGGCGCCAGCAATTGCAGGGCGGAGGCGGTGGAGGTCGGCACCCGCTTCAGCATGATGAAATAGAGCGCATAGGCCCCGATGCCGACGACCAGCATGGACCAGAGCAGCGCCGCCAGCGTCGCGGCTCCCGGCAACCCCGGCGGCCCGCCTTCCAGCAGGATCGCCAGCGCCAGGCAGAGCAGGGCGGAGACGGTCGTCTGCCCGAGGCTCGCGGCCCACATGTCGACGCGCCCCTTGGCAGGGGCGTAGATCAGCAAGCCCACCGCCTGCCCCGCGGCGGCGGCAATGGCGAAGCCGAAGCCCGCGGCCTCCGCCCCGGGCAGCCCGTCCAGCGCCCGCAGCAGGCCCAGCAGCGCCACGCCGGACCAGCCCAGCGCCAGGCCCAGCCAGGCCAGGCGGGGCAGGGGGCGGCGCAGCAGCAGGCTCTCCCCGGCCGCGACCAGCAGCGGCGTCGTGGCGCAGATCAGCGCCACCAGCCCGGTGGGGATCCGCGCCATGGCCAGCCAGGCGCAGGCGAGGTAGCCGCCCATGCCGAAGACGCCGAGGGCGGCCACGCGCAGCGCATCGCCGCCCGAGGGCACTCGCCCGCGCAACACGACCGCGATGGCCAGCAGGATCGGCGCCGTCAGCCCGAAGCGAATGCCGAGCGCCCAGAGCGGCGGCCATTCCCGCACCACCACGCCCGCGACCGTGAAGGCCGAGGCCCAGATTGCGACGAAGCTGCCGCCGATCAGCCAGCCGCCCCGTCCCACGGGCTATTTCCTTCGCGCGATCGCCGCGTCCAGCGTGTTCTCGAGCAGGCAGGCGATGGTCATGGGGCCGACGCCGCCCGGCACCGGCGTGATCGCCTCCGCCCGCGCGGCCGCTTCCGCATAGGCGACGTCACCGACCAGCTTCCCATCCGCCAGCCGGTTGATGCCGACATCGATGACGGTCGCACCCTCCGCGATCCAGTCGCCGCGCACCATTTCCGGCCTGCCGACCGCCACCACCAGGATCTCCGCCCGGCGGCATTCCGCGGGCAGGTCGCGGGTGCGGGAATGGACGATGGTCACGGTGCAGTCGGCCGCCAGCAGCAGCTGCGCCATGGGCCGGCCGACGATGTTGGACCGCCCGAGCACCACGGCGCGTGCCCCCGGCAGCACGGCGCCCGACGCCGCCAGAAGGTGCATCACGCCCTTCGGCGTGCAGGGCACGAGGCCCGGCTGCCCGGACGCCAGCCGCCCGGCATTCAAGGGATGGAAGCCGTCCGCATCCTTCTCCGGCGCCACGGCGGAGATCACGATATCCGCCCGGATCTGCGGCGGCAGGGGCAGCTGCACCAGGATGCCATCGACCGCCGGGTCGGCATTGAGCTGCGCCACCACGCCCAGCAGCTCGGCCTCCGTCGTCGTGGCGGGCAGGGCGATGGTGGCGCTGTCGAAGCCCACCTCCTTCGCCGCCTTGTCCTTATTGCGGACATAGACGCCGGAGGCCGGGTCATCGCCCACCCGCACCACGCGCAGCCCGGGGCGGTAGCCCAGCGTCGCGACGCGCGCCGCGATGCGCTGGCGAAGATCGGCGGCGACCGCCTTGCCGTCGATGATCCGGGCCGTCATGCGATGAGCTTTTCCAGTTTCGGGATCAGGTCCGCCGGATCGCCGGCGATGCGGAACACCTTCTGGCGCGACCCGCCCCCTTGCAGCAAGTCCACCGCCGAGGGGGCGATGCCGAGCGCCCGGGCCAGGGCCTGGCCGATGGCTCGGTTGGCGCGCCCATCCTCCGCCACCTCGGCCACCGCCACGCGGATGGCGGCACCATCCGGCGACACTCCGCCCACCGCGGGCCGCCTGGCCCGCGGCTGCGCCTTCACCGCCAGGTCCACGCCATCGGGGCGCAGGCGCCAGGGCGGCATGGCGGTGTCAGAAGTAGAGGCCGCCGCGCAGCAGGTAGCCCTGGATGGCGCCGAGCGCGATCTGCGCCGCGGTGATCAGCAGCAGGACCACAAGCGGCGAGAGATCGATGCCGCCGAGATTGGGCAGGCGTCCCCGCACGGGCCGCAACGCCGGCTCCGTCACGCGATAGAGGAAATCCGCGATCGTCCAGACGATGCGGTTCCGCCCGTCGAGCACGTTGAAGGCCAGCAGGGTCTGCACGATGGCCGCCAGGATGACGGCCCACCAGAACAGGTCGAGCGCCGCCCTGAGGAGGAAGAACACGGCATCGAGCAGCATCGGCGCACCCCTGGTGTTGCGGCCGGAACCTAGTGGGCCAGGGGTTACCGAACAAGGCACTGACCCCCGCTTGACACCCGCCGGTCGCCCGACGATAACCCGCCCCCACGGTGCGGGGGTGTAGCTCAGTTGGTAGAGCGCGTCGTTCGCAATGACGAGGTCAGCGGTTCGATCCCGCTCACCTCCACCACCGTTTCCCAACTCTCAGGCGCGTAGGGTCAGTCGGCTAGGCTCATGCCGCGCCCTCGTGCGATCGCGTTCCGCACGCTGCTGCGGTTTCCTAATCGCCGCCTGGCGATGACCAGCGGCCGTTGCCGGCCGCCTACCCCACCTCGCCCTCTCCCGGATCGAGCCCGACGATCTGCAGCAGCAGCATGCTGCGCAGCAGCGCGATCCCCTCCGCCGCAACCGGCTGCGCCGACCGCAGCCATGCGCGGACGGCACCGCTGTAGGTCGAATAGAGCGTCAGCGCGACGAGGTCCGGTGGCCATCGGGTCCCGATGCGGCCCTGCGCCTGCGCCGCCGCGACCAGGCGACCCAGCCCGGCGATGATGAGGCTGCGGTCCGGCAGGTGATTCCGGCGTGACGGGCTGAACATGTCGAAGGTGATCTCCCGCAGCAGCACGCGCGCCAGCGCCGGATCACGGCCGAAGACCTCGTAATTGCCCTGGAAGACATGAAGCAGCTGTTCGATGAAGGGCTGGGCCGGGTCCAGGGTGCGGAACGGCTCGGTGCTGAGACGGCTGATATCGTCGGTGAAGAGCAGGAAGAGCAGGTCCCGCTTGTCGTGCGCGTAGGCGAAGATCGTGCCGAAGCCGACACCCGCCAGCGAGGCGATCTGCCGCAGCGTCGTGTCGTCGTAGCCGCGCTCCGAGAAGAGCTGGAGGGCAGCGCTGCGGATGCGGTCGAGCTTGTCGCGCTTGTTCCGCGCGCGGCGGCCCGTTGTGGCCTGCTCCCCCACTGTCCTGTCCACCCGCCCGTCCATGCACCCTCCGGAAGAGCCGCCATCCTACAGGATGCGGCCAGGACGACCCATGGCGCTTGCTGCCTCGAGTATTTTCGATCATGATCGATTTCCAGGGATGCCGGGACGAACCTGGCTGCGGGAACGCCATGAAGATCTGCCTGTTCGACAACGACCGTCTGGGCGTGGTGGAGGGCGACGTCGTGCGGGACGTCACCCCCGTGCTGGATTGGCTGCCCGCGTATCGCGGCATCCTGCCCCGCCACGATCCGCTGGTCGCGGCCCTTCCCGACCTGATGCCGGCGATGCGTGACGCTGCGCGGACCGCGCCATCGAAGCCCGTCTCGGCGGTGCGCTTCCTGCCGCCCGTGGCGAAGCCGGGCAAGGTCGTCGCGGCGCCGGTGAACTACCGGGCGCATCTCGACGAGGCGATCGCGGAGCCCGAGACCTTCTCTCGCGCGCATGTGCGCCAGATCCAGGAAAGCGGGCTGTTCCTGAAGGCGACCTCCTCGATCATCGGCACCTCCGACCCCGTGCGGCTTCGCCACACGGACCGGCGGAACGACCACGAGATCGAACTCGTCGCCATCATCGGAAAGGCCGGAACGAACATCACCGAGGCCGACGCCCTGTCGCACGTCGCGGGCTACACGCTCGGCCTCGACATGACGCTGCGCGGGCCCGAGGAACGCTCCTTCCGCAAATCCGGGGACAGCTACACCGTCCTCGGCCCCTGGATGGTGACGGCCGACGAGTTCGGCGATCCGGGCGATGTCGATGTAGCCCTCGAAGTGAACGGGGAGCCGCGCCAGCGCGCGAATACGCGCGACCTCATCCTGTCCGTCAGGGACCTGATCGTCTTCGCCTCCTCCTTCTACACGCTGCATCCCGGCGACGTGCTGATGACCGGCACGCCGGAGGGCGTCGGTCCCGTCCGGCCCGGCGACGTGATGCGCGCGAGCGTCGGCCGGGTGGCCACGGTGGAGGTTCGCGTCGAGGCTGCCTGATCGACTTCCTGCACGACAACAAGAACGAAGTGGGAGAGAACGTCATGACCAGAATCACGCGTCGCAGCCTGCTGGCCGGCGTCGGAATCGCCGCGCTCGGCACCGGGCTTGCCCGGCCCGCCCTGGCGCAGTCCGGCTACCCCAGCCGCAACGTCACCATCATCGCGCCGGTCGCGCCGGGCAGCCAGAGCGACATCTTCGCCCGCATCCTGTCCACCCCGCTCGCCCAGCGCCTCGGCCGCCCGGTGATCGTCGAGAACCGTCCCGGCGGCGGTGGCATCGTCGGCACCCAGGCCGCGGTGCGGGCAGCCCCCGACGGGCACACGCTGATGCTGCATTCCAGCAGCGGGTCGCTGGTCGCGCCGCAGCTTCGCCGCCCGCCGCCCTATGTCACGCCACGTGACCTCGTGCCGGTGGCCGTGACGCTCAGCGGACCTTCGGTCATCGTCGTGAACCCCGCCATCCGCGCCAACACCATCCAGGATCTGGTGGCGGAGCTGAAGGCGAATCCGGGCCGCTTCAACCTCGGCAGCCACGGCGTCGGCGCCTTCAGCCACGTCGCCATGGAGCTTTTCATGGCGGAGACGGGGACGCAGATGGTGCACTCCCCCTACAATGGTGGCGGGCCGCTGGCCGCGGCCTTCGCGGCCGGCGACGTGCATGTCGTGCTGTTCGACATCCTGACGGCACGGCCCTTCCTCGCCTCCGGCCAGGGGCGGCCGCTGGCGGTGGTGGGGGAACGCCCGGCGACGGCGCTGCCGGAGGTGCCGCTGGTGTCAGAGACGGTCGCGCCGGCGGTGAACATGGATTACTGGTTCGGCGTCTTCGCGCCGGCCGGCACGCCCGAGCCGATCGTCGAGCGGCTGAATGCGGAGATCGCCGCCATCATGGGCACGCCCGAATACCAGGCGCGCGCGACCGAGGCCTCCATGCTCACCACGCCGCAGCCCCTGCCCGCGATCCGCGCGCGGGTGGAGAAGGAGTGGGATGACTGGGCCCGCGTCATCCGCGACCGCAACATCGTCTCCCAGTAGCGATCGCCATGGCCCGGGTCCCGCTGCCGCGCCGGGAGGACATGCCGGCGGAATGGCACGACACCTATGACCGCATGCAGCGGGAGAGGGGAAACCCGACCTCCAACGTCTTCCTCGCGCTCGCGAACCTGCCGAACCTGATGGATGCGCTGCTGTCCTTCACCGGGGAGATGAAGCGCGGATCGGTGCTGAGCCAGCGTCACCGCGAACTCGGCATCATGATGACGGCGCTGGCCGCCAGCTCCGCCTATGAGTTCGACCACCACTGGAACCACGCGATCCGCGCCGGCGTGCCGCGGGCGCAGCTGGAGGCGCTGGACCAGTGGGAGACCTCGCCCCTGTTCGACGATCGCGAACGGGCGCTGCTGCGCTACGCGGTCGAGGCGACGCAGCGCATCCAGGTGACGGACGAGACCTGGGAGGGGCTGACCCGCGCCTTCCCGCTGCGGCAGGTGATGGACCTCGTCATGGCGGTCGCCTGGTATAACGCGGTGGCGCGGATCAACGGGCCGCTGAAGATCGAGAACGAGCCCTGGTTCAAGCGGCTTTGAGAGAGGACGCGGCATGATCCCGCAGACGAATTTCGTCCCGCCCTTCAACGTGACGCGGGCCAGCCACATCGTCCTGACGACGCGCGACCTCGCCGCGAGCAAGGCCTTCTACACCGGCGTCATCGGGCTCGTGGTCACGGCGGAGGAAGACGGCATCGCCTACCTCCGCGGCGTGGAGGAGAGCGCGCACCACTCGCTCGTGCTGCGGGAGGCGCAGGGCGAGCCGGTCTGCGAGCGCATCGGGCTGCGCGTCCTGCAGGACCGGGACCTCGACCAGGCGAAGGCGTATTTCGACGCGCAGGAAATCCCCGCGCGCTTCGTGGACGTGGCGTTCCAGGGAAAGACGCTGCATGTCAGCGACCCCGAAGGCGTGCCGCTGGAACTCTGCGCTCGGATGCCGCCCCAGCCGCGGCTGCACGATCAGTTCCAGCTGCACAAGGGCGCGGCGGCGCTGCGGCTGGACCACTTCCAGCTGCTCGTGCCCGACGTCGTTGCGGCGAGCCGCTTCTACACCGACCTCGGCTTCCGCATCTCCGACTACTTCGTGGACCGACCGGAGGATGAGCGGCCGCTCGGCATCTTCCTCTACCGCAAGAGCAACCCGCATGACGTGGTGTTCCTCACGCGGCCTGGGCCGGTGATGCATCATTTCGGCTACATCGTCGCGGATGTGCAGGTGATGTTCCGCGCGCTGGATACGGCGCACAACATCGGCTTCAGCCGCTGTCTGGAACGGGGGCCTGGCCGGCACGGGCAGGGGCACGTCCTCTACACCTATCTGCGTGACCCCGACGGGCACCGCGTCGAGATCCTGCCGGCCGCGATCCAGATGGGCGACATCGAGGACGAGCCCGTGCGGTGGCATCGCGGCAACCGCCATGCCTGGGAATTGCCGCCGCCCAGGAGCTGGCTCTACGAGGCGACGCGGTTCAAGGATGTGGCGGTGCGGGAAGGCGCCATGGGCCACGGGCTGAAGTCGCTGGAGGATTTTCTCGAATCTCAGCCGCGGCGCGGCTTCTCGGTCGAGACGTCGCCGGTTCCGGCCGATAAGGCATGACGGGCGTGTCCCGCTTCGGGCGGGCAGCAGCGACCGCGCCTGATCGCCGGCCGCGACCCGGGACACCGGACGGGCGATCGGCGCGGCCGTGCCCTCATGGCCGCGCGGCAGGCCTCCGCCGTCGCCAACCGGGCGCGCTCAGCGGGACCATCCAGCCGTCGCCCTGCTGACGCGCGCGGGGGCCGCTCATTCGGCCCCGAAGCGGTAGCCCACGCCCGGTTCCGTGCGGATCAGCGTCGCGGCTGCGCCGAGCTTCTGGCGCAGCTGCCCGACATAGACGCGGAGATACTGCGCATCCTCCAGATGCGCGGGCCCCCAGACCGCCAGCAGCAGCTGGCGCTGCGTCACCACGCGGCCTTCCCCGCTACGGACGAGTGCCGCCAGCAGATCCCATTCGCGCGGCGTCAGCTTCAGCGGCTCCGCGCCTTCCACCCGTGCCGTGCGGCGGCCGAAATCGACCTCCAGTGGCCCGACGCGCACCACGCTGTCCACGGGCTGCCGTGAAGCCGCGCCAGCGCGTCGCAGCGCGGCGCGAAGGCGGGCCAGCAATTCCGCGAGGGCGAAGGGCTTCTCGACATAGTCATCGGCGCCGGCATCCAGTGCCGCGACCTTCTCCGCCTCCGCATCCCGGGCGGAGAGCACGATGACGGGCGCATCGGTGAAGCCGCGCAGACGGGGGATCGCCAGCTTGCCATCGCCGTCCGGCAGGCCGAGGTCGAGCAGCACCAGCGCCGGCGCGCGCTCCGCCGCCAGGCGCAGCCCCTCGGCCATCGTCAGGGCGCGCAGCGGCGCATAGCCCGCCGCTTCCAGTGCCGGGCCCAGGAAGCGGTGGATCTGCGGTTCGTCATCGACGACCAGGATGCGGGGCGGGCCGACATCGCTCATGCCGCGGGGAACCTCAGCACAATTCGCGTGCCGCGCCCATCGGGCAGCGTGGGGCTCTCCGCCGCGATGCGCCCGCCCATCGCCTGCACCAGGCCGCGGCAGATGGCGAGGCCGAGGCCGCTGCCGGCAGCAACCCGATCGGTGCGCGTGGCGCGAAAGAACGGATCGAAGACCCGGTGCAGATCCTCGCCCGGGATGCCCGGCCCGTCATCCTCGATCGCGATCACCAGCGCCGTTCCCTCCCGCCCGATCCGCGCGCCGACATGGCCATCCGGCGCCGAGAATTTCAGCGCATTGTCGAGCAGATTGGCCAGCACCTGGTCGAGCAGCGCGGGGTCGAGCCGCGGGGCGAGCGGGCGCGTGCCCGGCTCCAGCACGATCTCCCGCCCATGCGCGCGCGCGGCGCGGGCGGCGGCCGTCTCCACCGCCTCGGCCAGGTCCACCGTCTCCCGCCGCGGCTCGATCTGGCCGTTCTCGATCCGCGCGATGTCGAGGATGTTGGCGATCCAGCGTGACAGGCGCTGCGTTTCCTCCTCCGCCGTCGCCAGCAGATCGGCGCGCGTCGCCTCCGACAGCGCGGCGCCGGATGTTCGCAGCGTCGCGATGGCGCCGCGGATGGAGGTGAGCGGGGTGCGCAGGTCGTGGCCGAGCGAGGTCAGCAGTGCGGCGCGCAGTGCCTCCGTCTCCGCCCGCGCCTCGCCCCGGGCGCGCTCCTCCATCAGCTCCGCCCGTTCCAGCGCGATGGCGGCCTGGTCGAGCAGCGCGTCGAGCGCGCGGTCGGCCTCTCCCTCCAGCACGGCGCCGTCCGGCGGGCGCAGGCCGACCAGGCCCGTGAGGCCGCGTGCCGTCCGCATCGGGCGGAACTGCCAGGCCGCCGCCGGCAGCGTATCGGTGCCCCGCCCCGCGCCACGCCGGTTGGCCGCCGCCCAGCGCGCCGCGGCCATGCTGGCCTCGTCCGGCTCCGCCTCCAGCGGCATGCTGGCGCGCAGCACCGGCTCCGGCGTGCTCTCCCCGGGCAGAGGCGGCAGCAGCAGCAACACGCAGGCCGGCCAGCCCGTGATGTGGGAGGCTTCCTCCGCGATGGCCTGCACCAGATCGCCCTTGTCGCCCGGCGCGCCGAGCCGCCGGCTGAACTCGACCAGGCGGCGGAGCCCGAGCAGGCGCGCTTGCGCTGCGCGGACGGAGCGGCCGAGGCCGCCGGTGGTGCCGGCCAGCAGCAGGGCCACGAGCGCGAAGACGACGACGCCGACGACATCCTGCGGCCCGGCGATGGCCAGGGTGTAGCGCGGCGGCAGGAACAGGTAGTTCCAGGCGAGGAAGGACAGCGCCGCGGCCAGCCCGCCCTGCAGCGCCCCGAAGCCCACCGCCGCCGCGACGATGGGCACGAGATAGACCATGCCGAGGGCACCTTCCGGCACCACGCCATCGGCGGCGAGCCCGATACTCGTCGCGGCCGCGACGAGGGCAGGCGTCGCCGCCCAGCCCGCCCAGGGCGCCAGGCGTCGCTCCTCCGCCGGCGGGCGGGGCGGCCCGGCCACGGGGTCCGGCACCAGATGCAGCGTGAAGGCCGTGGCCTGGCGCAGCAGCAGGGCGGACAGCGTCCGTCCCGTCATCCGTCGCCACCAGCCCGGCCTTCCCCGCCCGATGACGAGGTGCGTCACGTTGCGCGATCGTGCTTCGCGCAGGATGGCGGCGGGCAGGTCGGCGGCGACCACCGTCTCCGTCGCCGCGCCCAGCCGTTCCGCCAGGCGCAGCGCGGGGCCGGGGTCGCTGCCCGGCGCGGCGCTGGGCTGTTCGACATGCAGCGCGACCAGCGGCGCCTTCAGCGCATCGGCGATGCGCCGCGCTTCCCGCACCACCGTCTCCGCCGCGGCATCGGCGCCGACCAGCGCCATCACGCGGTCGCCGGCGGGCCAGGGACCGGCGATGGCATTGGCGCGCATGTAGCCCGTGACATCGGCATCGACGCGGTCCGCCACGCGGCGCAACGCCATCTCCCGCAGCGCCGCCAGATTGCCTTCTCGGAAGAAGCCCCGCAGCGCGCGGCTGGCCTGGTCCGGGCGATAGATGCGGCCCTGGCGCATCCGCTCGATGAGCTCCGCCGGCGGGATGTCGATCAGCTCGACCGCATCGGCCTCTGCCAGCACGCGGTCGGGCACCGTCTCCGCCACCCGCACGCCGGTGATGCGCGCGACCGCTTCGGACAGGCTTTCCAGATGCTGGACGTTCATCGTCGTCCAGACCTCGATGCCGGCGTCGCGCAGTTCCTGCACATCCTGCCAGCGCTTCGGGTGGCGGCTGCCGGGCGCATTGCTGTGCGCCAGCTCATCCAGCAGCAGGATGCCCGGGCGGCGCGCCAGCGCGGCGTCGAGGTCGAATTCCTCCAGCACCTGGCCGCGATAGGGGATGCGGGCGCGGGGCAGGGCAGGCAGGCCGCTGGCCGCCGCCATCGTCTCCGCCCTGCCATGGGTTTCGACGATGCCGACCACGACATCGGTGCCGCCCGCGAGGCGCCGCCGCGCCTCCGCCAGCATCTCCATCGTCTTGCCGACGCCGGGCGCCGCGCCGAGGAAGACCTTCAGCCGGCCGCGCCCTTCCTGCCGCGCGAGGGCGAGCAGGGCGTCGGGATCGGGGCGGGCGGGCGGCTCGGCCATGGGATCCCGATAGCAGGCCCGCGCCGGCGCCGCCCGCGTCTTTACGCGTCCTTTATGCGGCGGGCCGCGATCCCGCATGGAGCCCTTACGCGCCCCGGGCCTACGCCATGGCGGCAATCCTGACGGGATCCCTGCCTGATGCTCGACCTTCTCCTGCTGGCGCTCGGCGTCGGCCTGTTCGGCGCGATGGCCGCCTATGCGGCGGGCTGCGACCGGGTCTGACCGCCATGACCGAACTGATCCTGGGCGGCATCGTCGTCGCCCTGCTCCTCCCCTACCTGCTGTGGGCGCTGCTGCGTCCCGAGGATCTCTGATCCCATGACCCTTCTCGGCTGGGCGCAGATCGCGCTCGTCCTCGCGGCCATCATCGCGGCCGCGATTCCGCTGGGGCGATACATCGCCGCCGTGGCCGCTGGCCGCGTGACCTTCCTAGCGCCGGTCGAGCGCGCCTTCTATGTGCTGGGCGGGATCGATCCGGGCCGCGGCATGGGCTGGCGCGGCTATACGCTGGCCATGCTGGCGGCGAATGCGGCGGGGTTCGTGCTGCTCTATGCGCTGCTGCGCCTGCAGGGCGCGCTGCCCCTCAACCCCCAGGGCTTCGACGGCATCCCGCCCTGGCTCGCCTTCAACACGGCGATCAGCTTCGTCACCAACACCAACTGGCAGGCCTATAGTGGCGAGGCCGCGATGTCCTACCTCTCCCAGATGGCGGGGCTCGCGGTGCAGAACTTCCTCTCCGCCGCCACCGGCATGGCGCTGGCGCTGGCGTTGTGCCGTGCCTTCGTGGCCGGCGGCGTCAGCGAACTCGGCAATTTCTGGGCCGATCTCGTGCGCATGACCCTCTATGTGCTGCTGCCGCTGGCGATCCTGGTCGGCGCGGCCTTCGTCGCCATGGGCATGCCGCAGACGCTGTCGGCCTATGTGGAGGCGACGACGCTGGAAGGCGCGACGCAGACCATTCCGCTCGGCCCTGTCGCCTTCCAGGTTGCGATCAAGCACCTCGGCACCAATGGCGGCGGCTTCTTCGGCGTGAACTCGGCGCATCCCTTCGAGGGGCCTTCGGCGCTGGCGACCAGCCTGCAGATCTGGGCGCACCAGGTGATCCCCTTCGCCATGGCGCTGGCCTTCGGCCACATCGTGGGCGACCGCCGGCAGGGCCTGGCGCTGGCCGCGGTGATGCTGGGCTTCGTCGTCGCCGGCACGGCCGCGATCTATGCGGCGGAGGCCGCGGGCAACCCGCTGCACCTCGCCGCCGGCCTGGACCCTTCCCAGGGCAACATGGAGGGCAAGGAGGTCCGCTTCGGCCAGGCGCTCGTCGCGCTGTTCACCGCCACCACGACGGGCGCTTCCAACGGCGCGGTGAACGCGATGTTCGACAGCTTCACGCCGTTTGGCGGCCTGGTGCCGCTGTTCCTGATCCAGCTGGGGGAGGTGCTGCCGGGCGGCGCGGGCTCCGGCCTCTACGGCATGATCGTCTTCGTGCTGCTCGCGGTCTTCGTGGCCGGGCTGATGGTGGGGCGCACGCCCGAATATCTCGGCAAGAAGGTGCAGGCGCGGGAGATCAAGCTGGCGATGCTGGCGGTGCTGGTCCTGCCCGCCGTCATCCTCGGCTTCACCGCGGTCTCCCTCGTGCTGCCCGCGGCCATCGCCTCCATCCAGGATGCCGGCCCGCACGGGCTGACGGAGATGCTCTACGCCTACAGCTCCGCCGCCGGGAACAACGGCTCCGCCTTCGGCGGACTCACCGCCGATACGCCCTGGCTCGACACGACGCTCGGCATCGCCATGGCGCTCGGCCGCTTCGCCTATGTCGTGCCGGTGATGGCCATCGCGGGGGCGCTCGCGGCCAAACCCAAGCTCGCCGCCTCCGCCGGCACCTTCCCGACGCATGGGCCGCTCTTCGCCGGGCTGCTGGCGGGCGTGATCCTGATCCTGGGCGGGCTGCAATTCATGCCCGCCCTCGCCCTCGGCCCCATCGCCGAACATTTTCTCCTGTTCGCCGGCAAGACCTTCTGAAGGCCCGCAACCATGGCAACCAACACTCGTCGCGCGGTGATGCTCGACCGCGCGCTCCTGCTCCGCGCGATGCTGGACGCGCTGCGCAAGCTCGATCCGCGGCGCCTCGTCCGCAATCCCGTGATCTTCGTGACGGAGATCGTCGCGATCCTCGTCACGCTGCTGGCCGGACGTGCGGCGCTGCTGGGTGAGCCCTTCGGCTTCCAGGCCAGCATCGCGCTCTGGCTCTGGCTCACCGTGCTCTTCGCCACCTTCGCGGAAGCGGTGGCGGAAGGCCGCGGCCGCGCCCAGGCCGACAGCCTGCGGCGGACGCGCAGCGACACGCCGGCCAGGCTGCTGCTGCGCGCGGATGACCGCACGCTGTGGCAGCCCCGCGCCGCGACGGAACTCCGCGTCGGTGACATCGTGCTGGTCGAGGCCGGCGACCTCATCCCCTCCGATGGCGAGGTGGTGGAGGGCATCGCCTCCGTGAACGAGGCCGCCGTGACGGGCGAGAGCGCGCCGGTGATCCGGGAGAGCGGCGGCGACCGCAGCGCCGTCACCGGCGGCACGCTCGTCGTCTCCGACTGGATCGTGGTGCGTATCACCGCCGCCGCGGGCTCCACCTTCCTCGACCGCATGATCGGCCTGGTGGAGGGCGCGGCGCGGCAGAAGACGCCGAACGAGATCGCGCTCGACATCCTGCTGGCGGGGATGACGATCATCTTCCTGATCGCCGTCGCGACGCTGGTCGGCTTCGCCTCCTGGAACGGCCAGCCGCCTTCCGTCCCCGTGCTGGCGGCGCTGCTGGTGACGCTGATCCCGACGACGATCGGCGGCCTGCTCTCGGCCATCGGCATCGCCGGCATGGATCGCCTGGTTCGCTTCAACGTGCTGGCGACCAGCGGCCGTGCGGTGGAGGCGGCGGGCGACGTCGATGTGCTGCTGCTGGACAAGACCGGCACCATCACCCTCGGCAACCGCCAGGCCGCGGGTTTCATCCCGGTTCCCGGCGTGACGGAGCGCGAGGTGGCGGAAGCGGCCATGCTCTCCTCCCTCGCGGATGAGACACCGGAGGGGCGCTCCATCCTCGCCTTGGCGCGGGAGCGCTTCGGCATCGAGGCGCCGGCGCTGCCGCAGGGCGCGCAGGTGATCCCCTTCACCGCGCAGACCCGCCTCTCGGGCCTCGACCTGCCGCAGGGCCGCTACCGCAAGGGCGCCGTCGATGCGCTGGTGCGGAGCATCGGCGGCGCGGCGCCGCCTGCCCTGCGGGACGCGGTGGACCGCATTGCCCGCGCCGGCGGCACGCCGCTGGCCGTTGCCCGCAACGGGCAGCTGCTCGGCGCCATCGAGTTGAAGGATATCGTCAAGACCGGCATGCGCGCGCGCTTCGATGCGCTGCGCCGCATGGGCATCCGCACCGTCATGGTGACCGGCGACAATCGCCTGACCGCCGCCGCCATCGCCGCGGAGGCCGGCGTCGACGACTTCATCGCGGAGGCGACGCCGGAGGACAAGCTCGCCTATATCCGCAAGGCGCAGGCCGAGGGCCGGCTGGTGGCCATGGCCGGCGACGGCACCAATGACGCACCGGCCCTCGCCCAGGCCGATGTCGGCCTCGCCATGCAGACCGGCACCCAGGCGGCGCGGGAAGCCGGGAACATGGTGGACCTCGACAGCGATCCGACCAAGCTGATCGAGGTAGTGGAGATCGGCAAGCAGCTGCTGATCACGCGCGGCGCGCTGACCACCTTCTCCATCGCCAATGACGTGGCGAAGTATTTCGCCATCCTGCCGGCGATCTTCGTCGCGAGCTATCCGGAGCTGGGCGCGCTGAACCTCATGAGGCTCGCCTCGCCGGAAAGCGCCATCCTCTCCGCCGTCATCTTCAACGCGCTGATCATCGTCGCACTCGTGCCGCTGGCGCTGCGGGGCGTGGGCTATGCGGCGGTGGGCGCGGCGTCGCTGCTGCGGCGGAACCTGCTGGTCTATGGGCTGGGCGGCATCGTCGCGCCCTTCATCGGCATCAAGATCATCGACGTCATCCTCACCCTGCTGGGGCTCGCCTGACCATGAACGCCGTCCTTCGCCCGGCCCTCGCCGTGGTCGCGCTGTTCACCCTGCTGCTTGGCCTGGCCGTGCCGCTGGCCTTCACCGGGATCGCGGGCGCGGTCCTGCCCTACCAGGCCGGCGGCAGCCTGGTGGAGCGCGACGGCAGGGTCGTCGGCTCCGCGCTGATCGGCCAGGAATTCACCAGCGCGCGCTACTTCCACCCGCGTCCCTCCGCCACCATGCCCTCGCCCTATGCCGGCACCGCCTCCGCCGCATCGCAGCTGGGCCCGACCTCCGCGTCGCTGCTGGACCTGGTCAAGGACCGCGTCGCGGCGCTGGGCGGCGGGCCACTCCCGGCTGATGCCGCGACGGCCTCGGCTTCCGGCCTCGACCCGCATATCAGTGTGGCCAATGCGGAGCGGCAGGTCGGTCGGGTCGCGGCGGCGCGGGGCCTGGCTGAGTCGCGTGTCGCGCGGCTCGTGGCCACGCAGACCGAGGGGCCGGAACTCGGGCTCTTGGGACCGCCGCGGATCAACGTGCTGCGGCTGAACATGGCGCTGGATGCTCTGAGGTGAGGGCGGCAAGCCTGGGCTGCGCTGCTGCTGCGGTCGCGCCGGGAGGCTGCCTTTCCGCTACACAGGGTGCTACACAGCCGCCCCCGGTCGCCGCCGGCATGCCGCTGAAATGCAGGCTTTATCGGGCGAAAATGGTGATGGAGTTCCCGCTCAGCTCCACCACCGTTTCATTGATCCCGGACCTTCAGGCGTTTTTCGCAGCGACCGGCCTTCGCGATGGCGGTGGCTCGGGCGGACTCAGCCGGAACAGCGCGTCGCCGATGCCGCGCATCGCGACGGGATCGACCGCCTCGGCCTCGCTCGGCAGCAGCACGCCGATGCGCGTGACGCCGAGGTCCCGCAACTGATGCGGCGTGCCATGGCTGAATTCGCAATGCCCGCGCCCGATGATCCCCACCACCAGCGGCGCCTCCTCCAGCGCCTGGTGGATCGCGCAGGCGAAGGCGCGGTCCCAGACCTGCTGCGCGCGGATGAAGCGATCCGTCACCTCGGCCTCCGCTCGGCCGGTGAGGCGCGCGAGATGCGCCCGATGCGCGGGGGTGGCAGGCGCCGCGGGCGTCATCCCCTCCCGCTCGGCCTCCGGCACCGCCTCCCAGCCATCGCGGCCGATCCGCGTCACCAGCGGGCGCTCGCAGTTCAGGGCCAGCATCTTCACGCGCTGCTGGCGGCAGAAGTGGAACAGCGGCAGGTAGAGCTCCGGCGGGAAGCCCCAGACGCGCTGCCACTCCACCTGCACCAGGAAATCCTCCGTGCCCATCTCGCCCGCTACCCAGCGATCGAGGATCGGCTGCACGCGGCGGGGGAACATCTCGAAGCCCAGTTGAAGATCAGGGCGCAGCAGATGGAGGCAGGTGGCGACCTGCAACTGCCAGCGATGGATCTCCGCCACGTCATGGGTCTCGCCCAGCAGCACGACCTGCATCGCCGCCATGCGCCCCATCAGCGTCAGGGGATCGAGCACCGCGCCGGTGGCGGGATCGATCCAGGTGGCGGGGGGGTGGGTGACGGGGTCGCCGGGTGTCGCTTGCATGGCCTGACCATCATGCAAATGCGACTGATTCGCAACACATGGAGCGAAACCATACGATACAGGCAGGTTCCGTCCTGAAACAGGACCGCGCCGGTCCGGATGCCGTTGACAATGAGAATGAGTCGCAATTGCATGCGCGCCACCACAGCCGGAGACCAACCATGCCAAGGCCATCACCCCGTGGCGGGCGGCGGCGCCGCGTCGCGCCCAGCCTCGCCTTCGCCGCGATCATCGCCGCCGCCGACGCGCAGGCGCAGACCGCCCAGCCCGCGGGCGATCCGCCGCCCGCCAGCGCCGCCACCCCCGCGACGGGCGAGGTGCGCATCCCCGCCATGACGCTGCTGCCGCCGGTCAACGCCACCGCGCTCCGCAACGCACGCCGCCTGACGGACACGCCCGCCACCGTCGATGTCATTCCCGGCGCCGAGATCGACCGGCAGATGGCCCGGAACCTGGCGGATGTGTTCCGCTACACCCCGGGCGTCTCCGTCAACCGCCAGACCAGCGGCACCGATCCCTTCCGGAGCCTGGGCGGCATCACCATCCGCGGCGTCGGCGGCAATCGCGTGCTGACCCTGGTCGATGGCTTCCGCACGATCGAACGCATCACCGACAATACGCGCGACGTGGTCGATCCCTGGAACCTGCAGCGGGTGGAGGTGGTGCGCGGCCCCGGCTCCGTCCTCTACGGCTCGGACGCGCTCGGCGGCGTCGTGAACTTCATCACCCGCAACCCGGAAGACCTGATCGCCCCCGGCGAGATCTGGGGCGGGGAGGCCAGCACCAGCTTCGCCTCCGTCGACAACAGCCTGCAATCGCGCCTCACCGTGGCGGCGCGGGCGGAACAGGTCTCGGCCATGTTCTCCTACCAGCGGCGGGATGCCAGCGAGCCCTCGCGCAACAATTCCCGATCGCCCGACGGCATCTGGAACTGCACGCGCAACCTCTCGGCCGGCGCCACGCCCTGCAACCGCTTCGACCCCCTCGACATCGCCGCCGACAACTACTTCGCGCGCATCGTCTATGACCCGCTGCCGAACCTCCGGCTGCGCTTCACCGCCGATGTGCTGCAGCGCGTGACCGATGTGGACCAGCGCTTCGACCTCGGCCCCGCCACCGGCGGCGTCACCAACCTTTCCTATGCGCGCACGCAGGACATCAGCCGCGGCCTCTTCGCCGCCGATGCGGAATGGCGCCCGGAACTCGGCTGGCTCGACCAGGTGCGTGTCATGGTCGGCTACCAGCCGCAGGAGATCGAGCGCACCGGCACGCGCTATCGCCGCCTGGCCAATGGCCAGGTCCAGCGCGTCGCCGACAGCCTGACCTATTCGGAGGACGTGCTGCAGGGGGAGGTGCAACTCTCCTCCTCCTTCAACCTCGCGGGCACGCGTCACGCGCTGACCTATGGCGTCTCCGCCAGCACCACCGCCACCGACTACCGGCGGGAGGACGTGACCACCAACCTCTCCACCAATGTCACGACGGTGGCGCGTGCGGGCGGCTTCAACTTCGCCAATGCCGATACGCGTCGTCTCGACGCCTTCCTGCAGGATGAGATCGCGCTGTTCGGCGGCCGGCTCACGCTGGTGCCCGGCGCGCGGCTCTCCACCACGCGCATCGCGCCCCGCCCGGATGGTGACTACCGCGCCTCCCCGGGCGCCGCGCCGCGCACGCTGGATGAGAGCAACGTCTCGCTCGGCTTCGGTGCCATCTGGCGGCTGGACGAGACCTGGTCGCTCTACGGCAATTACGGCGAAGGCTTCAAGATGCCGACGGCGGAGCAGCTCTTCACCTCGCTGCCCGGCACGACCTTCAACCTGGTGCCGAACCCGGACCTGCGGCCGGAACAGGTGAGGAGCTATGAGGCCGGCATCCGCGTCCAGCTGCCCAACGCCTATGCCAGCCTCGGCGTCTTCCGTGCCGAATACACGGACTTCATCCAGAGCCTGGTGCAGGTTCCCGGGACCGTCGACTACACCTCCCGCAACATCAGCGAGGTGACGATGCAGGGCGTGGAGCTGGCGGGCGCCTGGCGCTTCCTGCCGGAGTGGCGCCTGCAGGGCAGCGCGTCCTGGCAGGAGGGGCGGCAGCGCGCGACGCCGGGCGCGGCGGAGACGCCCTTCGACGGCGCGCGGCCGCTCAACCTCGCCGCCGGCGTCACCTGGGACAATCCGGCGCTGCGCACCAGCGTGACGCTGAACGGCACCTATGCGGCGGCGGTGACGGAGACCAGCAGCAGCCAGCTCTACCAGCCCAAGGCCTATCAGGTCTTCGACCTGCTGGCCTCCTGGCGGCCGCTGCCGAATGTCGAGTTGAATGGCGGCATCTTCAACATCCTCGATACGCGCTACCTCGGCCTGCCCGCGGGCGTGACCTATGCGCGATCCGAATTCACGACGGACGCGACCAAGTCCACCAACCCGATCGAGCTGCAGGTGGCGCCCGGGCGCAACTTCCGCGTCGGGCTGAAGGTCACCTGGTAGGATCGTCGCGGGGCGGGGCGGTCAGCGCCCCGCCCCGCGGCACCACCAGCCATCATCGCCATAGGCATGCGCCGGCCAGCGCGGTGGCGGCGCGATGCGATCGGAAACGGCCAGCCGCCGCACCGGCCCGTAGGACCCCGGTACCACCAGCCAGCGCCACTGCAGCGCGCGATCCAGCACCCGCGCGGTGGTGCGGAGCGCATCGCGGTCCTCCGCCGCCACCAGCCGGTCGAGCAGCCCATCCAGTGCCGGGTCCGCAACGCCGCCGATATTGCCCCCGCCGGGCCGCAGGGCCGAGGCCGAGGACCAGAGTTCCACCTGCTCCCGCCCCGGCCATTCCGGGGGAATGGTGAAGCGATAGGCGAGGTCGAAATCATGCGCGCGCGTGCGGGCGGCGAAGGTCGCGGCGTCCACCACTTCGAAGCGCGGCGTGATGCCGATGCGCCGCAGCGCGCGGAACCAGACGCCGACCAGCGCCTGCTGCGCGTTGCTCTGCGCCAGGACCGAGACGGTGAAGGCCTCCCCCGTTTCGCGGTTCACCAGCCGCCCGTCGCTCTCCCGCGGCACCCACCCCGCTTCCGCCAGCAGCGCCAACGCGGCCTCCAGCTGCGCGCGGTCGCGCCCGCTGCCATCGCTGCGCGGCGGCTGCCAGGCGGCGTCGAAGGCTTGTGGCGGGAACAGGGAGCCGAACTCCGCCATCAACGCCCGCTCATCCGCATCCGGCGCCTCCCGCGCCGCCAGGTCGGAATTCTCGAAGAAGCTGGCGCTGCGACGGAAGGCGCCGTGGAACAGCGCGGCATTGGCCCATTCGAAATCGAGCAGCCGCGTCAGCGCCTCCCGCACCCTTGCATCGGCGAAGCGCGGGCGGCGGAGGTTGAAGGCGAAGCCGTTCATGCCGGTGATGAACCAGTGTGGCTGCTCCACCTGGCGAACGCGGCCGTCGCGCACCGGCGGCAGGTCGTAGCCCACCGCCCAGCGCCTTGCATCCGCCTCCAGCATCCAGTCCTCGCGCCCCGCCATCAGCCCCTCGAAGGCGGCGATGCGGTCGCGGTAGTAGGTGACCTCGATGCGGTCGAAATTGTGCCGGCCACGCCCGGTCGGGCTCTCGCGCCCCCACCAGGCCTGTGACCGCGCGAAGGCGACGCGACGCCCCGGCTCCACCGCCGCGACGCGATAGGGGCCGCTGCCGAGCGGCGGCTGCATGGTCAGCGCGCCGAAGTCGCGCCCTTCCCAATAGTGCCGCGGCAGCACATGGATGCCACCCAGCCGCAGCGCGCCGCGCCGCGCATCGCCGGGCGGCAGCGCCAGGCTGACGCGGCGCGAATCCTCCACCACGGGATCGGCATGTTCCAGCAGCGTGCGATGGACAGGTCGGCCGTGCCGCGCCAGCACCGCGACGGTGAAGGCGACATCCTCCGCCGTCACCGGCTTGCCGTCATGCCAGCGCGCGCCTTCGCGCAGCGTGAAGCGCACGCGCCGCGCCGCCTCATCCACCTCGACCGCTTCCGCGAGATGGGCATAGGCCGCCATCGGCTCCTCCGGCGAGTCGATCAGCAGCGTCTCGTTCACCCAGGACCAGACGCCCATTACGAAGCGGCCACGCAGCGTGAAGGGGTTCAGCGTGTCGAAGGTGCCCGCACTCGCCATCCGCAGCGTGCAGCCCTGCGGCGCATCCGGAAGGACATGGGGGAAATGCGTGAAGCCCGGCGGCAGCGCCGGCGTGCCATGCGCGGCCAGCGCATCGGTGCGCGCCGCTGCGGCCTGGGGCAGCAGGAGGAGGGCCAGCAGGCCGGCATATTTGCAATTGCGAAGCATTCGCATATAAGGCGCGTCACGAGGGGCGCTGTCCAGATGTCGATCCGCCATTATGTCCTGCGCCGCCTGCTGCTGGTGCCGCCGACGCTGCTCGCCATCGTCGCGCTCAACGTGCTGGTGGCGCAGCTCGCCCCCGGCGGGCCGGTGGAACACCTCCTCGCCACCCTCTCGGGCGATGTCCAGGATGCGGCGGAGCGTGCGCTCGGCGCCACCGCCGCCGATCCGGCGGCGGAGGAGGCGGCGCTGCGCTATCGCGGCAGCGAGGGTCTGGACCCGCGCCTGGTGGCGGAGATCGAGCGCCAATTCGGCTTCGACCGCCCGCCGCTGGAGCGCTTCCTCACGACCATGCGGCGGGTCCTCGCCTTCGACCTCGGCACCTCGCTCTTCCTCGACCGCCCGGTGCGGGACCTGATCCTGGAACGCCTGCCGGTTTCGGTTTCGCTCGGCCTCTGGTCCACGCTGCTCACCTATCTCCTCGCCATCCCGCTCGGCATCGCGCTGGCGCTGCGGCGCGGCGGCGGCTTCGACCGCGCGGCGACGGCGCTGACCGCCTTGGCGCATGCGGCGCCGGCCATGGTGGTGGCGGTGGCGCTGCTCGTGCTCTTCGCCGGCGGCCGCTTCTGGCAGTGGTTCCCGCCCGGCGGCTTCGTCTCCGCCCATTGGGCGGAGCTCTCCTGGCCCCTGCGCATCCTGGACTGGCTCTGGCACCTGGCCCTTCCGGTGGCGACGCTGGTGATCACCGGCTTCGCCTCCCTCGCGCTGCTGACGCGCAACCTGCTGCTGGAGGAGATCGGCAAGACCTATGTGCTGCTGGCGCGCGCCAAGGGGCTGGCGCCGTCCCGCGTGCTGTTCGGCCACGTCTTCCGCAACGCCATGCTGGTGGTGATCGCCGGGCTGCCCGGCGCGCTGCTCGGCGTGCTGCTCGGCGGCGGCGTGCTGGTGGAGGCGCTGTTCGGGCTGGAAGGCCTCGGCCTGCTCGGCATCGATGCGACGCTGTCGCGCGACTTCCCCGTCATCTTCGGCACGCTCTGGATCACGACGCTGCTCGGCCTGCTGCTGCACCTCGCCTCCGACCTTCTCTATCTCGCCGTCGATCCCCGCATCGGCTTCGAGGCGCGGCATGGCTGAGCGCCGGCCCGGCTTCTGGCGGTCGGGGCCCTTCCTCGCGCTGCTCCTGCTGCTGGCGCTGGTGCTGCCGGCGGAGTTCATCGCCAATGACCGCCCGGTGCTGCTGTGGCGCGGGGGCGAATGGACCAGCCCGGCGCTGCGCCGCCCGACCGAGGCGCAGATCGGCGGTCACCTGCCCATCCCCGCCGATTTCCACGACCCCGCGGTGCAGGCACTGCTGGCCGCGCAGGGCGCCTGGCAGGCCTGGCCGCCCATCCGCTTCGCACCGGACACGGTGGCCCCCGGCATGCCCCAGGCCGCCCCCGCCGCGCCCGGCTGGCGCCACCTGCTTGGCACCGACGACCAGGGGAGGGACGTGCTGGCGCGCCTCGTCTGGGGGCTCCGCCTCTCGCTGCTCTTCGGCGCCATCGTCACCGCGGCGGCGCTGCTGCTGGGCGCGCTGATGGGCGCCGTGCAGGGCTGGTACGCCGGCGCCGTGGACCTGGTGTTGCAGCGGCTGACGGAAATCTGGTCCGGTGTCCCGCTGCTCTTCCTGCTGATGATGCTGGCTGGCGCGCTGGTGCCCAATCTCTGGCTGCTCGCCTTCGTCATGGCGCTGTTCTTCTGGATGGGCATCGCCGGGCTGACGCGAGCGGAGTTCCTGCGCCTGCGCGGTCAGGATTTCGTCCGCGCGGCGACGGCACTCGGCGCGTCCGGCGCGCGGATCATGCGGGTGCATATCCTGCCCAACGCGCTCGCGCCGGTCATCGCTACCGCGCCCTTCCTCGCGGCCGGCGCCATGACGCTGCTGGCCAGCCTCGACCTGCTCGGCCTCGGCCTGCCACCCGGCACGCCTTCGCTCGGCGAGATGATGGCCCAGGCGCGCAACAACCTGCAGGCCCCCTGGCTGGCGGCGACCGCCATCGTCGCGCTGGGCGGCGTGCTGCTGGTGCTGACGCTGCTGGGCCAGCGGCTGCGGGACGTGCTGGACCCCCGCCTCGCCTCCGCGCGCCGCACAGTGCAGCCCCTCGCCTTGCCGTCCCGCCATCCCGGCGCGGTGCTGGAGGTGCTGGCGCTGGAAGTCGATTTCGGCACGGTCCACGCCGTGCGCGGCGCCAGCCTGGCCGTGGCGCCGGGGGAGGCGGTGGCGCTGCTGGGCGATTCCGGATCGGGCAAGACCGTGACCGTGCTGGCCGCCTGCGGCCTGCTGCCGCCGCAGGTCTCCCGCATCGCCGGTTCCGCCCGCATCGCGGGGCAGGAGATGGTGGGCGCGCCGGAGGCGCTGCGCCGCCGCGTACTGCGCGACCATGTCGGCCTGGTGTTCCAGGAACCCGCCGCCGCGCTGAACCCGCTGCAGCCCGTCTTCCGCCAGGTGACGGAAGCCGCCGCCACCGCCGGCCTGTCGCGGCAGCAGGCCGTGCTGCGCGCCACCGAGCTTCTGAACCTGGTCGGGCTGGCGGAGGTGGTGGCGCGGCCGCGGGACCTGCCCCACCGCTTCTCCGGCGGGCAGTTGCAGCGCGCGGTGATCGCCATGGCGATCGCGCGGCGCCCCATCCTGCTGCTGGCGGATGAACCGACCGCCTCGCTGGATGGGGAGCTTCGCGCCGCGCTGCTCGCGCTGCTGGATGATCTGCGGCGCCGCCTGGGCATGGCGCTGCTGCTGGTGACGCATGATGCGGAGGCCGCGCGCGCCGTCGCCTCCCGCATCCTGGTGATGGCGGAGGGGCGGATCGTGGCGGAGATGCCGGCCGATGCGCCGGCGGAGTCCGCGCCCGCGCCGCTCCGCCGCCTGCTGGCGCCGCCCATGGCCCTGCCCCGCCGCCCCGCGCCCCCGGGCCGGCCGCTGCTGGCGGCGCGCGGCCTGACCGTGCGCTACGGCGGGACCACCGCGCTGGATGGCGTGGATCTCACGCTGCATCGCGGCCGGACCCTCGCCGTCACCGGCCCCTCGGGCTGCGGCAAGACCAGCTTGGCCCTCGCCCTGCTGCGCCTTGTGCCGGCGGAGGGCGAGGTGCTGCTGGATGGCGCGCCGGTCCCGCCCGGCCGCGCCTGGCGGCGGCGCATCCAGCCCGTCTTCCAGAACCCGGCTGCCACCCTGTCGCCCCGGCTGACCGTCGCGGAAACGCTGGCCGAGCCCCTGATGATCCATGCGCCCGCCATGCCCGCAACCGCGCGTCGCGCCGCCGTGGACCGGGCGCTGGCGGAGGTCGGGCTGGACGTCGCCCATGGCGCGCGCCGCCCCGCGCAGCTCTCCGGCGGCCAGCGCCAGCGCGTCGCCATCGCCCGCGCCCTGATCACGGCGCCGGAGGTCGTGGTCCTGGACGAGCCGACCTCCGCCCTCGATCGCAGCGTGGAGGCCGAGATCATCGCGCTGCTCCGCCGCCTGCAGGTCGTGAAGGGCTGCGCCTTCCTGCTGGTGACGCACGACCCCCGCGTGGTCGCCGCTTTGGCGGATGAGGAGCTGCGCCTCCTCGCCGGGCGCATGCGCGACGCGGCCCCCCTTCACCCAGGCCCCAGAGGAGCCCTTCCATGACCGAGACCCCGCTTCCGCCCCGCTTCCACCTCTCCGCCGGCCCGGCCCAGGCCGCCGGCCTGCTGCCGATGTTCGGCCGCGTGCTGGTTGGCCTGGCACGGGGCGCGATCACGCATGAACGGCTCGGCCCGGTGGCGCGCGTCGACCTCCGCGATGGCTGGGTGACGCTGGGCGGGGAAGCGCATGACGCCGCCCTGCTGGAATCCGCCGTGGCGCGGGTTGTCGCCGATCGCACCGGCCGGATGCGCGACCGCGTGCTGCCCCGGCTGGAATTCCAGGATGCCGAGGGCGCTGTGCTGCTCTCCGCCACCGCGCTGGAGGGTGCCGAGGCCTTCGACGCCGCCCTCGCCGATTGGGTGGCCGAACCCGCCCCGCCGAGGCCCGTGCCGGACGCCGCCCAGGCGCCCGCGCCCGACGACATGGCGGAGGACGCCGCGACCCTGGCGCTGGAGGCGCTGCGTGACAGCGGCGGAGAGGTGGAGATCGCGATGGTGACCCGGGCCGCGCGCCAGTCCTGGCGCGGCCGGGTGGAGGCGGTGCGGCCCGCCATGGGCTTCGCCAACATCATCGGCCCCGACTTTCACCTCCATCTGCGCATGGGCAGCCTCGGCGGCTTCCGCCCGGCCGGGGCGGGGCGGGAGGTGCTGGACACGGACGGCCTGCCAACCGGGCTTACCCTGTCCGTGCTGCCGCCGGCCTGCTGAAGGCGGCAGGGACAAGCCAATCCTCATGGCGCCGGCGCGGCCGCGCGGCATGAGGCCGCGCCGCCGCGATGCGCGGCGCGGCTACTGCCAGGGCGTGCGTTCCCAGATGCGCTGGTAGCGGGCGAGCTGGGCCGGCATCTGCGCCTCCCACTCGCCCCCGCGCAGGAAGGCCATCGCCAGTTCCAGCTGGCGGACCTTCTCCGCCCATTCGGGGGTGGTGATCACCTTGGCGATCGCATCCTCCAGCCGCTTCGCGATCTCATCCGGGATGCCGCGCGGGGCGCCGATGCCGCGCTCGCTGCTCATCAGCACGTCGAAGCCTTCCTCCCGGAAGGTCGGCACATCCGGCATCAGCTCCCAGCGCTGCTGGCCCATGCCGGCGATGGCGCGCAGCATCGGGTTCTCCTGCCCCAGCATGCCGATCTCGCCGAGGTTGAGGCCCGCCACGTCGATCTGGCGGCCGAGCACGGCGTTGCGCACCGGGCCCGCGCCGGCGAAGGGGGCGTGGATGAACTCGGTGCCTGACGCGGCCTCGAACAGCGTCAGGCCCAGATGGTCATCGGTGCCGATGCCCGACGAGCCGACGCTGATCGTGCCGGGGCGACGCTTCGCCGCCTCCACCAGATCCTTCAGCGTGCGATAGGGGGAATCGCGGTGCACGACGAAGGCGCTGGGGTCGTCCACCAGCCGCGCGATCAGCCGGATCTGCGCGCGGTCGTAGCGGACGCGGCGCTGCACGCCGAGCGAGAGGTAGCCCGGCGTGTTGATGGTGCCGAGGGTGTAGCCATCCGGCCGCGCGCCCTGCAGCGCGACATAGGCGGTCTCCCCGCCCGCGCCGGGGCGGTTGGAGACGACGAAGTTCGCGCCGGGCAGTTCCGTCGCCAGGAACTGCGCCATGGCGCGCACCATCACATCCGTGCCGCCGCCCGGCGCGAAGCCGACGATGACCTCGATGGGGCGTGCAGCGGGCCAGGCCGGCTGCGCGAGGGCAGGCGCCGCCAGGCCGGCGAGGCTGGTCGCCAGCAGGGTGCGGCGTGTGGTGTTGACGCTCATGGTGTCCTCCCGTTGATGGTGATGGCGGCGCCGCCTCAGGCCGCCGCGCGCAGCCCGCCCGCAATGACGATGGCGCCCGGCAGTGCCGGCAGGCGGCCTGCCAGGACGGCGACGATGCTCTCCGCCGCGCCGGTGGACATGCCGACGGCGCCGCGCGGGGTATTGGCGGCGAGATGCGGCGTCGGAATGACGCGCGGATGGCTGCGCAGCGCGCTGTCCTCCGCCAGCGGTTCCTTCGCGAAGACGTCGACGCCCGCCCAGGCGAGGTGGCCGGAATCGAGCGCGGCGAGCAGCGCGGCTTCATCGACGATGCCGCCGCGCGCGGTGTGCACCAGGATGGCGCCGCGCGGCAGCGCCGCGAGTTCCGCCTGCCCGATCATGCCGCGCGTCGTCGCATCCAGCGGGCAGTGCAGCGACAGCACCTCCGACCGCGCCAGCAGGGCGTGGAGGTCCGTGATGCGCTCCCCGGGGCCAGGCAGCGGGCCCGGCGGCAGCAGCGGGTCATAGGCCGCGACGCGCATGCCGAAGGCCTCGGCCAGGCGCGCGACCTTGGAGCCGATGGCGCCATAGCCCACGATGCCGAGTGCCACGCCATCGATGTCGCGCGTCATCCGCGACGTCTTCTCCCACCTGCCGTCGCGCATGCCCTGGGTGACGGCGGGCAGGTCCTTCAGCGCGGCCAGCATCAGCGCCATGGCGTGTTCCGCGACCGATCGCGAATTGGCGCCGGCCGCGCGCGTCACGGTCAGGCCGCGCGCCTCCGCCGCCGCCAGGTCGATGCCGTCCACCCCGGCGCCGTGGCGGGCGATGACGCGCAGCGCGGGCGCGGCCGCATCCATCACCGTGCCGTTGATCAGGCCCTGGCGGTGCAGCAGCGCGACGGGCCGGTGCTGGGCGATGGCGGCCAGGAGTTCACCCTCCGACGGATAGGCGGAGGTGCAGGGCACGGCGTAGCCGGCTTCCTCCAGGATGGCGACGGCCTCCGGCGCGAGCGCCGCGGCGGTGACGAGGACGACGGGCTTGGCGGCGGGCATGGGGAGAATCCTTGATCCGGAGAACGGTCAGAAGGCGAAACCGTGTTTCATTCTTTCCAGGGGCGGCGGCCCCAGAGGGCCCGCAGCGCCGCCTCGCCGCCCAGCGCGGCCTCCCGATAGGCGGAGCCGACCAGCGTCTTCAGCGGCAGGCCGGCGCGGGCGGCGGCCTCCGGCCAGGCGGGATCGGCGAAGGTCGCCGCGAAGGCCTCCTCCAGCGCCGTGCGGACGGCATCGGGCAGGCCCGGCGGGCCGAAGATCCCGCGGCCCGCGGAGAAGACGACATCGACGCCCCCCTCGCGATAGGTCGCGATGTCCGGCGCCGCCTCGTCGCGGCGCTCCGCGGCCAAAGCGAGCCCGCGGATGGCGCGGTCCCGCAGCAGGGGCAGGGCCTCGCTGATGTTGAAGGCGCCGACCTCCAACTGCCCGCCGAGCAGGGGCACCAGGAGCTGCGAGGTGCCGTTGAACGGGATGTGGTTCAGCCGCACCCCGGCCGCTTCCTCCAGCAGCAGGGTGGCGATGTGGTCGTCGCCGCCGATGCCGGCCGTGCCATAGGCGACATCGCCCGGCCGGGCGCGCGCCGCCGCCAGCAGATCCGGCAGGCCGCGCAGCGCGCTGTCGGCGCGGACGAAGAGGCCGCAGGGATCCTCGACCACCTGCGCCAGGTAGGTCAGCTCCGCCGGGCGCCAGCGGACGGGGCGTTCGATGGGCTGGCTGAGGACGGTGGGGGTGGCGCAGGCGCCGAGCACGAAGCCATCCGGCGCGGCATTGGCCACCGCTTCCGTCCCCACCTGGCCGCCGGCGCCGGCGCGGTTGGAGACCAGCACCCGCGCCCCCGGCAGCTTCGCCGCCAGGAAGGGCGCGACGGTGCGCGCCATGGCGTCCATGCCGCCGCCGGGCGCGAAGGGGACGATGATCTCGATCGGCCGCCCGGCGGGCCAGCCGCGCTGGGCGAGCGCCGGGGTCGAGAGGGCGAGGCCCGCGCCCAGCAGCGCGCGACGACCGAAGCGGATTGGCGGCATGCCGGAGGTCTCCTTCCCACCCGCGCCCCTGTGAGGGCGCCTTGTTCTTGACAGAGGCGTCTTGGGTGAGGCTCATAGCGAAACGCCGTTTCAAAATGCAAGCCCTGATCGATCGGGGCGCAGCCAGGGAAGGAATCGCCTCCATGCTCTCCCGCCGCCGGATCCTGCATGCCGCCCTCGCCGCGGCGCCACTCGGCCTGCCGCGCGCCGCCTTCGCCCAGGCCGAGGCCTGGCCGTCCCGCCCCATCCGCGTCGTGGTGGCCTGGGCGCCGGGCGGGGCGGTGGACACGATCGCGCGACGGCTCGCGCCCAAGCTCTCCGAAAGCTTCGGCCGGCCGGTAGTGGTGGAGAACAAGTCGGGCGCCACGGGCACGATCGGCGCGGCGGATGTCGCCCGCGCGGCACCGGATGGCCACACCCTGCTCGCGATGGACAACACCTATGCGATGCTGCCCTACCTGTTCCAGCGCCTGCCCTTCGACCACGCCACCGCCTTCCGCCCCGTGACGGTCAGCGCCTTCTCCCCCGTCATGATCGCGGTGCACCGGGACGCGCCCTGGCGCGACCTCCGCGCGCTGGTCGCGGCGGCGAAGCAGGAGCCGGAGCGGATCACCTACGGCACCGGCGGCATCGGCAGCGCACCCCACTTCGCCACCGCCGCCTTCGCCCAGGCCGCCGGCATCCGCATGCTGCACGTACCCTTCCGCGGCGCCGGCGATGCGGTGACGGCGGTGATCGCGAAGCAGGTCGATGTCGTCATGGTCTCGCTCGGCTCCGCGCTCGGCCATGTCCAGGGCGGCGCGCTGCGCGTGCTGGCGCTGTCCGGCGCGCGCCGCAGCCCGGCCTTCCCCGATGTGCCGACCTTCCCGGAGGCCGGGCTGCCGAATCTCGGCCCGAACGGGGAGGGGGTGGTGAACTGGTCCGGCCTGGCCGCGCCGGCCGGCACGCCGGATGCCATCGTGGCCCGGCTGCAGGCGGATGTCGCGAAGGCCCTTCAGGCCGATGACATGCGCGACTTCCTCGCCTCCATCGCCTCCGAGCCCGGCGGCATGCCGCCCGCCGCCTTCGCCGCCCTGCTGGCGGAGGAGACGCAGCGCTGGCGCCGCGTGGCGGAGACCAGCGGCATCGAGCGGCAGTAGCGCCATGGGCTATTTCGCGCCGCCGCCGCGCCTCGGCACGGAGGTCTTCTCCCGCCTGCCCGACCGCTACCGCCAGCCGCGCCCGACCGCCTGGGCGCGCTGGAACCGCGGCGGGCGGGAGATCGACAGCTTCCTCGAAGGCCCCTGCTTCGATGCGGCGGGCCGGCTCTACGTCACCGACATCCCCTTCGGCCGCATCTTCCGCATCGCCCCCGATGGCGAATGGACGCTGGTCGCCGAGTATGATGGCTGGCCGAACGGGCTGAAGGTGGCCCCCGACGGCACGCTGCTGGTCACGGACTACAAGCGCGGCCTGGTGCGGGTGGACCCCGGCAGCGGCGCCGTCACGCCGCTGCTGGAGGATGCGCGGAGCGAAGGCTTCAAGGGGCTCAACGACCTCTGCCTGGCGGCCGATGGCAGCATCTTCTTCACCGACCAGGGCCAGACCGGCCTGCATGACCCGACCGGCCGCGTCTATCGCCTCTGGCCCGATGGGCGGCTCGACCGGCTGATCGGGACGGTACCGAGCCCGAACGGCATCGTCGTCGCGCCCGACCTCTCGCATTGCCTGGTGGCGGTGACGCGCGCCAACCAGATCTGGCGCCTGCCGCTCCATGGCGATGGCGCGGTGACCAAGGCCGGCATCTTCATCCACCTGCATGGCGGCCCCGGCGGGCCGGATGGCCTGGCCTTCGCGCCGGATGGGCAGCTGCTGGTGGCGCATACCGGCATCGGCACGGTCTGGCGCTTCAATGCGCGGGCGGAGCCGACTCTGGCCCTCACCTCCTGCGCCGGCGCCTCCACCACCAATCTCTGCCTCGGCGGCGCCGATGGCCGCGACCTCTTCATCACGGAGAGCGAGACAGGCTGCGTGCTGCGCGCCCGGCTCGATCTGGGCTAGAGAGGGGACCAGGCAGCCGGAGGCGGGTATGGCGGAGAAGGCGAAGCGGCGACCGGCGCTGGAGGGCGTGGCCTCGGCCGACCGTGCCCTCACGCTGCTCTCCGCCTTCCGCAAGGGCGATCGCAGCCTGTCGCTGGCGGAGCTGGCGGAGCGGACGGGGCTGGTGAAGAGCACCATCATGCGCCTCGCCATCTCGCTGGAGGAGTATGGCTACCTCGCGCGCGATGAAGGCGGCTCCTACCGCCTGGATGCGGAGGTGCTGCGGCTGGGCACGATCTACACCCAGTCCTTCCGGCTGGAGGCCCATGTGATGCCCGTGCTGGAGGAGCTGGTCGCGCGCACCGGGGAGACCGCGGCCTTCTATGTCCGGCGCGGCGAACAGCGGCTCTGCCTGTTCCGCGTGGACAGCCCGCATCTGCTGCGCCTGCATGTGCGCGTCGGCGATGCGCTGCCGCTGGACAGTTCCGGCATCGCGCAGGTGCTGCGGGCCTTCACGCCGCGCCCGTTGCCGGATTATGCGGCGGCACTCGACCTGCCGCTCATCACCATGGGCGCCACGGACCCGCATACCGGCGCCATGGCGGCACCCGTCTTCGGGCCGGGCGATGCGCTGGCCGGCGCGCTGGCGCTGTCCGCCCCCGTCATCCGCTGGACGCCGGAAGCGGTCGCGGCCGCGCGGCCGATCCTGACGGATGCGGCCGCCGCGCTGACCCGCCGGATCGGCGGCGAGAGGCCGGAGCCCACGCGCGCCGCGGCGGAGTAGCGCCCCCGATCAGCTGCCCGCCCAGGCGGGATCGTGGAGGCGGCAGAACTCCTCCGCCGAGAGCGACCGCATCTGCGGAATGCCGGCCGCCAGTTGCTCGCGGCTCCAGTCCCACCAGGCGATGCGCTGCAGGCTCTCCCGCACCGCCTCCGGGAAGCGGAAGCGCAGGATGCGGCCGGGATTGCCGACGACGATGGCGAAGGGGGGCACGTCCTTCGTCACCACCGTGCCTGCGCCGATCGCCGCACCCGTGCCGATGCTCACCCCCGGCAGCACGATGACGCCATGGCCGAGCCAGACATCATGGCCGAGCGTCACGCGCTTCTCCCGCCGCCAGTCGAAGAAGCCGACCTCGTCCTCCCCCAGGCCATAGGCGCTGGCGCGATATGTCACATGGCTCAGCGCCACGCGATCCAGCGGATGGTTGCCGGGGTTCACGCGCACATGGCTGGCGATGGAGCAGAAGCGGCCGATCGTCGCGTAGATGATCTGGCTGTCGTGGACCACATAGGAGTAGTCCCCGAACGCCGTCTCCGCCACCGTGCTGCGGGCGCCGACTTCCGTGTAGATGCCGAGGGTGCTGTCGCGCACCTTGGCCGTCGGATCGATGAAGGGATCGAGCCCGAGGCGCTTCCGGGCGCTGTCCGGGTTCTGGTAGCCGTTTACGCGCGGATCAGTCTCAGCCTCAGCCATCGGCTGGCTCCATCGATGAGGGCGACGGTGGCCAGGACCATCAGCAGGATGAAGGCGGCCTCGTCCCAGTTGTTGATGCGGATGCGGTCGGACAGCGCCAGGCCGATGCCCCCGGCGCCGACCACGCCGAGGATGGTGGCGGAGCGCGTGTTGCTCTCGAAGACGTAGAGCACCTGCGAGAGCATGATGGGCAGCGCCTGCGGCACCAGCCCGTAGCGGATCACGAGCAGCCGGCTGGCCCCGGCGCCCCGCACGCCTTCCACCTGCCGCCGCTCCGTCGCCTCCAGCGCCTCCGAGAAGGTTTTCGCGAGGGTCCCGATATCGGGCAGGGCGAGGGCGAGGATGCCGGCGAAGGGGCCCATGCCGACGGCGGAGACGAAGATCAGCGCCCAGACCAGGCTGTCGATGGCGCGCAGCCCGTCGAAGCCACGGCGGATGGTGAAGCGCGCCCAGGCATTGGCGACCACCGTGCCGGCGCCGAGGAAGGCGAGGGGCAGCGCCACCAGCGCGGCCAGCAGCGTGCCGAGGAAGGCCATGGCCAGCGTCTCCGCCAGCGCCCGCAGCAGGTCCGGCAGCGCGCCGCCGGGCGATGGCGGCAGCATCAGCACGATGAGCCAGCCGAGCTTGCCCAGCCCCTCCCACACGCGCTGCGGCGAGGCATCGACACGCCACAGTGCCAGCAGCAGCAGCGTGGATCCCAGCGTGACGACGATGGTGGTGCGACGCGCGATCATGCGCCTGCCGCCGCGCCGGGCCCGATGAGGCGGTGGCGCAGCCGCCCGCAGGCCAGGTCGATCAGCGTCACCGTCAGCAGGATCAGCAGCAGGATGGCGGAGATGTCGGGATAGCTGAACTGACGGACGGAGAGATACAACTCCTCCCCGATCCCGCCGGCGCCGACGATGCCGAGCACCGAGGCCTCCCGCACATTGATCTCGAAGCGCAGCAGGCCGAAGGAGAGCATGTCCGGCAGGGATTGCGGCAGCACGCCGAAGCGCATGGCCTGCGGCCAGGTGCCGCCGGCCGAGCGCACCGCCTCCACCGGGCGGAGGTCCGCATTCTCATGCACCTCCGCGAACTGCTTGCCGAGCGCGCCCCAGCTGTGCAGCGCGAGCGCCAGCACGCCCGCGAAGGGGCCGAGGCCGAAGGCGTAGACGAAGATCAGCGCGAAGACGAGCGTCGGCACCGTGCGGGCCAGTTCCAGCACGCGGCGCGAGAGGGACACCGCCCAGCGCGGGGCGAGCGTCGCCGCCGCGGGGAAGGAGAAGAGCAGCGCGGCCGCGGCGCCGAGCAGCGTGCCGGCATAGGCGATCAGCAGCGTGTCGAGCAGCAGCACGACCCAGTGATCGAGCCCCCAGAACCACTCCGCCAGGTCATCACCGAGCGTGTCCCAGCGCAGCAAGGGGACGGTGCGCCAGACATAGTCGGCCGCCATGGGCAGGCCGCGCGCCAGGCGGGCGAGATCGACCTCCCCGACCCAGCTGGCCACCAGGATGGCCGTCAGGAAGGAGAGGCCCCAGCCCGCCCAGGCGCCGCGCCGGCGGCGGCGTGCCTGCTGCCAGGCAGCTTCCGCCGCCTGGATGGTGGCGGCACTCACGTGCCGCGGTTGCGGCGGCGGGCGAGGTTCTCCTCCACCACGGCGATCACATCGGCATAATCCTCATGCCGCGTCGGCGCCACGCCGCTGGCATTGGAGGCGGCGACGCGGAAGGCGGCGGGGTCGCGTTCCGGCATGGCGAAGACGGCATCGCGCCAGTCGCGCCGCAGCCCCTCCGGCAAATCGGCACGCATCACCCAGGGGGAGTTCGGGATCATGGGGCTGGTCCAGACGATGCGCGTGGCACCGGGCGGGACCATGCCCTTCTCCGTCATGCGCTGGATGTTGCCGTGGCGCTCATTCGACCAGAAGGTCGCGGCGGCATCGTAGGTGCCGTTGAGCACGGCGATGACGCTCTGCTCATGGCTGCCGGAAAAGCCGGTGCGGCCGAAGAACTGCTCCGGCACGAAGCCCTGGCGCCGCAGGAAATAGGCGGGAAAGGCGAAGCCGCTGGCGGAGTTGGGATCGGCGAAGGCGAAGCTGCGGCCGCGCAGATCCTCCATCCGCTGGAAGGGGCTGTCCGCCTTCACGAAGGCGACGGAGTGATAGCCCGTGGCACCCTCATTGTCGCGGTCGCGGGCGAAGGGGATGACACGGTCGCCCATCACGCGCCGGGCCAGCGCGTAGTTGGCCGGCCCGATGCGGGCGAATTCGATGTTGCTGCTGCGCATCGCTTCCACCACGCCGGCATAGTCGGTGGCGCGGAAGACGCGCAGCGGCACGCCGAGCGTGCGCTGGATGTAGTCCTGGAAGGGCTGCTGCCGCGCCACCGCATCCCGCTCATTCTCCGCGGAGGAGATGCCGAGCCGAAGCTCGCGGAACTGGCTGCGCCAATCCGCCTGGGCGAGGGAAGGTGCCGCCAGCAGGCTGGCGGCGCCGGAGAGCAGGATGCGACGACGATGCATGGTGCCTGTCCTTCCGCGTCAGCGCGCGCGCAGCAGTTCGGGGACGCGCAGCAGGATCAGTTCATTCGCATCGGCCTGGAAGAAGTGCCGGCCGGCGCTGAAGGGCAGGTTGTTGTCGTTGCCGACGATGATGTGGTCCTCATCCACCATCGCCACATCCTCGATGGTGAAGAAGGGGAAGGTGAAGCGGTCCCGCGGTGCATCCGCCGGCAGGTCGCCGCGGATGCGCGCCAGGCCTTCGCTGTCGCGGATCGCCATCAGGTCGATATGCGCGATCTTGCGGACGAAGCCCTCGGCATCGGTCTGCGCCATGTCCACCAGCGTGATGCGCTTCACGCGCGCGGGAAGCGGGAAGCAGGGGGCGGCCCGCGTCGGCTGCTGGCCCTGCGCGCAGGCCAGGCCGGGGTCGCCCTCCCCATTGTCGCGCTCGATCACCAGGGCGCGGGTGGCGTCGATGAAGTTGAAGTCGCCGATCGCGGTGGCACCCGGTTCCAGCCGGAAGCGCAGGGTGCGGCCGGTCCATTCGCCACGCGGCACGCTGTATTCCAGCACGCGCAGGAACTGGCCCTCGGGCTGGTCGGAATTGGGCGCGAAGAGCGGCTGTTCCAGCATGGCCCAGAGCGTCTGGCCATCCGGCGTCAAAGCCATGCCCTCATACCCGCCCGACCGGCGGACGCGGTAGGAGACGCCGGCCGTCGGCGTCGCCGCGACCTGCAGCGCAGGGTTGTCCGGGCTCATCAGCACCTGATTGTCCATCCGCGTCTCGACCACGCGCAGCACGCGGCCCTCGGCATCGACATGGACCAGGAAGGGGCCGAATTCCTCGCCGATCATGAAGCTGCCATCCGCCAGCGGCTGGATGCTCTCGGGATCGAAATCGGCGCCGGTGAGGTAGCGTGCTTCCGTCCCCTCATGCGCGATGCGGAAGGGGATGCGGCGCATCGGGTCGGACAGGAAGGTCGTGCGCAGCAGCTCCACCTGGCCGCTCTGCCAGTTCGGCCGGACCTTGTGGAACATGAGCAGCGTGTCGCCGCTGTTGCGGCGGTTGCCGAAGCCGTTGTCGGTCAGCACCCAGTAGTTCCCGGGCTCGCCCGCCACCGGCTTGATGCCGGAGAAGCCCTGCACGGGCTGGCCGATGAAGGGGAAGGCGATGCCGGTGGGGCGGTTGCCATGCAGCGGCCCCGTATCGCCCATCACCGCGCCCGGGCGATCGATGCGGAGGTTGCCGGGGCCCGCGAACTTGCCGGAGACCAGCGCATCCCGCGGCGCGTCGGCCGGCGGCAGCGCCATGGTGAAGGCGGGCAGGATGGCGTGGCCGGCGAGCAGCGCCTCGACGCGCTGGTTGGCCATGGCGGCGGGCGCCAGGCCGGTCAGGGCCGTGGCGGCAAGAAGAAGGCATCGCATGATCGTTGGTCCATCCCCCGGTTTCCGGTGGCGGGCCTTTACGGCTGCTGCATTGCGCCTGCTTGACGGTGGCGTGACGTTGTCGTGGCGGCGGTCAGGGCTGGCCCTGCCAGGGCGGGCCATCGACCAGGCGGTCGATCCAGGCACGCGCCTCCGCCATCAGCGTGGCGCGGCCCTGCGGCACGTTGTTGCGGAGCAGGATGGGGCGACCGGCGACGCCGCTCGCCGGCGTGATCTGCACGGCCCAGCCGCGACGGCGCCGCGACACGCGGATGCAGTGCCCGCGATGGAAGATGGCACCCGCCCCGCAACCCTCAGCCACGCCCGATCCGCCCTGTCGCCTCCGGGCCGAGACTCGCTGCGGCGGGGGTCGCGCACAAGCCATGCACCGCGACGCTTTGATGACGCTTCAGTGATAGATTGGTGACAAGAAAAACGGCGATGCCCGCCCGGGCATCGCCGCCGAAAGCCGTCGGAGGGGGCTTTCGCCCCGACCGGTCAGAGGATGAAGTCGCTGGCCGTCAGCGCGTGGCTGCCAAGCAGGCGGATCACCATCTCCGCCGCGCCACCGCTGCCGTCATCGACCTGCACCTGCGTGATGGTGCCGAAGTCGCGCACGCGGATGGAGGCAACGCCGCCACCCACGAAGCTGGCACCGCCGAAGACGAAGGCCTGGTCGCCGGCCGCCACCGCATCCGCATCGATGAAGGACAGGTCGATGCGGTCGCCCTGGGCCTGGGAGAAGTCGAAGATGCGGTCGGTCTCGGTGACGCTGTCGGCGTAGGCGAGGAAGCGGAACACATCGGCGCCCGCATCGCCGACCATCGCATCGGCGCCCGCGCCGCCCACCAGCGTGTCGTTGCCGCTGCCGCCATGGAGGCGATCGGTCCCGGCCCCACCAAGCAGCAGGTCCGCGCCACCCTCGCCCAGCAGCAGGTCGGCGTCGTTGCCGCCATCGAGGGTATCGGCATCGGCGCCGCCATAGGCGCTGTCGTTGCCGTCACCACCCCGGATGCTGTCCGTGCCGGCCTGGCCATGGAGGCGATCCGCCCCTTCGCCACCCATCAGCACATCCGCGCCATCCTGGCCGTAGAGCAGGTCGGCGCCGTCGCCACCATCGATGGTGTCGGCACCGGCACCGCCATAGGCGCTGTCATTGCCGTCACCGCCGAGGATGCTGTCATTGCCCGTGCCGCCATAGGCGCGGTCCGCGCCCGTGCCGGCATCGATGGTGTCGGCGCCCGCGCCGCCATCCAGCAGGTCGCCCTCGCTGCCACCCTCCAGCGAGTCATCGCCCAGCAGGCCGCGCATGGAGTCCGAACCCCCGGCGCCGGAGAGCGTGTCGTCACCCGCCGTGCCGTCCAGGCGTTCGCCGGCGGCGCCGCCATCGCGCTCGATGCCCTGGAACACCGCATCGGTCGCGCGGACGTTCAGGTTCTCGATCCGCAGGTCCTGCGCCTGCGGCCTATCGGCCTCGTCATAGGCGCGGGCCGGCGTGCGGTGGTTGGCCTGCAGGTAGTCCTTGAAGGCCTGCTGCTCGCCCAGCGCATTGGCGGGCACATTCGCCGTCGCGGTGAAGTCCAGCGCCTCATCCACCGGCGCGCTCAGCGTGCCATCCGCCAGCAGGTAGCGGAAGTTGCTGCCATTCGCCTTGATGGGATAGCCGTCGCCGCCATTGGCCGTGAAGTTGAGCGTCACCATGCTGATGACGGCCGGCGCATCCGCGCTGACCACGCCATCCTCGACCACCCGCGCGACAACGTTGCCACGGCTGTCGATGACGGAGATGTTGACCACCTTGCTGCCCGTCGCGTTGTCCGGGTCATAGGAGACGCGGAGGCCGCCGAGCTGCATGTAGCCACCGCTGCCGGGGTTCAGGCTGGCCGCGTGTTCCAGGATGGCCTTGAGGCCTGCCGCATCGGTATCGAACACCATCAGCTTGTTGTCGAAGCGCAGCGCATTCTCGATGTCGAGGGTCGAGATGGCGCCGGCTGGCTTGCCGGCGGCCGCATTGGCTTCCGGTGCCGTCTTGGTGCCATCGGGCTCGATCGTGCCGATGGGGGCGCGGATGCCGCCGCCATTCTTCAGGGAGCCGACCAGGCCGCCGCCCAGCGCGTCCAGCGCCGCGAAGCGGTTGGCGTCGGCCGTGATGTTGCCGAGGTTGACCTCCTGCGTCCGGCCGAAGGCGCGGTCGCCTTCCAGATAGACGTTGGTGTAGCCCCAGACCTCGCCATCCTTGGCCTCGACGACATCGGCGATGGCATCGGTGATCTGCTTCACCTCCCCGCCGCGCGTGCCATCGGCGAAGATCGCATCCTTTTCCGCCTGGGACAGGACACCGTCGCCATTGCCGGCCACGGCATCGACACCCTCGTCAGTCGTGACATAGGCGCCGGAGACGCTTTCCTGCACGCTGTTGCGGATGATGTTGCCCTTGGCGTCGAAGTCGATCACCAGGCGCCCGACATAGTCGTAGTTGGCACCGGTATTCACCAGCGCGACGGTGCCGCCCGCCGCATCCGTGTAGAACTCCGGATAGGTGCCGCCGGCGGTGTCACCCGGCGCCAGCGTGTCGTCGCCATCGGCCAGGATGACATGGCTGCCGCCGCCGATGATGACGTCGACGCCGGACAGCTTGGTCGCCAGCAGACGCTCATTGGCGATGTTCTGCAGATGTGACATCAGGATGATCTTGTTGATCCCGGCGGCCGTCATCTGGTCGAGCAGCGGCTGCAGGATCGAGGCCAGCTCATCCATGTTGTCGATACCGCCGTCATTGGCGGGGTCGGACACGGTGACGCGGCCGACGGAGGAGATGTTCGCCAGCACCTGGGTCGTGGCGGCCAGGATGCCGATGGTCTCGCCTCCCTCGGTGATGGTGGTCCAGGGCGCCACCTCGCGGCCCGTCGCCTCGGCGCGGATGCCCTCTCCGGTCGCGAGTTCCGCGGCCGTGGTGGCATAGGCCAGCGCATCCTGCAGCGCGGCGGTGTAGAGGCCGGAGAGCGAGCTTTCCGCCCCGAAGTTCAGGTTGGCCGAGAGGTAGGGGAAGAGCGCGCCGATATTGGTGATGCTGGCCAGCGTCGGCTGGCCGGGCAGGCTCGGCAGGGTGGCCGTGAAGTCGAAGGCGGCGGCGAAGGCGTTCGGGCCGAGGTCGAATTCGTGGTTGCCGATGGTGCTGGCCTGCACGCCGATGGCGTTCAGGATGGCGATGTCGGCGGCGTTGAAGGGCAGGGTGCCGCTGCGGATGCCCGTCAGGCTGCCGGAAGCCAGGCCGAAATACTGTTCGTAGAAGCTCGCGATCTCGTCGCGCACCGTGGGGTCCGTGCCCGCGGCGGTGAAGGGGCCGGGGATGAAGTTGTCACCGGAGGAGAGCGTGATGCTGTTGGCGTAGCTGTCTTCCAGCACATCGACGATGGCGGCGAAGTTCTTCGCCCGCTCCAGCGCATCCACGCCGCCCTCGAAGTCGGAGGCATGCAGGATCTGCAGCGTATAGCCCTTCTCGATCCCGAAGACCGAGATGTTGTTGCTGACCTCGTTGCTCGTCACCAGCAGCGCTTGGCCCGTCGGGCTGTCCTCGGCGGAGATGTAGAGCTGGCCTTCGGGGTTCAGGTCGCCGTCACGCCGCGCCGCGCCGGTGTAGGTGACATTCGCGGGGTCGGTGACGTCGAAGGCCAGCGTCAGGTGCGACCGCTCCAGCCCCACCATCGCATAGGTGCGGCCGTCGATGACCGCGATCTCGATGCCCTCGGGCTCCGGCCCCTTGTTGTCGCTCCGCGTATCGTCGAACAGGGAGGGGAACTGCTCGGCGATGATCCGCTCGATCATGTCGCCGCTGTCGAAGACGATGTTGCCATTGGCGTCGAGGATGGAGAAGGACCGCGCGCCATAGGTCAGGATCTGGTCGATGTCGCCATCGCCATCCGTGTCACCGCGCAGGCCGGGCGCATTGGAGACGGTGAGGCGCGCCAGCTCCGCATTGGTCTTTAGCGTGGCCTCATCCGGGAAGGTCGCATTGTCGAGGTCGTAGTTGTTGCTGCCGACGCGGATCGTCTCATCGGCCGAGAGGAAGTCGTCGCGGTCATCGCCCTCATTGGCGATGACGTAGTAGGTGTTGCCGCCGCTCGTGTAGCTGTCGATGGCGTCCGGCATGTAGAGGCCCTTGACGGGCGCGCCGGTCTGCAGGTTCTTCAGCGTGGTGTTGCCGGCACCGTCGCGATCGCTGAAATCCGCCATCAGCGTGGAGAAATCCTTCGTCCCCAGCGGCACGATGTCCGTGAAGGTCGCGGAGGCGATATCGAGGATGGCGACCGCATTCGCCTCCTGCAGCGTGACCATCGCCTTGGTGCCGTCGGCGGAAACGGCGATGTACTCCGGCTCGACATCCTCGGACACTGTCTTGCCGGCCCAGATGCGCACACCCTCCGCCCGCAGCGCCGCTTCCTGGCCGTTGAAGGCGGTGAAGCCGGCGGTGGTGACGGTGGGGGCGGAGAAGCCACCGCTGATGTCGATGATGGAAACCGAACCCTCGCCGCCGAAATTGGCGTCGGAGATGACTTCGCCCTCATTCGCCACCAGCACCTTGGTGCCGTCGGGCGTGAAGGTCAGCATGTCCGGCAGCGCGCCGACGGTGGCGGAGCCGAGCAGCGTGCCATTGGCGGCGTTCAGGAACACCACCTGGCCGGCAGCGGCCTTGTCCGCATTCGGCAGCGCGACGGCGACCACACCATTCTTGATGGCGACGCTGGTGACATCCGTGGTGGCGAAGCCGAGCGTGGTGAGGTCGATCACGCCGACCAGCGTCGGCGCCGCGGGGTTGGACAGGTCCACCACCTGCAGCCCGGCATTCGAGGTGACGTAGAGCCTGTCGGAGCCCGGATCGAAGGCCGAGATTTCCGCGCCGCCGAGCGAAAGGCTGCCCTTCAGCTCGAAGGCAAGCGCGTTGGTGGGGGTGATGTCGTTCATCCGGCGGTGGTCCCTGCCCGTGCTGTTTTGCGCGGAGGACCCGATCCCGCCGCGGCGCACGCCGCCGTATGGGACGGGCGCGGCGCGCAGCCCGCAGGGGCCACGCGCCGTACCGATCAACGCCAGCGACTGCGCGGGCCGTGCTTAACCACCGCCCATGACAGTCGCGTTTCAGTAATCTTGGCGAACGGTTAAGCTTCGCACGGATGAGTGGCCTGCCTGTCCATCACGACAGGCAGGCGCGCAGCCGGTCCGCTCAGCGACGGCTGACGTTCCAGTAGACCGGCGCGGGCGGGTTCAGCAGGCCGGTCAGGTTCGCGCGATGCGCGCGCAGCTGGTACTGCACGCCGATCGGGATGTAGGGCACCGTCTGCAGCGCGCGGGCCTGGATCTGCGCCGCGATCTCCCGCTTGCGCGCCTCGTCCGGCGTATCGGCGAAGGCGGCGCGCAGGCGCTCGATCTCCTCGTCGCAGGGCCAGCCGAACCAGGCGCGGTCGCAATTGGACCGCAGGCCGAGATGGCTGACCGGCTCCATCATGTCGAGCCCGCCGGGGCCGGAGATGAAGACGCTCCAGCCGCCACGGTTCACCGGCTCCCGCGACTGCCGGCGGGCCACGACGGTCGCCCAGTCCATCGCCTGCACGTCGGTACGCAGCCCGATGCTGCGGAAGAGCTGGTCGGCGACGAGCGTGAAGGCGTTGATGTTGGTGTTCTCCGCGGCGTTGAGGAACACCACCGGCGTGCCGTCATACCCGCTCTCCCGCACCAGCTGCCGCGCGCGGTCCAGGTTCAGCGCCGGCCACCCCGTGGTGGAATGGTAGGGGGAGGAGCAGACATAGAAGCTGTTGCAGACGCGCCCCTGGGACGGGTCGGTGGTGACGGCATTCAGGAAATCCTGGCCGTTCACGGCATGCAGCAGCGCCTGGCGCAGCAGCGGGTTGTTGAAGGGCGGCTGCGTCGTGTTCAGGCGGATCTGCTGCGCGACGCCCAGCTCATCCTGGTTCGCGACGGTGATGTTGCGGTCGCGGCGCAGGACGGAGAGCAGGTCGGCCGGGATATCCTCCGCGATGTCGATCTCGCCCTTGCGCAGCGCGTCGATCGCCGTCTGCTGGTCCGGCATGATCAGCCATTCCACGCGGTCGAAGCGCGCGACGCGCCCGCCCGAAAGCCCGGCCGCGGCCTCGCCACGCGGGCGGTAGCCGGCATGTCGGGCGAAGACCAGGCGGTCGCCGGCGCGCCACTCATTGGCGACGAAGCGATAGGGGCCGCTGCCCAGCACTTCCGGCACGGGCCGGTTCGCCGGCGTCTGCGCCAGGCGTTCCGGCATGATGAAGGGCACCGGCGCGCCGGGCTTGCCAAGCGCCTCCAGCACCATGCCCCAGGGCGTGTTGAGGGTGAGGGTGAAGGCGTTCGTGCCCTCCGCCTCGAACACCGCGCCGCGGGCGATCAGCTGCTGGCCGAGCCCGTCATTCTGCGCCCATCGACGAAGCGAGGCGACGACGTCCGCCGCGGTGACAGGAGAGCCATCCTGGAACACCAGCCCCTCGCGCAACCGGAGGCGCCAGACGCGGCCGCCTTCGAGCACCTCATGGCTTTCCGCCATCTGCGGGCGGATGCGCAGCTGGTCATCGACCGCGAAGAGCGTGTCATAGACCATGTAGCCCATGTTCCGGGCCATGCTGTCGGAGCCGAGATGCGGGTCCGTGATGCGGACATCGCCGGAGGGCTTCACGCGCAGCGTGGATTGCGCGCCGACGGGTCCTGCAAGCGCCGTGGCGGCGAGAAGCGCCAGCGCCAGGGTGACGTGTTTCTTCATCTGCGTTCCTCTCTGGTGGGGTCAGCCGGCGAGCTTCGCCGGCGGCGTATCGTCCTGCGGTGCAAGCCCGCCCTGGCGGACCAGGGCGTGCACGGCGTAGGCGAGGGCGGCCGCGGGTTCGCGGCCATGGGCGGGGGCGATGAAGCGGATCGGCTGGCGGGCGCCACCGAAGAGGCTGCGGTCCATCCCCTCCGTCACCGCCGCGCGCATCGCCTCCGGCAGCGCGGCGGGCCAGCCGCAGAGCACGACCCGCGCCGCCGGCATCAGGTTCAGCGCATTGCCGATGACGAGGCCGGTGCGGAACAGCGCGAGCCGGATCGCCGCTTCCCGTCGCGGCGTCATCCGCACCAGGGCCGGCCATTCGGCGCCGGCCGTGACCAGCGCCGCCTCCTCCACCCCGCAGAGCAGGGCCAGCGTCACCGTGGAGGCGCTGGCCTCCAGGCAGCCGCGATGGCCGCAGCGGCAGGGGTCGCCGGCGGGGTCGAGCACGACATGGCCGATCTCGATGGGTTGGATCGGGTCCGGTGCCGTGACGGCATCGACCCAGGCGCCGCCGACGCCATGGCCGAGATAGACGAAGAGGTGCCGGTCCTCGACCGGCGCCGCGCCGCGGCCATGCAGGTGCACGGCGGCCAGCGCCGCGACGCTGTTGGCGATGGCGACGGGCACGCCCGGGAAGGCGGCACCGAGTGCCGCTTCCAGCCGGGCGGGATCGACGGGCAGGATCGGGTTCGGGCTGGCGCCATGGCCGGGGATGGAGACGGCGATCTGCCGCGGCGGCGCGCCGGCGCGGGCGCACCAGCCGCGCAGTTCCTCGATGGCCTCGGCGATGGCGGCCTCCACCGCCTCCGGCGCGCTGCCGGCGGGTAGCGCCAGGCGGGCACTGCCATCGACCTCGCCGCCCAGCGTGGCAAGGCCGACACCCAGCCGGTCATTGGCAAACTCAAGCCCGGCCACGCGTTGATCCTTGCGTAGCGTAACCATGGCGGAGGGGCCGCCAGGATAGGGGGCGGGGCGGCGCACCTCCTCCACCAGATTGTCCTGCCGCAGCTCCGCCAGGATGCGGGAGATGCTGGCCTCGGTCAGGCGGCATTCCGCGGCCAGGCGCGGCCGGAACAGGCCATCGCTGGCCAGCAGCCGGCCGAGGATGGCGGCGCGGGTCTGGCGGCGAGATCGGGGTGCTTCGGACATCGTCCTTCCCTGGCCCGGCGCGGCGACCGGACTGATTCGTACTTAGGGTAAGGATCAGCCCAAAAGAAGAGCGGCGTCAACGCCGCCCCTCGCGATCAGCCCTTGGCGTCCACGCCTTCCCGGTCAACCCGATAGGCATCCGCCGGGTCCGCATTGGCCGCCAGCCAGGCGGGACCCCCCTTGGCGATCCAGCACCCCGCCGCGATGCGCGAGGCCGCGACGATGATCGAGAGATCGACCGGCCGCATGGTGTGGCGCGCCTGTGCCGCCATGATCAGCTGCCCGTGGAACTCTCCCTCCCACATGATGGGCGCGAAAATCGTCGATCCCATGCGGGACGTCTTCAGATACTGCCGGAAGGTCCCGTGCTCATCCGTGTTCTCCAGCAGCAGCTTGGACCGGTTGGCATAGACCCAGCCGGGATGCCCGCCATCGATCGGCACCATCAGCCGGCGCTGTTCGGGCGGGAAGCCCAGGCTGCCGACCAGCATGTGGTAGCGCCGGTCCGGCAGCACGAAGAAGGCGCCGGCGACGAAATACTGGCGCTCCCCCGGCTTCAGCGCGCCGGGCTTCAGATGCGCCTCCCGGTCGCCCAGCAGGTCGAAGCAGCCGCGGGCGAGGGCCTGCATCGCCTCCTCCGGCCCTGGCGCGTCCAGCGCCTCGGCGCCGGCCTTCTCCAGCATGGCCAGGCCGGCCTGCAGCAGTTCCATGCTCACAGCGCCTGGATCCGGCGCACCAGGGCGCGGCCGTCATTGCCCGCGCGCTCGCAGCGCTGGTACCAGTTCTCGAACACCGCCTCGACATTCGCGGGCGCGAACATCTTCGCCAGCTCCGCCTCCGGCGCGACATAATGGTTCATGCCGGAAGCGACGAGCCGCTGGATCGCGGCCGCGCTGAAGGGCGCGTGGTTGGCGAAGTGCTCATCCTCGATCTTGCGGAACTCCGCCTGCACCACGGGCTTCAGCGCCTCCGGCAGCCGCCCCCAGACCTGCGCGTTCACGACCAGCGACCAGGGCACGATGGTGCCGATGCGCCAGGTGGAGAAATCCTTGGTCACGTTGTGGAAGCCGAAGCCGCCCGCGGTGCCGACGGACGTCATCACCAGATCCACGATGCCGCGCTGCAGCGCGGGCACGATCTCCCCGAAGGGGACCGGCGTCGGCGCCGCGCCGATCTTCTGCATCAGCGCGCCGGCTTCCGTGTTGTGCACGCGCACCTTCTTGCCGGCGAAATCCGCGACGGTGCGCAGCGGCGCGCGGGAGATGATGCACTGGTCCTCGAAGACGCCGGTGGCGAGCTGGACGGAGCGGTAGCGGTCCCGCCAGACCTTCGCCATCTCCTCCCGCAGCAGCGGGTCCAGCATGCGCTGGTAGCGCGCGACATCGGTGATGAGGCCGGGGAGATGGCCGAAATTGATGTAGGGCGCTTCCGCAGAGAGCCAGGGGGAGACGGCGAAGCTGCCATCCAGCCGCCCATCCCGCACCGCCGCCGGCTGCTCCGGCCCCGCCACCAGCGTGTCGTAGAGCTCGATCGTCAGCCGCCCACCCGTGGCCTGCGCGATGCGCGCGGCGGAGGGGCGCAGGGTCTCCACATAGGAAGAGCCGGTCGCGTTCACGAAGCCGATGTTCCAGCGGATGGGCGCTTGGGCGAGGGCCGGTGTGGCGAGCCCCGCCGCCATGGTGGACCCCAGCAAGCCGCGTCGCGTGACCATGATCGCCCCCTTGTCTTTGTCCGGACAAATCTTCACGCTGCCGCTTTGTCGCTGTCAAGCGCGAGGAATGATGCAGGATCACGGTGCGACCGAAGCGGATTCGGCAACACTCGGCGGGCGCGCCGCCCGCGCGCTCTGCCAGGCGATGCTCTGGCTGGCGGTGGCGGGCGTGGTCGCCATGGCGCTCTCCACCACCTATGACGTCGGCGTCCGCTACGTCCTGAACGCGCCGACGGTCTGGGCGACGGAACTCAGCACCTATTTCCTCATCGCCACCATCTTCCTCGGCGCCGGCGCCACGCATCTCGCGGGTGCCAATGTCCGCGTGGAGTTCCTGCCGAATCTGCTCCAGGGTGCCATGCGGCGGGACCTGGAGATCGCCTGCGCCTGGGTCGGCCTGCTGATCGTCGTGCTGGCTGCCTGGCAGTCGGCGCTGATGGTGGCGTCGGACTATGTGAACGAGGCGCGGATCTTCTCCCTGCTGCTGACACCGACCTGGATGCCGAAGCTGCCCATCGCCGTCGGACTTGGCGGCCTCGCGCTGGCGCTGCTGGTGGAGATCGAGACGCTGTCCGTGCATCTCCCGCGCTGGCGTCAGACGCTACCCTACGCGCTGGTGCTGGTCCTGGCGCTGCTGCTGCTGTCCTTCGGGCGGGACGTGCCGATGAGCGGCATCGGGCGCATCGACCTCGGCAGCGTGCTGGTGCTGGCGGTGGTGCTGGCGGGCAGCTTCGTCGCCGGGCTGCGGCCGGGGCTGCTGGTGGCGGGCGGGCTGCTCGGCTGCATCGCGCTCTTCGCCGTGGCGAAGGATTGGGGCGCGGGCACGCTGGCGCTGCTGCTCTTCGCCGGCATCGCGGGCTTCCTGGCCACGGGGCTGCGCATCGCCTTCGCGCTCGCGCTGGTCGGGTTGCTGGCGATCTACTTCCTGCTGCCCATGCCCTTCCCGATGACGATCGCGGAACGCGCCTGGTCCGGCGTCAACAGCTTCTCCCTCACCGCCGTGCCGCTCTACGTGTTGATGGGCGCGCTGCTGGTGCGCAGCCGTCTGTCGGATGAGCTGTTCGTGGTGATGGCGCGCGTGCTGGCGCCGCTGCCGGGCGGGCTCGCCCATGCGGCGACGGCGGGATGCGGCATCTTCGCCGCCGTCTCCGGATCCTCCGTCGCCACCGCCGCGACCGTCGGCTCCGTCGCCTGCCCGGAGATGACGCGCCGGCGCTACAGCCCGGCGCTGGCCTATGGCAGCGTCGCCGCGGGCGGCACGCTTGGCATCCTCATTCCGCCCAGCGTGCCGATGATCATCTATGCAACCACCGTGGGCGTCTCCGTCGTGGAGCTGTTCCTGGCTGGCATCCTGCCGGGGCTGCTGATGATGGGCCTCTTCATGGCGGTGATCCTGGGCTGGGTGTGGTTGCGGCCTGATGCCGCGCCGTCGATCCGCCGCGGGGAGGAGCCGGCGCTCTCTCGCGACAGCCTGGTGGATAGCGGGCTGGTGCTGCTGCTGATCCTGATGGTGATCGGATCCCTCTATGGCGGGCTCGCCACCGCGTCCGAGACCGGGGCCATCGGGGCCGCGGCCGCCTTCCTCTTCGCGCTGGCGCGGGGCCGGCTGTCCTTCCCGATGCTGCGCGCCTGCCTGAAGGAGACGGTGACCGTCACCTCCTTCATCTTCATCATCGTCGTCGGCGCCAACATCCTGTCCTACGGCTTCGACTTCCTGAAGGTCTCGCAGCAGGTGATGGCGCTGGCGACGGAGGGTGGGGTGGGCCGATGGACCGTCTTCCTCGCGATCATCCTTGTCTACGTCATCCTCGGCATGTTCCTCGACAGCATCTCCATGCTGGTGCTGACGCTGCCGGTGGTGTTTCCGGTCAGCCAGGCGCTGGGCTTCGATCCGATCTGGATGGGCGTGGTGCTGGTCATCATGGCGGAGGTCGGCCTCATCACGCCGCCGGTCGGCATGAACCTTTTTGTCCTGCAGGGCATCGGCAAGGACGTCTCGCTGCGCACCATCGCGCTGGGCGCGCTGCCCTTCCTCGGCGCGATGATGCTGACGGTGCTGCTGCTCTGCCTGCTGCCGGCCATCGCGCTGGTGCTGCCGGCGATGATGAAGTGAGTCCCTTCAGTCCTCGATCACCGCGATGGCCTCCATCTCGATCATGAAGTCGGGATGGGTCAGGCGCTGCACCTGCACGCCGGTGCTGGCCGGCGGATGCGCGCCAAAGAATTCCTCCCGCACCGCCCAGGCTTCCGGTGCGCGGGACATGTCGGTCATGAAGGCGGTCAGCTTCACGATGTGGCGAAGATCACCGCCGGCCGCGCGAAGGATCGCTTGCAGGTTCGCGATCACCTGCCGCGTCTGCGCCGCCATGTCGCCCTTTCCGATGATCGTGCCCGCGGCATCGCGCGACAGCTGGCCGGAGACGAAGACCATGCCGTTCACCTTCACGGCCTGGCTGAAGAAGTTCGGCGTCGGCGCGCATTCCGCCGACTTCACAACCTCACGCGGCATCCACTAGGCTCCTTCATGGGGAAACGAGGCATCATCGCATGAAATCCGCAGGCCGCATCATCGCCGCCGCGCTGCTGGCCGCGACACCCGCGCTGGCGCAGCAAGCGGGCACGCTGCGCATCGGCCTGGCATCGGATATCGACACGCTCGATCCCGTGCTGTCCAACACCATCGCGGGCCGCAGCGTGCTGACGGCGCTCTGCGACAAGCTGCTCGACGTGGACGTCAATCTGAACTTCGTGCCGCGCCTGGCCGAGCGCTGGGCCTGGAGCGAGGATCGCCGCGCGCTGACGCTGACCTTGCGCCAGGGCGCCACCTTCCACGACGGATCGCCGGTCGATGCGGAGGCCGTGCGGTTCAGCCTGAACCGCGCCGCGACGCTCCCTTCCTCCCGCCGCCGCAGCGAGATTGCGGAGATCAGCGCCATCGAGGTGCCGGATGCGCGCACCGTCGTGCTGCGCCTTTCCGCCCCCTCCGCGCCCTTGCTGGCGCAGCTGGCCGACCGCGCGGGGATGGTGATGTCGCCGACGGCGTTGCAGGCGGCTGGCAACGACTTCGCCCGCGCGCCCATCTGCTCCGGCCCCTTCGCCTTCGTGGCCCAGGTGCCGCAGGAACGCATTGATTTCCGCCGCTTCCCCGGGCACTGGAACGCGGCCGAGGTGAAGGTGGAAAGCGTCAGCTTCCGCCCCATCCCCGACAGCACCGTACGCATCCTCAACCTGCGATCCGGCTCGCTGGACCTGGTGGAGCGCGTCGCGGCCAACGACGTTGCCGGCCTGCGGCGCGACACGCGGCTGCGCTATGCGGAGGCGCGGGGCTTCGGCTTCACCTCCATCATCGCCAATGTCGGCAATGGCCCGCGCGCCCAGAACCCCTTCGGCCAGGATGCGCGGCTGCGTCAGGCCTTCGACCTGGCGCTGGATCGCGACGCGCTGAACCAGGTGGTGTTCGAGGGTGCGAATACCCCCGGCAACCAGCCCATCCCGCCCGGCAGCCCCTTTTACGCGCCGTCATTCCCCATGGCGCCGCGCGATGTCGCGGCCGCCCGCCGCCTGCTGGCGGAAGCCGGCCAGCCCGCCCCGCAGGTCACGATGCTGGTCCCCAACATCCCCGAATTCCGCCAGATGGCGGAGGTGATGCAGGCCATGGTGCGCGACGCCGGATTCGACCTGCGGATCGAGGTGCGCGAACTCGCCACCGCGGCCGGCATGATGAATCGCGGCGAGTTCCAGGCCTTCCTGATCGGCTGGTCCGGCCGCGTCGATCCCGATGGCAACATCTTCGCGTTCAACCACTGCCGCGGCGCCAACAACGACAGCAAGTTCTGCGACCCGCGCGTCGATGCCGCGCTGGAAGCCGCCCGCGCCAGCGTCGAGCCCGCGGAGCGCGCCCGCCACTACGCGGCGGCACTCGGCATCGCGCTGCCCGACCGCCACCGCATCTACCTCGTGCATGAGGGCTGGCGCTTCGCCCATGCCGCGCGGCTGTCGGGGTTCCGCGCGCTGCCCGACGGCATCATGCGGCTTGAGGGCGTGACGCTGAACTAGTCCAGCTTGAGGCCCGTCCGCGCGCCGACCTCGGCCCAGTCCCGCGTCTCCGTCGCCAGCAACTCGGCAAACTCGGCGGCGGTGGAGCCGACGACGTCCAGCCCGGCCTCCAGCGCGCGCCGCCGGAAGTCGGGCGTGCCCGACACTTCCCGGATCGCATCGCCCAGCACGGCGCGGATGGAATCGGGCGTCGCGACCGGCACCAGCACGCCGAACCAGGCGCTGGTCACGAAGCCCGGCACGCCGCTCTCGATCAGCGTCGGCACCTCCGGCGCCAGCGCGGTGCGCGTGGGCGCGCTGACGGCGATCAGCCTTGCGCTGTCCCCGCGCGACTGTGCCAGCGCCACGGGCAGGCTCTCGAACACCAGCTGCACCAGCCCCGCGGCGAGGTCCGGATAGACCGCCCCGCTGCCGCGATAGGGCACATGCACCATGTCCACGCCGGTGATCAGCTTGAGGCGTTCCGCCAGCAGATGCGTCGCCGATCCCGTGCCGCCGGAAGCGATGTTCAGCGCCCCCGGCCTTGCCCGCGCCATGGCCAGCACCTGCGGCAGATCGACCGCCCCCAGCCGCGGCGAGGCCAGCAGCCCATGCCAGGCCCGCATCACCAGGCTGACCGGCGCGAAGTCCCGCGCGGGGTCATAGGGCAGCCGCCCGCGCAGCGCCGCCGCGATGGACAGCACGCCCGACGACCCCCAGAGCAGCGTCAGCCCATCCGGCGCCGCCTTGGCCACACTGTCCGCGCCGATCGCTCCACCTGCGCCGGTGCGGTTCTCCACCACCACGGACTGCCCGAGCCTCTGCCCCAGAGGCTCCGCCAGCAGCCGCGCCGCGAGGTCAACGCTGCCGCCTGGCGCGAAGGGCACCACCAGCCGCAGCGCCCGCGATGGCATCCAGCTTTGTGCGACCGCCGGCGTGGCCAGGGATGCCAGCAGCAGCGCGCGGCGTTTCATGCGCCCGCCCTGTCACGCGCCAGCTGCTCCAGGATCGCCGGCATCCGCGCGGTGGCGTCGGCGGCGATGTTCTCGAACAGGCTGTTGCCATGCGCGTCGATGCCGACGGTGACGGGCCCCAGCCCTTCCACCGCCACGCGCACCAGGCGGTAATGCGCGACCAGGTCGTTCCACGCGACCTGCTTCACCGCCTTGATCGCGGCCGAATGCAATGGCGCACCGCCGCCGAGGAAGGAGAAGTAGACGCAGCCGACGTCCTGCATCGCCTCCCGGCACGCCGAATCCAGCCCGCCCTTGCCGCCGACGGATGTCAGCCCGTAGTGGCGGATCAGCCGCGGCATCAGCGGATTGAAGCGCGTGCTGGTGGTGGGGTTCATGTAGAGGATCTCGAGCCCCCCATCCTCCGCATCCCGGCTGTAGGAGCCGAGATGCAGCAGCGAGCCCCCCTGCAGATCGATCGGCGGTGCCTCGCCCTTCTCCATGCAGGCGAGGATGCGGTGATGCGTCGGCAGCCCCGCCGTGATCACGATTTCCCCATCCAGCAGCACCATGTCCCCGGCCCGCAGGCTGCGCGCATCCTCCCGCGAGAGCGGCATCGTCACGCGGCGATACTCGGTGAGGGTCATTCCATGCGCTCCACGGAGCCATCCGCATGCAGCCTGGCGCGGGTGCGGCGGTTGATCCAGCAATTGAAGCAGACGGCGACGGGCGTGTAGCCATGGCCGCTGGCGTAATCGACATGCACCGCCAGTGCCGTGGTGTCGCCGCCCGTGCCCATGGGGCCGAAGCCGGTGGCGTTGACGGCGCGCAGCAGCCTCTCCTCCATCGCCGCCAGTACGGGCTCGGGATTGGTGCTGCCGATGGGGCGATAGGTCGCCTTGCTCGCGATCTTCGCGGCCACGTCGAAGCTGCCGCCGATGCCAACCCCGATGATCACCGGCGGGCAATGCTGCGACCCCGCCTGCATCACCACCTTCATCACATAGGCCTCGATATCCGCGAGGCTCGGGAAGCTGAAGGTCTCCGCCGCCGCCCAGCGCCCCGATCCCAGCGCCTTGGGCTGGCAGGCGAATTCGAGGTAGTCGGCGCCGCTGATCATGTCCCAGCTCACCAGGGGCATGTCCTTGCCCTTGTAGCCGCGCTCATTCGTCAGCGGGTTCGTCACGTGCTTCAGCAGCGGCGGCTTGATCGTCTCCACCAGCTCATCGAAGCCATCGACGATGGCGGCCTTGATGTCGCCTTCCCACTTGGCGTTGGTCCCGATGCCGACCTGGAAGACCGGCACGCCGGAATCGGAGCACACGAAGCGGTCCGTCTGCTCGGCGCGCAGCGCGCTGCCCAGCATGATCTCCAGCACCCGCTGCGCGCCGGGGTGGGTTTCCGTCTGCCGCGCGCGGCGCAGCCCTTCCTTCGTGTCCTCCGGGATGCGGCGCAGCGACCAGTCATAGAGCTGCGCCGTCAGGGTCTTCACGCCCTGGTAGGTGATCGCCATGGCGGCTGGCCTATCCTTCCCCTGAAAAGGCCACTACCCTGACCTTTAAGGCAGTATAGACCGAGGAAACGCCCATGCCGCAACCCGCCGGGGAGAAAGTCCTCGCCATCGTGCCCGCCGCCGCCGACCTGAAGGCCGCGATCGAGGCGCAGGGGCATGTCGTGACCGACCTCGCCACCCTGCCGCCCGGCCCCGTGCCCGGCTTCCGCGTGCTGCTCGGCACCGCCATGGCCGGCGCCTCCGGCGAGACCTTCGCGCGCTTCCCCGATGCGAAGCTGCTGGCCAGCATGGGCACGGGGCTCGACCGCATCGACCTCGACACCGCGCGTGCCCGCGGCATCGCCGTGCTGAACACGCCCGATGTGCTGACGGAGGATACGGCCGACTTCGCCATCGCGCTGCTCTACGGCATCGCGCGCCGCGTGGTGGAGGCCGATGCCTTCGTGCGCAGCGGCGCCTGGGCGAAGGGACGGCTTTCCCCCTCCACGCGCCTTATCGGCAAGACCTGCGGCATCTTCGGGCTCGGCAAGATCGGCCAGGCCGTGGCGCGGCGGGCGCAGGGCATCGGGATGCAGGTCATCTGGTCCGGCCCGAGGCCGAAGCCCGGGGTCACCTGGGCCTATGTCGCGGACCTCGCCACCATGGTGGAGCAATGCGACGTGCTGGTGCTGACCTGCCCGGGCGGCGCGGAGACCGACCGCATCATCGATGCCGCGATGCTGCAGCGCCTCGGCCCCAAGGGCTTCCTCGTCAACATCTCCCGCGGCACCGTCGTCGATGAACCCGCTCTGGTGGCGGCGCTGAAGGCCGGCACCATCCGCGGCGCCGCCACCGACGTCTTCCGCTCCGAACCCGTGCCCGACCCGGCGATGCTGGAAGCGCCGAACCTGGTGGTGGCGCCGCACTACGCGACCGTCACGCACGAAACCCGCGCCGACATGATCGCCATGCTCGCCGATGGCATTTCGGCCTTCGCCGCCGGCCGCCCCCACCACGACGCCACGAAAGGCTGAGGCTGGACGCCGGGCCGGGCTTCAGCCATAAGGTCATAGTCCTGACCTTTTGGCCCGGTCCGGATCGCGCCTGCCTGGAGGAAACCAACCGTGACGACCACCCCGCCGCCGATGACGCTGCATTGGTCGCCGCGCTCGCCCTTCGTGCGCAAGGTCATGGTCTTTGCGCATGAGGCCGGGGTGGTGGACCGCCTCCGCACGGTGCGGACGCCCGTGGCCATGACGAAGCCCAACCATGACCTGCTGCCGCTGAACCCGATCGGCAAGATCCCGACTCTGGAACTGCCGGATGGCAGCGTCCTCTACGACAGCGGCGTCATCTGCGAATACCTCGACACGCTGCATGACGGCCCGCGCCTGATCCCGGCGGAGGGACCCGCGCGCTGGGTTGAGTTGCGGCGCCACGCCATGGCGACGGGCTTCCTCGACACGCTCATCCTCTGGCGGAACGAGCGGGACAAGCAGCACGCGTTGCCCGAACTGCTCGACGCCTTCGCGCTCAAGACGCAGCACGCGCTGCGCGCCATCGAAGCGGAAATCGAGGACATCGCCGCGCGGCCGCTCGGCCTGGCGCAGGTGACGCTCGGCGTCGTCGGCGCCTATCTCGACTTCCGCTTCGCCGATATCGACTGGCGCGCCGCCTGCCCGCGCTTCGCCGCCTGGCATGCCGAGTTCGCGAAGCGTCCATCGATGATGGCGACCGTGGTGGCGGAGGGCTGATCGCCATGGCCGGGCCCCTGTCCCACCTCCGAATCCTCGACCTCGGCCGCATCATGGCGGCACCCTGGGCGACGCAGATCCTGGCCGATCTCGGCGCCGACGTGATCAAGATCGAGCGTCCCGGCGCCGGCGACGACACGCGCGCCTGGGGACCGCCCTTCCTGAAGGATCGCGACGGCAACCCGACGAAGGAGGCCGGCTACTACCTCGCCGTCAATCGCGGCAAGCGGTCCGTCACCATCGACATCACGCGGCCCGAGGGCCAGGCGGTGGTGCGGAAGATCGCGGAGACGGCCGACATCGTCGTCGAGAACTTCAAGGCCGGCGCGCTGACGCGCTATGGGCTGGATGCGGAGAGCCTGCGCAAGCTGAAGCCCAGCCTGATCTGCTGCTCCGTCACCGGCTTCGGCCAGGACGGTCCGCGGCGCGACCAGGCGGCCTATGACTTCATGATCCAGGCCATGGGCGGGCTGATGTCCGTGACCGGGGAGAAGGACGGCCCGCCGCAGAAGGTCGGCGTCCCCATCGTCGATCTCATGACCGGCATGTATGCCGCGACCGCCATCCTGGCGGCCGTCGCGCATCGCGACAGGACGGGGCAGGGGGAGACGATCGACCTCGCCATGCTCGACGTCCAGGCAGCCTTCCTCGCGAACCAGGCGATGAACTTCCTCGTCGGCGGCAAGGTCCCGCACCGCGCGGGCAACCGGCACCCGAATATCCAGCCGCAGGATGTCTTCCCCTGCGCGGATGGCTACATCGTCCTCGCCGTCGGCAATGACGGGCAGTTCGCGAAACTCTGCGAGGCGATCGGCCGCCCCGACTGGGCGCAGGACCCGCGCTTCATCAAGAACGCCGATCGCGTGAAGAACGAATTGGCGCTGACGCCGATGCTGACGGAGCGCTTCGCCGATTTCACGCGGCTGGAACTCACGACGATGCTCGACGCCGCCGGCGTTCCCTGCGGCCCGATCAACACCGTGCCCGATGTCTTCCAGGACCCGCAGGTCAGGCACCGCGACATGCTGCGCATGGTCCCGCACCCGCATGGGGAGGTGCCGCAAATCGTCAGCCCCATCCGCCTCAAGGACAATCCGCTGAGCTTCGATCGCCCGCCGCCGCTGCTCGGCCAGCACACGGCGGAGGTGCTGCGCGAGCTCGGCATCGGTGACGACGAACAGGCGGCGCTCGCCGCCGCGAAGGTGACCTGATCATGCCGCGCATCCCGCTCCCTTCATCGCGTGACGAGCTGGACGAGGCGCAGCGCAAGGTCTGGGACAGCGTCGTCTCCGGCCCGCGCGGCCAGGTCATCGGCCCGCTGCGCGCCGCCATCCACAATGCGGAACTCGCCGGGCGCTGGTCCGCGCTGGGGGAGGCGCTGCGCTTCTCCACCAGCCTCGACAAGCGCCTGTCGGAACTCGCGATCTGCGTCACGGGCCGTCGCTGGAGCAGCCAGGTGGAGTGGTTCGTCCATGCCGCGACGGCCGCCAAGGTCGGCGTCTCCACCGATGTCCTCGGCGCCATCCGCGAAGGCCGCGCACCGGCCTTCGACAAGCGCGACGAGGCGGTGGTCTATGAATTCGCCCGCACGCTCCAGGCGGATGGCCGCGTGCCCGACGCGATCTATGACGAGGCCCGCGCGCTGTTCGGCGTGAAGGGCGTGGTCGAACTCACGGCGCTGGTGGGCTACTACACCATGGTCTCCATGACGCTGAACGCGCATGGCGTGCCGCTTCCCGATGGAGAGGCGGAACCGCTGGTGGCGCCGCCCACGGGCCTCTTCACCCTGGCGCCGCTGCCGTGACCGCCACCGTCCCCGCGCCGACGCTCTCCCGCCCGCGCCACGCGGTGCCGGATGGCGCCTGGGACACGCATACCCATGTCTTCGATGCGCGCTTCCCCGCCGGCGCCTCCCCCTACGCACTGCCGGAGGCGATGCTGGAGGTGCATGCGGCCATGCGCGCGCAACTCGGCACCCCCCGCGCCGTGCTGGTGCAGCCCGCCCCCTATGGCCGCGATCCGGCCTGTCTGCTGGATGCGTTGACGCGCGACCCGGCGCTGCGCGGCGTGATGATCGCGGATGAGACGGTCACCGACGCCACCCTGACCGAGTGGCACGAGGCCGGCATCCGCGCGCTGCGCTTCGTGGAGATGCGCGCCCCCGGCGGCACCGCGCGCTATCCCGGCGCCATCGGCGTGGACACGCTGAAGCTGCTGGCGCCGCGGCTGCGCGCGCTCGGCTGGCAGGCGCATCTCTGGGCCAGCGCGTCCCAGCTGGCGGAGCTGCTGCCGGGCCTGGCGCCGCTCGGCGTCCCGCTCGTCATCGACCATTGCGGCATGCCTGCGGCCGCGGATGATCCGGGCTTCGCGCAACTGCTGAGCCTGCTGCGCGACGGCCTGGCCTGGGTGAAGATCACGACCTGCCGCCTGTCCTGCGACCCTCGCCCGGTGCAGGATGCGCTGGTGGCCGCCAATCCGGACCGGCTGCTCTGGGGTTCCGACTGGCCCTATGTGCGCATGACGCCGCCGCCCGATGCGGGGGCGATGATGGATGCCTTCCTCGGCGCGCTCGGCGACCCGGACCTTGCGCGCCGCATCCTGGTGGAGAATCCCGCCAGGCTCTTCGACTAGAACGAACGAAACAACAGCGGAGGAAACCCCCATGAACATCGGACGACGCGGCGCCCTGGGCGCCATGGGCATGCTGGCCATGCCCGGCCTGGCCCAGGCGCAGGCCGCCTTCCCCGACCAGCCCATCCGCATGATCGTGCCCTTCGCTGCCGGCGGCCCCGCGGACATCATCGCGCGCGTCGTCGCCCGCGCCATGTCGGAACGCCTCGGCAAGCCCATCGTGGTGGAAGCGCGTGCCGGCGCGGGTGGTCTCATCGGCGTCGATGTCGCCTCCAAGTCGCGCCCCGATGGCCACACGCTGGTCATGGCGTCCTCGGGCGCCATCGTCATCATCCCGCATATGCGCAGCAACATGCCCTACGACCCGCTGCGCGATCTGACGCCGGTGACGCAGGTGCTGGCGGTGCCGCAGATCGTCTCCGTCGCGCCGAACCTCGCCGTGCGGAACCTGGCCGAGCTGGTCGCCATGGCGAAGGCGAAGCCGGGCGAGCTGACCTTCGGCTCCGCCGGCATCGGATCCTCGCTGCACATGGCGGGCGAATTGCTGAAGCTGCGCGCGGGCATCGACATCACGCACATCCCCTATGGCGGCGCCGCGCCGGCCGTGACGGACCTGCTCGCGGGCCGCATCCAGATCCTGGCCGCCGACGTGCCCGCGCTGATCGGCCAGGTCCGCGCCGGCGCCCTGCGGGCGCTGGCCGTGACGGCGCAGGAGCGGCTGGCCATCCTGCCGGACGTGCCGACGGCCATCGAGGCCGGCGTGCCCAACATGATCAGCGAGACCTGGTACGGCCTCTTCGGCCCCGCCGCCATCCCGCAGGACCGCGTGGACATCCTGGTCAACGCCGCCCGCGCCTCCCTGCAGGATGCGGAAGTGCGGCGCGTGCTCGGCGAACAGGGCGGCCGCATCGTCGGCAGCACGCCGGCGGAGTTCAACACCTTCATCCGCGAGACCAATGCCACCTGGGGCGACGTCGTGCGCACCACCGGCGCGCGGCTGGAGTAGCGCCATGCGCCGCCGCCATCTCCTCGCCGCGCCGCTGCTGCTGCCCGCGGTGGCGCGCGCGCAGGCGCCCGGGGCGCCCCCCTGGGCGCCGAACCGCAGCCTTCGCATCATCGTGCCGCAGGCGCCGGGCGGCACGGCGGATACGCTGGCCCGCCTGGTGGCCGTGCCGCTCGGCACCGCCTATGGCCAGGCCGTGGTGGTGGAGAACCGGCCCGGCGGCAACCAATCCGTCGGCGCCATCGCGGTGGCTCAGTCGCCACCCGATGGCCACACGATGCTGTATGCGCCACCCGGCGTGCAGATCCTGAACCCGCTGATGATGCGCAGCGTCCCCTACGACGCCTTCAACGATTTCACGCCGATCATCGCCCTGATGCGGGCGCCGAAGCTGCTGGTCGTGCGCGCAGACTCGCCGGTGCGCAGCACGGCGGAGCTGATCGCGCTCGCCAAGGCGCGCCCTGGCCAGCTCACCTATTGCAGCGCCGGCATCGGCTCGGCCGGTCATCTCGCCGCCGCCCTCTTCTCCCAGATGGCGGGGATCGAGATGCTGCACGTGCCCTATCGCGGCACCGCGCCCGGCGTGCAGGACCTGCTAGCAGGTCGCATCGACCTCACGCTCGACACCGCCGCGGCGCTGCTGCCGCTGGTGCGGGAAGGGCGGCTCCGCGCGCTGGCCGTCAGCACGCGGGACCGGGCGGAGGCTGCGCCCGACCTTCCGCCCATCGCCGAGACGCTGCCCGGCTTCCACGACGCCAGCTTCAACTACCTGCTCGCCCCCGGCCGCACCCCGCCCGAGATCACCGCCAGCCTGAACACCACGCTCGACCGCGTGCTGAAGGACCCCGCCATCCGCGCCCGCTTCGCAACGCTGGGCGCCGAGGCGCTGGGCGGTACGCGGGAGGAGCTGGCCGCGATGGTGCAGGAGGAGATCGCGCGCTGGCGCGGCGTCATCACCGCCCAGGGAATCACCCTCGAATGATCGCGCGCCGCACGCTGCTGCTCTCCACCCTCGCGCCACCCGCGCTGGCGCAGCCGGCCTGGACGCCGTCGCGACCCATGCGCATGGTGGTGCCCTTCGCGCCGGGTGGCGCGGCGGATACCGTCGGGCGCCTCATCGCCGAACAGCTGGCCGCGCAACTCGGCCAGCCCATGACGGTGGAGAACCGCCCCGGCGGCGGCACCACCATCGGCGCCGTCGCCGTGGCGCGCGCGGCGGCCGATGGGCACACGCTGCTCTACGCCACGCCGAATGTGCAGATCCTCAACCCGCATCTCATGCGCAGCCTGCCCTATGATCCCGTCGCGGATTTCGCGCCGGTGATCGCGGTGCTGAAGGCGCCGAAGCTGCTGGTGGTGCGGCCCGATTTCGCCGCGCGCGATGTCGCGGGCCTGATCGCCATGGCGCGGCGGGAGGCGAATGCGCTGACCTTCGCCTCCGCCGGCGTCGCCTCCTCCGGCCACCTCGCCGCCGCCATGCTGGGCCAGATGGCGAATGTCGAGATGCTGCACGTGCCCTTCCGCGGCACCGCGCCCGCAGTGCAGGAGGTGATGGGCGGCCGCGTCGATTTCATGATGGACAACATCGCGACGCTGCTGCCGCTGGTGCGGGACGGCAGGCTGCGGGCGCTCGCGGTCTCCACTGCCGATCCCGCGGCCGCGGCACCCGAATTGCCGCGGGTGGCGCAGACGCTGCCGGGCTACCACGATGCCAGCTTCAACTACCTGCTGGCGCCCGCGCGCACGCCGCCGGAGGTGATCGCCGTGCTCAACGCCACGGTCAACGCCATCCTCGACCAGCCCGCCATGCGGTCGCGGTTCGAGGCGCTGGGCATCGAGAAGCTGGGCGGCACGCCGGAGGCGCTGGCCGCCATGGTGCGGGAGGAATCGGATCGCTGGGGCCCGGTGATCCGCAGGGGAGGGATCACCGCCGAATGAGCATCACCCGTCGCGCCGCCATCGCCGCGGCGCTCGCCACGCCGTCGCTCGCCTTCGCGCAGGCCTTCCCCAATCGCCCGCTGCGCATGATCTGCCCCTTCGCCGCCGGCGGCTCCGCCGATGCCAGCGCGCGGCAGATCTCGGAGGCGCTGACGCCGGTGCTCGGCCAGCCCGTGGTGGTGGAGAACCGTCCCGGCGGCGGCGCCACCATCGGCGCACAGGCCGTGGCGCGGGCGCAGCCGGATGGGCACACGCTGCTCTACGGCACGCCGGGGCCGCAGATCATCAACCCGCACCTCATGCGCAGCGTGCCCTATGACCCGGAGCGCGACTTCGCCCCCGTCGCCGGCTACAAGCGCGCGCCGAACCTGCTGGCCGTGCATCCCGGCCTGCCGGTCCGCAACCTCCAGGAACTGATCGCGCTCGCCAAGGCGCGGCCCGGCACGCTGACCTTCGCCTCCTCCGGCATCGGGTCATCCTCCCATCTGGCGGGGGAGATGCTGAAGTTCCTGGCCCGGATCGACATCACCCATGTGCCCTATCGCGGCACCAGCCAGGCGCTGACGGACCTCATGGGCGGCACGGTCAGCATGGCGCTCGACACGCTCTCCATCCTGCTGCCGCCGTCGCGTTCCGGCCATCTCCGCGCGCTCGGCGTGACGACGCCGCAGCGCTCCGCCCTGGCGCCCGACCTGCCGGCGCTGGCGGAGGCGCTGCCCGGCTTCGATGCCGCGCCCTTCAACTACATCGCCACCACCGGCGGCACGCCGGCGCCCATCGTCGCGCGGCTGAACCAGGCCGTGGTCGGCATCCTGAACGACCCCGCCTATCGCGCCCGCATGGAGGCGCTCGGCGAGGAAGCCACGCCCTCCACGCCGGAGGAGCTGGCGGCGACGATCCGCGCGGAGAGCGCGCGGTGGAAACAGGTGATCGAGGCAGCGGGGATTCGCGCGGAATGAGTGAGTATGAAACGCTGACGCTGGAGGTGGCGGACTACGTCGCCACCGTCACGCTGAACCGTCCGCCGGTGAATGCGATGAACCTCGCCATGCGGCAGGAAATCGTGCGCGTCTTCGACGAGCTGCATGACCGCGAGGATGTCCGCGCCGTGGTGCTGACGGCGCAGGGCAAGGCCTTCTGCGCCGGCGCGGACCTCAAGGAACGCCCGAACATCGCGGGCGAGCCCGGCGCCTATCCCCGCCACAACCGCCTGACGCGCGCCGTCTTCGACAGCGTGATGGAATGCGGCAAGCCCGTCATCGCCGCCGTCAACGGCCTCGGCATCGGGGCGGGCTGCGTGCTGGCGCTGTCGGCCGACATCATCCTGGTGGCGGAGGAAGCCTACCTCGCCATGACGGAGGTGGATGTGGGGCTGGCCGGCGGCGTGCGCCATGTGCTGCGCCATCTCGGCCAGTCCGATGCGCGGCTGATGATCTACACCGCGCGGCGCTTCACCGGCCCCGACCTGCTGCGCATGGGCGCGGCCTCGCTATGCCTGCCGCGCGACGCGCTGCTGGCGGAGGCGCAGAAGATCGGGCGCGAGATCGCGGGCAAGGTGCCGCTCGCCGTGCAGGCCGCGAAGAAGAGCTTCCAGGTCACGGAATACATGCCGCTGCATGAGGGCTACCGCTTCGAGCAGTCGCAGACCGTGGCGCTGGCCTCGACGGAAGACACGCAGGAAGCCTGGAAGGCCTTCGCGGAGAAGCGCAAGCCCGTCTTCAAGGGACGCTGACGCCATGCATCGCCGCGCGCTCCTCGCCACGCCCCTGCTTCTGCCGGCCCTGGCCCGGGCGCAGGAACCCTGGCCGCAGCGCGCGGTGACGCTGGTGGTGCCCTTCGCGCCGGGCGGCCCCGTCGACAACGTCGCCCGCCCGGCGGCGGAGGGGCTGCGCCGCCGCCTCGGCGTGCCGGTCGTCGTCGAGAACCGCGCGGGCGCAGGCGGCGTCGTCGGCGCCCGGGTCGTCGCCGCGGCCAGGCCGGATGGCTATACGCTCCTCGTCGGCTCCCCCGGCCCGCTGGTCATCGCCCCCGCAGCGGGCGGGGCCGGCGCGCCGGACCTGCTCCAGGGCCTCGCCCCCGTCGCGCTGATCGCCGACAGCCCGCAGATCCTGGTGGTGACGCCGGGCCTGCCGGCCCGCAACCTCGCGGAATTCGTGGCCCTCGCGAAATCGCGGCCGGGCGAGATCAACATGGGCTCCGCCGGCATCGGCACCACGCCGCATCTGGCGGCGGAACTGCTCGGCCAGCTCGCCGGCATCCGGCTGGAACACGTGCCCTATCGCGGCACCGGCGCCGCGTTGCCGGACCTGCTCGGCGGCAAGATCGAGGCGCTGTTCGGCGACATCTCCGCCGTGCTGAACCTGGTCGAGAACCGGCAGATCCGCGCCCTGGCGACGACGGCGCCACGACGCTCCCCCCTGGCCCCCGCCATCCCGACCACGGCGGAGGAGGGGTTTCCGCAGCTCATCGTCCGCAACTTCCAGGCGCTGCTCGCCCCGGCCGCGACGCCGCGCCCGATCCTCGACCGCGTCGCGCAGGCACTTGGCGAGGCGCTGGGGGAGGAGGCGCTGCGCGGCGCGCTGGCCCGCCAGGGCGCCGAGCCCGCCGCCAGCAACCCGGAACACCTCGCAGCCTACCTCGCCGAGGAACGCGCGACCTGGACGCCGGTGATCCGCGCCATCGGGCTCCGCCTGGATTGATGAAGAAAACGGCACGGGCCGCGCATTCTTTCCATTTGTCGCATGGGATGCCCGGGCCCAGGATACCTGCCTGAAGATGGCGGCAGCACGACCGCCCGACGGGAGAATGGAACGACCATGACGATCGCGCGGCGCGCCTGCCTCGCCCTGCCCCTGCTGGCCGCCCCCGGCCTGGCCCGCGCCCAAGCCGCGCCCTGGCCGAACCGGCCGGTCCGCATCGTCGTCGCCTTCACCCCTGGCGGCACGACGGACATCATCGCCCGGCTGATCGGCGCCCACCTGGCCGAGATGTGGGGGCAGTCCGTCGTCATCGACAACCGGCCTGGCGCCGGGGGCAATATCGGCACGGAGCATGTGGTCCGCTCCGCCCCCGATGGCTACACGATCATGGTGGGGTCGGTCGGCCCGCTGGCGGTGAACCAGTCCCTCGTCCGCAACATGCCCTATGACACGCTGCGGGACCTGGCGCCCATCACGCTGCTGGCGGGCGTGCCGAACATCCTGGTCGTCGCGCCGAACCATCCGGCGCGGGACGTCGCGGGGCTGATCGCGGAGGCGAAGCGTCGCCCCGGCGAACTCTCCTACGGCTCCACCGGCGTCGGCACCTCCTCCCACCTCTCCGGCGTCATGCTGGACCAGATGGCGGGCATCCGGACGGAGCATGTGCCCTATCGCGGCGCCGTCGCGCTGAACGACCTGCTCTCGGGCCGCCTCGACTTCATGTTCGCGACCATCCCCTCCGTCATGGAGCAGATCAGGGGCGGGCGCCTGCGGCCGCTGGCCGTCACCTCCACCCAGCGGTCGCGCTCCAATCCGGACGTGCCGACCATGGTCGAACTGGGCTTCCCCGACTTCGACGCCTCCTCCTGGTTCGGCATGGTGGCGCCGGCGCGCACGCCGCCCGAGATCATCCGCAAGATCGCGGAGGACAGCCACGCCGCGTTGCGCGTGCCCGCCATCGAACGCAACATGGTGGAGCAGGGCGCCGACCCCGTGGGCAATGGCCCCGAGGCCTTCGGCGCCTTCATCGCCCATGAGATCCGCCGCTGGTCCGCGATCGTCCGCGCCTCCGGCGCCACGCCCGAGTAAGCACGAGGAACCGTCCCATGCCCGACAGCGTCGCCGAACGTTTCCAGATCCCCTCCATGCGGGACCGCGTCTCGCCAGAGGAATGGCAGGCCCGCGTGGACCTCGCCGCCTGCTACCGGCTGATCGACCTCTACGGCATGTCCGACATGGCCGCGAACCACATCTCCGTTCGCGTCCCCGGCGAGGAGGGCGCCTTCCTCATCAACGCCTATGGCATGCTGTACGAGGAGATCACGGCGTCGTCGCTGGTGAAGATCGACGTGCACGGCAATGTCCTGGCCAAGCCGGACTTCCCCGGCGGCCTCGGCTACGGCGTGAACCGCGCGGGCTTCGTCATCCACGGCGCGATCCATGAGGCGAAGCACGAGATCGCCTGCGTCATCCACACCCATACCTGGCCGGGCATGGCGGTTTCCTCGCTGGAATGCGGGCTGCTGCCGATGAACCAGACCTCCATGCGCTTCGCCAGGATCGGCTACCACGACTACGAAGGCGTGGTGCTCGACCTGGAGATGCAGGAGCGCCTGGTGCGCGACCTCGGCGACAACAACGCGCTGATCCTGCGCAACCACGGGCTGCTCACCATCGGCAAGACGGTGGGGGAGGCCTTCAACGCCATGCACCGGCTCGAACTCTCCTGCCGCGCGCAGCTGGCGGCGCAGGCGACGGGGCAGAAGCTGGTGCAGGTGCCGCAAGCGGTGATCGATGCCACCTGGAACAACTACCAGCCCGGCACGCGCCGCCCCTATGGCGTCATGGAATGGCCGGGGCTGCTGCGGAAGCTGGACCGCCTCGACCCCTCCTACCGCGACTGATCGGTCTGCCATCCCTGCTTGAGACGCCGCCCGGTACCCCCGGGCGGCGATGAGGACTGCCTTGCCCGTCACCACGCTCCGCGCCGCCATCGGCGCCTATCCCGAGACCGCCGCGCTGCTGGAAGGCCGCGTCGGATCGGACCTTCTGGCACTCGACAACATCCGCCACACCCCGCCCAGCAAGGCCTTCCCGGCCATGGTCCGCCAGGCGGCCTTCCAGGTCAGCGAGATGGCGATCGCCACCTTCCTGATGGCCAAGGCCTATGGGAAGCCGATGGTGCTGCTGCCCGTGGTGCTGGCCGAACGCGCGCAGGAAGCCGCACTGCTGACGGCCGTTGACGGCCCGGTGCGCGGCCCCGCGGACCTGGCCGGCGCCGCGATCGCCGTGCGCGCCTACAGCCAGACCACAGGCATGTGGCTGCGCGGCAGCCTGGCGGAGTTCCACGGCATCCGCGCCGACCAGCAGCGCTGGACGACCTTCGAGGATGCGCATGTCACGGAATTCACTGACCCGCCCTGGGTGACGCGCGCCGCGCCCGGGCAGGATCTTCTGGCCATGACCCGGTCGGGCGAGGCCGCCGCCGGCATCTTCGGCAATGACCTGCCCTCCGGCCTCCGCACGGTCTTCCCCGACCCCGAGGCGGCCGGCGAGCAGTTCCGGCAGGCACACGGCTTCATCCCGGTGAACCACCTGGTCGTGGTGCGGCAGGATGTGGCGGCGGAGCGCCCGGAACTGGTGGTGGAACTGATGCGGATGCTGGCTGCGTCCGGCGCGCGCATGCACACGCGCGAAACCCTGCGGCCTGCCTTGGCACTGGCGATCCGCTACTGCGCGGAGCAGGGGATGATGCCGCGGCCCTTCACGGTGGAGGAGGCCTGGGAAGGCCTGCCGGCGGCGATCCGGTAGAAAAGGGGCGGCCGGGTTGCCGGCCGCCCATCAACTCAGCTCTGCGTCTTCAGATAGGCGATCAGGTCGTTGAGCTGCTGCTCGTTCCGCAGGCCCGGGTAGGACATGCTGCCGCGCGGCAGGACATCCTTGGGGTTGGTGATGTAGCGGCGCAGGTTTTCCTCGGTCCAGGTCTGGCCCTGGCGCCACTCCTGCATGTTGGCGGAGTAGCGGAAGCCCTCGATGGAGCCCGCGGCGCGGCCGACGATGCCATGCAGGTTCGGGCCCACGCCATTGCGGCCGCCGGCATCGATGGTGTGGCAGGCGCGGCACTGGTTGAAGACGCGGCCGCCAGCGGCGGCATCCTGCGCCTGGGCGGCGAAGGGCGCGATGGCAAGGCCCGTCACGATGGCCAGAGTCAGACGTCGCATTCGAGCGATCCTCCTTGAACGTGTCTCGTCGGTACGGCCCCGCCGCAAGTCAGCCAGCCGCGACGCGGGTGGAACAAGCCGAAACGCTTATGGCGTCTTTCCCGCCCGGCGCAAGGTGGCGCCAGGACCGGTTGGCGCAACCCTCCCAGCGCATGAAACTGCCTACAGGTTGCGCGCATTCGCGTTACGAATGCGTTGGCTTCGCCGGGGGAGAGGGAATGGAGGCGTTCTTCGCCAGCGGTCGCGTGGCCGATCTGGTGCTGCTCGTCCTGCTGCTGGAAGCGGCGGCCCTGGCGCTCTGGCACCGCAGGACCGGGCGCGGCTTGGCGCCCGCCGCCATCCTGGGCCTGGCCATGCCGGGGGTGGCGCTGGTGCTGGCGCTGCGTGCCGCGCTGGTCGGCGCCGGCTGGGGCTGGGTGGCGGCGGCGCTCAGCGCCGCCTTCGCCGCCCATCTGCTGGATGTGTGGCTGCGGTTGCGCCGCTGAGGCTCAGCCGAAGATGTCGGCCGGCGCGTCCCTGCGCAGGCTGTCGCCAAGTTCCCGCCCCAGCGCCGCGGCATCGGCCCGGGCGCCCCAGAGCTTCCGCTTCAGCAGGAAGGACCCGTCTGCCCGCGCCACCAGCCCGGTCAGCAGCAGCTGGCCATCCGGCATCAGCTGCGCATGCCCCCCGATCGGCGTGCGGCAGGAGCCGTCGAGCGAGCCCAGGAAGGCGCGTTCCGCCGTGCAGACCGAAGCGGCCTCCCCATCCTCGATGGCCGAGAGCAGCTCCCGCAACTCCACGTCATCGGCGCGGACGGTGACGCCGACGATGCCCTGGCAGGCCGCCGGCACCATCGTCTCCGCATCCAGCACCACCGCGGCCTCATGCTCCATCTCCAGCCGCTTCAGGCCGGCGATGGCGAGCAGCGAGGCCTGCGGCCCGCCTTCCGCCCGCACCTTGGACAGGCGCGACTGCACGCTGCCGCGGATGATCTCCACCTGCAGGTCGGGCCGCGCATGCAGCAGCTGGCTCTGCCGGCGGACGGAGGCGGTGCCGATCAGCGCGCCCTTCGGCAGGCAGGCATAGGGATCGTCCCGCGTCACGCCGGCGCAGTCGGGGCCGACCACGATCGCGTCGCGGCTGTCCTCCCGCTTCAGCGCGCAGGCGAGCACGATACCGGGCGGCAGCTCCGTCTCCAGGTCCTTCATGCTGTGCACGGCGAAGTCCACGCGGCCATCCAGCAGCGCCTCATGGATCTCCTTCGCGAAGAGCCCCTTGCCGCCGATATCGGCCAGGCGCTTGTCCTGGATCTTGTCGCCGCTTGTCGCGATGACGCATTCCTCGAAGGCCTTCACCTCCCGCAGCAGCGGGCAGACCTTGGTGATGAGGGCCAGGAAATGGCGCGTCTGCCACAGCGCCAGCGGCGAGCCGCGCGTGCCGACCTTGAGCGGCAGGGTGCGCGTGGACTGGCGGTGATGCGGCGAATGACCATGCAGCGCGCCCCGATGACGGAGGCCCTCATTCGTCTGGTCAAGCGATGACAACAGCATGCTCAGGCGTCTCCGCGCGCGGGGAGGAAGGGGAGGTGCGTCATGCCCGGGCGAAGCCGAACAGATGCGCGAGGTCCTTGAAGAAGATCCGCACATGCGCCAGCGGGTCGCGGCGCACGAGTTCCTTGTTCATGTAGGATTCCCAGGTCAGGCGCTGGACGTCCTTGTCCTGGCAGATCTTGACGAACTTCTCCCGCCGCTTGTCGGAGGAGTACCAGAAATACTGCATGATCCCGAGGATCCAGAAGACGCGGCCATGCGCCTTCATGAAGCGCTTGCGCGCGGTCGCCAGCGCCCGGGGATCGCCGGTGGCGACGAACTCCGCCGCGGACTCCGCGGCGAGGCGGCCGCACAGCATGGCGTAGTAGATGCCCTCGCCGGAGGCCGGCGCGACCACGCCCGCGGCATCGCCGGCCAGCACCACGTCGCGGCCGTTGTCCCACTTCTTCAGCGGCTTCAGCGGGATGGGCGCGCCCTCCCGCCGGATGGTCTTCACCTTGTCGAAGCCCGTCGCGGCGCGCAGCTCGGCCACCGAACCGCGCAGCGAGAAGCCCTTATGCGCCGACCCCGTCCCGATCGAGACCTTGTCCCCATGCGGGAAGATCCAGCTGTAGAAGTCGGGGGAGAAGCGGCCGTTGTAGACGACATCGCAGCGCTGCCCGTCATACTTCGCGACCTCCCCCTTCGGCGCTTCCACGATCTCGTGGTAGGCGAAGACGCAGGGGATCTTCTCCGCCCCCGGCACGGTCTGCTTGCCGACCTGGCTGCGCGCGCCATCCGCGCCGATGACGCAGCGCGTCCGCAGCCGAAGCGGCGTGGTGCCGTCCGGCGCGCCCTTGGGCGTCCAGGTCACGACGGTGACGCCATCGGCGTCGCGTTCCACCGCCTCGAAGCTCCCGGTCAGGCGCTCGGCGCCCGCCTCCGCCGCGCGGCCGCGCAGGAATTCGTCGAAGACGTCCCGGTCCACCATGCCGACGAAGCCGTTCTCCACCGGCATGTCGACCTCCTTGTCGGTGGGGGAGATCATGCGCGCGGCGTTGATGCGGGCGACGATCAGGTGGTTCGGGATGTCGAAGTCCCGGATCGCCCGCGGCGGGATCGCGCCGCCGCAGGGCTTGATGCGCCCGGCCTTGTCCAGAAGCGCCACGGTGCGGCCCTGCCGCGCCAGATCATGCGCGGCGGTGGCGCCCGCGGGGCCGCCCCCCACCACCACCACGTCGAAGATTCCGGCGCTGTCCATGGAGGCCATCCTTCCGTTCAGTCGCCACTGGCCAGCCGCGCATCGCGGCCGTTCATCGAACCGTAATCCGGTGACTTTTCCGTTGCCGGCCGCCCGATGCGCGTCGCCAACAGGGCGGAGGCCAGGAACAGCAGCCCATCCGCCACGAAGACCGTGACGTAGCCACCGCCCGCGCTGCCCGTGACGAGGCGCCCGAGATCCAGCACCACCGTGCCGGCCAGCCCGCCGGCGCCGAAGGCGATCGCCTGCGCCGCCCCGAACATGCCCATCCGCACGCCTTCCCGGCCGTCCCGCCCGCGGGAGACCAGCTGCATCATCGAGGCGATGGCCGCCGCGGCGAAGGCGCCATTGGCGACGCCGAGGGCGAAGAAGGCCTCCCGGATCGGGAAGCCGATCCCGGCCATGCCCGCCGCCGCCAGCGTCGCCAGCAGCGCGGCCGCTGCCAGGCAGCCGCCCACGGTCCAGGCCCGCAGCACCGCCACGCGGCCGCCGGACAGGCTGCCGACGACGGCGATGACGATCATGCCCGCCAGCACGCCACCATGCTGCAGGGAGGAGAGCCGCGTCGTCTCGCCCAGCGTCATGCCGAAGACGGTGCCGGCGAAGGGTTCCAGGATCAGGTCCTGCGCGCTGTAGGCCAGCATGGAGACGAAGACGAAGATGGTGAACTGCCTTGCCTCGGGCTCCGCCCAGACCTGCTTCAGCGCCACCATGAAGGGCGCCTTGGCGCCCGCCTCGGCCTCCCGCCGCGCCGCACCCGGCCCCTCGATCCCCGCCACCGCCAGCAGCGCCAGCAGGAAGGCGAGCACGGAGACGCCCGCCGCGACGGCCACCAGCCGCGGCCCCGAATAGGGGTCGAGCAGCCGGCCGGAAATCGCCGTCGTCACCACGAAGCCCGCGATCATCATGATCCAGACCAGCGAGGCCGCCGCCGGCCGCCGCGCCGGCGCGACCCGCGCTGCCAGCAGCACCAACAGCGAGGTTCCCGCCGCGCCGACACCCACGCCCACCAGCAGGAAGGCCAGCACGGCCAGTGCGATGCCCGGCACCAGCGCCGTGCCCATCCAGGCCGTCGCCACCGCCGCCAGCACGCCGCCCAGCCCCAGCACCGCCATGCCGCCGATGATCCAGGGCGTGCGCCGCCCGCCCTGGTCCGACCCATGGCCGAGCCGGGGCCTCAGCATCTGCACGGCATAGTGCAGCGCCACCAGCACGCCCGGCAGCGTCGCCGGCAGCGCGTGTTCCACCACCATCACCCGGTTCAGCGCCGCCGTGGTCAGCACCACGATGGCGCCGAGCGCCGTCTGCACCAGGCCGAGGCGCAGGATGCCGAGCCAGCCGAGGGGCGGAAGGGCGTTCATGGAAGACCTCCCGACAGCGCGACGGCGCTGACCATCATGCCCGAGACGTAGAGCGTGATGCCCGTGCCGTTGTACCAGGGCGCCAGCCCGCGCGGATCGCGCAGCAGCTTCCGCATCAGCAGCCCCTGCGCCACCAGCACGCCCGCGACCATGGCCGCCTGCAACGGCGCACCGCAGGCCAGCAGCAGCGCCACCACCACCGCCTGCGGCGCCGCCATGAACAGGCACGCGACCTTCGCCGCGCGCTCCGCGCCCAGGATCACCGGCAGGGACCGCAGGCCGAAGCGCGTGTCGCCCTCGATCGACTTGAAGTCGTTCAGCGTCATGATGCCATGCGCGCCGAGCCCGTAGAGCACGGCCACGACCACGACCTTCGCATCCGGCGCGCCGCCCGACAGCACAGCGGTCGCGGTGATCCAGGGCAGCGTCTCGTAGCTCATCCCGCAGGCGAGGTTACCCCGCCAGCCATTCTGCTTCAGGCGCAGCGGCGGCGCGGAATAGATCCAGGCCATCACCACCGCCAGCACCGTCGCCGCGAAGCCCCAGGGCCCGAGCGCCGCACCCACCAGCAGCGACGCGATCGTCCAGCCGATGGCGACATAGAGCCCGCTCCGCCCCGGCATGCGGCCCGAGGGGATCGGCCGCTGCGGTTCGTTGATGGCGTCGACGTGCCGGTCGAACCAGTCATTCACCGCCTGGCTCATGCCGCAGACCATCGGCCCCGCCAGCAGGATGCCGAGTGCGATGAGCGGATAGACATCGAGGAAGGCCGCGCCCGACGCCACCGCGCCGCAGGCGAAGGCCCACATGGGCGGGAACCAAGTGACGGGCTTCAGCAGTTCCAGCACCGCCGAGGGCTGCAGCCGCTGGCCCCCCACACGCCCGGCGATCTCGGTCCCGCTCGGCATGGTCAATCCTGGCCCTCATCCGCACCGAGGTCGCCGAGCCCGTAGCGCCGCAGCTTCACGTAGAGCGATTGCCGCGACAGGCCGAGCATCTCCGCCGCCGAGGCGCGATTGTCCCCGGTCAGCTCCAGCGCCGCCTCGATGCAGAGCCGCTCGATCGCATCGGTGGCTTCGCGCACCAGGTCCTTCAACGGCACGCGGCCAATCAGCTCCGTCAGCTGCTCCACCGACCGCGTCGCGCCTTCCTGCGCGCGCACCGGCGGGCGCAGCCGCGGCCCGATATCGCGGATGGCGAAGCCGAAGCAGGGCTGCCCGCCATTCATGACGGAGACCGCGGAGATCTCGACCTCCGACTGCCCGCCCAGTTCGCCCCGCAAGGTGGAGGCATAGAGCCGGACGGAGCCGCGGCTGCGGAGGTTGGAGAGCAGCACCTCCACCTCCACCCCCTGGCGGCCGAGCCAGCGGTCCAGCGGCTCGCCCCGCGCCTGCTCCTCGCTCGTCACCTGCGCCATGTCGAGGAAGGCGGCGTTCGCCGTCAGGATGCGCGCCGCGCTGTCCGTCACCACGAAGGCGTCCGGCACCACCTCCACCACCTTCAGCAGCTTGGTCTTGGCTTCCGGCAGCATCAGCGCCTGGCCGGCATCGCCCACCACGGTGAAGCGCACCAGGAAGAGCAGCCCGCCTTCCTGGCGGAAGGTGGAGGCGGAGACGAGGACATCCTGCGCCCCCTCCGCCAGCCTGGCGCGGACATCATCCGCGCGCCCGGCGCTGCGCACGGTGGCGAGCAGCGCCTGCACGGCGGCGCGATCCTCGGGCGCGAAGACATCGGCCAGCACGCGGCCCGGCATCCGCCGCGCGGTGCGGCCGAACAGCCGCTGGGCGGAGGGATTGGCCTCCATGATCCGCTGCGACTCGGCGTCCAGGATCAGGACGGGGTCGACCGACATCTGGAACAGCAGGCGGTAGCGGGTCTCCGCCTGGCGGAGCCGGGAATAGTCCCGCTCCATGGATTGCTGCACCTCGACCAGCCGCTGCTGCAACTGGGAGACGGGGCGGAGGTCCCGTCCGAACACCACGCGCCGCCCCTGGCTGCCGATCGGCGCCACGGAGCAGAGCAGGGGGATGGAGGTGCCGCGGGCGGAAAGCTGGTTCACATGCCGCCAGCGCGGCGCGTCACGCGCGGGCGCCTGGTCCAGCATCGCCTCCACCTTCGGGCGGCTGTCCTTCGCGACGGTGTCGGCCCAGGGGCGGCCCAGCCAGCCCTCATGCGCATCGAACTCGCGCGCGAGTTCCTCGCTGCTGAAGGCCAGGTCGCGAATGGCTCCGCCCTCGTCAAGCACGAGCGCGATGTCCGCCGCAGCCGCGATCAGGCCCGCGGTGGCATCCGCGTCGAGCTGACCGAGCGACGTGCTGGGGGCATTGAACGCTTTCACGAGGCATCCCGTCCTTCATCCCAGGGGCCTCCCCTTCTCAACCCACCCCTCGTGGTCGTCAACCTACTGATCCAATGCACAAAAACCGGACAGCTTGCCGCCCGGTCAACCTTCCCGCATCAGCAGCGCGAGCAGCGTCTCCGCCTTGAGCGCCGCCTGCTGCCCATCCGGCGCCGTGGCATCGGCGCCGACCAGCGCCGCCAGCTCCGGCCGGTCGATGAACACCCGTCCGCCGACGAGCACACCGATCTGCGGATTCCGCGAGGCCCGGCGGACCTCCCGGATCGTTGTGGCCAGCGTCTCCAGCCTTTCCTCGCAGGCGAGGGAGAAGCCCACCGCCGCGAACCATTGCCGCCGCACCATGGCCGCCAGTTCCTTGGCCGTGGTGCCGGTGCCGGAGCTCACATCCCAGCCCTGGCGCCGGAAGAACTCGCCCACCATCAGCAGGCCGAAGCTGTGCTGTTCCCCCGGCACCGGTGCCAGCAGGATGCGCCGCTCGACATCGGGGCGACCCATGCGCGGCTGGAAGGCCGGGCTGTTCTCCAACACCACCTGCTGCAGGCAGCAGAGACCCACGGTCACGGCGGTGAAGTCGCAGCGATCCTGTTCCCACAACTCGCCCAGCCGCCGCGCCACGGGCGCCAGCAGCTGCAGATAGATGATCTCCAGCGGCATGCCGCGCCCGCGCAGCCCGCTGACATAGGCCAGCGCACCGGAGAGGTCGCCCGTCATGGCCAGGCCGGCGACCACGGAAATATCCTCGACCGTCGGGAAGGAACTGCCCGGGCTGTCGATATAGGCGGGGGAATTCGCCTCCCGCCGTGCCAGCACGAGGCGGGGAATGACCTCCGTCTCCAGCGTCCGTGCCAGCAGCGCGACGCGCCGGCGTTCCGCACCTGGCGGCTTCGCCTGCCGCGGGGGAGCCCGGGGGCTGGAGGGGGGCGCTTGTCGATCGCCATCGGCGCCCTGGTCGCGCGACAGGCCCGGGGAGCCTGCGGCTCCGCCCTCCTTGGCCTGTGTGCTGACCTCGCTCATGGCTTTTCCCGTGGTCGTGGGCTTCGGCGACATCGCCCTGCTCCCGTACTGACACTTCAACCGTGCCGGCCTTCCGTGTCAATCGCGATTTACGTCAATCGAGCTTGACACTGCGAGGTCCGGGCTTCTAGCCTCCCTGAACAAGCACGAGCGGGGGAGAAAGAAATGCGCGGTTTGAGGCCCACGGGGCCATGCGGCGCAGCCTTTCTCGGCTCTTCCTCCCCTCGTCGGCCGCCGTGCAGGGGCAGTGGCGGCCTGAACGGGCCAACGGACCGCCTTTGACGGAGGGTTGTCAAGCAATGCTTACAACGAACGGTTTGTCCGGCTTGCTTGACGCCCTCGATGCCTCCCCCTGGGGTGCCACGACGGGTCGTTCCGCTCGCCACGCGCGCAGCCAGTCCGGCCAGCGTCAACCGCTCTATACGGCGGAGGAGCGGCGGCGCCGCGATGCCTCCCCCTGGACGCTGGTGCAGGGGATCCTGGCGCCGCTGCAATTCGCGGTCTTCCTGGTCAGCCTCGGCCTGGTGATGCGCTACCTCGCCACCGGCGAGGGTCTCGCCGTCGCGACGGCCTCCGTCATCGTCAAGACCGTGGTGCTCTACGTCATCATGGTCACCGGCTCGATCTGGGAGAAGGTGGTCTTCGGCCGCTGGCTCTTCGCCCCCGCCTTCTACTGGGAAGACGTCTTCTCGATGCTCGTGCTGGCGCTGCACACCGCCTATCTCGGCACGGTGTTCTTCGGCATCGGCGACGGGCAGGGGCAGATGCTGCTCGCGCTGGCCGCCTACGCCGCCTACGTCGTCAACGCCGCGCAGTTCGTCCTGAAGCTCCGCGCGGCCCGCCGCGACGAGGCCTCCGCCCGCAGCAGCCCGGCCGGGATGTCGGCCGCATGAGCGCCGCCGCAGCCCTTCCCGCCGTGCCTGCCCATGGCTGCGGCGACGCCCCCGTCCTGCGGGAGCGTGGTCAGCGGGAAGTGTTCTGCGGCCTCACCGGCATCGTCTGGCTGCACCGCAAGATCCAGGATGCCTTCTTCCTGGTGGTGGGCAGCCGGACCTGCGCCCACCTCCTCCAATCCGCCGCCGGCGTCATGATCTTCGCCGAGCCGCGCTTCGCCACCGCCATCATCGATGAGCGTGACCTGGCCGGCCTCGCCGACTGCAATGACGAGCTGGATCGCGTGGTCACGCGGCTCATCGAGCGTCGCCCCGACATCAAGCTGCTCTTCCTGGTCGGCTCCTGCCCGAGCGAGGTCATCAAGCTCGACCTCTCCCGCGCCGCGCAGCGCCTGTCCCGCCGCTTCAGCCCCGGCGTCCGCGTGCTGAACTACAGCGGCAGCGGCATCGAGACGACCTTCACCCAGGGCGAGGATGCCTGCCTCGCCGCCCTGGTGCCGGAGATGCCGGCGGAGCCCGGCACGGCGCGGTCCCTGCTGGTGGTCGGCGCCCTGGCCGAGGTGGTGGAGGACCAGTTCCTCCGGCTCTTCGCCGCGCTGGGCGTCGGCCCTGTCCGCTTCCTGCCGAGTCGCCGCGCCGCCGAACTGCCGCCGATCGGCCCGGGCACGCGCTACATCCTGGCGCAGCCCTTCCTCGGCGACACCGCCCGCGCCCTCGATGCCCGCGGCGCCACCCGCATCGCGGCGCCCTTCCCGCTGGGCGTGGAGGGCACCACCGCCTGGCTCACCGCCGCCGCGGAAGTCTGGGGGACGCCCGCTGGCCGCATCGCCGATGCGATCGCCCCCGCCGCGACGCGCGCCCGCGCCGCGCTCGGCCGGATCCGGGAGAGGCTCTCGGGCAAGAGCGTCTTCTTCTTCCCGGACAGCCAGCTGGAGATCCCGCTGGCGCGCTTCCTCTCCCGCGAACTCGGCATGCGGCTCGCGGAGGTCGGCACGCCCTACCTCCACAAGCAGCACCTCGCGGAAGAACTCGCGATGCTGCCGGAGGGCACGCTTCTCTCCGAAGGCCAGCATGTGGAGCGCCAGCTCGACCGCTGCCGGGCGGAGAAGCCGGACATCGCCGTCTGCGGCCTCGGCCTGGCGAATCCGCTGGAGGCCGAGGGCATGACGACCAAATGGTCGATCGAGCTGGTCTTCACGCCCATCCAGGGCTTCGACCAGGCGGCCGACCTCGCCGAACTCTTCGCGCGGCCGCTGGTGCGCCGCGCCAAGCTGATGGTGTAGCGCCATGCAGCTCGCCGTCTGGACCTATGAAGGCCCGCCCCATATCGGGGCCATGCGCATCGCCACCGCGATGGAGGGCGTGCACTACGTGCTGCACGCGCCGCAGGGCGATACCTACGCCGACCTGCTCTTCACGATGATCGAGCGTCGGTCGAAGCGCCCGCCCGTCACCTACACCACCTTCCAGGCGCAGGACCTCGGCGGCGATACCGCCAACCTGTTCCGCGATGCGGTGCTGGATGCCTATGACCGCTTCCGCCCGCAGGCGCTGCTGGTGGGTGCAAGCTGCACGGCGGAGCTGATCCAGGACGATCCGGGCGGCCTCGCGAAGACGCTCGGCCTGCCGATCCCGGTCGTGCCCCTCGAGCTTCCCGCCTATCAGCGGAAGGAGAATTGGGGCGCGTCGGAGACGTTCTACCAGCTGGTCCGCGCCTGCGCCGGCCCGCATGTCCCGCCGCCCGGCACGAAGCGCGCCCGCGGCGCCACGCCCCGCTGCAACATCCTCGGCCCGACGGCGCTCGGCTTCCGGCACCGCGACGACGTGCCGGAGGTGGAGCGGCTGCTGGAGACGCTGGGCATCGAGGTCAACGTCATCGCGCCGATGGGCGCGACGCCGGCGGACCTGGCGCGACTCGGCGATGCCGATTTCAACGTCGTGCTCTACCCGGAAGTGGCGGGGCAGGCGGCGTCCTGGCTCAAGCGCAGCTTCGGCCAGCCCTTCACCACCATCGTCCCCATCGGCGTCGGCGCCACGCGCGATTTCGTCGCGGAGGTCGCGGCCCTGGCCGGCGTGCCCGCCACCACCGCGACCGGCACGCTGCGCCTGCCCTGGTATTCGCGCTCGGTGGACAGCACCTATCTCACCAACAAGCGCGTCTTCATCTTCGGCGACGCGACGCATGCCATCGCGGCCGCGCGGGTCGCTTCCCAGGAACTCGGCTTCCAGGTCGTCGGCCTCGGCAGCTATTCGCGGGAGTTCGGCCGCGAGATCCGCGCCGCCGCCGCGACCCATGGCGTGGAGCCGCTGATCACCGACGACTACCTGGAGGTGGAGCAGCAGATCGCGGCGCTGCAGCCGGAACTGGTCCTGGGCACGCAGATGGAACGCCACGTGGCCAAGCGCCTCGGCATTCCCTGCGCGGTCATCTCGGCCCCGGTGCACGTCCAGGATTTCCCCGCCCGGCATTCGCCGCAGATGGGGATCGAGGGTGCGAACGTGTTGTTCGACACCTGGGTCCACCCCCTGATGATGGGGCTGGAGGAGCATCTCCTCGGCATGTTCCGGGAGGATTTCGAGTTCAACGACAGCGCGTCGCCGTCCCATCTGGGGCACGGCGCGCCGTCACAGCTGGGTAAGGAGGCAGCGCCCGCCGCGCAGCCCCTGCCCGCGCCCGCGGCAGTGACTCCCCACGCTGCCGCGGGCGACCCCTCTGCCGCCGTCACTGGCACGCTGGTGGTCACCTGGGGTGCCGATGCCGAGAAGGAGCTGAAGAAGATCCCCTTCTTCGTCCGCGGCAAGGCGCGTCGCAACACCGAACGATTCGCGCAGGAACGCGGCATCGGGACCATCACCCTCGAGACGCTCTATGACGCCAAAGCGCATTTCTCGAGGTGACTTTCGTCAAGACACGCAGGAGGCAGCATGCCTGAGGGCGTGAACCGTATCGGCACCACGATGCGCGTCGTGGTCGTCACCATGGATAGTCATCTGGCCGGCGCCATGATGCAGGCCCGCGCCACGCTGCGGCGGGAAGTCCCTGGGCTCGAACTCGCCGTCCACGCCGCCGATGAATGGGGCAGCGACGCCGCCGCGCTGGAGCATTGCCTGGCCGATATCGCCCGCGGCGACATCATCATCGCCGCCATGCTGTTCCTCGAGGATCACATCCGCCAGGTGCTGCCCGCGCTGAAGGCGCGGCGCGATGCCTGTGACGCCATGGTCTGCTGCATGTCGGCCGGGGAGGTGATGAAGCTGACGCGCATCGGCCGCTTCGACATGAGCGCCGAGGCAACCGGCATCATGGGCATGCTGAAGCGGCTGCGCGGTGCCAAGAAGGAAGGCGCGCCGGCCTCCGGCAAGGGCCAGATGAAGATGCTGCGGGAGTTGCCGAAGCTCCTCCGCTTCATCCCCGGCACGGCGCAGGATGTCCGCATCTATTTCCTGGCCCTGCAATACTGGCTGGCTGGCAGCCAGGCGAACCTGGCCAACCTCGTCCGCATGCTGGTGAACCGCTACGCCACGGGTCCGCGCGCCCGCCTCGCCGGCACGCTGAAGGTCTCGCCCCCGATCGAGTATCCGGAGGTCGGCCTCTATCATCCGCGGCTGCGCAGCCAGGTGACGGAACGCGTGGACCAGTTGCCGAACGAGGGTCGTCTCGGCACCGTGGGTTTGCTGGTCATGCGGTCCTATGTGCTCGCCGGCAATGCTGCGCATTACGATGGCGTCATCGCGGCGTTGGAGACCAAGGGGCTGCGCGTCATCCCCGCCTTCGCCTCGGGCCTCGACAACCGCCCGGCGATGGAACGCTTCTTCATGCGGGATGGCGCGCCGGCGGTGGACGCGGTGCTGTCGCTCACCGGATTCTCGCTTGTCGGCGGCCCCGCCTACAACGATGCCCATGCGGCGGAGGAGATGCTCTCCCGCCTCGATGTCCCCTACCTCGCGGCGCATCCCCTCGAATTCCAGACCATCGAGCAGTGGGATGGCGACGCACGCGGCCTGACGCCGGTCGAGGCGACGATGATGGTCGCGATCCCGGAACTCGACGGCGCGATCTGGCCCATGACCTATGGGGGCCGCTCCACTGCGGGGGCCGAGGATGTGCGCCGTGACATGGTGCCCCACCGCGAACGCGCGGCGACGCTGGCGGACCGCGTCGCGAAGCTGGTGGCGCTGCGACGCAGCGCGCGGCGGGACCGCAAGGTGGCGGCCGTTGTCTTCAACTTCCCGCCCAATGCGGGCAACACCGGCACGGCCGCCTACCTCTCCGTCTTCCAGTCGCTGTTCAACACGCTGACGGCGATGAAGGCAGCGGGCTACACGGTCGATGTCCCTGCCGATGTGGACGCGCTGCGGGCCGCGATCATCGAGGGCAACGCGGCGCAATACGGCGCCATCGCCAATGTCGCGGCGCGCATCCCCGCCGATGACCATGTGCGGCGGGAGCCCTATCTGCGCGACATCGAGCGCCAATGGGGCCCGGCACCCGGCCGCGTGCAGTCCGATGGCGCGACCATCCATGTGCTCGGCGCCCGCTTCGGCAATGTCTTCGTGGGCGTGCAGCCCGGCTTCGGCTGGGAAGGCGACCCGATGCGCCTGCTCTTCGAACGCGGCTTCGCCCCCACCCACGCCTTCAGCGCCTTCTATCGCTGGATCCGGGAGGATTTCGGCGCCCATGCCGTGCTGCATTTCGGCACCCATGGCGCGCTGGAATTCATGCCGGGCAAGCAGGCCGGTCTTTCCGCCGATTGCTGGCCGGACCGGCTGATCGGAGACCTGCCGAACCTCTACCTCTATGCCTCGAACAACCCGTCGGAGGGCATGCTGGCCAAGCGGCGCGCGGGGGCGGCGCTGATCAGCTACCTGACGCCGCCGGTGACGAATGCCGGCCTCTATCGCGGCCTGCTGGACCTCAAGGCCTCGCTCGATCGCTGGCGGGCGCTCGAGCCCGACTGCGACGCCGCCGTGCGCGCCTCCCTCGCGCAGCTCGTCCAGGCGCAGGCCTCGGCGGTGGATCTGGCCGCGGCGGAGCCAGCCTGGACAACTGATGCGGCACCGGAGGCAATCCGCCTGCTCGGCAATGCGCTGCTGGAACTGGAATACACGCTGATCCCGCACGGGCTGCATGTGGTGGGCGAGGTCCCCAACCGCGAACAGCGCGCCGCCATGCTGGATGCCGCCGGCGTGCCGCTGGGGGAGGAACGCTCGCGCCTCGATGCCCTGCTGGCCGCGGAGCACGAGATCCCGGCGATCCTGCATGCGCTGGATGGCGGCTACATCCGCCCCGCGCCCGGCGGCGACCTGCTGCGCAACACCGCGGTGCTGCCCACGGGCCGCAACCTGCACGGCTTCGACCCCTTCAAGATCCCCTCCGCCTTCGCGGTGAAGGATGGCGCCCGCCAGGCGGACCGCCTGCTCGCGCGCCACCAGGCCGATGGCAAGGGCCTGCCGGAGACGGTGGCGATCGTCCTCTGGGGCACCGACAACCTCAAGACCGAGGGCGGCCCCATCGCCCAGGCGCTGTGGCTGATGGGCGCCGAGCCGCGCCACGACAGCTACGGCCGCCTGACCGGCGCGAAGCTGATCCCGCTGGAGGTGCTGGGCCGCCCGCGGATCGACGTGATGGTCACGCTGTCCGGCATCTTCCGCGACCTGCTGCCGCTGCAGACCCGCCTGCTGGCGGAAGCCGCTTTGCTCGCGGCGGAAGCCGAGGAGCCCGTCGAGCAGAACTACATCCGCAAGCACGCCCTGGCCTTCATCGCGAGCCATGGCGGCACGATGGAACAGGCGGCGCTGCGGGTCTTCGGCAATGCGGAAGGCGCCTATGGCGCCAACGTCAACCAGATGCTCGATGCCGGGCTCTGGACGGATGAGGACGAACTCGCCGAGGCCTATGTGAAGCGGAAGGGCTTTGCCTATGGCATCGACGGCAAGGCCGCGCGCCAGGACAAGGTGCTGGGCCACATGCTCGGCAGCGTCGATGTCACCTACCAGAACCTCGACAGCATCGAGGTCGGGCTGACGACCATCGACCAGTATTTCGACACGCTCGGCGGTATGTCCCGCGCCGTGCGCCGTGCCCGCCACGGCCAGGAAGCCGCCGTCTATGTCGGCGACCAGACGCGCGGCGAGGGCACCATCCGCACCGTCGCCGAACAGGTGGCGCTGGAGACGCGGACTCGCGCGCTGAATCCCAAGTGGTTCGAGGCGCTGCTGGCGCATGGCTATGAGGGCGTGCGCCAGATCGAGGCGCAGGTCACCAACACCATGGGCTGGTCCGCCACCACCGGCCAGGTCGCGCCCTGGATCTACCAGCAGATGGCCGAGACCTACATGCTCGACCCCGCGATGCGGGAGCGGCTGGCGAAGCTCAACCCCACCGCATCGGCCAAGATCGCCAACCGCCTGATCGAGGCGCAGGAGCGCCGCTATTGGGAACCGGATGCCGAGGTCCTGGAGGCGCTGAAGCGCGCCGGCGAGGAACTCGAGGACCGGATCGAAGGAATCACCGTGGAGATGGCCGCATGACCGTGATCATGAGACCACCGCCGGGGGCGAGCATCTCCCGTCGCGGCGACGGCGACGGCAGCGTCCAGGTCCATATGGACGACCCGCTGAAGATCGACGGCGCCAAGGTCTTCGCCGTTTATGGCAAGGGCGGCATCGGCAAGAGCACGACGAGCTCCAACCTCTCGGTCGCCTTCGCCAAGCTCGGCAAGCGCGTGCTGCAGATCGGCTGCGACCCGAAGCACGACAGCACCTTCACCCTGACCGGCCGCATGATCCCGACGGTGATCGACGTGCTGGACGGCGTCGGCTTCCATTCGGAGGAGCTGCGGCCGGAGGATTTCGTGGTGGAAGGCCGCCACGGCGTCATGTGCGTGGAAGCCGGCGGCCCGCCGGCCGGCACGGGCTGCGGCGGCTATGTCGTCGGCCAGACGGTGAAGCTGCTGAAGGAGCATCACCTGCTGGAAGACACGGATATCGTGATCTTCGACGTGCTGGGCGATGTGGTCTGCGGCGGCTTCGCGGCCCCCCTGCTGCATGCCGATCGCGGCGTGATCGTCGCGGCCAACGATTTCGACAGCATCTTCGCGATGAACCGCATCGTCGCCGCCATCAAGGCGAAGGCGGCGAATTACGGGGTCCGGCTGGGGGGCGTGATCGTCAACCGGTCGAAGGACACCGACCAGATCCAGAAATACAACGAGGCGACGGGCATGAAGATGCTCGCGCATCTTCCGGACCTCGACATCATCCGCCGCTCCCGCCTGAAGAAGGCGACGCTGTTCGACATGGACAGCTCGCCGGAGGTCGAGGCCGTGCGCGCGGAATACCTCCGCCTCGCCGCCGGCCTTCTCGCCGGCGTCACGCCGCTGGACGCGACGCCGCTGAAGGATCGCGAGATCTTCGACCTGCTGGGGTATGACTGACGTGCCGACCGCGACCTACCAGACGCGCCGGGGCGAGCTTGAGACCTACTTCGACCGCACCGCGGTCAAGGCATGGGAGAGGCTGACCTCCGACGCCCCGGTCGGGCGCATCCGCGCGACGGTGCGGAAGGGGCGGGAGGAGATGCGCAACACGCTCCTCTCCTGGCTGCCCGCCGACCTGACCGCGCGCCGCGTCCTGGATGCGGGTTGCGGCACCGGTGCGCTGGCGGTGGAAGCCGCGCGGCGCGGCGCCGATGTCGTCGCCGTCGACATCTCGCCGACGCTGGTGCAGCTGGGGCGCGACCGCACCGCGGGCCGGCACGGCACGGGGCAGGTGAGCTTCCATGTCGGCGACATGCTGGATGAGGGCTTCGGCGCCTTCGACCACATCGTCGCCATGGATATCCTGATCCACTACCAACCCGCCGACGTGACCCGCGTGCTGGGGCTGCTGGCGAAGCGTACCGCGGGCTCCGTCGTCTTCACCTTCGCGCCGCGCACGCCCCTGCTGGCGGCGATGCACAATGTCGGCAAGCTCTTCCCACGCGGCGACCGCGCGCCGTCCATTGTCCCGGTCGCGCCTGGCCATCTGCGCGCGCTGATCGAGGCTGATCCCGCGCTGCGGGACTGGACCATCGGGCGGGAGAGGCGCGTCGCCGGCGGTTTCTACATCTCCCAGGCGCTGGAGCTTCGCCGGCGATGAGCACGCAGCCCGGCCGCATCATCCGTCTCTGGCAGGGCGTCGGCCCGCATCTCCTGCCCTTCGCCAGCGCGACGTCGGAGCGTCTGCCGATGTCGCGGCTGCTGCGCCTCTCGCTGTTCCAGATCTCCTGCGGCATGGCGGCGATCCTGCTGGTCGGCACGCTCAACCGCGTCATGATCGTGGAGCTGAAGGTGCCGGCCTGGCTGGTGGCGAGCATGGTCGCGCTGCCGCTGGTCTTCGCGCCGCTGCGCGCCCTGATCGGCTTCCGGTCGGACAACTACAAATCGGTTCTCGGCTGGAAGCGCGTGCCCTATCTCTGGCTCGGCACCACCATCCAGTTCGGCGGGCTCGCCATGATGCCCTTCGCGCTGCTGGTGCTGTCGGGCGATACCTGGGCGGACCCCTGGGCCGGGCAACTGGCCGCTGCCATCGCCTTCCTGATGACGGGGGCGGGGATGCACATGGTGCAGACGGTGGGGCTCGCCTTGGCGACGGACCTGTCGCCGCGCGACCAGCAGCCCAATGTCGTCGCCATGCTGTCGGCCATGCAGCTCTTCGGCATGGTGCTGGCGGGGCTGATCTTCGGCGCGCTGCTGGCGGATTTCTCGCAGCTGCGCCTGATCCAGGTGGTGCAGGGCGCGGCCGCTCTGACGCTGGTGCTGAACTTCATCGCCGCCTGGCAGCAGGAAGCGCGCGACCCCAGCCGCACCGCGCGGACGGATGCGGAGGAGCCGGGCTTTCTCGAGAGCTTCCGCATGCTGCGCCGGACCGGGCCCTGGAACCGCCGGCTGCTCGGCGCGGGGCTGGGCACTGCGGGCTTCGCCATGCAGGACGTGCTGCTGGAACCCTATGGCGGCCAGATCCTGGGCCTCACGGTCGGCGGCACCACGGCGCTCTCGGCCGGCCTAGCGGCGGCGGCGGTCTGTGGCTTCCTGCGGGCGGCGCGGCGGCTCAGCCAGGGCACGGATGCCCATATGGTCGCGGCCCATGGCGCGCTGTTCGGCATCGCGGGCTTCACGCTGATCGTCTTCGCCGCGCCCTTCGACACGGCCATCCTCTTCGCGCTCGGCATCCTGCTGATCGGCTTCGGCGCGGGGCTCTTCGGCCATGCGACGCTCACCGCCTGCATGGCCTCCGCGCCCGCGGACCAGGTGGGCCTGGCGCTCGGCGTCTGGGGGGCCGTGCAGGCCACCGCCGCCGGCTGCGCCATGGCCTTCGGGGGCGGGCTGCGGGATGCGGTCTCCTCCCTCGCGGAATCCGGCGCGCTGGGCGATGCCATGATGAGTCCTGCCACCGGCTATGTCGGCGTCTATCTCATCGAGATCGCACTGCTCTTCGTCACTCTCGCCGTCGTGGGCCCGCTGGTGCGCAGGCAGCGCCAGCCCGCCCTGCAGCGGCAACACGGGACCGGCATCGCCGGCCCCGCGCCCGTGTAACCCGAACTGCATCCAAGGAAGCGGAGGCCGCATGTCCACGCCCGTCAATTTCGACATCGCCGCGATGTCGCTCTACGTCTTCTTCGCCTTCTTCACGGGGCTGGTGCTGTGGCTCCACCGTGAAGGGAAGCGGGAAGGCTATCCCCTGGTCTCCGACCGGCCGGAGAAGCCGCTGCGCGCGCCCATCCAGGGCTTTCCTGGCGTGCCGGATCTGAAGGTCTTCAAGCTCGCCCATCCCGAGCACATCCCGGCGCGCGAGCCCGAGCGGGACATCAGCGCGCATGTCGTGGCCTATGACCCCTATCCCGGCGCGCCCCTGATCCCGACCGGTGACGCCATGAAGGACGGCATCGGCCCGGCTGCCTGGGCGCATCGCGCCGACGTGCCGGACATGACCTTCGACGACAACGTCCCCAAGATCGTCCCCCTGCGCGCTGCGCCGGGCTGGGTGGTGGACGAAGGCTGCCCCGATCCCCGCGGCAAGCCGGTCCGCACGCTGGATGGCAAGATCGCCGGCGTGGTCGTGGATCTCTGGGTCGACAAGTCCGAATACATCCTCCGCTACCTGGAAGTGGAGGCCACCGGCAGCGATCGCCGCGTGCTGGTGCCGATGTTCCTCGCCACCGTGAACAGCAACGGCGTGGTACGCGTCGTCTCCGTCACGGCGGAACAGCTGGCCGCGGCGCCGGGCATCAAGAACCCTGAGCAGATCACGCTGCTCGAGGAGGACAAGGTCGCGGCCTATTTCGGTGGCGGCCACATGTATGCGACGCCGGACCGGATCGGGCCCTTCGTATGAGCAACCCGGCGAAGCTGCCCATCTTCGAGCATGACGGGGAGCCCGTCCCGGGCCTCCCGGCCATGCTCCCGGAAGGGGAGGTGATCCTCTGGCAGGGCGCGCCTCGCTGGGGCGGCATCGCCAGGCGGGCGCTGCACCTTCGCGGCCTCGCGCTCTACTTCGCCCTCATCGGCGTGCTGCGCGGCACGGCCCTCGCAGCGGAGGGGGCCTCGACGACCGATGCGGTGCTGGGCGGGCTGCTGATGCTGGTGGTCGGCGCGGTGCCGATCGCGCTGCTGGCCGGCTTCGCCGTGCTGGCAGCGCGCACCTCGCTCTACACCATCACCAACCGCCGCGTGGTGATGCGCGTCGGCGTCGCGCTGCCCATGACGATCAGCCTGCCCTTCGCCCTGATGCAGAGCGCGGGCGTCGTGAAGCACGCCGATGGCACGGGCGACATCAGCATGGCGCTGACGGCGCCGCATCGCGTCGCCTGGATTGCGGTGTGGCCGCACACGAAAAGCTTCCGCTTAGCGCGGCCGGAGCCCACACTGCGTGCGCTGGCCGATGCGGATCAGGCCGCGCAGATCCTGGCACGGGCGCTCGCCGCCCATGCCGCGATGCCGGTCCCGGCGATGGAGTCCGGCAGCAATCGCCAGACCGCGCGCCCCGGCGCCGCGGCACTGGCCTGAAGGGGAGGGAGGCGATGGCACAGACAATGCGGCGACCCGTCTTCGCCAAGGGGCCGCTGCTCGGCGCCGGTCTCCTCATCGCCGCGACGCTGGCGCTGACGACGGCACCGCCGATCGGTGGCGGCGTGCAATACCAGGGCGAGGTGAATGCCCAGCGCGACCTGCGCTTCACCGATCGCGCCGATGGCGGCGTCACCGTCACCGATGCGCGGACGGGCCAGCCCATCGGCGAACTCGCACCCGGCGAGGATGGCTTCATCCGCGGCGCGCTGCGTGGCCTGGTGCGGGAACGCCGGATCGGCGGCCTGGGCCAGGAGACACCCTTCCGCCTCACCGGCTGGTCCGATGGCAGGCTGACGCTGGAAGATCCCGCAACCCGCACGCGGCTGGACCTTGCCGCCTACGGCGCCACCAACGCCGAGAGTTTCGCGCGTTTCCTGTCAACCAAGGAGAGTCAGAGATGAACGGCCACTGGGGAGTGGGCCGGGCGATCTTCGGCGGGGCTGAGACCCTCGAAGTGCCCTGTTCAGTGGATATCGAACGCACGGCGGACAGCTTCCATGCCTATGCGGTGCCGGAGGACGTGTTCCTCAAGCCCGGCGACCAGGTGATCGTGCATGGCACGCCCGATCGCGTGGAATTCGGCGAGCGCTACACCTTCGAGACCAGCGCGACGGTGATCCGCGCCAACGCCTTCCAGCGATTCTGGACGCAATGGGTCGCGATCTTCGAGCTGACGGAACTCTACCACTGCGGCTTCGAGCCGAAGGAGGTGGCGTGATGGACTCGCTTCCCCCGAATGGTCTGACCCCCGGCGGCCGGCCCGACGCCGATGGCGTCGCGACGCGGATGGCGCTGACCGAGACCGTGCTCTCGCCGCGCTTCTACACCACCGATTTCGACGCGATGGACAGCATCAGCATCGAGCCTGTGCGCAAGCAGTGGGACGAGATGATGGCGGAATTCCACGCCGACCCGAATCGCGGCCACTTCACCCGCACGGCGGAGTTCGACCAGTTCGACCTGAAGTCGCTGCCGGAGCCCCTGCAGAAGGAGCTGCTGGAATTCCTCGTCAGCTCCGTGACGGCGGAGTTCTCGGGCTGCGTGCTCTACGCCGAGATCAAGAAGCGCGTCACCAATCCCGACATGAAGGACATCTTCAGCGTGATGGCGCGGGATGAAAGCCGGCATGCCGGCTTCATCAACGACGCGCTGAAGGACCTTGGCGTCGGCGTCGACCTCGGCTTCCTGACCAAGGCGAAGAAGTACCACTACTTCCAGCCGAAGTTCATCTTCTACGCCACCTACCTGTCGGAGAAGATCGGCTACGCCCGCTACATCACCATCTTCCGCCAGTTCGAGCGGCACCCGGAGCTGCGCTTCCACCCGATCTTCAAGTGGTTCGAGAACTGGTGCAACGACGAGTTCCGGCATGGCGAGGCCTTCGCCCTGCTGATGCGCGCCAACCCGCACCTTCTTCATGGTTTCAACACCTATTGGGTGCGATTCTTCCAGCTCGCGGTCTTCGCCACCATGTATGTGCGGGACCATGCGCGGCCGGAATTTCACAAGGCGCTCGGCATGACGCCGACGGAGTATGACATGCGGGTCTTCCGCATCACGGAGGAGATCTGCCGCCAGGTCTTCCCCGCGACGCTCGACATCGACAACCCCGCCTTCCTTCGCGGGCTGGAGCGGCTGCGGAAGATCTCGGATGCGCTGGGCGAGGCGAAGCGGCAGGGTGGTATCACCGGGCGCATCAAGCGCATCGGCCTCTCTGCCGCGGCCGCCGCCAGCTTCGCGCGGCTCTACTTCCTGAAGCCCCGCCGCCACGCCCTGCCGGACGATGCCCGGCTGGCGCCGGCCTGGTAGGCGGGGCAGGACCCCATGGCGGAGCATGGCCTGCCCGCGCTGTTCACCCTCTTCCTCTGGTGGTTCAGCACGGGCGTGATCCTCTACCTCGACGGTCTCCGGCAGGAGACCTTCCGGTGGACCATGCTCGGCGCCTCCACCCTGGCGCTGGCAGGCCTTGCGGGCCTGCATGCCACGGCCTGGGACACGACGATCCAGGGCGCCTACATCGCCTTCGTCTGTGCCGTGCTGGTCTGGGGCTGGATCGAAACGGCCTTCCTCACCGGCATGGTCACCGGCCCCTCCCGCGCGGCCTGCCCGCCGGGCGCAACCGGCTGGGTGCGGCTGCGGGCAGCGCTGGCGGCGATCCTCTGGCATGAACTCGCCATCATCGCCGGCGCAGGGCTGATCCTGGCCGTCACCTGGGGCGGATCCAACCATGTGGGATTCTGGACCTTCATCGCCTTCTGGGTGATGCGGCAGAGCGCCAAGCTCAATGTCTATCTCGGGGTGCGCAACCTGGCGGAGGCTTTCCTTCCCGACCATCTGCGCTATCTCGAGAGCTTCTTCCGTCGGCGGCGGATGAACGCGCTGTTCCCGGTCTCCGTCATCGCCGGCACCGCGGCCTGCGTGCTGCTGTCGATGAAGGCGGCCGCGCCGGGCGCGACGCCGCATGAGGTGGCGGGGTTCTCGCTGCTCGCGAGCCTCGTGGCACTCGGGCTGCTGGAGCACTGGTTCATGGTGCTGCCGGTGCCCGCGGATGCGCTGTGGCGCTGGGGGCTTGCCTCCCGCTCCGCCGCGCAACGGGAAGGGCGGCCTTCGCCCTCGCCCGTCGCTTGATCCTGCGCAAGGCCAGGGCGGCACGCCGCTGCCAGGCTGCGCGAAACACCAGGCCATCGGGGCGGTTCCCGGCGGCTGACGACACGGCCATGGGGGGTCCGAGATGAACTACGAGTCCTTCTTCCGCACCCAGCTCGATGGCCTGCGGCGCGAGGGCCGGTATCGCGTCTTCGCCGATATCGAACGCCAGGCCGGCGAATATCCGAAGGCGATCCGGCACCGCAACGGCCGCACCTCCGAAGTCACGGTCTGGTGCTCCAACGACTATCTCGGCATGGGGCAGCACCCGAAGGTGCTGGCCGCGATGCATGCGGCGCTGGACCGCTACGGCGCGGGCGCCGGCGGCACGCGCAACATCTCCGGCACCAACCACGAACACGTCCTGCTGGAACGCGCGCTGGCCACGCTGCACGGCACGGAGGACGCGCTGCTGTTCAACAGCGGCTACATGTCCAACTGGGCCTCGCTTTCCACCCTGGCTTCCCGCATGCCGGGCTGCGTGATCGTCTCCGATGAGATGAACCACGCCTCGATGATCGAGGGCATGCGCCATAGCCGCGCCCAGCGCCGCATGTTCCGCCACAACGACGTGGCCGATCTGGAACGCGTGCTGGCGGAACTCGACCCGGCCTGCCCGAAGCTCGTGGCCTTCGAGAGCGTCTATTCCATGGATGGCGACATCGCCCCCATCGCCGCGATCTGCGACGTGGCGGAGAAGTACGGCGCCATGACCTATTGCGACGAGGTGCATGGCGTCGGCCTCTATGGCGCGCATGGCGGCGGCATCACGGACCGCGATGGCGTCTCCCACCGCCTCACCGTCATCGAGGGCACGCTGGCAAAAGCCTTCGGCGTGATCGGCGGCTACATCGCCGGCAGCAATGCCATGTGCGATTTCGTCCGCAGCTTCGCTTCCGGCTTCATCTTCTCCACCGCGCTTCCCCCCGCCGTCGCCGCCGGCGCGCGGGCGAGCATCGAGCATCTCATGGTCTCGAATGTCGAGCGTGAGCGGCTGCACGAACGCGCGGCGACGCTGCGCCGCCGCCTGGATGCGATCGGCGTGCCGCACCTCGACAATCCCAGCCACATCGTGCCGGTGATGGTCGGCGATCCCGTGGTCTGCAAGGCGATCAGCGACATCCTGCTGGATGACCACGGCGTCTATGTGCAGCCCATCAACTACCCGACGGTGCCGCGCGGCACGGAAAGGCTGCGCATCACGCCGGGCCCCGTGCACAGCGACGCGGATATGGATCACCTGGTGGCGGCGCTCTCCGCCGTCTGGTCGCAATTCAGCCTGAGGCGGGCCGCCTGATGGACCAGGCGCCCGGCAGCCTTCCCGCCAAGGGGGAGGAGGCGATGGCCAGCACCGTTGCGCGGCGCCGTCGCTTCGCGCCGCCGGCGCCGACGGGCAAGCCCGTCTTCCCCTTCGATGCCATCGTAGGGCAGGACGAGACGAAGCTCGCCCTGCTGATCGCCGCCGTGGACCAGTCCGTCGGCGGCGTGTTGGTCTTCGGCGATCGCGGCACCGGCAAGTCCACCGCGGTGCGCGCCTTGGCGGCGCTGCTGCCGCCGATGGAGGTCGTGTCCGGCTGCCGCTTCGGCTGCGATCCCGCCAAGCCCGCGCGAGACTGCGCCCATTGCCGCGGCCTGTCCTCGCCGCCTTCCCAAACCGTGCCGGTGCCGGTGGTGGACCTGCCGCTCGGCGCCACGGAGGATCGCGTCGCCGGCGCGCTCGACATCGAGCGGGCGCTGGCCGAGGGCGTGAAGGCCTTCGAGCCCGGGCTGCTCGCCCGCGCCCATCGCGGCTTCCTCTACATCGACGAGGTGAACCTGCTGGAGGACCATCTCGTGGACCTCCTGCTCGATGTCGCGGCCTCCGGCGAGAATGTCGTGGAGCGCGAGGGCATCAGCATCCGCCACCCCGCCCGCTTCGTGCTGATCGGCTCCGGCAACCCGGAGGAGGGGGAGCTGCGCCCGCAACTGCTGGACCGCTTCGGCCTGAGCGTCGAGGTCCGCACGCCGACTGACCTGCCGACGCGGGTCGAGGTGGTGCGCCGCCGCGACTCCTTCGAGCATGACCCCGAGGGGTTCGTCGATCGCTGGCACCGCGCCGCCCAGGCCACGCGCAAGAAGATCCTCGCCGCCCGCCGCCTGCTGCCGCGGATCACCGTGCCCGATGCGACCGTGGAGAATGCCGCGCGGCTCTGTCTGGCGCTCGGCACCGATGGGCTGCGCGGCGAGCTCACGCTGATCCGCGCCGCGCGCGCGCTCGCGGCGCTGGAGGGCGACCGGGAGGTGACGCTGGCGCATCTCCGCCGCATCGCTGCCCCCGCGCTGCGCCATCGCCTCCGGCGCAACCCGCTGGACGAGGCTGTCGCCACCACTCGGGTCGAACGGGCACTCACGGAAGTGTTCGGCGCGTGACGGAAGCGGCGGGACACCCGCCGGCCGAGGATGCGGCCCGCGCCGCGCTTCTGCTGGCCGTGGATCCCGTCGGCCTCGGCGGCGCCGCGCTGCGCTGCGCGCCGGGTTTTCCGCGCGACCGCTGGCTCGGCCTGCTGCGCGTGGCGTTGCCCGAAGGCGTGCCCCTCAAGCGCCTGCCGATCGGCGTGCCGGATAGCCGCCTGCTGGGCGGGCTCGACCTGACCGCGACGCTCAGCGCCGGCCGGCCGGTGCTGGAACGCGGCGTGCTGGCCGATGCGCATGGCGGCCTGGTGCTGGCCGCGATGGCGGAGCGGATGGACAGCGCGACGGCGGCCAAGATCGCCGCCGTGCTGGATGCCGGAGAGGTTGCGGTCCAGCGCGATGGGCTCGGCGTGACCATCCCCGCCCGCATCGGCCTCGTCGCGCTGGACGAAGGCGCGTCGGAGGAGGAGCAGCCGCCCCCTGCGCTGCTGGAACGCCTCGCCTTCCGCCTGGCGCTTGATGAATTGCCGCAGCAGGCGGTGCTGCGCTGGCCGGTGCCGGACCGCGCCGCCATCGCCGCCGCCCGCGCGCGCCTGCCCGATGTGGCGGTGCCTGAGGCGACGCTGGAGGCGCTGGTCGCCGCTGCGCTCGCCTTCGGCATCGACAGCGCCCGCGCGCCCCTGCTGGCGCTGCGCACGGCCCGCGCCGCGGCGGCGCTCGCGGGGCGTGACACGGTGGGGCCGGAGGAGGCCGGTCTCGCCGCGCGCCTCGTCTACGGCCACCGCGCGACGCGCCTGCCGGCCGCAGAGGAAGCGCCGCCCGAGCCGCCCCCGCCCGAGCCTCCGCCGCCGGACGCCGAGAGCAGCGCGGAGCAGAAGCCCGAGGGTGGGCCGGACCCGCAGGCCCTGCAGGAGATGCTGCTGGCCGCCACCCAGGCGGCGCTCCCCTCCGGCCTGCTGGCCGCACTCGGCGCCGATGCCCGCAACGCCGCCCGCCGCAGCGCCGGCGCGCAGGGGCGGGAGGGTCAGCGCCGCCAGTCGCGGCTGCGTGGCCGCCCCATCGGCACCCGCGCCGGGACGCTGCGGGATGGCGCGCGGCTGTCGATCGTGGAGACGTTGCGCAGCGCCGCGCCCTGGCAGCCGCTGCGTCTGCGCGAACGGGCCGGCCGACCCGGCCCGCGCATCCTGGTCAAGCGCGACGACATCCGCCTGATGCGCTTCCAGCAGAACACGGAGACGACGGCGATCTTCGTCGTGGATGCCTCCGGTTCCGCCGCGCTGCATCGCCTGGCGGAAGCCAAGGGCGCGGTGGAGATGCTGCTGGCGGATTGCTATGTCCGCCGCGACCGCGTGGCGGTCATCGCCTTCCGCGGCCAGGCGGCGGAGTTGCTGCTGCCGCCGACCAATTCCCTGGTGCGCGCCAAGCGCAGCCTCGCCGGGTTGCCTGGCGGCGGCGCGACGCCGCTGGCCCTCGGCCTCGATGCCGCCATGGCCCTGGCGGAGGAGGAGCGGCGCCGCGGCCGCACGCCGCTGGTCATCCTGCTGACGGATGGGCGCGCCAACATCGCCCGCACCGGCACGCCGGGCCGCCCGCAGGCGGAGGCCGATGCGCTCTCCGCCGCCGTGCCGTTCCGCCTGGCGGGCCTCTCGACGCTGCTGGTCGATACCGCGCCGCGCCCTGCCCCCTTCGCGAAGCAGATGGCGACCGCGATGGGCGCGAAATATCTCGCCCTGCCGGCGGCGAATTCGGAAAAGCTCTCGGCCGCGGTCACCGCCACCCGCGGCGCGGCGTGACGCGCCATGGCGCAGTATCCGGCATGGGATCGCGAGGGCCGCGACTGGCCCAACCGGGAGGCCAGCCGCTTCGTGCAGGCCGCCGGTTTGCGCTGGCATGTGCAGGTGATGGGGCAGGGGCCCGTGCTGCTGCTGCTGCACGGCACCGCCGCCGCCACGCACTCCTGGCGTGCCCTCATGCCGCTGTTGGCGGACCACTTCACCGTCGTCGCGCCCGACTTGCCGGGGCATGGTTTCACGCAGCCCGTGACGGGGCCGCGCCTGTCGCTGCCGGGCATGGCGGCGTCGGTCGGCGCGCTGCTGCAGGTGATGCAGATGAAGCCTGCCCTGGTCGCGGGGCATTCCGCCGGGGCGGCCATCCTGCTCCGCATGGCGCTGGACCAGCGCATCGCCCCCGCTTCCATCATCAGCCTGAACGGCGCGCTGCAGCCGCTCGGCGACCAGCACGCGGCCTTCTTCACCCGCACCGCGCGGCTGCTGGTCGGGCTGCCCTTCGTGCCGAGCCTCTTCGCCTGGCGCGCCGCGGACAAGGCGGTGGCGGAGCGGCTGCTGACGGATACCGGCAGCCGGATCGAGGCCGCGGGCGTGGACTACTACGCCCGCCTCTTCCGCCACTCCGGGCACCTCGCCGCCGCCCTCGGCATGATGGCGAACTGGGACCTCGTGCCGCTGCTGCGGGACCTGCCGCGCCTAGCGCCGCGACTCGTGCTGGTGGTCGGCGCGAAGGACCGCGCCGTGCCGCCCGCGCAGGCCGAACGCGTCCGCGCCCGGCTGCCGACCGCGCGCATCGTCACGCTGCCCGGCCTCGGCCACCTCGCGCACGAGGAAGCGCCGGACCAGGCCGCGGCGATCATCATCGCGGAGGGCGCGGCATGATCGCTTCGCGCTCGCATCCCGCTGCCCCGCGCGCTAGCCTGCTGTCATGGCAGGGAGGTCCGACATGACGAACGCCGAGGACCTTGCCGTCTGCCATCGCCTGCTGTCGGGCGGGTCCAAATCCTTCCGCGCCGCCTCCCTGCTGCTGCCCGCGCGCATCGCCGACCCCGCCGCCGCGCTCTACGCCTTCTGCCGTGTCGCGGATGACGAGATCGATGAGGCCGCGGCCACGCAGGAAGCGCTGGCCGGGCTGTATCGCCGGCTCGACGACATCTATGCCGGACGCCCTCAGGCCCATGCCGCGGACCGCGCCTTCGCCGGCGTCGTCACCGCCTTCGGCATCCCGCGCGTGCTGCCGGAAGCCTTGCTGGAAGGCTTCGCCTGGGATGCGGAGGGCCGGCACTACCGCGACCTCGCGGCGCTGGAGGATTACGCCGCGCGCGTCGCCGCCACCGTCGGCGCCATGATGACGCTGCTGATGGGCGTGCGTGATCCCGTCGCCATGGCACGCGCCTGCGACCTCGGCGTCGCCATGCAACTCACCAACATCGCCCGCGACGTGGGGGAGGATGCGCGCAACGGCCGCCTCTACCTCCCGCTCGACTGGATGCGGCAGGAAGGCGTGAACCCCGCCGAGTTCCTGGCCGACCCCGTCTTCACCCCGGCGCTCGGCCGCGTGGTGCAGCGGCTGCTCGATGCCGCGGACGCGCTCTACGCACGGTCGGAGCAGGGCATCCCGCTGTTGCCGCGCGATTGCCGCGCGGGCATCGGTGCGGCGCGCCACGTCTATGCGGAGATCGGCCGCGCCGTCGAACGCCAGGGCCTCGATTCCGTCAGCCGCCGCGCCACCGTCTCCGGCCGCCGCAAGGCCTGGCTGCTGGCGCGCAGCATGGCCGCCCTCGCACTGCGCCCCGCGACGGAAGCGGCGCCGCCGCTGCCCGCCACGCGCTTCCTCGTGGATGCCGTGAGCGCCACCCCCGCGCCGCAGGATCGCGCCGCGCCGCAGCGCCTGCCCGACCGCATCGCCTGGGCCGTCGAGCTCTTCGACCGGTTGGACCATGACCCCGGACAATTCGCGCGCTGACGCGCGCTGCTGTCGCGTTGGGTTGACACACATCAAGGCCTGATCGCCGCCGCCCGCGCCAGGATCACCCCGCCGGCCAACGGTGGGAGGCGTCGATGCGCATTGTCCTGGTTCATCCGAACTACCACTCCGGCGGCGCCGAGATTGCGGGCAATTGGCCGCCCGCCTGGGTCGCCTATCTCGCGGGCTATCTGAAGAACGCCGGCTACACCGACGTCACCTTCATCGACGCGATGACGGACCACATGAGTGACGACCAGGTGCGCGATGCGTTGCGCCTGCTGCAGCCGGACCTGGTGGGCGCCACCGCCATCACGCCGGCCATCTACGCCGCCGAATCGCTGCTCAAGCTGGCCAAGGAATGCTGCCCCAAGGCCGTCACCGTGCTGGGCGGCATCCATGGCACCTTCATGTATCCGCAGGTGCTGACGGAAGCGCCCTGGATCGACGCCGTCGTGCGCGGGGAGGGGGAGCAGGTGCTGCTCGACCTGGTCCGCTGCATCGATCGCGGCGCCTGGGCGACCGAGCGCGGCACGGTGAAGGGCATCGCCTATCTCGAGGATGGCAAGGTCACCGCCACACCCGCCGCCAAGCCCATCGCGGATCTCGACCTCATCCAGCCGGATTGGGGCATCCTCGACTGGAAGAAATACATCTACATCCCGACCGGCAAGCGCGTCGCCATCCCCAACATGGCGCGCGGCTGCCCCTTCACCTGTTCCTTCTGCAGCCAGTGGAAGTTCTGGCGCGACTACCGCGTACGCGATCCCAAGAAGGTGGTGGACGAGATCGAGACGCTGGTCCGCGACCATGAGGTCGGCTTCTTCATCCTGGCGGACGAGGAACCGACCATCCACAAGAAGAAGTTCGTCCAGTTCTGCGAGGAGATGATCGCCCGCGGCCTGCCCGACAAGGTGCAATGGGGCATCAACACCCGTGTCACCGACATCCTGCGCGACGAGGCGCTGCTGCCCTTCTACCGCAAGGCCGGCCTCGTCCATGTCTCCCTCGGCACGGAAGCGGCGGCGCAGCTCAAGCTCGACCGCTTCAACAAGGAAACCACGGTCGCGCAGAACAAGCGCGCCATCCAGCTGCTGCGCGACGCCGGCATCGTGACCGAGGCCCAGTTCATCGTGGGGCTCGAGAACGAGACGGTGGAGACGCTCGAGGAAACCTACCGCATGGCGCTGGACTGGAACCCGGACATGGCGAACTGGGCCATGTACACGCCCTGGCCCTTCAGCGACCTGTTCCAGGAACTCGGCGACAAGGTGGAGGTCTTCGACTTCTCCAAATACAACTTCGTCACGCCGATCATGAAACCGGATGCGATGGACCGCGCCACGCTGCTCGATCGCACCATGGCGAACTACCGCCGCTTCTACATGCGCAAGGCCTTCCTGGGCTACCCCTGGGAGAGGGACAAGCGCCGGCGCAGCTACCTCGTCGGCTGCCTGAAGGCCTTTCTCAAATCGGGCTTCCAGCGGACCTTCTACGACCTCGGCAAGGTCGGTTACTGGGGCCCGCAGTCGAAGAAGAACGTCGACTTCCGCTTCGACGAAAGCCGCACGCTGGCCGCCCGCAACCCCGTCGCCATCCCGCACAACGCGATGTGGAAGACCATGCACCGGCCGAAGGTGAAGCTGCCCGCGGCCAATGCTGCCGCGATGGCCTGCGGTGGCGGCAAGGAACAGTATGAGGAGGATGAAGCACCGCGGATGAAGGCCTGCGGCGGCGGCACGCAGCAGCTGCCGGAATCCGTGCAATCCCCGGTGCGCGAGTAGCGCCATGGATGGCGGCGCGGCGATGGCGGGCGGCCGCATCGGCCCCAACGCCATCACCCGCATGGCGGAGGCCATGCGCAACTCGATCGGTGAGGCGCGCGCCCGCGCGATCTTTGCCGCGGCGGGGCTGGAACAGCGGCTCGACCACCCGCCGGCGGCGATGGTGCCGGAGCGCGAGGTCACGCTGTTGCATCGCGCGGCGCGCGACGCGCTCGGCACCGCCCATGCCACGCAGCTCGCGCGGCGCGCGGGGATGCTGACGGGCCAGTACCTGCTGGCCCATCGCATCCCGAAGCCCGTGCAATGGCTGCTGCGCGCCCTGCCGGCACCGGTGGCGGCGAGGCTCCTCGTCAAGGCCATCGCCCGCCACGCCTGGACTTTCGCGGGCAGCGGCCGCTTCAGCGCGCGGCCCGGCAATCCGCTGGTGCTGGAAGTGGCTGGCGGGCCCATCGCACTGGCGGGCCCCGCGGAACAGCCGGTCTGCGACTTCTACACCGCGACCTTCGGCACGCTGTTCCGCGCGCTGGTCAATGCGGAGGCGCAGGTGGTGGAGACCCAATGCACCGCCATGGGCGCCACCTCCTGCCTCTTCGAGGTCCGCTGGTAGCGGACGCTACTTCGCGACCACCATCCGGTAGAGATGCCAGGTCGCATGCCCCAGCACCGGCAGCGCGACCGCGAGGCCGATGAACAGCGGCAGCGACCCCAGCAGCAGCACGACGGCCACCACCAGGCCCCAGCCCAGCATCGGCACCGGGTTTGCCGCGAAGGCCCTGACCGAGGTCCCGACCGCCTGCGCCACGCCGCCATCGCGGTCCAGCAGCATGGGGAAGGACACCACCGTCAGCACCAGCACGGCCAGCGCGAAGCCGGCTCCCGCCAGGTTGCCCCAGAGCAGCAGCCGATGGCCGTCGGGCGTGCTGAACACCACCCGCATCGCCTCGCTTGCATCCGCCGGCAGCGTGCCGACCGTGCTGGCGAAGATCAGATGCGCCACCCAGAGCCACGCCAGGAAGATCGCCGCCAGCAGCAGCGCCAGCGCCGTGATGCTGCCGATCGCGGGGGATCGCAGCACGTCGAAGGCGTTGCGCCAGCCTGCCTTGAAGCCGCGCTCCCGCCGCCGGCTGATCTCATACAGTCCGAGCGCCGCCACCGGCCCCACCAGCGCGAAGCCCGCCGCCATGGGGTAGAGCAGGTGCATCGCATCGCCGCCCGCCGCCAGCGTCCCCGCCAGCAGCCCGACCAGCGGATACAGCACGCAGAGGAATACCAGCTGCGTGGGAGCCGCCACGAAATCCGACCAGCCCCGCCTGAGCGCCGTGCCGAGCGCGTCCATCCCGATCCGTCGCACCTCAGGGCGATCGGCCACCATCGGGGCCGTCGCCGTGGTCCAAGCCTCAGCCATCGCGTGATCCTCCGGGGAGGGTTGCGCGGACGGCCCGCTGCCGGCGGTGACCAGCAAGGGACCCCGCAGGCGAGACATTGGCGCGAAACGCGCGGCTTCCCGTTCAAGCCGCCGTGAGAATCGTCAATGCAGCTTCACACCCGGCTCCGCCCGCTGGCTCACCAGCCCCGCCAGCGTGCGCCACAGCGTCGGCGCGCTGCCATGCAGCGCGGTCTGGTGCATCTTGTAGAGCGACCGGTACATCAGCCGCGCGAAATAGCCCTCGATGAACATGGACTTGCCGACGAGGAAGCCCATCAGGCTGCCGACGGTGCTGTACTGGCCCAGCGAGACCAGGGAGCCGAAGTCGCGATAGACGAAGGGCGCCGGCGTGCCGCCCGCGATGATGGTCTCGATCTGGGTGAAGAGATGCGCGGCCTGCTGGTGCGCCGCCTGCGCGCGCGGCGGCACCCAGGCTCCCTCTCCCCGCGGGCAGGCCGCGCAATCGCCCATGGCGAAGACCGATGGATCGCGCGTCGATTGCAGCGTCGGCGTCACCACGATCTGGTTGATCCGGTTGGTCTCCAGCCCGCCGATCTCCTTCAGGAAATCCGGGCCCTTCACGCCGGCGGACCAGACCGTCAGCTCCGCCGGCAGCAGCGACCCATCGGCGAAGACGACGCCATCGGCCCGCACCTCCGCGACCCGCGTGCCGGTCTTCACCTCCACGCCCATCTGCTCCAGCAGCCTGGTCGTCGCCTCCGAGATCCGCTCCGGCAGCGCGGGCAGGATGCGCGGCGCGGCCTCCACCAGCACGATGCGGATGTCCTGCTCCGGCTTGATGCGATCGAGCCCATAGGCGACGACGGCGCGCACCGTGCGATGCAGCTCCGCCGCCAGCTCCGTGCCCGTCGCGCCGGCGCCGATGATGGCGATGTGCAGCTGGCCCGGCCGCACCGGCTCCTCCTGCGCATTGGCGCGCAGGCAGGCATTCACCAGGCGCCGGTTGAAGCGGCTGGCCTGTTCCGGCGTCTCCAGCGGGATGGCATGGCGCGCGGCGCCGGGCGTGCCGAAATCATTGGTCACGCTGCCGACCGCCATGATCAGCGTGTCGTAGCCCAGGCGGGACGCCGGCGTGATCTCCCGCCCCTCCTCATCCAGCATGGCGCCGAGCTCGATCTCCTTCGCCGCCCGATCCAGCCCCACCATCTCCCCGAAGCGGTAGGTGAAGTGGTGCCAATGCGCCTGGGCCAGGTAGTTCAGCTCATGCTGCGCGCGGTCCATGCTGCCGGCGGCCACCGCATGCAGCAGCGGCTTCCACAGATGGGTGCGCGCCTTCTCCACCAGCGTCACCGTGGCGCGTCGCCCGTCCCGGTACCGGTCGCCGAGCCGCGTCGCGAGTTCCAGCCCCGCCGCGCCGCCGCCCACCACCACGATGCGATGGGGCCCCGCCCCATCGGCACTGGCACCTGCTTCCATGGGAAGGCTCCTCGGTGGCGCGCCAGCGGCGAAAGCCGTTGACTTCAGTGTCAAGATAGACTGACAGTATGAACTGACAAGCAAAGATGACGGCTCGCCTGTTCGCGACCCCATCGCCACCCCGGACCGGGGCGGCCACCGCATGGAGGATAGCCGCATGGACGCCATGACGCGCATCGAATCGAGCCTGGCCGATGCGGTGCTCTACGCGGAGGCCACCGGCGCGCCGCCGCGCCTGGCCGCCGCGCTGCGCCATGCCGTCTTCCCCAAGGGCGGGCGCATCCGCCCGCGCCTCACGCTGGCCGTCGCCGCCGCCTGCGGGGACGACAAGCCGGCGCTCTCCTCCGCCGCCGCGGCGGCGATCGAGCTGCTGCATTGCGCCAGCCTGGTGCATGACGACATGCCCTGCTTCGACGATGCCGCGACGCGGCGCGGCAAGCCCAGCGTGCACCGCGCCTTCGGCGTGCCGCTCGCCGTGCTGGCCGGCGATGCGCTGATCGTGCTGGCTTTCCAGACCCTCGCCCGCGCCGCCCCCTGCGCGCCGGAACGGCTCGGCCCGCTGATGATCACGGTGGGCGATGGCGTCGGCGTGCCCTTCGGCATCGTGGCCGGCCAGGCCTGGGAATGCGAGCCGCGCGCCGACCTCTCCGAATACCAGCGGCAGAAGACCGGCAGCCTCTTCGCCGCCGCCACCATCGCCGGCGCCGCCGCCTGCGCCCATGCGGAGCCCGAGGCCTGGCGCCTGCTGGGCGACCGGCTGGGGGAGGCCTACCAGGTCGCCGACGACCTCCGCGACGCGGTCGAGGATGAGGCGACGCTGGGCAAGCCCGTCGGCGTGGACAAGGCGCTGGGCCGGCCGAGCGCCGTCGCCGAATTCGGCCTGATGGGCGCCGTCGCCCGCCTGCGGCGCCTGTCCCAGGATGCGGTGGAGAGCATCCCCGAATGCCGCGGCCAGGCCATGCTGCGCGGGCTGATCCTGCAGGAGGCCGGGCGCCTGGTGCCGCAGAAGCTGGCGGCCTGACGCACCCCATGTCCCAGGCCATGGCCGCCCCCGCGCCGGGCTGGCGCGACCGCTTCCGTGAATGGCGCGAAGGCGTCACCGCCAATCCGCGCTTCCGTGCCTGGGCCGCCCGCTTCCCGCTGACGCGCCCCATGGCGCGCAAGCGGGCCGGGCAGCTTTTCGATCTCTGCGCCGGCTTCGTCTATTCGCAGGTCCTCTTCGCCTGCGTGCGGCTGAAGGTCTTCGACCTGCTGCACGAATCCGGCCCGATGACGGAAGCCGCGCTGGCGCATCGCCTCTCCCTGCCGCCGGAGGGGGCATCCCGCCTGCTCAACGCCGCTGCCGCGCTGCAGCTGACGCATCGCCGCGACGATGGGCTCTGGACGCTCGGGCCGCTGGGCGCCGCCATGATCGGCAATCCCGGCATCAGCGCGATGGTCGAACACCATGCGCTGCTCTATGCCGACCTGGCCGATCCCGTGGGGATGCTGCGGCGCGAACGCGGGGGCAATGCGCTGTCGGCCTACTGGGCCTATTCCGGCGCCGACAGCCCGGACCAGCTGGCGCCCGATCGAGTCGCCGACTACTCCGCGCTGATGGCGGCTTCCCAGCCCATGGTGGCGGAGGAGGTGATCGCGGCCTTCGATTTCCGCCGCCACCAGGTGCTGCTCGATGTCGGCGGCGGGGAGGGCGCCTTCCTGTCGCATGTCGCCGCCGCCGCGCCGGCGCTCCGCCTGATGCTGTTCGACCTGCCGCCCGTCGCCGCGCGCGGTGCCGCGCGCTTCGCCGAAAAGGGCCTTGCCTCGCGTGCACAGACCTTCGGCGGCGATTTCACGACGGATCCGCTGCCCCGCGGCGCCGACCTCATCAGCCTGGTCCGCGTGCTGCACGACCATGACGACGACGTGGTGATGGGCCTGCTGAAGCGCGTGCGCGAAGCCCTGCCGCCAGGCGGGCGCCTGCTCATCGCCGAACCCATGGCCGGCACGGCGGGGGCGGAGGCGATGGGCGATGCCTATTTCGGCTTCTACCTGCTCGCCATGGGCCGCGGCCGCCCGCGCCGCCCGGCCGAATTGCAGGCCATGCTGGCCGCTTCCGGCTTCGCCACCTCCCGCCTCATCCCCACCGGCACGCCGCTGCTGACGCGCGTGCTGGTGGCGGATGTGGCCTGAGCGCCGCGCGTCTCTTTTGCCTGACGGTTGAGTGTCAGTTCTTCTTGACATTGTCTGTCGTCAATTTACCCTGACAAACAACCAGAGGGAGCGGTTGGTCCAAGTGGACACCGTCGCAGTCATCCTAGAAGCGCCAGAGCGCCTCAGCCTCAGCCGGCTCCAGCTGTCGGAGCCGGGCGACGAGGATGTGGTGGTCGACGTGGAGTGGAGCGGTATCAGCACCGGGACGGAGCGCCTGCTCTGGTCCGGCCGCATGCCGCCCTTCCCGGGCATGGGATACCCCCTGGTTCCAGGCTACGAGACCGTCGGTCGCGTCAGCGCCGTTGGCATCCGCGCTGATCGCCGTGTCGGCGAACGCGTCTTCGTCGCCGGTGCCAAATGCTTCGGCGAGGTGCGCGGGCTCTTCGGTGGTGCCGCCGCCCGCCTCGTCGTCCCGGCCACGCGCGCGCTGCCGATCGATGAGCGACTCGGCGCCGACGGCGTGCTGATGGCGCTTGCCGCCACCGCGCGCCACGCCATCGCGGCCGAGCATGCGGAACTGCCGGACCTCATCGTCGGCCATGGCGTGCTGGGTCGCCTCGTCGCGCGCCTCGTCGTCGCCGCCGGCGGCAATCCCACGGTGTGGGAGACCAACGACGCGCGCGCCGATGGTGCCCAGGGCTATCGGGTGATGCAGCCGGAGGATGACCAGCGCCGCGACTATCGCTGCATCTGCGACGTCTCCGGCGATGCAGGCCTGATCGATCGCCTGGTGCAGCGCCTGGCGCCGCAGGGGGAGATCGTGCTGGCCGGCTTCTACAGCGCGCCCATCAGCTTCTCCTTCCCGCCCGCCTTCATGCGCGAAGCCCGCTTCCGCATCGCGGCGGAATGGCGGGAGCCCGACCTCATCGCCGTGCGTGACCTGATCGGCGACGGCAAGCTCAGCCTCGAAGGCCTGATCACCCACACACGCGACGCCGCCGCCGCGCCGGATGCCTATCGAACGGCCTTCGGCGATCCCGCCTGCCTCAAGATGATCCTCGACTGGAGACAGACGTCATGAATGGCCCCGCCGCCATCGCGCCCGTGCGTTCCGCCCAGGCCAGCATGACGGATGCGCTCCGGCAGGAAGCTGCCGAGGGGCCCGATCCCGTGCACACCGCGCCCGCGAAGCGGGAGACGCAGATCATCGCGATCTACGGCAAGGGCGGCATCGGCAAGTCCTTCACCCTGGCCAACCTCAGCTACATGATGGCGCAGCAGGGCAAGCGCGTCCTGCTGATCGGTTGCGACCCGAAGTCGGACACCACCAGCCTGCTCTTCGGCGGCCGGTCCTGCCCGACCATCATCGAGACCTCGTCGAAGAAGAAGGCGGCCGGCGAGCCCGTCGCCATCGGCGATGTCTGCTTCAAGCGCGACGGCGTCTTCGCCATGGAACTCGGTGGTCCCGAGGTCGGCCGCGGCTGCGGCGGGCGCGGCATCATCCACGGCTTCGAACTGCTGGAGAAGCTCGGCTTCCATCAATGGGACTTCGACTACGTCCTTCTCGACTTCCTGGGCGATGTGGTCTGCGGCGGCTTCGGCCTGCCGATCGCGCGCGACATGTGCCAGAAGGTGATCGTGGTCGGCTCGAACGACCTGCAGTCCCTCTACGTCGCGAACAACGTCTGCAGCGCGGTCGAGTACTTCAAGAAGCTCGGCGGCAATGTCGGCGTGGCCGGCATGGTCATCAACAAGGATGACGGCACCGGTGAGGCGCATGCCTTCGCGGAAGCGGCCGGCATCCCCATCCTCTCCGCCATCCCGGCCGATGACGACATCCGCCGGAAGTCCGCGAATTACGAGATCGTCGGCGTCCCGGGCGGCCCCTGGGCCAGCGTCTTCGAACAGCTGGCGACGCAGGTGGCGGAAGCGCCCCCGCTGCGCCCGAAGCCGCTGACGCATGATGCGCTGCTCGGCCTGTTCAAGGGCGATGCAGTGGGCCGTGGCGTGGTGCTGAACCCCGCGACGATGGAAGACATGTGCGCGGCCGATGTGCTGAACAAGCCGTCCCTCGAAGTGGTCTACGAGGGCGCCTGAGCCATGGACCAGCTCCCCCTCACCGCCGTGCCTGAAGCAGCCGCCTCCGTGGCGACCGGCTCCGGCTGCCATGGCGGCCGGGAGACGCTGGACGCCGCGGCGCGCGCCGCCGGCAAATCCGCCACCATGGACAAGCTGGCCGCGGACTATCCGCAAGGTCCGCACGACCAGCCGCAATCCATGTGCCCGGCCTTCGGCAGCCTGCGCGTCGGCCTTCGCATGCGCCGCACGGCGACCATCCTCTCGGGCAGTGCCTGCTGCGTCTATGGCCTGACCTTCACCAGCCATTTCTACGGCGCCCGGCGCACCGTGGGCTATGTGCCCTTCAACTCGGAAACGCTGGTCACCGGCAAGCTCTTCGAGGATATCCGGGACGCCGTGCACGCCACGGCGAAGCCGGAAGACTACGACGCAGTGGTCATCATCAACCTCTGCGTCCCCACGGCCTCCGGCGTGCCGCTGGACCTGCTGCCGAAGCAGATCGACGGCGTCCGCATCATCGGCATCGATGTCCCGGGCTTCGGCGTGCCGACCCATGCGGAAGCGAAGGATGTGCTGGCCGGCGCCATGCTGCGCTACGCCCGCAACGAGGCCGAATCCGGCCCCGTCGCCCGCCCCCGCCAGATGGTGGATGGCGAACGCACCGTCGCCCTGATCGGTGAGCTGTTCCCCGCGGACCCGATGGGCGTCGGCGCCATGCTGGCGCCGATGGGCCTGGCGCTGGCGCCGCAGACCCCGGCCCGCGAATGGCGCGACCTGTATGCCGCGCTGGATTGCGAAGTCGCCGCCGCGGTGCATCCCTTCTACACCGCCTCCATCCGCGAATTCCGCGCCGCCGGCCGCCCCGTCGTCGGCTCCGGTCCCGTGGGCGTGGAGGGCACGGAAGCCTGGCTGGCCAGCATCGGCCGCGCCGCCGGCATTCCCGACAGCGTCGTCGATCTCGCGAAGCAGCGCGTGCTGCCCGCCATCCGCGGCGCGCTGGCCGCGGCCCCCATCAAGGCGCGCGTCACCGTCTCCGGCTATGAGGGCTCCGAACTTCTCGTGGCGCGCCTGCTGAGCGAAGCCGGCGCCGAGGTTCCTTACGTCGGCACTGCCTGCCCGCGTACCGAGTGGAGCGAGGCGGATCGCCAGTGGCTCGAGGCGCGCGGCACGCATGTGCAGTACCGCGCGAGCCTGGAGCAGGACGTCGCCGCGATGCGCGACGCGCAGCCCGACCTGGCGCTCGGCACCACGCCGCTGGTGCAGAAGGCGAAGGAGCTCGGCATCCCCGCGCTCTACTTCACCAACATGGTCTCCGCCCGTCCCCTGTTCGGCCCCGCCGGCGCGGGTTCGATGGCCGCCATCGTCGCGGCCCAGACGAAGGGGCGCGAACGCTTCTCCCGCATGGTCAGCTTCTTCGAAGGTGTCGGCACGCCGGATGGCGCGGGCTACGGCTTCAAGGACAAGCCCGTCGATCCGCCCGGCTTCCGCGACCGCCAGCGCAAGCTGCGCGCGGCGAAGGCCAAGGCTGAAGAATCGGTGGGCACGTAAGACCATGCTCGTCCTCGATCATGATCGTGCCGGCGGCTATTGGGGCGCCATCTACGCCTTCTCCGCCGTGCGTGGGCTCCGCGTCGTCATCGACGGCCCGGTGGGCTGCGAGAACCTGCCGGTCACGGCGGTGCTGCACTACACCGATGCGCTGCCGCCGCATGAACTGCCGATCGTGGTCACCGGCCTCGACGAGGACAGCCTCAGCAAGAACGGCACCGAGGATTCCATGCGCCGCGCCGCCGCGACGCAGGACCCCGACCTTCCCGCCGTCGTCGTCACCGGCTCCATCGCGGAGATGATCGGCGGCGGCGTGACGCCGCAGGGCAGCAACCTGCAGCGCTTCATCTGCCGCACGATCGATGAGGATCAGTGGCAGGCCGCCGACCGTGCCATCATGTGGCTCTGGACGGAATTCGGTGCCCGCGGCCGCAAGATGCGCGCGCGCAACGCCAAGCTCGGCCCGAAGCCGCGCGTGAACCTGATCGGCCCGATCTACGGCACCTTCAACATGCCCTCCGACCTCGCCGAGATCCGGCGCCTGGTCGAAGGCATCGGCTGCGAGATCAACCTGGTCTTCCCGCTCGGCAGCCATGTCGATGACATCGCGAAGCTGCCCGATGCCGACGTCAACATCTGCCTCTACCGCGAATTCGGCCAGAAGCTCTGCGAGGAGCTGGAACGCCCCTGGCTGCGCGCGCCGATCGGCCTCTTCGCCACGACCAACTTCCTCCGCAAGCTCGGTGAGCTGACGGGCCTCGACCCCGAGCCCTTCATCGAGCGGGAGAAGCACACCACCATCAAGCCGATCTGGGACCTCTGGCGCAGCGTCACCCAGGATTTCTACGCCACCGCCAGCTTCGCCGTGGTGGCGACGGATACCTACACCCGCGGCCTGCAGCGTTTCCTCGGTGAGGAAATGGGCGTGCCCTGCGCCTTCGCCTTCAGCCGCAAGGCCGGCGAGAAGCCGGACAACGCGGCCGTGCGCGACGCCATGAAGAAGACGCCGCCGCTGGTGCTCTTCGGCAGCTTCAACGAACGGATGTATGCGGCGGAGCTGCACAGCCGCGCCGCCTACATCCCCGCTTCCTTCCCTGGGGCGATCATCCGTCGCGCCACCGGCACGCCCTTCATGGGCTATGCGGGCGCGACCTACATCATCCAGGAATACTGCAACGCGTTGTTCGACGCGCTCTTCCACATCCTGCCCCTCGGCACCGACCTCGATCGCGTGGAACCCACGCCGGTCAGGAAGGCGGAGCCCTGGGACGATGATGCGGTGGCGCTGCTGGACGCGCATGTGGATGCCGCGCCCTTCCTGCTTCGCATCTCCGCCTCCAAGCGGCTGCGCGAACAGGTGGAGCGTGCGGCGCGCGAGGCTGGGGAGCCGCGCATCGTGCAGGAACGCGTATTGGCAACGCTGGGGGCGGCACCCGCCATCCCGATCGCTGCCGGTGCCGAGACCAAAGCCGCCGGCGATCCCGCCGCGGCCAGTGTTGCGGAGGGTGTCGCTTGACGTCGCCCCTGCGTCCTTCCGATCCCGTCGTCCCCAACCCAGCGACAGCTTTCGTCGTCGGTACCAGGACCTCGGGTCGGCCATGGCGGTTTCCCGCCACGCCGTACCCTGCCGCGCGGGCAAAGCGCGGTAACGGCCGAAAGGCAAGTTGGAGGTCATCATCATGGCCGAAGGTTCAAGGACCGGCCTGACCGAAGGCGAAGCGCGAGAGATCCATAGCCTGCTCATCCAGGGCTGGGCCTTCTCCGTCTTCGCGTCGATGGGCGCGCATATTCTGACGTGGCTGTGGCGGCCGTTGGTTTACGGCAACTCCGTGGTCCCGCCGGATTGGCGCTTCTTCTGAGGCTGAGCCGGGCCACCGGCTGAGGCCGAAGGCCCGGACACGACGAAACGAAGGAGAGAAGATCCATGCATAAGATCTGGATGGTGGTTGATCCCCGCCGGTCGCTGTTCCTGGCGATGGTCGCGGTCCTCGCGGTCGCAGCCCTGCTCCACATCGTGGTGCTGAGCTCGCCCCGCTACTGCGACCACTGGGGCTGGTGCGCCACGAGCCCGACCTTCACCCCGGGGCAACCCGTGGGGCGATAGGCGGATCGCGCCAGTGTCGCTCCGCGACAGCGGGCGAGGCAAGCACAGCGGGCTCCGCCCGCTGTCGAGGACGGCACGGCACGGCGGGCACTCGTCCCGCCCTGATGGGAGCGTCAAGCGATGGCGATGCTGACTTTTGAGCGGAAATATCGCGTCCGCGGGGGCACCCTGGTGGGCGGTGACCTGTTCGACTTCTGGATAGGGCCGTTCTGGATCGGCTTCTTCGGGATCACCACCGCCTTCTTCACCTTCATCGGTGTGGGGCTGATCCTGATGGGGGCGTCGATCCAGGGGACCTTCAATCCCTGGCTCATCAACATCCCGCCGCCCGACCTGGCCTATGGCCTGCGCCTGGCGCCGATGCGGGAAGGTGGGCTTTGGCAGGCGATCACCGTCTGCGCCATCGGGGCCTTCGTGTCCTGGGCACTGCGCCAGGCGGAGATCTCCCGCAAGCTCGGCATGGGCTACCATGTGCCGATCGCCTACGGCGTCGCGGTCTTCGCCTACATCACGCTGGTCGTGTTCCGGCCCATCCTGATGGGCGCCTGGGGCCACGGCTTCCCCTACGGCATCTGGTCGCACCTCGATTGGGTGTCGAACGTCGGCTACCAGCACCTGCATTTCCACTACAACCCCGCGCACATGCTCGCCGTGACCTTCTTCTTCACGACCGTGCTTGCGCTGTCGATGCATGGTGGCCTGGTGCTGTCCGCGCTGAACCCGCCGAAGGGCGAGCCGGTGAAGACGGCGGAGCATGAGAACACCTACTTCCGTGATCTCATCGGCTACTCCATCGGCACGCTCGGCATCCATCGCCTGGGCCTGTTCCTGGCGCTGTCCGCGGGCTTCTGGAGCGCGGTGTGCATCATCATCAGCGGGCCCTTCTGGACGCGCGGCTGGCCCGAATGGTGGGGCTGGTGGCTCAACATGCCGATCTGGAAGTGAGGCGAGGAGGAAACAGCCATGCCCGAATATCAGAACCTCTTCACCCGGGTGCAGGTCAGGGGTCCCACCCCTTACCCCGGCGTCCCGCTTCCCCGCGGCGACGTGCCGCGGGAAGGCGGCTCCCGCCTCGTCCGCCTGTTCGGTTACTTCGGTGATGCGCAGGTCGGCCCGATCTATCTCGGCCAGCTCGGCATCCTCTCGATCTTCTTCGGCTTCATCGCCTTCGAGATCATCGGCCTGAACATGCTGGCCTCCGTGAACTGGAACATCGGCCAGTTCATCCGGCAATTGTTCTGGCTGGCGCTCGAACCGCCGCCGGCGCAGTACGGCCTGCGCATGCCGCCGCTGCGCGAAGGCGGCTGGTGGCTGGTCGCTGGCTTCTTCCTGACGCTGTCCATCCTGCTGTGGTGGGCGCGTACCTATCGCCGCGCACGGCAGCTCGGCATGGGCACGCATGTGGCCTGGGCCTTCATGGCCGCGATCTGGCTCTACCTGGTGCTGGGCTTCATCCGCCCGATCCTGATGGGCTCCTGGAGCGAGGCGGTGCCCTTCGGCATCTTCCCGCACCTCGACTGGACCGCCGCCTTCTCGATCCGCTACGGGAACCTCTTCTACAACCCGTTCCACGCGCTCTCGATCGTCTTCCTCTACGGCTCCACGCTGCTCTTCGCGATGCATGGCGCCACGATCCTGGCGCTCGGCCGCTACGGCGGCGAACGAGAGATCGAGCTGGTGCTGGACCGCGGCACCGCGGCGGAACGTGGTGGCCTCTTCTGGCGCTGGTGCATGGGCTTCAACGCCAGCTTCGAAAGCATCCATCGCTGGGCCTGGTGGTTCGCCGTCCTCTGCCCGATCACGGGCGGCATCGGCATCCTCCTGACCGGCACCGTCGTCGACAACTGGTACCTCTGGGCCGTGGATCGTCACTTCGCACCGTCCTACCCCGCCCTCTGGGCTCCGGTGGCCGATCCCTCACTCCTGCAAGGAGCCCCGCGATGAGGTTCTCCACCCAGGTCCTGCTCGGCCTCGCCGCGCTGGTCTGCACGGTCGTGATCGTGCTGAGCTTCGAGCGGCCGCCGGTACGCAGCACGCAGATCGGCTTCCGCGGTGTCGGCATGCAGGATCTGAACAACCCCCGCACCCTGGCGGTGCGGGTGGCGGCCAACCGCCTGCCGGAAGTGCCGGAGGCCGCCGACACCGATGGCCCGAAGGCGTCCGAGCTCTATGAGAACGTCCAGGTCCTGGGCGAACTCAGCGCCGCGCAGTTCGGCCGCATCATGCAGGCGATGACCGAATGGATCGCGCCGGCGCAGGGCTGCACCTACTGCCACAACCCGGAGAACATGGCCTCCGACGAGGTCTACACGAAGGTCGTGTCCCGCCGGATGCTGCAGATGACGCGGCGGATCAACACGGACTGGACGGCGCATGTCGGCCAGGTCGGCGTCACCTGCTACACCTGCCACCGCGGCCAGCCGGTGCCATCCGAGGTGTGGGCCACCGCAGTGCTCCCGCATTCCGGCCTGCAGGCGCAGCGTGGCCAGAACCATCCCGCGCCGGCGGCGAATGACAGCTCGCTGCCCGGCGATCCCTTCACGCCCTTCCTGCTGCAGGCGAACGAGATCCGCGTGATCAGCAACTCCTCCCTGCCTGGCCGCAACCCGGCCAACACCATGCAGGCGGAGTGGACCTATTCGCTCATGATGACGATGAGCGAGGGGCTCGGCGTGAACTGCACCCACTGCCACAACAGCCGCTCCTTCGCGAACTGGGAAACCAGCCCGCCGGCGCGCCTGACGGCATGGCACGGCATCCGCATGGTGCGGGATCTCAACACTGCCTACATCACGCCGTTGCAGCCCCTCTGGGCCGCCAATCCGCGTGGTCCGGCGGATGGCCCGCATGGCGCGCGCCTTGGCCCGGGTGGGGATGCGCTGAAGATCAACTGCGCCACCTGCCACCAGGGTGCCAACCGGCCCTTCTACGGGGCGCCGATGCTGGAAGGCTATCCGGAACTGCGGCTGATCAGCGCGGGCCCCGCCCGCGCGGCCTCGGCCGAATGACCGGCGCGGCGCCCGGCCGCGCTGGCCGGGCGCCGGACCGGTGCCAAGACTGCCGCGGCCGGCCCCCTGGCAAAGGGGGCCGGCCGCGGCGCTTTCCGGGCCATCGGCCAATGGGGCATATCCGGGCCGATGACACGCCTCGCCGAACTGATCGGGCTCTTCGCCTCCGCCTTCGGCGCGGCGAGCCTGCTGCCCCTGCAATCCGAACCCGTGCTGGTCGGGCTGCTGCTGCTGGGGGAGACACCCGCCTGGCTGCTGGTGCTGGTGGCCAGCATCGGCAACACGCTCGGCGCGGTGCTCAACTGGTGGCTCGGCCGGCAGGTGGACCGCTTCCGCGACCGGCGGTGGTTCCCGGTGCCGCCCGCCGCGCTGGACCGCGCCACGGGCTGGTACCATCGCTGGGGCCGCTGGTCCCTGCTGCTGAGCTGGGCGCCCCTCATCGGCGATCCCCTGACGCTCGTCGCCGGCGTGCTGAGGGAGCCCCTGCCCACCTTCCTGCTGCTGGTCGCCATCGCCAAGACCGCGCGCTACGTCGTCCTCGCCTGGGCGACGCTCAGCCTCGCCTGAAACCCCGCCAGGACAAACACCCATGATGGACGGCATCGCCTTCCACGCCGATCCGCGGCCCCATGCCCTCGTCATCGGCTCAGGCTTCGGCGGGCTCGCCGCCGCCATCCGCCTGGGCGCGCGCGGCTGGCGCGTGACGGTGCTGGAGAAGCTCGATGCCCCCGGCGGCCGCGCCTATGTCTACCGGCAGGATGGCTTCACCTTCGATGCCGGCCCTACCATCATCACCGCGCCCTACCTGCTGGAGGAACTCTGGACGCTGTGCGGCCGCCGCATGGCGGATGACCTCGACCTGCGGGCGATGAACCCCTTCTACCAGATCCGCTTCGACGACGGCACGGTGATGAACTGCTCCGCGGACCTCGACGCCACGCGCGCCGAGATCGCGCGCATCGCGCCGGAGGATCTGCCGGGCTTCGAGCGCTTCATCGCCACCAGCGAACGCATCTTCGACGTCGCCTTCGCCAAGCTCGCGGATCAGCCCTTCCACCAGCTGTCCACCTTGCTGGCCGCGGTGCCGGACATGATCCGGCTTGGTGGTTGGCGCACCGTCTTCGGCAAGGTCGGCGACTATTTCACCAATCCCAAGCTGCGCGTCGCCTTCAGCTTTCATCCCCTGCTCATCGGCGGCAACCCGATGACGACCACGGCCTATTACTGCCTGATCGCGCATCTGGAGCGGCTGCACGGCGTGCACTACGCCATGGGCGGCATGGGCGCGGTGGTGAACGGCCTGGTCGGCCTCATCGAGGGCCAGGGCGGGCGGCTACGCTACGGCGCGGAGGTCGAGCAGATCACGGTGCAGGACGGCCGCGCCACCGGCGTGCGGCTGTGCGGCGGCGAACACATCGCGGCCGATGTCGTCGTCTCCAACGCCGATGTCGGCTGGACCTATTCGAAGCTGCTCAGCGAGACGAAGCGCAAGCGCTGGACCGATTCCAAGGTCGCCCGCGCACGCTACTCCATGTCGCTCTTCGTCTGGTATTTCGGCACCAACCGCCGCTTCGACGATGTCTATCACCACACCATGGTGCTGGGGCCGCGCTACGAGGCGCTGCTGGCCGACATCTTCAAGCGCAAGAAGCTGGCGAAGGACTTCTCCCTTTACCTGCACCGGCCGACGGCGACGGACCCGTCGATGGCGCCGCCGGGCTGTGACAGCTTCTACGTCCTCTCGCCCGTGCCGCATCTCGGCAGCGGGACGGATTGGGCGACGCAGGCGGAACCCTATCGCGCCGCCATCCAGCAGCGGCTGGAGCGGACGGTGCTGCCCGGCCTTGGCGAGTCCATCGTGACGTCGCGGCTGCTGACGCCGCAGGATTTCCGCGACCGGCTGCTGTCGGTGAACGGCGCCGCCTTCTCGCTGGAGCCGCAGCTTTTCCAGTCCGCCTGGTTCCGTCCGCACAATGTCAGCGAGGAAGTCGCCGGCCTCTATCTCGTCGGCGCCGGCACCCATCCCGGCGCCGGCGTGCCGGGCGTGGTGAGTTCGGCAAAGATCCTCGACCAGGTCGTGCCGCATGGCAGCGCGCTGGTCAGGGCCGGCTGACCGACTCCTCCAGCAGCCTCGCCGCGGCGAGGCGCCCGGACATCGCCGCCATCGGGATGCCGGGGCCGGGATGGACGGAGCCGCCGGCGAGATAGAGGCCGCGCACGCCACCCGTGGCACCCGGCCGCGCGAAGGTGCCCGTCGCGCCATGGCTCGCGCGCCCATAGAGCGCGCCGCCGGTGCCGGGGAACAACTGATGGAAGCCGGCCGGCGTCGTCGTGACGCTTTCGCCGGACCCGATCTCCAGCCCGCAATCGCGCATCAGGGCGGTGCTGCGCGCCTCGATATCCGCCAGCACGCGTGGATCGGGCTCGCCGCGATCGCCATCGGCGGGGGCGTTCACCAGCAGCAGCATGCGCTCCGCCGCACCCGCGGCGACCTCCCCATGCCCGCGATCCTGCGCGCAGAGATAGACCGTCGGCGCCGCGGTCACCTGGCGGCGGCGGAAGACCGCGTCGAACTCGTCCGCGTAATCCTCGGCGAAGAAGACGTTGTGGTGCATCAGCGGGAAGCCGCGCGTCGGCGCCTTCACGCACCAGGTGATGGCGGAGAGCGACCGCGCCGCGCGCGGCGTATCGCGCAGTCCGCGCCGCGCGCGTTCGCCGAGCAGCCCCTGGCCGAGCGCCGCGACATCGCCGTTGAAGACCACGGCATCGGCCTCGATCCGCTCGCCATCCATCAGCCGCACGCCGATGACGCGTCCGCCCTCCACGATGATCTCCGCGGCCTCCGCCCCGAAGCGGAAGCGCGCCCCCTGGCTTTCTGCGAGTTCGCGGATGGCGGCGGCGACGCGCCTGATGCCGCCCTTCACCAGCCAGACGCCGTCCTGTTCCACATGCGCCACCAGCATCAGCGTCGCCGGCGCCAGGAAGGGGGAGCAGCCGCAATAGGTGGCGTAGCGGCCGAAGAGCTGCCGCAGCCGCGGGTCCGTGAAATAGCCGCCCAGCGCCTGCCATAGCGTCGCCCAGGGCATCGTCCGCCACAGCGCATCGATCCGCGACAGCCCGACCCGCCGCACCAGGTCGAGCGGCGAGGGCCGCTGCCCCGCGATGAAGCTGTCCTTCAGGGTGGCGAAGATGTCGCCGCTGCGCGCGACGAAGTCGCGATACCCCCGCGCATCGGCTGCGCCCGCAAACTCCCCGATGGCGTCGGCGCTCCGCTCCACATCGGCGAACAGGTCGAGCCGCCCGCCGGCGCGCCACGCATGCCGTGCCAGCGTCTCCGCTGCGTACAGCTCGAGAAAATCCTCGATCCGTCGCCCGCAATCCTCGAACAAACTCGAGAAAATCCAGCGCATGGTGAAGACGGTGGGGCCGCCATCGATGCCCGCGCCGTCCACCATCACATGGCGCGCCTTGCCGCCCTCGGCGGCCGCGCGATCCAGCACCGTGACCTCCGCGCCGCGCCGCGCCAGGTCGGTGGCCGCGGCCAGCCCGCCCATGCCCGCGCCGATCACCACCACGCGCATGGTGTTCAGGCCGCCGCCCCCACGCGCCGCGCCCGCACCCGCCGCGCCTTCCGGTCGATGTCGAGCCGATGCCAGATGATGATGGCGAGCCCCACGATCAGCGGCACCGACCACATGCCGGGATGCAAGGCCAGCTCAGGGAAGATGCGCACCGATCCGAAGGCCATGAAGGCGGTGTAGACGCTGATGCCCGCGCCGACCAAGGCCTTGATGTGCTCCTTCAGCCAGTCCGCTCGCTCCACCTGGGGCTTGTGGATGAACCAGAGATTCGTGAGCCCCGTCGCCACGCCGACCACCGCGATGCCGATCATCAGATGCTGCCCGATCAGCCAGCCATCGACGGCGCAGGCCAACGCCGCCGCCATCACCGCGTATTGCAGCCCGACATTCAGCGGCGTCCGGTTCAGCGCGTGCCGCCCCTTGTTGCGGATGGCGAGCCAGCCATACCAGGCGAGGTTGATCGTGAGGATGCCCGTATGCAGCATCATCCAGCCGAACAGCCCGCGGATGAAGTTCGCGTCGAACTGCCCTTCCAGGTGCGGATGCGTGCCGAAGGGATCGGCCAGCGTCATCAGGCTCATGCAGACGGCGAAGCTGCCTGTCGCCAGCATGGCATAGGCGAAGACCTTCCCCCAGCGCGCATGGTTCACGCCGCCCTTGCGCCCGATCACCGGCACCCAGAAGGCTATGGCGCCCGTGCTGCCCGTGACGATATGCGCGGCGATGAGGCCATGGAACACCAGCAGCTCCATCCATCGCTCCTCGTGTGACGGAAGTGACAATGCCACTTGACACTTCGTGGTGTAAAGCGAGGGATAGTGTCGCATGTCGATGACCGCGCCCTTCATCCCGCCGCACCCCACGCCGCGCTCCCCCATCATCTCCCTGTTCCGCGCCCTGCTGCAGGGGGAGGGCAATCTGCTCGGCCTGCTGCCGGCCGAGGCCTACCGCATGCCGATCGGGCCGCTCGGCTATTCCCGCCGCTCCATCGTGGTGGTGAACGAGCCCAGGCTGGTGCGCGATGTCCTTGTGGACACGCAGGGCATCTTCCCGAAATCGGACCTGATGGTGAATGCGCTGGAGCCGCTGATCGGCGACAGCATCTTCGTGAGTTCCGGCGCCACCTGGAAGCGCCAGCGCGCCATGATGGACCCCGCGCTGACCCTGATGCGCGTGAACCGCGCCTTCGCCAGCATGGAAGCCGGCGCCGCCGAATACGAGGAGACGCTGCACGCGCAGGCGCAATCGAAGGAACTCTTCTCCCTCGACCTCGCCATGAGCCACCTGACGGCTGACATCATCTGCCGCTCCGTCTTCTCCACCTCGCTGGCCACGACCGTGGCGCATGAGGTCTTCGACGCCTTCACCTTCTTCGAGCGCAGCGTCGCGCAGGTGGAGATCCGCCGCCTCATCATGGATCGCGCCTGGACGAAGATTCCCCAGACCCAGGCAGTGCTCGACAGCTGCGCGCTGATCCGCCGCTGCCTCGGCGATCTGCTGGACAGTCACCTCGATGCCGGCCAGAGCTTCGACGACATCGCCAGCGCCGTCGTCGCCGCGCATGACGTCGATGGGAAGGCCTTCACGCGGGAGGAGCTGATCGACCAGCTCGGCGTGCTGTTCCTGGCGGGGCACGAGACCAGCGCCAGCGCGCTCACCTGGTGCTTCTACCTGTTGGCCACGCGCCCGGAACTCGTCGCCCGCATCCGCGCCGAAGTGGCGGAGGTCTGTGGCGATGGGCCGATCAGCTTCGAACAGACGCGCCGCCTCGTCTTCACGCGCAACGTCTTCAACGAGACGCTGCGCCTCTACCCGCCCATCACCTTCCTGCCGCGCGTCGCCAACGAAGCCACGCGCATCGGCGAGTATCGCGTGAAGCGCGGCGCGCTGATCATGGTGGCGCCCTGGGTGCTGCACCGCCACCGCCTCTATTGGAAGGACCCCAACGTCTTCGACCCCGACCGCTTCACGGCGGAACGGAAGTCGGAGTTGACGCAGGGCGCCTATATCCCCTTCGGCATCGGCCCCCGCATCTGCGCCGGCGCCGCCTTCGCGACGGTGGAGGCGACGCTGCTCATCGCGCGCCTCTTCCGCCATTTCGACTTCCAGGTGGAGAACCCCGCCGCCGTCCGCCCCGCCGCGCGCCTCACGACGCGGCCGGTGCGCCAGGTCATGTGCCGGGTGACGCGCGCGCGATGACGCGGACGGTGGTGCTGACGCTGGGTCGCCTGCCCAAGGCCCTCGACCTCGCCCGCGGATTTGCCGCCATCGGCTGGCGCGTCGTCGTCGCGGAGCCCTTCGCGCGCCACCTCTGCGGATCGTCGCGCGACGTCGCCCGATCCATCCGCGTCCCACCGCCCAGCGCGGGCAAGCGCGCCTATCTGGAGGCGCTTGCGAAGATCGTGCGGGAGGAGCGCGCGGAGCTCGTCCTGCCGGTGTCGGAGGAGACGATGCATGTCGCGCATCTGGCGCCCCTGCTGCCCCCCGGCGCGAGAGTCGCTACCATGCCGCCCGACCAGGTCCTTGCCCTGCACCACAAGGGCGGTTTCGTCCGCGCCGGCCTCGACTACGGCGTGACGGTGCCGGAGAGCCTTCCGCTCGGCACGCCGGAAGCCGCCGAACTGGCGCAGAGCGCCGCGGTGGTCGTGAAGCCCGTGCATAGCTGCTCCGGCCGCGGCGTCCGGCGCCTGGCCGCCGGCGATCCCCTGCCGACCGAGGCCGATCCCCATCTCGTCCAGCGCCTGATCGTGGGCGAGGAGTTCAGCACCTGCTCCCTCGCCCATCAGGGCCGGGTCCTCGCCACCACCGTCTATCGCGGCGCCCAATTCTCGGGCTCGGTCGCCGTCTCCTTCGAACGGGTGGACCACCCCGCCATCGAGGCCTGGACCGCCCGCTTCATCGAGCGTGCGAACTGGTCCGGCTTCATCAGCTTCGACCTGATCGTGGATGCGCAGGGCACGCCCTGGGGCATCGAATGCAACCCGCGCACGACCAGCGGCCTGCATTTCTTCGAGCCCGCGGACATCGCGAGAAGTCTCGCCGATCCCACCGCGCCGCCCCCGCGCCACCGCCCGGAACGCACGCTGCAGCAATTCTGGTCCTGCCTGACGGAGACGCAGCTTTCCCTCTTCAAGGGCGGGCCCTTCGGCGCGAATCTCAAGCGCCTGCTCACCACGCGCGACGTCTGCTGGCAGGCGCGCGACCCCTGGCCGCTTCTGGTCATGCCCTACACGTCCTGGCCCATCATCCGCGACGCCGCCCGGAAAGGCGTGCCCTTCGGAGAGGTCGCGACGCTCGATGTCGGCTGGTTCGACGGTGCTACTTGAGCGGCATGCCGTTGGCGGCGGCCACCGCGGCCGGATCGACGCGCAGCTCATTCGCCGGCGGCGGCACGCGCGGCGCCCGCAGCGGCCGGCGGCCCATGGACCAGTTCGGTGCCATCCGGACCTCCGGATTCGGCACCGTCCAGCAGGAGCCATCGGCATCCATAAAGACGACCCACATCAAATGGGTCTCGGCACCGTAGTCGATGAGGAAATGCGCGATCCCCTCACCCTTCGGCGTCGTCATCGGCAGCGGGGGATCGAGTTGCAGGATCATGCGGCCCGAACGCGATCGTCCGCGGCCCCGTTCCCGTCATGATTCTCAGCGCTTCGCGATCCCCTCGCGATCCCCGATCAGCCGGCGCCGGATGCGCGCCGACAGCATGTCGATCAGCGCGACGGCCGCGATCATCAGGATGATGATGAAGGCGACCTCGTCCCAGTAGCGCACCTTGATGCGCTCCGCGATCTGCAACCCGATGCCCCCGGCGCCGACCACGCCGAGGATGGCGGCCGACCGCGTGTTGGATTCGAGGAAATAGAGCGCCTGCGCCACCATCACCGGCAGCACCTGCGGCAGCAGGCCGAAGCGGGTGCGGAGCAGCCGGTTGCCGCCCACCGCATCGATCCCCTCCGCCTGGCGCTTCTCCGCATTCTCGATCGCCTCGGCATACAGCTTGGCCAGCACCGCGATATCGGCCGTCGCGATGGCCAGCACGCCGGCCAGCGGGCCGAGCCCCACGGCGCGCACATAGGCCAGCGCCCAGATCAACTGGTCCACGCCGCGGAAGCCGTCGAAGACGCGTCGCAACGAGAAATGCGCCAGCGTGTTCGTCACCACGTTGTTGGCGCCGAGGAATCCCAGCGGCACCGCGATGATCGCGGCGAAGAGCGTGCCGAGGAAGGCCATCGCGATGCTTTCCGCGATGCCCTTCAGGATCTCCTCCCACTGCTCCCCGGGGGAGGGCGGGATCATCAGCGTGACGATGGTGCCGAGCCCGGACAGACCGTTCCACAGCCGGGCCGGCGTGATGTCGAACCACCAGAACAGGAAGACCAGCCAGCCGATCCCCACCGCCCAGGTCACGGCCCGCAGCGCGCGGGTGGCGGGCGTGGCGCCGAAGGCATGGGGATAGCGGGCGCGGAGTGCCGCGATCTGCTCCGGGGTCGGTTGCGCCAGCGCCATCGCTTCAGCCCTTCCCGCCGGCGGCCGCGTTCAGCCCCATGCGCAGCTTCTCCGACACCACGTCGATCAGCGCGACCGCCAGGATGATCAGCACGACGATGGCGCTGATCTCCTCGTAATAATTGAACGCGATCACCTGGTAGAGCTCCTGCCCGATGCCGCCCGCGCCGACGAAGCCGATCACGCTGGCGCCGCGCACATTCACCTCGAATCGCAGCAGCGCGTAGCTCAGGAAATTGGGTGCGACCTGCGGCAGGATGCCGAAGCGCGCGCGGTGGAACCAGTTGCCGCCCGCGGCGCGGATGCCCTCCACCGGCCCCGGCTCCGCATTCTCCACCACCTCGGCGAAGAGCTTGCCATTGGCGCCGATGGTGTGGATGGCGATGGCCAGGATGCCGGCGAGCGGCCCGATGCCGAAGGCCCAGACGAAGATCAGCGCGAAGACGATCTCCGGCACTGTCCGGCATACTTCCAGGAAGCGGCGCGCCAGGTGATAGACCCAGGCGTTCGGCGCCATGTTGCGCGCCGCCGGGAAGCACAGCAGCAGCGCCACCAGCGTGCCGCCGAGCGTCGCCAGCAGCGCCATCTGCGCCGTCTCGAAGATCAGCCAGGCCCATTTGTCGGCCCGGTACATCCAGGAGGCGAAGCTTCCCTCCGTCTCCCAGTTCGCGAAGAACACCTCCCACCGGAAGGTGGGCAGGGTGCGCCAGAAATACTCGCCGATGCGCGGCAGCCCGGCCAGGATCGCGGCCGGCGAGGCCTCGCTGACCAGGGCTGCCACATAGATGCAGACCAGCAGGACGCCACCCCAGAGGAGGGTGGCGTTGCGTCGGGCGCGGCGCGCCGCCTGGAAATCCGCCTCGATCCGCGGCACGGCGGGAAGGCGGGGGAGGGGAAGCGCCGCGGACACGGATCAGCTGCGCCGGCGCCGCTCGGCCGCTTCCTCGCGGCGCAGCTGCACGATCGGCTCGAACTGCGCATGCGTCACGGCCGCGTAGCCGAGCCCGCCGCCGCGCTCGACCTGCGCGTAGATCTGCGGATGGGCGGTGGCCAGCGCCAGGTGGAAGGCGGTGATGTCGGCCTTGAAGGCCGCCGGCAGGTCGGCGCGCACCGTCATCGGCCCGTTCAGGATCGGGCGCGACCGCCAGATGATGCGCAGGTCCCGCATGTTCAGCATCCCCTTCTCGACCATGGCGCGAAGGTTGCCGCGGGTGAAGCCCTGCGCTTCGTCGCCCTGGCCGGAGGCCCAGGTCACGGCCGCATCATACTGGCGCTGCAGCACCGCGACCACCGCCTGTTCATGCCCGCCGCCGAAGCCGGTGCGGGAGAAGTACTGCCCGCTTTCCGTGTTGATCCCGGCCGCCCGCAGCTCGCTGCGGGGCACCAGGTAGCCGCTGGTGCTGTTCGGGTCCGCCCAGGCCAGCGACTTGCCGCGCAGCTGCTCCAGGCTCGTGATGCCGCTATCGGCCCGCACCACCATGACGGCGATGTAGGAGATGCTGCCATCCGCTTCCCGCGCCACGAAGAGCGGCTCCACGCCGCCATTGGTGTCGAGCCAGGCGCCGGCATAGGCGGAGGCGCCCATGGAGGACATCTCGATCTGCCGCGCGCTGAAGGCCTGCATCACGCCGGCATAGTCGGAAGCCGGGAAAAGCCGCACGGGCACGCCGAAGGTCGTCTCGATGAGCTGGCGATAGGCGTCGTAGCGGCCGAGCCGGTCGGACTCGTTCTCGCCGCCCAGCAGGCCGATGCGGATCTGGGGAACCTGCTGCGCCCAGGCGCGGCGGCCGGCCGCGGGCATGGCCGGGGCGGGCGCTTGCGCAAGCGCGGGGAAGGGGGCCGCCGCGGCGGCGGCCAGCATCAGGCGACGGGTGATCATGCGGGTCTCTCCGTTGGGTGGAAGAACGCCGCCGATCCCGCCGCACGCCACTCAGGCGATGGCGAGACCGGCCTTCGGCGCGCGCTGGGCCTTGGGCTTCACAGCCTCCTCGGCCTGCTCGTCGAACTCGTCCTCGGACACGCCGTAGATCTCGCGCACCTTCTCCCCGGTCAGCGCGGCGGGCGGGCCATCGAACATCACGCGCCCGGCCTGCATGGCGACGATCCGGTCGCAATAATGCCGGGCGGTATCGAGGTGATGGAGGTTGGTCAGCACGGTGATGCCATCCTCCCGGTTCACCTGGCGCAGCGCCTCCATCACCGTCCGCGCATTGCGCGGGTCGAGGCTCGCGATCGGCTCATCGGCCAGGATGAATTTCGGCTCCTGCATCAGGGCGCGGCAGATCGCGACGCGCTGCTGCTGGCCGCCGGACAGCGTATCGGCGCGCTGCAGCGCGGTATCGGCCAGGTCGAAGCGGTCCAGCGCCTGGATGGCGAGTGCCCGTTCCTCCGCGGTGAAGAGGCAGAGCAGGCTGGTCAGCGTGCCCATCACGCCCGGCCGGTGGTTCAGCCGCCCGACCAGGACGTTGGTCAGCACATCCAGCCGCTGCACCAAATTGAACTGCTGGAAGATCATGGCGCAGTCGGTGCGCCAGCGCCGCAGCGCGGAACCGCGCAGCGCGGTGATGTCCTGGCCGTCATGCAGGATGCGGCCCTCGGAGGGCTCGGTCAGGCGGTTGATCATCCGCAGCAGCGTGGACTTGCCCGCGCCGGAGCGACCGATCACCCCCACCATCTGGCCATCCGGGATCGAGAGGCGGACGTCATTCACCGCCGTCACCGAACCGAATCGCCGTGTCAGACCCTGAAGCTCCAGCATCCCCGCCGCCCTTCGATGGTGCGGCCTATACATGCACCCTATGACATCGGCGTTGCAGAGGGATGATGGTCCCGTGGCAGCAATTCCGAGGGGCGGGCCCTTCCGCGCTCCGCCGCCCTGGGCGATCCTCCGCGCCCAACCCCAGGGGGAACTGCCCGATGATCGTCGACTTGCGCATCTACACCACGGCGCCCGGCAAGCTGGCCGAGTTCGTCTCGCTCTACGAGACCATGGCCTGGCCGCTGCAGACCAAGTACCTGGAGAACTGCCTGGGCTGGTACACGACGGTGGAGGGGGAGCTGAACACCGTCGTCCATCTCTGGGGCTATGCGGATTTGGCGGATCGCGACCGCCGCCGCACGGCCATGGCCGCCGATCCCGCCTGGGGCGCCTACCTCAAGGAAAGCGCCTCCCGCGGCCTGCTGGTGAAGCAGGAGAACCGCTTCGTCCGCCCGACCGGCTTCTACAGCAAGTTCAAGGCCGGCTGATCGGCCCGGGGGGAGCGCCGCTCCCCCCGATACCCCCCACGCCAGGGTCGAAGGCGACCCTGGACCGCCGGATATGAAACCGAGGACGGTCCAGGGCCGGTTCGGCCCTGGTGGTGGGGGTCCGGGGGAGGCAAAGCCTCCCCCGAAGTAGCCCGCGAAAGCGCTGGCGCCGCGCCTTGGGTTCCGGCTATGTTCACCACGCCGCCACCCTTCTGCGACCTCCGCACCCCCTCGAAAACGGTGCTAAACGCGCATAAACGGCATAATCGGCTTAAGTCACTTAGCGACTAAAAAGTCACACCCGTGACCAGTTACACCGGCCGCCGCGCCCGCAGCGCCGCCGCCAGCGTGCCCTCATCCAGCACATCCAGCGCGCCGCCCATCGGCACCCCCTGCGCCAGCCTGGTGACGGTGACATCCGCGGGCTTCAGCCGGTCCGTCAGGTAATGCGCCGTCGCCGTGCCATCGACCGTCGCCGGCAGGGCGATGATCACCTCGCTCACCCCCTCCTGCTCCACCCGCCGCAGCAGCGGCTGGATCGAGAGGTCCTCCGGCCCGATGCCGGCCAGCGGCGAGAGCGTGCCCCCCAGCACATGGTAGAGCCCGTGATGCGCATGGGCGCGTTCCAGCGCCCAGAGGTCGGCCACGCCCTCCACCACGCAGACCAGGTGCCGGTCCCGCCGCGGGTCGGTGCAGATGCCGCAGGGCGACTGCGCATCGAGGTTGCCGCAGACCTGGCAGGGCCGCACGGCCTCGGCCGCCGCCGTCAGCGCCTCCGCCAGCGGCAGCATCGTCTCCTGCGGCTTCATCAGCATCTTCAGCACCGCCCGCCGCGCGCTCCGCCGGCCAAGGCCGGGCGTGCGCGCCAGCAGCGCGATCAGCCGCTCGATCGGATCATTCGGCAGTGACAAGGGGACGCCCTGCTACTCTCCCGTAGGGCGGGAGAGCTTGTGCGAGAAAAGCTCCGATGCGCCCGCCACCGGCGGGCGAGGCCGCGACTGCGGCCCGCCGACAGTCCGGCGAGCCAAGCGGCCGGAGGCCGCGCGTCACGCCAAAGGCGTGCCTACGGCCCGACGCGCTTGAGGTCATCAAAAACGGTCTGATGCCATCGAGGCGCCGAAGGCGACCGATGGCATCAGAACGGCAGCTTCAGCCCGCCGAGGCCGCCCGGGATGTTCAGCCCGGCCGTCGCCTTCTGCATCTCCTCCGCCATCATCGTCTCCACCTTCTGCTTGGCGTCGGCATGGGCGGCGACGATCAGGTCCTCCAGCACCTCCCGGTCATCCATCAGGGACGGGTCGATGGTCAGGCGGCGCAGGTCGCCCTTGCCGGAAAGCAGGACCTTCACCATCCCGCCGCCGGAGCCGCCCTCCACCTCGGAGGCCTCCAGCTTCGCCTGCATCTCCTGCATGCGGGTCTGCATCTGCTGCGCCTGCTTCAGCATGTTGCCGAGGTTCTTCATGGCGTCGCTCAATCCTCCGGTGAGATGTCGTCGTCGAGCCCGACCGGCTCCGCATCCGGCGGCGCGAAGTCGCGCCCCGGGTCGGAATCGATCGAGGGGGGTGGCAGCCCGTAATTGTCGAGGCTGGCATCGCGCACCGCCTCGATCGTGGCCCCGGGAAAGGCTTCCAGCACCGCCTGCACCAGCGGATGGGTGCGGGCCAGCGCGCGCCGGTCCTGCTCCGCCGCGCGGCCCTGATCGGCCAGCGTCGGCTCGCCCTCGGCATTGGACAGCGCCACGGTCCAGCGGGTGCCGGTGAACTCCAGCAGCAGCGCCGTGATCTGCTGCGCCAGGTCGCGCGGGGCATCGGGCTTGGTGCGGATCTCCACCCGTCCGGGCGTGACCTTCACGGGATGGACGCTGTGCACCAGGTGGGCGTGCAGCATCGGCTTCCGCCCATGCGCCAGCGCCGCGATGTCGCGATAGCTCGCCACCACCGGCGCCACGGCTTCCACCGGCGCCGCAACGGCCTGCGCCACGGCCACCGCCGCGCCGCCGCCCGCGCCCCCTCCGGCAATCGCCCGCAGCCCGCCACCGCCCGGTGGCGGTGCGGCGGGCCCGGCCGGCGCAGAGACGCCCTGTTCCGTCAGCCGCCGCACCAGGTCCCCCGGCGTCGGCAACTCCGCCACATGGGCGATGCGGATCAGCACCATCTCGGCCGCCGCGCGGCGGTCCACGCCATCCTGCGCGACCTCCTGCATCCCCTTCAGCAGCATCTGCCAGCAGCGCGCCAGCACGGGGATGGAGAGGCGATCGGCCAGCTGCGCGCCGCGCACGCGCTCGGCCTCCGGCAGGGCGGGGTCCTTCCGCAGTGCGGGCACCGACTTCATCCGGCTCAGCAGATGCGTCAGCTCCAGCAGGTCGGACAGCACCACGCCGGGGTCGGTGCCGCGGGCATGCGCCTGTTCGGACAGCGCCAGCGCGGCGGCCGCATCGCCCGCCATCAGCGCCTCCATGAGGGAGACGGCCAAGCCCCGCTCCGCGAGGCCCAGCATGTCCACCACGGCTTCCGCGGTCACGCCGCCGCCGCCCGCCATGGCGATGGCCTGGTCGAGGATGGAGAGCCCGTCGCGGACGGAGCCATCGGCCGCCCGCGCCACCATGGCCAGTGCCTCCGCCTCCGCCGGCACCTCCTCCAGCCCGCAGATGCGCTGGAAATGGCCGAGAAGCTGGTCCTGGGGCACGCGGCGCAGATGGAAGGTCTGGCAGCGGCTGAGGATGGTGGTCGGCACCTTCCGCAACTCGGTCGTCGCCAGCATGAACTTCACGTCCGGCGGCGGCTCCTCGAGAGTCTTGAGCAGCGCGTTGAAGGCGGCCGTGGACATCATATGGACCTCGTCCAGGATGATGACCTTGAAGCGGCCCTGGGCGGGGCGGAAGCGCAGCCGCTCCCGCAATTCCCGCACATCGTCGATGCCGTTGTTGCTGGCGGCGTCCAGCTCCTGCACGTCCGGGTGCCGGTCCGCCAGGATGGCGCGGCATTCCGCGCAGACCCCGCAGGGATCGGGCGTCGGCCCGCCCTTGCCGTCGGTGCCGATGCAGTTCAGCGCGCGGGCGATGATGCGCGCCGTCGTCGTCTTGCCGACGCCGCGCACCCCCGTGAGCATGAAGGCGTGGTGCACCCGCCCCTGCGCGAAGGCGTTTCTCAGCGTTCGGACGAGTGCTTCCTGCCCGATCAGGTCGGCGAAGTTCTGCGGGCGGTATTTGCGGGCGAGCACGCGATAGGGCGTGCCACTGGCAGCAACGGGCGCTGGCGGCGCGGGCGGCGGCGGCGGCGCAGCGGCGGTCGGCGGATCGGGCTCCCCGAACAGCCCCGGTCCTTCCTGCGGCGGGGGCGGCGGCAGCCCCTCATCCTCGGGGGCCTCGGGCGGGAGCGGATTGCCGAAGATGTCGCTGGCCATGCGGTTGTCCGGGGTTAGCGGGCGCCCGGAGAAGGGGCCAGAGAAAGGTGGAAGGCCGGCGGGCGACCCGCGCGAGAACTCGTTACGGCTGCTTCCTTCCGGACCTGACCGGGTTGGCGAGGAGCACGTCCGTCGCCGACCTTCCGCCCCCAATATCGGGTCTCCGGCGCCCTGGGGCAATGCCCCCCGCGCCGCCAGGGCAATGTCCCCCGCGTCGCAAGGGCAATGTCCCCCGCGCCGCAAGGGCAATGCCCCCCGCGCCGCAAGGGCGACACCCCGGCTCGTGATCTCCCTCCCTGGACCGGCCGCGGGCCGCGTGGCAGGGTCGGCCGCGATGCTCTCCGTCCCCGCCAGCCGTCCCAATGCCTATACGGGCAGCCCCCTCGATCGCGCCGGCCACCGGCGCGACGACCAGGACTGGATCGCCCAGGCCCTCGCCGATCCCGAGACCCTCTTCGCCCCCGTCTGGCGCAGCCGCAGCCTGATGAAGGGCGTGGAGGCGGGGAAGCCGGAGGCCGTGCTGCTGACCGGCGCCGCGGCCGAGGCCGTGCGCATGGCCGGCGGGCCCTGGGCCTTCCTCGGCCTGTGGGAGGGTCGTCCGGTCTTCACGGTCGATTGCTCCGCGGCCGAGGATCCGCTGCCCCTGCTGCCGGACGGCATGGGCGGCTTCACCGACCTCCGCCAGGTCGCGGGCCTGCTGCCGGCCGGGGAGGCCTCGGTCCTCGCCCATGCGCGCGGCCTGATGCATTGGCGCACCCGGCACCGCTTCTGCGGCGTCTGTGGGGGCGAATGCGCGCCGCGCAGCGCCGGCAACGTCATGGTCTGCACAAACTGCAACGCCCAGCACTTCCCGCGCACCGACCCGGCCGTGATCATGCTGGTGGTGCGCGGCGACCGCGCGCTGCTCGGCCATTCCCACCGCTTCCCCAATTCAAAGATGTATTCGACCCTCGCCGGCTTCGTGGAGCCCGGCGAGAGCCTGGAGGAGGCGGTGCGGCGCGAGGTGAAGGAGGAGACGGGCGTCGAGGTCGGCGAGGTGCTCTACCACTCCTCCCAGCCCTGGCCCTTCCCGGCCTCCATCATGCTGGGCTTCCACGCGGAGGGGCTCACGGACGCCATCACCATCGACCCCGAGGAATTGCAGGACGCCCGCTGGTTCACGCGGGAGGAGATGCGCGACGCCGCGGCGCATGGTTTCTCCCTGCCCCGCATCGATTCCATCGCGCGACGCCTGATCGAGGATTGGCTGGAGCACGGCGCATGAAGCCCCTTTACGCTGCCCTTCCCGTGCTGCTGCCTGTCATGGTGCTGACGGCCTGCGGCAACCCCGCGCCGCGCCAGGCGGAAACGCCCGTCATGGCCGAATGCCGGGCGGAGGCCGAGCGCGTGCCCGGCGCCCAGGCGATGTTCCGGCAGTTGAACCTGGAGAACCCCAACAACCGCGACCGGGTGGAGCGGGAGCGGGAGCAGGTGGTCAACCGTGCCTATGCGGATTGCCTGGCGCGGCGCGGCATCACCCGCGGCGGCGGCGTGGAGCCGGTGCGCCGCTCCGGCTTCTGAGCCGCCGGGATGTCGCAGGCCGCCTCCCCGCCCGCGCCGCCCCGGGGCCTGGCCGGCTTCCTCGATGCGCTGCGCGATGGCCAGGTCGTCGTCGGCTGGGCCGCCGATCCGCAGGACGCCGCGGCGCGCCCGACCATCCGCCTGATGCGCGGGGTGGAGGTGCTGGCGGAGGCAGCCACGGATGTCGCGCGCGATGACGGCAAGCCCGGCTTCCGCCTTCGATCCCCGGTGCCCCTGACCGCGCGTGACTTCCTGGAAGGCCGCGTCCGGGTCCGGGCCATGCTGCCGGGCCGCCCGGTGGCGACGACGCTGGCCATGACCCGGCTGATGCGCGAGGTGCTGGAGGCCGAGGCGGAAGGCGCCCCGCTGCCGGAGCCCCCGCCGATCGCCGCGCCGCCGCAGCCCGTGCTGCCCCCGGTCGCCGCGCCACCGCAGCCCCTGCCGCCCCCGGTCGCCGCGCCGCCGCAGCCCGTGCCGCCGCCGGTCGTGCCGCCGCCACAGCCTGTGCCGCCCCCGGTCGCCACGCCACCGCAGCCCGTGCCGCCCCCGGTCACCGCGCTGCCACAGCCCGTGCCGCCCCCCGCCTCGCCGCCGCCGCAGCCCGTGCCGCCGCCGGTCGCGCCGCCGCCGCAGCCCGTGCCGCCGCCGGTAGCGCCGCCGCCGCAGCCCGTGCCACCCCCGGTCGCGCCGCCGCCACAACCCGTGCCGCCCCCCGCCGCGCCGCCGCCGCAGCCTGTGGCGCCGCCGGTCGCGCCGCCGCCACAGCCCGTGCCACCCCCGGTCGCCGCGCCGCCACAGACCGAGCCGCCCCCCGCCGCACCGCCGCCAAAGCCCGTGCCGCCGCCGGTCGCCGCGCCGCCGCCAAAGCCCGTGCCGCCCGCCGTCACAGCGCCGCCGCCGCCCTCCCACCCCGTCCTGCCGGCGCCGCTCTCCTCCATGCTACGGATCGCCCGCGGCCTGGCGGCCGGGCCGGCCGCGACCCTGCACCTGCTGCAGCCGCGCCGGGCCAGCGTCCTCGCCGCTCTCTCGGATCCTGCGCCGACCCCGCTCGAACAGGCGGCCGCGGCGGAGCCCGCCCTCGCCCAGGGCTGGGTGCCGCTCCGCCAGGCCTTCGCGCGACTGCCGCAGCCGGCCTCGCTCTGGCGACGGGATGGGGAACGGCTTTCGATCGAGGGCGGCCTTGCGCTGGTGGAGACGCTGCTGGCCATCCTCCGCGCGCTGCGGCCGGAGGCGCAGGACCAGCTGGCGCGCGCCGCTGCCATCCTGGCGCGTGCCGACCTCGCCGCCCTGCCGCGCCGGGACGTGCCCGACGAAGCCGGCGCGGCGGAGGGCATCGCCTTCCTCGGCGTCGCGGTGCGGGAGACGGAGCCGGCGCTGCCCGCCGACCTCTTCGCCAGCCAGCCGCCCCGGCTGATGGCGCAGCCCCTGCCGGGGCTGGAAGCCTGGTGCTGCGCCGCCGCGCCCATTCCCTGGCGCCTGGTGGTGATGACGGAACCGGGCCTCGGCGGCAGCGCCGCGCCGACCCTGGCGGGCTGGTGGCTGCGCCACCTCTTCGCGGAATGCGTGGTCAGCGAGGCGCTGCCGGGCGTGGACCCGGCCGCCATCCTCGCCACCAGCCCCGACCTTGTCCTGACCCTGGCGCGAGAGCCGGCCCCCCTCCCGGCGGAGCCGGGCTGAGCAAATCGGGCGGAGCCGGGCTGATAAACCCGGCGTCAGTTCCCGTCGCGCTGCGCCAGCCGGTAGGGATGCGCGCGATAGGTGCCGAGCACCCGGAGATCGGCGGAGAAGAAGGCCAGCTCCTCCAGCGCCCGCGCCAGCGCGGGATCATCCGGCCGGCCATCGACATCGGCCAGGAACTGCGTCGCGGTGAAGGCGCCGCCGACCATGTAGCTCTCGAGCTTGGTCATGTTCACCCCATTGGTCGCGAAGCCGCCCAGCGCCTTGTAGAGCGCGGCCGGGATGTTGCGGACGCGGAAGACGAAGGTCGTGACCCAGTCGCCGGCCTCGAAGGGCCCCTCCAGCGGCGTGGTGCGGCAGACATAGAAGCGCGTGGTGTTATGCGCCGCATCCTCCACGTTCCGCCGCAGGATCTCGAGCCCGTAGATCTCGGCCGCCAGTTCGCTGGCGATGGCCGCGTCCTCGATGCCGCCGCGCTCCGCGATCAGGTGGGCGGCGCCGGCGGTATCGGCCTCGATCACCGGCTGCAGGGACAGTTCCTTGATCAGCTTCAGCACCTGGCCGAGGGCGACCGGGTGGCTGTGGGCGCGCTTGAGCGTGGCGATCGAGGCGCCCTTCGGGGCCAGGAGGCAATGCTCCACCCGCTCGAAATGCTCCCCCACCACATGCAGGCCGCTATCGGGCAGCAGGCGATGGATGTCGGGGACGCGACCGGCCAGCGAATTCTCGCAGGGCAGCATGGCCAACCCCGCCCGGCCATCCCGCACCGCATCCATCGCGGCTTCGAAGGACGGGCAGGGCAGGGTGGTCCAGCCCGGATAGGCCTTGCGGCAGGACAGGTCCGAATAGGCGCCGGGCAGGCCCTGGAAGGCAATGATGCCGCTGGGCAGACCGGTGGAATTGTTGGGCATCTGAGGGCGTTGTCCTGCTGTCGCGCGCCTGCCGGGTTGTCGTTGCCGGCGGCGGCCTATATGGTCCGGCGGGTTTTACGGCAGGCGGGGCGGGGTGCAAGCCCGGTGCTGCCGCGCGCCTTGAACGTCACTTGGCATCGCATCGTCCTGGCTGGGTTGCAGCGCCGCATGGCCGCCGCCCCCGGTTCGAGGCGGGGCGCTTCGGAAGGGTCCATTCCAGGATGAGTCTGGAAGTCAACAAGGTCGCCGCCGCGGTCCTCACGGCTGGCATCGCCTTCATGGTCACCGGCCTGGTCGGCGACCTGATCGTGCACCCGCGCAAGCTGGAAACCAGCGCGCTGGCCACGCCGGAAGCCGCCGCGCCGGCGGCCGCGGCTGCCCCCGCCGCGCCGACGCTGGAGCCGATCAGCCCGCTGCTGGCCGCGGCCAATGCCGATAATGGCCGGGCGCTCGCCGGCCGCCTCTGCGCCTCCTGCCACAATTTCGCGCAGGGCGGGCCGAACGGCGTCGGACCGAACCTCTACGGCATCGTCGGCAAGGGCCACGCCCAGGTCGCCGGCTTCAACTACTCCGCCGCCAACCGCGCCCTGGCCGACAAGCCCTGGGACTACGAGGCGCTGAACGCCTTCCTCGCCCGCCCCGCCACCGCCATGCCGGGCACCCGCATGGCCTTCGCCGGCATCAGCAACACGGGCCAGCGCGCGGACGTCATCGCCTTCCTCCGCACCCTGTCGCCCAACCCGGTCCCGCTGCCCTGATCCCGGCAGCCTTTCGGGACACTGCCGAAGCGGCGGCGGATGCGGCAGGCGCCGTCATCCGCCCGCTCTTCCGGTCCCAGCTCCTGGTCGAGGCCAAGGGCGATGCCAGCCCGGTGACGGAAGCCGACAAGGCCGCCGAACGCACCATCCGCGCCCTGATCGCCGACCGCCATCCCGACCACGGCGTGATCGGCGAGGAATACGGGGAGACGAACCCGGGCGCCGACTGGGTCTGGGTGCTGGACCCCATCGATGGCACCCGCGCCTTCGTCACGGGCCGGCCCCTTTTCGGCACGCTGATCGGCCTGCTCCACAAGGGCGTCCCCGTGCTGGGCGTGATCGACCAGCCCGCCACGCGCGAACGCTGGATCGGCCTCAGCGGCCAGCCCGCCGAGTTCCGCTCCGAGTTCGGCGGCACGCCGCGCTGCCGGCCCTGCGCGACGCTGGCCGAGGCCGAGCTCTCCTGCACCTCGCCCGACATGTTCGACGCCGAGACCGCGCCCCGCTTCGCCGCCGCCAAGGACGCCGCGCGCCGCACCACCTGGGGCGGGGACTGCTACGCCTATGGCCTGCTGGCGCTCGGCCTGGTGGATGCGGTGGTGGACGCCACCATGAAGCCCTGGGACTGGGCCGCGCTGGTGCCCGTCATTGAGGGTGCCGGCGGCCGCTGCACGGACTGGGCCGGCCGGCCGCTGCGGCTCGACAGCGATGGCACGGTGCTCGCCGTCGGCGATCGCGCCCTGCTGCCGGAGATCTCCCGCCTCCTCGCGGGCTAGGCAGGCGTTGCGGCGGGCAAGGTGAACCCCCAAACTGTGGGCATGCGCCGCCGCGACCTTCTCTCCCTCTCCGCCGCCCTGGGGCTCGCCCCCACGGCCTCCCGCGCCGTCACCCCCGCCGGCGGCAGCGCCGCCCCGGGCCAGGCGGTGCGCACCCATGCGCTGTCCCTGCTGGGGGAGCCCGCGCTGCCGGCCGATTTCACCCACTTTCCCTGGGTGAACCCCAACGCCCCCAAGGGCGGCGAGGTCGCACTGACCGCACTCGGCAGCTTCGACAGCTTCAACGGCTTCGTCATCCGCGGCACCGCGGCGGTCGGCACCAACCTGCTCTACGACACGCTGCTGAAGGAAAGCGCGGACGAGGCCAGCACCGAATACCCCTACCTCGCGCAATGGGTCGAACTGCCCGCCGACCGGAAGGGCGTGACCTTCGAGCTGAACCCCGCCGCCCGCTGGCATGATGGCCGCCCCGTCACCGCGGCCGACGTGGTCTGGACCTTCAACACGCTCCGCCAGCACGGCCGTCCGGGCTTCCGCGGCTACTACGCCGATGTGACGGAGGTGGTGGCCGAATCCGAGCGCCGGGTCACCTTCCGCTTCAAGGACGACCAGAACCGCGAATTGGCGCTGATCCTGGGCCAGATGGTGGTCCTGCCGCGCCATTGGTGGGAGGGCCGCGACTTCGCCCGGCCGACCCTCGACCCGCCGCTGGGCTCCGGCCCCTACCGGATCGAGCGCTTCGAGGCCGGGCGCAGCATCGTCTATCGCCGCGTCGCCGATTGGTGGGCGAAGGACATCCCCTCGCTCCGCGGCCAGCACAATGTCGATGTCCGCCGCTTCGAATACTTCCGCGACAACACGGTCGCGCTGGAAGCCTTCAAGGCCGGGCAGATCGACTTCCGCACGGAGAACGTGGCCCGCGACTGGGCGACCGCCTATGACTTCCCGGCCCGTCGCCGCGGCCTGGTGAAACTCGAGGAAATCCGCCACGAGCTGCCGACGGGCATGCAGGCCTTCGCCATGAACCTGCGCCGCCCCATCTTCCAGGATGCCCGCGTCCGGCGCGCATTGGTGGAAGTCTTCGACTTCGAATGGCTCAACGCCAACGTCTTCTTCGGCGCCTATGCGCGGACGAACTCCTACTTCTCCAACTCCGAACTCGCCTCCTCCGGCCTGCCGCAGGGGCGGGAGCTGGAGATCCTGGAACGCTTCCGCGGCCGCGTGCCGGCGGAGGTCTTCACCACCGAATACCGCCTGCCCGTCACCGACGGTTCCGGCAACAACCGCGACGGCCTCCGCCGCGCCCTCACGCTGCTGCAATCCGCCGGCTGGCAGGTGCGCGACCGCCGCCTGGTGAATGCGCAGGGACAGCGCTTCGAGTTCGAGATCCTGCTCCAGGGCGCCACCTTCGAACGCGTGGCGCTGCCCTATGTCCAGTGGCTGGAACGGCTCGGCATGGCGGTGCGCGTCCGCACGGTCGATCCCGCGCAATACCAGAAGCGGATGGACGAGTTCGACTACGACATGACGATCGACGTCATCGGCCAGTCGCTCTCCCCCGGCAACGAACAGCGGGACTTCTTCACCTGCGAGAAGGCGCGGGAGCCCGGCAGCCAGAACGTGGCCGGCATCTGCGACCCCGCGATCGACGAGCTCGTCGAACTCGTGGTCACGGCGCCGGACCGGCAGGAACTGGTGGCGCGGACCCGGGCGCTGGACCGCGTGCTGCTGTCCTACAACTACCTGATCCCCAACTGGCACAGCCGGACCTTCCGCATCGCCTACTGGGACAAGCTGGTGCGGCCCGAACGCAACCCCCGCTACAACCTCTCCCTCGACTGGTGGTGGGTGGATGCGGAGCGGGAGCGCGCCCTGCCCGACGCGCGCCGCAGCCTGTAGCGCCCAGCCCGCCGCATGGCCGCCTATATCGTCCGCCGGCTGCTGCTGGTGATCCCGACGCTGTTCGGGATCATCCTCATCAACTTCGCCGTGGTGCAGTTCGCCCCCGGCGGCCCGGTGGAGCAGATGCTCGCCGAACTCCGCGGCGAGGGCCAGGTGCTCGGCCGCCTCACCGGTGAAGGGGGCGGGGAGACACGGCAGCCCGGCAGCGCCGGCCCCGGCATGGGCTCCGGCGATTCATCCAGCGGCGGCCCGGTCGGCAACTATCGCGGCGCGCGGGGGCTCGATCCCGCCATCGTCCGCGACATCGAGCGCATGTTCGGCTTCGACAAGCCCGCCCATGTCCGCTTCCAGGAGATGATGACGGGCTACCTGACCTTCGACTTCGGCCGCAGCCTGTTCCGGGACCGCCCGGTGGTGGACCTCATCATCGAGAAGATGCCCGTCTCCATCAGCCTGGGCCTCTGGTCCACGCTGATCATCTACCTCGTCTCCATCCCGCTCGGCATCCGCAAGGCCGTCCGGGACGGATCGCGCTTCGACCTCTGGACCTCCGGCGTCGTCCTCGTGGGCTACGCGATCCCGGGCTTCCTCTTCGCCATCATGCTCGTCGTCTTCTTCGCCGGCGGTTCCTTCCTGCAGTGGTTCCCGCTGCGCGGCCTCGCCACCTCCGGCTCCGAAACCTGGCCCTTCTGGCAGCGGGCGGCGGACTACGCCTGGCACATGGCGCTGCCGACCCTGGCGCTGGTCATCGGCGGTTTCGCGGGCCTCGTGATGCTGACGAAAAACAGCTTCCTCGATGAGATCGGCAAGCAATACGTCGTCACGGCGCGGGCCAAGGGCAACACCGAGAACCGCGTCCTCTACGGCCACGTCTTCCGCAACGCGATGCTGCTGATCATCGCGGGCTTCCCCGCGGCCTTCATCGGGATCCTCTTCACCGGCGCCCTGCTGGTAGAAATCGTCTTCTCGCTGGACGGGCTCGGCCTGCTGGGCTTCGAAGCCGCAATCCGCCGCGACTACCCCATCATGTTCGCCACCCTCTACATCTTCACCCTGCTCGGCCTGATCATGCAGATCGTCGGCGACGTCATGTACACCATCATCGACCCCCGCATCGACTTCGAGGCGCGGCGGTAATGGCGGCCATGCGCGGTCCCGCGGGGGCGCTGCCCCCGCACCCCCGCCGGGGGGCGTGGCCCCCCCCGGACCCCGCCGGAACTTTCAACGCCGAAGGTGAGGGGGGCCGAAGTGCCCCCCTCACCTTCGGCGTTCAAGGCCTGAGGTCCAGGAGGCCGCTGCCTCCTGGTGGGGGGTGCAGGGGGGCAACGCCCCCCTGCGGGACCGTGCCATGACCCCCATCACACGCAGGCGCCTCGCCAACTTTCGCGCCAATCGGCGGGGGTTCTGGTCGCTCTGGATTTTCCTGTTGTTGTTCGTGGTGACCTTGTTTGCCGAGGGTATTGCGAATGACCGGCCCTTGGTCGCGCGGGTCGATGGGAAGTGGTTGTTCCCGGTCGTGGTGGGTTATGCGGAGGAGGAGGTCCTGCCGGATGGCTTGCCGGTGACGATGGACTGGCATGATCCGGAGTTGCGGAAGGAATTCGCGGATCGCGGGGGCTGGGCGGTCTGGCCGATCATTCCCTACCGCCATGACACGGTGGTGCGTGATCTCGGCCGGCCGTCGCCGGCGCCGCCCTCGGCAAGGAATTGGCTGGGCACGGACGACCAGGGGCGGGACGTGCTGGCGCGGGTGATCTACGGGTTCCGGATATCCGTGCTGTTCGGCTTCTCGCTGACCCTGGTGAGTTCGGTGATCGGCATCGCGGCGGGGGCGGTGCAGGGGTATTACGGGGGCTGGGTCGATCTCGGCTTCCAGCGCTTCATCGAGGTCTGGTCGGGGATGCCGCAGCTTTATCTGCTGATCATCCTGGCCAGCGTGATCGAGCCCAGCTTCTGGACCCTGCTGGTCTTCCTGCTGCTGTTCAGCTGGATGGGGCTGACGGGGGTGGTGCGGGCGGAGTTCCTGCGGGGCCGGAACCTCGACTATGTGCGGGCGGCGCGGGCGATGGGGGTGTCGGACACGGCGCTGATGGTCCGCCACATCCTGCCGAATGCGATGGTGGCCACGCTGACGTTTCTTCCGTTCATCCTGTCGGGCTCGGTAACGGTGCTGGCGAGCCTCGATTTCCTTGGCTTCGGCCTGCCGCCGGGCAGTGCCTCGCTGGGGGAACTGGTGTCGCAGGGCAAGAACAACCTCCAGGCCCCCTGGCTCGGCATCACCGCCTTCTGCGTGCTGGGCGGCGTGCTGACGCTGCTGATCTTCGTGGGCGAGGCGGTGCGGGATGCCTTCGATCCGCGGAAACTTCCGGGAGGAGGACGGTGACCGACGCCATCCTGAAGGTCGAGGATCTCTCCGTCGCTTTCCGCGGCAAGACCGTCGTGGAGGGCGTGTCCTTCCAGGTCCATCGCGGCCGGACGCTGGCGCTGGTCGGCGAATCCGGCAGCGGCAAGTCGGTGACGGCGCTGTCCTGCCTGCGGCTGCTCGGCCCCGGCGGCAGCAATCCCGCGGGGCGCATCACGCTGGACGGCACTGATGTGCTGACGGCGGAGGGTGAGGCGCTGCGGCGGCTGCGCGGCGGCGTGGCGGGCATGGTGTTCCAGGAGCCCATGACGTCGCTGAACCCGCTGCACACGGTCGGCCGCCAGGTGGGGGAGGCGGTGACGCTGCACCGGCCACTATCCGGCGCGGCGCTGGACCAGCGGGTGATCGAGCTGCTGACTCGCGCCGGCTTCCCCAAGGCGGCGGACCGGCTCGGCGCCTATCCGCACCAGCTCTCGGGCGGGCAGCGCCAGCGCGTGATGATCGCGGCGGCCCTGGCCAACGACCCGGCGCTGCTCATTGCTGACGAGCCGACCACGGCGCTGGATGTGACGATCCAGGCGCAGATCCTGGAGCTGCTGCGGGACCTCAAGCAGCGGCTCTCCATGGCGCTGCTGCTGATCACGCATGATCTGCAGATCGTCCGCCGGCATGCTGACGATGTGGTGGTGATGCGCCACGGCAAGGCGGTGGAAGCCGGGCCGGTGGCCGAGGTCTTCGACAACCCGCAGCACGACTATACGAGGATGCTGCTGGCGACGGAGCCCCGCGGCCGCCCCGCACCGGTGCAGCCGACTGCACCCGAAATCCTCCGCGGCGAGGACATCAGGGTCCATTTCCCGATCAAGCGCGGCGTGCTGCGCCGGACCGTCGCGACGGTGAAGGCCGTGGATGGCGTCTCCGTCTCGATCCGGGAGGGTGAGACGCTTGGGCTGGTGGGGGAGAGCGGCAGCGGCAAGACGACGCTCGGCCTGGCCATGCTGCGGCTCGAATCCTCGGAAGGCCCGATCCGCTTCGAGGGCCGCGACATCCAGGGCCTCGACCGTGGCGCGCTGCGGCCGCTGCGCCGGCGCATGCAGATCGTCTTCCAGGACCCCTATGGCAGCCTCTCGCCCCGCATGACGGTGGGGGAGATCGTGGGGGAGGGGCTTCGCGTCCACGAAACACTTTCCGCGGCCGAGCAGGAGGCGCGGGTGGCGGAAGCGCTCAGGGAGGTCAACCTCGACCCCTCCATGATCGAGCGCTACCCGCATGAATTCAGCGGCGGCCAGCGCCAGCGCATCGCCATCGCCCGCGCCCTGGTGCTGAAGCCGCGGCTCGTGGTGCTGGATGAGCCGACGAGTGCGCTCGACGTCTCGGTCCAGGCGCAGGTGGTGGAGCTGCTGCGGGACCTGCAGGCGCGGCACCGCCTCGCCTATCTCTTCATCTCCCACGACCTCCGCGTGGTGCGGGCGCTGGCGCACCGCATCGTCGTGCTGAAGGATGGCCGGGTGGTGGAGGAAGGGGAGGCGGAGGCGGTTGTCGCCGCGCCGCGGGAAGCCTACACGCGCGCCCTGATGGCGGCGGCCTTCGACCTTTCCGCCGCCGGGGGAGAGGGCCACGTCCGGACATGAGTGATGCGCCATTGCCGGAGCAGGAGCCGGATCCCCGGCCGCCGCTCGATCTGCTGCGCGCGCTACTGGACAGCCAGGTGCTGAAGCTCGGCGTCCATATCCGCAAGATGAATTCGCCGGGCAGCCCCGTGTACCAATACGCCGAGAACATCTGGCCGGCGGCCGGCATCCTCACCGCCTCCTTCGCGGGTACCGCGCTGGTGCATTGGTATGTCGGTGCCGCGATCCTGGCCGTGGGCTGCTGGTGGTGGATCGCCAAGGTGCAGCCGCGCATCCGCGATGGCGTCTTCGAACGCACCAGCGCCTTCGCCCTGCAGTCGGAAGAGTATTTCGACGCGCTCTGGGCCAAGGGTGTCCTCAGCCTCTATGCCGAGCTGCCGGACGGCCGGAAATTCGCCGCCACGCGGCGTGACGATTGGCGCGGCTTCGTGCGCCTGCTGACCAGGGAAACTGCCTGATGGCCGTTCTGCTCTCCACCAAGGCCGCGACGATGGATTGGTGGCGCCGCGCGCTGCTGGCCGTCGATCCGACGCTGGATATCCGGATGTTCCCCGATGCCGGCGACCCCGCGGCGATCGAGGCCGCGGTGGTCTGGACGGCGCATGACATGGCGGAGCTGCGCCGCTACCCCAACCTGAAGCTCATCGTCTCCATGGGTGCGGGCGTGGACCACCTGCTGCGTCCGCCCGGACCGCCGCCGGGCATCCCCGTGGCGCGGCTCGTGGACCGGATGCTGACCACGCAGATGGGCGAATGGGTGCTGCTCAACGTGCTGCGCTTCCATCGCCAGGACCTGGAGTATCGCGCGCTGCAGGCGGCGAAGCGGTGGGAGGAGCTGCCGGCCCCCGTCACGGCGGAGACCCGCATCGGCATCCTCGGCCTGGGCGAACTCGGCACCCATGCGGCCGGGCTGCTGACGCGGCTCGGCTTCCCCGTCATGGGCTGGACGCGACGGCCCAAGACGGTGGAGGGGGTGCAGAACTTCCATGGCGCCGAGGGCCTGGCCGCGATGGCGGCCCGGTCCAACATCCTGGTCTGCCTGCTGCCGCTGACGCCGGAGACGCGGGGCATCGTCGATGCGTCCCTGCTGTCCCGCCTGCCGAAGGGCGCCTTCCTGATCAACGGAGCGCGGGGCGGCCACGTCGTGGACGCCGACCTGCTGGCGGCACTGGAGAGCGGGCAGGTGGCAGCCGCGGCGCTGGACGTGTTCCAGCCGGAACCGCTCCCGGCCGAGCACCCCTATTGGTCGCACCCGAAGGTGGTGATGACGCCGCATGCCGCGAGCATCACGATTCCCGAAAGCGCTGCGCCGCAGGTGGTCGAGAATCTCCGCCGTGCCCGGGCGGGCGAGCCGCTCATGAACCTGGTGGATTTCAACGCGGGCTACTGACGCCGAAGTAACGATTCTGGTTGCGGCCCCGAACCGGTCGCCGACCTCGCCCTGTCGGGCGAGGTCGATGCGCGGTATCAGCCCGCGCGGCGAGCCTCGGCGGCCGGCGCCTCGGCAGCCGGGGCGCTCTCGCGCGCCGTCTGCTCGGCCTGCGCCATGATGCTGCGCATGTCCCGAAGGAAGGACGCGCCCTTCAGGGTGCGCTGCACCAGCACGCTGCGGCGGTCCATCGGGTCCACCTTGCGGCGGGCCAGATCGAGTTCGCCGAGTCGGTCCAGCGCCCGCGTGATGGCGGGTTTGGAGACGTTCAGCTCCGCCGCCAGGCCGCGCACGGTGTGCGGGCCGTCGGTCAGGTAGACCGTCAGGAACACGCCGAGCTGCCGGGCGGAAAGGTCGGGCCCATCCCGGCGGACAAGGGCGACGACGGTGTCGCGTAGGATGCCGACAAGCTGGTCGGCCGAAGTTTGCGTTGCCATGGTCTCAAATCCTTCCTCGGCGCGCTTCCGGCTACCGGGTGCCGCCTTCGATGGCGCGCCCTGGCGGCCCTTGGCGCGCCCTTCCGATGAATCGCTCTGTGAAAGGTGCTGCCGCTGTATGCTCTTCTGAGAGCGTTTTGAGGCAGAAAGTTCCCGTTTCATCTCGATTTCGTTACCGTCAAGGGTTGTCACGGTGAAGGAGCAGGGCGGTCACGGCGCGTGCGAGGGCGCGCGCAGCCTGGATTTCCCCCCCCTCCGGGCGTCCGGGTCGGGTCTGGTCGTTGTAGGCGTACAAATCGACATGCGCCCATGGCAGATCGTCCGGCACGAAGCGGCGCAGGAACAGTGCGGCGATCACGGCACCTGCCATGGGCTTCGTTGCGACGTTGTTGAGATCGGCGATGTTGCTGTCCAGCCAAGAAACGTAACTTCTATGTAATGGCAGCTGCCACACGGGATCCTGCACGTCCAGGCCGTAACGGAGAATGGTCTTCGCCACTTCCGCGTCGTCGGAGAACAAGGCCGGCAGATCAGGCCCGAGCGCGACACGCGCTGCTCCCGTCAGGGTTGCCGCATCGATCACCAATGCAGGTGACTGTTCCGCCGCGAAGGCCAGCAGGTCGCACAGCACCAGCCGGCCTTCCGCATCGGTATTGCCGATCTCGACCGTCAGCCCCTTGCGGGTCGCGATGACGTCCATCGGCCGGAAGGCGGTGCCGGACACCGAATTCTCCACCGCCCCCACCAGCAGCAGCAGCCGGATCGGCGTGGCGGCGGCCATCAGCATCTCCGCCACCGCGATCATGGTGGCGGCGCCGCCCATGTCCTTCTTCATCCGCAGCATGGCGGCCGCGGGCTTCAGGTCCAGCCCGCCGGTGTCGAAGCACACACCCTTGCCGCAGAGCGCGAGCAGCGGCGCATCGGCGCCCGCCCCCGGCCCCTGCCAGCGCAGCACGGCGACGCGGGGTGCGCGCGGGCTGCCCTGGCCCACCACGGCGACGGCGGGGAACCCCTCCGCCAGCGCCTGCCCCTCGATCACCTCGCAACTCGCGCCGTAGTCGGCGGCCAGGGCGCGGACCGCCTCCGCCAGCTCCTCCGGCCCCAGATGCCCGGCGGGCGTGTTGATCAGGTCCCGCCCGCGGCAGATCGCGCGGGCCTCGGCCAGGGCGGTGTCCGTTCCGGGCGGCTGCATCAGCCGCGCGGGCTGCCGGGGCGGCGTCTTGAAGCGGGAATAGCGGTAGGCGCCCAGGCACCAGCCCAGCAGCGCGGCGGGGGCGTCGGCCTCCCCCTCCAGCCGCCAATCCGTGCCTTCCGGCAGCGCCATCGGCAGCCCGCCATAGCTCCAGGGGGAGGATGGCTCCTCGCCCAGTCCGGCCACGGCGCCCTCGATCCCCGTGCCGCCGGGCAGCAGCCGCACCTCATTCGCCTTGGCGGCGAAGCCGCTGGCGCGCAGGAAGGCCGCCTGGCCGGGCGCCAGGCGGTCCAGAAGCGCCGGCAACCCGGCCTTGGTCACGAGGTGCAGCGGCAAGGCCGCCGCATCGGTCCCGGCCAGGGAAGCCGGGATCAGGCAATCAAGCATCGCGTCTCCGGTGGCGGTCGCTCCGCCAGGATTGTCCAGATTCCCCGATGGATTCTGAACGATGTCTTAACATCCCCGCATGATGCAACCCATGATGGCGTGATCACGGTTGCGATACACCCGCTGGTGGGGGCTGTTCCGCGGCCCCGCGGCATGCCCTTCCTGGCCGTCCGGCCCGGTGGTAGGGCAGCGCATGCGGATCCTGCTGTGGTACTGGGGCCGGCGCGGCGGCGGCGCCCAATTCTCGCTCGGCCTCGCGCGCGAGCTGGCGGGCCGGCCCGATATCGGGCTCAGCCTGTCCGTCTCCGCACAGGGCGAGTTGCTGGATGGATTCCGGGCCATCGGCGCGCCGATCGACATGGTTGACACCTATCGCGGCCTTGCCGGATTCGCCACCGGGCTGCTCCGCGTTCCTGGCCTGGCGCACCGACTGGTGGATCAGGCGCGGGGCGCCGACCTCGTGCTCTCCGGCATGACCCATACCTGGACCCCGCTGGTGGCGCCCGCCCTGGCAAGGGCGGGCATTCCCTTCGTGCCTGTGGTGCACGACGCGGCGCCGCATCCCGGCGATCCGGCCTTCGCCTGGGGCTGGAGGCTGCGGCGCGAATTGGGGGCGGCCCGCGCCGCCGTGGCGCTGTCCGACGCCGTCGCCGCGACCCTGGGGCGGGAGGCTCCAGGCCTGCCCCTGATCCGCATGGCGCTGCCGGCCCTGATCGAGGCGCCCACGCCGGCGCCGCGTGGCCCAGGCCAGGGGATCCGCCTGCTCTTCTTCGGCCGGTTGCGGGCCTATAAGGGCCTCGACCTGCTGCGCGACGCCTTCCGGCAGTTCCACGCCGGCCATCCCGGGGCGACGCTGCGCGTGGTGGGGGAAGGGGATGCGGAGGCCTGCGCGCCGGGGCTTTCCGCCCTGCCCGGCGTCACGGTGGAGGCGCGCTGGGTGGCGGAGGATGGCATCGGCGCGCTGCTGGCCGAGGCCGATGCGGTGGTGCTGCCCTACCGGGAGGCGAGCCAGTCCGGCGTCGCGCCCCAGGCCCTGGCGCTCGGCATCCCCGTGGTGGCGACGCCTGTCGGCGGCCTGACCGAACAGGTGCGGGAGGGCGAGGGCGGCGTGCTGGCCGGCGCGGTGACGGCGGCAGCCTTCGCCGCGGCTCTCGACCGCCTGGCGGAACCTGGTGCCCTGGCGAGGCTCGGCCAGGAAGCACGCGCGGCCGGCGGGCCGGACTGGGGGGCGGAGGTGGGCCGGCTGGTCGAAGGCCTCGACGCGGTGGTGCGTCAAGGAAGCCTCAGCGCGGGATGACGACCCCGGTGCTCCATTGCAGGATGCCGAGCCCGAACACGACGGCACCGATGCCATAGACGACATTGGCCGGGGTGGGCGTGAAGCGCAGCGCCGCCAGTGCCAGGGTGCCAAACAGCGCCCGCCAGAAGGACGCGCCGAGCATCAGCAACCCGATGAAGGTGAAGCCGATGAAGCACACCACACGCAGCGCCCGGATCATGCCCCGCCTTTCCCGATGAGGCGCCCTTCTGGCCCATGCGCGGCGGCCGGGCAAGCGCCGCCGGGCGAGGGGTGAACCGCCTCTATCCCAGGACTTCCGGCGCGGAGGCGCGTTCCACATCCGCCTGGTGCAGCCCGGCCGCGCCGAAATCGTCCCATTCATCGCCATCCCAGGCATAGTCGTATTCGCTGCCGAGCCCGCTGCGGCCGCTCGGCTGGCCATTGAGGTGGCCGTAGTAGTAGGTGGTGAGCCAGGTGGCGGAGCCTGCATCGTAATAGGCCGCGGTCCACACCGTGCCGATGCCGACATCGGTGCGCGTCGTCGCCGTCTCGGACTGGATCGTGTAGGTGCCGTTGGGCCGCGCGATCGTGTCGCCCGGGGCGTAGGTATCGGCATCGGCCAGCACGATGCCGGTATAGGCATCGCCGCTGGTGGCGCGGAAGATCCAGTTCACCATCATGGGCCGCTCGACATTGGCCAGCAGCGCGCCCCCGAGCCCGAAGCTGTCCCATTCGTCGCCGTCCCAGGCCTGGTCGCGTTCGCTGCCCAGGCCATTCGTGCCGCTGGCGGTCCCGGCGACGTTGAGGTTGTAGGTGTTCAGCGTCATGCCGGCGGAGGCGTCGTAGTAGTTGAAGATCCAGACCGTGCCGAGCGCGCCGGATGGCCCCTCATAGGCCGCCTCCCGCAGGATGCTGTACTGCCCGTTCGCCGTCGTGATGGTGTTGCCGACCGCCATGGTGAGGCTGTCGGCGATGGTGGAGCCGTTCCACTGGTCGCCATTGCTGGCCGTGAAGCGCCAGGCGAAGACCTTGGGCCGCTCGATGTTCGCCAGCATCGTGCCGCCCAGGCCGATCGGGTCCCATTCATCGCCATCCCAGGCCTGGTCGCGTTCGCTGCCAAGCCCCGCCGTCCCGCTGACCGTGCCGAGGACGTTGAGGTTGTAGGTGGCAAGCCAGGTATCGACGGAACTGTCGTAGTAGCCATAGATCCAGGTCAGGCCGCGATTGCTGCCCGGCGCCTCGAAGACGGCTTCCCTCAGGATGGTGTAGTGGCCCTGGGCGGCGGGGATCGTGTCGCCGATCGCATAGGCGTCGTGGTCGGCGATGGTGGTGCCGACATACTGGTCCCCGTTGCTGGCCGTCAGGCGCCAGGCGAAAGCCCTCAGCCGGTCCACATTCGCGAATTGGCCGCCGCCGCCGAAGCTGTCCCATTCATAGCCGTCCCAGGCCTGGTCGCGTTCGCTGCCCAGGCCCTGCCGGCCGCTGACCGTGCCGAGGACATTGAGGTTGTAGGTGGCGAGCCAGGTATCGGACGAGCTGTCGTAGTAGCCATAGACCCAGGTCAGCCCCTGGTGGGTCGCCGGCCCGTCATAGGCCCCCCTGGCGCATGATGAGGTAGGTGCCGCCGGCGCCGGCGAGGGTGTCGCCGATGCCGTATTCCGATTCATCGGCAATGGTGGTGCCGACCCACTGGTCGCCGTTGGTCGCCGTGAACCGCCAGGCATAGGCGAGCGATCGTTCGACACTCGCCAGCAGGGCACCCCCCAGGCCGAAATCGTCCCATTCGTCGCCGTCCCAGGCGGTATCGACCTCGCTCCCCAGGCCGCGGGTCCCGCTGGCCTGGCCGGTCACGTTGAACTTGTAGGTGCCGAGCCAGGTGTCGGCGGAGGCATCGTAGTAGCCGAAGACCCAGACCGCGCCCTGCGCCTGCACCGGCCCGGCATAGTCCACCTCCCGCATGATCAGGTACTGGCCGTGATCGGTATCGATGGTGTCGCCGACGCTGTAGGCCGTGCTGTGGCCCACGGTGGTGCCGACCCATTGGTCGCCATTGTCGGCGGTGAAGCGCCAGGCGAAGACCCGGTCGGGCTGCCGGTCCGCCTGCAGCGCGCCCCCCTGGCCCACCGGCACCCAGGCGGTGCCGTTCCAGGCCCGGTCCCATTCGGTGCCGAAGCCGCCATAGCCTGCGGGGCCTGTCGATCCCGTCTCCAGCGTGAACTGGATGTCGGCGTGGAAATCCGTGTAGCTGACGATGGTGATCGTGCCCTCGACCCCGGCGCTGCCCAGGTCCCGGCCATAGGGGCTTTCGGTGTCGATGCGGTAGGTGCCATGCGCCGTGCGGAAGGTGTCGCCGACATTCCAGTCGCGCGTATCGGCCAGCAGGGTGCCCTGCATGATGTCGCCGCTGTCGGCGGTGAAGGTCCAGGTGAAGAGGCTGTCCGCCACCTCACCGGGGTCCGCCTGGTCCGCCCCGCCACTGCCGAAGCTGTCCCAGGCGCTGCCGTTCCAGGCGGCGTCGGTCTCCGACCCCAGGCCGGCGATGCCGGCGGCCGCACCCTGCCCGTTGCGGGTCACCAGGAAGACGCCGGAGGAGTCCCGGTACCAGGCGACGGCGATCCAGCCCTCGTCCTGGCCGAAGGGGGACATGTCGGTCGCCTGGACCACCTCCGCCACGATGGTGTAGCGCCCGAAGGCAGTGTTCAGGACGGAGCCGACATCGTAGCGGGTGCTGTCATCGACCAGCGTGCCCCCCCAGCTGTCGCCGGAGTTGGCCGTGAAGGTCCAGGTGAAGATGCTGTCGGTCGCCGTATCCGCCGAGAGCGTCGCAGACATGCAGGAAGGTCCCCATGACCCCTGTTGGGCCATGGCTCCTGCCTATCAGCCCGCGGTGAAACCGCGGTTAAGTCGCCGCCGCGCGATCCGTGGCGCTTCCCCGCGGCGCGGTCAGGCGCGCTTCTCGAACCACATGGACCCGCCCCCGCGCCAGCCATCGTTCTGCGGGCCGAGATCGACCGGCGGTGTCGCGAACCAGGACTCGAAGGCGGCGTCCCGGCACACCCAGGCGGTGGGGAGCACGGGGCGCAGCTTGTCCGCCGCCCCGATGATGTAGGCCGCCAGGATGTAGGCCTCGCTCCAGTACCAGTTGGTGAACATGTCCGGGTAGTCCCAGGGCAGCTGGATGTCATGGACATGGATCAGCACGCCCGGCTTCACCCGCGGCAGCACGTCCAGCATGAAGACCGTCACGTCGCTGTTCATGAAGACGCGGTGCGAGCCATCCAGGAACAGGATGTCGCCGGCCTCCAGCTGGTCGAAGACCGAGAGGTCGCAGGTCTCGAGGCCCGCGCGAACGACCTCGTCGCAGATGCCGTCGATGGCGGCGCGCGGTTCTGGGTCGATGGAGACGATGCGCGTGGACAGGCCATGGTCCTGGACCGACCGCCAGGCGAAGGCGGTGGTGACGCCGGAGCCGATCTCCAGGTAGAGCTTCGGCTTGCGCTCCCCCACCAGGGTGTAGAGTGCGGCGCTGTCGAAGGGCGCGATGGGCACCCCGCGCCAGGCGGGTTCCGGCAGCCGGGCCGGGTCGAAGTCGAGCGCGATGCGGGACAGCTGCGGTGCCCGCGCCCGGATGGCGGCCAGCACCGCGCGGTAGTCGGCCTCATGCGGCCGGATCCAGTCCACGATCGGCTGCAGCAAGGGCTTCGTCTCCCCCCAGCGCGGCCGCATGTCACGGGATGGCGGGTATTCCATCGGGACGGCGACGGTGGCGTAGGGCGTGCCGGGCAACTGCGGCAGCGGCGGCTTGATGGCCGCCAGTGTCGCCTCCGCCGTCGCATTGGCACGGGCGATCGCGGCCCGCAGCTCGGACACCTCCGCCCGCAGGCTGTCCACTTCCCGGATCAAATGCCCGGTGCCGGCCATCCGCCGCAGCGGGTCGAGGATCATGCGGCGCATGCGTGTTCCACCTGTCGGTTCAAAGCTGGCTGAGTTGGCTGGTCAGAAGACCAATGGCCCGGCCACGCCGTCGAAGCCCGGCAGGCGGATGATCTCGACGCCCCGCCAGTCGAGCGTCGGGTCGGACCCGTTCAGGAAGCGCAGGAAGGGCGCGACCTTCGCCGGCTGGTCCAGCTGCACCACCCATTCGCGATAGCATTCCGCGAGGAAGGCGGTGTGGGTGTGGTAGCGAAACACGACCTCGCCATCCGCCTCCAGCCCGGCGAAGACCTCATTGTCCTTGCCGGCGGCGGCGAAATCGGCGCGCACCACGTAGCGGCCTGCCGGCAGGACCGGCGGATCGGCCAGCGTCGCGCCGCCCGCGGCATCGCGCGTGAAGCGGCTGCCCGGGATCGTCATCACCACCTCCTGCCGCTCGTCGCAATAGGGGTTGGTGGCCGCCTTCTCCTTCGGCACGAAGAGGACGTTGACGACGCCGGTGGGGGAGGAGAAGTCGCTGGCCTGGCGGATGCGCCTGCCCGTGGAGAGGTCCACGGCCACGTAGCCCGCCGCCACCAGCAGGGCGTGGCAGCGCATGTCGTCCGGCGCCTGTTCCAGCGCCATCACCGGCCGGCCTTCCGCCAGCAGCTTCGGGCAGCCGCGCAGCGCATCCAGCTCCGCGCCCTCGATGTCCATCTTCACGAAGCTGGGGGAGAGCCCGGTGGCCGCGATGAAGTCGTCGAGCGCCAGCGTCGGCACCGGCATGCCGCCCGCGCCTTCCGCCACGCGGTCGTTCAGGTGCGACCCGGCCTCGATATGCACGAAGTCGCCGCTGCGGTGCCAGATGGCGCGGTGGTAGAGCGTGACGTTGCTGCAGCCGGCCTGCACCAGGTTGTGCTGCGTGCGCCCGATGATGCGGGGGCTGGCCTCGAAGGCGCAGACGATGCCGCGCGGGCCGGCCTGGCGGGACATCTGCATGGCGAAGGCGCCGGCATTGGATCCCACGTCGAAGGCGATGTCGCCGGGCCGCACATGGTCCCGCACCGCCATCTGCACGACCGGTTCCCAGTAGGAGCGTTCCCACCAGGCCTGCAGCGGGAAGTCGCCCACGCGGACAAGCCGCTCCATCACCTCCCGCCGCTTCGTCACCTCGCTCCCCGGCCCCTGGGTTCCGAGCAGGGTCGAGACCTCCGTGGCCAGCGCCTCCACGGTGCCGCGAAGCTGCTTGGTGCCGGCGGCGCGACGGAAGGTGTCGAGGATGAGTTGGCGCATCAGGTCATGCATCCGTTCTGGCGACGAAAGGGCCCGCCGGAGGGCGGCCCCCGCCGCTTGTGGCGGAGTGTTGCGGGGCTGTCCAGCAAACAGCCCGGCCGCTCAGCCCGGCGCGAAGACGCCCACCAGCTTGTAGCCCAGCTTCAGCGCATGCAGCCGCGCCGCATCCGGCACGCCCGCCTCCCCCGGCCGGAGCTGGTTCAGCGCCGCCGCCACCGCCTCCGGCGCGAAGGCCGCCTGGCGGTCGATCTCGCTCTGCACCGTGCCGACCTCCAGCGCCCGGAAGCCGGCGCGGGCCAGCAGGCCGGTGAGCGTCGCGGGGGTGAAATAGGACCAGTGGCCAGGGCAGACCACGCTGCTCGCCGCCCCTTCCAGCCGCACCAGCAGGCTGTCCCAGTTCGGCACCTGGATGAACAGAAGCCCGCCCGGGGCCAGCCTCTGCCGGATATCCGCCAGGAAGGGCAGGGGGCTCGCCATGTGCTCCAGCACGTCGAGCGCCGCGATCGCCTCGAACCGCGCCGCGGGGTCGGGCAGATCCTGCGGGAAGTAGCCCTCCACCACCGTGGCACCCCGCCGCCGCGTGGCGGTGGCGCCGAGCCTGCCCGGTTCCAGCCCCAGCGCCTGCCAGCCGCGCTGGCCTGCCTCCACCAGCAGCGTGCCGAAGCCGCTGCCGATCTCCAGCAGCCGCCCGCCCGCCGCGCCCTGCGCCGCCAGGCGGTCCAGGTAGTAGCGCGCCCGCGCCGTCTCCAGCTCCAGATAGGGCTCGGAGAGCCGCAGCGCGATCAGCGCCTCGTCCAGCGCGGAGGCGCGGTAGCGCCCGGCATCGGCGGCTTCCTCCATCACCTGCCGCGTGTAGGTCAGGCCGCAGCCCGGGCAGTCCAGCAGCGTCAGGCCATGCGCCTGCAGCACGGGTCGCGCGGCGCCGGCGGGGGTGCCGCAGATCGGGCAGTCCCGGTCCCGGTAGGCCCCGATGGAGCCGCCGGAAGCGGGGGGCGCCAGGGTCGCGATCGCCTCCGCCTCCCGCGCCCGGAACTCCCGGTAGGCATCGGCCAGGCGGTCCCGCATGCCGGGGATCAGGGCCGCGTCGAAGGCCGCGCGCGGATCGTCGTTCATCGCCATTCCCTGGATCGGCCGCGCCACGGGGCGCGCCTCGCGGCCTTCCCTGCCATCGCGCGGCGGCGCTGGCCAGCCCGGCGGCTCAGGACCGCCCGCCGAACAGCCGCGCCATCAGCCCGGGGGCGCGGTGGCGCGCATCGCCCAGCACGGCCGTCACCGCCGCGGCGACATCGGCCGCGAAGGGCGCCGGATCCGCCATGCGGCGCGCGAAGGCGGCGGCATCGGCGCCGGCCTGGCGGCGCGCTGCCTCGTCCCGCAGCAGCCGGATCGCCAGGTCGCAGAACCCGTCCCAATCCGTCGCCAGCAGCGCCGGGTCGCGTTGCAGGTCCATGGCCGGCATCTCCCGGGAGCGGAGCGCCACCACGGGGCAGCCCTTGGCCATGGTCTCCCGCACGCTCTCGCCGCCCGTCAGCGGCCAGGTGTCCAGGAAAAGGTCGAGGATGCGCCCCCAGGCATGGCCCGGCACGAAGCGGGCATGGACCTGCATGCGGTCGCCAACCGGGCTCGCCCTGGCGAAGGCCTCGACCGGCGCGGGATCGCCGCTGCCGCCGGTGACGAAGCGCGCCCCCGGCACGGCCTGCAGGATGCGCTCCACCGCGCGGAGGTAGTCGGGCGTGAGCTTCACCAGGCGGCCATAGACGCCGAAGACCGGACCCTCCCCGGCCAGCGCCGCCCGCTCCGCCGCCAGCTGCGCGGCATCGGGCGGCGGGGCGAGCATCGCCAGATCCCACGGGCTTCGCCAGGGCAGCAGCCGCGCCTCGCCCCAGCCCGTGCCGGCGGCGCCGATTCCGAAGCTGTCGAAGACCGCATCCAGCCCCGGCTGCGGGAAGGCCGGCAGCCCCCCCTGCAGGAAGATCTGCGCCGGCGCCGCCCGTCGGGCGAAGACCGCCACGGGCACTGCGTTGTTCATCTCCGTCACCAGGATGTCGGGCTGGATCGCGGCCAGCGCGGCTTCCGCCTGCGCCAGCCGATCGGCCGGCGTCTCCCCGCCCGTCGCGGTCACGGCGATGCCCTGGGACCGCAGGTCGAGGAAATGCTCCTCATCGTGGAAGCGCCAGGCGACGACATGCAGCTCCGCGCCGCCGGGCAGGCGCCGCAAGGCGTCCATCAGCAGCCGCGGGCCGAGGGCCATCACGTCCCGCAGGCCGGTGAACATCAGCAGGAAGGCGATGCGCGGCCGGCCGCGCCGCGGCGCGCGGAGGGGCTTGGCCTGCCGTGCGAGGCCCCGCGCCGCCGCCTGCATGCCCGGCAGCACCAGGTCGCATTGCGCGCGGTTGGAGGCCTCGAAGCACCAGCCGATGAAGAAGAGCAGGTCCGCCAGTTCCAGCAGGGCAGGCACATCCGGCGCTGGCTCCGCGCCCCAGGCCTCCAGCGCCGCGGTGATGGCCGGCACCAGCGCCTTGGCGCGCGCATCCCAGGACCAGGCGTAATAGGCATGGGCGTGGCGGATCGCCGCGACCCAGGCCGCGCGGTCCGGCACCGCGGCAGGCGGCAGGGCCAGCAGCGCCCGGAGGTCGGCCGCGAAGGCGTCATGCGCCGCCCGGGCCGCATCGCCGCCCAGCGCGGTGAAGCGGCGGATCAGCGTGCCGGCATCCTCGGCGGGCAGGGACAGGTCAGGCATGGCGAACCTAGCTGTAGAGGAGGCCCCGGTCAGGGTCTACCGTGGCGACAATCGGGCGGGGCAAGAACCACTGCGGGTTGACGCTGCGCCCCCGCTGCCCGACACGGCTGGCATGACCGATGCTGCCGTGCCGTCCGGCCCCGCGCCGGAGAAGATCCCCTTCGGCCGCCCGACCATGGTGGGACGGGAACTCGCCTATATCGAGGAGGCGATCCGCAACGGCACCATCGCCGGCGGCGGCCCCTTCATGAAGCGCTGCGAGGCCTGGCTGGAGCGCGAACTGCCGGCCCGCCGCGCGCTGATGGCCCATTCCTGCACCGCCGCGCTGGAGATGGCGGCGATGCTGGCGGAGGTCGGGCCGGGTGATGAGGTCATCATGCCCTCCTTCACCTTCTCCTCCACCGCCACGGCCTTCGTGCTGCGCGGCGCCACGCCGGTCTTCGTCGATGTCCGGCCCGATACGCTGAACATCGACGAGGCGCTGATCGAGCCCGCCATCACGCCCCGCACCCGCGCCATCGTGCCCGTCCATTACGCCGGCGTCGCCTGCGCGATGGACGAGATCATGGCCATCGCGGACCGCCACAAGCTGCTGGTGGTGGAGGATGCGGCGCAGGCGCACCTGTCCCACTACAAGGGCCGGGCGCTCGGCACCATCGGCCATCTCGGCTGCCTGTCCTTCCACGAGACGAAGAACATCATCTCCGGCGAGGGCGGCGCGCTGCTGGTGAATGACGGGCGCATGATCGAGCGCGCGGAAATCCTGCGGGAGAAGGGCACCGACCGCAGCCGCTTCTTCCGTGGCGAGGTGGACAAGTACACCTGGCGGGACATCGGCAGCTCCTACTGCCCCGGCGAGATCGTCTCCGCCTTCCTCTACGCCCAGTTCGAACAGGCGGAGGGTATCATCGCCGCCCGGCGCGCGAGCTACGAGGCCTATCGCACCGGCCTGGCGAGCCTGGCGCGGGCCGGGCACGTGACCCTGCCCGCGGCCACGGCGGATGAGGCGAATGGCCACATCTTCTGGCTGCTGGCCAAGGATGCGGCGGCACGCGCGGCGCTGCTGGCGCATCTGAACGGGCGGGGCATCAACGCCGTCTTCCACTACGTCCCCCTGCATTCCGCCCCTGCCGGCCTGCGCTACGCCCGCGCGCATGGGAACCTGTCCGTGACGGATGATATCGCATCCCGCCTGGTGCGGCTGCCCATGTATCTCGGCCTGGGCGAGGGCGAGGTGGCGCGCGTCATCGACGCCATCGCGGCCTTCTATGGGAAGAACGCGTGAAAAGGGTTGCCATCGTCCAGTCCAGCTACATCCCCTGGCGCGGCGCCTTCGCCATGATGGCGCGCTGCGACGCCTTCGTCTTCCTGGACAGCGTGCAGTTCACGCGACGGGACTGGCGCACGCGCAACCGCATCAAGACCGCGCAGGGCCCGCTCTGGCTGACGATCCCGGTGAAGCAGAAGGGCAACTACCTCGCCCCCATCGACGCGATGGAGATCGCGGAGCCCGGCTGGGCCGCCAAGCACCTGCGCAGCATCGAGGGCGCCTATCGCCGCGGCGCCGGTTTTTCATCAGTCATCGACGCGGTCCGCGCCGCCTACGCAGCGGTGGCGGACCAGCCGATGCTCTCGGCCGTGAACCAGCACCTGACGGAGGCGCTCTGCGCCCTGCTCGGCATCACGACCCCCTTCCTGCGGGACGTGGAGTTGCTGCCGCGGGAGAGGCTGGACGCGCTGGACCCGACGCAGCGCCTGGTCGAACTCGCCGCCGCCACGGGGGCGACGCACTACCTCTCCGGCCCCTCCGCCCAGGCCTATCTGGATGAGGGCGCCTTCGCCGCGCGCGGCATGGCGGTGGAGTGGATGAGCTATGCGGGGCTGCCGGAGTATCCGCAGCTCTGGGGCGGTTTCGAACCGGCGGTCTCCGTGCTCGACCCGATCCTGACGCTGGGGCCGGATGGCGCGCGGGCGGTGCTGGGTGCCTAGCGAAGCGTTGCGCTGCCCCCTCTGCGCCGCGCCGGGCGCCCTGCCCGTCGCCGCACCCCGCCGGCGGTCGATGCTCAGCGACGGCGCGCTGGTGGGCGTGGTGGTCGAGCGGCTGCATTGCCGCGCCTGCGGCGCTGGCTGGCTGCCGGCACACGAGGCCGCGCGCCTGCCGCGGCGCACCTTCGGCGATGCCTATGCGCTCGGCGCCGCCCCGCCGACGGCGGCCGACATCGCCCGCGCCGGCGGCTACGCGGCCCGCATCGCCCGGCTCTGGGCCGGGTCGCCGCCGGCCTCTCTCCTCGATGTCGGCTGCGGCAATGGCGCGCTGCTGGGCGCGCTGCGGGCGCTCTGGCCCGAAGCCCGGCGCATGGGCGTGGAGGTCGCACCCCGCGTCGCGGCCGCGGCCCGCGCCACGGGCATCCCCGTCGCGCCCGCGCTCCGGCCCGGCATGCGCGCGGCGCTGGTGCTCTCGGTCAATGTCGTGGAGCACACGCCGGACCCAGGCGCCTTCCTGGCCAGCCTGCGCCGCGCCGTGGCGCCCGGCGGCGCCGCGATCGTCATCTGCCCCGATGGCAGCCAGCCCTGGATCGAGCTGCTGATGGCCGACCATCGCTGGTCCCTCTCCCCCGCCGCGCTGGAACGGCTCGCCACCGAGGCCGGGTTCCGCGTCGTCGCGCGAGATCCTGCCCCCGGCGGCTTCCAGGCCCTGCTGCTGCGCCCCGCCTTGCCGAAGCGCCTGCCGCCGCCCCGTGCCGCCATCCCCGCCGTCCCGCGCCGGGATTACCTGGCGGCCTGGCGCGCCCTCGATGCGACGCTCGCCGCGCGGCTCGATCCGGACCGCCGCCTCGTCGGCTTCGGGGTGGGGGAGGTGGCGCGGCTGCTCCGCGCCTTCGCCCCCGCGACCTGGGCGCGCATCGCCGCGCTGACGGCGGACGACCGCGCCGGGGTGGAAGGGCTGGCGAAACCCTTCATCCCGCCCGCCGCGCTCGACCCGGCCCGGGACAGCCTGCTGCTGGCGCTCCGCCCGGGCGTGCAACCTTCCCTTGCCGCCCGCTTCGCCGACTGCCACGTCATCCGCTGGGACGACCTGATCCCCCGATGAGAGCCCGGCCATGAAATCCTACGGCATCACCACCCCCGCGCCCCTCGCCGCCGACCCCGCTTTGGCGCTGGCGCTGGAGGAACTGTCCCGGATCGGCTTCACGGTGCTGCGGGATGCCCTGCCGCCCGCGACCGTGGCGGCGATGCGGGATGCGCTGGACCGCGTGCTGGCCGACCAGACCGCGCGCTTCGGGGGGGAAGAAGCCCTCTCCGCCATCGGCGATGCCGGCCAGGCCCGCGCGCTGCTGGAGGAGGACGACATCTTCCTCGAGATCCTCCGCGTCCCCGCCCTGACGGCGGTGATGGAGGCGGTGCTCGGCCCCGCGGCGCTGGTCATGCAGCAGAACGGCATCGTCATGCCGCCCGATGCGGCGGAACACCACCAGCAGAGCTGGCACCGCGACCTGCCCTACCAGTCCTGGGTCAGCACGAAGCCCATCGCGCTCGGCGCGCTGACGGTACTGGATGATTTCGACGCGACCAGCGGATCGACCCTGTTCCTGCCGGGTTCGCAGATGCATGCGGATTTCCCCTCCCAGGCCTTCGTCGATCGCTGGGCGGTCCCGGCCCATGCGCCGGCCGGTGCCATCGTGGTGTTCGATGCCATGTGCTTCCATCGCGGCGGCGTGAATCGCGGAACCCGCCCGCGCCGTGCCATCAACACGCTGCACGGTATTCCGCTGCTGGCGCAGCAGGTGGCGTTCAAGGACCGGCCGGGGCTCGAGCCCGCGCTGCGCCGACGCCTCGGCCTGGACTACCAGCCCGCCCCCAGCGCGGATGCCTGGCGTGCCCAGCGCGCCGCGCGCCTCGGAAAGACCCGTCGCTGATGGCCGACCCGATCCTCGCCGCCGTCACGGCCCATTACGAGCAGGCGCTGGCCGCCCATGGCACGACCGCCAAGGGCGTGGACTGGAAGGACGAGGACGGGCAGCGCCTGCGCCACCGCCAGTTCCTGCGGTTGGTGGAGCATGACCCGGAGGCCAGCATCCTCGATCTCGGCTGCGGCTATGGCGATTTCCTGCCCTTCCTCCGCGCCCATGGCCATCGCGGGCGCTACGTCGGGCTGGATGTCGCACCCGCCATGGTGGAGGCCGCGCGGCGCCTGCATGGCGAGGGTCCGGACCGAGCCTTCTTCCTCGGCACGGAAAGCCCGGAGCCCGCGGACTACGCCATCGCGAGCGGCATCCTGAACGTCATCCGCGGCGCCGATGCCCCCGCCTGGCAGGCCTATGTCGATGGCGTGATCGAGGGCCTGGCCCGCGCATCCCGCCGCGGCTTCGCCTTCAACATGCTGAGCCTGAACAGCGACCCGGAGCGCCGCCGGCCGGACCTGCACTATGCCGACCCCGCCGCCATGCTGGCCGCGATGATCGCGCGCCATGGCCGCCACGCGGCCGTCTTGCAGGATTACGGCCTCTGGGAGTTCACGCTGCTGGTCCGTCACCCCTCCCAGACCGCGAGCCCGAAGCCTGTCGCGCCGTAGCCCGCGCCGTTGAACAGCAGCCAGCGCCGGCCGAGCAGGTCGAAGACGCCGGGATAGGTGACGGCGCCGGCTTCCCAGCCATCGGGTTCCGCGGTGATGCCGCCGGGGTGCCGCCGCCAGGCCAGCCCATCCGCGCTGGTCGCGCGGCCGATTCCATAGGGCCCGCTTTCGGTCCGCGCCGCGAACCACATGGCGAAGCCGTCCCCGTCCCGGACCACGGAGGGACGGACCGTTGCGATCTCCTCCCCCTCGGGTGGGATGCAGATCTCCGCCTCCCGCCGCCAGGTGATGCCGTCGGTCGACCGCGCGGCGCGGATGGCGTGGCTCATGTCGGCCTTGGCGGCGCCCCAGGATTGGTGCGTGCCGTACCACAGGCGCCAGTCATCCGCGGCCAGACGCAGCACCCAGGGGTAGGACAGGCTGTAGGGATCGGTGATGTCGCGGTCCATGACCGGCCCGGCCGAGAGCCGCTCGAACCGCCCGGTCTGCGCATCGCCGACGGCGACGCCGATGGCGTTCCGCCAGGGCACCGAACCCCCGACATTCCAACCCATGTAGTAGAGCCGGTCGCCATCCGGCCCCGGCACCACGCAGCCCATGCCACATCCCGCATCGTCGAAGGCGCCGAGGCCGCCAGGCGTGAGCACCGGCCGCGGTGGCGCCTCCTCCAGCCGGGGCGCTTCGCCCACCCGCAGCACGAGGGACCCGATGGCGGAGCGGTTCGCCGCATCCCGCCCGCTGTAGAAGACGCGCACCAGGTCGCCCCCCAGCGGGTGCGCGACGGGCAGCGCGGCATGGCTGGCCAGCGCGGGATCGGCGCCGGGTGCGGGTGGCGCGAAGACGCGCCCGATCCGCCGCCAGGCCATCAGATCCGCTTCAGCCGGTGGCTCGGCACCTTGGAGATCTCGGTGCCGCCCGGCGAGAGCACCGACCCGTCCGGAATGTCCTGCAGCACCAGCGCGCCGGCGCCGATCACGCAATCCGCGCCGATCGTCACATGGTCCCGGATGGTCACGTTCACGCCGATGAAGCTGCGCGCCCCGATGGTCACCCCGCCGGACACCACGACATGGGAGGCGATGAACACATCCTCCGCGATGGTGCTGTGGTGGCCGATATGGTTGCCCGACCACAGCGTCACGTTCCGCCCCACGCTGGCGAAGGGCTGGATCGTGTTGTCCTCCAGGATGAACTGGTTCTCGGCGGGTTCGAAGGTGGAGAAGCGGGTGGCGCGGCTGCTGACGTAGTGGGCGATGCCGTAGCCCCGTGCCTTCCCCTCATCGACGCGGGCGCGGCGCAGCTTGTTGAGCTTCGTGTAGGCCAGGGCGACGAAAAGCTCGTATTCGGCCGGGGGGAAGCGCGCCTCCAGCTCCTCGAACGCCACCAGCGGCAGGCCGGCGAAATCGGGCGTGGTGGCATAGGCCGAGTCGACCGTGAATCCGGCCACGCGGCGCGCCGCATCCTCCCGGAAGTACAGCGCGGCGAGTTCCGCGATCGGGCCGGTGCCGAAGACGACGATGTCCTTCAATGCCAAGCTTCCCCGCCCTGATCACCGTCCCATCATAGCGCCCCTGATCGGCCAGCGCAGCCCGCGCCGGCCTGGGGATCGGGGCTGACGGTCCGGGACGGTGTCAGCGGCAAGCAGGGCAATGACCCATCGGTGCGGGCGGCGGCGAAGGCCTTGCGGCTCCCCGCCGCCCGAAGCCTCAGCCCCAGACGCTGCCGGCTTCCGCCACCCAGACGCCGGCATTACCGAAGCCCACGATGTCGCCGCGCCCGTCGCCATTCACATCGGCGATGTTGCGGGCGAAGACGTTCTCATTGGCCCATCCGGCGTCGATGCCGAACTGGTCGGTGACCAGCGTTGCGGCGGCGAAGCCACCGCTGGCATCGCCGAGCGCCACGAAGGCGCCGGCATTGCTGAAGCCGATGATGTCCGCGCGCCCGTCGCCGTTCACGTCGGCCAGGTGGCGGGAATAGACGTTCTCGTTGTTCCAGCCCGCATCGATGCCGAACTGCGTGGTGGCGAGCGTCGCATTGCCGAAGCCGCCGCTGGCATTGCCCAGCGCCACATAGGCGCCGGCATTGCCGAAGCCCACGATGTCAGCCCGCCCGTCGCCGTTCACATCGGCCATGTGGCGGGAATAGACGTTCTCATTGTTCCAGCCGGCATCGATGCCGAACTGGGTGGTGGCGAGCGTCGCATTGCCGAAGCCGCCGCTGGCATCGCCGAGCGCCACGAAGGCACCGGCATTGCCGAAGCCCACGATATCCGCCCGCCCGTCGCCGTTCACATCGGCCATGTGGCGGGAGAAGGCGTTCTCGTCCTTCCAGCCGGAGTCGATGCTGAACTGCGTGGTGCGCAGCGAGGCATTGGCGAAGCCGCCGCTGGCATCGCCGAGCGCCACGAAGGCGCCGGCATTGCCGAAGCCGATGATGTCCGCGCGACCGTCGCCATTCACATCGGCCATGTGGCGGGAGAAGACGTTCTCGTTGGCCCAGCCCGAGTTCACGCTGAACTGGGTGGTGCGGAGCGAGGCATTGCCGAAGCCGCCGCTGGCATCGCCAAGTGCCACGAAGGCGCCGGCATTGCCGAAGGCGATGATGTCGGCACGGCCATCGCCATTGACGTCGGCCAGATGCCGGGAGAGGACCCTCTCATTGTTCCAACCCGCGTCGATGCCGAACTGGGTGGAGGCCAGCGTCGCGGGCGCGAAGCCAGACGGCGTCGCCGGCGCGGTCGGGGTCGTCGGCGTCCCCTCGGGCGGCGCGGAGTCGCGGGGATAGGGCAGCCCATCGCCCGGCGCGTTCGGGTTCAGGATCTCCGCCGCCGTCACCTGGCGATCGCTGAACTGGAACAGCTCGAAGTTCAGGACGGTGTTGGACCCGTAGCGGTCGGCGACGGTATCGGTGATCTGGAAGCCGCCATCGATCGCGGTGACGGTATAGTCGGCGCGATTGCCGAGGAAGAAGACCCGGTCGGTACCCGCGCCCCCATCGATGTAGTCATCGCCCTCGCCAGCGCGCACCAGATCGTCGCCGCCGAGCGCGAAGATGGTGTCGTTGCCCATGAAGCCCTGGATGTAGTTGCCCAGGTCACTCCCGTAGATCAGGTCGTCATGGCCGGTGCCGGCGATGCCGGAGATGTTCTCCAGCGTGTCGCGTCCGCCGAAGCCGTCATTATCCGTGGTGTTGGCGAAGAGCCTCACCACAATCCCGAAGGGAGAGGTCCAGTAGGCCGCGATGTCGAAGCCCCCCGCCCCATTGATGAAGTCATCACCGGCGGCGCCGATGATGGTGTCGTCGGAGCCTGTCCCGAGCAGCGAGTCGGGGCCGTCAGTGCCGGTGATGAGCATGTCGATGCGCCTTGGTGGGATCGGAAGCCTTCGGAACGCAACCCGCTTCTTGCGGCTCCATCACGAATTCGAAGGTGGCTCGATCTCCCTTCGTCGCCTTCCGGTGCCGGTCGGGGGAAGGCCCCGGGGCCGGCGCGGGGCCGTCGGCGCCCACCCGCGCCTGCCGCCCACAGGGGGTGACGCGGCCGCCCGGCCGCCCTAAACCGGCGCGTTGACCCGGGCCGATGAACCCGGTGATGGAGAGACGCATGATCACGCTCGACGCCTGGTTGTCGGACGCCGCCGCGGTGCTCGCGGCCACCCGGGCCCGGGGGCTCGATGCCACCATGCAGGCCGCGGTGGATGCCACCGTCACGGCGCTGGCGGCCAATCGCCCGCTGCTGGTCTGCGGCAATGGCGGCTCCGCCGCCGACGCCCAGCATATCGTCGGCGAAATGGTGGGCCGCTTCCTGAAGGAGCGCCGGGCGCTGAAGGCCATCTGCCTCTCCTCCAACCCCGCCGTCCTGACCGCCTGGTCCAACGACTACAGCTATGAGACGGTCTTCTCCCGCCAGGTCGAAGCCTATGGGGAGGCCGGCGGCGTCCTGCTCGGCCTTTCCACCTCCGGCAATTCCGGCAATGTCGTGAAGGCGCTGGAAGCCGCGCGGAAGATCGGCATGGCGACGATCGGCCTGACGGGCGAGGGCGGCGGCAAGATGGCCGCGCTCTGCGACCATCTGCTGGCCGTGCCGTCGCGTTCCACCCCCGCCATCCAGCAGGTCCATCTGGCGCTCTACCACTGCTACTGCGCGGCGGTGGAGGAACGGCTGGCGGATGCCTGAGGTGCCTTCGACCGGGGTTCCGGGCCAGGCCGCCATCCTGGTCGGCGGCCGCGGCACCCGCCTCGGGTCGCTGACGGACGCCATCCCGAAGCCCATGGTGGAGGTCGCCGGCCGCCCCTTCCTCGACTGGCTGGTCGAGGAGGTGTCCCGTTTCGGCTTTCCCCGGATCACGCTGCTGGCCGGCTATCTCGGCCACACCATCGCCGAACGCTATGACGGCAAGCGGGTGCGGGAGTCGACGATCGACGTGGTGATCGAGCCCCAGCCGCTCGGCACCGCCGGCGGCCTCAAGCTCTTCGCCGACCGGCTGGAGGATCGCTTCCTCCTGCTCAATGGCGACACCCGCTTCGACGTGAACCTGCTGGACCTGCCGCTGCATGCGGGGGATGCCCTCGCTACGCTGGCGCTGCGCCGCACGGCACCGGGGGCGCGCTACGGCACGGTGGAGGTCGATGGCACGGGCCGCATCCGGGGCTTCGCCGCGCGGTCGCCGGAGCGCTCCGGCCCCATCAATGGCGGCATCTACTGCCTCGACAAGGCGATCATCGGCCATATCGGCGATGGCCCCGTCTCCATGGAATCGGATGTCTTCCCGAAATTGGCAGAGCAGGGCGCGCTGCGCGGCGCGCTCTATGACGGCGATTTCATCGACATCGGCATCCCGGAGGACCTCGCCGCCTCCCAGACCATGATCCCCGCCATGGCCCGCCGCCCCGCGGTGTTCTTCGACCGCGATGGCGTGCTGATCGAGGATACGGGTTGGCCCCACAAGCCGGCGGAGGCGCGCTGGATGCCCGGCGCCGCGGCGGCGGTGAAGCGGCTGAACGATGCCGGGTGGCTGGTCTTCGTCGTCACCAACCAGGCGGGCGTCGCCAAGGGCTACTTCCCGGAAAGCCAGGTCGGCGTCATGCATGGCTGGATGGCCGGCGAATTCGCCGCCGCCGGCGCGCATGTGGACGCCTTCGAATACTGCCCGAACCATCCCAACGCGGTGGAGGATCGCTACCGCGTGGATTGCGGGCGGCGGAAGCCCCAGCCCGGCATGATCCGGGACCTGCTGGCGGCCTGGCCGATCGATGCCAGCCGGTCCTTCCTGGTCGGCGACAAGGAGACGGATATCGAGGCCGCGAAGGCCGCGGGGCTGCCCGGGCATCTCTTCCCCGGCGGCGACCTCGACGCCTTCATCGCCCGGTTGATCGACAAGGCCCTCCCACCCCAACGGGGGGAGAGGGTTGGGTGAGGGTGGCCTTGCCCCCTCGCTTCTTCATCGCCGATCCGGGCCTGACCGGCCCCCTCGGCCACCACCTCTCCTATTCGCAATCGGTGGCGGAAGCAGCGCGGAGGGCGGGCACGCCCCCGGTGATCCTCGCGGCGCGCGGCTTCACCGGATGCATCCCCGGCATCGAATGCCATTCGGTCCTTGGCACGGCCTACCAATCCGCGGGCGGCGGTGGCGCGCTGCGGCGGGCGCTGTTCGGCACCCTGTCCCATCTGCCGGCCCCCCTGGCCGCCGCGGCCGCCGGCCTGATCCGCGCCGCGCGCCGACGCATCTCCCCCCGCGCGCCGGATGGGCTGGCGGCGGAACTGCATGCCGCGCTCGGGACCCTGCACGCCGGGCCCGGCGACTGGCTGCTGCTGCACAGCGTCTCCGGCGCCAACCTCGCCTCCCTGGCCGAGGGGCCGGACCTGCATGGCGTCACGGTGCTGGTGGTGCTGCGGCGCATGCCGGCCGAGATGGAGGCCGACGACGCCGCCCCCGATCCGCTGCCCGTGCTGCTGCGGCGCCTGGTCGCTCGCTTCGGCGCGCGGCTTCGCCTCTTCGCCGACACCGCGCAACTGGCCGAGGATTTCAGCGCGCTGTCGGGCCTGCCGGTGCGGACGGTGCCGCTGCCCATCGTGGTGCCGGACGCCGCGCCGCACGCCCCGGCCGGCCTGCCACATATCGTCTTCGCCGGCGGCGCGCGTCTGGAGAAGGGGTACCACCTGTTGCCGGATGCCCTGGCCGCCGTGGCGGGCCGAGCGCGCTTCACCGTCCAGTCCGGCCCCATCGGTCCGGAATCGGACCCGCTGGTCCAGCGGGCCCATCGCAGGCTGAAGGCGCGGCAGGGGCCTGGCCTCGTCCTGGTGGAAACCGCGCTGGACGGCGACGACTATGCCGCCCTGCTCGCCAGCGCGGATATGCTGCTGCTGCCCTATGACGGGCCCACCTATGGCGCGCGGAGCAGCGGTATCCTGGCGGAGGGCCTGGCGCTGGGGGTGCCGGCCATCATCCCCGCCGGAGGCTGGATGGAAAGCGTGGCGGGCCCTGACCGCGCGGTCACGATCCCGCAAGCCGCAGGGGCGGAGGACTTGGCAAGGGCGCTGTCCCAGGCCATCGACCACTTGCCCGGATTGTCCGCCGCGTCTCGATCCATGGCACGAACATGGCGCGACGAACACAATCCTGACGCGCTTTTCCGGGTATTCGTTGCAACCTGATAACACGGCGCTCCGGTTGCCCGGGGTGGTCACAGACTCTATACGCGCGGCATTGCCGGGTAGCTGAGGGAAATTGCTCGATGCGTGTGCTTGTCACCGGCGGGGCCGGCTATATCGGTTCGATGCTGGTTCCGGCGATGCTGGGTCGCGGCTGGCAGGTGACCGTGCTGGATACCTTCGCGGCCGGCGACACCTTCCTGGCCCATTGCTGCGCCGATCCGAACTTCAACCCGGTGCGGGGCGATGCCCGCGACATGCGGGTGCTCGAGCCGCTGATGAAGCAGGCGGATGTCGTCATCCCCCTGGCCGCCCTGGTCGGCGCGCCGCTCTGCGCCCGGGACGAGATCGGTGCCACCACCCTGAACCGGGACGCGGTGGTGAACCTGGTGAAGCTCGCGGGCCGCGACCAGCTGATCGCCTACCCCACCACCAATTCCGGCTACGGCATCGGTGAGGGCAACGCCGCCTGCACCGAGGAATCGCCGCTCCGCCCCGTCTCCCTCTATGGCCGGACGAAGGTGGAGGCGGAGGAGGCGGTGCTGGGGCATGCCAACAGCCTCTCCTTCCGCCTCGCCACCGTCTTCGGCATGGCGCCGCGCATGCGGCTCGACCTGCTGGTGAACGACTTCACCTGGCGCGCGGTGAACGACCGCGCGGTGGTGCTGTTCGAGGCGCATTTCCGCCGCAACTACATCCACATCCGGGACGTGGTGAAGGCCTTCCTGCACGGCATCGACAATGTCGGCGCCATGCGCGGGCAGGCGTACAATGTGGGTCTGTCGGAGGCCAACCTCTCGAAGGCCCAGCTCTGCGAGCGCATCGCCAAGCACGTCCCCGGCTTCGTCTGGCTGGAAGCGCCGGTCGGCGAGGATCCGGACAAGCGGGACTACATCGTCTCCAACGACAAGCTGGAAGCCACGGGCTGGATGCCGGACCACGGCCTCGACAAGGGCATCCAGGAGCTGATCAAGGGCTACCGCATGCTGCGCAACGGGCGCTTCGCGAATGTCTGAGGTCGCCTCGCGCATGGTCGTGCCCCCGCCGGGCGTGAAGCTCGACATGGCCTGCCGCTGCTGCGGCGGGCGGAATGTCGAGCTCGTCATCGACCTCGGCGACCAGCCGCATTGCAACCGCCTGGTGCGGCCTGACCTGGCCCCGGGCGTGGAGCCGCATTATCCGCTGCGCGTCGGCTTCTGCCGGGACTGCACCATGGTGCAGATCGACCATACGATTCCCAAGGAATCGATGTTCACCGACTATCCCTACGTGTCGGGCACCACCAAGACGCTGCCGGCGCATTTCCTGGAGACCAGCAGGCGCATCGCTTCCGCCTATGGCGTGAAGGCAGGCGACCTCGTCGTCGATATCGGCAGCAATGACGGCACTTGGCTGAAGCAATGGGCCTTCTCCGGCGCCCGCGTGCTGGGCGTGGAAGCCGCGGGCAACGTGGCCAAGCTGGCGCAGGAGGCCGGCGTGCCGACCTGGCACCGCTTCTTCAACGCGGCCTGCTGCGCCGACATCCTGAAGGAACACGGCCCGGCCAAGGTCATCACCGCCGCCGGCGTCTTCTTCCACCTGGAGGAGCTGCACAGCGTGGTGGAGGGCATCGCCTCCCTCCTCGCCGATGATGGCGTCTTCGTCGTGCAGGCCATCTATCTCGGCGGCATGGTGGAGAACACCGCCTTCGATCAGGTCTATCACGAGCATCTCTGCTACTACACGCTGAAGTCCCTCTCCGCCCTGCTTGCCCAGCACGGGCTGGAGGTCTTCGAGGCCAACCTCGTCGACATCCATGGCGGGAGCATCGAGGCGCATGTGACCCGCAAGGGCGTGCGCCCCGTCGGCGACAGCGTCCGCGCCATGCAGGCCGAGGAAATCCGCAAGGGCTTCGGCGAGATCGAGACCTACCGCAGCTTCGCGGGCAACGTGCTCGACCTGCGCAAGCGCCTCGTCGCGCTGCTCGAAGGCTACAAGGCGGAAGGCAAGTCGGTGTGGGCCTATGGCGCGCCGGCCAAGGGCGCCACGCTGCTCAACAGCTTCGGCATCGGGCCCGACCTGGTTCAGAAGGCGGTCGAGAAGAACGCCATGAAGGTCGGCCTCGCCATCCCCGGCGTGCGCATCCCGATCGAGGCGGAGGAGGGCGCCCGCCCCGACGCCTACCTCGTCCTCGCCTGGAACTTCATCAACGAGTTCCTCGTGAAGGAGAAGGCGTACCTGGCGGGCGGCGGCGAACTCATCGTGCCGATCCCGAAGGTGAAGACCTATGGGAAGGCCGACGCGTGAGTCTCCCGGAGGCGGTTGTCGTCTGGGGCGCCAGCGGCTTCATCGGACGCAACGTGGTGGATGCGCTGCAAGGGCGCGTCGCGACGATCATCGGCGTCAACGCCTCCGGCACGCCCGTCCCCGGCTGCACGCAGACCGTCGCGGCGCATGCGGTGGACGCGCTGCCGGCGCTGCCCGCCGGCACGGCGATCATCCACGTCGCGGCCTTCCGCTACTTTGCCTCCATCTTCGGCAAGCAGCAGGCGGAGATCCTCTCGGCCAACCTGGCGATGACGGAGGCCGTCTACCGCTTCGCCATGGCGCGCGGAATCACGGAGGTGCGCGCCGCCTCCTCCTCCGCCGTCTATCCGGCGTCCTGGGACCTGCAGGACGATGCGCTGCCCCTCGACCTCAATGCCTGGCCGCATGATGGCGAGGCCGCCTACGCCTGGTCGAAGCGCTGGGGCGAGATCACGGGCGAACTCTGGTCCCGCCGCGCCGGCATCAGCACCATCAGCTTCCGCCTGACCAACCCCTACGGCCCCCATGACACGCTGGACGAGGCCGAGGCGCATGTCGCCACCGCCTTCGTCATCCGCGCCTGCGGCGACGCCCCAGAATTCGAGGTCCGCGGCGACCCCGATGCCGAGCGCGACTTCATCTATGCCGGCGATGCCGCCGAGGCCTTTGTCGAGTCGCTGACGCTGCGTGGCACCACCGCGGCGGTGAACCTCGCGCACGGCCAGACGAGGACGGTGCGCCACCTTGCCATCGCAACGATGCAGGCCGCCGGAAAGCAACGGCCGATCAAGCTCACCTCGCCGCCCGCCGCGGGCAATCGCGGCGTGAAGGTGCGCCGCGCCACCGCGGCCCGCCTGCGGGAGTTGCTGCCGGGCCTCGCCCCCTTCCGCAGCCTGGAAGACGGCATGGCCGAAACGCTGGCCTGGTATCGCGATGCCCTACGCCGCTAGCCCCACCATCATCCTCGGCGCCGATGGCTTCCTCGGCCGGAACCTGGTGGATCGCTGGCGCGCCGAAGGCTGGCCCTGCCACCCCGTCGGCCGCGCCGCCGGCGACTTCACCGACCCGGCCGTGGTGGACCGCGTCTTCCGCGAAGCGCCCAAGGCCGGGCGCATCTTCCACGTCATCACCAAGCAGCGCACCGGCAACATCCAGTGGGGCATCCAGGGGGAGCTGCTGCGCGACAATGCCAGCATCCACCTGAACATCCTGGAAGCCTGGCGCCACCACCAGCCGCAGGCGAAGCTCGTCTCGCTCGGCTCCTCCTGCACCTACGCCGAAGCGGATCATCCGACGCCGGAGGAGGAATTCGGCATCGGCCGCCCGCATCCCTCCGTCCAGGGCTACGCGCTGGCGAAGCAGCTGCTGGCCACGGGCTGCGAGACCTATGGCAAGCAGTACGGCCTGCACTGGCTGCATTGCGTCCTCGCCACCGTCTACGGGCCCCACGCCCACACCGAAGACACCCGTGCCCACTTCATGGCCGCGATGATCGACCGCGCCGTGCGCACGAAGCGGTCGGGCGCCATGGAATTCGAGGTCTGGGGCAACCCGCGCACGGTGCGGGACCTGCTGCATGCCCATGACCAGATCGATGCCGTCCTCCTCGCCGACAAGCACTTCGAGGACCGCATCATCAACGTGACGCCCAACGCCCCCGTCGAGATCGGGGACTGCGCCACGGCCATCCTGCGCGCCCTGAAATGGGACGCGCGCATCGTCAGCCCGCCCGGATCCTTCCAGGGCGCGGGCTACAAGAGCCTCGATTCCTCCCGCTTCCTGGCCGCCACCGGCTGGACGCCGAGGCTCAGCGTCGAAGCCGGCGTCGCGCAGGTGCTCGCCGCCGATTACGGGGAAGCCATCGCGCCATGATGATCGTCTCCCGCACGCCGCTGCGCGTGTCCTTCTTCGGCGGCGGCACCGACTATCCGGAATATTTCGCCCGCGCGCGCGGCGCCGTGCTTGGCATGGGCATCGACCAGTATGTCTATGTCGCCGCGCTCCGCCTCGCCACCATCCTCGACTACCGCTACCGCGTCTCCTACTCCCGCATGGAGCAGGTGGCGGAACTTGACCAGATCCAGCATCCGGTGGTGCGGGAAGCGATCCGCCTCTACGGCTATGACCGCCCGCTCGACATCTCCATCATGGCGGACCTGCCGGCGCGCAGCGGCCTCGGCTCCTCCTCCTCCTTCGCCGTCGGCTTCATCAACCTGATCTTCGCCCTGCAGGGCCGCGGCGCCACCAAGATGGACCTGGCGCGCGAGGCCGTGCGGATCGAGCGTGACGTGCTGCAGGAGAATGTGGGGGTGCAGGACCAGCACCACGCGGCCTTCGGCGGCCTCAACCGCTTCGACTTCGAAGGCGGCCGCACGCGCATCAGCCCGATCCAGATGACGGCGCCCTGCCAGGATGCGCTGAACACCTCCCTCTTCCTCGTCTATACCGGCATGACGCGCTTCGCCTCCGCCACGCTTGGCGAGCAGATGGAGAAGACGAAGTCCGGCGCCGCCGACAAGGATCTCAGCCACCTGCTGGCGCTGGTCGACCAGGCGCAGACGGTGCTGGAATCCGACGATCCCGAGGCGATGCTGCGCGATTTCGGCGCCATGCTGCATGAGGGGTGGGAGACGAAGAAGCGCCTCTCCTCCAAGGTCTCCAACCCGCATATCGACAGCCTCTATGCGCAGGCGCGTTCCGCCGGCGCGCTGGGCGGCAAGCTCTGCGGCGCCGGCGCCGGCGGCTTCCTGCTGATGCTGGTGCCGCCGGAACGACAGGCCGCCTTCCGGGAGGGCATGGAAGGCCACTCCATCATCCCCATCGCGCTCGACACCGTCGGCGCGACCATCCTGAAGGGCTGAGCATGGCCATGCCGGCAACGATGCCTGATTCCGCCGGCCGGCATGTGCTGCTGCTGGAATTCGATCTCTACCATCGCGTCGGCGGCGGCCAGTCCACCTACAAGCGCATCATCGCCGGCCGCCCGCAGGACACCTTCTACTACTTCGCGCGACGCGAACCCGCCGATGCGGCGCGCCCGCCGAATGCGGTCGCGATCCCCTATGCCCGCGCCTGGCAGGCGCCGCCGGAGATGCAGGAGCGCGGCGGCCACCTGCTCACGCAGTATGTCGAATGCCGCAACCTCGCGGCTTCCGTCGCCGCCCATGCCGCGCGGCAGCATTTCGATGTGGCCGACGGCCCTGACTACAGCCAGCACACGCTGTTCATCCGCCAGGCCCTGGCGGCAGAGGGCATCACCGTGGGCACGGTCGCCGTCGCGCTGCATGGCACCCTCTCCTCCGCCTTCGCCGCCGGCTGGCCCGGCGCGCCGGATGCCGATGGCACCGTCACGAGGATGCGGGAGCGGGAGGAACTGCAGTTCCGCGCCGCCGATGCGCGCTACGCCATCAGCGAACTCTATGCCGCGGAATGGCAGGAAACGGCCGACCTGCCGGTGAACATCCTCGACCCGCTCTGCATCGTCGATGACTTCACGCCGGTGGCGGCGCCGGCCGGCGGCGCGCCGGACCTCGTCTTCGTCGGGCGGCGGGAGAAGTGGAAGGGCCCCGACCTCTTCCTCGACTTCGCCTGGTGCATGGACCCGGCGTCCCGCAACAGGCTTCGCGTCATCGGCCCGGATGGACCGAACCGCCAGGGCATCGGCTCCACGGAAACGCTGGCCGGCATCGCCCGCCGTCGGGCGCTGACGCCCGAGATCGTGGATGGCCTGCCCACCGCCGAACTCCGCGCCCTGTTCCGCGGCCGGAGCCTGCTGCTGCTGCCCTCCCGCCACGACACCTTCAACCTGACGGCGCTGGAAGCGCTCGGCCAGGGCTGCGTCGTCATGGCCTCCGACCGCTCGGGCTACGCGCATTGGCTGCGCCGGAACCTGCCGGACCTCGCCTGGTCCGTCGTCTCCCTCGATTGCAGCCGCGTCACCGCCGGGCAGGTGGAGGCGGTGCTGCGGGACTATGACCGCCATCGCGGCCTGGTGCTGGCCGCGCTCGCCCGCGCCAGGCCGCGCGCGGATCGCGGCACGCTCGACCGCATCTGGACGCCGGCAGGGATGCAGGATGCCGAGGCGCGGCAGACGGTCGTGGACCTGGCCGCGCGCTTCGCCATGCTGGCGGATCTGCGCGAACCCTCCCTGCCGCGCCGCGCCGTGCTGCGCACGCTGGAGACGGGGCTTTCCACCGCGACGACGGCCGCCGCCCATGTGCCCGCCCCCCTGCGCCGGCCGGCCGTGAAACTCGCGCGCAACGCCGCCGCGCTCTGGCGCATGCGCCATCGCGCGAGCATGGGCGAACTCACCAAGGAACGCATCAAGACGCGGATGCGTGACCTCACCGGCGTCTCGCCGCGCACCCTGCAGCAGGTCGTCGGCGCCTCCTCCCTCCCGCGGTTCCGCCGCACCATGTTCACCATGCCGGAGACGACGCCGGAGGACATCAAGGCGAAGATCGCGGAACTGTCACGGGAGATTCCCTGGCGCCTCGTGGACCGCGTCCGCCTGTTCCGCGAACTCGCCAGCCTGGAGCGGCGCCAGGGCAACGACCTGATCGCCGCCACCTACATGCTGCGCATCATCCGCTGGCTGGGGGAGGACCGGACGGGCGACCTGCCCTTCGTCACCGCCACCCTCGCTGCCAACGGCTTCCGGCACGAAGCCGCCACGGCGCATGCCATGTTCGGCCTGCCGCCGGCGGAACGCGATGCCGCCTGCCGCGCGCTGATGCAGGACGCCTTTGAGCGCAACCGCGCCAAGGCGCGCCAGCCCCTCGCCATCCTGGACGATCCGCGCAAGCCCGATACCGTGGCGCGCGTCGCCGTCATCGTCTCGCTCTACAATGCGTCGGACAAGCTGCCGACGCTGCTCGACAACCTCGCGCAGCAATCGCTGGCCAAGGCGGGCGGGCTCGAGATCATCCTGGTGGACAGCAACTCTCCGAAGGATGAGGGCGCGGCGCTGCGCCGCTGGCAGGCCTCCCGCCGCTCCGCCATCCCGATCGTCTATGCCCGTTCCGCGGGGCGGGAGACGATCCAGGCCGCCTGGAACCGCGGCATTCACCTGGCGCGCGCCCCCTACCTGTCCTTCCTCGGCGCCGATGAGGGCGTGCACCCGGAGGCGCTGACGAAGCTCGCCGCCGCGCTGGACCGCGACCCCGGCGTGGACTGGGCCATGGCCGACAGCGTCGTCACCTCGGTCGATGAACAGGGCGTCTTCGATGCCGACGTCATGCCCTATGACCGCACGGGCTACAGCCAGGACCTTGTGTATCTCGAGACCTGCTACCTCAGCTGGGTCGGCGGCCTCTATCGCCGCTCCATCCATGAACGCTTCGGCTATTACGACGAGACCTACCGCGCCGCCGGCGACACGGAATTCAAGAACCGCGTCATGCCGCATATCCGGTCCGTCCATGTCCCGGAGATGCTGGGCGTCTTCAACAACTACCCGGAGGAGCGCACGACGCAGCATCCGCGGGCGGAGATCGAGGATCTGCGCGCCTGGTATCTGTGGCGCACCCCGGCGGGCATGGACTACGCCTTCGGCCATCGTCCGGCGGAGGAAGCAGTGGCGCTGCTGCGCGCCTGCTTCTCCTACCGCAAATCCTATTGCGGCCATCTCAGCACGGATTTCGACCTGGCCGAGGCGCTGGCGACCCACCTCGTGAAGCGCGGCTATGCCCCCGCCTTTGCCCAGGGCGCGCTGGCTGCGGCGCGGGAAGCGCTGGCAGATATCCGGTCCGTCGAATTGCTGCCGGATGAGATACTGGGCCGCGCCGGCATGACGCTGCACAGCAGCCGCGCCGTCCACCGCCTGCGCCGCCAACTGCCTGCGCGCCACCAGGTGACGCTGACGCTGAAGGACCCGCCCTGGTACGAGGTCTTCAACGACAACCGATATGAGCAGCATTGGTGGAGTTGGAGCGGCTGAGGGGCCGCAGCCCCTCCCTGCTGCGCCTGGCGGCGTCGGGGCGCGTCAGGCGCCCATCGACGCCAGGATCTCCTCCGCCGGCCCGTCGGCGACGATCACGCCGCCCTCCATCCGGATGGCGCGGTTGCACCAGCGGCGCACCACGTTGAAGTCATGCGTCGCGATGACCAGGATGTCCGCGCCGCCCACCAGCCGCGCCAGCCTTTCCTCGGCCTTCGCCATGAAGGCGGCGTCCCCGGCCAGGAACCACTCATCCATCAGCAGCACCTGCGGCTGCATGGCGGTGGCCAGCGCGAAGGCCAGGCGCACGCCCATGCCCGCGGAATAGGTGCGGATCGGCACGTCGAAGAAATCGCCGAGGCCGGAGAAGGCCGCCACCTCCTCCACCAGTTCCACGCATTCCGCATCCGACAGGCCGCGATAGAGGCCGCGCAGCGTCACGTTCTCCCGCCCCGTCGAATCGGGGTCCATCCCGGCCGCGACATCGATCAGCGCGCCGATCTGGCCTTCCACCGCGATGCGCCCCTGCACGGGCTCATAGACGCCGGCGAGCGTGCGCAGCAGCGTCGTCTTGCCCGCGCCATTCGGGCCGACCAGCGCCACGCGCTCCCCGGTCGTGATGCGGAAATCCAGGTTGCGCAGCGCCGTCACCACGACCCGGTTGGAATCGTCGGTGTGCAGCCGCGCACCGCGCAGCAGCCGCTTCTTCAGCGACCGCGCGCCGAGGTGGTAGAAGGGGAAGTCGAGGCAGAGCCCCGAAGCCTCGATCAGCGCCATCGCCCGTCAGACCCAGAAGGCCACGCGCCCGCGGAAGCGGACGAAGAAGGCGCCGGCGATGGCCACCAGCAGCACTGTGTAGGTCACGGCCGCGATCCAGGCGAGCATCGGCCCGCCCCCTTCCACCAGCGGCCCGCGCACCGTCTCCAGCACCGCGTAGAAGGGGTTGAGGGGCATCAGCACCTCCCAATGCCCGAGCAGCCGCGGCTTCCACAGGATGGGCGTCAGGAAGAAGGCCAGCTGCATCACGCTGGCCACGATCGGCCCGATGTCGCGGAAGCGCGCGCAGATCATGCCGAGCAGTAGCGCCGCGGCGAAGGCATTGATCGCGATCAGGATGAAGCCCGGGATGGCCAGCAGCGCCTCCGGCCCCGGCAAGTGGCCGCAGGCCAGGAAGACCACGGCGATCAGCGGCAGGTTGTGCGCCGCCACCAGGCCGTTGCGCATCACGCAGCGCAGCGCGTGCACGGTGTAGGGCAGGGGCATCTGCCGGATGATGCCCTCCGACGCCGTCAGGCTGTTGGTCGCCTCGTTCACCATCTGCGCGATGGCGTTCCAGATCACCAGGCTGACCGCGAGGTGCGGCAGGTATTCGCCGAGCGACATGCGGAACAGCGCGGCGTAGAGCACGCCGAGGCCGAGCAGCATGGCGGCGGTGGACAGCGTCAGCCAGAAGGGGCCGAGCACGGAGCCGCGGTAGCGGTTGCGAAGGTCGAGCCAAGCCAGCGCACGGGCCAGCCGCCAGCGGCTGAAGCCGGTGGTCAGGTCGGCGATGGCGCGGCGCAGATGCTGCGGGTCCGACGCATCGACGATATAGGCCGGCGTCGCCGCCGCGGTTCGGTCGAGCATGGCCGCCTCATAGCCCGCCCATCCGGGGCGGGCCAGAGGAAGCCCCGCCGCGCCCCTACTTGCTGAGCGAGGCCGGCTGGCCCATGGGCTGCGTCGTCATCGGCGGCACGGGGCCGCCGGCGGCGCGGGACAGGCGCACGCGGTCGCCGCGGGTGATCACCACGCGGTCGCCGGCCTGCAGCCCTTCCTCATTGGTCTGCACCACGGCGATGTCGCCGCCGCGGTCCTGGCGGACGATGAACTCGATGGCATTGCCCTGGGTCACGCCGCGCTCGATCGCCGTGCCCGCCAGGCCGCCCAGGATGGCGCCGCCGACACCCGCGATGGCGTTGGACCGCCAGTCGCCGCCGATGAAGCTGCCGGCCAGGCCGCCCGCCACGGCGCCACCCACGGTGCCGACGCCGGACTGGCTGCCGGCCACTGTCACCGGCCGGGTGCCGACGATGGTGCCGTAGTTCACATAGGCGGCACCGCCCAGCGCGCCGGCGGAATAGGTCGTGCCCGTATTGGCGGGCGCGCAGGCCGGCACGGCGGCGAGCAGCGCAAGCGCCGAAAGCGCGGGGATGAGGCGGGTGTTCAGGCGCATGGTGGGGCCCTTCGTGGTGGTGCGTCGCCAGGCGACGGATCGACAGACAGGTAGCGCATCCCGGGCCGGAATGCCCGCCCCGGATGATTGCGTGCTGTTTCAACTGTTACCGTGGCGGCAACAGGGCGGAACTTGCCTTGATCTCGTCCTTGCCTCCGCCCACCGGGCTGCGGTAGGCCTTGCCCTCGCCGAATTTTTTGGCGTTCCTTCACGAACCCCATGCCAGATGGCCCGCAAGGCCGCCCGGTGCGGGATGGCTTGAACGAACGGGACGGATATCGGGGGTTGGCCTGGGCCAGGTCGCATCGCGGGGGCGGTGCGCCATGGCCGGGGGGGCGGGCCTCGGGGACTCCGGTTCCGTCAACGGACGGAGAGCAAGGCATGGTCGGGTTCAGCGCTGCGGGCCTCGTTCGCCCGTTGGCCGCGTGCCTGCTGGTGGGGGCGCTCGCCGCCTGCGGGCAATCCCCGCAACGGGCCGTGACGCACGCGCCCTCCGCCTCCGGCGAATGGGCCCGTCCCACCAGCTACGACCCGCCGGGTCCGTCCCATGATCCCTGGGGGCCCTACATCTCCGCCGCCTCCCGCCGCTTCGACGTGCCGGAGCGGTGGATCCGCGAGGTGATGCGCCAGGAATCCGCCGGCCGCGTCGGCGCCACCTCCCGTGTCGGCGCCATGGGCCTGATGCAGGTCATGCCCGGCACCTACCGCGAATTGCAGGCGCGCTACGGCCTGGGCCCGGACCCCTACCACCCCTGGGACAACCTGATGGCCGGTACCGCCTATGTGCGGGAGATGTATGAGCTCTACGGCGCGCCCGCCTTCCTGGCCGCCTACAATGCCGGCCCGCGGCGGCTGGAGGACTATCTCTGGGGCGGCCGCGGCCTGCCGAACGAGACGCGCAACTACGTCGCCCGCATCGGGCCGCGCATCGCCGGCGTCAGCCCGAACCGCCGCGCGGCGCCGGAAGTCTATGCCGCCGCCGAGATCCCGCTCGACATCCCCGCCGGTCCGCGCCGCGGCGATGCCGCCACCATGCTGGCGCTGCGCGAACAGCGCCGCGCGGTGGATCCGGGCGTCCAGCTGGCCCAGCTGCCCGCCGGCCCGGTGGTGCGGATGGAACCGATCCCGGATGGCAGCACCAGCTACGCCTCCGCGCTCAGCCCGCCGCCGCCGCCCGCGCCCCGCGTCCAGGTCGCCTCGGCCGGCAGCGTCGTCGCGATGGCACCCATCGCCAGCCCCGGCGACTTCCAGTCCCGCATGGAGCCCATCGAGAGCCCCGGCGACCGCGTGACGCGGATGGAGCCCGTGGCGAGCCCCGGCGACCCCGGCATGGCCCCGATCCGCGCCGAGTCGCTGGCGCCGCCGCCGGCCCCGACGCGCGCGCCCCTCGCGCTGGCCGCCGCGCCGGTGCCGGCAACCCGCGGTTTCTCCCTGATCCCGCAGGCGCATGCCGGCACCCTGCCGGCCGTCCCGCGCCAGGCCGCACCGGCCCCGGCGGGCGGCGGTGCCTGGGGCATCCAGGTCGGGGCCTTCGCGTCCGAGAACCTGGCCCGCGCCGCCGCCGGCCAGGCGCGTGACCAGGTCGGCGCCAGCGGCACCCGCGCCATGGTGGAACCCTCCGGCCAGGGGCGCGGCGTGCTCTACCGCGCCCGCGTCACCGGCCTGTCCAATCGCGGCGCCGCCGAACAGGCCTGCGAGCGGCTGCGCGCTCGCGGCGCCTGCATGATCGTCGCACCCGGGGTCTGACCCCGGGCCTGTCTCATCGCGCATGACGCGGCACCATCACCCGCGCGGGCGGGATGCGTCACGCGATGCACGTCCAGGTTGTGAATTCCTGCCTCGGGTCACGATCCCGAGGTCGAAAAAATATGACGACTCGACCATTGGATGGTGGAACGATTCGTCGGGATGTTGATAATGCCCACATGGCGATGGAAGCTCCGACACGGCAGGCCCCCCAGGCTCTGCTAGGCCTCCGTCCCCCGGCCGACCTGGCCGAGGGTCCGGTGGCGCGCGCGCCGGTCACCCCGGCATCCCGATCCCAGGCTGCGCCGAAGGTGGCCGAGAAGGCGCCCGAGCGCCCGGCCTATCCGGTCATCTCCTCCGGTTGGGACAGCGAGGATGAGGAAAGCCGCGGCAAGACCAGCGACCTCATGACCGCCGTCAAGGCGCTCGCCGTCCTCAGCCTCTTCATCGTCGCGATCGCGCTGCTGATCCGCTGACGCGATCCCGGGCCGCCGGCCCGGGTCTTGTCGCATCCGCCCCGCTCGCCCACCCTGCGGCCGATTGGCTCAGGGGAGGCACAACTGTCCTTCAAGGATCTCGACCGGCTGCTGCGGCCGAAGGCCGTCGCCGTCATCGGCGCCTCCGACGATCCGGTGCGCATCGGCGGCCGGCCCATCGCCTATATGAAGACGCGCGGCTTCGCCGGGCCACTGATGCCGGTGAACCCGAACCGGCCGACGGTGCAGGGCCTGCCGGCCTTCCCCTCCATCGCCGCCCTGCCCACGACGCCCGATGCCGCCATCGTCGCCATCCCCGGGGAGGGCGCGATCCAGGCGGTGGAGGACCTCGGCGCCCGCGGCTGCGGCGCCGCCATCGTCTTCACCGCGGGCTTCGCGGAAGTGGGGGAGGCGGGCGCCGCGATGCAAGCGCGACTCGTCGCCGCCGCGCGCCGCCACGGCATGCGCCTGATGGGCCCCAACTGCCTCGGCCTGTTCAACGCGGCACTCGGCTACTACCCGATCTTCTCCGCGAGCTTCGAGGCCGGCTGGCCGCTGCCCGGTGCGGTCGGCATCGCGAGCCAGTCCGGCGCCTATGGCAGCCACCTCTTCGCCGCGGCGCGGGACCGCGGCATCGGCACCCCCGTCCTGGTGACGACGGGCAACGAGGCCGACACCAACCTGGCCGACATCATCGGCTGGATGGCCGAGAGCGAGGAGGTGGCGGTCATCGCCGCCTATGCCGAGGGCATCAAGGACGGCCCGCGTTTCATCGCCGCGCTGGAAGCCGCCCGCGCCGCCCGCAAGCCCGTGGTGATGATGAAGGTTGGCCGATCCGCACTCGGCCAGGCCGCCGCGCAATCCCACACCGCCTCCATCGCCGGCGACGACCGGGTGATGGATGCGATCCTGTCCGAGTATGGCGTCCATCGCGCGCGGACGACCGAGGAACTGCTGGATGTCTGCTACGTCGCGCAGAAGCGGATCTACCCCGCGGGCAATACGCTCGGCGTGGTGACCATCTCCGGCGGCGCCGGCGTGCTGATGTCGGATGCCGCGGAGGCCGCCGGCCTGCCCATGCCGCCCATGCCGCAGCACGCGCAGGATGCGCTGCGCAAACTCGTGCCCTTCGCCTCGCCGCTCAATCCCGTGGACTGCACCGCGCAGGCCTTCAACGACATGAGCGTGATCGGCAGCTTCGCCGAAAGCATGGTCACCGATGGCGGCTACCAGAGCGTCATCGCCTTCTTCACCGCCTGGGGCGGCACGCCGTCGATGGCGCCGCGCCTGCGGGCGGAGCTGAAGAAGGTGCTGGACCGGCACCCGGATCGCCTGTTTGTCCTCTCCATCCTCGCCAACACCGATCGCGTGCGGGAATGGGAGGCGGATGGCTTCCTCTGCATCGAGGACCCGTCCCGCGCCGTCGTCGCGCTCGCCGCCATGGGCCGCTTCGGCGATTCCTTCTCGAATCCGCCGCCGGCGCCTGACACCGTCGCGCCCGTCACGCTGCCCGCCACCGCGCCCAACGAGGCCGAGGCCAAGCGCATCCTGGCCGAGGCCGGCGTGCCCATGGTCCCCGAAGCCGCCTGCGCGACGCTCGAGGAAACGCTGGCCGCCGGGCGCCGCATCGGCTTCCCGCTGGTCGCGAAAATCCTGTCGCCCGACATCCTGCACAAGAGCGAGATCGGCGGCGTCATCCTGAACATCGCCGACGAGGCCGGTTTGCGGGAGGCGCATGCGACGCTGCTCGCCCGCGCCGCCGAACGCGCGCCGGGCGCGCGCATCGATGGCGTGCTGGTGGCGAAGCAGGTGACGGGCGGCGTGGAGATGGCGCTCGGCGTGGTGCGCGACCCCGTCTTCGGCCCCGTCGCCATGGTCGGCCTCGGCGGCGTCTTCATCGAGGTCTTCAAGGATGTCGCCTTCGCCCGCTGCCCGGTCGATCCGGCGCGGGCGGAAGCGATGATCCGCTCGCTGAAAGGCTTTCCGCTGCTGGACGGCGCACGCGGCCGGCCCAAGGCGGATGTCGCGGCGCTGACGCAGGCCCTGGTGGCGCTGTCCCGCTTCGCCGCCGGCGCCGGGCCGCGGCTTCTCAGCGCCGAGGTGAACCCGCTGCTCGTCACCCAAGACGGCGCCTTCGCCGCCGATGCCGTCATCGAGATCGAGGCCTGACCATGCCCATCGTCACCGAGAAGCTGCTGAACTTCCCGATCCCCGAGATCCGCCAGACGCTGCGCTGGCAGGACACGGCGCTCTACGCCCTGTCGCTCGGCGTCGGGCAGGACCCGATGGATGAGGATGACCTCCGCTTCGTGACGGAGGGGGCTTCGATGCAGGCGCTGCCGACCATCCCCGTCGTGCTCGGCTATCCCGGCTTCTGGCTGGCCGATCCGGCGACGGGCGTGGACGCCGTGCGCCTGGTGGCCGGGGAGCAATCCGTCGAGCTCCACGCGCCGCTCCCCGTGGAGGGCGAGATCATCGGCCGGTCCCGCGTCACCGGCCTCGTTGATCGCGGCGCCGGCAAGGGCGCGCTGCTCTACGTGGCGCGGGAGGTGATCGAGGCTGCCACCGGCCAGAGGCTGGCGACGGTGGAGCAGACCATCTTCCTGCGCGGCGATGGCGGCTTCGGCGGCCCGACCGGCCCTGTGCGAAAGCCCGCGCCGGAACCGGAAGGCGCGCCCGCCTTCATGCTCGACCTGCCGACCCGGCCGGAGATGGCGCTGCTCTATCGCCTGAACGGCGACCACAACCCGCTGCACAGCAGCCCCTCGCTCGCCGCCAAGGCCGGCTTCCCGCGCCCCATCCTGCACGGGCTCGGCACCTTCGGCGTCGTCGGCCGCGCCCTGCTGCGCCTGGTCTGCGGCAACGACCCCGCGCGCTTCGGGAAGATGGAATGCCGCTTCTCCGCCCCCGTCTTCCCGGGCGAGACCATCTCGACGGAAATCTGGCCCGATGCCAACGGTGCCGCCTTCCGCGCCAAGGTGGTCGAGCGCGACGTGGTGGTCATCTCCAACGGCCGCCTGGCGCTGCGGTGATCGTCTGGACGGCCAGGGCCCAAGCGGCTACCGAGACCCGACCCCCCAGAGGCTATGGGGCGGGCATCGGGTGGCGGAGGCAGCGGCAGCGCGCATGATCAACAAGATCGTCCAGTCCATCGCGGAGGCGCTCTCCGGCATCAAGGATGGCTCCACCGTCCTGATGGGCGGCTTCGGCGCCGCCGGCCAGCCCGACGATTTGATCGAGGGCCTGATCGAGCAGGGTGCGAAGGACCTCACCGTCGTCGCCAACAACGCCGGTGCCGGCCGCGTCGGCCTGGCGAAGCTGATGGAGATGGGGCGCGTCCGGAAGATCATCTGCTCCTTCCCCCGCTCCGCCGGATCGACGGTGTTCGAGGAGCTGTACCGCGCCGGCAAGCTGGAGCTCGAGATCGTGCCGCAGGGCACGCTGGCGGAGCGCATGCGCGCCGCCGGCGCCGGCATCCCCGCCTTCTACACGCCGACCGGCGCGGGCACGAAGCTCGCCCAGGGCAAGGAGACGCGGGAGTTCAACGGCCGCCCGCACATCATGGAGCTCTCGCTGCCCGGCGATGTCGCGCTGGTGGAGGCCTGGGAGGCCGATCGCTGGGGCAACCTGACCTATCGCCAGAGCGGCCGGAACTTCAACCCGGTCATGGCCATGGCCGCCAAGCTCACGGTGGCGCAGGCGCACCACATCCGCGAACTCGGCGACATCGCGCCGGACAACGTCCATACCCCCGGCATCTTCGTGAGCCGCGTCGTGCACGTCGTCCGCGGCGCGCCTTGGAACTGAAGGGAGGAACGGCAATGTCGAGCTTCACCCGCCAGCAGATGGCCGCCCGCGTCGCGCAGGACATTCCCGAGGGCTGGTTCGTCAACCTCGGCATCGGCATCCCGACCATGATCGCGGACTACGTGCCGATGGAGCGCGAGGTCATCCTGCATTCGGAAAACGGTATCCTCGGCATGGGCCCCGCGCCCGCGCCGGAGCAGGCGACACCCTGGCTCATCAACGCCGGCAAGCAGCCCGTCACGCTCCGCCCCGGCGGCAGCTTCTTCCACCACGCCGACAGCTTCGGGATGATCCGCGGCGGGCACATCGACCTCTGCGTCCTCGGCGCCTTCGAGGTCGCGGAGAATGGCGACATCGCGAACTGGGCAACCAGCGAGAATGACAGCGCGCCAGCCGTCGGCGGCGCCATGGACCTGGCCGCCGGTGCCAAGCGGCTCTGGGTCGTGATGGACCACACGACGAAGGATGGCCGCCCGAAGCTGGTCGAGACCTGCGGCTATCCGCTGACCGCGCATTGCGCCGTGCAGCGCATCTACACCAACCTCGCCGTCATCGACGTGGTGCGCGGCCGCGGCTTCGTGGTGCGGGAGATCGTGCCGGGGCTGTCGCTGACCGAGTTGCAGGCCAAGACCGGCGCAACGCTGCATACCGACGCATGAGCACGACGCAGGTTTGCCGGGTCACGGAGCAGCGCGACGGCGCGGTCCTGACGCTGACGCTCGACTATCCCTCTCGCCGCAATGCGCTGAATGTCGCGCTGCGGGAGCAGATGTTCGGCATCCTCGAAGCCGCGCAGGGTGACGACGGTCTCCGCGCCATCGTCCTGACGGGCGAGGGCGGCAATTTCTGCTCCGGTGGCGACATCTCCGGCATGGATGTGCGGGATGCCGAGCAGGGGCGGGAACGCATGCGCCGCACGCACCGCATGATCCGCCTGATGATCGGCGGCCGCATCCCGCTGGTGGCGGCGGTGGAGGGCTGGTGCGTCGGCGCCGGCCTTTCCATGGCCTGCGCCTGCGACACCATCGTGGCAGCGGAGGATGCGCGCTTCGCCGCCGGCTTCGGCCGCGTCGGCCTGATGGCCGATCTCGGCCTGCCCTGGACGCTCCCCAACCGCATCGGCCCTGTGCGCGCCAAGCAGATGCTGCTCTACCCCGACCAGATCGATGGCGCGGAGGCCGCGCGCATCGGCCTGGTGGACCGGATCGTCCCCAAGGGCGGTGCGCTGGAGAAGGCGCGGGAGCTGGCGCGTTTCCTGGCCGACCAGGCCCCGCTGCCCATCGCGCTGACCAAGCGCATGCTGGCGGAGGGCCTGGACGCGGCGCTGGAGCGCGAGCGCGACTGGCAGACCATGTGCTTCCTCAGCGCCGACCACATCGAAGGCCGGACGGCCTTCATGGAGAAGCGCGCGCCGGTCTTCGGCCGGAAGAAGACAACGCAGGGGAGTTGACCGACTAGACTGGATCAATGCATATTCGAATCAGTAATGAACCGGATATGTCATGTCGTTGCCGCGTCTCAGGCTACTGGCTACGCTTCCGCTCCTTGCCCTTGCCGCCTGCCAGCAGCCTGACTGGGCCAACCGGGCGGCGCTGGAAATCGGCGCGCCCCGCCCGGATGCGGCTGCGATCCGGCAGCGGCAGACCGCCCGCTTCGACGGCGTTCCTGAAACCAGGCTGCTGGTCGAAGCGACGCAGGTTCTCCAGGACCTCGGATTCACGATCGAGGAGAGTGCCGCTCGTCACGGCGTGCTGGCAGGGGCGAAGGATCGCGACGCCGTGGAGACGCCGCAGGTGGTTGGCCAGGTCGCGCTGACCATTGCGTTCGCCCTGCTCGGTGCCCGCTACGATCCGATCTGGGACACGGACCAGATCATCCGCGCGACGCTGACGACGCAGCCCGCAGGCCAGCGCGATTCGATACTGCGCGTGTCCTTCGAGCGCATCGTCACCAACAACAAGGGCGGCACGCGCGTGGAACAGCTCACCGAGGCGGAATTCTCAACCGGCTTCTTCGACCGGGTCCGCACCGGCCTCGCCAGGCAGGCCTGAGCCATGACTCGCTTCCTGCCTGCCATCGCGATTGCCATCACCCTGGCGGCCTGCGCGCCGCCGCAGACCCAGTTCATCGCAAGCCAGCGCAGCGCGGTGGAACTTCGTGCCATGCAGGCACGCGTCATCCCCGCGGATGCTGATACCGCCATGCGGGCGGTGATCGCGACGCTGCACGACCTCGGCTACAGGATCACACGCGTGGAGCCAGAGGCGCGCACCGTCTCCGCCACGCGCCAGACCGCCTTGCGTATGGCCGTTGTCGTGCAACCGCGTGACCAGGGCAGCAGCACCGTGCGGGCCAACGCCTCCATCGTGGCCGCCTTCCAGGAATCGCAGGTGGACAGTCCAGAATTTTATCGGCGCAACTTCTTCGAGCCGCTGGAAGCCACCTTCGGCCGAGCGCTCGCTGCTCTTCCTGCCACCGATGCGTCGCCCGATGCGCCGCGCCCGGTGGCCGAACTGAACACGCTGCGTGAACGCGAAGCCGCTGGCCGCGCCTCCGCGCCCGTGACCGCTACGCAAGCGCCCCCCGCCGCAGGAGCACCCGCCCGATGATGCCTCGCATCCGGCTTCCGGCCATGCTGCTCCTCGCGCTGATCGCAGGCGCCTGCACGCCCGCGAGCGAGCATGCCCGGGAAGTCTCGTCCCGTGACTCGCGCGACCGCTTGACACTCGGGACCGTGCAGCGCGAGATCCGCGAAGGCATGAGCGGCGCCGAAGTCGCGGCCGTCCTCGGCGCGCCCAACATGGTGACGAGCGACGAACGCCGGCGCGAGACCTGGGTCTATGACCGGATCGCGACCGAGCAAGTCTATTCGAACTCGGCCGGCGGCGTGAATGCCCTGTTTCTCGCCGGCGTTTCGGGCCGTTCCGGCGCCAGCCAGACCACACAGCGCTCGCTGACCGTCATCATCCGATTCTCGGAAGCGGGCACGGTGCGCGACTTCAACTACCGCTCCTCCTCCTTCTGATGAACCGTCGCCGCCGGATGCTGTGCATGCTGGCAGGATCTCCGTTGTTGCTGGCTGGTTGCATTGCGCCCACCGCCGACCAGCAGGCGAGCGCCTTCACGCCCACCAGCACGGCCGTTGCCGCCAGGGCTCGGCAGTCGCGCCGCTTCGACACGACCGACCAAGCCATGATGATGCAGGCGGCCCTCGGGGCGCTGCAGGATCTCGGCTTCACCATCGAGGAAAGTCAGGCCGACGCTGGCGTCATCGTCGGATCGAAGGTGGCCGGGGGCCGCATACGGGCGCAGGTTTCCGTGCGCCGCGTGCCGGCTCAGCCCTTCTCAGTCGTGCGCGCCACTTTTCAGCGCATCGTGCCCCGGCCCGGTGCGATGCTTGCACTGGGCGAGACGCTGGACGATCCCCTGCTCTATCAAGGATTCTTCGACCGCATCGCTCAATCTGCCTTCCTGACCGCGCACGAGATCTGAGACCATGCCCCGCCTGTCGCGGTTTTCCCTGTTGCTGCTCCTGTCCATCCTCGGCGCATGCCAGACCGACAGCCGCCAGCACGTCCTGGCAACGACGAACAGCCAGGTGGCCCAGCGCGCGATCTCCACACGGGCCTTCGACACCGAGGATCGGGCCACCGTCTTTCGTGGCGTCCTCTCGGCCCTGCAGGATCTCGGCTTCGTCGTCGATCGAGCCGACCCGACCCTTGGGACGGTGTCGGCCACACGCTTCGGCAACGGCGTCGTGCGATTCACGGTCACGGTCCGGCCTGGCCGCGGCCCCCGCACCATCGTCCGCGCTTCCGGCCAGTTGAATCAGCACGAATTGTCCGATCCGGCGCCATTCCAGCGCTTTTATGAGGCGTTGTCGCAGGCTCTTTTCCTGCAGGCCAACCAAATCGACTAACGGCGGTTTCCCGGGCATCGGGTCTGGCCGGCGGCATCAGGCCAGCCATAATGGGCGAAGTCCGCGGAGATCTGCCCATGACCACCTTCTGGCGCCTTCCCGCCACCGAGATCGCCACCCTGGTCCGCACGCGCCAGGCCAGCGCGACGGAGGTCGCGAAGGATGCCCTCGCGCGGCTCGATGCGGTGAACCCCGCCCTCAACGCCGTGGTGGACCATCGCCCCGCCGATGTGCTCGCCCAGGCCGCGGCGATCGATGCCGTCATCGCCCGCGGCGAGAATCCGGGCCCCATGGCCGGCGTGCCCGTCACTATCAAGGTGAATGTGGACCAGGAAGGCTACGCCACCACCAACGGTCTTCGTATCCAGAAGGACCTGGTCGCGAAGCAGGACAATCCGGTCGTTGCGAATTTCCGCAAGGCCGGCGCCGTGCTGCTGGGGCGCACCAACACGCCGGCCTTCAGCCTGCGCTGGTTCTGCCGCAACTCGCTCCACGGCCACACGAAGAATCCGCGCGATCCGTCCATCACGCCGGGCGGCTCCTCTGGCGGTGCGGCCTCCGCCACGGCGGCGGGCATCGGCGCGGTCGGCCACGGCACCGACATCGGCGGCTCCATCCGCTACCCCGCCTATGCCTGCGGCATCCATGGCCTGCGGCCCACACTGGGGCGGATCCCCGTCTGGAACGCCAGCGGCGCGGAGCGTGCGATCGGTGGCCAGATCATGGCCGTCTCCGGCCCCCTCGCGCGCACCATCGGCGACCTCCGCCTCTCCTTCGCCGCGATGAGCCAGCGGGACATCCGCGATCCCTGGTGGGTCGATGCCCCCGCCGAGGGTCCGCCCGCGCCGAAGCGCGCCGCGCTCTGCGTGCGGCCGGAGGGCATGCCGACGACGCCGGAGGTCGAGGCCGCGCTGCGCGACGCCGCCCGCCGGCTGGAGGCCGCCGGCTGGACGGTGGAGGAGGTGGACGTGCCCCCGCTGCGGGAGCCCGCCGCCATCCAGGCCATGCTCTGGCTGGCCGAGAGCCGCCGCGGCCTCAACGCCGCGCTGCACCAGGAGAACGACGCCGACGCAACCTTCATCTTCACCGCGATGGAGGAGCTCTGCCCGACGCCGGACCTCAACGCCTTCCAGGATGGCCTGCAGAAGCGCGCGCATTTCGTCCGCGTCTGGATGCAGTTCTTCGAGAAATACCCTGTCGCCATCACGCCGGTTTCCGCGGAGCTGCCCTTCCGCGACCAGTCGGATGTGGAATCGACGGAGAGCTTCCGCCGCATCATGGAGGCGCAGCTGACGCAGGTCGGCCTGCCGCTGATGGGCCTGCCCGGCCTGGTGGTGACCACGGGCCTGGTAGGCCGCGTGCCCGTCGGCGTGCAGCTGCTCGCCGGCCGCTACCGGGAAGACCTGCTCTTCACCGCCGCCGAGGCGATCGAGGCCGCGGGCACCCCCGCCAGCCCCATCGACCCCCAGGCCTAGACGCTTTTCCGACCGCGCTGAATCGGACGTGATGATGCGACGCGGAGCCGGTGTGGTTTGAACTGCGGGCC
>NZ_JAAIKB010000069.1 GCF_011040385.1 Falsiroseomonas algicola | reverse complement strand
CGAACCGGCCGGGCGTTACGGGTGCCGCGGGCGCGCACGCGTGGGCGGGGCAAGTCGTTCATCACCCCCGAGATCCTCATCAGCGAACGTCCAGTGGAGGTGGAGGACCGTGCTGTGCCGGGGCACTGGGAAGGCGATCTGATCATTGGCCTCAACCGCTCCGCCATCGGCACCCTGGTTGAGCGGACGACGCGGTTCACAATGCTGCTGCACCTGCCGCCGATGGAGGGACACGGAACGGGGCCGCGCGAGAAGAATGGGCCAGCGCTCGCTGGACACGGCGCCGAGGCGGTGCGCGACGCGATCACTGGGACGATCACCACCCTGCCCGAGCAACTCCGGCGTTCGCTGACCTGGGACCAGGGGGCAGAGATGGCACAGCACGCCAGGCTGCGGATCGACACGAGCCTGCAGGTGTA
>NZ_JAAIKB010000068.1 GCF_011040385.1 Falsiroseomonas algicola | reverse complement strand
CGCAGACCGCGGCCCTCACCCCAGCCGAAGGGTGGCCGCCTTGCGTCGGAATCAGTGGCCACCTTCCGTCGGAATCACCGGCCGCTTTGCGTCGGAATCCGCACCTTCCATGCCACCGACGGCCCGGCAACCATCGTCCCACAAGGCGCCGCCACCGCGCCGGCGAGTCTATCCTGCACATACGCCCGCAGCACTGCGTTCGTCGCCAGCTTCGCCGCCTTCGGCCGCCGCGCCGCCCGTTCTGCATGCCATTGCGCCGTCGTCGCCCGGTACTCCAGCCCGCCGCTGCGCGTCGCCGCGTTTCGCCGCGATTCCCGTGAGATCGTCGACGGCGCCCGGCCCAGGCGCCGCGCGATCTCCCGCACCCCAAGCCCCTGCGCTCGGCACACCGCGATCTCCTCGCGCTCCGCAAAAGAGAG
>NZ_JAAIKB010000067.1 GCF_011040385.1 Falsiroseomonas algicola | reverse complement strand
CCCATCTACATGCGCACCGACGACGGCACCGTCCTCGCCCAGCCCTGGGCCGCGGGCTTCATGTTCGCGGTCAAGCGTTGGCCGGTCGCCTGGCGCCCCATGTTCGAGCGCAACGACCATGTCGGCCTTATGCTGCCGATCATCGCTTGCTCGGAAGCCGAGGAGGTGGAGAAGCTGATGGCCGGACGGCCGCAGGAAGTCCGCGACCACGTGGGCCGCGCCCACCACCACATCCCCGAAGCTGTCTGCGGCATCCGCGACTACTGGCGCCACCACCAAACGGCGCGCTGAACCGGCCTTCGCCGAACCGTCAAGCCACGATCGCCGTGGGGCCCAGACGACGGTTACGACGCTTACCCCGCAGGCGGCCGTTGAAGCTCTCCACGAACGCATTCTGCTGCGGCTTGCCCGGCGCGATGTAGTGCCATTCGACG
>NZ_JAAIKB010000066.1 GCF_011040385.1 Falsiroseomonas algicola | reverse complement strand
CGAGCCGAGGCCCGCCATCTGGTTGGTGCCGAGGGCGACGATGTCCGCCGTCTCCAGCCCGCGCAGCTGCGCCGTGCCGAGCGCGGCGATCTGCGCCGTCGTCAGCGCGCCCACCTGCGCCGTGCCCAGCGCCGCCACCTGCGCCGAGGTCAGCCCGGCCACCTGCGACGTCGCCAGGCTTGCCACCTGCCCCGTCGTCAGCGCGCCCAGCTGCGCCGTGCCCAGCGAGGCGATCTGCGCCGTCGTCAGGCCCCGCAGCTGCGCCGTCGTCAGCCCCGCCACGTCATCCGTGCTCAGCCCCCGCAGCGCCGCCGTGCTGACCGCGCCCAGCTGCGCCGAACCCAGCGCCCCCAGCTGCGTCGTCGTCAGCGCATCCACCTGCGCCGAGCCCAGCGCCGCCAGCTGCGTCGAGGCCAGCCCCGCCACCTGCGCCGTGGTCAGCCCGGCCACCTGCGCCGTCGTCAGCGCCGCCACCTGCG
>NZ_JAAIKB010000065.1 GCF_011040385.1 Falsiroseomonas algicola | reverse complement strand
TCCACTTTGACATGGGTCCGTCGACCGTTTGCCGGTGATGCCATGGCGACAGGGCTGAACGCTCCAACGCGTCGGTCGGCGAGCGCTGAACCGCGCCGGGTTTGCCGGAGGCTGTTTGGTCTGAGTCAGGCCGCCAGGGGTATGGCCTCCTGGGCGGCATAGTAGCGCGCCTCTGCCTCAGCGGGCGGGATGTTGCCGATCGGCTCGAGGAGGCGGCGGTTGTTGAACCAGTCCACCCATTCGAGGGTGGCGAACTCGACGCCCTCAATGCCGCGCCATGGGCCACGGCGACGGATGACCTCGGTCTTGAACAGGCCAATGACGCTCTCGGCCAGCGCATTGTCGTAGCTGTCGCCGACGCTGCCGACCGAGGGCTCGATGCCCGCTTCGGCCAGGCGCTCGGTATAGCGGATCGACACGTATTGCTTGGTCTCAACCGGTCGTCGCAACACCATCCTGAACGGACCGCAGGGCCGCGTCGAGCGCCTCGGCAGGCGTCTTC
>NZ_JAAIKB010000064.1 GCF_011040385.1 Falsiroseomonas algicola | reverse complement strand
GGTCGTCGCAACGCCTCTTTGCGCCGTCTGTAGCGCCTCATCAAGCGCCTCTGCTGGCGTGCTCCAGTTCAGCGTCTTGCGCGGCCGGCCATTGAGCGCCGCCGCTACCGCGGCAAGCTCGTCCTCGCCGTGGACGCTCAGGTCAGTGCCCTTGGGGAAGTACTGCCGCAGCAGCCCATTGGTGTTCTCGTTCGTGCCTCGCTGCCACGGGCTGTGCGGATCGCAGAAATACACCGCCATGCCGGCGTCGATCCGCAGCCTCGCATGCTCGCTCATCTCCGCTCCCTGGTCCCAGGTCAGCGACCTTCGCAACGCCTCCGGCAGCGTCGTGATGCTCCGCGTGATCGCATCGCGCACTGCGTCTGCACCATGCCCGGCGAGCGCCGGGCCATTCTTCGCGCGCGCTCCTTCCCCGTGGCCCGGCAGCCGCGGCAAATGCAGCAGCATTGTGAACCTCGTCTTCCTTTCCACCAGAGTCCCGATCGCCGAGCTCCCGAGCCAAAGGATCAGGTCGCCTTCCCAATGCCCGGGCACCGTCCGGTCCTCTGCCTCCGAAGGCCGCTCGCTGATCATCACCTCCGGCCCGACATGCGACTTGCCTCGGCCCCGTGTCCGC
>NZ_JAAIKB010000063.1 GCF_011040385.1 Falsiroseomonas algicola | reverse complement strand
CGAACCGGCCGGGCGTTACGGGTGCCGCGGGCGCGCACGCGTGGGCGGGGCAAGTCGTTCATCACCCCCGAGATCCTGATCAGCGAACGTCCAGCGGAGGTGGAGGACCGCGCTGTGCCGGGGCGCTGGGAAGGCGATCTGATCATTGGCCTCAACCGCTCCGCCATCGGCACCTTGGTTGAGCGGACGACGCGGTTCACGATGCTGCTGCACCTGCCGCCGATGGAGGGACACGGAACGGGGCCGCGCGAGAAGAATGGGCCAGCGCTTGCCGGACACGGCGCCGCCGCGGTGCGCGACGCGATCACTGGGACGATCACCACCCTGCCCGAGCAACTCCGACGTTCGCTGACCTGGGACCAGGGGGCAGAGATGGCACAGCACGCCAGGCTGCGGATCGACACGAGCCTGCAGGTGTATTTCTGCGATCCGCATAGCCCGTGGCAACGCGGGACGAACGAGAACACCAATGGCCTGCTGCGTCAGTACTTTCCGAAGGGGACGGACCTGAGCGTCCACCGCAGTGACGACCTTGGCGCAGTGGCCGCAGCGCTCAATAGCAGACCGCGGAAGACGCTTGGATGGAAGACGCCTGCCGAGGCGCTCGACGCGGCCCTGCGGTCCGTTCAGGATGGTGTTGCGACGACCGGTTGAGACCAAG
>NZ_JAAIKB010000062.1 GCF_011040385.1 Falsiroseomonas algicola | reverse complement strand
GTCAGCAGCGACAGCGCGCTCGCCAAGGCCATCCGCTACGGCCTGCGCCACTGGACCGGGCTGGAGCGCTTCCTGACCGACGGCCGGCTCGAGCTGGATATCAACATCGTGGAGCGCGAAATCCGCCCGGTGGCCGTGACCAGGAAGGCTGCGCTCTTCGCGGGCAGCGAGGGCGGCGGCGCGACCTGGGCCATCGCCACCACGCTGATCCGCACCGCCATCCTGAACGGCATCAACCCGCAGGCCTGGTTGACGGACGTGCTGGAGCGGATGGTCAGCGGCGAGGTCCGCTCGACCCAGCTTGCCACCCTGCTGCCCTGGAACTGGCGCCAGCCCGGCACCGCCGCCGCGGCATGAGCCCCCGCCGCGCCCGCCTTCCGGCGCTGGCCCTCGACGATCTCGAGGCCTGGCTTGCCGACCAGCCCGACATCGCCCGACGCAACTGGACCGTCTCCGCCATCAACGGCTTCTGCGCCGCCCTCGTCGTCGGCCCCGAGCGCATCGCCACCGAGGCCTGGCTCCGCGTGATCTTCGGGCCAACCCTGCCGACCACGCCGATGGGCCTCGCCGCCGTCCAGGCCGTGCTGGATCACCGCAACGCCGTCCACCGAACGCTCCACATCGACCAGGGCCGGCGCTGGCGCCCCATCTACATGCGCACCGACGACGGCACCGTCCTCGCCCAGCCCTGGGCCGCGGGCTTCATGTTCGCGGTCAAGCG
>NZ_JAAIKB010000061.1 GCF_011040385.1 Falsiroseomonas algicola | reverse complement strand
AGGATCTCGGGGGTGATGAACGACTTGCCCCGCCCACGCGTGCGCGCCCGCGGCACCCGTAACGCCCGGCCGGTTCGCAGGCATGCCGTCAACTCGCGCTTCAGTGCGCCCCGGCCTTGGACGTAGAGCGCCTGGTAGATCGCCTCATGACTGATCCGCATCGTCGCGTCTTCCGGGTGGTCGAGCCGCAGGCGCTCGGCGATCTGCTGCGGGCTCCATGCCATGGCCCATCTCCGGTTCTGTCGCGGCCCGTGCCGCCGACCCTTCCAGGGCACCGCTGGGCCAGGCACTGCAGCGCCACCTGGACTGACAACGGAACCGGCAAGCCGATCCTGAACATAGGACCGCAATGCCGTGTTCGTCGCGAGCTTTGCCACTTTCGGCCGACGTGCCGCCCGCTCGGCATGCCACTGTGCGGTCGTCGCACGATAGTCCAGGTTACCGCCCCGCGTCGCTGCGTTCCGCCTGAGTTCGCGTGAGATGGTCGACGCCGCACGACCCAAGCGACGTGCGATCTCGCGAACGCCAATGCCTTGGACCTGCAGCAACGCGATCTCCTCCCGCTCCGCGAACGAGAGATAGCGCCCGGAGGGCGGCTTGGACGAACGCGACAGGTGGGTCGGGGCCGTCCCTCCCGCCAGCCGAAACCATCGGAACCCGACCGGCTGCGATACTCCAACCTCCATCGCCGCGTCCTCGCTCGAGAGCCCTTCGGCAACCAAAGCCCAGAACCGACGACGATGCTCCTGCC
>NZ_JAAIKB010000060.1 GCF_011040385.1 Falsiroseomonas algicola | reverse complement strand
GCGACCTGGGTGGTGGTGAGGCCGCTGACCTGGGTGGAGGTGAGGCCGGCGAGCTGGGTGGTGGTGACGGCGCCGAGCTGGGTGGTGGTCAGGGCGGCGAGCTGGGTGGAGCCGAAGCCGCGGAGCTGCGTCGTGGTGAGGACGCCGATATCGGTGGTCTCGAGGGCGGCGGCCTGCGTCGAGGTCAGCGCCGAGAGCTGGCCGGAGGTGAGGCCCGCGACCTGCGTCGTGGTCAGCGCGGCGAGGTCGGTGGTCTCCATGCCGCGGATCTGCGCGGTGGCGAGAGCCCCGATGGCGGTGGAGGACAGCGCGCCGAGCTGCGTCGTGGTCAGCGCCGCGATCTGGGCGGAGGTGAGCGCCGAAGACTGCGTGGAAGACAGCGTCGAGAGCTGGGTGGTGGTGAGCGCGCCGATCTGGGTGGTGGTGAGCGCGCCGAGCTGGGTGGAGCGGAGGCCGGCGAACTGGGTCGTGGTCAGCACGCCGAGATCGGTGGTTTCCAGCGCCGCGGCCTGGCCGCTGCTGAGGGCACCGAGCTGGGTGGAGGTGAGGCCGGCGACCTGGGTGGTGGTCAGCGCGGCGAGGTCGGTGGTCTCCATGCCGCGGATCTGGGCGGTGGAGAGGGCGCCGATCTGCGTCGTGGTCAGCGCACCGATCTGCGTGGTGGTGAGCGACGCCACCTGGCCGGAGGTGAGGCCGGCCACCTGCGTCGTGCCGAGGCCGGCAAGCTGCGTGGTGGTCAGCGCCGCGACCTGCGTCGTGGTGAGGCCGCCGGCCTGGGTGGAG
>NZ_JAAIKB010000005.1 GCF_011040385.1 Falsiroseomonas algicola | reverse complement strand
GACCGCACTCGACCGCGGCGCCTCAACCCTTCAACGCCCTTGCATCGAAGGGGCCGTCCACACAGGTCACTCAGGCCAGGCCCAGCAGCAGCAGCACACCGGCGCCCCCCGCCCAGGCCATCATGGCCTGGGTGAGCGGGGCGCCGAGCCGTTCCAGGATCGCGGCCGGCAGCCCGGCCAGCAGCAGCGTGCCGGTCGAGACCATCAGGCTCGCCCCGTAGAAGACGATCTCATTGGTCGGCGGCAGCATCTCCGGCAGCCAGACCGGATGCAGCGCCATCATCACCGGCAGGGCCGGGCTGACCAGGCCGTTCATCAGGCAGAGCCCGACGACGGCGACGAAGAGGTTCTGCGGCGTCATGGCCCCTACCCCGCCCCGGGCGGCGTGATGCGCGGGCCGAGCCCGGCCGAGATCATCAGCACCCCAGCGACCAGCCGGATGCCGAACAGCCAGCAGGCCGCGACCAGCGGCAGGAACCGCGCCTCCACATAGGATGGCACGGCGCGCCGGGCCAGCCAGACCGCCCAGTCCGTCAGCAGCCGGAAGCCGCGCCAGATGTAGTTGGGGCTGTCATGCGGCACCATGACCTGCATCAGGAAGCGCCCGATGCAGGCCCAGGCGCTCAAGGCCAGGAGGTACATCGGGATCCAGAAGCCAAGGTGATCGGCGATGAAGGGCTGCATCGGCGGCGGCGATCCATGGTCTGCAAGCAGGAAGGGCGGCCGCGTCGCCGCGGCCGCCCCGGTTTCCGACCCCATCCGGGGTGGTCGTTGCTACTCGACGGCCTCGCGCCGGTCCACCAGGCGAACGCCGCCCTTCGGGATGCGGATGTCGTCGATGAAGTCCTGCATCGCCTGGCTCGGCGCCGTGGTGAACTTGGACACCGCCCAGATGGTGAGGAAGGAGAGCGGCACGCCGATGATGCCGCCCGAGATGTTGTTCAGCGTCCAGAGCCGCGCGACGGTGCGGCCGCGGAGCACGACGCTGTCCGTCGTCAGGATCAGCTGGCCGAACCAGGACAGTGCGCCATCCGTGATCTGGCCCGCATTCGCGACCAGCTGGGCGGCATAGGCCTTGAGCGCGGGGTCGGCCGCGGGCAGCGCCGCGGTCTGCCGCGCCGCGGCCAGGATCGCCTCCTTCGTTCCGAAGAGCTCGACGAAGGACAGGCCGTAGAACTCCGTCCAGATCAGGTAGCCGAAGGTGAAGGCGTAGCCCACGGCCATGCCCCAGCAGGCCGCGGCATTCGTCGTCCCCTTGTACCAGACGCCCATCACCAGCGCGGCGAAGAGCCCCGCGGCGGCGATGGAGAAGGCCCAGGCGACGAGGAACAGGATGTCGGCACCCATGTTGCCCGCCGTCCAGGCCGCCAGGATCGCCACCACGATCAGCAGGACGCGGGAGATGATGAGGCGCTTCGCCGTCGGGGCGTTGCGGTCGATCATCTTGTAGTAGACGTCATGGCTGAGCGCATTGGCCAGGGCCAGCAGCAGGCCGTCGGCGGTGGAGAGCGCGGCGGCCAGGCCGCCCGCGGCCACGAGGCCCGCGATCACATAGGGCAGGCCCGCGATCTCCGGCGTTGCCAGCACGACGACGTCGGGGTGGATGCGAAACTCGCCCCATTGCACGATACCGTCGCGGTTCACATCGACGATGTTGATCCAGGGCGTGCCGTAGGGCGACACGATCTGCCAGTTCCTGATCCACTCCGGCAGGGCCGCGATCGGCTGGCCGATCACGGTCTGGTAGATCTCGAGCTTCCCGAAGGCCGCATAGGCCGGCGCCGTGAAGTAGAGCAGGAAGATGAAGAACAGCGACCAGGCGACGGATTGCCGCGCCTCGCGCACCGACGGCGTCGTGAAGTAGCGCATCAGGATGTGCGGCAGCGCGGCGGTGCCGACCATCAGGCAGAAGACGAGGGCGAAGAAGTTGAAGGCCGCGGACCAGGAGAAGGCGCCATTCGCCCCGATGAAGGGCGCGGTGTGCCAGCCCGTGACGCCGGGCGGCGGCGTCATGCCCGCGGCGCGGAAGCCCTGCTCCAGCCCCTCGATCCGCTCCAGCGCGAAGCCGTACATCAGCTGCGGCAGGGGCACGCCCGTGACCTTGGCGGACATCAGCACGGCCGGGATCAGGTAGGCGATGATCAGGATGATGTACTGCGCCACCTGCGTCCAGGTGACGGCGCGCATGCCGCCCATCATGGAGCAGACCAGGATGCCGGCCAGGCCCAGGAACACCGCGACGGTGAAGGAGACGTCGAGGAAGCGCTGGGTGATGATACCGACGCCCACGATCTGCGCCACGACGTAGACGAAGCTCGCCGTCAGCAGGACGATGACGCCGATGGACCGCGCGACGTTGCCGCCGAAGCGGGCACCGAGGAAGTCCGGCACCGTGTACTGGCCGAACTTGCGCAGGTAGGGCGCCAGCAGGATGGCCACCAGCATGTAGCCGCCGGTCCAGCCCAGGATGAAGGCCAGGCCGCCATAGCCGAGCGCGTAGAGGCTGCCGGCCATGCCGATGAAGCTGGCCGCCGACATCCAGTCCGACCCCGTGGCCATGCCGTTGTAGAGGGCGGGGACGCGCCGACCGGCGACGTAGTATTCGGCCACGGCAGCGGTGCGGCTGATGATGCCGATATAGGCATAGACGCCGATGGTCAGGACGACGAAGAGATAGCCGATGACCCGGTCCGGCACGCCCATCTGCTCGAGGATCGCGAGCAGGACGACGAAGACGGCAAAGCCGCCGGTGTAGCCGGCATAGATCTTGCCGAGGCTGGCGATGAAGGGATCCTTCCCTCCGGTGCTGGCGGACATGCGGTCAGTCCTCCTGCACGCCGAATTCCTCGTCGATCTCGTTCTGGCGCTTGGCGAACCAGAAGAGGCCGACGACGAAGATGATCAGGCTGCCCTGGGCGGCGAAGTAGAAGCCCAGCGGGAAGCCCAGCACATGGATCGGGTTCAGCGCCGGGGCGAAGAAATGGATGCCGAAGCCGGCCACGAACCAGATGGCCAGCACCGTCCACATCAGCCCCGATGTCTTCTTCCAGTAGGCTGCCCCATTCACCTGATCCGTGGCGGCCACCCTGGCCCCCTGCGGATCCTTGACGTCCTCGACCAACGGCATCCCGCTTTCTCCCCATGCACCGCCGGCCTTTCCGGCGGCGTGAACTGCCCGGCACCCTGTCGGGTGGTGAATTATTGTTTATAACTGTCGCTATCACGTGTCCGCCATGTCATGCAACATCGTTGCGATGCCATGGGGAGGAGGGAGCGATGCTGTCTTGGCTGCGGGACCGTCTGCGCCCGTTACCGTCGCGCGAGCCGGGCGAGCTGGAGCGGTTCCTGGACCGCCAGGCAGCCTTCGTCGCGCAGAAGACGGTGATCGACTACTGCCGCGTTAAGGCGGGCCGGAATGAACGGCAGACCTTCGCCGACCCCGATTTCCGCGCGGCGCTCAACCATTGCCGCTGGCAGACCTTCGCGGCCGCAGCCGGGGATGTGACGGCACTGGCCGAGGCCTGGCTGCGGCCCCATGCGCCGGGCGCCGAGGCCGCCCTGGCCCGCGCCCTGGCCGCGATGGGCGGCCGAATCCTGGATGCCGCCGAAGCGCCGGCGGAGGAACGGCCGACCCTCGATGCCGCGCGGGATGGCCTGGGGAGGCGCCTCGCCCTGCTGCAGGAATCGCCGCCCGCCAGCGCCGACCGCCTGGCCCTGGAAGCCGAGTCCCCGCTGCTCGCCACCCTGCCCGTCCACCCCGACCAGCGCGTCGGCGAGACGCCGGCCATCCGGGGCGCGCTGCGCTTCCACATCGTCTCCACCCAGCAGGAGATGGAGCGCGCCTTCGACGCGCCAGGGTTGAGCCGCGAATTGCGCACCCACGCCTGAGGCGCAAAGTCATTGCGAAGCATCAAGTTACCAACTTTAAATATGTTACGCCCAATTTGGCATGAAGCCGAGTTCTGGACACGAATTAACCGCGCGGCGCGTTGATCGGTCCTTTCCATTCCTTAAGAAGGTCGCCATGCGCAGGGATCAAACCCTACGCGCGTCGCGCGCATGGCGCGTGGCACCGCAACAATGACTTGCGGGCGGGCCTGCCCGCGCAGGAAGGGATGGGGGATGTCTGCATCGCACGCCGCGGCCGGCGGGGCCGCGCGACCAATGTCGCAGGAGGAACGGAAGGTCATCCTGGCCTCCTCCCTCGGCACCGTCTTCGAATGGTACGACTTCTACCTCTACGGCTCGCTCGCCGCCGTCATCGGCGCGAACTTCTTCAGCCAGTTCCCGGAAACCACCCGCAACATCTTCGCCCTGCTGGCCTTCGCCGCGGGCTTCCTGGTGCGCCCCTTCGGCGCGCTGGTCTTCGGGCGGCTCGGTGACCTGGTCGGCCGGAAATACACCTTCCTCGTCACCATCCTGATCATGGGCTCCTCCACCTTCATCGTCGGCATCCTGCCGACGTCGGACACCATCGGCATCCTGGCGCCCATCATCCTGATCATCCTGCGCCTGCTGCAGGGCCTGGCGCTGGGCGGCGAGTATGGCGGTGCCGCGACCTATGTCGCCGAACACGCGCCCAATGGCCGCCGCGGCTTCTACACCAGCTTCATCCAGATCACGGCGACGGCGGGCCTCTTCCTCTCGCTGCTCGTCATCCTCTTCACCCAGCTCGCGGTCGGCGATGCCGCCTTCCGGGCCTGGGGCTGGCGCGTGCCCTTCCTGCTCTCCATCGCGCTGCTCGGCATTTCCGTCTGGATCCGGCTGCAGATGGAGGAAAGCCCCGCCTTCAAGAAGATGAAGGAGGAAGGCACGGGTTCGAAGGCGCCGATCAGCGAGGCCTTCGGCCAGTGGAAGAACGCCAAGATCGCGCTCTTCGCCCTGCTCGGCCTTGTCATGGGCCAGGCGGTGGTCTGGTACACCGGCCAGTTCTACGCGCTGTTCTTCATGGGCCAGGTGCTCAAGGTCGATGCCTTCACCACCAACATGCTCATCGCCTGGTCGCTGCTGCTGGGCTCCGGCGGCTTCGTCTTCTTCGGCTGGCTGTCCGACAAGGTCGGCCGCAAGCCGATCATCCTGGGCGGCTGCCTGATCGCGGCGCTGACCTACTTCCCGCTGTTCAAGCTGATGAGCGCGGAGGCCAACCCCGACCTGGCGCGGGCGCATTCCACCATCTCCGTCCAGGTGGTGGCGGATCCGGCCAGCTGCTCCTTCCAGTTCAACCCGACCGGCACGGCGCGCTTCACCCAGCCCTGCGACGTGGCCAAGGCGGCGCTCGCCCGCGCTTCCGTCAACTACACGGTCGAACAGGCGCCGGCGGGCGCCGTGGCCGCGGTGCGCATCCAGGGCGGCACGCCGATCCCGGCCGATTCGGCCAGCTTCGCGCGTGACCTCGGCGCGGCGCTGACGGCGGCGGGCTATCCGGCGGCCTCCAACCCCTCCGTCGTCAAGATGTCGAACCCCTTCGACATCTTCCGCGAACAGCCCGCCGTGCTGATCGGCATCCTGACGCTGCTCGTGATCTACGTGACGATGGTCTACGGCCCGATCGCGGCCGCGCTGGTGGAGCTGTTCCCGACGCGCATCCGCTACACCTCCATGTCGCTGCCCTACCACATCGGCAATGGCTGGTTCGGCGGGCTGCTGCCGGCGACGAGCTTCGCGATGATCGCGCAGACCGGCGACGTCTATTTCGGCCTCTGGTACCCCATCGTCATCGCGCTCGCGACCGTCGTCATCGGCCTCTTCTTCGTGCCGGAGACGAAGGACCGCGACATCTTCGCGACCAATGCCGATGGCTCCGCCAGCGGCGCGGATTACCGCACGGGCCGCTGATCCGGACGAAGGATCGGGCCGCAACGGCGTCGGGGGGCAACCCCCGGCGCCTTTTTCTTGCGCTGCGTCAATGGCCCCCGCGACCGCCCCGGGCATGGTTGCGCGGCGGGGTGCCCTGGCGGCACTCTGCGCGTCAATCAGGATCGGGACTCACCCGGCCAGGATGAGGGGACGGCAGCCATGGACGGCAGCACCGCGACCAGCCGCTACGACGAGGCCTACGGCGCCTGGCGCGCCGACCCCGAAGGCTTCTGGCGCGACGCCGCACGGGCGATCGACTGGGCCGTGCCGCCGACGCGGATCTTCGACGCCGCGGCCGGCGTCTATGGCCGCTGGTTTCCCGATGCCCGGCTGAACACCTGCCACAATGCGCTGGACCGGCACGTGGCGGCCGGCCGCGGCGCGCAGCCCGCGCTGATCTGGGACAGCCCCATCACCGGGCGAGCCGCCCGCTTCACCTATGCCGAGTTGCTCGACCGTGTCGCGAAAACCGCCGGCGCGCTGGCGGCGCGCGGCGTCGCGGCCGGCGACCGCGTCATCATCTACATGCCGATGGTCCCCGAAGCCGCCATCGCGATGCTGGCCTGCGCGCGGATCGGCGCCATTCATTCCGTCGTCTTCGGTGGCTTCGCGGCCGCGGAACTCTCGGCCCGCATCGCCGATGCGCAGCCCAAGGCGATCATCTCCGCCTCCTGCGGGCTGGAGCCGGGGCGGCTGGTGAAATACAAGCCGCTGCTCGACGCCGCCATCGCGCTGTCGCCGCACAAGCCGGATCACTGCCTGATCCTGCAGCGCCCCGAACACCCCTGCGAGCTGACGCCGGGGCGCGACGTCGATCTCCTGGAAGCGGAGGCCGCGGCCTCCCCCGCGCCCTGCACGGATGTCGCGGCGACGGATCCGCTCTACATCCTCTACACCTCCGGCACGACGGGGAAGCCCAAGGGCATCGTGCGCGACAATGGCGGCCACGCGGTGGCCCTCATGAACTCGATGTCCATGCTCTACGGGCTGAAGGCCGGGGACGTCATGTGGACGGCCAGCGATGTCGGCTGGGTCGTCGGCCATTCCTACATCGTCTATGCGCCCCTCCTCGCGGGCTGCACGACCGTGATGTACGAGGGCAAGCCCGTCGGGACGCCCGATGCCGGCGCCTTCTGGCGCGTCGCGGCCGAGCACCGGGTGAAGGTGCTCTTCACCGCCCCCACCGCCATCCGCGCCATCCGCAAGGAGGATCCGGAAGGCGCGCTGCTGGCGCGCTACGACCTCTCCGCGCTGGAAGCCCTGTTCCTGGCCGGTGAGCGCTGCGATCCGCCGACCGCCGAATGGTCCGCGGCCCTGCTCGGCAAACCCGTCATCGACCATTGGTGGCAGACCGAGACGGGTTGGAGCATCAGCGGCAATTTCCGCGGCTTCGGCCTCTTCCCGAACCGGCCGGGCTCCGGCGGCAAGCCGGCCCCCGGCTATGACCTGCGCGCGCTGGACGAGGCGGGGCAGGAGGTGCCGCGCGGGCAGATCGGCACGCTGGCGGTGAAGTTGCCGCTGCCGCCCTCCAACCTGCCGACGCTGTGGCACGCCGATGCGCGCTTCCGTGAAGCCTATCTCGAGGCCTTTCCGGGCTACTACAACACCTCCGATGCCGGGATGGTGGATGAGGATGGCTATGTCTGGGTCATGTCCCGCACGGACGACATCATCAATGTCGCGGGCCACCGCCTGTCCACCGGCGCGATGGAGGAGGTGCTGGCCGCCCACCCCGATGTCGCGGAATGCGCCGTGGTCGGGGTGAAGGATTCGCTGAAGGGCCAGGCGCCGCTCGGCCTGGTCGTGCTGAAGGCCGGGACGACGAAGCAGGAGCCCGAGATCGCGAAGGAACTCGTCGCCATGGTGCGCGACCGCATCGGCCCCGTCGCCGCCTTCCGGGAGGCGCGCGTGGTGCAGCGCCTGCCCAAGACCCGTTCCGGCAAGATCCTGCGCGCCACCATCCGCAAGATCGCGGATGCCGAAACCTATACCGTGCCCCCCACCATCGACGATCCGCTGATCCTGGACGAGATCGCCGATGTGCTGAAGCAGGCGGAGAAATAGCCATGCCGGACGGCACCACGCCCCCGCTGCTGCGGCAGGACAGCGCGGCGGGCATCACGCGCCTCACGCTGAACAAGCCGGAATCCCGCAACAGCCTGTCCTTCGCGATGATGGGCGCGGTGCTGGATGCGCTGCGCGCCATCGCGGAGGACGCTTCCGTGCGCGTCGTCGTGCTGGCCGCCGCCGGCCCCGTCTTCTGCGCCGGCCATGACCTGCGGGAGATCACCGCCCATCGCGCCGATCCCGATGGCGGCCGCGGTTTCTTCGACACCGCCATGACGCGCTGCGCGACGCTGATGCAGGCCATCGTCGCACTGCCCCAGCCCGTGATCGCGGAGGTCCAGGGCGTGGCGACGGCGGCGGGCTGCCAGCTGGTCGCGACCTGCGACCTGGCCGTGGCCTCCGACGCCGCCCGCTTCTGCACCCCTGGTGTCGATATCGGCCTGTTCTGCTCCACCCCCGCCGTCGCCCTCTCCCGCGCCGTGGCCGTCAAGCCCGCGATGGAGATGCTGCTGACCGGCGAGATGATCGGGGCGGAGGAGGCGCGGCGCATCGGCCTGGTGAACCGCGTCGTCCCGACCACCGACCTCACCGCCGCCACGGAAGCGCTCGCCGCCCGCATCGCGTCGCGCAGCGCGCATACGGTGCGCATCGGCAAGGCCGCCTTCCACCATCAGCGTGGGCTTCCGCTGGAGGACGCCTATGCCCATGCTGCCGCGGTGATGACCGAAAACCTGATGGCCGAGGATGCCGCCGAAGGCATCGGCGCCTTCCTCTCCAAGCGCCAGCCCGTCTGGCGCGATCGCTAGGACCGACAGACCCCATGGCCGCTGCCGATTTCGATGCCCTGCCCCGCGTCCCCGCCAACCATCAGCCGCTGACGCCGCTGCTGTTTCTGGAGCGCGCCGCCGCCGTCTTCCCGCGCCACACCGCGGTCGTCCACGGCGCGGTTCGGCGCAGCTATGCGGAGCTTCGCGCGCGCTGCGTGAAGCTGGCCGACGCACTGCGCCAGCACGGCATCGGGCGCGGTGACACCGTGGCCGCGCTGCTGCCCAACATCCCCGAGATGCTGGAATGCCATTACGGCGTGCCGATGACGGGCGGCGTGCTGAACACGCTGAACACGCGGCTCGATGCCGGAACCATCGCCTATTGCCTCGACCATGGGGAGGCGAAGGTCGTCGTGGTGGACCGCGAATTCGTCCCCCTGCTGCGCCTGGCGCTGACGCAATGCCAGGCCAAGCCGCTGGTGATCGAGGTCGATGACCCGGAGGCCTCCAACGCCGCCCGCGCCAACCGCCTCGATGGCGCCACCGGCTATGAGGATTTCATCGCCGGCGGCGATGAGGGCTTCGCCTGGCCGATGCCGGGCGATGAATGGGATGCCATCAGCCTCAACTACACCTCTGGCACCACGGGCCGGCCGAAGGGCGTCGTCTATCACCATCGCGGCGCGCAGCTGCTGGCCGTCGGCAACGTGCTCTCCGCCGGCATGGGCAAGCATCCCGTCTATCTCTGGACGCTGCCGATGTTCCATTGCAACGGCTGGTGCTTCCCCTGGACCGTCACGGCGCAGGCCGGCACGCATGTCTGCCTGCGCGCCGTGCGCGGCAATGCGATGTGGGATCTGATGTCGAAGGAGGGCGTGACGCATATGTGCGGCGCGCCCATCGTCATGGCGACGCTGCTGGGCACGCCCGAGGCGGAGAAGAAGCCCCTGCCCCACCAGGTGCAGTTCGTCGTCGCCGGCGCGCCGCCGCCCGCCGCCGTGCTGGCCGCGATGAAGGAAGCGGGCTTCGCCGTCTGCCACGTCTATGGCCTGACCGAATGCTACGGCCCCTCCGTGGTCAATGAGTGGAACAGCGACTGGGACGTCCAGCCCGCCGCCGAGCAGGCCGCGCTGATGTCCCGCCAGGGCGTGCGCTACATCGCCCTCGAAGGCCTCTGCGTCATGGACCCGGAGACGATGGCACGCGTGCCCGCCGATGGCACCTCCATGGGCGAGGTGATGATGCAGGGCAATGTCGTGATGAAGGGCTATCTCAAGGACGCCGAAGCCACGGCGAAAGCCTTCGCCGGCGGCTGGTTCCACACCGGCGACCTCGCCGTCACCTACCCCGATGGCTACATCCAGCTGAAGGACCGCTCGAAGGACATCATCATCTCGGGCGGCGAGAACATCTCCTCCATCGAGGTCGAGGACGCGCTCTACAAGCACCCCGCCGTGGCCGTCGCCGCCGTGGTCGCGCGGCCGGACGAGAAATGGGGCGAGACGCCCTGCGCCTTCATCGAACTCAAGCCCGGCTCCACCGCCACTGCGGAAGACCTGATCGCGCACTGCAAGACCATCCTGGCGGGCTACAAGGTGCCGCGCCACGTGGTCTTCGCCGAACTGCCCAAGACCAGCACGGGCAAGATCCAGAAGCATGTGCTGCGCGCCCAGGCCAAGGGCGGCTGAGGGGTGGAGCGAACGGCCCGCCTCATCCTCTGCGCCGGCCAGTACGGCAGTGCCTCCACCTGGCTCTACAACGCGGTGCATGCGCTGGCGGAGGCGGAATGGGGGCCGATCCACCGCCAATTCGCCGACAGCCCGGACCAGTTGCCGGAGGATGTCGCCCCTGACCTGCCGATGATCCTGAAGAGCCACGCACCCAGCATTGGCATGCGCTGGCTCCTGGCCCGCACCAGTGGACGCGTCATCCTGTCCATCCGTGAACCGCGCGACGCGGTCGCCTCCCTGCTCGGGCGTTTCCAGCTGGACTACGGGCTGGCCTCCCGGCGCGTGCAGAAATCGGCGGAGACGCTGCCGCGCCTGCTGCAGGGCTTCCCCTGCCTCCTGCTCCGCTACGAGGACGGCTTCTTCCGCGATCAGGCAACGCTCGGCCGGATCGCGGCCTTCCTGGGCCTCGCTCCCTCGCCCGCGTTGCTCCGGTCCGTCTTCGATGCCCTGACGCCGGACGCGGTCCGCGCGCGGATCGACGACATGCTGGCGCAAGGCCGCTTCGGCCCCAACCCGACCACCCATTCGCATGACGGCGTGACGCATTGGCACCCCGGCCATGTCGGGGATGGGCAGCCCGGCAAGTTCGCGTCGATCCTCACGCCCGGCCAGCAGGGGGACGTCGCCCGGCGGACGCGCAACTTCCAGCGCGCCTTCGACTATCCGATCCCGGGCCCGCCCCCGATCAGGCCGGGCAGCATGCTGCCACTCGAAGCCTGGGGTCCGGGCCTCGCCCTGCTCGACAGCGGCTTCGGCGTCCCGGACGAAGATGGCGCCTGGACCGAAGGGGAGGAAGCCTGGCTCGATCTACCGATGGAAGCCGGTCCGGAACGCCGGGTGCTTCTGGACCTCGAACTGCCAAGGCCCGTTCGCCCCAAGCGCCCGGTCGTGAACCCGATGCGGTGGAGCCTGTGGCAGGAGGGCATCGAGGAGGCGCCGCTGATCGATTGGACCGAGGCGGCAGCCACCCCCCTTCGCCAGGTGGCGGAAGCGCGCCTCCCCGCCATGGCCGCGCCGGGCACCTGTCGTGTCGCCTTCCGGTTCCAGGACCTCGCCCCCGCCCATATCGCCGGAGTCGCGAAGTCGCGGCAGACCCTGGGGCTGCGGCTCCGCGCCATCGGCCTGTCGCCCTGAGCGGCCGCAAAACGTTCCTTGCAGCCGCCGCCCCGGCACCCCATCCTCCTGGCTGTCCCGCAACAACCGAAAGGAGGTGATCCAGTGTCTCATTGCCCCAAGGCGTCCACCGAGACTGCAGCCTGGATCATCGCCGGCGCCATCGCGTAGGCGAGTCACCAGACGACAGCAGCCGGTTCGCCGGCAGCAATGGAAGGCCTCGGGGAGCGATCCCCGGGGCCTTCGCTGTTTCGGGAACCCACGCAGACCCCGCGCGATCAGGCCGGACCATTGCGGATACGACCGGCCCATGTCCTCCCTGCCCGCGCTGAATGCGCTGAATTTCTTCATCGCGGATGTGCGGGACGGGCTCGGCCCCTTCCTCGGCGTCTTCCTCCAGCAGCAGGGCTGGTCGCCGGCTTCCATCGGCATCGCCATGAGCCTCGGCGGCGCGGCCGGCATGGCGGCAGCGACGCCGATCGGCCTGCTGGTCGACTCCACCCGCCACAAGCGCGCGCTGCTGGCCATCGCCTGCGTGCTGATCGTGCTGGCCTGCGCGGTGAACTACCTGGCGCCGGTCTTCGCCATCACCGTCGCGGCGCAGATGATCGCGGGCGTCGCCGCCGCCGCCGTCGCGCCCTGCATCGCGGCCCTCACCCTCGGCCTGGTGCGGCAGCATGGCTATGCACGGCAGCTCGGCCGGAACGAGGCCTTCAACCACGCGGGCAATGCGACTGCCGCGGCGCTGGCCGGGCTGCTTGGCTGGCAGTTCGGGCTGGTCGCGGTCTTCGTGCTGATGGCGGGCATGGCGATCGCCGCCGTCATCGCCGTGGCCCTCATCAAGCCGCGCGACATCGACCATGAGGCGGCGCGGGGCGCGACCGCGGGCGTGAAGGCCCAGCCCATCCTGCCCGCCCTGCTGGGGTCGCGCCCGCTGCTGCTGGTGGCGGGGACGGTGGCGCTGTTCCACATGGCCAATGCGGCGATGCTGCCGCTGCTGGGCCAGGCGATGGTGGCGCGCGGCACCGGCCTGGATCCCGCGGCCTACACGGCCGCCACCGTGATCCTGGCGCAGGCCACGATGATCCCGATGGCGCTGCTGGCGGCCTGGCTCGCGGTGCGCCGGGGCTATGGCCTTGTCTTCATCCTGGCGCTGGCCGCGCTGCCGATCCGCGGGCTGATCGCGGGCAGCATCGATCATCCCCTCGCCCTGATCCCGGTGCAGGTGCTGGATGGCGTCGGCGCCGGGCTGCTCGGCGTCGCGGTGCCGGGGATCGTCGCGCGCATCCTGGATGGCAGCGGGCACGCCACGGCGGGGCTGGCGGCGGTGATGACCATGCAGGGCATCGGCGCCTCCCTCAGCTCCACCATCGGCGGCGTGGTCGCGCAGCAGGCGGGCTATGGCGCCGCCTTCCTGGTCCTGGCCGGCATCGCGCTGGCGGCGCTGGCACTGTGGGTGGCGGGCGGGACCGTGCTCCGCAGCGCGGCAGGCCAGCCCGCTACGCTGTGAGGAACCCGATCCGGTCCTTTTCGAGGACGCCGCAGGTCAACACGCCACCGGCATGGGCGGCGGTGTCGAGGTTGATGCGGTTGGCACGGATCTCGGGCGCCAGCCGCGCGGTGTGGCCATGGACGATCACGGCGGGGTGCATCCCCTCGTGGTGCAGGAAGGGGCCGCGGATGGTCAGCAGGTCATCCGCCGACTGCGCCTCCAGCGCCACGCCAGGCCGGATGCCGGCGTGGACAAGGAAGTACGGCCCCTCCCGGTGGCTCAGCGCCAGGCCATCCCGCAGCAGGGCCTGGTGGGCTTCGGGGATCGCGACTGCCCAGGCTGCGGGCCCGGCCTCCGGCGCCAGGCCGTAGCTCGCCAGGGTCGCCCGCCCGCCGCACCAGAGCCAGTCATCCACCGCCGCGCGGTCACCCGCCAGCGCGTCCCGCATCATCGCCTCGTGGTTGCCCAGCAGATTGACCACTTCGGCGCCTGGCGGCCGGAATCGCGTGACCAGTTCCAGCGCCGCCGCCGGGTCGCCCGCCTTGTCCACATAGTCGCCGAGATGCACCACCACCGCCCGCGCCACCGGACGCGATGCCAGGTCCTCGGCCACCTGCCCATGCAGCGCCGCCAGCCTGCCGGCCATCCCGTGCACGTCGCCGATGGCGTAGAGCCGAACGCCCTCCTCCAGCCGGGCGGGCGCCGGCTGCCAGGCCAGCGTCACACCGGCCGCCCGTAATCGCCCAGCATCGCCGCAGCCTCCGCCAGCTCGGCCTCGGAGAGCAGCACCGGGTCGATGCGAGCCGCCCGCAGCGCGAGATATTGGGCGGCCAGGTTCTCCACCTCCCGCACCAGCGCCACCGCCCCGGCCAGCGTCGCCCCCAGCGCGACCACACCGTGATTGGCCAGCAGCGTCGCCCGCAGCCCCGCCCCGAGCGCCACCACGGCCGATTGCGCCAGCGCCTCCGTCCCGAAGGTGGCATGCGCGGCGCAGGGAATGCCGCGCCGCCCGCTCTCGCCGGCCAGAGTCACCATGTAGTGGATCGGCGGGATCGGATGACGCGCGCAGGACAGCGCGGTCGCCATCGGGCTGTGCGTATGCACCACCGCCATCGCATCGGGCCGCGCCCGGTAGATCGCCGCATGCAGCCGCCATTCGGAGGAGGGCCGCCCGCTGCCCCGCACCGCGCCATCCCGCCCGCAGCGCACCAGGTCATCCGCGGTCATCGCGGCATAGGGCAGGCCGGAGGGGGTGATCAGGAACCCGTCCCCATCGCGCAGCGACAGGTTCCCCGATTTCTGCGGCATGAACCCCGCCGCATCCAGCACCCGCGCCGCTTCGACCAGCGCGGCGGCGTCAGCCCGGCTCAAAGGGCATGGCACGGCGCATGAACTCGTCGAACAGGGGGACGGTGAAGGCTGTGTCGCCATGGCTCGGGCTGTAGATCATGCCCTTCGCAATCAATTCGCCTCGGAGCGGCCCCACGGCTGTGACTTTGCGGCCCAGCATGGAGGCGATATCGCCTGACCGGTGCGGCCCAGGCCCCAGTTCAGCCATGGCTCGCATGTAGCGCTTCTGCACCGGCGTCAGGCGATCCAGGCGGACTCGAAAGAAGCTCCTATCCAGGCTCTCGATCGCTTGCTCTGTCGCTCGGTCGACAACGGTGGCCGTAATGGGCGAAGCCTGCGCAGCATTCCACGCCTGGGACCCCCATTCCTGCAGGAAGTAGGGATAACCCTTTGTCAGCGCCAGGATGCGAGCCAGCGCCTCCTCGGTGTAGTCGACCCCTTGCTCTCGCGCGGGTTCGGCCAGTGCCCGTTCAGCGTCGGGCGGATCGAGGGGCCCAATCGGCGGAAAATCAAACAGGCGTTCCGCGTAGCTCTTCGACTTGCCGATCTTTCCGACCAGCTGCGGCAGACCAGCCGCCACTAGCACAACAGGAAGGCTGGACTGGGACGTGCGATGCAACGCCATGATCAGGGCGCTCAGCTCACGCTCCTCCATGTATTGCAGTTCGTCGATGATGACGGCGATCCCGCTGCCTCGGTCCTGCGCTGCCTTTCCGAGCGCCAGGAACAACTCCGGCAGATCCGCCTCCAGGTCGCCGCTATCGGCGCTCCCTGTCTCTGGTGGCACCTCGATGCCGAGTTCAATGTCGCCGACCGTAACCTTGACGGAGGAGACGAAGCTCTTCAGCACCCCGCCGAGGCGCTTCATCGGACCCGTCAGCGGCCCAAGCCGGCTCAGCTCCAGTGTCATGCGCCGCAGTTGAGGCGCCAACAGTGCTGCGAGGCGCTTATCTTCATGCGCCTCGATCATTGCGAAGCGAAATGACCGCCGCTCGGCAAGTTCGGCCACTCGATTGAGCAGCACTGTCTTGCCGACGCCACGCAGGCCGACCGCGATGAACGATTTCGCATAGCGGCCTGCCAGGGCCCGATCCAAAGCGATCTCCGCCTGGATCAGGAAAGACGATCGTCCGGCAAGCTCGGGCGGCTGCGCACCAGCAGTCGGGACATAGGGATTACGCCGCGGATCCATCCCTCGATTAGAGGAAAGTTATGGATTTAGGTCAAGTTTATCCCAGTTTATCCCAGTTTAGTCCGCCTTGGCGCTGGCGTCCGATCGCGTGGCGCCGACGCGCTGCGCCAGCGCGGCCGCCATGAACTCGTCGATCTCCCCGTCCAGCACCGCGTCCGGGTTGCCCTTCTCCACGCCCGTCCGCAAATCCTTCACCATCTGGTAGGGCTGCAGCACGTAGCTCCGGATCTGGTGGCCCCAGCCGATATCGGTCTTGCCGGCCTCGATCCCCGCCGTGATGGCTTCCCGCTTGCGCAGCTCCAGCTCGTAGAGCCGCGCCTTCAGCATATCCATGGCGATGACGCGGTTGCGGTGCTGGCTGCGGTCCTGGGTGGAGGCCGCGACGATGCCGGTCGGGATATGCGTGAAGCGGACGCCCGATTCCGTCTTGTTCACATGCTGCCCGCCGGCACCGGAGGCGCGGAAGGTGTCGGTCTTGATGTCCGCCGGGTTGATCTCGATCTCGATCTTGTCGTCGATCACGGGGTAGACGTAGATGCTCGCGAAGCTGGTCTGCCGGCGCGCCGCGGCGTCGAAGGGGCTGATGCGCACCAGCCGGTGCACGCCTGTCTCCGTCTTCAGCCAGCCGAAGGCGTTGGAGCCGGTGACCTGGATGGTGGCGGACTTGATGCCGGCCTGCTCGCCTTCCGACTGCTCCGTCATCGTGACCTTGTAGCCGCGACGCTCCGCCCAGCGCGTGTACATGCGCAGCAGCATCTCGGCCCAGTCCTGCGCCTCCGTGCCGCCGGCGCCGGCATTCACTTCCAGATAGGCGTCGTTGGGATCGGCCTCGCCGGACAGCAGGCTCTCGATCTCACGGTGCTTCGCCTCCTCGGCGTAGCCCCGCATGTCGGCGACCGCGGCATCGGCCATGGCGGCGTCGCCCTCGGCCTCCGCCATCTCGATCAGCTCGACCGCGTCGGCGACGTCGCGCTCCAGCTTCAGCACGCCCTCGATCTGGGCGGCGAGGCGGTTGCGTTCCCGCATCACCGCCTGGGCCTCCTCGGCCTTGTTCCAGAGGTCCGGATCCTCGGAGCGGGCGTTCAGCTCCTCGAGCCGCCGCGTCGCGGCGTCCCAGTCCAGATGGGCGCGGAGCAGCGCCAGGCTCTCCGCGATCTCGGTCTTCAGCTTCTCGGCGTCTGCGCGCATGGGCGGTTCAGTAGAGCCCGCCCAGATTGCTGTCGAGGCCAGCCGCCGCCGTCCCCGGCCCGCCAGCCCCCGCCAGGGGGTCGGAAGGCGGCCGCGCGCTGTTCTCCGTGCCCGGGCGGAAGGCCTCCAGGATCGTCTGGCCGTTGTCCAGCTGCAGGCGCACCAGCGCCACCCCCGGCGGCGCGCGGAAGGGAATGGCAGGCGTGCCCTGGCTCGCCGCCGCCACCACGTCCCGGAAGATCGGCGTCGCCAGCCGTCCGCCCGTGACATCCGCGCCGCTCTCGCTCTGCAGCCGCAGCGTCCGCGGCTCATCGAAGCCGACCCAGACCGCGACGACGAGATCCGGCGTGAAGCCGACGAACCAGGCATCCTTGTAGTCATCCGTCGTGCCGGTCTTGCCGGCGACGGGGCGGTTCAGCCCCTCCCCCGCCCGGGTCCCGGTGCCCCGCTGCACGACGCCCTGCAGCAGGCTGGTCATCTGGAAGGCCGTCACCGGGTCCACGATCTGCCGGCGCGTGTCGTTCAGCCGCGGCGGCTGCGCGCCGGGGTCGCTGTTGCAGCCCACGCATTCCCGCGCATCGGTGCGCCAGACGAGCCTTCCATGGCGGTCCTGCACGCTGTCGATCAGCGTCGGGATCACCTGGCGGCCGCCATTGACGAAGCTGGCATAGCCCGCGGCCTGGCGGAGCACCGTCGTCTCCCCGGCGCCGAGCGACATGGCCAGCACGCGCGGCATGTTGGGGATGACGCCGAAGCGGTTCGCCACATCCGCCACCGCCGGCATGCCCACCTGCTGGGCGAGGCGGATGGTCACCAGGTTGAGGCTGCGCTCCAGCGCGCTGCGCATCGTCACCCAGCCCTGGGCGGCGCCGCCGCCGTAATTGCCCGGCCGCCACAGTCCCTGCGGCGTCATGATCTCCACCGGCGCATCCAGCAGCAGCTGGTTCGGCGGGATGCCCGCCTCCAGCCCCGCCAGGAAGACATAGGGCTTGAAGGAGGAGCCCGGCTGGCGCATCGCCTGGGACGCCCGGTTGAACCAGGACCGCTCGAAGGAGAAGCCGCCCACCATCGCCAACACGCGGCCGGTATTGGGGTCGAGCGCCACCACCGCGCCCTCAACTTCCGGCAGCTGGCGCAGCATCAGGCGTTCCGGTCGCGCCGGCGTGCGGCCCTGCGCGGCCACGGCCGGCAGCGTCTCCACCATCACCACGTCGCCAGGCGTCAGCGCTTCCTGCATCCGGCGCAGCACCGGCCCCATCCGGCCATCGCGCACCGGGCGGGCCCAGGTCGCGATATCCTCCAGGTACATGGTGCCGGTCCGGGGCTGCGGCGCCGTGCGCGCATCGGGGCGCTCCAGCCATGCCAGCCGCGCCTCGCGGTCCCGCACCTCCAGCGCCACCGCCAGGCGCCAGCCCGGCTGGATGCCGGGCGGCCGCGCCACGGCCTGCAGCGCCGGCAGCCATTCCGTCGCGCTGGCGGAAATCTGCGCCACCGGGCCACGCCAGCCGCCGCGGCGCCGGTCATAGTCCAGCAGCCCGTTGCGCAGCGCCTTCTCGGCCTCCGCCTGCAGGGCCGGGTCGAGCGAGGTGCGCACCACCAGCCCGCCCATCGTCGTCTGGTCCTGGCCGAAGCGGGTGATCAGCTCCCGCCGCACCTCCTCCGTGAAGTGCTGGCCGACGGCGACCATGTCAGGCCGGCGCTGCGGCCGCGGCACCAGCGGCTCCGCCCGCGCGCGCGCCGCATCCTCCCGCGTGATGGCGCCATCCTCGGCCATCCGCTCCAGCACCCAGTCGCGGCGCGCCTTGGCGGCCTCGGGGAAGCGGATCGGGTTGTAGTTGTTCGGCGCCTTCGGCAGCGCGGCCAGGAAGGCGACCTCCGCCAGCGACAGCTCATCCAGCGATTTGTTGAAGTAGTTCTGCGCCGCCGCCGCCACGCCATAGGCCTGCTGGCCCAGGAAGATCTCGTTCAGGTAGATCTCGAGGATGCGGGACTTCGGCATCGCCTGCTCGATGCGCAGCGCCAGGATCGCCTCCCGCACCTTGCGCGTCAGCGACCGCTCCGCCCCCACCAGCATGTTCTTGGCGACCTGCTGCGTGATGGTGGAAGCGCCCGCCAGGCGCCGGCCGCTGCCGATCGCCTCCACATTGGTCATGACGGTGCGGGCGATGCCGATGGGGTCGACGCCATGATGCGTCCAGAAGCGCTGGTCCTCGGCCGAAACGAAGGCCTGCTGCAGGCGCTGGGGAATCGCCTCGATCGGGATGAAGACCCGCCGCTCCTGCGCCAGCTCCGCCATCAGGCGACTGTCGGCGGCATAGATGCGCGACATCTGCGGCGGCTGGTAATCCGCCAGCCAGCGATAATCCGGCAACTCCGCCACGGCATTGCGATAGAGCGACCAGGCCGCCCCGGCCCCGGCCAGGCCGACCGCCACCACCAGCACGATCGCCGTCTTCACCAGGAAGCCCATGGTGCCGACCAGCCAGCGACGCTTCCGCTTCGGCGGCCTGGCCGGCGGCGGCGCCTCGGGTTCCGGAGCAGCAGCAGGCCGCCCGCCCACCATGGGGCCTTCGGCGCGAAGATCAGGGGTATCCATGCGGCGCTCCATACACCACCCCAGCCAAAGGGGCACATGCGCAACGCACCAGATGGGCATGCACCGCCGTCACGGCCAGTTGTGCAGCGCAGGATACGGGCGGAGAGGTTGGCGGCGGGTGTAGGAGGGGCGTGCCGGTTGCCCGGGGAAGAGGCTCCGCCCCTTCCCCGATACCCCAACCCCGCAAAGGGCCAGCGGGCCCTTTGAACCCATGAGTTGATCGGAAGGCGGGAGAGGGGCCGCGCGGTCGCGCCGAACATGCGCGCGCTCCGGGCCCCTCTCTCGCCTTCCGATGAAAACCTCGCGGTCCAGGGGCCCGAGGCCCCTGGCGGGGAGAGGTCCGGAGAGGGGCGCGCAGCCCCTCTCCGGGGCCACTCGCACAGCCCCCCCCTACCCCGCCGCCAGCGCCTCCGCCGTGCCCGCCCGTGCCAGCCAGCCATGGATGGCGCGGCCCAGCGCGCGGGCGACCTTGGCGCGGTGGTCGGGGCGGCGGAGCGCGGCTTCGTCGCCGGGGTGGCTGAGGAAGCCCATCTCGACCAGCACGGAGGGGATCTCGGGCGCCTTCAGCACGACGAAGCCGGCCTGGCGGTGGGTGTTGGGCAGCAGGGGCACGTCCCCGCCCAGTTCCTCCACCACCAGGCTCGCCATGCGGGCGCTGCCCGCGCGGGTTTCGGCCCGCATGAGGGAGAGCAGGATGGCTTGCACCTCCGGCGACACGGAGGGAAGGCGAAGCCCGCCCGCGCGGTCCGCCAGGTTCTCCCGCCGCGCCAGCGCGCCGGCCAGCGCGTCGGAGCTGTCGCCGAGCGTATAGACGGAGGCGCCGCGGGCGCCCGGCGCGCTGTCCGCGTGCAGGGAGACGAAGAGCGTCGCCTGCCGCCGGCGCGCGAATTCGACGCGGTCGCCCAGCGGCACGAAGCGGTCGTTGCTGCGGGTCATGGCGACCCGGCAGCGCCCGCCCGCTTCCAGGACCTTCTTCAGTTCCTCCGCCGCCGCCAGGACGATGCGCTTTTCCTGGGTGCCGCGGGTGCCGATGGTGCCGGGGTCGCGCCCGCCATGGCCGGGATCGAGCACCACGAGGGGCAGCGGCCCGGCCCGAGCCGGGCTGCGCGGCGCCTGTGTCGTGCCGGGTTGCGACCGCCCGAGGTTGGACGCCGTCGCGGTGCCGCTTTCCGCCAGCGGCCGCCCGGCGGCGGCCAGCCGGGCGAAGCTGGTCGCGCTGGTGGGCTCCAGTTCGATGATGAGGCGCCCGCGGCTTTCCTCCACCCGCTTCAGGGCCACGGGGCGCAGCAGGTCGAGCCGCAGCTGGCTGCGATCCGCCATCGCGCGCCGGACAGGCCCTGCGGCGCCGAGGCTCGCCGGCCCGCGCCAGGGGGAGCCGGGCGTGGTCAGCACCAGGCGATTCGGGCGCGTCGCCGCGGCCAGGCGCCATCGCGTGCCGCCGGTCAGGGTCAGCACCAGGCGCGCGCCATTGCCCGATGCCTCCAGGGTGGCGTCGGTCACGGCGGCCTCGGCCGGCCATGGTGGCGGCAGGGCGGCAAAGGCGAGCGCGAGGCTCGCCAAGGCACGGCGACCCAGCATGATGTCGGGCAGTCCCCCGCTTGCGCCGGCGCCGCCCCCCGGCACCGGAACACACCCATGATGCCACGCCGGGCCCGGTGGTTGCCAGCATCTCCTGAGAAGGTGGTTGAACGGCGAGGCCCAGGATCGCCGCCGGGCCGCCGTTGCCCGCTGGTTTGCGCGGGGTGCACGAATCGGCGAGGCGTGGGCTGCCCCGCCGAAGCGGCGGTTGTGGCGGCGGCGCCTTGTGGCCCCCGGTTGCACCGCCTATGGTGAGTCGCCCCGGTGGCGTCAGCCGCCGGCAGGGTCCTTGTGTTCGCGCGGCCGCCCGGCCCGCATCCCGCCGCCAGACCGCGGCCGGCGATGCGCCAGTGGTGGCCTTAGTCCTGGCATGGTGAAGGGGCGCCGCCCCTCGCCACGTTCTGCCAGGTGCCGCGGCCCCCGATCCCGCCGGCGCGGCGCATGCGGCGCATCCTTACCTGTCGGCGGGCCCCTGGTGTACCGGGATGGCTTGGTTCGGCGGGGATGCGTTCCATGCCCACGCCGCCCGCCCGTTTGCGCCTGCAACCGGCGCCCCCGCCTGGATCGCTGTCCCCTGGACCGCATCCGGGAGACCAGCTCAAGGGGGCTGCCGATTGAAGGGTTTCCGGGGCAGCGCGAGGCGCGCCCGCCGGGAACGGTCTGCCAGGGGTCACCCCCCGGGCGCATCGCTCCCAATGAACCCAACAGGGTCGTGCCCCCGGGCCGACCCGCCGAGAAGAGGACCGGATCGCCGCCGCATGGAACACTTCCTGCCGCGCTTCCGTCGCTTCCCGGGCCCCGCCACCACCTGCCGCCGCTGCCGGCCCCTGGGCGGAACCCCAGGCCAGCGCGGTGCGGAGTCCCCCCACCCATGACCAAGCGCATGCTGATCGATGCATCACACCCGGAAGAGACCCGGGTGGTGGTGCTGGACGGCAACCGGCTCGAAGCCTTCGACATCGAGTCGGCCAACAGGATGCCCCTCAAGGGCAACATCTACCTCGCCCGCGTCGTGCGGGTCGAACCCAGCCTCCAGGCCGCCTTCGTCGAATATGGCGGCAACCGGCACGGCTTCCTCGCCTTCGGCGAGATCCACCCCGACTACTACCAGCTCCCCGTCGCCGACCGGCAGCGCCTCATCGAGATGCAGCAGGCCGAGGCGCGGGAGGAGCAGGAACGCGAGGATGCCGAGGAGGCGGCCCGCGACATCGATGCGGCGCTGAACGGCGCGCTCGAGGCCGCCGCGGCGGCGGAGCTTGAGGCCGAGGCCGCCGAGCCGGAAGCCCCCTCGGAAGCCACCATGGCGATCGGGATCGAGCAGGTGCAGGCCGAGGCCGCGCCCGCCGATGGCGCCCCGGACGTCACCACCGCCGACGCCCCGGCCCAGCAGGCCGAGCAGCCGGCCGCCGCCGAGGCTGCGGAAGCCGCCGAGGCCGCGGCCGACGAGGCCTATGCCGCCACCGCGGAAGCCGAAGCCGCCGAAGCCGCCGCCGATGCGGCAGCCGAGGAGGACCGCGGCGACGACGACCGGCGCGAGGACGACCGGCGCGAGGACGAATACGAGAGCGTCGGCAACGCCGATGCCCCGCCGCCCGAGACGGTCGGCGGCACGACGGAGGATGACGCGCGCGAACGCCGCATCCCGCCCCGCTTCCTGCGCCACTACAAGATCCAGGAAGTCATCAAGCGCCGGCAGATCATGCTGGTGCAGGTGGTGAAGGAGGAGCGGGGCTCGAAGGGCGCCGCGCTCACCACCTACATCTCGCTCGCCGGCCGCTTCTCGGTCCTGATGCCGAACTCGCCCCGCGGCGGCGGCGTCTCCCGCAAGATCACCTCGGCGGCGGACCGCAAGCGGCTGCGGGAGATCATCGACGAGCAGGGCCTGCCCCAGGGCATGTCCCTCATCGTCCGCACCGCCGGCGCCGCCCGCCCGAAGCCCGAGATCAAGCGGGATTGCGAATACCTGCTCCGGCTCTGGGACGGCATCCGGGAACGCACCTTCGCGAGCTCCGCCCCCGCCCTGATCTATGAGGAGGCGGACCTCATCAAGCGCTCCATCCGCGACGTCTACGGCAAGGACGTCGAGGAAGTGCTGGTGGATGGCGAGGACGCCTACAACGATGCGCGCGAATTCATGCGCATGCTGATGCCGGCCCATGCCAGCAAGGTCCGCCCGGTGCGGGACGGCGTGCCGCTGTTTGCCCGCCACGGCGTCGATGCACAGCTCGATGCGATGCACAGCCCGACGGTCCAGCTGAAGTCCGGCGGCTACATCGTCATCAACCAGACCGAGGCGCTGGTCGCCATCGACGTGAACTCCGGCCGCGCCACGCGCGACCGGCACATCGAGGACACGGCGCTCCGCACCAACCTGGAGGCGGCCGACGAGGTCGCGCGCCAGCTCAGGCTGCGGGACCTGGCGGGCCTCATCGTCATCGACTTCATCGACATGGAGTCGAACAAGCATGACGGGATGGTGGAACGCCGCCTGAAGGAAGCGCTGAAGCAGGACCGCGCGCGCATCCAGGTCGGCCGGATCAGCCATTTCGGCCTGCTGGAGATGTCGCGCCAGCGGCTGCGCCCCAGCGTCGTCGAACACGCCTATGTCGCCTGCCCGCATTGCCAGGGCCGCGGCCTGGTCCGCGGCGTGGAGAGCAGCGGCCTCCAGGTCCTGCGCGCGATCGAGGAGGAGGGCGCCAAGCGCCGCGCCGCCGAGATCATCGTGCATGTCGCGACGCCGGTCATGCTCTGGCTGCTCAACCGCAAGCGCGAGCGGCTGAGCCAGATCGAGCAGAAATACGCGATGTCCGTGCTGGTGCAGCCGGACGACACGCTGATCCCGCCCGCGCTGCGGATCGAGCGGACCCGCCCCCAGAACCCCGACGCGATCGCCGAACGCCCGAGCGCGCTGCGCATGGACTACGCGCCGGAGCCGGTGGAGCCCGATGTCGATGTGCTGGAGGAGGAGGTCGAGGAGACCCCGCCGCCCCGCCAGCGCGAGCAGCGCGACCAGCGCGAACCCCGCCAGGCGCGGGAGCCGCGCGAGCCCCGTGGGGAGCCCGCCGAGCCTCGCGCGCCGCGTGAGGGTGCGCCGGAGGCCGAGGGCGATGCGACCGCCGAGGGCCAGCGCCGTCGCCGCCGCCGCCGCCGCCGTGGTGGCCGGCGCGAGGGCATGGAAGGGCGCCCCGAGGCCGGTGGCGACACCGGGCTGGAGGGTAGCGGCGCCGAGGATGAGGGCGAGGAGGGCGACGAGCCCGAGGTGAACGCCGCCGCGCCGGCCGAGCCCCCCGCCGAGGTCGAGGCGCCAGGGGTCGAGGCCCCGGAGGCCGAGGGCGAGGTCGCGCCCGTCGAAGCCACGGAGGAGGAAGGCGCGGCGCGCCGCCGCCGCGGCCGCCGCGGTGGCCGCCGCCGGCGCGAGGGCGAGGAGGCGCAGGGCGAGGAAGCCCCGGTCGCCGCCGCGCCGCCGCCACGCCGCGCGCCGACGCCGGCAGATCCCTTCGCCGGCCACATGGACGACATCTTCTCCGCCATGGAAGCCGCGGAGGAAGCTGCGGCCCGCGCCGTGACCACCCGCCGCCTGGCCGCCGCCGCACCGGTGGAAGCCGCCGCCGAGGCCGCGCCCGCCGTGGCGGAAGCGCCGGCCGCCGAAGCACCGGCCGCCGAAGCACCGGTGGCGCAGGCGACGGAAGCCCCGGCTGCGCCCGCACCGGCCGCGGAAGCCCCTGCCGCCGAGCCTGCCGCCACGGTCGAGGCCAGCTTCAGCGCCACGGCCGAAGCCAGCTTCACCCCGGCCGCGCCGGAAGCCGCCGCGGAGCCTGCACCCCCGCCGGCCCCGGAACCCGCCGCCCCTGAAGCAGCCGCGGAGCCTGCCAAGCCGGCGGTGCCGGAGGTGGTGGCCGCGCCGCCGATCGCGCCCATCGTGCTGGGCGAGGGCACGGAAGCCGACCTGCCGCGCAAGCGCGGCTGGTGGCGCCGCTGACCCGTCCCACCCGGGACGCCGACTGATCGAAGCCGCCGGGATGGCCATCCCGGCGGCTTCGTCGTTCAGGCCGTCCCGCCACCTGCATGGCTGCCCTCCCCCACCCCCCGTTGCGATGGGGCGGACAACCGGTGATGGTGCCGCCTCCAGCCGGTCGGAACCGGCGCAGGGGGAGTGCATCGCGTGGCGCAGCTGACCGTCCTCGAGCCTGAGGGCATGTATCCCGACACCATCCTGGAGCAGGAGATCCTCGGCCCGGCCGTGGACGTGCTGCATGGCGGCGCGCCCCACACCGAATCGCTCGACATGCTGCCGGACGAACTCTGCGCCCGCGTCGATGGCCTGCTGATCTTCCGCCACTGGCTGCGCCCGCAGCACATCGCGCGCTTCCCGAAGCTCAAGGTCGTGGTGCGCATGGGGGTGGGCTATGACCGGCTGGACCGCGCGGCCTGCGCGGCGCGCGGCATCACCGTCTGCAACGTGCCGGACTACGGCACGATGGAAGTGGCGGACCACGCCATGTCGCTGGTGCTGTCGCTGACGCGCGGCGTGATCCTGCACCATGACCTGCAGCGCGAATCGCCGCCCGCCGCCTGGCGCTACGTGGACAGCCCGCTGATCAAGCGCGCGCAGGAACAGCGCTTCGGCATCGTGGGCCTCGGCCGCATCGGCACCGCGGTCGCGCTGCGCGCCAAGGCCTTCGGCTTCAAGGTCCGCTTCTTCGACCCCTACCTCCCGAACGGCGTGGACCGCGCGCTCGGCATCGAACGGGCGCGGACGCTGGAGGAGTTGATGCGCGGCGCCGACATCCTCTCCATCCATGTGCCGGATACCCGCACCACGCGCGGCATGATCGGCGCGAAGGAACTGGCCTGGCTGCCGCAGGGCGCCGTGGTGGTGAACACCGCCCGCGGCACCAGCCTCGACATCAACGCGCTGGAGGCGGCGCTGCGATCCGATCACGTCGCCGGCGCGGGGCTCGACGTGATCCCGGTGGAGCCGCCGGTGGACCCGGTGCCGGGCCTGCTCGCCGCCTACCGGGCGAAGGAGGATTGGCTGAAGGGCCGCGTCGTCATCACGCCTCACAGCGCCTTCCACACGCCGCATGCGTGGGACGACATCCGGCGCAAAAGCGCGGAGACGATGCGCGACGTGCTGGTCCTCGGCCTTGACACGAACGTGATCCGCCCCGACCAGGATTGAGCGCCGCCGTTTGCAGGTTTGTCATCGACAACCGCGATAAAGCGAGCCAGCAGGTGCAGCCGGGCCGACGGTCCGGCAACCCCTGCGCGACCAGCACACGTGTCGCGCGAAAGTTTCACTTTCGTTGAAAAAAAGAGATTGACGCACCGCACACATTCACACACAAATGTGTGCCGCGGGAAAGCGTCATTCGCTAGATGATTGACATCCTTGCCAAGGAGATCAGACGTTTGGCCCGCCATCAGGCGAATATCTTCGGGTGGTGGGCGCATTCCTGGCGAGGAGCGCGCTAGGATGCATGTGTTCCTCGACATCTCCCGGTTGCTGAGCGTCGCGCATCGCACGGCACCCTCCGGGATCGACCGGGTCGAGCTGGCCTACGCCCGTCACTGGGCCAATCTGTCGCCAACGGAATGCACATTCGTCGCGGAAGTTCCGCTCCTCGGCTTCTCCGCCCTGCCCGCCTCGCTCGTCCGTGAACTGGTGACGGCGCTGGAGGAGGCGTGGGAGAGCGGCACGCGCATCGCGACGGGCGCCGCCCGGCGTGCGCGGCTGGCGCTGCCCTTCGGCCGCGGCGCGCTGGTGGAAGCGCTGCGCAAGCCCGGCCCCAAATCCTTCCTGCTGGTGTCGCACCGCGCCCTGGAACGCCCGGCCCGGATCGCCGCGCTGCGGCGGCAGGGCTGCCAGTTCGTGCCGCTGATCCATGACCTGATCCCCCTGCACCATCCCGAATTCGCCCGCGCCGGACATGCCGAGAAGCATCGCCGCCGCATCGTCACCACCGCCGCCCTGGCGGACGCCATCATCGTGAATTCGGCGGCCACGGCCGCGGAGTTGACGCCCTGGCTGAGCGCCCGCCCCTCCCCGCCCCAGGTCGCGGTGGCGCCGCTCGGCGTCACGCCGCCGATGGTGGAGGCGCCGCCGGTGGCGCTGCGCCCCTACTTCGTCGTGCTCGGCACCATCGAGCCGCGCAAGAACCACCTGCTGCTGCTGAATCTGTGGCGCCAGCTGGCCGGCACCCATGGGGCCGCCGCGCCCCGCCTGGTCGTCGTCGGCCGCCGCGGGTGGGAGAACGAGAACGTGCTGGACATGCTGGAGCGCTGCAGCGCCCTGGATGGCCTGGTGCGGGAAGCCGGGCCGCTGCCGGACCGGGAAGTCGCCTCCCTGCTGCGCGGCGCGCGCGCCCTGCTCTTCCCCTCCTTCGCGGAGGGCTTCGGCCTGCCGCTGGCGGAAGCCCTCGCCCTCGGCGTCCCGGCCATCGCCTCCGACCTCGCCGCGCTGCGGGAAGTGGGCGGCGCGGTGCCGGACTACCTGGATCCGCTGGATGGCAGCGCCTGGCGCGGCGCCGTGCTCGACTATGCCCGGGCCGACAGCACTGGGCGCCGCGCGCAGCTCGGCCGCCTCGCCGCCTGGAAGCCGCCGAGCTGGGAGCGTCACTTCATCGAGGTGGACCGCCTGATGGTCCGCCTCGCGCAGCGCCCGATCGGCCCCTCCGCCCCGCTGCCCGCCCTGCCCGCCATGGCCAGGCCGGATCCGGGCGTCGGACGGCGCGATGAAGGGCATCCGTGATGGCCGCGACCTCGTCCGGCGGCGCCGTCCCGCCCCGCCACCACCGCCCGCGAGGCCAGGCACACTGGCCCGGGTGAGGGTGGCAGCATGACGGGTGCCGATCGTCCAGGACGGGCGACACGGCCAGGCAGGGACCAGCGCGACCGCCACGCCGGCGGTGCAACCGGGCCTGCCATGCCGATCGCCATCGTAGGGGCCGGCTGCCGCCTGCCGGGCGCGCCGACGCTCGACGCGCTCTGGCCGCTGCTGGAATCCGGCGGCGATGCGGTCACCACCCTGCCGGCCGACCGCTTCGCCCTGCCCGCCTTCTACCACCCCCGTCGCAACGAGGCCGGGCGGTCCTACACCTTCGCCGCCGGCACCATCGGCGATGCGCGCGCCTTCGATGCCGGCGCCTTCGGCATCTCCCCCCGCGAAGCGGCGGAGATGGACCCGCAGCAGCGCGTGCTGCTGGAAGTCACGGCGGAAGCGCTGGAGGATGCGGGCTGGCGCCCCTCCGCCATCGCCGGGCGCGACATCGGCGTCTTCATCGGCGGATCGACGACGGACTACGCCGATGTCCGCCTGCCCGACCATGCCGGCAGCGACCGCTACTTCATGACGGGCAACGCGCTGTCGATCCTGGCGAACCGCCTGACCAACGTGTTCGACCTGCGCGGCCCGGCGGAGACGATCGACACCGCCTGCTCCTCCTCCCTCGTCGCGCTGCACGCCGCCTGCACGGCGCTGGCCGCGGGGCGTCTCGATGCCGCGGTGGTCGGGGGCGTGCAGATGCTGCTCTCCCCCTATCCCTTCGTCGGCTTCTCCCGCGCCGGCATGCTCTCCCCCTCCGGCCGCTGCCGCGCCTTCGATGCGGCCGCCGATGGCTATGTCCGGGCGGAGGGTGGCGTCGCGCTGCTGCTGAAGCCGCTGGAGGCCGCGCTGGCGGCCGGGGACCCGATCCGCGGCGTCATCCTCGGCACCGGGGTGAACAGCGCCGGCCGCACCATCGGCCTGTCCCTGCCGAACCGGGAGGCGCAGGCGAGCCTGATCCGCCAGGTGATGGAGGATGCCGGGGTCACCCCGGATGACCTGGCCTATTTCGAGGCGCATGGCACCGGCACCCAGGTCGGCGACCCGAGCGAGGCCTGGGCCATCGGCCAGGCCGCCACCGGCCGCGCGGCCGCCCTGCCGATCGGCTCCATCAAGACGAATATCGGGCATCTGGAACCCGCCTCCGGCCTCGCCGGGCTGCTCAAGGCCCTGCTGGTGCTGGAACGCGGCGCCATCCCGCCGACGCTGCACCAGGCGAACCCCAACCCGTCCATCGACTTCGCCACGCTGAATGTGCGCGTCGTGAAGGGGCTCGAACCGCTCAACGAGGCCGCCGGCACCGTCGCGGGGGTGAATTCCTTCGGCTTCGGCGGCACCAACGCGACGGTGCTGGTCAGGCAGGCCCCGGCGCAGCAGGCGCTGGCGCAGGCCGCCACGGCCGGCGCCAGTCCGCCGCTCCTGCTCTCCGCCCGCTCCGCCGCCGCGCTCACGGCGCTGGCCGCGCGCTGGGAACAGCGGCTGCGCGGTCAGGACGCACCCACCACCGCCGCCCTGGCGCGTGGCGCCGCCCGTCACCGGGACCTGCTGCCCCACCGCCTGACCCTGCGCGGCAGGGATGGGGATGCGCTGGCCGATGCCATCGCCGCCTGGCGGCAGCGGCAGGACCCCTCGCCCCAAGGCGCGACCAGCGGCATCGCCCCGGCCGCCCCCGGCCGGCTCTGCTTCGTCTTCAGCGGCAACGGCGCCCAGCATGCCGGCATGGCCCGCGCCGCGCTGGCCCATTCCGCCGATTTCCAGCGCGCCTTCGCCCCCGTCGATGCGGCGCTGGAACCCCTGCTCGGCTGGTCGCCGCTTTCCATGCTGCGGGCCGGCGTCACGGCGGAACAGCTGGCCGCCACCGACATCGCACAGCCCCTGCTCTTCGCCATCCAGGTCGCGAGCCTGCGCGCACTGGCGGCGCAGGGCATCCGCCCCGACCTCGTGCTCGGCCATTCGGTCGGCGAGGTCGCGGCCGCCCATGCCGCGGGAATCCTGGACCTCCCGGCCGCCGCCCGCCTGGTGGTGGCGCGCAGCCGGCACCAGCAGCGGATGCAGGGCGTGGGCCGCATGGCGGCACTCGGCGCCTCCGCCGCCGAGGCACAGGCGATGATCGCGGGGCTCGGCCCCGCCGGCGCGGGGCTGGAGGTCGCGGCGCTGAACGCGCCCGCCGCCGTGACGCTGGCTGGCCCGGCGGAGGCGCTGGCCGCGCTGCGGCCGGTGGCGGAGGCGCGGCGCCACTCCTTCATCCCGCTCGACCTCGACTTCGCCTTCCACAGCGCCGCCATGGATCCGGTCCGGGACGGGCTGCTGGAGGATCTGGCCGGCCTCGCCCCCGGCGCCGGCCACCTGCCCCTGGTCTCCACCGTCACGGGCGCCGTGCTGGAGGGCGCCGCCGCGGGCGCCCTCTACTGGTGGCGCAACCTCCGCCAGCCCGTGCAGTTCGAGGGCGCCATCCGCACCGCGCTCGCCGAGGGCGCGCGGCTGTTCCTGGAAATCGGCCCCCACCCCGTCCTGCAATCCTACATGCGGGAAGGCTGCCGCGCCGCCGGCGTGGAGGCCGCGCCGCTGGCCACGCTCAGCCGGCGCGATGCGGAGGGCATCGACCCCTTCCCCGCCATCGCGGACCGGCTCGCCGTCGCCGGCGCCGACCCGCGGGAGGGCCCCGCCTTCCAGGGCCCGGCCGAACGCCGCCTGCCGCTGACGCCCTTTGACCGCAAGCCGGCCTGGCATCCCGGGACCACGGAGGCCTCCCGCCTCTCGGACCCCGATCATGACCACCCGCTGCTGGGCTTCCGCCGCGGGCCGGAGCCGGGGATCTGGACGCGGGCGCTGGACACCGACCTCGAACCCTGGCTGGCCGACCATCGCCTCGGCCCCGACGCGGTGCTGCCGGCCTCCGCCATGCTCGACATGGCGCTCGCCGCGCTGCGCACCCGCCATCCCGAGGCGGTGGCGCTGGAAGTCGCGGAATTCCGCATCCTCCGCCCCCTGGCGCTGGAGCCCGGCCGGACGCGGGAGGTGCGCTGCACGCTGGATGCCGCCGGCGCCTTCCGCCTCGAAAGCCGTCGGCGCCTGACGGAAGACCCCTGGGCCCTGCATGCGGAAGGCGAGGCCCATGCCGTCGCCGCCACCGCCCTCGCCCTGCCGCCCCGCGCCCCCCTGCCCGGCGCCGCGCCGATCGAGGGCAGCGCGATCCGCCACCTCGCGGCGACCCTCGGCCTGACCTACGGCCCCGCCTTCTCGGCGGTGGAGCGGGTGGAAGCGAGCCCCGCCGCCGGCCGCGCCCTGGTGCGCCTGGCGCTGCCGCAGGCCGCGCCGCCCGATGCCGGCTTCCTGCTGCATCCCTCCCGCCTCGACGGCGCGCTGCAGGGGCTGTTCGGCCTGCTGGGGGAGGCGGGGTTGCCGCCCGGCATCGGCCTCGCCCCCGTCCGCTTCGCCCGGCTGGTGACGCGCCCGGGCGCCATCCCGCCGGTGCTGGCGGAGGTCACGCTGACCCGCCGCGGCGCACGCTCCATCACCGCCCGCGCCGTGCTGCGCGACGCCGCCGGGCAGGCGGTGGCGCGGGTGGAGGGGGCGGTCTTCCAGCTCTTCACCCAGCACGCCGCCGCCCCCGCCACGGACGCCGCCTGGCGCATCGCGCTCGCCCCCGCCGCGGAAGGCCCGCCCCCCGCCCCCGCCCTGGCGCCCGCGCTGGAAGCAGCCCGCACCGCCGCCGCCGGCATGGACCTGACGGAAGCCGCCCTGCTGCTGGAAGCGCATGTCGCCGCCGCGGCCCAGGCGCTGCATGCCGCCGACCCGGCCCAGGCCGATGCGGCGCCGGAAGCCTCCCCCTACCAGGCCTTCCTCCGCCGCGCGCTGATCGAGGATGGCGCCGCGGAGCCGCTGGCGCGCGGCATGCCGGGCGGCATCCGCCTGCTGCCCGATGCGGCGCTGCCGCCGGCCGAGGAAATCTGGCGCTCCGTCCTGGCCGAGCAGCCCGGCCTCGCCCTCGACCTCGCCTGGATCGCGGAGGCCGCCGAACGGCTGCCGGAGGCGCTGCGCGGCCAGCGGCGGGATGCGGGCCCGCCACCCGCCCAGGGCCTCGCCATGGCGCAGCTGGCGGAGGCGCTGGCCGCGGCGGTCGGCGCGCTGGCGGCCGCCTGGCCGGAGACGCGCCCGCTTCGCATCCTGGAAATCGGCACCGCCGGCGGCGTGCTGGCGCGGCGCGTTCTGGCCCGCCTGGCGCCGCTCGGCCGCGCCCTGGTCTATGTCGCGGCGGGCGATGGCCATGTCTCCCTGCCGCCGCTGCCGCCCGGCCTGCCCGCCGGCAGCGCCCTGCACGGCGCGGTCTGGGACCCGCTGTCGGATACGCCGCCGCCGCTGGTGGCGGACCTCGTCATCGGCCTCGCCCCTGCGGCGCGGTCCCGCGCCGGCGTGGCGCTGGCCGCCGCGCTGCGCCTCGCTTTGGCGGAAGGCGGCGCGCTGCTGCTGGCGGAGCCGCTGCCCGCCCGCGTCTGGACCTTCGTCTGCGGCCAGGACCCGGCCTGGTGGACCGGCCTCGGCCCCGAACCCGCGGGATCGGCGGGGGGATCGCTGCCGGATGCCGCCATGTGGACCGGGCGGCTGGCCGATGCGGGCTTCCGCGCCGTCGCCGCCGAAGCCCTGGCCTGCGCCCCCTGGCCCGCCGTGATGCTGGCCGCCGAGGCCCCGCCGCCCCCCGCGGCCGCGCCGCCCGCGCCGCCGCGCACCCTGCTGCTGGCCGATGACGCCTCCCTCCCGCTCGCCGATGCCCTCGCGGCCCGGCTGCTGCGGCGCGGCGGCAGCGTCGCGCGCCAGAGGCTGGACGGCGCGATCGACCCTGCCGCGCTGCGCGGCGCCCGGATCATCCTGTGCGCCGCGCCGGAAGCGGCAGCGCTCGCCCCCACCCTCGCCGCCATCACTCGCCTCGCGGAGGCCGCGCAGGGCCAGGCCGCCGGCTTCGTGCTGGTGACGAGTGGCGGCCAGCAACCGGCGGAAGGCCGCCACGCGCCGGAAGCGGCCGCGCTGGTAGGGCTGATGCGCGTCCTGGCCAATGAGATGCCCTCTCTCCGTCCGCGTCGCATCGACCTCGCCCCCGGCCTGGCCCCCGCCGCCGCCGCCCGGCGCCTGGCCGCCGAGCTCGATGCCGCGACGCCGGAGGCGGAGGTCACGCTCGGCGCCGACCAGCGCCTGGTGCCGCGCCTTCTGCCCGTGCCGGCCTCCCCGCCGGCCGGCCCGCTGACGCTCGGCATCGCGCAGCCCGGCCGCCTCGGCACGCTGCGCTGGGAAGCCGCACCCCAGCGCGCCCCCGGCCCCGGGGAGGTCGCGATCGCAGTGGAGGCGGCGGGCCTCAATTTCCGCGACCTGATGTGGGCGCAGGGCCTGCTGCCGGAGGAGGTGCTGGAAGCCGGCTTCGCCGGCCCGACGCTCGGCATGGAATGCGCGGGCACCGTCACCGCCACCGGCCCCGGCGTCGCCATCCGCCCCGGCACCCGCGTCTTCGGCTTCGCGCCCGCGGCGCTGGCAGCGCGCGTCGTCACGCGGGTGGAGGCGATCGCCCCCCTGCCCGATGGGCTGGAGGCCGAGGCCGCCGCCACCATCCCCGTCGCCTTCCTGACCGCGCTGCACGCACTCGAATCCTGCGCCAACCTCCAGGCCGGCGAGACGGTGCTGATCCATGGCGGTGCCGGCGGCGTCGGCCTCGCCGCGCTGCAGGTCGCGCAGCATATCGGCGCCCGCGTGGCGATGACGGCGGGCAGCCCCGCCAAGCGCGCCTTCCTGCGCGCCGCCGGGGCGGAGCTGGTGCTGGACAGCCGCGATCCCGGCTTCGCCGATGCGCTCCGCGCCGAATGGCCCGACGGCGTGGACGTCGTCCTCAACTCCCTGGCCGGGGAGGCGATGGAACGGAGCCTCGGCCTGGTGAAACCCTTCGGCCGCTTCGTCGAGCTCGGCAAGCGCGACTATGTCGAGAACCGCCGCGCGCCGATCCGCCCGCTGCGCCGCAATGCCAGCTATTTCGCGGTGGATGTGGACGAATTGCCGCGCGCCCGCCCGGGTGTCGCGTCGCGCCTGCTCGGCCAGGTGCGGGACGGGTTGCAGGATGGCACCTTCCTCCCCCTGCCCCATGCCGCCTTCGGGCCGGAGGAGGTGGAGGCCGCCTTCCGCACCCTCCAGGCCTCCTCCCACATCGGCAAGCTGGTCATCCGCCCCCCGGCGCCGCTGCCGGAAGCCGCCGCCCCCTGGGCGCCGCCGCGCGACTCCACCATCGTCGTCGTGGGCGGCACGCGGGGCTTCGGCCTCGCCACGGCCAAGTGGCTGGCGGCGCGCGGCGCCCGCCACCTCGCGCTGGTCAGCCGCCACGGCGCCATCGCCGCCGACGTCACGGGCGACCAGGCCACGGCGCTGCGCGACCTCGCCGCGCTCGGCGCCCGCGCCGCGATCCATGCCTGCGACGCGACGGACGCCGAGGCCCTGGCCGTGACGTTGGCGAAAATCCGGGCCGCGCGGCCGATCGGCGGCATCGTGCATGCCGCCGCCGTGCTGGATGACGGCGCCGCCCCCGCCATGGATTCGGCACGCTTCGCCCGCGTGCTGGCGCCCAAGCTGCAGGCGGCGGAGAACCTGGACCGGCTGACGCAAACGGACCCGCTGACGCTCTTCCTGCTGTTCAGCAGCGCCACCACCGCCTTCGGCAATCCCGGCCAGGCCAATTACGTCGCCGCGAACGCCGCGCTGGAAGCCCTCGCCCGCCGCCGCCGCGCCGCCGGCCGCCCGGCGCTCGCCGTCGCCTGGGGGCCGATCGCCGATGTCGGCATGCTGGCGGCGGATGGCGACAAGGCCGCCAAGCTGAACCGCCGCCTCGGCATCGCCGCCATGACGGCGCAGGAGGCGCTGGAGGCGCTGCCACCGCTGCTGGAAGCCGGGGACGCCGCGCCACTGGTCGTGCGCCTCGGCGCCGCGGAAGCACGCCTCGCCTTGCCCATCATGCAGGAGCCGATGCTGGCCGCCCTCGCCGGCGAGGCCACAGCCGATGCCGCCCCGCGGGAGGATCTTCGCGCCTGGCTCGCCACCGTCCCCGTGGCGGAGGCCGAGGCCGTCATCCTCCGCCTGGTGACGGAGGAGATCGCCCGCATCCTGCGCCTGCCGCCGGAAGCGGTGGCCGCCGATGCGGGGGTGACGGCGCTCGGCCTCGACAGCCTGGGCGCCATGGAGTTGCGCGGCGGGCTGGAACAGCGCCTCGGCGTCCAGGTGGCGCTCTCCGCGCTCAGCGAGGAGTTGACGGTGGCCGCCCTGGCACGGCAGATCGCGGCCTCCGCCCTTGCGCCGCCGGATCGCGAGGCCAGCATAGCCACGCTGGTGGAAGCCTACGAACCCGGATCCGGGGACATCCGCGCCGCGGAATGACCACCGGACCCGGTTCCTGGCGAAAGCCAGCCGGCCGTTCCGTCCACTCACCGCGGGGGTTTTCAGTCATGGCACGCGGACAGGGCTTCGGCCTCTCCACCGCCGCCCGCCTGGCGCTGGTGCAGCGCCTGGCCCGGCGGCGGGAAGGGCAGGAAGCGCAATCCGCCGCGGATACGCGCGGCTTCGGCAGCATCCAGAACCTCAAGGATTGGGGCCTGTTCCAGGAAGGCCTCGCGGCCCTCGGCATGGAAAGCCCCTTCTTCCGCACGCATGAAGGTCGCGCCGGCGCGCACAGCCTGGTCGGCAACCGGGACACCATCAATTTCGGCTCGTACGACTATCTCGGCCTGAACGGCGATCCGCGGCTGCACCAGGCGGCGACGGAGGCCATGGCGCGCTACGGCATCTCCGCCTCCGCCTCCCGCCTCGTCTCCGGGGAAAGGCCCGTGCATGCGGCGCTGGAAGCGGCGCTGGCGCGGCACTACGGCGCGGAAGCGGCCCTCGCCCTGGTCAGCGGCCATGCCACCAACGTCACCGTCATCGGCCACCTGATGGGCCCGCGCGACCTGATCGTGCATGACGCCGCCATCCACAATTCGGCGGTGGAGGGTGCCAAGCTGTCGGGCGCGCGGCGCATCGGCTTCGCCCATAACGACGCCCGCGCGGCGGAACGCGAACTGGCCGCCGCCCGCCGCGGCGCCGCCCGCGCGCTGCTGGTGGTGGAGGGCCACTATTCCATGGATGGCGATGTCCCGGACCTCGCCGCCTTCGTCGCCATGGCGCGCAAGCATGACGCCTGGCTGATGGTGGACGACGCGCATGGCCTGGGCGTCGTCGGCGCCACCGGGCGCGGGGTGTTCGAGGCCGCGGGCATCGACCCCTCGGAGGTCGACATCTGGATGGGCACGCTCTCCAAGACGCTCTGCGCCTGCGGCGGCTACATCACGGGCAGGCGCGACCTGATCGACTGGATGCGCCACACCGTGCCGGGCTTCGTCTATTCCGTGGGCCTGGCGCCGCCGCTGGCCGCCTCCGCCCTCGCGGCGCTCGGGGTGATGCAGGCGGAGCCCTGGCGGGTGGCGAAGCTGCAGGCCAATGCGACGCTGTTCCGCGACCTCTGCCGCGCCCATGGCTTCGATACCGGCGCCTCCGCCGGCCTCGGCATCGTGCCGATCGTGCTCGGCAGCTCGGTGCGCGCCATCCGCGTCTCCGCCGCGCTGCTCGAGCGCGGCGTGAACGCGCTGCCCATCATCTTCCCCGCCGTGCCGGAGAAGGCGGCGCGGCTGCGTTTCTTCCTCTCCGCCGAGCATGAGGAGCGGGACATCCGCGATGCCGTCGCCGCGCTGGTCGCGGCCAATGACGGCGTCTCCCCCGCCGACCTCGCGGGGTGACGGAGGTCCGGGAAGTCCGGAGCGCGGCCGAGGAGGAAGCCTTCCACGCCCTGCCCGCCCGCCTGCCCGGCTGGGCGCCCCGGCTGCGGTGGGAGGAGCGGCGGCAGTTCCACCGCACCACCAACGGCTTTCTCGAATCGCACGCCGTCGCGCGCTTCCTCGCCTGGCGCGATGGAAGCGCGGTCGGGCGCATCGCCGCCTGCGTGCCGGATGACGCCGACGCCCCCGCCACCTTCGGCTTCATGGCGACGGAGGAGGATCCCGCGACGCTCCGCGCCCTGCTGGACGCCGCGCGCGGCTTCGCACGGGCCCGCGGGCGGGACCGGCTGCTCGGCCCGCTCTCCTTCACCATCAACCACGAGGTCGGCGCCCAGGCCGGCTTCTTCGATCGCGCGCCGATGCTGCGCATGCCGGCCTCCCCCCCCTGGCTGCCGCCGGCGCTCGACGGTGCGGGGCTGCAACCGGCCAAGGACGTGCTGGCCTGCACCGTCGATCTGGGGCGGGAGGTCCATCGCGCCCGCTTCGCCCGCCTCGCCGCCGCCCGTGGCGACGACATGGCCCGGCTGTCGATCCGAACGCTGCGGCGCGGCGACTACGCGGCGGAGGTGCGGCTCGTCGCCGCGCTCTTCGACGATGCCTGGTCGGAGAACTGGGGCGCCGTGCCGCTCCAGCCCGCGGAGGTCACGACGCTCGCGACCGTGCTCCGCCCGCTGCTCTGGCGGGGGGAGGTCTTCTTCGCCGCCTGGGACGGGCAGCCGGTAGGCCTGCTGTCGCTGGTGCCGAACATCGAGGCCGCGCTGCCCGCCGATGGAAGGCTGCTGCCGTGGGGCTGGCCTCGGCTGCTGGCGGCGCTGCTTGGACGGATTCCGGCCGGCGCGGACCAGGCGCGCATCCCCATGCTCGGCATCACCCGCGCCTTCCGCCGCCACACCGCCTCGGCGCTGGCCATGGGCGCGCTGCTCGATGCCGGATTCGGTCTGGCCGAGCGGCGCGGCTGGCGGCGCATCGAGATCTCCTGGATCCTGGCGGACAACACGGCGATGCTGAACGCCATGGCGCGGCTGCCGGCCCCTGTCACGGGGCGCTGGCGGCTGTGGTGGATGCCGGCCGGCGATTGATATTGGCGGACCGGTGGCCTGACCGGTCCGAGCGCCCGAACGGGCGCCGCCGCTCATGCGGCGAAGCCAAGGAAACCGCGTGAAACCGCCCGTCACGGTCCCGGCATTGACAGGCGCGGCACCGATGATGGCTATGTCGGCCCCATGTCATCGATTAACGCGTCGCCATCACCCTCGCCTGCCCGCGACGCGACCCAGGACGCCCCCCGCCAGGGTTCCCGACGCTTCCTGTTCCTCCAGGGACCGATCAGCCCCTTCTTCCTGGAAGTGGCGCGCGGCCTCGCCGCGCGGGGCCATGGCGTGCACCGGATCAACCTCTGCCTCGGGGATCGCCTCTTCTGGGGCCGGGTGGAGGGCCAGCCCAAGGCCATCGACTACCAGGGTCGGCCGGAGGACTGGCCCGGCTTCATCGAGGGCTTCCTGGACCGCCACGGCATCACCGACATCCTGCTGCTGGGCGAGCAGCGCGCCTATCACCGCGCCGCCATCACCGCCGCCGCGTCACGCGGCATCGCCGTGGTGGTGACGGATTTCGGCTATTTCCGCCCGGACTGGATCACGCTGGAGCGGGACGGCATGGGCGGCGACAGCCGCTTCCCCCGCGACCCTGCCGAGATCCGGGCGCTGGCGCGGTCGCTGCCGCCGGCCGACCTGACGGAAAGGCTGCGCGACGATTTCGGCCGGCAGGCGAGCTGGGACGTGATCTACCACCTCGCCGCCATCGCCCCCTGGCCCTTCCGCCACTACCGGTCACACCAGCTGCACCACCCCGCCATCACCTATTGGGGCATCGCCCGCCGGCTGCTGCGCCGGGGCGCGGAGCGGGCGGAGGGGGAACGCGCGCTGGCCGCGATCGGCAACCGCCCCTACTGGCTCTTCGCCATGCAGATGGAGACCGATTTCTCCGTCCGCGCCTATTCCCGCTACCCGGATCTCGACACCCCCATCGCGGAGACGCTGGCCTCCTTCGCCGCCCATGCGGCGCCGGAGGCACATCTGCTGCTGAAGGCCCATCCCCTCGATCCCTGCGTGAAGGACTGGACCGCGCGGATCGGCCGGCTGGCGGCGGCGGCGGGGCTTTCCGGGCGCGTGCACCTGGCGCATGGCGGCAGCCTGGATGACATGGTCAACGGCATGCAGGGCCTGGTCACCATCAACAGCACGGTCGGGCTGAAGGCGCTGGTCTTCGGCAAGCCGGTGAAGGCGCTGGGCACCGCGGTCTGGGATGTACCGGGGCTGACCCACCAGGGGTCGCTCGACAGCTTCTGGACCGAAGCCGCGCCACCCGAGCCCGATTTCCGCGCCGATTTCCTGGCGGCGCTGCAGGCGACGACGCAGCTCCGCGGCGTCTTCTACGCGCCCGCGGGCCGCGCCATCGCCGTCGCCGCGGCGGTGGAGGCGCTGCACGCCGACCGCGTCGGCGCCGGCCTGCCCGCGCGCGCGCCGATCATCCCAGGCTATCCGCTTCCGGCGTGACGCGGAAGCGCATCAGCCGCACCGCCCGGTCGCCGAGGAAGGGCGGCAGCAGGCCGAGCAGCCGCAGGCCGAGCGCCATCGGCCAGGGGAAGCCGAGACGCGGCACGCCGAGCAGCAGCGCGCGATGCACCTTGGCGGCCGCCTCCTCCGTCCCCAGCAGCAAGGGGCGCGCGCCGTGGAAGCGGTCTCCCATGGCGCTCCGGAAGAAGCCGGGCGTGATCACCGTCACGCGGAGGCCGCGCGGCCCTTCCGCGGCGCGCAGCCCCTCGCCCCAGGCGATCAGCCCGGCCTTGCTGGCGCAATAGGCCGGGAAATCCGGCAGGCCGCGGAAGCCCGCGATGCTGGCCACCAGCGCCACCTGCCCCGCCCGCCGCGCCCGCATCGCCGGCAGCAGGGGAGAGACCAGGTTGATGGCACCGACCAGGTTGACCATCACCTGCCGCGCCGCCGCCGCCCCATCCTCCGGCGTCCCATCCGGCGCCCGCCCGGCGGAGGTGCCGGCATTGGCGATCACCAGATCCACCGCGCCCGCTGCCTCGAAGCCCAGCACCGCCTCGGCCACGCAAGCGGCATCGGTCACGTCCGCGACGGCGATCTCCACCGCCGCCCCCGCCGCGCGGCATTCCGCCGCCACGCCTTCCAGCGCCGCTCGGCTGCGGGCCAGCAGCAGCAGCCGCATCCCCGGCGCCGCGAAGCGGCGCGCCAGTGCGGCGCCAAGGCCCCGCGACGCCCCGCTGATGACCACCGACCGCGCTTCCTTCATCGCCACCCCCTCAGGCGCGCGACGCCGCGCCGGATCCAGCCTTCCGCCGCCCGGATGGCGGAAAACCGGCCGGGCGGGAACAGGCCGGGCTGCCCCATCCGGTCCAGCAGCACTTCCGGCGGGCAGGGCAGCAGGGTCAGCGGATCGATGCAGCGGGGGTAGAGGACCAGCGAAGCGGCGACCAGCTCATCGAGCGTCGCGCGCCGCCTCCGCGGCGGGGCGCCCGGCGGCAGGGCCCCCCGATCCTCGGTCAGCCCCCAGCCCGCATAGAAGGGCATCCCCCAGCAGGTGACGGGCAGGCCGCGCAGCAGCGCCTCGAACCCCGTCAGCGAGGTCAGGGTATGCACCGCATCGACGCGGTCGAGCAGCGCCGCCATGGGCGCGCGCTCCGCCACCTGGTCGGCCAGCCCCGCCAACTCGGCCTTCGGGATGCGGCCGCGGCGGAACCCGGCCTCGATGTCCGGATGCGGCTTGTAGACGATGAACGCATCGGGCGCCGCCGCCCGCACCGCGCGCAGCAGGTCGATGTTGCGCCGGATGGCGCCGCCGCCGAGCCGCACGGAGGCATCGTCCTCCACCTGCCCCGGCACCAGCACTACCTGCCGGCCCGGCGGCGCCGCGATGGAAGGCGCCGCGCCGCCAAGGTTGTACTTGGTGATGCCCCGCGCCACGACCGCCGCGCGCAGCGCCGCCGCGCGAGCCAGGACATCCGGCGCGAAGCCTCCCGCCTCGATCAGCCGCGTGAGGTCGCTCGGCGCGGCCGGGTCGAAATAGGCGCCGCCGGAATCGAGGGTGAAGGAGGCGCCCGGCCGGAAGGCGGCGCCGAGCCCGGCGGAGCGGATGAAGCCATCCTCCAGCCAGCGCAGCTCCACCCCCGCCGCCGCGCAGCGCGCGCGCAGGTCAGCGGGCGCGGAGGCTGCCCAGGCCAGCACCGCGCCGCCCCGCGCCTTCGCCGCCGCGATGGCGGGCATCGCGCGGCCATGGAAGCCCGGCGCCGGTCCGGATGACGCCAGCAGCGCCCGCACCCGGTCCCGCTTGTAGGGATGCACGCCGAGGCAGGCGGCGATGCCGCGCGCCTCCGCCTCCCGCTCCCGCCACAGCGCCAGGATCGCCAGGCCCTGCTCGATCGAGCAGGGCCGGCGCGTGAAGGGATCAGCGGCGCGGGTGGCGGCCACGATGGCGGCCCAGGTCTCGGCGGGATCGGCGCCGGCCAGCGGCCCATCCGCCACCGGCACCCCCGCCGCCAGCGCGAGCAGGGCCAGCGGGCGGGAGGCGCCATGGATGGAGGCCGCACCCGCCAGCAAGGCCCAGGGCGACAGGCGCGGCAGGTCGGCCGGCGGCAGCACGGGCGGGCCGTCTGCGAAGGGGTCCGGCGCCACGACGACCTCCCGCGCCGCAGCCCGCAGCGCCGCGAGGCGGGCCTGGGCTGCCGGCGCCTCCGCAGGGTCGCAGGGATCGATGAGCAGCGCAGCGCCCGGCCGGACGGCGCCGGTCTCCGGCAGCCCCGCCGGCGCTCCGATGCGCCCGGCTGCCATCGCCGCCATCACTCGTCGCGCCAGCGCCAGGTCTGGCCGCGCCGGAGGATGCCTGAGCGCGGCCCCCAGCGGATCCGGCCCCGGGCCGACCACCAGCAGGACCGGGACCTCCCGCCCCGCGAGCCGGGAGGGGCGGAAGGGCCCTGGCGTCCAGGCCAGCGGAGCGCCGAGACCCTCCGGCGCCGCATCGGGGGGGGCATCGCCCGCCGCCAGCACCCGGCGTTCCGGCCAGAAGGATGGCAGGTGGGGCAGCGCCGCGAGCACCGGGGCGGGAAGGCGGAGCGGTGGGGCGGTCGTGGCTGGGGCTTCGGGAGGCGGCACGCGCCGAGACTAGCACCGGGCGGCCCGCAAGTCGGCCCCGGCGCCGGATGCACGGCCACCGACCGGAAACGCAGCGCAATGAAGGGACTAGCCCACTCGCAGCATGTTCCGAAAGCGGTTTGCGTTTTGCGTCGGGCTGTTGGTTCCGCTAAACTCCGCGGCATGGAACAAGCCATCGCGATCAAATGCCGTGATTGACGCCGCCTGGACACCCCGTTCCACGTCGTGGCGGCTCCGCGGCCGAATGCTGCCGGGGGTCCTGCTCGGGGCCGGACTGATGCTGTCCGGCTGCGCCGGCGGCCTGTCATTCAACCGGGGCTCGCCAGGCGCTGCCCCCGCCGCGGCCGTTCCTCCGTCGGACCCGTTGCTGGCCTTCGTCGCCCGGTCGCAGCCCGGTGCGCAGGACCGCATCGTGCTGGCCAGCGGTCAACCGGCCTCCGTCCGCCTCGTGCGCGCCTACAACGCCGCCAGCGGCCGCGAATGCCGTGAGGTGGCCGTGGGCACCGGCATGGCGGAGCGTCCGCGGGTGATCTGCGCGACCCCGGATGGTGGCTGGGCGGAGACGCGGACGCTGCTGCGCGGCGGCGGGATCCCGCGACCGTGAGCGTCACAGCGGATGGGGGGCAGGCCCTGCCGAGCCGCCCCCAGGGGCTTGCCCGCATCCGCAAGGGATTCCGGATCCAGGGCCGCGTCATCCACGCGCTGGCGCTCCGCGAACTCACGACCCGCTTCGGCCGCAACCAGCTCGGCTTCGTGTGGCTGGTGCTCGAACCCCTGATGCTCGCCACAATGGTGGCGCTGCTGCACTGGCTCTTCAGGCACGATGCGGGCGGTCCGATCCCGGTCTTCATGTTGTATGTCATCGGCTACGCGCCCTATTTCGCGTTCCGCGCCATCGTGAACCGAGCGTGCTCCGCCTTCCACGCCAACATGACGCTCATGTACCACCGGCAGGTCAGGCTGACCGACGTGGTGGTGGCGCGAAACCTGCTCGAGGCCTGTGCGGTCACGGCCGCACTCGTCCTCGTCATCGGCAGCGCCGCCTGGCTGGTGGACATGGTCCCGGCGAACATTCCGCTCATCGTGCTCGGGCTCGTGCTGATCTTTCTCTTCGCCAACGGCCTCGCCATGCTGGCCGCCGCCGGCGCCGCCCGATGGGAAGTCGTGGACCGCATCGTCCATCCCATGACCTACCTGATGCTGCCGATTTCCGGCGCCTTCACGCCCGCCGCCCGACTGCCACCGAGCTGGCGGGAGATTCTGCTCTGGAACCCCCAGGCCAACATGCATGAGATGGTGCGGGAAGGCATGTTCGGCGACCTGATCGTCAGCCACTACTACCTGTTCTACACCGTCTCCTGCGTTCTCGTGGTCAACATGCTGGGCCTCGCCGCGCTGCGCGCGGTCCGCCCCAAGCTCGAATTCTGACGGGCCGGCCCGTGATCATCCTCGACAACGTCTCGAAGCACTACGAAGTCCGCGGTGGTGGCCGCAAGACGGTGCTGCGCAACGTCAACGCCGTGATCCGGCCCGGCGACGCCGTCGGCATCCTCGGCCGCAACGGGACCGGCAAATCCACCCTTGTGCGCATGCTGGCCGGGGTCGAACATCCCTCCTCCGGGCGCATCGAGCGCCGCATGTCCGTCTCCTGGCCGCTCGCGCACGGGATCGGCCTGCAGGCCGCCCTGACCGGCGCCGACAACGCCCGATTCATCGCCCGCATCTACGATCACGACCTGGACGAGGTCCTGCAGCAGGTGGAAAGCTTCGCGGAACTCGGCAGCTACATGCACATGCCGGTCCGCACCTACTCCGCCGGCATGATGGGACGCCTGCTGCTCGGCCTTTCCTTCGCCGTGAACTTCGACTGCTACCTGATCGACGAGATCACCGCCGCGGGCGATGCACGTTTCGTCGCGCGGGCGCAGGAAATGCTGTCAGCCAAGACAAGGGGCCGTACACTGGTCCTGGTCAGCCACGTGCCTGAACATCTGAAGATCTACTGCCGGACCGCAGCGGTGCTGAGCCATGGCAGCCTGACCTTCTTCGAGGACATCGATGAAGCTGTCGCCACCTATAAGGCCCTCTGAGACCCTTCCCGCCACGGGGGTCGAGGATTCGCGCATCCCGCCACGCGTGCCGCCCCAGAAGCGGCGCCGACGAAGCCTGCTGCCCCGCGGCCCGATGGGGTGGTACGCCCTGCTCGTCCTGCTGCCGAGCCTGCTGGTCGGCACCTACTACGTGACCTACGCCGCGGACCTCTTCGAATCGGAAGCCAAGCTCCTGGTGCGCAGCCGCGGCGGCGGGGGCGCGGCCAGCCCCGCCAGCGTGCTCGCGGCCGTGACCGGCGGCGGGGGCGGGCGCGGCGGCATGGACGAAGCGCGGGCCGTCGCCGCCTTCATCGACAGCGTCGACGCGATCAACGGCCTGCAACGGACGCTCGACCTGTCCACCATCTGGCGCCGGCCGGAGGCCGACCTGGTCAGCCGCCTGCGCCAGGAGGAACCGCTGGCCGAGCAGCTGCTGCGCTACTACCGTCGCCGGGTCACGATCAGCTACGATATCGAGACCAATATCAGCACGCTTCGCGTGCTGGCGTATCGGCCGGGCGACTCCAAGGACATCGCGGAAGGCCTGATCGCCCTGGCCGAGGATCTCGTGAACCGCTTCTCCGCCCGCACCGCGGCCGATTCCATCCGCGTCGCGCGGGAGGAAGTGGAGATCGCCGAGCGGCGCGTGTCGGCGGCGCGGGAGGCGCTGACCACCTTCCGCGAGCGCGAACAGGCGCTCGATCCCACGCGCAGCGCCGGCGCGGCGGTGGAGAACGTGACGCGCCTCGAGGCGCTGCTGGCCCAGACCCGGGCGGAGCTGCAGGAGAAGCGCGCCTTCATGCGCCCGGACAACCCGCAGATCCAGGTCCTCAACAACCGCATCGCCGCCCTCGTCGCGCAGGTCGCCGCCGAACGCGCGCGCAGCACGCGCGGGGAGGAAGGGCTGACGCAGCAGCTCTCCGGCTACGAGCGCCTCCAGCTCGAACGCGAATTCGCGGAGAAGCAGCTCACCTCCGCCATCTCCTCCCTCGAAGCTGCGCGGGCCGAGGCGCAGCGCCAGGCGGTCTTCCTGATGCGCGTCGTGCAGCCCAACCTGCCGGAACGCGCCAACCATCCCAGGGCCTTCTTCAACACGCTGACCGTCTTCGCCGGCCTGACCGTCCTGTTCGGGATCGGCTGGCTGATGGTGGCCGGCGCGCGGGAACATGCGAGCTGACATGACGGATACCGCCTACCCCAGCCGCCCGGCGCGCCGCGCGCCCGGTGCGGCCTGCCTGCTCCTCGCCGGCCTGATGCTGCTGCCAGCCGTGGCGCGGGCCCAGGTTTCCGCCCCCTCGCTGCCGTCGCGCACCACCACCAGCACGGCACCGGCGGCGCCCGCCCCCACCACGGCGGCCCCGTCCGGCCCCTCCGGCGGGATCCCCGCCCTGAATGCGGGGGACATGATCTCCACCTCCCGCGCCGGTTCCGCCACCGCCGCGGAGGGCGGGCCGATCGCGGTCGGCCCGATCGGCGAGCCGGGTCGCCGCGCGGGGCCCGCCACCGTCGTCTTCGGCGCCTCCCTCTTCACTCGCGGCAGCCCCGCCGCCTCCGACACGCCCAATCCCAACTACACCATCCTGCCGGGCGACCGCGTCTCCATCACCGTGTGGGGCTTCGTGGAGGCCTCCGTCGTCACGACGGTCGATGTGGACGGCAACATCTTCATCCCGCAGGTCGGCCCGGTGCGCGTGGCCGGCACGCGGGCCGGCGACATCCAGCGCCTCGTGGAATCGGAAGTCCGGCGCGTCTACTCCCAGCAGGTCCAGGTCTATGCCGTCCTGCTCTCCGCGGGCCAGGTCGGCGTCTTCGTCACCGGCCAGGTGCGCACGCCTGGCCGCCACCTCGGCTCCGCCTCCGAATCCGTGCTCGACTACCTCGCGCGCGCCGGCGGCGTGGACCCCGGCCGCGGCTCCTACCGCGACATCGTCGTCAACCGCGGCGGCCGGCCGGTCGCGCGGATCGACCTCTACCGCTTCCTGCTCTCCGGCGAATTGCCGCGCATCACGCTGCAGCAGGGCGACACCATCCTGGTCCCGGCCCAGGGCGCCATGGTCGGCGCCGATGGCGCGGTCCGCAACAACTTCCTCTTCGAGGTGACGGGCCGCACCATGCCGGGGTCGGAGTTGATCCGCCTCGCCGCGCCGCTGCCCTCCGCCACCAACGCGGTCATCCGCGGCACGCGCAACAGCCAGCCCTTCTCCCGCTACACCACCATCCGCGAACTCGCCGGCGTCCAGCTGATGGACCAGGACGTCGTGACCTTCATCACCGACTCGCCGCCAGCCACGGTGCGCGTCTCCGTCGAGGGCAGCCGCATCGGCCCCTCCGTGCTGATCGCGGACCGTGACACCACGCTCTGCACCCTGCTCGACTACGTCGCGGTGGACCCGATCCTCGCGAATACCCGTGGCATCTTCCTGCTCCGTCCCTCGGTCGCCGCCCAGCAGGCGCGCGTGATCAACGAGGCGATGGACCGGCTGGAACGGCAGCTCTTCCTCACGATCTCGCCGACCACCGGCGTGGCGGAGGTGCGAGCCTCCGAAGCGCAGCTCGTCTCCAGCTACATCAGCCGCGCCCGCCGCACGCAGCCGGAAGGTCGCCTGGTTGTGATGGACCGCGGTGGCCGCTGCGCCGATGTGCGGCTGGAGGATGGCGACGTCATCGTCATCCCCGAACGCGTGCAGACCGTGCTCGTCTCCGGCGAGGTGACGGCCCCCCAGGCCATCATCTGGCGTCCCAACATGACGCTGCAGGATTATATCCGCCAGGCCGGCGGTCTCGCGGAACGTGGCGGCGACAACCAGCTGATGATCCGCCGCGCCAGCGGCGAGCTGATCCTGGAGCCGACGGAGCCGCCGCAACCCGGCGACGAGTTGATCGCGCTGCCGCGCCTGGACCCGAAGAACTTCCAGCTGACGCGCGACCTGCTGAACCTCATCTTCCAGTCGGCGCTGTCGGCCCGCGTCTTCGCGAACTGACGACGCCATCCCGACGGGGCTGGAAACGGGCGCTGGCCGAAAGGTCAGCGCCCTTCCTGTTGCGGGCGGCCCCCGCCCGCGATAGGCAGGATGGCAGACGACCGGCCCCGAGAGGCCGGCACCATCCAGGGAGGCTCCGCAACCATGATCCACCATCTCGGCCGTCGCACGGCCCTCGGCCTCGGCGCCTCGCTGCTCGCCGCGCCGGCGCTCCGCGCGCAGGGCCGCTTCCCCGACAAGCCCATCCGCCTGGTGGTGCCCTGGGCGGCCGGCGGCACCACGGACATCCAGATGCGCGTGCTGGCCGAACAGGCGGCGCGACGCCTCGGCCAGCCCGTCATCATCGAGAACAAGGGCGGCGCGGGCGGCATCCTCGGCGCCCAGCAGATGCTGAACGAACGGCCCGACGGCTACACCATCACCCAGATGCCGATCAGCGTCTTCCGCCATCCGCAGATGGCGCAGCGCGCGCTGTTCAATCCGCTCGAGGATTTCTCCTACATCATCCACCTCACCGGCTATCTCTTCGGCGTGGTGGTGAAGGCGGATGCGCCCTGGAACACCTTCCAGGAATTCCTGGACCACGCCAAGGCGAATCCCGGCCGCGTCACCTACGGCACGCCCGGCGTCGGCACCTCGCTGCACATCACCATGGAACAGATCGCCGGCGCGCGCGGCATCGAATGGGTGCACGTCCCCTTCCGCGGCTTCAGCGAGAACGTGACCTCGCTGCTCGGCGGCCAGACCACGGCGCTCGCCGACAGTTCCGGCTGGTCGGAGATGGTGCAGGCCGGGCGGCTCAAGCTGCTGGTGACCTGGAGTGCCGAGCGCGCCAAGCGCTTCCCCAACGTGCCGACGCTGCGGGAGAGTGGCATCGACATCGTCAGCGCCAGCCCCTACGGCCTGGCCGGCCCCAAGGGCATGAATGCGGAGGTGGTCCGCGTGCTGCACGACGCCTTCAAGGAAGCGCTGACGGACCCCGCGCACATGGCGATCCTGGACCGCTTCGACATGGCGCCGATGTATCTCGGCCCCGATGAATACGCGGCCGAGGCGCGGCGCAGCTATGCGACGGAAGGCGAGATGATCCGCAAGCTCGGCCTCCGCCTCTGAACACGGCGCCTCTGACGACCGCGCATATCCGCTGCGGGGATGACCTCCGCCCCCGCCTGGCCGCCAGCGGCTGGGCGGGGGAATACCTGCCGATCAGCGATCCCGTCTGCGTCGGCGCCGTCAACGACGAACCGCTGATGGCCTATCTCGGGCTGCGCGCCCGCGTCATCGCGCTGCATGCGAAGACCGACCTGCAGGAGGCGCGGCTTCGCCTCGGGCGCGAATACATGGCGCTGAACGCGCTCGATCGCTTCGACCGCGTGCTGCTGTGGTTCGAGCATGACCTCTGGGACCAGGCGGTGCTGATCCGCGTCCTGTCCCTGCTGGCGGGGCGGCGGGGGCTGGAGGGGAAGCTCTTCCTCATGCCCGCCGACGGCAAGCGCCCCTTCATGGCGCTGCCCGACACGGAACTCGCCGCGCTGGACCCGCAGCCGCTGACGCTCGCGCAGCTGGAAGCCGGTGCCGAGGCCTGGGCGGCTTTCGCCGATCCGGACCCCGAGGCTCTGGACCGCCTCTGGCGCCGCGCGACGCCGCTGCCGCACCTCGCCCATGCCATGCGCCGCCACCTGCAGGACCTGCCCTGGCGCGCCGACCGGCTGGCGCTGACGGAACGCCAGGTGCTGCGCGCGGTGGCGGAGGGCGCCACGAGCCTCTCGGCCGTCGTGCAGGCGCAGCACGCGGCGGACGCCACCTTCCCGCAGACCGACCTGATGCTGCTCGACATCCAGGCGCGCCTCTCCGCCGGCCCGTTGCGGCTGCTCACGCCTGGCGAGGCCTGGGCGCTGACCGATCGCGGCCGCGCCGTGCTGGCGGGCGAGGAGAAGCACCGCCCCCCGCCCCGCTTCCAGGGCGCCGTCCCGATCCGCCCCGACCCGCCCTGGCAATGGGACCCGCGCGCGACCGGCGTGCATCGCGCCGCAGGCTGAAGCCTGTCATCCCGCTGCGGTCGCAGCTTCTGGCGCACCCATGCTAGCGCGCCGCCATGGATCACCCGCCCCTCCCCCGCTGCCACGGCCTGATCGCCGGCTGGCGATTCGACGGCGCCGGCGCCCAGCCGATGTCCGCGGCAGCGGTGGAAGGATGGATCGCCACCGGGATGGCGGAACCCGCCTGGCTGCATCTCGACCTCGTCGATGCCCGCGCGCGGCTCTTCATCCAGGCGCTGGCGGCGCTGCCGGACAGCGCCCGCGCCGCGCTGGTGGATGCCGAGGAGGCGACGCGCATCGAGATGGCCGAGGGCGCGCTGTTCGGCTGCCTTCCCGACACGCATTACGATGCCGACCGGCCCGACCTGCCGCCCATCGGCATGCTGCATTTCGCCCTGCTGCCCGGGCTGCTGGTGACGGCGCGCCGCCATCCGCTGCGCGGCGCCCATGCGGTGATGCAATCCCTGTCGGCCACCACCCCGCCGGAAGCCCTGGCTGCCACGCTGCACGCCTCGTTGCTGGAGTTCAGCCGCCTGATCGCGGCGCTGGCGCATCGCGTCGCGCGCATCGAGGACCAGCTGCTGCGCCCGGGCGCCGAGGCCCCGCGCGATGCGCTCGCCGCCCTGCGGCGGGAGGCGCTGCGCCTCGCGCGCACCATCGATCCGCTGACGGAGGCGATGGAGGAACTGGCGGAGGAGGAGGAGACACCGGCCTGGCTGCCTGCGCTGGCCACGCCGCTGCTGCGCGAAGCCCGCCGCGCCCGCGCGGCCTCCCGCGCCCTCGCCGTCCTCCAGGATCGCGGCCGCATCGCGCAGGACCAGGCCGCGGCGCTGGCGACGGAGGAGACGAACAGGCGCCTGCTGGTGCTTTCCGTCATCTCCGCCGCCATGCTGCCCGCGAGCCTGGTCGCCGGCATCTTCGGCATGAATGTCGGCGGCGTGCCCGGCGTGCCGGCGGACGGCACCGAGGCCGGCTGGGGCTTCGCCATGGCGATGGGCTGCATCGGCGCGTCGGTCGTGGGCGTGCTGGCGGCGCTGCGGCTGGGGCGGTTGCTATGACCGGAGCGCGGCGAAGAAGTCCCGCAGCAGCGCCCCCGCCTCGCTTTCCCTGACCCCGCCCACCACCTCCGGCGCATGGTGGCAGGTGGGCTGGCCGAACAGCCGCGGGCCATGCTCCACCGCGCCGCCCTTCGGGTCATAGGCGCCGAAGACCACCCGCTTCACGCGGAAGAAGGCGATCGCCTGGGCGCACATGGCGCAGGGCTCCAGCGTGACCGTCAGCGTCGCCTCCGGCAGCAGCTTGTCGCCGGTGACGCGCGCGGCCTCCCGCAGCGCCAGCATCTCGGCATGGGCGGAGGGGTCGCGGCGGGCCTCCACCTCATTCCCCGCCACGGCGAGGACACGGCCGCTCGCATCCGTCACCACGGCGCCGACCGGCACCTCGCCCCGTGCGGCGGCCGCCCGCGCGGCGTCCAGCGCGATTTCCATGGGTGACGGCGCGTTCCGCATGGCGGCGATGCTTGCTCCGGCGCGCCCCGACCGTCTAGCAACGGGCGATGAAAAAACGCCCGGTCATCGGTGTCACCCTGGATGCGGAACCCGCCGGCGGCTGGTCGAAGCTGCCCTGGTATGCGCTGCGCCAGAACTACCTCTCCGCCGTCATCGCCGCGGGCGGCCTGCCGGTCGCGCTGCCGCACCATCCCGAACTGGCCGCCGACTACCTCGATGCCATCGACGGGCTGCTGGTCACGGGCGGCGCCTTCGATGTGGACCCGGCACTCTGGGGCGGCGGCCCGCCGCACCCGAAGGTCACGCTGAAGCCCGGCCGCACCGATTTCGAACTGGCCGCGACGCGGGCCGCCCTGGCCCGCGACATGCCCGTGCTGGGCATCTGCGGCGGCCAGCAGCTCCTCGCCGTCGCCTTCGGCGGCACACTGATCCAGCACATCCCGGATGAGGTGCCGGGCGCGCTGGCGCATGAGCAGCCGAACCCGCGGACCGAGCCGGGGCATGAGGTCGCGGTCGCGCCCGGCACGCTGCTGGCCCGCATCACCGGCACCGACCGCCTGGCCGTCAATTCCGCCCATCACCAGGCCGTCGCCACGCCCGGCACCGGCGCCGTGGTGAATGCCCGCGCCCCCGATGGCGTGGTGGAGGGCATCGAGCATCCCGGCCACCGCTTCGCCCTCGGCGTGCAATGGCACCCGGAATACGCCGTGGATCCGCGGGACCCCGTGATCCTCGCCGCCTTCGTGGAGGCCTGCCGGTGACCGACGAGATGGACGACGCCGAAGCTCCGGCCGGGGAACGCGGCGAGCGACTCGCAAAATACCTGGCCCGCGCCGGCATCGCCTCCCGCCGCGACGCCGAGAAGCTGATCGCCGAGGGCAAGGTGAAGATGAACGGCAAGGTGGTGGAAACCCCCGCCACCTTCGTCACCGAGGGCGCGCGCATCAGCGTGGATGGCAAGCCCGTCCAGCCCGCGGAGCGCACGCGGCTGTTCCGCCACCACAAGCCCGATGGCGTGGTCACCACCCACAAGGACCCGCAGGGCCGCCCGACGGTGTTCGAGCGCCTGCCGCCTGCCATCGGCCGCGTCGTCTCCATCGGCCGCCTCGACCTGACCAGCGAGGGGCTGCTGCTGCTGACCAATGACGGGGAGCTGGCGCGCAAGCTCGAGTTGCCGAGCAATGGCTGGCTTCGCCGCTACCGCGTCCGCGTCTATGGTGCGGTGGATGAAAAGTCGCTGGCCGCGCTGTCGCGCGGCATCACCGTGGATGGCGTCGCCTATGGCCCGATCGAGGCCGGGCTCGACAGCCGCCGCGGCGCCATCGCCTGGCTGACGGTGAGCCTGAAGGAAGGCAAGAACCGCGAGATCCGCCGCGTGATGCAGCATCTCGGCCTGCACGTGACGCGGCTGATCCGCACCGCCTATGGCCCCTTCCAGCTCGGCACCCTGCCCAAGGGCGGCGTCGAGGAAGTGCATCCGAAGGTGATGCGCGAACAGCTCGGCATCGGGGAGGCGCCGCAGAAGAAGCGGCGGCGGGAGCAGGAGGAGGCCGCCGCCGCGGCCGCCGCCGCGCCCCCGGAACCCGTCGCGCCAAAGCCCAAGCGCGTCCGTCCCGAGAACATCCCCCGCGCCCGCAATGCGGAACCGCCGAAGCCGAAGCATGCTGCGAATCGTCGCCGGAAGCCATCGCGGCCGTAGGCTCGCCGCGCCCCCCGGCGACACCACCCGCCCCACGGCGGAGCGCGTCCGCCAGGCGGTCTTCGACATGCTCTGGCACGCCCCCTGGGCCGGCCGGGCGGTGGTGGAGGAGGCGCGCGTGCTGGACGCCTTCGCCGGGACCGGCGCGATGGGGCTGGAGGCGCTGAGCCGCGGCGCCGCCCATGCCACCTTCATGGAGCGCGACCGCGCCGCGCTGGCGGCGCTGCGGACCAATATCGCCGCCTGCCGGGAGGAGCCCCGCGCCCGTGTCGTGGCCGGCGACGTGCTGAAGCCCCCCGCCGCCGCGGCACCCTGCGGCCTGGTCTTCCTGGACCCGCCCTACGCGCAGGACCTGATCCCGCGCGCCCTGGCCGCGCTTTCCGCCGCCGGCTGGATCGCCCCCGCCGCGCTGGTGGTGGCGGAGCTGGGGCGGGAGGAGGCGCTGGCGGCGCCCGGTTTTTCCGAAGTCGCGATGCGGGAACATGGCGCGGCGCGGGTGGTCTTCCTCCGCGCGGGCTGAACCCTACCCCGCCACCTCGGCCGCCACCGCCGCCACCTGCTCCACCAGCCAGCGCAGCCCCGCATCCCCCGCCTGCCGCTCATGCCAGGCCGCCGACAGCACGAAGGGCCGGATCGGCAGCGGCGGCGCGAAGGCACGCAGGCCGAAGCGGGGCGCGTAGTTCTCCACCACCCGCCGGGGCATCGTCACGATGGTGGGGGATGCCGCCACCGCCGCCAGCGCCGGCAGGAAGGACGGCATCGCCGCCACCACCCGCCGCCTCAGGCCCTGCCGCGCCAGCGCCGCATCCACCGTCCCCTCCAGCCCGCCGCTAAGGGACACCAGCACATGGTCCAGCGCGCAATAGAGCGGCAGGTCGATCTGCCGCCGCCGGCGCAGCCGCGGATGGTCGGGCGACCCTGCCACCAGGTAGGTCTCCTCATAGAGCCGCCGCGTCGCGATTCCCGCCGGCCGGCGCGGGAAGAAGCCCAGCGCCAGGTCCGCCTCCCCCTCCGCCAGCGCGGCCATGGCGGCATCCCGCGCATGCGGCCGGAAGGACAGGCGCAGCCCGTCGCCGGCCGCCGCGAAGCGCGCCAGCAGCGGCGGTCCGAAGCGGGAGGCTTCGTAATCGAGGCCCGTGATCCGGAAGACGCGGTCACTGGTCGCGGGATCGAAGGGCAGCGGCGGCGCCACCGCCTGCCGCGCCAGGCCCAGGACGCTCGCCACCAGCGGCGCCAATTCCAGGCATCGCGGCGTCGGCTCCACGCCACCGGGCCGGCGGATGAAGAGCGGGTCGTCGAAGATCTCCCGCAGCCGCGCCAGCGCATGGCTGACCGCCGGCGCGCTGAGGCCGAGCCGGTTCGCCACTTCCGCCAGCTTCCGGTGGCGCAGCGCCTCGTCCAGCACCAGCAGCAGCGTCAGGTCGAGGCGACGGAGTTTCATCTCGCTCATGTCGCCATTCAGAACATTCAATGGAGGAAAGTGCCAGCGGAACCCATCCTTCCCGCAACAGGAAAGGGGGCTCCATGCGCATCGGCATCATCGGCGGCGGCAATGTGGGTCAGGCACTCGCTGCCGCGCTGAGGCGCGCGGGCCACGCGCCCATCCTGCTGCTGCGGAGCCCGGGGACGGAGGACGCGCCCCTCGCGCCGCTGGCCGATGCCGCGGCCTATATCCTCGCCGTGCCCTTCGATGCCGCGGCGGAAGCCCTCGCCGCCGTCGCGCCTGGCGGCATCCCCGTGCTGGACGCCACCAACCCGCTGGCCATGGGCCCGGATGGCCTCGGCCTCTCGCTCGGCTTCGACGACAGCGGCGCCGAGCGTATCACCCGCGCCTTCCCCAGGCTGCGATTGACGAAAGTCTTCAACACCACCGGCGCCAACGTCATGGCCGATGCCGCCCGCTTCGCGCCGCGCCCCGTCATGTTCGCCGCCGGCGACGACGCCGATGCCAAGGCCATCGCGCTGCGGCTCGCCGCCGATATCGGGTTCGAGGCGGTGGATGCCGGGCCGCTCCGCGCCGCAAGGCTGCTGGAGGCGCATGCGATGCTCTGGATCGACCTCTCCATGCGGCGCGGCCTCGGCCGGGACTTCGCCTTCGCGCTGCGGCGGGCCGTGCCATGAGCCTGCGCGACCCCAACGCGCTGCGCCCGAAGCGCATCGCCATCGTCATCGCCAACCCCGCCGTCTCCACCACCACCGGCTGGCCGGTCGGCTTCTGGTGGAGCGAACTCGCGCATCCCTGGCTCGCCTTCCACGAGGCGGGCTACGCCATGGAGGTCTTCAGCCCGGATGGCGGCGCCTGCGAGGGCGATGCCTTCAGCGACCCGCGCCACGCCTCCGGCTATTCCGCCGACGACATCGTGAGCCGCGGCTTCATCGAGACGCCGCACCTCGCCGCCCTCGTCGCCGCGACGAAACCCGTCGAGGCCATCACGCTGGACGATTTCGACGCCATCCTGGTCGCCGGCGGCCAGGCGCCGATGTTCACCTATAAGGCCGCGACGACGCTGCAGCAGCGCTTCGTCGCCTTCCTGGACTCGGGAAAAGTCGCCGCCGCGCTCTGCCACGGCACCGCCATCCTCTGCCATGCCACCCGCTCCGACGGCTCGCCTATCGCGAAAGGGCGCACCGTCACCGGCTTCGCCAATGTCGAGGAAGACGCGGCGGACGAGGCCGCCTGGGCCATGGGCGCGCTGCCGCGCGACCGGCATGTGATGCCCTGGCGGATCGAGGATCGCCTGCGTGCCCAGGGCGCCAACTACGTGCAGGCCGGCGCCTGGCGCAGCTTCGCGGTGCGGGACGGCAACCTCGTCACCGGCCAGCAGAACTTCTCCGGCGGCGCCACCGCCGCCGCCGTCATCGTCGCCCTGGGAGCCTGACCGCATGATGCTTGCCCGCCGCGCCCTGCTCGCCGCGCCCCTCCTGCTCGCCACCCCCGCCCGCGCCCAGCCCCGCCCGGCCATCGTGCTGGTGCATGGCGCCTGGATGGGCGCCGCGGTCTGGGACCGCACGGCGGCGGCGCTGCGCACCGAGGGCTTCGAGGTGCTCACCCCCGAACTCCCCGCCCATGGCGCGGACCCGATGCCGGCCGCGGAAGCCTCGCTCGAGCGCTACGTCCAGGCCGTGCTGGCCGCGATCGGGGACCGCCGCGACGTGGTGCTGGTCGGCCACAGCTTCGGCGGCATCGTCGCCGCAGCGGTGGCGGAAGCGGCGCCGGAGCGCCTGCGCCGCCTGGTCTTCCTGGCCGCCTATCTCCCCGCCTCCGGCGACAGCGCCTACAGCCTGTCCCAGCGAGACCCCGGCAGCCTGGTGGGGCGCTTCTGGCGGCAGGAGGACCCGGCCCGCACCTCCCCGGCCTCGATCGCGCGGGAGGGCATCGTCGAGACCTTCTGCGCGGATTGCATCGCGGCGGATGCCGCCTGGCTGGTGGCGAACCACCGGGCGGAGCCGGTGCCGCCGCTCGCCACCCCCGTCACGCTGACGGCCGCGCGCTTCGGCGCCGTGCCCAAGGCCTATCTGGTGACGACGGAGGACCGCACCCTCACCCCCGGCTTCCAGCGCGCCATGCTGCAGGCCGCGGGGATCACGCAGGTGGCGGAACTCCCCACCTCCCACACCCCCATGCTCGCCGCGCCATCCGCGCTGGCGGCGGCCATCGCATCCCTCGCCCAGCCCTGAGGAACCCCCCCGAATGCCCTTCACCGGACAATGCCATTGCGGCGGCGTGCGCTATCGCATCACGGGGGAGGCGATCGGCGTCATCGTCTGCCACTGCCGGGACTGCCAGCAGATGCACGGCAACGCCAACGCCATGCTCGCTGCGCCGAAGGACTCCGTGCTGCTGGACGCCGCGGAGACGCTGACCTGGTATGAATCGAGCCCGAGTGCCGAACGCGGTTTCTGCACGCGCTGCGGCGGCCGCCTGTTCAAGCGGCCGCGCCAGGGCGACCGGCTGCTCGTCTCCGCCGGCACCATCGACCCGCCGACCGGGATGAAGACCATCCGCAATGTCTGGGTGGAATCGAAGGGCGACTGGTACGAGAGCCCTGGCTGAGGCTACCCCTCCTGCCCCAGCGTGATGCCGATCTTCGCATACATCGCCCGCAGCCGGACGTCGTAATGCGCGGCGTCGAAGAAGGCGGCCTGGCGCGGCCCGCGCCAGGCAAGCTCCGCGCGCAGCTCGTCATTCGCGTCCAGCGCCTGGATCGCCTCCGCCATGGCACGGGTGTCATAGGGATCCACCGTCAGCGCCGCATCGCCCACCACCTCGGGCAGGGATGACGTGTTGCTCGTCAGCACCGGCGCGCCCAGCAGCATCGCCTCCAGTGCCGGCAGGCCGAAGCCTTCGTAGAGGGAGGGGAAGAACACCGACCGCGCGCCGCGGATCAGGCTGACCAGCAGCCGGAAGGGCGCGTAGTCCAGCAGGATCACGCGGTCCCGCAGCTTGCGGGTCATGCCCTGCGGCCCCTCGAAGCGCGGATCCTCGGGATATTGCCGGTGGTCGTCCTCATACAGCAGGGCCAGTTCCTGCCGCACCTGCCAGCCATGCTTGCCGCAGATCACCAGCGGCCAGGGGCTGCCGGAGGCGAGGTAGGCCTCGATGATCCGGCCGACATTCTTCTTCGGCTCGATCGCGCCGAAGAACAGCCAGTAGCCGCCCCATTGCAGGCCGAAGGCGCCCTGCAGCTCCGCCCGGACCAGCGCCTCCGGCTTCTCCGCGAGCGCGGGCGGCACCTCCACGCATTGGTAGGTGACGGAGATGCGCTCCTCCGCCACGCCGAGCAGATTGACGATGTCGCGCTTCGACGCCTCCGACACCGTGACGATGTGGTCCGCCTCCGCCGCGATGCGCCGGCAGGTGCCGAGGTAGCGGTTCTTGGCGTCGAGCGTGGTGTAGGGCAGGCGCAGCGGCACCAGGTCGTGGATGGTGTAGATGTTCCGCGCGCCGGCCACCTTCAGCGGCAGCGGGTAGGTCCAGTGCATCACGTCCTGCCGGTCCGGCAGCTGCACCGGCAGGAACGGCCGGCTGGGCTTGGCGCGCTGCACCGCGGTGCGGAACAGGGAGGGCGCGTTCCACAGCCGGTCGGCCTCCGGCACCCGCGCCTCGAGGCCCCTTCGCACCACGCGATCGGTCCTCGGAACGGGCAAGGCCCTGGCACCGAACATCGTCTTCAGTCGTGCGCGCAGATCCTCGATCGCCTGGCGGCGCGGCGGCAGCGGCTTCGGCGTCGCGTCATAGAGGCCGACCTCCCGCAGCAGGTCGTCCCGACCCCGCGAGTTCTTCTGGCCATAGAGCACGCCCACCTCCGCGCCCAGCGCCCGCAGCCGCTGCGACAGGTTGCGGGAATAGGTCGCGACCCCCGTGCCCTGGTCCAGCGCCAGATTGTAGCCATCGATGGCGATCCGCGGCTTCAGCATCGAAGGACCTCTGTGATCGGGGTTCGCCGGGTTAAGCCCGCCCGCCGCCGCCGCCGTCAACCCGCGCCCGCGGCGATCACGGACCCGCGCGCAACCGAAACGGACAAAGCTTCCGCTGGACGGAGCCCTCCGGTTGATGCTTGATCCTCCTGCGCGCAACGGCAGGGCCAGCATGCAACCGACGGAGCGGATCGACCAGGCGGCAGCCGCCCCGCCACGCAGTGCTTCCGGCGCCGGCGTCTTCCTTGCCCACGCCGCGGCGCTGCTGCTGCGTGCCATCGCCATCGTCATCCTGGCCGCGCCCGTCGTCATCGGGCTTGTGTTGCTGGCGCGGTAGGCGGCCCTTGCGCGCGACGCACGGAAACTCGCCGCCGGCGCGCCATTGCCTTTCTTTTTCCAAAGGCCTGCGACATACCGGCGTCAGCCGCCGCTGCTGCCCCGCGGCGATCGCCGAAGCACCCGAGGTTCCCTGATCCATGCCGACCGATGCCGTGCCGACTGGCTCCTCCCAGGGTTCGCCTAGCTGGACCGTCGACCAGATCGTCCCCGTGATCCTGTCCGGCGGCACCGGCAGCCGCCTCTGGCCGCTGTCCCGCGAAGCCTACCCCAAGCAGTTCTGGCCGCTGGTCTCCCAGGGCACGATGCTGCAGGAAACCGCGGCCCGCGCCCGTGCCCCCGGCTTCGCCGCCCCGGTCGTGGTGTGCGGGGAAGCGCATCGCTTCCTGGTCGCCGAACAGCTGCGGGAAGCCGGCGCGGAAGACAGCCGCATCATCCTGGAACCCAGCGCCCGCAACAGCGCCGCGGCCATCGCCGCCGCCGCCATCCTGATCGGGGAGGATGCGCCGGACGCGATCCTCTGGATCATGGCCGCCGATGCCGCGGTGCAGGACGTGCCGGCGCTGCGCCAGGCCCTCAGCGCCGCCGCCCTGGCCGCGCGGGAAGGCCGCATCTGCACCTTCGGCATCCGACCCACCGCGCCCGAGACCGGCTACGGCTACATCGAATCCGGCGCCCCCCTGGCAGGGGCGGACGGCGCGCTCGCCGTCGCCCGCTTCGTCGAGAAGCCGGACGCCGCCACGGCGGAAGCCTTCCTGGCGGGCGGCCGCCACCTCTGGAACAGCGGCATGTTCGTCGCGACGGCGAAGACGCTGATCGCCGAACTCGCCGCCCATGCGCCGGGCGTGCTGGCCGCCGCCCGCGCCGCCGTGACCGATGCCGCGCGCGACCTCGGCTTCGTCCGGCTCGGCGCCAGCTTCGCTGAAGCGCCCTCCATCTCCATCGACCACGCGGTGATGGAACGGACCGCGCTGGCCGCCGTCGTGCCCTGCGACCCCGGCTGGTCCGATGTCGGCTCCTGGGCCTCGCTGTGGGACATCGCGGCCAAGGACAAGGATGGCAATGCCGCCCTCGGCAACGCCGCCGTCCTGGGCTCCAAGCGCTGCTATGTCCGGTCGGAAGGCATCCTGACCGCGGTGGTGGGGCTCGAGGATGTGGTGCTGGTCGTCACCGACGACGCCGTCCTCGCCGTCCATCGCGACCGCGCGCAGGACGTGAAGAAGATGGTGGAGCATCTGAAGGCCACCGGCCACAAGGAAGCCACCGAGCATCGCCGCGTCTACCGCCCCTGGGGGGCCTATGAGGGCGTGGCCCATGGCAGCCGCTTCCAGGTGAAGCGCATCACCGTGCGCCCCGGCCGCAAGCTGTCGCTCCAGAAGCACTACCACCGCGCCGAACACTGGGTGGTCGTCGCCGGTACCGCCGTGGTCGAACGCGACGGCGAACGCATCCTGCTGCGGGAGAACGAGTCGGTCTACCTGCCGCTCGGCTGCGTCCATCGGCTGGAGAACCCCGGCATGATCCCGCTCACGCTGATCGAGGTGCAGTCCGGCCCCTACCTCGGCGAGGACGACATCGTCCGGCTGGAGGACAATTACGGCCGGGCCTGACGCCAGGGGAGGCGGCATGCCGCCCGGCCCGGACGCCGCGCCCCCCTCGCTGCGCGACGCCGACCGCCTGCGCGATGCGCGGGACTGGGCCGGCGCCGCGCAGGCCTATGCCGCCTGGCTCGCCCGCCATCCGCATGACTGGCCAGCCTGGATCCAGTACGGCCACGCGCTGAAGGAAGGCGGGGACCCAGGTGCCGCGCTCGACGCCTATCGCCGCGCCGAACGCGGTCGCCCCGGGGATGCCGATCTGCAGATGCAGCTCGGCCACGCGCTCAAGATGCTGGGTGACCTGCCCGCCGCGCGCCAGGCCTATGGCCGCGCGATGGAGATCGACCCGGGGCATGAGGCCGCCTGGCGAGAGGTCTCCCTGCTGCTCGGCCAGCCCAGCGTCGCCGCCTTGGCGGCACCGGATGTGCCGCTCTCCCTGCTCGGCGACATCACCGTCGTCTTCGACCTCACGGACCTGCTGTCCTGGTTCGGCGCCAACCGCGCGCCGACCGGCATCCAGCGCGTGCAGATGGAACTGGTGGCCCCGGCGCTGCGCGGCGGCGGGCCGGCGGCGCGCGTCATCCTGGCCATCTACCATCCGCCGACGCTGTCCTGGCGTGCCCTGCCGCGGGAAGCCTTCAACCGCCTCGCCGCCCTGTCCCGCGCCAGCGCGGATGCGCGCGATCCCGCCTGGGAACAGGCCGTCGCCGTCGCCCGCCAGGCGGTGGAGGCCGCGCCCGACCTGATCGTGCCGGAGGGCGCCTGGCTGGTCGTGCCGGGATCGTCCTGGTGGCTGCCGGACTACCACCTGGCCGTGCGACTGGCGAAGGCGCGCTTCGGGCTGCGCTACGCGCCGCTGGTGCATGATTGCGGGCCGCTGGTGGTGCCGGAGCATTCGCCGCCGGAGACGGTCGGCGAATTCGCCCGCTGGTTCTCGGGCCTGGCCGCCCATGCCGACCTGCTGCTGACGGTGTCGGAGGCGACGGCCCGCGACGTCCGCTCCCTCCAGGCCCGCCACCTGCCCGACATCCCCCTGCCCCCCCTGATGGTCGTCGGACTCGACGGAGCGCCGGGCGACCCGCCACCCGGCGCGGCCGTCCATGCCGGCGTCAACGCCCTCGCCGGGCGACCCTACGCCCTGTTCCTGGGCACGCTGGAATCGCGCAAGAACCACCTCTTCGTCCTCAACGCCTGGCTGGCGCTGATCCGCAAGCACGGCCCGGGCCGGCTGCCGCTGCTGGTGCTGGCCGGGCGCACCGGCTTCGGGGGAGAGGCCGCCGCCGCCCTGCTGCGCGCCGCCCCGGCCTTCCGCGATGGCGCGGTCCTGCTGCCGGACGTGCCGGACACCGCCCTTCCCGCGCTCTACCGCCGCGCGCTCTTCGTCCTCTACAATTCGGACCATGAGGGCTGGGGCCTGCCGGTCACGGAAGCCGTCGCCCATGGCAAGGCGGTGCTCGCCCCCGACCATTCCGCGCTGCCGGAAGCGGGCCTCGGCGCCGCCATCCTGTTCCGGCCACAGAGCGAGCCCGACTTCGCGGCCAAGGTTGAACAGCTGTGCTTCGACCCAGCCTTCCGCGCCGCGGCGGAAGCCCGCTCCGCGGCCGCGAAGCCCCGCAGCTGGCAGGTCATCGGCGATGCGGTGATGGCGCGCCTGTCGCGGGAGGCCGCCCCGCCGCGCCCGGTCTCGCCCCCCGCCATGCCGCTCGGCACCATCATCCGCCTCGGCATCGGCGGCGAAGTGGAGCCCGGCCCCCTGCCCCTGCTGGCGGAGGCGCTGCGCGACGGCGCGGCCTGGCATGCGCCGGAACGCTGGGGCTGCTGGACGCGCCCGCTCGGCCCCCTCGGCCGGGCCGCGTTGCGCATCGCCCTGCCCCCCCAGGCCAGCGGCCGCATCCGCCTGCACCTGCTGCTCCGCGGCCCCGCCACCGCTCAGGCCATCCGCCTGGTCCCGCGCGGCGCCGACCCGCTGGCGATGACCCTCGCCCCCGGCGAACAGGCGATCGCCGCCCTGGAACTGGCGGTGGCCGGCGGCGTGATCGACCTGGGGATCGAGGCGGAGGCGGCGCCCGAATCCCTGGCCGCCGATGGCAGCCCGGCGGGGCGGCAGGTCGGCGTCGGCCTCGTCTCCGTCATGGCCTGCCGGGCGGATGACCTGCTGGCGCGGCTCGACTACCTGGAACACCAGCGCTTCACCTGGCCGGAGGCGGAGCGCTGAAGCATCATCGGCTCAGGCCGATCATGCCCCGGGCAGCATGACGTCTATCCCTGCGGCCGCTCCGTGCGCCGCCGCCGCCGGTCCCGGAATCGGACATCCTGCTCGATCGCGAGCGTCGCCCAGGCCGCCGTCAGGCTCGGCTCCACCCGGAAGATTCGCGCCGGGGCCAGTTGCGGCAGCGCCTCCGACCAGAGCGGCAGTTGGGGCTTGCGCGTCGCGATCACCGTCATCGCCGCCGTGGTCAGCGCCGCCTCCGGCAGGCGGATGGCGAGGTTGCGGATATCCTCCTCCCCCACGCTGCCGCTGAAGGCCGTCACGTCATAGAGACGGTCGAGGGAGGCGGCGAGCGGCCGGCGGTCGAACCATTCGACGATGGCGTCGACGATGGCGCCACCTTCCATCTCGCCCTTGATGCTGATGGCAACCGCCGCGAACCGGCTGTCGATGCTGATGCTGACGCTACGCATGAAGGCAACTCCGGCAGCCACGCCCTGGCGTGGCCGCGCATGGCGGATAGAGGGGCGGGAAGGATCAGGCCGCGGTCAGGCCGGCCCAGCGCCGTCGGGGCAGATGGCACCGCGCCGCCGGCTGTCCGGCAGGACGGTGTGTCCCGGTGTCTGCTGGGCCATGGCCACTCGTCAGCCGATCCTGTTCCGCGGGCTGCATCATCGCGGCAGGGCCCGGCGGCGCGCTCATGCGTGGCTTCGGGGAGGGCCATCAAGCCGGAATTTTGTTGAGTTCAGAAAAAGCAATTCTCCTTCCCGCCGACCGCCCGAGCATGCCGGTTTTGCGATGCCTGCGATGCTCCGCGGCAAGAAACCGCATGTCCGGAAAACGCGCAACCGATCGCGGGAACGCGCCTGGCCGGGACCGTGGCGGCCGCTCGCCGAGGGCCAAGCCGCACACGCGCCGCCGGTGCCACGGCCCCGTCACTCATAGCCGTCGGCGGCGTCCCACCAGCCCGACCGCATCTGCACCCGCGACCAGATCGCCTCCGCATCCGCCCGCAGCAGGGCACCCGTCAGCCGGACCGTCACCGTGCTGGCCGAAAGGCTGGGCACATCCGCGAAGAGCCGGGCCAGAAGCGCCTGCAAGCTCGCGCCCTCCGGCGCGCTGTCGCCGGCGGAGGCGGCGCCAAGGCCGATCAGCCGGATCTCATTCGCGATGGCGACGGCCAGCCGGGGGTCCGACGGCCCATTCGAGTCATCGTGCAGGATGTGAAGCGTGTTCATCGAACCGGTCCTCCAACGCCAGCGGGCAGGATCGCCCGCGGCAGGACCGCAATGACTATGATCATCGAACATATTCAAGAAAAATCTTCCTTGAATATCAAAAAAGAAATCGCATAACCTTCGTGCCCCCTCACGAAGGCCTATCCGTGCCCCCCGCACCTGTTCCCCGCAAGAAACGGTATGAGTCCGAATCACGCAGCCAGCAGCGGGAGCAGACCAAGGCGCGGCTGCTGGATGCGGCCGAGGCCCGGTTCAGCGAGGCCGGGTACGAGAATGTCTCGGTCGCGGACATCGCCGGGGCTGCGAAGGTCGTCCCCTCCCTCATCAACACCTATTTCGCCGGCAAGGCCGGGCTGCTGATGGCGGTGGTGGCGCGGCACAACGCGCCGCAATGGCCGGTCCTGATGGCCATCCTGCGGGAAGACGCGCCGGCGCTGGACCGGCTGGACCGCTTCATCGCCGCGCAGGCCGCCATGGATCTCGGCAAGCCACGCCTGCTGGCCGGCTTGCAGGGCCTGTCCTGGACCTGGCCGCCCGAAAGCGAGGCAGCGAACATCGAGGAGTTGCGCCCGGCGCGGGACGCGCTGGCTGCCCTGGTCCGGGATGGCATCGCGGAGGGCACGATCCGCCCGATCCCTGAGGAGATCGCGGTGGAGACCATCATCGCCGTCTACACCCAGGGCCTGCGCCCCGTGGTCTTCGGCACGGCGGAGGTGGCGACGGCCGCGACCCTCATCCAGCAACGGCTACGCGCCCTGCTGGCGGCCTGAGCCCGCTACAGCGCCCGCCAGCCGATATCCCGCCGGCAGAAGCCGCCCGGCCAGTCGATGGCGTCCACCGCCGCATAGGCGGCGTCGCGCGCCTCCTGCAGCGTCTTCCCCGTGCCCGCCACGGCCAGCACGCGGCCGCCATTCGCGACCAGCGCGCCATCATCGCGCCGCGCCGTGCCGGCGTGGAAGACCTGCACGCCCGGCACCTCGGCCGCCGCCTCCAGCCCCTTGATCTCCGTCCCCTTGCGCGGGCTGCCGGGGTATCCCTCCGCCGCCATCACCACCACCAGGCTGTGGGTCGCGTCCCAGTTCAGGTCGAACATGTCGAGCCCGCCGTCGCAGGAGGCGAAGAGCGCCGGCAGCAGGTCGGATCGCAGGCGCAGCAGCAGCGCCTGGCATTCCGGATCGCCGAAGCGGACGTTGAACTCGATCAGCTTCGGCCCGGCTTCCGTCAGCATCAGGCCCGCGAAAAGCACGCCCTTGAACGGCGTCCCCCGCCTCGACATTTCCTCGAGCGTCGGCTGCACGATCTCCGCCATCACCTGCGCCTGCAGCGCGGGGGTGAGGGCGGGCGGGGGGGAATAGGCGCCCATGCCGCCGGTGTTCGGGCCCGTATCGCCATCGCCGACGCGCTTGTGGTCCTGCGCGGCACCCAAGGGCAGCGCCGTCTCGCCATCGCAGAGGGCGAAGAAGCTGATCTCCTCGCCCACCAGGCATTCCTCGATCAGCACGGTGGCGCCGGCCTCGCCATGGATGCGGCTTTCCATGATGTCGGCGATGGCGGCCTCCGCCTCCTCGACGGTCGAAGCCACCACCACGCCCTTGCCCGCCGCCAGGCCATCGGCCTTGACCACGATCGGCGCGCCTTCCGCGCGGACATAGGCGCGGGCCTTGGCAGGGTCATCGAAGCGCTGCCATTTCGCGCCCGGCACGCCGGCGGCTTCCGCGACCTCCCGCGTGAAGACCTTGCTGCCCTCCAGCCGCGCGGCCGCCTGCGACGGGCCGAAGCACTTGATCCCCGCGGCGGCGCAGGCATCGGCCAGCCCGAGCGTCAGCGGCGCCTCCGGCCCCGCCACGACGAGGTCGATCCGCTTTTCCACGGCGAAGGCTACGATGCCGGCGATGTCTTCCGCCCCGATCGCCACGCATTCCGCAATTGAGGAAATGCCCGGATTGCCCGGGGCGCAGTAGAGCTTGCCCAGCAGGGGAGAGACCGCGATCGCCCAGCAGAGCGCGTGTTCGCGCCCGCCGCCGCCCACCACCAGCACCTGCATGACCCGCCCCCGCACACACAGAAAAGACCGCGCGGCCGGTTCCGCGCTGACCTCCGGATAGCATAGGGTCCGCCCATGGACACGCCGCCGCCCAGCAACATCCCCGAATACGCCGTCGCCGAGATCGCCGGCGCCATCCGCCGCACGCTGGAAGGCGCCTTCGGGCGCGTGCGCGTCCGCGGCGAGATCACGGAATGCAAGCGCTACCCCTCCGGCCACATCTACCTGTCGCTGAAGGATGAGAACGCGAAGCTGGAATCCGTGGTCTGGCGCACCAGCGTCAGCCGTCTCTCGGTCCAGCCGGAGAACGGGCTGGAGGTCATCGCCACCGGCAAGCTGACCACCTATGCCGACCGCTCCAAATACCAGCTGGTCATCGACCGGCTGGAATTCGCCGGCGAAGGCGCGCTGCTGGCGCGCATCGAGATGCTGCGGAAGAAGCTGCTCGCCGAAGGCCTGTTCGAAGACTCGCGGAAACGCCCCCTGCCCCGCCTGCCGCTGGTCGTCGGCGTCGTGACCAGCGAGGCCGGGGCCGTCATCCAGGACATCCGCACGACGATCCTCCGCCGCTTCCCCCGCCGCCTGATCCTCTGGCCCGTGCCCGTGCAGGGCCAGGGCGCGGCGGAGAAGATCGCCGCCGCCATCGAGGGCTTCGGCCGCCTGCCCGTGGGTGGCCCGATCCCGCGCCCCGATGTGCTGATCGTGGCCCGCGGCGGCGGCAGCCTGGAAGACCTCATGGCCTTCAACGAGGAGGTGGTGGTCCGCGCCGCCGCCCTCTCCCCCATCCCGCTGATCTCGGCCGTGGGGCATGAGACCGACACCACGCTGATCGATTTTGCGTCGGATCGCCGCGCGCCCACCCCCACGGCGGCGGCGGAACTGGCCGTCCCCGCCCGCGCCGACCTGCTGGCCGACCTGGCGCAGCGGGAGGCCAGGCTGCGCGGCGCCGTGGTGCGCCAGCTTCGCGCGGCGGAGACCACGCTGCTGCGCCTGGAACGCCGCCTGCCCGACGTGCCCGCCCGCGTCCTCGACCTCCGCCGCCGCCTGGACGAGGCCGGCGACTCGCTGCCCGGCGCGCTCACCGGCTTCATCGCCAACCGCCGCGCCGCCCTCGCCCCCCTGATTGTCCCCCACCCCCGTGCCGGCATCGCCGCCCGCCGCCACGCCGTCGCGCTGCTGGACGGCCGCAAGGCCGCCGCCTTCGCCCGGATCGTCCAGCGCCAGCGTGGCGCCCGCGCGCTGCAGGCCTTCTCGAGCGCGCCGGTGGAAGCCCTGCTGCGCCAGAAGCGGGAACGGCTGGAGGGGCTTTCGGCGCGGCTGGAGGCCGGGTCCTACCAATCCGTCCTCGCCCGCGGCTTCGCCCTGGTGAAGGACGCGGATGGCCAGCCGCTGACCCGCGCGGCAGATGTCGCGGCCGGGGCCAGGCTCTCCATCGCCTTCGCCGATGGCGCGGTCGGCGCCACCGCCGATGGCGCCACCACCAGGACCGCGCGCGCAAAGCCGAAGCCGCCGGCGCAGGAGAGCCTGCTGTGATCGCCCGCCGCCTCCTCCTCGCCGCGCCGGCCCTGCTGCTGGCCCGCCCCGCCGCCGCCGTCACCTGGACCATGCCCGCCCGCCAGGGCGCGCTGATCCTGGGCGATGCCGCGCCCGGCACCCGCCTCGCGCTCGATGGCCGCGCGATCCGCGTCTCGAACTCGGGAAAGTTCGCCTTCGGCTTCGGGCGGGACCACGCCGCCTCCTCGACGCTGCTCATCACCCATCCCGGCGGCCGCGCCGAGACCCGCGCCATCGCCGTGGAGCGCCGGCAATGGGACGTGCAGTCCATCACCGGCCTGCCCCCCGCCCAGGTCACACCCGACGAGACGGCGCTGCGCCGCATCCTGGCGGAGCGCGAGAAGCTCGCCGCTGCCCGCGCCACCGACAGCACGCTGACAGAATTCGCGGAGCCGCCCGTCTGGCCCGCCCGCGGCCGCATCAGCGGCATCTTTGGCAGCCAGCGCGTGCTGAACGGCCAGCCGCGCCAGCCGCATTACGGGCTGGATGTCGCGGGCCCCGTCGGCACGCCGATCCACGCCATGCTGGGCGGGCGTGTGACCCTCTCCGACGAGCATTTCTTCTTCGGCCATCTGCTGGTGGTGGATCACGGGCATGGGGTGAATACGCTCTACGCCCATCTCTCCCGCCGCCTGGTGGAGGTCGGCGCCACGGTCGGCCGCGGCGACCAGATCGCGCTGATGGGCGCGACGGGCCGCGTCACGGGCCCGCATCTGCATTTCAGCCTGTCCTGGTACCAGACCTGGCTGGACCCGCAGCCGGTGCTGCCCGCCCAGCAACAATAGCCACCGCCCCGCGTTGGCGCCCGGCATCGAGGACATGGCCATGACCGACGACCGCTACGCCCGCTACCCCAGCCTGGCCGGCAAGGTCGTGCTCATCACCGGCGGCGCCTCCGGTATCGGGGCGGAGATGGTGCGCGCCTTCGCGGGCCAGGGTGCGAAGCCGGCCTTCCTCGATTTCGACGACGAGGGCGGCCGGAAGGTCGCGGCGGAGACGGGCGCGATGTTCGTCCATTGCGACCTGCGGGACATCGAGGCCCTGCGCGCCGCCATCGCGCAGATCGTGGCGGCGCTCGGCCCCGTGCAGGTGCTGGTGAACAACGCCGCGCGCGACGATCGCCACGGGCTGGAGACGGTGCAGCCGGATTACTGGGACGAGCGCATGGCGACCAACCTCCGCCACGTCTTCTTCTGCGCCCAGGCCGTGGCACCCGGCATGCGCGCCGCCAAGGCGGGCTCCATCATCAACATGGGCAGCACGAGTTGGATGGGCGCGCAGGGCGGCATGCCCGCCTATGTCGCCGCCAAATCCGCCATCCGCGGCCTGACCCGCGGCCTGGCGCGGGACCTCGGCGGCGACGGCATCCGCGTCAACGAGGTCGTCCCCGGCTGGATTTTCACGAAACGCCAGGAGGAGCTGTGGGCGACGCCGGAAGGCGTGGCCAACCACCTGGAAGGCCAGTGCCTGCACAGCAAGCTGATGCCCGCCGACGTCGCGCGCATGGTGCTGTGGCTGGCCGCCGACGACAGCGCGATGGTCACGGCGCAATACTTCGTCGTGGATGGCGGCAAGGTCTGAGGCAGCGCGCGGCGCTCGCCGGCGCTGGAGGCACCGAGCGAGCACTGCAATTCATTGCCGCCGCCCCATGACGCATGCATGATGGGCCGACCCGCGAGGGGCTCGTCATGATCGGTCAGGGTTACATCTACGCGCATGTCGCGCGCGTGCACGAGGGCGCGGATAACCAGCTTTTCTGGGGACTGCACGTCGCCCTCGACAGCTCCGATCACGTGCTCGCCGTGAGCTGCGATTGGATGACCCTGGCCATGGCAAGTTGGCGAGGCCTCGGCGAACTCTCGCTGTCGGATGTCGTGAAGCCGGAATTGATGGGCTGCTCCTTCTACATCGACGGAGAGCATCTGCTGGCGCGTTTGTTGTCCCTGTCGGTCACGGCGGGGGAGAAACCAGCGACCTTCCATGCCACCCTGTCGATGGAGGTTCCGACAGCGGATGGCGGCGCCTCGCTACCCCCGCTCGACATCGAGGCAGCGCTCCGCTTCGACGGCTACATCGTGGTCCCCGGCAACATAACGCCGCCGATTTCCGACGAGGAGGCAGCAACCCGGCTGCTCGGCACGCTGATCGATACCACCTCCGTCGCCGCACCGGTCTGGGATCGGTTCCGCTTCGTTTTCGCCCCGCGGCTCGTCGAAGCCGGCTGATCGCGCCCCCTCACGCGACCCCGAAATAGCCCGCGAACTGCTCCCTGAGCTTCGTCTTCAGGATCTTCCCTGTCGCCGTATGGGGAATCTCCTCCACCACCACCACATCATCCGGCATCCACCATTTCGCGACATGCGGCGCGATGTGGTCCAGCACGGACTGCTTCTCGATCACGCGCCCGGCCTTGGGCACCAGGATCAGCAGCGGCCGCTCATCCCATTTCGGGTGCCGCGCCGCCACCACCGCGGCCTCCGCCACATCAGGGTGCCCCACCGCCAGGTTCTCCAGCTCGATCGAGGATATCCATTCGCCGCCGGACTTGATGACGTCCTTGGTGCGGTCGGTAATGCGCATGTAGCCATTGGCGTCGATGGTCGCGACGTCGCCCGTCTCGAACCACCCATCCTCGGTCAGTGAGTCCTTCGCCGCCTTGAAGTAGCCCTTCGTGACGGTTGGCCCCTTCACCTGCAAATTCCCGAAGGTCTCCCCATCCCAGGGCTTCTCCGCGCCATCGTCGCCGACGATCCGCATGTCCACCGTGAAGGGCGGAAAGCCCTGCGTCTCCTGCAGATCCAGCATGCCCTCCGCGTCCCGACCCGCCACCGCCGGCTTGATCCCGCAGATGGTCCCGATGGGCGAGGTCTCGGTCATCCCCCAGGCATGCATCACCTTCACGCCGCGATCCGCGAAGGCCTTGGTGATGGCGCGCGGGCAGGCGCTGCCGCCGATGATGACGCGCTGCAAGGAACCGAGCCCCGCGCCCGTGGCTTCCAGGTGCTGCAACAGGGACAGCCACACGGTCGGCACGGCGGCGGTGAAGGTGACGCCTTCCTGGGTGATGACCTCATGGATGGAGGGGCCATCGAGCTTCGGCCCCGGCATCACCAGCCCCGCCCCGGTCAGCGCCGCGGAGAAGGGCAGGCACCAGCCATTGGCGTGGAACATCGGCACCACCGGCATGACCTTGTCCACCGATCGCAGGCCGAACATGTCCGCCGCCGTGCTCGCCATGGCGTGCAGCACGTTGGAGCGGTGGGAGTAGAGCACCCCCTTCGGCTCCCCGGTGGTGCCGGAGGTGTAGCAGAGCCCGGCCGCGTCATTCTCCCCGCCCGGCACCCAGTCGAAATCCCCATCCGCTTCGGCGAGCCAGCTTTCGTAATCCACCGCGCCGGGCAGCGAGGTTGCCGGCATGTGTGCGGCATCGGTCAGCACGATGTAGCGCTTCACATGCGGCAGCGAAGGCGCAAGCTTTTCAACCAAGGCCAGGAAGGTAACGTCGAAAAGCATCAGCCGGCTCTCGGCGTGGTTCAGGATCCAGGCGATCTGGTCCGGAAACAGCCGCGGGTTCAGCGTGTGATAGACGCCGCCCGCGCCGGTGATGCCGTACCACGCCTCGATATGCCGCCAGGTGTTCCAGGCCAGCGTCGCCACGCGATCCCCAGGCTGCACCCCCTCCCGCACCAGGCGCTGCGCCAGGCGCAGCGACCGCGCCCGCAGCGTGCGGTAATCCGTCCGGTGGAAGGGCCCCTCCACGCTCCGGCTCACCACCGCCTGGCCGCCATGGTGCCGCGCCGCATGGTCGATCAGCCGATGGATCCGAAGCGGCCAGTCCTGCATCAGCCCGAGCATACGCATCCCCCCTGAGCCTTGATTGCCGGCGAGTCTTGGCCGAAGCCGCGCCGCGCGCAACCTCTCGCCATGGCGCCGCCACCGGGATGGGCGCTACTGTGCGGGAAGGACGGAGATACCGAATGCCGGATGCGGGCGGCCCGCCCCCCTCCCCCACCACGGACCGCGAGAAGCCGCGCTGGCTCTCGCCCCTGCTGCGCCGCATCCTGCTGCTCAACGCCCTGCCGCCGGCGCTGCTGGCGGCTGCCCTGCTCTATCTCGACCAGTACCAGAACGGGCTGCTGGCGGCGGAGGTGGAGGCGCTGCGCACCCAGGCCCGCATCTACGCCGCCGCCATCGGCGAAGCGGCCACCCGCCCTCGCGACGACCGCACCATCCTGGTCCCCGAAGCCGCCCGCCCCCTGCTGCGCCGCCTGGTCGAGCCCTCCCCCAACACCCAGGCGCGGCTCTTCGACAATACCGGCCTGATGGTCGCCGACAGCCGCGTGCGGGAGGGCCCCGGCGGCGCCATCGTCACCGAACCGCTGCCCCCACCGCAGCCCCCCGGCGTCTTCGCCGGCACCGTCGCCGGGCTCTATGACCGCCTGCTGACCCTCCTGCCCCGCCAGGTGCGGACGGAGGTGGTGGTCGATGTGAATCCGGACGCCCCCTCCTTCGACTGGCAGCCCGAATTCGGCGCCGACCGGCGTGAGGAGTTGCGCCTGGCGCTGGAGGGCGGCGTCCGCCCCTATATCCGCCGCACCAATGACGGCCGCCTCTTGGTCTCCGTCGCCGAACCCGCCCGCCGCGGCGCCGCCTCCGTCGGCATCGTGCTGCTGACGCGGGAGGCGCGGGAGGTCGATGCCCGCCTGCTCGACATCCGCGTCTCCGTCCTCGCGCTGTTCTCGACGGCGCTAGTGCTGACGGTGCTGCTCTCCACCTACCTCTCCCGCACCCTCGCCACGCCGATCCTGCAGCTCGCCCGCGCCGCGGCGGCGATGCGCGAAGGCGAGGGCCGCGGCGGCAGCGTGCCGAAACCCCTGCTCGACCGCCCCGACGAGATCGGCGTGCTGGCGCGGGACCTCCAGACGGCGGCACGCGCCCTCTGGGCACGGATCGACGCCAATGAACGCTTCGCCGCCGACGTCGCGCACGAACTCCGCAATCCGCTCACCAGCGTGCGCAGCGCGATCGAGACGCTGCGCCGGATCGAGGATCCGGTGAAGCAGCGCCGGCTGCTCGCCATCATCTCCGACGACGCGGTGCGGATGGACCGGCTGATCAACGACATCGCCGACAGCTCCCGCGTCGATGCGGAGCTGTCGCGCACCATCGCGCAGCCCGTCGATGTCGCCCCCATCCTCTCCGCCCTCGGCGAGCTCCACGCCGCGACGCGGGACGACGAGGACCCGGTGGTGGAGATCGAGGCGCCGCAGGAAGGGCTGATCGTCCGCGGCGTCGAAGGCCGCATCGTGCAGGTCTTCCGCAACCTCATCGGCAACGCCGTCTCCTTCAGCCCCGCGAACGGCCACGTCACGGTCCGCGCGCGCCCCACCGGCCAGATGGTGGAATTCGTCGTGGAGGATGAAGGCCCCGGCATCCCCGACGCGAAGCTCGAGAGCATCTTCGACCGCTTCTATTCCGAACGGCCGAGCGGCGAGCGCTTCGGGCAGCATTCGGGCCTCGGCCTCTCCATCTCCCGCCAGATCGTGGAGGGGCTTCGCGGCCGCATCAGCGCGGAGAACAAGCGCGACGCCAACGGCACCATCACCGGCGCGCGCTTCATCGTGACCCTGCCCGCGGCCTGACACGCCCCATCTGCCAGGTCCCACGACGGCAGCAGGAGCGCGCGATGGACAAGGTGCAGTACCGGGTGGTCGAGCATGATGGCGGCTACGCCTACAAGCTCGGCGACGTCTTCTCCGAGACCTATCCGACCCACGACGCGGCACTCGCCGCCGCCCGCCTCGTCGCCCGCGAACACGAGACGCCGGGCGAACCCGCGGAGATCGAGTTCCAGGACAAGGACGGCACCTGGCGCACCGAACACGCGGCCGGGGACGACCGGCCGGAAGCGGAGGTGGTGGGATAGCGACGGCGGTTGCCCGGGGGGAACGCCGTTCCCCCCGATACCCCCCTCGCCAGGGTCCAACGGGACCCTGGACCGCGGGACACAGCAGCGACGAACCTCACGCCGCCTTCAGATGCTCCAGCAGGCGCGGCATCAGCTCCACCAGGTTGCAGGGGCGGTGGCGGCTGTCGAGCTGCCAGACCAGGATGTCATCCCAGGCATCCTTGCAGGCCCCGGTGCTGCCCGGCAGGGCAAACAGGTAGGTCCCGCCCGAAACGCCGCCGATCGCCCGCGACTGGATCGTGGAGGTTCCGATCTTCTGGTAGCTCAGCATCCGGAACAGCTCGCCGAAGCCGGTGATCTCCTTCTCCAGCACCCGGGCGAAGGCCTCCGGCGTCACGTCCCGGCCGGTGATGCCGGTGCCGCCGGTGGTGATCACGCAATCCACCGTCGGGTCCGCGATCCACCGGCGGAGCACCGCCTCGATCAGGGTCGCGTCGTCCTTCACGATCTCCCGCGCCGCCAGCACATGCCCGGCCGCGGTGATGCGCCCGGCCAGCGTCTCCCCGCTCCGGTCACTGGCCAGGTCGCGCGTGTCCGACACCGTCAGCACCGCGATGTTCACCGGCACGAATTTTCTCGACTCGTCGATCGGCATGGCACCACCCGTCGCTGGGAAGCCCCCCGCCGGGGCGGGGGGCGTCGTTCAGCGCGGTGTTAGCATGGCGGCGACCGCCTGGCTGTCCTGGAACTGCGGGAACCGACCCGTGGCCAGCGCATCGAGGCTCGGCGAGGGCAACCCCAGCCGCGCCGCATAGATCCAGGAATAGGCCAGCACGCGCTGCACGAATTGCCGCGTCTCCCCCACCGGGATGCTCTCGATGAACAGGAAGGGGTCGTCCCGGTGCCGGATCGCCGGCAGCCAGCGGCCGAGATTGCCCGGCCCCGCATTGTAGGAGGCCAGCAGCCGGATCAGGTCGCCATTCACGTTCTCGCTGCGGGCGAGGTAGTGGACGTAGCGCTGCCCCACCTCCAGCGAGAAGCCGGGATCATGCAGGCGGGAGACGTTGGACCCCCGCAGGCTGCTGTCCCCGGTCACGTAGCTCGCGGTTGCGGGCATGATCTGCAGCAGCCCCCGCGCCCCGGCGGGCGACACCGCGCGCGGGTCGAAATTCGATTCCTGCCGCGCCAGCGCATAGAGCAGCGCGGGATCGACGCGGAAGCCCAGCATCGGCTCCAGCCGCGGCAACGGGAAGCGCGCGAAGTCGCGCGGCCGCCCATCCGCCGTCTGGCTCAGCGCCGCCAGCTGCGCCGCCAGGTCGGTCATGCCGGCCTGGGAGGCCAGCAGCAGCATGGCCCGCAGCACGCCCGCATTGCCCTGCACCCGCGGCCAGAGGGCGCGCATCTCCGCCTCCGCCCGGTCCCGCTGGCCGATCTGCAACAGCGCCAGCGCCCGCCAGCCCGCCGCCGATTCGGCGATGGCCGCGGCCTCGCCCTCGCCGGCGATCTCGCGTTCCCAGGCGAAGCCCATGGGCAGGCCGAGCGCACGGCGCGCCACCATGCCGTAGAAGGTCCGCGGCTCCTGCGCCGCCTGCATCATCCAGGGCACATAGGCCTGCGGCCGGCGCGCCCGCACCGCGGCCCGCGCCGTCCAGAAGGCGGCGCCGGCGCGGATGGCCGGGGACGCGATCTCCGACCGCGCCGCATGTTCCAGATAGGCCAGCGCCACATCCGGCCGGTCCAGCGCCCAGGCCGCGAGCCCCGCGATGTACCCCGGGAAGGCCGTGCCGGCGGACTGCCGGGCGGCCTCGGAGGCGATGCGGAAGGCGTCCTGGTCCCGCCCCTGCTGCAGCAGCGCCTGCGCCACCTCGCCCCGCAGCAGCGCCGCATAGGGGGCGGAGACGCGAGCGCGGGCGATGGCGGCCAGCGCCCCCGCCTCATCCCCGTTGCCCGCGCGGTCGCGCACCGTCCGGTCCAGCGAGGCGTTGCGGGTGATGGTGCGGGAGGCCGGCTCCCGCTCCTCCGGCACCACCTCGGCCCCATCGGCCAGGATTTCCTGGGAAGGCGCGGGCGGCAGCACCATGCCGCGGGGCGCACGGCGCACCAGCATCGCATGGATGCGCGGTGCATCCGGATGGTCGGCATAATCCGTCAGCCAGCCCAGCAGTTCCGATGGCGGAGGCTCATGGCCCCTCAGCCAGCGATCGGCGAGCACATGGCCCACCAGCCGACGGTCATCCAGCCGCTCGATCTCACGCGCCGCCAACGCATTCTCACCCCGGGACTGGAGCTCGAATATGCGTCGCAGGCGCGTCGCGTCGGACGGCGCTAGGGGTTGCGGGAACCCGGCGACCCCGCCCTGCACCGCAGGACGTGGGACGCTCATGGCGGTCTGGTCGGCCCGTTGCCCGAAGGCGGGGACCTGAGCCCCCGCGATCATCGTCGCCCCGACCAGGGCCGCCATCACGAGGGAGCGTGACGGGGAGACCGGCCGGCGGCGAAGGGCCATGGGGCAGATCGCTCGCATGGCGGGACTCCCCTAGACGCCACCAAAAGGGGCTGGCAACCCCCGAATCCGAAACGATTCTCACATATTGAGACGCCGCATCATGGAATCAGCCGCTTAAGGGACGTTCTTCCAGCGCTTTTTCCGTCGGGAATCGTCAGCGTGGCGCGACATCACCATCAATTGTCCGCCGCAGGAGCAGCAGGTCCGACCAGGCCTCTCGCTTGGCCATGGGCGTCCGCAGCAGATAGGCGGGGTGCAGCGTCGCCAGCGCCGGCAGGGGACCGGATGGCGTTTCCACCTGGTGCCAGCGCCCGCGCAGCCGGGTGATGCCGTCCTTCGCCCGCAGCAGCGCCTTGGCCGAGACGCCGCCCAGCAGCACCAGGTGGCGCGGCCGGACCAGTTCGATGTGCCGCATCAGGAAGGGCAGGAAGAGCGTGATCTCGGCGTCCGTGGGCGTCCGGTTGCCGGGGGGCCGCCAGGGCAGGATGTTGGTCAGGTAGAAATTCTCGGTGCGCTTCAGCCCGATGCTGGCCAGCATCCGGTCCAGCAGCTGGCCGGACACGCCGACGAAGGGGCGCCCCAGCCGGTCCTCATCGGCGCCCGGGGCCTCGCCGATCATCATCAGGCCGGATTCGGCCACGCCGTCGCTGAAGACCAGGTTGGTGGCGGTGTCGCGCAGCGGGCTGTCGGCCTCCGCGATCGCGGATTTCAGCGCCGCCAGGTCCTGCGCCGCGGCGGCCAGCGCGGCGGCCGCGGCGGCGGGCGGCGGCACCAGCGGCAACACGGGACGCGCCGCCGGCTTCACGGCGGGCGCGGCGAGGACGGGCGGCGCGTCCGGCAAGGGCGGGGCCGCGCGCACCGCGAAGCGATCGACCGGCGCCTCCTCCAGCGCCTCGTCCACCCCCCATTCCAGCTGCAGCCGCAGCGCGGCCAGCAGCTCCTCGCGATATCCTGCCTCCATGCCGGTGATATCGGCGCGGGGCGGGGTTCCGCGCAATGGCCCGCGACGCTATCTGCGAAGGGAGGCTGCTTAGCCGAGCCAAGCCAGCCACCCAACAGGCATCGATACGCCGGAAGGAACAGCGGAATGAGCGGGGATACCGAGCAGCGCGAAGCGATGGAGTTCGATGTGCTGGTGGTGGGCGGCGGCCCCGCCGGCCTCGCCGCCGCCATCCGCCTGAAGCAGCTGAGCCCCGACACCACTGTCTGCGTCGTCGAGAAGGGCGGCGAGATCGGCGCCCATATCCTCTCCGGCGCCGTCCTCGAACCCCGCGCGCTGGACGAGCTGTTCCCGGACTGGCGCGACGACCCGCCGGCGATGGCCACCCCCGTCACCGATGACCGCTTCATGCTGCTGACGGAGACGAAGGGGTTCAAGCTGCCCACGCCCCCGCAGATGCACAATGAGGGCAACTACGTCGTCAGCCTCGGCAATGTCTGCCGCTGGCTGGGGGCGAAGGCGGAGGCGCTGGGCGTCGAGATCTATCCCGGCTTCGCGGCCAGCGAGACGATCATCGAGGAAGGTCAGGTGCGTGGCGTCGTCGCCGGCGTCATGGGCATCCAGCGGGACGGCACCAAGGGCCCGAACTACCAGCCCGGCATGGAGCTGCGCGCCACCTACACCGTCTTCGCGGAGGGTTGCCGCGGCAGCCTCACCAAGCGCCTGTTCGAGACCTTCAACCTCCGCGCCGGGGTCGCGCCACAGACCTTCGCGCTGGGCATGAAGGAGCTGTGGGAGATCCCGAAGGAGAAGCACAAGCCCGGCCTGGTCTGGCATTCCACCGGCTGGCCGCTCTCCTCCGACACCTATGGCGGCTCCTGGCTCTACATGCTGGGGGACAATCTGGTCAGCGTGGGTTTCGTGGTGGGGCTCGACTATCCGAACCCCTGGCTCTCCCCCTTCGACGAGTTCCAGCGCTTCAAGACGCATCCCGCGGTGCGCGGCTTCCTCGAGGGCGGCAAGCGCATCAGCTACGGCGCGCGGGCGCTGAACGAGGGCGGCATCCAGGCCATCCCGAAGCTGGTCTTCCCCGGCGGCATGCTGGCGGGCGACACGGCAGGCTTCCTGAACGTGCCGAAGATCAAGGGCACGCATACCTCCATGAAGTCCGGCATGGTGGCGGCGGAGGCGATCGCCGCCGCCCTGGCCGGCGACCGGCCTGCGGTGCTCGACAGCTACGAGGCCGGCATCAAGGCCAGCTGGGTGTGGGAGGAGTTGCAGGGCGTGCGCAACATTCGCCCGGGCTTCGCGAAGTATGGCTTCTGGGGAGGCATGGCGGCCGCGGCGCTCGATACCTACGTCTTCCGCGGCAAGGCGCCCTGGACCTGGGGCCACCATGCGGACCACGAGACGCTGAAGCCCGCCGCGCAGGCGACGAAGATCGTCTACCCCAAGCCCGATGGCGTGCTGACCTTCGACCGCCTCTCCTCGGTGTTCCTCTCCAACACCAACCATGAGGAGGATCAGCCCTCGCACCTCGTGCTGCGCGACCCCGGCCGCTGGAAGGGCACGAACTGGGAGCAGTTCCGCAGCCCCGAGAGCCGCTACTGCCCCGCCGCGGTCTATGAGGCCGTGGGCAGCGAGGCCGGCAACGCCGAGGGCGAGATGCACCTGGTCATCAACGCCCAGAACTGCGTCCACTGCAAAACCTGCGACATCAAGGACCCGACGCAGAACATCGACTGGAAGACGCCGGAGGGCGGCGGCGGCCCGAACTACATCGGCGGGATGTAGAGGGACCGCAGGCCGCCGACGCCCGACCGCTTGGCAACACAAGGGCGGCGGCGGCCCGAACACCATCGGGGGCATGTAGGGGAGCGTTTCCCCCACCCCGACCCTCCCCCGCAAGCGCGGGGGAGGGGGCGCGAATGACGCAGCCTGCTCCCTCCCTCCCCCGCGCTTGCGGGGGAGGGTCGGGGTGGGGGGCCGTTCAGCGCACCAACCCCCGATTGCACTACTCGCCCCCGGCGTGTGCTGCCCCTAACCCCTTCATCGCCATATCGCCGAAGCCGCCCACCCGGCGGTTGCCCACGATCGCGTGAGCCCATATCACGCCGCCATGCGTGGCCTGATCCGACCCTTCCTGGACCGCCCGGCCCTCACCGGCATCGCCCTCGGCGCCCTGCTGGTCCTCGGCCTCGCTGCCGACATCCTGCAGCCCGCTTTGCCCGCCACCTTCATCCTCGCGGGCCTGGCCGCCCTCGGCCTCGGCGCCGGCCTTGCCTTGGCGCGGATGAAGCGGGAAGCGTCCTGGCCGCATGGCATCATGGCCGTCGCCGCGGTGCTGCTGCTGGGCTTCCTGCTCCTCGCCGGGCTCCAGTCCCTCATCGGCGTGCAGCGCGGGGTGCTCGGCAGCCTCTCCTCCGCCATCGCCGCAAGGCAGGATTCCTGGTTCGGGGAGCCCCGCCACGACGTCGCGGCGCTGGAGGAGTTGCGTGCCGCGCTGGACCAGGATCAGCCGCCGCTCCGCCCCCGCCCCGCCTCGGCCGACGAATACCTCTACAACGCCACCCTGCTGCGCATGCGGGACGAACCCGTGCTCGCCGCCCGGGCGCTGGCCGAATCGATCCGGCGTTCCGCCGATCCGCGCCCCGACGCCCTGCTGCTGCATGACGGTCTGATGGCCGCCGGCCTGCCCGCGGTGCGGGAGATCCTCTCCGCCCTGCCCGCCAACCTCTCCGCCGCCTTCCGCGACCATGCTGAGGCGATGGCGCTGCCGGAGGGGCCCGAGCGCATCGCCGCCCTGACCCGGATCGTGGACCAGGATCCGGAGGCGCTGCTGGCCGTGGCGGCGCTGGCGCGCTCCCTCATCGCCGCCTCCCTCCCCCAGGGCCCGACCATCGCCATGGCCGGCCGGATCGCGGCGCTGATCGCCGCCTTCGAGGATGAGGACCGCCTGCCCGCCTTCGCCGCCCGCTTCCTCCACCAGGGCGCCGTCGCCCGGCTGCAGGAGGAGATGCTGGCCCTGTCCTGGACGCGGGAGGTCTCGCAGCGCCGCCTGACGCTGACCGCCGTGCCACCGCCCCCCGGCACCCCCAACCAGCCCATCCTGCTGCGCGTGCAGGCGCCGGAGCCCGCGACCTCCGTCCAGTTCCTCCGCGGCACGGATGCCGAAGGCGCGGTCTGGGCGGAGGTCGCGCAGCGCGCCGGCGAACCGGCGCCGACGCTCCGCATGAACCGCCCCTGGCGCGTGCAGCCCATGCGCTTCCGCTACATCGACCGGGACGGCGTGATGGCGCCGGAAGTGGCGGTGACCTTCGACCCCGCCCAGGCGATCCGCGACCAGGCGCAGCGCACCCTCCAGCGCCAGGGCACCTTCGCCAACTACGCGCCGGGGCGACTTTCCGGCGGAAGGCTCAACAACTTCGCGGTCGCCGGGCATCTGCGTGCCGGGCTGATCGCCATCGAATGGGCGACCGACGCCGAACGGCGCCCCCGCGTGGTGCCCGTCGGCGTGCCGGATGAGGTGCTGCTGGCCGGCGACCCGCCGCGTGCGGTGGTGGAGATGCAGGCCCCCGCCAATGCGCGGCTGCTGATCCTGACCGCCGTCTTCGCCGATGGCAGCCGGTCGAACCCCCTGGAATTGCCGATCCGCTGAGGTCCCCCTTCACAGCGCCCGCCGGAGACCGCAGACAGCGGCACCACCGGAGAACACGCGCATGAGCAACACCGCCCCCGCCGGCTTCCAGCACGGCATCACCGCCGCCGCCGCCCGCACCATCGTCGATGCGACACTCGCCAAGGGTCGCGAACTCGGCCTGGCGCCGCTGACGGTCGTCGTGCTCGATGCCGGCGGCCACCTGAAGGCCGCGTTGCGGGAGGATGGGTGCAGCCTGCTCCGCCCCGACATCGCCTGGGGCAAGGCCTTCGGCGCCATGGCGCTGGGCTTCGGGTCGCGCGAGCTCGCCCGCCGCTCCACCGCCATGCCGGGCTTCATGAACGCGCTGTCGGACCTCGCCGGCGGCCGCGCCGTGCCGGTGCCGGGCGGCGTGCTGGTCCGCGGCCCCGATGGCGCCGTGCTCGGCGCCGTCGGCGTCTCCGGCGATGCCTCCGACAAGGACGAGGTCTGCGCCGTCGCCGGCATCCAGGCCGCGGGCCTGGTGCCCGACACCGGCGACGCGGCCTGAGGCCATGCCCATGGCGGACCGGCCACCTGGCCCGTCCGAGCGCCCGAACGGGCGCCGCCGCCTAGAGCACGCTGCGTTCAGGTGAACGCAGCTCGTGCTCTAGAAGTATTTGAATCTAGAGCAAGAAATGCGTTTAGATGATGCCATCTGAACGCATATTGCTCTAGGCGGCGAAGGCAAGCGGCCGGGGGCCGCGCCCGCCACTTGGGGGCATGAAACAGCTACCCCGGCTCCACCGGGCCGCCCGCCTCGACCCAGTCCTTGAACCCGCCGAGGTTCCGGACATCGCCATAGCCCATGTCCTTCAGCGTCTTGCCCACCAGCGCGGATCGCCCGCCGGAGGCGCAGTAGACCAGGATCGTGCTGGCCTGCTTCAGCGTGGGGTCGTGCATCGGGCTGTCCGGATCGGCGCGGAACTCCACCAGCCCCCGGCTGACGGCGAGCGCCCCGGCGGCCTTGCCGCTCGCCTTCACTTCCGCGGCATCGCGCACATCCAGCAGCAGGACGCCCGGCTCCTCCGCCAGCGTCACGGCGTCCGCGGGCGCGATCCGCGGCACCTCGGCATTCGCCGCGGCCAGCATGTCCTTGACCGTCAATGGCATGGCGCTTTCTCCCTCTTGTAGGGTCAAGCCTGCCCCTGGCGCCGCACCCCGCGCAACCGGGGGCATGGTGGAGCGCGAGGCCGTTCCGGTGTAGGCGGGCGCGTGCCCCTCCTCGCCCTCGCCTTCCTCGCCTTCATCGGCCTCGGCCTCCCGGACCCGATGCCGGGCAGCCTCTGGCCCTCGCTCCGCCCGCATTACGAGGTGCCGAACGCCGCGCTCGGCCTGGTGCTGGCGGCCGTCGCGGTGGGCTATGTCGCGGCGGGGATGCTGACGGCGCGGATGATCGCGGCCGTGGGCATCGGCGGCGTGCTGGTGGGCAGCCTGGCCGCCACAACCCTGGCCGCCGGCGGCCAGGCCTTCGCGCCGCCCTGGGCGGGCTTCGTCGCGCTGGCCGTGCTGGCGGGCTTCGGGGGCGGCGCGGTCGATTCCGCCATGAACCTCTTCGCCGCCTCCCGCTTCAAGCCCGGCCACATGAACTGGCTGCACGGCTTCTGGGGCGTGGGCGCCACCCTCGGCCCCGCCACCGCGGCGGCGCTGCTGGCCGCGGGCTTCGGCTGGCAGGCGGGCTACGCCGCCGTGGCGCTGGCGCTCGGCGCCCTCACCCTCTGCTTCCTCGCCACGCGCAAGCGGTGGGAGGACGGCACCCCCCGCCCCCCCGCCTCCCGCGCCAACCCGCTGGCGGTGCTGCGCAACCCGGTCGCCCGCCTGCAGGTGCTGGTCTTCTTCCTCTATACGGGGCTCGAGGCCGGCGCCGGCCAATGGGTCGCCACCATCATGACCGGCGCGCGCGGCGCCACCCCGGCGGAGGGCGCGGTCGCCGCCACCCTCTTCTTCGCGGCGCTCACCGGCGGCCGCTTGGCGCTGGGCTTCGTCGTGGACCGCATCGGCGCCGACCGCGTGCTGCGGCTGCTGACGCCCGTCGCCCTGCTGGCGATGGTCGCCTTCGCGCTGGGCGTCGCGGATCTGGTGGCGCTCGCCGTCTGCGCCCTCGCCCTGGCGCCGATCTTCCCGACCGTCATGGCCCGCACCCCCGCCCGCGTCGGGCCGGGCGACGCCGCCCAGGCGGTCGGCCTCCAGGTCGCCGCGGCCACCATCGGCGTCGCCGTCATCCCGGCCGCGCTCGGCCTGGGCGCGGACCTCGCGGGTGGTCCCTGGGTGGTGCCCTGGCTGCTGGTCGGCCTCGGCGTCGCGCTGACGGCGATGATCTGGCGGCTGCCGGTCAGGCGGTAGCTACACCCCCCGCCGCGGGGGCGCAGCGCGCCATTGCTGCGCGCGAGGTCGCGCATCGCCTCGTCCCACCCCGCGATCCGCTCCGGCCCCGCCGGGTGGCTGTCGAACAACCCCGTCTCCATCCGGCCGGAGACCCGGGCCATGGTCACCAGGAATCCCCGCGCCTTCCCGAGGTCGAGCCCCGCCCGGTACAGGATCGCCGCCGCCAGGTAGTCGGCCTCCCGCTCCTGCTCCTTGGAGAAGGCGAGCCGCCCGACCGCCGCGCCGAGATTGGCGCCGCTCCGCACGCTGCGCTGCGCCGATCGCGCGCCGACACGCCCACCCGCCGCCGCCGCCACGGTCGCCGCCGCCATCACCGCCGCGCCAATCGCGCTGCCGACGGACCGCGCCTCCGCGCTGCTGGCCACATGGTTGGCGGCGTGGTGCCCCATCTCATGCGCGATGACGAGCGCCACCTCCTCCTCATTCGCCGCGTATTCCATGATGCCCTGGTTGATGACGATGCGGCCATCGCCCCCCGCGCCAGCATTCAGGCTGCGGTCGCGGCTGGTCCTGACCTCCCAGTGGCAGACCCCCACCGCCATCTCCTGGCAGAGCCGCGTGGCGGCGGGCCGGATGCGCGCCAGCGCGCTGCGCATCATCGCCTGGGCCTGCCGTTCCGGCATCGGGCGCCGCGGTGGCGCGCCGCCGGCCTCCTCCAGTTCCGCCTGCGCCAGGCCGACCTGCGCGCCGGTCACCGCCGGCACCTGGTGCACCGCGCCGGCGCAGCCGCAGAGCAGGCAGGAGCCACCGAGGAAGAAGCGCCGTCCGATCATGGGGCAGGCCCCCGCCATCCGTTCCGATCTACCAACAATGGCGCGGCGTGGCCCCGCCGGGGAAGCGGATTCGGCAGGCCTCAGCGCGGCCCCTGCCACTCCGCCATCCGCGTCTCCTGCCGCAGCCGCAGGCGGCGGAAATCCAGCGCCGCGAACAGCTCCTCCACCCCCGGATCGCGATCCTGCGCGAGGGGCAGCGTGGTGCGCGCCTCCTCCGCGAATCGCGCGCGCAGCGCGGGATCGGCGCCGAGATACGCCTCCTCCCACCAGCCGATGATGCGCGGCCGCGCCGCCTCCAGCGCCTTCGCGCCGACGATCAGGCCGCCCTTGCTGCGGTTCACCACGCCCGAGGCCGGCAGCAGGTTCCAGAGGTCGTTGCACGCCCAGGCGGACCAGGGCAGGCAATGGTCGATGTCGATGGCGCCCGGCCGCAGCCGCTGCCCCGTCCAGACGCAGTCCACGGGCGCGCCGCGCGCCAGGCGATCCGCCACCAGGCCGCGCACGAAGCCCGTCTCGCGCTCCGGCTCCAGCCATTGCAGCGCGGCCAGCACCTCATCCGTGCTCACCACGCGCCCCGCCCTGGCGGCATAGCCCTGGGTCAGGCGCACCCATTCCGCCAGCAGCATCGGCTCGATCCAGGCCGCCATCCGGCGCAGCGCCTGCCAGACCGTCAGCGGCACCGTGGTGGCGCCGTAGGTCCAGAGCGTCTCCTGGTCCAGCCGCAGCCCCTCCGCGGCCAACGGCAGGCGCCCATAGACGGTGGGGAAGACCGGCGTGTCATCGGCGAAGGTCAGGTGGGTCGCGGGCATGGTGGCGATGACCTTCGCCGCATCGCCCAGCGCCATCCGCAGTGCCGCCCCCGTCTCCGCGCCGAAGCTCGCCCCGGGGCGCAGATCGGCCGGCGCCAGCGGCGCGAGCGCCCGGAAGGCGTCCCGCACGAAACCCATCCGATCGCCGGGCAGTTGCGGCAGGCGGCGCGCCACCAGCGGCTTGAACATGCGCAGCCAGAACAGCGCCACCAGGCCGAGCGGCACCTGCACCGAATCCCCCGCTTCCCGCGCCACATTGGGCGAGGCATCGGCGATCCGTGCCAGGCAGCGGAGCAAGGCGAGCTTGTAGGTGGCCGATTTCTCCTGCCGCAGGATCACGCCCCGCAGCAGCGGCAGCGCCGCGCCGCCATCATCCGGCAGGTCGAAGATGACGGTCTGCCACGTCACCCCCGCCCGTCCCTGCCGGTCCTCCACCCGCTCCGTCGCGACGCGCAGCGCCAGGCCATGGTCAAGGCCGAGCCGCTCCACCTCCGCCGCCGCCACCGGCCACATGGGTCGGTCCTCCGGCGCGGGGCCGTGGCGGAGCGTCACCACCAGCCGCCCGCCGGGCTTGAGCAGCGTCGCCAGCTTGCGCATGGCCCGCGGGCGGTCGGCCGGCGGCATATGCATCCAGACCGCGCTGGCCCAGACCAGGTCGAATTGCAGCCCGAGCCGATGCACCGCCGCCAAGGCCGGCAACCGGTCATCCACCCAGCGGATGGCGGCGGTGGGGTGCAGGCCGCGTGCGGCCTCCCGCATCCCGGCGGCGGGCTCCACCGCCACCACCTCCCACCCCCGCTCCGCGAACCAGGCGGCATCGCGGCCGGACCCGGCACCGACATCCAGCACCAGCCCCGGCGTGGCGGGCAGGAAGGGGATGGCGCCGGCGTGGATCTCCTCGAACCCGAAGGCCTCATAGGCCTCCGTGAACTCCCGGAACCCGCGGTGGTAGGGGGTGACGGTGTCGTATTCCATCCCGGCCGCAGCCTCGCCTTTCGGGCCTCCCGCGCCAAGCGCTACGGTCGCCGGATGAAGCCCAGAAACATCGTCATCCTCACCGGCGCCGGCATCTCCGCGGAGAGCGGCCTCGCCACCTTCCGCGACAAGGACGGCCTCTGGTCCAAGGTCCGGATCGAGGATGTCGCGACGCCCGAGGCCTTCGCCCGCGACCCCGCCCGCGTCCACGCCTTCTACAACGCCCGCCGCGCCCAGCTCCGCGATCCCGCCATCGCCCCCAACGCCGCCCATCTTGCGCTGGCCGAACTCAATGCGCGCTGGCCGGGCGAGCTGCTGCTGGTGACGCAGAACGTCGATGACCTGCATGCCCGCGCCGGATCACGCCGCATGGTCGCCATGCATGGGGAATTGGCGAAGGTCCGCTGCCTGGCCTGCGAGGCCGTGCAGGCCTGGACCGACGACCTCTCCACCGCCACGCCCTGCCCCGCCTGCGGCACGGCAGGCCGCATGCGCCCGTACATCGTCTGGTTCGGGGAGATGCCGATGCAGATGGAGCGCATCGGCGCCGCGCTCGATGCCTGCGACCTCTTCGTCTCCATCGGCACCTCCGGGAATGTCTATCCGGCAGCGGGCTTCGTGGCGGAGGTCGCGGGCCGCGCCCGCACCCTCGAACTCAACCTGGAGCCCAGCGCGGGCCGGAGCCGGTTCGAGGAAGCGCGGCACGGCCCGGCGACGCGGCTGGTGCCGGAGTTCGTCGCCGGATTGCTGGGCTGAAGCCGGGGCGCTCCCCGGCCTCCGTCAGGCAGCCGATGGCGCCGGCGCGTCCCCGGCCGGAATGCGGGCGATGACCTTGATCTCGGCATCGAAGCCCGCCAGCCAGGTCACGCCCACCGCCGTCCAGTTCGGATAGGGCGGGTCGCCGATGAAGCGCCGGCGCACCGCCATGAAGGTCTCGAACTGGGATGGCGGGTCGGTATGGAAGCTCGTGACGTCCACCACGTCCCGCATCGTGCAGCCCGCCGCCGCCAGCACCGCCTCCACACGCTCGAAGGCCCGCTCCACCTGCCGCGCATAGTCGGGCTCCGGCGAGCCATCCTCCCGGCTGCCCACCTGGCCGGAGACGAAGAGCAGGTCCCCGGACCGGATCGCCGCGGAATACTCATGCGCGTCATAGAGGGCGCGCCGGCCGGGGGGGAAGATCGCCTCGCGTTCGGGCATGGGTCTGCTCCTTCAATGGATGGGCAAGGCGCCGGCGGGGTCTTCACCCGAGGCCACGCCGGTTTCATATACGCCTCGTATGCCAAACATCGGCACATACGCCACGTATGTCAATTTACATACGCCGCGTATGTCTTCACGGAAGGGAGACCACGCCATGGCCCGGCGGGCGGAGATGGTGGAGGAGACGCGGGCGCGCCTGATGCGCGCGGCCCGCCGCGCCTTCGCCGAACAGGGCTATGCCGCCGCCTCCATGGATGAGCTGACGGCCGAGGCCGGGCTGACGCGCGGCGCCCTCTACCACCATTTCGGCGACAAGCGCGGGCTGCTGCAGGCGGTGGTCCACCAGATCGACACGGAGATGGCCGCCCGCGCCCGCCTGGCCGCGCGCGACGCTCCCGATGCCTGGGCGGCGCTGCTGGCCGAGGGCGCCGCCTATATCGAGATGGCGCTGGAGCCGGAGGTGCAGCGCATCGTGCTGCTCGACGGACCCGCCGTGCTCGGCGATCCGTCCCGCTGGCCCAGCCAGGATGGCTGCCTGGAGGCGACGATGGAGGCGGTGCGGGACCTGATCGCGCGGGGCGTCCTGAAGCCCGTGGACGCCGAGGCCGCCGCCCGCCTGCTGAACGGCGCCGCGCTGAACGCCGCGCTGTGGGTGGCGGCGAGCGAGGACGCGGCATCGGTGCTGCCGCGCGCGCTGGAGGCCTTCCGGTGCCTGGCCAGCGGGTTGCTGGCAGCGCGGTCGTGACGACGCGGCTGCCCACGGGCGGATTGGCCCTGCTGGGCCTCCTCCTCCCTGTCGCCACCCTGGCCCAGCCCCTCCCCCGCCCCGGCCTCGACCCGGCGGCGGAGGCGCGCCAGTCCGTCGATATCCGCGCCGCCCCCTGGTCCAGCCTGGTCCGCGTCCAGACCGAGGCCGGCACCCATTGCACCGGTGCGCTGATCGCCCCTGACCGCGTGCTGACCGCCGCCCACTGCCTGGTGGCGCCGCGCACCGGCAACCTCGTCCTGCCCACCCGCACCCATGTGCTGGCGGGCTATGAGCGGGGCGAGTTCCGCGCCCATGCGACGGTGCGGGAGTTCCGCCTGGGCCCGGGCTTCGATCCCGCGTCGCGCGGCCCCTTCGGCGCCGACTGGGCGCTGCTGCGCCTGGCATCCCCCCTGCCCGGCCCCACCCTGCCGCGCGCGCCGCTGCCCGCCGCCGGCACCCCCGCCATGCTGGCCGGCTTCCAGCAGGACCGCGCCCATGCGCTGCTGGCCGACACGGATTGCGCCATCGAGGCGCCGTATCGCGACGAGGCGCGGCGTCTGCTGCTCCGCCATGGCTGCGCCGCCACGCGGGGGGCTTCCGGCGGGCCGCTGCTGGTCCGGCAGGGGGAGGGCTGGGCCATCGCCGGCATCGCCGCCGGCGCCCAGCGCCAGGCCCGCGGCGGCCTGGCCGTGGCGCTGGAGGGCCTGGCGCTGGATTGACAGGCGACGGCATCAAGGATAATATACCTACGACACTGGCCGATCCATGCCCGGCCGCCCCAACAGCCGCCCCAACAGCCGCCCCACTGGCCACCAGCACCCGGACCTCGAAGAATCGCACTAAAGGTGCATAAACGGCATAATCGGCTAAAAGGGCAGTATTCCTAAAATCTAAAGCGTCCTGCCGCACAGGCCCTTGATTCAGCGGGGATCACGCGGCCTGGGACGACCCCGCCGCCTTCGCCACCAGGCCGAGCTTGCGCAGCAGCAGGTCGCGCTGCACGGGCTTGCCGACATAGTCGTCCATCCCCGCCTCCCGGCACTGCCGTTCGAATTCGGGGCCGACGGCGGCGGTCAGGCCGATGATGTGGGTGCGGCGGTTCGGGCCGGGATGGCCGCGGATGCTGCGCGTCGCCTCCAGCCCATCCATCACCGGCATCTGCAGGTCCATCAGGATCACGTCGTACTGGCCGGCCCGGGCGGCGTTCACGGCCTGCTGGCCGTCGCCCGCCACCACCACGCTGGCCCCGGCGCGGCTCAGGATGGTCTTCATCACCAGCTGGTTGGTCGGGTTGTCCTCCACCAGCAGCACCCGCACCTGCGGGCCCGCGGCGCCGCCTTCCTCCGCCACCGGCGCCACCGGCCGCGGCGCGGGGGCGGCCACCGGCTTCGGCGGCGCCACGGCGACCAGCAGCGCGTCCCGCAGCCGGGTCGGCAGCGCGGGCTTCAGCAGCAGCCCATCCAGCACGCCCTGCCCGTTCGCCTCCCGCGGGTCGGTGGAGCCGGAGGCGCAGAGCAGCAGGCGCGGCCGTCCGAAGGCGTCCCATTCCTGGCGGATGCGCCGCGCCAGCGCCAACCCGTCGCCATCCGGCAGCTGCCCGTCCAGCACCGCCGCCTCATAGGGCCGGCCGAGCGCGGCCGCCTGGCGGAGCGCGGCCAGCGCGGTGCCGCCATCCGGCACGGCGATCGCCTCCGCCCCCATGCCGGCGAGCTGCCGGACCATGATCTCCCGGTTCAGCGGCAGGTCGTCCACCACCAGGATGCGGCGGCCCGCCAGCCCCGTCAGCGGCAGCTGGTCGCCCTCGACGCGCCCGATCTTGACGGTGAAGCGGAAGATGCTGCCGCCGCCATTGCGCACGCCGGCGAGCCGCGGCACCGCCTCGATGCCCCCGCCCATCTCCTCGGCGAGCTTCTTGCAGATCGCGAGCCCGAGGCCCGTGCCGCCATACTTCCGGCGGATGGAGGCATCGGCCTGGGTGAAGCGTTCGAACAGCATGCCGATCTTGTCGCGCTCGATCCCGATCCCGGTGTCGGAGACGGAGACGCGGAGCCGCCAATAGTCGAGCTCCGGCTCGATCGAGATCGCCACCTGGATCCAGCCGGTTTCCGTGAACTTGATGGCGTTGCCCACCAGGTTGAACAGCATCTGCCGGATGCGGCCCGGGTCGCCCACCACCTTGTGCGGCAGGTCGGGGGCGAGCGCGCAGACCAGCTCCACCCCCTTCGCCGCCGCGCGGGGGGCGAAGAGCTCGACGATGGTCGCGATCTCCTGCTCCACGTTGAAGGGCACGCTTTCCAGCTGCAGCGCGCCGGCTTCGAGCTTGGAGAAGTCGAGGATGTCGTTCAGCACCATCATCAGGTGCTCGGCGGAACCCTGGATCGTCTCCGCATAGCGCCGCTGCACGCCATCGAGCCCGGTGTCGAGCAGCAGGCCCGTCATGCCGATCACGCCGTTCATCGGCGTGCGGATCTCATGGCTCATGGAGGCGAGGAACTCCTCCTTCGCCCGGCTGGCGGCGACCGCGGCGCGCTCGCTCTCCGCCAGCCGCTGGCCCTGCATCTTCAAGGCCTGCGCCTGGCGCACCAGCAGCCAGAGCGCGACCAGCGTCACCACGGCGGCGGCCGCGACGCCGGCGGCCAGCAGGGCGCCGAGGCGATTGGCGGTGTCCAGCGCATCGGCGCGGCTCCGCGCCGTCTCCACCACGAAGGTGCCCTGCCGGGTGACGGCGAAGGAGGCGACGACCTCCGACCCGTCCTGGTCCACGCCGGCCCAGGTCCCGGTCTCCCGCCGCGGCAGGAAGTCCCGGAAGATCCAGGAGGAGGAATTGAGCTCGCCCACCCCCTGCGCCGATCCGTCGGACCGCGCCAGCAGCAGGCCCTGGAAGGAATGGACGCGGACGATGGCGCCGAAAGCGTCAGCGTGCCGGCGCGCGACGCCGACGAGGTAGTCCGGGTTCAGCACCGCCACGATGGCGCCCTGGAACTCGCCGCGCGCACCGCGCATCGCGCGGGCATAGGGGATGGAATAGAGGCCCCCCGCCTGCTGGATGCTGCGCCCCTGCGGGCCGATGAAGCGCCCGGCTTCCGGCGCGCCGAGCCGCAGCGCCTGGTTGCCGAAGCGCAGCAGGCGGAACCATTCGCGGTCGGCGACCGAGGCCTCCCGCAGCCCATCGACGGAACTCGCGATGATGAAGCCCTGCGCGTCGGTGATCAGCAGGGCGCGCATCTGCGGCACGTCCCGGATGCGGCCGGTGATCTGGCGGGCGACGGTGGCGGGATCGGTCTCCGCCAGCCGGTCGGTGGCGTCCATCACCACCAGGTCCACGGTCTGCATGGCCCGCGTCAGCTGGTCCGCCAGCCCGGCCGCGACCCCCTGCGTCAGCCGTTCCGCTTCCGCGATGGCGTCCTGTTGGCCGCGATGCATTAAGATGCTGTAGATGCCGAGCAGGCATAGGGCGACCAGGCCAACCGCGGCGGAGAAAAGCAGCCACGGGCGAGGCTCGCTGGGCTTCGGCGCACCGAGGCCCAGCGAACGGCGGAAGGCGGCACGGAGTTGGGCGATGCGTGGAACCATCTTTGCGACGGCCATTATCAGCCTGTTCGTCTTTTTTTGCGAGTGTTGTGACGAGGTTCTGGCGCAGACAACGGAAGCGCAATCTTCCGGCGTCAATACATCGTTGATATTGGCCCAGAATCCGGCACCCGGCTCGGCCGGCACCGCCCCCGCGACCCCGCAAGCCGCTGCCCCGCGGCCCGAGCGCCTGCCCGTCATTCGCGCCAGAGGCGAGGTCCGGGTCTGCATGTGGCCCGAATACTTCGCCATCTCCTACCGCAATCCCCGGAACGGGGAGCTGGAGGGGATCGACATCGACATGGCCCGCGCGCTCGCCGCGCGGCTCAATGTCCGCCTGACCTTCGTCGAGACCAATTTCGGCGAGTTCATGGACCGCATCGATGATGGCAGCTGCGATATCGCCATGATGGCGGTGGGCATCACGCCGCCCCGCGCGTTGCGCGTCGCCTTCTCCAAGCCCTATCTGGCGAGCCCGGTCTATGCGGTGACGACCCGCACCAACACCCGCATCCAGTCCTGGCGGGACATCGACAGCCCCGGCACCGTCGTGGCGGTTGCCGCCGGCACCATCATGGAACCGCTGATGCGCGACTCCCTCCGCAACGCGGAACTCATGGTGGTCCGCATGCCGCGGACGCGGGAGGGCGAGATCCTCTCTGGCCGCGCCGACGTCTTCATGTCCGACTACCCCTACACCCGCCGCATGGTGCTGATGCATGACTGGGCCCGCGTCATCGACCCGCCGGGCCGGTTCGGGGAGACGCTCTATGCCTACGCCGTGCAGCGCAACGACGCCGCCTGGCTGAACGAGGTGAACGCCTTCCTGGAACGCGCGCGGCTGGACGGCACCATCACGCGCTCCGCCACCCGCCACGGCCTGGCGCCGATCCTGCTGCCCTGAGGCGCTTGCCGCGCCGCGGCGGCGCTGTCACATGACGGTCACCGAACGACCATAACGGGAGACGACGTCATGCTCACCCGCCGCAGCGCCCTCACGGCCGCCCTGGCTGCCCCCTGGGCCGCGCCCCTGTTGCCCCGGCCCGCCCTGGCGCAGGGCGCCTGGACGCCGGACCGGGGGCTGACCATGGTCGTGGCCTTCGCCGCCGGCGGCGGCACGGACCTCGCGGCGCGGACCATCGCACGCTTCATGGAACGGGACCTCGGCCAGCCCGTGGTGGTGTTGAACCGCCCCGGCGCGGGCGGCGAGATCGGCTTCACCGAACTGGCCCGCGCGCGGCCGGACGGCCTCACCATCGGCTTCATCAACACGCCCCATATCGTGACGCTCCCGATCGAGCGCCGCACCCGCTTCGCCCTTTCCGACTTCACCCTCATCGGCAACATCGTGGATGATCCGGGCGGGCTATGGGTGCTGGCGGACAGCCCCTATCGCAGCCTGGAGGAGTTGCTGGCCGCCGCCCGCGCGCGGCCGGAGACGATCGGCTACGGCACCACCGGCATCGGGTCCGACGACCACCTGGCCATGCTGGCGCTGGAGCGCACGAGCGGCGCCAAGTTCCTGCACGTGCCCTTCGGCGGCAGCGCGCAGGTCAAGCAGAACCTGCTGTCCCGCGCCATCCCGGTCGCCGTGATGAACGTGGCGGAGGGCATCAACGAGATGAACCAGGGCGTGCTGCGCCCCCTCGCCCAGATGGGGGAGACGCGCTGGCAGCCGCTGGCGCAGGTGCCGACGCTGCGGGAGAAGGGCTTCGACGTGATCGAGGGCTCCATGCGCGGCATGGCGGCGCCGGCCGGCCTGCCCGCGCCAGTGCTGGAACGCCTGGCGCTGTCCGTCCGCCGGACGGTCGAGAACCCGGAGTTCCAGGCCGCCGCCACGCAGCAGAACCTGCCGCTGCGCTTCCTGGCGCCCGATGCCTACGCCGCGGAGCTTCGCGCGCTGCAGACCCGCTACCAGACCCTCTGGAACGCCCATCCCTGGCGGGAGGGCTGATCGCTTCCCGCTATCGCGGCGACCTCCGGCGGGGTTAAATGCAAAAAATCCCGCTGGAGGAAACGAATGATGATCACCCGTCGCGGCTTTGCCGCGCTCGTGCCAGGTGGTGTCGCCGCCACGCTGGCCGCCCCCGCCCTGGCCCAGGCGGACTACCCGAACCGGCCCATCCGCATGATCGTGGGCTTCGCGGCCGGCGGTGGGACGGACCTCACGGCGCGCACCATGCAGCCCAAGCTGCAGCAGGCGCTGGGCGGCACGATCCTGATCGACAACCGCCCCGGCGCCGGCGGCAACCTCGCCACCGAGATGACGGTGCGGGCGGCCCCCGATGGCTACACGCTGCTGATGGGCACGATCGCGGCACTCGCCATCAACCCCACCATCTACCGCAACCTGCCTTTCGACCCGGCCACGGACCTGACGCCGATCAGCCAGTCCGGCTCCATCCTGAACGTGCTGGTGGTGCCGGCGGACCGCCCCTGGCGGACGGTCGCGGACCTCGTCGCCGCGGCGAAGGCCCGGCCCGACACCATCACCTATGGCTCCTCCGGCGTCGGCGGCGCGGGACACCTGGCGGGCGCGCTGCTCGACCAGATGGCCGGCATCAAGACCGTGCATGTCCCCTATCGCGGCGGCGGGCCGCTGATGACGGACATGGTGGGCGGCAAGATCGACTATTCCTTCTCCACCGCCCCCACCGCCATCCCGCAGATCGAGGCCGGCAAGCTCCGCGCCCTCGCCGTGCCGACGCTGCAGCGATCCCCCCTGATGCCCGATGTGCCGACCGTGGCGGAAACGCTGCCGGGGTATGAGGTCGGCAACTGGTACGCGCTGGTCGGACCGAAGGGCCTGCCCCAGCCCATCGTGGAGAAGCTGAACGCCGCCATGCGCGCCACGCTGGCCGACAGCGATGTCCGCGCCCACCTGGCCCGCCATGGCGTGGAGCCCACCCCCTCCTCCCCCGACGAACTGGCGCGCTTCATCCGGGACGAGACGGCGAAATGGGCGCCCATCGTCCGCGCCAGTGGGGCGAATGCGGATTGATGGGTGAGGCGGCGGCGCTTCCGCCCGGCACCGTTCCGGGCTAAGGCTCCGCCGCCATGCGCCACTTCCTGGAATTCGAAAAGCCCATCGCCGAGCTCGAAGGCAAGATCGAGGAGCTGCGCCGGGCGACCGACGCCGGCGGCATCGATGTTGCCGAGGAGGTCGGCAAGCTGCGCGACAAGGCGGAGACGCTGCTCCGCCAGACCTACGCGAAGCTCACGCCCTGGCAGAAGGCGCTGGTCGCCCGCCACCCCGAACGTCCGAAGGCCGCGGACTACATCCGCGGCCTGATCGAGGAGTGGACGCCGCTCGCCGGCGACCGCGCCTTCGCCGATGACGCGGCGGTGCTGGCGGGGCTCGGCCGGTTCCGGGGCCGCGCCGTCGCGGTGCTGGGGACCGAGAAGGGCCGCGATACCGAAAGCCGCGTGAAGCATAATTTCGGCATGGCCCGGCCGGAGGGCTACCGGAAGGCCAAGCGGATCATGGAACTCGCCGGCCGCTTCGGCCTGCCCATCGTCAGCTTCGTCGATACCGCCGGCGCCTTCCCGGGTATCGAGGCCGAGGCCCGCGGCCAGGCGGAAGCCATCGCACGCTCCATCGAGGCCGGGCTCGATGCGCCCGTCCCCTTCGTCGCCACCATCATCGGCGAAGGCGGCTCGGGCGGCGCCATCGCGCTGGCCGCCGCCGACCGCGTGCTGATGCTGGAACACGCGATCTATTCCGTCATCTCGCCCGAGGGCTGCGCCAGCATCCTGTGGCGGGACTCCGCCAACGCCCCCCAGGCGGCGGAGGCGCTGCGCCTGACGGCGGAGGACCTCCGCAAGCTCGCCCTGATCGATGCCGTTATCGCGGAGCCGCTGGGCGGCGCGCATCGGGATCCCGGCGCCATGCTGGCCGCCGTGTCCCGCCAGGTCTGGGATTGCCTGGAGCCGCTGATGGCGCTGGATGGCGCGACCTTGCGCGCCCGGCGTCGCGAGAAGTTTCTGGAGATGGGGCGGACGGCCGTCGTCTGATCCGCCCGGCCATGGGATGATCGGGGCTGCATGCCCCCTCCCGATGCGCCGATCCCGCCCGCCGAGCTGAAGCGGCTTTTCTTCCGCCTCTTCCCCGCCGTGGCGCTGGCCATGTTCGGCGCGGCGCTCGACCAGACGCTGGTCGCCGCGGCGCTCCCCGCCATCGCGCGCAGCCTGGGTGAGGTCGAGCGCGTCTCCTGGATCATCGTCCTCTACCTCGTCGCCAATACGGTGGCGGCGCCGGTCTATGGGCGGCTCGGCGATGCCTTCGGGCGCCGGCGCATGCTGCTGGTGGCGCTCGGCTTCTACGCCGCCGGCGCCACGGCCTGCGCCGCGGCACCGTCGCTTCCCTGGCTGGCGGCGGCGCGGGTGGTGCAGGGCTTCGGCGGCGGCGGCCTGATCAGCCTCTCCGTCGCGCTGATCGCGGAGGTGGTGCCGCCGCGGGAGCGCGGGCGCTTCCAGGCCTGGATCGCGGCGGTCTTCACCGGCGCGAGTGCGCTCGGCCCCGTGCTGGGCGGCTTCCTGACGGGGCAGTTCGGCTGGCGCAGCGTGTTCATGCTGCAACTGCCGCTGGCGATGCTGGCGGCGTACCTGGCGGTGACCCGGCTGACGAACACCGCGAAGGGGTCGCCGCGGGGCTTCGCCTTCGACTGGTGGGGCCTGGTGCTGTTCAGCCTCTTCGTCGCGCCGGCGCTGCTGGCGCTGGACCAGGCGCGCAAGCTCGCTGCCCTGCCGCTGCTGGTGGCGGGCGGGCTGGCGCTGGTGGCGGGCGTGGCGCTGTGGCTGCTGCTGCGCCAGGAACGGCGCGCACCCGATCCGCTGCTGCCGCTCAACCTGCTGGGTGACGCCACGATCTGGCGCACCAACCTGATGACGGGCCTGGTGAATGGCGCCTTCGTCGGCTCCATCGCCTTCCTGCCGATCTACCTGACGACGGTGCGCGGCCTCAGCCCTTCCGAGGTCGGCTTCGCCCTGCTGCCGCTCTCCGCCTGTTCCGGCTTCGGCGCGCTGATGGCGGGCACCGGGCTGGCGCGGACGGGGCGGACCATGCTGTGGCCGACCATCGGCCTGTCGCTGGCCGCCGCCGCGCTGGTGGTGATCGCGATCGGCGCCGGGGCGCTGCCCATGCCGGTGCTGGCTCTGCTGCTGGCGGTGACCTCGCTCGGCTTCGGGTCGTCCTTCCCGATGGTGCAGGTGACAGTGCAGGTGGCCGCGGGGCGGGAGAGGCTGGGGTCGGCCACCGCCTCCGTCCAGTTCAGCCGGTCCCTCGGCGCCGCCACGGGGACGGCGCTGCTGGGGGCGGTGCTGTTCGGCGCGCTGGTGGTGGCGCCCGGGGATGCGGCAGCGCTGTTCGTAGCGCTGGTCAACCAGGGCCTGGGGGCGCTGGCGGGGTTGTCGCCGGCGGCACGGGCGCTGTTCCAGTCGGAGCTGCTGGACGCCTTCCGCGCCCTGTTCGGCGCGGCCGCGCTGCTGACGGGCCTGGCGGCCTGGCTCTGCACGCGCGTGCCGCTGCAGCGGGTGTGACGCTAGGCATCGTCGCTTTATTAACCAGATTGCCGCGATTTCACGCAGCGTCTGATCACACGATCTTGTCCATGACGGCTGTCGCCCGCAGGCTGTGGCGGGGAAGGAACAGCTTGCCATGACAGAAGATTCGCCGAAGGGCCTCGGGCGCCGCCTGCTGGTCATCCGCCTGGGTGCGGTGGCACCGGGCCTGGCCGTGGGCGCGGCCGCGGCCGCTCCGGCCCGCCAGGCCGGGCCGGAGACGGGCGCGACGCCGGCCCAGGGCCGCTACACCGGCATCAATGACAGCGACCCGAGCGATGGCCCCGGCTATGGCCGCGGCGTGCGGCGCGGCACCGGCATCACGGACAGCGACCCGAGCGACGGGCCCGGCAATGGCCGCGGCCGCCCGCGGGGCACCGGCCTGACCGACAGCGACCCGAGCGACGGGCCCGGCAATGGCCGCGGCCAGCGCCGTGGCACGGGCATCACCGACAGCGATCCGAGCGACGGCCCCGGCAATGGCCGCGGGCGCCGCACCGGCCTGACGGATAGCGACCCGAGCGACGGGCCGGGCCAGGGGCGCCGCGGGCGCTGAAACGCGAAAGGCCCGGCGCCATCGGCACCGGGCCTTTTTCATGCCGCCTCGAAGAAGGCCGTCAGGCCTTGCCGTGGCAGTGCTTGTACTTCTTGCCCGACCCGCAGGGGCAGGGCGCGTTGCGCGGCGTGGCGGCCCAGGTGGCGGGGTCGTTGGGATCGACCGCGGTCGCCGTGATCGGCGCGCGCATGGTCTGGGTCGCCGTGCCGTATTCCATCGGCGGCGGCGCGCCATCCGCATATTCCAGCTCGTTCGGCGGCGCGTCGTGGCGGAGGTCCATCACCCGCACCGGCTCCGGCATGGGCGGCGGTGCGTCCGGGCGGATGTCGATGCGCATCAGCACACTGGTGGTGCGTTCCCGCAGATCCTCCAGCATGCCGTTGAAGAGGTTGAAGGCTTCCGACTTGTATTCGTTCAGCGGGTCGCGCTGGCCATAGGCGCGCAGGCCGATGCCCTGGCGGAGGTGGTCCAGCGACAGCAGGTGTTCCTTCCACACCGCGTCGAAGATCTGCAGCAGCAGGCTCTTCTCCACCATCCGCATCAGGTCGGTGCCGATATTGGCGACGCGGGCGGCATAGGCCTCGTCCGCCGCCTTCTCCAGCCGCTCGCGCACCTGCGTCTCGTCGATCCCCTCCTCCCGCGCCCAATCGGCGACAGGCAGGTCGAGCCCGAGGATGGTGAAGACCTTCTCCTGCAGCCCCGTCAGGTCCCACTGCTCGGGATAGGCGTTCTCCGGGATGGCGGCATCCACCATCTTGCCGATGGTCTCCCGCCGCATCTCGGCGACGGTTTCGGCGACGTCGGGCGCGGTCATGAAGGATTTGCGCTGGGCATAGACCTCCTTCCGCTGGTTGTTCATGACGTCGTCGTATTTCAGCAGGTTCTTGCGCGTGTCGAAGTTGCGCGCCTCGACCTTCTTCTGCGCCTTCTCGAGCGCCTTGTTGATCCAGGGGTGGACGATCGCCTCCCCCTCCTTCAGGCCGAGTTTTTGGAGCATCCCGCCCATGCGGTCGGATCCGAAGATCCGCATGAGATCGTCCTCGAGCGAGAGGAAGAAGCGGCTGGCACCCGGGTCGCCCTGTCGGCCTGACCGGCCGCGGAGCTGGTTGTCGATGCGCCGGCTCTCATGCCGTTCGGTACCGATCACCAGCAACCCGCCGGACGCCTTCACGGCGGGGCGGATCGCCTCCACCTCCGCCTTGTGGCGGGCCAGCGCCGCCTCGTATTCCGGGCTGTCGCTGTTGCCGACCTCCGCGCGGGCCAGCATGTCCGCATTGCCGCCAAGCTGGATGTCGGTGCCGCGGCCGGCCATGTTGGTGGCGATGGTGACGGCGCCGGGGCGGCCGGCCTGCGCGACGATGCCGGCTTCCTGTTCGTGGTAGCGCGCGTTCAGCACCTGGTGCGGCACGCCGCGCTTCTTCAGGATCTCGGAGATCAGCTCGCTCTTCTCGATGCTGGTGGTGCCGACCAGGATGGGCTGGCCCTTGGCCCGCGCCTCCTCGATCAGCGTCCCCACCGCCTCGTATTTCTCGCGCGCGGAGCGATAGACCTCGTCATCGGAATCGATGCGCGCCACCGGCACGTTGGTCGGGATCTCCACGACCTCGAGCTTGTAGATCTCGGCGAACTCGTCCGCTTCCGTGGACGCCGTGCCGGTCATGCCCGCGAGCTTGGGATAGAGCCGGAAGTAGTTCTGGAAGGTGATGGAGGCCAGCGTCTGGTTCTCGGGCTGGACTGTCACACGCTCCTTCGCCTCCAGCGCCTGGTGCAGGCCGTCGGAGTAGCGGCGGCCTTCCATCATGCGGCCCGTGAACTCGTCGATGATGACGACCTTGTCCTGACGGACGATGTAATCGACGTCCTTGGTGAACAGGACATGGGCGCGCAGCGACTGGTTCGCGTGGTGCACCAGCGTGACGTTGGAACTGTCGTAGAGGTTGCCCTCCGTCAGCAGCCCGGCGTCGGTCAGCGCCTGCTCCAGCGCCTCCGTCCCGTTCTCCAGCAGGTGGACGGTCTTGAACTTCTCGTCCTTCTCGAACAGCGACGTGTCCTTCACCAGCTCCTTCATCACCGCGTCCACGCGGCTGTAGAGCTCCGAGGTATCGTCGGTCGGGCCGGAGATGATCAGCGGCGTGCGCGCCTCATCCACCAGGATGCTGTCCACCTCGTCCACGATGGCGAAGGCGAAGTCGCGCTGGACCATCTCCTCCAGCCGGTACTTCATGTTGTCGCGGAGGTAGTCGAAGCCGAATTCGTTGTTGGTGCCGTAGGTGACGTCGCAGGCATAGGCGTCCCGCCGCTCGTCATCCGTCATGCCATGGACGATGACGCCGACGCTGAGGCCGAGGAAGCGGTAGATCCGCCCCATCCATTCGCTGTCGCGCTTCGCCAGGTAGTCGTTCACGGTGACGACATGCACGCCCTTGGCCGGCAGCGCGTTGAGGTAGACGGGCAGCGTCGCGACCAGGGTCTTGCCCTCGCCGGTCTTCATCTCGGCGATGCGGCCCTCATGCAGCACCATGCCGCCGATCATCTGCACGTCGAAGTGCCGCAGGCCGAGCACGCGCTTCGCGGCCTCCCGCACCGTCGCGAAGGCGTCAGGCAGGATGTCGTCGAGCGTCTTGCCCGCTGCCAATGCGGCGCGGAACTCCGCGGTCTTGGCGCGGAGCGCATCATCCGACAGGGCGGAGAAGGCGGGCTCCAGCGCATTGATCGCCGGCACCCGCGCCTGGTAGCGCTTCACCTGACGGTCGTTCGAGGTGCCGAAGAAGGCGCGGACGAGGCGTTGGAACATGGGGTCCTGGGGTCTCCGGCCGGCGCGGCGCCGGCCCGGGTCGCCAGGCGGAGCGCCCGCGCCGAACTCCATCGGGGGGGCGCGGCCGGCCAGGCAAGGCCCATTGCCGGCGGCGGCGCGGCAGCGGGAGAGATAGGCGGGAGGCCCCTCCACGTCAACGCGAGGGCGCGGCGCCCCCCGTCACGGTGCCGTTCTTGTCGCAGGGACCGCCATCGGCCATGTTCCGCCCCCTGACGGAGAACCCCCGAATGCGCCGCACGGCCCTGCTTTTCGCCGCCCTGATGCTGCCGGCCGGCATGGCCCTGGCCCAGGCCACGCCCCCCGCCTCCACCCCCGCGCCGGCCAATCCTGCCGCCGCAGCCCCGGCGAACCCGCCCGCCGGGGCCCCGGCGAACCCGGTCGTGGCGCGTGTCGATGGCCAGGAGATCCGCCTGGATGACGTCCAGGAGGAAGCCCGCCGCCTGCCGGAGGAGCTGCGGAACATGCCGCCGCAGATGCTCTTCCCGCTGCTGCTCGACCAGATGATCACGCAGAAGGCCATCACCCAGGCCGCCCGCGCCGCCAACCTGGCGCAGGACCCGGAAGTGGCCGCCAGGCTGCGGCGGGTGGAGGAGGAGACGCTCCAGCAGGCCCTCATCACCCGTGCCGTCGGCCCGCTGCTGACGGAGGAGGCGCTGCGCGCCCGCTACCAGCAGCAGATCGCGACCCGCCCGGCCGAGGAGGAGGTGCGCGCCCGCCACATCCTCACGGCAACGGAGGCCGAGGCCCGCACCGCCATGGCGGAGGCGCGCCGCCCCGGTGCCGATTTCGCCGAGGTCGCCCGCCGCCGCTCCACCGGCCCCGGCTCCCGCGAGGGCGGTGACCTCGGCTTCTTCAAGCGCGGCGACATGATCCCGGAATTCGCGGAAGCCGCTTTCGGCATGCAGCCCGGCCAGATCAGCGCCAACCCGGTGCGCACCCAGTTCGGCTGGCACGTCATCAAGGTGGAGGAGCGCCGCGCCGTGCCGCCGCCGCCCTTCGAGGAAGCGCGCGAGCAGCTGCGCCAGACCGCCTTCGAGGAAGGCGTGAATGCCGAGGTGGAGCGCATCCGCGGCGCCGCGCGCATCGAACGCTTCGGCATGGATGGCAGCCCCGTCCAGGCCCCCTCCCTGCTCGACCGCGCCGCGCCGCCCGCGCCCGCAACCCCTGCCCAACCCCGCCGCTGAACGAGACCACGACCATGGCCGGCAAGGACCTTCCCGTCTCCCCCCTCGCCCTTCCCTTGCCGGAACTGCCGCCGGTGCCGGGCGTCAGCCTCGGCTCCGGCCGCGCCGCCATCCGCTACACGACGCGGGAAGACGTGACGATGATGGTCTTCCCGCAGGGGACGACCGTCGCGGGCGTCTTCACCAAGAACAAGTGCCCCGGCGCGCCGGTGGATTGGTGCCGCGCCGCGCTGGCGGGCGGGAAGGCCCGCGCGCTGGTCGTCACCGCCGGCAATTCCAACGTCTTCACCGGCAAGGCCGGCCGCCAGACCTGCGCCGACACCGCCGCCGCCATGGCAGAGCTCGCGGGCTGCAAGCCGAAGGAGGTGTTCCTGGCCTCCACCGGCGTGATCGGGGAGAAGCTGCCGACCGAGAAGCTGGTGGCGGCGCTCCCTGGCCTGTTCGGCGCGCTCGGCACCGATGGCTGGCAGGGCGCGGCCCGCGCCATCATGACGACCGACACCTTCCCCAAGGGTTCGACCCGCACGGCCAGGATCGGCGATGCGACGGTGACGGTCAGCGGCATCGCCAAGGGCAGCGGCATGATCGCGCCCGACATGGCGACGATGCTCTGCTTCCTCGCGACCGACGCGAAGATTCCTGCCCCCGTCCTGCAGAAGATCCTGTCGAAGGGGACCGACAGATCCTTCAACTGCGTCACGGTGGACAGCGACACCTCCACCAGCGACACCGTGCTGCTCTTCGCCACCGGCGCCACCAAGCACCCGCGCGTGCCGGCCGAGGGCGGCGCGATGCTGAAGGATTTCACCCGGGCGGTGCATGAGGTCCTGATGGACCTGGCGCTGATGGTCGCCCGCGACGGCGAGGGTGCGCAGAAGCTGATCCAGATCGACGTCACCGGCGCCGTCAGCGCGAAATCGGCGCACCGCATCGCCATGTCGATCGCCAATTCGCCGCTCGTGAAGACCGCGATCGCCGGCGAGGACGCGAATTGGGGCCGCATCGTCATGGCCGTCGGCAAGGCCGGCGAGCCCGCGGACCGCGACAGCCTCTCCGTCGCCGTCGGCGGCACCTGGATGGCCCGCGAAGGCGGCGTGGTGCCGGGCTATGACGAAACGCCGGTGGTCGCCCACATGAAGGGGCGGGAAGTGCATATCGAGGTCGATATCGGCCTCGGCCGCGGCAAGGCCACGGTTTGGACCTGCGACCTGACGCATGGCTACATCAACATCAACGGGTCGTATCGGAGCTGAGATGAGGGGCGCGCGGGCCACAGCGGCGGAAACTTTCCGCCCGCCCCCGGCACGCCGCCTGACAGCGCCCGAGTCCCGGCGTTAAGACCGGGGCAACCCCACCCACCAGGTCGTGATCGGCCCGGCGGGCGGGATCGCCCCGTTTGAACGCCGCAGGACCCCGCCCTACCCATGGCGACCACCTCCCCCCTTGCGCCGACCGCCTCGCCCCCCGGGGATGAGCCCGATCCCCTCGCGCCGCCGCCCTTCACGCCGCTGCGCACGGAACGCCTGACCATCCGCCCGCTGCGGCCGGAGGATGCGGCAGACCTGCATCGCCTGGTGAATGACTGGGAGGTGGCGAAGACCCTGGCGCGCGTGCCCTTCCCCTATCCCCGCGACCTCGCGGATGAATGGATCGCCTCCACCCGCGCGCAGATGGCGGCCGGCCAGGCCTGGCACCTCGCCATCACCGGGCTGGAGGGCGCCGGCACGGCGGAGGAGCGGGAGGTGCTGGTGGGCTGCATCGGCCTGACGCGCGATGCCGCGAAGCGGGAGGCGGAGCTCGGCTACTGGGTCGGCCGCCGCTTCTGGGGCCATGGCGTGGGGCCGGAGGCCGCGGCGCGGATCGTCAGCTGGGCCTTCGCCCATATCGATGTGGACCGCCTGGTGGCCTCCGCGCTGGTGGACAATGAGCGCAGCCAGAAGCTGCTGGGCCGCATCGGCTTCCGCGACGCCGGAGAGGGCGTGCGGGATTTCGTTGCGCGCGGCGGGCCGATGCCGGTCAAGCTCTTCGCCATGACCCGCGCCGACCTGCCTGCCCCGCCCGCCGCCCCTGCCGCCCCGGCACCCGCGCTGGAAGACGCGCCGGGCAAGAAGATCCTCCTCGTCGCCGCCTGCGCGCTGATCGATGGCGATGGCCGCGTGCTGCTGGCGCGGCGGCCCGAGGGCAAGCCGCTGGCAGGGCTCTGGGAGTTCCCCGGCGGCAAGGTCCATGCCGGGGAGACGCCGGAAGCCGCGCTGATCCGCGAGCTGAAGGAGGAGCTGGCGATCGATGTGGCCGAAAGCTGCCTGGCCCCCTTCGCCTTCGCCAGCCACGGCTACGAGAAGTTCCACCTGCTGATGCCGCTCTATCTCTGCCGCCGCTGGAGCGGCCCGGTGACGGCGGTGGAGGGGCAGGCGCTGGCCTGGGTGCGGCCGCAGAAGCTGTCCGACTACGCCATGCCGCCGGCGGACAAGCCGCTGGTCGCGCTGCTGCGGGATTTCCTGTAGCGGCGCCGCACGACCTCGCGCTATCATCGACTGATAGCATCCGAGGAGGGGATCTCGTGGCGCAGGTCCTGGTCCGCCAGGTCGAGGACACGGTGGTGGAAGCGCTGAAGCGCAAGGCTGCCGCCCGAGGCGCCTCGCTCGAAGCCTATGTCCGTGACCTCATGACCCGCGACGCGGCCGAGAGCCGGGAGGCGATCGCGGCCCGGCTGCGCGCCAGGCTGGCCGGACAGCCGCTGTCGCCGGTCGATTCCACGACCCTGATCCGCCAACATCGCGACGGGCTTGGCGAAGGCGCGTGATCCTGGTGCTGGATGCCTCCGCCGCCGTGAAGTGGTTCGCGCGGGAGCAGGGGACAGAGGATGCGCTGGCGCTGCTCGACAGCGGTGCATCATTCCTCGCCCCTGACATCATGCCGGTCGAGGTTTCCTCGACGCTGCTCCGCAAGGAACGCGGCGGGCAGGTCGAGCCGGGCACGGCCATGCGCGCACTGGCAGAATTAGAGTCGCTCGGCATCGAGTTGCTGCCGGTGGCGCCGCGGCTGCGCCGTGCCACCGAACTCGCCATGCAGCATCGCCACGCGCTGTTCGACTGCCTCTACCTCATCGTCGCGCTGGAACGGCGCGCGCCGATCGCCACCTTCGACCGGCCGGTCGCGCTCCTCGCCCAGCGCCTCGCGATCCCTGCCGCCCTCCCTCTTCCGCCCGCCGCCCAGGATCCTCCAGCATGACCGGATCGAATCCCACCGCCTGCCTGCTCGTCATCGGCAATGAGGTCCTGTCCGGGCGCACCCAGGACGCCAACATCAAGTTCCTGGCGACGCGCCTCGGCGAGATCGGCATCCCGCTGCGGGAGGTGCGCGTGATCCCCGACATCCGCGAGACCATCGTCGCGACGGTGAACGAGGTCCGGCAGAAATTCGACCACGTCTTCACCACCGGCGGCATCGGCCCGACGCATGACGACATCACCAGCGAATGCATCGCCGCCGCCTTCGGCGTGCCGTGGGAGCCGCATCCTGAGGCCTGGGGGCGGCTCGAGCGCCACTACAAGCCGGGCGAATTCAACCCGGCCCGCCAGCGCATGGGCACCATGCCGCGCGGCGCCACGCTGATCGACAACGCCATCTCCATCGCGCCCGGCTTCACCATGGGCAACGTGCATGTCATGGCCGGCGTGCCGCGCATCATGCAGGCGATGTTCGAAAGCCTGGCGCCGACCCTGCAGGGCGGCCCGCCCATCAACTCCCGCACCGTGCACGCGAATGGCGTGATGGAGGGAAGGATCGCGGAGGGGCTGGCGGAGATCCAGAAGCGGTGGCCGGACCTCGATATCGGCAGCTACCCCTATTACCGCATGGGTGGCGGCGGCGTGGCGCTGGTAGCCAAGGGGAATGATGCGGAGGCGGTGGACGCGGCCTCCGCCGCCATCACCATGCTGCTGCGCGCCGTGGGCAGCCAGCCGGTGCAGGGCGAACCCCCTGTGTGACACCAACGGCCGCTTGCAGCGACCTGTCGGTATATATCGGTGCCCTCAAGCGTCGTGCCGGAGGCACGCCTTCGGCGTGACGCACTTGCCGCGGGCCGCATTCCGGGTGCCCATGCACATTGCGAAGCAACGCGCATGGGCACCCGTCGCGGCCTCGGCTGGCGTTGCCGGCCGCAGGTGGCACCGCAGGGCCGCTGATATGAACTTCCATGCCCGCTACGCGGGGGCGGCATGCGACATTCCACCCACTATTGCGCGATCCCGGACGCGCCCCATCTGGCCTGCAGAGGAAGGCGCCGTGACGCGGCGGCGCGACAAGACTACCGCCGCATCCAGACGCCATCAGGAACCAAGACCGTGAACATCCAGACGCCCGCCAGCATCGCCGCCCCCCAGGCCTCCACCCTCCAACGCCCGACGCGGGAGGAGGCGGAAGCTGCCGTCCGTACCCTGCTGCTCTGGGCCGGCGACGACCCGAACCGTGAAGGGCTGGTCGATACCCCCGCCCGCGTCGCCCGCGCCTATGAGGAGTTCTTCGGCGGCTACGCCACCGATCCGGTCGAGCTGCTCGCCCGTTCCTTCGAGGAGACGGACGGCTATGACGAGATGGTCGTGCTGCGCGACATCCGGCTGGAATCGCATTGCGAGCACCACCTGGTGCCGATCATCGGCCGCGCGCATATCGCCTACATCCCGGATGGCCGCGTCGTCGGCATCTCCAAGCTCGCCCGCGTGCTGGAAGCCTATGCCAAGCGCCTGCAGATCCAGGAGAAGCTGACGGCGCAGGTGGCCAACACGATCGAGACGGTGCTGAAGCCCAAGGGCGTCGCCGTGGTGATCGAGGCGCAGCACCAGTGCATGACGACGCGCGGCATCCACAAGCCCGGCGTCAGCATGGTGACGTCCCGCATGCTCGGCGCCTTCCGGGACGATCCGTCCACGCGCCGTGAGTTCCTGGCGATGATCGGCTCCCCGCGCCTCGGCGCGGAGGGCTGACCCGGCGGCGCCTTGCGCGCCGGAGCCACGCGAAAGGCGACCAGGCCATCACGGCCCGGTCGCCTTTTCTGTCTTCAGCTCGTCGCCAGTTCCACAGTCAGCCGCGCGACAGCCTCCGCGATGGCAGCCGCATGAGGCACGTCCACGCTATGCGGCCACCGATCCTCGGGCGCGTGGAAGCGCGGATTGGCGCCGATCAGCGACAGGAAGCGCCCGCCCCGGACCAGGATGTCATGCGCCTCCCCGTTGGCGGTCTCACCGGGCGCCTGCTCGATCATTGCGGCAGGGTAGCCGGCATGGGCCAGCGCCATGGCGGCGCGGGCCGAGAGACCCGGCACGTTGCTCCGCACCGTCAGCCGCGCATCGCCCGCCGCGCCCAGATTGGCGCCGAGATGCAGGAAGACCGACGCCTGCTCCACCAGCCCCGGTGACGCGGCCAGCCAGGCATTCAGGCCGAGATGGCCGAGTTCATGCCCGCAGGTCGCGGCGAAGCGCACGGGTCGCGCCAGCTCGCCCGCCGCGCGCACGGCCTGCAGCGCCTCCAGCCAGGCGAGGATACCACCCGCGCGTTCGCTGAGGCTCGTCCACCAGGAGGTGCGCGGCGTCATGACCACGAGCGGCGCCGCCGGCGGGCCGGCCACCTCCGCCACCACATTGGCGCTCGCCCCCTCCTCCCGCGCCGCGTCCAGCGTCACGCGGATGGGCGCGCCGCTGGCGGCCAGGGCGGCAAGACGCCCGGCCTCATGCCCCGCCACCTGCAGCACGGGTGGGCCGAAGGGGGCCAGGAAGTTCGGCGCGTTCAGCGGCGCCAGCCCATCCGTCAGCGTGCGCGGCGCCAGCACCAGCGCCGCGTGGCGGGATTCGCGCCGCTGCCGCTCGAAGGGCATCTTCTTGAGTGACGCCGCGCCGGGGTGGATCTCCAGGAAGCCGATGGTCGCGGCGGCATCGTCGATGGCGCCGAAGCGGCCCTCGACGCCGCCGGGCCCGGTCAGCCCGCCATCGAACAGGGGAAGCCCCTCCACGACGCCGCCCGCCCATTCGGCGCGCGCGGCCTTCACCACCAGGCGCGGGATGGCGACGGTTGCCAGGCCCGCCCGCCCGGCCTCCCCGGCCAGCCAGCGCGCGGCGGGCAGGTCATCCGGCGTGGTCGCGCGAAGCGTGCCGAGCCCGTCATAGGCCTGGAATCGCGCGGCGATCCGGTCCCGAATGCTCATTCCACCCGCGCCCCCGTCATGGTCACCAGTTCCGACAGCACGCGCCGCTGGTCGCGCCAGAAGGCGGCGAAGGCCTGCGGGCTTTCGCTCAGTACCATCTCCCCGCCGTCGCGGGTCAGCGCCTCCACGAAGGGCGCGTCGCGGGCGGCGCGGTGCACCGCCTGATGCAGCGTCGCGACCGCATGGGCGGGCAGGCCGGCGGGGCCGGACAGCGCCGACCAGGTGGTGACGACCGGGCCATCGGCGATCGCCTCCCCGAAGGTCGGCACCTCGGGCAGGGAGGAAGCGCGGCGGGCGCCCGTCACCATCAGCGGCCGGAAATTGCCGGCGCGGACCTGGGGGAGTGCGATGCCGATGATGGCGTAGGTGAAATCCACCTCCCCCTGTTCCAGCGCCAGCACGGCCTGGTTGGCGCCGCGATAGGGCACGTGCAGCGCCTGGGTGCCCGCCAGCGTCGCCAGCGCCGCCGCGGCCAGGTGCGCAGGCGTGCCGACGCCGCCCGATCCGTAGGTGAGGGGCCGCCCCGCCGCCGCCCTCTCCCGCATCGCCGCCGCCAGCGCGGCCGCATCCCGCCAGGGAGCATCGCGCTTCACCACCAGCAGGGCCGGGTTCTCCACGATGTTCACGATCGGGGTGAAATCCGCCACCGGGTCGTAGCCGGGGTCGCGATGCAGCGACGCATTGCCGATCAGCGTCGATCCGCCGAAGTAGAGCGTCAGCCCATCCGGCGCCGCCCGCGCCACGGTCTGCGCCGCGATCAGCCCGCCCGCCCCCGCACGGTTGTCCACCACCATCCGCTCCCCCAGCAATTCGGAGAGCCTGGCCGCGACGATGCGGGCGATGAGGTCGGTGGAGGAGCCGGCGACGAAGGGGACCACCAGGCGGATCGGCCGGTCCGGCCAGCGCGGCTGGGCCAAAGCGGGGCTCGCCAGGGCCGACGCCATGGCCCCGAGCACGGTCCTTCGCCGCATCGCGCTTCCTCCACCCTTCTTGGACCGCGAGCCTAGACCCGGATCAGCCGGGCTTCCATCGGCGGAATCTTTACCATTGCCACGGCAGACTGGCCGGCCGCGTGAAGCACGCTCCAGGGACGAAGGGGATGCAGGTCACATCGGTCACGCTGCGCGCTGCCGGGCAGACCGTGACGATCAACACGCTGACGCCCGAGCAGATCGCGGGGCTTGGCGACGCCTTACTGGCGCGCATGACGCCGCAGGCCATCGCCGCGCTGCGGGCGGACCAGCTGGCCGCCTTCACGCCGGAGGCGATCGGCAAGATCCCCGGCCGCGCCTGGTCCGGCCTGTCCTCCACCCAGGCGCCGGCGCTGGGCAGCGCGCAGCTCGCGGCCTTCGGCACCGCGGGCATCGCCGCGCTGCAGGCGCGGACGGTCGGCGCGCTCGATTCCAGCCAGCTTGCCGTGCTCGGCGCGGCGCAGATGCGCGCCCTGGCGCCGGCCGGCATCGCCACGCTTTCGCCCCTCCAGGTCGCGGGGCTCTCCGCCGCCCAGGCGGGGGCGCTCGGCGCCACGCAGGTTGCGGCGCTGCGCCCCACCGCGGCGGCAGCGCTGAGCACGGAGGCGATCGGCGCCCTCGGCGCCACGGCGCTGGCGGCGATGCCGACGGCGAACATCGCCGCGCTGCGGACGGAGCAGGTGGCGGCGCTGTCCACGGCGCAGATCGGCAGCCTGACGCGCCAGCAGGTCGCGGCCCTCAAGCCCGCCCAGGTCGCGGCACTGGGCACGGCGCAGGTCGCCGCCCTCTCCCCCGCCGCGGTCGCCGGGCTGCGCGCCACCGCCGTCGCCCGCCTGTCGGACGACGCCCTGGCGGCGCTGTCCTCCACCCAGATCGCGGCGATGGACGGGCGCCAGATCGCGTCCATCGCGGCGGAGGATGTGGCAGACTTCTCCGGCGCGCAGCTCGCCGCCATCAGCGCCTCCGCCATGGCGCTGCTGACGGTGGCGCAGGTGGCGGCGCTGGACAGCGCGGACCTCGATGCACTCTCCACGACGCAACTGCGCGCGCTCGGCCGCGCGCAGGTGGAGGCGCTGACGGCGGCGGAGGTGGCGTCGCTGGAGACGACGCAGCTTGCGGCCCTCTCCGCCGCCGGCGTCTCGGGACTTGGGGCGGAGGACCTGGCCGCGCTGTCCACCGACCAGCTGCGTGCCCTCACCAGCACCCAGATGGCGGCGCTGCGCGGGGCGCAGCTGGGGTCGCTGTCCACGACCGCCATCGCCGCGCTGCGGCCCGACCAGGTCGCGGCGCTGCCCCCGACCGCGCTCGCCGCCCTCTCCTCCGACGCCTTCGCCGCGCTGGGGACGGAGGCGCTGGCCGCGCTCCGCCTGCCGCAGCTTCGCGCGCTGGGCTCGACCCAGACCGCTGCACTCGGCTCCACCGGCCTGGCCGCGCTGAGTGCCGGCCAGGTGGCGATGCTGGGCTCCGCCGCGCTGGCTGGGCTTTCGACCGCGGCGGTGCAGGGGCTGAGCGTGGATGCGCTGGACGGGCTCTCCGCCAGCGCCTTCGGCGGCATCCCGCCCACCACGCTGGCGGCGCTGACGACGACGCAGCTGGCGGGACTGCTGCCGCGGCAATTCTCGGGCCTCGGCTCCGCCCAGATGGCGGCGCTCGGCACCACCGCCATCGCGGCGCTCACCACGACGCAGGTCGCGGCGATCTCCACCGAGAGCATTGCGGGGTTGTCGAGCCAGGGCGTCGCGGCGCTGGGCACCGCCGGCCTGTCGGCGCTCGGCCGGCCGCAGGTCGCGGCGCTGTCCGCCACCGCCATCGCCGCGCTGGCCACGACGCAGCTCGCCGCGCTGACGACGACGCAGATCGGCGGGCTCACCGCCGCCCAGGGCGCTGCGCTGACGACGGAGGCGCTGGACACGCTCGGCACCACCGGCCTGGCCGCGCTGACGCCCGCGGCGCTGTCGGGCGTGCTGCCGACCCGGCTCGCGACCCTCTCGGCCGCCCGCTTCGCGACGCTCTCCACCGCGCAGATCGGCGCCCTCACCGCCTCCCAGATCGAGGCGCTGGATGCGGGCCGGATCGGCGCTCTCGGCACGACGCAGCTTAACGCGCTGACCCGCGTCCAGGCGACCGCGCTGACCTCCACCATGCTGGCCGGCTTCGCCACCACGCAATGGGCGGCACTGTCCACCAAGGCCATGGCGGGCCTGACGACGGAGGCCGTGGCGGCGTTGGACGCCGGGGAGTTCGCCACCTTCTCCACCGGCGCCATCGCCGCGCTGCGCCCGGCGACCCTGGCGGCACTGGGGACTGAGCATCTGGCGGCGCTGACCACCTCGCAGGTCGCGGCGCTCAATGCCGGACAGGCGGGCGCGCTGGCGGCGGAGGACATGGCCGCGATCGGCACCGCCGGCCTCGCCGCGCTGGCGAGCGCCACCATCCGCGGCCTGTCCACGGAGGCGATCGGCGCGCTGAATGCCGGCTTCCTGGCGGCGCTGCCGACCGAGGGCCTGGCGGCGCTGACCTCCACCCAGGGTGCCGCGCTGCAGCCGGGCGCGGTCGCGGCGCAGGGAACGGCACGGCTGGCGGTGCTGGCGCCGGCGGTGATCGGCGGCTTGCAGCCCGCCGTGGTAGCGGGGCTCGGCACCACCCAGTTGCGGGCATTGACGACCGGGCAGGTCTCGGCGCTGGGCTCCGCCGCGCTGGCGGCGCTGTCGTCGGACCAGGTGGCAGCGTTCACCACCACGCAGTTCGGCGCGCTGTCGGCCGCCGCCATCGGCGGGATCGATGCCGCCAGCGTCACGGCGCGGCTTGGCGCCATGAGCACCACGCAGCTTTCCGGCCTCGTCTCCACCCAGATGGCGGCGCTGGGGAGCGAGGCCGCGACGGCGCTCGCCTCCACCGCCCTGCCTGCGCTGGGCTCCGGCGCCATCGCGGGGCTCACGACGGACACGCTGGCGGCGCTCGGCACCCGCATCGCGGGGCTGACCAGCACGCAGATGGCGGGGCTCGGCTCCACCCAGATCGGGGCGCTGACGACGGCGATGCTGGGCGCGCTCTCGGCCACGCAGCTGGGCGCGCTCGGCTATTCCGCGACGCGGGCGCTGACGACGGAGCAGATCGGCGTGCTCGACACCGCGCAGATCGGCGGGCTGAGCACCGTGCAGGTGCTGGCGCTGACGACCGACCAGCTCGGCGCCCTGACCACCACGCAGCTCAGGGCGCTGACCACGACGCAGATCGCGGCGCTGACCACGGCGCAGGTGGCGTCACTGACGACCGACGCGCTGGCCGCGCTGGGGTCGGAGGATACGCCGGGGCTCACCACCCTGCAGCTCCAGGCGCTGGAGCCCGGCGATATCGGCGCGCTGGGCGCGGAGGCCTTCGCGGCGATGCGCCCCGGGACGCTGGCGGCGCTGGACAATGGCCAATTGGCGGCGGTGACGACGGCGCAGCTGGCCGCCATCCGCGCCCGCCAGGTCGCCGCCTTCACCCAGGCGCAGCTGCAGCAGTTCAGCGAGCCGCAGCTTGCGGCCTTGTACGGCTAGGCGACGGCTTCCGCCTCCACCTCAAAGACGAAGCGCGGATCGGCGAGGCCCGCCACGACCAGCAGCGTGCTGGTCGGCGCCAGCGTGCCGAGGAACTTCTCCCGCTCCGCCCGCCAGGGGCCGATCAGGGCGCGGTCGGTGAGGAAGACGCCCATCTTCACGATGTTGGCGGGGCCCATCCCATGGGCCGCCAGGATGGCGCCGAGATTGGCCAGCGCCTGGGCGATCTGCGCCTCCCCGCCCGAGGCGATGCTGCCATCCGGCGCCACGCCGATCTGGCCGGAGATGACCAGGCGGCGGGACGCGCTTTCCACCAGGGCGGCGTGGGAGTAGCGGGAGCCGGGGGCGTGGACGCCCTCGGGATTGCTGAAGGTGACGGGCATCGGGCAGCTCCTCAGCGGCGTTGCGTGGCGGAGAGGTCTTCGCGCTCCACCGCCTCGGGCGCCGGCGCGGCGGGCGTGGTCACGGCTTCCTGCAGCCAGGCGCGGAGCGTGCGCCGGACCTGGAACTCGAACTCGACATTGAGCTGGTCCATCGCCTCCCGCACCACATCCTCCGCCGCGCGGGCGCGGGCGCCGGGGGTGGCGCCATCGGGCAGGGTACGGCCGCGACGGGCCTCAGCCTCCACGAAGGCGACGCGGCGGCCCTCGGGCGAGAGGATCTCCAGCCGTCCGAGCAGCTGGCAGGTCAGGCGCTCCCCGGGCTCCCCGGCGAAGAGGCTGGTGAGCCCGCCACCGCCGGCCAGGCGTTCGCGGGTGAAGCGGGCCTGGCTGATGATGAAGCGGCCCTGGCCTTCGGTGCCGACGGGCACCAGCCGTTCATCCGCCATCCGCCGCATCTCCACATCCGGCCGCAGCGCGGGGGCGGGGTTGGAGAGCTGGACGGCGCCGGGGGCGGGCTCCGCGACCTCGATATCCAGCACGTTGAGGCGCAGCGGCGTCAGGTGCCGGTAGCCCGTGACCAGCGGCGGCAGGGCGACCGGCTCGGGGTCCCCGCCACAGGCGGCCAGGCCGAGGGGCAGCAGCAGCGGAGCCTTGAGCAGCGACCGGCGCATCGTCATGGGGTTCGGGGCCTCCGGCGGGAATCGGCGGTGACTAGACACGGGCCGCGCGCGGTCGGCAACCGCGCCCGCTACGCCCGGCCAGCCTGGCCGCGGACCTCCGCCCGTTCGAAGCGGAAATCCACCGCGCAGAACTCGCAGGTCATGGTGATGGCCCCGGCTTCCGCCATGTGGTCCAGGTCGTCCTGGCCGAAGGTCTCCAGCACCGAGGCCAGGCGCGCGCGGGAGCAGCGGCAGCCATAGGACAGCGCCCGGGCGCGGTCGGCCTGCAAGCCCTCCGCATGGAACAGGCGATGCAGCAGCTGGTCTGGCGTCAGGCCATCATCCAGCAATTCGGCGGGGGTGATGGTGCCGGCCAGGACCTGGGCGGTGCGCCAGGCCTCCTCATGCTCCTCCGAATCCTCGGCGGCGCCGATGCCGCCATCGGCGGCCACCCGCTCGATCACCAGCGCGCTGGCCCGCCAGCCGGACAGGCTGCGGCCGCAGGCGAGCCAGACCTGGCTCTTCAACTGCTCCGAATTCTCGAAATAGGCGCCGGTCATGGTCGCCAGGCTCTCGCCCTCGATCGCAACGATGCCCTGGTAGCGGTCCATGTCGGGGCCCTGGTCGCAGGTGAAGGCCAGGTACCCCTTGCCGAGCAACTGCTTCGCGCTGGGCTGGGGGTGTTCCGCCAGCAGCGCGTCCAGCCTTTCGGCATCCACCTTGGCGGTGCCGCGCAACGCGCCGCCATCGGTGCAATCCGCCAGCAGCATGGAGACGGGGCCATCGCCCTTGGCCTGGAGGCTGAAGGAGCCCTTGAACTTCAGCGCCGTCGCCAGCGCCGCCGTCAGGGCCAGCGCCTCCCCCATCAGCCTCAGCACGGCGGGGTGCTGGCTGTGGCGGCCGAGCAGCGCATCGGCGAGCGCGCCGAGCCGCACCAAGCGGCCACGGACGGGCCGTTCCTCCAGGTGGAAAGGCAGCACGCCACGGGGCACGACGAGGTCCGGCACGGGCGGCCGGTCATGGTTCAGGAAGTTGGGCGTGGCGGAAGGCGACGTCGGATCGGTCACGGGCAGCTACCAGTCGGGGAGGGTAAGCCGCCTAGATAGGGGCGCAGGACCGGGGAGTGAACCCGGCCCGCCCCCGGGCCGTCAGAACAGCCGGTTCAGGATGCCCGTGCGGCTGTTGGTGGTGGCGGGCTGCTGGATGGGCGTGGTGCCCTCCGTCGTCTCCCGCCCGAGCGCCGCATTCTCCCTCAGGCGCTGGGCCTCGCGGGTCGAGTCCACGGCAATGCCGGGCGGCGGCGGCTCACGCCAGAACATCAGGCGGTCCACCACGCTGCGCTCCGGCCGGTCGAGCCGCAGGCTCTCGGCATCCACGGCGCGGCGGACATCGCCGGTGACGGGGGTGCCGGCCTGGGCCAGCAGGGCGCGCTCCGCGCCCGAGGGCGCGGCGGCGGTGGTGCCGGCGGCGCCGCCCAGGATGGCGGCGGGGCCGCGCGCCTGGTCCTGCGGGCGCGGGGCGCCTGGCGTGGGCGGCGGCAGGTCCGTCATCCGCGGCGGCACCGACAGCGGCGCGCGGGTGGTGACTTGGAATTCGTCCGGCGGGTCCCGGGTGAAGCCGAGGGACCGGGCGGTATCGCCCCCGCAACCCGCGAGCGTCGCGGCGAGCGGCAGGCCGAGCAGGAGGGTGCGGATGCGGGTCATGGCGCCTGATCCTTACCCCTGCCCGATGGCCGGAACAAGGCATCCGCGAGCAGGCAGAAGACGCCGATCACGATAGCGGCATCCGCCACGTTGAACACGTACCAGTGCCACCCCCAGGCATGGGCATCGGCGAAATCCGCCACGGCGCCGAAGCGGGCACGGTCGATGACATTGCCGACCGCCCCGCCCACCACGCCGCCCAGCGCCAGCGCCGTCAGGCGGTTCTCCGCCCGTGCCATCCAGCGCAGCAGGAAGCCCGCGATCAGCAGCGCCATGACGCCCAGCACGATCTGCGTGCCCATGCTGTCGCCCGCGAACATCCCGAAGGTGACGCCGCGGTTCCAGACCATGGTCAGGTCGAAGCCGAAGGGGCCGATCGCCAGCAGCGGGATGTGCCCCACCTCCGGCAGGCGCAGCACCTCCAGCATGAACCACTTGGAGGCCTGGTCGGCGACCAGCACGATCGCCGCCAGGATCAGCCCGATGCGCAGCATGGGATCAGCCGACCACCGCGTCGCAGCGGCGGCAGAGCTTTCCGGCGTGGCCGACCACTTCCGGCAGGACGCGCCAGCAGCGCTCGCACTTCTCGCCGGGCGCCTTGCCGGCGGCGTGCGGGGGCTCGCCGGCCTCGATCGCGACGTCAGAGACGATCAGCACCTCAGCCCAGCGCTCCGCATCCAGCAGCGCGTCCCCTTCGGGCAGGCGCAGCGTGACTGCGGCCTGGAGGGAGGAGCCGATCTCCTTCGCCGTGCGGAGCGCTTCCAACTGCGTCGTCACCGTGCCGCGGAGTTCGCGGATGCGGGCCCACTTCCCGGCCAGCGCCTCGTTCCGCCACTCGCCTGGGATCGCGGGCCAATCCTCCAGATGGATGGACCCATCCTCCGACGGGAAGCGCGCCAGCCAAGCTTCCTCCGCCGTGAAGGCCAGCACCGGCGCCAGCCAGGCGCAGAGGCAGCGATGCAGCACGTCCAGCACCGTCCGCGCGGCACGTCGCCGCAGGCTATCCGGCGCGTCGCAGTAGAGCGCGTCCTTGCGGATATCGAAGTAGAAGGCGCTGAGATCCGTCGAGCAGAAATTGTGGATCTCGGGATAGACGCCGGTCCAGTCGAAGCGCGTCGGGCTGGCGGGATCGGCGGCGGCGCGAAGCTTCGTGTCCAGCTCCGTCAGCCGGTGCAGCACCCAGCGCTCCAGCTCCGGCAGCTGGTCATGCGGCAGCTTCTCCTCCTCGGAGAAGCCGTCGAGGCTGCCGAGCAGCCAGCGCAGCGTGTTGCGGATGCGGCGATAGAGCTCCGCCTGCTGCTTCAGGATCTCCGGCCCGATGCGCAGGTCGAGCGCGGTGTCGGAGTTCATCACCCAGAGCCGCAGGATATCCGCGCCATACTGCTTCATCACGTCCTGGGGCGCCGTGACGTTGCCGAGCGACTTCGACATCTTCCGGCCCTGCTCATCGAGCACGAAGCCATGCGTCAGGATCGCCTTGAAGGGCGCGACGCCGTTGGTGCCGACCGATTCCAGCAGCGAGGAATGGAACCAGCCGCGATGCTGGTCGGAGCCTTCGAGGTAGAGATCCGCCGGGAAGGGAAGGCCGCGCGGCGGCAGGACGAAGGCGTGGGTGCTGCCGGATTCGAACCAGACATCGACGATGTCCATCACCTGCTCGTAGTCATCCGGGTTCCGCTCATTCCCCAGGAAGCGGGCCGCGGCGCCGGGCTGGTACCAGGCGTCGGCGCCCTCCACGCGGAAGGCCTCCAGGATGCGCGCCATGACCGTCGGGTCGCGCAGCGGTTCGCCCGTGCGCTTCTCCACGAAGACGGCGATGGGCACGCCCCAGGCGCGCTGGCGGCTGATGCACCAGTCCGGCCGCGCGGCGACCATGCTGCCGATGCGGTTGCGGCCGATATCGGGGACGAAGTGCGTCTTCGCGATGGCGTCGAGGGACTTGGCGCGGATCTGGCGCTCATCATCCATGGCGATGAACCATTGCGGCGTGGCGCGGTAGATCACCGGCTTCTTGGACCGCCAGCTATGGGGGTAGCTGTGCTGCAGCTTGCCCGTCGCGGCCAGCGTGCCGAGGGCCTCCAGCGCGGCATAGACCGATGTGTGCGCCTTGAAGACGTGCTGGCCCTCGAAGCCCGGGGCCTGGACGGTGTAGGTGCCGTCATCGCCGACGCATTCGGGGATCTCGATCCGGCTGTCCGGATGCGCGCGGTTATGCGTGACGACGAGGGCGAAGTCCTCCTCGCCATGGCTCGGCGCGATATGGACGATGCCCGTGCCGGCATCGTCGGTGACGTAGTCGCCGGCCAGCATCAGCGCATCATGGTTGTAGGCGCCGGCATGGCCACGGAGCGGCGCGGCGCAGGCCGCGCCCTCGAACTCCGTGCCCGGGAAGGTGCGGACCAGGGTGTGGGTGGCGATCTTCGCGTCGGTGCAGAATTGCGGCAGCAGCGCCAGCGCCACCAGCATCCGCGCGCCCGGCTTCACCAGCGCGCCTTCGGCGACGCTGTCCACATGGATCTCCGCGTAGGTCAGTTCGGGGCCATAGGCGAGCGCGCGGTTGCCCGGGATGGTCCAGGGCGTCGTCGTCCAGATCACGACATCGGCGCCGACCAGGCCGGGCGAGGAAGGCGCGCGCAGCACGCGGAACAGCGCATGCAGCGTCGGCGAGACATGGTCGTGGTACTCGATCTCCGCTTCCGCCAGCGCGGTCTTCTCGACCGGGCTCCACATCACGGGGCGCAGCCCGCGATAGAGCGAGCCGTTCATCAAGAACTTGCCGATCTCGCCGGCGATCACGGCCTCCGACGGGAAGTCCATCGTCGCGTAGCGGCCCTGCCAGTCGCCGAAGACGCCGAGGCGCGTGAATTCGTCCCGCTGCACGCCGAGCCAGTGCTGCGCATAGGCGCGGCATTCCGCGCGGAAGTCGAGGACGGGGACGCTGTCCTTGTCCTTGCCCTTGGACCGGTATTCCTCCTCGATCTTCCATTCGATCGGCAGGCCGTGGCAGTCCCAGCCAGGCACGTAGTCGGCATCATGCCCCGCCATCTGGGCGGCGCGGTTGATGACGTCCTTCAGGATCTTGTTGAGGGCGTGGCCGATATGCAGCGGGCCGTTCGCATAGGGCGGGCCGTCATGCAGGACGAATTTCTGCCGGCCCTTCGACCGTTCGCGGAGCTTCGACCAGAGGTCCATCTTCTGCCAGCGGGCGATCCATTCGGGTTCGCGCTTCGGCAGGTCGCCGCGCATCGGGAAGGGCGTCTTGGGCAGGAAGACGGTGCCGCGGTAGTCGCGGGCAGCGGCTTCGGCGGTGGCGGGGCTGTCGGTCATCGGTGGTGTCCCGGGCGGCCCGGCGGGGCGGGCGGCGGAAAGGGGGTGTTCGGCGCGCGGCGAGTCCCGACCCTCAGCGGAGGGCCGGGCCGCTAATTCGAAGGGCGGGCTGCCGGAACATGTCGACCATATGCGGAGGCGGAGGCGCCGGGGTCAAGCAGGCGGGGCGGACTGTGGCTTTGAGGTCACTAAAACTAAGGCGGTTTTAGCCGATTATCCCGATTAGGTGCATTTAGCACCGCTTTCGCATGGGGGCTCCGCCCCCCTGCACTGCCCGCTTTCGCAGGGGGGCTCCGCCCCCCCGCACCCCCGGGCCAGGGTCCAGCGGGACCCTGGACCGCGGGATTTTGGCGCAACCCTGAACGACGACGGTCCAGGCCCGTCTCGGGCCTGGCGGATAGGGTCCGGGAAAGGCAGCGCCTTTCCCGGAATCACCGGCGCATGGCTCGGCCCTGGTCGCTGGAACCTATCAGGAACACCGACCCTGACGCCAGCGGAATCACACCCCCTCCGGCCGCCCCGCGATCGCGACCGACAGCGCCTCCGGCTTCAACAGCCGCCCCGCCACGCTGCGCAGCCCCTCCACCGTCAGCGCCCGCAGGCGATCGCTGCGCCGGTCGAGCCAGTCGATCGGCCGGTTGTTCCGGCGCAGCGCCAGCAGCGTGGCCGCGATGCGCCGGCTGTCCGTGAATTGCAGGGGCAGGTTGCCGGTCAGGAAGGCGACCGCATCGTCCAGCTCCTCCGCCGTCGGCCCCTCGGCGGCCATGCGCGCCCATTCGGCACGGGTGACGGCCATCGCCTCCCCCACCTTGGCGTTGTCGGTGGCGGAGGAGCCCACGACGAAGCCCTGGCCGAACAGCGTGTCGAGCCCGGCGCCGATGCCGTAGGTGAGCCCGCGCTGGACGCGCACCGCTTCCATGAGGCGGGAGGAGAAGCCGCCGCCGGCCAGGATGCGCAGCACGACCTGGAAGGCTTCCCAATCCGGGTCGCTGACGGCCAGGCCCGGCTGGCCGAACTGGATGGCGGATTGCGGGGCCGGGACCTCGATGATGCGGGGCGCGAAGGGGACGAAGGCGGGCAGCGGCGGGGCCGTGGGCGGCTCCCCGGCCGGCAGCCCGGCAAACAGCGTCGGCAGCAGCGCGGACAGTTGAGCCGCGGTGATGGCGCCGGAGGCCGCCACCAGCACGCCGCCGGCACGCAGCTGGCGGGCCAGCGCGTCGCGGATCGCCTGTTCGGGCAGGGTCGACAGCGTCTCCACCGTGCCGCCCGTGGGTCGACCGGCGGGATGATTGGGATAGGCCGCGGCCCAGAAGGCACGGCCGACCTGGCCGCGCGGCGTCTCCAGCTGCGACCGCGCGCCGGCGACCGCGCGGGCGCGCATCCGCGCCACGCTGTCCGGCGCCAGGCGGGGGGCCGTCATGGCCAGGTTCGCGAGGCGCACCGCCTCCGGCAGGGCGGGCAGCAGGGCGCGGAGCGAACCCTCGAACCCGTCGCGCTGGGCATCGAAGCCGAGGCCGATGGCGTTGTCCCGCAGCGCATCGGCGAAGGCGACGTTGTCGAGATCCCCCGCCCCATCCGTCAGCAGCCCGGCGCCCAGCGCCAGCGCGCCGGCATGCTCCGGCGCATCCAGCGCCGCGCCGCCGCCCCAGCCCCAGGCGAGGGAGACGACGGGGACGGAGTGGTCCTCGATCAGCCAGGCGGTGAGGCCACCCGGCGCGGTGACGGTCTGGATCTCCAGCCGGAAGGGCGTCGTCACAGCCGCACCTCCGCTGGCGCCGCGACGCCTTCGGGTAGCAGCCAGCCGCTGCCGGACGGCGCGCGGCCCAGCACGGCCTCGGCGGCCTTCGCCACCTGGTCGCGCGTCACGGCGCGCATGCGGCGCGGCCAGTATTCGACGGTGTCGATGGACAGGCCGATGGCCAGCGCATTGCCGATCATGCGTGGCGCGGCTCCGAGCCCATCGAGCGCCAGCAGCGATCCTGCCGTCATCTGGCGGATGCTGCGCGCGACCTCGGCCTCGGTCGGGCCGCCCGCATCCAGCAGGCGCTTGACCTCGGCCATGATGGCCTGTTCCACGCGCTCCGGCGGCACCTCCCGCCGCGGCGTCGCGGCGATGTCGAAATCGGTCCAGCCTGCGACATCGCCGTCGTAGCTGGCCGACGCCGCCAGCGCGATGCCGCCCTCGACCAGCGCCCGGTGCAGGCGGGATCCCTGCCCACCGCCCAGCAGGTGGCGCAGCACCTCCAGCGGATCGGCGAGCGCGGAATCGCCCGCCGTCATGGAGGGCGCCTGCCAGGAGCGGACGAAGTTGGCCTCGCCCCGCAGACGCGGATCGTTGCGGACGAAACGGGGCTCGGGCGGGGCGGCGGGGGGCGGCGCGCGGTCCCGCGGCACGGCGGGGCCGGCAGGCAGCGCGCCCCATTCGGATTCGGCGATGCGCCAGAAATCCTCGGCACTGACCGCGCCGGCCACGACCAGCACGGCATTGCCCGGCGCATAGCGGGCGCGGAAGAAGGCGAGCAGGTCGGCATGGGAGATGGCGCGGATCTCCTCCTCCCACCCGATGATCGGGCGGCCGCGCCAATGCTGGCGGCCCCACATGGCGGCGTCGAAGCCCTCGTAGAACAGCGCGCGGGGGGAGGAGCCGGTGCGCTGGGCGCGCTCCTCCAGGATCACGCGGCGTTCGCTCTCCATCTCGGCCGCCGGGATCAGGGCGCCGGCGAAGCGGTCGGCCTCCATCATGGTGACCAGCGGCAGGCGGGACGCCTCGACATGCTGGAAGTAGCCGGTGACGTCGCGGGAGGTGAAGGCGTTGTCGTTGCCCCCCTCACGGGCGACCCGGCGGGAGAACTCGCCGGAGGCGACGCGCGGGCTGCCCTTGAAGAGCATGTGCTCGAGGTAGTGGGCGATGCCCGACAGGCCGGGCGGATCCTCGCCGCCCCCGGCCGAGACATAGGCGTAGTTGGCGATCACCGGCGCGCGGCGCTGTTCCACATGCGCGACGCGGAGGCCGTTCGGCAGGGTGCGGAGCGTGGCGCCGAACAGGGGTCGATCCTCCAGGGCAGCGGGGGCGGCCGGCTGGGCAGAGGGCGCAGCGAGCGGGGTGGCGAGGAGGGTGGTGGCGGCCGCGGCCTGCAGGCAGGTGCGACGGGTGATCGGGATCATGGGCTGCAAGATGGGCCCGGATGGGCGCCACGCAAAGCGGCGACGGTTTCGATGTGTATCGGCGCGCTCGACCAAGGTTCGACGCGCATGGTAGGCCGCGCCCGTCACAGGACCGTGAAGGCCCGCCATGTATGTCCAGCCCTCGATGGCGGCGCCCCCTGCCCTGCTGGCCCCGCGCGATCAGGGCTGGCGCGGGACGGCGCTGGTCGTGCTGGCATCCCTGGCGGCGGCGCTGGCGGCGCTGCTGGCCTTCGGTCCGATGATGACGCCGGACAGCCCGAGCTACCTGGCCTATGCGGAGGCGCTGCGCGCCGGGCCGCTGCCGGCGGGCGAGGCGCTGCTGCGCCAGGCATCCTCCCCCGCCACGCTGTTCCGCACGCCGGGCTATCCCGCGGTGATCGCGGCGCTGCAGGTCTTGGCGCCGGAGCGCTGGGTCTGGGGGCTGGTCGTCCTCCAGATGGCGGCGCAGGCGGCGCTGGCGGGGCTCGCGCATCGCGTGGCCCTGGCCCTCGGGCTGCGCGGGGCCTGGGCCGTGGCGGCGGCGCTGATGCCGGCGGTCGGCGTCACCCTCGCCATGCAGGTCGCGGTGATGACGGATGCGCTCTACGGCGCGCTGGCCGGCGGCGCGGGGCTGCTGCTGCTGAAGGCCGGGCTGGGACGCGGGTCGCTGACCGCGGTGGCACTGGCGGGGGCCATGCTCGGCATCGGGCTGCTGGTGCGGGAGGCCACGGCCTATCTCGTGCTGGCCTTCCTGCCTGCGGCCGTCATCGCGGCTGGCCGAGGGGCATCGCGGCGGATCCTCGGCGCGGGGCTGCTGCTGGCGCCCGTGCTGCTGGCGGCGGGCTGGCTGATGGAGGAGAATCTGCGCCGCAGCGGCCATGCGGTGCTGTCGACGACGAAGCAGATCGTGATGGTGCAGGCGGTGCTGCCGCTGCTGGCGCGCGGCGTGCCGGTCTTCGATGGCGATGACCTGTTCGACCGAACGGTGCGCGAGCACGTGGTGCCGCGCGGCTACCAGGGGCTGGACGCGATGAATGACGCGCTTTTCGCGGCCGGCATGACGGCACCGGAGATCGCGGCGGTGGCCGGCGACCGCTACTGGCGCGCCTGGCAGCGACACCCGCTGGAGATGCTGCGCGCCATGGTCGTCCGGGCACCGGTGAAGCTGTTCCAGATCGGCTTCATGCCGGTGGATGCGGTGGCGGAGCTGCATCTGCGCTTCGACCGGCCGCGGCCCTGGTTCGGGCGGATCGACGCGATCCTGGACCGGCTGAAGCAGGGATCGCCCATGGCCCTGGCGGCGCTGGTCACGCTGGCGGGCAGCCGGGCCATCGCGCTGCTGCTGGCGGGGGCGGCGATGCTGGCGCCGCTGCTGCTGCGGCGGGATCCGCGCTTCCTGCCGCTGCTCGGCGCCTGGCTGGTCTGCGGCGGGTTCCTCGGCGTCTACCTGCCGGTGCATGTGGAGCAGCGCTACCTGATGCCGGTGGCGCCGCTCCTGGTCCTCATCGGGATGGTCGTGCTGTCACGCGGCGCGCAGGCGATTCGCGAAGCTCGCCACCTCCGTCCGTAGCGCGGCGCCCTGGCGGCCGACGGCGGCGCCGGCCTCCCGCAGCGTCGCGATGCCCTCGGCGCCGGCGGCGACTTCCTCCGTCAGGCCGCTGATATCGGCGGCGGCGTCCTGCGTGCCGGCGGCGGCCTCCGCCGCGTTGCGGGCGATCTCCCGCGTCGCGGCACCCTGCTGCTCCACCGCCGCGGCAATGCTGGTGGTGACTTCCTCCATCCGCCCGACCGCATCGGCGATGCCGCGCACGGCGCCCACCGCCTGGTCCGTGGCGCCGCGCATGGCGCCGATCTGGCTGGCGATCTCCTCCGTCGCCTTGCCGGTCTGCGCCGCCAGCGCCTTCACCTCCTGCGCCACCACGGCGAAGCCCTTCCCGGCCTCGCCGGCCCGCGCGGCCTCGATCGTGGCGTTGAGCGCCAGCAGGTTGGTCTGGCCGGCGATGTCGCTGATCAGCCGCACCACGTCGCCGATGCGCGTCGCGGCTTCCGCCAGGCTTGCCACGGTGGTGTCGGAGGCACGGGCGGCGGAAGCCGCTTCCTGCGCGGTGCGGGCGCTTTCCGCGACCTGGCGGGTGATCTCGGAGACGGAGACCGCGAGTTCCTCCGCCGCGGCAGCGACGGCGTTGACGTTGGCGGTCGCCTGGTCGATGCGCACCGCGCTCTGGGCCGCGCGGCCTGCGGTGCGGGTGCCGGCCTCCCCCACCGTCTCCGCCGCCGCCAGCAGCGCCTCCGCGGAGCCACCGAGTTCGGTGGCGATGGCACCGACCGCTTCCTCCAGCTGGGCGGCCGTCGCGGTCCGGGCGGCGGCGCGGGCGGCCTGGGCTTCCTGGCGCTCGGTCTCCGCCGCGCGGGCCTGGGCCTGGGCCACGGCGGTCGCGTCGCGCAATGCCGCGACGGCGCGGCCGATATCGCCGAGTTCGTCATGCCGGTCCGCGCAGGGCACCTCCGCATCGAGCCGCCCGGCGGTGATGGCGCGCAGCGCGGCCGACAGGCCCTGCAGCGGCCGCAGCGACCGGCGGAGCAGCCACCAGAGCAGCACCCCCGCCAGCAGCAGCGTCAGCCCCGCCGCCATCATGGCGCGCTGGATCAGCGCATCGGCACGGGCATCGGCTTCCGCCATCGGCACGGCGACGCCGATCATGCCGACGACGCGGCCCGCAGCATCCTTCACCGGTTCATAGGCACCGAGATGCGGCTGGCCGAGGATCGTCACGCGGCCCTCATAGCGTTCGCCGCGGCCGAAGACGGCATCGCGCACCGGCCCGGGGCCGATCGGCGCGCCGACCGCGCGGCTGCCATCGGGACGCAGCACGTTGGTGGCGACCCGGACCTCACCCGCGAAGACGGTGGCGACGCCGCCGGTGACGCGCTTGACCGTATCCACCAGCTCATGCCGGCCATTCAGCGGCGTATCGCCGAGCCGGAGGACCTCGCCCTCCATCCGCCACTCCGTGCCGAGGGGCTTCAGCACCTCCGCCAGCAAGGCGAGGTTGGCGCGGATCGAGTCCTGCGCCTGCTTCCGCTCCTGCTCCCGGCTGTCGGACAGCAGCAGGGCGGTGGGGATGACGGCCGCAGCGGCCAGCATGGCCAGCGCGGCCGCGAGCAGCCCGGCGCGAAGGGAGGGGCGGCGGAGGCGCGCAAGCGTGCCGCGCAGGGTGATGGCCATCAGAGGTTCCCGTGATCGGAAGTGGCAATTCCTACGAAAATGTCATGAATATTTCGTCACCCAGCCCGCATGCGGCCTGCGAAGCTCGCGAGTTCCGTCCGCAGCGCGTCACCCTGGCGGCCGACCTCGACGCCCGCCGCGCGCAGCGTGGCGATGCCCGTGGCGCCGGCGGCGATCTCCTCGCTCAGCCCGTCGATGTCGGCGGCGGCGTGCTGCGTGCCGGCAGCGGCCTCCGCCGCGTTGCGGGCGATCTCCCGCGTCGCGGCGCCCTGCTGTTCCACCGCCGCGGCGATGCTGGTGGTGACCTGCTCCATCCGGCCGACCGCATCGGCGATGCCGCGCACGGCGCCCACCGCCTGGTCCGTGGCGCCGCGCATGGCGCCGATCTGGGACGCGATCTCCTCCGTCGCCTTCGCGGTCTGGTTGGCCAGCGCCTTCACTTCCTGTGCCACCACCGCGAAGCCCTTCCCGGCCTCCCCGGCCCGCGCCGCCTCGATCGTCGCGTTCAGCGCCAGCAGGTTGGTCTGGCCGGCGATGTCGCTGATCAGCCGCACCACGTCGCCGATCCGCGTCGCGGCTTCCGCCAGGCTTGCCACGGTGATGTCGGAGGCGCGGGCCGCTTCCGCGGCTTCCTGCGCCGTCCGTGTGCTGGCGGCGACCTGGCGGGTGATCTCGGCGACCGAGGTGGCGAGTTCCTCCGCCGCCGCGGCAACGGCATGGACGTTCTGCGTCGCCTCGCCGATGCGGGAGGCGCCGTGGCGGGCCCGGTCGCCGATCCGCTGGCTGACATCGCCGACGACAGCGGTCGCGTCCTGCACGGCGGTCGCGGCGCCGGCCACGCCCTGCGCGATGCCGCCGATGGCGCCTTCCATCTGGTCCGCGGCGGTGCGACGGGCGGCGTCACGCGCGGCCTCCGCGCGATGCCGCTCCTCCTCCGCCGCCGCCTGGGCGCGCCGGGCTGCGGCCGTGCCGTCCCGCAGCGCGGCCACGGCGCGGCCGATATCGCCCAGTTCGTCGCGGCGATCCGTGCAGGGCACGGTGGTGTCGGTGCGCCCCGCGGCGATGGCGCGCAGGGCCGCGCCGAGCGCCACCAGCGGCCGCAGCGACCAGCGCAGCAGCGCCCAGAGCCCGATGGCCAGGACCAGGCCGAGGACCAGCACGGCGAGGATGAGGTCGCGCTTCTGCGCCTCCACGGTCGTCGTCGCGGCGACGAGGTCCTGCCCGACGAAGACGATGCCGACCTGGCGGCCCGATGCGTCGCGGATCGGCTGGTAGATCGTCACATGCGGGCGGCCGAGGATCATCGCCTCCCCGCGATAGGTCTCACCTCGCCGGATGGCGTCCAGCGCCGGGCCGGCGCCGAGCGCGGTGCCGATGGCGCGGCCGCCATTGGGGCCGGGGACGTTGGTGGCGATCCGCGTCTCGCCGGCGAAGATGGTGGCGACGCCGCCGCCGCCCTGCTTCACGCGGTCGGGGATGCGGTGGTTGTCGTTCATCAGCGTATCGCCGAGGAAGAGGCGGTTGCCCGCCTCCAGCCGCCAGGCACCGCCGACATCGCCGAGCAGCGCGTTCATCAGCTCGAGATTGCGTTCCAGCTGCCGGGAGGCCGCCTCCATCTCATGCCCATGCAGGGTGCGGAGGCTCCAGGCGCCGAGGCCGGCGACGCTGGCGAGCAGGGCGGCCATGACCAGCAGCAGGATGCGGGTGCGCACGCCGATGGCGGCCAGGCTGAGGGATGGGGGGAAGGGCAGCTTCATGCCGGCGGATCCATGGCACGGCGCCCCCCGAGGGACGGCGCGCCATGCACCGACGAGGGGCGGGTTCGGTGTCCCGGCAGGGACACCTTACCATGGGGGCAAGCGCTTAATGGGCAGTGAAGCTGCCCTATTTTCCCGACAAGTCGTCGGGTGGTCGGCTCAGCCGGCGCCGAGAGCCCAGAGCAGCACGCCCTTCTGCGCGTGCAGGCGGTTCTCGGCCTCGTCGAACACCACGCTTTGCGGGCCGTCCATCACCTCGTCGGTGATCTCCTCCCCGCGATGGGCGGGCAGGCAATGCATGACGATGGCGTCCGGCGCGGCGCCGCGCAGCAGGCCGGCATTCACCTGGTAGGGGGCGAGGAGGTTGTGGCGGCTGATCTGCGCCTCGCCCTTCTCATCCGACATGGAGACCCAGGTATCGGTCACCACGCAGCGCGCGCCGGCGACGGCGGCGTGGGGGTCGGCGGTCAGCTCGATCCGCGCGCCCTGCTGGCGGGCCCAGTCGATCAGCTGCGCGGGGGGCGCGAGTTCGGGCGGCGTGGCCAGGCGCAGCGTGAAGTCGAAGCGCGCCGCGGCCTGGATGAAGCTCTGGGCCACGTTGTTGCCATCGCCCGTCCAGGCCACGACCTGGCCGGCGATGGGGCCGCGATGCTCCTCGAAGGTCATGATGTCGGCCATCAGCTGGCAGGGATGGGAGACATCCGTGAGGCCGTTGATGACGGGGATCGTCGCGTGTTCCGCCAGCTCGCGGATCTTCGCCACATTGTCGGTGCGCAGCATGATGGCATCGACGTAGCGGGACAGGACCTTCGCGGTATCGGCCGGCGTCTCCCCCCGCCCCAGTTGCATGTCCCTGGAGGACAGCACGATGACGTCGCCGCCGAGCTGGCGGATGCCGACCTCGAAGCTGACGCGGGTGCGGGTGGAGGGCTTCTCGAAGATCAGCGCGACGGATTTCCCGGCCAGCGGCTTGCCCTGCACCTGCCCGCGCTTGGCCTGCTGGCCGAGATCCAGCATGCGCCGCAGCGTCGCGGCATCATGGTCCATCAGTTCGAGGAAATGACGGGGAGCGGCCTTGCCGCCCCCCGCCACGCTTTTGAGTGCCACGCTCATGGGGCCACGCTCACTTCGCCGCGACCTGCGCCTGGGACGGGGTCATGCGCAGGCAGGCGCGGTCGAGCAGGGCCAGCGCCTGCTCCACCTCGGCCTCCGTGATGATGAGCGGCGGCGCCAGGCGCAGCACGTTCATGCCCGCGGCGACGGTCAGCAGCCCCTCGGCGACGCAGGCGCCCTGCATCTCCCCGTTGTTGACCTCCGGCCGCAGCTTGAGGCCGAGCAGCAGCCCCGCCCCCTGCACGCCGGCGATCACCGCCGGGTGCTTCTGCGCGAGGTCGAGCAGCCCGCGCCACAGCACGCGGGCCACGCGATCGACCTGGTCGAGGAAGCCGGGCGCGAGCACCACGTCCAGCACGGCATTGCCGGCCGCGCAGGCCAGCGGCCCGCCGCCATAGGTGGTGCCATGGGTGCCGGGCTTCAGGTGCTTGGCCACCTTCTCCTTCGCCAGGATGGCACCCAGCGGGAAGCCGCCGCCGATGCCCTTGGCGGAGGACATGACGTCCGGCTCGATCCCGGCCCATTGATGGGCCCAGAGCTTGCCGGAGCGGCCCATGCCGGTCTGCACCTCATCGAGCGCCAGCAGCAGGCCGAACTCGTCGCAGACGGCGCGGAGTTCGCGCAGGAAGCGGAGATCGGCGGGGCGGACGCCGCCCTCCCCCTGCACCGGCTCGATCATGATGCCCGCGGTCTGCGGGCCGATGGCATCGCGCACGGCATTCATGTTGCCGAAGGGCACATGGTCGAAGCCCTGCACCGGCGGGCCGAAGCCGGCCAGGTACTTCTCGTTGCCCGTGGCCGACAGCATGCCGAGGGTGCGGCCGTGGAAGGCGCCCTCGAAGCAGATCATGTGGAAGCGCTCGGGGTGGCCGTTCTCCGCATGGTATTTGCGGACGGCCTTCACCATGCCCTCGTTCGCCTCGGCGCCCGAATTGCAGAAGAAGACGCTGTCGGCGAAGGAGGCCGCGACGTGGCGCGCCGCCAGCTGCTCCGCCTGCGGCACGCGGTACAGGTTCGAGACGTGCATGACCTTCGCCGCCTGCTCCGCGATCACCTTCGTCAGGTGCGGATGGCCATGGCCGAGGCTGCTGGTCGCGATACCCGCGCCGAAATCGAGGTATCGTCGCCCATCCGCCGTCCACAGCCAGGCGCCCTCGCCCCGCTCGAAGGCGAGGTCGGCGCGGTTGTAGGTCGGCATCAGGGCGGGGATCACGGGATCCATCCTCCTTCGGTCCGCACGGCCCGGGGCGTCCATTCGCCAGGGCAGGCGCGGAAGCGGAGGAAATTGCACGAAAGAGAGGCGCGGGTCAAAACAGGGAGGCACAAAAAAAGGCCGGTCCCTTGCGGGAACCGGCCTCTTCCGCACGCCAGCGATTACTGGCGGACGCCGCCGCTGTTGGACGGGTAGGCGCCGGAGGTGTTGGAGCCCGTGGCGCGGTCATAGGCGCGCTCCGCCGCCGTGCCGGGCGGGTTGCCCGGACGGCCATCCGACTGGGACGGGTAGGCGCCGGAGGTGTTGGTGCCGGCGGCCCGGTCCAGCGCGCGCGTGGCGGCGGTGCCGGAGGGGTTGTTGCCCGTGCCGTCCGCGCTGGTGGGCGGGCTGCCCGTGGCGCGGTCATAGGCGCGCTGCGTCGCGGTGGAGGGCGGGTTGCCCGGACGGCCATCCTGCGGGTTGGCGCAGGCGACGAGCGGCGCGAGCGCCACCATGGCGAAAAGGGTGCGTTTCATGCTCAGGGTTCCTGGCAGGGCGTTGATCTGGCCTCTTGGCGCGCCCCGCGCCCGCCGGAGGCGGCCCGCCGCGACTGCGACGGGCCCGAACGGGGGTGGCGGATCAGCCGCGACGGTTGTTGTCGTAGTTGAAGGCCGGCAGCGCCTGCAGCCCTTCCTTCGTCGCGCCCTGCAGCATCCAGCGGTTGCGCTCGGCATTGTGGGTCAGGCGCTCATAGGGGACGGCGACCAGGCGGGCGCCGATGCCAAGGAAGCCGCCGACCGAGATGACCGCCACGGGCTGGCCGCCGGCCGAGGGGACGATGAGGTCGTCGACCTCGCCGATGCTCTCGTTGTTCTCGTTGTAGACGGTGGAGCCGATCACCTGGCTGGCGCGGCGCCCATCGCGGAGGCGGAGGCTGTCCACAGCCATGCCGGGCGTGGTCGCGCCAGTCGCGCTGGCACCGGCGGCAGGGGCATTGCCCGTGGCGCGGTCGATGGCGCGGCCGGCGGCGGTGCCGGGCGGGTTGTTGCCGGTGCCGTCCGCGTCGGTGCGGTTGCCGGTCACGGCATCGAGCGCACGCTGCGTCGCGGTGGAGGGCGGGTTGCCGGGCGTGCCGTCGGAGGGGCTGGTCTGCGTCGTCTGCGGCTGCTGGTTGGTGCCGGGGGAGTTGGGCTGACCGAAGGCCAGCACGGGCGCGGCGCAGAGCGCGGCCGCGGTCGTCATAGTGAGGATCGTCTTGCTGGTCAGCATGGCGTGGCGTCTCCGGGGGGTGGCGCCGCGGGTGGTTGCCCCCCGCGATCGGCCACCCAACGCGGCCATGGTCGCGATGGTTGCGATATCCGCTTCGTCAACCGCTTGGGAGGATCACCATGCCTGCTGTCAGGCGCGCAGCCGCCACCCCCGGCGCACCAGCCGCAGCGTCACCAGCCACAGCGCCAGCGTGGTGGCGGAGAGCGCCAGCAGGCCGAGCAGCGTGTGTCCCTCCGCATGGCCGGCGATGCCGGCGCGGAAGCCATCGATCATCCAGAAGAGCGGATCGGCATGCGCCACCGCGCGGAAGGCGGGCGGCAGGCGCTCCACCGAATAGAAGGTGCCCGACAGGAAGGCCAAGGGCGTGATGACGAAGTTGGTGATGGTGGCCATCTGGTCGAATTTCTGCGCCCAGAGCCCGGCCAGCACGCCGAGGATCGCCATCAGCGTCGAACCCAGCGCGGCGAAGGCCAGCGCCGTGAGCGGCGAGGGCACGGAGAAGCCGACGATCGGCCACATCGTCGCCAGCACCACCGCCGCCACCGCCAAGCCCCGCAACGCCGCGCCCGCGACCAGGCCGCCCAGGAGCGCCGCCGGCGGCAGCGGCGCCATCAGCAAATCCACGATGTTGCCCTGCACCTTCATGATGATCAGGGACGACGCCGAGTTGGAGAAGGCGTTCTGCGCCAGCGCCATGACCACGAGGCCGGCGCCGAGGAATTCGAGATAGGGGATGCCGCCGACCTCCTTCTTCGTCTCGCCGAGCGCAAGCACGAAGACGGCGAGGAAGAGCAGCGTGGTGACGACCGGCGCGCCGAGCGTCTGCGCCCAGACCTTGAGGAAGCGCTTCGTCTCCCGCGCCGTCAGCGCGAGGAAGCCGCGCCAGGCGGGATGGCCGGCATCGATGGGAGAGGGGGTGAGGGTCGCCATGAGGGCGCGGACCATGGCAGAATACCGCCATGGCACAAGAGCGGCGCCGCCACGCCAGACCCCCCGCCGGTGAACGCCGCGAACCCCGCCCGCCCGGACCGCCGCCGAACGCCATCCGGTTGCAGGAGGCGGCGGTGGCGCATCTCGCGCGGTTTGCGGCGACGGAGGCCGGGCTGCGGCGCGTGCTGATGCGGCGCGTCGATCGCTGGAAGCGCGCGGCGGAAGCCTTCGGGATGCAGGACACGGAAGCGGCGGTCGCCGCGGGGAAGCAGGCGGCGGCGGAGGTGGCGAAGAAGATGGTCGCCACCGGCAGTGTCGATGACGCGGCCTTCGCCGAAAGCCGGGCGCGGCGGCTGCTGCGGGGCGGCAAGTCCCGCCGCGCGGCGCTGGCCCACCTGGCGGCCAAGGGTGTGGATTCCGAAACCGCCGCGGCGGCGCTGCCGGAGGGCGAGGAGGCGGAACTCGACGCCGCGCTGGCCTTCTGCCGCCGCCGGCGGATCGGGCCCTTCGGCACGGCGGAGCCGGGGTTGGAGGAACGGCGGAAGGCCATGGCGGCGCTGGCGCGGGGCGGCTTCGGGCGGGATGTCGCGGCGCGGGCGCTCGGCATGGAGCCCGGCCTGGCGGAGGACCGGCTGCTGGCGGCGCGGCATTCGTGAGCGGCAGCGAGGAGCGTTCGCGCGGGCGCGTGATCTTCACGCGGGACGGGGTGCGGCGGGGGGCGGTGACCTCCGTGCCGCTGCTGATCGGGATGGTGCCCTTCGGCCTGGTCATCGGCGTGCTCTCCGCCGCCAAGGGGCTGAGCTTCGCGGAGGCGGTGCTGATGAGCACCTTCGTCTTCGCGGGTGCCGCGCAGCTGGTGGTGCTGGAACTCTGGACCGATCCGGCGCCGATCCTGGCCGCGACCATCGCGGCGCTGGTCGTCAACATCCGCATGGCGCCGATGGGCGCGGCGCTGGCGCCCTGGCTCGACAAGCTGCGGGGCTGGAAGCTGTGGGGGACGCTCTCGACCCTCGTCGATCATTCCTTCGCGCTCGGCATCGCGGAACAGCGGGCGGGCGGGCGGGATGCGGGGTTCCTGCTGGGGGTGGGGCTCTGCATCTGGGTGGGATGGGTCGCGACCGTCGCGGCGGGGCATCTCGGGGGCGGGCTGGTGCGGGTGCCGCCGGGGCATCCGCTGTTCTTCGCCTCCATCGCGGCCTTCCTGTCGATCCTGGTACCGCTGTGGCGCGGGCCGAGGCTGGATCTGCTGCCCTGGGGGGTGGCGGCGCTGGTCGCCATCGCGGCGCATCGCGCGGCACTGCCGGTGCCGCTGCCGCTGCTGCTGGGCAGTTTCGCCGGCGCGGGGCTCGGCGCCTGGATGGAGATGCGCGGGCGCGGGATGCCGGGATGGAAGGACGCGTCCCGTGGCTGAGATGTGGGTGGTCCGCTGGGACGTGCTGGCCGCCATCACGGGCATGGCGCTGGTGACCTATGCCTGCCGGGCGGGCGGCTATGCCGTGCTGCGGGCCGTGCGGCCGCCGCCCTGGGTGGAGATGGTGCTGCGGCACCTGCCCGGCTGCCTCTTCGCCGCCTATGTGGCGCCGCCGCTGCTGGCGCTGGGCTGGCCGGGCTGGTGCGGCGCGGCCGTGGTGGTGGGCGTGCAGGTCACGACGCGCAACATGGGCGCCGCGATCATCGCGGGGATCGCGGCGACCTGGGGGTTGCGGCTGATCGCGGGGTAGTGGCACGCCACCCCCGGGGTAGGCGCGCCTACTGCCGGTCGATCCGCGCGCGGTCGATCACCTGGTTCCAGCGCGCGACCTCGCCGGCCACGAAGCGCCGCATCTCCTCCGGCGCATTGGGGGCGACGCGGGTGCCGAGCGCTTCCAGCCTCTCCTTCACCGCGGGGATGGCGACGGCGCGGCGGAGCTCGGCGTTCAGGCGTTCGACGATGGGCGCCGGCGTGCGGGCGGGGGCGGCGAGGCCGACCCAGGACACGACCTCGAAGCCCGGCGCGGCGCTGGCCACGGTCGGCACCTCCGGCAGGGCGGGCCAGGGGGTGGCACTGGTGACGCCGAGGGCACGGACCGTGCCGGCGGCGATGCCGGCGCCCGTGACGGTCACGCTGTCCACCATCATGTCGATGCGGCCGGACAGCAGGTCCGTCAGCGGCTGGGTGCCGCCGCGATAGGGCACATGGGTCAGGGAGACGCCGAGCGTCTGCGCCAGCAGTTCGCCCGTCAGGTGCTGCGTCGATCCGACGCCAACGGAGGAGAAGGTGAGCGCGCCCGGGTCGCGCCGCGCGCGTGCCGCCATTTCCGCGATGGAGGTGATGGGGCCGTCCGCGCGCGTGGCGACGACAAAGGGGAAGACGGAGACGGTGGAGATGAAGCTGAAATCCTCGATCGGGTCGAAGCGGTGCGAGCGGTAGAGCGCCGCGGAGACGGCGTGGCCGCCGGTCAGCAGGATCAGCGTGTGGCCATCGGGCCGGGCGCGGGCGACGGCTTCGCTGGCGATGTTGCCGCCCGCGCCGGTGCGGGCTTCGACGACGACGGGCTTGCCCAGCGCTTCGGCCAGCGGGGCTGCGATGACGCGCGCGATGACATCGGCGTTCCCGCCGGCGCCGAAGCCGTGCATCAGGGTGATGGGCCGGTCGGGCCAGGTCTGTGCGAGGGCTGGCGTGGCGAGGGGCGCGAGCGCGGCGGCGAGTGTCGCGCGGCGGGTGATGGTGGTCATTCCTTGTCGTTCCTCATTCTTGTTGATTGAAGGCGGGGTCCGGGGGGCGCCACGCCCCCCGGCGGAGCGCGAGGCAGCGCCTCGCACCTATTCGTTCTGTGCCACGTCGAAGCTCACCCCGAAGCGGAACCGGTCCGCGCGGTAGTCGATCTCCACCAGGTCCAGCACGCGGCGTTGCGCATCCTGGCTGATGCCGGTGAAGAAGAGGATCGGGCTGAGCGGCGGCACGCCGAGCAGGCGCGTGACGTCGGGACTGCCGAGGCGCGCTTCCACGCTGTTCTCGATGCGCGCAACGGGCAGGCCGAGTGCGTCGCGCAGCACGCGCGTCATCGGCCAGCGTGCGAGCCGGTCGAGCGGCACGCGGCGACCGTGCTCGACGGGCAGCCAGTTCACGGCGTGGCTCACGACCTCGCCGGCGTTGCGGCGCAGGCGGCGGAACATCGAGAGCACCGAGGCACCCGGAAAATGCGCGGCGAGGCGCGGCGGCACCGGGACCTCCGCCTGTTCCAGCAACTCGAATTCCTCCGCGTCATGCTGCGCGAAGTGGGAGGCGAGGGAGCCGCGGAGTTCGAGCGGCGGCGCGGTGGGGGCGTCCGCCGCCACGAAGGTGCCGCGGCGGCGGTGGCGGGTGATGACGCCATCGGCCTCCAGCGGCCGCAGCGCTTCCCGCACCGTCACCACGCCGACGCCGTAGTGGCGCGCGAGTTCGGCCTCCGTCGGCAGGCGCAGCGCCTGGTTCGGGCGTGGCCTGGCGCGGATGGTGGCGAGGAGGTGCTGCTGCAGCTGGTAGCGCAGCGGCAGGTCGCGGTCGAAGCTGGCGGGGGCGGGCCACAAGGTCCCGTCCCCTGTCTCCAGGCTCATCGCGGGCGGAATTCGCGCGCCAGGCCGTCCCAGCAATCGGGGTAGCCCGTATCCATCAACTCCAGCGAGGAGGCGTAGCCGGTGGCGTTCATGGGGTAACGCGTCTCGAACATGAAGGCCATGGTACCGGAAAGGCGCTCCGGCTTCAGCTCGCGGTTCGAGGCCTTTTCGAAGGCCTCGGTATCCGGGCCATGGGCGATGAGGGCATTGTGCAGGCTCATGCCGCCGGGCTTGAAGCCTTCGGGCTTCGCGTCGTACTGGCCGTAGATCAGGCCCATGAACTCGCTCATGACGTTCATGTGGTACCAGGGCGGCCGGAAGCTGTCCTCCATCACCACCCAGCGCTCCGGGAAGATGACGAAATCGACGTTCGCCGTGCCGGGCGTTTCGGAAGGCGACGTCAGCACCGTGTAGATCGAGGGATCGGGATGGTCGAAGAGCACCGATCCCACGGGCGAGAAGCGGCGGAGATCATACTTGCAGGGCGCGAAATTGCCGTGCCAGGCGACGACGTCGAGCGGCGATTGCGCGAGCTCCGTCGTGTAGAGCTTGCCCTGCGACTTCACCAGCAGCTCGCAGGGTTCCTCCCGATCCTCATAGGCCGCGACGGGCGTCAGGAAGTCGCGCGGATTGGCCAGGCAATTGGCGCCGATCGGGCCGCGTTCGGGCAGGGTGAAATAGGCGCCGTAATTCTCGCAGACATAGCCGCGCACGGGGCCGTCCGGCAGGTCCACCTTGAACTTCATGCCCTTCGGGATCAGCACGATCTCGCCGGGCGCGGCGTGTAGCTTCCCGCACTCCGTGAAGACCTCGATGGCGCCGGTCTGCGGCACCAGCAGCATCTCCCCATCCGCATTGTAGAAGTAGCGGTTATCCATGGAGCGGTTGGCGAGATAGACGTGGCTGGCGATGCCCGCCTGCATCTGCGCGTCGCCGCAGGTGGTGATGGTGCGCAGGCCCTGGATGAAATCCGTGGGCTCCGTCGGCATCTCGATCGGGTGCCAGCGCAGCTGGCCGATCGGCAGGTCGCTCTCATCCCGGCAGGGCGCGGTGCGGATCAGGCCGGCATCGACGCGGCGGAAGCCGTTGCCGTGCCGGACGCTGGGGCGGATGCGGTAGAACCAGGTGCGCTTGTTGGCATGGCGCGGCGCGGTAAAGGCGGTGCCGCTGAGCTGTTCGGCATAAAGGCCGCGCGGCGCCTTCTGCGGCGAATTGCGGCCAACCGGCAGCGCACCGGGCACGGCCTCCGTCGCGAAGGAATTGGCGAAGCCGGTCATGTAGGCCAGCGAGCCATCGGTGGGGGAGAGCACCGCCTCGGAGGGCGGCATCAGCACGGTGTCGGGCATGGTCGATCCTCCGTTCGTGTCAAAGATGCCTGCCGCCATCGACGAGGATGGCGGTGCCGGTGGTCAGCCGCAGATGGGTGGCCGCCGCCATGATGGCGAGTGCGACGTCATCGGCCTCCGCCACCGTCTTGAGCGGCGTGGTCGCGGCCTGGCGCTCCACCCCTTCCCGCCCGCGGCCCGGCACGAAATCGGTCGCGACGGCGGCAGGGGAGACGCTGATGATCCGGACCTCCGGCCCCAGCACCCGGGCCAGCGACATGCCCATCGTGTCGAGCGCCGCCTTCGACGCGCAGTAGGCGATGGAGGAGCCAAGGCCGGTGGAGGCGGAGAGCGAGGAGACGTTCACCACCACCGCATCGCCGCCCCGCTTCATGAGCGGCGCGAAGGCGCGGATGGTGGAGAAGGGGCCGCGCACATTGGTGATCAGGATGCGGTCGAAGCTGGCATCGTCCAGCCCCTCCAGATCCGCATGCGGCACCGCGCGCGTCACGCCGGCGGAATTCACCAGCACGTCGCAGCGGCCATACTCCGCCTCGACCTTCGCCGCCGCGTCGCGGATGGCGGCGCTGTCCTCCATCGGGATGCGGAGCGCGAGGTGCCGGCCCGGCAGTTCGGCGACCAGCGCCGCCGCGCGATCCGCGCCGCCATTGTAGCCCACCACGACGGAAGCGCCGGCGGCGGCCAGGCGGCGGACGGTGGCGGCGCCGATGCCGCTGCTGCCGCCCGTGACGACCGCGATGCGCCCATCCAGCCGGTATTCGCCCTGCCCACCCTGACGCAGTGCCCCGCTCATGCGCTTCCTCCAATCCTTCTATGGATAGGATGAATACGCGACAGCCTGACCGATGGTCAACGAGGCATTCAGGCCGCCGCCCGCGCCAGGGCGCTGTCCAGCGCCATGGCCAGTTCCGCCAGGCTGAAGGGTTTCGCCAGGCGGAGCGGGCCGGGCCCGTCCGGCCAGGGTCCCGCATGGCCGCTGGCGAGGATGACGGGCAGGCCCGGATGCAGCGCGCCGATGCGGCCCGCGAGTTCGGCGCCCGTCATGCCCGGCATGGCGAAATCCGTGACCACGGCGCGGAAGGGCTCCTGCGCCGCATCCAGCATCGCCAGCGCATCCTCCGCGCAGGTCGCGGTGGCGACCTCGTAGCCCAGCTCCTCGATCAGCGCGGCGGTGCTGTCCAGCACCAGCGGTTCGTCATCCACCAGCAGCACGCGCCCGGTGCCGAGCGGCGCGGGCTGTTCCGCCGCCACCGTCGCCGGCAGCGCCTCGGTCGCGGAGACGGGCAGCCAGAGCGTGCAGGTCGTGCCCTCCCCCGGCGTGCTGTCGATGCGGAGCGCGCCGCCGGACTGGTGCGCCAGGCCATGCACCATGGACAGGCCGAGCCCCGTCCCCTGCCCGGGCCCCTTGGTGGAGAAGAAGGGCTCCACGGCGCGGGCAAGGGTGGTCGCATCCATGCCATGCCCGGTATCGGCGACGGCGACGGAGAGGTAGCGGCCCGGCGGCAGCCCGGCGGGGGAGCTGGCCAGGGCGACCGTCAGCTCGATCCGCCCGCCTTCCGGCATCGCGTCCCGCGCATTGACGACGAGGTTGATGAGGGCGAGTTCCAGCGCGTGCGGATCGACCCGCGCGGCGGGCAGCCCGGGCGCGACACGTGTCGCCACCGTCACCCGCGGCCCGGCGGAACGCGCGATCAGGTCGCGCAGCCCTTCCAGCAGCGCGGCGAGATCGACGGCGGAGGGCTTGAGGTCCTGCCGCCGGGCGAAGGCCAGCAGCCGCTGCGTCAACTGCGCGCCGCGCTCCGCCCCCAGCGTCGCGGCATCGAGGTGGCGGATGACGGCAGGCGGCGGCGCCTCCCCCAGGCGCTTGCGGGCCAGGGCCAGGTTGCCCATGACCGCCATCAGCAGGTTGTTGAAGTCATGCGCCACGCCGCCGGTCAGGCGGCCCAGCGTCTCCATCTTCTGGGCTTCCAGCAGCTGCGCCTGCGCGACCTTGAGGTCGGTGACGTCGCGCGCCTCCGGCACGAGGAGGGAGACGATGCCGTCCTCGTCCCGCACCGGCTTGATGGAGAAGTCGACCGTGATGAGGGTGCCATCCGCGGCGCGCATCCGCGCTTCCCGCCGCACGAAGCCGCCTTCCGCGGCCTGGCGGATGGCGGCGCGAACGGCCTCCTTCTCCTCCTCCGGCCACCAGGGGGCTTCCCAGGATTTGCGGCCGGTCATGCTGGCGGCCTCCGCGCCGACCAGGCGCAGCAGGGCATCGTTCGTCTCCAGCACCGTGCCATCCGGCGACAGCAGGCCGATGAACTGGAAGGTGGCGTCGAAGATGCCGCGGAAGCGGGCCTCCCCCTCCCTCAGCCGGGCGTTGGCGTCGGCCAGCGCGCGGGTGCGTTCGGCGACGCGGCGTTCCAGCATGGCGTTGGCTTCCGTCAGCGCCAGCGCCTGCCGCCGCCGCGCCGTGACGTCGAGCGCGATGCCGAGCAGGCGCCGCGCCTCCCCGTCGATCGCGCGCCGCACCTCCGCCCGCACGCCGATCCAGCGGGGATCGGCGGCCTCCCCACCCGCGGGGCCCCTCCGGGGCGCCAGGCGGAACTCGATGTCGAGCGGCGCATCGCCACGCACCGCGGCGGCCAGCGCCTCGGCCAGCGCCGGCCGATCCTCCGGATGCACGGCGCGGAGCGCGGCGCGGGTGGAGACGCGGCGGCGGATGCGCAGCCCCCAGGCCAGGAAGACGTCGCCGATCAGCGTCAGGCGACCATCGCGCAGGTCCCAGTCCCAGAGCCCGATGCCGCCGGCCTGTTCCGCCAGCCGCAGCCTGGCCTCGCCTTCCTGCACGGAGGCCAGCAGGTCCTCCCGCTCCGCCAGCGCGAAGGCCAGCGCGCTGCCACGCTCCTCGGCGGAGGACAGCGCGGCCGCCTCCCGCCGCGCGGCGCGCAGCGCGGCACGGGCCAGCAGGCCGGCGATGGCGATGGCGGCGCCGAAGAGCAGCCCGTTGCGCAGCAGCCGCCCGTAGAAGGGGGCGAGGACATGGTCGCGCGACACGGCGGCGACCGCCACGAGGGACTGGCCGGGCGTGCTGCTCCAGGCCAGCAGGCGTTCATTGCCATCCGGCCCCCGCTCCTCCCGCCGCCCGATCGGGCCCGGCAGCGGGTCCGGGGAGGGCAGCACGGCACCGACCGGCGGCAGGGGCCATTGCATCACGCGCGTGCCGTCCTGCCGGGACAGGCGCAGCATGGCGCCGGGGCCGAGGGCCAGGCCACCCGCCACCTGGCTCATATCGGCGCTGCTGATGGCGACGACGACGACGGCGGCGAGCGCGCCCCGCTCATCCCGCCGCGCGCGGCTCCAGGTGAAGTACCAGCCGGTCTCGGGCCGGGTGTAGATCATGCCGGAGATGTGGTCCCGGCCGCCATCCAGCAGGGGCGCGAAATAGGGCCGCCTGCCGTAGTCCTGGCCCAGCAGCAGCGTGCCCTCGCTGCTGGCGGCGACATGGCCCTCGGCATCCATGATCCAAAGCTTGGAGACTTCCGGCGTGCCGGCGACCAGGGCGGCGAGCAGCGGCTGGCGCCGCTCCCCCAGTTCCTCCAGCCCATGGCGATCGATCAGCGCTTCCACCCGTTCCGCCGTGATGGCGGCGATGCGCAGCACGCGGTCGGTGTGCTGGGCGAGCAGCGCCGCGGTGTTCTCTGCATCCGTCCAGCCCTGTTCCAGCGTGGCCTGCCGATCCACCAGCACGGTCGCGCCGAACAGCCAGGTCGCGATCAGCGCGAAAGCGGCCAGGCTCAGGGCAAGCCATCGCCCGCCCCGCGCCACCGGGCGCCCCCGCCCCGCCAAACGCCCCGCCGTCTCCGCCACGCCGCTTCCCTTCGCAGTGCCTCGTGCCGGCGTTATCTAGACCGAGAAACGGAGCCGGCACACGTTCGTTAGGGCGAAGCCGGAACATTGGAGGGGCAGGCATGACGGACGGAGAGGCTTGGGGGGCGCTGCTGGCGCTCGGCCGCCAGCCGGGTGCCGCCGCCATCCGGTCCAGGCTGGATGCCGATCCCGGGCGGGCCGCCACCTTCACCCACCAGGCCGCCGGGCTGACGCTCGACCTGTCCCGCACCGCGCTGACGCCGGCGGTGCTCGATGCGCTGCTGGCCCTGGCGCGGGCGCGCGGCGTGGCGGCCTTCCGCGACTCCATGGCGGCGGGCCAGGCGGTGAACGGCACCGAAGCGCGCGCGGCGCTGCACATGGCGCTGCGGGGGCCGGAGGGCGCCTTCCGGGCGGGGTCGGAGGACGCCTCCGCCGCCGTGCACGGCACCCTGGCCGCCATGGCCGGCTTCGTGCGGGCGGTGCATGAGGGGGAGATCCTTGGCGCGCGCGGGGACCGCTTCACCGATGTGGTGAATATCGGCATCGGCGGCTCCGACCTCGGCCCCGCCATGGTGACGCGGGCCCTCTGGCAGACCGGCATGCCGATGCGGGCCCATTACCTCGCCAATGTCGATGCCCATGCGTGGGAGGCGCTGCGCCCCACGCTCGATCCCGCGCGGACCTTGGTGCTGGTGGCCTCCAAGACCTTCACGACGCAGGAGACCATGGCCAATGCCGGGCTGGTGAAGGCCTGGCTGGCCGCTTCACTGGGGGAGGAGGGCGCCCGCGGGCACCTGGCGGCGCTGTCCACCAACCTGCCCGCGACGGCCGCCTTCGGCATCGCGCCCGACCGAGTCTTCGGCTTCCGGGACTGGGTGGGCGGACGGTTCAGCCTGTGGTCGGCGGTCGGGCTCTCCATCGCGCTGGCCTGCGGCATGGGGGCGTTCCAGGGCCTGCTCGCCGGCGCCCGCGCCATGGACGAGCATTTCCTGGCGGCGCCGGAGGACGCCAACCTGCCGCTGCTGCTGGCGGCGACCGAGGTCTGGCACGTCAATGCGCTGGGCTACCCCGCCCGCGCCGTGCTGCCCTATGACGAACGCCTGGCGCGCTTCGCCGCCCATCTTCAGCAGCTGGAGATGGAAAGCCTCGGCAAGCGGGTGACCGTGCAGGGCGCGCCGGTGGCCCACGCGACGGGCCCCGTGGTGTTCGGGGAGCCGGGGACGAACGCGCAGCATTCCTTCCTGCAGCTGATCCACCAGGGCACCACGCCGGTGCCGGTGGATTTCGTGCTGGTGGCGCGGCCGGACCACGGTCACGCCGCAAGCCACCGCATCCTGCTGGCCAATGCGCTGGCGCAGGCGGAGGCGCTGGCCCGTGGGCGGACGGAGGCGGAGGCGCGGGCGGAGATGCAGCGTGCCGGGCTGCCGCCGCACGAGATCGATCGCCTCGCCCCGCACCGCACCTTCCCGGGCGACCGGCCGAGCGTGTCCATCCTTCTGCCGGCGCTGACGCCGGAGAGCCTCGGCGCGCTGGTGGCGCTCTATGAGCACAAGGTGGCCTGCCTCGGCGCCTTCTGGGGGATCAACCCCTTCGACCAGTGGGGCGTGGAGCTGGGCAAGCAGCTGGCGGGCGGCATCCTGCCGGCGCTGGCGGGGGATGCGCCGGCCAGCGATGCCGCGACCGCCGCCATGGTGGCGGCGATCCGGCGGCTGCAGGGCTGATCCTACCTGGTCGCGACGATGTCGCGGATGGCGTCGTAGCCGACATTCACGGCGCCCATCTTCAGCGTGACCGCGCCATCGACGCGGGTCGCGCCGGTGACGGTGGCGGTGACGGTGTGGTCGATATCGACGCGACCGCCATCGCTGGCCAGGCCCGTCACCGTCAGGCGATAGCTGCCATCGTCGCGCTGCCGGCCGCGCGTATCCTTGCCGTCCCACTGCCAGCTGCCGGCGGCGGTGCCGAGGGCCACGGTCTGGCTGCGCACCAGGTTGCCCGTGGTGTCGCGGATCTCGATCCGGGCGGAGCGGGCGGCGCCGGCGGCGGGCAGGTTCACCGTGGCGCCGCCGTTCTGCAGCGGCAGCCGGTCGGAGGCCACCGTCACGCGGTTCCCGACCAGCGACGCCGCCTGGCCGAGCTGCCCGGCCTGCTGCAGCGACAGCAGCGATTGCAGCGTGCTGTTGGTGTTCATCTGCTGCTCGACGGTGGAGAACTGCACCAGCTGCTGGGTCAGCTGGTTGGCATCCATCGGCTGGGTCGGGTCCTGGTTCTGCAGCTGCGTCGTCAGCAGGCGCAGGAAGGTGTTGAGGTCCGACGACAGGCGGTTGCTGTTCGCGGTCGCGGCGGTGCCGGAGGTGGTCCGGCTGGTGGTGGCGGTGATGCTGCCGCTCATCGCGGTCCTCCTTCAGACGGCAAGGTCAAGGAGGCCGCGATGCGCGGCCCCCTGGCGAGGGATGGCGCCCAGCCGGGTCAGCGGGCCGCCGAGCTCCGCGGCCCGGTCGGGCTGGCTGCGCTGGGCCTGGGCCTGGGCCTCGGCCTGCGATTGCTCCTGCGCCTGCCGCTGGTCCCGCGCCGCGCCGCCATCGCTGAGGCCGAAGGAGAGGCTGGTGCCGCGCTCCCCGAGCCCGGCATCGGAGAGCGCGCGTTCCAGCTCCCGCGCATCGCGCTGCAGCAGGGCGAGGGTATCGGCACGCTCCGCCGTGACGCGGACCAGCGCCTCGCCCCGGCTGCGGTCGATCGAGACCTCCACCCGGCCGAGTTCGACCGGGTCCAGCGTCAGCGTCAGGGAGGAATCGCCGCCAAGCGCCAGGGCGACGGCGAAGGGCGCCACCTGGCGCGCGGGCCAGGCGGCGGGGGTGGCGGGGGCTCGCGCCAGCAGGGGCGGCGTGCGCGGGGCGGGATCGGTGGGGGCGGAGGGCTGGGCGGGCGGCGTCGCGGCCTCGGCGCGGGGTTCCGCGGCGCGGTGGTCGGCGGGGCGATGCGCGGCCTCGGCGAGGCGGAGATCGGCCGCCGGCGCTTCCGGCTGGATCGCGGTCGCCGCATCGGTGGCCGGTGCCGCGGCGGGGATGCCTGGTGCCGGGATGGCGTCAGCCTCCGGCGGAAGATCGAAGCCGGGCGCGGCTGGCAGGGGGGCGGGATCGGTGGCGGATGCCTCCGCCGCGATGGCGCCGGGCGGGGTCGGAGCGGTGGGGGCCGGTGCCGCGGCCGGGGCCGCCCTCGGGTTGGCGGTCGCGCCAGCCTGGGCAGCGGTGGCGGCCGCGAGCGTCGCGGCGCCCGTGGGGGCGCCCGTGGGGACGCCGGTGGTGGCGACCGACACGACGGCGGCAGCGGTCTCTGCCGCGGGCCCGCCCGTCGGCGGCGCGTTGGCTGGCACGGCAGGGGATGGCCGCGCGGGATCGCCCATGGCCAGCGCCGGGGCCTGAGCTTGCGGCCCAGGCCCGGCGGGCGGCGCGGGGCCCTGCGTGGCGCCCAACCCCGGCGCCTGTGCGGGTTCTTCAACGGATGGCGACGTGGCTGCCTGCCCTGGGGCCGGTCGATCGACCGCGGCAGCGGAGGTGGTGACGGAAGGCGCTGCCTCCCCAGGCGCGGCGGCATCGGCCGCAACGGCGACGGGCGCTGCGCCGGGGTTGGCCTGGCCCGGATCAGCCGGCGCCGACGTGCCCTCGGACGCAGGGCGTGACGGCCCGGCACTGCCCGGGGTTGCGGTGCCGGGGGTCGCGGTGCCGGGGGATGGGACGCCGGGTATCGATGGTGCGGGCGAGTCGGCGGCTGCCTCCGCCGGGGCAGCCGGCACGGGAAGCTCCATCGCGGTGGGTGCCGGCCCCTCGACGGGGGAAGCCGGACCGGCGGGCACGGCAAGGGCCGGCTGCCCCGGCGCCACATCCGGCGTCGGAGACGGCGCTGCCTCCGGATCGCCCGTTTGCGGCATCGCGGTCGGGGCCAGTGGCGCGGGGGCCGGGGCGGCTCCGGGCGGGGATGGCGTGGCGGGGGACGGGGCGGTGGGCGCCGCGACCGGCGGCAGGGCGGCTGCCAATGTCGGCGGCAGGCCGGCCAGCGCCTGCTCGATGGCCAGTGGCGTGACCGGCTCGGCCAGGGGGATGGTGGCGGGCAAGGCGGGGGCAGCGTCGCCGCCGGGCACGGGGATCGCGTCCTCGGCCACCGCCTCCCCGGCAGGCTCGGCCGGCGCTGGAACCGCGGCCTCGGCCGAAGCAGGCACCGCCGCCGCCTCGGTCGCGGCGGGCTCCGCCGCCGGCGCGGCCTCGGGCGCCGGGGCGCCCTCCCCCGCCACCGCGGCGTCCAGCACCTGGCCGAAGCCGCCGGGCGTCGCGGCCGGCCGTTCCGCCGTGCGGCCCGGCGGGTTCACGGACAGGGTCGGCGCGGTGGCGGCAAGCGGCTGGTCCATGGCCGGGCCCCAGCGCAACGACCATGCCAGGGCGGCGGCGGCCGGCGGCGGCAGAAGCGGGTTCCTGCCCGGCAGGATCTGCCGGCACCGGGCAGGCTTGGCCCGGCCGGCGGGCCGATGGCGCTGGCACGGCGGTTGCGCTGGCCCCCGGGACCGGGTTCGGCGACGGCAACGACGCTGGCCCCCACCCCTTGCGGAGTACCAGGGACATGTCGCTGCTCGGCTCGATGACCACCGCGATCAGCGGGCTTGCGGCGCAGGCCCGCGCGCTGGGCCATGTCTCCGACAACGTGGCCAACAGCCAGACGGTCGGCTTCAAGCGCACCGACACCAACTTCACCAACTGGCTGACACGGTCGAACCTGCGGCTGAACATGCCGGGCTCGGTGGAGGCGCGGCCGGACTACACCAATACGGTGCAGGGCACGATCGAGCAGGTGGAGAACCCGCTGGCCATGGCGATCGCCGGCCAGGGCTTCTTCTCCGTCGCGCAGTCGCGCGGGGGCTCGGGCGCCGACGTGATCTTCGACGACCGGCAGATGTTCACCCGCGCCGGCGACTTCGCCATGGACCGCGACGGCTACATGGTGAATGGCAGCGGCTACTACCTCGAAGGCTGGAAGATGCTGGCGACCGGGGAGCCGGACCGCACCACGCTGGCACCGATCCGCGTCTCCGAGCTGGTCTACAACCCCGTCCCGACCGGGGAGATCAACCTCGCGGCCAACCTGCCGAGCAACGTGGATGCGGTGGCCGCGATCCCCGCCGCGGCGCCCTGGGCGCCGGTGGAGGATCCCGTCAGCAGCGTGATCCAGATCTATGACGCGCTCGGCAACCAGCAGCAGGTGACGCTCGACTGGTGGCGGCTGGATACCGACACCTGGCGGCTGCGCATCACGCCGGAGAACGACACGCTGAACCCCGCGGCCGGCCGCTTCGTCGATGTGCAGTTCGGCGGCCAGATCGCCGCCGGCCCGCCGGTGGTGACGGCGGCGCCCGGCACCATCTCCTCCATCACCACCATCGCCAACGCCACGGGCACGACGCCCGCGCCGGCGGAGGCGGGCGACAACGCCTTCCTCGGCTTCAGCGTCGACTACGGCTACGGGAACCAGGACGTGCAGATCAATCTCGGCGGCTTCGGCGTGCCGACGGGCCTGACCATGTATGCCGGCACCGAATACACGGTGCGCGACCTGTCGCAGGATGGCGTGCCGCTCGGTTCCTATTCCGGCGTGACGGTGCGGGAGAATGGCGACGTCGCGGTGAACTACGACAATGGCCAGACGCGCATCGTGGCGCGCGTGCCGGTCGTGGCCTTCAACGATCCCGACAAGCTGCAGCGCCTGGACGGCCAGGCCTTCCTGCGCACGGTGGAAAGCGGGGAGGCGCGCGTGACCGATGCCTCCACCAACGGGGTCGGCAAGCTCGTCACCGGGTCGGTGGAGCGGTCGAACGTGGATATCGCCGCCGAGTTCTCGAAGCTCATCCTGGCGCAGCGCGCCTACACCTCCAACACGCGCATCGTGACCGCGAGCGACGAGATGCTGCAGGACACCATCAACATGAAGCGCTGAGGCGGCGACCCGGCAGGATTGACCGATGGGCCTTGACCTCGCCTTCACCGTCGCGCGCAGCGGGCTCCGGCTGCTCGAGAAGCAGATGGCGCGCGCCTCCAACGACATCGCGAATGCGGGTGTCGCGGGGCATACGCGCAAGGTGCTGGAAGGCACCACCATGACGGCGGCCGGCACCGGCATCGGCGTGAAGAGCCAGCCGGCGGCACGCGACGTGGACCTGGCGCTGATCGCGGCGCAGGACCGCGCGAAGGGCAACGTGGCGGCCGGCGCGCTGCGGGAGGATCTGCTGCGCGGCGTGGAGGCCGCGCATGGATCGCCCGAGAATGGCGACAGCATCGGCGGGCTGATGGGCGGGCTGCGCGACGCGATCGTGGCGCTGCGGGAGGCGCCGGCGGATGCGATCCGGCGCGGCGATGTGGTGAGCGCGGCGGAGGACCTGGCCGCGCGGCTCAACGGCGTCTCCGCCGCGATCGGGGAGGCGCGGCAGCAGGCGCAGGACGCGATGCGGACGGAGGTGGCGTCGCTGAATGCCAACCTCTCCGCCATCGCCGGCCTGAACGAGGCGATCCGGCAGGAAGCCGCGGCCGCGCGCAGCACGGCGGAGCTGGAGGACCAGCGCGACGGGCTGATCGGCGCGGTGGCGGAGAGCATCGACATCACCGTCATCCGGCGTTCGACCGGGGAGGTGACGCTGATCGCCCGCGGCGGCATCACGCTGCCGCTCGATGAAGGGAGCCAGCCCTTCTCGCTGGACGATGCGACCGTCGGCTCCGGCGCCTGGCACGGCAATGGCGGCACGCTGCCCGGCGTGATGCTGGACGGCATCGACGTGACGCGGCGCCTGGCCGGCGGGCGGCTGGGTGCGGCGGCGGAACTGCGGGACGCGACGCTGCCGCGCATGCAGGCGGAGGCCGATGTCGCGGCCTCCCAGCTCGCCTACCGCATGGAGGCGCAGGGCCTCCGGCTCTTCACCGACGATGCCGGCACGGTGCCGGATGTGACGCAGCCCTATGCCGGCAGCGCCATGGTGGGCTTCGCCGGCGCCATCCGCGTGAACCCGGATGTGGTGGCGGACCCGTCGCTGGTGCGCGACGGCACCCATGCGGTGGCGGCGGCGCCGGGCGGGCCCACCGCCTTCACGCCGAACACGGCGACCGGGCCGGCCGGCTTCTCCACCCTGCTCGACCGGCTGCTGGATTTCAGCTTCGGCGCCGAACTGGCGGCCGGCGTCGCGCAGCCAGGCTTCGCGACCGGCGGGCTCGGCCCGGATGGCACGCTTTCCTCGCCCCTCAGCGGGCTGCGGACGCTGGAGGAATACGGCAGCGCGCTGGTGGCGGAGCAGGCCGGCACGCGCGCCGCCGCCACGGCCACGAAGGAACGGGCGGAGGGGCTGCGGGACGTGCTGGGATCGCGCCTGCAGGAACGGTCCGGCGTCGATGTGGACAAGGAGGTGGCAGCGATGGTGCAGCTGCAGACGGCCTATGGCGTGAATGCGCGCGTGATCTCCACCATCCAGGCGATGTGGGACGCGCTGTTCGGCGCGGTGCGCTGATCATGTCGACCATCTCCATGATCGGCGGCATGGCGCTGGAACAGGCCTCCATGCGGGCCCGGATGGACGTGATCTCCCGCCAGGTCAGCACGGGCCAGCGGGGGGTGGTGCATGGCGACCTCGGGCTCGATGCGCGGCGCGCCATCGACCTCAAGGTGGAGATCGCGAAGCGGGAGGTCTTCACGGAGGCCGCCGACCGCGCGCTCGCGCGCACCGATGCCACCCAGACCGTGCTGAACCGGCTGCACCAGCTGTCGAGCAACGTGGCCTCCGAAGCCCTGCGGGCGCGCACGCTCGGCTCGGTCTCCGTCGAATCGCTGGCCGACATCGCCCGCGCGGCGCTTGAGGAGGCGGCGGCGCTGCTGAACACGAAGCACGGCAATGAATACCTGTTCGGCGGGTCGGACGTGACCAACCCGCCGGTGCCGGATGCCGTGAACATCGCGACCGGGCCGATGGCGACCGCCATCGCCGCTTCCGTCGCCACGCTGGACCCGACCAATGCCGCGACGGTGCTGGCCGATACGCAGGCGATCGCGACCGACCCGGCGACCACCCCTTTCTCTGACTTCCTGGAAGGCGACGGCACCACGGAGGCGCGGCGCGCGCTGCAGGTGGCGGATGGGGAGCGCGTGTCGATCGGCGTCTTCGCCAACCGCGACAGCGCGGATGAGGTGACGGAATCCTGGGGGCGGGAGCTGCTGCGCGGGCTGGCGGTGCTGGCTTCCGTCACCCAGGCGCAGTTCCAGGCGGGCGATGGCTGGGATGACCTGCTGGAAGGCGCGACCGCCATGCTGGATGGCGCCACGGATGGGCTGGCGGCGGAACAGGGCAAGCTCGGCTCTGCCGCCTCCCGCATCGATGCCGCGCGGGAACGCCATGCGGACCTGGTGGTGGCGCTGCGCACGCAGTTGGGCGACGTGGCGGAGGTGGACCTGGCGCAGGTCTCCGCCGAGCTGGCGCAGGTGAAGGAACGGCTGGAGGCTTCCTACACCGTGACGACGATGGTCTCCCGCCTCTCGCTCGCGTCGATGCTGGGCTGAGGCGGGATGGGGCAGGAGACATGGCATGAGGGATGACGCGATGGATCGGGGGCGCCGCCTTCAACCCTGGTTAAGCCGGATGGGTGATGATGCGTCTGCGACGTGCGTCCCCGGCCCCCGTGCCGGGACGCGCGACGCGCCCTCGAAGGATCGAGCACGCGGCGCAGGCTGTGTGGTGGCGAAAGATTCGCGTTGGCCGGCGTTCGCCGGCCCCCCGGCATGGCGGGCTTCTACCCCCCCGCCGCCATGCCGCCAGGCTTGGGAGAGTGGCATGTCCACGTTGGTGCTCGAGATGCGTGCCGGCGAATTGATGGTGGTGAACGGCGCGTCGCTGCGGTTCCGCAGCCGGACCCGGGTGGAGCTTGTTGCCAAGGCGCGTTTCCTGTTCGGCAAGCAGGTGATGGCCCCGGAGGCGGCGAACACCCCGGCGCGCCGCATCTATTTCGCCCTGCAATGCGCCTATGTCGGGCCCGAGGAGGATCGCGAATCCGCGATGGCGGATGCGCATCGCCTGGTGGCGGAGTTCCAGGAGGCGACGACATCGTCGATGGCGCGGCAGCTGCTGGAGCGTGCGCTGGCGATGGCGGAGCAGGATGAGTGGTACCAGGCGCTGCGGCTGGTGCGGCATGTGATGCGGCATGAGGCGACGGTGCTGGGGCTGGATGTGCAGACCGGCCTGCCGATGCCGATGGTGGGCGTGGCCGCCGCGGCGCAGGCGCATACGCAGGCCCAGATGCAGGGGATGCGGCCGCACGCCGACTAGATTTCCCGCCGTGCCGGACGGGGCTTTACGCAAGCTTCATCCCCGGCATGGCAGGATGTGGGAGAAGGCCCGCGAAGCGCGGGTCTCCGGCCGGAGGCGGGGGCGTCGTCGCGACGCCATGCGCCCGGCCCCGTGAGGAGGGAGGCAAAAGGCCGGCCTGACCACGGAACGCCTGTCGAAGGAGATGGGGACGATGTCCTCCGTCAACACCAATGCCGCCGCCATGGCGGCGATCCGCTCGCTGAACAATATCGGCAAGGACATGGGGAAGACCCAGCAGCGGATCGAGACGAATCTGCGCATCAGCAAGGCGGATGACGATCCCGCGGTGTTCGCGATCTCGCAGAACATGCGCGCCGACCTCAACGGCATGACGGCGGTGAAGGACAGCCTGAAGTTCGGCAAGTCCGCGCTGACAGTGGCGCGCGACGCCGCGACGCAGATCTCCGACGAGCTCGGCCGGCTGAAGCAGACCATGACGCAGGGCCAGCAGCAGGGCCTGGATGCGGAGCAGATCAACAACCAGATCACCAACGCGCTGCAGAACATCGACGCCTTCGCGCGCTCCGCCACCTTCAACGGCGTGAACCTGCTGGTGAACGGCCTGACGGTGGAAGGGGTGACCAACACCTCCGTCGACATCGTCCGCGACATCTCGGGCTCCGTCACGTCGGTCCAGGGCACGGACAGCACCTCGGGCGGGCTCGACCTGACGGGCCTGTCCGTCACCTCCGCGGCACGCACCGTGACCTTCGACGACACGCTGGCGCCCGCGAATGGCGAAGTGCTGACCGTGACGGTGCAGCGCGACCTGGACAATGACCCGACGACGGCGCTGGAAGACGTGGACCTGGTGTTCGAGTTCAGCGACGGCTCCGCCGCGCTCGGCACCACGCCCGACCCGAACGTCCGCGTCTTCGACGTGCAGTTCGAGGCGACGGACAGCCCGCTGACGCGCGTCACCGCGCTGATCACGCGCATGAAGGAAGCGGGCCTCGATGCCGGCCTGAACAATGAGGGTGAGCTCTACATCCGCGGCAATTCGGAGGATGTCACCACCGACATCACCGGCGCCACGGTGGAAGCCGCGCCGGCGGCGGGCACGGGCCAGGATGAGGCGATCGCGCTCGTCGAGGGTGCGATCGACCTGATGGGCACGCGGCTCGCGAACCTCGGCGCCAATATCCGCCAGGTGGATGGCCTGACGACCTTCACCACCCAGCTGAACGACTCGATCAAGGAAGGCCTCGGCGCCCTGGTCGATGCGGATCTCGCGGAGGAAAGCGCGCGGCTGACCAGCCTGCAGACCAAGCAGCAGCTGGCGACGCAGTCGCTCTCCATCGCCAACGAACAGAGCCAGTCGCTGCTCAGCCTGTTCCGATGATCGGCTGAGGCGTCGTCCAAGGCGGCGGGGGCGGCGATGGAGCCGGCGCCCCCGCCGCTTCTGTCCAACCGGAGGGATCATGAGCGCAGCGCGCTACGCCGCCACCCAGAACGCCCACGCGCATCCGCGCGACATCGAATTGCGCGCCTTCCGCTACGTCAACGGGCTGATGGCCGCCGCCACCGACACAAGGTCCCGCGCCGTGGCGCTGGAGAAGGTGCACCGGCTGTGGTCGATCCTGATCAGCGACCTCGGATCCCCCGGCAACAAGCTGCCGCCTGCGCTGCGCGGGCAGCTCATCTCCCTCGGCCTCTGGGCGCAGCGGGAGACGGATCGGCGGCTGGATGACGGCGGCAGCCTCGATCCGCTGATGGCGCTGCATCGCGACCTGATCGAGGCGCTGGAAGCGCAGCGCGCCCTTCCCGCGGCGCCGGCCCCGGCCAAGGCGCCCGGCACCGTGCTGCACTTCGTTCCGGGCATGGCGTGACATGCTGCCCGGCCTTGGCGCGCTGACGGCCTTCGCCGTCGCACAGCGCGAAGGCGCCAACCTCGAAGCGCGCTTCGCGACGCGCGCCGACAACAAGGCGGCGATGGAGCGCTTCCGCGACGCCGCCTCGAAGCATCGCGATGTCGAATCCCTGCTGAAGGACCGCCGCACCCTGCAGGTGGTGCTGGAAGCCTTCCAGCTGGAAGGGGAGATCGACAAGCGCGGCATCCTGCGGAAGATCCTGACCGAGGACCCTACCGCGGAAGGCAGCCTGGCCAACAAGCTGACCGACCGGCGGTGGCGCGAACTCGCCGCCGCCTTCGCGACGCGGGAAGCGAGTGCGCTGACCACGACGCAGATCGCCGCGCTGACGACGATGCAGGTCGCGTCCCTCACCGCGAAGCAGGTGGCGGGGCTCAGCACGGAACAGGTGCGGGCGCTCTCCAGCAGCCAGGTGGCGGCGCTGTCCACCACGCAGCTCCGCGCGCTCGGCAGCGCCGCGATCTCCGTGCTCGACCTGCCGGATGTGCGCGCGCTGGGATCGACGCAGGTCGCCGCGCTGCGGCCCAGCCAGGTCGCGGCGCTGACGCCGCTGCAGGTGGCGGTGATCGATCCCGCGGAGGCTCGGCAATGGGGCGCGGCGCAGATCCGCGCCCTCTCCTCCGCCCAGATCGCGACGATGGGGACGGAGCAGGTGGCGGCGCTGTCCACCACGCAGCTGGCGGCGATGAGCTTCGACCAGTCCCGCGCGCTGACCACGCGGCAGGTGGCCGCGCTCGGCACCGCGCAACTCGCCTCGCTCAGCCGCGCGACGCGGGCGGGCGACGAGGCGGTGGAAGCCGCGGCGGCGGCGGAAGCGAGCGCCGTCTCCCCCTTCGGCGCCGATCCGAAGCTGCTCGACCGCGTGGTCGCCGGCGCCATCACCAACCGCTACGAGAAGGCGATGGGCGATGGCAATGCGGGGCTGCGGGAGGCGCTCTACTTCATGCGCAACGCGTCGAAGGTGACGACCATCGTCGGGCTGATGGAGGACAAGGCCATGACCGCGGTGGTGCGCGGCGCGCTCGGCCTGCCGGAGAGCTTCGGCGTGCTGGATTTCGACCAGCAGAAGACGCTGCTGACGCAACGGCTCGACATCACGAAGCTGCAGGACACGCGGGAGGTGGCGAAGCTGGCGCAGCGCTTCCTGGCGCTGTCGGCCGGCACCAGCAGCAGCGGCAACGGCGCGGTGATGGCGCTGTTCGGCGGCAGCAGCGCCAGCACCATCGCCACGCTGTCCACCAGGCGGATTTCCTTTACCGCCTGACGCCGCCGCAAGCGGCGGCGGGGCACCGCCTGATCACGCGCCAGGCGGCGGCAAGGCCCCGCCTCAGCGGGAGACGTCGACCTGCGGCGCGGGCTCCGGCTCCGCCTTGGGCTGGTCGCGATAGGCTTCCAGCTCCTTCGGCGTCGGGATGGACAGCGACACCTCTCCCACCGAGTCGCGGAACTCGATCACCACCAGGCTGAGCGCGGGGTCGATTCGCAGCCGGGGGTTCGGCATGGCCGGCGCCGATTCGGCCGGCGCCGCGGGCGCCGAGGACGGCGCCTGGCTGCGCGGCTGCGCGATCGGCGTCGCGGCGGCGGCGGGGCTGGCGGGCTGGAGCAGTGAGGTGCTCATGGCGGAATCTTCCGGGAAGCGCCCTCCTGGCGGGATCGGCCGTCCCTGGCGGGGCGGCGGCAGGCAACCGGAACATGGGATTTCCGGCGGCACAGCCCACCATGCGACACAGCCGCTACAGAAGCGTTAAGCGCGACCGAAACAGTGCCTCGTCGTGCGAGATTTCCTCTTGCATCGCGACGGGCGGCCTCCCCACGCGGCGGTTTGACCGCGGGCTGGCCCGGGTGGATGCTGCACCACGGCAAGACCGGTCGTTCGTGGCACCCTCCCCCTCCCCCCCTTCCGCGCCAGACCCCGCACCCGCTGCCCGAGCCTCGCCCGGGCCGATCGCCTATCTGCTGACGGCGCTGGCCGCGGCGGGCGGGGGCGCGTTGTTCTCCCTGCTGCATATCCCGCTGGCCTGGATGCTGGGCGCCATGGCGGCGACCGGCGTGCTGGCCTGGCATGACCGCGCGGCGGTGGCGCCGCCGCTGCGGCCGGTCGGCCTCGTGTTTCTCGGCCTCGGCTTCGGGCAGACCTTCTCGCCCTCCGTGCTGGCGGCGCTGGCCACGGCGCTGCCCTGGCTGGTGCTGGCAGCGGTGCTCAGCATCGTCGTCGGCGCGCTGGTGGCGCAGGCCTTCGCGCGCATGGCAGGCACGGATACGCGCACCGGCTATTTCGCCGCCGTGCCGGGCGGCGTCATCGTCATGGCCGTGCTGGCGCAGCGGGCCAATGTCTCCGTCCCCGCGGTGACGCTGGCGCAGACCATCCGGGTGATGCTGGTGGTGGTGATCTTCCCGCCGCTGATCACCTGGCTGGCGCCCCGCGGCGGCGCCGGCGCCTTCCTGGCGGAACGCCCGCCGGTGGAATGGCTCGGCCTGCTGGCGCTGATGCCGATCGGCTTCGGGGCGGCCTTCCTGTTCCGCCTGCTGCCCATCGCCAATCCCTGGATGCTCGGCCCCTGCGCCATCGTGGTGCTGATGGCGGCCTTCGACATGCTGCCCTCCGGCGTGCCGACCTGGATGGTGAATCTCGGCCAGATCGGCATGGGGGCCAGCCTGGGGCAGCGGCTGAACCGGCGCTTCATCCTGAGCTCGCGGCGACTCGCGCTGGCCTCCGTCGGATCGACGCTGCTGCTCTCCGCCATCCTGGCCGCGGTCGCGGTGGGGCTGGCCTGGGTCTCCGGCCTGCCGGTGACGGCGGCGATGCTCGGCATGGCGCCGGGGGGCATGCCGGAGATGACGATCACGGCCAAGGCGCTCGACATGGCGGTGCCGCTGGTGCTGGGCTTCCACCTGGTGCGCACGGTCGCCTGCAACCTGCTGGTCGATCCGATCTGGCGGGTCGCAGTGAAGGTGGGGCTTGCGAAGTAGCGCCTACCCCGCCCGCCAGTTGAGGCGGCGCAGCAGCCATTCGCGATAGGCCAGGGCGATGTCGGGCGCCGCGCAGAGCGTGGAGGAGAGCATCGTCGCCTCCGCCGCGCCGACGCGGCGCGCCCCCTCATCCGCCGGTTCCTCCGCCCAGCGCTGCGCGGCGCCGCGCCACAGCGCCACCACATCGGCGGAGGTGAGCTGGGGCAGCACCACCAGCGCGCGGGTGCGCATGGCCGCGCCGGCGGCGCGGGCGGCTTCCAGCAGGTCCGGGCGGTGCGGGTCGGGGATCAGGTCGCCGAGGGAGGGGATTTCCGGCGCCAGCGCATCCCGCCCGCCGCCGGCGGCATCGAAGGCGAACCAGGGGGTGAGGCCGAGCGCGGCGGCACGCGGCCCCGGCGCACCCCCGCAAAGCACCAGCGCATCCACCTGGCCCTGGCTGACGGCCGCTTCCGCCGCCGCGCCGGACAGGCCGAAGACCGGCGCCGCGCGCCGGCCGAGCAGATCGAGCGCCAGCAGCGCCGCCGCTTCCGGCGCGGCGGGGCCGGGGAGTGCGACCCGCAGCGGCGTGCCATCCGCCGGCGCCCCTCGTCCCGCCACCACCGCCGCCTGCAGGCTGGCGCAAAGCGCCGGCCATTGCCGCGGCTCGTAGCGGGCGCGGCTGTCGCCGACGAGTTGGGCCTGGGCAGCGAGCCCCGGCAGCAGCAGCAGCACGCGGCCATCCGGCGCGGTGGAGGAGGCGAAGCGGTTGGCGGCGGTGATGCCATCCGGCCCGCCGAGCACGGTGACTCGCAGCGCCGAGGCCTGCACCAGGCCCCGGGCGAGCGCCGCGGCGGCGCGGCCGGCCATGCGGGCTTCCGGCCCATCCTCCGGCCCCGGCGAGAGCAGGATCGCGGCCTCCGGCACGGGCGTCGCGGCCAGGACAGGCCGCGCGGCAACGCCCAGCGCCGCCAGAAGGCCGGCGCCGGCGAGCCCCCTTCGGGTCGGGTGCGTGGTTCCCATCCCCCTCGGCCTCTCCATCGGGCGCCACCTAGCCGTCGGATTAAGGCGCAATCGTGGCAAGCTGCCAGCCCACCCCAGGTGGGCAGGGTCAGGATCGCGCCGTCGCGGCCTGTCCGATACTGCGGGTCAGCGCCTGGAGGCTGCGTTCCACCAGCGCCGGCAGGCTTGCCAGCAGGGCATCGACGCGCCCCTGGTCCCGCGCCCGGGCGGCGTCCTCCAGCGCCAGCGCCGCCTCCCGGAGTGCCGCCGTGCCGAAGGTGCCGGCGGCGGCCTGCAGGGAATGCGCCTCCTCCTCCAACGCGGCCAGGTCGGGGCGGGCCAGCAGGCGGCGGAGGCGGGATTCGGTCTCCGCGACGAAGATGGCGATGAGGTCCGGCAGGCGGCCGGGGCCGAGGGCGCCGCGCAGTTCCTCCACCGTCTCCCGGTCCAGCAGCGAATGGGCGGGGCCGGGTTCGGGCGTCGGGGTGGGACGGCGCGGGCGGCGTTCCATCAGGGCATCGACGGCGCGGACCAGCCCCTCCCGGTCCACCGGCTTGGCGAGATGCGCATCCATGCCGGCAGCGAGGCAGCGTTCGGCATCGCCCGGCATGGCGGCGGCGGTGAAGGCCAGGATCGGGACCTGCGCGGCCTCCCCCTCCAGCGCGCGGATCATGGCCGTGGCAGCATAGCCATCGAGGCCCGGCATCCGGACATCCATCAGGATGGCGTCGTAGGATCCCCGCGCGGCGGCGGCGACGGCCTCCGTGCCATCGGTCACGAGGTCCACCCCGAAGCCCGCGCGCCGCAGCATGGCGGCGGCAACGAGCTGGCTCGCCTCCCCATCCTCCGCCAGCAGCACATGGCCGCGGGGCGCGGCGGGCGCGCGGCGCGGGGCGGAGGTTCCAGGCGCCGGATCGGGCGCGATGGGCAGCAGCGTGGCGGGGCCGATCCCCTCCGGCTGGTCCGGCGCGGCGACCAGCGGCAGGTCGAAGCGGAAGACGCTGCCGGCGCCGGCCTCGCTCTCCACCGCGATGGTGCCGCCCATCAGCCCGACCAGGCGGCGGCAGATCATCAGGCCGAGGCCCGATCCGCCATGCCGCCGCGCCGTGCCCGAATCCGCCTGCTGGAAGCGCTGGAACAGGCGGCGGCGCAGCGAGGGGGAGATGCCGCAGCCGCTATCCTGCACCTCCACCACCAGGCGATCGCCGAATCGGGCCAGGCGGATCTCCACGGCGCCGGCGGCGGTGAACTTCACGGCGTTGTCGGCCAGGTTCAGCAGCACCTGGCGCAGCCGCTGCGGATCCGCCACCACGCGGCGCGGCAGCGCCGGGTCGATCACCGCGCGCAGCCCGATCCCCTTCTCCGCCGCCGCCGCGGCCTGCAGGGCCAGCACGTCCCGCACCGGCTGGTCGAGGTCGAAGGGAATCGCCTCCAGGATCAGCTGCCCGGCCTCGATCCGCGAGAGGTCGAGGATCTCGTTCACCGTCCAGAGCAGCGTATCGCCGCAGCGCCGCGCGGTATCGACATAGGCGCGCTGCTCCGCATCGAGCGGCGTGTCCGTGAGGAGCGAGAGCGTGCCGAGCACGCCGTTGAGCGGCGTGCGGACCTCATGGCTCATGAAGGCGAGGAATTCGGATTTCTCGTGGCTGGCGCGCTCCGCGGCACGGCGGGCACGCTCCGCCGCGCGCTGGGCGGACCGGGCGGCGGCCTCCGCGGCGACGCGGTCCGTGACGTCGTGCTGGATGCCGAGGATGTGGCGCAGCCGGCCCTCGGCATCGAGGACGGGGGAGAGGTGGAGTTCGTTGACGAAGCGGCGGCCGTCGCGGCGGTAGTTGACCAGGCGGATGTCGAGGGGCCGGGCCTCCCGGATCGCGGCGCGGATGGCGGCGATGGAATCGGGGTCCGTGCCCGGGCCCTGGAGGAAGCGGCAGTTGCGGCCGATGACGGCCTCCGGCGCATAGCCGGTGATGCGGTGGAAGGCCGGGTTCGCGAAGACGATGGGGCAGTCCGGCAGGGTCGGGTCGGCGATGACGATGCCGGTGGGCGCGGCGGCGGCGGCGGCGGCCAGCACGGAAGGGAAGCCGGCCGCCATGAGGACGGCTGGCGGGGCAGCGTGGTCCGGGATGCCCGCCGCCGGTCCGGGGAGTGATCCGGCGGCGGGCGACAGTCTGGCCGGCGTTTCCGGCGGCGGGTCCGATTCCGAACCCGCCGGCGGAGGCCGGCTAGTCGTCGTACTGGATGAGCGCTTCGAACGGGACATCGAGCCGGCCTCTGCCACCGAGGAAGGTCAATTCGATCAGCGCCGCGGCGCAGGGCACGACGGCGCCGGCCTGGCGGAGCAGGGAGATGCCGGCCGCCATGGTGCCGCCCGTCGCCAGCAGATCATCCAGCAGCACGACGCGCTGGCCGGGCTGCACGGCATCCGCCTGCATCTCGATCCGGTCGGTGCCGTATTCGAGCGCGTAGCTGAGCCCGATGGTCAGGCCCGGCAGCTTGCGCGGCTTGCGCAGCATGACGAAGCCGAGGCCGAGTTCGAGGGCGAGCGGCGCGGCCACCAGGAAGCCGCGGCTTTCGATGCCGGCCAGGACCTGGGGCTGGTGCGGGCGGATGATGTCCGCCATCCGCGCCATCGCCGTGCGCCAGGCGGAGCCGTGCCGGAGCAGGGTGGAGATGTCGTAGAACAGGATCCCCGGCTTCGGGAAATCGGGGATGCCCCGGATATGGTCCTTCAGGTCGATCGCGGGATCGGGGATGAGGCGCGTGCCATCGGTGCCGGGGAGGCCGGAAGGGGGGAGGTTCTGGTCAGCCATGCCTGTGGTCGTGTGCTCCGGGATGGGGGCGCAAGACCGTGGGCCACCGCGCGGGGTGCGCGGATGGCGGGCGAGCCTGTGCCTTCCTCGGGGGGCACGCTACGCCCGGGGGGCTGGCCGCCGCAACAGCAGGATGGAGTCGCGCGCGATCACGCTGGCTGGGGGCTTGGCGGATCGGCAGGCGCGGTCCACATCGCCGCCATGTCCCGCACCCCCATTGCCCTGCTCATCGGCCTGGTCGGCTTCGCGCTCTATGTGATGGCGGTGGTCGCGCTGGCGGACCATGTCCTGCCGCTGCACTGGGTGCTGCAGTTCATCTACTTCACGGTGGCGGGCATCGCCTGGGCCTGGCCCGCCAAGCGGCTGATGTTCTGGGCGGCCGGCGCACGGTAGGCGCCGGCTTTTTCTTAGGGAGATCGGCGCGCGGTAGCGAACCGGCGCGCTGCCGCGCGCCGGCCCATGGTCCCGGCCTCAGAAGGGGCGGCTGAGCGTCAGGGTGAAGCGGTTGTCGCAGACCTTGGAGCCTCCGAAGCAGTCGCTGGCGACGCCATTCCGCTCCGTCGACAGCGTGTTGTAGACGCCGGTCACGGTGCCGATGATGCCGCCCACGATCTCCCGCGACACGGAGAGCGAGAAGTACCCGTAGTCGATGGCGCCGAAATAGCCGTCGCGGCTGCCGCCGGCGGGAACGATGTTGCGCTCCACCCATTGGTAGCCGACGCGCGGCGAGACGGTGAAACCGTAGTCCAGCGCCATGTCGAAGCCGCCTTCCAGGTAGTAGGCGGCGCCGGATTCGCCGGTGAATTGCGGCGACCAGGCCGCGGTGGCCACGAACTTCATCGGCGCGATCTCGTAGCTCGCGCGCAGGGCGAATTCGTAGAAATCGAGGTCGAAGCCGCCAGGCGCCGCGGAATAGCCGGGATAGGCGTAGTAGGTGGCGCCGAGGTCGAGCTTCAGGTCGCCGATCGCGAAGCGGTAGCCGGCGAGCAGGTCGAGTTCCTGCCGTGCATTGGTGCCGGCGAAGGCGACGTTGCTGAGGAAGGCGCCGACATAGACGCCGCTCGCATGCTCGACATCGAGGGTGAGCTGTGCCGCGGGGCGGTTCCGGGTCTGGCTCAGGCCGCGGAACAGGTAGTCGCTGGTGATGGCCGGCGTGGTGGTGACCGTCAGGCCGAGGCTGTCGATGGCCTGTTGGGCCTGGGATGCCTGGGGGGCAAGCACGATGCCGCCGAACAGGGCGGTCGCGGCGAGGAGGGAGACGCGGAGCATCGGACGGAGCGCCTTCTGCGGTTGCACTGCAGCAGGCCTTGCAAACCTGGCGCCACGACAAGGTCCGCGCACCCTTCCTCAAGATTTCGTGCTCGAATCAGTCCACAACCCCATGAAAAAGGCGGCGCCCCCCGGGGGACGCCGCCTGCCACGCTCCGAAGAAGGGCCGCGGATCAGAAGGGACGGCTGAGCGTCACGATCGCCCGGCTGTCGCAGGTCTTGCTGCCGCCGAAGCAGTCGGACCGGCCGCTGGAGTGCGTCATGCTGTTCCACACCACCATGCCGGTGCCGATGAAGCCGCCGAAGATCTCGCGGGAGACGGCCAGCGACAGGGTGTAGTAGTCGGGCGCCCCGAAATAGCCGTCCCGGCTGCCGGCGGCGGGGACGATGTTGCGCTCCACCATCTGGTAGCCGAGGCGCGGCGAGATGGTGAAGCCGTAGTCGAGCGCCATGTCGAAGCCGCCCTCGAGGTAGACGGCGCTGCCGGATTCGCCCGTGAAGTTGGGCGACCAGGCGGCGAGGCCGACGAACTTCACCGGGGCGATCTCGTAGCTCGCGCGCAAGGCGAGCTCGTAAAAATTCAGCTCGAAGCCGCCGCGCGGGGCGGTGTAGCCGGGGTAGCTGTAGTAGGTGCCGCCCAGGTCGAGCTTGAGGTCGCCGAGCGCGAAGCGGTAGCCCGCGCTGTAGTCGACCTCGCTCCGGGCATTGGTGCCGGCGAAAGCCACATTGCTGACGAAGGCGCCGACATAGACGCCGCTGCTGTGCTCGGCATCCAGCGTCAGCTGCGCGGCGGGGCGGCCACGCGTCTGGCTGAGGCCGCGGAACAGGTAGTCGCTGGTGATGGCGGGGGTCGTGGTGACCGTCACGCCGATGCTGTCGATCGTGGTCTGGGCGGTGCCGGCCTGGGGCGCCAGCAGGATGCCGCCGCAGAGCGCCGTGGCGGCCAGGATGAGGTTACGGGCCATCGGGAGGCTCCTCGAAGGGGATCGGTCCCGGTTCCATTAGCAGCACCACACGATCGCGCGAGGGGCAAAGTTCAACGTTGTGTTGAATTCATGCCGCATAGTTGCACCGATGCATCGCACAATCGTCACATCCGCAGCGGATTGCCCAGCTTCTGGGCATCGGCACGAAAAACCCCGCCAGACGTCAGTCTGGCGGGGCTTCGGCGCCGCGGCCTTGATGGTCGGAGTGAGAGGATTCGAACCTCCGGCCCCTGCGTCCCGAACACAGTGCTCTACCAGGCTGAGCTACACTCCGGTGGGGCGCGGCGAGGTGGGCGCTATAGCGAAGCCCCCAGGGCCCGACAAGGGGGGGTATCCCCGCCGGCGGTCAGGCCACCGGCGCAGCCGGGCCCGAATGCTACGAAATGCGACAAGGGCGCCTGACCGTTGCGCCGGCACTTCGATGCTGCCAGCCTTCCAGCCCTCCGATACCGGAAGGGATGGACGGATGCGTTCTTGGATGCTTGTGGCCGGCGTCGTGCTGGCGGTGGGGACGGCGGCGCCGGCCTTCGCGCAGGGCGATGTCATCGCGGAACGCCGGGCCGGCTTCCGCATGCTCGGCCAGACGATGGAGGCCTTCACCCAGGCGGTGAACCAGCGCGGCGATACCCGTGCCCTGGCGCCGCGGGTCGACCAGATGACGGCCTTCATCAACAGCCTCCCGAACCGCGTGCCGGCCGCATCCCTGACGCCGCCGCAGCCGCAGGGCACGAATGAGGGCCAGACCCGCGCGCTCGCCGCCATCGATGCGGACCGCGCCACCTTCGCGACGCGCGCCAGCGCCGCCGCGGCCGCCTTCGCCACGCTCAAGACGGCCGCGGAAGCCGGCACCGTCACCGCGGATACGCTGCGGACGGTGGGCGGCACCTGCGGCGCCTGCCACCAGCCCTTCCGCGCCCGCTGAAGGCCCGAAACGCCTCACTCTGGCCGTGCGGGCGCGCGGCCAGATGAGGCGTCGGAGCCTGTCAGCCGAAGCCGCCCACGGCACCGGCCCCCAGCCCCACCACATACCAGACCAGCCCCGCCGCCGCCGCCAGCAGCGCGAGCGCCAGCAGCGGATGCCCCATCTTCGGCTGCGGGCCGCTGTAGAGCACCGGGATCTTGAGATCCCCCGTCACCATCGGCCCCACCAGGTTCTGCCCGCGCAGAACGCGGTAGGCGATGATCGCCAGGATGTGCAGCACCGCCGCGGCGACGATCACCCAGAACAGCCTGAGATGGATGCTGGTGGCCCATTCGCTGTCCGCCTCGCTGACCAGCATCGAGAGCGGGCCATGCTGCGAATAGGTGAAGCCGGGATCGTGGTTGGCGAAGAGCCCGGTGCCCGCCTGGGTCAGCAGCAGCAGCAGCAGCACCAGCACCATCCAGCCGCCGGCCGCATTGTGGCCGATCTCCACGCCGACCGGCCGCTGGCGCAGATGGCCGAGGTGGCGCAGCGCCTCCAGCGGTGACTTGAGGAAGTTCCGGAACCGCGCGGTGTGGGATCCCACGAGCCCCCAGGCGATGCGGAAGACGATCAGCGTCAGCATCGTGTAGCCCGCCAGCAGGTGCAGGTCCCAGCGATCCGTCTTGGCCGTCCAGAAGGAGAACGGGATCAGCAGCACGATCGACCAGTGCACCAGGCGCACCCAGGGGTCCCAGACCTTGAGGCGCCGCGTGCCCGGCCCCGTCCCCGGCCCGGAATAGGCCCTGCCCCGTGGTGTCGTATCCGCCATGCCAAAAGCCCGGTGTCGTTGTCCGCGGGATTAGGCCGCGCCGGGGCGCCCCCCGCAAGTTTCGTTGCGTGACGGGCGCGCCCATCGCCGATTGCGCCCGGGCGGTGGATGGCGGCAGGAAGGCGGCATGGATGGATGGATCGTCTGGCCGGGATTCGTGCCGGGACTCGTCGCGCTGGCGGTATCGGCGGCCATCGCGCTGGGCGGGCGCGTGGCGCGGCGGCCGGTGCTCGCGGCGCTGGCGGCGGCGGCCGGGCTGCTGGCGGGGTGGTGGTGGACCATGGGTCTGGTGACCGCCTCCCCCCGCCAATTGCCGGAACGGCTGCCGCTGCTGGCGGCGGCGCTGCTGCTGCTGGCCGCGCTGGGCGGCATGGCGGCGCGGCGCGGGCGCTGGGTCGCCCCTGCCGCGGCGGGGATGGGCGTGCTGGCGACGGGATGGTGGATGGGGGGCGCACCACGGACCGTGGCGGATGCGCTGGCCGCGCTGCCTGCTCTTCTCGGCGTGGCCGCGCTGGCGGCGCTGCTGCTGCGTCGCCCTGCCGCCTGGTCCGCCCCGGCCGCGGCGCTCGCCCTTCTGGCGGCGCTGGTGCTGGCGCGGCTGCCGGGCCCGGCGGTGGTGCTGGGCGTGGCCGCGGCCGGGGCGGCGCTGGGCGCCCTGGCGGGTGGACAGGCCGGGCGTGGATCGCCCGCGGCGGCAATGCCGCTCGCGGCCGGCATGGCGGCGCTGGCCGCGCTGCCGGTACTGGCGCGGGGCGCGCCGGCCGATTGGCTGGTGGCGGCGGCGCCGGCCTCGGTGCTCTGGGCAGGGGCGCTGGCGGGGCTGCTGCCATTCCTCAGGATGCCATCCCCCGTCTCGGCGGGACTGGCGGCGCTCGGCTGCCTTGGGGGGGTGTGGCTTTTGCGTTGACCAGTTGCAGCGAAATGATGGTTGCGCCTCATAGGCCCTTGTGCCGACGCGACTTCACGCTCTAGTTACGAAGACATGAAGCCCAGCGGGCGTGTCCTGTTGATCGTGGCCATGGCCGCTGGTGGCCTGGCCGCTTACGTCGCCAGCGAGTTCGCATCGCAGGAGCCGATGCGGGTGGCGACTCCGCGCCCCCCGGCGCCGCCGGAAACGCGGCCGGTCCTGGTGCCGCCGCCGGCCACCCCCGCGCCCCCGCCCCAGGCCAGCCTCCCGCCCCCGCCCGCCCCCGCGTCACCGCCTGCCGTGGCCGCGCTGGAGCCGCCGCGATTCGACGTGGCGCGGGTCGGCGCACGCGGCAATGTGGTGGTCGCCGGCCGCGCCGCGCCGGGGTCCGAGGTGCTGCTGCTGGAGGATGAGCGGGAGATCGGCCGCACCCGTGCCGATGCCCGCGGTGAATGGGTGATCCTGCCCGCCGACCCGCTGCGCCCGGGCACCCGCCAGTTCAGCCTGCGCGGCCGCCAGGGCGGCGCGGAGATCGCGGGTCCCGACGTCGTCGTCGTCGTCGTGCCCGACCCCGCCGTGGTGGCGGAGCGCGAGGCGCGCGAGGCGCAGGAACGCGCCGAGGCGACCGCCCGCGCCGAGGCCGAGGCCCGCCGCCAGGCGGAGGAACGCGCCGCGGCGCTGGCGCGGTTGGAGGAGATGGCCCGCCAGGCCGCCCTGCAGGCGGAGCGCGAGGCGCGGGAGGCTGCGCAACGCGCCGAGGCCACCGCGCGCGCCGAAGCCGCCGCCCGGGCCGAGGCGCTGGCGCGCCAGGAAGCGGAGCGCGAGGCCGCCGCGGCGGCCCGCGCGGCCGATGAACGTTCCCGCGCCGAGGCCGCCGCGCGCCGGCAGGCAGAGGAACGCGCCGCGGCCGAGGCCCGCGCCGCCGAACAGGCCGCCCGCCTGGCCGCCGAAGCGCGCGCCGCCGAGGAAGCCGCCCGCCTCCAGGCGCAGGCCCGCGAGGAAGCCGAGGCGCAGGCCCGTGCCGCGGAGGCCGCTCAACGCGCGGCCGCGGCCGCCCGTGCCGAAGTCGCGGCCCGTGCCGAGGCCGATGCCCGCGTCGATGCGGCGATGCGCGTCGCCGAAAGCGCTTCCCGCGCCGCGGAGGCCAGTGCCCGCGCCGCGGAGGTTTCCGCCCGCGCCGCCGAGGCCGCCGCCCGCGCGGCGGAGGTCGCGATCCGCCAGCAGACCCTGGCGCGCGCCGATGCCGAGGCTGCCGCGCGCGCCGAGGCCAATCGCCGCGCCGAGCAGTCCCGCCAGGCGGAGGTCGCGCGCCAGGCCGAGGAGGCGCGCGCCGCCGCCGCCCGCCAGGCGGAAGCCGCGCGCGCCGCGGAGGCTGCGCGCCGCCAGACCGCCCAGGCCGCGCCGCCGCCGGCGCCGCAGCCGCCGATGGTGGTGCTGGTGCCGGGCGCCCCCAACGCCACGCCGCGCATCCTGCAGACGCCGACCGGGCCCGCACGCCGGGGCCTCGGTCTCGATCTGGTGGATTACGACGACACCGGCAGCATCCGCTTCTCCGGCAGCGCCACGCCCGGCGCGCCGGTGCGCATCTATGTCAACGGCGTCCATGCCGGCGATTCGCGGGCGGATGAGCAGGGGCGCTGGGAATTGTCGCCCCCGACGGCGCCCGCCATCGGCCGGCACCGCGTGCGGGTGGACCAGCTGGCGGCGAATGGCGCGGTCTCCGCGCGGGTCGAACTGCCCTTCCAGCGGGAAAGCGTGCCGCAGGGCGAGATCCCCGAGGGCCGCGTCATCGTGCAGCCCGGCAACAGCCTGTGGCGCCTGGCGCGCGCGGCCTATGGGCGCGGCGTGCTCTACACCATCATCTACGAAGCCAACCGCGACCAGATCCGCAACCCGAACATGATCTGGCCGGGTCAGGTCTTCACCCTGCCGCCGCCACCCCCGCCCCCGGCGCCCAGGCCAGCGGCCCGGCCGGCATCGAGGCCGGCGGATTCTAGCCGGTCCAGATAGGGATCGAGCGCGAGGGCGAAGGCCACCATCGCCCGCACCAGCGCCGTCGCCGTCACGTCGCCCTGCCGCGGCAGGGCCGCCTCCAGCCTCACGCGATGGTCCGGCAGCAGCTTCAGCCGCCAGCCCTCCGGCAATTCCGGCGCAAGCTCCCCCAGCGCCGCGAAGGCGCCGGGGCGGACCTCCGCCCGCTCCGCGGTATAGGGGATGGCGCCGGCCTGGACGGTCAGGCTGACCTGGCCGTCATCGAAGGTCGCCTCGCAGTCGCGGCCGCGCCATTCGAAGCGCATCGCGGGCTGGCGATGGGGGGTGAGCGACCCGTCCTCGGCGACAAGGAAAGGACCGTGCGTGAGGTGTGCCATGGCCCTATGTTGTCCGGATAGAGTGAACGGACCATAAGCGCCCGCATGAGCCTGATCTCCAGCTTCCGCCTCGTCCTCGCCAAGCCGCATCCGGCGGGGCGACCCTTCATCTATGGCGGCGTCGCCGTGGCCGTGCTGGGGGGGTTGATCCTCGGCAAGTGGCTGTTCTGGCCCGGCGTCGCCTTCACGCTGTTCTGCCTCTACTTCTTCCGCGACCCGGAGCGCGTACCGCCGCCCCGGCCCGGGGTGGTGATCGCGCCCGCCGATGGGCGCGTCGTCATGGTGGGGCCCGCCGTGCCGCCGGCCGAGCTCGGGCTTGGCGACGTGCCGCGCTGGCGTGTCTGCATCTTCCTCTCGGTGCTCGACGTGCATGTGAACCGCGTGCCGGTCGATGGCGTCGTGACGCGCATCGCCTACCGCCACGGCGCCTTCCTCAATGCCAGCCTGGACAAGGCGAGCGACGACAACGAGCGCAACGCGCTGGCCATCCGCATGCCGGATGGGCGCGATGTCGCGGTGGTGCAGATCGCCGGGCTGATCGCGCGACGCATCCTTTGCCATGTCCGGGAGTTGGACCAGGTGACGGCCGGCGACCGCTTCGGGATCATCCGCTTCGGCAGCCGCACCGATGTCTACCTGCCGGAAGGCGTCAGGCCGCTGGTCGCCGTGGGCCAGCTCATGATCGGTGGTGAGACGGTGGTGGCCGATCTCAACGCCACGACGGGAACGCGCGCATGAGCGACACTGGCCCCGGTTCCGGTAACCAGGGCACGCCCCGCCGACCGCAGCCGCTGCACCGGTTCCGCCGGCGCTTCCGGCCACGGACGCGGCCGCGCTTCGATGGCCAGTCCTTCAACCGGCTGATCCCGAACATCCTGACCATGCTCGGGCTCTGCGCCGGGCTGGTCGCGATCCGCTTCGCGATCGACGGGCGCTGGGCGCCGGCGGCGGGGATGATCGTCGTCGCCGCGGTGATCGACGGGCTGGACGGGCGGCTTGCGCGGCTGCTGAAGGCCACGTCGCGCTTCGGCGCGGAATTCGACAGCCTGGCGGATTTCCTGAGCTTCGGCGTGGCGCCGGCGCTGGTGCTCTACCTCTGGTCCATGCAGGCGGTCGGGCCGCTGGGCTTCGTGCCCTGCCTGATGTTCGCGGTCTGCTCCTCCCTCCGCCTCGCCCGCTTCAATGCCTCGCTCGACATCGGGCCGGCGCCGAAGCCGGCCTATTCCTACAACTTCTTCACCGGCGTGCCGGCGCCGGCCGGGGCTGGCTGCGCGCTGTTCCCGCTCTTTGCCGGGCTCGCGCTTGGCGAATGGGGGTGGGAGGGCACGGCATCGGTGGTGCGCCACCCGATCCTGGTGGGCATCGTGCTGGTGACGGTGGGCGGGCTGATGGTCTCCACCCTGCCGACCTGGTCCTTCAAGAATTTCCGGGTGCCGCGCGCGGCCATCCTGCCGCTGCTGCTGGGCGTCGGGCTCTATGTCGCGATGCTGGTGGCGGAGCCCTGGGCGGCGCTGGCGGCGGGCGGGATCATCTATCTCGGCATGCTGCCCTTCTCCCTCAAATCCTACCTGACCCTGAAGCAGGAGGCCGAGGCGCTGATCGAGCAGGTGCCAGAGCCCGCCAACGGCCGGCCTTGATGCCGGCGCCCGCCGCGCCACCTGCCGCCTGATGGCGGAGGGCAGGCGGATGGCGAAGGCGGTCTGGAACGGCGCGGTGATCGCGGAAAGCGACGCGGTGGAACGGGTGGAAGGCAACCTCTACTTCCCCCGCGCAGCGGTGAAGCCGGAATTCCTGCGCGACAGCAGCCAGACCACGGTCTGTGGCTGGAAGGGCACGGCGCGCTACCACGACATCGTCGTCGATGGCGCAACCAATGCCGCCGCCGCCTGGTACTACCCGGACCCGAAGCCGGCGGCCGCAAACATCCGTGATCGGATTGCCTTCTGGCGCGGCGTGACGGTCTCCGACTGATCGTCCTGCAAACCGTTGCATTGCCCTGACCTTCCCCCTGCGGCAGGCTGTCGCCGCCGGGGAAGGAACGGGGAGATTTCCATCATGAAACGTCTGATGGGCGCGGCGCTGGCCGCGCTGTGCTTCAGCCTGCCTGCCTTGGCGCAGGACGCCGCGCTGCTGGCGCGGGGCAAGCACCTGGTCGAAGTCACGGGCGCCTGCGGGAACTGCCATACGCCCATGGGGCCGCAGGGTCCGGTGGCCGGCCAGACCCTGGCCGGCGGCACGGTGTTCGACGAGCCGCCCTTCCGCGCCGTCGCCTCCAACATCACCCAGGATCCGGAGACGGGCATCGGCCGCTGGACCGATGCGCAGATTGCGCGCGCGATCCGGGAGGGCATCCGCCCCGACGGCCGCATCATCGGCCCGCCCATGCCGATCGGCCTCTATCGCGGCCTGTCCGATCGCGACCTCGCGGCGATGGTGGCGTATCTCCGCACCGTGGCGCCGGTGCGCAACGCGGTGGAGGCCAGCGTCTATCGCATCCCGCTGCCGCCGGCCTATGGCCCGCCCGTCACCAGCGTGCCGGACCCCGCGGACAATCCGGTGGCGCGCGGCGCCTACCTGGCCAATGCGGTCGCGCATTGCATGGAATGCCACACGCCGATGGTGGATGGCCGGAACGACTTCAGCCGGATCGGCGGCGGCGGCATGGAATTCCGCGGCCCCTGGGGCGTCTCCGTCGCGCGCAACATCACGCCGCATGCCAATGGTATCGGCGGCTGGACGGACGCCGAGATCATCCGCGCCATCACGACCGGCGTGTCGCAGAACGGCCGACCGCTGGCGCCGCCCATGGCCTTCTGGGCCTACCGAAACATGACGCCGCAGGAGCTGTCGGACCTCGTCAGCTACCTCCGCAGCCTGCCGCCCCAACCTTGAGGACGCAGCCTTGAGAGTGCGCGGCACCCTGCCCCTGATGGTCGCGGGACAGCCCGTGACCATCACCGGAGGCCCCTTCGACGCCATCCCGGACGGCGCCTTCGGCGTCTGCCTGGAAATGCAGGCGGAGAAGGCCTGGCTCGCGGATGTCGCGGTGCCGACGCCCGATTTCGGCCTGCCGGACCCGGCGGTGCTGCGGGCGGCGGTGGGCACCGTGCTGGCGCAGCTGGAATCCGACCCTGCCCGGCCCGTGCATATCGGCTGCCGGGCGGGCATCGGGCGGACGGGGCTCTTCATGGCCTGCCTCGCCAAGGCGGCGGGGGTGCCGGGCGATCCGCTGGACTATGTCCGGGCGCATTACCTGGCCCATGCCGCGGAAACTGCGGAGCAGCAGGCCATGGCGCGGGGGTTCACCTGGCCCAAGGACGAGAAACCCTGAGGAGGCGCCCGCTCTGGCAGGCGGCGCTGGTCTCGGCGCTGGCGGGCGCGGCCTTCTCGGCGCTCGGCGCGCTGGGGCTGCTCGGCCTGCCGGGCGCGCTGCTGGCGGTGGCGACGGAGCCGCTGCTGCTGGCGATCTGGCCGGCGCCCGAGTTGCTGCCGCGCGATACCTCCTGGCCCTTCTTCATCCTCGTCGCCGCCTGGTGGGGGGCCTCTGTGCCCCTGGCCTGGCTGGCGACGCGGGGGCTTCGGGGCTGGCGACGGGCGCTGGGATTCATCGCCGCGATGGCGGTGGGTGGCGTGGTGACGGCGGTGGGCGTCTACGCCGTCTTCATCCGGCCGCTCGTCTGACCAGCCTGCCATCGATCAGCAGCAGCCCGGCGCCGATCACGACCATGCCGGCGACCTGGCGGGGGGAGAGCGCCTCCCCCAGCACCGCCCAGCCCAGCAGCAGGGCGGAGACGGGGACGAGCAGGGTCACCAGCATGGTGTTGGTGGCGCCCGCGCCGGCGAGGATCGCAAAGAACAGCGCATAGGCCAGCGCCGTCGCCACCAGGCCGAGGGCCAGCAGCGCGAGCACGGCCTCCAGCGGCGGGGCGGGCAGTGCCCAGGGTTGGTCCACCAGCACGACCAGCGGCAGCATCAGCAGCGCCGCCGTCGCGCATTGCCCCGTCGCCGCCGGCAGCGGCGCGAGCCCCACGCGCTTCACGCGGCGGGACCAGACGCCGGACAATCCATAGGAGAGGCAGGCGCCCAGGCAGAGCGCGATGCCCAGCGCCTCCCCGCCTCGCGTCAGGTCGAAGGCGGCCGGCCCGACCAGGATGCCGACGCCGAGCACGCCCGTCAGCGCCCCGGCCAGGCGGTTCGGCGTCAGCCTTTCGTCATCCGCCAGCCAATGGGCGCAGAGCACCGCGAAGACCGGCGTCGCGGCATTCACCACGGCGGCGAGGCCGGAGGGGATGAATTGCAGCCCCGCGACGATCAGGGTGAAGGGGATGGCGTTGTTCAGCAGCCCCATGCCTGCGCAGGTGGTCCAGGCCTGGCGGCCCCGCGGCAGACGCAGCCCCATCGCGACGCAGGCCAGGCCCAGCACCAGCGCCGCCATGGCGGTGCGCGCCAGGACGATGGTGAAGGGCGGGAAGCCGCGCAGCGCGACCGCCATGGTGAGGAAGGAGGTGCCCCAGGCCAGCGAGAGGGCGATCAGCAGCGCCCAGAGGCGGGGGGTCATGGGACCGGGCATGGGTCGCGGTGTGGCGCATGCCGGGGACCCGCGCCATCCGGCCGTTGCGCGGGTCTGCCCCCTCAGGCGTAGAGGTCGAGCAGCCGCTCCGGCACCCCCGCGGCGCGGGCGCCAGCGACCCAGCCGGGTTCCTGCCCTGCCGGCTTCGGCGCCGGGCCCTGCTCCGGCCGCGCCGGATCGATGCCGCGCTCCGCGCGCGCGACATCGGCGCAGTCCCGGCAGGGATAGCCGTTGACGATTTCCATGACACAGCATGGTCGCAGGCAGGGATGAAGGCGGGGTGAAGGGCGGGCCCCCGATGCGGGGAAGGCGCTGCCTTCCCCGCACCCCATCCGCCAGGAGGCAGAGCCTCCTGGACCGTCATCAATTTGATTCCAGTGCCAAAAACCCGGCGGTCCAGGGTCGCCTTCGACCCTGGCGAGGGGGTCCAAGGGGGAGCAGCGCTCCCCCTTCGCGCCCTCAGAAGCCGAACTTCTCCAGCGCCGCCGCGTGCCGTGCGATGGCCGCCGCCGTCTGCTCGCGGATGGTCGCGACATCGGCCTCCGGCATCGCCACCAGCTGGTAGAGCCGCCGTTCCGTGGGCGTGCCGCGATGCACGCCGGGGGTGACGTAGAAGGGCGCTTCCTCCGTCACTTCCGCGATCTCCTTGGCGGAGAGGGAGGCATCGGCGGGGGCGCGCTTCACATACCATTGCCGCAGCAGCGCCGGCTGGCCATCCAGCAGCGCCAGCGCGCCCTGGTTGCCGTGGTCGATGCGCCAGCGGTTATGGGTCACTTCCTCGAGGGAGATGTTCATCTCCATCCCGCCCACCTTGGCGCCCCATTGCGTGAAGCCGTCGCGGCGGCCCGGGCCCATGGGCTTCAGCCGCGGCCGCTGGCGCGCGGGGATGGCCTTGTCGTCGAAGGCCTTGCCCCAGAGCGCCAGCAGGCGGTCGATTTCCGCCGGCGTCTCGATCGCGCGGAGGCTGCGCGGTGGTTCCTTGCTCATGTACGCCGCGTGCCCACCACGATTCCCTTCGCTTTCAACTCGCTCACCTCATCCGCCGTGAAGCCGTGGCGGGCCAGGATGTCGTCACCATGCTCGTTGAACCGCGGCGGGGCGGCACGGGTGCCGCCGGGCGTGCGGCTCATCTTGATGGGGGTGCCGAGGCCTTTATAGGCGCCGAGCTCCGTCACCATCTCGCGATGCGCGGTATGGGCCGCATTCATCGCCTCGTCCACATGCAAGACGGGCCCGGCCGGCACGCCGGCCTTCAACAGGCGCTCGCAGAGGTCGTGGCCGTCCTCCGCCGCCAGCCGCGCTTCCAGGATTTCCGTCAGCGTGTCGCGGTTGGTCAGGCGGTCGCCATTGGTGCGGAAGCGCGGGTCGTCGGGCAGCGCCTTCAGCGACAGGAAGTCGCAGAACTTGCGGAAGGCGGGGTCGTTGCCGACCGCCAGGAAGACCTCGCAGGTCGCGGTCCGGTACTTCGAGTAGGGGCTGATGTTGGGGTGCGGGTTGCCGGTCGCCTTGGGCCGGCGGTCATTGAGGAAGTAGTTGGCGGCCTGGGGGTGCAGCAGCGCCATGCCGCAATCATGCAGCGACATGTCGAGGAACTGTCCCTGCCCGCTGCGGTTGCGTTCCTGCAGCGCCATCAGGATGCCGATCGCGGAATAGAGGCCGGTCGCGAGATCGACGATGGGCGTGCCCATGCGCAGCGGGCCGGTATCGGCATTGCCGTTGATGGACATGAGGCCGACCATCGCCTGGATCACGGCGTCATAGCCCGGCAGCGCGCCGAGCGGCCCGTCCGGCCCGAAGCCGGAGACGCGGCAATGCACCAGCTTCGGGAAGCGCTTGGACAGCACCTCCTGGTAGCCCATGCCCCATTTCTCCATGGCGCCGGGCTTGTAGTTCTCGATCAGCACGTCAGCGCCTTCCAGCAGGCGCATCAGGACCTGGCGCCCCTCGGGCTTGCCGAGGTCGAGCGCCAGCGACCGCTTGTTGCGGTTCACGCCGATGAAGTAGCTGGCCGATCCCTCCACGAAGGGGGGGCCCCAGTCGCGGACCTCGTCGCCCTGGGGCGGCTCGATCTTCACCACCTCCGCCCCGTGGTCGGAGAGGATCATGGTGCAGTAGGGGCCACCCAGGACGCGGGTGAGGTCGATGACCTTCAGGCCCGCGAGCGCGCCGGCGGATTTCGCCAGGCCCTTTCCTTCGGTTGTCGGGACGGCATCCGTCATGCGGCAAGCTTCCTCGAGAAAACGCGGGCACAGAAATCGGGGTAGGTTTCCAGCATCTCGTCGCAGACGGGGCCGCGGAGAAGCGCGAGTTCATCCGGCGTCGGGTCCGGCGTCTGCGGAACCTCGGCGGGGGCGTCGAAGTCGAAGCCCGTCGCCTCCCGGATGCTCTCCACCGTCTCGCCGGGGTGCAGGCTGGCGAGGGTGAAGCGCGCGGCACCAGGATCGAAGGTGAAGACGCACTTTCCGGTGACGAGCGCCTGGGCGGTGCCGCGGCGGAACACGCCGGGCTCCGAGACACCGGGGGCGGAGATGTTGTCCACGCGGGGGACCAGGACGCGGGCGGAATGCTCCTCCCGGAACAGGATGGTCCGCGGCGTCATGAAATACATGAAGGCGGAGCCGAAGCTGCCGGGGAAGCGGACGCCTGTGCCGGGCCATTCGCCGGTGCCGACCAGGTTGAGGTTCGCCTGGCCGTCGATCTGCCCGCCGCCGAGGAAGAACAGGTCGATCCGCCCCTGCCCCGTCAGGTCGAAGAGTTCCCGCGATCCCTCCGTGAAGGGATTGCCCGAGCGCTTGTGCAGCAGGGAGAGGCGCACGGGATGCCCCGACTTCCGCACCAGCCAGCAGGCCGCGGCGGGGATGGGGGAAGCGGCGCCGACCGCGATGTGGCGGGCGGGTGGCGCGGCGGGGTCGAGGATCAGGCGCGCCAGCGCGGCGGCCAGGCGTTCCTCCGGCTGGATGCTCATTCGGCTGCCTTCGCCTGGCTCACGTTGAACACGTAGCGGTCGAGGTATTCGCGGAAGCCCGCCTCGGTCTTCGCCATCCGCGCGTATTCCGCGACATGCGCCGCATCGAACCCGTATTCGTCCAGCAGCGCGACCGGCCAGGCGCCGCGCTCGGCGACGGCCACGGCCTCGATATAGGTGCCGCTGATGCAGCCAGGGGCCAGGCGTTCATCCTCCAGCATGTCGCCGGGGACCATGCGCTCCACCGTCGCGATCACGCGCTTCGAGGCATGGGAGAGTGTCGCCAATTCCCGCCGGCGGCCCGTCCAGACATTGCCGGCCTCATCCGCCATCACGCCATGAATCAGCGCGACATCGGGCTGGCGGGCCGGCAGCAGGACGATGGGGTCCCCGCCCCCCGCGAAGGGATTGTCGATCACCATCCAGTCCGGGCGATGGGCCAGGATGTCGGACCCGATCAGGCCCCGCAGCGGCATGAAGGGCACGCCCTTCTCCGCCGCCTGGAGCATGGTGTGGATGGCGGGGCAGGTCGCGTCCCGCACGGTGATGGCACCAGCCTTCAGCGCCTGGGTGAAGCGGGGCGCGAAGCCGGCCTCGCCCAGGCTGACCGCGCTGGTCTCGATCTCCGCCACGCAGCCGGCGCCGACCAGCAGGTCCGTCGCGAAGCCGGAGACGGGGACGCCGAGCAGGCGGAGGTTGCGGGCACCGCGGCGGATCAGCGCCCGGGCCATGGCGACCGAGGGCAGCGAATTATCCGGCGGCAGGGCGACAAGCGCCCCATCGGGCACGCTGGCGGCCAGGCTATCCACGGTGGGGGTCATGTGGAGGCTCCTTCCCGGCGCGGAACCTAGTCCCCTCGGGGCGAGCCGCCAACCTACCCGACGGGCACGGCCGTGCTAGGCTTCCCGGGCGGAATGAAGGGGGACGGCCACGCATGGGTCAGGCAAAGGCACCGGTCACGCTGCACGGCCCCCGCGTGGTGCTCCGCCCCTGGCGGCTGCCCGAGGACCTCGACGCCCTTTTCGCCATCAATGGCGACCCGGAGGCGATGCGCTTCTTCCCCAACGTCCATGACCGCGCGGAAAGCGATGCCTGGGGGGCCCGCATCGCCGGGCTGTTCGGGGACCGCGGCTACGGCTTCTGGGTGCTGGAGCTGAAGGGGGAAGGCATGGTCGGCGTGGTCGGCCTGCAGCCCGTGGCCTTCGACGCCCCCTTCAACGACCCCGCGAAGCCCGAGACCGAGATCGGATGGCGCATCGCGACGCGCTTCCAGCGCCGCGGCCTGGCGGAGGAGGCGGCGCGGGTGGCGCTGGCCTATGGCTTCGGGCCGGCGGGGCTCGATCGCATCGTCGCCTTCACGCCGCCGGCCAATGTCCCCTCCTGGTCGCTGATGGAGAAGCTCGGCATGCGGCGGGAGGGGAGCTTCGACCACCCCCGCCTGGCGGAGGGCCATCCGTTGCGGCACCAGCTGCTCTATGCCGTGACGCGGCGGGACTGGATCGACAGCCGCATCGGGGGGTAAGGCTTCCGCGACGGGTTGGGGGAATCGCGCATGGGCTTCGCCGGGGGATTGACGCGGCGGGGCCTGCTGGCGGCGCCAGCCCTGCTCGCCGGCACTGCGCGGGCGCAGCCGCAGGCGACCAGCCGCTACTTCGTCGCCTCCGACCAGACGCGCCTGCACTTCCTCGAAGCCGGCGCGGGGCCGACCGTGGTCTTCGTGCCGGGCTGGTGCATGCCGGCCTGGATCTTCACGCCCCAGATCGAGCAGCTGGCCCAGCGCTACCGCGTCGTGGTGCTGGACCCCCGCGGGCAGGGGCAGTCCCAGGTCGCGCCTTCCGGCTACGAGCCCACGCGGCGCGGGCGGGATATCGCGGAGCTGATGCCGCATCTCGGCCCCGGGCGCGTCGTGCTGGCGGGCTGGTCGCTCGGCGTGCTGGACGCGCTCTCCTGGCTGGACCAGGCGGGCGATGCGCGGCTGGCGGGGCTGGTGCTCATCGACAATTCGGTGGGAGAGGGCGATCCGCCGGCGGCCGGCAATGGCCGCTTCCTGCAGAACCTCCGCACCAACCGGGACGCGACGGTGCGGGGCTTCGTCGCCTCCATGTTCCGCACGCCACAGACGCCCGCCTATCTCGATCGCCTGGCGCGGGATGCGCAGCGCATGCGGGTGGAGGACAGCATCCGCCTGCTCTCCTACGCGCGGCCCCGCGAGTTCTGGCGCAACACGCTGTATTCGACGCGCCGGCCCGTGCTCTACGCCGTCACGCCACGCTTCCGCGGCCAGGCGCAGCTTGTGGCGCAGAAGCATGCGGCGGCCAGCATCGACATCTACGAGGATGCCGGCCACGCGCTGTTCGTCGACGCCGCCGCGCGGTTCAACACGCGGATGGAGACCTTCATGGCGCGCGAGGCCGCCTTCGCATGATGCTGGCGCTGCTGCCGCTGTTTCTCCTCTCCGCCGCGGCGGTCGGGGTGGAGATCGCGCTGACGCGCTTCTTCGCCGTCGCGAGTTTTTCCGAATATGGCTACTGGGTCATCTCCATCGCGATGACGGGCTTCGCCGTCTCCGGCGTGGTGATGGTGCTGGGGCGCGAGGCTTTTCTCAAGCGCGCGGCGACGCTGCTGCCGGCACTGCCGCTGGCGATGCTGGTGGCGGGCGCGGCGGGGTGGATCGCGGCGTGTGCGAATCCCTTCAACCCGCTGGAGCTGCAGAACCCGGCGACGGCCTGGCCGCAGCTCGAGAACATCCTCGGCTACTACGCGGCGCTGTTCCCCTTCTTCTTCCTGGCCGGCCTCGCCGTCTCCCTGAACTTCGTCGCGCGGTCGGACCGGATCGGGCTGGTCTATGGCTACGACCTGCTCGGCGCCGGCGCGGGGGCCGTGGCGGCGCTGCTGCTGATGCTGGCGCTCCACCCCTTCCTGCTGGTGCCGGCGCTGCTGCCGCTGCTGGCGCTGGCGGCCATGATCGCCGGCGGCAGGCGCTGGCGCATCGCCGCCATCGCGGTGCTGGTGGCGGCGGAGGCCGCGGTGCTTGCCTTCGCCGCGCCCGCCGTCAGCCAGTACAAGCCGATCTACGCGCCCATGAACGTGCAGGGCGGCCAGGTGCTGGGCGAATGGACCAGCCCGCGCGGGCTCTACCAGCTGCTCGACAATTTCACGGAGCGCCTCGACACCGACGTCACCAACAACGCCGGCAGCATGGGCCTGCCCGCGCCGCCGCGTGCCTACGGATTGTACCGCGACGGCAGCCGCATCGCGGCGCTGCCCATGCAGGTGCCGCCCGAGGCCGGCCACGCGCCCGGCGCGCTGGATGCCGCGCCCTATGCGCTGCTCGACGCACCGCGCGTGCTGCTGCTGGGCGCCGCCGGCGGGTTCCGGCCGGCGGAGGCGCTGGCGCTCGGCGCCGCCCATGTCACGGTGATCGAGCCGGAGCCCGTGCTGCGCGAGGCGCTCCGCCACGGGCTGGGTCCGGTGCCGCCGATGCAGGCCGATGCACGCGTCACGCTGTCCGATGCGCATCCGCTGCGCGCCACGGGGCGCTTCGACCTGGTCGATGTCAGCGGCGATTTTCTCGGCGCCGATGACCAGAACCGCCACGCCTATACGCGGGAGGCGATGGCCGCGCGCATCGCGCAGCTGGAGCCGGGCGGTCTCGTCTCCATCCCCGTCAGCATCCGCGAATTGCCGGCCTATGCGGTGCGCGTGATCGCGACGGCGCAGGACGCGCTGCGGCTTTCGGGCGTCGCCGATCCCGCCGCGCATCTCGCCGTCATCCGCTCCGCCTGGAACCTCCGCGTGCTAGTGGCCCGCGAACCGCTGGACGAGGCGAGGGTCGCGCGCCTGGTGGAGTTCGCGGAGGCACGGAGCTTCGACCTTTCCTGGGCGCCAGGCCTGCCGCAGGGGCGCGACGTGTGGAACGAGCTGTCGCCGGTGTCGCTCGACAGCGGTGGCACGGATTCCCAGACCGAGGATGCGGTGGCGGATGAAGCGGCGGCGCTGCTTTCCGGCACGCCGCGGCAGGATGCCTTCGACCGTTCGGCCCTGACCGCCGACCGCCCCTGGCTGAGCCCGCTGGTGCGCCTGCCCGCCGTGGGCGCGGCGATCGAGCGCATGGAGGTGCTGCCCCAGCCCGAGATCGGGCTGCTGGTCAACGTCGCCGTGCTGGCGCAGGCGGCGGTGCTGGCCCTGCTGGTGGCGGGGCTGCCGCTGCTGGCGCGCGGGGCGCTGCGCGTGCGCCCGGCGATGATGGGGCGCGCGCTGGTCTTCTTCCCCGCCCTCGGCCTCGGCTTCCTGATGGTGGAGATCGCGCTGATCGAACAGGCGGCGCTGCTGCTGGGGGACCGCACCGCGGGCTTCGCGCTGGTGCTGACGGGGATGCTGGTCTTTTCCGGTCTTGGCGCCATGCTCGCCGGCGGCGTCGCGCAGCCCGGGCGCGCGCTGCGCCTGGCGGCGCTGGTGGCGTTGGCCCTGGGGGCCGCCGCCGCCTTCGTGCTGCCGTCCGTTGTTTCCGCGGCGCTCGACTGGCCCTTCGCGCTGCGCGTAGGCCTGCTCGTGGTGCTGCTGGCGCCGCTGTCGCTGGCGATGGGCATGCCCTTCCCGCTCGGCCTCGACCGCTTCCGGCAGGAGGGGGCGGCGCTGCTGCCCTGGGCCTGGGCGCTGAACGGGGCCTTCTCCGTGGTCGCCACGCCACTCGCCAGCCTGATTGCTCACGGAATCGGCATCGCGCCATTGTTGCTGGCGGGTGCGGCTTGTTACCTTGCCGTGGCCCTCGCCTGGCCACGGAGCGCCGCCGCATGACCGCCTTCACCCTGCACCGCCGCACGCTGCTGGCGGCCAGCCTCGGGGGCCTTGCCCTGCCCGCCGTGGCGCGGGCGCAGGCGCCCGCCTGGACGCGGGACACGATGAACGCCGCGCTCCGCGCCTCCGGCCGCAATGGCGAGGTTTCCGCCGCGACCTTCCAGGCGATCCAGCAGCGCAAGGCGCGCGCGCTGGCCAGCATCGAGAGCTACCTGAAGGCGCGTTTCCAGGGGGAGGCCGACCCGGCGGTGCTGCGCGCCTTCGCGGAAGTGCCGCGGGAGTACTTCCACTACAATTACGATGGCGGCCGGCCTTCCTTCGGCGATGCCTATGAGGCCGAGGCCAAGCCCTGGTCGATCGGCTTCGGCTCCGCGCTGTCGGACTATCTCGGCCAGGCCTACATGACGCAGGTCTGCGCGCCGAAGCCCGAGCATGTGGTGCTGGAGATCGGCACCGGGTCCGGCTTCCAATCCGCGCTGCTGTCGCGGATCGTGGCGAAGCAGTATTCGATCGAGATCATCGAGCCGCTGGGCCGTGGTGTCTCCAGGATCTTCGAGCCGCTGGGCTACGCCAATGTCGAGACGCGGGTCGGCGACGGCTTCTTCGGCTGGCCGGAGGTCGAGGGCGGCTTCGACACCATCATCGTGACCTGCGCCGCGCAGTATGTGCCGCCGGCGATCATCCAGCAGCTGAAGCCGGGCGGGCGGCTCGTGATCCCCATCGGCCAGCCCTTCCGGCGCGGCCAGTTCCTCTACATCTACACGAAGGAGGAGGATGGGCGCGTGCGCAGCCGCAAGGATGTGGGCGTGTATTTCATCCCCATGACCGGCGCGATGATGAACCGCCCCCCGCCCCCCGGCACCCCCGTCGCTCCCGCCGGCGAGCCCGTCGCCCCCTCCCCCGGCCACGCCCCCATCCCCCGCCGCCCGGCGGGCTGACGACGGTCCAGGCCCGTCTCGGGCCTGGCGGATGGGGTCCGGGGAAGGCAGCGCCTTCCCCGTCTTTCCCGTTGCATCACGCGTTACGCCGCGCGAGCCTTCCCGCAATCCAGGGGAAGGAAACCGGTCCATGAAGCACGTCCTGCTGGGCGCCGTCGCGCTCGCAGCCTTGTCGCCCGCCGCGATGGCGGAGGTGGTGCGGTTCGAGGTGACGGGCCCGCCGCGCCCGGCTTTCGAGGGCCAGGCCTTCGGCGCTGTCGGCCCCTATGTGGAAATCCGCGCGCGGGCGACTATCGCGCTCGATCCCGCCGATCCGCGCAATGCCGTCATCGCCGACATCGACCGCGCGCCGCGCAATGCGGAGGGGCGCGTGGAGGCCACGGCGGATGTCATCATCCTCCGCCCCGCCGACCTGTCCCGCGGCAACGGCACGCTGCTGGTGGAGCCGCCGAACAGGGGCCGGCGCATCGTGACGCAGGTGCTGAACGACAGCTCGGCTGCCGGCACGCCGCGGCTGGAGCAGGCGGCGGATGCCGGCAATGGCTGGACATTCCGCCAGGGCATGACGCTGGCCTGGGTGGGCTGGCAGGGCGACTGGACGCCCGGCCAGGGCATGAAGGTGCAGGTGCCGCGCATCCCCGGCATCACGGGGCCCTCGCGGGAGGAGTTCGTCTTCGACAACACGACGAACCCCGCCATCGGGCAGCTCACCTATCCCGTCGCCGATCCCGCCAGCATCGTGCTGACGGTGCGGGCGCGGCAGGAGGACCAGCGCCAGACGCCGGCCGGGCTGACGTATCGCCTGCTGGAGGGCGACCGGATCGAGATCACGCGCCCCGCCGGCTTCGACGCCGGCGCCATCTACGAACTCACCTACACCGCGCGCGACCCGCTGGTGCTCGGCATGGGGTTTGCGGGTTTCCGGGACGTCACGGCCTTCCTGCGGCGCGAAGGGGGCGAGGCCAATCCGCTGGCGGTGAACGGGCGCAGCACCGTGACCGCCACCATGGGCATGGGCATCTCCCAGTCCGGGCGTTTCCTGCGGGACTACCTGCATCTCGGCTTCAACGAGGATACGCGCGGCCGCCCGGTCTTCGACGGGCTGGTGGCCCATATCCCGGGCAGCCGGCGCACCTTCATGAATGTGCGCTGGGCGCAGCCGGGACGGAATCCGTCCGACCACACGGATCGCCTCTATGCCGCCGACCAGTTCCCCTTCACCTATGCGACGACGACCGATCCGCTGACCGGTGCGCGGGACGGGCTGCTGCGGCGCTGCCGCATCTCCAACACCTGCCCCCGCGTCTTCCAGACCGATAGCGAGTTCGAGTTCTGGGGCGCTCGCGGATCGCTCACCTATACCGACCCGGCAGGGCGCCATGTGGACCTGCCGCCGGAGGTGCGGGGCTACATGATGACGGGCCATCCGCACTACGCGGTGGCGCAGGCGGTCGCGAACCGCAACCCGATGTGCCAGATGCCGATGAACCCGCTGCAGGCCGGCGCGCTGACTCGTGCCCTGGTGGCGGCGCTGGAAGCCTGGGTGCGGGAAGGCGCGGAACCGCCCGCCAGCCGCGTGCCGATGGTGGCGCATGGCACGCTGGTGTCCGCGGCCGCCTTCCCTGCCATTCCTGGCCTGGCGCGCCTGACGTCCTGGACCCCCGCGCCGCTGCTGGACGTCAGCAAGAACCCCCCCGTCGTGACCGGCAGCTATCCGATCCTGTTCCCCCGCGTGGATGCCGACGGCAATGCGATCGGCGGGCTCCGCACGCCGGTGATCGAGGCGCCGCGCGCCACCTATACCGGCTGGAACCCCCGCGCCGCGGGCTTCGGGGAAGGGGCGCTCTGCACCAACCAGGGCGGCGTCATCCCCTTCGCCGCGACGCGGGCGGAACGCCAGGCGGCGAATGATCCGCGCCCTTCGATCGAGGAACGCTGGCCCACCCCGGCCGCCTATGTCGCCGCGGTGCGCGCCAGCGCGGAGCGGCTGCGGGACGAACGGCTGCTCCTGGCCGAGGATATGCAGGCGATCGTGGCGGCGGCGGAAGCCGGCACGCTGGCACGCCTCCCGGCGCGGTAGAGCGGGTTACGATCTGTTCACTCTTGTTTGCCGATCTGGGATCGCGCAGATGAGGGGGGATGGATCGTCGTCTTGCCGCCTTCGTCCTGCTGATGGCCGCGCCCCTGCTCGGGGCCGCGGTCTCTCCGGGCAGGACCAATGCGGATGTGGCGGCGCTGGGCTGGCGGAAGATGGAATGGCACGGCATCCGCCCGGCCGATTTCTCCGCCACCCCCTCCGGCGGCATCCGCGTGCGCGGCCGCGGCGAGGGAGGGTTCATCTTCCGGCCGCTGTCAGGTGCCGCCACCTGCCTCGCCTGGCGCTGGCGCGTGGATGCGGGGCCGCCGGTGACGGACCTGACGAGGCGCGGCGGCGATGACAGGGCGCTCGCCATCTCCGTGGGCTTTTCCGAATTCGGCCCCGCCGTCAGCTTCGTGACTCGCACCCAGCACACGGTCGCCCAGGCCAGCGCGGGCGACCACCGGCTGCCGCGCAGCGTGCTCAGCTATGTCTGGGGCGGCACGGGGCGGGAGGCCGCGGCCGGCACCTTCTTCGCCAGTCCCTGGACCGGCGCCATCACCCGCATCCGCGTGCTGCGCCCCGCCGAGGCGCCGCGCGGGCAATGGGTGGAGGAACGGGTGGACCTGGCCGCCGACTGGCGGCTGGCCTTTGGCGGCGGCGAGGTGCCGACCCTGCAGGAGGTCGTGATCTCCTCCGACACCGAGGATAGCGGCGCCGCGGTGGATGCGCAGGTCGAGAACATCCGCCTGGTGCCCTGCCGATAGGTCCCGATCACGCAGCCAGGGAACCGCCCAACGCCGCGCGCGGTTGAAGCCGCCGGGTCAGGGAGGCCCGGCGCATGGCAGAGAGTTCCGGCCGACCGGCGGATGGCAGCTTCGAGACCTCGATCCCCGCCAGGCTGGATCGCCTGCCCTGGGACCGCTTCCACACCCTGGTCTGCGTGGCGCTCGGCGTCACCTGGATCCTGGATGGGCTGGAGGTCACGCTGGTCGGCAGCTTGGCCCCCGCCATCGCCGCCAGCCCGAGCCTCCGGCTGACGGAGACGGAGGTCGGCCTCATGGCCTCCGCCTATCTGCTCGGCGCCGTGCTGGGCGCGCTGGGCTTCGGCTGGGCGACGGACCGGCTGGGGCGGAAGAAGCTCTTTACCGCGACGGTCGCGGTCTATCTGCTGGCGACCATCGCGACGGGCTTCGCCTGGGATTTCTGGTCGCTGGCCTTCTTCCGCTTCCTGACCGGGGCGGGCATCGGCGGCGAATATGCCGCGGTGAACAGCGCCATCCAGGAACTGATCCCGGCGCGCCGGCGCGGGCAGACGGATATCGTCATCAACGGCACCTTCTGGGCGGGCGGCGCGATGGGGGCGGCGATCGGCCTCATCGTGCTGAACCCGGCGGTGGTGGATCCGGAGATCGGCTGGCGCGCGGCCTTCATCGTCGGCGGCGCGCTGTCCTTCGTCATCCTGCTGCTGCGCCGCTACATCCCGGAAAGCCCGCGCTGGCTGATGACGCATGGGCGGCCGGAGGAGGCGGAGCGGATCGTCGCCACGATCGAGCGCGGCGCGGAATCCCGACACGGCCCCCTGCCCCCGCTGCAGCACGGCCCGATCCGCCTCTATCCGCGCGACCACATCAGCATCATGGAGGTGGTCGGCATCATGTTCCGCCGGCACCGGGACCGCAGCGTGCTGGCGCTGACGCTGATGGCCTGCCAGGCCTTCTGCTACAACGCGATCTTCTTCACCTACGCCCTGGTGCTGACGCGCTTCTACGGCGTCGCGAACGAGCATGTGGGCTGGTACATCCTGCCCTTCGCCATCGGCAACCTGATGGGCCCGCTGCTGCTGGGCCGGCTGTTCGACACGGTCGGGCGGCGGCCGATGATCACGCTGACCTATGGGCTGGCGGGCGTGCTGATGGCGATCACGGGCTTCGCCTTCGCCCAGGGGTGGCTTTCCGCCACGACGCAGACGGCGTGCTGGACGGTGATCTTCTTCTTCGCCTCCGCCGCGGCCTCCGCCGCCTATCTGACCGTGGGCGAGGCCTTCCCGCTGGAGATGCGCGCCATGGGCATCGCCGTCTTCTACGCCTTCGGCACCGGCATCGGCGGCGTGGTCGGCCCCGCCCTGTTCGGCTGGCTGATCGAGGGCGGGCAGCGCGTCGACATCATGTGGGGCTACCTGTTCGGCGCGGCTCTCATGATCATCGCTGCCGTCACCGAATGGCGGCTGGGCTTCGCGGCGGAGGGGCGGCCGCTGGAGGAGGTGAGCGCGCCGGTGTCGTCCGCGGCGCGCTGACCGCTCAATCCACCTTCACATCCGCCGCCCGCACCACCTGCGCCCATTTGGTGATCTCTGACCGGATGAAGGCCGCGAAGTCGGTGCGGTTGAGGAAGGTGGCGGTGAAGGCCTGGTCGGCCAGGCGGGCCTGGAAATCGGCCTGGCGCAGCACGCCCTCCACCGCCTGCTCGATGCGCGCGGCCTGCGCGTCCGGCAGCCCGCGGGGCCCGAGCAGGCTGATCCAGCCCACGGATTCGTAGCCCGCGACCCCCTGCTCCGCGATGGTCGGGACGTCCGGGAAGAAGGGAGAGCGCTCCTTCGACGTCACGCCGATGGCGCGCACGCGGCCGGTGCGGACCAGGTCCGTCACCGCCGCCAGCGTGTCCGACATGAAGGGCACCTGCCCCGCCACCAGGTCGGCCAGCGCAGGGCCCGATCCGCGATAGGGGACGTGGGTCATCTCCGTGCCCGTCAGCGTCTTGAACAGTTCGACATTCAGGTGCTGCGTCGTGCCGTTGCCGGAGGAGGCGTAGAAGATCCCACCGGGATTGGCCTTGGCCCGCGCGATCAGCCCCTGGATGTCGCGCACCGGGAAGTCGTTGTTCACGATGAACAACTGGGGCACGCTGGCGATGAGGGCGATCGGCGTCAGGTCACGCTGCGTGTCGTAGCCGAGGCGCGGGAAGAGGCTGCCCGCGATGGTGGTCGGGCCGCTGCCGCCCATCACGATGGTGTTGCCGTCCGGCGTCGCATTCGCCGCGTATTCCATGCCGAGCGTGCCGCCGGCGCCGGGCCGGTTCTCCACGATCACGGGCTGGCCGAGCGGGCCCTGCAGCCGCTCCGCCAGCAGGCGCATCAGGATGTCGCTGCCCTGTCCCGGCGGGAAGGGCATGATGATGCGCAGCGCGCCGCGGCCCTGGGCGCGGGCGAGGCCGGGCAGCGCCAGGGTGGTGGCGGCGATCAGCAGGCGGCGTGACAGCATGGGCGGCGGCGTCCTTGCAGGCGGGTGCGGCGCAGCATGGACCGAAGCGGCGCCGTCGCAAAACCGGGAAAGCGCCTGTCTTCCGCGCGGCTGCCCGCGCGACTAGCTTGCATCCCAGTCTTTCCGGAGAGAACGCCATGCCCGATGACGCCCCCCTGCCCGCCGGCCCCACCTTCCCCATCGGCCTGGCGGAGGCCACCGGCCGCAACCGGCGGCTCCGCGACTTGCTGGCCGGCCCCGACCTCTTCCTCGCCCCCGGTGCCTTCGACTGCGTCGGCGCGCGGCTGGTGGAGGCCTCCGGCCATGCCTGCCTCTACATCACCGGCGCCGGCATCTCGATGAGCGCGCTGGGCGCGCCCGATGTCTCCGCGCTGTCCTTCGGGGAGATCCTCGACCGCATCCGGCGCATCTGCGACGTCGTCTCCATCCCCGTCATCGCCGATGGCGACACCGGCTATGGCGGGCCGCTGAACGTCATCCGCACGGTGCGCGAATACGAACGCGCCGGCGTCAGCGGCATCCAGATCGAGGACCAGGAATGGCCGAAGAAGTGCGGCCACGAGCCCGGCCGCAAGCTCGTTTCGACCCATGAGATGTCCATGCGCATCAAGGCGGCGGTGGAGGCGCGGCGCGACCCCGACTTCGTCGTCATCGCCCGCACCGATGCCCGCGCCGGCGAGGGGCTGGAAGCCGCGATCGAGCGTGCCCGCGCCTACCGCAATGCCGGCGCCGACGTGATCTTCGTGGAAAGCCCGCAGAGCGAGGCGGAACTGGCCGTGGTCGGCCGCGCCTTCCCGGACGTGCCGCTGCTGGCCAACATGGTGGAGGGCGGCAAGACGCCGATCCTGCCCGCCGCGCGCCTCCGGGAACTCGGCTTCCGGCTGGCCATCTACCCCAATGCGCTGACGCGGCTTTTCGCCAAGGCGGGGCTGGAGGTGCTGGCCTCCCTGAAGGAGACGGGGTCCTCCAACGCCATGGCCGGGCGGATGCTCAGCCATGGGGAGCTCTGGACGCTGTTCGACAACGCCACCTGGCGGGGGCTCGAGGACCGCTACATGGGGACCAACACGAAGGTCTGACGTGCCCGGGCGGGGGGCCTCAGGCCCCCTGCCTCTCCCTGGCCTCAAGCCCCAAGCCGCTCCGCGGCCTTAACCCCCACGCCGCTCGGCGGCGATCTCCCCGTGCTGGCGGACCACCTCCGCCATCACGCGTCTGATGAAGGTCTCGGCAAAATCGGCGTCGAGGCCGGCGCGCTCCGCCATGCCGCGCAGCTTCGCGACCTGCGCCTCCTCCCGCGACGAATCCACGGGCGGCAGGCGGTGGATGGCCTTCAGCACGCCCACCTCCCGCGTCACGCGAAAGCGTTCGGCCAGCATATGGACCAGGGCGGCGTCGATGTTGTCGATGCTGCGGCGCAGTCGCCAGAGATCCTCCGGGACGGAATCGCCCGCGGGCGCGGCCGCGGCGGGGACGGAATCATGGGGCATGGGCGCGGGGCCGTCTTTCCTGGCAGTCGTCGTTCGGTGCCAAGGAACGCTGCCAGCGCGCCGATGGCAAGGGTGCGCACCCCGCTTCGGCCCGCCCGGCTAACGGACGAGTCACAGCCGCGGGAGTAGGGGTAGGCTCAACCTCATGGCCCAGACAGGCACCCTCTTCCGGATGCGCCGATGGTCGGCGGCCCTGGCCGCGGGCGCGGGGCTGCTTGCCCTGGCGCTGCTCTGGTCCGGTGCCGAGGCGATCGGCGACCACATGCAGGAGGACGCGCTGCAAAGCGCGGAGGAGCGGGCCGGCGCCATCGCCGATGCGGCCGGCCAGTTCGCGGCCCGTGCCCTGGCGGTCGCCCGCGATACCCAGGCCCTGGCGGGCCATTGGGCCAGCCAGGCCGGGCCGGACGGCGCGGCCATGCGGAGCGAGGTCGCGGGCCTCCTCAACGAACTCATCCGCAACGCGGGCGGCACCATCGCGCGCGTTGCCGTCACCGATGCGGCGGGGCGGGTGCAATGGTCCTCGGCCGGGGAGGAGGGCGTTGGCACCTCCGTGGCCGGGCAGCCCTGGTTCCAGGCGCATGCCGCGGAAGGCGGCGCCTCGGCGGGCGGGGTGCGGGTCAGCCAGGGCCTGGCGCGGGCGGAGGGCCCGCTGCCCGACCTCGTCATCCCGACCTCCATCCGCATCCCCGCACCAGGCGGCGGCTTCGGCGGCATCATCGTCGTGGCGCTGGAGATCCGGAGCCTGGCCAAGGCGCTGGCGGGGCTCGCGCATCGTCCCGGGGAGGTCGCCGCGATCCTGCGTGCGGAGGGCGAGGTGCTGGTGCGCAGCCAGGACACGGAATCGCTGCTGGGCCGCCGGCTGGTCACGCCCCGCACCCTGGCGGCGCTGGAAGACGCCCCGTCCACGACGCTGCGCAGCCTGAACCCGCTGACGGGGGTGGAGGTGATGATTGCCGTCCGGACCGTGCCGGGCGGCAAGATGCTGACGCTGGGCTCGGTGGAACTCGGGCCGGGGCTTGCCGCCGCCGCGCGGGTACGGCTCTGGGCCCGGATCGCGGCGCTGGTGGCCTGGGCGGGCATGATGGCGCTGGTGGCCGCCAGCTTCGCCATCCTCCGCGCCCGCGCGGACCGCCGCGAATTCGCCGCCCAGCAGCAGGGACGGGCGGAGATCGAGCGTCTGCTCGCCGGCCTGCCCGCGGTGGTCTTCCTGCGGGAAGTCGGTCCGGACGGGATCGCCCGCCATGTCTACCGCAACGGCGACGGCGCCACGGTCTCCGGCTGGCCCGTGGAAGCCCTGCCGAAGGGCAAGCCCTGGGCCGAATTCGCCGATCCCGAGGCGGATTTCGACGGGCTCTACCAGCGCACCCTGGCGGAAGGCCGGGCGGTGCTGGACTGGCGGATGCGCCAGCCCGATGGCAGCTGGGCCTGGATGCGCACCACGGCGCGGCTGCTGGAGAAGCGGCCGGACGGGCACGGATCCGTGGTCGGCTACATCGTCAACATCACCGCCGAACGCGCCGCGGAAGCCCGGGCACGGGAAGCCAGCCGCCTGGCCTCCCTCGGCGAGATGGGCCAGGGCCTGGCGCATGAACTGCGCCAGCCGCTGACCGCCATCTCGCTGGCCGTCGGCGTCGCGGTGATGGCGGCGAAGCGGGGCGACATGGACCGCGTCCTGCAGCGCCTGGACCGCATCCTGGACCAGGTGAAGCGCGGATCGGCCATCATCGACTACCTCCGGCAATTCGCGCGGGGGGGCGAGGAAGCGGATGCCGTCGTCCCTGTGAACCTGGCCCAGGCGCTGGAAGGCGCGTTGACTCTGGCCGGCGGCGCCCTGGCGGAGGCCGGCGTGGAGGTGCTGGTGACGCTGGGCCCGCCGCCGCCGGTGGTGCTGGGCCACGCCGTGCCGATCGAGCAGGTCCTGGTGAACCTGCTGTTCAACGCGCGGGACTCGCTGGAGGCCCTGCCCCCCGGCACCCCCCGGCGGGTCGAGGTCACGGCGGTGGTGGAGGATGGCATCGCGCGGCTCGCCATCACCGATACCGGCGGCGGTATCCCGCCGGCGGTGATGGGCCGGGTCTTCGAGCCTTTCGTCACCACCAAGGGGCCGGACCGCGGCGCGGGGCTCGGCCTGTCCATCTGCCACGGGCTGATGCGCTCCATGGGCGGGGGGATCACGGCGGAGAATACCGGGGCGGGCGCGCGCTTCACCCTTTCCCTGCCCGTGGCACCGGACGGCATGGCGGACGGCGTTGCCACGGAGGCGGCGGCTTAATCTGGGGCCGGGCCGCCGTCAGACCCGCGCGCGGCGGGTCAGGACCAGCTGGGTATCGCCGGGCCGGGCCAGCACCGCCTCGAGCCGCACCGGTGCCACGCGGGTGTCAGCGCGCAATTCCCGCAGCAGGAAGCGGGCGGCGACGGCGTGCAGGAAGCCGGCGGCATCGGCCAGCCGGGCCGGATTGACTTCCATCAGCACCAGGATGTCGGGGCTGCGGTCCAGCAGGCCCTGCATGCCGTCCCAGACCGACTCCTCCGCCCCCTCCACATCGATCTTCACCACATCCGCGGCGCCGGCGACCAGGTCATCGAGTGCCAGGGTCGGCACCTCGACCTCCAGCATCCCGCCCCGGCCCGTCACGGCGCCGGGCGGCAGCAGGTGGCCGTTCTTGGGGTCGGTGGGGTCGAGGCGGAGCCACCGCACCTCCCCGCCCCGATCAGCGGCGGCGGCCTGGTGCAGCGTGGCGCGGCCGGCCAGCCCGTTCAGCGACAGGTTGCGGGCCGCGAGGGTGATCAGCGCCGGGTTCGGCTCCACCGCCGCCACCGCCCCGGCGGGGCCGACGAGATCGGCCATCAGCACCGTCAGCAGGCCGAGATTGGCGCCGACATCGATGGCGACCTGCCCCGGCCGCAGGGTCCGCGCCAGGAAGGCGACGACGGCGTAGTCCCAGAAGCCATCCAGCATCAGCCGCGCGGACAGGCCGAGGTCCCGCCCATCCACCACCATCGGATAGCGGCCGAGCGCCCGGCACAGCACGCTGCCATCGGGCAGCGGGACCGCCCGGGCCTGCGCCCGGATCAGGGCCTGCATGCCGACCCGGCGCCAGGAGCTCGCGTAGTCCTCCGGCTCCAGCCGGTGCATGGCCTGCCCGGTGGCCAGGGGCCGCCGGCGCTGGCGACGGCCATGCAGGCGGCTGGCCTGGCCGACCAGCCACGCGAAGGGCTTCACCCCGCCGCGCCTCAGGCCGGGTCGGGGCCGCGCGCCGCGACGACGTTCTGCAGCCCGTCCGTCATGCCCCCCAGCGCCTCCGCCGCGATCGGCTCGAGGCTGGCGCGACCGCTGATCGTCCAGAAGCGGAAGCCGATGCCGGCGAGCAGCGCCACGATCTCCGCCGCCGTCACGCCCTGCCGCGCCAGCATGTCGGGCGCCCATTCGATCATCAGCCGCGCTCGCGGGGACCGTTCCAGCAGGCCGCGCATGCCGCGAAGCGCGCGGCCCTCCATGCCCTCGATGTCCAGCTTGGCGACATCCAGGGTCAGCGACGGGTCGGTGAAGTAGCGGTCCAGCGTCACGACGCGCGCCGGCACCCGGCGATCGCCATCGGCGCCGACGCCGCCTTCCGCGCGGGTGGTGTCCATGAAGCCCCCGCCCGACCATTCGGGATTGAAGACCAGCGTGGCGGTGCCCTCCTCCTCCCCGACCGCCACGGCGTGGATGGTGGAGAAGCCGTCGAAGCCGTTGACGGCCAGGGAGCGGGCGAGGAGGGCGGCATTGCGCGGGTTGGGTTCGAAGGCATGGACCTGGCCGCGCGGGCCGGTCGCCGCCGCCGCGATCAGGGAATAGACGCCGACATTGGCCCCGAGGTCGAACACCGTGTCGCCCGGCCGGATCATGCGCTGGAAGGTCGCGACTTCATGCGGCTCCCACTCGCCCCGCATCATCAGGTGGGGCGCGATGTCGGTGCTGCGCGTATCGACATAGATCATGTACGCGCCATGCAGCAGGGTCAGCGCCGTGTAGTCGCCGAGGAAGGCACTGCTGGTGCGGTAGGGAAGCTGTGGCGGTGCGGCGGGACCGGGGCTGCGCGCAAGCCGCGACCGCAAGCCAGGCAGTTTCGCGAAGAAGCCGGCCATTCAGGGATCCGCCATGTCGGTCATGGGTTGGGCATGCCGTCCTTGACGGAGGATGAGCGCCGCGGCGGTGATCACTCCCGGTTCTCGATCGACACGCGGAGATCGCCCGGCGCGGCGGCGCCTTCGCGCCGCCGCCGCCGGACGAAGATCGGCACCAGCACCACCACCAGGCCGAGCAGCGCGATGACCCAGAACGGGTAGTTCTGCTGCTCCACCTTGCCCGACCAGATCGGCATCATGATCAGCAGGAAGAGGCAGGCGGCCGCCGTGAGGTAGTAGCTGACCATGGCGCTCAGCCCAGGTGTCTGGCGAAGAAGTCGAGGGTGCGCTTCTCCGCCACCGCCGCGTCGTCGGCCTTGTAGGAAGCGCGGTCCTCGCAGCCGAAGCCATGGCCCGCACCCTCATAGACGAAGATGGCGATGCCGGGCTGGGCGGCGCGGATCGCCTCGACGTCGCTCATCGGGATGGAGGCGTCGAGGCTGCCGAAATGGAGTTCGACCGGGCAGTTGGGCTTCTCATCCTTCGTGCCGGCGATGCCGCCGCCATACCAGCCACAGGCCGCCTTGAAGCTGGTGCTGCGCGTCGCGCCCCACCAGGCGACGGTGCCGCCCCAGCAATAGCCGACGATGCCGCGGGCGGCGCCCTTCGGCAGCGCGGCGCCGCAGGCCTCCACATCCAGCATCGGGCCATCGGCCGGCACCTTCGCACGCAGGTCGCGGCCGCGCGCCACGTCATCGCCGGTGTAGCCGAGTTCGACCCCACGCTCGACGCGGTCGAACAGCGCGGGGGCGATGACGGCGTAGCCTTCCTTCGCGAAGTCATCGCAGATGCGGCGCATGTGGCGGTTCACGCCGAAGATCTCCTGCACCACCACCAGCGCCTTCGTCGCATTCTCAGGGCCCGCCTTGTAGGCGGCGAAGCGGTGGCCGTCGGCGGCGGTCAGCTCGATCATCATGGCGTTTCTTCCGTTCCTGGGGCGCGGTATCCTGCCCCCATGGCCGATATCGTCAACCTGAACAAGGCCCGGAAGGCGGCGCGGAAGCGGGAGGAAGCGGCGGAGGCCGCGGCCAACCGCGTGAAGCATGGCCGCACGGGGGCGGAGAAGCTGAACGACCGGCGGGAGGAAGCGCGCCGCCGCGCCCTGCTGGATGGCGCGAAGCGGGACGACAAATCCGGATAGCCCCTGTCGAAACGGCGCCTCCCCCCGCGTCATCATGCCGGCGCCGATCGGGCGCCGCGACAAGGATGGGAAGACCGCCATGCAGGTGATGCTGCTGATCCATGCCGATGAGAGCGCCTGGCCCCGGATGCCGGAGGCGGAGCGCAACGCCGCCATGGCGGCCTATGGCGCCTATACGGAGGCGCTGCGCGCCGCCGGCGCGCTGGTGAACGCCAACCGGCTGATGCCGGCCGGCACGGCGCATACGGTACGCCTGGTGAACGGCGCGCCGCAGGTGCTGGACGGCCCCTATGCCGAGACGCGGGAGCAGTTAGGCGGTTACTACCTCATCGAGGTGCCGGACATGGCCACCGCGCTCCGCTGGGCCGCGCGCTGCCCCGGCGCCGGGCATGGCGTGGTGGAGGCCAGGCCCGTGATGGCGTGACCGCGGCATCGCTCGCCGCCGAGCGCGCGGCGCGGGACAGCTATGGCCGTCTGCTGGCCTGGCTGGCGGCGCGGGGGCGGGACATCGCGCAGGCGGAGGATGCGCTGGCCGATGCCTTCGCCGCCGCGCTGGCCACCTGGCCGCGCGACGGCGTACCAGACAAGCCCGAGGCTTGGCTGCTGACCGCGGCGCGGCGCCGGCTGCTGGACGGCCATCGCCGCCGCGCCACCGCCAGCGCGGCGGAGCCCACCCTGCGCCACGCCGCGCTGCTGGCGGAGGAGCCGGAGCCCGACGCCATCCCCGACCACCGCCTGGCGCTTCTGCTGGCCTGCGCGGCGCCGGAGGTGGAGCGCGCGGCGCAGGCGCCGCTGATGCTGCAGGTGGTGCTGGGGCTCGATGCCGCGCGCATCGCCTCCGCCTTCCTCGTCTCCCCGGCGGCCATGGGCCAGCGGCTGGTGCGCGCCAAGCGGCGCATCGCCGCCAGCGGCGCCCGCTTCGCCCTGCCGGGGCGGGAGGGGGTGGCGGCGCGGCTGCCCGCGGTGCTGGACGCGATCTACGCCGCCTATGCCGCCGGCGCGCAGGACCCCGCCGATGGCGGCGCCCTGGCCGGGGAGGCGCTGTGGCTAGCCCGCATCGCCGCCGCGCTGGCGCCCGAGGAGGCGGAGGCGCTGGGGTTGGCGGCGCTGCTGCTGCACCTGGAGGCGCGGCGGCCGGCGGCGCGGGACACCGCGGGGCACTACGTGCCTCTCTCGGACCAGCCGCCCGAGGCCTGGGACGGGGCGATGCAGGCGGAGGCAGAGGCGCTGCTGCGCCGGGCCTTCGCGCTCGGCGCGCCAGGCCGCTTCCAGTGGGAAGCCGCGGTGCAATCCGTGCACGCCGCGCGGCGGGTGACGGGCCGCACCGACTGGGCTGCCATCCTGCTGCTCTACGATGCGCTGCTGGCCGCCACCGCCAGCCCCGTGGTGGCCCTGAACCGCGCGGTGGCGCTGGCCGAGGCCGGGGGCGTGGCGGCGGGGCTGGCGGCACTCCGCAGCCTCGGCGCGGATGGGCGGCTGGCGGGCTACCAGCCCTTCTGGGCGGCGATGGCGTCGCTGGCGGCGCGGGCCGGGGAGACGGCGGAAGCCGAGGCGGCCCGGCTGCGCGCCGCGGGGCTGGCGACGGACCCCGCGGTGCGCGACTTCCTGCTGCGCCTCAGCCCATCATGACGAGGTGCGGGCGCAGCTCGATCGTGCCGAGCGCGGCGGCAGGGCAGCGCGCGGCCCAGGCCTTCGCCGTCTCCAGGTCCGGCACCTCCAGCGTGAAATAGCCGCCGAGCTGCTCGCGCGTTTCGCTGTAGGGGCCATCGAGCACGCGGTCGCCGCGGATGAGGGTCGCCGTCTCCGGCCCCTGCAGCCCGGCGCCACCCTCGACGAAGCCGGTCTGCGCCAGCGCATCGGCATAGGCCTTCCAGGCGCCCCAATAGGCGGGGGCGCGGGCGGGGTCGGTGCGCGCGGCGACATCCTCGGGCGCTTCGTGGATCAGCATCGTGACCTTCATGGCGGGGCCTGTCCTGTCTCGGCGCGCGGAATGGCGCGTCCGGCAGCATGACGGGCAAGGGAGCCGGATTTCGACAGGATTACGAAAAGAGTTGCATTTGTTCGTCGTCGAACTATATTGTTCGATATCGAACATCATGGAGCAGACCCGATGCCCCTTCCCCGTCGCCTGATGCTCTCCGCCGGCCTGGCCGGCCTTGCCGTGTCCCGCACCGCGCGCGGGCAGGTCGTGACCGCCGGCGATCCGGCCGCCCCCTGGGCCGCCGCGCCGCTTGCCGCCGCGCATCCGGACCCGCGGGTGCGCGCCCTGGCCTGGGCGGTGCTGGCGCCCAACCCGCACAACCGGCAGCCCTGGATCGCGGAACTGCCGGACGCGGCGCCGGAGATCGTGGTGCTGCGCTGCGACCTCGACCGGCGGCTGCCGGTGACGGATCCCTTCGACCGGCAGATCACCATCGGCCTGGGCGCCTTCGTGGAGCTGTTCCGCATGGCCGCTGCGCAGCAGGGCTTGGCCGCGGAGGTGACTCCGTTTCCGGAAGGCGAGCCCCGGCCAAGGCTGGATGGACGGCCGGTCGCGCTGATCCGCCTGGCGCCGGGCGGCGTGGCGGATCCGCTCTTCGCCCATGCCGCCGCGCGGCGGTCCGCGAAGCGCCCCTACGACATGGCGCGGCCGGTGCCGGAGGCGGCGCTGGCGGTGCTGGCGGCTTCCGTGACCAGCGGCTTCGGCGCCGCCGCCGACCCCGCCCGCGTCGCCGCCATCCGCGACCTGGCCTGGCGCGCCTGGCTGGTCGAGGCGCGGGACGAGGCGGCGCATCGGGAGAGCGTGGACCTCATGCGGCTCGGCGCCGCCGCCGTGGCGGCTCAGCCCGACGGCATCAGCCTGTACGGCCCGGGGATCGAGGAGGGGGTCGCGGCGGGGCAGATCACGCGGGCGGCGATGCTGCCCGGCCAGCCGGGCTACGGGATGATGGTGCAGCGCTACCAGGCCATGCTCGCCGCGACGCCCGCCTATGTCTGGACGACCAGCCCGGGCAACAGCCGGGCGGAGGCCCTGGCGGCCGGGCGGGACTGGCTGCGCCTCAACCTGGCCGCCACCGGCCTCGGCCTGTCGCTGCATCCGGTCAGCCAAGCCCTGCAGGAGTTTCCGGCGATGGCCGGGCCTTATGCGGAGGCGCAGGCGATGCTGGGGGGTGGGGGCGTGGTGCAGATGCTGGGGCGGCTGGGCTATGGTCCCGCCGTGCCGGCGACGCCGCGTTGGCCGTTCGAGACGAGGATACGCCGCGCGTGAGTGACCCGCCGCTCTTCGCCCTGTTGAACGAGGTCTCGATCATCGAGCATCTCGCGCGCAACCGGCTGGAGCGGGCGCTGCCGGAGGGGCTGCGCGTGTCGCATTTCGTGGTGCTCAATCACCTCGTGCGGATGGGCGATGGGCGCAGCCTGGTGCGCATCGCCCGCGCCGTGCAGGTGGAGCGGCCGGCCATGACCAACACGATCCAGAAGCTGGAGGCGCGTGGGCTGGTGCGGCTGGAGCCTGATCCGCGCGATGGCCGCGGCAAGCTGGTGTTTCTCACGCCGGCCGGCCGCGCGGCGCGGCAGGAGGCGGTGGCGATCGCCGAGGCGGCGGTTGCCCCGGTGGCCGGCGACGTCTCGATTGCGGATATCGAGTCGGTCCTGCCCGTCCTGCGCCGTTTGCGCGCCGCCCTGGACCGCGCCCGCGATTGACGGCGGGGTCCGGGGGGCGCCACGCCCCCCGGCGGAGCGCGAGGCGGAGCCTCGCCCTTACTCGTATCGCGTCTTCTTCCAGAAGCTTTCCGGCGTGACGGCCATATGCCGCATGTTGCTCCGGTCCAGCGCCAGCCCGATCTCCCGCGTCGCATCGTCGAGGATGCTGTCCTCATCCACGGTCAGCACCGTGCGCCCCGCCATCACGATGCGCCCGCCGACGATGACGGTGTCCACATCCGATCCCACCGCGAAGCAGACCAGCCGGTAGAGCGGCATGTCGCCGGGCCAGAGATGCGGCTTGCGCAGGTCGATGATCGCGATGTCCGCGCGCTTGCCGACTTCGAGGCTGCCGACCTCCTCCGCCATGCCGAGCGCCGCGGCGGCGTCGCAGGTGATCATCTCGAGCGCCTTGCCGGGCGGCAGCACCTTGGCGTCGCGGAAATGGCGGCGGTGGTAGTGCATGGCCTGGAACATGTGGCGGAACATGTCGAAGCTGCGGTCGGGCGCGGTGCCGTCGGAGCAGATGGCGACGGTGGCGCCGGCCTCCATCAGTTCGATCGCCGGGCAGCGGCCGATGATGGAGAAATTGGCGGAGGGGTTGTGCGCGACCTTGGTGCCGCTCTCCGCGATCAGCGCGATCTCATCCTCATGCAGGTCGATGCAGTGGGAGAGCAGCGCGTCCGGGCCGAGCAGCCCTGCTTCCGCCGCCGCGCGCACCGTGCCGCCCTTGTGCCCATCCTGCGTGAAACCCACGCCGAGGCGGCGTGAGAGCGCGCGCACCTGCTTCGCGGTGTCGTCGTATTGCGCGGCGAGTTCCGCCGTCACGCCGGGGCGGCCGGAGAAGGCGACGGGCGCGCAGAGCATGACGCGGCTCATCGCATTCGCGCGGTCATGCAGCGCGGCCGTCAGGTCCTCGCAGACCTGCAGCTGGCGATCGAGCGTGACGGCGACGCTCTCATGGCTGTCGCCGTCCCAACGATAGAAGGTGTTGGGATAGGGCGGGGGCGAGGCGCCGGGGCAGATCACGTGCCGCACGCCGACGCGGCGATAGCCGGCCGCATGCGCCATCGCATGGGCGGGGTCGTCGGTGCGCGATCCATAGGCGCCGAAGATGGAGAGGCTGGTGGTGACGCCGGCCTTGAGGCGTTCCAACGCCGCGAGCGAGCCATCCGCGCCCCAGAAATCCGGCGTGGCGCCGCGGGGATAGATGGCCTCCACCGCCTCCGTCCATTTCGCGCTGTCGCCGCCACCGAGCGTTTTCACGAGTGTGTGACCGGCGTGGGCGTGGGCGTCGATCAGCCCGGGCAGCACGGCCTTGCCCTTCGCGCTGAGCTCGGGCGCGCCGGGATAGCGCGCGCGCAGCGCGGCGGTGTCGCCGATGGCGGCGATGCGCCCGGCCTCGATCAGCACGGCACCGCCTTCGATGACGCGGCGATCCGCATCCATCGTCACGACGAGGCCATCCACCACCAGCAGCCGATCCGTCATTGTCCGCCCTTCCGTTCTTCCCTCGACGCAGCCTAGCATCGGATGACGTCGAGGAAAGGATCGGGGGCGATGAGCATGCGTGGAGCGTGGGTTGCAGGATTGGCATCGGCGATGCTCGCCCTGCCATTGGCGGCGCAGGAGGTGCGGATCGGCTATGGCGCGGCCGTCACCTCCGTCGATCCGCATTTCCATGCGCTGACCAGCAATGTCGCGATCCACCAGCACATCTACCAGGCGCTGGTCGGGCAGGATGAGAAGCTCGGCCTGAAGCCGGAACTCGCCACGGCCTGGCGCGCGATCGACCAGACCACCTGGGAATTCACGCTGCGCCGCACCGCGCGCTGGCATGACGGCACGCCCTTCACCGCGGCGGATTTCGAGCCGAACATCCACCGCGTCGCGAATGTGCCGAACAGCCCGGGGCGCTTCACCATCTACACGCGGCGCATCAACCGCGTGGAGATCGTGGACCCGCACACGCTGCGCCTGCACACCGATGGGCCCCATCCGCTGCTGCCGAACCAGATGGCCGGGCTGATGCTGGTGCGTGGCAGCGATCGCGATTCCTCCACCGCCGACTTCAACAATGGCCGCGCCGCCATCGGCACCGGGCCCTATCGCTTCCGGTCATGGACACCGGGCAGCCGCTTCGAGCTGACGCGCAACGACGAATATGACGGCGCGAAGGAACCGTGGGAGCGCGTCAATTTCCTGCTGATCACCAACACCGCGTCGCGCGTCGCGGCGTTGCGCGCGGGCGATGTCCACCTGATCGACCAGGTGCCGACGGATGAGGTGGCGGGGCTGTCGCGCGATGCGAACCTCGCCGTCTTCTCCATCCCCGGCGTGCGCAACATCTACCTCTATGTCGACCACGCGCGCGAACGCACGCCGGGGGTCACGGACCTCGCGGGCAATGCCATCGACAATCCGCTGCGCGACGTGCGGGTGCGGCGCGCCCTGTCGCTCGCCATCAACCGCGACGGCATCGTGCGCGCGGTGATGAACGGGCAGGCCGTGGCGTCGGGGCAACTGCTGCCGGCGGGGGTGATGGGGCATGACCCGTCGCTGCGCCCCGATCCCTTCGACCCGGAACGCGCGCGGCGCCTGCTGGCGGAGGCCGGCTATCCGCAGGGTTTCCAGATCGTCCTCGGCGGGCCCAATGACCGCTACATCAATGATGACCGCGTGCTGCAGGCGATCGCGCAGGGCTGGACGCGCGCGGGGCTGCGCGTGCGGGTGGAGGCGCAGCCCTCCGCCACCTTCTTCGGCCGCGCCGCGCGGGCGGAGTTCAGCGTGGGCCTGCTGGGCTGGGGCACCGGCACCGGGGAGCCCGACAGCCCGCTGCAATCCCTGATCGCGACGGCCGAGCCGAGCCGCGGCTGGGGGGCGGTGAACCGCAGCGGCTATTCCAGCCCGCGCCTCGACCAGGTCCTGGCGCAGGCGCTGCAGACGCTGGACCCGGCCCAGCGGGAGCCGCTGTACCAGCAGGCGACGCGCATCGCGATGGAGGACCTCGCCATCATCCCGCTGCACCACCAGGTGAACATCTGGGCCGCGCGGCGGGGCTACACCTACAACGCCCGCAACGACGAGCGGACGATGGCGACGGAGCTGCGGCCAGCGGCGCGGTAGCGCCCGAACCTCGCGGTCCAGGGTCCCGCTGGACCCTGGCGTGGGGGTTGAAGGGGGAGCAGCGCTCCCCCTTCGGACAGATCAATCCGCCGTCGCCCCACTCGCCCGCACGATCGGCGCCCAGCGCGCGATCTCGCTGCGGATGAAGGCACCGAACTCCGCCGGGCCGCCTTCCAGCACCTGCATCCCCTGCCCCGCCAGCCTCTCCCGCACCGCGGGCACCTCCAGCGCAGCGCGCGTCGCCGCGTTGATCTGCTCGATGACCGGGGCCGGCGTCCGCGCCGGCGCCACCAGCCCGAACCAGGCCGTGACGTCGAAGCCCGGCAGGCCCAATTCAGCCAGCGGCTTCACCTCCGGCCAGGTCGCCATCGGCCGAAGCCCGGAGAGCCCGATCGGCCGCAGCCGCCCGCCCTGCGCCATGCCGAGCGCCGCGGGCACGGAGGCGAAGGTCATCGTGGTCTGCTGGCCGAGCACCGCATTGATGCTCTCCGGCGCGGATCGGAAGGGCACATGCGTCAGCCGCGTGCCCGTCATCTGTTCCAGCACCGCGCCGCCCAGATGCTGGGACGTGCCCGATCCGCCGGAGGAATAGGTCAGCTCCCCCGGCCTGGCCCGCGCCGCGGCGACGATGTCCTGCACCGTGCGATAGGGGCTGTCGGGATGCACCACCAGCACGTTGGGGCTCGTCGCCGCCAGGGTGACGGGCGCGAAATCCGCCACCGGATCGAAGGGCATGGTGCGGTAGAGCGCGGGGTTGATGCCATGGGTGGAGACCGTCGCCATCAGCAGCGTGTGGCCATCCGGATCGGCGCGCCTCACCACCTCGCCGGCGATGTTGCCGCCGGCACCAGGCCGGTTCTCCACCACGACGGACTGCCCGAGCCGCCGCCCGAGTTCGTCGGCCAGGGCGCGCGTCAGGATATCGGCGGCCGATCCCGCACCGATCGTGACGATGATGCGGATGGGGCGCGTCGGGAAGGATTGCGCGCGCGCCGCGCCGGCCAGGGCCAGCGCGGGTGCGGCCAGAAGCAGCGACCGGCGGTTCATGGCACCACCCCGATGCCCTGGATCTCCACCACGATGCCCGGCCGCGCGAAGGCGCTGACGGTCAGCAGCGCACTGCACGGGAATTTGCCCCCCGGAAAATGCTCCGCCCGCAGCTTCACCAGCTGGTCGCCATGGCGGGGGTCGAGGATATAGACCGTGGTCCAGACGAGGCTCGACAGGTCGCCACCCGCGCGCCGCAGCGTGCGGTCGATCAGCGCGTAGCAGGTGCGCACCTGCTTCTCGAAATCCCAGTTGATGTCGCGGCCCTCCAGGTCCTGCGTCGCGGTCTGGCCGGAGAGCCAGACGGTGCGGCCGCCGGCGGTGATGACGGCAGGCGAGAAGGCGCGGGATTTCTGGAAATCCGTGCCTTCGAGGTGTTCGACGACCAGGCTCATGACGCTCCCTCTCGGATCGGTACGGGAAGCGTGCAACCGATTGCCGGGCGAGGGAAGGGCTACCGCTTCACGATCTCCACGCGCCGGTTCTGCTGCCGGCCCGCATCGTTGTCGTTGCTGGCGATGGGCGCCGCCATGCCGACGCCGAAGGGCGTGAGGCGCGCGGCCGCAATGCCCCATTCCCGCGTCAGCGCCGCCACCACCGATTGCGCCCGGCGCGTCGAAAGCTGGACATTGTAGTCGAAGGCGCCCTGGCCATCCGTATGCCCGGCGACGATCACGTTCATCGCGGGATTGGCCCGCAGGAACCTCGCGATCTCCTCCAGCGTCGGGCGCGAGGCGGGCAGGATCTCCGCGCTGTCGAAGCCGAACTGGATGCCATAGAGCGCGACGCGCCCGGTCCGCTCCACCGCCTGCTGCATGGCGGAGGCATCGACGAAGGTGATGCGCCCGCCCTGCATCGGCCGGCTTTCCACCACATCCACCAGCACCTGCGTCCGCTGCCCCTGCGCCACGGCGAGGATCGCGACATGCACGTCGCCCTCCGGCCGCGTCAGCCTGGCCAGGGTGTAGAGCTGGTTCTCCCAGCCCGGCGCCAGGCCCGGCCCCGGGCCCTGCACGCCTTCCACCACCGCGAACCAGAAATCGGACCGATCGCCGCATTCCTGGGCGCGGCAGGCGAAGAGCGTCTCGAACCCATTCGCCGCCAGCTTCTCCTGGTGGTTGCGCATGACCTCAAGCGGGGAGCGCCCCTCCGGCCCCTCATAGCGCAGCCGGAAGGCGCGGCCGGCAACGGGGGTGGAGTTGCGGTCATTCACGCGCGACCCCGTCTCCCGCGTGTCGCGGCCGAAGACGGGGCGGTTGATCATGCGGAACTCGTCATAGTCCCGCGCGCGGTAGTGGCGGATGAAGGACCCCTCGTAGCGCCCGACCAGCGGATGGTCCCGCCCGCCGGCGACATCCGGCGCGGGCCGCGGCTGCGCCAGCGCCGGCGCGGAAAGGAGGAGGGCGGCGAGGAGCAGGAGCAGGCGCATGCGGCATCATTCCGCGCGCGGCGGAAACCGGGCAATCGCGGCATTGTTTCATCCGCTTCGCGGCCACCCTTCCCGGCCCGATGCGAAGGGCGCAGAACATCGCCATGACGACGACCGACGACACCATCCGCGACCTGCTGCTGAAGACCCGGCGCATCGCCGTGGTCGGCGCCTCCGACCGGCCCGACCGGCCGAGCCATGGCGTCTTCGGCTTCCTGCTCGCGCGCGGCTATGACGCGACGCCGGTGAACCCGACCCTGCCCGGCAAGGCCATTCACGGCCGGCCGGTGGCAGCAAGCCTGGCGGAGGCCGCGCCGCTCGACATGGTGGACATCTTCCGCCGCAGCGCGGAAGCCGGCGCGGTGGTGGATGAGGCGATCGCGCTCGGCGCGAAATCGGTCTGGCTGCAACTCGGCGTGGTGGACCAGGCCGCGGCGGAACGGGCCCGCGCGGCGGGGCTTGTGGTGGTGATGGATCGCTGCCCGGCCATCGAATGGCGGCGCCTGAACCTGCCCGCGAGGATCGTTCCCTGAACGGTCACGCTTCGACACCTCCTCCCCGCTTGAAAACGGAGCGGCGGCGGGCCACCTTCGGTGCAGGTTACAAGCCGGTAAGGTAACGCGGGCAACCCGCCGGCCCCACCCGCCCGCCCGGACCGCGACGCGGCCGGACTTCCTGACAGGGAACGAGAGAGACATGACGGACGAGGAACGCCGGATCATCACCGGCTATGTGGAGCGGGTGAGCGGCGCGGCCAACGCGGCGCCGGCGCGTCCGGCCTCGCCCTGGGGCGCGCTGGGTGGCCAGCAGCAGCCGGCCGCGCAGCCGCTGCCCCCGGTGGACCGCGAAGCCGATGCGCTGATCGCGGACCTCTTTAACCGCTACCCCGAGGCGCGCTACCGCATCACCCAGACCGCCTTCGTGCAGGAGCACGCGCTGGTCGAGATGCAGAACCGCATCCAGCAGCTGGAGTGGGAGCTGGAGAACGCCCAGCGCCAGGGCCAGGCCGCGCAGCAGAATCGCGGGATGTTCGGGGGCATGTTCGGCGGCGGCGGCGCGCGCCCCGCGCCGATGCCGCCCCGCCCGCAGCCGCAGTATCCGCCGGGCTACAACCCGGCCGCGATGCAGCAGGGCGGCGGCCGCGGCTTCCTCGGCACCGCCATGATGACGGCGGTCGGCGTCGCCGGCGGCATGATGCTGGGCAATGCGCTGATGGGCGCCTTCGGCGGCGGCACGGCGCAGGCGGCGGAAGCCGCGACCTCCGGCGCCACGGATGCGGCGGCGGGCGCTTCCCCCTGGACCGATCCGGGCGCGGGCGGCCAGACCTATGGCGACGACGCCCAGGCCTATGACAGCGGCGCGGGCTACGATGACGCCGGCGGCGGCTACGACGAGGAAATCTGATCACCCCACCAGGTGATCGGCCAGGGGCGCGGCGGGGACACCCGCCGCGCCCTTTTTCATGCGGGCTCCTCATTGATTGCCAGGAATCCATTGGCGATAGTGACGAAAATGCGCATCCCGGACCTCGACCTCGACCTGCTGCGCTGCTTCGTCACGGTGGCGGAGCAGGGCGGCTTCACCGCGGCGGGCACCGCGCTCGGCCTGACGCAATCCGCCGTTAGCCTGAAGGTGAAGCGGCTGGAGGACCTGGTCCGCCGCCCCGTCTTCCAGCGCACCAGCCGCCGCGTCGGCCTGACCCGGGAAGGGGAGACGCTGCTGGCCTATGCGCGGCGCATGCTGGCGCTGAACGACGAGGCTGTGCGCCGCCTTGTGGCGCCGCCCGTCGCGGGGCGCCTCCGCCTCGGCGTCGCCGACCATTTCGTCCCCCGCAGCCTGGCCCCCATGCTGGCGCGCTTCTCCACCACCTATCCGGAGGTGCGGCTGGAGGTGGAGGTGGGGCGCAGCCACGAACTCCGCGCCAAGCAGGCCCGCGGCGGGCTCGACCTGGTGCTGGGCAAGCGCCGGGACGGGGAGACGGCCGGCGTGCCGATCTGGACGGAGACGGTGGTCTGGGCCGCCTCCCCCGACTGGCAGGCGCCGGAAGGCCGCCCCCTGCCCCTCGCCCTGCTGCCGGAGGGCTGCATGTTCCGGGAACGGGCCCTGGCCGCCCTCGCCCGCGCGGGCCTGGCCTTCGAGGCCGTCTTCACCTGCGACAGCCTGCTCGGCCTGGCGGCGGCGGCGCAGGCGGGTTTCGCCATGACCGTGCTGGGCCGCAGCGGCTTCCCGCCAGGGCTGCGGGAGGTGCCGGGCCTGCCGCCACTCGGTGTCGTCGAGATGGCGATCTTCGGCGACGAGACGGGCCGCAGCCCGGTGGTGGCGCCGCTGGTCGGGCTGATCCGGGACAGCCTGGCGGAGTAGGGTCAGCCCTGCGCCGCTTGCGATTGACCGGGCGCGGGCGAGGGGCGCAGCGTGGCGCGCGAATACCCCCACCCCAGCCCTCCCCCGCAAGCGCGGGGAAGGGAGCAGGCTGCGCCACCCGCACTCCCTCCCCCGCGCTTGCGGGGGAGGGTCGGGGTGGGGGACAGGAAGGCGCGCGTGAGACCCGGAGCCCCGCATGCCCGCCGACACCCAAGACGCCCCGCACCACGACGCCCGGGTCCTGGCGCTGATCGGCACCGGCCACTTCCTCAGCCACTTCTACATGCTCTGCCTGCCGCCGCTCTTCCTGGTGTGGCAGGCGGAATTCGATGTCTCCTTCGCCACCCTCGGCCTTGCGGTCGCGCTGATGGCGGGTGTCACGGCGGCCTTGCAGACGCCGGTCGGCTTCCTGGTGGACCGGCACGGCGCCATGCCCTTCCTGCTGGGCGGCGTGCTTCTGATGGCGCTGTCCATCGCCGCCATGGCCTTCGCGCCGGGCTACTGGGCGATCGTGCTGCTCTCCATCCTGTCCGGCGTCGGCAATGCGGTGATCCACCCCGCGGACTACGCGATCCTCGGCGCCTCCATCCATCCGTCGCGCATTGGCCGCGCCTTCGCCATGCACACCTTCACCGGCAATCTCGGCTTCGCCGCCGGGCCGCCGGTGGTGGCGGCCATGCTGCTGGTGATGGATTGGCGGATGGTGCTGCTGGTGCTGGGGCTGGTGGGCGTCCCCGTCGTGCTGGCGATCCGGCTGCAGGGCCGCATCCTGAAGGACCAGGCGAAGCCCAAGGACCGCGCGGCGGGGCCGGGCGGGCGGGAATTGCTGCTGTCGCGTCCCATCCTGCTGTTCTTCGCCTTCTTCCTGCTCTCCGCCATGGCGGGCAGCGCCATCCAGGCCTGGTCCATCACGGTGCTCGGCAAGCTCTGGGGCACGCCGGTCGCGGTCGCGTCCCTCGCCCTGACGGCCTACATGGTGGGCGCCACGGGGGGCACGCTGGTGGGCGGCTGGTATGCGGATCGCTCCACGCGCCACCTGGTCTTCGTGGTGTCCACCACCATGGCCTCCGCCGCGCTGCTGCTCTCGCTCGGCCTGGTGCCGATGCCGGAATGGCTGCTGCCGGCGGTCGCCGCGGCGTCCGGCCTGCTGATGGGGTCGTCGCGCACGCCGCGCGACGTGATGCTGAAGAACGCCATCCCGCCAGGGCAGATGGGCAAGGTCTTCGGCTTCGTCTCCTCCGGCCTGCCGCTGGGCGGCGCCATCACGCCGGTGCCCTTCGGCTGGCTGATCGACCTCGGCCTGGCCTGGATGGTCTTTCCGCTGGCGGCGGCGCTGCTGGTGGCGTCGCTGTTCTGCATGGGCAGCGCCCAGGGCGCGGCGATGCGGGCGCGCGCCGTGCCGGTCGCGGCGGAATAGGCGCTTGGGCAGCTTCGACACCGCGCTGCGGGTCCTCGACCTGCTGGGCATCGCGGTCTTCGCCGCCTCCGGCGCGCTGGTCGCCAGCCGGAAGCAGATGGACATCGTGGGCTTCGTGCTGATCGGCGTCATCACCGGCTTCGGCGGCGGCACGGTGCGGGACCTGCTGCTGGGCCGCACGCCGATCTTCTGGCTGAAATCGCCCGAACTACCGGCCATCGCGGCCGCCACCGCCATCCTCGTCTTCTTCTTCGCCCACCGCGTGGAAAGCCGCTTCAAGGCGCTGCTCTGGGCGGATGCGGTGGGGCTCGCCCTCTATGCCGTGCTGGGGGCGGAGATCGCGCTGATCGCCGGCGCCAACCCCTGGGCCGCCGTGCTGCTCGGCGCGGTGACGGCGACGGCGGGCGGCATCATCCGCGACGTGGTCTGCAACGAATTGCCGCTGATCCTGCGGAAGGAGATCTACATCACCGCTGCCATGGCGGCCGCGGCGGCCTATGTCGTGCTGCGCCTGGCCCCCCTGCCCCGCGACATCGCGCTGACCGCCGGCATCGCGCTGGGCTTCGGGCTGCGCGGCGTGGCCCTGTGGCGCGGCTGGTCGCTCCCGCCCTTCCGTCCGAAGCCCGCCCGCGACTATCCGGACGAGCGGTAGCTACGCGCCTTCGATCACGCCCGCCTCGACCAGTTCGGCGAAGGTGCCGGCATGGGCGATGCGGCCTTCCTCCACCACCACGATGCGGTCGGCGCCGCGGATCGTCTCCAGCCGGTGCGCGATGACGATGCGCGTGCAGGTCATGGTCGCGACCGTCCGCGTCGTCACGGCCTGCGTGGTCGGATCCAGCGCGCTGGTCGCCTCGTCCAGGATCAGCACATCCGGCTTGTTCACCAGCGCGCGGGCCAGCAGCAGCCGCTGCACCTGCCCGCCCGACAAAACCTGCGACGCATCGGCGATGGGCGTCCTCAACCCGAGCGGCATGGCCCGCACATCCTCCGCGATCGCCGCCCCTTCCAGCGCCTGCCAGATCCGCGCCTCGCTCGCCTCGCTGAAGCCGCGCAGCGTGTCGATCAGCGCGCCGGGCGGCAGGGTGGCCCCCTGCAGCACCGTGCCGACGCGCCGCCGCAGCAGGCCGAGGTCGAGCGAGGCGAGGTCCTGCCCGTCATAGGCCACGCTGCCGAAATGCGGGCGCTCCAGCCCCAGCAGCAGCCGCACCAGCGTGGACTTGCCGCAGCCCGACCGCCCGATGACGGCGACGAACTCGCCCGGCTCGATCTCCAAATTCAGGCCGCGAAAGACCGGCTGCTCCGCGCCCTCATAGGCGAAGGCGACGTTGGACAGCTCGATGCGGCCGGAGAGCCGCCCGGGATCGATCCGCCCCGCCGTCGCTTCCGGCAGGGACTGCATCAGCGGCGCGGCGTAGTCCCGCATCGCATTCAGCGGATGCCAGCCCATGAAGGCCGCGCCGAAGCCGGTGGCCGCGCCATTGGCGATCATGAAGGCCATGAGGAAGCCGATCACGGCCGGCTTGGTGCCGGCATCGCCCGCCGCGAAGACCAGGAACAACAGGCCGAGCGCCAGGAAGGTCAGGAAGGCGGAGCCGACGCTGTGCCAGGTCTCCACATGCTCCTCCGCCATCTTGCTGCCGCGCAGCACCATGAAGCGCTCCGCCCAGCTGGCCAGCAGCCGCTGCTCCACCCCGGCCAGGCGCAGCTTGGTGATGCCGCTCACGGCCTCGATCGCCAGCGCATCCGCAGCACCCGTCTGCGCCAGGCTCGCGGCATGCGCGCGGGTCTTCAGCACGCCCGCCAGGATGGAAAGGCCGAGCTGCGCCAGGATCAGCGGCAGCGCCACCACGGCGGCGATGGGGATATAGGCGAAGAGCATCGCCATGGCGGTGACGAAGGTGGCCGCGCTGCCGATCGCCGCCAGGCGGTAGTTCTTGCGCCCGAGCGGCACGGCGAGCGCGACGCCGAGGCGCGAGGCGAGCTCCGAGGGGTTGTGCCGCCGCAGCACCGGGATCGGCAGCCGCAGCAGCCGGTCCCAGAGCGCGGCATGCAGCGGCGCCTCCATCGTCGCCGTCATGCGGTGCTTGGCGATGTCGCCCGCCATCTGCACGACGAAGTTCGCGAGCCCGACGCAGGCCAGCGCGATGCCGAGTTCCACCAGCCCGAGCCGGTTGCCTCCGGGGATGAGCGACCCCGTCGCGAAGGACATGGCGATGGGCATGCCAAGGCCGAGGAAGGCGCCGATGATGGCCGCCCCGATCGCCAGCGCCTTGTCGGGCGCATGGGGATGCACGAAGGATTGCAGCTGCGGCCAGCCCAGCGGCTGGTCCGGCAGCGGCTCCATCAGCGTCCAGGCCTGCGGCAGCAGCGTGGCCGCGACCGCTTCCGTCACCGGCCGCGGCGCCACGCCCGGCTTCTGCACGACGTAGCGGCTGCCATCCCGCAGCAGCGCCACGGCATCGCCGCCGATCTCCCGCCCCAGCAGCGGGCCGAGGTCGCGCTTCCACCAGTCGCCCGGCAGCGAGACCTGCCGCAGCCGGAGGCCCGACGCACGGGCGATCTCCTCCATCGTGGGCGGCGTGTCGATATCCTGCTCCCGCAGCCGCGTCGGGCGCGTGATGCGCGGGCGCAGCCCGGCAGCCTTGGCGACCGCCACCATGGCGAGGAAGAGCGGCTCCGCCGCCGCATCCTGGCCGGGATCGGCTTCCGGCGGCGCCGGCGCATGCAGCAGCTTGGCGGCGATGCCGGCGGTGCGGCTCTCGGCCTCCCGGTCCTGCCGCGCGCGCTGTTCCAGGCGCCCGCTCTCATCGATCTCCGCCAGGCTGCGCAGCCCGGGCAGCATGGCGACGCAGGCCTGGGTGAAGGCGCTGACACCGGCCGCCGCTTCCTCCAGCGCATCGGGCGCCACGCTCGTGAACACGGGTGCCTCGAAGGCCGAACCCGCGACCAGCCAGGCCTGGGGCGGCAGGGGCAGCAGGCCGGAGACGGGTTCGAGGCCCAGCAGCATGGCGCCCTGTGCCGGCAGGCGCAGCCAGGCGCCGTCGCCGCGCGTGGTGGCGGATTGCCGGTCCGCGAGCTGCAGCATCCGCCCGGGCCGCGCCACGCGATCGATGTTGGAGGGCCGCCAGAGCCGCGCGCCGAGCCCCTGGGCCAGCACGCCGGCCCAGCCCTGCATCGCCTCCAGCACCGCCTCCGACCCGCCCAGCGCGCCGAGATGTGGCAGGCGGCGCAGCACCGCGCCGGCGGCGGGGCGGATCACCAGGCATTCGATGTCGGACTCATGCCCGACGACCAGGCTGCCTTCCTCCAGCCGGCCGACGAACAGGTAGGGGCCGGGCGGCGCCACGCCCTCCTCCAGCCCTTCCACGGCGGCGAAGATGTCGGCCTCGCCCCCTTCCAGCAGCCAGAAGGCGCCGGGCTCCACCAGGCTGCGGGGCGGCTGCTGGAAGCGGCGGTCGATCGGGTCGATCGCCAGGTTCGACGTCAGCGTATCCATGACGATCAGGCCTCCGCCAGCATCAGCCGCGCGAAGGCGCCGCGGCGCGCCGCGAGCTCCCCGGGCGGGCCCATCTCCACGATCCGGCCGCGTTCCATCACCACCACGCGGTCGCAGTCGCGCAGCGGCGCCAGGCGATGCGCGATGACGAGCATCGTGGCACCCCGCCGGCGGATGTTGGACAGCAGCTCCGCCTCCGTCTCGTCATCCAGCGCGGCCGTCGCCTCGTCGAACACCAGGATGCGCGGGTCCTGCACCAGGGCGCGGGCAATCTCGATCCGCGCGCGCTGGCCGCCGGAGAGGTTGGCGCCGCCGCCCGTCACGGGGAAGGCGTAGCCTTCGCGCCGGTCGAGGATGAAGTCGTGGATGACGGCATCGCGCGCCGCGGCGTGGAGCCGTTCCTCCGACACGGTCGGATCCCACATCGCGATGTTGTCGCGGACGGTCCCCGTGAAGAGGAAGCCGTTCTGGTCCACCACCTGCACGCTCTGCCGCAGCACGGCGCGGGGGATGTCGCGGATCGGCTTGTCGTCCAGCAGCACCTGGCCCGACCAGGGCTCATGCAGCCCCGCCGCCAGCAGCGCCAGCGTGGACTTTCCCGAGCCCGAGGCGCCGACGATGCCGACGCGCTCGCCGGGCTCGATGGTCAGCGAGACATCGGTGATCAGCGGCGCCGCGCGGCGCGAATGCCCGAAGGTGACGTCGCGCAACTCGACCTTGCCCGCCAGCCGCCGGATCAGCCGCGGCGCGGGCGGGGGCTTGGTGAATTCCTCCGAGAGCGGGTGGCGCAGCGTGTCGTCCAGCAGGCGCAGATTGGCCCCGGCCTCCTGCAGCCGCGGGCCGAGCTGCACCAGCCGCCCGACCGGCGCCAGGAAGGCGGATTGCAGGAAAAGGAAGGCGACCAGCGCGCCGATCGACATCTCCCCATCGATGATGAGCCCGCCGCCGACGCCGATCGCCGCCGCCGCCGCGATGGTCGTCACCAGCCCCGGCAGGTGCTTCAGCGCCGTGCGGCCCAGCATGAGCGACTGCCGCAGGTTCAGCGCGCGGGCGCGGCGCGCCGTCAGCCGGTCGAACAGCAGCGCCTCCGTCCCGCTGGCGCGGTAGCTGTCGATCATGCGGAGCCCCTGCTTCGCCTCCGCATCCTCCAGCCCCTGTTCGTTCAGCAGCCGCTGCTGATCCTCCTGCAACCGCGCGGAGAGCACGAGCAGCGCAAGGCCGAGCGTCGCCGCCCCCAGCGCCGAGACGAGCCCGAGCCGCCAGTCGAAGAGGATCAGCACCGCGAGGTAGGTGACCGCCATGATCAGCGCGAGCATGGTGCCGCCGATCTCCTTCGCCACCGTGCCGGCGACGCGGTCGTTCAGCATCACGCGATCCGCGATCCCCGCCGCGCCGCGCTGGCCGTAGAAGGACAGCGGCAGGCGCAGCACGCGCTCCATGAACTCGATGCCGCCGCGCACGGCGACGCGCGTTTCGAGGTTGTGCTGCAGCGTCTTCTGCATCCAGGTACAGATCGCGGCAAACAGGCCCGCGCCGAAGACCACCAGCACGATGGGCCAGAGCCACTCCATCACATGCGCGGACATGATGCGGTCGAGGAAGACCTGCCGGAAGCTCGGCTGCAGCACGCCGGGCACGGCCAGCATCAGGCTGATGCCGATGGCGAGCCAGACGGCGGCGCGGCCGCCCTTCAGCCGGTCCGCCAGGCCGCGCAGCGCGCTGGGCGCGGAGCCGCCCTTCTGGAAGGCGGGGCCCGGCTTCATCATGATCAGGATGCCGCTGAACTGCCGGCGCAGCTCCCGGTCATCCACCCGGCGACGGCCGCGCGCCGGGTCGTTCAGGCACCATTGCCCGCCGGACCTGCCCTCCAGCACCAGGAAGTGGTCCATGCCCCAATGCAGGATGGCCGGGCATTCGACCTCCGCCAGCGCCTCCGGCTCGCAGCGCACGGCGCGGACCTCGAAGCCCAGCTCCCTTGCCGCCGCCACGACATGCTGCGCCTTGCTGCCGTCGCGGGAGACGCCGCAGCGCGCGCGCAGATCCTCCAGCGTCAGCCACAGCCCGTGATGCGCGGCGATGATGCCGAGCGCGGCGGCGCCGCATTCCGCGGCCTCCACCTGCAGGATGGTCGGCGTGCGCATGGCGCTCACCGCGCCAGCTGGCTGGTGGTCACCGCACGGGGCGCGGCGGCATCCGTCGTGACCCGCACATCCTCCCCCAGCCAGCGCTGCAAGGCCGGCAGGCCGAGCGCGATCATGCGCACCTGGCGCACCGTCGCCTGCATGGTGGCGGGGGTGCCGCCCTCGATGGAGAAGGCGGGACCATTGCCGCCGGACCAGACGTGGCGGCCGCGCGCATCATGCTCCAGCTCGATGTTCACCTCGAACAGCGTGCGCTGGTTGCGCTGGAATTCGGAAACGAGCGCATCGTTCTGCAGCGTGCGGAGCATACCCGCGCTGCTGGCCGGCGTATCCGCGACGCGCAGCACGCGGCCGCGCAGATAGCCGTATTCCTGCGACGGCGCCGTGGCCGGCGACAGGTCCACCACCATGCCCGGCTGCAGCTTCTTGCCGTCCTGCGCGCCGACATAGACGAGGCCGACGAGCGGCCCGCTACCCGCATCGCTGTCGCTCCGCACCAGCGTCAGCAGCGGCCCGCCGCGATTGACCACCTGGCCGACATTAGCCTTGGCTTCCACCACGCGGCCATCGAAGGGCGACCGCACGGCGCCCATGCGCTGGATGCGCTCCGTCAGCGTCGTGACCTGGCGCTCCGCCGTCTGCACGCGCTGGTCGGCAGTCAGCAGGTCCCGCTCCCGCTGGGTCTGGCGCATCATCGCGTCCATCTCCAGCACGCGGCGGTCGTTCTGCAGCGATTCGATCTGGTCGCGCACGCCGAACAGCTCGATCTGCGCGCCGATGGCACGGTCGCGCGTGGCGAGCGACCGGTCGGCCAGGTCCCGCACCACGCCCTCGCGCTCCGTCAGCAGGCGCAGCCGGTCCTGGGCGGCGCGCAGGCTGCGCGCCAGGCCCTCATCCCGCGCTGCGCGCCAGGCGCGGTCGGCGGCCTGCTCGCGGTCCTGGAAGCGGCGCATCTCGCTCCGCGCCGTCTCCGCATCCCGCAACTCGCCCTCCGCCGCGGCGAGTTGCAGGCGAAGCTCCGCCTGGTCCACCACGGCGACCACGCTGCCCGCCGTCACCAGGTCGCCGGGCCGCGCGGTGAATTCCACCACACGCCCTTCCGTGTCGGAGACGATGTCGGTGAGCCCGCCTGCCGAGAGCAGGATTCCCTGGCCATTGATCTTCACCGGCACATTCGTCACCGCCGACCAGCCGAGCAGTCCGACCGTCAGCGCGCCCAGCACGCCCCAGAGGATCTTGAGCGGCGGCGGCACCACCTCCAGCGCATCATCCACCGTGGTGACGGAGGTGGCGGAGGCAACGGCCTCGGCCCGGAACAGCGGGGTCTTGCCGGGGTTTTCCATGGGCGTGGTTCCGCGCGCGGGGTGCAGTCACAAGGCGATGGCGGATAGGGCGCGGCTGCGAAGGCCGCGCCCTGCTCTGGATCAGCGGAAGAGGCGCTTGATCTTCCTGCCCACGCTCTTCGCCGTGTTCTTGGCCTTGTTCGCCGCATCCTGCGCGGCCTTGGCCGCATCCTGCGCGGCCTTCTCCGCCGCAGCCTTGGCTTCCGCCGCGGCCCGCTCCGCCTGCGCCCGCGCCTCGGCCGCGGCCTTGTCGGCAGCCGCCTTCGCTTCCGCCGCCGCCTTGTCGGCCGCGGCCTTCGCTTCCGCCGCAGCCCTGTCCGCCGCCGCCTTCGCCTCGGCCGCGGCCTTCTCCGCCGCCACCTTGTCGGCCAGCGCCTTCGCCTCGGCCGCTGCCTTTTCCACTGCCGCCTTCGCCTCGGCCGCCGCCTTCTCCGCCGCCACCTTGTCGGCCAGCGCCTGCGCCTCGGCCGCCGCCTTCAGCGTCGCCTCGCTGGTCGCCATCGCGGCCTTCTCGGCGGTATCGGCGACCGCCTTCGTATCGACGGTGACGCTGGCGCCGGCATTCAGGCCGCCGATGCCGATCGCGGCCTCGCCACCCAGGCCGAGCGTGACCTTGCCACCATCCAGCGCCGCGGTGCCGTTGAGGCCCACGCCCGCGGAGCCCGGATCGACATAGCCGCCGGAGACGGTGCCGGAGGCTTCCTTGGTGCCGATCGTGGCTTCCGCCGTGACGGAGTAGTAGGCGCCCGCCATCACGCCCGCATCCGCCTTCACGCCCGTCAGGCCATAGGCCATCTGGCCCTCGACGCCCGCCTTCACGCCGGCCTCGACCGTGGTGCCGGTGGTGGCGGTGACGCCCGCGCCCAGCTTGTGCTCCGTCTCCACCGTCACGCTCACGGTGCCGCCGATACCCGCGGCGCCGGAGGCGGAGACGCCGGTGACGCCGACGCTGGCGCCGACCATCACGCCCGTGCCCGCCTCGACCGTCACGGTCGTCGTGACGTTGCCTTCCGTCTTGCTGCCGCTGATCGTCGCGAAAGCGCCCGCACCCGCCGAGGCGCCGACGCCCGTCATCGTCACTTCGTAGTTGCCGCCCGCGAAAGCGCCGGCCGCGCCGGTCACCTTCACGCCGCCGATCTCGGTCGACACCGTCTCCATCACGCCGACGCCCGCGCCGCCTGACTTCACCACCGGGCCGCTGATCGCGACGCCATACTCCACGTCATCTTCCTGGCCGTCACCGGCCTGCTGGCTCGATTGGATCGCGCCGCTGCCGCCCACGACGGCGGCCAGCATGTTGTCGTCCAGCTCCACGAAGGCGGTCTTGGTGACGGCGTTCATCGGCGGGTATTTCCCTGTCAGGCTGAGGCGATGGAGGAACCCTTGGCCCTCATGACGTTGGGTTCCGACATGGACCGCTTCCTGCGGATGTCCGGACAATACGTTGGGTTAGATTGCGCGAGTGTTAAGCAGCGCGATGAAGAAGTTTCTCGACACAGAAACGGTTTTCTCCATCCGCGCGCGCATAGCGTTGTGCATCGGTCATCTCCTTCACCAGGAACATGCCGAGGCCGCCGATCGCACGGTCATCGATTCCGGCCTCGATGTCGGGCGCCTTCTGCACCGTCGGGTCGAAGGGGGCACCGTCATCGATCGTCGTCAGCCGCACCTGCAGTCCCGCGGGATCGGGCACCGCTTCCAGCTCCACGCTGAAGCGTCCCTCCTCGCCGTCCGGCCAGGCGCAGCGCGCGATGTTGGTGACGATCTCCTCCGCCACCAGGCGCAGCTGCATGGCTTCCGCCATCGTGGCGCCGGCATCGCCCAGATGCTCCTCGATGGCATCCAGCAGCCGTTCCACCGCCTGCTCGTCACGCGCGCATTCCAGCTGGAGCATCGCCATCTCAGCCTCTCGCCCTCGTCACGCGCATGCCAGCTCCTCCACCGTCGAATCGATGGCACGGGCCGGCGGATGCCCACGCCAGTGCAGCGCGATCATCGTGATGTCGTCCGCCTGCGGCTCCGTATCCGCGAAGGCCTCCACCTGCCGCGCCACCGCTTCCACCAGCTGCGCGGGCGCTTCCAGCGCCGGATCGGCCACGATGGCGGCCAGGCGATCGTCGCCGAACAGGATGTCGCCCGGCGCCACCGCCTCCGTCACGCCGTCCGTGAACATCAGCACCATGTCGCCGGCATCCAGCGTCACCTGCTGGTCCACGAACTCCATGCCATCCATGACGCCGAGTGCGATGCCGCGCGCCACCGGCAGCTCCGCCTCCCCCACCGCGCCGCGGCGGCGCGGCGGGTTGTGGCCGGCATTGGCGTAGGTCATCAGCCCCGTGCGGCAATCCAGCACGGCGGCGAAGACGGTGGCGAACATCATCGTCGGATTGTCGGTGGACAGCACGTCGTTCGCCTGCGCCAGCGCCTCCGCGGGGCTCGCGCCGCGGCCGATCGCGGCCCGCAGCAGGCTGCGCGCCATGGCGATGAAGATGGCGGCATGCACGCCCTTGCCGGAGGCATCGCCGATCAGCAGCGCCAGGCGGTGTTCGTCCAGCATCACGAAGTCGCAGAAATCGCCGCCCACTTCCTTCGCCGGCACCATCGCGGCATGCAGCCGGAAGTCGGGGCGCTTCGGGAAGGTGGTCGGCACGGAGGACAGCTGCAGCCGCCGCGCGACATCCAGCTCCTCCCGCATCCGGTTGAGCTGCGTGCGCTCCTCCAGCGCCTGGCGCACCAGGGCCAGGTCGCGCGTCCGCTCCTCCAGCAGCGTCGCCATCGCCTGGTGCTGCTGCACGACATGGCCCGAAAGCCGCGTGAAGGCGGGGCCGAGCGCCGCGCCCTCCCCTTCCAGCAGGCCCAGGATCTCGTCACGCTCCGGCCCATCCAGCACCGCCGTCAGCCGCGCGATCTCCTGCCCGATCAGCGCGCGTTCGCGCAGCGCCGACAGGCGGTTGCGCGTCTGCAGCCGGTCCAGCGCCAGGGTGTTGCTGCGGAGCGATTCCAGCGCGGCCTGGATATCACCGACTTCGTCGCGCCGCGCGGCGATGGCGGCGGAGGCGAAGATGTCGCCGCCCGCCACCGCCTGCAGCGCGCGGGCGAGTTCGCTGAGCGGGTCGATGGCATCGCGGATGACGCGGTAGAGCAGCCCGCAGGTGACGGCACCCGCCACCACCAGCAGCGCGCCGGCCAGCAGCAGCAGCAGCTGGCGCGACTGCGTCTCCGCCGTCGCATCGGCCAGCACCAGCACCTCGCCGACGCGCGCGCCGGCGGAATTGTCGAGGGGCGTGGCCTCCAGCCGGAACAGCCGGCCGGCGAGGGCCAAGGTCTGTCCCTCACGCAGCGCGGCCGCGCTGTCGCGCAGCGACTGGTCGGTGGCGAAGGTCACGCGGCCCTGGCGGTCCCGCAGCAGCAGGTCGGCGCCCAGCTGCCGCGCCACGCCGCCCAGCGCCGCATCGGCCGCCATGCTGGCCGAGAGCAGGTCGCCGGTGGAAAGCCGCAGGCTGACCACCAGCAGCATGGGGCCCTCGGCCGAGGCCTCGAACCGCGCGGAGATGCCATCCGGCGCCAGGTCGCGCTGCAGGGCGGTGGCGCCGCTGGCCAGCGGTTCCGCCGCCGCCGGCGCTGCCGCCAGCAGCTGGCCCTGCGGCCCCACCATGTCGATGCGCCCGGCGGGCCCGTCCAGCCCCGTCTCCGCCAGCAGCGCCGCCAGGCGCTGGCGCAGCGCCGACTCGTCATGCGCCGCACGCGCCGTGCGCAGCGCGTCATCCGCCGCCATCTGGCGCAGCAGCGTGACGAGTGGCGCGCCGGCGCGCTCCACCGCCTCGTTCAGCGACGCCGATTGCACGGCGGCGCGGAGCGCGGCGGCACGATCCTCCCCGTCGCGCAGCACCAGCCAGGCCGGCACGGCGACGGAAGCCGCGACCAGCGCCATGGCGAGGCCGAAGAGAAGCAGGATGCGGGATCTCAGCAGCATGGGATCACACCGTCTCCGCCACGCGCAGCAGGCCGACCGGCGGGAAGGACCGCAGGCGCCGTGCGCTGTCCATGCGGACGAGGAAGGACATGCGGGTCAGCGTCTCCACCGGGATCGTCTCCGGCGCGCGGCCCTGCCGCAGGATCTGCTCCGCCTTGAAACCCGTGAAGGCGCCGACGCTGTAGTAGCGGCTGACCAGCCCGGCCAGCCCCTCTGCGAACTGCACGAAGCGCTCGGAAGCCGCGAAGGTCGGCAACCCCGCTTCCAGCGCGCTCCGCGTCAGCACCGCGCGGTGGTCGTTCAGGAAGGTGTCCGGCGGGATGTAGAGCCAATCGACGCCCGCCATCCGCGCCTCCGCCACCAGGCCGGGGATGGAGGCGGCGTCGGGCCGCCGCGCGCCATCCAGCGCCACCGGCAGCTCCACCAGCCCCTCCCCCAGCAGCGCCCGCATCTGCGCGATGACGGAGAGCGAGTTGCGTTCGTTCGGGTTGAAGATCGCGGCGACGCGGGAATAGGCGCGGTAGCGCGCCATGGCGCGCATCTGCACCTCCACGGAGGCGATGTATTCCGTGCCCGTCACCGGCCGCCCCGGCGCATCCGCCGCGCGCACCAGCTTGTTGCCGACGGGATCGGTGACGATGTTGAACACCACCGGCACGCCGGTGATGTGCCGCGCGGGATCTACCGCATCCCAGGGACCGATCGCCGCGATGGCGAGCGAGGTGCCCCAGAGATAGACCAGGTCCGGCTTGGTCTCCCGGATCTCCGCGATCATCGCCGGCAGGCGCCGCAGGTCCTGCGCCACGTCCCGCACCGTCAGCTCCACCGGGATGCGGCGCGCGGCGAAGTGGTCACGGAAGCCGTCGCAGGCTTCCTCCCATCCGCGGAACAGCAGCATGGTGATGCGATGCGGCCGCACCTGCGCCAGTGATGGCGTCGCCAGCAGCAGCGTGGAGGCGGCCAGCAGGCCGCGTCGGTCGAGGGTCATGCCAGCGCCTTCCGGTTGTTGCGGCCCAGCAGCAGGGCCAGCGCATAGGCCAGCGCGGTGGCGGCGGAGACGACGCCCAGCACCAGCATCGCCTGATGCCCGCCGCCCACGGCCAGCAGCGCCGCCGCGGCCGGCGGCCCGATCACGCTGCCGAGCCGCTCCGCCAGCCGCAGGAAGCTCATCATCGCGGCGGAACTCGGCGCGCCCGGCCGCAGGCTGAGCGCCGGGATCATGGCCAGCATCGGCGCGGCCGCCAGGCCCTGCGCGAAGCCGGTCGCGATCACCGCCAGCGGCAGCGCGGCATGGCCCGGCAGCCAGAGCGGCGCCAGCAGCCCCGCGCCGTTCAGCAGCCCCGCGGCCACGATGATGGTGCCGCCGCGGCCGGAGCGATCAGCCACCCAGGCGCCGAACATGATGGCCGGCAGCATGCAGAGGCCGTAGAGCATCACGTTGCGGCCGATGGCGGCCTGGCTGAGGCCGAGCTCCCGCAATTCCAGCGGCGCCAGGAAGAAGACGAAGCCGCCCAGCAGCACCTTGGCCGGGATGGCGGCCAGCAGCACCAGCAGGATGAAGTGCGGCTCCGCGAAGGCGGCGCGGGCGGATTGCCACAGGCCGCCGCGCTTCTCCTCACTCTCGCCACCCGCCGGCATGCAACGCCAGGCCAGCGCGGCAATGCCCAGCACCAGGATGGCGGAGGCGACGAAGGTCAGGCGGAAGCCGAGCCGGTCCGCCAGCACCGCGCCGATGGCGGTGCCGCAGACCGCACCCGTCATCACCGCGGCCGTGAAGCCGCCCAGCGTGCGCGCCATGCGCCCCTGCGCGGCTTCCCGCGCCAGCTGCACCTGGCAGGCGATGGTGACCACGGCGTAGCCCGCGCCGCAGATGGCGCGCGCCGCCGCCAGCGTCATGAGGTCCGGCGCCAGCGCCGCGCCGAGATGGCCGATGCCGGCAGGGATCATGCCCAGCATCAGCGCGCGTCGCGGGCCGTGGCGCGCCACCATCTGCCCGCCCCAGGGCGTCAGCAGCGCGACGGCGGCGACGAAGGTCACCAGCGGCAGCGCCGCCCCCATCATGCCCTGCTGCCCGCCCGCCAGCTCCATCGCGAAGATGGGGTTGAAGGAGGTGGAGAGTTGTTCGGCGAAGACGAAGAGGAACAGCGGCAGCCGCGCGGAAGCCGCGCCACCGCCCAGCCCTTCGCGCACGGCTTCCGTGCCGAAGCGCAGCCTGTCCTTCACGTCCTCCAGCACCGCCGCCGCGCGACGGCCCGCGCCGCTTTCCCCCGCCAGCCAGCACAGTCGGTCCCAGCGGTCATTGGTGCGGCGGACCAGCACGTTGAAGTGGCGCGCGACGCGCCCGGCCTCTGCGCCGATGTCCCCCGGCGCCCGCGCAGTCCAGTCGCCGCGCCCGAGCCGCGCCTGCAGCCGCAGCACCATGTCGATCGGCGCGGCGACGAGGCGGGAGAGGATGAAGCGCAGGAACTCCGCCGTGGCCAGCAGCACGACGAGCAGCACGATCAGCACGTCCCACCGCATGTCATCGAGCGCGGTGTCGAGACGGGCGCGCGCGATGCCCACATGCAGCCAGCCCGCGATGCGCCCTTCCTCCAGCAGTGGCTGGGCGGCGTCGTAGCTGTTGCCCTGCACGCGCATCAGCGCGCCGCGGCTGGGCGCCGCGGTGCCCGCCGGCAGCCCCGCGAATTCCGCCGGCGCGCTGCCGGCGGCGGAGACCACGCGGCCCGCGCCATCGGTCAGCAGCACATAGGCCAGGCCTTCCCGCGTCGCGAGCAGGCCGGCGAGGTAGTCATCCAGCCCCGACAACCCGCTGAAGGGCACGCCGAGGTCGAGCGCGCGCTGCACGGCCTGCGCGCCGATGCTGCCGACGACCGTCGCCTCCCGCTCCAGCTCCGGGCGCAGCTCCGTCTCGAAGCTGCGCAGCGCGGCGGTGGAGACGAAGCCAACGGTGAGCGTCAGCAGCAGCACCGCGACGGCGACGACGCTGCCGACCAGGCGACGATCCGGGCTCATGGCGTGGCAGGCTCCAGCCGCGTGGGGGCGTTGGGTTCGGGGATGGTGGCGGCGATCGCCTCCAGCCGCCGCTCGGCGTCGGAGAGCACGGAATCGGCCTCCGCGATCGCCTGCTGCAGGCCGCTGGCCAGCGGTTCCGGCGCCGCGCCGGGCTGCATCGCGGTCTCCACCGCCGCGAACCAGCGCCGTGCCTGGCGGGTGACGAGGTGGATGCCGAGGATGCCGAGCGGCACGGCCAGCGCCAGCGCCAGCAACCCCGCCTGCACCATGCCGAGCAGCGCGGAGGTCAGGCGTTCATCCACGGCCTCCCGCCCGTAGCGCAGCAGCACCGCCCCTTCCAGCTGGCCGAAGCCGTTGACGATGGGCGCGCCGATGCCGTAGCGGTCGCCATCGCGGAAGCGCCAGGCATCCGCCGCCGCACGCGGGTCGAACAGGGCGCGCGCGACCGTGGTGCCGAGGTTCTGGCGATCCGTGTCGAACAGCACCACGCCATCGGAATCCGCGATGGCAAGGCCGCCGATCAGCGGCTCCGCCGCCCGCGCCCGTTCCAGCAGCGCCTGCGCGCCGGGCACGCCGGCGAGCCGCACGCCGAGCGCGAGGGAATTCTCCACCGTGCCGCCGAGTTCGCCGGCCAGGATCTCCAGCACCTTCGCCTGCTGCTCCAGCAGCATGCGTTCGAACTTCAGGTAGTTGAGCCCCGCCGTCAGCGCGCAGCCCAGCAGCAGCATGATGGCGAGCACGCCGCCGAGGCGCGTCGCGAAGGAAGCGCCGCCCGTCATGCCGCGGCGCTCCATCGCACCGGCGCGGCCTGCGGCGCGGGGAAGGCAGCGGAGAGCGTCTCCGCGAAATCATGCGCGGTGACGATGGGCACGGGCAGCGCCGCGAAATCCTCCGGCGCGGGGAAGCGGTAGTAGTTGCCGCCTGCCGGCTGCGGCGCGCCGGCCGGCGTGCCGCCGGCCGCGATGGTCGCCGCTGCCTCCGCCGCGATGGCGACGCCGCCGCGATAGAGCGCCGCCGTATGCGCCATCAGCGAACGCGAGGTGTCCAAGGGCACACGCGCGATGCCGAGGATGGGTCCCGTATCGATGCCGCGATCGACCATATGCACGGTGCAGCCCAGCACCGGCTCCCGCTTCAGGATCTGCCAGAAGGGCGCGAAGAGGCCGCGATAGCCCGGCAGCGCGCCGGGATGGACGTTGATGATGCCACGCGGGATGGCATCGATCACGCGCTGCGGGAAGATCAGCGAGAAGCGGGCGGAGATGACGAGGTCCGGCCGCCAGTCCAGCAGCGTGCGCGCACCGCCATCGGCCTTGAGGTCGAGCAGCGGGGTCCATTCATCGGGATGTGGCAGGCCGCCGAAACCGCTCTCCAGCGCGGCGAAGGTGTCGATCGCCACGTCGCGTTCCAGCAGCTTCATGATCTTCAGGGCAGGGACGGCATTCTCCGCATCCCGCGTCTTCACGCTGCAGAAGAAGCGCAGCGTCGCGAAGCCCAGCCTCTCCGCCAGGATGCGGGCTGCCAGCAGGCCGTGGATGTCCTTCTTGACGCAAAGCGCGATACGCATGCCCGCCCCATGTCCCTCGCGACCGGCGGGATTTTTCCCACGCGCGCCGCGCCATGTGCCGGGCCTTTTGCCCCGGACCAGATAACCCGACCCTGGTTGACCCCCGGTGAATGCGACATGCGGAAACGGCCCGCCCAGACGGGGCCCGCACGCCGTCCTGTCCGGACAACCGCAACCCAACGTCGCTGGTGGATATCACCCGAATGCAACCAGACACGGTGCATCGCCTCACGCCCGCGTGAGGCATTGGCTCAGCCGCAGACGCGGACGGCCTCTGGCCCTTCGAAGCCCTCGAACTCCGCCAGGTGGTCGGCGGCCTCGATCCATTGCAGCAGGCCGGGCTCCGCGGTGATGCGGGCCGTGCCCTCGATGATGCGGGTAGAGGAGAGGGCGCTCTGCCGGCGATAGGTCAGCGCCAGGCCGTCATCGGCGATGCGCCAGTCCAGCACCGGCAGCGGCTTGCAGAAGAACAGCAGGCGGACGGAGATGGTGCCCGTGCGGTCGCCCTGCAGCAGCAGCCTGGCCTGGCCGCTATCGCCCTTCAGCTTCGCGGTCCGGCCGATCCATTCGGGAAAGGGCGGCACGCCGATCCGCGCCCGGGCGGGCGCGGCCAGCAGCAGCAGGGGGGCGGCGAGCGCCGCGCGGCGGGCAAGGGTTGGCATGGCGGGGACGATGCGGGCGCAATCCTCTCGACATCGTATCCATGCCGCCGCCCCGCCCCCCGGCGCAAGAACTGTCACATTTTGAAAAAATCACGCCGCGCCAGTTGGTTACCAGCCGTTAATCCGTGACCACATCGCGACCACGCGCCCGCCTTCCAGCACATGGTAGCGGTCATGCGCCGCCGCGGTCAGGCAGACATGGTTCGGCACCACGCGGACCCGCGCGCCGACCGGCAGGCGATCCAGCGGCAGGGTGCCGCCTTCCGCCGCGCGCACCTCGCCATGTTCCTGGTGCACGCGCGTGACCAGCGCCTCGCCCAGCGTCGCGTGGCCGTCGCGGTCCAGCACGCGGCCGAACTTCCAGTCCCGCGGCGCCCCTTCCGTGCTGCGGTCCTTCGACAGCGCCAGCGCGCCCGCATCCAGCAGCACGGCATTGCGTTGCGGGTAGTTGCCGATGACGCTGCCCAGCACCGTCACCGCGATGTCCTCCAGCGGATGGGTGCCGATCTGGCCCTGCAGCAGGTCGCCCATCATGTAGACGCCGGCGCGCATCTCGGTCACGCCCTCGAGGTGCCGCGCATGCATCGCAGTCGGCGATGCGCCGGCCGAGACGATGCCGACCTGGTGCCCGGCCTGCCGCAGCCGCTCCGCCGCCGCGACGATTCCCGCGCGCTCCACCTCCGCGATCTCGGCCATCGCCTCGTCGCTGCGCCCCGCATAGGAGTGGCCGGAATGGGAGAGCACGCCCGCCAGCTTCGGGCCGAGCGCCTGCGCGATCGCCAGCAGCGCCTCGCCCTCCGGCGCAACCCCCGCGCGGCCCTCGCCGACATCCACCTCGATCAAGGTCGGCAGCACGCCGGGATGGGCGGCGATGGCGCGCGCCGTCGCCAGGTCATCGGTGATGATCTTCACCGCCGCACCCTGCGCGTTCAGCGCCGCCACGGCATCCAGCTTCGCGGGCACGATGCCCACGGCATAGACCTGGTCGAGGAAGCCATGCTCCGCGAAGTAGCGCGCCTCCGCCAGCGTGGAGACGGTGATGGCGCCCTTTCCGGGGGCGGCGAGGTCCGCGACCTGCGCCGATTTCGCGGTCTTGAGGTGCGGGCGCAGCATCACGCCGGGATGCCGCGCCATGGCGGCCTCCATCCGCGCCAGGTTGCGCTTCAGCACATCGAGGTCGAGCAGCAGGCAGGGCGTCGGCAATTCGTCGAGCGTCATCAGATCGCGACCCCCATCAGTTCCGCATAGCGCGGCGTGGCCTTGAGGCCCGTGCCCGTCAGCACCACCACCGTCGTCTCCCGCGCCGCGATGGTGCCGGCGGCGACGAGCTTCGAATAGGCCGCGGCCGCCTGGGCGCAGGTGGGCTCCACATAGATGCCGGTGCGGGCGAGGGAGAGGCTGGCCTCGGCGATCTCCGCCTCCTCCAGCAGCACGGCGCCGCCGCCGGATTCGCGCATGGCGGTCAGGCATTCCGGCAGGCGGATGGGCTGCGCGATGGCGGTGCCCTCCGCGATGGTGGGCTGCGCCGCCTGTTCGGGCAGGCCGAGCGCCGCGCGGGCGATCGGCCCGCAATTCGCGGGCTGCGCGGCGAAGATCTTCGGGAGTTTCGCGATCTGGCCAGCGCGGAGCAGTTCCGAAAAGCCGAGCCAGCAGCCCAGCACGTTCGATCCCGCGCCGCAGGGCACGATGACGTTGTCCGGCGCCTTGAAGCCGAGGTCCTCCCACAGCTCATAGGCCAGCGTCTTCGTGCCCTCCAGGAAGAAGGGCTGCCAGTTGTGGCTGGCATAGAAGAGCTCCGCCGATTTCGCGAGCGCGGCATCCGCGCAATCCTGTCGGCTGCCGGGAATGAGCTCGATGGTCGCGCCCGCGGCGCGGGATTGCACCGTCTTGGCCGGGCTGGTGCTGGCCGGGACGAAGATCGTCGCCGCGATCCCGCCCGCCGCCGCATAGGCCGAAACGGCCGCGCCGCCATTGCCCGAGGAATCCTCCAGCACCGCCTCCACGCCCTGGTCCTTCAGCAGGGAGAGCATCACGGAGGCGCCGCGGTCCTTGAAGGACCCCGTCGGCATGAACCATTCGCATTTCAGCAGCGCCGTGCCGCCGGGCAGGGCGCGCTCCACCAGCGGCGTGCAGCCCTCCCCCATGCTGATGCGCGCCTTCGGCGCCCAGGGGAGTGCCGCGGCATAACGCCAGATGCTGCGCGTGCCCGTCTCGATCTCGGTCTTCGAAAGACCGGGCCGCGGCGTCAGCAGCAGCGGCGCCTGGCCGTCGCCGCACCAGCGGGGGATGGAGAGGGGCCATGTGCGGCCGGTCCGGGGGTCGAGGTAGCTCTGCATGGCGGCACTCTCCCTTGCCCGGCGGGCCGCGGCAAGCGAGGCTCCCGCCATGATCACGACCGACCCCGTCCTCCGCCTGGCTGCCGACCTCATTGCGATCGACAGCCGCTCCTCGCTTTCCAACCTGTCGGTCGCCGACCGGGTGGAACAGGAACTCAAGGGGTTCGAGGTGGAGCGGCTGGACTACACCGATGGCAACGGCGTCGCGAAGCGGGCGATCGTCGCCCATAAGGGACCGAAGGGCGGCTACGCGCTCTCCGGCCACATGGACACGGTGCCCGCCACGGGGTGGGAAAGCGCGCCCTGGACGCCGCGCATCGACGAGGCGGGTTTCCTGCACGGCCTCGGCAGCGTGGACATGAAGGGCCAGGTCGCGGCCGCCATCATCGCGGCCCAGCGCGCGCCCGCCGGCGTCGGCGCCACCCTCCTCATCACCGCGGATGAGGAGACGACGAAGCAGGGTGCCGCCATCATCGCGAAGCAGTCGACGCTGGCGAAGTCGCTCGGCCTCAAGGGCATCGTGGTGGCGGAGCCGACGGGGCTGGTGCCGGTGCGCGGCCATCGCAGCCACATCGCCTTCACGGCCACCGCGCGCGGGCTGCAGGCGCATTCCTCCACCGGCAAGGGGGTGAACGCGAACTGGAAGCTGCTGCCCTTCCTGGCCGCGATGCGCAGCGTCCATGACGAGCTTCGCACCAACCCCGCGCTGCACGACCAGGCCTACGATCCCCCCTTCAGCGACTTCAACCTCGTCATCGACAACCACGGCACCGCCATGAACGTGACCGTCGCCAAGGCCAGCGCACTGATAAAATTCCGCTACAGCGCGAAGGTGGATCCGCAGCCCATCCTGCACGCCGTCCGCCAGGCCGCGCGCGAGGCCGGGATCGAGCTGGCGGAACAGCATGAGGGCTTCCCGCCCGAACTGGCGCTCGACCACCCGCTGGTGGCGCTCGCCGTGTCGCTGACCGGCCAGGCCGCCCGCACCGCGCCCTACGGCACCGATGCCAGCGAGTTGCAGGCCCTTGCCCCCTGCGTCGTGCTCGGCCCGGGGGACATCAGCACTGCCCATACGCCACGCGAATGCGCGCGCGCGCAGGACCTGGTGGATGCCGTGCCGGTCTTCGAGCGATTTCTGGCTTCAGCGTGAAGGGTTCGTCCCCTCAAGCACGGGGCGCGGCCTGAGCCGGCAGGGGCGGCGACAGACTCACCCACCGGTGTCGCTGACGATCCGTCCATCCACCAGATGGATGCGGCGCGTCGCGCGCTTGGCCAGGTCCGGATCATGCGTGACCACGATCACGGTCCGCCCTTCCTCCCGCGTCAGCCGCTCGAAGATGTCGAAGACGCCCGCGGCGTTGGCGGTATCCAGGTTCCCCGTCGGCTCATCCGCCAGGATCAGCGCGGGATCATTGGCGAGCGCCCGTGCCACGGCGCAGCGCTGGCGCATGCCGCCGGAGAGTTGTTCCGGCAGCTTGCGCGCTGCCGCCCCCAGCCCCAGCGCGCCGAGCAGCGCCATCGCCCGCTCCCGCACCGCCGGCCCCTTCAGCCGGCCGAGGCGCCGGATGGGGATCTCCACATTGTCCAGCGCGCTGAATTCCGGCAGCAGGAAGTGGAACTGGAAGACGAAGCCGAGCTTCGCCAGGCGCAGCGCCGCCAATTCGTTGGTGGAGAGCTTCGCGGTGTCCCGCCCCTCCAGCGCCACATGCCCGGCGCTCGGCCGGTCCAGCAGGCCGAGCAGGTAGAGCAGCGACGACTTCCCCGACCCCGAGGGCCCCGTCACCGCCACGAACTCGCCGCGCCCGAAAGCGAGGTTCACGTCCCGCACCAGCACCGCCCCTTCCGGCAGCTGCCGCGTGGCACCGACAGCTTCCAGCAGGGGGGCCTGCGGCAGGCTCGGATCAGGCGGCGCCACGCACCACCTGCACGGGATCGAGCCGGCTGGCGCGCCGCGCCGGGATGACGGAGGCGATGCCCGCCGCCATCAGCGCGAAGAAGCTGGCCGCGGCGTAGATCCGCCAGTTGCGGTCGAGGATGAAGCTGTTGGCGCCCGATGGCGTGGAAGTCGCGAAGCGGATCTGGGCCAGCGCCTCGATCATCAGCGCGCCTAGCACGCAGCCGACGACCGCGCCCAGGAACCCCGCCACCAGCCCCTGCACGAGGAAGAGCACCTGGATGTCGCCCTCCGTGAAGCCGAGCGACTTCAGGATGGCGATGTCGCGCGTCTTCTCGAACACCACGGTGGAGATGATGTTGTAGATGCCGAAGGCCGCGACCAGCAGGATGGCGCCGGTGACGGAATAGGTGATGGCGTTCTGGATGACGAAGACCGTCAGGACATTGGCGCTCTGCTCCTCCCAGCTCTCCGTCCGGTCGCCGAAGCGGGATTCGATCAGCCGCGCCATGGGCTCGGCCTGCGTCACATCGGCCAGCCGCACCAGGATCTGGTTCACGACATTCGGCCGGTCCTGCAGCACCTGGTTCACCTTCAGCAGCGCGAAGGCATTGCCCTGGTCCACCGTCTGGATGCCGGTGCGGAAGAGCCCTGCCACCTGCATGGACAGCACGACACCCTGCGGCGAGATCACCGTCAGCGTGTCGCCCATCCCGATGCCGAGCCGCTCCGCCAGCCCGACGCCGATGATGATGCCGTTCGCCGTGCGTCGCAGGTCATCGAGCCGCCCCGCGATCATGTCCTTCTCGATGTTGGAGACGCGGGCATGGCGCGCGGGCTCGATCCCCGTCACCACGGCGGAGACGTCCCGCGACCCGTAGCGCATCAGCGCCTGCCCCTGCAGCACGGGGGCGGCGGCGACGCCCTCCATGGCCTCCAGCATCGCCACCTTGTCGCCGGCGGCGCGGATGCCGCGGATGCGGTCCCGCGGCTTCACGCCACGGATCGCCACCGCCGCGTCGGGATGCGCCAGTTCCGCCGCCTGCGGCGCGGGGATGCGCGTCTCGTCCTTGATGGTGATGTGGGGCGCGACGTCGATGATCTGGTCGACGAAATAGGTCTGGAAGCCCCGCATCAGGGCGACGATGGCGATGAAGAAGGCGACGCCGAGCGCCACCCCACTCACCGAGACCAGCGTCTGCCGGCGCCTCCGCGCCAGCATGCCGCGGGCGATGTCGATCATGAGGAACATCAGGGCGGCGCGAGGCGGATGGCCTGGCCATCCACCAGGCCCGGCGGCGGCGCCAGCACCACCGCCTCCCCCACCGCCAGCCCGCGGCGGATCTCGATGCTGCGCGGCGCCTGGACGCCGATCTCGACCTCCCGCCGCCTCACGCGTTCCTTCTCCACCACCCAGACGAAGGGGGCGGCGCGCGGCGTGGCGCCGCCGGGGTTGCGGGGCGCCGCCGGCAGCACGACCGCGGCGGGCGGCAGCAGCACGGCGTCCGGCGTCTCCCGCAGCACGATGTTCGCCTCCACCGACATGCCGATCAGCAGCGGCGTGTCGTCGGGCAGGGCAAGGCGCACGCGATAGGCCTTGCGGGCGGTGTCGCCCTTCGGCGTGATCTGCGCGACTTCCGCCGTCAGCACCCGGCCCGCGAAGGCATCGGCGCGCAGCAGCACGCGCTGGCCGATGGCGATCCGGGCGATGTCCTCCTCATCCACTTCGGCCGTCACGCGCAGCGGCCGGGGCTCGCCCACCCAGAAGAGGCTGGCGGGCGTATCCACCACCTCCCCCACCTCCAGGTCGCGCCGCAGCACGACGCCGTCATTGGGCGCGCGGACGAGGTAGTCATCCAGCCGCTGCACGGCCGCGTCGGCGACCGACCGCGCGGCCCGGGCATCGCGTTCCGCCCGTTCCAGCGTCGCTCGGGCGGCGATGTCCCGCGCCACCAGGGTGCGGGTGCGCGCCAGATCCTCCGCCGCGAAGCGGGCGCGCGCCTCGGCCTCATCGGCCATGGAGCGGGATTGCCGGTCATCCAGGCGGGCCAGCACCTGTCCCTCCGTCACCCGCACGCCTTCCTCCGCCATCACGGCGCTGACGCGGCCGCGGATGGCGGGGCCGACGCGCGCCCAATGGACGGGTTCCACGGCGCCGGTGGCATAGACCGCCTCCAGCGCCGTGCCGGTGGTGGCCGTCACGATCCGGACGCGCGGCGGCAGCCCGAACAGGGTCCAGAGGGCGCCGCCGCCGAGGATCAGGAGGGTGAGGAGGAGCAGGAGGCGGCGCATCGCCGGGCACGGTAGCAGTTTTGCGCGAGAGCGGCAGGGTAGCGGGTTGTCCGCCGGCGCGCCGGGCGCTATAGGCCCCGCCGCAGCGTGCCGGCATAGCTCAGTGGTAGAGCAACTGATTCGTAATCAGTAGGTCCGCGGTTCAAATCCGCGTGCCGGCACCATTTTCTCTAACGGGTCGCCCACCGCCGCTGCGGACGCCACCGGACCACGATCAGGCGGGGCATGCAGCTCGGGGCTGAGGCGTGGCGTTCGGGCGGCCATGCCGATCCTTCCTCCCGCAGCCGGCCTGCTTCCCGCCGAGCGCCAACTGCGCCCGATGCCTGCGCTCGGGGCGCTTCCACGAATGCGCCGGCGGCAGAACCGTCGACCATCGCGACGGGCGGCGGCGGCAACCCGGTCGCGTGTTTCCCGCTCATGGCCTCATCCGCACCCCATCACGCGCAGGGAAAAGAACCACGGGAAGCCAAGCGCGCAGCGCAGGAGGCCGATTTCATCCCTATCTGGCGCGGTCATGGAACGCATGCGATTCCTGCGATCTCGAGCGGAGATCGCCCATGCGCCTCATTCCCATCGCCGTCCTCGCCCTGCTGGCTGCCGGCTGCGCGCCGACCCGGCAGGACTACGCCAGCCGCTGCGCTGGCCGAGGCGTCCAGCTGGGCACGTCGGACATGGACCGGTGCGTCGTGGATTCCGACAGCAGGATCCGCGAAGGGCTGATCCGGGGCGGCCGCCCGCCGGCCCCGCAGTCCGTCTTCGCGGCGCCCGACAACGGTGTTCCCGCCAACAGATTCTGAGCGGCACTCTCCAACCCCCCCCGACCTGCCCGACCCCCCCTTCATGCGGGGATCGAGCGGCCGGCCAGGCGGGAGGCAAGGCGGCGGACCGAACGGGCGCCGCGCCGCGCGTCACCTGAACGCAGGTGACCGGGCCTTTGCGCCGCCCGCGCACCGGATGAAGCGCGCGCCGGGCTGGATAGGCTTCGACGACTGATCGGCGCAAGGAACCGCGCGGCGAAGGTCACCGCCCTGGCAACGTCACCGCGTCTCCCGCGCCAGCGCCTCCGCCGCCGCGGCGAAGCCCCGGAAGCTCGCGGGCAGCGCCATCTCCTGCCCCGCCGCGTCCCGCCATTCCAGCCGACTTGCCTGTTCCGCCGGCAGGGCGCGCAGGCGGCGGACGGCATCCTCCCGCAGTTCGATCTCCGCGAAGCAGCCCAGGCGGTTGCAGCTCTGGAAGGGCAGGGCCAGCGGCTCCGTCCCTTCCACCACCAGCCGCACGGGCTGGGAGACGCGGATATTGACCGGCAGTTGCGCCACCAGGCGCAGCGGCGCGTCCCGTGTCGCGCGGCCCATCGCCAGGGCGGCGCCCAGCTGGCGGCCCTGGTCGCGCACGCCCATCACCATCTCGCAGGCCCGGGCGGGGGCGCGGCCGGCGCAGTTCACCGACCAGTCGCCGAACTGCGCGCTGGTGCGCTCCGGCGCCTCCGTCGTCAGCGCCGCCGGCGTGGCGGCCGGGGCGCTGCCGGGCGAAGTCACCGCGGGCGCGGCAGCCGGTGGTGCGCCGCGCCCCGCGGGCTGGGCCACCGGGCCGACCAGCGGCCACAGCACGGCGCCGCCCGCCACCACCAGCAGCCCCGCCGCCAGGCCCCATTGCCGCCCACGCGGCGCGATCCTGCGAATGCCCATGGTCACTCTCCCTCCGTTGTCCGGTTCACCACTGGAAACGCGCGCCGACCTGGCCGGCATGGCTGGAGACATCGGCCTGCGCCGTTCCGCTGTAGGTCGCGAAGAGCGTGACGCCCCCGGGCAGACCCAGATCGAGCCCGAGCCCGCCCAGCCCCGCGGTGCGCCCGCGCTTGGCGCTCTCCGCCGCCATGGCCGTGCCGGGCGCGGCGGCGAAGGCGCTGGTGGTGCGGGCGGGCGCATCCTCCAGCTCCTGCGCCAGGTGCAGGCGCAGATGCGGGCGCAGCGTGTAGCCATCGCCGAGGCTCGCCACCGTCTCCGCCCGGAACCCTGCGGTGGCGCGCAAACGGCTGACCTGGCTGTCCTCCACCGTCAGGGACAGCACGCTGCCGCCCTGCTCCGTCAGCCGGCCGCGGGACAGCCCGTCATGCCGCAGGCCGAGGCTGGGCTGGATCTGCCAGCCACCGAGGCTGTGGCGCGTGCCGGCCTCGATCGCCGCGGCGGTGCCAAGCCCGCCGCCTGACCCATGCGCGGACAGCCCGTTGAGGCCGAGGTTGCGGCGGGCGGAGACGCTGGCATGGCCAAGCCCCGCCTGCGCATCCACGAAGAACGGCCCGCGGGTCCAGCTGGCATAGAGCGCGCCGTGCACGGCCTCTCCGCCCACACGCGCATCGGCGCCGCTGCTGCTGATCCGCCCGCTGCTGCCGCCCAGCGCGAGGCCGAGCACCACCCCCGACTCCAGCCGGACATCCATGCCGATCGCCATGCCGGCGGTGCTGGCGCGGTAGCCCGTGTCGCCGGTGGCATCGAAGCGCGCATTGCCCCCGAAGCCGCTGGCCCAGCTGGTGCGGCGCCCTTCCGCCGCCGTCGTGGCGCGGCCGGCCATGCCGCGGCGGGCCGCCATCTCGCCCGCGATCACCTCGCCGAAGGCACGGCTGCGATCGATGCCGACCATCAGCGCGTCGCCATAGATCGTGCCGGCCAGGCGGGTCATCAGCGGCGGCAGCGCCGCGGGCGCCTGGCTGAAGAGCGTGGCCAGCACCGTGGTCCGCTCCGCATCCGTGCGCAGGCCGGGTTCGGGGCGCAGCGCATCCAGGCCGCGCGCCACGAAGCGCTGGTTCGGCGTCAGCCCGATGCCGAAGGGGTTCAGGTTCGTGTAGGTGGCGGGCGTGGCGTAGAGCGTCAGCGCCTGCGGGTGATAGAGCGCATCCATCCGGCTGCCGGGCAGCAGCCCCTCCGGCTGCGTCAGGCTGGCGAAGCTGCCGATCACGCCGCCATCCGCCTGCACCACGGTGAAGGCCTGGCCGATCGGCGGGCTGTAGCTGTTGGTGGCATCGCCGGTGATGCCGCGCAGCACGGGGATGATGGTGCCGCCCTGCGCGGTGAAGCTGCCGCCCGAGACGACGACGCGGCTGTAGTTGCCCGCCCCCGTGCCCGTGCCAGGCCCATCGATGTCGAGCCGCAGCGTGCCGGAGGACCCCATCACGACCGGCGCCAGGAAGGTCAGCGTGCCGGGGCTGTTGCCGGGGGCGAGCACGCCATTGATGGTGGTGGGGGTATAGACCTCCCCCGTGCCGCGCAGCGTGGCATTGGCCAGCACGGTCAGGCCTTCCGCCCCCACCGTGATCGGCCCCTGCACCGTCGCGTTGCCGTTGAACAGCGTGACATCCGGCGCATTCGCCTGCTGCATGGCGATCGGGCCGCTGAGGTTCAGCACGAAGCCATTGGCATCGATCTCGCCCGCCTGGTTCACCTGGATCGGGCGGGTGGAGTTGAAGCTCGCCAGCGCCAGCAGCTTGCCATTGTCGATCACCAGCGGCGCCGTAGGCTCGCCCAGCGCGGCGTCGCTGCCGACGGCGAGCGTGGTGCCGCCGATCACCAGCGTGCCGCCGCTGTAGCTGTTGCTGCCCGTCAGCGTCAGCACGCCGCCGCCATCCGCCACCAGCTTGCCGCTGCCGCCGATGGCACCCGACAGGGTGATGGCGCGGCGGTTGGTATCCACCGTGCCCTCTCCGCCGAGGGTGAAGGCGCGGGCGGACGTCGCATCGGCCAGGAAACGCAGCCGCCCGTCATTCAGGCTGACGCCACCCGACGCGGCACCCAGCGACCCATCGCCTGCCACCGCCAGGGTCGCTCCATTGGTGACGAAGGTGCCGCCGCTGTAGCCGTTGATGCCCGTCAGCGTCATGGTGCCGCCGCTGACGGCGAAGCCGCCGGTGCCGCCGATGCTGCCGGTGAACTCCGTGCTCGCCGCCGTCACCGTCAGCGTCCGCGCGCCCAGCGCCACGCTGCCCGCGCCCGTCAGCGTGGTGATGGACGCCCCCGCGCTGGTGGAGCCGATGCCGAAGGTGCCGGCGACATCCACGACGGAGGCCTCCGCCACGCTGCCCGTGCCCGCCAGGTCCAGCACGGCGGAGGAGGCGATGGTCAGCGCGCCGCGGAAGATGTTCTGGCCCGACAGCACCTGCGTGCCGCCCGTGACGGTGACGCCGCCGCTGCCCGTGATGCCGCCCGCGAAAGTCGTGCTGCCTGCGGTGATGGTCAGCGTCTGGCTGCCCAGCCGCATCACGCCGCCGCCCGAGAGCGAACGGATCGAGGCGCCTGCCGTGGTGGCGGCGATCGAGGCCTCGCCATCGACGCGCAGCGCAGCGGCGCTGGCGATGCTGCCCGTGCCCGCCAGGTTAAGTGCGGCCCCGGCATCGACGCCGACCGTCCCGGTCAGCGTGTTCGCGCCGGTCAACCGCTGCGTGCCGCCCGCGATCGTCACGCCGCCGCTGCCGCCGATCGCGCCGGCGAAATCGGTGCTGCCGGCCGTGATGGTCAGGGTCCGCGCACCCAGTGCGACGCTGCCCGCACCCTCCAGCGTGCGGATCGCGGCGCCGCTCGTCGTGCCGGCGATGTCGAAGGTGCCTTCCGCCAGCACGCCCGCGGCGGCCGCGATGCTGCCCGTGCCGGTCAGCGCCAGGGTGGCGCCGGCATCGATCACGGCCGCCCCGGTGAAGCCGTTGCTGCCGGACAGCGCCTGCGTGCCGCCCGCGATGACGATGCCGCCCGTGCCGCCGATGGCGCCCGCGAAGCTGGTGCTGCCGGCCGTGATGGTCAGGCTGCGCGCGCCGAGCGCCACGGTGCCGCTGCCCTCCAGCGTCGTGATGGCGGCACCCGCGGTGGTGCCGGCGATGCTGAAACTGCCATCGGCACGCAGCCGCGCCGCCGCCGCCACGCTGCCTGGCCCCGTCAGCGCCAGGGTCGCGCCGGAATCGATGACGGCGCTGCCGGTGAAGCCGTTGCTGCCCGTCAGCGTCTGCGTGCCGCCCGCGACCGTCACGCCCCCCGTGCCGCCGATGGCGCCCGCGAAGCCCGTGCTGCCGGCCGTGATCGTCAGGCGTTCGGCGCCGAGCGCCACCGTGCCGCTGCCCGAGAGCGTCCGGATGCTCGCGCCGCCGCTGCGCGCGGCGATGTCGAGCGTGCCATCCGCCTGCACCTCGGAGGCGGCGGCGATGGCCCCGCTGCCGGCAAGCGCCAGCGTCGCGCCCCCGTCGATGATGGCGCTGCCGGTGAAGCCGCTGCTGCCCGTCAGCGTCTGCGTGCCGCCCGCGATGGTCACGCCGCCCGTCCCGCCGATGCTGCCGCCGAAGCTCGTGCTGCCCGCCGTGATGGTCAGGCGCTGCGCGCCGAGCGCCACGCTGCCCGTGCCCGTCAGCGTCGCGATGCCCGTGCCCGCCGTCGTCGCCGCGATGTCGAAGGTGCCATCGGCCTGCACCAGCGCCGCATTGGCCAGGCTGCCCGCGCCGTTCAGCGCCAGCGTCGCGCCGCTGTCCACCCGCGCCGTGCCGCCGAAGCCGGCATTGGCCCCCGTCAGCGTCTGGGTCCCGCCCGTCACGCGCAGCAGGCTCGATGCCGTGCCGGTCACGCCACCGCCGAAGCTGGTGCTGCCGGCAGTGATGGTCAGCGCTGCGCTGCCCAGCGCCGCGGTGCCGGCACCCGTCAGGGTGCGGATCGCGGTCGTCGTGTTGCCCGTGACGTCCAGCGTGCCGCCGAGCTGCACCTGCGACGCCTGCGCGATGCTGCCGCCGCCGGAAAGCACCAGCGTCGCGCCATTGGCGATCGCGGCCGCGCCGGTGAAGCCGTTGCTGCCCGTCAGCGTCTGCGACCCGCCCGCGATGGTCAGACCGCCGGTGCCGCCGATCGCGCCCGCGAAGCTGTGCGCGCCGGCCGTGATGGTCAGCGTCCGCGCGCCCAGCGCCACGTTCCCGGCACCGGACAGGCTGCCGATGCTGGCACCGCCGGTCGTGGCGCTGATGTCTAAGCTGCCCTCCGCCGCCACGCGCGACGCGCCCGCGATGCTGCCGGTGCCGGACAGCGCCAGCGTGGCACCGGATGCGATGGTGGCCGTGCCAGTGAAGGTGTTGCTGCCCGTCAGCGTCTGCGTGCCCGCCGCGATGGTCAGCCCGCCCGTGCCGCCGATCGCGCCCGCGAAGGTCGTGCCGCCCTGGGTGATGGTCAGCGTCCGCGCGCCCAGCGCCACCGCGCCCTGGCCGGACAGCGCCTTGATGCTGGCGCCGCCCGTGGTGCCCGCGATGTCGAAGCTGGCGCCGGAATCGACCGTGACGCCGCTCGACGTCGCGATGCTGCCGCTGCCCCGCAGCGCCAGCGTGCCGGACTGGATGGTGGTGGCGCCCGCGTAGTCGTTGGCGGCCGTCATCACGAGCCGCGCGCTGCCGCGATTGGCGGTCACGGTCAGCCCGCCATTGGACAGCACGCCGGCCAGCACCGCCTCGTTCCCGCTGTTCTCCTCGACGCGGATCGTGCGCGTGCCGCCGCCGAGGTCGAGCGCATTGGCGAAGGTCACGTTGCCCGTGGCGGTGGAGGAGCCGAGCACCAGGCTGTCCGTATTCGCGACGAACCCCGTGCTGCCCCAGGTGAGCCCGGCACCGCCATTCAGCGAGACCGTCAGGTCCCCGCCCCCGCCCGCGAAGCCGCCGGAGCCGGTCCATTGCACCCGCCCGGGCTGGCTGCCGATGAAGCGGCTGAAGGTGCCGCTGGATTCAAGCACGCCGCCGGCCAGGTTCAGGTTGCTCGCGGTGTGCAGGCCCACGCCATCCACCGCGCGCAGCGCGCCGCCGGTGATCCGCGTCTCGCCGGTATAGGTGTTGGTGCCGTTGAAGATGACGAGGCCGCTGGCGATGGTGACGCTGGCGCCCTGCCCGGTGGCGACGCTGCCGAAGCTGATGCTGGCCGCGCTGTCATCGGCGATGCCGCCATTCACCGTGATGGTGTTCCCCGCGCCGGCCGCGAAGGTGAGGGTGGCGCCGCGCATGGCGAAGATGTCGCTGCCCGCGGTGGAGCCGACGGCGCCGCCATTCAGGCTGCCCCCGGCCAGCACGGTATTCGATCCGAGGGTGGTGTTCCCGGTAATGGTCAGCGACCCGCCATCCCGCACGAAGATCGCGCCGCCCAGGCCCGATCCGCCGCCGCCGCCCGCGCTGCTCGCGACGCCGTTGCCGGCGCCGCTGCTGCCCGCGCCGCCGCCGAAGCCCGCCGCGCCGCCCGCGCCCGCCGCGCCCCGCGTCGAACCCAGCCCGCCATGGCCGCCGGAGCCGCCGCCGGCGCCGAACCCGCCCGCGCCACCCGTGCCCCCCGCGCCGCCGAGCCCATCCCGCGCGCCGCCCTCGCCCGTGCCGCCCGCGCCGCCCGCGCCGCCACGGCCGCCGCCGAAGCCGAAGCTGCCCTGGCCACCGACGCCGCCCGCGCCGCCATCGCCACCCAGGCCCACATCACCCGCCGCCAGCGCGTTCTCCCAGCTGACGAGCTGGGCCGTCGCCTCCCCCAGCGCCGCCGTCGCGGCGACCAGGGCCGCGGCGGCGGCGATGGCCTGGGCGGGGTTGGGTGGCACCTCGGCCGAGCCAGCGGTCACCTCCGCGATCGCGACGGCTTCCGCGACGGTCGCCTGCGTGACCGCGTAGATCAGGGCGGGGTTGTGGTCCCACCCATCGCTGCCTCTGCCGCCGGTGCCGCCCGTGCCGCCGACACCATTCGTGCCCGCGCCGGCATTGCCGCCATTGCCGCCCAGCATGCCATTGCCGTTGCCATCGCCGATCAGGACGATGTTGTCGCTGAAGACCGTGCCGGCGCTGCCATTGCTGCCATTCGCGCTGGCCGTCAGAAGCCCGTTGAGGATGCCGCCCGTGAAGCCGCTGCCGCCAGTGCCGCCGACGGCGCTGTTGCCGGCCATGGTCACGTTGTTCAGCACCAGGCTGGCGCCATTGTCGACGAAGACGACGCCGCCCAGCCCCGCGCCGCCGCCGCTGCCCGCGCCGCCCTGCGTCACGAAATTGGAGACGGTGGCGTTGTTGAAGGTCAGCGTCGCGCCCTGCACCAGGTAGCCGCTGCCGAAGGCGCCATTCTGCGTGCCGGTCAGGGTGCGGTCCGTCGTCACCACCTCCCCGGCCACGCCGGGCGCGGCGACGCCCACCAGGATGAAGACGGGAACGACGACCACCGAACGCGGCCGGGCGGCACGCTTTCCGCGATACTTCCTTGACTTCATGCGGTGGAATCTTTCCCCGGTGCTGGTGCGGATCTTCCGCCGCCGGAGACCTAGCCGCCCGCGGTTTAATCCCGGGTTACCGCAGCCACCGCGCCAACCCGCGCCAGCGCCTGACCAGCAGGCAGGCAGCGGAGGCAAGCCACGCCCAAGAAATGGCCAATGAATTACAATCTTGCAATTATACGCGATCTTCGCCATGTCCGCCGCGCAGCGAGGGCCGGAACGGTCCCGCCGGGAAACAGGGAAGCAGAAGATGAAGTGGTCGATGCTCGCCGCCGCCGCGGCGGCGTTCATGTCCCTTGGCGTGTCGGAGGCCCTGGCGGGCCGCGACCTCGATCAGATCAAGCAGCGCAACACGCTGCGATGCGGCGTCCAGGGCCCCTCCAACCCCGGCTTCGGCGTGCCCGACAGCCAGGGCCGCTGGTCCGGCTTCAATGTCGAGGTCTGCCGCGCCATCGCCATCACCATCTTCGGCGATCCGAACCGCGTCGAATTCGTCCCCGTGACGACGCAGTCCCGCTTCCCGGCGCTCTCCTCCGGCGAGGTGGACGTGCTGTCCAACAACACGACCTGGACGCTGACGCGCGACACCAACGTCAACCGCTTCAACCAGCCCGCCATCACCTTCTATGACGGCCAGGCCATCATGGTGCCGCGCCGCCTGAACGTGACCAGCGCGCGGCAGCTGAACGGCGCCACCGTCTGCGTCCAGCCCGGCACGACGACGGAGCTGAACCTCGCCGACTTCTTCCGCGCCAACAACCTCCGCTTCACGCCGGTCGTGATCGCGGACCTGGACGAGCTGCGCCGCGCCTATGACAGCGGCCGCTGCGACGTCTTCACCAACGACTTCGCCGCGCTCGCCGCCCAGCGCACGCTGCTGGCCCGCCCCGCCGACCACGTGATCCTGCCGGAGCGCCTGTCCAAGGAACCGCTCGCCGTCACCATCCGCCAGGGTGACGAGGAACTGACCAACATCGTCGCCTGGACGACCTTCGCCCTGATCGACGCCGAGGAACTCGGCATCACCAGCGCCAATGTCGAGCAGATCGCGGCCTCCTCCACCAACCCCGTCGTGCGCCGCCTGCTCGGCGTCGAGGGCAACATGGGTGAGAGCCTGGGCGCCGCCCGCCCCGACTATGCCCGCCAGATCATCCGCACCTTCGGCAATTACGGCGAGATGTTCGAACGGCACCTCGGCACCAACACCCCGCTCGGGCTGGAGCGCGGCATGAACAACATCTGGACCCGCGGCGGCCTGCTCTACGCGCCCCCCGCGCGCTGATCCGGAGGGGGGCTTCGGCCCCCCTCATTTTCTGCCTCTCCGGGATCAGCGCCGCATGAGCCTGTCCGTCCTTCGCGGCCCCGCCCGCGGCTACCTGATCCAGGCCGCGTTGCTGGTCGCGCTCGTCGCCACGGGAATGTGGCTCTGGTCCAATGCGGAAGCCAACATGGCCGCGCGCGGGCTGCGCTTCGGCTTCGGCTTCCTCGACCGTTCCGCCGGCATCCCGATCGGCGAGAGCCTGATCCCCTACACCCCCGCCGACACCTATCGCCAGGCGCTGACCGTCGGGCTGCTGAACACGCTGCGCGTCGCCATCATCGGCTGCCTCCTGGCCACCATCCTCGGCGTGGCACTCGGCCTGGCGCGGCTTTCGGCGAATCCCCTGCTGCGCGCGCTGACCGGCGGCTACATCGAGGTCATCCGCAACACGCCGCTCGTCCTCCAGCTCGTCTTCTGGCACGCCGTGATGCTCCAGATGCCGAGCGTGCGGCAGGCGCTGAACCCGCTGCCCGGCGTCTTCCTGAGCCAGCGCGGCCTGAAGATCCCGGCCCTGATGGCGGACCCCGCGCTCTACGCCTTCCTCGCGGCCCTCGCCGCCGGCGCCATCGGCTGGTGGCTGCTGCTGCGGCGGGAGCGTGCGCGCCAGGCGGAAACGGGCGAGCGCCGCGCGACCATCCTGCCCGGCCTCCTGATGCTGCTGGGCTTCCCCGCGCTGTCGATGGCCGCCGGCTTCGTGCCGCAGGTCCAGTGGCCGGAACTCGCCGGCTTCAACTTCGAAGGCGGTCTCGCCCTCTCCCCCGAATTCTTCGCCCTGCTCCTCGGCCTCGTCGTCTATACCGCCGCCTTCGTGGCGGAGATCGTGCGCAGCGGCATCCAATCCGTCCATCGCGGCCAGTGGGAAGCGGCGCGGGCGCTCGGCCTGCCGGGCGGGCGGATCATGCGGCTGGTGATCCTGCCGCAGGCGCTGCGCGTCATCATCCCGCCCATGACCTCGCAATTCCTGAACCTGACGAAGAACTCGTCGCTGGCCGTCGTCATCGGCTACCCGGACCTCGTCTCCGTCGCCAATACCTCGATCAACCAGACCGGCCAGGCGATCGAGGTCATCACCATCTTCATGACCATCTACCTGGCGCTCAGCCTCGCCACCTCCGCCCTGATGAACTGGTACAATGCGCGCGTCGCGCTGAGGGAGCGCTGAGATGCGCCAGGCCCCCGCTTTGCCCGGCTTCGCCGGCCGCGCCACCGCCTTCGCCCGCGCCTGCATCGATGGGCCGCTGAACGTCGCCATCACGCTGGCCTGCCTGGCGCTGCTCTGGTGGCTGGTGCCGCCCTTCTGGGACTGGGCCGTCACCCGCGCCACCTGGAACGGCAACGCCAATGCCTGCCGGGAGGCCGGTGGCGCCTGCTGGGCCTTCATCCGGGAGAAGTTCTGGTTCTCCATCTTCGGCCTCTACCCCTACGAACAGCGCTGGCGGCCGGCGACGATGATGACGATCCTCATCGTCATGGTCGTCGCCTCCACCCAGCGGCGGCTCTGGGGCCGCGGGCTGCTGCTGGCCTGGGCGGTCGCGGCGCCGGCCATGCTGGTGCTCATGGCGGGCGGCGTCTTCGGCCTTCCCGCGGTGCAGACGCGGCTCTGGGGCGGGCTCACCATCACCGGTGTCATCGCCGTCTATGGCCTGGCGCTCGGCTATCCCCTCGCCATCCTGCTGGCACTCGGCCGGCGCAGCGACCTGACGCTGGTGCGATGGTTCTCCACCGCCGTCATCGAATGCGTCCGCGGCGTGCCGCTGATCAGCCTGCTCTTCATGGCGGCGATCATGCTGCCGCTCTTCCTGCCCGAAGGCGTCACGCTGGACCGGCTGGCGCGCGTGCTGGTCGCCTACACGCTCTTCACCGCGGCCTATATGGCGGAAGTCATCCGCGGCGGGCTGCAGGCCATGCCGCGCGGGCAGTACGAGGCCGCGGACGCGCTCGGCCTCTCCTACTGGAAGAAGATGCGGCTGGTGATCCTGCCGCAGGCCCTGACGATCACCATCCCGTCCCAGGTCAACACCTTCATCGGGCTGTTCAAGGACACGACGCTGGTGGTCGTCATCGGCGTCTTCGACTTCTTCACCACGCTCCGCGCGGCACTCGGCGACCCGAACTGGCTGGGCTTCGCGACGGAAGCCTACGTCTTCGCGGCCGCCGTCTACTTCCTGCTGTGCTTCACCATGAGCCAGTATTCGCAGCGGCTGGAGCGGAGCCTGCGACCGGGAGGCCGGTGAATCCCGGGGAAGGCCTTGCCTTCCCCGGACCCCATCCACCAGGGGCGAGACGCCCCTGGACCGTCTTCAGAGTTCGATGCGCTGGGCGTGACGGGTTTCGCTCGGCAGGCACAGCGCCGCCAGCGCAGGCGCCACATCGGCGGGCTGCGGGATGCTGGCCGGATCCTCGCCAGGCATCGCGGTGGCGCGCATGCGCGTCGCAACCACGCCAGGATCGGCCAGGTTCACGCGCAGCGGCGTATGCACCACCTCCTGCGCCCAGGTCTGCACCAGATGCTCCATGCCCGCCTTGGCGGCCCCGTACATGCCCCAATAGGCCTTGGGCCGCAGCACGCGGCCGCTGGTCAGGAACACGGCACGGCCAGCATCGGAAGCCCGCAGCGGCGGATCGCAGGTGCGGATCAGGCGCCAGGCGGCGGTGAGGTTCACCGCCATCACCTCCGCCCAATCCTTCGGATCGATATGCGCGACCGGCGTCAGCTTGTTCAGCGCGCCCGCATTGTGCACCAGGATGTCGAGCCGCCCGAACCGCTCCATGATCGAAGGCCCGACCAGGTCCAGCTGCTTCTCCGCATCCTTCTGCAGATCGAGCGGCAGCAGCGTGGCACCCCGCCCCGTCTCGGCGCGGATCCGGTCATCCACCTCCTCCAGCCCGCCCTGGGTGCGGGCGATGAGGACGAGCTGCGCGCCGAGCCTCGCCAGTTCCAGCGCCAGCGCCGCGCCGATGCCGCGCGACGCGCCCGTGACGAGCGCGACGCGATTCTCAAGCGGTAGGGACATGGTCTTCCTAGCGGTTGGCGGCCTGGAGGAGCGACAGCGGACGCTCCGAATTGTCCTGCGCATCCGTCAGCGGGATGGCGTAGTCGCCGGTGAAGCAGGCATCGCAATAGGCCGGCGCGCCGGCATCGCGCCCCTTCTTGCCGAGCGCCCGGTACAGCCCGTCCAGCGAGATGAAGGCCAGGCTGTCCGCGCCGATGATCTGCGCCATCTCCGCCACGTCATGCTTCGCCGCCAGCAGCTTGCCGCGCTCCGGCGTATCGATGCCGTAGAAGCAGGAATGCGTCGTCGGAGGGGAGGAGATGCGCATATGCACCTCCGTCGCGCCGGCCTGGCGCACCATCTCCACGATCTTCCGGCTGGTGGTGCCGCGGACGATGCTGTCATCCACCAGCACCACGCGCTTGCCCTCGATCATGCTGCGATTGGCGCTGTGCTTGAGCTTCACGCCGAGGTGGCGGATCTGGTCCGTCGGCTCGATGAAGGTGCGGCCGACATAGTGGTTGCGGATGATGCCGAGCTCGAAGGGGATGCCCGCTTCCGCCGCATAGCCCATCGCCGCCGGCACGCCGCTGTCGGGCACGGGCACGATCACATCCGCCGCCACGCCCGATTCCCGCGCCAGCTCCGCGCCGATGCGCTTCCTCGTGTCATAGACCGGCGTGCCTTCGACCACCGAGTCAGGGCGCGCGAAGTAGATGTATTCGAAGATGCAGAAGCGCGACTGCGCCCGCGCGAAGGGGCGGACGGACTTCATGCCGCTGTCGTCGATAATGATGATCTCGCCCGGCTCCACATCCCGCACCATGTCGGCGCCGATGATGTCGAGGGCGCAGGTCTCGCTGGCCAGCACATAGCCGCCGGTCGCGAGCTTGCCGAGCACCAGCGGCCGGACGCCGAGCGGATCCCGCGCGCCGATCAGCGCGCCGTTGTGCAGCGCGACCAGGCTGTAGGCGCCCTGCACCTGCTTCAGCGCGTCGATCAGCCGGTCCATCACGGTGGTGTAGAGGCTGATGGCGATGAGGTGGATGAACACCTCGCTGTCCGTCGTGGACTGGAACAGGCAGCCGCGCCGCACCAGCGCGCGCTTCAGCTGGTGGGCATTCGTCAGGTTGCCGTTATGGGCCACCGCGAAGCCGCCGAATTCGAAATCGGCATAGAGCGGCTGCACGTTGCGCAGCGCCGTCTCTCCGGTGGTGGCGTAGCGGTTGTGGCCGAGCGCGGCGTGGCCGGGCAGCCCCGCGATCACCTGCGCATCGCCGAAATTGTCGCCGACCAGGCCCCGGCCCTTATGGGCGTGGAACTGCCCCTGCCCCGCGAGGGAGACGATGCCCGCGGCTTCCTGCCCCCGGTGCTGCAGGGCGTGCAGGCCGAGCGCGGTCAGCGCCGCGGCATCGCTGCTGCCCCAGATGCCGACGACGCCGCATTCCTCATGCGGGTGGTCGTCATCGCCGGTTTCCCAAGGCTGGGTTGAAAGATCGGTCATGCGCGTCCTTCGCTACCGGCTGCGCGCGGGGGGGCGGAGCAGCTGGTCCATGCTGGGATCCTGGCGGCCCGTGCCCTCAGGCAGGCGCGGGCGGAATTCCTCGGGCAGCTTCGCCACCACCCAGGCCGCGCCATCGGCCGCGAGGGGCAGGCTGCGCGCCTCGCGGACGGGGTCAGGCCATTTGTCGGTGGCGGGCAGGAGCAGCCCGGCGACGATATAGGCAACCACGACGAGGAAAGCACCCCGCGCGGCGCCGAACAGCAACCCCAGCGCGCGGTCCACGCCGCCCAGCGCGGAACGCTGCACCTTGCCGGCCAGCCAGGCGATGAGGATTTTCAGGACGACCAGCACCAGCAGGAACACCACGCCGACGGCCGCGCCGGTCGCGAGCCAGGGAGGCTGGACATATTGCGCGGCGATCGGTGTCGCCTGCGGCTCCGCGATGATGGCAGCGATCACCGCCCCCGCCCAGGCCCCGATGCCCAGCACTTCGCGCACGAGACCGCGGAAATAGGCGAGGCCCGCCGAAAGCAGGATCACCGCCAGGACAAGGCCATCAACCCAGGTCATCGCGCGCGGGTATAGCGGGGGCGGGGCGGGGTGTCATGGTGGTGTCTTGGGGGATGTAAGGTGTTGCGTGTAGCGACGGATGTAGCTACGCCATGCCCCGCCCTACTCCCAACCCCGAACCTCCCACGCAAGTGCAAGGGAGGAGGCAGTAGCACAACCGGAATCTCCCTCCCCCGCGATTGCGGGGGGTTGCGGCAATGCCGCGACGCCGAAGGCTGGCGGGGTGGGGGTTTGCGCAACACGTCAACCCAGGACCACAACATGGCCGAGGACGACCACATCCGCCGCTACTCGATGCTCGAACTTCATGAGAAGCGCGCCCGTGGCGAAAGCCTCACCGATGATGCCCACATCCGCGCCATGACGGAGGCGGAGCTTGAGCGCTCGATAGCCGACGACCCGGACTGGAAGGACATCCCGCCCAACTGGCACGACAACGCCGTCGTCGTCCGCCAGCCTCCGAAGAAGCTCATCTCGCTTCGCATCGACGAGGACATCGTCGAGTGGTTCCGGGCCAGCGGCCCCGGCTACCAGACCTGGATGAACGCCGTGCTCCGCGCCTATGTCACGGAGCAGAGGAAGAAGCAGGGGCCGGGGAAGCCGTAGCCCCCTCCCCCTTCTTCTTCACCGTCTTGGCCGCGAAGATCGCCACCAGGTCGGCCAGGTGCCCCGTTTCCGTCAGCTTCAGCCCCGGCACCGCCGCCGGCGGCGCCGACCCGCGCGCCACGCGCCGCGGCAGGGTCGCCGCGGTGAAGCCGAGCTTCTGCGCCTCCCGCATCCGGCTCTCGGTCTGCGACACCTGCCGCACCTCGCCGGAGAGCCCGACCTCCCCGAAATAGACCGCGCCGGGGTCCGTCGGCCGGTCGGTCGCGGCACTCACCAGCGCCGCCGCGACCGCGAGGTCCGCTGCCGGCTCCGCGATACGCAGCCCGCCCGCCACGTTGAGATAGACATCGTTCATGCCGACGCCCAAGCCGCACCGCGTCTCGAGCACCGCCAGCAGCATCGCGAGCCGCCCGCTATCCCACCCCACCACCTGCCGCCGGGGTGACCCGCCGCTACTCGGGGAGAGCAGGCACTGCACCTCCACCAGCACCGGCCGCGTGCCCTCGATGCCTGCAAACACCGCGCTGCCGGAGACATTGCCCCGCCGCTCCGCCAGGAACAGCGCGGAGGGGTTCGCCACCTCGACCAGCCCGCGCTCCGTCATCTCGAAGACGCCGATCTCATCCGTCGCGCCGTAGCGGTTCTTCACCGCGCGGAGGATGCGGAACTGGTGGCCGCGATCGCCTTCGAAATAGAGCGTCGCATCGACCATGTGCTCCAGCACCCGCGGCCCCGCGAGCGTGCCTTCCTTCGTCACATGCCCCACCAGCACGATGGCGAAGCCCCGCGCCTTGGCCAGCCGGATCAGCTCCGCCGCGCAGGCCCGCACTTGGCTAACCGTGCCGGGCGCCGAATCCAGCGCGTCCAGCCACACCGTCTGGATCGAGTCGATGATGACCAGCGCGACATCCTGCTCCCCCTCCAGGCTCGCCACGATGTCCCGCAGGCTGGTCGCGGCCGTGAGGCCGAGCGGGCTGTCCGTCAGCCCGAGCCGCGCCGCCCGCAGCCGCACCTGCTCCACCGCCTCCTCGCCCGAGATGTAGAGGGCGCGCCTCCCGGAACTCGCGATCCGCGCCGCCGCCTGCAGCAGGATGGTCGATTTGCCGATGCCCGGATCGCCGCCGACCAGCACGGCGGAGGCCGGCACAAGCCCGCCCCCCAGCACCCGGTCCAGCTCCGCGATCCCCGTCAGGATCCGCTGGGGCGGCGCCGACCTGCCCTTGAGGCCCACGAACTCCACCCGCCGCCCGCCCCCGGCCTTGGCCGCCGGGCCAGGGCCGCGCGCCTCCGTCGTTTCCTCGGACAGCGTGTTCCATTCGCCACAGGCATCGCAGCGGCCCTGCCATTTCGGGTGCGGCGCGCCGCAGGCTTGGCAGACATAGCGGGTGACGGGCTTGGCCATGCGCCACGACTAGCACGAAACAGGAACGGCAATGAAGGGGGGGCGAGCCTTCACCCCTCACGCTTCGTGGCCCAGACTTCCCGCCTGCAGCCCCCTGCCAGGGGCGAACCGCCCCCGGGACCGTCGTCAGCGGGGACGGGCCATCGTGGCGCACTCCTCCGCGCAGGCGCGGCAGGCGGCGGCGCAGGCACGCATGGCGTCATCCGAACCTGGATGGCCCTCGCAATCCTCGGCGCATTGGCGGCAGATCTCCGCGCATTCCGCGCAGAGATGCGGATGATGCTCCGACCCCCGGATCATGAAATCGGCGCTGGTCGCGCAAATCTGCGCGCAATCCATCATCAGCCGGATATGCGCCTGCTCCGCATGATGCCCGCCCTTGGTCAGGCAATGCTGGATGGTGGCGAGGCAGGTGCGGTGGCAGTCCAGGCACGCGGCGATGCAGCGACCCATGTCCATGGCGTGATGCTCCCTCTCCCGAAGGGGCCATCACGCCCGGCACCAGGGCGGGTTCCCCTACCCCGCCACCCGTTCCACCTCCGGCTCCGCGCGCCCCGCCCAGCGCAACCGCCAGACCGCCCCCTGCGCCGGGGACTGAATTGCGTCCGCCTACGGCGCCGCAACGATCGACGATTCCGGGCCATGACGTCGAACTTCGTGACGACCCTGCTACCGGCCGGCATCACCGGAAAGGAGGCACCAGGAGCACGACCCATGGCGAGCCGCCATTCTCGCGAGTGCGACATGCGGCCCTGCTTGCCACGTCTCGCCAGCCCCCCGGATAGGCATGCCCTATGCCACCCATCGGAACCCATGCATTCCAGGCATGCGTGACGAATGATACGGTTCACTATCGACCCAGCAAGGGATGGCCAACCACCGTGGCACAGATGAAGCGCCTGACGGCGGCAGACCTCGCTCAGGTGACCGGCGGGGCCGTCAAGCAAGGCACCGCCAGAAGTGAATTGGTGTTCGGCAGCGCCGAAGACGACTTGGTGTTCGCCGGGGATGGCAACGACACCATGGCCATCGGGGCCGGGAACGACGAGGCGTATGGCGAGGCCGGCAATGACGTCATGCTTCTGGCGGCAGGAAATGACACCGCCTTTGGTGGTACCGGCAACGACGCCATCAATGGAGGTTACGGCCAGGACCGGCTCGATGGCGGGGACGGCGACGACCTGTTGATTGGCGGCACCAACGACCACGCGGCGGATCTCGCCCTGGGCGGCGCGGGTAGCGACCGATTCACCTGGACGCCCGGCGACGGCAACGACGAGTTCCGCGGCGGCTCTGGCCTCGACTCGTTGGACATCGGCAGCGTGAGCCTGGCGGGGCTGCTGTCCGCACTGCGAGTCGACGGCCGGTCCGAACTGGTGATGCGGGCAACCGGCGACCAAGTCTACTTCGTGGATGCGAAGGGCGAGATCATGTCCTTCAGCGGCACCATCACTATTGGTAGCGAGACTTTGCGCTTCTCGGAGATCGAGCGAATCCGCCTGGTCTGATCCGCTCCAGGACCGGGACTGCCGCCTACTTCCTCAACTCCATCTGGATCGGCCCCTCGCGCTCCCCCCGCGCGAACTGGTCCACCATCGCGTTCCCCGTCTCGCCGAGATTGGCCGCGCCGCCCCGCCAGACGATCCTTCCCTTGTGGATCATCGCCGCGTCGTCGCCGATGCGCCGGGCGCTTGCCATGTCATGCGTGATGGAAACTGCCGTCGCGCCCAGCTTCTCCACGCAATCGACGATCAGCCCGTCGATCACCGCGCCCATGATGGGGTCGAGCCCCGTGGTCGGCTCGTCGAAGAAGATGATGTCGGGCTCCGCGGCGATGGCGCGGGCCAGGCCGACGCGCTTCTGCATGCCGCCCGACAGCTCCGCCGGCGAGAGGTCGCCGACGCTGGCCGCGAGGCCCACCTGCGCCAGCACCTCCGCCGCCTTGTCGCGGGCCGCGCGGCGAGAGATGCGGCGCTGCGCCAGCAGCTTGAAGCAGACATTCTCCCAGACCGGCAGGCTGTCGAACAGCGCGCCGTTCTGGAACAGCATGCCGATGCGGTCGTTCAGCGCCTCCCGCTCCCGCCGGCTCATCCGCGCGACGTCCTGGCCATCGATTTCGATGGTCCCGGCATCCGGCGTGATCAGGCCGAGGATGCATTTCAGCGTCACGGACTTGCCGGACCCGGAGCCCCCCAGGATCACCATCGAATGCCGCGCCCGGATATCGAGATCGACGCCATCCAGCACGACCTTCGACCCGAAGGCTTTCGTCAGGCCCCGCAGCCTGATCTTCGGCGTATCGCTCATCGGGCGAACAGGATCGCGGTCAGGATGTAGTCCAGCGCCAGGATCAGGATGGAGGACGCCACCACGGCGGAGGTCGTCGCCCGGCCCACGCCCTGCGCCCCGCCGCCGGACTGGTAGCCCGCCCAGCACCCCATCAGCGTGATCACGAAGCCGAACACCGCCGCCTTGATCAGGCCGGAGATCACATCGGCCGCGTGCAGGAAGTCGAAGGTGGACTTCAGATACGCGCCGGAGGCGAAGCCCAGCTGCTGCGTGCCGATCAGCCAGCCGCCCATCACGCCCAGGATGTCGGCCACCACCACCAGCAGCGGCAGCGCCAGCGTCCCGGCCAGGATGCGGGGCGTGACCAGGTATTTCATCGGGTTGGTGGACAGCGTGGACAGCGCGTCGATCTGGTCCGTCACCCGCATGGTGCCGATCTCCGCCGCGAAGGCCGCACCGATCCGCCCGGCCACCATCAGCCCCGCCAGCACCGGGCCCAGTTCGCGGGTGATGGACAGCACCACCACATTCGCGACGGCCCCTTCCGCATTGAAGCGGGAGAAGCCGGTATAGGATTGCAGCGCCAGCACCATGCCGGTGAAGACCGCGGTCAGCGCCACCACGGGCAGGCTGAACCAGGCGATCTCGATGAAGGCCTTCAGGAACAGCCGCCCATGGAAGGGCGGCCGCACCAGGTGGCTGATCGCCTCCGCCGCGAAGATCGCGATGGCGCCGACCGACCGAAGGAAGCCGATGACGACCCGGCCGAGCGCCGCGGTCAGGTCCAGGGTACGATCCAAGGCGATCAGGCGCCGCCGCTGTACAGCCGCGCATAGCGCGCGCCGAGGCTGGTCAGCACCTCATACCCGATGGTGCCGCAGCGCGCCGCGATGTCATCCGGCGTGTTTCCGGGCCCGCCGATCAGCATCATGCTGTCGCCGACCTGGGCTTCCGGCACATCCGTCACGTCGAAGGTCGTCAGATCCATCGATACCCGGCCTATGAGGGGCACGGCCCGCCCGCGCAGCAGCGCCAGCGACCGGCCGGAGAGGCTACGTAAGTAGCCATCGGCATAGCCCGCCGCAACGGTTGCAACCCGCCGGGGTTCCTTCGCGGCCCAGGAAGCCCCGTAACCAACGGTATCACCCGCCGCGATGCTGCGGATCTGCAGCACCGGCGCCTCCAGCGTCACCACCTGGCGCATCGGATTGGGCTGGCCCGGCGTCGGGTTGATGCCATGGAGCGCGCAGCCCGGCCGGGCGAGGTCGGAGGCATGGTCGTCCCCGAGGAAGATACCCGAGGAATTGGCGAAGCTGCGCGGCACACCGGGCGCGATCCGCGCCGCTGCCAGCCCGAAGCGCTGCGCCTGGCGCGTGTTCAGCGGGTGCTCCGGCTCGTCCGCGCAGGCCAGGTGGGTCATGACGTAGCGCAGGTCGAGCCCCGCCAGCCGCCCCCGATCTTCCGCCAGCCGCCGCTGCTCCCCCGCATCCAGACCGAGCCTGGCCATCCCGGTATCGAGGTGCAGCAGCGCCGGCCGCGCCGCCCCCGCCGCGCGCCCCGCCGCCGCATGCGCCTCCACATCCCCCAGCCCGTTCAGCACGGGCCAGAGCCCCGCCTCCCCATCCGCCCCCGGCGGGAAGCCGTTCAGCACGATGATGGCGGGGCCAGCGCCCAGCGCCTGGCGCAGCGCCAGCCCCTCGGTCAGGTGGGCCACGAAGAAGGTGTCGCAGCCCGCATCCCGCAGCGCGCCCGCCACCGCGGCGGCGCCCAGCCCATAGCCATCCGCCTTCACCACCCCCGCGCAGGGCGCGCCATGCCGGGCGACGAGGTCCCGCCAGTTCGCGACGATGGCGCCAAGGTCGATCCGCAGCACGCCCTGTCCGGGAACCATCACAGATCCTGCCGATAGACGATGAAGCCCGACCGTTCGGCCACCTGGTCATAGAGGCGCTGCGCCACCGCATTGCTCTCATGCGTGTGCCAGTAGACGCGCTTCGCCCCGGCGGCACGGGCGCGGGCATAGACGCCCTCGATCAGCGCCCGCCCCACCCCCTGCCCGCGCAATTCCGGCGCGGCGAACAGGTCCTGCAGGTAGCAGGTCGGCCCCACCAGCCCCGTGTTGCGGTGGAAGATGATGTGCGCCAGCCCGACCAGCCCGCCACCCGCCTCCGCGACCAGCGCCTCCATCGGCTCCATGCCGTCGAAGAACCGCTCCCAGGTCGCCGCCGTCAGCGCCGCCGCCGGCGCCGTCTCCCCCGCCCGCCCGTAGAATTCGTTGTAGCCGTGCCAGAGCGGCAGCCAGGCCGAGAAATCCTCCGGCACCGCCGCGCGGACGACCACCCCCTCAGTCGCCATAGCCGCCATCGTCGTGGTGTTGGTCGAGGTCGCCGAAGCGGGTGAACTCGCCCTCGAAGAACAGCTTGATCGTGCCCGTCGGTCCGTGGCGCTGCTTGGCGATGATCAGCTCCGCCTTGTTGTGCGCCCCCTCCATGTCCTTCTGCCACTTCTCCATGGCTTCCTGGAGCTTCTGGGGGTTCTCGAAGTTCAGCTCCTTCGGCTGGCGCTGCGCCAGGTAGTATTCGTCGCGATAGACGAACATCACCATGTCCGCATCCTGCTCGATCGAGCCGGATTCACGGAGGTCCGACAGCTGCGGCCGCTTGTCCTCCCGGCTCTCCACCTGGCGGGAGAGCTGGGACAGCGCGATGACCGGGATCGACAGCTCCTTCGCAATCGCCTTGAGCCCCTGCGTGATCATGCTGATCTCCAGCACGCGGCTTTCCGGCCTGGTCCCCGCCGCCGGGCGCATCAGCTGCAGGTAGTCCACCACCACCAGGTCGAGCCCGCGCGTGCGCTGGAGGCGCCGGCAGCGCGTGCGGAGCGCACTGATGGTGATGGCCGGCGTGTCGTCGATCCAGAGCGGCAGCGCCTGCAATTCCCGGCTCACCTCCAGGAACTTGTCGAAGTCGCGCTGCATGATGTCGCCGCGGCGGATGCGGTCGCCGCTGATCCGCGCCTCCTCCGACAGCAATCGGGTGGCGAGCTGGTCGGCGCTCATTTCCAGCGAGAAGATCGCGACGCCACCGCGCGGGATCGCGTTCGGGTCATTCTCCCGCGCCTTGCGCAGGATGCTGCGCGCCGCGCCGAAGGCGATCTTGGTGGCCAGCGCGGTCTTGCCCATGGCCGGCCGCCCCGCGAGGATCAGCAGGTCCGATTTGTGCAGCCCGCCCGTCTTGGCATCGAAGTCGCGCAGCCCCGACGACAACCCGCTGACGCCGCCGGGGTTGGAGAAGGCCGCCGCGGCATGGTGCACCGCCGTGGCCAGCGCCTTCTCGAAATGCACGAAGCCGCCATCGGAGCCGTTGTCCTTGGCCAGGTCGAACAGCGCCTGTTCCGCGGATTCCAGCTGCTGCCGCCCATCCAGCTCCGGCTCCGCGCCGAAGGCGCGGTTGACGATGACCTCGCCCAGATCGACCAGCTGGCGGCGCATCCAGGCGTCATGGATGACCTTGCCGTATTCGCCGGCATTGATGATGCCGACCATGGCGCCGAGCAGCTGGCCCAGATAGGCAGTGCCGCCGACCTCATCCAGCAGGCCGTTATGCTCGAACTCCGCCCGCAGCGTGACGGCATCCGCCAGCTGCCCGGCCTCGATCCGCCGCTGGATGGCGCCATAGATGCGGCCATGGATCGGGTCGGCGAAATGCTCCGGCGCCAGGAATTCGCTGACGCGCTCATAGGCCTTGTTGTTGGCCAGCAGCGCGCCGAGCAGCGACTGCTCGGCCTCCATATTGGCGGGCGGCAGGCGCTGGGAGAGACCGAGAAGGCCATCGCCGCCGAAGGCGGGGCTGGGCGGGGCGCCAAAGGTGTTCATGCCGGCATCATAGCGCGGCAGACGAGTCGGGCGCGCCCCCGTCAGGCGGGGCTGGCCTGTGGATATCGGGGACGAGGGGGGACAAATGAAGATGGGGAGGGCGCTGCCCTCCCCATACCCCACCCGCCAGGGGGGAGACCCCCCTGGACCATCGTCAATACAAGGGTTGCAAGGGCCCCCAAATCCTGACGTTGGGGCCCTTGCCGGGGGTGCAGGGGGCGGAGCCCCCTGCGGACCGATCAATCCCGCTCGGACGCCGCACCCAGCTCGGCCAGCTCGGCGGCCAGCTCGGCCTCCAGGCTCTCCTCCTCCGCCTGGTCGGCGGCGCGCAGGTCCTCGCCGCGGGCCTGCTTCTCGGCTTCCTCGACGGAGCGCGCGACGTTCACGCCGACCGGGATGGAAACCTCCGGGTGCAGCGCCACGCGGACCTGCGTCAGGCCCAGCGTCTTGATCGGCTGCTCCAGCAGCACCTGGCTGCGATCCAGCGTCAGGCCGGAGGACTTGCAGGCCTCCGCGATGTCGCGACCGGAGACGGAGCCATAGAGGCTGCCGCTCTCGCCGGCGGAGCGGATGATGACGACCGTCAGGCCGTGCACACGCTCGGCAATGCGCTCGGCCTCCTCGCGCTTCTTGAGGTTCAGGGCCTCGAGCTGCGCGCGCTCCCGCTCGAACCGCGCGAGGTTGTCCTTGTTCGCGCGGATCGCCTTGCCCTGCGGCAGGAGGAAGTTGCGCGCATAGCCCGGGCGGACCTTCACCAGTTCGCCCATCTGGCCGAGCTTCTCGACCCTTTGCATCAGGATGACTTCGATCATGGCTGCACCGTTTCAGCGCTGGGGGGGCGGCGCACCGCGCCGGCCCCGTGTTCCGTTGAGGATATCGAACAGGCCGTAACCCGTGACGGCCAGCGCCACCGGGACGGACATGATGAGAAGCGCGGCATAGGCGCCGCCCAGGACCATGGGCCGGCCACGCAGCGCCGCGGTCGCGCGATGGAAGGCGGCCAACCCATGCAGGAAGACCGGCACCATCAGCGCCAGCAGCAGGGAGAGTTCCACCGCGTCGCTCCCCTCCTCCGCCGCCAGCCAGAGGCCGAGGGCGATGAAGGGCAGCACCACATACCAGGCCGGCAGCCGCGCCTCGCGGAAGGCCGGACGGGCGGTGGTGATGCCGAGGCGGACCAGCAGGCCGGAGGCCGCGGCGGCGTTGATCAGCAGGGCCATCGCGACCCAGAAGCCGATCGCGGCCGCCTTCACCCGGACCAGTTCGGAAACCAGCCCCTCGGCCACCGGCAGCCCCATGCGGGACATCGCCTGTTCCACCGCGCCGCGCAGCGCGCCTTCCATGCCGCCCGGGACATCGGACAGCAGCCAGGCCGCCACCGCGACCCCGGCCGCCGGCAGGATGCCGAGCAGGGTGAAGGACGCCGCCAGGTCCGGCACCGCCAGCCCCGACTCGGCGCTGCGCCGGGCCGCGAGGACCAGCGCCGCCGCCGGCGCGCCGAAGATGCCGAGGAAGAGCCCGGCGCCGAGGCTGGAGCCCACGGCCAGAAGCGCCACGAAGGCCACCCCCACCGCCGCGATCATCGCGCCCGCGCCGAAGCCGATGCCCGCCATGAACAGCGGCAGTGGCGCCAGCCAGAGCGTCAGCGCGCCGCCGGGCATGCCCCGGAAGCCCCAGAGGGTGAGCACCGCCGCAGCCAGCCCGGCAGCGCCCGCGGCAAGCCAGCGGGGATCGGACGCGATGCGCCGATCCTCCTCCGCCCCCTGCTGCGTGCTGTCCGTGGCCATGACCGCCCGGCCTCTACCCTCGGCCGCCCGTCAGTCGTTGATGACGTAGGGCAGCAGGGCCAGGAAGCGGGCGCGCTTGATGGCATTCGCCAGCTCGCGCTGCTTCTTCGCGCTCACGGCCGTGATGCGGCTCGGCACGATCTTGCCGCGCTCCGACAGGAAGCGGCTCAGCAGGCGCACATCCTTGTAGTCGATCTTCGGCGCGTTCGGGCCGGAGAAGGGGCAGGACTTGCGGCGGCGATAGAACGGCCGGCGGGCGCCCACGGCGGGGCGGCGCATGGCGGGGTTCAGCGAAATCTCGTCGTTGCGGTCGGACATCTCAGATCACTCCTCGCCCGCGCCCATGTCCATTTCCTCGCGCGGCCGCGCGCGGTATTCCTCGCGGTCGTCGCGCTCGCGCCCGCCGCCGGTGCGGCCGGAACCGAAGCGGCCGGCCGGGCGGGGCCCGCGGAAGCCGCGGTCACGCTCACGATCCTCGCCACGGCGGGCCAGGATGGCGGAGGGCGCCTCGTCGATCGCCTCGATCCGCAGCGTCAGGCTGCGCAGCACGTCCTCGTGCAGGCCGAGCTGACGCTCGACTTCCAGCATGGCGGCGGGGGGCGCGGAGATACCGAGGAGCATGTAATGCGCCTTGCGGTTCTTCTTGATCTTGTAGGCCAGGCCGCGGAGGCCCCAGTATTCCTGCTTCTTGATCTCGCCGCCCTGCTCGCCGACCGTCGTCGCCACCTGGGCGGCGATCGCCTCGACCTGCTGCTGCGTGATGTCGTTGCGCGCCATGAGCACGCATTCATACAAGGGCATCGGGTCCCTCCGGCTGTCTCAGCCCAGGCGCCCCCGGCACCATGCCGGAATACGCACGAACGGGCATAGCCGGGACCGATGCCTCGGGTCCCGGCAGGGAAGCGCGGCGTAAAGCACGCCGGACCCGCCGGGGCAAGAAATGAATCGGGCAGGCCGGACATGCGAAGGGCGCGCCCGGCCTGGCCGGGCGCGCCCTTCGTCACGCAACCGGGGGCGTCGCCGCCCCGCCGGTCAGCTCACAGCCCGCGGCGGCGCTTCGCCTTCAGGCGCTTCGCGGCGGCGGCCAGGCGCTCCTTCAGGTCGGCGCCCTTGAGGTTGGCCAGGGCCTTGCGGCGCTTGCGGTTGACGACGCGGAGGAGCGGCATGGCGGAAGGCCCTTCTTGCTCGGTTCGGGTTGGACCGCCGCCATTAGCCCGGAGTCCGCGCCAGGGCCAGCCACCAGGCCCGCCACCCTCACCGCCGCGTGATCCCCCACCCTTGACGCTCCCGCCCCCGGGGCCTAGGGCCGCGCGAGTCACACCAGGGTCACGCAGAAGAAAATGGCTCTCGCCTTCACCTTCCCCGGCCAGGGCAGCCAGGCCCCCGGCATGGGCCGCGACCTCGCGAACGCCTTCCCCGTCGCGCGGGAGGTGTTCCAGGAAGTGGACGACACGCTCAGCCAGAAGCTCTCGAAGCTGATGTTCGAGGGCCCGGCCGAGGAACTCACCCTCACCGCCAATGCCCAGCCCGCGCTGATGGCCGTCTCCCTCGCCGTGGTGCGGGTGCTGGAGAAGGAAGGCGGCTTCGCGCTGCGCGACCGCGTCGCCCTCGTGGCCGGCCATTCGCTCGGCGAATACGCGGCACTCGCCGCCGCCGGCACCTTCAGCCTCTCCACCGCCGCCCGCCTGCTGCGCCTGCGCGGCGAGGCGATGCAGCAGGCGACGCCCCCCGGCACCGGCGCCATGGCGGCCCTCCTCGGCGCCGAATTCGACCAGGCCGCCGCCATCTGCGCCGCCGCCGAGGCCGATCCGGAGACGGGGAAGCGGGAGGTCGTGCAGATCGCCAACGACAATGGCGGCGGGCAGATCGTCATCTCCGGCGCCACCGCCGCGGTGGATCGCGCGATCGAGGGTGCCAAGGCCGCCGGCGTGAAGCGCGCCATGAAGCTGCCGGTCTCCGCCCCCTTCCACTGCGCCCTCATGGCCCCCGCCGCCGACGCGATGGCGGAGGCGCTGGCCAAGGCCGGGATGGCGGCGCCGCTCGTGCCCGTCGTCGCCAACGTCACCGCCGCCAAGGCGACGGACCCCGACACCATCCGGGACCTGCTGGTCCGCCAGGTCACCGGCACGGTCCGCTGGCGCGAATGCATCCTGGCCATGGGCGCCATGGGCTGCGACCGCTTCGTGGAGGTCGGCTCGGGCAAGGTGCTGACGGGGCTGATGAAGCGCCTGATGCCGGAGGCGCAGGCCAGCGCCATCGGCACCCCCGCCGATATCGAAGCCTTCCTCAAGGCGCTGTGACCGCGACGCTGCACCTGACTGCCGCCCCCACGGCGGCGGAGGAGGCGGCCGCGCGCGGGGCGCTGCGTGACGCCAATGCCGCCGCCGGCTTCCCGCACGATACCGTTCCCCTCGCCGTGCTGCTGCGGGACGAATCGGGCGCGGTGATCGGCGGGCTGGTCGGCGTCACGGGCTGGTCCTGGCTCTACACCCAGAACCTGGCCGTGCCGCCCGCGCTGCGCGGCGCCGGCTGGGGCACGAGGCTGCTGGACGCCGCCGAGGCCGAGGCGCGCTCCCGGGGCTGCATCGGCGCCAGGCTCGATACCTACACCTTCCAGGCCCGCGGCTTTTATGAAAAGCAGGGCTACCGCGTCGTCGGGGCCATCCCCGACTGCCCCCCGGGCCAGACGCGCTTCACCATGATCAAGCGCCTGGATGCAGGCGGGGAGACAGGCTGATGTTCCGTCTGGACGGCAAGGTGGCGCTCGTGACCGGCGCCACGGGCGGCATCGGCGCCGCCATCGCCACCGCGCTGCACGCCCAAGGCGCCAAGGTCGCCATCACCGGGCGGCGGGAGGCGGAGCTGGCCGCGCTGGCGGAAGCGCTCGGCAATGACCGCGTCCTGGTCGCCCCCGCCGACCTCGCCGACCCGGCGGCGCCCGCCGCGCTGGTGGAGAAGGTGGAGGCCGAGCTCGGCGCCCTCGACATCCTCGTCAACAATGCCGGCTTCACGCGGGACATGCTGGCGCTGCGCATGGGCGATGCCGACTGGAACGCGGTGCTGGAAGTGGACCTCAACGCCCCCTTCCGCCTGGCCCGCGCGGCACTCCGCGGCATGATGAAGCGCCGGCAGGGGCGGATCATCTCCATCGCCTCCATCGTCGGCGTCACCGGCAATGCCGGCCAGGCCAACTACGCCGCCGCCAAGGCCGGGCTGATCGGCATGTCCAAGTCCCTCGCCCAGGAAGTGGCGACCCGCGGCGTGACCGTGAACGTGGTCGCGCCGGGCTTCGTGAAGACCGCGATGACCGATTCGCTCCCGGAAGCGGCGCGCACCGCGCTGCTGTCGCGCATCCCCACCCAGAAGATGGGCACGCCGGAGGATATCGCCGGCGCCGTCGCCTATCTGGCCAGCCCGGAAGCCGGCTGGGTGACCGGCCAGACGATCCATGTGAATGGCGGCATGGCGATGATCTGAGTTTCCATGCCCGCAAGCGCGTCGTGCCAAAGGCACGCTTGCGGCGGGCCGCCTTCGCGGCCTCGGCCGCAAGGGCGGCCGCCAGAGTTGGGGGATGCGCCCCAGCCCGGCAAAAAAGGCGGGGCTCCCCCTCGCCTTTCCACCGCTTCCGGCCTTGGGGCGGCTTGCGCGCGGCGCCCGCCTAGGCCAGATGACGCATCCATGTTAAGCGGCGCCGCCCCGGAACCAACGGCCGGGCGGGCACCCTTCGCGTTCGCAGCACGGCACGTACCAGCAGGAGATATCGCGGGATGAGCGACACCGCCGAAAAGGTGAAGAAGATCGTCGTGGAGCACCTCGGCGTCGAGGAATCCAAGGTGACGACCGAGGCGTCGTTCATCGACGACCTGGGCGCCGACAGCCTCGACACGGTCGAGCTGGTCATGGCCTTCGAGGAAGCCTTCGGGGTGGAGATCCCGGACGACGCCGCCGAGAAGATCACGACCGTCAAGGACGCGATCGACTACATCGAGAAGCAGAAGTCGGCCTGAACCCAGGCAACGGCTCGGCAGGGTAGGGGATCCAGGGGTGTTCGGTCATCTCGCGGCGCCGCGGCGCGTCGTCGTCACGGGGATGGGCATCGCCTGCCCGCTCGGCCTCGGCGTCGAGAATGTCTGGAAGCGCATGCTGGCCGGCGAAAGCGGGCTGGCGGCGATCCAGTCCTTCGACGTCAGCAACCTGCCGGCCAAGATCGCCGGCCAGGTACCGCTCGGCACCAAGGCGGAGGGGAAGCTCGACATCAACGAGTGGATCCCCGTCAAGGACCAGAAGAAGATGGACCGCTTCATCCAGCTCGCGCTCGTCGCGGCGCAGGAAGCGGTCGAGGACAGCGGCTGGATGCCTGGCGAGGACCAGGAGGAAGCCCGCTGCCGCACCGGCGTCATGATCGGCTCCGGCATCGGTGGCCTGCCCACCATCTATGAGGCCTCGCTCCTCATCGCCCAGGGCAAGCAGCGGCGCATCTCGCCCTTCTTCATCCCCTCGGCCCTGATCAACCTGGCCTCCGGCCACGTCTCGATCAAATACGGTTTCAAGGGCCCGAACCACGCCGTGGTCACGGCCTGCGCCACCGGCGTGCATGCGCTGGGCGATGCGGCGCGGCTGATCGCCCTCGGCGACGCCGATGTCATGGTGGCCGGCGGGGCCGAGGCCGCGGTGGCGGAGATCGGCATGGCCGGCTTCTGCGCCTCCCGCGCCCTCTCCACCGCCTTCAATGACGCCCCGACCAAGGGCAGCCGCCCCTGGGACAAGGACCGCGACGGCTTCGTCATGGGCGAAGGCGCCGGCGTGGTGGTGCTGGAGGAGCTGGAGCACGCCAAGGCCCGCGGCGCCAAGATCTACGCCGAGGTCATCGGCTACGGCATGTCCGGCGACGCCTACCACATCACGGCGCCGACCGAGGATGGCGACGGCGCCTTCCGTGCCATGCGCGCGGCACTCCGCAGCGCCGGCCTCGCGCCGTCCGACATCCAGTACGTCAACGCGCACGGCACCTCGACGCCCATGGGCGACGACCTGGAACTGCAGGCGGTGGAACGGCTCTGGGGCGACGAGGCATCGAGGCTCGCCATGTCCTCCACCAAGTCGGCCATCGGCCACCTGCTGGGTGCGGCGGGCGCGGTGGAGGGCATCTTCTCCATCCTCGCCATCCGCGACAGCGTGGCCCCGCCCACGCTGAACCTGGAAAGCCCGTCCCGCGAAAGCCCGATCGACCGCGTGGCCCTGGAAGCCCAGCCGCGCAAGATCGACATCGCGCTGTCCAACAGCTTCGGCTTCGGCGGCACGAACGCGAGCATCATCTTCAAGAAGGCGGCTTGATCCCGGCCGCCTCCGGCGGCCACGATCAAGCCTTTGTTGATGCCCTCAAGCGCCGGGCGGCGGCATCCGCCGCCTTGGCTTCGCCGGACTTCCGGCGGCGCCCGTTCGGGCGCTCGGACCGGCCAGCCAGCCGGTCCGCCTCCTCTCGTCATGCCCTCAGACGCCGGGCGCGCGCTACGCATGCTTAGGTCTGCCGGACTGCCGGCGGCGTCCATCCGGGCGCTCGGACCGGCCAGCCAGCCGGTCCGCCTTCACACTGACCCGCCCGCGGGGAGTTTGACGCGCGGGCGCCTTGCCAGACCCTTAAGGCGGCGCCACCACTAGCCCATGCGCCGCCTCGTCGCCCTCCTCCTCGTGCTTCTCCTCATCGCCGGCCTCGGCGGCGGCGCCTGGTGGTATGCCCACCGCGCCTGGACCGCCCCCGGCCCGCTGGCGGAGGCCACGACGATCGTCGTGCCTCGCGGCGGCACCACCGTCATCGCCGAGGGCCTGGCGGAGCGCGGCGTCATCGCCGACCCCCGCGCCTTCCTGGCCGCCGTCTGGCTGACGCGGGGCGATGGCGCCGTCCGCGCCGCCGAATTCACCTTCCCCGCCCGCGCCAGCCTGCGCGACGTGCTGGAGATCCTGCGCAAGGCCCGCCCCGTCCAGCGCCGCGTCACCATCCCGGAAGGCCTGACGGCCCGCCAGATCACCGCCATCCTGGAACGCGCCGAGGGCCTGACCGGGGAGATGCCCGAGATCGCCGAGGGCGAGGTGCTGCCCGAGACCTACAGCTACCAGTTCGGCGACACCCGCGCCGCGGTCGTCCGCCGCGCCGAACAGGCGATGGAGCAGGCGCTGGCGGAAATCTGGGCCGCCCGTCAGCCCGGCCTGCCCATCACCACGGCGCGGGAGGCGCTGATCCTCGCCTCCATCGTGGAGCGCGAGACCGGCCGCGGCGACGAACGCGCCCGTGTCGCCGGCGTCTTCGTCAACCGGCTGCGGCGCGGCATGATGCTGCAATCCGATCCGACGGCGGCCTATGCCGCGGCCGATGGCGGCGTGCTGGAACGCCCGCTGACGCGCGCCGACCTCGACCGCGACCACCCCTTCAACACCTACCGCATCCGCGGCCTGCCCCCCGGCCCCATCGCCAGCCCGGGCCGGGACGCCCTGCGCGCCGTGGCGCGGCCGGAAGCGACGGACTTCATCTACTTCGTGGCCGACGGCACCGGCGGCCACGCCTTCGCCCGCACGCTGGAGGAGCACAACCGCAACGTCGCCCGCTGGCGGGAGATCGAGCGCTCGCGCGCCGCTTCCCCCGCGCGGTGACGCCCGCCCTCCCCCTGCCTCCCGCATGACGCCCCTGACCGGCCCCGCCCTCTGGTGGCGCCTCCTCGTCATCGGCGGCCTCTGGGGGTCCTCCTTCCCCCTGCTCCGCCTGGTGGCGGGGGAGATGCCGCCCTTCGCGCTGGCCGCCTGCCGCGGTGCCTTCGCCGCCCTCGGCGTGCTCGCCTTCCTCGCCGTCACCGGCCAGTTGCGGGGCGGCGGCTGGAATGTCTGGCGCGCCGCCCTGGTGCTCGGCACCTGCAATGGCTGGGTGCCCAATCTGCTGACGGCCCTGGCGCTCGACCGGATCGAGGCCGCGCCCGCCGCCCTGATCCACGCCGCCACCCCCCTGCAGGTCGCCCTGATGGCGAGTGTCCTGCTGCCCGGCGACCGGCCTGGCTGGCGGGGCGTCGCCGGGCTGCTGCTGGGCTTCGCCGGCATCGCCGTCATCCTCGGCCCCGCGGCGCTGTCCGGCAACGCGTCCTTCACCGGCGGGCTGCTGATCCTGATCTCCGGCTGTTCCTATGCCGCCGGGACCATCTATGCCCGCATGGCGAGGCCCGGCGCCTCCGCCCAGCTGGTGCTGGGGCAGCAGGTGGTGTCAGGCCTGGTCGCCGGGATGCTCTCCCTGCCCTTCAACGGCATCGGCGCCTATGACCAGCCTGCCTGGGTCTTCGGCGTCATCGCGCTGCTCGGCATCGTCACCTCCGCCATCCCGCTGACCATGTTTCTCAAGTTGCTGACGCGCACCCGCGTCACCGACGCCTCCATGGTCGGCTACATCCAGCCGCCCTTCGCGGCCGGCGTCGGGGCCCTGCTGCTCGGCGAATGGCCGGCGGCCGGCGTGCTGCTCGGCGGGCTGGTCGTGCTGGCGGGCGTCTGGCTCGCCACCTCCCAGCCCCCACCGGCCAAGGCCCCCGCCTGACCCTGGACGCTGGGGCCCGCCCCATGCGCTGATGCGCGCGGCAACAAGGGGAGGCGTCCATGCCCATCGGCGGGATCGAGCACATCAACATCTGGGCCGTCGACCTCGACGCCACCCTCGCCTTCTACCGGGAGGTGCTGGGGATGGAGCCGGGCGACCGGCCGCCCTTCGATTTCCCCGGCGCCTGGCTCTATGCCGGCGGCGCGCCCGTCATCCACCTGGTCGGCCCCCGCGCCGCAGATGCCAACCGCCCGCCCCGCCGCGCCCAGCCCACCGGCCAGATCGACCACGTGGCGCTGGCCGCCACCGGCCTGGCCGAGATGCGCGCGCGGCTCCAGGCCAAGGGCGTGACGTTCCGCGAGCAGGTGGTGCCGCGCGACGGCGTCACCCAGATCTTCCTGACCGATCCCAACGGGGTGGTGCTGGAGCTGAACTTCCCGGCCGCCGAGACGGGCAGCTGACGCGCGCCGCTACTCCTCCTGCCCCGCCGTCGCCGTGCTGACGAAGACCTCCGTCACGACAGCGGCGAAGGCCGCACCGGCGGGGAAGAGCACGGCAAAGGCGATGTCGCCCCAGTCGGCGATGCGCCACCCGCCGACCGGCTCCACGAACCACACGACGGCCATCGCCCAGCCCAGCGCCGCGGCGAAGAGCCCCGGCGCCAGGCCCAGCAGCACCGTCGTCAGCACCACCATGGGCAGGAAAGGCAGGTAGGCCCCGCCGGGCTGCCAGCCCAGGATCGCGACCCTCAGCGCGAAGGTCACCAGGATGACCACGGCGGCGATCAGGCAGCGCCGCCCCCGCGGCAGCCGCCGCATGGCCAGCAGGGAGGATCCTCCCGTCATGGGATCAGTTCTCCGCCTGCGGACAGGCGAGGCCGGCACTACGCATATACGTTGGCATGCCCATGACAACAGCACACTGCGCGTTTTCGATCCATGACACTGCGTCATGGGTAACGCGGTTTCGAGAAAGGATGGCAAGGGTGTCACACCCATCGCGCCAAATGGCATCCCGCCGCCGCATCCCGTAGCATCCAGCCGCCCCGGGGACCGCCATGACACAGCGCATCACCATCACGCTCGATGACGATACCGTCGCGGCGCTCGACGCCTTCATGGCGCAGCGCGGCTCCGCCAACCGGTCGGAGGCGATGCGGGACCTGCTGCATGGCGGCCTGGCCCGCCATGCGGAGGAGGCGGGAGAACCCCAGGGCGACTGCGTCGCCGTCGCCTCCTTCGTCTATGACCATGCGGAGCGGGAGCTGGGCCGGCGGCTGCTCGATGCCCAGCACGCCCATCACGACCTCAGCGTCGCGACGCTGCACGCCCATCTGGATGCGCATCATTGCGTGGAGGTCGCGCTGCTGCGCGGCCCCGCCCAGGCAGTCCGCCCCTTCGCCGAGTCCCTGATCGCGGAACGCGGCGTCCGGCTCGGCCGCATCAACCTGATGCCCGCCCCCCGCGCCGGCAGGCGACGCGGCGGGCACCATCACGAGTGAGCGTCAGGTGAAGCGCGACCGCTCCGTCAGCAGCGGCCCGGTCGCCATGGCGCCGCGGAACTCGAAGCCGTAGTCGAAGCGCGCACGGCGCGCCCAGACGCCCATGGATTCAACCAGCGGCACGGCGCAATGCGCCGCCGCGATCTTCCGCTGCGCCTCCGCCCAATGCGCCATCTGCGCGGCGCCATCGGTCGCGACGCGCGCGGCCTCGATCGCGTCATCCGCGACGCTGCAATGGGAGAAGTTGGTCACCGCCCCCGGCCTGCCCACGATGCTGCGTCCGTGGAAGAACTGCGTCAGCATCACATCGGCCACCGGGAAGCGCGCCGCCGAGTAGTGCACCACGGCGCTCAGATCCTGCCGGATCATGGCGTGGTAGGAGAGGTGGTCCACCACCTGCACCTCCAGCGTGATGCCCGCGCGGCGCAGCTGCGCCTGCACCACCTGGATGGCGCCCAGCATGCCGGTGTTGCTGGTGTGGATGCTGCGCAGCGTGATGCCGTCGGGGTAGCCGGCCTCCGCCAGCAGGCGCCGCGCGCCCTCCGGATCGGCCGCGGGCAGCCCCGTCTCCACGAAGCCCAGCGTCCCCGCCGGCAGCACGCCCCGCGCCGCCCGCGCCACGTCGCCCCGCCAGCGCGCCAGCGCCGCGCGGTCCACCGCCAGGCCGATGGCACGCCGCACCCGGACATCATCGAGCGGCGCCCGCGTGACGTTGAGATGCAGCTGCGACAGCTCCGCCGGCTCGATCACATCCACCGTGGCGCCGGCGGCGCGCAGCCGCGCGATCCAGGCGGGATCGCCCTGCCCCTCGATGATGTCGACCTCATTCGCCTGGAAGGCGAGGTCCGCCACCGCCGGCGACCCCACGAAGCGGTACAGGATTTCCACGAGCCTCGGCCTGCCGCGGAAATAGGCCTGGTTGGCGGCCAGCCGCATGAACTGGCCGGGCTGGTGCTCCGCCACCGCGAAGGGGCCGAAGCCCACCATCCCCGCCGCCTCGCCGCCAGCCTCCATCGCGCGGCGGGAGAGGATGAAGCCGCCGGCATAATTGGTCAGCGGCCCGAGCGGCGCCGGCGGCGCCACCCGCCAGCGCAGCCGCACCGTGGAGGCATCCGGCGCCGACACTTCCTCGAGCCCCGCGAAATCGCCGGCATGGGCGGAGGTCGCGGGATTGGCCGCCTTGCGCAGGCTGAAGACGACATCCTCCGCCGTCACCGGCCCGAAGCCGCGATGGAAGGCGACGCCCGGCCGCAGCCGGAACAGCCAGTCCCGCCGGTCGGCCGAATGCTCCCAGGCCTCCGCCAGGTCGGGCTCGATCTCGGCGGGGCTGGTGGAGCCCGGCCGGAACCGCACCAGCGCGCCATGGACCCAGGAGGCCAGCATGCGGTCCGGATGGGCGGAGGCCAGGTGCGGGTCCGCCGCCCCGATGCCCCGCGGCGCGGAGACCGCCACGCGCACGGTGGTCCCCGGCCCCTGCGCCCGCGCGCCGGACAGGGACGGCGCGGCCAGGGCGGCCGCGATCAGGGCGCGGCGGGGGAGTCGCGGCACGGGGAGGCCTCCGGTTCGGAGCGCCGATGCTAGGGGCGTGGCGAGTATGACGTCCAGGCGCAATCGTCATACCGTCCCGCTGCCCCTACCCCTCCCGCGGCTTCGCCGGCACCACCCCCATCAGCCGGTTCCGCCACGTCGGCGGCAGCGCCCCCACCAGCCGCGCCGCGGCGTAGAGCGGCCAGGGATAGACCACCCGCACCCGCCCCGCCGCGATCCCCGCCAGCGTCCGCGCCGCCGCCACCTCCGGCGTCATCAGCAGCGGCATGGGGAAGGGGTTCCGCGCCGTCATCGCCGTGCGGATATAGCCCGGGCAGACCGCGTGCAGCCGGACCCCCCGCGCCCGCTCGCTGGCATCCAGCGCCTCCGCCCATCGCTGCACCGCCGATTTGCTGGCGCAATAGGCCGGCGCCCCCGGCGCCGCCACGAAGGCGGCGATGGAGGCAATGACCGCGATCCGCCCCCGCACCCCCGCCGCATCCGGCGCCTGCCCGGCCATCACCGCCAGCGCCGGCAGCGCCGTGTTCAGCACGCCCCCAACATTCGTGGCGAAGATCCGCTGCACCTGGTCGGCCGGCTCCGTCTGCCCGCCCGTGCCGCCCGAAACCCCCGCATTGGCGATCACCAGGTCGAGCCTGCCCGCCCCCGCGACCCAATCCGCCATCGCGGCCTGGTCCGTCACGTCCAGCACCTTCGGGCTGACCGCCGCCCCCCGCGCCACGCAGGAAGCCACCACCGCATCCAGCCGCGCCTCGTCCCGGCCACTCAGATGCAGCGTCACCCCCGGCGCCGCGCAGGCCTCGGCCAGCGCCCTGCCGAGCCCCCCGGTCGCGCCGGTGATCATCACGTCACGCCACGGGTATGCCGCCACCTTGCCCTCCACCCTCACAAGGGGGAGAACCCCCCCATGAGCAAGCTCGCTTCCATGACCGGCTTCGCGCGCGAAGGCGGCACCCTGCCGGACGGCACCTCCTTCGTCTGGGAACTCCGCAGCGTCAACGGAAGGGGCCTCGACCTCCGCCTCCGCCTGCCCGGCGGGCTGGATGCGCTGGAGCCTGCCTTGCGGGAGGCGCTGGGCAAGCGCCTCAAGCGCGGCAACGTCTCCGCCACGCTCACCGTGAAGCGGGAGGAACGCGCCCCCCGCCTGACGCCCGATCCCGCCGCGCTGGAACAGGCCATCGCCCTGGTGCTCTCCGTCGCCGCCCGCATCCCCGGCGCCGCGCCCCCGAGCCCCGAAGCCGTGCTGACCCTGCCCGGCGTGCTTCGCGCCGAAATCGTCGAGCCCGACGAGGCCGCGGAGGAAGCCCGCCGCGCCGCCCTCGCCACCGCCTTCGCGACCACGCTCGATGGCCTGGTCGCCTCCCGCGCCCGCGAAGGCGCGCAGCTCGCCACGATCCTGACGACGCTGCTGGATGAGATCGCCTCGCTGCGGGAGGCCGCCGCGAAGGAAGCCGCCGGCCAGCCCGCCGCCCAGCGCGCGCGGCTGATGGAGAACCTCGCCAACCTGCTGGGCGAGGGCGACCTCCGCGCCCGCGTGCCGGAGGAACGGCTCGCCCAGGAAGTGGCCCTGCTCGCCCAGCGCTCCGATGTGCGGGAGGAGCTGGACCGGCTGACCGCCCACATCAACGAGGCGCGGTCCCTGCTGAAGTCCGGCGACGCCGTCGGCCGCAAGCTGGAATTCCTGACGCAGGAATTCGTGCGGGAAGCCAATACGCTCTGCAGCAAATCCGCCAGCACGGCGCTGACGCGCATCGGCCTCGACCTCAAGGCCGCGATCGAACGCCTGCGCGAACAGGCGGCCAACGTCGAATGAGCCCCACCCTCCCCGCCCGCCGCGGCATCTGCCTGGTCCTCGCCGCCGCCCCCGGGGGCGGCAAGACCAGCGTCTCCCGCAAGATCCTGGAGACGGAGCCCGACCTCTCGCTTTCCATCAGCGCCACCACCCGCGCGCCCCGCCCCGCCGAAACCGATGGCGTCCACTACCATTTCAAGACGCAGGAAGAATTCGAGGCGATGGTGGAGCGCGACGAGCTGCTGGAACACGCCGGCTTCCTCGGCCGCCGCTACGGCACCCCCCGCGCCCCCGTCGAAGCCGCCCTCGCCAAGGGCCATGACGTGCTCTTCGACATCGAATGGCAGGGCCACCGCCAGCTGAAGGACAAGCTGCCGCAGGACGTCGTCGGCATCTTCCTCCTCCCCCCCTCCATGGAGGAACTCGAACGCCGCCTCCGCGGCCGGCAGCAGGAGAATGAGGCCGAGATCGTCAAGCGCCTGGCCATCGCGCGGGAGGAGATGACCCACTGGTCCGATTTCGACCACGTCCTGGTCAACCGCGATTTCGATGCCTGCGTCGCGGAAGTCCGCGCCATCCTCCACGCCGCCCGCACCACCCGCGCCCGCCAGCCCTGGCTTCCCGGCTTCGTCGATACGCTGCTGGGCCGGTAGGCGCGCATGGGGGGCGTTGTCGAAGTCGTCCTCCCGGTCTTCGCCCTCATCGGGCTCGGTTTCATCGCGGGCCGCCGGGCGCTGCTGCCGCGCGCGGCCTTCGATGGCATGTCGGCCTTCGTCTTCGGCCTCGCCGCGCCCTCCCTCATCTTCCTCGGTGGCACCAGGCCGCATGACAGCGCCGGCGGCGCCGCGGCGGCGCTGCTGACGGGCGGCGTGCTGGTCTTCCTCCTGGCCACCTGGGCGGGGCGGCGCTTCTTCCGCATGGGGCTGTCGGAAGCAGCCCTCTTCGCGCTGGCCTGCGTCTTCGGCAATTCGCTGATGATGGGCGTGCCCATCATCGTCGCGGCCTTCGGCCAGGCCGGCGTGCCGCCCATGCTCGGCATCCTCGCACTTCAGACCATGGTGCTGCTGGGCCTCGCCACCATCGTGACGGAGATGGGGCTGAACGAGCACGCGCCCTGGCGCCGCGTCGCGGTGACGACGGTGCGCGGCGTCGCGCGCAACCCCGTGGTGATGGCGGTGGTGGCGGCGCTGGTTTGGACGACGCTCGGCCTCACCATGCCCGGCCCGATGGAGCGCACGCTGGAACTGCTGGGCAATGCCACGCCCGCCGTCGCGCTCTTCTGCCTGGGCGGCGGCCTCTCCGCCATCAGTGGCCGCGCCGCCTGGGCGGAGACGCTGACCATCATCATCGTGAAGCTGGTGGCGCTGCCCGGCCTGGTCTGGCTGATCGCCATCGCGATCGGCGCGACGCCGATCGAGACCGCCGTCGCGGTGACGATGTCCGCGCTGCCGACCGGCGCCAACGCCTTCATCTTCGCGCGCCGCTACACGATCGGCATGGACCGGTCGGGTGCGGCCGTCGTCATCACCACGGCGCTGTCGGTGCTGACGCTGTCCGCGCTGATCGGCCATTTCAGGGGAGTGCTGCCGTGACCCTCGTCATCGAGCCCGGCTGGGTCTGGGACGCCGACCATGGCCTGCGCCCCGGCCACCATGTCGTCGTCCAGGACGGCGCCATCGCCGATGTCACGCCGCATCGCCCGAGCCTCGACGCCGAGCGTATCGTCGCGCCCGACAGCCTGCTGATGCCGGGCTTCATCAACCTGCACAACCACGCCATGTCCGCGCCGCTCTTCCGCGGCCTGGCGGATGACATCGCGCCGGGCGACCTGCCCGGCCACATCGTCTTCTCCCTCCTCATGCCGCTCGGCGACGTCGCGGCCGCGCTGATGACGGAGGAGGATATCGGCGACGCCGTCGAGATGGCGCTGATGGAGGGGCTGCGCAGCGGCACCACCGGGCTGCTCGACGTCTATCGCGTGCAGCAATGGCCCTTCATCGAGCGTGCGAAGCGCATCGGGCTGCGCAGCTGGTCCTGCCCCTACCTGTTCAGCGAGACGGTCGGCATGGGCGCCGATGGCAAGCCCATCTACACGCCGACCGACAACACCGGCTTCGAGGCCACGCTGAAGCTCTTCGAGCGTTTCGACGAGGGCAGGCACGGCGTGACGCGCGTCGGCTTCGGCCCGCATGGCCCGGACAGCAACACGCCGGAGCTGCTGAAGCGCGTCGATGCCAAGGCGCGGGAGCTCGACACCATCGTCTCCATCCACGCCGCGCAGAACCTGATCGAGATCGAGCGCGTGAAATCCGCGCATGGCACCGGCTCCATCGAGCATCTGCGTCGCCTCGGCCTGCTGCGCCCCGGCGTGGTGCTGGCGCATGGCATGTTCGCCACCGATGAGGAGATGGCGATGATCGCGCGGGAGGGTGCGGCGCTCGCTTCCTGCCCGCTCGCCTTCGCGCGCTCCGGCCGCTTCGTGCCGGTGGCCCGCATGGAAGCCTCGGGCCTCCGGCTCGGCATCGGCACGGATGGCGTGACGCTCGACATGCTGCATGAGATCCGCACCGCCTCCGTCTTCGCCAAGGCGCAGTCCGGCACGCCGCATGGGCTCGCCGCCGTCCGCATCCTCCGCGCCGCGACGCGCGATGCGGCGCTGGCCCTCGGGCGGGACGACCTCGGCCTCGTGGCGCCCGGCGCGCGGGCCGACCTCGTGATGTTCGACCTCGGCTCGTCGCGCTACCAGCCGGTCTGGGATCCGCTGAAATCGCTGATCACCAATGGCAGCGCCTCCGACCTGACGCTGGCGATGGTGGAAGGCCGCGTGCTGCTGCGGGATGGCAAGCCCACCACCGCGGACGCGGCCTCCGTCACCAGGCGCGGCCGCGCCGCGATCGAGCGGGTGTGGCGGGAAGCCGCGAAGCGCGGTGCCATTCCGGCATCGATCGCCGCGCGTTCCGCGATCCCGTTGCAGGGGTAGCGCCGATATCCCTACCCTTCCCGCAACAACGGGAGACCCTGCGATGACGCCTCGCCTGACGCGCCGGCTGCTGCTGGCCGCCACCACGCTGGCCGTGCCTTCCCTGGCGCAGGCCCAGTCGCGCCGGCCGCTCCGCATCGTCATCCCCTTCCCGCCGGGCGGATCGGTGGATGGCCTCGGCCGCGTGCTGGCGGACCGCCTGGCGCCGGTGCTGGAGCAGTCGGTGGTGGTGGACAACCGCAGCGGCGGCGGCGGGCTGATCGGCGCCGATGCCGTGGCCAAGGCGCCGCCGGATGGCACCACGATCGGCGTCATCGGCGCCGCCACGCTCTGCGCCGCGCACTTCCTGCAGCAGACCATGCCCTTCGACGTCGCGCGCGACTTCCGCGCCATCACGCAGATCAGCGACAGCGCCGTGCTGCTGGCCGTGAACACGGAGGTCGCGACGCGTCGCGGCTGGACGGACATGGCGAGCCTGCTGGCCTGGTGCCGCGCCAATCCCGGCGTCTTCAAGGTCTCCCATGCCGGCGCCGCCACCGTCAGCCACCTGACGCTGGCCGCGCTCTCCGCCCAGTCCCGGGCGGAGTTCAACCAGATCCCCTATCGCGGCGGCGCGCAGATGACGGCTGACCTGCTGAACGGCACCATCGAGGGCAGCGCCGACCTGCCGACCGCCCTGGTGCCGCAGCTGGAGGCCGGGCGCATCCGCATCCTCGGCACCTCCTCGGGCCGCCGTCTCGGCATGCTCCCCGCCATCCCCGCCTTCGCCGAGACGGCGGGGCTGGAGGGCTTCGACATCCGGTCCTGGAACATGATCGTCACGGCCGCCGCGACTCCGGCCGCGGAGGTCGAGCGCCTGGCCGCCGCCATCCGCCAGGTGGGTTCGACCCAGTCCTTCAAGGACGCCATGCGCCCGCTCGGCTACGACGCCGTGGTGAGCGACAGCACCGCCGCCGCCGCCGCGCTGATCGTCAGCGAGACCCCGAAATGGCAGCGGCTGGTGGAGGTTTCGGGCGCGCGCGTGAACTGAAGACGGTCCAGGGCCGGCTCGGCCCTGGCCGGGGGTTGCAGGGGGACGGCGTCCCCCTGCGTGCCACGGTTGGTGCAGGGGGACGGCGTCCCCCTGCGGCGCGCTCAATCCGCCGTCGCGCCCACCGCCTGGATCACCGTCCGCCAGCGCGCGCTCTCGGCCGCCATGAACTCCGCGAATTCCACGCGGCCCATGCGCCGCGGCACCGAACCACCCGTCGCAATGCGCTCCCGCAGCGCGGGCTCCTCCATCGCCGCCAGCAGCTCCGTCTCCAGCCGCGCCAGGATCGGCTCCGGCACGCCCGCCGGCGTGCAGAGCCCGAACCAGCCGGTGGAGACGATCTCCACTCCCTGTTGCTGCATCGTCGGCAGATCGGGGAAAGCCGCGACGCGCTCCGCCCCGCTGACCGCGATCGGGCGCATGCGCCCGGCCTGCGCCATCTGCGTCACCGCCGAGATGGACTGGAACAGCATGTCGATGCGGCCCTCGATGAGGTCCGTGTTCATCTGGCCGCTATTCGTATAGGGCAGGTGCTGCATCGGCAGCCCCGTGATCACCTGGAACTGGCTGCCCGCCAGGTGCTGCGAAGACCCCGCGCCGACCGAGCCGAAATTGATCGGCCGGTTCTGCGCCCGCGCCCAGGCGATGAATTGCTGGAGGTTCTGCGCCGGCACCGCCGGCGGGATCACCACGATGTTCGGCACCAGCGCGATCATGCCGACGGCCGCGAAATCCTTCTCCGGGTCGAACTGCATGTTGCGGTACAGCCACTTGTTCGCGGCATTGGCGGCAATGGAGGCCAGCCCCACCGTGTAGCCATCCGGCGCGGCGCGGGCGACCGCCGTCATGCCGATATTCGTCCCGGCGCCAGGCCGGTTGTCCACCACCACGGGCTGGCCGAGTCGCGCCTGCAGTCGGTCCGCGACAAGTCGCGACAGCACGTCGCCGGCGCCGCCGGCCGGGCCCGGGTTGATCCAGCGGATCGGCCGGTTCGGCCAATCCCCCGTGCCCTGGGCCCGTGCCAGGCCGGGCAGCATCATTGCCCCGCCGGCCGCCAGCAAGGCACCACGTCGTGTGACCATGGGCTTCGACATCGTCCTTATGCTCCTGGAACCTTGCCGCGGAGGGTGGGGTTGTATCCCACCCCTGTGCAAGACCGCCAGGACGGTAAATCATCGCCCCGCCGGCCGGCCCCTGCCACACACCGTGGTAGCCTGCCCGCCGGCTTGGCGAATGGAGAGCCTCTGATGGGTGACGTGCTGGGCTGGCGCTGCAAGTTCGGGGTGATGGGCCCCTCCACCAACACGGTGGTGCAGCCGGATTACGACATGATGCGCCCCGCGGGCGTCACCAACCACTACAGCCGCATCTACACGCCGAATGCCGATGCCATCTCCAACGAGACCTTCCTGGCCGGCGCGCGCCTCATCGGCAACAACACGCTCGATGCCGTGAAGTCCGTCATGACCTGCAAGCCCGACCACCTGGTCATGGGCATGTCCGCCGTCACCTTCTTCGACGGCGCCAAGGGGGCCGATGCCTTCGTCAAGCAGGTGGAGGAGGTCTCCGGCCTCAAGATCAGCGTCGGCAGCCATTCCTGCACTGCCGCGATGAACGCCTATGGCGGCGTCAAGAACATCTCCATCATGTCGCCCTACTGGCCCGCCATGAACGAACAGGTGGCGCGCTACTTCACCGACATGGGCTTCACGGTGAAGAAGGACATCGCGCTGCACTGCCCCTCCTGGACCGGCATCGCGGAGGTCACGCCGAAGCAGTGCGTCGAGGCGATCAAGGCCATCGATGGCGACGATGTGGACGCCATCGTCCAGGTCGGCACCAACCTCTCCATGGTGAAGCTCGCCGTGATGGCGGAGATGTGGCTCGGCAAGCCCGTTATCGCCATCAACACCGCCACCTACTGGCATGCGCTCCGCACCATGGGCATCCAGGACAAGGTCGCGGGCTGCGGCCCGCTGCTCGAGCGCTTCTGAAACCAGGCGCCCGCGCCGGCGTTCCGTCTCCGCATCCTTCTGCAGATGGAGAGAGATGGAACGCCGTCGCTTCTTCCTTGCCGGCCTGGCCGGCACGATCGCCGCCCTGACGCGCCCTGCCGATGCGGCGCTGCGCATGCCACCGCCGGAAGTGACGCGGCCGGAGGAGCTGCTGATGGAGGAGTTGGAAGCACGGGTGGAGGAGGCGCAGTACTACCATGCCCCGCCCCCCGGCCATCGCCGCCGTCGCCGCCGCTGCTGGATCGAGGCGCGCCGCGTCCCCTTCCGCGACCGCTGGGGCAATGTCCGCTGGCGCGTCGTGGAGCGCGAGGTCTGCCGCTGACCTACAGGTTCCGCCGCGCCGCCCGCAGGGTCGGCAGACCGATCCCCGTGCCCTGGAACCCGCCATCCACCGCCAGTACCTGGCCGGTGATGTAGGAGGCCCTGTCGCTGGCCAGGAAGAAGATCGCCTCGGCCAGCTCCTCCTCCAGCCCGTAGCGGTTGAGCGGGATGGTGTCGTGGTAGTCGCGCCGGATCTCGGGCGTGTGCACCGCCTTCGCCATGGCGGTATCGACCGGCCCCGGCGCCACCGCATTCACCCGGATGCCGAGGCTGGCGAGTTCCGCCGCCTGCTGCTTCGTCAGATGCGCCAGCGCCGCCTTGCTGGTCCCATAGGCGACGCGCAGCGTGGAGGCGCGCAGCCCCGAGATGGAGGTGATGTTCACCACCGCGCCGCCGCCGCCTTCCGCCATGATCGGCGCCGCCGCCTGCACCATCAGGAAGGGGCCGGTGAGGTTCACCGCCAGCACGCGGTTCCACTCCTCCAGCGTCGTCTCCAGGATCGGCTTGAACACGGCCGTGCCGGCATTGTTCACCAGCGCGTCGATCCGCCCGAATTGGCGCGCCGCGCGCTGCACGGAAGCCGAGACCGCCACCGGATCGGCCACGTCGCAGGCCAGCGCCAGTGTCTCATCGGGCGCCGCGATCTGCGCCATGGCGTCGTCCAGCAGCGCCGCGTCGATATCGAGCAGCGCGACGCGCCACCCCTCCGCCCGGAAGCGCTTCGCGGTGGCGAGCCCGATGCCGCGTCCCGCGCCCGTCACCAGCGCGACAGGTGATGCCATGGTCAAATCCCCCCTGCCCGTCGCGCCATGCTTCCATGGCGCGACGGGTCAGGGAAGCATCACAGCGCCAGCGCCGCCGCGACGCGCTTCGCGAAGCCCACGGGATCCCGCGGCACGTCGCCATCCTGCAGCCGCGCCAGGTCCAGCAGCAGCCCGGCCTCGTCCTTCAGGTCGGCCTCGCCCGCCGCCTTCTCCGCCAGCTTGCGGATCAGGGGATGGCGCGGGTTGATCTCCAGGATCGGCGCCCCCGCCCCCGCCGCGCGGCCCGCGCGCTTCAGCAGACGCTGCATCTGCAGATCGGGGCCGTATTCCGGCGCGGCCAGCACCACGGCGCTGTCCACCAGCCGGTCCGTCGCCCGCACCTCGCTGACATCCTCGCCCAGCGCGTCCTTCACCAGCGGCAGCAGGCGGGACAGATCCGCGGCCTCGCCCTGCTCCGCCGCCTCGCCCGCCACCTTGGAGAGGTCGATGCTGCCCTGGGTGATGCTGCGCAGCGGCTTCTCCTCGAACTTGTCGAGGCGTTCCGGCCAGAAGGCGTCGATGTTCTCCGCCATCAGCAGCACCTCCACGCCCTTGGCGCGGAAGCCCTCGAGCTGCGGGGATTGCGCCAGCGCGGCCGCGTCGTCGCCGGCGAGGTAGTAGATCGCCTCCTGCCCCTCCTTCATCCGCGCCACGTAGTCGGCCAGCGTGGTCCAGCCTTCGACGGCCGACGACTTGAAGCGCAGCAGCCCCGCCAGATCCTTGCGGTGCTCGCTATCCTCCCAGACGCCTTCCTTCAAAATGGAGCCGAAATTCTCGTAGAACTTCGTGTAGGCCTCGGCATCCTTGGCCTTCGTCTTCAGCTCGGAGATCACGCGGTTCGTCACCGCGCGGCGGATGCGCGCCAGCACCGGCGTCGCCTGCAGCATCTCCCGCGACACATTGAGCGGCAGGTCCTCGGTGTCCACCACGCCATGCACGAAGCGCAGCCAGGGCGGCAGCAGCTCGGCCTCGTCGGTGATGAACATGCGCCGCACATGCAGCCGCACCTTGCTCTCCCGCTCCCCCTCGACCGCCTGGAAGGGCTTCATGCCGGGGATGAAGAGCAGCGCGGTGAAGTCGATCTGCCCCTCGGCCCGCCAATGCAGCGTCGCCCAGGGCTCGTCGAAGACATGGCCGAGATGGCGGTAGAACTCCGTGTAGCGCTCCGCCGTGATCTCCGACTTCGGCTTGCGCCACAGCGCCGTGCCTTCGTTGGCCGGCTCGTCCTTCCCGTCGCGCGCCACGGTGATGGGGATGGTGATGTGGTCGGCCCATTTCCGGATGATCGACTGCAGCCGGAAGGGCTCCAGGAACTCCGTCGCATCCTCCTTGATGTGCAGCACGATGTCGGTGCCGGCTTCCGCCCGCTCCGCCGGCGCCAGCGTGTATTCGCCGCGTCCGTCGGAGGCCCAGAGCCACGCCTCCTCGCTGCCCGCGCGGCGCGACGTCACCTCGACCCGGTCCGCCACCATGAAGGCGGAATAGAAGCCGACGCCGAACTGGCCGATCAGGCTCGGCTTGTCCGCCGCCTGGCTTTCCGACAGCGACTTCGCGAAGGCCAGCGTGCCGGACCTGGCGATGGTGCCGAGGTGCTGCGCCAGATCGGCCTTGCTCATGCCGATGCCGGTGTCGCTGATCGTCAGGCGCCGCGCCTCCTTGTCCGGCACCACGCGCAGGCTGGCATCGCCCGGCAGCATCAGGGTGGGGTCCGACAGCGCCTCGAACCGCCGGCGGTCCACGGCATCGGCCGCATTGGCGACCAGCTCGCGAAGGAAGATCTCGCGCTCGGAATAGAGGGCATGGACGACGAGATCGAGAAGGCGCCCCACCTCGGCGCCGAATTCATGCCGTTCCACGGTCTCGCTCACGATGATGTCCCCTTTGGTGAGAAGTATGGGCGGGCGGCGATATGCGCGCGCGGCAGGAGGGTTTCAACCGCGGGGGAACGCTGTTCCCCCGCACCCCCTTGCCAGGGGCGAGACGCCCCTGGACCGTCTCGAATCAGGCTGCGACCAGGCGCAGCAGTGCCGCCGAAGCCAGGCGGCTGTTGGCGTCGTCGCTGCGGCTCGTCAGCGCCATGGGCACCCGCAGGCCGAGCACGATGCCAGCACTGGCCGCGCCGCCCAGCAGCGCCAGCTGCTTCGCCAGCATGTTGCCCGACTCGATATCCGGGCAGACCAGCACATCCGCCCGGCCCGCCACCGCACTGACGATGCCCTTGGTCCTGGCCGCCTCCAGGGAGACCGCATTGTCGAAGGCCAGCGGCCCATCCAGCACGCCCCCCGCGATCTGCCCGCGATCCGCCATCTTGCAGAGCGCCGCGGCATCCAGCGTGGACACCATCTTCGCCGTCACCGTCTCCACCGCCGAGAGCAGCGCAATCCGCGGCAGCTCCACCCCCATCGCCGCCGCCAGCCCGATCGCGTTGCGGATGATGTCCGCCTTGGCGTCGAGGTCGGGGGCGATGTTGATGGCGGCGTCGGTGATGATCAGCGGCCGCGGATAGAGCGGCGCATCCATGACGAAGCAATGCGACACGCGACGCTCCGTGCGCAGCCCCGCCTCCCGCGCCAGCGCCGCCCCCATCAGCTCATCCGTGTGCAGGCTGCCCTTCATCAGCGCCGCCGCACGGCCCTGGCTGACCAGCCGCACCGCCTCCTCCGCACTGGCATGGCTGTGGGGGGTCGGCACGATCTCGATGCCCGAGAGGTCCAGCCCCTCCGCCGCCGCGCGGATGCGCGCCTCCGGCCCCACCAGGATCGGCGCGATCAAGCCGTGCCGCGCCGCCAGCAGTGCACCGCGCAGGCTCTCCCCGTCGCAGGGATGGGCAACGGCGGTCGGCACCGGCGGCCGCCCCACGCAACGCGCGAGCATGGCCGCCAGCAGCCGCCGCGGCTGCGTGCCGAAGGGCCCCGTCAGGTCGCCATGCCGCTCCAGCGGTTCCGTCAGCTCCGCAATGCCCGTCAGGATCGGCTCGCCCCCGGCATGCCGCACCGCGCAGCGCAGCCGCACCACGCCGGGGTTCGTCGGTGCCTCGACCTCCGCCGAAATGACGACCTCGTCGCCCTCCGCCAGATGGCCACTGAACGAAAAATCCTCCCGCAGCAGGCGGCAGCCCGGGCCGGGCAGGCGCGTCAGCAGCAGCCGCGTCATCAGCGTCCCCGCCGCCCGCACCGCCAGCGCGGGATCGTCGGACCCGATCAGCGCCGCCACCGGCGCGAGTTCGGAGGCCAGCACGCGATGGGTGACGCTGTCGCGCGTTCCCGGCGGGAAGAGGCTGCTCATTCATCCCTCCGCGGTCGCGCCAGCAGCCTGCCCATCGCCTCGGCCACCGTGAGCCTCCCCGCCAGCAGATCGGCCACCGCCGCGCCGATCGGCAGTTCCACCCCCGCCGCCGCCGCCCGCGCGACGAGGGCCGGCGCCGTCGCCACGCCCTCCGCCACGCTGACCCGCGCCGCCAGCACCGCCTCCAGCGTCGCACCCCGGCCGAGTTCGATGCCGAGCGAGGTGTTCCGGCTGCCCGGCCCCGTAGTCGTCAGCAGCAGGTCGCCGAGCCCCGAGAGCCCCGCCGCCGTCTCCGCCTTCCCGCCCAGGGCCACCACCAGCCGCGACAGCTCCGCCAAGCCGCGCGTCACCAGCGCCGCCCGCGCATTCTCCCCGAGCCCCGCGCCGATCACCGCCCCGGCCGCGATGGCGATCACGTTCTTGGCCGCGCCGCCGACCTGCACGCCCATCGGGTCATCCCCGCCATAGAGGCGGAAGCCCGCAGTCCCCAGCCGCTCCGCCGCCAGCCCCCGCAGCCCCGCATCCCGGCTGGCGATCACGGCCGCCGCCGGCAGCCCCTTCGCCACCTCATGCGCGAAATTCGGCCCGGAGAGCACGGCCGCAGCGGCGCCGGGCCGCACCTCCTCCAGGATTTCCAGCGGCAGCTTCAGCGTCCCCCGCTCCACCCCCTTGGTGCAGACCACCAGGGGCGCGCCGGTATCCGGCAGGGCCGCGAGCGTCGCGCGGAGGTGCTGCGCCGGCACCACCAGCAGCCAGAGATCGGCGCCGTCCAGCGCCGCGGCCTCCGCCGTCACGCTAACCGCCGGTTCCAGCGCCACGCCAGGCAAATAGCGTTGGTTCTCTCGCGCCGCCGCGATCGTCGCCGCCCTTCCCGCATCCCGCGCCCAGAGCGTGACGGCATTCCCCGCCCGCGCCGCCTGCTGCGCCAGCGCCGTCCCCCAGGCGCCCGCGCCGAGCACCGCGATCCGGCCCGTTCCTGCCATGCTGGTCCCTATTCCGGCGTCACGCGGGTGACGCCCGCGCCGGCCCCATCCTCGCCGCGCGCGAGGCGCGGCAGCAAGCGCGCCAGGATGACAGCGGCCTGCTCCTCGAAGCCGAAGGGCGCATTGGCCACCAGCAGCCCGCAGCCATTCAGCCGCGTGGGGTCGACGGGTTCCCGGATGACGATCTCGGCGGCGACGCAATCCGGCGCGGCGGCATCCTGCAGCGCATGGTGGAAGGCGCGGACGGGCGCGCGGTGCTTGATGGGATACCAGGCCGCGACGATGCCGGCGCGGAAGCGGTGGCGCAGCCGGGCGATGGCCTTGGCCAGGCGGTCGAACTCGCCGTCCTGCTCGAAGGGCGGGTCGATCAGCACCAGGCCGCGACGCTCCGGAAAGGGCGTCAGCGCCTCGATCGCCTCCCAGGCATCGCGCTTGTGGACCGCAACCTGCGCGTCGCCCCGGTAGCGCGCGCGCAGCGTCGCATGGTCCTCGGGATGAAGCTCGCAGAGAACGAGCTGGTCTTGCGGCCGCAGCAGCGCCCGGGTGATGGCGGGAGATCCCGGATAGGCCGCCGGGTATCCCAGCGCCTCCACAGTCCGTAGATAATCGGCCAGCGCCGGGTCATCCGCGCCGGAAACGCGCCCGATCCCATCCCGCCACTCCCCCGTCCGCTGGGGTTCCGGTGCGGAAAGGTCGTAGGCCCCGATGCCCGCATGGGTGTCGAGCACCCGGAACGGCTTCGGCTTGGCCAGCAGCCCACGCAGCAACGCCACCAGCAGCGCATGCTTGGCGACGTCGCAGAAATTCCCGGCATGGAAGGCGTGGCGGTAATTCACGCCGGGGGGCTAGCGCCGGGGTGGGGTCGGCGCAAGCCGACCCCACCCCGGTCAGGCACGTATCACCGCGCCGTCACGGCCCCGCCCACCGCGCCGAGCCCGCCGCCCACCAGGGCGCCCGTGCCCGCATTGCCCGAGAGCGAGCCCACCGCCGCGCCGGCGCCGGCGCCCAGCAGGCCGCCGCTGACCGCCCGGCTGCCGGGCGAGGACCCGCAGGCCGCGACGCCGAGCGCCAGGGCCATGACCATCATGAATCGAGGGGCGAAACGCATCGGCGTATCCTCCATAACTGTCCGCCCCTGCAACGCCCCTTGCCGCGCTTGGCTCCCGCCGCTCACACGGGGGTGACAGAGAGGTCGGAAAGCGGCCAGCGCGGCCGTGGCGCGTGGTCCAGCGCCTCCGTCAGCCCCGCCCGCAGCCGCTCGATCCCCGCCCAGGCGATCATGACGGCATTGTCGGTGCAGAGGCGGATGGGCGGCGCCACCAGCGGCAAGCCGGCCCTGCCCGCCACCGCCGTCAGCGCCGCGCGGATGCCCTGGTTGGCCGCGACCCCGCCCGCCACCACCAGCGCCGTCGCATCCGGCACCATGGCCAGCGCATGCGCCGCGCGGTCCGCCAGCGTCGCCGCCACCGCCGCCTGGAACCCGGCCGCGAGGTCCGCCCTCCCCTGCTCGTCCACGCCCTTGGCCACGATGTTCGCCACCGCCGTCTTCAGCCCGCTGAAGGAGAAGTCGCAGCCCGGCCGCCCCAGCAGCGGCCGCGGCAGCACGAAGCGGGTCGGGTCGCCGGACGCCGCCAGCCTTTCCAGATGCGGCCCGCCCGGCCAGGGCAGGCCCATCAGCTTGGCCGATTTGTCGAAGGCCTCGCCCACCGCGTCATCCAGCGTGGTGCCGAGCCGCACATGCCGGCCCACCCCCTCCACCTTCACACACTGGCAATGCCCGCCCGACAGCAGCATCAGCAGGTAGGGAAATTGCAGCCCGCCGGCGAAAACCCCCGGCAGCCGCGGCGTCAGCGCATGCCCCTCCAGGTGGTTGATGCCGAGGTAGGGGACCCCCGCCGCCAGCGCGATGCCCTTGCCGAGCGTGGCGCCGACGATCAGCCCGCCGATCAGCCCCGGCCCCGCCGTCGCCGCCACCGCCGCCAGGTCCCCCGGCCCGACGCCCGCCTCCCCCATCACCCGCCGCACCAGCCCGGGCAGGTGGGCGAGGTGCGCCCGCGCCGCGATCTCCGGCACCACCCCGCCATAGGGCGTGTGGTCCTCCAGCTGGGAGAGCACGGCCTCCGCCAGGATGGTCCCATCCGCCCGCAGCAGCGCCGCCGCCGTCTCGTCGCAGGAGGATTCGAGCCCCAGCACCACGTCGCTGTCCCGCAGGGGCCGCATGGGTTTCGTCGCCTGCACCACTTTCGCCTTTCCGATACCGGGCCTATGTCCGGCGCCCATGTCGGTAGCCCATCCCCACGCCCAGTCCCAGCCTGGCGCGCCCCACCCGCATCAGGCCGTGAAGCCGCATATGCGCTCCCTCCCGCTGCGCGTCGGCACGCGGGGATCGCCGCTGGCGCTGTGGCAGACCCGCCACTTCCTCCACCTGATCACCCGCTTCTGTCCGGTGCTGCGGGATGCCAAGGCCTTCGAGGAACACGCCATCACCACCTCCGGCGACCGGATCCAGGACAAGCGCCTGGCCGATATCGGCGGCAAGGGCCTCTTCGCCAAGGAGATCCATGAGGCGCTGGCCGATGGCCGGATCGACTTCGCCGTCCACAGCCTCAAGGACCTCGAGACCGAACTCCCCCCCGGCATCGTCCTCGCCTGCACCCTGAAGCGGGAGGATGCGCGGGATGCGCTGATCCTCGGCCCGGATTGCCACGCGCCCGACCCCTCCGACCCCTTCGCCTGCCTCCCCGCGGGCGCGGTCATCGGCACCGCCTCCGTCCGCCGCCAGTCGCAGATCCTGCATGCAAGGCCGGACCTGAAGGTGGAGATGATCCGCGGCAACGTGCAGACGCGGCTCGCCAAGGTGCGCGACCCCGGCGGCCCCACCGCCTCCCTCCTGGCCCTGGCCGGCCTCCGCCGCCTCGGCCTGGAAGCGGAAGCGGGCGTCGTGATCGACCCCGATGCCATGGTCCCCGCCGCCGGCCAGGGCATCGTCGGCGTCACCGTCCGCGCCGATGACGTGGAGCTGCACGAACTCCTCTCCGCCATCGAGGACCGGGAAGCCAAGGCCGTCTCCTCCGCCGAACGTGCTCTGCTCGCGGCGCTGGACGGCTCCTGCCGCACACCCATCGGCGGCCATGCCCGCCTGCTGCCCGATGGCCGGCTGCACCTGACGGGCCTGGTGGCCCGTGCCGATGGCTCCTTCCTGCTGAAGCGCAGCCTGCACGGCCCGGCCGCCGATGCCGTCCGCCTCGGCCGCGAACTCGGCGACAGCCTCCGCCGCGACAGCCCCGCGGACCTCTTCGCCTGACCGAGGCGGCGCCGCAAGCGGTGCTGGTCACCCGCCCCGAACCCGGGGGCGAGGAGACCGCCGCGCGCCTGCGCGCCCTTGGCTTCGCCCCCATCCTCGCGCCCGCCCTGGTCCTGCAGCCGCGCCCCGTCGCGGTGCCACGCGCCCAGGCGATCCTGATCACCAGCCGCGCCGCAGCCCGGGCCCTGACGCCGCAACCCGTCCCCCTCCTCGCCGTCGGCGAGGCCTCCGCGGCCGCCGCCCGGGAATCCGGTTTCACGGATGTGACCGCCGCCGCCGGCACCGCGGCCGACCTCGCCCGCCTTGCCGCCGAACGGCTGGACCCCGCCGCCGGCCCGCTGCTTCTCGCGGTCGGCGAAGGCTATGCCCTTGATCTGGCCGCCGATCTCCGCGCGCGCGGCTTCCGCGTCGCGCGCCGCATTGCCTATCGCGCCGCCCCGGCCCTGACACTGCCGGAAGCCTGCGCCGCCGCGCTCGGGCACGGAACGATCACATCCATCCTGTTCCACTCGCCTCGCTCCGCGCACTGTGCCATCACCCTGCTCCGGGCCGCCGGCCATGCGGCAACCCTGGCGGGGATGGAGGCGTTCGCGATCAGCCAGCGGGTGGCGGATGCCGCCGCGGCCGCCATCGCCCCCCTTGCCTTCCGGGCGATCCACGTCGCCGGCCGGCCCAGTGAAGACGCCTTGCTGGCGCTGCTTTCGGGCCGCGCCGCGCCACCAGCCGCGCCAGGAGCATCATGAGCGCCCCTCCCCCGCCTCCGTCCTTCCAGGACCGCCTCCGCCGCCTGCGCCTGGACCCCGCCGCCCTGCCCATCGCCGTGGCCGGCGTGGTCCTGGTGGGAGCCGTCGCCTGGCTGATCGCGCGCCCCCTGCCGCCGGCCCAGCCCCCGGCCAGCCCAATGGCGGCGGAGGTCGCGGAACTCCGCGCCCAGCTCCAGCAGGTGGCCGGCCTCGATCGCCGCATTGCCGCGCTGGAGGGCACGACCGCCCGCATCGCCGGCCTCGAAGCCCTGCCGCCCCGCATCGCGGCGCTCGAAGGCCTGGCGCAGCGCGTCACCGGCCTGGAAGGCCTGACCCAGCGCGTGACCACCATCGAGGGCCGCCCGCCCGTCGACCTCGCGCCGCTGCGCGACCAGGTCGCGGAGGGTGAGCGCCGCGCCGCCGCGCTGGCCGAGCAGCTGGCCGGCGTCGAGCGGATCGCGCGTGACACCGCCGCCCGCCCGGCCATCGACCCGACCCAGCTCGCCGCCCGCACGGCGGTGGAGGCGCTGACCCAGCGCCTGGACCGCCTCTCCGACCGCACCGAGGCCGCGATCCGCCAGGACGAGGCCCGCGCCGCCGCCACCACCGCCCGCATCGAGGGCCTGGCCCGCGAAGCCGCCACCCGCGACTCGGCGCTGGAACAGGGCCAGGCCCAGGCCAGGGAGCGCATCGGCGCCACGGAAGCGGCGCTGGCCGGGCGCATCGCCGCCCTGGAACAGACCCTCGCCACCCGCACCGCGGCCCTGGAACAGGCGCTCGCCAACCGCACCACCGCGCTGGAACAGGGCCTCGCCGCCCGCACCAGCGCGGCGGAGGCGCAGGCCGGCCGCATCGCCACGCTGGAAGGCGCCGCGCAGCGGCTGGCGGCGCTGGAAGGCCGCGCCGGCCGCATGGCGACGATCGACGCGCTCCGCGCCACGCTGGAAGCCGGTCGTCCCCTCGGCGGCGCGCTCGCCGGCCTGCGCGACGCGCCGGAGGCCCTGACCCGCTTCGCCAATACGGCACCGCCCACCGAATCGGCGCTGCGCCTGTCCTTCGAGGACGCCGCCCGCGCCGGCCGCGCCGCCAGCGAACCGGCCCGCGAGGGTGCCGGCGTGCTGGACAGCGCCGTCAGCCGCCTCTCCGGCCTCGTCACCGTGCGCCGGGGCGAGGAGATGGTCTGGGGCGACGCCGCCGCCGCCGAGATCGAGCGCGCCCGCCGCGCGCTGGAGGCCGGCGACCTCGAAGGCGCCATCCAGCGCCTCTCGCGCCTCTCGCCCCCGGCGAAGGAGGCGATGCGCGGCTGGATCAGCCAGGCCGAGGCGCTGGTCGCGGCGCGCGCCGCGCTCCGCAGCCTGGCCGCCGGCTGAGGGGCGCGGCCGATGCGCAGCGCCCTTCTCTACCTGGTCCTGCTGGCCGGCGGCCTTGCCGGCATCCTCTGGCTCGCCCGCCTCGGCGGCGCGGTCGAGATCCGCGTGGCGGATGCGGAAATCCTGGTCAGCCTGCCGGTGGCCCTGCTGCTGCTCGCGGTGCTGTTCCTGGTCCTGCACCTGATCCTGGCCTGCATCGGCTGGCTGCGCCGCCTGCCTGGCCGCCTGCGCGACAGGCGCGCGGCGAAGCACCGGAACGAGGGCGACGCGGCGCTGACCCGCGCGCTGATCGCGCTCGCCGCCGGCACGCCCGACGTGGCGCGCCTCGAGGTGAAGCGCGCCCGCAAGGGCCTGGGCGACACGCCCCAGACCCTGCTGCTGGCCGCCGAGGCCGAGCGCCTGGCGGGGCGGGAGGATGCGGCGGCCGAGGTCTTCCAGGCCCTCGCCGCCCGCCCCGATGCCCGCTTCCTCGGGCTCCGCGGCCTGCTCCGCCAGGCCATCCAGCGGGAGGACTGGCCCACCGCCCAGCGCCTGGCCCGCGAAGCGGAAGCCGCCCAGCCCGGCGCCGCCTGGCTGCGGCAGGAGCGGGAGACGCTGGCGCTCCGCACCCGCGACTGGCGGGAGGCGCTGTCGCTGGCCGCCCCCGGCCCGACCCAGGCCGGCCTCGCGCTCGCCGCCGCGCAACAGGAAGGCGATCCCTCCCGCGCCATCGAGCTGGAACGCCAGGCCTTCCAGGCGGACCCCGCCTTCGCCCCCGCGGCGCTCGCCTTCGCCGCGCGGCTGCGCGCGGCCGGCAGCCCGCGCCGGGCGCGGTCCACGCTGGAACAGGCCTGGGCCGCCCGCCCGCACCCGGACCTGGCGCGCGACTACCTGCTGGAGGAGACGGACCCGCTGCACCGCGTGAAGGCGGTGGAGGCGCTGGTCCACAACAACGCCAAGCACCCGGAAAGCCAGCTGCTGATGGGCCGCGCGGCGCTCGCCGCCGGACTCACGGGCCGGGCGCGGACGGAACTCGATTCGCTGGTCGCCTCCGGCCGCGCCGACCGCCGCGCCTATCTCGCGCTCTGCGACCTGGAGGAGGTGGAGAAGGGCGACCTGCCGGAAGGCCGCGCCGCCCAGGCCCGCTGGCTGCGCGCCGCCGCCACCGCGGCGCCGGAACCCCGCTGGCGCTGTTCCTCCTGCGGCACCGACCATGCCGAATGGGCGCCAGCCTGCCCGACGTGCAATTCCGTCGGCACCATCGGCTGGACCAGCCCGCAGCAGCTGCCGGCATAGCGTCGGCCTAACCCCCACCCCACCCCTCCCCCGCAGGCGCGGGGGAGGGAGTATCCGCGCCTCCCGCCCCCGCGCTTGCGGGGGAGGGTCGGGGTGGGGGTTCCACCGCCTGCGCTTGCTTGCAGCCCACCTTGCCGCCAAGGATCGCGTTCCTCCCCGAGAGAGAGCGCATGACCAATTTCCCCCAGCCCCTCGACGGCGCCATCACCCCCCGCTTCGCCGGCCCCGTCACCTTCATGCGCCTGCCGCAGATCGAGGACGCCGCCCAGGTCGATATCGGCCTGCTCGGCGTGCCCTTCGACCTCGGCACCACCAACCGCACCGGCCCGCGCCACGGCCCGCGGGAAATCCGCAACGTCTCCTCCATCATCCGCCGCGCGCATCCCGTCACGCGGGTCGAGCCCTGCCGCCTGTGCCGCGTCGCCGATGTCGGCGACACGCCGACCAACCCGGCCGACCTCATGCAGTCGCTCACGATGATCGAGGATCGCGTGGCGGAGATCAGGGCGACCGGCGCCTGGACGCTGGCGCTGGGCGGCGACCACCTCATCTCGCTCCCCATCCTGCGCGGCCTGCATCGCGCGCAGCCCAACCTCGGCCCGATCGGGATGGTGCATTTCGATGCCCATTCCGACACCAACGACACCTATTTCGGCGGCGCCCGCTTCACCCATGGCACGCCCTTCCGCCGCGCGATCGAGGAAGGGCTGCTGGACCCGGCCCGCATCGTGCAGATCGGCATCCGCGGCTCGCTCTTCGATGCCACGGACATGCATTGGGCGCGCGACCAGGGCATCCGCATCATCACCATCGAGGAATTCCAGGACCTCGGCATCGAGGCGACGATGGCGGAGGCGCGGCGCGTCGTCGGCGATGCGCCCTGCTACCTCACCTTCGATGTCGATTGCCTCGACCCCGCCTTCGCCCCCGGCACCGGCACGCCGGAGATCGGCGGGCTGATGCCGCGGGAGGCGCAGCGCATGCTGCGCGCGCTCCGCGGCCTGCCCATCATCGGTGCGGATGTGGTGGAAGTCGCGCCGCCCTTCGACCTCAACAACGCCACCGCGCTGATCGGCGCGACGATGATGTTCGAGATCCTCTGCCTGATGGCGGAAGCGCGCGTCACGAAAACGTAACATTGGCGCGGGTATTGCTTCGCGGGCGGGGCCAACCCGCCCGAGGACATCCCCCCGCATGCGTTTCCTGCTCTCCCTGCTGCTGACCGGCGCCCTCGCCATCGGCAGCGCCCAGGCCCAGGCGCCGATTACCATCGTCGTGAATTTCGGCGCCGGCGGCAGCGCGGACCGCATGGCGCGGCTGGTGGCGCCCGTGATGTCGGAAGCGCTCGGCGCCTCCGTCGTGGTGAAGAACACCACCGGCGCGGCCGGCGCCATCGGCGCCCAGGAAGTGGCGCGCGCCCGGCCGGATGGCACGACGCTGCTGCTGACCACGACCGGCCCCATGGCGATCCAGCCGCATTTCCGGGCAGACCTGCCCTATCGCCTCGCGGATTTCGCGCCGATCTGCCTGCTGGGCGATGCGCCCGTCATGATGATGGCCGCCCCCGTCAGCGGCATCCGCAGCGTGGCTGATGTGGTGGCGCGCGCCCGCGCCACGAATGGTGGCTTCAACTACGGCTCCGCCGGCCCCGGCTCCATCCCGCATGTCGTCATGGTGGCGCTGTCCCAGCGCGCCGGCGTGCCGATGACGCATGTGCCCTTCCGCGGCAGCGCGGAGGCCATCATCTCCCTGCTGCGCGACGACGTCTCGATCTATGCGGACCTGCCGGGCGGCCTGCGCGCCAACAACCTGGTCGCCGTCGGCGTCATGGCGGAATCGCGCACGGCGGACTTCCCGGAAGTGCCGACCTTGCGGGAACAGGGCTTCGACCTCGTTTCCTCCATCTGGGCCGGCCTCTACGCCCCCGCCGCCACGCCGCCGGAATTCCTGGCCCGCGCGGAAGCGGCCTGCGCCCAGGCGCTGCGCGCCCCCGCCACGGTGGAAGGCTTCGCCCGCATCGCGACGCCCATCACCTTCCGCGGCCAGCGCGACTTCGCCGCCTTCCAGCAGGCGGAGTTCGAGAAGTATCGCGCCGTGGTGCAGGCGGCCGGCATCCGCCCCGGCGACTGACGCCAGCCGAAGGGCAGCGGGCAATGCCACCGCTACGGTTCAACGACAGTTAATTCTTGTCAGGAAGATTGCTTCCGCCACCCCCCGCCCGGATGACGCCTGCCATGCGCCTTCGCCTCGCCGCCCTGCTGCCGGCCCTTGTCGGCCTGGTCGCCCTGCTCGCGCTCGGCTCCACCGGCTTCGGCGTGCTGTCGCTCCGCCAGGCCTCCGATTCGCTCGCCCGCGTCTCCCACCAGGCGGTGGAGCCGATGGTGCATCTGAAGGCGCTGTCGGATGCCTATGCCGTCAGCGTCGTCGATGCCTCCCACAAGGTCCGCAATGGCGGCTTCACCTGGGAGGAAGGGGCCGCGGCGCTGGCGGAGGCGACCGCCATCATCGACCGCGCCTGGCGCGCCGTCTCCACCATGGAGATCTCGCCCGCCGGCGCCGGCCCCATGGCCGATGCCCGCGCGCGCATCGGCGCGGCGCAGCGCCTGCTGGCGGATGTCACCCTCATCGTGCGGGAACGCGATGCGGCGCTGCTCGACCAGCTGGTGCGCGAACGGCTCTACCCCGCCATCGACCCGCTGACCGAATCGATCGGCCTGCTGCTCGATGCGCAGATTGCCGATAGCGGCGCGCTCGTCACCGCGACGATGCAGGATGCCAACCGCAACCTCTGGATCGCCGTCTCGCTGCTCGCCGGGACGCTGGCGCTGCTGGTCGGCGTGGCGGCGCTGATCGTGCTGCGCGTCACGCGCCCCATCACCCAGGTCACCGCCGCCACCCGCCTGCTCGCCCATGGCAGGCTCGACGGCGCCATCCCCCACGGCAACCGCGGCGATGAGGTCGGCGAACTCGCCCGCGCCGTCATCGTCTTCCAGAACGGGCTGCGCGAAGCGGATGCCGCCCGCGCCGCGCAGGCCGAGGCCCGCGCCCGGGCGGAAGCCGATCGCGCCGCGGCGCTGCGCGACATGGCGGAGAAGGTGGAGGCCGAGACCGGCCGCGCCGTCGATCTCGTCGCCGCGCAGATGGCCGCCATCGCCCGCGACACCCAGGCGATGGCGGAGACCGCGAGCCTGGTCGCCACCGAAAGCGGCGCCGTGCGCAACGCCGCCGGCGATGCGCAGGCGAATGTCCAGACCGTCGCCGCCGCCACCGAGGAACTCGGCGCCTCGATCCGCGAGATCGTCACGCAGGTGACGAACACCGCGCAGGCCACGAACAAGGCCGCCGCCCGCGGGCAGGAGGGACGCGAGAGCATCCAGGCCCTGGCGCGGGAGGTGGATCGCATCGGCGGCGTCGCCCGCCTGATCGCCGAGATCGCCGGGCAGACCAACCTCCTCGCCCTGAATGCCACGATCGAGGCCGCGCGCGCCGGCGACGCCGGCAAGGGCTTCGCCGTGGTGGCGAATGAGGTGAAGGCCCTGGCTGCCGAGACCGCCAAGGCGACGGAGGAGATCGCCCGCCAGGTCGAAGAAGTGACGCGCGCGACGGAAAGCACCGTCAGCGTCGTGACCGAGATGGCCGATGCGGTGGCCGAGGTGAACGGCGCCGCCAGCGCCATCGCCGCCGCCATGGAGGAACAGGGCGCCGCAACGCAGGAAATCGCCCGCGCCATCGCCCTGGCATCCCAGGCCGCGGGCAGCGTCAATGACGGCATCATCCGCGTCGCCTCCCAGGTCGCGGATAGCGGCACGCGCGCCACCCAGCTGCGCGAGGGCGCCGCCGCGGCCAGCGAGGCCGTGACCGGTCTGCGCGGCAAGCTCGTGAAGGTGGTGCGGCACGCCGCGCCGGAGGTCGATCGCCGCTCCGCACCCCGCTTCCCCGCCCATATCCCGGCGCAGCTCCGCCTGCCCAATGGCGCGGTGCGCACGGTGACGGTGGTGGACCTGTCGATGACGGGCTGCGCGCTGGAAGCCGGGGCCAGCCTGCCGCCCGTGGGATCGCCGGTGTCGATCCAGCTCGCCCATCCCGGCGTCGCCTTCAACGGCAATGCGGTGGTGGTCGGCGCGGAGAACCGTCTCCGCCTCTGCTTCGTCACGCCCGATGACAGCCAGCGCCAGGCGCTGACCCAGATCATCGCCGCCGTCGCCGCCCGCCAGGCGGCTTGAGGCGGCGGGCATCGCGCCCGCCGCCCCCTCGCCTCAGCCCTTCGCGACGGCGACCTGCGCCTTCGCGGCCGTCAGCATCAACCCGCTGTCGTTCATGATGGTCGCCAGGTTGAAGCCGCGCTCGAACATCTCCTTCGAGTACTGGCCCGTCATGGTGTGGATGCCGACCTTCACGCCCGCCGCCTGCGCGGTGGTGCGGATCTTGTCGAGCACCGCCAGGAACTCCGGCTCCCGCCGGTCCTGCAGCGGCGCCATGCCGAGCGACAGGCTGAGGTCGGACGGGCCGATATAGATCGCGTCCACGCCGGGGACGCGCACGATGGCCTCCAGATTGTCGAGCGCGGTCTTCGTCTCGATCATCGGGATCACCAGCACGTCGTCATTCGCCGCATTGGTGTCGGCGGCCGCGCCGTAGATGCCGGAGCGGATCGGGCCGAAGCTGCGCGTGCCCTTGGGCGGGTAGCGGCAGAAGGAGACGAGGTCCCGCGCCTCCTTCTCCGTGTTCACCATCGGGCAGATCACGCCCTTGGCACCGCCATCCAGCACCTTGCCGATGATGCCCGGCTCGTTCCACGGCACGCGGACCATCGGCGTCACGCCATGCGGCTGCATGCCCTGGAAGCAGGCGACCATGGACATGTAGTCCTGCACGCCATGCTGGATATCAACCGTCAGGCTGTCCCAGCCCGCCTGGGCCATCACCTCGGCCGTGAAGCCGCTCGGGATGGCGAGCCACCCATTGACCACCGGCTTGCCCGCCGCCCAGGCCGCCTTGACGCCATTTGCCATTGGAACTCCGTCCCCCCCTTGGGTTGTATGATGACAGGACAAGTCGGACGCTAGGCCCGGGCCAGGGCTACCGTCAACGCAGGGCCCGCGCCTTTGCCGAGCCGCCTTCCGCATGGCAGGGTGGCGCTGCGGGCCGGCCGGCAGGGCCAGGCCCCCGGAGCCCCGCATGAACACCATCTCGCCCCGCCCCGTGGATGCCGTCATCGCCGCCGCCAGCGCCTTCCTGGGCGATCGCATGACCACCAATGGCGCGATCCGCGAACAGCACAGCCATGGCGAGGACAGCTCCACGCCCACGCTGCCCGACGCCGTCGCCTTCGTGGAGACCACGGAGGAAGTGAGCCGCCTGCTGGCGCTCTGCCACCAGCACGGCGTGCCCGTCGTGCCCTTCGGCGCCGGCACCAGCCTGGAGGGGCATGTGAACCCCGTCCGCGCCGGCATCTCCCTCGACCTCTCGCGCATGGTGGCGGTGCTGGAGGTGAACGAGCAGGACATGGACTGCCTGATCGAGCCCGGCGTGACGCGCCAGCAGTTGAACGAATACCTCCGCGACAAGGGCCTGTTCTTCCCCGTCGATCCCGGCAGCCACTGCACCATCGGCGGCATGGTCGCGACCCGCGCCTCCGGCACCAATGCCGTGCGCTACGGCACGATGCGGGAGAATGTGCTGGGCCTCGAGGTCGTCCTCGCCGATGGCCGCGTCATCACCACCGGCGGCCGCACGCGCAAGGCCGCCAATGGCTACGACCTCACGCGGCTCTTCATCGGCAGCGAGGGCACGCTCGGCGTCGTCACCAAGGTGCGGCTGCGTCTGCATGGCATCCCGGAGGCGATGAGCAGCGCCGTCGTGCAATTCCCGACGCTCGCCGGCGCGGTGGAGAGCACGATCCAGGTCATGCAGATGGGCATCCCCGTCGCGCGGATCGAATTGCTGGACGACGACATGATGGCCGCCTCCATCGCCTTCTCGAAGCTCGAAGGCTTCGCGCCGCTGACCACGCTCTTCCTGGAATTCCACGGCACCGAGGCCGGCGTGAAGGAACAGGCGGAACTCGTCGAGGCCATCACCACCGACCATGGCGGCAGCGGCTTCCGGTGGGAGACCGATCCCGCCGCGCGCGCCAAGCTGTGGAAGGCGCGGCACGACAGCTACTGGGCCGGCGTCGCCTGGATCCCCGGCCGCCGCGCGCTGACCACCGATGTCTGCGTCCCCATCTCCCGCCTCACGGAAGCCCTCGTCGGCGCCAAGGAGGAAGCGAAGAGCCTCGGCCACACCACCTGCATCGTCGGCCATGTCGGCGACGGCAATTTTCACCAGATGGTGCTCTACGACCCGAACGACCCGAAGGGGCTGGAGGGCGCCTGGGACATGGATCGCCGCATCGTCGCCCGCGGCATGGCGCTGGGCGGCACCTGCTCCGGCGAACACGGCATCGGCCTCGGCAAGCGCGAATTCCTCGAGACCGAGCATGGGATCGAGGCGCTGGCCGTGATGCGCAGCCTGAAGGCGACACTCGACCCCAAGGGCATCATGAATCCCGGGAAGATGTTCCGGAACTGAACGACGCTTCCGCCTCCCCCTTGGGGGAGGCGGCACGAATGAAGAAACCAGGAAACGCCATGCCCGCCACGCCCGTCGCGCTGGCCATCCTGCTGCTCTGCACCGGCCACATCTTCTCCAACGCCGCGCGCACCCTGCCCGCCGTCGCGGTCGATGTCCTGACGCGCGACCTCGGCATCACCGCCGAGGCGCTGGCCCAGATCACCGGCATCTTCCCCGCCGCCTTCGCCGCCGTGATGATCCCGGTCGGCATCGCGCTCGACCGCTATGGCGTGAAGCGCACCAACCTCTTCCTGCTGACCGTCGCGGGATGCGGCGCCGTCATGGCGGCGCTGGCCACCGGGCCCTGGTCCATGGCCCTCGCCCAGGCCGTGCTCGGCGCCGGCTGCTCGGGGATGCTGATGTGCCCCATCACCTTCGCGGCCCGCGCCCTCAGCGCCCCCCGCTTCGCCGTCTGGTCCGGCATCATCCAGGCCACCGGCAATACCGGCATGCTGCTCTCCGCCAGCCCTCTCGCTTTGCTGATCGAGGCGGTGGACTGGCGCGCCGGCTTCTGGGCCTGCGCGGGGATCGCCGCACTCGCCATCGCGCTCGTCGCCCTGCTCGTCCCCTCCGACCGCCCCGCCCCCGCGCCACGGCGCGGCCTGATGCATGATTTGCGGGAGGTCGGCCGCGTCGCCCTCACCCCCGGGCTGCGTGGCGTCATGGTCTTTACTTTCGCCTCCTTCGCCGCGGTGCTCGGCGTGCGCGGCCTCTGGGGTGGGCCCTGGCTGATGGAGGGCAAGGGGCTCGACCGCATCGCCGCCGGCAACATCCTGCTGGCCTGCACGGTGGCGCTGACCATCGGCCCGGCGCTGGCCGGCCTGGTGCTGAAGCGCTTCGGCCAGGCCCCCGTGCTCATGACGCTGAGCCACCTCATCTGCGCCGGCCTCATCGCCCTGATCGTGGCGGGCGACCCGATCGCGCGCGCGCTGGCCTGGCCCGCCATGCCGGTCGCCTGGGATTTGGTGCTGCTGGTGCTCTTCGGTGCCATCATCTCCTTCCAGGTCCTGGCCTTCTCCCTCGTCCGCGGCGCGGTGCCGCCGGAACAGACGGGCCGCGCGCTCTCCTGCTCCAACCTCAGCTTCTTCTTCGGCGCCGCCGTGCTGCAGGGCCTCTCGGGCCTGGTCGCGGGCTGGGGCGGGAACGGCGCGGCGCTGCTGACCTTCGCGGTCGCGCTGGTCATCTGCTCCCTCGGCTTCTGGGTGCTGCGGCCCCGCTGATCCCATTGTCGGAAGTGGCGCGGCCGCGCGGCGCCCCGCTAGCCTTCCCCCGCAAGGGCGGAGGCGGCGATGGGCAGGCTCGCGAAATCCCTGATGCTGGCGGCAGGCACGGCGCTGGCGATCATCGCCCTCCACCAGGGCCTGGTCGTCGCCGCCCGCGGCAGCGCCGGCGATGCGCTCCGCGATCCCGCCCGCGCCACCTGCGGCGCGTGCCACGCGCGCTGACCCCCGGTGTCGCCCGACCGCGTTCCGCGTTAGGCTGCGACCCAAGGGGAGACCTCACCATGCTGCGCAGCATCCTCGTCGCGCTGGACGACACACAGGGCGCCCAATCCGCCCGCGACGCCGCCTTCGCGCTGGCGCGCCGCACCGGCGCGGCGCTGACCGCCGCCGTGGTGCTCGACACGCCCAATACCCGCAGCGAGCATGAATTCGTCCCGATCGGCGGCGCCGCCTTCAAGGCGCGGCGGGACGAGGCGCTGGCGAAGCGCGCGGAGGCCGATGCCGCCGCCGCCTTCACCGCCTGCGCCGCCGTTGCCGGCGACACGCCCTACACCGAACTCCGCCTGGCCGATGCCCCCGAACCCGCCCTGCTGCGCGCCGGCGCCACGCATGATTTGGTGGTGGTCGGGCGCGACAGCACCCTCGGCCGGGAGCAGGTGGAGGACAACGTCGCCCCCGTCATCGAGCAGCTGCTGATGGACGGCGCCCGGCCCCTCCTGGTCATCCCGCCCGGGGCCACGCTCGGCACGCAGGGGCCCGTGCTGGTAGGCTACGACGCCTCCCTCCCCGCCATGGCGGCGCTGCAGCTCTTCGCCCTGCTCGGCCTGGCGGAGGGATCGATGGTGCGCGTCGCCTCCGTGGCGGAGGACCGCGACGCCGCGCTGCTGATGGCCGAGGAAGCCTGCGCCTTCCTCCGCCGCCACGCCATCGAATGCGCGCCCCTGCCGCTGGTCGGCGACCGCCCCGCCGACCTGGTGCTGGCGGAGGCCGAGGGGCTGAATGCGCGCCTGCTGGTGCTCGGCGCCTTCGAGGAAAGCGGGCTCCGCCGCTTCGTCACCGGCAGCGCGACGCATGTGCTGCTGCGAGATGCGCGCTGCCCGGTGTTCATCCACCACTGAGGGGCGGGCCCAGCGCTGAATGGCGATGTCCGAGAAGGGCGGGGAGCGGCTGTACAGGGTTCGCAGCCTGACAACGTGATCCACCTCGTGAACTGACTGTGGAGCGGTAAATGGGAGCGACCCCGGCTTCGGCCGGGTGACGTCCGACAGCTTGGGCCACTTCGCGTGGCGCAAGCTGCCATTCGCGCTGAAACTGAGTTGTTGCGTCGGCACAGACACGCTGCTGGCCTAGACGTCCTTGCGCTTCCGAAGCATCCTTATCTTATTCCAATGGTCTTCCACCCCCGAACAATGGACGGCCTTCTATGTCGCCCGACGCCTTCTATGAACTTCCCATTCAGTATAGGAACGCGCTGATTGCTTTTCATGGTAAGGCAAAAAAGGCGTGCGAAGCAGGCGCGGGGTTCGCGGGCGAGATCGTGTTTCTCGACAACGGGGAGGGCGTTTATCCACGCTACATCGTTGCGAAGTATCCAAAGCGACGCGAGGGATTGAGTCCGCGCGAGCGAGCCGTGCGATTTCTTAGGGAGCTTGAACTTCAAGCCTCAGCTCACTATCACCCCAACGTCCATTGGCCTTTTAAGGTCTTTATGATCTTAGGCGTGCCGATAGCCTACTTTCGCCGCTGGGAAGGCGACCTATCGCACTACATCGAGGAACCGTCTTTCGGAGATATTGGCCGAATTTGCTTGATTACGCAGCTAGTTGCGGGCTTGCTCCATTGCCACAGACGGAGTTTGGCCCACCAAGATCTAAAGCCCGAGAACATCTTTGTCCGTGACCTGCGCAAAAGCTTTCAAGGTCTTCCGGACAACGACCTCTGGCTGCGCCCACTGGTGGCAGACTTTGGCAGCGTCAACTTGGCTGCTGAGAAGCAGGAGTTCGGCGGGACACGCCCCTACATGGCTCCCGAGCAATGGAAGAGAGCGCAGATCGGAGAATGGACCAGCGTCTTCGTTGCGGGGATTATGCTACACGAGCTTCTGTCCCGCGGCGTACATCCCATAGGTGTTCATGGCGGTGACTGGCATCGCCAAATAAATCCCGGCTTCAACCGCTGGCAAAAAAATAAATATTGGATAAAATGGCTGGAGATGGGGTGCAACGTAAAAGAACCGCTCCCCCATAAAGATTTGGCAGTTTTGGTGGCGGATTGTCTTAGGCCAAATCCGGACGATCGCCCAATTCTTGCTGACGTTCAACACCGTCTCCAATGCGCGTTGTCGGCTCGTTCGTCTCTAGCCGCCGATCAAGTATCGCTCTTTTTGGCGTTGGCTGAACAGCAGACCAGTAGTGACTGGGCGCATTTGACGCAGCAACTCCGTTCGTTGCGAAAGTCCATCGAAACGCAGTACCCGTAACAAGCGTCGCCGGCTTGAACGAAGGCGCTTTGATCGGCGAAGACGCTGCCTCTGTTGTTTGCAAGGTTGTGACCACCTTGCTGCTGTCTGTCGGACCTAGACCGGATCCAAAGGACCGCTCAGGGTCGCAAGCAGCCATCCAGCCTCACTCACGGCTAGTCCCTCACCCCACCCCCCGCACCACCTCCGCCAGCACCCCCACCCCCCGCTCGATCGCCGCCACCTCCAGCCCCGCATACCCCATCACCAGCCCGACCCGCCCCGGCACCCCCTCCGCAAAGAGTGGCGTCACCGGATGCAGCCCGATCCCCGCCGCGCGCCCGGTCGCGACCAGCGCCGCCGCCCGCTCCGCCGGCACGTCCAGCAGCCAGGCCACCACATGCAGCCCGGCCTCCGCCCCCTCCACCACCACCGAATCACCAAGGTACCGCGCCAGCGCGGCCAGCAGCGCGGCGCGGCGCTCTGCGTTCAGCCGGCGCGCGCGGCGGATGTGGCGCTCATAGGCGCCTTCCTCGATCAGCGTCGCCAGCGCCTCCTGCTCCAGCGCCGGCGCGTGGCGGTCGGCCAGGCGGCGCGCCTGCGTGAAGGGCTCGACGAGGCCCGGCGGCACCACCAGCCAGCCCAGCCGCAAGGTCGGCGACAGGGTCTTGGAGGCGGTGCCGAGGTAGAGCACCCGCCCCTCCTCATCCATCGCCTGCAGCGGCGGGACGGGGGCGATGTCGTAGCGGTATTCGCTGTCGTAATCGTCCTCGATCACCTGGGCGCCGCAGCCCTTCGCCCAGGCCAGCAACTCCCGCCGCCGCGCCGCCGACAGCACCGCGCCCAGCGGATACTGGTGGGACGGCGTCACATAGGCGAGGCGCGCAGGCGGCAATCCCGCGGTCCGCAGCCCCTCCCCATCCACCGTCACGGGCAGCACGCGCGCGCCCAGCGCCGCGAAGGCGTGCCGCGCCAGCGCATAGCCGGGCTCCTCCATCACCACCGCATCGCCGGGGTCCAGCAGCAGCCGCGCCGCGAGGTCGATCCCCTGCTGCGACCCGTTCACGACGATGATCTGCGAGGCCGCGCAGCGCAGCCCGCGCGCCCGCCACAGATAGCCCTGCAGCGCCGCGCGCAGCCGCGGCGACCCGGCGGGGTCGCCATAGCGCAGGATGGGCGGGGACCGCAGCACCGCGGCCGTCACCGCCTGGCGCCAGGCGAGGCGCGGAAAGTCCCGCGCCGACAACTCGCCATAGCGGAAATCCGCCGCCAGCCCATCCATCCCCGCGGGCGGCAGCGGCGGCAGGGCCGCCAGGCGCTTCCCGAAGGCGGAAAGCCGGGCGCCCGATCCCGGTGCCGCGGCCGGCGCGCCCCGCGCCCCCCGCCCCAGCCCCGTCGCCACGCGCGGCCGCGCGCCGGGCCGCACCTCCAGATAGCCCTCTGCCACCAGCTGGTCATAGGCGGCGGTGACGGTGGTGCGGGACACGCCCCATTCCGCCGCCAGCGCGCGGCTGGAGGGCATGGGCGCCCCCGGCGCATCCTCCCCCGCCTCGATCCGCCGGCGGATCGCCGCCACGATCCGCTGCCCGATGCCGTCCTGCTTCATCCCTGAACTGGCCCAGTGGTTTTGCCAGAAACTGGCCATTCCTTCTGGGCCAGAAGGCCGGCAGGGTCCAGGCTGAAGAGGACGAGCCCATGTACATCCCCCCCGCCTTCCGCCTGGACGATTTGCCCGGCCTGCACGGCACCATCCGCGCGGCGGGCCTCGCCAACCTGGTCACCGCCACGGCAGAGGGGTTGGTCGCGAGCCCCCTGCCCCTCTTCCTCGATCCCGAGGACGGCCCCTTCGGCACGCTGCATGGCCATCTCGCCCGCGCCAACCCGCAATGGCGGACGCCCGCCATCGGCCAGGCCATGGCGGTGTTCATGGGGCCGGACGCCTATGTCAGCCCCTCCTGGTATCCCTCCAAGCAGGAGCATCACCGCGTGGTGCCGACCTGGAACTACGTGACCGTCCACGCCTATGGCGCGGCCGAGTTCTACGAGGACCCGGACCGGCTGCTGGCCCTGGTGACCAGGCTGACCGAGCGCCACGAATCGCCCCGCCCCGCGCCCTGGGCCGTCTTCGACGCACCGGCCGATTTCATCCGCGGCCAATTGAAGGGCATCGTCGGGCTGCGCCTGCCCATCGCGCGGCTGGAGGGCAAGCGGAAGCTGAGCCAGAACCGCAGCGCCGAGGATCGTGCGGGCGTGCGCACGGCACTTGCCGCCAGCGACCGGCCGGCGGACCGCGCCGTCGCGGCGGCGATGCCGGAATGACGGAGACGCTGCCGCTGTTCCTGCTGGCCGCGCTGCTGCTCGCGGTCACGCCGGGGCCCGGGATCTTCTACGTCGCCGCGCGGACGCTGGCCGGCGGAAGGGCGGAGGGCATCGCCAGCAGCCTCGGCACCGGGCTCGGCGGCATGGCGCATGTAATGGCCGGCAGCCTCGGCGTCTCCGCCCTGGTGCTGGCGAGTGCGGAGCTGTTCAACGCCCTGAAATGGGCCGGCGCGCTCTACCTCGCCTGGCTCGGCTGGCGCGCCATCCGCACCGCCCGCGCCGAGGCCCCGCCCGGCGCCGCCGCGCCCCCGATGCCTCCCCTTGGCGGCCCCCGCCGCGCCTTCCGGGAGGGGGTGGTGGTGGAGGCGCTGAACCCCAAGACCGCCGCCTTCTTCCTGGCCTTCCTGCCCCAATTCGTCGATCCCGCTGCGGGCCAGGCAGGCCTGCAGTTCGTCCTGCTAGGCACGATCTCCGTCGCACTGAACACCCTGGCCGATGTCGCGGTCGCACTGGCCGCCGGCCGGCTGCGGGACGGCGCGGCGGCACGGCCCGGGCTGGTGCGACGGCTGCGGGAGGCTTCGGGCGCCGCGATGATCGCGCTCGGCCTGGGGCTGGCGGTGGCGAAGCGGCCGGGATGAGAGAAAAAGGTGGCGACAGGGTTTTGTTCGCTTTATGTTCGAGAACGCCGCCACCCCCCGTGCGACCGCCCTCCGCCCCCCCCCCCGCGAAAACGGTGCTAAACGCGCATAAACGGCATAATCGGCATAAGTCGCTTAGCGACTTAAAAGTCACACCCCACCGGTGATCACCCCCGCCGCGCGCAGCGCCGCGATCTCGGCTTCCGAATAGCCCAGCTCCGCCGCGATCGCCGCGCCATCCGCCCCCGCCGGCCGCAGGTCGCCCGCGCCGCCTGGCCGCGCGCTGTCGATCGAGACCGGCAGCGCCGGCAGCTTGATGGGCCGCCCATCCGGCAAGGTCATCGGCACCAGCCCGCCCGACCCGTTGAGGTGCGGGTCGTCGAACAGCTCCGCCGGCCGGCCGATCGGGGCAAAAGGCAGGCCCAGCGCCTCGCACTTCGCCATCAGCTCGGCCTTGGTATAGGCCGCCAGCGCCGCCGCCACGCGCGGGATGGTCCGCGCCCGCGCCTCCACCCGCTGGTTCTTGGTGGCGAGGCTGGGGTCCGTCGCCATGTCCTCCAGCCCGAAGGCGTTGCAGAAGATGGGCCAGGAAGTGTCGGTGACGACGCCCACGAAGACCTGGCCGCCATCGGCGGTGTCGAAGATGTCGTAGACCGGCCAGGCCGGCAGGCGCGTGGACATGGGCGGCGGCTCGACGCCCGTCATATGGGCCTGCGCCATGTGCTGGGACATCAGCAGCGCCACCGATTCGAACAGCCCGGCCTGCACATGGCCGCCCTTGCCCGTGCTCTCCCGTTCCCGCAGCGCGGCCAGGATCGCGACCGTCACGGACAGCCCGCCCATGATGTCGATCACGCTGCTGCCCGCCCGCAGCGGCCGCCCCGTCGGCCCGGTCATGTAGGCGAGGCCGCCCATCATCTGCACCACCTCATCCAGCGCCGTCCGGTGCTCATAGGGGCCGGGCAGGAACCCCTTGCAGGAGGCATAGACGAGGCCCGGATTGACCGCGGCCAGCTGCTCATACCCCAGCCCGAGCTTGGCCATGGCGCCCGGCCGGAAATTCTCCACCAGCACATCGGCCTTTGCCGCCAGCCGCTGCACCAGCGCGATGCCCTCCGGCTTCTTCATGTCGACGCAGAGGCTGCGGCGCCCCCGCCCGAAGGCGGCGTAGAAGCCGGTGCCGGAGCCCGTCAGCCGCCGCGTCGAATCGCCATCGGGCGCCGGCTCCACCTTGATGACCTCCGCACCCAGATCCGCCAGCGCCATGCCGGCCGAGGGGCCCATGATCATGTGGGTGAATTCCAGCACGCGCAGGCCAGCCAGCGGGGTCGGGGAGGTCATCGGTCTTTCCTTGCAGGCGGCGAGTATCGGCCGTCAGGCGATGCGGTCATAGACCAGGTGCAGGCACCCGCCCTCCACGGTGCGCGCCTCCACGAGGCGGAAGCGGGTCTCCACCGTGCCCGGCGGGAAGAGCATCGGCCCCTCCCCCAGCACCAGCGGCAGCACCGCCATCTCCAGCCGGTCGAGCCGGCCGATCGCCATCAGCCCCCGCAGCAACTGCCCGCCGCCCTCCGCCCAGATCCGCGCATGGCCGCGCGATTCCAGCGCCGCGACGGCGGCTTCGACCCCGCCGCCGATGATCTCCACCCCGGCCGGCGTATCCTCCAGGGGCCGCGTGGTCACGACCATCACGGGCTTGCCGGGATAGGGCCAGTCGCCCATGGCGCGCACCGCCTCATAGGTGCCGCGGCCCATCAGGATGGCGTCGATGCCGGCGTAGAAGGCCTCGAAGCCGAAGGCCTCCGGCGGGGGCGCGCCCTCCAGCAGCCAGTCCACGGAGCCGTCGGCCCGCGCGATCCGGCCATCGAGGCTGGTCGCGATGTGGCAGTGGATGAAGGCGGGCATGGCGCGACTCCGTTCCGGGCATGACAAGGCGGCGGCGGCCGCTCTAGCCTCCGCGCCAAACCGGAGGAACCGCCATGACCCCGCGCCGCGCCCTGCTCGCCCTTGCGTTACTGCCGGTGCCGGCGCTGGCGCAGCGCCCCCAGGCCCAGTTCAACCGCCCGATTCGCCTGGTGGTGCCCTTCGCGCCCGGCGGCAATTCGGACACGCTGGCGCGGCTGATCCAGCCGCGCATGTCGGCCTTCCTGGGCCAGCAGATCGTGGTCGAGAACCGCTCGGGCGCCGGCGGCGCGATCGGGGCGGCGCAGGTGGTGCAGGCGCCGGCGGATGGGCACACCCTGCTCTTCGACAGCGCCAGCTTCGTCGTGGCGCAGTTCATCCACCGCAACCTCAGCTTCGACTATGAGCGTGACTTCGCCCCGGTCGGCACGGTGGCGGATGTGCCCTACCTGCTGGGCGTCGCGCGGAGCCGGGGGATCACGGACGTCGCCAGCTTCCTCGCCGCGGCCCGGGCGGCGCCGGGCGGGCTTTCCTACGGATCGCCGGGCGTCGGCAGCATCGGGCACCTCGCCGGCGTCATGCTGGCGCACCGGTCGGGGGTGCGGCTGGAACACGTGCCCTATCGCGGCGGCGCGGAGGCGGCGCGGGACCTCGCATCCGGGACGCTCGACGCTGCCATCATTTCCGGCAACTCCCTCAACCCCCTGGTGGAGGGCGGGCGCGCCGTGGTGGCCGGCACCACCAATGCGGCGGGCATCGGCAGCCATCCCTCCATCGCCAGCCAGGGCTTCGCCGGCTTCGACCTGACCAGCTGGAACGCCCTCTTCTGCCGCACCGGCACGCCGGAGCCGGTCCGGCGCACGCTGGAGGAGGCGGTGAACCACGCCACCTCCGACGCCGAGGTGAAGGCTCGCTATGCCGCCGCCGGCGCCGATGCGACACCGGCCGAGGCCGATGCCCTCGGCGCCCGCCTGGTCCGCGAACGCGCCCTGGTGCGGGACCTGATCCGGGAGACGGGGATCACGCTGGGATAGGCGCAGCCGCCCCTAGAAGGCTGCGGAAGAACGGGCGGCTGAGGATGGGCGAGCGAATTTTCGTGCAGGAAAGGATGACGCGCAGACACGATGTGGTTGCATCGTGGCAAGCGGCAGACGAATCCTGCGCGGAAAGGCGCCGTCCAGCCGACCCGTCCCGTTCTTCCGCAGCCTGCTAGAGCAGCGCCCAGTCCGGCCCGGGGACCGGCGACAGCAGGCCGCCCCCGGCGACCAGCGTGCCGTCCATCAGCCAGACCGCGGCCTCCCCGGCATCGGACCGCCAGAGGATGTCGGCCCGCCCGTCCCCGTTCGTGTCGCGGGCCGCCTCCGCGGTCCAGTTCGGGCCCGGATTGTAGCTGGGCGTGCCGCCGCCACGGATGGCGGCGCCGTCCATCAGCCAGATGGCGGGCTGGCCGGTCGCGTTCTGCCAGAGGATGTCGGCGCGGCCGTCGCCATCCATGTCGGCGAAGGCCCGCGCCTCCCAGCCCGCGCCCGGGGCGCCCGCCACCACGCCACCGCCACGAAGCTGCGCCCCCTGCATCAGCCACACCGCCACCCCGCCGCTCTCGTGCTGGAAGAGGATGTCGGCCCGCCCATCGCCATCGGCATCGGCGGCGCCCACGGCCCGCCAGGCCGTGCCTGGATTGACCGGCACCATGCCGCCGCCCGCCACGGTCGTGCCGTTCATCTGCCAGACCACCACCTCCCCGCCCGGCCCGCGCCAGAGGATGTCGGCCCGCCCGTCACCGTCGAAATCGGCGGCCGCCACGGCGCGCCAGGCGGGGCCGGGGTTCGTCGCCAGCGGCCCGCCGCCGATGCCGCCGGTGCGGGAGACCAGCCAGATCGCCACCTGCCCGTCCGCGGCCTGGAACAGGATGTCGGCGGTGCCGCTGGCATCCGCATCGCCGAGGCCGACCACGCGCCAGTTCTCGCCTACCGCCGGCCCCAACAGCCCGCCACCGGTCACGGCCAGGCCATTCATCTGCCACGCCACCACCTGGCCCGAGGTGCCGTTCTGCCAGAGCAGGTCGGCCCGCCCATCGGCATTGAGGTCGCCAGCCACCGCCAGCGGCGCGGGCGCCGACGGTGGTGCCGGCGGCGGTGCCGGTGCCGGTGGTGGCGCCACGGCGCGCGGCGGGCCGTAGAGCGCCTGCACCCCCGCAATGTCGCCACTGCCAAGATCCGTGGCGAAGATGACGGGATTCATGATTTCCGCCGGATCGTTGACGTGGTCGAGCCCGATGGCGTGCCCCACCTCATGCAGCGCGATCTGGTAGAGGAAGCCCGGATCGCTCTCGATCACGATCTCGGCGCTGGCAATCGCGCCGTCGCCCGACACGACGTAGAAGGCGAAGCCGGCCAAGGGGCCAGGAAACTCGGCGAATCCGATGCTGATATCGGCGGCGGCGCCGATGCCGGGCACGAGCGTGAAGTCGATTCCGCTCACGGTCTCCCAGCGGTCAAAAGCGCGGGCGACCGTTGCCTGCGCGGCCGGGGCGGTGATGGCGGTGGTGTAGCTGGTCATCGGGCTTGGCTGCCCGAAGGACCAGGTCACGACGGGCTTGGTCCAGCGCGCGCCGGTCAGGCTGTAGGTCGGCATGCGCCCAGCCTACACCGGCCCGGCGCACCCGTCGCAAGCGGGCGCGCGGCCCGCCGCCGGTCAGGGCGCCGGAATCTCCGCTGCCAGCAGGCTGCCCGACTGGCTTTCCGTGATCACCAGCGTGCGGCCATCGGGGGCGAAGGTGCAGTTGGTGGGCATGCGGCCGAAGCCCGTGCAGTCGATCCGGTGGGTGCAGAGGCCGTGCGGGTCCACCACCCAGACCTGCCCATGGCCGGGATTGGCGACGAAAAGCCGGTCATGCGCATCCACCGCCAGCCCGTCGGGGCCGGAGGTGCCGGCGGGGATGCGGAAGAACAGGTTGGCCTTGGCCACCACCGCATCGGGGCGCAGCACGAAGCGCCAGATCTCACAGGACCGTGTCATGGCCACCATCAGATGCGTGCCGGCGCGGTTCATCACCAGGCCGTTGGGGCTCGGCCCGTTGCCGATCAGCTTGTCCATCCGCCCATCGGGATGCAGGCGCCAGACGCGGCCTGTCGGGTCCTGCAGCCCGGTCTGCCCCTGGTCCGTGAAGACCACGCCGCCATCTTGCAGCAGGATCAGGTCGTTGATGCCGCGCAGCCCCTCGCTGAGGATCGTCTCCAGCAGCGGCGCCATGGCGCCCGTGACGGGATCGAGCGTCAGCAGCCCGTGGCGGTAATCCGCCACCAGCAGATCCTCGCCCCGCGCCGCCAGCCCGTTCGGCCAGCCCTCATACTCCGCGACAACCTCCCAATGGCTGCCGGAGACCCGGAAGATCCGGCCATGCGGGATGTCGGTGCAATGGAGGTTCCCCGCCGCATCGAAGCAGGGCCCCTCGAGGAAGCTGTGCACCGCCTGGCCCGCCCGGTTGGCATCCGCCCAGGCGGTCGGCCGCAGGCGGCGCAGCGGGTCGGGCATGCGCGACAGCAGGGAGGGTTGGATCAGCTTGGGCGGGTCGGTCCACATGCCGCGCACCCTGCCCCCGCCCCCTCTTGCCGTCCAGCGGGGCCGGGGCCAAGGTCCGGCCATGGGAAGAACGCTGTTTCAGAAGATCTGGGATGCCCATGTCGTGCATGCGCGCGATGACGGGCTCGTGCTGCTCTACATCGACCGGCACTATTTCCACGAAGGCAGCTTCCACGCCTTCAACATGCTCCGCGCCCGCGGCATTCCCGTGCGGCGGCCGGACCTGACCTTCGGCTTCGGCGACCATTACGTCCCCACCAATGCCCGCCGGACCGACGCGGTGCAGGACCCCGAGATCCGCGGCATCATCGAGACCTTCGAGCAGAATGCCCGCGCCCACCGCATCCGTGCCTTCGACCTGGCCGATCCCGACCAGGGCATCGTCCATGTCGCCGGGCCGGAGCAGGGCCTGACACTGCCGGGCATGACGGTGGTGTGCGGCGACAGCCACACCTCGACGCACGGTGCCCTCGGCGCGCTGGCCTTCGGCATCGGCGCGAGCGAGGTCGCGCATGTGCTGGCGACGCAGACCATCTGGCAGTCCCAGCCCCGCCAGATCCGCGCGCGGTTCGAGGGCACGCTGCCAGCCGGCACCACGGCCAAGGACATGGCGCTCGCCCTGATCGCGCAGATCGGCACGGGCGGCGGGCTCGGCGGCGCGATCGAATTCGCGGGCAGTGCGGTTCGCGCGCTGTCCGTCGAGGGCCGCCTGACGCTCTGCAACATGGCGATCGAGGCGGGTGCCCGCACCGGCATGGTGGCGCCGGATGCCATCACCGCCGCCTGGCTCGCCGGCCGCCCGCACGCGCCGGCGCAGCCCGACCCGGCCTGGGCCGACCTCCACAGCGACGCGGATGCCGCCTTCGACCGGGAAGTGACGCTGGACGCCGCCGCCATCACCCCCATGGCGACCTGGGGCACCAGCCCGGAGGAGGCCGTGGCGCTCTCCGCCCGCGTCCCCCGGCTGGAGGAGGCGCCCGACGAGGCCCGCGCTCGCGCCTGGAAGCGGAGCCTCGACTACATGGGCCTGCAGGGGGGCGAGGCGATGGCCGATGTGCGCGTCGATCGCGTCTTCCTGGGATCCTGCACCAATTCGCGGCTGGAGGACCTCCGCGCCGCCGCCGCCGTGCTGGAGGGGCGGAAGATCGCCGTGCCGATGCTCGTCTCGCCGGGATCGTCGGCCACCAAGCGGGCGGCGGAGGCCGAGGGTCTGGACCGCATCTTCCTGGAAGCGGGCGCGCGGTGGGAGGAGAGCGGCTGCTCGCTCTGCGTTTCCATGAACGGGGAGAGCGTCGGCGAGGGCGAGCGCTGCGCCTCCACCTCCAACCGCAATTTTGCCGGCAGGCAGGGCCGTGGGGCGCGGACGCATCTGGTGTCGCCCGCCTCCGCCGCGGCTTCCGCGCTGGCCGGGCGCCTGATGCAGGCGGGAGCTTGATCGGTGCCTGAGCCCTTCACGACCCTGACGGCCATCGCCGCGCCGCTCGACATGCCGAATGTCGACACCGACCAGATCATGCCGGCCCGTTTCATGCGCCGGCCGCGGGATGAGCGCTACGTCGCCTATGGCTTCCACGACCTCCGCTTCACTCCGGAGGGTGCGACGCGGCCCGACTTCATCCTCAACCAGCCGCCCTTCAACCAGGCGGGAATCCTCGTGGCCAGCCGCAACTTCGGCGTGGGGTCGTCCCGCGAAGCGGCGGTCTATGCGCTGCTCGCCATGGGCTACCGCGCGGTCGTGGCGGAGAGCTTCGGCGACATCTTCTTCAGCAACGCGCTGAAGAACGGGCTGCTGCCCGTGAAGCTGCCGGAGTCGACCGTGAACGCGCTGCGGGGCGCCGTCGCCGCCGCGCCGGGCGCCACGATCACCGTCGATCTCCAGCGCCAGATCCTGACCGCACCGGACGGCGCGGAGCATGGATTCACCGTGCCGCCCTTCGCGCGGGACTGCCTGCTGCGTGGCCTGGACGAGATCGGGCTGACGCTGACGCTGGCCGACGACATCGCGGCCTACGAGTCTTCAAGGCCCCCGCTCGCCGCCGGGTAGTAACATTCACGAAACTTGACGCGCGGAGGGCGAGGCGCCCAGAACCGATCCAATCGTCGGATGGTGCCCATGCGTCTTGCCCGCCTCGCCGCGCCCAGCGCGGCCCTCCTGCTTCTCCTCTCCGGCGCGCCCGCGCTGGCGCAGCCCGGGCCGGGCGGGCCGCCCGCGGTCGGCGTGGTCACGGTCGAGCGGCGGCCGGTGACGGAAAGCACCGAATTCGTCGGCCGGGTGGAGGCGCCGGAGCGCGTCGAACTCCGCGCCCGCGTCACCGGCTTCCTGCAGGAGCGCCTGTTCCGTGAGGGCCAGGAGGTGAAGGCCGGCGAGGTACTGTTCCGCCTGGAACGCGCGCCCTTCGAGGCCGAGGTCGCCCGCGCCCAGGCGACCGTTGCCTCCGCCGAGGCCGAGTTGCAGAACGCCAACATCGCGCTGGCCCGCGCGCGGGAACTGGTCCGCACCTCCGCCGGCACGCAGGTGCGGGTGGATGACGCGACGGCGGCGCAGCGCTCCGCCCAGGCATCCCTGCTCGGCGCGCAGGCGCAGCTGCGCGTGGCGCAGATCAACCTCGGCTATACGGAGATCGCGGCGCCGATCGACGGCAAGATCGGCCGCTCCACCTTCTCCGTCGGCTCCGTCGTCGGGCCGTCCAGCGACCTGCTGGCGACCATCGTCAGCCAGGACCCGATGCGCGTCGCCTTCCCGGTCAACCTTCGCACCGGCACGGAACTGCGCGACCGCTACGCCAGCCGCGGCGGTGCGGAGGCCACGCGCGTGCGCATCCGCCTGGTGACGGGCGCGATCTACGGCCAGGTCGGGCGGATCGACTTCATCGACACCCAGGTTGACCGCAACACGGACACGATCCTGGTGCGCGCGCTGATCCCGAACCCCCCGCGGCCCGGCCCTGGCACCGGCACGGAAGGCGGCGTGGACCGGGAGCTGATCGACGGCATGTTCGTCAACGTCTTCGTCGAAGGCGCGGAGCCCGTGCCGACCGTGGTGATCCCGCGCAGCGCGGTGCTGCAGGACCAGCAGGGCAACTACGTCTTCGCGCTCGACGCAGAGAACAAGGCCGCCCGCCGGCCCGTGACACTCGGCCGCAGCATCGCCGACCAGGTGGTGGTGGAGCGCGGGCTGGAGGGTGGCGAGCGCGTCGTGGTGGAGGGCGTGCAGCGCGTGCGCCCGGGCCAGCCCGTGCAGCCCGGACCGGCGAACGCGCCGCTGCGCAGCCCCGGCCGGGGCTGAGCCACCATGATCTCGTCCGTCTTCGTCGACCGGCCCCGGCTGGCGATCGTCATCTCCATCGTGATGACGCTGGCCGGCGCGCTGGCCATGCTGCGCATCCCCGTCGCGCAGTTCCCGGACATCGTGCCGCCGCAGGTGCAGGTCAGCACCTCCTATCCCGGCGCCTCCGCCACCGTCGTGGAATCGACGGTCGCGCAGGTGATCGAAAGCGCCGTGAACGGCGTGGAGGGCATGATCTACATGTCCTCCAACAGCGCCAATGACGGCACCTATGCGCTGAACGTCTCCTTCGCCCTCGGCACCAATGCCGACATCGCGACGGTGAACGTGAACAACCGCGTGCAGTCGGCGCTGGCCCGCCTGCCGCAGGAAGTGCAGCGCCAGGGCGTGACCGTGCGCAAGCAGTCCTCCGCCGTGCTGCAGTTCCTGACGGTGACGTCGAGCAACGCGGCGCATGACCCGCTCTACCTCTCGAACTACGTCACCATCAACATGCTGGACCGGCTGGCGCGCGTGCCCGGCATCGGCCAGGTGTCGATGTTCGGCGCCATGGACTACTCCATGCGCATCTGGTTCGAGGTGGACAAGCTCATCAGCCTCAACCTGACGCCGTCCGACGTGGTGGCGGCGATCCAGGCGCAGAACGTGCAGGCGGCCGTGGGCCGCATCGGCGCGCGGCCGATCAGCGACGACCAGCAGTTCCAGTTCAACCTGCAAACCCAAGGGCGGCTCTCGACGCCGGAGGAGTTCGGCAACATCGTCATCCGCGCCAATGCGCAGGGCAGCCTGCTGCGGCTGCGGGACGTGGCGCGGGTGGAACTGGGCGCGGCGCGGATGGACACGGAAAGCCGCCTGAACGGCCAGCCCGCCATCACGCTCGGCACCTATCTCGCGCCGGGCGCCAATGCGGTGGCCGCCGCTTCCGCGCTGAAGGGCACGCTGGACGAGATGAACCGCCGCTTCCCCGAAGGGATGCGGACGGACGTGTTCTACGACACCTCCACCTTCGTCACCGACACCATGCATGAGGTGATCAAGACGCTGCTGGAGGCCTTCGTGCTGGTGGTGATCGTGGTGCTGCTGTTCCTCGGCAGCTTCCGCGCCACCATCATCCCGGTCATCGCCGTGCCGGTCAGCCTGATCGCGACCTTCGCGGTGCTGCTGGTGGTGGGCTTTTCCGCCAATACCGTCTCGCTGCTCGCCATGGTGCTGGCCATCGGCATCGTCGTCGATGACGCCATCGTGGTGGTGGAGAATGTCGAGCGGGTGATGGAGGAGGAGCCGGAGCTGTCGCCGGCGGAGGCCACCAAGAAGGCGATGGGGCAGATCACGGCGCCGATCATCGCCATCACGCTGGTGCTGCTCTCGGTCTTCGTGCCGGTGGGCTTCATCCCGGGCCTGTCCGGCGCGCTGTTCGCGCAGTTCGCGGTGACGGTTTCCGTCGCCATGGTGATCTCCGCCATCAACGCGCTGACGCTCTCCCCCGCGCTCTGCGCCGTCTTCCTGCGGCCGCATCACGGGCCCCGGAAGGGCGTGCTGGCGACCGTGATGCGGGGCATCGACTGGGTGCGGGACGGCTACGGCAACATCGTCGCCCGGCTGGTGCGCCTTTCGATCCTGTCGCTGCTGCTGACCGCGGTTTTCATGGGCGGCATCGCCTTCCTCGCCGGCCGGACGCCGCAGGGCTTCCTGCCGGAGGAAGACCAGGGCGCCTTCTTCGTGCAGATGCAGCTGCCCCAGGGCGCCTCCCTGTCCCGCACCCGGGCGGCGGTGGAGCAGGTGGAGGAGATCATCAAGCCGGTGCCGGGGGTGGAGCGCGTGCTGGCCATCGTCGGCTTCAGCCTGATCGATGGCGGCGCGCAGTCCAATGCCGCCTTCATCGTCGTCCGCATGAAGCCCTTCGCGGACCGCACCACGGCGCAGGAAAGCGTCTTCAGCGCCATCCGCACCGTCTTCGGCGCGACGCAGCAGGTGCGGGCGGCGAACACCTTCGCCTTCAACATCCCGCCCATCATCGGGTTGGGCACCGGCGCGGGCTTCCAGTACCAGTTGCAGAACCTGGAAGGCCGGCCGCCGGAGGAGATGTCGAGCGCCATGCTCGGCGTCGTCGTCGCCGCCAACCAGGATCCGCGGCTGCAGGCGGTGTTCTCGACCTTCGCCGCCGACAACCCGTCCCTGTTCCTGGATGTGGATCGCGACAAGGCGCAGGCGCTGGGCGTGCGGATCAGCGACATCTTCACGGCGCTGCAGACGACGCTGGGCGGCTTCTACGTCAACGACTTCAACTATTTCGGCCGGTCCTGGCAGGTGAACATCCAGGCCGAATCGACCGACCGCGACGACATCCCCGACATCTGGCGCATCCATGTCCGCAACGCGGCCGGGGAGATGGTGCCGCTGCGCTCCGTCGCCGACATCCGCGTCGTGCTCGGGCCACAGACCATCAGCCGCTACAACAACGTCCGCAGCGTCTCCATCAACGGCGCGCCGCGGCCCGGCGTCTCCTCCGGCGATGCGCTGGTGGCGATGGAACAGCTCTCGGACCGCGTGCTGCCGCAGGGCTACGGCTATGAATGGACAGGCACGGCGTTCCAGGAGAGGCTGGCCAGCGGGCAGACGGGCATCATCCTCGCCCTCGCGCTGCTCTTCGCCTACCTCTTCCTGGTCGCGCTCTATGAGAGCTGGGTGATCCCGATCCCGGTGCTCACCTCCATCGCGGTCGGCGTGCTGGGGTCCTTCGCGGCGATCGGCATCGCGGGCCTCTCGCTCGACGTCTATGCGCAGATCGGTCTGGTGGTGCTGATCGCGCTGGCCGCCAAGAACGGCATCCTGATCATCGAATTCGCGAAGGAGCAGCGGGAGGCCGGCAAGTCGATCCAGGAGGCGGCGGTGATGGGCGCCAGGCTCCGCTTCCGCGCGGTGATGATGACCTCCATCGCCTTCGTGCTCGGCCTGGTGCCGCTGGTCATCGCGACCGGCGCGGCGAGTGCGTCCCGCCGCGCGGTCGGCATGCCGGTCTTCGGCGGCATGCTCGCGGCCTCCATCATCGGCATCTTCATGATCCCGATGCTCTATGTCGTGTTCCAGACCATGCGGGAATGGGTGAAGGCGCGCTTCGCGGGCAGGCCGAAGACCCACGCCTGACGGCGGCTGGGGCTACCGACGGGTGCCCCAGATCGCGAAGATGCGGTGCGGGACCACGAGCGGGTCCTGCCCGAAGCGCTGGTCGAGCAGGGTGGCGAGTTCCGCATCGAAGCGCGCCACCGCATCGCCCCCCAGCGCGCCGCCCACGCCGGCGGAGGCGCGGACCCGGCCGCGCCAATCCTCCCGGCTGTAGAGCGCGTCATGGTCGAAGCCGGCGAAGCCGATGTCGCGGAAGCCGGCCAGCGAGAGATCGCCCGCCCAGGCGGGGTAGAAGCCCGTCCCGCGGCCCATGCGCCAGCGGGGGTTGTGCGCCTCGATCAGCCATTCGGTGGCGTGCGCCACGCTGCCGGGCAGCGGCAGCCAGTCATAGTGGCAGATCACCAGCGCGCCGCCGGGCTTCAGCACGCGCCACGCCTCCGCCGCGGCCAGGCCGCGGTCGAACCAGTGCCAGCACTGGCCGGCGATGACCAGGTCGAAGGCGCCGTCCGCCTGACCGGTGCGCTCCGCCAGGCCCTCCTCGAAGCGGGCGCGGTCGGAGAGGCCCTCCTCCGCCGCCAGGCGTCGAGCCTCCGCGATCTGGCCCGCGGCGGGGTCAAGGCCGAGCACTGTCGCGCCCCGCGCCGCGAGGCCGCGCGCCAGGGTACCCGTGCCGGTGCCGAGGTCCAGCACCGCCATGCCCGGCGCCAACAGCCCGTCTCGTTCCAACTGGTCCAGGAAGCGCGGCGGGAAGCCCTGGCGATGGCGGGCATAGTCGGCGCTGGTTCGGCTCCAGTCGGGACTTTTCATGGGTTGCGCTTCCTGAGGGCCACCAGGTCGGCGGCGGTATCGACGTCGCGCAGCGTGCGGACCCTGGCAAGCCGCCGTCCCGCGAAATTGGCTTCGGTATCGGCCAGCGCATGGCGCGTGGACCAGCGCACGGCGGCAAAGGGCGTGGCGGGGCGGCGCGGACCCAGTCCGACCAGCCAGTAGCCGCCATCACGCGCCGGCCCGAAGACGGCATCCGCGCGGCCAAGCGCCCTGAAGGCCGCGGCGATGTCGCTGGCCGCGACGCCAGGGATGTCGCTGCCGACCAGCACGCAGCGGCGATGGGGCCGCATGGCGTGCAGCATCCGCTGGCCGAGGTCGCCCCGCCCCTGCGCCACGCGCGGCACCGCCATGGGCCAGCGGGCGGGGGCGCGGTCCGGCGTCACGGCCAGCACGGTCCGCCAGCGCCGGTCCCGCGCCGTGGCGCGCAGCACGGCGGCAAGCTGGCCGACATAGAAGCGCAGCGCAGCCCGGGCGCCGATCCCCTTCGCCAGCCGCCGCTTCACCGCACCGAGCCGTGGCGCCCGCGCGAAGATCACCAGCGTGTCGCCCCTCATCCCCGTCCCCGATAGAGCTTCTGGATGGTGGCGGGGCTGACGCCGGCGAACCAGAGGGCGAGGCAGAACAGGTTGCGGGCGGAACGACGGAGATAGCCTTCCCGCCGGAAGCGCGCCGCACTCGTCACCGCCGCGACCTCCATCGCGCCGATCCGCGAACGACCGAGGCGGCGGACCAGGTCCACATCCTCCATCAGCGGCAGGGGGCGCATCCCGCCGACCGCCCGCAGCAGGTCCCGGTGGATCAGCAGGCCCTGGTCTCCATAGGGCAGGCGGAGAACGCGGCAGCGCCAGGCGACGGCGCGTTCCAGGCGGCGGGCGGCGGGCGAATCGTCATCCAGCGCGAAGCGGAAATGCCAGGCGCGGGACGGGTCGCGCATCGCGCGCCGGACGGCCTCCTGCCATCCCGGCGAGAGCCGCGTATCGGCATGCAGCAGCAGCAGCCAGGGGCCGGCCGCGGCCTCGATCCCCGCGGCGATCTGGCTGCCACGGCCGCGCGGGGCCTGCACCACCTGCGCGCCAGCGGTGGCCGCGACCGCGGCGGTGGCATCGGCACTGCCGGCATCGGCGACGACGATGTCCTGCGTTCCGAGCGCCGCGAGCGTGCCCGGCAGGCTTGCCGCCGCATTCAGCGCGGGAATGACGATGGAGAGGCCTTCAATTCGCATTTTGTTCTTGACGCACTGCCCGGGGATACCCCACCTTCCGTGAGAACAAACCAGGAAATCGAAGGACCGGACGATGCCTGATGGGGGAGCCTCCGCGATGCCCTCCCTGGCCCGCAAGGGCCGGGGCGCCGTCACCAATCCCGGCGTGCGCTATGAAAGCACGCGGACCGAGGCATGGGATGATGGCTGGGGCACGCTGGCCGCGGAATTCGCGGAAATGCCGCCGCTGCCGACGACGCTGACGCGGGACCATGCGAAATCCGCGCTGTCCTGGAACGACAGCCCGGATATCGGCTTCGACCGCTCGCTGAACCCCTATCGCGGCTGCGAGCATGGCTGCGTCTACTGCTATGCCCGCCCTGCCCACGCCTATGTCGGCATGTCCCCCGGCCTCGATTTCGAGACCCGGCTGATGTTCAAGCCGAACCTGCCGGAGTTGCTGGAGAAGGAGCTTTCCAAGCCGGGCTATGAGCCGAAGCCGGTGGCGCTGGGGGCGAACACGGACCCCTACCAGCCGGTGGAACGCACCCTCGGCATCACGCGGCGCACGCTGGAGGTGCTGGAGAAGTTCGGCCATCCCGTGACCATCGTGACCAAGGGCGCGGGCGTGGTGCGGGACATCGACATCCTGCAGCGCCTGGCGGCGCGGAACCTGGTGCATGTCTGCCTCTCCGTCACCACGCTCGACATGAAGCTGGCGCGGGTGATGGAGCCGCGCGCGGCATCGCCGCTGAAGCGACTCGGCGCGATCACGGAGCTGGCGAAGGCGGGCATCCCCGTCGGCGTGCTGGCGGCGCCGATGATCCCTGGCCTGAACGACGCGGAGATGGAGCGGATCCTGGAAGCCAGCGCCCGCGCCGGCGCGACCCGGGCGGGCTATGTGCTGCTGCGCCTGCCGCTCGAGATCAAGGCGATGTTCGAGGCCTGGCTGGCGGAGCACCACCCCGAACGCGCCGCCCGGGTGCTGGCCCTGGTGCGGGAGACGCGGGGCGGGCAGCTCTATGACAGCCGCTTCGGCGCGCGGCAGACCGGCACGGGCCCCTATGCCGAGCTGCTGTCCCAGCGCTTCAAGCTGGCGCTGCGCCGCTTCGGGCTGGATGGCCGCGGCTATACCGGCCGCGGCGTCCAGAACAGCTTCAGCGCCTCGCTCGACTGCACGCAGTTCAAGGTGCCGGGAGCGATGGCGGCGCGGCAGCTGGAGCTGCTGTAGCGGTCACGCCTTCCGGCGCCGGAAGGCTGTGACCTGCAGGGCGGAGGCATGCACATGCACCACCGCCGGCACGGTGCGCGGCGCCAGGGCGGCGTCGAGGACGGGGGCAATGTCCGCTTCCGTCCGGATGGTGAAGCCCTCCGCCCCGAAGGCGCGGCCCCAGGCGGCGAAATCGGGGTTCACGAGATCGGCGGCCTCCGCGAAGGGCCGGCCGGGGTAGCGGTTCTCGTGGTGCATGCCGATGGAGCCATAGGTCCGGTTGTCCGGGATCAGCAGCACCGGCGCCGCCATGTGGCGAATGGCCGTCGCGATCTCGTTGCCCGTCATCAGCGCGCCGCCATCGCCAGCCACCGCGATCACCTGGCGGCCGGGGTGGCGGATGCTGGCGGCGACGGCCATGGGCATCCCCGCCCCCATGCCGCCGACGGCGGAGCCGAGGAAGATCTGTCCCGGGCGGAAGGGGATGTGGCGGTGCACGAAACTCGTGAAATTGCCGGCGTCTGTCGTCAGCACCGCATCGGCGGCCATGCGTTCCGCGACGCCCACGCAGACGGCGGCGAAGTTCACGCCATCCGGCGCAGCCTCCCAGCCCGGCGCCGTCAGCTCCCGGTGGATCGCATGCAGCCGCGCGATCCAGGCGCAGCGGCCGGGCGGATGGGCGGGTTTCCGTTCCAGCAGCGCCGCCACCACGGCGGCGGGCTCGGCGCAGATGGCGAGGTCCGCGCGCCAGACGCGGTTCAGCTCGGAAGGGTCCGGCCAGACATGCACGAAGGGCATCTGCGGGTCGGGCGCGGTAGGCCATGTCCAGGATTGGCTGACCACATCGGTCATGCGCTCGCCCAGCGCCACCAGCAGGTCGGCCTCCCGCATCTCCGCCATCAGCCGCGCCTGCACGCGATTGCCGACATAGCCGGCATAGTGCGGGTGGTGGCTGTCGAAGAGGTGTGGCCGGCGATGGGTGGGGGAGATGGGAAGGTGCCACGCCTCGGCGAAGCGCTTCAGCGCGGCCAGGGTCTCCGGCGGGCCATCCATCGCGCCGCCCACCAGCACCAGCGGGCGCTGCGCGGCGGCGAGGCGTTTTGCGAGTTCGTCCATCTGCGCGGGCGAAGGCCCGGGCGTGGCGCGGGGGCGCGGCTTCGCCAGGGGCAGGTCGTCGGCCGGCTCGTCCAGCACATCCTCCGGGAAGACCACGGCGACGGGGCCGGGCGTGCCGGATTCGGCCAGGTGGAAGGCGCGCGCCACCGCCTCGCTGGCCTGGGACGGCAGGTCCACATTGATGACGGCCTTGGTGATGTCGGCCAGCAGCTTGCCGTAGTCATGCTCCTGCAAGGCCATGCGCCCGCGCTCGCGGCGCTCCACCTGGCCGATCAGCAGCACCATCGGCACCGCGTCGTGATGCGCCGTGTGCAGCCCGATCATGGCGTTGGAGACGCCGGGGCCGCGGGAGACGAGGCAGACGCCCGCCTTCCCCGCCCGCATCCGCCCATCCGCCACCGCCATATAGGCCGCGCCGCCTTCGTGCCGGCAGACCACGAGACGCAGCTGCGGCACATCGACCAGCGCATCCGTGAGCCCGAGGAAGCTTTCCCCCGGCACGCAATACATCAGGTCGACGCCCTGCGCGGCGAGGCTTTCGGCGACGAGGCGCCCGACGCTGCGCCCCATCACTCCGCCGCCTGGCGCGCGGCTTCCGCGCCATAGACCGGCGTCAGCCAGTGCCGGTATTTTTCGAGTTTCCCGCGCACGACGTCGAAGTACATCTGCTGGAGCCGCTTCGTGATGGCGCCGGGCTTGCCATCCCCGATCGCGTAATGGTCGATGGAGGCGATGGGCAGCACCTCCGCCCCGCTGCCGCAGAAGAAGGCTTCCTCACACACGTAGAGTTCGGAGCGGTCGATGTCCCGCTCCACCACCGTCAGGCCGAGCTCCCGCTCCGCCAGCTCCATCACCGTCTCCCGCGTGATGCTCTCCAGGATGTCGGCGGTGACGGGCGGCGTGATGAGCTTGCCGCGGCGGACGATCATGATGCAGGCGCCGGGGCCCTCCGCCACCTTTCCCGCGGCGTTCAGCATGACCGGCGGGCCGAAGCCGTTCAGCCGGGCCTCCACATAGGCCAGGCGCGAATTGTGGTAGTTGCTGCCGGCCTTGATGCGGGATGGCGACGCCATGTCGCTGTTGCGCCGCCAGGTGCTGACGCAGCTCTTCACGCCCGTCTCGATGGTCGGCTTGGACGGCATCGGGAAGGCGAGGATGAAGAATCCCGTGCGGATCTCGCTCGGCAAATAATGCGTCAGCTCGCCCTCCGCGAAATAGACGACGGGGCGGTAGTGGATCGTCTCCCGGTAGCCGCAGGCGCGGATGAGGTCGAGCGAGGCGGCCTCGATCTGCGCATCGCTGTAGGGCACTTCCATGCGCATGATATGCGCGCCCTGCCGCAACCGCGCGATGTGGTCGGCGTGGCGGAAGGCGTAGAGCTGGCCTTCCTCCGCGTTCCAATAGGCGCGGATGCCCTCGAAGACATTCTCGCCGCGCAGCACCGCCTCGGTCGAGATATGGATGGTGGCTTCGGCCCAGGGGACCAGCTTGCCATCGAGCCATGCATGGCTGGCGGATTTGGTCATGCGGCGTCTCCCGTCAGGTCGATGATGATGTTGCCGTGGCTGTCGGCCATGAAGGTCGCATCGGGGCCGATGACGATGGTGGATTCGCGCTCCTCCACCACCGCAGGGCCGGCGTGGCGTTCGCCGGGGCGCAGCCGGTAGCGGTCATGCACGCGGCAGGGCGCCATGCCGGTCTCGGGGAACCAGACCGGGCGCTCGCCCTTCAGCGAATGGCCGTCGCCTGCCGCGCTGGATTCCGGCACGGAGGGACGCGACGCGGTGGCGTTGAGGCGCCAGGACAGCACCTCCATCGGCACGCCCGTGATGCGCCGGTCGAAGAGGCGCTGGTAGGTGTCGAGAAAGGCGGCCTCGACGCTGGCGGCATCGATGGCATCGGGCAAAGGCACGGCGATGTCGAAGCCCTGGCCAGCATAGCGCATGTCCACGCTGCGGCGGAACGTCACGTCGCCGGGGGCCGCGCCCGCATCCTCCAGCATCGCGCGCGCCTCCGCCTCCATCGCCGCGAATTTTTGCGCGACGCCGGACCACTCCACGGCGTTCAAGCGCTGCACGCCGCTTCGCACCAGGTCGATCGCCGGCGCGGCGACCAGGAAGCCGAGCGCGGAGGCGACGCCAGCCCCCGCTGGCACGATCACGCGCGGCAGCTTCAAGAGCTTCGCCAACCCATAGGCATGCACGGGCCCGGCGCCGCCGAAGGCGAGCATGGCGTAGCGGCGGGGATCCCTGCCCTTCTCCGCCACATACATGCGCGTCGCTGCCGCCATGTTCTCGTTCACGATGGCATGGATGCCCGCCGCCGCTTCCAGCACGGTGATGCCGAGCGGCCGCGCCAGATGCTCCTCCATCGCGCGCTCCACCGCGCCACGGTCCAGCGCCATCTCGCCGCCGAGGAAATACTCGGGGGAGAGGTAGCCCAGCAGCAGGTCCGCATCCGTCACGGTGGGGTGCGTGCCGCCGCGGGCGTAGCAGACGGGGCCGGGGACGGAGCCCGCGCTTTCGGGCCCCACCGTCAGCAGCCCCATGGCGCTGACCTGCGCGATGGAACCGCCACCGGCGCCGATCTCGATCAGGTCGATCACCGGCACCTTCAGCGGCAGGCCCGATCCCTTGCGGAAGCGGCGGACGCGCGCGGCCTCGAAGACGGAGGCATGCTCGGCCTCCCCCTTCTCGATCAGGCACATCTTCGCCGTGGTGCCGCCCATGTCGAAGGAGATCATGTCGGCCACACCAGCGATGCGACCGTGATGCATGGCCGCCGTGGCGCCGGCGGCGGGGCCGCTTTCGATCAGCTGCACGGGGTTGGCGCGGGAATAGCCGACCGTCGCGATGCCGCCCGCCGAGAGCATCAGATGCAGCGGCCCGCCCAGCCCCTTCGCCTTCAGCGCGGCCTCCAGCACCGCGAGGTAGCGGTCCATCAGCGGCGTGACATAGGCATTCACGCAGGCGGTGTTGGCGCGTTCGTATTCCCGGATCTCCGGCGCCACGTCGGAGGAGAGCGTGACAGGCACGCCCGGGAGTTCCTCGGCCAGGATCGCGGCCGCGCGGCGTTCATGGCTGGCATCGAGGTAGCTGTGCAGGAAGCAGACGGCCACCGCCTCCACCCCCTGCGCCTTCAGCGCGCGGGCGGCGTCCCGCACTTCCGCCTCCGCCAGCGCCAGGCGTTCCGTGCCATGGGCGTCGTGGCGCTGCGTCACCGCCATCCGGCGCGGACGCGGGACCAAGGGCTCCGGCTTCTCCAGGAACAGGTCGTAGAGATCGTAGCGCATCTCCCGCCCCATCTCGAGGCTGTCGCGGAAGCCGCGCGTGGTGATCAGGCCGATCCTCGCGCCCTTGCGCTCGATCACGATGTTGGTGACGAGCGTCGTGCCGTGGACGATCTGCCGGACATCGCCGATGCCGACACCGGCTTCTGCCAGCAGCCGGTCGAGCCCTTCCAGGATGGCGCGGCCGGGATCGTCCGGCGTCGTCAGGCGCTTGCCGGTCAGGACGCGCGATCGCGCCTCATCCACCAGCACGAAATCGGTGAAGGTGCCACCGACATCGACGCCGATGCGAACCGAGGGAACACTCATTCAGGCTTGATCCCCGCGGCCTGCACCACCTCGCCCCATCGCCGCGTCTCGCTCGCCAGCAGCGCGCGGAACTCGGCGGGGCCGAGCGCCAGGCGGTTGAGGCCGAGGGAGGGCAGCCGCGCCGCCATCGTCTCGCTGGCCATGGAGGCGTCGATCGCCGAGACGAGTTGCGCCAGCACCGGCTCCGGGATGCCGAGCGGGCCGAGCACGCCCCACCAGAAGCCGGAGACGAGGTCGATGCCCTGTTCCTTCAGCGTCGGCACATCGGGCATGGCGGCGATGCGCTGTTCGGATGCGACGCCGACGACGCGGATCTGGCCGGACTGCACCAGCGGTGCGGCGGTGGCCAGCGCCATGATCGTCGCCTGCACCGTGCCCGAGAGCACGTCCTGCACCGCCGGCGCCGCACCGCGATAGGGCACATGCGTGACGCGCACGCCGGACCGCATCTGCAGCAGTTCCAGGATGAGATGGGTGGAGCTGGCCACACCCGCCGAGGCGAAGTCGATCGCCGCCGGATTGGCGCGCGCCGCCGCCAGCAATTCGCCGAGCGTGCGGAAGCGCGACTGCCCGCCCACCACAACCAGCGCCGGCGCGATGGCGAGCGCGGACACCGCCGTGAAATCCCGCGCCGCATCGAAGGGCGCGGGCCGCCCGCCCGCGACCTGCACGGCGGGGATGGTGGCGAGCGGCGTGTCGCCCAGCAGCAGTGTCGTGCCATCCGGCGCGCTGCGCATCACCGCCTCCGCCCCGATCTGGCTGCCCGCGCCCGCGCGGTTCTCCACCACCACGGGCTGGCCGAGCCTTTCGCTCAGCGGCACCGCGAGCAGGCGCGCCAGCGTGTCGGAACCTCCACCCGCGGCGAAGGGCACGATCAGGCGCACCGGGCGCGTGATCTGCGCGCGCGCCACGGCGGGCGCAGCCAGCACCAAGGCGGCAAAGGCACGGCGCGTGATGGTCATCATGGCGTCACCCCGTAATCCCGTTGCGCCCCTTCGGGCGAGACATAGCCATCCGCGACATCGCGCCGGACCGCCGCCGGATCGCGCGCCCGCGAGTCGCCATAGCCGCCACCGCCGCCGAGATGCATCAGCAGCCGATCGCCGGGCTGAAGCGTGCTGCGCGACTTCGGATGCGGCCTGCGGCCATCCTGCAATTCCACGAGTGCCGGCGCGCCGGCCTTCCCACCATCGAGGCCCCCGGCCGGATGCTTCATGCGGTCGGCGATGAGGGAGAGGCGCACGCTCTCCTGCGTCATCACCTCCAGCTCGATCTCCTGGCCCAACCCGCCGCGGAACTGCCCGGGCCCGCCGCTGTCCGGCATCAGATCCTTCTTCCACACCAGGATGGGGGCAGAGGCCTCGAAGGCCTCGATGGAGCCGGAGCCGGAATTGGTCGGGAAGGCGGTGGTGTTGAGGCCGTCGCGATGCGCCGCCGCGCCCATGCCGCCGCTGCCGAACAGCACCTGGCTGAAGCGGTCGCCATTATTGTCCCGCCCCGTATAGACCGGGCGCGGCGCGGGGCTGGCGCTGTCCGCCACCACGATGCCCGGCACGATCTGCGCCAGGCACTGGTAGAGCGCGCCGGACAGGAACAGCCCCGTCAGGTGCCGCGCATTCACCGCCGCCGGCCAGCGCGGGTTGAGGATGCTGCCCTCCGGCGCCGTGACTTCCACCGCGCGGTAGCTGCCCTCGTTGCGCGGCGTCAGCGGGTCCAGCGCGCATTTCAGCGGATAGACGGTGTAGGCGTAGGTGTAGTTCATCACGCTGTTGAGGCCGCGCGCGATCTGGGGCGAGGTGCCGGCATAGTCCACCGCAAGCCGGTCGCCCGCGATGGTCAGCGCGCATTGGATGCGCGTCTCCTGGTCCTCGTAGCCATCCGCGTAGACCGTGCCGTGCCAGGTGCCGTCCGGCAGCGCCGCGATCGCCTTGCGCATCGCCGCATCGGCGCGCGATTGCAGCGTGGCCGACAGCGCGCGGAGGTCCTGCAGGCCGGTGTCGTCGAGGAATTCCAGCACGCGCCGCGCGCAGACGCTGGTCGCGGTCACCTGCGCCTGGATGTCGCCCATCACCTGGTCGGGCACGCGGACATTGCCGCGGATGATGCGGGCGAGCTCGCCGTTCTCCCGCCCCTCGATGAGGAACTTCGCGGGCGGGATGCGGAGCCCTTCCTCGAAGACCTCCGTGCAATCCGCCGACCACAAGGTGCCGCCGATATCCGGCATGTGGGACGTGGCGCCGGCGAAGCCCACCAGCGTGTCCCCGCGGAAGATCGGCTGCGCCATGGTGATGTCGAGCAGATGGCCCGTGCCCATCCAGGGGTCGTTGGTGATCAGGCAGTCGCCGGGCCGCAGCTCCTCCCGCGGGATCTCCGCCAGCATGTGGCGCAGCGTCTTGGGTAGTAGGCCGACGAAGCTCGGGATGCCGATGCTGTTCTCCGCCAGGCTGTTGCCCTCGGCATCCATCAGCACCGTCGCGAAATCGTTGGATTCGCGGACGATGGTGGAGAAGGAGGTGCGCAGCAGCGCGGCCGCGGCCTCATCGGCGATGGAGATCAGCCGGCTCCAGAGGATCTGGAGCGTGACGGGATCGAAAGCGGGAGCCTTGGCAGCCTCGGTCATGCGGCATCCTTCGTGATTGGACGCAGTCTGGGGCGGGGATGGCGGGCGGGAAAGGCGCGGGATAGGCTCGCCAGCCATGAGTTCAGCTCAAGGCATGGCCGGGCTGCCCTTGCAGGCGCTGAGGGCCTTCGATGCGGCGGCGCGGCACCTCAACATGGCGCGCGCGGCGGCGGAGCTTGGCGTGACGCAGGGCGCCATCAGCCGCCAGGTGAAGGCGCTGGAGGAACGGCTCTCGGCACCGCTCTTCACCCGCGGCCCGCGCGGGCTGCGGCTGACGGAAGCCGGCGACGTGCTGGCGGATTACGCCAGGCGGGGGCTGGAGACGCTGGAGAACGGGCTGTTCCGCATTGGCCAGCCGCGCAGCCGCACGACGCTGGTGGTGAATGCCGCGCGCAGCTTCGCCATGCGCGTGCTGGCGCCGCGCATCGGCGATTTCGCCCGCGCCCATCCCTGGATCGAGCTGAGGCTGGAGACGCATCGCTACTTCGCGCAGTTGCATGGCGCGGATGTCGATGTCGCGATCCGCACGGGGAATGGCGACTGGCCGGATTATGTCGTGCGGCGCCTGACGCGGGAGCAGATGCTGCCGGTCTGCACGCCCGCGCTGCGCGCGACGCTGCCCGCCGACCCATGCCTCGCCCTGCCCCGCGCGACCCTGCTGCATTACGCGGAACGCCCCTATTGGCGCGCCTGGGCGGAGGCCGCGGGCATCGACCCTGCCCTCGTCGCGCCCGGGCCGCGCTTCGACGAGACGGCGATGGCGCTGGCCGCGGCGGAAGCCGGCCAGGGCATCGGCATCGGCTGGGGCGTTCTGGTGCGCGACGCCATCGCGGAAGGGCGCCTGGTGCGCGCCTTCGATGGCGGGATGGAGGACGGCACCGGCTACCATCTGGTGATGACGGAAATGGCCGCGCGGCGATCCACCGTGCAGGCGTTTTCCGAGTGGCTGGCGGGGGCGCTCAGCCACACGGGTTAGGATGCACCGCTGAGAAGTGGCGCAGACCCCCACCCCGACCCTCCCCCGCAAGCGCGGGGGAGGGGGCGCCATCTGCGCATCCTGCTCCCTCCCCCGCGCTTGCGGGGGAGGGTCGGGGTGGGGGAAGACCACGGCCCGGCAGGCGACATCCGATTCTCACCGCAGCGCCGTATTCGCCGGCGCCTCCGCCGGCCAGAGATGCCGGCGCCAATGCAGCGCGATCGCCCCCGTGCAGATCAGGCCGAGACCCGCGTAGAGCGTGATGGTCCGCGTGAAGCCCAGCCATTCGATCAGCGGCCCCGCCACCAGCAACCCCAGCGGCAGGCCATAGACCGCCAGGATGCGCAGCCCCATGACGCGCCCGCGGAACCGCTCCTCCGCGCAGCGCAGCAGGATCACGGACATCGGCACGAGGGCGAAGCTTTGCACGAAACCCGCGAGGCCCATCAGCACCAGCCCCTTGCGCGGGTCCGTCACCGCGGCGAAGGCGATCAGCAGGGGGAACCAGATCGCGCAGGCCACCAGCATCACCCGTCCCGGAAAGGCCACGCCGCCACGGCCGATCATCACCAACGACCCCAGCAGCCCGCCTCCCGCAAAGCAGGCGATGAGGTAGCCGAGCACGGTGCGGTCCACGCCATAGACCTCCCGCGCGACATAGGGCAGCAGCCCGCCGGAGACGGGATAGGCCAGCAGGTTGACGAGGAAGGCGAGCAGGATCGTCGCCATCAGCGGCGGCGTGTCGCGGAGATGGCCGAAGCCGTCGCGCAATTCCCGCAGCGGCGAGGCCGGCGCCGCCGCCACCCGCCGCACCGCCGGCACGGCCAGCGTGAGCATGAGGCTGATCAGATACAGCAGCACGACGATGGCATAGGTCGCCCCGATGCCGAGTGCTGCGACCAGCCCCGCCCCCGCCAGCGCCCCCATCACCCGCGCCGTATCGGCCGTGGTGCGGGAGATGCCCATGGCCGCCGGCATCTGCGGCGCCGGCACGCTCGCCGCGATCAGCGCGTTGCGCATCCCCATGTCGGACGGCCGCACCAGCCCCGCCACCGCCGCCACCGCCATCACCGCGACCGGCGTCATCGTCCCCGTCAGCGCCATCAGCCCGATCACGGAAGCCAGCACCGCATAGAGCCCGCGCATCACGCAGAGCACGCCGCGATGGCCGAGCCGGTCGCCCATCACGCCGAACATGGGCGAGACCAGCGTGCCGAGATACTGGACGGAGGCGAAGGCGGTCAGCCAGACGACCGATCCCGTGCTGACCAGGATGTACCAGCCCAGCACCAGGGTCTCCATCTCGAAGCCCCAGGAGGTCGCGATATCGGCGGGAAACTGCCGCCGGAAGCCCTTCTGCCGGAAGGGCGCGAGGCCGGCCAGGCGCGTCACGCGCGCAAGGCGGCGCCGCGGCCCGCCCACTCCGTTTCCTCCGTCATTCCGCGCAGTATGCGGGAATGGCGGCGCGCGCCTACCCCCCGAGGAAGTCGCGGATCGCCGCGTCGTAATGGGGCTCCCGCTGCAGCCGCTTCATCGTCGCGGCATCGGGCAGGCCCGGCAGGTCCTTCGGCGCCACGCCATCGCGCAGCGCCTGCAGCGTATCCCGCATGGCCTTCACCGCGGCGGGGAAGGTGTGGTGGCCCTGCAGCGCGACTCGCGCGCCATGCGCGGCCAGCGCCGTGGCGCCGCCGATGCCGGCCTTGGCGCTGCCGACCAGCAGCGGCAGGCCCGTGGCGGCCCGCAGCGCGTCGAGCTGCGACAGGTCCGACAGCCCCGTGACGAAGATCCCGTCGGCGCCGGCCTGCGCATAGGCCCGCGCGCGGGCGATCGCGTCATCGGTCGAGGTGACAGAGAGCGCGCCGGTGCGCGCGACGATCACGAGGGAGGGATCGCTCCGCGCCGCCAGCGCCGCGCGGATCTTTCCCAGTCCTTCCTCCAGCGGCAGCAGCGCGGCGGCGTCGGGGCCATAGGGGCGGGGCAGCAGCGTGTCCTCGATGGTCAGCGCGGCGACGCCCGCGGCCTCCAGCTCCTCCACCGTGCGCATGACGTTCAGCGCATTGCCGAAGCCATGGTCGGCATCGACCAGCAGCGGCGGCGCGCCGCCCCGCGTGATGCGGCGCACCAGGTCCGCCAGTTCCGTCAGGGTCAGGATGATGTGGTCCGGCGCGCCGAGCACGGCCTGGGAGGCGACGGAGCCGCCGAGGATCGCCGTCTCGAACCCGATCTCGGCGGCGATGCGGCCGGAGATGGCATCGAAGACGGAGGCCGGGTGCAGGCAGGCCTCCCCCGCCAGGATGGCGCGGAAGGCCTGGCGGCGTGCTGTGGCGTTCATGGAGAGTCCCTGCCCGGATGATGGAGGCAGGGTAGCCATGGGAAGGGCGGGGCCGGAACCCCGCCCCCCCCGTCACCCCGCGTTCAGCGGCAGGGCGATGAAGGCGTTCCCGCCATCCCGCGCGACCTGCAGGGCGATCGCCGGGCGCCCCTCGCTGCGGGCGGCGGCGACGGCCTGGCTCACATCCTCCGGCCGGCGCACCTCGCGCTCGCCCACCCGCAGGATCACGTCCCCCGCCTGCAACCCACGCGTGGCGGCGATGCTGCCGGGCTCCACAGCGGCCACCGTCACGCCGTCGCCCGCCTTGCCGGCAGACAGCCGCAGGCCGAGCGAGGCGTGGCGCGGCGCCTCCGCCCCGCCGGCGCGAGCCTCCTGCCGCGGGGCCTCCCGCTGGCCGAGCGTCACCGCCTGCTCCATGCGCTGGCCGTCGCGCAGCAGGGTCAGCGTGGCCGTCGAACGCGGCGTGGCTTCCGCCACCGCCACGGCCAGGTCCCGCGCCACGGCGACCGGGCGGCCATCGATGCCAACCACCACGTCGCCCGCCTTCACGCCGGCGGTAGCGGCCGGGCTGCCGGGCTCCACCCCCGCCACCAGCACGCCGCGCGTATCCGGCAGGCGCAGCGCGCTCGCCAGTTCCGCGTTCAGCGGCTGCATGGACACGCCGAGCCAGCCGCGCGCCACCCGGCCATCCTGCTGCAGATCGGTGATGACGTGCCGCGCCATCCGCGCCGGTACCGCGAAGCCGATGCCGACATTGCCGCCCGCCGGCGCGTAGATGGCGGTGTTGATGCCGACCACCTCACCGTTTGCATTGAACAGCGGGCCGCCGGAATTGCCCGGGTTGATCGGTGCATCGGTCTGGATGAAGTCGTCATAGGGCCCGGCGCCGATCTGGCGGCCGCGCGCCGAGACGATGCCCGCCGTCACGCTGCCGCCGAGGCCGAAGGGGTTGCCCATGGCCACCACCCAGTCGCCGACGCGCAGCTGGTCGCTATCCCCCCAGGTCACGGCGGGCAGCGGGCCGCCGGCCTCCACCTTCAGCAAAGCGAGGTCCGTCTGCGGGTCCGTGCCGATGACGCGCGCCGGCAGTTCGCGGCCATCGGTCAGCTCCACCTTCACGGCGGAAGCCTCCCCCACCACGTGGTTGTTGGTCACGATGTAGCCGGCGGCATCGATGATGAAGCCGCTGCCCTGGCCGAGGCTGCGGCGTTGTTCGCCCCGCTGTTCACCGCGGGGCTGGCGCTGCCCCCGCTCGAACTGGCGGAAGAAGGGCTCAAGGGGCGTGCCGCGGAGCTCCGGCGGGATCTCCACCGAGGCGGGCGTCGCCTCGGCCCGGCCCGTCACGGTCACGCGCACGACGGAAGGCGCCACGCGGGCGGCGAGGTCGGCGAAGCCCTGCGGTCCGCGCTGATGCGGCAGGACGATGGCGGGGGCACTCGGCGTCGTCGTCTGGGCGCTGCCGGTCAGCGGCAGCGTCGTCAGCGCGGTGGTGCCCAAGGCGAGGGCCAGGAAACCGGCGGCCCAGAAATGCCGCTTCCCGCCGGGGGTCTTGCGGGCGGGCTGGGACTTGTCGCTCATGGTGTATCCCTCTGCGAAGCGTCCATCCCTTGTCGGATGGCGTGGCGTGGAGGTAGCGGGCCGCCCTCTCGGGCTGTTCGCGGCAGGCATACGGATTTGTAAGGGAGCGCGGGTTGCGGATCCTGCTGGTGGAGGATGATGCGGGCACCGCCGCCGACATCGCCCGCGCGCTCAGCGCCGCCGGGCACCTGGTCAGCCATGTCGCGGACGGCAAGCAGGGGCTGATGGAGGCGATCGGCGGGGGGTTCGAGGTGCTGGTCGTGGACCGCATGCTGCCGGGCCTCGATGGCCTCGGCCTGGTCCGTGCGCTGCGCGCCGCGGGTGTCGCGACCCCCGCCCTGATGCTGACGGCGCGCGCATCGCTCGGCGACCGCGTCGAGGGTCTGGACGCCGGCGCGGACGACTACCTGCCGAAACCCTTCGCGCTGCCGGAACTGCTGGCGCGCGTGAACGCGCTCGGCCGCCGCCCCGCCGCCATGGCGCAGGAAGCGACGGTGCTGCGCGTGGCGGACCTGGAGATGGACCTGCTGCGCCGGACGGTCACGCGTGCGGGCCAGCGGATCGATTTGCAGCCCCGCGAATGGCGGCTGCTGGAATACCTGCTGCGCCATGCCGGCCGCGTGGTCACGCGCAGCATGCTGCTGGAAGGCGTCTGGGACATCCATTTCGACCCGCGCACCTCCGTGGTGGAGACGCATGTCAGCCGGCTCCGCGCCAAGCTGGGCGAGCCGCACCTGATCCAGACGCTGCGCGGCGCGGGCTACACCATCCGGCCGCCCGATCCATGACCGCGCTGCGCCGCTGGGCCGGCACGACGGGCTTCCGCATCACGCTGCTGCACCTCGCACTCACGCTGCTGGGCACGCTGCTGCTGGCGGGCATCGGCTACTGGGCGACGTCGCGCTTCGCCGTGCGGCAGATCGCCGCCGAGATCGAGCGCGATGTCGGCGTGCTGCTGAACGCCGCGCGACTTGGCGGCGTGCCCTCCCTCGCGCTGTCGATCGAGGCGCGGATCGCGGCCGATCGTGGCGGCACGCAGTTCTTCCTGCTCTCCGGCCCCGATGGCGGGCGCATCGCCGGCAATCTCGCCCTGGCACCTCGCCAGGCCGGCTGGTCGAGCATCGAGGTGGATACGGCGCGGGAGGACAGCGTGATGCTGGCCTTCGGCACCGCACTGCCCGCCAACCACTTCCTCCTCGTCGGCCGCGACCTGGCGCCCGTCAGGGCGCTGGAGGCGCAGCTGCTGGGCGCCGCCGGCTGGGTGGGCGGCGCGGCCATCTTGCTGGCGCTCGGTGGCGGGCTGCTGGTGGGCCGCGGCGTCGCCCGCCGCGCCGCCAGCATGGAACGCGCCCTGGCGCAGGTGGAGGAGGGGCGGATGGAGGTGCGGCTCGATGCCCGCCCCGGTGGCGACGAGTTCGACCAGCTGGCGCGGCGCGTGAACGCGACGCTGGACCGGCTGCAGGGCACCATGGAAGCGCTGCGCCAAGTCAGCGACGACATCGCCCATGACCTCCGCACCCCCCTCACCCGCCTGCGCCGCCGCCTCGAATCCATGGAAGGGGCGGAGGAGGCGGTCGCGGAATGCGACCGCATCCTGGAGATCTTCGCCGCCCTGCTGCGCATCGCGGAGGTCGAGAGCGGCGCCCGCCGCGCCGCCTTCGCGCCCGTGGCGCTGGACGAGGTCTGCGCGACGGTGGCGGAACTCTATGCGCCCGCGGCGCACGAGAATGGCCAGATCCTGGTCGCGCAGATCGACCATGGGCCGGCCATCCAGGGCGACCGCGAATTGCTGGTGCAGATGCTGGCCAACCTGGTGGAGAACGCCATCCGCCACGGCCGCGCCGACGGCACGGTGCGGCTGACCCTCGAAGGCCAGGCCATCACCGTCGCGGATGACGGGCCCGGCATCCCGGCCGAGGCGCGCGACCAGGTGTTCCGGCGCTTCCACCGGCTGGAGGCATCCCGCACCACGCCGGGCACGGGCCTTGGCCTCGCGCTGGTGGCGGCGGTGGCGGAACTGCACGGCATGCGCATCACGCTGGAGGATGCGCAGCCCGGCCTCAGGGTTCGGGTGGCGTGGTGACGCCGGCCGCGTCCTGCTGCGCCTGCGCCAGCCGGCGCAGCGCGCGGTTCTCGGCCGGCACGGCGAGGAAGTCGAAGACCCCCGGGATGCGGTCCGCGCGCAGGAAACGCTCCTTCGTCGGCATCGGGTTGCCGATGATGTCGAACAGCGTGTAGCGCCTCTCCTCGAACCAGTCGAAGACCGCGGCGGGTTCGACGCCATAGGCGCCATAGGCGCGGCTGCCGAATTCGAAGCTGATGGCCGGGCGGTGCTTCCGCAGCAGGCCATCCGCGCCGCGCAGCGCATCGAATTCGCCGCCCTCGATGTCGAGCTTGATGTAGGCGAGGCTCGGCAGATGCGGCAGCAGCCAGTCGAGCCGCACCGTGTGCACGCCGATGCGGCGCGTGGTGACGTCGGGGCTGTCGTAGTCGCGCTGGCGCAGGCCGCTATAGCCCGGCGCCTCCACCGCGATGACGAATTCGGCGATGCCGTTCTCCGCCGCCGCGGCGCATTCATGCAGCATGACGAAATGCAGTGCGGGGTCGGCGGCGATCCGCTCCCGGAGCCCTGCCGCCATCTCCGGATTGGGCTCGATCGCGTGCAGTGCCGCGCCGGGGCCGGCGATGGCGGCGGCGATCGGGATCGTGTGCTTGCCCTTGAAGGCGCCGACATCGATGACCGTGTCGCCGGGCCTCAGGAAGCCCGTGTAGAAGCGGCGCAGCAGTGCCTCGAAGTCCGGCGGATCGCCGGCGCGGCGACGGTCGCGCAGCGCGCGATACTGCTCCGCCAGCGACGCCATCAGAGTGCCACGACAGATCGAGGTTGAGCCTTCATGTCCGCCGCGGACATCGGCCTGGTCGCCGCACGGAAAGCGCTGTCGGACATGAAGCCACAACCTCTCAGGGGAACACCACGTTCACCAGCGCGCAGGTATCCACCCCGCGCCGTTCCTCCGCGCGCCCATCCATCCAGACGATGCGGATGTCGTTGCGGCAGTCCCCCTGAGGCAGTTGCACGGGCAGGTGCTGGCCGACCGGCAGCGTGTTCTGGCCCAGGCGATCCTGCCCCCAATTGTCGTCGCGCGCGGAGGAGACGTAGATCTCCCGGATCGCGCTGCGGCCGCGATTGACCAGGTTGAAGGACGGGTTGCCGCCGGCATTCGGCGCGGCGGAGGGCCCGCGCGGGGCGGCACCGCCGAAGACCATCTCTGAAATCGCGCAGGTGTCCTGGTTGCGCCGTTCCTCCGGCCGCCCATCGGCATAGACCACGCGGACATCCTGCCGGCAGCCGGCGGAGGGCGCGATGCGCACCGGGAAGCTCCGCCCATCCGCCAGCGTGGACTGGCCGAGCAGGTCCCGCCCCCAATTCGGCTCCCGCGTCGGGGAGACATAGATCTCGTTGATGACCTGGCCGCTGCGGTTGACCAGCGTGAAGGACGGATCGCCCTGCTGCGCGCTGGCCGGGAAGGCCGCCATGGCGACAAGGCCCAGCACCATCGTCAGCAGGGCGAACAGGCGGCGCGGCATCGTCATGGTCGGCATCCCGGTGGTCTCGGACGCCGGAAGCTACTCCGCCTGGGGCTCGGACCGCCAGGGACCTGGCCGTCAAACGGCCAGGGTGCGGGCCAGGACGCCGGGCTGGGCGGGGCCGGACCAGCCGGCCATGTCCTCCAGCGCCTCCCGGTCCAGGATCTCGAGCCGCCCCTTGTTGAGCGTCGCGATCCCGTCCTTGCGCATGGCGGCCAGCGCCCGGTTGGCGTGTTCCACCGACAGGCCCAGCGCATCCGCGAGATGCGCCTGCTTCAGCGGCACCGCGGCGCCGCGCGCATCCGCGCCACCCCGGCGCATCAGCCGCCCATGCAGTTCCAGCAGCAGATGCGCGACGCGCCCCGCGGCATCCCGCCGCCCGAGGCTGGTGAGGCGTTCGCGCAGCCGCGCGCGGTCGCGCGTCAGCCCTTCCGCATAGGACATGGCGAGGCCGGGGTCGCGGCCCATGAAGTCGCAGAGCCGGTCGCGCGCCAGGATGCAGAAGGAGGCATCGGTCAGCGCCTCCACCTCCGCGCCATCCTCCGACCGTTCCACCAGGTCACCCGGCAGGTGGAAGTCGAGCACCTGCCGGCGGCCATCCGGCGTCGCGGTCCAAGAGAAAGCCCAGCCGGCATAGAGGGTGAAGATGCTGTCGTGGATCGCTTCCCCGGCGCGGACGAGGCGCACGCCGGAGCGGACCCTCGCGATCTCGCCGACCCGGGCCTGCGGCACCACCCGGAACAGGGCGAAGGGCCGCACGGCACAGGCGGCGCAGGAGCCAGGCAAAGGCGTCAGGCTCGCATTACGGCTCATTGTTCCCCGTCGATCAGGCACCCCGCCGGCGCCATCCAACAGGAGAAGGGTAGCCCCGCAAGATCGTGATTGGAATACTTATCTGACCCCGACGAGAACCCTGGCATTGTGGGAATTCTCCTGCGCGCGCCTGCACTTGCGCTTGTCCCGCGCCGGCGCCATGCCACGGTTGCACCAACCGCGGAGGAAGCAGCGCCATGTCCGGATTCGCCTCGGCGAACGACCTTGCAGACAAGACCGTCTCCTTCGACGAACTGGGCCCGGGGCTTTTCGCCTATACGGCGGAAGGGGATCCCAATTCCGGCGTGATCGTCGGCCCCGATGGCGTCGTCGTCGTCGATGCGCAGGCGACGCCCGCCATGGCGCAGGACGTGATGGCGCGCATCGCGACGGTCACGCCGCGCCATGTCGGCCAGGTGGTGCTGACGCACTACCACGCCGTCCGCGTGCTCGGCGCTTCCGGCTATGGGAACCCCGTGATCATCGCCAGCGAAACGACTCGCGACCTGATCGTGGAGCGCGGCCAGCAGGACATGGACAGCGAGATCGGCCGCTTCCCGCGCCTGTTCCGCGGCAAGGAAAGCATCCCCGGCCTCACCTGGCCGACGCACAGCTTCGACCGGCGCATGTCGATCTGGCTCGGCAAGCGGGAGGCGCAGGTCATCCATGTCGGCCGCAGCCACACCGCGGGCGACACGGTGGTGTGGATGCCGGAAGACAAGGTCCTCTTCGCCGGGGACACGGTGGAGTTCGGCGCCACCCCCTATTGCGGCGACGCGCATTTCGCGGACTGGTCGAGGACGCTCGATGCGGTCGCGGAACTGGGCGCGGAGAGGATGGTCCCCGGCCGCGGCCGCGCGCTGATGACGAAGGGCGATGTGCGTGAGGCGATCGAGGGCACGCGGTCCTTCACCACGGACCTCTTCACCCGCGTGAAGGAAGGCGTGGCCAAGGGCTGGGGCCTCAAGGAGATCTACGACGACACCATGGGCTTCATGCGCCCGAAATACGGATCCTGGGTGATCTTCGAACACTGCATGCCCTTCAACGTCACTCGCGCCTTCGACGAGGCCAAGGGCCTGGACCATCCGCGCATCTGGACGGCGGAACGCGACGTCGAGATGTGGCGCGCGCTGGAGCATGGGACCGCGATGAAGAGCGCGGAGGTGCATGGCTGAGCGGCCATGCCCACTCACGCCAACCCCCGCTACGCCGCGCCGCCACCGCCCGCCGGCCCGGAATCACGCGGCGTCGTCGTGGTCGGCGCCGGCCTGGTCGGGCTGACGCTGGCGCTCGACCTGGCGCGGCACGGCGTCGCGGTGACGGTGCTGGATGATGACGACACCGTCTCCACCGGCAGCCGCGCCATCTGCTTCGCCAAGCGGACGCTCGAGATCTATGGCCGCCTCGGGCTCGGCGAACGGCTCCGCGCCAAGGGCGTGACCTGGAAGACCGGCCGCGTCTTCCATCGCGACCAGGAAGCCTACGCCTTCGACCTGCTGCCGGAGCAGGGCCATGAATACCCGGCCTTCGTGAACCTCCAGCAGTACTACGTCGAGGAATGGCTGGTGGAGGCCTGCGTCGCGGCGGGCGTCGATCTCCGCTGGAAGCATCGCGTGGCCGCGATCGAGCCCGGCGCGGCCAGCGTGGCGCTCTCCGTCGAAACGCCCGGCGGCGACTACACCCTCACCGCCGAGTGGCTGCTGGCCTGCGATGGCGCGCGGTCCCCGCTGCGGGAGGCGATGGGCCTGCCCTTCACCGGCCAGGTCTTCCGCGACCGCTTCCTGATCGCCGACGTCGTCATCAGGGGTGATGTGGCCTTCCCGACGGAGCGCTGGTTCTGGTTCGACCCGCCCTTCCATCCCGGGCAATCCGTGCTGCTGCACAAGCAGCCCGACGATGTCTGGCGCATCGATTTCCAGCTGGGCTGGGATGCGGACCCGGAGGCCGAGAAGCAACCGGACCGCGTCATCCCCCGCGTCCGCGCCATGCTCGGGCCCGACGTGCCCTTCGAGCTCGAATGGGTCAGCGTCTACACCTTCCGCTGCCGGCGGCTCGAGCAATTCCGGCATGGCCGCGTGATCTTCGCCGGCGACAGCGCCCATCAGGTCAGCCCCTTCGGCGCGCGGGGCGGCAATGGCGGCGTGCAGGATGCCGACAACCTCGCCTGGAAGCTCGCCGCCGTGCTGCGGGGCGAGGCGCCGGAGCGACTGCTCGACAGCTACGATGCCGAGCGCATCCCGGCGACGGACGAGAACATCCTCAACTCCACCCGCAGCACGGATTTCATCACGCCGAAATCGGAGGCCGCGCGGGCCTGGCGGGATGCGGTGCTGGAACTCGCGCGGGACCATGCCTTCGCGCGGCCGCTGGTCAATTCGGGAAGGCTCTCCCGCCCCGCGACGCTGGCGGAAAGCCCGCTCAACAGCGTGGATTCAGGCCATTGGCCCGCAGGCGCGGTGCCTGGGACCCCGGCGCCGGATGCGCCGGTGATGCGGGATGGACAGCCGGACTGGCTGCTGCGCCACCTCGGCCAGGATTTCTGCCTGCTGGTCTTCGATGCCGTCTGGTCGCCGACGCTGCCGGGGCTGCGCTGCCTCTTCGTCACCGCGGAGGAGACGCCCGGCGCGCTCTGGGACCACAGCGGCCTCGCCGCCGCGCGCTACGGCGCGCCGCCTGGCGGCGCGGTGCTGATCCGCCCGGACCAGCACATCGCGGCGCGCTTCGCCGCGCTGGATGAGGCAGCCGTCAGCGCCGCGATCGACCGTGCGATGGGGAGGTCACCATGAACCTTGATACCTCACCCCGGCTGCAGGACCCCGACGGCTTCCTCGCCCTGATCATGGAAGCCCATCGCGGCCTGGATGCCGAAGCGGCGCGGCGCTTCGATGCGCGCCTCGCCCTGATCCTCGCCAACCAGATCGGCGACATGGCCGTGCTGCGGCAGGCCATCGCCCTGGCGCGCGGCACCGGTTGAGCCGCGCATCCGGCTGAGCCAGGCGGGCCAGAGCGGCGGCGGCGTGGTCAGCCCCGCCATGGTCAGCGCATCGCGCTGAGGCGGAGCGCCGGGCCCGGGCTGGCGGCCGGCGCGGCGGGGTCGAGCCGCACGCCCGTCACCTGCCAGCGGGGCGCCAGGCCCTCCTGCTTCAACTCCCACTGCAGGGTCATGGGGGAGGCCGCGCCCTGCAACGGCATCTCGAACTTCGTCAGCCCGACCGGCGTGGCGCGGCGGACGCCCTCCGTCGTGGTGCCGGGACGCACGCCGCGAGCCCGCGCGACTTCCGCGAGGGCTGAGGGGGAGGCCCAGCCGGCGGCGATGTCATCCGCCATGGCGGCGAGGAAGGCGTTGGCCTGCTCACCTTCGGCCACCGCCGGGTTGAGGGCGGCGCGCACGGCGCCCTGCAGCGCGACGGGGTCCAGGTGCTGCGCCAGCGTCGCATGGTCCCGCCCCTCCAGCGCGGTGGCCAGGTTCCAGGCGGTGGCATAGGGGGTGGCGATCCAGGCCAGGGCCAGGAGCGGCAGCGCCGCCACGGCCATGGCCCGGCCCAGACGTCCGGCCAGGCCAGCGCCAGTCCGGGCCGGGGCCTTGTCGCGGGTGAAGGCGGGACGCGTCGGCAACGGCGCGGGGACGGGCGTGGGCAGGGGCGCCGGCGCGGGGTTGCGCGCATCGTAGTCGCTCCAGACCTGGTCCCACTCCGTGTCCGACATCATGGCCCGCCGCCGCGTGTTCATCGCCCGATCCGCACGTTAAAGTTGTGCTAACGACAATCAAGGCCGTTAACGCAACTTTTTGGTGTAGTTCCTGGCGCGATACATCTCCTGACAATCCGCGCTGGCGGATCGCCCTGGGGCCGTCTTGGCTGCGTCAGGAAGGAGACAGGACGGGGTCCTGTTTCCGGTCCTGAGATTGCGCAGCGATTCCTGGGGAAACCGTTAACGCGAGATGGGCGGACGTCCCGAAATCGAGATTCCGCCCGCCCGGCGTGAACTCATCTCACGCGGCCGGGGCAAGACCGTTCAGCGCCCGGCCGGAAGTCGCGCCTCCAGGTCGGCGAAGGCCCGGCCGAGCGCCGCTTCCAGCGCCTGGGCCTGCTGCGGTGGCGAGGCATTGGCGGCGAGCGGTGCGCTGCCGGTCGCCTCCAGCGTCCCGATGATGCGGGACGACAGCCGCTCCTCCCGCATCAGCACCGCGGCGATGGCAGCCCGCGCCTCGCCGGCATGGGGCACCGCTTCCAGCACCGTCAGCTGCGATTCCAGCACGAGGTCCGCATCGGCGCGGGTGCCCGCCTGCACCACGGCTGAGAAGCGGCCGCTGGCCTGCAGCCAGGCGCGCAGCGCGGCATCGGCGAGGTCGGCGGGCGACGCGATCCATTCCTCATAGGGCAGGAATTCGTAGGCCCCGTCGGGCCGCGCGCGCCGGAGGCCGAGGTCCTGCAACCCCGGCACCGCCCGCATCCGCCTTTGCAGCAGCACCGGCGCGCCGCGCGGGGCCTCCAGCGTGGAGGGCCGGCGCGGGCCGAGCGCATAGCGCCGCACCGGCACATTCGGCCGGTCCGGCAGGATGCTGCACCCCGCCAGGACCACGGGCGCGGCGAGGATGAAGGCCCGCCGCCTCATCGCCGGCGGTCCGGGGTCGGCGGTGCGCCGAACAGCGCCTGGGAGGGCGAGGCACGGAGCTGGTCCGCCATCGCCCGCAGGCTCGCCGTGGTGGCCCGAAGGTCGATCAGGATCGGCAGCAATTCGGCCTGTACGTCCACCGTGGTCTCCCGCGCCGCGCGCATCGTCCGTTCCATCCCCTCCACCGCGCCGGGCAGGCGCTGGGCGCTGCGCCGCAGTTCCGCCGCCGCGGCGCTGGCATTCGCCACCGCGCCGCGCAGTTCCGGCCCGGCCAGCAGGTTGCGCGCATCCGTCGCCGCGGCGCGCAGTTCACCCAGCGCCCCGGCCAGGTCGCTCTCCTCCAGCGCGCCGCGCACCAGCGTCATGGACCGCGCGAACTCCCGCAGCGCCGTCGCCGCATCGCCATCCCCGGTCTGCCGGTTGAGGTTGGCCAGCAGCGCCGCGAGGTCGGCCGCCATCTGTTCGATCGGCAGGCCCTGCAGGCGCTGGACCATGAATTCCGCGGCACTCGTCACCTGCGCGACGGTGGAGGGGATGGCCGGCAGCACCGGGTTGCGCGGCTGCCAGGGCAGGTCCGGCACCGGGTAGCGCTGCGGATTGGCGAAATCCAGCTCCACGTAGTTCACGCCGGTGATGCCCTGGGCGCGGATGCGGGCCCTGAGGCCGAGCCGAACGGCGTCCTGCAGGGACGGCGCCTCCCCGATCAGCTGGGGGTCGATGCCGAAGCGCACGAAGACCTGCTGGAACCCCTCGCCATAGGCGACGCCCTGCGGCCTTCGGTACTCCGCGGAGACCAGGCCGATCTGCGTCACGCGGCCGACCGGCACGCCGCGGTAGCGCACCGGCGCGCCGACATCGAGGCCCTGCACCGATTCCTCGATATAGGTCTCGAACACCTCGGTCGCCTGCAGCCCCCGCCCGCCGGCGAAGAAGACGATGAAACCCACCGCCAGCACGATGCCCGCGATGGCCAGCACGCCGACCCGGAGATAGAGCCCCCGCGCGGCCATCAGGCGGCTTCCCGGCGGAAGAAGGCGCGCACCGTGGGATGCGTGCTGTGGTCCCTGAGGTCGCGCGGGTCACCTTCCGCGATCATTCCCTTGGCCTCCCGGTCCAGCATGATGCAGCGGTCTCCGATGGCGAGGATCGAGGCCAGCTCATGCGTCACCACCACGAAGGTGGTGCCGAGCGAGCGCGACAGGTCCCGGATCAGCTCGTCGAGCCCTGCCGAGGTGATGGGATCGAGCCCCGCCGAGGGCTCGTCCAGGAACAGGATGGCGGGGTCGAGCGCCAGGGCGCGGGCGATGCCCGCCCGCTTCAGCATGCCGCCGGAGACCTCCGACGGCAGCCGCGCGGCCGCTTCCGAGAGCCCGACCAGGCCGAGCTTGGCGCGCGCCACCTCCTCCCGCGCCGCGGCGGGCAGGGTGGTGTGCTCGGCGAGCGGCATCATGACGTTCTCCAGCAGCGTCTGCGACCCGAACAGCGCGCCCTGCTGCCACATGACGCCGATGCGCTTCAGCAGGTCGAGCCGCGCCGCGCCCTCCGTCGACCAGACATCCGTGCCGAGGATGGAGACGCGGCCTTCCGCCGGCGGCACCAGGCCGATCATCAGCTTGAGAAGGCTCGACTTGCCGCAGCCGGAGCCGCCGAGGATGACGAAGACCTCGCCGCGCTTCACCTCGAAGCTGACGTTCCGGAACAGCGTGTTGGTCCCGAAGCGGGCGGTCAGGTCCTCCGCCACGATGACGGCGGGGCCGAAGACGGGCTTCGCGGCCTCGCCGGGGCGGCGGAGCAGGGTAGGCTCGGTCACAGGCCGAGCCTTTCGTAGAGCACGGCGAAGCCGCCATCGAGCAGCACGATGGCGACGATGCCGCCCACCACCGCGGATGTCGCGGCATCGCCCACCGCACGCGGCCCGCGCCCGGCGCCGAGCCCCGCGCGGCAGCCGATGCCGGCGATCGCCAGGCCGAAGAAGAGCGACTTGAAGAGGCCGCCCAGCATGTCGCCGACCGTGACGGTGGAGCCCAGCTGCTGCGTCACCGTCGTCAGCGGGAAGCCCAGCATGCCCATGATCAGCGCCATGCCGATGAGGCCCGCGAGCGTCAGCAGCAAAGACAGCACCGGCATCACCAGCATCCCCGCCAGCACGCGGGGCAGCACCAGCAGCGCCATGGGGTCGATGCCCATGATGCGCAGCGCCGCCACTTCCTCATTCACCGTCATGGTGCCGAGTTCGGCCGCGTAGGCGGAGCCGGTCCGCCCCGCCAGCACCACGCCCGCCATCAGGGGCCCGAGTTCGCGCAAGAGCGAGATGCCGACGAGGTTCGGCACGAAGATCTCCGCGCCGAAGCGGCGCAGCGGGATGGCCGACTGGAAGGCCAGGATGACGCCGAGCAGCGAGCCCAGCAGCACCGCGAGGCCGAAGGCGCGCGTGCCGGCCTCATCGAGGTGGCGCAGCAATTCGCGGAAGCGCAGCCGGTGCGGCCGGATCACGGTGCCGAGCAGCACCACCAGCAATTCGCCGACGAAGCCCAGCGCATCCAGCAGGTTGTGGCCCGCATTCACCACCCGGCGGCCGATGCCGCTGACGGGGGAGAAGCGGTAGGTCGCGGGCTTCGGGCGCGGTGCGGCCAGCGCGGCCCGCACGCGGTCCAGCACCGCGACCACCGGGGGGCTCGCGCCCTCGATCCGCGCACCGGCGGCTTCCGCGCTGAGCACCAGCGTGGCGCCGGTGGTATCGACCGCCTCCACCTTCGAGAGGTCGAGCACCAGGCCCTGCGCCTTCCGGGCCTCCGCCATCAGCGGATCCCAGAGGCGGGCGGCGGCTTCCGTATCGACGCGGCCGGACAGCAGGGCCGCGCCCCCGCTGACCTCCAGCCCCGTCGATGCCTGCGCCTGCTTCGCCATCACCCCGCCCCAGCCACCATCGCCGCGCGCGCCGCCGCCACGCCGGACCGCCAAGCGCCGCCGACGGTGCCGGCCATGCCGGTGTCGCAGGCCTCGCCCGCCAGGCAGAGGCGGCCGCCAGCGAGCGGCCGGGCCAGGATGGCCCGGGCCTCGGCGCGCCCGATTCGGGCATAGCTGTACACGCCGCGCGACCACGGGTCCCGTCCCCATTCCGAGACGATCGGGCCGGGGCGCAGCGCCCTCGGCGCATCGGCGCCGAAGCGCGTCGCGATCTCGGCCCGCATGAAAGCCTCGACGGCCGCATCGCCCTCCGCCTCCAGCGCCCGGCCGGCGGCGCCGCCGACATGGCAGGAGATGACGGGGCGGCCGAAGGGCCAGAGGCTCATGGCAACCAGCGGCTCGCCCGGCGCCACCTGGCGGTCCACGGAGCTGAAGGGCGGCAGGCCGAAGCGTTCCTCGCCCTCCACCCGGAAGCCGAGTTTCACGACGTGGCCGAGCGGCAGGTCATGCGCGGCCTGCAGCACCTCCGCCGGCAGGGGCGGATCGAAGCGGAGGGCGCCGGCCGCCAGCAGGCTGGTGGGCACGGTGACGATGGCGGCGCGGGCGCGCAGCGTGCCGAAGGGGCCTTCCGCCACCGCCTGCCGCCCGCCCCAGGACAGGCGGGTGACGGGCGCGCCGAGCATCACGGGCAGGCCCTCCGCCAGGCGGGCGACCAGCGCGCCGAAACCGCCTTCCGGCAGGCGGTTGCCGCCTTCCAGCGCATTGGCCTGGAAGTCCCGCAGGCTGACCTCCGCGGCCGGGGCGGCGGAGATGATGTCTCCCTGCCAGGCCTCGATGGCGGGGGCCCAGGGGCCGGTCGCGGCCATGCCCTCGGCCAGGCTGCGGTCGGGGCCCGGCGCGTTGGCGGCGGCCTCGATCGCGCGCTCGGCCGCGGCAAAGGCGGCGGTGTATTCCGCATCCTCCGCCGGCGCGGCGGGGCGGTTGCCGATGCGGGTCTGTTCGCGCCGCAGCGCATCCGAATCATGCAGCGTGACGCCGACCCCTGCGGCCAGCGGGACCAGCGGGTTGGTCGCGGCCTGGTGCAGCCAGGTGGCGCCGAGGTCATAGGGCAGGCCGAGCCGCGCCGTATCCGTCACCGCCCTGCCGCCGACGCGGTCGCGGGCTTCCAGCACCACCACGCTGTGGCCGGCTTCGAGAGCGGTCCGGGCGGCGGCGATACCGGCGGCGCCGGCACCGATGACGAGCAGATCGGGATCCGTGGGGAGGCGAGGCATTCGGCGTCCATGTGGGGGTCGGGGCCGCCCGGCAAGCGCCCCGTTACGCAGGAGTGATCGTCATGCCCACCCCGGCGGCCGGAACAAGGCCTCGGCGTGTGACATTCAAGTCTCTTACCCCTTTTAGCCGATTTAGCCGTTTATGAGCGTTTAGCACCGATTTCCGGGGGTGGAGTCCGCCGCCAGGGCGCGGCGATCCCGGCGGCGGTTCGAACATAGCAGGAACGAAAACCGGCGCGCCAGGATTCAATCGAGCCGCGCGCCGCTGATCTCCACCAGCCGGCGCCATTGCGGACGCTCCCGCTCCACGAGTTCCGTCAGCGCGGCGGGGGTGGAGCTGGTGACGGTGCCGTAGCCCAGCGGCCGCAGCCGGTCCCGGAAGGCGGCATCGGCGGCGACCGCCTGGATCGCCTGGTGCAGCCGCGCCACCACCGGCGCGGGCGTGCCGCCCGCCGTCATGATGGCGTTCCAGTTGACCAGGTTGTGGTCGCCCAGGCCGAGATCGGCGAAATCGCCCATCCCCGGCACCTCCGGCAATATGCCGAGCCGCGCCTTGCTGCTGACGGCGAAGGCCAGGAACTTGCCGCTTTCGACATGCGGCATCAGTGCCGGCATGACGTCGAACATCATGTCGATGGTGCCCGAGAGCAGGTCGTTGATGGCCGGCCCGCCGCCGCGATAGGGCACGTGCAGGATGCGGGCGCGCGCGAAGCTGTTCACGGCCTCGATGTTCAGGTGGCTGTTCGTGCCGGGGCCCGAGGAGCCCATCTTCACCTGCTCGGGATTGGCGCGGCTCCATTCGATGAGCTTGCGGAAATCGGTCCAGCCGTTCCGCCGCGCCGTCTCCGCATTCACCACGCAGAGCAGCGCGCCGTCCGTGATCTGGCTGACCGGCGCCAGGTCCCGCGCCGGGTCGAAGGGCATGCGCGCCGTCATGTACTGCACGGCGCAGAGGGTGGTGACGCTGATGACGCCGAGCACCGTGCCGTCCCGGTCCCCCTTCGCCACCGCATCGGCGCCGAGCAGCCCGCCCGCGCCGCCGCGATTGTCCACCACAACGGCCTGGCCGAGCACGGGGCCGAGCCGTTCGGCGATGAGGCGGGCCAGGATGTCCACCGCGCCGCCCGGCGGGAAGGGCACGATGAGGCGCACGGTGCGCCCGCCCGCCACGGGTTGCGCCAGTGCGGGGGCGGCGAGGAGCGCGGCAGTGGCCCCGATGATGGTGCGTCGGTTCAGCATCGTGGTGCCCCTGCCCTGTCCGGTTTCGGAAAGCCTGCGCCGGATCGGCGCGGGTGGGCAAGCGGCCCTGTGAGGTCAGACGGCGTGGAGCGGCGACAACTGGTCGAGCGCGATGCCGATCATCCGCTGATCGAAGAGGCGCACCTTGCGCTGTGCCGCGTCGGTGCCAGCCGACCAGTCCCGGAGGCCGGCGGTAATGCCCTCGATGGACCGCGCAGCCCCTTCGCGCGCGACCAGCCAATCCACGGTCGCGAGCAGTTCCATGCCAAGGGGCGATTCGAAGCCGTCAATCAAATCGGTCATGCGGTCCAGCGCCACGCGATACGGCTGCGCTTCCGGCCCTGCCAGATAGGCGGCGACGATGTCCTTGCGGGAATCATCGAAGCGGATCGGATCGAAGGGCCGCGCATCCGCCAGGCGCCGGTCGCAGTGCAGGTAGCTTCCATCCAGCGCGTCCAGCAGATGCGCGAGGCGGGGCGCGTAAGGGCCGTAGCGGTCGGCCTGGAAGCGCAAATCGAGCCCCGGCGCGATGCCCAGCCGTTCCAACTGGCGTTCCAGCAGATAGGCGAGCTTCTGGATCTCCAGCAGCGAGCAATCGATGCCGAGGATGGAGTAGCGCCGGACCAGTTCCGCGATCAGGGCGCGCGGCGGCGTCAGGCGCTCGACTCCTGACGGCTTGGCGACGTTCTGGTAGGTGGCGGTCGGTTCATAGATCAGCACCTGCGTATCCGGCAGGTCACCGAGTGCGGCGACGATGCGGGGCCGCACCTCCTCCCACCGCAGCCCGCCATTGCCGCTGCCGAGCGGCGGCACGGCGACGGAGCGGATGCCGTGTTCCACCAGCACGCGCTTCAGGTCGACGAGGCCAGCCTCGATCCATTCCATGCGGGACGGGTTGCGCCAGTGCTGCTTGGTCGGGAAGTTGATGATCCACTTCGGCCCATCGAGCCGCGTCTGCGGCGTGACCAGCATGCGGCCGACAGCCACCTCCCCGGCGCGGCACGCGGCCTCATAGGCCGTGAAATTGTCCGCGAAGCGTTCCTTGAACATCAGGGCGATGCCCTTGCCCATGACGCCCACCGTATTGACGGTATTGACCAGCGCCTCGGCCTCGGCCTCCAGCAGGTTGCCGGTGGTGAAGGAAATCATCAGAGGTACCAGCCCCGCTTCACGATCACCCGCACATCCCTCCCGGCCGATGCGGCGAGAGCCTCAATACGCGTCTTTTCCGCCTCGTTGAAGCAGACGATGCCGAGCAGCGCCTCTACCGGCACATGGCGGTGGACCAGCGCCTCCGCCTGATAGCGTTCGAAGCGGTCCGCATCATCCCGCCGGAAGTCCCGCGCCTGCAGGGCCTCCCAGTCCAGCCAGTCCAGATCGGCGAGGTCGCTGCTGAACCGGGCAAGGCGGAGATAGGCGTGGCGGTCGGAGAAGACGAAGGGGATCGATGACCGTGCGAGGTGGCGCAGCGAGGAGACGAGGATCACGATCTCCTCGCTGCGCCGCTTCTGCACGCCCTGGAATCCGGTCTTGATGTTGAACATCATGGGCGAGAAGGGCGTGAAGTAGAACGGAACATAGTCGCCGAGCGTGCCGCCAGGGGGGCAGTCCACGACGCGCGATTGCCGCTTGCGGATGAGGTCGGGGTTGCCGATGGGGACGAAGCCATCGCGGCCGGCGACCGCGTTGCGGCAATGCAGGCCCTCCCGCAGCGCATCCGCCATGTTGTCGCGGTGGATGATCCGGAAAATCAGCGCCTTGGTCGGGTTCAGATCCTTGCTCATGCGGCATCGCGGCCCGGAGATCGCCCGGGACAATGGGTCATGGTGTCCCGGACGACAATGACGGCGATCAGCCTGGCGCGGCCGGCGGCGGAACCTCCGCCTTCGCCCCCATCTTCCCGCCCGGCATCCCCATCGCATGGATCAGCACCGCCGCCGCGACCGAGACGTTCAGGCTCTGCACATGGCCGCTGCCCGGCAGGGTCACGCGGTGGGCGCAGGCGGCGATGGTGAGGCCGGGGAGGCCGCGTTCCTCATTGCCCAGCACCAGCACGAAGGGTTTCGTTCGTGGCAGTTCGGATGGGGCCACGCCGCCGGCAGCCACCGCGGCCACCGTGGTGAATTTGGGCGCCAGCGCCCGCAACGCGATGGCGGGGTTGGCGAGCTTCATGAGCGTCAGATGCTCCAGCCCGCCCTCCGCCGTGCGGTAGGCGGCATCCGACAGCCCCGCCTGGCGCGGATCGCCCGACAGCAGCAGGCCCGTGCAGCCGAAGAAGGCGGCGGAGCGCGCGATGGCGCCGAGATTGTGCGGGTTGCCGATGCCATCCAGCAGCGGCAGCACCGGCGCGGCCAGCAGCGCCTGGGGGAAGGGCCCGACGCCGAGTTCCGGCACCTCCCGCGGCACGGCGATGGCGACGATGCCGCCATGATGCTCGGTTCCGGCGATGCGGACGATCTCCTCCGGCGTCACCTCCCGATAGGGGCGATGCGCCTTGGCCATCAGGGCGCAGACGGGCCCGGCCTCCCGCTTCCGGCTCGCGGTGTAGAACAGGCGCAGCACGGCGTCGGGCCGCACGGCGAAGGCCGCGGTGACGGCGGCGGGGCCGCAGAGGCGATCGAGGTCGCTGTCCCGCCAGCCACCCTCCGGCGGGCCGCCGGGGTTGGGGCGGGGGCGCGGGGTCAGGCCGGCGGCGGGGCCGCCGGGGCCGTAGCCGCGGCCGCTGGCATGGCTGCCCTCGGGCGGCAGGCGGCGCTCCGCCCACCCTTCCGGGCCGCGCTCGTCACGCTCGAAATCGCCCCTCACGCCGCGGGAGAAGGAGCCTCGGCTGCCACGGCCGGGGGGGGACCCGGGCGGGCCGCGTCGTTCGTCACCAGGAATTTTGCACCCTCCTCGCGGATTGCCGCGGCCTCGTCATCATACAGGAACGGCAGGAAGGCGTATCGCCGCCCGCGCGTGACCGGACGCGCCTCATGCAGCAGGGAGCAGGAAAACACCACAGCCCCGCCTGCCGGGGCCACATAGGTCCTGGGGCCGAATTCGGGGAAGCTGAGCTCGCCCCCCTCATACTCGCCGGTGTTCAGGTTGATGGTCACGGCAAAGCGGCGATGCGCGGTCGCCTTGGTGGTGTTGTCGCGATGGGCGCGGAAGAAGCCCTTATCCGCACTGTCGTAGCAGGCGACGATGTAGCGTTCGAGGCGCGTGACCTTGTACTGGAAGGCGCGCTGGATTTCCGGGACCAGGCGGGCGTTGAGCCGGGCGCGGATGGCGGATTTCAGCCCGTCATCCTCGATGATCGCATCCTTGCGGCGCTTGTGGCCGGGGTCCATCACACCGACGGTCTTGCCGCCCTCATCGCGCATGAAGCCGCTCTCGCCGCCGCCCTGCGTCTCATAGAGGTCGATCAGGCGCCGGCAGAAGGCGGGCTCGAAGAGGCGGGGGACGATGAGGACGGGGGCGTGCAGCGGCACGCCGGCGTGGTCGGCGGGGTCCGGCAGGGCGGCGAGGGTCGCCATCGCCTCCGCGCCCTTCTCCAGCGGCCAGATGCCGAAGACGCGAAGGCCCGGGTCCAGCAGCACCCAGCCGGGGCGGAGCGTGCCGTCGGGCTCCGTCGCGCGGAAGGCGCGGCGGGCGGCGCCGTCATCATCCCAGAGCACGCGGCGGCCGGTTCCGTCCTTCAGCCGGCCGAGGCGCTCATCCTCCGGATCCGTGCCGATGACGAGCATATAGGCCCGCACCGCATCCAGCACCGCGGCATGGGGGCCGACCATGGCGGCCAGGCGATCCGCCAGGCCGGGCTGCCCGAGCGAGCCGGGGATCAGCACCATCAGCCAGCGGCCCGCCGTGGTGTCGAAGGCGTAGCGCGGATTGGTGCTGGACCGCGCATGGAAGGCGGGGATGGGCTCGCCGGGCGTATAGGCGGGGGTCGGCATCACGGGCCTCCTTGCTCAGCCCACCGATGCCGCATCGGCGGGCTGGCCGGCAAGGGTGCGCAGCGTGGCGAGCAGCGCGTCCGGCACCTCCACCCCCTCATCCCCCGCACGGGCGGCCAGCGCCGCGCGGCGGCTGCCGGGCAGGCGGACGCCGGGATCGGCCTGCATGGCGGCGAGCAGGAATTCGATGCGGTCGAGGAAGGCGTCCTGCCCCGCCAGGGCGCCGGGGTCGATGGCGATGAAGGCCTGGCCGAGGCGGGGGCGGTTGCCCTCATCCTGGAAGAAGCCATCGGCCTCGAAGCCGAAGGCACTGCCGGTCAGGGCGCAGCACAGCAATTCGACGATCAGCGCGAGCAGCGCGCCCTTGGTGCCGCCCATGGCGAGCATGGCGCCGCCGAGTGCGGCCTTGGCGTCGGTGGTGGGGTTGCCTTCCGCGTCCAGCGCCCAGCCCTGGGGGATCGGCTTGCCGGCCTTGGCGGCGACCATGATCTTGCCGCGCGCGACTTCCGACAGCGCCATGTCGATGACCAGCGGTGCCGCGTCCCGCCGCGGGAAGGCGGCGGCGACGGGGTTGGTGCCCATCAGCGGGCGGCGACCGCCGGGCACCGGCATGGCGGCCGGCGAATTGGTGAAGGCCAGCGCGACCAGCCCCTGGCGGGCGAGGGCCGCGACAGGCAGGCCCATGGCGCCGGCATGGTGGCTGTTGGTGATGCCGGCGAAGGCCACGCCATGCGACCGCGCGCGCGAGGCCGCCTGCTCCACCGCCAGCGCCACGGCGGGATAGGCCAGGCCGTGGCGCGCATCGACCAGCACCGCCCCGCCGCGTTCCGCGATGATGGCGGGCACGGCCCCGCCATCCGCCCGGCCATTGGCCAGGAAGGCGGCGTATTGCGGCACGCGGGACAGGCCGTGGCCGGCCTGGCCCTCGGCCTCCCCGCCCGTGAGCGCCTCCGCGGTCAGACGCGCCATGGCGGGGTTGGCGCCGGCGCGGGACAGGGCGGCTTCGGCCAGGGTGCGGGCTTCGGCGAGGCTCAGGCGGGGCATGGCGGACCTTCAGTCGGTTTCAGGCATCGGGCCTGATCTGCGCCTCCGTCACAAGACTGGCCCAGCGATCCGTCTCCGATTGCACGAAACGGGTGGACCGGTTGCTGTCCCAGCCCAGCACCTGGAAGCCTGCTTCCTCCGCCCGGCGGATGGTGTCGGCGTCCCGCATCACGGCCAGCACGTCCTGCTCCAGCCGGGCCTTGATGGCGGCGGGGACGGCGGCCTGGGTCAGCACCGCGGTCCAGTTGGTGATCTCGAGCTGCGGCATGCCGAGTTCCCGCACCGTCGGCACCTCCGGCACCAGCTTGTGACGCTCCGCGCTGGTGATGGCGAGCGCGCGGAGCCGCCCGCCCCTGATCTGCGCCAGGCATTCCGGCAGGTTGGAGACCATGACGTCGAGCACCCCACCGGCGAGGTCGGTGACGGAGGGCGCGCCGCCGCGATAGGGGACATGGGTGAGGCGTTCGCCGGCATTGGTGACGCGGCGCAGCAGTTCCAGGCCGAGATGCGGCGGGGATCCGTTGCCGGAAGAACCGCCACTCATCGGCGTGGTGCGCATGAGCGAGACCAGGGAGGCGAGGTCGCGGGCCGGCGACTTCTCGGCGTTCACGACCACGACCAGCGGAAGCGAGCCCAGCATCGAGATGACGTGGAAGTCGCGCCGGAAGTCGTAGGGCGCGTTGGGGAAGAGCGTGGCGTTGACCGCGTGGGTCAGCGTGATGGCGAGCAGCGTGTGGCCATCGGGCGGCGACTTGGCGGCGATGTCGGCGCCGATCAGCGCGTTGCCGCCGGCGCGGTTGTCGATGACCACCGCCTTGCCCCAGAGGTCCGACAGCTTCTGCGCGACGAAGCGCGCCATGATGTCGGTGAGGCCACCCGGCGGGAAGGGCACGACGTAGCGCGGGTTGCGGTCGGGAAAGGGCGCTTGTGCCTGGGCCAGGCCCGGCAGGAGGAGCGCGGGCAGCGCGAGGGCCGAACGGCGGCGGATCATGGAACCTCCCCATCATTGTTCGATGTTGGGGCAAGTCTGGCGCCTTCCGGCGCGGCGCGTCCAGCACGGGATGGAGCGGGTGAACTACAACGGTGCGGGCGCGTTCCGGACGGCGAAAGCCCGCCCAAGGACAGCCCCCACCCCGATGCCCGAATTTCCCGCCCCCGCCCGCCGTCGAATCCCCGCGGCCGGCGTGCCGACGGATGGCGCGGCCATCGCCCAGGCCGCCCTCGTCATCATCGCGGTGCTTTATTTCGCGCGGGACCTGCTGGTGCCACTCGCACTCGCCATCCTGCTCTCCTTCATCCTGGCGCCGATCGCCCGCGCGTTGCGGCGCTGGGGGATGCCGCGCGTGCCGGGCGTGATCCTCTCCGTGCTCGCGGCGGTGATGGTGCTGGCCTCGCTCGGGCTGGTGATGGGGCGGCAGCTGGCGGAGCTGGCGGCGGAACTGCCGGCCTACCAGGCGGAGGTGACCCGCAAGCTCTCCTCCATCCATGCCAGCGGGGGCCTGGTGGAACGGGCGCAGGAGATGCTGCGCGGCCTGTCCAACGGCGTGGGGCGCGAACCGCGGGAGGTGGCGCCGCGCGGGCTGCATGCCGAGGCGGTGCAGCCGATCCCGGTCGAGATCCGCCAGCCCGACCCGGCGGCGCTGGAGACGCTGCAGGGCGTGGTAGCCCCCCTGCTGCATCCGCTGGCCACCATCGGCATCGTCATCGTGCTGGTGGTCTTCGTGCTGCTGTACCGGGAGGATCTGCGCGACCGCGTCATCCGCCTGGTCGGCGCGCGGGACCTGCATCGCACCGTGGCCGCCATGGACGACGCGGCCTATCGCCTGTCCCGCTTCTTCCTGGCGCAGACGGCGCTGAACGCCGCCTTCGGCGCCTTCATGGGCATGGCGCTGTTCGTGATCGGCGTGCCGCAGCCGATCCTCTGGGGCATCCTGACCGGGCTGATGCGCTTCGTGCCCTTCGTCGGCACCTTCGTCGCCGTGGCCTTCCCGCTGCTGCTGGCACTCGCCACCGATCCCGGCTGGACCATGCCGATCATGGTGCTGATCCTCTTCGCGATCGGGGAGGGCGCGATGGGCCAGGTGGTGGAGCCGATGGTCTTCGGCCATTCCACGGGGCTGTCGCCCATCGCCGTCATCGCCGCCGCCACCTTCTGGACCTGGCTCTGGGGCCCCGTCGGCCTGCTAGTGGCGGTGCCGCTGACGGTCTGCCTGGTGGTGCTCGGCCGGCATGTGGACCGGCTGGAATTCCTGGAAGTGGCGCTGGGGGACCGACCACCGCTCGACCCGCCCGAGACCTTCTACCAGCGCGCCCTGATGGGCGATGCGGATGGGCTGGAGGAGCAGGCGGAGATGGTGCTGCGGGACCGCGCGCTGTCCGCCTATTACGATGAGGTCGCGCTGCCGGCCCTGGCCCTCGCGCAGGGCGATGCGCTGCGCGGCGGCGTGGCGGAGGAGCGGATGCAGGCCGTGCATGCGCGCGTGGCCGCGTTGCTGGAGGACCTCGAGGAGGAGGAAGAGGAGGACGCGGCGCCGGAGAAGCCGATGACCGATCCCGAATCCGACAAGCCGCGCATGGTGGAAGCCGCGGCGCCGGAAAGCCTGGTGCCGCCGGGCAGCGTGCTCTGCCTGCCCGGCCGCGGACCCTTCGACGATGCGGCCGCGATCATGCTGGCGCAGGTGCTGCGCAAGCGCGGCATCGGCGCGGTGGTGGCGCCGCCGGAACTGCTGCGGGGCGATGTGACGGGCTTCGATCTGACGCTGGTCCGGCAGGCCTGGCTATGCGCGGTGGAGGGCGGGTCCTCCACCGCCGCGGCGCGCTACCTGCTGCGGCGGATGCGGCGGCGGATGCCGGAGGCGCGGGTCTGCGCGATGGTGGCCGGTGCGGGGCCGGAGGCGCGGCTGCCCGCGGCGCTGCGGGCGGAGGACGCGGTGGCGGTGGAACCCGGCGTGGCCGCGGCGGCGAAGGCGGCGATGCGGGTGGCTCAGGAGAAGGCAGTCGAGAAGGTGGGCTAGCCTTCCAGCCGGCGCAGCGTCGCCTCGATGTTGCGTCGCGCCCGCTTCTCCCGCTCCAGGTAGAAGCGGTCCGTGCGGTAGATGCGGTCGCGCCACAGCAGCATGCGCAGCGCGGCGATGCGGCCGAACTCGTAGCGGTCATCCGGCAGATGCGCGAATTCGCGGCGGATCGCGGCTTCGTACGCGTCGTAGCGGGACGCGGGTTCGCCGAGGATGGCATTGTCCATGTCGAGCAGCAGGCAGGCATCGCCGCGCAGCGAGGGGTCGTCGGTCTCAGGCAGTTCCTGGCGCGTCACCGCGTGGATCAGCACCTCTGCCCGGTCCAGCATGTGCGGCGGCATGAGGGGCGTGAGGTGGCGGCGCATCAGCGCGATGGAGGCCTCCGCCTGGCCCGGCACGGCGCGGTCGAAGACGGCGCTGTGGAACATGGTGGCGATGATGAAGGCGGGCTTGTCGGCGATGGCGGCGGAGATCTCCTCCGCCATGGCGAGGATGCCGGCCACGCGGTTCCAGTCATGCCAGGCGCGGTGCGGCTCCGCATGGCGATGCCGGAGATCGGCGAGGATGGCGGGGGTCATGGCGCCGGTATAGCGCGGCGGGCCCAAGGGGGCACGCTAGCGGGGCATGCGGGTGGCGCTCAGCGCCCCCGGCGCCAAAGCCAAAAGGCGAAGGCCAGGGCGAGGAGGCCGCCGGGGATGAGCAGGACGGGCCAGCCGTGGGAGAGGAGGCCGCTGGCGAGGCGGTCCAGGAACAGCAGCCACTGGCCGATATCGTCGATGCGCGCCGTCATGACGCCACCTTGCGGCAATGGTGCCCCCCTCACCCAACCCTCTCCCCCCGTTGGGGGGAGAGGGCTTTACGGTCAGGCGCTTTCGTAGATGCGGGTCAGGCTGAATTCGCGGTGGCCGAGCAGTTCGGCCGCCGTGAGTTCGCCATCCGCGGTGCGCAGCATGCAGTCCAGCAGCGCCTCCCCGGCATCGTCCATGTTCATCCGCTTCTGCAGCAGGCCCGTCACGTCCACGTCGATGTGTTCGGACATGGTGCGCTGGGTGCGCGGGTTGGCGGTGATCTTGATGACGGGGACGATGGGGTTGCCGATGACGTTGCCCTGGCCCGTCGGGAAGAAATGCACCGCGTAGCCGGAAGCGGCGCAGAGCGTCACCATCTCGGCGGCGGCGGAGCTGCTGTCCATGAACCAGAGGCCCGAATGGGTCGGCGCCTCCGCCTTGTCCAGCACGCCGTCCACGACGCACCTCTTGCCGATCTTCTGGATGTTGCCGAGCGCCTTCTCCTCGATGGTGGTCAGGCCACCCTCGATGTTGCCCTTGGTGGGCTGGCTTTCCGACAGGTCGGAGGTCTTGTTCGCCTCCACCACGCGCTGGTAGCGGTCGAACATCGCCTGGAACTGCGCGCGGATCTCGGGTGTCCTGCAGCGCGCCGCGACCAGGTGCTCGCCGCCCGTCAGCTCCGTCGTCTCACCGAACACGAGCGTGTTGCCGTTCTCCCAGAGCTTGTCGAAGGCATTGCCGTTGGTGGGGCAGGAGGCGAGGCCGGAGGTGGTGTCGCTCTCGCCGCACTTGGTCGAGACCCAGAGGTCGACGACCGGCGCCTTGGTCTTCTTGAGCTTGGAGGCGTGCTTCACCATGCGGTAGGCGGCGCGGGATGCGCGGGCGATGGTGTTGATGTCGCCATGCTGCTCGATGCCGAAGAACTCCACCGGCTTGCCGGTGGCGGCGATGCCTTCCGCGATCTTGCCGGCCCAGCCCGGCTCGATCCCGATGACGACGACGCCGGCGACATTCGGGTTGGATCCCGTGCCGATCAGCGTGCGGAAATGCAGTTCCAGGTCGTAGCCGAACTGCAGCCGCCCATAGGCGTGCGGGATCGCCATGCAGCCCTTGATGTTGTGCGCGACCGCCTCGCACGCCGCGTTGGACAGGTCGTCCACCGGCAGGATGATGACGTGGTTGCGCACGCCCATGCGGCCATTCTCGCGCCGCCAGCCTTCGAAGGATGCGCCCTTCAGGTCGATGCCCATGATGCCGCCCCCCTTACCAGCGCTTCGTCTTCACATTGTGGACATGGGCGTGTTCGCCCGGGCCGATATCCGCCACCGCGCGGCCGATATCGATGCCGTACTTGATGATGGTGTCGCCCTTGGCGATCGACCGGATCGCCAGCTTGTGGCCGATCGGGATGTCGTTCCTCGCCTGGAACTCGATCATCTTGTCCTGGTCCATGATCCAGCCCGTCAGCGGCGTGCCGGCCGTCAGGCCCTCCACCACCACCACGCCCACGCTGTCGCCCTCGTCATGGACGACGAAATGGATCGTCATCGCGCTCCCCCCGGGAAATCTTGCTGGCGGGAGCCTAGGCGGCCCGGGCGGCCCCTTCAACCCGCCCCCCGGTTCGTGCCATGCATCGGGGCAGGGAAACACAGTCACAAGGGATCGGACGCCATGGCGGGCGTATACTGGTACGGCGGCACCTGGTTCACCGAGGAGCCGAAGGTGATCGGCCCCATGGACCACGCCTTCTGGCTCGGCTCCGTGATCTTCGATGGCGGGCGGTCCTTCGGCGGCGTGGCGCCGGACCTCGACAGGCATTCGGCCCGCGCGGTGCAGTCCGCCCGCAACATGCTGATGAAGCCGACCATGACGGCGGAGCAGATCGAGGAATTGTGCCGGGAGGGCATCCGCCGCATGGGGCCGGAGGCGGAACTCTACATCCGCCCCATGTTCTTCGTCCGCAAGGGGCTTGGCGCCGCGCGGCCCGACCCGGACAGCACGGATTTCATCCTGGCGATCTATGACAGCCCGCTGCCGCCCTACAAGGGCTTCAGCGCGTGCCTGGCGCCGCAGCGCCGCCCCGCGCCGGACCAGGCGCCGACCGATGCCAAGGCCGCGGCGCTCTATCCCAACGGCTCCCGCGCCGCGCTCTTCGCCATGCAGAAGGGGTTCGAGAATGCGGTGGTCTGCGACCCCATCGGCAATGTCGCGGAATTCGCCAGCGCGAACCTGATGTTCGCCAAGGACGGCAAGGTGATCACCCCCGCCGCCAATGGCACCTTCCTCGCCGGCATCACGCGGTCCCGCGTCATCGCCCTGCTGCGGGAGGCCGGCGTGACGGTGGAGGAACGCGCGGTGCGGCCGGAGGAGCTGCTGGAGGCGGACGAGATCTTCTCCACCGGCAACTACGGCAAGGTGCTGCCCTGCACCAACTACGAAGGCCGCGCCATGCAGCCCGGGCCGCTCGCGCAGAAAGCGAGGACGCTCTACTTCGACTGGGCGGAGCAGCACTGGCGCGTGCTGCCGAAGGTCGGCTGAGAAGGCCGTGACGAAGCGGGGGTGAACGCTTCGCCCCCGTGTTAAGACGGCAGTTACGGGCGTCCCCGATCTCTCCGGTGGGACGTCAGGACGGTGTTTCCACGCGCCGGGCGTCCCGACCGAACCCTGCGTTCCCTCCCCCGAGGGTCGCCAGGCTTGCAGGGAACGCCATGCCGAGTGAATTCGCCCGCCTGACCATCCTCGTCGTGGATGACGACCCGACCATGCGGTCCGTCATCACCAGCGCGCTGCGCGCCGCCGGCTGCAACCAGGTGCGACAGGCCTCCAACGGCGAGCAGGCGCTGAACATCGTGCGCCAGTCGCACATCGACCTGATCACCTGCGACTACCAGATGGCGCCGGTGGATGGGCTGACCTTCGTGAAGCGGCTGCGGGAATTGCCGGAAGGCGCCAACAAGCCCGTGGTGATGCTGACGGCCAACAACCGCCCGGAGGATGCCTGGGCGGGGCGGGAGCTCAAGGTCTCCGCCTGGCTGGTGAAGCCGATCACGCCGCAGGCCGTCATCAAGCGGGTCGCCGGCGTGCTCGGGCTGAATGTCGGCACCACGGCGATGCCGGAGGATGTGCTGACCGAACTGGCCGATGCCTATGAGAAGCGGCTGCCGGCCGAGATCCAGACGCTGGAGAGCATCGCCGCCCGCCTGCCTGCGCGGCCGGAGCATTTCAACGCGACCATCCAGGACCTGGCGAAGCGCCTGCATGTCGTGAAGGGCCAGGCGGGCACGCTGGGCTATGCGCTGCTGGGCTCCGTCGCCGGGGAGGTGCATGACGTGCTGCAGGAAGCCGATCGCCTGCTGCATGACGATGACAGCTTCCGCCCCGACCTGATCCGCCTGGTGGAGAGCGGCTTCAAGGTGATGCGGCTGATCGTGGACCGCAACGTGCGCGGCTCCGCGGGCGCCGTCGGCGCCAAGGTGCTGGCCGACATCGCCGCCTTCGCGCGGCCGCTGCATGCCCGCATCGTGGCCGCCGCCGATGCGGCCGAGGTGAATGAGCGCCAGCGCCGCAACCACCAGTCGGACGTGCTGCTGGCGGCCGAGCAGCAGCGCCTGATCGTGGAGCGCCGCATCCGGCTGACCCAGGCGGAATTCGGCGAGAAGGCCCGGTAGGAGCAAGGCGCCATGGACACCGTCTCCCCCGCGCCGAGGCGGGCCAGCCTTCTCTCGGTCCTCCGGCCCTGGCTGCTGCTGCCGCTGATCCTGGGCCTGATCTGGGCCGGCATCGCGCTGCAGCTGCGGGAGATGGAGCGGCAGACGGAGGCTGTCGCGGAACGCGACACGGCGAACCTGGCGCGCAGCGTCGAACAGCACATCATCCGCAGCATCGATTCGCTGGACCAGGCGCTGCGCTTCGTGCAGTCCGCCTATCGCCATGATCCCGCGGGCTTCGACCTGCTGGAATGGACGGACGCCTATTTCAGCGGCGGCGGGCCCACGGTGCAGATCGCGATGATCGGGCCGGATGGGCGGCTGCGCGCCTCCGGCCTCAACGGCGCGACGGTGACGACGCCGGTCGACCTGTCGGATCGCGAGCATTTCCGCGTGCATCTCGGCGCCATGGAGGACCGGCTGTTCATCAGCCGCCCGGTGCTGGGGCGCGTGAGCCAGCGGCAGACCATCCAGTTCACCCGCGCGCTGCGCGGGCGGGATGGCAGCTTCGGCGGCGTCATCGTCATCTCGCTGGATCCCGAGCTGCTGTCGGCGCCCTATGACCTGCTGGAACTCGGCGCGGGCGGGCTGCTGCTGGCGGGCACGGATGGCGTGATCCGCGCCTGGGCGCCGCGCGGCGCGCAGCCGCAGAGCCAGCTGATCGGCCAGACCCTGCCGGCGCCGCTGGCGCGCGCCTTCGTCGCCGCGCGGCAGGGCAGCATCGTCGATGACGGGCAGCTGGATGGCGTGAAGCGGCTGCTGAGCTTCCGGCAGGTGGATGACCATCCGCTGGTGGTGGCCGTCGGCGTCGATCTGGGCTCGGCCTTCGCGGATTACCGGAGTCTCCGCAGCCGATTCATCATCGCGGGGCTGGTGCTGAGCGTGGCGGTGCTGCTGGTGGGCCCCTTCCTGCTGGTGCAGCGCGCGCGGCGCATCCGGTCGGAGCACGCGCTGCGCGACACGCTGCGGGGCATGGACCAGGGCGTGATCATGGCGGGGCTCGATGGCCGCGTGCTGGTCGCGAACCTGCGGGCGGCGGAGCTGCTGGACCTGGAGCCGCGGCTGCTGGAACGGGGGCGGCGCATCAAGCCCATCCTGCGCCTGCTGGGCCAGGCCGATATCAGCCATCGCCGCGGGCATCGGAGCCGCGTCTACCTGCGGACGCGGGCCGATGGCAGCCGGGTGGAGACCAAGGCGATCCGCACGGAACAGGGCGCGCTGCTGCTGACCTGCACGGATGTGACGGAGCAGCAGGCCGCGATCGCCGCCCAGGCCGCGGCGCGCGCGGCGGCGGAGGCGGCGAGCCGCACGAAGTCCGAATTCCTGGCCAATATGAGCCATGAGATCCGCACGCCGATGAACGGCGTGATCGGCATGATCCAGGTGCTGCGCCATTCCGGCCTGAACCAGCACCAGCGCGACATGTGCGAGGTGATCACACGGTCCGCCAATTCGCTGCTGACCGTGTTGAACGACATCCTGGACTATTCCAAGCTGGAGGCCGGGCGGCTCGAGCTCGAACTCAAGCCCGCGCGGCTGGAGGTGCTGGCCCGCGATGTCGCGGAGCTGATGCGCCACGCCGCGGAGGCGAAGTCCATCGGCCTCTGGTTCCAGAACTGGTCGGCGCTGCCGCCGGTGATGATCGACCCGACGCGCGTCAGGCAGATCCTGTCCAACCTGCTCTCCAACGCCATCAAGTTCAGCGACAAGGGCGAGATCGCCGTGACGCTGGAGGCCGAGCCCGACCCCGCCGCGCCGGACAGCCGCGTGCTGGTCAGGCTCTGCGTGGAGGACCAGGGCATCGGCATGTCGGAGGAGGAGGTGTCGCGCCTCTTCGTCCGCTTCACGCAGGTGGACAGTTCGTCCACGCGCCGCTTCGGCGGCACGGGCCTCGGCCTCGCGATCACGCGGGACCTGGTGAAGATGATGGGCGGGCATATCGAGGTGAGCAGCCGCCCGGGCCTCGGCAGCGAATTCGTGGTGCACCTGTCGCTCCCGGTCAGCGCGGCGGAGCCGAAGCCGGAGCGCGATGCGGTGGAGGAAGCGGCGGTCGAGGGGCCGCTGCACCACCTCAACATCCTGGTCGCGGAGGATGACGAGGTGAACCGCGTGGTCATCCGGTCCCTGCTCGCGCCGGGCGGGCATGAGGTGACCTTCGCGGAGAACGGGTCGAAGGCCGTGCACGCGGCGCAGGGGGAGCCCTTCGACCTGATCCTGATGGACGTGATGATGCCGGAGATGGACGGGCCGACGGCCACGCGCTGGATCCGGGAGAATCCGGGCCCGAACCGGGAAACGCCGATCATCGCCCTGACGGCGAACGCCATGTCGGGAGACCGGGAGAAGTATCTCGCGCTCGGCATGACGGCCTATGTCAGCAAGCCGGTGTCGCGGCGGGAGCTCTATGCCACCATCGAGCAGACGCTCGGCTTCCGGGCCTTCCCGCGCAGCGACGCGCAGGCCGCGCCGCCGGAGCCGGAGCCCGAGCTGGCGGACGACCTCGGCGACGCCTTCGCCGACCTGCTGGCGGACCTCAAGACCTAGCCGGGCTGGTCCCGGAGAAGCTGTTCCAGCATCGCGCGGTCGGGTGTCGCGCCATCGCGGGCGCGGAGCGCGCCTGCAGCGGAGGCGAAGCGCATGACGCGGTCGATCGGCTGGCCCTCCGCCACCGCCAGCGCATAGGCGCCGTGGAAGACATCGCCGGCGCCGGTGGTGTTCGTGGCCATGACGCGGAAGGCGGGGGTCACGCGCGGGGTCTGGTCCTCGGCCGTCATCCAGAGCGTCCCCTTCTCGCCCCGCGTCACCGCGGCGACCTTGCAGCCATCGGCGATCGCCTTGCGCAGCGCGTCAGCGGGCTTCAGGCCGGGCGCGTAGTTGCCGAGGCCGGGCTGGGAGAAGACGGCGTGGTCGACGCGGGGGATGAGGTCGAGCAGCAGGCGCGTCTCGCTCTTCTCGCCATCGATCACCGTCGGGATGCCGCGGGCGCGGGCGTAGTCCAGCGCCGCGGCGCTGCCTTCGGGCCAGCGGGGGTCGCAGAGGAAGGCCTGCGCCTTGTCCAGCAGGTGCAGCGGCAGCCAGGCGGGATCGGTGCCGAGATTGTCGCCGCGATAGGCGAAGATGCTGCGTTCACCGACGGGATCGACCAGCACGGCGGAGACGGGGGTGCGGGCATTGGGGGCGCGGCGGCAATGGGAGACATCGACGCCCTGCGCGGCCAGCGCCTCCAGCAGCGGCGTGCCGTTCAGGTCATCGCCGACGCGGCCCCAGAAGATGCAGTTGCCCCCCAGGCGGCTGACGGCGATGGAGGCATTGGCGGCCAGGCCGCCGGCGCCCAGCGCATAGGAGGTCGCGCGATTCTTGGACGGCGGCTGCACCACCTCCTGGACATGGAAGGTGTGGTCCATCACGACGGAGCCGAGGCAGACCACGATGGGTCGGAGTGCGGGGAGGGTCATGGCACCCAGGGTTCCATCGCGAGGGGGTTCGCGCCAAGCGGAGATTCCGATTCCCGCATGGTTGCGCGCGCGCATCCTGCATCTGGGGCCGGAGGTGATGGTGCTGGACAAGCCGGCCGGGCTGCCGGTCTCGGCCCGCAGCGGCGAGAGCCTGGAATCCTTCCTGCCGGCGCTGCGGATGGGCAAGCGGCGGGACCCGCAGCCGACGCATCGGCTGGACCAGGATACGGCGGGGTGCCTGGTGCTGGGGCGGACGGCGCCGATGCTGGCGCGGATCAATGCGCTCTTCGCCGAGCGCCGCGTGGGCAAGACCTACTGGGCGGTGGTGCGGGGCGGGCCGGCGGGCCATTCGGGCCTGGTCGATGCGCGGCTGCTGAAGGTGAGCAGCGCGGCGAAGGGCTGGCGGATGGTGGTGGATGCGAAGGGCGATCCCGCCCGCACCGCCTGGCGGGTGCTGGGCCGGGGCGAGGGGATCGCGCTGCTGGAGATGGCGCCGGAGACGGGGCGGACGCACCAGCTGCGCGTGCATTGCGCGCATCTCGGCTGCCCGATCCTGGGGGATGCGATGTATGGGGGCGGCGCGGGGGCGCTGCACCTGCTGGCGCGGGCGATCGACTTGCCGCTCGATCCGCCGCTGCGCGTCGAAGCGCCGGTGCCGGATCACATGCGCGCGGCGGTGGCGCGCTGCGGTTAGGCCGGCGTGAAGAGGGCGGCTTCGAGGTCCTCGATGGTGAAGTCGGGGTTGGCGAGGGCGTCGAGGGGGATGGCCCCACCCTCCGGCAGCGGCTGCGGCGGTGTCGTGAAGCGCTGCCAGGGCAGGCGCTTGCGCGCATAGGCCAACGCGCCCGGCAGGTCGATCACCTGCGCCATGGAGGGGCGATAGGCCTCCTGCGCCTGGATCAGGAAATCGGCGGCATCGACGCGCCATTTCCGCGTCGCCGGATGCCCCGGCCAGGCCCGGCACTTCATGAGGTGCAGGACGGACTGCACGAGCAGCGACCGTGCCGCTTCCAGCTGGCTGCGCCCCACGCTCTCGATCTCCTCGATCACGTTCTCCCAGTCGAGGTCGTTCACGCGTTCCCCCGCGCGCAGGCGGCGCAGGCGGTCGGCCTGTTGCAGGGACCAGGTGTAGGTGTCGGTGCGCCAGAGGTCGTCGGGCATGGCTGCCTCCTGCCGCCGAATGTAGGGGCGGCGGCGCGCTACCGCACGCGCAATTCGGACCGCGCCGAGACGCCATCCGCGTCCAGCACCGTGATGCGGTAGAAGCCGGGGCCGGGGGGTGTCCAGGCGGCCTCCCGCCGCGCCCGCTCATGCGCCAGGGGCGCGCCATCGACCAGGAAGGTCAGGGGGCGGCGGCCGCCGGTGGCGCGCAGCGTCACGGGCCCGGCCCCTTCGGCCAGCACGGCGCCGGGCATGGGGAAGAGCAGGCGCAGCCTGTCCGCGGCCTCCGCGAAGGGCTGCGCGGCGGGGCGGACGTGCAGGGGCTGGCGGGGTGCGGCAGGCAGCAGGGCGAAGCTCCGGGCCAGCACCGGCAGGGCGGCGCTGCGCCCGGTCAGGCCGGGGATCGGCGTGCCGTCCGGCCGCCCCACCCAGACCCCCGCGACATGGCGCTGGTCAAGCCCGAGCGCCCAGGCATCCCGCCCGCCCCAGCTGGTGCCGGTCTTCCAGGCGATGCCCTGCGGCCCTCCGCCGGGGAAGGGTTGTACCAAGATGCCCGCCACGGCGGCGGCGGCGTGGGGCACCAGCACCTCGGCGCGGGGTGCCGGCGGGCCGGGCAGCGCGGTCAGGGGCGCGGCGCGGCCGGCATCGCCCAGCACGGCGTGCAGCGCCACCAATTCCCGCAGCGTCGTGCCGGCGCCGCCCAGCGCCAGCGGCAGGCTCGGCTCCGCGCCCGGCGGCAGGCGCGGCGGGCTGCCGGCGGCCTTCAGCGCCGCGGCGTAGCGCAGCGCGCCCACCTCCTGCAGCAGCGCCACCGCGGGCAGGTTGAGCGACTGGCGGAGCGCATCGGCCGCCGTCACGCGTCCCGTGAATTCGCGGGCGAAATTCTCCGGCGCGTAGCTGCCGAAGCGGAGCGCGATGTCGCTGACGACGGTGTCGGGCCGCGCCACGCCGGCCTCGAAGGCCATGGCGTAGAGGAAGGGCTTCTGGGCGGAGCCGGGGGAGCGGATGGCGCGCGTCAAATCCAGCATGCCGGCGCGGCTTTCCACGCCGAAGCTGCCGCCGACGAGCGCGCGGATCTGCCGCGTCTCGACATCCGCCACCACCAGGGCGAGGGCCGCGCGGTCCGGCATGCCGCGCAGCGCCTCCTGCGCCAGCCCTTCCGCCGCGCGCTGCAGGTCGCGGTCGAGGGTGGTGGCGATGCGGGCGCCGGGCGCCACGCCGCGCGCGACTTCCCGCGCCAGGTGCGGGGCCAGGCGGGGCATGGGCAGGCGGCGGGCGGGGACGGGTTCCGCGAGCGCCAAGGCGCGTTCATCGGCGTTGACCGCGCCGGCCCCCGCGGCGCGGGCCAGCAGCACGGCGTCCCGCGCGCGGCGGGCGGCCTCCGGGTGGCGGTCGGGCCGCAGCGCCTCCGGCCGCCTCGCCAGCGCCACCAGCAGCGCGGACTCCGCGGCATCGAGCTGCGCGGGCGGGCGGCCGAACCAGGCGAGCGAGCCCGCGCGCAGCCCCTCCAGATTGCCCCCCTGCGGCGCCAGGGTGAGCCAGACTCCCAAAATCTCGTCCTTGGTGAAGCGGGCTTCCAGCTGCAGGGCGCGGGCGATCTCGATGAGCTTGGAGCGCAAGGTTCGCGGCCGCGGCTCCAGCAGCCGGGCGGCCTGCATGGTGAGCGTCGATCCGCCCGAGACCACCCGCCCTGCTCGCACCCACTGCACCGCGGCGCGGGCCAGTGCGACGGGATCGACGCCGGGATGCCAGCGGAAGCGCCGATCCTCGGCCGCGATCAGCATGGCCGTGAGATGCGGCGGCACATCGGCGACCGAGACCGGCAGCCGCCAGGTGCCGCCGGGCACGGGCAGGACGGAGAGCGTCCTCCCCTGCCCGTCCAGCACCTCCACCCCCGCGGTGAGGCGGGAGAGGTCCGGCGGCAGCGCCCGGTCCGCGGCGAAAACCGCCGCGCCCAGCGCCGCCGCCGCGAGGAGCCAGCGCCTCATCAATCCGCCGGCAGCACCACGATCCGCGCCGCGTTCTGCCGCGCGAAGATTCCGGGGCGGTACATGTCCTGCGCCTCCAGCCCCGGCAGTTCGAAGCGTCCCGCCGTCACCGCCCGCAGCCGCACCGCAAGGCGCGCCAGCGGCTGTTCCGGCGTCAGCTCCACCGCCGCCGCGAAGCGGTCATCCCGCGCGGGCTGCGATTCGGGCGAGGTCAGCGTGCCGAGGAAGGGCATCCCGGGCACGTCGCCCGGGCCGAGGCGGCCCGCGATCTCCCACCCCGCCGGCAGGCCCTGGGTCACCATGGCCTGCATCCGCTCATTGGTCGTGTTGCGGGCCTCGACCAGCAGGATGATGGAGGCGCCGGCCCGCAGCGTATCCAGGTTCACGGGCTGGCCGGCCAGGTCGTAGAAGCGCCGCGCCACCCGCATGCCCTGCGAAGCCGCCGGCAGGGGGGAGGTGGGCACGCCGGTGATGGAGACCGCCTGCGCCACCGCCGCATCGCCGCGGTTGCGGGCGGTGGTCGGCGCCGTCAGCGCCATCGTCACGATGGGCTGCACCGGCTGGTCGCGGTCGCCGACAGTGATGCGGATGGGCCGCCCGTCCCGGCCCAGCACGAAGGCCGCCGCCACGGCCCAGGCCTGTTCCTGGGTGTTGGTCACGGCGGGGGTCAGGTCGGCGCCCGGCAGCCGCGCCATCAGCGCCGGCATCCGGTCCTGCGCCACCCCCGATTCCCGCAGCAGCAGGGCGGTGGCCATCGTGTCCCGAACCGCGCTGCCATAGTCGCCATACCAGACGTTCCGCGCGGGGCTCGCCAGCGCGGCGGCGAAGATCGCCTCCGCCCTTCCGCGATCGCCCGCGCGGGCGAAGGCGGCGGCGAGCTGCGCCTTGGCGAGCGGCGTCGGCAACTGGTCCAGCTGCTCCGCCAGGCGCCGCGCCGCGCCCAGCCGGTTGCGGCCGGCGAGCGCCAGGACATGCACGCGATAGGCCTGGGCGGCGCGTTCCTCCGGCGTATCGGCCGTGATCTCCAGATCCTCCTCCGCGGCCCGCAGCGCGGCCGCTAGTGCCGCTTCCGGCACCGGGGCATTGGCGGCGCGGGCGCGGAGCAGCGCCTCCGTCGCGTAGAGGCTGGCCCAGGGGTGGACGCTGCCCTCGGCGCTCCAGAAGCCGAAGCGGCCGTCATAGCGCTGGCGATCGAGCACGGAGGCGATGGCCCGGCCGAGCAGCGCCTGGTCCTCCTGCGCCGTATCCGCGTTGGTCGGCGCGTAGGACAGCGCCAGGACGCGGGAGGAGGCCTGTTCCAGGCAGTCCAGCGGGTAGAGCCGCACGGCGCGGAGCAGCGCCTGCGGGTCGTAGCGCACCGGCGCGCCCCAGGTGGCGGTGGCGCGCCAGGTGCCGGGGATGAAGCGATCCGACGGCAGCGCGACCGGCGCCGCCGCGTTCGGCGCCAGGCTGGTGACGGCCACTTCCGTCATGGCGGGGCGGGAGGAGCGGATGGTGATGGTGCTCTCCCGCTCCACGCTGAACCCGCCCGGGCCGGTGACGGCCAGGCGGAGAACCCCCTCCCCCGCCATGGTGCCGCGCAAGGTGGTGAAGGGGGCGGCGCGCGCGCCCTGCGCCAGCGACTGGTCGATCCGCGCGGGGCCGGCGAGTTCGATGGCCCCTGTCGCCGTCAGCGTCGCGGTGAAGGTGCCGGCGGGGAGTTCGACATTGTGCAGCAGCAGCGGCAGCCGGGCCTCGTCGCCCGGGGCCAGGAAGCGGGGCAGCATCGCCTCCGCCACCGCGGGGTCGCGCACCGTCAGGGGGCGGGAGGCATTGCCGATGCGGTTGCCGTCCCAGGCCACGACCATCAGGCGAAGCTCGCCCGCGAAATCCGGCAGGTCGAGCGGCACGGTCGCGGTGCCGTCCGGGTTCACCGTGACGGCGCCGCTGAAGAGCGCCACCAGGCGCTGCGGGATGTTCTGCATCGCCGCGGCATCCATGCCGTCGCCGCCCTGGCGCAGCACGGCGGCCTCGCCCTCCGCCGGGGCGATCAGCCGGCCGTAATCGTCGCGGATGTCGAGGCCGAGGCGACGGCGGGCCAGGAAATGCGCGACGGGGTCGGGCGAGGCGAAGTTGGTGATGCGGAGAATCCCCTCATCCACCGCGGCCAGCGTGACCATGGCGGAGCCGGTCGCGCCCGTCAGGCGCAGCGGCACCTCGATCCGCGTGCGCGGGCGGGCGAGCGGCGGCGTTCCGATCGCGACCTCCATCCGTCGCGCAGCGGGGTCGAGGCCGATCCAGGCCAGGCCCAGCGCGCGGCCCGGCCGGCCTGCGGGCGCATTGCCCGGCCGGAAGACCGTGACGGCGACATGCGCGCCCGGGCCCCAGGCGGCATCGACGGGGATGGAGATTTCGGCGCCGGCTTCCGGCACCTCGATCTCCTGCGTCGAGAGCAGGCGGTCGGTCAGCACGGCGACGCTGGCACGGCCGGCGAAGGGCGGCGTGATGCGGAGCCGCGCCGTGTCGCCCGCGTTGTACGCCCGGCGGTCGGCGGCGACATCGACGCGGTCCGGCACTTCCGCCGCCTCCGCCTGCGCCCAGCCCGCGCGGAAGCGGTAGCTGGCGATGGCGAGGCCGCTGGGTTCGGCGACCTCGATCCGGTAGCGGCCGAAGCCGAGGGTGCGGGCGAAGCGGCCGGGCTGGCCGGGGGCGACGCGGATCTCGGTGCTGTCCACCGGCTCGTCGCGCCACACCGTCTCGTAGCGGGCCAGGCGTTCGCGGACGACGATCCGCCAGTCCGGCCGCTCGCGCACCAGGCGCACGCGCAGCGTGGCGGGGATGGCGGCGCCGTCGGGGTTGACGGCGGCGATGTCGAAGGCGGCTTCCGCGCCGTCATTCACCGCGCCCCCCTCGAAGGCCGGGCGGATGGCGAGCAGCGTGCCGGCGGCGCGGACGGGCAGCGACAGGCGCGCGCCGCTGGTGCGGCCGCCGGGATCGGCCATCAGCACGGTGATGTCGGCCTTCACGGGCCGCGTCGTGTCCGGGGCGGCGGGCAGCAGCAGGCTGGCGCGGGCGCGCCCTTCCGCATCCGTCTCCAGGATGTCGGCGGTGATGAGGTCGGGGGCGAAGGTCTCGTCCATCAGGCCGAAGCGCCAGCCGCGCCAGGCCTCGAAGGGAAGCGGGTCCGTGGACAGGCGGAGTTCGGCGCTGCCGGTCAGGCCGGAGCCCGGCGCGCCATAGAGGAAGCGCGCCTGGACGGGCAGGTCGAGCGCCCGGCCGGGCACGATCTGGCCGGTGACGGGGCCGGCCGTGACCTCCAGCCGTTCGGGGACGAAGGCATCGACGCGGAAGGACGCGGTGCCGATCGGGGGTGCGTCGGGGTCGGCCAGCACCTCCACCGTCCAGGCGCCGACCGGGGCGGTGGAGGAGAGCGTGACGGGCGCCACGAAGGCGGCGCCGGCGACGCGCTGGGGCACGCTCTCGAAAAACACCTGGCCGTTCGGGCGCTTGATGCGCAGACGGGCCGGCAGGTCCACGGGCTGGCCGCCGCCATCGCGCAGCAGGGCGCCGATATTCACCACCTCGCCCGGCCGGTAGATGCCGCGGTCGAGCCAGACGAAGGCGTCGAGCGGCCCGGGATTCGGCGCGCCATCGGCGCCGCGATCCGACAGGTCGAAGGACGCCGTCTCCAGATCCAGCGCCGCGAAATCGGTGCCGGCGAAGGCATGGACCGCGACCGGCGCCAGGTTGCCCTGGCCGCGCAGCGCGGGCGCGTTGAAGCGGGCGATGCCGTCGGCGCCTGTCGTGGCCTCCGCCAGGATGTCGTTGTTGCGGGCGAGCAGCGCCAGGCGGACATCGCCGCGGGGCGTGGCATCGGTGAAGCCGCGCGCCTGCACCGCAAGCCCCTGCGGCCCGCGCCAGGCGGTCAGGCCGAGATCGGTGGCGAGGATCGGCAGCGCCGAGGCCGCGCCGCGCGCCTGCCCGTCACCCGGCCGCGCCACCAGCACATAGAGGCCGGGGCCGGCATTGCGCACGGCATCGGGCAGCGGCAGGGCGCTGCGGCTGGTGCGGTTGGGCGTGGTCGTCGGCAGCTCGGCGCGGCCTTCCCAGACCACGCGGCCCAGATCGTCCGAGAGGTTCTCGGCCGTCCATTCCTCCATCTGCTCGCCCGGGCGCCAGTCCCGCGTCAGCGGCACCAGATTGCGCTCGGTGACGCGGATGAGGCGCAGCGAGAGGGCGGTGACGTTGACGGTCGCGACCGTCACGCGCGGTTCCTGGCCGCGCGGCAGCAGGAAGGCGCGGCTGTCGAAGGCGATGCGCGCGGTCCGGTTGGGCATCGCCACGTTCAGCGGCGTGTCCCGCAGCAGCCGCAGCCCATCCTCCCCGGGCAGGCCGGCGCGGAGCGTGAGCCGCGTGGTGGCGCCCCAGGGCAGGCCAGCGACGCAGAGCGCATCGCCTTCCCGCACCACCGCCATCCCTGGGATGGGGGGCTCCGCGCGGACCCAATCCTGCGGCTGCCAGTCATTGCGCCGCGCGGGGGCCACGGTGAAGTCGAGGCAGGCGCGGGCGGGCTCGGCATCGGGTTCGGTGCGCAGGCGGCGGACCAGCACGCCGGCGGCGCGGCGGGCGCTGGCCAGCGCGTCGCGGTGCTTCGCATCCTCCGGCGCGCGTTCCACCACCGCCTCCAGCGCCTGCAATTGCAACACGGGCTGGTCCAGGCGGCGCAGCGCCTCCGCCATCACGACCAGGGAGGGGATTTCCGGCGCGCCGCCCGGCACCAGCATGAAGGCCTGCCAGCCGGCCTGCAGCGCGCGGTTGGCCTCGGCCGGGTTGCGGCGGAGCTGGGCGTTCGCCAGCGACATCCAGTGGTCGGCGGTAGCCTGGCCGGTGCCGATCCGCTCCTCCCAGGCCGCGGCGGCTGCCGCCCAGTCGTTGCGGGCCTCCGCGGCGCGGGCGCGGGTCTCGGCCTGGTTCCGCTGCTGGGCCGTGGCGCCGGCGGGGAAGCGGCGTGTCAGGGAGGATTCGTAGCGCTGCGCATCGCCGGAAAGGCCGGGAAGCTCGAAGGCCAGGACGCTGGACGGCAGCAGCCAGCCCAGCAGCAGGACCAGCGGCAACAGGCGGCGGAAGGACATTCTTGGCTCCGTGCGGGCGGCGTTTCGGGCAGCATGGCACGCCGCCGCCGGGGCTGGCAGCGACGAAGAGGTTACGCGCGTTTCGCGTCACCGTGGCCGGAGACGCGCGCCCCGGCATCGGGCGGCAGGCGCGCCACACCGAAGAAGGAGACGAGCATCACCAGCCCGGCGATGACGAAGCCCAGCTGGAATTCCCAGAGCTGCGGCGTCGTCTGGCCGCTGGCCCACATGCCGGCCTCCAGCGACAGCGACCCCAGCACGACACCCAGCGCGACCGAGAATTGCTGGATGGTGCCGGACATGGCGGTGGCGGCGGCCAGCTTCTCCTGCGGCACATCGGCGAAGGAGAGGGTGGCCATGGAGGTGAATTGCAGGGAGCGCGACAGGCCGCCCGCCGCCAGCACGGCGAAGATCGCGATCATGGGCCAGGCGGGGGTGAAGGCGGCGCAGACCGCGACGCCGGCCGAGGCGAGGACGACGTTGACCATCAGGATGCGCCGGAAGCCGAAGCGGCGCAGCAGCGGGCGGATCATCGGCTTCATCAGGATGGCGCCGAGCGCGGTCGCGAAGGTGACCAGCCCGCTGCCGCCGGCCGAGAGCCCGAAGACGAGCTGCAGCGACAGCGGCAGCAGGAAGGGCACGGCGCCCGCTCCCGCGCGGAACAGCGTGCCGCTGACCATCGGCACGCCGAAGCTGCGGACCGCGAGCAGGGAGAGATCGACGGCGGGGCGGACGGAGGCGCGGGAATGCAGCACGGCGGCGATGCTGGCCGCGAGCCCGGCCACGATCATCGCGGCCGTGGCCCAGCCCGGCACGACGCCGCGGCCGATCGTCTCCAGCCCCGAGACCAGCAGCGCCAGCGCCAAGCCCCAGAGCGTCAGGCCCTTGGCATCGAGCGGCCCGGGGTCCTGGCGCTCCACCTCCGGAATGAAGCGCCAGACCAGAGCCAGGCCGAGCAGGCCGACGGGCAGGTTGATCCAGAAGACGGCGCGCCAGGAGACGGCATCGGTGAGGAGGCCACCGAGCGGCGGGCCGCAGACCGGGCCGAGGAGGGCCGGCATGGTCAGCCAGGTCATGGCGGTCAGCAGCTCCTCCTTCCGCACGCGGCGGAGCAGGAGCAGGCGCCCGACCGGCACCATCATCGCACCCCCCACCCCCTGCAGGATGCGCGCCGCGACCAGCGACCCCATGCCCTGGGACAGGCCGACCAGGGCGGAGGCGATGGTGAAGACGATGATCGCCGCCATGAAGACGCGCCGCGGCCCGAAGCGGTCCGCCACCCAGCCGGAGACGGGGATGAAGACGCAGAGCGCGACGAGGTAGGAGGTGATGGCGACGGAGAGATGCACGGCATCCACGCCGAGGTCCCGCGCCATGGCCGGCAGCGCCGTCGCGACGACGGAACTGTCGAGGTTCTGCATGAACAACGCGGAGGCGACGATGGCGGCGACGGTGCGCGGGTCGCGGGTGGTGGCGGCTGGGCTCACCCGGCCGCCATCCGGCGCAGTTCGGCGCGCTGGATCTTGGGGCCGTTCGGGCCGTCCGTGACGGGGAAGGCATCGAGCACCACGATGCGCTCGGGCTGCTTGAAGCGGGCCAGGCTCGCGCGGCAGGCGGTGATCAGCGCGGCCTCGTCATAGCCATCGTCCGGGATGACGAAGGCTACCGGCTTTCCCTCATGCTCCACCACCTGCGCGGCGGCCACGCCGGGCTGGGCCTGGAGGAAGGCCTCGATCTCCTCCGGGGAGACGAGGAAGCCGCCGAGGCGGAGTGCGTCGCCACGGCGCGTGACGAAGGCGAAGCCGCCCCCCTCCTGCGCCGTGGCGAGGTCGCCGGTGCGGAACCAGCCCTCCGCGGTGCGGGCCTTGGCGGTCGCGGCCTCGTCGCCGAGGTAGCGGTCGAAGAGGGAGGGGCCGCGCAGCAGCAATTCGCCATCCTCGGCCAGGCTGTGGGCGGCCTCCGGGCTGGCGGGGATGCCGCCGCCGATCGCGGCCTGCGGGCCGGCGGGGTCCTGCAGGGCGAAGAGGGCCTGCGCCTCCGAACTGCCATAGACGCCGCGCACCGCCAGGTTCAGCGCGGCGGAGGCCTCCATCACGCGGTCCGCCTGGCCGTGGAAATTGGCGAAGCCGGTGAAGGCGAAGGGGGCATAGGGGCGGCCATTCGCGGCCTCGGCCAGCTTCAGCAACAGCTCATCCCCGCCGACCATGTGGGTGATCCACTGCGCGCGGATCAGCGCATCGGCCTCCTGCGCGTCGAAGCGTTCCATGCAGAGGATGGCGGCGCCACCGGCGATGGCCGCCAGGGCCGAGGCGAGGCCGAAGGTGCCGCAGAGCGGCACGGCGGCCAGCAGCGCGGCGCCCGGCGCCCCCGTGCCGATCCGCGCCGCCACATCCGCCGCATGCCCCGCGATGGAGGCCTGGCGGTGCAGCACCAGCTTCGGCCCGGCGGTGGTGCCGGAGGTGGTGAAGGTCAGGCACTCGGCCTCCGGCGTCGCGAGGTCAGGCGCCTCATTGGCCGAGACCAGCGTGGCGCGGCGTTTCACCGGCAGGTCGAGGATGCGGTCCATGCCGCGCCCATCCATGACGATCACCAGGCGGAGCGAGGCGCGCTGGGCGGGCGGCACGGCTTCCAGCACCGCTTCCGCATCCACCGCCGGGAAGTCGCGGGCGATGGCGATGGCACGGGGGGCGGCGCGTTCCAGCAGGTTGCCGATCTCGGCGGCGCGGAAGCGGGTGTTCAGCAGGATGGCGGTGGCACCGCGCCGGGCGAGGGCCAGCAGCAGCAGCAGGAAGTCGGGGCGGTTCGGCAGGAAGAGCGCGACGCGGTCGCCGGGGCCGATCCCCGCTTCCGCCAGCCCGCCCGCCATCCGCCGCACCGTGGCCGCGGCCTCCGCCCAGGTCAGGCCGCCAAAGGCCAGCGCATCCGGGCTGCGGCGGGCGGTGTCTTCGAGAAGCTGGGTCAGGGTGGCGGGGCGCGGCATCGCCCGCATGATGCGGCGGGCTCAGCGGCGCCGCCAGACCTCCACCGGCCCGTCGCCATCCCGGATGGTTGCGATGCGGTCATAGCCGACCAGCGTGGCCTCGATGCGGGCCCGGGCTTCCGGGCGCGTCCGCCACCAATGGGAGGGGGCGATCACGATGATGCGCGGGGCCAGGGCCAGCACCCGCTCCAGCTCCGCATCCTGGTCGAAGCCGGTCAGCCCGGCATGAAGGCCCGCCAGGTGACTCGGGAAGGCGAAACGGGTTGGCGCCTCGATCCCCGCCAGGGCGTAGACCACGGGGTGCCAGTTGGCGATGTAGAGCGCCTCCCCGGGCCCGACCTCCGCCCGCGCGATGGCGGCGACCTGGGTGGCGGCATCGGGCAGGCGCCAGCCGAGGCCGTTCGCCAGCCGCGGCAGCAGCAGGGAGGAGACGGGCAGCACGGCGATGGCGGCCGCAAGGCCGATCACCATGCCACGGCGCACGCCCTGCCGGCCCCAGCGGATCGCCACGGCTTCCAGCCCCAGTGCGGCCAGCACGCAGAGCGGCGGCAGCAGCATCAGGAAGTAGTGGTCGAAATACTTGCCCGGCGCGGCCGCCTGCACGATCGCGGCGGCGAGCCAGGGCAGCAGCAGCGCCGCGCGGCGCCGGGCCGGGGCATGCGCCGCCGCCAGCATCGCTGCCGCAAGCAGCCACAGCAGGCAGCCCAGCGCCACCACCACGCCGCGCCGGAAGCCGGGGGCGCCGTCCTCCACCGCGGAATAGGTGAGGAGCACGGTGACGTTGCTGTTCCACCAGGTCGCGAATTCGCCCTTGGCGGCGTAGATCGCGGCGGTCAGCGCGGTGGGCAGGGCGGCGCCGAGGGCGAAGAGCAGCGCGAGGACCAGCACGGCGCCGATACCCATCCGCCGCCGTGCGAGCGCCACGCCCACCATGGTCAGCCAGAGCGCCGAGGCTTCCAGCCCCACCACCTGCTTCACCCAGAGCGCCACGCCGAAGAACAGCCCGGCGGCGAGCACGGTGGCGGGGCGCGGGGCGCGCTCGGCCAGCGCCTCCTGCAGCAGCAGCGTGGCGCCGGCCACCATGAAGGGGGCGAAGAGGATTTCCGTATTGGTCGCGAGCCCGCCCAGCACCAGCGTGTGGGCGGCATAGAGAAGCCCCGCGGCGAAGCCCGCGGCCCGGCTGGCGCCGAGGCGCATGACGAGGCGCATGAGCAGCAGGGACGTCGCCGCGACCGCCACCATGCCGGCGATGCGCAGCGCCAGCAGCGGGCTCGGCAGCAGCGCGACGAAGGGCGTCAGCAGCGCCGGCGCGCCCACCGGGTGCATGTCCCACACCGCGAGGTAGGGCCAGCCCCCTTTCAGCCAGGCGACGGCCTGGACGAGGTAGAGACCTTCATCGGGGTCCACCACGCTGGCGCGGATGGCGACCGCGCGCAGCAGGAAGGGCAGCAGGAGCAGGACGGCCGGCGCGAGGCCCCATCGCCACCACGCCCGACGGCGTTGCGGGCGCGTGCTGGCGTGGTCCGCCGTCGTCGATACGAACATCGGGTCCCCATCCTTCGGGGGCCGAAGCGCATCACAAGCCCAAGGGTTCGATGCCGAGACAATCACGGAGTCGTGCGCAAAACACCCTCCCTTGACGCCCCGGCGAGGGGGCGGGACCGTCGCCGGATGAACGAAACGCCCGATCCCGTGACCCTCGCGGTGCTGGAAAACCGCTTCCGCGCGGTGGTGGAGGAAATGGGGGAGGCGCTGCTGCGCACCGCCACCTCCCAGATCCTGAACTCCTCCCGCGACTTCTCCATCGCGCTCTGCGACGACCAGGCGCGGTTGGTGGCGCAGGCGGACCACATCCCCGTGCATGTCGGCGCCATGCCGCTGGCGGCGAAGGCGGTGCTGGATGCCTTCGGGGGCGGTATCGCACCGGGCGAGTGCTACCTGCTGAACGATCCCTGGCATGGCGGGTCGCACCTGCCGGACCTCACCATCATCCAGCCGGTGTTCGAGGGCACGATCCTCCGCTTCCTCACGGTCGTGCGCGCGCACCAGTCGGACATCGGCGGCGCGACCCATGGCGGCTACAACCCGGCGGCGTCGGAAATCTGGCAGGAGGGCATCCGCATCCCGCCGATCCGGCTCGGCGAGGGCGACGCGCTGCGGGACGACCTGGTGCGGATGCTGGCGCTGAACACCCGCATCCCGCGCGACTTCACCGGCGACCTCATGGCGATGTGGGGCGCGGCGCGACTCGGCGCGAAGCGGATGGACGCGCTGCTGGCGAGCCATGGCGGGGCGAGGCTCGCGGCCGCCGTGGACGCCATCCTCGACCTGTCGGAGGCGCATGCGCGGCGCATCATCGAAGGCTGGGCGGATGGCGACTATGAGGGCCAGGCCGTGCTGGATGATGACGGGCATGGCGTGGAGGACATCACCATCCGCGCCCGCGTGACCAAGTGCGGCGGGCAGGTCTCCGTGGACCTGTCGGGCTCCGACGACCAGGTGCGGGGCTTCGTCAATTCCTCCTGGCCCAACACGCTCTCCGCCGCGCGGATGGCACTCGCCTATCTGCTGGATCCCGAGGTCGCGAAGAATGACGGCGCCTTCCGCGCGCTGGACCTGGTCGCGCGGGAAGGGTCGGTGGTGAATGCGCGGCCCGGCGCGGCGGTGACGCTCTGCACCAGCCACTGCTCCAACGAGATCGTGGAGGCGATCGTGAAGGCCCTGGCCCCCGCCTGCCCCGACCGCGCCATGGGCGGCTGGGGGCGGCGCTTCCGGGTCGCGATCCAGGGCACCGATCCGCGCCGCGCGGGGCGGCGCTTCGTCTGGCACCTGTTCCATGCGCGCCCTGGCGGCGGCGGGCATGCGAAGGGGGATGGCTGGTCCTCGGTCGGTGAATGGCATTCCGCCGGCGGCCTGAAATTCGGCAGCGTGGAGATGGCGGAGGCGCGCTTCCCGCTGTTCTTCGCGCATCACGAGCTGCGGCCGGGGTCGGGCGGCGAAGGCCAGTTCCGCGGGGGACTCGGCGCGGAGCTCGACCTGCGGATCGAGACGGCGGGCGCGGCGCGGGCCAATACCGCGGGCGATGGGGTCCGCCATGGCGCGGCGGGGATGCTGGGCGGCGAGGATGGCGCGCCCCACCACTACACGCTGCGCCACGCCGATGGCACGGAGCGCGACCTGAAGACCAAGGAGGCCGGCGTGGTGCTGAATCCCGGTGACCGACTGATCGCGCGGTCCGGCGGCGGCGGCGGCTGGGGCGACAAGGCGGCGCGAGATCCCGCGGCGATCGAGGCCGACAAGGCGGAAGGGTATCTCCCCCGATGATGGGTCCCTATCGCATCGGCGTCGATGTCGGCGGCACCTTCACCGACGTGGTCTGCGTGGGCAGCGATGGCGCGACGCTGTTGGCCAAGGCCGCCACGACGCCCGATGACCAGTCCCGCGGCGTGCTGGATGGGTTGGGCGTTCTGGCTTCCATGCTGCACATCACCGTGGCGGAGATGCTGGAAGTGACGGAGCGCCTGGTGCACGGCACCACCGTCGCCACCAACGCCCTGCTGGAACGCCGCACCGCGCGCATCGGCATGATCACGACGGAAGGCCATCGCGACGTGATCGAGATGCGGGAGGGCCTCAAGCCCGAACGCTACGACCTTCGCCTGCCCGTCCCGGCGCCGCTCGTGCCGCGCCGCCTGCGCCTGCCCTTGCGCGAACGCATCCGCCCCGATGGGGCGGTGAAGACGGCGCTGGATGCCGCATCGCTGGACGAGGCCATCGCGACCTTGAAGGCGGAAGGCGTGGCCGGCGTCGCGGTCTGCCTGCTGCATTCCTGGCGCGACCCCGCGCATGAACAGGCGGCGGGCGCGGCCGTGAGCGCGGCCATGCCGGGCGTCTATGTGACGCTCTCCTCCGACGTGCTGCCGCAGATCAAGGAGTTCGAGCGCTTCTCCACCACCGTTGTGAACGCCGCGGTCGGGCCGATCGTCGCGGGGTATCTGGCGCGGCTGGAGACAAGGCTGACCGAGGCCGGCTTCCACGGGCCGCTCTTCGTGATCCTCTCCCATGGCGGGGTGGCGCCCGTGGCGGAAGCGGCGCGGCTCGCGGCGGGCACGGCGCTGTCGGGCCCGGCGGGGGGCGTCGCGGCGGGGCTGGCGCTGGCGCGGGCCGGGCTCGGGGACAACCTCGTCACCTTCGATGTCGGCGGCACCTCCACCGATGTGGCGCTGATCGAGGGGGCGGAAGCCGCGCTTGGCCGGGGCCGCGTGGTCGGCGGCGAGCGCATCGCGCTGGAGAGCCTCGACATCGTCACGCTCGGCGCCGGCGGCGGGTCCATCGCCCATGTCGGCGCGGGGGGCATGATGCGCGTCGGGCCGCGCAGCGCGGGCGCAGTGCCGGGGCCGGCCTGCTATGGCGGCGGGGGCGTGGAGCCCGCCGTGACGGATGCGAACCTCGTGCTGGGCTATCTTGACCCCGACCGGTTCCTCGGCGGGGCGCGGAGCCTGGACCGGGCGGCGGCGGAGGCGGCGGTGGACCGGCTGGCGGCGAGGCTCGGGCTGGACCGCCTGGCCTGCGCGGCGGGCATCCATGCGCTGGCGAATGTGGCGATGGCGGATGGCATCCGGGTGGCGACGGTGCGCCGCGGCGTCGATCCCCGGGGCTTCACGCTGTTGAGCTTCGGGGGTGCCGCGGGGCTGCATGCCAGCGCGGTGGCGCGGGACCTCGGCATGGGGCGGGTCGCGGTGCCGCTGCTGGCGGCGGGGCTCTCTGCCTGGGGGATGCTGCAGACGGACCTCCGCTACGAGGTCTCCCGGAGCCTGGTCGGCGCGGCGGGGCTGCCCGACGAGCCCGCGATCCGCGCGCTGTTCGCCGAGTTGGAGGCGGCCGCGCGGGAGCGGATGGCGCAGTGGATGGCGGGCGACCCGGCCATCCGGCGCAGCGCCGACATGCGCTATGGCGAACAGGTCTTCGAGGTCGGCGTGCCGCTGGATGCGGTGGATTGGGACGCGGAAGGGCTGCCCGCGGCATTGGCGGAGGCCTTCCATGCACGGCACGAGGCGTTGTTCACCTATGCGCTGCGCGGCGAGGAGGTGGTGCTGGTGACGGCGCGCGTGGCCGCGGTGGGCCGCCTGCCCCCCCTGCCCGCGCCCCTGCTGCCGGAGGTGCCGCCGGCCGCGCCTGTCGCGACACGCCGCGCCTATGTGGCCGGTGCGATGGCGGATTTGCCGGTCTTCGCCTTCACGGCACTGGCGCCCGGGCAGCCGGTTGCCGGCCCTGCGATCGTCGAGAGCGACACGACGACCGTGCTGCTGCTGCCCGGCGACGTGGCGCGGCTTGATGCGCGGGGTTGGCTGGAGGTGGTGGTCGGCTGACGACGGTCCAGGGGCGTCACGCCCCTGGCGGTAGGGGTCCGGGGAAGGCGGCGCCTTCCCCGGGAATCACCCCTTTGCGTAGTGCAGCACCGTCTCCCCCGGCGTGGCGGCCGCGACCGTGACGGTCATGGCCGGGTCCGCGCCGGGCTGTTCGGCCATCCAGCCGCCCCACAGCCCTTCCAGCACGGAGCCGATCCAGCTGCCTTCCGCATCCGCGCCCGTGCCGATGGAGGGCGCGGCGGCATGGGTGATGACGAGGCGCCGCGCCTCCGTATCCACCGCCAGGCGGCAGAAGCCCCATTCGGCGCCGGCCAGCACCTCGTTCACCTGGGCTTCCAGGCCCGACAGCGTGTCGCAGTGGCGCAGCGGCATGGCTTCCGCCATGCGGCGGCCGATGATGTGCATCAGGGAGGCGCGGCCGGCCTCGTCCAGATGCGCGTCCAGCGTCTCCACCAGCGCACGCAGGAAGGCGCGCCACTGGGCGGAGACGCCGCGCCTGGCCAGGTAGGCGGCGGTCATGGCGTCCGCCGGGGTGTTCTCACTCATGGGCCCGTCCCGGTCAGCGGTCGAAGCGGTAGCGGGCATAGACGAGGCCGCGGGTCTCGCTCCAATCCGCGGCCTGGTCGAAGCGCAGCGCGCCGCCGATGCGGAGCTGCGGCGTCAGCATGTATTCGATGTCGCCGCGCAGCCCGCCCGTCAGGCCGGTCTTGGTCTGGCCGGCATAGAAGGCGTTGATCGAGCTGTCGGCGGCGGAGGCCGCTTCCAGCGCGCCCTGGCGGGCGGCGTCGTTCGGGAAGACCGCGGTCCGGTCCTCCGTGAAGGTGGTCAGCCCCACCGTCGCGCCGATGCGGTAGGAGAGGTCGCCCGACCGGCCGCGATAGTCGATGGGGACGTTGGCGGAGATGAAGCTCTGCGGGCTGAAATAGCCGCCATGGCCCAGCGTGAAGAAGCGCAGGTTCTTGTCATAGGCGAAGTAGACGAGGTCGAGGCCGGTGACGAGTTCCTCATTCGCCGTGCGCCAGAGCGGCGTCTGGAAGCCGGCGCCGGCCTCCATGCGGCTGTTCTCGGCGACGCCGTCGCCGGCGAAGGTGAAGTAGCCGCCGGCGATGTAGAAGTTCGTCTCGCCGCTGCTGAACTCGATCTGCGCGCGGCCGCCGGTGCGGACCACGCCGCCCCAGATGGTGCTGGTGACGGGGTCGCGCCGCCCGCCCCAGGAGAGCAGCGTGTCGGTCATGGCGCGGCGCTCGGCGGTCAGGCGCAGGCGGACGCCGTCCCCGATCTCGGGCGCGATCTCGATGCCGCCGACATAGTTCTCCTGCAGGAAGCCGAGCGGGGTGGTGCCGATATCCACCGTGAAGCCCGGACGCGAATAGGCGGCGCCGAGTGCCACGCCGGACTGGCTCGACCCCGTATTGCCGGCCTGCGCAGCCTGCTGGGAGGACAGCGTGCCGCTGGGGCCTGGCAGGGTCGAGGCGAAGCCGCCATAGCGACGCATGGAGCCGAGCTGGGGCGAAAGGTCCCCGGCATCGAGGCTGACGGCGCTGACGCGGGCCGTGAGCCGCCCGCCGACACCCGGCATGGCGATGCTGCCCTCGGCGCCCGCATGGCTTTCCGTCAGCTTGTCGATGCCCGAATCGCCGGAGCGGACGCGCATGCCGAGCGCCGGGTTGATGCGGGGTGCCGCTTCCTCCCGCACCTCGCCGAGCTGGCGGTTGATCTCGCTGAGCAGCGGGTCGGCGGGCTGGGCGGACTGGTTCGGCAGCTGGAGCTGCGCGAACTGCATGCCCTGCATGCCCGGCGCCGCCGGTGCCAGGCCCTGGCTCGCCTGCATCATCTGCAGCTGGGCGGGGGAGAGGTCCTGCCCGGCCAGCGGGGTGCGGCGGAAGGGGTTCTCGTAGCCCGGGGTCACGCGCTGCTGCGGCAGCGTCGCCTGCGGCAGCACGCCGCCGGTGATGACGCTGGGCGGCTGGGTATCGAGGCCGATCTGCTGCCGGCGCAGCTGCGCCGCCTGCTGCAGCGCGGTCTGGGCGCGGCGCTGGTCGCCCCAGGCGCGGGCCAGGCGCGCTTCCAGCAGCGGGATGCGCGCATCATTCGGCATCAGCGCGCGACCCTCGCTGATCAGGGCCTCCGCCTTCGCCCAGTCCCGCGCCGCGACGGCGGCGTCGAGCGCCGCGGTGCGGGCATCCGTGTCGCGCGGGTTGCGGGACAGCACGGCATCGGCGATGCGCCCGGCCTGCTCATGGTCCCGCGCCCCCTGGTAGAGCCGGGCCAGCGCCAAATTGGCGGCGGGGTTGGCGGGGTCGTTCTGCAGGGTCGGCACCAGCACGTCGAAGGCCGTGGCGCGGTCGCCGCGGGCATTCAGCTGGTCCGCCGCGCGGATCGACAGGCCGGAGGCCAGGCCATTCGCCACGCGGCGCTGCTCCGCCGTCAGGCGGTTCGGGTCGATCTGCGTGGCGCGCTGCGCCGCTTCCTGGTCGAGCCCCGCCTCCATCAGCGCGCCGGCGGCGGCGAGCTGGGTGGAAGGCTGCTGCGCGCGCGCATTGATGGCGTAGAGCCGCGCCGCTTCCTGCGCGCCGCGCGGGTCGTTCATGGCGTTCAGCGCGCGCACCACGGCGGGCCCGACCTCGCCCGAGGGATCGGGGCGGGACGCCATGGCGAGGAGCTGCTGCCGCGCTTCCTGGCGGCGGCCCTGGGTCGCCAGCGCCGCGGCGGCGTTCACCTGCGCCTGGATGCGGGTGGAGTTCAGCATCCGCGTCTGGTCGGCGGTACGCACCCCGGCGGGGATGCGTTCCAGCAGGCGCATGGCGTCGCCCGGGCGGGATTGTTCGGTGGCGAAGATGGCGGCGGCGTGGATCGCGTCCGGCGTCGCGCGGCTGGCGACGCTGGCATCGATCAGCGCACGGGCATCGGCGCCCTGCCCGCTGCGGGCCATGAGGCGCGCGAGGTCGAGGCGCGGCCAGGGGTTGGAGGGGTCGTTCTGCACGGCCGCGCGCAGCAGCGCGGCGGCGGCGGCGGGGTCATCCGTGCGCTGCGCCTCGGCCCGCAGCGCATCGGCGCGGACCTGCGGCGCGTTGGTGCCGCCGATGCGGCGGAACACCTCCTCGGCTTCGGCGAACTTGCCCTGGGCCTGGAGGGAATTGGCCAGGCCCGACATGGCGGCGCCGAAATTGCCGCGGCGGGCCAGGGCCGCGCGGTAGCGCTGCTCCGCCAGGCCCGCATTGCCCTGGCGCAGCGCGATGTCGCCGAGCAGCGCCTCCGCATCCGGGCGGTCGCCGCCATTGCGCGCGGTGATGCGCGCCAGCATGGCCTCGGCCTGGGAGTAGTTGCCGGCATCGACGAGGTTGCGCGCGGCCTGGATGTCCGGCCCCGGCGCGCCACCGCCACCACCACCCGGCCCGCCAGGGCCGCCGCGCTGGGAGGCACCCTGGAGCGCGCGCTCCCAGGAGGAACGGCGGGAGGGATCGGCCTCGATCGCCGCCGTCAGCAGCCGGCGCGCATCCGCCTGGCGGCCCTGGCGCAGCCGGATCAGGCCGAGCCCGCCGAGCCCGTCGGCATCATTGGGGTCGAGCGCCAGGACGGCGTTGAAGTTCTCCTCCGCCTCCCGCAGCCGGTTGCCGTTGAAGTTGCGCCAGCCGGCCACGCGGTTCAGGCCGATGTCGTCGGCCGGCGTGGCGGGCGGGTTGCGGGCGAGTTCCAGGCGGCGCTGGATCTCCGCGTCATCCGGGAATTGCTGGAGGTAGCCTTCCAGCGGCCGCACGGCCTCCGGCCCCTCGCCCAGCCAGGTCAGCGCCTGGCGCCAGGCGGCCGTGGCACTCTGCTGGCTGTCGCCCTGGCCGGAGAGGCGGCGGAGCTGCTCGATCCCCTGGGCGCGCGTCTCCTCCCGGTAGGTGAGGATCTGCGCATTGGCGAGCTGGATGGCGGTGTTGTTGGGGGCGCGGCGGGCCAGCGCGCCGATGCCGTCCCGCGCCTCCCGCCAGCCGGCCTCGGTCCCCGCCAGGGTCTGGTAGTATTCGAGGGCGAAGGTGTCCGGGATGGGGGCGCCGGCGAAGATCTGGCGGTAGCGCTCCACCGCTTCCGCATTGCGGCCGGCCTGGGCCAGCTGCCGCGCCTGGGCGAGCGCCGTGGCATCGACCGTGGAGGTGCGGACGGCGGTATCGGCCTGCAGGGTCCGCGGGTCGGCCGGCGCCAGGGCGCGCAGCCGGGCCAGCGCATCCTGCGCCTGCGCGGTATTGCCGAGCTGGGCCTGGGCCTCCGCGATGCCGGAGAGCGCATCGGCGTTGCGGGCATCCACCTGCAGCACGCGTTCCAGGGTGCGGATCACCTGGTCCGGGCGGTTCTGCAGCTTCCAGTAGTTCGCCTGGTCCAGCAGCGCGGCCACGCCCCGTTCCTGGGCAAGCGCGGGATGCATGACGAGCGAGGCCGCGACCAGCGCCGTGCCAAGCAGGCCGGTGCGCAGGCTGGGACGGTGTGGCATGCGGAGCGACATCATGTCGTGCGGGTCCGGAGGCGGATGGCGGCGCGGCGACGCAGCGCCCAGTAGGCGGGGATGGCCACGATGGCGCAGGAGGCGACCAGCAGCAGCAGCAGCAGGTCCGGCCGCGTGGACATGAAGTATTGCGGCCAGACATGCGGCGGCAGGCTGCCCACGGTGTAGTGGCCGCCGAGCGAGAAGCTGCTGATCCGCCCGCCGCTGAGGATGGCGAGGTCGCCCTGGATGCGGGGCGACTGCTCGGGATCCCGCAGCGCGGCCAGCATCATCTCCAGCCCCTGGGACGTGGTGCCGGTCAGCGCCACGACGGAACGGCCGCTCCGCAGCGGGCTTTCGAAGCCCATCAGGATGCCGAGGCCGTCGCCGGTCGAGGTCAGCAGCGCGGAGGCCTGTTCGCGCGCGATCCGCGGCTCATCGCCGAGGAACAGGTTGCGGAAGCTCTCCATCGTGTCGGGCAGGGCCACGGACAGGCGGTTGCCGTCCAGCTTCACCGGCCCATCCTCCCGCAGCAGCGTGTTCAGCGCGGGCTGGCGGCCGAGCGTGCCGATCACCAGCAGGTCCCGCGCCGCCACGGCTTCCATGCCGCCGGGGCGCACCACCTCGATCCCCGTGGCGGGATGGCCGACATGGGAGGCGAGGCGCCCGATCAGCGTCAGGAAGGAGGAGAGTTCCACCGGGTTCGGCCGTTCCGGCAGCACCGCGGCGGTGTCGCTGAAATTCGCCATCCGCGTGTAGGGGAAGCCCGACCCCGCGAAGAAGGCGAGGTTCGGCAGGGTGGTGAAGCGGTAGGCGTCGGTCAGGTCGATCGTGCTGTCGGGGTCGATGGAGGCCCGCACATCCGCCGGCACCGCGACGCAGTCGCCGCGATGCATCGGCCGCATGTCGAAGCGCAGCTGCAGCTCGTTCATGCCGAAGATGAGGTAGGCCGGCAGGCCGAAGCGGGAGCTCTGGCGATCCGCCTGGCCGACCTGGCGGCTGAGCAGGTTGATAGGCCAGGGCGCCTCGGGCGGGCTGAGCGGCAGGCTGCGCAGGTAGATGTCGTTCAGCGCGACATCGAGGCGCGAGACCGCCACATCCATGATCGGCCCGGGCGGGCTGCGATAGTGCAGGTCCACCGGCAGCGGACGGCCGCGCCAGGTGTAGAGGTCCGGCGCCGTGCGGAAGGGCAGCGCGATCGGGCCCGGCGCATAGCCATAGGCCTGCAATTCGCTGGGATCGACCAGTTCGCCGAAGCGCACGGGGCGGTCGCTGCGGATCCAGCGCGGCGCGTCATAGGGCTGGCGCGCGGGCAGCGTGATGGGCTGCACCACCGCGATCTCGCCCGCCAGCGCTTCCTTGCTGCCGGCCAGCACGGTCGCGGCCTGCGCCGCTTCCGCGCCCGTCCGGCCGCCGACGATCAGCAGCAGGCTGTAGGGATCGGCGGGATGCGGCACCAGCGCCAGCGTCGGGCCATCGAAGCGCGGCAGCGCCACGCCCGCGATCTGTTCGTTCCCCGCGGCGATCACCACCGTATTGCCGCGCGCCGGCAGCTGGAAGGAGACGGGGAAGCTGGCACCGCGGTAATCCGCCTGCACGGCGAACCAGGAGGCGACGGCGGCCGCGGCCTTCAGCGAGTCATTGCCCGCCGCTTCCGCCACCACGACCGGCAGGATCAGCGGTTCGCGCAGCAGGCGCGGGTCGAAGAAGGGCTCCGGCAGGCGGGCCAGGTCGCGCTGCAGCGGCAGGCGCTCCAGTGTCACCTGCAGGGTGGAGAGGTCGGAGATATTGGCCCAGAGCAGGCCGGAGAGCGGGTCGTTGCACTCCACCGTGTAGCGGCCGGTGAAGCGGAAGTTCAGCCGGTTGAGGTCGGCGAAGAAGACCGGATTGATCGGGAATTCGAGCGGGCCGAAGGCGGGCCGGTTGCGGTCGGGGTTCACGACGCCGACGAACTGTTCGTTCAGCGACATCGCGATCTGGCTGTATTCCGGGATCAGCGCCGGGCTGGTCGCGCCCTGGAGCACGAGGCGCGCGGCCGTCACCACCTCATCGCCCCGGACGCCGAAGAGCACGCCCTGGAGGTCGGAGGTCCCGCGCATCTGCATCGGCGCGCGCAGGCCGAGCTGGCGGAGGGTCCGCGTCTCGGTGCGGGAGGATCCGTCGCCGGTGGGGGAGCCGAAGCTGCCCACCATCGGCACGCCGGTGAAGGCGGGCTGCGCCGCCGGCAGCGGGCCGCCGGGCAGCGGGGCCTGCGCCTGCCCAGCGCCCTGGGGCGTGGAGAGGAGCCCGCCACCGAGGGCCGGCGGCGGCGGCGCGAAGCCGCCGGAGGTCGGTGCCTGGCCCGGCGCCGCGAAGGGTGAGCCCGCACCGGGCGTCAGCGGCTGACCCGCCCCGGGCGCGCCGAAAGCGCCGGCGCCCGCCGGAGCGCCGAAGGTGCCGGCGCCCGCCGGAGCGCCGAAAGTACCGGCGCCCGGGGATTGCGGCGGCAGGTTCAGCGGCAGCCCCTGGGGGCCGGGCTGCAGCGGGGTTGGCGGGGGCGGCGCGCCGCGCAGGTTCACCTGGGCGAGCGCGATGCCGGGCGCGCCGAGTGCCAGCATCAGCGCGATGGCGGCGGCGCGGCGGATGCTGCTTTCCCCGCGCGGGCGGCGCGTGGAGGCGGGCGGCGGCGCGGCTTCCCCGGCGACGACGCTGTCGGCACCTTCCGTCCCCGGCGGCGGCACGATGCGGACCGTAGGCTTCTTGGGCTGCCGGCCGCGGCGGACGAAGAAGGAGAACTGGCTGTCGCCACGGAACAGGCCGCCGATCGAGCGGGCAACCTCCACCAGGCTGCGGAGAGGCTTGTCTTCTCGCACGTCGTCCCAATCCACCCAGGCATCCGCGCGGCCGAGCACGGCGCGGACGATATTGCCTTCGTCATGCAGCGTCTGCGCGGCGAACCGCACCTGCAGGCGAGCCTCGTTCCAGCGGAGGATCTCCGCGGGGATGGCGACCCATTCGGATCCGACATCCAGTTCCAGCGTCACCGCCGCGTCATCCGCGACGTCCTCCGGCCGATCGACCGTCACCGCGGCACCGCCGAGCGAGAGGTCCATCGTCTCGCCTTCCAGCACCCGTCCATCGGCGAGCACGACATTCGCCGCGACCACGGCGCCGACGCGGGCGCGTTCGCGCACCTGCCGGCGTTCACGGCCGACGGCGAGGCCGGCGAGCACCACGACGAAGGACAGCAGCGCCCAGACGAAGTTCAGCGCGAAGGCCTGGAAGTCCAGGCTCTCCACCGGGTTCGTCGTCAGCCCGTAGATGCCGGACAGCAGGCCCGCGATCAGCGCCAGCGTCAGCACCATGTTGGGGCCGACCGCGCGCAGGTCGAAGAAGCCTTCCTGCAACGTGCCGCCCTTGTCGGTGACGTTGAACTTGCCCTTCTTCGGGTCGAGCAGCGTCGCGAGCATGACGGGGATGAGATACAGCGCCAGCACCGTCTCGTAGATCTCGGACCAGAAGCTGTGGCGGACATGGCCGGACAGGCGGCTGGTCGCGCCCACGGAATGCAGGATGTGCGGCCCGGCATAGGCCAGGATGGCCAGCGGGCTGGCGGCGATGATGCTCTCCCCGAACAGCAGGAAGGCCAGCGGCGCCGTCAGGAAGACGAAACGCGGCAGCGGGAAGAGGAAGTGGAACTGCGACATGAAGTAGCAGCAGCGCTGCGCGAAGCGGAGACCCTCCGACGTCATCGGGTTCTCGATGCGCAGGATCTGGATCATGCCGCGGCCCCAGCGCATGCGCTGGCCGATATGCAGCATCAGCCGTTCGGTCGCGAGGCCGGCGGCCAGCGGGATGCGGATATAGGCCGTGCGCCAGCCGCGCCGCTGCATCTTCAGCGAGCAGTGGCAATCCTCCGTCACCGTCACGGTGGGCACGCCACCCACTTCCTCCAGCGCCTCCCGCCGGATGACGGCGCAGGAGCCGCAGAAGAAGGCGGCGTTCCAGAGATCGTTGCCCTGCTGGACCAGGCCGTAGAAGAGCAGGCCTTCGTTCGGCACGCGCTGGCCGGAGGCCAGGTTCCGCTCGAAGGGGTCGGGCGAATAGAAATGGTGCGGGGTCTGCACCATGGCGAGGTCGCGGTCGCGCAGCAGCCAGCCGACGGTCAGCTGGAGGAAGGCGCGCGTGGCCACGTGGTCGCAATCGAAGATCGCGATGTATTCGCCGGTGGTGTTCTTCAGCGCGGCGTTGATGTTGCCGGCCTTGGCGCCCTTGTTGTCGGCGCGGATGACGTAGTTGCAGCCCACCTGTTCGCAGAAGCGGCGGAATTCGTCGCGCCGCCCGTCATCCAGCAGGTAGACGTTCATCTTGTGGCGCGGCCAGTCCATGGCCAGCGCGCCGTAGATGGCGGGCTTCACCACCTCCAGCGGCTCGTTGTAGCTCGGGATGAAGACGTCGATGGTCGGCCACTCCTCGGGGTCCTCGGGCAGCGGCACCGGCTTGCGGTCCAGCGGCCAGATGACCTGGAGATAGGCGAGCAGCATGGTGGAGATCGCATAGACCTCCGCCAGCAGCAGGCCGGTGCCGAGGAAGGTCTGGGAGAAGCTGGTGAATTCCAGCGTGTCCACCAGCCGCCAGTGGATGTAGCGGAGCGAGACGAGGACGGAGACGAGGACGATGAAGATCGTCATCCCCCGGCCCGGGATGCGGTCCGCGACGAGGTACAGGAGGAAGCCCGCGACGGCGAGCCAGGCCTGCTGCTCGGCGTCCAGCGGCGCCACGATGAAGGTGGTCCCGATCAGGGCGGCGAGCACCATGATCGGCAACGAGATCCAGGGGCGAGCCCAGATCCCGCCGCGGAAGGCACGGCCGTGGCGTAGCGCCTGGCCAAAGCTCATCGGGCGCCCCAGCCGAGGCCGAAGCTCTCCGGCGCGTTGGGCAGCGCGGCCTCGATCGCGCGGGCGATGCCGCGGATGTCCTCGGCGGCGCGGCTGTCCGGGGCGATCTCCTGCACCAGTTTCTGCATGGCCAGCGCCTCCGCCAGCGTCTCGTCACGGCTGACGGCGCCGAGCAGGCGCGGGCCGAGATGGCGCGCCACGGCATCGGCCGCGGCGCGGGACAGGCGGGAGTTGAGGTCCACCTCGTTCAGCACGACGCGCAGCCGCCCGGCGAAGAGCGCCGCCATGGTGCCCGAGCCGAGGAAGCGGCCGCTGTCGATATCCGGGATCAGCGCGGCGCTGATCGCTTCCGCCTGCAGCACGGCCACCACCATGGAAGCCATGGGCACCAGCACCGCCAGCGCATGGGACGGGCCGGGCGAGGTATCGGCGATGACGGTCAGGCCGGGGTCGGACAGGATGGCGCGCATCGGCGCGGCCAGCAGGTCCGGATCCCGCTCCAGCGCCGCGGCCAGGCCGAGGGCGCCGCGCAGTTCCATCGCGCCATGCGGCAGGACCATGACGCCGGACGGCGTCTCCCGCACGCAGGAACGCCAGTCCGGCCGGCGTGGCAGGTCCGCGGTGAAGCCGCCCATGTCGGTCAGCGGCACGCCGAAATGCAGGCGCAGCGTGTTCTGCGGGTCGAAATCCATCACCAGCACGCGGCGGCCGTCGCGCTGAAGCGCATCGGCCAGGTTAGCCGCCAGGGTGGTCTTGCCGACGCCGCCCTTGGGCGAGGCGAAGCAGATCAGGGGCATGGAAGGGGATAGCCTCCGGTCAAGTCGTTGGCCGGTCTGCGCGCGGCGGGCGGCGCATAGCGGTGTAGGCATCGGCCGCGCCATCGGGCCCGGCCGCCAGCAGGCGGAGCAGATCGGGCAGCGGCATCTCGACATCCGCCGCCGGGACCAGCACCGGCCGCGCGCGCAAGGCAGGCATGGCGGCGGGCGGCGGCGGGGCGGCGCTGGTGTCACGGCGCGGTTGCAGGCCGCCGGGCAGGTCCAGCGCCTCGATCAGCGGGAAAAGGTTGCGCGGCTGCGCGCCAGGCGCCGCGGCGCCCGGGGCGGTGGACAGGGCGGCCAGGGTGGTCAGGCCGGTGGGCGGCGGCGGGGGCAGCGGCGCCACCATGTCCGCGGCGCGCAGCAGGGTCATGGCCTCCACGCCGGGGCGCGGCGCGGCCGCGACCGGCGGCGCCGGCGTGGCGGGCCTGGCAACGGGGGCAGGCTGGATGGGCGCCGGATCGGCCGGCGGCGTCGAGACTGGCTCTGGCGGCGGCGCGGGCGTCCAGCCGGGGGACGAGGCCGGCGGTGGCGCGACCAGGGCTGGCGCGGGGTCCCGCGCCGGAAAGGGCTCGGGCAAGGGCGGCAGCGAGCGCAGCGGGGGCAGGGGCGGCAGCGCCGGGCGCGGCGTCTCGGGCGCGGCAAGGGGAGCCGCGGCGGCGGGGTGCGCGACCACGGCTGCCGGGGCAGGCGGCGGCGTCCAGGCGTGCTCCGCAGGCAGGGGCGGCAGCGGAGGCAGGTCGGGATTGGCCCAGGAGGGAGGCTCCGGTTCGGCGCGCTGCGCCGGCGCAGGCCATGGATCGGCCGCCGGCGGTTGCCACGCAGGCTGGGCTGGCTCGGGCCACGCCTGCGGCGCAGGCGGATCAGGCCACGCCTGCGGCGCGGGCGGCGCCGACCACGCCTGCGGCGCGGGCGGATCGGGCCAGGCTGGCGGCGGGGCGGCGTTCGGCGGGGCCTGCCAAGCTTCGGCGGGGGGAAGCGCCTGTTCCGGCGGGGTTTCCGCCGCCTGGGTCATGGCGCCGAGCAGGGCGTAGGTATCGGGCTCCGGCGCCGGGGGCGGCGTCCTGACCGGTTCGTTACCGAAACTACGATAGCGGATGGCCGGGGCGCGCAAGGCTGCGGCGACCCGTGCGACATCCGTATCCTGCGCCATATGCTGGAAACCCCCGATTGCAATGCAACATGCCGTGCCCTGGCCGTTAAGGGAATACCTAATCCCTTTCCTGAAAGCATCGCCAACTTTTACTCGTTCACGAATCTCTCCACGCGAGACGCGCGAGGAGGGTCAGGACGGCTGAATAATAGTCCCGCGCCTCATCAACGGTGGGTAGTATCGGAAAAGGCGTGGCAAGCCCGCCCTGGCGCGCCGTCGCAACCATCACGATCGCCCGGATACCTGGGGACGCGGCGTAGGGCGAGACACTGTCAGACGTCAGGTCGGCCCAGGCCGGAAGCCTGGTGTGCTGCGGGTCCAGCCAGAACCGCACCGCACTGGCCACGGCGGGTTCGCGGCCCAGCCCTGCCCAGGCGAGATAGAGCGGCACCCGCACCGCATCATAGGAAAAGCGCGCCGGCCAGCCGGGCGCCGGCGCCGGCCTTCCCCCGCTGCGCGGCAGCGCCACCCAGTCGGCCGGCAGGCTCCAGCGGCCGAAGCGCGCCCGGCGCAGCAGCCCCAGGCCATCGGCTGCGAGTCGCAACCAAAGTGGATCGGGCACGGCCTGCGCCAGCGCCCTCATGGCGGGGAAGGCATAGTAGGAGGGATTGAGGATCACATGCTCCCGCTGCTCGAACCCCGCGACGCCGGGCAGCAGCACCGTCTCCTCCCCCACCTGCCGGACAAGCAGGCGGAGCACGTCGCGGGCGATGGCGACGCCCTGTGCCGTGTAGTCCCCGTCGGGCCAGCGCTGCCCGGCCCGCAGCAGCGCCCAGGCGATCATCAGGTCGCCATCGGTGGCGTTGTTCGGGTCATCGACCATGCCGCCCGACCCTTCCGGCCGCCAGCGCCAGGAGAAGAGGGCATCGTGGCGGCGCGCCAGGGTGCGGCGCGTCCAGCCGACGATGCGGTCGAAGGTATCGCGGTCATGCGCCCGCTCGGCGCAGAGCAGGCCCCAGCCCTGCCCCTCGCTATGGGAGACGCCGCCATTGCCGCCATCGACGATGCGGCCATCGGGTTCCAGGAAGCGGGCGCAGAAGGCCTGCCACTCGCCCAGTTCCAGGGAGCGCAGGGAGGCGGTGGCGCCGCCGGTGAAGGCGGTGGCGGGGCCACATAGCGGGGCACTGCCCAGCGCGGGCAGCGCGGCCAGAAGGGAGCGACGATGGAGGCGGGGGCTCGGCATGGGCTCCAGGGTCGCAGCGGCGGGTGAAGCGGAGGTTGACCCTGACAATCAACAACTTTTTCCGTCCCAGCGCCACAAGAATACCCGCATAGGTTGCAATTCAAACGATGCCGGGTCGTTCCGGTCTCATCCCGTCAGCGCCAGGCAGGCTTGCTGCAGCCAGGCGCGGTCGCTCGCGGTCAGCAGCGGGCCGATCTCCGCCAGGACGCGTGCATGGTAGGCGTCGATCTGCCGGCGCTCGGCCGGCGCCAGCAGGGAAAGGTCGATCAGACGCCGGTCGTAGGGCGCCAGGGTCAGCGTCTCGAACGCCAGGAACGGCTTGGCCTGGCCGGGCAGGCCGGGGGCCGGCTGAACCATCAGCAGGTTCTCGATCCGGATGCCGTAATGCCCCGGCAGGTAGAAGCCGGGCTCGTTGGACAGCACCATGCCCGGCGCGAGCGGCACCGGCTTCGCTGCCCGGCTGATGCCGGCCGGCCCCTCATGCACCGACAGGAAGCTGCCGACGCCATGGCCGGTGCCATGGTCGTAGTCGAGCCCGGCCAGCCAGAGCGGCCGCCGCGCCAGCGCGTCCAGATGCGGCCCGGCGATGCCATCGGGGAAGCGCAGCGCGGAGAGGGCCAGGTGGCCCTGCAGCACGCGGGTGTAGCGTTCGCGAAGCTCCGCCGGCGCCTCGCCCGGGCCGGTCCAGAGGGTGCGGGTGATGTCGGTGGTGCCGTCGCGGTACTGCGCGCCGCTGTCGATCAGATAGGCCTCCTCCGCGCGGATCGGGCGGTCCGTCGCCGGCGTGGCGCGGTAGTGGATGATGGCGCCGTGCTCGCCGGCGCCGGAGATGGCGGGGAAGCTCTCCGCCACGAAATGCTCGCCCTCCGCCCGGAAGGCCAGCAGGCGGGCGGCGGCGGACATCTCCGTGAGACCGCCCGCCGGCGCGGCCTGCGCGAACCAGGCGAGGAAGCGCGCCATCGCGACGGCGTCGCGCCGATGGGCGTTGCGGGCGCCCTGCTGCTCCACCGCGTTCTTGCGGGCGCGGGGCAGGCGGCAGGGATCCTCCCCGGCCTCCGGCGTGGCGCCGGCGGCGCGGAGCGCGCGGCCGAACCAGGCCGGGGTGACGTCCGGGTCCAGGCGCACCGTGCGGCCGGCGAACGCAGCGAGGCGATCCGGCAGGGTGGCGGGCGGATGCAGGGCCACGCCATTGCCGAGATGGGCGCGCAGCCCGGCATCGGCGCGGCCGGGATCGAGGAAGAGGTCCACCGCCCCCTCCGCATCCAGGATGGCGACGGCGAGCGCCAGCGGCGTGTGGGAGAGGTCGCTGCCCCGGATGTTCAGCAGCCAGGCGACGGAATGGGCATCGGCCAGCACCGCGGCCCCCTGCCCCGCCGCGCGCAACGTCGCCGCGGCCTCCGCCCGCTTGGCCGCGGAATCCTGGCCGGCGAAGGCCAGGGGGTGCGGCACCGCCGCGGCGGCGGGGGGTGCGGGGCGGTCGGCCCAGATCGCGTCGATCGGGTTGCCGTCCAGCGCCACCAGCGTGACGCCGGCCTGGCTCAGGCGCTCCAGCGCCGCTTCCGGGTGCAGCCAGGGGTCGTAGCCGATGCGGCGACCCGGCGCCTCCGCCTTCAGGACACTGGCCGGGGGCTGGTCGATGAGGTGGCGGAACTCCCAGAGGCTGCCATCCACCTCCTGCCGCGCCTGGGTGGTGTAGCGGCCGTCGATGAACAGGAAGGCGCGGTCCCGCAGCACCAAAGCGAGGCCGGCCGAGCCGGTGAAGCCGGTGAGCCAGGCCAGGCGCTCCGCCGAGGGCGGCACGTATTCGCCGAGGAAGGCGTCGGCGCGGGGCACCAGGACCCCATCGATGCCGAGGGTATCGAAGCGGGCGCGGAGCGCGGCGAGGCGGTCGGCCAGGGGGGTCTTGGGCGGATGCGTCACGGGATGTGTTACCGAAGCTCTAACGTTGAAACATATGTCCACAGTGTTTCATGCGTTACATGCATGGCTATGCTGTTGCCTCACCGCATCACCTGTGGCGCGCAAACACCTATGTTGCACCTGCGAAGCGCGGCCGAGGACAGAACATTCCCCGACGCGCACCACAACAGAGGTCATCATGAACGCCCGCATCCCCGAGGAACAGGTTGGCCTGTTCCCCCACGCCGCCACCACCCGCCTGACGCGCGAGACCGAGCTGGAAGCGATCCGCTTCGCCGCGATGCGCGCGCGGGACGAGGCCCTTGCCGCCGGCGTGCGGAAGTTCTTCTCCGCCATCGGCCACGGCATCGCCTACGCCGCCGAGGCGGTCCGCGCTTGGCCGGAGCGCCGCCGGACCTACGAGAACCTGCGGTCCCTGTCCGATCGCGAGCTGGCCGATATCGGCCTGACCCGCGGCGACATCGCCCGCGTCTTCGAGCCCGGCTTCAGCGCCAACCAGCCCCGCCCGGCGAACGGCCTGGCGCTGAAGCCCGCCAACGCGAATGTCGCGGTGGCCAGCAAGGCGCTCGCCGCCTGAGTTACCCACCGGGGGCCCCGGCGGGCCCCCGGGCGGAAGCACGGGGCCGGCTTCCGCAAGGAAGCCGGCCCCGTCGCATGTTTCAGCGTTTCCGCAACACAAGGGTTGTCCAGGCGCCCTGCGGCAGCATGCGTTCCAGCACCATGCCGCGCCGGCGATGCGCGGCCAGCACCATCCGCGCCTGGGTCCCCAGCAGCCCCGCCAGGATGGCCGTGCCGCCGGGCGCGAGCCCGACCGACATGGCACACGCCATGGAACAGAGCGGCCGCGCGAGGATGTTCGCAAAGACGACGTCGTAGCGCCGCCCGGCCTTCACATGCCGGTCCCGCCAGCCATCGGCGAGCCTGGCCCGCACCAGGCCGCCCACGCCATTCATCCGCGCATTGTCCTGCGCGACGCGGACGGACCAGGGCTCGATGTCGGTGGCCAGCACCGGGCGCTTCAGCCGCTTGGCCGCGGCCATGGCGAGGATCCCCGACCCCGTGCCGAGATCGAGCAGCCGCCGCTTTGGCCGCCGGTCGCGCGACACTTTTTCAAACGCGATCAGGCAGCCGCGGGTCGAGTTGTGCTCGCCGGAGCCGAAGGCGATGCCGGCATCCAAGGTCAGCACCGTGCGACCGTAGAGGCGGCGTGGGGCCACATGGGTCGGCCGCACCAGCACATCGCCGCCGATCGGCATTTCCTCGAAGGTCGAGAGCGTGCGGGCCAGCCAGCCCTCGGCCTCGACCGGGGCGACCTGCAGCGCGGGCTGCTCGACGCCGGCCATCAGGGAAGCGAGGGCGAGGGCGCCGGTGAATTCGTCGTCCGGCGTGCCCTGGGGGCGCACGCCCTCCACCCGCCAGGTGTCGCTGGGCTCGTCCTTGAACAGGGCGACAGAGCGGCAATGCGTCAGGAAGGCGGCCTCGAAGGCCGGCACGGCGTCCTCCGGCAGGCCCTCCATCCAGATGGTCTCCAGCGGATCGGCGCGCCGGTCCCGCTGCATCGAATACACGTCTCTCGCCATCAGACGTCGCTTGCCTTCTGCACGAACCGGTCCAGCACCCGCTTCTCCCCGGCATGGTCGAATTCGATGTCGAGGCGGTCATCCTGCACCGCGGTGACGGTGCCGTAGCCGAATTTCTGGTGGAACACCCGCTCCCCCTTGCCGATGCCACTCGCCTGGGCGGGGCGTTCCTTTACCTCCCAGGCGCCGGCCTCGATCACGCGCGGCCGGCGCGCCATCAGCCCCTGCTGGCCGAGAAAGACGGAGGGCGTGTCGGCCATCCGATGCGCGCGCATCTGCGCGGCGCCCTCCCGCTCGATCGCCTCGGCCGGCAATTCGTCGAGGAAGCGGGAGGGCAGCGAGGAGGTCCAGTTGCCGTAGATGCGGCGATTGGCCGCGTGGCTGATCACCGCGGTCTTCCGCGCGCGGGTGATGCCGACATAGGCCAGGCGCCGCTCCTCCTCCAGCGACTTCTCGCCGCCCTCATCCATGCTGCGCTGGCTGGGGAAGAGCCCCTCCTCCCAGCCCGGCAGGAAGACGGTGTCAAATTCCAGGCCCTTGGCGGCGTGCAAGGTCATCAGCTGGATGCGCTCGGCCTCCGCATTCTCATCCGTCTCCATCACCAGCGCGACATGGTCGAGGAAGCCGGCGAGCGAGGGATAGTCGCCCATCGCGCGCAGCAGCTCCTTCAGGTTCTCGAGCCGGCCCGGCGCTTCCGCGCTGCGGTCCTGCTTCCACATGTCGGTGTAGCCGCTTTCCTCCAGCACGGTCGCGGCGGCGACGACATGGCCTTCCTTCTCGTTCAGCGCGCGCCAGCGCGCGAAGCCGCGCATCAATTCCCGCAGGGCGGTGCGCGGCTTGGGCTTCAGCGCCTCCGTCTCCGCCAGGCGTTCGGCGGCGATGGCCAGCGGCACGGATTGTGCGCGCGCCGCCTCATGGATCGCGCGCATGCCGCTGTCGCCGAGCCCGCGCTTCGGGACATTCACGATGCGCTCGAAGGCCAGGTCGTCGGCGGGCTGCTGCAGGACGCGGAGATAGGCCATGGCGTCGCGGATTTCCGCGCGCTCGTAGAATTTCAGCCCGCCGACCACGCGATAGGGCAGGCCGAGGGTGATCAGGCGTTCCTCGAAGCTGCGCGTCTGGAAGCCGGCGCGGACCAGGATCGCGATCTCCGACAGCGGGTGGCCGGAGCGCCGCGCGGCCTCGATCCGCTCGCCGACCATGCGCGCCTCATCCTCGCTGTCCCAGAGCGACACCACGCGCACCTTTTCGCCGCAGGCATCGTTGCGGCCGGAGCGCAGCGTCTTGCCGAGGCGGCCGGTGTTGCGGGCGATCAACCCGGCGGCGGCGGCGAGGATGGGCTTCGTCGAGCGGTAGTTGGATTCCAGCCGCACGATGCGCGCGCCGGGAAAATCCTTCTCGAACCGGAGGATGTTCTCGATCTCGGCGCCGCGCCAGGAATAGATGGACTGGTCGTCATCGCCGACGCAGCAGATGTTGCGGCGATTGGGATCCTCATGCTGGGCGAGCAGCCTCAGCCAGAGATACTGCACCAGGTTCGTGTCCTGGTATTCGTCGACCAGGATGTAGCGGAAGCTGCGGTGGTAGTCCGCCAGCACGTCGGGCCGCGTGCGCAGGATCTCCGTCATGTGCAGAAGCAGGTCGCCGAAATCGGCGGCGTTCAACTCGATCAGGCGCTTCTGGTAGCCCGCATAGATCTCGCTGGCCCGGTTGTTGGCGTAGTCGCTGTCCTCGGCCGCCGTGATGCGCTGGGGCGTCAGGCCGCGATCCTTCCAGCGCTGGATCACCGCCATCATCCCCGGCGCGGGCCAGCGCTTGCTGTCGATGTTGGCCGCCGCCATCACCTGCTTCAGCAGGCGCATCTGGTCATCGGCATCGAGGATGGTGAAGTTGGTCTGCAGGCCGACGATCGCCGCGTGCCGCCGCAGCATCCGCGCACAGAGCGCGTGGAAGGTGCCGAGCCAGAGGCCCTCCACGGGCCGGCCGATGATGGCGGCGACGCGTTCGCGCATCTCCCGCGCCGCCTTGTTGGTGAAGGTGACGGAGAGCACCTCCCACGGCCGCGCCTTGCCGGTCATCAGCAGATGCGCGAAGCGCGTGGTCAGCACGCGGGTCTTGCCCGTGCCGGCGCCGGCCAGCACGAGCAGCGGCCCGTCCAGCGCCTCCACCGCTTCCCGCTGCTCGGGATTCAGGCGGGTGATGTAGTCGGGCGCGGGCGCGCTCATTGACATGTGCCAACGCTCCCGGCCGCGCAGCGGCGCTGCCCATCCGTCCAGACCGCGCCATCCAGGATGGCGCTGGAAAAATCGGCGCCGTTGAGGTCGGCCCCTGTCAGGTCCGCGCCCGTGAGGTCGGCGCGGAACAGCCGCGCGCCACGCAGGTCGGCGCGGCTGAAAATCGCGCCGCGCAGCACGGCGCGGGTGAAGTCGGCGTTGCGGAGCGTCGCTTCCGTCAGATCCGCGCCGGTCAGGTCAGCGGAGACGAAGCGCCCCTCGACGGCGTCCACGCCCACCATCCGCGCCCGCATCAGTCGGCTGCGCTGCAGCGAGGAATCGCGCAGGACGCCGCGGCTGAGATCGACGCCCGTCAAATCTCGCCCGTCCAGCAGGCACCGCCGCCACACGACCTCCGGCGCGGCCGGGGAAGTGCAGGCCGCATAGGCCGGGACCGCGAGGAGCAGCGCGGCGAGGACGAGGGTGGGGAGATGACGGGGTTGCACAAGCCGGATATAGAACACGGAGCGAACAACTCCAACCACGCGGCCTTGCGCATCCTCCTCGCCCCCTTCGAATGGTCGGCCCGGCATGGCGGTGCGCTGCTGGGCTTCGGCGTCTTCGCCGGCGTGATCTTCCCGCCCTTGGCCGCCGCGACGCGGGACCTGGTCTCCCCGGGTGTGTTCTGCCTGATGACGCTGGTGCTGCTGCGCGTCGATTTCGTGCAGGTGCTGGCCTATCTCCGCCGGCCGCTGATGGTGGCCGTGCTGCTGGTGTGGCTGCTGCTGGCCTGCCCGCTGATCGTCTTCGCCATCACCCGCGCCGTCGGGCTGGACGGGGCGCTCGGTGCCGCGGTCGTGATCATGGCGACCGGCTGCGCCGCCACCTCCTCCCCCGCCTTCGCGCGGCTGGTGGGGCTGGATGGGGAGATCGCGCTGGTCGTCTCCGTGCTCTCCACCCTGCTGGTGCCTTTCATCGCGCCGCCGCTCGCGCTCGGGCTGCTGGGGATCGACCTGGCGATCTCCCTCTCGGCGTTGATGACGCGGCTGGCGCTGGTGGTCGGGCTGCCGCTGGTGCTGTCGCTGGCGATCCGCCGGCTGGCGGGGCCGGAGCGCCTGGCGCGAACCGGGCGCGCGGTGGACGGCGCGGTGGTGCTGCTGGTCGTGCTCTACGGCTTCGGCGTGATGGACGGGATGCAGGCGAAGATCCTGGCGGAGCCGCTCTGGGTCGCGGGCGGCATCGCCCTGGCCTTCGCCGGCAATTTCGGACTGAACATCCTGACGGCACTGGCCATGCGGCCGGTGGCGGGCACGCGGGTCGCGCTCTCGGCCGGGTTGCTGTCGGGCAACCGGAACATGGCGCTCTACATCGCGGTGCTGCCGGCGGCGACCGATCCCAGCATCCTGCTGTTCTTCGCGCTCTGCCAGTTTCCGCTCTTCCTCAGCCCCTTCCTGCTGAAGCCGGTCTATGAGGCGCTGCGGGCCCGGGGCGTGCGGTAAGGGGCGTCCGCTGAAGGGCGTTCCCAGTCGGCGCGCGGCGGGTCTAGGCTTCCCCCAACCCTGAGGAAGCGACGCGCGCATGACCTGGCCGAACCCCGCCCGCCCCGGCGAACCCGCCGATGCCAACCGGCCCTGGCACTGGGTCGCCCGCGCGGATGACGGCGGCGCGGCGCCGCTGCCGATCGGCTGGAACGGCGCGCTGCGGGCCTGGATGGTGTGGGACGGCAGCCAGATTTCCGCCGCCGAGGCCGCGCAGCGCTTCACCTATCTCGGCCCCTGCCTGACGCCCGAGGAGACGCGCGCGGCCATGGCCGCGCAGGCGACGGCCGCGGAGCCGCGCGGACTGGCGGCGCTGGCGGCCTCCGCCGAGCCGCCGCCGCCGCCGGCCATGATCTACAGGAAGGACGCGGTGCGGATGCACCTGATGATCTTCGCCGGCACGCTGGTGGCGACGCTCTTCCTGGCGGAGAAAGTCGTTCGCTGGTGAGTCCCGGGGAAGGCGCTGCCTTCCCCGGACCCCATCCGCCAGGCCCGAGACGGGCCTGGACCGTCGTCAGTCAGCCGGCATTCTGGGGCTGGACGCCGGCGGCGCGCGCTGCGGCGCCCCATTTCTCCATCTCGGCCTGCACGAAGGTCCGCGTATCGTCGGGGTTGGAGACGACGACCTCCGCGCCGAGCTGCCGGTGGCGCGCCACCACGTCGGGGCGCTGCACGGCGGCCGTGATCTCCCGGTGCAGGCGGTCCAGCACCGGCGGGGGTAGGTTCGCCGGGCCCATCACCATGCCCCAGGTGGAGGCCTCGAACCCCGCCACGCTCTCCCCGATCGTCGGCACGTCGGGCAGCTGCGGCGCGCGGGTGGCGCCGGTGGTGGCCAGGGCCTTGAGCGTGCCGGCCTGGATATGCGGCAGCGCGGCCGGCACCGTGTCGAACATGATGTCGACGCGCCCGGCAATCAGGTCCGGATGCGCCTGGGTCGATCCGCGATAGGGGACATAGGTCATCTCGATCCCGGTGCGCTGGGCGAAGAGCACCGGGGCCAGGCGCACCACCCCGCCCGTGCCGGCAAAGGTCACATGCCCCGCCGGGTTGCGCTTCGCATGCGCCACCAGCTCGGCGGGCGTGGAGGCCGCGAAGTTCCGCGCGGCGCAGAGCACCAGCGGCGTCTTCGTCGTCAGCGTGATGAAGGTGAAGTCCCGCATCGTGTCATAGGGCAGCCGGTAGAAGGCCGCATTCACGGGATGGCCCACGGAAACCAGGGCCAGGGTGTGCCCATCGGCGGGGGATCGCGCCACGGCCTCCGTCCCGATCACCCCATCGGCGCCGGCGCGGTTTTCCACCGGCACGGCCACGCCCATGGCGGTGGCCATGGGGTCGGCGATCAGCCGGGCCGTGATGTCGGACACGCCGCCGGGCGTATAGGGCACGACGATGCGGACGGGCCGGGCGGGAAAGGCCTGGGCCTGGGCCAGGCGGCCACCAAGGGCCAGGGCCGGCGCGGCCAGCAGGGCCGCGCGGCGGGTGATCAGGGTCATGGGGCGCTTCCTCCTCCGGTCTCACGCCGGCCCAGCGATGCTGGACCCGGCGCGGCGGCAGGGGAAGGTCGTTCCGCCCCGGCGGGGTAGCCTGGAATGCCCCTCGGGCTTGCGCCCTAGGCCGCCTTCGGGCGCGCCCCCAGCAGATGCGCGATGGCGTAGGTCAGGTCGGCGCGGTTCAGCGTGTAGAAATGGAACTCGTCCACCCCGTTGGCCTGCAGCAGCCGGACCTGTTCGGCGGCGATGGCGGCGGAGACCATCCGCCGCGTCTCCGCATCCTCGTCCAGCCCCTCGAACAGCTTGCCCATCCAGGCGGGGACGGAGGCGCCGCACATCGCGCTGAATTTCTTCACCTGGGAGAAATTCGACACGGGCAGGATGCCCGGGACGATGGGCACCGTGATGCCCGCCGCCGCACACCGGTCGATGAAGCGGAGGTAGATGTCCGTGTCGAAGAAGTACTGGGTGATCGCGCGCGTCGCGCCCGCGTCGATCTTGCGCTTCAGGAAGTCGAGGTCCGCGCTGGCCGAGGCCGCGGCGGGATGAGTTTCCGGATAGGCGCCGACGCTGATGTCGAAATCGCCGATGCGGCGAAGCCCCCGCACCAGGTCCTCGGCCTGCGCATAGCCGCCGGGATGCGGCGTGTACTGGCTGGCGCCGGCGGGCGGATCGCCGCGCAGCGCGACGATGTGGCGGACCCCGGCCTCCAGATAGGCGCGCGCGACCTCATCCACCTCAGCGGTCGTGGCGCCGACGCAGGTCAGGTGGGCGGCGGGGGTCAGGCTGGTTTCCTTGGCGAGCCGGGCCACCGTGTCATGCGTGCGCGTCCGGGTGGTGCCGCCCGCGCCATAGGTGACGGAGACGAAGCGGGGGCCGAGCGGCTCCAGCCGCCGGATCGCGGCCCAGAGGGACTGCTCGAGGGCCTCGTTCTTGGGTGGGAAGAACTCGAAGGACAGCTTCGGTGGCGGCATCTCGCTCGGCACCGGAAGACCGGCGACGCGGGGGCCTGTCAGCCAGCGCTGCAGGGTGCCGGGATAGGCCTGGTCCATCGGTCCGTTCTCGCATCCATCACAGCGGAGTGTCCCGCCGCCACGCGGAAAACCCCTGGTTGATATGACCGTTCGTAACTTCGGCGGCACCGTTGTTCCGTTGCCCGCCCGCGCCGCATATAAGGGGAACCCTGCGTCCCAGGAAGGGCTGGGCCGCACGGGGAGGTTGTGCCCCGCCATTGCCCTCGGAGGTCCAGGTTTGAGCCGCATGACGCAGAACCGCCAAGGCATGATGGCGAAGCGCCTAGGCGCGCCCGTGCTCGCCCTCGGACTGGCGCTTGGCCTCTCCGCCTGCGCCACCCGCCCCGATCCTGCGGATGCGGAGGCCGTCGCGGAATTCAACGCCACCAACGACCCGCTGGAGCCGCTGAACCGCGCTTCCTACTTCGTGCATGACGGCATCGACACCCTGGTGCTGCGCCCGGCGGCGGAGGCCTACCGGATCTTCCTGCCGCCGGAGCTGCGCACCGCCATCCGCAACGTGCTGGCCAATCTCCGCACCCCCGTCATCCTGGTGAACGACCTGCTGCAGGGCGACACGCAGCGCGCCGCCACCACCATGGGGCGCTTCCTGGTCAACACCACGGTCGGCATCGGCGGCATCTTCGACCGCGCGACCGATTTCGGCCTGCTCGGCCATACCGAGGATTTCGGCCAGACCCTGGCCGTATGGGGCGCGCCGGAAGGGCCCTACCTCTTCGTGCCCGTGCTCGGCCCCTCCAACCCGCGGGACCTGGTGGGCACCGGCGTCGATACCGCCCTCCATCCACTGACCTGGACCGGCAATAGCGGGGAGACGCTGGAAGCCATCACCATCACCCGCACCGCGCTGACCGCCCTCGATACCCGCGAAAGCCTGATCGAGACGGTGGACCAGGTGAAGGCCAGTTCACTCGATCCTTATGCGACGATCCGCAGCGCTTATCGCCAGCGGCGCGTTGTGGAGATCCGCAACCAGGGTGGCGCCCCTGCCGCGGCGCGCGGGACCGGCTTTGGAGTCGGGACCGGCGTGCCGCAGCAACAGCAGCGCTGAGCGTCCCCTGCACGCCCGAACAGATGGACCGGATGATGCATTCCCTTGACCGCCGCAGCCTGCTGATCGCCGCCGCCGGCATGGCCCTGATGGGCCGGGCCGCGCAGGCCCAGCAGATCGACCCCGCCCGCGCCACCTCCTTCATCCAGCAGACCGGGGAGGAGCTGGTGCAGGCGATGAACGCCGTGGGTTCGCCCGTCGCGCAGCGGCGCGAACGGGTGGCCGCGGTGCTGCGCCGCGCCGTCGACGTGGAGGGCGTGGGCCGCTTCATCCTCGGCCGCTTCTGGCGGACTGCCTCCCCCGATCAGCAGGCCGAATATCTCCGGCTGTTCGAGGAGATCCTGATCCGCAACCTCTCCGCCCGCTTCGGCGAATACCAGGGCGTGCGCTTCTCGCTCGGCCGCAGCCAGGCGCGGACGGAGGAGGACGTGCTGGTCAACACCGTCGTGGAACGCCCTGGCAGCCCGGCCTTCGGGCTCGACTGGCGCGTGGCGGAAGTGGGCGGCGCGCCTCGGGTGGTGGACGTGATCGCGGAGGGCACCAGCCTGCGCCTGACAACGCGAAGCGAATACAGCAGCGTCATCAGCCGCAACGGCGGCAACGTCGCCAGCCTGCTGACGGCGATGCGCCAGCAGATCCAGCAGCTGGCCTCCCGCGAGGGAGGCTGAGAGCGGGGGGCGCCCGGAGCGCCCCTCAACCCGGCGGGAAGGCCTCGAAGACCAGCATCTCCCGCCCGCGATACTGGAAGCGATCGCATTCCGTCATGCCGAGGTCGGTCAGCACCGCGCGGCTGGCGTGGTTGCCTTCCCACGCGACGGCCACGATGCGGGCCAGGCCGCGGCGGAAGCCGAAGGCCAGCGCGGCCCGCGCGGCTTCCCGCGCATAGCCCTTGCCCCGGCAGGACGGCCAGAGCGCGAAGCGTACCGCGACGCCCCGCCCATCCGGCCGTTCCATGAGCCCGGTGATGCCGAGGAACTCGCCCGTGCCGCGCTCGAACACCGCCCAGGTGCCGTAGCCCCGCACCAGCCAGAACTCCATGTCGTCCTCAAGCTCCTCCCGCGCCCGCTCCGGGGAGCGGGTGCCATGGAGCATGAGGCCGAAGGCGGCCTCATCCGCCTTCAGGCGGATCAGGTCGGGCAAATTCTCCGGCGCCACGGGACGGAGCGAAAGCCGCTCCGTCGTGATGCCATTGCCTTCCGCCAGACGGGCGGGAACCAAATCCCTACCGGACCAGCGGGCGGTACTTGATGCGGTGCGGCTGGTCGGCCGCGGCACCGAGTCGACGTCGCTTATCCGCTTCGTAGGCCTCGAAGTTACCCTCGAACCACTCGACGTGGCTGTCGCCCTCGAAGGCCAGGATGTGGGTCGCCAGGCGGTCGAGGAACCAGCGGTCGTGGCTGATCACCACGGCGCAGCCCGCGAATTCCTCCAGCGCATCTTCCAGCGCGCGCAGCGTGTCGATGTCGAGGTCGTTGGTCGGCTCGTCCAGCAGCAGGACGTTGTGTTCCCGCTTCAGCATCTTGGCCAAGTGGACGCGGTTGCGCTCACCACCCGAGAGCACGCCGACGCGCTTCTGCTGGTCCGCGCCCTTGAAGTTGAAGGCGGCGACATAGGCGCGGGACGGGATGGTCCGCTTGCCGATGGTGATCTGGTCCATGCCGTCCGAGATCTCCTGCCAGACGGTCTTGTCGTCCGCCAGGCTGTCGCGGGACTGGTCCACATAGCCGAGCTTCACCGTGTCGCCGACCACCAGGCTGCCGCCATCCGGCGTCTCCAGCCCCGTGATCATCTTGAACAGCGTGGACTTGCCGGCGCCGTTCGGCCCGATGATGCCGACGATGCCACCGGGCGGCAGCTTGAAGTTTAGGTTGTCGATCAGCAGGCGGTTGCCATAGCCCTTGCGCAGCTGGTCGGCCACGATGACCGTGTTGCCGAGGCGCGGCGCGGGGGGGATGACGATCTCGGCCTCGCCGCCGGCCCGCTCATTCTGCTTCGCCAGCATCTCCTCATAGGCCGCGATGCGGGCCTTGGACTTGGCCTGGCGCGCCGCGGGGCTGCGGCCCATCCATTCCTGTTCCTTGGCGAGCTGGCGCTGGCGGGCGCTCTCCTCCCGCTCCTCCTGCTGCAGGCGCTTGCGCTTCTGGTCGAGATAGGCGGAGTAGTTGCCCTGGTAGGGGAAGCCCCGGCCGCGATCGACTTCCAGGATCCAGTTGGTGACGTTGTCGAGGAAGTAGCGGTCGTGCGTGACGATCAGCACGGCGCCCTTGTAGTCCTTCAGCGTCTGTTCGAGCCAGGAGACGGATTCCGCGTCCAGGTGGTTCGTCGGCTCGTCCAGCAGCAGCAGGTCGGGCTTTTCCAGCAGCAGCTTGCACAGCGCGACGCGCCGGCGCTCACCGCCCGAGAGATGGCCGACGGGGCTGTCGAAGGGCGGGCAGCGCAGCGCGTCGAGCGCGATCTCGATCCGCCGGTCGAGCTCCCAGCCCTCCGCGGCCTCGATCTTCTCCTGCAGCTCCGCCTGCTCGGCGAGGAGGGCATTCATCTCCTCCTCCTCCATCGGCTCGGCGAACTTCTCGGAGATCTCGTTGAAGCGGCGGAGCTGCCCGGACAGCTCCGCGAAGGCTTCCATCACGTTCTCGCCGACCGTCTTGTTCGGGTCGAGCTGCGGTTCCTGGGAGAGGTAGCCGACGCGCGCGCCCTCCGCCGCCCAGGCCTCTCCGCCATATTCCTTGTCCTGGCCGGCCATGATGCGCATCAGCGTGGACTTGCCGGCGCCGTTCGGGCCGAGCACGCCGATCTTCACGTCGGGGAGGAAGGAGAGGGTGATACCCTTGAAGACCTCTCGCCCGCCCGGATAGGACTTGGTGAGGTCTTTCATCACGTAGACGTACTGCCAGGCGGGCATTGCTTCGGCTTCCGGAGGACGGGCGGGAGGGCGGGGTTTTACCGCGCGGGGGACGCCGCTGCAAACCGGGTTGCCCGCGGGGGAACGCCGTTCCCCCGCACCAACCATTACACGCAGGGGGACGCTGTCCCCCTGCACCCCCGGCCAAGGGCCAGCGGGCCCTTGGAACCCTGGAATTGACGATGGTCCAGGGGGGTCTCCCCCCTGGCGGATGGGGTCCGGGGAAGGCAGCGCCTTCCCCGGGACTCACCGCCCCTTGAACTGCGGCGGCCGCTTCTCGAGGAAGGCCTTCCGCCCCTCATTGTAGTCCTCGCTCGCGAAGCAGGCCTTCACCATGGCGTCGCAGGCGGCCTCGTTCGCGGCGCCGCGATCCTTCAGCGCCTCGCCGACGATGAACTTCACGCTGCCGACCGTCAGCGGCGCATTGCCCGCGATGGTCTTCGCGTAGTCCAGCACGAAGTCCTCGAGCTTGTCGTTCGGCACCACGCGGTTCACCAGGCCCATGATGCGGGCCTCCTCCGAGGTCCACTTCTTCGCGGTGAAGAAGATCTCCTTCGCGAAGGAAGGGCCGACGAGATCGACCAGGCGGCGGATGCCGGCCAGCGGATAGCCGAGGCCGAGCTTGGCCGCGGGCACGCCGAAGCTCGCCGTCTCCCCGCAGATGCGCATGTCGCAGCAGACGGCGAGCGCGGTGCCGCCGCCGATGCAGTGGCCCTGGATCATGGCGATGGTGGGCTTCGGGCTTTCCGCCAGCGCGTCATAGACCTTGGCGGTCTGCGCCTGGTAGGCAGCGACGGCCGCTTCGCCGCTGCGCTCGCTCTCGAACTTCGAGATGTCGGCGCCGCTGACGAAGGCCTTGCCGCCCGCGCCGTTGACGACGATGACGCGCACCGCATCATCCGCCTTGAAGTCGGCCAGGATACGCTCGGCGGCCTGCCACATCTCCATGGAGACAGCGTTGTGGCGTTCGGGGTTGTTGAAGGTCATCCAGCCGATGCCGTCGGCCTTGCGGGCCAGCATCTTCTCGCTGCCGGTCACGAGCATTCCGTCCATGGACGTCGATCCTTCCTGCGGATGGGGAGCGGGTGGGAACCCCCACCCCGACCCTCCCCCGCAAGCGCGGGGGAGGGAGTATTCGTCAGATCACCTGGCGGGCGCGCAGGTCGTCGATGGTGGCCTTGTCGAGGCCGAGTTCGCCCAGCACCTCATCCGTGTGCTCGCCGAGTTCGGGCGGGTGCGTGACGATGCTGCTCGGCGTGCGGGACAGCTTGATGGGCTGGCCGACATAGGCGACCTCCCCCTTGTTCCCACCATTCAGCTTCTGAGCGATGCCGAGGTGCTGGACCTGCGGGTCGGCGAACATCTCGTCCACCTTGTAGATCGGGCCGCAGGGAACGCCGGCCTCGTTCAGCGCCGCCACCCAATGCGCGGTGGTGTTGGTCAGCGTCGTCTTCTCGATCTCGGCATTGAGCTCGTCGCGGTTCTGGCTGCGGCCGGCGGCGGTCTTGTAGCGGTCATCGGCCAGCAGGTCGTCGCGGCCCAGCGCCTTGGCGCAGCGCTCCCAGATCTTGTTGCCGGAGGCTGCGATGTTCATGTAGCCGTCGCTGGTGGTGAAGACGCCGGTCGGGATGCTGGTCGGGTGGTTGTTGCCCGCCTGCTTCGGCACCTGGCCTTCCATCAGCCAACGGCTGGCCTGGAAGTCCAGCATGAAGATCTGCGCCTGCAGCAGCGACGACTGCACCCACTGCCCCTTGCCGGAGACTTCCCGCTCCAGCAGCGCGATCATGATGCCCTGCGCGGCGAAGAGACCGGCGCAGAGATCGGCGATCGGGATGCCGACGCGGACGGGCCCCTGGCCCGGCAGGCCGGTGATGGACATCAGGCCGCCCATGCCCTGCGCGATCTGGTCGAAGCCCGGCCGCGTGGCATAGGGCCCATCCTGCCCGAAGCCGCTGATGGAGGCGTAGACCAGCTTCGGATTGACGGCCGACAGCGCCTCGTAGTCGATGCCCAGCCGCTTCTTCACATCCGGCCGGAAATTCTCGACGACGACGTCGGCCTTCTCCACCAGCTTCTTCAGCAGCGCCACGCCATCGGGCGACTTCAGGTTCAGCGTCATCGCCCGCTTGTTGCGGTGCAGGTTCTGGAAGTCGGAGCCCGCGCGCGGACCGCCCATCGGGTCGCCCTCGTCGAGCGCGGGCGGCAGTTCGATCTTGATGACGTTGGCGCCCCAGTCGGCCAGCTGGCGGACGCAGGTGGGGCCGGAACGCACGCGGGTGAGGTCGAGCACCGTGAAGCGGGACAGGGCGGTGGACGCTTGGGGGGCCTGGGCCATCGGCGGGTTCTCCTGGACCCGGCCTGTCTAGCACCCTCCCCCGCCCAGGCAAATCCGGCCGCGCCAACTGTTGACAGATGGCAGTCCGCACCGGCACGCTTCCGTCATGGAGGAAATGAGCCTGACAGCGCCCGAGCCCACCGCGCTCGAGATCGTGCGCACGCGATCGCTCTCCTCCCTCGTCGCCCAGGAAATCGAACGCATGATCCTCTCCGGCGCCCTGCCGGCGGGGGAACGGCTGAACGAGCAGCAGCTGGCGGCGCAGCTCCGCGTCTCCCGCGGCCCGGTGCGGGAAGCGGTGCGCGGGCTGGAACGCTCGGGCCTCGTCGTCGCGGTGCGCAACCAGGGATCCTATGTGCGCACCGTCAGCGCGCAGGAGGCGCTGGAGATCTACGACCTTCGCGCCGCCATCACGGGCCTGGCCTGCGCCAGGCTGGCGGAGGGCGCCGCGCCCGCGCAGATGGCGACGCTGCGCGCGCTGGTGAAGCGGATGGACACGGCGCGCCGCGCCGACGACCCGCCCAGCTACTACGCCGCCAACCTGGAATTCCATGCCGCGCTGCTGTCCTTCGGCGGCGGGCCGCGATCCCAGCGCCTCTACGAGGATCTCGGCAACGAGCTTCACCTCTTCCGCCGCCGCGCGCTCGTGCAGCCCGAGAACATGCGGGAGAGCAACGCGGAACACGCGACGATCCTGAAGGCGATCGCGGCCGGCGATGCGGCCGCGGCCCGCGCGGCCGGGGAGGCCCATATCGCCGGCGGCAAGCGCCGCTTCCAGGCGACCGATGCGACAACGAAGCCCGGAACAGGGCGAAAGGGAGAAAACGACGATGACCAGCACGATCCATCGCCGCCACCTGCTGCTGGCCGGCGCGGCGGCCGCCCTCGCCGCGCCGGCTAGGCTGCACGCGCAGGAGCGCTTTCCCTCCCGCACCATCGAGGTCGTGACCCATGCCGGCGTCGGCGGTGGCACGGACATCACGGCGCGCATGATGATGGTGCAGGCACCGGCGGAATTCGGGCAGGAATTCACCGTGGTGAACCGCACCGCGGGCAGCGGCGCGCAGGCGCTGCAATACCTCGCCAGCAAGCCCGCCGATGGCCACACCATCATCCTGGTCACGCAGACCCATCTGCTGACGCAGCTGCGCAACGCGAACCTGCCGCAATTCGGGGACCTGATCCCCGTGGCGCGCGCCACCGCCGACCCGCAGCTGGTGCTGGTGCGCCGCGACAGCCCCTTCCGCACCGCGGCCGACCTGATCGAGGCCGGCAAGACGCGATCGCTGCGCTTCGGCGGCACGCATGTCGGCGGCGTCGACCACGTCACCATCTTCGCCTTCGGCCGCGCGGCCGGCCTGCAGCGGCCGACACTCGTGCCCTTCCGCGGCGGCGGAGAGATCGTGATCAACCTGGTCGGCGGCAACATCGACACCGCCGTGGTGAACCCGGGCGAGGCCGAGGCGCAGCTCCGCGCCGGCGAACTCCGCCCGTTGATGTCGCTGGCCGATACGCGCATCGCCGCCTTCGGTGAGCTGCCGACGGCGAAGGAGCTCGGCATCAATGCCACGGGCTACACGCTGCGTGGCTTCTGCGTGCTGAAGGGCACGCCGGAGGATCGGGTCGCGCGGCTGGAACAGGGGCTGATCCGCGCCATGTCCGGCCCGATCTACAAGACCTACCTCGAGAACACCGGCCAGGCGCCGGACAGCGTGGCGGGGCGGGAGGCCTGGGGCGCGCAGCTCGCCGGCTTCAACAATGACGGGCGGGAGGCGCTGACGGCGCTCGGACTGCTGCGCGGATGATCCGCCGCTTCGGGACGAACCAGGCCGCCGCACTCTGCGTCGCGCTGGTCGCGGCCGCGGCCTTCGCCGCCACCTACGGCTTCGATCCGGTGCCGGAGGGTCTGCCGGGCCTGGGCGCGGTGGAGTTCCCGCGCCTGATCTGCCTGGTGATGGCGGGCATGGCCGTGCTGCTGTTCCTCCAGGAATCGGCGCCGCATGACCCGGAGGTGGCGCCGCCGATCCGCGGCGACGCCATCGCCATCTTCGCCGCCTGCCTGCTGGCCGTGCCGCTGATGGCGGTGATCGGCATGCTCGGCACCATCGCCGTCTTCCTGGTGGTGGTGGGGCGGCTCTGGGGAGAGGTGCGCTGGCCGATGCTGCTGGCCGTCTCGCTGTCCATGACCGCGATCATCTGGCTGGTCTTCGTGAAGATCTTCAGGCTGACCCTGCCGACCGGCATGGTCTTCGGGGGCTGAGCATCGTGGAAGCCTTCCTCGGCGGCCTCGCCATCCTCGTCGATCCCTATGTCATGCTGATGGTGCTGCTCGGCACCGTGCTCGGCATCTTCGTGGGCGCGCTGCCCGGCATCAGCGGGTCCACCACCATCGCGCTGATGCTGCCCATGACCATCGCGATGGGTCCGGTGCCGGCCATCTGCTTCCTCGGCGCCATCTATTGCGCGGCCAATTTCGGCGGATCGATCACCGCCATCATGGTGAATGCCCCGGGCGATCCCTCGGCCAGCGCGACGGCGCTGGAGGGCTTCAAGATGGCGGAGAAGGGACAGGCGGGCCTGGCGCTCGGCATGTCCGCGATCAGCAGCGCCATCGGCGGCATCGTCAGCGTCGTGGTGCTGATCTTCGCGGCACCGCTGCTGGCCCGCGCCGCCTATTCCTTCGGCCCGCCCGAGTATTTCGCGCTCGCGCTGTTCGGGTTGTCCATGTGCGCGGCGGTGGGCGGCGACAGCGCGCTGAAGAACCTGATCGCAGCCGCGCTCGGCCTGCTGATCGCGACCGTGGGGATGGACCTGACCACGGGCGTGGAGCGCTACGCCTTCGGCGTGATGGAACTGTCGGACGGCATCGGCTTCGTGCCCGTCCTCATCGGCCTTTTCGCGGTCGGCGAGATGCTGGACCAGGCGACCCGGCGCCTCGGCAAGCCCGCCATCATCGCGCTGGATGCCGCGCGGGTGCCGGGCTGGGCGGAGATGCGAAAATGCTGGCGATCCATCTGGCTCGGCAGCGGCATCGGGACCTTCATCGGCGCGCTGCCGGCCCTCGGTGCCACCACCGCCGCGCTGATCGGCTACAACGAGACGCGGCGCTGGTCGAAGCACAAGCATGAATTCGGCCATGGCAGCATCGAGGGCGTGGCGGGGCCGGAGGCCGCGAACAACGCCGCGGTCGGCGGATCCATGGTGCCGACGCTGGCGCTCGGCATTCCCGGCAGTGCCACCACCGCCATCATCCTCGCGGGCCTCATCGTGCAGGGCGTGCGGCCGGGGCCGCATCTCTTCAACGAACAGCCGACGCTGCTCTACGCCGTCTTCGCCTCCATGCTCGCGGCCAACATCTTCTACCTCGTGATGGGCCTGACCATGGCGAAGTTCTTCGCCCGCATCAGCCTGATCCCGCCCGCCTTCCTCTGGCCCTCCGTCTTCGCGCTGTCACTGATCGGCGCCTATGGGCCGAACCAGTCCATGGGCGATGTCTGGGTGATGATGGTGGCGGGCTTCGTCGGCCTGCTGTTCCGCCGCGCCGGCTTCTCCCCCGCGCCGCTGATCATGGGCCTCGTGCTGGGCGGCATGGTGGAGGAGACGCTGAAGCAATCCCTCATCATCTTCGGCGACGACCTGACCGGCTTCCTGGCGCGCCCCATCGCCATGACGCTGATCGTGGTGACGCTGGCGGGGCTGCTCTGGCCGGTGCTGGCGCGCCTGGTTCGGATGCGCCGCGCCGCGGCCTGAAGGCCACGGCCTGGCGGGGGGGCGCCGACACGCCTGCGTGAGGCGAAGCGGAAGCGCGCCCTGAGGCGCGCCAGGCGTTTGACATTGCCCGGTTGCAACGCTTCGGTGCGGTGCCGGCCCGAGGCGGCCGCAGGCAAGGCCGCGCCGCGGCCCCCGGCGGCGGCGACGGGCAGGCTGGTCGGGGACACGCCCTGGACCCTGGATAGCCGCCCATGCCCATGCCGCCCCTCTGTGCCAGCGCCCCCGATGCCCCATAGGCGGCTGCGATTCCTGGCCGATGGCGGCGCCCTCGGCGCCCTCATGCGCGCGCATGACTGGGCCGCGACGCCCCTCGGCCCGCCGGAGGATTGGCCGGAGGCGCTGAAGACCACCGTCGGCATCATGCTCGGGTCCCGCCAGCCCATGTATGTCGCCTGGGGCCCGGCGCGCCTCATGCTCTACAACGACAGCTACGCGGTGCTCTGCGGCGCCCGCCATCCCGCCGCGCTCGGCAAGCCGTTCAGCGACGTCTGGTTCGACGTCATGGAGGATGTCGGCCCGATCGTGGACCGCGCCTTCGCCGGCGAAGCGACGCATATGGACGACATCGCCCTGGTGATGACCCGCAACGGCTATCCGGAGGAGGCGCATTTCTCCTTCTCCACCACGCCGGTGCGGGATGAGGAGGGACGGGTCGCGGGCATGTTCTGCGCCTGCGCGGAGATCACCGCCCGAATCATGGCGGAACGCCGCCAGGCCTTCGGCCTCGCGCTCGACCAGGCGCTGCGCGACATCGCCGATCCCGCCCGCGTCGCGGAGGTGGCGCTCCGCATGCTGGGGGCGCAGCTCCGCGTGGGCCGCTGCGGCTATGCGGAGCCGGATGAGCACGGCGAGGCGCTTCTCGTCACCGCCGAATGGGGCGATGGCACCCTGCCCTCCCTTCCCCCCGGCACGCCCCTGATGCCGGTCGAGGCCGCGCCCGCCGCCCTGCCCCGGCGCATCGACGATGCCGCCACCGATCCGGTCGAGGGGCTGCCCGGCGGCGCCGCTTCGGGGCTCCTCATCCCCATCGCCAGCGCGGGGCGGCTCACGGCCCTGCTCTACGTCCACCAGGCCGTGCCGCGGCGATGGCTGGAGGCGGAGGAGGCGCTGCTGCGGGAGATGGCGGAGCGCATCGCCGCCAGCCTCGCGCGCGCCCAGGCCGAGGTCGCGCTGCGCGCCAGCGAGGCCCGCTGGCGCGGCCTCTTCGCCGCGATGCATGAGGGCTTCGCGCTCTGCGAGATGGTGCGGGACGAGGCCGGGCGCGATGTCGATTTCCGCTACCTCGAGGTCAACGACGCCTGGGAGAGGCTGACCGGCATCACGCGCAAGGCCGCGGAAGGGCAGCTCGTCTCCGTCCTGATCCCCGGCGTCGAGCCCTTCTGGATCGAGACCTATGGCCGCGTCGTGCGCAGCGGGGAGCCGGCGCATGTCGAATACCAGGTCGCGACGCTCGGCGCCTGGTTCGAGGTCTTTGCCTATCGCACGGAGCCGGGACGCTTTGCTGCCGTCTTCCTGAACGTGACGGAGCGCAAGGCGTCGGAGGAACGCCAGGCGCTGCTGGCGCGGGAAGTGGACCACCGCGCCAAGAACGCGCTGGCGGTGGTGCTGGCCGCACTGCGGCTGACGCGGGCCGACAGCCTGCCCGCCTATCGCGCCGCGGTGGAAGGCCGCGTCGCCGCGCTGGCGCGGGCGCAGACGCTGCTGGCGCGGGAGAACTGGTCGGGCGCCGCGCTGGCCCAGCTGCTGGAAGGCGAGCTGAAGCCCTTCATCGGCGAGGGACAGCACCTGGTCCTGGAAGGCCCGCCCGTGCATCTGCAGGGCCGCGCGGTGCAGCCCGTGGCCATGGCCATGCATGAACTCGCCACCAATGCGACGAAGCATGGCGCGCTCTCCGTCGCCGGCGGCCGCGTCTCCGTCAGCTGGAGGACCGAGGATGGCGGCGCCACGCTGGTGATGCGCTGGCGGGAGAGCGGCGGGCCGCCCGCCGTCGCGCCGAACCGCCAGGGCTTCGGCAGCCGCGTGCTGGAGGCGACGCTGCGCGGGCAGCTCGGCGGCGGCATCGCCATGGAATGGTCGCCGCAGGGCCTGGCCTGCACCATGACCCTGCCGCTGGCGGGACCGGTGGCGGAGGAGCCGCCGATCCCGGAGTGAGGATTACTCGTCGGGCGCCAGCACCGCCGGCGTGATGGTCCAGGCGGCCTCGCCCGGCCTGGGCGGTTCCATCAGCAGCGGCAGGGCGTTGGGGGTGCGGACATTGGCCTCCAGCCCCGCCTCCATGCGCAGCGCGCGGAACAGCGCGCCATGCGCCACCACCAGCACCGGGCCGGGATGCGCCAGCGCCGCATTGATGCCGCGCACCGTGCGGGCGCGGAGTCCGGCGAAGGTCTCGGCGCCCGCTGGCGTGTAGTCCCCGGCGATCCAGTCATCGTACCAGTCGCCCATGGGCTGGCCTTCCTGCTCCCCGAAATTCACCTCCTGGAGGTCGGGGTCGAGGCTGACGGGAAGGCCCAGCGCCTCCGCCGCGATCTCCGCCGTGCGGCGCGCGCGCAGCAGGGGGGAGGCGACGATGGTCTTGATGGGCAGGGGGGCCAGCGTGCGCGCCGCGCGCCGCGCCTGCGCCAGGCCGACGCTGTTCAGCGGGATGTCGGTGCGGCCCTGGGACAGCCCCTGGGCGTTCCAGTCGGTCTCCCCATGACGGAGGAACCAGAAGGTGGTGGGGGTGAGGCCCGTCATGGCTATCCTTGTGCTGCTTCGCGCGCGATCGCGGCCGCGACGCCCGGCATCGCCGCGACGGAATCGCGCAGCGCCCCGAGCGCCGGCAGGTCGCTGATGTCGATCTTGAGGAACCCCGCGAAGCCGACCAGCGCCGCCAGGAAGATGTCGGCGCCGCAGGGCTGGTCGGTGCCGCAAAGCGTGCCGCCGCCCCGCCTCACCGCCGCATCCGCGAAGGCCAGCGCTTCCTTCGCCCGGACCAGCGCCGCGGCGCGCACCGCATTCCCCGCGGCCTCGTTGCCGCCGGCGAAGCGCAGCGGGCCGAAGGCCGGGTTGAAGTGCCGCCCCATGGTCCAATGGCACCAGGCCAGCCATTCCATCCCCTTGGCCCGGCCCGAGGGACCGGCCGGCAGCAGGCCGCTGTCGGGCGCCGCTTCCGCCAGCCAGAAGATCACCGCGGGGATCTCCGTGATGACGGTGCCATCCGGCAGTTGCAGCGCCGGCACCTCCCCCTTCGGATTGATGGCGAGGTAGTCGGGCTTCCGGACGTCACCGGCGCGGATCGAGATGAACCGCACCTCGATCGACAACCCCGACACCCGCGCCGCCTGGTGGGCGATGGAGCCGGAGGAGTTGGTCGAGGTCCAGAGGATGGGGGTGCTCATCACCGCCCCCTTACAGCGCCAGGCCTTCCTGCGTCAGCGCCCGCTGCACCGCCGGCCGCGCCAGCATGGCCGCGAGATGCGCCGCGAGGCGCGGCGGCAGCGTGAGGCCGGAGCGCTTCACCGCCCAGTATTCCACGAAGAACAGCGCGGCATCGGCGACGGAATAGCCGGAGGGCAGCAGGTAGGTCCCGCCGGCCCAGCCCTTCTCCAGCGTCGCGAAATACTTGTCGGCATTCGCCTTGCCCTGCTCGACCGATTTCGGGAAGTCCTCCTCCCGCAGCGTGTAGAGGGCGGGGCGGAACTGGCGGGTGAAGGCCTGCGGGTGGATGGTGCCGCAGACATAGTCCAGCAGCTCGAGGCACCGCGCCTCCCCTTCCAGGTCGGTCGGGATCAGCGCGGCCGTCGGGTTCGACTTCGCCAGCCACCAGGCGATGACCGGGAATTCCGTCAGCACCTTGCCATCGCCGCGATCCAGCGCGGGGACCTTCGACTTCGGGTTCACCGCCATGAATTCCGGCTTGTGCTGCGCGCCATCCTTCAGCGCGACCAGCGACAGCTCATAGGGCTTGCCCAGCTCCTCGAGGATGATGTGGATGCCCATCGAGCAGGCGCCGGGCGAGTAGTAGAGCTTCATGGCGGGGTTCTCCTCCGAGGCGGCGAAACTTGTAGGGCGGGGCTGGAGGGGCGTCACCCCCTTGGCCCATCCCTCGCCCCATGCGAAGAGATTATCCCGCCGAGGAGGAAAGATTGATGACGACGCGCAGGACGCTGCTGGCCACGCTTGGCGCGGGCCTGGCCTTGCCGGGGCTCACCCGCGCGCAGGATGCGGCCTTTCCCACGCGCACCGTCACCATCGTGGTGCCCTTCCCGCCGGGCGGCGGCACGGATGTGCTGGCGCGCATCCTTGGCCAGCACTTTCAAGAATCCTGGCGGCAATCCGTTGTCGTCGAGAATCGCGGCGGCGGGGCGGGGCGGATCGGGCTGCAGATGGTGCAGCGCGCGCAGCCGGACGGGCACACGCTGATGGTGACCTCGACCGGCGGGATCATGGGGCTTGCGGGGCCGGGGGGTGACAAGGTCTTCGCGGTGCGCGACGAACTCACGCCCATCACGCTGATCGCCGCCCCCGCCTATGTCATCGCCATGCATCCCGGCGTCGGGGCGCGCAACGTGGGCGAGCTGATCGCGCTCGCCAAGGCGCGGCCGGGGCACTTCACCTTCGGCAGCAGCGGCACGGGCGCCGCGAGCCATCTCGCCGCGGAGCTCTTCGCCTCCATGGCGGGGATCGAGATGCTGCACGTGCCCTATCGCGGCACCGGTCCCGCGCTGACGGATCTGGTGGCAGGGCGCATCCATTTGATGTTCGCGCCGCCGCAGACCGTGGCCTCCGCGGTGGCCGCCAACCAGGTCGTGAACCTGGCGGTGACGTCGGAACGCCCGACCGCGCTGCTGCCCGGCGTGCCGGCGGCCAGCACCACGGGGCTGCCGGGCTACGCGGCCGTCGGCTGGTTCGGCCTCTTCGCGCCGAAGGGCGTGCCCGCTTCCGTGACGCAGCGCATCGCGCAGGAGGCGTCGCGCGCCCTGTCGCTGGCCTCCACGAAAGAGCGCATGGCGACGCTGGGCGCGGAGCCGGAGCCGATGACGCCCGACGCCTTCGCCGCCTTCATCGACCAGGACATCGCGAAGTGGCAGCGCGTGGTCCGCGAACGCAACATCACCCTGGAATAGGCCTTCTTCCATGATCCGACTGGCGACTTTCCTCTCCCGCGGCGATGTGCGGCCGCGGCTCGGCGCCGTGCGTGGCGAGACGATGCTGGACCTGACGGCGGCGCTCGGCGGCGACTGGGACATGCTGCGCGCGCTGGCGCTGCCCGTCGGGGAACTGCGGACGATCATCGAGGGCGCGAAGGTCGCGCTGCCGCTCGCCTCCTGCCACGTGCTGCCGCCCATCACCAACCCGGGAAAGATCTTCTGCGTCGGCAAGAACAGCAAGGTGCACCGCGCGGAACTCGCCGCGAAGGGCATGCTGCTGGAGGACCCGAAGGAGCCGACGAGCTTCGTGAAGCTGACGGAGACGCTGGTCGGCGATGGCGCGCGCGTGGTGCGGCCGGAGGGCATCACGACCTTCGACTACGAGCCGGAGCTCGCCTTCATCGTCACGAAGCGCGCCTTCCAGGTGCCGCGCGAGAAGGCGCGGGACTATGTCGGCGCCGTGACGGTGCTGAACGACCTGACGGCGCGGGAGATCCAGAAGCAGGAGGTGCAGCTCGGCACCAAGTTCTGGGTCTCGAAGAACATGCCGGGCTTCACGCCGGTCGGCCCCTATGCCGTGCCGCTGGCGGAGATCGCGGATCCCTACGATTTGTGGCTGACCTGCGTGGTGAACGGCCAGCAGCGGCTGCGCGTGAACACCGACGAATACATCCACCGGATCGAGGGCATCATCGCCCATTTCTCCCGCTTCATGCCCTTCGAGGCCGGGGACGTAATCGCGACGGGCGCGCCGCGCGGCACCGCGATCGGCCAGCCCAACGCGGCGGAACTCTACCTGAAGCCCGGCGATGTCTGCGTCGCGGGGCTGGAGGGCGTGATGGAGATCACCACCCACATCGTGGCGCCCGGCGAAGCGTAAGGAGGGGGTCACGACACCACCCGAGCCCGCGACCGCCGCGGAGGCGCTGCGCCTCCAGCCCGACCTCGCGGCGCTTGTGGTGACGGAGGATGCGCTCGGCCCCGTGCGGGTGCTGGGCGGCGCCGATGCATCCTCGATGCGCTTCGACCCGACGCGGACGGTGCATGCGGCGATGGTGGCGCTGGACGTCGCGACACTGGCGCCGATCGGCGCCGGCGGCGCCAGCCGGTCGGGCGGCCTGCCCTACATCCCGGGGCTGCTCGGCTTCCGGGAGGTACCGGTGCTGGCGCGCGCCTTCGCGCAGCTGCCGGTGAAGCCGGATTTGATCCTCGTCGATGGACATGGCATCGCGCACCCCAAGGGCCTCGGCGTGGCCAGCCATCTCGGCGTGGTGCTGGATGTGCCGACCATCGGCGTCGCGAAATCTGTGCTGCGCGGCACGGTGGAGGGCGACTTCCCCGACACGCCCGGCGCGCGGGCGCCACTGGTCTGGAAGGGGCGCGTGCTCGGCATGGCGCTGCGCACGCGGCGGGGGGCCAATCCGCTCTATGTCTCGGTCGGGCATCGCGTCTCGCTGGAGACGGCGATCGCCTGGGTGGAGCGCACGCTGCGCGGCCGGCGCCTGCCGGAGCCGACGCGGCTGGCGCATGAGGAGGCCGCGCGGGTTCGGCTGGCGGCGGCGGCGGCCGCGGGGTAATCCCCGGCCATGGCACGGATGTGGATGGTGTTCGGGGCGCTGTCGGGCCTCATCGCGGTGGCGATGGCGGCCTATGCCTCGCATGGGCTGGCGCCGGAGCGCGCGGCGCTGGCGACGACGGGCGCCTCGCTCCAGGCCTGGCACGCGCTGGCGCTGCTCGGCGCGGGGCTGCTGGCAGAGCGGCGGCGCGGGCGCCTGGTGCACATCGCCGCCGGGTGCTTCGCGGCCGGGACCATCGCCTTCTGCGGCGGCGTCTATCTGCGGGCGCTGACGGACACCTCGCTCGGCCTGGTCACGCCGCTGGGCGGCACGGTGCTGCTGGTGGGCTGGGGCATCCTGGCCGCGGCCGCCGCGCTGGCGCCCCAGAAGTGATCGCCAGCGCCTATCTGGCGGCCGAGGGCTTCGAGGCCGAACTGGCGGAGGAGTTGCGCCGCGCGCGCCGACGCGTCACCGCCTGGCATGGCAGGCTCGCGCTGTCGCCCGACCCGCCGGCGCATGCGGCCTGGGCGCTGGAATGCTGGACGGCGCCGGCGGAGATCGCCGTGCCCTCCGTCAAGGCAGGCGCCGATGCGCTGCGGGCCATCCAGCGGAACTGGGCGTGCTACGCGGCGGCGCATCACCGCCGCAGCACGCTGATCACGGAACGCCTGCCGCCGGTGAAGGCGCGGCCGCTGGCCTTCCCGGAGCCGGCGCCGACCGGGCATCTCGGCGCCTGGACGCTGCTGGCGCCGGACCGGATGCTGGCCTCCCCCACCAAGACCAGCCCCTTCGTGAACGGGGAGGTCGCCTTCGTCGAGGACAAGGAAGGCCCCCCGTCGCGCGCCTACCTCAAGCTGTGGGAGGCGCTGACCCGGCTCGGCCGCTATCCGGGGCCGGGCGACCGGTGCCTCGACCTCGGCGCCGCGCCGGGGGGCTGGACCTGGGTGCTGGCGAGGCTCGGCGCGCAGGTGGCCGCCGTCGACAAGGCGGCGATGGACCCGGGCGTGGCCGCGATGCGCGGCGTGACGGTGCGGGCGGAAAGCGCCTTCGGGCTCGACCCGCGGACGGAGCCGAAGGTGGATTGGCTGTTCAGCGACGTCATCTGCTACCCCGCGCGCCTGCTGGCGCTGGTGCGGCGCTGGATCGAGGCCGATGCGGCGCGCAACCTGGTCTGCACCATCAAGTTCCAGGGCGAGACCGACCACGAGGCCGCCGAGGCCTTCGCCGCCATCCCCGGCGCGGTCGTCTTCCACAGCGCCCACAACAAGCACGAGCTGACCTTCGCGCGGCTGGGGTAGGCGGCAGGCGCCACCCCCACACCGCGCGGAACGAACGCGCCCCCGCCACCGGAAACAGCGGCGCGCATCGCGCGCCGAGGCCGCGAAGGCGGCCCGCGCCCAGGCCAGCATCGCCGCCCGCACACACCGTGCAGGGCGCGAAGGCAAGCGGCCGGAGGCCGCGCCCGCCGTCTGAGGGTCCGCAAAGGGCGGCGCGCATCGCGCGCCGAGGCCGCGAAGGCGGCCCGCCGGCAGTCCGGCGAGCCAAGGCCCCGGAGGGGCCGCCCGGCGCTTGAGGGCACCGCATTTATGCGGGCGGCGGGGATCGAACCCGCATGGCCAAAGGCCGAGGGTTTTTAAGACCCTTCCGTCTACCGTTCCGGCACGCCCGCGCGGTGCTGATTATGGCGGTGCGGCCGCGGCTCGGCCAGGGGCGGCTACTGCGCCGCCACCTGCAGGGCGGGGACCGCGACGGCCAGCGTCGGCAGGACCGCGGGAAGGGAAGCGGCGGGCGCTTCCTCCACCGGGCGCGCGACACCCCACCACTCGCAGGCTTCCTCGCGCCCCCGGGCACTGCACCAGATACTGCCAAGTTCCAGCCGCATCATGCCAAGGCCCTGCAACACGGCGCGGGAGGCTTCGTTGTCGCATTGCACGGCGGCGCGCACCTCCGCGACGCCGAGCCGCGCGAAGGCGGCGGCCAGCGCAGCCGGGGCCGCTTCGCGCATGTATCCCTGGCCGTGATGGGCGGAGCCCAGCCAGTAGGTCAGGATGGCGCGGTTGGGGTCCAGCTCGGCCCTCGTGGCGCTGATCCAGCCGATCACCGCCTGGTCGGACAGCCGCTCGATCACCAGAGGCAGCGCCCGGCCGGCCATGGCGGCGCCGCGGGCCTCCGTCAGGCGCTGCGCCGCCACCTCCGGCGCCAGGCTGGCGGGCCAGGAGGCCAGGCGCGCACTCACCTCCGGCGCCATGAGACCGGCCAGTGCCTGCGCGTCATCGGGTTGGGGAAGACGCAGACGCAGCCTCTGCGTGTGGATGGGCGCGTCAGGCTCGCCGGATACGATCATGCACGGAAGCTGACAGCGTTAACGCTTCCTTACCAGCCTCTCGATCAACTGCGGAGCGAATTTTTTTCTCGGGACATCGAAGATACGGGAAAGACTCCATTTCCCGTGAACAACCCGCGCGCGAATTATTGAAAATGCGACGAATCCCGCGGATCCTTTATACCGCCCGGATCCGGAATGACCGACGCCGCCGAAGCCCAGTGCGGGGAAGGCCGCATATTCCACGGCGCGGTCCTGGATCAGGGCACCGCAACGAACCGATTCAGCAACCAGGCTGGTTTCGACGGTCGTCGCGCCGAACAGATAGACGGCGAGCGGGGAGGGCCGGGCGGTGATCCAGCGGATCGCGGCCGGCAGATCCGGCAGGGCCAGCACGGGCAGGATCGGGCCGAAGACCTCCTCCCGCAGCAGGGCGTGGTCGGGCTCCGGGAAGGCGAGCGCGATCGCGCGGTGGCGCCCTGCCCCGTCCGCGGCCAGGCGCTCCAGCCGCGCGCCCTCCACCAGCCGGTCCAGGCGCTCGGCCTGGGCGTCATTGGCCAGCGTGGTCTCCGGCAGGCCGATGCCGGTGGCGCGGCAGGCCTGCACGAAGGCCTCCGGCGTGTGGCCCAGCAGCAGGACCGTGTCGGGCGCCACGCAGGTCTGGCCGGCATTCACCGCCTTGCCCACCAGGATGTCCCGCGCCGCCTGGGCGAGGTCCGCACCCGGCAGCACCACGGCCGGGCATTTGCCGCCAAGTTCAAGCGTGACGGGCACCAGGTTCCGCGCCGCCGCTTCCGCCACCTTGCGGCCCGTGGTGGTGCCGCCGGTGAAGACCAGGTGGTCCCAGGGCTGGGCGGCGAAGTCGGCCGCGCCATCGGGCCCGCCCTGCACCGTCGCGGCGATGTCGGGGCCCAGCGCCTCCTCCAGCACCTGGGCGATCAGGCCGGCGCAGCGGGGCGTCCCCTCGCTGGGTTTCACGGCCACGCGGTTGCCGGCGGCGATGGCGTCCACCACCGGCACCAGGGCCAGCTGCACCGGGTAGTTCCAGGGCGCCATGATGCCGATGATGCCCTTGGGCACCGGCTCCTCCCAGGCCCGCGTCGGCCAGAAGGGGTAGGGCACGGCCACGCGCCGGGGCTTCGCCCAGGACCGCAGGTGGCGCCGCGAATACCGCGCGGCATCGACGGCGCAGAGCACGTCGGCCAGCAGCGTCTCCAGCCGAGATCGCCCGCCATAATCGGCATCCAGCGCCGCCGCGATCGCTTCCGCATGGGTCAGCAGGCTGTCGGCCAGCCGCGCCAGCAGGGCGCGGCGCCGCTCGACATCGATCCGCCCGTCCCGCGCCTCCGCTTCGCGCAGATGGGCCAGCGCCTCCGCGGGCGTCACGGCCGCGGCCCCGGATGCAGCAACGCCGCGGCAGCGGCCTGTCCGGACTGCACCGCCGCATCGATGGTCGCGGGGAGGCTGGGGAACGTCCAGTCGCCGGCGAGGGCCAGGTTCGGCAGCGGCCGGCGGGGTGGCGCGGGCCGCGGGCCGACGCCGTGGCGCGGCGTGGCGCGGCGTTCCCGCACGGCGCGCGCGCCAGGCGCGCGGATCGGCCATTCGCCGGGCAGGCGGAAGGCCATGGCGGCGGCCAGCACCTCCGGCCAGATACGCTCCGCCGCCTCGGCGTCGGACAGACCCACGCTGTCATCCGCCGCGCTGACCGTCACGGAGACGCCGGAGGGTCGCACCAGCACCCATTGGCCGAGCCCGCCGAGCAGCCCGATGAAGCGCACCGGCCCCTCCCCTTCCCGCGCGAAATGGACGTTGAGGATGGGGGCATGCGTCACTGGCGCGGGCAGGTCCGGCAGCAGCCGCAGCGCCTCCCAGGGCGGCAGCGCCAGCACCACCTGGTCATCGGGCGCCAGGCGCTGCGCCGTCTCCCCGAAATCCAGCGCCGCGACACGGCCCTCCGCCCGCACCAGGCCGCGAAGCCGCGCGCCGAAGCGCACCGCGCCGCCATGCGCGCCGATCGTCGCCAGCGCCGGCGCCACCATGTCCGGCCCGAGGCCCCGCTGCGCCACCAGCAGCCGCGCCGCGCCCGGCGCGCCGAGGCGGCGCAGCACCATCCCCAGCAGCCTGGCGGAGGCCTCCGTCGCGGGGGTGTTCAGCGCGGCCACCGTCAGCGGCTCCACCAGCGCGCGCAGCAGCACGGGGTGGCGGGCGAAGGCGTCGGCGACGCTGCGGTCCCGCCCCGGCAGGGCGAGGCGCAGCAGCGCCAGGAACCCGCCGGCATCCATCCCCGCCGGGCGCATCCCGGCACGCAGCCAGCCCATCGGCGCCAGCGCCACGCGGCGCGCGGCGTGGTCCGCCAGGTCCAGCACCGGCAGCCCCCCGGGCTCCGGCTCCACCCAGCCCTCCAGCGCGCCGACATCGCGGAGGAATCCCAGCGCCGCCTGGTTGGCGCCGAGCAGCGCATGCGTGCCGTTATCCGTGCCATCCGGCAGCGCCCGCGCCCGCCCGCCCGCGCCAGGGGAGGCCTCATGCACCACCACGCGCCGCCCAGCCTTCACCAGCACCAGCGCCGCCGCCAGCCCGGCGACGCCTGCGCCGATCACATGGACGACCATCAGGGCTTCATCGCCAGCAGGGCCATGCGCAGCTTCTCGCCCCGCGACAGGCGCGGCCGCACGCGCGGATGCGCGAAGCCGCGGGCCTGCATGCGGTCGAACAGCTGGCGGTAGCCCCACATCATGACGCGCGCGGGCTTCAGCGCCGCCGGGTCGTGTTCGCGCAGCTCCGCCTCCGCCCGGGCGAAGCCGGCGGCGGCGCGATGCGCCAGTTCCTCGCAGCTTCGGGCGAAGCCGGGATGCGCCACGATCTCCTCGGCCGCCGTCGCCGTCACGCCATGGCGCGCCAGCAGCTCGGCGGGGACGTAGACGCGGTCGATCGCCGCATCCTCATCCACGTCGCGCAGGATGTTCACGAGCTGGAAGGTGCGGCCCAGCGCCAGGCCGAAGCCCTCCGCCCCCGGCGCGCCGAAGATGCGCACCGCCATGGCGCCGACGCTGCCCGCCACGCGGCGGCAATACTCATCGAGCTGCATCTCCGTCCGCAGCCGCAGCGGCGCCGTCGCATCCGTCTCCATCCCCGCGATCATCGCCTCGCATTCGGAGAGCGGCAGCGCGAAGGCATCGCGCGCCCAGGCGAGTTCGGCGGAAAGCGCGCAATCCGGCGCCTCCAGCTTGCTGCGCCATTGCGCGAGGAAGCGGCGCTTCTCGGCTTCCGGCACGGCGCCATCGGCGATGTCGTCCACCGCGCGACAGAAGCCATAGACGGCGAAGAGCGCGCGGCGCCGCTCCCCCTTCAGCACGGCCATCCCCCGCGCGAAGGAGGATTTTGCCCGCGCCACCCGCGCGCGCACCACCGCGGCGTCGGAGGGCGGCGGCAGGGCGAGGCGCGCGAAGGCCTTCCCGAAATCGGCCTTGCCCAGGGCAACGCGCCCCTGCACGGGATCGGCCGCCCGCAGCTTCGACAGCAACCGCCATCCCAGATCCAGCGTCACCGCTGCCTGGAAGCGCAGCCGGGACCGCAGCAGCCGCGGCAGCGGCGCCGCCTGTTCCAGGCCCGCCTCCACCCGATCGAGCGCCGCATCCAGCACGGCGCGCCGCGCCGGGTTCTCCCGCGCGAAGAACGCCGCTTCCCCGCCCGCCAGCGCCATCCAGGGCACGGGCAGGTAGATGCGGTCCATCGCATCCCGGTCCGGCACCAAATCCTGCAGGTGGTTCAGGATCTGCAGCGCGGTGCAGAGCCCGTCGGAGGCATGGCCCGCCGCCTCGTCATCCTCCCCATGCAGGCGCAGCAGCATGCGGCCCACCGGCTCCGCGGACCGGGCACAGTAATCCTCCAGCGCTGCCCAATCGGGGTAGCGGCCACGCACCGCATCCTGGCGGAAGGCGGAAAGCAGCAGCCGCGCCTCCTCCGTGCCGACCGCCGCCAGCGGGCCGGCGGGGTCATCGAGCTGGATCTCCATCGCCTCCAGCCGGGCCAGCTTCTCATGGCTATTCAGCGAGGCGCTGTCCGCGATGTCGTCGGCGGTGCGGACGAAGCGGTAGAAGGCCAGCACCTTCGGGCGCAGCGCGGCCGGGATCAGCCGCGAGGCGACGGGGAAGTTCTCCGAATTCTCGTCCCGCGTCGGCGGGCCGGCGGCAACCGAGGCGCCGTCCACGCTCAGCCGATGCCCTGGTAGGCGCGGCCCTTCCACCCCGCCGGCTTGCCCATCAGCCCGCGCACCAGCGCCGTCCACTGGATGGCGAGTGCCACCGCCACCGTCAGCGGATGCAGCGGGATGGTCCACCAGGGCTCCCGCACCCGGAGCGTGACGGCGGCGCGCAGCGCGAAGCCCAGCGCCAGCGCGATGATCGCCGCGGTGTTCGGCAGGAAGACGAAGGGCCAGAGATGCGCGCCCGCCAGCATGGCGGTCCAGACCGGCAGGCCGACCGGCGTCGCCATGCCTTCCCGCGCATTCTTGCTGAAGCCCGCCCAGCAATCCGCGAAGTTCGTGTACATGCGGCAGGTCGCGAGGCCCGCCCCCTCCACGATCTCCGTCGCGTGCCCGGCGTCGCGCATCAGTCGCGCCAGGGCGAGGCCGTCATGCAGCACGCCCTTCACCGCGGCATGGCCGCCGGTGTGGTCATAGGCCGCGCGCTCCACCAGCAGCAATTGCCCGCAGGCCGCCGCCATGCCGGACCGCTTCGTGAAGGCGCGCCCGCCGCCCGGCAGGTAGCAGATCAGGAGGAAATTGATCATCGGCACGGTCGCGGCCTCGCCGAGCGATTCGATGACCTGGCGCGGCACGCCCGTGACCATGCCCGCCCCGGTGCGCGCCGCATGCCCCGCCATGCTGGCCGCGGCATCGGGGGCAAGCCGCACATCGGCATCGATGAACAGCAGATGCGTCCCGCGCGCTGCATCCGCCAGGCGCTGGCAGGCATGCACCTTGCCCGTCCAGCCCGCGGGCAGCGGCGGCGCCTGTTCCAGCCGCACCCGCGAATCCCGCGCCGCATAGCCCTGCACGATCGCCGCCGTGCGGTCCGTCGATCCGTCATCCATCACGACGATTTCGATCGCGACGCCGCGGGAGGCCAGCACGGCATCGAGGCAGGCGGCGATGTTCGCTTCCTCGTTCCGCGCGGGGATCAGCACGGAGACCAGCGTGCCGTCCTTCGGCTTCCCCTCCGGCGGCCGCACCAGGAACAGGTTCACCACCCCCATCGTCGCCGGGAAGGTCGCCAGCGCGAGCGCAATCCAGGCCCAGGTGAAATCCGCAACCATGGTCTAGCCGGCCTCCTGGCGAGGATCGTGTCGTGGATCGAAGCGTTCGCCGCGCAGGGTGCTGCGCAGGCGGCGCCAGAGCTGCCACACGCCTCCCATGCCTTCCGGCCCGCGCAGCAGCGTCTCGAACCTTGCCGGATCGCGGGCAATGGCGTCCAGCGCCAGGCGATCCATCGTCTGCGCCAGCGCCTGCGACAGCGCCGGCGCGCGGTCATCCCGCGGCAGCGCCAGCAACGCCGAGGCCTCGATCGGATCGCCGAAGGCGCAGAGCATCTCCGCCTTGCGCTCCGTCCAGAAGGGGTAGTCGAGCGCGAGCGGCACGAAGAGCGCATCCGGCGCCATCTCCGGCAGCCGCGTCATCCCCGGCGCGATCGGCACCGGGCGTTCGCGCACATCGCTGAAGCGGCCCGGCGCATTCATCCAGAGCATGCGATCCGGCGCCGCCAGCACCGTCTTCGCCGTGCGCAGGAAGGCGACGGCACCGCGCGGCGTCCCCGTCTCGATCCCGAAGACACCGAGGCGCTTCATGAAGGCGTAGCGGCTGAGCGCCTGCGCATCCATCGGGATGAACATGGTACGCCCGCGGAACAGGCGCTGCGACAGCAGCATGAAGGCGACGCCGTCCCACCAGCCCGGATGGTTGGCGAAGATGACGAGGGGCCGCGCGCCATACTCCCGCGGCATCCCCCAGCGCGCCACCCGCGCGGCGCGCATGTGCTTGGCGAAGAAGCGCCGGAACATGAAGTGGAAGAAGGCCATGCGCCGCGGATCGAAGAGGGGGACGGGGTCCTCCCCCTCCGGCTTCGGCGCAGCAGCCATGGCTATTCCGCCGCCGCGGCGATTTCGGAATCGCGCCGCCCGGCCTGCCGCGCCGCCTCGCTCATGCCACGGCCGCCACGGTCGCGGTCCAGCGCATCGGCGGCGATCCAGCCGGACATCATCACCATCGGCATGCCCGGCCCCGGATGCGCGGCACCGCCGCAGAGGTAGAGCCCCTTCACCGCCTTGCTGCGGTTGCCCGGCTTGAAGGCGCCGGTGAAGCTGCCATGGCTGGCAAGCCCGTAGATCGCGCCGTCCAGCACCTTGTAGCGGTTGTGGATATCGACCGGCGTCAGCTGGCTCTCCACCACGATCCGCTCCTCGATATCCTCCATCCCCGCCGTGCGCTTCAGCTTGTCGAGGATGGTCTGCCGGTACTTCGGCAGCATCTTGGACCAGTCATGATGCGGGCGCAGATGCGGCGTGTGGACCAGCACATACAGCGCCTCCCCCCCCGCCGGCGCCGTGGTGTCGTCGCTGCACGACGTGGCCGCCAGATAGGCCGTGGGATCGGGCGCGGGCTCGCCCTTCTTGTAGATGCTGTCGAACTCCTCCTCCGCATCCCTGGAGAAGACGAAGCAGTGATGCGCCAGGTGGTCGTAGCGCTTCTTCAGGCCGAGATAGAGCACGACGCCGCTGCAGGCGGGCTCGAACCCCTTCTTCTCGTATTTCCGGCCGACATCGCCGCCGACCAGTTCCTTGTAGGTCCGGATGGCATCCATGTTGGAGATGACGGCATCGCAGGCAATCCGCTCCGACCCCACGCGCACGCCCTTGATGGCGCCATTCTCGATGTCGAAGCCGGTGACCTCGGAATTCGGGCGCAGATCGGCGCCGAGGCTCGCGGCCAGCTTCGCCAAGCCCTCCGCCACCGCGCGCGTGCCGCCGACGGGATACCAGACGCCCTCGCTCGCCTGCATGTCGCCGATCGAGCACACCACCGCCGGCGCCAGATAGGGCGAGGAGCCGATATACTGGCAGTAATGGTCCAGCATCTGGGCCAGGCGCTCATCCGGCACATGGCCGCGGATCACCTTGGCCGCGGTCTGGCCCATCTTCAGGCTCAACACGTCCCGGATGGTGTTCGGGTTGAGGTTGGCCTTCATGTCGATGGTGTCGGTCACACCCTCCACCGGGCGCCAGAAGAAGAACTTTTCGGAGACACCATGCAGGTGGCGGCTCTCCTCCTGGAACTTCCGATAACCCTCGCCCAGCCCGCGCCCGGGCGCGAACTTTTCGATCTGCGCCTGCATGGTCGCGACATCGGCCATCAGGTCGATCTGCGTCCCATCCTCGAAGAAACACCGCCACTGCGGATCCAGCCGGATCAGCGGCAACTCCTTCGCCTGGTCGAGCCCCGCCTCCGCATAGATCCGGCGCAACACGCGCGGCACCGTCAGGATGGTCGGCCCCATGTCGAACCGGAAATCACCACTGCCATCCGGCGCCGACAGGCTCAACACAGCCGCCTTGCCACCCAGCCAAGGGTTCTTGTCGAGCAGCGTGACCTTGTGCCCGCGCGCCGCCGCCACCGCCGCCGCCGCGAGGCCTCCCAGGCCACCCCCGACCACCACCACCCGATCAGCCATGCGAACGCACCTCCGTGCCTCTATTCGTAGCGTGTTTGCGGGGTGATTCGCAGGGGGACGCTGTCCCCCTGCACCCCCTGCCAGGAGGCAGCGGCCTCCTGGACCTCAGGTATTGAACGCTGGCCAGGGAGGGGGCTTCAGGCCCCCTCCCTGGCCAGCGTTGAAATCCGGCGGGGCCCGGGGGGCGCCACGCCCCCCGGCGGGGGTGCGGGGGCAGCGCCCCCGCGAACCGCCCGCGAAACCCGCCTACCGATCCGGCCCGTAGGCGGCGGCCGGCGTGGCGGCCGCGAAGTCGCCGCCGGCCGTGGGGCGGCTGGGCGCGCTGGCGAGGCCGAGGTCCTGCGCCATCAGCCCCGTCGTGATGCGGGCCCCTTCGTAGATGACGGGCAGGCCGCTGCCCGGGTGGGTGCCGCCGCCGACGAGGTAGACGCCTTCCACGTCCCGGAAGCGGTTGCCCGGGCGGAACAGCAGCATCTGCGGCAGTTCGTGGGAGAGGTTGAAGGTGGCGCCGAAGCCGACCGCGAAGTCGCTCTCCCAGTCCTGGGGGGCGACGATGCGTTCGTACTTGATGTGGGGCCGCAGGTCCGGCAGGCCGAGGACCTTGAGGCGGTCGAGCGCGATCTCCCGGTAACGTGCGGCCTGGGCGGGCCAGTCCGGCTGCTTGATGAGGTTCGGCACGGGCACCAGGACGTAGAGCGCCGAGTGGCCCTTGGGGGCCATGGTCGGGTCCGTGGCGCCGGCGTGCTGCACGTAGAGCGAGGGGACTTCCGGGATATCGCCCCGTTCGATCTGGGCGATGTTCTCCTGGTAGCCCTCGGAGAGCAGGACGTTGTGGTGGGCGAGTTCCGGCAGTTCCCGGTCCAGCCCGAGATAGAGCATGAAGGTGGAGCAGGAATACTTGGCCTGCCCGATCTTCCGGTCCTTCCAGCCCTTGCGGAGGTGATCCGGGATCAGCCGCGGGATGGCGTGGGCGAAATCGGCGTTCACGACGACCGCGTCCGCGTCATGCCGCACGCCACCGATCTCCACCCCCTTGGCGCGGCGGCCTTCGAAGCCGATGCGCTCCACGGGCGCGTTCAGCCGGATCTCGGCGCCGAGGCGCTCCGCCACCTTCGCCATGGCGACAGAGACCGCGCCGCAGCCGCCGATGGGGTGGAAGATGCCGTGCTCGTATTCCAGGAAGGACAGGATGGTGAAGAGCGCCGGGCATTTGAACGGGCTCATGCCCAGGTACTTGGTCTGGAAGGAGAAGGCGAGGCGTACGCGCGGGTCGCTGAAGTGGCGCGCCAGGTCACGGTCCACCGTGGACCAGGGCTTCATCAGCGGCAGCGCCTTGATCATGTCCGGCCGGATCATGTCGGCGGCGGTGGAGAAGGCGCGTTCCAGAACCGGGCGGAAGGCCGCGAGCTTGGCGCGGTTCTCCTCCATGAAGGGCCGCAGCCCCTTGGCGTCCTTCGGCGAGATGCCGGCGATCGCCGCTTCCATCCGCGCCATGTCGGCGCTGGCCTCGATCTGGGTGGTGCTGCCGCCCTGTTCGAAGATCAGCCGGTATTGCGGCTCCAGCCGCCGCATGTCGATCTCCTGTTCGAGATCGGCGCCGCAGCGGCTGAAGATCTCCTTCAGGATGCGGGGGTAGAGGAAGAAGGTCGGCCCGAGGTCGAACTTGTATCCCTGATCGGTCGCCAGGGTGCGGGTGCGCCCGCCGACCACGTTGTCCTTTTCGAACACCGTGACGCGGGCGCCGGAGGCCGCGAGCATCATGGCGGCGGCGAGGCCGCCTGGCCCCGCGCCGATGATGGCCACCTTCGGCCGGGGTCTGTGGAGGGCGGGGGAGGAGAGGGGAGCGGTCATGGCGGTGGGCAGCAGATGCGTCCGACCCCGGGGGCTGCAAGGGGCATGGACAAGCGGTTACAGCACCGCAGGGATGGGCACCAGCGCCCCTTGCTCTATTTCCAGGCACCGGGCTTCCGCCCGCGGCAGCAGTCGGCCGAGGTAGAAGGCCGCCAGCGCCGCACGATCCGGCGCCGCGGCGGCGGCCCGGGCCAGCATCCAGCCCCCCAGCACCCAGCCGCAGGCATCGAGATAGGCGGTCGCCAGGCCCTGCGCGGCCTCGGGGTCCCGCGACTGCAGGTCCAGCATCAGCCCCGTGGCGGCATCGAGCCGCGAGGCGGCGCCGGCCAGGCGGGGATCGGCGGCGGCCACCTCCGCCAGCAGGCCGCGCATCGCGGCGCCGCCATCCTTGGCGACCTTGCGGACCAGCAGGTCGATCGCCTGGATGCCGTTCGTGCCCTCATAGATCGGGGTGATGCGGACATCGCGCAGCACCTGGGCGGCGCCGGTATCCTCCACGAAGCCCATGCCGCCATGCACCTGGACGCCGAGGCTGGCATTCTCCACGCCGCGGTCGGTGCTCCAGGCCTTCACGATGGGGGTCAGGAGCGCCAGGCGCACCTGCCCGGCCTCATCCCCCAGCAGGTGGTGCCGGTCGAGCGAGGCGGCGGCTTCCAGCGCCAGCAGGCGGGCCGCGAGCGTCGTGGCGCGCATCTCCGCCAGCATGCGGGCGACATCGGCGTGGCGCGCGATGGGGCGGCCGGACTGGGTGCGGTCGGCGGCGTATTTCTCCGCCAGTTCCAGCGCCCGCGCGCCGGCGGCCACCCCCTGCACGCCGACGGCAAGCCGCGCGGCGTTCATCATGGCGAACATGGCGTTGAGGCCCCTGCCCGGCTCGCCCACCAGCTCCGCCTCCGCCCCCTCGAACAGCATGATGCAGGTGGGGGAGGCGTGGATGCCCATCTTCCGCTCGATGCCGCCGCAGCGGAGCGCGTTGCGGGTGCCGTCGGGGAGCACCTTCGGGGCCGCGAACAGGGAGATGCCCCGGCTGCCTTCCGCCGCGCCGGGCAGGCGGGCGAGGACGAGGTGGAGGATGTTCTCCGTCGTGTCGTGCTCGCCCCAGGTGATGTAGATCTTCTGTCCGTGCAGGGCATACCGCCCGTCACCGAGGGGTTCCGCGCGGGTGCGGAGCGCAGCCAGGTCGCTGCCCGCCTGCGGCTCCGTCAGGCACATGGTGCCGTTCCACTCGCCGGTGACGAGCTTCGGCAGGAAGCGCGCCTGCTGGTCCGGCGTGCCATGGCCGAGCAGCAGGTCGATGGCGCCGGTCGTCAGCACCGGGCCGAGGAAGAAGGCCATGTCGGCGGCGGAGGCGAGTTCCGTCACCGCCACCCAGACGGCATGCGGCAGCCCCTGCCCGCCATGCGCCTCCGGCGCCGCGACACCCTGCCACCCGCTCTCGATCCAGGCTTTCATCAATGCCTTGTAGTGCGGGGGCGTGGTGACGGTGCCATTGGCGTAGTGGGCGCCGTGGCGGTCCGCCTCCTGCCAGCCCGGCGCCATCTGCTCCCGCGTGAAGCGGGCGGCTTCCTCGATGAGCGCGGCGATATCCTCCGCCGCCAGGGGCGCGCCGGCGGCCGCCGTCAGCCCGGGCAGGTCCACCACGCGCGTCAGGCCGAGGATCAGGTCGTCTGCAGCGGAGGGCAGCGTCATGCGGTGATTTCCTGAGGCAGGTCGGCAAGGAGGCCCGGCGGCGGCGGCGCATCGCCGGCCGCCCAGGCGGATATGGCCCGGCCCAGGCTTTCGTCACCCGCCGCGCGCGCCATCGCCAGGCCAAGCAGCGCGCCGAACTTGAAGCCGTGGCCGGAGAAGCCGGACATCACGAAGGCCCGGGCGCCGAGGCGTTCCACGACGAAGCGCTCCTGCGGCTCCACGTCGTAGTAGCAGGCGGCGGCGGACAACACGCGGTATTCCGCCAAGCCGCGGATGCGGTGACGGGCATAGGCCAGGATCTCCTCGGCCTCGGCCGCCGTCGCCTCCCGCGGTTCCTCGGGATCGCCATGCGGGGCGAAGCGGTGGTCACCGATCTTGAGCGGCGTGCCCGCCACCGGCGGCACGGCGTAGAAGCCGCCATCCTCCGCCAGGTCGAGCAGCATGGGGGCGCGGGCCCAGCCTTCCGCGTGTTCGGTCGGTGGCGCCAGGCGGACGATGATCTGGCGCGTCGGGCGCACACGGGCGGCGAGCGCGGGCAGCAGGCGCGGCGCCCAGGGGCCGGCGGCCACGACCAGCAGGTCGGCTTCCATGCGCGTGCCATCCGCCAGGGTCAGCGCGCCCCGGGCGGGATCCACCGCCACCGCCTGGCCGCGCTGGATCGGCACGCCGCGGGCGGCCAGCCGCGCCGCCAGCAATTCCACGATCCGCCGGGCCAGCAGCACGCCGCCGGTCGGCAGGTGAAAGGCTGCCGCGATGCCGTCGCCGGAGAGGTAGGGGTAGCGGGCGGCGACCTCGGCGCCCGTCAACTCCGTCACCGCATGCCCGTCGCCCCGCAGCGTGGCGCGGCTGTCGGCCAGCCAGCCGCCCGGGGCATTCGCCAGCGCCAGCACGCCGGTGGCCACATAGGGGCGTTCGCCCGCTTCGGCGAAGAGCAGGTCCCAGGCGGCGTAGGCGGGGTCGATCATCCGCATGTAGCCCGCGGCGGCGCCATAGGCGTGGCGGATCAGGCGATGGTCATCGACGGAGGAGCCGCGCGGATTCGGCACCCCATCCTGCTCCACCACCTGCACGGACCACCCCGCCCGGGCAAGCGCCCAGGCGGTGGACAGGCCCATGATTCCGGCCCCGAGGATGATGGCGCTTCCCATGCGCCGCAGTCTTGCCCAGCACCCGCCGCTTGGGGAGGGGGGGACCCATTGGGTCAGGCTTTGGGGGTGAGGGTTCGGCATGCGGCGGGGACCAGAGCCCCCGCCGCATCAGGTCAGGCCCGGCTGGCGCGGCTGCTGCCGCCGCTGCTGCGCCCGCCCTTGGCGGCGGCAGACGTGCGGCCGGCCGCGCCCCGCTTCGGCGCGGCCTTGGGCGGGCCGGACTTGGCGGCCGTGCTCTTCGCGCGGGTCGTCTTGGCAGCGGCCTTCGGCGCGGCCTTGGCCGTGCTGGCGCGGCGGGTGGTCGCCGCCTTGGCGCGGGCGGCGCCGCCCTTGGCGCCATTCGCCCGCGCCGCCGCGGCCTTCTTCGGCGTGCGCGCGCTGCCAGCCTTGGACGCCGCCTCCGACCGGCTCATCGTCGCCTTGCGCGCCGTGCCGCTGGCCTTGCGGGTGGTGCCGGACGCCGCCTTGCGCGTGCCGGTCGCGCTGGCGCGCTTGGCCGGCGCCTTCGTCGCCGCCTTGCGGGTGGTGGTGGACGCCGCCTTGCGGGTCGTGCCCGTGCTGCTGCGCCCGCCCTTCGCCGCCGCCGCCGTGCGACCCGCCGCGCTGCGGCTTGCGGTGGCCTTGGTGGCGCGCTTCGGTGCCGCCTTGGCCGCGCCGTCACCGGCGGCCTTGCGGGTGGAGCGGGTGGAGGAGGACGCCGCCTTGCGGGCCGTGCCCGTGCTGCTGCGCCCGCCCTTCGCCGCCGCCGCCGTGCGACCCGCCGCGCCCCGCTTCGGCGCTGCCTTGGCGGTGCTGCCGGAAGCGGCCTTCGTCGCGCGTCGCGGCGCCGGCTTGGCCTCGCCATCGGCTGCCTTGCGGGGCGTCGCCGCCCGCCGGCGCTTCGGCTTCTCCTCCGCCGGCGCGGGCATCGGCTCCGCCGGCATGTCCTCGGCCTCGTTCGCCTGGTTCATCTCGTCGCTCATGCGTCGATCCTCCTTGAGGGGGTCGTGCCCCCAGTTCATCAGGCTGTGGCGCCAGCGCGTGTCGCTGACGTCGCCCTTGGGCCGCTGCGCGAGGTGGCGGTGGATGTAGCCCACCACCCGGCGCATCTGCCCCGCATCCGCCTCATCCGGTTCGGATGCGCCGCTCTCCAGGAAAGACAAGATCCAGCGGCCGGATTGATGGCCGACGGATTCCTGCTCCCCCTCCTGCGTCCAGCCCGCCTCCCTGCTCTCCGCCGTGCCGAGCCAGTCGCGCAGCTCCTCGGCGGAGAGATTCACGAGGCGGCGGAAATCCCGCGCGACATCGGCTTCGCTGCTCATCGCGACGCCGCCTTCCGCGCTGTGGCGGCCTTGCGCGCCACGTCCTTCGGCTGGGCGGAGAACTGCTTCCCCGCCTTGGTGTCGGCGCGCTTCTTCGCCGTGCTGCGCGCGACCTCGTCCTTGGTCAGGCGCTTCCGCGCGGCCTTGGGCAGGTAGCGTTCGCCGGTCTCGCCCGAAGGCTTGCCCGACGCCGTGCCCCAATCCTCCTTGGTCCAGCGCGCCAGGCTGTTGTCGGCCTTCCTGCCGCCGACATAGCCGCCGCCTTCCTTCTTGTATTCGGCGACGGCCAACTGCGCCTTGCGCGCCGACCATTCACCGGGATCGCCACCCTTGTCGCCGCGCATCACGCGGCGCTTCACCTTTTCCCAGAGTGCGGGGTCCGTCCGCTGCGCGGTGCTCGCCATGAAGTCCGCTCCCTCCACGATGCACGCCATGCTGCGCGCCACAATGCGCGACGCATCGGGTTGCGAAGGCGAACGTCACGACGCGGCGATTGTTCCCGCGTGTTGGAACGCGGATGCACGAAAAGCGTGCGTCGCGCCCTCAGGCGCGATGAATCATCAGTGAGGCGTCGAGCGACGCGCCCGGCGACAGCAGATGCATCGCACCATGCGCGGCATTCGCGGGGCGGTTCACCGCATCCGGCACATGGCTGACGGGCTCCACGCAGAGCACGTCGCCGCCACGCGGCGCGAAGACCTGCAGGTTTCGCGCCCAGTCGCCGGCGGCGCGCATGGTGATGGCGGTGCCGTCCGGCCAGGTGATGGTGGCCGCGCCATCCCAGCCCGCGAAATGCGTGTCGAGCCCGAGCAGCACGGCGTCGTCGCCGTTCAGCCCCGCGCTCGGCCGTGCGCCGGAGGAGATGCTTCTGGCGTCGCGGCCGAAGATGGTGGTGGCGTGGAAGCGGAGCCGCGTGCCGGCGGGGCGCGCGAACCAGGGATGCCAGCCCATGCCCATCGGCGTCGGCGCATCGCCCGTATTCGTCAGGGCCAGCGACAGCGCCAGCCCAGCATCGGACAGCGCCACGGACAGGCTCGCGCTGCAGCGGAAGGGCGCATGGTCCAGCGCGCAGCCGAAGGTGGCGCGCGATGAATCCTGCTGCTCCACGGACCAGGCGAGGTCGCGGATGAAGCCGTGCAGCGCGTTGCCCTCGGTCGGGCGGTTGATCGGCATGCGGTGCTCCACGCCGCCGACCACGATCCGCCCATCCTCCAGCCGGTTGGTCCAGGGCGCCATGATGAAGGCGCCGTGGAAGCCGTTGTTCGGGTCGGCGCCGTCGGGGATGCGCCGCAGCACATCCCGCCCCGCCAAGGTCAGCGACCGGAAGGCGACGCCCGCCTCCGGCACCAGCTCCGCCCGCCAATCGCCCGCTGCCAGGATCATCAGTCGAGGTCGAACTGGTCGCGCGGGGAGAAGCCACCCTTCCGCGTATAGCCGTCGGAGGTGTAGCTGCCGCCCTGGTAGCGTTCCTCCACCGGGTCGTCGGAGACGATGTGCCCGACCTCCGCGCGGTAATCCTCCGCGCTGTCCTCCGGCTTCCAGCCGATGCGGTCGCGGTGGTCCTTGCCCCAGAAGGTCTCGGGGTTGTTGGAGGCACCCCAGATCACGGCATGGCCCACGCGCTCCGCGCCGATGATGGCCTTCATCATCCGCGCGAGGTCGGCGTAGCTCAGCCAGGTGGAGAGCATCCGCTTGTTGGTGGGCTTGGGGAAGCAGGATCCGATGCGGACATTGACGTTCTCCACGCCATGCTTGTCCCAGTACATCCGCCCCATCAGCTCCCCATAGGCCTTGGAGAGCCCGTAGAAGCCATCCGGCCGGAAGGCGCAGTCGAGGTCGAGCCGCTCGGCGTTCCCGGTCGGGCGCGTGTGGAAGCCGATGGAGTGGTTGGAGGAGGCGAAGACGACGCGCGCCCCTTCCCGCCGGGCCGCCTCATAGATGTGGTAGAGGCCGCGCAGGTTCGGGCCCAGCACCACCTCGAAGGGATGCTCCGTCGCGATGCCGCCGAAGTGGAGGATGGTGCCGCAGCCCTCCGCCAGGCGCAGGATGCCCATGCCCTCGTTCAGGTCGATGCGGGTGAAGCTGCAATTGGCGGGCAGCGGGTCCGGGAAGGGCGCGATGTCGGTCAGGCGCAGCGTGTGGCCCGCGGCGGAGAGTTCCTTCGCCAGCATGCGGCCAAGGTTGCCGGAAGCGCCGGTCAGCAGGATGGGCTTGGTCATGAATGGGTTTCCTCAGTCCGCGAAGTCGGTCACGGGCGCACCTTGTCCCAACCCCTCGCCCCGGAACAGCCCGCCGAGCCCGGGATGCGCGGCGAGCGTCGCCTCGTCCTTGCCGGCGCGGAGGCTGGTGACGAAGAGGGTGCGGAGATCGGGTCCGGCGAAGCAGGGCATGGTCGGCGCCGGCACCGGGAAGGGCAGGTGGCGCAGGATGACGCCCTCCGCGCTGATCACGTTGATCCGGCCGGCGGAGACGCCGGCGGACCAGTAGTGGCCTTCCGCATCCATCGCCGCGCCATCCGGGCGGCCCGTCGCCTCATCCAGCTGGATCACCCGCCGCCACTCGCCGATGGCGCCGGTGGCGGGGTCGAAATCCGCGATGTCGAGCACGGCGCGGCGGCTGTCGGAATGCCAGATGCGCCGGCCATCCGGGCTCCAGGCCAGGCCGTTGGAGACGACGAGGCCGTCCCGCCGCCGCTCCACCACCCCATCGGGCCGCACGCGCCAGAGGATGCCGGTCGGCCCCTTCTCCGACCGGTCGTCCATGCTGCCGACCCAGTAGCAGCCATCCGGCCCCACCTTGCCGTCATTCAGGCGGTTATGGGCGGGCTCCTCCGGCATGGTCGCGAAGGCGGCGATGGCGCCGGTCTCGGGGTCGAGGCGCACCACGCTCGCGCGCTGTGCCACCAGCAGCGTGCCGGAGCGGCACAGGGCGAGGCTGCCGCAGACCTCCGGCACCGGGATGCGGCGCATGGCGCCATCGGTGGGGTCGAAGCGGATGACGTCGCGGGCCAGGATGTCCACCATCCACAGCACGCCGCGCCGCGCATCCCAGACCGGGCTTTCGCCGACACTGGCCCGCAGGTCGGCGACCAGCTGGAAGGACACGGCCCTACCCCTCGTAGCCCAGCAGCAGCCGCGGCAGGGTCAGCGACACGGCGGGCCAGTAGGTGGTCAGCAGCAGCGCGGCCAGGATGGCGCCGTAGAAGGGCCAGATCGTCCGCATCACCTCCTCGATCCGGATGCGGCCGATGGCGCAGCCCACGAAGAGCACGGCACCGACCGGCGGCGTGGTCAGGCCGAGGCCGAGATTCATCATCATGATCATGCCGAACTGGACCGGATCGATCCCGATCGCGACGACGACGGGCAGGAAGATCGGCGTGGTGATCAGGATCAGCGCCGCCATGTCCATCACGCAGCCCAGCAGCAGCAGGCAGACATTGATCAGCAGCATGATGACGACGGGGTTGTCGCTGATGGCCAGCATCCCCTCCGTCAGCAGATCCGGCAGGCGGTAGAGCGCCAGGAGGTAGGCGAAGGCCGTCGCCGTGCCGACCAGCAGGAACACCACGGCGGAGGTGCGCACCGCGGCCGCCACCGCGACCTTGAAGCTCTCCCAGCTCAGGTTGCGATAGACGATGATGGTGACCAGCAGCGCCCAGATGGTGCCGAAGGCGGCGCTTTCCGTCACGGTGAAGATGCCGGACAGCACGCCGCCCAGGATGATGATGGCGGTGAAGAGGCCGGGCAGCGCATCCAGGAACTTCAGGGCCAGATGCTTGAAGCCCGCCCAGGGCTCCGCCGGATAGCCGCGCCGCACCGCCATCACATAGGCCGCGATGGCGAGGAAGCCGCACATCAGCAGCCCCGGCACGATGCCCGCGATGAACAGCGCGGTGACGGAGATGCCGCCCCCCGCCGCCAGGCTGTAGAGGATCATGTTGTGGCTGGGCGGGATCAGGATGCCGGCGATGGAGGAGGTGACGGTCAGCGACACCGCGTAATCCACCCCATACCCCTTGGCCTTCATGGCCGGGATCAGGATGACGCCGGTGGCGGAGGTATCCGCGACCGCGGAGCCCGAGATGCCGCCGAAGAGCATGGAGGTGGAGACATCGACCATGCCGAGCCCGCCCCGCATCCACCCGACCGCGGCCGAGGCCAGCGCCACCAGCCGCCGCGCGATGCCGCCATGCAGCATCAACTCCCCGGCGAAGACGAAGAAGGGAATGGCCAGCAGGGCGAAGATGCTCATGCCGCTCGCCATCTGCTGGAAGGCGACGGCGGGGTTGATGCCCTCATAGATGAAGCCGACCAGGGCCGCGATGCCGAGCACGAAGGCCACCGGCACGCCGGCGACGACGCCGACGACGAAGACCGCGAAGATCAGGAACAGGCCGAATTCCACGCGGGGCTACTCCAGGAAGGCGGCCTTCACGCCGCGCTGTTCGGGGCCATCCTTGCTGAGGATGTCGAGCAGCACCTGCTCGATGGCGAAAAGGGTGATGAGGCCGCCGCAGACCTGCAGCGGCACATAGGTCCAGCCCTGGCTGATGCCGAGCAGCGGAATCCTGAAGTTCCAGACCATGTCGACGAGTTCCTGGGAATACCAGGCCATGGCGAAGCCGAAGGCGCCGACCAGCGCGTCGCAGCCCACCGCGATCCAGCGCTGGATGCCGATCGGCAGCGCTTCCCGGAACCCGAGCACCGAGAGGTGGAAACGCTCCCGCACCCCGACGGCCGCCACCGGCAGCGCGATGCAGAGGATGGAGAGCGTCGCCGCGCGCTCGATCCAGGTCGGCGTGTCGTTCAGCACGTAGCGGCCGAAGACCAGCCACCCCATCATCGCGACGAGGCCCACCAGCGCGGCGCCGGCGATGACGATGACCAGCCGCGAGAAGAGGTCGAGGGCACGGGTGAACATCGCCATGGGCGCGCGTCCTGCCAGAAGAACGACGAGAAAGGGGGACGCCCGAGGACGCCCCCCAGGGACGGTCAGCGCAGAGCGCGGATCTGCTGCACCAGGCCGGACAGGCGCGCATTGCCGCCCGTGTACTTCTCATAGACCGGGGCCATCAGGGCGGACCAGGGCGAGCGGTCCTGGATCTCGATGACGGTGGCACCGGCCGCCACGACCCGCTGGCGGGAGGCCACCTCGCGCTCCGCCCAGAGCTGCCGCTGCAGCGTCGCCGCTTCGCGCGCCGCGTCGCGGAGGATGTTGCGCTCCGCATCGTTCAGGCGGCGCCAGCGCTGCTGGGATACGGCCAGCACCTCCGGCACGTTGCTGTGCTCGGTGGTGGTGTAGAAGCGGGCGACCTCGAAGTGGCGCGTGCTTTCATAGGACGGCCAGTTGTTCTCCGCCCCGTCGATCACGCCGGATTGCAGGCTGGTAAAGACCTCGCCGAACGGCAGCGGCGTCGGGTTCGCGCCCAGCGCCCGCATCAGGTCGATCCAGAGGTCGGAGGTCTGCACGCGGATCTTCATGCCGCGGAGGTCGGCCGGCGTGCGGACGGGGCGCGTGGTGTAGAGGCTGCGCGCCCCCGCATCGAACCAGGAGAGCGCGATGATCCCGATCTGCTCCAGGTCGCGGGCGATCTCCTGCCCCGCCACGCCATCGATCGCGGCATGGCTGTGCGCCACGTCCCGGAACAGGAAGGGCAGCGTGACGACGTTGGTGGAGGGGGCCAGGTTGTTGAAGGGGCTCAGGTTGAAGTTGGCGAAGTCGATTGAGCCCAGCCGCATCTGCTGGATCGCCTCATCCTGCTGGCCGAGCTGCGCGCTGTGATAGGTGCGCAGCCGCATGCGGTTGTTGCTGCGGCTCCCCACCAGCTCCGCGAAGCGGTCGAGGCCGCGGCCATTCGGATAATCGGCCGCATGGATGTTCCAGCCGCGCCATTCCTGGGCGCTGCCCGCGCCGGGGGCGAAGGGCAGCAGCACCGCGGCCGCCACGGCCACCGCGCGCACCGCGCGCGACACAGTCTTCCGGATCATTCGTCCCGTCTCCTTCCCGATCCGGCGGATGCTCCACCGGCTTATATGACATCATACAACCGCCCGGCCGCGGCTTGTCAAATGCGCCGCCCCGCGGATTGTGAGGGAACGGTTGCCCCCCTTCGCGCGCTGTTGTCGCGTGGGTGGAGGACCGAGCATGGACCGGGAAGACGAGATCGAGGAAGCCGAGGACAACGAGGTGCCGCTGGTACCCGCTGCCGCCGTGGGCTTTCTTCTGTATCCCTGGGCCGTCCAGCTCATCCTGGCCGTCCCGCCGGCGAATGACCAGGGCGAGGCCAAGGACCACCGCTGATCGCCTGCCCGCCCGCAGCGAGGGTTGCGGAAGCGGGCCGTCCTGCGCAGCATCCCGCCGCCACTCAGCGGGATCTCGCCAGCATGTCCTTCCCCACCATCGCCGAGGCCGCCTCCGCCCTGGCCTCGGGCCGCACCACCTCGCGGGCCCTGGTGGAGGAGGCGCTGGCCCGAATCGGCGACCCCGCCGGCGAGGGTGCCCGCGCCTTCATGGTGGTGCAGGCCGACCAGGCCCGCGCGAATGCCGATGCCATGGATGCGCTGCGCCAGGCCGGCCGTCCCCCCAGCCCCTTCGCCGGCATCCCGATCAGCATCAAGGATCTGTATGATGAGGCCGGGCAGGTCACGCGCGGCGGATCCGTCGCGCTGGATGGCGCGGCACCGGCCAGCGCCACCGCACCCCCCGTCGCGCGGCTGCAGCGCGCGGGCTTCGTGGTGCTGGGGCGCACCACCATGGTGGAGTTCGCCTTCTCCGGGCTCGGCGTGAACCCGCATTACGGCACGCCGCGCAGTCCCTGGGACCGCGCGACGGGGCGGCTGCCCGGCGGCTCCTCCTCCGGCGCCGCCGTCGCGACGGCCGATGGCATGGGCTTCGCCGGCCTCGGTTCCGATACCGGCGGGTCCTGCCGCATCCCGGCGGCGCTCTGCGGCATCGTCGGCTGGAAGCCGACGGCGAAGCGCGTGACGCTGGAGGGCACGCTGCCCCTTTCCTTCTCCCTCGACAGCCTCGGCCCCCTCGCCCGCTCCGTCGAATGCTGCGCCATCGTCGATGGCTTCATGGCGGGCGCGGAGGCGGCTGCACCGATCGCGCCGATGGGCGTGGCCGGGCTCCGGTTCGGCGTGCTGCAGGGCTATGTCACGGAGAACTGGGATGCCGGCGTGACGGCCGCCTTCGAGCGGGCCCTCTCCGCCCTCTCCGCCGCCGGCGCGCGCATCACGACGCTCGACGTGCCGGAACTCGCCGACATCCCGAAGGCGCATGCCCGCGGCACCTTCGCGGCCAGCGAGGCCTATGCCTGGCACCGCGACCTGATCGAGCGCGAGGGCCATCGCTACGATCCGCGCATCCTGGGGCGCATCCGGAACGGCGCGAAGATGACGGCGGCCGACTACATCCTGCTGATGCAGGAACGCGCCCGCATCATCGCCGCCTTCGCCAAGGCTACCGCCGGCTTCGATGCCGTGGTGATGCCGACCTGCCCGCTGATCCCGCCCGCGATCGCGGAAGTGGAGGACGAGGCCGAGTATGGCCGCATCAACATGCTGCTGCTGCGCAACACCACGGTCGGCAACTTCCTCGACCGCTGCGGCATTTCGATCCCCTGCCACCGGCCTGGCGAGGCGCCGGTCGGCTTCATGCTGATGGGGGAACACATGGGCGATGCGAAGCTGTTCAGCGTGGCGCGCGCGGTGGAAGCGGCGCTGGCCGCGTGAACCCCAACCCCCGCTTCGGCGCACTCGGCGCCGGTGCCGCGGCGCGGGAGGGTGGCGAGGCCATCGCCACCCTGCTGGCGGAGAAGGGCGTCACGGTGCAGCGTATCGCCAGCCGCCGCGCCGCCAGCCCGGAGGGCTTCTGGTACGACCAGCCCAGCACCGAATTCGTGCTGCTGGTCTCGGGCGAGGCCGGCCTCGCCTTCGACGATGGCAGCGAACGCCGGATGGTGGCCGGCGACTGGGCCGTGCTGCCCGCCCATTGCCGCCACCGCGTGGCCTGGACCAGCGAGGCCGCGCTGTGGCTGGCGGTGCACCTGCCGGGCTGATTGACGATGGTCCAGGGGGCTCTGCCTCCTGGCGGATGGGGTCTGGGGAAGGCAGCGCCTTCCCCAGGTCTACGTGAGTAGCGTTGGTGCCTCGCCTTCCAGGAGCGCCGGCTGTTCGTCCTTGAGCCCGACCCCTGTCAGCCCCAGGCGCCGGGCCGCCGCCACCAGCCAGAGCAGCTTCGCCGCCGCATCGGTGACGGAAATGCCGCCCGGACGGATGTTGCTGATGCAGTTGCGCTCCGCGTCGTTGCGGCCACGGCGCGGCGCATGGGTCAGGTAGATGCCCATGCTGTCCAGCGAGGAGAGGCCCGGCCTCTCCCCGATCAGCACCGCCACCATCGCGGCACCCAGCGCCTGGCCGATATCGTCACCGATCGCGACGCGCGCCTGCGTTGCGATGACGGGCGGCGCCACCGCCCAGCCCGCGCGCTCCAGCCCGGGGATGAGCGCCGCCAGCAGCGGCGCCGCCTGCGCCTGAACCCCGCTGGCACAGAGTCCGTCCGCCACCACGATCGCGAAGCAGCCGGGCTGCGCCTCCAGCACCGTGCCTTCCGCCAGCCGCCGCCCGAGGTCCGGCCGCAGCAGGTAGGACCGACGGTCCGGCGCCGCGGAGGCCACCACCCGCGCCCCCGGCAGCACGGCCTGCAAGGCGGGCACGTCGAGCGCCGACCACACCGCATCCCGCGCCTGCGCATGCGCTTCCTGGAAATCGAGATGCGCCGCCGTCGGCAGCGCATGCCCCACGCGCCCGAGCCCGACCCGCGCGCTGGTGAAGCGGCGCAGGTCGCGCCAGAGCACCGGCGCGCTCACAGCAGCCCCGCCACGGTCATCGGCGCGGGCAGCGCTTCCGGCGTGCGTTCCGCCAGGCCCATCCGTTCCAGCCAGGCCGCGAATTCCGGCGCGGGCTTCTTGCCGAGCGCCGCGCGGGCATAGAGCCCGTCATGGAACGACGTGGACTGGTAGGCCAGCATCGTGTCGTCCGCCCCCGGCACGCCCATCACATAGGTCACGCCGGCGACGCCCAGCAGCGTCAGCAGCGCATCCATGTCGTCCTGGTCGGCCTCCGCATGGTTGGTGTAGCAGACATCGACCCCCATCGGCAGGCCGAGCAGCTTGCCGGCGCAGTGATCCTCCAGCCCCGCGCGGATGATCTGCTTGCCGTCATAGAGGTATTCGGGGCCGATGAAGCCGACGACGGAGTTCACCAGCAGCGGCCGGAATTCCCGTGCCACCGCATAGGCCCGCACCTCCAGCGTCTGCTGGTCCACGCCGTGATGCGCATTGGCGGACAGAGCGCTGCCCTGCCCGGTCTCGAAATACATGACGTTATCGCCGACCGTGCCCCGCTTCAGCGCCAGCGCCGCCTCATGCGCTTCCCGCAGCAGCGACAGCGACACGCCGAAGGATGTGTTGAGCCCCTGCGTGCCGCCGATGGACTGGAACACGAGGTCCACCGGCGCACCGCGCTCCATCGCCAGCATCGTCGTCGTCACATGCGCCAGCACGCAGGTCTGCGTCGGGATGGCGTAGCGGTCCCGCACCGCATCCAGCAGGCCCAGCACGCGGCAGAGGTTGTCGACGTTGTCGGTCGCCGGGTTTACGCCGATCACGGCATCGCCCGCCCCCAGCAGCAGCCCGTCCAGCACCTGCGCGGCGATGCCCTTGGGGTCATCCACCGGGTCGTTCGGCTGCAGGCGGATCGACAGCGTCCCCGGCAGGCCGAGCGTGTTGCGGAAGCGCGTGGTGACGCGGCACTTGGCCGCGATGGCGACCAGATCCTGCAGCCGGCAGATCTTCGTGAGTCCCGCCACCATCTCTGGCGTCAGGCCCGGCGCCAGAGCGGTGATCGACGCGGGATCGGCCTCGGCCAGCAGCCAGTCCCGGAAGCCACCGACCGTCAGGTGCGCCACCGGCGCGAAAGCGGCCGCATCATGCCCATCGAGGATCAGCCGCGTGACCTCGTCATCCTCATAGGGCACCACCGCTTCATCGAGGAAATGGCGCAGCGGCAGATCCGCCAGCGCCCGCTGCGCCGCCACCCGCTGCGCGGCTGATTCGGCCGCGACCCCGGCCAGCGCATCGCCGGACCGGAAGGGCGTCGCGCAGGCCAGCAGCCGGCGAAGATCGGGGAAAACGTGGCGCGTGCCGCCGACGATCTGTGCGAATCCCATGCCGCCCCGCATCCCTGAACCGCTGCGGTCACATGGCACCGGGCGGCCCGGCTTGCCAACACCAATTCCACCCCCGATCCTGCCCCCACGACGGAGGAAGCAGATGGATCGCGACGCGCTGGAAATGCGCCCCGATGCGGCGGCCGAGTGGCCGGACCGCATCTACGCCGTGCTCAAGGCCCAGAACATCACCCAGGTGGCCCTGGTGCCGGATGCCGGGCATTCGCGCCTCATCCGGCGCTGCCTGGCCGACAACGAGATCACCGTCGTGACGCTGACGACGGAGGAGGAAGGCATCGCGCTGCTCTCCGGCGCCTGGATGGGCGGCGTGAAGGGCGTGCTGCTGATGCAATCCTCGGGCGTGGGCAACTGCATCAACATGCTGTCCCTGCCCATCCTGCATCGCACGCCGATGCCGATGATCGTGACCATGCGCGGCGACTATGGGGAGTTCAACCCGGCCCAGGTGCCCATGGGCAATGCCACCCAGACGGTGCTGGAAGCCATGGGCACGCTGGTCCGCCGCGCCGACGTGCCGGGCGACGTGGAAGCCTGCGTGGACGCCACCATCCGCATGGCCTTCAACACCTACCGACCGACCGCGACGCTGCTCGGCCAGCGCCTGATCGGCGCCAAGACCTTCGGGAAGGCCGAGGGGGGAGAATGAGGGCCATGCTCGCACCCTCCGGCAAGCTCGACCGCCGCGCCGTCGTCAACGCCCTGCTGGCGGATCGCGGCGACCTCCTCGTCATCGCGGGCCTCGGCGCCCCCGCCTGGGACATCACCGCGGCCGGCGACTGCCCGAACAACCTGCCCCTCTGGGGCGGAATGGGCGGCGCGGCGGTGATGGGGCTCGGCCTGGCCCTCGCCCAGCCCAGCCGCCGCGTGCTGGTCATCACCGGGGATGGGGAGGCGCTGATGGGCCTCGGCGCACTCGCCACCATCGCCACCAAGCAGCCGCCCAACCTCGCCATCGTCGTGCTGGACAACGAACATTACGGCGAGACCGGCGGGCAGGAGACGGCGACGAAACACGGCGTGGACCTCGCCGCCATCGCCCGCGGCGCGGGGATCGCCGATGCACGCACCATCACGACGCCGGACGGCATAGCGCCACTGCGAGAGGCGATCCACGCCGCCACGGCGCCGCTCGTCGCCGTCATCAAGATCGACGCGGCCAACCTGCCGCTCAAGCTGCCGCCGCGGGAAGGCGCCTACCTCGCGGCCAGGTTCCGGGAAGCGATCCTGGGGCCGGCAGCGCACCATCAACTCTAGGCGTCACCCCCTCACCCACCGTTGGGCGCAGTGCGCCCAACCCCCCTTCCAGCGGAGGGGGCTTTTCAAATGAGACCCGTCAATGCCGCACGTCATCTGCGTAAGACCGATCCATGAAGCGGCCATCGAGAAGATGCGCGCGACCGAGGGCGTGACCGTCGAAGTCCTGATGGACATCTCGCCGGAAAGCCTGGCGCGGAACCTGCCGAAGGCGGATGCCCTGATCGTCCGCACCATCCGCATCGACCGGCCCTTCCTGGCCCACTGCACCAACCTGCGCATCCTCGCCCGCCACGGCGTGGGCTACGATGCGGTGGACGTGCCCGCGCTGACGGAACGCAACATCCCGCTGACCATCACGCCCGAAGCCAACGCCGTCTCCGTCGCCGAGCACGCGCTGATGCTCATGCTGGCCTGCGCGCGCCAGCTTTCCGGCTACGACGCCAACCTCCGCCAGACCAAGCCCGTCTGGGGCGGCCAGGCGAACCTCCCTACCTTCGACCTGGCCGGCAAGACCGTGCTGGTGGTGGGCTTCGGGCGCATCGGCACGCGCGTCGCGAAGCTCTGCGCCGCCTTCGGGATGCGGGTGCTGGTGCGAGACCCCAACATCGGCAAGGGCAGCATCCGCGGCCTCGGCTTCATCCCCGTGGACGACGTGATGGAAGCCGCCGCCGAGGCCGACATCGTCACCATCCACTGCCCCTCCGACGCCTCCACCCGTCACATGGTGAACGGTGCCCTCCTGGCCCGCATGAAGAAGGGCGCCCTCTTCATCAACACCGCCCGCGGAACCCTCGTCGATGAAGCGGCGCTCGACGCCGCGCTGCGTTCCGGCCATCTCGGCGCCGCGGGGATCGACGTCTTCCACGACGAGCCCGTGGAGACCGCGATCCCCCTGCTGACCGCGCCCAACCTGATCTTCACCCCCCACGTCGCCGCCAGCACGGCGGAAGGCCTGGCGCGGATGGCGATGGATGCGGCCGAGGCCTGCCTCGCCTGCTTCGCCGGCACGCTCGACCCCGATATCGTCGTGAACAAGGAAGTCCTCAGCCGGAGGAACTGACGCCATGCGCCGCCTTCTCGCCGCCCTGCTGCTGGCAACAACGCCCGCCTTCGCGGAGCCCGCGAGGGCCCCGCGCCAGATGGTCGCCACCGCCAGCCCGCATGCGACGGAAGCGGCGCTCGCCACCCTCCGCGCCGGCGGCACCGCCATCGATGCCGCCGTCACGGCGCAGGCCGTGCTCTCCGTCGCCGAGCCGCATGCCAGCGGGCTGCTCGGCGGCGCCTTCGTGCTGGTCTGGGACGAAGGCCAGCGCCGCCTCCGCTTCTACGAGGGCATCGCCAGCGCCCCCGCCGCCAGCGCGGACCGCCTGACCGCGGGCGGTGTCGGCCCCGCCACCGTCGCGCGCTCCGGCCGATCGGTCGCGGTGCCCGGCGCCATCGCCGCCCTCGCTCTGGCGCGGGAAGCGCATGGCCGCCTGCACTGGGCGGAGCTCATCGCCCCCGCCATCGCGCTAGCCGAGCAGGGCTTCCCCCTGCCGCCCTACCTGGCGCAGGTCATTCGCGCCCGTGCCGCCGAACTCCGCCGCGTGCCCGCGCTGCGCGCCCTCTATTTCGACGCCGCCGGCGAGCCGCTTGCCGCCGGCGCGCCCTTCCGCAACCCGGACCAGGCGGAGGCGCTGCGCCTGCTGGCGACGCTCGGCCCCGCCGCCATCCATGGCGGCCCGATCGGCCAGGCGCTGGTGGAGGCGACGCAGGCCCATGCCGTCCCCGGCTGGATCACCCTCGACGACCTCCGCGCCTATCGCGCGGTGGAGCGGGAGCCGATCTGCATGACGGCCTTCGCGCACCAGGTCTGCACGGCCGCCCCGCCGTCGTCGGGCGGCGTCGCCGTGCTGCAGACGCTGGGCATCGCGGAGCGCCTCGGCATCGCGCGCCAGGGGCGGGACAGTGCGGAGGCCGCGCATCTGTTCCTCGAGGCGAGCCGCCTCGCCACCGCCGACCGTCGCCGCTGGATCGGCGATCCCGACCGGGTCGCGGTGCCGACGCGCGGGCTGGTCGATGCCGGCTACATCGATGACCGCGCCGCGCTCGCCAGCATCGACCGCGCCATGGCGCAGGTCGCGCCCGGCACGCCGCCCGACCAGCGCGGCGCCCTGCCGGCGGAAAGCGATCCCTGGGCGGAGGCCGCGACGACGCAGGTCGTCATCGTCGATGCCAGCGGCAACGCCGTCTCCCTCACCACCACCAACAACCTGAATTTCGGCGCCGAGCTTACGGCGATGGGCGTCACGCTGAACAACGGCATGACGAATTTCGCGACCAGCCCCGGCACGGCGGAGGCGCCGGCGCAGAACCGGCTGGAGCCTGGCAAGCGCCCCGTCACGACCATGGCGCCGACCATGGTGATGGGCGCGGATGGCCGACCGATGGTGGTGCTTGGCGCCGGTGGTGGCGCGCGCATCCCCGATGCCGTCGCGGCCGCGCTGGTGGAGATCCTGGCCTTCGGCGCCGATGCCGAGCGTGCCACCGCGCGCCCCCGTATCGGCGCACAGAACGGGGTGGAGGAGATCGAGCGCGGCACGCCGCTCGAGGCCCTGGCGCCCGCGCTGACCACGCTCGGCCACGCGCCCCGCGCCGTGGTGATGAACACCGGCCTGCAGGTCATCCGCCGCCTGCCCGATGGCACGCTGGAAGGCGCCGCCGACCCGCGCCGCGACGGCATCGCCGCGGGCGACTGAAGACGGTCCAGGGCCGGCTCGGCCCTGGCAAAGGGGGTACGGGGGAAACGGCGTTTCCCCCGGGCAGCCTACTCGAACTTGATATTCGCCTGCCGGATCAGCTGCGCATATTTCGCCGCATCCCGCCGCAGCAGCGCCGCCGCATCGGCGCTCGACCCGCCGCCCGGGATGAAGCCCGCCTCCATCACCCGCTGCCGCAGCGCCGGCTCCGCCAGCGCCTTGTTCACCGCCGCCACCCAGCGCTGCGCGATTGCATCCGGCAGCCCGGGCGGGCCCATCACCATGTACCAGACGGCGGAATCGAAGCCGGGGAAGCCGTGCTCGGCCACCGTCGGCACATCCGGCAGCGTCGGCACCCGGTCCGGCAGCGTCGTCGCCAGGGCGCGCACGCGTCCGGCGCGGATATGCGGCAGGTAGGTCGGCAGCGTGTCGATCGCGATGTCGATGCGCCCGGCCAGGATCTCGTTCACCGCCTGGCCGGTGCCGCGGAAGGGGATGTGCTGCATGGACAGCCCGGCGGCGAAGCTCAGCAACTCGCTCGCCAGGTGCTGCTGCGTCGCGATGCCGGAGGAGGCGTAGTTCAGCTTCCCCGGATTGGCCTTCGCATGGTCCAGGAACTGGCGGAAATTCTGCGCGGGGGAGGTCAGCGGCACCACCGCCACCAGCGGCACCGTGCCCGCCAGCACCACCGCCGTCTGGTCATTGATGATGTCGAAGGGCGGCGGGTTCATCGTCGGCGGCACCACGGCGCTGGCGCTGACCGTCGTCATCAGCATCTGGTAGCCATCCGGCCGCCCGCGCGCATTCTGCGTCGCCGCGATGGTGCCCGACCCGCCCGCGCGGTTCTCGATCGCGATGGGCTGGCCGAATTCCTCGCTCAGCGCGGGCTGCAGCAGGCGGGCGATGATGTCCGTGCCGCCGCCGGGCGCGAAGCCCACCAGCAGGGAGACGGGGCGGGTGGGGTAGGCGGCCTGGGCCAGAAGCGGCAGCGGCAGCGCGCAGGCGCCCGCCGCGCCCATCAAGAGGCGTCTCGTGACCATGCGTTTCCTCCAATCGTCTTATCGATTGGAGGAAGCATGCGATGCCCTCAGTTCCCCGTCCAGTTCGGGGCGCGCTTGTTCAGGAACGCCTCCATCCCCTCCCGGAAATCCTGGCTGCCGAAGCAGAGCTCCACCAGGTCGTCGCCCTGGATCTGGCCAGCCGCCAGGCGCAGGCGCTTCAGCGCGAATTTCGTCGCCGTCAGCGTGCGCGGCGCCATGCCGGCGACCGTCTCCGCCAGGTCCATCGCGCGGTCCACGACGGCCTCCGGCGTCGGCAGGATCTCGCTGATCAGCCCGGCGGCGCGGGCCTCCTCGGCCTCCATCAACCGCGCGGTGAAGATCAGCTCCTTCAGCTTCGCCGGGCCGATCAGCGTCGCGAAGCGGGAGACGTTGGAGGTGCTGAGGCAGTTGCCGAGCGTGCGCGCCACCGGCACGCCGAACTTGGCGTTGGCGGAAGCGATGCGCAGGTCGCAGACCGCGGCGATGCCGAGCCCGCCCCCCGTGCAGGCGCCCGCGATGGCGGCGATGACGGGCTTCGGGCAATCCTCGACGGCCGAGAGCACGCGGTCGATCCGCTTCTCATATTCCAGCCCGTCCTGGCCGGACTTGAATTCCCGGAACTGGCTGATGTCGGTCCCGGCCGCGAAGGCCTTGCCGCCGGCGCCGGTGATGACCCAGGCGCGGATGCCAGCGTCCTTCGTCACGCGCTCCGCCTGTTCCACCAGGCCTTCATACATCGCGAAGGTCATGGCGTTGCGCTGTTCGGGCCGGTTCAGCGTGGTCCAGGCGATGCGGCCGCGGGTCTCGTGCAGGATGTCGGGCATGCTGTTTCCTCTTCCTCCCCCTCTTGTGCCGCCAAGCGGGGCGGGGCGACAAGGTGGCGACCAGGACAGGAACCCCCAGGCATGCGCATCGTCAGCGTGAAGCAGGGCACGGCGCCGATCGCGAGCGCCATCGCCAATGCCTATATCGACTTCAGCAAGATGACCGCTTCCATCGTCGCCGTGACGGTGGAGGATGCGGGCGGCAAGCGCGCCACCGGCTACGGCTTCAACAGCAATGGCCGCTACGCCCAGCCCGGCCTGCTGGCGGAGCGCTTCATCCCCCGGCTGCTGGAGGCGACGGAGGCGCAGGTGACGCGCGCCGATGGCACCCTCTCCCCCGAAGGGGCCTGGGCCGTGGTGATGAAGAACGAGAAGCCGGGCGGCCATGGGGAGCGCAGCGTCGCCGTCGGCGTGCTGGACATGGCGCTGTGGGATGCGGCCGCGAAGCTCGCCGGCGTGCCGCTCTGGAAGCTGCTGGCGGATCGCTACAACAACGGCGTCGCGGACCAGGCCGCCTGGGTCTATGCGGCCGGCGGCTACTACTACCCCGGCAAGGGCGTGGACCAGCTGGTCGAGGAGATGAAGCGCTACCTCGGCATGGGCTATTCCACCGTGAAGATGAAGATCGGCGGCGCCCCCGGCACCTCGCTCAAGGATGCGCTGGCCGAGGACATGGCCCGGATCGAGGCGGTGGTGAAGCTGCTGGGCGGCGATGGGTCGAAGCTTGCGGTGGACGTCAATGGCCGCTTCGGCCTGCATGCCGCGCTGACCTATGCCGCGGCGCTCGGCCCCATGGGGCTCCGCTGGTACGAGGAGCCGCTGGACCCGCTGGATTACTCCACCCATGCGACGCTGGCCGAGCATTACGCGCCGCCGATCGCGACGGGGGAGAACCTGTTCAGCATGCAGGATGCGCGCAACCTGATCCGCCATGGCGGGCTGCGGCCGGACCGCGACATCCTGCAATTCGACCCGGCGCTGTCCTATGGCCTGGTCGAGTATCTCCGCACGCTCGACATGCTGGCGCTGCACGGCTGGTCCCGCCGCCGCTGCGTGCCCCATGGCGGGCACCAGTTCGCACTGAACATCGCGGTGGGCCTCGGCCTCGGCGGCAACGAGAGCTACCCCGAGGTCTTCCACCCCTTCGGCGGCTTCGCGGATGACGTGCCGGTGGTGGACAGCAAGGTCGCGATGCCGACGATCCCCGGGATCGGGTTCGAGGCGAAGAACGAGCTGTTTGCGGTGTTCAAGACGCTGGGGTGACCGCTGCCTCCCTCCCCCGCGCTTGCGGGGGAGGGCCGGGGTGGGGGTATGATAACGTCACACTGCACCCCCAAGGAGCCCTGTCGTGGCACCCGCTGAGAAGCGCACCATCAGCCTTCCGCCCGACCAGGCGCGCTACATGGATGAGCTGGTCGCGACCGGGGGCTATGCCTCGGCCAGCGAGGTCGTCCGCGCCGGCTTGCGCGCGCTGCGGGAGCGTGACGCCGCCGTCGAACGCTGGCTGCGCGAGGAAGTGGCCCCTGTGCAGGACGCCATGCAGGCCGACCCCGGCAGGGCGATGGATGCCGATGCGGTTGGCGCCGCGCTCAGGGCGCATCACGCGGCAAGGCTGAAGACCCGGCGTGACGCATAGGGTCGTCGTCGCGCCGGAAGCGCTCGACGACCTCCGCGACCTCTACGATGCCACCGCCGATGCCTCCCTGCCCGAACGCGCCCTTGCCTATGTGGAGGCGCTCCGGCGGCACTGCCTCGGCCTGGCCGAGTTCCCGGAGCGCGGCACGCGGCGTGATGCCATCCGGCCGGGCCTCCGCACCCTCGGCTACCGCCGGCGGGTCACGATTGCCTTCCAGGTCACGGGATCGACCGTGACCATCCTGCGGCTGCTCTATGCGGGTCGGGCCCTGGAAGGTCGGGCCGGCCAGGATGAGGCCGACTGAGCGACGACCCTATCGCGCCAGCGCGCCAGCACGCTGGCACGCGTCAGCGTGCCAGCCAGCCCGGCGCCCGCTGTTCCGCATCCGATGGCAACGGCCCCCGCGGGTCCTCGATGAAGGCAAGGATGTCCCGCACCACCTCCTCCCGGTTCCCGCCGGCCAGCAGCAGGTGGTAGCCGCCGGCATAGACCGCGACGCGCAAGCCGCTCGCCGGCGGCACGCTCGCCACCGCCGCCCGCGTCATGCGGGGCGGCACGAGCATGTCGCGCTCCCCATAGAGCAGCAGCGCCGGTGCGCCGCCGCAGCAGCGCGGCAGCGCCGCCACCGCCTTGTCCATCAGATCCATCAGGCCGAGCGCCGAATCCACCCGCGTCACGCGGATCACCAGGGGGTCGCGCCCCAGCCGGCGCAGCGCGGCCTCGTTGTCGCTGGCCACCACGCCGCCGACGCCACCCGTCACCGGCAGGGCCGGGATGGTGCGCTCCGCCAGCCAGATGCCGCCGCGCATGAGGGGATTCATGAGTTCGCGGTTCCACAGCGCCGGCGCCAGCAGGACGTAGCCGCGCACCGGCGGCGCGGGGTCCATGCCCGCGGCCAGGATGGAGACCGCGGCCCCCATGCTCTCGCCCAGCATGAACAGCGGCAGGCCAGGGTGGCGCTCCGCCAGCAGGCGGGCGGCGGCGGCAGCGTCCGCCGCCATCGTCTCCGCCCCCGCCCAGTAGCCCCGGTTGGGCGCCCGGCCGAAGCCGCGCTGGTCATAGGCATAGACCAGCATGCCCGCCTGCTTCAGCGCCTCCAGGCTGTCGGTCAGGAAGTTGCCGCTATGGTCATTGAAGCCGTGCAGCGCCAGGATCACCGCGCGGGGCTCACCCTCCGGCGGGAAGACCCGCATCGGCAGGCGGGCGCCATCGGCGGCGATCATCGCCGCCTCCTCCAGCCGCGGCAGCGCCACCGGCGGGCCGGCCGGCATCACCACCGGCGTGCAGGCCGCCGCCAGCAGCAGCGCGCAAGCGGCCAGCAGCGCCCGGATCAAGCGGCGACCTGTTCCCGGGTCAGGCGCAGGAAGATGGCGTTCAGATCGGCCTCCTTGGTGGACAGATCCTGGATGGCGAGGCCCGCGCCCCGCACCGCGTCCAGGATATCCTCGACGCGCGTCTCCCGCGCGCGATAACGGATCTCGAGCCGCCTCGGCCCATCCAGCCGCGCCTCATGCCCCGCCAGGCCCGGCGGCACGGCGCCGAGGTCCTCCGCCACCGTCACCGTGATGGTCTTGTCGTCCAGCCTGGCGATCAGGTCCCGCGTCGGCTCATCCGCGATCAGCCTTCCCTGGCCGATGATGGCGATGCGGTCGCAGAGGCTTTCGGCCTCCTCCAGGTAATGCGTGGTCAGGACGATGGTGGTGCCGGCCTTGTTCAGCCCCTGCACCATGCGCCAGAGCTGTTCGCGAAGCTCGATATCCACCCCCGCCGTCGGCTCATCCAGCACCAGCACGGGCGGCGCATGGACCATGGCCTTGGCCACCAGCAGCCGGCGGCGCATGCCGCCCGACAGGCTGCGCGCATAGGCATCCGCCTTGTCCGCCAGCCCCACCGCATCCAGGATTTCCATGGTCCGCCGCCGGGCCTTCGGCACGCCCCAGAGCCCGGCCTGCATCTCCATCGCCTCCCGCGGCGTGAAGAAGGGGTCGAGGTTGAGTTCCTGGGGCACCACGCCGATCCGCTGGCGAAGCCCGATCGGGTCCGCATCCAGGTCCACGCCCCAGACCGACGCCTTGCCCGCGGTCTTCTGCACCAGGCCGGCCAGGATGCCGATCAGGGTCGATTTCCCCGCCCCGTTCGGCCCCAGCAGCCCGAAGAAGGATCCGCGCGGGACGACCAGATCCACGCCCTTCAGCGCTTCCTTCCCCGGGCCACCCTTGCTGCCCGGGTAGGTCTTGCGGAGGCCCGCGATCTCGATGGCGTGGGTTGGCTGCATGGCCCCACCGGTAGCGCGCGGCGCAGGGCTGGTCCATGCGCGCCGGGCTGGCCGATCCGCCCCCCAGGGCCTATCTTCCGCCCACCAGCCTAGAGGACCGCCATGCGCGACCAGCGAATGACCGGCTATGCCCCGGTCGCCCTGCCGGGGGTGACGCCGGAGGACACCATCATCGTCCATAGCCGCGTCGTCGGCTGCGACGGCGGCGGCGGCAATCTCGGCCACCCGCTGGTCTATCTCCGCATCGAGGACAGGCAGGTCACCTGCCCCTACTGCTCCCGCACCCATGTCCTGGCCGAGGGCGCCGGCGACGACCACGGGCACTGAGACGCTCGTGGCAGGGGAGGAAACGGCGGCAAAGGCCGCGGACCCGGTCGCGCCCGTCGCGCCGGGCGAGAAGCGGCTGATCCTGGTCGATGGCTCGGGCTACATCTTCCGCGCCTATCACGCCCTGCCGCCCATGACGCGGCCGGACGGCACGCATGTGAACGCCGTCTTCGGCTTCACCCAGATGCTGTCCCAGTTCCTCGCCCGCAATTCCGCGACGCACATCGCCGTCGTCTTCGACAGCAACCGCACCACCTTCCGCAACGATTTCTACCCCGACTACAAGGCCCACCGCCCCGAACCGCCGCCCGAACTCGTCCCCCAATTCGCCCTGATCCGGGAGGCGACGGAAGCGCTCGGCGTCTGCCAGGCGGAGTTGCAGGGCTTCGAGGCCGATGACCTGATCGCCGCCTATGCCAAGGCCTTCGTGGCGGAAGGCGGCAGCGTCGCCATCGTCTCCTCCGACAAGGATCTGATGCAGCTGGTCCGGCCGGGCGTGGAGATGCTGGACCCGATCAAGCAGAAGCCGATCCGGGAGCCCGAGGTCTTCGAGAAGTTCGGCGTCACCCCCGACAAGGTGGTGGAGGTGCAGGCGCTGGCCGGCGACAGCACGGATAATGTGCCCGGCGTGCCCGGCATCGGCATCAAGACGGCCGCCCAGCTCATCACCGAATACGGCGACCTTGAGACGCTGCTGGCGAACACGGCCAAGATCAAGCAGCCCAAGCGGCGCGAGGCGCTGGAGCAGAACGCCGAGAAGGCCCGCATCAGCCGCCGCCTGGTGATGCTGGACGCGGATGCGCCACTCCCCTGCCCCATCGAGAAGATGGAGGTCCGCCCGCCCTCCCCGGCCGTTCTCGAGAAATTCCTGCGCGACAACGGCTTCCGCAGCCTGCTGGCCCGCCTCGGCCTGGGCGAGGCCAACGCCGTCGTCCGCAGCGCCCCCCGCGCGCCGGATGCCAGCGCCCCTGAGCCCGCGCCCCAGCCCGGCGCCGCGCCCTTCGGCCCCTATGAGACGGTCACGACGATCGAGGCCCTGCGGTCCTGGATCGCGGAAGCCCGCGCCGCCGGCGTCATGGGCTTCGATACGGAGACCGACAGCCTCGATGCGCTGAAGGCCCAGCTCGTCGGCCTCTCCATCGCCGTCGCCCCCGGCCGCGCCTGCTACGTGCCGCTGCGGCATGAGGGCAGCGGCGACCTGATGGGGTCGGGCACGCCGGAGCAGATCGACCACGACACGGCGATGGCGGAACTCAAGCCGCTGCTGCAGGACCCCAGCGTGCTGAAGGTGCTGCACAACGCCAAATACGACCTCGAAGTGCTCTGCCGCGACAGCAACGGCGCCATCGCCGTCGCGCCGATCGACGACACCATGCTGATGTCCTACGCGCTGCGCGCCGGCGCGCATGGCCATGGCATGGATGAGTTGTCGCTCAAGCATCTCGGCCACACGCCCATCACCTTCGACAGCGTCACCGGCACCGGCCGCAACCGCATCAGCTTCGCCAAGGTGGCCCTCGACAAGGCGACCGCCTACGCGGCGGAGGACGCGGACGTCACGCTGCGGCTCTGGCACGTCTTCAAGCCCGAACTCCGCCCCGCCCGCGCGCTGACGCTCTACGAACAGGTGGAGCGCCGCATGGTCGGCGTGCTGCGGGACATGGAGCTGGCCGGCATCCGCATCGATGCCGGCGAACTCGCCCGCATCGGGGAGGATTTCGCGGAGAAGCTCGCCCTCTACGAGAAGCAGATCCACGAACTCGCCGGCCGCCCCTTCAATGTCGGCTCGCCCAAGCAATTGGGGGAGATCCTCTTCGATGAGATGAAGCTGCCCGGCGGCAAGCGCAGCAAGCTCACCGGCGCCTGGGGCACCGATGCCTCCGTGCTGGAGGAGTTGGCGCAGCAGCAGGTGCCGCTCGCCAGGCGCGTGCTGGACTGGCGGCAGATCCAGAAGCTGAAATCGACCTATGTGGACGCGCTGGCCCAGCGCCTCGACGCCAACAGCCGCGTCCACACCGATTTCGCGATGGCCGTCACCTCCACCGGTCGCCTCTCCTCCACCGAACCCAACCTGCAGAACATCCCGGTCCGCACCGAGGAAGGGCAGCGCATCCGCCGCGCCTTCGTGGCCGATCCCGGCCATGTGCTGATGGCCGCCGACTACAGCCAGATCGAGCTCCGCATCCTGGCCCACGTCGCCGACGTGCCCGCGCTGAAGGAAGCCTTCGCGACGGGGCAGGACATCCATTCCCGCACGGCCTCCGACATCTTCCGCATCCCCCCCGACAAGGTGGACAAGGAAGCGCGGCGCCGCGCCAAGACCATCAATTTCGGCATCATCTACGGCATGTCCGCCTTCGGCCTCGCCGCCCGCCTCGGCATTGGCCCCGGGGAGGCGCGCGGCATCATCGATGCCTATTTCGCGCAATACCCCGGCATCCGGAACTGCATGGAGAAGCTGAAGGAGGATGCGCGCACCACCGGCTACGTGCTGACACCCTTCGGCCGCAAGCTCTGGATCGCCGACATCGCCAGCAAGGACCCCGTCCGCCGCGGCGGCGCCGAACGCGCCGCCATCAACGCCCCCTTCCAGGGCGGTGCGGCGGAGGTCATCAAGCGCGCCATGGTCCGCCTGCCCCGCGCGCTTCGCGAAGCGAACCTCTCCGCCCGCATGCTGCTGCAGGTGCATGACGAGTTGGTGTTCGAGGTGCCGGAAGCCGAGGTCGAGGCCACCGGCGTTCTCGTCCGCCAGATCATGGAAAACGTCGCCGACCTGGCCGTGCCCCTCGCCGTGGAAGTCGGCCACGGCCAATCCTGGGCAGAAGCCCACTGAAACGCCCGCCCGCCTGCTGAGGGCACCGCACAGGAACCGGCATGAGCACCACCGCCGACGCCGTCCCCGCCACCGCCTGGACACCGACGGAACGCCGCACGCTGACGGCCATCGGCATCGCCCATGCCGTCAGCCACCTGCACATCATGGTCTTCCCGCCGCTCTTCCCGCTGCTGCGGGACAGGCTCGAGGTCAGCTTCCTCGAACTCGGCCTGGCGATGACCATCTTCAGCCTGGTCTCCGCCTTCACCCAGGCCCCCGTGGGCTTCATGGTGGACCGGCTCGGCCCGCGCCGGGTGCTGACGGCGGGCCTGGTCCTGGGCGGCTGTGCCTTCAGCCTCTTCGGCCTGACCGGCAGCTACGCCTTCCTGCTGGCCGCGGCCGCCCTCGCGGGCCTCGCCAATGCCGTCTACCACCCCGCGGACTACGCCATCCTCAATGGCGGCATCGGCGGCGTGCGGATGGGGCGCGCCTTCTCGCTGCACACCTTCGCGGGCTACCTCGGCGGCGCCATCGCGCCGACGCTGATGATCGGCCTGGCCGCCGCCTTCGGCGTGCAGGGCGCGGTGCTCTCCGCCGGCCTCATCGGCCTCGCCGTTGCCGCCACTGTCTGGCTCGCCTGCCCGCCCGACCAGCCCGTGCGCCGCGTGAAGCCGGAAGCGGGCCAGCCGACGCGCGTCCTCAGCCCCGCCGTCATCGGCCTCACCGGCTTCTTCATCCTGATCGCGCTGTCGATCGGCGGCGTGAACGGCTTCGTCGTCGCGGCCCTCGTCACGGGCAATGGCCTCTCGCTCACCCTCGCCTCCACCGCGCTGACCTTCTTCCTCGTGGGCTCGGCCCTCGGCGTGCTGATCGGCGGCTGGATCGCGGACCGATCAAAGCGCCACGGCCTGGTCGCCGCGGCCGGCTTCGGCGCCGGCGCGGTCATCACCGCGACGCTCGGCCTCTTCTCCATCCCGGCGCTGCTCATCCCGGTGCTGATGGGCGCGTCCGGCATCCTGACCGGCCTCTGCATGCCCTCCCGCGACATGATGGTCCGCGCCGCCGCGCCCCCCGGCCAGGCCGGCGCCGTCTTCGGCGTGGTCTCCACCGGCTTCAACATCGGCGGCCTCATCGCCCCCATCCTGTTTGCCTGGCTGATGGACACCGGCCACCCGCACGCCGTCTTCCTCCTCGGCGCCGCCTTCATGGCCACCACGGCGATCGCCGCGGCGGTGCAGGGGCTGCGCGGAGCGCGCTGAGGCGCCCGCGGCACGGCGCGATTCCGTCCCTTTTCGCAACGGTCGGCTTGGCGGGCCGCGCGGCCTGCCCCATGGTGGCCTGAAGAACAGGCTTCACCGATCATGATGGTCCCGCACGACTACGCCGCCGGCTTCGCGCGGGCACAACGGCAGGACCCTGCCCTGGCGGAAACCTATCTCCGCCTCACCGGCCAGGGCGACCCGCTGGCCGATGCCGCCATGGCGGCGATGGAGGGCGCCGGCGGGCGGCACTGGATCGACCGCGGCATCGAACAGGGCGGCTCGGCCCTGGCGGAGGCACCGGAGGCCCTCCGCGCCTTCTTCGCGGATGCCGAAACCGTGCCGGCCTGGTTCGACCCTGAAGCCACGCGCGCCGGCCACCGTGCCTTCCACGGCAATTCGGAGATGCTGATCGGCGCCTTCGTCGGTGCCGTGCTGATCGAGGGATTCTCCACCCTCATCAGCAAATCCTTCGCCATCACCGGCCGCGTGACGGACCAGGGGGTGCGGCGCCTCCAGCAGAACAACCGCCACCTGGTGGAAATCTTCATGCCCGGCGGGCTGGATCGGCAGGGAGAAGGCTGGAAGCTCTCGGTCCGCATCCGCCTGATGCATGCGCGCATCCGGCAGCTTCTGTCCCGATCCGAGGAGTGGGACGCGGCAGCCTGGGGCGTGCCGCTGCACGCCGCGCATATCGGCTTCGCCACCGCCGCCTTCTCCGGCCAGCTGCTGCATCGCGGCCGCCAGCTCGGCCTGCGCTTCACGGCGGAGGAGGCGGAGAGCTTCATGCTGGTCTGGCGCTATGCCGGGCACCTCATGGGCGTGCCCCCGGCGCTGCAGGCCAGGACGGAGGCCGAGGCACGGCACCTCGTCCATATCGGCCGGCTCTGCGAACCGGAACCGCAGCTGGAGGCAATCATGATGGCCAACAGCCTGATCAACTCCGCGCCGCTCGTTGCCGGCATCACGGATCCCGCGGCGCGGCGCAGCCTGGCGCGCTACGTCTACCGGGTGTCACGCGCGCTGATCGGGGACACGATGGCGGACCAGCTCCACTATCCCCGGACCGCGACCTTCGGCGTCCTGCCGCTGCTGCGGGCCCGCAATGTCGGCGACCGGCTGCTGCGCTCGGTGATCCCCGGCCAGGAACAGCGGCGGCGGGCCAGCCAGTTCAAGCGCATGCTGGACCTGTCCTTCTTCGACCGCGGCCGCATCAGCTACGCCATGCCCGGCACGCTGCATGCCGAGCATGACCGGCCGAAGGAAGGGCCAGGCTGAACCAGGGGCACCGCCGCCCCGCTACACCCCATGCGCCATCAGGTGTTCGCGGCGGACGACGCTGAGCGCGGCCTCATGCGTGGCTTCCAGCAGGACCGGCGGCGCCAGCCCCGCCAGGCGCGCTTCCTCCCACCGCGCCGCGCAGAGGCACCAGCGATCCCCGGGCTTCAGCCCGGCAAAGCCGTATTCCGGCCGCGGCGTGGAAAGATCATTGCCGCGCGAGGCGCTGAATTCGAGGAATTCCGCGGTGACTTCGGCGCAGACGACGTGCAGGCCCAGATCCTGCGGCCCCGTGTTGCAGCAGCCGTCGCGCAGGAAGCCCGTCAGGGGTGCCACGGAGCAGGGCAGCAGCGTGCCGCCGAGCACGTTGCGCGCGGGTTCAGGACGCTGGGGCTGCCGGCGGGGCGTGGTCTCGTCGAGGGGCATGGCGGGGTCCGGACATGAAAAAGGGCGCGCCCCCATGATGGGGACGCGCCCTGGATGGTCCAGCCCGGAAAGGCCTACGCCGCGGCCTTGATCGCCGCTGCCTTCACATCCTCGCCGACCGCGCCGGCGAAGGTCTCGAAGTTCTTCTCGAACAGGGAGACGAGGTGCTTCGCCTGCTTGTCGTAGGCGGCCTTGTCGGCCCAGCTGTCGCGCGGGTTCAGCACGTTGTCGGGGATGCCCGGCACCGCCTTCGGGATCATCAGGCCGAAGAAGGGATCACGGACGAACTCGACCTTGGCGAGCGAGCCATCCAGCGCCGCGCGCAGCAGGGCGCGGGTGTGCTGGATGCTCATCCGCTTGCCCGTGCCATAGGCGCCGCCGGTCCAGCCGGTATTCACCAGCCACACATCGGCGCCGTCCTTGGCGATGCGCTCGGCCAGCATGCGGCCATAGACCTCCGGGTGCCGCGGCAGGAAGGGCGCGCCGAAGCAGGTGGAGAAGGTCGCCTGCGGCTCCTTGCCCAGGCCCTTCTCCGTGCCGGCGACGCGCGCGGTGTAGCCGGACATGAAGTGGTACATGGCCTGCGCGGCAGAGAGCTTGGCGATCGGCGGCAGCACGCCGAAGGCATCCGCCGTCAGCATCACCACGTTCTTCGGCTTGCCCGCCTGGCCGCCCGTCACGATGTTCGGGATGAACTCGATCGGGTAGCAGGACCGCGTATTCTCGGTGTAGCGGTTGTCGTCGAGGTCGAGGACGCCGTGCTCGTCGCCATGGACGTTCTCCAGCACCGCGCCGAAGCGGTGGCTGGCGTCCCAGATCTGCGGCTCGGCTTCCTTCGACAGCTTGATGACCTTGGCGTAGCAGCCGCCTTCGAAGTTGAAGACGCCGGTGTCCGACCAGCCATGCTCGTCATCGCCGATCAGGCTGCGCTCGGGGTCGCTGCTGAGCGTCGTCTTGCCCGTGCCGGACAGGCCGAAGAACAGCGCGGTGTCGCCGCCCTTGCCGAGGTTGGCGGAGCAGTGCATCGGCAGCACGCCGCGTTCCGGCAGCAGCCAGTTCATGACGGTGAAGATCGACTTCTTGATCTCGCCCGCATAGCTCGTGCCGGCGATGCAGATGGTGCGCTTGGCGAAGGACAGCGCGATGAGGGTGCTGGTGCGGCAGCCATCCTCGGCGGGATTCGCCTCGTATTCCGGGGCGTGCAGGATGAAGAAGTCGGGCTCGAAGGTCTTCAGTTCCTCGGCCGTCGGGCGGATGAACATGTTGCGGGCAAACAGGGCGTGCCAGGCATTCGTCGTCACCAGGCGCACCTTGATGCGGTGGCCGGTATCGGCGCCGGCAAACAGGTCCTGCGTGAAGAGCTCATCGCGGGCGCCGAGCCATTCGCGAACCTTGGCGCTGAAGCCGGCGAACTTCGCGGGCGGCAGCGGCTGGTTGATCTTGCCCCACCAGATCGCGTCATGCACTTCCGGGTCGTCCACGACGAACTTGTCCTGGACGGAACGGCCGGTGTGCTGGCCGGTGATCGCCATGAAGGCGCCATCCGCCGAAAGCCGCCCCTCGCCCCGGCGCAGCGCGTGGGCGTAGAGCCCCGCCGCCGTCAGATTGGCGTGAACCTTCGCCGAGCCGGCTACGCCGGTCCCGGACAGGGCGGATGCGTCGGACGTCATCAGGAACCTCCAGAGGGGGGTGGCCGACCGAGGTCAGGCGGCCATCGTCGCGGGCGTCGTTTTCGGCGCTGAGCGCGGCAAGATTAGGGCGGGTAAGCTGCCATAATCAAGATAACCGCCCGGTTACTTGTTGCAACTTCTGTTTACGATATTCAATCGGACTGAGACAGCGCCGCGCGCCCCGCTCGCGCGGCCTTGATCAGCCCGGCGCGGACACCGTCCGCATCGGCGACCGGTGCCGTCCAGGCATGGCGGATCACGGTCTCCCCGGCCGCGAGGTCGCAGCCATCGCTGTCCACGGCCACCAGCCGCCAATCCTGGCCCGCCCCCTGCCCGTGCAGCCCCTGCGCCATCGCGGCCAGCGCATCGGCATGGTCGGCATTCACATGGGCGATGATCTCCGCCTCCGCCGCTTCCAGCGCCGCGACCGCCGCCGGGTCCGGCAGCAGATCGGCGCGCTTGAGCCGCGTGGCGCGGGCGAAGCCGCCCACCAGCAGCGCCGCCTGGGGCCGCATCCGCCACAGGGCGAAATCGCCGAAATCGGCGTAGAGCGCGGCATAGGGGTGGCGGGCGAGCCACCGAGCCTTGAGCCCCGCCACCTCCGCCTCCGGCACCGGCTCCGCCATCCCGGTCAGGGTCACGCGCGGCGCCGTCTGGGGGTTCGCCGATTCGGGCGTGCCCACATAGAGCAGCGCGCAGCGCCCTTCCTGTCGCAGGTGCCGCGTATGCTCCGACAGCGACGAGAGCAGCATCAGGATGGACAGGTCCGGCGTGGCCGCCGGCGTGGCGAGTGCGGCGAAGGGCTGGCCTTCCGTCACCGTCGCCAGGGTGGCGGAAGCCGCCGCCCGCACCAGCTTCCGGGCCTCGAAGCCGAACTTCTCCGTCGCCATCTCCGCCTGACCCGCCTTTGCCACAATTGGCCGCCATGATCCCCCCATCGCGCGACTGCCGCGCCTCGAGGAGCCTGACCCGTGCCGCACACCATCGCCCTGGTGGACGACGACCGCAACATCCTGACCAGCGTCTCCATGACCCTGGAGCAGGAGGGTTTCACCGTCCGCACCTACACGGATGGAGAGAGCGCCCTGCAGGGGCTGATGGCGCGGCCCGTCGATCTCGCCGTGCTCGACATCAAGATGCCGCGCATGGATGGGATGGAGCTGCTGCAGCGGCTCCGCCAGCGCAGCGCCATGCCGGTCATCTTCCTGACCAGCAAGGATGACGAGCTGGATGAGCTGATGGGGCTCAGGCTCGGCGCCGACGACTACATCACCAAGCCCTTCAGCCAGCGCCTGCTGCTGGAACGCATCCGCGCCCTGTTGCGCCGGAACGAGGCCGGCCGCGCGGAGGGCAGCGGCACCCCGGCGGGCGGCATCATCGCCCGCGGCGACCTGGTGCTGGACGAGACCAAGCACACCTGCCTCTGGAAGGGCGGCCAGGTGCAGCTGACGGTCACGGAATTCCTGCTGGTGAAGGCGCTGGCCGTGCGCCCCGGCATGGTGAAGAACCGCGACCAGCTGATCGACGGCGCCTATGGCGAGAACATCTATGTCGACGACCGCACCATCGACAGCCATGTGAAGCGCGTGCGCAAGAAGTTCCGCGCCGTGGACCCGGACTTCTCGATGATCGAGACCCTCTACGGCCTCGGCTACCGCTACAAGGAAGCCTGAGCGAAAGCCCTCTCCCCGGCAGGCTAGTAGATTCACACATCTGCATAGGTCTGGAGGGTTTTGAGAGCGGCTTTGCCGGCCTGGAAGTGGGTCCATCC
>NZ_JAAIKB010000059.1 GCF_011040385.1 Falsiroseomonas algicola | reverse complement strand
CTCGGCGCCGTCACCACCACCCAGCTCGCCGGCCTCACCTCCACCCAGGTCAGCGGCCTCACCACCACCCAGGTCGCGGCGCTGACCACCACCCAGCTCGGCGGCCTCGGCTCCACCCAGATCGCCGGCCTCACCTCCGGCCAGGTCGCCTCGCTCACCACGACGCAGATCGGCGCGCTCACCACCACCCAGGTCGGCGCCCTCTCCACCGCCCAGATCCGCGGCATGGAGACCACCGACCTCGCCGCCCTGACCACCACCCAGTTCAGCGGCCTCACCTCCGCGCAACTCGGCGCGCTGACCTCCACCCAGGCCGCCGCGCTTGAGACCACGGACCTTGGCGTCCTCACCACGACCCAGTTCCGCGGCCTCGGCTCCACCCAGCTCGCGGCGCTGACCACCACCCAGCTCGGCGCCGTCACCACCACCCAGCTCTCAGGCCTCACCTCCACCCAGGTCGCCGGCCTCACCACCACCCAGGTCGCGGCGCTGACCACCACCCAGCTCGGCGGCTTCGGCACGACGCAGGTGGCCGGCCTCACCTCCGGTCAGGTCGCCTCGCTCACCACCACCCAGATCGGCGCGCTGACCACGACGCAGATCGGCGCCCTCTCCACCGCCCAGATCCGCGGCATGGAGACCACCGACCTCGCCGCCCTCACCACCACCCAGGTCGCCGGCCTCACCTCCACCCAGCTCGGTGCCCTCAGCAGCGGCCAGGCCGCGGCGCTGGAGACCACCGATCTCGGCGTGCTGACCACGACCCAGTTCGCCGGCCTCCGCTCCACCCAGCTCGGCGCGCTCACCACCAC
>NZ_JAAIKB010000058.1 GCF_011040385.1 Falsiroseomonas algicola | reverse complement strand
TGTGACGTGCTCGCCGTGGTTCCAGCCAGGGATAAGTTGGATCCGTCGAGGAGCAGAGGACGATGCGACGGAGCCGGTTTACCGAGGGTCAGATTCTCGGGATCCTGAAAGAGCACGAGGCGGGGCGGTCGGCGGCGGAGCTGTCCCGGAAGCACGGGATCAGCGACCAGACGCTCTACAACTGGAAGTCCAAGTACGGCGGCTTGCAGCCGTCGGAGGCGTCGCGGCTGAAGGGGCTGGAGGGTTCGGCAGCAGAGCTACCGAACGGACCGCCGCCTGAAGAAGCTGCTGGCTGAGGCGGTGATGGACAACTCGGTGCTTCGGGAGTTGCTGAGAAAAAACTGATTGGGCCTGCGGCGCGGTTCGGGGCGGTGGAGCGTGTCATGCGCGAGCACGGCTACAGCGAACGGGCGGCCTGCAGGCTGATCGGGGTGGATCGCTCGGCGTTCCGGTATGAGCGCGCGGATGGCGGGGACGCGGCGTTGCGGAAGCGGCTGCGCGAGTTGGCGAATCAGCGTCGCCGGTTCGGCTACCGGCGGCTTGTTCGACGCAGTGCGTCGAACCCTGCTGCGGCGGGAGGGCGCAGCCGTGAACCTGAAGCGCATCTGGCGGCTGTACCGCGAGGAGCGGCTGTCTGTGCGTCGGCGGGGCGGCCGCAAGCGTGCGCTGGGCACGCGGGCGCCGATGGCGGTGCCGCAGGGCGCCGACCAGCGGTGGAGCCTCGACTTCGTGGCCGATGCGCTGGCCGATGGTCGGCGGTTCCGGGTGTTGTGCGTGGTGGACGACTTCACGCGCGAAGCGCTGGCGACGGTGGTGGACACCTCGATCAGCGGCGCGCGGGTGGTGCGCGAGCTGGAGCGCTTGGTGGCCGAGCGG
>NZ_JAAIKB010000057.1 GCF_011040385.1 Falsiroseomonas algicola | reverse complement strand
GCCTAGACGCTTTTCCGACCGCGCTGAATCGGACGTGATGATGCGACGCGGAGCCGGTGTGGTTTGAACTGCGGGCCGGGAGGAGGCCGGCAGTGATGGCGCGAGCGTTGTCGTTGGACCTGCGTCAGCGGGCGATAGCGGCGGTTTTGGCGGGCGAGAGCTACCGATCGGTGGCGGCCCGCTTCGCGGTGAGCCCTTCAAGCGTGATCCGCTGGGCCGAGCGCCAGCGCGAGACCGGCAGCGTTGCGGCCCGACCAGTGGGTGGTGTGCGGCGAGCGGCGCTGGCGGGTCAAAGGGAGTGGCTTCTGGCCCGTGTCGCACAGAAGCCGGACCTGACCCTGGCCATGCTGGCAGCGGAGCTGCGCGAGCGCGGCGTGGTGGTGGCGATCTCGGTCGTCTGGCGGTTTTTCCGCCAGGAGGGGATCAGCTTCAAAAAAAAGCCTGCATGCGGCTGAACAGGATCGCTCCGATGTGGCCCGCCGACGCGACCGCTGGCGGCAGCACCAGGGACGGCTTGACCCGAAGCGCCTGGTTTTCATCGACGAGACCTGGACCAAGACAAACATGGTCCGCACCCACGGCCGTTGCCCTGTGGGCGAACGCCTGGTCGACAAGACGGCCCACGGGCACTGGAAGACGCTGACCTTCGTGGCCGCGCTTCGGTCCGACCGAATTGCCGCCCCCGCCGTCTTTGACGGGCCGATCAACGGTCGCAGCTTTCTCGCCTATGTTCAGCAGGCTTTGGCCAAGGCACTGCAGCCCGGCGATATCGTCATCATGGACAACCTCGGCAGCCACAAGGGCGCCGCTGTCCGCCGATCCATTCGCGAGGCCGGCGCGAAGCTGTTCTTCCTGCCGCCCTACAGCCCCGATCTGAACCCAATCGAGCAGGTCTTTTCCAAACTGAAAAACCTGCTCCGCACCGCCGCCAAGACAACCGTCTCAAGCCTCATCGACGCCATCGGCGCCGCCCTCGACGCCTTCACACCCGCCGAATGCGCCAACTACCTCCGCCACGCCGGCTATGCCGCAACCTGATGAGAATCGGCTCTAA
>NZ_JAAIKB010000056.1 GCF_011040385.1 Falsiroseomonas algicola | reverse complement strand
TTTCCCGCGTTGGTGCTTGCCGATGATGGTGTCGGCGGGCGCGGTCCAGCGGAAGGGCTTTGGGTCGGCGTTGTGCGCGGCGAGGTAGGCGCGGATGGCCTGGTTCAGCTCGATGACGGAGCGGAAGACGCCGCGCTTCAGCCGCCGCTTGGTCAGGGTGGCGAACAGGCCCTCGACGGCGTTGATCCAGGAGGCCGAGGTCGGTGTGAAATGAACATGGAAGCGCGGGTGGCGGGCCAGCCAGCGCTTCACGGCCTCGGTCTTGTGGGTGGCGTAGTTGCCGAGGATCAGGTGCAGGTCGAGTTCTGGCGGGGTCGGCTTGTCGACCAGGCGCAGGAAGCGGATGAACTCGGCGGCGCGGTGGCGGAGCATGCACTGGCTGATGACCGTGCCTGCCTTGACGTCGAGCGCGGCGAACAGCGTCGTCGTGCCATGGCGCTTGTAGTCGTGCGTCATGGTCGCACCGCGGCCACGCTTCATCGGCAGCCCCGGCTGGGTGCGGTCGAGCGCCTGGATCTGGCTCTTCTCGTCCACGGACAGCACCAGGGCGTGTTCGGGCGGATTGACGTAGAGGCCGACGATGTCGCGGACCTTCTCGACGAACTTCGGATCGTTCGAGAGCTTGAAGGTCTCGACCCGGTGCGGCTTCAGGCCGTGCTCATGCCAGATGCGATGGATGGTGGACGGCGCCAGGCCGCTCGCCTTGGCCATCGAGCGCAACGTCCAGTGCGTCGCCGCGGGTGGGTCCTCGTGCAGCGTGCGCTCGACCACCGCGGCGATCTGCTCAGGCGAGGCGGCGGTGAAGGCGCGGCCTCGCGGGGCGTCCCGGAACAGCCCGTCGGCGCCGTCCTGCATGTAGCGCGCCTGCCAGCGCCAGATCGTCGGCTTGCCTTTCCCCGTGGCAGCGCGGATCGCCATCGTCCCCGCGCCGTCCGCCGTCATCAGCACGATCCGAGCCCGCCATACGTGGTGCTGCGGGCTCTTGCGGCCGAAGACCACGCCTTCGAGCCGCTCCCGATCCCCCGGCCGCAGCCGGACCTCAACGCCTTCCCTCATGCACCAAGACTCGCAGGTCCAGGC
>NZ_JAAIKB010000055.1 GCF_011040385.1 Falsiroseomonas algicola | reverse complement strand
GCTTGGGAAGCTGACGTTCTACCTCTGAACTACGCCCGCAGCACGAGGTGCGTCTTTGTATCCGGCCCGGCCGTCGCAGGCAAGGAGCACCTGAAAGCGGCCCTTTACCTCGGCTTTCGCCCGGTTCGCCCGGGCCAGATGAAGTCTTCCGGGCGCTCGCCGCCCGGGAGCGTCCGAACTGACCTGCCCGCCCTTCCAAGGCCGTTCGGCGGAGGCGCGGACTCTGGAGTGACTCTCGCGACGGCGAAGACCAGATCGAGCCCCGCCGCGCCGCGCGCCAGAGTCCAAGCGGTCCAGCACGTGTCCGGGGCAGGGCCGTTCCCGCCCTCAGCATGGTGGCGCGCTGACCTCCACCACCGTCCCGGCATCGCCGGGGGGACGGTCCAAACCGGCCGACACGATTCGGAGCCCGTCGCGGTTCGCGTCGAAGACGCTGCCGACGATCAAGGCCGAGCCATCGGCGGCGACCTGACGGTCGGGCAGTCTGTCTTCCCAGCATGCCCGGCATCCGCCAGCCCGCTACTTTCCCGGATCGCCGGGTGCGTCCCGACGCTGCCGCTGATGCCATCCACCGTCAGCTTCCCTGTCTGGCCGGTGCCTGCCGGTGCTCCGGCGCCGTGCGGACCGTCCCCATGCTGGTGACGGCAGCAGAGCATGCCGACGCGCCCTCGCAGGTCTCGTGGAGGCGGTCTGGACCGTCCGACACGACCCGGTAGGCATCTCAGGCTGAGTCTATGATGTCGCCAACGATCCGGGACGGAGGCCGTTACCACGGTTATGGCTTCCAAGCTGCGCCATCGAGGTGGGCCTGACGCTGCTGCCCGGTCGGAAGCGGCCACCGGCGCGCATCTCTCGGACACTCCCCCGCGATCTACGCCTTGGCGATCCGCTGCCGAGAGGTCGCGTCACGAACTCAGCGCGCGAAGTCGTTCGAGAAGATGCTGTCCGAGATCGCGCCCGGCGATCCGCTCCAGCATCACCCAGAGTGACATCACTTCCGGCGACCGGGCGTCGAGATCGCCGACATGCAGCGCGACGGCGAAATCGGCCATGGACGCCGTGCGCGGCGAGGGGTCCTGCCACGCTACAAGGATCGCGTTCGCCACTGCCGGTGGAAGGTGGGCGAACGCATCATCGACGTGATCGAACACGCGGTCAGCAGCGACAAACATCGGGCG
>NZ_JAAIKB010000054.1 GCF_011040385.1 Falsiroseomonas algicola | reverse complement strand
ATGGCCAAGGCGAAATTCGAGCGGACGAAGCCGCACTGCAACATCGGCACGATCGGGCACGTGGACCATGGGAAGACGTCGCTGACGGCGGCGATCACCAAGGTTCTGGCGAAGACGGGTGGCGCGACGTTCACGGCGTATGACCAGATCGACAAGGCGCCGGAGGAGAAGGCGCGCGGCATCACGATCTCGACCGCCCACGTGGAGTACGAGACGCAGAACCGCCACTACGCGCATGTGGACTGCCCCGGCCACGCCGACTACGTGAAGAACATGATCACGGGCGCGGCGCAGATGGACGGCGCGATTCTGGTGGTTTCCGCGGCGGACGGCCCGATGCCGCAGACGCGGGAGCACATCCTGCTGGCGCGCCAGGTGGGCGTTCCGGCGCTGGTGGTGTTCCTGAACAAGATGGACCTGGCCGATCCGGACCTGGTGGAGCTGGTGGAGATGGAGGTGCGCGAGCTCCTCTCTTCCTACAAGTTCCCGGGCGACGAGATCCCGATCATCAAGGGCTCGGCGGTGGCCGCGCTCGAGGACAAGACGCCGGAGATCGGCGAGCAGGCGATCCTGGAGCTGATGCGGGCGGTCGATGCCTACATCCCGCAGCCGGAGCGTCCGGTGGACCTGCCGTTCCTGATGCCGATCGAGGACGTGTTCTCGATCTCGGGCCGCGGCACGGTGGTGACGGGCCGCGTGGAGCGGGGCATCGTGAAGGTTGGCGAGGAAGTCGAGATCGTCGGCCTGAAGGACACCGTGAAGACGACGGTGACGGGCGTGGAGATGTTCCGCAAGCTGCTGGACAGCGGGCAGGCGGGCGACAACATCGGCGCGCTGCTGCGCGGCACGAAGCGTGAGGATGTGGAGCGCGGCCAGGTGCTGGCGAAGCCCGGCTCGATCACGCCGCACACCGGCTTCAAGGCCGAGGCGTACATCCTGACGAAGGAAGAGGGCGGGCGCCACACGCCGTTCTTCACGAACTACCGTCCGCAGTTCTACTTCCGGACGACGGACGTGACGGGCATCGTGAAGCTGCCGGAAGGCGTCGAGATGGTGATGCCGGGCGACAACATCACGATGGATGTCGAGCTGATCGCGCCGATCGCGATGGACCAGGGCCTGCGCTTCGCGATCCGCGAAGGCGGCCGCACCGTCGGCGCCGGCGTCGTCGCCCAGATCGTCAAGTAA
>NZ_JAAIKB010000053.1 GCF_011040385.1 Falsiroseomonas algicola | reverse complement strand
TGAGCGACTGTGTTGGTCGTCAAGCGGGTTTTGCGTCCCATGGCTTTCCGGTTCGGATGATGGCGTTGAGGATGGTGAGGAGCTTTCGGGCGACGGCGACGAGGGCGACCATCTTGGGTTTACCGGCGGCGAGGAGGCGGTCGCGGAAGGTTTTGAGGGCTGGGTTGTGACGGGCGGCGGTGATGGCGCCCATGTGGAGGGCGGCGCGGATGGGGGCGCGCCCGCCGCCGATGAAGCTGCGGCCTTTCCATTGGCCGGACTGGCGGGTCCAGGGTGCGAGGCCGGCGAGGGCTGCGATCTGGCGGCGATCGAGCGTGCCGAGTTCGGGCATTTCAGCGATCAGGGTGCGGGCGATGGTGGACCCGACGCCTGGGACGGAGGCGAGGAGGTTTTCCTTCTCGCGCCAGGCGGAGCTGCCGCGGATGTCGGTATCGATGTCGGCATCGACTTCGGAGAGTTCGCGCTCCAGGGCCTCGAGAAGGCGAGTGATGGACTTCTGGAGGCGGTCGGGCGTGGGCTTGCGACCTGTGAAGCGCTTCTGGCGCTGCCGCTCGGCGACGATCATGGCGATGATCTGACGGCGCCGGGCGACGAGGTCGGCGAGGCGCTGGGTTGCCTCGTCGGGGAGCGGCCTGACCTCGGGCCTGGTCATCGCGGTGAATTGGGCGATGAGGCGGGCGTCGATGGGATCGGTCTTGGCGCGCTGGCCGAGGGCGCGGCCGAAGCTGCGGACCTGGGCGGGATTGACGATGACGACGGGCAGGCCGGCGGCGCCGAGGGTGGCGGCGACGACGGTCTCGTAGCCGCCCGTGGCCTCGAGGGCGACGGCCTCGGGGGCGAGCGGGCGGAGGCGCGCGGCGAGGGCGTCGAGCCCTTCCGCATCGCGTTTGACGAAGAAGGCCTCGCCGCCGGGCAGGATGGCGACGTCGAGGCGGTCCTTGGAGACGTCGATCCCGACCACGACGCCAGGGTTAGGGGCGGGAGCGGCGCTGTGCTGGGTGGTGTGTTCCATGGCGACCCGACCTTGCGAAAACGGGCTTCGCTGGCGGCCCAAGCGACTGTTCGGGTTCACAGGAACGGCGGAGGGGCGACCAAGCTCAGTCACGGGCTCTGTCACCCCAGGGCAGATCGGCATCCCCTCCGCCACCGCGCCAGCCAGCTTATGACAGGCCGACGCCGATGAACGAGACTTACAAGGG
>NZ_JAAIKB010000052.1 GCF_011040385.1 Falsiroseomonas algicola | reverse complement strand
AGCCCCATAGGCGCTAGGATAGAGCGGGGATCGTGAGGCTGGTTGCGGCGTTTTGTGGGTGTGACCCTTGATGCACGGCTGCCAGTTGATTGTTTTGGCGAGGTTCTGGCGCGTCTGCCGTCCGGCATAGACCTGGATGACTTGGCGCGCAGGCATGGTGCTTTGTCGCGTCGACGACGTGTGGTCGACGCGGCGTCGCTGCTGAGGCTGCTGTTGGCGGCAGGTCCGGGTGGGCTGTCGCTGCGGCAAGCAGCGGCTTGGTCTGGGCTGACGGGGATCGCGTCGCTCAGCAACCCGGCCCTCAAGGCGCGGCTTGACCAGGCTGGCGACTTCCTGGACGCGCTCATCGGGGCTGTCATGGCCGATCGCAGCGCCAGTGCTGGCTTGCGCTGGCATGGGCGATGCCTGCGCCTGGCTGACGGCACCTGCCTGCATCAGCCGGGTCGGCAGGGGGTGGATTGGCGGATCCACGCGGTGTTCGACCTCGGCCAGAGCAGCTTTTCCCATCTTGAACTGACCGACGGCCGCGGCGCGGAGGCGCTCGACCGCGGTGCGCCGGTGGCCGGAGAGATCAGGATCGCCGACCGCGGCTTCGGCCGCACCCCGGCGATGGCGAGGTTTCGCGAGGCGAGCAAGGCAGGCGCCGACCTGATCGTCCGCATTCGCCCTGGCGGCGTGAAGTTGCGGCAGCCAGACGGCACCGGTTTCGACCTGCACCGCCACCTGGCCAGCCTACCCGCGCAAGTGGAGGCGCAGGATGTGTCGGTGCTGGCCCAGGTCGTGGGCCAGGCCGACATGCCGCTCCGGCTTGTGCTGCAACGCAAGCCGCCTGCTGCCCGCGCGGCGACCGAGAAGAAGGTCCGCCGCAAGGCGCAACAGCGTCAGCAGGCCGTGCAGCCCACCAGCATCGCAGCGGCCGGCTGGCTCATCCTCACCACCACCCTGCCGCAGGAAGACTATCCCGCGTCCCAGGTGCTCGCTGCCTATCGCCTGCGCTGGCAGATCGAACTCGCCTTCAAGCGGCTGAAGTCACTGCTGCACATCGACCAACTGCGCTGCCACAGCGAACCCGCCATCCGCCGATGGATTGCCGCGCACCTGCTGCTGGCCCTGCTCTCCGAAGACATCAGCCAGGATTTCCTGGCTTTTTTCCCCTGAACAACTCGCCACAGCAGGCTGCGAGCCATCCCTCTGGCGCATCCAGGCCCTTGTCCACCAGGCCGTCCTCGCCGCCGTGCTTGGCTCGATCCGTATCAGCCAACTCATCCGCTACGACCCGGCCCTGCACCGGCGCCTCGCCGA
>NZ_JAAIKB010000051.1 GCF_011040385.1 Falsiroseomonas algicola | reverse complement strand
GCTACGGCATTCACACAACTCGGCTTGCGCAAGGTTGTTTGTGCTGATTCGCTGCTGTTAGAGGCGATGGAGCGGCATGATGTCGGGGTGTGTGGAGCTGGGCGGGTTTGGCGACCTGCGCCTGCAAAAAGGGGGGCCTTTTTGCATGCGCAGCTGGTGGCGCAGGCGGGGCGCGGGATCAGGGTTCGGCGTCTTGGCGGCAATCGGTCGGGTGAAATCCGGCTGACGCGCTGGCTGCGGAACCCGGCGGTGACGGTGCGGGAGATGGCGGAGACGGCGGCGGCGCGGACGGCGGAGCGCTGTGCTGGTCGGCATCTGCTGGCGATCCAGGACACGACAGTGGTGCGCTCGGAGGGTGGCGGCGGCGACTATCTGCATGCCGTGCTGGGCGTGGATGCGGCGGATGGGGCGATCCTCGGCCTGGTGGATGGCGTGTTCCTGCACCGCGAGGCTGGTCGCAAAGCGGGGCGGCGGGCACGGCCGGTGGCGAACAAGGAAAGCCAGCGCTGGCTGGAAGGCGCCTCACGCGCGGCAGCGGTGGGGGCCAGCGCCACGCGCGTCACGGTGATCGCGGACCGGGAGAGCGATATCTACGAGGCCTTCGCGCGCTGCCCGGGGAATGTGGACCTTCTGGTCCGCGCTGCGCAGGACCGCGCCCTGGAAGGCGACGAACGGCTGTTTGCCGCGATGGACAAGCAGGCAGAGGCGCTTCGCGTCGAGATCGATTTGCGGGCGCGGCCCGGACAGGCGGCGCGACAGGCGACGCTCGCGCTGCGCTTTGCCGCGGTGCAGGTGGCGCGGCCGCGCCATGGCCGCGTCGGCGATCTGCCAGCGACGCTCGGCCTGTATGTGGTGGATGCGCGAGAGGTGGAGGCGCCAGCGGGCGCCCCGCCGATCCATTGGCGGCTGCTGACGACGCAGACGGTATCGAATGGGGCCGAAGCGCTCGCGGTGACGGAACTCTACCGCAAGCGCTGGGCGATCGAGCAGCTGTTCCGCACGATGAAGACGCAGGGCTTCGACATCGAGGGGATCGAGGTCGAGGATGCCGCACCGCGCAATCGACTGGTGATGGCAGCCCTGGTGGCCGCCGTCACCGTGCAGCAACTGGTCCATGCGCGAGACGGCGGGCCCGGCCCGCTGCGCCCCGTGACCGACGCCTTCGAGCCCGATGACCTGCCGCTGCTCCGCGCCCACTGCCGAGCACTCGAAGGCAAGACCACCAAACAGAAAAACCCCCACCCCGAAGGCAGCCTCGCCTACGCCGCCTGGATCTGCGCCCGATTGGGCGGCTGGACCGGCTACTACGGCAAGCCAGGTCCTATCGTCATGCTCGACGGATGGACCCACTTCCAGGCCGGCAAA
>NZ_JAAIKB010000050.1 GCF_011040385.1 Falsiroseomonas algicola | reverse complement strand
TTCTCAAACTGATGCGGTGGACGGCCCCTGAGCGGCATCGATGTGCCAGGCTCGCGGCTGTTGAGGTCAGCGAGCAAAGGGGCCGTCCGCCATGAAGATTACCACGATCGGTCTGGACATCGCCAAGCGTGCGTTCCAGGCGCATGGAGTTGACGCCAGCGGCCGCGCGGTGCTGCGGCGCAAGCTGGGCCGGAGCGAGGTGCTTGGGTTCTTCCGCGCGCTCCCGCCCTGCCTGGTCGGCATCGAGGCGTGCGGTTCGGCCCATCACTGGGCGCGGGAGATCCGGGCGCTTGGGCATGAGGTGCGGTTGATCCCGGCCGCCTACGTGAAGCCCTACGTCAAGCGCGGCAAAACGGACGCGGCGGATGCCGAGGCGATCTGCGAGGCGGTGACGCGGCCGACGATGCGCTTCGTGCCGATCAAGACACCCGAGCAGCAGGCGCTCCTGGTGCTCCACCGGACCCGCGACCTGCTGGTCCGCCAGCGTACGATGCTGGTGAACTCGCTGCGCGGGCACCTGGCGGAGTTCGGCATCGTGGCCCGACAGGGCACCGGCGGGATGGGCGAGCTGCTGGGCATTCTGCGCGATGCCGCGGAGACGCGCGTTCCGGCGCTCGCCAGGACAGCATTGCTGCGCCTGGCGGACGCGATCGAGGCGATCGAGACGCAGGTGGCGGAAGTGGAGGCGGCGATCCTGGCCTGGCACAAGGCCAGCGAGGCCAGTCGACGTCTGGCCAAGGTTCCGGGCATCGGGCCCATCACGGCGACCGCGATCCTGGCCAGTGTCGGCGATATCGCCAATTTCCGCTCCGCCCGGCATCTCGCCGCCTGGATCGGCCTCGTGCCGAAGCAGGACAGCACGGGCGGCAAGCCTCGGCAGGTCGGCATCTCCAAGGCTGGGGACCGCTACCTCCGAAAGCTGCTCGTGCTCGGCGCCACGACGGTGATCCGCCACAACAAGAACAAGGCTCAGGAAGGGTGGCTCGCAGGTCTGCTGGCGCGCCGGCCGACGATGGTCGCGGCCATCGCGCAGGCGAACAAGACGGCACGCATCGTCTGGGCACTGCTGACCCGCGGCGGAACCTATGACCCGACCCTCGGGCGCCAGGCCGCCGCAGCATAGGAGGATAGAGCTTCCCGCCGGAGGTCGCCGCGACCGGCGGGCGTGCGAGGGCGAAGGTGGCGTGATGGCAACCGGTCGAACCCGGGGTCCGGCAGAACCCGTTGAGTGACCCGCGCCCCGAGCGCGCCGAACTGATTGGGAGCCGGACCGCGAACCTCATCAGGGCCCGCGGTCAAACCAGCCGCATCCGAGGCCGGACACATGACCGCACTCGACCGCGGCGCCTCAACCCTTCAACGCCCTTGCATCGAAGGGGCCGTCCACACAGGTCACTCAGGCC
>NZ_JAAIKB010000004.1 GCF_011040385.1 Falsiroseomonas algicola | reverse complement strand
GCCAGCGCCGACGAGGCCGATCTGGTGGAGACCCCAGGCCTTGCGGCCTTCGGCCCCCGCCCGGGGTCGGCCCTTTCGGGCCGGTCGCAGCAATGCGACCGGCCCTTTCTTTTGCCCGCCCTTGGCCGCCGCCCCGCTTCCGCGCCACCATGGCGCGCTTGCAGGAGATGCGCGTGCCGATCACCCGCCGGGATGCCCTGACCGCCGCCGCCTCCCTGCTGCCGGGCCTCGCCGCCGCCCAGGGCGCGACACCGCGCATCGTGATGAACGATGCCAGCCGCCTGAACCCCACGCCCGTCGCCCGCCACTGGCGCCCCGTCACGGACCGCGCGGGACAGTGGCATGAGGCGCTGCGCCGCGAACTACGCGAGGCCGCCGCCGCCCGCCGCCCCGTCGTGGTCGGCGCCGCTCGCCATTCCATGGGCTCGCAGTCCCTGGCGCGGGACGGCACCGGCATCACGCTGACGAATCCCTGGTTCGAGCTGGACCGCGCCAACGGCATCGCGCGCGTCTCGGCTGGTGCCACATGGTCGGAGATCATCGGCTGGCTGGACCCGCAGGGGCTCTCGCCCAAGGTCATGCAGTCCAACGCCGATTTCGGCGCGGCTGCCACCTTCAGCGTCAACGCCCATGGCTGGCCCGTGCCGCACGGTCCCTTCGCCAGCACCGTCCGGTCCTGCCGCATCATGCTGGCGGATGGCACCATCCTGGACTGCTCCCGCGACAGCAACGCGGAGCTTTTCGGCCTGATGGCCGGCGGCTACGGGCTGTTCGGCGTCATCCTCGACCTGGATATCGAGGTCGTGCCCAACCTCATGCTCCGCCCCTATGCGCAGCTGCTGCCCGGCGCCGAGTTCGCCGAGGCCTTCATCCCCCAGGTCGCGCGCGACCCGACCGTCTCCATGGCCTATGGCCGTCTTTCCGTCGCGCGGGAATCGCTGTTCGACGATGCGATCCTGACGGTCTATCGCGCCGTCTCGCCGCAACCCGCCACGCTGCCCCCGGCCGCCAACCACAGCCTGATGACCGGCATCTCCAACACCATCTACCGCCAGCAGATCGGCAGCGAGACGGCGAAGCGCCTGCGCTGGGTGGCGGAGACGCGCCTGATGCCCGCCATCGGCACCGGCCTTGCCACCCGCAACACGCTGATGGTCGAGCCCGTCTCCAACCTGGCGAACACCGCCCGGCGGCGCACCGACATCCTGCACGAATACTTCGTGCCGCCCGACCGCTTCCGCGATTTCCGCCAGGCCTGCCGCGACATCATCCCGCCCGCCGCGGCGGAATTCATCAATGTGACACTGCGCTATGTCGGCACGGATGAGTTGAGCGTGCTCCGCTACGCGCCGCAGCCGCGCATCGCGGCGGTGATGTCCTTCTCCCAGGACATCTCGGCGGAGGGGGAGGCCGACATGCTGCTGATGACGGAGGCGCTGGTGGAGCGCGTCATCGACCTCGGCGGCGCCTACTACCTGCCCTACCGCCTGCATGCGCGGCGGGACCAGTTCCAGCGCGCCTATTCCCGCGCGGCCTTCTTCGCGGAGCGCAAGCGCCACTATGATCCCGGCCTGTTGTTCCGACACGCGCTGTGGGACGGCTATCTTGCCTGAGATGAGCCCACGTCTTGCCGCCTCCCTCCTTGCCGCCGCCCTGCTCTTCGCGGCCATCACCAACTACGTCCCCGCCTTCGTCGATGCGGAGGGCCGGGTCTTCGGGCTCTTTCGCCTCGACATCTACAAGGATGCGCTGCACCTGGCCTCCGCGCTCTGGGCGCTGGCTGCGGTCGCGATGGGGCGCGCGGCCTCGATCTCCTTCCTCAAGGTCTTCGGCACGCTCTACTTCGTCGATGGCGTCTGCGGCGTGTTGACCGGCGCCAGCTTCCTCGACCTCAGCCTCTTCATCCATGGCATCGCGCGGGACATGCCCTGGATGATCAGTTTCCTTTCCAGCATTCCCCATCTGGCATTGGGCGGCTTCGGGATCGCGGCGGGATGGCTGGGCGCGCGCCGCGGATGAAGCGCCGCCGCTGGCGCTGGGCCCGGCGCATCGCGCTGGTGGTGCTGCCGCTGCTGCTGCTCGCCGCGGCGCCCGTGGTGGTGGTCGAACAGCGCTGTGTCGCGGAATCCACCGACCGCGCCCCGCCCGCGCCGCGCTACGACCTCGGCGGCGCGGAATGGCGCCGCGCGGCGGGCGACAGCTTCCTGACCTATCCCGAGTGGTTCATCGTCCACGCCTATGAGGACATGGCCGGCGTCGCGCGCCAGGCCTCCGAATCCTCCTTCGACTACCTCGCCTCCATCGCCGGCTTCTGGCGCAGCCTCTGCAACGCGACGCGGGAGGCCGCGCGCACCGGCGCGGCGACGGCGGACCAGAAGACCACCAACTATGTCATCGGCATCAGCTTCACGGCGGAGATGGCGGTGATCGGCGCCTATGAGCGCAGCATCGGCGCGCTGACCGCCTGGGCCCGCGGCCCGCGCCGCACGCCGGAGGATGAATTCGCCCTGCGCGTCGCGGAGGATTACGCGACCTTCCTCCGCCAGGTGCCCTGGTATGAATACCCCTTCGCGACCGAACTCTCCCGCCTGTGGGAGGAGACGCCCTATGGCGAGGTCAGCGTCCTCCGCAGCACCGAACGCCGCGCCTGGCTCAGCGCCCTCTATGGCGGCCGCGCCGCCTATGCGGTCGCGATCGGCGCGCTGGCCGGCGCCTCCCCGGCCGCGCTGCGCATCCGCAGCGTGGTCATGGGCGGGCAGCCGGAGGCCGATCCCCGCATCACCGTGCTGCGTCGCTTCGAGGACGGCGCGACCCTGATCGAGACCCCCCGCTACCGGGCACTGACGCAAATCCTCGCCGGGATCGCGGAACGCGGGGGCGAGGTGCGGGAGATCGCGGGCAATCCCCGCATCCTCGTCACCGTGGTGGCGCCGGACGGCGCGGCGCTGCCGGGCGACCCGGTCTTCGCCCTGCCCATCCAGTCCCGCCCCGGCTGGCGGCGCCTCGGCCTGGATGTGGCGGTGCCCGACCTCGCCCGGCTGATGCGGGAGGCCGCGGCGGCTGGCGCCAGCTTCGAGCACGCCTATGACTATTGAGGGCACGCTCCGCCTGTTGCGCGGCGCGACGCTGGCCCTGCTGGCCTGGTTCGGCGGCATGGCGGCGCTGGCGCTGGTGGTGGACCCGCCGGGCGCCATCGCCTTCGGGCCCTCGGCCGCCCTGGCCCGGGCGGTCAGCGCCACGGACGCGGCGCTGCTGGAAACCGGGGCCGGCTTCGTGCTGCTGCGGGACGAGGCGCCGGGACTGCCGGCACGGCTCTATGCCAACGGGGCCTGGTTCGTGTGGCCGGCGCTGCCGAAGGGGTGCCTGCGGCTCTGATGGGGAAGGCTCTGCCTTCCCCATACCCCATCCGCCAGGCCCGAGACGGGCCTTGACCGTCATCGGTTACAGCTCGGGCTCCGCGGCCGCCCCGGCCACCACGCGCTTCGGCTCCTCCTGCGCGCCCAGCAGCGCCAGCAGCCCTTCCAGCAGCTGCGCGGGCGCGGGCGGGCAGCCGGGGATGACCAGGTCCACCGGCAGCACGGGCGTCACGCCGCCCTCCACCGCATAGCTGCCCTTGAAGACACCACCATCCGCCGCGCAATCGCCGACCGCCACCACCCAGCAGGGCTCCGGCGTGCAGGCCCGCGTGCGCTCCAGCGCCTCCCGCATGTTGCGTGTCACCGGCCCCGTCACCAGCAGCACATCGGCATGCCGGGGGGAGGCGACGAAGCGCAGCCCGAAGCGCTCGAGGTCATAGAGCACGCCGTTCAGCGCATTCACCTCCAGCTCGCAGCCATTGCAGGACCCGGCATCGACCTGGCGGATCGACAGGCTCCGGCCGAGCCTGGCCCGCGCCGTCGCCTCCACCCGCGCGGCCAGCGCCTCCACCACCTCGGGCGGCGGCGGGGTCGCGGGCTCCGTGAGCGGTTTGCCCACGAGCCCCTGGGCGAGGCGGGGCCAGAGCAGGCGGCCGAAGGTCTTCATGCCGTGCGTGCCATCCGAAGCAAATCGTTGCCCTCGGGATCGCGCAGCAGCAGCTCGGTGCCCGGCGGCACCCGCTCCGCGATCCAGCCGATCTCGTCCAGCGCATGGGCGCGGTCGGAATAGGCCCAGTGTTCCAGCACGCCGCGGCCGGGACCGGGCTTGAACAGCGTGACGGTGAACTGGCCCGTGGCGCCCTTCGCGGCGCTGGCCTTGCTGTGAACGCGACCACTCATGGGCCGACCACAGCGGAAGCGCCGGCGCCTGTCACCCGAAACCTCCGAGAGCCCTCACAGGTCGCATCCGCTGTAGGAGCAGTTGAAGGATTTGTTGCACAGCGGGAAGTCGGCGACGATGTTGCCCTCGATCGCCGCTTCCAGCAGCGGCCATTGCAGCCAGGACGGATCGCGCGGGAAGACCGCGCGGATCAGCCCGCCATCATCCAGCGCCATCCAGGTGACGATCTCGCCCCGGAAGCCCTCGGCGATCGCGATCCCTTCGCCGCCCTTCTGCGGCAGTGGGACATGGATCTCGCCCGGGGCCGCGGCGGCCAGGGCCTCCCGCACCAGGGCGATGGATTCCTCGATCTCCGCGATGCGGATGCGGACGCGCGCATCGACATCGCCCTCGCTCCGCAGCGCGGCCTCGGGCACCAGCGAATCATAGGGCGCGTGGGGCAGCGCGACGCGCGCATCGAAGCCGCGGCCGGAGGCACGGCCGACATGCCCGCCGGCGGCGAAGGCCGCCGCCAGCGCCGGCGTCACGATCCCGGTGCCCACCACGCGGTCCTGCAGGCTCGCATGGCTGTCATAGATCGACAGCAGCGCCGGCATCTCCGCCTCCACCGCATCGAGCGCGGCCAGGATCGCCTCCGCGCCGCCCGGCAGCATCTCCATCGCCAGCCCGCCCGGGATGACGCGGTCCATCAGCAGGCGGTGGCCGAAGGCGGCCGCATTCGCGCGCAGAACGCCTTCCCGCAGCACGCCGCATCTTGCATGCGGGAAGGCGAAGGCGGCGTCGTTGCAGACGAAGCCCCAATCGTTCAGGTGGTTCGCGATCCGCTCCAGCTCCAGCATCACGCAGCGCAGCCAGATGGCGCGCGGCGGCGGCGTGGTGCCCGTCGCGGCCTCGGCGGCGAGCGCGAAGGCCAGCGCATGGGCAACGGTGGTGTCGCCGGACAGCCGCGCGGCATAGCGCGCGGCGGCGCGGGGCGACTTGCCGATCATCAGCCCGATCGTGCCCTTGTGCGTGTAGCCCAGCCGCTGCTCCAGCCGGACCACCATCTCCCCCTGCACGGTGAAGCGGAAATGCCCGGGCTCGATGATGCCGGCATGGACGGGGCCGACGGGGATCTGGTGCCAGCCCTCACCCTCGATGGGCAGGAACTCCGGCTGCTCCGCCGGCAAGGTGCGGCGGGCGGGCTTCGCGGCATTCGGCCCGATGACCGGCCAGCGCCCATGGTCGAGCCAGGGCCGCAGGTCCACGCCCCCCTCCGCCCGCAGCGCCCAGAGGTCGCCCATCATCCGCTCGAACCGCACTGCGCCCGGGCGGGCGGGGGACAGCGCGGGGTAGTGCCCGTCCTGCGTGGGGGTGGAGGCCAGCAGCACGGTGTTCTCGACCTCATCGAGGAACGCCGCATGCACGAAGCCCGGCTCCGCCCAGAAGGAGAGCAAGGCGAGCGTCGGCTCCGCGCGCAGCGCATCGCGCAGATCGCCGAAGGCGGCGGGGGCCAGCAGGTAGCGCTCATGCGGCGCGCAGCCCTGCGGCGAACCCCGGCGGATCCAGGCGGAAGCTGCGCCGCTCATCCCAGCACCCTCGCGCCTTCGCGCAGCATCGCCGCCAGGCCGGCCGGCGCCGCCAGCGCCAGCAGCGCCGCCAGCACCAGGTGCAGCCAGGTGGGGATGCTGGCCCAGAGCACGCCGCCGGGCAGGGAGAAGGCGTCCTCCGTCGGGTTGTCCGGTGTGGGCGCCCCCAGGCACAGCCGCTGCAGCACCGTCACCAGCGCCGCCGCCGCCACCAGCAGGCCGAGGCCGAGCGGCAGCAGCAGCCAGGGCTGCGCCGCGGCGGTCGCCACCACCATGGAGAATTCGGAGACGAAGAGCGTGAAGGGCGGCAGCCCCGCCAGCGCCGCGATCCCCAAGGCCAGCGCCCAGCCCAGCCCCGGATGGCTGCGCGCCAGCCCGCCGATATCCGCCACCTTCTGGCTGCCCTTGATCTGCGCCGCCGCGCCGATGGCGAAGAAGACGCCCGACTTCACCAGCGAATGGCCCAGCATGTGCAGCAGCCCCGCGAGATTCGCCGCCACGCCGCCGATGCCGAAGGCGAAGGTGGCGAGCCCCATATGCTCGATGCTGGACCACGCAAAGAGCCGCCGCGCATCCCGCCGCCGCCACAGCGCGAAGCCCGCGAGCAGCAGCGACGCCAGGCCGAAGGCCACCATCAGCGGCCCCGGCGCCATCGCCTCCGGATGCGCGCCGACGATCGCCTTGGCCCGCAGCACGGCGAACAGCGCCGCGTTCAGCAGCAGCCCCGACAGCACGGCGTTGATCGGCAGCGGGCCCTCGGCCTCCGCATCCGGCAGCCAGGAATGCAGCGGCACCAGCCCCGCCTTGGTGCCATAGCCCACCAGCAGGAAGACGAAGGCAAGGCTCAGCACGCCCGGGTCGCACTTCGCCGCCACGGCGGCGAGCGCGCCCCAGGACAGCCCCGGATCCCCCGCGCCGATCACCGGCTGCGCCGCGAGATACAGCAGGATCGTCCCGAACAGCGCCAATGCGATGCCGACGCCGCAGAGGATGAAGAACTTCCACGCCGCCTCCACCGCCGATGGCGTGCCATGCACCGCCACCATCAGCACGGAAGCGAGCGTCGCGATCTCGATCGCCACCCACATCACGCCGAGATTGTCCGACAGCAGCGCCAGGAACTGCGCGCCCATAAAGACCTGGAAGGCGGCGTGGTAGGCGCGGGCGCGCAACTCGTCGAAGCCCTCCGCATCGACCGTCGCGGCGGAGAAGGCGGCGGTGGTGCAGCCCACGATGGCGGAGAGCAGCACGAAGGGCAGGTTCAGCGCATCCGTCCGCGTCCAGCCCTGCACGCCATAGGGCTGCGCCAGCAACACGAGCGCCAGCACCAGGCTGAGCGCGGAGACGCCGAGGTTCACCAAGGCCGGCATCCGGCCACGCGGCGGCATGGCGGCGAGCGCGATGGCGCCGATCCAGGGGAGGAAGACCACCGCCCAGGCCCAGTGGAACGTCATGGGCGGCTATGCAGGGAGGGCTCCGCCCCCCTGCACCCCCCGCCAAGGGCCAGCGGGCCCTTGGAACCCTTCAATTGACGACGGTCCAGGGGCGGTTCGCCCCCAAATCCATCAGAGGGGGCGGATGGGGTTTGGGGAAGGCAGCGCCTTCCCCAACTTACCAGCGAAGCCCTCATGCCGGCGGCTCCTCCCCCCGCGCCCGATGCAGGAAGGACGTATCCAGCGTCTCCAGCCGCCCCCTGATCTGGAAGACGACGACGCCACCCACCACCGCCACCATCAGCACCAGCGCCGCCGTGGACAGCTCCACCACCAGCGGCATGCCCGTGACGGCGACGGCGCCCAGGATCAGCCCGTTCTCCAGGCTCATCAGCCCGATCACCTGGCTGATGGCATTCCGCCGCGTGATCATCATCAGCATGCCCAGCAGCACGACGGAGAGCGCCAGCGCCAGATCCTCCCGCGTCAGCGCCTGCGCCTGGCCCGCCGTGATCGGCAGCACCACCAGGACGGAGAGCCCGACCAGCGCGACCGCCGCCAGCAGCGAAGGCCCGACGCCGAGCGCCGGCTCCACCGCGCGCTGCAGGCCGAAGCGACCCAGCACGTGCCGCAGCGCCAGCGGGATCAGCACCGCCTTCGCCACCACGGCGATCACCGCCGTCACGTAGAGCCCCGCCGCCCCCTGGATGTATCCCTGCCAGGCCGCGGCGGCGGCCAGCAGCGCGCCCTGCACGGCGAAGGCGTTGATCACCGCGTCGATCCGCCGCTGGTAGAGCAGCACGAAGGACAGCAGCAGCACGCCGCCACCCAGCAGATGCGCGATGTCATAGGCGGGCGTGCCGAAGGTCATGCCAGCCTCGTCGAGACGAAGAGCAGCAGCGCGCCGAGCAGGCCCAGCAGCAGCGCTGCGCCCAGGAACTCCGGCACCCGGAAGACGCGCATCTTGGCGATCGCGCTCTCGAAGGCCGCCAGCGCCAGGCAGAGCACCCCGATCTTGGCCACCCAGGCGACCAGCCCCACCAACCACCCCAGCGGGGCAAAGCCGGACGGCGCGGTGCCGAACGGGAAGAAGATCGCCGCCAGCAGCGCCAGCCAGAGGGTCAGCCGCAGCGCCGCCGCGGCTTCCCACAGCGCCAGGTGGCGGCCCGACGCCTCCAGGATCATCGCCTCATGCACCATGGTGAGCTCAAGATGCGTCGCCGGGTTGTCCACCGGGATGCGCGCATTCTCCGCCACCGCCACGGCCAGCAGCGCCACCAGCGCCAGGCCGAGCGAGACGCGAAGGCCCAGCGCCCCCTCCTGGAACGTGCCCGCGATGGCGTCGAGGCCCGTGGTCCCCGCCAGGATCGCGAAGCTCATCACCGCCAGCAGCAGGGCCGGTTCCGCCAGCGCCGCGAAGCTCATCTCCCGCGCCGCGCCGAGCCCGCCGAAGGCGGTGCCGACATCCAGCCCCGCCAGCGCCATCGCGACGCGCCCCAGCGCCAGCAGCCCCGCGATCAGCACGAGGTCCGCGAGCGGCGCGAAGGCCATCCCCCGCGCGAAGGACGGCACCAGCGCCACGGCAGCCAGCGCCGCCCCCGCGCCCGCATAGGGCGCCGCGCGGCTGATCCAGCTGGCATTCTCCGCCAGCACCGGCCGCTTCAGCAGCAGTTTTCTCAGGTCGCGCAATGGCTGCAGCGGGCTGGCCCCGATTCGCCCCATCATCCGCGCCTTCAGCCAGCGGATGACGCCCACGACCAGCGGCGCCGCCACCAGCATGAGCGCCAGGTGCACCACCTGCGTCAGCAGACCCCAGAGGAAGCCCATCAGCGCGCCTCCAGCCAGGCGATCAGCGCCAGCAGCGCGACCAGCGTGCCGAAGGGCAGCATGAGGCACTGGGCCAGCGTCAGGTCCCGCAGCCGCTCCGTCCGCACCACCACCGCATCCCGCAGCCGGGCCAGCGGCGCCAGCAGCAGCCGGTCGGAGGGATCGGCGAAGCCGGCCTCGATCCGCGCGGGGGAGGGATCGCCGGGCGGCGGCATGGTCACGCCCTCATGCACCGCCAGCACGGGGTTCCCCAGCATCCGCCGCAGCGGCTGGCCGAGCCCGGCGGCGCTGGGCTGGGTGATCGGGTCGCCGAAGGGCAGGTGCTGCGGCGGCGCGATGAAGCCGCAATCCCAGGCCGGGCTCCGCGCCACGCCCGAAGGCGCGCGGCGCTTCACGAGGAACACGATCGCCGCCCCCAGCACCGCCAGCAGCAGGGCGATGCCGATCGGCATATAGGCCCCCGCGCCATCGCCCACGCGGATGGCGGCGATGGTGGCGCGTTCCGTCACATCCTGCCGCACCAGCGCCTGAAGCGCGCCCTCGGCCAGCGACAGCATCGGCCCCGGCAGCAGGCCGAAGACCACGGTGAGGCCCGCCGGCAGCAGCAGCGCCAGGCGCGCCGGCCAGGGGCCATCGGCCGCGCCGGCCGCCCGCGGCGTGCGGGGCCGGCCGAGGAAGGCCATGCCGAAGAGCCGCACCATCGCCGCGGCCGCGAGCGCCGCCGCCAGCGCGGCCATCGCCGCGACGCCCACCGCCAGCACCTGGAAGGCGAGGTCGCCGACCCGCCAGGCCGCCAGCAGCGCCTGCAGCAGCAGCCATTCCCCCGCGAAGCCCGACAGCGGCGGCAGGCTCGCCGCCGCGCCCGCCCCCACCAGGACGGCGGCCGCCGTCCAGGGCATGGCGTGGATCAGCCCGCCCAGCCGATCGAGCCGGCGCGACGCCGCGCCATGCAGCACCTCGCCCAGTCCCAGGAAGAGCAGGGATTTGAACAGCGCATGGTTCAGCGCGTGCAGAGCCGCCGCCCCCGCCGCCAGCGCCGCCAGCGCGCCCAGGTCGGCCGCGCGGAAGGCGCAGGCCAGGCCGAGGCCGATGGCGATCAGCCCCACATTCTCGATGGTGGAACAGGCCAGCAGGGTCTTGCTGTCCTCCTCCAGATTGGCGCGCAGCGCCCCCAGCACGGCGGAGGCCGCGCCCAGCACCAGCAGCGGCACGCCCCACCAGATCGGCTGGGCGGGGCCCGTCACATCCAGCAGCAGCCGCGCCAGGACATAGATCGCGACCTTGGTCATGGCGCCCGACATCAGCGCGGAGACATGGCTCGGCGCTGCCGGATGGGCGAGCGGCAGCCAGGCATGGAGTGGCACCAGCCCCGCCTTGGCCCCCGCCCCCGCCACCACCAGCGCCAGCACGGCCGCGGCACGCCATCCCTCCGGCGGTGCCTCCCGCATCGCGGCGAAGGTGATCTCCCCCCCCGCGGCCAGCAGCCCGATCGCCGGCACCAGGCAGATGCCGGAGGCGACGGCGAAGATCAGGTAGAGCCGCGCCGCGCGCCGGTTCTCTGCCTGTTCATGGTCCGCCGCCACCAGCGCCCAGCTGGCCAGCGACATGCCCTCGAACCCCAGCAGCAGGGTGAAGCCATCGGCGGCCAGCAGGGTCAGCGCCATGCCGGCGAGGAAGAGCGGATAGGCCGAGAGCACCCGCGCCGGCGCGCGCCCGTAATGAGAGAGGGCGAAGAGCGCCGAACAGGCGCCCGCCAGCCCCAGCAGCAGCAGGAACCAGGCGGAGAGCCCATCGAGGGCCAGCAGCATCGGCGCCCAGCTGCCCGGCATCAGCGCCTGCGGCGCCGGCGCGCCGCCGAGCAGTGCCGCCAGCCCGCATCCCGCGAAGATCGCGGCGGCCAGGAGCGACCCGCCATGCACCACCGCGCCCACCGGCCACCCCCGGCCGAGCGCCAGCAGGGGCAGCACAGCCAGCATCACCAGCCCGGCCAGCGTCAGGGAGAGCGCCGTCAGCACGGCAGGGCGGGGAAGGGCGTCACGTCCGCGACGATACGCAGCAAGCCGGCAGGGCAGAAGGGGGCGGGTGGATCATGGACATCACGCAACGACCCGGCCATGCCCGGGTTGCATCCCCGTTTCGCCCCTTGGCCAAGGGCGGCCAGCGGCGCTACATGGCGCGCCTTGGCGCCCTCGGCGCCCAATCCACAGGGACAAACCGGGAGTGCGCCCGTCTCCATGGGCCCCTTGCTCGCCTTCAGTCGCGCGGTCGATGCGCTGAACACCGCCTTCGGCCGCCTGGCCGATTGGCTGGTCCTGCTTGCCTGCCTGGTCAGCGCGGGCAATGCCTTCGCGCGCTACGGCTTCTCCTCCGGCTCCAACGCCTGGCTGGAGGTGCAGTGGTACTTCTTCGCCGCGGTGGTGATGCTGGGCGCTGCCTATACGCTGTTCCGGAACGAGCATGTCCGGGTGGACCTGATCTACGGCTCCATCAGCGAAAGGGCGCGGATCTGGGTGGATGTGATCGGCATCGCGCTGTTCCTGCTGCCCGCCATGGCGCTGCTGGCCTGGATGACCTGGCCCTTCTTCGTGGAGAGCTGGGTCCGGGCGGAGACCTCCTCCTCCCCCGGCGGGCTGATCCGCTGGCCGGTGAAGCTGCTGCTGCCCGTGGGTTTCGCGCTGATGGCGGTGCAGGGCCTGTCCGAACTGGTGAAGCGCGTGGCGCTGCTGCGCGGCATCAAGCTGGAGGATGGGCGCCTCCACGCCAGCTACGCCCGGCCGGACCAGTAGGGCCCCATGCCCCAGCGCAACACCACTTCGGCCGCCAAGGGCGGCCCGCGCACAGTGCTCGCTCGTGGCCCAGCGACACAGTGCGTAGGCGCGAAGGCAAGCCGGCGGATGCCGGCGCCCGCCGTTTGAGGGCACCATGAACATCTTCGCCTATATTTCCTCGATCCCGCATGAGGACCTGATGCCCCCGCTGATGTTCGCGGGGCTGATCGTCTTCCTCCTCATCGGCTTCCCGGCCGCCTTCTCCCTTGCCGCCGTCGGGCTGTTCTTCGGCTTCATCTCGGTCTGGCTGGGCTTCTTCCCGGAAGCCTGGATGTTCAACCTGCCGCTTCGCATCTTCAACATCCTGTCGAACGACCTGCTGCTGGCGATCCCCTTCTTCACATTGATGGGCGCCATCCTGGAACGCTGCGGCCTGGCGGAGGACCTGCTGGAGGGTACCGGGCAGCTCTTCGGCAAGGTGCCGGGCGGGCTGGCCTATGCCGTCATCATCGTGGGCGCGATCCTCGGCGCCATCACCGGCACGGTTGCCGCTTCCGTCATCGCCATGGGCATGATCAGCCTGCCCATCATGATGCGCACGGGCTACGACATGCGCATCGCGACCGGCGTCATCGCCGCATCCGGCACCATCACCCAGGTCATCCCGCCCTCCCTCGTGCTGATCGTGCTGGGCGACCAGCTCGGCCAGAGTGTCGGCGACATGTATGCGGGCGCCATCGGGCCCTCCTTCCTCCAGCTGGCACTCTTCATCGCCTTCATCGGCCTGGTCAGCATCTTCGCGCCCCACAAGGTGCCGCCGCTGCCGGACGAATTGCTGGAGCCGCGGACCTGGCGGCTCTGGTGGCGCGTGCTGAAGGGCATGGTGCCCAGCATCGTGCTGATCTTCATGGTGCTCGGCACCATCTTCCTCGGCCTCGCGACGCCCACGGAAGCCGGCGCCATGGGCGTGGTCGGCGCCATCGCGCTGGCAGCCATCAACCGCCGCCTGACGCGGCCGCTGGTGCGGGAAGCCATGGGCACCACCATGCGCATCACCGCCATGGTCATCTTCATCCTGATCGGTGCCACGGTCTTCTCGCTGGTGTTTCAGGGCGTCGATGGCGGCATCTGGATCGAGCACCTTCTGGCGCAGCTGCCGGGCGGCCAGACCGGCTTCCTGATCTTCGTCAACATCTTCATCTTCCTGCTGGCCTTCTTCCTCGACTTCTTCGAGATCGCCTTCATCGTCATCCCGCTGCTGGCTCCCGTCGCCAAGAACCTCGGCATCGACCTGGTGTGGTTCGGCGTCCTCATCTGCATCAACCTGCAGACCAGCTTCATGCACCCGCCCTTCGGCTTCGCGCTGTTCTACCTCCGTGGCATCGCGCCGAAATCGGTGCTGACGCGGGACATCTACTGGGGCGCCATCCCCTGGCTCGGCCTGCAGCTGATCCTGGTCGCCATCGTCATCTTCTGGCCCGAGAGCGTGACCTACTGGCTGGACCGCGGGCCTCGCGTGGATCCGAGCACGGTCATCATCGACCTGCCGCCACCCCCCGTGCAGCCGGACATGCCGGCCGTGCCGGTCTTCCAGTGATCCTGGCCCCCATCGCCCATGTCCGCGGCGGGCGGGCCGAGCCGGTGGACGATGCCTGGGACCAGGTCGAGGCCGGGATCGTGCTGGATCCCGCGCAGCTCGGCCCCGATGCGGCGCTCGGGCTCGACGCCTTCAGCCACGTCACGGTGGTCTTCGTCTTCGACCGCATCGACCCCGCGACGGTGGAGCGCAATGCCCGCCACCCCCGCGGCCGGACGGACTGGCCGAGGGTCGGCATCCTCGGCCAGCGCGGCTCGCCGCGGCCGAACCGGATCGGCGTCACCACCTGCGCGCTGCTGGGCGTGGAGGGCATGGTGCTGCGGGTGCGGGGGCTCGATGCCATCGACGGCACGCCGGTGCTCGACATCAAGCCGCACATGACGGGCTTCGACCCGCGAGGGCCGGTCCGCGAACCGGACTGGGCCCGGGAGATCATGCAGGGCTACTGGTAGAGGCCCAGCGCCTCCAGCCGCGCGGCCGCCCGCGCCGCCGCCTCCCGCAGCGCCGCCGCATCCAAATCGTCAGGCCCGCGCAGCGCCGGGTCGGGGCAATAGGCATCGACATCGGCGAAGAGCGTGTCGAGCACCAGGAACACCGCGCGCGGCCGATGCTGCCCATCCTCCCGCGAGGCGCGGAGGTAGCCACGCTCGAAGGCATCGGCATCGATGCGGCCGGCCAGGAAGTCCCGGATCAGCGTGACGAAGGGGCTGAGGGCGAGCGGATCCTCGCTCACCGCAGCGCCCAATCCCCCCAGATCGCCTTCGCCTCCTCCGTCTTCTCCTGCCGGTCCTTCAGGTGGTTCGGCTTGCCCTTGCCGCCCACCGCATTGGGGCCGAGGTTGATGGCCTGGCTGACCTTGAGTGAATCATCGAGGTCGGCGTGCTCGTTCAGATTGTGCTTGGTCCAGTACCAGGCGGCGGTCTTCAGCGCGACCTCGGCGTCCTTCCACACCATCTGCGGCTGCGCCTCCAGCGGCAGGTCCAGCGCCTTGCCGGCGGCGCGGTAGTTCTCCCGCCCCGTCAGCTGGATCAGCCCGCGGCCGCGATAGGTCCAGCCATCGCCGGAGGCGACGCCGCCATTGCCCATGCGGTTGGCATAGACGGTGCTGGCCAACTCCTGCGGCTTCTTCTTCTCCGCCGCGTCGCTGTCCGCCAGCGCCTTGTCCAGCGCCTTCTTCTCCTCCGGCGTCTTGGGCTCGCCCTTCTCCGCCTTGATGGCGTCGTGGCGGGTCTTCTGGTCCTGCGGCACGAAGGACTTGGCCTGTTCCTCCGTCAGGTACTTGCCATGGATCTCCAGCAGCCGCGCCACGCTGTTGAAGACGAAGCCCTCCTCCAGCTTCTGGAAGGACGAGCTTTCGATGCAGCACTGCGCGAGGAAGTGGGACAGGCGCAGCCCGCTCCGGCTGATCTCATGGAACCACAGCGCGCCGGTGCGGGAGGCCTCGATCAGCGCGTCGAAGACGCGGCGCTGCGTGCCGGGCTGGACCTTGGCCTGGCCGACCAGCTTGAGGAGATCCTCCTCCGTCACCGGCACATCGGCCAGCTGCTGCACCGGGCCCGGATCGGCGCTCGGCGGGAAGCAGCTGAGGGGGAGGTGGCAGCCCATGCCGGGCCGCGGCAGCACGGCCGGGCACATCTCGCCCAGCGGGTTCAGCCGCCACTCCGGCTCCTCGAAGGCGAACAAGCCGCCTGGCAGGCCCATCCCTGGCGCTCCCGATTGCAGGGCGCCAGCATAAGGCCGGGCGCTACAGCATCGCCAGCGCGCGCTTGCGCCTGGGCGGCGGGAAGGCCGCGTCCAGCTCGGCCATGTCCTCGGCCGTCAGCACCAGGTCGCGCGCCGCCGCGTTCTGCCGGACATGGGCGGGGTCCGCCGCCTTGGGGATGGCGATGACGCCCGGCCGCGCCAGCACGAAGGCCAGCGCCACCTGCGCCGGCGTCACGCCATGCCGCGCCGCGATGGCGCGCAGTGCGGGGTTCCGCAGCAGCGCGCCGCCCTGGCCGACCGGCGAATAGGCCATCACCGGCATGCCGCGCCCCGCGCAGAAAGGCAGCAGGTCGAACTCCACGCCGCGCGCCTCCAGGTTCCACAGCACCTGGTCCGTCGCGCAATCCGGCAGCGCCGCGCCCAGTTCCTCCAGGTCATCGACATCGAGGTTGGAGACGCCCCAGCGCGCGATCTTGCCCTGGGCGATCGCCTTCTCCATCGCCGCCACCGTCTCCGAGAGCGGCACGCCGCCCCGCCAGTGCAGCAGATAGAGGTCGAGCCGCTCCACCTTCAGCCGTCGCAGGCTGGCGTCGAGCGCCATCGGCAGCTTCCGGGCGGAGGCGTTGTGCGGATAGATCTTGGAGACGAGGAAGCAGTCATCCCGCCGCCCGGCGATCGCCTCCGCCACCACCACCTCCGCGCCCCCCTCGGCATACATCTCCGCCGTGTCGATCAGGGTCATGCCGAGGTCGAGGCCGAGCCGCAGCGCTTGCGCTTCCGCCCGCCGGTCGGATCCCCTCTCCCCCATGTGCCAGCTGCCCTGGCCGAGCGCCGGCACCATTGTCCCATCCGGGAATTTCACCGCTTTCATGGAACCTCGCCCCCTCTCCGCCTATCTTCGCCGTCATGAAGACCGCCGCAAGCCACGCCCTTCTCCTCCTCCTGGTGGCCGCCGCCCCAGCGGCCGCGCAGACCAGCACCCCGGCCTCCGTGCCGCCGGAGGAGATTGGCAGCTGGCGCCTCTCCTGCATCACCGACCGGATGACGGATCGCGCCGACTGCCTGCTGCGTCACCGCGAACCGGTTGAGCGCGCGCAGGGGGCCGGCGGTTCGTCGCTGGTGCTGGAAGTGCAGGATCGCGGCGGCCGCCTGGTGCCCGTCGTCACTGCCCGCGACCTGACGCTGGAGGCCGCCGGCCGAGGGCTGCTGGCCGTGACCGGCACCGCCCAGCTCCGCTTCCCGCCCAACCGCTTCTACGAGATGCCCTGCACGCTGGAGGGGCGCACGCTCGCCTGCGCCCCCAAGCCCGAGGACGCCGGCCGCGCGGCCGAGGAACTCGCCGCCGCCACCACGGCGCTGGTCCGCGTCACCGGCCTCGGCGCCGCGACGACGCAGGCGGAGCCTGTGGAGCTCCGCCTCGACCGCACGCGCGATGCCCTGGCCCGCTACCGCGCCCGGGTGCCGGAGGGAACGGCACCCCAGCCCCAGCCGAGTGGCCTGACCCTGCCCGAGATCATCGGCCGCCTGCAGCGCCTTTTCGGCAACTGAGGCAGCGGGGGGGGGGGAGCCGCGCTCCCCCGCCTGTCGTCAGACGACCTTTGCCGGATCGGTATTCGACCCGCACACCACCACCGCCACGCGCGCCCCCGCCGGCAGCGTGAGGACGCCCGAGGTCAGCGCCGCCAGCGCCGTCGCCCCGCCCGGCTCCGCCACCAGCCGCATCGCCTGCCACAGCCGCTTCTGCGCCTCCAGGATCGCCCCGTCCGGCACCAGCACGGCGCGCGCCACATGGTGCTTCGCCACCTCGAACATCAGCGCGCCGACCTGCCGCGCGCCCAGGCTGTCCGCCGCCAGGCCGCCGACGGGGCAGGGGACGGGCCTTCCCTCCCGCAGCGCGGAGGCGAGCGTCGGGCAGCCCTCCGGCTCCACGCTGATCACCTCGGCGCCGCGGCCGGCGTACCAGGCGGCGATGCCGCCGATCAGGCCGCCGCCGCCGGTCGCGACCAGTACATGCGTCGCTTCCGGCGCGTCCTGCCACAGCTCCATCCCGACGGTGCCCTGGCCCGCCAGCACCTCCGGCTGGTCATAGGCATGGACGATCATGGCGCCCGTCTTCGCCGCCCGCGCCTCGCTCGCCTCCCGCGCCTCGTCATAGGCGGCTCCCACCTGGTGGAGCGTGGCGCCATAGGCGCGGATGCGGTCGGTCTTGGCGGCGGGGGTCGGCACCGGGCAGAAGACCTCCGCCTTGTGGCCCAGCGCCCGGGCGGCATAGGCCACTGCCGCGCCATGGTTGCCGCCCGAGGCGGTGGCGACGCCCGCTTCCGGCACCGGCAGGGACAGCATGCGGTTGAAGGCGCCGCGGACCTTGAAGCTGCCCGTGGCCTGCAGCGATTCCAGCTTCAGGATCAGGGGGATATCCAGGCCGAGGTCGCCGCCCGCCATCCGCATCACCGGCGTGCGCCGGACATGCCCCGCGATGCGCGCCGCCGCCGCCTCGATCTGCCCCGCCTTGATCGTTGCTGCCTCAATCATCGCCACGCTGCCATTCCCCGATGCAGGCCGCAGGCTGGCAGCGCCCCTCCACCGAGGCAACCGCCCCCCTGGAACCGCCCCGGCTGCGGCGTTCATTTGACTCCCGCCACCTTTCTGCCATGGTCCGCCGGCCATGAGATGGGGGTCTTCGGACCGCTATGCCGCTGCACGGGTCCTGCGTGGCCCTGGATGATGATGGCGTGCTGATCCTGGGTCCCTCGGGCACCGGGAAATCCGACCTCGTGCTTCGCCTCATCGGCCTCGGCTGGAGCCTGGTGGCCGATGACCAGGTGGAGGTCGCGGCGGAACAGGGCACGCTCATCGCCTCCGCCCCCGCCGCGCTGCGCGGCATGCTGGAGATCCGCGGCCTCGGCCTGGTGCGGGACCTGCCGGCGATGGACAGCGCCCGGCTGCGGCTGGCAATCCAGCTGCGCGACACGCCGCCGCCGCGCCTGCCGGAGCCCGCCAGCTGGACCCCGCCCGGCCCTCCCCTGGGCGCGGCGCTGCCGCTCGTCGCGTTGCGGGGCAAGGAGCCCTCGACGCCGGACAAGGTCGCCTTCGCCCTCAAAGCCGCGTGTGGCCGGCTCTCCCTGGCCGCCGGGGCGATTCAATAGCCATGGATACGCCGCTTCCGCCGGCCCGCCCGGTCGTCCTCGTCACGGGTCTTTCCGGGGCCGGCAAGGCCTCCATCCTCCGCACGCTGGAGGATCTGGGCTTCGAGACGGTGGACAACCCGCCGCTGCCGATCATCGAGGAGCTGGTGGGCGATGGCGCCACGCCGCTCGCCATCGGCGTCGATGCCCGCACCCGCGGCTTCGACGCGCCGGAGGTGCTGCGCACCATCTCCCGCCTCCGGCTGCGCCCTGATGTCGATGTCAGCCTGGTCTTCGCCACGGCCGAGGCGCCGGTGCTGCTCCGCCGCTATTCGGAAACGCGGCGCCGCCATCCCCTCGCGCCCGGCGGCGCGCTCGGCAGCCGCGTGGACCAGGGGATCGAGCGTGAGGCCGCGCTGCTGGCGCCCCTGCTCGACGCCGCCGATGTGGTGCTGGACACGTCGGACCTGCCGCTGCCCGACCTCCGCCGCCAGATCGAACGGCGCTTCCGCCCCGCCAATGCCGCCGGGCTCGGCATCGGCATCCTCTCCTTCGGCTTCCCCAAGGGCCTGCCGCGGGAAGCCGACCTGGTGCTGGATATGCGCTTCCTGCGCAACCCGCATTACGACCCCCAGCTTCGCCCCATGACCGGCCGCGAATCCCCGATCGCGGAATTTGTCGAGGCCGATCCCGCCTTCCGCCCATTCTGGGATCGCATGACGGGCCTGCTGGACCTGCTGTTGCCCCGCTACGTCGCGGAGGGGAAGAAGTACCTGACGCTCGCCTTCGGCTGCACCGGCGGGCGTCACCGCTCCGTGCTTGTGGCGGAGCGCATGGCATCCCATTTGACGGCGCTGGGCTGGCGGGTGGACCTGATCCACCGCGAACTCACTCCCCCGGCCACCCCCCACGCGCCCGTCGCGCCGGGGGCGGCCGCCGGAGACATTCCTGTTGCGGGGCGGGAGGCCCTGTCGCACTCATCATGATCGGATTGGTCCTCGTCACCCACGGCCGCCTCGCCGAGGAACTGCGTCTCGCCATGGAACATGTGGTAGGGCCGCAAGCCTCGGTCGCGACCGTCTGCATCTATCCCGAGGACAAGCTGGAGACGCGGCGGGAGGATATCCGCAGCTCCATCGCCGGCGTCGACCAGGGCGATGGCGTCGTGGTCCTGACCGACATCCTCGGCGGCACCCCCTCCAACCTCGCCTTCCAGCTCTGCGACCACCGGACGGTGGAAGTCATCGCGGGCGTGAACCTGCCGCTACTGGTCAAGCTCGCGAAGATCCGCGGCTCCGAACCGCTGGCGGAAGCCGTGGCCCATGCGACGGCCGCGGGCCGGAAGTACATCGCCTGCGCGGCCGACATGCCCGAAGGCCCGAAACCCAATGGCACCCCAAACGGCACGCATGCGCGTGACGCCGGAGGAAATGCATGAACGAGTGGCCCGATGAAGCCGGGGAAGCCAAGGCCGGGCCCCAGCCCGGCGCCGTGCTGATCCCGGGCGACGGACCCTGCGGCTGCGACCCCTCCGGCGGATTGGCCATGCGCAAGACGCTCAAGATCATCAACAGCCGCGGCCTGCACGCCCGGGCGGCCGCCAAGCTCGTGACGGTTGCCGAACGCTTCTCCGCATGCGTCAATGTCTCCCGCCACGGCCAGACCGTGCCGGCCTGCTCCATCATGGGCCTCATGATGCTGGGCGCCGGCCAGGGCAGCGAAGTGGTGGTGGAGGCCGAGGGCTGGGACGCCAAGGAAGCCATGGACGCGATCGCCGGCCTGATCGAGGCCGGCTTCCATGAGGACTGAGCACGGCCTTTCCGTGCCGTTCCCTGCCGGGCAGGTTTCCCTTTCCAGCACGGCGATGCGTGACCACAATCAGCCCCGTCCCGGCTTCCCTCCCGCCCCGTGGCGGGGCCGGCCCGGACCAGGACAGGGCGCCAAGAAGAACGGATGATGAAGGCGGAGAAGCCCGAGAAGACGGAAGCGAAGCCCGCCCCGGCGGCCGACAAGCGTGCGGCGCGCCGGGTCAAGGAAACCGTCATCCGCGGCATCGCCGTCTCCCCCGGCATCGCCATCGGCCCGGTCTTCGACACCACCGAACCGCCCGCCGAAGCGCCGCGCCGCACCATCGCCGAAACCGCCGTGGATGCGGAGAAGCAGCGCCTGGCCGCCGCCGTCGCCGCCAGCCGCAAGCAGGTCGCCAAGCTCAAGATGCGGCTCGGCGTGCTGCCGGAGGAAGCGCAGGAGGAACTCGAACCCCTCCTCGACGCCTACGCCATGATGCTGGGCGACAGTCGCCTGATCCGCGGCGCCCGCAAGCGCATCGAGGCCAATCTCCTGGCCGCCGAGACCGCCGTGGCGGACGAGGCCGATGCCATCGCCGACGTCATCCTCTCCGCCAAGGATGACGACAAGGCCGGGCTACGCCGCCGCGCCGGGGAGGTGCGGGAGATCGCCCGCCGCCTGACCCGCAACCTGACGGAAAACCCCTTCCGCAGCTTCAAGGACGTGCCGGAGGGCGCGATCCTGGTGGCGGAGGAGCTGACGCCCGCCGATGCGGCGCTGCTCGACCCCGCCCGGATCGCCGGCGTCGCAACGGAGGAAGGCGGCGCCGATGGCCATACCGCCATCATGCTCCGCGCGCTCGGCATCCCGGCCGTCCTTGGCGCCCATGGCCTGACGGAAGCCGCGCGGCGCGGGGACCAGATGGTGCTGGACGGTGCCGCCGGCACCATCGCGCTGCACCCCACCCCGGCGACGCTGGTCTGGGCCAAGGACCAGGTGGGCGTCTATGCCCGCGAACGCACCAAGCTCGCCAAGCTGCGCCGCCTGCCCTCCATCACCACGGATGGGGAGGAGGTGGAGTTGCTGGCCAATATGGAGATCCCGGCGGAGCTGCCGCTGATCGCCCAGGCCGGCGCCCAGGGCATCGGCCTGCTGCGCACCGAGTTCCTGTTCATGAACCGGGAGGATTTGCCGGACGAGGATGCGCAGGTTGCCGCCTATGCGCCCATCGTGGAGGCCATGGCCGGCGACCCCATCACCATCCGCGTCCTCGACTGGGGCGGCGAGAAGGAGATGGAGGCGCTGGCCGCCGGCGTCCCCGCCCAGACCAGCGCCAACCCGGCGCTCGGCCTGCGCGGCATCCGCATGCTGCTGAAGCGCCCGGAACTGCTGGAGGCGCAATTCGCCGCGATCCTCCGCGTCGCCGGGAAGGCGCCCGAGGGCGCGGTGCGCGTCCTTCTGCCGATGGTGACCATCCCGACCGAGGTGAAGGCGGCGCGGGAGGTCTATGACCGCGTGGCGCGGCGTCTCCGCCGCCGCGGCGAGAAGCTACCGGAGAAGCTGCCCGAACTCGGCGCGATGATCGAGACGCCGGGCGCCGCGCTGGCCGCCGACGCCATCGCGCTGGAGGCCGATTTCTTCGCCATCGGCACCAACGATTTGGCGATGTACACGCTGGCGGTGGACCGGGGCGACGCCGAGGTCGCCCACCTCTACGACCCCCTGCACCCCGCCGTGCTGCGGCTGATGCAGTTCGCGACCGAAGCCGCGCTCCGGCTGCGCATGCCCGTGTCCGTCTGCGGGGAGATGGGCGGCAATCCGCGCCTGGTGCCGCTGCTGCTGGGGCTTGGCATCCGCTGCCTGTCCATGAATGCCAGCGCGATTCCGCGCGTGAAGCAGGCGGTCCGGTCGCTCGATATCGGCGATTGCGCCCGCTTCGCCCGCCGCGTGATGGAGCAATCCGACCCCGCCCGTATCCGCGAACTGGTCGATGGCTTCGCGACCGGGGTGACGGAGCGGGGCTGACCGTCAACGCCTGCCAGGTTGCGCCGACCTTTCGCATGATCGTTCCTGCCGGCCGCCCCGGGCCCGCCTTCTACCTCGCCGGTGATTCCTTCCCGGACGATGTCGGTGTCGAACGCGCGCTCGCCCCGCGTCTCGGCCCCCATTTCGACGGCTGGGTCGGCCAGGCGGCGCTGGCAGACATCCCGGGCGGGTTCGACCCCGCCATTGCCGCCCGCGCCGCGCAGCTCGAAGCCGCATTGCCCGAGGGCCCGGCGCTGCGGCGCGTGGTACTGATCGGCCGTTCCTCCGGCGCGCGGGTGGTGACGGAGGTCGCCTGCCGCCGGCCGGTGCAGGCGGTGATCTGCCTTGGCTACCCCTTCCGCCGGCCAGGCGGGCCGTTGGAACCGGCGCGCTTCGCGCATCTGTCGGGGCTGGCGGTGCCGACCCTGATCCTGCAGGGCACGAGCGACGCCTATGGCACCCCCACGGCGGCGCGCTTCCATCCCCTGTCACCCCATATCCAGGTCCAGGCGCTGGAGGCCGACCACCGGCTCCGTCTCGCCGCGCCCGACTGGGACGCGGCCTGCCGGCTGATCCTGGATTTCTGCGCCCACGCCGCCGCGCCGCACGACCTCACGGGTTGATGATCCGGCGGAGGCTTTCGCCGCTTTCCCGCCGCGATCATGCCTCCCCGGCGCCGCGCGCCATGGCGAGGCTTCGCGGACTGCCACGGAAAGGGGATCGCCATGCCGCCCATCCGCCGCGCCGCCGCCACCGGGCTGCTCGCCCTGTGGCTTTCGCCCCTGCCGGCCGAGGCCGGCGGCCCGACCGCGCCGACGGAAGCCGCCCTGCCGGCCGGGGAGTCGCGCGGCCAGGCCCCGTTGGAGGCCTGGCGGGAGCGCCAGCGCCGCAGCCCCGGCGCCGCCGGGGACGCCGGGACGGACAGGACGGAGTAGGCGCTGAATCGGCTGGCGCCAGCCAGGATGTTCCGTCTATGTTCGCGTCGTCATCGGGCGAATGCCGTCCGGATGGCCGGCGCCCGGATCGGGGGCTGAATTTGTCCCAAAGCGCCCCGGAATCGCGACTAAACGTCCTAAACCGGGTTAAACGGCTAAAGGCCTGGTAGTCCTAAAGCCGCAGTATTGCCGGGCTCATGCCGCCCCGTCCGGCACCACCGGCACCGGCAGGACGCCAACCCCCGGGCGGGCGAAGAGGTAGCCCTGCATGGCCCGCACGCCCATGGCCCGCAGGGCCCGCATCTCGCCCACCGTCTCCACCCCTTCCACCACCGGCACCAGGCCGAAGGCGTTGAGCTGCGCCAGGGTCAGGCGCACCTGCTCCTGCCGCTGGGGGTCGAGGTCGAGGCCCATGATGACCTCCCGCGCGATCTTGGCGCCGTCGGGCCGCCAGACCATCAGCAGCGGCATCCGCGCATGGCCGGTGCCGACATCATCGAGGGCGATGCGAAGCCCCCGGCGCTGCAGGGCGGTCAGCTCCACCGCCAGGGCCTCGGGGTCCTCCACCGGTTCCAGCTCGCTGATCTCGAAGACCAGCCGGTCCATCGGGAAACCCAGCGCCGCCGCGTCATCCGCCGTGCGGCGGACGCCGAAATCCGGGTCGGCGACGCAGCCGGGATAGAGGTTGAGCGTCAGCGCCGCCGTCGTGGCCGGCAGGCCGAGCCGCAGCGCCTCCTCCAGCGCCGCGCGGCGGATCTCCGCATCCACCCGGTAGCGGGCCGGCACCGGCACGGCCGCCAGCACGCTGCCGGCGGACTGCCCCTCTCGCCCACGCACCAGCGCTTCCTGCGCGATGGTCAGGCCGGTTTCCACGTCCACGATGGGCTGGAAGGCGATGGCGAAGGGCGGAATCACGATTCGCTAGTCTGTTCCACAGATCGTGCAGGCACGCCAGCGTCCCGGCCGGCGCTTCCGTATCGCCGGGTTGCGCATCGTCGCCGCGCGCCGCACATCCGGGCGATGGCATCCCCCGCCGGCACCGGCCGACTGATCCTGATCCTCGGCCTGGCCTGCTTCGCCGCCAACCTGGCCATGCGCTCGCTCGACCCGCTGGTGGGCGTGCTGGCCGGGGAGTTCCTGCGGCCGCCGGAGACGGTGGCGCTGCTCTCCACCGCCTTCTCGCTGCCCTATGCGCTGGTGCAGCCGGTGCTGGGGCCGGTGGGCGATGCGGTGGGCAAGCGCCGCGTGATCCGCGCCTGCCTGGTGGTGCTGGTCCTCGCGCTGGTCGCGCACCTCTTCGTCACGGACCTCGCCACGCTCGCCGTGCTGCGGATGATCGCCGGCGGCGCCGCGGGCGGGACCTTTCCGCTCTGCATCGCCACCATCGGCGACCGCGTGCGGATCGAGGACCGGCAGCTGGCGCTCTCCCGCCTGCTGGTGGCGGGGCTAACGGGCTCCGCGGCCGGCGCGCTGCTCGGCGCGGCGCTGGAGCCCTATCTCGGTTGGCGAGGCGTCAGCCTGGTCTGCGCCGTCGCCGCGGCGGGGGCGGTGCTGGTGCTGCGGCGGGAGGCCGGCGAGGCGCCGGTGACACCGCGCCGGCTGAACCTGGGGGAGGCGCTGGCGCGCTACCGCCAGCTCTGGTCGCTGCGGGCGGCACGGGTGCTCTATGGCAGCGTGTTCATGGAGGGGATGCTGGTCTTCGGCATCTTCCCGTTCATCGCGCCGCTGGTGATCGAGCGTGGCCTGGGCGGGCAGCGGGAGGCTGGCCTCGCCGTCGCGGCCTTCGCCGGCGGCGGCTTCCTGTTCGCCGCGCTGGCGCCCGCCATGCTGCGATGGGGCGGGCAGCGCCTGACGCTCCGCTTCGGCGGCTTCGTCGCGGCGTCCGGGATGGTGGCGCAGGCGCTGGCGCCCAGCGCCTGGGTGCTGGTGGCGGGGTGCCTGGTGCTGGGGCTCGGCTTCTACATGATGCACAGCGCCATCCAGACGCGGGTGACGGAGGTCGCACCCCAGGCCCGCGGCAGCGCGGTGGCCATGCATGCCTTCTGCTTCTTCATGGGCCAGTCGCTGGGCCCCGCCGTGATGGGGCTCGGCCGCGGGGCGCTGGGGGCGGAGCCGCCGCTGTTCATCGCGGCCGCTGGCCTGGCCGGTCTTGGCCTGTTCCTGGCCCGGTCGGGGCGCCCGACAACGCGCTGAGGTTCGCGATTCGCCCCGTGATCGGAACACAGGGTGAATCGGAACAGGGCAGGGCCATCGAACCTGTCCTGGAATCAATGTGCTGACCCGAGTCGGCGGAACGAATCGCTGACCGGGGCCGGATGTTCGCGCCCCCCAACATCTGGGGGGCACGTTCCGATTCGCGGCACAATCGCGTTCCCCGAGTCGGGCCCGAGTCGCGGAACGCCTTGAGGCGACTCAGAAATCCGTCGCGCGGCCCTTCTGCTCCCAGTCGCCGAAGCGCGTCGGCTCCGGCCCCTTCGGCCCGCCGATCTCCTTCGGCAGCGTCATGCGGATGGGCTTCTCGCTCGGCGGGTCGCCGACCGGGGCGGGCGGCGGCTCGCCCGGCAGGGGCATGTCGCCATCCGGCGGCGGCTGGATCACCGGCGGGTCCTGGGAGGGTGGCTGGCCCGGCGGCGGCCCCGGCGGCTCGCTCGGCGGGATGGGAAGCTGCTGGGCCATCGGCCCGTGATTGGCGTTGCTCATGCCCCACATGTAGGACCTCCTCCTGCTGATGCGGACCCCTGGAACGCGCGGCGCGGACGAAAGGCGAAAGGATCGGTGACGCATGGGCGGATATGTGCGGACAGCGCTGCTGCTGGCGGCGATGACGGCGATCTTCGTGGGCGTCGGCTTCGTCATCGGCGGCCAGCAGGGCATGGTCATCGCCTTCCTGGTGGCCTGCGGCATGAACGTCTTCGCCTGGTGGAACAGCGACCGAGTCGTGCTCGGCATGCACAACGCCCAGCCCATCGGCCCCGCGGATGCGCCGCGGCTGTTTGCGATGACACAGGCGCTGGCGGCGCGCGCCGGGCTGCCCATGCCGGCGCTCTACGTGATCCATGAGGATCAGCCCAACGCCTTCGCCACCGGCCGCAGCCCGGACCGCGCGGCGGTCGCGGTGAACACCGGCCTGCTCGACCTGATGCCGGAGCGGGAGGTGGCGGGCGTCATCGCGCATGAACTCGCCCATATCCGCAACCGCGACACGCTGATCATGACCATCACGGCCACCATCGCGGGCGCCATCGGCATGCTGGCGCAGTTCGGCTTCCTGTTCGGGGGGCGGACGCAGGATGGCCGCCAGAATCCCTTCGGCCCGATCGGCGCCATCCTGCTGGTGGTGCTGGCGCCCATCGCCGCCATGATCGTGCAGATGGCGATCAGCCGGTCCCGGGAATACGAGGCCGACCGCGTCGGCGCGGAGATCGCGGGAGACGCTGAAGGCCTCGCCAATGCGCTGATGCGGCTGGAAGCCTACAAGGAAGGGCGGGTGAACGAGGCGGCGGAGGCCAACCCCGCCTCCGCCCATGTCTTCATCATCAACCCGCTGTCAGGCCTGCGGATGGATGGGCTGTTCTCCACCCATCCCAGCACGGCGAACCGGGTGGCGGCGTTGCAGGCGCTGGCGGGGCGCATCGGTCCGCCGCCGGGGGGCGGCGGCATGGCCGCACCGCCGCGGCGGATGCCCCAGGCGGGCGGCCCCCGGCCGGCCGTGCAGCCCGGGCCCTGGTCCAACCCCGGTGGGCGGCGGAACCCATGGGGCTGATCCTTCGTTGGCCCCGGCATCCCGACCAAGGATCGCCGGACATGCCAAGCCGCGAAGGGTGGAACCGCCTGCCGATCCTGGTGCGCTTCCTGCTCTCCCACGCCCTGATCGGCTTCGGGATCTCGGCGGTCTTCACCGCGGCCTTCGTGCTGGCGGACCCCAACGGTGCGGGTGGCATCCTGCTGAACGCGGCCGGGCATTGGTGGCCGGTGGTGGTGCTGTGGTTCTTCCTGGGCCTCACCTTTGGCAGCGTGCAGATCGGCGCCGCGACCATGCTGCTGGCGGAGCGGCCGGAGAAGCCGCGCCGCCCGGGCGGCGGCAACCGCGCCCCCGCCGCTGTCCTGGTGCCGGTGCCCGTCCGGCGCTGAGCTTCAGAGACCGTTTGAGAACACTGGCGGGTCGGTTTCGCTGGGCTTTTCCGCCCCTGGTTCGTCGCCGGGCTTGCCGATGCAACCAGCATCGGCCGCGCCCGGCTCCTGCCAGGGACGAAAAATCCCTCGCGAACCCTCAGCCGCCAGCATTCTCAAAGGGTCTCTCAGCCCTGCTTGCGGATGCGGGTCGACCAGATGTGCCAGAGATAGGTGCCGACGATGCCCGCGACCACGACGTAGGAGAAGGGCTCCAGCCACCCTTCCACCTGGTCATAATGGTCTTCCATGAAGTACCCGGCGCAGATCAGGAAGGTCGTCCAGACCGTGCTGCCGATGGCGGTGTAGAAGTAGAACAGGCCGCGCGGGATGCGGATCAGCCCGGCGGGGATCGAGATCACCGTGCGGATGCCCGGCAGCAGCCGGCCGAAGGACAGGGCGAAGGGGCCGTATTTCCGCAGCGTATCCTCGGCCTTGCGGAGATCCTCCTCCCCCACCGCGAACCAGCGGCCATAGCGGCCGACCAGCGGGCGGATGCGGTCCGCGCCGATGGCGCGCGACAGCTCATACCAGAAGACGTTGCCGAGCAGCGTGCCGACGATGCCGGCGATCAGCGCGAGGGTGAAGGACATCTGCCCGCGGGCGGCGGCGAAGCCGGCCAGGGGCATGATCACCTCCGACGGGATGGGCGGGAACAGATTCTCCAGGAACATCAGGAACAGCACGCCGGGCCAGCCGCCGGCGGCTACCGTGTTCGTCACCCACTCGATCATCCACCCACTCCATACAGCACGATCGCCACGCGGCGTCCGCGCGAATAGTTGAAGCCCGCCACCGTCCCGCGTTCGCGGAGCGCCAGGCCGAGCGAAGCGGCTTCCGTCCGGAAGCGCGCTTCTTCCCGGTCCGATACGGCGGCGAGGCGTCCGGGTTCCCCGGCCAGGAAGCGCGCCGCTTCCTCGCCGCCCCGCAGCAGGCGGATTTCCGAGCCCAGCGCGAACATCAGGGAGGGCTCGTGGTAGCCGGCGATGCCGAAGCGTTCATCCGGCAGGCCGGGCGCCGCCTGGTTCACCAGCGCCGCCAGGCGGGGGGAGATCCAGGGCGCCGTCATCCGCGGCAGCACGCCGCCCAGCACCACGGCCTGCAGGGGCACGGCCAGCAGCACCGCCAGCAGCGCGGCCCGCGCCGGCGCGCCATCCCGCAGCATCAGGAAGACGCCGGCCGAGAACAGCGCCGCCGCCGGCAGCGCCAGCAGGGCGACAAGGGAGATGCGCCCATCCGCCAGCACCGGCAGCGCCACCGCCACCGCCGCCAGTCCGAAGGCCACGGCGATGGCGACGACGAGGGAGAAGAGGGACAGCCAGCGCGGCGGCTGCCGGCGCAGCGGGTCCAGCGCCCAGGCCGCGGCCAGCAGCATCAGCGCGGGGTAGGCCGGCATGGCGTAGTGCGGCAGCTTGGTCGTCACCGCCTCGAACATCAGCCAGACCGGCACGGCCCAGGCGAAGAGGAAGCGCGTCGCCGGCTGCAGCCGGTCCATCCAGGCACCGGGCGCGGCGCGCAGCACCAGGAAGGCGGCGGGGAAGGCGGCGACGCCGAAGCTGAGGAAGTAGTAGCCGGGCGGGCCCCAGTGGTTCTCATCCGCGCCGCCGACCTTGGACAGCATGTCGCCGCCCAGGGCCTCGGCCAGGAAGCGGCCCTCCGTCGCGATGGTGACGGCGATGAACCAGGGCGCGGCGGCCAGCACCAGGAGGGGGATGCCCCAGCCCGGACGCAGCGCCCGCAGCCAGGGCGCGCCGCCCTGCCAGCCGCGATCCGCGGCAAACAGGGTGACTCCCGCCAGCAGCGGTACCGCCGGGCCGATCGGCCCCTTCAGCAGCACCGCGCCGCCCAGCACCAGCCAGAAGCCGGCGGCCTGCTTCGCCGTGAACTGCCCCGGCGCCAGATAGGCCCGCCCCATCAGCCCCATCGCGACGACGATGGTGCCGAGCAAAGCGGCATCGGTCTTGGCGATATGCGTCTCCACCCCGAGGACGAAGCACCCCGCCAGCATGGCCGCGCCGAGGAAGGCCGCGCGACGCCCGACGAGGGACCGCCCGAAATGCGCCGTCGCCAGCACCGCCAGCAGCGCACCGAGCAGCGAGGGGATGCGATAGGCCCAGATATCGGCCCGCGTGCCGAGGCGGAGCCCCTCCACCACATGCACCGCCGTCGCCTGCGCCCAGTGGATGCCGGCGGGTTTCTTGTTGCGCTCCACCTCCCCGAAGCGGATGCGGACATAGTCGCCGCTTTCCACCATCTGTCGGCTGGCCTGGGCGAAGCGGCTTTCGTCCCGGTCCCCGGCAGGCAGGGTGAAGAAGCCGGGCAGCCAGAGCAGCAGACACAGCAGCGCGAGCCAGGGAAGCGGGCGGCGCGTCTCCGGCAGCCTGTCGAGGAAATCGCGCAGCGCTTGCATGGCGCGGCCCTAGCACGGCGAGGGCCGGGGGGCCATAAAGCGGCGCTCATGCCCCCCCGTCCCCCGACTGCCGCACTGCAACGAAGCCCGCAACGCGCCAGCCCCGGCCGCCAGGCGCCGGGCGTGCTGACGCGCAATGCCGCGCTGGCGCTGCTCGCCGCCGTGTTCGAACGCCGCCGCCCGATCGAGGAGGCGCTGGATGCCCTGCCCTCCACGCTGGAGGCGCGGGACCGTGGCGCCGCCCACCGCATCGCCGCCGCCGTGCTGCGCCGCGCCGGCAGCCTGGACGCGGTGCTGGAGCCCTTCCTGCGGCGGGAGCCGCCGCCGGTGGTGCGGGCCGCGCTGCGCATGGGGGCGGCGGAACTGCTGCTGCTTGGCACCCCGGCCCATGCCGCCGTCGCCGCGACGGTGGAGGTGGTGCCGCGCCCCTTCGCGGGGCTGGTCAACGCCGTGCTGCGCAAGGTCGCGGCGGAGGGCTCGCTGGAAGGCCTGGACGCCGAGCGGCTGGACACGCCGCCCTGGCTCTGGTCGGCCTGGCACGCCGCCTATGGCCCTGCGGTCCGCGCCATCGCCCGCGCCCACCAAGTGCCGGCGCCGCTCGACATTTCCTTGAAGCCCGGCGTGACGCCGCCTGAAGGGGCGGTCGAGCTGCCCACCGGCAGCTGGCGCCTGCCCGCTGGCACCCGCGCCGCGGACCTGCCCGGCCTGGCGGAGGGCCAGTTCTGGGTGCAGGACGCCGCCGCCGCCCTGCCGGCCAAGCTGCTGGCCGTGAAGCCCGGGGAGCGCGTGGCCGACCTCTGCGCCGCGCCCGGCGGCAAGACCGCGCAGCTGGCCGCCGCCGGCGCCGCCGTCACGGCGGTGGAACGCGACCCCCGCCGCGCCGCAAGGCTGCGGGAGAATCTGGCGCGGCTCGGCCTGGATGCCGTGGTGCTGGAGACGGATGCCGCGACCTGGCAGCCCGATGGCGCGGGCTTCGACGCGGTGCTGCTGGACGCCCCCTGCTCCGCCACCGGCATCATCCGCCGCCACCCCGACATCCCGCATCTCAAGCGGCAATCCGACATCACCTCCCTGGCGGAGACGCAGGCGCGGCTGCTGGAACAGGCGATCCGCCTGCTGCGACCCGGCGGGCGCATGGTGCTCGCCACCTGCTCCCTCCAGCCGGAGGAGGGGGAGGCGCATCTGGCGCGGGCGGAGGCGCTGGGCCTGGTGCCGGACCCGATCGCACCCACCGAGCTGCCGGGGCTGGAGGAGGCGGTGACGCCCCGCGGGACGCTGCGCACGCGCCCCGACCTCTGGGCCGACCGGGGCGGGCTCGATGGCTTCTTCGCGGCAAGGTTCCGGCGCCTTTAGTCTCCAGGGCGGAAAATCTTTCTCATTGCCCCGCCCTCTGGCGCGGGCAGAAAAAATTTGTTCTAAGTTCCGGCAGCGTTACCCGGGACACCCTAGGCATGGCCGCCGCCGAACTCGACCGCATCGACCGTGAGATCCTCCGCCTGCTGATGCAGGACGCCGCCCGTTCGCTGGCGGAGATCGCGCAGGAGGTGGGGCTGACGCCCACGCCCTGCTGGAAGCGCATCAAGCGGATGGAGGAGGCGGGCGTCATCACCGGCCGCGTCGCGCTGGTGGATGCGACGGCGGTCGGCCTGCCGATCTCCGTCTTCGTCTCGGTCGAGACCGGCGACCATTCCGCCGACTGGATCGCCCGCTTCGCCGCGGCGGTGGAGAGCCTGCCGGAGATCGTGGAGTGCTGGCGGCTCGGCGGCGATGTCGACTACCTGCTGCGCGTCGTGGTGCCGGACATGGCGGGCTATGATGCGTTCTACCGCCGTTTCGTTGCCGCCGTGCCATCGCTTCGCAAAGTGACCGGCCGCTTCGCCATGGAACGCGTGAAAAGCACGACCGCCCTGCCGATTTGACCGTGATCGGCGGGCCGCGCCCGGTTTCCCCGCGGGGCCGTGGCGGGTAGAAGCGGGACTGTCATGCCCGCTTCACGCCCCATCCGCATCGCGCCCTCCCTCCTCGCCGCCGATTTCGCGCGGCTGGGGCAGGAAGTGGCTGCCATCGAGGCCGCCGGTGCCGATTGGCTCCACCTCGACATCATGGACGGCCATTTCGTCCCCAACATCTCCTTCGGGCCCTCGGTGGTGAAGGCGCTGCGCAGGCACGCCCGCATGCCCTTCGACGTGCACCTGATGATCGCGCCGGCCGATCCCTACCTCGCCGCCTTCGCGGAAGCCGGCGCGGACCTGATCAGCCTGCATCCCGAGGCCGGGCCGCACCTCCATCGCTCGCTGCAGACGATCCGGGGCCTCGGCAAGAAGGCCGGCGTGGTGCTGAACCCGGCGACGCCGGTCGCGGTGGTGGCGGAGGTGATCGACCTGGTGGACCTGGTGCTGGTCATGTCGGTGAACCCCGGCTTCGGGGGCCAATCCTTCATCCGCAGCCAGCTCAACAAGATTGCGACGCTGCGCGCCATGATCGAGGCCTCCGGCCACGACATCGCGCTGCAGGTGGATGGCGGCGTCACCGCCGTGACGGCGAAGGATTGCATCGCGGCCGGCGCCGATGTGCTGGTGGCTGGCACCGCGGTCTTCGGCACGACGGACTACGCTGCCGCCATCGCCGGCCTGCGGGGATAAGGGAGACGCCATGATCGGGGGGGTCCTTCGCGGCGCGCGCCGCATCCTGGCGAATCTGAAACCGATCAAGGTGCCGGATGGCCCGGCGCGGTCCTTCCGCGACCTCTGGCCGGGCGACGCCGCCCGCGGGGCGCGGCTGCTGCGGGGCGAGTTCGAGGTGATGGGCACGGTCCGTCCCCTCCGCCCGCAGGAAGCCGAGGGCGGCCCCGGCGACTGGGGCGGCGGCGGCGGATCGCCGACCTGGCGCGCCGCGGCGCATGGCTTTGCCTGGCTGCGGGATTTGCGGGCGCTCGGCACCGATGCCGCCCGGCTGCGCGGCCGCGCGCTGACGGCCGACTGGCTGGCACTCGCCAGCCATGAGGCGCTGGCGGAGGCGCCGGAAGTCGCTGGTGCGCGCATCTCCGCCTGGCTCGGGCATTGGGACTTCCTGGCGGCCACGGCGGAGGACGGGTTCCGCAAGCAGCTGATGCAGCGGCTGGCGCAGGATGCGCGCGGCGTCGTCGCCGGCCTGCCGGCGGAGGCCGCGCATCGCGGCGCGCTGGTGGCGCTGAAGGGCGGCATGGCGGCGGCGGTGGCGCTGGAGGAGGAGACCTGGCTCGCCCGCTGCGTCCGCTTCCTGCCGCAGGAGCTGGAACGCCAGTTCAACCCGGATGGCGGCCATGTGGAGCGCAGCCCGGGCGCGCAGCTCCAGGCGCTGCAGGACCTGATCGAGATCCGCAACCTGCTGCATGGCGCGGGGATCGAGGCGCCACCGCAACTCGCCGGCACGCTGGATCGCGCCGCGCCGGCGCTGCGGCTGTTGCGCCACGCCGATGGCGGCCTCGCTTCCTTCAACGGGACGCGGGAGGAGCAGGCGGCGATCATCGATCTGGTGCTGACCCAGGGCCAGTCCCGCGGCCGCGCGCCGAGCCACCTGCCGGAGACGGGCTTCCAGCGCCTGACCGCCAGCCGCACGCTGGTGATCGTGGATTGCGGCGCGCCGCCGGCCGCGCGGCGGGATGCCGCACCGGGCGGGCTGCCGCGCGGCGCCGATCGCCACGCCCATGCCGGGACGCTGGCCTTCGAGATGTCGGTGGGCCGCGACCGCCTGATCGTCAATTGCGGCGCCGCCCCGGCGGCCGAGGGCGAATGGCGCGACGCGCTGCGCGCCACCGCTGCCCATTCCACCCTGGTTCTCGCCGACACCAACTCCAGCGAGCTGAAGCCCGAGGGCCTCGGCCGCCGCGTGGAGCAGGTGGAGGCCGACCGGCAGGAGGCCAATGGCGCGCAATGGCTGGAAGCGAGCCATGATGGCTGGGTCCGGCAATTCGGCCTGCGCCACCGCCGGCGCCTGTACCTCTCGGAATCCGGCGACGATCTGCGCGGCGAGGATGTGCTGGAGGCGGAGCGCGACGTCTCCGTCCCCGGCTTCGCGGTGCGCTTCCACCTGCACCCCGCGGTGGTGGCGAGCCTGCAGCAGGATGAGCAGGGCGTGCTGCTGCGCCTGCCATCGGGTGTGGGCTGGCGGCTGCGGGTGAAGGGCGCCCGCGTGGCGATCGAGGAGAGCATCTACCTGGCCGCGGAGCCGCGCCGCAGCCAGCAGGTGGCGCTCTATGCCGAGCCCGGCGCGAACAGCCTGCAATGGGCGATCGTGCGGGTCAGCATGGGCCAGCCGGGCGGGGCGGAGGCGGAGGAGGAGTAGGGACATGCGGGGCGCCCGCTTCTCCCTCCCCCGCGCTTGCGGGGGGTTGCGGCACTGCCGCAACGCCAAGGGCTGGTCGGGGTGGGGGTAGCGCCAATCCTGCCGAGCTACGCAATCCCTCGGTCACCAGGGCCTTTAGGGTCTTGCCGGGGTTCCACCGACCCCTACCCCCGCAAGCGCGGGGGAGGGAGCCGTGCCACAGGCTGTTGGCCGATGAAAATCCTTGAAGTCACCAACGTCGATTTCTCGCTGCGGCACTTCCTGCTGCCGCTGATGCGCGGCCTGCGGGAGCGGGGGCACGAGGTGGTCGGCGTCTGCGCCGAGGGTCCGCTGCTTGACCTGCCCCGCGCCGAGGGTTTCCGCATCGCGCCCGTCCCCATGGCCCGCAGCCTGAACCCGGTGGCGCAGGCGCGCGCACTCTCCGCGCTGGTCGCGCTGATGCGGGCGGAGAAGCCGGACCTGGTGCATGCCCATATGCCGATCAGCGGCCTGCTGGCCCGTACGGCGGCGCGCATCACCGGCGTGCCCCGCATCGCCTATACCTGCCACGGCTTCCTCTTCAACCAGCCGGGGCCGTGGTGGCGCGGTGCCCTCGCGCTCAACCTGGAACGCGCCGCCGGCCGCATCACCGACACCTTCCTCACCGTGAGCGCGGAGGAGGCGGAGGATGCGCGGCGGCTCGGCATCCATCCACGCGCCACCGCCGTGCTGAACGGGCGCGATCCCGCCCGCTTCCACCCGGACGCCGAAGCGCGCGCGCGGCTGCGGGCCGAACTCGGCGCGGGGCCCGAGGACTGCGTCGTCATCGCCGTCTCCCGCCTCGTCCGCCACAAGGGCATCCCCGAATTGCTGGAAGCGGCGCCGCCGGGCTGCACGCTCTGGATCGTCGGCGAACGCCTGCCCTCCGACCACGGGGAGGACCTCGAGCCGCATTTCGCCCGCGCGGCGGACGTCCTGGGCCCGCGGCTGAGGCGCCTCGGCTACCGCCACGACATCCCGGCGCTGATGGCGGCCGCCGATGTCTTCTGCCTGCCCTCCCACTTCGAGGGCCTGCCCATGTCCATCATCGAGGCGATGCTGACCGGCCTGCCTGTCGTCGCGACCGACATCCGCGGCCCGCGGGAACAGGTGGTGGAGGGGCAGACCGGCCTGCTGGTGCCGCCCGCGACGGTGGCGCCGCTGGCCGAGGCGCTGGCGCGCCTCGCCGCCGATCCCGCGCTGCGCGCCTCGATGGGCGAAGCCGGGCGGGCCCGCGCGCTCGACCTCTTCGACGAGGCCAAGGTCGTGTCCCGCACCATTGCATTGCTGGAAGGCACGCAACGCGGTTGATGGCGCGGGGGGAGGGGTCTATGCCGCGCCGCATGAGCCAGACCCTCCCCGTCCGCCGCGCGCTCCTCTCCGTCTCCGACAAGACGGGCATCGTGGAGTTCGCCCGCTTCCTCGTCGCCCAGGGCGCCGAGATCCTCTCCACCGGCGGCACCGCCAGCGCCATCCGCGCGGCGGGCATCCCGGTGAAGGACGTGTCGGAGCACACCGGCTTCCCGGAGATCCTGGACGGGCGCGTGAAGACGCTGGTGCCGCAGGTGCATGGCGGGCTGCTCGGCCGGCGGGACTTGGCGGATCACCTCGCGCAGATGGAACAGCACGGCATCGCCCCCATCGACCTGGTGGCGGTGAACCTCTACCCCTTCGAGGCGACAGTCGCGAAGGGCGCCGCGTTCGAGGATTGCATCGAGAACATCGACATCGGCGGCCCCGCGATGATCCGCAGCGCCGCGAAAAACTTCGCGTCCGTGGTGGTGATCACCGAACCTGACCAGCTCGCGGAGGTGCGGGTGGAATTGGAGGAGGGCGGCACGACGCTGGCGCTGCGCCGGCGCCTCGCCCAGGCCGCCTATGCCCGCACGGCCGCCTATGACACGGCGATCAGCACCTGGTTCGCGGGCGAGAACAGGGAGGTCTTCCCGCAGCGCCTGGCGGTCGCCGGCGTCCTACGCCAAGGGCTCCGCTATGGCGAGAATCCGCACCAGCAGGCGGCCTTCTACACCGATGGCACGGATCGCCCGGGCTTGGCGACGGCGAAGCAGGTGCAGGGCAAGGAGCTGTCCTACAACAACCTGAACGACACCGACGCCGCCTTCGAATGCGTCGCCGAATTCGACGAGCCCAGCATCGTCATCGTCAAGCACGCCAATCCCTGCGGCGTGGCCACGGCGGCGACGCTGGCGGAGGCCTGGGACCGCGCGCTGCTCTGCGACCCCGTCTCCGCCTTCGGCGGCATCGTCGCCGCCAACCGCGCGCTGGACGCCGCGGCCGCCGAGAAGATCGCCGCCATCTTCACGGAAGTCGTCGTGGCGCCGGATGCCGATGACGCCGCGAAGGCCGTCTTCGCCCGCAAGAAGAACCTTCGCCTGCTGCTGACGGGCGCGATGCCCGATCCGGCCGCGCCCGGGCGGCTCATCAAGTCCGTGGCCGGCGGCTTCCTCGCGCAGTCCCGCGACAATGGCCGCGTGACGGAGGCGGGGCTGCGCGTCGTCACGCAGCGCGCGCCGAGCGCGCAGGAGCTGCGCGATCTGCTCTTCGCCTTCCGCGTCTGCAAGCATGTGAAGTCGAACGCCATCGTCTATGCCAAGGACCTGGCGACGGTCGGCATCGGCGCGGGGCAGATGAACCGCGTGGAGAGCTCCCGCATTGCGGCGTGGAAGTCGGAAGCGGCGGCCAAGGCGGCGGGGCTCGATGCGCCGCTGGCGCAGGGCTCCGTCGTCGCCTCCGACGCCTTCTTCCCCTTCGCGGATGGGCTGGAGACGGCGGCGGCGGCAGGGGCGACCGCCGTCATCCAGCCCGGCGGGTCCATGCGGGATGCCGAGGTGATCGCGGCCGCCGACAAGGCCGGGCTCGCGATGGTGTTCACGGGGATGCGCCACTTCCGGCATTGATCACCCGTCCCCGTCATGCGACGGGGATTCCCAACCGGGGGGATCAGCAGCAGGGATTGCGGGATGCAGCGCCTCCTCGATGGCTACCACCGGTTCCGGGAGGATACCTGGCCCCAGCAGCGCGCGCGGTTCGAGGAGTTGGCCGCGCAGGGCCAGCGCCCGCGCACCATGATCATCGCCTGCTCCGACAGCCGCGTGGACCCGCAGATGATCTTCTCGGCCGGGCCCGGGGAGTTGTTCATCGTCCGCAACGTGGCCAACCTCGTGCCGCCCTACATGCCGGACGCCGCCTTCCACGGCACCAGTGCCGCGGTGGAATTCGCGGTGCGCGTGCTGCAGGTGCGGGACCTGGTGGTGATGGGCCATGCGCTTTGCGGCGGCATCCGCGCGCTGCGGGAAGGCGTGCCGCCGGAAGCCGGGGACTTCATCGCGGGCTGGATCAACATCGCCGCCCGGGCGCGCCTCGCGGGCCTGTCCTGCGACACGCCGGAGGCTGCGCAGGAGGCCTGCGAGCATGAGGCCGTGCGCATCTCCATCGCCAACCTCATGACCTTCCCCTGGGTGGCGGAGGCGGTGGCAGGCGGGCGCTTGGCGCTGCACGGCGCGCATTTCGGCGTCGCCACCGGCCGGCTGGTGCTGATGGACCGCGAAGGACGATTCCTGCCGGCGTGACCGGCATGCGAGACTGGCACGCCCGAATCGAGGGGATCCCGTGCCGGACTGGCTGCCCATCGCGCTGATCGCCGGCGTCGCCGCGCTCGCGGCGCTGCTGCTGATGCTGGCGCTGCGCGGCCGCGCGGCGGAGCGCATGGACCGCATTGCCGCGACCCTCGATGCCATCACCGCCGCGCAGGAACGCCTGGCCGCCCGCACCGATGAAAGGCTGCGGGAGCAGGAGAGGGCGCTCGGCCAGCGGCTCGACGTCGCCGCCGAACGCACCCAGGCGACCGCGAGTGCCATCCAGCAGCGGCTCTCCGTCATCGACAGTGCGCGGCAGAACATCGAGGCGCTGGGCGGGCAGGTCACCTCGCTCGCCGCCGTGCTCGGCAACAAGCAGGCGCGCGGGGCACTGGGCGAGGTGCAGCTGCGGGAACTGGTGCAGGACCGGCTGCCGCCCTCGGGCTTCGCCTGGCAGCACACCCTGTCCAACGGCACGCGCTGCGACTGCCTGATCCGCCTGCCCTTCCCGCCGGGCCCGATCGCGGTGGACAGCAAGTTCCCGCTGGAAGCCTGGGCCGCGATGCAGGAGGCGCCGGACGCCGCGGCGCGCAACCTCGCTGCCCGGCGCTTCGCCGCCGACATCCGCCGGCACGTGGACGATATCGCGCGCAAATACCTGATCCCCGGGGAGACGGCGGAGGGCGCGCTGATGTTCCTGCCGTCCGAAGCGATCCACGCGGCGCTTCTCGCGAACCACGGCGACCTCTTCGCGGACGCCGCGCGGCGCGGCGTGCACATCGTGGGTCCCTCCTCCTTCTGGGCCGTGCTCAACACCATGCGCGGCCTGCTGCGCGACGCGCGGCTGCAGGACGAGGCGCGGCGCATCCGCCAGCAGGTGGAGGCACTGGCGGAGGAGACTTCGCGCCTTGAACGCCGCGTCGGCGCGCTGCGCGGCCACTACGCCGCCATGGCGCAGGACATGCGCGATATCGAGGTGACGGCGGAGAAGATCGCCCGCCGCGGCGACGCGATCCGCGCCCTCGACATCCCCGACGAGATTCCCCGAAAGGCCGCGGAATGAGTGCCTTGCAGATCCAATCAGGCGTCGGGCTGCTGGCGCTCGCGCTGCTCGCCTGGGTGCTGGGCGGGTGCCGGCGCGGCGTGCCGTGGCGGGTGATCCTGGCGGGCCTCGCGCTGCAGATCGTGCTGGCGGCGGCGCTGCTGCACATCCCGCCGCTGCGCGAGGCCTTCGCGCTGCTCGGCCGCGTCGTCGATGCGCTGGCGGCCGCGACACGGCAGGGCACCTCGCTCGTCTTCGGCTATCTCGGCGGCGGGCCGCTGCCCTTCGCAGAACCCTTCCCCGGCGCCGGCTTCATCCTGTTCTTCCAGGGCCTGCCGCTGGTGCTGGTGGTCGGCGCGCTCTCCGCCCTCTTCTACCACTGGCGCATCCTGCCGGTGGTGGTGGCGGGGATGGCGCGGGTGCTGACGCGCACCCTCGGCATCGGTGGCGCCACCGGCTTTTCCGTCGCCGCCAATGTCTTCGTCGGCATGGTGGAGGCGCCGCTGCTGATCCGCCCCTGGCTGGCACGGCTGACGACCAGCGAGATGTTCGTGGTGATGACGGCGGGGCTCGCCACCATCAGCGGCAACATGCTGGTGGTCTATGCGCTGATGATCGCGCCCGTGGTGCCGGATGCGGCGGGGCAGTTGCTGGTGGCGTCCCTGGTGGCCGCGCCGGCATCCATCGTGGCCGCCCTGCTGATGATCCCGCCAAGGCCGGGGGAGGTGCCGGACGAGGCCGAGGCCGCCGACGCGCCCCGCCTCTATGACAGCGCGATGGAGGCGGTGGTCCGCGGCACGATGGACGGGCTGCAATTGCTGTTCGGCATCATGGCCATGCTGATCGTCTTCGTGGCGCTGGTGGCGCTGGTGAACATGGTGGTGGAGCCCATCACGGGCCTGACCCTGCAGGTGATCGCCGGCTGGCTGTTCTGGCCCGTCGCCTTCGCCATGGGCGTGCCGCTGGACCACGTCCCGACCGTCGCGCAGTCGCTCGGCATCAAGGTCGTCGTGAACGAATTCGTCTCCTATCTCCAGCTCGCGACGAGTGGCGGGCAGGGGCTGGATGCGCGGTCGCGCCTGATCCTGACCTATGCGCTGTGCGGCTTCACCAGCTTCGGCTCCGTCGGCATCATGCTGGGGGGCATGACGGCGATGGTGCCGGAACGCCGGGCGGATATCGTGCGGCTGGGGCTGCCATCGCTGGTCGCGGCCTTCATCGCCTGTTGCATGACGGGGGCCGTGGTGGGGATGCTGGTGGCGCCGTGACGGAGCCACCGGCCGCGCTCCGCCAGGCGCTGCTGGCGGGGGAGGAGGTCCTGTGGCACGGCCGTCCCCATCCGATCGCGGGGATCGGCTGGACTGTTTTCGTGTCGCTGTTCGGCCTTCTGCTGCTGCTGCTCATCGCCAGGTCGGGTGGCACCGCCGCGATGACGATGAACGACGTGCCCGTCCATGATCCGGCGACGCGGTGGACGATGCGGCTGCTGTTCATGGCCGTCGCGACGGCGACGACCCTGTTCTTTCCGTACAGGGTACTGCGGCGGCTCAGCACCATCTACGCCGTCACCGATCGCCGCGTTCTGGTGCTGGCTGGCATCGGCCTTCCGCCGAGCGTGCAGAGCTTTCCGCCCCGGAGCATCTGGGGCACGGAGCGGCCGGACAAGCCGAGCGCCGATGCCATCGGCCGCCTGCTGATCCTGCGCGCGAAGCCGCGGCAGAAGCGGGACAGGGCGGTTGAATGGCTGGTGGAGTTCTCCGAGATCCGCGACGACATCGGCGCGCAGGCCGCCATCAATGGGCTGGTCGCGGCGCCTCGCGCGCTCATCGGCCACCGGCCTGCCGCCATCGTCCGGCCAGAGGGCCTGGCTGCGTCCCTGCACTGGAGCCTGCGGCCTGGCGAGCGGCTTGTCTGGGCGGCGGAGCCCGACCGGGCGCGCTATGCGCTGGGTGCGCTGGTGCCTGCCCTTGTGATGGCGCTGTTCCTCGCGCCCTTCGTCGTCGCCTTCCTCACGGGGTCGGTTTTCGATCCCTTCATGCTCATCCTCGCCGCCGTCGTGGCCGCCGGGCCCGTCCTGGCCTGGCGTGACGCGGCTCGCCTCGTCTTCGCTATCACGACGGAGCGCGTCATCATCCAGCAGCGGCGGAAGCGTCGGACGGGCGAGGTGGCGTGGCCGCTGGCGGCGATCGAGAGCATCCATCGAAGCCCGCCAAAGGGGCGCAGCGGCAGCCTGGCGCTGCGCGACGGGCGGCGGCCGGATCATGATGGCCATCCCGCCAGGCTGGTGCTGCGCGCCCTGCCCGATGCCGCGGCGGCCGAGGCCGCGCTGTTCGTGGCGCTCGACGGACCAAGGCGTGACGAGGCCGCGCGATCGCGCCAGGATGCCCTGGCATGATCTCCTTTATCGAACAGCCCGAACCCGGCAGCCCGCGCCCCTTCAGCCGCGCCACGCGCGCCGGCGGCCTGGTCTTCGTCTCCGGCCATTCCGCGCCGCATGACCCCGCCCGCGGGGTGCATCGCGGCGCGACGCCGGCGGAGGAGGTGCGGAACGCGCTGGCCGAGGTGGCGCGCATCCTGGCGGAGGCCGGGTCCAGCCTCGACCGCGTGGTGCAGGTGACAATGCTGATCACCGACCCCGCCGACTACGCCGCGCTCAACGCGGAATATGTGAAGCACTTCCCGAACGGCCTGCCCGCGCGTCACACCGCCCGCTTCGGCGTGCCGACCGAGGCGCGCGTCGCCTTCTCCTGCATCGCCCTGGCCGGTGCGTGACGCCGCTGCCGGAGGAACTCCGCCGCGTGCTGCTGCCCGGCGAGACGGTGCGATGGCACGGGGCTCCCGCCGGTGGTGGTGGCATCGGCGTGATCGGCTGGGTCATCGTCGCCTTTGGCGCCTTCATTACCTGTGTCATGGTCACCAGGATCGTCACTGGCCGTCATGGTGGCGTCACCATCAATGACGTCCCGGTCCAGGATCCGCTCGCGCAGCTTCTGGTCACGCTGCTGCCCCTGCTGTTCGGCATCGGCTTGATGTCCCTGTTCCCCATCGCGTTGCTGGCGGCGCGCTGGCCCCTGACGGCCGTGACCGACCAGCGCGTGATCCAGGTTCATCGCTGGTCCTGGCTGGGTGGCGTCACGACAGTGCCGGCGGACCGCATCGCCAGCATTGCCGTGCACTCTGACGATCGCCCTCTCGCAACGCTGCGCCTGCTGCGTCGCCTTCCCTCGGATGACGGCGACCGAGGTGCCCACCCGCTGGCGGAGATATCCTGCATTTTCGAGGCCGCCGCCGCCGCGCGCGACGCGATCGAGGCGCTGCGCGCCGCGCCGCGGTCGTTGCAGCCAGGTGGTCCGGCGGTGTCACCCGATCCCTCGGCCGTCGCGCCGCTGCAGGACAGGCTCCAGCCTGGGGAGCGCGTGATCTGGGCAGCCCGGCCGATCGGTGGCGCGCTGCTGTGGTCGAGCGCGCCCGTATCGCTCCTCGGCCTGCTCATGGCCGCGCCGCTGCTGGCGGAACTCCGCGGTGGCGGGACGGCCGACCCTTCCGCCCTGGTCTTTGCTGCCTTTCTCCTGCTGACCCCCTTCATGGTGTGGCTGCGGGCGCGGCGGGGCGCCTACGCCATCACTGACCGCCGCGTCCTGGCCCCCAGCCGCGCACCGCTTGTGGGCGTCTTCTGGGCCTGGCCGATCGGCGCCATCGCCAGCGTGAGCCTTCGTGGTGCCTATCCAGGGGGTGGTCTGATCCTCGAGCATCTGTGGGACGTGGATGTCGAGAATGGCCGGCCCGTCCGCCTGGGCCTGACGGGCCTCCGTGATCCCCAGGCCGCGCAGGCGGCGTTCTTCGTGGTATGGGAGTCGCAAGCCCGGTCGGCTTGACGCCTGGCGGCTGCGCGGCGTCACATGCCGCCATGCGTTCCCGCCTCCTCCAGCGCAATCTGCGCGTCGATCCGCCGCTGGCCCTGACGGGGCAGGGGATGTTCATCCACGATTCCAACGGCCGCGCCGTCATCGACGGCTCCGGCGGCGCCGCCGTCGCGTGCCTCGGCCATGGTCATCCCCGCGTGCTGGAGGCGATGCGAGCGCAGATGGACCGCCTGAGCTACGCGCACACCGCCCTCTATTCCTGCGAGCCCGCGGAGCAGCTGGCGGACCTGGTGCTGGAAGGCGAGCCGGGCGGCCTGACCCATTTGTACCTGTGCTCGTCAGGCTCCGAAGGCGTCGAGGCCGCGCTGAAGCTGGCGCGCCAGTATTTCGTCGAGATCGGCCAGCCGAACCGAAGAAAGTTCATCGCGCGGCGGCAGAGCTACCACGGCAACACCCTCGGCGCGCTGGCGGCCGGGGGGAACATGATGCGGCGCGCGATCTACCAGCCGATCCTGTCGGACGCCTTCCACCACGTCTCGCCCTGCTACGCCTATCGCGACCGGCGCGACGATGAGAGCGATGCGCAGTATGTCGCGCGCCTGGCGGCGGAGCTGGAGGCGGAGTTCCAGACGCTCGGCCCCGATACCGTCGCCGCCTTCATCGCGGAGCCGGTGGTGGGCGCCACGCTCGGCTGCGTCGCGGCGCTGCCCGGCTATTTCCAGGCCGTCCGTGCCATCTGCGACCGCCACGGCGCGCTGCTCATATTGGACGAGGTGATGTCAGGCATGGGCCGCACCGGCACCATGCATGCGTGGGAGCAGGAGGGCGTGCCCCCTGACATCCAGGTCGTCGCCAAGGGTCTCGGCGGGGGCTACCAGCCGATCGGCGGCATCATGATCGGCGGGCGCATCATCGAGGCGCTGCGGGATGGCTCCGGCGGCTTCATGCATGGCCACACCTACCAGGCGCATCCCATCGCCAGCGCCGCCGCGCTGGCCGTGCAGCAGGTGATCCGGGAGGAGGGGCTGCTCGACAACGTCCGCGCCATGGGCGCGCTGCTAGAACAGCGGCTGACGGAGCGGCTCGGCAACCATCGCCATGTCGGCGACATCCGCGGCCGCGGGCTGTTCTGGTGCGCGGAGTTCGTCGCCGACCGCGCCAGCAAGGCGGTCTTCGACCCCGCGCTCAAGCTGAACGAGCGCATCAAGCGGGAGGCCTATGAGAGGGGCCTCGCCTGCTACCCCATGGCCGGCACGATCGACGGCAAGCGGGGCGACCATGTCATCCTCTCGCCGCCCTACATCGCGACGGCGGCGGATATCGAGGCGATCGTTGCGCGCTTCGGCGATGCGGTTGATGCCGCCATCGCCAGCTTGCCTCCTGGTGGTTGATTTGTAACGCCGGAACCGCCCGCTTCAACGCGCGTTTTTGCCCCCGAACCGGCCATCGTGGTCGGGCAAGAGGAGAACGCGACCATGGACAAGGATCGTATCGCCGGTGCCGGCAACCAGGTGAAGGGCAGCATCAAGCAGGGCGTCGGTGAGCTGACCGGCGACGCGAAGCTGCAGGCCGAGGGCATGGCCGACAAGGCGAAGGGCAAGGCGCAGAGCGCCGTGGGCGGCGCCAAGGATGCGGCGCGCGATGCCGTTGACGGCAAGGACCGCGTCTGACCGATGACGGTCCAGGCCCGTCTCGGGCCTGGCGGATGGGGCCCGGGGAAGGCAGCGCCTTCCCCGTTTCCTTTCCACGAAAAAGGCCCGGGGAGTTTCCTCCCCGGGCCTTTCTCATGCCCGCCTCGCGGCGGAAATTGCTGTTCGCGCGCCTTACGGCACGACTCAGCGGCGCAGGCCGAGGCGCCCGATCAGGCTCTCGTAGCGCTTCACATCCTTCCGCTTCACATAGTCCAGCAGGCCACGGCGCTGGCCGACCAGCACCAGCAGGCCGCGCCGGCTGTGGAAGTCCTTCGGGTGGGCCTTCAGGTGTTCCGTCAGCATGGCGACGCGCGCGGAGATCAGGGCGACCTGGACCTCCGGGCTGCCGGTGTCGCCCGGCTTGGTGGCGTATTCCTTGATCAGGGCCGCGCGGGCCTCTGCCGTCATGGTCGACATCATCGATCCTTCCAGGTGTGGGTTAAGCTTCGTCCCTGACCTGGATCCAAGGGCCGTCGGGATGGCCGAGCTGGATCAGCCGCTCGGGCTGCATCCAACCGCCTTCCAGCCGGCACAGGCCGAGGAGACGCTCCCCCGCCATCGCGCGCAGCAGGCCCCCTTCGGGGTCCGCCTCGCGGGGAATCCTGCCCATCAGGTCCACCAGGCTGATCGCCTGGCCCTGCATGAGGCGGGTGGCCTCCTCTCCATTGACGGCCAGTGCCGGGATGTCGGCCAGCGCGGTCGTCACGGGAAGAAGGAGGTCCGGGGAAGGGGACGGCGTATCGCCGGTTCCGAGCAGGCTGTCCAGGGAAATCGCATGCGCTTCCCGGAAGGGTCCGACCCGCAGCCGGCGCAGGGCTGTGATATGGCCGACCGAGCCCACGGCCTGCGCCACGTCGCGCGCGAGGGAGCGCATATAGACGCCTTTGCCGCTCTCGACATGGAAGATGGCGGTGTCGATGTCCGGCCGCGCGATCAGGTCGAAGCGGTCGATCCGCGCGGGGCGCGGCGCGATCTCCACCAGCTGACCCTCGCGAGCCAGGTCATAGGCGCGCTCGCCGCCGATCTTGATGGCGGAATAGGCGGGCGGAACCTGCATGATGTCGCCGCGGAAGCGCGGCAGCACGGCCTCGATCTCGGCATCCGTGGGGCGGACGTCGCTGGTGGCGGTCACCTTGCCATCGGCGTCGTCGGTGTCCCGCGCCTCCCCGAACTTCAGGGTGAAGTGGTAGCTCTTGGTGCCGTCCATCACATAGGGGACGGTCTTGGTCGCGGCGCCGAAGGCGACCGGCAGCAGGCCGGTGGCCAGCGGATCGAGCGTGCCGCCATGGCCCGCCTTCTGCGCCTGGAAGGCGCGCTTCACCTTGTTGACGACATCCGTGGAGCCGATGCCCGACGGCTTGTCCACGATCAGCCAGCCATCGAGCGGCCTGCCCTTGGGCTTCCTGTTGGGGCGGTGGCGGTTGGGCGGGCTCACGTTGCGTCGTCGTCCTGGCGTTCGGGGGTCGTGGCGGGCTTCGGCTGCAGATCCTGCTGCACCTCCGGCCGCTGCATGACCTTGCTGATGTGCATGGCGTAGTCGAGCGCGGTGTCCGGCTGGAAATGCAGGTCGGGGGCGAATTTCAGCCGCACCGCGCGGCTGACCTGGGTGCGGAGGAAGGGCGAGACGCGCCTGAGGCCGGCGAACTGCGCCGGCGTCAAATCCTTGCCGAGCCCGCTGACGAAGGCCGTCATGTGCTTGAGGTCGGGGGAGGCGCGGACCTCCGTCACCGTCACATGCAGCCCGTGCAGGTCCGGGTCGCGGAATTCCTCCCGCGCGAAGACGGCGGCGAGCGCGTGGCGCACCTCCTCCGCCACGCGGAGCTGGCGCTGGGAGGGGCCCTGCGGGCCCTCGCGGCGGGGGGAGGGGCGGCTCTCGCGCCGCGCCTCGGTGGGCGGTGCATTCCCGGATCGGCGGGCCATGCTGGTCATTCCTTCAAGAAGTCTCGGCCAACGCAAAGGGGGCGCGGCGTCTCCGCCGCGCCCCCTGCTGCCGAGCCGTTAGGGCGTCAGAGCGTGCCGGCGACCGTCTCGGTCTCGTAGCACTCGATCTGGTCGCCGACGCGGATGTCGTTGTAGTTCACGAAGGACATGCCGCATTCGTAGCCGTTGGTCACTTCCTTCACGTCATCCTTGAAGCGGCGCAGCGTGCTGAGCTCGCCCTGGTGGATGACAGTGCCGTCGCGCAGCAGGCGGACGCCGCAGCCGCGCTTGACCACGCCTTCGGTTACGCGGCAGCCCGCCACGTTGCCGATGCGCTTGACCTCGAAGACCTGCAGGATCTGGGCGTAGCCCAGGAACTTCTCCCGCTGCACCGGCGCCAGCTTGCCGCGCACCAGCTCCTCGATGTCGTCCGCCACCTCGTAGATGATGGAGTAGTAGCGGATCTCGACGCCGTCGCGCTGCGCCATCTCCCGCGCCTGGGTGGTGGCGCGGACGTTGAAGGCGACGATGACGGCGTTGGAAGCCTTGGCGAGCTGGATGTCGCTCTCGGTGATCTGGCCGACGGCGCTGTGCAGGACACGGACCCGCACCTCGTCGTTGCCGAGCTTGCCGAGGGTGACGCCGATGGCTTCCGCGCTGCCCTGCACGTCCGCCTTGCAGACGACGGCCACTTCCTTCTGCTGCCCCGCCTGGATGCGCGCCAGCATGTCGGTCAGGCTGCCGCGGCCGGCGCTGATCGCCGCCACCTGCTTCTCCCGCAGCTTGCGCGTGCGGAATTCGGAGATCTCGCGCGCCTGCGTCTCGTCCTTCACCGCGACGAAGTTCTCGCCGGCGGTGGGGACGCCCGAGAGGCCCAGGATCTCGACCGGCAGGGATGGGCCGGCTTCCTTCACCTGGCGTGCCTTGTCGTCCAGCATCGCGCGCACCCGGCCCCATTCGGCGCCGGCCACGACGATGTCGCCCGTCTTCAGCGTACCCTTCTGGACCAGCACGGTCGCCACCGGACCGCGGCCGCGGTCGAGGCGGCTTTCGATCACGGTGCCTTCGGCCGCGCGGTCCGGATTGGCGCGCAGGTCCAGGATTTCCGCCTGCAGCGTGATGGCCTCGAGCAGCTTGTCGAGGTTGAGCTTCTGCGTGGCGGAGACCTCGATCTCCTGCGTCTCGCCGCCCAGGCTTTCCACCACGATCTCGTGCTGCAGCAGTTCCTGCTTCACGCGCTCGGGGCGCACGCCCGGCTTGTCGATCTTGTTGATGGCCACGATGATCGGCACGTCGGCCGCCTTGGCGTGGCTGATCGCCTCGATCGTCTGCGGCATCACGCCGTCATCCGCCGCCACGACCAGCACGACCATGTCGGTCACGCTGGCGCCGCGGGCGCGCATGGCGGTGAAGGCCGCGTGGCCCGGCGTGTCGATGAAGGTCACCTTCTCGCCGGTCGGGATCGTCACCTGGTAGGCGCCGATATGCTGGGTGATGCCGCCGGCCTCGTGCGCCGCCACATCGGCGCGGCGCAGCGCGTCCAGCAGGCTGGTCTTGCCGTGGTCGACATGGCCCATGATGGTGACGACCGGCGCGCGCGGCTCCAGGTCGACATCCGTGTCCTCGTCGCCCTCGATGCCGATCTCGACATCGCCTTCCGCCACGCGCTTCACGCGGTGGCCGAATTCCTGGACGATCAGCTCCGCCGTGTCGGCGTCGATGGACTGCGTCAGCGTCGCCATCACGCCCATGCGGAACAGGGCCTTCACCACCTCGCCGCCACGCGCGGCCATGCGGTTCGCCAGTTCCTGCACGGTGATGGTTTCCGGCACCACCACGTCGCGGACCACGCGCTCGGCGCCGGAGCGCAGGCGCGCCAGTTCCTGCTGCCGCCGCTCACGCTCACGGGCGCGGCGGACGGAGGCGATGGAGCGCGTGCGCTCATCCTCGCCCTCGATCGCCGCATTGACGTCGATGCGGCCTTCGCGGCGCCGGTCGGACGGTGCGAGGGTCTTCTTCGGCGGCGGCGCGACGGGCTTCTTGGCGCCGGGCGGGCCGACCATGCCGGGGCGGCGGACGGGGCGCGATTCCTCGTCATCCTCCCGCGGCGAGCGCGCCTTCAGCGTCAGCTTGGCGGCGGGCGCATCCGGCGGCGGCACGTTGGGCGGCACGTTCGGCGGGGCGCCGGGCGGGCCGGCCGGGCGGCGCGGGCCGATGGAGGTCGGCACCGGGCCGGGGCGGCCGGTGCGCAGCGGCGGCGCCATCGGGCGCGGCGGGCCACCGGCGCGGTCGCCATAGCCGGGGCGAGCGCCGAAACCCGGGCGCGGGCCGCCGTCGCGGGACGGGCCATCACCCTGGCGGGGCGGCGGGCCATCGCGGCGGGGCGCGGGGCCGGAGGGCTCCGGCCGGCGCGCCATCGGCGCGGGCGGGGCCTGCGGGCGGGGGGGAGCCACGGGCTGGGCCGGTGCCGGGGCCGGCGCCTGCGGGGCGGCGGCCACGGGCGCGCTTTCCTCGACCGGGGCGGGCGGCGGCGCACGGCGCGCTTCCTCGGCGGCGCGGCGCGCCTCCTCGGCGGCCAGGCGCTCCTCATCCTCGGCGCGGCGACGCTCCTCCTCGGCGCGGCGGGCCGCTTCCTCGGCGGCGGAGCGCAGCTGGAGCGCCTGGCGCTCCCGCTCCTCCCGCTGGCGCTGCGCCTCGACGCGGCGCTGCTCCTCCAGCACGCGCTGGCGCATGGCGACTTCCGCCTGCGTCAGCGGGCGGCCGGCCGCGGCGGGCGGCTTGCCCGCCGGCGTGGCATTGCCGGTGCGCGGCGGCCCGCCCACGGCGGGGCGAGGCCCGCCGGGCTGGGCGCCGGCCGGCGCGGCCGCCGCTGGCGTCGCACCCGGCTTGGCCGGGGCCACGGGTGCGGTGGGGGCGCGCTTCTTCAGCACCTCCACCTGCACCACCTTGCTGCGGCCATGGCTGAAGGACTGGCGCACGCTGCCAGCGTCCACCGTCTTGCCCAGCTCCAGGCGGCCGCCGGGCCGTAGGGAAAGCCGGCCCTTTGCCGCATCCTGGTCGTTCTGGTCGCTCATCCGCCGATCCGAACCCGATCTCTCGTCCGTCATGTCTCGCCGCGTGTTGAACGCGGCACCCTGTGCAGTCCGCGCAAGCGCGGGTGAAGTCGGTCCCCGCCCCGGCAACCCGGGACGCGGTATTCAGTCCCCGGCCTTGGCCGGGGGGGGTGTTGCCTCGGGCGGCGCGCCCGGCGCGTCCCCCTGTCTTGGCCCCGCGGCGGCAACGCCCACGAGCCGTGCGGCTTCCGCCGCGATCCCGTCCGCCAGCTTCCCTGGCGCAATCACAACATGCACCGCCCGGTCCCGCCCGAACAGCGCCCCCAGCTCCGCCGCGTTCAGCGGCGCCACCGAGGCGACCCGCCGCAAGCCGACGAGCCTCTCACGTTCCGCCAGGCTGCCATCGGAAGCCTGGACCACCAGGCCGGCATTGCCGGCCTGCAACATCTCCCGCGCCGCCTGCCAGCCGCTGACGGCCTGCCCGGCGCGACGGGCGAAGCCGATGAGGTCGCGGACGCGCCCCCGAAGGCCGTCCTCGATCCGCGCGCGAAGGTCGGGGGGCACGTGCACCGAACCACGCGCGGCCTTGGCGAAGGCCCCACGGGTCGCGGCCCGTTCTATCACATCGGCCTTCGCGCTCAACCACATTCCCCGGCCCGGCAGCCGTCCCGCGAGGTCGCAGACGACAAGCCGGTCCGGCGACAGCACGAAGCGCAGCATCGCTTCCTTCGGCAACCGCTCCCGCGTCACGAGGCAGCGGCGCAGCGGGCCCTTCTCGGGCTCCTCCGCGTCATCCGCCCCGTCCTCGCCGGGTTCGGTCGCCGCCAGGGCGGGCTGATCCTCGATCAGCCGAGCCGGCGCCGCGTCCTCGATCGGCTGCGGCGTCGTGTCAGGCGTTGCGCTCGTCGCCCTGCTCCTCATCCGCGGCGCCTTCTTCGGCACCTTCCTCGGCGCCTTCGGCATCCGCCTCGGCGTCAGCCCCCTCGGCTTCCGCCTGCGCCGCCATGGCGCCGACCACATCCTCGTCGCCGAACCAGCCAGCGGACTGGCGGGCGGCCAGGATCACGGCATTGGCCGTATCCTCGTCCACCGCATCCGTGCCCAGGATCTCGATCAGCTCGTCGCCTGCCAGGTCGGCCAGGTCGTCGAGCGACTTCACGCCCTTCTCGCCCAGCGCCACCAGCATGGCGGGGGAGAAGCCGCCGACCTCGGCGACCGCGTCCTCCACCCCCATCTCGCGACGCTTCTCGTCCAGTTCAAGGTCGCGCTTGTCGAGGAAGGCCTGCGCGCGGCGCTTCAACTCGGCCGCGACATTCTCGTCGAAGCCTTCGATCCCCGCGAGTTCCTCGTCATCGACGTTGATGATGTCCTCGATGGAGCCGAAGCCCTCGGTCACCAGCAGGCCGGCGATGACGTCATCGACGTCCAGGCCCTCGACGAAGAGGCCGGAGCGCTTGCGGAAATCCTCCTGCCGGCGCTCGGATTCCTCGGCCTCCGTCAGGATGTCCACGTCATAGCGCGTCAGCTGGGAGGCCAGGCGGACGTTCTGGCCGCGGCGGCCGATGGCCAGGCTGAGCTGGTCGTCCGGCACCACGACTTCCACGCGCCGCGCATCGTCGTCCAGCACCACCTTGGTGACCTCGGCGGGGGCGAGGGCGTTGACGATGAAGGTCGCCTGGTCCTGCGACCAGGGGATGATGTCGATCTTCTCGCCCTGCAGTTCCTGCACCACCGCCTGCACGCGCGATCCGCGCATGCCGACGCAGGCGCCGACGGGGTCGATGGAGCTGTCGCGGGAGATCACGGCCATCTTGGCGCGGGAACCGGGGTCGCGCGCCACCGCCTTGATCTCGATGATGCCGTCATAGATTTCCGGCACTTCCTGCGCGAAAAGCTTCGCGAGGAAACCCGGATGGGTGCGGCTGAGGAAGATCTGCGGGCCGCGCGGTTCCTCCCGCACGTCGTAGATGTAGGCGCGCACGCGGTCGCCGTTGCGGAAGGCTTCGCGCGGGATGGTCTCGTCGCGGCGCAGCAGGGCCTCCGCGCGGCCGAGATCGACCATCAGGTTCCCGTATTCGGTCCGCTTGACGACGCCGTTGATGATCTCGCCGACGCGGTCCTTGTACTCGTGGTACTGCTTGCTGCGCTCGACCTCACGGACGCGCTGCACGATGACCTGCTTGGCGGTCTGGGCGGCGATGCGGCCGAAATCGATCGGCGGCAGCGGATCGACGATGAATTCGCCGATCTGGATGCCGGGCTTGATCTTCTGGGCGATGCGGAAGGAGAGCTGCGTCGCCTCGTTCTCCACGGGCTCGGCTTCCACCACCTCCGTCCAGCGGGAGAGGCGGACCTCCCCGCTCTTGCGGTCGATGGTGGCGCGGATGTCCTTCTCATGCCCGTATTTGGCGCGGCCGGCCTTCTGGATGGCCTGCTCCATCGCCTCGAGCACCTCGTCCCGCTCGATCATCTTCTCCCGCGCGACCGCATCGGCCACCTGCAGGAGTTCCGGGCGCGCGATCGCGACATCCATCGCCATGGCGTCAGTTCCTCTTGGGTTTGCGGCCGCGGGGGGGCGCCCCTTCGGCCTTTTCCTCGACGGCCTCCGGCTCGGCATCCTCGGCCGGCACGGTGGTCGCCGCAATCAACTCATCGGTCAGCACCAGCTTGGCGCGGCGGATATTGCCGCGCGGCAGGTCGAGCTGCGTGCCATCCTCCAGCCGCAGCCGCGCCGTCTCCGCATCCGCACCCAGCGCCAGGCCGCGGAAGCGCTTGCGGCCATCCTGCGGCACGACCAGCTCGACGGTCGCCAGGTGGCCGGCGAAGCGGTTCCAGTCCTTGGCGCGGGTCAGCGGGCGGTCGATGCCGGCGGAGGACACCTCCAGCATCCATTCGCCCTTGATCGGGTCTTCCACGTCCAGCACGGCGCCGACGGAATGGCTGATGGTCTCGCAGTCATCGACGGTGAAGGGTGCCTGGTCGGCCCGGTCGGCCATGATCTGCACCACCGGCCGTTCCTTGCCGCTGACCTGCACCCGCACGAGTTCGTAGCCGAGCTGACCCAGCGTCGGCAGGATCGCCGTGGCGATGCGGGCCTCCAGGCCCTCATGATGCGGAAGGTCTTCGTCCATTGCGCGTTCCAGGCCGACGCGCCCGGGGCCACAGGAAGCGGCCAACAAAAAAGGCGGCCCGTTTCGGGGCCACCTCCCGGTCTCGTCGGAAAGCGATCTCTCGGATGTCATATAGACCTGGGCCGTGGCGGCTGCAAGCTGGGCGTGCAGCGGGCCATCAGCGCATCCGGCCGATGACGCGGCCGAGGTGGGCCAGTGTCCGATTTGTCACGGGCCATCACCGCTCTGGCGCTTCCGGCGCTGCGAGCGGAAGGTCGGTGAAGCCTGCGTCAAGGCAGGCTTGGTGAAGCTGCGTGGAGACGAAGTAGGTCTCTCGCCAGTTCGCGTCGCGGAACAAATGCACGCCGTCAACCGGCAGATCGTCCCGGAGTGCGAAGGCGCGGGGTGTGGGGAAGATTTCGACGCTGTTGGCATACGGCTTCGGCTGACGGAACAGGAAGACACCCATGGCATCCAGGTCAAAGGCCGGGAGGCGGCGGATGATGTCGACGTAGAAATAGTCCTGCGGTGCCGGTTGCTTGCGGCGGCCTTCGAGATGAATGGGCAGGACGTCCAGGGCTGCGGCATCGAAGCGCAGCCAGATGTCCAGCAGCGAGCGGGGCAGGATGTGGGTGCCGTAATAGCACGGGCAATCGAGCACCGTGGTCATGCGACGAAAGGAGAGCCCGGGGCCCAACATCAAGCGGGGGGCCGGGCGGGACCGCATGGGCTCCCACCCTCTGCCATCCCCGGCGTCGTAAGCTGGGGAGGCCTCGCCCGGTGCGAATACGACCTGCGACGTCACCCTTCGCTGCATGACGAAGAAACGGCGGTTCATCGCTGGGACCGGATCAATGACCGGACGCACGCTCTCTGCGCGATTGTACTGCGTGATCCGGGTCTTGAGGTACCGGCGGAACAATTCGCCGCGCTCCTCCCCCTCATCGGGCCCGGCATCGAGGGCGTCACGGGCGCGGCACAATTCCTCATAGGCGTCTTTGGCGATGCTCATGTGGCGTTCCCCGGCGTGGCAGCCTCGACCGCCCATTGGAGCGCTGGGATGCGGGCGGCCCTGTCGGCCAGGATCACCATCGCCATCAGCCGAGACATGCACCCTCCGCCCCTGTCTGCTGACGACTCCCTACGACATCCGATGCCGTATCGGAACCATCGGCGGGCGGGCGCGCGCTACTCCGCGCCGGGCGGCGTCGGCACCCGGGCCAGATGCGTCACGCGGCGGCGGCCATGGGCGCGGGGGGAGAGCTTCTCCCCATGCAGGCGGTTGTCGAAGACCCTCGCGCCGCCGCGGGCGACTTCCACCAGGCAGAAATGCCCGGTGACGCGGGCCAGCCACCAGCCCTCGGGCAGGCCCTCCCGCACCGCGCGGGTGAGCGTCTTGCGGCCCTCGACCGGATGGGGCTCGGCAGTCACGCCGGCGAGGTCCAGCGCGCCGACCAGGTCGCGCCACCAGGCCGTCACCACCTCCCGCCCCGGCGGGTAGCGATCCGGCGCCACCCGGGCCAGCAGGTCGCAGGCGCTGGCATAGTCGAGGCCCGCGGCGGTCGCGACGGCGGTCGGGCCGCACCAGGGGGCATAACCGCCGCGCTCACCGGCGAAATCCTCCGGGCGGCGCAGGCGGCGCGGGCGAAGATCATTGGCGGGCGGCGGCAACATGGCAGGGGCCCCGAATGGCGAGGGCCTCACGATAGCGTGAATTATACAATCACACAATCGCGATCTGGCGCGGGACGCGCGATCAGACCTTGCGGAAAATCCACCAGATCGGCTGCCGGCCTTCCCGCCTTGCCTTGGCCTCGTACCGCGTCCCCGGCCAGCCGGCGGGGCGCTCTGCCGCATGGCGCTCGGCCTGGGTGAAGAGGCTGGTGCCGGCGAAAACCTCCTCCACCCAGGCCTGGTAGGTCGGGTCGTCGCTGGCGATACGCCATTCGCCGCCCGGCCGCAGCGCGCGGGCGACGAGGGTCAGCAGTTCCGGATGCACGAAGCGGCGCTTGGCGTGGCGGGACTTCGGCCAGGGGTCCGGGAACATCAGCATCAGCCGGTCGAGGCAGCCCTCCGGCAGCGCCTGCACCAGGTGCCGGGCATCGGTCGGCCAGAGGCGGAGATTGGCGGGCAGCGCGCCCGTGCCCTCCTCCCCCTCCGCCACCAGGCGCGTCAGCAGGGAGCAGAGGCCGTTCTCGAACACCTCGGAGGCGATGTAGGCGACCTCCGGATGCGCCGCGACCTGTTCCAGCGCGTGCTCGCCGCCGCCGAAGCCCACTTCCAGCCAGAGCTTCGCGCCCGGCATGCCGAAGGCCGAGAGCGGGTCCCGCGCCTGGTCGGGGGAGAGGCGCAGCCGCGGCAGGGTCACGTCCAGCAGGCGCTGCTGGCGCGGCCGCAGCGGGTGGCCGCGGCGGCGGCCATAGAGGCGGTCGGGCACGCCCTCGGCAAGCGGCGGACGGTCGGCGGTCATCGGTGGTTCCTGAACGAAAAAGGGGGCGGCGGGCCTGCGCCCACCGCCCCCAAGTCAAGCAAGGCCTGGAATCAGCGGCCGAAGGCGCGGCGGATCTCGTCGGCGAGGTCCGTCTTCTCCCAGGTGAAGGTGCCCTTCTCCGCATCCGGCGTGCGGCCGAAATGGCCATAGGCGGAGGTCGGCACGTAGATCGGGCGGTTCAGGTGCAGGTGCTCCCGGATCCCGCGCGGGGAGAGGTTCACCATGCCGTCGATCACCTTGGCCAGCTTCGCCTCATCCACGTCCTTGCCCGTGCCGTGAAGGTCGAAATAGACCGAGAGCGGCTTGGAGACGCCGATGGCGTAGGAGACCTGGATGGTGCAGCGATCCGCGAGGCCGGAGGCCACGACGTTCTTCGCCACGTAGCGCGCGGCATAGGCGGCGGAACGGTCGACCTTGGTCGGGTCCTTGCCCGAGAAGGCGCCGCCGCCATGGGGCGCCGCGCCGCCATAGGTGTCCACGATGATCTTGCGGCCCGTCAGGCCGCAGTCGCCGTCCGGCCCGCCGATGACGAAGGTGCCGGTCGGGTTCACGTAGAACTCGTTGTCCGGGCACATCCAGCCCTTCGGCAGGCTGGACTCCACGATCGGGCGCAGGATGCGCTTGATCTCGGCCTGGTCCAGCTGCTCCTCATGCTGCGTGGAGACGACGATGGAGGTGGCGCCCACCGGCTTGCCATCGACGTAGCGCAGCGTGACCTGGGACTTGGCGTCCGGCAGCAGGCCCTTGACGGAGACGTCGCCGGCGCGGCGCAGCTCGCTCACGCGGCGCAGGATCAGGTGCGCGTAGTAGAGCGGCGCGGGCATCAGCTCCGGCGTCTCGCGGCAGGCATAGCCGAACATGATGCCCTGGTCGCCGGCGCCTTCGTCCTTGTTGCCGGCGGCGTCGACGCCCTGCGCGATATGCGCGGACTGGGCATGCAGGTGGCACTCGATCTGGGCGTTCTTCCAGTGGAAGCCGTCCTGCTCATAGCCGATGTCATGGATCGCCATGCGGGCCAGGTGGATCAGCAGCTCCGGCGTCACGCTGCCGGGGCCGCGGGTCTCGCCGGCCAGCACCACGCGGTTGGTGGTGCAGAGCGTCTCGCAGGCCACGCGGGAATAGGGATCGGCCGAGAGGTAGGCGTCGAGCACGGTGTCCGAGATGCGGTCCGCCACCTTGTCGGGGTGGCCTTCGGAAACGCTTTCAGACGTGAAGAGATATTCGCCCTTATCGCGCATGGCTTGGTTCGGCCTCTTGTCGCGGGAGAGCCGGATTGCCCCGGCCTGGCAAGATTGGCCCGGCGGATCCGGGACGGGCGCGTATCGCAGTGCAAGATGGCGGGGTCAAGGCAGTTGGGCAGCCGCGAGGGGTTTCGATCGCGTCAGGGTTGTGGCCAGGGGTCGAGCAGCAGCCCTTGAAGGTCAGGCACCGCGCCCGGGATGGCGAGTTCCACCGGCGGCCTGCCGCGCGGATCGGCGTAGGCGCCGATGGGGTGCCAATCCGCCAGGCTTCGCCGGTGGCGGGGATGACGGACGGCGCCGGTGTTGATGGGGGTCAGCCGTGCAGCCGCGCCGTGGCGATCCAGCAGGCGCCGCAAGTCAATCCGCAGCGCCACCTGCGGGCGGGCCGGATCCGCGTTGCGAAGGCCTTCCAGCCGCGTGGGGTCGAGCCAGAAGAAGACATGGCCGTTGATATGACGACGCCATTGCGCGGCCGTGCTGCCACTGCCTTCCAGTGCCGGGACCAGCTTGCTGTCCCACATCTGCTGCCGCCGCAATTCGACTGTGCCATGGCGCGGGTGGTGCAGGGCAACGAAGCGGTCGCGATTGGCTTCCAGCAATTCGGTGGCCGCCGGTTCCGCCACCTCGAACAGCGCGACCAGGGCCTGGGCGCTGAGCAGGCCGTGGCGGCGGAGCATCGGCAGGGCGGCGCGGCTTGTCAGGTGCCAGGCCACGCCGCCGGTCTCGGCCACCAGCGCCGCAGCGTCCCAATTGCCCGGCATCAGCGCATGCCGAGCACATCCATCATGGAATAGAGGCCGGCGGGCTTGTCCTGCAGCCAGAGCGCCGCGCGGATCGCGCCCGTCGCGTAGGAACGCCGGTCGAAGCTGCGATGGGTGAGGGCGATCTGCTCCGTCCCGCTGGCAAAGAGAAGGGTGTGCTCCCCCACCACCTGGCCTCCGCGCAGCGCGGCGAAGCCGATCGGGCCGGTCTTGCGGGCGCCGGTATGGCCATCCCGGCCGGACTCGATCCCGACCTCCTCCAGGGTCTTCCCCCGCCCCTTGGCGACGGCGCGGCCCATGGCGATGGCGGTGCCCGACGGGGCATCCACCTTCTGGCGGTGATGCATCTCCAGGATCTCGGCGTCGTATTGCTCGGGCGGCAGGGTGGCGCCCATGCGTTCCGCGATGGCGAGCACCAGATTCACGCCGGTGGAGTAGTTGGCGGCGTAGCAGATCGGCGCGCGCCCGGCGGCGGCGGTGACGGCGGCCTCCTCCTCCAAGGTCAGGCCGGTGGTGCCCAGCACATAGGCGCGGCCCGCGGCGGCGGCGGCGGCGGCGTGGCCGGCGGCGGCGGAGGCGTGGGTGAAGTCGATCACCACGTCGCTGGCGGCGAACAGCGCGCTCGCATCCGGCAGCAGGGGGGCGGGCAGGCCGGCGGGGTCGGCGCCCGGACGGTCGATGCCCCCGGCGAGCGTCGCGCCGGCCTGCACCGCTTCCTCCGCCAGCAGCCGCCCCATGCGGCCGGCGATGCCACAGATGCCGATGCGGACCATGCGAACCCCCGTTTCCCGATCGCACAGGCTTCGCCCGCGCCGGGGGAGGGGTCAAGGTTTACAGGCTGATGACCTGCCCCGCGCCGATGGCCGCCAGGAAGGTGATGACCCCCGCCACCTCCACCCCCGGGGCGAGGGAGGCAGCGGCCAATCCTTCGGCCTTGAGCCCGGCCTCGCAGGCGATGAGGCGGATGCCGAGCTCGCGGGCGGCCTCCATCAGGGGGGCGATGCCGGCGACGCCACGGGATTCCAGCAGGGCCTCCCGCGCCTCCTCCACCAGGGGCGCGGTCGCCAGGAACAGGCGGCAGCCACCATTGGTGGCGAAGAGGGTGACGTCGCGCCCGACCGCCGCGGCGCCGGTGGCCAGCACCAGGGCGTAATGCGCGGCCTCATGGTCGCCGTGCCGCAGCAGGATGCCGAGGGGCTGGGTCAAATCGCGCAGGCCGGGGCGGTGGTCTCGGCATGGGCCGAGAGGTCGTGGATCGTCGCCGCCTCCCCGCACAGGGCGCAGGCGGGGTCGCGCTTCAGCTTCACGGCGCGGAAGCGCGCATCCAGCGCATCCCAGAGCAGCAGGCGGCCGGACAGATCCTCCCCGATGCCGAGGATGAGCTTCAGCGCCTCCGTCGCCTGCAGCGTGCCCATGACGCCGGTGACAGCGCCGAGCACGCCCGCCTCCGAACAGGTCGGCACGAGCCCTTCCGGCGGCGGTTCCGGATGCAGGCAGCGGTGGCAGGGATGCGGATGCCCGAGATGCGACTTGAAGACGGAGAGCTGGCCCTCGAACCGCAGCACGGCTGCCGAGACCAGCGGCCGGCCGAGCAGGTGGCAGGCATCGCCCAGCAGGAAGCGGGTGGCGAAATTGTCGGTGCCGTCGCAGACGAGGTCGTATTTCGGCACGTTCTCCCACGCCCAGGCGGCATCCAGCCGCCTGGCATGGACCTCCACCTTCACCTCGGGGTTCAGGGCGCCGATCGTCTCCGCCGCGCTGTCCGCCTTGTTGCGGCCGATGCGGGCGGTGACATGGGCGACCTGGCGCTGGAGGTTGGACAGTTCCAGCCGGTCATCATCGATGATGCCGAGCGTGCCGACGCCCGCCGCGGCCAGGTAGAGGGCGAGCGGCGAGCCGAGCCCCCCGGCGCCGACCAGCAGCACGCGGGCCGATCGCAGCCGCGACTGGCCGATGGCGCCCACTTCCTCCAGCAATATGTGCCGGGAGTAGCGGCGGAGCTCCGCATCCGTGAAGTCGAGGTCCATGCGGGTGATATGGGCGCGGGTCGGGGCCGGCTGCAAGCTGGGGCCTGCGTGGGCGGGCTGTGGCCTTCAGGTCACATAAATCTAAAGCCGATTTACCCTCTTATGCACGTTTAGCACCGTTTTCACGGGGTGGTTGGGCGGGATGGGCGATCCAGGGCGCGCGGAGTCCGGGCGCCTGATCTGTCGAACATACCGCGAACATATTCCGTTGCGCCATCATTTTCGTGAAAGCTCGAAAACCCCTGCCGGGGTTGGCGCGCTGCGCCGCGCGGGTTATGCCCCCGGCCCCGCCCCCTCGGACGGGCTCCCCCGCCGCGCGCCAACAGGGCCCGCGGGGGTTGCGCGCCCCGGCCCCGCCGGCGCGGCTGGGACCGCAGGTCCTGAACGGCACGGCCCGTCCTGGGTTAACGCCATGGTAGCAACCCCGGCGCCACATGCGCCGGCGATCGCAGGAGGTGATGGCGGAGCATGCGCATGCGGAAGCGCCTTGGGCTGGACGGCCGATTCTCGATGGGCCGCGTGCGGAGCCATGGTCGCTGGACGCTGCTGCTGCCGCTGCTGGCCGGGCTGATGGGCGCGCCCGCGCCCGCCGCCGCCCAGAATGGCTGCCCGGACGTGCTGCTGGGCGACAGCCTGGCGGTCGGCATGGCGCCCTTCGCCCAGGCCCAGGGATTCCAGGTGATCGCCCGTGGCGGTGCCGGCATCACCTGGCTGCGCCAGCAGGAACCCCGCTGCGCCCGTCGCCTGGTGCTGGTCTTCGGGACCAATGACCTCCGCGGCATGCGGAACGAGGAGGCGGATTCCTATCTCCGCCAGATCAGCGCGGTGATGGAACGCTGGCCGGCCGCGCGCATCATCTGGGCGACGCCCGGCTGCTTCAACCGCGACGCCCAGCTGGAACAGGGCAGCACGGCGCTGGACCGGATGCTGGCGCGCCGCGTGAACCAGGCCGATGACGCGCTGCGCCACCTGCCCGCGATCAATCGCGGGCGGGAGGCGCGTTGCACCTATGACTCGCATGACGGCGTCCACCCGACGGCGGAGTGGTACCGCAACTGGTGGACCGGGCTGATGCGGTCGATGGAGCGGACGCAGGTCGCCGGGGTGCGGTAGGGAGGCTTGGTTCCGCGAGGGAGTGTCCTCGCGGAACCAGGTGCAAGGCCGTCGGCGCGGTTGCGTGACCGATCGGGCCCTTGCCTGGTCGACCGGTCCGCCGCCCGCGATGCGGACAGCGGGAAAAGCAGTCGAGTTCCGAATGCCCATGCGGTATTCGATACGAAACGAGTTGTGGCGTGTCGGAGGCTCCTTGGCACCATGGCGAGCGATTCCGGCGATCCGGCATCAGGGTTGTTGACGGACAAGCTGCTCGATCATGTCGAAAAGGCGTTCGGGGACAACTACCGGAAGGAGATCGACCAGGAGGAGAATATCTGGCGATCGCTGCCGTTCTTCGCGGCGAGCCTTGCCCTGCAGCTTGCTGCGATCGTTGGCTTGGCGAGCAACCTTCCCGCATTGACCGCCGCGCTGTGGTGGGCCGTCGCAACCCTGCTCGGCTGTGTCGCACTCTCCAGCCTTGCCACGATCGGCTTCCTCGCGGCGTCGATCGCCCCAGCCAGGTTCCGCTACCTTGCCCCGGAGCCCGATCTTCGTACCTACGCGCTCAGCCTGGCCGCGGCGGAGGCGGCGCAGCGCGCGGCGACAGGCCAGACGGAAGCGGGCCCACCCCCGCCCGATGGCCTGACGGTCCTGAAGAACGAAATGGCACGGCAATATGCCGTCGCGACGCATAACAACCGGCTGATCAACCAGCGGCGGGCGACCCGCCGTGCCTGGGCGGGCCTCTGCATGCTGGCGTCTGTCCTTGCCACGCTCATACTGGTTGGCGTTACTGTGCATGCCCATATCAGCGTCGCGGATAACGACCACGCAGGAGCCCAGTCCCATGGCATCCACCCCGAACCGCGACGGCGGGATGACGGGCGAACCGTCCGGCCAGAAGAGGGGGAGCACGGAGGTGTCGCCACCCAGCAACCGCGCCTACCCAGCCCAGGTGCAACCTCCGGCGATGCGCGTCGTGAAGAAGGGCTGGTGGAGCGGCACGACCGAGAGCCGAGTCCTGGCAGCGGTTCTCGAGAAGGAGGACCTTAGGGATGGCTGAGCCCGCTTCCGGCGGAGGGCGGCCACCGGCTGCGCCAGCCGCTTCGCCTGCTGCTCCGGTGGCCACCACGCCAGCATCGCCTGAGAAAGCGCTGGCCACCATTCTGACGACCGCCCTGACACCGCCGCTGATGCAGGTCGCTCGGAAGATTCGTGGCGTTGAGAGCCTACTGAAGCGCGGGTAGCAGGCTACGGCGATTGACGACGACCGCCAAGCCGTCGGGTATGCCGGTCGCTCCACGGTCGGGCCTGGCGTCTATGCCATGGCAAGCGCCAAGCCAACCCGATCAGCATCCCGGGTCGCGCTGGCCTCTCGGAGGTCAACAGGCACCGCTGGCCAGTTCCGCCCCCGTCAGCGCGAAGATGACGCGGTGAGGGACCGCCTCCGCATCCGCCGCGCCGAGGGCCGCGAGGGCCGGGCGGTTTGTCGCCAGCGCGGCCTCCAGGGCGGGGACATTCAGCCCCTCCAGCAGCAGCAGCCCGGCGAAGCGTCCATCGCCGCGGCGTAGCGCCTTTTCCGCCGTGGCGACGCCGGTGCCGGCGGCATCGACCTCGATCAGGCGCGCGGCGCAGATGCGGTCCCCGGCGATGAGGGAGCGCAGCGAGTCCTGGTCCGGGCGGGGTGGCTCGTCCAGCCGCAGGGCCATGACGCAGCTGCCCTGGCCGCGCCCGGCCTCAGCCACCACCGCGCCGCCGCCGCGGGCGACATTGGTGACCCCGGCCATGATGCGCCGCGTCCAGGGCGTGGGGGCGTTCAGCCTGGCGAGGTAGGCCGCGCTGCCGACCACGGCGGGGCTGGCCAGGTCGTAGAGCATCAGGAAGCGGTTCGTGCCGGGTATCCCGGCCTGAAGGACCCGGACGCCGACGAAGCCGGGTGTGGAGACGCGTTCCTCCGTATGTTCGCGGGTCAGCCAGTGGAGGTAGTCCGTCGCCGCCTCGGGCGCGACGTCGCTCCAGATGGCCAGCATCCCCCGCGGCCCGGTCGTCATGCGCGGCCTGCCGAGAGGATGGCGCGGACGGCGTCCACCGCGGCCGGCACGCCGATGGCCTGCATCGCCCCGTCCCAGGCTTCCGCGACCGCGATCAGGGTTTCGGTGCCGGTCACGACGGGTAGGCCGTAGGCCGCGTCCAGGATTTCGGCGGATCGGCCGGCGGCCATGACCAGCAGGGCGAGGGCGAGGGCCAGCGCGGCGCCGCCTGCGGTGCGCGTGGCGCTGCGGGGTGAGAAGTCGTCCGGCACGCCGCGGGGCGGGGGGGTGTCGGCGGGCTGGAGCCAGGGCTGGCGCATCGCTTACTCCATCGGTCCCAAAACCTCGCGGTCCAGGGGCCCGAGGCCCCTGGCGGGGGGTGCAGGGGGGCGGAGCCCTCCTGCCATGTCGTCTGGCTCGGCGGCCTGCATCAGAACTGGAAATAGATGAACGGCGCCACGCCTTCCGGCGCCGCCAGCAGGATGCCCAGCAGCAGCGCCCCGAAGACCAGGCCGAGCACCATCGGGTGCAGCAGCGCCAGCGCCGCTTCGCTGCGCTGGCGGAGGTCGGCCGGCAGGAAGTGCAGGCCGAGACCGAGGCCGACGAAGGCCACCAGCCGCCAGGTCCAGGCCTCGCTCGGCGTCTCCAGGTCGATCAGCCCGGACGCCATGGCGCCCACCGTCGCCAGGTCCGGCGCGCGGAACAGCACGAAGGCGGCGACGACGATGTGGAAGGTGATGGCCCAGCGCAGCAGGCGGCCGGCCCAACTGGTCGGTGAATCCCGCAATCCCAGCGCCCTTTCGATGACCAGTGCCGCGCCGTGCAGGGCGCCCCAGGCAACGAAGGTCCAGGCCGCGCCGTGCCAGATGCCGCCCAGCACCATGGTCAGCATCAGGTTGCGGGCGGTGCGCGCTTCCGTGCCCCGGCTGCCGCCGAGCGGCTTGTAGAGGTAGTCCCGCAGCCAGGTGGACAGGGAGATGTGCCAGCGCCGCCAGAAGTCCGAGAGGGAGAGGGCGCGGAAGGGCTGGTCGAAATTCTTGGGGAAGTGGTAGCCGAGCAGCGCCGCGAGGCCGATCGCCATGTCCGAATAGCCGGAGAAGTCGCACCAGATCTGGATGGTGTAGCCATAGGCCGCGAGGGCGATGTCGAGCGCGCCGTAGGAGGCGGGATCGCGGAAGACCGGGTCCACGATGCCCGTCGCGATCTCGTTCGCCAGCACCATCTTCTTGAAGAGGCCGCCCAGGATCAGCAGCCCGCCCATGGCGAGCGGCACCCGCCAGCGGTCCGGCAGTGCCGCGACCTGGGGCAGGAAGTGGGCCGCGCGGACGATGGGGCCGGCGGCGAGGTGCGGGAAGAAGGTGAGGTAGACGAGGACGTTGAGCGGCGAGCGTTCGACCGCGACATCGCCCCGCCTGACATCCACCATGTAGGAGATGGCCTGGAAGCAGTAGAAGCTGATGCCGACGGGCAGCAGGATCTCCGGCGCGGGCAGGGGCGGCAGGCCGATGGCGACCGCGAGTGGCGTCGCCTCCCGCAGCAGGAAGCCGGTGTATTTGAAGTAGGCGAGCCAGCCGAGCATCCCGCCGACGCCTGCGATCAGCCAACCTTCGTCGCTCCGCACCTTGAGGCCGATGGCCCAGGCGAAGAGGCCCACGGCCAGGAGCGCCGCGCAGAAGGGGATGCTCCAGAAGGCGTAGAAGCAGAGGCTGGCGAGCAGCAGGAAGGGCCGGGTAGCGGCGGGGGCCAGGCGGACCAGCGTCCAGTGGATCGCGAAGACCGCGGCGAAGAACAGGGCGAAGACGCCCGTGGGGAAGAGCATGGCGGGTGGTCAGGCTCCGGGGGAGGCGCCGGCCAGGCCGGCACCGCGCAGGATGGCGGCGTGCAGCCGCTCGGCCGTCAGGCGGTAGCCCTCGGCGGTGAAGTGCACGAGGTCCCGCTGCATCAGGGGCTGGGCGCCGGCGGCCAGGCCGGGCAGGCGGCAGACATCCTGCGTCACCTCCGCCGACCAGTCGAAGAAGCCGACCCTGGTTTCCGCCACCGCGCGGCGCTGCGCGGCCTTGACCGTGGCCAGCGACACGAGCGGCGTCACGCCCCCGCAGCCCGAGGGCGCGCGGGCGGGCTGGCCGCGGCGGGCGGGCGCCGGGCGGGTGGGGCGGCCGGCATCGGGGACGCCCATCAGCATGATCCCGCTGCGCGGCAGGGCGGCGCGCAGCGTCCGGATGCGGCGGGTGAGCGCGGCGGCGTAGGCGTCCGCATCCAGGTCTCGGTCCGTCGCCTCGTTGGTCCCGTATTCCAGGATCACCAAGGCGGGCGGCGCCACGGCAAGCTCGCGGGCGAGGATGGAAGGGTCGCGGTTGTCGAGGGTGGCGAGCGTCGCGCCGTTGATGCCGAAGGCCTCCACCAGCACGCCGCGGCCGCGGCGCTCGATCCCCCAGCCCAGCAGGTCGATGGGCCCGTCGCCCACCAGTTCCAGCGCCATCTCCCTGGTGCCGGGGGAGACGAGGTAGCGCATCTGGCGGAGATCGGGCGCCGGCGTCGCGGTGGCATGGGCTGTATCCGGCGTGCCGGCGGCAAGCAGGCGGAAACTGCCGGAGGAGGGGCCGGTGGCGACGGTCAGGCTGATGCGGTCGAAGCCGCGCGGGTCGGTGGTGCGGAGCGTCAGCGTGTCGCCGGCGCGCGCGCCGGTCAGGCGGTAGCCCGTCAGGCCGAAGGGGCCGGGGCTGGTGCTGCGGAGCGCGTTCCGCGCCTCCCATTCCCCGTTCTGCGCGATGAAGAGGCCGGAGGGGTTCCAGAAGCGCTGGGCGCGGGCGGGGGGCAGGCGGCCGGGGCCGATGGCACCGTAGCGGGACTGGAACAACTCCCGCAGCCGCTCCGCCAGGATGGGGCCGGCGCTGTGGCTGTCGCCCAGCAGCAGGACCAGGGCGCGACCCTCCGCGCCGCCTTCCAGGGCGCGGAGCGCGGTGCCGATGGGGGCGAACGGATCGGGGCCGGCCGAGGCGGGCAGCAGGGCCTCGAAGGCCGGGTCGGGGGGCAGGGCGAGGCCTTCGGCCCAGCGCGCGGTCTCGGCCGGGGAGGGGGGGCGTTCGGCCCCGTCCCGGCCGCAGGCGGCCAGCATCGCGCCGAGGCCGAAGGTCGTCATCAGGCGCCGTCGGGCGAACATTGCGGTTGGCTGGTCCTTACCCATTAACCCTCTGCATGATATACCCGAATCCGATTCCTGCGAATTCGGAGTGCCTGCATGCGGGCTGGTCGGTGCCGGGTTTTCACCTCGCGGCGTGATGTCCTGTTCGGCGCGGCGGCAGGGCTGGTTTCGCTGCCGGGCCTTGCGCGCGCGGCGGCGACCGAAGGCGCCGCGCCGGCGGAGGGAAGCGAACGCAGCGCGCCGCAGCGGGTGGACCTGCTGTTCTGCGGCGACAGCCTGGCGCAGGGGATGTTCCTGTCGCTGCAACCCGCCATGCGGCGGCGGGAGCGGCTTCGCATCATCAACGGCACCCTTCACGCCACCGGCGTGACCCGCGGCGACGAATATGACTGGACCGCCGTGTCGCGGGACCTGGTGCAGCGGCACCAGCCGCACCTGGTCGTGTTCTGGATCGGCGCCAACGACTTCCGGCCGATGGTGGTCCGCGCGCTGCGCGCCCGCCACCCCTTCGGCACCGCGGCCTTCGCGGAACTCTACGGCCAGCGCGTGGCGGAAATGGTGGGGAACGCGGTGCAGGGCGGCGCGCGGGCGGTCTGGCTCGGCCTGCCCAACATGCGGGAGACGCAGTTCGCGGGCGCGGCGCGGCAGCTGAACGCGATCCAGCAGGCGGCGGCCGAAGCGGCGGGCGCGGTGTTCCTGCCGACCTGGGAAGCGACCAGCGACGCGCAGGGCCGCTACATGCCGGCGGTGGCGCTGGAACGATCGACCCAGACGATGCGGGCGGAGGATGGGGTGCACTTCACCCATTTCGGCTATCGCCGCATCGCCAGCCTGCTCTTCGATGCCGCCGGCCAGCGCTTCCCCGAACTCGCCCCCTGCCTGGGCCGCGTCAGCGAGGCCTGAGAGACCGCCTGAGAACACCGGACGGGTCGGCTCCGCGGGTCTTTTCCGCCGCTGCGGCGTCAGCGAACTTGCCGATGCAACCAGCATCGGCCGCGTCCGCTTCCTGGCAGCAACGAAAAATCCCCTGCGGATCCTCAGCCGCCGGCATTCTCAAACGGTCTCTGAACACGCGCTTGCCGCTGATCCGGCGGGCTCCCATCATTGCCTGAACAGCATGAGGGAGCAGGGACGATGATGCGGCGACGGAGCCTGTTGGCGGCGGCGTCCTGCCTGCCCGTGGCGGCGATCGCGCAGACGGCGCGGCCGGTGCGGATCCTGGTGCCCTTCCCCGGCGGCGGGACGATGGATCTGGTGGCGCGGCTCTTCGCGCCGACCATCGGGCAGCAGCTCGGCGCGCCCATCGTCATCGACAACCGGCCGGGCGGCGGCACCGTGATCGCGACGCAGGAAGCCGCACGGTCGGCGCCGGATGGCACGACGCTGCTGATGGCCTCCAACTCCTTCACCATCAACCCCTTCATCCAGCGCAACCTCCCCTATGACGGGGAACGGGACTTCGCGCCGCTCGCGCATGTGGCGGTGCTGCCGCACATGCTGGTGGTGCATCCCTCCGTCGGCGCGCGGGATCTGGCGGGGCTGGTCGCGGCATCGAAGCGCAGGCCCGGCGGGCTCAGCTACGCCACCTATGGCACCGGGACGTCGAACCACCTGAGCACGGAATTGCTGAAGGCGCGGACGGGGGGGGACTTCACCCATGTGCCCTATCGCGGATCGGGGCAGTGGCTGCCGGACCTGCTGGAGGGCCGCGTCCACATGGTGCTGGGCATCCTGGCGGAGGTGGTGCCGCCGGTGCGGGAAGGGCGGCTGACACCCATCGCGGTGGCGCATGCCGGGCGTGTGGCGGCAGCGCCGGAGGTGCCGAGCTTCGCGGAACTCGGCATGGCGGACTTCGCCTCCAACTCCTGGTTCGGCTTCTTCACCAATGCCGCGGTGCCGGAGGCGCAGCGCGCGCGGCTGGAGGCGGCGGTGCGGGCACCGCTGGAGCAGCCCGCGGTCCGGGCGCGCTTCGGGGAGCTGTGGATCGAGCCGACGGGGCAGGACGCGGCGGCCTTCGGCAACTTCCTGCGCAACGAACGCGCGCAATATGCGGAGGCCGTGCGGCTCGCGGGGCTGCAGCCGCAATAGGCGGCTGGCCAGGCTGCCGGGACAGGGGGATGACCATGCGGTCACTCATCGGGGCGGTGATGCTGCTGGCGGCGATGCCGGCGGGGGCGCAACCCCGCCTGCCCTCGCCCGAGGCGCTGGCGGCGCCCGGCCGGCCCGGCTGGATGGTGGAGACGCGGCAGGGCTGCTGGCTGTGGAACCCGGCACCGCGGGAGGGCGAGACGGCCAGCTGGTTCGGCGCCTGCCCCGAAGGCCCGGCGGAAGGCCGCGGCAGCGCCGAGTTCCTGGCGCCCGACGGCACCGCGCTGCGCTACATCGGCATGATGCGGGACGGGCGGCCGGACGGCTTCGGCCAGGCCCGCGCCAGCGCGGGCGATGGCTATGCCGGGGAATGGCGGAACGGGCTGCCGCATGGCTTCGGCATCCTGACCGCCGCCAATGGCGACCATTTCGAGGGCGAGTGGCGGGATGGCCGGCGCCGCGGGCTCGGCACGCAGACACTGTCCAATGGCGACCGCTTCGAGGGAGGCTGGCAGGACGACCAGCCGCATGGCTATGGCCGCGCCGTGCTGGGGGGCGTGGTGCGGAGCGGCCTCTGGACCGCGGGGTGCTTCCGGGACCCCTGGGGGGAGGCAGTGGCGCTGGGCTGGACGGAGGGCGCATGCCGGTAGGGGATGGCTTCCAGGCCGAGTTGCGCGCCTGGCGACGCGACTTCCACGCCCATCCCGAATTCGGCTTCGAGGAGCGGCGGACCGCGCGGCTGGTGGCGGAAAAGCTGCGCGGCTTCGGCATCACGGAGGTGACGGAGGGCGTCGGCGGCACCGGCGTGGTGGCGACGCTGACGCGCGGCAGCGGCAACCGCTCCATCGCGCTGCGGGCCGACATGGACGCGCTGCGGATCACCGAGGCGACGGGGCTTCCCTACGCCTCAAGCAGCCCCGGCGTGATGCATGCCTGCGGGCATGACGGGCATACCACCATGCTGCTGGGCGCGGCGCGCATCCTGGCGGCGGAGGGCGGCTTCGAGGGCACGGTGCGCTTCATCTTCCAGCCCGCGGAGGAATGGGGGCGCGGCGCGCTCGCCATGCTGGGTGACGGGCTGATGGAGCGCTTCCCCTTCGAGGAGATCCACGGCCTGCACAACCTGCCGGGCCTCCCGGTCGGCGAATTCCGCACCCGCGCGGGCGCGGTGATGTCGGCGGAAGACAATTTCGAGATCGTGCTGCGCGGGCTGGGCGGCCATGCCTCCCGCCCGCAGGAGGGGCGGGAGGCGCTGGTCGCGGCCTGCGCGCTGGTGATGAACCTGCAGACCATCGTCGCGCGGCGCGTGGCGCCGACGGAGACGGCGGTGGTTTCCGTGACCGAACTGCTGACGGATGGCACGCGCAATGCGCTGCCCGGCCTGGCGCGCATCCTGGGCGATGCGCGGAGCTTCGACCCTGCCGTGAGCGCGACCATCGAGGCCGAGATGCGCCGCATCGCCGCCGGGACCGCAGCCAGCTACGGGCTGGCATGCGACGTGACCTACTCGCGCGAATTCATCCCCACCCTCAACGACGCCGAGGCCACCGCCGCCGCCATGCAGGCGGCGCGTGCCGTGATGGGGGAGGCGCAGGTGGCGGAGCTTGCGGCGCCGCATACGGGGTCCGAGGATTTCGCGCGCTTCCTGCATCACGCGCCCGGCTGCTTCGCCTTCATCGGCAATGGCAAGGCATCGGCGCCGCTGCACAATCCCGGCTACGACTTCAACGACGCGGCGCTGCCGCATGGCGTCGCGTATTTCGTGCGGCTGGTGCGGGACCGGCTGCCGGAGGCCCGGGCCTGAAGACGGTCCAGGCCCGTCCCGGGCCCATGGACCCTTGGGGGGGATGGGGTCCGGGGAAGGCAAGGCCTTCCCCGAGGCTCACCGCCCCATCGTATAGAACTGGTCGTTCGGCCGCATGCTGGTGACGTTCGCCATGCGGTTCGACATGCCGAAGAAGGAGGCGATGGCGGCGATGTCCCAGGCATCCTCCAGCGTGAAGCCGTGTTCCGCCAGCGTCGCGAAATCCGTGTCGCCGACGGCGAAGGCTTCGAAGGCCACCTTCATCGCGAAGTCCAGCATCGCCTTCTGCCGGGCCGTGATGTCGGCCTTGCGGTAGTTGATCGCGACCTGGTCCGCGACCAGCGGGTTCTTCGCGCGGATGCGCAGGATGGCGCCGTGGGCGACCACGCAATACTGGCACTGGTTGGCGTTGCTGGTGGCGACGACGATCATTTCCCGCTCCGCCTTGGTCAGCACGCCGGGCTTGTCCATCAGCGCGTCGTGATAGGCCATGAAGGCGCGGAATTCGTCGGGCCGGTGCGCGAGCACGAGGAAGACGTTGGGGATGAAGCCGGCCTTCTCCTGCACCGTCAGCAGGCGGGCGCGGATGTCTTCCGGCATCTCCTCCAAGGTGGGCACGGGGAAGCGGCCGAGGGGCGGCGTCGTCGTGGTGGACATGGGACTGGCTTTCGTCGTTGTTCGTTCAGGCGATGGTGGGATCGAGCGGCACGAGCAGGCGGCCGCGCACCTGGCCTTCCATCAGGCGCCCGGCGGCGGGGATCACTTCCGCCAACGGGATTTCCTGCGTCAGGCTTTCCAGCATGGCGGGGTCGAGGTCCCGCGCCAGGCGGCGCCAGGCCTCCAGCCGATCCTCCTTCGGGCACATGACGCTGTCCACGCCGGCGAGGGTGACGCCGCGGAGGATGAAGGGCGCGACGGTGGCGGGCAGCGCCATGCCGGCGGCGAGCCCGCAGGCGGCGACGGTGCCGCGATACTTCATGGCGGCGCAGACATTCGCCAGCACATGGCCGCCCGCGACATCGATGGCGCCGGCCCAGCGTTCGCGCGCCAGCGGCTTGCCGGGCTGCGCGTATTCCGCGCGGTCCATGATGGCGGCGGCGCCGAGCGCGGTGAGGAAGGGCGCTTCCTCCGCCCGGCCGGTCATGGCGGTGACGCGGTAGCCGAGCTTCGACAGGATCGCCACGGCGACGCTGCCGACGCCACCCGCGGCACCGGTGACCAGCACATCGCCGCTGCCGGGCGTGACGCCATGGCGTTCGAGCGCCATGACGCAGAGCATGGCGGTATAGCCCGCGGTGCCGATCGCCATGGCCTGGCGCAGCGTGAAGGGCGCCTGCAGCGGCACGAGCCACTCGGCCTTGAGCCGCGCCTTGCCGGCGAGGCCGCCCCAATGCGCTTCCCCCACGCCCCAGCCATTCAGCACCACCTTGTCGCCGGGCGCATAGGCGGGGCTGTCGGAGTGTTCCACCACGCCGGCGAGGTCGATGCCCGGCACCATGGGGAAGCTGCGCACCACCGGCCCCTTGCCGGTGATGGCGAGGCCGTCCTTGTAGTTCAGCGTCGACCAGGCGACGCGGATGGTGACGTCCCCGGCGGGCAGGCGGCTGTCATCGAGTTGCGTGAGCGTGGCGCGGGAGCCCTGCTCCGTCTTCTCGATCAGGATGGCGTCGAACATCCGGGGTTCCTTCCGGGTTGCAGCGCGGCGAGGAAGCCGCGCGCGAAGAGGTCGAGGGGCTCGGGCGCGCGTTCCAGCTTGGCGCGCAGCACCGCGCCTTCCCAGCCGATCCAGAAGAAGGCGGCCATTGCCGTGCAATCCGTGTCGGTGGCGATCTCACGCTTCTCGCGCGCGGCTTCCAGGCAGCGGGCGGTGCGCGCCTGCCAGTCGAGGAAGACGCCGTGCAGCGCCGCGCGGAAGGCTTCGGGCAGCACGCCCATCTCCTGCCCCAGATTGCCGACCAGGCAGCCGCGGCGGTAGCCGTGGCGGGCCATGCCGGCGCGGGCATCGGCGATGAAGTCGATGAGGCGCTGCAGCGGGGCGCGGGTCTCATCCGCGAAATGGCGATCGAGCTTCGCGGCGAAATAGGCGGCATAGGCGTCGATCAGCGCCAGGCCGAAGGCGTCCTTGCCCGGGAAGTAGTGGTAGAAGGATCCCTTGGGGATGCCGGTGGCGGCGAGGATTTCCTCGAGCCCCACGGATGCGAAGCCCTTTTCCGTCAGGATGGCGACGCCGGCGCGGACCAGCCTTTCGCGCGTATCCGCCAGCGCGCGGCCATCCCGCGGCGGGCGACCGCGACGGCGGGGTGCGGCGACGGGAAGATCCATGGGGTGAATTTAGACCGGTTGTCTCCGATAAGGCAAGGCGGGGCCGGGACGGGCCAGGAAGGCACCGGGCGACGTGGCCTCGCCTCATGCCGATTTGCAGAAATGCTGACGCATTTCCGCCCTCAGGCGCGTCGTGCCGAAGGCACGCCTGCGGCGTGACGGGCGGCGGCATCCGCCGCCTTGGCTCGCCGCATGAGCGGCGGGCCGCATTCGCGGCCTCGGCCGACAGTGTGGGCCGCAGGTCACGACATGGGCGCGGCGGTATAGGGCCCATGGCCGCTATGCGGCGCGCAGCGCGATCTGCCGCCCGGCCACCTTGCGCGCCATCGCCTGGTCATGCGTCACCAGCAGCACCGCCAGCCCCCGCTCGCGCGACACCTCGCGCAGCGCCGCCATCGTCTCCTGCTGCGTGATGGGGTCGAGCCGGGAGGTGGGCTCATCGGCGAACAGGAAGACCGGATCGGCCAGCAGCGCCCGCGCGATGGCGATGCGCTGCAATTCGCCCCCCGAGACTTGGTCCGGACGCCGGTCGAGCAGTGCATCGGGCACGCGCAGCCGGGCGAGCATCGCCGCCAGCTGCGACCAGGGCACGCCATGCAGCGCCGCCGCCTCGGCCAGCGCGGTGCGGAGGTCGAGGCGCGGCGCGAAGGTGGCGACGGGGTCCTGGTAGAGCTTCTGGTAGCGCGTGCGCGCCAGGCCGGCGCGACGTCGGACCTGCCCGGCCGCGGGGCGCAGCAGCCCCAGCAGAACATTGCCGAGCGTGGTCTTGCCGCAGCCGCTGGGGCCGGTGACCGCGACCCACTCGCCGGCACCCACCGCCAGGTCCAGCGCCTCGAACAGGCGGCGCCCGCCGCGCTCGGCGGCGAGGCTGGTGGCGGACAGGAGTTCCTCGCCCGCGCCGGGGATTGCGTCATTGGCCCAGGCTTCCGGCTCAGCCGCCAGCAGGCGCCGGGTATAGGCGTGCGACGGCGCGGTCAGCACCGTCTCCGCGGGACCGTGCTCCACCACCTCGCCATCCAGCATCACCATCACCTCCCCGCCCAGCGCCCGGGCGACGGCGACGTCATGGGTGATGCAGAGCAGCGATCCACCCGCCAGCAGGGCACCGCGCAGCAAGGCGACGACGGCGCTGCGCAGATCGGAGTCGAGCCCCTTGGTCGGTTCATCGGCCAGCAGCAGGGGCGCTCCGCCGGCGCGCGCCGCAGCCACCGCCACGCGTTGCGCCATGCCGCCGGAAAGCTGGTGCGGGAAGCGGGTGGCGGCACCCGACAGGCCGAGCGCCGCAAGATCCTCCCGCGCGCGGGCGGTGGCCTCCGCCATGCTCAGGCCTCGCACGAAGCGGTGGCCCTGCGCGACCTGCGGCAGGACGCGCATGGTGGGATCGAGCGCGAGCCAGGGTTCCTGCGGCAGCATGGCGATGCCCCGGCCCCAGAGATGCCGCCGCGCGGCGCGGTCACCCGCTTCGGATGCCGCGTCCCCCAGCACGACCCGGCCGGAGGCGACCAGTTCCGGCGCCAGCGTGCCCATCGCGGCTTCCGCCACCAGCGTCTTGCCCGAGCCGGTCTCGCCCACGATCGTCAGGGGCACGCCGGGGGCCACGCGGATGGACACGCCCCGCACCAGGGCGACGCCGCCGGCGCTGACGCGCAGATCCTCGATGGTCAGGGATGGGGTCATCGGGGGTCGCGTCCCGCCAGCAATTGCAGACCGAGCACCAGCGCGAAGAGGCAGAGCGCCGGCGCCAGCATCGCAAGCGGCGCCTCGTCGTAATGGGGCAGCAGCTCCACCATCATCAGGCCCCATTCCGCCGTGGGCGGGCGCAGGCCGATGCCGATGAAGCCCAGCGCGCCGACCGCCAGCACCGCGCCGGCGAAGCCGAAGGCCGCGAGGGTGCCGAACAGCGGCGCCATCTCCGGCAGCACATGCCGGCGCAGCACATGCCAGGGCCCGAAACCGAGCAGGCGCGCGGCCTCGACCGCGGGCGAGGCGAGCAACGCGCCGGATGCGGCGCGGGTCACGCGGAACCACTCCACCCACATGGCCAGGGACAGGCCGAGGAACAGCGGCCAGAAGGCGCCGGGGGCGAGTGCCACGACCAGCAGCACCAGCAGCAGCCCGGGCAGCGCCAGCACGGCATCGCCCAGGCCCGACAGCACGCGGTCGGTCCACCCGCCGGCCCAGGCGGCCAGCAGGCCCAGCAGGATGCCGGGCACCGCGGCCGCCACCACCGTCGCGGCGCCGAGCGAGACCGACAGCCGCGCCGCGTGCACGAGCCGCACCAGCACCGATCGGCCGAGATGGTCGCGGCCGAGCAGCGCATCGGCCGAAGGGGGGTCGAGCACCGCCGAGAGATCCTGGCGCGTCGGGCTGCCCTCCACGAGGAGCGGCCCGAGGATCGCCATTAGGACGACCAGGCCGACCAGGGTGCCGCCCATCAGCCGCGCGGGTGAATGACCGCGCGCGGCAATCCGCCGCAGGCCCCTCATCCGCGCCGCCTCGGATCCGCGGCCAGGATCGCCAGATCGGTGAAGGCGTTCAGCGCCACGAAGATCAGCCCGAGGGACAGCGCCGTGCCCTGCAGCATCGGCACGTCGCGCGCGGCGATCGCATGCGACAGGGCGTGGCCGATGCCAGGCCAGCCGAACAGGCTTTCCACCACCACGACCCCTTCGACCAGCAGGGCGAGATTGACGCCGAGATAGGCGAGCACGGGCACCGCGGCGTTGCGCGGCACGTGTTGCCGGACCGCCTGGGCGCGGGTCAGCCCGCGCAGCAGCGCGAAGCCGAAGAAGGGCGCGCTGGTGGCCGCGACGGTGGCGTCCCGCGCCACCCGCGCCGAGGCGGCGGCGAGGCCAAGCCCGAGCGCCAGCGCCGGCAGGACGAGGTTCTCCGTCGCATGGAAGCCGGCGACGGGCAGCCAGCCCAGCGTCACGCCGAACAGCAGCATCAGCCCGATGCCGAGCGCGAAGACCGGCAGCGCGCGCAGCGCCGCGGCGCCGACCATGCCCGCCTGGTCCAGCACGCCCCCCGGCCGCAGCCCCGCGAAAAGGCCCAGCGCCGGCCCCGCGAGCAGCGCGAGCGACAGCGCGGCGAGGGAGAGCAGCAGCGTGTGGCCGAGCTGATAGGCGACCTCCTCCACCACCCTGTCGCCGGTGACGAGCGAGACGCCGAGATCGCCCTGCGCCAGCCGGGCGACCCAGGCCATGAACTGCTCCGCCGCCGGGCGATCCAGGCCGAGCTCGGCGCGCACGGCGTCGGCGCTGGCCGTGGTCACGCGGTCATAGCCGTAGCGGCCTTCCGCGACGCGCAGCGCCTGGTCGCCCGGCAGCAGGCGGACGAGCGTGAAGCACAAGCCGCTGACGAGCACCGTCACCAGCACCGCCTGCACGGCCCGCCGCAGCAGGGCGCGCACTACTCCGCCCATCGCATCGCCTCGATCCGGTAGGAGAGTTCCAGCGGGTCCACGCTGACATTTGCCAGGCGGCGCGAGATGGCCACGCGGTGGTCGTACCAGACGACCGGGATCACCGGCAGCTCCGCCTGGAGGATCGTGGAGGCCCGGCCGCGCAGCGCCGCGCGCTCCGCCGCTTCGGTGCTGCGGCCGAGCGTGGCCAGGATCTCGATCAGCTCGGGCGAGGCCCAGCCCATCGCACCCCAGTCGCCGCCGCGCGGGCCGAAATCGGCCAGCAGGGTGCCGATGGGATCGGGCACCAGGGAGAAGTTGCGCGCCATCAACGCGGCCTCGAGCGTGCCGTCGCGATGGCCGGCGGGGATCTCGCTCGACACCACCACCGCGACCTGCATGTCGATGCCGACCTCGCGCAGGGATTCCTGGATGGCCGCCGCGACGACCGGCAGTTCCGGGCGCGTCGAGAAGGTGCGCAGCGTGAAGCGGAACGGCCGCCCCTCTCGCGTCAGGATGCCATCGGGGCCGCTGGTCCAGCCGGCCTCGGCCAGCAATCGCCGCGCCGCCGCCGGATCACGCCGCAGCGGTGCCAGGCCGGCGACATGCCATTCCGCGAGTGTCGGCGGGAAGAGCTGCGTCGCGGCCGCCGCGGGCGATCGCAGGATGCCGCGCGCGATGCCGTCGCGGTCGATGGCGAGGCTCACCGCCTGCCGCGTGCGAAGGTCGGAGAACTGGGGCAGGCCGGCATTCAGCTTCAGGGTCTGGGTGCGCGGGATGGGCATCACCCGCACCTCGACGCGCGGCGAGCGGCGCAGACGGTCGGTGCCGGCGGGATCGAGGGTGAAGACGAGGTCGGCGCGACCGCTTTCCGCCATCAGGGCGCGGGTTTCGCCGCGGGCCACCGATTCGTAGACGGCGCGCGCGATGGCCGGCGCCGGGCCACCGTTCCAGGCCTCGAAGCGCTCGACCTCGAAGCGGAAGGGCGGCTGGAAGCCGACGAGGCGGTAGGGGCCGGTCGCGATCAGCCGCCGCACGGCACCGGTCTCGTCCCAGGAGCCGGGGGCGAGGATCTGGCTGGAGGATTCGGCCAGGAAGGCCAGCAGCGGCGTGAAGGGGGCGGAGGTGCGCAGTTCCACCACGCCAGGCCCGTCGGCCGTGATGCTCGTCAGCGGCGCGTTGGCCAGCGGGCCGGGCTGCGCCCGGGCGCGCCGCAGCGAAGCCGCCACCGCCTCCGCGGTCACGGGGCTGCCGTCATGGAAGGTGGCGCCGGCGCGCAGCGTCATGCGCCAGGTCAGCCGGTCGTCGGAAAGGGTCCAGCCGGAGGCCAGCTGCGGCACGGGCAGCCCGCCATCGTCGGCGCCGACCAGGGTTTCCGCGACGCGCATGCGGGTGAAGTTGAAGCCGTCGCGGCTCGGCTCCATCGACTCGACGTGAAAGGGCGCCACCACGCGCAGCGGCTGCTGGGCCAGGGTGAGTCCGGGCCAGAGCGTCAGGGCGAGGAGCAGCAGTGGGGGTCGGCGCATCGTGGCTTGGCCTTGGGGTTCGATGAGTGACGTTATAACGTTGCATTCGTTCGCGGCAACCCGGCCTGCCGGAGGCGCGCCCGGGGCGTGACGCAGCTGTCGCGGCTTCCATCCAGGCGCCTGGACCGGTCAAGTGACCGGTCCGCCGGCGTCACGCGATCCGTTCCGTCGAGACCTCATGCAATGCCTGGCCCGTCGCCTCGAAGGCGGTGATGTTCGCAACGGTGGTCTCGGCGATGGCGGTCAGCGCTTCCTCGGTGAAGAAGGCCTGGTGCGCGGTGACCAGGACGTTCGGGAAGGTCAGCAGCCGCGCGAAGACGTCGTCATGGATCACCCGGCCGGAGAGGTCCTCGAAGAAGAGGTCCGCCTCCTCCTCGTAGACGTCGAGGCCGAGCAGCCCGATGCGCCCCGCCTTCAGCCCCGCGATGACCGCGAGCGTGTCGACGATGGCGCCACGGCTGGTGTTGATCAGCATCGCGCCGGGCCGCATGCGCGCCACGGCGGCCGCATCGATCAGGTGATGCGTCTCCGGCGTCAGCGGGCAGTGCAGGGAGATGATGTCGGATGCCGCGAGCAGCGTGTCGAGCGACACATAGGCCGCGCCGGCGGCTTGCAGCGCCGCATCCGGCCGCGGATCGTGGGCCAGCACCTGGCAGCCGAAGCCCAGCATGATGCGCGCCAGCGCAACGCCGATGCGCCCCGTGCCGACCACGCCGACCGTCCGCCCCTTCATGTCGAAGCCGATCAGCCCGTCGAGCGCGAAATTGCCCTCCCGCACGCGGTTGTAGGCGCGGTGGATCCGGCGGTTCAGCGCGAGGATCATGGCGACCGTGTGCTCCGCCACCGACTCCGGCGAATAGGCGGGCACGCGCGCGACCGTGATGCCGAGCCGCCGCGCCTCGACGAGATCCACGTTGTTGAAGCCGGCCGAACGCAGGGCGAGCAGCCGCACGCCCATCCCGGCCAGTGCGCCGAGCACGGCGGCGTCCGCCACGTCATTGACGAAGGCGCAGACCGCGCCCGCGCCCCGCGCCAGCACCGCCGTTTCGGCCGAGAGCCGCGGTTCCAGGTAGAGCAGGCGGTGGTGCCCGCCGGCCGCAGCGTTCGCGGCGTCAAGGAAGCGGCGGTCATAGGGCTTGGTGCTGAAGACGGCGACCTGCATCTCGTTGCTCCTTGCCATTCACCCGCGCCGGCCGGCCGCGAGGCGGCGTCGCAGCGCCTTCTCCCCTTCCAGCACCAGCATCAGCCCGACGCCCGCGAGCAGGATCGGCAGCCCGTCCGCGACCGGGTCCAGGGCGCGCGTCGCGAACAGCCCCTGCATCGGCGGGGCGTAGGTGAAGGCGACCTGCAGGAGCGCCACCGACCCCACGCCGATCAGCACCGGCCGGGTCCCCAGCGCGCCGCGCCAGGTGAAGGAGGTGCTCCGCTGGTAGCGAACGCTGAAGAGGTAGGCGATCTCCAGCACCACGATGCCATTCACCACCGCGGTCCGCGCGGCCTCCAGCGGCAGGCCGCGCCATTCGGACCAGGCGAAGATCGCGAAGGCGCCGAGGGTGAACAGCACGGAGACGAGGAGCACGCGCCAGACCAGGAAGCCCGACAGCAGCGGCTCCGACGGCGCGCGGGGCGGGCGGCGCATGAGGTCGGCCTCCGGCGGCTCGAAGGCGAGCACCAGGCCGAGCGTCACCGCCGTGACCATGTTGATCCAGAGGATCTGCACCGGCGTCAGCGGCAGCGTCAGGCCGAGCAGGATGGCCGCGACGACGATCAGCGCCTCGCCGCCATTGGTCGGCAGCGTCCAGGCGATCACCTTCTGGACGTTGTCGTAGACCGTCCGCCCTTCGCGCACCGCCGCGGTGATGGTGGCGAAGTTGTCGTCGGCCAGGACCATCTCCGCAGCCTCCTTGGCTGCCTCCGTGCCCTTCTGCCCCATGGCCACGCCGACATCGGCGCGCTTCAGGGCAGGGGCATCGTTCACGCCGTCGCCGGTCATGGCGACCACGGCGCCATCGGCCTGCAGGGCTTCCACGAGGCGCAGCTTGTGCTCCGGGCTGGTGCGGGCGAAGACGTCGCTTTCGCGCGCGCGTGCGCAGAGCGCGGCATCGTCCAGCGTATCCAGCTCCGCGCCCGTGACGACGGAGGCGGCGCCCCGCAGCCCCACCTGGCGCGCGATGGCGCCCGCCGTCGCGGCGTGGTCGCCGGTGATCATCTTCACGCGGATGCCCGCGGCCTGGCACTCCGCCACGGCGGCCACGGCTTCCTCCCGCGGCGGGTCGATCAGCCCGAGCAGGCCCAGCAGCACCAGGCCGTGCTCCACATCGGCTGGCGCCAGCGTCCCGGCGCCGTGCGGCAGGTCGCGCGTGGCGACGGCGAGCACCCGCATCCCGTCCGCCGCGAGCGCCTCCGCGCGCGCATGCCAGGCGGCTGCGTCCAGGCGCTCCTCGCCCGCCGGCCCGCATTGGTGGTCGCACATGCCGATCAGGCGCTCGGGGGCGCCCTTGACGCAGGCAAAGGCCCTGTCGTGCCCGGCGTGCAGCGTCGCCATGAACCGGTGGCGTGAGTCGAAGGGGATCTCGTCGCGGCGTGGATGGCGCAGCCGGACCGTCTCGGGCGGCACGCCCGCCCGCGCGGCGAAGGCGAGCAGCGCGCCCTCCATGGGATCGCCGGCGACCATCCAGCCGGTCTCCGGCTCGTCTCTCAGCGCCGCGTCGTTGCAGAGCGCGGCAGCGCGCGCGAGCGCGGAGAGCAGGGCTGCGCCCTCCGCGCCGGCGGGCTCGCCGTGCCGCGTCACGCTGCCCTGCGGGGCGTAGCCGGCGCCGGCGACCGCGAAGCGGCCGAAGCCGGTCTCCACCGCGGCGACCGTCATCTCGTTGCGCGTCAGGGTGCCGGTCTTGTCCGAGCAGATCACCGAGACGGCGCCGAGCGTCTCCACCGCCGGCAGGCGCCGCACGATGGCGCGCCGCGCGGCCATGCGGCGCACCCCGATCGCCAGCGTGATGGTCAGCACGGCGGGCAGGCCCTCCGGGATGGCGGCGACGGCAATGCCCACCACGGCCATGAACGCATCCTCGGCGTCATAGGCGCGGACCAGCCAGGCGAAGGCGAAGATGGCCGCCGCAAGACCCAGGATGACGCCGGTCAGGCGGCGCGCGAAGCCATCCATCTGGCGCAGCAGCGGGGTGGCCAGCTGCTGCACGCCGCCGATCAGCCCGCTGATCCGGCCGAGCTCCGTCGCCGTGCCCGTGGCGACGACAACGCCCATTCCCTGGCCGGCGGCGACCAGCGTGCCGGAGAAGGCGAGCGACGTGCGGTCGCCGAGGGCGGCTTCCGCGGCGACGGGAGCGACGGACTTCTCCACCGGCACGGACTCGCCGGTGAGGGCGGCTTCCTCGAGCCGAAGACCGCGGGCGCGCGTGAGGCGAAGGTCGGCCGGCACCCGATCCCCGGCCTCGAGGAGGACGATGTCGCCCGGGACCAGGTCGGCCGCGTCCACGGTCAGGCGCCTGCCATCGCGCAGCACCGAGGCGTGCGGGGTCAGCATGTCGCGGATGGCGTCCAGCGCCTGCTCGGCCCGGCCTTCCTGCACGAAGCCGACGATCGCGTTCACCACCACCACGCCGAGGATCACGGCGGCGTCGGTCGGATGGCCGAGGAGCGCCGTGATGCCCGCGGCGCCGAGCAGGACGTAGATCAGCAGGTTGGCGAACTGGGCCAGGAAGCGCCGCAGGGCGCTGCGCGGCGCGGCGGCCGGAAGGCGGTTCGGCCCGTGCGCCGCCAGACGCCGGGCGGCTTCGCCGGCAGCGAGGCCCGACGCCGTGGAGGCGAGGCTTTGCAGCGCCGCCTCGGCCGGCAGGGCATGCCAGGCCGTGCCAGTGACCGCCCCTTGCGCGGAGACCGCCCCGTCCCGCGCTTCCGGCATCAGGGGACCCCCAGCAGGAAGCCGGGCGGCTCGCGCAGGTCCATCTGCACGTCCTTCACGCCTGGAAGGCTTTCGGCCAGCACGCGCAGCGCGCGCGGCACGTCCGGCGAGCGGCACCAGCCGTGGAAGGTGACCACGCCGTCCTCGACCGAGGGGAAGACCAGATAGGCGTCGGCCCAGGGCTGCTCGCGCATCGCGCGCTCGACGTCCCGCAAGAGGCGGGCGTCCGACACGGCCACGTCCGGCGGCGCGGCGGTGCCGAAGGCGAGGCCGAGCAGGTCGGCGCGGGAGACGACGCCGACGAGCTTGCCATCGCGCAGCACCGGGACACGCTTGACCCCGCGCTCCTCCATCAGCTGCGCGATCTGCTCGCTTGGCGTATCCTCCTCCACCGCGACGAGTTCGGTGGTCATGACGTCCCTGGCCCGTTGGCCATGCAGCCGGGCGAAGCCCTTGGCGGTGTCGGCCGCGCGTTGGGTGAGCAGGGCGCGGAACCAGCCGCGCGGTCGGCCCGCCGGCTCACTCGCCAGCTGCCGTACCAGGTCGGCCTCGGTCACGATGCCCTGCACCTCGCCCCCGGGACCCAGCACGGGCACGGCGGAGATGCCGCGGTCGGCCAACAGGTGCGCGACATCCGCGAGGCGCGCCTCCGGCGCGACGGTCACGACCGTGGTGGTCATCAGGTCCTTGGCTCGCATGGCCCTCTCTCCCTCGTTCTCAAGAAGCATCCGAAACTGCGCGGCCGGCCGGCGTGCCGGGATCACGACGCGGTCAAGCCGCGTCGCGCCGTGGCCGTGCTGGCCGCGGGACGATTTGCCGTCGGCGATGGAGCGGTGCGGCCTTCAGGCCGCGAGCAGCACCGGCACCCGAGGGCGTGCGTCGAGCAGGTCGCTCGTCGCGCTGCCGAAGACGATGTTGTGGATCGGCGCGTGGCGGACCGCGCCCATCACGATCATGGCGCCCTCGACCTCTCCGGCCTTCGCGGCAAGTGCCTGGAGCACGCTTCGCCCGGCCCGCGGCACGGCAGCGAAGCTCGCACGCGCGCCGTGACGCGCGAGCAGGTGGACAAGCTCGATGCCTGACTGGCCGGACCGGAGGTCCTTGTCGTCGGTGACGGTGACCACGAGCGTCTCTGCCGCGTCACGGATGAAGGGCAGGGCCCCATGCACCGCGCGGACCGCGGCCGGCGTCGCATCCCATGCCACGACGACACGGGCCGGCGGCACCGCCAGCGGCGCGCGGGCAGGAATGAGCAGCACGGGACGCCCGCTGTCGAACACGGCGGCGCCGACCATCATGCGCTGCCCTGCGCCAGCGGCGCCCTGCAGGGCCAGCAGCCCCAGGTCGCTCACGCGCAGATGGTCCGCCATCACCTCGCCGGCACCGTAGGCGAAGCTGCTGCGCGCCCGCACCTCGCACCGGATGCCGCGCCGCTGCGCGGCCGCGCGAACCCGCGCGACCGAGGCCTCCTCCCGCTCCGCCAATTCCCAACCTGGAGTGGAGGCTTCCGCAAGCGCCGTCTCGACGGGGAACACGAGGACGGTGAGCTGCGCAGCGTGGGTCTCCGCCAGCGCGAAGGGCAGCTCCAGCGCCGCGTCGAGCGCCTCAGGATCAGCAGGCTCGATCTGAGTCGTGATCGTCGTGATCGTCATCGATGTCTTTCCCGGCTTTGGTCCAGCTCGGTTCGATCACCGGCCGTCCTTGTCTGCAGACTGCCTTTCGCCGATCTCGCGCACATTGATTTGCGTCAATCTGCGCCGAACCACGCTCAGCTATGCTCGACAGCGATGTGCGAGGCTGGGTTGAGGCAGACATGCTCACACGGAAGTTCATGACGGTGCGCGAGGTGGCCGAGCTCGCGCAGGTGGGCGAGGCGACGGTGCGCCACTGGATCAAGGATGGCGATTTGCGCGCGATCGATGTCGGGCGCGAATGGCGGATCATTCCGCGCGACCTCGAGGCGTTCCTCGAGCGTCATGCAACATTCCCGCCTGCCGTACCGCCTGCGGAAGCCGCTGGCGAACCAGGGACACGCTGATCCCCTCGCGCCGCAGAGCCACCGGCGACCGGCTGCAGTCCAGATGCACGCGTATTCGTGGAAGGCGAGAGAGACGATGAGTGATCGGAACCAGGCGGTCGGCCCGGGCACCATGCCGCGACGGATCCTGCTGGCGACGGACCTCAGTTGCCGTTGCGACCGCGCGCAGGACCGCGCCGTATGGCTTGCCGAGCGATGGGGAGCGACGCTGCATCTGCTGCATGTGCTGGAGCACGGGCAGGAGGAGGGAGGTTCATCCTGGCAGCGCGGGCGTTCCGCCCGGGAGTTGCTCGCAGAACGGCAGCTGCGCGCCACTATCCAGGACCGTGCTGTCGAAGCGGAGGTGGTTCTGCGGCGCGGAAGCGCGGCCGATGAGATCCTGCAGGCCGCCGAGGAACTGGGCAGCGACCTGATTGTCACCGGGATCGCGCGGGACGAGACGCTGACCCGGGCTTTGCTGGGAACCACCGTGGACCGGCTCATCCACCGCGCGCGCATGCCGGTGCTGGTCGTCAAGAACCGCGCCGGTCGCGCCTATGATCACGTCGTGCTGGCATCCGACTTCTCTCCATCGTCGGCGCAGGCGGCCCAGCAGGCGCTCCGGCTTTTTCCGGATGCGCGCATGACGCTGCTGCACGCGTACCGGGTGCCCTTCGAAGGCTTCATCAGCAAGGAGGCCAACCGCGGCGAGATCCAGGGCGAGGCGGAGCGCCAATGCGCTGCCTTCCTGGCGGCGATGCCCGTTGCGAAGGAGCAGCGCGATCGCCTGGAGTGCCTCATCGAATACGGATCGCCCGACGAGCTGGTCGGCACCTATGTCTGGGACAAGGAGGTTGATCTTGCCGTCGTCGGGACGCATGGCAGCAGCGGTGCCTTCGACATCCTGATCGGCAGCACGGCGGAGCGTCTGCTGGAGACCCTGCCCTGTGACGTGCTGGTCGTGCGCGAGCCACGCTCCCTTCCGGCCCTGCGCGCCACGCGCGGTGCGCCGGCGTGACGACGGCGCTCTGAGGGAAGCCGCGACACGCGGTCGGTTGGTGACGGCGGATGGCGCCATGGACCAGGCTTCGGCCGCGACGTGCACATCGGCGTCGAGGACTCGGTGCGGCCACTCCGCCGCGTGTCCGACGCCTGCCCGACCTTCGCGTGGACCTGGCACGGCTCGCTCGGATGCTGAGTGCCGTGGCAGGACAATGTCGGGCGGGGCGCGAGGCGCTGTGTTCTGCGCCCTGCGGCTGGCGCGCAGGCCCATGTCGCGCCGCTCCCGGTCACGCTGCTGTTGCAGGATCGAGGCGGCGGTGCCCGCCTTTTCCACGAGGGGCGTAAGGCCGGGGCCGTCAGCCCTGCCGCCAGCTTGGCCGTCCGTCCCGACATCCCTGCCGGGATGGTCGAGGCACCGCCAATCCTCCCCACAGCGCGGCGTGGAGGCCGGTGAACAGGTTCGGGCGCAGGCAGGGGTCTGCCTGGCGGAAGACATGGCTATCGAAGGGAAAACGAACGACCTTCGGGGCGGTGGCGAAGGATCTGGGATGCAGGGTGCGGGTTCTGGCGGAGAGGGTGGGATTCGAACCCACGGTAGGCTTGCACCTACTTCGGTTTTCGAGACCGACGCGATCGACCACTCCGCCACCTCTCCGCAGGCGGTGGCGCCCTATAGTCAGCATGGGCGCGGCGCGCAACACCCGGCCTGCGCCTTCCCGTTGACTCTCCGCCGGACACGCCGCTATACGCTGCGCCCTCCGGCGTTCCGGGTCACACCCCAGGGCCGCCGGCGGTCAGACATGGCCGCAGCGTCACCACCTCTCCGGGCGTCACCGCCCAGAAGCACCGGACCCCGAAAGCCCGAGCGCGAACATGACCTATGCAGTGATCCGCACCGGCGGCAAGCAGTACCGCGTCACCCCTGACGCCGTCCTGACCGTCGAGAAGCTCGAGGCCGAGCCGGGCGCCACCATCACCTTCCACGACGTTCTGGCGCTGGGCACCGATGCCGGCCTGACCGTCGGCGCGCCGACCGTGCCGGGCGCCACCGTGACCGCGGTGGTCGAAGCCCAGACCCGCGGCGACAAGGTGATCATCTTCAAGAAGCGCCGCCGGAAGAACAGCCGGCGGAAGAACGGCCACCGCCAGATGCAGACCGTGCTCCGCATCTCCGCGATCGCCGCGGCCTGAGCAAGAGACAGGAAGCACCCTCATGGCACACAAGAAGGCAGGCGGTTCGTCCCGCAACGGTCGCGACTCCGCCGGCAAGCGCCTCGGCGTGAAGCGGGGCGACGGCCAGCTTGTCCAGGCCGGCAACATCCTGGTGACGCAGCGCGGCACGAAGATGCTGGCCGGCACCAACGTCATCGTCGGCCGCACGCATTCGCTGCACGCCATCGTCGACGGCCACGTGAAGTTCGAACGCAAGGCCGAAGGCCGCGTGCAGATCTCCGTCACGCCGCTCGCGGTCGCCGCCGAGTAATCACCCCCGCCATCCCGGCGAGGTTCTGGACGGGGGCCTGACGGCCCCCGTTCGCATGTCCGGGGGATGGCGGCCGCACGGCGCCGGCTGATCAGGCCAGGCGCCGGGAAGAACCGCCATGAAGTTCCTCGACGAAGCCAAGGTTCACGTGAAGGCCGGTGACGGGGGCGATGGCGTCATCGCCTTCCGGCGCGAGAAGTACATCGAATTCGGCGGCCCCGACGGCGGCAATGGCGGCAAGGGCGGGGACGTGATCATCGAGGCGGTGGACGGCCTCAACACCCTGATCGACTACCGCTACGCCCAGCACTTCAAGGCGCGCAAGGGCGGCAATGGCGCGGGCAGCGACCGCACCGGCGCGGGCTCCGACGACGTCATCATGAAGGTGCCGGTAGGCACCCAGATCCTGGATGAGGACAAGGAGACGCTGCTGGCGGACCTGACGGAGGTCGGCCAGCGCGTGGTCATCGCCCGCGGCGGCGATGGGGGGCATGGCAACGCCATGTTCAAGACCTCCACCAACCGCGCTCCCCGCCGCGCCGACAAGGGCTGGCCGGGGGAGGAGCGGTCGATCTGGCTGCGCCTCAAGCTGATCGCAGATAGCGGCCTGGTCGGGCTGCCCAATGCGGGCAAATCCACCTTCCTCTCCGTCGTCTCGGCCGCCAGGCCCAAAATCGCCGACTATCCCTTCACCACGCTGCACCCGCAGCTCGGCGTGGTGCGGCTGCAGCCGGATGGGCGGCCGACGCCGGACGGATCACTGGAATTCGTGCTGGCGGACATCCCCGGCCTGATCGAGGGCGCGCATGAGGGGGCGGGGCTCGGCGACCGCTTCCTGGGCCATGTGGAGCGCTGCGCGGTGCTGCTGCACCTGGTGGATGGCACCGCGGCCGATCCTGCACGCGCCTACCGCACCATCCGGCGGGAGTTGGCGGGCTATGGCGGCGGCCTGGCGGAGAAGCCGGAGGTGGTGGCGCTGAACAAGACCGATGCCATGACCCCGCAGGCGACGGCGTCGCGGCTGAAGGCGTTGTCGCGCGCGGCGGGCAGACCCGCCCTGCTGGTCTCCGGTGCAACCGGCGATGGTGTTCCGGCGGTGCTGAAGGCGCTGTTCGATGCCATCCAGGCGCATCGCCAGCGCTGAACGGCGCCTAAGCCTGCGGCTGCAGCGGTGCAAGCCGTGGCTCACGGAGGCGCCGTATGGCGCTTCAGCCGCCGTTGGCGGCGCCGTTTATGATGGAACAGGGCCGGTTTGATACCTTAACAGCGATGCGCAACCTATTGGATAATCGCGCAAACTTACATTGCATACTTTTATACTAGACACACTACCGTGAGTTGTGGCCTCACACTCCCGCGAGCAGATCACGCCGCCGTGAGAGGATGAGGACCACCCGATGGGCACGACCACCGACATCAATCCGACGCCGCTCGACATGACGGGCTGGAACACCGTTTTCTTCGACGGGTTCAATGGCTCGCAGCTGGATTGGCAGAAGTGGCCGGTCACCTATGGCGGCTCCATGTACTGGAACAACGCCTTCTACTGGGATGGCAGCCAGATCTCGGTCGGCAACGGCGAACTGACCATCGGCATGGACAAGCAGTCCAACGGCATCTGGTCCGTCGGCGGCCTTACCACCATGCCTTATGAGGGCGCGCCGGCCGGCCATGGTCACAGCTTCACCTATGGTCGCGTCGAGATCCGCGCCAAGACCTCGGTCGAGGTGGAGGGCGCCGGGCCCTGCTTCCTGCTCTGGCCGTCCGACAACAGCTGGCCGCCCGAGGTGGACATCCTTGAGACGCCCGCCGGCGGCCAGGGCATGTTCACCGTCCATTGGCCCGGCCCGGGCGGCGGCGAGGACGGGCGTGGCTATGACAGCCAGTTCTTCAACCTCGACCACAGCCAGTGGCACACCTACACGCTGGACTGGCTCCCCGATCGCCTGACGCTCTATGTGGACGGCGTGAAGGTCGCGGAGACCAAGTCGAACATCCCGAACATCCCGATGTCGGTCGGCCTGCAGGGCCATGTCGGCACGGCCTATGATGGCTGGTACGGGTCGCCGAACGGGTCGGGCATCAACAGCGTCGACATCAGCGTCGATTGGGTGCGCGTGTCCCAATACACCGGCGGCACGACGACCACGCCGACGCAGCCCAAGCCAACGACGCCCACGCCGGTGACGAACCTGACGCTGGCCGGCACGGCCGCGAATGACACCTTGGTCGGCGGCGCGGGCGCAGACACCGTCACCGGCGGCGCGGGCGATGACGACCTGCATGGCGGCGCCGGCAATGACCGTATGGAGGGTGGCCGCGGCAATGATGGCCTGACGCTCGGCGACGGCGCGGACACGGTCGTCTTCCGCAAGGGCGATGGCCAGGACTGGGTGGTGGATTTCACGCCGGGCACGGACAAGCTGGAACTGCGCGGTTTCGCTGCCAGCGAGGTCACGACCAAGGCCGCCACCTATTGGGGCATGGCCGGGCTCGATGTCCTGCTGCCGAATGGCGAGAAGATCTTCCTCCAGGGTGTCAGCAAGCTCGGCACCGCCGACATGGTGCTGCTCGATGTGCCGGTGACGGTGCCGGCGGTGCCTGGTCGGGTGCTGGCCGGCACGGCGGGCGACGACACGCTGAAGGGCGCGGCGCTGGCGGATAGCCTCTCCGGCGGCTCGGGGAACGATTACCTGCAAGGCTTCGCCGGGCACGACACTTTGGCCGGCGGGCCAGGCAACGACGTCCTGCTGGGCAATGATGGCAATGACGTGTTGCTGGGCGGGGACGGGGACGACCAGTTGCGCGGCCACGCGGGCAACGACGTCATCACCACGGGCGCCGGCAAGGACCGCGTCTACATCGCCAAGGGCGATGGCAATGACCGGGTGACGGATTTCGAACTCGGCGTGGACAAGGTCGTGCTGTCCGGCGTCACGGCGGCGGAGATCACGGCGAAGGTCATGGCGGTGTCCGGTATCTCCGGGCTGATGCTGACGATGACGGATGGCACCTCGCTGTTCCTCGAAGGCGTCGGCGCGGCGACGGCGAAGCAGCTTGGCATGTCGGGCAGCTTCGCCGCGGGCGGCACGCCGGTGCTGCCGGCGACGACGGCGACGATCACCGGCACGGCCGGGGATGACTGGCTGAAGGGAGGCGCGGGTGCGGACTACCTGAACGGCGGCGCGGGCTCGGACGACCTGCAGGGCGGCGCGGGGAACGACGTGCTGCGCGGCGGCCGCGGCGATGACGGGCTGACGGGGGGCGCGGGGGCGGATGTCTTCGCCTTCGCGCGCGGCGATGGGCAGGACTGGGTGGTGGACTTCACCCGGGGCGAGGACCGGCTGTGGCTGGAAGGCTATGCGCCCGGGGACGTGACGCAGGTGCTGGAGACGCGCTGGGGCATGGCGGGGTTGGCGGTGCAGCTCGGCGGGGGGGACGAGATGTTCCTCCAGGGCGTCACCTCCAAGCTCGCCGCCGCCGATATGGTCTTCGCGTGACGCCGCAGCGGGGCGGCGAAAGCCCCTGAAAAGCCGGGCCGAGGGCGCTCCCACGCCCTTGGCCCGTGCGAAGAGGGCCCCTCGCTCTGCCACTGTCGGGGTTGCCAAGCGCCCCGATCCGGGTCTTTGGTGGGGGCATGACGACATCGATCCTCGGGTTCCGGCTCCTGCCGGCGGCCCTGGCCCTCGCATGTTTCGTCCCCCTCAACGCCCAGGCCTTCGAGCCTCAGCGCGGGGACGCGGCAGTTTATTCAACGCGCTTCCAGGGCCGGCCGATGGCCAATGGCGCCCGATTCGACACCCAGGCCCCCACGGCCGCGCATCTGCACCTGCCTCTCGGCACCCGCGCCCAGGTGACGAACCTGCGCACGGGCGCGACCACGACCGTCACCATCACTGATCGCGGGCCGCATACGCGCGGCCGCATCATCGACCTCTCCCCCCGCGCGGCGCGGGAGATCGGCTTCCAGACGGGCGTGGTGCCGGTGGAAATCCGCCCCGTGGGCAATACGCGGGTCGCGCAGCGCTGAGGAAGGGGCGGGACCTCCCCGCCCCGCGGCGCCCATGCTAGGCGAAGGCCACCATGCAGGCCGCACCCCACGCTCCTGATCTCCGCGCCGCGCGTCGCGTCGTGGTCAAGATCGGCTCCGCCCTCGTCGTCGATGACCGCACCGCCGCGCCGCGCACGGCCTGGCTCTCGGGCGTCGCGCAGGATGTCGCGGCGCTGCGGGCGCGGGGCGTGGAGGTGATCCTCGTCTCCTCCGGCGCCATCGCACTGGCACGCCGGGCGCTCGGCCTGACGCGCAAGAAGCTGCGGCTGGAGGAGAAGCAGGCCGCCGCCGCCGTCGGGCAGATCAGGCTCGCCGGCGCCTGGGCGGAGGCGCTGTCGGCCGTCGGGCTGAATGCCGCGCAGCTGCTGCTGACGCTGGAGGATAGCGAGGATCGCCGCCGCTACCTGAATGCGCGGGCCACGCTCGGCACGCTGCTCTCGCTCGGCTGCATTCCCGTGATCAACGAGAACGACACGGTGGCGACGGCCGAGATCCGCTTCGGCGACAATGACCGCCTGGCCGCGCGCGTCGCGGAGATGGTGGAGGCCGATGCGCTGGTGCTGCTGTCGGATATCGATGGCCTCTACACCGCCGATCCGCGCAGCAACCCGGACGCCGCCCACCTGCCCGTGGTCCCCCACATCACGGAGGAGATCATGGCCATGGGGGGGGAGCCGCCACCCGGCTATTCCTCCGGCGGCATGCGCACCAAGCTGATCGCCGCAAAGATCGCGACGGGGGCAGGCTGCGCCATGGCGATCGCGCTCGGCAAGCAGGACCGCCCGCTCGCCGCCATGGAACAGGGCGCGCGCTGCACCTGGTTCCTTCCGGAAGGCGAGGGCCGTTCCGCCCGCAAGCGCTGGATCGCCGGCAGCCTGGCGCCGCTCGGGGTGCTGGTGGTGGATGCTGGCGCAGCGCGGGCGCTCGCGCGCGGCTCCTCCCTGCTGCCGGCCGGCGTGCGCGCCGTGGAAGGCAGCTTCGGCCGCGGCGACCCTGTCTCCGTCCGCGACGAGGCGGGGCACGAACTCGCCCGCGGCCTCTCCGCCTATGACGTGGACGCGGCAAGGCTGATCGCCGGCCACCGCAGCGAGGATCTGGAGAAGATCCTGGGCTGGCGGGGGCGCGACGAGATCATCCACCGGGACGACCTCGTGGTGCTGGCGCCTACGGCGTAGGGCGCAGCCGCTCCGCCAGTTCCAGCAGCCTGTCCCGCAGCGCCGCCGCGTCATCGCCGGCGCGGCAGGCGAGGGCGGGGAAGATCGCGGCGGCCTCGGCCTCCATCGCGCGGCCCTTCGGCGTCAGCGTGACCTGTACTTGACGTTCATCCGCCGCATTCCGCGCGCGTGCCACGAGGCCCGCACCCTCCAGCCGCTTCAGCAGCGGCGTCAACGTGCCGGAATCGAGGCCGAGCCGCGCCCCGATCTCCTTCACCGCCAGGCCATCGCGCTCCCAGAGCAGCAGCAGCACGAGATACTGCGGATAGGTCAGGCCGAGCGGCTCCAGCAGCGGGCGATAGGCCGCGGTGAAGGCGTGGTTCGCCTGGTAGACGGCAAAGCAGAGATTCTCCTCCAGCCGCCGGCAACGCTTGGGGTCCGTCATCACGATCCCTCTACCATGGCAGATTTTTCGCGTCCAATTCTATTGTGCACGATCAAATAGGACGCTATGAATATGGCAACAGCAAGGAGGGCCCCATGCCCGTCGATGTGAAGTACCGCACCGAAGCCACCGCCAATGGCGGCCGAGACGGCCGTTCGCGCACTGCCGATGGTGCGCTGGACGTGACGCTGGCGACGCCGAAGGAACTCGGCGGCGCGGGTGGCCCGGGCAACAACCCGGAGCAGCTTTTCGCGGCCGGCTACGCCGCCTGCTTCCTCGGCGCGATGAAGTTCGTGGCGGCGCAGGACCGCAGGAAGGTGCCGGATGATGCGACCGTGACGGCCAAGGTCGGCATCGGCCCGCGCAGCGAGGGTGGCTTCGGCATCACGGCCGACCTTGCCATCAGCATCCCGGGCTGGGACAAGGCGGATGTCGAGGCGCTGGTCGCCAAGGCGCACCAGGTGTGCCCCTATTCCAACGCCACGCGCGGCAATGTGGATGTGGGGCTGACCGTCGCCTGACTTCATCCCGTTGGTTGCCTCCCCTACAAGGGAGGCAACCAAGGGAGTGAACGACCATGCCGGGCCTGACGCGCCGTGCCCTGATTGCCGCCAGCCTGCCGCTGGCAATGCCCGCCTTGGCGCAGGACGGCTTCCCGAACCGTCCCATCCGCATCGTCGTCGGCTTCACGCCCGGTGGCGCCACGGATATCGCGGTGCGCGCCTTCGGCCCGCGCATGGGGGAGATCCTCGGCCAGTCCATCGTGGTGGAGAACCGGCCCGGCGCGGGCGGCAACATCGCGATGGAGGCGGTGGCGCGCGCCCCCGCGGATGGCCACACGCTGCTGCTTGGCACCATCGGCACGCTGGTGATCAACCCGATGGTCATGCGCATGCCGGTCGATCCGTTGAGGGACCTGATGCCGGTCTCGATCGCGGTTGATCTCTTCAACATCCTCGTCGTGCCGATGGACCGGCCCTGGCGCAGCGTCGCGGACCTCGTCGCCGCGGCGAAGACGGCGCCCGGCACGCTGTCCTGGGGCCATAGCGGCATCGGGGGATCGCCACATCTTTCGGGGCTGATGCTGGATCGGCTCGGCGGGATCGAGACGATCGGTGTCTCCTATCGCGGCGGCGCGCAGGTGGCGACGGATCTGCTCTCCGGCCGCATCGACTATTCCTTCGCGACGGCGCCTTCCGTGATGCAGCAGGTGGAGACGGGGCGGCTGCGCGCACTCGCCGTGCCGACGGCGCAGCGGTCCCGCCTGCTGCCGAACGTGCCGACGGTGGCGGAAGGCGGCGTGCCCGGCTTCGATGTCGCGTCCTGGTACGCCATCACCGCGCCGCGCGGCACGCCGGAGCCGATCGTGAACCGGCTGTCGGAGGCGATGCGCCAGGCGCTGGCGGATGCGGAGGTGACGGCGACGCTGAACCGCAACGGGCTGGAGCCGATGCCGACGACGCCGGCGCAATTCGCCGCGGCGTGGGAGGCGGAGCGCGTGAAGTGGGAGCCGATCATCCGGTCCGGCAACATCCGGATCGAATAGGCGCATCGCCTTGCGCAGCCCGGCCCGTGGCGCGACCATCCCGCGCCTGGACGGGAGAATGCCGATGCGCCCACTTCACCTCGCTGCCGCGCTGTCACTGCTGGCCGCGCCCGCCTTCGCGCAGACCACGCTGCGCATCGGCATCGGCGCCGATCCGAATGTGCTGGATCCCGCGCAGAGCGGCAGCTTCGTGGAGCGCGTGGTCTTCTCGGCACTCTGCGACAAGCTGGTCGATGTCGCGCCCGACCTCTCCTTCCGCGCGGAACTCGCCACCGCCTGGGCCTGGTCCGCGGATGGGTTGGCGCTGACGCTCACGCTGCGCGACGGCGCGCGCTTCCATGATGGCAGCGTCATCGATGCGGCGGCGGTGAAGGCGAATCTCGATCGCTACCGCACGGCGCGCGAAAGCCGCCGCCGGACGGAGTTGCGCCAGGTGGGCGAGGTGGTCGTCGTCGATCCCCGCACCGTACGCCTCGTGCTCAGCGAGCCTTTCGCGCCGCTGCTCTCCGTGCTGTCGGACCGCGCGGGGATGATGCTCGCACCCTCCGTGCTCCCCCTGGCGGAGCGAATTGGAGAAAATCCCGTCTGCTCCGGCCCCTATCGACTGACACGTCGCGTGGCGCAGGACCGGATCGAGATGGAGAAGCATGCGGGGCACTGGAACGCGGCGAACATGCACGCCGATCGCCTCGTCTTCCTGCCGATCCCCGACAACAATGTCCGCCTGCTGAACCTCCGCGGCGGGCAGCTCGATCTGATCGAGCGCGTGGCGCCCTCCGATCTTCCCGCGGCGGAGCGCGATCGGCGCATCCGCGTGGTGGTGGGGCCTTCGATCGCCTACCAGACCATCAGCTTCAACGTCGCTGGCGGCCCGCTGGCGCAGCGGCCGATCGGCAGCGATCCGCGCGTGCGCGAAGCCTTCGAACTCAGCATCGATCGTGCCATCATCAACCAGGTCGCGATGGAAGGGCGCTTCACGCCGAACAACCAGCCGGAAGCGCCCGGTACGCCCTACCACTTCGCCGACCTCGCGGCGCCCGCGCGCGATCCCGCCCGCGCCCGCGCGCTGCTGCGTGCGGCGGGGCATGACCGCGTGGCCTTCACGCTGAAGGTCGCCAACCAGCCAATGGAAACGCAGATCGCCACCATCATCCAGTCCATGGCGGCGGAAGGCGGCTTCGACATGCGCATCGAAACCCTCGAGGCCAGCACGATGGTCGCGAGCACGGTGCGCGGCGACTACGAGGCCGCGATGGCGATCTGGTCGGGACGCCCCGACCCCGACGGCAACATCAGCTTCTGGCTGGCCTCCGACGGTTTCCTCAACTGGGGCAAGTACAGCAACCCGCGCCTCGACACGCTCTTCGCGCGTGCGCGCGGCGTGACGGAGACAGCGCAGCGCCAGGCGCTCTACCGCGAGGCCGCGACGATCTGGATGGCGGAGCGGCCGCACATGATGCTGTTCCACTACCGCTGGTTCTGGGCCATGCGCGCGGGCATGGAAGGCTTCGAATCCAGCCCGGACGGCATCATCCGGCTGGCGGGGCTACGGCTGCCGCGGTAGCGCGGGTGGCCCGGGGAAGGGACGCCGTCCCTTCCCCGATACCCCAACCCTGCCAAGGGCCAGCGGGCGCTTGGGAACCCTTTGAGATAGAACGACGATGGGGAGGGGGCCTGAGCCCCCTCCCCATCGTCGTTATGCCCGCGGTCCAGGGTCCCGTTGGACCCTGGCTGGGGTGAGGTCTGGAGAGGGGCGAGCAGCCCCTCTCCAGTGACCGCCCGCGTCAGCCACGCGCGCCGAAGGCCTGGAGCCGCGTCATGTAGGCGTTGCCCGTCGCCGGCACCCACACCGTCTCCGAGTTCTCGCCCGTGCCGACCTGCACCGGCACCTGGCCCGCCCGCGGCGCCTGCGCCGTGGTCTGGTCGAGATAGCTCACGCTGCCCTCGCCACGGCTGTTGTACTGCACGGCCACGCGGCCGCCGCCGACGATGTTGCTGCTGCCGGCAGGGCCGTACTCGACCGAGGAGTTCTCGCCGGTCCCGACGCTGCGGGGGTAGGAGACATCCTGCGCCAGAACGGGGGAGGCGGCGATGGCGCCCACGGCGATCACGGCGGCAGCGATGCGGTTGATGGTGCTCATGATACTCTATCCTTACTTGCTATCGACGAAGCGGGGCGGATCGTTGGGTCCGTCATCCAGGGCTTCGTTGTTGAGCCCAAGATGGTTCCGGCCCGTCCTTCACGCCAATCGCACAACCGCATCGCCGATATTCGCCATGCTGATGGCACGCTTCCGTGCGCTTCCCTTGCAGGGGTCGGAAGCGCTATCCATGCGCGCGGAGGGTCATCCGCATGAACGCGATCGCCGACGACGTTGCCCAGCTGCTCGATACCGCTGCCCGCGCTGCGCGCGAGGCTTCGGCCGTGCTGGCGACCGCGCCGCGACCGCAACGCGATGATGCGCTGAGGGCCGCAGCCGCCGCGCTGCGGGCGCGCGCTGATGTGGTGATTGCCGCCAACGCTGTCGATGTGGAGGGTGCGCCCGGCCTTTCCGCCGCTTTCCGTGATCGCCTGCTGCTGAATCCCGCGCGGGTGGAGGCGATGGCGCGCGCGGTGGAGGAGGTGGCCGACCTGCCCGATCCCGTGGGCCGCGTGCTGGCGGAATGGACGCGGCCGAATGGCCTGGTGATCAAGCGCGTGACGCAGCCGCTCGGCGTCATCGGCATGATCTATGAAAGCCGTCCGAATGTCGGTGCGGACGCCGCCGCGCTGTGCCTCAAGGCCGGCAGCGCGGTGATCCTGCGCGGCGGCAGCGAAAGCACGCGCAGCGCCGCGGCGATCCATGGCTGCATGGTGGAAGGGCTGCGCGCGGCGGGGCTGCCGGAGGCCGCGGTGCAGATCGCGCCGACGGCGGACCGCGCCTTCGTGGCCGCGATGCTGCGCGCCGCGGGCCTCATCGACCTCATCATCCCGCGTGGTGGTAAGGGGCTGGTGACGCGCGTGCAGCAGGAAGCGCGCGTGCCCGTGCTCGCGCATGCGGAGGGGCTCTGCCACACCTACATCCACGCAGCCGCCGATCCCGCCATGGCGCGGACGATCCTCGCGAATGCGAAGATGCGCCGCACCGGCGTGTGTGGCGCGACGGAGACGCTGCTGATCGATGCCGCCATCGCGCCATCCCTGCTGCCGCTGCTGGTGGCCGATCTTCGCGCGCTGGGCTGCGATTTCCGCGCCGATGACCGCGCGCGCGCCATCGTCGCGGATTTGCCGCCGGCGAGCGACGAGGATTTCCGCACGGAGTGGCTGGATGCGATCCTGTCCGTGAAGGTCGTGGAGGGCGTCGAGCAGGCGCTCGACCACATCCGGCGCTACGGCAGCGAGCATACGGAGGCGATCGTCACGCAGGATGAAGGCGTCGCCACGCATTTCCTCAACGGCCTCGCCTCCGCGGTCGGCATGTGGAATGCCTCGACCCAGTTCTGCGATGGCGGCGAATTCGGCTTCGGCGCGGAGATCGGCATCGCCACCGGCCGCCTGCATGCGCGCGGGCCCGTGGGGCCGGAGCAGCTCTGCACCTGGCGGTACCAGGTGATCGGCTCGGGCCAGACGCGACCGTAGCGGCGCGACCGTAACGCGGCCGACAGTCTCGCTGTCGATCAGAACCCTTCGGGCGCCACGGTCTTCTTGCCCTGACACACAGGGGGGAAGCCCGCATGACCGACGAACAGAGAAGCCTCGCCCGACGCCTCGTGCTCGGCGCCGCCGGTGCGGCGGTGCCGCTGACGCTGGCGCAGGCCCAAGGCCAGGCGCAACAGGGCCAGCCGGCGACGCCGACCCAGACCGGGCCCGCGGTGCTGGCCGATCCGCGCCAGAAATACCCGCGCCCGCCCTTCCCGCGGCAGGAACAGCCCTGGCCGGGCCTCGCCTCCCGCATGGACCCGAAGCCGGACCACGGGGAGACCAGCTACCGCGGCAGCAACCGCCTGGCGGGACGCCGCGCGCTGATCACCGGCGGCGACAGCGGCATCGGCCGCGCGGCCGCCATCGCCTATGCGCGGGAAGGCGCGGATGTGGCGATCAACTACCTCGAGGCCGAGGAGGAGGATGCGCGGGAGGTGGTGCGCCTGATCCGCGAGGCCGGTCGCAAGGCCGTCGCGATCCCCGGTGACCTCCGGCAGGAGGAGTTCTGCGCGCGGCTGGTGGAGCAGGCGGCGCGGGATCTCGGCGGGCTCGACATCCTGGTGAACAATGCGGCGCGGCAGACGGCGCAGACCTCGATCGCGGACATCACGACCGAGCAGTTCGACAGCACGATGAAGACCAACCTCTACGCGCTGTTCTGGCTGACCAAGGCGGCGCTGCCGCATCTCAGGCCCGGATCGGCGATCATCAACACCGCCTCCGTCGTCGCCTATGACCCGCCGGCGGCGCTGTTCGACTATTCCGGCACCAAGGCCGCCATCATCGCCTTCACGCGGTCGCTGGCGAAGCAGCTGGCGGCGCAGGGCATCCGGGTGAATGCCGTGGCGCCGGGGCCGTTCTGGACGCCGCTCCAGCCCTCCGGCGGTCAGCAGCCGGAGGCACTGCCGCAATTCGGCGCGGAGGCCCCGATGGGCCGCCCGGGCCAGCCGGCCGAACTGGCGCCGACCTTCGTGCTGCTCGCCTCCGCGGAGGCGAGCTACACGACGGGCGACGTGCAGGGTGCCACCGGCGGTCGCCCGAGCAGCTAACAGGCTGCAAGGCGCGTCGGATCCCCGCTAGGATGGCGCCAACCATCCTGTCGGGGAGAGACGCGCGATGTTCCGCAGCCTGGCTGCCCTGGCCCTTGCCCTTCTGCCGGGCGCGGCGCTGGCCGCCTGCCCGGACGTGCCGAGCGTGGCGCGGCTGGCCTCCGCCATCCTGGACCGCCGGCCGGCGCCGCTGCCGGAGGGGCCGCTCACCATGGCCGATGCGCTCTGCGGCCGGGACCGGCTGGTGGCGGTGCTGGCGCAGCCCTGGGGCGACCAGGTGGGCTGGAAGGTCGGCCTGACGAACCCCGCCGCCCAGGCGCGCTTCGGCGTGCCGCATCCCGTCGCCGGCGCCATCTTCCATGGCACGCTGCGTGCCCGCTCCGGCGCCGAGTTCCCGGCGAATTTCGGGATCGTGCCCGCGGTGGAAAGCGACCTGCTGGTGCGGGTGCGGGATGAGGGGGTGAACGAGGCGGGGGAGGATCCCGTCGCGCTGCTCCGCCACCTCGATGCCGTGATCCCCTTCATCGAACTGCCGGACCTGGTCCATGGCGGCAACGCGCCCTGGTCCGGGCCGCTGCTGATCTCCATCAATGTCGGCGCCCGCTTCGGCGTGGTGGGGGAGGAGATTCCCGCGCAGGCCACGCCGGAGTTCGCCGCGGCGATGGCCTCCATGACCGTGACGCTGGCGGATGACACGCGCGAATTGTCCCGCGCGCCGGGTAGCGCGCTGCTCGGCCATCCCCTGAACGCGCTGGCCTGGCTGGTGAAGGACCTGCGCGAACAGGGCCGGCGGCTGCGGGCCGGGGACATCGTCTCGCTGGGCGGCTTCTCCCCCGCGCTGCCGGTGCAGGCGGGGCGGACCTACACGGCGACCTATGCGGGGCTGGCGGGCCAGCCGGTCAGCGTGACGGTGCGCATCCGTTGACGATCAATGCCTGGGGCGACCGGCGGTGCCGGCGGATCGGGCTGCTGGGCGGCAGCTTCAACCCGGCGCATGAGGGGCACGCCCATGTCGCCCGGGTGGTACGCCGGGCACTGCGGCTGGATGAGGTCTGGCTGCTGGTCTCCCCGGGCAATCCGCTGAAGCCGCGCGCGGGGATGGCACCCTTCGCGCAGCGCCTGGCCAGCGCGCGGCGGATCGCCGATGGGCGGCGGATCGTGGCGACGGATATCGAGGCGCGGCTCGGCACGCGCTACAGCATCGCGACGCTGGCGGCGCTGCGGCGGCGCTTTCCGCGGTCCCGCTTCGTCTTCGTCATCGGCGCGGACAATCTGGTGCAACTGCCGCGCTGGCGGGGGTGGGAAGCGCTGGTGTCGCGCACGCCGATCGCCGTGCTGCCGCGGCCGGGCTGGACAAGAGTGGCGCTGGCGGGCAAGGCGGCGCATCGGATGGCGCGCCACCGGCGCCGCCCCGCGGCGTTACTGTCGGGGCCTCGCCCGGCGCATGCCCCCTGGTCCTTCGTGCCGGCGACCGAGCACGCTGCCTCCGCCACCGCGATCCGGGCGGCGATGCGCGCGGCGTGATGGTGGCCGATGTGCTAGGTGCTGTTGAAACCTGTTCTGGAGAGGAGGCGGCCATCGCCCGCACGCCCAAGACCCCCGCGGCGCCCGCCGAGGAGGATGTGAAGCCGAAGCGCGCTGCCAAGGCGGCCGCGACGACGAAGACCGCGGCGAAGCCGAAGGCCGAGAAGGCGCCCGCCAAAGCGAGCGCGAAGCCCAAGGCGACCGCCGCGAAGGCCCCGGCCAAGGCCGCCGCGGCGCCCAAGGCCACGGCGGCAAAGGCACCCGCCAAGGCTGCTGCGAAGCCCAAGGCGACCGCCGAGAAGGCCCCGGCCAAGGCGAGCGCGACGCCCAAGGCGACGGCCACGAAGGCGCCCGCCAAGGCTGCCGCGAAGCCCAAGGCCGCGGCTGAGAAGGCGCCGGCGAAGGCCGCTGCGAAGCCCAAGGCCGCGGCTGAGAAGGCGCCGGCGAAGGCGGCTGCGAAGCCCAAGGCGGCGGTTGAGAAAGCCCCGGCGAAGGCGGCCGCGAAGCCCAAGGCCACCGCTGCGAAGGCCCCGGCCAAGGCCGCCGCCCCCAAGGCACCCCGCCCCGCCCGCGCCAAGGCCGCGAAGCGGGAGAAGGTGCCGCTGGCGCTGCTCGACCGGCTGGTGGAGGCGGCGCGCAAGTCGCTCGACGAGGACAAGGCGGAGGACATCGCCGTTCTCGACGTCACCGGCCGCGCCGACTACGCCGACCGCCTGGTGATCGCGACCGGCCTGTCCGACCGCCAGATCCAGGCCATGGCCAGCCACCTGGAGGACGCCTTCGAGAAGGAGGGCCTGAAGCTCCGCCGCGATGCCACCCAGGCCTCCCCCGACTGGGTGCTGATCGATGCCGGCGACCTGGTCATCCACCTCTTCAAGCCGGAGGCGCGGCAGCTCTACGCGCTGGAGCGAATGTGGGGTCCGGACAGCCCCGGCGCCTCCACGCTGGATCGTACGCCGCTGCCGGATGACGGCAGCGTGCCGGAACCCGGCATCGAGGACGACGACGAAGAGTGAGCCGGGGCGTCTCGCTCGTCGCCATCGGGCGCATCAAGCCCGGGCCGGAGAAGGCGCTGTTCGACCAGCATGCCGCGCGGCTGCGCCCGGCGATGGCCGTGACGGAACTGCCGGAAGGACAGGGGGCGAATGCCGCCGAGATCCGGCGGCGGGAGGGGCAGGCCATCCTGTCCGCTCTCCCCGCCCAGGCCTTCGCGGTGGCCATGGACCTCGGCGGCCAGGCACCGACCAGCGAGGCGCTGGCCGCGCTGGTCGAGAAGTGGGAGGGCCTGGCCCGGCCCATCACCTTCCTGATCGGCGGCGCGGAGGGGCTGGACCCCGCCGTGCTGGCCCGCGCCGACCACCGCCTGTCCCTCGGCCCCCTGACCTGGCCGCATTTCCTGGTCCGCGGCCTGCTGGCGGAGCAGCTGTTCCGGGCCCAGGCGATCCGGACGAACCACCCCTACCACCGGGCCTGGCGGCCCTAATCGAGGGCCTGCGCCAGCATCAGCCGGTGGCCCTCCGGGAAGGCCACCACCATCTCCCGCATTCCGTGCGGGCGGTCGCTCGGCGGGTTCAGGATCAGGGCGCCCTTGGCCGAGAACTCGGCATGCAGCGCGTCGATGTCATCGACCTCCAGGTAGCCGAACCAGCTGTGGTCGCCGGTCTCCGCGGCCGGCAAGGCGTCCGGGCAATGGCCCATCATCAGCCGCACGGACCCCCGCGTCAGCAGGCGCCAGCCTTTCATCTCCGCCCAGCCGAGCGTGAAGCCCAGCGCATCCCGGGCATAGGCGGCGCTGGCGTCCAGGTCCTTCACCGCCAGCACATAGGCGAAGGGGCGCATCGTCTCGTCATCCATGGCTTTCGGCCCCGCTGTTGCGGTTCAACCTGCCCGCGGCGCCGCGCTTCGGCTACCCTCCGCGGCGACACCGCGTCGGAGCCGCCCGCATGTTCGTCCTGCTGATCCTTCTCGCCATCGCCTGGGTCGGAGTCCATGTCGGCATCGCAGGCACCACCATGCGGGGCCGCCTCGTCGCCGCGATGGGGGAGAAGCGGTTCGTCCTGGTCTATTCCATCCTGTCCTTCGTGCTGATCTTCGCCATGGTCTTCGCCTGGCGGCGGTCGGAGACGACCTTTCTCTGGGCTGCGCCGGCTGAACTGCGCTGGGTGCTGGCCTTCCTGATGCTGCCGGTCTTCATCCTGTTCATGGCCAGCCACAAGCGGAACCCGACGGCCTTCGGCAACAAGGGGCTGGGGGAGGAGGCGCGCGGCATCCAGCGCATCACCCGCCACCCGATGCTGTGGTCCTTCGGCGGCTGGGCGGTGATCCACATGATCGCCAATGGCGACACCGCCGCGCTGGTCTTCTTCGGCGCCTTCGCGGTCACGGCCTTCGTCGGCATGCCCTCCATCGATGCCAAGCTGGCGGCGCGCCACCCGGACCGCTGGCCGGGCTTCGCGCAGCAGACCTCCATTCTGCCCTTCGGCGCCATCGCGGCGGGCCGGAACCGGCTGGTGCTGAAGGAGATCGGGCTGATGCCGCCGCTGGTCGGGCTGCTGATCTGGGCGGCGCTGCTGCATTTCCACCGCGGCATCTTCGGCGTGCCGGCGCTGCTGATCGGCGGTTGATCACGATGCCTTGAAATCGCCCCGTGCTGCCGCCATTCCCTGCGGCAACCGGGGGTGATCGATTCGATGCAGGAAGTCCTGACGGCGGCTGACGCCGATGCTTCGCCGCGCGCGCGCCTGGCGCGCCTGATCCTATCCAGCGGCTTCCAGCACAGCGTCACCGCGCTGATCCTGCTGAACGCCGTGACGCTGGGGCTCGAGACCTCGGACAGCGTCATGGCAGCCTGGGGCGGGCTGCTGGTCGCGGTGGACCACATCCTGCTCTGGATCTTCACCGCGGAACTCGCGCTTCGCATCTACGCCTTCCGCGGCCGCTTTTTCCGCGACCCCTGGGGCATCTTCGACCTGATCGTGGTGGGCATCGCCTGGCTGCCGACCACCGGCCCGCTTTCCGTGCTGCGGGCGCTGCGCGTGCTGCGGGTGCTGCGGCTGGTCAGCGTGGTGCCGTCGCTCCGCAACGTGGTGGAGGCGATGCTGGCCGCGCTGCCGGGCATGGGCAGCATCGTGCTGCTGATGCTGCTGATCTTCTACGTCTTCGGCGTGATGGCCACGAAGCTCTTCGGCGACGTGATGCCGGAGCAGTTCGGGGACCTGCCGACCGCGCTCTTCACCCTGTTCCAGCTGATGGCGATGGATGATTTCGGCAATGTCGTGCGCCAGGCGATGGAGCATGTGCCGCTGGCCTGGCTGTTCTTCTTCCCCTTCACCATCCTGGCCACCTTCGTGGTGCTGAACCTGTTCATCGGCGTGATCGTGGAGAGCATCCAGACGCTGCGGGAGCAGCGGGAGAGCGCCGATGCCCGCGCCGCGCAGGTGGCGACGGAAGCGGCGCGAAGCGAGGCGCATCTGGATACCCAGATGCTGCTGCAGGAAATCCGCGGCCTGCGCGCGGAAGTGGCGGCGCTGCGGGGGCGGCTGAATTGACCAGCCGCGCCGCGGGAGGGTAGGCACGGCCACCCCCGCCGGAGACCGCGCCCCATGCCGACCCCCGCCCGCCGCCCCGTGATGCTCGCCATCCTTGATGGCTGGGGCTGGAGGGAGGAGGTGGCGGACAATGCCGTGCGCCAGGCCGCCACCCCCTGCTTCGACGCGCTGTGGCAGGCCGGGCCGCGCAACTTCCTGCATACCTCCGGGCTCGATGTCGGCCTGCCCAAGGGGCAGATGGGCAATTCGGAAGTCGGGCACCTCAACATCGGCGCCGGGCGCGTGGTGATGCAGGACCTGGTGCGCATCGACGCGGCCTGCGCCGATGGCTCGATCGCGACCCTGCCGGCGCTGACCGCGCTGTTCGGCAAGCTGAAGGCAAGTGGCGGGCGGCTGCACCTGATGGGGCTGCTGTCCACGGGCGGCGTGCACAGCCACCAGGACCATGCCGTGGCGCTGGCCAAGGCCGCGACGGCGCAGGGCATCACCGTGCTGGTCCATGCCTGGACCGATGGCCGTGACACCGCACCCGACAGCGCCGCGGGCTTCCTCCAGGCCTTCGAGGCCGCGCTGCCGGCGGGTGCGACCATCGCGACGATCTGCGGCCGGTACTTCGCGATGGACCGCGACAATCGCTGGGAACGCGTCTCCCAGGCCTATGACGTGATGGTCACGGGCAAGGGCGCGCGGCACCCGACCGCCCAGGCCGCCATCGCCGCGGCCCATGCAGCGGGCAAGACGGATGAGTTCATCCCCGCCGCTGCCATCGGTGACTACGGCCTTCGCGCCGATGGCGACCGGGACGGGATGCGCCACGGGGATGCGGCTCTCTGCTTCAACTTCCGCGCGGACCGGGTGCGGGAGATCATGACGGCGCTGGTCGATCCCGCCTTTACCGGCTTCACGCCCGACCCCACGGTGCGCTTCGTGGGGGCAGCGGGCCTCACGGAATACAGCAACGCGCTAAACCCCTTCATGGCCGCGCTGTTCCCGCCGCAATCCATGGAGGACATCCTGGCCTCGGTCGTCAGCAAGGCGGGCCTGAAGCAGCTGCACATGGCGGAGACGGAGAAGTATCCGCATGTCACCTACTTCCTGAATGGCGGCGAGGAAGCGGCCTATCCCGGGGAGGATCGCGTCATGGTCGCCTCCCCCAAGGTCGCGACCTATGACCTCCAGCCGCAGATGTCGGCGCCGGAACTGGCGGAGAAGGCGGTCACGGCCATCGAATCCGGCGCCTATGACCTCATCGTGCTCAACTTCGCCAATGCCGACATGGTGGGCCATACCGGCAGCCTGCCCGCCGCGATCAAGGCCTGCGAGGCGGTGGATGCGGGGCTCGCGCGCATCGCCGGTGCCATCCGGGAGGCGGGCGGCTGCCTGCTGGTCACGGCCGACCATGGCAATGCGGAGATGATGCGGGACCCCGTCACGGGCGGCCCGCACACCGCCCACACCACCAATGTCGTGCCCGTGCTGCTGATGGGCGCGCCGGAAGGGGCGACGCTGGCGGAAGGTCGGCTGGCCGACCTGGCGCCGACGCTGCTGGCGCTGCTCGGCCTGCCCCAGCCCGCGGCGATGACGGGCGTCTCGCTGCTGCGGTAGCGCGCCCGTCGCCGCGGGTGCAGCATTCCCCCGCGCCGCGCCCGACGCGGCGGGGGGAAACACCATGAGCGACGATCTCCTGCCCGGCTGGTCCGACCAGGTCGTGGAAACACCGGGCGGCGCCCGCATCCGCGCCCGCCGAGGCGGCTCCGGCCCGCCCCTGCTGCTGATGCACGGCAACCCGCAGACCCACGTCATCTGGCACCGCATGGCGCCGGACCTCACAAAGCACTTCGACTGCGTGGCGATCGACCTGCGCGGCTATGGGGACAGCACCGGGCCGGGCGACCTCTCCCTGCCGTATTACGACCCCGCCGACTACACCTTCCGCGCCATGGCGGAGGACGCCGTCGCCGTCATGGCCCAGTTCGGCCACACGCGCTTCAACGTCTGCGGCCACGACCGCGGCGGGCGCGTGACGCATCGGCTGGGGCTCGACCACCCCGATGCCGTGATCCGCGCCGCGATCCTCGACATCCTGCCGCAGCGCCACGTCTATGCGAATGTCACCAAGGACTGGGCGATGAAGTCCTGGCACTGGGTCTTCATGCCGCAGGAGGAAGGGCTGCCGGAGCGGATGATGGAATCCGTGCCCGCCGACTGGTTCATGGCGCGCAAGATCGGCAAGAAGGGCATGGGCATGTCGATCTTCGACCCGCGCGCCGTCGCGGAATACGTGCGCTGCTTCACGCCCAAGACCATCCGCGCCTCCTGCGCCGACTACCGCGCCTGCGCGACGCTCGACCTCGCCATGGACAATGCGGATTACGAGGCGGGCAGGCGCCTGGCCTGCCCCGTCCATGTCCTGTGGGGCCGCCTGTCCCACACCCAGGCGGTGTTCGATGACGTGCTGCCGGTGTGGCGGGACTACGTGACGGGCCCGCTTTCCGGCCGCGCGGTGCGCAGCGGCCACTATCTGGCGGAGCATGCGCCGGAGGAGGTTCTGGCGGAGATCCTGCCCTTCTTCGCAACCTGACCTGTTGCATCACGCCCGGGTGAAGGGGCGTTGTTTCGATACGAGGGGCGCTTCCCCGTCCTTGCCGCCGTCCCGGCGGCGAGGCATGGAGGCGCCGCTGCGCATGAACCCTTCCATCCCCGGGGGCTGGCCGTGACGACATCGCCATCGGCGCGATCAACGGCCCGGATCGAGCCGCCGGGCCGGCCGGTGCAATGGCACCTGGCACTCTTCGCCGCCGTGCTGGCGCTGCCCATCCTGGTCTTCGTGGCGGGCCTGCTGTGGCGCGTCGGCAATGTGGAGCGCGCGCGGCTGGAGGGGGAGGCGTTGAACGCCGCCCGCAGCGCCGCGGTCGCGGTGGACCGCGAATTGGCGGGGCTCTCCGCCATGCTCAACCTGCTCAGCCTGTCCCAGCCGCTGCGCAGCGGCGATCTCGAACGCTTCCACGCGCAGGTGGTGGAGTTGCAGGAACGCCTCGGCGTCACCGCCGTGCTGCGGGATGCGGCCGGGCGGCGCCTGGTGAATGCGCGGGTGCCCTTCGGGTCACCGCAGCTGATGACGTCGCTGCCCGCGCCGCTGGCCGATGGCGCGCGGCCGCGGCAGACCATGATCTCCGGCCTGTTCCAGGGGGCGGCGGCGGGCGAGGCGCTCTTCGCCATGGAGATCCAGGTCGCGCCGCTGCGGGCGGGCGAGGGCCCGGCCTTCCTCAGCCTCAGCCTGCCCGTCACGCGCATCCGCCAGGTGCTGGCGAGCGAGCGCCTCCCGCCGGACTGGACCATCGCGGTGGTGGATGACCAGGGCATGATCCTGGCCCGCAGCCAGCGGCATGAGGATTTCGTCGGCCGCCAGGCCACGCGCGACCTGCAGGACAATACGCGGGGGACGGAGGGCACCTGGCGCGGCACCACCGCCGATGGCCGTCCCGTGCTCGGCACCTATGCGCGCTCCGCGCTCGCGGATTGGCGCGTCGCGGTCGGCGTGCCGGACAATGCCCTGGCGGAGCCGCTGCGGCGTTCGCTGCTGCTGCTGGTCGCGACCGGCGCGCTGCTCGCCCTGATCTCCCTGCTGCTGGCGCTGGCCTTCGGGCGGCGCATCGCCGCGCCTTTGCAGGAGGTGGCGGCCAGCGCCCGCGCCATGGGGGATGGCGCCATCGTCCCCGCGGTGCCGAGCGGCATCCGGGAGGTGGCGCAGATCGGCGATGCGCTGGCCAGCACCTCCGCCACCCTGCATGCGCGGGAGGAGGAACTGAAGCGCCTGAACGAGGCGCTGGAGATGCGCGTGATGGAGCGCACGCGCGACCTGGCGGAGACCAATGCCCGCCTGGTTGCCGCCGCCACGGGGCGGGAGCGGGCGGAGGAACAGCTGCGCCAGGCGCAGAAGATGGAAGCCGTGGGCCGCCTGACCGGCGGCGTGGCGCATGACTTCAACAACCTGCTGACCGTGGTGCTGGGCAACCTGGCGCTGGTGAAGCGCCGGCTCGATGCGGGGATGGATGAGCGCATCCGCCGCGGCATCGACGGCGCGATGGAGGGCGCGCAGCGCGCCGCCAGCCTCACCGCCCGCCTCCTCGCCTTCTCCCGCCAGCAGCCTTTGGCGCCGGAAGCGGTGGATGTGAACCGGCTGGTGGCCGGCATGTCGGACCTGCTGCGGCGGACGCTGGGGGAGGATGTGGCGGTGGAGACGGTGCTGGCCGGCGGCCTCTGGCGCGCCCATGCTGATCCGAACCAGCTCGAATCCTCGCTGCTCAACCTCGCGGTCAATGCGCGGGACGCCATGCCGGGCGGTGGCAAGCTGACGATCGAGACCGCCAACACCTATCTCGACGAGGCCTATGCGGCGGGGCGGGAGGAGGTGAAGCCCGGCCAGTATGTCGCGATCTGCGTCTCCGACACCGGCGGCGGCATGCCGGCCGAGATCGTCGCCCGCGCCTTCGAGCCCTTCTTCACGACCAAGCCCGTGGGCAAGGGGACGGGGCTCGGGCTGAGCCAGGTCTATGGCTTCGCCAAGCAGTCCGGTGGCCACGCTGCCATCTACAGCGAACCCGGCCATGGCACGACGGTGAAGCTCTATATTCCGAGGCTGCGGGACAGCGACCTGCCGGCGGATGCGCCGACGGTGGTGACGGTGCCGGAAGCGCCGCGGGATGGCGCCGGCCGCACCATCCTGGTGGTGGAGGATGATGCGCTGGTGCGGGACTTCGCGGTGACGGCGCTGGAGGAAGGCGGCTGCCGCGTGGTGGCCGCTGCCGATGGCCCTTCGGCCCTGGCGGCGCTGGAGGCCCATCCCGACATCGCGCTGATGTTCACCGATGTGGTGCTGACGGGGCCGATGAACGGCCGGCAGCTGGCAAACGCCGTGCTGGAACGCCGCCCGGGCCTGCCCGTGCTGTTCACCACCGGCTATACCCGCAACGCCATCATCCACCACGGCAGGCTGGACGAGGGGGTGCATCTGCTGGGCAAGCCCTATGCAGCGGCGGCGCTGGTGGCGAAGGTGATGGCCCTGCTGGATGGTCCCGACGGCCGCTGAAGGGGGCGCGATGCTCACCTGGTATTTCGACCTCGTCTCCCCCTTCGCGCATCTGGCGCTGCCGCGGGTGCTGGCGCTGGGACGGAAGGTGAGGCTGGAGCCCATCGTGCTGGGGGCGGTGCTGGCGCATTGGGGGCAACTCGGCCCCGCCGAGATCGCGCCGAAGCGGCGGCAGACCTATCGCCAGGTGCAGTTCCAGGGCGGCGGCGCGCTGCGCTTCCCGCCCGCACACCCCTTCCGGTCGCTGGAGGCGCTGCGCCTGGTGACGGCGCTGGGGGCGACGGAAGCGGCGGTGACGGCGGCCTTCGGCTTCATCTGGGGGCAGGGGAGGGACCCGGTGGTGGAGGCCGAGGCCTTCGCCGCGCATCTCGGCGTGACGGACCCCGCCGCGCTGATCGCGGGGACGGGCGCCAAGGACCGGCTGCGCGCCGCGACGGAGGCGGCGATCGCCCGCGGCGTCTTCGGCGTGCCGACGCTGGCGATCGGGGACGAGCTGTTCTGGGGGGCGGATGCCATGCCGATGGCGGAGGCCTTCCTCCGCGACCCCGGCCTGTTCGATGATCCCGAGATGCGACGCCTGGATGCCCTGCCCATGGGCGTGGAGCGAGTGAAGCGATGAGCGTGACCGCCCGCGTCGAGCGTTTCTGCACCCGCTTCGGCCTGCGCATCCCGATCCTGCTGGCGCCGATGGCGGGGGCCTGCCCGCCCAGCCTGTCCATCGCCGTGGCGCAGGCCGGCGGCATGGGGGCCTGCGGCGCCCTGCTGATGGGGCCGGAGGCCATCCTGGACTGGGCACGGACCGTGCGATCCGCAACGAATGGCGCCTTCCAGATGAACCTCTGGATCCCCGACCCGCCGCCGGTGCGAGATCCGGCGCGGGAAGCGGCGCTGCGCGATTTTCTCGGCGGCTGGGGCCCGGCGGTGCCGGCGGAAGCGGGCGACGCCGCGCCGCCCGATTTCGCCGCGCAATGCGAGGCGCTGCTGCAGGCGGCGCCGGCGGTCGTGAGTTCGATCATGGGCGTCTATCCCGCAGATTTCGTCGCGCGGCTGAAGCAGCGCGGCATCGCCTGGTGGGCCACGGCGAGCACAGTGGCGGAGGCGCGTGAGGCCGAGGCGGCCGGGGCCGATGTGATCGTGGCGCAGGGCATGGAGGCCGGTGGCCATCGCGGCGCCTTCGAAGCCGGCCGCGCCGAAGCCGCCATGGTCGGGCTGATGGCGCTGCTGCCCGCGGTGGCGGATGCGGTCCGCGTGCCGGTGGTGGCGACGGGCGGCATCGCGGATGGGCGGGGCGTGGCGGCGGCGCTGGCGTTGGGTGCCTCCGCCGTGCAGGTCGGCACCGGCTTCCTGCGCTGCCCCGAAGCGCGCATCCCCGCCCCCTGGGCCGATGCCCTGGCGGCGACGCCGCCGGAAGGCACGGCCGTGACGCGCGCCTTCAGCGGCCGCGCGGGGCGGGGGATTGCCACCGCCTATGTGAAGGCGGCCGCCGCGCCGGAGGCACCGCCGCCCGCGCCCTACCCCGTGCAGCGCGGGCTGACCCAGGCGATGCGCGACGCCGCGACCAAGGCAGGCGACATCGACCGCATGCAGGCCTGGGCCGGGCAATCCGCCATGCTGGCCCGCGCGGAGCCCGCCGCCGAACTGGCGCGGACCTTGTGGGAGGATGCGCGCCGCCTGCTGGCCTGACGGCCGGGCCGGTCCTAGGCTTCTCCCAACGGGTTGGGGGAAGCGTGCCATGGCCGAGTTGTGCGTGGGGGATCGTGCCTATGCGATCCGGGCGCTCGACCCCGCGCTGACCAAGCTTCCGGTCTCCATCAGGGTGCTGCTGGAGAATCTGCTTCGGCATGAGGATGGGGAGAGCGTGACGGCGGCCGATATCGCGTCGCTCTCCGCCTGGCCCGACTTCGGCGAGGGCGAGATCGCCTACCACCCCGTGCGCGTGCTGATGCCCGACAGTTCCGGCGTGCCGCTGCTGGCGGACCTCGCCGCGATGCGGGATGCGATGGTGGCGCGCGGCGCGGACCCCAGGCGCATCAACCCGCGCATTCCCGTGGACCTGGTCATCGACCATTCCGTCGCGACGGATGAGAGCGGATCGCCGCAGGCCTTCGCGCGCAACCTCGCTTTGGAATACGAACGCAACGCGGAACGCTACGCGCTGATCCGCTGGGCGCAGCAGGCCTATGACAATTTCCGTGTGCTGCCGCCGGGGACGGGCATCGTCCACCAGGTGAACCTGGAATACCTGGCGCGGCCGGTGTGGAGCGTGGAGCGGGACGGCGCGTGGCACGCCTTCCCGGACACGCTGGTGGGCATGGACAGCCATACGCCGATGGTGAATGCGCTCGGCGTGCTGGGCTGGGGCGTGGGCGGGATCGAGGCCGGGGCCGCGATGCTCGGCGAGCCGATCTTCATGCCCATCCCGCGCGTGGTGGGCTGCCGGCTGGACGGCGCGCTGCGCCCAGGCGTGATGGCGACGGACCTGGCACTCGCCGTCACGCAGCGGCTGCGCGCTGTCGGCGTCGTGGGCTGCCTGGTGGAGTTCCACGGCCCCGGCGTGGCGACGCTGCCGCTGCCGGACCGCGCCACCATCGCGAACATGGCGCCGGAATACGGCGCCACCATGGGCTTCTTCGCGATCGACGAGGAGACGATCCGCTTCCTGCGCCTGACGGGGCGGGACGAGCGCGACGTGGCACTGGCCGAGGCCTATGCGAAGGCGCAGGGGCTGTGGGGGAGCGACCGCGCGGGCGTCGTCTTCAGCGAGGAGGTGGTGATCGACCTGGCGGCGATCGAGCCCGCCTTGGCCGGGCCGAAGCGGCCGCAGGACCGGCGCGCGCTGCGCGACATTCCTTCCAGTCTGCGCCAGGGGTTTCCGCAGGTTGCGGACACGCCGGTGCCGGGACTCGGTGAGAACCGGCCGATGCAGCATGGCGATGTCGCCATCGCGGCGATCACGAGTTGCACCAACACCTCCAACCCCGCCGCCATGATCGGCGCGGCGCTGCTGGCGCGGAACGCGGTGCGGCGGGGGCTGCGGGCGAAGCCCTGGGTGAAGACGTCCTTGAGTCCGGGGTCGCGCGTGGTGGCGGAGTACCTTCGCGAGTCCGGGCTGCAGGACAGCCTGGATGCGCTGGGCTTCCATCTGACAGGCTTCGGCTGCATGACCTGCGCGGGCTTCTCCGGCCCGCTGCTCGACCAGGCCTCCGTGGCGATCGAGCGGGACGGGCTGGTGGCGGCGGCGGTGCTGTCTTCCAACCGCAACTTCGAAGGCCGCATCCATCCGCAGGTGCGCGCTGCCTATATCGGATCGCCGGCGCTGGTGGTGGCCAGCGCCATCGCGGGGTCCGTGCTGCGCGATCTCGAGCGTGATCCGCTGGGCGAGGATCTCGACGGAATGCCGGTGTTCCTGCGTGACCTGTGGCCCGATCCGGCGGAACTGGCGGCGATGATGGCGCGCTTCGTCACGGCGGAGTCCTTCCGGCGCGGCTATGCCGATATCGCGGGCGATGCTGCCTGGCGCGCCATCACCGGCGGCAGCGGCCCGGTTTTCACCTGGGACGAGGCCAGCACCTATATCCGGAGGCCGCCCTTCTTCGATGGTGCCGTGCCGGTGACGGGTGACATCCTGGGCGCGCGGGCGCTGCTGCTGCTGGGCGATGGCATCACGACCGACCACATCTCCCCGGGCGGGACCATTCCGCGCAAGGGCGAGGTGGCGGACTATCTGCGCGGGATTGGTGTGGCGGACAGGGATTTCTCGAGTTTCGTCGCGCGGCGGGTGAATCACGAGGTGATGCTGCGCGGCCATTTCGCCAATCCGCGCATCCGGAATGCGATGGTGGAGCGGGAGGGTGGCTTCGCGCGGCATGAGCCGGGTGGCTCGGTGGCGACGGTGTTCGAGACGGCGGCGCGCTACCGCGCGGAAGGCACGCCGATGATCGTCGTTGCGGGCCAGGACTACGGCACGGGATCGTCGCGCGACTGGGCGGCGAAGGGCACCAGCCTGCTTGGCATCCGCGCCGTGGTGGCGGAGGGGTTCGAGCGCATCCACCGGTCGAACCTGGTCGGGATGGGTGTGCTGCCGCTGCAATTCGCGCCGGGCGTGACGCGGCAGACTCTGGGGCTTGATGGCAGCGAGCGCTTCGACGTGGTCGGCCTGGCGGAGGGCCTGCGCCCTGGCATGGCGGTGACGCTGCGCGCGACGCGTCGCGATGGCTCCGTCGTGGAGGCTGGGTTGACCTGCCGCGTGGACACGCTGCGCGAGGTCGCCTGGATGTGTGCCGGCGGCGTGCTGCACGCCGCGCTGGAGGCCGTGGCTTGAGTTCTCCCGGTCCAGGGTCCGGTTGGACCCTGGCAGAGGGGGTGCAGGGGGACGGCGTCCCCCTGCTGTGGCTCAGCGCGCGACGCGCCCTTCCAGCGGATAGGCCGGATCGTTGTACCCCGGCGTCGAGGGATGTCCCGCCGTCACCAGCCCATCGACCAGCGCCTCATCCTCGCTCGTGAATCGGTAGTCGAGCGCGCCGACATACTCCTCCCACTGCTCCATCGTGCGGGGCCCGCCAATGACGCCGGTGATGAGCTTGTTGTTCAGCACCCAGGCGAGGGCGAATTGCGCGGCGGAGACGCCGCGCGTCGTCGCGTGGGCGGCGATGTCGGCGGCGATGTTCAGGCTTTCCGGCCGCCATTCCGTCTCCATCATGCGCTTGTCGCGCCGCGCGGCGCGCGTGCCCTCCGGCGGCGCGACATTCGCGCGGTACTTGCCCGTCAGCACGCCGCGCGCGAGGGGCGAGTAGGGGAAGACGCCGAGGCCGAAATGCGCGCAGGCGGGCAGGTGCTCCACCTCCACCATGCGGTTCAGCGCGTTGTAGAGGGGCTGGCTGACCACGGGGCGGTCGATGCCGGCCTCGTCGCAGAGGCGGCAGATTTCCGCGACGCGCCAGGCGCGGTGGTTGGAGACGCCGAAATAGCGGATCTTGCCCGCGCGGATCATGTCGGCCAGCGCGCGGACCGTCTCCGCCAGCGGCGTGTCGTGATCCTCCTTGTGCAGATAGAGGATGTCGATGACGTCGGTGTTGAGCCGCTTCAGGCTGGCGTCGACGGCGCGCATGGCGTGGTAGCGGGACAGGCCGCGGCCGTTGGGGCCGGGCTCCATCGGGTTCGCCATCTTGGTGGCCAGCACCCACCAGCCGCGATCCTTCGCGATGGCGCGGCCGACGACTTCCTCCGACCTGCCGCCATTGTAGGTATCGGCGGTGTCGATGAAGTTCACGCCCTGCTCCTTGGCGCGGGCGATGATGGCGTGGCTGTCGGCTTCCGTCGTGGCGTCGCCGAACATCATGGCGCCGAGGCACAAGGGCGAGACCTTGAGGCCGCTGCGGCCGAGCTTGCGATAGTCCATGGGTTGCTTCCTGCCCGGTGTTGTGGCGGGCAGGATGGTGGCTCAGCGGCCGCGGCGCAATCCGCCGCCGGCGAGGCGGTCCAGCCCCAGATCCTGCGCCGCCAGGCGCGCATTGGCGTCGAGCAGCGGCGCGATGGCGGGGGCCTGGCGGGGCACCAGCCGGGCGTAGTCGGCCTCTACCTGCTCCATCACCTCCGCCAGTTCGGCGCGGTAGCTGGCCTCGTCCAACGTGGTGAGGCGGCCGTGGCGGACCACGACGCGGCCATCGACCAGCACGGTGTCCACGCCGCGGCCGGTCTCGCTGAAGACGAGCTGGCGCGTGGCGCTGGTGAAGGGCAGCCAGGCGGGGTCGTGGAGGTCGAGCAGCAGCAGATCCGCCTTCATGCCAGGGGCGATGGTGCCGATCTCCTCGGCCAGGCCGACGGCCTTCGCGCCACCGGTCGTCGCGGCCTCCACCGCATCGCAGGCCAGCACGCCGGCGGGTTCGGCATCGCTGCCGGCGGCGAGCAGGCTCATCATCTTCATGGCCTGGAACAGGTTCTGGCAGTCGCTGCAGGAATTATTGTCGCAGCCCAGCGCCACGCGGACGCCCGCGCGCTTCATGGCGGCGACGGGCGCGACGCCATTCTTCAGTTTCAGGTTGGCGAGGGGGTTGTGCACGACACCCGCGCCGGATTGCGCGACCAGCGCGATCTCCTCCTCCGTGATGTAGACGGCATGGGCGAGGGTGGTGCGTGGTGTCAGCAGCCCGACCGCGGCCATGTGCCGCACCATCGACCCGCCACTGGCGCCATAGACGCGCCGCGCCTTGGCGAGCTGCGCGCGGGTTTCGTAGACATGGGTGAAGACCGGCAAGCCGTGGCGTTCCGACAGATCCGCGATGCCTTCCAGCAGCGCCGTCGAGGATCGCTGGGGGCCGGAGGGGCTGAGCGCCCAGTGCAGCCGCGGCGGCAGCGGGCGCAGGCGGCGCAACTGCGCTTCCACGAAGGCGAGGTCGGCGGCAGGATCGCCGGGCTTGCCGCCGATGATGGCGGCCGCTTCCGCCGATAGGTCGGGCGCCATGAAGGGCGCGATGTCGAGGTCCGGCAGGTCGCGCAGCGCGATGGAGAAGACGACGCGGATGCCGATCTCCGCATAGGCCGCGAGGATCGTGTCCAGCGTCTCCTCATCCTGCGGCACCAGGCTGTTCATGTCCTGGATGGTGGTGATGCCGTTGCGCAGGCATTCCATCGCGCCGAGCAGGGTGCGCGCCCTGATCTCCGCCTTGCTGCGCCGGCCCCAATAGGCGGGCTGCGAATGCAGCGCCCAGACATCGAAGGGCATGTCCTCGAAGCGGCCCTTCAGCAGCGCGTCGTAGGAGTGGTAATGCGCGCTGACGAGGCCCGGCATCAGCAGCCTGTCGCGCGCATCGATGATCTCGGCGCCCGGCGGCGGGACCAGGGGCGGGCCATCGGGGTCGCCGATGGCGGCGATGCGGTCCGCCACCACCAGCACGTCCCGCACCGCCGGGCGATGCGGATCCGATCCCGGGGTGAGGGCACGGGCGCCGCGGATCAGCAGCGCGGGGGCGATGGGCATGGCAGGGCCTCCTCTCCGTCAGGCCCTGCAAGCCGCGCGCCGCGTCAGGCGCGTACCGGCGTCACCACGCGCTCTGCCGCCGGCGGCAGGAAGGAACGGTTGAAGACCTCATCCGGTCGCGGCGTGCGGGGAAGTTCGAAGACCTCGACCACCTGCGCGATGGCGCGGGCCAGGCGCGCATCATCGAGGTCGCCGGCGCCGACGCGCGCCGCTTCCTCCGTCGCGATGATGGTACGCCAGGCGAATTCGATCCGCTGGCGCTCCATCTCCTGGTTGAAGGTGGGATCGACGCGCTGCATGGCCTGCACGCCGACGGCGGGATTGCGCACCGTCTCCAGCATCGCGCGGTTGATGGCGGCGACCATGCCGCGCACCTGCTGCGGCCGGTCGCGGATCATGCGCTGGGAGACCATGACGCCGTTTGAATAGATGTCGATGCCGTGGTCGGCGAAGAGGAAGAAGCGGTAGTCCCGGTCCGGATTCTGCCCCAGCGCCAGCAGGTTGATATAGGCGGTGACGGTGAAGACGGCGCCGATGTCGAACTGGTCGCGCAGCAGCATCGGCTCCTGCATCGCGGGGGCGATGTTCATCACCTCGTTCCGCGCCATGTCGAGGTTGTTGAGCCGCGCGAAGATCGGGATGAGGCGGAGCGCCGGCGAACCCGTGGAGCCGCCGATGCGCCTTCCCTGCAGGTCCTGGATGCTGCGGATGCCCGACGAATTCTTCACCAGCAGGGCGAAGGGCGCCTTGTTGTAGATCTGGTAGACCATCACCGGCGCCTCGCCCGGCCGGTTGGCTGCCTGCTGGATGATCGCGTTCATGTCGCCGAAGCCCGCTTCATAGGCATTCGACATGATGCGGGTGATGGTGTTGGCCGACCCGTCGCCCTGGTCGATGGTCACGTCGAGCCCGGCCTCCCGAAACCAGCCACGCTCCCGCGCCAGGTAGTACCAGGAATGGATGCCCTGGAAGCGCCAGTCCAGCGTGAAGCGGATGGGAGTCAGCGCTTGGGCGAAAGCGGGGGCCGCCAGCGCCACCGGGGCGGCGGCCAGCAGGGTGCGACGGGAAAGGGCCATGGGGCGGGTCCTTCGGGGTTGGTGACCCGCCCGGTATGCAAGAGATGGGCCAAAAATTGCCGCCCGGTAATGTTCAGATCGCCCGCCCCGCGGCCTCCCCCTCCCGGATCGCGCTGTCGGCCCGGCGGGGGGCCAGCGCATCGCCGATCAGCCGCAGGTCGAGCCCGGCGGCGCGGCGGGGGGCGAGGGCGTGGAACAGGCTGTCCTGCGCCTCCGCCCCCAGCGCCAGCACCACGGTGTCGATGCCGTCGCGCACCACCTCCTCCTTCGTATAGACATCGCGGAGGCGGACGACCGGGCCCTCGATCGCCACCAGTTCGAGGTCGGTCGCGAAGCGCATGCCCATGCGCTTCAGCATGCCATAGGTCTTGCCCCAGTCGCGGCTGGCGGCGAGGTCCGGCGCCGGCTGGCCGAGCCAGGTGACGAATTCCACCTGCGCGCCCTGGCTGGCGAGGTATTCCGCCGTGACGACGGCCTGGCGCCCGCCGAGGCCGTCATAGATAAGCGCGCGCTGGCCGGGCGCGATGCGGTCGCGCAGCGCCTCCATGTAGGACACCACATGGGGCTGGTCCGTGCCGGGGACGGGGGCGCCATTCCACTTCTCCGGCCGCAGCGGCGTCCAGCCATGGCGGAGGCCCTTCGATCCCGTCGCGACGACGATGCTGTCATAGCCATCGGCCAGCAGCGATTCCTCCGTGGCGATGGTCTGCAGCCGGATCTGCACGCCGGCCTTCACCACCTGCCGCTCCAGCCAATCCGCGACGCCGGCGAGTTCGGTGCGCGAGGGCGCGCGGGACCAGAGCCGCACCTGCCCGCCGAGTTCCTGCCCGCGTTCGAACAGCGTCACGTCATGGCCGCGCTGCCGCGCCGTCAGCGCCGCGCGCATCCCGCCGGGGCCACCGCCGACCACGGCGACTTTCTTCGCGCGGTCGGCGCGCTTCAGTGTGCCCGCGCCGAGTTCGCGTTCCTGCCCCGCGGCGGGGTTGTGGATGCAGGCGATGGGGGCCTGGGCGAAGATGGAAGACATGCACCAGTTCGCGCCGACACAGGGGCGGATGTCCTCGGCCTCCCCGCGCTGCGCCTTGGCCACCCATTCGGGATCGGCGATCAGCGCGCGCGCCATGGCGACGAAGTCGCAATCGCCGTTGGAGAGGTGCTTCTCCGCCTCGGCGGGCGTCACGATGCGCCCCACCCCGACGACGGGCTTGTCCACCGCCTGCTTCACCTTGCGCGTCGCCGCCATCTGGAAGCCGTGGCTTTCCGGGGAGGTCGGGTAGATCAGCATCCGGTTGAGATAGGTACCGTGGCTGCAGGAGACGTAGTCGATGAGGCCCGAGGCCGTCATGCGCGCGGCGATCTCCGCCCAATCGTCGGGGCGCAGCCCACCCTCATGTCCGTCATCGCTGTTGATGCGCACACCGACGATCATGTCGGCGCCAACCTCCTCCCGCGTCGCCTGGATGATCTCCATGACCAGGCGCAGGCGATTTTCCAGGCTGCCGCCGAAGGCGTCGTCGCGATGGTTCGTTGCGGGGGAGAGGAACTGGTTCAGCAGGTAGCCATGCGACATCGAATGCACCTCGACGCCATCGAGGCCGCCGTCGCGCGCATGCCGCGCCGACAGGCGATAGCCTTCGCGGATGGCGTCGATGTCCTGCACCGTCATGACATGCGGCATCTCCCGGTACACCGCGCAGGGCACGGCGGAGGGCGCCCAGACGGGATGGCCGGAGGCGACGGAATTCGTCTCCCGCCCCCGATGCCAGGGCTGCGCCAGCAGCAGTGCGCCGTGTTCATGCACGGCGTCGGCGATCTTGCGGTACTGCGGCACCATGCGCGGGTCGAAGGACAGCGCCTTGCCGCGATAGGGGAGGGAGGTCTCGTGCACCGCCATCGCTTCCATGGTGATGACGGCGACGCCGTGCTTGGCGCGCTCCGCGTAGTAGGCGACGTGTTCGTCGGTGAAGACGTTGTCCTTCACCAGCAGCGTCGCATGAGCGCTCATCCAGGTTCGGTTCCGCGCCACCTTCGGGCCGAGGCGCAGAGGGCTGAACAGCGTCGGGTAGGGTGTCGCGGTCATGGCGTTTCGCTTTCCTGGTTGCCTTGAGCCTTGCCAGCGCGCGGAGGCGCGTCAAGACTATCGCCGGGAACGACAGGAACGGCGGAGTGTCGGAACTCGACGTCGATTGGGTGGTCGCAGGCACGGGTGCCGCCGGCATGGGCGCCGCGCTGGCCGGCGTGATGCGCGGGATGCGCGTTGCTGTCATCGAGAAATCGGATCGGTTGGGTGGCGCCACGGCATCGTCGCTGGGCGGGCTCTGGGTGCCGGACAACCACCTGATGGCCGATGCCGGGCTGTCCGACACGCTGGAGGAGGCGCGGCGCTACATGCGCTTCCTGTCGGGTGGCTATGCGCTGGCGCCGATGACGGAGGCCTACCTGACGGCGTCACGCATCGCGTTGCGCGAATTCGCCGATGCCGGCGTGGCATTGCGGCTGCTGCGAGGCCTGCCCGATCACTACTTCCCGAGTGCCGAAGGATCATCCCGCGACGGGCGCATGGTGGAGGCGGCACCCATCACGCGTGCGGCGCTCGGCGAATGGGGCGATCGGCTGGAGGAAGGCGTCTACAACGAGGCGGGCGTCAGCTGGGGCGATGCGATCGCCTGGGGCGGGCTCGGCGCGCGCAACACCTGGCCGGAGGCGGAGCTGGAGGCGCGGCGCGCTGGCCAGTTGCTGGCCGCGGGGCCGGCACTGGTCGGGCAGTTTCTGGCACGGCTGATGGCGGCCGGCGTGCCGATTCTGGCGGGCTTTCGCGCCGAACGCCTGCTGGTGGAAGGCGGACGCGTGACGGGCGTGGAGGGCGCGGGCACGCGCATCATCGCGCGCCGCGGCGTCGTGCTCGCGACCGGTGGCTATGAGGGCAATGACGCGCTGGTCAATCGCTTCGAGGGCCTGCCGGACTGGATGAACATCTTCCCGCGCAGCATCGAGGGCGATGGGTTGGTGATGGGCAGCGAGATCGGCGCCGCCACCTGGCGCGTGCCGAACAACCTCGCGATGCTGGTGGGCTACGCGATCCCGGCGCCCGCGCCGATGGAGGGCGAGGTCTTCTTCAGCGCGGGGCTGCGCGGCCTCTCCTATCCCCACAGCATCGTCGTGAACGATGCCGCGCAGCGCTTCTGCGACGAGAGCCAGTTCCAGCATGTGGTGGCGGGGCTGACGCGCTTCGACCTCGGCCAGCATCGCCACCCCAACCTGCCGGCCTGGATGCTCTTCGATGCCCAGTATTTTTCGAGATACAGCTTCGCGCGGCGGCCGCCTGGCGCGCCGATCCCGGACTGGGTGACGCAGGCGCCGACACTGCGCGAGCTGGGTGCGAAGATTGGTGTCGATGGGGACGCGCTGGAAGCGACGGTCGCGCGATTCAACGCGGGTGCGGCGAGGGGCGAGGATCCCGAGCATGGCCGCGGCTCCTCGGCCTTTGCGCGATCGACGGCCGGCGATCCGAATGCCGCGCATCCCAATCTCGGCACGCTGTCGCAGGCGCCCTTCTGCGCCGTGCGCATACGGCTCGGCGGCATTTCCGCCGCGGGGCTGCTGACGGATGACCAGGCGCGCGTGCAGCATGTGCGCGGCCGGCCGATCCCCGGCCTCTATGCCTGCGGCAATGCCGCGGCGCCGACGGAATCCGGCGCGGGCTACCAGGCGGGCGTCTCGCTCATGCGCGGCGTCACCTTCGGCTGGCTCGCCGCGCGCCACGCTTCGACACAGGCTTCACAAGGAGACGAACCATGACGGTGATCAAGCGCCGCACCCTTCTGGCGGCGAGCGCGGTGCTGCCCCTGCCGGCGCTGGCGCAGGGGGCCTGGCCCGCGCGGCCGATCCGGCTGGTGGTGCCCTTCGCGCCGGGCGGCACAACGGACATCGTGGCCCGCATCCTGGCGGCCAACCTCCAGGAACGGCTCGGACAGCCCGTGGTGTCGGAGAACAGGCCCGGCGCGGGCGCCACGCTCGCTTCCGCACAGGTCGCGCAGGCGGCGCCGGATGGCTACACGCTGGTCGTCTCCAACAGCGCCTCGCACGGCATCTCGCCCACGCTGTTCCGCAACGTGCGCTATGATTCGATGACGGACTTCACACATATCGCGCTGGCCGCCACCACCTCCACCGCCATCGTCGTGAACCCGCGGTATGAGGCGCAGTCGATCGCGGACCTGATCCGCATCGGCCGCGCCAGGCCGGATGGGCTGGACTTCGCGATTTCGGGCCATGGCACGACGACGCATCTGCTGGGCATGCGTATCGGGCTGGCCACGGGGATCAGGATGAACCCGATCCTCTATCGCGGCGCAGGGCCGGCGCTGATCGATGTCATCGCCGGCACGGTCGGGCTTTTCGTCGATGGGCTGCCCTCCTCCATCCCGCATCTGCGCGACGGCACGCTGAAGGCCATTGCGGTGGCGGATGCGCAGCGCAACCGGCATTTGCCGAACGTACCGACGCTGGGGGAGCAGGGGCTGCCCAACATGACGTCCTATTCCTGGTTCGGCGTGTCGGGGCCGAAGGGCATGGCGCCCGCGGTGGTGGAGCGGCTGAACACGGAGATCCGCGCCATCCTGCAGCTGCCTGCGGTGCGGCAGCGCTACAACGAACTCACCGCCGATGCGCCGGACATGTCGCCCGCGCAGTACGCGGCCTTCATCGAGGAGGAGGTGCGCGTGTGGGGCGAGGTGGTGCGGGCGACGGGCGCGACGGCGGACTGACGCGCGGCACGCCGTTTACCGACCGCGGCACGCGGATTGCAAACCTCTTGCTCCGAACGCGATCGCAACGGCACGCTTCCGTGCCGCAGGGTCGCGGCTTCGGCGTATACAGCAGGAGGATGCCCATGATGCGTGCACCGACACGGCGTAGCGTGCTCTCCACGGGCTTGGCGGCGGGGTTGCTCGCCGCGCCCGGCGTCCGCGCCCAGGCCGCGCGGCGGCGCGTGCGCTTCTGCCTCGACTGGACCTGGCAGAGCGCGCATTCCGCCTGGACGCTGGCGGCGGACCGCAACTTCTTCGCCGAGGCCGGGCTCGACGTGCAGATCGACCGCGGCTTCGGGTCCGGCGATACGATGACGAAGGTGGCCGCCGGTACCTACGACATCGGCTTCGCCGACACCAACCTGCTGCTGAAGTTCAACCACGAGAACCCGACGGCGCAGCTCACCTCCGTCTTCGTCCTCTACGACGCCTCACCCAACGCGGCGATCTTCCTGAAGTCGAGCGGCATCACCAAGCCGAAGGATCTGGAGGGCCGCAAGATCAGCGTGACGGATGGGGAGGGGACGCGGCTTCTCTTCCCGATCTTCGCGCGGGCCAACCAGCTCGACATGTCGAAGATCGAGCTGCTGTCGGTGACGGCGCAGTTGCGAGACACGATGGTGGTGCAGCGCCGCGCGGATGCGACGCTCGGCTTCCTGACGACGACGGCGCTGAACATGGTGGGGGCCGGCGTGCCACGCGGCGATATCGGCTGGCTGCAATACAACAGCTGGGGGGTGGCGCTCTATTCCTCCGGCCTCGTCGTGCGGAAGGATTTTGCGGAGCGCAATCCGGAGGCGGTCTCCGCCTTCATCGCCGCCACCATCCGCGGGCTGCGCGCCATGCTGGCGGAGCCGGCGGCGGCGATGGCCTCGCTTAAGCGACGGGAGGCGCTGGTGGATGAGGCACTCGAGATCAGCCGCAACGAGCTGATCAACGAGGTCGCGCTGCTGACGCCGAATGTGCGCGCGAATGGTGTCTCCACCGTGGATCGCGCGCGGTTCGAGTCGTCGGCCGCGCAGGTGGCGGAGGCCTTCGGCATCCCGATCCGCCCGGCGATGGACTTCACCTATACGGATCGGTTCCTGCCGGCGGATCGCAGGATCATATAGCGCCGCGTTCGGCGACGCCCTTGGGGATGCGGCCCATCGCGCGGGCCGTGTCCCAGACGCGCCGGATGGCGGCCGCGCCGCGCTTCACCACCGCGGCTTCGTCCGCCACCACCACGCGGTGGTCGCTGAGCAGCGCCACGCCATCGACGAAGAGGCTGTGCAGGTCGGCGGCCACGCCATTGGTCAGCAGCGCCTGCAAGGGGTTCCAGACGGGCTGGTAGCGTGCGCCCGCGAGGTCGAACAGCAGCAGGTCGGCGGTGGCGCCAGGTGCGATGCGGCCCAGGTCTCCGCGCCCGATCGCCGCCGCGCCATCCGCCGTCGCTGCGCGCAGCATGCGTTCCGCGGAGGCGATGCCCGCACGGCCGGACTGGACCTTCGCCAGCATCTGCGCCGCGCGGAGTTCCGCCACCATGTCGAGCCCGACGCCATCCGTGCCGACGCCGAGGCGGATGCCGCTGTCGAGGAAGCGCGCGAAGGGAACGCCGAGCCCGCTGCGCGCGAAGGCATAGGGGCAGGAGGCGACGGCGGCGCCGTATTCCTTGATGATCGCGAGTTCCTCGTCCGTCGCCATGACGCAATGCGCGAGCACCGTGCCGGGCTTGAGCAGGCCGAGGTCACGGAGGTGCTCGATGGGGGATTTGCCGTAGCGCTCGCGCACGATGTCGAGCTCCACCTGGCTCTGCGCCGCATGGATCGTCAGCGGGCAGCCGATCTCTTCCGCCGTGCGGCCGATCTGCGTCAGGAGTTCGGGCGTGCAGGTGTCCAGCCCATGCGGGCCGTATCCCACGCGGGTGCGGCCCATGGGCCCTTCGTCGTATTGCCGAAATAGCGATAGCACGGTGTCGAAGCCGGTATCGGCGGCGGGCGGGGCCGTGATCGGCTTGCCGTCGGGCGTCATGTCCATCTTCGGCGTGGAGAAGAGGTAGGGACAGGAATAGGTGCGCAGGCCGAGCCGGCGGCCACGTTCGATAAAGGGTGCCTGCTGCAGGCGCCAGACATCCATGATCGTCGTGGAGCCGCCCTTGAGCGTTTCCAGCAGCGCCATCTCCGCGACATCGCCGATCTCCTCCGGCGACAGCGTCTCCGCCGCGATGTCGCCCATCGGCATCAGCAGGGAATAGACGATGTCGCCGGGCAGGTCGCCATTGCCGATGTCGTCCGCCAGGCCGCGGAAGAGCGGTGCGGAGAAGGCGTGGTTGTGCAGGTTCACGAAGCCCGGGATGAGCAGCCCGTCAGGCAGCGTGATGCGCTCCGCTTCCATCGTCGGGCGTTCGCGCGTGACATCCGCGATGCGGTTGCCCTGCACCACCACGTAATGGTCGCCGCGCAGCCCGCCCGCGGCGTCCCAGATCCAGCGCGGCTCGATGATCAGCGTGTCGGTCATGCGCGGCTCCGGCTGGGGTTGCGGAAGCGTATCAGCGGCGCAGGAAATCCCGCAACGGGATGACGGTCTCGGCCGGCGCTTCCTCCATCGGCACATGGCCGATGCCGGGGAGTGTCACGACGCGGCTGTCGCGCAAGGCCGCGGTGTAGTCGGCGGCGTTGGCGACGGGCACCATCGCATCCGCCTGGCCCCAGAGCAGCAGGGTCGGCGCCTCGATGCGGCGGAGCAGCGGCACGGGATCCACCAGCGCGCCCTGCGCCATCCGGACCAGGATCGCCTGGCGGTTGCCGGGCACCAGCAGCATGTCGCGATAGCGCGCCAGCGTCGCCTGCGTCAGCACCGCGGGGTTGGCATAGGCGGGGGCGAGGCTGGATCGCAGCAGGCTGGCCGGCAGCGTGTAGGGCAGCACGCGCGCCAGCAGGGGCACGGAGGGCGTGGTGCCATAGCCGCGGCCCGGGCTCGCGAAGCCATCCGGCGCCATCAGCACCAGGCGATCGACGCGCGCGGGATGCGTCGCCGCGAAGGTCCAGGCGATGCGCCCGCCCATGGAACTGCCGACCAGGCTCGCGCGCGGCAGCTCCAGGCGGTCCATCAGCGAGAGGATCACCGCCATGCTGCGCGCATCGGTGTAGTCGCCGCTGGGATCGGGGCCGGTCAGGCCGAAGCCTGGCAGGTCGAAGCGGATGACGCGGAATTCGCCTTCCAGGGACCGCGCCCAATCCTCCCAGGTATGGAGGGAGGAGGCGAAGCCGTGCAGGAAGATGACGGGTGGCGCCGTGCGCGGGCCGGTGTCCCGCACATGCAGGCGCAGCCCGGCCACGGGCTGGAAGTCGCCGGGCCGCGCATACTGCGCCTCCAGCTCCGCGCGCGGCTTGTCGGGCGTGTAGAGCCAGCCGCCGCCGAGCAGCAGGACCAGCAGCGCGATGATCGCGGCGGCGGTCATTCGGCGCTGGCGGCCTCCAGCGCGGCCAGCGCCTCCGCATCCAGCGACAGCGTCGCGCCGCGCAGCAGGGCTGCCAACTGGTCGGGCGAGGTCGCGGAGGCGATGGGCGCGGCGAGGGCGGGGCGCGTGCGCAGCCAGGCGATGGCGACCTCCACCGGCGTCGCGCGGAAGCGCGCCGCCACCGCGTCCAGCGCCGCGATCACGCGCCAGCCGCGGTCATTCGCATAGGCCGCCAGCGCCTTGGCGCGCGGGCGGCCCTCGATGTCAGAGGCGCTGCGATACTTGCCCGTCAGGAACCCCGCAGCGACGCCATAGAAGGGGATGACGGCGACGTTGCGCGCGACGCAGAGGGGCTGCAGCGCGGCCTCGAACTCCGCGCGGTCCATGAGGTTGTACTTCGGCTGCAAGGTGGCGTAGCGCGGCAGGCCCTGCGCCTCCGCCACGTCCAGCGCTTCCGCCAGCTGCGTGACGTCGTAGTTGGAGGCGCCGATGGCGCGGACCTTCCCCTGCTCGATCAGCCGCTGGAAGGCGCCGAGCGTTTCCGCGATGGGGACGGAAGGATCGGGACGATGCGCCTGGTAGAGATCGATGTGGTCGGTGCCGAGCCGCTTCAGCGAATCCTCGACGGATTGCGCGATCCAGCGCGGCGACAGCCCCGTGCGGTCCGGGCCGAGTTCCATACCGACTTTGGTCGCGATGACGACGCGGTGGCGGGCACCGCGCGCCTTCATCCAGGCGCCGATGATCGTCTCCGATTCCCCACCGACATGGCCGGGCACCCAGCGGGAATAGACATCGGCGGTGTCGATCGCGTTGAAGCCGGCATCGACGAAGGCGTCGAGCAGGCGGAAGGACATCGCCTCATCCGCCGTCCAGCCGAAGACATTGCCGCCGAACATCAGCGGCGCGATGGAGAGGCCCGTTCCGCCCAGCGTCACGCGTTCCATGCCCATCCCCTCAGTTGATGCGGCCGAGCAGGCCGCGGACGATGACCTGCGCCTGGATTTCCGCCGCACCCTCGAAGATGTTCAGGATGCGGCTGTCGCAGAGCACGCGGCTGATCGGGTATTCGATGGCGTAGCCATTGCCGCCATGCACCTGCAGCGCGTTGTCGGCATTGGACCAGGCGACGCGGGCGGCGAGCAGCTTGGCCATGCCGGCCTCGATGTCGCAGCGGCGGCCGGCATCCTTCTGGCGGCCGGAGAAGTAGGTGAGCTGCCGCGCCATCATCGTCTCCGCCATCATCCAGGCGATCTTGCCGTGGACGCGGGGGAAGTGGAGCGTCGCCTTGCCGAACTGCCTGCGGTCACGCGCGTAGGACACCGCGAGTTCCAGCGCGTTCTGCCCGACGCCGAGGGCGCGCGCCGCGGTCTGGATGCGCGCGCTTTCGAAGGTTTCCATCAGCTGCTTGAAGCCGCGGCCCTCGACGCCGCCGAGCAGGGCGGAGGCGGGGACCTCGAAGCCATCGAAGGTGATCTCGTATTCCCGCATGCCGCGATAGCCGAGGACGTGGATTTCCGTCCCCGCCATGCCCTTCGCCGGGAACAGGTTGTCGTCGGTTCCACGGGGCTTTTCCGCGAGGAACATCGAGAGGCCCTGGTAGCCGGTGGAGGCCGGGTCCGTGCGCACCAGCAGCGTCATGACGTCGGATCGCGACCCATGCGTGATCCAGGTCTTGGCGCCGTACACGCGGTAGATGTCGCCATCCCGCACCGCGCGGGTGCGCAGGCTGCCGAGGTCCGATCCCGTATCGGGCTCCGTGAACACCGCCGTCGGCAGGATCTCGCCCGATGCGATCCCCGGCAGGAATTTCTGCTGCTGCTCCGGCGTGCCGGCCAGGCGGATCAGCTCGGCGGCGATCTCGGAGCGCGTGCCGAGCGAGCCGACGCCGATATAGCCCGCGCTCAGCGCCTCCGACACCAGGCACATCGCGACCTTGCCGAGGCCGAGGCCGCCGAATTCCTCCGGCACCGTCAGCCCGAAGACGCCCATCTCCGAGAGCTTGGCGATGAGGTCCAGCGGGATCAGCTCGTTCCGCTGGTGCCAGCCCTGCGCGAAGGGCGTGACCTCGGCGGCGGCGAACTTCACGAACTGGTCCCAGGTGGCTTCCAGCAACTCATCCTGCAGATGCGGCGCGCCATACAGGCCCTCGGCGGCCGACAGCGCCAAATCATGCCGCACCGCTTCCAGCGCGCGGGGATCGGAGAGCGCGGCCAGCGCGGGTTCCGCCAGGAAGCGCGCCACATCCTCGGCGGGCACGCCGAGGTCGCGCGGGCGGACCATCTCCACCTGGCTCATCGGGATGCCGCCGGCGAGCTGCGCGAGGTATTCGGCGAAGCCGAGATGCAGGATGCCCTGCTCCACCGGCGTGAAGCGGCCGGCTTCCTGCAGGCGTTCGGCCCAGCGCAGCGTCTCCCGCAGCGCCTCGACATAGGTGGCATACCAGGCCAGGCCATGGGCGGCGAATTGGTGGCGCTCCAGCGCCGCGGCATCGACCTTCCCGCCGGGGGCGACCAGCGCGGCCACCTGGCGGCGCGCCACATCGGCCAGGCGTTCCGCCGCCGCCAGCCCGGCGCCGGCCTGCGTCAGCAGGTCCCGCGCCTCGATCCGTACCATCGCGTCCATGTCAGTGATCCTTGGCCCCGGCGACGATGCCGGCATCATGCAGTTTCCCGATCGCCGACATGGTGAGGCCGAGGCGTTCCGCCAGCACCATGTCGGTATGCTCGCCAAGCCGCGGCGCCGGCACCGGCGGCAGGCGCACCGCGGGGCCGCCGAAGCTCAGCGGGATGGCGGGCGCCAGCAGGCGGCCGATGCCGGGCTGCTCGATCTCCGCGAATAGCGGGTTCGCGGTGGAGCATCGCGCATCCTCCCGCACCAGCTGCCCGAAATCCTGGTAGGGGCCCCAAAGGATGCCGCTGCCCTCGAAGGCCGTGGTGATCTCGGCCAGCGTGCGCTTGGCGAACCAGGGTGCGAGCACGGCGGAGATGGCGTGCCGCGCCTCGAAGCGCCCGCCCTCGTCGTCGAGGTCCACGTCGAGCATGGGACCGATCATCGCGATCTTGTCGCTGAGGCCCGTCGCCTTGCCGATCGCCTTCCATTGCCGGTTGGAGATGGCGGCGATCATGATCCGGCGCCCGTCGCTTGTCGGGAAATCCTTGCCATAGGCGCCGTAGAGGTCGTTGCCCATGGCAGGGCGCACCGCGCCATTCACCTGCACATCCGCGACGTAGCCGAGGTTCGCGACGGTCGCGAGCATCACGTCGGACAGCGCGAGCGTCACTTCCCGCCCCTGGCCATCCTTCTTCCGCGCCCGCTCCGCCGCCAGCAGCCCGGTCGAGAGGTAGAGACCGGCCGCGACATCCCAGGCGGGCAGCACATGGTTGACGGGGCTGGCGCCTTCCCCGGTCGCCATGGGGAAGCCGCTGGCGCAATTCACGGTGTAGTCAACGGCGCCGGAGCCGTCATGGTTGCCCGTCAGCTTCAGCATGATGAGGTCGGCGCGCTTGGCCGACAGCGCCGCATGGCTCATCCAGCCGCTGGCGGGCAGGTTGGTCAGCAGGATGCCGCGGCCCTCGCCGGGCTGCGTGATCAGCGCAGTCGCGATCTCCCTCCCCTCCGGCGTGTTCAGCGCCAGGCAGACGGATCGCTTGCCCTTGTTGAGGCTGGCCCAGTAGAGGCTGTTGCCGTTCGGCGCGAGCGGCCAGCGGCCATGGTCGATGTTGCCGCCGATCGGGTCGATGCGGATCACCTCCGCCCCCATCTGCGCCAGCGTCATGCCGCCCATCGGCGCCGCGACGAAGGCCGAGACCTCCACCACGCTGAGATCGGCAAGGATGGCGTCACTGGTCATGCGATGGGCCCCGGGCGTGTTCCTACCCGCCAGTATAGCGCGCCGCCCGCGGCCGCCCACCCTTGACCCCGCCAGCCGCCCGTGATGGACCCGGGGCCAGGCAAGAAGGAAGGCCCCCATGAAAATCATCGTGCTGCCCGGCGACGGCATCGGCCCCGAGATCACGGAAGCCACCACCGGCGTGCTGCGCGCGGCCTCCGAGGCCTTCCAGCTCGGCATCGAGATGGAGCATGACGTGGTGGGGCTGGAAAGCTTCCGCCTGCACGGCACGACGGTGAAGCCGGAACTGCTGGACCGCGTGAAGGCCGCCGATGGCTTCGTGATGGGGCCGACCTCGACGCTCGACTACAAGAAGGGCGATGCGAAGCAGGTCGGGCCCTCTGCCTTCTTCCGCAAGGGGCTCGACCTCTACGCCAATATCCGCCCCGCGCGCACCTATGCGGGGATGCCCGCGCGGCTCGGGCAGTTCGACCTGGTGGTGGTGCGGGAGAACACGGAGGGCTTCTACGCCGACCGGAACATGGAAGCGGGCAACGCCGAGATCCTCGTCACGCCCGATGTCGTGGTCTCCATGCGCAAGATCACCCGCCCGGCCTGCCTGCGCATCGCGCGTAGCGCCTTCGAACTCGCTGCGCGGCGCCGGAAGAAGGTGACTGCGGTGCACAAGGCGAATGTGCTGAGCGTCGGCGACGGCATGTTTCTTCAGTGCTGCCGGGAAGTCGGCCAGGAGTACCCCGGGATCGAACTCGAGGAAATCATCGTCGATGCGATGATGGCGCATGTCGTGCGCAACCCCGCGCGCTTCGACGTCATCGTCACCACCAACATGTTCGGCGATATCCTCTCCGACCTCACCGCGGAGATGTCGGGCAGCCTCGGCCTCGGCGGATCGCTCAACGCCGGCGCGGAAACCGCCATGGCCCAGGCCGCGCATGGCTCCGCCCCCGACATCGCCGGCCAGGGCATCGCCAACCCCGCCTCCCTCATCCTCTCGGCCGCGCTCCTGCTCTCCTGGCACGGCCGTCGCCACGACGCGCCGCGCTTCGTCGAAGCCGGCACGGCCATCGAACAGGCCATGGCCGATGCCATCGCCGCCGGCCAATGCACGCGCGACATCGGCGGCGGCCTGGGCACGGCGGCCGCGGGCGCGGCGGTGGCGTCGCGACTGAAGGGGTGAGGGCAGGTCGCTTCGGGGGAAAGGGCTCCGCCCCTTTCCACGAAGCCGCGCGCCTTCACCCCAGCAGCCGCATCCCCACGCGCGCCGCGATCGCCAGCAGGCACAGCGCGAAGGCCAGGCGCAGCCGTCCGACGGGCAGGCGGGCGGCGAGTTTCGCGAAGCCGGGCGCCGTCGCCATGGCGGGCAGGGCCAGCAGCAGCGTGGCGGGGATGTCCACCATCCCCATGGCGCCGAAGCCGATGGCGGCCGGCGTGGCGACGGCCAGGTTGAAGACCGCACCGGCGCCGATGGCCCTGGTGAGCGGCACGCCCAGCATCCCCAGCACAGGCCCGCTCAGCGTGCCCGCGCCGACGCCGAGTGCCGAGGACAGCAGGCCGATGGCGGCGGGGGGGAGGGGGCCGCGGGGGATTTCGGTCCCGGTCGCGGCAGCCGCGGGTCGCAAGAGGCTGATCGCCAGCGCCAGGCTGACCAGGGCGAAGCTGGCGAGGGACAAGGTCACGGGCAGGAGGGGCGACAGCGCCAGCCCGGCCAGCCCACCCAGCGCCACCGCGGGCAGCCAGGCACGCAGCAGGCCCGCGTCCACGCTGCCGCGGCGGTGATGCGCCAGCGCGGCGGAGACCGAGGACAGCAGGATCACTGCCTGCGCCGTGCCGATGGCGATCGGCGTCGCGGCATCCGGCGGCAGGCCACGCGCGGCCAGCACTTCCAGCAGCAGCGGCACGGCGATGACGCCGCCGCCGATGCCGAGCAACCCGCCCACCGCGCCGATGGCCGCGCCGCCCGCCGCGAGCAGCAGCATCGCGGCGGGATCCATCACGCGGCTTCCCGACCCAGCAGCGCCAGGCCCTCCGCCACCGAGACGAATTCGCCGCCAGTCACCAGCTTCTCCTCCCCGAAGCGCTCCGCGAACAACCGCCGCACCGCAGGCACGAGGGAGGTGCCGCCGGTCAGGAAGACGCGGTCCACCTCCCCGGGCGCGATGCGCGCATCCACCAGCGCGGCATCGACCGCCGTGGCGATGCGCGTCAGTTCCGGCGTGATCCAGCGCTCGAAATCCGCGCGATGGATGGGGGCGGCGATGTCGAGATCGTCATGGCTGAAGCGAAGCACCACGTCCTCCTCGCCGGAAAGCGCGGCCTTGGCGGCGGAGACGGCGCGGTAGAGGGCGTAGCCGGCCTCGTCCTTCACCAGCCGCACCAGATGTTCCAGCTGCTCGGGATGGTCCGCCGTACGCATCACCTGTTCGATGTCGCGCATCGTCTTCGGCGCCCGCATCAGGGAGAGCAGGTGCCAGCGGGCGAAGCTGGTGAACCAGGCGGGCGGGATGGGCAGGGGTTTGCCCATGACTCGATAGGTGCCGCCCTTGCCGAGCAGGGGGGAGATGACGTTGTCGATGATGCGGTAGTCGAAGGCGTCGCCGGCGACGCCCACGCCGGCATGGCCGAGTGCGGTGACGCGCTTCGGCGGGCCTGGGTCGAAGCGCAGCAGGGAGAAGTCGCTGGTGCCGCCGCCGAAATCGGCCACCAGCACGGTGGCGGGGTGGTCGAGCCCCGCGGCGAAGCGCTGCCCGGCCGCCGCGGGTTCCAGCGCGACCTGCACATCCGGCAGCCCGGCCGCGGCGAAGGCGGCGCGCAGGCGGGACTCGCCCAGGGCGTCATCGGCGCTCTCGCCCACGAAGCGCACGGGCCGGCCGACGACGATGCGCGCGCCGGCCATCTCGGGGCCGAAGGGCTCCAGCAGGTCGCGCAGGAACAGCGCGATGATGGCCTCCAGCCCGAAGGCGCGGCCGAAGATACGCGTCTCCTGGAAGCTTCTCTGCGCCAGATAGCTCTTCATCGACATGATGAGGCGGCTGTCGAGCGGGTCTTCCAGATAGGCCTCGATCCCGCGCGGCCCGGCGGCGTGGCGCGTGACGCCCGCGCCATCCGCCCAGAAGCAGAGGACGGAGCGGAAGACATCGTCCGCCGCATGGCGCAGCACGGACGCGCTGCCATCCGCCCGGAGCGCGGTCACCACGCTGTTGGTCGTGCCGAAGTCGATACCGATGACGGGTTGCATGCTGCGCCGCGAAAACTGGGAGCGGCGGGTTGAACAGCCCTTCCGCGGCGCTGGCAAGGGTGCAGGTGGAACCGGGCCCTGTCGTCTCACGCCGCCCTGGGGAAGATCGACTCGTCGTCCAGGATGATGCGGGCCGTGGCGGTGTAGTGCTGCGTCAGCAGCGCCACCGCGTGATCCGCATCCCGGGCCAGCACGGCGTCCTGGATGGCGCGGTGCTCGGCCTCCACATCCCGCACGGGGAAGGCGCGGATGGCGGCCAGCTTGCGATAGCGCTGGTGCCGGTCCGTGAGCTGGTCGCAGAAGCCGACGAGCCAGCGCGACCCGCAATTCCCCACCAGCGTGCGGTGGAAGTCGCGATGCCGAGCTTCCCAGGTCGGGTCGTCCGGCTCGCGGGGCGTCCGGGACAGGCGATGGCCGGCCAGCAGAACCGCTTCCTCCCAGGAAGGCGTGGCGGCGGCCATCGACTCGCGCAAGGCGCGTTCCTCCAGCCAGCAGCGCGTGCGCGTCAGTTCCAGCAATTCCTCCGCGCTGATACCGGGCACGGTGAAGCCGCGCTGGTCCTCCGCCGCGACCAGGCCGTCCGCGGCCAGGCGGTTCAGCGCCTCCCGCAAGGGAGTCTGGCCGATCTCGTAGCTCTCCATCATCACCTTGATGGCCAGCCGCCGCCCCGGCAGCAGGCGTCCCGCCAAGATGTCGGCGCGGATGCGCTCATAGACGCTGGTGGCGTGGGTGACGCCGCGGGGGACGCTGACCGGCCGCTCCGGCTCGACTGACATACAAAGGGCTCCCTCTCCCCGAAATATATACATTGGGGTTTACACGCCGGGCAATATGCATCATCCATCACGGGGTCAGGGTTGGAACCGGGCCTGAAGTGCCCGGCGGATGGAGCGGCCGATGAGCGGATTTCCGGTGACGGCGCTGCGCAGCGTGGATCTGCAGGTGCCGGACCTCGTGACGGCGGAGCGCTTCTACACGACCATCTGGGGGCTGAAGGTCGCCGCGCGGGACGGCGGGTCCGTCTGGCTGCACGCGACGGGCGACGACCACCACGTGCTGGCGCTGCACCCGGGGGCAGAGGCCGCGATCCGCTCCGTCACCTTCCGCGCGGTGGATAACGGCGCGCTGCACCAGGTGCTGGGCATGGCGCTGGCGCAGGGTGCCGCCGTGCTCGCGCAGCCGGCGCCGCTGGCCGAGCCGGGCGGCGGGCTCGCCTTCACGCTGCGCGACCCCGCAGGCTCCGTCTTCCGCATCGTTGCCGGCGACGAGCGCCGCGCGCCCGATGCGCCTACCCGCGACACGCCGGATCGCCTGGCACATGTGAATCTGAACTGCCGCGACGTGGACGCGACCGCGCGCTTCTTCGAAGCCGGGCTCGGCTTCAGGCTGGCGGACCGCTCCAAGCTGATGGCCTTCGAGCGCTGCAACAGCGACCATCATGCCGTGGTGCTGGCGGAGGCGCCGGTCGACGGGCTGAACCATGTGGCCTTCAATATGCCGGGCTGGGAATGCGTGATGCGCGGGGCGGGCCGCATGATCGATGCGGGCTTCCCCATCGCCTGGGGCGTCGGCCGGCACGGGCCGGGCGACAATGTCTTCGCCTATTTCATCGATCCCTTCGGCATCGTCATCGAATACACGGCGGAGGTTGAGCAGGTGGGGGACGACCATGTCGCCCGCGGGCCGGACCACTGGACCTGGCCGCCCGGCCGCACGGACCAGTGGGGCATCGCGCCGCCCAAGCCGGAGACGACGAAGAAGGCCCAGCTCGCCATCCGGTTCGCGTGAAGTCGCCGATGCATCACGACGTCGTCGTCATCGGCTTCGGCCCCTCCGGCGCCGTCGCCACCGCGCTGCTCGGGCAGCACGGCTTCGAGACGCTGGCGATCGATCGCGCGACGGAGGTCTATGACAAGCCGCGCGCCATCGCGATCGACCATGAGATCATGCGGCTGCTGGACAATCTGGGCGTGGCGGAGGCGGTGCTGCCCCACACCGCGCCCTTCCCGGCCAGCGAGCATTTCGGCGCGGAAGGCCAGCTGATTCGCCGTATCGACATGGTGCCCGCGCCCTATCCCATGGGCTTCACGCCGACCATGGTCTTCACCCAGCCGCCGGTGGAGGCGCTGCTGCGCGCCCATGCCACAGCGATGCCGGGCGTCACGGTGGAGCTCGGCACGGAACTTGTCGCCATCAGCCAGGACGCGGATCGCGTCACGCTGCGCCTGCGCGATGCGCAAGGCGAGCGAGAGGTCACCGCCGACACGGTCATCGCCTGCGACGGCGCCTCCAGCTTCACGCGCAGCGCGCTCGGCATCCGCTTCGAGGATTTGGTCTTCGACGAGCCCTGGCTGGTGGTGGATTTGCGGGTCGGAGAGAGCGGTTTGAGAAAGCTGCCAGCGAACGCCGCGCAGTTCTGCGACCCCGCGCGCCCCATCACCTACATCGTCGGGCCCGGTAGTCATCGCCGCTTCGAGATCATGCTGAACGCCGGAGAGGACCCGAAGGCGATGCAGCAGCCCGATGCCGTCTGGGCGCTGCTATCGCGCTGGCTCTCGCCCGGCGATGCCACGCTCTGGCGCGCGGCGAGCTACCGCTTCCACGCGCTGGTCGCGGCTGAGTGGCGGAAGGGGCGCATCTTCCTGGCCGGCGATGCGGCGCACCAGCAGCCGCCCTTCATCGGCCAGGGCATGTGCCAGGGGCTGCGGGATGTCTCCAACCTGGTGTGGAAGCTGGCGGCGGTGCGGGATGGCGCGGCGCCCGCGCTGCTGGACAGCTATGCGGCGGAGCGCGCGCAACACGTCCGCACGCTGACCGCGCGCATCAAGAAGATCGGCCAGCAGATCTGCGAACGCGATCCCGTAGCCGCCGCCGCGCGCGACGCGGCCCTGATCGCGCAGGGCGGCGGCACCCCGCCCGTGGTGACGCGGCAGGAGATCGTGCCTCCGCTGGAGACCGGCTTCCTGGCCGATCCGCCGCACCCCGCGCAGGGCACGCTCTTCCCGCAGCCCTTCATTCGATACCAGGGCGAGTGGGTGCTGATGGATCGGGTGCTCGGCCATGGCTGGCGGGTGGTCTCGATCGGCGAGATGCCCGGCGCCACGCGCATCAAGCCACACGGTGCCGAGGGCCCAGGCCTGGAGGAGCGGGACGGCATCGTGGCCGCCTGGTTCGCGCGCCATGGCGTGCGCGCCGCCCTCATCCGCCCCGACCACTACGTCCATGGCGTCGCCGCCGATGCGGCGGCGCTGCAATCCCTGCGGGCCGCGCTGGCGGCCGTGCTGCATCCCGTGAAGGAACCCGCATGAAGCTCGCCACCTTCCGCCACCAGGGCCGCACCAGCTGGGGCGTCGTCGGCGACGGCGTCATCCATGATGTCGGCGCCGTCCTGACGCAGTTGCCCGACCTGAAGTCGGTGATCGCGGCTGGTGCGCTGGATGCGGTGCGCGATGCGGCCGCCGGCGCGCCGCGGATCGCGCTCGATGCCATCGAGTGGCTGCCCGTCATTCCCAACCCCGAGAAGATCCTCTGCATCGGGCTGAACTATGAGGAGCACCGGAAGGAGACGGGGCGCAGCGTCGTCGGCAACCCCACCATCTTCACCCGCTTCGCGAACAGCCAGGTGGGCCATCAGGCGCCGCTGGTGCGGCCGACGGTCTCCACGGATTTCGACTACGAAGGCGAATTGGCCGTCATCATCGGCACCTCCTGCCGCCATGTCTCGAAGGCCGACGCCTTCGCGCAGGTCGCGGGCTATGCCTGCTACAATGATGGCAGCGTGCGCGACTGGCAGCGCCACACCCACCAGTTCACCCCCGGCAAGAACTTTTGCGGGACTGGCCCCTTCGGCCCATGGATGGTGACGCCCGACGAACTGGGCCCGATCGGGCCCCAGCGCCTGCAGACCCGCGTCAACGGCCAGGTCGTCCAGGACGCGAAGCTGGAGGAAATGCTCTTCGATATCCCGACGCAGATCGCCTACTGCTCCACCTTCACGCGGCTCGAGCCCGGTGACGTGATCGCGACCGGCACGCCCGGCGGCGTCGGCGCCAAGCGCACGCCCCCGCTCTGGCTGAAGCCCGGCGACGTCGTCGATGTGGAGATCGAGGGCGTCGGCCTGCTGACCAACACCGTCGTCGACGAAACCTGAAACCACCACTGGAAGGGAGGACACGAACCATGACGCGAAACCGCGCAACCCTGACCCGCCGCGCGATGCTGGCGGGCCTCGCCACGCTGCCCGCACTGCCGGCGCTCGCGCAATCCGACTGGCCGCGCCGGCCCATGCGGATCATCGTGCCGCAGCCCCCGGGCGGCAACCTCGACATCCTGGTGCGCGCCATCGCGGAGGGGCTGCGCGCCGAGCTCGGCCAGCCCGTGGTGGTGGAGAACCGGCCGGGCGGCAACAGCGTCATCGGGCTGGAGGCCTGCGCCCAGGCGGCGCCGGACGGCACCACCTTCTGCGCCGTGAACATCGAGGTGATGACCACGATGCCGCATGCGGAGCCAGAGCTCTTCGCGCGCTTCGCCTCGCTGCTGCCGATCACGCAGATGGCTTCCGCGCCCTCCGTCCTCGTCTCCTCCCCCGCCGTGCCGCCGGGCACGCTGAAGGATGCGGTGGCCTGGGCGCGCGGGCGGCGGGACGTGAACTACGGCTCCTCCGGCGTCGGCTCCGCCCAGCAGCTCCTCTATGAATGGCTGAAGGCGAAGGAGGGCATCCAGATGGAGCATGTCCCCTTCCGCGGCATCGGCGACGCGATCCGGGAGACGGTCGCGGACCGCGTGCAGTTCAGCTACTCCGCCCTCGCGCTCGCCATGCCGCAGATCCGCGCGGGGCGCCTCAGGCCGCTGGCGATGCTGGGCGGCACGCGGCATCCGGAACTGCCGGACACGCCCTCGATGCGCGAACTCGGCTACGACTACCCCTATGGCGGCGCCTGGTGGGGCCTCTCGGCGCCCGCGAACCTGCCGCCCGCGATCCAGGACGGCATGGCCCGTGCCGTTCGCACCGTGGTGACCAACGAGGATTTCCGCGCCCGCGTGCTGGCGCCTAACTTCTTCAACGGCATCGGCAATACCCCGGCCGAATTCGCGGAGATCATCACCCGCGAACGCGCCGCGGGGGCGGAGCTGGTGCGGCTGTCCGGCATCGGGCCGGAACGCCGCTGAGGGGATGGCGGGGGCTGCAGCCCCCGCGACTCGCGGCATTTGCGAACGAAAAGCGAACATGCTACACGTGTCGCAAACCCGCAGGACAGACCCCCATGGCAGCCCGGAAGCCCCGCGCGCCGCGCCCGATCGACGCGGCCCTTCAACGCCTTCTCGCCTTGGCCGGCCGCGGCGTCGCGCCCGGCCGCATGGCGCGGGAGGTGGACGCCATCATCGCGGAATGGCGGCAGCTGGCCGAAACGGATGAGAAGTTCGACCTGGCGGCCTCGCTGGAATCGCTGCGCGAACAGCTCGACGCCGGAGTCGGCGCGGCGGAGGAGCAGGTGGCCGATGTGGATGCCAGCGAACCCGCGGCGGTGAAGCAGGCCAATGCCATGCTCTCCGCCCTGGTCGCGACCCGGGACGCGGCGCTCGCGGCTTGATGTATTGCCCTCAAGCGCCGGGCGGCCGCTCCGCGGCCTTGGCGTCACGGCAGCGCCGTGACCGTGACGAAGGCACGCCTGCGGCGTGACGGACTTCCGGCGGGCGCCGTTCGGCGCCTCGGACCGCGTTGCGGTCCGCGGGGGCCCGTCCCCCTGCACACCCCGTGCCCGGAAGCAAGACCGTGCAATTGGAGGCACTTCCGGTGTAGAGTTGCGTCCTGGGTTCAGGACATGTCGTTGATGCCGCGCACCGCCACACCTCCGGCCGTGGGCGACCGGATCGCCGCCGCCGGCCGCCGCTTCGCCTCCCCCGCCGTCAAGGCGCTGATTCGCCGCCGGTTGGCGGAACTGCTCGGCCTGGTGCTGGTCGTCATCGGGCTGGTGACGGGGTTGGCGCTCGGCACCTATGACCCGGCCGATCCCTCCTTCTCCACCGCCACCAGCCGGCCCGTCGGCAATCTGATCGGGGCGCCCGGTGCGCATGTCTCGGACATCCTGCTGCAGGGCTTCGGCTACGCCGCCTTCCTGCCGGTGGCCTGCATGATGACTTGGGCCTGGCGGCTGGCGGTGCACAAGGGCCTGACGCCCTTCGCGCTGCGCCTCGCCTGCCTGCTGGCGGCCCTGCCGATGCTGGCCGCGACGCTGACCCTGCTGCCCCTGCCGGATGCCGCGCCGGTCCATGCCGGCCCGGGTGGCGCGGCCGGACCTGTGGTGGCGGATGCGGTGCTCGGCCTGCTGGGCGACCTGCTCGGCCCCGTCGGCGCCGGCATCGCCCATCTCGTGCTGGCGGGCGTGACGGCGCTGCTCACCTTCGTGGCGCTCGCGCTGACGCTCGGCGAATGGCGGCGGGCGGGATCGGCGGCTGGCAGTGTCGCCGCCACCGCCGCCGCCGGGGCGGGCCAGGCCACGATGGGCGCGGCCCGCACCGCCGCGGCCGGGGCGCGCAAGGTGGGCGAACAGGTGCCGCCCGGCCTTGTCTCCCGCGTCGCCACTTGGCCCTTCCGCGCCATCGGCGGCGCGCTCCGCCGGCGGCGGGAACGCGAGACGTCGTTGGCGGACATGCTGCGCAATGCCGATGAGGCTGCGGATCGCGGCGTCGCCCCCGGCACCGTCATCCGCCGCGAACCCGTGCTCGGCGGCGTGCCACGTCCGACCGCCTTCGAGCCGCCACCCGCGCCGGCCGCCCATGCGCCGCCCGCGCCCGTGCCGCCGCCGGTGGAGCCGCCACGCCCCAAGGCCGTGGTGCCGAAGGTCGCGGAGCGCGCGCCCGCGCCGAAGCCCGCGCCCAACGCGCTGCAGGGCAGCCTCGACCTACCCACCGGCACCTGGCGCTTCCCGCCGCTCTCCCTGCTGACCGCGCCGCCGACGCGCCGCGCCACGGGCCCGTCCGAGGAAGCGCTGCAGGGCAATGCCCGGATGCTGGAGACGGTGCTGGAGGATTACGGCGTCCGCGGCCAGATCAACCAGATCCGCCCCGGCCCCGTCGTCACGCTCTACGAACTCGAACCCGCTCCCGGCACCAAGTCGGCGCGAGTCATCGGCCTTGCCGACGACATCGCGCGGTCCATGTCCGTCACCGCGGTGCGCATCGCAACCGTGCCCGGCCGCAACGTCATCGGCATCGAGATGCCGAATGCGAAGCGGGAGACGGTGCTGCTGTCGGAACTGCTTGGCGCGGAGGATTGGGCGCGCAACACCGGCAAGCTGAACCTGGCGCTCGGCAAGGATATCGGCGGCAGCCCGGTCATCGCCGACCTGGCGCGCATGCCCCACCTGCTGATCGCGGGCACCACCGGTTCGGGCAAGTCCGTCGCGGTCAATACCATGATCCTTTCGCTGCTCTACCGGCACAGCCCGGATGAGTGCCGCTTCATCATGATCGACCCGAAGATGCTGGAGCTTTCCGTCTACGACCGGATCCCGCACCTGCTGGCCCCGGTCGTCACCGAACCGCCCAAGGCGATCGGCGCGTTGAAGTGGACGGTGCGGGAGATGGAGCGCCGCTACCGCGCCATGTCCCAGCTCGGCGTCCGCAACATCGCCGGCTACAACGAGAAGGCGCAGGCCGCCCGTGCGCGGGGCGAGGTGCTGACGCGCCGCGTGCAGGTCGGCTTCGACCCGGAGACGAACAAGCCGCTCTTCGAGGACCAGCCGCTGGCCCTCGAGCCCCTGCCCATGATCGTCGTGATCATCGACGAGGTCGCGGACCTGATGATGGTCGCCGGCAAGGATATCGAGGCCGCGGTGCAGCGCCTGGCGCAGATGGCGCGTGCCGCCGGCATCCACGTCATCATGGCGACGCAGCGCCCCTCGGTCGACGTCATCACCGGCACCATCAAGGCCAACTTCCCGACGCGCATCAGCTTCCAGGTCACGTCGAAGATCGACAGCCGCACCATCCTCGGCGAGATGGGCGCGGAGCAGCTGCTGGGCCAGGGCGACATGCTCTACATGGCCGGCGGCGGCCGCATCAGCCGCGTGCACGGCCCCTTCGTCTCGGACCAGGAGGTGGAGGATGTCGTGGCCTTCCTGCGCGACCAGGGCGAGCCCGCCTATGTCGACGAGGTCACGGAGGTCGATGAGGACGCCGAGGGCGATGGCCCGCCGGGCCTGCTCGGCGGCAACACCGATGCCGAGGGCTCGCTCTACGACCAGGCCGTGGCGCTGGTGACGCGGGAAGGCAAGGCCAGCACCAGCTTCGTCCAGCGCCACCTCAACATCGGCTACAACCGCGCCGCCAAGCTGATCGAGCAGATGGAGAAGCAGGGAGTCGTCGGCGCCGCCAACCATGTCGGCAAGCGGGAAGTGCTGGCGCCCGGCCCGAGGGATTAGGGGCGTCGGGATCATATCAGCGGACCGGTCGCTTGACCGGTCCGAGCGCCCGAATGGGCGCCGCCGCTTATGCGTCACGCCGCAGGCGTGCCTTCGACACGACGCGTCTCAGGGGGCCCTGAAGCGGTCACGCGAAAGGGCCGTTGGCATTGGACCCTTCCCGAACCGCGGGGCGCCGCCATCTCCCCGGCGCCATGACGCTGCGCCGTACCCTGCCGCTCCTCCTCCTCCTGGCCGCGCTGCCCGCGCGGGCGGAGGAGCCGGCGTGGCAGGCGCTGCGGGAGGGTGGAATCGTACTCTTCCGCCACGCCAACGCCCCCGGCGGTGGGGATCCGCCGGGCTTCCGCCCCGGTGACTGCGCGACGCAACGCAACCTGGACGATGCCGGCCGCGCCCAGGCGCGACGGATCGGGGAGGCGCTGCGTGGCGCTGGGGTCACGGTGGGCGCGGTGCTTGCCTCCGCCTGGTGCCGCACCACGGAGACGGCTGACCTCGCCTTCCCCGGCCGCGTCGCCACCGAGCCCGCCTTCAACTCCTTCTTCGCCGACCGCAGCACCGCCGCGGCGCAGACCGCCGCCGCGCGGGCGATGCTGCTCGCCTGGCAGGGCCCCGGGGCGCTGTTCGTCAGCACGCACCAGGTCAACATCACCGCCCTCACCGGCATCGTCCCCGCGCCAGGGGAGGGCGTGGTGCTGCGCCGACAGGGCGATGCCGTGATCGTGATCGGTCGCATCCGTCCCTGACCGGCCACGCATTACCGATCGGGCAATCTTCCCGGCCCAGGACTCCGGTCCATGACCCAAGCCGCAGCCCGCCCCTGGACCGACCTCGACGACACCGCGCTGGCCGCCGTGACTGGCGGCAGCGGCGCCACTGTCGCCGCGCAAGCCGATGCGGAGGAGGAGGGCGACTACGGCGTCACCCTTTCAAGCCCGAGGGTGGCCGGCGGCAGCGTCTCCACCGGCGACCAGGCCTCCACCAGCATCGTCGTCAACGGCGTCACCCTCCAGGCCGGCGCGGGCTGGGGCGCGGCCGCGGGGTTCGAGGTGACGCAGACCGGCGCCAGCGCCGGGGCGGGCGTCGGCGCCGGCATCGCCGCCAGCGGCAGCGTGACCGAGGGCCAGGTCACCACCACCGTCACTTTGGTCGCCGCCGCCGGCGCACAGGTGGCGGCGGAGGCCGGCGCCCAGGGTGTCAGCTACGGCGCCGTCGCCGGGATCGGCGGCACGGTGGCGGTGCAGGTCTCGACCGAGCACCATCTCGGCCACGGCACCACCGCCACCACCTCCACCACGACCGAGGTCGGCGTCCGGGCGGTGGCGGAATGGGCGATGTCACTCGGTGCGCAGGGCGTGCAGGCCGGCACGGAAGTGTCGGTCGGCGCCTATGCTTCCGTGACCGTGGCAGCGTCGATCGGCGGCGAGCAGGGTTCCGGCAACGTCAGCGCGGGCTATGTCGATCCGGGTTCCGCCGGCGTCGGCGCGCACGCCACGGCCGGCTACCGGGATGGGGAGGTGACGCTCGGCGTGAATGCCGAGATCGCGCTCGGCATCGGTGGCGTCAATCTCGGCGTCGGCGGCACGGTCGATGGGAATGCGGTCGGGGAGGCGGCGACGGATGCCGCCATCATCGCCCAGGCCCGCGCCCTGATCGCGGCCGAGGCCGCGGTCGCGGAGGCGCGGGAGGGCGTCACCGCAGCCGAGGAAGGCCTGCGGGAGGCCCGTTCGGCCGCCGCGGGGGCGAGCCGGCTGGTCGAAACGCTGGAAGACCGGCTGGAGGCCATGCCTCGGGGCGCCGGACCGGCGGGACGTGCCATGGCGGCCTCGCTCCGCAACGAACTCGAGCGCGCGGAGGCCGTCGCCGAACGGACGCAGGCGGCCGTTGCCACAGCCCAGGCCGGCTACCAGGCCGGGCAGGCCACGCTGAGGGAGGCTGAGGCGCTGCAGCAGGGGCTGCTGCGCGAAGCCTCCGATGCCGTGACGCAGGCCGTCCAGACCATCATCCAGGCCGAGCGCGCCGCGGCCGCTGCCGTGGTGGAAGCCGAGCGCGTGGCAGCCGCCGCGGCGGCGGAGGCGGAGCGCGTGGCGGCGGCAGCGGCCGCGGAAGCGGAACGCGTGGCCCAGGCCGCGGCGGCGGAGGCCGAGCGTGTGGCCCAGGCAGCGGCCTCGGCCGCCAGCGCGGCCGCCAGCACCGTCGGCAATGCCACGCAGAGCGCCGTGAACACGGTCGCCAACACCGCCTCCAAGGTCGGGTCCAGCATCAGCCGGGCCTTCCGGTTCTGACGCGGCCTCAAGCCTCCCGCGCGGGGGCGTCGGCGATGGTGGCGGCGATCCGCTTCGGCGCCACCAGGCTGAAGCTCCGCCGCACCAGCGCCGCGACCTCCTCCCAATCCACCGCGCCCGCCAGCCGCACCCCCACCCAGCCCTTGTGGCCAAGGTAGGGCGGGCGGAAGAAGCGATCGGGCGCCGCTTCCAGCAGGATCTCCTGGCTGCCCTTCGGCGCCTTCAGCCAGACGGCGTCTTCCTGCGCCAGCGCGAAGATCTTTCCCCGGATGCGGAAGGTCGGCGTCTCCCAGGTCTCCACTTCCTGCGCTTCCGGCAGGGCCAGGCAGATCCGTCGCAGGCGCGTGATCGGGGATGGGGCCATGGCGCGATGCTATCGCCGCTGCGCGGGTCGGTGAAACAGCCTGAAACGCCGCGCGCTTGACCCGCTGGCCCCCGGGGGCCGACCGTGCCGCGGCATCCGCCCCGGGAGACATGCCATGCGCCGCACGCTGATTGCCGCCCTGCTGAGCCTTTCCGCCGTGCCGGCCGTGGCCCAGGATCGCCCTGCGCTGTATCCGACGCGCGATGTCGCCGTGACCTATCGCGTGAATGGCGGGCAGGCGCAGGCGGCCGGCATGCAATCCATCACCATCGCCTGGCTGGCCGCGGCGCAGGCGATGCGCATGGATATGGGCCCCGCCGGCTACATGGTGGCGGACCATCGCAACCAGCGCGGCTTCATGGTGATGCAGCAGGCGCGGATGATCATGGATGTGCCGATGCAGCAGGCCATGCAGCAATACGGCCCCTCCGAGAACGCGACCTATCGCCGCACCGGCAGCGCGACGGTGGCGGGCCATGCCTGCACGGTCTGGAGCTACCAGGACCGCGGCAACAGCGGCACGGCCTGCATCACCGGCGATGGCGTGATGCTGCGGGCGGAGGGCACGAGCCAGGGCCAGTCCGGCGGCATGGAGGCGACGCAGGTCGCCTATGGCGCCCAGGACCCGTCCCGCTTCCAGCGCCCGCAGGGCTACCAGAGCATGCAGATGCCCGGTGGGGGCCAGATGCCGATGGGCCGTCCGCCCGCCGGCGCGGTCACGAAGTAGCCATGCGCGCTGTTGCCCTTGCCGTGCTGCTGGCGGCCGCTCCGGCCGCCGCGCAGCAGGCGCCGCTGATGGTACCGATGCGCGATGTCGCGATCACCTATCGCAGCACGGGTGGCGGCGATCCGGTGACCATTTCCATGGCCTGGTCGGCCGCGCGGAAGGCGGTGCGGATGGACATGCCGGGCATGGGCTGGTCCGTCGCCAACCATGGCGCGACGCCGCCCAGCGGCTTCATCGTGATGGAGGAGGCGCGGCGCGTGATGGACATGCCCGCGCAGGTGCTGAACCGCCAGATCGGCGCGCCGCGCGATGCGCGCTTCGTGCGTGAGGGTTCGGACCGCATTGCTGGCCAGGCCTGCACCGTGTGGCGCTACCAGTCCGGCGCGGATGAGGGGCGTGTCTGCCTGACCGCCGATGGTGTCATGCTGCGCAGCCAAGGCAGCTTCGCCGGTCAGCCCGGCGGCATGGAGGCCACGCAGGTGACCTATGCCCCGCAGGACCCTTCCCGCTTCGATCCCCCCGCCGGCTACCAGCGCATGCCGTTGCGCCGGTAGAGGCGGGGTCCGGGGGGCGCCACGCCCCCCGGCGGAGCACGAGGCGGAGCCTCGTTCTTTTCATGCCCTCAAGCGCCGGGCGCGGCCTCCGGCCGCTTGGCTCGCCGGACTTCCGGCGGGCCGCATTCGTGGCCTCGGCCAGCTTCGCCGGCCGCAGGTGGCTTCCTGCGGCCGCTGGCGTCACACCTTCGCGCGCGGGTCGTGCTGCGCGAGGCGCCCCAGCAGGTATTCCACCTCCGCCACCGCCTTGGCGCTCAGCATCCCGCCCGGCTTGCGCTGGGCGTCGCTGGCGATGATGCCGCGGCGCTTCATGACGTATTTCCGCACCGCCAGGCCGAGGCCGAATTGCTGCTCGTAGCGGATCAGCGGCAGGTGCGCGTCGAAGAGGTCATGCGCCGCGTCGCGCTGCCCGGCCTGCAGCTTGCCCACGACCTCCACCAGCATGTCGGGGAAGGCGTAGCCCGTCATGGCGCCATCCGCGCCGCGCTCGACCTCGAAATCGATGAAAAGGCCGCCATTGCCGCAGAGGATGGAGATCGGCCGCAGCGATCCCTCGGCCTGCCAGGCGCGCAGCGTCGAGATCTTCTCGAGCCCCGGCCAATCCTCGGCCTTCAGCATGACGCAGGAGGGGTTGTCGGTGACGATCCGCTTGATGACGCCCGGGGTCATCTGCACCTGGAACAGCAGCGGATAGTCCTGCAGCACGAAGGGGACGTCCGGGCCGATCGCCTCCACCGCCTGGCGGTAGTAGGTGACGATCTGGTCGTCGGTGCGCAGCGTGTTGGGCGGCGCGATCATCACGCCCGCGGCGCCCGCGTCCATCGACCCCCGCGCCAGCGCGCGCATGGCGGCGAAGCCGGGGGCGGAGACGCCGACGACGATGGGGATGGAGGCGCGCTTGATCATGCGCGTCGCGATCGCCAGCGCCTCCGCCTGGTCGAGCTTCGGGGCCTCTCCCATCACGCCGAGCACGGTGATGCCGGTGGCGCCGGCTTCCATGAAGAAGTCCGTCATCCGGTCCGTGCTGGCCTCATCCACGCGGCCGTCATCGTGGAAGGGGGTGGGGGCGATGACGTAGACGCCGCTGGCGGTGTGGTCGAGGGCCATGGGGTGGGGTCTCTCCGAACTGGTCAGGACAGGGCTTGTGGCATCGGGACGCCGAGCTTGCCAGCCGGGCCCTCCAGCGCGGCCAGGATGTGGGGGGCGAGGCGCAGGCCCCGCGCCACGGCGTCCCGCCGATGCGCCAGGCCGGATTCGCCGGGCAGGCGCACGCGCTCAATGCCCGGCCGCGGCGTCGCGGCGCGGCAGGCGGCGGCGGTATGGCCGGTCTGCCGCGTGAAGGCGTCGATCCCCGCGAAGGCGTCGGGGTCGATCAGCTGCAGCAGCACGCTGGCCGTCTGGCCCTTCGGTGCGTCGGCGCGGCCATAGCCGGACAGGCCCTGGGTCAGCGCCTCGTTCATCAGGGCCCAGGCATAGCCCTTCTGGCCGTGGTCGAAGCCGCCCGCGGGCAGCAGGCTGCCGCCGGCGGACAGCACGGCGGGGTCGTCGGAGGGATTGCCCTCCGCATCCTGCAGCCAGTTCGCGGGGTAGCGCTTCCCCTGGCGCGAGAGCGTGTTCGCCATGTTGATGGTAGTGATGGAGGCGCTGACATCGAGCATCACGGGATCGCCGCCGGTCGGGAAGCCCGCCGCGACGGGATCGGGGGAGAGCACCGCCTGCCGCGCCCCGTGCGGCGCCACGGCCTTGGCTCCCGGCGCGGAGGAATGCAGCACCAGCATGCAGCCGGCCTCCGTCGCGCGGGTCAGGTAGGCGGCGAGGCAGCCGATATGGTGGCTGTCGCCGATGGCGATGGTGACGGTGCCGTGGTTGCGCACGCGCTCCAGCGCCAGGTCCAGCGCCTTGTGCACCAGCCAGGCGCCCGGCAGGCGGCGGCCATTCCAGGTGACGCAGGCGCCGAGGTCCCGCACCACCTCCGGCCCGCCTTCCTTGCGCATCGTCCCGGCTTCGAGGTCATCGAGATACTTGGGCAGCAGCGCGAGGCCATGCGTGACGTGGCCGAGCAGGTCGGATTCCACGAGTGTGCGGGCCACCGTGCCCGCCTTGTCGTCATCGAGGCCCGCTTCGGTGCAGAGTGCGGTCGCGAAGGCGATCAGTGCGGCGGGGTCATGGCGCGGAGAGTCGAGCATGGGCGGACAGGTTCCTCAGTCTTGTCCGCCCTCACTACCACCCGTCGTCAGAACCCGAACAGCCGCGCCGGATTGTCGACGAGGATCTTCCGCCGCGCCGCCTCATCCGCCCAGTCGCCGAGCAGGTTGAAGAGCTGCACGGAACCGACGAGATGCGCGAAGGACAGATGCGGGTAGTCGCTGCCCCAGATGATGCGGTCGGGCACCGCCTCCACCAGCGCGCGCGCCATCGGTGCGGCGTCCGCGTATTCCGGCGGCGTCGCCATGCGGTAGGTGCCGGTGAATTTCGCGTAGCCCCGCACCTCGTCGCGCTTCAGCACCTCGATGAAGGTCTGGAAGCCCGGCTGCTGCGGCCCGTCCTTCGCCAGGAACATGCCCATATGCGCGACGCTGAAGGGCACTTTCAGGCTGGCGAGGGTCGGCAGCAGCTCCGCCGTCAGCCAGCCCGGGCCGAGGAAATCCAAATGCCAGCCCAACTCATGGCAGCGCGCTTCCAGCCGCCGGATGCGCGGCAGCATCTGGCTGGAGAACCCATCGATGCGCGGCTTCACCGGCGAGTAGTTGATCCGCACGCCGCGCACGCCGATGGCGTCCATCTCGGCCAGCACCGCATCCGGCACATCCTCCTCCACATCGACGATGCCGCGGCAGCGCGCGGGGCCGACTTCGCGCATCGCATCCAGCATGCAGGCATTGTCGCGGCCATAGGCGCTGGGCTGGACGAAGACGAAGCGCTCGATGCCGAGATGCGCGGCCAGGTCGAGGTAATCCCCCAGCGGCGCATGCGGCGGCTTGTAGCGCAGCGGCTCCTCGGAGGCGTAAGCGTATTCGCCCTCCGCGCCGAAGACATGGAAATGCGCGTCGCAGGCAAGCGGCGGCGCGCGGAAGGCCGGCGGGCCTTCCGCCTTGTGATCGAGTGTCATCCTGTTCCTATCCTGCCGTCACGCCGGCGCGGGTGACGACGTCCTTCCACAGCGCCACCTCCCGCGCCAGATGCGCCTGCATCTGCTCCGGCGTGGAATGCACGGGCGTGGCACCGGCGGCGGCAAAGGCCTCCACCAGGCGGGGGCGGCGGAGCGCCGTCGCGATCTCCGCATTCAGGCGTGCCACGATATCCGCCGGCGTGCCTTTGGGCGCGGCGATGCCCCACCAGTAGCTCATGTCGTAGCGGGGCACGCCGGCCTCGATGAAGGTCGGCACCTCCGGCAGCGCGGCCGCGCGCTGCGCGCCACTGACGCCAAGGCCGAGCAGAGTGCCCTGCCGCACATGCGCCACACCGGAGGCCAGGCTCGCGATCGCCATGTCCACGCGCCCGCCGATCACCTCCGCGATCGCGGCGGCGACGCCGCGATAGGGCACGTGCAGCATGCGGGTCTCCGTCACGTTCAGCAGCAGCTCCATGGCGAGATGCGCCGACGACCCCTGGCCGCCCGAGCCGAAGGACAACTCGCCTGGCCGCGCCTTCGCCATGGCCACGACTTCCGCCACCGTCCTGGCGCCGAGGGAGGGCTTGACCAGCAGGATGGAGGGGCTGTCGGCGATGCGGCTGATCTGCACGAGGTCGGTCAGCGGATCGTAGGGCAGGGCGGGATAGAGCCCGACCGACATGGCCAGGGAATTGTCCGTGAGCAGCAGGGTCAGCCCATCCGGGGCCGACCGCGCCGCGGCCGTGGCGCCGAGCGTGCCGCCCGCGCCGCCCCGGTTCTCCACCACCACCTGCTGGCCGAGCTGCTCCGTCAGCTCCTGTCCCAGCAGGCGGGCGGAGGCATCGGTGAAGGACCCCGGGGCGAAGGGGACGATGATGCGGATGGGGCGCCCGGGCCAGCCGGGTTGGGCAAGCGCGGCGCGTGGCAGAAAGGGTGCCGCGAGAAGCGGCAACAGGGCACGGCGGCTGATCATGGTGTTCCTCCCGTTTGGCGCCCGACGGCCTGCCGCCAGCGTGCCAGAAGGGCGCTTCGGCGGGCAGGGTCCAGCAGGCGCGGAAAATCCTCGTCCAGCGCGATCGGCGCGATCGGGCGCGGCGGCGGCTGCGCCACCGGCCAGAACCCACCCTCCGCCAGCGCCGACTGGCCTTCCGCCGAGACCAGATGCGCCAGGAAGGCGCGGGCGGCATCGGGGTTGGCGGCGCGGCGGGGGATGAAGGCGAGCCGCGCCACGGCGGGCGCGGGCCGGGCGGAGGGCGCGATGGCCGCCTGTCCCGCCGCCTCCGCCCGCAGCGCATAGGCGCCGAGCACATGGACCGCGAGCTGCCCGCCATGATTGACGAGCGACGGCGCCGAGCCGCCGAGGGTGGGCCGGCAGGCCGCCAGCGCATCCAGCCCCGCCTCGAAGCACGGATCCCGCAGGCTGGCATCCAGCAGCGCCAGGAAGCCCAGGCCGTTGGCCTTGATATCCGGCATGGCCACCTGCCCGGCGAAGCGGGCGGGGTCGGCGGCGACCAGCGCCGCGATCTCGCCGAAGCTACCCGCCGGGGCCAGCGGCCCGCGGATCAGGGAGAACACCGGCTCCCGCGTCGTCGCCAGCGCCAGGCCCTGCCAGTCGCAGCCCGCGGGCAGGGCATGCGCCACGCCATGCGGCATCGCATGCCCCTCCAGCACCAGGCCCATCAGCTGGTCCATGGCGCTGGACCAGTAGAGATCCGCCATGGCGCCGCCGGCCGCATGCTCCGCCAGGTAGCGCTGGTGCAGGGCGGTGGAGATGCCGAAGACGAAATCGACCTCCACCCCCGGATGCCGGGCGGCGAAGCCCGCCAGCAGCGCGGCGCAATAGGGCCGCTCCGCCGCCGAGAGGATGGTCAGGCGCCCCCTCACCATGCGGCGGAAACCTGCCCCTGCGCGGATTCGCGCCGCCGCGCTATACGCTCCGTGAAAATGGTCGCTTTCTCCCCCATTCGGGCCGACGCTATCGGCCGCCCATCGGATTGTCCAGCATGACGGGATTTCCTTCTGAAGAGGCGCGCGGCGCCAGCAGCCTCGAGAAGATGCTGGGCTTGCTCGACGTCTTCACCACCACCGCCCCGGCCTGGTCGACGGAGGCGTTGATCCGCCATTCCGGCACCTCGCGTTCCACCTGCTACCGCTACATCAAGGCGCTGCAGGCGGCGGGGCTGCTGACGCCGGTGGCGGGCGGGGCCTGGATGCTGGGGCCGCGGATCATCGAACTCGACCGCACCATGCGCTTCTGCGACCCCGTCACGGCCGGCGGCACGCCCGCCATGCAGCGCCTGGCGGCGGAGACGGGGCATACCGGCCTGCTCTGCCTGCTGTTCAGCGACACGGTGATGTGCGTGGGCGATGCGCCCGCGCCCGGCGCGCCGGAGGGCCTGTTCAGCCGCGGCATGCGCCGTCCGCTCTTCGCCGGGGCGGCGTCCAAGGTGATCCTGGCGCATCTGCCGCCGCACCAGCTGCGCGCCCTGTTCGGCCGCCATCGCAGCACCATCGCGGGTGCGGGGCTGGGGGCGGATTGGGAGAGCTTCCGCGCGACGCTGCGCGCCATCCGCGATGCCGGGCATTGCGTGACGCAGTCCGAATTCATGCCGGGCATCATCGGCATCGCGGCACCGCTGTTCAACGCGGATCGCGGCGTGCTGGGCAGCATCGGCATCGCCGCCCCCATCGGCAACGCGCCCGCCGCCACGCGCGGCCTGCTGGCGGAGCGCGTGATGCAGGCGGCGCGCGAAGCCTGCGACGCCATCGCGGAACAGCAGCCCGTCGCCGCGCTGCCCGCCCGCGCCGTCGGCTGACTACGGCGCGACGGGTGCCGTGATCACCAGGAAGACCAGGTTGCCGAGGCCCGTGTTGTGCAGGGCATGCGGCACGGTCGGCGGGATGAAGACGTAGCTGTTCTTCCGCACCACGACCTTGCGCTCCCCGATGGTCAGCAGCCCCTCGCCCTCGATGAAGTGGTAGATCTGCTCCTTGGCATCGTGGGCGTGCAGCGCGACATGCGCCTTGGGTTCGTAGGAGGAGATGCGGTAGTCGATCACGCGCGACCCGCCCTCACCCGCCGCCACCAGGATCTTCGACAGGGCGCCCCCGTGGTGGCCGGGGCTTTCCTCCCACAGCACTTCCGCGAGTTCGCGCAGCACCGCGTCCTTCGCGACACTCATCCCATCACCCGCTGCGCATCCCAGGCCGTCGCCTGGATGGAGGAGAGTGCGGGCCGGTGGAAGCGCGCCGCCAGCCCGCCCAGCACGGCGTGGGTCGGCAGCTGGGAGCAGCCGATGAAGAGGGCGTCGCAATCCTCCCCCATCGTCGCTTCCGCCAGGCCGCGCACCTCCTCCGCCGTGATGCGGCCGAGGGCGTTGACGTCCGGCGCGCGGAAGGTGGCGAGGCGTTCCACCGCGATCCCGGCATCGGCCAGGAAATCCGTCAGCTGTTCGTTCACCGCGTCCTGGTAGGGCGTGACCACGGCGATGCGCTTCGCCCCCGCCGCCTGCAGCGCCACCACCATGGCGCGCGCCGTCGTCACCACGGGCAGGCCGGTGACGCGCGCCAGCTCCGCCTGCAATTCCGCATCGCCCTTCGGCCCGCTGATGAACCCCGCCGCCGTGCAGCCATAGGCGAGGATATCGTGCGTGGCACTGGAGAAATGCCGGGCGGCGAGGGCCACGGCGGCATCGCGATAGGCGGGCATCGTCTCCCGCGTCAGCAGCCCGGCGCCGCGGGGAATGCCGACGCGCGTCACCGTGGAGCCCGGCGGCAGCCAGGCCGCCAACTCGCCCTCCATCGTCGTGTTGTTGATCGGCACCATCAGGCCGACGCGCAGCGGGCGCATCACAGCGTCCCCAGCGGATCGGGCGCGCCATCCGGCAGCGCCGGCCGCGCCGTGTTCAGCACCATCGCCAGCATCGTGTAGTAGCCACAGAGCGCCAGCAGATCGAGCACGCCCGCGCGGCCGAAGCGCGCCACGGCCTGGTCGTAGAGCGCATCGGGCGGCGTGCCGTCCTTGTGGACCGCCACGGCGAAATCATGCACCAGCGCCTGGTCGTCATTCATGCCGTCAGGCCGCTGGCCCTTCGCGATCGCCTCGATGATCGGCTCCGGCAGGCCCTCGCTGCGGGCGATGCGGGCATGGGCGAACCATTCATACTGGCAGCTCCATTTCCGCGCCGTCACCAGGATCAGCAGTTCCACCAGGGACTGGGTGATGCCCGTGCCGAAGCGCAGATGCTCCCCCAGCGCCTGCACGCGCATGGCCAGCGCGGGATTGTGCAGCAGCGCCAGGAAGGGTCCGCGCACGCTGCCGCGCGGCCCGCCGGCGATGGCGGAGGCGACCTCCTTCTGCGCGTCGCTCATCTGTTCCGCCGGGATGGCGGGAAACCGGACCTCGTTCATGCCGCGTGCTGCCTCGCCATGGGGTGGTTGAGCTCCGCCGCGGTCTGCACGGGGCGGGTGATGGAATGGGGCTGCTGCCTGATATCATCGGGCAGGCTTCGCCACAGCAGCGCGCGGATCTCGCCGAACTGGTGCGGCAGCCTGTCCCAGCTTTCGCCCCCATCCGTGCTGCGGAAGACCTCGCCCAGATTGGTGGCGCATAGAAGAAACATCGGGTCGGCGGCATCGGCGGCGATGCACCAGACCGTGCTGTTCACGGCACCCGGCAGCCCCGCATCCTCCCAGCTGCGACCGAAATCGCGCGACCGGAGAAGAAACCCGTCATTGCCCGGCGGGCCGTTGCCGCTGCCGAGGAACACCACGCCTGACCCATCCGCGCGCGGCGTCACGCCGCGGGTATAGGGCCAGGGCGTCGGCAGGTCCTGCAGCACCCAGTTGGCGCCATCATCCTCGCTGCGATGCAGCCCGCGATTGGTCGTCGCCAGCATCGCCTTGCCGCCGCCGGGCAGAGGCAGCACCGCCAGCCCATGCACATCACCCGACACCAGCCCATTGCCCCGTTCCGCCCAGGTCAGCCCCCGATCGCGACTGACGAAAATGCTGCCGATCTCGACCGAGGCCCAGACGGTGCCATCATCGACGGGGTCGAAGAGGATCTGCGTGACGCGCGTCGGGCCCATGTTCTGCGTCGAGAAATCCGCGATCCCCGGCGCTGGCATCCGCGCCCAGCTTTGCCCCGCATCGCTGGACCGCCAGAACCCAGCCGGCCGCGTGCCCGCCACCAGCACATCGGGGTCCTTCGGGTCGATAGCGATCGCCCAGACATCCTCCATCGGCGCCGGCAGCCTCGTGAAGCGCGCCCTTCGTTCGTCCCAGCGATAGACACCCATGTCGGTGGCGGCGAACATGCGCTCCGGCGTCGCGGGATGGGCGGCGAAGCCCCAGACGCGCGCTTCCAGATACATCCCCGAATGGCTGTTCGGATGGACCCAGCTCCGGCCGAGATCCTCGCTGAACCAGGCCGAATGGCCGGCCGTGCCGGCATAGAGGTATTTGGCGGCCAAGCGTTCCTCCGCGCGGGTCGTGCTTGACCCTTGGGTTGAATCAATCCCACCATACGAAAAACAATGTCAAGGCGGCCGCGGCCCCACCGGAGGAATACGTCATGAGGATCACGCGACGGGCCATGCTGGGCGCCGCGACGCTGCCGCTGCTGGCCGCGCCCGCCCTGGCGCAGACGGGCTTCCCCCAGCGCCCCATCCGCATCGTCATCGGCTTCCCGCCGGGCGGCGGCATCGACATCCTGGCCCGGCTGATGGCCCCACACATGGGCGCGCGCCTCGGCCAGCCGGTGGTGGTGGAGAACCGCCCCGGCGCCAATGGCCTGGTCGCGACCCAGGCGGTGCTGGGCGCGGAGCCCGATGGCCACACCATCTTCTTCGGCACCACCGGCAACCTCGCGGTGAATGCCGGCCTCTACCCCAATGCGGGCTTCGACCTGCTGCGGGACATGGCACCGCTCTCGCTCGTGGCGTCGCTGCCGTTCGTCATGGTGGTGAACCCCGGCGTGGCGGCGCGGGACGTCGCGGAGTTCATCGCGCTGGCCAAGGCACGGCCAGGCACGCTGAACTTCGCCTCTTCCGGCAATGGCGGGCTGCCGCATCTCTCGGGCGAATTGCTGAACGCGGCCGCCGGGATCAACACCATCCATGTGCCTTACCGAGGCAGCGCGCCGGCCTTCACCGACGTCATCGCCGGGCAGTGCCAGTTCATGTTCGACGCCCTCGCCATCGCGCAGCCGCACATCGCTGCCGGCCGCGTCCGCGCGCTCGGCGTGACCGGGCCGCGGCCCATGCCCTCCCTGCCCGGCGTGCCGACGGTGGCGGCGACGGTGCCGGGGTATGAGGTGGTGAACTGGTACGGCATGACACTTCGTGCCGGCACGCCCGCACCGATCGTCACCCGCCTGCAGGCGGAGATCGACGCCGCGCTGAAGGTGCCGGAGGTGGCGGAGCGTTCCGCCGCCCTCGGCCTCGACCTGGTCGGCAGCACGCCGGACGAATTCGCCACCTTCCAGCGCGCCGAGATCGCGAAATGGGGGGAGGTCGTGCGCCGCGGCAACATCAAGCCGGATTGAGGCGCCGCCGGGCGCTTCGTAGGCTGCCCGCGCAGCCGCGAAGGACGCCGCCATGACCGCCATCCCCGTGCCCCAGGCCGGCTTCCGCTTCATGCCCGGCGTCTTCCAGTATTCCGGCGGCGTCGCCGCGCTGCCGGGCTTCCGGCTGGAACGCGCCCGCTTCGCGGAGCCCGTCCCGATGGCGGAGGGCTGGCGCCGCATCGCATCCCACCTCTCCGCGCTGGGCCGGCCGCTCAACGCCTTCTGCGCCTGCGAGCTCCGCTCGCCCGCCCCCTTCACCGAACAGGGATTTCTCCGGTTCAACCGCGACTACGCAGCGGTGCTCGGCGAATGGGGCGTGCTGGTGGAGGGCCGAAACCCCGTGGCGCGCAGCAATGTCTGCCCGGAAGTCGCGCCCCCCGCGGAGCCCGGCTTCCACGCCTTCAGCTACACCATGCCCGACGCCGCCGCCGCGCCCAGCTTCGTCGTCGCCGGCAGCGGGGAAGCCCCCGAAGGCCACGCCAACTACCGCGACCACATCATCGCCCTCGACGACACCTCGCCGGCCGGCATGCGCTGCAAGGCCGATTGGGTGCTGCGCGAGATGGAGCGCCGCATGGCCGCGCTGGACGGCCATTGGGCCATGACCACCGGGGTGCAGGCCTATACCGTGCACGACATCCATCCCTTCCTGGCGGAGGCGCTGGTGGCGCGTGGCGCGGCCCGCCACGGCGTCACCTGGCAGTTCTGCCGCCCGCCCGTGGTCGGGCTGGACTACGAGATGGATTGCCGCGCGGTGCCGTTCGAACGGGTGCTTTAGCAGGCTGCGGAAGAACGGGACGGGTCGGCTGGACGACGCCTTTCCGCGCACGATTCGTCTGCCGCTTGCCACGATGCAACCACATCGTGTCTGCGCGTCATCCTTTCCTGCACGAAAATTCGCTCGTCCATCCTCAGCCGCCCGTTCTTCCGCAGCCTGTCAGGCCGGCCGTCCAGGGCCTCGTCCGGCGAGATCCAGGACGGGGCCGGTACGATGCCGCCATCAAAACGGCGCGACACCAGGCATCTCGCCCTCGACCCTGCCAGGGGACGTGATCAATAAACTATTTCGCACTTGAGGTCCTGGCGGGATGGGGCGGCCGTGATGCAATCTGCCGTCGTCGGACCCGGCCGCCCGGCACGCCCCATCTGGGCCCACCTGGCCGTCCTCGTGCTGTCGGTGGTCGTTCCCCTCTGGTGCCTGCTCGGCTTCGTGGGCTGGGCGGCCCTCAGGGCGGAACGGCGGGACAATCAGCAGCAGACCATCCTGGTCGCCCGCAACCTGGCACTGGAACTGGACCGCGCGCTGGGCGGCTTCGGCGCCAGTCTCCGAGCCCTGGCGACGTCGCCCGCGATCACGGATGGCGATCTGCGCCGGTTCCAGGAGCAGGCATCGCAGATCGTGCCGGATGGCAGCGTCATCGTCATGCGGGACCGCACCGGACAGCACCTGATCAACACGCTGTTCCCCTTTGGCACGCCCCTTCCCGTGACCGTGGCGCCGGAAGTCCTGGCGGCGGATGAATGCGTGTTCCGCACGCAGGCGATCTGCGTCTCCAACCTCTACACCGGCACCGTCGACCCGCAGCCCTATGTCCTGCTGGACGCCCCGGTCATCCTCGAGGGTCAGGTGGCCTTCGCGCTCAGCGTAGCGGTGCGCGCGGCGCACCTGGCGACCCTGCTTGCCGACCATCGGCTTCCGGCGGGCTGGGGCGTTTCCATCCTGGACCGGACCGACCGCATCGTTGCGCGCTGGCCTGACCATGAACGCTTCGTCGGCAGCCCGGCGAATGCCGCGCTGCGGGAAGCCACCTCCGCGGCGGCGGAAGGCACGGTCCGCAGCGTGAACGTTGCCGGTGTGCCGGTCTGGGGCGCCTATGTCCGCCTCCCCGGCTGGGGCTGGCGCGTCGCCATCGGCGTGCCGGAGGCGGTGCTGGACGCGCCCATCCGGCGCTCCGGGATCTTCCTCGCCGCGGGGGGGCTGCTCGCGGTCCTGGCGTCGCTTGCCGCGGCGGTGCTGCAGGGCCGGCGCCTCGCGCAGCCGATCCGCGCGCTTGGCCGCGCGGCGACCGAGCCAGGCTCCACGCCCGGCCCCTCCTCGATCCGCGAACTCGACCAGGTCGGTGTCTCCCTGGCGGAGGGGGCGGAGCGCCTGCGCCTGGCGCAGGAGGCCGGGCGGATCGGCATCTGGGAACTCGTGCCCGACACCGGGCAGGCCGTGGTCAGTGCCTCCCAGGTGCAGCTCTACGGCCTGCCCGCCACGGCGGCGCCGCATGGCTTCGGCTGGGATGCCTGGCTGCGCCATGTCCATCCCGCCGATCGTGCACGCGTGGCCGCGGCGATGCGCGCCGCCATCGAATCCGGCAGCGGCTACGAGGATCATTTCCGCATCCGTCGTGCCGATACGGGTGAGGAGCGATCGATCCGCGCCCATGGGCGCATGGTCGCGACGGCTGGCAGCGCGGGAGAGAGCCGGTTCGTCGGCGTCAACATCGACGTCACCGAAGCGCGGGCGGCGGCCGAGGCGCTGGCCGCCAGCGCCGCGGAATTCCGCGCGATCTTCGAGAATTCGGTCATCGGCAAGGTCCTTGCCGATGCCGCGACATCCCGGATCATCCGCGCCAATCGCGGCTTCTGCCAGATCGTCGGGCAGGAGGAGGTGGCGCTGGCCGAGGGGCCGACGATCCTCGACCTCATCCACCCCGAGGACCGCGCCGCCAACGCCGCGGGGCTGCGGGAGGCGATGGCGGAGGGGCGGCCCTATCGGGTGGAGACGCGGCTGCTGCACCGGGATGGCGGCCTGCGCTGGGTCATCATGTCGGTGGCGCTGCTGCCGGGGGTGGCGGGGCAGCCGGCGCGATGTGTCGCCGCCGTGCAGGACATCACCGATCGCCGACGGGCGGAGGAACGCCAGGCCCTGCTGGCGCGGGAAGTGGACCATCGCGCCAAGAACGCGCTCGCGGTGGTGCAGGCCGCGCTGCGGCTGACGCCACGCGGCGATGCCGCCACCTTCGCGCGGTCCATCGAGGGCCGGGTCAACGCGCTGGCGCGGGCGCAGACGCTGCTGGCGGAGGGCAGCTGGAGCGGCACCTCGCTGCGCCTGCTGATCGAGGGCGAGCTGGCGGGTTTCATCGGCCCCGCGGGGTCCGCCGGGCAGCCTCGCGTGACGCTCGACGGGCCGCTGCTGCAGATCGCGGCGGAGGCATCGCAACCGCTCGCCATGGCGCTGCATGAACTTGCCACCAACGCCACCAAGCATGGCGCGCTGTCGGTGCCGGGGGGGCTCGTCTCGGTCAGCTGGTCGGTGGATCCGTCGGCGGGGACCTTCCTGCTGGATTGGGTGGAGACGGGCGCGTCGCCGCTGCCCGGCCCGCCGGCGAGGCTCGGCTTCGGGTCCCGCCTGCTGCAGGCCACGCTGCATCAGCTCGGCGGCACCATCCTGACGGAATGGCGGCAGGACGGCCTCGCCTGCCGGCTGCGCGCGCCGCTGTCCCGCCTGGTCGCGGATTGGCCTGCCGGCACGCCCGCGCGCCTGCCCGCGGCGTTGGAGTAGCCTCTTCTAATCCAGCCGCGCGCCGGTCTGTCGCACCGCCTCGCCCCAGACCCGCATCTCCTGCTCCAGGAAACGCGCGAAATCGGCAGGCGAGCTGCCGATCGCCTCCGCGCCCAGCTCCGCCAGCCGCGCGCGGAGGTCCGGCGCCTGCATCGCGAGGCCGAGTTCGGCGCCGAGGCGTGCGACGATGGCGGGGTCGGTCCCCGCCGGGAACAGCGCGCCCTGCCAGACCGTGACGTCGAAGCCCGGCAGGCCGCTCTCCGCGATGGTCGGCACATCCGGCAGCGCCGGCGCGCGGCGCGCGCCGCTGACGGCCAGGCCCCGCAGCTGCCCCGCCGCGATGCCGGGGGCGGAGGAGAGCACATTGTCGAAGGCGACCGCGATGCGCCCGCCCATGATGTCCGTCAGAACGGCCGGGCTGCCGCGATAGGGGACATGCACCAGGTCGATCCCGGCGCGGGACTTGATCATCTCCATCGCCAGGTGCCCCGCCGTGCCATTGCCGGCGGAGCCGTAGGACAGCGCCCCCGGCCGCGCCTTCGCCGCCGCGATCAGGTCCGCGAGGCTGCGCAGCGGCAGGGCCGGATCGGCGATCAGCACATAGGGCGCGGAGGTCAGCAGGGAGACCGGCGCGAAGCCGCGGATCGGGTCGAAGGGCAGGCTGCGGAACAGGTGCGCGTTGTTGACGTGGCTCGGCCCGGTGATGAGGAGCGTGGTGCCATCCGGCGCCGCCTTGGCCGCCGCATCCGTGCCGATGTTCCCCGCCCCGCCCGGCCGGTTGTCGATGACGAATTGCCGCCCGAGCCGTTCCTGCAACTTCGCGGACACGGCACGTGCCACCAGGTCCGCGCCGCCGCCCGCGGCGAAGGGCACGATCACCCGCACGGGCCGGCTCGGCCAGGCTTCCTGCGCGAGCGCGGGAGCCGCGAGCCCCGCCGCCAGCATCGCCCGCCGTGTCACCATGGCCCGCACCCCTTGTATCCCAGCACAGCCTAGGCGCCGCCCGCCGGCGGTTGCAATCAGCCTAAGGGGCGGCAATGGTCCGCGCAGCAGGGGAGCATGCATGGCCTTCGACGTCCTTCCGGGTCTCGGTGCACCAATGCGGCGGCTCGAAGACCCGCGCCTGCTGACCGGCGGCGGCCGCTACATGGCCGATGTCGCGGCGCCCGGCGCGCTGCACGCGATCTTCCTGCGCTCCCCGCATGCCCATGCGCGGATCGTGGCGGTCGATACCGATCAGGCCCGCGCCATGCCGGGTGTCGCCGCCATCATCACTTCGGCGGATACGGGCGCGCTCGGCCACAACCCCGCGGTCACGGAGATCAAGGATCCCGCCGGCCGCCGCCACATCGAGCCGCCCCGCCTGCCCATTGCCCGCGACCGTGTCCGCCATGTCGGGGAGATCGTCGCCATGGTCGTGGCGGAAACCCTCGCGCAGGCGCGCGATGCCGCCGAGGCGATCATGGTGGAGTACGACCCGCTGTCCGCCGTGGTGCGCGGCGACGACGCGCTCGCGGACGGCGCGCCGCTTGTGCATGACGAAGCGCCTGGCAACCTCGTCTGCGACTGGCACAAGGGCGATGCGAGCGCGGTGGACGCCGCCTTCGCCGCCGCCGCCCACATCGCGCGCGTCACCTTCCGATCGCCCCGCATCCTGGCCGGCTACATCGAGCCCCGCGGGGCGCTGGCGCAGTGGGACGAAGCGGCGCAGCGCGTCACGCTGACCACACCCTCCCAGGGCGTGCACCTGCTGCATCGCATCCTCTGCGACCACATCCTGAAGATTCCGAGGGAGCGGCTGCGCGTGGTGACGGAGGATGTCGGCGGCGGCTTCGGCCCCAAGCTGCCGCCCTATCCCGAACAGGCCCTCGCCGTCTTCGCCGCCATGACACTGAAGCGCGATGTGCGCTGGGTGCAGGAACGCAGCGAGCACCATCTGGCAGACACGCACGCCCGCGACCTCGTGGCGGAAGCCGCGCTCGCGCTGGATGAAGACGGCCGCTTCACGGCCATCCGCGTGGAGGGTGTCGCGAATTTCGGCGCCTATGTCTCCACGGTGAATCCCACCATCCCGACCGGCGGCATGGCCAAGGTCATCACCGGCCTCTACGCCATCCCCGCCGCCCATCTCCACCTCCGCTGCGCCTTCACCCACACCGCGCCGGTCGATGCCGTGCGCGGCGCCGGCAAGCCGGAAGCGCTGGTGCTGCTGGAGCGCCTGGTGGATCAGGCGGCGCGGGACACGGGCCGCGACCCCGTAGCCCTGCGGCGCCTCAACCTGGTGCCGCGCGATGCCTTCCCCTACGCGACGCCACTCGGCTACCGCTACGACAGCGGCGACTACGCCGCGTTGATGGACGCCGTCCTGGCCCGCACCGACGATGCCGGCTACGCCGCCCGCCGCGATGCTTCCCGCGCCCGTGGCCTCCGCCGCGGCCGCGGCTTCGCCTGCCACCTGCACGGCTCCGGCGGCTGGGGCACGGAGACCTCCGGCGTGTCGGTGCTGCCGGACGGCACGGTCGAAGCCCGCACCGGCACGCAGAGCCAGGGTCAGGGCCACGCCACCGCCTATGCGCAGATCCTGGCCGCGCGGCTCGGCCTCGACCCCGCCTGCATCCGCATCGTGCAGGGCGACAGCGACCGCATCGCGCGCGGCGGCGGCACCGGCGGCTCCTCCTCCACCATCATCTCCGGCGCCACCATGACCCGCGCGGCGGACACGCTGATCGAGCAGGGCCGCGGCGTGGCGGCAGAGGCGCTGGAAGCCGCGCCAGTCGACATCGTCTTCGAGGCCGGCGCCTACACCATCGCCGGCACCGACCGCCGCATCACGCTGCTCGACCTCGCCGCCCGCACCGGCGGCCTGGCCGCCAGCGCCGACTGCGCCGACACGGTCGAAACCTGGCCCACCGGCATCGCCATCGCCGAGGTGGACGTGGACCCTGAGACCGGCGCCATCACCCTCGACCGCTTCGCCGCCGCCATCGATGCCGGGCTCGTCGTGAACCCGATGCTGCTCGGCGGCCAGCTGCATGGCGGCTACGCCGCCGGCATCGGCCAGGCGTTGATGGAAGACGCCCGTTACGACGAGGACGGCCAGCTGCTCGCCGCGACCTTGATGGACTACGCCATGCCCCGCGCCGAGGATTTTCCCGATCTCGACTGGACCTCCGTGCCGACGCCGAGCCCGAACAACATCCTCGGCATCAAGGGCGTCGGCGAACTCCCCACCAACGGCGCGCCCGCCGCCATCACCAACGCCGTGCTCGACGCCCTCGCCGAGGACGGCGTCACCCACCTCGACCTGCCGCTGACTCCATCGCGGGTGTGGACTGCCCTGGCGGGGCGGGAGTAGCGCCTGGTGGCCCGGGGAAGAGGCTCCGCCCCTTCCCCGATACCCCAACCCCGCCAAGGGCCAGCGGGCCCTTGGGAACCCACGAGGTTGGTCGTTGGAGGGAGGGGCATGGAGCGCGCTTCAGACAAGCGGTCGCGCCGCGCCCCTCCCTCCAACGACCAAACAACCTCGCGGTCCAGGGGGCCGTTGCCCCCTGGCGCGGGTGAGGTCCGGAGAGGGGCGCGCAGCCCCTCTCCGTGGCCGACGGGGCTACCCCGCCTCGACCAGGAACGCCTCCACCACCGCGTTGAAGGCCGCCGCATGTTCGAAGTAGGCGGAGTGCCCAGCCACGGGGATGGTGGCGACGCGGGCGCCCGGGATCAGCGGGGCCATCGCCGCGCCGGCGAAGGGGGGCAGCACCACGTCGTCGCCACCGGGCAGGAACAGCACGGGGCAGTTCGCGGCGGCGAGGTCCGCGGGGTGGCGCTTCCGCTGGTCGTAGAGCTTCTTCCGCACGCCTTCCTTGTCGAGGCCTGTGCTGAGTGCGTCGATCTGGGCATAGAGGTGGTGCAGCGCCGGCTTCTGTTTCGCCATCGCCGCGCCGCCGGCGGCCAGGATGTTGCGGGAAGCGAGCTCGGCGCGGGTGTTGGCGTGCGTGCTGTTCCAGGCTTCGAGTTTCGCGCGCGTCGCCTCATCCACCTGGCGGACGTCGAGCGACCCGGTGGTGGCCGCCAGCACCAGCGCCTTCACGCGGCCGGGGCGGAGCAGCGCGTATTCCACGCCGGTCCAGCCGCCCATGGACTGGCAGACCAGGCGGATTTCGCCGAGGCCGAGGTTATCGACGAGCGCCGCGAGGTCACCGGCGTAGTCCTTCGGGTCCGGCCCGCCTTCCGGCGCGGTGGAGGGGAAGAAGCCGCGATGGCTGAAGGCCACGCAGGTGTATCGCGGTGCGAAATGCGCCACCTGTTGCCACCAGGACATCAGCCCGCCGCCGAGGCCATGGGCGAAGACCAGCGCGGGCCCTGACCCGGTCACCTCATAGGCGATGCGGCAATCCGGGCGGTCCAGCACGCCGCGTCGGCGAGGGGGCGCGGTGAAGGGCATGGCGGTCTCCTGCGGTGGGCGGCGCCAGCTTAGGCCGGGCTGCCTGGGGCTGGAATTGCATGCGTAGAGAGCCCCATTGCATGCAACATGGCCGCGGTGTTATCCGGCATCCGTCCAGGAACGAACGACATGCCCCTGACCGGCCAGGCCGCGCGCGCCCTGATCGAGCTCCGTGCCCGCATCTTCACCGGCCGTCTCCGCGCCGGCGACCGCCTGGCGGAAATCCCGCTGGCGGAGGCACTCGGCATGTCCCGCACCCCCATCCGCCTGGCGCTCTCCGCCCTGCAATCCGAAGGTCTCGCCGTGCCCGCGCCTGGCGGCGGCTTCGCCGTGCGCGCCTTCACGGTGCGGGAGGTGGATGACGCGGTGGCGCTGCGCGGCCAGTTGGAAGGCATGGCCGCGCGGTTGGTCGCGGAACACGGCGTCTCCCGCGGCCTGTCGCGGCGGCTGCATGAGGCGCTGGACCAGGGCGACGCGGCGCTGGCGCGCGGCGTGCTGGATGAGGAAGCGCTCGACGCCTACGGCGCCATGAACACCGCGCTGCATGCCGCCATCGCCGAGGCCGCGGGCAATGCGCCCCTGTCGCGCGCCATCGCGGCGGTGGAAGCGCTGCCCTTCGCCAGCGCCTCCGCCCTTGTCCCCAGCCCCGGCAGCGCGCCGCAGCGCCACCGCCTGCTGACCTTCGCCCACCAGCAGCACCATCTGCTGGTGGAAGCGCTGGAGGCCGGGCAGGGCACGCGGGCCGAAGCGCTGGCGCGCGAGCATGCCGACAATGCGCGGCGCAACCTGCGACTCATCCTCGATTCCGGTGAGGCCGAGGGCCTCGCTGCCCTGATCACCTTCAGCGACGCCGTCGCCTGACCCGCTGCATGCAAGGGAGGATAACAAGAATGATCACTCGCCGCGCCCTCGCGCTCGCCACCACCGCCACGCTCGCCGCGCCTCGCCTGGTCCAGGCGCAGTCCGGCAATTTCCGCATCGGCCTGATCCTGCCGATGACCGGCCCCTTCGCCAGCACCGGCCGCCAGGTCGATGCGGGCATCAAGGCCTGGCTTCGCCGCAACGGGGAGAGTGTCGCCGGCCGCCGGATCGAGATCCTCCTGCGCGACGATACCGGCACGCAGCCCGACGTCACGCGCCGCCTGGCGCAGGAACTGGTGGTGCGCGAACGCGTGAAGGCGCTGGCGGGCTTCGGCCTCACGCCGCTGGCGCTGGCCGCCGCGCCCATCGCGACGGAGGCCAAGGTGCCGATGGTGGTGATGGCGGCGGCGACCTCCGTGATCGTCCAGCGCTCCCCCTTCATCCTGCGCACCTCCTTCACCCTGCCGCAGGCCACGGCGCCCATGGCGCAATGGGCGGCGGCGAACGGCATCCGCAACGTCGCCACGCTGGTGACCGACTTCGCCCCGGGCCTCGATGCCGAGCGCGCCTTCAAGAACCGCTTCACCGCGGCCGGCGGGCGCATCGCCCTCGAACTTCGCACGCCGCTCCGCAACCCCGACTACGCGCCCTTCCTGCAGCGCGTCCGCGATGCCGCGCCGGAAGCGCTGTTCATCTTCGTCCCTTCGGGCGAAGGCGCGGCACTCATGAAGCAGTTCGCGGAGCGCGGGCTGGCGCAGGCGGGCATCCGCGTCATCGGCACGGGCGACGTGCTGGACGACGACATCCTGAACGAGATGGGCGATGTCACGCTGGGTGCCATCACCAGCCACCACTATTCCGCCGCGCATGACAGCGCGGAGAACCGCGCCTTCCTGGAGAGCTATGCGCAGGTGCTGCCGAATGTCCGCCCGAACTTCATGGCGGTCGGCGGCTTCGACGGCATGCATTTGATCGCGGAGGCCCTGAAGCGCACCAACGGCAATGACGATGGCGAGCGCCTGGTTGCCGCCGCCAAGGGCCTGTCCTGGACCAGCCCGCGCGGGCCGATCACCATCGACGCCAACACCCGCGACATCGTGCAGGACATCTACATCCGCCGCGCGGAGCGGCGTGACGGCCAGATCTGGAACATCGAGTTCGACCGCATCCCGCAGGTCCGCGACGAGGGATGACGGCCTTCCTCTCCGTCCTGCTCGATGGCTTCGCCAGCGGGATGCTGCTCTTCGTCCTGTCGGTGGGCCTGTCGGTCACGCTCGGCCTGATGAATGTGGTGAACCTGGCGCATGGCGCCTTCGGCATGGTCGGCGGCTATGTCTGCGTGGTCCTGCTGAACCGGATGGGCGTGCCCTTCCCGCTGGCGCTGGCGGGCGCCACGGTGGCGGCGGGGGTGCTGGGGCTGGTGCTCGAACGGACGCTCTATGTCCGGCTCTACCGGCGGGACCATCTGGAGCAGGTACTCTTCTCGATCGGCCTCGTCTTTGTGCTCGGGGCGGCGGTGGACTGGTTCATGGGCGCGCGGCAGCAGCTGATCCAGCTGCCGGATTGGCTGTCGGGCCGCGTGGAGTTCTGGGGTGTCGGCCTCGGCCGCTACCGCATCTTCCTCATCGCGGTATGCGGGGCGCTGGTGGCGGCGCTGCATCTGGGCCTGGTGCGCACGCGCTTCGGCGCGCAGCTGCGCGCGGCGGTGGATGACGGCGTGGTGGCGCGCGGCATGGGCCTGCCGGTGCCGCGGCTCTTTGCCCTCACCTTCACGCTCGGCTCCGCGCTGGCGGGGCTCGGCGGCGCGCTGGGGGTGGAAGTGCTGGGCCTCGATCCGACCTTCCCGCTGAAGTACATGGTCTACTTCCTCATCGTCGTCGCCGTCGGCGGCACCAACACCGTCATCGGCCCCTTCGTCGCGGCGCTGCTGCTCGGCATCGTCGATGTGCTCGGCAAGTACTATGTGCCGGAGGTCGGCGCCTTCATCATCTACACCGCCATGGTCGTGCTGCTGCTGGCCCGCCCGCACGGCCTGCTGAAGCGGGCCGACGCATGAGGATCGCGCTGCACGCCCTGCCCTGGCTGGTCGCCATCGGCGCCTATTTCGCCATGCCGGAACAGCTGCCGCTGCTCTCCGCCATCGCCATCGCGGCGCTCTTCGCTCTCTCGCTCGACCTGCTGGTGGGCTATGCGGGCTTCGTCACGCTGGGCCATGCGGCCTTCTTCGGGCTCGGCGCCTACGTCGCCGGCATCCTCGGCCAGCAGGGCTGGGGGGAGCCGATCAGCGGCTTGCTGATCGCAGCTGCGGTGGCGGCGCTGCTGGGGCTTGTGACGGCGCCGCTGGTGCTGCGCGCTGGCGAGTTGGCGGGGCTGATGGTGACGCTCGGCCTCGGCCTGATGCTGTATGAGGCCGCGAACAAGGCGGCCTTCCTGACCGGCGGCGCGGATGGGTTGCAGGGGGTGGAGATCTGGCCCGTCTTCGGCGCCTTCCGTTTCGACCTCTGGGGCCGCACCGCCTATCTCTACAGCCTGGCCGTGCTGTTCGTGTTGTTCCTGCTGGCGCAGCTTCTCGTCCGCTCGCCCTTCGGACTTTCGCTGCGGGCGATCCGCGAAAATCCGAAGCGCGCGGCGGCGATCGGCATTCCCGTGAAGCGGCGCCTCGCCGCGGCCTATGTGATCGCGGCCGCCTATGCGGGCGTCGCCGGCGCGTTGCTGGCGCAGACCACGCAATTCGCCTCGCTCGATGCACTGTCCTTCCAGCGATCGGCGGAGGGGCTGCTGATGCTGGTCCTCGGCGGGTTGGGCACGCTCTATGGCGCGCTGATCGGTGCGGCGGCCTTCACCATCGCCCATCACACGCTGTCGGAAGCCAGCCCGCAATTCTGGCAGTTCTGGCTGGGCATCGCGCTGGTCGCCCTGGCGCTGCTCGGCCGCGGCGGGCTGATGGGGGCGCTGCGCCGGATGACGCGCCGATGATCGCGCTCGGCACCTGCCATCTCACGCGCCGCTTCGGTGGTTTCACCGCGGTGGATGCGGTCAGCTTCAACCTGCTGCCTGGCGCGCGCCACGCGCTGATCGGCCCCAACGGCGCGGGCAAGACCACCTTCGTGAACCTGCTGAGCGGCGCGCTGCCGGCCTCGGAGGGCCAGGTGATGCTCTTCGGGCAGGACATCACGCATCTGCCGCAGCACGCGCGCGTCCGCGCCGGCCTGGCCCGCACCTTCCAGGTCAACCAGCTCTTTCCCCAGTTCACGCCGCTGGAATCAGTGACTCTGGCGATCGGGGAGCGGGAAGGGCAGGGCGCCACCTGGTGGCGCGGCGCGCGCCATGGCGCGGAGGCCGCGCGGCTGCTGGATGATCTCCATTTCCCGGAGGCCGACCGCACCCGCCCCACCGCCGAACTCCCCTATGGCCGCCAGCGTCTGCTGGAGATCGCCCTTGCCCTGGCGCTGAAGCCCCGCGTGCTGCTGCTGGACGAACCCGCCGCCGGCGTGCCGCCCGCCGAGAGCCGGGAGGTGATGCAGGCCATCGCCGCCCTGCCGCGCGACGTCGCCGTGCTGCTGATCGAGCATGACATGGACCTCGTCTTCCGCTTCGCGGAGCGCATCACCGTGCTCGCCTTCGGCGCCGTGCTGGCGGACGGAGAGCCCGACGCCATCGCGAAGGATCCCCGCGTGCGGGAAGCCTATCTCGGCACGGCGGAGGTGGCGCATGGCTGACCCGCTGCTCTTCATCGAGAACCTCAGCGCCGGATGGGGCGAGGGGCTGGTGCTGGAAGGCATCTCGCTGCGCGTCGAGGAAGGCCAGGCGCTGGCGCTGCTCGGCCGCAACGGCGCGGGCAAGACGACGTTGATCAACACGCTGATGGGCATCGCGCGGCAGCGCGGCGGGGCCATCCGCCTGGCGGGCACGGTGCTGGATCGCCTGGCACCAGAACGCCGCGCCACGCTCGGCCTCGGCTGGGTGCCGCAGGAACGCGCGGTGTTTCGTTCATTGACCGTGGCGGAGAATTTGACCGCGGTCGCGAGGCCCGGGCGCTGGGACGAGAAGGCGGTCTATGCGCTCTTCCCCCGCCTCGCGGAGCGTCGCCGCAACCTTGGCAGCCAGTTGTCGGGCGGTGAGCAGCAGATGCTCGCCATCGGCCGCGCGCTGATGCTGAACCCGCGCCTGCTGCTGCTGGACGAACCGCTGGAAGGCCTCGCCCCCGTCATCGTGCAGGGCCTGCTCTTCGCCATCCAGCGCCTGGTGCGGGATGAGGGGATGGCCGCGATCCTGATTGAGCAGCACGCCACCCAGATCCTGCCCATCACCGACCAGGCCGTGATCCTCGATCGCGGCCGCATCGTCGCCAAAGGCGCTTCCTCGCAGATGCTCGCTGAGCCCGCGCTGCTGGAACGCCATCTCGGCCTCTCGCTTCACTGACCAGCAAAGGAAACGCCATGCCCGGCACCATTCCCCCCTTCCGCGCCGACCATGTCGGCAGCCTTCTGCGCCCGATGGAATTGCGGGAGGCCCGCGCGGCGCGTGCCGCCGGGACCATGAGCGACGAGGCGCTGCGCGCCATCGAGGATCGCTGCATCATCGATGTCGTGGCGCAGCAGAAGGCGATCGGCCTGAAGGCCGTGACGGATGGCGAGTTCCGCCGTGCCTTCTGGCATTTCGACTTCCTCGCCAAGCTTGGTGGCGTGGACATGTATGAGTCCGACCAGGGGATCCAGTTCAAGGGCGGGCAGACCAAGGCCTATGGCCTCAAGGTCACGGACCGCATCAGCTACAAGCCGCATCCCTTCGTGCAGGATTTCGCCTTCCTGGCCGCGAATGCGCAGGGCGCGGTGCCGAAGATCACCATCCCGTCCCCGTCGGTGCTGCATTTCCGCGGTGGTCGCCGCGCGGTGGACAGCCACACCTATCCGGAGATGGACGGCTTCTTCGCCGATCTGGGCGAGGCCTATGCCGCGGCGGTCGCGGATTTCGCCGGCGTGGGCTGCCGCTACCTCCAACTCGATGAGGTGAACATCGCCTATCTCTGCGATCCCGAGCAGATCGCGGGGCTGAAGGCGCGGGGCGAGGAGACGGAGGGCCTGCTCGGCAAGTATGCCACGCTGATCAACCGCGCCATCGATGCGCGGCCGAAGGACATGGTGGTGTCCATGCATCTCTGCCGCGGCAATTTCCGCTCCATGCACATCGCGTCCGGCGGTTACGACCCGGTGGCGGAGGTGCTGTTCAACGGCATCAATGTCGATGCCTATTTCATGGAGTATGATGACGAGCGGTCCGGCAGCTTCGCACCGCTGCGCTTCCTGCCGAAGGGCAAGACGGTGGTGCTGGGCCTCGTCACCTCGAAGCGCGGCGACCTGGAGACGAAGGAGCTGCTGAAGCGGCGGCTGGACGAGGCGGCGAAGTATGCGCCGCTCGACCAGCTGGCGGTCAGCCCGCAATGCGGCTTCGCCTCCACCGAGGAGGGCAACACGCTGACGGTGGAGGAGCAGTGGGCCAAGCTTTCTCGATGTGTCGAGGTGGCCCAGGAAGTCTGGCAGAGCCTGTAATTTCTGACGGTCCAGGGGCGTCTCGCCCCTGGCATGGGGGTGTGGGGGAACAGCGTTCCCCCACTACTCCGCCCGTATGTTGGCTGCCCTGATCACCGGCTCCAGCACCGCCTTCTCCCGCGCGATCAGCGCCGCGAATTCGGCGGGCCCACCCCCTCCGACGATCGCGCCCTGCTCGCTCAGCCTGCCCCCGATCATCGGCTCCCGCAGCGCATCCCGCACCAGGCCCGCGACGCGGGTGATGATCGATTCCGGCGTGCCGGCGGGCGCCACCAGCCCGAAGGCAGTGCCGAAGACGAAGTCGATGCCGGCTTCCGCCATCGTCGGAACCTGCGGCAGTTGCGGCAGGCGCTGCGGCGTCGCGACCGCCACCGGCCGCACCTGGTTGCCGGTGATCTGGCCGAGGATGTTCGGCAGGTTGTCGATCACCAGGTCGATCTGCCCCGCGACCAGGTCCGTCAGCGCCGGCCCCGCGCCGCGATAGGGCACGTGCTGGATATCCGTCCCCGTCGCCTGCTTGAAGAGTTCGAGGGCGAGGTGGAGGCTGGTGCCCGCGCCCGCCGATCCCGCCGTCAGAATGCCCGGCCGTTCCTTCGCCGCAGCGACGACGTCCTGCACGCTGCGCCAGGGGCGGCCATTCGTCACGCACATAACCTTGGGCGTGCTGGCCAGCAGGGTGATGGGGGCGAAGGCGGTCTGCGTGTCGTAGGGCATGCTGCGGTAGATGAACTGGTTGACCGCGACCGGGCCCATCGAGGTCGCCAGCAGCACATGCCCGTCCGGCGCGGATTTCGCCGCGACGTCGGCGCCGATATTGCCCCCGGCGCCGACGCGGTTCTCGACCACCACGGGCTGGCCGAGCTGCGCCGACATGGGCTGCGCGATGGATCGTGCCAGCACATCCACCAGCCCGCCGGGCGGGAAGGGGACGATGATGCGGATGGGGCGCGATGGCCAGGTCTGTGCGTGAGCCGGCAAGGCCAGCAGAGCGGGCGCGGCGAGCAAGGCACGGCGGGTCGTCTTCACCATGGTGTTCCTCCCTGCGGGCTCTGTCGGCCCGTCTGTTCAGTGGCGATGATAGAGCGTCGGCACCGCCGCATCGACAACGACCTGCACGAGCATCGGCCCGGGATGCGCCATGGTCTGTGCCAGCGCGCCATCCAGTTCCTCCGGTTTCGTCACCAGCACGCCGGGGCAGCCCATGCCGCGGGCGAGCGAGACGAAGTCGAGCCCCGGCAGGTCGATCCCCGGCACGTCGCGGACCTGCAGCACCTGGCTGAAGGAGCGCATGGCGCCGTAGCCGGCATTGTCGATGACGATGACGGCGAGCGGCAGCTTCTCCTGCACCGCGGTCCAGAGGGCCTGGGGCGAATACATCATCGACCCGTCGCCGATCAGGCACACGACGCGCGTGCCCGGCCGCGCCAGCGCGACGCCGACGGCGCCTGGCAGCCCGTAGCCGAGGCCGCCGCTCGCCATGGTGAAGAAGCCGCCCCAGTCGCGCATCGGCATTTGCGCGTGCATGGCCGGGCGGTGCGATGGCGCTTCCTCCACCAGCACCGTGCCTGCCGGCATGGCGGCGTGGAGGCGGGAGAGCAGCCAGGCGGCGGGGATGGGATCGGCGGGCGGCGGCGGCGCGGGCCGGATGCGCGGGGCGGGCGGTGCGCGGTCACCCTTCGGCAGCAGGGCGTGCAGCGCGGGGATCGCCAGCCTCAGGCTGCCCAGGATCGAGAGCCCCGCGGGCGCGCTCGCCGCCGCCTCTGCATCCGTCGTCAGCTGGATGATGGGCGGGCCCTCGCGGAATATGGCGGCATCGCCCACGACATGGAAGGTGAAGACCGGCGCGCCCACCACCAGCACGAGGTCATGCGGGGCCAGCGCCTCCGACACCGCCTGCGGTGCCGCAGCGAGGAAGCCGCCGAAGAGGGGATGATCCTCGGGGAAGGCGATGCGGCTGGCGAAGGGGCTGGTCAGGATCTTCGCGCCAATGTGCTCCGCCAGCGCCACCAGCGCCGGGCCGGCGCCTCCCTGATCCACCTCCGGCCCCACCACCAGCACCGGATTCTTCGCGGCGGCCAGCTGCAACGCGGCGCGTGCCAGCAGCGCGGGGTCGGGGCCGGAATCCTCCGCCATCTCCCGCATCGGCACGGGCCAGCAGGGCGCGGCCCAGTCATCGGAGGGGATGGAGACGAAGGTCGGGCCCCAGGGTTTCCTCAGTGCGATGCGGTGCGCCTGCGCGATCGCCGCCGGCACGTCCTCGGCGCGCGCGGGCTCGATGCTGAACTTGACGTAGGGGCGGGGGAAGGCGGCGGCCTCGGTCGCGCCCAGGAAGGGCAGGTTCGGCAGCAGGGACCGCGCCTGCTGCCCGGCCGTGATGACCATCGGCGCCTGGTTGCGGTACGCCGTGAAGACATTGCCCAGCGCATGGCCGACGCCGGCCGCGGAGTGCAGGTTCACGAAGGCGCAGCGACCGGCGGCGCGGGCATAGCCATCCGCCATCCCGATCACGCTGGCTTCCTGCAGCCCCAGCACGTAGCGGAAGTCACTCGGCCAGCGGTCGAGGAAGGGCAGCTCCGTCGATCCCGGATTGCCGAAGACCGTGTCGATGCCGCGATCCCGCAGCAGGTCGAAGACCGCCTGCCGCACCGTCGTCCTGCCGCTCATGATTCCCCCCATCCGCCCGCGATACGGCGCAGCGCGGCGAGGACGGCGTCCCGCGCTTCCTCCCCCACCAGCGCATCCAAGTCACGATCATGTGCCGCCGCATGGGCAGCGAGGCGCGTCAGCATGGCGCGGCCCGCCGGCGTCAGCCGCAGCGCGTAGCTGCGCCGGTCCCCCGCCACCCGGTCCCGCCGCAGCAGGCCGCGCTTCTCGAGGTCGGCCAGCGCCGGCGTCAGCGTCGATTTGTCCCGCCCCGCCGCCTGGCCGAGCGCGGTCTGGGAGATGCCGGGATGCGCGCCGACCAGGCTCAGGATGGCGTAGCGGCCTGGCCGCAGCGCGGCCTCCCCGGTGCGGCGGGCGAAGGCGGCGAAGCTCGCCTCCTGCGCCAGGCGCAGCAGGAATCCGACCTGCCCCTCCAGCCCGCCTGATGCCGACACAGCCCGCTTCCTCCCGATCGATCGTAGGATATCCAACGATCAGGCGCCGCCGCAACCGGATGTTCCGCCTGCCGATCCGGAACCTCCCTGGCCCTATCGCCTTAACCATCCCAGTGGATGGTGCATGGATGGCAAGTGGATGGATCAGCGACCCAAGGGCGTGGCCGAGACCGAGAAGATCACGATCAACCTCGGCCATGTCGATCTCGGCCATATCGACCTGCTGGTGAAGGACGGCTTCTACGCCAACCGCACCGACTTCATCCGCACTGCCATCCGCAACCTGGCCGATCGCCATGCCGATGCCGCGCGGCATTCCATCATGCGCCGCGGCCTCGACCTCGGGCTCCGCCACGTCACGCGGGCGGAGCTGGAGGCGGTGGTGGAAGCGGGCCGGATGATCGAGATCCGAGTCCTCGGCCTGGCCAGCATCGCGATGGACGTGCCGGCCGAACTCGCCCGCGCCGCCATCGCCGGAATCACGGTGATGGGCGCGCTCCAGGCCAGCGCCGCGGTGAAGGCCGCGCTGGCCGACCGCATCCGCTGATCGCTTCCCGACAACAATTCTCCTCTACACTGAAAGTACCGATGACCATGATGTCCGATATCGAGGAAGCCACCCGCCTGACCCGCGCCGGCCGCCTGGCGGAGGCGACCGCCCTGCTGCGCCGCGCCCTGTCCGGCGCCGCTGAGCCCCAGCCCGCCGCTACCGCCACCAAGCCAGCGCCACCCCGCGGCCGCATCTTCGATGTGCCGCCGGAAGCGATGGACGCGATCGCCGACCCCATGCGCACGCTGCGGGACCGCATGCGGCCCCACACGCCGCCGCCCGTGGCCGATGGCGCGCGCTTCCTGTCGCTGTCCTGCCGCATCGCCGCGGACAGCCGCGACTTCCGGCTCTATATCCCCGCCCGCAAGCCGGCCGCGCCGGCGCCGCTGCTGGTGATGCTGCATGGCTGCACGCAGTCGCCGGAGGATTTCGCCGCTGGCACGCGGATGAATGAATGGGCGGAGGAGCGCGGCATGCTCGTCGCCTATCCCGCTCAGACTCAGGGCGCCAATGCGCAGCGCTGCTGGAACTGGTTCGACGCGGCGCAGCAGCGGCGCAGCGGGACGGAGACCGCGTTAATCGCCGCCATCGCGCGGCAGGTGATGCGCGACCAGGCGGTGGACCCCCGCCGCGTCTACGTCGCGGGGCTCTCGGCCGGCGGGGCCGCGGCGGCGATCCTGGGCCAGGCCTATCCCGACATCTTCGCGGCCGTCGGCGTGCATTCGGGCCTGCCGGCGGGTGCGGCGCGGGACATCCCCTCCGCCTTCGCCGCCATGCGCCAGGGCGGGGCGGCCCCCGCCGCGAAGCGCCTGGTGCCGACCATCGTCTTCCACGCGGACAAGGACGCGACGGTGCATCCCCGCAACGGCGATGCCGTGCTGGCGCAGCAGGAAGCGGCCACCACGGGGCTCAGCCTGTCCGAGGAACGCGGCCAGGCCCCCGGCGGCCACGCTTTCACGCGCCGGCAGCAGCGTGATGCCTCAGGCCGGCCTGTGCTGGAGCAATGGGTGGTGCATGGCGGCGGCCATGCCTGGTCCGGCGGCGATGCGGCCGGCAGCTACACGGATCCGCGCGGCCCCGATGCCTCCCGCGCCATGCTCGACTTCTTCGACCAGCACAGGCTCAATCGCTGATCGTCAACAGCCGGCGCGGCGTCTCCACCAGGATCGTGTCGATCTCGGCCTGGGAGAATCCCTTCTCCCGCATGAAGGGCACGACGTTGCGCAGGATGTGGCCATAGCCGTGGCCGCCATAGGCCAGCAGCCGCGTCAGCCGGCAGATGTCCTGGGAGATCGCGATCTGGTGGAGATGCCCCCGCTCCACCAGCGCGCGGATCATATCGAGCCTCACGCCGTCATTCGGCATGGTGATCGGCGCGAAGGACCAGTAGGCGTGTTCGTAGCCGAAGAGGTCGAATTCCAGCACGCAGCCCGTATCGGCCAGGCGGAACAGCCGGTCATGGTCGAAGATGGTGCGGTCGATGTGGTCGATGATGGTGCGCGGGATGTCGCCGCCGCGCGCCTTCAGGAAATCGATGATCTCCATGGGCTGGTCGGGCACCGCGCCGGGGTGGATGGTCAGCGCCGCCCCCGTCTCCTGCTGCGCGATGACGGCGCCCGCCATCACGCGCTTCTCCTGCTCGCTCCATTCCTCCGTGCAGCCGATCTCCCCGATGATGCCCGCGCGCACCTCCGTCCCCCAGGCGCCCTGGCGCACGGCCTGCACCATCTCCTGCGCGAAGTCGTCCACGCTCCGCGTCGCATTCTCGAGCGCGTGGTAGGCATGGACGTAGTGGCCGCAGCCCATCACCACATGCACGCCGGTGCGGCGGGAGACCTCGACCAGCCCGAGCGGATCCGGCGCCAGCCCGCCGATGGTCAGCTCCACGATCGCATCGCCGCCATCGCGCCTGAAGGCCTCGACCTCCGCCACCGCCAGCTCGCGGTCGAGCAGCTTGGTCTTTTCCGTGTTCGGCCGGCGGCCGTAATCGATGTCGTAGCGGTTCTGCTGCGTGATCTTCACCGCAAGCTCCGGCCTGCCGCGCAGCGCGGGCGGTGTGATGTCGCAGAGAAGATGCTCATGCATCAGCGTGGTGCCGAGTTGCTCCGGCGCGATGGGCCCCAAGACCGTCGTAATGCTGCCCGCCATGCGCCGTCCCCCTGTTGCGGCGCGGAGCATCGCCCGCGTCCTGTCGGGGAACAACCGGGGCTACTCGTCCCGCGGCTTCCCGCGGTCCTTCTTGATCTCGCCGCGTCGGCTCTTGCCCTCCAGCCGGCGGGTCTTGGAGGCGAGCGTCGGCCGGGTGGCGCGGCGCGGCGGGGGCGGGGGCTCCGCCGCCTTGGCCAGCAGCTCGTCCAGCCGCTCCCGCGCCTCCGTCCGGTTCCGGTCCTGGGTGCGGTGGCGCTGCGCCTGGATCACCAGCACGCCCTCTCCGGTGATGCGCCGGCCGGCCAGGGTTCGCAGGCGCCGCGCCATCCCCTCCGGCAGTTCCATCCGATTGAGGTCGAGGCGCAGCTCGACCGCCGTCTCCACCTTGTTGACGTTCTGCCCGCCGGGGCCGGAGGCACGGAGGAACCGCTCCTCCAGCGCGTCGTCGGGAATGGGGGGGATGCGGGCCATGGCGGGCCGCTTATAGCCCGCGCGGGGCCTGCCCGGGGAAGGCCCCCGGTGCCGCCGGGCCGATTGCAACCGGAACGATAGTAAACCTACGGTTCATGGCTGACTCTTCTCCACACGCTCTGGTAACATTCCGCCTGGCGGCTCCCGTCAGGATGCCGGCCCAACCGCGGGATGGAGCACCCCCATGACCTCTGCGCTGCTGACCGGGACCGCCAGGGGCGACCGGATCGTGGTCGACCAGCGGCGCGGCCGCTCGCCCGTGGAGGTGCTGGGCCTCGGCGGCGACGACACCATCATCGGCGGGCGGGAGAATGACACGCTCGATGGCGGTGGCGGCGATGACTGGCTGATGGGCGTGCAGGGGCGGGACAGCCTGGTTGGCGGCAGCGGGCATGACAGCCTCTTCGGCGGCGGCGGCGACGATGTGCTGGCGGGCGGCCGGGGGAACGACCTGCTGGTCGGCGGCAGCGGCACCGATACCGCCCGCTACCTCGGCAATGCCGCGGATTACGAGGTCATCGACCTCGGCGGCGGCGCCTTCATCGTCAGGGGTATCGGCGGCGCCGGCCTCGCGGAGGGCACCGACTTGCTGCTGGATGTGGAGAAGCTGGCCTTCGCCGACGGCACCGTGGTGGCCGGCACGCCGGCGGCGCCCGTCATCACCGGCCTCGGCACCGATACCGGCGTGGCCGGGGATGGCATCACGGCGGATGCAACGCCGATGGTCACCGGCACCGCCGCCGCGGGCGTGCGGGTGGAGGTGTTCCGCGACGGCGTCAGCATCGGCAGGACGCGCGCCGATGAGGATGGCAATTGGCGCCTGGAGGACAGGCGCGGCGGCGGCCCCGGCGATGGGGAGTACAGCTATTCCGCCATCGCCATCGGCAAATCGGGCCAGGAAAGCGCCCCCTCCGCCGACTACGCCGTCACGGTGGACACCACGGCGCCAGGCCAGGCCAGCATCGGGCTCGCCAATTCCTCCGATACCGGCGCGCTCGGCGATGGGGCCACGGGCTTCGCCTTCGTCACGCTGACGGGCACGGCGGAGGCCGGCGCCGTCATCCTGTTCGGCGACAAGGCGGTGAATGTCGGCGCCGATGGCCGCTTCACCCTGGCCGACATCGCGCTCGATGCCGGGTTGAACAGCTTCGCCTTCACCATCACGGATGCGGCCGGCAACAGCACGGCCCAGACCATCGAGGTGGTGCGGGACGCGACCCCGATCGTGGACCCCGTGCTGTCCTGGAACTTCGCGACGCTGGAAGCCATCAAGGCGGCCGGCTCCATCACCGGCGTCGCCACCCGCGTGCTCGGCATGGAAAGTGCCGCGGTGCTGGACACGCTGGCCGCCATCGAGGGCACTCGCACCCTGATGGTGAACCTCGATGCGCCGGAGGGCATTTCCAGCTACGCCGCCGTCGTCTCTGCCGCGCATCGCGTGCTCAGCACGCTCTACCCCGACCAGGCCGCGACCTTCGATGCGAAGCTGGCCGCGGACCTGGCGCATGTGCCGCACGGCCCGGCCAAGGACCAGGCGCTGGAATTCGGCCGCACCGTTGCCGATGCGGTGATGGCGATCCGCGCCGTCGATGGCGCGGACAATGAGTTCATCGAGCCCGGCAATACCGGGATCGGGCAGTGGCGCGCCCTGCCGCCCAATATCGGCGGCCTCAACCCGCAATGGGGGGATGTCACGCCCTGGGCGCTGGAACGCGGCGACCAGTTCCGCCCGGATGGCCCGCCGGACCTGACCAGCGCGGAATACGCCGCCGCCTTCAACGAGGTGAAGGAGCTCGGCGCCATCAATTCCGCCACCCGCACGGCCGACCAGACGGAGATCGCGCGCTACTGGCGTGACCAGTCCGGCAGCTACACCCCCGCCGGCCGCTGGGCGCAGATCGCCGGGGAGGTGCTGGAGGATGGCGGCTATTCCACCTCCACCAATGCCTGGACGCTGGCGGTGCTGAACTTCGTCCAGGCCGATGGCGCCATCGCCGCCTGGGACGCGAAATACACCTTCAACGCCTGGCGCCCCATCACCGCGATCCGGGAGGCGGACCAGGACGGCAACCCGCTGACGGAGGCCGACCCGGCCTGGACGCCGCTGCTGGGTACGCCGAACCACCCGGACTACCTCTCCGGCCACGCCACCTGCTCCGCCGCCTCCGCCTATGCGCTGACGATGATGCTGGGGGAGATCGCCTTCTCCAACGAGAGCGTCGGCCTGCCGGGCGTGACGCGCAGCTTCGACAACTTCATCGATGCCGCGCTGGAAGCCGGCAAGAGCCGGATCTATGCCGGCATCCACTTCGAATACGCCAATGTCGATGGCATCGAGACCGGCCGGAAAGTCGCGGAATTCGGCGTGGCGCGCCTGAGCGCGGAGGCCGATACCTTCGCCCCCGTGGTGCTGCTCGGCGCCCAGTCGGGGATGCAGGCGGCTGGCGCGCCGGTGCTGCAGGGCATGGCCTTCGACAACCGGGACGGGCTCGATGTCGTCATGGCGAGCCTGGATGGCGGTGGCGCCCGCGCCGTCGCCCTCGACGCCAAGGGCCGTTTCACGCTGGACCTGGAGGCGCTGTTCGGCCCGCTCTCCGCGGGCACGCACAGCCTGCGCGTGACGGCGGAGGACGCGGCGGGGAACGACGCGGCGCCGGTCGTCGTCGCCTTCAGCTACCTTGATGGATACACGCTGATCGCCTGAGGCCCCGGGAAAGGGGGCCGCCGGGCGCCCGCGCGCCGCGCCGTCTCCCCCCGTAGCGGTCAGGAGGCGGCGGTGCCCGCGGCCGGCAGGGCGGTGCGCGGGTCCAGCGGCGCCGCAATCGGCGTCGTGCCTGGCTGGGGCTGGAAGGTGCCCTGCCGCTCCGCCGGCACCGGCGCGCGGGCCAGCAGGCGCCAGGCGGCGAAGCCGAGGCCCAGCAGGCCGACCGCGGCCGCGAAGAGGAACAGCCCGCGCCCCCCCAGCGCCACCATGGCCGCCGAGGCGAGGAGGGGTCCCGCCGTCGCGCCCGCGGAATAGGCCAGCACCAGGCCGCCGCTGGCCGCCACGCGGTCGCCCCGCGACAGATGATCGTTCGTGTGGGCCACGCAGAGCGGATAGAGCGCAAGGGCGACGCCGCCGAAGGCCGCCGCCGCGCCCAGCAGCGGCAGGCCGCCGCGCTCCGCCATGAAGGCGACGAGAAGCGCCGCCGCCGTCAGCAGCGCCAGCGTCGCCACGATCACGCGCCGGCGGTCGAAGGCGTCGGACAGCCGGCCGAGCGGCCATTGCAGCAGCACGCCACCCGCGATCAGCACCGCCATGAACAGGGCCGCGCCCCCGGCCTCGAAGCCCGCGGCATCGCGAGCGAAGACGGGGCCGAGCGCGTAGACCGAGCCCAGCACGAGCCCGCTCGCGATCGTGCCGGCGATGCCGAGCGGCGAGGCCGCCCAGAGCCGGCGCGCGGGGAAGGAGATGACCTCGGGCAGGGCCGGGGAGGGCATGCGGGTCAGCGCGACCGGCAGCACCGCGAAGGAGATCAGCACGGAGACCAGCAGGAAGACGCGCATCGCGTCGCCGCCCCCGTCCAGCGCCAGGGCCGCTTGGCCCGAGGCCTGCCCGAGATAGACGCAGATCATGTAGGAGGCGAGGATGCGCCCGCGCGAAGCCGGGCCCGCATGGTCGTTCAGCCAGCTCTCGACGCAGATGAAGATGCCGGCCATGCAGAAGCCCTCGGCCAGCCGCAGCGGCACCCAGGCGTAGGGCGGCGGAAGCAGCGGGTAGAGCAGCGTCACGGCCGAGACCACCGAGGCGAAGGCCGTGAAGGCGCGGATATGCCCGACCCGCAGCACGACCCGGTAGGCGAGCAGCGAGCCGAGGGTGAGCCCGGCGAAATAGGCCGACATCACCAGGCCGATGACGGGCCGGGGCAGCGCCGCGGCCTCCATCCCCAGGCTGACCGCGGTGCCAAGCGGGCCGCTGCCCGCCATGGCCATGAAGACGGCGGCCAGCAGCGCGGCGACGGGGCGGAGCGCGGCGCCGCCCGCGCCTGCCGCGCGCGTCACCGGCGCGTCCGCTCGGCCGCCTGCAGGAAGGCCAGGTGCCGTTCGTAGCGGGCGAGCACGTCGGCGATCAGCGCCTCGCGGTCCAGGCCCATCACATCCTGGTCCAGGCCGCCCTCGCGCAGGAAGATCTCGGCGCGCCAGCTTCGCTCCTCGTCGTCCCCCGGGCCGCCGGCGAAGGAGAAGCTGGGCGCGGCATGGCTGCGCAGCCGGATGCCGTAGCGGAACTCCTCCGCCGCGCCCGGGCTGGCGATGAGGCGGATGCGCTCCTCCTCCCGCAGCAGTTCCGCCTCCACGCCGCGGGCGCGCAGCTCCCGCGCCACCGCGTCCAGCGCGGGGGCGGCGGTATCCCGCAGGAAGTGCAGCACCTCCTCGCGCGAGGGGTTGTGCAGGATGGTGTGCAGACGGCGCTGCCAGGCACCCGGCACCGGGCCGGCGGCGGGGGCGGCAGCCAGCCGGATGGTCTCGCGCAGCGCCTCCAGCCGCAGCGCGCTGTGCAGCCCCCAGCACATGGCGAGCATGACGACCGTGAAGGGCAGCGCGCTGGCGATGGTGGCGGTCTGCAGGCTCTGCAGCCCGCCAGCGAAAAGCAGCACGGCCGCCACCACGCCCACGGTCACCGCCCAGAAGATGCGCCGCCAGGCCGGCGCGCGGTCGGAGCCGCCGGCGGTGATGGTATCGATGACCAGCGCGGCGCTGTCGGCGGATGTGATGAAGAAGGTCACCACCAGCAGCGTCGCGAGCGCCGAGGTGAGGGTGGAGAGGGGGAACTGCTCCAGGAAGGCGAAGATCGCCAGCGGCAGGTTGGCGGCAACGGTATCCGTCACCACCCGCGTCGCACCCGACAGATGCATCGCGATCGCGGTGTTGCCGAAGACGGTGAGCCAGACGAAGGCGAAGGCCGTCGGCACCAGCAGCACGCCGAGCACGAATTCGCGGATGGTCCGCCCGCGGGAGATGCGGGCGATGAACATGCCGACGAAGGGCGACCAGGAGATCCACCAGGCCCAGTAGAACAGCGTCCAGGCAGCCAGCCAGGCATTCGGTTCATAGGCGTAGAGGTTGAAGCTGCGGGCGACGAATTCGTTGAGGTAGCCGCCCGTGTTCTGCACCAGCGCCTGCAGCAGGAAGACCGTCGGCCCCACCGCCGCGACGAAGATGACGAGGACCGCGGCGAGGATGACGTTCAGCTGGCTCAATCGGCGGATGCCGGCATCGAGGCCGAGCGCGACGGAGATGGCGGCCATGGCGGTGATCGCGGCGATCAGCCCGACCTGCATCGGCAGCGACTCCGGCAGGCCGGTGAGGTAGGCGAGGCCCGCATTGATCTGCAGCACGCCGAGGCCGAGGGAGGTGGCGACGCCGAAGACCGTGCCGAGCACGGCGAAGATGTCGATGGCATGGCCGATCGGCCCGTGGATGGCGTCACCCAGCAGCGGGTGGAAGGCGGAGCGCACCGTCAGCGGCAGGCCGCGCCGGAAGGCGAAATAGGCCAGCGACATGCCGACGACGGCGTAGATGGCCCAGGCATGGAGGCCCCAGTGGAAGAAGGTGCTCCGCATCGCGGCGCGCGCCGCCTCCACCGTCGCGGCCTCGCCGACCGGGGGCGTGGTGAAGTGCATGACGGGCTCCGCCACGCCGAAGAAGACGAGGCCGATGCCCATGCCGGCGCTGAACAGCATGGCGAACCAGGAGCCGTAGCTGTAGTCGGGCTCCGCGTGGTTCGGGCCGAGCTTGACGTCGCCATGCCGGCTCACCGCGAGGTAGAGGACGAAGCCCACGAAGACCGCGACGGAGAGCAGGTAGAACCAGCCCAGCCGGTCCATGACCCAGGCCTGGAGCGTGGTGAAGATGTCGCCGACCGCCGCAGGGGCGGTGGCGCCGGCGGTGACGATCAGCGCGACCAGGCTGGCGGAGACCAGGAAGACGGGGCCCAGAGCGGCGACCGGGGTTTGGCGGGAGGAGGGTGGGCGCTGGTCGGAAATCTCGGCCTCCTGTGGCGCGGCCTGTCGCACCTGTTCAAGTTGCAGGCCCCCAACGCCGCTCCCCCGGCCGGGTTCGACCAGCGTGCCGCCAAGGGGCGTCGAGCCGCGACCCCTCCGGCGGGCCATGGCGGACGAGGCAATGCCGGTGGTGAGAACAGCCGGAGACACCGCGGAAAAAGCCGGCGCCACGTCCCGCCAGGCCGGGTGACCAGCGGAACACCACGACGACACCCATCGACCAGGTGGCTGTGTTGTCGAGGACGATGCCCTCGCGCTACTGTGTCAGCGTCACGCCGCTTTCCCGCACCAGTGCGGCCCAGCGGCCGACCTCCGCCTGGTGGAAGCGGGCGAAGTCGGGGACGGTCATCGTCTCCACCCGGAAGCCCGCCGCCTCCAGCCGCCCGCGCACCGTTGGGTCCGCCAGGGCGCTGACGGTCGCGGCGTTCACGGCCTCCAGCACCGGCAGGGGCGTGTTGAGGGGCGCGAACAGCCCGAACCAGCTGTCGCCGCTGAGATAGTCATAGCCCTGTTCCCGCAGGGTCGGCACCGCGGGCAGGTCGGGGAAGCGGGCATCGCCACCCACCCCCAGCACCCGGATGCGGCCATCGGCGGCGAGGGCCGAGACGCTGGCCCAGGTCGCCATCATGAAGTCCACCACCCCCGCCACCAGGTCCATCGCCGCCGGTGCGGCACCGCGATAGGGCACATGCGTCGCGTTCATGCCGCTGCGCCGCGCGAAGGTCTCGCTCATGAGGTGGGAAGCCGAGCCGGCGGAGGAGGAGGCATAGGAGAGCCCCCGCGCCGATTGCCGCCCCAGCGCCACGAGGTCCGCCACGCTGCGGGCCGGGGAGGAAGCCGGCACCACCAGCGCATGCGGCGCCTTCGCCACCAGCGTGACGGCGGCGAAGCCGGCGGGGTCATAGGGCAGGCCCGGGATCAGCGCGCCATTGGTGCCGTGGGTCTGGTTGTTGCCGAGCACGAGGGTCAGGCCATCGGGGGGCGCGCGGAACACGGCTTCCGTCCCGATCACGCCGCCGCCGCCACCGCGATTGTCCACCACCACCTGCTGCGCCCAGCCTTCCTGCCACTTGGCGGCGATGGCGCGGGCCAGCACATCCGTCGTGCCGCCGGGCGGGAAGGGCACCACCAGGCGCACGGGCCGCTGGGGCCAGGTGCCCTGCGCGCGGGCCGCCGGGACAGCCAGGCCGAATGGCAGGGCAAGCAGGGCGCGGCGGGAGGGCATGCCTTCGGGGCCTTTCAACTGTTCCGTGGCAGTGTTGCCGCGCCCGGCCGATTGCGGCAGAGGGAATCTCACCGATCAGGGCAGCCCGTCTCACAAGATGCCGCACCACGTCTTCCTGCATGTGCCGAAGACCGCCGGCTCCTCGCTCCGCACCGTGCTGTCCCGGCAATATGGCGCGCGGCATGTGCTCTATTTCGACCTCGGCAGCGGCGACCCCCGCCCGATGCCGGAGGTCGCGAAGGCCGTGCGGGCGGGGATGGCGGGGCGGGAGATCCGCCTGGTGACGGGGCACCAGTTCCTCGGCCTGCACCAGGCGCTGCGGGAGCCCTGCCACTACTTCACCCTGCTGCGGGATCCGGTCGAGCGGGCGCTGTCCGAATACTTCTACGCCTTCACCTACCCCCACCACGCCCAGCGCGACGCCATCCTGAGCGGCGCGCTGTCGCCGCTGGACTACCTGACGGCGCAGGGAAGGGGCGATACCCAGGCCCGCCAGATCGCGGGCCGCACGACGCGCCCGGTGCTGGAAGCCGCGCTGGCCAATCTGGACGGTGCGGTGCTGGTGGCGGGGATCGCGGAGGCATTCGACCGGTCCCTGCTGCTCATGGCGCGGCGGCTCGGCTGGGCGCCGCCGCTCTACATTGCGCGCAACGTCACGCGCCTGTCGCCGGACCAGGCCGCGCTGCGCGACCGCGCACGGGCGGAGGCCGCCCTGCATCGCGACCTCTTCGCCACCGACATCGCGCTGCACGCGGCCGCGCGGGCGCGGTTCGAGGCGGATGTGGCGGCGGAGGGCCCGGCCTTCGAAGCCGCCTTCGCCGCCTTCTCCCGCTGCCAGCAGGCGCTGGCGGAGGGGGCGGGGGACAAGGTCTTCGACCGCTACGAATTCCATGCCGATGACGAATTGCCGCCCTTCGCCGCCGCCATCCGCGCCAGCGCCGACTATGCGGAGGTGGCGGACTTCCTGGCCTCGCCGCCCGTAAAGCGGCGCGCGCCGCGCAACGTCATGGGCCGGCTGGACCGGGTGGAGGATGGCGTGCTGCATGGCTGGGCGCTGGACCTGCTGGCGCCGGCGCCCGTCACCGTCGTGCTGATGGCCGGGGCCACGCCGCTCGCCGCCACCCGCGCCCAGCTGATGCGGCCGGACCTGGCAGCGGCGGGCCTGGCCGACGGGCACTGCGCCTTCCGCCTGCGGGTGCCGGCCGAGGCGGCGCAGCGCCCGGACCTCCGCCTGGTGGTGGAGGGGACGAACATCGCCCTGCCCGATCCGGAGAGATTCCTGGGATGACCAACGCCCTGCTGGGTCTGGATGAGGCCACCTGGCTCGGCGGCATCGCCGCCGCGCCGCGTGCGATCGGGGCGGCTGGCCTGACGCCCGGCCCCTTCGCCGCCTGCCTCGCGCGGGGCACCACGCTGGTGGTGGCGGATGCGGACAGCGCCGGCGGCCTGGCCGGGCTGCGGGATCTGGCAGCGCTGGCGCGCGCCATGGGCGTGACGCTGGCGGTCAGGCCCGGGGAAGGCGGGCTGCCCCGCGCCGTGTCGCTGGCCGCCGCGCTTGATGCCGCCGTCGCCGCCGAGGGTCCGCTGCCGCCGCTGCCCGCGGTGCCGAAGGACAGCCCGACGCGGATCGTCTCCATCAGGGTCCAGCGCCTCGCCCTGCCGCTGAAGCACCTCTATGTCAGCTCCATGTACTGCACGCCGAAGCAGGACCGGACGCTGGTGGCGATCCGCCTGGCCGATGGCACGGAGGGCTGGGGGGAGACCAACGGCACGCCGGATTGCGCGGCGCGGGTGGTGGCGATCGCCAAGGGCTGGATCGGGCGGGATGCGCTGCGGGACCGCGCGGCGCTGCGGCGCAGCTTCGCCCGGATCAGCTTCGACAACCGGCATGGCCGCAACGGGCTGGCGGCCTATGCGGGCCTCGACCTCGCGGCCTGGGACGCTTCCGCGAAGCATCTCGGCGTGACGCTGGCCGCACTGCTCGGGCAATCCGCGCCGCTGCGCCCGGTCGAGGTCGCCTGCCCGCTGCCCGCCGCCGTGCCCGGCCGGGCGATGGAGCGCGCCGAGATCACGGCGCACATGGCCGATGTCTCGCTGGCGCCGCGCGTGGCGGAATTGGCGGCGGGGATCGCGGCGGATCACGGCATCCGCGCCTTCAAGTACAAATCCGCCGCCACCGGCATCGACTGGGACATCGCCGCGCTGACGGCCCTGCGGAACACCCTGCCGCCCGGCACCCGCCTCCGCTGCGACCCCAACGGCGCCTATAGCCCGGAGGAGGCGCGGCGCCTGGTCGCCGGCACCGCCGCGCTGGACCTGGAGTTCCATGAGGACCCGACCGACGCGCTGGAGGGTTTCGCGCGGTTGCGGGAAGCGGGGGCGGGGCGGCTTGCCTCCAACATGTGCCTGATCGAGCCGCCGGACCTCGTCGCCGCCCATCGCCTGGGGCTGACGGACCTGGTCGTGCTGGGGGACATCTTCTACTGGGGCGGCATCGCCGGGCTGCGGGACGCCTCCGCCGTGGCCGCCCGGCTTGGCCTGACGCCGTCCCTGCATTCCTTCTACGAGACGGCGGTCGCGACGGCCGCCAACTGGCAGATGGCGCAGGCGCTCGGCCTCGACGCCCATCACCCCATGGATTGCGGCGTCACGTCCCTGGCCGAGGACATCGTCGCCCCCGGACTTCTGACCGTGAGGGACGGCCGATTGACCGGGCCGGAGGGGCCGGGCATCGGCCTGGCGCCGGACCCCGCGCGGATCGCGGCGCTGGCCCTCGCCGATCCGGTGGTGATCCCGACCCCGTAAGGGGCTATAGCGCCCCGCATGAGTGACACCACGGCCCTCGAGGCGGTCGCGCGCGAAGCCGCGCGCCGCCGCACCTTCGCGATCATCGCCCACCCCGACGCCGGCAAGACCACGCTGACGGAGAAGCTGCTGCTGAAGGGCGGCGCCATCCAGCTGGCCGGCGCCGTGCGCGCCAAGGGCAATGCGCGCCGCACGCGGTCGGACTGGATGAAGATCGAGCAGGACCGCGGCATCTCGGTGGCGACCTCCGTCATGACCTTCGAGCGGGGCGGCGTCATCTTCAACCTGCTCGACACGCCGGGCCACGAAGACTTCAGCGAGGACACCTACCGGACCCTGACGGCGGTCGATGCCGCCGTGATGGTCCTCGACGCCGCCAAGGGCATCGAGAGCCAGACCCGCAAGCTGTTCGAGGTCTGCCGCCTGCGCGACATCCCGATCGTCACCTTCGTCAACAAGATGGACCGGGAGGCGCGGGACCCCTTCGAGCTGATCGACGAGATCGAGCAGACCCTCGCCTTGGATGCCGCCCCCGTCGCCTGGCCGATCGGCCGCGCCAGCACCTTCTGGGGCACCTACGACATCCTGGCGAAGCGCCTGATGCCGGTGGATGCGACGGAGGAGGAGGGCATCGCCGTCTCCGGCGCCGACGACCCGCGCATCGCCGAACTGGTGGGCGAGGAACGCGCCAACCAGCTGGCGGAGGACATCCTGCTGGCCGAGGCGGGGCTGAAGCCCTTCGACCTCGAGGCCTTCCGCCAGGGCACGCTGACGCCGGTCTATTTCGGCTCCGCGCTGCGGGATTTCGGCGTGGGCCACCTGCTGGACGGCATGTCCCGCTACGCGCCGCCGCCCGGCGCCCGCGCCGCCGATGCGCGGCCGGTGGAGCCGGAGGAAGGCAAGCTGACCGGCTTCGTCTTCAAGGTGCAGGCCAACATGGACCCGAACCACCGGGACCGGGTCGCCTTCGTGCGGCTGTGCAGCGGGCGGCTCACCAAGGGCATGCGGCTCCGCCAGGTCCGCACCGGCAAGCAGGTGCCGGTCAACGCGCCGCTCTTCTTCTTCGCGAAGGAACGGCAGGTGGCGGAGGAAGCCTGGCCGGGCGACGTCGTCGGCATCGCCAACCACGGCACGCTCCGCATCGGCGACACGCTGACGGAGGGCGAGGACATCAACTTCCGCGGTGTGCCGAGCTTCGCGCCGGAAATCCTGCGCCACGTCCGGCTCGATGACCCGATGCTGGCCAAGAAGCTGCGCACCGCCCTCGATCAGCTGGCGGAGGAAGGGGTGGTGCAGATCTTCCGCCCCCTCGACGGCTCCGCCCCCATCGTCGGCGTGGTGGGGGAGCTGCAGCTGGACGTGCTGCAGAGCCGCCTCAAGGTCGAATACACCGTCCCCGCGGGCTTCGACGCCACGCGCTGGTCCACCATGCGGTGGATCTCCTCGCCGAGCGGCGACCGCGCGGCGATCGAGCGCTGGGCGACGCGCAACCGCGGCGACACGGCGGCGGACCATGATGGCGAATACGTCGCCCTGTTCGGATCGGACTGGCGCCGCAAGCGGGCGGAGGAGGAGTATCCGGAACTCCGCTTCGACGCGGTGCGGGAACAGTCGGGGTTGGTCGCGATGGTGCGGTGAGCGCGGGGGAACGCCGTTCCCCCGCACCCCCATGCCAGGGGCCTCGGGCCCCTGGACCGCGAGGCTTCGGGGCTGGCCTCAGAGGCGCTCGAACAGGCCCGGATAGCTCAGCACCAACCCGTCCTCATCGACGGTGATGTCACGAACGAAATCGCTGTCGCGGGATTCGTAGCGCCACAGACGCTCCTCCAGCCGCGTGTAGCGCTGCGCGTCGCGGCTGACGGCCATCGACGGCAGGTCCACATAGGCCGTGTCGATGTCGACGGATTTGCCCACCGCTGTGCGCAGCCGGCGGATCGGCAGCGTGTTGGTGAAGGGCGTGGCGCTGAGGTCCACATCCTGCACACCGGCGAGGTCCGGGAGGTCGTTCCCCTCCGCATCCGTCCAGCCGCCCTTGCCATCGGCCAGCAGCACCAGCACCGCGGGGTTGCCCAGCACCGCGACGGAAAGCCGGCGCGTGCGCCAGCGGCTGTCCATCAGCAGGCGGAAACGCGCGGCGAAGGGCGCCTCGCCACCCGCGACGATCATCCCCTCCGCGCTGATCTGGCCCGGGCTGCGATCCAGCACGAGGTGCTGCACGCCCTCGCCGGCGGCTTCCCGCCAGCGGTAGTGCTTTGCCATGAGTGTCATCCTGTGCCGGGGAAGGCGCGGTCACACGCCGAGATAGGCTTCCCTTACGGCGGGATCATGCAGCAGCGCCAGCCCCGTTCCCGCATGGGCGATGCGCCCTGTCTCGATGACATAACCGCGATCGGCAATGGACAGCGCGGCCGCGGCATTCTGCTCCACCAGCAGCACCGTGACGCCCTGCGCCTTCAGCGCCACCACGGCGGCCAGGATCTGGTCGACCAGCAGCGGCGCCAGGCCCATGGAGGGCTCGTCCAGCAGCAGCAGGCGCGGTTGCGACATCAGCGCGCGGCCGATCGCCAGCATCTGCTGCTGCCCGCCCGAGAGCCCCGCGGCCTGGAGGTGGCGCTTCTGCTTCAGGATGTCGAACATGCCATAGACGCGGTCGAGCCCGGCCTCGGTCTCCGCACGGCCACGGCGGAAGGCGCCGAGGCGGAGATTGTCCTCCACGGTCAGGGGGCCGAAGACCTGGCGGCCCTCCGGCGATTGCGCGATGCCGGCGGCGACGCGGGCATGGGCCGACCAGGCGGTGATGTCGTCCCCATGGAACTTGATGCGGCCGGACTTCACGGGCTGCACGCCCGACAGGCAGCGCAGCAGCGTCGTCTTGCCCGCGCCATTGCCGCCGACCAGCGCGGTGATCTCGCCGGTCTCGACGCGGAGCGTGATGCCCTTCAACGCCAGGATGCGGCCATAGGCGGAATGGAGGTCGGCCACGTCAAGCAAGCGCGGCTTCCTTCGCGCCATGCAGGCCGAGATAGGCGGCGATGACGTCGGGGTTGTTGCGCACCTCCGCCGGCGTGCCGGCGGCGAGCAGCCTTCCCTGGTTCAGCACCACCACCTGGCGGCTGATGCGCATGACCATCTTCATGTCGTGCTCGATCAGCACCACGGCGACGCCGCGCGCGGCGATGGCGGCGATGAGGTGGTCGATCTCCGCCGTCTCCACCGGGTTGCAGCCGGCCGCGGGCTCGTCCAGCAGCAGCACGCGCGGTTCGGTCGCCAGCGCGCGCGCGATCTCGAGCCGCTTCAGCGCGCCATAAGGCAGCGATCCCGCGGGGCGGTCGGCATGCTCGGCCAGGCCGACCTCCGCCAGCAGCGCCAGCGCCGCGTCACGGGAGGCGCGGTTGGCGCGGCGGGCCGCGGGCAGGCGCAGCAAATCGGCCAGCAGGGAGGAGGCTTCGCGCAGATGCCGCCCGGCCATGACGTTCTCGGCCGCCGTCATGCGGAAGAAGATTTGCAGGTTCTGGAAGGTGCGGGAGAGGCCGAGCGCGGCCAGGCGGTGCGGCGGCGCCTGCGTCACCTCCTGCCCCGCCAGCACCACGCGGCCGGCATCGGCGCGGTAGAGGCCGGAGACGATGTTGAACAGCGTGGTCTTGCCCGCGCCGTTCGGGCCGATGATGGCCAGCACCTCGCCCGCCCGCGCCTCGAACCCCACGCCATCCAGCGCGCGCAGCCCGCCGAAGCCGATGCCGATGTTTTCGGCGGATAGCAGGACGTTGCTCATGCCGACCGCCGCCGCAGCAGGGAGGCGAGGCCGGGGACGATGCCCACCCGGAGAAAGATCATGAACAGCATGATGAGCAGGCCGAGCACCGCGTGTTCATAGTCATGGAAGACGGTCAGCGCCTGCGGCAGCAGGACCAGCAAAGCGGCGCCGACGACGGCGCCGGGGACGGAGGCGAGGCCACCGATGACGACCATCGTCACGTATTCGACGGACTGGAGAAAACCCGCGGCATCGGGGGTGACGAAGCCGTTCATCATGGCCATCAGCCCGCCCGCCACCGCGCCATAGACGGCGGCGATGACGAAGGCGCGCAGCTTGTGGCGGGCGACGTCGATGCCGATGGTGCGCGCCGCGACCTCGCTGTCATGCAGCGCGGCGAGGGCGCGGCCGGAGGGGCTGTGCTGGAGGTTGAGTGCCAGCCAGACGCCGATGAGCAGCGCGGCGCCATTGATCCAGTACCAGGCCTCGCCGCCGCGCGGGCGCCAGCCGAAGATCTCGGGACGGGGGATGCGGATGCCATCGGGGCCGCCGGTCACCGCGATCTCGCTGACGAGCACCATGGCGACGAGGATGCCGAAGCCGAGCGTGGCGACCGCGAGATAATGGCCCTTGAGGCGGAGGATCGGCCGGCCGACCAGGAAGGCGATGAGGCCGGCGAGGGCGGCGCCAAGCGGCAGGCAGGCCAGCACGGGCAGGCCGAGATATTTGGGGCCGAGTGCCATGGCATAGGCGCCGATGCCGACGAAGCCGGCATGGCCGAGGCTGACCTGCCCCGCCTGGCCCATCAGCACCTGCAACCCCACCGCGCCCAGCGCCGTGACCCAGACCAGGGCCGCCACGCGGAAGTAGTAGCCGGAGGGGAAGAACCAGGGGATGACGGCGATGACCGCCGCGAGGATCAGCAGCGTGGCCCAGCGAGCGTTCATCACACGCGCTCCACGCCGCGATGGCCGAAGAGGCCCTGGGGCATGGCGAAGAGGACCGCGAGGATCACCAGGAAGGCGACGGCATCCTTGTAGGCGGAGGAGACGTAGCCGGCGCCGAGTGCCTCCAGCAGCCCCAGCAGCAGGCCCCCGACCACGGCGCCGAGCGGGCTGCCCATGCCGCCCAGCATGGCGGCGGCGAAGCCCTTCAGCGCCAGCAGCGTGCCGACATCGAAGGAGGTGAGGGTGATGGGGGTGATGAGGATGCCCGCGAAGGCGCCGATGGCGGCCGAAAGGCCGAAGGAGAGGGCGAGCACGCAGCTTGTATCGACGCCGACGAGCCGCGCCGCCAGGCGGTTGGCGGCGGTCGCCAGCACCGCCTTGCCCATCAGCGTGCGCTCCAGGAACAGGAAGAGCCCCGCGAAGACCAGCAGCGCGCCGCCGAGCACCCAGAAGCTCTGCGGCAGGATGGCGGCGCCCAGCACCATGATCGGGTCATTGCCGGAGAAGCCGGGGAGCTGATGGAAGCGCTTGTCGAAGACGATCTGCGCGACGCCGCGCAGGAAGATGCTGGCGCCGATGGTGATGATGATGAGCGTGACGGCGGAGGCGCCGCGCGCGGGCTCGATCGCCAGGCGATGCAGCGCGAGTCCGACCAGCACCGCGACCGCGATGGCCAGCAGCGCCGCGAGCGGCAAGGCGAGGCCCGCGGCGGCGGCGAAGACCGTGACCATGCCGCCCAGCATAACGAATTCGCCCTGCGCGAAGTTCACGACATCGGAGGCGTTGTGGATCAGCGTGAAGCCCAGCGCCACCAGCGCATAGACCGCGCCGACGGTGAGGCCGGAGACGAGGAATTGCAGCAGTTCGGGCATCGTCTCCGGTGCTCCCACAAGGCGGCATGCGATACTTCTCGCATGCCGAGGCCGCGAATGCGGCCCGCCGCCTATGCGGCGAAGCCAAGCGCGCGGAGCGCGCGCCCGGCGTCTGAGGGCATGATCAGTTCCCCAACAGCACCCAGTCGCCGTTGCGGATCTCGACCATGCGGAAGGCGGAGAGGTCGAGGCCCATATGGTCGGTGGCGCTCATGTTGACGATGCCGCCGGTGCCGACGAAGCCGCGGGTGGCGCGGATGGCGTCGCGCAGGCGTGTGCCATCCGTGCTGTTGGCGCGGCGCATCGCCTCCACCAGGATCATGAGGCCGTCATAGGCATGGCCGCCGAAGGTGGAGACGGGCTGGTTGAACTCACGCTCGAAGGCCGCCTTGTAGTCCAGCACCACCTGGCGCTGCGGATCGTTGGCGGGCAGCTGTTCGGCGATGAGCAGGGCCGCGGCAGGCAGGCGCACGCCCTCGGCCGCCGCCGGCGTCGCCAGGTTGATGAACTCCCGGCTGGCGACGCCGTGGGACTGATACAGAGGCAGGCGGATGCCGAGCTGGTGGTAGCCGCGCGTCACGATGGCGGGGCCCTGGCCGAAGCCGGGATTCACCACGGCCTCGATGCCGGTGGCGTTGCGCAGCCGCGTGAGCTGCGGCGTCATGTCGCTGTCGCGCGGGCCGTAGCTTTCCTCCGCCACGATGGTGATGCCGGCGGCACCCGCCACGCGCACGCATTGCCCGCGCATGGACTGCCCGAAGCCGTCGGTGCCGGAGATCATGCCGACCCGCGTCAGGCCGCGCGCGCGAATATCGGCGAAGATCTTCTCGCAGGCCATGCGGTCGGTGTGGGGGGTCTTGAAGGTGAAGGGCTGGACGGGGTCGATGATCTCGATGCCGCCGGCCAGCGAGATGAAGGGGATGCGCGCATCCTCGAAGACCGGGCGCATGGCGAGCGTCGTGCCGGTGGTGGTGCCGCCGACCATGGCGACGACGCGGTCATCCTCCACCAGGCGGGTGGCGAAGGTGCGGGCACGGTTGGCGTCGCCGGCATCGTCATAGACGATGAGCTGCAAGGGCCGGCCATTCACGCCGCCGGCCTGGTTGATGCGGTTGACGTAGAGGCGGAGCGTCTTGTCCTCGGGATCGCCGAGGAAGCTGGCGGGGCCGGTGACGGAGAGCACGGCGCCGATGCGGATCGGCTCCGGCGCGCGCTGCGCCATGACGGGGGTGGCGAGGAGCAGGGCGCCGGCGGCGATCACGCCCCGGCGCAGCAGCGTTCCCAGTGACATGCGGACACTCCCTTGGATGTTGTTGTTCGTTGGTCAGGCAGCGGCTGGCCGGCGCACCATCGCGATGTGGAAGCGGTTGGCGACGAAGGCGGCGTCGGTGAGGCAGGAGGTCCCGGCGGGGTTGGCGCCGGAGACGTGGTAGTCGCTGAAGGCGGCGGATTGGTTGACGAAGACGCCGCCGGTCAGGTTTTCCGAGAGCGCGACGCCGGCCTTGGCGAAGGCGCCCTCCGCGCGGGCGAGGAAGGCGTCGTCGGTGCTGTGCACCAGCGCGGTGATGGCGCCGCGGGCCTTGGTGGAGGTGGCGGCCAGGCGCAGCGCGGTGTCGGCATCGGGGCAGCGGATGAGGAAGGCGATGGGGCCGAAGCGTTCCTCGCCCCAGGCTTCCTCGGCATCGGCCAGCACTTCCACGAGCAGGGGCGTGGCGGTACGGGCCTCGCCGGGCAGCGGCGCGCTGTCGCGCAGCACGCGGCCGAGGCGCCGTGCGGCGGCGATGCGCGCCAGCGTCGCGGGATTCTGGATGGCGCCGAGCACGCCGGCGGCGCGGGCGGGGTCGGAGAGCAGGTCGTCCAGCGCGGCGACGATGGCGGCGCCGACCTCGTCGAAGGATTTTGGGCCTTCATCGGTCGTCATGCCGGTGGAGCTGAGAAAAATGTTCTGGGGCGCGGTGCACATCTGGCCGCTGTAGAGGGCGAGCGAGAAGGCGAGGTTGCGGCAGAGGCCGGCGAAATCGGCGGTGGAATGCAGCACCACGGGGTTGATGCCGGCTTCCTCCGTGTGCAGGGGCTTGCGGCCGGCGAGCAGGCTGCGGAGGCGGGCGCCGAAGGCGGGGCCGCCGGTGAAGTCGACGATGCCGATGGCGGGATGCGTCGCGAGCTGCTCGGCGATCGGCGCTTCCGGCGTGTCGGGAGCGAGCTGCACGATGTCGGCGGGAAAACCCGCTTCGGCCAGCACGGCGCGGGCGGTGCGGACCGTCAGCGCGAGGGGCAGGATGGCGGCGGGGTGCGGCTTGACGATGACGGCATTGCCGGTGGCGAGGCTCGCGAAGATCCCAGGATAGCCGTTCCAGGTCGGGAAGGTGGCGCAGCCGATGACGAGCCCGATGCCGCGCGGTACGGCGGCGAAGCGCTTGTCCATGCGCAGCACGTCACGCCCGGCGGGCTTGTGCCAGGCGGCGGTGGTGGGGACGCGGGACAGTTCCTCCATGGCATAGGCCACGGCTTCCAGGCCGCGATCCTGCGCATGCGGGCCGCCGGCCTGGAAGGCCATGACGAAGGCCTGGCCGGTGGTGTGCATCACCGCATTCGCCATCAGGAAGCTGTCGCGGTTCAGCCGGTGCAGGATTTCCAGCAGCACGCCGGCGCGGGTGGCGGGATCGGCCGCCGCCCAGGCGGGCGAGGCGGACTCGGCGCGCGCGACCAGTGTGGCGGGCGCGGCGGCGGGATAGGTGATGCCGAGGGCGGGGCCGAAGGGCGAGCGTTCATCGCCGACCAGCGTCTCGCCTGCCTCGAAGGGCTTTCCGAGCAGCGCGGCGAAGGCGGCTTCCGCATCGGCCTTGGCGCTCTCGCCATAGATCTTGCCCGACGGGGCCTCCGGATAGGCGGAGAAATGCGCGCGGCTCCGCGCGGCGGCGATCGCCTGGTCCAGCAGGGCCTGATGACGCGCCGCGAACTCCACCATGACGCTGGAGCCTCCCCGTTTGACTTGGTCGTTGCGGCGAGAATAAGCTGAACGCGCGTTCAGTCAATAGGGAGGTGATGATAGGCATAAAAGCCTATTTCCGACCCTCCCGTCAAGCAAGAAATGGGGAGGGCTGCATGTCCGAGACGGCGCCGGTGCTGCTGGTGGAGCAGCGGGACGGGGTGCGCGTGCTGACGCTCAATCGCCCGCAGCGACTCAACGCCTTCGATGCCGCGCTGCAGGCGGCGCTGCGGCAGGCGTTGGCGGAGGCGGGCGCCGATCCCGCCTGCCGCGTCGTGCTGCTGGCGGGCGCCGGGCGCGGCTTCTGCGCGGGGCAGGATCTGGCGGAGCCGGGGCTGACGGACCCCGACGTCGATCTCGGCGCGGTGCTGGATCGCGGCTGGAACGCGCTGGTGACGGCGCTGCGCGGGCTGCCGAAGCCGGTGGTCTGCGCGGTGCAGGGCGTGGCGGCGGGCGCGGGCGCCTCCATCGCGCTGGCCTGCGACATCACGCTGGCGGCGGAGGATGCGAAGTTCTCCCAGGCTTTCATCCGTATCGGCCTGATCCCGGACAGCGGCGCGACCTGGATGCTGCCGCGCCTCGTCGGCCCCGCGCGGGCGCGGGCGCTGGCGATGCTGGGCGACACGATCAGCGGGGCGGAGGCCGCGTCGATGGGCCTCATCCATCGCGCGGTGCCGGCATCCTCGCTGATGGCGGAAGCGGAATCGGTCTGCGCGAAGCTCGCGCGCCTGCCGGCCGAGGCACTGGCCGCGACCAAGCGCGTGCTGGATGCGGCGGAGGGCAATACGCTCGAACAGCAGCTGGCGCTGGAGGCCGAGGTGCAGCGCGGCCTCGGCCGCAGCGCGGATTACGCGGAGGGCGTGGCCGCCTTCCAGCAGAAGCGCCCCGCCCGCTTCCAGGGTGCGCCGGAATGACGCCGCAGCAGATCGCGGAGGCCTGCGCCCGCGCCATGTGGGCCGACGACCAGGCCTCGGCCGGGCTCGGCATGGCGATCACGCGCATCGCCCCCGGGGAGGCCACGTTGACCATGCGCATCGAGCCCCGCATGGTGAACGGGCACGGCATCGCGCATGGCGGCTTCATCTTCGCCCTGGCCGACAGTGCCTTCGCCTTCGCCTGCAACAGCTTCAACCGCCGCGCCGTCGCGCAGTCCAACACCATCACCTATCTGCGCCCCGCGACGCTGGATGATGTGCTGACGGCCCATGCCGTGCAGGTGCAGGCGGCCGGGCGGAGCGGCATCACCGATGTCACGGTGACGGACCAGCAGGGCCGCGCCATCGCCGTCTTCCGCGGCCTCTCCCGCATCATTGATGGCCACCTCGTGGAGGAGACGAATCATGGCGCATGACGATCTGCTCGATGACGGCGAGCGCCTGTCGATCGAGGCGCTGCGCGCGCTGCAGCTGGAACGGCTGCAGGCGACGCTGCGCCTCGCCTATGACAAGGTCCCGCATTACCGCCGCGCCTTCGACAGCGCGGGCGTGACGCCGGATGACCTGCACAGGCTGGAGGATCTGCGACGCTTTCCCTTCACCACCAAGGCCGATCTTCGGGACAACTACCCCTTCGGCATGTTCGCCGTGCCGCGGGAGAAGCTGGCGCGCATCCACGCTTCCTCCGGCACCACGGGCAAGCCGACCGTCGTCGGCTATACCGCGGACGACGTCGCCATGTGGGCCCAGGTGATGGCGCGATCCATCCGCGCCAGCGGCGGGCGGCCCGGCATGATGGTGCATATCGCCTATGGCTACGGGTTGTTCACCGGGGGCCTCGGCGCGCATTACGGGGCGGAGGCGCTGGGCTGCGCCGTGGTGCCCATGTCCGGCGGCATGACGGAACGCCAGGTCCAGCTCATCGAGGATTTCCGGCCGGACATCATCATGGTCACGCCCTCCTACATGCTGGCGCTGCTCGACGAGTTCCGGCGGCAGGGGAAGGATCCGCGCGGGACGTCGCTGAAGATCGGCATCTTCGGCGCGGAGCCCTGGACGGAAGCGATGCGCGCGCAGATCGAGGAAGCCTTCGGCATCCAGGCCGTCGACATCTACGGCCTGTCGGAAGTCATCGGCCCCGGCGTCGCCAATGAATGCGTGGAGACGAAGGACGGGCCCCATATCTGGGAGGACCACTTCTACCCCGAGGTCGTCGATCCCGAGACCGGCGAGCCGGTGCCGGAAGGGGAGCCGGGCGAGCTGGTCTTCACCAGCCTGACCAAGCAGGCCATGCCCATCATCCGCTACCGCACGCGGGACCTGACGCGCCTGATGCCCGGCACGGCACGCCCGGCCTTCCGCCGCATGCAGAAGATCACCGGCCGCAGCGACGACATGATCATCCTGCGCGGCGTGAACCTGTTTCCCTCCCAGGTGGAGGAACAGATCCTCCGCGTGCCGGACCTGGCACCCCACTACCAGCTGATCCTGACGCGCGACGGCCCCATGGACGCCATGACCATCGCGGTGGAGGCCGAGCCCGGCGCCACGCCCGATGAACGAGACCAGGCCGCGCGGACGCTGGCGCACTACGTCAAGGCGATCATCGGCGTGACCGCCGCGATCGAGGTGCGCGACGCCGGCGCTATCGAGCGCAGCCTCGGCAAGGCGAAGCGCGTGCTGGACCGGAGGCCCCGCTGAGATGGCGCGCCCCAGGGCCGCGGACCATGAGGAGAAGCGACAGGCGATCCTGAAGCAGGCGGCGGAGCTCTTCGCCACCCATGGCTACGATCGCGCCTCGCTCGCGATGCTCGCCAAGGCCTGCGACGTGTCCAAGACCCTCGTCTATCACTACTGGACGGACAAGGCCGCGCTGCTGTTCGACGTGCTGGCGCAGCATCTGCAGCAGCTGGTGGAGATCGCGCGCGGCGCGGTCGGCACCACGCCGCGGGCGCGGCTGGAGACGCTGGCCTTCCTGCTGCTCGATGCCTATCGCGACGCGGATGCGGTGCATCGCGTGCAGATCACCTGCCTGACGCTGCTGGCGCCCGCGCAGCAGGAGGCGCTGCGGTCCCTGGAACGCGCCCTGGTGGCGGAGGCGGCGGCCATCATCGCGGACCTCCATCCGACGCTGGCGGAGGACCGCCGGCTGCTGAAGCCGCTGACCATGAGCTTCTTCGCCATGCTGAACTGGCACCACCTCTGGCACCGCGACCGCGGGCCGCTGAGCCGGGAGGACTATGCCCGCATGGTGGCGGCGCTGATCGCCGAGGGCGGCGGCCCGGCCGCGCGCATCCTGGGGCCGGCCCTTGATTCGGCTTGATTTTAGGAATATTATCCTTTAAGCCGTTTATGCCACTTATGCACCTTTAGTCGCATTCCGCGCGGGGCATCGGGTGGCGGAGGCTTGGTGGATGCGCGTCCTGCTGAAGATATCGCCGCAGAGCCAGATTACCCTGAGAAAGGACCTGCGTGCGACGTTAGGACCATGTTCTCATGTCGAGGTAGAGGCCGTCAAGGGTCGTCTCATCCTGCGCCCGGCCCTTGGCATGACGCTGGATGAGGCGCGGGAGGCCTATGGCAAGCACGGGATCACGGAGGAGGTGCTGCGGGAGGCGCTTCGGATCGTGAAGCGTCGCCAGGAAGTTCCTTCCGGCTGACGGTGATTGCTGTCACCCTCCTGTGACGGGATCGCGCGGCGCGCGCGATTGCGCGCCTGGCGCGGACGGGAGAGGGTGCGCGACCCATCACAGGTGGCGGGAGAGACGGGCGGTTGGCAGGCGCCGGGGCCGGGATGACAGCGGCGGCTTTTCGGAGTGGAACGGCGGCACCGGTGACAGGCCGGCGCCCTGGCCGCGCCAGTTCCACCTGGCTGCTGCCGGCGGCGGCGCTGCTGCTGCCCTTCATCCTTCTGGTCGGCGGCGGCGTGCATGCCTGGCGCAACACGCTGGCGGAGGCCGAGGCGGCGCTGCGGCAGACCGCCGATAGCGGCGCCGAATTCGGCACGCGGGTGCTCGCGGGCTATGTGGTCAGCGCCGGGCGGGTGAACGACCTGACGCGCGGCCTTTCCGACGAACAGATCACGGCGCGGGAGCCGTCGCTGCACCGGCAGCTGGCGGACCTCATTCCCGATGTGCCGGAGGCGGAAGCGGCCTATGTGATCGACCGCACCGGCACGGCGCTGCTGGCGGCGAACCTGTTTCCCGTGCCGCGGGACCGGCCGACGGCGGCGGACCGCGACTTCTTCGTGGCGCTCCGCGCCGACAATCCGCCGCGCTTCCACATCAGCCAGGTCTATGTCTCCCGCTTCGATGGCGTGCCCTTCTTCGCCATCAGCCGCCGGCGCAGCGGCACGGCGAACGGGCTGCCGCCGGATGCCTTCGATGGCGCGGTCAATCTCTCCGTCTATCCGCACCGGCTGCAGCCGGCGATGCGGCGCCTGCTGCGGCGGGAGGGGGATGCGCTGGCGCTGCTGCGGGATGACGGCCAGCTGCTGGCCAGCACCGCCACCGCCGCCCCCCAGGGCCTGGCGGAGCCGGCGCTGGCCGCGGCGGCCACCCCCACCGGCCAGGCCCTGCTCCATGAAGGGGAGTGGATCCGCGCCGTGCGGAAGCTGGATGGCTTCCCCGCCTTCGCGGTGGCCAGCCGGCCGAGGGATGCGGTGGTGGCGGAATGGCGCGCCACCATGGCGAACCACCTGCTGTTCGGCGTGCCCGCCACCCTGGCGCTGCTGCTGCTGAGCCTGCGGGAACGCCAGCACCAGCGCCGGCTGGAGGTGGCGAACAAGGCGCTGGAGGACGCCAACCTGGCGCTGCAGGGCGCGCTGCGCACCAGCGAGGGCAATCTGAAGCGGGCGCAGGATGCGGCCGGGATCCTGTCCTTCGAGATGGCGGCCGATGGCACGGTCACGGAGGCGGGTGGGCTGCGGGCGCTGCTCGGCCTGCCGCCCGATGCCGCCCTGGATGAGGAGGCCCTGCTGGCCGCCCTGCACCCCGAGGACCGGGAGGCGGCGCGGACGGAGTTGCGGCGCCTGGCGCGGGATGGCGGGCGGCTGGCGGCGGAATACCGCGTGCGCCTGCCGGATGGCGGGCAGCGCTGGGTGATGCTGCGGGGGGAGGCCGCGCCCGGCTTCGGCCCGGCGCCGCCCTCCGGCCTCTCGCTGCCGGGCCGCCTGTCCGGCGTGGCGATGGATGTGACGCAGCGGCGGGAGGCGGAGGAGCGCACCGCGCTTCTGGCCTTCGAGGTGACGCATCGCGCCAAGAACACCCTGGCGGTGGTGCAGGCGGCGCTCCGGCTGACCAAGGCGCCGGACTACGCCAGCTATGTCCGCGCCGTGGAAGGCCGCGTCGCCGCGCTGGCGCGGGCGCAGAGCATGCTGGCGGAAAGCCAGTGGCGGGCAGGCGACCTGCAGGCGCTGCTGGAGGCGGAGCTGCGCGCCTTCCAGGCCGCCGCGCCGGACAGGGCCGGCGACGGCACGGGAGAATCGGCGGTGACCCTGGCCGGCCCTGCGGTGCCCCTGCCGGTCCGCACCGTGCAGGCGCTGGCCATGGCGGTGCATGAACTCGCGACCAATGCGGTGAAGTATGGCGCCCTCTCGGCACCGGGCGGGCGGCTCCGGATCGCCTGGTGCCTGGATGCGGGCTGGGTGCATCTGTCCTGGCGCGAGAGCGGCGGCCCGACCCTGGCGGGGGAGCCGGCGCGGAAGGGCTTCGGGTCCCGCGTGATCGAGCAGACCATCCGCTTCCAGCTCGGCGGGCGGATGGAAAAGCGCTGGGGCGCGGGCGGGCTGGAATGCGACATCGCCATCCCGCTGGCCGAGGAGGGCGCGCCGGCGACGGGTCCGGCGGGCGCTTCTTGACGTTCCGGCTTCGTTCGCCCTAATCGCGGGGGTCGTGCCCCTGCACCGGAACAGGTCCCCTGGCCGCCCCTCCTGACGCATTGGAACCTTCGCGGCCGGATCCTGCCCTGCCGGGTGGCGGCGGGACGCCGACGCTGCGACTGTTGCGGCTGCGGCTCAACGATTTCCGGTCCTACCCCGCCTTCGATGCGCGCTTCGAGGGGCGGATCGTCGCCATCGCGGGGCCGAACGGCGTCGGCAAGACGAACCTGCTGGAGGCGATCAGCCTGCTCGGCCCGGGGCGGGGGCTGCGGGGGGCACGGGCCAGCGAGATCGGCCGCCGCCCGCCCGGCGGCACGGCCCTGCCCTGGGTGGCCTGGGGCGCCTTCGACGGGCCGGATGGCCCGGCCGAGATCGGCACCGGCACCACCGCGGAAGCCGGCGATGCCGCGGCGCGCCGGAAATACACGCTGGATGGGGAGCCCGCGAAAAGCCAGGCGGAGCTGGCGCGGCGTGCGGGCGCGGTCTGGCTGACGCCGCAGATGGACCGGCTGTTCCAGGATGGGGCGAGCGGCCGGCGGCGCTTCCTGGACCGGCTGGTCTGGGCGCTGGAACCGGGCCATGCGCGGGAAGTGGCGGCGCATGACACGGCGATGAGCGGCCGCAACCGCCTGCTGGCGGAGGGGCGGCGGGATGCCGCCTGGCTGGCGGCGCTGGAGGATGCGATGGCCCGCCACGCCGTGGCGGCCGTCGCGGCCCGCCGGGCGCTGGCCGGAAGGTTGAACGCCCTGCTGGCGGCCGGCACGGCGACCGGCGCCTTCCCCGCGGCCCGGATCGAGCTGGTCTGCCCCATCGCCGCGGCGCTGGAGGCGGCGCCGGCGCTGGCGGTGGAGGACCGGCTGCGGGCCGAGCTGGCGGCCGGGCGCGGGCGGGATGCGGCGGCGGGCGGTGCCCAGGCCGGCGCCCACCGGACGGACATGACGCTGGTGCACCTTCCCAAGGGCCAGCCGGCGGAGCTGTGCTCGACCGGGGAGCAGAAGGCGCTGCTGGTTTCCACCGTGCTGGCCCATGCCGCGCTGATCGGCGCGGCCCGGGGCTTCGCGCCGCTGCTGCTGCTGGACGAGGTGGCCGCCCATCTGGACCAGGGGCGGCGGGAGGCGCTCTACGCCGCGCTCGCCGGGCTGCCGGCCCAGGTCTTCCTGACCGGGACGGAGCCGGATATCTTCGCCCCGCTCCAGGGCATCGCCGAGACGTTCCGGGCGACGCCCGAAGGGCTTCAAGGACCTTGATTGCGGTTCTGAATCACCCCGTGCCGAAACCTGCCTGAAAGCCTATACTGGGCGGGTTTCCAAGCCGATTTCCAGGAGCCACCGCCGGCATGTCCGACGCCGATGCGCGCGCCAACGACCCGAACCCGAATGGCGGCACTCCCGCTGGCGGAGCCAATCCGGGGGCGGACGCCTATGACAGTGCCTCCATCACCGTGCTGCGGGGCCTGGAAGCCGTGCGCAAGCGGCCGGGCATGTATATCGGCGATACCGATGACGGCTCCGGCCTGCACCACATGGCCTTCGAGATCATCGACAATGCGGTGGACGAGGCGCAGGCCGGCTTCGCCACCAGCTGCCATGTGGTGCTGAACGGCGATGGCAGCGTCACCGTCACCGATGACGGGCGCGGCATTCCCGTCGACATCCATCCGGAGGAAGGCGTCTCCGCCGCCGAGGTGGTGCTGACCCGCCTTCATGCCGGCGGCAAGTTCAACCAGAACAGCTACAAGGTCTCGGGCGGCCTGCACGGCGTGGGCGCCGCCGTCGTGAACGCGCTGTCGGAATGGATGGAAGTCCGCATCTGGCGGGACGGCAAGGAGCATTTCATCCGCTTCGAGCATGGCGACACGGTGCAGCCGCTGCGCATCGTCGGCCCCTCCGACCACGGGCACGGGACGGAGGTGACCTTCAAGCCCTCCTCCGGCACCTTCACCAAGACCGAATACGAATTCGCGATCCTGGAGCGGCGCCTGCGGGAGCTGGCCTTCCTGAATTCCGGGCTTAAGATCACGCTGAAGGACGACCGGCACGTCCCCGCGCAGGAAGTGGCCTTCGAGTTCAAGGGCGGTCTCGTCGCCTTCGTCGAATGGCTGGACCGCAGCAAGGAACCCGTCTTCAAGCCGCCGATCAGCCTGGTGAGCAAGGCGACGGAGGGCATCCGCGTCGAGCTGGCGATGTGGTGGAACACGTCCCCGCACGAGGTGGCGCTCTGCTACACCAACAACATCCCGCAGCGCGACGGCGGCACGCACCAGGCGGGTTTCCGCCAGGCGCTGACGCGCGTGGTGATGAAATATGCCGAGGACCTCGCGAAGAAGGAGAAGGTGGAGCTGATCGGCGACGACATGCGGGAGGGCCTGACCGCGGTCATCTCCGTGAAGGTGCCGGACCCCAAGTTCAGCTCCCAGACCAAGGACAAGCTGGTGTCGTCCGAGGTGCAGCCGGTGGTGCACATGGCGGTCGCCGACGCGCTGTCCCACTGGTTCGAGACGCATCCGAAGGAAGCGAAGCTCGTCATCGAGCAGGTGGTGCTGTCCGCCGCCGCGCGAAAGGCGGCGCAGCTGGCGCGGGACAAGGTGGGGCGCAAGAACGCGCTGGATATCTCCACGCTGCCGGGCAAGCTGGCGGATTGCCAGGAGAAGGATCCGGCGAAGTCGGAGATCTTCATCGTCGAGGGTGACAGCGCGGGTGGCTCCGCCAAGCAGGGGCGCGATCGGCGCTTCCAGGCGATCCTGCCGCTGAAGGGCAAGATCCTGAATGTCGAGCGCGCGCGGATGGACAAGATGCTGTCCAGCGCGGAGATCGGCACGCTGATCACGGCGCTCGGCACCGGGATCGGGCCGGGGCCGGAGGAGAAGGGCGGCTTCTCCGCCGACAAGCTGCGCTACCACCGCATCGTCATCATGACGGACGCCGACGTGGACGGCAGCCATATCCGCACGCTGCTGCTGACCTTCTTCTTCCGCCAGATGCCGGCGCTGATCGAGCGCGGGCACCTCTACATCGCTCAGCCGCCGCTCTATCGCGCCAAGCGCGGCAATGACGAGCGCTACCTGAAGGACGACCGGGCGCTGGAGGACTTCCTGCTGGAGAAGGCGCTGAACGGCGCGAAGATCCGCTTCGCGGATGGGCGGGAGCTGCGGGGCGAGGAACTGGCGGAGGAGGTCGAGCGGCTGCGCCAGGTGGCGGCGCGCATCCGGCGGCTGGCGACGCAGGTGCCGGCGGGCATCGTGGAGCAGGCGGCGGTGGCGGGCGCGCTGACGCTGGATGGCGATCGGGCGCTGGCGGGCGCGGCGCTGCTGGCGCAGCGGCTGGACGCGCTGGCGCCGGAGAATGAGCGGGGCTGGAAGGCGACGGCGGATGGTGCGCTGACGCTGTATCGCACGGTGCGCGGCGTGACGGAGCGCCATGTGCTGGACGCCGTGGCGCTGCGCAGTGCCGAGGCGCGCTGGCTGGATGAGCGTCGCGACGTCTTCGCCCGCGACTATGCCGCGGGGCCCGTGATGGTGTCCTTCGAGGGGCCGGAGAGCGCGCAGCACGGCCCGCTGCTGGCCTTCGAGCGCATCTTCGCCCAGGGCCGCCGCGGCCTGACGATCCAGCGCTTCAAGGGCCTCGGCGAGATGAACCCCGACCAGCTCTGGAAGACCACGCTCGACCCCGCGGTGCGGACGCTGCTGCGCGTGCGCGTCGAGGATGTGGAGGATGCGGAGCAGGTCTTCTCCACGCTGATGGGCGACGTGGTGGAGCCGCGCCGCGAATTCATCGTGGGGAATGCGCTGAAGGTCGCGAACCTCGACGTGTGAGGGCGCGCAAGGTCCTTCGGCAGGGGGGCAGGACGCCTTGCCGCGTCCTGCCCCTTGGCGCCGCTACTGGACGGTGATGTTGCGGCTGCGGATGACGTCGCGCCACTTGGCGTTCTCCGCGGCGAGGTACTCCGGCCATGCCTCGGGCGGCTGGACGTTGGGGGTCACGGCGAGGGAGGTCAGGCGCTCCCGCACCTCTGGCGCCGCGAGGGCGGCGGCGCTGGCGCGGTTGAGCCGCGACAGGATCGGCGCCGGCGTCCCGGCGGGCGCGAGCAGCGCGAGATCCTCCAGCACCTCGACACCCTGCACCCCACCTTCGGCGATGGTCGGTACGTCGGGGGCGAGCGCGGTGCGCGCGCGGCTTGCCACGCCGAGCGCGCGCAGCTCGCCGGAGCGGATGAATCCCATCACCGCCGAGCTCGGCGCGAAGAGCATGCCCGTCTCGCCCGCCAGGACGGCCTGGAAGGCCGGCGCGCCGCCGCGGTAGCCCACCTCCGTCACCTCGATGCCGGCCTGCTTCAGGAACAGCTCCGTGGCCAGATGCGTGGAGGAGCCGGCGCCCGAATTCGCGTAGGTCTCGCGCCCCGGGCTGCGCTTCGCGGCGGCCACGTACTCCGCCAGCGTCCGGTGCGGGGAGCGGCCGGAGACGAGCAGGAAGATCGGCATCTGCGCCAGCATGCCGATTCCGGCGAAGGCGCGTTCGTTGTCGTAGGGCAGCTGGAACAGGTGCGGCGCCATCGCATAGGTGCTGATGGTGCCGACCAGCACCGTGTGGCCATCCGGCCTGGCGCGCGCGACCGAGTTGAAGCCGATGGTGCCATTCGCGCCGAAGCGGTTGTCCACCGGGAAGGCCTGCCCGAGATCGGTCGCCAGCCGAGCGGCCAGGATGCGCGCGAAGGTGTCGGTCGACCCGCCAGGCCCCCAGGGGACCACGACGGTGACGGGGCGCGAGGGATAGGCTTCCTGCGCCGCGGCGGGCCGGATGGCGGGTGCCATGCCGAGGCCGAGCGTCGCGGCGGCGAAGCCGCGCCGGGTGATCATGGTGATGTCCTCCCTGTTGCGTGTCTTGCCGTCACTGCACGCGGATGTTTCGCGCCCTGATCAGCTCTCGCCATGTCGCGCTTTCCGCCGCGGCGGCGGGCGTGAAGGCATCGGGAGAGCGCACGCCGGGAATGATCGCGAGGTCGTTCAGCCGCTGCCGGACCTCGGCGGTGGCCATGACGCGTTCCATGGCCTGGTTCAGCCGGGAGAGGATCGGCGCGGGCGTGCCGGCGGGGGCGAGCAGGGCGATGTTCTCGACCACCTCGAAATTCGGGAAGCCGGCCTCGGCGAAGGTCGGCAGGTCCGGCGTGAAGGGAATGCGGTCCCGCGTCGCGACGGCCAGCGCGCGCAAATCGCCGGAGCGCATCAGGCCGAGCACCGTGGCGGCGGTCTGGAAGGTCATCTGCGTCTCGCCGGTCAGCATGCCCTGCACGGCGGGCCCGCCGCCGCGATAGGCGACGTCCGGCACCTCGATCCCCGCCATCTGCAGGAACATCTCCGTCGCGAGATGCGTCGAGCTGCCGGTGCCGGAGGAGGCGTAGGAAAGGCGTGCATTGGGCTGGCGCGCCAGGGCGATGAAGCCCGCGACGTCGCGCACCGGCAGCGCGGCCGGGACGAGCATCAGGATCGGCATGGCCGCGATGTGCCCGACGGGGGCGAAGGCGCGGTCATTGTCGTAGGGCACCTGCACCAGGTGCGGCGCCATGGCGTAGGTGCTGGTGGAGCCCATCAGCAGCGTGTAGCCATCCGGCCGCGCGCGGGCGACGGTTGCGCTGCCGATCGTGCCGGTGGCGCCGGCGCGGTTGTCCACCACGACCTGCTGGCCGAGTTCCGCGGAGAGGGGCGCCGCGATCACGCGTCCCAGCGCGTCCTGCGACCCGCCCGGGGCCCAGGGCACGACCAGCGTCACGGTGCGGGTCGGCCAGGCCGGTTGCGCGGCGGCGACCGCCGTCATCGAGAGCAGGCCGATCGCGGCCTGGACCAGAGTGCGTTTCTTCATCGTTCCCTCCATTGGTTTCTCGTTGATCGGCAGCGCCCTATGGCGCCGCGTAGAGCACCCCATCGCGCGCCATCGCCGCCACCTCCTCCGCCGTGAAGCCGAGCGAGGTCGCGATCTCCGCGTTGTGCTGGCCGAGAGAGGGGGCCGGGCAGCGCGGGGTCGTGTCACTGTCGGAGAAGCGGAAGGGCAGGTTCGGCAGGCGGATGCGGCCGAGCACCGGGTGGTCCTGCTCGATCACCATGCCGCGGGCCTGCACCTGCGGATCGGCAAGGACCTCATCGATGCGCTGGATGGCGGCGCAGGGGACATCCACCGCATCCAGCGCCGCGATGCAGGCGGCGCGGGAGGGCTGGGCCATCGTCCAGTTGCGGACGTACTCCAGCGCCGCCAGGCGGTTCGCATTGCGCGAGGCAGGGTCGAGGAAGCGGCGATCCGCCGCCAGTTCCTCGCCGCCGATCAGTCGCGCGAGACGCACCCAGGCGTCATCCACCTGGGCTGCGATGACGAGGTAGCCGTCGCGCGCCTCGAACACGCCATAGACCGTCGATTCCGGCTGGTCATGGCCGGTCTGGACGGGGATCTCCGTGCCGCCGGAGAGCGTGTAGCGCTGCACGGCGAAGTCGTGCATCGACACCATGCAGTCGAGCAGCGCCATGTCGATATGCTGCCCGCGCCCGGTATTGGCGCGGCCGACCAGCGCGGCGCAGATCGCGGCGATGCCGTGCGCGCCGGTGTACATGTCGGCCAGTGGCATGCGGAACAGCGGCGGGGGTTCCCCGGGCGAGCCGAGCTGCGCCATCGCGCCGCTGCGCGCTTCCGCGATCAGCCCGAAGCCGGGCTTCGACGAATCGGGACCGGTATGGCCGAAGGCGGAGACCGAGCAGTAGATGAGGCGCGGGTTGAGTTCGGACAGCGCGGCATAGCCGAGGCCGAGCTTGTCGAGCGTGCCGGGGCGGTAGTTCTCGACGAACACATCGGCCGTGCCGACCAGCCGGCGCATGAGGTCGAGGCCGCGCGGATCCTTCAGGTTCAGGCACAGCCCGCGCTTGCCCATGTTCTGCTGCAGGAAATAGCCGCTCTGTCCCTGCACGAAGATCGGATGCGCGCGGCCGGCATCGCCGGCCTTCGGCCGCTCGACCTTGATGACGTCGGCGCCGAGCGCCGACAGCGCCCGGGACATGAAGGGGCCGGCGAGGAAATGCGAATAGTCGACGACGCGGATGCCCTGCAGGGGCGGCGGCTGGGCCGGCATCAGGCGGCGCTCCCTTCGGCGGCCGCGGGACGGCGCGGGATCATCAGACGATGCTCGCCGCGCTGCACCACCTCGTCGCGCTGGTTGATGAGTTCGGAGGGCAGGACGACGATTCCCCAGCCCGGCTTCTTCGTGGGCCGCATGGAGCCCACGCGGAAGCGGCACCGCACCGTGTCACCGATCTTGATGGGCGCGACGAAGTCCCAGGTCCAGCCGAGCGACATGCCCGGCAGGAAGCGCAGATCCGATTGCGTCTTGAGGCCATCGGCGATGGACAGGCCGAGCAGGCCATGCGCCACGCGCGTGCCGAAGGGCGTGGTGCGCGCATAGGCTTCGTCCGTGTGCACCGGCGTGAAGTCGCCGGTGAAGTTGGCGTAGGTCATGATGTGATCCTCGCCGATCGTGTAGGGCGGGCTGACGCATTCATCGCCGACCTTGACGTCGTCCCAGTAGAGTTCCCGGCTCATGGCGTCCTTCCTCCAGCGCGGCGCACTATCCGCGCCGGTCGGAAGCGGGGCCATGCAATGGACGACATGGCCGGATTGCGGGGCGCAATAATGCCGGGCGTGGACCGCCTGCGGCGCGCCGGCCCTTCCGGCCAGCGGCCGGCTACTTGATGGGTGGCCGCGGCAGCCTTGCCTCGCCGGGCTCGATCGTCAGCCTGTGACGCAGCGAGAACCAGGGCGTCCCGGCATCCGGCGCCTCCGGATGCGGCTCGTCATGCGCGACCAGGCGGGCCACGAGCGGCCGCGTGACGCCGAACTGCACATCGGTTTCCAGATGCGGATCGTCGGCGTCGTAGATCTGCGCCGTCAGCGTCTTGAAGCCGGGCTTGAAGACGAGGGCATGGATATGGGCAGGCCGATAGGGGTGCCGGCCCTGTGCCGCGAGCAGACGGCCGACGACGCCGTCTGTCGGGATCGGGTAGCCCGCCGGCCGGACGCTGCGGAAGGCGATGCGGCCCGCGGCGTCGGTGGTGAACTTGCCGCGCAGGTTCATCTCCGCCTGCGCGGCGTCCTGGTTCTCGTAGAAGCCGACGGGGGAGGCATGCCAGATATCGACCTCCGCACCTTCAACGGGCTGCCCTGCCGGGTCGAGGATGGTGATCTCGGCGAAGAGCGCGGGGCCGGGCGTCTCGGAGCGGAGGAGGCTGCCACCCGGCTCGATGCGCGGCGATCCCAGGCGCCAGAACGGGCCGAGCAGGTTCTGGGATGTCGGCGCGCGGCCGCCATCGCCGTTGTTCAACAGGCAGACCAGGGCGGAGACGCCGAGCGAGCCGGCCATGAGGACCGCTTCGTTGTGGGTGGCCGTGCTGCGCTGGCCGATCTCGTTGATGATCGCCGTGGCTGCCCGGAACTCATCCTCCGTCAACCGCGCCTCCACCACGAAGGCATGCAGGTGGCGAACGAGGATCGTCATGATCTCGCGAAGGCGCGGATCCGTCGTGCGCTCCATGACGGCGAGCGCCGCCGCCGTGACGTCCTCCGGCCGCGCCGCGATCATCGTGGCGCCTCAGCCGCGCGGGTTCACGGCCAGCGCCGCGGCGACGGCGCCCTGGCCGGCCTGCAACACCTCGACAACCAGGCCATCCGGCAGTTCGAGCCAGTGGCGCCCCTTCGCCCCGCCGCGCACGCCACGCGCCGCCGCGGCCTGGATCGCGGCTTCGGCATCATCGGCCATGACGCCGAGATGCGCGAAGCGGCCATCGGTGTCCGGTGCCTCCGGATCCGCGATCAGCTGGATGCCGCCCAGCGTCCAGAGCTGGCGCGGTGCCGCAGGGTCGCCATCCACGTCGCGGATCGTCATGCCGAAGACCTCCGCGAAGAAACGGCGGTGCCAGTCGATGTCGCGAACGCGGATCGCGACATGCTCGACATAGGCCCGTGTTGCCCCCATGGCGTCCTGCTCCCTCATGCGGCCTCCGCAAGCCGCCGCTCGATGCCCTTGATGCAGGCGACGAGGGCGCTGTTGACCGGCGTCGGCACGCCGTGGCGCTCGCCCCAGCGGACCACGGCGCCGTTGATGAAGTCGATCTCCGTCGGCGCGCCCCGCTCCAGGCTCTGCAGCATGGAGGTGCGGAATTCCGGGGGAAGACCCTCCGCCGCCTTCAGCCAGGCCTGGCGAGGCTCCCAGGTGGCGAGGCTGACGCCCGCGGCGCGCGCGACGGCCATGGCTTCCGCGACGGCGTCGATGGCGCAGCGCTCGATCTCCGCGACGGCGTAGAGGCGGCCATAGGGCAGGCCGGTGATGCCGCTGAGCGCGCCGGTCGCGACATTGACCAGCAGCTTGTCCCAGATGGTGGCGACGATGTCGTCGCTGACCTGCGTCGCCAGGCCTGCCTGGCGGAAGGTGTCGGCGATGGCCCCGACGCGCGCCGTCCTGGTGCCGTCCATCTCGCCGATGATGGTCTCCTTCCCGCGGACGCCGATGCGCACGCGGCCCGGGCCGAGGACCACGCCGCCCACATAGGTCTTGCCGGCGACGAGCCTTTCGCGCCCGATGGCGGTGGCCAGGATCTCCTCATGGCCGAGGCCGTTCTGCAGCGACAGCACGACAGTCCCCGGGCCGAGCAGCGGGCGGCACGCGGCGGCGGCCTCGGCGGTCTGCGACGACTTCACGAGGATGACGACGAGGTCCACGGCGCCGACCTCCGCCGTGGTCAGGCAGGCGCGCACGCGGACGCCGCGCTCGGCATCGCCTTCCAGCAGCCTCAGGCCATGCCGCGCGATGGCCTCGACATGATCGGCACGGCGGTTCACGAGCGTCACCTCGGCCCCGGCTTCGGCCAGCACGCCGCCGATCGTCGAGCCGAGTGCGCCAGCGCCCAGGATGCAGATCTTCAACGCCGACTCCTTCCGCAATCCGGAATCCTGCCCCGGATGCCCATGGCCGGACCTTGCCGAGGGCCCTTCATTATCGCCATGCGGTATCGGACATGAGATCATTGCCTGCCGCAATGGGGGAGGGGCGCGTGGCGGATGAGGCAGGGTCGGGACGGCCGCCCCTGGAGGTCAAGTACCTCCGTCTCTTCGACGTGCTGCACGAGACGCGCAGTGTCACGAAGGCGGCTGAGAGGCTCGGCCAGAGCCAGCCGACGGTCAGCATCTGGCTGAACCATCTGCGCCGCGCTCTGCGCGATCCGCTCTTCGTGCGGACCGGCGCGGGGATGGAGCCGACGCCGCGGGCGGAGGCGCTGATCGTCACGGCGCGCGAGGCGCTGGAGGCGCTGCATCGGCTGTCGATCGCGGAGCCCGCCTTCTCGCCGGCGACGACCCGCCGGCGGTTCCGGATCTGCATGACGGATGCGAGCCATGTGACGCTGCTGCCGCAGCTGCTGGCGCATGTCCGTGCGGCGGCGCCGGGCGCCCGGCTGGAAGTGGCGCGCATCGACGGGGATACGGGGCGCGCGCTGGCCGCCGGGGAGGCCGACCTGGCGCTCGGCCTGATCCCGGAACTGGACAGCGGCTTCTACCAGCAGGTGCTGTTCGACCAGGACTGGGTCTGCCTGCTCAACCCGCGACACCCGAGGCTCGGCCGGCGCTTCACCCGGGCGGGGTATGAGGCGGCGGAGCATATCGGCGTCGTCGGCGGCACGGGCGCCGGCCTGCTGGGGCCGGCGCTGGAGGCGAACCAGGTCCAGCGCAGGGTCGTGCTTGAACTGCCGGGGTTCCTGGGGCTGCCAGCGATCATCGCGACGACGGACCTCGTCGCGACGCTGCCGCGGCACATCGGCGAGACGCTGGGCAAGCTGGGGGGCCTGACGGTCGTGGACTGCCCGGTGCCGATCCCCGGCTTCACGGTGAAGCAGCACTGGCATGCCCGATACCACGGCGATGCCGCGAACCGGTGGCTGCGCGGCGTCTGCCTCGGGCTGTTCGGCCGCCACGCCGAGGCCAGGCGCAGCGCCGCCGATGGCGATCGGCCAGGGGATAGCGCCAAGCCGTGGAAAGCCCCGCGAAGGCGCTGACGGGGGTGACAGGGACCAGGGGAGGAGGAACACGGCCGCCGCCCAGGCTGTTCCTCGCCTGGCGCCAGCGTCGTGGAGCCTACAGGGACGTCCTTCCTGCGCTCGCTCCGTTCCACTGGCGGATGGCCGCGATCACCGCCTCGATCTCCGCCATCCGCAGATGGGGTCCGATCGGCAGGCCCAGGAGCCGATCCGCGAAGGCTTCGGTCTTCGGCAGGAGCCCGCGCTTGAAGCCGAGCCCCGCATAGGCGGGCTGGAGGTGCATGGGCGGGTTGTAGAGCGCGTTGCACTGGATGCCCTGGGCCGTCAGATGCCCTGCCAGCGCCTCCCGGTCCTCCGTCTCGATGACGTAGTTGCGCCAGGCGTGGCGGACGCCACTCCGCTCCGACGGCGCCTGCACGACGTCGGCGAGGGCCTGCGCATAGCGCGCGGCCTGCGCGCGCCGCTGGGCGAGGGTGCGGTGCAAGGATGGCAGCTTGGCCCGCAGCACCGCGGCCTGGATCTCGTCCATGCGGTCGTTGTGGCTCTCCTCCTCATGGTGCAGGTCGAGCGGACGGGGCTGCATGCGATGCCGCGCGCGGTCCTGCCCATCGCCGGAGAGGAGGCGCAGGCGTTGCGCGATGGCCGCATCCTCCGTCGCGCAGCCGCCGGCATTGCCCATGGCGCCGAGATGCTTGCCGGAGGAGAAGCTGAAGCAGGTGACGTCGGCGTGGCGACCAACCAGCTGGCCATCGATCTCCGCGCCCAGCGCCAGGCAGGCATCCTCGATCAACGCCAGCCCGTGCCTGTCGGCCAACTCGCGGAAGGCGCGGATGTCGCAGGGATGGCCGTAGATGTCGACGGGAAGGATGGCGGCGGTCCGCGGCGTGATGGCGGCCGCGCAGGCCGCGGGGTCCATGCAGCGCGTCAGCGGATCGATATCCACCCACACCACCGTGGCGCCGACCGAATGGATGGCGGTGCTGTTCGCCATGTCGGTATTGGCGACGGTGATGACCTCATGGCCCGGCCCGATGCGGAGCGCGCGGAACGCCGACTTCAGCGCCGCGGTGCCGGAGCCGGTAGCGACGAAGTGCTTCGCGCCGAGCCAGGCCGCCAGCTCGGCCTCGAAAGCCGGCACCTCCTCGCCCCAGTCGTAGCGGCCGCTGGCCAGCACGCGCGCCACCGCGGCATCGATGGCGTCCTTGTCGTCGAGGTAGAGCTTCCGCCGGTCATAGACGGGGATCATGGCGCAGGGGCGATCGCCTGCGGCGCATAGGCAATCACCTCGATCTCCATGGTGATCTGCGGCCGGCCGAGGACCGGCACGTAGAGGCCGGTATGCGGTGGGCGATGATCGCCGAGGTAGTCGAGGCGCACGGCCGTCACGGCCTCCCGGTCCGCGACATTGGTCAGGATCGTCGTGACCTTGGCGATGTCGTCCTTCGACGCGCCCATATGCGCCAGGACGCGGTCGATGTTGCGCCAGATCTGCCGTGCCTGGTTGGCGGCATCGCCGCCGACCCATTGCCCGTTCTCGTCCTTCGCGACCTGGCCCGACAGGAAGATGAAGTCGCCGGCCCGGGAAGCCTGTTCGTAGCTCTCTCCCGCCGGGACGGCAGGCGGGCTGGAGGTGAAGACCCTCGTCATCATCGCGTCCCCGCATTGCGGCGCGCCAGCACCGCGCGGGTGTAGTCGTAGCCGCTGGCCTCGTAGGTGATGCCCCTGCGGGTCGCCCAGACATTGGTGAGCTGGTAGAGCGGGATGATGGCGACATCCTCCACCGCCAGGGCCACGGCCTGGCGCAGCTGCGTCTCCCGCGCTGCATCGTCCAGCGTCGTCAGCGCACGGGCGATCAGCGCATCCAGCGCGGGATTGGAATAGCCGGACCGGTTGAAGCTGCCCGTCGAGCGGTCGCGATCATAGGTGCTGACCACGTTGATCAGCGGGTGCCCGGCCTGGCCCGAACTCGCCCAGCCCCACATCGTGATGGGAAACTCCATGCGCGCGGCCCGCGGGCTGTAGGAGGCAAGGGGGAGGACCTCCACCGTGGTCTGCACGCCGATGCGCGTCCACATCTGCGCGATGGCCTGCGCGGCCACGGGATCGGTCGGGCGCGCATTCCCGGCGACGTGGAGCACGAGGCGGAAGCCGTCGGGATACCCGGCTTCCGTCAGAAGGCGCCTGGCCGCCACCGGGTCCGGCTGGGGCACGGCGATGGTCGGGTCATAGGAGTAGGCCCCCGGCGGCATGAACTGGTAGTTGGGCACGGCCGTGCCCTGCATGACCCGCTCCGCCAGGCCCTGGCGGTTGATGGCGATGGACAGGGCCTGCCGGACCCTGCGGTCCTTCAGCGGGTTGGTGGCCAGCGGCCGCCCTTCATTGTCCGTGACAAGCGGCGCCACCTCGGCCGACTGGTTCGGCGCCAGGTAGACCAGGCGCAACCCCGGCGCCGAATGGACGGCCGTGCCGGGATCGCTGCGGAAGCGCGGCAGGTCGTTCGGCGAGGGCAGGTCGATCAGGTCCACCCCGCCCGAGAGCAGCGCGGCCGAGCGCGCGCCGGCATTCGGGATGTAGCGGAACACGACGCGGTCCCAGTCCGGGCGCGGCCCCCACCAGGCGTCGTTGCGCACCAGCTCCGCCTCCGTCCCCGGCGTGTAGCCGCGAAGGATGAAGGGGCCCGTGCCGATGGCGGCGCGCAGGGCGTTGTAGTCATCCGTCGTCGCGCCCTCTCCCACCTGGCGAGAGACGATGGCGACCACCGACAGGTCCATCGGCAGGGTCGGCGCGGGGCCATCCGTGTGGAAGCGGACGGTGAGCGGATCGACCACCTCCACCCGGCTGATCGCGCGCACCTGGCCGGCATAGCTGGAGGTCGCGTTGGGCACGTTCGGCACGCGCGCGACGGTGAAGGCCACATCCTCCGCCGTGAAGGGCTGGCCGTTGGAGAAGCGCACGCCAGGGCGCAGCTTGAATTCCCAGACCGTCTCCGCCACCGGCGTCCATCCGAGCGCCAGGCTGGGCGCCAGCGTGGAATCCGGGCGGCGATCCGTCAGCGCCTCGAAGACATGGTAGGTGAGGGTCTGCGTCGAGGTACCCTGGTTGAAGTGCGGATCCACCGAGCCGGGCGCGGCGCTGATCCCCATGGTCAGCGTCGTCTGCCCCATGGCGGGCAAAGCGAGGAGGCCCGCGAGGCCGAGCGATGCGGCGCTGGCGCGGAGGCGCCTTGCGAGGGCGCTCACCGCGGGAAGGCCCGCATCGCGGAGGTCATCTCCGAACTGCCGCTGTCGCCGACCTCGTAGCGGATGCTGGATTTCGAAGCCACGAGAACCGGTGCGGTGAAGAAGGGGATCAGCACGCGTGCCTCCGTTGCGCGGCGGTTGGCGGATAGCAGCAGCGCCCGGCGCCGCGCCGGGTCACGCTCATTCAGCGCGGCCTGGATGTCGCGGTCCGTCTCCGCGTCGGAATAGCCGGATCGGTTGCTGGCGCCGAGGCGGCGGCCTCGGTCCAGGCTGTGGAAGAGGTTGTTCAGCGTGTAGCCGGCATCGCCCTGGTTGTTGCTCCAGGCGCCGAGGAAGAGCGGCGCGGGGTTGTTGCCGGCACGGACGCGGCCGAAATAGACGTTCGCCGGTACGGCCTGCACATCCGCGCGGATGCCGATGCGCGCCAGCATCTGGCCCAAGGCCTGGCACACCTGCGCATCGGCCACGTAGCGGTCATTGGTGCAGAGCAGCGCGGTGGAGAAGCCGTTCGGGTAGCCGGCCTCCGCCAGCAGGCGCCGCGCCTCGTCCGGGGCGAAGCGGTCCACCTGCCGCTCGACATAGCCGTTCATGCTGGGGATGCCGATCTGGCTGGCGGCCTGGCCGTAGCCGAGCAGCAGGCTGCGGATCATGCCTTCCCGGTTGGCGGCGAGCGAAATGGCCTGGCGCACGCGCGGATCGGTGAGCGGGCTGCGCCCTTCCACCATCGCGACGCGCGGATCGAGGTTCACGCCGAGGAACATGACGCGGGAGGAACTGCCGCTGTGGAGCGTGATGCCCGGTGTCGAGGCCAGCCTTGCCGCATCGTGCAGCGGCACGAATTCGATGAGGTCCACATCGCCCGCCAGCAGCCCGGCGCTGCGCGCGGCGTCGTTCGGCAGCACGCGGAATTCCACCGCATTCCAGGCGGGCTTCTCGCCCCAATAGCTGTCGTTGCGCTGCAGCTGCAGCCGGTCCCGGCCCTGCAGTCGCACCAGGCGATAGGGGCCGGTTCCGATGGCGGCGCGCCCCTGGTTGAACTCCTCCGTGCCCCGGCCTTCCGCCGCGTGGCGGGAGAGGATCGACAGCTTCGCGATCTGGTTGGGCAGCATCGGCACGAAGCCGTCGGTCACGAGATCGACGGTCAGGTCATCGACCTTGCGAACCTCCGTCACGCCGAGCAGCGCGCCGGTATAGGGTGCCGGGTTGTTCGGGATGTTCGGCACGCGCTGCAGGCTGAAGACCACGTCATCGGCGGTGAAGGGCGTGCCGTCATGGAAGGTGACGCCCGGGCGAAGCCTGAAGCGCCAGGCATTGTCGCCCTCTGGCGCCCAGGACAGCGCCAGGTCGGGGTGCAGTTGGCCGCGCGCATCCTGGTCGATCAGCGCGCCGTAGATGTGCTGGTTGTAGGCGATGTTGGTGTCGATCAGCATGAAATGCGGATCGAGCGTGGGCGTGCCGGTGGTGCCGATGCGCAGATCGGTCGCTTGTGCCGCCGGGAAGCCAAGGCCCAGTCCAAGCAGGGCGATGGCTGCACGCAGCGGCAAGCGGGATTTCGTCGTGAACCCCATGGCCTACTCCATCCTGTATCGGGCTGGCCGTCCGGGTTCCGCTTCTTCCGTGCGGGGACCTGTCGGGAACCACCGACATTCGCGAGGGCACTGCCGCGTATCCTGCGCTCCGGAGGCGATCCTCATCCGCAGGCGCGCGAGATGCCAAGACAATCCGCGCCGGCCTTCATAAGGGTGTCTTATACCGAAGACCGCGATCGGCCTGGCCGAAGCGGTGGGCAGGCGGCGGCCCGCGGCGTATCACCTGGCATGATCGTCCATCAGGGAAGCGCCAGATGCTCGTCATCCATCACCCCGACCAGGCCAGGCATGACGTCGACAGCGTGTTCCGCACCGGCAAGTTCATCCCGCATTTCGACCGCGCCGAGCGCTACCGGGTCTTCCTGGATGCGGTGATGCGCGCGGGCCATGCGGTGGTGCAGGCGCCGATCGGGGTGCTGGAGGCGATCACCGCCGTGCACGATCCCGCCTATGTCGACTTCCTGAAGGGCGTGCATGCGCGCTGGATGCAGCGGCCGGATTTCGGCCCCGTCGCGGTGCCGAGCGTGCATCCCACGCACCGGATGCATCGCAGGCCCACCGACCTGATCGGTGAGCTCGGCTGGTACAGCAATTCCACGACCTGCCCGATCGCCGCCGAGACCTGGAATTCGGTCCTGGCCAGCGCGCAGGTGGCGATCCACGGCGCCGAGCGCCTGACCGCCGCCGAGGCGCCCATCTATGCCATGTGCCGCCCGCCCGGCCACCATGCCTATGCCGACCTGATGAGCGGCGGCTGCTACCTGAACAACACCGCAATCGCCGCGCAACGTCTCACCAACCGCTTCGGCCGCGTCGGCATCCTCGATATCGACGTGCACCACGGCAACGGCACGCAATCGATCTTCTGGGACCGCGCGGATGTGATGACCTGTTCCGTGCATGTCGATCCCAATGCCGGCGCGCCGCTCTATGCCGGTCATGCCGATGAGGTCGGCGGCGCCGCCGCGCTCGGGTGCAACCACAACCAGCCGCTGCAGCGCGGCACGACCGATGCGCCCTGGCTTGCGGCCATCGACGGCGCGCTGTCTCGTCTCCGCAGCTTCGCGCCGGGCGCGCTCGTCGTGGCCCTCGGCCTCGATGCCGCGGAGCAGGACCCCGTGGCGACCTTCCGCATCACCGAGGCCGGCTTCGCGGAGGCGGCGGCCAGGATCGCCGCGCTCGGCTGCCCCACGCTTCTGGTGCAGGAGGGCGGCTATCTCAGCCCTTCGCTGGGCCGCTACCTGCAGAGCTTCCTCGGCGGCATGTCCCGATAGGGCCTCAGAGGGTGCGGCTGGCGTAGGGCGCTTCCAGCCGCGCCACCTCCTCCGCCGTCAGGCGCAGCGCCGTGGCGGCGGCCGCATCGGCGATCTGGGCGGGGTCGCTGACACCCACGACGGGCGCGGCCATCACGGCCTTGCCCATCAGCCAGGCCAGCGACACCTGCATCGGCTTCACGCCGCGCGCCCGCGCGATCTCCAGCACGGCATCCAGCACTGCGAAGTCGCTCTCCCGGTACAGGCCTTCCGCGAGATGGTCGGTGCGCGCCCGCTGGGTCGCCGCGCCTTCCCGCGTGCGGTTGCCGCCGAGGAAGCCGCGGGCGAGCGGCGAATAGGGCACCAGGCCGACGCCCTGGTCGAGGCAGAGCGGGATCATCTCGCGCTCCTCCTCCCGCTGCACCAGGTTGTAGAGGTTCTGCATCGCCACGGGCCGCGCCCAGCCGCGCTCCGATGCCATGGTGCACATCTGCGCGAAGCGCCAGGCCGGCATGGTGGAGCCGCCGATGTAGAGCACCTTGCCGGCGCGGACGAGGTCGTTCAGCGCCGCCATCGTCTCCTCAACCGGCGTCACCGTATCGAGGCGATGCAGCTGCAGCAGGTCGATATGGTCCGTATCGAGGCGCTTCAGCGAGGCCTCCACCGCGGCCATCAGATGCTTGCGCCCGACGCCGCCGGCATTCGGCTTCTGGCCGGTCGGAATGCCGACCTTGGTGGAGATCACGACCTCTTCACGCGGCACCTCCTTCAGCAGGGTGGCGCCTATGATCCGCTCGCTCTCACCGGCATTGTAGACATTCGCGGTGTCGAAGAAGGTGATGCCGGCATCGAGCGCCGCGCGGAAGAAGGGACGGGCGCCTTCCTGGTCGATCGGCGCCCAGCCGCGGCGGCCCGCCGCCCCCCAGGAATTGCCGCCGAGGCAGATGGCGGAGACGGTCAGGCCACTGCGGCCGAGCTGGACGTATCTCATGCGAAGACCTTTCCACGCGTCGTGGCCGCGCCGATCTCTACCCCGCGATCAGCCCGCGGTGAACATCTCCGGGTAGCGAAGGCGCAGGCGCGAGACGGCCTCCGTCACCGGGCAGGCCCGCGTCTCCTGCGCGATGGCCGGCACCATCTCGAACAGCCGGGACTTCAGGAAGAAACGCCAATGCACGGGCAGGCTGGCGATGACCGTTGTCATGGCGGCGTAGACATCGCGGCTCCAGACCCGCTCGAAGGCGTCGCGTTCCGGGCCGAAGAAGAAATGGCGCTCCGTCTCGCCGGCGCGCAGCTCCGCGCGCCGCGCCGCTGTCGCGGCCTCGTCGACGGCGCCGTCTCGGATGATGACGCCGTAGTCGGCGGCCGCGGCATTCACGGAGACGTAGCCGCGCCGCACATCCTGCAGCACCAGCGCCACGTCGCGCTTCAGCGGGCTGCCACGGCCGCCGCCGCCGGGCGAATGAATATGCAGCACATCGCCCGGGTCCATGCTGGTGATATCGGTATTGCCCAGCTTCTTCTCGCGATCCGTGCCGGGGTTGAGCAGGAAGTCGGAGGGCTTGCCGCTATGGCCGCCCAGCGTGCCCCAGGGGCGGAAGCGGCAGCGGTCGCGGTTGCGGGCGGTGATGTGGGTATTGGGCGAGAAGACCTTGAATTCCAGCACGGAGGCGAGGCCGCCGCGATGCTGCCCGGCGCCGCCGGAATCCGGCATCAGCCCGTAGCGCAGGAACTGGATCGGGACCTCGGTCTCCGTGATCTCGATCGGCGTGTTCTTGAGATAGGCACCATCGGCGCCCGATCCGTTGGTGCCATCCCGATGCGGCATGCCGCCGGCGCCGCCGACCACGGGATTGATCGCCGCCAGCACCGTCTCCCGCGTCCGATTATCCACGGTGCGGACATTCATGATGGAACTGGTGCCGGCGGGCGCGGCCGGCATGCGGTCCGGGATCGCCAGGCTGAAGGCACCGAAGATGAGGGAGCGCAGCCGCGCGCAGGTGAGCGACCGCATGCCGACCGCGGCCGGGAAGGTCGGGTTCAGCACCGTGCCTTCCGGCGCGATGCAGGTGAAGGGACGCACCAGCCCCGCATTCAGCAGGATCTGCGGGTTCAGCGTGTAGAGCACGTAGTAGACGCCGACCAGCAGCAGCGTGTGCCGCGCCGCGCCGCCCGTCGGCACGTTCAGCGCCGAGGTCAGCTGCGGGTCGGTGCCGGTGAAGTCCAGCGTCGCGCTGTCACCCTGGATCCGCAGCGTCAGCGCCAGCCGGCAGGGATTGCCGCCGGCCGAATCCTCATCCGTGTAGTCGCAGAAGAAGTAGTCGCCGTCGGGGATGGATCGCAGGATCTCCCGCGCCTGGTGCTCGGCGTAATCGAGCAGCCCGGCCTGGCCGGCGCGGAAACCCTCCAGCCCGAACTTCTTCACCATGGCGAGCACCTTGCGCTCCCCGGTATTGAGCGCGCCGACGAAGGCCTTGAGGTCGCCGAGATTCTGCTCCGGCTTGCGGACGTTGAGGAGCATGATGCGCAGCGCTTCCTCGTTCAGCGCGCCTTCGCGATACATCTTGAGCGGCGGGATGCGCACGCCTTCCTGGTGGATCTCCGTCAGGGTGCGCGACAGGCTCGCCGGGACCGCGCCGCCCATATCGGTGTTGTGGATATGGCCGCTGGCGAAGGCGACGATCTGATCCTCCCAGAAGATCGGCTTCCACATGTGCAGGTCCGGCGCATGCGTCGCCAGGAAGCCGCTATAGGGATCGTTGGTGGCGCCGATGTCGCCCGGCCTGTAGTCCGGGATCATGCCGATGGCGGGGCCGTAGTTCAGCCCGACATACCAGGTGGCGCCGAGATCCATCGGCACGGCGCTGACCTGGCCCGCGGGGTCGAGGATCTGGATGGTGAAATCCTCCGTCTCCTTGACGAAGGTGGAATGCGCCGTGCGGTACAGCGTGTAGGCCATGTTCTCCGCCGCCGCGCGGGCATGGTTGGCGAAGACCTGCAGCGTGACCTTGTCCATCGTCCTCAGCCCTCCGCCGCCAGGTGCAAATTGCCATGCGCATCGACGGTGCCGGCATAGCCCGCGGGGATGCAGACCGTGCTGTCCTCCTGCGCCACCACGGCGGGGCCCGAGAATTCATGGCCGTGCCGCAGGTTCTCCCGCAGGAAGAGCGGCATGCGGTGCAGCGCGCCGTCGTGCCAGACATCGACCAGCCGTTCGGGTCGCGGCGTGCCGGCGACCTTTTCCTGCACCGCGAAATCGGGCGGCTCCGTCGCGCCGGCGATGACGAGGCGGAGATTGACGAGTTGCACGGGCGCGGCTTCGTCCGCGAAGGCGTAGATGGCGGTGTGCCGGGCATGGAAGGCGGCGCGGATGGCGTCGAGGTCGCCGCCCTCGATCCAGGCCTCCTCCAGCACCGTCTCGATCTCGAAGGATTGCCCGCGGTAGCGCATGTCCGCCGAGACCTGCAGCGCGGCGACGCCCGCGAAATTCTGGTCCGGGCGCAGCCAGCGCTCGGCCTCCGCGCGCAGCGCTGCCAGGGCGGCCTGCAGTGCCGCCAGCCCCTCCGCCCGCAGCTCGATGAACATGGTGCGGATGAAGTCGTTCTTGACCTCGGCCACCAGGCCGCCGAGGGCGCTGACGACACCAGGGCGTCGCGGCACCATGACGCGGCGGATGCCGAGTTCCCGCGCCAGCAGGCAGCCCATCATCGGGCCCGCGCCGCCGAAGGGCACCAGGGTGAAATCGCCGAGATCGACGCCGTAGCGCGCCACGAGCTTGTTCACCTCCGCGAACATGGAGGAGATGGAGACCATGATGATGGCCTCCGCCGTCTCATGCAGCCCGCGGCCGAGCTTTCGGGCCAGTGCGCCCACGACCGCCTCCGCCTTGCCGCGCTCCATGGTGACGGATCGGTAGGCGAGCGGCGCATGGCCCAGGAAGCCGCAGACGGCCATGGCATCGGTGATGGTCGCGCGGTCGCCGCCGCGCCCGTAGCAGGCGGGGCCTGGGACGGAGCCCGCGCTCTCCGGCCCCACCTTCAGCATGCCGAAGCCATCCACCGTGGCGATGGACCCGCCGCCATCGCCGATCGAGGTGACGGAGACGCTGGGGACGTAGAGCGGGAATTCGCCGATCAGCTCGCCGGTGCCGAACTGCGCGCGGCCCTCGATGATCAGCGCGACATCGGCGCTGGTGCCGCCGATGTCGAGCGTCAGCGCATTCGGCACGCCGGCCTGCCGCGTCAGGAAGGAGGCGCCCATGACGCCGGAGGCGGTGCCCGACAGCAGCATGGAGACGCAGGAGCTGCGCCCCATGGCGATGTTCATCATCCCGCCATTGGACTTGGTGATCATCGGCGGCGCCGTCACGCCGCGGCCGCGCAGCGCCTGTTCCAGCGAATGCAGGTAGCCATCGACGCGCGGGAAGACGTAGCCGTTGAGGATTGCTGTCGTCGTGCGTTCGTATTCGCGGATCACCGGCCAGATCTCTGCGGCGCAGAAGACGAAGAGGTCCGGCGCCAGACGCTGCACGACGGCCTTGGCCGCCTGTTCCTGCGCCTGGTTCCGATAGGCATGCAGGAAGGCGATGATGACGCCCCGCGCGCCGCGTGCGCGCGCCAGCTCCAGCGCGTTCGCCACGGCCTGCTCGTCCAGCGCCTCTGCCTCGCTGCCATCGGCCAGGATGCGGCCGGCGACGCCGAAGATGCGGTCACGGGGGATCAGCTGCTCCGGCCGCGCGCAGAACAGGCTGTACATCTCCGGCATGCGCAGCCGCGCCAGTTCGATCACATCCTCGAAGCCGGCATTGGTGATCAGCGCGAGGTCGGCGCCCTTGCGCTGGATGACGGTATTGATGCCGACGGTGGTGCCATGGACGAAGCTGGTCACCTCCGCGGGGTCCATGCCGTGGCGCTGCTGCAGCAGCGCGATGCCTTCCATCACCTCGCGCCCCGGCTCGTCCGGCGTGGTGAGGACCTTCAGCGTGTGCATCTGCCGGGTCTTCTCATCCAGCGCGCAGAAATCGATGAAGGTGCCGCCGATATCCACGCCGATGCGCCAGCCCATGCCGTATCCCCGTCGAAGCGGGCGCAGTGTCGGGCGGCGGCGGCCAGGCGTCCAAGACCGAGTGCAGGGTCCGCGATAAGCCGCCCTTATGAGGGCAGGTGGGGCGTGTAGCGGCTGCCGGCCTCCCGCAGCTTCCGGCGCAGCACATTCTGGGTGGTGGAAAGCGGCCGCCGCGTGCTGAACAGCAGGGAGATGGGCAGGGTCTGCTGCGGCAGGAAGCGCCGCGTCACCAGGTCCTGGAAGCCGCTCCAGGGCACCAGCGCATCCACCAGCGCCACGCCCAGCCCCTGCTGCACGAAGCCGATGGCGGCGATGGAGACGTCGATTTCCACCTGCGGCAGGTAGCGCGTGCCCGCCTCCGCGAAGGCCTCCGCCAGCATCACGCCCTGCAGGCTGTCCGGGCGATAGGAGATCAGCGTCTCTCCCTCCAGATCGGCGGGGCCGATGCTGGGCTGGGCGGCCAGGCGGTGGCCCTGCGGCAGCAGGCAGAGCACCTCGCTGCGGCCGATCCGCTCGGTCTGGATCAGCGGCTGCGGCGTGTCGTTCAGCGCGACGCCGAGATCGGCCTCGCCATTGTCCAGCATGGTGGTCAGCACGGCCATGGAGACGATGTAGGAGATCACGCGCACACCCGGGCAGGCGATGCGGAAATCGGCCAGTGCCTGCGGCACGAAGGACAGGGCCGTGGGGGCGGAGGCCGCCAGCCGTAGCGCCCCCTGCTTGCCGTGGCGGAGATCGGCCGCGAAGCGGCGGAAGCCTTCCAGGTCCCGGTGCAGGCGCTCGGCTTCCGGGAACAGCAGATTGGCCTCCGGCGTCGGCGTCAGCCGGCCGTGCAGGCGCTGGAACAGGCGGAAGCCCAGCTGGTCCTCGGCATGCAGCAGAAGCTGGCTCAGCGCGGGCTGGGAGACATTGAGCGCCTGGGCGGCGGCCGTCAGCGTGCCGCAGCGCATGATGGTGCGAAAGACTTCGATCTGCCGTGCGTTCATGGGCCGCTCACAGGCTCCGCCATAGGTCGGGCTTATGCAAGCAAGGCGGATGCCGATTGGACAGCCCCGACCCGCGGGCGGAGGCTGGGCTTCATGAGCGCAAGCGGGCACGAGGCGGGGCTGTTCCGCCGATTGGCGGAAACCGGGCGGCGACCTGTTCGGCTATGGGTCGACGGCCAGCCCATCGAGGCGCTGGAAGGCGACACGCTGATGGTGGCGCTGCTCACCCAGGGCCTGGTGCTGCGGCACAGCGAATTCGGCGACGGCGCGCGGGCCGGCTTCTGCATGATGGGCGCCTGCCAGGATTGCTGGGTCTGGACGGAGCAAGGCGGCAGGCTGCGCGCCTGCAGCACCACCGTCATCGAATCGCTCCGCATCGTGACGCGGGAGGTTCCGTGGCCAGCCCTGCCGTGATCGTCATCGGCGCCGGGCCGGCGGGCATCCGCGCGGCGGCGCGGCTCGTGGAGGCCGGGCTGCGGCCGGTGCTGATCGACGAGAATGAGCGCAGCGGCGGCCAGATCTATCGCCGCCAGCCCGCCGGTTTCACGCGGCCGGCCTCGGCGCTCTACGGATCGGAGGCAGCCAAGGCGGTGGCGCTGCACGCGGCCGCCGATGCGCTGGCCCCGCGGCTGGACTACCGCCCCGGCACGCTGGTCTGGGGCATCGCCGATGGCGCGGTGCTGACGCAGCGCGGGGACCGGCTGGAGCGCCTGCCCTATGCCGCGCTGATCCTCTGCTCCGGCGCGACGGACCGGATCATGCCGCTGCCCGGCTGGACCCTGCCCGGCGTCTACAGCCTGGGCGCGGCGCAGATCGCGCTGAAGGCGCAGGCCTGCGCGATCGGGTCGCGCGTGGTGTTCATGGGCACGGGGCCGCTGCTCTACCTCGTGGCCTGGCAATACGTGAAGGCCGGCGCCACGGTGGCCGCCGTGCTGGACACCAGCCCGTCCCGGCGGCGCGTGCTGGCCGCCGCCGCGCTGGCCGCGCGGCCGGCGGTGCTGGCGCAGGGGCTGCGCTATCTGGCGGGCCTGCGGCGCGCCGGCATTCCGGTGCTCACCGGCGTCACGCCGCTGCGGATCGAGGGGCATGGCCGCGTCGCCGGCGTGGTCGTGAGCGACCGTGCGGGGCGGGAGCGGCGGGTGGAAGCGGACGCCGTCGGGCTTGGCTATGGCCTGCGATCGGAGACGCAGCTGGCGGACCTGGCGAAGGCGCGCTTCGGCTTCGACGCCGTGGCCCGCCAGTGGCTGCCGGAGACGGATGCGGATGGGCGCAGCAGCGTCCCGCTTGTCTACCTGGCTGGCGATGGCGCCGTGGTGCGCGGCGCCGATGCGGCGGAGCTGGCGGGGCGGCTCGCCGCCTGTGCCGCGCTGCGGGACCTCGGCCATGCCGTGCCGGAGGAGGAGTTCTCTCGCCTGCGCGCGGCGCTGCGGCCGATGTCGCGCTTCCGCCAGGGGTTGGAGAACGGCTTCCCCTGGCCCGGCCACCTGGCCGCGATGCTGCCGAACGAGACGATCATCTGCCGCTGCGAGGCCATCACCGCCGGCGCCATCCGTCGCACTGTCGCCGAGACGGGCGCGCCCGAGATGAACCGGGCCAAGTCGCTGGGCCGCGTCGGCATGGGGCGCTGCCAGGGACGGATCTGCGGCCTGGCGGCCGCGGAGGTCATCGCCGCTGCCCGCGGCGTTCCGGTGGAGGAGGTGGGGCAGCTGCGCGGCGCCGCGCCGATCAAGCCCCTGCCGCTGACTGCGGAGCTCGGCCCCGATGAAGGCTGACGTCATCATCGTCGGCGGCGGCCTCATGGGCAGTGCCACCGCCTTCTTCCTGCGCCGCCGCGGCCTCTCCGTGATCCTGCTGGAGCGCGACCTCGTCGGGCAGGCGGCCACCGTCGCCAGCTTCGGCAATATCCGCCGCCAGGGCCGCTTCCTGCCCCAGCTGCCGCTGGCCAACCTCTCGCGCGACCTCTGGGGCCGCGTGCCGGAGCTGATCGGGGAGGATGTGGAGTTCCTGGCCAGCGGCCATCTGCGCGTCTGCTTCCGCGACGCCGAGATCGGCCGGATGGAGCAGTACGCGCGGGACTGCGCGCCCTATGGGCTGAAGCTCGAGTTGATCAGCCGCAATGCACTGCGCGACCGCTTCCCCTACCTGTCGCCGGAGGCGGTCATGGCCTCCTACTCGCCGCTGGATGGCCATGCCAATCCGCGGCTCGCGGCGCCGGCCTTTGCGCGCGCCGCGCGGCGCGAAGGCGCCGTGGTGGTGGAGCATGCCGAGGTGGTCGGCATCGCCCGCGGCGCGGAGGATTTCGTCGTGGAGACGCGCGCCGGGACCTTTCGCGCGCCGATGGTGCAGGTCTCGGCGGGCGCCTGGGGCCAGCGGCTTTCAGCGGCGCTGGGGGAGGATGTGCCCCTGACCCCGGCCGGTCCCCAGATGGGGGTGACGGAGCCCGCCCCGTATCGCATCCCGGAGGTGATGGGCATCCATACCGATGTCACGGAGGAGGGCGTCTATCTGCGCCAGGTGCAGCGCGGCAACATCGTCTTCGGCGGCGGCCGGCGCGATGCCGCGTCGCTGGACACGAAGCGCGCGACGCTGAATCCGCTGAACACCATGGCCCAGATGCCGCATCTTCGGCGGCTGCTGCCTGCCATGGCACAGCTGCGCGTCATCCGCACCTGGAGCGGCGTGGAGGGCTATCTGCGCGACGACATCCCGGTGATGGGGCCGAGCGGCGTGACGCCCGGCCTGTTCTACGCCTTCGGCTTCTGCGGCCACGGCTTCCAGCTCGGCCCCGGCGTCGGCGCGACGATGGCGGAGCTGATCGCGACCGGCCGCACCAGCGTGCCGATCGAGCCCTTCCACATCGGCCGCTTCGCCGCTGCATCATCCACGCCGCCGGGACCGCAGCGGGGATGACGGTGACGGGCCAGGCCGCCGTGGTTCGATGGCGGGCCACGGCGCGAGTCCGGCTGTTGTGCTTGCGCAAGCGCAGCGAGTGGACGCCTTCCTGGACCGGAACCCCGGTCGGATGGTGTTGGCGATCGACTGCCGGTGCGAGGTCGCCAGCAGGAAAGGTGTCCGTGCCAGCGGCCTTCTCGCGCGGCCGGCCAAGGCACCCTCAGACGCATCGTGCCGAAGGCACGGCTCAGACGCATCTTGCCGAGGGCACGGCTCAGACGCATCGTCCCGAAGGCACGGCTTCGGCGTGGCGCAGGTGCCGCGGGCCCAGTCGGGCGCTCGGTCCGGCCAAGTGACCGGTCCGCTGGTATCGGGTGCTTCCATGTGTGCCGCGTGATCGACCTGGGAGGCGCAAGGCGGCATGGCGCGTGAGCGGCGCGCGGGTGCAACAGACGCGCCCCCGGGAGACGCGCTGGCCATCCGCTACAAGGTGAACAGCCGGCCGTGCTGGGGCATGGCGTCGACGATGCCCTCCTTGCGCAGCGCCCGCCAGTAGAGGACGGGGTTGGAGGCCAGCACGGGCATGCCCAACTCGTCCTCCATCTCACGCGCCAGGGTCCGGAAGGCGGCGTTGGTGCCGAGCTGGACGATGGCCTCGACCTCCGGCCCCGCCAGGTCCCGCACGGCTTGAACGATGCGGTCGCGCGGAATGCGCGCGATGGCCGCCGGGCTTGGTGCCTTCAGGCCGGTCAGGCGCACCACCTCATGGCCCGCATCCTCGAACAGGGCGCGGGCGGCGACGTCGCCCACCGGCATGAAGGGGGTGAGCAGGGACAGCCTGACCTTCCGGCCGAACAGGACGTCCAGCGCGGCGAGGATGGCGGTGGTGTAGTCCGTCACGCGGCAGCCCATGCGCGCGGCGCAATCGGCCACGAGTCGTTGGCCGGCCGCCCCGCCCCCCACGAAATTCTCCACCATCACGCCGAGCACGACATGGCCGGGGGCCGCGGGGAGCAGCGTGTCCAGCGCGGCGTTCAGGCCGTTCACCATGGATGCCCGCACCGCGAGCGTATCGGCATCGCTCGTCACCGAACGGTCGGGGTTGGGGATGCGCGCATGGGCATTGATGACGCCGGCCGGGCGAAGCGCTTCCATCTCCGGCTGGACCGAGATGTTGGTGGCGGGCGCCACCACGCCCATCAGCAGCCGTGGCTGTTCTTCCTGCATGACCTGACGTTAGGGCAGGAGCGGGACTGATGGAATGAGGCGGGCGCGCTCGACGACGATCGCCGGCTCTGCCGTGCGGCTCGACCCGGCGCATTCCGTATGGCGGAATGCGCGCCGCGCCTCTCAGCCTGTGCCGCCCCGGCGATGCTAGGCTGGTGGCATCGAGGGGAAGGAAGCACCGGCAATGCGGGTGGTGGAATACAGGGGCGCGGGCGGGGCGGAGGTGATTGCCCTCACGGAGCGGCCGGTGCCGTCCCTGGCGGCGGGCGAGGTGCTGGTCAAGGTGGAAGCGGCCGGGGTGAACCGGCCCGATGTGCAGCAGCGCAAGGGGCTCTATCCGCCGCCTCCCGGGGTGACCGACATCCCGGGCCTGGATGTCGCGGGCGTTGTGGCGGCGGTGGCGCCGGATGTCGCCTGGCCGTGCGTGGGGGACGCGGTCTGCGCGCTGGTCTCCGGCGGCGGCTATGCGGAGTTCTGCGCGGTGCCCGCGCCGCAGTGCATGCCCGTGCCGCGCGGCTTCAGCTTCGTGCAGGCGGCGACGCTGCCGGAAGTGTTCTTCACGGCCTGGAACAACGTCATCTGGCTCGGCCGCCTGGCGGAGGGCGAGACGCTGCTGGTACAGGGCGGCACCAGCGGCGTGGGGCTGGCGGCGATGCAGATCGCGCGGCACCTTCGCGGGTCGACCGTCCTCGCCACCAGCAGTTCCGTGGACAAGCAGGCGGTGTGCCGGGAGATGGGGGCGAGCGGCGTGGTGGACTACCGCGATGCCGATTGGGACGACCAGCTTCGCGCCATGACGGGCGGGCGCGGCATCGACGTGATCCTGGACTCCCAGGGCGGCGACTATACGGCGCGGGAGATGGCGCTGCTGGCGCCGGACGGGCGCCTGGTGCTGATCGCCAGCCATCGCGCGCCGAAGGCGGAGATCAGCACGCGCGAGATCTATATCCGCCGCCTGACCCTCACCGGGTCCACGCTGCGGTCGCGGCCGCCGGCGTATAAGGGCCGCATCGCGCGGGAGTTGGTGGAGCAGGTCTGGCCGCTGCTGGAGGATGGCCGCATCCGCACGCATATCTGCGGTGTGCACGGCATGGCGGATGTGGCCGCTGCGCAGGCGGTGCTGGATGCCAATGCGCAGATCGGCAAGCTGGTGCTGCGCATCGGCGACATGGCGGATGAGCGGCCGGGATGAGCGACCCGCCGGTCCAGTCCGTGCTGCGGGCGATCGCCCTGCTGAAGCTGCTGAACCGGCAGCGGACGACGACGGTCGACCAACTGCATCGCGCGACGGGCCTGCCGAAGCCGACCATCATGCGGCTGCTCGGCACGCTGATCGAGGCCGGGCTGGTCGCGAAGGCGGAGCGGGCGCTGGGCTACCGCATCACGTCGCAGGTCGCGCAGCTCAGCGCGGGCTTCCATGGCGGGCCGCTGGTGGCGGAGGCGGGGCGGGCCTGGGCGGCGGACCTGACGCGGCGGCTAAAATGGCCCGCCGTCATTGCCGTGCTCGACCAGGCGCGCATGGCCGTCAGCGTCAGCACCCTGGCGGAGAGCACCGTCTCCCCGTTCCATGCCACGATCGGCACGCGCTACAGCCTGGTGACGCGCGCCATCGGGCGGGCCTACCTCGCCTTCTGCCCGGATCCGGAGCGGCGGATCCTGATGCGCATGCTGGCTGCCGCCAGCGATCCCGAGGATAATCCGCCGAACCTCGTGCGCGTCGCCGCGGCGGCCATCGCCGCGGTGCGGCGCCAGGGCTATGCGCTGCGGGACCCGAAGGCGGAGCCGCTGGGGTCCAACACCGTCGCCGTGCCGATCCGGCTGGGCGACGGCGTCGCGGGCACGATCGGCCTCAGCTACTTCCGCTCCGCCGTCAACCACGAGACGCTGGTGACGGAGCTGGTGCCGGCGCTGCATGAGGCCAGCCGGCAGATCACCGCCGCGATCGAGCGGCTGCAGCGCAACGCGCGGCCGTCATCCGGCCAGGCCGTCGAGTAGCGGCGCGACGTCCTCCAGTGTTTCCAGGCGCAGCACCGCGTCGATGGCGCTGTCCGCCTGCGCACTGGTCAGCACGCCATCCACATTCGCGCGGAATTTCCGGATGACATCGGCAGCCGTCATCGGGTTGGCGCGGGTGCCCCGCATGTCGTCGATCCGATGGCTTACCACGCGCCCATCGCGGAGGTGCACCGTGACCATGCCGCCGGAGCGCGTTGCCGTGGTGTCGGGATCGTCCTCGTACTCCACGAGGTCGGCGATGCGGTTGATGCCGGGGTCGTGCAGCGCGGCCTCCGCATAGGCGTCCTTGTCCATGCGGCCGCGGACCAGCGCCTCCGCCACCGTGTGCTGCAGGCTGATGCGGCCATGCCAGGTGGTGGAGGGGCGGCGCTTGTCGGCGACGGGTTCGCAGACCGTGGCGAAGGACCGCTTGCCGATCCGGCAGGTGACGCCGGTGATCTCCTCCGGCCGGATGGCGTGGCGGTCGCGCAGCACGATGGCGCATTCGATATGCGGCATCATGGTGAAGGCGCAGGGATGCACCTTGGCGGCGATGTTCAGCACTTCCCACACCTCGCCAAGGCCATCGCCGAGCGCATCGAAGCGGAGGTCGTCGCGGCCCTGCACATGGCTGCGGAACCAGCCGAAGCGGCCATCGAAGACGGGCAGAGGGCCGCTGATGCCGGCCTCCGCCAGCGCCAGAGCCCGCAGCGCGCCGGTCGCCGCCGTGCCGACATGCATCATCTTGGTGGAGCTGCCATCCTCGAAGGAGGCGTTCAGCCCGGCGGAGAGGCTGCCCGCGGCGCCGATGGCGTCCGCGATCAGCCCCGCGCCGTGCCCGCGCAGCGCCGCCAGCGCATAGACGCCGCCGAAGACGCCGAAGACGGCGGTGGGGTGGAAGCCCAGCGTGTGCAGGCGAACGGGCGTGATGCGACCAAGCCGGCAGGTCAGCTCGCTGCCAACCAGCACGGCCCGGATGAGGTCGGCGCCGGAGACGCGGCGGCGCGTGACTTCCGCGAAGGCGACGGAGACGACGGGCGCGGTCGGGTGGATGAAGCTTTCGATGTGGGTGTCATCGAACTCCAGCACCGCCGTCATCACGCCGTTCACGAAGGCGGCCGCCATGGGGGAGACATCCTGCGTGTCGCCCAGGATGCGCGCGCCGCCGCCGCCATCGATGGACAGCGCCGCCTGCCGGGCCGCCGCCACCAGCGGCAGCGGTCGCGCCGCCAGCATGACGCCGATGAGGTCGAGGATGCGGAGCTTCGTGCTTTCGATCACCTCGGTCGGCACGCGCTCCAGCGTGACACCGGCGGCCCAGGACGCGGCGCTTGCGTTGAGGCCGCTCATTCCGCGGTGATGCCGGCGCTGCGGATCAGCGCGCCGAACTGGCGCGTATCCTCGGCGAGGTCGTCCGCCAGCTGGGATGGCGAGCGGTAGCTCGGCACCACGCCGATGCGGCCCAGGCGCTCCACGAAGGCGGCGTCGCGCAGCATCGCCTCCACATGGCCGGCGAGCAGCGCCACGGTGGAGGGGTTCATGCCCGGTGGCCCCATCAGCGCCTGCCAGCCGGAGGTGCGGACATTGGGGTATCCCTGCTCCGCCAGGGTCGGGATGTCCGGGAATTGCGGGAGGCGGCGATCGCCGACGGCGGCCAGGCCGCGCAGCCGGCCCTGCTGCACATGCTGGATCACGACGGTGTCGATCATGAAGTCCACATCGCCGCCCAGCATCGCCTGCACGCCGGGCGCGGAGCCGCGGAAGGGGATGTGCACGGCCTCGAACCCCGCTTCCCGCCGGAACATCTCCGTCATCACATGCAGGGTGGAGCCGATGCCGGAGGAGCCGTAGTTGAGCTTGCCGGGATTGGCCTTCCCGTACGCGACCAGCGCCGCGAGCGTCGTCACCGGCAGCGTGTTCCGCACCGCCAGCAGGCGCTGGGATTCGCTGATGTTGGCGATGGGCGTGAAGCCCGCGACAGGGTCGTAGCCGACATTCGCCATGTGCGGCAGGATGGCGAAGATGGCGTTGCCCGCCAGCAGGATGGTGTGGCCGTCCGGCGCCGCGCGGCTGACGGCCCGCGCCGCGATGGCGCCGCCGGCGCCGCCCTGGTTCTCCACCACCACCGGCACGCCGAGGCGCGTGGCAAGCGCCTCACCGACGAGGCGGCCGACCAGGTCGCCGGTGCCGCCGGCGGCATAGGCCACGACCAGGCGCAGCGGCCGGTCGGGAAAGCTCTGGGCGCGGGCGGCACCGATGCCGGCCGTCGCCGCGAAGGCCAGCAGCCCGCGCCGGGCGATCCCTGTTGCGTCACGCATGGTCGTCTCCTGCCCCTACTGCTTCTCGATGCCGGCACGGTCGATGATGCGCGCCCAGAGCGCGATGTCGTCGCGCAGCAGCGCGGCCATTGCTTCAGGCGTGTTGGTGAGCGGCTCCACGCCGAGGGCGAGCACGCGGGCGCGCATGGCGGGTTCCTGCAGGATCTCCGCGACATGGCGGTTGAGCAGGTCGATCACCGGCCGCGGCGTGCGGGCGGGCGCGAAGAGCGCGTTCCAGCCGGTGACGGCATAGTCCGGCAGACCTTCATCCCGCAGCGTCGGCACGGCAGGCAGCAGGGCGGATCGACGTTCGCCCGTGCTGGCCACGGGGCGCAGCTGTCCGCCCTCGATCACGCCGCGCGCGGCGGCAAAGGATTCGAAGGCGATGTCGGCATCGCCGCGTTGCGCGGCGGTCAGCACCTCCGGCGTCGTGCGGTAGGGCACGACGGTCGCCTCCAGCCCGGCGGCCACGCGCAGCCACTCCGCGGCCAGGTTCTGCGTGCTGCCCGGGCTGATCGTCGCCATGGTGAGGCGCCCGCCCTGGCGCCCCGCGGCCAGAACGTCGGCCACCGAGCGGAAGCGGGAGCCGGCGGCAGTCAGCAGCACCAGGTCGAAGGACACCATGGCGGAGATGGGCGCGAAATCCGCGACGGGATCATAGGGCAGGCTGCGGAAGAGCGAGGCGTTGATGGCGTTGCCGGTGCTGAGCACGATCAGCGTCTGGCCATCCGGCGCCGCCGTCGCGCCCGCCCTCGCCGCGATGCCGCCGCCGGCACCCGGCCGGTTGTCCACCACCACCTGCTGGCCGAGGCGACGCGACAGCTGTTCACCGACGAGCCGCACGGTGAGGTCGGCCAGCCCGCCGGCACCGAAGCCCACGATGATGCGGACAGGGCCGCTCGGATAGGCCTGCGCGCGTGCCGTGGCGGGCAGCGCCAGCGCGGCGGCGAGGGCCGCGCGTCGCGTCAGTCTGATCACAGCCGCCTTCCCCCATCGACGAGAACGACCGAGCCCGTGGTCAGCCGCAGATGCGTCACCGCCGCCTCCACCGCCATGGCGACGTCATCGGCCTGGCAGACGGTCTTCAGCGCCGAGAGCGAGGCCTGCTTCAGCACGGCGTCCCGGCTGCGGCCGGGCACGAAATCCGTGTCCACGCCGGCGGGCGAGATGCCGATGATGCGGATCTCCGGCCCCAGCACGCGGGCGAGCGACATGGCCATGGTGTCCATGGCGGCCTTGGAGGCGCAGTAGGCGATGCTGCTGCCGAGCCCGTTGAGCGCCGCGAGAGAGGAGATGTTCACCACCACCGCATCGCCGCCGCGCTTCAGCAGGGGCGCGAAGGCGCGGATGGTGGCGAAGGGGCCGCGCACATTCGTCACCAGGATGCGGTCGAAGGTCTCGTCATCCAACGCATCCAGGTCGCCATGCAGCACGGCGCGGGTGGTGCCGGCGGAATTCACCAGCACATCGGCGCGGCCGAAGGTCGCTTCCACCAGCGTGGCGGCCGCGGCGATGGCGGCGCTGTCCGTCATCGGCAGGAAGACCGGCAGGTGGCCCTCGCCGGGCAGTTCCGCCGCCAGGGCCTCCGCGCGATCACGCCCGCTGTTGTAGCCGATGGCGACACGGGCCCCGAGCGCGGCCAGGCGCCGCGCGCAGGCGGCCCCGATCCCGCTGCTGCCGCCGGAGATCACGGCCACGCGCCCCTGCAGACCATAGGTGCCAAGATTGCCGGGCTTCACCTCGTTCATCGTGCTGTCCTCAGCCGGAGGTCGGCCGGCTGCCCTTGAAGAGCGGCCTGGTGGTGCGGGCGGCGTAGCGCCACTGCCCATCGGCGCCGCGGACGCATTCATCCGTGACGGCGCCGATCAGGATCGGCGGTTCGGACATCAGCGGCGCCACGCCATCCTCCGCATAGAGGCACATCGTCCATTCGGCGGTGGCGTGGTTCTCGTCGCGCACGGTGACATGGAAGTTGTGGATCAGGTGGCGCGCGACGCGTTCGCCGCGGCCCTGGCGTTCCGTGTAGAAGGCGCGGATGGCATCGCGGCCAATGCGGGCCTTGTGGCTGGTGGTGTAGACGCCGTCCTCCGTGAAGAACTCATGAGCCTTGCGGCCCCAGTTCGAATCCACATCGTGCCAGAAGGCGATGTTGAGGATTTCCAGCTCCTGACGGATGCGCAGCGCATCGATGGCCATGGCGGTCTTCTTCCTTCAGAGGTAGTCGGTGAATGCGGCGGGATCGACGAGCGTGCCGTGCCGGAGCCCATCCAGCGCTGCCTGCACCATGGCGATGCGCGCTTCGCGCGTGCTGGCGCCGGCATGGGGCGTGGAGAGCAGGTTGGGGTGGCGCAGCAGGCGGTCATTGTCAGGCGGCTCCTGCGCGAAGACATCGAGGCAGGCGGCGACAAGCGCCCCGGATTCCAGACGCGCCAGCAGCGCATCCTCATCCACGATGCCGCCGCGGCAGGTATTCACCAGCACGCAATCCGGACGCAGCCGGGCCAGGGTGGCGGCATCGTAGAGCCCTTCCGTCGCGCGGCTGCGCGGAATGTGCAGGGACAGGACCTCCGACCGCGTCAGCAAATCGTCGAAGCTGACCGGTGTGATGCCATGGCTTCGGTAGAAATCGGGATAGTCGCGGATGTCATGTGCCAGGATGGTGCAGCCGAAGGGTTGCAGCAGCCGCACCACTTCCTTGCCGATATGGCCGCAGCCATGCAGCCCGATGGTGCGGCCCGTCAGGCTGCGGCCGACGCGGGTGCGCGGCCGCTCGCCATTGCGCATGGCCAGGCTGAGCGGCGCCACCCAGCGCAGCCCCGCGATCATGAAGCACAGCGCCAGTTCGGCGACGGCCAGGCGGTTGACCCCGGGCGTGAAGCCGAGCCGCACGCCGTGGCGCCGGCAGGCCGCCAGATCCACGGTGTTCAGCCCGACGCCGAAGATGCCGATCCGGCGGATGTTCGGCAGCGCCGCCAGCACCTCCTCATTCACCACATCGCCGCCCATGATGGCGCCATCGCAATCCCGCAGGAAATCGATGACCTCCGCCGCATTCATGCGGTGGCGGATATCCTCATTGAACTTCGCCCGCGGATACTCGGCCAGGATGAGGTCGCGCATATAGGGCACGCTGCCGATGGCGCCGTTGGTGACGCCGGGCCGTTCGACCATGCTAATCGACCGAGATGTTGGCGGCCTGGATGATCGGGCGCCACTGCACGATCTCCGCCGCCATGCGCCGGGTGAGGTCGGTGGGGCTGCCACCCAGCGCCGTGAGGCCGAGCGGCGGCAGCAGCGCCTTGGTTTCCTCCAGCGCCAGATAGGCGTTGCTGGCGGCATTCAGGCGGCCGGTGATCTCCTCCGGCAGATTGGCGGGGCCGAGGATCGAGATGAAGCCGGTGGCGCGGTACTCCGGCACGCCCTGCGCCTGCACCGGGGGCACATTCGGCAGCTGCGGGATCGCTTCCGTCGCGGTCACGCCCAGGGCCCGCAGCGTGCCGGCCTGGATGTGGGGCAGGTAGGTGGTGACGAGGTCGATGCCCATGTCCACGGCGCCGCCGAGGAGATCGTTCGTCAGCGGCGCCGAGCCGCGATAGGGCACCAGGTTCAGGCGGATGCCGGCGCGATGCATCAGCAATTCGATCGCCAGATGCGCGGCCGAACCCAGCGGCGGCGTGCCGCAATTGATCTTGTCGGGATTGGCCTTCGCATGGGCGATCAGCCCCTGCACGTCCCGATAGGGCATCTGGCTGCGCGCGGCGAGGACGATCGGCAGTTCCGCGAGCAGCGCGATCGGCGTCAGGTCCGTCGTGGGGTTGAAGGGCATGGAGCGGTAGAGAAGCGTGTTGTTCGTGATGGGCCCATTGGTGCTGATCATCAGCGTGTGGCCATCCGGCGCCGCGCGTGCCACGGCGGCCGCGCCGATATTGCCGTTGGCGCCGGAGCGGTTGTCCACCACGAAGGGCTGGCCGAAGCGCGCGCCGAAATTCTGCGCGACGGAGCGCGCCAGCACATCGGTCGATCCGCCGGCGGGCCAGGGGACGATGATGGTGACGGGCCGCGTGGGCCAGGCCTGCGCCGAAGCGGGCCGCGTGGCGGCGACGAGCGCCGCACCCAGTCCCGCCGACCCCAATTGGCGCCGTGTGATGCTCGACATGCTGCTTCCCCTTGGCTCTTCGTTCGTTGCTCAGGCGCCGAAATAGAGACGCATCGGCGTCTCCGCGCCGATCAGGCGCCGCGTCGCCGCGTCGGGCACCCAGTCATGCAGGTCGGCGATGGTCTGCGCATAAGTCACGCTGTCCTCGAAGGCGGCGAAGGGCCAGTCGCTGCCCCACATCAGCCGCTCCCCGCCCGAGACGCGCAGCAGCGCCTGGGCGTAGGACCGCGCGGCCTCCCGCGATCCCTGGCGGAAGCCGCCGGAGAGCTTCACCCAGGTGCGACCGCGCTCCACCGCGGCGAGCAGCGCCTTGAAGCCGGGGCAGTTGACGCCGAGCCGTTCATCGGGCTTGCCGAAATGGTCGATGACGAGCTTCACACCCGCATCCTCGATGGCTGCGATCACGCCCGGCAGCATCTCCCCGCTGACCAGCGTGTGGACGTGCCAGTCGAGGTCCCGCACGCGGCGCAGCAGCAGCCGGTATTCCGGCGAGGTCAGGTCGGGCGGATCCGGCACGCGGCGGAAGAAGAGGCGGATGCCGACCATGCCATCCGCCTTCATGCGTTCCAGCGTGTACATGTCCGTCTCCGGCCGCACATAGGCGGTGCCGCGCAGGCGGGGATGCCGGCGCATGGAGCGGATGACGTAGTCGTTGTACTGGCCGTAGAGGCTGGCGGCGGCGATGACGCCGAAGCCGACGCCATGCTTGTCCATCACCTCGATGAACTGCTCGGCGGAGGCATCCTCCGGCGGGTGGTGCCACGCCCAGGGCGTGATCGGCATGTCGCGCGTATAGACGTGGAAATGCGTGTCCACGAGCGGCGCGTCGGGGATGGGCAAGGCGTCATTCATTCGCGGGGGATTCCGGCTCTTTCGGCAATGGTCTTCCAGAGGGGCAGTTCGACGCGCAGCCGCGCGAGGAGGGCCTCCGGCCCGTCCAGCAGCGTCTCCGCGCCCAGTTCCGCCATGCGCTCGCTCAGCGCCGATCCGCGTTGCAGCGGCGCCAGTTCCCGCAGCAGCAGCTCCACGGCCCCGGCCGGCAGGTCACGGCTGCCGAAGAGGCCGAACCAGAGCTGCACGCCATCGTAGCTCGGCACGAAGTCGGACAGGGCAGGCACATCGGGCAGCAGCGGGCTGCGCGCGGGCGCGCAGGTCGCAAGCGCACGGAGGCGACCCGCGCGGATGTGCGGCAGGACCTCGATCGGGCTGAGGAAGGCGCTATCGACCTCCCCACCCAGCAGTGCGGTGGCGGAGGGGGCGGAGCCGCGATAGGGGACGTGCAGCAGATCGACCGCGCCGCGGGCGCGCAGCACCTCGCCCGCCAGATGCACGGTGGTGCCGATGCCGGAGGAGCTGAAGCTGACCTGCCCTGGCGCGGCGCGGGCGCGCGCCAGGTAGGCGGCGGCATCGCGGAACGGCGAATCCGCCCGCACCATCAGCAGGATCGGGGAGGCGGCCGTCATGGTGATCGGCACGAGATCCGCCAGCGGGTCGAAGCCGGGATCGCGCTGCAGGGCTGGCAGCACGGCGATGGCGGAGGTGGTGTGCAGCAGCGTGTGGCCATCCGCCGATTGCGCCACCGCGCGGATGCCGACGGCGCCGCCGGCGCCCGAGCGGTTCTCCACGACGAAGGGCTTGCCGAGGCGGCGGGCCAGATGGTCGGCGATCAGCCGGGCAGGGATGTCCGTGGTGCCGCCGGGCGCGAAGGGCACGATGATGCGCGACGGGCGCGCTGGCCACGCTTCCTGCGCGGCGAGCGGTCGTGCGGCGATGCAGGCGCCCAGCAGCAGGCGTCGCCGCAGGGCGGCCGTGGCAATGCCAGGCGACATTCGCTTCCTCCACGGCGCGTCGTGGCGTGCCGTTGCGGGGGAGCCTAGCACCCGGAGGCGCGGCGTCAGGGGCCATGTGGCAGCATTCCGGCATGCGGAATGCTGCCACATGGCGCTTCGCCGTCCCGCATCCCGGTCCTAGCTTCCGGCCACGAAGAGGGGACGCCGCATGCAGCATCAGGATGAGGCGCCGCGCGCCGGGCGCTTCGCCGTGCCGGCGCTGGCCTGCGACGCGCATTGCCACGTCTTCGGGCCGGCCGATCGCTTCCCCTATGCCGCGACGCGCCGCTACACGCCGGAGGACAAGCCGAAGGAGGCGCTGGCGGCGCTGCATCGGCGATTGGGCTTCGGCCGTGCCGTGATCGTGCAGGCGAGCTGCCACGGCACGGACAACCGCGCCATGGTCGATGCGCTGCTGGCGGATCCCCCGCATCGGCGCGGCGTCGCGATGATCGACGACCTGACGACGGATGCCGAGCTGGAGGCGATGCAGGCGGCCGGCGTGCGCGGCATCCGCTTCAACTTCATCAAGGCCCTGGGCGAGGGGCCGGACATGGCGCTGGTCCATCGCTGCCTCGACCGCGTGCGGCCTTTAGGTTGGCACGTGGTGCTGCATGTGCAGGGCGATGGCGTGGCGGAGATGGCGCCGATGATCCGCGCGCTGGAGATGCCTGTGGTGATCGACCATCTCGGCCGCGTCGATCCGGCGCTGGGGGTCGAGGGCCCGGCCTTCCGCGTGCTGCTCGACCTGCTGCGCGACGAGCGCATCTGGGTGAAGCTCAGCGGGATCGAGCGCATGGCCCGCGCGCCGTTTGCGGAGGCGCTGCCCTTCGCGCGCGCCCTGATGCGGGCGGCGCCGCGGCGTGTGCTGTGGGGGACGGATTTCCCGCACCCCAACCTGGCGACGCCCGTCGATGAGGCGGTGCTGCTCGACCTGGTCGCCGAATTCGCACCGCTGCCGGAGGAGCGGCAGGGGCTGCTGGTGGACAACCCCGCCGCGCTCTACGGCTTCGCGCCGTGAGGGGGCGCTCAACCCCCCTTCATCGGATAGTCGGCGGCGTTCAGGACCCAGCCCGGCTTCAGCGAGAAATCCATCCGCGGCGGGCAGAAGATGTCCACCATCTGCCCCGCTTCCTCGGCGCGGGAGGTGTGGATCGAAGGCGGCGGGATCACGGTGACGGAGGGGCCGCGGCAGTATTCATGCTCATCCGCCTGCCAGTGGTTCATGTTCGTGGTCCAGGGCCAGCGGATGTGGTGGGTGTAGGCGCCGTCGAGGATCAGCGAGCATTGCTCGAAATCGTCGTGATGGTGCGGCGACAGCTTCGTCAGGTCCCGCGGCCCGGCGGCGGGTTCCAGGTAGTTCACCATGAAGGTCGTGCAGCGCCAGATCTTGCCGAAGCGCCCCGGCTCCGGCGGGACATCCAGCGTGTAGCTGCGGATGCGGAAGCCGTCCGGCGGCGTCGGCCAGTCCTGCAGCGGCGGGATGCGCGGATCGTCGGCGACGAAGCCGGCGGCGTTGCTGCAGCGTTCGGCGAGGTCCGTGCTGCGCGGGGTGAAGAGCCGCACGATGCGGCCGGCGGCGCGAATCACGATGCGGCTGGCGCCAGGCGGGATGAAGGCGAGGGAATAGCCCTCCACCGTCCGCGTCTCGGCTCCGGCGGTGATGTCCGCCTCCATGCCGCGATCGGGCAGCATCAGCACGTATTCGTCGGGCTGGTCGTCGCGGGCGAAGACGGCGCCAGGCTGCACTTCGGAATAGGCAACGATGAAGTTGCGGCCGCGGGCGTACCAGGTGCGGACGCCCTCGGCCTCCTCCTGCGGGGCGGTCTCGTAGAATTTGGCGTAGTGGGCCGGCGTGAAGGGGCCGGTGACCGCCTTGGGCGCCGAGGCCGGGGCGGCGAGGGCGGCGCGGGGGTCGGAGGCGTCATAGGCCATCGGAGGTTTCCTGAAGCAGTTGTTCTGTTCTGCAGAACATGTTTCCGATTTCTGCGCTGGAGTGTGTTGTCAGGCCGGGGGCCTGTCAACGCTCCCATTCGTCCAGCCGAGCTGGGCGGAAAGGCGCGACGCGGCCTGGCGCAGCTGGCTGATCTGCGCGGCCTCGGGCTCGGCTTCGATGAACTGGATGGAGCCGAGGATCGCGATGCTGCCGACGATGCGGCCATCGCCCTCGAAGATCGGGGCGGCGAGTGCGTTCACGCCGACCAGGCTCTCGCCCGGCGCCACCGCCCAGCCGCGCTCCCGGATGCGCCCCAGTTCCTGCCGCAGCGTGGCCGGGCTGGTGATGGTGTGGGGGGTCCGCATGTCGAGGCGGGACAGCAGCACGCGTTCCCGCACCGCCTCCTCCGCATGCGCCAGCGCCAGCTTGCCCTGGGCGGTGCAGTGCGGCGGCAGGATGGAGCCCGGCTTGACCGCGATCTCGATCGCCTCCCGCCCCGTCAGCGTCGCCAGCACCACGGCGGTGGCGCCTTCCGTGCGGCTGATCACGACCGACTGGCCGAGCGCATCGCGCAGCGCGCGCATCTCCCCCCGCGCGATGGTGGCGAGGTCGAAATTCTCCGCCACGGCGCGGCCGAGCGTCACCAGCCGGCTGCCGACGCGGTACTTTTCCGATTCCGGCGACTGCACGATGTAGCCGGTCTCCACCAGGGTGCGCAGGTGGCGATGGGCGCGGCTTTTCGTGGTGCCGAGCGCCTCCGCCAGCGCCGTGACGCCGACGCCGCCGCGCTGGGCCGCCAGGTATTCCAGGATGCGGAAAGCCATGCTGACGGAGTGCAGCCCCTCGCCCGCCTGGGCCTCGGGGGAGCGGGGTGCGCTTGACTTCACGCGGAGCTGCCTTGATGTTTCTCAGAGTAGTTAACCCGTTCTGCAAAGCGGAACAAGCGTCGGGAGCGTCCCATGGCCCCAGCCCCCCTTGGCGAAGGATTCCGCGCGCGCCTGCTGCGCGGCGAGCTCCTCGTCGGCAGCTTCCTGAAGACGCCGACGCTCCACGCCGCGGAGATCCTGGGCGGAATGGGCTTCGACTTCCTGGTGGTGGATGAGGAGCATTCGCCCTTCGACCGGCAATCCACCGATGCCGCGCTCTTCGCCGCGCGCGCCACCGGCGCGGCGGGGCTGGTGCGCGTGCAGAGCCCTGCAGCGCACCACATCCTGTCCGTGCTGGATTGCGGCGCGACGGGCGTGCTGGTGCCGCATGTCGCGACGGCGGCGCTGGCCGGCCAGGTCGCCGCCGCCTGCCGCTATCGCGGCGGCAAGCGGGGCTATTCGGGATCGGTCCGCGCGGCGGGCCATGGCGGCGGGAAGATGTGGGACTACATCGCGGCGGCGGATGCCGCCACCACCGTGGTCGCGCAGATCGAGGATCCGGAGGCGCTGGACGAGATCGATGCCATCGCCGCGACGGATGGCATCGATGCGCTGTTCATCGGCCGCGGCGACCTGACGGCCGCGCTCGGCGCGCCGACCAATGACGCGCCGGTGATCCGGGATGCGGTGGACCGCATCGCGGCCGCGGCGAAGCGTGCCGGCAAGCCCGTGATGGTCTTCGTCGGCGGCATGAAGGAGGCGGAGTGGCTGCGCTCCATCGGCGCCACCGCCTTCGTGCACTCATCGGACCAGGGCATGATGAAGCAGGCCGCCGGCAAGGCGCTGGCGGATCTGCGGGCCCTGGGCGCCTGAGATCGACCAAGGAACGAGGACGCCATGAGCACGGAAACGATGAACGCCCCCCATGATGCCGAGGTCGCGGAGCTGCTGGTCGGCGCCGTCGACCTGCATTGCCACAGCGGTCCCGCGGCGATGCCGCGCACGCTCGACCACCACGAGGCGCTGCTGGAATGCGCCGCGGCCGGCTTCCGCGGCCTGCTCTACAAGGATCACTTCTATCTCGGCGTCGCCCATGCCGTGATCCTGGAGAAGCTGTTCCCCGATCTCGGCGTGAAGCTGTTCTCCGGCATCGCGCTGAACAACGCCTCGGGCGGCATCAACCCGCATGCGGTGGACCATGCGGTGCAGATCGGCGCGAAGATCGTCTGGATGCCCACGCTGTCCGCCGCGAACCACATCGAACAGGCGATGGGCCAGGGGAAGAGCTTTCCGAAGACCGCGAAGAAGATGCTGGACGCCATCCCGCTGCGGGCGACGGACGCCAATGGCGTGGTGACGGATGCGACGAAGCAGGTGCTCGACATCATCGCGGCGGGTGACGTGATCCTGGCGGGCGGGCATCTCGATGCCGCGGAGATGATCAAGGTGTTCGGGGAAGCGCGGCGCCGTGGCGTGAAGCGCATGCTGGTGAACCACCCGACCTACCTGATCGGCTGCGCGGATGACGACATCCGGGAACTGGTCTCGATCGGCGCGCATATCGAGCACTCGATCTGCATGTGGGTCGAGGGCAAGTCGAAGAAGTTCACGCCGGAGGAACTGGTGCACCTGATCGAGGTGGCGGGCGTGGACCGCACCATCCTTTCCTCCGACCTCGGCCTGGTCGGGTCGCCGCGGCCGGTCGAGGGCTTCCGGCAGGTGGTGCGCCTGCTGCTGGACCAGAAGGTGCCGCAGGCGGATATCCGCGCCATGGTCTCCACCAACGCCGCCCGGCTCGTGGGGCTGGAGGAAGCGGCCTGAGCCGTCGCTTGGCGGTCAGGCGACGGCACGGCGCTGCCGGCCGGGGTCGTCAGCGGCCCAGCTGAACCTCGATCCGCCACGCCGGGCCCTCCGTGACCGGCAGGGCGGCTTCGTCGAAGCGGGGGGCGCGCATGCCGGGGCGGATGTTGTTGGAGACGCCCCAATCCTCCGTCGGGATGCCGAAGAAGTTGGTGTCCGTGCGGCCATTGCCGTTGGCGTCATGGCTGACGCCGACGGCATAGGTGCCCGGCGCAATGCCGGTGAAGCGGCAGGTGACGCCGGCGGGCCTGGCGGGCAGGGACAGGCGTGCCTGGGCGGCGGCCGGGTCGCCCGGGAAGCCACGTTCCGCACTGAACAGCAGGCAGCCGATCGTGCCATCCGCGGAGCGGATGTTGGTGACGCCGACGACCAGTTCCGCCGCCAGGGAGGGGGTGGCGGAGAGCAGCAGGCAGGCCATCATCAGCAGGCGGCGCATCGGGGGAGGCCTTCGGATTGACAGGGTGCAGTCGGTGGCATGGGTGGCTTGATGCCGTCAACGCCGGGCGGATGGCCTGCGCATGACATCCCGTTACGGGTTGGAGATCCGCGCCGCGACGGCGGCCGATGCGCCGGGGCTGGCGGAACTGCTTGCGGAAGCGGGGCAGGATGCGGCCGGGCGCGTGGTCGCGGCGCGGGTGGAGGCGCTGCGCCAGGGGGCCGGCACGGTGCTGATCGCGCAGGAATGGGGGCCGCCGAGCGGCGTCATCGCGCTGCATTGGTACGCGTCGCTGCTGGAGGACCGGCCCGTGGCGCAGATCACGTTCCTGCTGGTGGGGCAGGACAGCCGGCGGCGCGGCATCGGGCGTCTGCTGGTGAAGGCCGCGTCGCAGGCCGCGCGCAGCGCCGGCTGCGGGGCGCTGGAGATGGCATTGCCGGAGGCGGATGCGACCATGCGCGGCTTCTGCGAGGCCACGGGCTTTGTGGAGGGCGGCGCGCGCTTCACGCGCAGCCTGCGGCGGCAGGGTTGATAGGCGGTTGACGCTGCCGTCGCAGGCCCCGAAGCTTGCCCCGGTTCGATCACCGGAGGCGACATGATGCCGAAGCTCCCGACCACGCTCCGCCGCCTGGCGCTGATGGGCGCGCTGCTGGCACCGCTGCCGGCGGCGGCGCAGACGCTGACCATGGCCGTGCAATCGACCTTCGGCATCGACCCGCATTTCTTCTTCAACGGCCCCAACATGGCGGCCGCGCGGCACATCTACGACACCGTGATCAGCCGCGACGAGAACAGCCGCCAGGTGCCGGGCGCCGTGCAGAGCTGGCGCGCCGTGGAGCCGCAGATCTGGGAGCTGAAGCTGCGCCCGGGCGTGACCTTCCATGACGGCACGCCCTTCACGGCGGAGGACATCGCCTTCTCCATCGCCCGCATCCCCGACGTGCCGGGCAATATCGGGCCCTACACGATCAACCTGCGCACCATCAGCCGGGTGGAGGTGGTGGACCCGCTGACGGTGCGGCTGCACACCAGCGAACCAAATCCCGTGATCCCGGGGCAGATGACGAATGTCTTCATCGTCTCTGCCCGTGCCGCCGCGCAGGCCAGCACGCAGGATTTCAACGCGGGGCGCGCGGCGATCGGCACCGGGCCCTATCGCGTGGTGGGGGGCGGCGTCTCGCCTTCCGGCATGCAGCTGGAACGCTTCCCGGGCTATCACGGCGCGCAGCCGGCCTGGGAGAGGGTGAATGTGCGCGTCGTGTCGAATGACGCGGCGCGGCTGGCGGGGCTGCTGGCCGGCGATTTCGACCTGATCGAGGACGTGCCGCTCGGCGACATCGCGCGGCTGCGGCGCGAGGGCCGGGTGAATATCGCGACGCGGCCGACCGACCGGATCATGTACCTCTCGCTCAACGTGGCGCGGGACCCGCTGCCGCTTGCCGTGGATGGGGCGGGGCAGCCGCTGCCGGTGAACCCGCTATCGGATGTGCGGGTGCGCCAGGCGCTGTCGCTGGCCATCGACCGTACGGCGCTGGTGGAGCGCGTGATGGAAGGCCAGGCCGTGGCGTCCGGCCAGCTGACGCCGGAGGGCTTCGGCGGCTACGACCCGTCGGCGCGCGTGCCGGCGGGCGATCCCGCCGCGGCGCGGCGGCTGCTGGCGGAGGCGGGCTATCCCGATGGCTTCGGCCTGACCATCGCCTGCAGCAATGACCGCTACGTCAATGATGCGCGCATCTGCCAGGCGGTGGGGCAGATGCTGTCCCGCGCGGGTCTCAAGATGACTGTGGACGTCACGCCGAGCACGGTGTTCTTCCCGCGCATCCGGCCGGCGCGCGTGACGCTGCCGATGCATTTCGTCGGGCGCTCCTTCTCCTCCGGCGATGCGTCCTATGTGCTGTCCACGTCGTTCCATACGCGGCAGGCGGATGGCGTGCTGGGCGGCGCCAACCGGTCCGGCTTCAGCGACGCGGCGCTGGATGCGCGCATCCGCGCGGTGATGGTGCGGATGGATGAGGGGCGGGAGGCCGCGCTGCGCGAGATGATGAAGGACGTGGAGGCGATGCATGTCCAGATCCCGCTCTATGTGCAGATGAGCGCGATCGGCACGCGCAGGACCATCACCTACACGCCGCGGATGGATGAGCAGGTGGTGGCCGTGCATGCGCGGCCTGCACGCTGAACGTCGGGGCGACGGATGGCATCCTCGGTCCTGGTGCTCGGCGCCGGCATGGTCGGCGTCTCCGTCGCGCTGCACGTGGCACGGCGCGGGCGCGACGTGGTGCTGGTGGACCGGCAGGACCCCGGTGAGGGCGCTTCCTTCGGCAATGGCGGGCTGATCCAGCGGGAAGCGGTCTTTCCGCACGCCTTCCCGCGCCAGGTGCGGGAGATCCTGCGCATCGCCGGCAACCGCGCCATCGACGCACGCTACCATTGGGGCGCGCTGCCGGGCGTCGCCTCCCCCCTGCTGCAATACTGGTGGCATTCGGAACCCGAGCGCTACGAGGCCGCGGCCTCGGCCCATGCGGCGCTGATCGAGACCTGCCTCGACGAACACCTGGCGCTGGTGCGCGGCACGTCCGCCATGGCGCTGCTGCGGCCGATCGGCTGGATGCGGCTGTATGGCGATGCCGCGGGGTTGGAGGCGGCGCTGCGCCAGGCGGAACGCGCGCGGGCGGAGCATGGCGTGAATTTCGTCGCGCTGGACGGCCAGGGGCTGGCGGCGGCGGAGCCGCATCTGATGGTGGGGCGCGCGGGGGCGATCCATTGGACCGATCCGCTCTCCGTCAGCGATCCGCAGGCGCTGGTGCTGGCATACGCCGCGCGCTTCGCGGAGGCGGGCGGCCGCTTCCTGCATGGCGATGCGACGACGCTGGAACGCGCGGGCGCGGGCTGGCGCGTGCAGACCGTCGAGGGCGCGGTGGAGGCGGCGGAGGTCGTCATCGCGCTCGGCGCCGCGGCCACGAAAGTCACGCGCAAGCTCGGCTATGCGCCGCCGCTCTTCGGCAAGCGGGGCTACCACCGTCATTTCCGCCTGCGCGGCAATGCAGTCCTGCATCGCCCGATCCTCGATACGCCGAGCGGCTTCCTGCTGGCGCCGATGCGCGCCGGCATCCGGCTTACCACGGGCGCGGAGTTTGCCGCGCCGGACGCGCCGCCGACGCCCGTCCAGCTGGAACAGGCGGAGCCCATCGCACGCGGCCTGCTGCCGCTGGCGGAGCGGGTGGAGGACACGCCCTGGATGGGCACGCGCCCCTGCATGCCGGACATGCTGCCGGTGATCGGGGCGCTACCCGGCCAGGAAGGCGCCTGGTGCGCCTTCGGCCATGCGCATCAGGGGCTGACGCTGGGCCCGACCACGGGAAGGCTGCTGGCGGAGATGATGACGGGGGAGGCGCCCTTCATTCCGCCGGAGCCCTATCGGGCGGAGCGTTTCCTCTGATTCAGACCACGCCTTCGTCGCGCATCGCGGCGATGGCGGCCTCGTCATAGCCGAGGCGCCGCAGCCAATCTGCCGTCTGGGCGGAGAGCGCGGGCGCCGGGCCGGCGGGGGCGGGGTTGGCATCGCCGAAGCGGAAGCCGCAGCGCGTCAGGCGCTGGGTGCCCTCGGGCGCTTCGATCTCCGTCACGAAGCCGCGGTCCTGGACATGGGCGTGGTTGATGATGGCGGGCACGCTGAGCACCTGGCCCGCAGGCACGCCGGCGGCGACCAGCAGCGATTCCCAGCTGGCGGCGTCCTTCGCGGCGAGTGCCGATTCAACTTCCACCGTCAGCGCGGCACGATTGGCCTTGCGGGCGTGGCGGTCGCTGAAGCGCGGGTCGGTCAGCAGGTCCGGCCGGCCGATCTGCTCGCAGAGCGCGGCGTATTGCTTGTCCTCATTCGCCGCGATGTTGATCAGGCCATCGCCGGTGCGGAAGGCGCCGGAGGGGGCGGCGCTGAAATTGTCGTTGCCCATCGGCGTCGGCACCACGCCGGCATTGAGGAAGTTGGAGACGATCCACCCCATTGTCGCCAGCGTCGATTCCAGCATGGAGACATCAAGGAAGCGGCCCTGGCCCGTGGCGCGGGCGCCGACCAGCGCGGAGGCGACGGCGAAGGCGGCGGTGAGGCCGCCCACCGTATCGGAGACCGGGAAGCCGACGCGCAGCGGCGCGCTCTCGGCGCTGCCGGTGATGCTCATCACTCCCGCCATGCCCTGGACGATCTGGTCATAGGCCGGGCGCTTGGCCAGCGGCCCGTCCTTGCCGAAGCCGGAAATGGCGCAGAAGACGAGGCTCGGGCGGATCGCAGACAGCGCTTCCCACCCCAGGCCGAGGCGGTCCATCACGCCGGGGCGGAAATTCTCCACCAACACATCGGCCTCCGCGACCAGGCGCTTGAAGACCTCCTTCCCCTTGGGGTGCTTGAGGTCGAGCGTGACGGATTGCTTGCCCGCATTCACTGCGACGAAGGAGGCACCCATGTTGCGCTTCGCAGCCTCCGGATCCGCGCCGAGGCGCCGCGCCAAGTCACCGCGCACGGGCTGCTCGATCTTGATGACCTCGGCGCCCATCAGGGCCAGCTGGTAGGTGGCGAAGGGGCCGGCCAGGACGTTGGTCAGGTCCAGTACGCGAACGCCATGCAGGGGCAGCGTAGTCATTGCGGCTGCACCCCGGCGTCGCGCAGCACCGCTTCCCAGCGCGTCATCTCCGCCTCGACATAGGCGCGGGCCTCGGCGGGGGTATTGGCCACGATGCGCTCCGCGCCGAGTTCCGTGAGGCGCGCGCGGAGCGGGCCATCGCCGAGCAGGGAAGCGACTTCGTCACGCAGGCGGGTGATGATGGGCTCGGGCGTGCCCGTCGGCGCCAGGATGCCCTGCCAGACGCTGAAGGTGGCGGCGGGGAAGCCGGCCTCGCCCACTGTCGGCACCGCCGGCATGACGGCGCTGCGCTGGGCGGAGGAGACGACGAGCGCGCGGGCCTGGCCGCCGGTGGCCAGCGGGAAGGCCGTGGCGCCGGCGTCGTAGAGCATCTCGATCCGCCCCGCGATCAGGTCCTGCGCGGCGGGGGCGCTGCCGCGATAGGGAACTTCCTCCATGCGCAGCCCGGCGGCCTTCAGCAGCAGCAGGCTGACCAGCTGCAGCGCCCCGCCCGTGCCGGTGCTGCCATAGCTGAAGGCACCGGGCTGGGCGCGGACCCGCTCCACGAACTCGGCCAGCGTGCGGGCGGGGGAGCTGTTCGGCACCAGCAGCACCATGGGGCTTTCGGCCACGATGGTGACGGGGGTGAGGTCCTTCGCCGGGTCGTAGTCCAGCCGCGCATAGAGCGCGCGGTTCACGGCATGGCCGGTATTGGTGAAGAGGAAGGTCCCGCCATCCGGCCGGGACTTGGCGACGGCGGAGGCGCCGATATTGCCGCCCGCGCCGGTCCGGTTCTCCACCACCACGCGCTGCGGCAGGCGCTGGGACAGGGCATCGGCGATCAGGCGGGCGATGATGTCCGTGGGTCCGCCCGCGGCGTAGGGCAGTACGAGGCGCACGGGCTGGCTCGGCCAGGTGGCCTGGGCACGGGCCAGGCCCGGCGCCAGGCCGGGGGCGGCGAGCAGGGCCGCCAGCAGGGGGCGGCGGGGCAAGGGGGGCATGGGCGTCTCCTTCGCGTGGGCCGGAGCATCCCCCATGGGGCGGGCGCGGACAATGCGGGGCGGTCGCGCGGGCGGGGGCGCTGTGGCATAGGGGCCGCGAAACCGCACCGGGCCCTCCATGATCCGCCTCGACAACATCAGCAAGCAGAACGGCGTCCAGCTTCTGTTCATCGAAGCCTCCGCCGCGCTGCAACGGGGCGAGAAGATTGGGCTCGTCGGGCCGAATGGCGCGGGCAAGACCACGCTGTTCCGCATGATCACGGGCCAGGAACCGCCGGATGAGGGGCAGGTGCTGGTGGATCGCGGCGTCTCCATCGGCTTCTTCAGCCAGGATGTGGGGGAGATGGCGGGCCGTTCCGCGGTGGCGGAGGTGATGGATGGCGCGGGCGATGTCTCCACCGTGGCGGCGGAGATGCGGGCGCTCGAGGCCGATTTGGCCGATCCCGACAAGGCCGATGAGTTGGATGCGCTGATCGAGCGCTTCGGGGAGGTGCAGGCGCGCTTCGACGACCTCGGCGGCTATGCGCTGGAGGGGAAGGCGCGGGAGGTGCTGGCGGGGCTGAGTTTCAGCCAGGCGATGATGGATGGCGATGTCGGCGCGCTGTCCGGCGGCTGGAAGATGCGGGTCGCCCTGGCCCGCATCCTGCTGATGCGCCCCGACGTGATGCTGCTGGACGAACCGTCCAACCACCTGGATCTGGAGAGCCTCATCTGGCTGGAGAACTTCCTGCGCGGCTATGACGGCGCGCTGCTCATGACCTCCCACGACCGGGAATTCATGAACCGCATCATCAACAAGGTGATCGAGATCGATGGCGGCTCGCTGACCAGCTATTCCGGCAACTACGAATTCTACGAACAGCAGCGCGCCATGGCGGAAAAGCAGCAGCAGGCGCAGTTCGAGCGCCAGCAGGCGATGCTGGCCAAGGAGATCAAGTTCATCGAGCGCTTCAAGGCCCGCGCATCCCACGCGGCCCAGGTGCAGAGCCGCGTCAAGAAGCTCGACAAGATCGAGCGTGTGGAGCCGCCGAAGCGGCGGCAGACCGTGACCTTCGAATTCATGCCGGCGCCGCGGTCGGGCGACGACGTGGTGCAGATCCGCGGCGTGCACAAGCGCTACGGCGACCGCGTGATCTATGACGGGCTGGACCTGCTGCTGCGGCGGCGGGAGCGCTGCTGCGTGCTGGGCGTGAACGGCGCGGGGAAATCGACGCTGCTGAAGCTGGTGACGCAGACGACGGAACCCGATGCCGGCAGCGTCACGATCGGCGGCAGCGTGAAGATGGCCTATTTCGCGCAGCACGCGATGGAATTGCTGGATGGCGACCGCACCGTCTTCCAGTCGCTGGAGGATGAGTTCCCGCGCGCCAACCAGGGGCAGCTGCGGTCGCTGGCGGGCTGCTTCGGCTTCTCCGGCGACGAGGTGGAGAAGCGCGTCCGCGTGCTCTCAGGCGGTGAGAAGGCGCGCCTCGTGATGGCGCGGATGCTGTTCGACCCGCCCAATTTCCTGGTGCTGGACGAGCCGACCAACCACCTCGACATGGCGACGAAGGAGATGCTGATCACGGCGCTGTCGAACTACGAGGGCACGATGCTCTTCGTCAGCCACGACCGGCACTTCCTGGCGGCGCTGTCCAACCGGGTGCTGGAGCTGACGCCGGAGGGGGTGCACCTCTATGGCGGCGGCTATACCGAATACGTGGCGCGGACGGGGCAGGAGGCGCCGGGGCTGCACGCCTGATGCGTTAATGAGACTTGCGCGGTGCCGCGAATCTGGGCCCCATTGGTCCGGACAAATCGCAGGAGCCGCGCTTGCCGCATCGCGTGTTTTCTCGCTGGGTGAAACTCCGCGCATGAGCGCCGCGGCCGGGGTGCGCGGGGCGCATCCGCTGGTGGTCTCGGCGGGGGTGGCGGTGGGCTGCGTGGCGGCCATCGCGGGCCTGGCCGCGCTGCCGGGGGGCGCGACGCTGGCGCAGCAGGTGGTGTCCGGCCTGATGCTGGGCGGCATCTATGTCGCGGTGGCGGTGGCCTTCACGCTCACCATCGGCGTCCTGAATTTTCTCAATTTTACTATCCCCACGATGTTCATGCTGACGGGCATGGTGGCCTGGGGCCTGGCGCGGCATGGGCTGCCCTTCACGGAGGCCTGGCACTGGGCGCTCGCCCTGCCGCCGGGGATCGTGGTGGCGATCCTCGCCTCCCTGGTCGTGGAGCGCTTCACCTTCCGCTACCTCAAGACGCGGCATGGGGATGCGACGGAACATGCGATCCCGCTGGTGTCGTCCCTCGGCTTCCTGCTGATCTTCGAGCACTTGGTGCTGATCGTGCTGGGGTCGGACGCGCAGAGCTTCCCGGTGCGCTTCCGGCTGGACTGGCAGGTGGGCCCGCTGGTGGTGGGGCTGCCGCAGCTGGCCTCGCTGCTGCTGTCGCTCGCGATCGTGTTCTGGCTGTCCTGGCTGCTGGCCCGGACGCGAACGGGGCGTGCCCTGCGGAGCATCGCGGAAAGCCCCGATACCGCGACGCTGCTGGGCGTGGAGGTCACGCGCATCGTGCCGGTGGTGTTCCTGCTGAGCGGGCTGCTCTGCGGCGTCGCCGGTGCGCTGTTTGTCGTGAACTACAGCGATGTCTCCCCCTTCATGGGCGACCATGTCGGCACCAAGGCGATCGCGGCCATGGTGCTGGGGGGGCTGGGATCGATCTGGGGCGCCATCGCGGGTGGGCTGCTGGTGGGGCTGCTGGAGACGCTCGGCATCCACTTCTTCGGCGGCGACGCGGCGCAGGTGGTGGTCTGGACCGTGCTGCTGCTGGCCATCGTGCTGCGGCCGCAGGGGCTGTTCGGCGGTTCGCGCATCGGCAAGGGGAAGCTCTGACATGTCCGGCTACTGGTCCGGCATCCTGGCGATCCTCGCCATCAACATCATCTTCGCCTACGGCATCTTCGTCACCGCGACGGCGGGGCAGCTGAATTTGGGTGGCGCGGGCTTCATGGCGATCGGCGCCTATGGCGCGGCGATGCTCGGCGAACAGCTGGGCTGGACGCCGGCCTTGACCGTGCCGGCGGCGACCTTGCTGACCGCGCTGGTCGGCATCGGCATCGCCTTTCCCGTGCTGCGCACGCGGGGCGTCTACATGGTGCTGGCGACCTTCGCCTTCGCGCAGGTCGTCACCGGCATCATCCTGACGCAGCCGGCGCTCGGCGGTGCGATGGGCCTGGTCGTCACCGAATACGTGGACCTGCCGGTGCTGCTGGGCGTGGCCGCGGCGGTGACGATCGGGGTCTTCTGGCTGACGGCGACCAGGCTCGGCCTGGCGATGCGGGCGCTGCATGATGACGAACTGGTGGCGGTGCTGATGGGGGTGCCGGCGCGGGCCGTGCAGGTGGCGGGCTTCGCCATCGGCGGCGGGCTGGCGGGGCTGGCGGGCGCGCTCTACGCGCATCACTTCTCCTTCGTGGAGGCGCAGTATTTCTCGCCGCTGCTGTCGATCTACGTGCTGCTCTTCGTCCTGATCGGCGGCACGCAGACCGCCTGGGGGCCGCTGGTGGGCGCCTCCTTCTTCACCATCGTGCCGGAGCTGCTGCGCATCGGTGGATCCTGGCGCTACGTCGTCTTCGGCGTGATGATCGTCGCCATGATGATGTTCCGGCCGGAGGGGATGGTCACGCGCACCCTGCTCGCGCGCCTCATGGGAAGGCGGAGGCATGCCGATGCCGGATGAGGCGCTGCTGACGGTCGCCGGCATCGGCAAGGCCTTCGGCGGGCTGCGCGTGGTGGACGACGTCTCCTTCACCGTGCCGCGCGGCGGCAGGCTTGGCCTGATCGGGCCGAATGGCGCGGGGAAGACGACGGTCTTCAACCTGATCTCCGGCGTCTATCCGCTGGATGCGGGGACGATCACGCTGGATGGGAAGGCCATCGGCACGCTGCCGCCACGGGACCGCGTGCTGGCGGGCATGGCGCGGTCCTTCCAGAACATCCGGCTGATGCCGCATCTCTCGGCGGTGGAGAATGTCATGCTCGGCCAGCAGGCGCGCGCCTCGGGTCTCGGCGCGCTGCTGACGCCGATCGGCTGGATGCCCCGGGGCCGTTGGCGGCGGGATGCCGAGGCGCTGCTGGCGGAGGCGGGGCTCGACATCGATCCGGGCGACGTCGTCTCCAGCCTTCCCTACGGCATCCGCAAGAAGATCGAGGTGGTGCGCGCGCTGGCCAGCCGGCCGAAGCTGCTGCTGCTGGACGAACCGGCGGCGGGGCTGAACCCGGCGGAGACGGCGGAGCTGGCGCGCTTCCTGCGGAAGATCGCGGAGGGCGGCACGGCGCTGCTGGTGGTGGAGCACGACATGGGCTTCGTGGACGAGGTCTGCGACCGCGTCGTGGTGCTGAATTTCGGCAAGCGGATCTACGAGGGCAGCATGGCCGGCGCGCGGGCCGATGCGCTGGTGCGGGAGGCCTATCTCGGTGCCGATGCTGCTTGAGATCGAGGGGCTGGAGGTCCGCTACGGCCGCACCCATGCCGTGCGCGGGGTGTCGCTTGGCGTCGCCACGGCGGAGGTGGTGACGGTGCTCGGCGCCAATGGCGCGGGCAAGTCGAGCCTGCTGAAGGCGATCGCCGGCGCGGTGACGCCGGCGGGCGGGCGCATCATCTTCGACGGCGCCGATGTCACGGCGCTGAGCGCGCCGGAGCGCGTGAAGCGCGGCCTGGTGCTGGTGCCGGAGGGGCGGCAGATCCTGGTCAGCCTGACGGTGCATGAGAACCTGCTGATGGGCGCCTATGGGCGCCGGGATGGCGATGTCGCGCGCGACATCGAGGGCATCTATGCCCGCTTCTCCAACCTGGCGGCGCGGCGGGACATGCTGGCCTCCGTGCTCTCGGGCGGTGAACAGCAGATGCTGGCGATCAGCCGCGCGCTGCTGGCACGGCCGCGGCTGATGATGCTGGACGAGCCCTCTCTCGGCCTCTCGCCGCTGCTGGTGGGGCGGCTGTTCGAGCTGGTGCGGGAGCTGAACCGCGACGGGCTCGCGATCCTGCTGGTGGAGCAGAACACGCGGATGGCGCTGCGCACGGCGTCACGGGGCTATGTGATGGAACTCGGCCGCATCGTGCTGGACGGTCCGGCGGACCGGCTGGCCGACAATGAGGCGCTGGCGGCGGCGTATCTCGGATCGCATTGAGGGACGGAGAGACGATGATGATGAAGCGCAGGACCCTTCTCGCCGCCTCGGGCGGCCTTCTCGCCCTGCCCGCGCTGGCGCAGGCGCGGGACATCGTGATCGGGCTCACCATGGTGAAGTCCGGGCCGCTGAAGACGCCGGGGGAGGCGACGGAGACCTGCGTCGACATCGCGGTGGCGGAGATCAACGCCGCCGGCGGCATCAATGGCCGCCGCATCCGGATCGAGAAGTTCGACACCGGCTCCGACCCCCGCCAGGCCGCGACGGCGGCGCAGAAATTCGCGCGTGACGACAATGCGCTGGCGATCATCGGGCCCTTCTCCTCCGGCGAATCGGCGGTGGCGTTTCCGGTCGGCGAACGGCTGGGCATCGTGCAGATTTCCAACTCCGCCTCCCAGCCTGGCCTCACCGGCAATTTCAGCTATGCCTGGCGGCTGACGGAGGATGAGGGCAAGCAGTTCGGGCGGCTGCTGACGTCGCTGACGCGCAAGGGCGTGCCGGCGAGCAAGGCGGAGATCATGTTCATCTCCGATGAGCGCATCTCCAACATCACGGCGACGCAGTTCTATCCGGGCCTGCTGCGTGCGCGGAACATCAGCTTCGGGGAGCCGGTGAGCTTCCAGTACCGCACCTTCGACGTGGCGCCGCAGGTCACGCAGATCCTGCAGCGCGGGCCGGAGGTGGTGGCGCTGGCGGCGACGCCGGATGGCGCGGGCAAGGTGCTGCGCGAATTGCGCCGCCAGGGCTTCACCGGCCGTGTCATCGGCAGCCAGATCTTCGCCGATCCGAACTCTGTCGAGCTCTTCGGACCGGAGGGCGAGGGCATGATCATCGTCGCCGGCTTCTGGTGGGACCGCAACGATGCCACGCGCGCCTTCACCCGCAAATACGCGGAGGAGAATGCGAAGCGCGGCCTGACCAGCAAGCGCATCCCGCACCACAGCGATGCCCAGGCCTATGACATCGTCTACCTGATGAAGCAGGCGGCGGAGCGCGCGCAGGTGACGGGCGAGGCATCGCGCATCGCCGCCGAGCGCACCGCCTTCCGCGACGCGCTGCGCGGCATCCGCTTCACCGGCGTGACGGGCGAGAACACCTGCTTCGACGCGGCGCGCGACGCCGAACTGCCGGGCTTCATCATCGAGATCAAGAACCAGGCCTGGTCGCTCTTCGACAGCTTCCCGGCTGATACCTGCGCATGAGGCGCCTCGCGGTCCTCGGCGGCGCCGGCGGCATCGGGCGCGCGCTGGTGGCGCGCGCGGTGGCGGAGGGATGGCGGGTTTCCGTGCTGGACCTGCCGGCCTCGCTGGAGCGCCACCCGGTGCCGGACGGCGTGCGGGCGATTCCCATCGACGCCACGGATGCGGGCTCGGTGCGCGCGGCCTTCGCGCAGCTGGAAGACGGGCTCGAGGGTTTCGTGAACCTGGCGGGCTTCCTGCTGGGGATGCGGAAGCTGGAGAGCGTCGAGCCTGACTTCTGGGACGAGGTGGTCGCGGGCAATCTCCGCGCCGCCTTCCTGACCGCGCGCGCCGCGCTGCCACTGCTGGCCAAGGGCGACAGCCCCGCGATGGTGCAGATGGTCTCGGGCCTCGCCGCGCATACGCGGCCGGGCTACGGGCCCTATGCCGCCTGCAAGGCCGCGATGGTGTCCATGACCAAGACCATGGCGCTGGAGGCAGCGCCGCTGATCCGGGTGAACGCGGTCGGGCCGGGCGCGGTCGATACCGCCTTCCTGCGCGGCGGCACCGGACGGTCCAGCGAGGATGGGCAGACCAACCTCGACATCGCCGCCTACAGCGCCATGATGCCGCTGAAGCGCATCGCCGTGCCGTCCGATGTGGTGGGGCCGGTGATGTTCCTGCTCGGCGCCGACAGCGCCTACATGACGGGCCAGGTGCTCTGGGTGAATGGCGGGGCCTATATGCCATGAGTGACTGGTCGCTCGACCTCGGCGGCATCGTGCTGCGCGGGGTGGCGGATGAGGATCCCTTCCGGCTGCCGCGGGAGGTGCTGTTCCTGCGCACCGATCCCTCGATCCTGACGCGCGGCGCGGCGCTGGATCCGCTGAGCGTGGAGCCGGAGACGGACAGCCTGCTGCTGCGCATCCAGGTCTTCGTCATCGAGGCCGCCGGCCGCACCTTCGTCGTCGATGGCGGCGTCGGCGACGACAAGGAACGCCCGGCGCGATCCTCCTGGCATCGCCGGAAGACGGATTTTCTCAAGAGACTCGGCGTGGCGCCCGAGGACGTGGACGGGATGCTGTTCACGCATCTGCACGCCGACCATGTCGGCTGGGCGACGCGATGGCAGGAGGGGCGCTGGGTGCCGACGTTCCCGAAGGCGCGCTACGTCGTGGCGGAGCGGGAGTTCACCCATTGGGCGGCGATGGATGCGGTGGCGCCGGTCGGTCATGGCTGCTTCCGCGACAGCGTGCTGCCGGTGGCGGAGGCCGGGCTGATCGACCAGGTGCCGGATGACCATTCGCCCCACCCCGGCATCCGCTTCCGGCCGCTCCCGGGGCATACGCCGGGGCAGGTCGGCATCACGCTGACGGGCACGAAGCGCCAGGTGCTGATCGCGGCCGATGCGGTGCATCACCCGGTGCAGCTGGCGATGCCGGAGATCGTCTCCCGCTTCTGCAGCGATGCGGAGCAGGCGGTGGCGACGCGGCGCGCGCTGCTGGCGGAGGCGGCGGATGACGGACTCTCGCTCGTGCCACACCACGCGCGGGGGCGCGTGGTGTGGGATGTGGTGCGGGAAGGGGACGCCTTCGGCCTTCGCTAGATGTGGTCCTGGTGGTTGGCCAGGTACCATTCCGCGATCTCCTCCCGCGTCGTCCACCAGACATCGGGGAAGGTGCGGGCATAGTCCACGAAGTCACGCAGCGCGCGGATGCGGAAGGGCTGGCCGATGACGTGGGGGTGGAGGCCGATATTCATCAGCCGGCCGCTTGTGGCCCCTTCGCGATACAGCTCGTCGAACTGCTCCTTGAAGACGCCGAAGCCGCCATTCGCATCCTTCCCCTGGCGGAGGAAGACGGTGAAGTCGTTGACCTCCGAGGTGTAGGGGATGGAGACCATCGGCTTCCCGGATTCCGTGTGGATCAGGTAGGGCTGGTCGTCGTTCAGCAGGTCGGTGAAGAAGATCAGCCCTTCCTCCGCCAGGATGTTGGCGGTGTTCGGCGTGGAGCGCAGCGAGCAGGAGAGCCAGCCACGGGCGGGCTTGCCGACCACGTCCTTGTAGACGCGCAGCGTCTCCCGGATGACGTTCCGCTCACCCTCCATGTCGAACTGGTAGTTGGTCAGCAGGTCGGTCTGCACATAGTTGTGGGCGACGATCTCCCAGCCCCGGTCGATCGCGTGCTGCACCACGGGGCGGCGCTCCAGCCCCATCTTGGCGTTCATGGTGCAGCTGGTCGGCACGCCCGCCCGCTCGAAGGTCTCGAACATCCGCCAGACGCCGACGCGCTGGCCGTATTCGCGCCAGGTCCAGTTGGGATTGTCATAGACATTGCCGGGCAGCATGTCCGTGATGATGGAGGGGCCGCCGGGATAGAAGGGCTTGTCGGTGTCCTTCGTCTGGTCCCAGTACTCGAAGTTGGTGGTCAGCAGCATCGCGATGCGTGCGCCGTTGGGCCAGCGGAGCGGCTTGCGGTGGGGCATCGGGACGAAGTCGTAGCGCATCGCGCGGGCTCTCCTGCAGTTGTCCGTACTTCACCACGGGGAATGGCGGCGCGATAGGGATGACGCGGCGCGCGCTGCCATGGCATGGTCGAGGGATGCAGAACGTCGCCCCCTTCGCCTTTCCGCAACGCGTCGGCCTCCTCGTGCCCGGCAGCAACACGACGGTGGAGGCGGAGATGAATCGCGCCGGCCTGCCCGGGGCCAGCTTCCACGCCGCGCGCATGACGCTGCCGCTGGGCCTGACCGGGGAGGAATTGGCGACGAAGCTGCGGGAGAATGCGGCGGTGCCGTTGCAGCATCTCTCCGCCTGCCAGCTCGACCTGGTGATGCTGGGCTGCACCAGCGCGGCGATGGCGCTTGGCCCTGAACGGTCGCTGGGCATGGTCGCCGCGGCGCAGGCGAAGGGCGGGCTGGAGGTCGGCGGGGCGATCGTCGCGGCGCTGCGGGCGCTGCAGCTCGGCCGGATCGCCCTGTTCACGCCCTATCTCGACACGACGAATGCGGCGGTCATCGCCTATCTCGCTGCGGCGGGGATCGAGACGACGGCGTCGCTCGGGCTCGGGCTGAATACGAGCCTGGAGCGCTTCCGCGTGGTGTCGCGCACCGGCAGCGAGGCGCTGGCCGCGCATCTGGAGGGTCTGGACCATGCCGGGGCCGACGGGGTGCTGATCTGCTGCACGGACCTGCCGACCATCGCCGCGCTGCCGGGGCTCGAGGCGCGGATCGGCAAGCCCGTCGTCAGCAGCAACCAGGCGATGCTCTGGGCCATCGCGCGGGCGCTGGGGCAGCGGCCTGACCGGGCAGGCGGGAGGCTTTTCGCCGAGGCCTGAGCCCGGCGGCGGAACCGGCGGGGGCATTCCGGCTTTGAAGGGGGCTGCAACCCCCTTCGCGAGGAGCCGATGCCCGGCCGTTCCCTTTGGATCCTTGGCCTGTTGATGGCGGTCGGCGCCGGCGCGCTGGCGGCCACGCTGGCCACGCCGGCGCCCACCATCACGCCTGCGGCCGCGCCTCGGGCGGCTGACGATGCGGTGGAAGGGCAGAGCGCGGTGGAAGCGGTGCGCCTGCATCTCCGGCGCGCGGGGCTGTCCGATGAGTTGCTGGGGCTCGAGACCCACCGGCAGGATGGCGGGCGGGAGGCCGTCGTGGTGTGTGGCCGAATCGCGAGCCGCCAGGGTGGCGGGCTTGTCGATGTGGTGGCGCGGGTGATGGAATCGCCGCGCAGCAACGCCGCCATGGCCTCCAGCGCCTCCCGCCCCCTGCCGCCCTTCGTGGTGCTGGAGGATGGGCCGGGGCTGAATCGCAACCGGCCTCAGGGAGAGGCCTGGCGGCGGCATTGCCAGGCGGCGACGCAGCAGGCGGTCCAGCCACCGGCGGCCACGCCGATGGTGGAAGTGCCCGCTGCGGTCACGCCGGTTGCCGCCGCCGCGCCCGACGGTGGCGGATGGCAGGTCGTGATGCGTGGCCCCGGCAATATCCGCAGCGGCCCCGGGGGCGGCGCGGCGGTGTTGCGGGTTGCGCCGCGTGGCGCCAGCTTGACCGTGCTGGATCGCGCCGCGGGTGGCTGGCTACAGGTGGATGATGGCGCCGGCGGCGGCTGGGTGCATGGGAGCCTGGTCGAGGTTCCCTGATCGCTCACCAGCGGTGGGTTGCTGCCGCGTGGGTATCCGGCAGCCGCGGGCCGGCGCCGAACAGCTTCTCCCGATAGGTGCCGGGGGCGTAGCCGGTCTTGAAGAGGCCGCGTTCCTGCAGCACGGGCACGACAAGCTCGATGAAGCTCTCCAGGCATTCCGGCATGACGGTGCGGGAGAGGTTGAAGCCGTCCACATCGGCATCCCGCATCCAGCCCTCCAGCGCATCGGCCACCTGGTGCGGATCGCCCACGATGGGGGGCTGGCGGCTGCCGAGGACGGATTGCTCCAGCAGCTTGCGCTTGGTCCAGGCGGGGCCGGCGACCTGCTTCATGGCCTGGACGTTGGACTGGATGGCCTGGGTGGGGCCGGCCTCGATGGGTTCGTCCATCCCATACCTGGCGAAGTCGATGCCGAGGGAGGCGGCGGCATGGGCCAGCGTCGCCTCGGCATTGGCGTGGCTGGCATAGTCGGCCAGCAGCGCGCGGGCTTCCGCTTCCGTGCGGCCCGTCACGATGGTGGCGCCGACGAAGACCTGGATGGGCCGGGGTGCGGCGCGGGCGCGGAGGTCCGCCACCTGCCGCGCCACGATGGCGGGGCTGGTGCCGTTGACGAAGACGCATTCGGCATGGCGGCCGGCGAAGGCGCGGCCGCGGTCACTGGCACCGGCCTGGTAGAGCACGGGGGTCCGTTGCGGCGAGGGTTCGCAGAGATGCACGGCGTCCAGCCGGTACTGCTTGCCCTGGTGGCGGATGCGCCGCACGCGCGCGGGGTCGGTATAGATCCCGCCCGCCCTGTCACGCTTCACCGCATCATCGGCCCAGCTGCCCTCCCACAGCGCATAGACCGCGTCCATGTATTCCTCGGCCAGGTCGTATCGGTCGTCATGCTGCATCTGGGCGTCATGGCCCAGCGCGCGGGCGGCGCTGTCGAGGTAGCCGGTGACGATGTTCCAGCCGATGCGCCCGCCCGTCAGATGGTCCAGCGAGGACATGCGGCGGGCGAAGAGGTAGGGCGCCTCATAGGCCAGGTTGCAAGTGACGCCGAAGCCGAGATGGGTCGTCACCGCGGCCATGGCGGGGATGGTGACGACGGGATCGATGAGTGGCACCTGCACGCCACCGCGCAGCGCCGCATCCGGGCTGCCGCCCAGCACGTCGTAGATGCCGAGCACATCGGCCAGGAACAACCCGTCGAACAGCCCGCGTTCCAGCAGCCGCGCCAGCTCCATCCAGTGCGCCAGGCTGTTGTAGCCGGTGCTGCGATCGCGCGGGTGGGTCCACATCCCCTGCTGAATGTGGCCCGGCGTCGCCATGTCGAAGGCGTTGAGGCGCATCGCGCGGAGCGCGTCGTGGCCCTGTGCGCGGCGCGTCATGCTGATCAGCTCCGGTAGCTGACCGGGTCGTTCTCGATCAGGCGGAGGGAGGCTTCCCAGGCCAGGTTGATGTGCGGGCTGGGCGGGTTCTTCGGCGCGAATTGCTGCGCGGTCTTGAGGCGGACTTCCTCCGGCGGCAGCACCAGCTTCGCACCGCCGGCCAGCGCCGCGACCTGCGCCTGGCAGGCACGCTCCAGGTAGTAGATCTGGTTCCAGGCATCGGGGATGGTCGTGCCGCCGACCAGCAGCCCGTGGTTGCGCAGGATCATCGCCTTGTGCGGGCCGAGATCGGCGACCAGGCGGTCCCGCTCATCGAGGTCCAGCGCAATGCCCTCATAGCCGTGATAGGCGAGGCAGCCGTAGAACTTCAGCGCGTGCTGGCTGATCGGCAGCAGCCCGTGTTCCTGGGCGGAGACGGCGATGCCGGCGGAGGTGTGGGTGTGGATCACGGCCACCAGATCCTCCCGCGCCATGTGGATGGCGGAGTGGATGGTGAAGCCGGCGGCGTTCACATGCAGGCCGCTGCGGCCCTCGGGTTCCAGGATGTTGCCGTCCACGTCGATCTTCACCAGGTCGCTGGCGCGCATCTCGTGGAACATCACGCCATAGCTGTTGATGAGGAAATGGTGCTCCGGCCCCGGGATGCGGGCGCTGATATGGGTGTAGATCAGGTCCGTCATCCGGTGATGCGCGACCAGGCGGTAGAGCGCGGCCAGGTCGCAGCGGATCTTCCATTCCTCCTCGCTGATGCCGGCGGGGATGGGTGAGGGGGCGGCCATGTTCATGGGAGGGGTCTCGCGCTGGGATAGCGGGGAGTGTCCCGCATCGCGGGCGCGGCGGGAAGGGCCAGGAGGTCCGCCGGGGCTGGACGGGGTTCACGATCCGGCCCGACCATGTGCATGAAAGGGGCAACGAAGCCCCGTTGAGGAACGCATCATGGCCCTGAGCCCCGAGACCCGTGACAGACTGCGCCGCGTGAGCACCGCCACCCTGGCCACCGCCCTGTTCAAGCGCGGCTTCCGCACGCAGATGATCCAGGGCCCGCTGCCGCTGCACACGCCGACGGAAAGCATGGTGGGGGAGGCCTTCACCGTCCGCTACATCCCGGCGCGGGAGGACCTCAACACGCTGGAGGCCTTCAAGGACCCGAACCACCCGCAGCGGAAGGCGATCGAGGCCTGCCCGCCAGGCCATGTGCTGGTCTTCGACAGCCGGAAGGACGCCCGCGCGGCCTCCGCCGGCGCCATCCTGGTCGGCCGCCTGAAGGCGCGCGGCGTGGCGGGGGTGGTGACGGATGGCGGCTTCCGTGACAGCGCGGAAATCGCCGCACTCGGCATCCCGGCCTTCCACACCCGGCCCTCGGCACCCACGAACCTGACGCTGAACCACGCCATCGACATCAACGTGCCGATCGGCTGCGGCGATGCGCCGGTGTTTCCGGGGGACGTGCTGGTCGGCGACTGCGACGGCGTCATCGTCATCCCCGCCCACCTGGCGGATGAGATCGCGGCCGAGGCCACCGAGATGACGGCCTATGAGGATTTCGTGGCGGAGAAGGTGGCGGAGGGGCGGACGATCGTCGGGCTCTATCCCGCGACCAATCCGGCCAATCTGGAGGAGTTCAAGGGGTGGCGGGCCGCCAAGGGGCGGTGAAGTCCGTGGGGAAGGCGCTGCCTTCCCCACACCCCATCCGCCAGGCCCGAGACGGGCCTGGACCGTCGTGAAAAGCAATCAATCACAGGGAGGAACAAGAACGATGTATCGCCGTACGCTGATGGGCGCGCTCGCCGCGCCCGCCTTCATCCGGCCCGTGCTCGCGCAGCAGGATTGGCCATCCCGCGCCGTCACCATCGTGGTGCCCTTCGCCACGGGCGGGCCCTCGGACCTCATCGCCCGCATCGCCGCGCAGCACATGCAGCAGACGCTGGGGAAACCCTTCGTGGTGGAGAATCGCCCGGGCGCGACCGGAGAGGTCGGCGCGCGGCAGGTGATCCGCACGGCGCCGGATGGCTACACGCTGATGCACGCCCCGATCAGCACCTGGGCCATCAACGTCGCGCTGCGGCCGAACCTCGGCTACGACCCGACGACGCAGCTGACGCGCATCACCGTCACCGTGCGCACGCCCAATGTGCTGGTGGTGAACCCGCAGGCGGTGCCGGTGCAGGATTTCGCGGGGCTCATCGACTGGATGAAGCGCAACGCGGCCACGGCGTCCTACCCCTCCTCCGGCGTCGGCTCGTCGGACCACCTGACGGCGGAGATGTTCAAGCAGGCGACGGGGACGGAGATGGCCCATATCCCCTACACCGGGGGCGGGCCGGCCATGACGAGCCTGATGGCAGGGACCACGCATATCTCCTTCCAGAACCTGGGCGCCGTCATCCCGCACATCCAGTCCGGGCGGCTCAAGGCGCTGATGGTCACGGCATCCCAGCGCACGCCCGTGCTGCCCGATGTGCCGACAGGGCAGGAGGCCGGGCTGCGCGACTTCGTCGTCTATTCCTGGCAGGCGCTGGGCGGCCCGCCCGGCATGCCGCCCGCGCTGGTGGAGCGGGTGCGGGAGAGCTTCATGGGCGCGCTGCGCGTGCCGGCCACGGCGCAGCGGCTGGTGGAGGCGGGCTTCGACATCGGCGGCGATACGCCGGAGGAATTCGCCACCTTCCAGGCGGGCGAGATCGCGCGCTGGAAGCGCGTGGTGGAGGCCGGGAACATCAAGCCGGAGTGACGTGCGATGGCTTGAGGCGGCTTCGCCGAAAAGCCTGAATCGCCCGTCTCAGCGTGATGCGGCGCGCCTGACCGCCAGCCGCACCGCGGCGGGCACGGGTTCGATGATCGGCACGGGGAAGCGCGGGCGAAGCGCTTCCGCCACCGCGGCCAGCGGGCCGCCACCGATGATGATCGCGTCGGCGCGGGTCTCTGCCAGGGCGTGGCGGGCGGTGGCTTCCAGTGCGGCCTCCAGCCTGGCGGGGTCCGCCATCAGCGCGGCGGCGGCACCCTCCGTCAGGAAGGTGCCGGCGTGGCGCGGGGCGTGGCCGTACTGCGCCACGCGGGCATCGATGGCGGGCTTCAGCAGCCCCGTCGTCGTGACGATGACGAAGCGGCCCGCCGCCGCGGCTTCCGCCATCGCGGCCTCCGCGATGCCGGTCAGCGGCACGGGGGCGGCGGCGCGGCTCTCCGCCAAGCCGGGATCGCCGAAGGCGGCGACGATGACGCCGGCAAAGGGGGAGAGGTCCGTCGCGGCGAGCAGCGCCTGCACGGCAAGCGCGCCCTCCGCCAGCTTGGCCGGGTCATCCAGCAGCGGCGCGCCGGTGGCGACGGTGGCACCCTCCACCGTCACGCCCGACGGCGCCGCGCGCTGCGCGATGGCCGCCATCACCGCCGCGGTGCGGGTATTGGTGTTCGGATTGACCAGCAGCAGGCGGGTCACAGGCTGAACAGCCGGCCCCAGCCCTGGACCCGGGCGGGGTCGAGGCCCGCGACCGAGAGGCTCTTCCACACCGCGGTCGCGATGCTGTCGAGGATGGGGATGCCGAGCTCGGCCTCCAGTTCCGCCACCAGCGGGCCGGCGCGGAGGTTGGTGCAGACCACGGCGATGGCGTCCGGGCGCTCCGCCGCCACGGCCCGGGTCATCGCGCGCAGCTGGTCTTCCGTGACCTCCGCGAAGGCGAAATTGTCGCGGATGCCGGCATGGGCGTCGCCGCGGCAGGCCAGGCCATGGCGCTCATACTGCGCCACGATCTTCGCCTGCACGTCGTCGGTATAGGGCGTGACGTAGCCGAGGCTTTTCGCGCCGAGCAGGCCCAGCGCCTCGTTCATCGCCAGGATGGAGGTGGTGGCGCGGATGCCCGTGGCGGCGGTGATGCGTTCGCAGAGGCGCTGGTCCGTCTCGAACCCCAGCCAGGTGGCGGAGGTGCCGTTCCAGGTGATGCAGTCCACCTTGGCATGGGCCAGCAGCTCCGCCGCCGCCAGGATGGCGCTGTCGTCGAACTGGGCCAGCGCCGATGGGCTCAGCGCGATCTCCGTCACCTTGAAGCGGCCGAAATGGACCGAGACCTCCGGCAGCCCGGCGACCATCGCCTGGGTCACGGGCTCCAGCACCGTGTTGGAGGAGGGGGTGAGCATGCCGAGGCGGATTCGCGGGGTCATGGCCGCCAACCTACCGTTGGATGTGAGGTCCGCAAACGCGGCTTTTCATTGACGCGCCGCGTCCGGCACGGCACGGGCAGGCGGAACGATTCCGCCGGAGATGCCGTGAGCACGGGCCTGATTGCGCTGCTGGATGATGTGGTGTCGCTGGCCAAGGTCGCCGCCGCCAGCCTGGACGATGTCGCCTTCCAGGCGGGCAAGGCGGGCGCCAAGGCCGCCGGCGTCGTCATCGACGATGCGGCAGTGACGCCGCGCTACGTCGTGGGCTTCGCCGCCAGCCGCGAATTGCCGATCGTCCGGCGCATTGCCATGGGATCGCTGAAGAACAAGCTGCTGATCCTGCTGCCGGTGGCGCTCGCGCTCAGCCTGCTCGCGCCCTGGGCGATCACGCCGCTGCTGATGCTGGGCGGCGCCTTTCTCTGCTACGAGGGTGCGGAGAAGGTGCTGGAGGCCATCCGCCCCCATGCCGCCCATGCGCATGAGGAAGCGGTCGGCGTCGCGCCGGCCGATCCGGCGGCGCTGGAGGAGGCGCGTGTCGCGGGCGCCATCCAGACCGACTTCATCCTCTCGGCCGAGATCATGGCCATCTCGCTCTCCTCCATTCCGGAGAGCAGCTTCGTTTCCCAGGCCGCGATCCTGGCCGTGGTCGGCATCGGCATCACCGTCGTCGTCTATGGCGCGGTGGCGCTGATCGTGAAGGCGGATGATGCCGGCGTGGCGCTGGCGCGGGAGGAAGGGGTGGCGATGCGGCTGCCTGGCGGTCTGCGGCCGGCGGCCCGCGCCCTGGGGCGCGGCCTGGTGAAGGGCATGCCGCCCTTCCTCAAGCTGCTCAGCATCGTCGGCACTGCGGCCATGGTCTGGGTCGGCGGCGGTATCCTGATCCATGGGCTGGAGGAATTCGGCGTGGCAGGGCCGGGGCACCTCTCCCATGCCCTGTCGGAGGCGGCCGCGCATGCGGTGCCTGGCATCGGCGGCGCGCTGGGCTGGCTGGCGGGCGCGGCCTTCTCCGGCCTGGTCGGGCTGGTGGTGGGCTTCGCGCTGATCCCGCTGGTGGAACGCGTGCTGGCCCCGCTGGCGAAGCGCTTCCGGCGGGCCTAGCCTTCCCCCGTCCAGGGAAGGAAGCGCCGCGTGATCCACGTCCTCGCCATCGTCACCACCAAGCCCGGCATGCGGGAGGCGGTGCTGGAGGCCTTTCGCGCCAACATGCCGGCCGTGCACGCGGAGGAAGGCTGTCTCGAATACGGCCCGGCGGTCGATGCCGAGGGCATCGGGGCGATCCAGACGAAGCTCGGTCCCGACAGCTTCGTGGTGGTGGAGAAGTGGGAGAGCCCCGCGCACCTGGCCGCCCATGCCGCCGCGCCGCACATGGCGGCCTATGGCGCCAAGGTGCGGGAGATGATCGCCAGCCGTGTCATCCATGTGCTGTCGCCGGCGGGGTAGGACGTCCCGATCACTCGATTGTATAAAGTATTTGATGCCGCCGCCGTGCTGATCTTCCCCTTCGGAGGGAATGATCGCGATGGCGGCGAAAGCCCGGTTGCGGCTGGTCGAAGGCCGGGATGCGGAGGGCGGCTGGGAAGCGCTGGCGCCTGACTGGCAGGCCCTGCCCGGCGCCAGCCTGCTCGGCCTGCCAAGCGGCACCCGCCCGCCCGAACGGCGCGTGGCGCTGCTGCATCCCCGGCGCGGCGTCGCGATCCTTGACCTGATGGCGGAGGAGGCGCCGCCGCTTTCCCCGCGCGAGTCCGCGGCGACGGTGGTGGCGCTGCAGGGGCGGCTCTGCGCCGCCGGCTTCCCGCAGGTCTTCCCGGGGCATCTGCCGGTGCTGCATCTCGGCGTGACGGAAGCGGCGCTGCCCGGCCTGGTGCGACGGCTGGATGAGGCCTTCCGGGCGACCGCGCCCCTGACCCTGCCGGAGGGCGAGGCCTGGATGGGGCCGCTGCGGCGCGCCCTGACCTCCCTGCCCGGCGGCCTGCCGCTGCCGGGGCAGGTGCCGACGGATCGGCGGCCCGCCCAGGCCTCTCGTCGCCGGAAGCTGGCCGGCGCGGCGTGCCTTGGCGCGGCCGGGCTGGGCCTGGCCGTGGCGATGCTGGCGGTGCGGCTGCCGGTCGCCCCCCCGGCCGCGATCGCCGCCTCGACGGATGTCGTGTTGGCCGGCTTGGCCGGCGATGCCGGCAGCGATGCGGTGGAGGTGCCGGCCCTGCCCGCGGCCGATCCACTGGCCGCCTTCGATCGAGCCCTGGCTGCGCTGGAACGGAGCACCAGGCCGGAACCGCGCCTTCTGCTGCTCGCCTCGGCGGAGGCCGATTCCCTGCCCGTGCTGGACACGCCACCGGCCGACGCCCCGCCGGCCACCGAGCCGCCGCGCGGGACGGAGCGGGTGGAGCCGGTGCCGGAGCCGGAGGAGGCGCGCCTGCCCGACCTGGCGGCGGAAGCACCGCGCGTGGCGGAGCGGGTGGAGCCGGTGCCGGAGCCGGAGGAGGCGCGCCTGCCCGACCTGGCGGCGGAAGCACCGCGCGTGGCGGAGCGGGTGGAGCCGGTGCCGGAGCCGGAGGAGGCGCGCCTGCCCGACCTGGCCGCCGAGGCGCCGCGCGTGGCGGAGCGGGTGGACCCCGTCCCGGAGCCGGAGGAAGCGCGTCTGCCCGACCTTGCCGCCGAGGCGCCGCGCGTGGCGGAGCGGGTGGAGCCGGTGCCGGAGCCGGAGGCGGCGCGTCTGCCTGACCTGGCCGCCGAGGCGCCGCGCGTGGCGCCGCCGGTGACCGCGCCGGCGCGCCCCAGCCCGGCGGCAGCGCCCACGGGGCCACGCGTCGCGGCGCTCGACCCGCGGCTGGTCACGGCGCTGCTGACGCGAGGCGAGGCGCTGATGGCGCGGGGCGACATTTCGGGCGCGCGGCTGCTGTTCAGCCGCGCCGCCCAGGCCGGCAGCGCGGAAGGCGCGCTGGCCATGGCGCGCAGCTTCGACGCCACGGTGCTGGCCGGCCTCGGCGCCCGGGGCATCCGGCCGGATGCCGCGCAGGCCGACTATTGGCACCGACGCGCCGCCGAACTCGGCGGCGTTCGCTGAGACGGGAGCTTCCATGACGGGACGACGCAGCCTTCTGACGGCGGCGGGCACGCTGCTGGCCATGCCGGCGCTGGCACAGGGGAATCCCGTGGCGCAGCTCAACGCCATGGCGGCGCGCGCCAATGCGGGCACGGTTGGCATCGTCGCCGGCGGCGTGGATGGCACCTACATCCGCATCGCCGCGGACCTCGCCGCGGTGCTGGACGATGCGGACCGGCTGCGCGTCATCGCCATGATCGGTCGCGGTTCCGTGCAGAACATCGCCGACATCATGGTGCTGCGCGGCGTGGACCTTGGCATCGTGCAATCCGATGTCCTGGCCTATGCGCGGCGGGAGCGGCTGTTCCCCTCCGTCGATCGCCTGATCCAGTATGTCTGCAAGCTCTATGACGAGGAGATCCACATCCTCGCCGCGCCGGGCATTGCCTCGGTCCAGGATCTGGCGGGGAAGGCCGTGAATGTGGACCTGCCGGGCAGCGGCACGGCCATGACCGCCTCGCTGGTCTTCAGCGGGTTGGGCGTGCGGGTGCGGGAGGAGAATGCGCCGCAGGACGCGGCGCTGGAGCGGCTCCGCCGCGGCGAGATCGCGGCGCTGGTCTATGTCGCGGGCAAGCCGGCGCGGCTCTTCGCCGGTGTGCGGCCGGAGGAGGGGCTGCGGTTGCTGCCTTTGCCGGCGGAACCCGCGCTGCTCGACACCTACCTGCCCGCGCGGTTCGAGCGCGCGGACTATCCCGCGCTGGTGCCGGAAGGCGGGATCGAGACCATGGCGGTCGGCGCCGTGCTGGCCGTCTATGGCTGGGCGCCGGGGACGGAGCGGCATCGCAAGGTCTCCCGCTTCGTCGACGCGCTGACGGAGCGCTTCGACGCCTTCCTGCGGCCGCCCCGCCACCCGAAGTGGCGGGAGGTGAACCTGGCGGCGGAGGTGCCGGGCTGGACGCGCTTCACGCCAGCGCGCTGACCGCTATCCTGCCCCCGCAACGGGGGGCGGGCGATGCGGGTGATCACGCTGAGGGCCGAGGCGGCGACGGCGGAGAATGTCGCGCCCTTCGGCACGCTGATGGGCCCGACCGCGCCCACGCCGGTGATCCGCAGCCCCTTCTATGGCGACCGCGTCGCGCTGCGGAAGCCGGGGCGCTTCGTGGCCGACGACACGCTGGAATTCACCGTCGCCACGCTGGAGCGCCGCCCCCTGCGCGCGGTGTGGATGGAGCGCCACTTCCTGCACACGCAGAGCTTCTTCCCGCTCGGCGGCCGTCCCTTCCTGATGGTGCTGGCGCCGCCCGGCGAGGGCGAGGTGCCGGTGCTGGAGGAGGCGCGCGCGCTGCTTTTCGACGGCAGCGCGGGGCTGATGCTGCATCTCGGCACCTGGCACGAATTCCCGCTGGCGCTGGTGGATGGGACAAGCCTCATCATCGCCATCCGCCGCGACACCGCGCGGGACCTGCAGCATGTCGAGGGCAATGAGGCGCGCGGGCCTGACCTCGACAAGAAGGACCTGGCCGCGCGGCTCGGCGTGACGATCGAGGTCGCGCTGTAGTCAGGCGATGCTGGCGATCTCCGCCGCCAGCCAGGGCCGCGCGGCGATGGCGCGGCGGAGGTAGTGGTCCCAGCGCAGGCCGAGCACCTTGTCGGACAGCAGGAAGCGCTTCGCCTCCTGCGCGGTGGCGTCATCGACCGGGGAGAGCGGCTTGCCCGCGGCGGCGGCCATGGCGCCGAGCTGGATGCGGCAGGCATCGTCCAGCATGATGGCGCAGTGCACGACCTCCCGCACATTCCGCCCGACGACGAGTGTGCCGTGGTTGGCCAGCAGCAGGGCGCGGCGCGGGCCGAGGGCGGCAGCGAGTTCCACCCCCGTCTCCACCGTATCGACGATGCCGCCATACTCCGCATGCAACGCGCAGTCGTTGTGGAACATCAGCGCGGACTGGAACAGCGGCAGCAGCGGCGTGCCCGTGGCGGTCAGCATGACCGCGTTCAGGCTGTGGGTGTGGATGACGCAGCCGATATCGGGCCGCGCGCGGTAGAGGCCGGTGTGGATGACGAGGGAGGGGTTGATCTTCCCGCCATGGAGGACCTTGAGGTCCATGTCCACATGGCGGAGATCGTCGGCGCGCACCTCCTCGAACCCCTGGCCATAGCCATGGCACCAGAAGCTGTCGCCGCCGGGCAGGCGCGCGGTCAGATGGCCGGCGATGCCGGCATTCTGCCCGTGGACATCGAGGATGTGGTAGGCGGCCAGCAATTCGCGCCGCAGCGTCGCCTCATCCATGGGCATCCTCCAGCGCGGGAATCCGGTTGGCGCCTTCCGCGATGCGGAGGCAGGCGGCGCGATGCTCGGCATCGCCCGCGACGGCATCGAGGCGCGGGGTTTCGATGCGGCAGCGCGGCACGGCGACGGGGCAGCGGCTGGCGAAATGGCAGCCGGGTGGCAGGTTGATGGGGGAGGGGATCTCCCCCTGCAGCACATGGCGCTTCAGCACGGCGTCGGGGTCCGCCGGCAGATGCGCGGACATCAGCGCCTGCGAATAGGGATGCGCGGCATCGGCAAAGACCTGCGCCGTGGGCGCGTATTCGACGACGCTGCCGAGATAGAGGACCAGGATTCGGTCGCTGATCAGCTTCACCGTGCCGAGGTCGTGGCTGATGAACATCATCGCCGCCCCTGTCTCCGCCTTCAGCTCCGCCAGCAATTCCAGGATGCCGGCACGGACGGAGAGGTCGAGGGAGGAAGTGGGCTCGTCCAGCACGATCAGCTTCGGGCTGGTCGCGATGGCGCGGGCGATGCAGACGCGCTGGAGCTGGCCGCCGGAGAGTTCGGCCGGGAAGCGCGTCAGCAGCTCGGGCGTGAGGCGGACGCGGATGGCCAGGGCTTCGGCGCGGTCGCGCCGCTCGGCGGCGGAGAGCCTGGTGTGCAGCTTCAGCGGTTCCGCGATCAGGTCGCCGATGCGGATGCGGGGGTTGAGGGCGGACCAGGGGTCCTGGAACACCATCTGCATCTCCGCCCGCAGCGGGCGGCAGGCGGATTCCGGGAGGTTGGTAATGTCGCGTCCACGGAAGCGGATGGTGCCGCCGGTGGGCGAGAGCAGGCGGATCACGCTGCGGCCGATAGTGGATTTGCCGGACCCGCTTTCGCCGACGACGCCGAGCGTCTCCCCTTCCCGGATCGAGAAGCTGACGCCGTTGACGGCATGCACCTTCACATGGCGGGAGACGTCGAAATGCTTGACCAGGCCTTCGACCTCGAGGATCGGCGCGGTCATGCCGCCACCCGGTGGCAGCGCGCGACATGGCCCTCGCCCAGGGGCACGTCCGGCGGCACCATGGTGCAATCCGCGCCGGCCTGCGGGCAGCGATCCTGGTAGGGGCAGCCGGGCGGCAGCGCCTTCAGGTTCGGTGGCGGGCCGCCCACGGTGCGCGTGGCGCCGAGCCTCAGGCGCTCCGGCGTCGCGCCGATCAGGTTGACGGTGTAGGGATGCGCGGGACGGCGGAAGACCTGGCGGACGGGGCCGCTTTCGACGATGGCGCCGGCATACATCACCGCCATCTCGTCGCAGTAATGCGCGACCACGCCGAGGTCGTGCGTGATGATCATGGCGGCGATGCCGGTGCGCCGCACCAGATCCCGCAGCAAGTCCAGGATCTGCGCCTGCACGGTGACGTCGAGACCCGTGGTCGGCTCATCCGCGATCAGCAGCCGCGGCTCGTTCATCAGCGCCAGCGCGATCAGCACGCGTTGCGCCATGCCACCGGAAAGTTCATGCGGCCAGGCCTGCATGCGCCGCGCGGGGTCCGGGATGCCGAGCGCACCGAGCGTCGCGATCGCCTTCTCCCGCGCCTCCGAAGCCGTGCCGCCGCGATGGGCGCGCCGGATGCGGATCAACTGGTCGCCGATGCGCGACAGCGGATCGAGCGAGGATTTCGGGCTCTGCACCACCAGCGCGATGTCGCGGCCGCGCAGCGCGTTGAGGTCGTCATCGGGCATGGCGAGCAGATCCTGCCCCTGGAACAGCGCGCGGCCGCCCATGATGCGCGCGGGCGGGCGGAGCAGGCCCATGATGGAGGTGGCGGTGAGCGACTTGCCCGCGCCGGTTTCGCCGACAAGACCCAGGATGCGCCCTGCATCGAGGGAGAAGGAGACGCCGTTCAGCGCCTTCGCCACCTGGATCTGATTGTCCAGGTCGCGCGAGATGAAGTGGGTGTGCAGGTCCTCGACGCGGAGAAGGCTCATCGCGTGGCCGCCTTCCGCCTCGGGTCCAGCAAGTCCTGCAGCCCATCGCCCAGCATGTTGAGGCCGAGCACCATCAGGATCAGCGCGATGCCGGGGAAGACGCCGACCCACCACTGGCCGGTGACGAGGTACTCGGCGCCCTGGCGGATCATGGCCCCCCATTCCGGTGTCGGCGGCTGGATGCCGACGCCGAGGAAGGCGAGCGTCGCGCTGATGCGCACTGCCCAGGCCGCGCGCACCGCCGTCTGCGCCATGGCGCCTTGCAGCGCGTTGGGCAGGATATGGACGAAGAGGATGCGCCAGGTGGGATTGCCGGCGGAGACGGCGCTTTCGACGAAGGTGGAATGGCGCAGCGCCAGCACCTCCGCCCTCACCACCCGGGCGAAGACGGGACTGTCGAGGAAGCCGATCACCAGCACGACGTTGAGCAGCGAGGGACCGGCCGCGGCGACGACGGCGAGGGCCAGGATGATGGAGGGGAAGACGCGCAGCGCATCGAAGAAGCGCATCGCGATCTCGTCGAACCAGCCGCCGCGATAGCCGGTGTAGAGGCCGAGCGGCACGCCGGCGAGCAGCCCGACCAGCACGGCGGGGATGGCGATGCCGAAGGCCCAGCGCGCGCCGGCGATGACGCGGGAGAAGACATCCATCCCGTTGCCGTCGGTGCCCATGAGATGCGCGCCACCTGGGGCGGCCAGCACGTTGCGGGGCTGCGCGAATTCCGGGTCGAAGGGCGCGATCCAGGGCGCCAGCACGGCCATGACCGCGAAGCCCAGGATGATGAAGACGCCGGCCGCGAGCGTCGGGCTGCGGCGGGAGATGCCGCCGATGCGCCGGACCCAGCGGGGAGAGGCGATGGTGGCGCTCATGCCGCGCGGGGCTCCGTCAGCGTGACGTAGATGTCCACCACCAGGAAGACGAGGACGGAGAAGAGTGCCAGCATCAGCACATAGCCCTGCACCGCGGCAAAGTCGCCAGCGATGATCGCGGACAACCCGTATTGCCCGAGCCCGCCCCAGGCGAAGACGTATTCGATGAGGGAGGTGGTGCCGACCAGGCCCGTGATCTCCGTGCCGATGAAGGTGACGATGGGCGTGGCGCTGTTGCGCAGCGCCATGGCGCGGATCTCCCGCTTCGGCAGTCCCTGGGCGCGGGCGTAGCGGATGTAGTCGCTGGCCAGCACCTCCAGCGCGATGGCGCGGGTCTGCTTGATGATCGGCGCGGCGCAGATGATGGCGACGCAGAGCACGGGCAGGATGAGCTGCGAGGCGGCGGAGGAGGCGACTTCCCAATCCGCGGCGATCAGGCCATCGATCAGGTAGCTGCCGGTGACGCGCGGTGGCGGTTCCAGGAACAGGCTGATTCGTCCCATGCCGGGCGGCGCCCATTCCAGGAGGTAGAAGAAGACGAAGAGCATGATGAGGCCGAGCCAGTAGGTCGGCACGGAGAAGCCGAGCAGGGAGAAGAAGCGGCTGAACTGGTCGAAGGCGCGGTCCGGCCGGAAGGCGGCGCGCAGCCCCACGGGGATGCCGATGCCCGCGCCGATCAGCACGCCCCAGAGCATCAGCTCCAGCGTTGCCGGCGCGCGCTCCAGGATCTCCGCCAGCACCGGACGGTTGCTGAGCCAGGAGGCGCCGAGATCGCCCTGCACGACCTTGCCGAGATAGACGCCGAACTGCACCCAGATCGGCTGGTCGAGCGCCAGCGAGGCGCGCACCAGCTCGATCTCCGCCGCTGTGGCCGTCGGTCCGGCCAGCAGTCCCACGGGGTCCTGCCCGCTCAGGCGCACCAGCATGAAGGTGCCCAGCAGGATCACGAACAGCAGCGGCACCACCAGGACCAGGCGCCGCGCCAGCATCCGCCCGATCGGCATGGGTGCGTCAGGCCACCTTCAGATCGTACCAGCGTTCATGCTCATCGGGGTGCGGGCACCAGCCGGAGATGTTGCCGGCCATCGCCTCCCACACCGTGGGATAGACGGTGACGATCCAGGGGGCTTCCTCCATCCAGAGCTGCTGCGCCTGGCGCATCAGTTCGTTGCGGCGCGGCACGTCGAGCGTCTGCCGCGCCTCGTCGATGATCGCATCCATGCGCGGATCGGCGAAGCGGGCGCGGTTGGAGACGCCCTGGGAATGCGCCAGCAGGAAGGTGGCATAGACGGGGTCGAGGACGATGGGCCCGTCCTCGAAGGAGAACATCGGCATGTCCTGGCGGTTGGGGGCGCCGCGGGCGCGCATGTCGCTGTCGCTGATCCGCACCGCGCGGGCCTTGACGCCCACGGCCTGGAGCTGCGCCGCCACCTGGATCGACATCGGCTCCTCCCAGTTGAAGATCTGGGAGTAGAGGATTTCGATCTGCTGGTCGAAGTTGAAGTTGGCCTGTGCCAGCAGTGCGCGCGCCTTGGCGGGATCGTAGTCGTAGTTGAAGAAGCTCGGGTCGTAGCCCGCCACGATGGGCGGCACGATGGAGCGCGCCTGTTCGGCAAGCCCGAAGAAGACGCCCTGGATCAGCGCGGGCTTGTCCACCGCATAGTTGAAGGCCTGCCGCACCAGCTTGTTGTCGAAGGGCGGAAAGCGGAGGTTCATCCGCACGGAGGAGATGGTGCGGCCGAAGCTGTCCTGCGTCTTGACGCGGCGGTCATTGCGCAGCTCCGCCACCTGCTGCAGCAGCGGGCGATGGATCCACTGCACCTGGCCGCTGCGGAGCAGCGTGATGCGGGACGCGGCGGAGGGGACGGCGCGATAGACCACGCGCGTGAAGTAGGGTTGTTCGCGGAAGTAGTTGGGATTGGCGACGAAGACGGCCTGTTCGCCGGCGCGGATCGATTCCAGGTGATAGGCGCCGAAGCCCGCCGTATTCGTCTCCATCCACTTCAGCGCCCAGGGGTCTTCCGGCGTCGCGTGCTTCTTCACCTCCGTGCTGTCATAGACCGCCGGCAGGTAGAGCGTCAGCGCGCTCAGCAGGATCATGCTGGGGGCGGAGAGGGTGAACTCGACCTCGTATTTCGAGATCGCCTTCACGGCAGTGACGTTGGAGACATTGGCGATGAAGGCGCCGGTGCGGCGCTGCGCGAAGGACTTGGCCCAGCCCCATTCGACATCGGCGGCCGTCATCTCGTTCCCGAAGAAGCTGCGCACGCCCTGGCGGAGCTTGAAGACCCAGGTCTTGCCGTCGGGCGACGTCGTCCAGCTTTCGGCGAGATGGCCTTCGATGACATCGGGATTCAGGTAGGGCCGGCCGTCGCGGATCACGCGGCCATAGCGCGTGAGTCCCTCATAGACCTGCACGACGGTCTCCTGCGTGCCGGGGCGCAGCGCGTCGCCATCGAAGCCCTCCGGCGCACCAGGTGCTGCCAGCAGCAGCGTGCGGCCGGCGCGCGGCTGCGCCAGCGCGGGGGTGGCTAGCGGTGCACCGGCCGCCATGGCCATGGTGCCGAGCAGGATGTCGCGCCGTTCGATCGCCATTGGTCTTTCCCCCGTCTCGGCCGTCTCCGGTCACAGCCTGTGGATCGGTCCCCGATCCCCGTTGCCATCCCGCGCGGCCGGGGCCATTGTCCGGACAACCTGTTCAATTGGCAAGGAGCCTTCATGCACGACGTGGTCATCCGCGGCGGCACCATCGTGGACGGCACGGGGGCGCCCCGCTTTACCGGTGACGTGGCGATCGATGGCGACCGCATCACGCAGGTCGGCGGCAAGGCCGGGCCCGCGAAGCGCGACGTGCAGGCCGAAGGTCGCATCGTCGCCCCGGGCTGGGTCGATGTGCATACGCATTACGACGGGCAGGCCACCTGGGACCCGGTGCTCGCGCCCTCCGTCTGGCACGGCGCGACGACGATCCTGTTCGGGAATTGCGGTGTCGGCTTCGCTCCCGTGCGGAAGCGCGATCACCAAGCGCTGATCGATTTGATGGAAGGCGTGGAGGACATTCCCGGCATCACCCTCGCCGAGGGTCTGCAGTGGAACTGGGAAAGCTTCCCCGACTATCTCGATGCGCTGGATGCCATGCCGCGCACCATCGACGTCGCCGCACAGGTCGCGCATCACCCGCTGCGCGTCTATGTCATGGGCGAGCGGGGGCTGAACCGCCAGGCCGCGACGGATGACGACATCGCGGAGATGGCGAAGCTGACGGAGGAGGCGCTGCGCGCCGGCGCCTTCGGCTTCACCACCAGCCGCACCGACCAGCACAAGACGCCGACCGGCGACCTGGTGCCCGCGCGCTATGCGGAGCATCGGGAATTGCTGGCGATCGGCCAGGCCATCGGCCGTTCGGGCCGCGGCACCTTCGGCATGCTGAGCGACTTCGAGGATGAGGCCGCGGAATTCGCCTGGCTGCGCCAGGTGGCGGCCAGCACGCAGCGCCCCGTCTGGTTCCTGCTGACGGACCGCAACGCCGATCCGGGACGCCTGCAGCGGCTGCTGGGCCATGTGCGTGCCGCGCGGGCGGATGGCCTGCCGCTGGCGGCGCAGGTGGCATCGCGCCCCGTCGGGCTGATCCTCGGCCTGACGACCTCGCTCAATCCCTTCGCGCTGCGCGAAAGCTTCGCGGAGCTCGCCAACCTGCCGCCGGCCGAGCAGCTGGCGAAGCTGCGCGATCCCGCGGTACGGGCGAAGATCCTGGCGGAGGAGGCGTCGCCGCGCCTGCTGCATGTCGTGCCGCCGCTGTCGCGCCAGATCGCGACGCGCTGGGACCAGATGTTCGCCCTCGGCGACCCGCCGGATTACGAGCCGCCGCCGGAGCGCAGCATGGCCGCGATGGCGGCCGCGGCGGGGCAGGACCCCGTCGCCTTCTGCTACGACTACCTGACGGGCGGCGATGGCGGGCGGATGCTCTACTTCCCCGTCGTCAACTATGTCGGTGGCGACTTCAACCGCCTGCACGGGCTGCTGCAGGACCCGCATACGGTGGTCGGGCTGTCCGATGGCGGCGCGCATTGCGGCGTGATCTGCGATGCCTCCATGCCGACCTTCGGCCTCACGCATTGGACGCGCGATCGCCAGCGCGGCGATCGCCTGCCGCTGGAATTCGTCGTGCAGCGCCAGACCAGCGGCACGGCCGATTTCTTCGGCTTCCATGATCGCGGCCGGCTGAAGCCCGGCCTCAAGGCCGATATCAACGTCATCGACCTGGACGGGCTGCGCCTGCACCACCCGGAGATGATCTACGACCTGCCCGCGGGCGGCCGCCGCCTGGTGCAGCGCGTGGATGGCTACGACATGACCCTCGTCTCCGGCGTGCCCATCATGGAGCGCGGCGCGGAGACGGGGGCGCGGCCGGGGCGGCTGGTGCGTTCCTAAAGACGGGAGACGAAGCCGAGCACGGCGTCGGCCATGAGTTCCGGGGTCTGGATGGCCATGAAGTGGCCGCTCTCCACCTCCCGGAACTCGGCGCCGGCGATGGCCTCGGCCACCGGCTTCACCCGCTCCGGCGGTCGCGTCAGGTCATGCTTCGCGGCCAGCACCAGGACGGGGCAGGTGATGCTGGCGAGGTCGGCCGTCATGTCGAGATCGGCCAGCATGCGCGCCGTGGCGGCCTGGCCGGCGGGGTCGACGCCGAGGCGCGAGGCGCGGCAATGCGCGAAGCGATCGGCATCGCCGCGCATGGCGGGCGGGTAGCTCGTCTGAAGGCCGGTATCGACGACGGCGCGCGCGCCCTTCGTCTCCATCTCCTGCGCGCGGGCCAGCAGCGCGACGCGCCCGGCCTCATTCACGCCCGTGGCTGGCGAGGAGACGACAGCGCCGCGGACGCGGCCGGGATGCGCGGCGGCGAGGTGCAGCGCGAGTGCGCCGCCGACGGCCATGCCGACCGTCACGACGGGCTGCGTGACGCTGAGCGCATCCATCAGCGCCACCGCATCATTGCCCTGCGCGGGCATGGTCAGCGGCGTGCGCGGCTTCTCCGACAGGCCCGCGCCGCGCTGGTCATAGCGCAGCACGCGGCAGCGTGGTGTCAGCAGCGGCAGCATGAAGTCCCAGCTTTCCAGGCTGCCGCCCATCTCATGCAGCAGCAGCAGCACGGGGCCGTCGCCGCCCGTGTCGTGGTAGCGCAGCGCGGCGCCGTCCAGGTCGATCCAGCGCATCATGGGGCGTCTCCGTCGGGGTCGAGCGTCCAGGCATCCGGCACCAGGCGATAGCCGGAGCCTTCGCGCGCGACATGCGCGAAGGCGGGGAAGTGCAGGTGCATGCCCGCGATGGCGAGGCGATCGGTCGCGACCTGGTCGAGGATGCGGCGGCGCGTGGCAATGGCCAGCGCAGGGTCGGTATCCACCTTCATCGTCACTTCGGGCCGCGCGATCTGCACTTCCGGCACATGCACGATGTCGCCCCAGATCAGCAGCGACTTGCCGCCGGAGGCCACCATGAAGCCGGTATGGCCGGGCGTGTGGCCGGGCAGCGGGACGGCGGTGACGCCGGGGAAGACCTCGCCCTGCGTGAAGAGCGCCATGCGGTCGCGATAGGGGCGGAGGCGGTTGCGCGTCTCGATGAACATGGCCTGGCGCTGGGCGGGGTCGGGCAGGCGCATCATCGCCTCGTCGCTGTCCCAATGCGCGAGTTCATCGGCATGGACGTGCAGCGTGGCATTCGGGAAGGCGGCGGTGCCGGTGCTGTCGGCGATGCCGCCCCAGTGGTCGCGATGCAGATGCGTCATCAGCAGCGTGTCCACCGCGCCGGGATCGACGCCCGCATCGGCCAGGTGCTTCGCGACGAAGCCGACGGTGGAGCGCACGCCCTGGCCAAGGCCCGCATCGACCAGCGCGGCGCGGTCGCCGTGCCGGATCAGGAAGGCATTGACGGCGGTGCGCCGCGCGGGGCGGAAGGAGGCGGCCAGCAGCGCCGTCGCTTCCTCCGCACCGATGCCATCCATCGAGGAAACGGGCGCATCCTGGTGGCCGTCATGCAGCGCGGTGACGAGGATCTCGCCGACGCGGCGGTGGAAGACGCCCGGGACCTGCGTGGCGATCATGCGGGCAGGGGATGCGCGAGGAGATAGGGCATGTAGTCCGGCTCCACGTCGATCTCCATGGTCCCGAGGAAGCGCACCAGGCCGCAATAGGTCGCGATGATCAGCGTGAGTTCCACCAGCGCCTCCGCATCGAGTTGCGGGCGCAGCGCGTCGAAGGTGGCGGTGGACATGGCCGGGCCGTCCCACATCTCCCGCGCGCCTTGCAGCACCAGCTTCGCCAGCGGCTCCAGCGCGGAATCGCCGCCCGCCGTCTCCACGCCGATGGCGCGGATGTCAGCCTCCGTGCAGCCGAAATCCTGGCTGATGCGGACATGGTGCGACCATTCATAGGGGCTGCGCGCCAGCCAGCCGATCTGCAGGATCGCGAGCTCCCGCAGCCGCGCATCCAGGCGGCTGGCGTGGCGGATATGCATGGCGAGGCCCGTGAAGGCGCGGGCCAGGCCGGGGCTGTGCGCCAGCAGGCGGTTCAGCGCGATGTCGCGCTTCAGCAGGTCCTGGTCCTGGTCTGCCAGGTCGGCGCGGGTAAGGTAGGGGAGGCGGGCCATGATGATCCTCAGCGATGCAGCATGTGTTCGTAGTCGGCGCCCATCACCTGGCTGACCGGCTTCCCCGCTTCTACGTCCCGCGCCATCGCGGCCTCCCGCGCCGCGATCATCTCCGCGGCCTCCAGCACGCGGGCGATGTCGGCGGCAGCGATGAGGACGACGCCGCTGCCATCGGCGAGCGCGTAGTCACCGGGGCGCGCGGTGACTCTGCCGAGGGTGACGGGGCCGCCCGCCTCGGCCTCATGCAGCCTTCCGCGGGCGGTGCGGGCGGTGGTGGCGGCGGCGAAGACGGGAAAGGCGATCTCCCGCGCCTCGTCGATGTCGCGCGCGGCGCCATCGGTGATGATGCCGGCCAGGCCACGGGCGCGCGCGGCGCGGGACAGGATCCCGCCCCAGCCGCCGGCATCGAGGCCCGGTATGTGCTGGATCAGCAGGATGTCGCCGGCCGCCGCGGCCTCGATCGCGGCGGAGCAGAGGTGGCGGGGCGCCGTGCCGGGCGGCGGCGGGCCTTCCGCCAGGCGCACCGTCATCACGCGGCCGGTGATGCGCCCCGGCACGGTGCGCGGTGGCATGCCGGAGAGCGCGGGCGGCAGGCCGAGCTTGTCCATGGCGTCGGAGAGCGCGCAGCTGTCGAGGCGCGAGAGGCGCGCGATGATGTCGTTCCCGGCCACGATTCCGTGTTTCCCCCGCTGGTCGCCCGCATCATGGGCACGCCGCGCCGTCCCGCCAAGCCGTGCTTCTGGCATGCTTCCTGCAAGCATCGCGTGTGTTTCCAGGACGGAGCCTCGCCATGCCCGACATTGCCGCGCTGCTGCAGGAGATCGCGGATGTCCCCCATTCCGCCGATCCCGCCGTGGTGCGCGCGAAGAGCCGGGACATGTATGCGATCAGCCCGCTGCTGCGGAAGGCGCTGCGGGGGCGGGAGGCCGAGGCGGTGGTCAGCCCGCGGGACAATCACGAATTGCGCGCCGTGATGCGCTGGGCCGTGCGGCATCGCATACCGCTGACGCCGCGCGGCGGCGGCACCGCCAACTACGGGCAATCCGTGCCGCTGGCGGGCGGCGCGATGCTGGACATGACGGGCTATACGGGCGTCGTCGCCGTCAGCGACACGAATGTCCGTGTACGCAGCGGCACGCTGATGGGCGAGATCGACGAGGTGCTGCGCGCCCATGGCAAGGAGCTGCGCATCCACCCCTCGACGCGGTCGGATTCGACAATCGGCGGCTTCATCGGTGGCGGCAGCGGCGGCATGGGATCCTGCCGCTGGGGCATGCTGCGCGACCCCGGCAACATCACCGCCATCCAGGTGATGAGCGTAGAGGCCGAGCCTCGGCTGGAGGAATTGCGCGGCGTGGACACGCTGCTGGTGCAGCATGCCTATGGCACCAATGGCGTGATGACGGAGCTGGAACTGCCGCTGGCACCGGCGGAGGCGTGGAAGGAAGCGGTGGTCGCCTTCCCTGACTTCATGGACGCCGCCCGCTTCGGCATCGCCTTCGCGGCCCATCCTGACATCGCGCGCAAGCTGGCCTCCGTGCAGGAATGGCCGGTGCCGCGGCTGATGAAGAACCTCGGCGACATCGTGCCGGAGGGGCATTCCATGGCCATGGTCATGGTGGCGGGGCGGCACCTCGCGGAATTCCGCGCGCTGGTCGCGATGCATGGCGGGCGGGTCGTGACCTGCGTGGCGGAGGGGCGGGGGCGCTATGGCGCGCCGCTCTATGAATTCGCCTTCGGCCATGCGCTGCGCCAGATCCAGAAGCACCAGCCGCGCACCACCGTGCTGCAGGGCATGTTTCCGCCGCAGGAGTTGGAGGCCTCCGTCGCGCGGCTGCACGACGCCATGCGCGGCGTGGGGCCGCTGCGCTTCGAGATCTTCTACAGCCAGGGCCAGCTGGTCGGCATGGGATCGCCCTATGTGGTGTTCGAAAGCGAGGCGCAGCTGGCGGGGCTCGTGGACCAGATGCAGGCGCTGGGCATGAATGTCGCCAACAGCCACACCACGGGCGTGCGCGCCGTCGGCATCAAGGCGATCGATGAGCGCGACGCCGCCTTCAAGCGCGCCATGGACCCGCATGGCCTGCTGAACCCCGGCAAGCTGGGGCTGGAGGAGAAGGAGAGCGCGGCGGTGACGACCTTGGCGACGAAGGGCTGGGCGACGAAGCGGCCGGCCGCCTAGCCGCCCATCGCCTGGTCCAGCAGGCCGGAGACCTGGCGGCAGTATTCCGCATAGGCGGGGGAGAGGCGGAAGCTTCGGTCGCGGGGATAGGGTTCCTCCACCGCCATCTCCCCGATGATGCGGCCGGGGCGCGCGGCCATGACCACGATGCGGGCGGAGAGATAGACGCTTTCATAGACGCTGTGCGTGACGAAGACGACGGTGCAGCCCGCCTTGCGCCAGATGCCGAGCAGATCGTCGCAGAGCTTCTGGCGCGTGATCTCATCGAGGGCCGCGAAGGGCTCGTCCATCAGCAGCAGACGCGGCTTCATCACCAGCGCGCGGGCGATGGAGACGCGCATGCGCATGCCGCCCGACAGCTCCCGCGGGAAGGCCTTGGCGAAGCCCGAGAGGCCGACGAGGTCGAGCGCCGCATCGACCTCCGCCGCCACCTGCGCGCGCGGGCGGTCGCGGAGCCGCAGGGGCAGGAAGACATTGTCCCAGACGCTGGCCCAGGGCATCAGCGTGGGTTCCTGGAAGACAAAGCCGAGGTCACCCGGCACGAAGCCGCGGCCGGGCCAGTCGATGCTGCCGCCGCTGTGCCTGCCGAGGCCGGCGATCAGGCGCAGCGCCGTCGATTTCCCGCAGCCCGAGGGGCCGAGGAGCGAGATGAACTGCCGTTCCCCGATATCCAGGTCGAGGCCCCGCAGCGCGACGGTGCCGCTGGCATAGACCTTGTCCACGCCACGCAGGCGAAGCAGGGGCTCGGCGGGATGGTGCATGTCCATGCCGCTCAATTCTCCCGCGCCAATTCGCTTTCGTGCCAGCGGCGCAGCAGGGCGCGCTGCACGGCGGACATGACCAGCCAGATGGTGATGCCGAAGGCGGAGAGCAGGAAGAGCGCCGCGAACATGCGCGGCACGTTGAGCAGCGACCCGCTTTCCACGATCACCCAGGCGAGGCCGGTGGCGGAGCCACTGCCCGCCACGAATTCCGCGACGACGGCGCCGATGACCGAGAGGCCGGAGGAGATGCGCGCGCCGGCCAGGATGTAGGGCAGCGCGCCCGGCAGCTGCAGGTAGCGGAAGCGCTTCCAGCGGGAGGCGCCGCAGAGGTCGAAGACGTTGCTCAAGCCGTGATCGACGGACTTCATCCCCGCCGCGGTGTTCGACAGGATGGGGAAGAAGGCGACCAGCCAGGCCAGGATCAGCAGCGCCAGCCAGACGCGATCCAGCCCCACCCAGATGACGATGATCGGCGCGATGGCGATGACCGGCGTCACCTGCATCATCACGGCATAGGGCCAGAAGGTGCGCTCCACCATGCGGTTCTGCGTCAGCGCGACGCCGAGCGCGATGCCCGACAGCATGGCGAGCACGAAGGCGGAGAGGGTGATGGTGGCGGTGAAGCCCAGCGCCTCCAGCAGGCTCGCCCGGTCCTTCACCAGTGTCTCGAAGATCAGGGATGGCGCGGGCAGGATGAACTTCGGCACGCCCAGCAGGCGCACCAGCGTTTCCCAGCCGCCCAGGAAGATCGCGCCGCCCAGCGCCGGCAGCAGCCAATCCGCGGCGGCGGTGCCGGGGCGGACGGGCGCGTCATCGGCGCTGGTGGCGGACATGGCTCAGCTGCCCGTGGCGCGGTTCAGGAAGCGCAGCGTATAGGCGCGGCGCCAGTCGAAGCCGGGCTGGACGATGCCTTCGCGGGCGAGTGCCTCGTAATGGGATTGCCAGCGCGCATCGCTCATGGTGCCGACGCCGTGGATGCGCGTCTCCTCCGTCTCCACGATGTTGGCGCGGCGCAGGCTGTCGAAGGCGTTGCGCATGATCTCCGGCGTGTTCTGGGGATTCTCCCGTGCCACTGCGGCGAAGCCGGCGGTCGGATCGGCGAGGTAGTCGGTCCAGCCGCGGACGGAGGCCTGGACGAAGCACTGCACGAGCTCCGGCCGCCGGTCGATCAGCGCCTGGCCGACGACGACGACGGAGCCGTAGGTGCCATAGCCGCTGTCGGCGATCATGAAGACCTTGGGCGGGCGGCCGAGCGCCTGGGTGGCGAGATTCGGCTCGTTGGTGATGAGGCCCTGCTGGATGGCGTTGCGGTCCGCGAGGAAGGCCGCCATCTGGCCGGTGTAGTTGCGGATCTGGCTGTCGGTGAAGCCGTAGCGGCTGCGGAGGAAGGGCCAATAGGCGTTGCGCGCGCTGCCCGCGATCATGATGGGCTTGCCGCGCATATCCTCGAAGCGCTCGATCCCGCTATCGGGATGCGCCATCAGGATCTGCGGCGTGCGCTGGAAGGCGGCCATGACGGCGCGGGCGGGGAAGCCCGCCTGGTGCATGTGGAAGGTGGCGTCGCTGACGGAGGAAAGGCCGATTTCCACCGCGCCGCCGACCAGCAGCTGAACGGGGTCGATCGAGGGGCCGCCCTGGCGGATGACGAGGTTCAGCCCGCATTCGCGGTAGAAGCCCTTCTCCTGCGCCTGGTAGTAGCCGCCCTGTTCCGCCTGGGCGCGCCAGGAGGTCACGAAGGTGATGCGTTCCTGCGCCGCGGCGCTGGCGCCTGTCAGGGCCAGCGCGGCCGCCCCCAGCCGCGTGATCCAGTTGCGAAGACCCATGGGTGCATTCCCCTGCCGATCAGGGATGGAGGGTTGCAATCGCCATGCCGCGGCGCGCCTGCCATCCGCCCTGGCGGGGCGAGCCCGGCTGGCGTCCCGCTGTGCAGCTTGCATGCAACCCGCCCATGGCATGGGCAGCATGGCGCCCGCCTGGGCCGCGCGACCGCGATGGCGCGACGGGCACGGGTCTTGCTGCCCCGGGGGCAGGACGCCTCGCCATCGGAGTTCGCATGGACCGCATCGCCGCCTTCGCCGCCGCCATCGGGGATGTCCCCTGCATCACCGATCCCGCCGCCGTCAGGCTCCGCAGCCGGGACCGCTTCGCCGTCTCCCCCATGCTGCGCAAGGCGCTGAAGGACAAGTTCGCGGAGGTGATCGTGACGCCGCGGACGCGGGAGGAGATCGCCCGCGTGCTCTCCGCCGCCTGCCGGCTCGGCCTGCCGGTCACGCCGCGGGGCGGGGGCACGGCGAATTTCGGGCAATCCGTGCCGCTGGAAGGCGGCGTGCTGCTGGACATGACGGGCTTCGCCGGCGTGGTCTGGCAGAAGCCCGGCGTGGTGCGGGTGAAGGCGGGGACCATGTGCATCGATGTCGATGCCGCGACGCGGCCGCAGGGCTGGGAGCTTCGCATCCACCCCTCCACCAAGCGCAGCGCCACCATCGCGGGCTTCATCTCCGGCGGCCATGCCGGCATCGGGTCATGCGTCTGGGGGATGCTGGCCGACAAGGGCAACATCCTGGCGCTGGAGGTGATGAGCATGGAGGAGGAGCCGCGCGTGGTGGAGCTGCGCGGCGCCGACATCGCCCTGGTGCACCACGCCTATGGCGCCAATGCCGTGATCCTGGAATGCGAGATGCCGCTCGCGCCCGCCTGGGAATGGCGCGAATGCCTGGCCGCCTTCCCGGACTTCATGCAGGCCGTGCGCTTCGGCGTGCAACTGGCGCAGGAGGATGCGATCATCCGCAAGCTGGTCAGCATCCAGGGCTGGCCCATCCCGCGCCTGATTAAGCCCATGGGCACGATCGTGCCGGATGGCCACTCCATGGTCTCCTGTCTCATCGCCGCGCCCTTCATGGACGCCTTTCGTCAATTGGTGGCGGAGCATGGCGGCATCGTGGCCAGCGACAGCGCGGAGGGCGAGGGGCCCTATGGGGCGCCGCTCTATGAATTCTCCTGGGGCCATTCCAACATCCACATCCAGAAGAGCGACCCGCGCTTCACCGGCGTCATGGGCCTCTTCCCGACCGAGGATTTGGTCGGCTCCATCGGTCGCGTGCATGCGCGCTATCCGGAGGCACCGATGCGGCTGGAGCTCGAACGCACCGGCGGCAAGCTGCTCGCCATGGGCACGCCGGCGGTGCTGTATGAGAGCGAGGCGCAGATGGCGGCGCTGGTGCAGGCGATGCAGGCGGAGGGCGTGAGCGTGGCCAATTCGCACAGCTCCTCCGTCAAGAAGGTCGGCATCAAGCAGTTCGATGCGCGGGACGCCGTGTTCAAGCGCGTGATGGACCCGAAGAACCTGCTCAACCCCGGCAAGCTGGTCTTCGATGCGCCGGAGGATTCCCGCGCGGGCGTTGATCTGCCCACCAGCGGCTGGTCGCTGCGGAAGGCGCTGTGATGCGGCCCGACGACACGGTCTCGATGCGCCTCGCGGACGGCACGCGGCTGGATGCCGCGGTGTGGCGTCCGGCCTCGCCCGGGCCGCATCCGGTGCTGCTGATGCGCCAACCCTATGGGCGCGGCATCGCCTCGACGGTCGTGTACGCGCATCCCGCCTGGTATGCGGCGCGGGGCTTCATCACTGTCATCCAGGATGTGCGCGGCGCCGGGACGTCGGAGGGCAGGTTCCTGCCCTATTCGGCGGAGGTCGAGGATGGCGCGGAGAGCATCGCCTGGGCGGCGGGGCTGCCGGGCTCCTCCGGCGTGGTCGGGATGTATGGCTTCTCCTACCAGGGGGCGGCACAGACGCTGGCGCTCTCGCAATCCCCGCCGGCGCTTAAGGCGATCGCGCCCGCCATGGCGCTCTGGGATTTCTACAAGGAGCGCATCGCGCCGGGTGGCGCCTTCACGCTGGGCGGCAGCGCCTATTGGGCCGCGCAGATGGCGGCGCTGATGGCGAAGCGGGCGGATGATCCGGAAGCCTTCGCGGAGCTGGCGGCGGCGGCCAATGGCGGGATGCGCTTCGATGGCCCCGTGCCGGCGGACCCCAGCGTGCTGCGCAAGCATGCGGGCTACAGCCACTACGCGCTGTGGCGGGAAGCGGGGGCGGAGCATCCCTATGTGCGGCAGGCGTCATCGGCCGCGCTGATCGGCGAGGCCCGGCCCGCCGTGCCGGCCTTCTTCACCGGCGGCTGGTTCGACTACCACCTGGCGGGGACGGTGGCGGGGTTCCGGCATCTCGGCGGGCACCTCGTCATCGGGCCCTGGACGCATCTCGCCTGGGCGCCGCAGGGGGCGGGCACGGATTTCGGCCCGGCGGCGCTGAGCGGCATCGACGGGATGCAGGTGGACTTCTTCGACCATGCGCTGAAGGGCCACGACCCCGCGCCCTGGATGCGGGAGCCTGCCGTGCGGCTCTTCGACCTCGGCACAAGCGGCTGGCGGCTGTTCGAGGCCTGGCCGGAGGGGCCGCGCCAGGTGCTGCACTGCGCCGGCAACGGCCTTGCCGCCATGCGCAACGACGACGGCGCGCTGGTGGCCGATGCGCCCTCGGCCGAGGGCTGGGAGCGCTTCGTGCACGATCCCTGGCGGCCCGTGCCGGCCTTCGGGCTCGCGCATGGCGCGGGGCAGGGCTGGCGCGACCGGGCGGAGATCGATGCGCGCTTCGACATCGCCTGCTTCACCAGCGCGCCCGTCGCCGCGCCCGTCACCTATGCCGGCGATCCCGCCGTGGTGCTGGCGGCGGAGACGGACGCGGAATCCTTCGACCTCAACGCGACCCTGTCGCTGGTGACGCGGGAAGGGCGCGTCATGGCGCTGTCCCAGGCCCATGCGCGGATCGACGCCGGCGCCGTCTCCGGACTCCGCCTCGCGATGCGCCCGCTCTGCATCACGCTGCAGCCCGGGGAGGCGTTGCGCCTGTCCATCGCCGGGGCCTGCTTCCCTGCGCATCCGATCAACCCCGGTACCGGCACCGATCCCCGCCGCGCCACGGGGGCGGAGGCGCGGCCCATCGCCATCGCGCTGCGCACGGGCGCGGCGGGCTGCCGGCTGGAGATGCCGCTGCTGCCCTGATCGTCAGGGCCTGGCGTGGCGCGTGCTGCCGGGGATGGCGGCGGCGCGGTGCGCCAGGCTCTGCGACAGCGTCTGGTAGGGGCTGGCGGAAACGCCGACGCTGCTGCGGAAGGGCTGGTCCATCAGGAAAACGAAGGCGATCAGTGCGCCGACGCCAGCCGCCTGCACCGCCAGCATCGCCACCGTGTGCAGGCGCGGCGGATAGAGAGCGCCGGTCAGCGCCAGCAGGCCGAACAGCACCAGGATCAGCATCCAGAATTCCTGCGGCAGGCCGATCCGCGCGCCCTCCAGCCGCCTCTCTCGCGCGCCGTCCATGTCGTCGAATTCCTGCAGCATGTCCGTGGCCAGCACTTCCGGCGCCGTTGCGGCCAACTGGTAGAAGCCGGCCTCCAGCCGTTCCAGCAAGCCCTGCGTGGTGGCGTGCCGGCCGCTGCTGACCATGGCCGGGAATTCGTCCGCGGCGATGCTGCGCGCATAGGCGGCAAGTTCCTGCCGCAGCGCATGGCCGGATGGTCCGGCGCGGTCCGCGATGCGCGCCACCGTACCAATCGCCGCGACCTCCAGCGCAACCAGGCGCTGCGCGTCGTTCGCCTGGCCGCGTGCCTGCACGGCGCAGAAGGCGAGGATGAGCGTCAGCGCCGCCATCACCGCGCCGGTGGTGCGCATGGCGATGTCGATGTGTTCCTTGGTCTGCGGGATGCGCGCCAGCGGCGCCAGCGCGGCGCAGCCCAGGGCCGCCACCATGGCCGCGGCGCCCATGAAGGCCGCATAGACGGCCGCGCTCGGCAGGCCGTGCAGAAGGGTCAGCAGCTCCATGGCCGCAGCCTGCGCCCTGCGCGCTTAACCCGGCATTGACGGGGCCCGGTGATTCCTGCGCGCATCAGGAGGATCGGCGATGGCGCAGGCTGTGGCGCGGGGCAGGGGCTGGAAGCCGGATCCCGTGCTGGCATCGCTGCACGGCATGGGCGGCCACCTGGTGCTGCATGCGGACCGGCTGCGCATCCTGCGGCATGGCCCCTGGTTCACGGCGGTGAACCTGCTGTCGCATCTGGAGCGGGAGATGGAGACGACGATCCTGCTGCGTAGCCTGGTCGGCGTGCACCTCGTGCGGTCGCTGCTGCTGGTGCAGTTCCTGCGGCTGACCTATGCGGGCGCGCCGGCGCCGACGGGCCACTACCTCCGCGACGCCTTCGCGGAGAACGCCTTCATGTTCAGCCTGGCCGACAACCGCCCGCTGCAGGCCATGGCCGCGCGCATCACCCAGGCGGCGCGCGCGGCCGGGGCGGTGTAGGCCTACGCCTCCGCCATGCGGCGGTACCAGGTGGTCGTGCGCAGCATGCCATCGGGCCGAGGCGCCAGGCCTTCCGCCGCCATCAGCCTCGCGACCGCCTTTTCCGCCTCTGCGCGGCTCCCCTGGCTGCCTGCCAGTCCGTGATACAGCGCGGCCGCGTGACCGACATCGCGGCGGGAGACGCGGCCACGCGCATCCGCCTGGGCGCGCAGGAAAACGAGGACTTGGCGTGCAGCGGTGCTCGGCGTCGCGCCGTGGCGCGTGGCCTCAGCCGCCAGGGTGGCGCGGGCCTCCGCGGCGGTCAGGCCATAGCGCGTGACACCCTCGGCCAGCAGGCTGCGCTCGGCCTCCGCATCCGCAAGCCCGGCGGAGAGCCGCAGCCGAACCAGCTCCGCGAAGGCCGGGGCGCCGGCAGGTGGCGCGGCGGGGGGCGCTACGCCTTCCGCGCGCAGGCCCGAAGCTGAGGTGGCGCAGGCCGCGCAGGGCAGGCGCTGGGTGCTGCCGTCCAGCGCCATCAGGTGCAATTCCACCGCCATGTCGGGGTGCCGGCGCAGCACTTCCGCCGCCGCGCGGTCCATCACCGCCTGGTGCTGGCGCTGCTCATCCGCCGGGTCCGCGGCCAGGTTGCGGCCGGCCCAGAGGTTCATCGCGCCGCAGTCGCGATGGTTGATGATGATCACCCGCCGCACGCCATGCAGCTGGCGGGACGCCGCCAGGTTCTCCCATACCGCGGTGTTCCAGCCCGGGCGGTTCTGGTCCACCGCGGCGAGCGCCGCGCCGGCGATCCGCATCTCGCTGTAGCGGTTGGCGCGGCCCATGGTGGCCAGCAGCTGCGTCACGTCATCCACCAGCCGCGGGTCGATGCAGCTGAGGACGAAGGCGTCCGCCTTGGACGTGTCGGGGGATGCAGCGGTCACTTCTTGACCTCCTCCGTATGGGTGATGCCGGTCAGGCGATGATCGAGGTGGGAGTAGGAAAGGCCGGCGGTGAACACCGCGGCGATGCTGACCAGCGCCCAGATGAGCAGCGTCGCTCCATCGAACAGCGTCTGGCCGGTGAGTTGCGCCAGGGTGATGCTGGCGCCGATCGAGAACATCATGACGAGCGCGACGCCGAGCCGCCCGAGCACGCCCATCGTCGTCTTCCACAGCAGCAGCAGGATGGTGGTCAGCACGGCGCCCACGGCGAGCTTGGCCCAGAACCAGTCGAAGCCGCCGAGTACCCAATGCAGGTAGGAGGTGCCGGATGGGTTGTAGACCGCGAAGACGATGAACAGGCTGAACAGCGCCCGCGCCACGACGCCGCGCCAGTTGAAGGGCGCCGCGCTCATTGCATCGCCACCCGTTGCAGCGCGAGCGCGGCCAGGTTTCGCGCGGCCTCATCCGCGGCGAGGCGCCGTTGCAGCCCCTCCCGCCACGGGCGGAGCGCGGCGGTGGGGGCGGGTGGCAGGCCTTCCAGCGCGCGCTCCGCGGCCGTCAGGTCGCCGCCGGCCAGGGCTGCGGAGGCGGCCTGGACGGCGGCGAGGGTGGGTGTGCCGGCGCTGCCGAGGCTGGCGCCGAAGCGCATGGTGGCGGCGGCGCGGCGGGCCAGCCAGCCGGCATCGGGCGCGAGCCCCATCTCCGCCAGCACCGCGGCTTCCGCGGCATCGCCGAAGGTGTCGGCCAGGTGCCGCACCAGGGGCGCGCCCTGCGGTGCCACGGCCTGCAGCGGCGCCAGCAGCGCGCTCGCCTCCGGATCGCCAGCCGCGAAGGCCAGCGCCAGCGCCAGGGCGCGCGGGAAGGGGGCGCTGCGCGGCAAATGGGGCAGCAGCAATTCGATCCCGATCAGGGGCAGGGGTGCATCGGCCGGCAAGGGTGCGGGCATCACCGCGGCGGCCGGGGAGACCATGGGTGGCAGGGGTCGATCGAGCGCTACGAACAGCGCCGCCGCGGCCAGGATGACGGCGCTGCCGGACAGCAGCAGCGCGGCCCGGCCCTGGCGTGGCGGCAGGGGCTGCGGCGGGTCATCGATCGGCGTGGTCGCTTCCTCCGCCGGTGGCGCGGGCAGGGGCATCATGGGCAGGTCGCCCGGCGAGCCAGCGCGTCCAGCCGCGCCTGCAGGGCGGCGGCGACGGCCTTGTCGGCCTCCGCCGCCAGGCGGCGTTCGGCATTGCCGATGGCGTCCAGGGCCTGCGCCTCGAAGGCCGCACGGTTCAGCGTGGCATCCAGCTTGTTGAACAGCCAGTCGATGCCCCAGGAGGCACCGATGCCGCCGGCGAGCCCCACCACCGTGCCGGGCAGGCCCGCGAGGGCGTAGCCGAAGGCGCCGCCGGTCGCGACCAGGGATCCAGCCTCGCTGACGCGCACCACCACGGCGCCCAGCCGTGCGGCCATGGGGCGGAGGGAGCGCATGAACACCATGCTGGAATCCGACCCTTCCTCCGCAATCACTGCCATCGGGTCATCCGGCGTCGCCGCCAGCAGGGCCGGTGCCAGGGGCTGCGCGACCGCGGGCAGGTCGATGAGGATGCTGGCCGGGCCCGGTGCCGGGGGCAGCGCCCGCAAGGCCCGGATGGCGCGCGCCAGCACGGCGGCCCATTCGGCATCGACCACGGCACCGACATGGGAGAGGTCTGCCGCGAAGCCGCCATTCTCCAGCGCCGGGGCCAGGACGCGGTTGCGGAATTCCAGGCGGATGGGCGCGGCCATCTCCTCCGCGATCGCCGCGGCGTCGGGGATCTCGCCCCGACCGGCCAGGGCATCCGCGAGGCCCACCGCGCCTCGGGCGAGGACGCGGTAGGAGGTGACGTAGCTCTGCACCCAGCCATAGGCCCAGTCACCGAAGCGCGGGACGTGTTCGCGGGCCGGGGCCAGGCGCATGGCGGCGGCATCGGCCAGCAGCCGCGCGCCCATGCCGCGGATGGCCTCGGCCTCCGTCGCAAGCCTGTCTGCCAGTTGTTGCGCCGTGCCGTCCGGCGCCGCGTGCAGCGTGCAACTGCCGTCCGGCGTGGCGACCGCGAGCATCTCGGCCCGGGCCGGCATCGCCGCCAGGGCCAGCAGCAACAGGGCGCCGTAACGGCTGGGAAAGCGATGCTGCCCCATGATGCGGGACGCCAAGGGGCGCAGCTGAGGAGTGGCACCATGGACTACGCCGGCATGGCGGCCCTGGCCTGGGGCGGGATGGAAGCGGTGGCGGCCATCCTGATCGCCCTTCTGCTGCTGCGTGGCGCCAGCGGCGCCTTCGCCCTCGCCGCGCCGCATGACGCGGAAGCGGTGCCGCTGCTGCATGTCGCGGCCCTCGGCACCGGGCTCGCCCTCGGCCTCGCGATCCTGCTGGCCCTGCCGCATGGGGAGGCCTTCCGGCTGGCGCAGGTCTTCGATGGCGATGGGCGCTGGACGCAGGGCCTCGGCGCCTTCCTTGCCGCCAGCCTGCTGCCGGGGCGGGAGACGCTGGGCGCCGCCCTGGTCGCGCTTCGCAGCATCGATGGCCCCGCCGGCTTCGCGGGGCTGCTGACGCTGGCCGGGCTGCTCGCAGGCGCTGCCGTGGCGATGCGGCTGTGGCGCGGCATGGCGCGGCTGCGCGCGCTGGTCGCCTTCCTGCTGCTGGCCGCCTGCGTCGCGCTGTTGCTGCACTACGCCGCCCATCTCGCGGCCTGGCTCGCCGCCCGGCTGAACTTCTGGGTCTTCGCGCTGCTGCTGCTGGGCTTCCAGCGTTGGCGCTATGCGCCACGGGCAGCCCACTAGCGCCATGCGCCACGGGTTGCGCACTGAAGCGGCGCGCATCACGAGACCTCCATCAGCGCCAGGAAGGGCCGCGGCGTCAGCAGCGCCGGATCGCCGACATAGGGAAAGGCGAGCTTGAGCGCGACGAGGAGGACGGAGCCCACGATCAGCGCAATGACGCTGCCCATCGCGTAGTGCATCGTCGCGCTGCCGCCGTTGAAGAACCACTGGAAGGCGATGACGGCGACGGAGACGGTGATCACCAGCATCCAGATCAGCCCGGCCAGCGACCGGCTGGTGACGGAAAGCCGCCCGATGCGCGCTTCCGCCACGCTGCCGATCCAGTCGCCGATCTTCTGCTGCAGCGCCTGCTGGCCGGAGGATGTGCCATCGAGGTCGAGGAAGGCGCGCGTCAGCCGCTGGAAGGCGGCGTCGGAGGCCGGGTTGGGCGTGCCGGCCTGCATGGCGGGCCAGTCATCGGAGACGACGGAGGCGGCATAGCCGCGGATCGCGGCGCGCATCTCGTTCCGCGCCTCCGCGAAGTCCGGCCCGTTGAAGGTGTCGACGGAGAGCGCCAGCATGTAGAGGCCGCTGGCTTCCTTCTGCAGCGTGTCGCGCGATGTCTGGTAGGTGTCCCAGGCGCCGACCAGCGCCAGCGCCGCGACCACCGCATAGATCTCCACCACGAAGCCGTATTTCACGGCGCCGACGGTGGCGTTGGTGGCGAATTCATGCGGCGTGAACAGCGCATACATGGCGCGCCCGAAGACGAGAGCGATCACCACCGGCACGCCGATGGTGATGATGATGCCGGCCCAGGCCGGCAGCGCCGCCAGGCTGTGCGGCAGCAGGATGTCCAAGACCGGGCTCCTCCTCGGTGTCTCGGTCAGCAGGGGCCCGGCATCCTGCCGGGCCGTCGTCGGCGCACCGTTGCGGCGCGCCGGCCTCAATCCTCCGGGCCGTGTTCCTTCCAGGCCCAGTTGCCGATGGTGACACCGGCGATCGCGCCGATGGCGGCGCCGATGAACCCGCCATTGATCAGGGCGGATCCCGCCAGCGCGCCCGCGAAGAGCCCGGTGCCGAGCGCCGCCGCATGGCCGGCGGAGATGTCGGGCATGGGCGGCAGCTGCACCTGCGGCAGCGTGAGGGTGGAAGCGTGCGGCGGCGGCGCCACGGTCTGGGCCGCGGCAGGCAGGCCGAAGGCGAGGAAGGCGAGCAGCAGCAACAGGCGCGGCATGGTCATTCTCCTGGAACAGGCGTTGTCAGGCATCGATCGCGCGATACCAGCGGCGCGACCGCAGGATCCGGCCGCTCGGCCGGGGCTGGAGGTCCATCTCCTCCATCAGGCGCTTCACGCGGCGGCGGGCTTCCGTCTCCGTCAGCTCGCCCCCGGCGCGGGCGCGGTAGAAGGCGACGGCGCGGCCGAAATCGTCGCGGGCCACGCGGTTCCGCCGATCCGCCAGCGTGCGCAGCAACTGGCGGGAGGAGGCGCCGAGTTCGGCCTCCATCGCGATGTCGCCTTCCTGCGCCGTGCCGCGCAGCAGGCCCTGCGCCTCATCCAGCGTCAGGCCGTAGCGCGTAAGCCCTTCCTCCAGCAGCTTGCGTTCCTGGTCGCGGTCCAGGAAGCGGCGGCCCTGGGTCTGCAGCTTCACCAGTTCCGTGAAGCGGGCGCGGCCCGCGGCGTCGGTCATCGACATCGATGGAATGGCCTTCCCTTCTGGAAGAGGCGCACCCTTCTGGCGCGCCGGTCATGGGCTTCAAAAATCCAGCGTCGCCGGGCGCAGCGCCGGCCCGCGCGGCCCGGGCGCGGGGGCGTCGAAGCCCTGGCCCTGGGTGCGCGGCAGCGCGGTCTGTACGCGCTGGTTCAGGCGTTCGATGGCCCGCATGATGCGGCTGGCCTCGATCCCCAGCGGCGCATCGGTCGGCGTCAGCACCAGCTTCACCTTGGGCAGCGGGAAGAGGTCCACCTCCACCTTGTCCACGGTGAAGCCGCCGATCTCCCCGGCATCCATGATGCCGCGGACGATGGTGCGCTGGATCGCGGCCAGCGGCCCGGGATTCGCGCGGGCATGGCGTTCCAGCATGCGTTCCAGGTAGTCGCGGTCGCCTTCCGTCAACTCCCGCGCCTGGCCAAAGGTCAGGCTGAGGCTGGGGAAGAGGCTGACGGCGGATTCGATTTCCTTCAGCTTGTAGCCAGCGACATCCATCAGCCAGGTGAAGTCCTCCCGCGCCTGCTCATGGGCGGCGGTCGGCGGACGGCGCATGAAGCTGCTGGTGCTGAGGCCGAAGCCGAAGGCATCCATCAGGCTGGACCAAAGTCGCTCCGCCCGGTCGCCCAGCGTGTCGCCGGAGGGCAGGTCCTGCAGCGGCACGGTGACCACGGTGCGCGGCACGGTGGCCGCGCCGGGCGCCGTCTGCGCGCCCGCGGCGCCAGGCAGCAGCAGCAACGCGGCCAGCGCGGCCGCCATGGGGAAGGAGGCGCTCGGGCGCGGGGATCGGGCGTGCATGGCGTGCATCCTTCTGCGTCAGCGGGACATGAGCGTCTGGCGTTCGGCGATCCGCCGCTGCGCAGCGCGGTCGGCCGGCGGCAGCGGGACGATCCCGGCAAAGGAGAGGTAGCCGCCCGGGCCGCCAGCCTGTTCGCTGCTGACCTCGTTGAGGAATTCCTGCAGGCCGCGCACCACGCCGACACCCTGGAAGTTCCTGCCATGCTGGCGCTTGGCATAGAGGTAGTAGGTGCGGGACTGCTCGTAGCTGCCACTTGCGATGGTCGTCGGCGTCGGCAGGTCCCCGTCCAGCTTGACAGCCAGGAAGTTGCCGCCGCTCGAGACCAGCTGGTCGTAGCTCATCACCGCCAGCGTGCCGGGCGGCGCGGCCAGCAGCCGCGCGGGAACATCCACGGCCGGCACCGCCGTCACGACACCATCGTTGCGCAGCGTCACGCATTTGGAATGACGGTAGCTGGCTTCGAAGATCAGGCGGATGTCGCGCACGTGGCGGCACCCGGCTTCCAGCACCAGATCCTCGAACAGCAGGCGCGTACCGCTGTTGTCGGCGGGTACGATCATGCGGATCGGGGAGCGTGGCAGGCCGGGGGCGATATCCGACCAGGTGGTGGCACGGTTCGGGACGAACTCACCCTCCACCGGCTGTTCCGCCGCCAGCGCGGACCAGACCTGGCGCGAACTGATGTTCGGCAGGACCTCGCCTCGCCGCGCGACCAGCACCACGGCGCCCATGCCGACCTGCATCTCGATGATGTCGCGAACGCCGTTGGCGTTGCAGTTCTCCACCATCGCGCGCGGCATGCGGCGGGTGGTGATGGCAATGTCGGGCGTGTGCATGCCGACGCCGGTGCAGAACAGTTCCAGCGCCTGGCTGGATCCGATGGCGCGGACATGGGGGGGATGCGTGCCTTCGAAGCGTTCGGTGAAGGTCTGCGCCAGCAGCTGCGCCACACCGGCGGAGGAGCTGGAGCTGACGATCACGAGCCGGTCGCGCAGCGTCAGGCTGCCGATCGGCGAGGTGGTCTGCACCGCGCCGCCTGGCGCGGTGACGGCTGGCGCCATCCCCGTCTGCGCCGAGGCGCTGGCGCCGCCAAGCGCGACAAGGGCCGCGAGCAGCGGCAGGAAGGTCCGGCGCAAGGGCTTCTCCTTCGTGGAGGGGGGGAGGGGGGTCATGAGGGGCGGCCCGTGGTGGCGGTGCTCGACAGTGCCCGCAGCAGCGTTTCCTGCACCGCCTGTTCGACTGCGATCCGCGCCCTGGCCTGCGCGAGCCAGCCCGCCAGCAGCGGCTGCAGGCTGGCATCCAGCGCGCTGGCATCCGCCACGGCGCCGGCCAGGTTGCCGCGCCGCAATTGCTGGGCGACGGCGCCGATCGCCACCTCCTGATCGGAAGGAGGCGGCGGGGCCGTGAGGCCGATGGCCGCGAAGCCGCCGCGCAGCAGGCCGAGGCCCTGGTCGAAGAACCCGCCGGGCTGCGGCGCCCGGGCGACGAGCTGGGGCATCAGCGCGGAGAAGCGCTCCCGCAACTCGGCTTCCGAGGGCAGGCCCCGCGCGGCATGGCTCATCAGCACCTCCGCTACCGGGCGCGGCAGGGCACCGGCGGGGGCGAGATCCGCCATGGTCTGGTATTCGCGCAGCCAGGGGCGGGCCGTTGCGACGCTGGATTGCAGGAGCAGTGCGGCAGCCAGGAAGCGGTCGCCCTGCGGGCCGCGCTGCGCCAGGCTTCCTTCCAGCCGCTGCGCCGCCGCCTCCGCCCGGACGGCCTGCGCTTCGGCGCGGCTGGCCTGCTCCTCCGCACGGCGTGCGGCATCCAGTGCCGGCGCGATGGCGGCCTCGATCTGGACCAGGCTGGGTGGGGCCTCTCCGGCCGTGGCCGGTGCCAGCGGCGCGCGCAGCAGCGTCGCGGCGACAGCCGCGACGGCCAGGCCACCGGCAAAGGCCAGCCCGGGCAGCAGGAAGGGTTGCCAGGCCGGCTTCGGCTGGATGGCCGGGGCCTGCATGGCCAGGAGCCGCGGGCTGGGGGAGCGGTGCTGCGCTGACACGGGTCTTCCGGTGCTGGGCGAGGCGGGGTGGGCGCCCGCACCATGCCCCGCCGCCCCTTACCCGCCGATTAAGCCCGGCACCGCACTGCACCATGATTCGTGCATCGATGGCCGGCGGCCTTGACCGCCGGCGCCGGGTGATCGAACTGGCCCGCACCACAGCCGAGGAGGATCGACGCCATGCCGAGACCGCGCCGCAGCGCCCTGTTCATGCCCGGCTCCAACGCCCGGGCGCTCGACAAGGCGCGCGGCATCGCCTGCGACACCATCCTCTTCGACCTCGAGGATTCCGTCGCGGTGGAGCAGAAGGCACTGGCGCGCGACCAGGTGGCGGCGGTGATCCGGGCCGGTGGCTATGGCGAGCGGGAACTGGTGGTGCGGGTTAACCCGCTGGGCAGCGCGCTGGTCGCGGATGACATCCGCATGGCGGTCGGCGCCGGCGCCCATGCCGTGCTGCTGCCCAAGACCGAAAGCGCCGCCGATGTGCTGGCGGTGGAGCAGGCCCTGGCCGAGGCGCCGCCAGCCATGGGCATCTTCGCCATGGTGGAGACGCCCCGCGCCATCCTGGCGGTGGCGGAGATCGCGGCGCGGGCGGAGGGCGGGCGGTTGCAGGCGCTGGCCGTCGGCCCGAACGACCTGGCGAAGATGACCGGCGTGCGGGCGGGCGCGGATCGCGCGCCGATGCTGTCCTGGCTGTCCCAGGTGGTGCTGGCGGCCAAGGCCTACGGGCTTTCCGCCCTCGATGGTGTCTACAACAATTTCCAGGACGAAGACGGCTTCGCCGCCGAATGCCGCCAGGGCCGGGCGCTGGGCTTCGATGGCAAGACGCTGATCCACCCCCGTCAGGTGGAGCCCGCCAATGCCCTGTTCGGCGCCTCGGCGGAGGAGGTGGCCTGGGCGCGCCGCATCGTCGCCGCCTTCGCGGAACCGGCGCATGCCGCGGCCAATGTCATCAACCTCGATGGGCGGATGGTGGAGCGGCTGCACCTCGAGGAAGCACAGGCGCTGCTGGCCTCAATCCGGTAGGGCCGGGCGCCGCAGCAGGGCGAGGCCGACGACCAGCGCCGGCAGGCCGCAGGCGGCGAAGCCCCAGCCATGCTGGCCGGTCAGGCTGAGCACCAGCGCATAGGTCAGCGGCAGGACCAGCGCGCCGAGCTGGCCGCTGGACAGCACACCGCCGGTGGCCGCGCCGCTCATGCCCTTGGGCGCCAGGCGCGCGGCCTCCGACAGCAGGACGCCGTGCCAGGACATGGCGGTCAGGCTGATGCCGATGGCGACGGTGGCGAAGAGCGCGAGCGGCCATCCCGTGCCGGAGAGGCCGAGCAGCCCCGTGCTGGCTGCCATGCCGAGCGAAAGCGCGCCCATCAGCACCCGCGGCGCCACATGCCCGCTGCCAAGCCAGCCCCAGAAGATGCGCGCCGGCACAGCGACGACCATGGCGAGTGAGAACACCGCGCCAGCCGTCGCCAGCCCATGCCCCATATGCACGAGGTAGATGACGAAGAAGCCGATGAAGACCGTCTGCAGCCCGTTGAAGGCGAAGCAGGCGAAGGCCAGGTTGCGCAGCGCCGGGCTGCCGGCCACCACCTGCCCGGACAGCCAGAGGTCGCTGAGCTTGAAGGCGCGGCCGGGCATGCGGTCATTGTCGAAGGTCGCGCGCAGCGGCTGCAGCGCGACCGCGAAGACCAGGCAGAACAGGGCCGCGATCTCCAGCGTTGCGCGCCAGCCGAGCCAGGCCGTCAGCCAGGGGCCAACCAGGCCGGACAGCAGCAGGCCCGCCGGCACCGCCGTCTGCTTGATGGAGAAGACGAGCGGCGCCTGCTTCGGCGGTGAATAGCGGCCGAGCAGGTGGGAGCTGGCGGGGGTGGAGACCGCCGCGCCGCCGCCGCCGATGATGGCGGAAAGCGCGAAGAAGAAGAGCGGGCCGACCGCCGCGGCCGCCAGCCCGATCGCCAGCATGACCAGGGCCAGCTGGCTCATCCGCAGCGCGCCCCAGCGCAGGATGAAGCCGCCGCAGCCCATCTGGAAGAAGAGGGAGGCCGCCGCCGCCAGCCCGACATAGACGCCGGCCAGGGCGGGATCGAGGCCGAGATCCGTGATGATCGCGGGCGCGATGATGGAGGGCAGGTTGCGCCCCAGCGCCGCGCAGGTCTGCTGGAGGAACATCGCGCCGAGGATGACGAGCAGCAGGCGTGGAATCTGGACGGCCATCTCGCCTTGCCGGACGCTCCCTGGAAGAAGGCCACGATAGGCGCCTCGCGCCGGGGCCGGAACCCGCTTCTGGCTTCGCCCTGGCCCGCTTCCCGGGCATGATGCGCCGCATGACCGCCGACCACGTGACCTCCCCCCAATCCCCCTATGCCCTGCTGGGCGGGGAGGAAGGGCTGCGCCGCCTGACGCGCCGCTTCTACGCGCTGATGGACGAATTGCCCGAAGCCGCCGCCTGCCGCGCCATCCATCCGGACAGCCTGGAGCAGGCGGAGCAGCGGTTCTTCGAATACCTCTCCTTCTGGTTCGGCGGGCCGCCGCTGTTCCTGCAGACACGCGGCGCGCCGATGCTGCGCGCGCGGCATCTGCATGCGCCGATCGCGGGGGCGGAGATCGAGGGCTGGATCGCCTGCTTCCGCCAGGCCTGGGCGGAACAGGTGCAGGACCCCGCCCTGACGGAGGCGGTGATGCCGAAGGTCCTCGCCATGGCGATGCACATGCGCAACCGGGAGGATGCGGCGTGAGCCTGCTGCTGCACAACGCCGAGGTCGTGGTGACCATGGACGCCGCGCGGCGTGAGTTGCGCGGCGGCTGGGTGCATGTGGCGGGCGGGGCCATCACCGCGGTCGGCGCCGCCGGCGAAGCGCCGCCGCCAGCCGCGGAGAGCATCGACCTCGCGGGCCATGTGCTGATGCCAGGCCTGGTGAACACGCATCACCACATGTACCAGTCGCTGACCCGCGCCCTGCCGGCCGCGCAGGATGCGGAGCTGTTCGACTGGCTCGGCGCGCTCTACCCCGTCTGGGCGCGCATGACGCCCGATGCGCTGCGCATCGCGGCCGCCACGGCGATGGCGGAGCTGGTGCTGAGCGGCTGCACCACGGCGGCCGACCACCACTACATCTTCCCGAATGGCTGCCGGCTGGACGACACGATCGAGGCCGCGCGGCAGGTCGGAATCCGCTTCCACCCGACACGCGGCGCCATGAGCCTCGGCCAGTCCAGGGGCGGGCTGCCGCCGGATGCCGTCGTGGAGGAGGAGGCGGCGATCCTGGCCGACATGGAACGCGTGGTCGCGCGGTTCCACGACCCCGCGCCGCTTTCGATGCTGCGCATCGGAATCGCGCCCTGCTCGCCCTTCTCCGTCACGCGGGAGTTGATGCGGGATGCCGCGGGCTTCGCGCGGGCGAGGGGGCTGCGGCTGCACACGCACCTCGCTGAGAACGACAAGGACGTCGTCTTCAGCCGGGAGAGGTTCCGCTGCACGCCGGCGGAATACGCGGAGGAACTGGGCTGGGTCGGCCCCGATGTCTGGCACGCCCATTGCGTGAAGCTGGACGAGGCGGGCATCGCGCTCTTCGCCCGCACCGGCACCGGCGTCGCGCATTGCCCCTGCTCCAACATGCGGCTCGCCTCAGGGATCGCGCCGATCCCGGCGATGCGTGCGGCTGGCGTGCCGGTCGGGCTCGGCGTGGATGGATCGGCGTCCAATGACGGCGCGCATCTGCTGGGGGAGGCGCGGCAGGCGATGCTGCTGGCGCGCGTCGGGCACGGCCCGGCCGCGATGACGGCGCGGGATGCGCTGGAGATTGCGACGCTGGGCGGCGCCCGCGTGCTGGGGCGGGACGATATCGGCGCGCTGGCGCCGGGCATGGCCGCGGACCTCGTCGCGTTTGATGCCAGCGGCATCGACCATGCCGGCGCGGGGGCGGACCCCGTCGCCGCGCTGGTCTTCTGCACGCCGGCGCGGGCCGCGCTCTCCGTCATCAACGGCCGCATCGTGGTGCGGGACGGGCGGCTGCTCACGCTGGATGAGCGGGAGCACGCCGCGCGCCACCGCGAGGCGGCGCGGGGGCTACTACAGGCTTGAGGCGCAGTCCAGCACGACGTTGCCCATGACCTCGCCCCGCGCAACCAGGTCATGCGCCTCCGCGCAATCCTCGAGCGGCATGACGGCGCCGATGGCGTGGCGCAGCGCGCCAGCCTCCATCCAGCGCGTCAGCGTGGCCAGGCCCTCGGCCCGGGCCTCGGCCGGCAGGTCGTAGACGATGAAGAAGCGGATCGCGACGCCGGAGAGGATCAGCGGGAAGAAGGGCAGCGCCATCTCCGGCTTGCCGCTGCCGTAGCAGGTGCAGAGCCCGCCCCTGGCCACGATCTGCGGCAGCAGCGCGGCATTGGCGGCCAGGTCCACCTCCACCACGCGATCCACGCCCTGGCCGCCGGTCAGTTCCTTCACCGCCGCGGCGACGTCCTGTGTCTTGTAGTCGATCACCGCATCGGCGCCGGCCGCCTTCGCATGCGCGGCCTTGCCCGGGCTGCTGACGGTCGCGATCACTTGCGCCGCGCCCATCAGCTTCGCCATCTGGATGGCGTAGTGGCCGACGGCGCCGGCGCCGCCCGCCACCAGCACCCGCTGCCCCGCCACGCCGCCATCGACCTGCACGGCCCGCCAGGCGGTCAGCGCGGGGATGCCGAGGCACGCACCTTCCTGGAAGCTGGTGCCCGCGGGAAGCGGCACGGCCTGGGCGGCGGGCAGCGCGATGTAGTCGGCCGCCGTGCCGAGTGCGCGCTGCCACTGGCCGTTCCAGATCCAGACGCGCCCCCCGATGCGCGCGGCATCGACGCCGTCGCCCACGGCCTCGATCGTGCCGGCGCCGTCGCTATGCGGAATGATGCGCGGCGCCAGCATCGGCCTGCTGCCGCCCCGCGCCTTCCAGTCGGAGGGATTCACGCCGGAGGTGGCGAGGCGGACCAGCACCTCGCCCGGACCTGGCGAGGGGGTCGGCATCTCGCCGACCACGATCACCTCCCGTGCCGGTCCCGTCCGCTCATACCAGGCTGCGCGCATCGCTTCGTCCCTATTGGTCCAGCCGGATATTGCCGATGCGCACGGCCTCGCGCGAGGTCTCCGTCTCGTCCCGGATCACCGCCGTGTAGTTGGCGGGGGTGATGGCCTCCGCGGCCGGGATGGCGCCGCCGAGGCTCTCCAGCCGCTGCCTGATGGTCGCGTCATGCATGGTGCGGGCCAGCGCCGCGCGCAGCGTCTCCACCACATCGGCTGGCATCCCCGCGGGTCCGAGCAGCCCGAGCGTGGTCGTGAGTTCCTGCTGGACCAGGCCGGCTTCCCGCAGCGTCGGCACATCCGGCAGCTGGCCAGCGCGGCTCGCGGAGGCCACGGCGATGATGCGTGCGCGGCCATCGGCGTGCAGCGGCAGGGCGGAGGAGAGCTGGTCGAAGACGACGGGGATGGTGCCGGCGATGAGGTCGTTGATGGCGGGGCCCGTGCCGCGATAGGGCACGTGCACCAGCTCCGCCCCCGTGCCGGCGTTGAACAACTCCACCGCCAGATGCGCGCCCGATCCGATGCCCGCGGTGCCGGCCGAGAACTGGCCCTTCTGCGCCTTCGCCGCCGCCACGAATTCCGTAAGGTTCCGCGCCGTGACCTGGCGGGAGATCATCATCACGATCGGCACGCGGTAGCAGATGCCGATGGGGGCGAGGTCGCGCAGCGTGTCGTAGGGCAGCTGCGCCATGGCGACGGGGAAGAGGGAGAGCGGCCCCGTCGAGCCCAGCAGCAGCGTGTGACCATCCGCGCGCGACCGCGCCACATGCTCCGTGCCGACGATGCCGCCCGCGCCGGCGCGGTTGTCGATGACGACGGGCTGGCCGAGCGCAGCGGAGAGGCTGGGCGCGATCAGCCGCGCCGTGAAGTCCACGTTGCCGCCCGGCGGGAAGCCCACGACGATGCGCACGGGGCGATCGGGGAAGCGGGTCTGCGCGCGCAGCGATGGCGCCGCGAGCATCGAGGCGCCGGCCAGGATCAGGCGTCGGCTGAGGGTCATCGGGTCGCTTCCTCTCGGGCTTGTTGCGCGCGGCGTTGCGCGAATTCGCGTTCCAGCAGCGGGATGACGCCGCCGGCCCGCCAGATCTCCACCATGCGCGGGGAGAAGGGCTTGGATCGAAGGGTGCCGCCATCGGCCAGCGTGACAACGCCGGTCTCCGGATCGGCACCGATGACCTCGCCATCCCGCACGGCACCCTGGATGCCGGGGCAGATCATCACGGGCAGGCCGGCATTCAATGCGCGGCGCAGGAAGCCGGCATCGCAGCTTTCCACCACCACGACCGCGATGCCGGAGGCGCGGATGGCGACGCTCACCTCGACGTGGTTGTGATGCGCGAAGTTGCGGCCGCCCACGATGATGTCGCCGGGCCTGACCTCTGCCGGGAATTCGGGGCGCAGGCGGCGGAAGCACATGGCGCGCAGCGCGGCCTCGTCGTGTTCCTTGCCGAAGCTGTCGCGGATGATGGCGAATTCAATGATGCCGTCATCGCCGGAGACATCGTCCCCGAAGACCCAGGCGCGGCCGCGCGGGCTCATGCCACGCCCTCCGCCATCATCGGCCGCGGGTCGGCGATGCGGCCCTCGATCGCGGAAGCGGCGACGACGGCGGCGCCGGCCAGGTGGACGCGGGCGCTGCGGGCGCCGTTGCGGCCGGCATAGTTGAACTGCTGGGTGGAGATCAGGACCTCATTGTCGTTCAGCACGCCCTGGTAGCCCCAGCAGGTGGTGCAGCCCGGCGCGAGTACCGTGGCCCCAGCTTCCGCGAAGACTTCCAGCAGGCCCTCGCGCGCCGCGGCGGCATAGACGTTGCGGCTGCCCGGCGTGATGTAGAGCGTGACATGCGGTGCCACGCGCCGGCCGCGCAGCAGCCCGGCGGCAAGGCGCATATCCTCCATCCGCCCGCCGGAGCAGGATCCGATCGTCGCCTGGTCGATGCGCTGGCCTGCGACGTCGCCGACCGGCACGGCGGCATGCAGGTCCGGCGGCAGCGTCACCATGGGCGCGATGGCGCTGAGGTCATAGGTGAGGTCGGCGATGTAGGGCACGCCGGGATCGGCTTCGACCACCTGCCAGGGCCGCCCCTGCGCTCGCGCCTCGACATAGGCGATGACGGCATCGTCCACCGGCATCACGCCGGTATAGGCGCCGCTGTGGAAGAGGCTGGCGAGGATCGTCTCCCGCTCATCGATCGAGAGCGTCGCGACGCCCGCGCCCGCGAATTCCACACAGGCCTGCAGCAGCGCGGAGTTCGTCGTCTGGTCGCGCAGGATGGTCTGGATCACGTCCCGCGCGCCGACACCGAATCCCATGCGCCCCGTCAGCGTGATGCGCGCCGATGGCGGCACCGCGATCCAGGTGCCGTCCTGGATCAGCGCGACGATCACCTCCGTCGAGATCGGCAGGTTGAGCGCGCCGAGCGCGCCGATGGAGGCGATGTTGCCTTCGTCGGAGAAGATCAGCGTGCCGGGCCGCGCGAAGCCGCGCTCCGTCAGCACCAGGTGTCGCAGGCCGTTGCCCGGGCCGAAGAAGGTCTCGATGCCCTGGCTCGCGCACCAGTCGCGCAGCGTGCGGTGGGTCTCGTGATGGGGCGATCCCATGGCCGCGCTGGTGGAATGGTCGATCACCATGATCGCCTTGTCGGGTCGCGGGATGCGATCGACGCCGATGCGTTCCAGGTTGCGCTTGTGGCCGGGCCAGAACAGTTCCTGGCAGGCGACATAATCGGGCGCCACCGTGACGTAGTCACCGACTTCCACCGAGGCCATGCCAGCGGCGCGGGCGATGATCTTCTGCGCGACGCTGCGCGGCGTCCCGTCCATGCACGTTTCCCCAGGTTGCAGGCTTAGGCCAGCTTTATGACCTTAGTCCTGCCAAAAGGGGCTGTCCATTGCCCTTCAGCGACGACGGATGCGGATGGGCGATGCGGGCGCCTGGCGGAGATGCTCCGGGAAGGCAGCGGCGGCGAAATCGGCGAAGGCGCGGACCTTCGGCGCCGTGAAGCGCGCCTTGGGATAGGCGACGTAGAAGACCTGCGCCTCCGTCTCCCAATCCTCGAGGATGGCGCGCAGCCTTCCATCGCGCAGATGCGCATGCGCCAGCAGGCCAAGCACGTAGCAGAAGCCGCCGCCGGCAGCGGCAGCGTTCAGCAGCGCGTCGCTGCTGTTGAAGGCGAGCGGGCCTGCGGGCTCCACCTCTGCCCGCTCCTCCCCGCGACGGAAGCGCCAGCGGCGGGGCGGCGCGCCGGCATCGGCGACCCAGGCCAGGCTCTGCGCGGGATCGATGGCGGCGGGATGCGTCGGCACGCCGTGGCGGGCCAGGAAGGCCTGCGCGGCGCAGACCACATGGGTGCTTCGATAGACCGGGCGCGCGACGAGGTCGCCCGTCTCCACCTCATCCATCCGGATCGCGACATCGATGCCGCGCCGCGCCAGGCTGTCCACCTCATTGCCGAGGATCGTGACCACGCGCAGCCCGGGATGGGCGGCCGCGAAGGCGGCAAGCGCCGGCGCCAGCACCATGTGGCCGACCGCGATCGGCACCTGCACGCGCAGCACGCCCCGTGGTGCATCGCCACCTGCTTCGGCCTCCGCCTCCGCCATGGCGCCCAGGATGGCGCGGGCACGGGGCAGGAAGGCCTCGCCTTCCGGCGTCAGGCTCAGGCTGCGCGTGGAGCGCTGCAGCAGCGTGCAGCGCAGATGCGCCTCCAGCGCCTGCAACTGCGCGGTGACGGTGGGGGGCGAGAGGCCGAGCCGAGCGGCGGCACCGGAGAGGCTGCCCGCCTCCGCCGCCGCGACGAAGACCTCGATCGCCTTCAGCCTGTCCATGGGCGCAGCCTATCTCATCATTCGGGAAAGCCGAAGGCTGTCTTCGGCCGCCGCATGGCCCTGCGCCGTTGCCCTGGCGCCGCCGCGGGTGAACCCTGCGCCCGTCCAAGAAAGAGGAGCGCGCCGGTCTCATGGCTGCGGGGGAGGAGTTCGACCTGGTGGTGGCGGGCTGCGGCGTGGCGGGGCTTTCCGCCGCCGTCGCGGCCGCGGAGCAGGGCGCGCGCGTCGTCGTGCTGGAACGCGCGCCGCAGGCCGAGCGCGGCGGGCAGAGCCGCTACACCGAGGCCTATCTCCGCATGAAGAGCGAGAGCGAGGTCACCGACGATTTCGAGACGCACCTCGCGGAGAATGGCGCGCTGCCCTACGCCGATCCCGACCTCGCGCCCGAAGTGGCGCGCCCCATGGCGGATCGCGCCGGCCATGCGCGCGCGCTGTCGATGATCGATCCCGACGTGGTGCAGGAATTCGCCAACCAGGCGGGGCCGACCATCGCCTGGCTGAAGACCATGGGCGTGCGCTTCGACTTCCTGCCGACGCAGTTCCTGACGAAGTCCCAGCCGCGCCTGCTGCCGGTCGGTGGCGGCGCCGCGCTGGTGGAGGCGCTGGCGAAGCGGGCCGAGGAGATCGGCGTCGCCTTCCGCTACGAGACGACGGCACAGCGACTGATCCAGGACGAGGAGGGCCGCGTCACCGGGCTGGTGGCGCGCCAGGCCGGGCGGATGCTGCGCTTCCTCGGCCCCGTCACGCTGGCCTGCGGCGGGTTCGAGGGCGATGCGGAGATGTCCACGCGCTACCTCGGCCCGCGTTCCAGCTTCCTCCGCACGATCTGCAAGGGCGGGCTGTTCAACCGCGGCGAGGGCATCCGCATGGCGCTCGACATCGGGGCGGCGCCGAGTGGCGATTTCGGCAGCTACCATGCGGAGCCGATCGATCCACGCTCCTCCATCGCGGAGCCGTCCGTCTTCCTCTTCCCCTACGGCATCCTGGTGAACAAGGAAGGCCGCCGCTTCGTGGATGAGGCGCCGGGCACGGTGGACGCGACCTATGAACGCGTGACGCGCCGCATCTACGAACAGCGCGACGGCATCGCCTGGGTGATCCTGGATGCCAGGCATCGGGAGATCCCGAACTGGCGGCTCGGCCTGCGCACCGACCAGCCGCCGATCGAGGGTGAGAGCATCGAGGCGCTGGCACAGGCCATCGGCCTGCCGGAAGCGGCGCTGGTGGCGACGGTCGCGGACTACAACGCCGCCTGCGTGCCCGGCGAATGGAAGCCGCTGCAACTGGACGGGCTGGCGACGCGGGGGCTGGTCCCGCAAAAGTCCAACTGGGCCACGCCGCTCGTGACCGGCCCGTTCCACGCCTATCCCATCATCTCCGCCAATGTCTTCACCTTCGGTGGCGTGCGCGTGGATGAGAAGGCGCGGGTGCTCGACACCGGCGGCGATCCGATCCCGGGCCTCTACGCGGCCGGGGAGGTCGTGGGCATGTATTACGGCACCTATACCGGCGCGACGTCGGTGCTGAAGGGGCTGGTCTTCGGCCGGCTGGCCGGCAGCGATGTCGCGACCACGAGGCGCAACCTGTGACGGCGCCGCTAGAAAGCCGCGTCGCGCTGGTGACGGGGGCCGCGGGCGGCATCGGCAGCGCCACGGCGCGGGAACTGTCCGCGCGCGGCGCGACGCTGGCGCTGGCCGATCGCGCGGCGCCATCGGTGGAGGGCGCGCTCAACCTGGCGGTGGATGTCACCGATTCGACGCAGGTGCGTGCCATGGTGCAGCGTGTCGTCGCCAAACTCGGGCGGCTCGACATCCTGGTGAATGTCGCGGGCACCGTCTCCATGGGCGCGGCGGCGACGCTGCCAGAGGCCGAGTGGGACCGCGTGATGGCGGTGAACCTGAAGGGCAGCTTCCTCTGCTGCCAGGCCGTCATTCCCGCGATGCGCGCCAACCGCCACGGCCGCATCATCAATATCGGCTCCATCATCGGCAAGAATGGCGGCAATGCCCGGCCCTGGATCGATCCCGCCGAGCAGGACCGCGCGAGCAACGTGGCCTATGGCGTCTCCAAGGCCGGCGTCCATGCGATGACGGCCTTCCTGGCGCGCGAGCTGGCACCGGATGGAATCACGGTGAATGCGGTGGCGCCCGGGCCCATCGCCTCCGCCATGACGACGAACTTCCCGGCCGCGCTGCAGGCGCTGATCCCCGTGGGTCGCATGGGCCGGGCGGAGGAAGTGGCGGCGGCCATCGCCTTCCTCGCCGGCCCCGAGACGGGCTTCATCACCGGCGAAGTGCTGGACATCAACGGCGGCATGTGGAGCGACTGAACCGATGAAGATATGGCACCACAGCTTCACCGTGCTGCAGAACCTGCCGGCCTATGCGGAGGCGATGGCGGCGCATCTGGCCCGCGCCGCCGCGCCGGGCACCGAGGTCACGATGCATGGCATGCATCCCGAGACCTACCTGACCGAATATCCCGGCAACGACATCAGCTTCCACTACCTGCAGACCCTGCACAGCCAGCAATTCGTGCTGGGGGCCATCGCGGCGGAGGAGCAGGGCTTCGACGCCTTCGCGCTGATGACGCTGCCGGAGCCCTCGCTGATGGAAATCCGCAGCCTGGTGGACATCCCCGTCGTGGGCTACGGCGAAAGCGCGATGCTTGCAGCCTCCATGCTCGGCCAGAAGATCGGCGTGCTGCTCTTCATCCATGGCATGGCAGGCACCGTCGAACGGAATGTGGACCGGATGGGCCTGTCGTCGCGCTTCGTGGGCGCGCAGCCCGTCTCCTTCACCTTCAACGACGTGCTCGCGGCCTATGCCGGCGATCCGGCGGAGGTGGTGGCGCGCTTCCAGGCGGATGCGCGGGCGCTGATCGCGCGGGGTGCCGATGTGATCATCCCCGGGGAGGCGCCGCTCTGCCTGCTGCTGTCCAAGGCGGGCATCGCGGAGGTGGATGGCGTGCCGGTGCTGGATGCGGTGACGGCGACGGTGAAGGCGGCGGAGATGATGGTCGGCATGCGCCGAATCACCGGCGCGAAGCCCAGCCGCCGCGGCTACTTCCAGGCGCAGCCGCCGCGCGCGCGGGTGAAGGAGATCCTTCGCTTCTACGGCATCGACCGCGCCGCCGGCGCATGACAAGGGGGGAAGCAATGACCATCGAACGGCGTAAGCTGCTGGGAGTAGCCGCAGGACTTGTTGCGGCGTCGCGTGCCTCGGCGCAGGAACGCTTTCCCGCGCGGACGATGCGCATCGTGATCCCCTTCGCGGCCGGCGGCAGCACGGATATCCTCGCGCGGCTCTGCGCGCAGATCCTGACGGAGAAGCTGGGGCAGACGGCGGTGGCGGAGAACATCACCGGCGCCGGCGGCACCATCGGCGCGCAGCGCGTGCTGGATGCGCCCGCGGATGGCTACACGCTGATGGCGGGCACGCCAGGCCCCATCACCATCAACCCGCACCTCCAGCCCCGCATCCCCTACCAGCCGCTGCGGGATTTCGAGCCGGTGGCCTTCGTCGGCGCCAGCCCGGCCGTCGTCGTGGTGAGGCGGGACAGCCCGATCCGCAGCATCGCCGACCTGCTGTCGGCCGCGAAGGCGAACCCCGGCAAGCTCACCTACGGATCCGCCGGCATCGGGTCCTTCGCGCATCTGTCCGGCGAGTTGTTCAAGTGGCGCGCGGGGGTCGATCTGACGCATGTGCCCTATCGCGGCACCGCGCCCGCGGCGACCGACATCATCGGTGGCCGCATCGATGTGATGTTCGAGAACTACCCCTCCGTCCAGGCCTACCTGACGGGGGGTGAGCTGCGCACCATCGCCATCGGCGCCACTGCCCGCTCCGCCCTGTTGCCCGGCGTGCCGACGGTGATGGAGGCCGGTGTGCCCGGCTACGAAAGCACCTCCTGGTTCGGCCTCTTCGCCCGTGCGGGCATCCCGCCGGCGGCACTCTCTGCGATGAACGCGGCGATCAATGCCGGCATCGCGGAACCCGCGATGACGGCGCGGCTTGCCGGCCTCGGCATCGAGCCCGCCGGTGGCACGCCGGCAGCCTTCAGGGACTACATCGCCCGCAGGCTGGACGAGACGGGCGAACTGATCCGCACGGCGCGCATCACCGCGGAATGAAGGGGAACGCCATGATCACACCCACTCGCCGCGCGCTGCTGCTCGCGGCGCCCGCCATCGCCCTGCTGCCGGCAACGGCACGCGCGCAGGCCTGGGGCCCGACGCGCCCTGTGCGGCTCATCGTCGCCTATCCGCCAGGCGGTGCCACGGACCTCGTGGCGCGCTGGGTGGCGCGGGAATTGTCGTCGCGGCTCGGCCAGCCGGTGGTGGTGGAGAACCGGCCTGGCGCCAACGGCATCCTCGGCAGCCAGGCCGTCCAGCAGGCGGCGCCGGATGGCCACACCCTGATCTTCACCACGGCAGACACGCATTCCGTGAACCCCGTGGTCTATCGCCGGCTGCCCTACCAGCCGCAGAGCTTCGTCCCGGTCTCTGCCGTGGCGCGGCTTATCTTCTCCCTGGTCACGCGCCCCGGACTCGGCCCGAAGAACGCACAGGACTTCGTGGCGCTGGCGCGGTCGCGCGCCTCCAACCCGCTCACCTTCGCCTCCTGGGGGGTCGCCAGCACCTCGCAGGTGATGATGGAGACGATGAAGTTCGAGACGCGGACGGAGATGCAGCACATCCCCTTCCAGGGCGCCGCCCCCGCCGTACAGGCGCTGCTTGGCGACCAGGTGGATGCCATGATGCTGCCGGTCGCGGTCGCCATCGGCCAGCAGGGACGCCTGCCGATCCTGGGCGTCGCCACGGCGCAGCGCTTCTCTGCCATTCCCGAGGTGCCGACCCTGACGGAACAGGGCATCAACCTGTCGGGGGACCTCTGGCTCGCCATCCTCGCGCCCCCTGGCACGCCGTCCGCCATCGCCGACCGCATCGCGCAGGAAACCCAGTCCTTCGTCCGCGCGCCCGCGGCGCTGGACTTCCTGACGCCGAACGGATTGCTGGCGGATACGCAGGATCGCGCGCGCTTCATCAGCTACATCGCGGAAGACGATGCGGTGTGGCGGACGCGCGTGGAACGGCTTGGCATCAAGCTCGACGACTGAAGACAGGAACACGCAGCATGAAGTCGATCTACCTCGTCCTCGACATGGAAAACGACCTGGTGGCGGAGGACGGGCCGAACGGGAAGGGGCCGCTCGGCGCCCAGGTGCAAGGCCGCGGCATCATCAAGAAAACTGCGGCCGCCATCGCCAAGGCGCGCGCGGCCGGCGTGCCGGTGGGCTATGTGCGCGTCGGCTTCTCCCCGGACTATCGGGAGGCGCCGACCACCTCCGTGATCTTCAACGGGGCGCGGCAGCACGGGCTGTTCAAGCTCGGCAGCTGGGGGACCGAGATCCACAAGGACCTGACGCCTCAGCCCGGCGACTTCGACATCGTGAAGCACCGCGTCAGCCCCTTCTACGCCACCAACCTGGAAGCGATCCTGCGGGCGCATGGCATCCAGCGCATCATCTGCTCCGGCGTCTCCACCGTCGCCGTCGTGCAGGGCTGCGTGCGGGACGGGCATGACCGCGACTACGTCATGACCGTGCTGGAGGATTGCTGCGCCTGCCCGACGCAGGAGGATCATGAGGCCGCAATCCGCGCGCTGCAGCGCTTCGCGACCTTCACGACGTCGGACGCCATCGACTTCGCGGCCTGATCGGGGAAGGCGGCGCTTGAAGGGCGCCGCCGACCTGATGCAGAGTGACTTGCATACAGGGAGGATACAAGAATGCGCACCCAGTCCACCCGCCGCGCCGTGCTTGGCGCGGCTGCCGCAGCCCTCGCCACACCCGCGCTGGCGCAGCCCGTCGCCGGCGGCCGCACCATCCGCATCGTCGTGCCCTTCGGCGCAGGCGGCGCCGTGGACATCGTGGCCCGGCTGGTGGCGCAGGAGATCGCGCCGCGCCTCGGCCAGACCGTGGTGGTGGAGAACCGCACGGGCGGTGGCGGCAACATCGCCATGGAGCATGTCGCGCGCGCCACGCCGGATGGCACGACGCTGTTGATGGCCTCGCCCTCCGTCATCGTGAACCCGCATCTCTATCCCAGCCTGACCTATGACCAGGCGACTCAGCTGGCGCCGCTGATGCTGGTGGGGGAGGTGCCCTCCGTCATGATCGCGCCCCCGTCCTTCGAGGCGAGTGACGCGCGCAGCTTCATCGCCATGGCGCGGGCCCGGCCGGGCCACTTCACCTATGGCTCCGGCGGGTCCGGCACCACGGAACATCTGGCCAGCGAACTGCTGAAGCTGCGCGCGGGGCTCGACCTCGTGCATGTTCCCTATCGCGGCGGCGCGCCGGCCATGACGGACCTCCAGGCCGGGCGGCTTTCCGTGATGTTCACCAACCTGGCGCAGGCGCTGCCGCTGATCCGCGGCGGGCAGTTCAAGGTGCTGGGCGTCGCCGACCGCCAGCGCCACCCTGCGCTGCCCGACGCACCGACCTTCGCGGAGCAGGGGATCGAGGGCATCAACGTCACGGTGTGGTGGGGCATCATGGCGCCCGCCGGCCTGCCCGCGGAGACGACGCAGCGCCTGCATGCCGTGCTGGCGGAAAGCATCGCCGCACCCAGCATGGTCGCCGCGCTGGAACGCCTCAGCGCCAAGCCGCTCGGCGGCAGCATCGACAGCTTCGCCCAGCGCCTGGCCAGCGAAGGCCGGTCCTGGGGCGAGGTGATCCGCAGCGCCAACATCCGGGCGGAGTGAGGCGATGAAGCTCTGGTACCAATCCCTGACGCGTCCCGATGCCTGGCCCGCCTACCAGGCGGCGCTGCGCCGCGTGCTGGCGCGCGCGACCGATCCCGGCACAACGATCGAGGTGCATGGCATCGAACAGCGCGGCGGCGTCGGCGACCAGTACCGGCGGCTCGAATTCATCGAGACGATCGAAGTGCTGGAGAATGTCGAGCGTGCGGAGGCGGAGGGCTTCGACGCCGTGCTGCTCGGCAACATCGCCGATCCCGGGCTGCGCACGGCGCGGGAGATGGCGCGCATTCCCGTGCTCGGCCTTTGCGAGACCTCGCTCTTCACGGCCTGCCAGATGGGCGTGACCGTCGGCCTCGTCGTCTCCAACGACAAGCACTACTCCCGCATACTTGAGAACGTCGCGCTCTATGGCCTGAACACGCGTGTCGTGGCGGTGGAACGCATGGCGGTGGATCGGCTGGTGGACCTCGATGCCGCCTTCAGCCCCGGCGCGGTGCAGGACCGCATCCTCGGCCAGTTCCATGCGGCGGCGGAGGCCTGCGTGGCGAGGGGGGCGGAGGTGGTGATCCCCGCCGTCGGCGTCGCCATGGTGCTGCTGGCGGAGCAGGGCATCCATGAGACGGTGAAGGATACGCCCGTGCTCTGCGGGCCCATGGCGCTGGTGCAGGCCGGGCAGGCGGCCGTCCGCCTCTCCCGCGCCATGGGCGGTCGCTATGCCAGCCGGCGGGGCGCCTATGGGCAGCCGCCGCCGGGGCAGATCGAGGAACTGCGCCGCTACTACGGGCCGGTCTATCCGGCGGTGACGCCGGATCCCTGAGGCAGCATCCGCCGCAGCACGTCGTCGCGCTGGATGACGTGGTGCCACAGCGCGGCGCCGGCATGCGCGGCGACCAGCGCCACCAGGGTCCAGGCCATCAGCTCATGCGCCTCGATCCACAGCCTGCCGCCGCCGATCGGGAAGGGGGCGGGGATGAGATTGTCGCCGAACAGCTGCAGCGGCCGGCCCCGCGCCCAGCGATCCAGCGCGCCCGTCACCGGCATGGCGACCATCAGCGCGTAGAGCAGCGCGTGGACTGCTGACGCAGCGCGATCCGTGAGGCTGTGTCCGGCGACCGCGATGCCGGGCACCAGCAGGCGCCGCAGCAGCCGCAGCAATACGGTTGCCAGCACGATGGTGCCGAGGCTGTAGTGGATCATCATCACCATGTCGCGCTGCGGCCCGCGCGGCCATTCATCCATGGCCAGTCCCAGGCCGAAGGCGGCAACCAGGACCAGGGCCGCGCCCCAGTGCAACGCGATGGTGAAGGCGCCGTGGCGGGCCGGGGCGGTGTGTTCGATCGTCGGGGCAGGCATGTCGGGCTGTCCGGTCGGAGGGGGAGCGCCCGGCCGGATGGCCGGGCGCGGTCAGTCTCAGCGGCGCTGCACGACGACGTTGCCGGAGGCCGCATCGACATAGAGCGTCGTGCGCTGGCCGGCCTCGTTGATCGCCTTCACCTCCCAGACGCCACGCTCCCACTCCACCTCGCGGATGGTGCGGAAGCCGGCGTTGCGGGCGGCGGTGATGGCGCCGGCGGCGTCCACCGTGGCGGCCGCCAGGGCACGGTTGTCCTCCGCCCGGCGCTGCTCGCGGTCCCGGTGCTCGCCGGCGCGGCGGTCGTCGCGGTCGCGGTGCTCGCCGGGCTGCGCGAAGGCGGCCATGGGGATGGCGGCGGCCAGGGCGAGGGCCAGGGGCGCGGCCAGGAGGCGGGTGCGGGTCATCGGTCTTCTCCTTGGTTGTGGCGTTGCGGCTGGGCTGCAACGCGGCGCACTCTGGCGGCCCCCACCTGAACCCGTGCTGAGCCCGCGGTTCAGGCGCCATTCAGCTTCGGGATGCCAGCCTGCCACCATGCGCCGCGCCCTCCTGATGCTGCCCCTGCTGCTGCTGGCGCCGGCCGCCAGCGCCGATGACCCCCGCGAGGAACGGCGCGGCGGGCGGCGTGACCGTGACGACCGCAGGGGCCATGAACGCGCCCGCGCCGCGCTGGCCGCCGGGGAGATCCGCCCGCTGGCCGATCTGCTGGCGGAGGTGGAGCGCCGCTGGGTCGGCCGCGTGATCGAGACCGAGCTGGAGCGCGACGACGATCGCTGGGTCTATGAGTTCAAGCTGCTGCCGCCCTCCGGCCGGGTCTTCGAGCTGAAGCTGGATGCCGCCACCGGCGCGCTGCTGCGCAGCCGCGGCCCGGTGCAGGAACGGCGCTGATGCGCCTGCTGGTCGTGGAGGATCACGCCACCCTGGCCGCGCAACTGCGCGCGGCGCTGGAGGAGGCGCATTTCGCCGTCGATGTCGCGGCGGATGGGGAGGAGGGGCATTTCCTCGGCGAGACCGAGCCCTATGACGCGGTGGTGCTCGACCTCGGCCTGCCGGTGCTGGATGGCATGACGGTGCTGCGCCGCTGGCGCACGGCGGGCCGCACCATGCCCGTGCTGATCCTCACGGCCCGCGATGGCTGGACGGAGAAGGTGGCCGGGCTGAACGCCGGCGCCGATGACTATCTGGCCAAGCCCTTCATGATGGCGGAACTGGTGGCACGGGTGCAGGCGCTGGTGCGCCGGGCCCATGGCCAGGCGCGGCCAGAGATCGCGCTGGGGCGCCTGCTGGTGGATACCGCCGCGGCAAGAGTGATGCTGGACGGCGCGGCGGTGCGGCTGACGGGCCTCGAATACCGGCTGCTCGCCTACCTTGCTCATCGCGCCGGCCAGGTCGTCTCCAAGACGGAACTCACGGAGCATCTCTACGCCCAGGATTTTGACCGGGACAGCAACACGCTGGAAGTCGTGGTCGGGCGGCTGCGGAAGAAGCTGGGCGAGGGGATGATCGAGACGCTGCGCGGCCAGGGCTACCGGCTGGCCGTGGCATGATGCGCTCCCTCACGCTGCGCCTCGCCTTGCTGGCGGGGCTCTGGGTGACGGCGGGGCTGGGGGCTGCCGCCTGGTTCGTCACGGACATCGCGGCGGCCCAGATCGAGGCCGCGCTGGAAGCCCGGCTCACGGGCCTGCTGGACAGCCTGGCAGCGGCGGCGGAGGTCGATGCCGCCGGTCGTGCGGCGGTGTCCGGCGCCCCCGCCGGGGCTGATTTCGAAGCACCCTTCTCCGGCGCCTATTGGCAGGTCACCGGCCCCGATGGCGTTGCGATGACGTCGCGCTCGCTCTGGGACCAGTCGCTGCCGGCCATGCCGGAGGGGCGAGAGGGCGTCAGCGTGCGGCGCGCGGCCGGACCGCGTGGGGAACCGCTGCTGATCGCGTCGCGCGACGTGGTGCTGCCGGAGGCCGCAAGCCCGCTGCATCTGGCCGTTGCCCTTTCCCGTGCTGCCACGCTCGCCGAACTCGGGCGGCTGCGGCAGGGGCTGGCCATCGGCTTCGTGTTGCTGGGCGTGGGGCTGGTGGCGGGGGTGGTGCTGCAGGTCGTGGTCGGCCTGGCGCCGCTGCGCCGCATCCGTCGCGCCCTGGCGGAGGTCCGGGCCGGGGAGCGGGAGGCGCTGGCCATGCCCGCGCCGGCCGAGATCGCGCCCTTGGTGACGGAGGTGGATGCGCTCATCCGGCAGAACCGGGAGACGGTGGCGATGGCGCGGACGCATCTCGGCAACCTCGCCCATGCACTGAAGACGCCGATCGCCGTGCTGCGCAATGCGCTGGAAGCCACGCCGCCCGCCCTGCCGGTGGCGCGGACGGAGGCCGCGGCGCTGGACCGCCTGGTGCAGCACCATCTGGCCCGCGCCCGCAGCGCCGCGCTCGCGGCCGGTGCGCCGGAAGTGGCGCCGATGGCGCTGGCGGAGGAGGTGGCGCGGGCGCTGCGTCGCCTCTTTCCCGCCATCGCCATCGCCGTGGAGGGGGATGCGAAGGCGCGGCTGCGCGCCGATGCGCAGGACCTGACGGAGATGCTCGGCAACCTGATGGAGAATGCCTGCCAATGGGCGGCGGGCGAGGTGCTGGTGACCGTCGAGCCCCGTGCCGAGGCCATCGGCATCGCGGTGGAGGATGACGGCCCCGGCCTGCCGGCGGGCGGTGCGGCGGAGGCGCTGGCCCGCGGCGCGCGGCTGGATGAGGCGAAGCCAGGCAGCGGCCTCGGCCTCGCCATCGTGCGGGACCTCGCCGCCCTGGCGGGCGGGTCCCTGGTGCTGGAGGCGGGCGCGAAGGGGGGTCTCCGCGCCCTGCTGCTGCTGCCCCGGCGGGGCGCGGCCGCTACTTCCGGCGAAGCCCGCTGAGGTCCCGCACCGCGCCACGCGACGCGCTGGTCGCCAGCGCCGCATAGGCCTTCAGCGCGGTGGAGACGGCGCGCTTGCGCGGCTCGGCCGGCTGCCAGGCCGCATCGCCCTTGGCTTCCATCGCCGCGCGGCGCTGCGCGATCACCTCATCCGGCACCGCCAGGTGGATGCGGCGGTTCGGGATGTCGATCTCGATGATGTCGCCTTCCTCCACCAGCCCGACCAGGCCGCCCTCGGCGGCTTCCGGGGAGAGGTGGCCGATCGACAGGCCGGAGGAGCCGCCGGAGAAGCGGCCATCCGTCACCAGCGCGCAGGCCTTCCCGAGGCCGACGGACTTCAGGTAGCTCGTGGGATACAGCATTTCCTGCATCCCCGGGCCGCCGCGCGGGCCTTCGTAGCGCACCAGCACGATGTCGCCGGCCTTCACCTTCTTGCCGAGGATGGCCTCCACCGAGGCGTCCTGGCTCTCGAAGACGCGGGCCGGGCCGGTAAATTTGAGGATGGACGCATCGACGCCGGCTGTCTTCACGATGCAGCCTTCCTCCGCGATGTTGCCGAACAGCACGGCCAGGCCGCCATCGGCGGAGAAGGCGTGGTCCTTCGACCGGATCACGCCCCTGGCGCGGTCGGTGTCCAGGCTCTCCCAGCGCTCCGCCTGGCTGAAGGCCACCTGCGTCGGCACGCCGCCCGGCGCGGCGCGGAAGAATTCCAGGACGCTGTCATCGACCTTGCCCGCGATGTCCCATTCCTGCAGCGCTTCCGCCAGGGTCGGGCTGTCCACGCGGCTGACGGAGGTGTCGAGCAGCCCGGCGCGGTCGAGCTCACCCAGGATGCCCATGATGCCGCCGGCGCGGTGCACGTCTTCCACATGCACATCGGCGACGCTGGGGGCCACCTTGCACAGCACGGGCACGCGGCGGGACAGGCGGTCGATATCGGCCATGGTGAAGTCCACCTGGCCCTCCTGCGCCGCGGCCAGCAGGTGCAGCACGGTGTTGGTGGAGCCGCCCATGGCGATGTCGAGCGTCATCGCATTCTCGAAGGCCGTGCGCGTGGCGATGGCGCGGGGCAGGACGGACATGTCCTCCGTCTCGTAGTGCCGGCGCGTGATCTCGACGATCCGGCGGCCGGCTTCCAGGAACAGGCGCTTGCGGTCGGCATGCGTCGCGACGACGGTGCCGTTGCCGGGCAGCGCCAGGCCCAGCGCCTCCGTCAGGCAGTTCATGGAATTGGCGGTGAACATGCCGGAGCAGCTGCCGCAGGTCGGGCAGGCGCTGCGCTCGATGACCTTCACCTCCTCATCCGTCACGGTCGGATCGGCGGCGACGATCATGGCGTCGATCAGGTCCACCGAGCGCTTCTGGCCGCGATGGATGACCTTGCCCGCCTCCATCGGCCCGCCGGAGACGAAGATGGCGGGGATGTTGAGGCGCATCGCCGCCATCAGCATGCCGGGCGTGATCTTGTCGCAGTTGGAGATGCAGACCATGGCGTCGGCGCAATGCGCGTTGACCATGTATTCGACGCTGTCGGCGATGAGTTCGCGCGACGGCAGGCTGTAGAGCATGCCGTCATGCCCCATGGCGATGCCGTCATCGACCGCGATGGTGTTGAACTCCTTCGCGACGCCGCCCGCCGCCTCGATCTCCCTGGCCACCATTTGCCCCAGATCCTTCAGGTGAACATGACCGGGGACGAATTGAGTAAAACTGTTGACGACGGCGATGATGGGCTTGCCGAAGTCACCATCCTTCATGCCGGTGGCGCGCCAGAGGCCCCGCGCGCCGGCCATGTTCCGGCCATGGGTGGTGGTGCGGCTGCGGTACTGGGGCATCGTGGACGGTCCTGTGCCGGGTTGGGAATGCCGGGTCGGGCCGGCCTGCCGGCACGATCTAGACCCTGGGCGGCGCCTCGGCCAGACCGTCAGGCCGCGTCGTGCAGGATGATGCCGAGCGTCCGGCGCAGGCCGGACCGCACGCGGCTGACGCCATGGCGCATGGCGACGCGGTAGGTCCCGCGCGTGCCCTGCACGGGCCGATGGTTGACCGCGAAGATCACCGCCTGGCCCTGGGCCAGCGGCACCACCTCCGCGCGGGACTGCATGCGCGGGCGCTGTTCCGTCAGCACGAACTCGCCGCCCTCGAAATCCCGGCCGGGGGCGGAGAGCAGGATCGTCGCCTGCAGGGGGAAGACGAAGGGGCCATAGAGGTCCTGGTGCAGGCAGTTGTAGTCGCCGGGGCCATAGGACAGCAGCAGGGGCGTCGGCTTCGCCTGGCCGGCGGCGTGGCAGCGCGCCAGGAAGGCGTCTAGCGTCGCCGGGAAGGGTTCACCGGCGCCGCCCAGCGCCTGGCGCCAGCGTTCCGCCACCGGGGTCAGGCCGGCATAGAGCGCGGTGCGCAGCGCGGGCAGCGGGTCCGGCAGGTGATAGGCGAAGTAGCGGTATTCGCCCCGCCCGAAGCCGTGCCGGGCCATCACCACGCGGCTGCGGAACGGGGTCGGGTCCTCATAGAGCGCAGCCAGGGCGGCGCACTCCGCGGCACCCAGCAGCGGCGGCGTCACGGCGCAGCCGGTGGCATCGAGATCCGCCGCGATGCGCGGCCAGTCGAAGGGCAGGTCCATGCCGCGCAGCCTGCCACGGCGTGGCCGGCCGCACCCTCCGCCCGTTGCTATGGCAGCCCGTCCCGTCCCGGATCGCCCGGCGCCACGGTCGCGCCGCGCCCGGCCTCGATGGCGCCGCGCAGCGCGTCCCGCAGCAGCATCACCTCATGCCCGATGCAGAGGCAGCGGAAGCCGGCGCCGCGCGCCGCCGCGGCCTGCGCGCCATCCGCCGCCAGCCAGCCGATCGGCTTGCCCTGGGCCGCCGCCGCATCCCGCAGCCGTGCCGCGGCGGCGCGATAGGCCGGCTCCTCGAAACGCCCCGGGATGCCAAGACTGTCGGAGAGGTCGAAATGGCCGAGCCACAGCATGTCGAGCCCCGGCACGGCGGCGATCGCCTCCGCGGCCTCAATCCCGGCGGCGCTCTCGACCAGGGCGATGGTCAGCACCGCCCGGTTGGCCGCCTCCATCTTCGCCGCCGCGGGGCCGGCCGCGTAGCCGTCATGCGCCAGCCCGAAGGCGAGGCCGCGCCGACCCTCCGGCCGGTAGCGGCAGGCATCGACCAGGGCGCGGGCCTGAAGCGCGCTCTCCACCAGCGGCATCATGATCCCCAGCGCCCCGGCATCCAGCAGCGGCGGCGCCAGGCCAGGATCGGGGCGCGGCAGGCGGACCATCGGCACGATGCCCGCGGCGCGGGCGAAGGCGCATTGGGCCTTCGCCCCCTCGATGCCGAGGCCGCTATGCTCCATGTCCAGGACCACGAATTCCGCGCCTGCCTGCGCCAGCACCGGTGCCAGGCCCGGGGTGAAGAACTCGAAGGCCATCAGGCCGAAGCAGGTCTCCCCGCGCAGCAGGCGCTGCCGGACCTCGTTCTGGATCATCGCCGCCCTTCCTCCCGTCCCGCCCGATCCTGCGCCCGGCCGGGCAAGCCGCGAAAGGGTTGACCGAGGCGCCCGGTGATCCCTAATGTTAACTTGATGGTTAAACAAAACCCTGCCGCCGAGCCTCGCCTGGACCGCGTCTTCGCCGCGCTCTCGGACCCGACCCGCCGCGCGCTTATCGCGCGGCTGGATGCGGAGGACGCCCTTTCGGTCTCCGCCCTGGCGCAGCCGCTGGCCATGTCCCTGCCCGCGGTGATGAAGCACCTGGATGTGCTGGAAGGCGCGGGCCTCATCGCCCGCAGCAAATCCGGCCGCACCGTCACCTGCCGCCTGACCGCGGCGCCGATGGAGGACGCCATGGGCTGGCTGATGCGCTACCAGCGCTTCTGGACCGAAAGCCTGGATCGCCTGGCCGCGGCGCTGGAGGCGGAGCAGCCATGAATGCCGTGACGCCGAGCCTGACGCTGGTGAAGCGCATCAAGGCCCCGCCCGCCACGGTCTTCGCCGCCTGGACGCGGCCGGAGATGATGGCCCGCTGGTTCGGCCCGCATCACACCCGCGTCGAGCAGGCGGAGATCGAGGCGCGGGAGGGTGGCCGCTTCCTGGTCCGGCTGGTGGAGGACAATGGCGAACGCCACGGCGTCGGCGGCACCTACACGGTGTTCGAGCCGGAGCGCCGCCTGGTCTTCACCTGGGCCTGGGTCTCCATGCCCGAACGCGAATCCCGCGTCACCGTCGAATTCCGCGCCGTGCCGGAAGGCACGGAGGTCACCCTGACCCATGACCGCTTCGCCGATGCCGATACCGCCACGCGCCACCGCCGCGGCTGGACGGAATCGCTGGAGCGGCTGGAGGCCCTCCATGCGGGTCTCTGACGTGCCTGCCGGCTGACCGAAACCGCCGAGGAAGGAACACGGCATGGATATCCCGCTTCCCACCCAGGATCATGAATGGCTGCTCCGCCTCGTCGGCGACTGGACCATGGAAAGCGCCTGCTCCATGGGGCCGGGCCAGCCCGAGCAGACCCTGCGCGGCACGGAAAAGGTCCGCGCCATTGGGCAGCTCTGGGTGCAGGGCGAAGGGCAGGCAGAGATGCCGGGCGGCGGCACCTGCACCAACATCATCACGCTCGGCTACGACATCGCCCGCGGCCGCTTCACCGGCAGCTTCATCTCCTCCGCCATGACCCTGATGTGGCTCTACGACGGCGTTCGGGAGGGCGAGGTGCTGACGCTGGACAGCGAGGGGCCGGACTTCACGGACCCGACGCGCCGGCTGAAATACCAGGACATCGTCGAATGGCTGCCCGATGGGCGCCGGGTGCTGGCTTCCCGCGTCCAGATGCCGGATGGCAACTGGGTCCCCATCATGCGCGCGGAATACCGGCGGGTGTAAGGCAAGCTCCGGATTGACAGCGGCGGGCCGGGCAATGCTTAGTCTTCGAAGTGTATGCCCGGCCGTCCCCCGCGCGGCCCAAGCCTGGTTCGGAGAGGAAGCCGCCATGTCCCGCCTGCCCAACCGCGTCGAGGACATCATCGCCGCCCCCACACGCCGCGGCCTGCCGCGCAAGGTGACGCATCCGCCGGCGGATATCGCCTCCTCCATCAAGGGCATGGACAATTTCTGCCGCGTCATGGCGATCCGGCCCGGCGACCATGTGGTGATGCTGATCGATCCGCTGCTCGATCCCCGTGTGGTGCAGGCGGTGCAGGGCCTGGCGCGCGGGCGCGGCGCCACCTTCATCGCCTATATGGGCGACAGCACGCGCTACGTGACCATCCCCGACGAGGCGAAGGCGCTGCTGGAACGCGCGACCTTCGTCGTCTCCACCTGGTTCGCCAGCGTCATCGATCCCTTCTGCATGGCGCTGCGCAAGAACAAGGGCCAGCGCTGGGTGAAGATCACCTTCTTCCGCGACCTCGATCTGCTGAACACGCCGCAGGCGCAGTTTCCGATCGACCTGCTGGGGGAGATCATCCGCGCGACCTCCCGCCTGTTTCCCGAACAGGGCGATTTCACGCTGCGCTTCACCGACCCGCGGGGCACCGATTTCCGCATCCCCTACACCGATGCGATGCTGCAGAAGCTGAAGCGCCACAATCGCTGGCGTGGGCACAACATTGCGGATGAGGATGGCTGCTACGTCCACTACCTGCCGACGCATGGGCCGAACCTGTTCGAGCCCGGGATGGTCGGCCTGAAGCCGGAGGACAAGGTCGGCATCTCCGGCACGATCTGGGCGCAATGGGCCGTCGGCTTCGACCATCCCTTCGCCAGCCCGGTCGGCGTCGAGTTCCGCGACGACGTCGTCTTCGCCGTGCATGGCGAGGGTTTCGAGGCCGATGTGCTGCGCGACTACCTGATCGGCGGCACGCTGGAGGAAGTGGGCTGCGGCCACAACCCGAAGGCGCCGCGCTTCGACATCTACCCCGCCGGCCCGAACAGCCCGGGCGCGCTGCATTTCGGCATCAATGCGCTGAAGCCCTCCGAGTATCTGCGGCGCGTCATGCCGAACTGGGAGGAGCCGCATATCCACATGGACCTCGTGACCTATGACAGCACGGTCACGGCGGGCAACAGCCCGATGATCGAGGATGGCTACCTGCTATCGCTGCGCGACCCGAAGGTGGTCGCGCTGGCGGAGCGCTATGGCGATCCCGTGGAACTGCTGGAGGGTTTTCCGGTCTGACCAACCGAAAGGCGGCCGCCATTGGCGGCCGAGGCCGCGAATGCGGCCCGCCGCCTATGCGGCGAAGCCAAGCCGGCGGAGCCGGCGCCCGGCGTCTAAGGGTCAGACTTTATGCGCTTCCAGCGTGCTGGCGTGGAACAACTCCTCCGCCGCCAGCACGCGGTTCGACAGGCCCTGCGCGTGGTGGTGGCGCAGGAAGTAGTCGAAGACGTGGCGGTTGGGCGCCAGGCCGTAGCTGAAGAAATCCTCGCCCATCAGCTGCCGGGCGCGGCGGAGGTTCTCCTCCACGAAGGGCAGCGTGACCTTGGTGGCGGAGGTGTCGGTCAGCCGTTCCAGCGCGATGTCCTTCGACTTCTGGAAGCCCTTCATGACAGCGGTCGGCAGCCAGGGATGCTTCTCGACGAGTGACTTCCGGATGCCGAGCACATGCATCACCGGGAAGATGCGCGTCTTGCGGAACCAGGCGGTGGCCTCGGCGGTCGGATCCTCGAAAAGCCAGCGGATGGCGGGGTCGCCGCGTTCGAAGCAGGAAGGCGCGCGCGGGCCCATCACGCCATCCAGCTCGCCATCGGCCAGCATGCCGGAGATGGTCTTGCCCTCCGGCGCGTTCTCGACGACGACGCCCTCCGGCAGCGTCACGCTGAGCTTCTCGATGCGCCCGGGGCTTTCGTAGCCGCCGCGCACCCAGGTGATGTCGCGCTGGTTGACGCCGTATTCCTCCTCCAGGATCGCGCGCGCCCAGACATTCGCGGTCAGCTGGTATTCCGGCATGCCGATGCGCTTGCCGCGCAGATCGGCGGGCGTGCGGATGCCGCGGTCGTTGCGGACGACGATGCAGGTGTGGCGGAAGGCGCGGGAGGGGAAGACGGGGATGGCGACATAGGGGCTGTCGCCGCGCGCCACGCGCAGGCTGTAGGAGGAGAGCGAGAGCTCGCAGATGTCGAAGGCCTCATGCCGCATGGCCCGGAAGAAGATCTCCTCGGGCTCCAGCAGCATGAATTGCGGATCGACGGCATCGATCCGCGCCTCGCCGCGCACCAGCGGCATCATGCGGTCATAGGGGCCGATGGCGACGGACAGGGAAAGGTTGCTCATCGCGTTTATTCTGCCGCCTGAGCCGGGGCCGCGCCAGGGAACAGGCTGCGCTCCAACTCCGTGGTGCCGAGCGTGCGCCAATCCGTTGTCTTCGGCACCACGCCCTCGAAGCTCGCAATGTCCCGCTTCGGCACCATCGGCTCCGTCCGGCCGAGCGCGGGCGCGCCTTCCGCGAAGGCCTTCGCGGCCTCGATCATCAGGCGGCGCCACTGCACGATCGCGACATCGCTGGCGCCGAGCCGTTCGGAGGTGCGGTCCGCGATCGCACCCATGCCTTCCCACATCGCCATGTCCTGCGCGGGGATGCCCTTGATGCCGGTGAAATTGCCGAGCTTCATCAGGTTGCGGTCCTGCAGGTAGTCATTCTCCCGCACCCGCAGCCGCGCCCAGCCCTTGGCGGGATCGACATCGACGCCCGGCGTCAGCGCCAGGAATCTCCGCCATTCCGCCATGGAGGGCACGTCCGGCCCCTCGCCCCAGGCGATGAAGTGGAACATGCAGCTGTGGTCGTCGATCGGGATCGTCACCTGCGCGACGTTGTAGCTGGCATTGGGCGGGATCAGGCAGATCAGCGGTGCCACGAAGGTGGTGATGCGGACATAATCCTGCGTCGCCGCGTTCTGGATCGGGCGGCGGATGGCGGCGTAGCGGAAGCCGTAGGAGGTGAGTTGCACCTGCAGCCGCGGCGCCTTGTCCGTGGAAGGGCGCGTCCAGAGCTTCGCATTGGCGCTGGCGCGGCCGACGCGGGCGGGCACCATGTCCGAGGAGTGCAGCGACGACGAATGGGCGCTGTCGATCTGCCCTTCCACCACCTGCGCCCAGTTGCAGTCCACCCGCGCCGTGCCGATGGAAACCCGCGTCTCCGGCGTCGGCGCGAAGGGCGGCGGTTCGAAGGCCGGCATCGTCGCGCGGTCGCCCATATAGGCCCAGACAAAGCCGCCCGCTTCCTCGGTCGGATAGGCCGGATGCTTGAACTTCGCCGCCGCGCAGGCCTCAGGCGGTTCGGAGGGCATCTCGACCACGTTGCCCTCGGCATCGACCTTCCAGCCGTGATAGAGGCAGCGCAGCCCGCCCTCCTCGTTCCGGCCATAGACGAGCGACGCCTTGCGGTGCGGGCAGAATTCGCCGACCAGGCCGACGCGGCCCTCCGCATCACGATAGGCGACCAGGTTCTCGCCCAGGATGCGCACGCGGATGGGCTTGCCCTCCGGCTCCTCCACCTCCTCGGACAGGCAGACGGGCAGCCAGTGCTGGCGCATCAGGCGCCCCATGGGGGCGTCGCCCTCGACGCGCGCGAGAAGCTGGTTCTCCTCATGGGTCAGCATGGCGCTTCCTCCATTCCTGCAGCCGAAAGATACTTAGCGTTCTAAGTGCCGCTGTCGCAAGGCGGGTGCCGGGGGATTGACCGGAAATCTTAGATTGCTAAGTAAATCCTGGCAGGGAGGGCCGCGCAGATGGATGAGACGGAGGAGTTTCGCCCCTTGCGGGTCCTGGCCGCGGCACCGATCGCGCAGGGCATCGTCCGCTTCGACCTGGCCGATCCCGATGGTGCGGCCCTGCCGGACTTCACCGCCGGCGCGCATCTGCGCGTCCGCGTCCCGAACGGGATGGAGCGGCGCTACTCGCTCTGCAGCGACCCGGCCGAGACGGGAAGCTACAGCATCGCCGTCAAGCGGGATGCCGGTGGGAAGGGCGGCTCCGTCGCGCTCTGCGATGGCGTGAAGCCGGGCGACCTGCTGCCCTGCACCCCGCCTCGCAATGATTTCCCGCTGCTCGGCAATCCGGTCTCCCGCCTCTTCATCGCGGGGGGCATCGGCATCACGCCGATCATGTCCATGATCCACCAGCTGCAGGCGGAAGGGCGGCCGCCCTGGAAGCTGGTCTACCTGACCCGCTCACCCGCCGACACGGCCTTCCGGGAGGAACTCTCCGCGCCGGCGCTGAAGGGCAAGGTCGTCATCCACCATGATGGCGGCGATCCCGACCGCGCCTTCGATCTCTGGCCGCTGCTCGACCAGCCCAAGGGCCGCCACGTCCATTGCTGCGGCCCGCGCGGGCTGATGCAGGCGGTGCGCGACATGACCGGCCATTGGCCCGCCTCCGCCGTGCATTTCGAGGATTTTGGCAGCGGCGGCGGCCAGAAGCGGCCTGACGACATGCCCTTCGCCGTAAGGCTGGCGAAGTCCGGCACGCGGATCGACATCCCCGCCGGCACGACGATCCTGGAGGCGCTGCGCGCCGCCGGCATCGCTGTCTCCCACTCCTGCGAAAGCGGCACCTGCGGGTCCTGCCGCACCAGGCTGCTGGCGGGGGACGTCGATCACCGCGACCTCGTGCTGATGGAGCATGAGAAGGCGTCGCAGCTGATGGTCTGCGTCTCCCGCGCCGCCCCCGGCACGGAAGAGCTGGTGCTGGACCTGTGACGCGCCGCCTGCGGCTCGGCGTCTGCGGGCTGAGCCGTGCCTTCACGCTGATGCTGCCGACGCTGGCCTGGCACCCGCGTGTCGAACTGGTCGCCTGCGCCGATCCTCGGCCGGAAGCCCGCACGCGCTTCCAGCAGGATTTCCCGGGCAGCCACGCTCATGCCGACATGGCGGGGCTTTGCGCCGACGACCGGGTGGAGGCGATCTACGTCGCGACACCCCACCAGTTCCATGCCGCCGACGTCATCGCCGCCAGCCGTGCCGGCAAGCACAGCTTGGTGGAGAAACCCATGGCGATCACGCTGGCCGACTGCGCCGCGATGATCGAAGCCGCGGACCGCGCTGGCGTGCAGCTCCTCATCGGCCACAGCCACGCCCAGGACGGGCCGGTGCGGCTGGCGCGGCGGCTCATCGCCTCGGGCGCGCATGGCCGCGCACGGATGATGACGGCGCTGGCCTATACGGACTTCCTCTACCGCCCCCGGCGGCCGGAGGAGCTGGACACGGCGCGCGGCGGCGGCGTGGTGTTCAGCCAGGGCGCGCATCAGCTGGACATCCTGCGGCTGCTCGGCGGCGGGCTGGTCCGTAGCATCCGCGCGCAATGCTTCGGTTGGGACAGCGCGCGCCCCACCGAGGGCGCCTACAACGCCTTCCTGCACTTCGAGGATGGCGCGACGGCGACGCTGACCTATAGCGGCCATGGCCGCTACGACAGCGACGAGTTGATGGGCTGGATCGGCGAACTCGGCCAGCGACGCGATCCCGAGGCCTACGGCGCCGCGCGCCGCGCGCTCGCGACCGTCACCGATGAGGAAGCGGCCAAGGCGCGCCGCGCCTATGGGCCGGAAACGCCGCCCCTCGCCCCACCGGCGCCGCCCGCCTTCCACAACCAGTTCGGCCTCGTGCTCGTGAGCTGCGAGGGCGCTGATCTTCGCCTGACGCCAGCGGGCGTCATGGTTCATGCCGATGACCGCCGTTGGCTGGAACCGGCGCCCCTGCCAGTGGTGCCGCGCGGTGAGGTGCTGGACGAATTCTGCGCCGCCGTGCTGGATGGCGCGGCACCCACCCATTCCGGCGCCTGGGGCATGGCGACGCTGGAAGCCTGCCTGGCCGTGATCGAATCCGCTCGCACCGGGCGGGAGGTGACGTTGCGGCACCAGGTTCCCGTCATCGACTGAGAGGATTGCATGGCGACGCTCCGTATCGAGGCCACGCGCGACGAGGCCACGGGCCTGTTCTTTCTCTCGGTCTTCCTGCCGGCGGAATCGACGGAACCCTTCGTCACGACGGCGCCGCGCTACATGAGCGCCGCGGCCGCCGAGCAGGACATGATCGCCACCATCGCCGCGACGGCAAGCCGGCCCCGGTAGGCGGCGCGCCATCGCGCGCGGTCTCCGCGGCAGCGGGACTTCATGACGGTCTGGGGGCGCCTGGAAGACGGCATCGCCGCCAGACAAGCATGTTGAAATAGCTGCATCTTTACCGTGTTCAGAGCTTACTAACCTCGCTGCTGCATATGCTTGTCCAGACCACTCCCGGACAGGCCCGCAGCATGTCGAACCTCGGCTCGCCCGACGCCGTGAAGCCCCTGAGGCTGACCGGCAGATTGACCATCGCCACCATCCAGGACTCCAAGTCGACGCTGCTGGACGCACTGAGGACCAGCCGCGCCGTCGAGCTTGACTGCCACGAAGGCACCGCTTTCGACATCAGCTTCGTCCAGCTTCTCGAATCCGCCGGCGTCCTCGCCCGGCGCGATGGCGTCGCGCTGTCCCTCCGTCAGCCCGTGCCGGCCCCACTCGCCGCGCTTCTGGCGGAAGGCGGCTTCCGGGATTGGACCATTCCCCTCGCGCGGAGCGCCGCATGAAGACCGTCCTGACCGTCGATGATTCCGCCAGTGTGCGGCAGATGGTCCGCCTCACGCTTTCCGGTGCGGGATACCAGGTGAAGGAAGCCGGGGACGGGGCGGAAGGCCTCCGCCAGGCCCAGGCCAATCCGGTCAACATGGTGGTGACCGATCTCAACATGCCTGTCATGGACGGCATGACCTTCATCCGCGAATTGCGGAAGCTGCCGGCCTACAAGGGCGTGCCGATCATCTTCCTCACCACCGAATCGGATGCGGCGAAGAAGGTGGAGGCGAAGCAGGCCGGCGCGACGGGCTGGATCACCAAGCCCTTCGAACAGTCGCAGCTGCTCGCCATCGTCAAGAAGGTGCTGGGATGAGCGGCAGCGGCGACCCGTCCGATATCTTCCGGCAGGAAGCCTCCGAGCTTCTGGAGCAGCTGGAGCAGTCGCTGCTCGATCTCGGCCACCGTCCCGATGACCGCAGCCTGGTCGATACGGCGTTCCGCGCGCTGCATACCATCAAGGGCTCCGGCGCCATGTTCGGCTTCGTCGCCGTGGCCGCCTTCGTCCATGATTTCGAAACCGCCTTCGACCGCGTGCGCGGCGGCCTTGCGCCCTGCACGCCGGCGCTGGTCACCGCGGCGCTGCAGGCGCGGGACCATATCCGCGCCCTGATCGAATCGCCGCAGGATGCGCTGCCGGCGCGCGGGGAGGAGTTGCTGGCGGCGCTGCGCCAGGCCGTGGATGGGGCGGCGCCGGCAGCAGTCGCAGCTGCCGCGGACGCGGAGGCCGAGTGGCATATCCGCTTCCGCCTGGGCGGCGAGGCGCTGGTGAACGGAACCAACCCGCTGCTGATGCTGGATGAAATCCGCGGGCTCGGCCCGCTGGACGTCACGGCGCTGACGGATGCCGTGCCGCCGCTGGACGAGATCGATCCGGAAAGCTGCTACCTCGGCTGGGACGTCCGCCTTCGCAGCGGCTGCGATCGCGCGAAGATCGACGAGGTCTTCATCTTCGTCTCCGACGACGCGAAGATCGAGATCACGCGCGTCGATGCCGAGGCACCTGCGCCCGCGGCTGTCACGACCGCTGCCGAGCAGCCTGCGCCCAGCCTGGCCCCCGTACCGGTCGCCGCTGCCGACCGTCCGCGCGGGGAGGCCGAGATCGCGCGCGTCGGCGGCAGCCTGCGCGTGCAGGCGGAGCGGCTCGACGCCCTCATGGATCGCGTCGGTGAACTCGTCATCGCCCATGCGCGGCTGAGCCAGCTGGCCTCAGGCGGCGAGGCCGGGCTTACCACCGTGGCGGAGGAGATCGGGCGTCTCGTCGCCGAGCTGCGCGACACCACGATGAGCATCCGCATGCTGCCGATCGGGTCGCTGTTCACCCGCTTCCGCCGCCTGCTACACGACCTCTCCCGCGATCTCGGCAAGCCGGTGGAACTGGTGACGAGCGGCGAGGAGACGGAGCTCGACAAGACGATGATCGAGCGCCTGGCCGATCCGCTGGTCCACCTGATCCGTAACGCCGTTGATCATGGGCTGGAAGCGCCGGAGGGCCGCATTGCCGCCGGCAAGCCGGGTGCCGGCAGCATCCGCCTGTCTGCTCGTCACGCTGGCGCCGAAGTGCTGGTCACCGTCAGCGACGACGGCCGCGGCCTGGACGCGGAGCGCATCCGCGCCAGCGCGATCGAGAAGGGCCTGATCTCCGCCGATGCGCGGCTGGCGGATCACGAGATCCATCAGCTGCTGTTCCAGCCTGGCTTCTCCACGGCGAAGGAGATCTCCGCCATCTCCGGCCGCGGCGTCGGCATGGATGTCGTGAAGCGCACTGTCGAGCAGCTGCGCGGCTCCATCGAGATCGCGACGCGGCCGGGACGCGGCACCGATGTCACGCTCCGCCTGCCGCTGACGCTCGCGATCATCGAGGGTCTGCTCGTCCGCGTGGGGGAGGGCTGCTACGCGATCCCGCTCTCGGCCGTGGAGGAATGCGTCGAGCTGCCGGCGCAGGAGGATGGCCGGTCCAACGGCTACAGCCTGCTGCAGATCCGCGGCGCGCTGGTTCCCTTCCTGCGGCTGCGGGAGATGATGCGCTGCGCGACGCCGCCCGATCCGCACCAGAAGGTCGTCATCATCGCCGCCGGCGATCAACGGGTCGGGCTGGTGGTGGACCAGATCCTGGGCAGCCACCAGACCGTCATCAAATCCCTCTCCCGCCTGCATGCGGATGTGAAGACCTTCTCCGGCGCCACCATCCTCGGCGATGGCAGCGTGGCGCTGATCCTCGACGTCGCGCATCTGCTGGAGATCGGTGAGGAGGAAGGGCGACGCACGCGCATGAGGCAGGCGGCATGAACCAGGACCTTCTCCCCGACGGCGCCATCGATGTGCTGACCCTCGGCATCGGTGGCGAGGTCTTCGCCATCGAGGCCGGCATGGTGCGTGAGATCCTGGACCTGGTGCCGATCACGGAGGTGCCGGGCGCGCGATCCTTCGTCGGTGGCGTCGTCAATGTGCGCGGCCGGATCGTGCCGCTGGCGGATCTCCGCGTGCAGTTCGGCATGCCGGTCACGGCATCGACGGCGGATACGCGGATCATCGTGCTGGAGCTTGACCTGGAGGGTGAGCCGACGCCGGTCGGCATCCTGGCCGACCGGGTCTTCGAGGTGACGCAGATCGTGCCTTCGTCGCTGGAGAAGGCGCCGCGCATCGGCATCCGGTGGCGGCCCGAATTCATCCGCGGCATCGGCATGCGGGGCGATGACCTGCTGATCCTGCCGAACCTCGCGCAGATCCTCCACTGACGCTTCCCGCAACCCGACAGGACGGACGTTTCATGCGAATAACCGTCAAGACGAAGCTGTTCGCGTCCTTCGGCTGCATCATGCTGCTGCTTGCCGGCATGGTGGGATTCAGCATGACGGGTCTTGGCGCTGTCAGCCAGACCTACGAGACCGTGCTGGATGATGCGGTCGTCCTGATCCAGGGGGCGCAGACGGCGCAGACGGATGCCGCGCTTCTCGTGCGCGCGGAGAAGAACGTGATCATCGCGCCGACGCGGCCGCTGGCCGAACAGTTCATGGCGGAGATGGAGCAGCGGCGCCAGGCGCTGGTGACGCAGATCGATGGCGCCGCCGCGCGGGCGTCGGAGGCGAGCCGGCCGCGCTGGGTGGAGGTCAGGACAGCGCTGCTGCAATACGGGCAGGTCCAGGATCAGATCCGGGACCTCGTCCGGGCCGGCGAGAATGCCCGGGCCGCGGAGATATCCACCACCATCGCGCGTCGGCACGTCACGGAGATCATGGATCGCCTGCAGCAGCTCATCCTCGCCAACATGGACATCCTGCGCGCCGAACGCGTGGAGGCGCGGAATGATGCGGCGGAGACGCATACGGCGCTCGGCATCGCGGCGGCGGTCGCGCTGCTGGTTGCCATCGGTGCCTCGACCTGGATTGCGCTGTCCGTTGCCGCCGGCCTGCGCCGGGCCGTGACCTTCGCCGATGCGATCGCGTCCGGCGACCTGTCGCAGCAGGTCGAGCAGCGCAGCAATGACGAGATCAAGGACCTCGTCAACGCCATGGAGCGCATGAACGCGGCACTGCGCAGGGTGGTGACGGAGGCCTCCGTCGCCGCGCAGAACGTCTCCTCCGGCAGCCAGCAGCTGGCTTCCTCCGCGGAGCAACTGGCGCAGGGCGCGACGGAGCAGGCGTCCTCGACCGAGGAGGCCTCCGCCTCGATGGAGGAAATGGCCGCGAACATCAAGCAGAGCGCGGAGAATGCCAGCCAGACGGAGAAGATCGCGCGCCAGGCGGCGGAGGATGCGGAGCGCAGCGGCACGGCGGTGAGCCAGGCGGTAACGGCGATGCAAAGCATCGCGGAGAAGATCAACATCGTGCAGGAGATTGCGCGGCAGACCGACCTGCTGGCGCTGAACGCGGCGGTGGAGGCCGCACGCGCCGGCGAGCATGGCAAGGGCTTCGCGGTGGTGGCGAGCGAGGTTCGCAAGCTGGCCGAGCGCAGCCAGGCCGCGGCGGCGGAGATCAGCACGCTGTCCTCCAACACCGTGAAGACGGCGCAGGAAGCGGGATCGATGCTCCAGCGCCTGGTGCCGGACATCAAGCGGACGGCGGAGCTGATCGACGAGATCAATGCGGCCTGCCGGGAACAGGACCTCGGCGCCGGCCAGATCAACCAGGCGATCCAGCAACTGGACAAGGTGACGCAGCAGAACGCGAGCGCGTCGGAGGAAGTCTCCGCGACGTCGGAGGAACTGTCCACGCAGGCGGAGGTGCTGCAATCCACCATCGCCTATTTCCGCCTGGGCGAGGCGGAGGCGCCGCGCGTTGCACCAGCCGCGGCGCCACAGCCCGTCGCCTTCGCCCGCCCGCAGGCCAGGCCGGCGATGCGCCGCGAACCCGCCCCGAAGGCACGGCCCATCAAGACCCACGGCAAGGTCAACGGGACCGGCTTCGCGCTGAACATGACCGGTACCGACAACCTCGACGCCGAATTCCAGCGGCACTGAGCCCCCGACAGCAGCAAGACCCATCAGGAACAGACGACCATGCGCATCACGGTAAAGGCGAAGCTGTTCGCCGCCTTCGGCTTCATCCTCCTCCTCATGGCCGGGATGGTCGGGCTCGGCTACAGCGGCATGAGTTCGCTCACCAACAACTATGAGGGCGTGCTGGATGGTGCTGCGGCGCGGGTGCAGCGCTCCCAGGTCGCGCAGACCGATCTGGCGCTGCTGGTCCGGGCTGAGAAGAACATGATCCTGTCGACCGACCGGGCCGCCGTCGACCGCTTCGGGGGCGAGATGGACCAGCGCCGCCAGGCGCTGATGCAGTCGCTGGATGACGCCATCGCACGCGCCTCCGAACAGGGGCGTCCGCGCTGGGTCGCGACGCGGGAGGCGCTGTCGCAGTACATCCAGGTGCAGGATCGCATGCGGGAACTCGCCCGGGCCGGTGACCAGGCGGCTGCCGTGACGCTGTCCACCACTGCCGCGCGCCAGTTCGTGACGGAAGCGATGGATCGCCTCGGCGACGTCATCCGCATCAACCAGGGAATCATGCGGGATGCGCGTGCCGCAGCCGCTGAGGAAGCGGCCCAGTCGAAGGTCCTGCTGCTGTCCATCGCCGGCATCGCGCTGGTCATCGCCTCCGGCGCGGCGGTCTGGATCGCCCTGTCGCTCAGCCGTGGCCTCGGCCAGGCCGTGCACGTCGCCAATGCCGTCGCGGTCGGCGACCTCAGCCAGACGGCGCGCGTCACGACCAATGACGAGGTCAAGGACCTGATCGATGCGATGGGCCGCATGACGGAGGGCCTGCGCAGCACGGCGAAGGTGGCGGAGGAGATCGCGGCCGGCAACCTCGCGGTCGCCGCGAAGCCGCTGTCGGACAAGGATGTCATGGGCCTGGCGCTGGAAGGCATGCTGAACAAGCTGCGCGCCGTGGTGAGCGAGGCGACCACCGCCGCGCAGAACGTCGCCTCCGGCAGCCAGGAGCTTTCCTCCTCTGCCGAACAGCTGGCGCAGGGCGCGACGGAGCAGGCCTCCTCGGCCGAGGAGGCCTCGGCCTCGATGGAGGAGATGGCCGCGAACATCAAGCAGAGCGCGGAGAATGCCAGCCAGACGGAGAAGATCGCCCGCCAGTCGGCCGAGGATGCGCAGCGCAGCGGCGCGGCGGTCAGCCAGGCGGTGACGGCGATGCAGAGCATCGCGGAGAAGATCAACATCGTGCAGGAGATCGCCCGGCAGACCGACCTGCTGGCGTTGAACGCGGCGGTGGAGGCGGCGCGCGCCGGCGAGCACGGCAAGGGCTTCGCGGTGGTGGCGAGCGAGGTGCGCAAGCTCGCCGAGCGCAGCCAGGCCGCGGCGGCGGAGATCAGCACGCTGTCCTCCAACACCGTGAAGACGGCGCAGGAAGCCGGCGACATGCTCCAGCGCCTGGTGCCGGACATCAAGCGGACGGCGGAGCTGGTGGAGGAAATCAGCGCGGCCTGCCGCGAACAGGACCTCGGCGCCGGCCAGATCAACCAGGCGATCCAGCAGCTGGACAAGGTGACGCAGCAGAACGCGAGCGCGTCGGAAGAAGTCTCCGCGACGTCGGAGGAACTGTCCACGCAGGCGGAAGTGCTGCAATCCACCATCGCCTATTTCCGCCTGGGCGAGGCGGAAGGGCCGCGCGTGGCGCCGGTGGCGGAAAGCCGCGCCGTCTCCTTCGCCCGTCCGCAGGCCAAGCCGGCCGTGCGTCGCGACCAGCCGATCAAGGCCAAGCCGGCCAGGCCGAACGGCGCCGCGCATGGCAAGGCCAATGGCAACGGCTTCGCCATCAACATGAACGGGGCGGACAGCCTCGACGCCGAATACCAGCGGCACTGAGGCGGGGAGGCGGCGATGGCGGAGCACGACCAGTTTGTCACCCTCGGTGCGGCGGATGAGGTCTTCGCCATCCCCGTCTGCCAGGTGCAGGAAATCCTCGACCTGCGCCCGATCGCGCGACTGCCGCACACGCCCTCCAGCTTCCTGGGCCTGACGGATGTGCGCGGCCACAGCGTGCCCGTGGTCGACCTGCGCTCCCTGCTCGGCCTGATGCCCACGGAGCCGAGCCTGGGGACGCGGATCCTGGTGCTGGAACTGGACCTGGCCGGCCGGCGGCTGCGCATCGGGTTGCTGGTGGACCGGGTGTTCGAGGTGACGGGCCTGGACGCGGCGCAGGCGGAACCCGCGCCGGATATCGGCCGGCGCTGGCAGTCCGACTGCATCCGCGGCATCGGCCGCCGGGCGGGCGGCTTCGTCGTCATCCTCGACATGCCGCGGCTGATGGGCGCCGATGAGGGTGCCGCGATGCTGCTGGACGATACGGCACTGGCCGCCTGACTTCATGACCGACACGCTCAGTGACCGGCGGTTCCGGCAGGTGGCCGGGCTGATCGAACGCGACACCGGCATCCGGCTGCCGCCGGTGAAGCGGACGATGGTGGAAGGGCGCCTGCGCAAGCGGGCGCGCAGCCTCGGCATGATGGATGTCGATGCCTATTGCGTCGCCCTCTTCGACGAAGGCCTGCTGGAGACGGAGTACCAGCACGTCATCGACATGGTGACGACGAACAAGACGGACTTCTTTCGCGAAGCCGAGCATTTCGACTTCCTGGCGCGGGAGGCCGTGCCGCAACTGCTGGCGGAACGCGGGCGCTCGGCGCGGCCGCTGAAACTCTGGTCTGCCGCCGCCTCGACGGGGGCGGAGGCCTATACCATCGCCATGGTGCTGGCGGAGATGGCGCGTGCCGGCCAGCTCGCCCCGGGATTCCGGATCCTCGGTACCGACATCTCGAGCCAGGTGCTCGATGTCGCCCGGCGCGCCGTCTATCCGCTGGAGATGCTGGCGCCGGTGCCGAAGGCGCTGCAGCAGCGCTACGTCATGCGCCACCGCGATCCGCAGCGACGGGATGCGCGGATCGTGCCGGAACTGCGCGCAGCGTGCAGCTTCCAGCTGCTGAACCTGATGGATGAAGGCTACAGCGTCGATTCGGACATCGACGTGGTCTTCTGCCGCAATGTCCTGATCTATTTCGATCGGCCGACGCAGGAAGCCGTGCTCCGGCGCCTCTGCGCGCATCTGCGGCCGGGTGGCTTCCTCATCGTCGGCCATTCCGAGACGGCGGCCGGCGCCACGCTGCGCGGCATGCGGGGCGTGATGTCCACGATCTGGCAGAAAGGGTAGGCACTGGCATGGCAGGTTCCTCCGCTCGCCCGATCCGTGTGCTGATCGTCGATGACAGCGCGGCGGTGCGCCAGGCGCTGACGCGCATCCTGGCCGATGCGCCGGATATCGAGGTGATGGGGACCGCGCAGGATCCCTTCTTTGCTGCCCAGCGCATCCAGCAGGAAGTGCCGGACGTCATCATCCTCGACATCGAGATGCCGCGGATGGATGGCATCACCTTCCTGCGCCGCATCATGGCGCAGCGCCCCCTGCCGGTGATCATCTGCTCCTCCCTGGCGGAGGATGGGTCGGAGACGCTGCTGCAGGCGATGGATGCCGGCGCCGTGGAGGTCATTGCCAAGCCGCGCATGGATACTGCGCAGTTCCTGCTGGAATCCGGCGTGCGCGTCTGCGACGCGGTTCGTGCCGCGGCGCGGGCGCGTCCGGGGCGGCGCATGGCGGGCGCGCCCAGCCGCACGGTGGAACGCAAGCTCACCGCCGATGTCATGCTGCCGCCCCCGGTCAGCCGTGCCATGGCGCGCACGACGGAGCGCGTGGTGTGCATCGGTGCCTCCACCGGCGGGACGGAATCACTGGCCATGGTGCTGCAGGCCCTGCCAGCGGACAGTCCCGGGATCGTGATCGTGCAGCACATGCCGGAACGCTTCACCGCGGCCTTCGCCCGGCGGCTCGACGGCCTCTGCAAGATCGACGTCAAGGAAGCGGAGGATGGCGACGCAGTCCTGCCGGGCCGCGCGCTGATCGCGCCCGGGAACCGCCACATGCTGCTGCAGCGCGGCGGCGCGCGCTACCACGTCTCCATCAAGGATGGCCCGCTCGTCTCCCGCCACCGTCCCTCGGTGGACGTGCTGTTCCGATCCGCCGCGCAATATGCGGGGCCCAATGCCGTGGGGGTCATCATGACCGGCATGGGCGATGACGGCGCGCGCGGCCTGCTGGAGATGCGCAAGGCCGGCGCGCATACCGTCGCGCAGGATGAGGAGAGCTGCGTCGTCTTCGGCATGCCGAAGGAGGCGATCGCACTTGGCGCCGCGGAACGCGTGATCGGTCTGGACCGCATTCCCGTCCTGCTGTCGGAGGTCCGCCGATGGAACTGAACGCCGCGCTGCTGCGGACCATCCGCGACCGCCTGGCGCCCGCCTTCGCGCCGGTCGATGACGACCTGTTGGCGGTGGGGGATCGGCTGGGCCATGCCGCCGGCCGCATCGATGGCATCGGCGAACGCTTCGGCTCGCTTCGCCAGCTGCTCGATTGCGAGACGCTCGAAGCGGCATCCCGCCAGCTCGGCGCTGCGGCGGCACGCATGACGACCCTCGCGACGCAGGCGGAGGCGGAGAATGCGGCGCTTGGCGAACTCGGCACGCATCTGCGTGCGGTTGGTGGGCGGATTGCCTATCTCCTCCGCATCAATCAGGCGCTGGGGGTCCTGACGCTCAACGCCGCCATCGCCAGCAGCACCCTCGATACGGACAGCCGCGACATCGTCACCTTCCAGACCGATCTGCGGCGCCTGACGGATCTGGCGGCGCAGACGGTGCAGCGCTTCGGCCAGCTGCATGCCGCGGCGGTGAAGGACCTTGCCGCCATCGCAGCGCAGCAGGAGGCCTTCATGCGGCAGCACGGGCCGAAGCTGCGGGAGGTCTCCCAGCGCATCACGCGGGGCCTCGATTCCATCACCACCCTGCGGCGGCAGGCCAGTGCGGCGGCGGAGCAGACGCAGGAGCGAGGCCGGGCCATCAGCGCCGCGATCGGCGCCGTCGTGACCGCGCTGCAGGTCGGCGATGCCACGCGGCAGCGGCTGGAACATGTGACCGATGCGCTGGGCGAGCTCGCGTCGGGGCTGGAGGGTGCGGATCGCCCCTGGTGCCATGACCTCGATCCCGCTTCGCGCGGCGCGCTGGCTTCGCGTGCCATGGCGCTGGAAGCGGCACTGCTGCGGGACGCCGGCGGCACCCTGGCGCAGGAGATGCGGAGCATCGCGGACTCGCTCTCCCGCCTCGGGCGCGAAACGCAGGGGATGGTCGACCAGGGCCAGGCGCTGTTCGGGCGCGGTGGGCGGGACGGTCGGTCCTTCCTGGGCGCGCTGGACGGGGATCTGGGTGAGGCCGCGTCGCTGGTTGGCTCCAGCAAGGCCAGTCGCGATTCGCTGGATGCCGCGATGGCGGCCATCGATGGCCACATGCGCACCCTGCGGGCCGGACTCGATGAGATTCGCGGCATGGAGATCGACCTGCGGGTGGTGGGACTCAATGCCGTCTTCCGCTGTGCCAGGCTGGGCAAGCAGGGAGCGGCGCTGGGCGCCGTGACGATCGAGCTGCGCGCCTATGCCAAGCAGATGGCGGAAGGCGTGCAGGGCCTGGCGGAGGCGCTGGAAGCCGCGCTCGCGATCGGCGGCCGGCTGATGACCGCCGGCGGTGAGGCCGGGGCGCTCGATGACATGATGGCGGCGATGCGCACCGGCCTTGAGCGGCTGGGCGATGCGGGCCGCGCCATGGATGCCGCGATCGCCGGGCTGCGCGCCGAAGGCGGGCGGGTGCCGGAGGAACTGGCCGCCATGGTCGAATGCCTCGACACCGCCCTCGCCCTGTCCAGCGCCGTCGGCGCCATGGGCGGGGAGCTGGATGCCCTGTCGGCCGCCGCCCCGCCGCCGGAGCCCTCCCTGCTGCGGGACCGCCTGATGCTGGTCCACGCGGTGCCCTTCACCATGGAGCGGGAGAGGGAGATCGCCCGCGGCTTCGGCGCCGATGTGCCCCAGGCCGCCGCCGCGGCCGCGATGGAGGTGGACGACTTCCTGTTCTGACGCGGCGCGGTCAGGCCAGCAGCGCGGCCGCGCCCACCACCATCGCCACGATCCCCGCGAGGCGTGGCACCGGGCCGAGCGAGGGACGTTCGGCCGCGATCTTCGCGATGCCCAGCACCAGCGCCGTCTGCACCACGGCGAGGCCGAGCAGATAGGCCAGGACGGGCGTCGCTTCCGCCCCGATCACCGCTTCCGCGAAGGCCTGGCCATGCGCCAGGCCCGCCACGGCCAGCAGCGGCGCCCAAAGGTTCGCGGAGGCGTCCCGCCGTGCCGCCAGCGCGATGCCGATGGCGATGACGGAGAGCGCGACCAGGATTTCCGCCCCCGGCAGCACCAGCCCCTGCCAGGCCGAGACCACCCCCACCAGCGAGGCCAGGACGAAGATAAAGGCCCGGATGACGCCCCAGCCCGCCAGCCCCGCGATCAGGGCGAGGCCGATCAGGAAGGCCAGGTGATCGAGCCCGATCACGGGATGGCCGAAGCCGGAAAGCAGGCCTTCCAGCAGCGTCGTCGGCATGGCGCCGCCCATCGGGTGATGCGCGGCGGCCGGTCCCGCGGACAGGGCCAGGGCGGCGATCGGCAGCAGCAGGCGGTTCATGGTCTCGTTTCCCCAGTCTTGGATCAGGCGGATGTCATATCAACGGCCCTTTCGCGTGACCGCTTCGGGGCCCCCTCAGACGCCGGGCGGAAACCTCCGGTTTCCTTGGCTTCGCCGCATAGGCGGCGGCGCCCATTCGGGCGCTCGGACCGGTCAAGTGACCGGTCCGCTGGTATCAGGCGGCCAGTGCCGGGCGGCGCTGGCGCCAGGACGTGGCCCGTTCGAAGGCATGGCCGGCGCGCAGCACCAGGGCATCCTCGAAGGGCCGCCCGATGATCTGCGCGCCCACGGGCAGCCCGCCTTCCCCGAAGCCGGTGCAGACCGTCATGGCGGGCTGGCCGGTCAGGTTGAAGGGAATGGTGAGGCCGGGGGCCTCGAGGCTCGCGAATTTCGACACCTTGTCGATCGGCGGCGCCTCGCTGGCCTGCGCCGCGGTCAGCAGCAGGTCGCAACCCCGCATGGCCTCCGCCATCGCGGCGCACAGCTCCCGCCGCCGGCGTTGCGCCTGGACGTAGTCGGCGCCGGAGACGAGCGTCGCCAGCGCCAGCCTCTCCCGCAGGATCTCGCCATAGTCGCGGAAGCGGGTGCGGAGCCAGGGTTCGTGGACCGCCAGCGCCTCCACCATCAGGATCAGCCAGCCGGTCGCGTTCCAATCCATCAGCGGCGGCAGGGTGACGTCGCTGAGCACTGCGCCTTCCGCTTCCAGCACCTCCGCCAGATGGTCCACGCCGTGCCGCACCGCGGGGGTGACGACCAGGTCGGACTCGTGAAAATGCCGGATGATGCCGATCCGCAGGCCCTTCACGCCATCGCCGAGGCCGGCCAGCAGGTCCGGCGCGGGACGGTTGGCGGAGGAGGGGTCGGAGGGGTCGTGCCCCGCCATGGCCTGCAGCAGCAGCGCGCAATCCTCCACCGTCCAGGCGAGGGGGCCGGTGGTGTCCAGGCTGTGCGCGAGGGGCAGCACGCCGGTGCGGCTGCAGAGGCCGTAGGTCGGCTTGATGCCGGCCAAGCCGCAGAGCCCCGCCGGGCCGCGGATGGAGCCCCCGGTGTCGCTGCCCGTCCCCGCCGGCACGATCCCGGCCGCGACGGCCGCGCCGGTGCCGGTGGAGGATCCGGCGGTGAAGCGCGTGGTGTCCCAGGGGTTGCGGGCCGGCGGCCAGGGCAGGTCGAAGGAGGGACCGCCCCAGGCGAATTCATGCGTGGCGAGCTTGCCGACCATCACCATGCCCGCCTCGGCCCAGGCGCGCACCACCGTTGCGTCCTGTGCCGGCACGTGATGTTCCATCACGCGCGAATGCCCGGTGGTCGGCACGCCGGCGGTCTCGAAGATGTCCTTGTGGCCGACCGGGATGCCGTCGAGCGGCCCATGCAGCGCACCCTGCATCTGTCGCGCCTCCGCCGCCCGTGCCTGGTCCAGCGCGATATCCGGCGTCAGGCGGATGAAGGCGTGCAGGGTAGGGTTCAGGCGCTCTGCCCGGGCCAGCGCCTCCCGCGCAAGCTCCACGGGCGAGAGGCTTTTCGCGGCGATCGCGCGATGCAGATCGGCGATGGTGGCGGGAAGGGCGCTCATGCGCGCTGTCCCGGCACGAAGAGGGTGGCGGGCTCGACGCCGACCGCGCGCTCCGTCCGGATGCGGCCCGTGCTGGCGGCGATGTGGCGAGACACGTCGATCAGCGTCGCGCGCTCGGCCTCCGTCAGCGTGATCCCCGCCCGTGCCATGGCGGCATCGAAGACGGCAGCTGGGTAGGGCTCGGCCATGGCGCGCCTCCGGCGTTTTGCGCGCGCAGTATGCGCGCCCTGCCGGAGGCGTGAAGGGGAGGGGGGCCGTAGCCCCCTCCGGACCGCGTCAGATGCCGGAGGTCTGGCCGGCGGTTTCCCGCTGCATGTAGCGGCGGGTGGTGGCCTCCAGATTGTCCTCGATCCACCGCGCCATCGCGATCTCCTCCTGCAGGCTCTGCTCCAGCAGGCGGGGCGCGCCGGTGTCCCCGGCGGCCTGCGCCATCGTCAGCAGGGACCGGTAGCTGGCGATCTCCATGTGCTCGAAGGCGAAGTTGGCGAAGCTGTTCTTGATGACCTCGTCCGGCGCCAGCGCATGGCCGATGGCCGCCATGTTGCCCATCAGCGAGGTGCCGAGATCCTTGAGGCCGGAGGGAGAGGTGCCGAGCCCGTCCAGGATCTGCGCCAGGCGTTCCTGCTGCCGCTTGCTTTCCTCCCCATGCAGGCGAAGGCGCTCCCGCATCTCCGGGTAGTTCTCGATCCGCTCGACCTGGCGGTTGATGAGCTGGATGGCCTGGGCTTCCAGCGCATGGGCGTTGGTCAGGCCGGTGATGTAGATGTCGCGAATGCTGCTTGCCATGGTGACTCTCCCTTGGTCGCGTCTGTCTGGACCTGGGGGACGAACGGATGGGCGTTCCCGCGGTTTCTCTTTGTTCCGGCCGGGTCCGATCGGCGGCGCAGGCCGTCGCGGGGCACGCCCCCTCGCATGGCGCGGGCGGGCTGTGCTATCGGTCACGCGGCGTCCTCGTAGCTCAGCAGGATAGAGCACCAGATTCCTAATCTGGGGGCCGTGGGTTCGAATCCCGCCGAGGACATTCCCCTTTTCAGTCGGTTAGCGGGCGCTATGGCGCTCATATTCGGCGGACCCCGTTCTTGCGGACCCCACGCGGACCCGCTCGGCCGGGTCCTTTGCCGGGGCCGGTGAGGCAGGTGTTCCGGCGCCGCCCCCGCACCAAGTGCGGCAGGCGCGGGGCGTAGCATCACGTCTTGGGGGGGGGGCAGGAGGAGGAACCTTTAGGCGGCGGAACCTAGCGCAGCTGTGCCCGCCTAAACGCTGTGGCTCGGCGCCAGCGGATAGGACCCAGGCCCATAGCTCCTCGGGCAATCGCGCTCTGACCAACTGGCAGCATCTAGTCGTTTGGCGGACACCGTTTCCGCTAGCAACCGACCAGCTTCAATGTGTTGCAGGTGTCGCCCGCCAAGGTCCACAAATCAGGCCACAAGATGCCGCTTGCGCTGCCGTTCGCGGCTCGCCCGCTGGATGCTGATGGTTGATCAACTGCGGTCCGGGCCGTGACCTCCCGGATGCCGTGTTTACGGCGCGCGACCCTTGATGCTTACCGGTCGCTCCGTCTCCACGGCCGGCAGGCCTTACAGCTAACGCGTCGGGGACCACCCGCTTCCGCAGCAACGGCATCTTATCGTCATCATTGTAAACGCATCGTTGAGCCTGCGATGCGACACCTAATTGCGACGCCCTTCAAAGCGCGCGAAGCGTAAGGCTCTAGGTTTCCATAATGTAATCAGACCAAACATTGCGATGAGAGCAACGTCGCCCAGTATACCTAATCGCGTTTTCGTGATGAGACCGATTGCATGCAAGCTTGGTGGATTTCGTTTTCACGCCGCGCTCCGGGCTGCGTCGTGGCTGACGATGCTGAAGAGGCGCGATGCATCGCTCATGAGGAAACAGGCGTCTTCCCTGAGGATGTGCAACCTCTTCCGGCTCTGGCCACGCCGGTCCTGACCATGCAACGCCCTTGGCATGCGGAGCGCAACGACCCGGCATGCGCAAGTCCCGCTGCCTGCGCTGGTCACACAACATGTCAAGCACTTAGTCTTAAGTGCCCAGTGGCGCGTCTAATCCCTCCGCCTTGAGCGCGATGTCGTTGTTGCGACGGTTCATGCATCTGGAGCTTACAGCAGAGCATTCCATGCCGTCGCTCGAAGACATTCGATACTTGATCCGCATTTATGGCGAATGGGGCGAACATGCGCGCGAAGATCACTGAAGGCTGCAAGCGGGCCACCGAGACAGACAAGCGCGTGGGTCGCAATCTTCGTACCTTAAGATTGCAGTGCGGTCTATCGATGGCACAGCTGGCTCGCCAGATTGACTTACCGTATCAGCTTATCGGGCGATTTGAGCTTGGCAGGAATTGCATCTCAGCCGGCCACCTTCCGACGATCGCGGCGGCGCTCCGGGTGCCTATCGATGCCCTGTTTGAAGACGACGATGGGACCCGCCCCATCGCTGTCGTGGGCCACCGGCTTGCACCGTTCATGCGTGACGCGATGGCGATTACCCGCAGCGAACAGCTGGCAGCACTCAATGCTGTCGCTCGGTCACTGGCGGCAACATCGCCCGCTTGCACGGCAAGTGATCACGGCGCGGCTACGGAGGAGAGGTAAGCACAGCTGCCCAACACCATCGCGGGCGATCGGCACCCTGACAATTCCCTACATTTTCTGATTTTCCTGCGAGCCAATGCGCATTCTTCGGCAGCTAGTAGACAAATCACCAGTTAAACCGATTGGAAAATGACACTTCCAAACGTTCACTGATTGCATATCGGCATCATGCCGAGAAGGCACCAAGCCTTGGCTCCAGATGAAGGCTGCCGGCTCCATGCGTATCAGAGTGATCGCGTCAAACCTGCCAACCCAGTCAAGCCTTCTGACTGCTTTGCGCTACGAAGGTCTCAGACCGGCGACGCTTACCGTCACTCGATCCCCAAAGGTGTTGAACGACATGTTCTCCCCCTTCGGGGCCGTCGTGATTGAAGCCGATGCAGTAAATGCAGCTGTTCTTGACAGCGTCCGATCCGCCCTTGACGGCATGCGTGCGATGGCATGCCAGTTGTTGAGCACGCCGGTCGTAGTGGTCGTGAGAAGCGCTTCCGCCAAGGAAAGGTGCAGCGCCCTCGACGCTGGCGCGGACGACGTTCTAGTAGCGCCAGCGGCGAAACGCGACGTTGAGAACCGCGTGCGGACGATCCACGAGCGCATGCGCAGAGGCAATGCTGCCTAAGCGCCGCTTGGCCGGCAAGCCGATCGACGCAGCCGATCACGCCGCAAGCACATCGGCTATCGTTAGCAGCATGCGAACCAAACCCAGCGAAGCCGGCAAGAGGATCGATGACATTGAAAGGCGCGTGGGTCGCAACCTGCGCCGGCTAAGGATGGAGAGGGCGGTTTCACAGGCAGCGCTGGCCGACCACCTCGGCGTGGTCCACCAAGTCGTGGGGAGGTTTGAGCTTGGCGTTGTCCGCGTGGCGGCAGGCTACCTCCCCGGCATCGCGGCCGCACTGGGGATTGCCGTCGATGACCTATTTGCCGATGACCAGGACGCCCACCCCATAACGGTCACAGCCCAGCGCCTAGCCCCCTTCATGCGCGACGTGATGGTGATCGCGGGAGATGAGCAGCTAGACGCTTTGAACGCGGTGGCGAAGGCTCTCGCGGAGGCATCAGGGGCGCTCGGTGCGGCGCTACATCAAGTCGCGGAGCTGTCTGCGGCGGCGGGTAATCTGCCGCCTAAAGCCTAGGGCATTCGGCCTTCGACCACCCTTCCTCGTGCATGCGGCGTCCAACGTCGGCACCGCCTACTATGACGGAAGCAACCACCCGATTGCCGCTCCCGTGGTGCGGCAGGAGAAGCAGCGGGACCGCCTCAGTTTGGCGGCGCAATTCGAGGCGCGCAGCGCGCCAGCCTGCTTCGCCGCGCTCGACGGTATCCACCCCACGCACGCGTACGCGAACGGGCTGCGCGCGTTCCTCGCATGCCGCTGTCAGGGTATCGCCGTCCGCCCAACGGTAGGCGACACAGTGCCACGACACATCCTCTGGGTAGGTACGCGCAGGCTCCGACCAGCGGCGGCACTCTGCCGCTACCGCGACGCAGGGCGCCACCAGCGCGGCAGCAATTAGGATCGGCAAGCGGAGCGGCATCGGAGGCTCACAATTTCGGTTTCAGGCTGGCAGATGATTGACCCAGCGTTGGCCTCGGGAAACGATCTAGCATCATAGCCAGGGTGTGAACATGATCGGCCGGCTTTCCGTCATCGTGGCGGCGACGTGCCTAGTATGGTCATTGCCGGCAACGGCGCAGTTCGGCCCGTGCGCGGGCCTCGCTGACCCCCGGGCGAGGCTTGAGTGCTATGACCGCCAGGCAAGTCCTTCACAGGCGCCGCAGGCGGCACCACAGCGGCAAGCGCCGCAGGGCTCAGCTGGCGGCAGTTGCACTCCCACAGCGCCATGTGTCGGCCCGCGTGGCGGCGTCTACTACTACACGGCTTCCGGCAATAAGCGGTATCTGCCGCGACGCTGACAGCCGGCGCCGGGCGGCTAATGAGCCTTCCCAAACATCACGTCCGGCCGCCCCCCGCGACGCTGCGGCGCGTCGCTGGTCGCCACAGGTCGCTCATCCGCCGCGCCCTCAAGCGGCGCAGCGCAAAGGCTCTGCCATTCAACGGGCGCCCATGCCGCTTCAAGTAGCCGGCGCACGTTGTCGAGTTGCAGCGCATCGCGGTCGTCGCCGTTGTCGGCGGCGTCCTGAGCGAAATCTAGCAACGCGGCCAACGCGCGCTCGCGGCGCTCCGTTTGTATCTTTGCGTGTGCGCGAGACTGCATGGCTCCCCTCCGGTCGATGGCGAAACGACGACCTCTGAGGTAAAGCCTAACCAATTAAGCGATGGTTACACCATTACATCAACCTATTGGCGAACACCTTTTTCCACAATTATAGATTGATACTTCACTATCTTTGCAATCTTCGGTTGAATTTTGTCTCACTGGCAATCGCGGCCGGCGCTCACACTTAGCCCCGCGACCCCGACCCATGCGGCTTAGGCCAGAACAACTCGGGGTTCCCGGTCAGCGCCCCCGTCAGCCCGTCCAGCGCGTCGATAGCTTTCCCGGTGGCCTCGTATTCCGGGCCACCGATCTCGGCTTCGGTGCAGGTGCGGCGCGTAGCATCAATCGCGGCGAGCGCATCCACCAGGGTGGCCGGCGAGAGGGATCGTTGACGGCGCGGCATGGCCCAACACGGCGGCGAAACACTGAGCGCAAGATGATAGACAAGTGTCTTTAATTCTTTATAGGAATGAATTGCCTAATCGGAGTTGATGCCGTTCCTGGCTACTCAAAGTCCTGGGGCGTCGGCGCTAGAGTGCGCGTTGTAGGGCGGCGGCCACATGCGGCAGTGCCGTAGCCACCGCTCCTCCCGCTCCAGCCGTTCCTTCAACGGTCGCCAGAACCATTCGCTGTGATCGCGGGCGGCGGTGTGCCGGTGCCATGTCAGGCAGATGCGATGTGTAGCACCACCTCTTCGGTGCTGTTTGTCTCATTCCCCATACAATGCCCCACATTGATCTATACTCGACACAAATGTTTGACGGGGCAGCGCCGCTTACTTCGTTCACGCCGCAACGTTACTGTCGTGCAGCCGGCAATCAATCCGTCTTGCAACAGACGGACGTGTCTAATGGCTACGCCGACCAATACTCCAAAATTCGACAAAAAGCCGTTGTTCGGAAAGCGAGTTATTATTATCGAGGATGAAGGCATCCTTGTTCTATTGCTTGAAGACATCGTCGTCGCGGCCGGTGCTGAGGTGGTCGGTTCGGCGGGCGCGGTAGCAGACGCACTTCGCCTCATAGAACACGAGCGGTTAGCCGGTACGATCGATGTAGCCCTGGTCGACATGAAGCTACACCAAGAGTTCGCCTTCCCGGTGCTCGAAACGCTCAGGCGACGCGGCATCCTTACCATCATAATTACAGGTTATGAGGCATGGCATGCGCTGCGGGAATACACTCCCGCACCAATGATCTCGAAACCTATTGATGCATCGCACCTTGTGGCGACGATTGCTCAATTTTGCGAATAGTTCCGGAGCGGCCGCCTCGTTCATCGAGAAGCGCGCCTGGCAATGTGGGTTAGTGGGGAGGGGGGCAAAATCTCCAGCGAGTTCGGGTGACTGGACCGCTCCCTTCGCTCCGCGCACCCATCTGCAATTCAGATGTTGGGTCTGGCGCTTGGCCGCGCGCGTGTTTTCGCAGCGCCTCCACAGCCCCGTCCCGCTCAACCGGTAACACGGTTACAACCCGGGTTTTCCGCCGCTTTCCGCCCATTCGCAGCGGTAACAGGATCGCACCCTGTAACCGCATCCGAACGGCCGCAACGTCTAGAATTTCCTCGCTTGTAACCGCGTTACCGCTCCAGCGCCCCTAGTCGGTGGAGGTGGGGGCAGCAGGTGCCAGATACCGCGACCACGCCTCCTCAAAATGGTCGCGGATATACCCCTTGACCGGGGCACCACCGCCCGGCGGCCGGTAGGTGATCGGCCGCACCCGGAACGGCGCCAGCGCCGCCGCCAGTTGCACCGGGGTCATCGGCCTCCCGTTCTTCCACTCCGGCCACGGCCGCTCCTCCAGCTTCCCCAGCGCCTCGATAATGTCGGTCGAGGGAAGGCGGGTCGCGCCGCGTTCGCTGAACAGGGTGCGCAGATCGGCCAGCAGCAGGGCGCCGGCCTCTGCATTGCCCTCCGCCGCGTTGCGGTGCCCGAATACCTCCAGCAGCGCCCGGCGGGCACGCTGGGGCCATTCCCCGCCGGCATCGTCCGCGATGGACAGCAGCACCACGGAAATGTCGCCCTCCCGGTCGCCCATCGCCTCCGGCACCTCCGGATCAAGCGGCAGATGGTCCCGCCGGTCCGCCGCCCATCGGGCGAGGCAGCGTGCGGCGTTGTGCAGCGTAGCGCGGGCGCCAGGCGCGCGGAGTTTCGTCACCGTCTCCGCCGCCGCCTTCCGTTGCAGCGTGATCGGCACGCAGCGGTCCGCCAGTGTGTCCGGCAATTTGCCGATCCCCGCCAGCGCCACGGGGCAGAAGGTGGCAAACCTGACCGGCACCCACTCGCCTTTCACCTCCACGACGCGGACAACCTCGCCGCTGCGCTCAAAGCCGGAGTTAAGGATGCCGCGCAGTTCTTCGTTGTCGCCAACGAAGGTGTCGGCCTCATCCACCAGCAGCGTGATGCCGCCCTCCTCCCGCAACGCCTCCACCGTGCGGAATACGCCGCTGGCGCTGATGTTGTCCGCCTTCAGCGGGCGGTGGCAGGTGGCGCGCAGCAGGTCCAGCAGCGTCGATTTCCCGCACCGCTTGGCGGGCGATCCGATGCCGAGGCGCGGCGTATGCTGGAACCGCTCAGATACCCAGGTGTGCGCGATCCACAACGCGATGGCATCGGCGGCGGTGGTCGGCAGGATCACATGGCGCCGGATCGCAGCCGCCAGCCGGTCCAGCACCATCCCGGCCTCCACCGGGTCCGGCCATGGCACGACGACCTGTAGCTCCACGCCTCGGCCGCGCGGTTGCTCGGGCGCCGGCCGCATCTCCTCCACCATGCTGTCCAGCGTGCCAACGCGAACGCGCAGCCGCTTCGCAGCCGCGTCGCGTTCGCGGTCATAGGTCACGCGGTCCAGCAGGGAGAGGCGCAGGATTTCGGCGGCATCCTCGGCCACCATGGTTGCGGCTTCCGTCATGCCCCCGCCTCCGCCGCGCCGCGCGCGATGCCGTCGCGAGCGGTAGCCTCGGCGTTGCGACGATCCTTCCCGCCGCCATCCATCGCGGCCTGCACCAGCGCCGCATGGGCGGTGGTTTCATCGAGAATGCCGGCCGCGACCAATTCGCCAGCCCGGCACGATGCCCAGAACAGCAGCCGGTGCCGCTCCCCTTCCACCGCATCCTGCACCACGCGCAGCAGGCGGGCGAAGCGCATCACCTCGCCCCCGCTGTAGAGCCTGCCAGGGCGCCGCAGGGCGGTTGCAGCCGGCGGTGGCGGCGATGGTGCCAGCAGCGGAGCGGGAGGCACCACCACCTCCTCCAGCCCCTCCAGAAAGGCCAGCCTGCGAGGCAGGTGATCGGCCCACCCGACGAACACCGGCGCAGCGGTGTAGTGCGGTTGCACTGCGCTGTAGAGGCTGCGATCAACCGGCGCCGCCGCCAGCCACGCCTTACACTCGGCGGAGGTCACGGGGCGGTTGCACCAGCCCCATAGCCGCAGGCGCGCACCGGGCTTGATCCCGTGCGATGCTGTGGCTTGCACCACCAGCTTCGCCACCCGGAACGGTGCCGGCAGTAGTGGCAGTATGGCGCGGGCGTTCGCCTCCAGGTCCGCAGGGTCCATGCCCTCCGGCACCGGCAGGCTATCCACGTCGAGTGCGATCCAGCGGCGCGGCACCTCGCGCAGCGTCGGCGCCTCGCCTGTTTTCGGATCGCGGTGGAGGAGGCGCCGGACCGCGTGTGCGCGATCCGCGTCGAGGATCGCGCCGCGCACCACGCACATATCGGGACGTTGCTCGAATTCCTCCAGCAGCGTCGCCAGCGCCCACAGCCCCGGAAGTTGGAGAGTGTGCAGGTTCACGGTGCGGGTCCGTTGCTGCGCCTCCACAATGCCGTTCGCGTGGATCAGTTTCGCGAACCGCCGGCCGGGAGCGTGCACCACCGTTATCGCGTCGAAGATATCCATCAGGCGGCGTCCTCCAGCATAGGCCAGGGTCCGGCGGTCACGGCGATGTCGCCGGCCAGGTGGTAGCGCACGAACAGCACCTTGTTGCCGTCCGCGTCGGTGCCGATCACCGGGACACTCTCAATCGGGCAACCGGCCTTTCGCAGCCGCGCGACATGGCACGTCGCATTGAGTGCCAGGCGGGGCGGCGCCGCGTTCAGCATCTCCACCCGCGTCATCCCGGCAGGATGTTGCAGCAGCAACCGCGCCACCTCCGCCGCCCGCTTCGGGATCGGCCGGAACGTGTCACCGACGCGCAGCAGGTGACGGTGGCGCTGCGCCACCGGGCGGTGGTCAGCAGGTTCAACGGGTCGCATGGGCGGCCTCCATGGCACGCAGGGCGGACAGCGCCGCCGCGAGGTTCGGATAGGCCAGCGGCACGCGCTGGCCGGGGATGGCGATGCAGGCGCGCGGCTCTCCCTCGGCGTCGAGCATGTCGGCGTGGAGGAGGAGGCGGGCACCCATGGCAGGCGGGCGAGGATGCCGTGCTGCCCATGCGAACAGCGGCAGCGGGGCAGGCGGCATCGCGCGCCGCAGCCGGTGGCGCCGGCCGCAGGTGGGGCAGGTAGTGGTGGCGTTCATGGTGGTTGTCCTGATGTCAGGACCACCAGACGCAACTGGAGCGTGGCGCGAAGCGCGCAGCGTGCTAGAAGGCGGGCGTCACCACCGCATCATCACACCGAACGCTTGCCGCCGGGTCGCTCCACGCGCCCGGCGGTCTTGCGTTAAGGGGATGCGATGTTGAGGAGGCGCAGCGCCGCCAGGATCACCAGCGTCGCGACCAGCGCGGCCAGCGGCAGGAACACGCGGCTCATGCGCGGCTCCTCCCATCCTGGGCCAACTCTGCGGCACGATGCGGGAATGTCCTTGCCGCTGCCCACGCCTCCGCCGCCGCCAGCGGATACACGATCCGTCGCGGGCCAAGCCGGATGTAGGGCGGCCCCTCTCCGGTGCCGCGCCAGCGTTGCAGGGTTCGGGCCGCGATGAGGTAGCGCGCGGCAAAGTCGCGTTCGTTCAGAAAGATTTCAGGCACGCTTGCCTTTCATGGCAACGCGGCCACCGCCGGGCTTCAGCGACTAAAGGACTCCTAGACTTCGGAAGCCACATCACTATGCTGCCCGACGGCGGCCTGCCGCCCTTGATCGAACCAATCAAGCCCGGCCCCTCCGCGCCGCAAACGCGGGGGGGTCATCTTGCCGCCGATGCAGGCGGGTCGAGACCCCCAAAGAGACCTTAGGTTCAACCGTGTCGCCGGATTGCGGCACGTCCTTAGGGCCTGCGACATCGGACACGCTGGCCATGGCGGCACTTGGCGCGTCTGGACGTTGCATGTCCGCGATATCCCAGCCGGGCCTGGGGGGCTAGTCCTTTGTTGGACCAGTCCGGGATTGGCCTACGCCGCCTTCGTCGCGGCGCGTCTCCGCCTAAGCCTCAGCACGTTGTTCGCCGGTTCTTTGCCAGCTTGCGCGCAATCGAGAACCTGCTTTCCCCACGCCTCCAACGCCGCTTTCCGCTCCGGCAGAAATTCGTTGCGCTGATAGACAGCAGCCACGCCGCTGATGGTGCCGCTAACATGGTTCAGCAGGCGGTCGCACACATGCGGTGGGAAGCCTGCACCGGCCAGCCAAGTTACGCCGCTGCGGCGGAAGTCATGCAGCACCCATCGCGGCATCTCGGCCGCGTCGTCACCAGCGGCTTCCTTCCGCTCGCCGGCGATCGCGCCATCAACCTGCCGCTTGGTCCAGGAATGGGCGGTGATCGGCCGGTTGTCGCCAATGCCGAACACCAGCCGGTCCTGGGCGGGAAGCGCTGGAAGCGGCTTGCCCGACTCGGCGCCCAGCATGGCGCGCAGGATGTCGCGCGCGGCGCCGCTCAGATGCACGACATGCGGCTTCCCGTTCTTCGTCCGCGTTCCGGGCTGGGTCCACGTGGAGAGGTCCGCCGCCACCTCGCCCCAGGTCATGCTGCACACCTCCTCCCGGCGCGCGAGTGTCAGCAGCAGAAAGCGCACCATCGGGCCATGCGGCACCGGCACCTTGCCGGCAGCACGCCACACCTCCCCAATCTCGGCGTCGGACAGCACGCGGTCCCGGGCGACGCCACCACCATCTGCCACGGGCAGCCCAGCGAAGGGATTGGACACCAGCCGGCGGCGCTTCACCGCCCAGCCGTAGCAGGCGCGACCATAGGCCAGTGTCAGGCGGGCGGTTGCGGCCTTGCCCTCGCCGGACAGCGCATCAAGCACCGCGACCACCGCGCCATGGTCCAGGCCGGCGGCGGGGCTCTCCAGATGCGCTTTGAAGGCAAGCCGTAGCGCGCGCGTCGCCTCGGCGGCATAGCGCGGGCGGCGGCCCGCCAGATGCAGGCGCGCCCAATTCGCGATCAGCGCCTCCACCGTAAACGCCTTGTCCGCCTTCGCCCGCGCTTCGTCGGCCCGGCGGCGCGTATCCTCCGCCTTCCGGGCCTCGCGTTCGGCCTTCGGATCAAAACCTGCCGCGACTCGGCCAAGCCGGGCTCTCGCCGCCGTCCGGGCCTGCTCCAGCGTGATCGAACCCCAGGCGCCCAGCGGCTCCCGCACCTTCCGCTTGGTGGCGGCATCGGTCCATTGGACGAGGAACACCTTGTTGCCGTTGGCCGTGGCCCGAACGCCAAGCCCCTTCGTCTCCGTATCGAACACCAGCCTGTCCTTAGCGCCGGGCGCCGGGGCCAGGCCGGTGATAAATTTCTCGGACAGCTTCGGCATGGCGCGGACCCCGGTTGCGGACCCCGTGCGGACCCGGCGGTTAGGTCCGCTACGGGTCCGCATGGCGGCTTATGGCGGCCACCTTATTTGCGGACCCAATCGAAAGCAAGATATTTGGCGGCTTACGGCGAGACGGGGCGGCCCTTGGCGGGGCAATCCTCCCTATTCCTAATCTGGGGGCCGTGGGTTCGAATCCCGCCGAGGACATGCCCTGGCTCGCCGTGGCGTTTCTACGCCGCCGGCTCCGCCATCACCGCCTCCACGCGCTCCATCGCCTCGATCAGGCCGCCGCAGCGCGCCATGCCGCCCGTGCCGTCCGGCCGGCGCCAGAGCAACGTCACCGGCACCACGCTGCGGCCGCCCTGGCCGACCACCGGCCGGGTCCAGAGGCGGAACCGGATGCCGGCGCCTTCCCACTCCCACCGCGTCTGTCCGAGGATGCTGGGGGGCGGGGTCATGGCGCGTCCCACCCGCAGGCCGAAACGGCGAGGCGCGCCGCTTCCGTCAGCAGGGCCGCCGGCAGGGCAGGGTGGCGGGCAGCCACGACGTCCCGCGCCGCCGTCACCGCATCCCCTTGCGGCCCGCTGGCCCGGGCGGCCCGCCGCATCAGCGCGAAGGTCGCCGCATCCAGCCAGGCCGGCCGGCCTGCCGCCGCGCGGCCGCCAGCCAGCGCGCGCAGGGGCAAGGCACCAGGGGGCAGGGGCGCTTCGGGCATGGGCCCAGCATGCCGCGAGTCCTGGAACGAATCAAGAACATCAACGCTACCGCCAGATCCGCGTTGTCACGGCATGCCATCCCCGCTCCCCCTCCGTGTCAACCGCGCCCCGGCCCTTGCCCTCTGGGCGACGGTGGTGGCGGAGAGGCTGGGGTATGCGCCCGAAACCGCCCTCAGCCTGGCCGGGCTGCTCGCCGGCATCGCCCCGCCCTTCGCCGGCCGGCCGCCGGGGCCTGTCGCACTTGGCGCGGGCGCCGTGCTGGTGCCGCAGGCCGAAGGCCCGCCACTCGCGGATCGCGGCGATGGCGTGGGCGTGCCCGCGGCGCCGCTCCAGGCCTATCTCCAACGCGCCTTCGGACACCGCATCGACGAGGCACGCGCCGCGATGGCGGAACTGGCCGCGCGCCAGGATCCGGCCTTGCTGGAGTCGCTCACTCTCCCCCTCTTCGCCGCCTTCGCACCGACGCCGGGGGAGGGCACGGTGCGCGGGCGGCTGGACCTCGCCAGGATCGCCGCCGCGGATTGCCGGGCTTGATCGCCGGGGCCTAGGCTGCCCGGCCAAGATCGGAGGGACCGTCCCGCGCCGCCACCACCCGACGGCCCGGCGCCCCCCGCCATGCCGGAGTACGCGCCATGACCGCCCAGCCCGCCGATATCCTTCGCAACCAGGTGCGGGAGAAGCTGGCCCGGGACGAGGTCGTGGCCTCCATGACCGTGCGCCTGGTGCGGGGCATCGAGATCGCGCAGATCGCCGCCAGCGCCGGCTTCGACAGCCTCTATGTGGACATAGAGCACAGCCCGCTGACCCTCGACATGACGGGCCAGCTCTGCATGGCGGCGCTGATGGCGGGGGTCACGCCCTTTGTCCGCGTGCCCGCGCTGACGCCGGCCTATGTCGGCCGCGTGCTGGATGCGGGCGCGCTGGGCATCATCGCGCCGCATGTGCGGTCCGCGGAGGATGCAAGGGCGGTGGTCTCCATGGCCCGATTCGCGCCGCTCGGCACGCGCTCGGCCTCCGGCCAGTTGCCGCAATTCGGCTACCGCTCCTTCCCGGCCGCCGCCGCCAACCCGGTGCTGGACGCCGCCACCATGGTGATCCCGATGGTGGAGACGCTGGAGGCGCTGGACCGGGTGGAGGAGATCCTGGCGGTGGAGGGCGTGGACATGGTGCTGGTCGGCACCAACGACCTGACGGCGGAGATGGGCATTCCTGGCCGCTACGATGATCCGCGGGTGCGGGACGCCTATCGCCGGATCGTCGAGGCCGCGCGGGGCCGCGGCAAGCATGTGGGGGTGGGCGGCCTCGCCTCCCGCCCCGACCTCGTGGCGGAGATCGTCGCCATGGGCGCGCGCTACGTCTCCACCGGCACGGATCTCGGCTTCCTCGCCGCCGCCTGCGCGGCCAAGGCGCGGGAGGTGAGGGCGCTGCGGGGGTGAGGGATGGCCAGGGTCGAATCGGTTTCCTGCCTCGCCCTGTGGCATCGCGGTTTTGTGAGTGTGTTATTCCCGCCACATGGCCGCGCCACCCGCGAGGATGGTTGCATGTCCCTCTCGCCTTGCGCGCATCGCCGGTCTAGATAGGCGATCGATCCGGCACCCGCGTGAGCGGCAATGACCGACCCCCGGCGAAGTCGGGGATAAAGGAGCGATGATGATGCGTATCCGCAACGCCCTTCTGGCGGCGACCTTCCTGGCCCTGCCGCTGGCGGCCCAGGCCCAGCCGATCAGCGGCCTCTATGTCGGCGCTGGCGCTGGCGTGAACCTGCTGCAGGAGTCCGACGTCTCCATCACCGGCCCGCTGGCCACCGGCCTGACGCGCGCCGACCGCAGCGCGACGGTCGAGTTCAACTACGGCTGGGTCGGCGTCGTCAGCCTCGGCTACGGCTTCGGCAACGGCGTCCGCGCCGAGATCGAGGGCAGCTACCGCGAGAACGAGGTCGACAGCATCACGGGCTTCAACACCCGCCCGCTGCGCGCCGACGGCAAGGCCCGTTCCTACGGCATCATGGCGAACGCCTTCTATGACTTCGACCTGGGCGCTGGCTCCTTCCTGACGCCGTATGTCGGCGTCGGTGCCGGCTACCAGTGGCACGCCTATGACAGCGTCCGCGCCCGCGCTTCCAACGGCGCGTCCGTGACGATCGACGGCGAGGACGGCCAGTTCGCCTACCAGGCGATCGTCGGCGCCGCCTTCCCGATCTCCGCGGCCCCGGGCCTGGCGATCACCGCCGAATACCGCTTCATGGGCACCCTGCAGCCGAACATCGACGTCCGCGCCAGCGCCGCCGGCACGACCCGCGGCTCGACGGATGTGGACAACTACAACCACAGCCTGCTCATCGGCCTGCGCTACGCCTTCGGCGTGACGCCGCCGCCGGCCCCGGTCGTCGCCCCGACGCCGGCCGTGGTTCCGAGCCCGGCCCGCACCTTCCTGGTGTTCTTCGACTTCGACCGCGCCGACCTGACGGACCGCGCTCGCCAGATCATCGGCGAGGCCGCGACCAACAGCCGCACCGGCACGACCCGGATCGAGGTCTCCGGCCACGCCGACCGCTCCGGCACGCCGCAGTACAACCAGCGCCTGTCCGAGCGCCGCGCCCAGGCCGTGGCCGCGGAACTCGAGCGCCGTGGCGTGGCCCGCTCCGCCATGTCCATCCAGGCCTTCGGCGAGAGCCGCCCGCTCGTCCCGACGGCCGACGGCGTGCGCGAGCCGCAGAACCGCCGCGTCGAGATCGTCCTGCGCTGATCAGCGCCGGACCTTCCGGAACGGCTACGGGTTGGGGGCGCCGCAAGGCGCCCCTTTCCTTTTGTGGGGTCTATCGCCCCCAGGATTGACGCCGTGCGGGAAGCCGTGCGGCACTAGCCTCCGAAGCAACAAAGGGGGGCAGGGCGTGGCAAGGTGCTTGGGATGCCGGGTGGGCCCGCCATGGGCGTGATCCCGACCAGCGCCGACCCGCGCAGCGACAGCTTCCGCGCCAATGCCGCCCGCATGGCGGCCCTCGTCGCCGATCTCCGCGCGACGGTGGAGCGAATCCGGCAGGGTGGCGGCGAAACAGCCCGCAAGCGGCACACCGACCGCGGAAAACTCCTGCCCCGCGACCGCATCCGCACCCTGATCGACCCCTCCTCCCCCTTCCTGGAATTCAGCCAGCTCGCGGCCCAGGGGATGTATGGGGAGGAGATTCCCGCCGCCGGCCTCATCACCGGCATCGGCCGCGTGTCGGGCCGCGAATGCGTCATCGTCGCCAACGACGCCACGGTGAAGGGCGGCACCTACTATCCGATGACGGTGAAGAAGCACCTGCGGGCGCAGGAGATCGCGGAGGCCAACCGCCTGCCCTGCCTCTACCTGGTGGACAGCGGCGGCGCGAACCTCCCGAACCAGGACGAAGTCTTCCCGGACCGCGACCATTTCGGCCGCATCTTCTTCAACCAGGCCCGTATGTCCGCGGCCGGCATCCCGCAGATCGCCGTGGTGATGGGCAGCTGCACCGCCGGCGGCGCCTATGTCCCCGCCATGTCGGACGAGGCGATCATCGTCCGCAACCAGGGCACCATCTTCCTGGCCGGCCCGCCTTTGGTGAAGGCCGCGACCGGGGAGGTCGTCTCCGCCGAGGATCTCGGCGGGGCGGAGCTGCACAGCCGGACCTCCGGCGTCACCGACCACATGGCGGACAGCGATGCCCATGCGCTGGGCCTGGCGCGGCGCATCGTGGCCGGCCTCAACCGCGCCAAGCCCGCGGGGCATGATGATGTCGCCGAACCGCGCCCGCCCCTCTACCCCGAAGCCGAGATCGGCGGCGTCATCCCCGCCGATCTCCGCGAGCCCTACGATGTGCGGGAGGTCATTGCCCGTCTGGTCGACGGCAGCGAGTTCGAGGAGTTCAAGCCGCTCTACGGCCCGACGCTGGTGACGGGCTTCGCCCGCCTCTGGGGCTACCGCATCGGCATCGTCGCCAATAACGGCGTCCTGTTCGGCGAATCCGCGCAGAAGGGCGCGCATTTCATCGAGCTCTGCGACCAGCGCGGCATCCCGCTGGTGTTCCTCCAGAACATCACCGGCTTCATGGTCGGCCGGAAATACGAAGCGGGCGGCATCGCCAAGGACGGCGCCAAGATGGTGACGGCCGTCGCCACCGCCCGCGTGCCGAAATTCACGGTGATCATCGGCGGCAGCTTCGGCGCCGGCAATTACGGCATGTGCGGCCGCGCCTATGGCCCCCGCTTCCTCTTCATGTGGCCCAATGCCCGCATCGGCGTCATGGGCGGCCCCCAGGCGGCCAGCGTGCTCTCCACGCTCCGGCGTGACGCCATCGAATCCAAGGGCGGCACCTGGCCCGCGGAAGAGGAGGCCCGCTTCAAGGCCCCGATCGAGGCGCAATACGAGACCCAGGGCAACCCGACCTATGCCAGCGCGCGGCTCTGGGATGATGGCGTGATCGCGCCGGAGGATACGCGCATGGTGCTGGCGCTCTGCCTCTCGGCTTCCCGCAACAACCCGGTGCCGGGCTGGCAGGGGGAGCCGCGCTTCGGCGTCTTCCGCACGTGACCGCCTTCACCTCCCTACTCATCGCCAATCGCGGCGAGATCGCCTGCCGCGTCATCCGCACCGCCCGCGCCATGGGGCTGCGCACCATCGCCGTCTTCAGCGATGCCGACGCCACCGCCCTGCATGTCGCCCTGGCCGATGACGCCATCCGCCTCGGCCCCGCCCCGGCGCGGGAAAGCTACCTCTCCATCCCCGCGCTCATTGCAGCCGCCCGCGCGACAGGCGCCGAGGCCATCCACCCCGGCTACGGTTTCCTGTCGGAGAATGCGGAGTTCGCGGAGGCCTGCGCCGAAGCCGGCCTGGTCTTCGTCGGCCCGCCCGCCGCCGCCATCCGCGCCATGGGCAGCAAGGCCGCGGCCAAGGCGCTGATGGAACAGGCGGGCGTGCCCCTCGTGCCCGGCTACCACGGCACGGACCAGTCAGACGCTACGCTGCGGGCGGAGGCCGCGCGCATCGGCTTCCCCATCCTGGTCAAGGCCAGCGCCGGCGGCGGCGGCAAGGGCATGAAGGTCGCCGCCGACGAGGCCTCGCTCGACGAAGCCATTGCGCTGGCGCGCGGCGAAGCGCTGGCCGCCTTCGGCGATGACCGCCTGCTGCTGGAACGATACCTGACCAGGCCCCGGCACATCGAGATCCAGGTCTTCGCCGACACCCACGGCAACGTCGTCCACCTGCATGAACGCGACTGCTCCATCCAGCGCCGCCACCAGAAGGTGGTGGAGGAAGCCCCCGCCCCGGGCATGACGCCAGGGCGCCGCGCCGCCATGGGGAAGGCCGCCTGCGATGCCGCCCGCGCCATCGGCTATGTCGGCGCCGGCACGGTGGAGTTCATCTCCGAAGGCGACACCTTCGCCTTCATGGAGATGAATACCCGCCTCCAGGTCGAACACCCCGTGACGGAGGCCATCACCGGCCAGGACCTGGTCGAATGGCAACTCCGCATTGCCATGGGGGAACCCCTGCCGCTGGCGCAGGCCGAGATCCCGCTGGCCGGCCACGCCATCGAGGTCCGGCTCTATGCCGAGGACCCCGCGCGGGACTTCGCCCCCTCCATCGGCACGCTGCGGCACCTGGACCTGCCCGCGCATCTCCCCGGCATCCGCATCGATTCCGGTGTCCGCGAGGGCGATGCGGTGCCCATCCACTACGACCCGATGCTGGCCAAGATCATCGCCGCCGGCCCGGATCGCGCCACAGCGCTGCGCCGCCTGTCCCGCGCGCTGGATGCCGCCGCGGTGGCCGGCATCCGCAGCAACCTTCCCCTGCTGCGCGCCATCGCCGCGCATCCCGCCTTCGCCGCCGCCGACCTCGACACCGGCTTCATCGCCCGCCACGCCGCCGCCCTGCTGCCGGAAGCCGGCCCCGTCCCCCGCGCCGCCCTCGCCGCCGCCGCGCTCCGCCTGCTGCGCGATGCGGAACACCGCGATGCCGCGGACCCGCACTCCCCCTGGGGCAGCGCCACGGCCTGGCGTCTCAACGGCGATGGCTACCAGGATTTCCAACTGATCGACGGCGAGGCGGAACTCGGCCTCCGCCTCCACCCCGGCCACGCCATCGACTTCGCGGATGGCAGCGCCGCCCTCGACGCTCCAAGCTGGGATGGCGATGCCCTGTCATTCACCCTCGATGGCCGCGCCATCCGCGCCACCGTCGCGCGGGATGGCGACCTGCTGATGGTGGTGCTCGGCGGCGCCACGCATGACCTCCGCCACCGCGACCCCCGCGCGCCCTCCGGCGAGGAACAGGCCGGCGGCGGCCGGATCCTCGCCCCCATGCCAGGCCGCATCCTGCAACTGCTGGCCGCACCCGGGGACCGCGTGGCGCGCGGCGCCGTGCTGCTGGTGATGGAGGCGATGAAGGTGCAGATGCGCATCACCGCCCCCGTCGCCGGCACGGTCGCCGCGCTGCGCTGCACCGCGGGCGACCTGGTGGAGGATGGCGCCGAGCTGGTCGTTGTGGATCCCGATCCTCCGGCTTGACCGGAGCCTCCCATCCCGTGATGCTTAGGCACCGAAGCAATTCCGCCGGGGCCTGAATGCGGCGGGAAGGGGAACGACCATGACCATCCGCATCACGCGCCGCCTCGCGCTGGCGGCGCTCGCCGCGCCTGCCTTCGTGCGGGTCGCCGCCGCGCAGCCCGCGCGCAGCACCCGCATCGTCGTCCCCTATCCCCCGGGCGGCACCACGGACCTGACCGCCCGGCTCATCGCGCCACGCGCCGCCGAGCTGCTGGGCCAGAACTGGGTGATCGAGAACCGCTCCGGCGCCAATGGTGCCGTGGGGGCGGAGACGGTGGCCCGCAGCCCGGCCGATGGCGCGACCCTGCTCTATTCGAACGAGGTGCTGACCGTGCTGCCCTTCGTGCAGCGCAACGTGCCCTTCGACCTGCAGGCGGATTTCACGCCGATCGCGCGCACCGTCTCCATCCCCTATGTCATCGTGGGTGGGCAGGGGCTGGCGCCGCGCAGCCTCGATCAGCTGCTCACGGCCATCCGGTCCAAGCCCGATGACTTCTCCTTCGCCGGCTCCTCGCTGGGCTCGGTCGGCCAGCTGGCCACGGCGGCGATCTGGCAGAAGCTCAACGTCACCACGACCTTCGTCAGCTATCGCGGCACGGGCCCCGCGATGAACGACCTCGTCTCCGGCGCCGTCAGCCTCTTCATCGCCCCGCTCGGTCCCTCCATGCCGCTGATCCGGGACGGGCGGCTGCGGGCCTATGGCGTGTTGTCGGCCCAGCGGCAGCGCGTGCTGCCGGATGTGCCGACTATGGTGGAAGCCGGCTTCGCCGACCTGGTGCTGGATGGCTGGACGGGCATCTGGGGCCCGAAGGGCCTGCCCGCGGAGATGGTTGCCCGGGTCAATGCCCAGGTGAACCAGGCGGCGATGGAGCCGGCGGTGAATGCCCGCATGGCCGATCTCGGCCTGACCCCGGTGGCCGAACCGGCCGAAGCCTTCGCCCGCTACATCGCCGCCGAGATCCCGCGCAACCAGGCCCTTGTCGCCGCCGCCCGCATCCAGCCGGAATGAGCCTCGCCATGCTCCGCCGCCACCTGCCCGCCCTCGGCCTGCTCGCCCTGCCCGGCATTGCCCGCGCCCAGGCGACCTGGCCCGACCGCCCCATCCGCGTCATCGTCCCCTTTGGCGCCGGCGGTCCCACCGATGTGGTGGCACGCCTGCTGGCCGAGCCCGTCGGCGCGGCGCTCGGCCAGCCCCTGGTGATCGAGAATCGCCCCGGCGCGGGCGGCAACCTCGGCTCGCGCGCCGTCGCCCAGTCGGCGCCGGATGGCTACACCCTTGCGCTCAACGCCTCCTCGCCGCTCGTCATCAACCAGTTCCTATACCGGGACCTGGGCTATGATCCCGCCACCGCCTTCGCCCCCGTCAGCATGCTGACCACCGGGCCGCTGCTGGTCGTCACCAACCCACGCCTGCCCTTCGCCAGCATCGGCGACCTGGTGGCGGAGGCGAAGCGCCGCCCCGGCGCGCTGAACTACGCGACGGCCGGCAACGGCACCGTCCCGCACCTGGCCACCGAGATGTTCCTGCGGGCCGCCGGCATCCAGATGACCAACGTCACCTATCGCCAGACGCCCGATGCGACCCAATCCGTCATGCGCGGCGACACCGCCGTCTTCTTCGACAGCCCGCAATCCATCCAGCATGTGCGCGCCGGCACGCTGAAGGCGCTGGCCGTGACCACACCGCGCCGCTTCGGCGCCTTCCCGGAGGTGCCAACCATGGCAGAATCCGGCGGCCCCGCCATCAGCGTGGAGGCGTGGTATGGCCTCCTGGCCCCCGCTGGCACACCCGCTGCCATCATCGCCCGGCTGCATGACGTCTTCGCCGCGGCGCTCAAGCGCCCGGAAGTCGCCAGCCGGATCGCGACGCTCGGCTTCGAGACGGTGGGCAACAGCCCCGCCGAGTTCGGCCGTTTCCTGGCGGCGGAGCCGGCGAAATGGCGGGACGTGATCCGGGCCGCGGAAGTCCGGCTGGAGTAGAGGCGGCCGCCTCGTCGGGAGGGGTGACGGCGATGTGATGCGGGGCTTGCCGACCGCCGAGTTGCGCAACACACTTTATTTCAATCGCTGGTCGCGCCGGGAAAATTGCGTTTCATTTACGAATTACGCGCACAAGTAGCGCATTGGGGTGACGGCGCTCGGCTTGGTGGTATATTCTTCGGCAGGGTGGGGTGCCTGGGGCGCCGATGGAGCCCCAGCCACCAGCCCTTAGCCGAAGGTGCCCGTCCCGCGTGTCAGATGCCGCTACGCCCTCCGGTGCCGGCAATGCCGGAGGATCCCGCTTCTCCCGTCAATTCCTGGCGCGGCTGACGGTCCTGGCGCCTTTTCTGGCGCTTCTCCCGCTCGCGGGCTTCGGCCTGATGCTGCTGATCGCCTTGCAGGCAGAGCGGAGCGCGGACCGGCGGGCGGATCTGCAGCGCGCCGCCACCGCCCTGGCCGCTTCCGTCGAATCGGAACTCCGCGGCGGCATCCGGGTGCTGGAGGCGCTGGCAGGCTCCCCCCGGCTCGCGGCCGGCGACATGGCCGCCTTCAGGGCGGAGGCGCAGCGCGTCATGGCGCGCGATGCCACCTGGTTCACGATCGAGCTGACGGATGGCGAAAGGCAGCTGTTGAACCTGCGCTATCCCGCGGAAGCGGCACTGCCGCCCGTGCGGGACCCGACCTCGGTCGCCGCCGTGCTGCGCAGCGGTCGGGCCATGCCGAGTGGCCTGGTCGAAGGCTTCGTGGCGCTGCGCGTCCCGGTGCGGGTGGATGGCGCGGTGCGCTACTCCCTGATGGCAGCGCTGGAGGCCTCCACCTACGCCCGCGTGCTGGATCGCGCGCCCCTGCCGCGCGGCTGGTCGGCGCTGCTGATGGATGCGGAGGGCCGCCTGATCGCCCGCGCGGCGGCCGGCGCCGCGGCGCCGGAGGATCTCCGCCCGGCGCTGGAGCAACCCCGCCAGTTGGCTGAGCTGCGGAGCCTGACCGCCTATGCCCTGCCGGTCGGCGATTCGCGCTGGACCCTGGTGATGGCCGCCACGCCCGACGATTTCGCCACGAGGGCGGTGGGCTGGCTGGTGCTGGCCGCCGGCGCCGCTGCCGTGATCGCCGGGATCGGTGTCGCCGCCCGCATCGCCTCCCGCCACCGGGGCCAGGAAGCGCTTCGCCATCGCAACCAGGCGGAGGCCCTGGCCCGTGCCGCGGAGCATGACCGCCGACGCACCGATATGCTGGCCACCGTGAGCCATGAGCTGCGCGCGCCGCTGACCGGGCTGCTTGGCTATACCGACCTGCTGGCCAAGGCGGATCTGCCGGCCACCGCGCGCGCCTGGGTGGAACAGCAGCGCCGCGCCGGCCAGGCGCTGCTGGCGCTGATCGGCGACGTGCTGGATTTCGCCCGGCTGGATGAGGGCGCCGTCGAGCTCGAGGACGCGGATATCGAGATCGCGCAGCTGCTGGAGGATTGCGCGGGGCTGATGCGCAGCGTCGCCCAGCAGAAGGGGCTGGGGCTCCGCGTCGCCATCGATCCCGGCCTGCCGCGCTGGATGCGGGGCGACCCGATGCGGCTGCGCCAGGTCGCGACCAACCTGATCAGCAACGCCATCAAGTTCACGGAGAAGGGGGAGATCGTCATCTCCGCCCGTCTCACGGCGCGGCCGGAGCGGATCGAGGTCTCCGTCATCGACACCGGCATCGGCATCGCGCCCGAAGCCCTGCCCCGCATCTTCGACCGTTTCCGCCAGGAAGCCGCCACCACCGCGCGACGCTTCGGCGGAAGCGGGCTCGGCCTCGCCATCTGCCGCCGCCTGGTGGAGGCGATGGGCGGCGCGATCGGCGCCGAGAGCCGGCAGGGCCAGGGCAGCCGCTTCACCTTCTGGGTGCCCTTCCGCCCGGGCGCCGCGCCGCTGGCCTCGACGCGCCCCGGTGCCGCGCTGCGCATCCTGGTGGCGGAGGACGTGGCCGCGAGCCGCCTGCTGCTGACGGCAGTGCTGGAACGCGCCGGCCATGTGGTGACGGCCGCGGAGGACGGCCCGCGCGCGCTCGCCGCCCTGCACGGTGCCGCCTTCGACCTGGCGGTGCTGGACCTGCACATGCCGGGGCTCGATGGCTTCGGCGTGGCGGCCGCGCTGCGCACCCTGCCGGGCGAACAGGGGCGTGTGCCGCTGATCGCGCTGACCGCCGAACAGCCGGAGGAGGTCGAGCCGGCCTGCCGGAATGCCGGCTTCGATGCCGTGCTGCGCAAGCCCTTCGAGACGCGGCGGCTGCTCGGCCTGATCGACGCGCTGCGCGGCAGGACCAGCGATGCCGAGGGGCGTGCGGTGCCGCGCGGCGGCGAGGCGGCGGAACTCCGCCGCGGGGTTCCGTCAGCCGGGAACGATTGATCTCGATTTGCAGAAATGCTGACGCATTTCCGCCCTCGAACGCCGGCGCGGCCATCCGGCCGCTTGGCTTCGCCGCATAAGCGGCGGGCCGCATTCGCGGCCTCGGCTGACAGTGTCGGCCGCAGGTCACGACATGTGCGCGGCGGTATGAGCGGCTGGCGTCAGCGCCGTGGGGTGCGGCGAGCGGGGGTGGCCTCGGCCGGCGGCACGGCGCCGGCGGGACGGCCGGCATCGAAGCCGAGGAAGCCGATCTCGGGCTGTGGCGCCCCACCATTGCCGGCCCAGAGCGTGGCGGAGCGCGGCTGCGCCACCGCCGCCGCGGCGGCCGGGGGCGTGTTGAGCGGCGCGGTGGGACGGACGGGGCGCGGCGGCGCCGGTGGGGCGGCGCTGGCACGGCCCGCGGCGGGTGCCGGTGCGGGGCTGCTGCCGCGGGAGACGTCGCGCGCCGAGAGCAGGTAGAAGGCGATGTCGTTCCGCCCCTGGTCCACCGCCGTATCCAGCGCCGTCAGGCCGAGCGCGTTGCGCGCTTCCACATCGGCCCCGCGTGCCACGGCATCGCGTGCCGCGGCGATGTCGCCGCGCGCGACGGCGTCGAACAAGGCCGCGTTCGGCGAGAGGCTGACCGACGGATCGCCCGGGATCGGCGCCACCGGGCGCCGTGCCGCCAGGCCTGGCAGGGCAGGCGCGGGCGCCTGGGTCTGCGGCGCCCGCTGCGGCGCGCGCGGCATTTCCTGCGCCCCTGCCGGGAGGCCGGCGAGCAGGGCGGCGGGGATCAGCAGGGCGGGCAGGCGGGGGATGCGTCGCATGGCGGGCAACCTACGCATTTACCGCCGCGCGAGGAAGGGTCCGGTCACCGGCAGCCCTCGCCCCGCGTCGAAAAGCCCTGCACCCGCCCATCCTGCAATTCGAAGGTGATGTCGCAGCCCACCACGACATAGCCAGGCGGCTGCGGCCAGTAGCCGTAGCGGGGCCCGAAGCGGCCGTAGTAGGGCACTGGCGGTGGCGCCGCGACGGCCTGGGTGCGGCGCTGCTCGAATTGCAGGAAGCGCCGACCCTCCGCCTCATGGGTCCGGGTCGGCACGCCGAGCGCCGCCACCAGGTCGGCCTCCCCCTGGCCCATGAAGACCGAGAGGCGCTGTTGCAGCGTCGGCCCCTGCGCGCAGGCACCGAGCAGGAGAAGGGCTCCGAGGGCGGCGGTCCGGGTCATGCCCGGGATGTAGGGCGTCGCCCCCGGAACGTCACCGCCCCTCTCGCCGCCAGGCCACCAGCGCCAGGCCCAGCACCAGCGGCAAGGCCAGCCAGGGTGGCAGCAGGGGCAGGGCGGTGATGCCCGTCACGGTGTGGTCGGCGTTGCGGCGCAGCCCGATCCAGCCCGGGCCGGGGCTGGCGCCGCCATGCTGGTCCCGCCCCAGCGCCACGCGGCGGAGTTCGGGCACCAGCGGCACGGCATCGGCGCCGAGCCAGCGCACCGCGCCGCCCGTCGCCTCCGCCAGGGGGCGCAGCCGTGCCTCCTCCGCACGGAGATCGGCGATCTCCATCGGGTTCGGCGCCTCGGCGGCCGCGAAGGCGGTGCGGCGGCCATCGGCGGCCTGCCAGACGCCGGCCTGCACGGCGGGCATCTCCACCACGGCACGGCCACCCCCGCGCGCCTCCGCCTGCTGGCGGGTGACGGTGCCATCGGGGGCGGTGATGGTGATCTCGGGTGGCGGGCCGGCTTCGAGGCTGCGGCGGACGATCGTCAGGTGGCCCTGGTCGATCCGCGCCGTCAGGTCCTCCTCCTCCAGCTCCGGCTCCTTCATCGTCCAATGGGCGATGCGGCGCAGCAGTTCCTGCTGCGGCCCGCCGCCATCATGGCCGCGGGACCAGAGCCAGATGTGGTCCGACAGCATCAGGGCGACGCGCCCCTCGCCGACGCGGTCCAGCACCATCAGCGGCGTGCCGTTCGGGCCTTCCATCACGGTGCTGCCGGCGCGCGCATCGGCCCGCATGGCGCGGTACCAGCGGCCCCAGGTGGCATCCGCCAAGGCGGGGCCCAGGACATTGGCGCCGGGCAGGCCCTCCGTCACCGGATGCCGGGCGCCGGTCTCCGTCACCATCGGCCGGAAGGGCTGTTCGAGCAGCGCGGCCTGGGCGGCGCCGGCGCCGGTCGGCGGGCGCGCCGGCAGGATCTGGCCGAGCGGGGTGGAGGCGAGGCTCGTCGGCCCCGCGAATTCCGGCCCCACCGACATCAGCAGCGCGCCGCCGCCGCGGACGTAATCCGCGATGTTGCGGAGATAGACCGGCGGCAGCAGGCCGCGATTGGCGAAGCGGTCGAAGACGATCAGGTCGAATTCGCGGAGCTTGACCTGGAACAACTCCCGCACCGGGAAGGCGATCAGCGCCAGCTCATGCAGGGGCGTCAGGTCGTCCTTCTCCGGCGGGCGGAGAATCGTGAAGTGGACGAGGTCCACGTTCGGATCGGCCTTCAGCAGCCGCCGCCAGGTGCGCTGCCCCGCATGCGGCTCGCCTGACACCAGCAGCACCCGCAGCCGGTCCCGCACGCCATTGATGGAGACGACGGCGCGGTTGTTGATCTCGCTCACCTCGCCGGGGCGGGTCTCGGCGGTGATCTCGACCACCGTCGGCCCGCCGCGCTCGATCGGCACGGCGATGCGGTGTTCCCGCCCGACGGGGACGGATTCGACGCGGGGCGGCTGGCCGTCCCGCCGGATCGTCAGCCGCGCGGCGCCGCCGGGCGGGGCGCCCTGGTCCTCCACGACGACCCGCAGCTCGACCGGCCGGCCGACGATGCCGAAGCCCGGCGCCTCCACCACGCGGATGCGGCGGTCCACCTCCCCGGGCCTTCCGGGCAGCAGCAGATGGAAGGGCGCGTCGAGGGCGGGGGCGGCGGGCACGTCATGCACCTGGCCATCCGTCAGCGCCACCACGCCGGCGAGGCGCGCGCGCGGGATGTCGGCCAGGGCGCGCTCCATGGCGCTGAACAGCCGCGTGCCCTGGTTGCCGCCCTCCGGCACCTCCACGGTGCGAAGTTCGAGTTCGGGGAGGCGGCGCGCGCGCGCCTCGATCTGCTCCCGCGCCGCGGTGATCTGCGCCTCCCGCGGCCCCAGCACGGCACTGTCGCTGCGGTCCACGACCAGCAGCGCGATGTCGGGGCGCGTCTCCCGGGTCTCCTCCACCAGCCGCGGATTGGCCAGCGCCAGCACCAGGGCTGCGAAGGCCAGCGCGCGGAGCCAGATGCCGGGCGCCGGTGCCCAGGATGCCGCGCCCGCGCTGTTCCGCACCACCCGCAGCAGCCCCGGCAGCAGCGCCACCAGCGCCAGCGCCGCGAGCGCGGCCAGCAGCCACAGCGGGATGACGGGCGCGAAGTCGATGCCAGCCAGCGCCTGCTTCATCTGTTCATGCCCTCAAGCGCGTCGTGCCGCATGCACGCCAGCGGCGTGACGCGCCGGCTCCGCCGGCTTGGCTCGTCGTGCCGAAGGCACGCCAGCGGCGTGACGGACTTCCGGCGGGCCCCATTCGCGGCCTCGGTCGGCTTCGCCGCCCGCCAGCTTCGAGAATTTCCTACCGCCCTCAATTCCCGAGCCTTTCCAGGATGGCCGGCACATGGACCTGGTCGCCCTTGTAGTTGCCGGTCAGCGCGTACATCACGAGGTTGGTGCCGAAGCGGTAGGCGAGCGTCCGCTGCCGCGCGCCGCCGGGGATGACGGCATAGGGGTTGTTGCCCCGCGCATCGATCGCCCAGGCGGAGGCCCAGTCATGCCCGCCGATGATCACCGGGCTCACGCTGTCATTCGCCCGGTCCTGCTCCCGCGCCACCCAGACGCTGCCGCCGGTGAAGCGGCCCGGCAGGTCCTGCAGCAGGTAGAAGGCGCGCTTCAGCACATGGTCCTCCGGCACCGGCGCCAGGGGCGGCACGGAGAGATCCCTCGTGAGCCGCCGCAAAGCGGCGCGCGAACCCGGAGAAAAGCCCTCGCCCGATCCCTCGTCCCGCGTGTCGAACAGGATGATCCCGCCATTCCGCATGAAGCCGTTCAGCGCGGCCGCCGCGGCGGCGCTGGGCTGGGGCGCGTCGCCCAGCACGGGCCAGTAGAGCAGCGGAAAGAAGGCGAGGTCGTCCCGCCCCGGCGTCACCGGCAGCGGGTCCGCCAGCGCGGCGGCCGTGCGGCGGTTCACGAAGTCCGACAGCCCTACCAGCCCCGTGCGGCTGATCTCGTCCACCGCCGCGTCGCCGGTGACGACATAGCCGAGCCTGGTCGCCAGCGCGGCATTGCCGTCCTGTGCCAGGGCCGGCCCGGCCAGCAGGGCGCCGAGCATCACGGCGCCGGCCATGGCGCGCGTCCGGCCGCGCCCGACCAGGCCGCGCAGCAGCAGGCTCACGATCATGTCCACCACCAGCAGCAGCATGGCCGCCGCCAGCAGCCAGGGGCCGAGGTCGCGCTCCGCCGGCACGCCGCCGATCGTCGTCAGCGCGGTGCCGGCGGGGATGCCCGTGACCAGCCGCGGCGGGGCCACGCCCGCGCCGAGGTTCAGCGCGCGGCGATGCGCGGCCTCCCCGCCCGCGCCGCTGCCGTACCAGCCCGGGGGATGGCGGGGCGATGGGGCCTCGCTCTCGATCCGCGCGGGCGGGATGGGCTGCGCGCCGGGCTGGGGCGGGCCGAGGCGGCCGAAGCCGTCCAGCGTCTCGAAGGGCGGCAGGGGCGCCTCCCCATCCGCGCCGCCGACGCCGGCGGACAGGGCGACCAGGCGCTTCATCATCTCCACGAACAGCCCCGAGAGCGGCAGGTTGGACCATTCCGCATTGGCGGTGACGTGGAACATCACGATCCGCCCCGCGCCGCGATTGTCCCAGGTGACCAGCGGCGTGCCATCCGCCAGCCGCGCCCAGGTATGGCCGGTCAGCCGGGCGGAGGGCTCCGCCAGCACCTGGCGTTCGACGGTGACCTCAGGCGGCGGCATCAGCCCCTGGAAGGGCGAGCCCTCCGGGAAGGCGGCCAGCGTCTGAGGCCTTTCCCAGGACAGCGCGCCACCCAGCTGGCGTTCGCCCGCGCGAAGCGGCACCGGCATCAGCGTGTCCGGCGCCTCCGCCAGCCGCGGCCCGGCGAAGCGGACCAGCGTGCCGCCGGCCTCGATCCAGCGCGTCAGCTGGTCACGCTCCCGCCCCTCATTCACCGGGCGATCGGCCAGGACCAGCACGGAAAGCCGCCGCGCCAGCAGCGCCTCCACGCCGCCGCGCCGAAGCTCCGCATGCGGGGACAGCGCCCGGTCGAGGTAGAAGAGCTCCCCGATCAGCGGCACATCGGCGGCCGACTCCTCCCCGCCCGCGATCAGGCCGACGGGGCGGCGGCGGAAGCGCTCATCTAGCAGCACGGTGGCATTGGAGCCCGCGACGCCATCGAGGTCGAGCCGCACCACCTGGTTGCGGATCTCGAGCGGCAGCGGCATCGCGGCCTCGGCCTCCGTCGCGCCGGCCGGGATGCGCACCACGGCGCGGTCCAGCGTGCGGCCATCCCCGGTGCGGGCCAGCACCACCGCCTCCGATGGCACGGGCAGGGGCGTGGTGCGCACGGTCAGCACCAGGCGATCGGCCTCCCCCCTCGGGGGCGGCAGCAGGCGGGTGGGGCGGCCCTCGGACCGCGCCAGGGTCAGCGTGCCGCCGGCGGCCAGCGCCTCCGCCAGGGGCGCGAAGCCGGGCGCCTCGGCGGCGGCATGCTCCACGCCATCGGCGACATAGAAGGCGGCGAAGGGGCCGGCATGCTGGGCGCGCCAGGCGGCCAGGGCTTCCCGCGCCGCGCCTCGGTCCGGCGCCCAGGGCTTCGGCCGCAACGCGGCGAGGCGGGAGCGTAGCTCCTCCGCCGGCATCAGCCCGGTGATGCGGGGCGCGTCCGGCACGGCGGGTGGCGCGGTCAGCAGCAGCGCGGTGCGCCGCCCGGCGCGCGCCGCGGCATCCAGCACCGATTCGATGGAGGCCAGCCGGTCCGGCCAATCCGCCGCGGCCGCCCAGCCATCATCGATCGCGACCAGCAGCGGGCCCTGGCCGCCTTCCCCCGCCGTCGCATTCCAGACCGGCCGCGCGAGACCCACGATGATGAGCGCCGCCGCCGCCAGCCGCAGCGCCAGTAGCCACCAGGGGGTGCGGGAGGGGGTTTCCTCCGGCGCCGGCAGTTCCTGCAGCAGCCGCAGCGCCGGGAAGGATTGCCGCTTCGGCGCCGGCGGCGTGACGCGGAGCAGCCACCAGAGGATCGGCAGCAGCGCGAGGGCCGTCAGCAGCCAGGGCGCCGCGAAGGCGATGGGGCCGAGGGTCAGCATTCGGTGAGGGCCGTCCAGCAAGGGGGCGCTCCGGGGAAGGCGCTGCCTTCCCCGGGCCCCATCCGCCAGGGGCGTGACGCCCCTGGACCGTCATCAGTGAAGCGCCTCATTGCGGCGCCAGCGCCTGGTGCAGCGCCAGCAGCGCCGCTTCCGGCGGCTGGTCGGTGCGGTGGGTCGCGAAACTCCAGCCCGCCGCGGCGGCGACGGCGGCAAGCCCGGCGCGGTGGCGGGCGAGGCGCTCCACATAGACCTCCCGCACCGATTCGACGCGCGGCACCAGCGCGGCGGCAAGGCCCGCGGCCACTTCCTCGAACCGGATGCGCCCGGCATAGGGCAGCGTCTCCTCCGCCGGGTCGATCACCTGCAGCAGATGGCCGCGCACCCCCTGGGCGGAGAGGGCACCGAGCGCGCGGCGCGTCTCCTCCAGCCGCCCCCAGAAATCGCCGAACAGCACCGCGCGGGCGTGGCGGGCGATGCGCGGATCCTCCGGCGTGGGCGCCATGGCGCCGAGCGAATCGGCGATCTGCGGCAGGGCGCCGCGGCCGGCGAAGGGGCGGGGCAGGCCGAAGAGCCGCACGCGCTCCCCACCCCGCAGCAGCAGCGCGGCCAGCGCCAGCAGCAGCAAATCGGCGCGAAGCTGCTTGGGCGGCACCTCCGGCCCGCTGCGCCAAGCCATGCCGGCATCGGCGGCGCGCCACAGCGCCACCGTCTGCGCGGCCTCCCACTCCGTCTCCCGGATGAAGAGCCGGTCGGACTTGCCGGATTGCCGCCAGTCGATCCGGCTGGCCTGGTCGCCGGCGACATAGGGACGGAACTGCCAGAAGGCCTCGCCCGGCCCGGCGCGGCGACGGCCATGGATGCCGGGCATGACGGTCGCCGCCACCCGCTCCGCCTCCACCAGCAAAGGCGGCAGGCGGGCGCCGAGCTGTTCCGCCCAGGGGATCGTCAGCCGGGCGGCGGAGGGGGAGGAGGGGGGCGGGCTAGCCAAGCTGCGCCTTCAGCACATCGAGGACCTCCGACAGCTTCACCCCATCCGCCCGCGCCGAGAAGTTCAGCGCCATGCGGTGGCGCAGCACCGGCTCCGCCAGGGCGATCACGTCATCAACGCTGGGCGAGAGGCGGCCCTGCAGCACGGCGCGCGCCCGGGTTGCCAGCATCAGCGCCTGGGCGGCGCGGGGGCCGGGGCCATAGGCCAGGTTCTGGCGGATCTGCTCGATCTCCGTCGTCTCCGGCCTAGCGCTGCGCACCAGCCGCAGGATCGCATCCAGTACCTGTTCGCCGACCGGCAGGCGGCGGATCAGCAGCTGGGCGGCCGCCAGCTCCGCCCCGGTCATGGCGGGCACCGGCTTCGCTTCCTTGGCGCCGGTCGTGGCCAGCAGCATGGCGCGCTCGGCCGCCAGATCGGGGTAGCCGACATCGATTTCCAGCAGGAAGCGGTCGAGCTGCGCCTCCGGCAGGGGGTAGGTGCCCTCCTGCTCGATCGGGTTCTGCGTCGCCAGCACATGGAAGGGGGCGGGCAGGGGATGCACCTCCCCGGCGATCGCCACCTTGTGCTCCTGCATCGCCTGGAGAAGGGCGGATTGGGTGCGCGGGCTGGCGCGGTTGATCTCATCCGCCATCAGCAGCTGGCAGAAGATCGGCCCCTTGATGAAGCGGAAGTGGCGGCGCCCATGCGCATCCTCCTCCAGCACCTCCGACCCCAATATGTCCGACGGCATCAGGTCCGGTGTGAACTGCACCCGGCGGGCATCGAGGCCGAGCACCGTGCCCAGCGTCTCCACCAGCTTGGTCTTGCCGAGGCCGGGGACGCCGACCAGCAGCACATGGCCGCCGGAGAGAAGCGTGATGAGCGTGCGCTCCACCACCGTCTCCTGCCCGAAGATGACGCGCCCGACCCCTTCCCGCACGCGGGACAGGCGGTCGGCAAGGGATTCGGCCTCCCGGATGAGAGATTCCGCCTCCGCGGCGTCAACCACTTCCACCATGCGGGTCAGGCTCCCTATATGCGGTCCGTTCGATATGGGGTGAGTATCCACCTCGCCCATGCCCGGCGCCACATTGCTGTGCATCAAAGCGTCACGCTTCGATGTCCGGCGGCGCAGGGCCCGATCTGTGGTGTGGCTGGGGAGCCAGGGGCCGCAAGGCCCGGGAGTCACGGGGTGCGGAAGGTGTGATGAACGAAGCGCGACGTGACGGGACGTCCCCTGGGGCGCTGAATGGCGCGGCGGCTGAAGGCCGCGAGGCTCGGATGCCGGCGATGCCGCGCCTCAAGCAGACCTCGGCCGCGGAGCGGCCAAAGCAACACTGCGGCGATTTCTCCATGCGCATCGCCAAGGACGGGACCTGGTTCTACCGGGGCAGCCCGATCGGGCGGAAGGAGCTGGTCTGCCTTTTCGCCTCCGTCCTGAAGCGGGAGGAGGATGGCAGCTACTGGCTGGAAACCCCCGTCGAGCGCGGCCGGATCGAGGTGGATGACGCGCCCTTCGTGGCCGTCGAGATGTGGTGGCGCACCTGCGCCGACCCCTTCGCGCCGCTCGGCTCGCCCTCCGCGGAGCCGCGGCAATGCCTGACCTTCCGCACCAACCTCGATGAGATGGTGACCGCGGATGCGGAGCATCCCATTCGCGTGACCATCGACCCGGCCTCCCGCGAACCCCGCCCCTACATCACCGTCCGTCCGGGGCTGGAGGCGCGCATCAACCGCGCGGTGTTCTATGAGCTGGTGGCGCTCGCCCAGCCGGAGACGGTGGACGGCAAGGATGTGCTCGGCGTGTGGTCGGAAGGCGTCTTCTTCCCGATCGACGATGCCCCCACCGCCCAGCAGGACGACGAGGACGACACCTACGACCAGGCGGCGGAGTGAGCGCCGCCCCACAGCGGGCCCTCATTCCCGTCCCGAGCCTGCCGAGCCGGGAGGAGATCGCCGCCCGCCTCGCCGATCCCGTCGCGCTGGAGCGCGCCCGGGACAGCACCTTCGAGGAGCGGGACATCTTCGTCATCCGGCCCGACGGGCCGGTCGCCGCCGCGGTGCTGATCCCGATCGTCTGGCATGAGACGGGGCCGGGCATCCTGCTGACCTTGCGCTCCGACCGCCTCTCCTCCCATGCCGGCCAGGTGGCCTTCCCGGGCGGGCGGATCGAGCGGGGCGAGACGGCGGAGGCCGCGGCGCTGCGGGAGGCGGCGGAGGAGGTGGGGCTCGACCCGCGCCTGCCGGAGATCGTGGGGTCGCTGCCGGAACACCTGACCGGCACGGGCTACCGCGTCACGCCCGTGGTCGCCTTCCTCGACCCGCCGCTATCGCTGTCGCCGGAGCCGGGGGAGGTGCAGGCGATCTTCGAATTGCCGCTCGCCACCGTGCTGGACCCCGCCGCGCCCGCGCTGAAGTCGCGGGAGGTGCGCGGGAAGATGCGGGACTACTGGGTCTGGCCGCATGAGACGCAGCTGATCTGGGGCGCGACCGCCGCCATGCTGATGGGCCTGGCGCGGGTGTTGAGGGGGTAAGAGACCGCTTGAGAACACCGGCGGGTCGGTTTCGCTGGGCTTTTCCGCGCTGGGTGCGTCTCCGGACTAGCCGATGCTACCAGCATCGGCTGCGCCCGGCTCCTGCCCAGCACGAAAAATCCCTCGCGAACCCTCAGCCGCCGGCATTCTCAAACGGTCTCGAGGCCGGGCCCGCGGGTTGCGCCACGGGATGAAGCCGTTGGTCAGCACATGGGCGCGGGCCGTCGGCCATTGCGCGGCGGCGAGGCTGCGGGCGAGGGCAGGGGGCAAGGGCTTCTCGGGCATCGAGCGGCTTCCGGTTCGTTGCCGGGAGGCTAGGATCGGGGCGCGGGGCTGGTCGAAGAGACCCTTCCTCTCATCGCCATCGGCAATGCCTTGGGGAATCATCCGGCCATGATGGCGCTCGCCGATATCCTGCTGATGCTGCTGCCGCTCGGCCTCTTCCTGGCCTGGCGCCGGCTGCGGCCGCCCGCCTCGCCGGGGCCCTCGCCCGGGCTGGTGCTGGCGCTGGCGGTGGGCGCGGCGATCGGCATCGGGGCCGCGATCTGGTTCGGGACGGAAGGCGCGATGGGGCAGGGCGAGGCCTATGTGCCTGCCACCCTGGCGCCGGACGGGACGATCACGCCGGGCCATGGGGAGCCGCGGCGGTGATCGACGCGCCGCAGGATCGCATCCCGCCCCCCGCCTTCCTGGCGGAACCCGCCCCCGCCGCAGTGCTGGCCGCGCTGCCGGGCAGCCGGGCGGTCGGCGGTTGCGTGCGGGATGCGCTGGCCGGTGTCGCAGTGCACGACGTGGATGTGGCGGCGCCCCTGCCGCCGGAGGCCATCGCCGAACGGCTGAAATCGGCCGGGCTCAAGGTGTTCGAGACCGGCCTCCAGCACGGCACCGTCACCGCCGTGCTCGGGGGGCAGCCCGTGGAGGTCACGGCGCTGCGCCGCGATGTCGCCACCGATGGCCGCCATGCCGAGGTCGCCTGGACCACCGACTGGGCGGAGGACGCGGCCCGGCGGGACTTCACCATCAACGCCATGTCCTGCGATGCCGAGGGCCGGCTCTGGGACTATTTCGGCGGGCGGGCGGACCTCGCGGCCGGTCGCGTCCGTTTCGTGGGCGATGCCGCGACCAGGCTGGCGGAGGACTATCTCCGGGCGCTCCGCTTCTTCCGGTTCTGGGCCCGCTACGGGCGCGGGGCGCCGGATGCGGACGCCGTGGCGGCGATTCGCGGCGCGGTGGAGGGGCTGGCCCGGCGCATCGCGGTCGAGCGGATCTGGATGGAACTCAAGCGGCTGCTGGAGGCCGCGGACCCCGTGGGCGCGCTGCTTCTCATGGAGGAGACGGGCATCCGCGCCGCCGTGCTGCCGGAAGGCGCTGATCCCGCCACCCTCGCCGCCGGGATCGCGCGCGGGCTGCCGCGGGACCCGGTGCTGCGCCTCGCGGTGCTGGTGCCGGCGGGGGCGGCGGACCAGCGCCTGCCGTCGCGGCTGCGCTGGTCGCGGGAGGAAGCGGGCCAGTACGCGGCGGCGCGAGCGACCGGCCGGGTGACGGGTAGGCTGGATGAGGCCGCGCTGCGCCGCCTGCTGGCCGACCATCCGCCGGCGCGGCTGGTGGATGCCACCTGGGTGGCCGAATCGCGCGGCGAGGCAGGGGATTGGCCCGGGCTCCGCGCCCGACTCGGGGCCATGCAGGCACCGGTCTTCCCGCTGCGGGGGCAGGATGCGCTCGACCTCGGCCACAGGCCGGATGCGCGGATCGGGCTGGCGATGAAGGCGGTGCGAGCCTGGTGGATCGAGGGCGGCTGCGTCGCAGACCGGGCGGCCTGCCTGGCGCGCCTCGCCGCCCTGCTGGGGGTGTCCGGGGCGGCGGACGGGCCCGCCGCCCCGAAAGGGCAATCCGAGGGGTCCTGACTCCCCGCGGCTCACCGGAACGAATGGAGAACTAGCATCGGGCAGCCTGGGATGCAAGTCTTGACGGCGGGGCGAAGATGGCCCTCGGTCCCTGCTTGGACTACACGGCGCCCATGGCCCGCCCTGCCTTCGATGCCGCCTCCCTCCCGCTCGTCCGGCGCCTCTGGCGCAGCTACATCCGGCGCTATCCCGGCGGGGTGGCGATCGCCATCGCCTGCACGCTGGGCGTGGCGGGGACGACGGCGCTCTACCCGCTGATCATCCAGCAGGCCTTCAACCTCTTCGCGGAGGGCGATGCCCGCGTGGTCTGGGCGCTGCCGCCCGTCATCATCGCGGTCACGCTGGCCCGCGCGCTCACCATGTATGGCCAGGCGGTCGCCATGCAGAAGGTGGTGCTCGGCGTCATCACCGACCTGCAGCGGGACCTGTTCCGGGCGCTGACGCGGGCCGACCTGGCCGCGGTGGCGCGGGATGCGCCGGCCCGCCATGCCGCCCGCTTCACCACGGACGCCGCCCTGATCCGGGAGGCGCTGACCAAGGCCATCAGCGGCATCGCCGATATCCTGACCGTGGTGGGCCTCGTGGGCTCCATGCTCTGGATGGACTGGAAGATGGCCCTGCTGGCCTCCCTTCTCTATCCCGTCGCCATCGTGCCGATCCTGCGCATCGGCAAGCGCATCCGCCGCGCCTCCGCGGGGATGCAGGACCGGGTGGGGGAGACGTCGGCGCTGCTGGTGGAGAGCTTCGGCGCCGCCCGCGTGGTCCGCAGCTACCGGCTGGAGGCGCAGGAGGAGGCGCGCGCGGATGCCGCCTTCGCCAGGCTGCGGGACAGCCAGCTTGCCATCCAGCGGACACGCGCGCGCCTCGACCCGGTGCTGGAGGCCCTCGGCGGCTTCGCGGTGGCGCTGGTGCTGGGTTTCGTGGGCTGGCGGGTCTCGGAAGGGCTCGGCACGATCGGCGACTTCACGGGCTTCGTGGCCGCGCTGCTGATCGCGGCGCGGCCGGCGCGTGCGCTGGGCAGCCTGAACGCCGCGCTGCAGGAGGGGCTCGCCGGCCTGTCGCGCACCTTCGCCAGCGTCGATGAGCGGCCGCGCATCCTGGATGCCGCGACCGCGCAGCCTTTGCCGGCGGGCGAGGGGAGCGTGGCCTTCGAGGGGGTGGGCTTCGCCTATGAGGGCGTGCCGGATGCGGCGCTGCGGGGGCTTTCCTTCACCGCGGCGCCCGGGCGCACCGTGGCGCTGGTCGGGCCCTCAGGGGCCGGCAAATCCACCGCGCTGGCGCTGGTGCCGCGGCTCTATGAGGTGACGGAGGGCGCGATCCGCATCGATGGCGCCGATATCCGCGGCGTGACGCTGGAGAGCCTGCGCGACGCCATCGCCTATGTCGGCCAGGACGCCGTGCTGTTCGACGACACCGCCTTCGCCAACATCGCCTGCGGCCGGCCCGGCGCCACGCGGACCGAGGTTGAGGCGGCCGCGCGGGCGGCGGCGGCCCACGAATTCCTGGCGGCGCTGCCGCAGGGCTACGACACCGAACTCGGCACCGGCGGCAACCGGCTCTCGGGCGGGCAGCGGCAGCGCGTCTCCCTGGCCCGCGCGCTGCTGCGCAATCCCCGCGTCCTGCTGCTGGATGAGGCGACGAGTGCCCTCGATGCGGAGAACGAGGCGCTGGTGCAGCAGGCGCTGGAACGGCTGCGGGCGGGGCGCACGACGCTGGTCATCGCCCACCGCCTCTCCACCGTGCGGGACGCCGACCTCATCGTGGTGATGGAGGGCGGGCGCGCGGTGGAGCAGGGGACGCATGCCGAGTTGATGACGCAGGACGGGCTCTATGCGCGGCTGGTCCGCACCCAGGCCTTCGCGGCATGACCCGCACCCGCGCCGAGGCCGAGGCGCTGCCGGACCCGGATGCCATCCATCCCGTCGCCAACAAGCCGCGGGTGGTGTTCCTGAAGCCGCTGCTCGACAGCCTGCCGGAGATCCGCAACGTCGAAGTGGGCGCCTTCACCTATTACGATGACCCGCTCCACGCCCGGGACTTCTTCCGGCGCAACCTGCTCTACAATTTCGGCGCCTCGGGCGCGAAGCTGCGGATCGGGCGCTTCGGCGCCATCGCGACGGCCGCGCGCTTCATGTTCCCGGACGCGATGCATGCGATGGAGGGGCCCTCCACCTACCCCTTCGGCATCCTCGGCGGCGGCTTCCTCGGCGCGCTGCCCTTCGCGGACTACCCCTTCAAGCCCGGCCGGGACACCGTGATCGGCCATGACGTCTGGATCGGCATGGAGGCGCTGGTGATGCCCGGCGTGCGGATCGGCCATGGCGCGGTGGTGGGCGCCCGCGCCGTGGTGGGCAGCGACGTGCCGGACTACGCCGTGGTGGCGGGCAACCCGGCCCGGGTGATCCGGCGGCGCTACACGGAGGAGGAGGCGGCGCGCCTCGTGGCGCTGGCCTGGTGGGACTGGCCGGTGGCGCGGATCGCCCGCGCCATCCCGCTGCTGGTCAAGGGCGGCGTCGCGGCGCTCGAGGATTTCGCCGCGCGCCAGCCGTGACTTTTTAGTCACTAACCCCTTTTAGCCGATTATGCCGATTAGCCGTCTTTAGCACCGATTTTCGCGGGTTTTTCCCGATGATTCGGAAATAGGTCTAGCGAACGACCGTCACCGCGCGGCGGTTCTGCGCCCAGGCCGCCTGGTTGGAGCCGAGCTCCACCGGGCGGTCCTTGCCGTAGGAGATGGTCTGGATCCGCGTGCTGGCCACGCCATCCGCCACCAGCAGGTCCCGCGCCGCATTGGCGCGGCGCTGGCCGAGGGCGAGGTTGTATTCGCGGGTGCCGCGTTCGTCGGCATGGCCCTCGATCGTGACCTGCACCTGGCGGTAGCGGTTCAGCCACTCCGCCTGGCGGGAGAGGATGGGCCGCTGGTCGGCGCCCACCTGCACGGAATCGGTGGCGAAGAGGACGCGGTCCCCGATGCTGCCGGCCAACTCCTCCTGCGAGCCGGGGCGGAAATTGCCGCTGCCGAGCCCGCCCAGCGGCGAGGTGCCAATGCCGCCCGCGCCGCCCGGCCCGCCGGCGCCCGCCCCGCCACGGCCCGCCGCGGCCGCATCCGAATCGGCGCTGGAGGAGCAGGCGGCGAGGCCGAGGGCCAGGCCGATCACGGCGAGGGAGGCGAGCTTCATGGTGGGCAACTCCGCGTCATGTCGTTGGGCGTCTGATCCCCCAGGCCGGGGGCGGCATCAAGGGGTGGGGAGGGTCATTCCGCGGGGGTGCCGGAGAGGCAAGGACTATATTCCTTGCTCCGGCAGACCGCAAGCCTATTCGCGCTTCAGCACCCCATCCACCAGCCGGTCCGCCCAGGCCTTCGACCGGAACCGGGCACGGAGATCGGCCTCGTCGTAGTCCTCCCTCAGCCAGTCCAGGAAGGGCTTCGGGCCGTGGGCGGCCTGGTGGGTGGCGTAGTCCTGGAAGAAGGCGTCGAGGATCCCGGTGCGGCTGGCGGCGACGTGGCCGAAGCGCCAATGCAACTGGCCCAGCGCTTCGGCCACGGAATGGCCATTCAGGATAAGCCAGATGCCGGCGATCAGCCCGGTGCGGTCGGCGCCCGACTTGCAGTGGATCAGGAGGGGTTCCGGCAAGGTGGGCAGCAGATCGACCAGGCGCAGGATGCGGTCCTTGTGCGGCGCGCCGCGGCTCTCGAAGGGGGCATCGGCATGGATCAGGCCGAGCTCACCCGCCCGCGCCCTGCCGAGCGCGTCCGACCCGCAATCCTGCCGGTGGCCGCGCAGGTTCAGCACCGATTTCAGCCCGAACCGCCGCTGCGCCGCCGCCAGCTGCCAGGGGAGGGGATGGTTGGAGCGGTAGAGGCGGCCGCGCGAGACCTCCCCCCAGTTGCGCCAGGAGATGCGGAGGATCGCGTGATCCACGAGCAGGGAATTGAGCCAGGCGCGCTGCCGGCCGGCGGGGGAGGAGAGGTCCACGGCGCCGATATGGCGGGTTCGGCCGCCGAAGGCCAGGAGGGGCCCGCCCAGGAGACCCGCAATGAACGGCGATGCGCGAGGGGCGTTGGTTCGGGCGTCAAGCAAGGAGGACCAATCCATGTCGAACGCCAAGATCCCGCCCGTGCCGCCGGCCAACCAGAGCCCCGGCGGCGGCAACAACCCCGGCGGCAGCCCGCTGCCGCCGAACGAGGCGCAGGCCAACATCGATTCGAAGAACCGGAAGGTCGAGCAGCAGGGCCGGCAGGGCAACACGCACCAGAACACCCGGCACCAGGGCTACCAGCAGGATCGCTGAGGGCGGCGACGCGGAGGCAGCCGGATCCACGCCTGTCCGTCGATGGGGTTCTTCCTGCCCCATCCATCAGATGACATCGCTCGCATAGTGGGGAAGGCGCTGCCTTCCCCACGCCCCATCCGCCCAAAGGGACCAGGGGGGGGGAGACCCCCCTGGACCGTCATCAGTCTGATTTCGATCTCAAAAACCCGGCGGTCCAGGGTCCCCATGGACCCTGGCGAGGGGGTGAAGGGGGAGTGGAACTCCCCCTTCAGACCGCGGCACCGACCGGCCGGTGCTGCCTGTACGCGGTGACCCGTTTCTGGAAAGCTCCGACGGACGCTGGCGCAATGAGCGTGCGGCCGTGCATGGGCGACTGGTTCCTTCGGCGCGAAATGCCCCGGAGCCCGTTTCCCGGGCCGCCATGACGCCCTGGAGCAGCCGGGAACCAAGGGGAGGAAACGGCGTGACGATGCCGCATTGGCCAACAGGCCGCAGAAGGCTGTTCCAGCTTGCGCTGGCCGGCGGGATGGCCCTGCCCGCTGCCGCGCGAAGCCAGGCGCTGCGTCCCATCGAACTCATCACCTTCCCGGGCGGCTTCAACTGGCCGATCTGGGTCGCCATGGAGAAGGGGCACTTCGCCCGCCACGGCGTCGAGATCCGCCTGACACCGACACCGAACTCGACCTTCCAACTCACGAACCTCATCGGCGGCCGGTTCGACATGGCGGTGACCGCCATCGACAACGTCATCGCCTATGCCGAGGGCCATAACGACGCCGGGCTGCCGCCCGCCTCCGACCTCGTCGCGGTCATGGGCGGGGATAACGGCTTCCTGCGCCTGGTGACCGTGCCGGAGGTCACGAGCTTCGCCGATCTGCGCGGCCGGGAGCTTTCCGTGGATGCGCTGACGACCGGCTATGCCTTCGTGCTGCGCAAGCTCGTGGAACTCGGCGGGCTGCGGCAGGAGGAGGTCAGCTACGTCCGTGCCGGCGGCGTGATGCAGCGCTACCAGGCGTTGCTGGACAAGCGGCACGCCGGCACGCTGTTGATCTCGCCCTTCGAGGTGCAGGCGGAGGCGCAGGGGTTCCGCACCCTGGCCGACGGGGCGGGGATGCTCGGCGCCTATCAGGGCCTTGTCGGGGCAACGCGGCGAAGCTGGGCGCAGGCGCACCGGGCGGAGGTCATCGGCTATATCCGCGGCACCGTCGATGCGCTCGCCTGGCTGTATGATCCGGCCAACCGTGCGGAGGCCATTTCCCTGCTCCGTCGCAACGTGCCGGGCATGAGCGAGCAGGTGGCCGATGCCTCCTACCGCGTGCTGCTGCATGCGACGAACGGCTTCGAGCGCCGGGCGGCGATCGACGTCGCGGGCATCCGCACGGTCCTGGCGTTGCGGAGCCAGTTCGGGCCGCCCGGGACATCCCTGACCGACCCGATGAAATACATCGACCTGGGATACTATCGCGAAGCGGTCGGTGCTGGCCGTTAGGGCCTCTGCCGCCGGGCTCCGTTGCCCGGCGGCGTGATGGCGCGGTGGCAGGGGGACGGTGTCCCCCCGCGCCGGCGTCAGCGGTCCGGCGTTGCCGCCTGCACCACCATCGGCACCGGCTTCCGCGCCCCGCGGATCGTCACATAGATCGCGAAGAGCAGCAGCAGCGCCGTGACGGCGAGGAAGCTCGCGCTGATCGGCCGGTTGATGAAGACATCGAGGCTGCCGCGGGACAGCAGCATCGCGCGGCGGAGATGTTCTTCCATCAGCGGGCCCAGGATGAAGCCGAGGATGAGGGGCGCGGCCTCGAACTTCAGCAGCGTCATCGCGTAGCCCAGCACGCCGAAGGCCATCACCACCAGCACGTCGAAATAGCTGTTGTTGATGGTGAAGACGCCGATGCAGATGAACAGCAGGATCGCGGGATAGAGGATGGAATAGGGGATCCGCAGCATCCGCACCCACAGCCCGATCAGCGGGATGTTGAGGATGACCAGCATGATGTTGCCGATCCAGAAGCTGGCGATCAGGCCCCAGAACAGCTCCGGATATTCCGTCATCAGGCGGGGACCCGGCTGGATGCCCTGGATGATCAGGGCGCCGAGCATCAGCGCCATCACCGAGTCACCGGGGATGCCGAGCGTCAGCGTCGGGATGAAGGCCGTTTGGGCGGCGGCGTTGTTGGCGGATTCCGGGGCGGCGACACCCTCGATCGCGCCCTTGCCGAAGCGGGACGGGTCCTTCGCGATGCGCTTTTCCACGGCATAGGACATGAAGGAGGCGATGGTGCCGCCCGCGCCGGGCAGCGCGCCGAAGAAGGAGCCGACGCCGGTGCCGCGCAGCATGGGCTTCCAGCTGCGGCTCCATTCCTCCCGGTTCGGCAGCATGGAGCGCATGGTGATCTTCTGCGCCGCGACCTCCCCGCTGCGGATGCGGCCGATGCTGCCGATCACCTCCGCCACGCCGAAGATGCCCATGGCGACGGCCACCAGGCTGATGCCGTCGGAGAGGTAGGGGATGTCGAAGGTGAAGCGCTGCTGGCCGGTCTGCACATCGGTGCCGACCATGCCGAGGCAGAGGCCGAACAGCACCATGGCGATGCCCTTGGCGGGGGAGCCCTGCGCCAGCGTCGCCGCCGCGACCAGGCCGAGCAGCATCATGGCGAAGTAGTCCGCGGGGCCGAACAGGAGCGCGACCTCCGCCAGCTTCGGCGCGAACATGGTCAGGATGACGATGCCGAGGCTGGCGCCGACGAAGGAGGCGATGGTGGTGATGAACAGCGCGACGCCGGCGCGGCCCTTCTGCGACATCGGATAGCCATCGAGGCAGGCGACCGCGGCGGATGGCGTGCCGGGCAGGTTCAGCAGGATGGAGGCGGTGGAGCCGCCATAGCTGGCCCCGTAGTAGATGCCGGCGAGCATGATGATCGCCGTCGTCGCCGGCACGTGGAAGGTGAGCGGCAGCAGCATGGAGATGGTGGCCAGCGAGCCGATGCCCGGCAGCACGCCGATGAAGGTGCCGAGGAAGACGCCGAGGAAGCAGTAGAACAGGTTCTCGGGCGAGAAGGCCGTGGCGAAGCCAAAGCCCAGCATGGCGATGGTTTCCATCTCAGTACCCCCAGCCGAAGGTGGACCAGCGCACGGCCGGGATGGGGATGCCGAGCCCCACGGTGAAGACCAGCACCGCCATGGCGGAGAGCGAGACGGCGAGGATCGCCGTGCGGAGCACGGGCGGCGCGGGCTCGGCCTGGGTCACGATGGCGATGAGCAGCACGGTGGCCGGGATCAGGCCCAGCGGCTCGATCGCCCAGGCGAAGGCGAGGCCGCCGGCGATGATGGCGACCAGGGCGCGGATCTTGGGCACGGGCAGCTCGCCCGGGCGGAACAGGGCGGGGATGATGGTCAGGGCGCCGAGGATGGCGACGAGGATACCGAGCACCGCGGGGAAGAAACCCGGCCCCATGCGACGCAGATCGCCCAGGCTGTAATCCGCGCGGGCATGGAAGTGAAACCAGATGCCAAATAGAATCAGGGCGATTCCGCCAATGATATCTGTCCAGTCTCGTCGTTGCATCGACGGATGCCTCCCTTTTTCAAAAGGCGCGGCCCGCCATCGGTGGATGGCGGGCCGCGAGAGGCGCAGAGACTATGAATGTTTGCGCGTGTTAATTCACGCGGGCGCGACGAGGCTGACGACGCCGTGAGGATGACCGTGTGTCATGATCCGGATCAGGGATCCGGACATCGTGTCAGCGAGGCCGGACGCGGCGTTGCCTTCCTCGGACGCCAGGCGACACGATGCCGGCCCCCGGCAATCGTTCGGCAGGATCCGGCGGTCCAGGGTCCCCTTGGACCCTGGCGAGGGGGTCAGGGGGAGCAGCGCTCCCCCTGTCCAATCAGTCGAGCCGCGCCCCGGAGATCCGCACCACTTCCTGCCAGACCGGCCGTTCCCGCGCGACGCGGGCCGTGACCTCCGCCGGCGTGCTGAACACGCCCTTGGCGCCGGCGCGGAGGAAGCGTTCCTGCATGGCCGGCGGCTCCGTCACTTCCCGGATGAGCGCGGAGGCCCGTTCCACGATCGGCGCGGGGACGCCGGCCGGGAAGGCCATGGCGCACCAGGAGGTGATGACGAAGTCGGGCACGCCGACCTCCGCCATGATCGGCACGTTGGGCAGGGTGGACCAGCGTTCGGCGCCGCTGACCGCGAAGGCCTTCATGCGGCCTTCCTGGATGACCGGGATGTAGCTGGCCAGGTTGTCGAGCGCGAAGTTGAGGTCGCCCGAGAGCATCGCCGGGATGATCTGCGCCGCGCCGCGGAACGGCACATGCGTGCCATCGATGCCGAGGCGGCTGGTGAACAGCGCGCCGGAGAGGTGGGCGGTGGTGCCCACGCCCGGGGAGCCGTAGGAGACGCCCTGGCGCTGCGCCTTCGCCCAGGCCAGGAACTCCGCGAAGTTGTTGGCCGGGTTGTGCTGGGCGGAGACGATCAGGACGTTGGGCAGTTCCCAATGCATCGAGATCGGCTGGAAGTCCCGCTGCGGGTCATAGGGCAGGCGGGAATAGAGGAAGCTGTTGATGTGCCAGGCGCCGAGCGTCAGCGGTGCCATGGTGTAGCCATCGGGCGTCGACTTCGCGAGCGCATCCGCGCCGATGTTGCCGCCGGCGCCGGGCCGGTTCTCCAGCACGAAGGTCTGGCCGGTCTTCTGCTGGAGCTGTTCGCAGAGCAGGCGGCAGAGCACGTCGGTGGAGCCGCCGGGCGGCCAGGGCACGATCACGCGGACGGTGCGGTTGGGCCATTGTCCCTGCGCCAGCGCGCCGGTGGTGGCGAGGAAGGGCGCGGCCAGGCTGGTGCCGAGCAGGATGCGGCGCGTCGTCATTCCGGATGTCTCCCCTTTGTTGGCGGCAGGATAGAGGCTTGGCGGCGGCGGGGCCAGCCATCCCCCGGCAGCGTGAAAGCACCCGCCTTTACCGAAGCCTAATCCCGGTCGTGGACAAGGAAGGCCGGAGGTATGCATGGCGGCGCAGGCCCAATCGCTGTCGGAATTGCGGATGCTGGTGGAACGGCTGGAGCAATCCGGCCTGGCCGGGCAGCGCGCCGACGTGGCCGCGCTGCTGGACAAGTCCCGCGCCACGCTCGCGACCCATCAGGGCGTGCGGCCTGCCGGAAGGCGGCCCCGGCAGCGCCCGGCGGAGGCGCTGGCGGAACGGCCGCCGCGGCGGCGGCGCGTGCGGCGGGGCTTCAAGCTGGCCTCCCTGCTGCTGGTGATGGTGGATGGGGTGGCGGCGATGCTGGGCGCGGCCTCGCTGGCCGGGCTGGCGCTGGCGGAGGTGCCGCCGGAGCCCGCACCCCTGGTGCTGGCGGGCGCGGTGCTGTGGGGGATCGCGCATCGCGGCCGCGTGGCGGTGGCGGAGGCGGCCTTCGCGATCACCTACGTCGCGCGCTGGGGCTGGCTCTGGGTCGCGGAGGCGTTCAGCGATCCGGCCTTCGAGAAGCTGCAGATCCTGCTCGATGCGCGGGACGTGATGGCGCATTGGCGGGACTGGCGCCGCAGCCTGGCGCGCCCGCCCCGGATGGCGGATGTGGAGGCCTTCCTGGCGGAGACCCATGGCCCCGCCGTGGCGGCGCTGTTCCTGGAACAGGGGGAGGCGCGGTGGGGCCGGCGGCGGGTGCATGTCGGCCGTGGCGCGGGGCTGCAGGCGGCGGGCGAGGGCTTTGCCGGGCAGCGCGTGCGCTGGTCCCGCCTGATCCGGCTGTTCGAGGGCCTGGCGGCGGCGGATGCCTTCTGGCCGGAGCAGCCGGCGGTGCTGGAAGGCGGCACGGGCCACGGGATCGCCGCCGACCCGGAGCCCGAGCCCGAACCGGAGCCGCCGGAGCGGATCGCGCGGCGGGAACAGCTGAAGGAGATGATCCTGGCGAAGCGGGAGGAGATCCAGCGCGCGCAGGACTGGAAGATGAAGACGCCGGCGGAGATGGCGCAGCGCGATGCGCATGTGGCCGATCTCCGCCGGCAGCATGATGCGCTGGAGGCGGAGCTGCGGGAGATCGGCGGCGTACCGCCGCCGATCCTGACGAAGCGGCGGCGGTAGGGGGCTATTCTGTCCGCGCCACGAGTGCGGCGCGTTGCCGCCGCCGGGCTTCCAGGAACCGGTCCCTGACGAGGCGGAACAGGCCTGGCGGCAGGAAGCCATAGGCCGCGCTTTCCGGACCCTGGCCTGGCAGCATCCGCAGATCCGGGCCAGGCCAGGTGAAGGCGTTGGCCTCCGTCACCACGATCCATGACCTGGCCTCGTCGAGGCCGAGGCGCTGCTTGGTCGCCGGCGGGATCTCGACCGCATCGGTGGCGGCAGCGGGCGGCGTGTGGGTGACGGGGAGGGCCAGGATTCGTTGCCGGCCGGCGTCATCGACCACGGCGAGGATGATGGCGCAGGGGCGGTCCTTGGCCGCTTCCTCCCGCCCCTGCTGCGCTTCGCGGCGCCAGAGATAGCCATAGCGTATGACGAGGCCTGGCTGTGGTTCCGGCCAGGTCAGCGCGGCGGCTCCGCCAATTCGGCATCGAGATGCGCCTGGTCAGCGGGAACTTCCGCTGCGGCGATCAAGGCCGCGTCCTCATCCGTGACATCGCCCGCCGCCATGGCGGCGCGGTCGCGGCGCTTCAGCCGTTCATATTCCGCGGCCGACACCACGACGAGGCGGTCGCGCCCGTTCTTGGTGATGGTCACGGGCTCCCCGAGCGCGCGGTCGGCCAGGGTGCCGAAGTTGCGGATGAAGTCGGCGGTGGTGACACGCACGGGCGTGGCGCTCCTTGGCGGCGCAGGATGCGAATTATATGTATAATTCGCATCCTACGCCAGCGCTTCAACCGCCCTCACGCCGCGCCGATGCGTTCCTTCGCGAAGGGCAGGCTGCGGATGCGGCGGCCGGTCAGCGCGGCGATGGCGTTGGCGACGGCGGGCGGCACGCCCGGGGTGCCGGGTTCGCCGACGCCGCCCATGGGGGCGCCGGATTCGACGATGCGGACATGCACCTTCGGCATCTCGGCGCGCGAGAGGATGCGGTAGGCGTCGAAGTTGCGCGGGATGGGGCGGCCATCCTCGAAGCCCATTTCCTCGAAGCAGGCGGCGGACAGGCCGATCGCGGCGGCGCTTTCGACCTGGGCGCGGATGATGGCGGGGTTGACGATGCTGCCGGGGTCGATGGCGATGAAGAGGTCATGGACCACCACCTCGCCCTGCCGCAGCGAGACCTCGGCGATGGTCGCGACCTCCGTCCCGAAGGGGGAGGCCATGGCGATTCCGCGCGCGCGGCGGGTGCCGTCCGGTGCCTCGAAGGGCCCGCGGCGCCAACCGCCGGCGAGGTCCAGAACCGCGTCGAGCAGGGCCTGGTGGCGGGGGGAATGGGCGAGGTGGGCGCGGCGGAAGGCGAGGGGATCCTGGCCCGCGACCTCCGCGACCTCATCCAGGAAGGCTTCGAGGAAGAAGTCGTTCATGGAATGGCCGACGGAGCGCCAGAAGCCGACATTGATGGGGTGGGGGACATGCACCCATTCGATGCGGCGGTTCGGGATGGCGTAGGGCTTGAAGGCCACGCCCTCCACCGCGGAGGTATCGAGCGGCGGGTTGCCGAGGCGGCTGGTGCCGAAATGCTTGGCGACCGGGCCCTCACCGGGGATGGTGGCGTGCAGCGCCTCGATCCGGCCATCGGCGCCGAGGCTGGCGCGCAGCCGGGCGAAGCCCATGGGGCGGTAGGCGTCGCGGGCGAACTCCTCCTCCCGCGTCCAGATCACCTTGACCGGGCGGCTGGCGGCGCGGGCCAGGCGGATGGCCTGGTTCATCGGGTGGATGGTGCCGTAGGTGAAGTGCCGGCCGAAGAAGCCGCCGAGGAGGGGCGTGTGGATGCGGATGCGGTCCTCGGCCAGGCTGGCTTCGCGGGCGGCGATGGCGCGGAACTGCTCCGGCGCCTGGTTCGGCGTCCAGACATCCAGCGTGCCATCGGCGTTGAAGCGGACGGTGGCGGAGGGGGGCTCGAGCTGGGCGTGGGCGAGGTAGGGGGCGTCGTAATCGGCGGTGATCGTCTTCGTGGCGACGCGGAGGATGGCGGGCGCGTCGCCCTGGGTGTCGGAGGCCGGGTTGCCGGGGGCATCGGCCTGGGATCTGAGGGTTTCGAGCATCGAGGAGCTGGAAAAATCCTCGGGGACGACGGCCTGGCCGCCGACCGCGGTCCAGGCGACCTGGGCGGATTCCACGGCCTTGCGGGCGCGCCAGAAGCTGTCGGCCAGCACGGCGACGGCGCCGGGCAGGCGATGCACGGAATGGACGCCGGGCATGGCGCGCAGCGCGGCCTCGTTCAGCACCGCGCCGGGATCGGCGCCGGCGCGGGGCGCGTGCAGGATGGCGGCCTGGAGCATGCCCTCCACCTGCATGTCGATGCCGTAGCGCGCCTGGCCGGTCGACTTGGCGCGGGTGTCGAGGCGCTTTTCCGGCTTGCCGATCAGGCGGAAGGCGGCGCCGGATTTCGGCTGCGCGTCGGTCGGGATGGGCAGCGCCGCGGCGGCCTCCGCCAACTCGCCATAGGGGATGCGGCCGCCGGGGTGGATGACGAAGCCGGGTTCGGTGGAGAGGCTGGCGGCGGGGACCGACAGGCGCTGCGCGGCGGCTTCCAGCAGCATGGCGCGGGCGGTGGCGCCGAGGATGCGGAAATGGGTGGTGGTGTTGCGGATGGAGAAGCTGCCGCCGGTGACGCGCCGCGTGCCGTTGAACAGGACCTGGTAGTCGGCGCCTGCCGGGGCGGTTTCCACCGTGAAGGAAGCGAGGTCGGCGTCCAGCTCCTCCGCCACCAGCTGGGCCACGGCGGTGTGGATGCCCTGCCCGCCCTCGGCAAAGGGATTCTGCAGGGTGATGCGGCCATCGGGCTTGATGGAAAGGTAGGCGGGGACCTTCCTGGCGTGCTGCATGCCGCCCATGGACTGGGCGCGGGCCGGGCGCTGGGGCAGGCCGAGGGCCAGGAGCAGGCCGCCGGCGAGACCGAGGGCGCCGCGCCGCGACAAGTTGAGGGGGGAGAGGTTGAGGGGGGCCTTCATCACGCGGCCTCCGATGCCTGGCGGATGCCGGCGGCGATGGCGTTGTAGGTGCCGCAGCGGCAGAGGTTGGTCATGGCGGCGGCGATGGCGGCCTCATCCGGCTTCGGCGTTTCCTTCAGCAGGGCGGTGGCCGCCATCAGCTGGCCGGACTGGCAGTAGCCGCATTGCGGCACATCGAGCGCGACCCAGGCGGCGACCAGGCGGGCGCCGATGGGATCGGCCTCGATCGCCTCGATGGTCGTGACGGCGCGGCCCGCGACGCTGTCCACCGGCACCTGGCAGGAGCGGGTGGCGACGCCATCGACCAGCACGGTGCAGGCGCCGCATTGCGCGACGCCGCAGCCATACTTGGTGCCGGTCAGGCCCAGCGTGTCCCGCAGCACCCAGAGGAGGGGGGTATCGCCCTCCACCTCGACGCGGCGCGCCTCTCCATTCACGGTGATCTCGGCCATCGAAGCACCCCCACGGCAATGGCGCGCATCTTGGCGCGGGTCGCGGGGATGTCGAGCGTTGTTCTGCAGGTGGCCGCCAGAGGCGGCCGGGCGCCCGACTGGGCGCCGCCGCTCATGCGTCACGCCGCTGGCGTGCCTTCGGCACGACGCGCCTGAGGCGTGCCTGCGGCACGACGCGCCTGAGGGCAAGTAAATATCCTACGGCCAGCCGGTCTCCGGCGGCAGGGACATCAGGATGGCTTCCACATTGCCCCCGGTCTTGAGGCCGAAGATGGTCCCGCGGTCGTAGAGCAGGTTGAACTCCACGTAGCGGCCGCGGCGCATCAGCTGGTGGGCGCGCTCGGCCTCGGTCCAGGGCTCATGCATGCGGCGGCGGACGATGGCGGGATAGGCCTCCAGGAAGGCGAGGCCGACATCCCTGGTGAAGGCGAAGTCGGCCTCCACGCCGCGGCCCGGCGTGCGGTCGCCGAGCCAGTCGTAGAAGATGCCGCCCAACCCCCGCGGTTCGTTGCGGTGGGGCAGGAAGAAGTACTCGTCGCACCACTGCTTGAAGCGGGGGTAGTAGGTGGGGTCGTGGCGGTCGCAGGCGGCCTGGTAGGCGGCGTGGAAGGTTGCCGCATCCGCCTTCGAATGGGGCGCGGCGTGGTCCATCGGCGTGATGTCCCCGCCGCCGCCGAACCAGGCCTTCGTCGTCAGGATGAAGCGGGTGTTCATGTGCACGGCCGGCACGCGGGGGCTGCGCATATGCGCCACCAGGCTGATGCCCGTCGCCAGGAAGCGGGGATCCTGCTCCGCGCCGGGAATCTGCTTCCGGAAATCCGGCGAGAACTCGCCGAAGACGGTGGAGACGTTGACGCCGACCTTCTCGAACACCCGTCCCTTCATCACGGACATGACGCCGCCGCCGCCCTCCGGCCGGTCCCAGGCGGTGCGCAGGAAGCGGCCCGGGGGAAGGGTGGCGTGGGGGCCGGATGACAGCTCGTCCTCGATCGCCTCGAACTCCGCGCAGATGCGGTCGCGCAGGCTTTCGAACCAGGCGCGGGCGGGGGCGACCATGGGGTGGGAGGGCGGGGTCACGGGCGCGGGGCTGTCAGTCATCCGGGGTGGTCCTCGATCGGCTCGGCGGGGCGCCGCGCCATGGCCTCGATCGGCGGGCCGATCGGGCGCGCCATGACCGGGAGATTGGCAGGGGATGAAGAGGATGCCCATCCTGGCCGGGAAGTGACGGGACGCGGCGGCTTCGCCGTGAAGCTGTTGCGATTTCAGGGTGGCGGCCGGATGGACACCATCGCAGGCCACCCTTTATATGCGGCGCAGCGTCGTTGGTGGCAGCCCCGGCTTGCGCGCGCCCCTGTTCGGGCAGTGCCGGCCCCGGCCGTTCATCATCCGATGCGGAAGATGCGCGAGGATGGCGGCTCGTCCGGGCGGATACGGCGGGCGAGGACCGGAAGGGGACGACGACATGGCCGAGACGATGGCGCCCGCTACAGCGCCCCATGGGGCGCCCCATGGAGCCGATGGCTCCGGGGAGACGCGGCGGGATTTCCTGAAGCTGACGACGGGCGCCTTCGCCGCGGTGGGCGTCGGCGTGGTGGTGTGGCCCTTCATCCATTCGATGAACCCGGCGCGGGACGTGCTGGCGCTGTCCAGCACGGAAGTGGACCTGGCGCCGATCGCGGCCGGCCAGGCGGTGACGGTGATGTGGCGCGGCAAGCCCGTCTTCGTCCGCAACCGCCCGCCGGAGGAGGTGCAGGCCGCGCGCGCGACGCCGCTGTCCGAACTGAAGGACCCGCAGCCGGACCAGGCGCGCGTGCAGCGCGACCAGTGGCTGGTGGTGCTCGGCGTCTGCACCCATCTCGGCTGCGTGCCGCTCGGCCAGAAGTCGTCCGACCCGAAGGGCGACTACAATGGCTGGTTCTGCCCCTGCCATGGCAGCCACTACGACACCTCGGGCCGCATCCGCCGGGGACCGGCGCCGCTGAACCTTGCGGTTCCCGAATACACCTTCACCTCTCCCACCCAGATCCGGATCGGCTGACGGCGCCGGGGCGCGGTATGGTCCGCGCCCGCCCGTGAGCCCCGCAACCCCCGAGGAGCCAGGCAAGATGGCCATCGGCCTTCACGACAGCACCTTCACCAACCCGGTGATCCGCTGGATCGACCAGCGCATGCCGGTCTTCACCATGATGCAGAAGGAGTACGGGACGTTCCCCACGCCCCGGAACTTCAACTACTTCTGGAATTTCGGCGCGCTCGCCATGGTCACGCTGATGATCATGATCGCGACCGGCATCTTCCTGGCGATGAACTACACGCCGCACACGGCCTACGCCTTCGACAGCGTCGAGCGCATCATGCGCGACGTGAACTATGGCTGGCTGATCCGCTACGTGCACATGAACGGCGCGTCGATGTTCTTCATCGTCGTGTACATCCACATCTGGCGCGGGCTCTACTACGGGTCCTACAAGGCGCCGCGTGAACTGCTGTGGATCCTGGGCGTCGTCATCTTCCTGCTGATGATGGCCACTGCCTTCATGGGCTACGTGCTGCCCTGGGGCCAGATGTCCTTCTGGGGCGCCACGGTCATCACCAACCTGTTCTCCGCCTTCCCGATCGTGGGCGAGCACATCGTGACCTGGCTGTGGGGCGGCTTCTCCGTCGACAACCCGACGCTGAACCGCTTCTTCAGCCTGCACTACCTGATGCCCTTCGTGATCGCGGGCGTGGTCTTCCTGCACGTCGCCGCGCTGCACATCACGGGCTCCAACAACCCGCTCGGCATCGACCCGAAGGGCCCGCAGGACACGCTTCCCTTCCACCCCTACTACACGGTGAAGGACAGCGTCGGCCTGGTGGTCTACTTCATCGTCTTCGCGGCGCTGGTCTTCTTCGCGCCGAACTACCTCGGCCACCCCGACAACTACATCCCGGCGAACCCGCTGGTGACGCCCGCGCACATCGTGCCGGAATGGTACTTCCTGCCCTTCTACGCGATCCTGCGCGCGGTGCCGGACAAGCTCGGCGGCGTGCTGCTGATGTTCGGCTCCATCGCGGTGCTGTTCATCCTGCCCTGGCTCGACACCTCCCCGGTGCGGTCCATGCGCTTCCGCCCGATCGCGAAGTGGGCGCTGTTCGCGTGGCTGATCGCCTTCTTCGCCCTGATGTGGGCGGGCGGCAAGCCGGCGGAACAGCCCTATGTCCTGATCTCCCAGATCGCGACGGCCTACTACTTCGCCTACTTCCTGATCATCCTGCCCCTGCTCGGGCGGCTGGAGCGGCCGCTGTCGCTGCCGGAGAGCATTGCCCTTCCGGTGCTGCGCGGTGGCGGGCCGCTGCCGGCGGGCGCCGTGGCCAAGCCGATGGAGAAGGCCTGATGACCGTGTCCCTGCGGGGCTTCCGCAACCTGCTTGGCGCGCTGGCCATCGGCGCGGCAACGGTCCTCGGCACCGCCCCGGCCCAGGCGGCCGGGGAGGCGATCGCGCTGCCCGATACGCGCTTCAGCTTCGCGGGCTTCTTCGGCACCTATGACCGCGGGTCGCTGCAGCGCGGCTTCCAGGTCTACAAGGAAGTCTGCGCCGCCTGCCACGCCATGCGGCAGCTGAGCTACCGCAACCTGCTGGAGATCGGGCTTTCCGAGGCGCAGGTCCGCGCCATCGCCGCCAGCTTCCAGGTGGTGGACGGCCCGAACGACCAGGGCGAGATGTTCGAGCGGCCGGCGCGCCTGTCCGACCGCTTCCGCCGGCCCTTCCCCAACGAGGCGGCGGCGCGCGCGGCGAACAACGGCGCCTATCCGCCGGACCTGTCGGTGATGACGAAGGCCCGCCACAACGGCGCCGTCTACGTCCACGCGCTGCTGACCGGGTACCAGGACCCGCCCGCCGGCTTCACGCTGATGGACGGGATGAACTACAACGCCTACTTCCCCGGCCACCAGATCGCGATGCCGAACGTGCTGAACCCGGGGCAGGTCGAATACGCCGACCGCACCGAGTCCACCGTGGACCAGATGGCGCGCGACGTGACGACCTTCCTGGCCTGGGCGGCGGAGCCGGAAGCGGAGCAGCGGCGCGCCATGGGCATCCGCATCATCCTGTTCCTGATCATCCTGGGCGGCCTGACCTATGCGGTGAAGCGCAAGGTCTGGGCCGACGTGAAGCACTGAACCAGCCCGCCAGGGTTGGTTGAGCGAAGGGCCGTCCCCGACCGGGGGCGGCCCTTTTTCATGGCCGGGCGGTCCTGTAGAAGCGCGGCGCAGCCAGGAGCACCGCATGTCCGACCTCGTCACCCCCGTCATCGGCCTGATCGGCGGCTCCGGCCTCTATGACATCCCGGGGCTCCAGGACCGGGAATGGAAGCGGGTCGAGAGCCCCTGGGGCGAGGCCTCCGACGAGATCCTGCATGGGCGGCTGGGTGAGGTGCAGGTGCGCTTCCTGCCGCGGCACGGGCGCGGGCATCCGACGCCGCCCTCCGCGCTCAACTACCGCGCCAACATCGATGCGATGAAGCGGGCGGGGGCGACGGAGATCATCTCCCTCTCTGCCGTCGGTTCGCTGAAGGAGGAGCTGCCGCCGGGCCACTTCGTCATCGTCGACCAGTTCATCGACCGCACCTTCGCGCGGGCGAAGTCCTTCTTCGAGACGGGCTGCGTCGGGCATGTCTCCGTTGCCCACCCGGTCTGCCCACGGCTCGGCGATGCGCTGGAGGCTTCGGCGAAGGGGCTCGGTCTGCCGGTGACGCGGGGCGGGACCTACCTGGTGATGGAGGGGCCGCAATTCTCCACCAAGGCGGAGAGCCTGCTGTACCGGCAATGGGGCTGCAGCGTGATCGGCATGACCAACATGCCGGAGGCGAAGTTGGCCCGGGAAGCGGAGCTCTGCTACGCGACGGTTGCCATGGTGACCGACTTCGATTGCTGGCACCCCGACCATGACGCGGTGACGGTGGACCAGGTGGTGAAGGTGCTGTTCTCCAACGCCGACAAGGCGCGGGCGCTGGTGGCGGATGTGGTGCCGCGGCTCGGGGCGAAGCGGGGGCCGTGCGAGGCGGGGTGCGACCGGGCGCTGGACCATGCGCTGATCACGGCGCCGGAGAAGCGGGACCCGGCGCTGCTGGCGAAGCTGGATGTGGTGGCGGGGCGGGTGCTGGGGCGTTCGTGACACGCAGGGGGCGCTGCCCCCTGCACCCCCGCCAAGGGCCAGCGGGCCCTTGGAACCCAGGCCATTGACGATGGTCCAGGGGGGTCTCCCCCCTGGCGGATGGGGTCTGGGGAAGGCGGAGCCTTCCCCAGGGCTCGACTACTCCTCGCCACCCTCCGCATAGGGATTGTCCGTCCCGCGCAGATTCAGGCGGATCGGCACCCCCGGCATGTCGAAGGCTTCGCGGAAGCTGTTCACGAGGTAGCGGCGATAGTCTTCCGGCAGCAGCTCCGCCCGCGTGCCGAAGACGGCGATGGTGGGCGGGCGGGCCTTGGGCATGGTGGCGTAGCGCAGCTTGATGCGCTTGCCCTCCACCAGCGGCGGCTGGTGGCGGTCCTTCATCACCTCGAACCAGCGGTTCAGCTCGCCCGTGCCGATGCGGCGGTTCCAGGTCTCATGCACTTGGCGCACGGCGGGCAGCAGGCGGTCGATGCCGCGCCCATTGGCCGCCGAGATCGGCACGACCATGATGCCCTTCATCTGCGCGAGGCTGGAGGTCAGCACGTCATCCAGCCGGCGGCGGGCGGCGGTGCGGTCCTCCACCGCGTCCCATTTGTTGAAGGCGATGACCACGGCGCGGCCCTCGCGCTCCGCCAGGCGGGCGATGCGGAGGTCCTGCTCCTCCATGCCGAGCAGGGCGTCGATGACCAGGATCACCACCTCCGCCTCCTTCAGCGCGGCGATGGAGGCGCCGGTCGACATCCGCTCCAGCTCCTTCTCGATCCGGGCCTGCTTGCGGAGGCCGGCGGTGTCCACCAGGCGGATGGGGCCCACTTCGTCGCGGATCTGGACGGCGATGGCGTCCCGCGTCAGGCCGGGCTCGGGGCCGGTGATCATCCGCTCCTCGCCCAGCAGGGTATTGAGCAGGGTGGATTTGCCGGCGTTGGGGCGGCCGACGATGGCAAGGCGCAGCGGGCGTTCCCGCTCCCCCCGCTGGCCGCGCGGTTCCTTCTGCAGGTGGTCGCGCACCTCGTCATGCAGCGTGCCGAAGCCGTCGCCATGCTCGGCGCTGACCGGGATGGGATCGCCGAGGCCGAGTTCATAGGCCTCCAGCGCGTTCTGCACGCCAAGCCGGCCTTCGGCCTTGTTGGCCAGCAGCAGGACGGGGACGCTGGCGCGGCGCAGCCAGTTGGCGAAGGCGCGGTCGGCGGCGGTGAGGCCCGTGCGGGCATCAATGACGAAGAGGACGAGGTCCGCCTGGCGGAGTGCGGCGTCGGAGCTGGCCGTCATGCGCCCGGCCAGGGTCTCGGGCGCGGCTTCCTCGAGGCCGGCGGTGTCGATCAGCGTCACGGGGATGCCGCCGATCTCGGCCTCGACCTCCTTCCGGTCGCGGGTCACGCCGGGGATGTCGTCCACGATCGCGATCTTCCGCCCGGCCAGGCGGTTGAAGATGGAGGATTTGCCGACGTTAGGGCGGCCGAGGATGGCGACGGTCTGCATGGGGGACAGGTTCGATCAGGAAATGCTGGCCGCGCCTATAGCACGGCCAGCCCGCCTGTCCCGTTTCACCGTCCCCGGCGCGGGCACCCTCAGCGCAGCGCCATCAGCGTCCCGTCATCGCCGAGCACGACCAGCGTGCCCTCCGCCACCGCCATCGGCAGGGTGCTGCCGGAGGAGAGCGGGATGCGGCCGGCGAGGGTGCCGGCGGCGGGGTCGATCTGCAGCACCTCCCCGCGGCTGGAGGGCACCAGCATCAGGCCGCCGGCCAGCAGCGGCGGGCCGAAGCGGGCGGCATCGCGGCGGCGGCCGCCTTCCGGGGAGGGGTCGAGTTCCACCACCCAGCGGATGCGGCCATCGTTCCGGCCGACGGCCACGGCCTCACCGGCCCGGGTCACGGCGAAGACCCAGTCGCCGGCGGAGGCGACGCCATTGCCGCCACCGAAGGCGCGCTCCCACAGGCGCCGCCCGCTGCGGAGGTCGACGGCGATGGTGGTGTTGGACAGGCCGGCGGCGAAGACGCGGCCGCGGTCGATCACCGGCAGCCCGGTGATGCCGACGATGTCGGCCAGGCTGGTCGCGCCCGCATTGCCGAGGCCTTCCTGCCAGAGCAGGCGGCCATCGGTGGCGCGGACGGCCGCCATCTCGCCGGTGCCGAAGCCGGCGACGACGGTCTCGCCCTCCACCGCCGGGGCGGGCAGGCCGAGCGGGATGGTGGCCTGGGCGCCGCCGCGATGGGTCCATAGGCGGCGGCCATCCTCGGCGGAGAGGCCGATCAGGTGGTTCTCCACCGTGGTGACGAAGATGCGGCCGCCGGCGACGGTGGGGGCGCCGCGGGTGGGGGCCGGGATGCGCACGCGCCAGCGGACGGCGCCATCCTCCGGCGAGAGGGCCAGGATCTCCGCCTGGCCGGTGGCGACATAGACGACGCCGCCTTCCACCGCGACGCCGCCGCCCACGGCGCCGTCGCGATCCTCCTCCGGCGCCGTGTCCCGGCGCCAGCGGCGGCCACCGCCATCCAGCGCATGGGCCGTGACCTCGCCATAGGCATCCACGGCATAGACCGTGCCGCCGGCGATGACGGGGCCGCTGGTGATGCGCTGGCGGTAGCCGGAGCCGTAGCCGATGGAGCTGCGCCAGGCCTGGCGGAGCGCGGCGCCGATTTCCGCATGCGGGGCGGCGTGGCTCGGCAGGCCGCCGGCCTGCGGCCATTCGGCCAGCGGCTGGGGCGCGGGCAGGCTGACGGCGCGGCCTTCCTGGCCGGCATCGGCGGCCAGTTCCGGGTCCGGCCGCATCACGCTGCGGCGTTCGCCCGGCAGCGGCTGCTTGCGGGTGCCGAGGATGCCATCGAGGGTGTCGCAGCCCGCGAGGAGGCCGGCGGCGCCGAGCAGCGCGGCGCGGCGGGTGAGGGAGTGGTTCATCAGCTTCCGAGCCCCGCGGCAACCCGTTGTGCGCGTTCCCGCATGGTGGGGGACACGGTGGCGTCCGTCGCCAGCGCCTGCAGGCGGGCACGGGCATCGGCGGTGTCGCCGCGTCGGATGGCGACGAGCGCCGCGATCTCCCGCGCCGGGGCCTGCCAGGGATTGCCGGCCGTGGTCAGCGGCCCGATGCGGGCGGCGAGCTGGGCGGGATCCCCGGCATCCAGCGCATGGCCGACGGCCAGCAGGGTGGCGAGGTCGCGGTAGAGGCTGTCGGCCTCGCCATCCGCGGCGACGGCTTCCCACAGCGCGAGCGCGCCGGCGGCGTCACCCGTCTCGGCCTTCAGCGCGGCGGCGCGCAGGCGGGCCAGGGTGCGGTAGCCCACGGGGGATTCGCGTGCGAGGGCGGCGAAGCCATCGGCGGTGGCGGGCAGGTCGGCGCCCTCGCGTTCCGCATTGCGGTGCAGCGTCATGTAGGTGCCGGCGGCGGCGGCGGCCGTGCTGGCTTGATGCCAGCGCCAGGCCTGCCAGCCGCCGGTCGCGGCGAGCGCCAGCAGCGCAACGCCCAGCGCCACGCCGCCCCAGCGCCGCGCGAGGCGGCGGGCACGGTCGGCGCGAAGGTCCTCTTCGACCTCGTCGAAGATATCGGGCACGGGCGATCCTCATTGGTCCGGCAGGGGGCGGACCATAGCGGCGTGTTCAGGTGACGTTAAGCCCGGGGGCGCAGCTTCGCGCCATGCAGACCCGTCGTCCCCCCGCGCCGCGCCTCGCCCACCGCCCCGCCGCCGCCCTGATCGGGGCGCTGCCGCTGCTGCTGGGCGGCTGCGTCGCCGAACAGGCGATCGGGCCGGGGCTGGTGGTGGGCGGTGCCAGCATCGTGTTGACCGGCAGGACGCCGGTGGATCATGTGGCGTCGCTGATCAGCGGGCAGGATTGTTCGATCGTGCGGCTGGAGCGGCGGGAGAGCTGGTGCGCGCCGCCGCCCGGGCCGCCGCCGCCCCAGGCCTATTGCACGCCGAGCCTCGGCCGTGTGGATTGCTGGACCACCCCGCCCTTCGGCGGCAACCGCCAGGTGGCGGACCCGCCGGGCCCGGTGCCGGTTGCGCCGGTGGCCCAGCCCGCCGCGGTGATCGAGGTGGCGCCGGTGATCGTGCCCCCGCCGGCGACCCCGGCTGTGCCCCCTGCTGTGCCCCCTGCCGCGGCTCCCCCCGCCGTCGCGCCGCCCGCCGCGGCGCCGGCCACGCCCGTGACCCGGCCCGCCGCCCCGGCACCGCGCCGGCCCGAGATCCGAACCTGACCGACCGGGTCCGGCCGCTGCCTCAGGGCAGCGGGCCGCGCCAGACCTGGGTGCCGTTGCGGTAGGCCTTGCGGGGCGTGGAGAGGTCGAGCGCCGCCGGCTGTTCCGCCATCAGCCGCCAGCCCGCGCCATCCAGGATCCGCACCGCGGTCGCTTCCTCCCCCCTCGCATGGGTGCTGAGCACGAGCCAGCGGATTCGCGCGGTGAGGAGCGCCGTCGCGTGGTTGAGCAGGGGCGGGATGATGCCGCGCAGGGCGACGCGCATCAGGTCCCAGGCAGGCGCCTCCTCCAGCAGGTCCTGCACCAGCGTCGCGGTGCCGGGACGGCCAGGCTCTGCCCCGATGGTGCCGCCCAGGAGGCGGGCCTCGGCGGGTGCCAGCCCGGCGGTGCGCAGCCCGGCCTCCATCGCCTTGAGGCGGTCGGCCGCCGCCTCCGTCGCGACCAGGCGGGGAGCCAGGCCCTGGGCGCGGGCCGCCCGGGCGGCGATCAGCGCGATCTCCTGCCCCTGCGCCCCGCTGGCGCCGAGCATGAGGGCCGACCAGGAGCCCCGGGCATCGCGCAGGCTGCGCTCGATGGCCAGCCATTCGGTGCCATGCGCCTCCGCGGCGGCCGGCATCGGCGCATCGGTGAGCGCTTCATAGGCGGCGGCGACAGCCTCCCTGTCGCCGGGATCGGCCAGGACGGCGGCGAAGGCCGGCAGCGGTGGGGGCAGGGCGCGGTCGGGCGGTGGCAGGGCCGCCCTGGCCGCCGGGCGCGCGGCGGCCGGCGCGGGGCCGGGTTCCGCTGCGGGTGACAGCGGCGACACCATGACGGGGGGCGGCACCGGCAGGGGCGGCGGGGCGGCTGGCGGTGCCGGATCGGCGGGCACCTGAGGTTCCGGCGCCTGAAGTTCCGGCGCCTCAGCGTCCGGCGCCTGCGATCCGGGCGGCGGGAAAGGCGCCTCCGCGGCGGGCGCCCCGATGCCGGGCGCTTCGATGCCGGGCGCCTCGATCGGCGGAGGCTCGGCCGCCGGTTCCGGGCGTGCGGGCGGGGCGGCCAGCGGGGCCAGCATCGCCCAGGTTTCCGGTGCGATGGGGCGGAGCGGCGGCAGGGTGGCGGTGGGCGTCGGGATCGGCGGCGGCGGCTCGGCGACGGCCTCGATCGGTTCCGGTTCCGGTGCCTGGTCCGGTGGCGACGGGGCCGTGAGGGGCGCGCCGAGAGACCAGGTCTCGATCTCCGGCGGTGGTTCGGGCGCGGGGGCAGGGCGCGGGGCCGCACGCCCGCCGCCCAGGACCGGCAGGCGCGCCAGGATCGCCTGGGCCTCGGCGGAGGGCGGCGCGGGAGGTGCGGGGGGTGGCGCCGGGGTGGCTTCCGCCAGGGCCGCCAGCAGCGCGGTGAAGGGCGCGGGCGGCGGGGCGGGCTCCGCCGGTGGCACGGCGGCCAGGGAGGCGAGCAGCGACGGCGGGGGTGCCGGCATGGCCGGAATCGCCGGGGGTTCCGTGGCCTCGATGGGGGCCTCGACGGGTGCTTCGACGGGCGAGACGTCGGAGGAAAGGGCTTCGGCGGGATTTGCCGGGGCTTCGAGCGCGGGCGCCGCGGGGGCCTCCTCCGCGGGCGGGGTGGCAAGGGATGCCAGCAGCGACAGGGCGGGGGCCGCCGGCTCCGCCGCGAGCGATCCCAGCAGGGGCGATGCGGGCACCGGGGCGGGGGCTTCCGCCGCCAGGCTGGCCAGCAGCGTGGTCAGCGGTGCCGGCGGGGGCGGCGCCGGCGGGGGTGGTGCCGGCGGGGGCGCGGGCGGGGGCGGCGGTGGGGCCGACCGGACTGGCAGTGGCGGCAGCGGGGGGCGCGCCAAGGGGGGGGCGAGGGGCGCCTGCGGAGCGGGCGGCGGTTCCGCCGCCGGCGCCAGCGCGGCGAGCAGGCCCGGCATCGGCACCTCGGGCGCCGTGCCGAGGGCGTTGAGGAGCGGCGAGGCGGCCGGCGGCGCGGCTGCTGCCGCGCGCGGCTGGTCAGGCGCGACGGGGGGCGCGAGGAAGGAGAGCAGGCCGGTGGAAGGCGGCGGCTCCGGCGCCGCCGGCATGCCTGAAGCCGGCGCCGCCGGCGTGCCTGGGGCCGGCGTTTCGGGTCGCGCTGACGACGGGGCGATCGCGGCATCCGGCACCATCGGCAGGGGCGCGGCCGAAGCCGGCGCCGCGGGAGCCTGGCCGAGGGACCTCTTCAATCGCGCGGCCCAGTCGGGAAAGCCGCCGCCTCGTTCCGCCATCGCCATAGCCTCCGCCGCATCCCCGAGGGCGCCTTACCAGCCCGCCGCACCACCCTCAACCGCGACGACATGACCTCGATCGGCTCGCCATCCGCCCCTGCCCGCAGCACAGGCAGGGCACGGTCAATCCGCGGGCGGCGCTGGGCGGCGGCTTACGGCGCGAAGCGCACCGGCGCGCCGGCGGGGGTGCCGATCACCTCATCCTCCCGCATCACCGCCTGGCCGCGCAGGATGGTCATGACGGGCCAGCCCGTGCAGCGGTGCCCGGCGAAGGGCGTCCAGCCGCAGGGGGAGACGATCCAGCTCTCCTCGATCGTGCGGCTGCGCTTCATGTCCACGATGGTGAAGTCCGCATCGTAGCCGGCGGCGAGCCGCCCCTTGCCCACCATGCCATAGACCCGCGCCGGACCTGCCGCCATCAGGTCCGTCAGGCGGGAGAGGGAGAGGCGCCCGGCCGAGACATGGTCCAGCATCAGCGGCACCAGCGTCTGCACGCCCGTGAGGCCCGAGCCGCATTCCGGCCAGGGCTTTTCCTTCGACGCGCGGCTGTGCGGCGCGTGGTCGGAGCCGACCGTATCCACCGTGCCATCGGCGACGGCGGCCCAGGCGGCCTCCATGTGCCGCGCATCCCGGATCGGCGGGTTCATGACCGCATAGCCCTTGAGGCGGTCATAGGCCTCATCCGTCTGGGTGAGGTGGTTCAGCAGCACCTCCACCGTGCAGAGGTCGCGGTAATCCTTGAGGTAGCCGAGTTCCTCCGCCGTCGAGACATGCAGGATGTGGGCGGGGCGGTTGGTCTTGCGGGCGATCGCCATCAGGCGGCGGGTGCCGAGGAAGGCGCATTCCACGTCGCGCCATTCGGCATGCATGCGGTGCGGCATGCCCGTCGTGTAGTTCGGGCGGCGGGCCTGCAGGCGGTACTCGTCCTCGCTGTGATAGGCGATGCGGCGCCGGCCGCTGCGCATCACGGCCTCCAGGCTCGCATCATCCTCGATCAGCAAATCGCCGGTGGAGCTGCCGGCGAAGACCTTGATGGCGCAGACATTGGGCTGGCCTTCGAGGTCGGCCAGCGAGGGAATGTTGGTCTTCAGCGCGCCGACATAGAAGCCCATGTCGCACCAGGCGCGGCCGGCGATGAAATCGCGCTTCCAGTCGATCTTCTCCCGCGTCGTGATGGAGGGCGCGGTGTTGGGCATGTCGAAGACGGCCGTGAGGCCGCCGAGGATGGCGGCCTTGGTGCCGGTCTCGATGGTCTCGACCGCGGGGTCGCCGGGTTCGCGGAGATGGACGTGGCTGTCGATCAGGCCGGGCAGGATGTGGAGGCCGCGGCAATCGATCTCCTCCTCCGCATGGGCCTGGGAGAGATCGCCGATGGCGGCGATGCGGCCGGCGCGGATCCCGACATCCGTGACCTGCTCGCCCCAGGGCAGCACGCAGGTGCCGCCGCGCAGCACCAGCTCGTAATGCGCCATCGTCTCTCGATCCCCCGATTGCCGCCGATATCCGGTGGGGGCTTCTGCCATGTTTTGGCGCCGCGGGGCAGGGTGGGGCGGCTTGCTTGCGGGGGCGGGGGGGTTGTGGCTCTGTGCCCCGCCTGACCGCCCGATGGATGCCCGCGTGACGCCTGCCCCCCCGCTTTCGCGCAGCCCGACCTTGCCGCTCGTGGTCATGCTGCTGGTCGTGCCGGTGGTGGCGGTGCTGCAGTTCCGGGCCATCGCGCTGGTGACGAGCCTCGGCCTGCTGGCGGTGGTGGTGGCGGGACGGCGGGTGACGGGGGAATGGCCCTGGCCGAAGCCGGGGCCGGTGGTGATCGCTGCGGTGGCGCTGGGCGCCTGGGCGGTGGTGAGCGCGGCCTGGGCGCCGGATCCGATGCGCGCGCTGGGGACGGGGCTGCGCTTCGGCGGCTTCGTGCTGCTGGCGGCGGCGGCGGCGCGGGCGATGGGGAGCGAACCTCCGGCACGGCTGGCGCTGGTGGCGCGGTGCCTGGTGGCGGGGCTGGCGATCGGGATCGCGCTGGCGGCGGCGGACCACCTCAGCGGGAATGGCATACGCGCGGCGGTGCGGGGGATGCGGGAGGCGCCGTCCTGGCTCTTCTTCGGGCTGAAATCGGCGGTCGCGGTGATCGCGGTGCTGCTACCGGTGGCGGTGGCGATGCCGGGGCTGGCCTGGTGGTGGCGCCTGGGGCTGGCGGTGGCGGGGCTCGCGGCTTCGGTCCTGCTGCCGGCGGAATCGGCGAAGATCGCGGCCTTCGCGGGGCTGGCGGCGCTGGGCCTGGCCTGGCTGCTGGGGCGCTGGGGCGGGTGGCTGGTCGGGGCGGCGGCGGCGGCGGTGATGCTGGTGGCGCCGCTGCTGACCGGCGCGGTGCTGCCGCGGCTGCCGGGGCTGGAGGCGATCCAGCCCTCTGCCGCGCATCGCATCCTGATCTGGGATTTCGCGCTGGAGCGGATCGCGGAGAAGCCGGTGCTGGGCTGGGGGGCGGAATCCGCCCGCGCCATCCCGGGCGGCACGGGGCTGTTCGACCGGGCGGTGCTGGACCGTTATGGCCTGACCTCCGAAACATCGCGCGCCTGGTTCGCGCGTCCGCCGGCGCAGCGCCTGCCGCTGCACACGCACAACGCCGCGCTGCAGGTCTGGCTGGAGATGGGCGCGGTGGGCGCGGTGATCGCGGCGCTGATGCTGGCGGCGATCGGCGTCGTCGCGGCGGGGATGGGGCCGGGGGCTGTCGGCGCCTATGCGGCGGCGCTGGTGGTGGGGATGTTGAGCTACGGCATCTGGCAGGAATGGTGGATCGGCATGCTGCTGCTGCTGGCCGTCGCCGTCTCGGCGCTTCAGGGGCCGCGCAGCAGCGCGACGTAGCGGGGCGTCACCGCCTCCCACACGAAATCCCGGCGCACCCGCGCCGCGGCGGCTTCGCCCATGGTGGCCAGGCGCATGCGGTCCCGCAGCATCGCGGCGAGCGCGTCCCGCACCGAGGCCGTGTCCGCGCCGTCGCAGACGAGGCCCGTCTCGCCCTCCGCCACCGCATCCACCGCGCCGCCGTCACGCCCCGCGAGGGAGGCGACGCCATGCCAGGCGGCCTCCAGGTAGGTCAGGCCGAAGCCCTCGACGGAGGCACCCTCCCGCCGCACCGGCATGGCGAAGAGGGTGGCGCGGCGGTAGAGCGCGGCTTTCAGGCCTTCCTCCACCCGGCCGGCGAAGACCACGCGCTCCGCGACCCCGCATTCGGCGGCGAGGGCCGCGAGGCGTTCGCGATCGGGCCCGCCGCCGGCGATGACGTGGCGGATGTTAGGGAAGGCGTTGGCGAGGGCGGGCAGGGCGCGGATCACCTGGTCGAAGCCCTTGCGGGGCTCGAGCCGCGCCAGGCTGAGCAGCACGGGGGCGCCATCGCCGCAGAGCGCGGCGGCGGCGGCGATGTCGGCGGGGGTGGGCTCGGGCTGGGGGCGGATGACGGGCTGCACCACCTCCAGCACCTGGCCGGGGCGGAGATGCGGGCGGACGAGGGCCGCCGTGTAGCGGGAATTGGCGGCGATGGCGTCGGCGCGGCCGAGGGCGGCGCGGATGCGGGCGATCTTGGCGGCGGAGGCGTCGGGCGGGAATTCCATGCCATGCGCCAGGACCAGCAGGCGCGCGCGCGTCCCGGGGATGGCCTCCACGCTCTTCCAGCTGTCGGCGATGATGGCGTCAGGCGAATCGCTCCGCAGCAGGCGCCACAGCGCGAAGCGGCGGGCGAGCTTCCGCAGCGGGCGCGGGCCGCCGAAGCGGCGGATGGGGACGGTGGCGGGCGTGTCTTCCGCCCGGCCGGAGCGGATGCGCTCCGCCAGCACGGTGATGGCGTGGCCGGCGGCCGCGATCTCCCGCGCCAGGCCGCCCATGGTGGTCTCGATGCCCCCGGGGTCGGGGGTGAAGTTCTGCGTGACCATGATGACGCGGAGCGGCGTCATGGCGGCGTCAGCAGGCGTTGCGCGGCGTCCAGGACGCGGGGGGCGGGCAGGTCGGTCATCGGCGATTCATAGGGCGGGCCATCGGCCTCCACCGCCAGGGCGCGGGGGCCGGCGGGGCCGTATTCCGCGGCGCTGCTGCGACCGAAAAGGCCGATGGTGCGGGTGCCGGCGGCGGCGGAGAGGTGCATCAGCCCGCTGTCATTGCCGATGAAGAGCGCGGCGCGCTTCAGCACGGCCGCCACCTCCGGCAGGGAGAGCGTGCCAACCAGGTCGAGCGCGCCGGGAAGTGCTTCCAGCACCGGTGCGGCCATGGCGCGCTCGCCCGCCCCGGGGCCGCCCAGGATCGCGATGCGCGCGCCCTCCAGCGATCCACCGGGAGCGGTGAGGGCCTGGGCCACCTGGATGAAGCGCTCCGCGGGCCAGACCTTCTTCTCCCAATTCGCGGTCGGGCCCAGCACCAGCCAGGGGCCGCCGGGCAGCAGCGCGGCCGCCTTCGCCTCATCTGCCGGTGCCGTCCAGGCGACGGGCAGCGGCGGCGGGGCCAGGCCGAGCAGGGCACCGAGATGCGCCAGCCGATGCCCGGGGCGGCGGCCGCCCTTCGCCGTGGCGCGGCGCCGCGCCGGCACCATCCAGGCGAGCGCGGAGGCGCGGAGGTCGATCACCAGATCCCAGGCCGTGAAGGCGACCTGCCGCCAGAGATCCAGCCAATGCGCGGACCAGCGGCGCTTGCGCAGCACGATCAGGCGTTCGAGGCCCGGCATGCGCGCGAAGACCCCCTCCGCCGCCGGTCCGCAGGCGACCGTGACGCGTGCGCCGGGATGGGCGCGCAGCAGATGGTCGAGCAGTCCGGTGGACAGCACGGCATCGCCGATCCGGGTGGAGGTGACGAAGAGGATGCGCATCGCGCACCCCGCATAGCACGAAGGCGGCGGTTGCAACGCGGCGCCGCCTCTCCCACCTTCCGGCCCATGCCGATTGCCGTATTGCCGGGCCGTGGAGTCGTCGAGGTGGCGGGGGAGGACCGTGTCCCCTTCCTCCAGGGGCTCGTGTCCAACGACGTGGCGAAGGCCGCGCCAGGCCAGGCCGTCTGGGCCGCGCTGCTGACGCCGCAGGGCAAGTGGCTGGCGGATTTCTTCATCCTGTCGGATGGCGACCGCCTGCTGCTGGATGTGGAGCGCGACCAGGCGGGGCCGCTGGTGCAGCGGCTGACCCGCTTCCGGCTGCGCAACCGCGTGGCGCTGCGCGATGTCTCCGCCGATTTCGTCGTCATGGCGGGTTGGGGCTCCTCCCTGCCGCCGCCGCGCAGCATCGCGGCCCCCGATCCGCGGCTGCCGGAGGCGGGGTGGCGCATCCTCGGCCATACGCCGGTCGGTGAGGCGGATGAGGCGGCCTGGGACATCCACCGCCTGTCGCTCGGCCTGACCGATGGCAGCCGGGACCTGGAGCCGGAGAAGTCGGTGCTGCTGGAAGGCGGCTTCGACGAGCTCGGCGGCGTGTCCTGGACCAAGGGCTGCTACATGGGCCAGGAGCTGACGGCGCGGACCAAGTATCGCGGCCTGCTGAAGCGCCGCATCGTGCCCGTGACGGTGGAAGGCGGCCTGCCGCCGCCGGGGACGCCGGTGCTGCGGGACGGGCAGGAGGTCGGCGAGATGCGATCCGCCCGCGCCGGCCATGGGCTGGCGATGCTGCGGCTCGACGCGCTGGCGGAAGGGGCGAAGCTGTCGGCCGGCGGTGCGGTGGTGACGCCGCGCGTACCCGGATGGATGAAGCTGCCGGCGGAGAAGGTCCCCGCCGGCTGAGCGGTCAGCGGGACGCGGCCTCGATCTGCTCCCGCGTCATCAGGTCCGCGTATTTCTGGCCCATGTCGAAGAGGTTCGCCTCATGCGGCCCGATCGCGCGGTCGCCGACGCAATCCGTCGCGACGATGGTGCGGAAATTGTGCTGCAGGCTGTCCACGACCGTGGCGCGCACGCAGCCGCTGGTCGTGCAGCCCGCGACGACGACCGTATCGGCACCCTGGTAGCGCAGCCACGACGCCAGGTTGGTGTCGAAGAAGCCGGAGGCCCCCTGCTTGCGGACGATGTGCTCGCCCGGCACCGGCGTCAGTTCCGGCACGATCTGCGACAGCGGCGAATGCTCCGTCAGCTTCAGCAGCGAGGGCGCCTTCAGCGTGAAGACGCCGGCATCCGACCCGTCATCGGCATAGACGACGCGGGTATGGGCGACCGGCCAGCGATGGGCGCGGGCGAAGGCCAGCAGCTTCACCGTCTGCTCGATGGCGGGGCCGATATTGCCGCCGCCGAAATGCTCGGGATCGGCGAAACCATTGACGTAGTCGACGATGACCAGCGCCGGGCGCTGGCCCATGCCGGCTTTGTTGCCCATGCCCTGGCGGTGGTAGATGTCGGCCTCGGGATGCCCGCTCATGCCACGCTCCGCGTGGCATGAGCTTTCTTTGCCCTCAGGCGCCGGGCGGCGGCATCCGCCGCCTTGGCTCGCCGGACTGCCGGCGGCGCCCATTCGGGCGCTCGGCGCGCGGTGCGCGCCGCCTTCTCATCCTTCATCACGCCACATTCTCCAGATCCCGTAGCGATTGGATCATCGCGCTGCGCAGCAGGTAGGCGCGGTGCTTCGCGGGGTCGGCGACGGTGGCGCGGAGTTCGTCGTGATAGGCGCGGCGCTGCTCGGGGTCCCGCTGGTTCAGGATCTGGCGGTTGCGCAGCGCCTGCTGCTGCACGACGTCGAGCGCCACCTTGCGCCGCTGCCGCCCATAGCGGCCCATCAGCGCCAGGTCGGCGCCCTTCCAGACCTCGGTCAGCTTGGAGGCCAGGTTGAAGGCATCATGGATGCCGCCATTCATGCCCATGCCGCCGAGCGGGTTGTTGATGTGCGCGGCATCGCCGGCCAGGAAGACGCGGCCATGGACGTATTCGTCCACCACACGCTCATGCACGCGATAGGCGGTGCGGTGGATGACCTTGTAGCCCTCGGGATTCGGCACCACGGCCTGCAGCCGCGCATCCATCCGCGCGGGGTCCGTCATCTGCTCCTCCGTCTCCTCCGGATCGGTCGGGAAGAGCACGCGCCACAGCGACGCCGTGCGCAGCAGCACGAACCATTCCTGCGGGTCGCTGATATAGGCGATGTTGGAGAGGTCCCCGATATGCTCGTGGAAGGGGAAGGTCGTTGACAGCGACAGGAAGATCTCGGGGATGGTCTGGCCGCGGAACTCCGTGCCGACCGAACGGCGCACCGCGCTGCGCGCGCCATCGGCGCCGATGAGGTAGCGGCCGCGGATGGGTTCCTTGCTGCCATCCGAGCGTTCGATGGTCAGCGTGACGCCATCGGCGTCCTGCGCCACGGAATCCGCCTTGGCATCGTAGATGAACTGCACGTCGGGGTTGCCGGCCATGCGTTCGCGCAGCATGCGGGTCAGGCGCCACTGTTCGCATTGCAGGCGGTAGGGATGCGCCGTGTCGTCCTTCAGGCGCTCCATCTCGAAGGTCGCGATGACGCCCTGGTGGCGGTCGCGGAACTGCCAGAAGGGGCAGACCAGCCCCTGCTCGATCAGCGCATCCACCACGCCGAAGCGGCCCAGCATGTCGAGCGTCGGCGGGTGGAAGGTGGAGGCGCGCAGGTCATCCGGCAGGTCCTGCGCCTGCTCCACGATGGTGACGGGAATGCCTTCCCCGGCCAGGTAGGCGGCGGCGACCATGCCGACCGGGCCTGCCCCTGCGATGATGACGCGATCGTCCTTGACCATGCTGTCCCTCGGGATTCGTCCGGACAATATCGCGCTTGTAGGGGCGGTGGGGAACCCTCCGCTTGTGCGGGACCGGCGGCGGCGCATTTATGGGGCATGACAGCAACGGCAAGATCGACTGCCCCGCGGCCGACGAAGTCGGCCGAGGTCGCGAATGCGGCCCGCCGGAAGTCCGGCGAGCCAAGCGCGCGTAGCGCGCGCCCGGCGCTTGAGGGCATGCACATCATGCCAGCGAGCCGCCGCAGGCGGCCGCTGGCATGAAAATCCCCTTCCTGGATCGGCCGCCCGTGGTGGCGGTGCTGCGGCTTTCCGGCGTGATCGCGGCGCGCGGTGGCGGGCCCTTCGCTTCCCCCGGCATCAGCGCGGAGGGCATGGCGCCGCTGATCGAGCGCGCCTTCCGCCTGAAGCGCCTGGCGGCCGTGGCGCTGGTGGTGAACTCGCCCGGGGGTTCCCCGGTGCAGTCCAGCCTGGTGGCGGCGCGCATCCGCCGCCTGGCCGAGGAGAAGAAGGTGCCGGTCACGGCCTATGTGGAGGATGCCGCGGCCTCCGGCGGCTACTGGCTGGCCTGCGCGGCGGATGAGATCGTGGTGGACCGCGCCTCCATCGTCGGCTCCATCGGCGTGATCAGCGCGGGATTCGGGGCGGAGGAGGCGATCCGGCGCCTCGGCATCCGGCGGCGGATGCACACGGCGGGGGAGGAGAAGAGCTTCCTCGACCCCTTCCGCGCCGAGAAGCCCGAGGATGTGGCGCGGCTGGAGGCGCTGCTGGCCGACCTGCACGTGACCTTCAAGGACTGGGTCCGCGCCCGCCGCGGGGCGGCGCTGAAGGCGCCGGAGGAGGAGCTCTTCACCGGCCGCTTCTGGACGGGCGGGCGCGCGGTGGAACTGGGCCTTGCGGACCGGATCGGGGAGGTGTCGTCGGACCTCCGCGCCCGGTTCGGGGAGAAGGCGCGGCTGGTGCCGGTGGGGGGGCGGCGGCCGCCCTGGCCGCTGCGGCTGCTGTCGGGCGCCGCCATCGCGGAGGGCGCCCTGGCGGTGGCGGAGGAACGCGCCGCCTGGGCCAGGCTCGGCCTGTAGCGAAGCGCCGCGCGGTCTTCACGAAGCAGCAGGCTTCATCCGCCATGCTCCGGGGTGGTCCAACAACGGAGCCCCAGGATGGAGCCTCTGTCTGGCGGGCAACGGGTCGATCGCACCCGGCTGCCCCGGCGCCTTCTCCTCTCGATCCCCGCCCTTGCGCTGCCGTCCCTGGCGCGGGCGACGGAGCCGATCGTGATCGGCGGCAGCGGCCCGGTGCTGGCCGCGGCGCGGCTACTGGTCAGTGACCCCGCCGCCCAGGCGGCCCAGCCGGCGGAGGTGCTGGACAGCCTCGGCACAAGGGGTGGCTTGCAGGCGCTGCGGGACGGGACGATCCACATCGCCCTTTTCGCCCGGCCGCCGACGGCGGAGGAAAGCGCGGCCGGCATGCTGGCCCTGCCGCTGGCCGACAGCCCACTGGTGGCCGCCACCCGCGCGGGCGCCGCGCCGCCGGCGGCGGTCACGGTGGAGATGCTCTGCGCCCTGATGGATGGCAGCCAGGCGCAATGGCCGGATGGCAGGCCCGCCGTGGTCATCCGCCGCCAGGCGCAGGAGATCGACAATGCGGAACTGTCCGGCGTCTCGCCCGGGCTCTCGGCGGCGGTGCGGGCCATGCTGGCGCGGCCCGGGCCGCGCACGGCACGGACGGCGCAGAACAACGGGGACGCGATCGAGCGTGAGGAGGGGACGCTCGGCTTCATCACGCTCGGCCAGGCGATGACGGAGGGGCGGCGCATCGCGCCGGTCCCGGTGCAGGGCCTGCCGGGCGGGGAGCCGTGGCTGGTGATGAAGCGCTTCTTCGTCGCGCATATGGCGGATGCGGCGCCGGCGGTCGTCGCCCTGGCGCGACGCATGGCTTGGGCACAGGGCGGGCAGCGCCTGGCGTCGATGGGCTTCCAGCCGCCGCCTGCGGCATCGTCCCCCGCTGGCAGCTGATCCCGCCCGGCACCGCCGGGTTGCGGCGCGGGCGGCCATGGCACCATCCTCCCGCCCTGGGGCAGAGGGGGATGGGACGCCATGAGGCGGCTGGCCGGTTCCGTGGTCACCACGACCATCGAGGGGCGGGAGATCCGCTTCTTCGTCGCCAATGAGCAGGACGTGATCCAGCGCCACCACGCCCAGGGCGAATTCTACGAGCCGGAGGAGCTGGCCATCATCGGCCGGCACTGCCCGACGGGTGCGCACTTCGTCGATATCGGCGCCAATGTCGGCAACCATGCCATCCATGTCGCGGCCTTCCTGGCGCCCGGTTCCGTGCTGGTGCTGGAGCCCAACCCGCCGGCGGCGGAGATCCTGCGGCTCAACGTGCTGCTGAACGGGCTGTCGGGCCTGGTCGATACCAGCCTGCTCGGCATCGGGCTGGCAGGGGCGGAGGGCGTGGCGGCGGCGGTGGGCGGACGGAACAACCTCGGCGGCACGCGCATGGTGCCGGGGGCGCCGGACGGCGCCATCCCGCTGCGGACGGGGGATTCGCTGCTGGCGGGCCGCGCCGTCGATGTCCTGAAGATCGACGTGGAAGGCATGGAGATGGAGGTGCTGGGCGGCCTGGCCGGCGTGATCGCCGCCCATCGCCCCGCCATCTTCATCGAGGTGCACAACCGCAACGCCCGGGAGTTCCGCGCCTGGGCGGCGGCGCAGGGCTACCGCATCACGGAGACCTTCCGGCGCTATCCCTCCAACGAGAACTACATGGTGGTGGCGGGGTAGCGGCGGCTACCGGTCGGAGAAGAGGACGCCGCCCTTGGCCTTGGAGTCGGGCGCCGATTCGACGATCTGCACGGTCACGCTGGCGGCCGGGACGCCGAAATTCTTCACCATCGCCTCGGTCAGGTCGCGGACCAGGCCGCGCTTCTGTTCGACGGTGCGGCCGGTGGCGGCAAAGACCATGATCTCGGGCATGGGGTGATTCCCTGGGGGTGAGGCGGTAGCCTCCGCCCCGGCGCGGGCGGTGCGCAAGGGGGTATGGCCTGATGGGCGTGGTGCTGCTGCCCGGCTTCATGCTGGATGCGGGGATGTGGGAGGAGCTGGCGCCGCTGCTGGCGCCGATGGGCCCCGTGCATCACGGCGACCTGTTCCAGGACGACACGCTGGCGGGGATGGCGGCGCGGGTGCTGGCGGACGCCCCCGAGCGCTTCGTGCTGGTGGGGTTCTCCATGGGCGGCTTCGTGGCGCGGGAGGTGGCGCGGATGGCGCCCGGCCGCGTGCGGGCGCTGGTGCTGGTCGCGACCTCCGCCCGGGGTGACAGCGCATCCCAGCAGGCCAGGCGCCAGGCGGTGGCGGGGCGGCCGGAGGGCCAGGCCTTCCGGGGCATGAGCCGCGCCGCCATCGCGCGGGGGCTGCATCCGGACCGCGCCGGGGATGCCGCACTGGTGGACCGGCTGCGGGCCATGGGCGATCGCCTGGGCGGCGAGGTCTTCCTGCGGCAGACGCTGCTGCCGCGGCCGCCCTTCGATGATCGCCTGGGCGAGATCGCCTGCCCGACTCTGGTGGTGGCCGCGGCACAGGATGCGCTGCGCAGCGTGAGGGAGGCCGAGGAATTGCGGGACGGCATCCCGGGGGCGCGGCTCGCCGTCATCGAGGGCAGCGGCCACATGGTGCCGATCGAGGCGCCGGCGGTGCTGGCCAGGCTGGTGCTCGACTTCGTCGCTCAGGCGGAGACCTGAGCGATCCAGTCTTCCAGATTGTAATAGGTGGTGATGCGGGTGATGAGGCCGTCCTCGACGGCCAGGAAGGCGCCGGCGGGCAGGCGGTAGGTCTGGCCGCGGGCTTCGGGCAGGCCTTCGTCGGTGCGGAGATACTGGCCGACGACGGTGAACTCGGCGGCGGCGCGGGTGCCGGTCGTGTCCACCATCACGACGATCTCCTCCAGCTGCTCGGCATAGGCGCCGTCCATGCGGGCGAGGAATTCGACGAAAGCGGGCTTGCCGATGCGGCGCGTGCCCTGGTTGGGGTCATGCGCGACCTGGTCGTGCAGCAGGGCCAGCATCGCCGCGCGGTCGCCGGCATTGAAGGCGGCGTAGTAGCGGCGGACCAGGGCTTCGGTCGGGTGCATGGGCGGGGCTCCGGCGGGAAAAGCGGGGTTGCTTGCCGGCTTCCCCGCGCGGGGGGTAATGAACGCGCGAAACCTCCCCCGGCAAGACCCGCCCCCGCATGTCCGACACCGCGCCGTCCTTCCAGGAAATCATCCTGCGCCTCCATCGGTTCTGGAGCGCGCAGGGCTGCCTGATCCTGCAGCCCTACGACATGGAAGTGGGCGCGGGCACCTTCCACCCCGCGACGACCTTGCGCGCGCTGGGGCCGAAGCCCTGGGCGGCGGCCTATGTGCAGCCCTCCCGCCGGCCTTCCGATGGCCGCTACGGCGAGAACCCGAACCGGCTGCAGCACTACTACCAGTACCAGGTCATCATGAAGCCGAGCCCGCGCGATGCGCAGGATCTGCTGCTGGCGAGCTACCGGGACCTCGGCCTGGATCCCATGAAGCATGATTTCCGCTTCGTGGAGGATGACTGGGAGAGCCCGACGCTCGGCGCCTGGGGCCTGGGGTGGGAGGTCTGGTGCGACGGGATGGAGGTCGGCCAGTTCACCTATTTCCAGCAGGTCGGCGGCATCGCCTGCGAGGTGCCGTCCTTCGAGATGACCTATGGCCTGGAACGCCTGGCCATGTTCATCCAGGACGTCGATGACGTGTACGAGCTCGACTTCAACGGGCGTGGCGTGAAGTACGGGGAGGTCTTCCGGCGGGCGGAGGTCGAGTACTCCCACCACAATTTCACCGCGGCAGACACGGCCATGCTGTTCCAGCACTTCGCGGATGCGGAGCGCGAGTGCCAGTCGCTGCTGGCCTATGACCCGCCTTTGGCCCTGCCGGCCTATGACCAGTGCATCAAGGCGTCGCACCGCTTCAACCTGCTGGATGCCCGCGGCGCCATCAGCGTGACGGAGCGCGCGGCCTATATCGGCCGCGTGCGCGCGCTGGCGAAGGCCTGCTGCGAGGCCTGGGTGGCGGGGGAGCAGGCTTGAGCTTGTTGGCGCCTGGGCATTCTACCATGTTGGTAGGGCAATCTACCATCAGGGCGGCGCTATGGGGCAGCTGAACATCAAGAGCGCGAAGGCCGATGAGCTGGTCTCCCGCCTCGTCGCGCTGACGGGCGAGAACAAGACCCAGGCCATCGTGGCGGCGCTGGAGGAGAGGCTGGCGCGGGTGGAGCGGGAGCGGGGCGAGGCGCCGCCGCGGCGCGCCGACTACGAGGAACGCCTGCGGCGGATCACGGCCGCCGCCGCCGAGATCAGCGCGATGATCCCGCCGCATCTGCGGCACAGCGATCATGCCGATCTCTATGACGAGAACGGATTGCCGAAGTGATCGTCGATACCTCCGCCCTGGTCGCCATCCTGACGCAGGAACCCGATGGGCCGGCGCTGGGCGAGGAGATCGCCGCGGCGCCGTGGGTCGGCGTCTCCGCCGCAACGCTGGTCGAGGCCACCATGGTGCTGGAGGCGCGCGGCGGCGCCGCGGCCGGCCAGCGGCTGGAGGTGCTGCTCTCGGAGTTGGCGGCCGACATCTGCCCCGTCACGGAGCGCACCGCCCGCCTGGCGCAGGATGGCTGGCGCCGCTTCGGCAAGGGGCGGCATCCCGCGAAGCTCAATCTCGGCGACTGCTTCTCCTACGCGCTCGCGCAGGAACGGGGCGCGCCGTTGCTGTTCAAGGGCGATGACTTCGCCCAGACCGATGTGAAGAGGGCCATCTAGGCCATGCCTGACCTGCTGCTCGAACTCTTCTCCGAGGAAATCCCGGCGCGCATGCAGGCGCGCGGGGCGGAGGACCTGGCGAAGGCCTTCGCCAGCGCCGTCGCGCCGGTGCTGGAGGGGGCGCCCAGGCCTTTCTACGGACCGCGTCGCATCGGGCTTTCGGCCACGCTGCGCGCCGAGGTGACGACCGAGGGGAAGGAGGAACGCGGGCCGCGCACCTCCGCGCCGCCGGCGGCGCTGGACGGCTTCCTGAAGAAGCATGGCGCGACGCGGGAGATGCTCGCGGAGCAGAACGGGTTCTGGGTGTTCCGGAAGCCGGCGGAGACGGTGACGGCGGCGTCGCTCGTGGCCTCGGCCATGCCCGCGCTGATCCGGGGTTTCGGCTGGCCGAAATCCATGCGCTGGAACGGGCCCTTCACCTGGGTGCGGCCGCTGCACCGGGTGCTCTGCGTGCTGGATGGCCAGGTGGTGCCCTTTGCCATCGAGGAGTTGCCGGGCCTCGTCAGCGGCAATGAGACCGAGGGCCACCGCATCATGGCCGCCCATGCGGGGAAGGGCGGCGCCTTCGCGGTGACGGGCCTGGCGGATTACGAGGCCGGGCTGCGGGAGCGCTTCGTGGTGCCCGACGCCGCCGAGCGCATGCGGATCATCGAGGAGGGCATGAACCGCCTGGCCGCCGCGCAGGGCGTGCGCGTGGTGCCCGACCGCGGGCTGCTGGAGGAGGTTGCGGGGCTGGTGGAATGGCCGGTGCCGCTGCTGGGCCGCATCGACGACGCCTTCATGGATCTGCCGCCGGAACTCATGCGCACGACGATGCGCGTGAACCAGCGCTACTTCTCGCTGGTGAAGCCGGACGGGTCCGCGGCGCCTTTCTTCGCGCTGGTCGCCAATATCGCGGCGCTGGATGGCGGCGCGACGCTGGTGGCGGGGAATGAGCGGGTGCTGCGCGCCCGCCTTTCCGATGCGCGCTTCTTCTGGGACCAGGACCGCAAGCAGCGGCTGGAGAGCTACCTGCCGAAGCTGGAGAGCGTGGTGTTCCACGCGAAGCTCGGCACGCAAGGGAGCCGCGTGCAGCGCCTGGTGAAGCTGGCGCGGCATTTGGCGCCGCTGGTGGGCGCCGATGCGGGCCTGGCGGCGCGGGCGGCGGAGCTGGCGAAGGCGGACCTCGCCTCCGGCCTCGTCGGCGAATTCCCGGAGCTGCAGGGCATCATCGGGCGCTACTACGCGCTGCATCAGGGCGAGGATCCGCGCGTGGCGGAGGCGATCGCCGCGCATTACCGGCCGCTCGGCCCGGGCGACGCCGTGCCGACGGAGCCGGTGGCGATCGCGGTGGCACTGGCGGACAAGCTCGACACGCTGGCGGGGTTCTTTGCCGTCGATGAAAGGCCGACCGGCTCCGGCGACCCCTTCGCGCTGCGCCGGGCCGCGCTCGGCGTCATCCGCATCCTGCGGGAGAACGGCCTCCGGCTGCGCCTCGGCGAGGTAATCGGCGAGGCCTTCTTCGGATTTCCTCAGGCGGTGGGGGAAACATCCTCGCCCGAATTCGGCATGGCGGTGGCGCAGGAGAAGCTGCGCGGGGGCTACCAGGCGCCGAAAGGCAGCCTGCACCCGCCCATGGTCGCGGCCTTCGCGGCGGGGCTGGTGGACTTCCTCGCCGAGCGCCTGCGCGTTCAGCTGCGCGCGGAAGGCGCGCGGCATGACCTCGTCGCCGCGGCCTTCGGCGCCGGGGCGGAGGATGATTTCGTCCGCCTGCTCGCCCGCGCCGATGCGCTGAAGGCGCTGGTGGAGGGCGCGGACGGGCCCAACCTGCTCGCGGCCTACAAGCGCGCGGCGAATATCCTCCGCATCGAGGAGAAGAAGGACGGGCCGCACCAGGGCGCCATCGATGCCGCCCTGCTGACGGCGCCGGAGGAGCAGGCGCTGGCCGCCGCCCTCGATGCCGCGGAGCCCGCCGTCACGGCATCGTTGGCGGCTGAGAATTACATTTCTGCCATGTCGGCCTTGGCGGCCCTGCGAGGGCCACTTGATGCATTCTTCGAACGCGTCACCGTGAACGACCCCGTTCCGGAACTCCGGCGCAACCGTCTACGCTTGCTCGCACGGCTGCGCGCCGGAATCGACGCGGTGGCCGATTTTTCCCGGATCGAGGGCTGACCCGCAGGCCGCCTCCGCTTACCCGGCATAAGGCTTGCCCAGGCCGGGGCGCGGTGGCAGTTCGTCGCGAACAGCCACGCAGTTTGCAGGAGAGCGCCGTCCAATGACGAAGTGGGTGTACAGCTTCGGTGCCGGTCACAATGAGGGCCGCGCCGACATGCGGAACCTCCTGGGCGGCAAGGGCGCCAACCTGGCGGAGATGGCCAGCATCGGCCTGCCCGTTCCGCCCGGCTTCACCATCACCACCGAGGTCTGCACCTACTACTACGACCACGGCCAGTCCTATCCGCCGGAGCTGCGGGACAGCGTGAACGAGGCCCTGGCCCGCGTCGAAGCGGCGGTGGGTGCGAAGTTCGGCGACCACCACAAGCCACTCCTCGTCTCCGTCCGCTCCGGCGCCCGCGTCTCCATGCCCGGCATGATGGACACGGTGCTGAACCTCGGCCTGAACGACGCCACCGTCGATGGCCTTGCGGCCGCGTCGGGCGATGCACGCTTCGCCTGGGACAGCTACCGCCGCTTCATCCAGATGTTCGGCTCCGTCGTGCTCGGCGTGGACCATCACCGGTTCGAGGAAATCATCGAACATGTGAAGATGGACAAGGGCGTGGACGAGGACACGCAGCTGGTCGCGCAGGACTGGCACCGCGTGGTCGATGGCTACAAGGAGATGGTAGCGGAAGTCACCGGCAAGCCCTTCCCGCAGGACCCCCACGCGCAGCTCTGGGCCGCGATCGGCGCCGTCTTCGGCAGCTGGATGAACCCGCGCGCCAATACCTATCGCCGCCTGCACGACATCCCCGCCCAGTGGGGCACCGCCGTCAACGTCCAGGCCATGGTCTTCGGCAATATGGGCAACGACTGTGCGACGGGCGTCTGCTTCACGCGCGACCCCAGCACGGGCGAGAACTTCTTCTACGGCGAATACTTGGTGAATGCGCAGGGCGAGGACGTCGTCGCCGGCATCCGCACGCCGCAGCCCATGGCGGAGGCCCGCGCGAAGCCGGGCGAGAAGTCCATGGAAACCGTGATGCCCAAGGCCTACGCGGAACTCATCGAGGTCCGCGCGAAGCTCGAGAAGCATTACCGGGACATGCAGGACATCGAATTCACGGTCCAGCAGAACAAGCTCTACATGCTGCAGACGCGCAACGGGAAGCGCACCGCGGCGGCCAGCCTGAAGATCGCCGTGGACATGGCCCGCGAAGGGCTGATCGACCGGACGGAAGCGGTGAAGCGCGTCGATCCCAAGGCGCTCGACCAGCTGCTGCACCCGACGCTGGACCCGAAGGCGCCGCGCAAGGCACTCGCCAAGGGCCTGCCGGCCTCGCCGGGCGCCGCCTGCGGCGTCATCGTCTTCTCGGCGGATGAAGCGGAAGTCCGCGCCGCCAAGGGCGAGGCGGTCATCCTGGTCCGCATCGAGACGTCCCCCGAGGACATCCACGGCATGCACGCGGCCAAGGGCATCCTGACCACGCGCGGCGGCATGACCAGCCACGCGGCCGTCGTCGCCCGCGGCATGGGCCGGCCCTGTGTCGCCGGCGCTGGCACCATCAACGTGGACTACGCGCAGCAGACGCTCTCCGCCGGCGGCAAGCGCCTGACGGCGGGCGATACCATCACCCTCGACGGCGCCACGGGCGAGGTCTTCGCCGGCACCGTCGCGATGATCGAGCCCCAGCTCTCCGGCGACTTCGCGACGCTGATGGAATGGGCCGATGGCGTGCGGAAGATGAAGGTCCGCGCCAACGCCGAAACCCCGCTGGATGCCGAGACCGCGCGCAAGTTCGGCGCGGAAGGCATCGGGCTCTGCCGCACCGAACACATGTTCTTCGACCCGGAGCGCATCGGCGCCGTCCGGCAGATGATCATGGCGGAGACGGAAGGCGGCCGGCGCGACGCCCTGGCGCGGCTTCTCCCCTTCCAGCGCAAGGATTTTCTCGAGCTTTTCAACATCATGGCGGGGCTGCCGGTCACGATCCGCCTGCTCGACCCGCCGTTGCATGAATTCCTGCCGCACAAGGAAAGCGAGATCGAGGAAGTGGCCGAAAGCCTCGGCGCCGACGTCGCGCTGATGAAGCGGCGCGTGGCGGACCTCTCGGAAGCCAACCCGATGCTCGGCCACCGCGGCTGCCGCCTCGGCGTCACCTATCCCGAGATCTACGAGATGCAGGTGCGCGCGATCTTCGAGGCCGCCGTCATGGTCGGCAAGGAAACCGGCAAGGCGCCGGTGCCGGAGATCATGATCCCGCTGGTCATGACCAAGCGCGAACTGGAAATCACCCGCGCCCAGGTGGACAAGGTCGCGCAGGAAGTCTTCGCGGAAAGCGGCTACCACATCGTCTACCAGGTGGGGACGATGATCGAGCTGCCCCGCGCGGCCCTGACCGCCGACACCATCGCCGAAAGCGCGGACTTCTTCAGCTTCGGCACCAACGACCTGACGCAGACCGTCTTCGGCCTGTCCCGCGACGACGCCGGCAAGTTCCTGCCCTTCTACGTCGAGAAGGGCATCCTGCCGAAAGACCCCTTTGTCTCCATCGACGTGGACGGCGTCGGCGCCCTCGTCGAAATCGCCGCGCAGAAAGGCCGCAAGACCAAGCCTGACCTGAAGCTCGGCATCTGCGGCGAACACGGCGGCGACCCGGCCTCCATCCACTTCTGCGGCTCGGTCGGCCTCGACTACGTCTCCTGCTCCCCCTACCGCGTGCCCGTGGCACGCCTGGCCGCCGCCCAGGCCGCGCTGGCGGGCGGTGGGGGCGACAGGACGGCGTGATGCCCTGTGGCTCGCAGGGAGGGCTCCGCCCTCCCCGCACCCCTCCCGCCAAGGGCCAGCGGGCCCTTGGAACCCAGGTTTTGATGGGTGGAAAGGGAGGGGGCCTGTCGGTCCTTATGCGAAGGGTGCGCCGGTGACGCCCCCTCCCTTTCCACCCATGAACGGTGGTCCAGGAGGCCGCTGCCTCCTGGCGGGGGGTGCAGGGGGGCAGCGCCCCCCTGCGGCCGCATGAGCGCCACGCCGACCCTCTCCGCCCTCATCGTCGCCCGCAACGAGGCGGGGCGGCTGCCGGATTGCCTGGCGTCGGTGGCGTTCGCGGATGAGGTCGTCGTCGTGTTGGATCGCACGACGGATGCGAGTGCGGCGATTGCGCGCGCGGCCGGGGCGCGGGTGGTCGAAGGGGCCTGGGAGCTGGAGGGCGAGCGGCGGAATGCCGGGATTGCCGCCTGTTCCAGCGATTGGGTGCTGGAGGTCGATGCGGATGAGCGGGTGAGCCCGCCGCTGGCGGCCGCGGTGCGGCGGGTAATCGGCGTGTCCACGCATGCCTGGCACCAGGTGCCAGTGGACAATTATGTCGGCGATCGGCTGGTGCGGCATGGCTGGGCCGGGAGTTTCGGCACGACGTCGGTGCCGCGGCTGTTCCGCAAGGGCGCCAAGAGGTGGCGGGCGCAGCGGGTGCATCCGGGGCTGGACTGGGTGGGGAAGGAGGGCCCGAAGATCACGGAGGGCGCGCTGATCCACCTGGTTGACCGGGACATCTCGGACATGCTGCGGCGGCTGGACAAGTATTCCTCCGCCAAGGCGGCGGATCTGATCGCGCAGGGCGATATCGGGTCGATGCCGGACAATCTCCGGCGTTTCGTGTCGCGGGTGTGGAAGAGCTACGTCTCCCGGAAGGGGTATCGGGAGGGGGGCTGGGGCGTGCTGCTGGCGCTCTGCACGGGCGCCTTTCCGCTGCTGGCCTATCTCAAGGCCAGGCTGGAGCCGGAGCGGCATGGGGGCGTGAAGCGGGACTGACGTTCCGCGGGTGGGCCTGAACTCCGGGGCCTCGGGCGCCGTTGCCTGGGGCTGACCGAGGAGAATCCCCATGGCCGACACGCCGCAGCCCCCGCAGTCCCAGTCCCACCAGCCCGGCATCGAGGCCGAGATGGAGCCGCGGCCGGAATCGGCCATGGCGAAGTGGAAGGGCTCCGGCAAGCTCTCGGGCAAGGTCGCGCTGGTGACGGGCGGCGACAGCGGCATCGGCCGTGCCGTCGCGATCGGCTTTGCGAAGGAGGGGGCGGATGTCGCGATCCTCTACCTGGATGAGGGCCAGGATGCCGAGGAGACCAAGCGCCTGATCGAGGCCGAGGGGCGGCGCGCTGTCGCGATCGCGGGCGATATCGGCGATGCGCAGGTCTGCGACATCCTGGTGCAGCGCGTGGTGGCGGAGCTGGGGCGGATCGACGTGCTGGTGAACAACGCCGCCGAGCAGCATGTCTGCGAGGATTTTGCCGAGATCCCGACCGAGCAGGTGGAGCGGACGTTCCGGACGAACATCCTCGGCATGATGTGGGTGACTCGGGCGGCGCTGAAGCACATGGGCGAGGGCTCGGCGATCGTGAACACGACGAGCATCACGGCCTATCAGGGCAATCCGACCTTGATCGACTATGCCAGCACCAAGGGCGCGATCGTGGCCTTCACGCGCAGCCTGGCGAAGTCGCTGCAGAATCGTGGCATTCGCGTGAATGCGGTGGCGCCGGGCCCGATCTGGACGCCCTTGATTCCCGCGAGCTTCAGTGCGGAGCGGACGGCGGAGCATGGGGCGCAGGCGCCGATGGGGCGCCCGGGGCAGCCGGACGAGGTCGCGCCGGCCTACATCTTCCTCGCGAGCAACCTCGACTCTTCCTACATCAGCGGGCAGGTGATCCACCCGAATGGCGGGACCGTCGTGAACGGGTGACGGCCCCGCCCGCTGGTCAGACGACCTGGTTCTTCAGCGTGGTCTCGCCGGCGTGGAGGCGCTTGAGGTTCTCCTCCATCAGGTCGAGCACATTGCCCTCATAGGCCCGCGTCTCGCCGCCCGTGTGGGGGGTGATGAAGACGTTGGGCATGGACCAGAGGGGGGAGGCCTCGGCGAGCGGCTCCTCCGCCGTCACGTCGAGGGCGGCGGCGCCGAGATGGCCGGAGGCGAGTGCCGCCGCGAGGTCGGGCTCCACGCAGACGGCGCCGCGGGCGACGTTCACCAGGATGGAGGCCGGCTTCATGGCGGCGAATTGCGCGGTACCCATCAGGCCGCGCGTCTCGGGCGTCAGCGCGCAGGTCAGCGCCACGTAGTCGGCGCGGGGAAGCTGCGCCATCAGCGCGTCCATGCCATGGATCTCGTCCGCGCCCTCGGCTCCCTTGGACGGGTCCTGGCGCAGGCCGATGACGTTCATGCCGAAGGCCTTGGCCAGGCGTGCGAGGCGCCCGCCGATGCGGCCGATGCCGACGACCAGCAGGGTCTTGCCGCCCAGCTCGTCCTCGCGCTTCGTCAGGTCGCCGATCATGCCGCGCCAGTGCTTGCGCGCCTGGTTGTCGCGGGCCTCCGGCAGGCGGCGGGCGATGGCAAGGATCAGGGAGATGGCGTGTTCGGAGACGGCATTGGCATTGGCGCCCTGCGCGGAGGCCAGGCGGATGCCGGCGCCGGCCAGCACGGTGCGGTCATACTGGTCCACGCCCGCGCTGATGGACTGGATGAACTTCAGCCGCGGCGCCTTGGCGGCCAGGTGGTTGCGCCACATGCCGGAGACGAGGAGGACATCGGCCTCCGCGATGCGCGCTTCCAGCTCGTCCAGGCTGCGGACCTCGAAATGGGGAAGCGTGCCGCCGCGCTGCGTGTAGCGCTCCGCGAAGCGGTAGGCGACGTGGGCGAAGCAGATGGTGGGCTCGGGCGGCAGCATGGACGGGTCCTCTTCTCAGCCCCGCGCGTGCAGCGCGCGGGCCAGGCGGTCGAATTCGGGGATGGTCAGGGTCTCCGCCCGGCGGTCGCCGGCGATGCCGGCGGCGTCCAGCAGCGCCTCCGCCTGGCCCAGCGATTTCAGCGATCCGCGCAGCATCTTGCGGCGCTGGCCGAAGGCGGCGGCGGTCAGGCGTTCCATGGTGGCGAAGAGGTCGGGCCCCGGATCCTCGGCATGGGGGACCAGGCCGACCACGGCGGAATGGACTTTCGGGGGTGGGCTGAAGGCGCCGGGGGGGAGGCTCAGCAGGAAACGCGCCTGGCAGCGCCACTGCGCCAGCACGCCGAGCCTTCCATAGGCTTCCGTGTCGGGGGCGGCGCAGATGCGCTCCGCCACCTCCTGCTGGAACATCAGCGCCATGGATTCGAAGTCCCGGGCGTTGCGCAGCCAGCCTACCAGCAGCGGCGTCGCCACGTTGTAGGGCAGGTTGGCGATGATCTTTCGCGGTGCCGGCAGCAGGGCCGCGGCGTCGATGGTCGTCGCATCGGCCTCCAGCACCGTCAGGCGGCCCGGGAAGGCATCCGACAGCTCCGCCAGCGCGGCGATGGCGCGGCGGTCCAGTTCGACCGCCAGGACATCGGCGGCGGGGGAGGCGAGCAGGGCGCGGGTCAGACCGCCCGGGCCGGGCCCCACTTCCAGCACATGGCGGCCGGTCAGGTCGCCGGCCAGCGTCGCGATGCGGTCGCAGAGGTTCTGGTCCAGCAGGAAATGCTGGCCGAGCGACTTGCGGGCATCGAGCCCGTGCCGCGCGATGGTGTCGCGCAGCGTCGGGAGGGCTGCGCGACCCCCACCCCGACCCTCCCCCGCAAGCGCGGGGGAGGGAGCAGGGGGCGGCGCCTCGCCAGGCATGCCCGTCAGCTGCGCATCTCGATCTGGGCGCGGCGGCGGAGGTCGCGCTGGAGCTGGCGGGAGAGCAGCTCGACGCGGTCGCGCAGCAGCTGCTGGCGGGCGACCTCGGGCGTGATCTCGGCCTGGTTCCGGGTCTCCCGCGTGCAGACCATGATGATGGCGACGCCATCGGGGGCGATCACGGGCTGGCTGGCGCGGCCGGGGGCGAGGCCGCCGATGAGCTGCCGGAGCGCGGGGGGCTGCACGGTTTCCAGTCGCACCGGGCCGGGATCGGGGTCGCGGCCGCTGCCGCCGGCACGCGCGGCCTGCTCCACCGCCTCGCAGCTGCGGGCGCTGGCGGAGAGCGCGCGGGCGCGTTCCACCACCTGGATCTGCTGCGGCGTCGGCGCCTGCGGGTTGAGCGGCGTCGCGAAGGGCAGGAAGGCCTGGCGCAGCGTCAGTATCGTCGCGTCGTCCCGGCCCACTTCGCGGCGCTGGCGCAGCGCCACGATCTGGAAGCCGCCGGGCACGGCGATGGCGTTGCTGATCGCGCCGGGGGGCATCTGGCCGACGATGCGGGCGACCGATTCGTCCAGCGCCTCCAGCCCCACCCAGCCGAGGTCGCCGCCCTGCAGCGCGGTCTGGGCCTGGCTGAACTGGGTGGCGGCGACGGGGAAGGGCACGCCGCGGCGGAGCTGGGTGACCACCTCCTCCACGAAGCGACGGACCTCCGGCTCCTCCGTCGGGTCATCGACGGGGATGAAGATCTCGCTGACCAGGAATTCCTGCTGGCCGGTGCGGGCGCGCTGGAGGGCGATCTGTTCGGCGACCTCGGCATCCGTCGGTTGCGCCTGGGGGCCGAGGATCTGGCGCAGCAGCCGGGCCCAGCCGATCTGCACGCGAAGCTGGTCGTAGAGCACGCGGGGCTCCACCCCGGCGCGGCGCAGCTGCGCCACCAGCCCGCCGGCGGGCAGGTTGTTGCGGCGCTCCAGATCCGCCACCGCCTGGGCGATGTCGCCATCCGTGACGGGGATGCGGCGGCGCTGCACGTCCTGCATGCGCAGCCTTTCATCGACCAGCAGGCGCGTGACCTGTGGCGTCAGGCGTTCCAGCACCTCCGGCGAGGGGGCGAGGCCGGCATTCAGGGCGAAGAGGCGGCGGCGGCCATCGACGTCGCCACGGGTGACGATGTCCCCGTTGATGACGGCGACGATGCCGTTCGTCGCGCCATCCGGCGCGCGCGCGGCGGTGGCGGGGGCTTGCGCCAGGGCGGGCGTCCCCGGCACCGCCAGGACCGGCAGGGCGAGGGCGGAGAGCAGCAGCAGGGCGCGGGCGGTGGGACGCATGGCGCTTTCCTAGGCGTGCGGGGGTGTCATGGGAAGGGCAGGGCCGCGCCGCGCCATGTCGGATCGCTTCATCACAACGCGCGGAACCCGAAATCGCCGACCGTCTTCAGGCTGATGCGGAACAGCAGCAGCGTGCCGCCGGCATAGTCGCGGCCGGTATTCGGGTCCTGCGCCCGGTTGCGGACGAAGCGCGTCTCGAAGATCAGGCACTCATCCTCGTAGATCGCGGAGGCGGAGGCGCTGACGGCGCGGTCGAGCGCGATGTCGTAGCGGCCGAAGGCGCCGACGCGCCAGTTCTCGGTCACGCGGAGCGTGCCGCCGATCGACACCTCCTCCCGCTTCCGGGTGGTGACGTTCGGCTCCGGATTGGTCAGCAGGTAGCCGCCGGTGAGGGAGACGGGCCCGCCGAAGACGGTGGCGCTGGCGTCCCAGAGGCGGGGTTCCGTCGACTCCCGGTCGAGCCGCGAGCGGCCGACCAGTTCCAGCCAGGGGACCGGCGCCAGGCGCATGCGGCCCACCCAGTCGGAGGACCGCCCTTCCAGCCCCGAGCCTTGCGCGAAGGTCGCATCCGTCGCGGCGCGGAAGGACCGGCCCGCCAGCGCTTCCAGCTGCCCGCCATTGGGGAAGAACCAGGCGCCGCGCAGCGCGGCATCGACGCGGGTGCCCCCTTCCAGCCGGTCGCGCCCGGTGAAGCGGTTCAGGCTGAACAGGTTGGCGTCGGTGAATTCGAAGTCGAGGCTGTCCTCGTTCGGGAAGCTGGTCTGGGCGCCGGTGGAGGGACCCGTGACCACCTGCACCCGCGGCTCGATCAGCTGGGAACCCCAGTCGCCGGCGCCGCGGATGAAGGGCATGCGCCAATCGACGGCGCTGCGGATATGGCCGCGGCCGTAGAAGCCGTCATCCGCGGCGCTGCCGAAGGTCGGCGCCAGCGCCAGGCCATCCGCCCAGCCGCCCAGCACATCGGCATGGGTGCGGAAGGTCCAGAGATCGCCCGCTTCCCCGGTGAAGGGCAGTTCGTAGGACAGGCGGCTGCCGATGCGGCGCGTATCCGTGCCCGTGGTGCGGAAGATGCTGTAGGCGGAGGCATCCAGCGTGAAGTTGCCGCCCAGGCTGTCGGTCGGGAAGACATAGTCCGCATAGCCGCGCGGCAGCACGATCGGCACCTGGTCATTGCTCGTGGCCGTATCGAGGCCCTGGTAGAGCATGCTGTCGATGCGGGCGTAGCCTTCCGCCCCCCAGAAGCCCTCCAGATAGGCGCTGCTGGTCAGCACGCGCGGCCCGCCGAAGCGCCAGGCGCGGAGATATTCGCGGGAGGAGGCGCGGTTCACGCCGAAGCCGGCGCGCCAGTTCTCATCGAGCGAGAAGCGGCCGCGGGAGAAGAGGTGCCCGCCCGTGCCATCGGCCGTGGTGCCGTCCAGCCCGCCGATCGACCCCTCGACCGAGAGGTCGCCGCTGTTGAAGCGCCGGCGATAGGCGCCGCCGAGATTGGGGATCTGCTTCTCGGACAGCGTCGCGGTGATGGTGGCGTCGGAATGGTCGTCGATCGCCCAGTAGTAGGGGATCTCCGCGAAGGCGCCGAGCAGCCTTGTGGTGCCGAGCGTCGGCGAGAGGAAGCCCGAGGCTCGCGGCGCGTCCGGCGAGGCATGGCTGAAATAGGGGGTGTAGAGCACCGGCCAGCCAGCGAACTGCACCGCCGCGTCCCGGTAGCGCACCCGCTGATCCGTGCTGTCGAGCGTCGCGACCCGGGCGCGGAGCTGCCAGAGCGGCGGGCGGGTCGGGTCCTCCGGGCAGAGGTCGCAGGAGGAATAGACGACGCGCGCCAGGTCCGTGACGGTGCCGCCGGTGCGCCGCGCGCCGGCCGCGGCCAGCCGGGCATTGTTGGCCAGCAGGCCGCGGATGCCCTCGATCGCCGCGTCGCGCATGCCGCCCTGGAGTTCGGCGCGATCGGCGAAGAGGGTCTGCCCGTCCGGCTCGATCAGCGCGACATTGCCGGTGGCGACGGCGACGCCGGTTTCCCGGTTGTAGGTGAATTCATCGGCGCGCAGCACGCGGTCGCCCTGCCAGGCTTCCACCCGCCCGCGGGCGGTGACGGTGTTGGCGACCTGGTCGTATTCCACCTCCTCCGCCGTGAAGGTCACGGGTTCGTCGCTGCTGGCGCGGCTGCCGAAGCCGCCGAAGCCCTGGGGGGAGGCGGGGATGGCGGGCAGCAGCAGCAGCCAGGCGGCGGCGATGGCCGTGCCGAGCATGAGGCGGCCGCGGGTGCGCGGCGGCGGCACCACGGCCACGGGAGGTGCCGCGCTGGCGGCGAGGATCGGGGCACGGCGTGGGCGCAGGCCCATGGGCGCCCCGCCCGGGGGGCGCAGCGGCGGGGGCAGCTTTCCCGTTCGGCCGCCGGGCTGGCGCATCAACCATCCTCCAGGTGCAGCAGCAGGGCCAAGGCCAGCAGCAATCCCGCGACGGTGGGTGCCCAGGCGGCGAGCACCACCGGCAGGGACCCCGCCTCCCCGAATTCATTGCTGACCCTGTCCACGACGAACAGGGCAAATCCGGCGGCGACGCCGCCGCCGATCATCTGCGCGACCCCGCCGCGCCGGGTCTGGCGCATGGAGAAGCCGGCGGCGAGCAGCGCCATGGCCAGCGCCAGCATGGGCAGGGCGAGCAGCGACTGGAACTGGATGCGGTGGCGCACGGCCGAGAAGCCCGCTTCCTCCAGCACCGCGATGAAGCCGGGCAGGGCCCAGAAATCGAGCGTCTCGGGCGAGGCGAAGCTGTCCTCGATCCGGTCCGGGGTCAGTTCCGTGGGCAGGCTGATGGTGCCGACGGGCTTGGCGATGCGGTCGACGCCGAAGGCCACCGCATCCTCGATCACCCAGGCGCCGGCCGAGAGGCGCGCGCGCGGCGCTTCCAGCCGCGACAGGGGCTGGTCGCCGGCGGTCAGGCGCCAGACCGAGACCTCCTGCAATTCGAACCGCGCGCCGGCGCGGGGGATGGGCTCATTGGCCGTGCGCATGGCGACGGGGCGGCCGGAGATGATGGCGACGCCGTTCGATTCCAGTTCCCGGTCCGCCTGGCGGAGCCAGAGGCGACCGCCGGCCAGCGCCGTCATGCCGCCGCCGGTGCGGAGGAAGGTCTGGTCCAGCCGCTCCGCCCGCGACAGCAGGGCGGAGGAGATGGGGGAGATGGCGCCGGTCGCGACCATGCCGAGCAGCACGGCCACCACCAGCGGGCCGGTCAGGAAGCCCCAGGCGGAGATGCCGGCCGCGCGCGCCACGATGAGTTCGGAGGAGCGCGTCAGGCGCCAGAAGGCGACGATGCCGCCCAGCAGGATGGCGAAGGGCAGGATCTGGAGGGAGACGAAGGGCAGGCGGAGGCTCGCGATCTCCAGCGCGATGGCGAAGCCGACATCGGGGCGGGTGGCGGCGCGGCGCAGCAATTCGATGAAGTCGAACAGCGCGACCAGGCCCGTCAGCGCGCCCAGCATCGCCAGCGTCATGCCGAGGAAGGCGCGGGCGACATAGCCCGTCAGGGTGGGGGTCAGGATCATGCGGTCAATCCGCCGCGCCGGGGGCGGCGGGCATGGGCAGGGCGCGGGGCCGCGGCAGGCCGGGGGCGCCCAGCATCCACCATAGCGCGACGAAGCCGGGGGCCGTGGCATGGGCCCAGATCAGCCAGACGAAGCTGTTGTCCCGCGTCGCGAGGTTGCCGATGGTCAGCCCCACCGCCAGCAGCCCGACCACGATGCCGATGCCGGCGGCGAGCCGGAGGCCGCCGCCATGCCGGCGGAACTGGCCCGTCAGCGCCACCGCCAGGCCGACAAGGGCGAAGGACAGCGCGGTGAGGGGCGCCGACATGCGCTGATGCGCCTCCCCCACGAAGCGGGCGAGTTCCCGCGGGCGAAGACCCTCCGCCGGGTCGGGGTGCAGCAATTCGGGGATGCTGCGTTCGCGGGAGTCGCGGAAGCGCGCTTCCTCCTGCCGCGTGGCGCGGGCGAGGTCCACGCTGTTCTCGTTGAAGGACAGGACCGACAGCCGCATGGGCTGGGCGCCCGGGGCGGGGTTGGGGACGCGTTCCATCTGCTGGCGGACGCCGTTCTGCAGGGTCACGCGCGGGCCGTTGGGCCCCGTCGTGATCCGGCCCTGCTCCGCCAGGATGGTGACGGGCGCGCCGCGTTCGCGGGCATCATGCACCAGGATGCCGCGCAGCGTGCCGTCGCGGTCCCGCAGCCGGGCATAGACCGTGAGGTCCCCGCCGACCGAGGAGAAGACGCCTTCCTGCACCAGGATCGCCGCCATCTGGTTGCGGATCTCGAACTGCCAGATGCGGAAGGCGGTATGGGACAGCGGCACGAGCCAGAGGTTCAGCACATAGCCGGCACCGACCGCCATCAGCGCCAGCATCAGCCCCGGCCGCGCCAGGCGCAGCTGCGACAGGCCGGCGGCGCGCATCACCACCAGTTCGCGGTCGCTGTTCATCCGCACATAGACGAAGAGCACCACGACGAAGGTGGTGATGGGCAGGATGACGGCGAAGAAGCCCGGCAGCATCAGGCCCGTGAGCTGCACGAAGACGGCCAGCGACAGGCCGCGGTCCAGCACCAGCTCGATGAAGCGCAGCGACTGCGTCAGCCATACCAGCGCGGCCAGGCCGCAGGTGACGGCCAGGAGGCCGCCCACCAACTGGCGCAGGATGTAGCGGTCGATCCGGGTCATCCCACCCCTTCTACCAGCCCTTCGGGGGGCGGGGCAAAGCGGGCCGGATCACGGGGTGAGGAAACGCGCGATGGTTGAGGCAGGCACGAGGCGCGTGCTGGGCGGGCCGCCATCGGAATCCCGGTGGCTGACGATTCCGGCCAGGCAGCCCGAGGCGGCCACGAAGACCGCGCCGCCGGATTCGCCGGGGTTCAGCGTCTCCGGGATCTCCAGGTAGCTGCCGAAGCGGGCATCGGGATCCGACCACGGCGCCAGGATGCGGGTGCGGATGGACCGCCGCGGCGTGACGAGCAGCGCCGCCGTGCCGGGCGGCGGGGCGGCGGCGCAGGGGGTGGCGGCGGGAAGCGCGGGCAGGGTGCGGGTCGGCGCGACGATCGCCAAATCCTCGCCGCCGAGATAGCGCTGGCCGATGCCGGGATCGACCCGGTCGCGCCCCGCGCGGAGGATGCGGGCCGGTGCCTCCGTGCCGCGGACGCCGAGCGTGATGGTGGGCTGGCCCTGCCTGTCCGGGGGACAGAAGCCGCGCAGCCGCTGGACGGAGCCATCCACCACATGCGCCGCCGTCACGAAGCGCCCGCCGCCGAGATGGATGGCGGCGCCGGAGGCGTTGCAGGAAGGCGCCTCGCCGGAGCGGATCTCGGCCACCGTCGCGGTGGCGGCGAGGCCGGCTTCGGGCGGGCGGGAAGGCGCGTTGGGCGCGCAGGCGGCGAGGAGGAGAAGCAGGGGGAGCGCTGCTCCCCCTGCACCCCCTCGCCAAGGGCCAGCGGGCCCTTGGAACCCTGTCCATTGACGATGGTCCAGGGGGCTCTGCCCCCCAAATATCCGCCCTTGGGCGGATGGGGTGTGGGGAAGGCGGCGCCTTCCCCACCTCGCCCACGCAGCCCCTGGCTTCAGGGCAGCACCTTGCCCGGATTCATCAGGCCCGCGGGGTCCAGCGCCGCCTTGATGCGCTTCATGGCATCCAACTCCGCGCCCCCGCGCCATTCCTCCATCATGTCCGTCTTCAGCCGGCCGATGCCGTGTTCCGCGCTGAAGCTGCCATCGAGGTCGCGGACGATGGCGTTGACGCAATCCATGATGTCGTGGCTGCGGGCCAGGAAGGCGGCGGGGTCCATGCCCGGCGGCTGTTCCAGGTTCATGTGGATGTTGCCGTCCCCGATATGGCCGAAGGGCACCGGGCGGCTACCGGGGATCAGTTCCACCAGGGCGGCGGAGCAGCGGCGGATCATCTCCGGCACCTTCGACACCGGGACGGAGACGTCGTTCTTGACCGACGCCCCCTCCCGCTTCTGCGCCTCGGGATGCTCCTCCCGGATGCGCCAGAGCTTCTGGGCCTGGGCCTCGCTTTCGGCGAGGACGGCGTCGAGGACGATGCCCTCCTCCATCGCCTCGCCCAGCACCCCCTCCGCCATGTCGCGCAGGCCGGCATCGGGGCGGGGGGAGGCGAGGTCGACCAGCACGTAGTGGTCGGCGCGGTCGGACAGGGGCGGGCCGATGCCCTCGATGTGCTGCACGCAGAAATCGACGCCGGTGCCGGACATGTATTCGAAGGCGCGCACCGCGCTCTCGTCCCGGTCGCGGAAGCGGCGGAACAGGCCGAGCGCCGCATCCTCATCCGCCACGGCGCAGAGGGCCAGCGCCGTGTCGCGCGGGCGGGGGAACATGCGCAGCACGGCGGCGGTGACGATGCCGAGCGTGCCCTCCGCACCCACGAAGAGGTGGCGCAGCGCGTAGCCGGTATTGTCCTTCCGGAGGCGTCGCAGCCCGTTCCAGACCTGGCCGTCGGGCAGCACCACCTCCAGCCCCAGCATCAATTCGCGGGCATTGCCGTAGCGGACCGTGGTGTTGCCGCCGGCATTGGTGGAGAGCACGCCGCCGATCGTGGCCGTGCCCTCCGCGCCGAGGCTGAGGGGGAAGAGGCAGCCGGCATCCTGCGCGGCGTTCTGCGCGGTCTTCAGCACCACGCCGGCCTCGGCCGTCATGGTCATGTCCACGGGGTCGCAATCCCGGATCCGGTTGAGGCGGGCGAGCGAGAGCACCAGGTGGCGGCCGCTTTCATCCGGCACGGCGCCGCCGACCATGGAGGTATTGCCGCCCTGCACGGTGATGGGCGTGCCGGTCTCCTGCGCCAGCTTCACCACGGTCGCCACTTCCGCCGTATCGGCCGGGCGCGCCACGGCCAGCGCGCGGCCCTGGTAGAGGGCGCGCCAGTCGGAGAGGTGGGGCGCGATGTCGCCGGGGTCCGTCAGCAGGCCGCGGGGACCGAGGAGCGCGTGCAGCCTGTCCAGCAGGCCGGCCGGGGTGGGGGCGTCGGGCATGGCGCGGGTATAGCCCGGCCCGCGCGGGCTGTCGCCGTGGGGTGGCTACAGAAGCAGCGCCCCCGCGACGGCGCCGATCACGAGGACCCAGAGCGGGCTGCGATCGGTCAGCCAGACGAAGAGGGTGGAGAAGACGGTCAGGCAGACCGCCAGCACGCTGATGGCGGTGCCGGGGCCGGCGGGGTGCGCCGCGCCCTGGGCGAGGATGACGCCGGAGGAGAAGATCAGCCCCACCGCGATGGGGACCAGCCCCTTCTCCACGATGCGGAGCCAGCGCGCGCCGGCCAGGCGGCCGCGCAGCTTGGAGAAGCCGAAGGCGAAGAGGCCCGCGGGGCCGGTCATGGCCAGCGTCGCCACCAGCATGCCTGTGAGCCCCGCCACCTGCCAGCCGATCAGGCCGACGACCAGCACATTGGGCCCCGGCGCGGCCTGGGCGAGGGCGAAGAGCTGGGCGAAGCGCGCATCGGACATCCAGCCATGCACGTCCACGACCAGGCGGTTCATCTCCGGCACCACGGCAATGCCGCCGCCCACCGCGATCATGGAGATGGCGGCGAAGCCGATGGCGATCTGGAGGAGAACGCCGCCCTGGTCGTTCATGCGCGGGCCTTCATCGTCCACCAGGCGGCGGCGATGCCGAAGGGGGCGAGGCCGAGGACGATGTAAGGCAGGGGAAGCCGCAGGGCCGCGCCGCCGATCAGCGCCGCGATGCCGACCGCGATGATGGGCAGGCTCGGCTTGAGCTTGGTCGCCATCTTGAGCGCGGTGCCGAGGATCATGCCCGCCGCCGTCGCCGCCGTGCCGGCCAGAACCGCCTTCACCAGCGGCACCTCCCCATAGGCGTCATGCAGGATGGCAAGGCCCATCAGCACCACCAGCGGGCCGCCGAAGAGGCCGATCGTGGTGGCGAGCGCGCCGGGGCCGCCGCGGAAGCGGTCGCCGAGCTGGATGGCGACGTTCAGCGCATTGGGGCCGGGCAGGACCTGACCGAGGCCCAGCACCTCCGCATATTCCTGCTCGGTCAGCCAGCGCTTCTCCTCCACCAGCACGCGGCGGGCCCAGGCATTCACGCCCCCGAAGCCGACCAGGCCGATCTTGAGATAGGTGAGGAACAGCTGCGCGACGGTTGGCTGGAAGGCGGGGGGACGGACATCCGGCATGCCGGCCAAGGGAGCGCGCGGGGCGCGCGGGATCAAGCCCCCCGCATGCCCTTGGCCAGCAGGTCGATCAGGGCGCGGGCGGCGGGGCCGGGCTCCGCGCCGCGCTTCAGCAGCAGCCCCGTGGCGCGATCGACGGTGGGGTCGGTGAGCGTCCGGGCGACGAGAACGGGGTGGGGGTCCCGCGGCAGGGCGAGGCGCGGCACCACGGCGAGGCCGAGCCCGGCCTCCACCAGGCCGAGGCTGGTCGAGAGGTGCTCGGCCTCATAGTGCCAGTTGGGGCTGATGCCGCGGGGCAGCAGGGCGCGGTCCAGGATCAGCCGGTTGCCGGAGCGGCGGGAGACGCCGACCAGGCGCTCCCCCTCCAGATCCTGCCAGCGGACGGCGCGGCGGCGCGCCAGGCGATGGTCCCGCCGGCAGGCCAGCACGAAGGGGTCGCGCCGCATCGGGCGGAACTCGACCTCCGGGTGGGCCGCGCCCTCCATGCCGACGCCGAATTCCGCGGCGCCGGTGGCGACGGCGTCGGTGACACCCTCCGCCGAGAGGTCCATGGCGCGGACGCGGACGGCGGGGAAGCGGCGCGCGAAGGCCGCCAGGGTCGCGGGCAGGAAATAGTAGGCGGCGGTCGGGATGCAGGCGAGGACAACGAGCCCCCGCCGCTGGGCCGCCACCTCCCGGATGCCGAGCAGGCTTTCCTCCAGCTCATCCAGCAGCCGCCGGGCGCGGGGCAGGAATTCCCGGCCGGTCTGGGTCAGCGCCACGCGGCGGGTGGAGCGGGTGAGGAGGGCGACGCCCAGCTCCTCCTCCAGCGCCGTCAACCGCCTGGAAATCGCGGGCAGCGATAGATGCAGCGTCTCCGCCGCCGGGGTCAGGCCCCCGGCTTCCGCGACGGCGACGAAGGTGCGCAGCTGGTCGAGGGCGATGGCCATGACGAAGGGAGCCTGCTTCGTTCTTGCGAGGGATGCAAGAATACTGCCGATCTTTGCACTACTCCGCGTGGATGGGCGCGGCTATCACGCGCGGCGGAAACGGCCGGAAACTCCATGCAGACCCGCATCCCCTGCGTCCTGATGCGCGGCGGCACCAGCCGCGGCCCCTTCTTCCTGGCCGATGACCTGCCGGCGGAGGAGGCGACGCGCGATGCCGTGCTGCTCGCCGCCATGGGATCGCCGCACCCGATGCAGGTGGATGGCATCGGCGGCGCGCAGACGCTGACGAGCAAGGTCGCGATCGTCTCCCGCTCCGCGCTTCCGGGTATCGATGTCGACTACCTCTTCGCGCAGGTCGATGTCGGCCGCGCGCTGGTGGATACCAAGCCAAATTGCGGGAACATGCTGGCCGGCGTCGGGCCCTTCGCGATCGAGGCCGGGCTGGTCCGCGCCACGGGCGAGGAGACGGTGGTGCGCATCCGCAACGTCAATACCGGCGCGCTGGTCGATGCCGCGGTGAGGACACCGGGCGGGCGCGTGACCTATGAGGGCGATGCGACGATCCCCGGCGTGCCCGGCACGGCGGCGCCGATCGTGCTGCGCTTCCGCGACGTGGCCGGCAGCAAGACAGGGGCGATGTTCCCGACCGGGCAGCGGATGGAGACGATCGAGGGCGTGCCCGTCACGCTGATCGACGGCGCCATGCCGATGATGCTGGTGCCCGCGGCGTCGCTCGGTGTCTCGGCGGAGGACCGGCCGGAGGCGCTGGAAGCCGACCTCGTGCTGCGCGCGCGGCTGGAGGCGCTGCGCCTGGAAGCGGGGCGGCGCATGGGCCTTGGCGATGTCAGCGACAGCGTGGTGCCGAAGCCGGCGCTGGTCGGGCCCTCGGCGGAGGGCGCGGACCTCGCCGCGCGCTACTTCACGCCGCATGCCTGCCACCGCGCCATGGCGGTGACGGGCGGCATCACGCTGGCCGCCGCGGTGCGGCTGGCGGGCACGGTCGCCACCGTGGCAGGGGCCGGGGAGGTGGTGCGGATCGCCCATCCCTCCGGCATCATGGAGGTGCCGATCGGGATGGAGGGCGATGCCGTGGCCTGGGCCGGGACGCTCCGCACCGCGCGCCGCATCTTCGAGGGCACGCTGCTGATTCCTGCCGCGATCTGGCCAGGGCATGCCCGGCTGCCGGATGCGGCGGATTGAAGACTTCTTCGCTTCCCACAAAAGAACAAGGAAACCCGTCACCATGATCGATCGCCGCACGCTGCTGGGTTCTGCCCTCGCCGCGCCCTTCGCCGCGCCGGCCCTGGCGCAGGAAGCCCCCTTCCCGAGCCGCCCCATCCGCATCCTGCTGGCCTTCGCGCCGGGCGGGGGCACGGACCTGATCGCGCGCACCGTCGCCAATGCCATGAGCCCCTCGCTCGGCCAGCCAGTGGTGGTGGAGAACCGGCCGGGTGCGGGTGGCAACATCGCGACCGAGGCCGCGGCCAGCGCGCGCCCCGATGGCTACACGATGCTGATGGGCAACCATGGCCCGATGAGCGTCAACGTCTCCCTCTTCCGCAACATGCGGGTGAACCCGGAGACGGCGCTGGAGCCGATCGGCCTCGTCGCCGATGCGCCGCTGATCGTCGTGGTGGGGCCGAAGTCCCGCGCGACGAACCTGCAGGAACTGCTGGGCGAGATCCGCGCCGCGCGCGGCAACATCACCTATGGCAGCGCCTCCAACGGATCGGCGAGCCACCTGGCGGCGGCGCTGATGCTGCAGATGGCGGGGCTGGAGGCGGAGCATGTGCCCTTCCGCGGCGCCGCGCCGGCGCTGACCGACGTGGTGGCGGGACATCTCCACTTCATGATCACCACGCTGCCTTCCGTCGTCGGCCTGCTGACCAGCAACGCATTGCGGCCGCTGGCGGTGACGGGCGATGCGCGCATGACCATCCTGCCCAACATCCCGACGGTCGCGGAGACCATCCCGGGCTACAAGGCGACCGCCTGGTACGGGCTGCTGGTGCCGCGGGGTACGCCGGAGCCGGTGAAGACCCGCCTCTATGCCGCGATGCGTGACGCGCTCGGCAATCCGGAGGTGGTGCGCCGCCTGCGCGACGAAGGCGCCGAGCCCTCCACCCTGGATGGCAAGGGCTTCGCCGACCTCATCAAGTGGGAGCGGGAACGCTGGGCAACCGTCGTCCGGCAGGCCAACATCACGGTGGACTGACACCCGAAGGGGTGTGTTGCGCGACCCCGCCATCAAGGCGGGGCGCAATGCGACCCCGGCCTGCCGCCGGGGCGCAGGGGAAGGGAACGGGTTCATGAAGCACACCCTCGTGGTGGCGGCGCTGGCCGCCACTGCCTTGCCTGCCGCCACCTTTCCGGCCTGGGCGCAGACGCCCTCCCCCGACCAGGCCTGCGCGGCGCTCACGGGGCTCCGCATCCCGGCCACGGCCATCACCCTGCCAACTTCCGGCGCCGCCATCACGGCGGTGCGGCTGGTGCCGGCGAACGAGGCCGGCAATCCCAATGGCGAATACTGCCGGGTGATGGGCGCCATCGCGCCGGTCGATCCGACGGCGCCCGAGATCCGCTTCCAGGCCAACCTGCCGACCCATTGGAACCGCAAGGCGCTGCAGTTCGGCGGCGGTGGCTACAATGGCCGCATTCCCGTCACCACCGGGCCGGAGGTGCATGGGCTGCAGGGCGCGGCGACGCCGCTGGCGCGCGGCTTCCTGACCTTCGCGGGCGATAGCGGCCACCAGGCGGAGAGCGCGGACGATGCCTCCTTCGCGCTGAATGACGAGGCGCTGCATAATTTCGGCTACGCGCACATCCGGAAGACGCTGGATGCGGTGCGCGCGGTGGCGGAGGCGCGCTACGGGCAGGCGCCGCGCCGCGTCTACTTCAACGGCGGCTCCACCGGCGGGCGGGAGGGGCTGACGGCCGCGATGCGCTGGCCGGAGGCCTATGACGGCATCATCTCCTGGTATCCCGTCAGCAGCTACATGGGGCTGCGGCTCTGGGGCGCGATGCTGGGGCGCGCGGTCTATGACGATGACGCGGCGGGGTGGATCCCGCCGGCGATGGTGACGCGGATCGCGCAGGAATCGCTCCAGCGCTGCGACGGGCTGGATGGCGTGGCGGATGGGCTGGTCAGCAACCCCGCCGCCTGCCGCGCCGGCGCGAGCGCGGCGCTGGAGGCGCTGCGCTGCAAGGCGGGGGAGACGGGGCATCCCGCGCATTGCCTGACCGCGACCCAGATCGACCGCACCATGCGCGTCTATCACCAGGGCTACACGCTGCCCTATGCCTTCGCGAACGGGCTGCATGATTACCTCGGCTACAACAGCCTGGAGGGGATCGCGATGCAGTTGGGCAGCCAGGCGGCGCTGACCTCGCCGCCGCGATCGGGGCCCAACGCGCATCACGTCGATCGCGCCTACCAGTTCTTCCGCTACTTCGTGAATGGGGGCCGCGACCTCGACATGCGGAGGCTGGACGTGACTGCGGAGGGGCCGCAGCGGGAGCGGATCCTCGAGATCTCGCGGCTGTTCGATGCGTCGCGCGCCGACCTCTCGGCCTTCGCGCAGCGTGGGGGCAAGCTGATCCTGCTGCAGGGCAATGACGATCCGAGCGTCAGCCCCTGGGAGAATGCGCGGCTGCACCAGCGCATGCGGGAGACGATGGGGGAGGCGCGCGCGGATGGCTTCGCGCGCTTCTTCCTGCTGCCCGGCCTCGCCCATGGCGGCGGGCGCTTCGCGCCGCAATGGGGCAGCGTGGCCGCACTCGACAATTGGGTGGAGAACGGCGTGCCGCCACAGGGGCAGGTCGTGGTGGATGGCACCACGAGCCAGACCCGCGGCCGCACCCGGCCGCTCTGCGCCGCGCCGACCTTCCCGCGCTATCGCGGGGAGGGGGACCAGAACAACGCCGCCAGTTTCGTGTGCGCGGCGGAGTGAGAGGAAGGAACCGATGAAGAGACTCGTGATGGCGGCGGCGATGGCCGCCGGGCTAGCGGGGACGGCGATGGCGCAGCAGCCACCTGTTTCCCTGCAGAGCTGGGGCAGCTTCCATGTCGGCGGGCGGGAGGTCGTGATCTCCGGCCAGCCGGTGCGGGAGGTGCTGTTCAGCCCGGGCGGCGTGCCCGCGCGCGTCGATCCCAACGGCACCTACCTCATGGGCTCGATGTACGCGCAGTACATGATCCCCGCCAATCCGCGCGGCCAGGCGCCGATCCTGATGTGGCATGGCGGCGGGCTGACCGGCGTGACCTATGAGACGACGCCCGATGGCCGTGAGGGCTGGCAGCACTACTTCCTGCGCCGCGGCTGGCCCGTCTATGTCAGCGATGCGGTGGAGCGCGGGCGTGCCGGCTGGTCCATGATCCCGGAGCAGACCGGCGGGTCCCACCTGCTGCTGACGGTGGACAATCCCTTCGAGCGTTTCCGCATCGGCAACGGCGCCGGCAGCTTCGCGCGCGGCGAGGTGCTGCCGGGCAACCAGTTCCCGGCGGATCGCGAGAGCTACATGAACTTCATGCGGCAGATCGTGCCGCGCTTCACGACGACGGATGCGCTGACGCTGGAGGCCTATCTGGCGCTGCTGGACCGAGTCGGGCCTTCCGTGGTGGTGGCGCATAGCCAGGCCGGGCTGTTCGGCTGGCGCGCGGCGCAGGAGCGGCCGGACAAGGTGCGGGCGCTGGTGCTGGTGGAGCCGGCGGCGGTGGGCGATGCCGCCAAGGTGGCGGCGCTGCGCAACATCCCCGTGCTGATGATCTATGGCGACTACATCGCGCAGGACAGCCGCTGGCCGACGATCCGCGGCAATGGTGTGCGCTTCGCGGAAGCCGTGCGCGCGGCGGGCGGCAGCGTGGATGTGGTGGACCTGCCGGAGCGCGGGATCCGCGGCAACAGCCACATGGTGATGATGGACCGCAACGGCGACCAGGTCGCGGGCATCATCCAGGAGTGGCTGGCCAGCAAGGGCCTCTACCAGTAGCGCTCGGCCGGCGCGGCGCCCCGGATCGGGGTGCCGCGCCGGTGGTTCAGTGGAGCAGCCTGAGGCCGTTCGGCAGGGTGGAGGGCGCCGCCTCCCCCATCATGCGCGCCCAGACGAGGTGGAGCGCCGCGACCAGCACATCCGGCGTATAGGGCTTGGCGAGGCAGGCAACGCCCATCGCATCCCGCAGCATGGGGTGGTCCGGGTTGCCGGTGGAATAGAGGGCGCCAAAGCGCGTGCCGGGGCACAGGGCTGCGGCGACCTCCGTCCCGAGGCGCCCGTCCGGCAGCCGCAGATCGATGATGCCGAGGTCGGGCTGGCAGGCGCGCCCCATGGTGATGGCCGTCTCCACATCCGGCGCGATCCCGCAGACCTCGTAACCCGCGTCGTTCAGTACTTCTTCCAGATAATCGGCGATCATCGCGTCATTTTCGACTATCATGATCTTGAGCATCGACTGGCATCCTTCTGTCGCGATGCGATCATCAACTGATCGGCATGAGGCGAACGACTTCGACGACGTCGGCTTGAGGAAATGCCTATACTTCTCCGTCGGATTTGATTCAACCAACAATTAAGCGATGGGAACCCTTGCCATGATGGCGCCGACGCAGCAGCGGCATGTCGACCGGCTGCTCCGGCAGCAGGCCTCCCTGGCGGAGTTCGGCAGCTATGCCTTCAGCGAACCGCAACTCAGCAAGATCCTGACCGAGGCGGCGCGCGTCTGCGCGGAGGGCCTCGGCGTGCCCTTCTGCAAGATCTGCCGCTACCGCGCGTTGGAGGACGACCTGCTGATCGAGGCGGGGTGGGGATGGCATGAGGGGGTGGTCGGGCGGGTCGTCTCCGCCGCCAATGAGACATCGCCCCAGGGTCGAGCCTATGTGACCGGGCTGCCTGTCATCCTCGGCAATCTGCGGGAGGCGAATGATGTGGTGCTGCCAGCCTTCTACGGGGAGCATGGCATCATCTCCACCATCGATGTCATCATCAAGGGGAAGGAGGGCGATGCCTATGGGGTGCTGGAGATCGACAATCCACGGCAGCACACCTATGACCGGCACGACATCGATTTCCTGACCGGCTTCGCCAATGTGCTGGCGGAAGCCGTGGCCACCGCGACCCGCAACCAGCTGATGCGCGACACCGTGCTGAAGATGGAGGCGCTGGTGCGGGAGAAGGACAAGCTCCTCGCCGAACGCGCGATGATGGCGGAGGAGCTGAAGCACCGCGTGCGCAACAACCTGCAGCTGATCCAGGCCATGCTGTTCACCCACATGAAGATCGGGGGTGGGGAGGAGGAGCAGGCCTCGGTCCGCGCCATCAGCCGCCGCGTGATGACGCTGTCGCAGGTCTATGAGCAGCTGCTGGGCACCGGGCTGGATCGCACCATCGACCTTGGCGAATACATGCGATCGCTCTGCGGCCGGCTGCCGGGGCTTCAGGGCAATGGCGGCGGCGGCATCGCGCTGGTCTGCCGGGCGGAGGCGCTGCCGGTGGATCTGGATACCGTCACGGCGATGGGCATGGCGGTGGCGGAGATCGTCTCCAACAGCTTCGAGCATGCCTTCCCCGACGGGATCGGCACTGTCTCCGTCGCGCTTTCGCGGTCGGCGGATGGGAAGGATGGCGTGCTGACGGTGGCGGATGACGGCGTGGGCTTCGTGGAGAAGCCCGGCAGCAAGCGCCACGGCGTGGGGCTGGTGCGGCGGCTGGTGCAGCAGGTGATGGGGACGGTGGAGAAGGGCGATGGGCCCGGCACCTCCTGGTCCCTCACCTTCCCGCTACACACGCCACCGCGGGAGCCAACGCCCGCGGTGGCGCATTGAGGCGCGGCTATTCCGCCGCGGCGGGCGCCCGGTTCAGCTTCGCACGCAGCGCGGCCTCGATCTCCGTCTGCCGGCTGACGGCGTAGAGGAAGGCGCCGACCAGCGCATAGGCCGCGGCGACCCCGGGCGTGACGGCGATGCCGACCGCCGGGCCATGCATGAAGCCGAAGAAGGTCAGCAGCGCGCCGGCGCCGGCGAAGTAGCTCGCCTTCACCCATTCCTTGTCGATGATGAAGGCGGCGATGGCGGCGAGGATGAGGCCCGAGAGGATCGAGCCCTCCCCCAGCACCTCCAGCCCCGGATAGAGCACGCCGACCTGGCCGAGCTTCTCCATGCCGACCGTCGCGGCATTGGTGCCGGCGGCGCCGAGCGCACCATCGATCAGCGTCTTCGCCCAGGCCGCGAGGTGCGGCACGAGGCCGAGCACCACGGCGGGGGCGTGGGATTTCGGCGTCTCCTGGAAGGCCTGCGCGCCGATCAGCATGCCGATGTAGAGCAGGATGGGCGCGATCGCGACGACGGGGATGAGGTCCAGCAGCAGGGAGATGATGCCGAGCCAGGTGATGACGAGCACGGCGAGGCCCGTCGCGGCGGAATAGCCGATCCGCCCGCCCATGGATTTCCAGCCGGGGTGGCCGATATAGACGGCGTTGATGAAGGGGTTGCCCATCAGGCAACCGACGAGCGAGACGGCGCCATCGGCGGTCAGCACGCGCGTGGTCGGGAAGTGGTCGCCCGCGGCCTCCGCGCTTTCGACATTGTCCATCGCCTCCACCAGATCGTAGATCCCGAAGGGGATGGCGGTGACGAGGATGATGCCGATGAACTCGAAGCCGCCGAAGACGTGGTCGATGGCGGGGATCGGCACGGAGAAGCCGATGTTGGAGAGGCCGCCGAACAGCTTGTCGAGGCTGCGGCCGCCGAAGCCGAGGCCGAGTGCGGCGGCACCCCAGGCGATGAGCATGCCGAAGGCGATGGCGACCAGCCCCGCCGGGATGCCGCGGGGATAGCGCAGCGCGCCGAACCAGGCGGCCAGCACGATGGCGAAGCAGACGATGCCGATGACGGGCGTCATGAACATCTCCAGCGCCGGTCGCATGGAGATGAAGGTGATGGAGACGCCGGCCAGCGTGCCGAGCAGCGCCGCCCGCGGCGTCACCTTCTTCACCCAGGGGGCCAGGAAGGCGCCGGCCATCAGGATGAAGCTCTGGACGAAGACCCAGGTGAGGCCCGCTTCCCAGCCCTTGATCGGGTCGTTCGTCCGCGCCGAGATCGGCAGCATGATGACGAAGACGACGACGAACATGTGCGGCACGGAGATGCCCGAGGGCAGCGCGCAGACATCGGAGCGGCCGGTCTTGAGCGCGAGGCGATAGGCCAGCCAGGCGTAGTAGCCCGTGGACAGCGCCATCATCAGCCCCGCCGCCGGCAGGATGCGGCCGAAGACGATGTCGTCCGGCATCTGCAGCACGAAGCGCAGCAGCCCGGTCAGCACCAGCAGGTTGACCAGGATGTTGGTGCCGAAGCCGAACAGCGCGTTCCAGTCGCCGGGCGACCAGAGCACGGGTTTTCCCGATGTCGTGCTCATGCTGCTTTTCCTTCGCGGTGCGGGTTCAGCGCGGCGGCGATGCGCGTGCTGTCGGAGACCCAGCCGAAGATGCCCCCCTGCGCGGCAATCATCGCGAGCGCCGTGGCGTGGAACTGAGGAAAATAGGAGGCGCAGGCATCGGCGATGACGAGGCAGCGGAAGCCGCGGTCATTCGCCTCCCTGACCGTGGTGTGGACGCAGACTTCGGTGGTGACGCCGGCGACGAACAGCGCCTCGATCCCGCGATGGCGGAGCATGGGTTCCAGCTCCGTCGCGTAGAAGGCGCCCTTGCCGGGCTTGTCGATGACGGGCTCGCCCGCGATGGGGGCGAGGGCGGTGATGATGTCGTGGCCCGGCTCGCCGCGGATCAGGATGCGGCCCATCGGGCCCGGGTCGCCGATGCGCATGCCGGGTGGCCCGCGTTCCACCTTCGCGGGCGGGGCATCGGACAGGTCCGGGCGATGGCCTTCCCGCGTATGGATGACCAGCATCCCGGCGGCGCGCGCGGCGGCGAGGACGGCCTGGCAGGGGGCGATGGCGGAGGCCAGCAGCGAGACGTCGTTGCCCAGGCTTTCCCCGAAGCCGCCGGGCTCCAGGAAGTCGCGCTGCATGTCGATGACCACCAGCGCGCTGCGCGCGGGGGTGAAGGCGAAGGGCGCGGGATCGGCGGGGATGACGGCTGCCATGCTTGTCCCTCGGGCGGTGGCCACGGAGGGGGACAAGCAAGCGCGGGGCCAGCCTGATTCGCGCGCGAACCGTCAGGGGATGGCGCAGCGATGCCCGATCGACAAGCGTGCTGCGCGCGAAACGGTCAGTCAGCCCCGCGGGGCAGCGGCGCGGGCCAGGCGGTCCTGGATCGCCTCGCCAAGGCCTGCGGCCGGGATCGGCATGGCGGCGATGCCGACCAGGCCGAGGCGCGCGCCTTCCGCATCCAGCCAGCGCAGCCCGGCGAAGAGCCGCGCGGCGGCCTCCGCCGCGTCGCCGGAAGGCGAGAGGTTCCACAGCGCGCCGGCACCCCGCAGCGGCGCGGGGCCGAAGGCGAGCAGCGCCTCCTCCGCCAGCACCACCGTCGCGTCCAGCCGCACCGGCAGGCGGGGCGCGTAGTGGGAGAGCATCAGGCCCGGGCTGCGCAGCGTCTGCGTGGCGGCGGCGGCGGCGGCCGGGATGGGGCGGCCGACCGGGCCGATGAGCGCCTCGATCTCGGCGGCCGTCACGCCGCCCGGGCGCAGCAGCACGGCGCCGCCCGGCGAGGACAGGTCGAGCACGGTGCTCTCCACGCCCACCGCGCAGGCGCCGCCTTCCAGCACGGCCGCGATGCGCCCGCCGAGGCCGGCCAGGACATGGGCGGCGGTGGTCGGGCTGACCTCGCCCGAGCGGTTGGCGGAGGGGGCGGCGATGGGGATCCCGGCCTGGCGCAGCAGGTCGAGCGCCTGGGGGTGGCCGGGGACGCGGACGGCCAGCGTGTCCAGCCCGGCGCCCGCCAGCAGGTCGATGCGGGAGTCGGGCCGGCGCGGCAGCACCATCGTCAGGGGCCCGGGCCAGAATCGCTCGGCCAGCGCGCGGGCGCGGTCGTCCGCCACCACCTCCGCGAAGGCGGCCTCGGCGCTGGCGAAATGGGAGATCAGCGGGTTGAAGTGGGGGCGGCCCTTGGCCTCGAAGATCGAGGCGACGGCGCGAGCGTTGCGGGCATCGGCGCCAAGGCCATAGACGGTCTCGGTCGCGAAGGCGACAAGCGCACCCTCCCGCAGCAGCCGCGCGGCCTCACCCACATCCGACAGCAGCAGGGTCACGCGCGGAGGCCCCGGCCCTCGGCGATGAAGGGCGGGTTGCGCCAGCCGGGCTTGCCGTAGCGCAGCGGCGCACCGGACCAGTCCGCCATCCGGCCGCCCGCGGCGATCAGCACGGCCTCCGGCGCCGCGGTGTCCCATTCGCTGGTGGGGCCGCGGCGGGGGTAGTAGTCCGCGCTGCCTTCGGCGAGGCGGCAGAACTTCTCCGCCGATCCGATGCTGGTGACGGAGACGACCTGGCGTTCGGCCAGGAAATCCAGGATGCGCGGGTCATGGTCATGCCGGCGGCTGACCATGGCGGTGGCGCCGCTGGCGGGGATGGGGCGGACGGCGATGGGGCGTTCGCCCGTGGCGTCCCGCTTCCAGGCGCCCTGGCCGACGATGCCGGCGAAGACCTCCCCGGTCGCGGGCAGGGCGACGGCGCCGAGCACGGGGCGCCCATCCTCGACCAGGCCGATATTCACGGCGAAGCTGTCATGGCCCTCGGTGAACTCGGCCGTGCCGTCGAGCGGATCGACCAGCCAGAAGCGGCCGGAAGGGACATCCGCCTGTCCGGCGGCGACCGCTTCCTCCGCCACCACGGGGATGTCGGGGGTGGCGTCGCGCAGCCCCTCCACGATCAGGGCCTCGGCGATGCGGTCGGCGACGGTGACGGGGGAGTGGTCGCGCTTGTGTTCCACCGCGAAGCCGGCGGCGCGCACGGCGTTGATCGCGGCGGACGCTGCCACCGCGAGACGCACGGCCAGGCCGAGCAGATCCTCGTTCCGCATATCCCTGCTGTAGCGCCGCCGCGCGCATCGGGAAAGCAATGGCGTGTTTCGCGCGTTTCTGGACATTCCGGTGCCGGCAGGCCTGGCCCGTTGTGACCGCGCCGCTCCGCGATGATACTCTGCCGTCAAACCAGACGGATGCCGCACCCCATGCCCGACATCGCCTTCGTCAAAGCCGCCCTGCCGAAGTCGGGGACGCTGGTCGTGCCGATCGCGGAGGGCGCGGCGCCGGCGGGGCTCTTCGCGCAGGCGGACCAGGAGGCTGGCGGCGCGCTGGCACGGGCGCTGGAGGCCGCGGGCTTCAAGGGCCGCAAGGGCCAGGCGACCACGCTCTGGGCGCTGGGCGGCTTCACCAAGGTGGTCGCCATCGGCCTCGGCAAGGAGGCGGAGCTGGACGCCGCGGCCGCGGAGGCGGCGGGCGGCGCGCTGGTGCCCGCCCTGGCGCAGGATCGGGAGGCGACCGTGCTGGCCGATGCGCTGGCTGCGCCCTTGGCGGCTTCCCTCGGCCTGGGTGCCCTGCTGCGCGCCTGGCGCTTCGACCGCTACCGCACGCGGGAGAAGGAGGAGGACAAGCCGAAGCTGGAGCGCCTGGCGATCGCGACGGCGGATCCCAACGCCGCCAAGCAGGCCTTCGCGCCGATGCGCGCGGTGGCGGATGGCGTCTTCCTGACGCGGGAACTGGTGAGCGAGCCGCCCAACATCCTGCACCCCATCGAATTCGCCGAGCGCTGCAAGGGGCTGGAGAAGCTCGGCGTCGAGGTCGAGGTGATGGGGCTATCGGCGCTGGCGAAGCTCGGCTTCGGCGCCATGATCGGCGTGGCGCAGGGCAGCCAGCATGAGCCGCGCCTGGTGGTGATGCAGTGGAAGGGCGCGCCCAAGGGGCGGCGCGGGGCCAAGCCCATGGCCTTCATCGGCAAGGGCGTCACCTTCGACACCGGCGGCATCTCCATCAAGCCCGCGGGCGGGATGGAGGACATGAAGTGGGACATGGCCGGCGCGGGCACCGTGGTCGGGCTGATGGCGGCGCTGGCGGGACGGCGGGCCAAGTGCGACGTGGTCGGGCTGGTGGGCCTTGTCGAGAACATGCCCTCCGGCACCGCGCAGCGGCCGGGCGACGTGGTGAAGACCTATAGCGGCCAGACGGTGGAGGTGATCAACACCGATGCCGAGGGACGCCTCGTGCTGGCCGACGTCATCTGGTATGCGCAGGAACGCTTCCAGCCCCGCTGCATGATCGACCTGGCGACGCTGACGGGCGCCATCATCATCGCGCTCGGCCACGAGCATGCCGGGCTGTTCAGCAATGATGACGAGCTGGCCTCCCGCATCCTGGCCGCCGGCGCGGCGGTGGGGGAGAAGGCGTGGCGCATGCCGCTCGGCGATGCCTATGACAAGCAGATCCGGTCCGACATCGCGGATATGAAGAATGTCGGCGGGCGGCCGGGCGGGTCCATCACCGCGGCGCAGTTCATCCAGCGCTTCGTCAACACCAAGGACGGGCCGATGCCCTGGGCGCATCTCGACATCGCCGGCACGGCCTGGAGCAGCAAGGACCAGCCGACGGTGCCGAAGGGCGCCACGGCCTTCGGCGTCCGCATGCTGGACCGGCTGGTGGCGGAGATGGGCGAGGCCTGAGGCCTGGCGATGCTGGCCATCCGCTTCCGGAAATCCGCGCCCGAGGGGGGGCGGGCGGTGCTGCCGCTGGTGGCGGGCGCGCCGCTGCCGGAGGGCTGGGCCGCTTCCACCGCGGCCGCCGGCTTCCGGGCGGGGGAGGGCGAAGTCCTGGACCTGGCACCGGGGCCGCTGCTGGTCGGCCTCGGCACGCCGGCGCGGCTGCTGGACTGGGAGAAGGCCGGCGTCGCGGCGGCCCTCGCGCTGAAGGGCGTGGAGGCCGTGATCGAGGCGCGGGGCCTTGGTGCCGCGGAGGCGGCGGCCATGGCGGCCGGCCTCGCGCTCGGCGCCTGGCGCTTCGAGGTCTATCGCAAGACCCCGGCGGAGGAGGCGCCGCCCCGCGCTGCCACGCTGCTGGTGGATGATCCCGCTGCTGCGCGGGCGGCGTGGCGCGAGGTCGAGGCCGCGGTGAAGGGCTGCCTGGCGGCGCGGGGCTGGGTCTCGGAACCCGCCAATGTGCTGACCACGCGGGACTTCGTGCGGCGGCTTCGCGGCCTGGCGCGGCACGGGATCGAGGTCGAGGTCTGGGGGCGCAAGCGCCTGGCGCGGGAGGGTTATGGCGCGCTGCTCGCGGTCGGGCAGGGCAGTGCCTCCCCGCCCCGCCTGGTGACGCTGCGCTGGAAGGGCAGGCTGGAGGCACCGCCAGTCGCCTTCGTGGGCAAGGGCATCGTCTTCGACACCGGCGGCCTCTCCATCAAGGGCGCGCAGGGGATGGAGGCGATGCGGGCGGACATGGCCGGTGCCGCCGCCTGCGCGGGGGCGATGCTGGCGCTGGCCCGGCGCAACTCCCCCTGCCCGGCGGTGGCGGTGCTGGCGATCGCGGAGAATGCGACGGGCGCGGCTTCCTACCGCCCGGGCGACGTGCTGCGCACGGGGTCGGGCCGCACGGTGGAGGTGATCGACACCGATGCGGAGGGGCGCCTCGTGCTGGCGGATGCGCTGCATCACGCCGTCAGCCGCCTGGCGCCGAAGGCGGTGGTGGATCTGGCGACGCTGACGGGGGCGATCGTGACGGCGCTCGGCCATCACCGCGCGGGTCTCTTCGGCAATGACGGCGCGCTGGCGGCGGCGCTGGCCGCGGCCGGGGAGGCCACGGGCGAATGCCTCTGGCCCATGCCGATCGGGGAGCGGCACCGGGAGGACCTCCGGTCCGACATCGCCGATCTCCGGCAATGCCAGGCGGGGCGCTTCCTGCCCGATGCCAGCCATGCCGCGGCCTTTCTGGAGCATTTCGTGGGGGAGGTGCCCTGGGCGCATCTCGACATCGCGGGGGTGGATACGCAGGACGAGGCCCATGCGCTGGGTCCGGCGGGCGCGACCGGCTTCGGCGTGCGGCTGCTGGATCGCTGGGTCGCCATGCACCATGAGGAGGAGGACCACCATCCGGTGGCGGGGGCGAAGGCCTGATGGCGGAATACGGCTTCTACCACCTGACCCGCACGCCGATGGAACAGGCGCTGCCGAAGCTGCTGGGCCGCGTGCTGGCGGGCGGCGGGCGCGCCATGGTGCGGCTGGCCTCGACTGAACGGCTGGAGGCGCTGGACGCCGCGCTCTGGACCTGTCCCGACCCGGACTGGCTGCCGCATGGCACGCCGCGCAGCGGTAACGCGCCCCTGCAGCCGATCTGGCTGACGACGGAGGATGCGGGGCCGGAGGGTGCGCCGAACGGGGCGCGGTTCCTCTTCCTGCTGGAAGGGGTGGAGAGCGCCCGGATCGAGGCCTTCGACCGCGTGCTCGACCTCTTCGATGGCGGGGACGAGGATTCCGTCATCGCCGCGCGCCAGCGCTGGAAGGCGGCCAAGGCGGCGGGGCATGTGCTGGCCTATTGGCAGCAGGGCCCGCGGGGGTGGGAGAAGAAAGCCTGAGGCGATCTGGGGCGGGACGAAGCACGCCAGGGTTGCATCGGCGCCGCTGCCGCCGTTAACGTTCCGCCCGCGAAAGCGCGGGGAGCGGCGGGATGCAGGTCAAGCGCAATCGGCTGGAAGGTGTGCCCTTCGATGCCACGCCGCATGTCGGCGGGCGGATCACGCCGCGCTTCATCGTCATGCACTACACCGCGGGCGGGTCGGCGCTGGGCTCCGTCCGCGCCATCAGGGATCGCGGCCTTTCCGCCCATCTCTTCGTGGAGCGCGACGGGTCGGTCATCCAGACGGTCGAGTTCAATGTCGCGGCCTTCCATGCCGGCCCCTCCGCCTGGCGCGGCTTCAACGGGCTGAACGGGCATTCGATCGGCATCGAGATCGCCAATCTCGGCTTCCTCGACCGGCGGGTGGGCGATGGCTGGACACGGGACGGGCTGGGCCGGGTCCTGGCGGCTGACCAGGTGGTGGTGGCGCGCCACCGGAATGGCGGGCCGGAGATGGGGTGGGAGGCCTTCCCGGAACCCCAGCTGAAGGCGGTGGAGGCGATCACCCTGGCCCTTCGGGCGGCCTATCCCACGATCCAGGAGGTGGTCGGCCATGACGACATCGCCCCCGCGCGCAAGGTGGACCCCGGCCCGGCCTTCCCGATGCGCCGCTTCCAGGCGCTGGGCGGCGGCGCGGCGGGGTCGGGCAGCCTGGCGGAGAACGATTTCGGCGAGTTCGAGGTGGTGGTGCGGGACGAGCTGAACCTGCGCGGCGGTCCGGGCCCCGCCTTCGCGGTGGTGGCGAAGCTGGCGCCGGGCACGAAGCTGCGCGTGCTGCGGGAGGAAGGCGACTGGCGCCTGGTGGATTTGCAGGGCGATGGCGTGCAGGACGGCTTCGTGCATGGCGCCTTCCTGCGGCGCCTGGGGAGCTGAGCGTCCTTCATCCCGCCGCCCTCTGCGCCTTGCTGTCCGCGAAGGCGGCGGCGACGATCATGCCGGCGCTGATGCCGAGGAGGTAGGTCGCCATCGCGACGGTCGCTTCGGACACACCGAAGCGCAGCACGGAGGGCCCCTGGTCGAAGGCCAGCAGCCCCGCCAGCGCCATGCTGACGGCATAGGCGGCCGGCATCAGCCGCTCCCGGCTCATCACCATGCGCGCCAGCGTCACCGCGACGCTGCCGGCCAGGAAGCCGAGCGCGGCCTCCGCCACCACCGCGCGCATGACGACATCGAAGAGCCCCGCGCTGTGCTGGTTCAGCACGTAGCGCAGGTCATGGACGGAAAGCGGGGGCGTGCCGAAGGTCGGCGTGATGAGGAGAGGACGGGCGATGAGCCCGGCGATGACGCCGGGCAGCAGCAGCAGCGTGACCAGGATGACCGCGGCGACGACCATGGGATCCTCCAGTGCCAGCCTGGATGAATCGCCGAGAGGCAGCAAGATGGAAACGAATTTTTAACGAATCAGTCGGATTTTGGGACGGCGTCGGCGGCATCCTCCGTCGTCGGCGGCAGGCGCACCACCACGCGCCCATGCGGCCCGGGCAGCACCTCCATCACGCCGCGCAGCTGCCGCGCCATGGCAAGCGCGACGCGCATGCCGAGCCCGCGCACCGCGGTCGGATCGAAATCCGCGGCGAAGCCTGTGCCCTCATCCGTGACCTCGAGCACCGCGCCCTCCGCGCCGGGGGTGAAACGGATGGTGATGCGGCCGGCGCCGTGCTTCAGCGCATTCGTCACCAGCTCCGTCACCAGCAGGCCGAGGGCGGCCATGCGGTCCGCCGGCAGGCGCATGCCCGAATCCACCTCCAGGTCGATGCGGCGATCGCTGGAGCCGAGCGACCGCGTGAGGTCATCGACCAGCCCGCCGAGATGTTCCGCCACCTCCTGCGCTTCGCCGGGCGCGCCTTCGTAGAGGCGCCGGTGGACGGCGGCGATGGAGACGATGCGCCCGGCGGCTTCGCGCAGCTTCTCCGCCAGGGCCGGGTCGGCGGCGTCGCGGGCCTGCATCAACAGCAGCCCCTGCACGAGCTGGAGGCTGTTCTTCACGCGGTGGTGCATCTCCTGCACCAGCAGGTCCTTCTCCGCGATCCGCGCCTCCCGCTCCTGCGCCAGCAGCCGCTGTTCCGTGATGTCGTGGCTGGCGCCGACCAGGCGGAGCGGCGTGCCATCGGGCGCGTAGTCCACGGCGCCGCTGGCGCGGATCCAGCGGATGGCGCCATCGGCGCGGCGGATGCGCACCTCCGCCTCATGCCGTCCCGTAGCCCTGGCGCGTTCCAGCGCGGCGATGCCGGCGGCCCGGTCTTCCGGCAGCACATGGCTGCGCCACAGCGCGAGGGTGGCGGGGCCGTGCCGCGCGGGGTCTAGGCCATAGAGCCGGAACATCGCCTCCGACCAGCGCAGTTCGGCGGTGGTGAAGTCCCACATCCAGGTGCCGACGGCGGCGGCACGCTGCGCCTGTTCCAGCCAGGCGGTGCGTTCGCGGAGCGCGGCTTCGGAGGCGCTGCGCGCCGCATCCGCGGTGGCGCGGGCGGCATCCGCCTCGGCCAGGGCGCGCGCCAGCTCCTCCACCTCCGCCAGCCGCGTGCCATCCGGCGTGCCGGACAGCGCGCCGAGCGCGCGGCGCAGCCGGAGGCCGAGCAGCAGGGCGAGCGCGATGCCCATGACGGCGACGGGCAGGGCGCTGAGCGCCAGGCGCAGCAGGGCCGCATGCAGCTCCGCCTCGAACTGCGCCTCCCGCATCGCCACCGCGGCGCCGTAGCCGGAGATGGGCGCGCGGGCGAAGGCGACGACGGATGCCTCGCCATCCCGGTTGGACAGGCCCCGGGCGACGCCTTCCGGCGTCGCTGCCATGGCCTGCAGCAGCGCTGGCACGGCACGCTGGCCGACCACGGCGGCGCTGCCGGCGGAGCGCGCGAGGATGACGCCTTCCCGGTCCATCAGACCCGCCACGGCGCCGGGCGGCAGGGGCATGCCGGCGAGCGCGGCGCCGATCGCCTCCCCTGGCAGGGACAGGCCGAGGGCGACGGGCGGCTCGCCGGGCGGCGCGCCCGGGGCGGGGCGCAGCCGGATCGCCACCGCAACGGTGGGGCGGCCCGTGACCGTGCCGGGATACTGGTTGGAGATGGCGGTGCCCTCGGCGGCAAGTGCCGCCGCCAGGGCCGGCGGCATGGGCGTCGGCGCCGGCAGCCGGCCGCGCGCGGTATTGGCGATCTGCCCCTGGTCGAGCCGTGCCAGGCCGAGCACCCGTCCATCCGGCAGCGGGCCGAGCCGCGCGGCCGCGGCCAGGAAGGCCTCCGCATCGCCCTCGGCCAGGCCCGGCTGGGCGGCGAGGCCGGTCAGCAGCGCCTCGGCACGGACGAATTCCAGGTCGATCCGATGCGACAGGGTCCGTGCGGCGGAAAGCAGACGTCCCTCCGCCTGGCGACGGCCTTCCCCATGGGCCTGCCAGACCGCAAGCGCGCCGAGCGCGATCAGGGCCAGCACCAGCAACGCCACCAGCGCCAGCAGGCGCAGGCGCAGGCTGGGGGCGGATCGACCCTGGCCGGCGGTGCCCGGTTTCCGCAATGAATCGGCGCCGCCCATGCCTATGCGATCTCTCCTGACCGCCAAGAGGTGGCGGCACACTGCACCGTGATGACCCGCCCCGCCATCCGCTTCGTCGCGGGGTGCGCGAACCGGCCTGCATCGCAACCCCTGCGCGGGCAATCGCGTCGAGCCGGAACGGTTCCATGCTGCGGTCGCGAAGTCGCGCGGTCATGGCACTGTGTTTCGCCAGGTTTCGCGCGGTTTCCCGCCGCCCGTCCGCGCCGCCGGGAATCACGCTTCCGGCAGCGACCGAGCGATCCCGTTGCGGAAGGCCGGCCCGTTTCGCCAGGATGGGGCGGCGGAGACAACCGCGGGGACAACGCCATGGCACAACAGGCGGAGGCCGGCCGCAGGCCGGCGAAAGGGCGGGACGCGGCGCCGAGGGCCCCGGCCTTGGAAGGCCAGGTCCTGGAAGGATCGCCGGCGGATGGCCCGGCGAGCGGGCGAAAGCGGCAGGCCGGGCTGTCGGAACCGGGAACTGCCTGGGCGCTCTGGCCCACCTTCCTGCGCCGCACGCTGGCGGAGGAGGAGATGGCGCGCGCCCGCTAGCAGGCTGCGGAAGAACGGGCGGCTGAGGATGGACGAGCGAATTTTCGTGCAGGAAAGGATGACGCGCAGACACGATGTGGTTGCATCGTGGCAAGCGGCAGACGAATCCTGCGCGGAAAGGCGCCGTCCAGCCGACCAGTCCCGTTCTTCCGCAGCCTGCTAGACCCGCTTCAGCGTCGGCAGCGACGCTGAAACGGGTCCAGCAATTTGTCTTCACGCATTTTCCGAGTCGTCGGGCGTTTCCGCCCGACTTGAAAATGCTCCAGCCGGGGTCAGCCGGCAGTCAGCCGGGCGACCAGGGCGGCCAGGTCCTGCTGGCCATAGGGCTTGTTGATGCGGGGCAGCCAGTCGGTCGCCGCCGCCGGCAGTTCGGCATGGCCGGTGGCCAGCACGACCCGCAGCGCCGGCCGGTCCCGCCGCAACTGGTCGGCCAGGTCCAGGCCGTTCATCCCCGGCATCGCGTAATCCGTCAGCACCAGGTCGATGGCGTCATCCCCCCTGATGACGGCCAGCGCGTCCTGGCCCGACCGGGCGATCATCGCGTGGTGGCCCAGATCCTCCAGCATCATCGCGGTGCCGGCCGCCACCAGCGCATCGTCATCCACGACCAGCACGCGCTTCGGGTCCGTCTTCGGCAGCGCCGCCGGAAGCGGCGCCGGGTTGGCTGTGGCCGCATGGCCGGTGGTGCTGCCGGCCTTGGGCAGCCAGATCTCCGCCTGGGTGCCGGCCCCGGGGCGGCTGGCCAGCGCCAGGCCGCCGCCGGATTGCTGGGCCAGGCCCTGCACCATGGACAGGCCGAGCCCCGATCCGCGGCCGGGGCCCTTGGTGGTGAAGAAGGGTTCCACCGCGCGGGCCAGCGTCGCGGTGTCCATGCCCTCCCCGGTATCGCGCACGCCGAGGCGGAGATAGGCGCCGGGCGCGATGCCCGCCGGCGCGCCGGGCGAGGGCGCCTGGGCTTCCGCCAGCGTCACCGTCAGCGTGCCGCCGCCGGGCATGGCATCCCGCGCATTCACCGCGAGGTTCAGCAGGGCGAGTTCCAGCTGGTTGGCATCGACCAGCGCCGCCGGCAGGCCGGGGGGGATTTCCGTCACGATCCGCACGCCGGGGCCGACGGAGCGTTCCAGCAGCCCCTGCATGCCGCCGACCAGCCCCGCGAGGTCGACGGCGCTCGGCCGCAATTCCTGCCGCCGGGCGAAGGCGAGCAGCCGCTGCGTCAGCGCCGCACCACGCTCCGCCCCCTGCAGCGCGCCATCGACCAGGCGGGCGAGGCGCGGATCCTCCGGCAGCCGCTTCTTGAGAAGGGCCAGGTTGCCCAGCACCGCCATCAGCAGGTTGTTGAAGTCATGCGCGACGCCGCCCGTCAGCTGGCCGAGCGTCTCCATCTTCTGCGCCTCCCGCAGCCGGGCCTCGGCCGCCTTCAGCTCCGTCAGGTCATGGCCTTCCGGCACCAGCAGGGTGATGCGCCCTTCCGTGTCGCGCAGCGGGCGGATGGAGAAGTCGATGGCGGCCAGCCGGTCGCCGCCGCGGACCACCTCCTCATAGCGCTGCGGCGTGCCGGCGGCGGCGGTGGCGATGGCGTCGCGCAGGCGCGCCTGCGTCGCCTCCCCCATCTGGAACCAGGGCGTTTCCCACAGCTTGCGGCCGATGACCTCCGCGCGGCTGACCCCGGCGAAGGCGAGGGCGGCGTCATTCGCTTCCAGCAGGGTGCCATCCGGGGTGGTCAGCCCGATGAACTGCATGGTGCTGTTGAAGATGGCGCGGAAGCGGTGCTCGTTTTCCGCCAGCTGGTCCCGCGCCGTGGCCAGTGCCCGGGTGCGCTCCGCCACACGCTGCTCCAGCTCCGTCGCCGCATCGGTCAGGGCGGCATTGGCGCGGGCCAGCTCCTCCCGCGCCGTCTCCTCCCGCCGCGCCAGGCGGAGCGCGATGGCGGTGAGGAAGACGAGGCCGAAGGCCACCGCGCCGACGATGCCGCCGGACCAGAGGAGTGCGGCGCGGAAGGGGGCGAGGGCGCTGTCCACCGGCACGCTGGCCGCGACGATCAGCGGCCAGTCCGGCAGGCGGCGGTAGGAGATGATGCGGTCATCGCCATCGATGACCGAGGGGACCCGCAGCGTGCCGGAGCCGTTGGTCGCATTGGGCGGCGCCACGGTGATGGTGCGGCCGACCTGGTCCGGCGTCATGCCCGTGCGGGCCAGGATGCGGCCATCCGCGTCCAGCATCGCCAGCACCGTGCCGCGGCCGATCTCGCTCGCCTCCGCCTGCTGCTGGAAGAAGCCGGGGCGCTGCGCGATCTGCACGGCGCCCGCGAGCCTGCCATCGGCATCGCGTATCGCGATGCTGTAGGTGAACAGGACCTCCCGCGTCACGCGGCTGTAGAGCGCTTCGCCGACATGGCTGCGCGCGCCGGCGAGATGCGCCTGGAACCAGCGGCGATCGCGGAAATCCACGTCCGGGGTGGGGAACATGCTGTTCAGCGCCACCGGCCGGGCACCGTCATCCACCACCATGATGTAGTCGCCGGTAGAGCGGGCGGAGAGGTCGCGCAGCCATTCGTGGAAGCGCTGGTCGCCCGCCACGGCGTTGGGGCCGCCCAGGGCCGCGACGCGCTCCGCCACCTGGTCGGAGACGAGCTCCGCCGTCTCGAAGGATCGTCGGGCATATTGCTCCAGCAGCCGGGCCAGTTCGCGTGTGCCGATCTCAGCCCGGTCCAGGGAGGCGACGCGTTCCTGTTCCAGGAAGGCCATGCGGACCCCGGCCAGCGACAGCAGGAAGATGCCGGCGATGGCGAGGATCGCGACGCTGACGCGGCGGAAGGACAAGGGCGTTTCCGGGTGTCGTGTTAGAGACCGTTTGAGAATGCTGGCGGCTGAGGGTTCGCAAGGGATTTTTCGTCCCTGGCAGGAGCCGGGCGCGGCCGATGCTGGTTGCATCGGCAAGCCCGGCGACGAACCAGGGGCGGAAAAGCCCAGCGAAACCGACCCGCCAGTGTTCTCAAACGGTCTCTTACTCGGCAGCCTCCGCGATCACGCCGCGAAGCGGGAGGGGCAGGGCGGGGCGCGCCCGGCGCCTCACCCGAACGTGACGCTCACGCAGCGTCCAGCTGTTCGGAGATCTCCAGCCATTCCTGCTCCAGTGCCGCGATCTGCCGGGCGAGGAAGGCCTGGCGCGTGGTGGCCCAGGCGATGTCCTGCGCCTTGCGGGAGGCATAGGTCTCGGGGTCGGAGAGCTTCTTCTCGATCAGCTTCCCCTCCAGCGTGTGGCGCTCGATCAGCTTCTCCACTTCCTTCAGGCGGGCGCGAAGGGGTGCCAGCTGGGCGCGGGCCTGGGCGCGGGCCGCGCGGTCGGTGGGCGCGCGGTCGGCACCACTGCCGCCGCCACCGCCCCCGGCGCGGGCGCGTTCGGCCAGCAGGGCGCGGTATTCGTCCATGTCGCCGTCGAAGCTGGTGACCTTGCCATCCGCCACCAGCCAGAGCCGGTCCGCGACCAGTTCCACCAGATGCGGGTCGTGGCTGATCAGCAGGACCGCGCCCTTGTAGTCCGCGAGCGCGCGGACCAGCGCTTCCCGCGCATCGATGTCGAGGTGGTTGGTCGGCTCGTCGAGGATCAGCAGCTGCGGCGCGTCCCGCGTGCAGAGCGCGAGCAGGAGGCGCGCCTTCTCCCCGCCCGAGCAGCGCTCGATCCGCGTCTCCGCGCGCTCGGCATTGAGGCCGAAGCGGGCCAGCTGGGCGCGGCATTGCTGGATGGTGGCCTGGGGCAGCGCCGCCTGCATGTGGCTGAGCGGCGTGCCGGAATGGTCCAGGTCTTCCGACTGGTGCTGAGCGAAGAAGCCGACGCGCAGCTTGGAGGACCGCTTGACGGTGCCGCGCTGGGGGGCGAGGCGGCCGGCGACCAGCTTCGCGAGCGTGGACTTGCCGTTGCCGTTCGCCCCCAGCAGGGCGACGCGATCCTCCTGGTCCAGCCGGAGGTCGATGCCCTTGAGGATGGGCGGGCCGCCATAGCCGGCATCGGCCTTCTCGATGGCGAGGATCGGGGGCGGCAGCTCCTCGGGCTCGGGGAAGGAGAAGTGGCTCGCGGCATCCTCCACCACGGCGTCGATGACGGGGAGCTTCGCCAGCGCCTTGAGGCGGGACTGCGCCTGGCGGGCCTTGGTGGCCTTGGCGCGGAAGCGGTCCACGAAGGCCTGCATATGGGCGCGCTGGGCGGCGATCTTGACGCGCTGGCTTTCCTGCTGGGCGGCGCGCTCCGTCCGCACGCGGACGAAATTCTCGTAATTGCCGGGGTAGAAGGTGACCTTCTGCTGGTCGAGATGGGCGATCCCGTCCACGGCGCGGTCCAGCAGCCCGCGGTCATGGCTGACGACGATGGCCGCCCCCGGGAATCTCGCCAGCCACCCCTCCAGCCACATGGTGGCTTCGAGGTCCAGGTGGTTGGTGGGCTCGTCCAGCAGCAGCAGGTCGGGCTCCGGGAACAGGGCGCGGGCCAGCGCCACGCGCATGCGCCAGCCGCCGGAGAAGGCCGAGAGGGGGCGGGCCTGCGCCTCCGCATCGAAGCCCAGGCCGGACAGGATGGTGGCGGCGCGGGAGGGGGCGCTGTCCGCCCGGATGTCGATGAGTCTTTCGTGAATTTCGGCCACCCGGTGCGCCTGGGCGGGGTCCTCCAGCGCCTGGAGCAGGGCGTGGCGTTCGGTATCGGCCTCCAGCACGCTGTCGAGGAGCGTGGTCTCGCCGCCCGGGGCTTCCTGGGCGACGACGCCCATCTTGGCGCGGGCGGCCAGGCGGATCTCCCCGCCATCGGGCTGGAGGTCGCCGGTGATGGCGCGGAGCATGGTGGATTTGCCGGCCCCGTTCCGCCCGACCAGGCCGATCTTCCGGCCGGCATCCAGCATCAGGTCGGCATTCTCGAGCAGGGTGCGGCCGCCGAAGCGGATGGTCAGGCTGCGGATGGCGATGACGGTCATGGGGGCGGTCCATACAGCCTGGAAGGCCGGGTGCGTAGGGGCAGGGCTTGCGCCGGAACCGTTCCCCCCTTATCCGGCGCGCCAGCTTTCGCACCCGCACAACAGGAAAAACGCCCCATGGCCATCGAGCGCACCTTCAGCATCATCAAGCCCGACGCGACCCGCCGCAACCTGACCGGCGCGATCAATGCGGTGTTCGAGAAGAACGGCCTGCGCATCGTCGCCCAGAAGCGCATCCAGATGACCAAGGCGCAGGCCGAGACCTTCTACGGCGTGCACAAGGAGCGCGGCTTCTTCAACGACCTGGTCAGCTTCATGATCTCCGGCCCCGTCGTCGTGCAGGTGCTGGAAGGCGAGAACGCCGTGGCCAAGAACCGCGAGCTGATGGGCGCCACCAACCCGGCCAACGCCGCCGAGGGCACGATCCGCAAGCTGTTTGCCGAGAGCATCGAGGCGAATTCCGTGCATGGCTCCGACAGCGCGGAGAATGCGGCGATCGAGATCGCCTACTTCTTCGCCGGCGCCGAGATCGTCGGCTGACCTTTCGTCAGTTGCAAGGTTGAGAGGGCCGCGCCCCGGCTGGGGGCGCGGCCCTTTTGCTATCCGAGCAGGTCGGCCTGGAGGGGTTCCAGGGCGTCGCCGACCGCGACCCGGCCGCCTTCCAGCACCTCCGCATAGACGCCCATATCGGCGTGGCCATAGTGCTCCCGCAGCCATTTCTGCGGCTTGGCGTCGCGGACTGCCGTTTCCGGGTTCACCTCGGTCGCGGGGCAGCGCTGGGTGCGCTTGAAGATCTTCACCCGCGTGGCCCCCAGCTGGAATTCCCGCCCGACCCAGTCCAGCTCCGCGAAGGGCGCGGCGCCGGAGAACAGGATATTGGCGCGGAAGCGGGTGGGGTCGAGCTCCATGCCGACCTTCTCCGACAGCGCCTTCACGCTGCTGAGCCCGATGATCGAAACCGCCTTGGCGGCGATGTCAGTGAAGGCATGGCCCGGGGCCTCCGCCAGGCGGAGCGACCCGCGAGCCTCCGGGCCCAGGAAGGCGGTCATCCAGGCAGCGGCGCGGGCGCGGTCCTCGGCCAGGTCCAGGTCCACCGCCAGGTGGGGGAAGCCGGGCGCCATCAGCAGCAGCATGCCGGTCACGGGGTCATAGGCCGAGCGGATCGCGGCGATGCCGGCATTGGCCATCAGGCAGGCGAAGTGGCGCTTCTGCATCCAGACCGGTGCCGCGGGGTCGAAGGGGCTGTCGCCCTGGGCGAAGGCGAAGCGGCGGTCATGCGGCAGGCCCTGCCCGGCCTCGATGTCAACGACATCCATCAACTCCCCGGTCAGACCCTTCACGGGAAAGCGGGTGATCCGTTCGACACGCATGGGTCATCCTCTTGAAGCCCCGCCGCGCCGCATACCACATCAAGGCGGAAGGCAAACCCTTGCCGCCCGATCGGGGGCTTGGGGAGCCAGTCCGCTCCAGAGAGGGACATGCGAATGGACATCGAGAAATTCACTGACCGTGCGCGCGGTTTCCTGCAGGCTGCGCAGACCATCGCGATCCGGGACTACCACCAGCGCGTCACCGCCGAACACCTGCTGAAGGCGTTGCTCGACGATGATCAGGGTGCCGCCGCCGGGCTGATCACCGCCGCGGGGGGCGACCCCAAGGTGGCGCGGCAATCCGTGGAAGGCGAACTCGCGAAACTGCCCAAGGTGACGGGCGGCGGCGCGGGCCAGCAGCCGCAATTCATGCCGGACATCGTCCGCGTGCTGGACGCCGCGCAGCAGCTGGCCGCCAAGGCCGGCGACGAATTCGTGGCCCAGGACCGGCTGCTGCAGGCGCTCGCCGCCAGCGACACCCAGGCCGGGCGCGCGCTGCGGCTTGCGGGCGCCGATGCGCAGCGGCTGGAGAAGGCGGTGGCCGACCTCCGCAAGGGCCGCACCGTCAACAGCCAGAATGCCGAGGAACAGTTCGACGCGCTGAAGAAGTATGCGCGCGACCTGACGGCGCTGGCGCGCGACGGCAAGCTCGACCCCGTCATCGGGCGGGACGAGGAGATCCGCCGCACCATCCAGGTGCTGGCGCGCCGCACCAAGAACAACCCCGTGCTGATCGGCGAGCCCGGCGTCGGCAAGACCGCGATCGTCGAGGGCCTGGCGCTGCGCATCATCCGCGGCGACGTGCCGGAGGCGCTGAAAGACAAGAAGGTCATGGCGCTCGACCTCGGCGCGATGGTCGCCGGCGCCAAGTATCGCGGCGAGTTCGAGGAACGCCTGAAGGGCGTGCTGAAGGAGGTAGAGGGCGCCGCGGGCGACGTCATCCTCTTCATCGACGAGATGCACACGCTGGTCGGCGCGGGAAAGGCCGATGGCGCGATGGATGCGTCGAACCTGATCAAGCCGGCGCTGGCGCGGGGCGAGCTGCATTGCGTCGGCGCCACCACGCTCGACGAATACCGCAAGCATGTGGAGAAGGACGCGGCGCTGGCGCGGCGCTTCCAGCCGGTCTTCGTGGGCGAGCCGAGCGTGGAGGACACCATCTCCATCCTGCGCGGCATCAAGGAGAAGTATGAGCTGCACCACGGCGTGCGCATCGCCGATGGCGCGCTGGTGGCGGCGGCCACGCTCTCCAACCGCTACATCACGGACCGCTTCCTGCCGGACAAGGCGATCGACCTGGTGGATGAGGCGGCGTCCCGCCTTCGCATGCAGGTGGACAGCAAGCCGGAGGAACTGGACGCGATCGACCGCGACCTCATGCGCATGAAGATCGAGCGCGAGGCGCTGCGGAAGGAACAGGATCCGGCGTCCCGCGACCGCCTGGTGAAGCTCGAGAAGGAGCTGGCCGACCTCGAGGAGGAAAGCCGGACCCTGACCCAGCGCTGGGAGGCGGAGAAGGGCAAGGTCGTCGAGACGCAGAAGGCCAAGGAGGAACTCGACAAGGCTCGCACCGAGCTGGAACTGGCGGAGCGCCGCGGCGACTACGCGAAGGCGGGTGAGCTGAAGTATGGCGTGATCCCGGACCTCGAGAAGAAGATCGCCGTGGCCGGCGACGGCGATGCGCGGCTGGTGAACGAGGCCGTCACCGAGGAAGGCATCGCCGGCGTCGTCAGCCGCTGGACCGGCATTCCTGTCGAGAAGATGCTGGAAGGGGAGCGCGCCAAGCTCCTCAAGATGGAAGACCAGCTGCGCCAGCGCGTGGTGGGGCAGGAGGAGGCGCTGGAGGCGGTGTCCAAGGCGGTCCGGCGCGCCCGCGCGGGCCTGCAGGACCCGAACCGGCCGATCGGCAGCTTCCTGTTCCTCGGCCCGACCGGCGTTGGCAAGACGGAGCTGGTGAAGTCGCTGGCGAATTTCCTGTTCGATGACGAGCGCGCGATGACGCGCATCGACATGTCCGAATACATGGAGAAGCACGCGGTCAGCCGCCTGGTCGGCGCCCCCCCGGGCTATGTCGGCTATGACGAGGGTGGCGCGCTGACCGAGGCGATCCGCCGGCGGCCCTACCAGGTGATCCTGTTCGACGAGGTGGAGAAGGCGCATGAGGACGTCTTCAACATCCTGCTGCAGGTGCTGGATGATGGGCGGCTGACGGATGGCCAGGGGCGGACGGTCGATTTCCGCAACACCATCATCGTGCTGACCAGCAACCTCGGCAGCCAGGCGATCGCCGAACTGCCGGAGAGCGCGGATATCGAGGCCGCGCGGCCGGCAGTGATGCGGGCGGTCAGGGAGCGGTTCCGGCCGGAATTCCTGAACCGGCTGGACGAGGTGGTGCTGTTCCGCCGCCTGGCGCGGGGCGACATGGCGCATATCGTCGACATCCAGCTGGTGCGGCTGCGCAAGCTGCTGGCCGACCGGCACATCACGCTGGAGCTGGATGACAGCGCGCGGGAATGGCTGGCGGAAGCGGGCTACGACCCGGCCTATGGCGCGCGCCCGCTGAAGCGCGTGATCCAGCGCAGCCTGCAGGACCGGCTGGCCGGCCTGCTGCTGGAAGGGACGGTGGGCGACGGCGCCACGCTGCGCGTCACGGCCAGCGCGGATGGGCTGGAAGTGCGGCCGGCGTTGAAGCAGGCGGCGTGACCGGCCCGGGGGGAGCGCTGCTCCCCCCGTACCCCCCACGCCAAGGGCCAGCGGGCCCTTGGAACCCTTCAATTGACGATGGTCCAGGGGGTCTCCCCCCTGGTGGATGGGGTTTGGGGAAGGCAAAGCCTTCCCCAACTCTCCCCCACGGGCCTAGTCTCTCTGTTTCAGTTTTATGACAGAGGGGTGGGCCGGTGTCCCAGGCGCTGCTGCTGGTGGAGTTGGCCGGTGAGGCCGCTTTGCTGCTCTGGGGGCTGCACATGGTGCAGTCCGGGGTGCAGCGGGCCTTCGGCATGCGGCTGCGGCATGTGCTGGGGGTGGCGCTCGGAAGCCGGTTGAGGGCGGTGCTGGCCGGGCTTTTCGCGACCGCGGCGCTGCAATCCTCCACCGCGACCGCGCTGATGGTGGGCAGCTTCGCGGCCGGCGCCGGGGTGGCTCTGGCGCCCGCGCTCGCGGCCATGCTGGGCGCCAATATCGGCACCGCGCTGATCGTCTTCGCCCTGAGTTTCGAGGTCTCGGCCCTGGCGCCCGCGCTGGTCCTCGCGGGTGTGGTGGCCTTCCGGCGCAGCAGCGGCAGCCGGGGGAAGGATATAGGCCGGGTCTTCATCGGCGTCGGGCTGATGCTGATCTCGCTGCACCTGCTTTCCGCCAGCATGGCGCCGGTCGAGGCCTCCCCCACCTTGCGTGCGCTGGTCGGCGTCTTCGCCGACATGCCGCTGCCGAACCTCGTGGTGGCGGGGGTGCTGGCCTGGGCGGCGCATTCCTCGGTTGCGGCCATGCTGTTCATCGCCTCGCTCGCGGCCTCCGGCCTGCTGGGGATGGAGGCCTGCATCGCCATGGTGCTCGGCGCCAATATCGGCAGCGCGGTGAACCCGCTGCTGGGGGCGCTGGGGGAGGCCGGGCCGGAGCGGGCGCGGCTGCGCGTGGCGCTGGGCAACATCGCCAACAGGGTGGTGGGCGCGGTGCTGGTGCTGGGCGCCATGCCGGTACTGCTGCCCATGCTGGACGGCCAGCCCGGCGCGATCTTCGCCGCGCAGGCGCATCTGACGTTCAACCTCGGCACCGCCATCCTGGCCTGGCCGCTGCTGGGCCTGCTCGCGCGCGGCATGGAGCGCCTGGTGCCGGACCGGCCGCCGGCGGAGGATCCCGCCGCCGCCCGCTACCTCGACCCGGATGCGCTGGAGACGCCGCCCGTCGCGCTCGCCAATGCGGCGCGGGAGGTGCTGCGCATCGCGGATACGGTGGAGGCGATGCTCGCGGCCTCCACCGCCGCCTTCCAGGAAGGGGACCGGGAGAGGCCCAAGGTGGCCAGGCGGCTGGACGACCAGGTGGATCGGCTGCATCGCCAGGTGCAGGGCTACCTCGCGCGCATCCCGCAGGAGACGCTGGGGGAGGATGATGCCCGCCGGCTGGCGGAAATCCGCGCCTTCGCCGTCAGCCTGGAACATGCGGGGGATGTGCTGGAGCGGGACCTGCTGGGCCTCGCCCAGAAATGGACACGGCGGGGGCTGGTGCTGCCGGGGGACATCGCGGCCGAGATCACCGGCCTGCATCTGAGGCTGCAGGCGCAGCTTCGCCTGGCCGTCGCGGTCTTCATCCGGGAGGATGCGGAGGCCGCCCGGCGCCTGGTGCGGGAGAAGGAGGCGCTGCGCGACGCGGAGCGCAGCGCGCTGCGCCGGATGGCGGAGGCGGCTGACCGCTCCGCCGCCGACGGCGGCGCCGCGGCCGGGCTGCTGCTGGATGCGGTGCGGGACCTGCGCCGCATCGGCGCGCATTTCGCGATGGTCGCCCACCCGCTGCTGGAGCGGCGGGGGGAATTGCTGCCAAGCCGGCTGGCGACCGAGCCGAACCTGGCGGAGAGCCTGGCCGGGGGCTGATCAGTCGCCAGCCCCAGGGGGAAAAGGCTGGGGGAAAAGGCTGGCGGGCGATCAATCGCCCGCCAGTGCGATCTCGGTCCGGCCGGAGGCGATCTGCGCCATCTGCCGGGTCAACTCCCGCCGCCGGTCATGGAAGGACGCCAGTTCGCTGCCGCGCAGGCGCTCGCCCGCCGGCAGGGAGGCGCGGGCCGGGTCCTGGGCGCGGCCGGCGATGCGGATCTCGTAGTGGAGATGCGGGCCGGTGGACATGCCGGAGGAGCCGACATGGCCGATCACGTCGCCCTGCCGCACCCGATCGCCGGCCTTCAGGTTGCGGGCGAAGCGGGACATGTGGGCGTAGACCGTCTCCACCCCGCCGGGATGGCGGAGCCGCACGGTGCGGCCATAGCCACGCTCCATCCGGGCCGCGGTCACCACCCCGTCGGACGCCGCATAGATCGGGGTGCCGGGGGGGGCGGCGAAATCCAGGCCCTCATGCCGGCGGGAGAAGCCGAGCACGGGATGGCGGCGCATGCCGAAGCCGGAGGTGAGGCGCGCGCCATCGAGCGGCGTGCGCAGGAAGCCGCCGGCCAGCGGGCGGCCATCCCCATGATACCAGGCGGAATCGCCATCGGATTCGACATGGCGCCAGACGGACAGTTCGCGCCCGGACAAAGTGAGGGAGGCATGGAGCAGCTGGCCATGGCCGAGCAGGTCGCCATCCGGGGCGCGGAGGCGTTCGAAGGCGACGGCAATGCGGTCGCCCGGCTGGATGTCGCGCTGGAAGTCCACCTCATGGGACAGGGCGCGGATCAGGGAATGGGTCAGCGGCGCGGGCATGCCGGCGCGGGTCAGCGTCAGGTAGACGCCGCCGATGATCGGCGCCTCGATTCGGGCGAGGTGGCGCTGGCGGGGAATGACCTGCTCCTCCACCACCCAGCGATCGGCCTGGCGGCGGAGCGCGATGGTGCGGCCGGGGGCGGGCTCGATCTCGAGCGACAGAAGGGCGTTGTCGCGATCGGGGTCGAGGCGGAGGCCGACCTCCTGCCCGACGGCGAGGCCGCGCGGGGGGAAGACGGGACGGAGCGCCGCGATCGCCTCATGCGCTTCCGCCTGGCTGACACCGGCGCCGGCCAGGAGCTCGCCCAGCGTATCGCCGCGGCGGACGGTCAGGACACGCTGCGCCTCGGCCGGGGGTTCCGATGCTGCGGCGTCCGCGAGAGGGGCGGCGAGAAGGGCGCAGATCGAAAGGGCGAGGCGGGTCGCAGACGTCATGCTCTGGTCTTGTCCGGGCGGTTGTGGCGCGGACCATCTCGGCGAAGGCCAGTGAAGTCAACGGGTTGACCGCTACGGCTACGTGACGAGAAGAGGTTTGCGTCAACGGCGTGACGCTCATGGCTGCCATGTCCGAATGTTCGGACGGTCGCGTTGACACCCCCGGGCCTGGCCCGTAAAAGCCGCCTCACCAGAACGGAGCCGATGGTTCCCGGACGGGGCGCTGAAAAGCGGGGTTGCACACGGTGGTGAAAGCCACTAGATGCTGCGCCCCGCCGTTAGGCGCCGATCTCCTCCACGCAGCGATGCGATGGTGCTTCCAGTCAGGGTTCTGGCTGGGGACGAGATCCTGTTCATTGAGACTGTGCATCTGTTGAGGGAAGTAGAGTTTGGTTGCCCTTGGTTGAGTGGCTTCCTGCTGCTTGTCTGGAAGGTCCTGTGAGGGGCTGGAAGGTTAGGTACGGGGGGAAGGGTGGCCGGATGGAATTGAGGTCAGTGTTGAGTGAGTTGGGCGGGTAAGGATCGCTGGTTGAGTGTCGTCTGAGATGGCGATGTGAGATCGGGGATTGATGAACCTGAGAGTTTGATCCTGGCTCAGAGTGAACGCTGGCGGCATGCTTAACACATGCAAGTCGCACGGTCAGCAA
>NZ_JAAIKB010000049.1 GCF_011040385.1 Falsiroseomonas algicola | reverse complement strand
GCACGGCGCAGCTGCGCGGGCTGGAGACGGCGGACATCGTCGCCCTCGGCACCAACCAGATGGCGGGCCTCGGCTCGGCGCAGCTGGCATCGCTGACGACGGCGCAGGTGGCGGCCTTCGAGACGGCGGACCTGGCCGCGATCGGCACGGCGACGCTGCGGGGCCTCGGCACGGCGCAGGTGGCGGCGCTGACGACGGCGCAGGTGGCCGGGCTGACCACGGCGCAGGTGGCGGGGCTGGCCTCGACGCAGATCCGCGCCATGGAAACGGCCGACCTTTCGGCCCTCTCCACGGCACAGATCGGCGCGCTGACCTCGACTCAGCTTGCTGCCCTGACCAGCACGCAGGCAGCCGGCCTCACGACCGCTTCACTCGGCGCCCTGGCGACGGCGCAGATTGGTGGCCTTGGCACGGGCGTGCTCGCCTCCTTGAGCACGTCCCAGCTCACGGCACTGACCAGCGCGGCCGTCACCGCCCTGACGACGGCGCAGATGGCCGCCTTCGGGACGGCGCAGATCGCGGCGTTTACGACCGGCCAGGTGGCGGCGATGGAAACGGCGGATCTGGCGGCGCTGAGCAGCACGCAGGCCGCCGCCTTCACCACCGCCCAGCTCGGCGCCATGTCGTCGAGCCAGATCAACGCCCTGTTCGCCTGAGCCTCTACAGCGAGCAACTCGACCTCCGGCGTCACGTGCGCCGGAGGTCGTCGCGCGCTCGGGTCTCGTTTCTCGGCTCATTCGTAAAGAGGCCGTCAACGCCTGGGGGCCAGAAACGGGTCTTCGAGACGGCATCAAGAGGATGGCTCGCCCATGAATGCGTTCAGCGCCGCTGAGACGACCCTGCGCACGGTCCTGCATGTCGGGTGCGGCATCGCCAATCCCGCCAAGCTGCCAGCCGCCTTCTTCAACCCCGGCGACTGGCGCGAGATCCGGCTGGATATCGACCCCGAGGTCCAGCCTGATATCGTGGGAACGATCACCGACATGGCCGATGTGCCGAACGCGTCGGTCGATGCGGTCTGGTCGTCCCACAACGTCGAGCATCTCTATGCCCATGAGGTTCCGGCTGCCTTCGCCGAGTTCCGGCGTGTGCTGAAGCCCGGCGGCTTCGCCCTGATCGCCGTGCCGGACTTGCAGCAGGTGGCAGGCCTCATTGCCGAGGATCGCCTTGGCGATGCTGCCTATCTCTCCAGCATGGGCCCGATCACGCCGCTCGACATCCTCTACGGACACCGTCCCAGCATCGCGCAGGGCAATGCGTTCATGGCACATCGGACCGGCTTCACCGCCCGGACGTTGCAGGCCTGCCTGGAGGAAGCCGGCTTCCCTGTCGTCAACGTGCTGCGGGACGGGTCGTTCGCCCTATGGGCAGCAGCCTACGTGTGATGGACGCGGCCTCTGCCCGTACGGGACTCCATTGAGGCATGCGGAACGGCAGTTGAGGGGGGAGGGGGGCGTAGGAGCACGCAAGCGCCCACCGCCTACGCCAGCGCCCCACTAACCCACTGAAAAAATTGGCGGACCCGATACGATTCGAACGTACGACCCTTGCCTTCGGAGGGCTGCCATTTTAACAGCGCAGAAAGGGGAATCAGTGACATAAGCAAGGCTATGGAAGGTCTCCACGGGCTATCAGGGCGAAACGAACGGCGTGGTAGCGGGATGTTTGCGGGATGTGGTTTGCGTTCTCTTGATCTCGCCTTGAGCCCCAACCTGCCGCAAGTCTCGATGCCGAGGCTTTCGCAGCGTATCCTCTGCCAATTTCTCGCGGGCGCCGGCCGTCCATGGGCTTGGCACTTCAGCCAAGCCGATGGATGGCGGCGGCCGCATTCGGAGCCCACACTTTATACCGCCGCGCCTGAGAGCGCCTGACAGAACCTGTTGATTTGGTTGAGGCAGACGAGGGCGGCGGCAAGGGTCACGAAGGCGAGGTGGATGTCTTCGCGGCGTTCGTATCGGACGACGAGGCGGCGGAAGCGGGCCATCCACGCGAGGGTGCGTTCGACGACCCAGCGATGGCGGCCAAGCCGCTTG
>NZ_JAAIKB010000048.1 GCF_011040385.1 Falsiroseomonas algicola | reverse complement strand
GGCCCGCAGTTCAAACCACACCGGCTCCGCGTCGCATCATCACGTCCGATTCAGCGCGGTCGGAAAAGCGTCTAGGCGCCGGGCGCGGCCTCCGGCCGCTTGGCGTCACGGCAGTGCCGTGACCGTGCCGAAGGCACGCCTGCGGCGTGACGCATAAGCGGCGGGCCGCATTCCGGGACCCCATGCACGTTGCGAAGCAACGCGCATGGGCACCCGTCGCGGCCTCGGCCGGCTTGCCGCCGGCCGCAGGCCTGTTTTTTCCGGTGATAGGCCTACCCCCGCGGCATCTCCTGCTCCACCAGCGTCGCGAAGTAGCTGGCGCCGACCGGCAGCAGGTCGTCGTTGAAATCGTACTGCACCGTGTGCACCGGCGCCGAACCCTTCGCCCCCGCCGCCTGGCCGAGCTTCAGGTAGGCGCCCGGCCGTTCCAGCAGCATGAAGCTGAAATCCTCGCCGCCCATCACCGGCGGCATGTCCCGCCGCACCTTGCCCTCGCCCAGCACGCTGGACGCGGCCCGCGCCGCGCGGCGCGCCTGGTCCGCATGGTTGACGGTGGCGGGATAGCCGCGCTGGTAGGTGAACTCCGCCACCGCGTCATGCGCCGCCGCCGTCGCCTCCACGACGCGCCGCATGGAGGCCTCGACCAGGTCCTGCACCTCCGGCTTCAGCGTGCGGACGGTGCCGCAGAGGCTCGCCTCGTCCGGGATGATGTTGGTCGCCGTCCCGGCATGGAACTGCGTGGTGGAGATCACCGCCGCCTCCAGCGGATCGACGCGCCGCGCGACGATCGTCTGCAGCGCCGCCACGATATGCGCGCCGACGACGATGGGATCGATGCCGCCATGCGGCCGCGCCGCATGCCCGCCCTTGCCGCGCACGGTCACGAAGAAGACGTCGCTCGCCGCCATCATCACGTCGTCCCGCACATCGGCCTCGCCGAGCGGCAGGGAAGGATCATTGTGCACGCCATAGACGGTGTCGCAGGGGAAGCGGGCGAAGAGGCCCTCATCCATCATCACCTTCGCCCCGGCGCCGCCTTCCTCCGCGGGCTGGAAGATGAAGTGGACCGTGCCGTCGAAGTTGCGCGTCTCCGCCAGGTACTTGGCCGCACCAAGCAGCATCGTCGTGTGCCCGTCATGCCCGCAGGCATGCATGCGGCCGGGGTTCCTGGAGGCGTAGGGAAGCCCCGTCGCCTCCGTCATCGGCAGCGCGTCCATGTCGGCGCGCAGCCCGATGGTGCGGCCGGAAGTGCCGGTGCCGCGCAGCACGCCGACCACGCCGGTCTTGGCGATGTTGGTGTGCACCTCGATGCCCCAGGAGGCCAGCAGCTTCGCCACCTGCTCCGCCGTCCGGCTCTCCTCGAAGCGCAGCTCCGGATATTCGTGCAGGTCGCGCCGCCAGGCCTCCATCTCGGGCTGCAGGGCGGCGATGCGGTTGATGATGGGCATGGCTGATCCTTCAGAGCGCGATGGCGTTGTCGGGGTCGATCACGCGGACGACATAGGCATCGACCAGCGGCGCATATTCCTCCCACAGCGCGCGCAGCGCGGGGATGGGCTGGTCATGACCATCGGCGCGGAGATCGACCAGCGCGAAGTCATGCTCACCATAAACGAGCAGGCTGGCGGAGCGCACATCGCCATGCTCGCCGCCCGCGGCCTCGCCGGCCTCCAGCCCGCGCAGCAGGCGTTCCGCAAGCGGCAGTTCTGGGCTGGCCGCGAAGGCCGCGGCCATGGCATCCGGCACCAGGCTCGAGGACAGGATGTTGCCGATGGCGACGACATCCTTTGCATGCGCCGCGCCGCTTTCCGGCTTCACCCGCGCGCCATGGAAATGCGCCGTGCGCCCCGCGGCGTCGATCGCCGCCAGCTGCCGCCATTGGTGGTCGGGCGTGGAGGCGACCAGCGCCGCGATGGTCTCCGCCGCCGTGCAGCCGGACCGCAGCAGCCCGATCCCGCGCGGGCCGAGCCTGGGGTCCGTCCGGTGCTGAGTCAGCACCGCGCCCACCCCCGGCGCCACCGCATGCACCCGCGCGCCCACGGCGAGGGAGGAGGTCGTGGCCGCCGCCCCGAACTGCCCCGTGCGCGCACAACGCCCAATCAGCGAAAAGGTCATTATTCCAGGCCCTCAGACGGCGGGCGCGGCCTCCGGCCGCTTGCCTTACGCGCCTACGCGCTGGGGCGCCCGGCGGCAAGGTCGTGCTGCGCGCGCGGGAAGATTATCAATGCCCTCAAGCGGCGGGCGCGGCCTCCGGCCGCTTGCCTGACGCGCCGACGCGCTGTTGCGCTCACCGACACGGTCACGCTGCGCGCGCGGGCCGCCTTGCGGCCCGATTTTCTTGCCCTTGTAAGTCTCGTTCATCGGCGTCGGCCTGTCATAAGCTGGCTGGCGCGGTGGCGGAGGGGATGCC
>NZ_JAAIKB010000047.1 GCF_011040385.1 Falsiroseomonas algicola | reverse complement strand
TGCGGATTCCGACGAAGCTGGCCACGGATTCCGATTGAAGGCGGCCACCTGTTCCGATCGAAGCCGGCCGGGGTGTGGTGTCGGTGTGCGGGCGGTGTGAGTGTGGCCTAGCTTTCCCCCTCGGCGTCAACGGTGACGGCGCGGCGGGCGGCCCGGCGGCGCATTGACTCCCCCTTGAGCTCGATGCGGTGGGCGTTGTGGACGAGGCGGTCGAGGATGGCGTCGCCAAGGGTCGGGTCGGCGATCCATTCGTGCCATGCGGCCACCGGCAGTTGGCTGGTGACGACGGTGGCGGCACGGCCATGGCGGTCGTCGATGACCTCCAACAGGTCGCGCCGCCCCTCTGGCGTCAGCGGCGTCAGGCCCCAATCGTCGAGCACCAGCACCTGCACCCGTGCAAGGCCCTTCAGCATGCGGGCGTAGCGGCCATCGCCGCGGGCCAGGGCAAGCGCCTCCAGCAGCCGCGGCAGGCGCTGGTAGAGCACGCTGCGTCCGTCGCGGCAGGCCTTGTGGCCGAGCGCACAGGCCAGCCAAGTCTTGCCCACCCCGGTCGGCCCCGTCAGCAGCACGCCCTGGTGCCGGTCGATCCAGTCGCCGCTGGCGAGGCGCTGGAACATGGCGCGGTCGAGGCCGCGGGCGGCGCGCCAGTCGACATCCTCGATGCAGGCGGATTGGCGCAGGCCAGCGAATTTGAGCCGGGCCCGCATGCGCCGGTCCTCGCGGCCGGTCGCCTCGTGCTCGACCAGCAGGGCCAGGCGTTCCTCGAAGCCGAGGCCATCCAGGTCCGGCTGTCGTCTTTGCTCCTCGAGGGCCTGCGCCATGGCGACCAGGCCAAGGGCGCGCAACCGCTCGCTCGTCGGGTGGGTAAGCATGCTGTCTCCTCAGTGGTAGTAGCCGCCGCCGCGGATGTTCGGGTGCCGGATGGGCGGGGTGTCCGGCACGGGCTCCGGCGCGTAGGCACGGTCGAGGCCGTTGCGCAGAATGGATGCGATCGAGCCGTAACTGCGGGCGCCGATGTCGAGGCCGCGCTGGCACGCCGCCTCCACCCGGCCAGCGCCGTAGCCGCGCACCAGGCCGAGGATGCCAAGGCAGGCGCGAAAGCCCTGCTCGGGGTGGGGTTTGGCGGCCAGGATCGCCTCGACCATGCCGGATGCCGCGGAGCCGATCGCCGCGGCATCACGCCGCAGCCGGGCCGGGGTCCAGTCGGCATGGCGGCGGTGTGCGCTCGGCATGTGGTCCGGCGCGGTGGTGTGCCGGTGTCGCAGCGGGCTGCGGGGATGTGCCGCGGCGCGGCCGCCGTTGTGGAAGAACTCGACCACCCGCTCGGTGACGCGGGCATCGACCACGGCGCGGGCGAGCCGGTGGGGGACGCTGTACCAATGCCCCAGCACCTCGACGTGGTAGTCGAGCCCGACCCGGCAGCGGCGCCATTCGGCATACTCGAAGGGCTCGGGCGGCAGGTCGAGCAGCCTGCCGGCCTCAAGCCGGTCGAACAGTTCGCGCCGGCTGGCGCCCAGTCGCCGCATGGGCCGCGCGTTCAACCGCTCCAGCAGCGCGCGAACGGCGGCATTGGCCTCCTCCAGCCCAAAGGGGCGGCGGTTGCGCAGGCAGGCCAGGATCCATCGTTCCACCACCTGCACGCCGACCTCGACCTTGGCCTTGTCGCGCGGCTTGCGGACGCGCGTCGGCACTACGGCCGCGCCGTAATGCGCCGCCATCTCCTGGTAGGTGCGGTTGATCCCGGGCTCGTAGCGGCACGCCGCGGTGACGCCGGCCTTGAGGTTGTCGCAGACGAGTTGCCGCGCCGCGCCGCCGAAGAAGGCGAAGGCATTGACGTGGCAGCCCACCCAGTCCGCCAGCCCCTGGCTCCAGCGCACCTCCGCGTAGGTCAGGCTGGAGGCGCCGAGCACGGCCACGAAGACCTCTGCCTGCCGCACTTCGCCGGTCGCCGGGTCGATCACCGCCAGCGTCTGCCCCGCGAAGTCGACGAACAGCTTGTCGCCGGCGAGATGGGTCTGGCGCATCGTCGGCGACACGCCGCCGCGCCAATCGGCGTGGAGATCGCAGAACCGGCCGTAGCCGTAGCCCCCCGGCTGCTCGGCCCTGTATTCCTGCCACAGCAGCATCAACGTCACGCCGGGTCGGCGGAGTTCGGCATGGATCCTCGGCCAGTCTGGCTGCGGCCGCAGCGCCTCCTTGGGCGTGAAAGGCGGGCTGAACAGCCTCGCCTCCAGCGCCGCATCGTCGAGCCCGGCCGGCACCGGCCAGCCGATGCCGCTCACCGTCGCGCGGCGAAGATATTCCGCCACCGTCGTCCGGCTAATGCCGATGGCAGCGGCTATCTGCCGCTCACTCTGGCCGCAGGCGTGCCTGAGGCGAAGGACTTCTCGAACCTGGCGCATGGGCAGTCTCTGGGCGGGCATGGCGCTCCCCGGCGTCGTTGCCGGACAAAGCCTGCCCTCGGTTGAGGACTACCCGCAGACCGCGGCCCTCACCCCAGCCGAAGGGTGGCCGCCTTGCGTCGGAATCAGTGGCCACCTTCCGTCGGAATCA
>NZ_JAAIKB010000046.1 GCF_011040385.1 Falsiroseomonas algicola | reverse complement strand
AAAGAGGCGGGCGTCCGCCCCTCCACCGGCTCGGTCGGTGACGCCTACGACAACGCCATGGCCGAGGCGTTCTTCGCCACCCTCGAGTGCGAGCTACTGGACAGGCGCAGCTTCCGCTCCCAGGCAGAGGCGCGGATGGCGGTGTTCGCCTTCATCGAGGGCTTCTACAACCCCACCAGGCGTCACTCGGTCCTGGGCTGTAGCGCGACGATCTGGATGGTTTTGCGCGTCAATCAGGATGACGCGTTGACGGCACGGCGTTGGGATGATGGCGGGTGTTGATTGTCGCTGGCAAGCGGGCTGATTGTCGCGGCGCGTCAATCAGGATGGTGGGTCTGTGACGGGATCGAACTGTTTGACGGCCTTGCGTGACGCCGCGGATCTGCGTCGGTAGCTCTCGACGTTCATCTCAAAGATGGTGGCGTGGTGGACGAGGCGGTCGATCGCAGCGACCGTCATGGCGGGGCTGGGGAACAGCCGGCCCCATTCGCCAAAGGGCTGGTTGGCAGTTATCAGCAGGGACTTCCGCTCGTAACGTGCGGCGATGAGCTCGAACAGCACGGAGGTCTCGGCCTGGTCGCGGGCGACGTAGGAGAAGTCGTCGAGAATGAGCAGGTCGAAGCGGTCGAGCTTGGCGATGGCCTGCTCGAGCTGCATGGCCTGGCGGGCGAGTTGGAGGCGCTGGACGAGTTCGGAGGTCCTGGTGAACAGGACGCGGTAGCCGTTCTCGACGAGGGCCTGGCCGAGGCCGGCGCAGGCGTGGCTCTTGCCGCTGCCGGGCGGGCCGAACATCAGCAGGTTGACGCCGCGCTCGAGCCATTCGGTGCCGGCGGCCAATGCCATGACATGCGCCTTGCTGAGCGTCGGCACGGCGGCGAAGTCGCAGGTGGCGAGCGTCTTGCCCGATGGCAGGCGGGCCTCGGCGAGGTGTCGCTCGATGCGGCGTCGGGCGCGATCGGCGAGTTCCAGTTCCGCCAGTGCGGAAAGCAGGCGCGCGTCGGGCCATCCCTCCTTGTCGGCGCGGGCGGTGATGTCGGGCCAGAGGCGGGCGATGGTGGGCAGGCGAAGTTCGCCGAGCATGAGCGGCAGGCGCGCCACATCGGCGGTGCTGGTGGCGGTCATGCGGCGGCTCCCACGGCGAAGAGGGCGTCGTAGGTGGCGATGTCCGGCAGCGGGACAGCGATGTCGGGTGGCGCCTCCGGCCGCGGCGTGAAGCGTTCGCGCAGGCTGGCGAGGTCGGGGAGTTCGCCAGCATCGAGGAGCTCGTCGAGGGCGATGGCGAGTTCGGCCTCGCAGGCGCGATCATGGGCAAGGGCCAGCAGGCCGACCATGGCCCGGCAGGCGGCCGGGGCCGGCAGGGCGGCGAGCAGCGCGTCCCAGGTGCGGCGATAGGCGGTGCGGGGAAACAGCTGGTCCCGGTAGGTAAGGTTGAGCAGCGCGCCCGGCTTGCGGCGAAGGCTGTGAATGATGTGGCGGTAGTCGATGACATGGCCGCGCCGGCCGCGCCCGTCACCAGGAGCCCGGCCCCGCGGGAGGATGAGGACAGGGGTGGTGCCGAGGAAGCATTCCAGCCGGTCGTCGTGGAGGCGCACGCGCAGGCGGTGGCCGATGAGGGTGGAGGGGACGGTGTAGAAGACGTGGCGCAGGCTGAAGCCGCTGCTGCGGGTGACGGTGACGAGGGTCTCCTCGGCAGCGCCGGCGCGCTGCGGGGGCAGGTGCGCGAGGTGCGGCCGCTCGGCCTCGACGAGGCGACGGCGGGCGGCATTGGCGCGTCCGACGACGGCATCGCGGCTGAGGTTGCGGAAGGCGGCGGAGAGGCTGTCGGATCAGTGCTCCAGCGGCGCGCCGCCGAGCGTCCAGAGGGCGTCCTGCAGCCCCTCGGCGAGGGCGGTGAAGCTCTCGCCGCCGAGCACCACGCGGACGTGCTGCCAGCCGGAGAAGGCGAGGCGGAAGTGGTAGAGCCGATGCTCGAGCGGCTGGCCGGCGATGCTGACGCCGAGCGAGGTTGCCTCGGTGAAGTCCGACAGGCCCAGCCGCCCCGTCGGATGATCCTGGCGGAAGATCACCTCGCGCGCCGGGCCGGCCACCGCCTGCCAGTGGCGGATCCGCCGCTCCAGCGTGCGGCGGATGCCGATGGGCAGGTCGGGATGGCGGCGGCGGAGTTCCTCGAGCAGCGTGACCGGCCGCAAGCCCGGGGTGGCCTCCAGCATCGGCACGATCTCGCTGTCCCAGACCGCGGCCAACGGGTCGGGCCTGCGCCGGCCGCGGGGTGCCGCCCGTTCGGATGGTGGGCGGGGATCGGCCTCGATCCGCGCGCCGGTGCTGGGGCTGAAGCCGGCCATGGCGGCCGCAGTGGCCCGGCTATGGTTGCGTCTGAGCGTCATGCAGCGCCTCGCCTGGTGATCGGTGATGTGCGAGCCGGGCAAGGCGGCGATCCCCTTGGGATGACCGCCCATTCCGGCACACCGAACCGCCAAGGCACCCCACCCTGTCCGGCAAGGGCGCCCGCCGGGGTCAGCCTACGGCCGGGCTACGCCCGACCTCCGGCTGACCCCGGCGCCGCTCATCCTGATTGACGCGCTCAACCATCCTGTTTGTCGCTGTGCACTGGGCTACCTCTCGCCCATCGAATACGAAGCCAGAGCCATGGCCGAGAACGACTGATCCCTACCCGCTAACCGTCCACGGAAGTGGGGCAACTTCAACTCCAGGGCCGCGCGGCAACACTTACCTTGCTGTCGTGGCGGTTGGCCGGGCCAAGCGTCAGGCCGAGCGGCGTGCCCTCAGCATCTGCGAGGACGCTGTGCTTCGTGCCGGGCTTACCCCGGTCGGTCGGGTTCGGCCCTGTCCCGTAACCGTTGTCTGGACCCCACGGCGAACGTGGCTTGACGGTGCGGCGAAGGCTGGTTCAGCGCGGCGATTGATG
>NZ_JAAIKB010000045.1 GCF_011040385.1 Falsiroseomonas algicola | reverse complement strand
GATCCTCGCCGATCCGGCGCATGGCGATCCCGCAGCAGGGGCAGCCCTGGTCTGGGAGGTCGAGCACCTCCTCGATGTGTAGAAGTTTCGACTTGACCGGACGGTTGGTATGATCGGCGGGGAGAGAGGCCGGGGCGCGGAGCCATAGGCGAAGCGCAGCGCCCCGGCCGGCCCAATGGGAGAGCCCCATGACCCAGACCGAACGGAAGGTGATCCGCGCCAAGGTTGGCCTGCTGGAGCTCGCCAAGCAGCTTGGCAACGTGACCCAGGCCTGCCGCGTGCTCGGCTATTCGCGCGACAGCTTTTACCGCTTCCGCGACCTCTACGACCGCGGTGGCGAGTTGGCGCTGGCCGAGATGACGAAGGCCAAGCCGAACCTCAAGAACCGCGTGGCGCCGGAGGTCGAGGCGGCAGTCGTAGGAATGGCCGTCGAGCAGCCTGCCTGGGGCCAGGCACGGGTGGCCAACGAGTTGCGACAGAGGGGCATCGAGGTCTCCCCCTTCGGCGTGCGCAACATATGGCTGCGCCACGACCTCACCACCATGAAGCAGCGGCTGAAGGCGCTCGAAGCGCAGGTGGCGCAGGAGGGCGGCGTGCTGACCGAGGCCCCGCTCGTCGCGCTGGAGACGGCCAAGGCCAACAAGGAGGCCCATGGCGAGTTCGAAAGCGAACACCCTGGCTACTGCGTCGCGCAGGACACCTTCTACGTCGGCACCCTGAAAGGGGTGGGGTGGGTCTACCAGCAGACCGCGATAGATACCTACTCGAAGGTGGGCTTCGCCAAGCTCTACGACCGCAAGACCGCGCTGACTGCGGCTGAGTTGCTGAACGACCGGGTGATCCCCTTCTTCGACGAGCGCGGCCTGCGCATAGACCGCGTGCTAACCGATCGCGGCACCGTGTATTGCGGCGCGCATGACCGGCACGAGTATGAGCTCTACCTGGCCGTCGAGGACATCGACCACACGCGAACCCGAACGAAGAGCCCGCAGACCAACGGCATCTGCGAGCGCTTCCACAAGACGATGCTCGACGAGTTCTACCGCGTCGCCTTCCGCAAGAAGGTCTACCGCACCATCGAGGAGTTGCAGGCCGACCTCGATGATTGGATGAAGCAATACAACGAGGCGCGCACCCATCAGGGCCGCTGGTGCTTCGGCAAGACGCCGATGCAGACCTTCCTGGACAGCCAGCCGATCGCGCGCGAAAAGCAGCAGATCGGCGAGGCCGCATGACCCGCAGCGCCTGACAGCTTCGACCTGGCGGACACCCGCCACGCCAATTCGATGACCGTCAGATCAAGTGCAGACTTCTACACGCGCCGCTCGGTGGGTGCCAGACGACGGTTACCGAGCGCCCAAGACCCTGGCGATGAGTCCCCCCCTTCCGCCGGCGGCGCAGTGGTGCGCCCGGATGCTGGTGCTGTCGATCATCTGCAGGAGGTCGGCCTCGCCGCCGCCATCGGACAAGGCCTCGAGCATCACGTCCCACAGGCAGGAGGCGGTCCAGCGTCTGAACTGGCGGAATACCGAGTTCCAGTTGCCGAGTTCAGAGGGCAGGTCACGCCAAGGAACGCCGGTGCGCGCCACCCAGAAGATGGCATCCAGCACCCGACGGTGATCGCGAGCGGGCCTGCCGCCAAGCGGACTGGCCGACACCACGAAGGGTTCGAAGAATGACCACTCCTAATCCGTCAGCAGCCCGCGGATCAAAGCCGATCTCCATGCCAGAGATCAGCGTGGAATCACGCCCGAGGCCCGATGGGAATCCCCAAGGCGCCAGTTTGTCCACGCAGCCTAGAGTTCCGGGTGTAGAACGTCTGGTCGCTCATCGTGTGCTTGCGGCAGATATCCGCCCCCAACCGCCCCGCCTCGTGCTCCTTTAAAATTCCGAGGCTCTGACTCCCAGGGAACCGGCTCCGTCGCACCGTCCCATGCTCCTCGACCGATCCAACTTATCCCTGGCTGGAACCACGGTCAGCAGATCAAGTCGCGGCCGGTCGGTCTGATGTTGTTTCTCTATCGAGCCCGATACAGAGCGATCCCGGTGGCAGATCATTTGTGAGAGTAGTAAAAGTACGCCTTAAGCTATCGTCAGTTAAAGGGTGCAATCCAATGACCCGAACTCCCGCGCCGATGGCATGGATCGCGTTATGCTTGCGCTGGGTCACCATCACATCACAACGCGCAATCAGTCCCTTCAGGCGCCGAGGCGTCATGTTTGTCAGCCAAAATGCGCGGTCGAGAAGCAGCGGAGCCACGATCGGGGCATTGGGAATAAAGGTTTGCAAAAAATCAATGACGCCTGTCATATCATCTTCTTCTGTGCTGGTAACATGAATCGTGCTGACAATCGGGACAATGGTGTAGCTCACAAATTCTGCCAGTGCAGCAACCACGCGATGCGCGTCGTGGCGCAAACAATCGCGCATTTTTGCAGAAGGAATAATTGAGATTCCGAGGAGTTTGGGGCCGCCCTCGCGAGGCGGACCAACAAGAGACTCGGCCAAGGCTGGATCGGCAGCTATTTTTGCTTCCGGAAAGAATGTGATGCGAGGCAATTGAGCGATACCCACTTCTGCTAAAAACTGAATTGAAAGCGGATCGCGCACCGAGAGACTAGCAAGGTTGGCGAAAACGTGGCGTGCCGTGGCGTCTGGCCAGCACTGATCACTTGCGAGCCTAGCTACACCGAGGTTGTGCAGGTGGATTTCTGCCCCCGCCGCCATGGCGCGGGCCAGGTAGGGCATCCAGTAGCGGAAGGCGTCCACCACGCCGAACATGCCGCCGCCGAAGACGATGCGGGCGGGGTTGAGCGCCAGCATCTCCTCGCCCCCCGGGAAGCAGCCGGCGAGGTCGGGGACGCAGCGCATGGTCCAGGACGGGTTGACCGAGAAGGCGTGCGCGTCCGAGGTTGGGAAGGCCTGGAGGGCCTCGATCAGGCAGAGCTCGTCGCCCAGGTTGCCGTAGCCATAGGCGCCGAGGAAGACGGTGCGCATCTGTAAACTCGCCAGCAAAGCATTCAGATACCAAAACGCCATTCCCAATCCAAGCGAGTGACAGCAACTTTTACCGACTACCTAGTGGAGTGATTCCAGCAGACGTTTCCCGCGTTGGTGCTTGCCGATGATGGTGTCGGCGGGCGCGGTCCAGCGGA
>NZ_JAAIKB010000044.1 GCF_011040385.1 Falsiroseomonas algicola | reverse complement strand
CGCACAACGCCGACCCAAAGCCCTTCCGCTGGACCGCGCCCGCCGACACCATCATCGGCAAGCACCAACGCGGGAAATGTCTGCTGGAATCACTCCACTAGATGACCTATTTCGCTACGACAGGGCACATGGAGCATTCGCGGCATCGGGCCTCGTTTCAACTTCGCGCCGCTCCGCATTATGGCCGAAAAAGCTGTTATCAATGAACTCGAAAGTTGCTTCTGTAGAGAATTTGTTGCCCGGAAACCAGAGCGGTCGCGGAAGGATTTGTCGGCGATGATGGAATGCAATCGTATTTTGGTGACTGGCGATATACTTCGTCCAGCAGAGGCCACAAAATCCGGAGCACCTGCGTCAAGTCAAAAGGGCAATATTCGGTGGTTGCACACGCTGATTAAGCGATCTCTTTCTCGCGCGGTGCAGATGCCTATCGACATGGTTCAGTGGGGCGAGGGGTTCGATACAGAGCTTTTTTACAACTTTAACGAAGAGGAAATCTCGATAGAGGGGTGGGGGCGCCTTTACGATTGCAAGAATCCCACGATGGACAGCGCAATGCTAGCAGCGGCCGCGTTCCAAAATGCGTTCGTGATAGGTTTCGAGTTGCCAAAAATACTAAAAAACATACTGTCGACGTTCAACATATACTGGCTTGATTTTTCCATCCATCCAATTCGCTGCCTGGATGATTTATTCTTGTGCTGCGCCACGAATCACGACGGAATTCGCCGATCGCTCGCGGAGCTCGAGCATTCATTAGAGCCGCATGAGGCAAATGTGTACGCCCTACAGGCAATGTATTTGCGTCGACCTTGGCCTGACGTTCCCAGGGCAGATACCCTGCTGGTAGGACAGGTTGAGTATGACAGCAGCGTTTTATTGAGCGGGGCCTTCACTAATATTTCAACATATGTGAATCAAAACCCAATTTGGGCCAAAGACATCACTGCCTGGCGCGACATTCTATTTAAGCCTCACCCGATACAAAATTACGAAAGCGGGATATACAACATGGGCATTCCATTTCGCTACATTCACACAACCACGGCGAATATTTATCAGTTACTAAGTATGCCTTGGTTGCGCCGCATCGTGACAGTAAGCTCTTCCGTAGGCGTGGAAGCCAAGTTATTCGATAAAGAGGTTGTTTGGCTAAAGGGGCCTTTTACGTCACTCAACTTGCCTGGAACGCACAAGACCAGCGACACTTATTTCGCGGTGCGCGAAGAAATACTCTGGCCCCCGTTCTGGGCCGAGCTTTTCAGCTCTGCGCTTCCCGTCTACCGCTTCGACCATCCTCGACCACAATTAGCTCCGAATGCATTTAGACTTTCTCTCAACCAAGCATGGGGCTACCCGTTAACCCAAATGGCCGCCAGTCAGCAAGGATGACACCAAAAATGCAGATTGAAGCCAAACCGCTGTGATAGATGCTCTTCCTACCTGGAAGACGCGGCGATAGCGACGCGCCCACCGATGCACGGCGCTGTGCCAGTCGTGGAACTGCGCAGTTGGGCGCGTCGCGAGAGAGACCATGCTGTCGCGAGGCAGCAGTTGTTGCTCCCAGGTGCGTTCGCTGCATTAGAGGTCCGTGTGCGGATTGCCCAATCGTAGCGGGGGCGAAGATGAGGGTCGTGCCCCGGGTGGTGGTGTAGAAAGGACGGAGCCCGGGGCGCGTAGTGAAGCCGCCCCGGCGGCCACCGTGGCGATCCTTGGTAGGCTTTGGGTTGTCAAGATCTTCAACCTGATACCGGGAGACCCTCAGGATGACCGACGACATATGGCCCTGCTTGGGCTGCTCGGTTGAACCCATTGCGTTCAACGTTCTCTGATGCTAATTCACTGCGTAGCATGATCGGCTTCGCCGCCGAGACGCCTGATGGATCTGGAGGTGGCCGGCCTGACCGACGCCGGCACTGGCGAGCGCAACCGAAGGCGCATCACTGTCAATCGGCACGCAAACGGGACCCGAGATCGGCGTCGAATAGTGACCTCTGTTTGGTGTGGTGATGCGCGGTGCGGTTGTCCGGCCCTTAGCCGTAGGCGGAGGGCAGGACGACAGCAGCGCGGCGGCGTTTACTGGTCGGGCTCAGGCGCGGTTCTTGAACCGCCAGCTCTCGTTGCCGGTCTCGACCATGTCGCAGTGGTGCGTCAGGCGGTCGAGCAGGGCCGTGGTCATCTTGGCGTCGCCGAACACGCTCGGCCATTCGCCAAAGGCCAGGTTGGTGGCGACCAGTACTGATGTCTGCTCGTAGAGGCGGCTGACCAGGTGGAACAGCAACTGCCCGCCGGACTGCGCGAACGGCAAGTAGCCAAGTTCGTCCAGCACGACGAAATGCATTCGGCACAGATGGTCCGCGAGCCGTACCTGGCGTCCGCCACGGCTCTCCGCCTCGAGCCGGTTCACCAGGTCGACGACGGTGTAGAACCGGCCGCGGGCTCCGCTGCGGATCAGTGCGCGGGCAATGGCGATGGCGAGGTGCGTCTTGCCCGTGCCGGTGCCGCCGACCAGCACCACATTGCGCTGATGGGCCAGGAAATCGCCCGTGGCGAGGTCGCGAACGAGCGCCTCGTTGATCGGCGTGCCATCGAACCGGAAGTCGTCCACGTCCTTCGCCAGCGGCAGCTTTGACGCGGTGATCTGGTACTTGATCGAGCGGGCCTGCTTCTCGGCGATCTCGGCGCCGACGACATCGCCGATTACCTGCTGCGGCGCGTGCTGGCGCTTTACCGCCGTGGTGACGATCTGGTCGAACGCCGACCTCATGCCGAATTGAACCGCGCCGGGTTTGCCGGAGGCTGTTTGATGTGAGTCAGGCCGCCAGGGCTGTGGTCTCCTGGGCGGCATAGTAGCGCGCTTCCGCCTCGGCGGGCGGGATGTTGCCGATCGGCTCGAGGAGGCGGCGGTTGTTGAGCCAGTCCACCGGCTCGAGGGTGGCAAACTCGACGCCTTCCAGGCCGCGCCACGGGCCGCGGCGGCGGATCACCTCGGTCTTGACCAGGCCGATGACGCTCTCGGCCAGCGCATTGTCGTAGCTGTCGCCGACGCTGCCGACTGATGGCTCGATGCCCGCTTCCGCCAGACGCTCGGTGTAGCGGATGGTCACGTATTGGGTGGATCAGACGGTCGTCGCAACGCCTCTTTGCGCCGTCTGTAGCGCCTCATCAAGCGCCTCTGCTGGCGTGCTCCAGTTCAGCGTCT
>NZ_JAAIKB010000043.1 GCF_011040385.1 Falsiroseomonas algicola | reverse complement strand
GGTCCTCTGCCTCCGAAGGCCGCTCGCTGATCATCACCTCCGGCCCGACATGCGACTTGCCTCGGCCCCGTGTCCGCACCCTCGGCACCCGCAGCGCCCGACCGGTCCGCAGGCACGCCGTCAGCTCGCGTCGCAGCGCCCCGCGCCCTTGCACGTACAGCGCCTGGTAGATGGCCTCGTGGCTGATCCTCATCGCACCATCGTCCGGGAAATCCAGCCGCAGCCGTTCGGCGATCTACTGCGGGCTCCACGCCCTCGCCCAGCGCCGTGGACCTCGCCGCCCATGCCGACGTCCCTTCCACGCCACCGACGGCCCGGCAACCATCGCCCCACCTGGCGCCGCCACGGCGCCGGCCAGTCGATCCTGCACATACGCCCGCAGCGCTGCGTTCGTCGCCAGCTTCGCCACCTTCGGTCGCCGCGCCGCCCGCTCCGCATGCCATTGCGCCGTCGTCGCTCGGTACTCCAGCCCGCCGCCGCGCGTCGCCGCGTTCCGCCGCGATTCCCGTGAGATCGTCGACGGCGCCCGGCCGAGGCGCCGCGCGATCTCCCGCACCCCAAGCCCCTGCGCTCGGCACACCGCGATCTCCTCGCGCTCCGCAAAAGAGAGATAGCGGCCCGACAGCGGCGTCGAGGATGGCGCCAGCGTCGCCGGTGGTATCCCTCCCGCATCCCGGAACCAGCGCGTGCCTACCGCCTGCGATACACCCACGCCCATCGCCGCGGCCTCGCTCGACTGCCCCGCCGCGATCAACGCCCAGAACCGCCGTCGGTCCTCCCGACGCGCTACCCCTGGCCTGCCAGGCGATGCCGCCTTTGCCCTCAGCGACCTCTCCGACCGCCTTCTCCCCGCCATCGCTCCACCCTCCGCACCGGTGTTGCGACGACCATCTGAATCCACCCAATACACGTCGGTGGCCTTCGGCTTGAAATGCAAAGAGGCGGGCGTCCGCCCCTCCACCGGCTCGGTCGGTGACGCCTACGACAACGCCATGGCCGAGGCGTTCTTCGCGTAAGCGTTGCTCTCCGGCCCTTGCTGTCGCGGCGGCTCAGGCTTGGCCTGTCTTCGCCCAGCACCACGGCATGAGTTCGTCGATCCGACTTTGCGGCCAGCCCTCGACGAGGCGCGTGAGCAGGTCGGTGAGGTAGCGCTGCGGATCGACGCTGTTGAGCTTGCAGGTCTCGATCAGCGAGGCGATGGCGGCCCAGGCCTCGGCGCCCTCGTCGCAGCCGGCGAACAGCGCGTTCTTGCGGCCGAGCGTCACGGGCCTCGCGGCGCGTTCGACGCTGTTGGTGTCGAGCTCGATCCGGCCGTCGTCGAGGAACCTCAGCAGGCCGTCGCGGTGGTTCAGCGCGTATCGGATCGCCTCGGCCATCGTGCTGCGCGCCGGCAGCTTCGCCAGCGTCGCCTCGAACCAGGCGAACAGCGCCTCGACGAGCGGGCGGCTGCGCGCCTGTCGCACGGCCAGGCGCCGTTCGGGCGGGGCGCCACGGATCTCGGCCTCGATGGCGTAGAGCGCGCCGATGCGGCGCAGGGCCTCCTCGGCGACCGGTGCCTTGGCCTTCAGCGCCAGGTCGTAGAACTGTCGCCGCGCATGGCTCCAGCAGAACGCCACGACCGCCGGGCCCGGACCCGTCGCTGGCGCGGCGAGCGTCTTGTAGCCGGCATAGCCGTCGCATTGCAGGATGCCGCGGTAGCCGCCCAGCAGCGCCCTGGCGTGCTCGCGCCCGCGGCCCGGGCGTAGGTGTAGACGACCGCCGGTGGGTCAGCGCCGCCCCAGGGCCGGTCGTCGCGCGCGATCGTCCAGAACCAGCCGGTCTTGGTTCTGCCGCGGCCCGGGTCCAGCACCGGCACCGAGGTCTCGTCGGCGAACAGCCGCGCCGAGGCCAGCAGGATTTCCTTCATCCGGCGCACCACGGGAACGGCCTCGGCGGCGCCGGTCCCGACCCAGGCCGCCAGCGTCGCGCGATCCACGAGGATGCCCTGCCGCGCGAGGATCCCCGCCTGGCGATACAACGGCAGGTGATCGGCGTAGCGCGAGACGATCACATGCGCGACCGTCGCCTCGGTCGGCAGCCCGCCCTCGACCAGGCGCGCCGGCGCCGGCCGCTGCACCACCACGCCGGCGCAGGACCGGCAGGCGAGCTTCGGCCGCTTCGTCACGATCACCCGGAACTGCGCCGGGATCACGTCGAGCCGCTCCGAGGTGTCGGCGCCGATCTCCACCATCGCGGCCGCGCAGCACGGGCAGGCCGTGCTCTCCGGCGTCAGCACCACCTCGATGCGCGGCAGGTGGGCGGGCAGCGCGCCGCGGCTGGCCCGGCGCTTGGCCGTGCGTTCCTGCCGCAGGTCCGGATCGCGCTTCTCGGCCTCGGCATCGGCCTTGGCGATCGCCGTCTCGAGGTCGGCCAGGCCGAGTTCGAGTTGCTCCTCCGGCAGCTGCTCGGACTTCCGGCCGAACTGGTGCCGCTGCAGCTTCAGCAGAATGTGGCGCAGACGGTCGTTCTGCGCCTCCAGCGCATCACGCGCGGCGCGGGCGTCGTCACGCTCGGCCACCATCTCGATCAGCAAGGCGCGCAGGATCGCCGGATCGTCGGGGAGTGCGGCGATGTCGAGCGCGTCGGGCACGGAGGAATCGTCGCCGATCCTCTCGCGTCGCGTCAACGACGCGCCAACTCCCGCGCCAAGCAGAAAGCGCTACCCCGCGACCTCCGGCCGCGCCGTCCAGGCCGGCATGCGCCAGTCGATCCCTTCCAGCAGCATCGACAGCTGCGCCGGCGTCAGCGACACCACTCCGCCCTGCGCAGCCGGCCATACGAACTTCTCGCGGTCGAGCCGCTTGGCGTAGAGGCACAGGCCCTGACCGTCCCAGAACAACAGCTTCACCAGGTGACCGCGACGCCCGCGAAAGGCAAAGACGTGGCCGCTGAACGGGTCACGCCCCAGCACCTCCTGCACCAGCCGCGCCAGCCCGTCGAAGCCCTGGCGCATGTCCGTCGGACCCGCCGCAAGCCAGACCCGCACGCCCGCCGGTGGGCCGATCACGCCTCCAGCGCCGCCGCGAGACCCGCGACCGCAGCGGCATCCGTCGTCGTCGCGACCCGCAGCACTCGCCCATTGCGCAGCACCACCTCGATCGGGGCGGGCGCGATGCCGGCAACGGGCGTTGGCTTGGGCTGCGGAGGCGCCGCATCGGGCGCCACGATGCGCACCGGCAGCAACTGCGGTCTCGCCGCCCGCCGGCTCGGAACCTCACCCCGTGCGGCGCGCCGCCAGCGACGCAGCAGGCTTGTGCAGATGCCGTGCCGCCGCGACACCGCCGTCACCGTCTCGCCAGGCTGCAGCGTCTCCACCACCAGCGTGACCTTCTCCTCCGCGCTGAAGCTGCGCCGCCCTGCACCGCGGGTGATGATCTCGCCCCGCTCCGACGCCACGGCGCCAGCACCGGTGCTGGCACCAGTGCCAAACATTCCTCTCGCCATCGCCACATCTCCGCGATGGCATTCCTCTCAGCCCTCAACACGCCGCCGCAAGAAGGGCCGCGCGGCAACGCTTACTTCTTCGCCACCCTCGAGTGCGAGCTACTGGACAGGCGCAGCTTCCGCTCCCAGGCAGAGGCGCGGATGGCGGTGTT
>NZ_JAAIKB010000042.1 GCF_011040385.1 Falsiroseomonas algicola | reverse complement strand
ATACGGTCGTATTCGTCAAAGAGGCATCAGTCGCGAATAGGTCTCGCCATTGAGTCGGGTCGATGGCTGTAGAATCCGGCTGACATACTGTCGCGATACCTTATCTTAGAACCGCCTTCGCAATTACCTGCGGAGCGATGAGTTCTGGGAGAACTGGATGATCCGACTGGGGTATGCCCGCGTGAGCGACGTCTCGCAGAGCCATGACTTGCAGATGGATGCGCTGCGGCAGGCCGGGTGCCAGCACATCTACGTCGAGACCGCCTCGGGTTCCCGGGCGGACCGGCCCGAGCTTCGCAAGCTGCTCGACGCGGTGCAGCCCGGCTCGCAGGTGATCTGCTGGCGGCTGGATCGCATGGCGCGCAGCCTGCGGCATCTCATCGACATGGCGGAGACGCTGCGCCAGCGCGAAGTCGGCCTGATCAGCCTGACCGAGGGCATCGACACCTCCACCACGAGCGGCAGGTTCCTGTTTCATGTGCTCGGGTCGCTGGCGGAGATGGAGCGCGAGATCATCGTGGAGCGGACCAAGGCCGGGCTGCGCGCAGCAGCGGCACGTGGGCGTCGTGGTGGGCGTCCTCCGTCGATGAACGAGGCTCAGGTCCGGGCTGCCAAGGCGATGCTGCGGAGCGGCGAGATGACGGCGGCAGAGGTGGCGGCGCAGCTTGGTATCAGCCCCTCGACGCTTTACCGGCACGTGCCGGGAGGCCGGGGCAATCTGGAACAGGCGGCATGAGCTACTCGGCGACCGAATACCGGCAGAGGCTGGAGGAGTTCGTCTGGCTTCTCGTGCCGATGGCGCAGACTGGATCGGACCTGATCGGGCTCGGCGAAGTCATCGACGCGCTGAGCGGCTTTGCCTGTGACGGCGGCGCGCACGAGGTCGCCATCACCGTCAGCCTCACCCTCGGCTTTCGAGCCAAGGACGGCGGTGTCGAAAGCGGCGCGCTCTACACCGTGCGGGTGTCGGACGAGGGCATCGAGTTCGACGTGACGGAGACCTACTACGAGAGCGGCATCGGGTCCGACAACTCCAGCCGCAGCATGGGCTCCATCGGATGGAACGGCAGCGTTGATGGCGAGCCGATGGATTGGTTCAGGGGTGCCAAGGACTTGATCGGAGACGATGCCGAGTTCAGCGTGTCGCGCGACCACGTTTGAGCCCAGCCACCGACTGAGTTCTCAAGCGGTCGGATGTGATCCCGGGCTGACCTCCGCCAGCCCTCCACGACAGGCCCGTTTAGTGTCGGTGATTCCTGCGCTCGACGTGCTGCGCAACGCCGTGGCCCGAAATTCGGCAGACCGTTTTCCGGATCACCGTATGGCAGGGTGAGCGCCATCTCCGGCGCCACATGACGCGGTCGCCGCAATGAATCGGAGGAGATCAGCATGGCCGTCTGTCAGTGGTGCAAGGTAAGCACGACGCTGCGCAAGTGCGACAAGTGCGGCAACGTCTGGCACTGCCACCACAAACCCGGGCGGGAGACGACGTCGGTCAACCGGTGCGACCAGTGCGGCGCGGTCGACAAGTTCACGCTGATCCGCTGATCGCCGAGAAGCGGATCGCCGACGCGGTCCTTGGGCGGCACGTCCGCTGCATCTGTCGACGAACCTCTCCGTCGAGGACGCGCCTCATGCCGAAGTAGATCATCTGAAGTCGATTTCCTTCTGCGTTGTCGATGCCGTGAGACTTCATCTGCAACGCCCGTCGTAGATCGGTGTCACACCGATGCGTGGAGGGGCAACCACCCTGACCACATCATTGGTCAGGGTGGTCAGTAGTCCGACCTACATCACCGCGAAACGCCACTGACGGATACGGGGCCCTCTCGGTTGTGCGGCCTCCTCCAGAGCACGTTTCTCCGCCAGCCGACGACGAATCACCGCAGGCATTCTCACGACTTTGACGCTGAAAACGTCATCCTTTGTTGCTATGATCTCTTTGCAGACCGAACATCTGGCTGACAGGGTTTCGTTCGCGGGTCCGTAGGCGGCCGTCCATCGGAGCCGGTTATGGGCGCCACAAATGCACTGTTCATCCTCGATCCAGCTAGTCGCCATTGTCACTCTCCTGACGTGGTGAAGTGCGCGCGCAGGTCGAAGGTGCTCAACATCGTCAAGCTTCCGCAATGGGGTTACTGATACGGCCGTCAGCAGCGTCGTCCCAACGTTTGCCAAACCGGCGCCGATTGGCCGGATTTCGGCATCGGCTTTTGGCATACCGTTTCTCGGACATCCGGCTGGCATGGTGTCCGGCATGATTCGGATCACTGCCGCCATCCCCCGTCACCACGTCATCGGGCAGATCGCGCAGTAGCTCGTGCGCGTCACCATCACCGAAGCGGTCATCACCGACCTCCAGCGCGAAACCCGCACGCGGGTGCTCGACCTATGGGACGACGCCGTGCGCGGCCTCGTGCTGCGCCTGCTGCCGAGCGGACGCGCGACATGGTCTGTCCGGGCATGGACGTCGTCGGGTAGCCGCACGTCGATCAAGTTGGGCGAGCACCCGGCGCTGCGCGTCGTCGATGCTCGACGGCAGGCGTTAATCCAACTCGGCGCCGTCCAGCAAGGCCGTGACCCGGTGGGCGAACGCCGTGCTGCCCGGGATGCTCGTCGCGCAGCATCCGCCGCCATCACCGTCGAGAACGCACTGGCGGACTGGCAGCGGGCGCGCATCTACACCGTCGAGGATGCGTGGTCGCGGACCTACGCCTCCCGGGTCGCCAGCGCGCTGCGCGTCCACATCCCTCAGCGCCTCCGGGGGCAGCCGCTGCGCGATGTTCGCCGTGAGACGTGGACCGGGCTGTTGGCGAAGGTAGCGCGGGAGAAACCCGGGGCGGGCGCCTTTTTATACACGGCCGTGTCGTCGTGGCTGGGATACGCCGAGGCCATGGGCTGGATTGAAACCCATCCGCTGCCCCGGCGGGGCAGGAAGCTCATCGCCCCGCATGTCACCCCTCGCACTCGGGTGCTCGACGACCATGAGTGGCTGGCCGTCTGGCGGGCCGCCGAGCGGGAGCCGCCGAAGCTCCGCGCATTCACGAGGCTGCTGCTCCTGACCGCATGCCGCGTCTCCGAAGTCGCCGACATCAGCACCGGCGAGATCGTCGCAGACGGCGCGATATGGGTGATCCCCGGGGAAAGGACCAAGAACGGACGCGAGCACATCGTGCCGTTCGAGGCGTTGGCGCAGGCTGAGCTACGGCTCGTCTGGCCGAAGGACACCGGCCAGATCGGCGATGCGTGGAGATTGCTCGGGCGGTCCCCCGGCAGCGGGTTCACCGGCAACGGCAAGCTGCTGCGCAGATTGGTCGAGGCGTCGGGCGTCCAGCACTGGACATGGCACGACCTCCGCCGGACGGCGCGGACCGGGCTCACCTACCTGAAGGTGCCGGAGCCCGACGCCGAGGCTGCGCTGAACCACGTGAGCGGGAAGGGGAAGCTGGTGGCGACCTACGACCAGTCCGGCCCCTCGGCCTCCGCGCTGACCGCGCTGCGGGTCTGGCAGGGGTATGTCGCCGACGTCGTCGAGGGCCGCCGTCAGCCCGGTGACGCCGAAGCGCAGTATCGGGCCGCGCTACCTGAACATTTGCGCTATCGTAGCAGGCCGAAAATCGAGATGAAGAAAAAGGCCAAGCCCGGACGTCCGGCCCGATCTGGAAAGAAAGTAGCTGACTCTTTCTCGCGTGAAGACGCGAACGAAGATACTGCTGAAGCAATCGGAAGCGATTGAGTTGTCGAGGATTTCCGGGCTTTGGAGCGCTCGTCGTTCCCGCTTGGGAAGCTGACGTTCTACCTCTGAACTACGCCCGCAGCACGAGGTGC
>NZ_JAAIKB010000041.1 GCF_011040385.1 Falsiroseomonas algicola | reverse complement strand
CACACCCCGGCCGGCTTCGATCGGAACAGGTGGCCGCCTTCAATCGGAATCCGTGGCCAGCTTCGTCGGAATCCGCAGTCGGAACGCAGGGCAATGGCGCGCGGCATGGTGGGGCTCCGAGGATCACCAGCATGAATCACATCGCCGCGGCGTCAAGAATTCCCCCTCGTGAATGAACAGCCTTGGGAGGTGGTACTAGATGCGGTTTGACGCCAGTTGTCGTGCGTGAACCGCCAGACGTTCTCTATCACGTTGAGCTCTGGGCACTTCGGCGGCAGCGGCAGGATGGTGATGTTAGCGGGACGGCGACTTGTCCTGAGAGGTGCCAGCCGCCCTGCTCGAGCATCAGCACCGCATGGCGACCTGATTTTACATTCTACCATCGCGGAGACCTCGCCGAGGTGGAGGCTCATCGCGGCACCGTTGCAAAATGACAGGACAAGCATTGAGCCCTTGTCTTCCCAGGGGCAGACTGCGCCGAGGATACAGCTTGCGTCGCGGTGGGGCGGCTGCCTCGCGGCACCCAACGGCGGGCGATCTTGTTTTCTGGCCGACCTTGGCGTCGTCGGCGAGCCAGACTTCCATGGCTTCGGGGGCGAGGCCCTGCTCCTCGGCGAAGGCGTCCAGCGCCGCGGGGAAGCGTTTTTAAGCACCGCGATGGCGCCCGCGGCCTGCGCATAATGGCGCGGTGGGGCCGAGAGCTTGCGGTAGCCCATCGCCCGCAACTCCTGGCTCAGCGTCTGCTTCAAGATGGAGCCACGGACCCCTCCCAGAGCAAGCCGTCGAGGTCGACCAGCTACCAGTGGAGTACGCCGTCGGCCGCCGCCACCGGACGGGCCGCGATCGCCGTGGCCGGCGTATTGCGATGCGCGTTGATCAGTCGCGGCGGCTGTCCCGGCGCCTTCTGGTCGTTCAAGCCGACCGGCCCCACGGCGCTGAACTGCAGCACCCAGTCGCGCACGATCTGCAGTGTCGCGCTGCCGAGCCGTGTAGCCTCGCTCCGCGACGCGCCGTCGCAAGGCGCCGCCAATGAGGGCAGCCGGCGCGATGACGCCGCATCCTTCGATCGCAGCGCCAGCTCATCGTAGTCGGAACGGAGAGGAGGCGGCCGCCCCAAGACGAGGCTCCAGTGCTCGCCACTTGAATGAGGTCCGGCCCACGTCGTGAAATCCCCGCCATAAGGTCCCGTCAGCAAAACTCGGTATCGAACATACGGTCGAGGCAGCCTGATCCGACGAACCGACCCGCCAGCGGTCATCCCGTCTTGACTATCCACGGCAGAGCACGGCCAGCCCAAATACTAAAACTTGGCAGGCGTTGTAACTCGCGGTTGCACAGGCCACACACCTTTTCAAAAAAGAAGGCGACGCATTGAATAGCATCCTTCGCCACTCTTGGCTGCTGCGGCGCCCAATTGCGATCAAAGCAACCCAAAAAAATCAGTAAAATAAAAAATCGCTCGCCGAAAGGGTGCCATGCTTGATCCCCGAAAACAAGATGGACCCGCCTGCCCAGCTGAGCGCTCCGCCGCCCTCCACCCACCTAACCGAATTAACAGCTTCAACATTGGAGCCAAAAGCACTAGCTGGCAGAATAATACGATCAAAGCCGACCTGGAAGTCCAGAATAACGTCGCTTCCTCCACCGTTTTCAAAAACAAAACAATCCGCAGACGAAATTCCCGCCTGATTATCGCCGACGAGAGTGTCGTTGCCAAGGCCGCCGGCGAGTGTATCAGCGCCCACTGCCCCCCAAAGGAAATTGTCACCGTCAGATCCAACGATTAGATTGTCTGCGGCGTTGCCTTCAGCGCGAGACACATTTCCAGCCAACACAAGGTTTTCGACATTCTCAGGCACCCTATAGAGTCGAGCGTCGAAGGCAACCCGAATCATGTCGACCCCGTCGTCAAGCGCCTCCATAAAGCGCGTAGAAGAGTCCGAAACGAGATAAACATCATTGCCACTCCCACCCACGAGGACGGCTTCGCGGCCGAGCGACGCGTCGAGCGTGTCGGCGCCATCACCGCCACGTAAGAACTGAAGTCCGGCGCCTGCAACGAGCAGGTCATCGCCGAGGCCACCGGACAGATCATCATTACCTGATCCTCCGCTTAGTGTGTCCGCTTCTCCCCCGCCGACCAACGTGTCGTCTCCAGAGTGGCCATAAAGAACGTCGCTGCCGTCAGCTCCAAACAGCAAATCATCTCCGCGCCCTCCCAGAATAAGATCATTGCCGGCACCCCCGTTGATGACATCGTTGCCATCGCCGCCCGACAGAGCATCGCTGCCAGTCAGCCCGGCAAGTTGATTCTTTCCTGTCAGATCAACTAATGAAACGGCCGGCCCCCTCCACGACGAAGAGGCGTCCGCCGGGAGATTGTTGGAATTGCTGTACTGGACGATCTGCTTATTGCCACTCCCGGTTTGAATAAGTGCAGTCCCCTCGAAAGTATTGCTTGTCACGACCCCATTGGAACTCTGCTCCACAAGGATAGCCGCATTTGACCCAATCATTGAGTTCCCAGAAATAGTGAAGCCATCGACTGTGGTTAAACGTAGTCCGGCATAGCCATCCACCCGAAAGAGACCGGAAATCGAGTTGTTGGTTATCTCTACGTTAGCGACGTCCAGTTTTATCCACACCGCCCTCGCGTAGCCGCTCTTTGCGTCAATGGAATTATTTGAGATGACCAGATGGCCCATAACCCCACCGCCGATGTCGATGATTTCGTCCTGCAGCTCCTTTCCTGCACGCGACCCTCCGATAAAGGTGTTTCCAATAACGTACGCCTGCACAGTGTCGAAATTAAAATCGATTGATTCGCGCCCCTGTCCCTCGAAGTAGTTATCTGATATGATTATGCCCTTGGACAAGGCTGTGCGAGATTCAGGTGTTAGGCCTCCAGTTACGATACCCTCGGAGCCAACCAGAAAATTATTACCGGCTATCGTAACCTGCTCTGATCCCGCAATATTGATGCCTTTCACGCCGTAGAAAGTGTTTCCGATCGCAGAAACATTTGTGCTGTTATCGAAGACGATTGCGTGTGTTTGTGGGGTGCTCGATGCGGCTGTCCGGGCGCGCGTGTTGAAGGCAAAACCTTCAATCGTGACGTCACTCGCGTTGTCGGTGCGGAAAAATGAATAGGGGGCGCCCCCCTTTGTCCATGTTATAGCGGTATTGTTTCCGATCAGGTGCAGGCCAGACCCGAGAACGATGGTTTTATCCAACGCATACGAGCGCGAACCAAAGACAACGTCTTCGACGCCCTGCCTTCGCGCATCGACGAGTGCGGCTTCGATGACCTGAGAGTCCGTCATGCCAGAGCGGCGATATGACTCGACAGAAATGGACCGCGAAGTACCGACCGAGATGACCATCGGTGCTCACCAAAATCGGGTGAATCATCCGCGTCTTTGCGCTACTCGCGTTATGCAAGCGCCGTCGATCTTCGTCGGTGAAGCCGGCTTCTGGCTGTCTCACTTCGTTATACGGCCGCTCAAGTTATCAATCGGTGTCTAGCCCGCTGAGCCGATTGGCAACAGCCGTGCTCGGCTTGCTCAGAGGGCTGCCCAGTTCAGCACCGACTGAACCGCTCCGGGTTTGCCGGAGGCTGTTTGGTGTGAGTTAAACCAAGGCTCTGTGCCCGTTGAAGAACGGCCACTGGGGTCCGGATGCCGTAGCGGGCAGGCGATCAGCCGGGTGGTGGCGGGTGGCGATGCCGGGTTGAGTCGGGCGCAGCGCCGACGGCGAGCGCGGCAAAGAGCGGCATCAAGGCGGCCGCTGCCAGCCGCTTGAGGCTGACGACGGCGGCGGTGAGCAAGGCCTGGATCTGCATGTTCGCCAGCCTCCTCTGGATGGCGCAGGCGAAGCCGTGCCAGGTCTTGGCGTCGCCGCGGGCGCCTGAGAGCGTCTAACGAAACCTGCTCTGGCGCGTTGGTGCTGGTATGGCGAAGCCCCTTGTCTCCGATG
>NZ_JAAIKB010000040.1 GCF_011040385.1 Falsiroseomonas algicola | reverse complement strand
CGCAGACCGCGGCCCTCACCCCAGCCGAAGGGTGGCCGCCTTGCGTCGGAATCAGTGGCCACCTTCCGTCGGAATCATCGGCCGCTTTGCGTCGGAATCCGCATTCCGACTGCAGCGCCACCGAGCTGCGGCGCTTGGCGCGGCGGAGCAAGGACGCCGCCCAGGCCCGTCACCTGCTGGCGCTTGCGGCGATCTACGACGGGGGCACGCGCTCGGAGGCGGCGTGGCTCGGTAACGTCACGCTGCAGATCGTCCTGGGTTGGACGCACTGCGTCCAACGCGGTGCGCTGCAACGCCGAGGGACCGGAGGCGATGATTGACCGCAAGGCGCCCGGCCCGATGCCGCTGCTGAGCGACATGCACCGCCAGTCGCTGGCTGCCCAGATCGATAACGGCCCGATCCCGGCGATCCACGGCGTGGCGGGCTGGCGGCTGTGCGATCTCGGCCAATGGCTGTGCGACGACTTCCGTCTATCGGTCTCACCGCAGACGCTGAGCCGGGAGGACGCGCCCTCGGCTTCCGCAAGCTCTTGGCCCGGCCGAAGCATCATGTCCAGGCGACCGGCGCCGTTGAGGCATTCAACAAAACTTCCCGGCCACGCTGGCAGGCATCGAGCGCGAGCAGGGCATCGTCCTCGACGAGGTAGAGATCTGGTTCGCCGACGAAGCCCGCGTCGGCCAGAAGAACCGCATCATCCGCCGCCGGGCACGGCGCGGGACTAGGCCTTTGGCGCCGTAGAACCAGCGATACGCCTCGACCTACATCTTCAGCGCCGTCTGCCCGCAGGAGGGCAAGGGCGCAGTCCTGGTCCTGCCCTTCTGCAACACGGTCGTAATGAACCTGCACTTGGCCGAGATCAGCGAATAGGTCAGCTCCGGCAAGCACGCCGTGCTGCAGCTCGATCAGGCCGGATGGCACCTCTCCGGCGACGTCACCGTGCCGGAGAACATCATCTTGCTGCCGCTACGGCCGAAATGCCCCGAGATCAATGTCATGGAGAACATCTGGCCGTTCGTGCGCGACGTGATTGTCGAACTGGGTCTCCAATGACCACGACGACATCGTCGCCCTGTGCTGCCACGCTTGGAACCGCCTCGTCGGCCAGCCCTGGCCCTTAATGTCCATCGGCATCCGCGACTGGTCGCATGGGTTCTGATCAAAGGGAGTTGGTATAAGCCGCCTTGATTCCCTCACAGCACCAGGTGGGCTTCCGGCAGCGCTGGCGTTCCTATGAATAGGATCTCAAAGTCGGGGCGTCCATCCCCGGTCCACTCAAGTTGTAGTACGCCCCCGCTATATCGAGCCTGACCAGAGTCGGAAAAGCGGGCTTCGCCGATGAAGGCGAAAGATTGCCTTCCTGCCGTGACTGGATCGGCATCGATTGAACTCAGGTCGATGATGTCACCGTCATGCGCGTCAAAATCGGAGATTACATCGCGGTTACTGCCGCGCCTTGAATCAGCGTCATTGAAGAAGAACAAATCTGGCCCCTGGCCGCCCGTCAAGGTGTCCGCACCGGCTCGGCCAATTAGTGTATCGTTGCCTCCGCCGCCGGAGAGCATGTCGTTGCCCATGCCGCCATTCAGCAGGTCGGCTCCGCTGGCACCTAGAAGCGTGTCTGCCCCTGCGACCCCCAAAAGCGTGTCCCCGCCGGCACGCGCCAAAAGAAGGTTATCCGTGCCGTCGCCGAAGACTCGGCGATGCGCGCCACCCGTCGCCGTCAGGGTGACAGCATGCTGAAGCCCATCGGACGAAGACACAATATTGACTAGCAGCCCGCCGTTGAAATTGCCCAAGTCAAGCAACGTGTCCGTCGTTTTGCTCGAATCCCAGTTGATCGAAAGCCCCTTCAAAACATACGTCTCGCCGACCCAGGTCTGTTCGCGCAGCACAATCTGCCATGGATCGTTGCCCGAAAAGCCACTGGAGCCTCTATAGGTCGGGGTGCCAACGCCACCGCTAAAATTGAGGGTTATGACATCACCGGCTGCCAAATCCCGGAAGACTACGGCATTGCCGTTCACGGCGTAACTCGTCAGTCCTGGATTAACAGCCACAGTAAAGCGATCGAGGCCGGCGCTGCCCGCAAAAACGGGCCGGGACGCTTCGAGGATTAAACTTCCAGGCGAAGTTTCCACTAGCGTGAGGGCGGCGCCCTCGTCGTCACGGTAGTAGATCGACGCGTCTGCCTGGCCATCGCCATCGTAATCGATATTGATATACTCGTGGCCCTGGCGAACCTGTCCTGGGCTGTTGGTAAATTCATTCGTTCCAATAAATACTAAGCCTCCTATCGCAGACAAGTCAATCCTATCCCCGTAATTGAAGTCCGCGATGAATGCACTCACCACTTGATCGAATATGAACCGGTCAATTCCACCGTCGCCGTAGACCTCGTCGTCCGATCCTACCACGATGACGTCACGCCCAGAGCCACCTCGCAGCAGATCTGCACCGCTGCCACCTACAAGCTTGTCGGATCCAGTGCCTCCGAAAAGGGAGTCTGCGCCTAGGCCGCCCAGGAGCGTATCATTGCCTTCGAGGCCGGAAAGCGAGTCGTCGAAATTGCTGCCTCTGATTTGATCATCGCCAGCCGTGCCAGAGAGATATAGCGGCACTCCGTATCGGAAAACGAGGTTTCCCGCGGTTATTGGCTCTAGGGGTACGTGGGATGCAGGATCGTTCGGATCTTGAATCCGGATGCTGCGGTCGGCGATTCTGTCGCCGTCCATGTCAATCTCGATGCCGCCGGGGGTCACGAGGACCTCGCCAGCAATACCCGTGAAGTGATCCGGCGCTAGGCGCAAGAAGGCTGACATGGCCGACAGGTCGACAAGATCTCCCTGCGAAAAATCGACGATCCGGTCGGAGTAAACTGAATCGAGAGTCGCGAATACAAAACGGTCGTTTCCAGCTCCACCTGCAAGCGTATCGGTCCCCGATCCGCTTTGAATCCTGTCATCACCTTCGCCGCCACTGACACTAGACGCACCATCTCCAGCGATAAGGGTATCGTTTCCTCCATTCCCCCCCAGAGTATCGCGGCCCGAACCGCCTATCAGCAGGTCGTTTTCGCTGCCGCCGGACAAGTTATCGTTTTCGCTGCCGCCTAGCAGTGTATCGGCGCCGGCATAGCCGTTAATGCTATCGCCACCAGCGCCGCCAGAGAGGCTGTCGGCACCATCAAGGCCGAGTAGCGTGTCATACCCGTCGCCGCCGGTTGCGACGTCGTCGCCATTCCCGCCATTCAAGTAGTCGGCACCATTTCCGCCGATGAGAGTATCGGCACCATCCATACCAAGGGCAGCGCCGCCAGCAAGGCCCAGCCGTACCACATCATCCCCGCCAAGTGCCTGTAGCGTATCGGCACCGCTAGTCGGCCCTAAGGTCTCCCCGGCGTTCGTTCCATTGATCACTTGGTTGTCGACGACATCGAAGGCGCCTGCACCGATCGGCACTATATAGACGCCGCCCGCAAGCGTCAGCGTGGCGTCGCCGGTCTGCAAACGCAGCCCAGCGGAGCCGTTGTTCAGCGTAATCTTCTCCGCGCGGAGCTCGCTTCCGGCGCCTGAGAACGCAGCTGAACCGATGAAGGTAAGGTCTGACGCGAAGGTGAGTTCGAGCCGATCACCCGGCCGGGCATCGCCGATGACGTCGCCTGCCAGATCAATAACGGTAGCAAATCGGAATATGTCGTTGCCATTGCCTCCGCTGAGCCGGTCTGCCTCGGGACCGCCTATGATAAGATCGTCGCCGTCACCGCCGGCCAGCGTATCCTGCCCCGCGCCACCCGTTAGCGTGTCGGCCCCACCCTGGCCGAAGATCACGTCGAACTCGCTCCCCACGCCGCCAAGCGTCTCCGCAGAGCTTCCGCCAACCACCGTCGCCATAGCCGCAGCAACCCCTCACGTTTAAGTCAGAATCGAGTAGCAACCGGCAAAACACCATACGAAACGATCGTTGTCACGATTTTTTGATGCGCACGAATTGCGAGCCAAATTGTTTCACCTCAGTCGCGCTTCTTTGTTTTTCGATGTTTAGCGAATAACCGATTGAGAACACCGGTTGGGTCGGGTCCGCTGGGCTTATCAACCCCTGCCGAGTTGCCGGACTTGCTGATGCAACCAGCATCGGCGCCGACCGCGCCTTGAAGCGACAAAGATTGCCTGCTGATCCTCCGCCGCCGGCATTCTCAAACTGATGCGGTGGACGGCCCCTGAGCGGCACCGATGTCCAGGCTCGCGGCTGTTGTGGTCAGCGAGCGGAGGAGCGGGTCGCCAGCGAGAATACCACGATCGGTCTGGACATCGCCAAGCGGGCGCCTGAGAGCGTCTAACGAAACCTGCTCTGGCGCGTTGGTGCTGGTATGGCGAAGCCCCTTGTCTCCGATGACCTCTGGGCGGCGGTCGAGCCGCTGCTACCGCCGGAGCG
>NZ_JAAIKB010000003.1 GCF_011040385.1 Falsiroseomonas algicola | reverse complement strand
CGCAGGTCGCTTCTCTCCGCCTCGTCCGGTGGCTCAAGGGACATCGCCCGTTGCGGGCCGCGCTGCGCGGCGGTGCCGCGCAGGTCGCTTCTCTCCGCCTCCGGCGGATTCCTCCTTGCCTGCGGCAAGGAGGAATGGGCGCTGACGGGATCGAACCGCCGACCAACTGCGTGTAAAGCAGCCGCTCTACCTCTGAGCTAAGCGCCCGCAGCGCGACCCCTACGACAGCCGCGCCCAAACGAAAAGGGGCCGGTCCCTGCGGACCAGCCCCCTCGCCGCTTCCCGATGACGGGAAGGCTTAGTTCACGGCGTCCTTCAGGCCCTTGCCGGCCTTGAAGCGCACCGTCGTGGAGGACGGGATCTTGATCTCCTCGCCCGTGCGCGGGTTGCGGCCCTTGCCGGCCTTGCGCTTGGACGTCGAGAAAGTGCCGAAGCCGACCAGGCGCACTTCGCCGTCCTTCTTGCTCAGCGCCTTGGTGATCGCGTCGAAGACCGCATCCAGCACATCGCCGGCCTTCGCCTTCGGCAGATCGCCGGCCTCGGCAACAACGGCGACCAGATCCTGCTTGTTCATGTGGGACCCCCCTTCAGGTTCCTGTGTGACGACATCCGATGGCAGGCCGGCACGACTCTGCCGGCGCCTCGCGGGCACACTAGGAGCCCGCTTTCCGCGACGTCAACGCCACGGCCGCCGCAAAATGGCGGTTATCCGCCATTCCTGAACGGTGTGCGACGCAAAACCCACGCACCGCCTGCGTCCCGGACGGCATGGTGAGCCAAATCTGAGACCAGCCCACAAAACAAGCGAAGGGCGCGCACCGTCGCCGATGCGCGCCCCCCGTTCAGCAGCCCGGCAGGGTCAGTGCGGGCGGACGCCCGACCCATCCCCCGCGGCGCCGGTCGCCGCCGCGGGCGGCGCCTCCGGCGGCTCTTCCCAGGTGATCGCCTCCGGCGCCCGCACCAGCGCCTTGGCGATCACCTCATCCACATGGCTGACCGGCAGGATGGTCAGCGCCTTCTTCACGCTCTCCGGAATCTCGGCGAGGTCCTTCTCGTTCTCCTTCGGGATGAAGACCGTGGTGACACCCGCACGCAGCGCCGCCAGCAGCTTCTCCTTCAACCCGCCGATCGGCAGCACCCGGCCACGCAGCGTGATCTCGCCCGTCATCGCCACATCCTTGCGGACGGGAATGCCCGTCAGCACGGAGACGATGGAGGTCGCCATCGCGATGCCGGCGGAAGGCCCATCCTTCGGCGTCGCGCCTTCCGGCACATGCACGTGGATGTCGCGCTTCTCGAACATGGTGGGCTTCAGGCCGAAGCTGGGGGAGCGGCTGCGGACGTAGCTCATCGCCGCGCTGACGCTCTCCTGCATCACGTCGCCGAGCTTGCCGGTCGTCTTGGTCGCGCCCTTGCCAGGCACCACGACCGATTCGATCGTCAGGATCTCGCCGCCCACTTCCGTCCAGGCCAGGCCGGTGACGACACCGACCATGTCCTCCGCCTCGGCCTCGCCGTAGCGGAACTTCCGCACGCCCGCGAACTTGTCGAGGTTCTTGACCGTGACCGCGACCTTCTTCGCCTTCTTGGAGACGATCTCCTTCACCGCCTTGCGGGCGATGCCGGCCAGCTCGCGCTCCAGGTTGCGCACGCCCGCTTCCCGCGTGTGGTAGCGGACCATGTCGCGGATCGCGTCCTCGCTGATCGTCCACTCGCCGGCCTTGAGGCCATTGGCCTCGCTGACCTTGGGGATCAGGTGGCGCTTGGCGATCTCGACCTTCTCATCCTCGGTGTAGCCGGGGATGCGGATGATCTCCATGCGGTCCAGCAGCGGCTGCGGCATGCGCAGGCTGTTGGCGGTCGTCACGAACATCACGTCCGAGAGGTCGTAATCGACCTCCAGATAGTGGTCGTTGAAGGTCGCGTTCTGCTCGGGGTCCAGCACCTCCAGCAGGGCGGAGGACGGGTCACCGCGCCAGTCGGCGCCCAGCTTGTCGATCTCGTCCAGCAGGAAGAGCGGGTTGGAGGACTTCGCCTTCTTCATGCCCTGCACGACCTTGCCGGGCATGGAGCCGATATAGGTCCGCCGGTGGCCGCGCACCTCCGCCTCGTCCCGCACGCCGCCGAGCGACATGCGCACGAAGTTCCGCCCCGTCGCCTTGGCAATCGACTTGCCGAGCGAGGTCTTGCCGACGCCGGGCGGGCCGACCAGGCACAGGATCGGGCCACGGATCTTCGGGCTGCGGGACTGGACCGCCAGGTACTCGATGATCCGTTCCTTGATCTTCTCGAGCCCGTAGTGGTCGGCGTCCAGCACCTTCTCCGCCGCCTCGATGTCGTTGCGGATCTTGGTCTTCTTCTTCCAGGGGATCGAGAGGATCCAGTCGAGGTAGTTGCGCACCACCGTCGCTTCCGCGGACATAGGCGACATGGTCTTGAGCTTCTTCAGCTCCGCCATCGCCTTGTCGCGGGCTTCCTTGGTGAGCTTGGTCTCCTTGATCTTCTTCTCGAGCTCGGCGGTCTCGTCCTTCCCGTCCTCGCCCTCGCCCAGTTCCTTCTGGATCGCCTTCAGCTGCTCGTTCAGGTAGTACTCGCGCTGCGTCTTCTCCATCTGCCGCTTCACGCGGCTGCGGATGCGCTTCTCCACCTGGAGGACACCGATCTCCGATTCCATGTGGGCGAAGACGCGCTCGAGCCGCGGGCCGACGCCCACGATCTCCAGCAGCTCCTGCTTCTCGGCGATCTTCAGGTTCAGGTGGCTCGCGACGGTGTCGGCCAGCTTGGCCGGCTCCTCGATCTGGTTGATCGAGACCAGCACCTCCGGCGCGATCTTCTTGTTGAGCTTGATGTACTGCTCGAACTGCGCGACCACGGTGCGCGCCAGCGCCTCCAGCTCCCGCGCCTCGGTCGCGGGGTCCTCGGCCACCTCGGCAAAGGCCTCGAAATAGGGATCGGTGCCCTTGTAGGCGGCGATCTTCGCGCGGCGGCCGCCTTCGACCAGCACCTTGACCGTGCCGTCCGGCAGCTTCAGCAGCTGCAGCACCGTGGAGACGGTGCCGACATTGTAGAGATCGTCGATGCCGGGATCGTCCTGCGCGGCGTTCTTCTGCGCGACCAGGAGGATCTGCTTGTCGTCGCGCATCACCGCTTCCAGCGCGCGGACGGATTTCTCGCGCCCGACGAAGAGCGGCACGATCATGTGGGGGAAGACGACGATGTCGCGCAGCGGCAGGACCGGAAGCAGTTCGCCGCGTGCGGGTTGGGTGGTATTGGCCGCCATATCGGACCTCACTCAGGACAGTCGGCGCAGGGTCCGCCCCCAGGGCGGTCCCACCACGGGGGCCCTGGTTATCGGCACGGGCCCCGGCGCCACGGGGTTGTCATCCAGATGGGTCCCCTGCCCCGCGGCCACAAGGCAGACCTGCCATCATGGCAGCGCCTGCCTGGCATGACCGCCGGCGCCGGCTTTTGGGGACCGGCCATCGGTCAGCATCGCCAGCGCCTGGTCAGGCGCTGGTCTGCTCGGCGGGGCGCTCGCCGTAGATGAACAGCGGGCTCGCACGGCCCTCCGCCACCTCGCGGTTCACCACCACCTCCTCCACGTCTTCCAGCCCCGGCAGGTCGAACATGGTGCCGAGCAGGATGCTCTCCATGATCGACCGCAGGCCGCGGGCGCCGGTGCGGCGCTGGATGGCGCGCGTGGCGACGGACCGCATGGCGTCCTCGGTGAAGGTGAGCTTCGCCCCCTCCATCTCGAACAGCCGCTGGTACTGCTTGACCAGCGCGTTCTTCGGCTTGGTCAGGATCTCGATCAGCGCCTTCTCGTCGAGGTCCTCGAGCGTGGCCACGACAGGCAGGCGGCCGATGAATTCCGGGATGAGCCCGAACTTCAGCAGGTCCTCCGGCTCCACCTCGCGCAGGATGGCACCCGTGCGGCGTTCATCCGGTGCACGCACCTCGGACCCGAAGCCGATGCCCGAGCCCTTGCCGCGCGCCGCGATGATCTTCTCGAGCCCCGCGAAGGCGCCGCCGCAGATGAACAGGATGTTCGTCGTGTCCACCTGCAGGAATTCCTGCTGCGGATGCTTGCGCCCGCCCTGCGGCGGAACGGAGGCGACGGTGCCTTCCATGATCTTCAGCAGCGCCTGCTGGACACCCTCGCCGCTCACGTCGCGCGTGATGCTGGGGTTGTCCGACTTGCGGCTGATCTTGTCGACCTCGTCGATGTAGACGATGCCGCGCTGCGCGCGCTCCACATTGTAGTCCGCGGCCTGCAGCAGCTTGAGGATGATGTTCTCCACATCCTCGCCGACATAGCCGGCCTCGGTCAGCGTCGTCGCATCGGCCATGGTGAAGGGCACGTCGAGGATGCGGGCCAGCGTCTGCGCAAGCAGCGTCTTGCCCGAGCCCGTCGGCCCGACCAGCATGATGTTGGACTTCGCGATCTCGATGTCGCCGGACTTCCCACCATGCGCCAGGCGCTTGTAGTGGTTGTGCACGGCGACGCTCAGGACCTTCTTCGCGTGGTCCTGGCCGATGACGTAGTCATCGAGCACCTTGCAGATCTCGCGCGGCGTGGGGACGCCGTCGCGGGACTTCACGAGGTGCGTCTTGTGCTCCTCGCGGATGATGTCCATGCACAGCTCGACGCACTCGTCGCAGATGAACACGGTCGGTCCGGCAATAAGCTTCCGGACCTCGTGCTGCGACTTGCCGCAGAACGAGCAGTACAGGGTGTTCTTCGAGTCGCCGGACTTGCTCATGCGCGCTCCGAAAGCCTCAAGCCCCGGTCGCCTGAAAGGCCGACGGCGCGGGACGCCCACCCCCCGGCTGGGGGGCAGCAACGGGTGAATGTAGCCCCACCCGAGGGCGGGGGAAAGATGTTCCGAAAATCAGGACAGAATGGCGACAGAAAGTGAACGAAGCCCGAAAGCTTCGCTCGCTTCGCCCAAAAACCGGAACCCTGGCGCGCGCTCAGCTCTTCGGCGCTTCCACGGGCGGGGCGGGGCGCTGCTCCACGACCTGGTCGATCAGCCCGAAATCGCGGGCCTCCTCGGCGGTCATGTAGGTGTCGCGCTCCATCTTCGCCTCGATCTCGGCCAGTTCCTGGCCGGTGTGGTGCACGTAGATCTTGTTCAGCCGCTCGCGCGTCTTGAGGATCTCGCGCGCCTGGATGGCGATGTCCGTCGCCTGGCCCTGCGCGCCGCCGGAGGGCTGGTGGATCATCACCTGGCTGTTCGGCAGGGCGTAGCGCTTGCCCTTGGCGCCCGCCGTCAGCAGCAGGCTGCCGGCCGAGGCCGCCATGCCGATGCACACGGTCGAGACCGGGCTGCGGATGTACTGCATGGTGTCGTACATCGCGAGGCCGGCCGTCACCACGCCGCCCGGGCTGTTGATGTAGAAGGCGATGTCCTTGTTCGGGTTCTCGCTTTCCAGGAACAGCAGCTGCGCGCAGATCAGCGACGCCACCTGGTCGTAGATCGGACCCGTGAGGAAGATGATCCGCTCCTTCAGCAGGCGCGAATAGATGTCATAGGCCCGCTCGCCCCGTGCCGTCTGCTCGACGACCATCGGGACGAGGGAGTTGTTGTAGATCTCGACCGGATCGCGGTCCCGCATGGTGGTCCCTTTCATGCCCCGCCGCCGGCGGGGCTGCAGCCATCGGGCAGGACGCTGGCGCGACCGACCCTCGAAGGCGATTCTCTACGATTGATATTAATGTGGGGAAACCAGGGCGACGCGCAAAGCCCCCCTGTTGCTGCATTTCCCCAACCACTTCCCGCCATCATCCAGGCGCGCGCAGATGGGATGCCGGCAACCCGAACGCAAGCGGGGCCGGCACCCCTGCAGGTGCCGACCCCGTTCATGCCCAAGGGCCCGCGATGCGCCCCGCGGGGTGCATCGCCAGGTCAGCAGGGAAGCCCTGCCCGCTCAGGCGGCCTCGCCCGCCTGCGCCGTCAGCTCCGCCGGCGTGATCGTCGTCTCGTTCACCTTGGCCAGCTCCAGCACGAAGTCGACCACCTTTTCCTCGAAGATCGGCGCGCGGAGGTTCTCGACCGCCTGCGGGTTCTTCTGGAAGAACTCGACGACCTGCTTCTCCTGACCCGGGTAGCGGGAGGCCTCCTGGCGCATCGCGGCGCCCAGCTCCTCGTTCGTCACCTGGATGTTGTTGGTGCGGCCGATCTCGCTCAGCAGCAGGCCGAGCCGGATGCGGCGCTCCGCGATGGCGCGGTAGTCGGCCTTCAGCGTGTCCTCGTCCTTGCCCTGGTCGTCGGCGTCGAGCTTGCCGGCCTTGAGGTCCTGCTCCACGCGCTGCCAGATCTGGGCGAACTCGCCATCGACCATGCCGGCCGGCACCTCGAAGCTCGCCCGCTCCGCCAGCGCATCCAGCAGCTGCCGCTTCACCTTCATCCGCGCCAGCGCATCGTATTCGCGCTGCAGGTTCTCGGTCACCGTCTTGCGCAGCGCGGCGACATCCTCGAGCCCCAGGCGCTTGGCGAACTCATCATCCACCGCGGGCAGCGTCTTGGTCTTGAGGGACTTGGCCGTGATGGCGAAGACCGCATCCTTGCCGGCCAGCTCGGCCGAGCCGTATTCGGCCGGGAAGCTGACGGAGATGTCCTTCTTCTCGCCCGGCGTCATGCCTTCCAGCTGCTCGGTGAAGCCGGGGATGAAGCCATCGCCCGCCACCTCGATCGGCATGTCGGACGCCGTGCCGCCCGGGAAGGGCTCGGCCAGGCTGCCATCCTCGTTCTTCAGGCGGCCTTCGAAGTCGCAGACCAGCACCTCGCCCTTGGCGGCTGGGCGGGCTTCCGCCACGTCCTCCGTGGTCGCGAGGCGCCCACGCATGGTGTCGAGGAAGCCATCGACCTCCGCATCGCCCGGCACCGCCTTCTGGCGGTCGAGCGTGATGCCGGCGAAGTCGGGCATCGGGATCTCGGGCAGCAGCTCCAGCTCGACCTTGTATTCCAGGTCCGCGCCGTCCGCGAAGTTCACCAGGTCCACCTTGGGCTGCATCGCCGGGCGCAGGCCGCGCTCCGTCAGCAGCTGGCGCATGGATTCGTCCACCGACTGCTCCAGCACCTCGCCGGACACGGCGGTGCCGTAGCGCTGCTTGACCACGGCCGCCGGCACCTTGCCGGGGCGGAAGCCGGGCAGGCGCAGGTCGGCGCCAAGTTCCTTCAGCCGCTTGTCACGGCGCTCCGCCAGGGTCGCCGCCGGAACGACGACCTGGAACGCCCTTTTCAGCCCCTCTGCGGGAAGCTCGGTGACCTGCATTTCGGACCTTCTTTATCCTGAGGGCGCCCCGGGCCATGGTTTCCCGGATGCGCGGCACGCTGGAAGCCCGCCCCCCTAGCGGCTTGGGGGCGCGGCGGCAATGGGGGGCTTGCACCAACGGGGGTTGGAGTGACCTGCGGCCGGCAAAGCCGGCCGAGGCGGCGAATGCGGCCCTCCGCCCGTGCAGCGAGCCAAGGCCGCGGATGCGGCCGCCCAGCGCCTGAGGGAAAGGCAACGAAATCATGCGGGCGGAGGGACTCGAACCCCCATGGCTTGCGCCACTGGAACCTAAATCCAGCGTGTCTACCAATTCCACCACGCCCGCGCCGCGCGCTGAGTAGCCCGCCCCCGCCCCTTCCCGCTACCCCCTTCCGGTCACGCCGGACGGCGGCAGACGAAGAGGTTGCTGACCCAGCGCTGGCGGTCCAGCCCGAGGAGTTGGGTATCCTCCCGCACCTCCAGCACCTCCAGCCCCGCCTCCCGCGCCAGCGCGAAGATCGTGGGCTGCGGCAGCACATGCATCTCGGTGGCCTTGGCCGGGCCGCTGGCCAGGTAGGGGCCGACGGCGAAGCCGTAGCCATCCTGGTGCGTCGGCACCTGGAAGATCGCGATGCCGCCCGGTTGCAACCCGGCGAAGCCCCAGCGCAGCAGATAGGCCATGACAGGCGGCGGGTTGTGCTGGAGAACGCCGCGGCTGATCCACCCGTCCCAGCCGCCGCCCGGCATGGGGGCCGTCACGCCCGCCTGGTGCCAGCCGAGATTGTCCACCACCCGCGCCCGTGCCTCCGCCGCCGCCAGCGCCAGATGCGGGGCGGAGATGTCGCACCCCGTCATCCAGGGGAAGATCCGCGCCAGCGCCAGCGTCGCCCGCCCCACGCCGCAGCCGAATTCCAGCACATGGCGGAGCGACCCGGGCGCGACGCCATGGCGCAGCAGCAGGCCCTCCACCAGGCGCGCATCCTCCGCGCCGGTGGCATAGAAGGCGTCGACCGTCGCCCCGATCTCCTCCGGGCGGAACCGCGCCTGGTTCAACACGGACCAATGCGGTGCCTGGCGCCCCGCCTCATCCCAGGCCCGTGCGGTCCGATCCAGCATGGCGCCCAGCGCCTCGTCACTCGCCGCCAGTTCGATCGGCAGCGCGGGCAGGGCGAAGGCGTGGCGCTGGGACGCATCCCGCTGGCGGCGGGCAGCGTATTCGTCGGAGTTCGTGAAACGGCGCAGCAGCGTGGCCGCCGAATCGGAACGGGCAAGGTGGGTGGCGACCACCGCCTCGCTCTCCGGCTCCCGCCCCAGCAGCAGGCGGTAGCAGGCCCGCACATCCGCTTCCGTCAGCGTGATGCCGGACGGGGCGCGCGGTGGCCGCGCCGGCGTCGCCACGCGCTCGGGCTCCAGCCGCGGGACCGCGGGTTGGGGCCGCACCGCGGCGCGCGGCGCGGCGGCGATCGGGCGGGGGACCGGCCGCACCACCCCGGGGGCCTTCCGCTCCCCGCTCATCGGGCCAGCAGCGCCGCGGCGCAGGCATCCAGGATGGCATCCGCCCCCAGCCCATAGGCGGCATAGAGGTCCGGGATATCGCCGGTCTGCCCGAAATGATCGACGCCGAGCGGCACCACGCGCTGCCCGCGCACCGCGCCCATCCAGGACAGCGCCGCCGGGTGGCCATCCAGGATCGTCACCAGCGCGGCGTCTCGCGCCAGCGGCGCCAGCAGCCGTTCCACCGCGCTGCCGCCGCCCCGGCGCCGTCCCTCCAGCCAGCCCTGGTGCAGCCGGTCGGGGGAGGTGATGGCCATCAGCCCCGCCCCCGGCACGTCCTCCCGCACCGCCTCGAAGGCTTCCAGCGCCTCCGGCGCCACCGGCCCCTGGTAGCAGATGGCGAGTTCCGCCCCCGAAGCCGGCGGCACCACCCAGTAGCCGCCCGCGACCACGCCTTCCGCATCCAGCCGGCGTTCCGGCTGCGCCAGCGCCCGCGTCGACAGCCGCAGCCAGACGGCGCTGCCATCGGGCTTCTGCATGTGGTCGAAGGCGAAGCGCATCAGCACGGCGAGTTCATCGGCATAGGCGGGCTCGAAGGCCACCAGCCGGTCCTGCGCCATGCCGATCAGCGGCGTGTTCACCGACTGGTGCTGCCCGCCCTCCGGCGCCAGGGTCAGGCCGGACGGCGTGGAGACCAGCAGGAAGCGCGCATCCTGGTAGCAGCCATAGATCAGCGCATCGAGGCCCCGGTTCACGAAGGGGTCGTAGACCGTCCCGATCGGCAGCAGCCGCGCCCCGTTCAGCGAATGGGACAGCCCCAGCGCGCCCAACAGAAGAAAAAGGTTCTGCTCGGCGATGCCGAGCTCGATGTGCTGCCCCTCCGGCCCCATCCCCCAGCGCTGCGCACTCGCCAGCTTGGCGTCGCGGAAGACGTCGTTCTTCAGGTGCCGGTCGAAGATGCCGCGCCGGTTCACCCAGGGGCCGAGATTGGTGGAGACGGTGACGTCCGGGCTGGTGGTGACGATCCGCTCCGCCAGCGGCCCGAACTCCCCATGCCCGCGGCCGATCTCGGCCAGGATCTCCCCGAAGGCGGCCTGGGTGGACATCAGCCGCCCCGGCGGGATGCGGGGTGCCGGCAGGCTGGCCGGCACGGGGATGGCGGGGGCCGACAGGGCGCGGCCCTCCGGCGCGATGGGCTTCGCGAAGGGCACCGAAGCGAGGAAGGCCTCGACCTCCGGCGCCGGGACCTCCAGCCCCTCGAAGCGGTCCCATTCATGGCCGTCGCGGATGCCCATGGCGGTCTTGAAGGCCGCCATCTGCTCCTTCGTCATCAGCCCGGCATGGTTGTCCTTGTGCCCGGCAAAGGGCAGGCCCATGCCCTTGATGGTGTAGGCGATGAAGCAGGTGGGCTGGTCGCCCGCCGCATCCTGCGCCCGGAAGGCTTCCGTCAGCGTCTCGATGTCGTGGCCGCCGAGGTTCGTCATCAGCGCGGCAAGTTCGTCGTCGCTCAGCGGGTCGATGATCGCCCGCACCCCCGGCACCCGGCCGAGATCGGCCAGCACGGCGTTCCGCCAGGCGGCGCCGCCCTGGAAGGTCAGCGCGGCATAGAGGCTGTTGGGGCAGTCATCGATCCAGCGGCGCAGCGCATCGCCATCCTCCCGCGCGAAGGCGGCTTCCAGCTTGCGGCCGTATTTCAGGGTGACGACGTTCCACCCCATGTCGCGGAACAGCCCCTCGATCCGGCCGAAGAGGCGGTCGGGCACCACGCTGTCCAGGCTCTGGCGGTTGTAGTCCACCACCCACCAGACGTTTCGGACGTCATGCTTCCAGCCCTCCAGCAGGGCCTCGTAGATGTTACCCTCATCCAGCTCGGCATCGCCGACCACGGCGACATGACGCCCGCCCGGGATCTCCGGCCGGCCGATGCCGTGCAGGCGCACGTAGTCCTGCACCAGCGAGCCGAAGGTGGTCAGCGCCACGCCGAGGCCGACCGACCCGGTGGAGAAATCCACCTCCGCCCCGTCCTTCACCCGGCTCGGATAGGGCTGGATGCCGCCGAACTGCCGCAGCGTCGCCAGCTTCTCCCGCTCCTGCCGCCCGAAGAGGTAGTTGATGGCGTGGAAGACCGGCCCCGCATGGGGCTTCACCGCCACCCGGTCCTGCGGGCGCAGCACCTCGAAGTACAGCGCCGCCAGGATGGAGACGGAGGAGGCGCAGGAGGCCTGGTGCCCGCCGACCTTCAGCCCGTCCCGGTTCGGGCGGATGTGGTTGGCGTGGTGGATCATCCAGGCCGAGAGCCACAGCAGCTTGCGCTCCAGCTGGTGCAGCACGCGCAGGCGATGGGAGTCCGCCAGGGGCGAGGCGTCCTGGCGGATCGGGCGTTCAGCGGTCATCCTCGCCTCCTCGGGTTCATGGCGCGAAGATAGGGGGTCGCGCCGGGCAAGCGAAGCATCTCAGGGGGCCGCCCGCCACCAGCGCCAGGTCACGGCCAGCGCCACCAGCCCTTCCACGCCCATCAGCGCGGTCGCCGCCGGCGCGCCGATCCAGTCCGCCATCAGCCCGAGATGGAGGAAGCCCAGCAGCCCGAGCCCCACGCAGACCGAGAGCACGCCAAGCGCCCGGCTGCGCTCCTCCGGCGGCATGGCGATATAGACCAGCGTCGCCTGCATGGTGGCGAAGCCGGCACCCCCCGCCCCCATCACCACCAGCGCCGTGCCCGCGCTGATCACCCCCGGCGCCAGGGCGAAGGCCGTCGCCATGCCGCAATAGAGGGCGCATCCCCCGATATAGACGGGCCGGTACCAATGCGCCGGCGCGCGCGCGGCCAGCGCCATGGCGGCCAGGAAGGCGCCGACGCCATCCATGCTGGCCAGCAGCCCGACGCCATCGGGGCCGAGCCCCAGCGTCCCCGCCCCGATCACCGGCACCATCGAATTCGCGGGCCACCCGAACAGGTTGTAGATGATGGTCACGATCAGCACGCCCCGCATGCCGGGCTGGCGCAGCACGAGCGCGAAGCTCTCCCGCGTGTCGCGGATCACCGATAGCGGCCGGTTCGTGACGGTGCTGCGGTGGCGCACCCGCAGCGCCGCGGCGGCCGCGAAGGCATAGAGCACGAAGGACAGCGCGAAGGCGGCGACAGGCCCCTGCGCCGCCAGGATCGCCCCGCCCAGCGCCGGGCCGGCCACGCGGCTGGCATTGTTGGCGACCACATCCAGCGACATGGCGGAGGCCATGCGCGTGGTGCCCACGATCTCCCCGAGCATCATCCGGCGCACCGGATTGTCGGTCGCCCAGGCGATGCCGGAGATGAAGGCGGCCAGGCCCAGCAGCCAGACCGGCGGCTGGCCGGACAGGCACAGCACCACCAGCCCCGCCGCCACCATCGCCTGGCAGCACACCACGCCGACCAGCGCGTGGCGCCGCTGCATCCGGTCCGCCGCCACGCCGAGCGTCGCGCCGAACAGCCCCATGGGCAGCAGCCGCACCAGCGTCATGGCGGCGACGAGGAAGGGCGATTTCGTCTGGTCATAGACCACGACAGCGATGACCAGCATCTCCAGCCACCGGGCAATGGAGATGAAGGAGCCGACGAGCCAGAGGCGCCGGAAATCCGGCACCCCCAGAACCCCTGTCGTTGTCACTCCCTGGAACAAGGCGGACCCGGCGTTGTTGGGGCGATCCTTGCAGTGGATGGGGCCGGGCTCAATCCACCGGGCTGCGCGCCCTGCGCGGGTCGAATACGCCGGCGCCGCAGGGCAGCGCTATTCGACCGTGACCGTCACGCGCAGCACCGCCACCGGATTCGGCGGGCTGCGGTGCATCGCGTCATTCGCCGGGGATTGCCGGTCCTGGTTGATGTGCAGCGACACGTCCCGGACCATGCGAGAAGCCTGCCGAAGGTTGATGACGGCGACGCCGGACCGGCCCGTCGGCGTCAACGACGCCACCGGCCGTCCGGACAGGTCCGGGATGACGTGCAGGCGAAGGCTGGCGCCGAGGTTCTCCACCGCCACCACCGTCGCCACCGGGCGCCCGTCCAGCACCAATGCTGTCGGCGCCAGGCACGGGACCTCCGCCACGCAGCGCAGCGTGGCGCGTTCCTCGAAGCTGCCATCCTCGGTGCGCTGCTCGACCAGCACCAGAAGCGGCGACGCGGCCTGCGCCACCGCGCCCCCCACGCTCATCGCCGCCGCGATGGCGGCACCGAGGAGATGCTTCACACGAACCCCTTCGCCAGCTTGCGGATGGCGGAGGACGCCGCGCGCTTCCCCTCCCCCGCATACTCCTCATGGTAGTCCTCGATCTTCGAGGGGTCGTAGCGGTAGTTCACCATCAGCCCGAAGGACTCCCGGAATCCCTTCTCCGAGGTGTCGGCGCGCCAGTTCAGTCGCTCGACGCGGGCGCCGTTGGACAGGTGGAAATGCGCCACCGGGTCGCGCGCCCGCTTGGCGCTGCGGCCGCTCTCCGCCAGCAGGTAGCGCGCGCAGGCGCGCATCAGGATGGGCTCCAGCGCCTTGCCCAGCGGCTCCTCCCGCCCCGGCGGGCGCCGGGCCAGGATTCGCCGCAGCGTCTGCGCCGCCGTCTCGGGCTTCGCCGTGGCCTCATCCGGGCCCGTGATCGCAAGGTCGCCAGGCGCCAGCGTCCGCAACGCCACGGCCTCCTCCTCCGTCACCAGCGCCGCGTCGCCGGCATCGAGCTTCCCCTCCATCCAGCGCCGGAAGCCGGGAATGGGGGAGAGGGTGGCGAAGCAGTCGAGGTTGCCGAACTCCGCGCTCAGCAGCTCCACCACGCGCTTGATGAGGAAGTTGCCGAAGGAGATGCCGTCCAGCCCGCGCTGGCAGTTGTTGATGGAATAGAAGATGGCGGTATCGGCGGTCTTCGGGTCCTGCACCGGCGCCTTCTCGTCCAGCAGCCCCTGCACGCTGGCGGCCATGCCCTCCACCAGCGCGACCTCGACGAAGATCAGGGGCTCGTCGGGCATGCGGGGGTGGAAGAAGGCGTAGCAGCGGCGGTCGCTGTCGAGCCGGTTCTTCAGGTCCCGCCAGGTGCGGATGCGGTGCACCGCCTCATACCCCACCAGCTTCTCCAGCAGCATGGCGGGGGAGGCCCAGTCGATGCGGCGGAGTTCCAGGAAGCCGACATCGAACCACCCCGCGAGAAGGGTGCGGAAATCGGCCTCCAGCGCCTGCAGCAGGGGCTCGCCCTCCATCCGCGCCATCAGGTCGGCGCGGAGGTCCACCAGGAACTTCACCCCGTCCGGGATGGTGGTGAATTGCGTCAGCAGGCGCTGGCGCGGCGGTTCCAGCACGCGGCGCAGCGCCGCCTTCGCGGCCGCGCGTTCGGCCACATCGGTCGCCGCCGCCACCCGGTTCCAGGCCTTCGTCACCGCCGCCGCGTCCGAGTCGAAGGCCGCCAGCGCGTGCAGGAACTCGCCGCGCTCCTCATGGTCCGCCGCCAGGTAGGCCTGGGCCAGTCGCGCGGCGCGGGACCGCGCCGAGACCTCGCCGCCCCGCGCCTCCAGGCAGGCGCGCATCTGGGCGGCAAAGCCCTCATCCTCCCCGCCCGTCACGGAGGACGCCATGTCCCGCCACAGCGTGGTCACGCGGCGAAGCGCGCGGTCGAAAAGCCCGGCGGGGGCGGCAAGGTCCGACATCACGGATCCTTTCTGCGTGTTTCAGTCACTCTGCCCGAGAACCCCCCGCGGCGTCGAGCAACGTTGCCGCGGGGTCAGGTCTGCAACGTTGCCGCGGGGTCAGCTTCGGAGCCTTGCCGCGAGGACATGCTTCAGGTGGTCCGCGATGTCCTCCGCCACCAGCCCCGGGCCGATGCGATGGGCGGCTTCGCCATGCAGGAAGCAGGCGGCGCAGGCGGCCTCGAAGGGCGCCATGCCCTGCGCGAGAAGCCCTGCCGCAATGCCCGCCAGCACGTCGCCCGTACCCCCGGTGGCGAGCCAGGGCGGCGCGTTGGCATTGATCACGATCCGCCCATCCGGCGCGGCGATGATGCTGTCCGCGCCCTTGAGCACGACGACGGCGCCGGTCCGCGCGGCCGCGGCGCGCGCGGCGGCGGGGCGGTCATCGCCCGGCGGGCCGAAGACCGCGGAGAATTCTCCGGCATGGGGCGTCAGCACGGCGGCGCCGGCCAGCGCGTCCGGATCGCCCGTCGCCGCGCGCAGCGCGCCGGCATCCGCCACCACCCGCCGCCCGGCCGCGATCGCCTGGCGAAGCAGCGCGCGAGTCGCGGCATCCGGCGGCAGGCCGGGGCCCACCACCCAGCTGCCGATCCGCGCATCGGCGAGCAGCGACTCCGCCCCCGCCTCGCTGACCATCACGCCGGGATCGCCCGCGCGCAACACGGACGCCGTCGCGGCATCCGGCGCCAGCAGGGTCAGCAGCCCCGCGCCGGCCCGCCGCGCGGCCCCGGCGACGAGCCGCGCCGCGCCCGTCATCCCCGCCCCCGCCACCACCGCCACATGGCCGCGGGCGTATTTGTGGGAATCGGCGCCCGGCCGAGGCAGCCGCCACAGCCCCGGCCCGTTGCGCCAGGCGCGCGGCGCGATCGCCGCCAGCACGCCGGCGGGCAGCCCGATATCCGCCAGCACCACCTCTCCGCACAGCCCGCGTCCGGGATAGAGAAGGTGTCCCGGCTTCAGCCGGAAGAAGGTCACGGTCAGCGCCGCCTGCGGCGCGAAGCCCCGCACCGCGCCCGTCGCGCCATCCACGCCGGAGGGCACGTCCACCGCCACCACCGGCGCCGTGACAGCGCCCAGCACCTCGGCCGCCAGCCCATCGACCGGCTTCGACAGCCCCGCCCCGAACACCGCGTCGATCACCAGCCCGGCCCGCGCCACGGACGCGGTGGAGAAATCCGCCATCGGCCCCCGCCAGCGCGCGGCGACGGCGGCCGCATCCGTGCCAGGCCGCGGCGGCGCCAGCGCGGCCACGACGACCGGCCAGCCCGCCTGCTCCAGCAGCCGGGCGACGACATAGCCATCGCCGCCATTGTTGCCCGGCCCCGCCAGCACCAGCGTCCGCACCGGCCGGAAGCGGCGCATCACCGCCCGGGCCACGGCGCGGCCGGCGGCCTCCATCAGCGTCAGCCCGGGAATGCCCCCCGCGATCGCGGCGGCATCGGCGCGGGTCATCTCCTCGGGTGTCAGAAGCTCGTCCATGCCGGCAGCCTATCGAACCCTGCGGCCCCTGGCGCGCTCCGGTCCCATGAAAATCCTGCTTCCCCCCACGCTCCTCGCCGCCCTCTTCGCCATGCCGGTGGCAGCCCAGCAGCTGGACCGGCAGCCCGCCGCCGGGTCCCGCCCACCGCCCACCCGCATGGAAGGCGACCGCGCGAGCCCGCCCACCGCCCCGGCCCAGCCGCCCGTCGGCACCGGCACGCCGCGCCAGGAACCGGCCCGCACCGAGCCGCCGCCGGGCCACACCACCCTGCCCGCCCCCGCCGTGCCCAACCAGCGCCAGCCCGAGAGCAGCGAGGGCGCCGGCCAGGCCGGGCAGTCGCCCATCGGCCCGCGTCCCGGCGCACGCCCCGACGCCAGCACCACCCGCGCCCAGGAAGGCCCCGCGCAACCCCGCTGAATCCAGCGCTTCGCGACCGGCGTCCCAGGATTTGCTAGGCTTCCCGCGAACCGGGACATGGAGTCGCAGGCATGGCCTTCATCGTGGCGGTCGCGCAGCGCAAGGGCGGCGCCGGCAAATCCACCCTGACGGCCAACCTGGCCACGGCGCTGGCCGGCAGCGGCGCCCGTGTCGCCCTGCTGGACACGGACCCGCAGCAGACCCTCGCCCGCTGGGGCGCCGAACGCGCCAAGGCCGGCCGCCGGGCCACCCATCTCGACCTCGATGCCCCCGCCGGCTGGCGGGTCCCTGCCGCGCTCGACAAGCTCCGCCGCAGCCACGACTTCGTGCTGCTCGACACGCCGCCGCATGCCGACACCGACGCCAAGATCGCCATCCGCGGCGCCGACCTGGTGCTGGTGCCGCTCCAGCCCTCCCCCGCCGATCTCTGGGCAATGGACGCCACCCTCGACCTGGCCCGCGGGGAGAAGCGGCCCGCCGCCATCGCCCTCAACCGCGCCCCCGCCTCCGGCAAGCTGCTCACCATGATCCAGGCGGAGATCGCCAAGCGCGGCCTGACGCTGCTGCAGCCCGCCATCGGCAACCGCACCGGCATCGCCCAGGCCTTCGCCGCCGGCCTCGGCGTGACGGAATCCGCGCCGAACTCCGTGGCGGCGGAGGAGATGCGCGCCCTCGCCGCCGCGCTGAAGGCCCTGCGCAACGGGTGAAACAGCCCCGCTTTGCGCCGGCAGCCGCCCGCCGCTATTGCCGCAGGCCGTGACGACCTCGCCTGCCTTCCGAGGAATACCGAACACATGGCCAAGCCGACGGGCGCCAAGGGCACCCGATCCCGCATCACCGCCGCCAAGCCGGCGCTCCGCAAGGCCGCCGCCATTGCCGAAGCGATCGAGCCGCCCCCGCTTCGCCCCCGCGGCATGGCGCCCGACGCCGGCGTCGAGATCAGCGAGGACGCCTTCCCCGAACTCGATGCCGTCGCCGCCATCCAGCGCGGCCTGCATGCCTACAACCAGGAGATGGGCGGGGACTACGACCGCGAACCCGTCACCCTGCTGGCCCGCGCGCCGGACGGCACGGCGCGGGGTGGGCTGCTCGGCCTGACCTTCTGGGGCTGGCTGTTCATCGACTGGCTCTGGCTGTCCCGCGACCTCCGCGGCAAGGGCGTGGGGTCGGAGCTGCTGATGCGGGCGGAGGCCATCGCCCGCGACCGCGGCTGCGCCCATGCCTATACCGATACCTTCAGCTTCCAGGCGCCCGATTTCTGGGCGCAGAACGGCTACCAGGAGTTCGGACGGCTGGACGGCATGCCGGCCGGGCATGCGCGGATCTGGTTCCGCAAGGCGCTCTGACGCCGATGCTGCCGCCGCTCCGCCCCTTCAACGCGCCCGTCCTCGCCCCGCCCCCCGCCGCCGCGCATCTGGAGGCGCCGGCCCCTGAGCCGGGCCGGCCCGAGCTGATCCTCCATATCGGCCAGTCCAAGACCGGCACCTCCTCCATCCAGCGGGTGCTGGGCGCGCGCCGGGCGCAGCTTCTGGCCATGGGCGTCTGCTACCCCGCCTCCCCCGGCTGGGCGAACCACGGGATGCTGCCGGCCTCCCTCGTCGCGCCCGACCAGCTCGGCCACTTCAACCCCGCCCTCTGGGACGGCATGGGCGCGGAAGCCCGCCTGGCCCGCTTCCGGCGGGAGTTCGCGGAGGAGATGGCGGCGCTCCCCGCCACCACCCGCCTCATCATCCTCTCCGCCGAGCAATGCGCCGGGCTGCTGGCCACGCGGGAGGCCATCGCGCGGCTGCGGGACCTCGTCGCGCCCCTGGCCGGGCGCATCCGCGTCGTGATGTATCTGCGGCGGCAGGATGCGCATTTCGCCAGCGGCTACACCCAGGCGCTGCGCGTCGCGCAGATCAGCCCGCCGGGCCTGCCGCCCTATGGCCCGGACCGCCTGCCGCACTACGACTACGCGACGGTGCTGGACAACTGGGCCGCCGTCTTCGGCGACGCCGCGATCGAGCCCCGCATCTTCGAACGCGGCAGCATGCTGAATGGCGACGCGGTGGATGATTTCCTGGCGCTGGCCGGTATCGACCTCGCCGTGCCGCCGGACGACCCCGACCGCCACAGCAACCTCTCCGTCACCCCCGCCGCCATCGAGCTGATGCGCCGGATGGGAGAGGCGATGCGCGACACGCCGGAGGGGCTGTCCGCCGCCTCCCCCCTCTGGCGCCGCTTCGCGACCGCGGTGTCGGACGCCATGCCCGGCCCCGGCTGGAAGCCGCCGCCCGCCGAGGCCGCCGCCTTCCTCGCCCGCTACGAGGCGGTCAACGAGGCGACGCGCCGCCGCTGGTTCCCGGACCGGCCATCGCTCTTCGCGGAGATGCCGGCGGCCGCGCCGGCCGAGGGCCCGCCCGCGCCGCCGCCGCCGATCGACACGGAAGCGGCGCTGGAGGCCGCCTGCACCCTGCTGCTGCACGAGATGAAGGGCACCGCGCAGCGGGAGGCGCAGCTGCTGGTCGCCCAGGGAAGGCTGCTGGACCGCCTGGGCGAGGACGGCCCCGCCGCCAATGCCTATCGCGCCGCCATCCGCGCCGTGCCGGACCACCCGGTGGCGCAGGCGCGGCTGGCGGATTTCGCCCTGGCCGCCGGCGATATGGCGACGGCCTCGGCCCATTACGCGGTGCTGCTCCGCAGCCACCCAGGGCATAATCTGACCCAGCGCCTGGGCCGCCTTCTGGCAGGCAGCTGAACTCCCGCCGGGCCCTTCGCACCCTATCTCCGCGCGCTTCGCACAACTTCCCGGTGCCAGATGTAGAGCCCGGCGGCGACCAGCACCGTGAAGCCCAGCAGGTCGTACCAGTCGGGCCATTCCGCCCAGATCCCGATGCCGACCATCATCGTCCAGATGATGCCCGAATACTCGAACGGGGCGAGCAGCGTCGTCTCCCCGCGGCGATAGGCCGCCGTCATCTGCAGCTGCGCCAGCGCGGAAGCGAGCCCGATCGCCACCAGCAGCGCCCATTGCGTCGCATCCGGCGTCACCCAGACCGGGATGGTGGCGATCCCCGACGCCGTGGCGCTGATCAACGCGAACCAGATGACGATGGCGACGCCGCTCTCCCCCGCATCGCCCATGCGCCGGATGGTCATCATCGCCAGCGCCCAGCCGACCGACCCCAGCAGCACGATGGCGACGGAGAGCGGCGGCAGCGCGGCCTCCCCGCCGCCGACCGGCCGCACCATGATCAGCACGCCGAGAAACCCCACCACCACGGCCGACCAGCGCCGCCAGCCCACCTGTTCCTTCAGCAGCACCACGGACAGCGCCGTCAGGAACAGCGGCATGGTGAAGCCGAGTGCCGTCACCGTCGCGATCGGCAGATTCGCATAGCCGTGGAAGGCGCCGAACATGCCGAACATGCCCCACAGCGCGCGCTGCGCGTGCTGCCCGGGATGGCGCGTGGCCAGCGCCGACCATCCCCCCGCCCGCGCCAGCAGCACGAAGAGGATCGGCAGCGCGAAGAGGTTGCGGAACATCACCACCTGCGCCACCGGCAGCGCCGTGCCGATGGCCTTCACCCCCGCGGCCGCCACGGCGAAGGTGGCGGAAGCCCCGATGACGAGGAGGATGGCCCGGGTGCGGGCAGCGCGCAGCGAATCAGACGGGGGTGGTGGGGACATGGACCTTCCTGGGTGACGAAGCTACGGTCCCGGCCGCATGAGCGCCACCCCACGCCACCCGAAAGCGCCGCCCATCCCGCCCCATCCCGGGCTGGAGGTCCTGGAGGACGAGGTCGTCTGGGCGCAGCGCTTCGCCCTGCAGCGCGTGCGCTTCCGCTACACGCGCTTCGACGGCACGCCATCCGGCATCCTGACCTGGGAGCTGTGGCGCCGCGGCCAGGGCGTGCTGGTCCTGCCCTATGACCCCGCCACCGACCGCATCGCCCTGATCGAGCAGTTCCGCCTGCCCGCGCTCTCCGCCGGCATGGAACCCGTGATGACCGAATGCCCCGCCGGGCTGCTGGAAGCCGGCGAGGACGCCGAAGCCTCCGCGCGGCGCGAACTGACGGAGGAGACGGGCCTCACCGCCCGCGCCATGGCCCCGATCGGCCGCTTCATGCTGATGCAGGGCGGCTGCGACGAGGTGGTGCATTTCTTCTGCGGCCAGGTGGACCTGTCGGGCACCGGCGCCACCACCCATGGCCTGGCGACGGAGCATGAGGAGACGCGCGTCGTTACCCTGCCGGCCGAGGATGCCTTCCGCCTGGTGGCGGAGAACCGGATCGAGAACGCCCCCGCGGCACTCTCCCTGATGTGGCTGCAACTGAACCGCGCGCGTCTGCGCGCCGACTGGATTTTCTCGAAATGACCGACCCGCTGTTCACCGACGACTCCTATCTCAAGGAATGCACCGCGACGGTGCTCGCGGTGGAGGAGAAGGGTGTCCTCCTCGACCGCACCTGCCTCTACGCCCGCAGCGGCGGCCAGCCCGGCGACAGCGGCACGATGCGCTGGGCGGGCGGAGAGGCCGTCATCGCGGAAGCCATCAAGGGCGAGGCCGGCGCCATCCTGCACGGCCTCGCCCCCGGCAGCGCGGCGCCGCCGGTCGGCGCCACCGTCACGGTCACGCTCGACTGGGACCGCCGCCACCGGCACATGCGCATGCACACCACGCTGCACCTGCTGTGCAGCATCCTCCCGGGCATCTACGCGACGGGCAACCAGATCGGCGCGGAGAAGTCGCGCCTCGACGTCGATCTCGCGGAGCCGCCGGCGAAGGAGTGGTTCACGCAGAAGCTCGCCGAACTCGTCGCAGCGGACCATCCCATCTCCACCACCTGGATCAGCGAGTCGGAGCTGGACGCCAACCCCGCCCTCGTCCGCACCCTCTCCGTCCAGCCGCCCCGCGGCGCGGGCCGCGTGCGGCTGGTGCGCATCGGGACGGAGGTCGCGCCCATCGATCTCCAGCCCTGCGGCGGCACGCATGTGCGCAGCACCGGGGAGATCGGGCGCGTCGAGGTGACGAAGCTCGAGAGCAAGGGCCGGCAGAACCGGCGCATCCACATCGTCCTGGGGGACTGACGGCCATGGACAACCTGGTCACGACCGACTGGCTGGCGGCCGAGCTCGGCAAGCCCGACCTCGTGGTGCTGGACTGCACCACCTACCTGCCGACGGAGCAGGGCAATGCGCCGGACGGCTTCCGGAGCGCCCACCTGCCCGGCGCGCGCCTCTTCAACATTGACAAGATCGCCGACCCGCACACCGACCTGCCGCACATGGTCCCGACGCCGGCGCACTTCGCGAAGCTGATCGGCGCGCTCGGCGTTTCCAACGACACGCGCGTGGTCTTCTACGACCAGCACGGGCTCCGCGCCTCGCCGCGGGGCTGGTGGATGATGCGGCTCTTCGGGCATGAGAAGGCCGCCGTGCTGGATGGCGGCCTGCCGAAATGGCAGCGGGAAGGCCGCCCGGTCGAGACCGGCGACGCGGCCCCGGTCACGCCGGTCTCCTTCATCCCCGACTTCGTCGCGAAGCGCCTGATCGGCATCGGTGATGTGAAGCGGATCGTCCGCCAGGGCGGGGGGGAGGCGCTGATCCTCGATGCCCGCAGCAAGGCGCGCTTCGACGGCAAGGCGCCGGAACCCCGCGCCGGCCTGCCCTCCGGCCACATGCCGGGCGCGGCCAGCCTGCCGGCCGCCGACCTGGTGAATGCCGATGGCACGATGAAGGATGCCGCGACGCTGCGCGCGATGTTCGCGGCACGCGGCGCCGATGGCGAAAGGCCCATCGTCACCTCCTGCGGCTCCGGCGTCACGGCCACCGTGCTGACGCTCGGCGCGCTGCGCGCCGGGCTGCCCGAGCCCGCCGTCTATGACGGATCCTGGACCGAATGGGCCAGCCGGCCCGAAACCCCGAAAGAAACGAGCGCTTCCTGATGCCCGACGATTCAGCCCCCAAGACCGGACACGAAGGGCACGCCTTCGCCACGCGCATGTCCCATGCGGCGCGGCCGCCCATCCGCAGCCTGGGCTTCGTGAACCCGCCGGTGCATCGCGGCTCCACCGTCACCGCGCCGTCCTGCCAGGCGCGGATGGACAATGCGAAGCACCGCTTCGACCGGGTGATGACCTATGGCACCCAGGGCGGGCCCACCCACTACGCGCTGGAAGACGTGGTGGCGGAGATCGAGGGCGGCACGCATTGCACCATCACCGGCACCGGCCTCGCCGCCGTCGCGGTGCCGCTGCTGGCCTTCCTCAAGGCCGGTGACCGCTGCCTGATGTCGGACAGCGCCTATGGCCCCGCGCGGTCCCTCGCCGAGGGCCTGATGAAGGGCTGGGGGATCGAGACGGTCTTCTTCGACCCCTGCATCGATGCCGCGGGGCTCGAGGCGCTCTGGACCCCCAACACGAAGGTCCTCTACCTGGAGAGCCCCGGCTCCCACACCTTCGAGGTGCAGGACGTGCCCGCCCTGACGGCGGTGGCGAAGAAGCACGGCGCGGTCAGCATGATCGACAACACCTGGGGCATCCACCACTTCCAGCCCTTCCGCCATGGCTGCGACGTCTCGATCCAGGCACTCACAAAATATGTCGGCGGGCATTCCGACATCCTGCTGGGCAGCGTCACGGTGAACAGCCGGGACCATCACCTCATCGTCCGTGGCGCGGCGTCCGCCATGGGCCACTACGCCAGCCCCGATGATTGCTGGCTGGCGCTGCGCGGCGTGCGGACCATGCCGCTGCGCCTGGCGCATCAGGAGGAAAGCGCGCTCATCGTCGCCGAATGGCTGGCCGGCCGGCCGGAGGTGCTGGAAGTCCGCCACCCCGCCCTTCCCGGCGCGCCGGGGCACGAGCTGTGGAAGCGCGACTTCACCGGCGCCTGCAGCCTGTTCGGCATCGTGCTGCAGCCCCGCTACACCGAGGCCGACGCCTTCCGATTCGTGGACAGCCTGAAGCTGTTCGGCATCGGCGCGAGCTGGGGCGGCTATGAATGCCTGGCCCTGCCGACCAACGCCATGCTGGGGCGCGCCGTCTCCGCGCCCCTGCCCGGCCAGGCGATCCGCCTGCATATCGGGCTGGAGGAGGTGGCGGACATCATCGCCGATCTGGAGCAGGGCCTCGCCAAACTGGCGGGGTAAGGAAGCGTCGAACCCGGGGCCGGGACGGCCCCGGGACGTTGCAACCGATTCGGTATTCTACCCGGAATGCCCGGTCTGGCGGGGATACCGAACGAGGGCTATAGCGGCGCGGCGTTGAAGGCCAGGACGGCGTTCACGTAATCGTCAAAGCCGATCCGGCCCTTCGCGGTCATCTCATAGAGTTGTGTCTTGCCCACACGGCGGCTGGTGGCGACCGTTTCGCCTTCCATCAGACGCTTCAGCACGAGGCGAACGGTGGGGCCGCTATAGCCCGTCAGGGCCGCGATCTGGTCAACGGAAAGCGCCGTCGGCGGCACCGCCGCGGAGCCTTCGTAAAACAGCAACGCCACATCGAAGGCGATGCGGCTGTTCTTCACACCCACTCGCTGATCGATTTCGCGCAGTCGTCGCAACAGGGCGAGCGCTGCCTCACGGCGCGCAGGCCAATCCGCAGTCTTCTTCATGCCATGGTTCTGCCAGACCAGAACTGCATTGCAACGTTCGCAAAAACAGGAAATTTATTGCCTTTCCAATAGTTTCCTTCGCACCACGAAAAGATGCGTCAACCAGCGGTAGCGTCCGCCGACGCACAATGCGCGCAAATACCTTCGACTTCCACTGTCGTTCGATGCACCACGAAGCCCAGCCTGGCCGCGGCCCCGGCCACTGCATGCGCCACCCCCTCGTCGCATACCTCCGCGGTGCTCCCGCAGCGGCCGCAGATCAGGAACTGGTGGGGATGCGGGTGGGCATGGGTGTGGCCATGCCCTGGCTCCTCCGCGCAGCCGACGAAGGCGTTCAGCCGCTCGATCTTGTGAATCAGCCCCTGCTCCATCAAGAAATCCAGCGCGCGATAGACCGTGGGCGGCGCCGCCCCGCGCCGTTCCCCCCGCAGCCGGTCCAGCAGCGCATAGGCCCCGATCGGCTGCCCCGATTCGAGCACCAGACGCAGCACCTGCCGCCGCAGCTCCGTCAGCTGCGCGCCGCGCGCCAGGCAGGTCGCCGCCGCGCGCTCCAGGCTCGCCTCGACATCCCCGCCGCGATGCGCGTGGTGCCCGTGGCCAGACCCGTGATGCGCGTCATGCGCGTGTTCCGTCATGCCGATTCCCCGTGGCCGGCCGGCTGTCCGCATCCGGCGCCACCATGATATAGTGTATCATCATGACCGGCACACCCATCCCCCCGCCCCACCAGGGCGCCATCGCCGACCCCGCCGCCCGCGGCCTGCTGCTCGATGCCATCCGCTTCGACAGCCACGGCCTCGTCACCTGCGTAACCCAGCAGCATGACACGGGGGAGGTGCTGATGGTGGCCTGGATGAACCGCGCCGCGGTGGCGGAAACGCTGACCACCGGCACCGTCTGCTACTGGTCCCGCTCCCGCGGCGCGCTCTGGCGCAAGGGGGAGAGTTCGGGCCAGGTCCAGCGCCTGGTCGACCTCCGGCTGGATTGCGATGGCGACACGGTGCTGGCGCTGGTGGACCAGACCGGCGTCGCCTGCCACACCGGCCGCCGCACCTGCTTCTACCGCGCGATCCGCGACGGCGAACTCGCCACCATCGCGGCGCCGGAAGTCGATCCGGACGTGTTGTACGGCCGATGATCCCGCTCACCGTCCTCACGGGCTTCCTCGGCGCCGGCAAGACCACGCTGCTGAACGCCCTGCTGAAGCACGACGCCATGGCGGACACCGCCGTGCTGATCAACGAGTTCGGGGAGGTCGGGCTGGACCACCTCCTGGTGGACCGCCTCGATGGCGACACCGTCCTGCTGAATGCCGGCTGCCTCTGCTGCACCATCCGCGGCGACCTCGCCCGCGCCCTCGACAGCCTCTGGGACCGCGTGCTGGCCGGCCAGGCGGTGAGGCGCGTAGTGGTGGAGACGACGGGACTCGCCGACCCCGCCCCCATCCTGCACACGCTGATGTCGGACCCGCGCATCGGCGCGCGCTTCGTGCTGGATGGCGTCGTGACGCTGGTCGATGCCGCGACCGGCGCCGCCACGCTGGACCAACAGCCGGAAGCGCTGCGCCAGGCCGCCGTCGCCGACCGCCTGGTGCTCACCAAGACCGACCTCGCGACGGCGGAGGCGGTCACCGCGCTCCGCGCGCGCCTCGCAGCGCTGAACCCCGTCGCGCCGATCCTGGTGGCGGATCACGGCGCGATCGATCCCGCGCTGCTGCTGGCCGCCGGTCCCTACGACCCCGCCGTGAAGGCGCCCGATGTCGCCGCCTGGATCGGCGCCGCCGGCCCCCACGGCCATGGCCATGACCATGGCCACGACCACGGCCACCACCACCACGGCCATCACCACCACCACGACCCCAACCGCCACGATGCCCGCATCCAGGCGCTCTGCCTGGACTACGACGCGCCCCTTCCCTGGGACGGCCTCGCCACCTTCCTCGAGATGCTGGCGATGACGCGCGGCGCCAGCGTGCTGCGCATGAAGGGGATCCTCGACCTGGCGGGGGAGGATCGGCCCGTCGCCGTGCATGGCGTGCAGCACATCTTCCACCCGCCGAAGCGGCTTGCCGCCTGGCCCGAGGGCCAGCCCCGCCGATCCCGCCTCGTCTTCATCCTGCGGGACCTCGACCCCGCGGTGGTGCGCGATGGCCTGGCCGCCTTCCTCGACGCGGCCGACAAACCGCCCGCCATCGTGGCGGCATGACCCTCTCGCACCCGCGTTGACTTGCCCCCCGCCCCGCGCGACCTTGGCGCCCGCCAACTGACGGGCCGAGGGAGTGCGGGAACGCCATGCCGCTGACGATGCCGGAGGAGATCCTCCTCCTGATGCTGGATGACGAGACCGGGCGCCTGCAGGAACGCGCCGCCCCCTCGGGCGACTTCGCCATCGCCGGCGCCGTGCTCGCCGAACTCGCGCTGGCGGGCCGCATCGACACCGACCCAAACCGCCTCTACGTCGTGAACCCGGCGCCGACCGGCGACGCGCTGCAGGACCGCGCGCTGGCGCAGATCGCCGCGGCGACGGACACGCAGGACAGCCGCCACTGGATCGAGACGCTGGCCGCCGATGCCGACGAGTACCGGGAGGCGCTCTTCGCCCGCCTGGTCTCCAAGGGCATCCTGAAGCGCGTCGAGGGTCGCTTCCTCTGGGTCTTCCCGGAACGCCGCTACCCCGTGATCTCCGACAAGGAGGAGCGGGAGGTGAAGGCCCGCATCATGGGCGTGCTCTTCAACGACGAGATCCCCGATCCGCGCGATTCCATGCTGATCGGGCTCTGCCGCGCGGGCGGGCTCTTCTCCCTGCTGCTCTCCTCCAATGAGCTCGACCGCGTGCAGGCGCGCATCGACTCCGTGGCGGACCTCGAGGAGCTGAACCGCTCCCTCGCCGATGCGATCCGGGAAATCTACGCCCAGATCGCGCGCTACGCGCCGATGGTGTAAGTCACGCCGGACAGGACAGGACAGGCCTCATGGATATCACTGAAAGCACCGCCTCCGGCGTGAAGGTCGCCGCCCTCAAGGGCCGCCTCGACACCGCGACCGCCCCCACCGCCGAATCCGCCATCCTCGGCATGCTCGAAGGCGGCGCCAAGGTCGTGGCCGACCTGGCGGAGGTCCACTACGTCTCCTCCGCCGGGCTGCGCGTGCTGCTGAAGGCCGCCAAGCAGGCCAAGGCCGCCGGCGGCAGCTTCGCGGTCGCCTCCCCCCAGGCCCCCGTGCGGGAAGTCCTGGAGATCAGCGGCTTCGACAAGATCCTCAGCATCCACCCGACCCGCGACGCCGCCGTCGCCGGCCTGGCCTGATTCCGACCATTCCCTCCCCCGCGCTTGCGGGGGAGGGTTAGGGTGGGGGTAGCGCAATCCTCGTGGGGGTCGTGCAATCCTCGTGGGGGTCGCGCCCTAACCCCGCCGCAGCTTCACCGCCAGCAAATACATCGTCAGCGGCACCGTGATCAGGTTCGCCGCGACCAGGCCCATGGACCCCTTGAGGAAGCCATAGGCCATCCACAGCGTGTTCCCCGCCACCAGCAGCACCAGCAGGCCGAGGCTGAAGTCCCGCGCCGACCGCGTGCGCCAGGTCTTCACGGCCTGCGGGACGAAGGCGGACGTCGTCATCGCCCCGGCCGCCAGCCCCATCGCCTCGATCCAGTCCACGCGCGCAATCCCCTTCCACAGCCGGCGGCGCCCCCCTATGCATCCCGCCATGGCACGCGTCCATTCCAGCCCTGGGCATCTCACCTTCGAGACGTTGTCCGGCCCGGCCCTGCACCCGCTGCTGCCGGCGCTGGCGGGGCTGCGCATCGCCGTCTTCGCGGAATGGCCCTACCTCTACGATGGCGACGAGGCCTATGAGCGGCAGTATCTCCGCGCCTATGCCGACGCCCCCGGCGCGGCCGTCGTGGTCTGCCGGGCTGGCGACCGCGTGGTCGGTGCCGCCACCTGCGAACCCATGACCCAGGGCCACGCGCCCGTGCGGGAAGCCTTCGAGGCCGCCGGCCTCGACCCCGCCATCCACTGCTATTTCGGCGAATCGGTGCTGCTGCGGGAGTACCGCGGCCAGGGCGCCGGCGTGCGCTTCTTCGCGGAGCGGGAGGCGCATGCCCGCCGCCTCGGCCTCGCCCGCGCCACCTTCTGCGGCGTCGATCGCGCGCCGGACGACCCGCGCCGCCCGCCCGGCCACGTGCCCCTCGATGCCTTCTGGCGGAAGCGCGGCTACGAACCCCTGCCAGGCCTCGCCGTCACCTTCTCCTGGAAGGAGATCGGCGCCAGCGCGGAAACGCCGCACCGCCTCTCCTTCTGGGCCAAGTCCCTGTGACGCCCCCGCCCCGCCCGCTCCGCCTCGGCCTGCTGGCCTGGGAGGTCGGGCATCCCCTGACCGTCGCCGATTTCGCCGCCCGGCTGGACGCGCGGCTCGACGAGGCACGCGGCCGGGCCGACCTCGTCCTGCTGCCGGAATACGCCAGCGTCGAACTCGGCGCCGGCCTCGCGGGCAACACGGCCCCGGACGAGGCGACGGAACTCCGGGCCATGATCGCGCATGCCGACGCTATCCTGGCCGCCATGCGGCAGGCCGCCATCCGCAGCGGCCTCTTCCTCGCCCCCGGCACGCTGCCCATGCGGGAAGACGGCCGCGTCGTGAACGTGGCCCCGATCATCGCCCCCGATGGCCGCATGGCCGTCCAGCAGAAGCGCATGATGACGCGCTTCGAATCCGAGCGCTGGGGCGTCTCCCCCGGCGCCACGCCGCGGGTCTTCGACACGCCCTGGGGCCGCATCGGGCTTTCCGTCTGCTACGACGTCGAATTCCCGAAGCATGTCCGCGCGCAGGTCGAGCAGGGCGCCTGGCTGATCCTTGCCCCCTCCTGCACGGACAGCCTGCACGGCTTCTCCCGCATCCGCATCGGTGCCCAGGCCCGCGCGCTGGAGAACCAGTGCTTCGTCGCCGTCGCCCCCACGGTGGGCCTCGCCCCCTGGTCCGTGGCGCTGGATGAGAATCACGGGCAATGCGCGGTCTATGGCCCGCCCGATCGCGGCTTCCCGGAGGATGGCGTCGTCGCCGCCGGCGCCCTCGATGCGCCGGGCTGGGTCTTCGCCACGCTGGACCCCGCCCTCATCGACCACGTCCGCGAACACGGCGCGGTGCGCAACCACCGCGACTTCCCGCGGGAACCCATGCCGCGCCCCGCCGTCGCGACCTTTGCATGAGGGGCGCATGACAACCCCCCTCATCTACATCGTGGCCGGCGAGGCCTCCGGCGACGTGCTCGGCGCGCGCCTCGTCGCCGCGCTGCGCGCCCGCGTCCCGGGCATCCGGTTCGCCGGCATCGGCGGCGACCGCCTGGCCGAACAGGGCATGGCCTCCCTCTTCCCGATGCGTGAACTGGCGCTGATGGGGCTGATCGAGGTGCTGCCCAATATCCGCCGCCTGGCCCGGCGCCTGCAGGAAACGACGGACGACATCGCCGCGCGCCGCCCCGCCGCCATCGTCACCATCGACAGCCCCGGCTTCACGCTCCGCCTCGCGGAGCGCATCCGCCCGCTCGGCATCCCCGTCATCCACTACGTCGCCCCGCAGATCTGGGCCTGGCGCCCGGGGCGGATCGAGAAGATCAAGGCGCGCGTCGACCGCATCCTCTGCCTGCTGCCCTTCGAACCCGTGATCTTCGAGGCCGCCGGCATCAAGGCCGATTTCGTCGGCCATCCCGTGCTGGAATCCGGCGTCGATGCCGGCGATGGCGCGCGCTTCCGCGCCGCCCACGGCATCGCGCCAGACGCCCCCGTCCTCATCGTCATGCCGGGATCGCGCCGCATGGAGGTGAAGCGCCTGCTGCCGATCTTCGGCGCCGCGCTCCGCCTCCTCGCGCCGCGCCATCCCGGCCTCGTTCCCGTGCTGCCCGTCTCCGCCGTGGTGGCGGAAGCGGTGCGCGCGGGCACCGCCGACTGGCCGGTGAAGCCGATCCTCGTCACCGACATCGCGGAGAAGCATGACGCCTTCGCCGCCGCGGCGCAGCGCGGCGCCGGCCTGATCAAGTCCGGCACGTCATCGGTGGAGATGGCGGTCGCCGGCATCCCGCATCTCGTTGCCTATCGCGTGAACCCGATCACGGCCGCGATCGTGCGTCGCCTGGTCCGCGTGCCCTTCGCGAGCCTCGTGAACCTGCTGGCCGAACGCCTGGTCGTGCCCGAATACCTGCAGGAAGCGGCAACGCCGGCGGCGCTGGCGGAAGGCCTGCACGCCCTTCTTGCCGATGGCAGCAGCGCCGGAACCCAACGTGCCGGCTTCGCGGAGGTGCTGGCGAAGCTTCGCCCTCCCCAGGGCCTGCCCAGCGCGGCCGCAGCCGAGTCGGTTCTCCAACAGGCGAAGTTGTCCGGCTGAATCTTCGCTGGCGCTGCAACTTGGCGCGGCCTAGCGGGGTTCAGCCCCAGCCTCGGGAGAGCCGAGCAAGCATGCTCCCACCACGCCTGTTGCGTCTTCGCCCGGCAGGACCGCCGCCACGCCAACCCTTCTCCCCAAGGGGGACCATCCTCTGTCGACCCGCCCGACTGCCAGCCGCCATGTCAGCGAACGCGACGAGCTGCTCCGGCAGCAATCGGTGCTCGCCCGCTTCGGCGAGTTCGCGCTGAAGGCGGAGGATATCGACGCCATCCTGACCGAGGCCTGCCGCCTGGTGGCGGAGGCGCTGGGCACCGACCTCGCCAAGGTCATCGAGGTGGAGCGCGGCCCGGACCGCCTGCTGGTCCGCGCCGGCGTCGGCTGGCAGCCCGGCATCGTCGGCCAGATGCGCCTGGCGCCGGAGGAAGCGCCGGTGGAGACGCTGGCGCTGCAATCGCAGGAGCCCGTGATCTGTGCGGATGCCGACAAGGACGACCGCTTCACCCTGCCCCGGTTCCTGGTCGAGCATGGCGTGCGCGCCTTCGCGAATGTGCTGATCCTGGGCGGGGACAGCCGCCCGCCCTTCGGGATCCTCGAGGTGGACAGCCGCGCCGCGCGCGACTTCATCCCCTCCGACATCGCCTTCCTCCGCAGCTACGCCAACCTGCTGGCCGCCGCCGTGGAACGGCTTCGGGTGCTGGAGGAACTCCGCGCCAGCCACCAGGAGCTGGAGCGGCGGGTCGAGGCCCGCACCCAGGAACTCCGCGCCGCCAATGCGCGGCTGCGGGAGGCCGCGCTGGAACGCCAGCGAGTCGAATCCTCGCTCCGCCAGGCCGAGGGCATGCAGACGGTGGTGGAGCACCTGCCGATCGGCGCCGGCCTCGTCGCGCCGTCCGGCCAGGTCATCATCGCGAACCCTGAATTCCGTCGTCTCCTCGGCCGCCCGCGCATCCCTTCCACCGATCCGGACCGCGTGACGACCTGGGTCGGCTTCGACCCGCAGGGCCGCCGCATCCCGCCGGAGCAGTTCCCCGGCGCCCGCGCGCTGCGCGGCGAAGTCACGCTGGGGATGGATTTCCTCCATGCCGTCGATGACCAGCCGCCGCGCTGGTGCCGCGTCAGCGGCGTCCCGGTGCTCGGCCCCGACAAGGTCGTGATCGCGGCGCTGGTCGTGATGATCGACGTGGATGAGGAGCACCGCGCCCATGAACGCCAGGCCCTGCTGACGCGGGAAGTCGACCACCGCGCCAAGAACATGCTGGCCGTCGTCCAGGCCGCGCTGCGCCTGACGCGGGCCGAGACGATCGACAGCTTCGTCGATGCGATCGAGGGCCGCATCCAGGCCCTGGCCCGGGCGCAGACGCTGCTCGCCGCCGATCGCTGGTCCGGCGCCGACCTCCGCGGCCTGATCCAGGGCGAACTCGCCACCTTCCTGGTCGCCACCCCGGGCGGCCCCCGCGTGCGCCTGTCCGGCGACCGGGTGGTGCTGCCGGCCGGCGCGGCGCAGCCCTTCTCCATGGCCATCCACGAACTCGCGACCAATGCCATCAAGTATGGCGCGCTGTCGCGGCCCGAGGGTCGGCTTTGCCTGTCCTGGACGCTGGACCGCCGCGCCGGCGACCTGCTGCGGCTGGAATGGCAGGAACGCGGCGGCCCCGCGCCCCTGCAGCGCCGCAAGCCCGGCTTCGGGTCGCGCGTGCTGCACGGGACGGTGCAGGACCAGCTGGGCGGCCGGGTCACCATGGCGTGGGAGCCGGAGGGCCTGACCTGCGGCATCGAGATCCCGCTGAAGCATGAGAACGCCCGGACCATGGCCGGCAGCGCCTGACAGCGCGATGCTTCCGCCGCGCCCGAAGCCTCGCGCGGCCGGATGTGGAAGACTGCGCCTGCCATCGATCGCAGGCCCCGCCATGCCCAGCATCAACGCCCTGGCCGAAACCGCCGCCCTGGTCGGGGACCCCGCCCGCGCCGCCATGCTCGCCGCGCTGATGGATGGGCGGGCCCGGACGGCGGGCGAGCTCGCCGCCAGCGCCGGCATCACGCCCCAGACCGCCAGCGGCCATCTGGCGCGCCTGGCCGGGGCGGGGCTGCTGGCCATGGAGAAGCAGGGCCGGCACCGCTACCACCGCCTGGCCTCGGCGGGCGTGGCGCGCATGCTGGAAGGCATCATGGCGGTCGCGGAAGGGGGCGCGCCCCCTGCCCGCGCGGCGCGCCCCTTCGGCCCGCGGGATGCCGCGATGCGCGCCGCCCGGACCTGCTACGACCACCTGGCCGGCCGCCTCGCCGTGGCGCTGGCGGATGCCATGGTGGCGCGCGGCGTGCTGGAACTCGGCCCGGATGGCGGTGCCGTGACGCCGTCCGGTGAGGCCTTCCTCGAAGCCTTCGGCATCCCCATGGCGCGTCCCGCTCGCGGCCGCCTCTTCTGCCGCCCCTGCCTGGACTGGTCGGAACGACGCCCGCATGTGGCGGGCGTGCTCGGCGCCGCGCTCTGCACGCGCTGCCTCGACCTGGGATGGGTCCGGCGGCGGGAGGGCGGCCGCACGCTGCTCGTCACGCCGGAAGGCGCGCGAGGCTTCCGGGACGCCTTCGGCGTGGAGGTTGCGGCCACGCCGTGACCGCCATCCGAAATCGCTGGCGATCCGCCCTCGTTTTCTTTATGTTCTCGCCATCACGGGGCGAAGCCATGCCTTGGCGGGCCAACCGGCCCCCTGGCGCCGGACCGCCGCCCGCGAAAATCGGTGCTAAAAGCGCATAAACGGCATAATCGGGCTAAATGGGTTAGTGGCCTGAACGCCGCAGTATTTCCTAAAAGAAACACCGACCGCGCGTTCAGCCAATCGCCGCCTCCACGGCCAGCGCCACCTTCAGCGCCGCGATGCCCTCCGCCGCGCCCACTTCGGGCGCCACGCCATCCAGGCAGGCCGCGACGAAGCCCGCCTGCTCGGCCTCCAGGCTGTCATGGTCGGTCCAGCCGCCGCGATCGATGCCATAGCCCGGCATGGTCGCCACCGGCTCCGCGCCGCCCCGGCGCAGCACGGCGAGCGACCGGCCGAGGAAATCGACGCTCATCTCGCCCTCCGTCCCCAGCACCCGAAGCCGCCGCTCCATGGCGAGCGAGATGCGGGACGCCGTGATGGTGGCCGACCGGCCACCGGAGAAGCCGAGCCGCGCCACGGCGAAATCGGCATGGTCCGACATCACCCGCGCACCCGTCGCGTCCACGGTCTCCGGCGCTTCCCCGGCCAGGGTCAGCACCAGGTCGATGTCATGGATCATCAGGTCCAGCACGACCGAGACATCGAGGGAGCGCGGCCGGAAGGGCGCCGCCCGCACCGCCTCCCAATGCAGCGCGCGGCCGCCGGCCGGCGCCTGGCGCACCGCACGGAAGGCGGCGGAAAAGCGCTCGATATGGCCGACCTGGAGCACCTTTCCCGCCGCCTGGGCCAGGGCCGAGAGGTGCTCGGCCTCCGCCAGGCTGCCGGCGATGGGCTTCTCGATGAAAAGGTGCCGCCCCGCGGCCAGGACCTGGCGGCCGAGCGGGGCGTGGAAACGCGTCGGCGCGGCGACGATGACGGCATCGGCCCGGTCGATCGCCGCCTCCGCCGACAGCGCCGGCACCCCGCATTCGGCGGCCACGGTGGCGGCCCGGGCCGGGTCGGCATCGTGGAGGCCGACGAACTCGACGCGCGGCGCGCGCGCCGCCTTCAGCGCATGGAACCGCCCGAAATGACCGCAGCCCAGCAGCGCGACGCGCAGCACCATCCGGAAACACCCCTCATCAAGCCCCGCCGGGATACTCCTTCCCGCGCGGGCTTGCATCAGGGGGGGGTCCCGCGCATGTTCCGCCCGTGCGGCACGGCCCCTTGCGGGGCGCGGGCTTCCTTGACCTTGGCCAGGATTTCGTTGCGCTCATGATGTACTTCGCCCGCTGGAAGGCGCTCGCGGTGGTCGGCGTGTGCCTCTTCGGCATGCTGCTGTGCGTGCCCAACGTGCTTCCGCGCAGTGTGCTGCCCGACTGGGCGCGCCAGATCAACCTCGGCCTCGACCTGCGCGGCGGCAGCTACCTGCTGCTGGAGGTCGATACCTCCGCCATGGTGCGGGAACGCCTGGAATCGCTGGTGGACAGCGTCCGCCGCGGCACCGCCTCCGCCAATCCGCGCATCCTCTACACCGGGCTGAGCGCCAACCAGGAACAGCGGCGCATCACACTCCGCGTCTCCGACGCCGGCCGCGCCGCCGATGTCGCCCGCCTGTTGCGGGAAGCCGCCATCGCCGTGCCCGCCGGCGCCGGCGCGACCCAGCCGGATATCGAGGTCACGACCAGCCCCGATGGCACCGTGACCGCGGTGCTGACGGAGGTGGCGCTGCGCGCCAAGGCGAGCGGCGCCGTCGAGCAGTCGCTGGAGATCGTCCGCCGCCGCATCGACGAGACCGGCGTGGCCGAGGCGCTGATCGCCCGCCAGGGCCAGAACCGCATCCTGGTCCAGCTGCCGGGCGTGGAGGATCCCGCCCGCATCAAGGACCTGCTGGGCCGCACGGCGCGCATGACCTTCCACCTGGTGGATGAGACGGCGAACCTGCAGGCGCCGACACCCCCCGCCGGCACCATGTTCCTGCCCGGCGATCGCGGCCAGGAACGCTATGCCGTGCGCCGGCGGGTGGAGGTCGATGGCGCCAACCTGACGGATGCCCGCGCCGGCCAGGATGGCCGCACCGGCGAATGGGTCGTGAACTTCGCCTTCGACAGCGTCGGCACCCGCCGCTTCGCGGAGATCACACGCCAGAATGTCGGCCGGCCCTTCGCCATCGTGCTCGACGACCGCGTCATCACCGCGCCCGTCATCCGCGAACCCATCACCGGCGGCCGCGGGCAGATCAGCGGCAGCTTCGATGTCCGCGGCGCCAACGACCTGTCGGTGCTGCTCCGCGCCGGCGCCCTGCCCGCGCCGCTGACGGTGGTGGAGGAACGGACCGTCGGGCCGGAACTCGGCGCGGATGCGATCCGCGCGGGCCTGCTCTCGCTCGCCGCCGGCACGCTCTTCGTCTTCCTCTACATGGGCCTGGCCTATGGCTTCTTCGGCTGGCTCGCGAACATCGCGCTCGTCGCCAACGTCATCATCATGATGGGCATCCTGAGTGTGATCGGCGCCACGCTGACCCTGCCCGGCATCGCCGGCATCGTGCTGACGCTCGGCACCGCGCTCGACGCCAACGTGCTGATCAACGAACGGATACGGGAGGAGACGAAGCTCGGGCGAAGTCCGATCAACGCGCTGGAAGCCGGGTTCAGCAAGGCATCCGGCACCATCATGGACAGCAACCTGACCAACCTCATCGCCATGGCCTGCCTCTATGCCTTCGGCTCCGGCCCGGTGAAGGGCTTTGCCGTGACCGTCGCGATCGGCACGGTCGTGCAGATGTACACCGCGACCGTCGTGGTGCGGCTGCTCGCCTCGATCTGGTATCGCCGCCGCCGTCCGCAGACGCTGCCGGTCTGAGGGAGAGACACCATGTTCCGCCTGCTCTCCCGCCCGCTGTTCCGGATCGTCCCGGACAATACCCGCATCCGCTTCATGAAGGGGGCGGTGGCCGGGCTCATCGTCTCCGCCATCCTCTCCTCCGCCTCCGTCATCCTCGCCTTCTATCCGGGGCTGGAACGCGGCATCGACTTCAAGGGCGGCATCGTGATGGAGGTCCGCACCCCGGGCCCCGCCGACCTGCCGCGGCTGCGCAGCGCGGTCTCCGCCGCCAATGTCGGCGATGTCGGCGTGCAGGAATTCGGCAGCCGCGACCAGCTGCTGATCCGCCTGCCCGTCCAGGGCGACGAGGCCGGCACGCAGCAGGCCGTCAACCGCGTCCGCGGTGCGATCGAGGAAGCGTCGCCCGGCACGCGCGTGCTTCGGGTGGAGGCAGTCGGCAACCGCGTCTCGGCCGAGTTGTTCCGCGGCGGCCTGATCGCGCTCGGCCTCTCCTTCCTCGCGATGCTGCTCTACATCTGGTTCCGCTTCGAATGGCAGTTCGCCGTGGCGGGTGTCGCGACCCTGCTGCTGGACACCACCAAATGCATCGGCATCATGGTGGTCACGGGCATCGAGTTCAACCTGACGACCGTGGCGGCGATCCTGACCATCATCGGCTTCAACGCCAACGACAAGGTCGTGGTGTTCGACCGCATGCGGGAGAACCTTCGCAAGTACAAGACGATGCCGCTGCGCGACCTGGTCGACCTCTCGATCAACGAGACGTTGAACCGCACGCTCGGCACCTCCGTCACCCTGCTGCTGACGGCGCTGCCGCTGGCGCTGTTCGGTGGCGATACGCTGTCGGGCTTCGCCTGGCTGATGATCGCGGGCATCATCGTCGGCACCTCCTCCTCCACCTTCATCGCGGCGCCGATCGTGCTGTTCACCGGGGCGAAGACGCTGCGGCGCGACACCCCGGCGGTGCCGCAGGCCGCGGCGCCGTGACAGGCGCGCCGCTCCGCCGCCGCGCGGCGCTGCTGCTGGGGGTCGCGGCGCTGATGCCCGCGCCGGCGCTGGCCGCGCGCCGCAACCCGGTGGAGTTGCTGGTGGGCGCGCCGGGGGGATCGCCGGCCGATCTCTGGGCGCGCGGCGTCGCACCCTTCCTGGAGCGCTGCCTGCCCCGCCTGGCGCTGACGGTGCGCAACCATCCGGGCCGCCTCGGCCTGGAAGCCGTGGCGCTGCTGGCCTCCGCACGGCCCGACCAGAAGCTGGTCGGCGTCGTCACCACGCCCCTGCTGCTGGCCCGGGCGGTGGAGGCCGGGGAGACCTCCCCGGCCGAGCGCATCGCGCCGCTCGCCGCCGTCATCGAGGAAAGCATGGTGCTGATCGGCGCGCCCGCCGGTCCGCCGGACCTCGCCGCGCTGCGCGCGCTCGGCGACCGCGGCACGCTCGGCACGCCGCCGCCGGGCAGCGCCGCCCATTTCGCGGGGTTGCGCCTCGAAGGCCGGCTCGACCTGGCGCGCCTCGCCTTTCCCTCCGCCGCCGCCGCCCGCCAGGCGGCGATCTCAGGCCATGTCGCCGCCGCCATGGTCGCCATGCCGGACGCCATCGCTGCCCTGCGGGAGGGCAAGCTGATCGGCATCGGCATCGCCGCCGCCCGGCGCAGCCCGCTGGCGCCCGATGTGCCGACCCTGCGCGAACAGGGGCTCGACCTGGTTGCCGCCGCGCAGCGCGGATTCGCGCTGAACGCCGCTGCCCCCGACACCTTCCGCGCCACGCTGCTGGCAGGGCTGGAGGCGATGGCGGCGGACCAGGATTTCGCCGCCCAGGCCGCCTCGCTCGGGCAGAATGCCCGCTTCCTCGGCCCTGAAGCCTGGGGTCGCGTCCTGACCCGCGCGGACGGGGAGTTGCGACGCCTCTGGGCGGAGGAGCCCTGGCTGCCTCGCCGGGCCTGACTCCACACGCGCAGTTACCACAAAGGATTTTTTTTCACGGCAATTGAGACGCCGTGGCATTCCCCGGCGGAGCTTGCTACACGTCTGGGGCGCGCCCGGACCTGCCGTTGCGCGCGAAGGCGCCGTCATCGCGCGGTGCCGCGGGGAGAATTCGAGTTCATGCTCAGGCGCTCTCGGCGCGCCATGACGGAGCCCGGCGCGGTGCTGCTGCTGGCCAGTGATCCGCTGGTCATCGCCGCCACCCGCGACGCGGCCCAGCGCCTGGCTGGTCCTCCGCCCGTTCTCGTGACGACGGGGGCGGAGGCGCTGGGCCACCTGGTCGGGCCCGGCCTTGCCCCCCGCCATCTCGTGCTGGAAGGCGGCCATGGCGGCAGCCACAGCGACGCCCTGCTGAGTGCGCTGCGCGACCCCTTCAGCGGCACCGGCGTCGTCGTGGTGCATCGCCCCGGGCAGCCCGTCACGCCGGGTCTGCGGAGCGTCGATGCCGAAGGCGCCGCGCTCGCTGCCGCGCTCATCGCCGGCGGCACGCCCGGGGAGATGCCGGCCAGCGACGTCGCCGCCCTGGCCGCCGGCCTCGATCGCGGCGAGATCACCGTCCGCTTCCAGCCCATGGTCCGCATGGCCGATCGCCGCCCCGTGCTGGTGGAGGCGCTGGCCCGCTGGGAGCGTCCGGCCGCGGCGCTCGGCGCCGATCGCTTCATCCCGATGGCGGAGCGGGAAGGCCTCGCCACGCGCCTCACCCGCGCCGTGGCCCGGCGTGCGCTGCGGGAGTTGGCCGCGCTGCCCAAGGCGCCGCCGCTCCGCATGTCCTTCAACGTCCCCCTTGCGGTGCTGCTGGAAGGCGACATGGCGCATTGGCTGGATGCGGAGGTGGCGGCCGCCGGCCTCTCCCCCGCCAGCCTGCTGCTGGAACTGACGGAAAGCACGGAGGTGCGGGATACCGCGCTGCTCCGCCGCGCGCTGGCACGCCTGGCGCGGCGCGGCTACGGCGTGCTGCTGGACGACCTCGGCCTGGATGACCATCGCCGCAGCCTGCTCGCCCTGCCCTTCGCCGGCGTGAAGCTGGACCGCAAGCTGGTGCTGGCCATGCCGGATAATCGCCGCGCCCGCGCCACGGTGGAAAGCCTGGTCCGCCAGGCCCGCCGGCGCGGCATGCTGGTGGTGGCGGAGGGGGTGGCTGACGGCCTGACCTGGCGCGCCGCCGCCGCGGCGGGCTGCGACGTCGCGCAGGGCTTCGGCGTCGGCCGTCCCCTGCCCCCGCCGGCCCTGCCCGCTTGGCATGGCGCCTGGCGGGCCAGCCTCACTCAGGCATAGGCTTCGCGGTACAGCGCCACGATCTGGTCGGCGTCCGGCACGCGCGGGTTGTTGCCCGGGCTGCCGGAAGCGAGCGCCTGCTGCGCCATCACTGGCAGCAGGCCGTTCCACTTGTCCGCATCGATCCCGAAGCCGGCCGGCGTCGGCACCTTCAGGTCGCGGTTGAGCGCGCGCAGTTCCTCCACCAGGCGCTGCGCGGCGGATTGGTCACCCTCCTGCTCGGTCGCGACACCCATCACCCGCGCGGCCTCCGCGTAGCGGGCGCGGCCGGCTTCCAGCCCGAAGGCGGTGACGGCGGGCAGCAGCATGGCGTTGGACAGGCCGTGGGGGACGTGGAAATGCGCGCCGACCGGCCGCGACATGCCATGCACCAGCGCCACGCTGGCATTGCTGAAGGCAAGCCCCGCCAAAGTCGCGCCGCGCATCATCGCCTCCCGCGCCTCGGCGTTGGAGGGATCGGCCCAGACGCGGCGGAGGTTGGGCGCGATGAGGCGCATGGCGCTGCGGGCATAGTCGTCGGAGACCGCATTGGCCCGCTTGCTGACGAAGGCTTCCAGCGCATGGGTCAGGCTGTCGATGCCGGTATCCGCGGTGATGCGGGCGGGCAGGCTGAAGGTCAGCTCATGGTCCACCACGGCGGCCAGCGGCAGCGCGCCGAGGCCCGCGATCAGCATCTTCTCGTCGCGCTCGGTATCGGTGATGACGGTGAAGCGCGTGGCCTCGCTGCCCGTGCCGGCCGTGGTCGGCACGCAGATGATGGGCACGGCGCCGGTATTGGCGGCGGCCGGCACCTTGAAGGCGCGGATATGCGTGCCGGCGGGCGCGGCGGCGAGGATCGCCATGGCCTTCGCCGTGTCCATCGGGCTGCCGCCGCCGAAGCCCACCAGGCAGTCATAGTCGCCCGCCTTGAGCACGGCGACTCCGGCCTCGATCACCGTGTCCGTCGGGTCGGGCACCGTCTCGCTGAAGACGGCGAAGGCGAGGCCCGCGTCCCGCAGCGGCGCCAGCGCGCGCTCCACCATCCCGGAGGAGACCATGAAGGGATCGGTCACCACGAGGGGGCGGGAGAGGCCGAGCTGCGCCAGCACCTCCGCCAGCTTCGCCACCGACCCGCCGCCCATCAGCATCAAGCGCGGCGCCACCAGTTGCATGACCATGGCCTGCCCTCCCCTGTCGTCGCGCGGAGATTACGGGCAGCCTTGCCGGACGACCAGGGAGGGTGCGGCGGCATGACGCAGGATGTGCTGGCGGCGTGGTACGCCGCCATCAAGGCGGGCGATGCGGCGGCGCTGGCGGCGGTGGCCACGCCGGACCTCATCATCACCTATGCCGGCCGCCCTGGCCTTCTGCCCTGGAGCGGCAGCTGGCGCGGCGTGGCGGAGGCGATGCGCTTCTTCGCGGCCGTCGCGAAGCACCTGGAGGTGCTGGAGGTGACGCCGATCCGCCGGGTGACGGAGGGCGACACGGTGGTGGTCGTGCTGTCCGGCCGCTGGCGCGCCCGCGCCACGGGAAAGGAAGTCGCGGCGCGCGTGGCGAATGTCTTCACGCTGCGCGAGGGTCGTGTCGCCGCCTACGACGTCTTCCACGACACCGCCGCGCTGTGGGAAGCCTTGCGGGGCGAGGCGCTACCCGACGCCTGAGGCGCGACGTTCCTTGGCGGCGGCATAAAGGGCCAGGCGCCGCGTGGCGATGTCGCTGAGGCCGTCGCCGGAATCCACGGCGAAGGGCGGCAGCGTTTCCGCGAGGTGGCAGGCCACGCGCGCGCCGGCGGCGATGTCGCGCAGCACCGGCTCCTCCTTCCGGCAGACATCCTGCGCGAAGGGGCAGCGCGTGTGGAAGCGGCAGCCCGGCGGCGGGTTCATCGGGCTCGGCACATCGCCGCCGAGCGGCGTCACCTGCCCGCGCCTGCGCGGATCGGGGTGCGGGATCGCGCGCAGCAGCGCCTGGGTGTAGGGGTGCCGCGGCGCGGCAAACAGGTCCGCCTTCGGCGCCGTCTCCACGATCTGGCCGAGATACATGACGGCGACGCGGTCGGCCATGTGCCGCACCACCGCGAGGTCATGCGCGATGAAGAGGTAGGAGAGGCCGAACTGCCGCTGCAGGTCCTTCAGCAGGTTCACCACCTGCGCCTGGATCGAGACATCCAAGGCGCTGACGGGCTCGTCGCAGACGATGAGGTCCGGCTGCACCGCAAGGGCACGGGCGATACCGATGCGCTGGCGCTGGCCGCCGCTGAATTCATGCGGATAGCGCTGCGCATGGAAGGGCGCGAGGCCGACGAGGCGCAGCAACTCCTGCACCCGCGCCTCCCGCGATGTCGCATCGCCGATCCCATGCACCTCCATCGGCTCCGCGATGGTCTCGCCGACGCGCAGCCGCGGATTGAGGCTGGCATAGGGGTCCTGGAAGACGACCTGCACGCGGCGCCGCAGCGTGCGCAGCGCGGCGCCCGACACTTCCTGGCCGTCGAAGCGGACGGTGCCGGAGGTCGGCTCGATCAGGCGCAGCACGAGGCGCGCGGTGGTGGACTTGCCGCATCCGGATTCGCCGACCAGCGCCAGCGTCTCGCCACGCTCGATGCGGAAGGAGACGCCATCGACCGCGCGGACGGTGCCGACCTGCTTCGCCACGACGATGCCCTGGCGGACGGGGTAGTGCTTGGTGAGGTCGGTGACGTCGAGCAGGCTCATGGCGTGAGTTCCACCGCGCTTTCGACCGGCGCGCGGATGCAGGCGGCGAGGTGCCCGGGCTCGATGGCCTCCAGCGGCGGCTGCGCCTTGGTGCAGGCCTCGATCGCGAAGGGGCAGCGGGGGTGGAAGCGGCAGCCCTGGGGCAGCGCGAAGGGTGGCGGCACCGCGCCCTCGATCGCCAGCAGGCGTTCGCGATCCTCGTCGAGGCGCGGGACGGAGCCGAGCAGGCCGAGCGTGTAGGGGTGCTGCGGGCTGCCGAAGAGATCGCGCGCGGAGGCGCGTTCGGCGACGCGGCCGGCATACATCACCGCCACCTCATCGGCCATTTCCGCGACCACGCCGAGGTCGTGGGTGATGAGGATGATGGACATGCCGGTTTCCTGCTGCAGGTCGCGCAGCAGGTCGAGGATCTGCGCCTGCACCGTGACGTCGAGCGCCGTCGTCGGCTCATCGGCGATCAGGAGCTTCGGCTTGCAGGCCAGCGCCATCGCGATCATCACGCGCTGGCGCATGCCGCCGGAGAGTTGGTGCGGGAACTCGTCATAGCGCCGCGCGGGCGCGGGAATGCGCACGCGTTCCAGCGCGGCGATGGCGCGGTCGCGGAGTTCGGCAGCGCTGGCGCGCGGGTCGTGGGCGCGCATCGCCTCCGTGATCTGCAGCCCGATCGGATGCACCGGGTTCAGGCTGGTCATGGGTTCCTGGAAGATCATCGCCACCTGCCCGCCGCGCACGGCGCGCATCTCGGCCGTGGAGAGGGTCAGCAGGTCGCGACCTTCCAGCAGCACGCGCCCCGCAGCGACGCGGCCGGGCGGCGGCACCAGCCGCATGACGGAGAGCGACAGCATGGACTTGCCGCAGCCGCTCTCCCCCACGATGCCGAGGGTGCGGCCACGCGGCACCGTCAGGTCCACGCCATCGACCGCGGCGATGTCCCCATTGGCGCTGCGGAACACCGTCCGCAGCCCCTGGATTTCGAGGAGCGGGGTCACGACCACCGGAAGGTCGGCGGGCTCGACACCTCGACCGGGCGATGCGCCCAGTCCTGTGCCGGCGCGCGGTCGATGATGCGCTTCTGCGCCTCGTTCAGGTGCTCCGCCGCCGCGGCGTAGTCCATGGTCAGCACCTGGCCGTCGGCCACGACCTTGATGCCATCGACGAAGACATCCTTCACCGCGCGGTCGCCCGCCGCATAGACCAGGCTGCGGACGGGATCACGGGAGGGCCGCATGCGGGGATGCGTGACATCCACTAGCACGAAATCGGCGCGGGCGCCTGCGACGAGCCGGCCGATATCCTCGCGGCCCAGCGCCTGCGCGCCGCCGACCGTCGCGGCGTCGAACAGCTCCGTCGTCGTCATGCTGCGCGGGTCATTGGCCTGGGTGCGGGCGAGATAGGCGACGAGCCGCATCTCATCCAGCATGTTGTGCGGATAGGTATCCGTCCCGAGGCCCATATTGACGCCGGCGCGCTTGTAGCGCCCGAAATGCTTCAGCGTGATGCCGCGGCGGGCGAAGACGGTGGGGCAATGCGCGACGGTGGTGCCGGTCTCCGCCAGGCGCTTCATGTCGGTATCCGTCCACCAGCGCGTGGAAGGATGGTCGTCCAGGAAGATGCCGTGGCCGATGATGCTGCGCTCGCTCAGCAGGCCCATGCTGTCGAGCCAGCCGATCGGCGTCTTGCCGTGGCGGCGAGTGATCTCGTGGAACTCGACCACCGACTGCGCGGCATGAATCTGCCAGGACAGGCCACGCTTGCCGGCTTCCTGGAAGCTCTCCTTCAACAGCGTGTCGGTGCAGGTATCGATCTGCGCCGGCACGACCATGCCGAAGAGGCGCCCGGACTCATGCTGCTCCGCGCGCTCGATCAGCGACAGCGCCTCCGCCATCGCCTTCTCGCCGGCGGCCTCGTCCCATTCGTATTCGACGACATGGCCGTTCTTCGTGAACCACTTGGCCGACTTGAACATGGGCGCGATGCAGACGCGCATGCCGGATTCCGCCAGCAGGTCCATCCAGCCGGGATGGGCCATGGAGAGGTCGGCCACCGTCGTGACGCCGGAGAGCAGCAGTTCCGAGAGCGCCACGCGGACGCAGCTCGGCACCGCTTCCGCATCCGCGCGGAAGATCGGCATGAATTCGTAGAGCGAGGAGTTGTAGAGGCCGGGGCTGCCGATCTCATCGATCAGCCCCTTGTTCATCGGCTCGCTGGAGGGGTGCGAGTGAATGTTGACAAGGCCGGGCATGACCATCAGCCCGCGGCCGCTGATCTCCTCCTCCGCCGGGCCGGTATAGCCCCGGCCGACGAAGGTCAGCGCGCCGCCTTCGAACGCCACATCGGCATCCGAGAGGTAGGTGTGGCTCTTCGTCGAGGCATCCCAGGCGACGACGAGGTCCGCGTTGCGGATGACGGTGGTGGCCATGCCCTTTGTTTCCCCCTTGATTATCGCACGATCCGCATGTCCAGCGCCTTGTAGACGCCGATGCCGTAGAGGCCATGGGCGCGCACGCCGGTCACGCGGTTGCTGTTGCCGACATAGAGATTCTCCCGCGCCGTGGTCAGCCAGGGCGCTTCCTCCGCCAGCTTGCGCTGGAGCAGGGCGAGCGCGCGGGCGCGCACGGCGGGGTCGGTGGCGCTGCGCGCCTCATCCAGCCAGGCATCCGTCTGCGGGTCGTTCCAGTTCATCCGGTTCGGCGTCGGACGCGCCCGGCTGTGCCAGTAGAGCGCCAGCGCATCGCCCGCGGAGAAATAGGGGTAGGAGAGGAACAGCGCGTCGAATTCCTGCGTCGCCATGCGGCCCCAGGCCACGGTGGCGTCAAAGAGCTGCACGCGCATCTCGATGCCAACGCGGCGCAGCGCCTGCTGGATAATCTCGCCCTGGCGCTGGTTCTCCAGCGTGTTGATGCCATAGGTCAGGAAGGTGGCGCGCTGGCCGTCCTTCACGCGGATGCCGTCGGAGCCCATGCGCCAGCCGGCCTCATCCAGCGTGCGCGCGGCGGCGGCGGGATCGAAGCGCGGGACCAGCGTGTCCGACTGCGCGTCGTAGTCCAGCGTGTTCGGGTTGACGATGTTCAGCGCGGGCTGGGCATGGCCGAACCAGACGGCGCGGACCAGCGCGGCACGGTCCACGGCCTGGTGGATGGCGCGGCGCACGGCGCGGTCGCTCACCACCGGCTTATCCACCTTGAAGCCGAGATAGTAGTCCCAGAAGTAGTTCGGCTGCGTCGTCACTGTCACGGTCGGCACGCGGCGCACGCTGTCCACCGCCACCATCGGGATGTACTGCGTGACATCGGCCTGCCCGGTCTGCAGCGCCGCGAGGCGGGCCGTCGCTTCCGGCACCACGCGCCAGACGATGCGTTCGACATGCGCCGGACCACGATTCTCGAAGATGGGCGGGCCCCAGCGGTAATTCGGATGGCGCGTCAGCACCAGTTCGCTGCGCGGCGTCCAGCTTGCCCAGCAATAGGGGCCGGTGCCGTTGAAGCCCTGGGTGCCGAAATTGTCGCCGAGCCGCTCGACCGTCGCGCGGTCGATGATGCCGGCAAAGAACAGCGTCAGCTGCGACAGCAGCTCGCTGAAGGGCGAGTTCAGTTCGTATTCGACGGTGTAGGGATCGACGGCGCGGATCTCCTTCACCGGGCCGGCGCGCCAGGCGACGGGGCTGCGCGTGGCGGGGGCGATCCAGCGGTTGATGGAATAGACGACGTCCTCCGCCGTCATCGGCTTGCCGTCGCAGAAGGTGACGTCGCGGCGAAGGCGGAAGGTGTAGAGCTTGCCGTCCTCCGACACCGTCCAGCTCTCGGCCAGGCCCGGGCGGATGGTGCGGCCATCCCAGTCCATGCTGACCAGCGTGTCCGTCATCAGCGTCACGATCTCACCGGCGCCGCGCGCGGTGCTGCGGTGCAGGTCGTAGCGGTCCGCATCGATCTCCCGCATGAAGACCGCGGTGTTGCGCGGCGTCTGCGCCTCCGCGGGCAGTGCGGGCAGCGTCGCGGCGAGTGCGGCGGCGGCGATCATGCCGCGGCGGAGCAGTCCGGTTCTCATGCTTGGTTCTCCCTGCTTGGTTCTAGACGCGGAGCCGGGGGTCGAGCGCATCGCGCAGCGCATCCCCCAGCACGTTGAAGGCGAGGACGATGACGAAGATCGCGACCGAGGGGATGACGCTGATATGCGGCGCGAAGAACAGGAAGGTGCGCCCCTGCGCCGCCATCGCGCCGAGTTCCGCGATCGGCGCCTGCGCGCCGAGGCCGAGGAAGGACAGCGCCGACCCCAGCAGGATCACCTGCCCGAAGCGCAGCGTGGCGAAGACCAGGATGGGCGAGAGGCAGTTCGGCATCAGGTGCCGCCAGATCAGCCGCGCATCCCCCATGCCCTGCGCGCGCGCGGCCTCGATGTAGTCGAGACCCAGCACCACCAGCGCGGTCGATCGCGCGATACGCGCCATCAGCGGCACGGTGGCAACAGACAGAGCGATCACCACCGCCGTCACACCCGGGCCCGCAATGGCCGCGATGGCGAGGCCGAAGAGGATGGCGGGGAAGGAAAGCATGATGTCCGCCAGTCGCATCAGTAGCCCGTCCACGCGGCGGTAATAGGCCGCGCAGAAACCAATGAGCACGCCGAGCACGCCGCCGAAGCCAAGGCTCAACGCGCCCATCGTCAAGGTCACGCGCAGCCCGTAGAGCAGGCGGGAGAGCATGTCCCTCCCCTGCCCATCCGTGCCCAGCAGATAGGCCCCGCCTGGCGGCTGCATGATCGCCATCAGGTCGGTCTCATACGGATCATAGGGTGCCAGCCACGGCGCCAGCAGCGCCGCCAGCACCGTGATGGCGACCAGCGCGGCGGAGACAGCCGCGGCGGGCTCCCGCAGCAGGACGCGCAGCGTGGAGGGCCGCGCGGGGGGCTGCACGCCGCTCATGCCGCGCGCACCCGCGGATCGAGCACGCCATAGAGGAGATCGACGGTCAAATTCACCAGGATGAAGCCGAGCGAGAGGACGATGATGGTGCCCTGCGCCATCGGGAAGTCCGAGGACAGGATGGCGCCGACCGCGAGCCTGCCGACGCCAGGCCAGGAGAAGACCGTCTCCGTCACCACCGCGCCGCCGAGCAGGAAGCCGATCTGCAGGCCGATCAGCGTCACCACCGGCACCATCGCGTTGCGCAGCGCGTGGCGCAGCACGACGATGCGCTCCGGCAGGCCCTTGGCGCGCGCGGTGCGCACATGGTCCGCGCCCAGCACATCCAGCACCGCGGTGCGCGTCATGCGCGCCACGGGACCGACGAAGACGCCGCCCAGCGTGATGGCCGGCAGGATGACCGCGCGCAGCCCCTGCCAGGTCCAGAGCGGCCCCTCCCGCCCCGTGAAGGGCAGCCACTGCCACTGGAAGCCGACGACCCAGATCAGCACGAGGCCGAGGAAGAAGACCGGCACGGAGACGCCCGCGACGCTGATCGCCATCACCGCGCGATCGATCAGCGAGCCGCGCCAATAGGCCCCGATGGTGCCGAGGAAGAGGCCGAGCGGGATGGACCACACCAGGCTCGCCACCATCAGTTCCAGCGTCGGGCCGATGGTGGTGCCGAGCTCCTGCGCGACGGGCACGTTGTTGATGATGGAGACGCCGAGGTCGCCCTGCGCCAGCCGCCCGAGATAGAGGAAGAACTGCAGCCAGAGCGGCTTGTCGAGGCCGAGGTCGCGGCGGATCGCCTCGATGATCTCGGCGCTGGCATTCGGTCCGGCACGCACCACCGCGGGGTCCGTCGGCACCACCTGCATCAGCAGGAAGCCGACAAGCAGCACGCCGAACATCACCGGCACGGCCAGCAGCAGGCGCTGGACGGCGTGGCGCAGCATCAGGCGGCCTCCCCGTGCCGGTCGAAGATCACGGAGCCGCCGCGCAGTGTCAGGTCGGCGCGCGTGTCGTGCAGGATCTCCTCGGGCGAACTGGAGAAGATGTCGCGGGACAGCACGGCGATGTCGGCCAGCATGCCGGGCTCCAGCGTGCCGCGCCGATCCTCCGCGAATTGCGTGTAGGCGCCGCACCAGGTCTGGCAGTGCACCGCCTGCTCCACCGTCAGCGCCTCGCCAGGCCCCATCACGGTGCCGCGGCTGGTCTTGCGGGTGATCATGGTGAAGAGGTTGATGAACGGATCAACGGTGGAGACAGGGCAGTCGGAGGATGCCGCGGGATGATGCCCCTCCTCCAGCCAGGTCCGCATCGGGTAGGCGTTCTCGCTGCGCGGCAGGCCGAGGTTGCGGATGTAGAGGTCGCCGAATTCGTACATGAAGACGGGCTGCGGCACCGGCAGGATGCCGCGCGCCTTCATGCGGCGCATCTGGTCACGGTTCAGGAAGCCACAATGTTCGATGCGGTGGCGGCGCCCGGCAAAGGGATGCGCCGCGCTGTCCGCCTGTTCCATGCCGACCAGCACCTGCTCGATCGCGGCATCGCCGATGGCGTGGATGTCGAGCTGCCAGCCCTGCTCATGATACAGCTTCAGCAGCGCGTGGATCTTGTCGTCCGGGAAGGTGAAGACACCGGTGCCGCCGCCGGCGCTTTCCAGATAGGGATCGAAGAAGGCCGCGGTCAGCCCGCCCGCGCTGCCATCGGCAAAGACCTTCACCGCGCCCCAGCGCAGCATGTCGTCGCCCTGGTTCGGCCGCAGCCCCGCTTCCCACGCCTGCTGGGCGATGCCCTCCGGATTGCCGGCCAGCACGTTCCACATCCGCAGCGGCGAACGCCCGGCGGCGAGGGCAGCGTGGAAGGCCTCGACCTCCGCCATCCCCGCCGTCATGCCGACATTCATGTCGGTGGCGCTGGCGAAGCCGAAGGAGGCGAGGTGGTTGCCCGCACGCTCGATCGCCGCGACCAGGGCTTCCGCATCGGGCGGCGGGATCACGTCCCGCACCAGGCGCATCGCGCGTTCCTGGAACAGGCCGGTCAGCGCACCGCCCTTGCGTTCGATGACGCCGCCTTCGGGGTCCGGCGTGTTGTGCCCGACGCCGGCAGCGCGCATCGCGGCGCTGTTGGCCACGCCCATATGCCCGCAGGTGCGGACGATGAAGACGGGATTGTCGGGCGAGACGGCATCGAGTTCCGCCGCCGTCGGGTGGCGGCCGATATCGAGTTCCGCATGGTCATAGCCGCGGCCGAGCACCCAGGTGCCCTTGGGCGCGGCCTTCGCGGCGTCCCCGATGCGCTTCAGCGCCTCATCCAGTGTGCGCACCTGTTCCGCGCGCAGATTCACGCCGGCCAGCGCCAGGCCATAGGGCAGCAAGTGCATATGCGCTTCGTTGAAGGCCGGGATCGCGACGCGGCCCGCCAGATCGATGCGCCGTGCGTCCGGCGCCGCCGCCTCCACCTCCGCCAGCGCACCCACCGCCAGGACGCGCCCGTCGCGCACGGCCATCGCCTCCGCGAAGCCGCCCGCCAGCCCACGGAAGATGCGACCGCCGGTGAAGATCATCTCAGCCATCACGCCGTACACCGCATACCATTTTCCGCACCGCAAAAGATGACGGGACTGTCAGACGACGATAGGGACACGTCAACCCGGTGATGCGGAAAGATCATTGCCCGCCAGCCGCGCTGCGATGATGATCGCGGCATCGGGATGAGGAAGTGACGCATGCGCAGGCGGTGGCTCGGGGCGGTGGCGGCGGCCGCGATATCTCTCACGGCGGGGCTGGCCCAGGCGCAGTCCACGCTGCGGGTCGTGCTGATCAACGATCTGGCCAGCCTGGACCCTGTGCAGTCCACCGCGGCCTTCGTCCGCAACCACGGCTTCATGGTCTATGACCAGCTTTTCGCGCTGGACAGCCAGGGCGTCGCGCGCCCGCAGATGGTCGATACGCATGTCGCCAGCGCTGACGGCCTGTCGCACCGCTTCACGCTGCGCGATGGCCTGGCCTTCCATGATGGGCAGCCTGTGCGCGCGGCCGATGCCGTCGCCTCCATCCGCCGCTGGGCGCAGCGGGACATCGTCGGGCGCGCGCTGGCGGCGGCCACGGCCAGCATGGAGGTGGTGGACGACAAGACCTTCACCATCACCCTGTCCCGCCCCTTCGCCCTGGTGACGGAGGCGCTGGCCCGGCCGACCGCCAGCGCGCTGTTCGTGATGCCGGAACGAATCGCGCAGACGCCGGCGACGACGGCCATCACGGACGCGACCGGCAGCGGCCCCTTCATCTTTCAGGCCAGCCAGTGGCGCGTCGGCGATCGCGCAATCTACACGCGCAACCCGAACTACCGCCCGCGCGCGGAGGCCGCGGATGGCCTGGCCGGCGGCAAGGTGGTGAATCTCGACCGCGTCGAATGGATCGCGATGCCGGACCCCGCCACCGCCGCGGCCGCGCTGCAATCCGGCGAGATCGACTTCATCGAGCAGCCCTCCCCGGACATTGTCCCGACGCTGGAGCGCAACCGCAACATCCGCACCATGGCGCTGAACCCCGTGGGCTTCATGGTCTGGCTGCGCATCAACCACACGCAACCTCCTTTCAACAACCCCGCCGCGCGCCAGGCACTGTTGCACCTTATCAACCAGCAGGAGGTCCTGCAGGCCGTCGGCATCCGCGCCAGTGAACAGGTGCCCTATTGCCCGGCCTTCTTCTTCTGCGGCACGCCGCTGGAGAGCAGCGCCGGCGCGCAGGGGCTGCGGGAGGCGAATGTGGAACGTGCCCGCGCCCTGCTGAGGGAAGCCGGCTACAACGGCCAGCGCATCGTCTTCATGAACGCCGCCGACAGCCCCATCAACAACGCCGCGACGCTGGTGATGGCGCAGGCCTTCCAGCGCGCGGGGCTGAACATGGACGTGCCCAGCATGGACTGGGCGACGGTCACGCAGCGCCGCAACCGGCGGGAGCCGGTGGACCAGGGCGGCTGGAACTTCTTCGTCACCGTCGCCAATGTGCTGGATGGCCAGAACCCGCTGACCAACCTCTACCTCGCCAGCCCCTGCGAGGGCGGGCTGACGGGCTGGCCCTGCGACCAGCAGCTTGAGGATCTGCGCCGGTCATGGTGGGAGGAGAATGACGCGGCGAAGCGGCAGGAGATCCTGCATCGCGTCCATGCCCGCGCCTATGAGGTGCTGCCCTACATCAACGCCGGCCAGTTTCGCACGCTGGCCGCGCATCGCGCCAACATCGAGGGCCTGCGTCCGACCACGGTCCCGGTCTTCTGGGGCGTGACGAAGCGCTGAGGCGTCAGGGCTCGGCGGCGCTGTCCGCCGAGCCCATGATGGCGCGCTCCAGCGGGATCGTCGCCACCACCACCAGCCCGGTCGGCGCCCAGTGGCGGGTCAGCGTGCCGCCCAGCTGGTCCTGAACCGTCGCTTCCACCACGCGCGACCCGAAGCCACGGCGTGTCGGCGCATCGGGGATGGGCGGGCCGCCATGCTCCTCCCACCGCAGCGCCAGACGGCGCTCCGCCACATGCCAGGAGAGGCGGACCTCGCCGCCCTCGACGCTCAGCGCGCCATACTTCGTGGCGTTGGTGGCGAGTTCGTGCAGCGTCATGGAGACCACCTGCGCCGCGGCCGGCAGCAGCAGCAGCGGCGGGCCGTCCAGATGCACGCGCGCGCGTCCGCCGCCGGGCAGGAAGGGCAGCAACTCCCCTTCCACTAGCGCGCGGATCGCGGCGCCATTCCACTGGGCGTCGGCCAGCAGCGTGTGCGCGCGCGCCAGCGCGGCCACGCGGCCCTCCACCGCGGCAACGTAGCTCTTGATGTCGGTCTTCGCCGTCAGCCGCAGCGCGGCCTGTACGACGGCGAGCGCGTTCTTCGCGCGGTGGTCGACTTCCCGCGCCAGCAGCGCCTGGCGTTCCTCGGCCTGCTTGCGTTCGGTGATGTCCTGCGTCGTGCCGATCAGGCGCGTCGCCTCCCGGGTCACCGGGTCCCGTGCCGCGACGCTGCCATGGCTTTCGACCCAGCCCCAGCCGCCATCCGCGCGGCGGGCGCGGTATTCGAGGTGGTAGCTCTCCGCTGCGCCGTACCGCACGCTGGCCACCGCCGCTTCCAGCTTCGGGCGATCCTGCGGATGGACGCGGTCGCGGAAGCGCGGATAGGCGGTGTCGGCATCTTCCGCGCTGAGCCCGAAGATCTCCAGCGCGCGTGCGGAACGGGAGGCCGTGCCGCGGCGCAGATCGACGTCCCAGGTCCCAAGCCGCGCGGCCTCCAGCGCCACGCGCAGCATGTGCTCCCGGTCCCGGACCGCCGCCTCCGCCATCTTCAGCTCGGTCACGTCCACATGGGCGCCGAGCATGTTGAGCGAGCTGCCCTGCGCATCGCGCTCGATCTCCGCCCGCGCCGCTATCCAGCGCACCTCGCCAGATGGCGTGACGATCCGGTACTCCTGGGCGTACTCCACCTCGCCGGAGGTATCGGAGACGGCTTCCCAGAAGCGCTGTTCCGCACGCTCGCGATCCTCGGGATGCAGGCGGCGAACCCAATCCTCATGCAGTTCCTGGGCGTTCTCCGCGCGGAGGCCCTGCAGCGCCATGTACTCGGCGGAGCGCGAATTCTCGCCGCTGCGCAAGTCGATCTCGAAGCCGCCGACACGACCGATGCGCTGCACGCGCTTCAGCCGCGCCTCGCTGTCCCGCAGCGCGGCCTCCGCGGCGCGGCGGCCGGTCACGTCCGTGACGACCGCGACGGTGCGCGTCACATTGCCCTGCGCGTCCCGCACGGGTGAGGTCGAGAGCTTGACCCAGCGCACGCTGCCATCCGGGCGCAGGAAGCGCTTGACCTGCACATGGGTCTCGATCTCTCCCCGGCAGAGCCGCAGGAAGGCTTCCATGTCTTCCGCCCGGTCGTCGGGATGCACGAAGTCGATGAAGGGTTGGCCGATGATCTCTTCCGGCGTGCGGGCCAGCAGCTTGCAATAGGCGGCATTGGCCCGCAGCAGGATGGCGGTGCCGCATTCCGCCTGCGCCATCGGCACGGTCGACTGCTCGAAGGCCGCGGCGAAGGCGGATTCGCGATCCCGCATCGCCGTCGCCGCGACATCCAGCGCGCGGGCGACGCGGGTGAGTTCTGCGACGCCCAGCACCCATTGCGTCGGTGGCGGCGCATCGATCGCGATGGCCTCGGCCCGCGCCACCAGCGCGGCGGTCGGTCGCAACAGGCGACGTGACAGCACCATGGTGGCCCCGATTCCACCCGCCACTGCCAGGGCGCCGGCGGCGGCGAGGAGCGGCAGTGCCGAACCCCCCCGCTCGATCCCGAGCCAGCCTGCGGCCACACCGAATGGCAGGGCGGGCAGCACGGCGGCGCCCACCAGCATGGCCAGGTTCCGGCGAAGACTTGGCTCATCGGATCCGGTGGCGGCCGGCAAGGCGTCGGCCCCGGCGGGGCCTTGCCCCAGAACGGGGGCGGGATCGAGCTTCATCGTCTCTGCGCGGGCTGGGATGGTGGCGCCCAGGGGTTGGCCGCCGCATTCCGACACAAGCGCCAAGCGCGAAACGGGCGCAATCAACAAGATGAACAATTCAGCGGGCGATGCCGCCACCGCTGATGACGTTGCCGTGAAGTCCGCCTCAGATGGGGTCGCGCACCAGCGGGCTGGTGGAGCAGTGGATGCCGCCGCCACCCAGCCCGACACGGTCATACTCGACCAGGCGAATGGAGATGCCGGCCTTGTCCAGCGCATCCTGCGTCCGCGCGCTGACGCGGTCGCTCATGATGACGCGGCCGGGCGCCACCGCCAGGCAGTTCACCGTCCAGGACGGATCCTCATGGTTGACCGGGATCATGCGGATGCCGAGGCGCTTCAGCTCCTCCATGAAGACGAAGGGAAGCATGGAGGGATTCACGATGGCGACGTCGTGGTGGATCATGACGAAGCCGCCATCGATATGCAGGCGGTAGCCGGGAATCTGCACGCAGATCAGGCGCGTGCCCTGCACGGCCAGCACTTCCTCGAGTTGCCGCGCGCCTTCCTCATTGACCCGGGAGGAGACGCCGACGACGGCGACATCGGGACGGATATAGGCGAAGCTGCCGCCTTCCATGAGGCCGTGGCCGTGGATGGTGCGGAGGATGGGCATGCCGAGGGCGGCAAGCGTCTCGGTGACCGGTGCTTCCTCGCCCCGGCGGATGCGCGGGCCCATGCGGGTGACGATGGCACCACCCTTGATGCCGATGCAGCTGTCCCGCGTGTAGATCGACTTGTGCCGCCCGGCGGCGGCGCGCTTGAGGTAGACGACCTCCACCCCTTCCTCGCGCAGCGCCGCCACCAGCGCATCGTGCTGCGCCTGCTGTTCCTCCAGCGTCGGGCGCTGGTTGCCGCGCCAATAGGCGCCGGTGGTGGGATCGCCGAAGGCATTGAGCTCGGGGATGTGGGGAAGCGTGTCCACGACGCGCATCTCCTCACCAGGGCGGTGCATCAGCACGACGCGCAGCCGGCCGACATCGGAGTTGCAGCCCCATTCGCGGCCCCAGACGAAGGCTTGTTCCGACGCGCTTTCGAAGATGGGCTCGGGCTCGCTCGCGAAGCGCTCGATCAGCATGTTGTAGCGGTGGTCGAACTCGCTCATCGCGAAGGTGGCGGGCGTCTTTTGCATGGTCGTTCCCTCAGGCGTCGCGGCGCTTCCGCAGCGCCAGGTCCAGCAGCAGCAGTCCCAGCGTGAACACCACCAGCAGCACGGCGACGGCGGCCATGGCGGGATCCAGATTCTCGTTGATGCCGTCCCAGATACGGCGCGGCAGGGTGAAGACGTCGCGGGAGGCGATGAACAGCACGATCACCAGCTCATCCCAGCTGTGGATGAAGGCGAAGATGGCGCCGGAGACGATGCCCGGCGCGATGCGCGGCAGGATGACCCAGCGGAGCGTCTGCGACAGCGAGGCCCCCATGCCCCGCGCCGCCTGTTCCAGCCTTGGGTCAAAGGCGGCGAGCGCGGTGGAGACGGTGATGACGACATAGGGGATGCCCGTGACGCCATGCGCGATGGCGACGCCGAGGAAGCGGTCCAGCAGGTCGATCTTCGCGAAGTAGCGATAGAGGCCGACGGCATAGACGATGGAAGGGATGATGATCGGCAGCAGCATCATCGCCCGGACCAGTTCCGTCGAGCGGCGCGAGAGGCGCCAGCAGCCGATGGCGCAGAGAGTCCCGGCGACGACGGCGATCACGGTGGCCGCGACCGCGATCAGGAAGGATTGCCAGATCGATCCCAGCCAGGCCTCGCTGCCCAGCACCGTGGCGTAGTGGCGAAGGCTCAGCGCTTCCTGCGGCAGGGAGAGGAAGCGCTGGTCCGTCAGCGAGACGGGGATGACGATGCTGATCGGCAGCACCAGGTAGATCGCGACCATCCAGGCCGCGGCCACCGTCCATCCGCCGGGGCGATGCGCATGGTCCATCGCTCAGGCCCCCGTGCCGAAGACGCGCTTCAGATCGACGACGCGGGAAAACACCGCGAGCGTCGCCAGGATGGCCACGACCAGCACCGTCGCCATCATGGTGCCGAGGCCCCAGCGGATGAGGTCGAGGATCTGCAGCCCGATCCACTCCGCCACCATCAGCGTCTTGCCGCCGCCGAGGATGGCCGGCGTGATGTAGAAGCCGAGCGAGAAGATGAAGACCAGCACGCCGGCCGCGATCAGGCCCGGCAGGGACAGCGGCAGGAAGATGCGGCGGAAGATGGTAAAGCGGGGCGCGCCGAGACCGCGGGCGGCGGCGAGGAGGCGCGGGTCGATCTCCCGCATCGAAGCCAGCAGCGGCAGCACGGCGTAGGGCACCATGTAATGGACCATGCCGACGATGATGCCGAATTCGTTCCAGACGAGTTGCAACGGCTCCGTGATCAGCCCCGTTTCCATCAGCGCGTTGTTCACCAGCCCCTGGCGGCGCAGCAGCGTCACCCAGGCGAAGGCGCGGACCAGCACGCTGATCCAGAGCGGCACGAGCACCGCCAGGATCCACCAGCGCCGCGCGGCCTCATTCGCCAGCGCGATGCGGTAGGCCAGCACATAGCCCAGCAGCAGCGCGAGGGCGGTGGTGATGGTGCAGATGCGCAGCGTCGTGACGATCACGCGCTGCACGCTTTCGCTGGTGAAGAGGCGTTCGTAGTTGCCGAGGCCGGGAGAGGGTTCGGTGAAGGAGATCGCCAGCACCTGCGCGATCGGGGCGATGTAGAAGGCCGTCATCAGCAGGAAGGCGGGCAGGATCAGCAGCCACCAGCCCGCATCCTGCCGGCGCATCAGGCGACGTCCTCGACAACCGGGACGCTTGCGGTCGAACTCCATCCCAGGCGCACAGGCAGCCCCTCGCCAGGCGCGATCGGTGCCTGCCAGGTCGGCAGCGCGACGCGCAGCGCGCCGAGATCGGGCGTCTCCACCACCAGCGTGTAGCCGGCGCCGAGATAGGACCAGGCGGCGATGCGGCCCGTGACGACGTTGTCGGCGGCGTCATCCTCGTTCAGCAGCGCGATCTTCTCCGGCCGCAGGCTTAGCAGAACAGGGCTGCCATGGGCGGGACGACGGTTCTCCGCGACCGACTGCACGATCCGCGTCGTGCCCGCGCCGATCACGAAGCCTTCCGGCACGCTTTCCTGCACCGTGCCGTGCAGGAAGTTGGACTTGCCGAGGAAGTCGGCGACGAAGCGCGTCCGCGGATGTTCGTAGAGATGCGCGGGCGGCCCTTCCTGCACCAGCTTGCCGTGGTTCAGGATGGCGACGCGGTCGGAGAGGGACAGCGCCTCCTCCTGGTCATGCGTCACATTGACGAAGGTGCGGCCGACGCGGCGATGCAGGGCCTTCAGCTCCTCCTGCAGCTCCGCGCGCAGCTTCTTGTCGAGGGCGCTGAGCGGTTCGTCGAGCAGCAGCAGGGCAGGATCGAAGACCAGGGCGCGCGCCAGCGCCACGCGCTGCTGCTGGCCGCCGGAGAGCTGGCGCGGCAGGCGATCCGCGAAGCGGCCGAGCTGCACCAGGTCCAGCGCCGCCTTCACCTTCGCCTCCCGCTCCGCCGCGCCGAGCTTGCGGACGCGAAGCGGGAAGGCGACGTTTTCCGCCACCGTCATGTGCGGGAACAGCGCGTAGCCCTGGAAGACCATGCCGAAGTCGCGGCGTTCCGGCGGCAGCGGCGTGATGTCGGCGCCATCCAGCAGCACGGCGCCTTCCGTCGGCGCCACGAAGCCCGCGATGCACATCAGGATCGTCGTCTTGCCGCTGCCCGAGGGGCCAAGCAGCGTCAGGAACTCGCCCCGCTCCACCTTGAGCGAAACGGAATCGACGGCGGTGAAGCTGCCGTATCGCTTGGTCAGCCCGCGCAGCGCGAGGGCATGGCCCGTTCCCGACATGCGCCTAGTCCCTGTAGCCCGGCTGTTCGCGATCGAGTTTCCGACGCAATGCCTGCCAGGGCAACCAGCCCTTGGTGGGACCGGTGTCGAAAAGCCGCTGCGTGCGCGCCACGGCCTCCGCCGGCGCCACGGCGAGGGGCGCGCCGCTGGACTGCGCGGCCAGCTGGATGCGGCAGGACTGCTCCAGGTAGTACATCCAGTAGAAGGCCTCCGCGACCGTGCGGCCGACGGTCAGCAGCCCGTGATGCCGCAGGATCATCGCAGGCTTGTCGCCGAGGTCGTGGACCAGGCGCTCGCGCTCCGACATGTTCTCCTCGGTCGCGACGCCCTCGTAGTCATGCAGCGCGACGCGGCCGATGAACTCCATCATCATCTGGTTCAGCGGCAGCAGCGTGTCGCGCTGCGCGGCGACGGCCATGCCGGCCAGGGTGTGCGTGTGCATGACGCAATTGGCGTCGTCGCGGCCGAGATGGACGGCGGAATGGATGACGAAGCCCGCCGGGTTCACGGGCCAGCTGGTCTGCTGCCGCGGCTCGCCCTCCGCATCCACCAGCACGAGGCTGGAGGCCGTCACTTCCTCGAACAGCAGGCCATAGGGGTTGACCAGAAAACGATGCCCCTCCCCCGGCACGCGGACGGAAAGATGCGTGAAGACGAGGTCGGTCATGCCGAACAGCGCAACGAGCCGATAGGCGGCGGCCAGGTCCTCCCGCAACTCCCGCTCGGTCGGCACATGATCGGGATCGGGCCGGATGGGCGGTGGCGGCAGCATGTCAGTAGCCCCGATCGTGGTCGTAGAGGTTCCGCAAGGGCTCGCCCCGTTCGTGCGCCGCAATGGCGCGGGCGACGTGTTCCGCCCTTTCGCGCCGCGTCGGCAGGCTGGCGATGTGGGGCGTCACGATCGCCTTGGGATGCGTCCAGATCGGACTCTCCGGCGGCAGCGGCTCCGTCTCGAACACGTCGAGCACCGCGCCGGACAATTGCCCGGAATCGAGCGCCGCGATCACGTCATCGATCTTCTGGTGCGCGCCGCGGCCGACATTCACGAGCCCGGCGCCCTTCGGCAGCTTTGCGAAGAGCGGCGCGGACAGGATGCCGTTGGTCTCGGCGGTCGAGGGCAGCAGGCAGACCAGCATCTGGCTGCGCGCCAGGAAATCATCGCGCGCCTCCGCGCCCACGAAGCCCTCCACCCCAGGGATCGCCTTCGGCGTGCGCGACCAGCCGATGACGGGGAAGCCCAGGCCGCGCAGCATCGTCGCGGCCTGCGCGCCCATATGGCCGAGGCCCATGACGCCGACGGTCGTCTGCGTCGCCAGGCCCTCGCCATCGAAATAGGTGAAGTCCCGCGCCTGCTGTTGCAGCGCGATCCGCCGCGCGCCGCGCAGCAGGGACAGGACGGACCAGCAGACGAACTCTCCCATCCGCTGCGCGGCACCCTCCGTCGCCATGCGCATCAGCGGCACGTGCTTCGGCAGGTCCGGGTCGCGAGTGATGAAATCCACGCCCGCGCCGGCGCCGAAGATCACGCGCAGCGCCGGGAAGCGCGCGATCCGGCCGGGCTCCGGGTCCCAGACGAGGACATAGGCGACATCCTCCGGCGCCACGGCGGGATCATCCCACCACCGCACCTCGACCTGCGGCGCGCAGGCGGCGAAATGGGCCTGCCATTCCGCCACCGCCGCCTCGCCGCCGGACTTCACCAGGAGGATGGGTTTCGCCACGCGGCGCCTCGCTTGCTGCAACGCAGCGAGAGTGCCTTCAGCCCGTCACCATGTCGATATAGTCGGCATTGGCCTGGGCATAGACCCCGCCCCACCAGGTGCCGTTCTGTGCGACCTGCACGCGGGCATTGGCGGGGTCGGTCGGGTTGAAGCGCTTGAACTCCTCCGGCACCAGCGCGGAGGCGCGCGGGTTGGTCGCGCCGTTGCCGAGGAACTTCAGCAGCTCCACCTGCTGCTCCGGGTTGGACAGCATGGAGGCCATGAGGCGCTGCACCATCTCGCCGCCCGGATTGCCGCGGGGGCTGACGAAGATGCCGGGCTGCAGGATGCCCTGGTTCCAGATGTGCTTGAAGCGGCCGTTGCTTTCCTGCTCCAGCACCTTGGCGCGGGTATGCCAGATCTGGCCCATCACCGCCTCGCCCGTGCGGATGAACTGCTCCGATTCGGAGCCGCTGGTCCAGAAGACGCAGTTGCGGCGGATCTCCCGCACCTTGGCGATGCAGGCGCGGATGTCGAGCGGGTAGAGGTTCGCGGGATCCTTCCCCAGCGCCATCTGCGCGGCATCCAGCGCGCCGGCGGCATCGCGCCGCAGCAGCCGCGTGCCGGGGAAGCGCCGCAGGTCCCAGAAATCCGCCCAGCTCGTCGGCCCGCCATTCGGGAACTTCGTGCTGTCATAGACCAGCACGTTGCTGAAGGAATAGGGCGCCGCGCCGTGGTCCAGCGCGAAGGTCGGGCCGATGACGTTGTTGCGGTCTACGACGTTGTAGTCGATGCGGTTCAGCAGGTTCAGCCCGCCAAGCAGCGTGGCGGAGGTGGCCGAGCTGTCGCAGAGGTCCCAGGTGACGCGCCCGCTTTCCACCATGGACCGGATGCGGCCGGCGGAGGGGCCCGTGCTGTCCTGCACGACGCGCCAGCCCGGATTCGCGGCGGCGAAGGGCTCGCCATAGAAGCGGCCGAAGCCGTCATTGGCGATGCCGCCCCAGTTCACCATCACCAGGTTGCGCGCGGCCTGGGCCTGGGCTTCGCCCCCCAGCATCGGCGCGGCGCCGAGGGCGGCCAGGCCCGCCAGCAGCGTGCGGCGGCTGACCTCCCCCCGGTTGAACTTGCGCCAGGCCAGCTCGATGCAATCCTGCTGGAACGTCTGCATGCCCTTCGACCCTTTTGCCAGGAAGCCCCCGGGGTCCCCTTGATCCGGACGGCGTCCGGCGGGAACCTCATGGATGCAAGTCAACAGCGGGATGCGCGCGCGGGCAATGACCGATCTTCACTCCATCGCCGCCCCGGGCTTCAAGGCCCGCCCCTGGTGGTGGGAAGCGGCCGAGCCGCCCGACCGCGACAACGCCCTGCCCGGCCACACGCCGATCGCCATCATCGGTGGCGGCTATGCCGGCCTGTCCGCCGCGCTGACGCTGCGGCGCCTGGGGCATAAGGTCACGGTCATCGATGCCGAGCGCATCGGCTGGGGCGCCTCCTCCCGCAATGGCGGCATGGTCTCCGGTGGGCTGAAGGTCGCCTCCACCGGGCTTGCCGCCAAATACGGGGAGGAGAAGGGGCGCGCCATCGCCGCTGCTGCCGCGGCGTCCTTCCCCTTCATCGAGGAGACGATCGCGCGGGAGGGGATCGACTGCGATTATGTGCGCTGCGGCCGCTACACCGGCGCCTGGTCCCGTGCGCACTACAAGGCCATGGAGGCGCGCGCCGACTGGATCGCGGAGGTGACGGGCCTGCCGACGGAGATGGTGCCGAAGTCCCGGCAGCGTGAGTTCGTCGGCAGCGATCACTACGAGGGCGGCATGGCCGCCGCCGCCACCGGCAGCCTGCATCCCGGGAAATACGCGCGCGGCCTGGCGGAGGCGGCGGAGAAGGCTGGCGCGCGGTTGGTCGATGGCGTGCGCGTCACCGGCGTGACGCGAGGCGGCAGCTTCTTCCGCGTGGCGACGGACAAGGGCGAGCTTCGCGCCGATGCCGTGCTGGTCACGACCAACGGGTATACGAAGGATGCGCGCGGCACCGCTTTGCCCTGGCTGGCGAAGCGCCTCATCCCGCTCAATTCCTACATCATCGCGACGGAGGAACTGCCGCCGGAGACGATGGACCGCCTCTTCCCGGGCCGCCGCATGATCAGCGACAGCAAGCGCGTGCTGAACTATTTCCGGCCCTCGCCGGACGGGAAGCGCGTGCTGTGGGGCGGGCGCGCGAGCTTCCGCGCCGCGACGGCGGAACAGGCGGCGCCGGCGCTCTACGACACGATGCTGCAGACCTTCCCGGACCTGGCGGGCGTGAAGATCACGCATGCCTGGACCGGCTATGTCGCCTTCACCTTCGACCTGCTGCCGCATATCGGCGTGCAGGATGGCATGCATTATGCCGCGGGCTGCCAGGGGAGTGGCGTCGCCATGGCGACGTGGCTCGGCCACAATGTCGCGTTGAAGCTGGCGGGCGCGGCGAATGCGCCCTTCGCGCTGGATGGCCTGCCCTTCCCGACCCAGCCGACCTACACGGGCACGCCCTGGTTCCTGCCGATCGTCGGCAACTACTACAAGGTGCGGGACCACATCGATCGGCTGGTGGGGTAGGGGAATTTACCTACCCCTTCCGGCGGTAGCATTCGCTACTTGGACTGACTCTGCTGCGCGAGGCGGATGACCTCCGCCCTTCCAGGATCGGCGTCGCCGGGCGGGAAGCCGAAATGCTTCGACTGGCCGTCCCAGGAGAGGCGGCCAGTGAGGTTCTCCTCCGACAACTCGGCTTCGACGCCAAGAATGTAGATGGCGTGCAGCAGGGCCTGCATCCCGTCGATGCCGCACTGACTGCCGCTGTGCCGAGTGAGCGGGCCCTCAATGACATAGCGGCACCGCCAATAGGCGCCGTCGTCCTCAGGCATTGGCTTGAAGACACGGAGGTGGAAGCAGGGCACGCCATCGACCTCCAGCGTGCGTGTCGCGAAGACATCGTCGGCCCGCTCGTCCACGCTAAACTCCAGTCGCAAAAGGTCGCCGGCTGACCTGCCGCCAAGAACCATCGCGACTGCCGCACCGATCTGCTTGAATCATGCTGGATCAAGGCCTTGCAGCCTTCGCATCTCGGCCTGTCCGGGATCGGCCGATAGCGGTGGGAAGCCGAAATGGGCCGATTGTCCTCGGAAGGTCAGCGGGCCAGCAAGATTCTCCTGCGATACTTCAGCTTCGGTACCAAGAGCGTAGATGACGTAGAGCAAAGCCTACATGGCGTCCAAGGCGCAGGCGCTCCCGACATGCCGGGTCATCGGCCCATCGATCATATAGCGACACCGCCAATAGGCGCCGTTATCCTCTGGCACCGGGCGATAGATGCTCAGGTGAAAGCGCGGCTTGCCGTCCACGTCGAGCGTTCGCGTTGCGATGACATCATCGGGCTGCTCATCCATGCTCGATCCCGCGGGTAGGAAGGCGCGGGCAAGCATGCCACCATCCTCCCCATGATCGCACCCGATTTCGTCCTGCTGAACGCCCGCATCGCGACGATGGACGCGGCGGGCACCGAATGCGGCGCGCTTGCCGCCCTCCATGGCCGCATCGTCGCGCTCGGCGACAGCGCGGCGATCCGGGACCTCATCGGCCCCGGCACCAAGGTGCTGGATGCGGAGGGGCAGCGCGTGCTGCCGGGCATCGTGGACAGCCACGCCCATCCCGATGCCTATGCCATCCGGCTGCGCGCCTGGACCCTCGTCTCCCCGGACCGCGTGCGGACGCGGGACGAGCTGCTGGCGATGATCCGGCGGCGCTGCGAGGCCGTGGCGCCAGGCCGCTGGGCGGCCTTCTACCGGCTGAACGAACGCGCCTGCGGCGGCTATCCGACGCTGTCGGAGCTGGATGCCGCGAGCCTCGGAAGGCCGATCTTCATCCTGCGCACGGATGGGCATCTCGGCCTTGCCAACTCCGCCGCCTTCGCGGCCTGCGGCGTCACGGCCGAGACGCCCGACCCCGCCTTCGGCCGCTTCGACAAGCATGAGGGCCGCCTGACCGGCCTGGTGCGGGAAACGGCGGCGCATGTCTTCCTCAACGCCGTCCATGGCCAGGACAGCGAGGCCGACATCGCCGACGGGATGGAGATGGTGCAGGACCAGTGCCTCGCCGCGGGGATCACCTCGGTGGCCAATTCGCTGTGTCCCTCGAAGGCGATCAGCGCCTACCAGCGCATGCATCGCGACGGGCGCTGGCGGATACGAATGGGGATCATCGCCAGCGGGCGGGACGAACCGCTGATCCCCCACCTCATCGGCGCCGGCATCCGGTCCGGCTTCGGGGATGAATGGCTGCGCCTGGTCGGCGTGGAGTGGTGCCCGGATTGCTCGACCAGCGGCCGCACCGCCGCCTATTGGGACCCCTATCTTGGCACGCCCGTGCCCGGGGAGCCGGTGCCCAACACCGGCATGCTGCTCTACGAACAGGAGGACCTGACCCGGCGCGCCACCGCCGCCCACAAGGCCGGGCTGCAGGTGATGATCGAGGGCGTCGGCGATCGCGGCATCGACTTCGCGCTGGACGTGATGGAAGCCGCGCTCGCCGCCCATCCCATGGACGACCACCGGATGCGCGTCGAACACTGCTGCTACGTCACGCCGCCGATCCTGGCACGCCTGAAGCGCGGCGGCTTCGTGGACAGTTCGGCGACCGGCTTCATGGATGAACTCGGGGAAGCCTACGCCGCCAATCGCGGCCAGGAGGCGATGCGCTGGATGTGGCCGCATCGCAGCCTGATCGATGCCGGCGTCCCCGCCCCCGGGCACTCCGATTTCGCGGTCTGCCGCGTCTCCCCCTGGACGGCGCTCGCCGCCATGGTCAATCGCCGCACCACCGGCGGCACGGACCTCGATGCGCGGGAGGCGATCACCACGAGGGAGGCCGTGCATGCCTATACCTGGCTCGGCGCCTGGGCGCAGCGGGAGGAGCAGGAGAAGGGCTCGCTGGAGATCGGCAAGCTCGCCGACCTCATCGTGCTGGACCGGGACGTGCTGGATGGCGACCCGGCCGCGATCGCGGAGACGAAGGTCCGCGCCACCATCGTCGGCGGGGTCATCCGGCACCAGGCATGATGCCCGCCCGCGACGCGGTGCTGCTGGTGGCGCTCTGCGCCGCCTGGGGCTTCGCGCAGGTGACGATGAAGTGGGGCGGAGAAGGCATCTCGCCCCTCGTCCAGGCCGGGCTGCGATCGGCGCTCGCCATCCCCTTCATCCTGCTCTGGTGCCGGCTGCGCGGCGTCACGGTCTTCCGGCGGGACGGCACGCTGCCAGCCGGGCTGCTGGCGGGCCTGCTCTTCTCGGCGGAGTTCTGGGCCATCTTCCGGGCGCTGGAGCTGACGAGCGCGGCGCGCGTCGTGGTGCTGCTCTACACCGCGCCCTTCTTCGCCGTGATCGGCGCCCATTTCCTGGTGCCCGGGGATCGGCTGACGCGGCGCAAGCTGGCGGGGATCGTCATCGCCTTCGCCTCCGTCCCCGTGCTGTTCGCCGACCGGCTCGGCGCGCCCGGCGATGGCGCGCTGATGGGCGACCTCATCGGCCTCGCCTCCGGCCTCTTCTGGGCCGGCACGATGGTGACGATCAAGGCGAGCGGCCTGACGCGCATCGCCTCCGAACGCACGCTGCTCTACCAGCTCGCCGTCTCCTCCCTGCTCATCCCGCTGGGCTATGCGATCGGGGAGCGTGGGGTCTTCGACCCGACGGCGCGCGTGCTGGGCTCGCTGGCCTTCCAGGTGCTGGGCGTCGCGGTCGTCAGCTACCTCGCCTGGTTCTGGCTGGTGCGGCGCCACGCGGCCTCCGCCTTCGCACCTTTCCTGTTCCTGACCCCCGCCTTCGGCGTCGGCTGCGGCTGGCTGCTGCTGGGGGAGGCGGTGACGCCGGCGCTGCTGGCGTCCCTGCTGCTCGTTGGTGCGGGAATCTGGGTGATCAATCGCGGCGAGTGATGCCGGGATTCGCACCATTTGACACAAACGGAACGGTCGGCTGACATGTCCGGACAACTTCGCGGCCCGCGCCGCCTTTGCCCGGAGGATTTCCGCCGATGACGACCCCGGTTTCGCGCCGCGCGCTGCTGGGCGCCGCCGCCCTGCTGCCGCTGGCCGCCCCTGCCCTGGCCTTTCCGGACCAGCCCATCCGCATCGTCGTGCCCTGGAATGCCGGCGGTGCGACGGATGTGGTGACGCGCGCGCTGGCCACCGCGATGGCGCCGGTCATCGGCCAGCCCGTCGTCGTGGACAACCGCCCGGGCGCCAATGGCGCGGTCGGCGCGCAGTTCGTCGCGCAGGCACGGCCGGATGGCCACACGCTGTTCGTGGCCAGCGCGGAGACGCATGCGGTGAACCCGCTGGTCTATCAACGCCTGGCCTATGACCCGATGGCCGACTTCCTGCCCATCACGCTCTTCGCCGATGGCCCCTTCGCGCTGGTCGTGCGATCCGGCCTCGGCACCGACACGCTGGAGGCCTTCACCGCCCTCGCGCGCAGCCGGCCGGGTGCGCTGACCTATGCCTCCTGGGGTATCGGCTCCACCTCCCACCTCGCCGCCGCGCGGGTGATCGCGGCGGCCGGCCTCGACATGCTGCATGTGCCCTACACGGGCGCGGCGCCGGCCTATACCGCGCTGGTGGCGGCGCAGGTCGATTCGATGTTCATGAATGCGGGCCCCGCGGAATCGCTGGCGCGCGACGGGCGTGTGAAGGTGCTGGGCATCGGCTCCGCCACCCGCGTGCCGCTGCTGCCCAACGTCCCGACCTTGCGGGAACAGGGCATGCAGCTGGACGCCGCCAACTGGTTCGGCCTGGTCGGCCCGGCCCGGATGCCCGCCGCCGCCGCGACCCGCATCGCGGAAGCCAGCGCCGAGGCGCTGCGCAGCCCCGCGGCGCAGGAGGTCTTCCGCACCCAGGGCATCCTGCCCGTCACCGGCACGCCCGACCAGGCGCGCGCCTTCATCGCGGCGGACCGCGAGCGCTGGGCCGCCGTGATCCGCCCGCTCAACCTGCGGCTGGACTGACCCGCGTGAGGCGGAGGCGCTCCGGCGCCTCCGTCCCGCGCTTCTCGGCGAAGCGCGCCAGCGTCGTCTCCGGCCACAGGCCCGCGCGGCGCGTGGCGAGGTTGACGCAGAGGAACAGCACCTCGTTTTCCGCCGAGAGCCAGCCTTCCTCCGCGTGGTAGAGGCGATGCTTCACCAGCAGGCGGCGGTGGTCGTAGTCGGCCAGCACGCTTTCGCCTGCCAGCGGCATGCCGAGCGTCACCTCCCGCCGGTAGCCCTGCCAGGATTCGACGGCGAAGGTGCCGAAGCCCGCTTCCCGCAGTGGCGCGCCGAGCCCCCAGTCCGGCCAGACTAGGTCGGTCGCGAGGTCGAAGGCCACGAGGTAGTAGGCCAGGTTCATGTGGCCGTAGTGGTCCACCCATTCGGGGCGGACGTGGCAGATCGTCGGTCTCATCCACACTCCGGATAGGCCAGCCAGCCCAATTCGCGGCCCGCGGGGTCCGTGACCCGCCAGGCATCCACGCAGCGGCGTTCCAGCATGAAGGCGCGAAGCCCCTCGCCCGCCCGCGCCGCACCGGCGGGGGATCGGGATTCCACCGCCTCCGCCGCCACGCAATCCTGCCGCGCGCCGCCCTGCAGCCTCAGCCGCGCCTGCACGCGGGCGGAATCCAGCGCCCAGGCATCCAACACCATCGCGCCTGGCTGCCCTTCCAGGCAGGCCCGCAACGCGGGGGCGAGGCGGACCACCTCTGCCTCCCACCCCGGCGCCTGCGCCGCCGCCGGCAGCGCCACGATCAGCGCCGCCAGCATCCTCAATGGATCTCGTCCGCCTTGGACAGCGCCTCGGCCAGCTTCGCCGCGCTGAAATCGGGCGACTTGCAGAGGTCGAGGATCACCTTCTCCTTCCGCGCGCCCAGTTCGATCGCCGCCGGGATCAGCCGCACCACGTCATGCGGGATGACGACGGCGCCGTGGCGGTCGGCATGGATCACGTCCTCATGCGCCACATGCATCCCGTGCACCGTCACCTCCTGCCCATAGGCGACGAGGTGGACATAGGCGTGGGACGGATTCACCACGCCCGCCACCAGCTGGAAGCCAGGCGCCAGCATGTCGAGGTCGCGGATCGAGCCATTGGTCACGCAGCCCTGCGCGCCGAGGGCCTTGTGCACGGCCGTATGCACCTCGCCCCAGAAGGCGCCGACGCCGGGCGTGTCGTCCAGATCCTGCAGCACCACCACCGTCGGCAGGGAAGCGCGCTCCACATACTCGTACCAGCCGATGCGCAGCGCGCGGTCCTGGTCCTTCGGGCGGCCGGAAGGCTGGGCGGCGCGGATGGTGCCGGTGCGGGCCAGGCCACAGATCGGCGGCAGCTTCGGGTCGGCGCAGACCATGGGCCGCACGGTGAAGCCATGGCCGCGGCGGGCGGGCGCCACGAATTCCAGCGCGTTGCAGATGGTGGGCGTGTCCCACTGCCGAAGCGTCTCGAGGTCTTCCGCCGTGAAGGGATGCTCGGCCATGGCGTTTCCTTTGTTGCTGCCCCATTCGGGTGCGGGAGGATCGGCCGCCGTGGCCCGGCCGTCAAAGGGGGCATGGGGCAAGCTTGTTGCGGAACCCGGTGGCCTGTAGCTTCACGGCTGGTTGAGAGAGGCCACCCCGGACCCGCAGATGGCTGACCCGCGCCCCGTTCCCGCCGCGCCCGCCCGCACCAACCAGGCCGTGGCAGCATGACCAAGCCGGATGTCACGCTGCGCGGCGGCGGCGGCCGCGCGGATAGTGCTGGGCCCGGCACGCAGCCTGTCGGCAGCGGCGGGATGCGCGGCTGGCTCGGGCGCATCGGCGTTCGCGCTGGCCTGATCACCGTGCTGATGCTCATGGTCGTCGGCCTGCTCTCCGGCTCGGCCCTGGTGGTCGTCGCCCGCCAGCTCGCGATCATCGAGCAGTTCGGTGGTCGGGACCGCGAAGCCGATGCGGCGGTGGACGAACTCGCGCTGCACGTCGCCGATTTCTCCTCCGCCTTCGCCAGCGTCATCGCCGGCGTGCTGCAGCCCGGACCCACGGCCAACCGCATGGTCCGCAATGGCGAGCTCGTCGGCCAGTCCTTCAACGCCGTCACGCAGCTGCTCGGCCCCGACATCGACCCCATCGTCATGGGCGGCGGCGTGGACATGGCGCGGCGCCTGCCGGAATTCACCGAACAGGTCCGCGCCGCCTTCGCCGCCCGCCAGCGCGCGCAGTTCGCGCCGCTGCATGAGGAGTGGCTGGACTTCGCCAGCGCCTTCAACCGGGTGGCCACCGCCGCGCGGGCGGAGGTGAAGCGCCGCTCCGACGCCTCCCTCGCCGCGGCGCATGAGCTGGAAGCACAGGCGCGCACCATCGTCATGGGCGCCGGCGCCGTCGGGCTGGTGGGCTGCGCGCTGGTCTGGATGGTGCTGGTGCAGGGGCTCGCCCGGCCGCTCGGCAGGCTGGCGGGCGCCATGGTCAGCCTCTCCCGCGGCGCGGTGGAGACCAGCGTGCCCGGCGCCGACCGCACCGACCAGGTGGGCGACATGGCCCGCGCCGTGCTGGTGTTCCGGGACAACCTCGTCGCCGCCCGCAACCTGACGGAGACGGCGCTGGAGAATGCGCGCCGCACCGCCATCGCCACCACCCAGGCCTCCGACGCCATCGGCCAGGTCAGCGACGGCGCCATGACCCAGCTCGCGGAACTGCGGCAGGTCGAGGAAGCGCTTGGCCAGACGCAGGATGCGGTGCGGGAAGTCGGCCGCACCACGCAGGAAAGCAGCGACCGCGCCGATGAATCGAAGGCCCTGCTGGCCGAGAACCTGGTCAAGCTGCGCAGCCTGATCGAGCTGGTGGATGCGGTGGCGGAGGATACGGAGCGCGTGACGCGCATCGCCGGCACCATCGCCAAGATCGCGACTCAAACGAATATCCTGGCCATCAACGCGGCGATCGAGGCCGCGCGCGCCGGCGAACACGGCCGCGGCCTCGCGGTGGTGGCGGAGGAAGTCCGGGCGCTGGCCGCGAGCAGCGAGACGCTGGCGCAGGAGATCGCGGACGTCGTCCTCGTCGCCGGCCGGCGCACGCGGGAAGGCAGCGGCACCGCCGCCGCGGTGGGCGAGGCGATGGATGAGCTGGAGGCGATCGTAACGGAGAGCGCGCGCCTCGCCGGCGCCATCGCGGTGGCGATGGAGGAACAGCAGGCGACCGTCACCTCCATCACGGAACGCGTCAGCACGCTGTCGCGCATCGGCCAGTCCAATGCGACGGCGGCGGAGGAGATCACCGTGACGATGATCGACCTCTCCAAGCTCGCCTCGGAAACGCGGACGGTGGTCGAGGCGATGGCATCCGATCGGAACGGGGCATGAGCGCGCAGCAGGGCACGGATGGGGATGTCGAGATCCTCGTCGTCGACGACAGCAGCTTCAACCGCCTGGTGCTGAAGCGCCGGCTCGGCGAACTGGGCTACACGAAGGTCACGATGGCGGAGGATGGCGTGCAGGGCCTGGCCGCCCTGGAACGCCAGCGCTTCGACGTGGTGCTGCTGGACCTGGAGATGCCGAACCTCGATGGCATCGGCGTGCTGGAACAGCTGCACGCCGCCCGCGGCGCCGCGCCGCCCGTCATCGTCATCTCTGCGCTGACCGAGATGGAGAAGATCGTCCGCTGCATCGAACTGGGTGCGGAGGACTACCTGCCGAAGAGCTTCGACCCGCCGCTGCTGCGCGCGCGGCTCGGTGCGGTGCTGGAGAAGAAGCGGCTGCGGGAAGTCGCCGATGCAAGGCTGCAGGCGCTGGAAGCGGAACTGGAATCAGCCCGCGCCGCGCAACTCTCCCTCGTGCCGCGGGATTTTCTCGCGGCCGCGACGGGCGCGCTGTCGGTCCATGCGGCCATGGTGCCGGCGCGGCAGGTGGGCGGCGATCTCTATGACTGCCTGCGGCTGGATGCGAAGCACATGCTCTTCGCCGTGGCCGACGTCTCCGGCAAGGGCGCGCCTGCGGGGCTCACCATGGCGCGCACGCTCGGCCTGATCCGTGCCGCGGCGAAGCGCCTTTCCACCGATGGCGCGGCGCCGGATCCGGGCGAGATCCTCGCCATGGCGAATGACGACCTCTCGGCGGAGAACGAAAGCCAGACCTTCGTCACCGTCGTGCTCGGCGTCATCGATGGCACCACGGGGCTCGGGCGCGTCGCGGTGGCTGGGCACGACCTGCCGGTGGTGCTGGGCGGCGAGGCACCGCGCCTGCTCGGCCCGCTGCGCCGCCAGCCCGCGCTCGGCGTGATGGAGGGCATTCCCTACGCGTCGGACGCCTTTGCGCTGGCGCCGGGCGAGTCGCTGTTCTGCTATTCCGACGGGGTGTCGGAGGCGGAGGACAACCAGGGCGGCTTCTTCGGCCAGGCGCGGCTGATGGCGGCGCTGGCGGAGGCCGGGACCGATCCGCGGACAGTGGTGGAAGCGGTGTTGCGCGCGGTCGGCGCCTTCGCCGATGGGGCGCCGCAGGCGGATGACATCACCGCGCTGGCGCTGAGGCACGCGGGGTGAAGGCCTTCGGGGAAGGCTCTGCCTTCCCCGGACCCCATCCGCCAGGCCCGAGACGGGCCTGGACCGTCGTCAGTTAGGCGGCGACGAAGCCGTTCGTCACGTGGAAGACGCCGTCGCTGGCCAGCACGTTGCCGCGCGTCACCTCCGGTGCCGGACGACCGGCGGCGAGCGTCACGCCTTCCCGCGCCAGGCGCGCCGTGCGCTCGCCCGTCGCCGTCACGGTCAGGCGGGCGCGGTCCCAGGTCACGATGGTGTTGCGGCGCGCCGCGATGTCCGGGAAGCGCAGCAGGCCCCAGGCCGCATTGCCGAAGACCAGCGGCTGGATCAGCGCGCGCTGCGCCTCCGTCGGCTGCGCCGGCGGGTTGTCCAGCAGCGCCAGCGTCGCGGCCGGCAGGCTGTTCAGGCTGTCGTTGGTGGGGGCGAAGAGCGTCACCGCGCCGTTCTGCCGGCCTAGCCGCGACGTCGCGCCGCTGATGACCAGCGCATTCACGAAGCGGGTGTGCTCCGGCTTGCTGCGCAGCAGCGTCAGGATGTCGATCGAGCCATCCTCCGGCACGATCCGGGGGGCGGTCGGGGTCTGGCAGGCGGCGAGCAGCAGCGTCAGGCCGCCGGCGCCGAGCGCGTGGCGTCGCGAAATCACGGGCAGGTCCTTCCTGTCAGAATCCGGCGCGAAGCCTTGCGGCGCCGGGTGGATTGGGTGCGTGCCTCTACCCGCCCGGCGACGAAGCGTCCAGCAGGGGGAGGCAACCGGTTCGCAACCGATTCGCCGGGACCCTCAGCCCGTAACGGCCTCCGGCGCGAACCCGTCCGGTTCCAGCACGACAACGGGCTCCCCGTTGCCGAGCACGCCGACACCGCCGATGCCGGGCAGCGCCGCCAGCGCGGGGTGCAGCGGCCGCAGCAGCAGGTCCGTCCGTCGTTGCACGGCGCCGACCGAAAGCCCGAAGGACCGCCCGCCCGACTTCACGATGACGATGGCACCGCCGCCGCGCGATTCCGTGGCGGGCAGCCCGAGCACGGCGGCCAGCGACAGCACCTCGCAGCCCGGCGCCGCGCCGGCATCCAGCACCGCCTCCACCCGCGCCGCCGGCAGCGCATAGGGGTGGCCGCCCACCTCCACCAGCAGCACCGTCTGCACGGCGGCGGTCAGCGGCAGGCGAAGCGTGAAGCTGGTCCCCTGCCCCGCCGCGCTCGCGATCTCCACCGTGCCACCGGCGCGCCGGATCGCGTCCTGCACCACATCGAGCCCGACGCCGCGGCCGGAGGTCTCCGTGATGGTCTCGGCGGTGGAGAAGCCGGGGCGGAAGAGCAGCGCATGCACCTCCTCCTCGCTCATCCGTGCCGCCTGCTCCTCGCTCACGAGCCCACGCGCGATGGCGCGCGCCAGGACACGGCTGCGATCGATGCCGCGCCCATCCTCGCTGACCCGCACGCGCACCTGGCCGGTGCGGCGCGCGGCGGAAACGCGCAAGGTCGCGCGGCGCGGCTTGCCGGCGGCCTCCCGCTCCTCCGGTCCCTCGATCCCGTGGTCCACCGCATTGCGCGTGAGGTGAAGCAGCGGGTCGGCCAGCAGTTCGACCAGGCTGCGGTCGATGGTGACGTCCTCGCCCTCCATCACCAGCTCGACCTCCTTGGCGGAGGCCTGGGCGACGGCGCGCACCACCCGCGGCAGGCGGCCGAACAGCGTGCCGACGGGCACGACGCGCAACTCCATCACGGAATCATCCAGCCGCCGCATCCCGACGGCGAGGCGATTCTCCGCACGCTCCAGCGTTTCCTGCACCTGTCGCAGGCGGCCAACGGCCTGGCCCAGTTCCCGCGCCGCGCCGCCGGCCAGGCGCCGTTCCAGCGCGCCGAGACTGGCCAGCGCCTCCGTCATCCCGCCATCCGTCAGGGCTTCGGCCAGGGCAAGCGAGGCCGCGCGGACTTCCGCTTCCAGCGCGATGATCTGGTCGATCGTCTCCTGCCGCACGCGCAGTGTCACGGGTGCGGCGCGCATCGCCGGCTGCGCCTCGGCCATGCCGGCGCCGGCCTCGATCGGTGCCAGTTCCAGCACCACGACCCGGGCGGGATCGGCGGCGGTCACGGCGCGGGACAGCGCCTCGGCCTCCGCCGGGCCGGCCAGCAGCATGTCGAGATGGGACGGCTGCGCGTCCAGCACGGTGCGGCTGGTCAGCACCTCCGCCTCCGCCGCCAGCGCGGCGGCGACGGCGGCCTCGGCTTCCGCCGGCACGCCGGTCGCCATGCGCAGGCGATACAGCACCCGCCCGCCTTCCAGCGCCGCCAGCGCCCGGCGGCGGCCCTCCGCGCCCAGCAGCGGCGCGAAGGCGGCGGGGATACGCGCATCCGCCTGCTCCGGCCCGGGGCCCACTTCCTGTGCCAGCCGAAGCGCGGCAAGGCCGCCTTCCGCGGCGCTGCGCAGCCGGTCGGCGATGACGGGGCCCTGCGCCGCCAGCGTCGCCGCCGCATCCGGGTCGCTGGCACGATCCGCCAGGTCACCAAGTGACAGCAGGAGGTGTTCCAGCCCGTCCAGCCCGAAGGCTGCGGCGACCTCCGCCGCCTCCTGCGCCGCCTCCATCGCCGCGGTGGCGTCTCCACCCGCCGTCACGGCTTCCGCCTGCAACGCGAGCGCCGCCAGGCGCGGGCCGAGCGCCGCCGATTCGGTGCCGGGCGCGCCGGCCAGGCGATCGGCCCCGGCGGGTTCGCCGGCCTCGGCCTCCAGCAGCGCCAGCAGGCGCCGCAGTGCGCCGAGCGCCGCCAATGCCCCGGCACCGCCGGCCTGCGCCGCCAGCCGGTCGAAGCCGGCCCCGAGGCGGCCCAGACCCAGCATCCGCGCGGCATCGCCGAGATCGGCGGCCTCCCGAAGCGCCTCCGGACGCCGCTCCACCGCCAGCGCGGCCAGCAGCGGCGCCGCTTCCGCAGTGCGAGAGGCAAGGGCGCCGAGCAGCGCCGCCGCCGGGCCGGGCGATGGCGCCGGCGATGGTGCGGCGATGGCCGCTGCGGGGCGGGGCGCGGGCGGCGGTGCGTTGCCATCCGCAAGGGCGCCAAGTCGCGCCAGCAGGTCGGGCGGTGCCGGCACGTCCTTGTGCTGCTCGATCACCACCGCGCGCTGGCGGCGCAGCACGTCGACCGCGGCCAGCAGCGCATCCGCGACGCCGCCTTCCACCACCAGCTTGCCGTTGCGCGCCAGGCCGAGGATGTCTTCCGCCCGGTGCGCCACATTCTTCATGCCCGGCGCGCCGAGCGCATCCGACATGCCCTTCAGCGAATGGAAGGCCCGGAACAGCCGGTCCACCGCCGCGCGGTCCGCCGCCGACCCGCCGGCCAGGACACGTTCGATGGCGTCGAGATGTTCCTCCGACTCGCCGGCGAATTCCTGCCAGAGGCCCTCATCCTCGATCATCGAGAGAGCTCCACCGGCAGCCCCGCCGCGCGGCGGGCGGTGCGGATCAGCGCCTCCCCCTGCCGCTGCTTGAGGTCCGGGCTGAGCGCGCCGGAGGGCTTGCCGACGATGCCCGCGACACCGAGCCGCCGCGCCTCCACCGCCGTGGCGGAACCAGGCCGGGCGGCGGAGGAGACGATGACGACGGCGCCGATGCCCTCCAGCGCCCAGCGCCGCATGACGCCGATGCCGTCGAGTTCAGGCATCTCGATGTCCAGCATGGTCAGGTCGGGGCGGTGCTCCCGCATGGCGGCCAGGGCGCGGAGGCCGTCCGGCGCCTCTCCCACCACCTCGAAATCCGGGTCGGTCGCCAGCGTCTCCCGCACCAGGCGGCGCATCATGGCGCTGTCATCCACCACCAGGACCCGCCGCTTCGCCGCCACGGGCGCGGCGGGGGCGTAGGGCAGGTCATGGCCGGCGATGGCGATGGCGGCGGCATGCGCGGCCAGCGCCACCGCATCGAAGGGTGGCTCCGCCAGCATGGCGCGCAGCGAATCGAGCCCCAGCGCTTCCGCCATCGCGCGCAGCGAATCGGCGGCGCGCGCCGCCTCCGCCTCCTCCGTCGCGGCGGAAAGCCGCGCGCAGCCCGCCTGGAACTCCGGCGCGAAGGCGGCCAGCATCTCCGGGTCCAGCGCGGTAGGCCCGGGGGCGACGGAGGGCGCGGCCTCCGCCGGGGGCGGCAGATCCTCGCCGGCCGCGACGATGCGCGCGGCATGGGCGGAGAGCGTCGCCGCGAGCGTGCCGAGCCCGGCGGCATCGAAGGGATCGAGCAGCGGCAGGGCACGGTCCAGCAGCGCCTTCAGCGAGGCGAGCCCGGCCGCACCCGCCAGCGCCCGCAGCCCATCCAGCGCGCGGTTGGCACCGGCCTCGTCGGCCGCCGTGGCCAGCCTGGCGCAGGCTTCCTCGAATTCGGGCGCCAGCGCGTCCAGGATCTCCCGGTCCAGGCTTGGCGCCGCCGGGGTCGATGCCGCGGCGATGGGCGCTGGAGCCGCGACGGCGGGAGCCACGTCTGCCCCGGCTTCCCCCACCGCCCTGGCCTGGCGGGCCAGCGCCTCCGCCGCCTGGTGCAGGGCGGGCAGGTCCAGCGGGTCCAGCGCCAGGCCTGCATCCTCGACCATCCGCGACAGCGATGGCGCGCCGAGCGCCCCGGCCATGGCGCGCAGCTGGTCCAGCGCCCGCTGCGCCGCCGCCGCGTCCCGCACCATCGCCAGCCGCACCGCCTCGGCCTCGAATTCCGGCACGAAGGCGTCGAGCATCTCCCGGTCGAGCGTCATGTGACGCGCTCCTTCGCCAGCGCCTGGACGCGGCGGCCGAGCCCGGCCGGGTCCGCCGTCTCCACCGCCAGCCCGCCCTCGATCACCGCGCCCGGCATGCCGGCGACGACGCAGCTTGCGGGTGACTGGGCCAGCACGGGCATGCCCCTTTCCGTCATGGCGCGGGCGCCCTGCTCCCCATCCCGCCCCATCCCGGTGAGCACGACGCCCAGCGCGCGGCGCGCCACCAGCGCGGCGGATTGGAACAGCAGGTCCACGGAAGGATGCACCGCCATCGGTCCGGAGGCGAGTCGAAGCGTCAGCCCGCCCTCCCCACCCGCAGCCCGGCGCGCGAGGTGCCCATCCGTGCCGCCGGGCACCACCGTGACCTCGCCGGGAATCAGCACCTGCCCGGCGCGACCGACGCCGACCGGCACGCCGGACAGCCGCGCCAGATGCTGCGCCAGGTCGGGCGCCAGGTCCGCTGGCATGTGCTGCGCCACCACGCAGGGCACCGGCAGCCGCCCGGCCGCTGCCAGGAAGGCGGCCAGCGCATCCGGCCCGCCGGTGGAAGCCCCCACCACCACCACGTCGCAGCCACCTGCGGCCTTCACCACCCGGACCGGCCCCGCCGCCCGCGCCATGGGCCGCACCGCTGCGCGCTGGCCCGCCCAGTGGCGCAGGCGGGACCGCAATTCCCGGTCCAGCATGCCGAGATCGACGCCGCCGAGGTCGCCATCCTTGCAGACATAGTCGACCGCGCCGCGATCCAGCGCCGCCAGCGCCGTGGCGGATCCGTCCCGCGTGTGGTGGCTGACCATCAGCACCGCCGGCGGGTCGGGCAGCGCCATGACACGGCGCGTCGCCTCCAGCCCATCCAGCTTCGGCATCTCCACATCCATGGCGATGACGTCGGGGCGGAGCTTCGCGGCCTGTTCCACGCCCGCCTCCCCATCCGCGGCTTCGCCGACCACCTTCAGGTCGCCTTCGGCCTCGATGATCCGGCGCAGCGCCATGCGCATGAAGCCGCTGTCGTCCACCACCAGCACGCGGATCATCGCGCGGCGCCCAGGATGGAGGCGCGGCAGATCGGCAGCGGCGCGTCCTGGAACTCCGCGATGGCGGACACCAGGCCATCCCCGGCCACGGCGGCGATCAGCCGCTCGGGAATGCGCCGCAGCCCCGTGACGACGGACACCGCCAGCGCCACCGGCCGCGCGCCCGCCAGCCTCAACAGCGGTGCCTCCGCCCCCGGCGTGGCGAGCACGGCAGCCAGGCCCAGACGCTCGCCGGCATCCAGCACCGGCAGCACCTCCCCCCGATGGGCCGCGACGCCGCGGAAGGCGGCAAGCCGGCCATCGCTCTCCCCTCCGGCCGGCGCCGGGCTCGGCGCGATCGGCGGGATCACGGCCTGCACCTCCTCCACCGGCAGGGCGAAGGCCTGGCCGCCGGCGGCGCAGACCAGGAGGGCGCGCACGGGTTCCGGCACCGGCGGCGCCAGCACCTGGCCCATCGGCGCCGCCGCCAGCTCTGCCATCGCGGCATCGAGCCGGGCAACCAGCGTCGCCTCCCCCGGCCGCGCGGGCTCGATCCGATGGCAGGGCAGGCCGAGCCGCCGCCCGGCATGGCGGAACAGCACCAGCAGCCCCGGATCCGGCCCTTCCGCGAGCGGCGCATCACCCGCCCAGGCGGGGTCCAGCACCATCACCGGCGCGCCGGCCGCGACGGCGTAGCCCAGCGCCGCGGGACCCGCGCCGGGCGCCGGGCGCAGTTCCGGCAGCGGCACCACCCGTTCCAGCGCGGCGAAGGGCAGCACCAGGCGCAGCCCGCCGATCTCCGCCGCCATCGCCACCAGCCGGGCGCGGCCCGCACGCGCCGGCACGGCCCAGCCGGTGCCGGAAGCCGGTTCCGCCGCGGGCACGGGCCGGGCGGCCAGGCGCGGCGCCAGCAGCGGTACCGCCTCCGCCGGCGCCTCGGCCAGCAACGCCTCCCCGGCCATGACCAGGCGGCCGCCGGGGCCCTCCACCACCACCCAGGCCTCGCCACCCGGCTGGCCGGGGATCGGCGCCATCACCGGCAGGGCCTGCCCACCGATGACGGCGATGCCCAGCAGCCCAGCCCCGGCCAGCGGCGCCGGGCGCAGGCGCTGCGCCTCCACCGGCTGCGCGCCTGGCGGCAGCAGGAAGGCGCGGCCGCCGGCGAGCAGCGCCTCAGCCATCGGCGTCCACCCGGCGCCAGATGCCCACCAGTTCCCGAGACCACAGCCGGAGGCCGAGCCCCGGCGGCGGCGAATCGGTCGGACCCAGCAGCAGGGCACCGCCCGGGCGGAGCGCCGCCGCCAACTGCCGCAGCACCGAAAGCCGCCCCTCCGGCGTCATGTAGATCAGCACGTTGCGGCAGAGGATCGCATCCGCGCTGGCCTCCGGCAGCCCGCATTGAAGAAGGTTGGCGCGGCGGAAGCGCACCCCCGGCCGCAGCGCCGCCACCGGTTCGAACCAGCCATCGGCAATGTCGAGCAGCCCCCGGTCCTCTGCCCTCATCTCCCGCAGCGCATCCGGCGGGCCGAGCCGGTAGCGCGCGGCTTCCGCCGCCTCCAGCGCCGGGCGGCAGACATCGATGCCGAGCACCCGCCAGGGATGCCCGGCCCGCGCGCCGAGGATGGCGAGCGTCCAGGCTTCCTCCCCCGTGGCGCAACCTGCCGAGACGAAGGACAGCGGGCGCCCTGCCGCGCCCGCCACCAGATCGGGCAGCACGATCTGCCGGAACTGGTCGAGCTGGGCGGAAGCGCGGAACATCCGCGTCTCCTGCACCGTCACGGCATCCAGCAGCGCCGCCCAATCGGGATGATCGATCCCCGCGCGGTCCATGGGCAGGCGCGCGACCACCGATGCGGCGCGCACCAGGCGGTTCATCAGCACGTCGGAGGCGGCGAAGCCTGCCAGGGCCTCCAGCCGGTCCATCACGGCGCCGAAGGGCGGCGCGGCCAGGGCATGCGTGGCGGCGTCAGACACCGCCGGTCAGCCGGCCGCGTCCAGCACGGCCGTCAGCCGGTTCAGGCCATCCTCCCGGCTGTAGCGCAGCGTCTTGGTCATCTGCTGCACGAAATGCACGCCGAGACCGCCGATGTCCCGGTCCTCCAGCGCCGCCTCCGTGTCTGGCGTCGCCTGCGCCAGCGGATCGAAGGCGCGGCCATCATCCTCGATCGTCGCGATGACCTCATCGGCCTCCTGCCGGACACTGACGGCGATGTAGGTCGCGCCGCCCTCGCCCCCGGTGCCGTGCATGGCGACATTGGCGGCCAGTTCCTCCACCACCACGGCCAGGCGATGCGCGGCCTTGGGGGAGAGGCCCGCCTCCTCGGCGAAGCCTTCCAGCGCGTCGAGCAGACGCGGGACCTCCTCCGTCTCAGGCGGGATCGTCAGGGCAAGCGGTTGCGGCACGTGAGGTGCTCTCTGGAAGCCGATCGCGGGAAGGTTAGCGGTGGCCGCGGCGCTTGTCGCGCCCCCGGCGCGCGGGGATTTTCGCGCCCCCGGCGCGCGGGGATTTTCGCGCCCCCGGCGCCGGCCTTCACGGGGTCTCAAGCAATGCGCGCGACAATCATGGCCGATCCTGGGTCCCGGAGCCTGCCTCTTGGAGATGTTCGGCACCTTCGTGGCGGGGCTCGGCCTGTTCCTGGTGGGGATCAAGGGCCTCGGCGCACATCTGCAGCAGATGGCCGGCCGGCGCATGCGGCGCCTGCTGGGCGGCGCCACGCGCGGGCCGCTGCGCAGCGCCTTCACCGGCCTTCTGCTGGGCGGGCTGACGCAAAGCAGCAACGCCGCCACCTTCATCAGCACCTCCCTGGTCCAGGCCGGGATCATGACCCTGCCGCGGGCGATGCTGATCGTGGGCTTCGCCAATGTCGGCACCGCGGGGCTGGTCCTGTTGGCCACGGTCGATCTGCATCTGGCGGCGCTGTGGCTGGTGGGCGTCGTGGGTTTCCTCAGCACCCGGAAACTCGACCGCTCCAGCCCTCTCCGCCCCGCGCTGGGCGCGCTGTTCGGCCTGGCGCTTCTGTTCCTCGGCATCGACCTGATGAAGATCGGCGCCGGCCCGCTGCGGGAGATGGAGGCGGTGCGCCAGGTGCTGGCCGCGGCCTCCGGCGGCCTGCTGGCGCTGGCCCTGCCCTTCCTGGCCGGCGCGGCGGTGGCGCTGATGGCGCAATCCTCCTCCACCGTCACGATCCTGGCGCTGGCGATGCAGGAGGCGGGCGCGCTGGAGTTCGAGCAGGCGCTGATGGTGGCCTGCGGCGCCTCGCTTGGCTCCGGCTTCGCGGTGCTGGTGCTCTCCGCCGATCTGCGCGGCACGGGACGGCGTCTCGCCATCTACCAGACCCTGCTGAAGGCCGCGGGCGCGGCCTTCTTCATCGCGCTGCTGGCACTGGAACACGCGACGGGCCTGCCGCTGCTGGTCGGCGGCTCGGCCATGGCCGCCACGGCGCATGACCGGCTCGCCTGGCTGTTCCTGCTGCTGCAACTCGCCTCCGCCCTCATGCTCGCGCCCTTCGGCGCGGCGATGGAGCGGCTGCTGGCGCGGCTGTCGCCGGAAACCCCGGCCGAGGCCATGTCCCGCCCGCGCTTCCTCTACGACCAGGCGCTGGCGGAGCCGGTGACGGCGCTCGACCTCGTCGTGCGCGAACAGCGCCGGTTGCTGGCCCGCCTGCCCGCCCTGGCCGACCAGTTGCGGGCGGAGCCCGAGGCCACGCATGCACCGCGGGAGGCCATGCTGGAAGCGAGCGCCGCGCTGGAGGCCCGGATCGCCGCCTTCCTGAAGGACATCCTGTCCCGCGGCTGCGGCCCGGAACAGCTGGACCGCGCCGTGGCGCTGGAGGCCGCGCTGGAGGGCCTGCGCGCGCTGCGGGAGACGCTCGGCGAGTTCGGGGAGGTCACCGCCGCGATGCGCCAGGCGGAGGCCGCGGCGCTGCTGCCCATGATCCATCGCCTGGCGGAGGCGCTGCACCTGCTGCTGGGGCAGCTCGCGGAATACGGCCATGACGGGGATGCGGAGACTTTGGCGCTGCTGGCGGCGATGACCGGCGACCGGAGCGACATGATGGATGGCCTGCGACGCCGCCTGGCGCGGAACGAGCCAGCCCTGCCCTACGCCGCGCAGGACGTGCTGTTCCGCGCCACCAGCCTGTTCGAGCGTGTCGTCTGGCTGACGCGCCGGCAGGCCTTGCTGCTGGCGCCGGAAAGCGGATGAGCGTGAGCGCATCGACCAACGTCCTCCGATTGCTGCGCCCTGAACCTTCGGGTTAGCTGGACTCTCCCTCCCCCTTGCCGTGCGGCCGTCGTGCCGCCGCCGGCGTGCCGCAAGGAAGCCTCCGCCCCTTGTCGACCCCCGCCCCGCCCGCCTGGCTGGCACGCCTGCCGCGCTTTGCGCGCGGCGACCGCGCGACGCAGCGCCCCGCCCATATCGAGCACGGCGTGGAGGATCGGCCCGGCGCGGCGCAGACCGCCGCGCTGGCGGCGCAGCAGATCGGTATCCAGTCCATCTACCTGATCCTGCCAGGCCTGGTCGGCGCGCAGTTCGGCCTGCTGCCGCTGGAGGTGCTCAACTTCGTCGGCCTGTCCGTCGCCGCCATCGCCATCGCGGGGCTGCTGCAGGCGCTGCCGCGCGGGCCGATCGGGTCCGGCTATCCCATCGCCTCCATCCCGACGCCGGTCTTCGTCGCGGTCTACCTGGCCGCCACGCCGGGGGCGAGCCTGGCGGCCGTCGGCGCCGCGGCACTACTGACCGGGCTGATCGGCGTGGTGCTGGCGGGTACGCTGCGGCGGCTGCAGAAGGTGGTGCCGACCGAGGTCGCGGGCGTGGTCGTGCTGCTGATCGGCGTCAGCCTGCTGCCCCGCGCCTTCGGCGCCATGGGCACCACCGGGGAGCAATCCGCTCTGGCCGCCGTGACGCTGGTCGTGATGATGGGGGTTGCGCTGAAGGGTGGGCCGCTGGCGCGCTTCGCCGTGCTGGTCGGCGCGGCCGCGGGCACGCTCACGGCGCTGGCCTATGGGCTCGGCCTGGCGGATGCCTCGGTGCTGGATGCGGCGCCCTGGTTCGCCGTTCCGCGCCCGATGCTGCCGGCCTTCGGCGGCTTCGACGCCGCGGTGCTGCTGCCGCCCTTCATCGTGGCCCTGCTGGCCTGCTTCGCTTCCTGGACCGGCGACCTTGTCGCCTTCCAGCGCGCCGCGGATGGCGGCTGGCGGCGGCCGGACACACCGCCGATCCGCCGCGGCCTGCTGGCGCACAGCCTCGCGCTGGGGCTCGCCGGGCTGGCCGGCGCCATGCCGCCCGGCAGTTCCTCCGCTTGCGTCGGACTGACGATCTCGACGCGGATCCTGGCGCGCCGCGTCGCGCTGTGGGGCTCGGGCGCCCTGCTGGTGCTGGCCTGCTGCCCGAAGCTGCTGGCCGTGGCGCTTGCCATCCCCGATCCGGTGAAGGCGGCGATGCTGCTCTATGTCTGCTGCTTCATGATCGCGGCGGGCTGCCAGTTGATGGGATCGCGCATGCTGGATACGCGGCGCACCTTCACCGTGGGCCTCGGCATCGCCATCGGCCTGGCGACGCTGCTGGAAGTGCCGGTCATGCAGCGCATGCTGCCGCCCATGCTGATGGCGCCCGTCACCGCGGGCGCGCTGGCGGCCATCCTGCTGAACCTGCTGACCGCCCCGCTGGTGGCGCAACGCGCCAGCTTCGCGATGACCCCGGGCGCCAACCAGGCGCTGATGGACGAGGTGGAGGCGCTGGGCGGCGCCTGGGGCGCGCGGCGGGAGACGATGGCCCATATCGGCCACGCGCTGCTGGAGCTCAGCGAATTGCTGGCGGAGCGCGGCGTCGCGGAAGCGCGCGTGCAGGCCCACTACGCCACGGACCGCATCCTGGTCACCGCCGCCTGGGCTGGCGCCGCGCTGCCGCGCCCGGCGGCACGGCCCAGCGCGGAGGATCTGGAAGGCCCCGCCGCGGCGCAGGAGGCCTTCGCCCTCTGGCTCGCGACGCGGCAGGCCGAGACGGTGGACCAGCGGCCCCTGCCCGATGGCGGGCAGGAGCTGCGGCTCACCTTCGCCGACTGATCAGCCCGCCGCCGCGCTTGCGCGGTCGGCAGCGGAGAGCACCCGCCAGACCCGCTCCGGCGTCAGCGGCATGTCGATGTGGTCGACGCCCAGCGCCTCGCAGGCTGCGGAGACGATGGCCGGCGGCGCGCCACAGGCTCCGCCCTCTCCCGCGCCCTTGACGCCGAGGTCGTTGATCGGCGTCGGCACGATGTTGAAGTCGATGGCGAGGTCCGGAAGGTCTTCCGCCCGCGGCATGCAGTAGTCCTGGAAGGTCGCGGTCAGGAACTGGCCGCTTTCGCTGTCATAGACCGCGTGTTCCAGCACCGCCTGGCCGAGGCCCTGTGCGATGCCGCCATGCGACTGCCCATGCACCAGCATCGGGTTGATGACATTGCCGACGTCATCCACCGCGGCGTAGCGATCGACGGTGAGGCGCCCCGTCTCCGGGTCGATCTCCACCTCCGCCACGTGGCAGCCATTGGGGAAGTTGCATTCGGTGCTGCGCTTGTAGAGCACCTGCTCATCGAGGCCCGGTGTCTCGCTCGCTGGCAGCTTCGCGGGATCGAGCGAGGCGGCGACCACCTGCTTCCAGCTGACGGCCATGTCCGTGCCGGCCACGGTGAACTGGCCCGCCACCAGTTCGATGTCGGCGACGCCGGCTTCCAGCAGATGCGCCGCGATGCGCCTGGCCTTGGCCAGCACGGCCTCCGAGGCACGGGAGGAGGCGACGCCGCCCATCTGGGAGGAGCGCGACCCGCCGGTGCCGAAGCCCTGCTCCACCTCGTCGGTGTCGCCCTGTACCAGTTCCACATCCTCGAAGGGGATGCCGAGGCGGGCATGGACGATCTGCGCGAAGGCGGTCTCATGCCCCTGCCCGTGGCTGAAGGTGCCGACATGCAGCCGCGCCTTGCCTTCCGGCGTCATCACGACGCGCGCCCATTCCTGTGGCTGGCCGCCCGAGGCCTCCACGAAATAGCCGATGCCGATGCCGCGCTTCTTCCCCGCCGCCTCCGACGCCGCCTTGCGGGCGGGATAGCCATCCCAATCCGCGAGCTTCAGCGCCATGGCCTGGGTTCCGCTGAAGTCGCCGCTGTCCAGCACGTTGCCGACGCAGTTCTTGTACGGCATCTGGTCGGCACGGATGTAGTTGCGGCGGCGGATCTCATCCTTGCCGATGCCGAAGAGCCCCGCGCCGACATCGAGCAGGCGTTCGATCGTATAGGCGATCTCGGGTCGCCCCGCGCCGCGATAGGCGTCCGTCGGCACGGTGTTGGTGAAGGCGCAGCGCACCTGCAGGTTCACGGCCTGCAGGTCATAGACGGTGCCGGCGATGCGCGCGCCCGCGACGGTCGGGATGCGCGGGCCGAAATCGAAGAGATAGGCGCCCATGGCCGCGATGCTGCGCACCCGCATGCCGAGCGCCTTGCCGTTCGCATCGAAGGCCATCTCCGCCTTGGTGACATGGTCGCGGCCATGCGGGTCGCTCACCATCGTCTCGCTGCGGTCGGAGCGCCACTTCACCGGCCGGCCGAGCCGCTTCGCCGCCCAGAGCACCAGCGCCGATTCCGGGAAATTCTTGCCGCGGAGCCCGAAGCCGCCGCCGACATCGCGGGAGATGACGCGCACCTTCTCCAGCGGCACCTTGAAGGCGTATTTCGCCAGCGACTCCCGCACCTTCATCGCGCCCTGGCTCGGGCTGTGCAGCTCGTAGCGCTCCCGCGCCGCATCCCAGCGGCCGATGGCGACGCGCGGCTCCATGGGGTTGCCGACCAGGCGGTTCTGCACGAGGTCGACGCGGGCGATCTTGTGCGCGCGCTCGAAGGCCGCATCCGCCTCCGCTTCCCGGCCGTTGGACCAGTGCACGCAAAGATTGCTGCCGCGCTCCTCCCAGATCACCGGCGCGTCGGGGTCCAGTGCGCGCGCGGTGTCGGTGATGGAGGGCAGCGGTTCGTACTCGATCTCGACCAGCTCGCAGGCATCCTGCGCCTGGGCGCGCGTCTCGGCCACGACGGCAACGACGAGGTCACCCACGAAGCGCACGCGCTCCGTCTGCAGGATGGTGCGGGGCGGCGCGTAGAGCGGCGGCGTGCCGTCCATCGGCGGCACCTCCACCATCACGGGGAAGAGGCCGATGCCATCGGCTTCCGCATCCTGCCCCGTCAGCACCGCCAGCACGCCGGGGGCGGCGCGCGCCGCGTCGAGGTTCATCGAGACGATGCGCGCATGGGCATGCGGGGAGCGCAGCACCGCCATATGCGCCTGGCCGTCCACGTTGATGTCATCCGTGTAGGTGCCGCGACCCGTGAGGAGGCGCACATCCTCCTTCCGCCGCACGGGTTGGCCGATGCCGAACTGGTCGCCCACCATCTGGTCCATCGAACGTCTTCCCTCGTTATTGCTTAGTCGGTCGCGGCGACCGCGGCGGCCCCCTGCCCCGCGATGCGCCCCAGCGTGACGGCACTGAGCAGGCCATTGCCGGAGAGGTAGCCGCCGGCCTCCGGCCCGGAAACGCCGCAGGCCGCGCCGCCGGCGGCGAAGAGGTTGGGGATGATCCCGCCCGCGGCAAGCCGCACGCGCGCCGCCTCATCCACCACCAGCCCGCCCTGGCTGTGAAACAGCGCGCCGGTGACCCGCACCGCGCAGAGCGGCCCGGCGAGCGGCGCCACACCCTGCCAGTTGCGGCCGAAGCCATCCGTGGCGCCGTCCCGCTTCAGGCGAGAGACGTCCTCGAAGGTGGCGAGGAAGGCGTCCTCCGGCAGCTTCATCAGCCGCGCGAGTGCTGCGGGCGTGTCCGCGCTGATCACCGCGCCCTGCGCCTGCGCCTGCCGGAAATCCTCGAACTGCGCGGTGACGCCGGCGATGCGGCTGTCGAAGACATCCCAGGCGATGGAGCCGGGCTGGCCCATCACGGCCACGCCCGCCTCGGAATAGCCCGAGGATTCGTTCCAGAAGCGTCGCCCCTCGACGTTCACCTGGAAGCCGCCTTCCATGATGACGGCCCAGGAGACGAGGATGCCCTGGGGATGCGCGACCGAGCCGTGGCCCTGGTGCCCCGTCATGTCGCGGAGTTGCGCACCGATCTGCTCGCCCCAGGACAGCGCTTCGCCCTCATTCCCGGGATGGCCGAAATAGACGGCCTCCGCGAGCTCCGGGATGTATTTGCGCACGAGTTCCTTGTTGCCGGCATAGCCGCAGCAGGCAAGCACGATGGCCTTGGCGCCGATGCGCTCCTCGCTGCCATCAGGCCGAGTCGCGACCAGGCCGCGCAGGCGCCCGGCTTGGTCCGCGACCAGCGTCGTCACGCGCGCTTCCGTCAGCAGCGGCACGCCCGCCGTCTCCGCCGCGCTGCGCAGCCGATCCACGAGTTCCGCCCCGCTCCGGCTCGGCAGGCCATGCATGCGACGATGCGTGTGGCCGGGGTAGGAGAAGTCGTGCACGACGGAGAAGTCGAGCCCATGGCGATCCGCCAGCCATTCGATGGCACAGCCCGCATTCTCCGCCACCGTCCGCACGGTGGTGGGCTCCGCCTGGCCATGCGCCTTCCTCTGGATGTCGCGGGCGAAGGTCTCGACATCATCCTCGATGCCATGCGCGCGCTGGAAGCGCGTGCCCGCGGCCGGGATGAGGCCCGCGCTGAGCGAGGTGCTGCCGCGCGGCACCGGATCGCGTTCCAGCAGCAGCGGTTCCACCCCCCCATCGAGGCAGGAGAGTGCCGCCACCAGCCCCGCCGCGCCGGCGCCGATGATGGCCACGGGGACTTCGATCTCGAAGGCCGGATCGGCTTCGGTGACGACGCGGCCGATGCTCATGGCAGCTTCGCCAGCTCCTCGGCGATGGTGCTGATCTTCGCCACGGGCCGCAGCGCCTCGATCGCCGTGCTGTGCAGCCCCTCCGTGAAGGCGGCGCAGGCGTCCTCCAGCACCGTCACCTCGAACTCCCGCACATGCGCGCCGCGCACCGTGGAAGCGACGCCGCCATTCGTCACGATGCCGCTGACCAGCAGCTTGCGGATGCCCGCCTTGCGCAGCACCCATTCAAGCCGCGTCTGGTAGAAGGCGTCATAGCCCACCTTCTCGACGGGCAGGTCGGACGGCGCGAGTTCCTCCACCACCTGATGCCCCCAACCGCCCATGACGAAGTCGCCCTTCTTGAGGAAGGGCCGCATCGCCTTGAGGTGCGGGTCGATCCAGGGCTCGCCACCCTTGCCGGTGAAGAGCGTGAAATGCGTGGAGGCGATCCACCCGCCCTTGGCCCGCATCGCATCCGCCAGGGGTTTCAGGCGCGCCGGAATCGCTGCAATCGCTGCCGCGGTGTATCCGGCGCGGCCATAGGCGCCATCGGAATGAACGAAATCGTTCTGCAGATCGCAGAGCAGCAGCGCGGTCTGGCTGATGGGGATCGCGGCCTCGGCCATCGCCGTCACTCCCGTTCGATGATGAGGTTGCCGAAGCGGTCGGTGCGCGCGACCAGGTCGGGATCGACGACGACCGTCGCATCGCCCTGCTCCAGGATCGCCGGGCCATGGACGCGCGATCCCTCCGGCAGGTCAAGCCGCGACCACACCGTGGCCGTATGCCAGGCGCCATCGAACCACACCTGCCGCGCACCGCGCGCCGCACCTTCCACGGTCGCGTCCTTTGGGGGCGCCAGCGTCGTCAGGTCGAAATCCGGGCGGATGCCGATGGCCGCTGTGCGCAGCGAGACGATGCGGATGCCGAGGCCCGGCAGAAGGCGGCTGAAGGCGGTCTGATAGGCGGCTTCGAAGGCCATGCGGATGATGGCTTCGCTGACGCCCGTCGTGCCGTTCACGACATGCAGGGGCAGCGGCACGCCGACCGTGTGAGTCTGGCCGGCATAGTGCATGTCGAGTTCGAAGCGGACCTCGATCCGCTCCACCGGCAGGCCTGCACCCTCCACCACGGCGCGCGCGGCGGTCGCCTCCTCCACCATGCGGCGATCGAGCGACGCGGCGTCGATGCCATCGAGATTGAGGTTCAGCGTGCGCACCTGGTCGTGCCGAACATCGGCGATGACGCAGCCGATGGCACTCGTCACGCCCGGGAAGCGCGGCACCAGCGCGGCCTGGAGGCCCACTTCCTTGATCAGCGCGCCGACATGCAGTGCGCCGCCGCCGCCGAAGGGCAGCGCCACGAATTTCTGCGGATCATGCCCCCGCTCAATGGAGACGAGCCTGATGGCGCCGGCCATCTTCGCATTGGCGACGCGCACCACGGCCTCCGCCGCCGCCATGGCATCGATGCCGAGCGGATCGCCGACATGCTTCAACAGCGCGGCCTTGGCGCCTTCGACATCCAGGCGTGACAGCGCGCCACCGATCGGCTTGTCCGCATTGATGCGGCCGAGCACGACATTGGCATCCGTCAGCGTCGGCCGCGTATTGCCCTGGCCATAACAGACAGGACCTGGCCGGCTGCCCGCGCTTTCCGGGCCGACCTGCAGCAGGCCGCCGCGATCGACATGCGCGATGGAGCCGCCGCCAGCGCCGATGGTCGTGATCTCGATCATCGGGCTGCGGATCACCAGCCCGAAATCAATGGTCGCCTGCGCCGCGAGCGCCATCTCACCGCCCGCCACCAGCGAGACGTCGAAGGAGGTGCCGCCGAGGTCGCAGGTGATGGCGTTCTCGAACCCCGCCGCCTTGGCGATCGCCGCCGCCGCGATCACGCCGGCCGCGGGGCCCGACAGCGCCGTGCGCACCGGCACGCTGCGCGCCGTGGCGGTGGACATGATGCCGCCATTCGACTGCACGATGTGAAAGCGCCCGCCGAAACCGGCTTCGCCCAGCGCGCCTTCCAGCTTGCCGAGATAGCTCGCGACGCCTGGTTGCAGATAGGCGTTGAGGCCCGTCGTCGAAGCGCGCTCGAACTCCCGGATCTCCGGCAGGATCTCGCTGCTCACGCTGACATGCGGCGTCGGCCAGATGGCGCGCACGGCCTTCGCCGCCGCGGCCTCACTCGCCCCGTTCGCATAGGCGTTGATGAAGACGATGGCGCAGGCCTCCGCACCGCGCGCCAGCAGGTCGCGCGCCGCCGCTTCCACCGCCGCGATATCGACCGGCGTGTGGATCGTGCCATCGGCCAGCATGCGCTCCGGCACCTCGACCCGCAGGTCGCGGTCGGTGATCGGCGTGAAGTCGCCCCAGAGGCCCCAGGTGTTGCGCCGGTCCCGCCGCCGCATTTCCAGCACGTCGCGGAAGCCCGCGGTGGTGATGACGCCGAGCCTGGCACCCTTGCGCTCCAGCAGCGCATTGGTGCCGACGGTCGTGCCATGCACGATCGCCTCGAACCCCGCGGGGCCGCCGAGGGCGCGCAGGCCATTCATGAAGCCCACGGCCTCGTCACCACGATTCGACGGCACCTTGGCGGTGCGGAAGCTGCTGGTGCCGGGGTCGTAGAGGAAGAGGTCGGTGAAGGTCCCGCCGACGTCCACGCCAACAATCGGTGCGCTGCTCATGCCCGGTATCCGTAGTCCTGTGCCGCGCGTTCCGCGCTGACGAAGCCAAGCCTGATGTCCCGTGCGACAGCGTCGCGCGGCCGCTGCATCGGGTCGCCCCATCCGCCGCCGCCCGGCGCTTCGAGGCGCACGCGTTGCCCGGCCTCGATCTTCACGCCGACGATCTTGCTGGCCATGGGCGGCGTGTTCCAGCCGTCCTTCGACTGCCAGGCGAAGGTGTTGAGCGCCGCCGGTTGGCCGCCGCTGACGCCGAAGGGCGCGTAGCGGCCACGCTCGCCGAGCAGCGCCACTTCCGTCGTACCAGGCGACAGCGCCTCGATCTCATAGACAGCGCCGACGCCGCCGCGATGCAGCCCGGCACCGCCACTATCCGGCCTCAGCGCCCATTGCGTGAACATCACGGGATAGGCGGCTTCCAGGATCTCCGCCGGCGGGATCGTCGCCGTCGAGATCGGGTTGTTCGCGTGGTGCAGCCCATCCGATTCCGGATTGCCGCCGAGCCCGCCGCCGAAGAAGGAGAACATCACCCAGCGCGTGCCGTCCTTGCGCTGCCCCGACAGCGACAGCGCGTTGATGGTGCCGAAGGGCGCCGCCGTCGCGCGTTCCGGCACGGCCTTGCCGAGCGCGCCGAAGATCACGCCGATCAGCCGCAGGATCGTCTCGGTGTAGCCCGCGACCGGCCGCGGCGGGCCAACACCCAGCAGCGAATTGTCGGGGATGACGAACTCGATCGGCCGCAGCACGCCCGCATTCGCCGGCACATCCGGGAAGGCATGCTTCAGCGCGACGTAGCAGGCCGCGACCGTCGTCGCGCGGCTGATGTTGATCGGGCCGAGGCAGGCGTCGGAACTGCGGGAGAAGTCCAGCAGCATCGACCCGCCGCGCACCTTCATGTCCAGCGCGATGACCAGCCGCTCATCCGTCACGCCATCATTGTCGAGATAGTCCTCGAAGGCGTAGTCGCCATCGGGCAGCGCCTCGACCTCCGCCTGCATCAGCGCCGCGGCGCGATCCGCCAGCGCCACGAAGGCGGCTTCCACCGTCGTCTCGCCCGTCTCGTCCAGCAGCGCGGAAAGCCGCCGCTCGCCGAGGTCGAGCGCATTCAGCTGGCCGTTCAGATCGCCCCAGTTGGATTGCGGCACGCGGCTGTTGGCGGCGAGGATATCGAGGATGTCCTGCTGCATCACGCCGGCGCGGATCAGCTTCACCGGCGGGAAGCGCACGCCTTCCTGGTGGCTTTCCGTCGCGCGCGGATTGTAGTTGCCGGGCACGTTGCCGCCGATGTCGAGCCAATGGCCAACGCTCGCCAGCCAGCAGAAGAGCTGCCCGTTCCGGAACAGCGGCCGAACCAGCCGGAAGTCGTTGAGGTGCGTGCCGCCCTCATAGGGGTCGTTGAAGATGAAGGTGTCGCCGGGCTCCAGCCCGGCGCCCGCCTGCACCCGCTTGATGACGGCCTGCACGGCGAAGGACATGGCGCCGACGAAGATCGGCAGCCCCTTCGTGCCCTGCACCAGCGTGGCGCCGGTCTCCGCGTGATAGATGCCGTGGCAGGCGTCGCGCGCCTCCGCGATGATCGGGTTGAAGGCGCTGCGATAGAGCGTCGCGTCCATCTCGTCGGCGATCTGCTCAAGCCGTCCCTTGAGGACGGCAAGCGTCACGGCGTCGAGCGCCCCGCGCTCGCGGACATCAGCAAGACTCATCGTGCCAGCAATTCCACCAGTGAAGTCGCTTCGACATGCGGGCCCATCGCGAGCACCGCTTCCTCGATCGCCTTGGCGCGATCGCGTCCATAGATCGGGTCAGCCAGGTCATGGAATTTTTCGCGCACCTCGGCCTCCGTGAAGGGGTCCTCGGTATCGCCGCGATTGGTCGTGACCTCCGCGCTCAGCACGCGGCCATCGTTCAGCGTGATGGCGACGCGCGCAGGGCGGAGACCCGGCAGCATGGCCGTCATCGCCGCATCCTCATCCACCGCCACGCGCTGCGCGAGCGCGAGCGTCACGGGATCCTCCCGCGCCGGGCCGCGGAAGGCGGGCACGGTCGCGGCGCCGTGGCGGATGAAGGTCGCGATGGCGAAGGGAATGCTGAACTTGGCGGCCAGCATGTTGGGCGCCGCGGGGCTATCGAGCTGCGCCGCCCACACATAGGTGTGCACCTGCACCGCCTTCACCTGGTCCGGCGTCAGCGGGCCGTGCTCCGCCACGATCTTCGCCATCGCGTCCAGCGCGCCATGGGTGTAGCGGCAGGCGGCGTGGCGCTTGAAATAGTTGCGTGCGATCTCCCACCGGGTGCCGAGCTCCGCCACCATCTCCTCCGGCCGGAAGTCGTTGGCACTCACATGGCCGAAGATGGTGGCGACGCCGTCACGCTCGCCCTCGAAGCCCGCGCGCACCAGATCCCACACCGTGATGCCGAGCATGTTGGCGACGCCGGCATAGGTGTTCCGCACCGTGCCGCCCTCCAGCATCGTCTTGCGCGACGTGGCCAGGCCGAGCGTGGAGGCCATGTTGATGACGCCGCGGAACTCCTCCGCCGTTGCGCCATGCAGCTTGGCGATGCCTGTCGCGGCGCCGAGCGTGCCCCAGGTGCCATGCGGATGCATCGCGACGTTGAGCTTGCTCGCGATGCCGACGCGGCTGCCCATCTCGTAGCCCAGCGCGAGGCCCGTCAGCAGCGCCGCGCCATCGCCGCGGGGTGCCGCGAGCAGCGCGGGGACGACATGAATGGCGGGATGGCCGCGGGCATACTGGTTGCCCTCATCCAGTTCCAGCATCGTGCCGGCGGTGCCGTTCAGGAAGGCCGCGGTGCCTGGCCGCGCGCCACCGGCGTAGCCGATGACCGGCGCATCGCCGCCGCCTTCCCGCGCGATCATCCGGGCCGCCAGCGCCTGGCATTCCGGCTCCTGCGCGCCCGACGCGATCGCCCCGATGCAGTCCAGCAGCGCGAGGCGCGTGCGGGCGACGACGTCGCCGGAGAGGTCGGTGAAGCGCAGCTTGGCCGCGAAGCGCGACCATTCGCCCAGCCATGGCGAGGGTGGCGTGGCGAGCAGCTCGGTCGCGGCGGCGACCCCCGGCGTCAGCATGGCCATGGCTTTGTTTCCTTCCCCGCTACAGGCCCAGATAGGCCCGCTTCAATTCCGGATCGTCCCGCACCCGCGCCGCGGTGCCGGACAGCGCGAAGACGCCGTGTTCCAGCACATAGGCACGGTCCGCGATCTCCAGGGACTGCGCGACGTTCTGCTCCACCAGCATGATGGCGAGCCCCTCGCCATGCAGCTTGCGGATCAGCGCGAACATCTCCTCAACCAGCAGCGGCGATAGGCCGAGCGAGGGCTCGTCCAGGATCAGCAGCCGAGGCTCCGCCATCATGCCGCGGCCGATGGCGAGCATCTGCTGCTCACCACCCGACAGCGTCCCCGCCGCCTGCGCCACGCGTTCCCGCAGCCGCGGGAAGGTGGCGAAGACCTTCTCGATGTTCCGGGCGCGGTTGGGCTTGGCGCGGCGGTAGGAGCCGAGCTCGAGGTTCTCCCGCACCGTCAGGTTCGGGAAGATCTTGCGCCCCTCCGGCACCTGGATCAGTCCGCGCTCCATCACCTGCGCCGGCGAGAGGCCGGTGATGCGCTGGCCATCGAACAGCACCTCGCCAGCCCGCGGCTTCACGAGGCCGCTGATGGTCATGTTCAGCGTCGTCTTGCCCGCGCCGTTCGATCCCAGCACGGCCACGATCTCGCCGGCCTCCACCTCCAGCGAGACGCCTTCCAGCACGCGGGTCAGGCCATAGCCCGCGACCAGACCCCTGACCTCAAGCATCGCGCTGGCCTGACAGGCGCGTCGCCGCGCCGTGACCCAGATAGGCTTCGACGACGGCGGGAGTGGCCACCACCTCCGCCGGCGTGCCGCTGGCGATGATGCGGCCCTGCGCCAGCACATGCACGGCCTCACACAGGTTCATCACGGCCTGCATCACATGCTCGATCATCAGCACCGTCACGCCGGAATCGCGGATGGCGCGCACCACGGGGACAATGTCGCGCACCTCGCTGGGGTTGAGGCCGGCCAGCACCTCATCCAGCAGCAGCAGCTTCGGCTCCGTCGCCAACGCCTTCGCCAACTCGACACGCTTGCGGCCCGCCACGGTCAGTGCCGCCGCGGGCTTGTCGAGTTCCGCCGTCAGCCCGACACGCTCCGCCACCTTCTCCGCCAGCGCGATCGCATCGTCGCGTTTCGCGTGACGCAGGAAGGCGCCGACCGCGATGTTCTCCCGCACGCTGAGCCCCGCGAAAGGCTGCACGATCTGGAAGGTGCGCGCGATGCCTGCGCGGGCCAGCAGGTGGGGCGGGCGCGCCGTGATCTCCTCCCCCTTCCACAGCACGTGGCCACTCGTCGGCTTCTGGAAGCCGGAGACGATGGCGAAGAGCGTCGTCTTCCCCGCGCCATTCGGCCCGATCAGGCCCGTGATGCTCCCCTCCTTCACGAAGAAGGAGGCATCGGAGACGGCGAGCAGACCGCCGAAGCGCATGGACACGTTGCGCACGGCGAGGAAGGCGGGATCGGCTTCGATCATCGGCCCGACCTCCAGCGCCGGATCAGCCCGGGTATGTTCCGCGGCGGGAAGCGCACCACCAGGATCAGCATGATGCCGAAGATGACCAGGTCGATGCCGGGAATGCGGCCCACCAGGCTCTTGGTGAATTCGGAGAGGCTGTGCAGCACGATGGAGCCGACGACCGGCCCGAACACCGTGCCCGCGCCACCCACGATCGGCGCCAGCAACGCCTCCACGCTGATCCAGGTGCCATAGGCGATGGTGGCGTCGAGGTAGAGGAAGTATTGCGCGTAGAGCCCGCCCGCCGCCCCCGTGATGGCCGCCGACAGCGCGATGGCCGAGAGCTTCACCTGCAACGCATCGACGCCGAGCGCGCGGGCCGCATCCTCATTCTCTCGCACCGCCACCATCTGCGCGCCGAGCCGCGAGCGTTCCAGCGCGCGGGTCAGCAGCATGGCCAGCACCACCATCGCCAGCACCACCCAGAAGAAGGTACCGCGGGAGGCGAACTGGAAGTTCTCCGGCCGGACATCGAGCTTGATCAGCGTGCCAGCCGCGCCGCCGGTGATGTCGGAGGCGTTGGCGACCACGCGGAACACCTCCGCGAAGGCCAGGGTCACCAGCGCGAAATAGCTGCCCTTGAGGCCGGAACGGAAGGAGAGGAAGCCGATCACCCAGCCCACCGCCGCCGCGGCGGCGATGCCGATGGCGAAGGCCGCATAGGGGTTGATCCCGTAGCGGGACTGCAGCACCGCGGTCAGATAGGCCGTGGTGCCGAAGAAGGCGGCGTGGCCGAAGCTGTACTGCCCGCCATAGCCGCCCAGGATGTTCCAGCCCTGCGCCGCCAGGCACAGGATCAGCGTGAACACCGCGAAGTTCAGCCAGGTGCCGGCGGTGACGAAGAACGGCACCAGCGCCGCCACCGCCGCGAAACCCAGGATGAGCGCGAGCTGACGGTCCTTCACGCGCGCGCCCCGAACAGCCCGGTCGGCCGGAACAGCAGCACCAGGATGAAGATCACGAAAATGCCGAGCTGCCCCAGGCTGTCGCCGAGATAGAGGCCGGACAGGCTCTCCACCACGCCGATGAACAGCCCGCCCAGCAGCGCGCCCGGCACGCTGCCCATGCCGCCCAGCACGACGATGGTGAAGGCCACCAGCACGAAGGCGTTGCCCACGCGCGGGTTCACGTAGAAGGAAGGCAGCAGCAGGCAGGCGGAGATCGCCAGGCAGGCGCAGCCGATGGCGAAGGTCACGGCATAGACGTGGCGCACATCGATGCCGACCAGCGCGGCACCCGTCCTCTCCTTCGCCACCGCCCGCATGGCGCGGCCGGTGTCCGTGCGCGTCAGCACGAGGAACAGCACCACCGCCACCGCCAGCGTCACGCCGAAGCCGACGACGCGGGGGAAGGACAGCAGCATCGGCCCGGCCTCGATCACCTCCATCGCGTAGGGCACCTGGACCGAGAGCGTGTCGGATCGGAAGATCGCGAGCATCGCGTTCTCCAGCACGATGGAAAGCCCGAGCGTCACCAGCAGGATGTTGCTGTCATCGCCCTGGCTGGCCGGCATGATGACGAAGCGCTGCAGCAGGTAGCCGACCGCGAAGAAGATCGGCACCAGCGGCAGGATCGCCACATAGGGGTCGAGCCCGAAGGCCGACCACGCCACCCAGGCCGCATACATCGCCATGGTCAACAGCGCGCCATGGGCGAAGTTGATGATGTGCAGCACGCCATAGACGAGCGTGAGGCCGAGCGCGACCAGCCCGTAGACGGCCCCGGTGAGGAGGCCGTTCGCCACGGCCTCCAGCACGATCTCCAGCGGAAGGGAATGCAAGGATCAGCCGGCCGGCCAGGGGAAGATCGGCTGCGCGTCCGCGAACTCCGTCGGGAAGATCACCTTCACGTCGTTGTTCTGGATCTGCGTGTTCACGGCCTGGCCGCCCTGGTTCTGGCCGTTCACGAAGTTGGTCGGGCCATAGGGCATGATGTGGCGCGTGAAGCTGCCATCGGTCTTGGCCAGCGCCTCGATCACCGCGTTGCGGTCGGCGCGGCCGGCACGCTCCAGCGCATCCGCCACCAGCATCACGGCGGAGTAGTTCATCGGCACGTTGAACAGCCAGAAGCGGTTCTGCGCCTCCACCATCCGGCGCAGCTCCGCCGTCTTCGGCTTGCGCGGATCGGCCCAGTGATTGACGTCCATGACCAGGTTCGCGGCATCCGGGAATTCGCGCACGAAGCGGTAGTTGGAGGCAGCGCCGTTCAGGATGGCGTAGATGCCCTTCGGCCGGATGCGGCGCTGCTGCAGCGTGCGGCTCAGCAGCACGAATTCGCTGTAGTAGCTGGACGGGATGATCAGGTCCGGGTTCAGGCTGCGGATGCGCAGCGCGATGTTGGACATGTCGCGCGCCGGCGACGGGTGGCTGATCGTCTCCAGGATCTCGAAGCCGCGCGGCGGCAGTTCGGCCTGCATGGTGCGCGCGGCACCCGTGCCGAACAGCCCGTCCTCATGCACCAGCACCACGGTCTTGGCGGGCTTACCGGCCGCATCGTTCAGCTTGACCAGATTGTCGAGTGCCGCGCGGGTGATGCTGGCAGCACCGGGGCTGAAGCGGAAGGTGTTGCGGAGGCCGCGGGAGACGATCTGGTCGCTGACGCCGACATCGACGATGTAGGGCAGGTCGTAGCGGGACGCCGCCTGGCTGGCCGCCAGGCAGATCGGGCTCGCGAAGCCGCCGACGATGGCGACCACGCCCTCCGCCTGCATCCGCTCCACCTCGGCCGTGCCGCCTTCGGGGTTGGACCGCGCATCGCCGAAGACCATCTGGATCTGCGCGCCGCCCAGCGCCTTGATGCCGCCCGTCGCGTTCAGCTCCTGGATCGCGAGTTCGGCGCCGATGCGGCCGTATTCGCCATCCTGCGCCAGCGCGCCCGTCACGGGCTGCAGGATGCCGAGCTTGATCGGCGCGGGCTGCGCACGCAGCAGCCCGGGCGCTGCCAGGGCGCCGGCGGCACCGAGCATCAGGGCGCGGCGGGACGGCGTCACGCCTTGGAGGATCGTGTTCGGCATTGCGTTGGTTCCCCGGAGGTCTTTCCCTGTCACGCGGCACCCCGCGCGGCGTGATATCTGCGCCGCCCCGGCGTTTCAGGCAAGCTGTCCGGACAACATCCGGCACGATCCTGGACACGGCTTGCATGCAGGCCGGGCACCCCTGCCCGCGTTGACGGCGCCGCGGCTCCCCCCTAACCCGTGCGCTCAACAACAGCCCGGGAAGGACACGCCGATGCGATCGCATGAGGGCCAGTTCTCCGACAACCGCCCCATCCGCCGCAGCCCGCAGGAGAAGAAGCGCCTGCTGGCGGAGCTCAAGGAAACCCTGGCCGGCATGAAGCCCACCGCCTCCTCCTCGCTGCGGACCACCCTCGTGGCCCGGATCAAGGAGCTGGAGGCGGAGCTGGCGGCCGACCGCCGGTAAGCGGTCCGGGGGCGGCCCGATCGGCCGCCCCCACCTTTCCCTGGCCCGCTCCCGGGCCTAGCCTTCCGGCGGGATGGACGCCGGGACCGCGCCGCAAGGCGACCAATCACGCGAAGCGCGGCGGCTGCTGGCAGGCATGGGCCTGATGCTGGCCTGCTGCCTCTCCTTCGCCGCCATGGGCGCCTGCTTCCGGGCTGCCATGCAGGATGGCTTGCCCGTCCCCCTCGTTCCCTTCGCGCGCGGCCTCTTCACCACCCTCGTCATGCTGCCCTGGCTGCTGCGGGCGGGCCTGCCCGCGCTGCAGACGCGCCGTCCTGGCGCGCACCTGTTCCGCTGCGCCGCCGGCCTGGTCGGCTTCATGGTCCATATGCTGGCCATCCTCTGGCTGCCGCTGGCCGATGCGGTGGCGATCATGCATGCGCGGCCCCTCTGGGCCCTGCCGCTCGCCTTCCTCCTGCTTGGGGAGAAGGTGGGCTGGGACCGCGCCATCGCGGCCGCCATCGGCTTCACGGGCGTGCTGGTCATCGCCGGCGGCCAGGGGGGCTTCCAGGGGGAGGTCTCGGCCGGGACGCTCGCCGCGCTGCTGGGCGGGCTGACCGGCGCGCTGGTGCTGATCGCCGTCAAGACGCTGTCTTCCACGGAGCCGCCCTCCCGCGTCGTCGCCTGGTACGCGCTGGCCTCCGTCATCGTCTGGGGCCCGGTCTCCGCCTTCGTGTGGCAGACGCCGAGCGCCTTCGCTGCGGCCATGCTGGTGGCGGGGTCGGTGCTCGCCATCCTGGGTGATTTCTGCGCCTCCTGGGCCGCGCGGCGGGCGCCGGTCGGGCTGCTGGCGCCGATCGAATATGTGCAGATCCCGGCCTCCGCCGTGATCGCGATGCTGGCCTTCGCCGAGAGGCCGGGCTGGGAACTGGTCTGGGGGACCCTCATCATGGTGGCGGCAACGCTCTACCTCGCGCGCAGCGCGGGACGGCCGGCATGAACGACGACGCCGTCTTCGCCCCCGGCTTCAAGACGACACCCTATTGGTGGGAGGCAGCGGCTCCACCCTCCCCCACCGTCACCGCGCTGCCCGACCAGGCCGATGCGGTGATCATCGGCGGCGGCATCACCGGCCTGTCCACGGCACTCGAACTGGCCCGCGGCGGCATGAAGCCGCTGGTGCTGGACCGGGAGGCGATCGGCTGGGGTGCCTCATCGCGCAACGGCGGTGCGCTGTCCGGCGCCGGCAGCCTCGGCCGCGCCAAATCCGACGTCTCCAAGGGCCTGGACCCCGCCCTGCTGGCCGAGATGGTGGAGGAGGCCGAGGGCAGCTTCGATGCCTTCGAGGCCCTGCTCGCCCGCGAATCGATCGACTGCGACTACCGCCGCTGCGGCCGCTTCGTCGGCGCCCATAGCGAGGCCGCGATGGCGACGCTCGCGAAGCGGGCCGCCCTGCTGAACGCGGCGCTGCCCGGCACGGCGGAAATCCTGCCCCGCGCCCGGATGGCGGAGGAACTCGGCACGCCCCACTACCACGGCGGCATGGTGAACCACCGCGCCGCCAGCCTGCACCCCGCCCGCTACACGCGCGGCCTGGCGGAGGCCGCCCGCCGCGCCGGCGCCACGCTGGTGGGCGGCGTCACGGTGGACGGGCTGGCGAGGGAGGGCGCGGGCTTCCTGGTTTCCACCACCGCGGGCGTCATCCGCGCCCGGCACGTCATGGTCGCGACCAATGGCTATACCGGCGGCGCCCTGCCCTGGCACCGCCGGCGCGTCGTGCCAGTTGCCTCCTACATGGTGGCGTCGGAGGCGATCGGCCGGGACCGGGTGGCGGAGGTGCTGCCCAAGGGCCGTGTCTATGGCGACACGAAGAAGATCCTCTACTATTTCCGCCCCTCGCCGGACGGCACCCGCGTGCTGTTCGGCGGCCGGGCCACGCTGTCCGACACCGATCCGCGCGTGGGCGCGCGCTGGCTACACAAGCACATGACCCATCTGCTGCCCGCGCTGCAGGGCGTGCGGATCACCCATGGCTGGAAGGGCAATGTCGCCTTCGCCTTCGACATGCTGCCCCATGTCGGCGTGCAGGACGGCGTGCACCACGCACTCGGCTGCAATGGCAGCGGCGTCGTCACCATGACGCATCTCGGCACCGTCGCCGCGCGGATGATGCTGGGCGGGGACAACCGCGCCTCCGCCTTCAGCCGCATGCCCATGCCGACCCTGCCGGGCTACAGCGGCACGCCCTGGTTCATGCCGATCGTCACCGGCTGGTACCGGCTGAAGGATTTCGCGAGCGGCTGGCGCGTGACCTGATCCTGGCATGGGGCTTGCGGACGACCGCGGCGACGCATTGTCCCGCCCGCGCGCATCCGTGCCGCGGCGTGGGACGCTGCACGCCAAAGGAGCAGCCCATGCCCAAAGCCCTCGCACGCCGCGCCCTGGCGCTGGCCGCCGGCCTCCTCGCCGCCGCGCCCGCCTTGGCGCAGGAGAATGTGCGCATGATCCTCAACTGGCGGCTGGAGGGGCCCAACGCGCCCTTCTTCCTTGCCGAGGATCGCGGCTTCTTCCGGGAGGAAGGCATCACGCTGCGCATGGACCCCGGGGAGGGTTCCTCCGCCCCCATCGGGCGCATCGCGGCCGGGACCTATGATGCCGGATTCGGCGACATCAACACGCTGATCGAGTTCACCGCCCGCCAGCCGGAACGCCGCGTGGTCACGGCCATGGTGCTCTACACCCGCCCGCCCATGGCGGTGGTCAGCCTGGCGCGCGCCAATATCACCCGCCCGCAGGATCTGGCCGGCCGCCGGGTCGGCGCGCCGCAGAACGACACGGGTTTCCGGCTGTTTCCTGCCTTCGCTTCGCTGGCCGGCATCGACCCGGCCCGCGTGAACTTCCAGTCCGTGACCCCCCAGTTGCGGGAGACGCTGTTGGTCCGTGGCGATGTGGAGGCCGTGACAGGCTTCGATTCCACGGTATGGTTCGGGCTGAAGGGCCTCGGCGTGCGGCGCGAGGATGTCCGCTTCATGTATTACGGCGACCACGGGGTCGATGTGCTGTCCAACTCCATCCTGGTCTCGACCGAGATGGCCGAACGCCGCCCGCAGGTGGTGGCCGGGCTGGTGCGCGCCATCACCCGCGGCTGGGTGGAGGCGATCCGCGACCCCCGCGCCGCCGTACAGCACATCGCGCGGCGGGAAGCCCTGCTGGACCCGGCGCTGGAGACCGAACGCCTGCAATGGGTGATCGACAACCAGATCCGCACGCCGGAGGCTCTGGCCAATGGCATCGGCCATGTGGCGCCCGAACGCCTGGAACGCGCCATCGGCATCGTCGCCCAGGGATTCGGCCTGCCCCGCGTGCCCGCCGCCGCCGAGATCCTGGATACCCGCTTCCTGCCCGCCGCCGAAGCGCGGCGCATCCAGTAACGCCAGTCCCGAGGAAAGACCGAAGACCATGACCAGCCTGAACCGTCGCACCCTTCTGGCCACCGCCGCCGGCGCGACCCTGTCGCTGCCCACCATCCGCACCGCCGCGGCGCAATCCGCCGTGCGCTTCACCCTCGACTGGGCGCTGCAGGGCAACCACGGCATGTGGTCGCTGGCCGAAGATCGCGGCATCTTCCGCCGCGAACAGCTGGCCGTCCGCATGGACCGCGGCTTCGGATCGGGCGATGCGCTCGTGAAGGTCGGCTCCGGCGCCTATGACATCGGCTTCGCGGATTTCTCCGGCGCGGTGAAGTTCAACGCGGAGAACCCCAACAGCCGCCTCGTCATGCTCTACCCCGTCTTCGACCGCACGGCGGCGGCCATCGTCACCATGCGCGGGCGCGGCATCGAGAAGCCGCAGGACGTCGTCGGCAAGAATCTCGGCGCGCCGGAAGGCGAGGGTTCCCGCCTGCTCTTCCCGGCCTTCGCCCGCGTTGCCGGCATCGATGCCAGCCGCGTGCGCTGGACCTCCATGGCCGCCAACCTCCGCGACACCATGCTGCGCACCGGCCAGGTCGATGCCGTGACGGGCTTCCTCTTCACCGTCCACTTCAACCTGGTCGGCCTCGGCATCCCGGAGGATCAGATCCTCTCCTGGCCCTATGCCGAGCATGGGCTCGACCTCTATGGCTCCGGCGTCTTCTGCCGGGCGGAGTGGCTGGAGCGGAACGGGGAGGTCGCTTCCCGCTTCGTGAAGGCCTCGATCGATGGCCTGAAGGCGCTGCTGGCCGACGTGCCGGGCGGCATGGCGAGCTTGAAGCGCCGCGAGCCGCTGTTCGACGAGGCGCTGGAAGCCCGCCGCTTCGCCATGACGCGCGACCGCTCCATCATCACGCCGAACAGCCGCCAGCACGGCATGGGCCATGTGGACATGGCGCGCGCGCAGCAGCTGGTGACGGTGAATGCGGAGGCGCTGGGCGTCGCCAACCCGCCCGCCGCCAGCACCATGTTCACCGACCGCTACCTGCCGCCGGCTTCCGAGCGGCGGCTGTAAGGGGGCGCAGCCCCCCACCCCGACCCTCCCCCGGAAGCCCGGGGGAGGGAGATATCGTGCAACCGAGGCCATCGGCGTCCCCTCCCCCGTGATTCCGGGGGGTCCAACGCACTGCGTTGGACGCCGAAGGCTGGTCGGGGTGGGGGTAACGCCCACCCCTCCCACCCCGGAGGACCCTCACCATGCCCGCCCCCCAGACCCTGCTCACCGGCGCGCGCGTCCTCTCGCCCGACGCCCTCTCCGCGCCCCATGCCGAGGTGCTGGTGGAGAATGGCCGCATCGCCGCGCTGCTGCCACCGGGCACGCGCGTGGAGCAGGCGCAGGTCTTCGACGCCAGCAAGCGCCTCATCATCCCTGGCCTGGTGAACGGGCACACGCACGGTCATGGCGGCATCGCCAAGGGCGCCGGCGACAAATGGGACCTGGCGCTGCTGCTGGCCCATGCGCCCTGGATCAGCGGTAATCGTGTGCTGCGGGACAAGTGGCTCTCCACCGCCCTGAACGCGGTCGAGAACCTGAAGAAGGGCTGCACCGCGGTCTTCGACCTGCCGGCCGAATTCCCCTGCCCGACGGTCGAGGGCCTGGACGCGATGGCGGATGCCTACGCGACCGTCGGGCTGCGGGCGATCCTGGCGCCGATGGTCGCCGACCTCACCTTCTTCCAGGCCACGCCGGGCCTGCCGGAGGCCCTGCCCCCCGAACTCCGCGCCCGGGCGGAGGCGATGCGCATGCCCGCGCCGCAGCAGATCCTGGACGCCATCGCGACGGCCGCGAAATCCTGGTCACACGGGTCGAAGAACATCGTGCTCGGCTGCGCGCCCACCATCCCGCTGCATTGCACCGACGACTTCATGAAGGGCTGCCGCACGCTCGCTGCCGAATACGGCATGAAGATGCAGACCCATGTCGCCGAAAGCCGATTCCAGTATGCCGGCGGGGTGCTGCGCTATGACGGCGCGACGATGCTGGAACACATGGACCGCCTCGGCCTGGTCGGCGAGTGGTTCAGCGTCGCGCATGGCGTCTGGCTGACGGATGGCGACCTCGACCTGCTGGCGAAGCGTGGTGGCGGCCTCTCCCACAACCCCGGCGCCAATATGCGCCTCGCCTCCGGCATCGCGCCGGCGCGCAAGGCCATCCGGGCCGGCGTGACGGTCGGCATCGGCACGGATGGCTCCTCCTCCTCCGACAACCAGAACATGTTCGAGTCGATGCGCCTCGCCGCCTTCGCCTCCCGCCTCTGGGAGGATGCGGAGGAGGATGACTGGCTCGGCACGGCGGAGACGGTGCAACTGGCCACCGCCGGTTCCTCGAAGCTGCTTGGCCTGGATGGCGGCGTGGTGGAGGCCGGGCGTGCGGCGGACCTGGTCCTGCTCGACCTCGACCACATCAACTGGGCGCCGCTGAACGACGCCGCGAACCAGCTGGTCTGGACGGAGGACGGCGCCGCCGTCGTCGATGTCATGATCGGCGGCGAGTGGAAGCTGCGGGACCGCAAGGTCCTCGGGCTGGATGAGGTGAAGCTCGCCGCCGAGGCCAATGAGGCCGCCGCACGGCTCCGCGCGGTGAATGCGGAGGTGAAGGTCTGGTGCCATGAGGTCGCGCCGCATGTCGCCTGCCATTGCCGCGCGCTGGCCCGCGGCTGGACCAAGTCGAAGCGCCTGCTGCGCGCCGAATAGGGGATTGCCGTGATGCTGCTGAAGGACCGCGTGGCCGTCGTGACCGGCCCCGCCAAGGGAATGGGCGCCGCCTGCACCAGGCTGCTGGCGGAGCATGGCGCGGACCTTGCGCTGGTCGGCCGCGACACCAAGGCGATCGAGGAGGTGCAGGCGGAATGCCGCGCCATGGGCAGGCGCGCGGAGATCTTCTTCTGCGACCTGATGGATCCCGCCAGCGTGGATACGATGGCGACCAGCGTGCTCTCGGCTTTCGGCCGCGTGGACGTGCTGGTGAACATCGCCGGCGGCCGCGGGCCTCTGGGGAAAACCTTCTGGGAGACCACGCCCGCCGAGTTCGACGAGATCCTCCGCCTGAATGTCACGGGCTGCTTCATGACGATGCGCGCCTTCGCGCCGGCGATGATTGCGGCGAAACGAGGAAAAATCGTCAATGTCGGCGGCACCTTCGGGCTGCGCGGCCGCGCCGGGCGCAGCGCCTATTCCGCCAGCAAATGGGGCCTGCGCGGCATCACCAAGTCCGCGGCGCTGGAACTCGGCCCCTACGACATCAACGTCAACTGCGTCTGCCCCGGCATGGTGGAAGGCCCGCGCTTCGAACAGGTGCGTGCGACCATGGCGCGGAAGGAAGGCATCAGCATCGAGGAAGCGCGCCGCAAGCATGCCTCGGAATATGCGTTGCAGCGGATCAGCACGGACCTGGATGTCGCGAATGCCGTGCTGTTCCTCGCCTCCGACATGTCCCGCCAGACGACGGGCCAGGACCTGGCCGTCGATGGCGGCTGGGTGATCTGAGATGAGCGACGCTCCCTTCCTCGCGGACCTTCTGATCACCGGCGGCACGGTGGTGAACGAGACGGGGCGCTTCGCCGCCGATGTCGCCGTGAAGGACGGCGTGATCGCCTTTGTCGGTGACGCCCGCTTCGCACCCCGCGCCACGACGACCATCGATGCGCGCGGAAACTTCGTCATCCCCGGCGCCATCGACGTCCACACGCATATCCGCGAACCCGGCATGGAGCAGAAGGAGGATTGGCGCACCGGCACGCGCGCCGCGGCCGCGGGTGGCGTCACCACCGTCTTCGACATGCCGAACACCGAGCCCGCCATCGCGACGGTGGAAGCCTTCAACGCAAAGCGCGAAGCCGCCGAGCGCCAGGCCATCGTCAACTACGGCCTCTACGGCATCCTCGACGAACGCTCGCTGGACCACCTGCCTGCGCTGGCGGAGGCCGGCGTCATCGGCTTCAAGCTCTTCTACGGGAACACCACCGGCAACAACCCCGCCCCGAATGACGGCGCGGTGCTGGAAGGCTTCGAGATCCTGGCCGAGCTCGGGCTGCGCTGCTCCATCCACGCCGAGAACTCGCCCATCCTGTTCTGGCGGGAGAACCGGATGAAGGCGGCCGGGCGCGACGACGCCTTCGCGCATCTGGCGGCGCGCGCGGACATCGCCGCGCTGGAAAGCCTCAACCGCTCCATCACCCTGTCCGAATGGACCGGGGCACGCATCCACATCGTCCATGAAAGCTGCATGCGCAGCATCCCGATCATCCGGGACGCCAAGGCGCGCGGCGTGCCCATGACGGTCGAGACCTGCCCGCAATATGTGCTGATCGCGGCGGAGGATCTGACCGGCGACGCCGCCCGCATCGGCCGCCTCAACCCGCCGATCCGGGAGGGGCGGCAGCGCGAACCCATCCTGCAGGCGCTGCTCGACGGCACCATCGACATCCTCGGCACCGACCACGCGCCCCACGCCATGGAGGAGAAGCAGCGCCCGAGCTTCTGGGACAATGCCTGCGGCTTCCCGGGGGTCGAGACCTCCATGCGCCTCATGCTGACCTTCGTGCATGAGGGGCGGATGACGATGGAGCAGTATGTCCGCATGGCGGGCAGCGCGCCCGCCAAGGCCTTCGGCCTCTATCCCCGCAAGGGCGTCATCCAGCCCGGCGCGGATGCGGACATCGCCATCGTCGATCCGGCGAAGCGCGGGACCATCCGGGGCGCTGACCTGCACAGCGAACGCAGCCGCTTCACGCCCTTCGAGGGGATGGAGACGGTGGGCGCGCCGGTCGCCACCATCGTCCGCGGGCGGATCGTCATGCAGGACGGCAAGGTGCTGGACGCACCCGGCTGGGGCCGGATGGAGAAGCCCGTGATGCCGAAGCCGGAACCCCGGAACCTCGCAACCACGACGAAGGCGATCCTGCGGAGCGACTCCCGCCCCTGGTGACGCCTCAGGACGACAACGGATAGCCGAGGCTGCGGATCGCGTCGCCGTGCCGCGCCTCGAACCGCGCCACCTCGGCCGCCGTCAGCATGGATCGCCATTTCGACAGCTGCCGGCCATGGATATGCGGGTTCGCGGCCAGCTGCGCGTCATCCATCCTGGCCACGTCGGCGGCCCGCGAGGCCTCGACGCAGGGTCCGATCATCGCGTCGGGGACGCCGAGGTGGCGGAACATCCTGGCCATCGTGCCGTCGAAATCGGCCGCGATGTCCTCCATGCGGATGTCGATGGTGCCCGGCGCGGGGCGCCAATCGGCCATGGCTTCCAGGGTCCACGCCGCATAGCGCGTTTCCTCGAAGGCGAGGCCCGCCTCGCGGTCCAGCGCGAGCAGATTATCCTGGTAGGAGCGGCCGCCGAGCGCCGCCAGGTAGTCGCGCTTCCAGGCTTCCGGCCGATGCTGCTGCGAATAGGGCACCAGCGGAAACAGGATGGGTTCGACGGGGTTGTCAGGCGGGGATGCCAGGCACCAGGCCTCTCGGCAGTGCCGGTGGTAGAGGTAGCCGGACAGCCAGACATCGCGGGGATCACGCACCAGCCGGATCCCGCGATGCGGCATGGCCGCGAGGTCGAAGCCGATCAGCGAATGCGCGAAGACCACCAGGTCGGCACCGGGCTCCACGCGGTGCACGAGGCCGCGCACGCCTTTTCGCTTCCAGCCCAGCAGCGGTGCAACCAGGGTCGCCAGTTGGGTGCTGAGCTTCGTTCCAACCTTGTGGTTGCAGAAGATGAAGCGGGGCAGGTCAGCCGCGTTACCCATGCCGCGCATGGTGTCACACGCCATGAAAGGATTCCATCCTGCTGCCCCGCCCCGCCCGCATTGCGTTGATGTCCGGGCGCGCGTGTCGTGATATGGCCGATGCGACCCATTGCCAGCCGGAGCCGCCAGCCATGCCGCAATCCCGCCGCTCGCTCCTGACCGCCGCCCTGTCGGTCCCCTTCGCGGCGGCCGCGCAGACGCAGCCGCCTGCCGCCGTCGCGATGCCGGAACGCGGCCGCCGCCCCTGGGCACAGCAGATCAGCCAGCTTCGCATCGGCGTGCTGGGTGGCGAGAACGAGGCCGACCGCATCGGCCGCTACGGCGGCTATGCCAGGCTGATCGAGGAGACCTTCAGCGTCCCCGTCCGGCTGTTCCAGGCCAGCGACTACGGCGGCGTGGTGCAGGCCTTCGCCGGGCGGCATATCGAGATCGCGAGCATGTCGCCCGCGGCCTATGCGGCGTCGTGGATGGAATCCAACGGCAATGTCGAGCCCATCCTGAAGACGCAGGAGGCCGATGGCAGCACGAGCTACATCGCCGTGATGTACACCCGCGCCGATAGCGGCATCACCAGCCTGGAACAGATGCGCGGCCGGTCCATGGCCTGGGCGGACCCGAACAGCGCCAGCGGCTTCCTGATCCCCCGCGCGGCACTCCGCCAGGCCGGCGTGAACCCCGACACCTTCTTCGGCCGCACCGGCTTCGCCGGCGGGCATGAACAGGCGATCGTCGCCGTGATGGGGCGGCAGTTCGATGCCGGCGTGACCTGGGCATCCGGCGTCGGCAATGCGGAGGATGGCTTCAATCGCGGCATGCTCCGCGCGACCGCGGAGAAGGGCATGATCAACATGCGCGACATCCGCATCATCTGGCGCAGCGGCCCGATCGAGAACGGCCCCATCGTCGTCCGCAAGGACCTTCCCCAATCCTTCAAGGACGACATGGTCGCGTTCCACCTGGCCCTGCCGAGCGCGGCGCCGGAGATCCACCGCGCGGTGGAACGCGGCAACGTCATCGGCTGGGTGCCGGCGCGGCATGAGGAATACGAGTTGTTCCTGCAGATGCGTCGCGACGAGGCCGCGGAAAGGCGCCGGCGCAACTGACGGCGCCGGTGAAACGTCGCGAAACCGTCGACCGCCTTTCCAGCCCATTGCCGGGTTGACACGAATCAGTCGCACATCATCCTCAAGTCGGAACATAATCCGGGGGAGACGATGTCGGAACTGGTGAACGGGCTCGGCGGCACCGCCGGGTTCGGGGAGAATGTGCTCACGCCCGGCGCCAGCTGGAGCAGCGCGACGATCGATATCGGTGGCTTCTACAACCCCAGTAGCGGAGTCAAATTCCTCGGCAGTTTCTACAAGTCGCTCTGGGTCAACAGCGCCGGCTACGTCCAGTTCAGCCCGGCGGACGGGGACCGGGCATTCACCCAGAGTATTCCGTCCAGCGGGATCGGCGGCCTCGACAACACCACCCACGGCGACATCGTTCGTCCGATGATCGCCCCCTACTGGGGCCCCATCGACACCGGCCGCGCACCGCTGCCGGCCAGTCCCGGCGGTACCTCCACCGGCGCCAACAAGGTCTGGTACGACCTCGATGCCGTCACGGGCGTCGTCACCGTCACCTGGGACGATGTGCGGCCGGCGGCTGGCGGCGTGCTGGATGTGGAGGCGGTGGACAACGGCGTTGCCGCCTTCCAGATGCAGATCGTGCCGGTCACCGGTCCCGGCACCACCTCGCTCGATTTCAACGTCTTCTTCCGGTACGAGAGCCTGGGCTGGGGCCCCTTCAGCTTCCAGGACAACACCGCCATTTCCGGTGATGCGCCCCGCGTGCTGCTGGCGGACTTCGCCACGATCCGGAACGGCAGCTACGTCGCCACCGAACCGCTTCCCTCCGTCGCCACCACCCTCGATGCCGACGGCGTCGGCGGCGAGGACCGCGAAGCCATCTTCGGCATGGCGACCGGCAGCAATGTGGGCGAGGCCGGCACCTGGCGCTTCGCCTATCGCCAGGGCTGGGTGACCGCCGAGGTCACCATGGGCAATTTCGGCGTCACCGAAGGCACGGGCCCCGGCGCCACCTTCGCCGCGGTCGAAGTCGATCTGATGGCGGGCGTTCCCTACGGCTTCACCCTGACCTGGGAAGCGCTCAGCGGGGGCGAGCTCGGCACCGCGACCCTGGCCACAGACCTGCTGGCCACCACGGGCAGCATCACCTTCGATCCCTGGGAGCGCAGCAAGACCATCTTCGTCCCGATCAACCGGGATTCGAGCATGGAGGGCGACGACACCTTCACCGTCCGTCTTTCCGCGCCCGCGCTGAGCTTCCAGAATCCGGGTGGCGTGGTCCTGCTCAACACCGATTCACGCGTCACCATCTTCGACGACGACAACACGCTGCCGACCCTCTCCATCGCCGATGTCGTGGCGGATGAGGATTCGGGCGGCTTCACCTTCACCGTCACCCGGTCCTCCGGCACCGGCACCAGTTCCGCCGCCTATACGGTGGAAGCCGGCACCGCCACCGCGGGCGTGGACTTCACCGCCGCGACGGGCACCGTGACCTTCGCGGAGGGGGAGACCACGAAGACCATCACGGTGCAGGTCACGGCCGATACGGTGGTGGAGGATGACGAGACCTTCAACGTCATCCTCTCGGCCCCTACCAACGCCACGCTGGCCGACGCGCTCGCCGTCGGCGCCATCATTGATGACGACACCACCATCACCTTCGGCGTCGTGACCGCGGGCGATTCCCGCCAGACCGAAACCACGCTGGAAGACCTCACCATCCAGATGCGCGCGGTCCGCCGGGGCGTGGACCTTGGCGCCTTGACGGTGGACTGGACCCTGGTCGGGGAAGCTGATGCGGGGCGGGGCTTCCAGGCGATGACGGCCGCGGATTTCGCCGGCGGTGTCCTGCCCTCCGGCACCATCAGCTTCGCCCCAGGCCAGACCCAGGCCTTCTTCACGGTCACCATCGCCGGCGACACGCTGCACGAGGCGACCCCCGAACAGGCCCGCTTCCAGGTGAACAGCACCCTGCCCGGCGGCACCACGGCGGTGCTCGGCACGCTGGTGATCGAGGACCTGGACACGGATCTCGGCTGGCGCAATGGCACCCCGGCCAACAACCGCATCGATGGCGGCAACGGCGCCGATTCCATCAACGGCCTTGGCGGCAATGACAGCCTGGTCGGCCTGGCAGGAGCTGACGTGCTCCTCGGCCAGGATGGCGATGACGTGCTGGATGGCGGGCTGGACGGGGATTGGCTGGTCGGCGGCGACGGCAGCGACCGGCTGCGCGGCGGTGCCGGGCAGGACAGCCTGGAAGGCGGCGCCGGCAATGACGCCCTCTACGGCGAGGCCGACGACGATGCCCTGAGCGGCGGCCAGGGCCGCGACATCCTGCGCGGCGGCCTCGGACAGGACACGATCGATGGCGGGGACGATGCGGATCTCATCTCCGGCGATGACGGCAATGACTCCATTGTCGGCGGCAGCGGCATCGACACGCTGAGCGGCGGCAACGGCGCGGATACGATGGAAGGCGGCGACGGCAACGACTTCCTCTATGGCGATGCCGACGACGACCAGATATCGGGCGGCGCCGGCGTCGACTCCATCCAGGGCGGTGCGGGCCATGACTGGCTCTCCGGCGGCAGTTCGGCGGATGTGCTGCGCGGCCAGGATGGCGAGGATCTGGCCCAGGGCGGGAGCGGCGCCGACCAGATCTTCGGCGATGCCGGTGCCGATACGCTGCAGGGCGATGCAGGCGATGACAGGCTGCGCGGCGGCACCGGGCATGACGTGATCGAAGGCGGCGCCGACCAGGATGGCCTCTACGGCGAAGACGGCGACGATGCCCTGGCCGGCGATGCCGGGCAGGACACGCTCTTCGGTGGTCGCGGCGCCGATTCTCTCTCGGGTGGCGACGACAACGACATGCTGGTCGGCCAGGACGACGACGACCTGATCATGGGCGATGGCGGGGATGACAGCCTGTCGGGCGGCGCCGGCGCCGACACGCTGATCGGTGGCCTCGGCAGCGATCGCCTCGCTGGCGATGGTGGCCCCGATCTCTTCCTGTGGCGGTCCCTGGCGGAGTCCAACCCGTTCGCGATCGATCGCATCCTCGGCTTCCAGCCGGGGCAGGACCGGCTCGATGTCTCGGCGATCGATGCGGATGCGCTGGCCCCGGGCGACCAGGCCTTCGCCTTCATCGGCGCAGCCGCCTTCTCGGGCGGCGCGGGTGTCGCGCAGGCCAGGCTCTATGTCTCGGGAACCACCACCTGGCTGGCACTGGACACTGCGGATGCCGATGCGACGCCGGAGTTCATGGTGCGGCTGATCGGCGCCCCGGCGGTCACCGCGGCCGACCTGATCCTGTAGCGCAGGCCGGGGGCGGCAGCGCGCCGCCCCCGCCCACGGTCAGTCCACCGTCGCGCGCGCGTCGCGGACCACCTGCGCCCAGCGCGCCACGTCGCGTTCCTGCACCGCACGGAACTCGGCGGGCGTGCGCACCGTCGGCGGGTCGATGCCCTGGGTGTCGATCAGCCAGCGGCGGAATTCCGGCTCCTCGATGATCTTCACGATCTCCTCGTTCAGCCGGCGCGTGATGGCATCCGGCAGGCCAGGCGGGCCGAAGACCCCGTACCAGGTCGTGCTCTCGAAGTCCGGCAGGCCGCAGGCTTCCGCCACCGTCGGCACGTCGGGCAGCGCCGCGATGCGCGCGCGCGTCGTGACTGCCAGGCCGCGGACGGCGCCCTGCTGGATCATGCCCATGGCGGGCCCGACCTGGTTGAAGAAGAAATCGGTCTGGCCGCCGAGCAGCGAGGTCACGGCGCCGGGCTGCCCCGGGAAGGGCACATGCACCACATCGATCCCGGCGCGCGTGGCGAACAGGGCGCCGGCCAGATGGGTCGATGCGCCGTTGCCCGTGCTCGGATAGTTCAGCGCCCCCGGCCGCGCCTTCGCATCCGCGATCACGTCCTGGCAGGTGCGGTAGTTGGGGCGCCGCTCGATGCTCGTCGTCATGATGTTCGGCACGTCGCCGAGATGCGCGATCGGCGTGAAATCCGTCATGACGTTGAAGGGCAGGCGCCGGTAGAGCGTCTGGTTGATGGCGTGGGTGCCGGCCGTCGCGAACAGGATGAGGTAGCCATCCGGCCGCGCCTTGGCGACGACGTCGGAGGCGATGTTGCCCCCCGCCCCGACCCGGTTGTTCACCACGACGGGCTGGCCGAGCGCGCGGCTCAGCGGCCCCGCCAGGCGCCGCTGATAGATGTCCACGCCCGATCCGTTCGGGAAACCGGCCAGGAACTCGATCGGCCGGTTTGGCCAGGGCGCCTCCTGCGCCATCGCCGGGGCCGCGGCGCAGCCCATCAGCGCAAGGAAGGGGGCAAGCAGGCGTCTGGTGATGCTCATGGTGGCTCCCGGGATCATCGCGTCGCTCTGCGCCGCCAGCGCCATCATGCGGAGCGTCGCCCGGCGCGCAACCCCGGAATGCTCCGGCAGCGGCTGCCTTGACTTGCCCGGCTGCCCCGGGCGCGCGAGGCTCGTGGCATGATGAGTCCATCCCCCGCCGCCCGCATTGCCCGCGGCGGCAAGTCGATCTACGGCGCGCCGCTCGGCATCCTGATGCTGGAAGCGCGCTTTCCCCGCATTCCCGGCGACATGGGCAATGGCACGACCTGGCCGTTCCCCGTGCTGTTCCGCGTGGTCCGCGGCGCCAGTCCGGAACGGGTGGTGCTGAACGGCGCGCCCGGCCTGCTGCCCGACTTCATCGAGGCGGCTCGCGATCTGGTCGATCTGGGCGCCGAAGCGATCACGACGAACTGCGGTTTCCTGTCGCTGTTCCAGCGCGAGCTTGCTGCGGCGGTGCAGGTGCCGGTGGCGACGTCATCGCTGATGCAGGTGCCCTGGGTGCAGGCGGCGCTGCCGCCGGGCAAGCGGGTCGGCGTCATCACCGTCAACAAGGCGTCGCTGACGCCCGCGCATCTCGAAGCGGCCGGGGTGCCGCTGGACACGCCGCTGCAGGGCACGGAGGGCGGGCGGGAGTTCTTTCGCGTGCTGATCCAGTCTGCGAAGACCGACATGGATGTGGCGCTGGCGGAGCAGGACATCCTGGACGCCGGCCGGGCCCTCATTGCCCGCCATCCTGAGGTCGGCGCCATCGTGCTGGAATGCACGAACATGCCGCCCTATGCGGCGGCGTTGCAGACGGAGCTAGGGCTGCCTGTCTACGACATCTACACCATGATCAGCTGGTTCCACGGCGGGCTGAGGCCGCGCCGCTTCGGCTGAGTCAGCGTTCAGTCTGCCGCCGCATCAGGGCAGCCAGCCGTTCGACCTCCGTCTGCGCATCCGCATCCGTGATCGGTGCGGGTTCCGGCGCGTCTGCTTCGCGCGGGTCGGGGCTGGAGGCTTCGCCCTGCTGTTCCAGGGCGCGCTGCACATGGTCCCGCAGCAGGGCCAGGTCACCTTCCCCCCGGGCCCGTTCCACCGCGACGGCCACGATGCCTGCCACGGCGCGCGCCAACATCAGCATCGGCGTCTCGGCCGCCGTGCCGGTGGGCGCAGGGTTCCAGCCCTCCGGCGTCGCCATGTCGCGCCAGCGCAGACCGCCAAAGGTTTCCTGGCGCCGCGCGGCCCGCAACGCCGGACCGATGCCGGTGCCGGCGGAGCCTGGGAATGGCGTCACGTTCATCGCGGGTTCCCTTCGGGTTCTTCCCGTGCCGGGTTCCCCCGGGACTCCGGAACGTTCCCGGTGTCATCCCGAGATTTGGCCTGCAAAGGTAAAGCGATCGTAAAGAGAATCGGGACGGATCCCGACCGAATCGCGAAAGTGGTTAATACCCCGCGAATTGTGACCCATACGGTTTCCAGTGCCCTGGCACATCGCATGAAAAACCCCGGTCACCGAGGGTGACCGGGGTTCGGAACATCCGCTGATGGGGCGGAGGTTATTCCTTCAGGTTGACTGCCTGGCGGCCGCGCTGGCCGTCGCGGACATCCAGGTTCACCTTCTCGCCCTGCTGGACGTCGGCCTTGCCGGCGCGCTGCAGGACGGAGGAGTGCAGGAACACATCCTGGCCGCCGTCGTCAGGCGTCACGAAGCCGAAGCCGCGCACCTGGTCGAACCACTTCACCGTGCCGTTCACGGCATAGGTCGGGCCACCCTCGTCGCGGGAATCGCGGCGGGGGGGACGATCGCCGAAGCCGCCGCCGCGCGGGCCACCGAAGCCACCGCCGCCGCCGCCGAAACCGCCGCCGCCACCGAAGCCGCCGCCGCCGCCGCCGAAGTCACGGCGCGGGGGACGATCACCGAAGCCGCCGCCACCGAAATCGCGCCGCGGGGGCCGGTCGCCGAAGCCGCCACCACCGCCGAAGTCACGGCGCGGGGGACGGTCGCCGAACCCGCCACCACCGCCGCCGAAATCACGGCGCGGGGGACGGTCGCCGAACCCGCCCGGGCGCGCCGGACGGTCGCCACCACCGGCACCCTTGGTGACGGAGTAGATGCGCGTGACCAGGCGACGACCCTGACGGTCCGTGCCGATCTCACACGTCAACTTGTCACCGGTATCCGGCGGTTCGATGCCCGCCTCGGTCAGCGCCGAGGCGTGGAAGAAGACGTCCTGCCCATCGGGACCGAGGACGAAGCCGAAGCCCTTGCGGGCATTGTACCACTTCACTTCGGCCTCGACGGACCCGGCGCCGCCCTGTTCGTTGTCGGGAAACACGATGTTATGCGATCCGTACTTGTGGACACGACCCGACACGATGCAGGGCCGCCACCATGGAAGATGGCATCCCGGCGCAAGGAAAACCAGCAAAATTGCGGGAAGAAACCCTTTGTCAAGAGAATCGAGCAGGCCGGAAGGGCTCAACTGCTATATCAGGTCGCCGCCCCGCCAGAAGCGCCATCACCAGCCGCGCCGTCCGCGGCGCCGCGACCAGCCCGACATGACCATGGCCGAAGGCCAGCAGCACATCCGGGGAGGCGCCTGACGGCCCGATGCAGGGCAGTCCATCCGGCATGGAAGGCCGGTGCCCCATCCAGACCTTCACGCGATCCGAGGGCAGGTCACGCGGCAGGCCCGGGAAGCTCCGCAGCAGGTGGTCGCGCAGGATCTCCGCCCGCTTCCAGTTCGGCGCCGCCTCCAGCCCCGCGATCTCCACCTGCCCCGCGCAGCGCAGCCCCTTGTCGGTCCAGGTGACCGACATCTTGCCGTCATAGGGCATCAACGGCGTCCGCGGCCCGACCCCGGGGTCCACCACCATCGCGTGGTAGCCGCGCTCCGTCTCCAGCGGCACGCGTGATCCCGCGGCGGCAGCCAGCTTCCGCGAATAGGCGCCGGCGCAGATCACCGCCTTGTCGCAGGCGACCTCTCCCTGCTCCGTCTCGACCGCGACCAGGCGCCCGGCCTCGATCCGGAAGCCCGTCGCAGCCTGGCGGCGCAGCTCCGCCCCCTCCGCCCGGGCCTGCGCGACCAGCGCGGCGACATAGGCGCCGGGGTCACGGCAATGCCCGCCCTCCTCCACCAGCGCCGCGAAGGTGTAGCGACGGTCAAGGTCAGGCTCCCGCTGCCGCATCTCGTCGGCGCCGAGTTCCAGCCACTCGATCCCCACCTTCTTCCGGATGCGCCAGGCCATCGCCTCGCTCTCGAACTGCGCCCGGTTCTCGTAGATGTAGGCAAGGCCCCGGCGCTCGATCAGATGGCCGACGCCCGCCTCCTCCGCCAGTTCCTTGTGCAGCGCTGGCGCGTCCACCAGAAGCGGCCGCAGGGCCCGCGCCGTCGCCTCCACCTTCGCCTCCGTCCAGCCGGCCCAGAGGTAGCGCGCCAGCCAGGGCAGCACCCGCGGCAGGTAGGACCAACGGATGGCGAGCGGCCCCAGCGGGTCTGCCAGGAATTTCGGCACCTTCTTCCAGAGCCCGGGCGAGGAGGGCGGGATCACCGACATCGGGCTGAGCCAGCAGCCATTGCCGTAGCTGGCCGCCTGTTCGCCGCCGGGCTCGCCGGGCTCCAGGATCGTGACCCGATAGCCCTCCCGCAGCGCCGCCAGCGCGGTCGCGGCACCCACGATGCCCGCGCCGATCACCACGAGATGCGTGCCCCCGCCAGGCACCACCTGCATCGCCGCCGCCTCGCTCATCGTGCCGGCTCCGGCTGCGCCAAGGCCTGGCGCCCGGGATCGGTGCCCGCCAGCAGCGACACATGGGCGGAGACCACCCGCCATCCCTCCCCCGGAATGCGCGCCATGATCTTCGTCTCCCGCCCCACCAGCCCGGTGCCGACGCGCTCATACTCCAGATGCGTCGCCGCCACGTCGGGCCCGAAACTCGTGATCTGCACGCGCTTCTGCACCCGCTGCGCATAGGCCTTCACGCTGGCCCGGAAGGCGCGGATGGCCTCATGGCCGTAGAGGATCTCGGTGATCCCGAATCGCACGGTCCGCGGATCCGCCCAGAAGATGGCGTCCAGTTCCTCCGTCCGGTTCGCCATCAGCGCCGCCTCGTAGCGATCGAAGACGGCCCTTGCCTCCGCGATCACCGTCGGGTCGTCGATCCGCACGCCATGTTCTCCGTCACTATGGGGCGCCCAGCCTGCGCCCGGCCCGCCACGGTGGAAAGGGAGTGTGCATCGCAGCACAGATTTCGCTTCACCCGATCGTGAGAAATATCGTACACAATAGTCCGTGACCGGGAGGAACCCGGCGCCTGCCTGCCAAGCCACTTCCTCAACGGCTTCCGCGAACGGACACCGGACCATGCTCGACGCCGCACTCAGCCTCGATGCCCCCCTCCGCCCCCAGCTGGCCCCCCATCACGGCTTCCTTTTCGCCACGGGGATCGAGAACAGCGCCCCCACGATCGAGGGCGGCCGCATCCGCCGCGATCAGCTGCGCGAATGCGGGCATTACGACCGCTGGCAGGAGGACCTGGCCCTGGTGAAGGAGCTGGGCTGCGACGCGCTTCGCTACGGCCCCCAGCTTCACACCACGCTGCGCGGCCCCGGGCTGCATGACTGGTCCTTCGCCGATGCCGGCTTCGCCGAGCTGAAGCGCCTCGGCATCCGCCCGATCGTCGATCTCTGCCATTTCGGCGTGCCCGACTGGATCGGCGATTTCCAGAACCCGGACTTCCCGCAGCTTTTCGCGGACTACGCCGGCGCCTTCGCGCGGCGCTTCCCCTGGGTGCAGCTCTACACCCCGGTGAACGAGATGTTCATCACCGCCGTCTTCTCCGCCCGCTATGGCTGGTGGAACGAGCAGAAGACCGATGACCGCAGCTACGTCACCGCCATCAAGAACATCGTCCGCGCCAATGTGCTGGCGATGCGGGAGATCCTGAAGCACCGCCCCGACGCCATCTTCATCCAGTCCGAATCGACGGAGGCCTTCCACGCGGAATGCCCCCGCGCCGTGCCGCATGCCGATTTCCGCAATGCCGAGCGCTTCCTGACCCTCGATCTCAATTACGGCCGCCGCGTCGACAGCGCGATGTACGAGTTCCTGATGGATGGCGGCATGACGCGGGAGGAGTACCACTTCTTCCAGCGGGAGGCCCCTGCCCTCAAGCGCCACTGCGTCATGGGCAATGACTGGTACCAGACCAATGAGCATCTGCTGAACGCCGACGGCCATGGCCGCTGGGCCGGGGAGGTCTTCGGCTACGACACCGTCACCCGCGACTACCACGCGCGCTACGGCCTGCCCGTGATGCACACCGAGACCAACCTGGACGAGGGCCCACGCGGCGACGAGGCCGAGCATTGGCTGTGGAAGCAGTGGTCGGGAATCCTGCGGCTCCGGCGGGAGGGCATCCCGGTGCTCGGCTTCACCTGGTACTCGCTGACCGACCAGATCGACTGGACGCATGCGCTGCGCATCCAGCGGGGCGATGTGAACCCGCGCGGGCTCTACGACCTCGACCGCAAGCCCCGCCGGGTGGGCCTTGCCTATCGCCGCCTGATCGAGTCCTGGCGGGACGTACTGCCGACGCAGAGCCTTTGCCTCCAGGTGCCCCTGGCGGCGTAACGAACTCCACCGGCAGTTGTGTCGGCCGAGATGGATCGCCCGGAAAACGAGTCCGGCGGAAGCAACTGAACTGGCGAGGTGTATACCCTCGCCACCGTGACATCCGGTCGTTCCAGGCGTCGCGCGAGCCGATGCGGGAGCGCGTTTCCTGACCTGCAATCTCCGGTTTGATACCGATCAATTGCGACCCCGTATGGCTGGCCTTACAGTCGGCTTGACACCGATGGTCGGATTCCGAACCGCCCATCGGGGCCATGATCAGGCCCGGATGCACCCGCTTGCGCTCGTCTATACCCTCGCAAAGCCGATCCCCCCGCCTGTCGCGGCGGCGTGCCCTACTGTCACTGGTCCTTCCAGCCCTGCTGACCCCTTGCGTTGCCCGCGCGGCGGGTGACGGATCCCTCTCCCGTGTCCTCGATCGAGGGAGGCTGGTCGTTCTCAACGGTCCGACCATGGCGCTGCCCGCCGGCCCGCGCGGCAGCGACGAGGCCCTGCGGGATCCCTTCAACACCTCGGTCGCCACGCTGCTGGCGGATCAGATCGGCGTCGCCTGCGAGATCGTCCCCAAGCCGGCGACCGGCGCGATCCCGGCATTGATGGGCGGAGAGGGCGACATCGTCCTGCCCACGCTGCTCAGCCGCCGCAATGCGGGCCGTGTCCTCCTGGCCCAACCCCACGCCATCCTGGACGCCGTGGTCATCTCCGCGCTGCGCCGGCCCCTGCGAGGGCCGGACATGCTGGCCGGCCTGCGGGTCGGGCTCCTCGCGAGCCACGCCTTCGCCTTCGGCGACGATGCCGGCATTCCCCACCACGCCGTGGTTACCCGCCTGCCCGACCTGGCAACGCTGGAGGAGGCGCTGCTGGCGCAGGAGGTGGAGGCGGCGCTGCTGCCGATGCCCCAGGCCCGCGCGCTGGCATCGCGCAATCCAGGCGCCGGCCTGTCGCCGCGCTTCACGTTGCGCCCCTTCACCTTCGCGCCGGCGCTCCGCTTCGGAGAGCACGACCTGCGCCATGTCGTGAATGCGGCCCTGGCGGAAGCGCTGCATGACGGCACGCTGGCCGCGCTGTTCCGACGGGAGATCGGCCTGCCCCTCCTACCCCTGGCACCGCTCTAGCCATGACCCTTACCCGCCGCGCCTTGCTGCCCCTGCTGCTGGCCCCGCCACTGCTGCCTGCTGATTCCGCGCGCGCCCAGCCCGGCGCGACCCGCCCGCTCAACGTCTTCGCCTGGTCGGCCGTGGAACCGCTGCTGCGCCCACGAATCCCGGCTTTCGAGGTTGCCACCCAGCGCCGGCTGCGTCTTCTGCACCTGCCCTGGGCCGCCTATCGCGAAGCCCTGGCCGCCAGGCTGATGGGCCAGGCCGAAATCGACATCTGCGCCATGTCCGATCTCTGGCTGCCCGAATTCGCCCATCGCGGCTGGCTGGCCCCGATCGACGACCTCCCGGGGGCGGAGGCGATCGCGGCCGAGACCCGCCCCGTCTGCAACCAGGGCATGTCCTGGCAAGGACGGCGCTACGGCGTGCCCTACTACACCGACAGCATCGTCTTCCTGGTCAACAAGGCCCTGCTGGAACGCGCCGGCATCCCGGCCGCGCCCGAGACCTGGGAGGAGGTCGTGGAGCAGTCGCTGCTGCTGCAGCGGCGCGGCCTCGTCCGGCATGGCCTGGCCCTGCCGCTCGCCCCCGACCCCTGGCTGCTGGAGGTGACGAGCGCCCTCGTCTATGCCTTCGGTGGCAGGCACGTCGATGCGGACCTCGACCCGACGATGCAGCAGCAGGATCGCGGCGCGGTCCGAGCCATGCGCTTCCTGCAGGATGCCCTGCACCGCCATGCCGTGCTGCCGGCGACGGCCCGGCTGCAATCGGAAGCCGATGTGCTGGACGGCATGTCGGAAGGCGACTTCGCCTTCTGCCTGGCCCCCAGCTACCGCCTGCGCCAGTTGAACGACCCCGCCCAATCCGCCGTCGCCGGCGCCATCCGCATGGCCATGATGCCGCGCGGCGGACCCCGCGGCACGCAGGAAACCTGCGGGTGGGTCCGCTTCTTCGCCGCCACGCCGGGCGCCATGGCCTCCCCGGCCCGCCGCGCCGGGGTGGAAGCGCTGCTCGCCTTCCTGGCGGGCCAGGGCGCCGATGGACGGCACGAGACCCAGAAGCGCCTGCTGCTGGATGGCGGCCTTCCCTTCTGCGCCCTGCCGCTGCTGGAAGATCCCGAGATCGAGGCGGCGGAGGACCGGTGGTCCGGCAGCAGCGCCATCCTGCGCCGCCAGGCCATCCTCTCCCGCCCCAAGGACCTGCTGGCGCCCTGGCTGAGCGACTGGAGCCGGGCGACCACGGACGATGTCACGTCGATCCTCGCCGGCCGCCAGACGCCGGAGGAAGGCCTGGCCCGCATGGCCGAGCAGTGGTCCGCCCTGAAGGCCGCCCATGCGTGACGTCACCCGCCGCGCGCTGCTCGCCACGATCGCGGCCCTGCCGCTCTCTCCCGCCGCGGCAACGCCGCTCCGGATTCCCACGCTGCGCGCGCTCCGCGCCGGGCTCGACCTGGACGGCACCGCTACCGCCTATCGCGATGCCGCCAACGGCCTGGCGGGCATGGCGGTGGAGGTCGGTGCCTTGATCGCCGATGGCCTCGGCGTCGTGCTCAACCTGGTGCCGACGAGCGCGGCGAGGGCAGTGGAGGACCTCCGCGCCGGCAGCTTCGACCTGCTGCTGAACGCCCCGCCTTTGACCATCGAGGCAGCGCGGGAGGTGCTCTTCGCCGACCCCTATGCGGCGCTCGACCTGGCCGTCATCGCGCCCAGCCGCCTGCCCCTGTCCTCCGCCGCCGCGCTGGCGGGCCGGCGGGTGGCGGCACTGGGCGGTCGCGCGATGCAGCTTCTGGCGTCCCGCGCGCCGATCGACCGGATGGAGGTCCAGGCCCTGCCGGACCTGTCCGCCATCGCGGCCGCGCTGGCGGAAGCCCGGGTGGATGCCGCCATCGTCACCTCACCCATGGCCAGCCGGATCGCCACGCTCAATCCGGCGATGGAGGTGAAGCTCACCCTCGGCACCGTCTGGCTCGCCCCCGCCTGCCGCTTCGGCGACCATGACCTGCTGCAGGCCGTCAACACGCTGCTCTACATCGCGCGGCAGGAGGGCAGGATGCAGCTTCTGCACCAGGCCTATTACGAACGCGCCCTTCCCCGCCCGCCCTTCTTCTGAAGCCGGTCATGACAACACGCCGCCGCCTGCCCCTGCTGGCCGCCGCCTTCCTGCCGCTGCGCCCCGACTCGGCCCGTGCCCAGGCCATGGGCGACGCCACTGGCACGCTCGGCCGCATCCTCCGCAGCGGGCTTGTCCGCGTCGGCGTCTGGCTGGAAGCGCCACCCTGGGGCAGCTACGACCATGATGGCACGCCGGATGGCGCTGAGGTTGCGCTGGCGCGCCTGCTGGCGCGGGATCTCGGCGTCCGGCTCCGCCTGCAGCGCCTGGCCGTGCGGGACCGGATTCCAGCACTGGAGGAGGATCGGGTGGACATCCTGGCCGCGCTGGTGCCGGTGATGTCCGCCACCAGCCGCCGGGTCGCCTTCGCCTCCCCGCATGGCGAACTCACCGTCGCGGTGGCGACCCGGCGGGACAGCGCGGTGCGCAGCCTGGCGGACCTGGCGGGACGGCGCGTGGCGCTGCCCGACAATACCTTCGCGGCGGAAGAAGCGCGGATACGCCTGCCGCCCGACACCACCCAGTTGCTGATGCCGGACCTCATCGCCTGCATCGATGCCGCGACCCGTGGCAGGGTGGATGCGGCGATCAGCTATGGCTGGCTGCTGCGGGACCTGTCGCTGTCGCGGCCCGAGCTCGACATCGAACAGCGCTTCACCCTGACCCATGCACATCACGCGCTTGCCGTCAGGCTCGGCGATGCGGACCTGCTCCGCTTCCTCAACACCTTGCTCTATCTCCGCGGCGCCGACGGGACGCTGGCGGAGATCCATGAGCGCTACCTCCGCGGCACGCCGGCGGTGGCACCGGTGTTCCGCTGAGGCAGCGCTCGCCGCTCAGCGCTGCGGCGGGATCCGCAGGCGGCGGCGGACGGAGGCGAAGGACCCCTCGACATCGACATTGGCGATCACCACGCCGATGCCGGTGGCGCGGGAATTGGGATCGGCCATGCCGAAGACGGGGCGGTCCGGCGGATCCTGGGTCGCGATCACCTCGGTGGAGGGCCCATCGGCCAGATCCTCCCGCCAACGCTGGCGCCAGACCACGACGGACCCGCCCCGCACCTGCTCGGGCCACATCTCGGTCTGCAGCGCCGGGCCCATGGCCGTGGCCGCCTGTTCGAAGACCTGCGCGACGGTCAGCCGCGTGTCCACGCGCTGGTAGGCCTCGACGCGCGTCACCCGGTGGCCGCGTTGCGGATCGTTGATCAGGAAGACGCGGACCGAGGGGCAGACCAGCTGCGCGCCGCGCGGCATGCAGTCGTCATCGTCCGGCACCGCCAGGATCAGGCGGCTCAGCCCGTCCGGCGGCAGGTCGCGCTGCTGATCGATGACGAGCCCGCCATCCACCAGCACCGAGACCGCCTCCGCGGCCGACATGTCGAGTTCGACCTGCCGCGCCACCGCCAGCACCCGGAGGGCCGGGAAGCCGTCGGCCGGCACGGCATCGCCGGGCGGCGCGGCTGGGGGTGGTGGTGCGGCGGCGGTATCCTGCGCAAGCACGCCGGGGACCTGCGCACCCAGCATCATCAGCGCAACCAGCCAGGCAAGGCGAGGCATCCTGCTACTCCGTGCTCCACGCCATTCCTCGCAGCTTCTCATGAATCGTCCAGCGACAATTTGAGACAGGGCAAGAAGTCGGAAACAAAAGGAACTATTCCTTAACCCCGAAATGCAGCAGGGTGCATCCCGCGATGTTGCGGAAGACACCGCCCTTGGCCCCGGCGCCCTCGATCGGGCCGGCCTGCCTCCAGGACACCGCCTTGCCGGGCCGGCGGCGCCTCGTGATCCTTGCCGCAGGCGGGAGCATGGCGCTGGCCTCCACGCAGAGCCCCGCCCAGCGGAACCCTGCCAGCCGGGCCCAGCCCTCCGCTGCCGATCCGGCCGCCGGCATCGGCACACCGCAGGAGGACTGGATCGAGTTCCGTCGCCGATACCTGCTGCCCGAAGGGCGCGTCGTCGATACCGGCAACCGCAACGTCTCCCATTCCGAGGGCCAGGGCTACGCCATGCTCGCCGCCGTGCGGGCGGATGACCAGGGCAGCTTCGGCCGTCTGCTCGGCTGGACTCTCGCGAACCTGAAGCGGCGGGAGGACAATCTCTGCTCCTGGCGCTTCCAGCCGGACCAGCAGCCCAACGTCACGGACCCCAACAATGCCACCGATGGCGACCTCTTCATCGCCTGGGCGCTGCTGGAGGCGGGCGCGCGCTGGGGGAACGCCGATTACCGCCGACGCGCCATCGCCATCGCGCGCGACCTGCTGCGGAGCTGCACCAGTCAGCGCAATGGGCGATGGGTGCTGCTGCCCGGTGCCTATGGCTTCCAGGGCCGCACGCGGACGGTGCTGAACCTGTCCTACTACGCCTTCCCCGCGATGCGGGCCCTGGGACGCGAAGTGGCCGATCCCGTCTGGGGACGGCTGGAGGAGGATGGACTGACGCTGTTGCGCCAGGCGCGCTTCGGCCGCTTCGGCCTGCCGCCGGACTGGCTGGAACTGCGCGCCAATGCCGATCTGCTGCCCGCCGATGGCTGGCCTGCCCGCTTCTCCTTCGACGCGGTGCGCATCCCGCTCAACATGGTCTGGGCCGGGCTGGCCGATCATCCCAGCGTCAATGCCGCCGTCGGCTTCTGGGCGGACCCGGACCATCGCGCCATTCCCGCCTGGACGGACCTGCGGAGCGGGCAACTCGCCCCCTACCCCGCCCATTCCGGCATCGTCGCCGTGGCTCGACTCTCGACGGCCGCCATCCTCGCGCGTGGCGATGCCAGCGTGATGCCGCGCATCGGCGGCGCGCCGGACTACTACGCGGCGGCGCTGACCCTGCTCTCCCGCATGGCCTGGCGGGACCTGCAGCTGTCCCCCGCCATGCGATAGTCACGAAAAAGGGGCGTGCCCTGCGACACGCCCCTGTCGTTCCGCTCGTGACGGTTCAGCCCGCGTTCGTGACGGCGCGCTTGGCCATGACGGTGACGAGGTGCGCGCGATACTCGGCGCTGCCATGGATGTCGCCGTTCATGTCGGACGGATCGACCTTGATCCCCGCCACCGCATCGGCCGACCAATTGGCGGACAGCGCCGCTTCCATGCCCGCGTGGCGGTAGGAGCCGTTGTTGCCCGCGCCATTGACCGCGACGCGCACGCCGGCCGGTCCCTTGGCCACGAAGACGCCCGCCATGGAGTAGCGGCTGGCCGGGTTGCGCATCTTGGCGTAGCCCGCCTTCTCCGGCACCGGGATGTGGATCGCCGTCACCAGCTCGCCCGCCTCCAGCGCCGTCGCGAACATGCCCTGGAAGAAGTCATCGGCGCTGATGGTGCGGCGGTCGGTCTGGATGGTGGCGCCCAGCGCCAGCAGCGCCGCAGGGTAGTCGGCGGAGGGGTCGTTGTTGGCGACGGACCCGCCCATGGTGCCGCGGTTGCGCACCTGCGTGTCGCCGATGCTCGCCGCCATCGCCGCCAGCGCCGGGATCGCCGCCTTCACCTCGGCGGAGGTCGCGACCTCGTAGTGCTTCGTCAGCGCGCCGATGACGATCTTGTTGCCGTCGCGCTTCACGCCGCGCAGGTCCGCGATGCCCGACAGGTCCACCACCGCCGTCGGCTTGTTCAGCCGCAGCTTCAGCGCCGGCAGCAGCGTCATGCCACCGGAGATGGCGCGCGCATCGGGATCGGCGGCCAGGATCTTGACCGCATCGGCGACGGAGGACGGCTTGTGGTATTCGAAATCATACATGGCTCTCGTCCCTCACTCGGCCGCCAGGCGGTGGCCGTGGATGATGTTCCAGATCTTCGCCGGCGTCGCCGGCATCTCCACATGGTTCACGCCGAAATCACGCAGCGCGTCAACCACGGCATTCATGACGGCGGGCGGCGACCCGATCGCCCCTACCTCCCCGCACCCCTTCACGCCCAGCGGATTATGCGTGCAGAGCGTGGTGTGCGTCGCGACGGACACCGGCGCCAGATCGTCGGCGCGCGGCATGGTGTAGTCCATCATCGACCCGCTGATGAGCTGCCCTTCCGCGTCATAGACGGCCGCTTCCAGCAGCGCCTGGCCGATGCCCTGGGCGACGCCGCCCTGCACCTGGCCCTCCACGATCATGGGGTTGATGACGCGGCCGACATCGTCCACGGCCGTGAAGTTCACCATGGAGACCTTGCCCGTCTCCGTGTCGATCTCGACCTCCGCGATGTGGCAGCCGCCGGGATAGGTGAAGTTCTTCGGGTCGTAGAAGGCGGTCTCCTCCAGCCCCGGCTCGATCTCCTCGATCGGGTAGTTGTGGGGGACATAGGCGGTCAGGCTGATGTCGGTCAGCGACTTGGTCTTGTCCGTGCCCGCCACGCGGAAGGTGCCGCGCTCGAACTCCACATCCTCGACGCTGGCTTCCATCAGATGGGCGGCGATGCGCTTGCCCTTGGCGATGATCTTGTCCATCGCCTTGTCCATCGCGCTGCCGCCGACGGCCAGCGACCGGCTGCCATAGGTGCCCATGCCGAAGGGCACCTTGGCGGTGTCGCCATGCACGATGTCCACATTCGCGATGGGCACGCCGAGCTTGTCCGCCACCAGCTGTGCCAGGGTCGTCTCATGCCCCTGGCCATGGCTGTGCGTGCCGGTCAGCACCGTGACGCTGCCCGTCGGATGCACGCGGATGGTGCCGACCTCATAGAGCCCCGCCCGCGCGCCGAGGCTGCCCACCACGGCGGAGGGCGCGATGCCGCAGGCCTCGAGGTAGGTGGAGATACCGATGCCGCGCAGCTTGCCCTTCGCCTTCGCGGCCTCCCGCCGCGCCTCGAACCCCGCCCAGTCGGCGGTCTTCAGCGCTTCCGCGAGGGTCGAAAAGTAGTCGCCGCTGTCGTACTGCAGCGCGACCGGCGTCTGGTAGGGGAAGGCATCGACCGGGATGAAGTTCTTCTTGCGGAACTCCACCCGGTCCATCCCGATCTCCCGCGCCGCGACGTCCATCAGCCGCTCGAGCAGGTAGGTCGCCTCCGGCCGCCCGGCGCCGCGATAGGCATCGACGGGCACGGTATGGGTGAAGACTGCCTTAACCTCGGCGTAGATCACCGGCGTGGTGTACACGCCCGCCAGCAGCGTGGCGTAGAGGTAGGTCGGCACGCAGGGCGCGAAGGTGGAGAGATAGGCGCCCATGTTCGCCAGCGTGTGCACCTTCAGCCCGAGGATCTTTCCTTCGGCATCCAGCGCGAGTTCGGCGGTGGAGACGTGATCCCGCCCATGGGCGTCCGACATGAAGCTCTCGGTGCGGTCGGCCGTCCACTTGATCGGCCGCTTCACCTTGGCCGAGGCCCAGGTGACGATCGCTTCCTCGGCATAGTGGTAGATCTTGCTGCCGAAGCCGCCGCCGACATCCGGCGCCACGACGCGCAGCTTGCTCTCCGGGATGGAGAGCACGAAGGCGCCCATCAGCAGCCGGATCACATGCGGGTTCTGGCTGGTGGTGTAGAGCGTGTAGTCGCCGCTCATCGTGTCGAATTCGCCGATGGCGGAGCGCGGCTCCATCGCGTTCGGCACCAGGCGGTTGTTGGTGGTGGAGAACTTCACCACCTTGTGGGCCTTGGCGAAGGCCGCTTCCGTCGCCGCCTTGTCGCCGATATGCCAGTCGTAGCAGAGGTTCCCCGCCACGCCGTCATGCACCGCCGGCGCGCCGGGCGCGATCGCGGCCTCGGTGGTGGAGACGCCGGGCATCGGCGCGTAGTCCACGACGATGGCTTCCGCCGCATCGCGCGCCTGGGCGCGTGTTTCCGCGACGACCACGGCGACGGGATCGCCGACATGGCGGACCTTGCCCTCCGCCAGCACCGGGTGCTTCGGCTCCGCCATCGGGGAGCCATCCTTGTTGTGGATCTGCCAGCCGCAGGGCAGGCCGCCGATGCCTGCCATGTCCGCGCTGGTGAAGACGGCCAGCACGCCCGGCATGGCCTTGGCGGCCGCCGTGTCGATGCCGTTGATCGTCGCATGCGCATGCGGGCTGCGCAGGATGAAGGCGTGGGTCTGGCCCGGACGATTGATGTCGTCCGTGTACATGCCGCGACCCTGCAGGAACCGGAAATCTTCCTTGCGGCGCACGCTGGCGCCAATGCCCTCGAAGGGCTGCACGACGTTCATGAACCTATCCTCCCCGTTGACGTGCAACAGGCTGGCCCGCCGCCGCGCTTCCCTCTGCCGGGGAATTGGCGCGGCGGAGCACCCAACCGGCGAGACTACTCAGCCGCGGCCGGCGTCAGTTCCGCGGTGCGGCCCTGCATCACATCGCTGGCGGCCGCGATCGCCTTGACGATGTTGTGGTAGCCCGTGCAGCGGCAGAGGTTGCCCTCCAGCCCCTCCCGGATCTCCTTCTCGGAGAGCCCGTCCGGATGCTTGTTCACCAGGTCGATGGCCGACATGACCATGCCCGGCGTACAGAAGCCGCACTGCAGGGCGTGATACTCGCGGAAGGCCTCCTGCATCGGGTGCAGCGTGCCATCGGCCGCGGCCAGGCCCTCGATCGTGGTGACGGAGGCCCCCTCGCACTGCACCGCCAGGATGGTGCAGGACTTGATGCTGTCGCCGCCCATATGGACGACGCAGGCGCCGCACTGGCTGGTATCGCAGCCCACATGCGTGCCGGTGAGCCGCAGTTTCTCCCGCAGCAGTTCCACCAGCAGCGTCCGGGCCTCGACCTCGACCGTGTGCTTGGTGCCGTTGACCGTCAGACTGACCTGCGGCATCGCGCCTCTCCCCAGATTCCATTGGCCAGCCCCGGAACAGGGGCCGCTCCCTGGGGAGAGAGTCGCCCTCGCCCCGCCGAACGTCAAGCGGCAGGCGAGGCGCCTTGCTATTCCACCCGCGCGCCGGAGGCCCGGATCACCGGCGCCAGCTGCGCCTCGGAGGCCCGGCGGAACGCCGCAAGCTCCTCCGGGGATTGCCGCCAGGCGCCGGCGCCGTTCTCGGCCAGCCGCGCATTGAACGCCGGGTCGTCCAGCACCTGTGCCGTCAGCGCCGACAGCCGCGCCACGACCGGCGCCGGCAGGCCGGCCGGCGCGACGACGCTGCCCCAGGAGGTGATGTCGAATCCGGGCAGGAACTCGGCCATGGCCGGGATCTCCGGCGCGAAGGGGCTGCGTCGCAGGCTGGTGACCGCCAGCGCCCGCGCCTTGCCGGCCCTCGCCGTCGCCAGGCTCTGCGGGATGTTGTCGAAGATCATGTGCACGCGCCCGGCCATGACATCGATCTGCGCGGCGGCGCCGCCGCGATAGGGCACATGCACCATGTCGAGCCCCGCCATCTGCCGGAACATCTCCCCGGAGAGGTGGACGGTGGTGCCCGATCCCGGGCTGGCGAAGGTGTATTGCCCCGGCGCCCGGCGGATCACCTCGATCAGTTCCGGCACCGTCCGCGCGGGCACGTCGTTGTTCACGATCAGCAGGTTCGGCAACTGCCAAAGCCCCGCGATGTAGGTGAAGTCCCGCTCCACATCGAAGGGGATATCCGCCCGCAGCGTCGGCGAGATGGCGAGGGAGGAGACGGAGCCGAGGCCGATCACCGTCCCATCCGCCGGCGCCCGCGCGATGGCGAGCATGCCGATATTGCCTCCCGCGCCGGCCCGGTTCTCCACCACGAAGGATTGCCCCGTGATCTCCGCCAGGCGGGAACAGTAGAGGCGGACCAGCGTGTCCACGCCGCCGCCCGGTGCGAAGGGCGTGATGAAGCGCACCGGCTGGCTCGGCCAGAGCGGCTGGGCGATCGAGAAATTCGGCAGCGTGGTGGCGGCGAGCAGGCTGCGGCGGTTCACGAACATGGCGTCTCCCCCTTCAGCCGGCCCTTGCCGGCCTGTCGTTGGGATCAGCCTAGCGCAATCGCCGCGCCCGGGAATCGCCTTGTTGCGGAGGAGAGATCAAATCTCTCCTCCTCGCCTCAGGCGCTGCCCACCGCCAGAAGCTGCGCCCCCTTGGCACCGGAGAGCGGGTTCTCCCCGGCCGGCCGGTCATGCAGGTGGCAGGCGGCGATGTGCCCCCCCTCCAGCGCATCGGCCACCGGCCGCAGTTGCGGCTCCTCCGTCCGGCAGCGGTCGAAGGCGTAGGGGCAGCGGGTGTGGAAGCGGCAACCCTTGGGCGGGTTGATCGGGCTCGGCACGTCACCCTTGAGGATGATCCGTTCCCGCGCCGCGCCCGGCATGGGCACGGGCACGGCCGACAGCAGCGCCTCCGTATAGGGATGCTTCGGCGCCCCGAACAGCGACCGCTTCGGCGCCACCTCCACGATCTTGCCGAGATACATGACCGCCACGCGGTGCGTCATGTGCTCCACGATCGCCAGGTCATGGCTGATGAACAGCATCGCCAGGCCGAGCTCGGTCTGCAGGTCCTGCAGCAGGTTGACGATCTGCGCCTTGACCGAGACGTCGAGCGCCGAGACGGCCTCGTCGCAGATGATCAGGTCGGGCTCACCCGCGAGCGCCCGCGCGATGCCGATGCGCTGGCGCTGGCCGCCGGAGAATTCATGCGGCCAGCGATTGATGGCATCCCGCGGCAGCCGGACCTTGTCCATCAGTCCCTCGAGCCGCTTTTCCAGGTCCGCGGCATCCTTGGCCAAGCCGAAATTGCGGATCGGCTCCGCCAGGATGTCCCGCACCCTCATACGCGGATTGAGGCTGCTGAAGGGATCCTGGAAGACCACCTGCATCTTGCGTCGCAGCGGCCGCAGCGTGCCGTTCGGCATGTCGTCGATCCGGTCGCCGCCCAGCACCACCTGCCCCGCCGTCAGCGGAAATAGCCGCAGCAGCGCCTTGCCCACGGTTGATTTGCCGCAGCCGGATTCGCCCACCAGCGACAGCGTCTCCCCCTTCGCGATGTCGAAGGAGACGCCATCCACGGCATAGACATAGCCCGTCGTGCCGCCGAGGAAGCCGGCCTTGATCGGGAAGTGCTTCTTGAGGTCGTTGACCTGCAACAGGGGCTGGCTCATGCCGCGACGACCTCCTCACGCAGCGCGTAGTGGCAGGCCGCGACATGGCCTGGCGCCTTCTCTTCCAGTGCCGGGGCGTATTGCGTGCAGAGATCCGTCACCTTCGGGCAGCGGGAGGCGAAGACGCAGCCGGGAATCTTCTTCTTCAGGCTCGGCACCAGGCCGGGAATCTCCGCGAGCCTGGTCTCCTCTCCGGTCAGGGACGATCCCAGCTTCGGCATCGAGCCCAGCAGCCCCTGGGTGTAGGGGTGCCGCGGGTTGCGGAACAGCGGCCCGACGGCCGCTTCCTCCACCTTGCGGCCGGCATACATGACGATCACGCGCTCCGCGACCTCCGCAACCACGCCGAGGTCATGGGTGATCAGCACGATGGCCGCGCCGACGCGGTGCTTCAGGTCCCGCATCAACTCCAGGATCTGCGCCTGGATCGTCACGTCGAGCGCCGTGGTCGGCTCATCGGCAATGAGCAGCTTCGGGTTGCAGGCCAGCGCGATCGCGATCATCACGCGCTGCCGCATGCCGCCCGAGAGCTGGTGCGGATATTCCTTCACGCGCCGCTGCGGCTCCGGGATGCCGACGAGCTTCAGCATCTCCACCGCCCGGTCCTCCGCGGCCTGCGCGGACAGGCCCTGGTGCAGGCGCAGCGTCTCCCCGATCTGGCGGCCGACGGTCAGCACCGGGTTCAGGCTGGTCATCGGCTCCTGGAAGATCATGCTGATCTCGTTGCCGCGGATCGCCCGCATCTCCTTGTCGGAGGCGTCCAGCAGATTCTTGCCGTTGAACCGGATGGCGCCGGCGATCTTGCCGGGCGGCTCCGGGATCAGCCGCAGGATGGACATGGCGGTGACGGACTTGCCGCAGCCGGATTCACCGACGATGGCGACCGTCTCCCCCGCATTGACGTGGAAGTTCACGCCATCCACCGCCCGGTTGATGCCGTCCGGCGTGCGGAAGTGGGTCTGGAGGTTTTCGACTTCGAGCAGGGCCATGGTGATCAGAGCCTCTTCGCCATGCGCGGGTCGAGCGCGTCACGCAGGCCGTCACCCAGCAGGTTCACGGCGAGCACGGTGATGGAGAGGAACACCGCGGGGAAGAAGACGATGTAGGGCTTCACCTGCCACAGCGCCCGGCCTTCCGCCATGATGTTGCCCCAGGACGGGATGATGGGCGGCGTGCCCGCGCCGATGAAGCTCAGGATGGCTTCGGTGATCATGGCGCTGGCGCAGATATAGGTCGCCTGCACCGTCAGCGGCGCCAGCGTGTTCGGCAGGATGTGACGCAGGATGATCATCGGCGTCCGCGTGCCGGACGCGACGGCCGCATCGACATAGGGCTGCTCACGCAGGCTCAGCACCACGCCGCGCACCAGGCGCGACACGCGCGGGATTTCCGCGATGGTGATGGCGAGCACGACGTTGCCCACGCTGCCCCGCGTCAGCGCCATCAGCGCGATCGCCAGCAGGATCGGCGGGATGGACATCATGCCGTCCATGAACCGCATGATGATGCTGTCCGCCAGCCGGATGAAGCCGGACACCAGGCCGATGGCCAGCCCGATGACGGAGGCACAGAAGGCCACCGAGAAGCCGACGGTCAGCGACACGCGCGCGCCGTGCAGCACGCGCGAATAGACGTCGCGGCCCAGCATGTCCGTGCCGAACCAGAACTGCGCGGAGGGCTCCCGCGTCCGCAGCGCCGGCGCCAGCGCGGTCGGGTCCCGATGCGCGAGGTAGGGCGCGAAGACCGCGACGAAGACCATCAGCAGAACCAGGAAGCCGCCGATGGCGATGGTCGGGTTGCGGCGCAGGAAGCCGATGAAGCCCTTCTTGGCCTTCACCGGCGGCATGATGTCGCCCATCTCGGGGGCAACATTCACGCCGGGCGGAAGCGGGGCGGTCCGGCCGCCATCCATGGTCGCGGTGCTCAATACCGGATCCTCGGGTCGAACAGGGTATAGGCGAGGTCGATCGCGAGATTGACCAGCACATAGATGAAGGAGAACAGCAGCACGACACCCTGGATGACGGGGTAGTCGCGCCGCAGGATGGCATCGACGGTCAGGCGGCCGAGGCCGGGGATGGCGAAGACGCTCTCCGTCACCACCGCGCCGCCGATCAGCAGCGCGATGCCGATGCCGATGACGGTCACGATCGGCACGGCCGCGTTCTTCAGCGCGTGCATGAACAGGATGGAGCGCTGCCCCACGCCCTTGGCCTTGGCCGTGCGGATATAGTCCTGCTGCAGCACTTCCAGCATCGTCGCCCGCGTGATGCGGGCGATCAGCGCGATGTAGACGGAGCCCAGTGCCACCGCCGGCAGGATCAGGTTCTCGATCCAGGGGCCGAAGCCGCGGCTGAAGGGCGTGTAGCCCTGCACCGGCAGCCAATCGAGCTCGAGGGCGAAGACATAGGCCAGCACATAGCCCACCACGAAGACGGGCACGGAGAAGCCCAGCACCGCGAAGCCCATCACCGCGCGATCCACCCAGGTGCCCTGCCGCCACGCCGCCACCACGCCCATCGGCACGGCGATGGACACGGCCAGGATCAGCGTCACGATCATCAGCGACAGCGTCGGCTCGATCCGCTGCTGGATCATGGTCGCGACGGGCAGGTTGGTGAAGATCGAGGTCCCGAGGTCACCCCGTAGGATGTCCCAGAGCCAGGCCCCGAACCGCACCAGATAGGGGCGGTCGAGGCCGAGGCTGGCCCGGATGCGCTCCACATCCGCCGGAGTCGCCTGATCCCCCGCGATCACCGCGGCCGGATCGCCCGGGGCGATGTAGAGGAGGGAGAAGACGAACAGCGCCACGATCGCCATGACGGGGATCGTGGCGAGGATTCGGCGGACGATGTAAGCAAACATCCGGGTACGCTTCCTTCAGATCAGGTCTTGCTGACGCCCCAGGCGAAGGGAATCGGCCCCTTCACGATGCCGGAGACGTTCCGGCGCCAGGCCTGGTAGCTCAGGAAGAAGCCGGTCGGGCAATACACCACGTTCTCGACCGCGGCAGTGTTGAGGCGGTCGATCGCCGCACGCTCCTCCGCCAGGCTGGACGCGGCAAGCCAGTTCGGCACCTCCGCTTCCACGGCCGGGACGTTGGGCCAGCCGAACCAGGCGCCGTCGCCATTGGCGCGCACGGCGTTGTAGAGGATCGGATTGATGGCGTCGGCACCCGCATGCCAGGTGTGGAACATGGACCAGCCGCCCTGGCCGGGCGGGTTCTTCATCGCGCGGCGCTGGCCGACCGTGCCCCAATCCGTCGCGACGAAGTCGACATTCATGCCGAGCTTCTTCAGCAAATCCGCCGTCACATCGCCCAGCGCCTTGGTGATGGGCTGGTCCTGCGCGACGATGCAGGTGACCGGTTCGTTGTTGTAGCCGGATTCCCGCAGCAGCTGGCGACCGCGCTCCAGATTCGCCGCCTTCATCATGGCGCCGCCGGCCTCGGTGTAGAGCGGGGTGTCCGGCGTGAAAAAGCCGCCCATCACCTTCCACAGGGCTCGGTCGTTGCCGACCAGCGCGGTCATGTAGTCTTCCTGGCTCAGCGCCGTCATCACGGCCTGCCGCACCTTCAGATTGTTGAAGGGGGCGTGCAGGTGGTTCATGCGGAAGGCGCCGATGTTGCCCAGCGGATCGGCGATATCGACGGCGATGTTGCGGTTGCGGCGCAGCACCGGCACCAGGTCGGTGATCGGGTTCTCCCACCAGTCAACCTCGCCGTTCTGCAGCGCGGCGGAGGCCGTGGCGGGATCGGGCATCACCACCCACTCGACGCGGTCCACCATCATCCGCTTGCCGCCGGCCAGCCAGCTCGCGGGCTCGTTCCTCGGCACATAGCCATCGAACTTCTGGAAGACGGCGCGCGCGCCAGGCACCCATTCGTTGCGCACGAAGCGCATGGGGCCGGAGCCGACATATTCGTTGATCTGGGTGAAGCTGTCGAAACGGCTCGCGATGCGCTCCGGCATGATGAAGCACATCGGCGTCGCGTTCTTGCCCAGCGCCATCTTCATCTTGGTGAAGGGCGCGGAGAGCCGCCAGCGGATGGTGCGGTCATCGACCGCGACCAGCTCCTCGTTCAGCCGGCGCAGGATCTGGCCCATCGGGTCGCGCGGCATCCAGCGGACGATGGAGGCGACGACGTCCTTGGCCAGCACCGGCTCATTGTCGTGGAAGCGGAGCCCGGTGCGCAGCTTGAAGGTCCAGGTCTTGCCGTCGGCGGAGACTTCCTCCCCCTCCACCATCTGGCGCTGCGGCTCCAGCTTGTCGTCGAAGCCGTAGAGCGTGTCCCACACCAGCACCGCGGCGTTGCGGACGACGTATTGCGTACCCCAGATCGGGTCGAAATTCGCCAGGTTGGCCTGCGGCACGAAGCGCAGCGTGCGCGCATTGGCGCCCTGGGAGAGCGCCGGCGCGGCGAATCCGCCACCCGCCGCGACGGCACCCGCCGCCACACCGGTCTTGATGAACGACCTGCGATCCATTTGTAGCAACCCCCTGTTATGGGCCTGCCGCCCTTGTTGTGGGCAGAGTGCCTTATCCCTGTGCTGCGCGCCAGCACCCCCCGCCCGGGACTCGACGGGGAGACGCGTTACGTCGGACGGGTCAGCACGTCCTGTGCCAGAGGGCGTTACGTCCGGCGCACGCCCCAGAACAGCGCCGGGCCACCCTTCACCACGCCCGTGATGCTGCGGCGATGGGCCATCAGCGGCAGCACCTGGCCGAGCGGCACGAAGGGCACTTCCTGCCAGACCAAGCGCTGGATCTCCCGCGCGATCGCCTGTTCGGCCGCCAGGTCCGGCGCCTCGAACCAGGCCTCACGCAGTTCCTCAAGGCGCGGCAGCGTCGGCCATCCCGCCCAGGCATTGGCACCATTGCCGCGAATCGGCATGTGGCTGCCGGGCACGGAGACATCGAGCCCTTCCCAGGTCGTGCAGAAGGCACTCCAGCCCCCCGCATCGACGGTGCCGCGATTGGTGCGCCGCTGGATATGCGTGCCCCAATCCATCGCCTGCAGATCGACGTTGAAGCCGATGCGGCGCAGCAGGTCGGCCGCCACCTCCGCCAGGTTCTGCAGCACCGGCAGGTCGGTGGCGGACAGCATCACCACCCGTTCCCCGCGGTAGCCCGCCTCCCGCAGCGCGCGCCGCGCCGCCTCCAGGTCCCGCGGGCCCGACAGCACGGAGAGCCCCTCGTCATTCGCCAGCGGCGTGCCGGGCGTGAAGACACCGGCCGGCACGGTCGAGAGCGCGGGGTCCGTGCCGATCGCCGCGTTCATGAAGGCGCGCTGATCCACCGCCGGCAGCACGGCACGGCGGATGGCCGGATTGTCGAAGGGCGGATGCAGGAAGTTGAAGCGCAGCACGCCAAGGTTGCCGGCGGTGTTCACCAGTTCCGTCTGGATATCCCGGTTCCGCCGCAGCAGCGGCAGCAGGTCGGGCAGCGGCGTCTCCCACCAATCGACCTCGTTGTTCTGCAAGGCGGCACTCGCCGTGGAAGGATCGGGCATGACGATCCATTCCACGCGGTCGAAATGGGCCTGCTTGCCGCCGGCAAGAAAATCGACCGCCTCGCTACGCGGCACATAGCCCTCGAAGCGCTCATAGATCATGCGGTCGCCGGGGCGGAACAGATCCTGGCGGAAGCGGAAGGGCCCGCTGCCCGTATAGTCCGTGATCTGCGTGAACGGGTCCGTGCGTGCCACCCGTTCCGGCATGATGGCGCAGATATTCGCGGACGGCTTCCCCAGCGCGAAGGCGAGGCCCGGCCATGGCTTCTTCAGCCTGATCTCGAATCGCGTGTCATCCAGGGCCGCGATGCCATCCATCAGCGCATCGAGGCGCTGCCCCAGCACATCCCGCTTCGCCCAGCGCTGGATGGAGGCGACGCAGTCCCGTGCCGTGACCGGCGCCCCGTCATGGAAGCGCAGGCCGGATCGCAGGCTGATGACCCAGCGCCGCCCGTCGTCGGAAACCTCGTGCCCCGCCGCCATCTGCGGTCGCGGCCTGAAGTTCGATCCCAGACCGTAGAGCGTGTCGTAGATCATCAGCCCGTGGTTCCGCACGACGACGGCGGTGGACCAGACGGGATCGATGTTGGAGAGGTTGGCCTGCGGCACGAAGCGCAAGGTGCGCGCCTGGGCCTGCGCATCCGCGATGCGCGGCGCGGCCAGCGCCCCGCCCGCCAGCAGCAGCGCCGAACGTCGAGTGACCTGCGCCATCGCCGTCACGCCTTGCCCATGTTCCAGAACACCGTCGCCGGCGCGCGGAAGACGCCGGTGACGTTGCGGCGCCAGACGCTGGGCTGCCAGTAGTAGCCGAGCGGCAGGTAGTGCATCGTCTCCATCGCGCGCCGGTTCAGCGCCTCCGCGATCCGCCGGTGCTCCGCCGCATCGCCCGCCGCGACCCATTCCGCGCGCAGCCGCTCGATCTCCGAATCATCGGGCCAGCCGAACCAGGCATTCGGCCCGTTGGCGCGTAGGAAGAGATGCGTCACCGGCAGGGTCAGCGACTGGCCGGAGGAGGTGGTGTGGATGATGCTCCAGCCGCCGCGCTCCACCGGCTCCTTGCTCGTGCGCCGCTGGATCAGCGTGCCCCAATCGGCCGCCACCAGTTCCAGGTTCATGCCGAGCCGCTTCAGCAGGTCCGCCGTCACCATCGACAGCGTGTTGATCTGCGGATAGTCGCCCGGCGCGATCAGCACGACGCGCTCGCCATTGTAGCCGGCGGCGGCCAGCGCCGCCTTGGCGCGGTCGATGTTGCGGGTCTTGAGGATCTCGCTCCCTGCCTCATTCGCCATCGGCGTGTCGCAGGTGAAGACACCCTCGCAGGCGCCCCAGCCCGCGGGATCGCTGCCGGCGACGGCCGTCAGGTAGTCCCGCTGGTCCACCGCCATGGCGACGGCGCGGCGGATGGCGGGGTTGTTGAAGGGCGGATGCAGCGTGTTGAAGCGCGCGATGCCGTAGGTGCCATCCATCAGCCTCTGCTGCACCACCAGGTCGCGGTTGCGTCGCATCAGGCCGAGCAGGTCGTGCAGCGGATACTCCCAGTAATCCTGCTCCCCCAGCATCATCGCATTGGCGCTGGTGGCGGGGTCGGTGATGACGGTCCACTCGACGCGGTCGATCCGCGGCACGCGCCCGCCGGCCAGGCCATCCACCGCCTCCTGCCGCGGCACGTAGCCGTCATGCTTCGCCCAGACGGATCGCTGGCCAGGGTTCCACTCATTCGGCAGGAACTTGAACGGCCCGCTGCCCACGGCCTCCCGCACCTGGGTGAAGGCATCGGTGCGCGCGATGCGTTCCGGCATGATGAAGCAGGGGAACTGCGTCTGGCCGAGGGCCGCCAGCAGAAGCGGCACCGGGCGGTGCAGTCGGAAGCGGAAGCGCCGATCGTCCAGCGCCGCCACCTCCGCCACCGAGGGCTGCAGCACCTGCATGAAGGGATCGCGCTTCGACCAGCGATCGATGGAGGCGACGCAGTCCCGCGCCGTCACCCTCTCCCCGTCATGGAACACCAGGCCGCTGCGCAGCGTGAAGGTGACGGAGAGGCGATCGTCGCTCATCTCCCACCCCTCCGCCATCTGCGGCCGGATCTCGCCCTTGCCGTCCTGGGCGCAGATCTGGTCGTAGATCATGAAGGCGTTGTTCCGCGTGACCACCGCGGTGGTCCATACGGGATCGAGCGAGGTGAGGTTCGCCTGCGGGATCACGCGCAGCGTGCGCGCGGCCCCTCCCTGCGCGCCCACCACGCTCGGCATCGCGACACCAGCGGCCGTCGCCGCCATCAGCCCACGCCGTCCGATCATCGCCGCCTCCGTCACCGGGTTGCTGTCAGGCACGCAAGATCATATGCGGCGCAGCCCCCAGAACAGCGCCATGCCCTTCACGCGATCCGCCAGGTTCCGCCGATGCGCCGTCATGGACATGTAGGCGCCGACGGGGATGTAGGGCAGTTCGTCCATCGCGACGGTCTGCAGTTCCCGCGCGATGCGCTTCTGCGCATCGAGGTCCGGCGCCACGAACCATTCGTCGCGCAGCTCCTCCAGCCGCGGCATGTTCGGCCAGCCCGGCCAGGCATTGGCGCCGTTGCCGCGCAGCGGGAAATGCGCGCTGGGATCGACGAAGTCGAAGGAGGAGAAGCTGGTGAACAGCATGCTCCAGCCGCCGCGCTCCACCGGTTCCCGCGATGTCCGCCGCGTCACCGTCGTGCCCCAGTCGCTGAAGGCGTTGTCGGCATTGAAGCCGAGCCGCCGCAGCAGATCCGCGCCCACCTGCGTCATGGCCGATGGCGCCAGGATGTCCGTGGGCCCGATCAGGCGCGTCAGCTGGTTGGTGTAGCCCGCCTCCCGCATCAGTGCGCGGGCGCGATCGACGCTGCGCGGCCCCTTCAACGGCTCCAGCCCCGCATCATTCGCCAGCGGCGTACCCGGCGTGAAGATGCCGACATTCTCCATGTAGAGCGAGGCATCGGGCCCCACGATCGCGCTCATGAAGTCGGACTGGCTGATCGCCGGCAGCAGCGCCTGGCGCATCTTCTTGTCGTTGAAGGGCGGGTGCAGGTGGTTGAACCGCATGATGCCGATCAGCGGCAGCGGGTCCACCGCCTCCACCACCACGTTGCGGTTCCGCCGCAGCAGCATCTGGATCTCGGGCGGCGGCTGCTCGTACCAGTCGATCTCACCCGTCTGCAGCGCCGCTGCGGCCGTCGAGGCATCCGTGATGATGTGCCACTCGACGCGGTCGAAATGCACCACCTTCGGCCCCGCCGTCAGGCTCGGCGTGCCGACGGGGCTCGGGCTGTAGTCGGCGTTGCGCGCATAGACGGCGAGGCTGCCGGAGTTGAATTCCCCAGGCACGAAGCGGAAGGGCCCGCTGCCCACCGTCTCCCGGATCTGCTGGAAGGGATCGGTGCGCGCCAGGCGCTCCGGCATGATGAAGGCCGGGCTGTTCGACACCTGCGCCAGCGCCGAGGTCAGCATCGGGAAGGGACGCTTCAGCCGGAAGACGATCTGCCGGTCGCCACTGGCTTCCAGCGCATCCACGAAGGTTTCCAGCTTCTGCCCGATCGGGCTCCGCTTCATCCATCGCGCGAGCGAGGCGACGCAGTCGATGGCGCGTACCGGTTCGCCATCATGGAACTTCATGCCCGACCTGATGGTGATGGTGACCCGCAGGCCGCCATCGCTGGTCACGGCCCCTTCCGCCATCTGCGGCTGGGCGCGGAATTCCGCATCCATGCCGTAGAGCGTGTCATACACCATGTAGCCGTGGTTGCGCGTGATGTTGGCCGTCGTCCAGATCGGATCGAGGCTCGTCAGGTTCGCCTGCGGCACCATCTTCAGCACGCGGTTCTGCGCGGGCTGCGCGATGGCGGCGTGGCTCAGCGCCGAAGCGCCGGCCATCGCCGCCCCTGCCTTCAGCAGGTTCCTGCGTTGCATTGCCCTGTTCTCCCGATCACCCTGTCGCGGGGGATGAGAACAGGGGATGCGCCATCCCGCAAGCCGGAACACGCGGGAAGTTGTCGCTCCCCGCGCTGGAAATGCTCAGGCCTTTTGCACATTCCAGAACAGCGGCAGGCCCTTCAGCACGCCGCTGATGCCGCGGCGGTAGGCCGTCGCCTGGAAATACTGGCCGAGCGGCAGGTAGGGCACTTCCTGGAAGGCCACTTCCTGGATCTGCCGCGCGATCGCCTGCTGCGCCGCCAGGTCGGGCGCGTCGAACCAGGCGCCGCGCAGTTCCTCGATCCGCGGGATCGTCGGCCAGCCGAACCAGGCGGCCTGGCCGTGGCCGCGCAGGCTCTGGTGGACGCCCGGGTTGAACATGTCCACACCCGCCCAGAAGGTGCAGAACATGCTCCAGCCGCCGCGCTCCGGCGCCTCCCGACTCGCGCGCCGCTGCACCACCGTGCCCCAGTCGGTCGCCACGTAGTCCACATTCATGCCCGCGCGCCGCAGCATGTCGTTCGTGACCTGCGCCAGCGCATTCAGGCTCGGGAAGTCGGAGGCTGCGATCAGCACCACCTTCTCCCCATTGTAGCCGGCGGCCGCCAGGTCCCGCTTCACCTTCTCCATGTCGCGCGGGCTCGTCAGCGCCTCCAGCCCCACATCGGAGGCCAGCGGCGTGCCCGGCGGGAAGAAGCCGATATTCTCCCGCCACAGGCTGCGATCCGTGCCGATCACGGCCGTCATGAAGTCCGCCTGGTTGACGGCGCCCAGCAGCGCGCGTCGCACCGCCGGCTTGTCGAAGGGCGCATGCAGGTGGTTGAAGCGCGCGACCGCCATCAGCCCGGTGGGGTCCGGAATCTCCAGCACCACGTTGCGGTTGCGGCGCAGCACCGGCTGCAGGTCGCCCGTCGGCTGCTCCCACCAATCCATCTCGCCATTCTGCAGCGCGGCCGAGGCTGTCGCGGGGTCGGGCGTCACGTGCCACTCGACGCGGTCGAGGAAGGTGCGCTTCGGCCCCGCCGTCCAGGTCGGCGTGCCGTCGTTGCGCGGCACATAGCCGTCGAACCGCGTATAGACCACGCGCGCGCCCGGGACGCGCTCGCTGGCCGCGAAGCGGAAGGGCCCGCTGCCGATCAGGTCGCCACGCAGCGGCTGGTTCGGGTCCTGGCTCGCCAGCCGTTCCGGCATCATGAAGGCGACGGGGGTGGAGGGCTTGCCCAGCGCCTCGAACATCAGCGGGAAGGGCCGCTTCAGGCGGAACAGGATGGTCTTGTCGTCGGGCGCGGAGAGTTCGTCCGTCACCGACATCATGACCTGGCCCAGCGCATCGCGCGCGGCCCAGCGGCGAATGGAGGCGACGCAATCCCGCGCCCGCACCGGCTCCCCGTCATGCCAGCGCAGCCCGTCGCGCAGCGTCATGGTCACGCGCTTGCCGTCATCCTCGATGACGTGGCCCTGCACCATCTGCGGCTGCGGCTTGTAGTCCTGGTCGAAGCCGTAAAGCGTGTCCCAGACCATGTAGCCGTGGTGGCGCGTCACGTAGGCCGTGGTCAGGATCGGGTCCAGCACGGCGAGGTCGGCCTGCGGGATGAACTTCAGCAGACGGGCCGCCCCGCTGGTGCCCTGCCCGAGGGCAGGCATCCCCATCGCGGACGCGCCGAGGACCGCACCGGCCCCCGTCAGGATTTGACGACGATTCATGGTTCCTCGGTGCCCCCCGGCATGGCTTGGCAAGGCATCGATCCGCCCCGCCCGTTCAATCCCACGTAAGGAACAGAGTTACCGGGCGGGATGCAAGGGGAGAGGTTTCGTCTCCCTCCCCCGCGCTTGCGGGGCGGGTCGGGGTGGGGGTTTGCGCGCCCGCCCCCTACGCCCGCCGGATCATCCCCCCACGCCGGCCGGATCATCCTCCCACGCCCGCCGGGCGATGCCCGAACCCCAGCGCGGGCTCCACCCCCGTCTCCACCCACACCGCCTTGGCCTGGGTATAGGCGGCCAGCGCCTCCTGCCCCGAGGAGCGGCCATGCCCGCTGGCGCCGAAGCCGCCGAAGGGCACGCTGACATGGATGGTGCGGTAGCCGTTGATCCAGAAGGTGCCGGCCCGGACCGCGGCGGCCACGCGATGCGCGCGCCCCACATCGCGCGTCCAGGCCGCGCCCGCCAGGCCGAAGGGCGTCGCATTGGCGATGGCGATCGCCTCCGCCTCATCCTCGAAGGGAATGGCCGCGACGACCGGTCCGAAGATTTCCTCCTGCGCCACCCGCGCCTCGTTCGTGACGCCGGCCAGGATCGTGGGCGGCACCCAGAACCCCGCTTCCGGCAGCGCGCCGCGCGGCGCGATGAAGACGTCCGCCCCCTCCGCCGCGCCGGCCGCCACCAGCGACCGCACATGGTCGAACTGCCGTGCGTTGCAGACAGGCCCCGCTTCCGTCGCCGCATCCATCGGATCGCCGAGGCGGATCCGGGACGAGGCCTCCGCCAGCATCTCGACGAAGCGGTGATGGACGGATCGCTGCACCAGCAGCCGCGACCCGGCGACGCAGGATTGCCCGCTGCCCGCGAAGATCGCCTGCTGCGCCCCCTGCACCGCGGCCGGCAAATCGGCATCGGCAAAGACGATGTTGGCGGACTTGCCGCCGAGTTCCATCACGCAGGGGATCATCCGCGCCGCGCAGGCGCCCGCGATCCGCGCCCCGCTGACGGCGCCGCCGACGAAGGTCACCATCGCGACCTCCGGCGCCGCCAGCAGCGCCTCCCCGCTCGTCGCCCCCGCGCCCGCCACCACCTGAACCAGCCCCGCCGGCAGGCCGGCCTTCACGGCCAGCAGCCCGAAGGCGCAGGAGGTCAGCGGCGTGTACTCGCTGGGCTTCAGCACCACGCCATTGCCCGCTGCCAGCGCCGGCAACACGTTCCAGCCGCAGGTGAAGAGCGGCGCATTCCAGGGCGTGATGGCCAGCACCACCCCCATCGGCTCCCGCCGCACCGTCACGAAATGGCCGGAGGGGACGGAGACGACGCGGCCCTCGACCTTGTCGCACCAGCCCGCCCAGTATTCCGCCATCTCCGCCACGCGCGCGACCTCGCCGCGGCAGTCGCGCAGCGGCTTGCCGGTATTGGCGCATTCCAGCGTGGCCAGCGCCTCCGCCTCCGCCCGGATGGCGGCGCCGAGCGCCCAGAGCCGCCGCCCCCGTTCCGCCGCGCTCAGCGCGATCCAGCCGCGCTGCGCCCGCGCCGCGCCTTCCGCCGCCGCCCGTGCCACGGCCGCGCCCGCATCGGCATAGCCCAGCAGCGGCAGCCCCGTGGCCGGGTCATCGAGGGTGATCGCGCTCCCCTGCCCCGCCACCACCTGCCCATCCACCACGCTGCCGACGCGCCCGCCGAGCAGCGCCGCCACGCCCCGCGCCGCGACGCTCGCCGCCGCGAATGCCGCCTGCGCCATCACGCGCCCTCCCCGGCCAGGATCGCCGCCGGCACGCGGTTGAAGTCGGCGGCATCCACCACATCCGCCCCCTCCCACAGCGCCGCCGCTTGCGCGCAGGCATCGAGCGGCACGCCCACCGCCTTGGCCAGCCCCAGCGCCAGCCGCACGTCCTTCCGCATCAGCCCCGCGGAGAAACCCGAATCGAAGGCCCCGCTGATGATCCATTTCGGGAAATTCACCTCGGTCGCGGCGGACCGGCCCGATGCGGCGTTCACCACCGGCAGCAGCGCCTCCGCCTTCACCCCCGCGGCCTCCCCCATGCGCAGCGCTTCCGCCGCCACCGCTAGGTGCGTCGCGACCAGCAGGTTGTTCACGAGCTTCGCCACCTGCCCCGCGCCCGGTCCGCCGACATGCAGGATGGTCGCCGCCATCCGCTCCAGCACCGGGCGCGCACGCTCGATCGCCGCCGCCTCGCCCCCCAGCATCATCGCCAGCCTGCCGGCAGCCGCGCCCGCGGGGCCGCCGGAGACCGGCGCATCCAGGTAGTCCACGCCAAAGGAGGCCGCGAGCGCGTGGAAGCGCCGCGCCGCCAGCGGATCGAGCGTCGAGGTGTCCACCACCACCGCGCCCTTCTCCAGCGCCGGCAGCAGGGCAGCCAGCACCGCCTCCACCGCCCGTTCCTGCGGCAGGGAGAGGATGACGACCGGCGCCGCCACGCTCGCGACCGCCCCCGCGATCGTGACCCCCTTCTCCAGCGCCGCCGCGACGGAGGGCCCGTGCAGGTCGAAGCCCGTCACCGCCGCGCCCGTCCCCACCAGCCAGCCCGCCATGGCCCCGCCCATATGGCCGAGGCCCACGATCCCGATCCGCATCCCTGTTTCATCCAAGCCACCAGATCGTGAGCGTTGCAGGCACCTCTGGCGCGGGCAAGCCGGGGCGCCCTGCCGCTTTTCGGTCACCATGCCGTGGTTTGTGCCTGGGTTGCCCAGAGACCATGCTGCAGTGCAGCAGGAGCATGCATGTCCGACCACGCCGTCCCATCGCTGACCGAGCGCCTCGCCCTTCGCCTCGGGCCGGCGCGCTTTGCGACCCTGATGCAGTTCCTCCGCTTCGGCGTGGTGGGGACGGTCGGCTTCGTCGTGGATACGGCCGTGCTCTATGCGGGGCTGGCGGTCGGCCTCGGCCTCTATTCCGGCCGGGCGCTGTCCTATGTCGCCGCGGCGACAACGACCTGGGCCCTGAACCGGGCCTGGACCTTCCGTGGTCGCGGCCAGGGCCCGGTAGCCCGGCAATGGGCGCTGTTCCTTGTCGTCAACCTGATCGGGTTCGCGTGCAACTACGGGACCTATGCCGCGCTCGTCGCGGGGGTTCCGGCGGTTGCTGAACACCCCGTCATCGGTGTCGCGGCCGGCGCCCTGGCTGGCATGGTCGGGAACTTTCTCCTGTCGCGACGTTACGTATTCGTGGATGGAAAAGGGACTTGAGGGTCCCGGAAACCGTCACCGATAGCCCCTGAACAAGATACGGCAGGATGCGCATCTCGACCCCCCAGGCCGCCCCCCCCATGCGCCCCGCCCTTCCCGCCCACGCCACCAGCGGAGCCGCTTCCATGCCGAAGCGAAACCAGCCCAGCCGCGCGCCCGATGACGGCCGGGGCGGGACCGTAACGCCCTTCCTCGCCGGCGTCGGGATCGACTCACTGCCCGAGGCCGCGAAGGTTGCGTCCCCGCCCCTGCCCCCGGTGGCGGTGGCCGCCCTTGTCGTGTTGCTCGACCTCGTCGCGATCGGCGGCGCCGGACTGCTGGCGGACGCCATTATCGGCAGCGCCGGCGCCCGCCATGCCGCCATGACCGGTCTGGTGGCCGGCCTCGCCGTCGCTTTCGGCGGCGCGCTGGGCGCCTATGACCATGCCGCGCTGCACCGCGCAGCCCCGCAGCGTGCCCGCGCCCTGCAAGGGCTGGCTGCGGCGCTGGTGGTGCTGGTGATGGTCGGCGTCACCCTCGGAGCGCAGCAGCGCATCGACCCCGCCTGGCTCGGCGCCACGGCGCTGCTCGCCGCCTTCAGCCTCCTGGCAGGGCGCACGGCCGTCGCGGCGCTGCTGCGGCAGGATGGCAGCCGCAGTGCACAGCGCGCGGTCATCCTCGGTGCCGGCCCCCAGGCCACCCGCCTCACGCAGCAGATGAAGGCGGAAGGCGGCAGCGGGCTGCGCCTGCTCGGCCTCATCGATGATCGCAATCCCCGCATCGGCGGCGAGGCGCCGCCCGGCGGTCTCCGTCGGCTCGGCGGCATGGCCCAGCTTTCCAGCATGATCCGTGCCGGGCAGGTGGAGGTGGTGGTGCTCGCCCTGCCCTGGTCCGCCGAAGACCGTATCGCCGCGGTGGTGGAGGAGTTGTCGGGCTACCCGGTCGAGATCCGCCTCGCGCCCGACCTGCTGGCCGACCGCCTGCCTGCCGGCGGCCGGCCGACCGGGCCTGTGCTGCTGCGCGCCCGCCCCATCTCCGGCCTCGGCGCCGCGGTGAAGGTGGTGGAGGACTACACCATGGCGATCCTGGCGCTGGCCATCGCGGCGGTACCGATGCTGCTCATCGCGCTCGCCATCCGGCTGGACAGCCCGGGGCCCATCTTCTTCCGCCAGCCCCGCACCGGCTTCAACGACCGGTCCTTCGACGTGCTGAAGTTCCGCACGATGTATGCGCACGCGGCGGACTACAACGTGGACCGCCAGGTGCAGGAAGGCGACCCGCGCGTCACGGCGGTCGGCGCCATCCTGCGCAAGACCTCGCTCGATGAGCTGCCGCAGCTCTTCAACATCCTCAAGGGCGACATGTCCTTCGTCGGCCCTCGCCCGCATGCGCCCGGGACCCGCGCGGCCGGCCGCCGTTTCGATGAGGTCGTGGCCAACTACGCGGCCCGCCACCAGGTGAAGCCCGGCCTGACCGGCCTTGCCCAGGTGCGCGGCTGGCGCGGCCCGACCAACACCGAGGAACAGATCATCCGCCGCGTCGAGAGCGACCTCGAATACATCGAACGCTGGTCGCCCTGGCTTGATATCCAGATCATCTTCCGCACCTTGCTCGCGGTGGCCTGCATGCGGAACGCGCTGTAGCGACCGCATGGCCCGCGGGGGGATGGATCTGATGCAACGCCTGGATACGGTGGCCGACCGGGGCTGGGACGGCGCGCCGCCCGCCGCACCGCGCATCGCCGTGCTGGTCCCCTGCTACAACGAGGAAGTGGCCATCCCCCGCGTGGTGGCCGGCTTCCGCACCGCCCTGCCGGAAGCCACCGTCTACGTCTACGACAACAACAGCCGCGACCGCACGCGGGACGCCGCGATGGCCGCCGGCGCGGTGGTCCGCACGGAACGGCTGCAGGGCAAGGGCCATGTCGTCCGCCGCATGCTCGCCGACATCGAGGCAGACGTTTACGTCCTGGTCGATGGCGATGACACCTACGACGCCGCCGCCGCCCCGGCCATGATCCGCCTGCTGCTGGACGAACGGCTCGACATGGTCACGGGCACGCGCGCCACGGAGGCGGCGGCCGCGTATCGCCCCGGCCATCGGCTCGGCAATGCGGTGCTGACGGGTGTCGTGCGGCTGATCTTCGGCGACCGCATCTCCGACATGCTTTCGGGCTACCGCGTCTTCTCCCGCCGCTTCGCGAAGTCCTTTCCGGCCCTGGCCGAAGGCTTCGAGACGGAGACGGAGTTCACCGTCCATGCGCTCGAACTCAGCATGCCGGTGGGGGAGGTCGTGACCGCCTATCGCGAACGCCCGCCCGGCAGCGCCTCCAAGCTCAACACGTGGCGGGACGGCTTCCGCATCCTGCGCACCATCGCGTTGCTGGTCCGCCGCGAACGTCCCCTCCCCTTCTTCGCGCTGCTGGCGCTGGTCCTCGCGCTGCTGTCCATCGGCATCGCCATCCCCGTCTTCCAGACCTTCCTGGCGACGGGCCTCGTGCCCCGGCTCCCGACGGCCGTGCTCTCCACCGGCCTGATGCTGCTGGCCTTCCTGTCGCTGGCCTGCGGCCTGATCCTGGATACCGTGACGCGCGGCCGGATGGAGGCGAAGCGCATGGCCTACCTGGCCATTCCCGCCCCCGATTTCGCGCTCCCCCCGAGATGACGGAAACAACCATGAGCAACCGCCCGTCCTATCCGACGCCTCAGCACATCGCCGGCGCCGTGGCACCGCCCATGCCGGTCGACGTCGATGTCATCATCCTGGCGATGGAACGGGCCGAGGAGACGATCGCCGCCATCGCCTCCGCCCGCGCCCAGCAGGGCATCCGCAAGCATGTCTGGATCGCCGACCAGGGCAGCAGCGACATCGCCATGGCCAGGCTGCGCGCCGCCGTGCAGGGCGCGCCGGATGCGACGCTGGTGCGGCTTGACCGCAACCACGGCGTCGCCGGCGGGCGCAACCGCGCCACCGCGCTCGGTCGCGCGCGCGTGGTGTTCGCGCTCGACAACGATGCCGAATTCGCCACGCCGGACACGCTGGCCCGCGCCGTCGCGGCGATGGATGCGGCCCCGCAGCTCGGCGCCATCGCCTGCCGCATCCTGGTGCATGCAACCGGGCAGGACGACCTCTCCTCCTGGGGCTATCCCAAGTCCCTGCTGCCGCGCTCGGCCGAGGTCTTCGACGTCGCCACCTATGTCGGCGCCGGCCACGCGCTGCGCCGCGACGATTTCGAAGCCGCGGGCGGCTATGACGACGCGCTGTTCTTCGCGTGGGAGGAATACGACCTCGCGCTGCGCCTCATCAACATGGGCCGCACCATCCGCTACCGCGGCGACATCGCGGTGCTGCACAAGGTGAGCCCGGAGGCGCGTGTCGCCTGGACGGGCACGCGCTGGTTCCACTTCGTGCGCAACCGCCTCTACATCGCCATGAAGCACGGTGCGAACCCGGCGGAGCTGCTGCCGCGTTTCCTCGCCTACCAGGCCAAGGGCCTGCGCAACGGCGTGCTCGCGCAGGGCCTGCGCGCGGCACCGGCGGCGCTCGGCCTCGCGCGCCGCTTCCGCCCGCTGCCGGGGACCGAGCATCTCTACGGCCATACCGAGACCAGCCGCGCCTACCTGGCGCGCACGGACGCCGCCCATCGCGGCACGCCGCTGCAGCGCCTCAAGCGGGAAGTGCTGTCGGGCCTCTAGCAGGCTGCGGAAGAACGGGCGGCTGAGGATGGGCGAGCGAATTTTCGTGCAGGAAAGGATGACGCGAAGACACGATGTGGTTGCATCGTGGCGAGCGGCAGACGAATCCTGCGCGGAAAGGCGCCTCCCAGCCTACCCGTCCCGTTTTTCCGCAGCCTGCTAGGCCCCACCGCGACGCCGGACGGGTCTACGGGCCCGACCGCTTCTCCCGCCACAGCAGCGCCAGGATGGCCGGGTCGTCGACCAGGTAGCGGCGCGCCAGCCGCTTCGGATCCCGCGCCAGCCGCCACGCCCATTCCATCCCCGCGCGCTGCACCGCGCGTGGCGCGCGGCGCTCCTCCCCCGACAGGAACAGCAGGCTCGCGCCGACGCAGAGCGCCGTGCCGGTGGCGTTCCCGCGCGCCAGCACGGCGCGCGCCACCATCTCCTGCCGCGGCGATCCGACGCAGAGGAAGCTGAAGCGCGCGCCCGACCCCGCGACGAAATCGACGGCGCGGTCGAAGGCGTCGGGATCGGCATCGAAGCCCATCGGCGGATCGTGGTGCAGCAAGCGCCGCAGGCCGAAGCGGCGCGCCACGGCCGCCACCGTGCCCGCACCACCGCCCAGCACGGCGACGGGATCGTCGGGCCTGATGACCTCCCCCAGCAGCCGCGCCGTCAGGTCGCTGCCAGGCACCACCGGCGGCGCCGGCAGCCCCATGGCGCGCGCGAGGCGCGCCACCACGCGGCTGTCCATCAGCCGCCAGGCAGCGTCACGATACAGCGGCCCGTAGCGCGCGGGGTCGCGTGCCAGTCGCACCAGGTGATCGGCATTGGGGGTGACGAGGTAGGCGAAGGGCGTGGCCGCATCACGCGCCGCCAGCAGCGCCATCGCCGCATCGGCGTCCCGCGCCTCGAAATCCAGCCCGAGGAGGCGGATCGGCGCGGGGTGTTCGGTCTCGGTGGTCAAGGCGGGGCTCCCGGCGGCTGATGGCCGTCGGGAAGCACCCGGCGGCGCCTACCCCAACGCGGGGGCGCCGCCGGCTTTCGCCGCCGCCCGCATCACAAGGCGATGCGCAACCGCAACTGGACCAGGTTGCGATCGAATTCCTGCACGCCGGCCGAGGAATCGAGCCGCCGCGAATGCTGGTAGGATCCCACCAGCGACACGTTGCGGTTCAGCAGGTAGCGGGCGGACAGGATCGCGAAGCCATCCGTCGCCTGCTCGCTCGGCTGTTCGTATTCGCGCCGGTCGAGCCCGACCTCAAGGCCCAGGATCACGTTGCGGAGGTATTCATGGTCGACCCGCACCTGGCCCTGCGTGCGCGTGAAGCTCGTCGCGTTGTCGCGGATCGATTCCTCGATCGTGCGGCGGCCCTGGAAGGTGAGGGTGGTCAGCAGGCTCGGCTGCCAGGTCACCTCACCCTCGAAGGCCGGGCCCGACAGCGTCTTGAGCCCCGGCCCGTCATAGTCGCGCTGCCGGTAGCCCACCGCCACGCGGGCACGCCACAGGCCATCGAAATCGTAGGTGAAGCCGACCAGCCCCTCATAGGTCATGCTGTCGCGGGCGGACTGCGTGCTCGACTCGTACTTGATCTCCTGCACCCGGCCGATGACGTTCACGAAGCGCCCCGGCGCCAGCGCATAGGACAGGCCGAGCGCGCCCAGCGTTGAATTGAAGTCAAAACGGGAAACGTCACCCGGCCGCTGTGTCGGCGCGGTGCCCTGCTGCGGCCCGCCCAGGTCGACGTCGTCGAAGCGGTAGCCGCGCCAATTGCCGATCGCCGTCACGCCGATCCGGTTGAAGCGCGTCGTCGCCTGCGCCTGCACCTCGTTGTAGTAGTACGGGATGGGGCGGGACAGCCCGGCCTGCTGCACATCGATGCTGCTGACCTCGAGGTGTTCCTGCACGCGGTTGTAGCGCGCCTCGACATTCGTCTCCGCGTTGACGTCGTAGCGCCCGAACAGCCCGACCGCGTAGTCGGTCCAGTCCTGCGCCGTCTCCTCGATGTAGCGGCGCTGCTCGATCCGCGCGGTGGCGCCGACGGCATGGGTGGACCAGTCGCTGTTCAGCGATGTCTCGCCGATCCAGGTCGCATAGCCATCGCCGGTGCGCCCGCGCCGCGACCCGAAGAGGTTGTCGTCATACCCCATGCCGAGCTCGGCCGCCGCATCCAGCCGGAAGGCGCCAAGCCGAACGCCGAGCGGGTCGTAATCCTCCCTCGCCCGGTCAGCGACGGTCACGCCGCGCTGGACTTCGCCGCGCGGCACGGCCTGCGCCTCCACCCGGACTGGCAGGGCCGCGGGAAGGCCTGCCAGCAGCAAGCCTGCGACGATCTTGTAACGATCCTGATGCACCCTGTGACTCCGGTTTGTGCCCCCGTCCGGGCGTGCTACCACGTCACAATTCCAGCGTCGCTTCAACGGAACGACAACGCCTTCTCACGGATTTGTTCATGGCTGAGAACGACATTGGGACAGAACGGATCAAGCCGGCGTCCACAGGCCAGGCCGAGGACCGCGCGGTGCGCTCCGTGCGGCCCATCCTGGCCGAGGACAGCCGCGTGAACCAGCCCCTGCTGGCCGATTTTCTGTCCCCGGGCGACGCCCACAGACTGCGGGACCTGCTGGCCTTCGCCATGGCCGTGGAAGGCCAGGCCGGCGGGTCTGGCCGCCCGCGCGGGCCCGATGCCGTGGACGGCTTCCAGCGTGACGCCGAAGCCGCGCTCGAAGCCCACGCCTTCCGCACCCTGCACAACCAGGTGGAGCAGATCCGCCAGGCCGCCGTGCAGGAACAGATCGCGAGGCTCCGGCCGCCGCCCGGCTTCCTCACCCTCGTCCTCGCCAACCTGATCGCGCTGCTGCTGCTCGCCGCCGCCGCGGTCGCGGCCTGGCGGCACTACGGGCCTGCGATGCTCGCCTGGATCGGAGCCTGATGCCGTGCTGAGGCCCATGCCCCTGGTTCCCGGCCAGCCGGAACGCATGCCGGAGACGGTGCTGTCCCGCGCCATCGCCGCCGGCCGGTCGCAGCTGGTCGCGGTCGGCCTGTTCAGTGGCGTGGTGAACCTGCTGCAGCTGACCGTCTCGCTCTACATGATGCAGGTCTTCGACCGCGTCCTGTCCACCCGCAGCATCGATACGCTCTACTACCTCACGGCCATCGCCGTCTTCGCGCTGCTGGTGATGGCGGTGCTGGACGGGCTGCGCGGCCAGGTGATGCAGCGCCTGGCCACCTGGATCGAGGGCAAGGCGGCGCCGGAGGCCTTCCTCCGCGCCATCGAAAGCCAGCTCCGCGGCCGCCCCTACCGGATGGAGGCGCTGCGCGACCTCGCGGTCTGCCGCGGCTGGCTCGGCTCCCCTGCCTCCCTCACCGTCTTCGACGTGCCCTGGGTGCCGATCTACCTGGCGGTGATCTTCGCGCTCCATCCCTCGCTCGGCTGGATCGCGCTGGGCGGCGCGGTGCTGCTCTTCGCACTGACCCTCGCGAATGAATGGGCGACCGGCGCGCTGCTGCGGCAGGCCAGCACCGCCGCCATGGCCAGCCAGCGCCGCGCCGAAAGCATGGTCCGCAACGCGGAGGTGATCGACAGCATGGGCATGGCGCCCGCCGTGCTGCAACGCTGGCGCGAAGGCCTCTCCGCCTCCGTCCCCCCGCAGGAGAAGGCGGCCGATCGAGCCGCCATGCTGCTCTCCGTCACCCGTTTCTGCCGCCTCGCCGTCCAGGTCGCGGTGCTCGGCTTCGGCGCCTGGCTGACGCTGGAACAGCAGCTCACCTCCGGCGCCTCCATCGCCGCCTCCATCATCATGGGCCGGGCGCTGGCGCCCGTCGAACAGATGATCGGCGGCTGGAAGCAGCTGGTGCAGGCACGGCAATCCTATCGCCGCCTGCTCGGCTTCCTTGCCCTGCCGCGCATCCGCCCGCCGGGCATCGCCCTGCCCGAGCCCACCGGCAGGGTGGCGGCGGAACGCGTGACCTTCGGCTTCCCGGGCCAGCCCGTCGCCATCATCAAGGGCATCTCCTTCGCCCTCTCGGCGGGCGAGAGCCTGGCCATCATCGGCCCCTCCGCCGCCGGCAAGACCACGCTGATCCGCCTGCTCATCGGCACGCTCCAGCCCTCAGCCGGCACCGTCCGGCTCGACGGCGCCGATGTCTTCACCTGGCAGCGGGAGGATTTCGGCCGCTATGTCGGCTACCTGCCCCAGGACGTCGAACTCTTCGACGGCAGCGTCATGAAGAACATCGGCCGCATGCGGGAGGCCGACCCGGAGATGGTGTTCGAGGCCGCGAAGCTCGCCGGCTGCCATGAGATGATCCTGCGCCTGCCCCAGGGCTACGACACGGAGATCGGCGATGGCGGCCAGCACCTCTCGGGCGGCCAGCGGCAGCTGATTGGCCTGGCCCGCGCCATGTTCGGCAATCCGCGCTTCGTCGTGCTGGACGAACCCAACAGCAACCTCGACGGCGATGCCGAACAGGCCCTGATCCGGGGGCTGGAGGCGCTGAAGGCCCGCGGCACCACCGTCATCCTCGTCTCCCACCGGCCGACGCTGGTGCAGGGCGTGGACAAGGTGCTGCTGCTGCGCGATGGCGCGGCGGAAGCCTTCGGCCCGCGGGCGGAGGTGCTGAAGCGCCTGGTCCAGCAGGCCAGGCCGCAGGAGATCACCCAGCCGCCCGCCGGGCGGGCGGAGGGCGCACGATGAGCCAGGCCACACCCCCGATGGGCTCCCTCCCGCTCGGCCAGGTTCCGGTCGTGCGCCGGTCGGCCGATGCGCCGCCCGCCCTCTGGTCCCCGCCGGAGACCCCGCTGCCGATCGATGCGCCGAAGCCGCGCACCGCCGCGCCGGTGATGATCGGCTACGTCATCACGCTGGTCTTCGTGCTGGGCTTCGGCGCCTGGGCCGCCCTCACGCCGCTGGCGGAGGCCGCCATCGCCCCCGGCCTGCTGAAGGTGGAGGGCACGCGCCGCACCGTGCAGCATTTCGAAGGCGGCATCGTGCGGGAGATCCTGGTGCGGGACGGCGATACCGTCCGCCGCGGCCAGGTCCTCATGCGGCTCGACCAGCCGCAGGCGGCGCAGCAGACGGAAACCCTGCGCGCCCAGCGCTGGGCCATGCTGGCGCAGGATGCGCGCCTTGCCGCCGAACTCGCCGGCGCGCGGGACATCGCCTTCCCCGCCGAGCTCACCGGCGCCAACGCGATCCGCGCGCAGGAATACGTGACCGGCCAGCGCACCCTGTTCCAGGCCCGCACCCTGTCGCTGGAAAGCCAGCTCCAGGTGCTGCGGGCGCGGATCGACCAGCACAACGCCACCATCGCCTCCGCGGAAGGCCAGATGGACGCGCAGCGCCGCATGCTGGTGCTGCTGCGGGCGGAGGAGACGAATACCGCCCAGCTGCTCCGCCAGGGCCTGGCGCGGCTGCCGCAGCTGCTCGCCCTGCAGCGGCAGGTCGCCTCGGTCGAAGGCAACATCACCGACATCACCAACCAGATGGTCCGCTCCCGCGCCCAGATCGCGGAAGCCGAGCGCGACATCCAGCGCGTCATCGACCAGCGCATGCAGGAAACCTCCACCGAGCAGCGCGACGTCCGCGTGCGCCTCGCGGAGGCCGAGGAAAGGCTGCGCGCGGCGGAGGATGTCTCCACGCGGCTCGAGATCATGGCCCCCGATGCCGGCACGGTGCTCAACCTCCGCGTCTTCACCATCGGCGCCGTCATCCGCCCCGGTGACCCGGTGCTGGATCTGGTGCCGGAGAATGAGCGCATCATCGCGGAAGTGAATGTCCAGCCGAACGACATCGACGTGGTCCATACCGGCCTGCAGGCGGAAATCCGGCTGCCCGCCTTCAAGCAGCGCCTGGTGCCCTACCTGCACGGGCATGTGACCTTCGTGGCGCCCGACGTCACGCAGGATGAGCGCCGCGGCACAGCCTATTACCGCGTCCAGGTGCAGATCGACGAATCCCAGCTCGCGGCGCTGGATGGCGTGCAGCTCCGCGCCGGCATGATGGTGGAAGCGCAGATCCAGACCGGCAGCCGGTCCTTCGCGCGCTACCTCCTCCAGCCCGTCTTCGACAGCTTCCACCGCGCCTTCCGCGAACAGTGATCCCCTTACCGACAGGAATCCCCTCATGACCGCTCTTCCCACCGTCTTCGGCGATGGCGTGATCGACGTGCATGTCGCCAGCGGCGTCGCCCGCATCACGCTCGGCGCGCAGACCGGTGCCTCCGCCGCCGCGGGCGGCGAGCCGAAGCCCGTGCCTTCCGCGCTTCTTGTCGTGCCGGTCCTGCAACTCCCGAACCTCGCGCGCGTCCTGGTCGAAGTGACCAAGCAGATCGAGGCCCGCGCGAAGGAAGCCATGGCTGCGCAGCAGAAGCCCGCGGAACAGCCGCAGGCCGGCGGCGACCAGGTGGCAGGAGCCTTCCGCTTCAACGGATGAGGAGCCAGGGTGGCTGACGGATTTATCGCGGGTTTCGAACCCCCAGCCCTGAGCGTCATCATCTGCACCCATGCCAGGCCGGCCTATCTGGAGGCCTGCCTGGAGGGCCTGTCCCGGCAGCAGGGAGTGCGCCTGCTGCGCGACACCCACGCGCTGATCGGCGACCCCTGCCCCGATCCCCCATCCGCCCTGCCGGCGCTGGAGGTGGTGGTGGTGGACAGCGCCTCCCCGCACGCTGCCCAGGCCTCCATCGCACGCCTTGCCGCCGCCTCCGGCGCCAGGCTGGTGCGCACCTCGACGCCCGGCCTCTCTCTCGCCCGCAACCTCGGCCTCAAGGCCGCCTCCGCCGCCTGGACCGCTTGGCTCGATGACGATGCGGTGCCGGAGCCCGACTGGGCGCAGCGCCTGCTGGCCGCGATCGAAACCCTGCCGGATGAGGCCGTCGCCATCGGCGGCCGCATCCTGCCGGAATGGGAGGCCCCCCTGCCCGCCTGGTGGCCCGACAGCCTGCGGGGCGTGCTGACGATCGTCGAATGGGATGGCCAGGGCGAGGCGACCGGCGGTGCCGCGCTGCCCGGCGGTGCCGCCATCTACGGCGCCAACATGGCCTTCCGCCGCGACGCGCTGCGCGCCGTGGGCGGCTTCCCCGAGGATCTCGGCCGCGTCGGCGACCGCCTGCTGTCCGGGGAGGAGGAGGAGGTGCTGATGCGCCTCGAATCCCGCGGCGGGCGCGTCTTCTACGACGGCAGCGTCACCGTGCGGCACAGCATCCAGGCCGGCCGCCTGCGCCCAGCCTGGCTCGTCTCCCGCCTGCATTGGCAGGGCGCCACCGATGCGCTGCGGGACCGCCGGCGTGGCTGGCCGAAGCGCGCCCCTGGCGCGGCCGCGAAGCTGGTCGTTCAGGCGCCGCTGCTGGCGTGGCCGAGCCGTTCCGCCACCCTGGTCCGCGCCCGCTGCGGCGCCGCCTACAATCTCGGCTATCTCCGCGGCACGCTCTCGGGCCGGCAGGATACGTGACCATGCCGACCCGGCGCACCGTGCTGGCCGCGGGCCTGGCGGCATCCCCTGCGGCGCAGGCCGCGGCCGCCACGCTGCGCGATTCCCTGCCGGACCTCCGCCTCGGCGCCAATCTCGAGCGCTGGTTCCCGATCGCCGCCAGCCAGCGCCCGCGGCGCCTCGGCCGCGCCTGGTGGCAGGACCTCCGCGCCGCCGGCTTCGACCATGCGCGGCTGTTCATCCCTCGCGATGCCGGCGCCGGCGAGGAGGTGCCGCGCCTCTTCCTCCAGGCCATAGAGGATGCGAAGGCGGCCGGATTGCCCATCCTGCTCGGCCTCTCGGACCTCTATGAGCCCTGGGCGCCCTGGGACGAGGCCGCCTGGCGCGTCATGCAGGCCCGCGCGCGCCTCTTCGGCACGGCGACGGACCCTGCGCAGGTCGTGCTCGGCCCGCTCAACGAACCCGCCTTCGACGATGCCGCCGCCTGGACGCCGGTCCGTGACCGCCTCCTGGCCGCCGCGCGCGCCGCCGCGCCCCGCCATGCGCTGGTGTGGGGCGGCCATGAATGGTGTTCCTGGCGCTCCCTGCTCCGCCAGGCGCCGCCCGCGGACCCGCTGACCATCGCGGAGGTGCATGACTACGAAGGCGGTGCCGCCCCCTGGGTGGCGGAGCGCTTCGGTGCCGTCGCGGCCTGGCGCGACCGCCACCGCACCCCCGTCATCGTCGCGGAACTCGGCGGCGCCCTGCCGCATGCCGAGGATGAGGCCGCCTGGGCGCGGGACCTCTCGGTCGCGCTGCCGGTCCTGCGTCGCCTGAACCTGCCTGTCACGCTCTGGGCCGTGACCCATGGCGGACATTGGCGGCTGCAGGAGGGGGAGGCCCCCCGCCCGCGCCCCCGCCTCGCCCAGGCGCTACGCGGCGCCCGCTGACCGCCCGCGGCCGAACCACCGCGCCGCCGGCACCTCGATGACGCGCCAGGCGATCCAGCCTGCGATGAAGGTCGCACCGAGCCCGCCCACCATCAGCAGCAGTCGCCCGGCCAGGCCCGGCTGCACGATGCGCAGCACCAGCACCAGCACGGCCTCCACGAAGACGAAGGTGAGGTAGACGCCGAAGGAGGCCTCGCCAAGCCGATGGAGAATCCCACCCTCATCGCTTCCCTCCGCCAGCGCGGCGCGCACCACCAGGGCTGCAAGCCCCAGGACAACCACCGCATCGATGTTCAGCCACAGCCCGATCGGCACCAGCGCGATGCCGGCCGTTGCGAGGCCGCGCGGTATCACCCCGGCCTGCACCAGCCGTGCCAGCGCCATGCCGGCGATGAATTCCAGGAAGAAGCGCGGCAAGCCCAGATGCAGCGTGTGGTTCAGCTGCAGCAGCGGATCGACGGCGCCAAGGGCGAAGAGGCCGACCGCGGCGACGACCAACAGCAGCAGCAGCACGCCGGCCGGCGCCGCCACCATGCCCGCCAGCAGGGTCGGGAAGGCGATGTAGCCCGCCAGGATCACCGACAGCGCCCAGGACGGGTAGTTCCAGGCATGCTGCGACGTCGTCTCCCAGCCATGCAGCAGCAGCGCCTGCAGCACGAATTCCCGCACCCCGAAGCGTTCCGGCGCATTCACGGCGAACCCTGCCGCCATCGCCGCCAGCACCAGCGCCAGCAGCGCCACCAGCATCACCCAGTGCAGCGGCAGCACGCGCACCAGCCGGCCGCGCATGAAGCCCACCCACCCCGCGAATCCCGCGGGTGGACGATGCGCATAGCCCAGGACCAGCGCGAATCCCGACAGAAGGAAGAAGCCATCGACGCCAAGGTATCCCTTCAGCGCCACGCCCTCCATGAAGCCCAGCCCGCGCAGCGCGCGGAGCGGCAGTTCCAGGTGGTAGACCAGCACCCAGCCGATCAGCAGCACGCGCAGACGCGTCAGCGCCGGGCGGCGCTGCGCCGCCTGCTTGTCATTCGCACCCATGCGTTATCCCGGCTGGAAGATTGACACCGAAAGCTGATTGGGAACGGGTCCCGTTCGCGTGCGATAACGCAATAACATGCGCACCGTTCCAGCCTCGCTCCTCGCCCTCCTCCTCGCCATCGTCGCAGCGCTGGCGCTGCTGGCGCTCGCGATCATCGAACCGCAGCTGGCGCTGGCCGTGATGCCGGCCGCCGTCGCGCTGATGGTGGCACTCCTGTTCTATGAGGCACCGCTGCTCGCCGTCGGCCTGCTCGTCGTCGTCTACGGGCTCGCCGTCGATGTGCAGCTGGACCTGATGGCGACGGGCGGCGCGGCGGCGCTCGGCAGCGCCGTGGTGAAGCTGGTGCCCTTCGCCATCGCCGCCATGCTCTGCCTGCGCTACGGCTTCTCCTCCGCCATCAACTGGCCCTTCCTCGCCTTCGCCGTCGTCGCCATGGTCAGCATCGTCGTGCTGCCGATGGGCCGCGTCTCCTCCAACGGGGAGATGGTGCGTAGCTTCATCGGCTCCACCGCACCCTTCGTGCTCGCCTTCGCCGCGGCGCCGCGGCGGGTCTGGTCCAGCTTCTGCAAGGGCATCGTCTTCATTCCCCTGCTGAGCGCCGCCGCCGGCTTCCTGGCCTGGCCGACCGGGCTGCAATCGCCCTTCGACGCCAATTGGCGCTTCCAGGGCATGCATTCGCCGCCCTTCCTCGCGGGCTTCGCCGTCACCGCCGTCTTCGCCGCCACGCTGGAGTATCTCCGGACCTCCCGCATGCACTGGTTGCTGCTGACGGGCGCGGCGCTCGCGGTGCTGCTGGCGACCCAGGCGCGCGCGCCGCTGATCGCCGTCATGCTCTTCCTCGGCATCGTCTTCCTGCTGGCGGATCGCCGCGTGCTGCCGCTGAAGCGCAAGGTGGACCTGGTGATGGGCGGCATGCTGCCCGGCGCCATCCTGCTCGGCCCCGTCGCCATCTTCGCGGCCGACCGCTTCCTCGGCGGCGATGACGTCAACCTCTCCGGCCGCGACGTCATCTGGCCCTACTTCCTCGACGCGATCGAGCAGCGCCCGCTCTTCGGCTATGGCCTGGGCGCCGGCAAGCTGATCGTGGACCCCGAGGATCCGCGCATCCGCCTCATCCGCTCCAACGCCGCGCACAACGAATACCTCCGCCTCTCCGTCGATGCCGGCATCATCGGCTGCGCGCTGATCTTCCTCTCGCTCCTCGCCTGGGTCTGGGCCGGCACGCGGCGCGCAGCGCCTGCGGATCGCCTGGTGCTGCGCGCCGCCATCGTGGGCGCCCTGCTACACAGCGCCTTCGACAACACGCTGATCGCCAGCACCGCCGTGGCCCAGTTCACCTGGTTCGCCGCCGCGCTCGCCCGAGCAAGGCTCGAACAGCGGGAGAGCGTCTCCGCCGGGCTGATGCGTGAAGACCTCGCCCGGCGGCTGCGCGCGGCATGAGCACGACGGCCGCCGCGCTGCCCGCCTTCATCGCCACCAGCCCCGCGCGCCCGTCGCGCGAGCGGCGCCTCGACCTCGATCGCGCCAAGGGCGTCGCGATCCTGATCGTCGTCTTCGGCCACATCGTCGCCGGCGCACCGCCGCCCGGCGCCGAGTGGTGGGACCTGCTGCGGACGGCGATCTACGCCTTCCACATGCCCTTCTTCCTGTATCTGTCGGGCACCGTCTTCGGGCTGATGGGCACGCAGCGCACGCCGCTGTCGGGCATGCCGGCCCTGGCGGCCAAGCGCGCGGCGCGCCTGCTGCCTCCCTTCTTCCTCTTCGGCCTGCTGATCCTGTTCGGCAAGCTCGCCACCGAGCACTTCGTCCATGTCGACAACCGGCCGGACGGGCTGCTGGGCGGGTTGCGGGACCTGCTCTTCACCACGGCCCGCAGCCCCGCGACCTCGGTCTGGTATCTCTGGGTCCTCTTCGTCTGCTCCATCGCCGCGCCGCCGATCTGGCGCCGCATCGGCGCGCCGGGCCTGGTGCTGATCGGCCTGCTGCTGCTGGCGCTGGACCCGCCCTCCATTCTCTATGCCGACCGGCTGGCGCGCCATGCCGTCTTCTTCGCCATCGGAATCTGGGCGGCGGAGCGGGAGGCGCTGCTCCTGCCCCTCTTCACCCGCTACCTGGCCCTTTGGTGGCTGGCCTTCGTCGCGGCGCTGCTCGCGACCGTCTTCGGCCCACTCTCCGGCGACCTGTCGCTTCTGGTCTGCGGCCTGCTCTCCATCCCCGCGCTGCACGGGCTGATGCGCGTGGCGCCGGTGACGCGCTGGCAGTGGCCGCTGGTGCTCGGCCAGGCGAGCATGGTGATCTACCTCTTCAACACCATCGCCATCGGCGTCGCCAAGGCCGCGCTGATCCTGGCCGGCATCGGCTGGACCGCGGCCGGCTTCTGGATCCACATCCCCGTGCTGACGGCCGCCGGCGTGATCCTGCCGATGCTCGGCAAGCGCCTGGTGCTGCGCCACATCCCGGTGCTGGACCGCATGACGAGCTGACTTGAGCGGGAAGGCAATGCCTTCATCGCAACGTCTCGACGCTGACGAGCCTGAGGTCGCCGTCGAACGGTCCGAGGTTGGCGCCGATAAGGTCCGAGACCTCGTCCATCAGGTTGAGCCCTGCGGAGTCGTAGTCGTTCTCGACCACGATCCGCAGCATCCCATCTCGGAAACAGCAGCCAACGAGATGCTCATGCGGATAGCCGCGCCGAAACGCCGCGGCTATATCCAGTGCCGCCTGGGCCCCTGCCGGAGCAGGGATACCGGCGCAGTCGATCGTGATTCGATACAGGCCGCCGGCCAGCCTATCGCCGCTCAGCCAGCACCGACCACGAAAAAGGGCGCCCGAAGGCCCCCTGTTCACGCCGCCCGCTGCGCCCCCGCATAGCCCTTGGGGTGCTTCACCCGCCAATCCCAGGCGGTCTTCACGATCTCATCCAGCCCCGGGAAGCGCGGGCTCCAGCCCGTCTCCGCCCGCAGCTTGGCGGAGGACGCGACCAGCGTCGCCGGGTCACCCTCCCGCCGCGGCCCCAGCACGTGCGGCACCTTGCGGCCGCCGACGCGCTCCACCGCCTCGATCACCTGCCTGACCGAATAGCCCGTGCCGTTGCCGAGGTTGAATCGGACGGACCGCTCCTCCAGCAGCGGCAGTGCGCGCAGATGCGCATCCGCGAGGTCCGTGACATGCACGTAGTCCCGCACGCCCGTGCCATCCGGCGTGTCGTAATCCGTGCCGAAGACCGTCAGCGGCGGCCGCATGCCGAGCGCCGCATCGATCGCCAGCGGGATCAGGTGGCTCTCCGGCTCATGATCCTCCCCCGCGCGTCCCTCGGGATCGGCGCCGGCGGCGTTGAAGTAGCGGAGCGACGCGAAGCGCAGCCCGTGGATCCTCTCCGCCCAGTCCAGCGCCCGCTCGCACATCAGCTTGCTTTCGCCGTAGGGCGATACGGGGCCCAGCCGCTGCTCCTCATCGATCGGGATCCGCTCCGGGAAGCCGAACAGCGCGGCGGTGGAGGACATGACGAATTTCCGGCAGCCATGCGCCACGGCGGCGTCCGCCACGGCGGAGAGCGTCGCCAGGTTCTCCGCCATGTAGCGCAGCGGCATCCTCATGCTGTCGCCCACCAGCGACAGCGCGGCGAAGTGCAGCACGGCATCGAAGCGTTCGCCGCCGAAGGCCTCCGCCAGCGCCTTCGGGTCCTCGCAGCGCCCATCCACCAGGCGGACCCGGCTTGGCACGGCCTCCCGGTGGCCCTTGGAGAAGTCGTCGAGGACGACGACCTCATCCCCCCGGTCGAGCAGGGCCAGAACCGTGTGGCTGCCCACATATCCGGCACCGCCGGTGACGAGATAGCGACCCAACGCCCTACTCCCTGAAGTAGCCGCTGTAGCGGGGATGATAGACCTCGCTGTCGGCGTAGCCCGACCGTCGATGCGACTTCGCGTCCACCTGTGTCAATGCCGCGCCGACGATGCGGGCCTTGGCATCTTCCAGAAGGGCGAGCGAATTGCGCACGACGGAACGCGGCGTGTCGCGCCATTTCACGCAAAGCAATGTGGCATCGGCAAGACGGGCCACGACCCGCGCATCCGCCATGGCCAGCGCCGGCGGCGCGTCCAGGATCACCAGGTCATAGTCCCGCCGCACCCGCTCCAGCAGCGATGCCATCGCCTCCGACATGAACAGCCCCAGGGAATGGATCTCCGCGGCGCCGGCCGTGACGTAGTCGAGGCCCGTCAGGTGGTCGCGCCGGACGATATCCTCGTAGCGCGCCTGGCCCAGCAGCAGCTCCGTCACCCCCGCCGCCGTCTCCGCCCGGAACGCCTTGCCGATGGAGGGCTGGCGGATGTCGCAATCCACCAGCAGCACCTTCTCCCCGTTCATGGCCGCCGACCGCGCCAGCGCGATGGAGGTGGTGGTCTTGCCCTCGCCCGGCCGCGCCGCGGTGATCACGACCACCTTGGGCGGGTCGGAGCCCAGCCACAGCGCCGCGCGCAGGTTGCGCATGCTTTCGGAGAAGGGGCTGAGCGGCTTGCGGGCGACGTAGTCCTCCACGCGGTTCCGGCCCAGGATGCCGCGCCGCAGCATGGGCACCAGCGCCACGCAGGGCAGGCCGAGCGAGGCCCGCACATCGTCGCCGGTGCGGATGGTGCTGTCCGCCTGCTCCAGGAACCACACCAGCAGCAACCCGAACAGCGCGCCCAGCGCCGCCGCCGCCGCCACGAAGAGCGTCGGCTTGGGGAAGGAGGGGATGCCCGGCACCGTCGCCGGCGACAGGATGCGCGCATCCGGCTTCTCGATCGCCGTCTGGCTGACCGTGGACTGGCTGCGTTCCAGCACCGCGCGCAGCAGGCTCCGCGCCGCTTCCGTCTCGCGCTCCAGCGCGTTCAGGCGGATCTCGGCGCCCTGGGTGCGGGACATCCGCTCCTCCTGCTGCGCCAGGCTCTGCTCCAGGCTGCCGACGCGGGCGCGGGCGGCCCGGACCTCGGCATCCAGCGCCTGCACCACGCGACTCGTTTCGCCGCCCACCGCCCGCTCGGCGGCCGCCAGGCGGGACGCCGCGGCACGCACATCCGGGTGGCCGCTGCCGAGCGTCGCCGCCAGCCGGTCCAGCTCCCGCCGCGCCTCGTCACGCGCCTGGCGCTGGGCGACAAGGTTGGCGGACCCCAGCGCCGCCATGTCGGCGCCACCGCCACCGCCCCGCGCCGCGCTGAACCGGGCTTCCGCCGTCGCCAGCTGGTTGCGCGCCTCCACCAGGTCCTGGGTGATGCGGCTGATCTGTTCCGTGCCCAGACCCGCGGTCACGCCGCGCGTCAGGCCGGAGGTGCTGCGCAGCTCGGCGATCTGGCTCTCGTTCCGCTGCACTTCCGCGCGCAGTTGCGCGATGCGGCCATCGAGCCAGTCATTGGCGCGGCGCACGGCGGTGAACTTCGCTTCCAGCTGGTCGGCGATGTAGAGCTCCGCCGCCAGGTTCGCCGCCGCGGCCGCCAGCTGCGGGTCTTCCGAGGTGAAGCGGATCTGCAGCACGCGGCTGTTGCGCACCACCTGCACCTCCAGCCTGCCCTGCACGAATTCCGCCGCCTGGATCTGCGCGATCTCGCCGGTCGGCACGGACGCGATCGGGCGCGGCGCGATCATCTCGGCCAGGTCAGGCAGGATCGGCTCCACCCAGCCGGCCATGGCGCTGCGCACCCGGAAGGGAATGGTCTCCGCCCTCTCCCGGTCCTGCAGCCACCAGGCGAATTCGCGCCGTTCCGTCAGGTTGAAGCGTTCGACGATCCGCCGGGAGACCGAGAGGGAGCGCACGATCTCCACCTGGCTCGCCAGCACGGCGTCCGTCGTGCTCTCGTCCCGCAGGATGCTCTGCAATTCGCGCGCCGCGTATTCCGTCGGCTCGAACATCGCCGTGGTGCTGGCGGTGTAGCGGGGGGTGATGTTCTTCGCCGCCACCAGCGCCAGCAGGGGGAACAGCACGATGCAGGCGATCAGCACCCAGCGTCGCCGGCGCAGCGCGCCCAGCAGCGCCGTGATGTTGAGCCCCTCCGGTTCGATCGGCGCGGCCGGCGGCGCCGCGCGCGGCGGGGCGCGGCGGTCCGCGGGCAGGCGTTGGTCGGTGACCGGTCTGTCGAGCATCGGCGTGGAACTCCCCCGGCGGCGCCCGAGTTGCCTGCAACACGCAGGTCGCGCCGCGCTGCACAAACCGGCCCGCCCCGCATCGGTTCCGCGCCCGCACAAACAAGCCCGTGATGACCCGCCTGCGGAAGGAAACGCGAAGGCGGGTCGCGCGTCCCTCCGCCCGACTACCCAAGAAGAGGACCGCTGCCATGACGTCTCGCCGTCTCGCCCTCCTGCTGCCGCTGCTGCCCGCCCTCGGCGTCGCCGCCTGCGCCAATCCGGGGCTCGACCTGCCGCCGCTGCCCGATGCCAGCCGCAGCGCCTATCGCCTGGGCCCGGAGGACCAGCTGCGCGTGACGGTGTTCAATGACCCGCGCCTGACCGGCGAATTCCGCGTCACCGATGCCGGCACCATCGCCCTTCCCCTGATCGGCGCCATCCAGGCCGCCGGCCGCACCACGGCGGAGGTGGAGCGCGCCGTGGAGCAGTCCATGCGGGAGAAGAACCTGTTCCGCGACCCCTCCGCGGCGGTGGAGGTCATGACCTACCGGCCCGTCTTCGTGCTCGGCCAGGTTGAGCGCGGCGGCCAGTTTCCCTATCAACCCGGCATGACGACGCTCACCGCCGTCGCCGTCGCCGGCGGCTTCAACTACCGCGCGCTGCGCGACTATGTCTCCGTCACCCGCGTGACGGAGGAAGGCCGCGCGCAGGAATTCCGCGCCAGCCGCCAGGCCCTGCTGCAGCCCGGCGACGTGGTGACGGTGTTCGAGAGGCGGTTCTGAGACCCACCCTCCGTTTCCTCGCCCTGGCCGCCTTCATGGCGGGCGGGGCGCAGGCCGCGGAGGGCCCCCTGCCCCGGGCCGCGGACTGGGCCGCCCTGGCGCGCCCGGTGCTGGGTCCGGCGCGGTCCATCGGCACCACCAATCTCGGCTGCATCGCCGGCGCCGTGGCCTTGCCGCCCGAAGGCCCGGGCTGGCAGGCCATCCGCACCAGCCGCAACCGGCATTGGGGCCACCCCGCCACCATTGCCCTGGTTGCGCATGTCGCGGGCCAGGCGCGCCAGGCGGGCCTGCCCGATCTCTGGATCGGCGACCTCTCCCAACCCCGGGGCGGACCGATGCCCTGGGGGCATGCCAGCCACCAGAGTGGCCTCGACGCCGATATCTGGCTCGACCTCCGCCCGAAGCCCCGCGTCCCGGCCTTGCAGCGGGAGGAGTTGTCCATCCCTTCCCTGGTCCTGCCCGACGAATCGGCCGTGGACCCGTCCCGCTGGACGCCGCGGCACGCGACCCTGATCCGCATCGCGGCGGAGGCGCCGGGCCTCGACCGCCTGCTGGTCAACCCCGCCATCAAGCGCCGCCTCTGCGCCGACCACCGCGGCGAGCCCTGGCTGCGGCGCGTCCGGCCCTGGCGGGGCCATGACAGCCATATGCATCTTCGGCTCCGCTGCCCCGCCGACAGCCCGGAATGCCGGGACATCGCGCCGCCGCCGCCGGGCGATGGCTGCGACGCCACGCTCGATTGGTGGTTCACCCCCGAATCCCGCCAGCGCCCGCCGCCCCCGTCGCGCCCCGCGCCGCCGCCCCGGATGCCGCTGGCCTGCGCCACCCTGCTGACGGCGCCCTGATCGCCTGTTTTCTGGGCAATTTGCCCACCTCAGGGCATTAACCCGTGTCCACGCTGCGCCGCAACAGGCATCGCGCCCTCGCGCCCGCTTGCGCCGGCGGCCCCCCCTGTCGCACACACGATCCCGTATGCGCCCACCCAGCGGGCGCTTCAGCCGGGGGGTTCGATGGAGCGACCATTCGTCGAGATCAGTGGCGTCGCCATGCGCTACGGCGGCGTGGAGGGGACGCTGGCGTTGCAGAACGCCACGCTCGAGGTCGCGAAGGGCGAGTTCATCGCGGTCGTCGGCCCCTCGGGCTGCGGCAAGTCGACGCTGATGCGCCTCGTCACCGGCCTCTGGCCCGCCACCGCCGGCAATGTCGTGGTCGCGGGGCAGGAGGTCGATGGCCCCCTCAGCATCGCCGGCATGGCCTTCCAGAACCCGACCCTGCTGCCCTGGCGCAACATCATCGACAACGTGATGCTGCCGCTGGAGGTGGTGGAGCCCCACCGCCGCCAGCTCCGCAGCCAGCGCGCGATGTATGAGGCCCGGGCGCAGGACCTGCTGAAGCTCGTCGGCCTCGGCGGCTTCGACAAGAAGTTCCCCCACCAGCTCTCGGGCGGGATGCAGCAGCGCGCCAGCCTGTGCCGCGCGCTGATCCACGAACCCGCTCTGCTGATGCTGGACGAGCCCTTCGCCGCGCTCGACATCTTCACGCGGGAGGATCTCTGGGCCGTGCTGCAGGATGTCTGGATCGCCCGCCGCCCGACCGTGATCCTCGTCACGCACGACCTGCGCGAAGCCGCCTTCCTCGCCGACCGCGTGCTGGTCATGTCGTCGCGCCCCGGCCGCATCATCGCGGAACGCCAGGTGGACCTGCCGCGGCCGCGCAACCTGGATACCACTTACACCCCCGAATTCGTCTCCCTCGTGCACGACCTGCGCGAGCACATCAGCGCCGCCCGCAAGGGGGAGGAGGTCGCCAGTGGCCACTAAGCAAGCCGTCGGCGACGGCTCCATGTCGCCGGAGGCGCTGCGACGCCTCGAAGCCCTGGCCGCCGCCGCGCGCCGCCGCCGGCGCCTGCAGGCCTGGCTGCCCTGGCTGGTCATCATCGGCATGTTCGTGATCTGGGAAGTCGCCGTGAAGGCCTTCCAGGTGCAGCAATTCGTGCTGCCCGCGCCGACCGACATCGCCGCCAGCATGATCAAGTGGTGGAAGCCGCTGCTGGACAATTCCTGGCAGACGCTCATGACGACGCTGATCGGCTTCGGCCTCGCCATCGTCTTCGGCCTGCTGCTCGGCATCGCCATCGGCAGCTCGACCCTGCTCTATCACGGGCTCTATCCGCTGCTGATCGGCTTCAACTCCGTCCCCAAGGTGGCGGTGGTGCCGATCCTGGTCATCTGGTTCGGCATCGGCACCGTGCCCGCCGTCATCACCGCCTTCCTGATCAGCTTCTTCCCCATCGTCGTGAACGTCGCGACCGGCATCGCGACGGTGGAGCCGGAATTGCGGGACGTGCTGCGCGCGCTCGGCGCCAAGCCCACCGACATCATCCGCAAGGTCGGCCTGCCGCGCGCGATGCCCTACTTCTTCGCCTCGCTGAAGATCGCCATCACCGTCGCCTTCGTGGGATCGATCATCGCGGAGACCGTCGCCGCCAACAAAGGCATCGGCCACCTCATGATCCTCGCCTCCTCCCGCTTCGACGTGCCGCTGGTCTTCGCGGGGCTGATGGTCACGGCCGTGATGGGTGTCGCGATGTATGTCGCCGCCGTCGCGATCGAGAACCGCACCACCGGCTGGGCCATGCGCGGCCAGACGGACCAGCAGCAGGCGCTCGCCGGCGTCTGAACGCGGCGCGGCGCCATCCCGCCCGGGATGGCGCCGGCCGCGCCCTACATCTCCGCTTCCCAGCCTGCGATGGCGGGCTGCCAGGGCGAATGCCGGGTCGGCCGAAGATGGCGGCCGATGCGGCCCGGATCGTGGATGACGACGTCCCGCCCGCCGCCCGTCTCCGCCAGCCACCGCGCGACATGGCGCGCAAGCAGCCCGCCGCCGGTCGTCAACCAGGCCGATTCCCGCGCGCCGCCGATCACCTCCTGGCAGGCTTCCTCCAACGCCGCCCGCAGTGCGGCATGGCCGGGCGATGCCGCCAGGAAGGCCGTGCCGATCCCGCCCAGCCCATCCCGGGCCAGCACCAGGCCCGCGCCGGGCGGCAGCAGCGGATCCAGCGGCGCGATGCAGAGCAGCCCCGGATCGACCCAGACCCCGCCGCGCAGCACCAGCACGCCCAGCCGCAGCAGGTCCCGCACCACGGCGCCCGCCGGCGCCAGGCGCAGTGCCTGCGCCAGCAGCGGCATCGTGGAGGCCGCCTCCGCCATCAGGCCCCGGGTCGGCCAGGCCTCCACCGCCATGGCGGGATGGGCGGCGTCAAGCCGGGACGCCAGGAACGCCGCGGCCGGACCCGTTTCCTCGGCGCCGTGCAGGCAGGGCGGGATCAGGCGGACACCGCCCTTATCGTCCCCGGCGTCCGGCGCCGGCCAGTGCCGCAACAGCGCCAGGGCCGGCGCGGTCTCGCCCGGCTCCTGCCGCATCATCTCCACCGCCACCGCCAGCGCCCGGCCCGGCATGCCCTCCTCCGCCAGCGCCAGCATCGCCGTCGTCGCGGGGTTCAGCCGCATGTCGTTGACCAGATGGCCCACGGCATTGTTGCGAGCCGTCCGGCGGCTCAGCGCGCCACTCGCCTCCAGCCGTCGAAGCCGGGACCACGCGGCCTCCGCCCGGAAAGACAGCGCCAGCGCCTGCGCCTGCCGCCACAGGGCCCAGGCGTCATCGGGACGGCGCGCCAGGATCGCCGCCGCATGGGATGCCGCCAGGGCGTGCCGCCCGCGCCGCAGCGCCACCAGCACGGCGCCCCGCAGCGCGAGGTCACCATCCGCCGGCAGCGTGTCCAGGACCGCCTCCGCCGCCCGCACCTGGCCCTGCTCCAGCAGCGCCTCGACCAGGTCGCCGCGGATCGCGTCCCGGCCGGCGGGCGCCTCGGCCAGAAGGGCACGCAGGCCGTCGGCATCGCCGGCCAGGCGCAAGGCGCGCCGCCGCTGGTCCCGCAGCCCCGCATGGGTGGGCTCGATCGCCATGGCCCCGGCCAGCGCCGCGGCGGCCTCTGGCATGTCCCCCAGCGCCTCCGCCCGCAGGGCCGTCAGCCGGGGAAGATGCGGGAAGCCCGGATGCCGGCGCGCCAGCGCCGCGATCTCCTCCCCCGCGCGCGCGACATCGCCCACTGCCAGCAACGCGTAGCTCCGCTCCGCCGTCGCCTGGGGCAGGTCGGCGGGCAGGTTCTCCAGCGCCGTGACGGCCTCCGCGGGTCGGCGCGCGGCGCGCAGGCTGCGGGCGAAGCGGATGCGCAGCTGCGTGTCGCCGGGGCTGGCCCGGCAGGCGATGGCGAAGGCTTCCGCTGCGCCCGCGTGGTCCCCGGCAGCCTCCATCAAGCCGGCGCGTTGCGCGGCGATGCGCCCGTCCTCCGGATGGCGCCCGGCAAGGTCCACCAGCAGCGCCGAAGCCTCGCCTCCCCGCTTCAGCGCCCGCAGCAACGCCACGCATTCCAGGCCGAGATCGGCATCCCGCGCATGCCCCGGCGGGGCCTCGCGCAGCAGCGCCAGCGCGGTTTCCGGTGCCCGCTGCCGCAGCGCCTGCGCCACGGCGATTCGCAGCGCGATGTCGGTTGCGTGCTCGGCCAGCGCGGCTCGCAGCCGGGCCAAGGCCTCGGTGGCGTCGCAACCATCGACCAGCGCGGCGACAACCGCCGGCGCCGGCGCGCCGCGCAAGGATGGCGCTTCCCCCGCCCCCATACCGGAATGGCGCTGTCTCAGGCCGCCGCCTTCAGCCCATCCACTCCGACATGGCCGTCGATCCGTTCCGCCAGCCACGCCGGGAGTTGCCGCGGCGCCGTCACGCGCGGTGCCGGATGCTCGATCTTCCGATCCCCGCCAGGCGGCGGGACGTAGTCCGCATGGTTGTCGAAGCGCGCGCGGCCCTTCGCATCCATGAAGGTCTCCGCCGGCACGCCCTCCGCCAGGATGATGTCATGCGCCGCGGTTTCCACGTGATAGACCGTGAAGCGCGCGGCCAATTCGGCACGCGGGACGCGCGTGATGCTGGTCCCGTTCACCAGCGCCCCCGCATTCACCAGCACGCCGTCGAGCATCAGCGCGTGGTCGCCCGTCAGCACCAGGTCGCGCCGCGGCAGCCCATCGCCGAGCGCCCCGGCCGCGATGCGCACCAGGCTGCGCGCCTCAGGCAGGTTGAAGCGCGTCAGGGTCTGTCGCCCGAGAAACGTGACGGGCACCGCGCGCCGATCCGCCGTCAGCACGAGGTCACCAACCACCAGCGCTTCCACCGGCACCTCGCCCGATGGCGTCGCGATGGCGGTGCCGGCCGCGAAGCAGAAGATGAAGGCGTTGTCCGTGTCCACGGTGCCGGTGAACATGGCGGGGTAAGGGTCTTCGCTGGTCGTCGCCAGCCAGTAGCTGACGCCGTTGTAGGTGACGATATGCCCCTCGAAGCTCCCGACATAGGTTTCGCTATAGGTGCCGCCGATGAATTCCCCCGGATTCATCGCGCCATCTGCGTCGGTGAAGGTATTCTCTTCAGATACATAACTATTATAGATGGTAAATGTCTTATCGACCTCGTTGTAGTCGATCTGATAATAGCCAACCGTCGTGAAATCCGCCACCTGACTTTCTCCCTGCCACGTTTGTCAGACAATCGGAAAATTTTCTTTCTTTTATCGAAACAAACAGGATCCTGAGTATCCAGGCGTCCTGGAATTGTCAACGCATTCGGGAGGCGCCGTCGCGCCCCGCCATCAAGCCGCGGGCCTTTCCCGCTCCGGCGATGCCCGACGAGACACCCCTCCCGTGGCATCGCCTTCGCCCGCGACCGCGAAGCCCGGGCGCGCCCATGAGGTAGCGATGCGTGCCAGCAGTCGCGCGGGCACCTGCCGCGGCGCGGTCACGCGCGGCGCCGGATGCTCGATCTTCCGGTCCCCGCCAGGCGGCGGGACGTAGGCGGCATGGTTGTCGAAGCGCGCACGACCCTTCGCATCCATGTAGGTCTCCGCCGGCACGCCCTCCGCCAGGATGATGTCATGCGCTGCGGTCTCCACGTGATAGACCGTAAAGCGTGCGGGCAACTGGGCGCGCGGCACTCGCGTGATCGTCGTGCCGTTGACCAACGCACCTGCATTCACCAGCACGCCGTCGAGCATCAGCGCATGATCGCCCGTCAGCACCAGGTCGCGACGCGGCAGCCCCTCCCCCAGCACTCCCGCCGCGATGCGCACCAGACTGCGCGCTTCCGGCACGAAGATCGTCGCCAGCGTCTGCCGTCCGATGAAGATCGCCGGCACCGCGCGCCCATCCGCCGTCAGCACCAGGTCGCCGGGCTTCAGCGCCTCCACCGCCATCCCGCCCGATGGCGTCGCGATCGCCGTCCCGGCGGCGAAGCAGAAGATGAAGGGCGTCGTCGTATCCGCCGCGAAGGTGAATCCATCGAAATACGGGTCGACGCTCGTCGTCGACAGGTAATAGCTGCCATCCGAGACGACGAGATGGCCCTCGAAACTGCCGACATAAGTCTCATTGTACAGGCCGCCGATCGCTTCGCCTGGCGTCGCGACGCCATCGCTGTCGGTATAGGTATTCGCGGCTTCGTTGAACGCGCCAAGAATGGTGAATTGGTGGGTAACTGTATCGTATTGGAGATTATAGTATCCGGCAGTCGGAAAATCAGCCATCGTCTCGCTTTTCCAGTCGGTTGAGACCGTCACCGGCCCCCTCAACTACGGATATCATCACGACGTTATCCACATCATCCCACCGGATAATGAACACACGCATTCGTGAAAATGGGCAGTTCCGGTTGACCGGTCTGACTCCACGAAAGCGCTCTCCCGACCGCTGGGCCAGACGCGTCGCGCGACGCTGAGGCAGAGACTGCGGGAACGAAGTCACTTGGCACGACGCCGCACGGCGTGCCTTTTCTGCATCTCGATGATCAGGCTACCCGCCTCGACCGGTCATGCAGCGGAGAGCCAGTAACCAGGCACCGTAGCCGCGCCGGCAACTGCCGCGGCGCCGTCACGCGCGGCGCCGGATGCTCGATCCTCCTGTCCCCGCCAGGTGGCGGGACGTACTCCGCATGGTTGTCGAAGCGCTTGCGACCCCTCGCCTCCATGTAGGTCTCCGCCGGCACGCCCTCCGCCAGGATGATGTCATGCGCCGCCGTCTCCACGTGATAGACCGTGAAGCGCGAAGGCAGTGCCCCACGCGGCACCCGCGCGATCGTCGTGCCGTTCACCAGCGCGCCGGCGTTCACCAGCACGCCGTCGAGCATCAGCGCGTGGTCGCCCGTCAGCACCAGGTCGCGCCGCGGCAGCCCATCGCCGAGCGCCCCGGCAGCGACACGCACCAGGCTGCGCGCCTCCGGCACGAAGATCGCCGCCAGTGTCTGCCGCCCGATGAAGATCGCCGGCACCGCACGCCCGTCGGTCGTCATCACCAGGTCACCGGGCTTCAGCGCCTCCACCGCCACCTTGCCGGATGGCGTCGCGATCGCCGTCCCGGCGGCGAAGCAGAAGACGAAGGTCGACGTCGTGTCAGGGGTGATGGTCGCGCCGTCGGGGTAAGGGTCCTCCGACGGCGTGAAGAAGTAATAGTCATCGTCCAGGGCGACGACGACGTTGCCCTCATGGTTGCCCACATAGGTGAACTGAAAGCTGTATACCTCCTCCCATTCGCCGGTGATCCGATCCCCAGGCTGCAGGGCGCCATCCGCGTCGGAGAAGTCAACTGCGAGGTAGGAGAAGGTGCCCGCCGGGATGGTGAAGGAAGACCCAAGCCCGCTCGGTTGATTTCCGAGGTAGTAGTAGCCGGACGTGCTGAGGACGGCCACGATGAACTCCAGCATTCAGGGGTTGATGTCGGTCAGCCAGGGCGCATGCTGCAACCGTTGCGGCGGCACGACAACTCGGGCAGCGCCGTGCGGCTCAGCCTTCGAGTGTTTCTCGTTCCATGCGCCGTGCCGCTTGGCGTCGTGCTCGCCTGCCCTGGCGCGGCTTACCGCGGGCAGGCGCGCGATCGCCTGGGGGTCAGGCGGCGACGGTCGGGGGAGCCGGCGCATGACCGGCCAGGCGGGCCTGCACCGCCGCCGGCACCTGCCGCGGCGCCGTCACGCGCGGCGCCGGATGCTCGATCTTCCGATCCCCGCCAGGCGGCGGGACATACTCCGCATGGTTGTCGAAGCGCGCGCGACCCTTCGCATCCATGTAGGTCTCCGCCGGCACGCCCTCCGCCAGGATGATGTCATGCGCCGCGGTTTCCACATGATAGACCGTGAAGCGCGAAGGCAGTGCCCCACGCGGCACCCGCGCGATCGTCGTGCCGTTCACCAGCGCGCCGGCATTCACCAGCACGCCCTCCAGCAGCAGGGCGTGGTCGCCCGTCAGCACCAGGTCGCGCCGCGGCAGCCCCTCTCCCAGCGCGCCAGCGGCAATGCGCACCAGGCTGCGCGCCTCCGGCACGAAGATCGCTGACAGTGTCTGCCGTCCGATGAAGAGTGCCGGCACCGCGCGCCCATCCGCCGTCAGCACCAGGTCACCGGGCGCCAGCGCCTCCACCGGCACCTCGCCCGCGGGCGTCGCAATCGCGGTCCCGGCGGCGAAGCAGAAGATGAAGGGCGTCGTCTGGTCCACCACGGCGGTGATGCCCATGGGATAGGGATTCACCGTGGTCGTCGCGAGGAAGTAGCCGTCCTCCTCCGTGGCGACGACCCAATGGCCGTTGATGGAGCCGACATAGGTGTCGGTGAACGGCCCGAGGCCGTCATTCGGATCGCCGACCACCTGATCGCCGCCCACGACGCTGCCATTGTCGTCCGTGTAGGTGTAGGCGAAGGGGATCCAGGCCTCGGTGATGCGGAAGACGCCGGTCGCCGGGTTGAAGGTCCCGGGATACAAGCCGGCGATGTCGAATGTAGCCATGATCGTCCCCAACGACGGATCGGATGCAACCGGAAGGAGAGTTTTTCCCTGAACGCTGACCCGGAGAGTTACCATTGCGGTAACACCTGACAAGTCGTTTCGAAGGCCGGCGGACGGCGCTTCCGGGCCGCCCGCCTTCCGGTGCATTCTTGGCCCACCGGCGCGGAATCGGATCGCGCCCCCGGGAATCGCCACCGATGCGCCGCCTGGCCGCCGCCTCGCTCCTGCTCCTCCTCGGCCTGCAACCGGCCGTCGCGCAGCCCCGCACGCCCGCCTGCACCGCGCCCGCGGGGCCGCTGCAGGCCAGCATCTGCGGGGATGCCGCGCTGCGTGCCGCCGATGCGCGGCTGCGCGCCGCCGAACGCGCCGCCGCCGCCAGCACCGCCCGCCCCGCCACGCTGTCCACGCGCGCGGAGGCCTGGCAGCGCCGCCTCGAAGCCGGCGAGACCAACGCCACGCCGCCCCGCCCCTTCACCCGTGATGAACTGCTGGACGAATACCGGGAGCGCACCGCGCAGCTGGACGATCTGGTGCGCCAGGACCGCTCCATCCGACGGCTGGAGGTCCAGCGCTGCCCCGATGGCCGGCGCGACTGCCCGCCCAACCCCGTCTTCGCCCGCCCCGCCGCGCTGGAACGCAGCTGCCTCGGTACGGCACTCCGCAACTGCCGCGTCGGCGCCGCCGGCCTCGTCGCCAGCGAGGACCGCAACACCCGCATCCTCTGGCAGATCCAGCACGGATTCACGGACAGCGACGGGCTGCGCGCCGGCATCGTGCTGATGGCGGAAGCGCGCGGCGGCTGGCGCCTGGTCGGCTGGTCCTTCGAAGGCGTGACCTTCAACCCGCCGCATCTCGTCGAAAGCGACGCCGGCCTGCTGGTCCATGCGGAGGGCCGCACCGGCGGCTCCGGCAACGGCAATGCGGATCTCTTCTACCGCCTGACGCCGCAGGGCTGGTCCGAGCTGGAATCCGAAAGCTGGCGCGCAGCCCTCCCCGCCCGCCTGCCCGCGGGGCTCGGCGCCTGGCAGGGCGTGGAGTACGACGCGGAATCACTCTCCGCCCGCACGCCGCTCTGGCGGGAGCAGGACGGCAATTGCTGTCCCTCCGGCGGCACCGCGCGGATCGATTTCCGCCTCGAGGGCCGCTCCCTCGTCCTCGCCGCGGTCTCGCTCGATTCCGTGGCGCGGGCGCAGCAGCCGGCGGTCGAGACCTGCCCCGCGGAGCGCGCCACCTACCGCTTCGCCGGCGAGGGTGACTTCACCGCCGAACTCCGACGCGAAGGCCCACCCCCCGGCGCCGAATCCGATCTCGTGCTGCGGCTCCGCTCCGCCGCCTCATCCCGCGACTACTGGTTCCGCTTCACGCAATCCCAGGGCTACGGCACGCAATACGTCCTGCCCATCGCCGCCCCCTCCGCCAGCACGGCGGAGGACGGGCACAGCGACCTCGAGGTGGAGAACGACGCCCTCGGCCTGATGGCCTTCCATGGCGTCCAGGCGGACCTCTCCATCCTGGAAACACCGCCCCGCAGCGGCATGCCCGCGCCCCGCCACCTGTTCCTGCCCGGCATCGGCCAGGCCCTGTGGTACGGGCAGGTGCCCGGCGCGCCGAGCACGCCGCGCGAATCCCTCCGCCCCGGCTTCTGGACGCTGTCGGCCTGCCGGTAGCGCCCGGGCCGGAGCGCTACCGCGCCCGGGAAATGCAGAACTCCACGATGCCTTCCAGCGCGCGCCGCTCCACCCCATCCGGGAAGACCGCCAGCGCCTCCAGCGCCGCATTGCCATAGTCCCGCGCGCGGCCGACCGTGTCCGCGAAGGCCGCATGCGTCTCCATCAGCGCGATCGCGCGGGCCAGGTCATCCTCGCCCTGCTCCCGCTCCTCCAGCGTCCGGCGCCAGAAGGCGCGCTCCGCCTCGTCGCCGCGCTGGAAGGCCAGCAGCACCGGCAGGGTGATCTTGCCCTCGCGGAAATCATCGCCGACCGTCTTGCCCAGCGCCGCCTGGTTCGCGCTGTAGTCCAGCGCATCGTCGATCAGCTGGAACGCAACGCCGAGGTTGTGGCCATAGGCACGCAGCCCCTGCTGCTGCGCGGGCGAACAGGCGGCGACGATCGCCCCCACCTCCGTCGCCGCGGCGAACAGCGCCGCCGTCTTGCCCTCGATCACCGCGAGGTACTGCTCCTCGGTCGTCGCGGTGTCGTTCTGCGTGATCAGCTGCAGCACCTCGCCCTCCGCGATCGTCGCGGAAGCCTCGGACAGGATGCGCAGCACCTCGAGCGACCCATCCTCCACCATCACCTGGAAGGCGCGGGCGAAGAGGAAATCGCCGACCAGCACGCTGGGCTTGTTGCCGAACAGCGCATTGGCACTCGCCTGGCCGCGGCGCAGCGCGCTTTCATCCACCACGTCGTCATGCAGCAGCGTCGCGGTGTGGATGAACTCCACGCAGGCCGCCAGCGCGACATGCCGCTGCCCGTCGCGATACCCCGCGAGCTTCGCCGCCGCCAGGGTCAGCAGCGGCCGCAGGCGCTTGCCGCCCGCCGCCACGATATGCGCCGCCAGCTGCGGGATCAGCGCCACCGGGCTCTGCATCCGCTCCACGATCAGCCGGTTGCAGGCCTCGAGGTCATCGCGCACCAGCGCGGTCAGCGCCGCAAGCGCGTCCTCTCCGCGGACGGTGTCCGAAGCTGCTTGCGTACCCGGCGCGACGGACAAATCCACGCGATCTTGACCTCGGTTGCGTCGCGCGCAACTTAGCCACCACCCCCGGGGCGGGCAAGCAGGCAGCCCAACCAGGCCCTTGGCGCGCAACACCCACCGATATCGAAAGCGGCCCGATGCGCGTCCTGCTCGCCACCACCAACCCCGTGCGCCTCTCCTTCCTCATCGCGCTGCTGCGCGACGGTGGCTGCGACCCGGTGGTGCTCGATGGCCATATCGGCGCGCTCGAAGGCAATATCGGCGCCTTCCCTCGCCGCCTCGCCGTGCCGGAGGACCAGGAACACCACGCCCGCCGAATCCTGCGCGACGCCGGGGAGACCGAAGGCTGGCGATGACGACGGAGGACACCCTCCTCGGCGGGCGCGTCCGCCTCCGCCAACCCGCAAGCGGCCTGCGCGCCGGGCACGACGCCGTGCTGCTCGCCGCCAGCATCCCCGCCAAACCCGGCCAGGCCGTGCTGGAAGCGGGTTGCGGCACCGGCGCCGTCTTCCTGTGCCTCATGGCCCGCATCCCCGGCCTCCGCGTCACCGCCATCGAACGGGACCCGACCCTCGCCGCCCTGGCGCGGGAGAACGCGGCCCTCAACGGCTGGGCGGACCAGGTGACGGTGCTGGAGGCCGACATCACCGACCCCGCGCTGCGCCCCCGCCTGCCGGCCTGCGCCCACGCCTTCGCCAACCCGCCCTACTGGCCGGCCGGCACGCCACCGCCCGAAGCGCTCCGCGCCAACGCCACCCATGCCGAGGAAACCCCCCTCGCCGCCTGGACGACCCTGCTCGCGCACCGCCTGGCCCGCCTTGGCAGCCTCACGCTGATCCTCCCCGCCGCCCGCCTTTCCGACGGCATCGCCGCCCTCACCGCCGCCCGCTGCGGCAGCCACACCCTCCTCCCCCTCTGGCCCCGGCCCGGCCAACCCGCCAAGCGCATCCTCCTCGGCGGCCGCCACCACGGCCGCAGCCCGGCCCGCATCCTGCCCGGCCTGGCGCTGCACGACGGCGACGGGACGGCGGAGGCGGTGCTGCGCAGGGGGGCGGGGCTGGGGTTGTAGGCGCCGGTGGCCCGGGGAAGAGGCTCCGCCCCTTCCCCGATACCCCTTCCCCGCGAGGGGCCAGCGGGCCCCTCGACCCCATGAAACTTGGTCGATGGAGGGAGGGGCACGTCGCGCGCTCCGAACCCGCGGTAGCGCTACGCCCCTCCCTCCATCGACCAACGGCCTCGCGGTCCAGGGGCGCGACGCCCCTGGCGCGGGTGAGGTCCGGAGAGGGGCGCGCAGCCCCGCTCCGGGGCCATCCGCGCTACAGCCCCCGCGCCGGCACCCCGCCCACACGCGCCCCCGCCGCCACGTCCGTCGTCACGGCTGCCCCGGCAGCGATGGTCGCGTCCGGGCCGATGTGGCGGCCGGCGATGGTGGTGCTGCCGGCGCCGACCAGGGACCGCGCGCCGATGCGCACCTGGCCGCAGAGGATGGCGCCGGGGGCGATGTGGGCGCCTTCGTCCACGGTGCATTCGTGGTCGATGATGGCGCCGGTGTTGATGAGGCAGAGGCGCCCGATGCGGGCTTCCGGCCCGACCACGGCGCGGGCGAGGATCTGCGCGCCTTCCGCGATGCTGGCGTGGGGGGAGATGACGGCCGTGGGGTGGGCCAGGATCGGCAGGGTATAGCCGAGCCCGCGCAGCCGGTCGCCGAGCGCGAGGCGCGTCGCGTTGTGGCCGATGGCAATCGCCGCGCCGTCGATTCCGGCGGCGCGCAGGCGCGGCAGCTGGTCAAGGCCGCCGATGATGGCGTGGCCGAGCACCGGCGCGCGGCTGGTGTCGTCATCCACCAGCCCGGCGATGCGGTGCCCCGTCAGCAGCAGGGTTTCCACGACCGGTCGTGCATGGCCGCCGGCGCCGATGACGATGATCTGGTGTTCGCCTGCCCGCATCGATGCCGCCTTCCGCCGCCGGTTTCCCTGTAGCCGATCCCGCGCGGTCGGGCAGGTGGACGGGGCGCCGGCGCGCGCCTATGTCACCGCATCATGCTCGCCGCCATCCGGATTGCCGCGCTCATCCTGCTTCTCATGCTGGGGGGGCTCTGGGCCGCTGCCTGGCTGGGCAAGGGGGAGGACGACACCGTCGCCGACGCCTTCCTCCGCCGCATCGCCTCGATCTTCGGGCAGGACATGCCGGCGCCGGCCGCGGGCGGCGTGCAGCTGCCGCAGGGCCTGGCGCTGGGCGGGCCCTTCTCCCTGACGAATCACGAAGGCCGCGCGGTGACGCAGGCGGATTTCGCCGGCGGTTTCATGCTCGTCTATTTCGGCTTCACCTACTGCCCGGATGTCTGCCCGACGGAGCTCGGCATCATCGCCAATGCCATGGACCTGCTGGGCGACCAGGAACGGCGCGTGACGCCCGTTCTCATCTCCATCGACCCGGAGCGTGACACGCCCGAGGCGCTGGCCGACTACGTCTCCCGCTTCCATCCCCGCATGGTCGGCCTGACCGGCACGGCGGAGCAGGTGGCCGCCGCGGCCCGCGCGTATCGTGTATTCTACGCAAAGGTGAACAGGCCGGAGATGACCCAGTATCTGATGGACCACTCCTCCTTCATCTACCTGGTCGGCCCGGATGGCCGCGTGCGCACGCTGTTCCGGCCGGAAACCGCCCCCGAGGCGATCGCCCAATCGGTCCGGGCCCATCTGCGATCAGCCGGGGGCTGAACCCACCCGTCTGAAGCGGAGGGTTCCGGCGCGCCTCAACCCAAGCTATTGTGCGCGCCGGGCGCCTGACCATGGGCCTTACTGGGAGCTGCATGCTGCATGTCTGACGAGGAACGGGATCCGTCCGGCCGCGACGCGGGCCGCGCGCCCTCTGGGCCGCCGCGTCACACGCGCCGGCTGTCCGACAAGATCCTGATCGCCTTCCACCATGCCTGCGACCAGGGCGATTTCGAGGTGGCGGAGGAGCTGCTGCGCATCCTCGAGATGATGCTGACGCGCCGCCCCGTCTCCCCCGATGTGAACCGCCGGAAGAACATGGAAAGCCTGGTCGCGGCGCATGAGCGGCTGTGGCTGCTGCGCCACCCCGACGCGAACGAGAACTGAAGACGACGACGCCCGCGGCGATGACGCCGCGGGCGATCCGAAGGCTGAGCCGGCGCCCCGTTGATGCGGGGCGCCGGTTTCGTTTTCAGTGGCGGCTGGACAGCTCGATCTCGCCTTCGGGCTGCGCGCTGGTGAAGGTCGCGTCGCCGAAAGCCTCCTCCCACGAACCCTCGGTGCTCGCGCGGGAGTATTCGGTCGCGCGGTTCTCGAAGAAGTTCGTGTGCTCGATCGCGTTCAGCATCTCATCGAGCCAGGGCAGCGGGTTCTTCTCGACGTTGTAGAGCGGGTTGAGGCCGAGTTGCTGCAGGCGGCGATCCGCGATGAAGCGGATGTACTGCTTGGTCTGCGCGGCATCGAGGCCCTGCACGCCGCCGAGCTCGAAGGCGAGGTCGATGAAGGCGTCCTCATGGTCCACGATGGTGGAGCAGATGAGGTAGAGGTCGCGCTTCAGCTCCTCCGTCCAGATCTCCGGATTCTCCTGCACGAAGGTGCGGAACAGGCGGATCACGCTGAGACAATGGAGGGTTTCATCCCGCACCGACCAGCTGACGATCTGGCCCATCCCCTTCATCTTGTTGAATCGAGGAAAATTCATGAGGATGGCGAAGGAGGCGAAGAGCTGCAGCCCCTCCGTGAAGGCGCCGAAGGCGGCCAGCGTCTTCGCGATCTCGGTCTTGTTCTCGACCGAGAAGGAATGCATGTAGTCGTACTTGTCCTTCATCTCCTTGTACTTGAGGAAGGCCGTGTACTCGATCTCCGGCATCCCGATGGTGTCGAGGAGGTGGGAGTAGGCGGCGATGTGGATCGTCTCGGTGTTCGAGAACGCCGACATCATCATCAGCACTTCGGTCGGCTTGAAGACCTGGCTGTACTGCTTCATGTAGCAGTTGTTCACCTCGACATCCGCCTGGGTGAAGAAGCGGAAGATCTGCGTCAGCAGGTTCCGCTCGGTCGCCGTCAGGTTCTTCTGCCAGTCCTTCACGTCATCCGCGAGCGGCACTTCCTCCGGCAGCCAATGGATGCGCTGCTGCTGCAGCCACGCCTCATAGGCCCAGGGGTAGCGGAATGGCTTGTAGACCGGGTTCGCGGTCAGCAGGTCGAAGCGGATCGGCAGTTCGTCGCGCGGCATCGCGTCGTCGGGCATGGGAGGGTGCTCTCGTCTGAAGTGACGTTGTCGGTGACGTAAGGCGTCAGTTGTGGAGGTGGTGGTCCGTCGCTTGCTGTGAAGTCACGCCGCGCAGGCTGCGCGCCAGTTCGGCGGCAACACGGTCGAGGTCGGCGACCAGCCGCCGCACCTCCGTCACCGGGCCGCGCAGTTCGAGCATGCGGTCGAGGTCACGCTCCAGCGCGCGCTTCCGCGCGCGCAGCCCCGCGGGCTCGCTGGGCAATATGTCGAGGTCGAGGACGGGGATCGTCACTGGCATGCCAGGCATTCCTCGTAGTCGTTGCCATTCGCCTTCGGCTCGGCGTCCAGCCGCCGCGCTACCAGCGGCAGCGGCGCGGGCGCGCCATCATTATGCGCCGCCATGACATCGCCCTGCCCGACCACCTTGGCGCTGATCGTATCGGCGCGCTGGATCGACAGGCTGCGGCAGTAGTAGAGCGACTTCACGCCGCGCTTCCACGCCATCATGTGGATCTGGTGCAGATCCTTCTTGTGCACATTCGCGGGCAGGAACAGGTTCACCGACTGCGACTGGCAGATATAGGGCGTCCGGTCGGCCGCATGTTCCACGACCCAGCGCTGGTCGAGCTCGAAGGCCGTGCGGAAGGTCAGCTTCTCCTGCTCCGTCAGGAAGTCCAGGTGCTGCACGCTGCCCTTGGTGACGGTGATGCTCGTCCAGGTCTCGTCATCGTCGCGCCCATGCTTGGCCAGCACCTTCTTCAGATGCGGGTTGCGGACGATGTAGGATCCGGACAGCGTCTTGTGGTTGTAGACATTGGCCGCGATCGGCTCGATGCCCGGGGAGGCGCCGCCGCAGATGATCGAGATCGACGCCGTCGGCGCGATCGCGATCTTGTTGGAGAAGCGCTCCATGAAGCCGTATTCCGCGGCATCCGGGCAGGGCCCGCGCTCCTCTGCCAGCATGCGGCTCGCAAGGTCCGCCTGCTCGCGGATGTGCTTGAACATCCGCTTGTTCCACACCTTCGCGATCGCGCTCTCGAAGGGCACGTTCATCGCCTGCAGGAAGCTGTGGAAGCCCATGACGCCGAGGCCCACCGACCGCTCCCGCATCGCGGAGTAGCGCGCCCGCGCCATGCTGTCCGGCGCGGTGTCGATGAAGCTCTGCAGAACGTTGTCGAGGAAGCGCATCACATCCGGGATGAAGCGCGGATGGTCCTTCCACTCGAACCAGGTCTCGCAGTTCAGCGAAGAGAGGCAGCACACCGCGGTGCGCTCCATCCCATGCTGGTCGATGCCCGTCGGCAGCGTGATCTCCGAGCAGAGGTTGGAGGTCTTCACCTCGAGCCCCGAGAGCTTGTGATGCTCCGGCCGCGCGCGGTTCACGTGGTCGGAATAGATGATGTAGGGCTCGCCCGTCTCGATCCGCGCGGTCAGGATGCGGATCCAGATCGCCCGCGCCGAGACCTTGCGCATCAGCGCCCCGTCCTTCGGGGAGACCAGCGCCCACTCCTCGTCATTCTCCACCGCGCGCATGAAGGCGTCGGAGAGCAGCACGCCATGGTGCAGGTTGAGCGCCTTGCGGTTCGGGTCGCCGCCGGTCGGCCGCCGCATCTCGAGGAATTCCTCGATCTCCGGGTGGTTCACCGGCAGGTAGCAGGCGGCCGATCCGCGGCGCAGCGAGCCCTGGCTGATCGCCAGAGTCAGGCTGTCCATCACCCGGATGAAGGGGATGACGCCGGAGGTCTTGCCGTTGCGGCCGACCTTCTCGCCGATGCCGCGGAGGTTGCCCCAGTAGGACCCGATGCCGCCGCCCTTGGCCGCCAGCCACACATTCTCGTTCCAGAGGCCGACGATGCCGTCCAGGCTGTCGCTGGCCTCGTTCAGGAAGCAGGAGATGGGCAGGCCGCGCGTCGTGCCGCCATTGGACAGCACCGGCGTCGCCGGCATGAACCACAGCCGGCTGATGTAGTCGTAGATCCGCTGCGCATGGGCAGCGTCATCCCCGTAGGCCGAAGCCACCCGGGCAAACAAATCCTGGTAGGACTCACCCGGCAGCAGATACCGGTCATCAAGCGTCGCCTTGCCGAAATCGGTCAGCAGCGCGTCGCGCGTGCGGTCGATCCGAACCTGGCCATGGCCTTCAAGCTGAACTGCATCAAACACGACCAACCCCCCGAAATTGCTCCGCAGTGGTGGAGCGACTCCCCCGTGGCGCGGAGAATGCCCCCGACGGGCCCAGTCCAACAAGATGTAGTGTTGCCACACTCACCCAAACACCACATGCGGCCTGCAGTTCACCGGTTGCAATTTTTTTGTGACCGCTCAACGCGCGCCGAAGTTCCCGTTTCGTTCATTGACGCGCCGTAAACTACGCCCAGCCCGCGCCACGCTCCACCCCCAATCGCGTGCGTTTCCAAGCCATCCCCGATGTCCCCGTTTTCCACAGCCCCCGCGGCCTCCACCCCTTCGCGAAGAGGTCCACCGGCCCCATCATCCCGACCACAAGATATAGGAACCGCCGATGCCCCCGATCCTGCCGCGCCGCACCCTCCTTGCCGCCCCCGCCGCCCTGCTCGCCGCCCCCGCTCTCGGCCAGGGCACAGCCCCGGGCGCCTGGCCGCAGCGCCCCATCCGCATCGTCGTGCCCTTCGGCGGTGGCGGCGGCTCGGACGTCACCACCCGGATCATCGCGCCGCGGCTGCAGGACGTGCTCGGCCAGCCCGTGGTGATCGAGAATCGCGCCGGCGCCGGCGGCGTGGTCGGCACCGACTACGTGGCCAAGCAGCCGCCGAACGGGGAGGTCTTCGCGCTCTCCACACTCTCCCCCATCGGCCTGGCGCCGGGCCTGCCCGCGCCGATGCCCTTCGACCCGATCCGGGACCTGACGCCGGTCGCGCCCACCGTCTTCGTCCCCATCGGCCTCGCCATCACCCAGCGCGGCGTGAATGCGCGCACCGCCCAGGAATTCGTGGCGCTGATGAAGGCGCGGCCCGGCTTCTACCAGTATGGCAGTTCGGGCGTCGGCTCCTCCGGCCACATCGCCGCCGCCACCTTCGCCATCAGGACGGGGGCGGAGGCGATCCACGTCCCCTATCGCGGCGGCGGCCAGGTCTTCACCGCGCTGCAGTCCGGGGAGATCCACTATTGCTGCGACATCGCCAGCCTGCTGAAGCCCTTCCACGATGCCGGCACCGCCCGCATCGTCTTCATGGCGACGGATGACCGCAGCAGCCTGGTGCCGGATGTGCCGACGGCGCGGGAAGCCGGCATGCCGGACTACAAGGCCTATTCCTGGTACGGCATCTTCGGCCCCGCCGGCCTGCCCCGCCCGATCGTGGACCGCATGGCCCAGGCGCTGGAGACGGTGCTCTCCGACCCCACCATCAAGCGGCGCTTCGAGGAGATGGGCACTCCAGCCATGACCGGCTGGACCCCCGATCGCTTCGCCGCCTATGTGCGGGAGGAGAATGCCACCTGGGCGCCGCTGGTCCGCAGCCTGAACATCCGGGAATAGCGGCACCTCCCCGGCGATTCTTATCGACCGGGCAAGGGCCGGCGGCGCAGGATGCCACCGGCCCTTGGCGCGCCACGCCGAAACAGGCGAAACAGGCGCGACACGGTTCGGCCACGGATCAGGTGCAGAATGCCCTGGCCACCCATCCGGAGTCGCCGGCCATGCCCGCGCGAATCGACGCCGTCTCGATGCTTCAGGGCCTGGCCCTGGGGCTTCTCTTCACCACCGCCGCCTCGCGCCTCGGTACCGACCGCGCCCATGCGGCGGGCGGTGGCGTTGTCCTGTTCCGCGTGGTGACCATGCGGGGTGACCTGCTCATCGGCGTCCTGCGGCAGGACCTTGCCGGCAGCGGGGCGGAGGTGGATCGCCTGGCCGCCCGCTTCGCCCAGGAAGGGCAGGTCAGCGCCTGGCGTTACCTCCCCCGCCGTGGCGCCGACGGCACGACCTGCCTCGCCGCCCGCGACCAGGTCTGCCTGCTGCGGCAGGATGTGCTGATGCTGGAAGCACAGGCGCCCGCCCTGCCGGTGCTGCCGCCGCCCAAGGCCTGATCCGCCAAGGCGCGATCACGTCGCGGCCGCCCTGCACGGCAGGCCCCTGCACCAGCAGAAAAGGCCGTCGGCACGACATCCGCGCGACGGCGCCCTGGCAAGGTTGATCGGCCACCGATCACGCATCATTACAGTTGCGCTCTCCGATAGTTGCTTATGAAACTGGGCGACGCCACGCAATGTTCCGCCGCGCGTGGATGTAACGGCGGAGGTCCACATGGGCCTGCTTGAGTTTCAGCCCGATAAATTGCGACAGTATAGGAAGTTTATTACTCGAGTGCCCGAGCTCATCGACGAGCAACTTCGTCGTCCCGCCTCGGCCATGCTTTTCATCTTCGGCCGCTTCAGCGCCATACGCGGCCTTGCCCGCTATGCCGCCGGCCGCGCACGGCCGACCCTCGTCCCACCGACCAGCGAAGCAGGGGGCGGGTTGTCGTCCCTCGAGGTGGCGGAGGTGGTTGCACGGCTGCGCCAGGATGGGCTGTGCACGGGCCTGAAGCTGCCGGAGGAGACCGTGGCGAGGATCCGCGACTACGCCGAGACCCATCTGTGCTACGGCGGCCCGCGCTGGAACACCCCTGTCGAGCCCTGGGACCACGCGGGTTCGGAAGCGCGGCACGGCGAGAAGCTGCTGGTCGCCAACTTCCCGGATTGCGACCGCGACTGCACCGCCGTGGCGGAGCTGATCCGCAATCCCTGGCTCCACCGCATCGCCGCGGGCTACCTGGGTGCGCGGCCAGAATTGATCGACGTGCGCCTCTGGTGGACCTTCCCGGCAACAGGCGCAAGCCACAGCCAGCTCAGCCGCGTCGCGCTGGACACCTTCCATTTCGACCTAGCCGACTGGCAGCAGCTGAAGTTCTTCTTCTACATCACCGACGTGGATATGGAGAGCGGGCCGCATGTCTATGCGCGCCGCAGCCATGCCAGGCGGCCCTTGGCTGACCAGCTCAAGCCCTTCTACTCCCGCTCCAGGACCGCGGTGGCGGCGCTGCACGGCGCGGCCGCGATCGAGGCGATCACCGGCAGCGCCGGCACCGGCTTCGTCGAGGACCCCTTCGGCTACCACACCGGCACCACCGTCCAGCGCGGCCGCCGGCTGATCCTCGAACTCTCCTTCGGCATCAGCCGCACCGCCCGACGCCGGGACTACCTGTCCGTCTCCTGACCCGCAGCGATGGCGGATGGCTGCGGGTCGGGGCGGGATCGGGGGCGCGCATGGGGGATGCGCGACGGCGCGCAACGCGCTTTGATCGGCACGTCCCGGAGCATCCCGCCATGATCCACCGCCGCGCTGCCCTTGCGCTTCCCTTCGCCACCACCCTCGCCCGCCCGGCCCTGGCCCAGGCCCCCTGGCCGACGCGCCCCATCCGCATCGTCGTCGCCTTCGGCACCGGCGGCGGCACGGACATCACCACGCGGTTGATCGCTCCGCGTCTGGCGGAGATCCTCGGCCAGCCGGTGGTGATCGAGAATCGCGTCGGCGCCGGCGGCACGGTAGGCGCCGACTACGTCGCCAAGCAGCCGCCGAACGGGGAGACCTTCCTGTTGGCCACCGTCTCCAACATGGCGCTCGCCCTCGGCCTCTACAGCCGCCTGCCCTATGACCCGCTGCGCGACCTCGCCTCCGTCGCCCCCACGGTCTTCATCCCGCTCGCCATCTCCGCCTCCGCGAAGCTCGGCGTCACCAATGCGCAGGACTTCATCGCCCTGCTCCGCGCCAATCCCGGCCGCTTCAGCTATGGCAGCGCGGGGGCCGGCACCTCCGGCCACATCTGCTCCTCCTCCTTCCTCGCCCGCATCGGCGCAACGGCGGAGCACGTCACCTACCGCAACCCCGGCCAGACCTTCCTCGCGCTGCAGCAGGGGGAGATCGCCTTCACCACGGACATCCCCTCGCTCCTCGCCCCCTTCCACCGGGAAGGCACGGCCCGGATGATGTTCGTCGCGACCGATGACCGCAGCCCCGCGGCGCCCGATGTCCCGACGGCGCGGGAGATCGGGCTCGACGGCTTCAAGGCCTATTCCTGGTACGGCATCTACGCCCCCGGCGGCACGCCGCGCCCGATCGTGGACCGCATGGCGGCCGCCATCGACCAGGCGCTGTCCGACACGCAGATCGCCCAGCGCTTCGAGGAGATGGGCACCCCCGCCATGCGCGGCTGGACCCCCGACCGCTTCGCAGCCTTCCTGCGCACGGAGATCGACCTCTGGGTGCCGCTTGTCCGCGCCTCCGGCGCGAGGGCAGACTGAACCCACCAGCATCAGGAACTTCGTGACATGCCGCATGATGGCATCCCGCATCATCACCACCACGACGACGACCATCACCACACGCCGGCCGATGGCTGGAAGAACACCGGCGTGCGCGTCATCCCCGGCGACAGCCTGGATGCCAATACCGCGCAGACCCCCGGCATGAACCGCGCCGCCGCCATCAACCTGGCGCGCGTCGGCGCGCAGAAGATCTGGGCCGGCACCGTCCACATCCACGCCAATGCCAAGACCGGCGCGCATCACCACGGCGCGCTGGAATCCGTGATCTATGTCGTGAAGGGCCGCGCCCGCATGCGCTGGGGGGAGAAGCTGGAATTCGTGGCGGAGGCCGGCCCCGGCGACTTCATCTTCGTCCCCCCCTACGTCCCCCACCAGGAGATCAACGCCAGCACGGAGGAGACGCTGGAATGCGTCCTCGTCCGCAGCGACAACGAAGCGGTCGTCGTGAACCTGGAGATCGAGCCCGTGGAGAAGCCGGAACAGGTCCTCTGGGTGGACCCCATCCACAAGGCGCCGCCCGCGGGGGCCTGACGCCTTACGCCTTCAGCACGTGCTCCGTGGTGTAGAGCCGCGTGGCACGCGCCAGGAAATGGCCGACATCGTGGATGATGGCCTGGCGCCCCGCCTCGCTGTCGAACCACTGCGCGGCCATGACCTCGGCGGAGGGGAAGTGCAGCTCCGCCACGCCGCCGAAGCGCGGCACGGGCAGATCGTCGGGCGCGATCGCCTCCACCCAGTCCCGCACATAGCGCCCCATGCCGATATGGACGCGCAACGCGAGTGCCGCGTGATGCGTCCAGAGCCGCCGCGCCGTCGCCGGCGGCAGGTCCTCGTGGAAGCACATCAGCGCCAGGAACTTCACCCCCGGCGCGCGCGCCCCCGCCGGCCGCGCCAACTCGTCCTTCTCCACCGTCTCCGCCACCCGGATCGAGGCCTGCGGCAGCCCCGCCACGCGCGGCGACAGCCAGGCGAGTGCCTCATCCAGCGCCGCGCCGTCCCCCCAGGCATCGATCACCGCGTCGAAGACGGGCTCGGCCGGGGCCGGCGCCTCCCCCGGCCGCTGCCAGGGCGGCACGGCCGGCGTGGCATCGACCAGGCAGGCCGACAGCGCCGTCAGCCCTGGCACCGCCGCCAGCAGCCCGGGCGCGAGGACCGCCCGCACCTCCGCCCGGAAGCCCGCGCGATCCGCGCCAGCCGGCGCCGCCAGGAAGACCCGGTGCTTGCCCATCACCGGACCCCGCACCAATCCGCGATGAAGGCGGCGAGGGTCAGCGTGCAGGTCTTCAGATCGGCCAGCGAGGTGCGCTCGTCGAAGCCATGCGCCCCCTCCCCCTTCGGCCCGTAGCACAGCGCCGGCACGCCCATCTGCAGGCCGTAGTAGCGCGTGTCGTTCACCGCGGTGCTGAGTCGTGCCGGCATCTCCCCGCCATGCACGCCGGCATGGGCGGCGGCCAGCACCGCCTCCGCCTCGCTGCCGGGTTCCAGCACATAAGGCTGGGTCTGGAAGCCGTGGAAGCTCACCTCCGGCGGATTGTTGGCCAGGAAGCTGTCACCCTTCGCGGCCTCGGCCACCACCTGGCGGATGCGCGCCATGGCTTCCTCCGGCGTCGTGCCGGGCAGCAGGCCGATGCGGCAATCCACCTCGCACCAGGACGGCGTGGAGGACGCCCAGTCGCCACCGCGGATGATGCCGGGGTTGAACTTGATGGGGTCCTTCACCTCGCCATACCAGGCATTGGCGCGACCCTCGGCGTTCAGCACCTTCGTATGGGCGTAGAGGGCGTTGATCAGCGCATAGGCCGACATGATGGCGTTGGTGCCGTCCTGCGCGACCATCACATGCACCGGCACGCCGCGGACCTTGAGGCGGAACCAGATGGTGCCGGTCTGGGCGCGGGTGATGCTGTGGCCCGTGGGCTCCGGGATCAGCGCGGCCTCCGCCCGGTAGCCGCGGAGAAGGGTCGCCAGCGCGCCATTGCCTGTGCTCTCCTCCTCCGTCACCGTCTGGAGGTAGACATCCGCCGCCGGCTCCAGCCCGGCGGCGCGGATCGCATCCATGGCGAAGACCATGGCGGCAACGCCGGCCTTCATGTCATGCGCGCCGCGGCCATAGAGCCAGCCATCGCGGATCACCGCGGCATAGGGCGGGTGGGTCCACATCTCATGCGGGCCTTCCGGCACCACATCGATATGCCCCTGCAGGATCAGGCTGCGGCCGGTCGGGTTCGCGGCGCGGTGCGCGGCCACCACCTGCACGCTGCGCGCGGGGTCCGCATCCACCATCGGCGCGCCCTGAGGGTGCGCGGCCAGCGGCACATCGGCGAGCGTGAAGCGATCCATTGCATAGCCGCGCGCGCCGAGTTCGCGGTGCATCCAGTCCTGCAACGGCGCCTCCGCGCCCCGCAGCGAGGGGAAGCGCACGAGGTCCTGGAGGAAGGCGACCTCCTTCGCGAATCCCGCCTCCACGGCGGCGCGAAGGCGGTCGAGGATCGCGGGATCGGGCATGCGGCGCGGCCTTGGATGTTGTCCGGCCATGGAACACCGCGCCACGCCGATTGCGAAGCCTCAGCCCGCCGGCAAATCCAGCACCGCCCGGGCAAAGGCCTCCGGCGCTTCCTGCGGCAGGTTGTGGCCGATGCGCGGCAGCACGCGGCGTTCGTAGGGCCCGATGAAGTGGCGATGATGGCCTTCCGACCCTGCCGCCGGCCCGACGCCGTCACTGCCGCCATGCAGGTTGATGCTTGGCACCGTGATCGCGGGCCTTGCCGCCAGCGCCGCCTCCATCCTCTCCAGTGCCGGATCGCCCGGCGCATAGCCGAAGCGGTGGCGGTAGGACTGGATCACGACGGCGACGAAATCCGGATTGTCGAAGGCCTGCGCGCTGGCCTCGAAGGTTTCGTCATCGAAGACCCAGTCGGGCGACCACAGCCGCCACAGCAGCCGCGCGATGCCACGCCGGTCGGCCTCCAGCCCCGCCCGCCCGCGCTCGGTGTGGAAGTAGTACTGGTACCACCAGCGATGCTCCTGCTCCGCCGAGGCAGGGCGCGCCGAGCCCGCGATGTCCTGGATGTTGTAGCCCGTGCCGGTCACCAGCCCCGCGACGCGTTCCGGCCACAGCGCGCTGACGACGCAGGCCGCACGCCCGCCCCAGTCATAGCCGCCCAGCACCGCGCGCTCGATCCGCAGCGCATCGAGGAAATCCAGCAGGTCACGCCCCAGCGCCGCCTGCTGCCCGGATCGCGGCGTCGCCGCATCCAGGAACCGCGTCGGCCCATAGCCGCGGAGCCAGGGCACCAGGCAGCGCCGCCCTTCCGCCACCAGAAGCGCCACCACCCCATCATAGGCGCGCGGGGCATAGGGGAAGCCGTGCAGCAGCACGACGGGCAGCCCCTCCGGCGGCCCCGATTCCTCATAGGCGATATCGAGAACCGGCGTGCGGAGATGGCGGATCATCCGCCGATCATGGCCCCTCCCGGCCCGCGCCGGGAAGGGCCCCAAGGATCACCCGGTCGATCAGCGCATCGGGGGGGCGTATTGCAGCCCGCCGCGGGTCCAGAGGTTGTTGATGCCCCGCGGCGAGCCCAGCGGCGTGATGTGGCGTTCCCACAACTCGCCGAAATTGCCGACGCTGCGCACCACCTTCGCCGCCCAGTCATTCTCCAGCCCGAGCATCCGGCCGAGGTCACCCGTGCGGCCCATGAAGCGCTGCACATCGGGGTTGGTGCTGCCGGCGAAGCTGTCCACATTCGCCTGCGTGATCCCCATCTCCTCCGCCGTCACCAGCGCGAAATGCGTCCAGCGCACGATGTCGAACCAGCGGAAATCGCCCTTCCGCACCAGCGGCCCCAGCGGTTCCTTGCTGATCACCTCCGGCAGCAGCACGTAGTCGCCGGCCTGAGCCCCCTGCCCCGCGCGGAAGGCGGCCAGCGTCGAGGTGTCCGAGGAATAGGCATCGCAGCGTCCCGCAACGAAGGAGGAGCGGATCTCCTCGATGTTGTCGAACAGCACGGGCTGCAGCCGCATGCGGTTGGCGCGGAAATAATCCGCCACGTTCAGCTCCGTCGTGGAGCCCGCCTGCAGGCAGACGCTCGCGCCATCCAGCTGCGTCGCCGATGTCACGCCCAGGCTGCGGCGCACCATGAAGCCGTTGCCGTCGTAGTAGTTGACGCCGGCGAAGACCAGGCCGAGCTGCGCCTCCCGCGACAGCGTCCAGGTCGTGGCGCGCACCAGCAGGTCGATCTCGCCCGCCTGCAGGGCAGTGAAGCGCTGCTGCGCCGACAGCGGCACGAAGCGCACCTTCTCCGGATCGCCCAGCAATGCGGCCGCGACGGCGCGGCAGTAATCGGCATCGAGGCCCCGGAACACGCCGCGGCTGTCCGGCGTCGCGAAGCCGATGGTGTTGGGCGTGACGCCGCAGGCCAACTGGCCGCGCGCGCGAATGGCGGCAACGGTGTCCACCGGCGCCGCCGGGGCCTGCGCCAGCGCCGGCAGGGCGGAAGCCAGCAGCGCGATCGCGCCGGCGAAAATGCTCTTCATGCTCACCTTCCTCGAATGAAGAAGGGGGCGGCGGTCACCCGCCACCCCCGGTTTCACGTAGCTTGAGGCGCGACGCTCAGCGCATCGGCGGCGCGTATTGCAGGCCACCCCGGGTCCAGAGGTTGTTGATGCCGCGCGGGAAGCCGATCGGCGTCATGTTGCGCTCCCAGATCTCGCCGTAGTTGCCCACGGCGCGGATCACCTTCACCGCCCAGTCATTCTCCAGCCCCATCATGCGGCCGAGGTCACCGGTGCGGCCGACGAAGCGCTGGATGTCCGGGTTGTTGCTGTTCAGGAAGGTGTCGACATTCGCCTGGGTGATGCCGAACTCCTCCGCCGTCACCAGCGCGAAGTGGGTCCAGCGCACGATGTCGAAGAAGCGCCAGTCACCCTTGCGCACCACCGGGCCCAGCGGCTCCTTGCTGATGATCTCCGGCAGCAGCAGGTAGCGGTTGGCATTCGCGCCCTGGCTCGCGGCGAAGGACGCCAGCGAGGACGCATCGTTGGTATAGGCGTCGCAGCGGCGGGAGATGAAGGCGCTGCGGATCTCCTCGATGCTCTCGATCACCACCGGCGTGAAGCGGAGGCGATTGGCGCGGAAGAAGTCGGCCATGTTCAGCTCGGTCGTCGTGCCGGGCTGCACGCAGACCGTCGCGCCATCCAGCTGCCGGGCGGAGGTCACGCCGCTGTCGCGGTGCACCATGAAGCCCTGGCCGTCATAGACGTTGATGGCGGCGAATTCGAAGCCGAGCGAGGCCTCGCGCGCCAGCGTCCAGGTCGTGCTGCGCACCAGCAGGTCGATCTCGCCGGATTGCAGCATGGTGAAGCGCTGCTGCGTGGAGGACGGCACGACGCGGATGCGGTTGCCATCGCCGAGGATCGCGGCCGCGACGGCGCGGCAGTAATCCACGTCGATCCCGCGCCACACGCCCTGGCTGTCCGGCAGCGAGAAGCCGACCGTCGAGGGGGCGTGGGAGCAGATCAGCTGGTTGCGGGCACGGATGGCGGCGACCGTGTCGGCGGCGGCGGGCTGCTGGGCCATGGCGGGCGCCACGGTCAGCGCACCCAGCATCGCGGCGCCGAAAGCGGCGCCGATCTTCGCAAGTTTCATTCGTGAAGCTCTCCCAACAAGCCTGTTGTGGTGCGCCGGACAGGTCCGGCGGACAACACAGTGTCATTGGGCCTTGCGCGGCCGGCAAGAGCCTGATGCGGGGATTATGCCGAAACGGTTCCCGGACTGCCCGTGAAAAGGGCAGCGCTACCCGAGAGCGGTGCGGTAGTCGTCCGGCTTGAAGCCCACCAGCAGCCGCCCGCCTGCCTCCAGCACCGGCCGCTTGATGACCGAAGGCTGGGCCAGCATCAGCGCCAGGGCACGATCGCGGTCGATGCCCTCGCGCTCCGCCTCCGGCAGCTTGCGGAAGGTGGTGCCGGCGCGGTTCAGCAGCGCCTCCCACCCCGCCTTCGCCGCCCAGGCCTCCAGCTCCTCCCGCCGCGGCGGCTCCGCCTTGTAGTCGCGGAAGCGATGCACGATCCCCGCGCCCTCCAGCCAGGCGCGAGCCTTCTTCATCGTGTCGCAGTTCCTGATGCCGTGGATGGTCACGGCGGGGGACTCGGTCATGCGCGCTCTCCTCAGAGGCTCGGCTTTGCCACCATCAGCGCCACGATGCCCAGCACCGCCGCGAAGGCCGGGAAGCCGCAGGCGAACCAGGCGCGGAACAGGCGGTGATACTCCGCCGGAAGCCCGCCGCCCGCCGCCACCGCCGCCCGCGCCAGGTTGCGCATGCGCCACTGCATCCAGACCACCGGCAGCCAGAACAGGCCGGTCAGGACATAGAGCCCGATGCTCGCCAGCAGCCAGCCATCGGTGAGCGAGTGCCCCGCCATCCAGGCCAGTGCCAGCCCCGTGACGGGCTGCGCCACCACCGCCGTCGCGGTGAAGATCGTATCGGCCACCACGACCACGCCGGCGGTATGCGCCACCACCCGCGCATCCTTCGTGCGGTGGGCCATCAGCATGAAGAAGGCGATGCCCGCGCCCGTGCCGAGCAGCACCGCCGCACCGATCACATGCAGGACCTTCACCGCCAGGAAGAGGCTCATCGATCCTCCAGCAGGGCCAGCCCGACCAGCGCCAGCATCGCCGCCGGCAGCGTCTTCACCAGCACGCCCAGCGGATCCAGCCACAGGTCCGGCCGCCACAGCGTCGCGCCCGCCAGATACGCCGCCGTCACCGCCACCATCCCCCACAGCGCCAGCCGCGCCGTCCGCCGATGCGCCGCCATCAGCCCGAGCGCGATGTCCGCGAGGCTTCCCCCCAGCACCGCCGCCAGCGCCATCCCCTGCGTGAACCCCGCCGCCGTCAGCACGGAGGCCGCCTCAGCCGGCCGCGCCAGCCCGACCAGGCCGGAGACCAGCCAGAACAGCGACAGCATGCCGATCACCGCCGGCTTCATCAGATAGAGCCGGGCGAACCAGGCTTCCTGCACCCCCGCCGGATGCGCCGCCAGCCAGGCCGAAAGCCCGCGCACGGGCCGCCCGAGCAGCGCCACCGCCGCCGCCCCGTCGCCCGGCACCCCCGCTGCCAGCTGCGCGATCGCGGTGGATCGCATCGGGCTCCGCCAGCCCAGCCACGCCACCCCATCCGCCAGCCCTGCGCCAACCGCCGCGACGAAGCGCGGCACCGCCACCACCGGCGCCGGCGCCAGGCCGAGCCAGCCCCGCAGCCGCGTCAGGATGTCCGCCAGCGTGGTCGGCTCCAACGAGACCAGGTCGATGGCGACGCCACGCGGCGCCCCCGGCCGCAGCGACGCCAGCACCGCCGCCGCCACGTCATCCGCGCCCACCACCTGCACCACCTGCCCGGGATGCAGCGCCGGCACCACCAGCGGAAAGGCCGCCAGCGCCCGCAGCAGGGCGGAGCCGCCATAGGCGACCGGCGCCAGCACCAGGCCGGGCCGCAGCACCAGCCAATCCAGCCCGGACCGCGCCAGGCACGCATCCCCCTCCCGCTTCGTGGCGCCGAAGGCCCCGGGGCTCTCCCCCACCCCCGCCGCCGAGACCTGGATGAAGCGCCGCACCCCCGCCGCCTCGCAGCCAGCGACCAGCCGGGCGAGCCCCGCCACATGCACCCCCGCCAGGCTGTCCGCCGGCCCGTCCTGCAGCGCGCCGGCGCAGTTCACCACCGCCGTCACGCCCGCCAGCACCGGCATCCAATCGGCGCCGGGATCGGCCATGTCGATCCGGTGCCACCGCACCGCCGGCTGCCGATACGCTGCCCGCGCCACGCCCCGCCCGGCGCCGGCCACCGCATGCCCCTCCGCCAGCAGCGCCGCCACGACGGCGCCGCCGACCAGCCCATGCCCGCCGATGACGAGGATCGTCACCGCGCGACGCACGGGATGACGAGGCTCTCCAGCACCGCATCCAGCGCCGAGAGCCTGGGCTCCAGCGCCGCCGGATCGGTCGCGATCCGCGCGCGCAGCGCGGCCTCGTAATCCGCGTTGCGGCCCTCCCGCTCCTCGGCCGGCTCGCCCTTGGCGGGGGTCGGCGCGGTCTCGCCAGAGGCAGTGGCGAAGAAGCGCCCATCCCGGCTCAGCCCGAGCGCGACATAGGCGAGGCCGCGAAAGGGCCAGGCATCCTCCTGGGTGTGGCGCGCGAGGTAGCGCAGCCAGTCCATGCAGGGCCCGCGCCGCCGTTCGGCCTGGGCGGCGAAGGCCACGCTGAAATTGCCCGCGGGGAACAGCGGCAGGTCCGTGCGGGCCTCGATCGGCGCCGTGCCGCGCAGAAGCGCCGCCACCACCGGCACCGGATCCGCCGGCCACAACTCCATCCGCCGCAGCGCATCGCGGCGGTAGAGGTGGATGGTGAAGCCATCCCCCACCCGCACCGCCAGCCGCGCCGGCCAGCCGGAGGGCGGGGGCACGTCCTCATGGCGCGGGTCCATCGGCTCCGACGCGACGGCTACCGTGGCGCCGAGCGCTCGCCCCTCCACCCGCACATCCGCCGCCGCCAGCCCCGGATCGACCACGGGGTGACCCGCGGGATAGCGGGAGAGCGAGAGCGCGTGGAAATCCCGCACCGAGATCGCGTAGGGCCCTGCCGCCGCCGCCCGCAGCACCACGCGGCCGTAATCCCGCGCGGCAGCCCCGCCCGGCCCGGTCACCTCGATGGCCGGCTCCGTCGCCGCGCCATTCACCTGCGCCGCCGGCGCGGTGATGGCGAGCCAGTCGCCGGCCGCGAGGCTGACCGTGTAGTCCCGTGACACCGGCTGTTCCGCGGAGGGCGCCGGGTGGAAGCGCAGCGTATGCCCCGGCGCCAGCGACAGCGCCTCCTGCCCCCGCGCGGGCAGCGCGATCAGCAGCAGGATGGCGATCAGCGCGTGCATGACGGCAGGATCAACCGGGGCGGTAGCGGAAGCAATGCGGCTGGTGGTCATCCACCATCCCCACCGCCTGCATCCAGGCATGGACGATGGTGGGGCCGACAAACTTGAAGCCGCGCTTCTTCAGCGCCTTCGACACCGTCTCCGCCAGCGGCGTCACGGCCGATACGCCATCGCCCCTCACCGTCGCGCCACCCGTGAAGGACCAGCACCACTGGGAAAAATCCTCGCCCGCCGCCTGCATGGCATTGAAGATGCGCGCGCCCGCGATGGTCGCCTCGATCTTCGCGCGGGACCGCACGATGCCGGGGTCGGCCAGCAGGCGCTGTATGTCCTCCTCCCCGAAGGCCGCGACGCGGCCGGGGTCGAACCCCGCGAAGCCCGCCCGGAAGGCCTCCCGCTTGCGCAGGATCACCTGCCAGGAAAGCCCGGCCTGGAATCCCTCCAGCATCAGCGTCTCCCACAGCATCCGGGCGTCACGCACCGGCACGCCCCATTCCGTGTCGTGGTACTCGGCCATCATCGGATCGCTGGCGGCCCAGCGGCAGCGCTGTGGGATGTCGGTCATGCGTCGTCCTTGCAGGGTTACGGGCCGCGATGTCAGCCCGCTCCGTCGAAATCCTCGACTCTTTCGAAGGTCATGGTCCAATTCGTCTCCCAGGTCGCGCCGCCATCGGCCGACTGGGCCTGTTCCCATCGCGGCCACGCCGTTCGGGTATCGAGCCAGAGGAACCGCGTCCGCACCGCCCGGCCACCCACCGTCTCGTCGGCGACGAAGGTGCCGACCCCGCTCTCGAAGCGCCCCACCACCGGCGCATCGATCGCCAGCGGGTTGGCTGACGACAGCCACCAGATCGCCCAGAGCCCGCGCTGCGCATCGAAGGAGCGGATGGCGATCGCCCTGACGATTCCCTGCGGCATGGCCAGGACATTGTCCTCGATGTTGCCATGGCCTCCGAGCACCGGCCTCACGGCGGCGGTGCCGTCGAAGCTGTCCCAATCCTGGCAGCCCACCAGGCGCTGCCGCAGCCGGCGATGCGAAACCCGCCACACCCCGAATTCGAAGTCGAAATCCCGTTCGGAAGCCCCGAGACCGCTCATCGACCGCTCTTCCCGCCCGAGGGTTGCGGTGGCGATATTCACTTTTTGTTCCGGCCGCGTCAAGGGCCGTCGCTGCCCTGCGCCACCCCCACGCATCAGGGCGGCAGGGCGGCGGTGATGATGATCTCGATCAGGTCGCCTTCCGGCATCCGCGATTCCACGAAGGATCGCACCGGCCCCTGCCCGTCCGGCATCCACCCTGCCCAGACCTCGTCGAAGGCGGGCTTGTTGTCGTGGTCCGTCACCACGACCTCCGCCTTCACGATGCGGCTGCGATCGATGCCAGCCTCGGCCAGGTAGCCATCCAGCACCGCCAGCGTGCCGCGCGTCTGCGCCCTGATGTCCGGCGTCCGGTCCGGGGAGACGGCGACCGCCCAGAGGAAACCGCCCCCGCCCGGCAGACGGTAGATCGACATCACCGACTTGCTCGGCAGCTTCCGGCTCGGGATGCGGGTGATGTCGGGGTTCATGCAGGTCAGGCTCCTCGTGCCAGGGGCGCGCGGGATGATGGGCATGGATCCGTCGCCGCCGGTAGCGGCGCACCCCTTGAAAGCACCCTGGCCGCAATCCAATTCCGCGCCATCACTGGGGTCCGGGCCCCTCTGGCGGCGATGGCGCCGTCATGTCGGACACTTTCAATCGTCGGGTCGCGCGCTGCCGCGGCCCGCCTTGGGAGATGCCGATGTCGCCCCCGCGCGACGAACCGCCCGGATCACCGCACGACGCTGCGCTTTCGCGCCTCGATCGCCTGGCCTGGCTTCTCGACAGCGCGCTGCGCATACCTGGCACCTCCATCCGCCTCGGCGCCGATGCGGCCGCCAACCTCCTGCCCGGCGTCGGGCCGCTGGTCTCCAAGGGCGTCTCCGCCTGGCTGATCCTGGAAGCGGCGCGGCTCGGCGTGCCGCGGCCGGTGCTGCTGCGCATGCTGGGCCATGTCGCGGTCGATGCCGCGGTCGGCGCGGTGCCGCTGCTCGGCTGGACCGCCGACATCTTCCTGCGCGCCAACCGCCGGAACATGGCGCTGCTGCGCGCGCACCTCGCGCGCCCGCCGCCCGCCGGCTGACGCCGCCGAACCCAACGCCGCCCTGCCCCGCATTCCCCCCTGGAGCCCCCCATGGTCGAGTTCCTGACAGGAACCTTCCTCGCCACGCCGGTCTGGATGTGGCTTGTCTTCATCGCCGTCGTCGGCCTGCTTCTCGTGCTCGACCTCGGTGTCCTGCACCGCGAGGCGCGCGAGATCGAGGTGCGGGAGAGCCTGGTGCTCTCCGCCGTCTATATCGGCCTCGGCCTCGCCTTCGGCTTCTGGGTCTGGTGGAGCTTCGACAACCTCAAGCCCGAAGGCATCGGCCTGGCGGGGGCGGAGGCCGCGACGCTCTACTGGACCGGCTTCATCGTCGAGAAGACGCTGGCGGTGGACAATGTCTTCGTCATCGCGATGATCTTCACCTACTTCGCGGTGCCGCGGATCTACCAGCATCGCGTGCTGTTCTGGGGCATCCTCGGCGTCATCGTGCTGCGCGCGATCATGATCGGCCTCGGCGCCACCATCGTCTCCCGCTTCTCCTGGGTGCTCTATATCTTCGCCATCTTCCTGGTCTTCACCGGCATCAAGATGTGGGTGATGGCGGATGCGAAGCCCGACATCGCGTCCAACCCGCTGCTCCGCTTCATGCGCCGCCGCTTCAACGTGACGGATGCGCTGCATGGCGAGAAGTTCTGGGTGCGCCAGCCGCATCCCGCGACGGGCAAGGCCACCTGGTTCATGACGCCGCTCTTCCTGGCGCTGGTGCTGGTGGAGGTCGCGGACGTGATCTTCGCGGTGGACAGCGTGCCGGCGATCTTCGCCATCACGACCGACCCCTTCATCGTCTACACCTCCAACATCTTCGCCATCCTCGGCCTGCGCGCGCTCTACTTCGCCCTGGCCGCCATGGTGCACCGCTTCCACTACCTGAAGTACGCGCTGTCGGTGCTGCTGGTCTTCATCGGGTCGAAGATCTTCGTGGCGGACTTCGTGTTCCCCGAGACGGGCAAGTTCCCGCCTTCGCTGTCGCTGTCCATCACCTTCGCCATCCTCGCGGCCGGCATCGCCTGGTCGCTGTGGAAGACGCGGGGCGCGGCGGCGGCGCGATGAGGGGGCGGGCGCGGGCACCCCGGCGGTGCCCGCGCCCCCAGCGCTCAGCTGGCGCGCGCCCCCGTGGCGCGGACCACGGGAATCCACAGCGCGCGTTCCCGCGCGACATAGGCATCCACCTCCGCCGGCGTCATCGCCGCCGGCACGAAGCCGCCGAGTTCGCCGAGCCGCGCGCGCATCGCCGGCGCCTGCACCACCTCATTCACCAGCGCGTTCACGCGCGCCACCACCGCCTCCGGCGTCGCCGCCGGCAGCGCGATGGAATTCCAGGTGCCGGCGACGAAGCCATCGAGCCCGCCCTCCACCAGCGTCGGCAGATCCGGCGCCGCGGCCAGCCTTTCGGGGGAGGAGACGCCAAGCCCGCGCACCGCACCGCCGCGGATCTGCGGCAGCGCCGTGACCGCGATGTCGAACATGGCGGTGACGCGCCCACCCAGGATATCGCGCATCGCCTGGCTGCCCGCGGGATAGGGCAGGTGTTCCAGCCGCACACCGGCCCGGTCGGCGAAATGCAGGCCCATGATGTGCGTCGTGGTGCCCGCCGGGCCGCTGCCCATCACGAACTCGCCCGGCGCCGCCTTGGCGCGGGCGACGAAATCCGCCAGGTCCCGCGCCGGGTGGTCCGCCTTCACCACCAGCACGCCCGGCGATTCATTGATCATCGCCACGCCGCGCAGCGCCCGCGCGATGTCCACCGGCATCGGGTCGAACAGCGCGATGTTGTGCACGAGCTGGGAGGAGGTGCCGACCAGCCAGACATGCCCGTCCGGCGCCGCCCGCGCCACCGCCTCCGTCGCCCGCATGCCGGATGCCGCGGCCAGGTTCTCCACCAGGATCCGCTGGCCGATCCGCGGCTCCAGCGCATTCGCCACCAGCCGGGCGACGACATCCGCATTGCCGCCGGCGGCGGAGGCGACGACGAGCCGGATCGGCTGGCTCGGCCAGGCGGCGCCCTGCGCCCTCGCGCTTCGCCCCATCCAGGGCAAGGGCAGCGCCGAAAGGGCGGCAAGGGCCAGGGTGCGGCGTGACGGCATGAGGGGGACTCCCAGGGATGTGCTGGACGCGATATGAGCAGCACATGACTTTTTTGCAACTCATTCGCATTCGCGTGGCTGCTGCCGCGCCGGGCCTGGCGCTGGCCGCGATCGGCCTCGCCTGCCTGGCGGTCGCCCTCGGCCAGCCCTTCCGCCTGCCCTCGGGCCGGCCGGGGCCGGGCTTCGTGCCGGCGCTGATCGCCGGCGCCCTGGTGGCGCTCGGCCTGCTGCAGGCCGCGACGGCGCGCGGCGCCCCGCCGGCGGGCCGGGGCGGCGCCAGGGCGGGGGCGATGCTCTGCCTGGCGGTGGCGGGCTTCGCGCTGCTGCTGCCCTGGGTCGGTTTCCTGCCGGCCTCCTGGGCCGCGGGCAGCCTCGCCTTGGCCGCCGCGCCGGGGCTGCGGCTGCGCGCCATCCTGGCGGGCGGCGCGGCACTGGCCGTGGCCGCCACGGCGCTCTTCCTGGGCGCGCTTGGCCTCCCCACGCCCGTCATCGGCCTCCCGCGATGACGGAGGCGCTGGCGATGCTCTACGCGGGGCTTGGCCCCGCCCTGGAACCGGCCAACCTGCTGCTCTGCCTGGCGGGCGTGGCGCTCGGCACGCTGGTCGGCGTGCTACCCGGCCTCGGGCCCGTCGCGACCATCGCACTGCTGCTGCCCGTCACCTTCGCGCTGCCGCCGGCGGGCGCGCTCATCATGCTGGCCGGCATCTACTACGGCGCGCAGTACGGCTCCTCCACCACCGCCATCCTGCTGCGCGTGCCGGGCGAGGCCTCCGGCATCGTCACGGCGCAGGAGGGCCACCTGCTCGCCCGCGCCGGGCGGGCGGGGCCGGCGCTCGGCATCGCCGCCCTCGCCTCCCTCCTCGGCGGCCTGGTCGCGGCCGTAGTCCTGGCGCTGCTGCTGGCGCCGCTGGCGCGCTTCGCCATCGCCTTCGGCCCGGCGGAGACGGCGGCGCTGATGCTGCTGGGCGTGGCCGCCGCCGTCGCGCTCTCCCCCGCCCCGCTGCTCGCGGCCTGGGCGCTGGCGGCGCTCGGCGCGCTGCTCGGCCTGGTCGGCACCGATGTCGCCGGCGGGCGGCCGCGCTTCACCTTCGGCATCCCCGAACTCGCCGACGGCATCGGCTTCATCCCGCTCGCCATGGGCCTGTTCGGCGTGGCGGAGCTGATCCGCGCCCTCGAATCCGGCGGCGCCGCGCGGCGCACCCTGCCGGTCGGCTCCCCCTGGCCCGCGCGGCGGGAGGTCGCGGCCGCCACCGCCCCCGCCCTGCGCGGCAGCCTCATCGGCAGCGCCATCGGCCTGCTGCCCGGCGCCTCCACCCTGCTGGCGGCGCTGGCCGCGCAGGCGGCGGAGCGAGGCCTGTTCCGCCGCCGCGGCCGCTGGGGCCAGGGCGAGATGGCCGGCGTCGCGGCGCCGGAGGCCGCGAACAACGCCGCCGCCCAGACCTCCTTCGCGCCGCTGCTGGCCCTCGGCCTGCCCGCCAATGCGACCATGGCCGTGCTGGCGGGGGCGATGTTCCTGCAGGGCATCGCCCCCGGCCCCGCGGTGGTGGCGGAGCGGCCCGATCTGGTCGGCGCCATCATCCTGTCGATGCTGGTGGGCAATGCCATGCTGGTGGCCCTCAACCTGCCCTTCGTCGGGCTCTGGGCCGCGGTGCTGCGGCTGCCGCTGCGCCTGCTGGCCGCCATCGTCATCGTGCTGAGTTGCGGCGGCCTCTGGGCCAGTTCGGGCAGCGTCTTCGACCTCTGGCTGCTGCTCGGCTTCGCGCTGCTGGGATGGGCGCTGGCCCGCGCGCGGCTGGACCCGACCCCCTTGCTGATCGGCTTCACCCTGGCCGCCCCCTTCGAGGAAGCGCTGCGCCGCGCGCTGGTCCTGGCCCGGGGCGACTGGTCCGTCTTCCTGGCGGAGCCCGCCAGCGCCGCGCTGCTGGCCGCCGCCGCCACGGTCACCGCCCTGGCCGCCTGGATGCGGTGCCGCCCCGGTTGAAGCGCATCGTCGTTTTGTTATGTTATAACAATGCAGACCCCGGCCGCCTCACCGAACGACGTCACCGAACGCCCCCGCCTCTGGCGCCGCTTCAGCGGCGATGACTGGGCCGCCTTCGATGCGCTGCCACCGCGCCTCCGCCAGCGCCTGCAGGAACACAGCTATGATGGCTGGGCGGTGAATGCGCTGATGCTCTGGCGCCTGTTCCGCCGCCGCACCGGCAGCAGCGAGCGCGCCGAGCGCCGGCTGCTGAACCACATCGACCGCTGCGAGGCGCTGGAGCGCCAGGATTTCGCCGCCGCGCACGCGGCCCGCTGGGGCACGCCCCTGCCCCACCAGGCCGCCGGCGCCACGGTGCTCCGCTACGACGCCGCCTGCCCGCGGCGTCAGCGGCGGGCGGCGCGCCTCACTCCCACTCGATCGTGCCCGGCGGCTTGCTCGTGATGTCGTAGGTCACGCGGTTGATGCCCCGCACCTCGTTCACGATCCGGTTCGACACCCGGCTCAGGAACTCCATGCTGAAGGGATAGACATCGGCCGTCATGCCATCCGTGCTGGTCACGGCGCGCAGCGCGCAGGCCATGTCGTAGGTCCGGCCATCGCCCATCACGCCCACGGTCCGCACCGGCAGCAGCACCGCGAAGGCCTGCCAGATCGAATCATAGAGCCCCGCCGCGCGGATCTCCTCGAGGTAGATGACATCCACCTTCCGCAGCAGGTCCGCCTTCTCCCGCGTCACCTCGCCCGGGATGCGGATGGCGAGGCCCGGGCCCGGGAAGGGGTGGCGGCCCACGATCTCCTCCGGGATGCCAAGCTCGCGGCCCAGCACGCGGACCTCGTCCTTGAACAGCTCGCGCAGCGGCTCCACCAGCTTCATGCGCATGCCCTCGGGCAGGCCGCCGACATTGTGGTGGGACTTGATCGTCACCGAAGGCCCGCCGGTCGCCGACACGCTCTCGATCACGTCGGGATAGAGCGTCCCCTGCGCCAGGAAGTCGGCGCCGCCGACCTTGTTCTGCTCCTCCTCGAACACCTCGATGAACAGCCGCCCGATCGTCTTGCGCTTGATCTCGGGATCCGTGACGCCGCTCAGCTGGCCGAGGAACAGGTCGCTGGCGTCCCGGTGCACCAGCTTGATGTTGAAGCGGTCGCGGAAGGTGCTGACCACCTGCTGCGATTCGTTCGCCCGCATCAGCCCGTGGTCGACATAGATGCAGGTCAGCTGGTCGCCGATCGCCTCATGCAGCAGCACCGCCGCCACCGAGGAATCGACGCCGCCCGACAGCCCGCAGATCACGCGGCCGGTGCCGACCTGGGCGCGGATCTTCTCGATCATCTCGGCGCGGAAGGCGCCCATGGTCCAGTCGCCACGGCAGCCGCAGACGAGGTGCGTGAAGTTCCGCAGCAGTTGCGCGCCATGCGGCGTGTGCACGACTTCCGGATGGAACATGGTGCCGTAGTAGTGGCGCTCGTCATTGGCGATCAGCGCGAAGGGCGCACCCTCGCTCGAAGCGACCACCCGGAACCCCGGCGGCAGCTGCGTGATGCGGTCGCCATGCGACATCCACACCTGCTCGCGCGCCCCCTTCGCCCAGACACCCTGGGTGATGGCGCAGTCGCCGGTCACGTCGATGAAGGCGCGGCCGAATTCGCGGGCATGCCCGCCCTCCACCGTGCCGCCGAGCTGATGGGCCAGGGTCTGCTGCCCGTAGCAGATGCCGAGCACCGGCAGCCCCGATTCGAAGACATAGTCCGGGGCCCGGGGACTCTCCCCCTCCGTCACGCTGGCCGGCCCGCCGGAGAGGATGATGCCCTTGGGGTCGAAATCCCGGATGCGCTGTTCCGGCGCCGCGTTGAAGGGCCAGATCTCGCAATACACCCCGCTCTCGCGGAGCCGCCTGGCGATCAGCTGGGTCACCTGGCTCCCGAAATCGAGCACCAGGATGCGCTCATGCCGGGCGGGGATGTCGGGGAGGGTGTCGGTCTGCGTCATGGCGGGTCATGACCACAACCCCGGCGCGGGGGCAAGCGGGAAGGCGGGCTAACTGCCTTCCGGCGTCGTCAGGGTCGCCGCCAGCAGCACGTCGATGGGGTCCCAGACCATCGCCACCTGCTCCACCCCCTGACCCGCCACCCGGATCGATTCCCGCATCGCCATCCGCCCGCCGAGGTGCCGGTAGAAGAAGCGGCTCGGATTGTCCTCCAGCACCCAGGCCATGGCTGAATTGCAGCCGATGGCGCGCAGATGCGCCCCCATGGCCCGCATCAGCCGCCGCCCGACGGCGCGTTCCCGGAAATCATCCAGCACATAGAGCGTCTCGACCTCGCCCTCTGCCAGGCCACGCCGCCTGGCCCGCCCGCCGGAGGCGAAGCCCACCACCGGCGCCTCCCGCGGCGCGGGGCCGTCGCCCTCCGGCGCCGGCTGGTCGCCCCCGCCCGCGGTCGCGACGAAGACGGCATGCCCGTCCCGCCGGTCCAGGATGGCGCGCTGGTAGAAGGCGGCCATCCGCGCCTCCGACAGCCCCGCCAGGTAGCCATCGCCCAGGATGCCGGCATAGGCGCTGCGCCAGGCCGCCACATGCACCGCCGCGATCCCCGCGGCATCGCCCGGCCGGGCGCGGCGAATGCAGATCATCGGCGCTTCCCCGCCGCCCGCCCCATCAGGCCGCGCGCCGCTGCATCACGGCCGCGAAGAACCCATCCGTGCCATGCCGCGCCGGGGACAGGGCCATCGCATCCTCCTCCACCGGAGACGCCACGCCCGGCGCCAGCCCGGCCCAGAGCCCCGGTACCGGCACCGCCGCGAAGTCCGGATGCTCGCGCAGAAAGCGCTCGACCTGCAACTCATCCTCCTCCGGCAGCAGGGAACAGGTAGCGTAGACCAGCCTGCCGCCCGGCCGCACCAATTCCGCGGCATCCGCCAGGATGGCCGCCTGCTTCTCCACCAGCTCCGCCAGGTCGCGCGCATTGGTGCGGATGCGGGCATCCGGATTGCGCCGCCAGGTGCCGCTGCCCGTGCAGGGCGCATCCACCAGCACGCGGTCGAATTTTCTCGAGTTCCGCTTCCGCCACTTGTCGCCGGCGGCCAGCAGGTGCCGTTCCGCATTATGGACGCCGGCGCGGCGCAGGCGCTTCACCGCCCCCTCCAGCCGGGTCGCGGAGACATCGCAGGCGACGATGTGGCCCTTGTTGTCCATGGTGGCCGCGATCGCCAGCGTCTTGCCCGCCGCCCCCGCGCAGTAATCCACCACCCGCATCCCGGGCTTCGCATCCGTCAGCAGCGCGATGAGCTGGCTGCCCTCGTCCTGGATCTCGACCAGGCCCTCCAGATACGCGCGGGTCGCCCCCACCGGCCGCCGGTCCGGCACCCGCAGCCCCCAGGGCGAGAGCGGCGTCACCGTCGCCGGCACCCCCTCCCCGGTCAGCGCCGCCAGCACGACATCCCGCGTGCCCTTCAGCAGGTTGGCCCGCAGGTCGAGCGGCGCCGCCTCCTCCATCGCGGCGGCTTCGGCCGCCAGCCCCTCCCCGAACCGGGCCTTCAGCCCCGGCAGCGCCCAGTCCGGCAGGTTCAGCCGCGGCCCCTCCGGCATGTCGGGATGCACCAGGGGGCGCCCCTCCAGCTTCTTCAGCACCGCCAGCTCATGCTCCGTCAGCGGCCCGGCACAGAAGCGTTCGCCCGAATAGTTCTGGGCGATGCCGTCCAGCAGCCAGCCCTCCGCCACCAGCAGATGGCCGGCCACCAGCAGCCGAGCGCCCGGCCGCGCCTCCCCCACCTGCTCGAAATGCCAGGCGAGCCGCAGCCGCTGCCGGATCACCCCCCAGGCGCGGTCGGAGACGTTGCGCCGGTCGGAACTGCCGATGTAGCGGCGGGCCCGGAAGAAGTCGTTGGCGATGCCATCGGCCGGACGGCGCGGGGAGGCCTCCACGGCTGCGAGAAGGTCGATCGCGGCAGCAAGCCGCGCGGCGGGTGTCATGCGAAAATCCGATCAGGCAGTTCGGCGAGGGTCGTGATGCGCCCCTCCGCCAGGCGGTCCAGCCCGTATTCCTCGGGTTGGGGGGTGCGGTTCAGCCAGAGGACGCGGCAGCCGAAGCGCGCCGCCCCATAGGCATCCCAGGCATTGCCCGAAACGAAGACGATGTCACGCGGCGCGCAGGCGAAGCGCATGGCAGCCAGCGCATAGACGCGGGGCGCCGGCTTGTAGAGGCGCAGATCGTCCACCGACAGCACCGCATCCAGCAGCGGCGCCAGCCCAGCCGCCCCCGTCGCCGCCGCCAGCATCCCCGGCGACCCGTTGGACAGGATCGCCGTCGCCACCCCCCGCGCCCGCAGCGCCGCCAGCGCCGGTGCCGCATCCGGGAAGGCATCCAGTTCCCGGTAGGCCGCCAGCAGCGCGCCCCGCAGGCCGGGATCGGCGATCCCGTGCGTCGCCAGCGCCACATCCAGCGCGCGTTCGGTCAGCGTCTCGAAATCCTCGTAGTCGCCGGCCTGGGAGAAGATCCAGGAATACTCCAGCTGCTTCGCCCGCCACAGCGCGGACAGCGCCCAGGCCTGGTCGCCCAGCCCGGCGGCATGCCGGCCAACCGCCGCATGGACGTCGAGCAGCGTGCCATAGGCGTCGAAGACGCAGGCGCCGACCGGTTCGGGCCGGGGCGCCGGGGATGATGCCATGGGGGTCTGTTGTCCTTCCTCGATCCGATGGTCGCCCCGCCGGGCGGCGGCGGCAAGCACAACGGTGCCGGCCGCGCGCGATACGGCCGAACGCCACCCCTGGATCACCGCCCCCGATCACCAAGCCGCGATGTGTTTCAATCGGTTGCGCGCCCCTTGCGGCACGACCCCGGCCCGGGTTCAAGATGCGGAACGACGCGCATTCCAGCGCGCCGAAGAGGAAATGCAGATGCTGAGGACGATCGCCGCCGCCGGCGCAATGCTGGTCATGGCCACGGCCGGAGTGATGGCGCAGCAGAAGGGCGCCGCGCCCAACGCCACGCCGAACTGGCAGGCGCAGCCGCGCTACGCCACCGCCAACCTCCGCGCGGGCTTCGAGCCCGACCCGCACCAGGTGCAGGTGGAAGCCGGCGGCGACCGCGAAGCCACCGGCATCGGCCCCGACTGCGCCGGCTGGATCGACTTCTCCAAGCCCGACGTGGACCTCAACTACACCTCCGGCCAGTACCCCCTCTACATCTCTGTCGTCGCCAACGTCGACACCACGCTGGTCATCAACGACGCCTCCGGCCGCTGGATCTGCAACGACGATTTCGATGGCGTGAACCCCGGCATCGTCATCCAGAACCCGCAGAGCGGGAACTACAACATCTGGATCGGCACCTTCGAGCGCGGCGCGCCCCAGCGCGCGACGCTGCGCATCAGCGAAATCCCGCCCCAGCGCCGCTGACGCGACAAGGCAGGGGGAGCGCCGCTCCCCCTGGACCGGAAGCAAGGGGCGCCCGGATGCAACAGGGGCGGTAGCGGAGGGCATGGGCCTCCGCCATGATGCGCTTGGCAGCAGGAGGCTCCGGGCCAGCGCGCATGACAGGCAGCAATCGCCATCAGGGCCGGGTTGCCCCTTGCGCCGGCCGCATGCTGCTCCTGCTCGCGCCGCTCCTGGCCTGCGCGCCGCCCGCCCCGCCATCGACGATCGCGGAGGCGCCTGCCGCGCCGCCGCCCGAAGATCGCATCATGCTGCCCCCGGTCCTGCCCGGCCGCGGCGGCGCCGCGCGCATCCGGCTGCTGGATCTGTCGGAGGCGGTGCAACCCCCGCCACCCCTGCCGGTCGCACCCGCCTTCCCCGCCCTGGCCGCCACGGCGCCGTCGCCGCCGGAGCCCCCTGCCCCGGCCGCGCCGGCGGCTCGTGAGCCCGAACTGCCCGCTTCCGCCCTGCCGGAGCCGCCGGTCGCCCCCTCAGCCACGGCACCCGCCATCGCACCGCCCGAACTGACGCCCGTCATTGCCCTGGCGTCACCCCCGCCCCCACCGCCGCCGGAACCGACGCCCGCGCCGCAGGCGCTGTCCGCGAGGCAGGCCGAAGCCATCCCCGCACGGCCGGCCGAGCCTGCCCCCGCGCAGCACGCCGAGGCAGCGCCGACGCGGCTGTCCGAGCCGCCCCCGACGCCGCAACCCGACACGCCCCCCACGCGCCAGGCCGAGCCAGCCCCCACGCGCCAGGCCGAACCAGCCCCCACGCGCCAGGCCGAACCAGCCCCTACCCGCCAGCCCGAGCCAGCCCCCGCGCGGCTCGCCGCGACGCCCCGCCCTGAGGCGGCGCGCCCCTCGCCCGCCCTGCCAACCCGCCCGCAAGCCGGCCAATCCCCGCCCGTGCCCGCGGAACCAGCGCCATCCGCCGCCGCGCCACCGGACGCGCCAGCCCCGCCCATCATCCTCGCCACGCTGCCCGAACCGTCCGCGACCCGCCCGGCGCCCGCCACGCCATCCGGCCCGCGCGTCCAGATCGCCGCCGCGGGCAGCGAGGCCGAGGCGCAGCGCCACTGGGCCGGCTTCGCCACCCGCCTGCCGGACCTCGCCGCCGGCCGGACACCGGTCATCCTGCGGGTGGAGCGGGAGGCCGCCCCGCCGATCTTCCGCCTGCGCGTCGCCGGCTTCGCGAATCGGGAGGAGGCGGAGCGCTTCTGCGCCCGCCTGGCCGAACGCCAACTCCCCTGCTGGGTCAGCTTCTGAGGCCTCCCCGCCGAAAGCGCTGGCCTTCGCGCCTCCGTTCCGTCTATGTTCCGGATATCACGGTGCCGAGCCGCGCCCATCGCCCTGCGGGCCGGCCGCCCCGGCAGGCCACGAAAAACGCGACTAAAGGTGCATAAGTCGGCTAAACGGGCTAATCGGCTAAATTCGTAGTATTCAGCGAAAACAAGAGCTTGGCGAAAGGGCGCCGGATCGGCGCCCCCGCCCGACTCAGCCCTCCAGCCGGTAGTTCGGCGCTTCCCGCGTCACCGCCACGTCATGCACATGGCTCTCCCGCAGCCCCGCATTGGTGATGCGGCGGAAGCGGGCGTTCTTCTGCAGGTCGCCCACCGTGGCGCTGCCGGTGTAGCCCATCGCGGCGCGCAGCCCGCCGACCATCTGGTGGATCACCGTGCCGACCGGCCCCTTGTAGCCGACACGCCCCTCGACGCCCTCCGGCACCAGCTTCAGCTTGTCGGCGACCTCGGCCTGGAAATACCGGTCGGCCGAGCCGCGGGCCATCGCCCCCAGGCTGCCCATGCCACGGTAGGATTTGTACGACCGGCCCTGATAGAGAAAGACCTCGCCCGGAGCCTCGTCCGTCCCGGCGAAGACGCTGCCCATCATCACGCAGTCCGCGCCCGCCGCGATCGCCTTGGCGACGTCGCCCGAGGATCGGATGCCGCCATCGGCGATGCAGGGCACGCCCTTCTCGCGGCAGGCGATGGCGCTTTCCATCACCGCCGTCAGCTGCGGCACGCCGACGCCGGCCACGATGCGCGTGGTGCAGATGGAACCGGGGCCGATGCCGATCTTCACCGCATCCGCCCCCGCCTCGATCAGCGCCATGGCGCCTTCCGGCGTCGCCACGTTGCCCGCCACGATCTGCACGGAGTTCGACAGCTTCTTGATGCGCTCGATCGCGCGCAGCACGCCGCCGGAATGGCCATGGGCGGTATCGACGACGATGACATCGACCTCCGCCTCCACCAGCAGCTGGGCGCGGCGGTAGCCATCCTCGCCGACGCCCGTGGCGGCCGCGGCGCGCAGCCGCCCCATCGCGTCCTTCACCGCGTTCGGATTGGCCTGCGCCTTGTCCATGTCCTTGACGGTGACGAGGCCGACGCAGCGGAACTGGTCGTCCACCACCAGCAGCTTCTCGATCCGGTGCTTGTGCAGCAGCGCGCGGGCACGCTCCGGCGTCACATCGGCATCCGCCGTCACCAGGTTCTCCCGCGTCATCAGCTCATAGACGCGAAGGTTGGGGTCGGTGGCGAAGCGCACGTCGCGGTTGGTGATGATGCCGACCAGCCGCCCGCTGTCGCGCTCCACCACGGGAATGCCGCTGATGCGATGCGTCTCCTGCAGCGCGCGGACCTCGGCCAGGGTCTGGTCGGGGTGGATGGTCAACGGGTTCACCACCATGCCTGATTCGAACTTCTTCACCCGCCGCACCTGCGCGGCCTGCTCCTCGGGCGAGAGGTTCTTGTGGATCACGCCGATGCCGCCGGCCTGCGCCATGGCGATGGCCATCGGCCCTTCCGTGACCGTGTCCATCGCCGCGGCGACCAGCGGGATGTTGAGCGTGATCTCCCGCGTCAGCCGCGTGCGCGTGTCGGTCTCCGCCGGCAGGACGGTGGAATAGGCGGGCACCAGCAGCACGTCGTCGAAGGCATAGGCCTCCTCGAAGCGCGGCAGGGCCGGCATTGCTGAAACTGCTTCTGGGGAGCGCGCCATGGCGGGAGCCTCTTTCGATCCGCAACCTTGGCGGCCCCGCCTACACCGGAAGCGCCATGCGCGTCCAGGGTGATACGGTGACCTATGCATGACGCGGGCGCCAGGGGCGCGTCTCCCGCAGCAGCCGGGTGAACGCGGAAGCCCCATCGGCGTTGGGGGGCCGGACCGACACCCAGACCGAGGATAACGACGCGCCATGTCCGGCAGCCTGAATTTCAACCTCCCCGAGGATATCGAGGACGCGCTGACGGAGGCCGGCAACGATGTCGCCGATACCGTCACCGACATCATCGACCCGATCGAGCTCCCGCAGCCCGCGGACGTCATCGACACCGCCGCCATCGACGTCAGCGACCTGATCGATGAGATCGCGGACCTGCCGGCGCCGCAGGCCGTGGCCGATTTCTTCGCCAACCTCGACGATCTCAACTTCGCGCGGCTTGAGGGCCTGCTGGACCAGCTGCCGCCGGAATATCGCGGCCCCGATTCGACCGGTGAGGTCCCCACCGGGCTCTCCGACTTCCTCCAGCTCCAGGTCGAGATCGGCGCCGCGCTGACCGCGACCGCGCGCGTGGTCCACACCCTCGGCCCCGATGCCATCGCCATGCAGGTGCGCGGCTTCGACTTCGCCATCAACGAACAGTACAACGACAACGAATCCGGCTTCTCGGCCATCCGCGTGCTCCCTGCCGATGGCGGGCCGGTGGTCTTCGTGATCGATGGGCTCGAAGTCGGCTCCATCGCGGATACCGTCGCCGCCGTCGATCTCGGCGGCCTGCAGGTCCGCTCCGCGGCCTTCCAGGCGATGATCGCGGACGCGGTGGAAGCGCAGGTCACGCTCGGCCGCGGCGTTCAGTTCGTGGGCCCGAGCCTCGGCGGCGCGGTGGCGCAGGTCGCGGCCTATGAGGCGACGGAAGCGATGCTGGCGGCGGGCGTCTCCATCGCGCCGGGCGCGGTGCGGCTGCTGACGGTCGATCCGCTCGGCGGCCGCGATGCCGCGGAAAAGCTGAATGGCGGCAGCCTCGACCCCAATGTCCTGTCCTACATCAACGCCCTGAACATCCGCACGGAGGGTGACCTCATCACGCGCATCGGCTCCCACATCGGGGAGACGGTGTCGTTCCAGGCCGTGGATGCGAACGGCAACCCGATCGCGGTCACGGCCGCGGACGCGCATGTGAACGTCACCTCGCTGCTCCGCACGCTGCCGGACGCCACGCTCTACAATGCCGGCGTGCGCGGCGCGCCGGAGGAAGTCTCGGGCTTCGCCCTGGTGGCCAATGCGCTGGGCCAGACGATCGCCGATGGCTACCTCGCCAGCGGCGAGCGCGACGATCCCAATGCGCTGGTGGAACTGCAGGTCCCGGGCCAGGCGGAGCTGCTCAACAACAACACGCTCTACCGCCTGGATGCGGACAGCAACGGGACGCTCGACCTGGCGGTGCTGACCAGCCAGCCCGTCTCCCAGGCCGTGGCGGACCTTGTGCTATAGGAATTGTTGCTTCTAAAGCACGACATCCGATCAAGCTGATTCAGCTTGATCGGATAGTGCTTTAGCCGCGGAAGCCGGTCGCGACCACATAGAGCTCCGCGCTGTCCTTGCGGCTGGCGGGGGGCTTGGCGTGGCGCACCTGCGCGAAGTCCCGCTTCAGGGTCGCGAGGAACTCCTTCTCCGACCCGCCGGCGAAGACCTTGGTCACGAAGCCGCCGCCCGGCGCCAGCACGCGCCGGGCAAAATCCAGCGCAAGCTCCGCCAGCGCCATGATGCGCAGATGGTCGGTGGCATTGTGGCCCGTCGTGTTGGGCGCCATGTCGGACAGCACCAGGTCCGCCTGCCCGTCCAGCGCCGCCAGCACCGCATCCTCCGCCGCCTGCTCCTGGAAATCGCCCTCGATCAGGATCGCGCCGGGGATCGGATCGACCGGCAGCAGGTCGATTGCGACCACCTTCGCCTTCGCCCCGCCGCGCGCCAGCGAGACCTGCGTCCAGCCGCCTGGCGCAGCGCCCAGGTCCACGACCCGGCTGCCCGGCTTCAGCAGCCGGAACTTGTCATCCATCTGCTCCAGCTTGAAGGCCGCGCGGCTGCGCAGCCCCCGCGCCTTCGCTTCCTTGACGTAGGGGTCGTTCAGCTGCCGCTCCAGCCAGCGCTGGCTGCCGATGGTGCGGCCCTCCGCCGTGCGCAGCCGGGTCTTCAGCGCGCGGTCGGCCGGCTTGGCGCCGGGGCGGCTCTGCTGGCGGCCGGGAACGGAGGGGCTGGGCGGCTTGCCGCCGGGTGTCTTCGCCATGGGGGCGCAATAGGCCCTCAGGCCGTGCCATGCCAGCCACGGCCCGGTGCGCGGCGCGACGCGGCCATCCGGTCCGCCCGCATCAGGCGCAGCAGGATGCCCTCCCGCAGCCCCCGATCCGCCACCGTCAGCCGCGGCACGGGCCAGACGCGGCGGATGGCGGCATAGACGGCGCAGCCCGGCAGCACGAAGTCCACCCGGTCCGGGCCGACGCAGGGATGCGCCGCCAGTCCATCCCGCCCGAGGGCGAAGAGGTCGCCCAGCGCCTGGTCCGCGACGCAGGCCTCCAGCGTCTGCCCATCCACCAGCGGCCGCCGGTAGCGCGGCAGCGCCATGGCGACGCCGGCCAGGGTGGTCACGGTGCCGGAGGTGCCCATGAGGCGCACGCCACCGGCCCGGATCTCCTGCCCGATGCAATGCACCGCATCGAAGCCCCGGAGCCGTGCCGCCACCTCATCCACCACCGCGTGGAAGCCGGCTTCCGTGAAGCAGGAGGGTCCGCAGCGCTCCGAGAGCGTGACGACCCCGACGGGGACGGAGATGTAGCCGATCAGCTCCGGCCCCTGCCGGTCGGCATGGGTGCGGATCCAGGCGATCTCGGTGGAGCCTCCGCCGATGTCGAACAGCAGCGCCCGGCGGTCCTGCGGCTCCATCAGGGGCGCGCAGGATTCCATGGCGAGTTCCGCCTCCTCCCGCGGGGAGATGGTCCGCAGCCGGAGGCCGGTCTCGGCCTCCACCCGCGCGAGGAAGGCCGGCCCGTTGCGCGCGCGCCGGCAGGCTTCGGTCGCCACCGCCTGCAAGGCGCGGACGGGCCGCTTCGCCAGCTTGTCTGCGCAGGATCGCAGCGCCGCCAGCGCCCGGTCCATGGCGACGTCGGAGAGGTTGCCGGTGGCGCCGAGCCCCTCCCCCAGCCGGACGATCCGGCTGAAGCTGTCCACCACCCGGAAATTGCCGCCCGGCGCTGGCGTGCCGACCAGGAGCCGGCAGTTGTTGGTGCCGAGGTCGAGCGCCGCATAGGCCCGGGTCCCGCAGGAAGCCACGCCCTCCCGCGGGCGCAGCACCGCCCCTGCCGACGGCAAGGGGCCGCAGGCTTCAAGGGGTGGCGCGGCGTCGGCCGCGGGGTGCGCATCCTTCGTCATCATGGTCCGGGCGCCCGCCCTGGCCGAGGGTGGCGGCAGGCGGGCTGCCCGCATGATCCGGCGATGGCGCCCCGGGGGCAAGGCAATTCCGAGTCGCCGCCCCGCGGGGCGTGGGGCGGCGGCTAACCCGCCAGCGGATCAGGGACGATCTGGATGAAGAAGTTCCCGGGCAGAAGATCGGGCGCCCCATCCAGCCAGGCGACGGTGACGCCAGCGCCCTGGTCACCCTCGGCATACCAGGAGAGCAGGCCGGTCGCCCGGTTGTAGACGACCTGCGCCTCGTCACCCTCCGGCGCGCCGGTCAGCGTGATCCCGAAGGTGGCCACGCCCAGCGACCGGTCGATGAAGATGAACCGATCCTCCTCCGGGTTGAAATCCATGATCCGGTGCCGCGCGCCGAAATCGAAGAAGGCGAATTCGTCAGCCCCGGCGCCGCCCGAGACCGTATCCGTCCCGCCGTCCCGGGTATCGAGGATGATGGTGTCGTTGCCGGCGCCACCCTCGACCAGGTCGCTTCCCGCCGCACCGATCAGGACATCGCGCCCATCGCCACCCAGCAGCGTGTCCCGGCCCTCCTCACCATCCAGGAAATCCGCACCGCCAAGGCCGACGAGGCTGTCGGCCCCCTCCATGCCGGATATCGAATCAGCCCCCAGGCTGCCGAGTATCGTGTCGGTGCCGCTGCCACCGCCTGCAAGGCCTCCGTCATGGTCCGCCAGCAGGCCGAGCAGGTCCGACAGGCTGATGAAGTCCGCCCCCGCGCCACCGTGCAAGGAATCCGCGCCCAGGCTGCCGATCAGCGTATCCGCGCCTTCGTCGCCGGTGATGCCGTCGGCTCCGCCGGCGCCCCAGATCAGGTCCCGACCCAGACCACCGATGGCGAACCCGCCGGTGGTGATCGCGTCGGGGGCGATGTCATCATACAGGTAGATGCGGTCATCACCGCCCCCGCCAACCATGGTGTTTGCGCCCGCGCCGCCGAGCATGAGGTCGTTCCCCACGTCACCGTCGAACACATCGTCATCAGCACCGCCGAGGAGGGTATCGGCGCCTGCGCCGCCGCCCAGCGTGTCCCTCCCGTCACCGCCGATCACCAGGTCGGCATGATCTTCCCCGGCCAGGAAATCATCGCCGCCATAGCCCAGCAGCGTATCGGCGTGCCGACCGCCGATGGCTGAGTCGGCGCCACCGCTACCCCACACGAGGTCATCGCCATCGCCGCCACCGACAGCACCCCCCATCGTGTCGCCGGAAGGATCGCTGTCGTCGCTCAGGTAGAGGCGATCATTGCCGGCACCCCCGTTCAAAATGTCGTAGCCGCCATGCCCCATCAGCGTATCCGCACCACGGTCGCCAGACAGCGTGTCGCCACCGCCGCCACCCCAGGCGAGATCATCGCCGTCTCCGGTGACGACCAAACCCTCCATCGTGTCGCTGGAAGGGTCATTGTCATCGTTCAGGTAGAGACGATCATTGCCGGCACCGCCGGACAGCGTATCGGCGCCAGCGCCGCCCATCAGCACGTCATCATGCGCTTCGCCGGACAGGAAGTCGTCGCCACCATGCCCCAGCAGCGTATCCGCGCCACGGCCGCCCACGACTGTATCGCCACCGCCGCCACCCCACACAAGGTCATCGCCATCGCCGCCACCGGCAGTACCGCCCATCGTGTCGCCGACAGTATCGCTGGCATCGGTCAGGTAGAGGCGATCATTGCCGGCACCGCCGGACAGGATGTCGGAGCCACCATGCCCCAGCAGCGTGTCCGCGCCCGCTTCGCCCAGCAGGTAATCCGCGCCCTCCCCGCCTTCGAGCAGGTCGTCATCGGCCCCGCCGTGGATCTCGTCATCCCCCGCGTCGCCGGAGAGCGTGTCCGCACCCGCTTCGCCGAACAGGAGATCCGCGTCCTCTCCGCCGTCGAGCAGATCGTCACCGGCCCCGCCAACGAGTTCGTCATCCCCCGCATCACCGCGCAGCGTATCGGCGCCGCGTTCGCCAGCGATCAGGTCCTGGCCATCGCCGCCATGCAGATCGTCGTCGCCCGTGCCGCCCAGGATGGCGTCGTCGCCATGCTCGCCCTGCACGGTGTCATCGCCGTTGCCGCCGGAAAGCGCGTCATCGCCCTCGCCCCCGAACAGCGTATCGGCGCCGTTGCCACCGAACATCAGGTCATCGCCATCGCCACCCAGCAGCGAATCGTCCCCGTCCTGCCCGTACAGCGTGGCCGCGCCACTGAGGATTGCGATCAACGTATCGGCCCCGTGGCCCCCGAACATCAGGTCATCGCCATCGCCGCCCAGCAGCAAATCGTCCCCGTCCTGCCCGTTCAGCGTGGCCGCGCCGCTGAGGATTGAGACCAACGTATCGGCCCCGTGGCCGCCGAACAGCAGATCGTCGCCCGCCCCGGCTACCAGCCGATCGTTTCCGGCGCCACCGTGAAGCGTACTGGCCCCGTCGCCGCCCTGCAGCGTATCGTCACCCACGCTGCCGAGGAGGTAGTCGCCGTTGCCCAGGCCCTGGATCAAGTCATCGCCGCTGCCGCCGTAGAGGGTCTCCGCCTCCTCCGTGCCGATCAGCGTGTCAGCCAGCCGCGTACCGTAGAGTTGAAACATCGGGCTCTCCGTTAACTCGGCGGAAGGTATCGGTGCCCAGGCGCTTCGCAACGGCGTGATCGTGACGCGGCAATTGCGTCATGCCCGCGTAAACCTGTGAGATCATGGACATATCCGCGGATTGATCCGGCGCAGCGCGAGATCACAAACACGTCATGTCGACTGCCTGCCGGGCAGAGCGCGGCCTGCGCTGTCGTCCCGCCCGTCTCGATTTCCCAGGCGACGGGGTTTGCCGGGGGCTGTTGCCGAGCCCCGGCCGGCATGCTACCTCGCCGCCACGCCGCGAATGGCACGTCAGTGCCCCGCCGGTGGGGGATAGTTTAACGGTAGAACTCCCGACTCTGACTCGGGCAGTCTTGGTTCGAATCCAGGTCCCCCAGCCACACGCTTCCAACAAGCTGATTTCCCTAGCCTTTCCGGGCCGGCACAGCCCCCGGGAGGCGGCTTGTGCACTCAACGGTCCCACCATGGTCCCACCACCCCGCGACCCACATCGAGCGCCGGGGTTGCATGTATCGCTATCGGCGCCGACTTCCCGGCGAGACCCGAGGGCGCGAGGTCGTGGTAAGCCTCTGCACCCGCGCCTTCCGGGAGGCGGAGCATCGGGCGGCCCTGTTGGACCGGGAGTTTGACCGGGCGCTCGCGAGGGCGAGGGTGGACGTGGCGCAGGCTGGAAAGAAGACAGACCTCAACGCGATACTGCGGGGCTATCTGCGGGGCATTTTGGAAGGCGACGGGGCGGGCCGACCGCCCCTCTCCATGACCTCCCTGCGGGTCCTGGAGCACCAGCTTGCCAAGGCCCGGGAGGCGCTTGCCAACCGCGACTTCGGGCCGGTCGTCGGGGACCTGAATCGCCTCGCTGCCCTCCACGGCGTGCCGGCGGAGGACCGCTTCGGCCTCGGCATCGGCGTGCTTGAGGCCCGCGTTCACGCCCACCAAGCGGCCATCCGGCAGGTCATCGGCGACATGCCCGCCGTGTTCACCGAGCGGGACGAGCCGGCCAACGCACCAGCGGGTTTACGACCCCCTTCCCCATCCACGGAAGGCGTGGCGCCTGCCCCGACGCCGGAGCCATCGCCCGTTCCCACCGCCTCCGCGCTGGTGGAGCCGTTCTTCGTGCGGCGGGAGACGATTGACCGCCTCTCGCATCACGACATGAGCCAGGAGCGGACCACGCTGCGGCTGTTCATGGACGTGTGCGGCGACAAGCCGGTGAACGCCTACGGCCGAGGCGACGTGACGCGGTTCCTGGACATGCTGCGGCAGCTTCCCAAGACCTACGGCAAGTCAACGAAGGACCGCGACCGCAGAGCGGCGGACATCATCGCCGCCGCCCCCGCCGACGCGCCGCGACTGACAGACAAGACCGTCAAACGGCACCACACGGCCCTGACGCAGTTCCTTCGCTTCGCGGTGGATGGGGGACATCTAACAGTGGCGCAACACACGGAGCTGACGGCGAAGCACCGCTTTCGCGAGGAACAGAAGGCACGCGACCAGCGCGACACATGGACCCCGGAGGAGCTTCGCACGCTGTTCCGGTCGCCCGTGTGGACGGGATGCGCCGGGCCGAACCGAAGGTCGGAGCCGGGATCGCACATTATCCGAGATGCGCGGTTCTGGTTGCCAATCCTCGCCCTCTATCACGGCGCACGCCTTGAGGAGTTCGCAGACCTCTACAGGCGCGACGTATGGCATGACGAAGGAACCTGGGCGCTGCGCCTTGTCGAGACGAAGGATAACGGCGAGGCCGGGGATCGCTCACTCAAGAGCGAAGCCGCAACCCGCGTCATCCCGCTTCACGCGGAGCTAATCCGTCTTGGCTTCCTGGCCTATGTCGCCAAGACGGCGCCGAACCCAAATGATCCGCTGTTCCCCGACCTCGCGCCGCAGGGTAAGGATTGCAAGCGCGGGCCGCGCATTACGCGCTGGTTTGTCGAGTATCGCCGGGCCATCAAGGTCTTTCGGCCCGGAGTGGCGATGCACGCCTTCCGCCACAACGCCATCACGCGTCTGCGCGATACCATTACGGATCACCAGCAAGAGCGCCATGTTGACTTCCTCATGGGCCACGCGAGGCAGGGGAGCGAAGGCGCCGTGCGATACGACAAAGGGCCAGGGTTGAAGGCAGTTGCCGCGACGCTCGCGCTGTTAAGTTACCCGGAGGTGGACTTGTCGGGCCTCCATGTCGCAGGCGAGAGCGACGACAGAAGAGCCGCCTAGGCGGGCTAGAATTTGTTGCCGAATCGACTCAAGTGCAGTCAGACTACACCGTAAATTTTTTCTTGTAATATCATCAGGTTAGTCCGAGCGGCGGATTAGTCCGGACCTCCCCACAAGAGGAAGTTCGGAAGCTGCCGGCCTTCGCCCTGGATCGGTGCCGCCCGTTACGCCGGAGCAGATTATCCGGCCCCTCCCCACAGCAGAATCGGCGGGCGAATACCCGCCCACTCTGAACCCCAGTTTTGCCCTGGCAAGCGATGACGGCGGGGCGGATCGAAGCGCCACGCGCACACCTTCGCACGCCGCTTGGTCCGCCCCGGACGCCGCGCGTCCCGCCAGGGCTTCTTCGCGCTGTGTGCAGTCAACGTAAGACCCGCGCACGGCGCCCCTCATCCCCTGCCAAGATCATGGAACACGCAACCACCGACAGCACCACCACCACGTCCGCCGCGCCGTCAGCGCCCGCCGCGTGGCCCGACTACGCCGCCGTCAAGGCAGCTTTCGCAAATCGCGCCGCTGCCCTCAAGGTGGACATCGAGCTTCCCGCCAAGCGCCCTGTCAGGAAGCGCCGCGTGCCCTTCGGGAGCAGCGAAGCATGAGGCCGGTCACCATGCGGGTTGGGCGGCACCGCCGGCTGCCCGTGACTATCGAGCCCGTGGAGCCCATCGCGGGCCGCGACATTCCGATAGTCCGCATCACATTGCCGACTTATCCGCTACCAACGACCGCTACGATGCACGCCCCCGATTGGGATCGCATCGTCGCGATGTTCAACGGGGACCTTCCCGGCATCACGCCGAACGGCAACGGACGTAGCGCCAAAGGCTATTTCCGCACCACGCTGCCCCCAGGCATAGGCGAGCGAAAGGGCCAGATGGTCATGGTCTCGCATCTCGTCTTGGGACTAGATGAGATGGCAGACCGACAGGTGCAGTATCTCGACGGCAACCCGCTGAACCTTTGCCGCGACAACCTGAAGACCGATTGGCGTGGCGCCACCGCGCCCGACGCGGAGGACTAGGCCATGTTCTCCCCGACCGAGGCTGCCCCCATCAAGCTCGACATCGCTGACCTACACCGCGACCCGCGCAACCAGATCAGGCACGGCACCAACCGCGCCGTGGTGGATCGATACGCAACGGCGCTTCGGGCAGGCGTGGAACTGCCGCCCGTCCGGGTCGCCATGATCGAAGGCGTCCCGACGCTGGTCGACGGGTGGCACCGCGTCGCGGCGCACCAAGCCATCGGCGCAACGTCCGTCCCGGCGGTCATCGTCCAGGCCACCGCACGGGAAGCCCGTTGGCTTGCCGCCGAGGCCAACCTCGCCCACGGCCTGCCGCTCAAGCCGCGTGAAGTGCGGGACGCCTTCCGCGCCTTTATCAGAGCCCGCAAGCACCGCACGGCCGCGAGTGCCAGGCAGCCGTCTGGGCGGCTGTCCTATCGGGACATCGCGAAGGCCCTTGGCGGGCTCGTCACCCATCAGACTGTGAGCAACTGGATGCACAAGGACTTCCCCGACATCGCCCTGGAATACGGCGGCGAGGTCGGCACACCCGCCGAGGCCCCATCGCCCGATGACCCGGAAGCGGCCTTCGCCAGCGCCGCGCATGACGCCATACGGCAGGCCGTCGCGGCAGCCCGTGGGGTCCATGACCCGGACCGGCGCGGGGCCATCATCGAGGCCGCAGAGGCAGCCTTGCGGGAGCTTCACGAGGCCGCGCCGTGGAGGCCGTCAGAGTTTTGAGGTGGTAGCCGAAGACACCGCAGCGGGCCCCTAAGCGGCTGTCAAAACTAGACGCCTCTAGGCGACAAGCGTGGGCCCGGAGGGCGCTTAACCCCTTGGGAAAGAGCGATATTTTCTTGCCGATGGCCCGCCCGCTCGCCCCCTCTGAACGCGCAGCGTGCCCCGGGCATTTTGGGTCACGCCCCTGAACGGTCACCCGCCACCGCGAGCGCCGCGCATTCCCCCCGTAGGGGCCCGCCTCGCCCGCCGGGGCCGCCTTAAGAGGGACACCGTCGGCCCGATCCCACCCGACTCCTTCGCGCCACCACCGCCAGACCGTCGCCCGACGGCCCGCGCGGCGCCACCGCCGCGAGCAAGGCAAGCAAGGCAAGGCCCAAAGACCGGTTCACTTTGGGTATGCCTCAACGGAACTACTCTCCACGCCAGCTCACTCTCGATACTTGACCATCCAAAATGAACCAATAAAGTGTGAACCATTCTAAATGAACTGGAGGCTCCGACATCATGCCGACCCTCGCTCGCCTCTACCTCCGCGCATCCACCAGCGAACAAGACGCGACCCGCGCCCGGGCCGCCCTTGAGGCGTTCGCCGCAGAACGCGACCTGACCATCGCCGCGAGCTACGTGGAGAACGAAAGCGGCGCCTCGCTTCAACGGCCGGAGTTGTTCCGGCTCCTCGCCGACAGCCGCCCCGGGGACGTGCTGCTCATCGAACAGGTGGACCGCCTCTCACGGCTCACCGAAGCCGATTGGCGAAAGCTGCGGGCCGAGATGGAGGCGCGACAGGTGCGGGTAGTGGCGATGGACCTGCCCACGTCCTGGATGCTCGCCACCACCACCGATGACGGCTTCACGACCCGCATGTTCGCGGCTGTCAACGGCATGATGCTGGACGTTCTCGCCGCCGTCGCCCGCAAGGATTACGAGGACCGCCGCCGCCGGCAGGCCGACGGACAGGCGAAGGCCAAGGCTGCGGGCCTCTACAAGGGCCGCCAGGAGGACACGCAGCGGAACACCGCCATCGCCTCCATGCTGGCGAAGGGGCTTTCGTGGTCGCAGGTGCAGGCCGCCACCGGATGCAGTCGCGCCACGGTCGCTAAGATCGCCAAGCGAGTTGCGGTCACTGCGAAGGAGACGGCCGGATGAGCACGGCCAAGACCCGCAAGCGAGCGCGTTGGAGGTCAGGTCTTTCGGCCGCCGCCCCTATATGGCGCCCGGCCAAAGCGGCTGCCCCGGAGCCACGACAGATCGCCATACGGCGCTGGCGGCGTCTTTGTGCGCTGCCGGGGTGCGACAGCGTATTCAGTGGCCGCGCCATCACGTGTGATCTGTTCAAGCTGACGCCGAAACTCGTGAACGTCACCAAAGTAGTTTGGATACGCCGCCTTCAGATTTTCGATCTTGTCCACCTCCACCAGCACAACCGTCTGGCTATTAGCGCCCTTTCGACTGTCCAGAACTTCGGCGTTGTCGTATGACTTCGCCGCCTCTTTCGCGATGTTGTGAGGCTCGACGCTGGCTCTCTGGCTGGCGTGGTCGAAGCGGATCAGGAAGTGCGTCGGCCTGTAAGCGGGGCCAAGCGGAATATCTGTTCCGTGCATGCCAATTCGGATCTGATCCAACAGCCTAAGAGCATCTAGCTCGGCTTCAAGGCGCCTAATTTCAGCTACCCTCTCGTGTTTCTGGAGCGCGCCCGGAGGAAGTGGCGAAGCCTCTGCTTCGGCAAATTCGGCTGAAATCAGGGCGAATAGGCGGAGCCAGTCTAGGCTTCCCTGGTGGTTCTTCAGACTCTCGCCCCGAAACAAGCCGACGGCTTCAACAGTGGTGGCCCACGCATGCTGTAACTTTGTTCTGATCTGCAACTCGATGCGCCGGCCCTCAAATTTTTCTTCAATGCTGTTCTTTGCAGTGAATTTTAGGATGAGATGGTGGCTGCGGTATCCGTCATCCTTGGGCGCGGCAATATAATTATCTTCATGTCTGACTTCGTGCCGGATGCCAACGCGGATTGCGTCATGAAGCGCATGGACGCTCCTGATATCGGGCATTATGGCCCGGCACCCACCGAGGTCTTGTAGCTGGGCAAGATTCCACTTCTTGCGCAGCAGCTTCCCGCGGATTGCAGGCATGCGCTTGAGGCGAGCGCCCGTTAGGCCGTCAAGTCCAGCCTCCTTCATGTGATGGATGACCGAGTGGCGGATGCTCCGCATCGGAAATGCATGAGAGTCACGCCAACTGTGCGCGACAAGGAACGCTCGCCGGATAACTTCCTCGGTTTCTGGCGACCACGACAGCCCGCTGGCAATCACTTCGCCCGCTCGGGCGACCTCCCTTTTGCTGTAGTTGGGGGCGGAGTTGGGCAACACGTCGCGATCATCCGCAGTTTCACCCTTAGCCCGGTCGGTAGCGACGGTCGCAGCGAACTCAGGCAGTAGGGCTCTCAAGGCTTAGTCTAGCGCCTCCAACGCGATTCGGGCGCATCAACCGCAACAATAAGAAAAACATCCTTTCATGCGTTAATCAGATGCATTGTTGTGCGAAGGCGATGGGCAGTATCGCCCATAAAGGGCCTGAGAGCGGTCCCGCACCCCGGCCACCGCCGAGTGTCCTGCGGACAGGGTGGAATGAACACTCCAAGGGACAATGGGCCTGCCCCGGTGTGTCGCGAGGTAACGGCAAGCGCCTTCGCTTGCCCCCTTGCCGACGCAGCCGCGACGGTCCCACCATGGTCCCACCATCCACTCCGCCGGCCCTGTCAGGGCTTAGGGATCAACAGGTTGGAAGCCAGTGACGCTGCGGGTCCAGGTCCCCCAGCCACTCCAGTGAAATCGCAGAAGCGCAGAGGCCGCCGGAAGCCGCGCCTTCAGCAAGGCGCGCCGATCGTCGGTCAGCGCCCGCGCGGTGCCAGTGCGAAGCCGTCCTGCCCTGGTGTCTCCGCCCAGGCCCGGAAAGCGGGCGACGGCTCGACGCGGCCGCTCCGCAGCAGCTCGAGCCAGACGCCGCACGCCTCGAGGAACCGGTTCACGCCGCAGGGCCACATGGCCAGGCTCATCGCCTCCGCCATCTTCGGCTCCGGCACCCCCTCGCCATAGGCGGCTTCGAGGTCGGCGGTCAGCGGCCAATGCGCGCCGCGCGCCGCGTGGATGCCCAGCAGGGCCAGCCGCGCGAGATACGCCGGCACGTCCAGCCCGGCGATCAGCGCCGCCGTGCCGCCGCGATAGGCGCGGGCCGCCGGCACCTCGGGGAAGTAGCCCTGCCAATGCCGGTCGAGGAAACCGAAGGTCTCCGCCCCGCGCGCCCAGGCGACCAGGCGGAATACCGCCTCCGCCTGGGGTCCCGTGCCGCCGGTGCGGAAGAACAGGTCCACATGGTGGGTGCCGACATGCTCCTCCGCCGCCGTCAGGATGGCGAGCCAGACGAACTCCTTCTCGAAGGGGTCGAGGTGGCGTTCCGTCAGCGTCAGCGCCTTGTACATGACGCCATAGGCGTCCTGCAGGTCGGGCATGGCGGCGGCCATGGCGCCCTGGTGGGGCAGGACATAGCCGCGGCGCGCGCGGAACTCCTCGAGCCGTGCCCGGACAACCTCCGGCGGGGTCGGGTCAGCTGGCACGGATGCCGGCCGCCTGGATGACGCCGCCCCAGCGCTGCCGGTCGGCGGCGATAAGGTTGGTGAAGTTGGCCACCGGGCCGCCCATGATCTCCATCCCCGCTTCCACCATCTTTCCGCGCGTCCCAGGATCCGCCAGCGCCGCCTGCAAGGCGCTGTTCCATGCCGCCAGGATCTCCGCCGGCATGCGGCCCGGGCCACAGAAGCCGAACCAGTTGCTGACATCGTAGTCCGGCAGCCACTGCTTGATCAGCGGCAGGTCCGGCAGGGCGGGCGCCGCGGCGCTGCCGCCGAAGGCGATGCCGCGCAGCGCCCCGCTGCGGATCTGGCCCAGGAATTCCGGCATGTTGCCGATCATGAAGCCGATGCGGCCCGCCACCAGGTCCGTGATGGCCGGCGCGCCGCCGCGATACGGCACATGGGTGCATTCCACCCCCGCCTGCCGCGCGAAGAGTTCCGCCGCCAGATGCGGGCTGGAACCGACGCCGGCCGAGCCATAGGCCACTGCTTGCGGATGGGCCCGCGCATGCGCGATCAGGCCGGGTACGTCCCGGAACGGCGCCTGCGGATAGGCCACGAGGATCTTGTAGATGCCGGCCAGGCTCGCGATCGGGGTGAGGTCCGTCTCCACATTGATCGGCATCGTCACGCCGGGAAGCTGCGGGGAGACCGTCAGCATCGCCATCGTCGCCAGCACGACGGTATGGCCATCGGGCGCCGCCCTCGCGCAGGCCTCGGCGGAGATGATGCCGCCGGCGCCGGAGCGCGTCTCCACGATCACCGTCTGGCCCCATTGGGCGCGCAGCGCATCGGCCATCAGCCGGCAGAGCAGGTCGCCGGCGCCACCGGGCGCGAAGCCGCAGAGGATCCTCACTTCCCGCGCCGGCTTCCACCCGCCCTGGGCGCGCGCCGGCAGCGCGGCGGCGCCACTGGCCGCAAGCAGCGCACGGCGTGAAACAGCCAGACTCCCGATGGGCATGCGGCGTCTCCTCGTCATGGTGAATCCGGCCAGCAACCGGATGCTCCGTGAGCCTAGGTGGGATACCAACCGCATACAACAGCGCTGACGACGGGCCCGCCTGGCGCGGCTCAACGCCGCGACGGCGCCTGTTCCAGGAAGGCCAGGAAGTGGGGATCGCTCGCATAGGCCACGTTCACGCGCATCATCGCGGGCTGCTGGTCCACGCCACGCTCCGGCCGGAAGATCGAGCCGGGTGCCAGGAAGATGCCCTCGGCCGAGGCGCGGTGGCAGATCTCGGCCTCGTCCAGGCCCACGGGAAAGGGCACCCACAGATAGAGCCCGCCCCCCGCCGGCGGCGCCACCGGCCAGCCGGCCTGCGCCATCTGCCGCACCGCCAGCGCCGTCGCCGCCTCCACCCGCTGCCGCAGGCGGCGCAGGTGCCGCAGGTAGTGACCACCCTGGATGAGATGCGCGACGAAGCGCTCCGCATAGGTGGAAGTGGACACGACCGTGAGCATCTTGAGATCGTTCAGCGCCGCCACCACGGCCGGCGCCGCCGCCACGAAACCCACGCGCAGCGATGCCGAGAGGGTTTTCGAGAAGGTACCGATGCTGATCACGCGCCGCAGCCCGTCCAGCGCCGCCAGCCGCGTGCTGGCCGCGGGCAGGAGGTCTGCGAAGGGGTCGCATTCCACGATCGCCACGCCGTGCCGTTCCGCCGCGGCCAGCACGCGATGGGCGATGGCGGGCGACAGCGTCCCGCCGGTCGGGTTGTGCGCCAGGGACTGGGTGAAGAAGGCCTTCGGCCGGTGCTGCGCCAGCCTCGCCAGCAACTCGTCCGGGTCCGGGCCCTCCGCCAGGCGCCGCACGCCGACGGCTCGCAGCCGCGCCAGCTGCAGCTTGCCGAAGAGCGGATAGTAGCCGGGGTCATCCACCAGCACCGTGTCGCCGGGCTCCGCGATGTGCCGGATGACGAGGTCGAGCGCGTGGTTCGCGCCCATGGTCGTCAGCACCTGGTCGGGCGCGCAGGAGATGCCGCGTTCGACCAGCGACAGCGCGATGCGTTCCCGCAGCGGCAGGAAGCCCCAGGAACTGCCATAGCCATGTTCCAGGCTGCCGCCCGGCCGCCACTTGCCGCCCGCGAACTGCGCCGAGAGTTCGGAGCCCTCCATCCAGCCGGGCGGCGGGCGTCCATCGCCCGGCCGGACCCTGTGCTGGGCTTCCAGCTGTTCCCGCAGCAGGGAGACGGTATCGATCGCCTCCGCCAGGTGCGGCGGCACGCGGGCGCGCGCGGGGCGCGCCGTGGCGGCGGCGAAGTAGCCCGCGCCGCGCCGCGGCTCCAGATGGCCGGAGGCGACCAGCCGGTCATAGGCCTCCGCCATGGTGTTCTTGGAGACGCCGTGATCCTCCGCGGCGCGCCGGACGGAGGCCAGCTTCTCCCCGGGCTTCAGCAGGCCGCGCTCGATCGCATCGGCGATGCGATCGACGATCTCCTGCACCCGTGTCGTCGGCCTTGCTCCCATGACCCCCTTCGCCCGCCGCCGCGCGCATCCTTCGCGGTGGCGCAGCGGATGGCTAGCCCGCCCGGAGCTTGGCCAGTTCCTCCGCCGCCACATCCGGCCGTACCTGGCGGCGCGCGACCAGCAGCGCGGCGAGCTTCTCGACCTCCGCCCCCGTCGCGCCGGCGGCGATCGCCACGTTATGCGCATGCAGCGCCATGTGGCCCTGCTGGATGCCGACGGTCGCCAGCGCCTTGATCGCCCCGAAATTCTGCGCGAGCCCGACCGCGGCCATGATCCGCGCCAGCTCGGCCGCGGTCTTCACGCCGAGGATCTTCAGGCAGGCCTGCACCGTCGGGTGGATCCTGGTGGCGCCGCCAACCAGCCCGACCGGCATCGGCATCTCCAGCATCCCCGCCAGGGATCCGTCCGCCGTCACCTCCCAGGTCGTCAGGCTGGTGTAGCGGCCATGGCGGGCGGCATAGGCATGGGCGCCCGCCTCCACTGCGCGGGTGTCGTTGCCGGTCGCGAGCACCACGGCGGAGACGCCGTTCATGATGCCCTTGTTGTGCGTCGCCGCGCGGTAGGGATCGGCCTCCGCGAACTGGTAGGCGGCGATCATGCCGTCCCGCACCGCGGCGCCGCCGATCGCCTCCACCGGCCAGACCGCCCGCGCCCGCGCCAGGCGGCGATCCGCGAGGTTGGACAGGATGCGAAGGAAGACCTTGCCGCCGGTCCATTGCTCGATGGAGGGCGCCAGCGTCTCCGCCATGGTGTTGACGGTGTTGGCGCCCATGGCGTCGCGCGTGTCGATGATGAGGTGCGTCACCACCATCGGCCCGCCCTGGGAGGGTACGACGCGCACCTCCACATCGCGGAAGCCGCCGCCGAGCTTCACCAGCATCGGGTCGCAGCCGTCGCAGATCGCGGCGATCTCCTCCCGGTGTTCCAGGATGCGGATGCGCGCATGGCCGGGATCGGGCACGCCGACCAGCTGCACCTGCGCGATCATCAGGTTGCCGGAGACGGAGGTGACGAAGCCGCCGCTGTCGTAGCATTGCCGGGCGGAGTTGCAGACCGCGGCGACGACGGAGGATTCCTCCGTCGCCATTGGCACCAGCACGTCCCGCCCATCCACCTTCATGTTCGTCGCCACGCCCACGGGAATGGCAATGGTGGAGACCGTGTTCTCGATCATGTGGTCGGCGAGATGCGCGTCGATGTTGCCGCTGCGGCCGAGCTGCGCGACGGCGGCATCATCGAGGCCCGCGAAGGCCGCGACCGCCGCCAGCCGCTCCTCCATCGTCATGCGGTGGAAGCCAGAAATGCGGGAGGTGAGGTTGCTGAGCGACATGATCCGGTCCTGAGGGGGTGGCTGGGAGGGAGCGCGAAGGCCCCTATTCCAGCTTGATCCCGGCATCGCGGATCACGCTGCCCCAACGCGCCGTATCGGCGGCCAGCGTCTGGCGCAGCATCTCCGCATCGCCGGAGACGAGTTCGACGCCCTGCTCCGCCAGGCGGGCGCGGTTCGCCGCATCATCCGTCGCGGCGCGCAGCGCGGCGCCGGCGCGATCGATCACCGCGGCGGGCGTGCCGGCGGGGGCGAAGAGGCCCTGCCAGAAGAAGACCTCGAAGCCCGGGATGATCTCGTTGATCGGGGGCAGAGCGGGATAGTCGGCCAGCCGGGTCGGCGCCGTGACGGAAAGGCCGCGCGTCGCACCCTCCCGCAGCGTCGGCGCGGCTTCCTGCGGCGCCTGGAACATGGCGTGGACGCGGCCGGCCCGCAGGTCCAGCGCCGCCGGCGCACCGCCGCGATAGGGAACATGCACGATGTCGATGCCGGCACGGGCCTTGAACAGCTCCAGGCACAGATGGCTGACGGCGCCCGTGCCCGGGGAGGCGAAGAGCAGCTTGCCCGGATTGGCCTTGGCGTAGTCGATCAGCTCCGCCGTGCTGCGCGCGGGGATCGAGGGGTGCACGTGCAGGATGAAGGGCGTGCGGAACACCATGCCGATCGGATCGAGCTCCCGCCCCGGATCGCGCGGCGTCAGCGTGGGCTGCAGGGTCTGGTTGATGGCGAGCGTCGTGGTGCCCATCGCCAGCGTGTAGCCATCCGGCCGCGACCGGGCGACGTAGGTGGCGGCGACGGAGGTCGCGGCACCAGGCCGGTTGTCCACCACCACGGGAACGCCGAATTCGCGCGCCATGCGCTCCGCGACGGCGCGGGAGGCGAGGTCGGTGACGCCGCCGGGCGGGTAGCCCTCGACGATCGTCACGGCGCGGTTCGGCCAGGCGCCGCCGGTGGCCTGGGCCTGCCCGGGTCGGGCCTGGATCAGCGCCGGCAGGCCAAGGCCGGCGGCAAGCATTGTGCGTCGCAGCATGGGGCGTCCCTCCTCGAAGGCTTTGTCGTTGCCTGAGGAGTGTCCCAGACGGCGCCGGAACAACAGGGACAGTCGCGGCCGATCTTTCTGGGACAGTGGGGGCCGGCTGCCCGGCCCCCTTGCTGTCAGACGATGTCCGGCAGGCCTTCCAGCAGCTTGTCGAGCGTCACCGGATAGTCGCGCACGCGCACCCCCGTGGCGTTGTAGATCGCATTCGCTACCGCGGCGCCGACGCCGCAAAGGCCGAGCTCGCCCACGCCCTTGGCCTTCATGGGGGAGGAGACGGGGTCGGTCTCATCCAGGAACACCACCTCCTGCTGCGGGATGTCGGCATGCACCGGCACCTCGTAGCCCGCGAGGTCGTGGTTGACGAAGAAGCCGTGGCGCTTGTCGACCGCCAGCTCCTCCATCAGCGCGGCGCCGACGCCCATGGTCATGGCGCCGATCACCTGGCTGCGCGCCGAGATCGGGTTGAGGATGCGGCCGGCGGCGCAGACGGCCAGCATGCGGCGCACCCTCACCTCTCCGGTAAAGGCATCGACCGCGACCTCCACGAAATGGCCCGCGAAGGTGGATTGCTGGAAGCGCTTCGACAGGTCGCCGAATTCGATCCTGTCCTCCGCCACCAACTCCTGCGCCGCGGCCGCCTCCTCCAGCTTCACGCGGCGGTTGCCCGCGCGCACCTCGCCATCGCTGAAGCTGGCATCGGCAGCGTTGAAGCCGAGGCGCTGCGCCACGGCCTCCCGCAGCTTCACGCAGGCGGCATAGACGCCGGCGGTGGAGGAATTGCCGCCGAACTGCCCGCCCGAGCCCGCCGAGACCGGGAAGTCGGAATCGCCGAGCCGGACGCGGACGCGGTCGAGGCCGACACCCATCATCTCCGCCGCCGTCTGCGCGATGATGGTGTAGCTGCCCGTGCCGATATCGGTCATGTCGGTCTCGACCGTGACCATGCCATCGGTGCCGAGCCGCACCCGCGCGCCGGACTTCACGACGAGGTTGTTGCGGAAGCCCGCCGCCATGCCGAGCCCGGTGAGCCAGCGCCCGTTGCGCTGCCGCCCGGGGCTGGCGTTGCGCTGGGCCCAACCGAAGCGCTCCGCCCCTTCCCGCAGGCAGCGGATCAGCTGGCGCTGGGAGAAGGGGCGGCTTGGATCGGAGGGATCTACCTGGGTGTCGTTGAGGATGCGGAACTCGACGGGATCGAGGCCGAGCCTCTCCGCCATCTCATCCATCGCGACTTCCAGCGCCATCATGCCCGGCGCCTCGCCAGGCGCGCGCATGGAGTTGCCCTCGGGCAGGTCCAGCTCCGCCAGGCGCATCGCGATCAGCCGGTTGGCGCCGGCGTAGAGGAGTTTCGTCTGCGACACCGCCGTCTCCGGCTGTCCGTCCGGCAGGTCGCCGGACAGGCTCTCATGCGCGATGGCGGTGATACGCCCGTCGCGCCCGGCGCCGATGCGGATGCGCTGGATGGTGGCGGGGCGATGCGTGGTGTTGTTCGCGACCTGCGGCCGCGCCAGCGCCAGCTTCACGGGCCTCCCCGCCGCGCGCGCGCCGAGCGCCGCCATCACCGCATCGGCGCGCAGGAACAGCTTTCCGCCGAAGCCGCCGCCGATATAGGGGCTGTCCACCCGCACATCCTCTGGCTTCAGGCCGAGCGTGATGGCCAGGTCGCGCCGCCACCACGCCACCATCTGCGTGGAGGTCCAGATGGTGAGCTTCCCCCCATCCCACGCCGCGATGGTCGCATGCGGCTCCATCATCGCGTGGCTCTCGTCGGGCGTTGTATAGCTCTCGTCCAGCGTGACCTCGGCCCGCGCGAAGGCGCCTTCGAAGTCGCCGACGCGCTCATCGGCTTCCTCGGCGCTCGCCTGCTTGCCATCGGCATCGACGGGTTTCGCCTGCGGCCGCGCAGCGGTGAGGTCGAAGCGCCCCTCCCCGCGCGCATATTCCACGCGGATCAGGCCGGCGGCATCGCGCGCCTGCTCGAAGCTCTCCGCCACCACGACGGCGATCGCCTGGTGGTAATGCTGGATCTCCGCGCCGCCGAACAGGAAGGCGGTGTTCATCTTGCCCTTGGGCAGTTGCGCCATGTCCAGCGTGGTGACGATGGCGATGACGCCGGGCGCGGCGCGAGCGGCGTCGGTCTCCATCGATACGACGCGGCCCTTGCCGATGCCGGCACCCAGCACATGGCCATAGGCCTGGTTGGGCGCGACGTCGTGGCGTTCATAGGCATAGGGCGCGCGGCCCGTGGTCTTCAGCGGACCCTCGATGCGCGTGGTGGGGCGGCCGACGACCTTGAGCTGGTCGATCGGGTTGCTGGTGGCGGGGGTGTCGAACTTCATGGCTCAGCTCCTCGCCTCATCCAGCACGCCCGCCAGCGTCCGCTCCGCGAGCCGCAGCTTGAACGCGTTCTCATGCGTCGGACGCGCGCCATCCAGGATGGCGACCATGGCGGCGCGTGCACCGCGGGGCAGCTCGCCCTCCGCCGCCTCCACCCGCCAGGGCCGATGCGCCACGCCGCCGAGTGCGACGCGGCCGCTGCCATCCGGCTGGACGATCGCGGCGACCGAGACCAGCGCGAAGGCGTAGGAGGCGCGGTCACGCACCTTGCGATAGAAATGCCGACCACCCACGGGCGCGGGCAGCGTCACAGCCGTGATGAACTCACCGGAGCGCAGCGTGGTGTCCAGATGCGGCGTATCCCCGGGCAGGCGGTGGAACTCGGCGATCGGGATGCGGCGCTCGCCGCCCTCCCCATCGATCGTCTCCACGATGGCATCGAGCGCCCGCATGGCGACGGCCATGTCGCTGGGATGGGTGGCGATGCAGGCATCGCTGCTGCCGATCACGGCGAGCTGCCGCGTGATGCCGCCGATCGCCGCGCAGCCGCTGCCGGGCTGGCGTTTGTTGCAGGGCTGGGCGGTGTCGTAGAAATAGGGGCAGCGCGTCCGCTGCAACAGGTTGCCGGCCGTCGTCGCCTTGTTGCGCAGCTGTCCCGAGGCCCCGGCCAGCAGGGCGCGCGACAGCACCGCATAGTCCCGCCTCACCCGCGCATCCGCGGCGAGGTCGGTGTTGCGGACCAGCGCCCCGATGCGCAACCCGCCCTCCCCCGTCTCCTCGATGCGATCGAGGCCGAGATGGTTGACGTCCACCAGATGGGTGGGCGCCTCGATCTGCAGCTTCATCAGGTCCAGCAGGTTGGTGCCGCCGGCGATGAAGCGGGCCCCGGGGCGTTGCGCCGCGGCAGCGGCCTCCGACGGCGTGCGGACACGCTCATAGGTGAAGGGCCTCATGCGGGCCTCCCCGCCACATCGGTGATGGCGTCGAGGATGTTGGAATAGGCCCCGCAGCGGCAGATGTTGCCGCTCATCCGCTCCCGGATCTCGTCGGCCGTCAGCGCAGGCGCGGCGTTGAGGTCCTCCGTCACATGGCTCGGGATGCCGGCCTTGATCTCCTCCAGCATGGCGACGGAGGCGCAGATCTGGCCGGGCGTGCAGTAGCCGCACTGGTAGCCATCATGCCGCACGAAGGCTTCCTGCATCGGGTGCATCGCCTCCGGCGACCCCAGGCCCTCGATGGTCGTGACGGCGTCGCCATCATGCATCACGGCCAGGGTCAGGCAGGAATAGATGCGCGTGCCGTTCACCATCACCGTGCAGGCACCGCACTGCCCGTGGTCGCAGCCCTTCTTGCTGCCGGTGAGGTGCAGCTGCTCCCGCAGCGCATCCAGCAGCGTCGTCCGAGGATCGAGGTCGAGGTGGCGATCCTCCCCGTTCACCCGCAGCGTCAGGGCGGACGGCGTCGTTCCGGTCGCGGCCGCTGGCGCGGCAGCCGCTCCGCCGGCGGAGGTCATGGCAGCCGCTCCCGCCACCAGCGTGCGGCGCGACAGGGCTATCGGGTCGGGCGGTGTCATGCGGGTCTTCCTTCAGTGACGGGCGGCGACAGGGGCGCCCGAGGCGGGGCGCCAGTCCATTCACGGAAACTCATGGAGTGCGGCGCCATCCGTCGGCGGTGCCTCGCCTCGGATGCGGGTACAGCGATGGCGAAGATTGCGGACACAACCGGCGGCATCGTGCCCCGTTGCGGCAGCGCGCCATCACGCCGACGTCATTCCACCTGCCGCCCCCTGGCTTCCCCCGCGGCAGGCGCGGCTCCATGCTGACGGCGTGACGGGACAGGAGACGCCAGGAGATGCTGGCAGGGGGCTGCGCGACCGACTTGGTTCGGGCGCCGTGATGTCGCTGCGCGACCGTACGGCGATCACCGGCATCGGGGAGACCGCCTATGCGCGCGGCTCCACGCGCCACCCGACCGCGCTGCTGCTGGAGGCGTCGCTGCGCGCGATTGCCGATGCGGGCCTCTCGCCCCGCGACATCGATGGCATCATGCCGATCGGCACCAGCGGCGCCTCGGCCGAGGAGATCGCGACCAATCTCGGCATCGATGATCTCCGCTACACCGCCGTGACACCGATGGGCGGCGCGGGCGGCATCGCCTCCGTGCAGACGGCGGCCGCGGCGATCCAGGCCGGGCTGTGCCATCACGTGCTCGTCGCGGCGGGGCGCAACACCTCCATCGCCGCCCGTGTCGGTGCGCGCATCCACGCCATGCCGCAATTCCACCTGGTGACGGAGTTCGAACTGCCGCTCGGCGCCATCGCCCCTGCGCAGCTCTATGCGCCGATGGCACGGCGGCACATGGAGCTGTTCGGCACCACCAGCGAGCAGCTGGGCGAGATCGCGGTCGCGATCCGCGGCCACGCCCTGCTCAACGACAACGCCATCATGAAGAAGCCGATGACGCTGGCGGACCACCAGGCCAGCCGCATGATCGCGGATCCCTTCCGGCTGCTGGATTGCAGCCTGGAAAGCGATGGCGGCGCCGCCTTCATCGTCAGCGCCGCCGACCGCGCCCGCGACCTGCGCGCGCCGCGCGTGCTGGTTTCCGGCATCGCGGAGGGCCATCCGGACAGCCCCAGCGCCATCACGCAGCGGCCGGACATGACGCGGCTCGGCATCGCCAAGGCGGCGCCGCGCGCCTTCGGCATGGCGGGCGTCACCCCAGCCGACATCCAGGTGGCGGAAATCTATGACTGCTTCACCTGGGTCGTGCTCTGTCAGCTGGAAGACATGGGCTTCTGCGCCAAGGGCGAGGGTGGCGCCTTCGTGCAGGGCGGACGCATCGCCCTTGGCGGTGCGCTGCCGGTGAACACCCATGGCGGGCTGCTCAGTCAGGCGCACATGATCGGCATGAACCACATCGTGGAGCTCGTCCGGCAGTTGCGGCACGAAGGCGGCCGCGCCCAGGTGCCGGGCGTCGAGCTCGGCGTGGCGACGGGCTATGGCGATCTCGGCGATGGCGCCCTGATGATCGCGCGGCGGGGGTAGGCAGCATGTCCGAGACGACGAAGCCGGCGCCGCACCCCTCCCCGCTCACGCAGCCCTATTGGGATGGGCTCAAGGCGGGCGTGCTGCGGGTGCAGCAATGCGGGGCCTGCGGGAAGCTGCGCCACTACCCCCGCTACCTCTGCGATGCCTGCCACAGTGCCGAGGTCACCTGGAAGGACTGCAGCGGCCGCGGCGCGGTGCATAGCTGGACGGTCGCCCACCACCCCTTCCACCCCGCCTTCAAGGCGGAGCTTCCCTACACGCTGGTGGTGGTGGACCTGGAGGAAGGCGTCCGCGCCATGGGCCGGTTCCTGGGCGATACCCCGCGGCTCGGCCAGGCGGTCACGCTGCGCGGCATCGAGGGAGCGGAGGGCTTCACCCTGCCGGGCTTCGCGCCCGCCTGAGCGGCTTGCCACCGGACCCATCCCGCGGGCAGTGTGGGATTGCCCCCGGATGGAACCCGCATGCCGTCGCGCTGCCTGTCGCGATCAGCCGCCCCATGAATGAGGGCCGGCGCCCCGCCACCTCCACCGATGTCGCGCGCCGCGCCGGCGTCTCCCAATCCGCGGTCAGCCGTGCCTTCACGCCCGGCGCCTCCATCGCGGAGGAGACGCGCCGCAAGGTGGAGGAAGCGGCCCGCGCGCTGGGCTATCGCCCGAACGCCATCGCTCGGTCCCTGACCACCAGGCGCAGCCGGATCATCGGCATGGCCGCTGCCTACCTGCAGAACCAGTTCTATCCGGAGGTGCTGGAGGCGATGTCGCGCGGGCTGCGCGCCCGCGGCTACCAGCTGCTGCTGCTGATGCCCGAACATGGCCGCCACGCCGACCCGCTGCTGGAGGAGGTGATGGCCTGGCAGGTGGATGGGCTGATCCTGGCCTCCACCACCCTCTCCTCCGCCCTGGCGGAACAGTGCCGCCAGGCCGGCATCCCGGTCCTGCTGTTCAACCGCACCACCAGCACCGCGCATGTCTCCTCCGTGACCGGGGAGAATCACCGGGGCGGCCAGCGCATTGCCGACCTGCTGGTGGCGGGCGGGCATCGGCGCTTCGGCTTCGTGGCCGGCATCGAGAATTCATCCACCAGCCAGGAACGCGAACGCGGCTTCACCGAGGGGCTGGCGCGGCACGGCTTCGACTTGCCCGCACGCGCCGTCGGTTCCTACAGCTTCGAGGCCGCTTCCGCCGCGGCGCGCAACCTGCTCGCCCGGGCCGATCGCCCCGACGCCATCTTCTGCGCCAATGACCACATGGCGATCGCGGTGGCGGAGGTCGCGCGGCACGAATTCGGGCTGCGCATTCCGGAAGACCTGGCGCTGGTCGGCTTCGACGACACGGCGCCCGCGAAGTGGCGCAGCTATGCCCTCACCTCCTTCTCCCAGCCCCTTCAGCCCATGGTGGATGCCGCCGTCGCCCTGGTCTGCGAGATGATCGAGAACCCCGCAGCGCCGACGCGCCAGGCCGTGGTCCCGGGGGAGCTGGTGATGCGCGCCAGCACGCGCCTGCCGGAAAGCGGCTGGCTGGACCGGGATGGCCAGCGGATCTGGCGCGGCCACGAAAGCGGCTGACCGAGGCTTGCCAGGATGGCCGGCCTGTCGCTAGCCTTGCATACGCATGCAAGGCCCGGCCCAAGCCGCGGCCAGGGAGGACAACGCGCCATGGCGCTGCATCGTCGTGAGATCCTGGCCGCCGCCACGGGCGGCGCCGCACTGGCCCTCGCCGGCAAGGCACAGGCTTCCGTGACTGCCACACCCGGGCTGCGCCCCGGCAAGCCCTTCGCGGGGACGGAGCTGAAGGTGCTCTGCGTGGTGGCCAGCCAGTTCCGCGCGCATGAGGCGCGGCTGGCCGCCTTCACCGAGCAGACCGGCATCACCGCGAAATACACCTTCGTGCCCTTCGCCAGCATGCGCGAAGCGCTGACGGCGGAGATGGTCGGCGGCGGCGGCGACTACGACCTGGCCATCGCGATGGACCAGTGGGTGGCATCGCTGAACAACCTCTTTGACCCCATCGACGACATCGTCCGCACCAAGGGCATCCCGCTGGATCGCTGGCCGGAGGCGCATCTCCGCCAGGGCCGGGTGAACAACCGCCTGCTGGGCCTGCCGAGCCGCGGCCATGTGCAGTTGCTCTTCTATCGGAAGGACCTCTTCGAGAAGCACAATTTGACGCCGCCCGCGACCTGGGAGGCGCTGGTCGAGACCGGCCGCGCGATCCAGGAGAAGGAGCCGGGCATCAGCGGCGTCTCCGTGCCCTATGGCCGCGGCAACGGCCAGAATCTGATGGTCTGGTACAACTTCCTCTGGGGCCGCGGCGCGCAGTTGTTCGACGCGCAGGGCCAGCCCGCCTTCAACAGCGCCGCCGGCCTGCAATCCGTGCAGGACTACGTGGACCTGCTGCGCCGCCACCGCATCGCGCCCGCCGGCAGCCTCTCCTTCGCGGAGCAGGATTCCGTGAACTTCATGGGCCAAGGCAATGCGGCCATGCTGCCGGTCTGGTGGTGGGTGCGCTCCACGCTGGTGAACCCGCAATCGAGTCGGCTGACCGAGGCGCAGCTCGGCTTCGCGCCCATGCCGAGCTACGCCGGCCGCCCGCGCACCACCTTCACCAATACCTGGGTCTGGGGCATCAGCCGCCGGTCGCGGCGCAAGGAAGCGGCGGCGGAGCTTCTCACCTGGATCGCCAACCCGGCGCTGGAGAAGGAGGTGCTGCTCGACCCTCGCGAGAGCGACGTGGTCGCGGTGATGCAGCCGAACCTGGTGGACGATCAGGTGAATGCCCGCTTCGGCGGCATGCACCGCTTCGCCGCGGAAGGCCTGGCGAGGACGGAGAGCATCACCTTCGGCCCCGAATGGCCGCAGATCGCCGAAGCGCTGGAGACGGCGATGAGCGAGGCAGCGTCGGGCAGCCGCACCGTGCCGGATGCCTTCAACGCCGCCGCGGCGCAGGTGCGGCGCATCGTCCGCCGCGGCTGACACGCATGCGGGACCGCTGGCTGAAATACGTGCTGATCCTGCCGGCGGCCCTGCTCGTGATGGGGACGACGATCTGGCCGCTCGGCGTCTCCCTGGTCACCAGCTTCCGGGACTGGCGGCTGACGCGGTCGCTGACGCCGGGCCCCTTCATCGGCGTCGAGCACTACCTGATCGCACTCACCGATGATCCGGACTTCGCCAATGCGGCGAAGGTGACGGCGATCTTCACGCTGGTCGATGTCGCGGTCACGGTCGTCTCCGCGCTCGGCCTCGCGCTGCTGCTGCGGCGCGCGGGCGTGCTGCACAGCGTCACGCGCGCCGTGCTGATCCTGCCCTTCGCGGTGTCGCCGGCCCTCGTCGGCATCTCCTTCCGCTTCATGTTCAACGCGGAGATGGGCGTCTTCACCTGGATGGCGGGTGCGATCATCCCCTGGCTGAAGGGCTTTGTCTGGCTGGCCGATCCCGTCGCCGCGCTGCTGGTGCTGATGTTCTCCGACGCCTGGCGCTGGGTGCCCTACATGACGCTGGTCGTGCTGGGTGGCCTGGCGGCCCTGCCGAAGGAGCCGGAGGAAGCCGCCCGCATCGATGGCGCGACGGAGTGGCAGGTGCTGCGGGACGTCACCATCCCCGCGCTGCTGCCGGTGCTGGCCGTGGTCGCCATCCTCAAGACCGTCTTCGCGCTGAAGATGTTCGACCAGGTGGTCACGCTCACGGGCGGCGGTCCGGGGCAATCGACGGTGACGCTCGCGCATCTCGTCTTCTCCATCGCCTTCCGCTGGTACGACATGGGCTATGCGAGTGCGGTGGCCTGGATCCTGACCGCGCTGCTGGTCTTCCTCGCGGTCTGGTACATGAAGCTCATCCTCCGCAAGCCGGGGGGGCACTGAGCATGGACCGCAACGCTCAGGCGCGGCGCCGCCGGATGCTGTGGCGCGGCGTGGAATCCGCGCTGCTGCTACTGGTGCTGTTCCTGATCCTGTTCCCGATCCTCTGGATGGCGCTGACGGCCTTCAAGCGGCCGGTGGACCTCTTCGACCTCACGGTCTTCTTCACCCCGACGCTCGACAATTTCCGCACGATCTTCGCGCATCCCTGGAACATCGGGCAGACCTTCCTGAACAGCCTGGTGGTGGCGGGGCTGACGGTGCTGGTCTCCATCCCGGCTTCGACCCTCGCCGCCTATGCCTTCAGCCGGTTCGAGATGCCCTTCAAGGGCGCGCTGTTCTTCACCATCTTGGCGACGCAGTTCATCCCGGCCGTCGTCGTGGTGCTGCCCTTCTACCTGCTGTTCCGCGACCTCGGGCTGCTCGACACGCATCTCGCGCTGGTCGTCGTCAACCTCGCCATCGTCACGCCCTTCGCGGTCTGGATGCTGAAGGGCTTCCTCGATGCCGTGCCCACGGAGTCCGAGGAAGCGGCGATGGTGGATGGCGCGACGAGGCTGCGCGTCATCATCGACATCGTCGTGCCCATGGTCTGGCCCGGCGTCGTCGTCACCGCGGTGTTCTGCTTTATCCTGACCTGGAACGAGTTCCTCTTCGCCCTGATCCTGACGCGCGACGATGCCGTGACGCTGCCGGTCGGCATCACGCGATTCCGGACGGAGCGCGGCGACCTGTGGGAGCTGATCGCGGCCGCCGGCATCCTGATCTCGATACCCATGTTCTTCCTGTCTTCCGTCATCCAGCGGCACTTCGTCCGCGGCATGACGGGCGGCGCCGTCAAGTGAGGCCGATGTGGCGGATGTAGCCCTTCTCAACGTCACCAAGCGCTGGGGCGGCTTCGTCGCGGTGCGGGACCAGTCGCTCGCCATTCGCGATGGGGAGTTCATGGTCCTGCTCGGCCCCTCGGGCTGCGGGAAGACGACGACGATGCGCATGATCGCGGGGCTGGAGGAGCCGACCAGCGGCGACATCCTGATCGGCGGCCAGCGCGTGAACGATTTGCCGCCGCGCGACCGTGACATCGCCATGGTGTTCCAGTCCTACGGCCTGTATCCGCACATGACCGTCGGCGACAACATCGGCTATCCGCTGAAGCTGCGCGGCATCAAGGGCGCGGAGCGCGACGCGCAGATCAAGGCCGCCGCCGCCAAGGTCGAGCTCGGCGACCTGCTGCACCGCAAGCCGAGGGAATTGTCGGGCGGCCAGCGCCAGCGCGTGGCTCTGGCCCGCGCCATCGTGCGCCGTCCGACCGTCTTCCTGATGGATGAGCCGCTGTCGAACCTCGACGCCAAGCTGCGCGTCTCCACACGGGCGGAGATCAAGCACCTCCAGCACGAGCTCGGCGTCACCACCGTCTACGTCACCCATGACCAGATCGAGGCGATGACGCTGGCGCACCGCGTCGCCGTCATGAACCAGGGCGAGATCCGGCAGCTCGACACGCCGGAGGTCATCTATGACCGCCCCGCGGATCTCTTCGTGGCGGGCTTCATCGGATCGCCGCCGATGAATCTCGTCACCGGTCACCACGGCGACGGCGTCTTCACCGCCCCCGGCGGCTTCCGCTTCACGACGCGGGTCGGCCACCATGCCGGCCCTGCCGTGCTCGGCGTGCGGCCTGAGGATGTAACGGTGGCACCCGCCGGCGGTGGCGACCTCGATGCCAGCATCTATGCCGTGGAACTCACCGGGGATGCCGTCCTCGTCACCGTCATGGCCGGCGAGGCACGGCTGATCGCCAAGGCCGATCGCGCCTGGCGGGCGGAGATCGGCAGCACCGTCGCGCTCCGCCTCGATGCCACGCGCCTTCACCTCTTCGACGCCGCCACCACCAGGCGCCTCAATCCGGAAGCCCCCCGATGATCCAGCATCGCCTGATCCGCTACGCGGACCTCATCCCCTGCCGCAACGCCTTCGTGGACAGCCGCACCCCCGGTTCCGACCAGAAGGAGAACTTCACGCTCATCGGGCCTGGCGTCAGCGAGAATCCGAACCAGCACGTCCACATCCCGGAACCGCACGGCTTCAACATCGGCGGCGCCCGCCAGCCGCCCCGCTGCCTCAACAGCCAGCACAGCCATGAGACGGCGGAGGTCTTCATCGTCCACAAGGGCCGCTGGCGCATGATCTTCGGCGTCAACGCGGATGAGGGCGAGGCGGTGATGGAGGAAGGCGACACCATCTCCATCCCCACCCACATGTATCGCGGCTTCGAGAATATCGGGGAGGAGAGCGGCTTCCTCTTCGCCGTGCTCGGCCGCGACAATCCCGGCAAGGTCACCTGGGCACCGCGCGTCTTCGAACTGGCGCAGCAATACGGCCTGGTGCTGCTGGAAGGCGGGCGCCTCGTGGATACGACCATCGGCGAAAGCGTGCCCCCCAACGCCGTGCTGCAGCAGCCCCCCGGGCCGGAACAGATCGCACAGCTCGCGACGCCGCCCGCCGACCGGCTGCGCGGCTGCGTCGTCAAGGCGGCCGACCTCCACGCCAACCCGAACTCCCCCCTCGCGCGCGCCGGCGTGGAGGAACTGCCGATCATCGGCCCCGCGACGACGGGCGATGGCTTCGAGCCCGGCCCGATCATCGGCTGGTGGCCGCATGGCTTCAACTTGCGCGCGCTGCGCCTCGAATCCGGCGCCGCCGTGCCGTCCCACACGCGGCAGGAGGAGGAGGTGATCTTCGTCCATCGCGGCGTCCTCCAGGTGACCACGCCGGAGGGCGAGATTATCATGGGCCCGGGCGACACCTTCACCACGCCGAAGGGCATGCCCCGCGCCTTCCGCGCCAGCTCCTCCAACGGCGTCGCCGCCTATGTCGTCCGCGGCGGGGATTCGCCGGCAGCGCCGGAGTTCGTCTGATGGCCCTCATCCTGACGACGCATGTGGGGTCGCTCCCCCGCAGCCAGATCGTCGCCGATTTGCTGTTCGCCCGCGAACGCGAACAGCCCTTCGACCCCGCCGCCTATGACCAGGCGATGGAGGAGGCGACGAATGCGGTGCTCGCGAAGCAGGCCGCGATCGGCATCGACCTGCCCTCGGATGGCGAGACCTCCAAGATCTCCTACGCCACCTACATCAAGGACCGGCTGACCGGCTTTTCCGGCGACAGCCCGCGCCGCGCCCCCGCCGATCTCCAGGACTTTCCGTCCTTCATGGAGAAGCTGTCCAAGGCCGGCGGCACGCCGACCTACCGCCGGCCACGCTGCACGGCGCCGATCACGGTGAAGGACATGGCGCCGCTGGCGCGCGACCTGACGGTCATGAAGGCGGCGATGCACAAGGCCGGCTACCGCGACGGCTTCATGAACAGCGCCTCGCCCGGCGTCATCGCGCTGTTCCAGCCCTCCGACATCCATCCCGACATCGACAGCTACATGGAAGACCTGGCGGAGGGGATGCGCCACGAATACGAGGGCATCGTCGCCGCCGGCCTCACCGTGCAGATCGATGCCCCCGACCTCGGCCTCGGCCGCCACATGCTCTATCCCGAGATGAGCGAGGAGGATTTCCTCCGCCGCGCCGCGCGCCATGTCGAGATCATCAACCACGCGCTGCGCAACATCGATGCGAAGCGCGTCCGCCTGCATATCTGCTGGGGCAACTACGAAGGCCCGCACACCCGCGACATCGCGCTGGCGCGCGTGCTGCCGGAACTGCTGAAGCTGAAGATCGGCGGGCTTCTCTTCGAAGCTTCGAACCCGCGCCACGCGCATGAATGGACGGTGTGGCGCGACACCAGGCTGCCGCCGGACTGGGTGCTGATCCCGGGCTGCCTCGACAGCACCACCAACTTCGTGGAGCACCCGGAGCTGGTGGCGCAGCGCATCGAGACCTTCGCGCGCCTCGTCGGGCCCGACCGCGTCATCGCCGGCACGGATTGCGGCTTCGGCACCTTCGCGGGCTATGGCGCGGTGCATGGCGACATCGCCTGGGCGAAGCTCGGCTCCCTCGTCGAAGGCGCGCGGATCGCGAGCAGCCGCCTGTAGCGGCTACTCCTCCTCCTCGATCATCCCCGCCGCGACCTGCAGCGCCCCGTCACCGGGGCAGGCAAGGGCGCGGCGCTGGAGATGCGCGCTGCGCTGCATGGCATAGGGGTCGATCGCCTGCGCATCGGCGCTGTCCAATGACCGATGCATCTCCGCATAGCCGTGGAAGGACGATCCCGTCTGCCAGCCCAGCACGACCTCCGGCCCCACCGCCTGCGACAGGGCGAGGCCGGTGGCGAAGGTCGCCGCGGCGTCACGGAGTGTCGAAGGGCCGAGCACCGGCAGCACCAGATAGGGTCCGCTCGGCACGCCCCAGCCGCAGGCGGCATCCGCCAGGCCGTAGGGCCGCGGCGGCAGGCCACGCTCCCGCGCCACGTCCCGGACGCCACCATAGCCCAGCACCGTGTTGATGCCGAAGCGCTGCAGCGCGTTTCCGGCGACGGCGAACTCACCGCCCGCCAGGCCGGCGATCGCCGTCACCGGCTCCCCCAGATTGGCAAGCGCCTGGCCGATGCCCTGCCTGACTTCCGCCGGCACCTGCTCGACATAGAGGCGGGCCGCGGGCGTCAGGACATGGACGCGCAGGAGGGTGTTGAAGCCATGGGTGTAGCGGTTCACCCGCTCCAGCGGATCACCGCCATTCGCCGCGGCAGGCATGGCCGAGCCGACTGTCATGGCAAGGCCCAACACCACGCCGGATACCGCCTGTCGCCGCATCAATCGCTCCCGCTGCAACGCGCGGAACGGCAACGATACAGCACTGCCCGGGTTGCATCGCCCGTGTAGCACGGGCGCGGATATCGCCGGCAGGCCCGCACGCGTCAGCCGGGACGGAAGCCCTCGACGGCCGGAACTGTCGCGATGCGGGGCCCGATATCCTGCCAGGCGAGGCGACACTGCATCGCGAGCGAGGCAGGATAGTAGAGCGTCGCCTCCTCCACCCGCGGCAGCGCCGACAGCCGCCCCATGACCGTCGCGACAGTGAGCTGCGCCACGGCCTGGATGCCGACATCGCCCCGATAGGGAGCGATCAGGTTGCTGCGGAGATCGACCCAGGCCGGCGCCGCCGCGTGCTCGGGCTCCGCCCAGAACTCCGCCAGCGCGAGGAGCGCGGGGGCCGCGACGCTGCCGGACCAGATGAGGTGCAGCGGCACCCTCACCCCGTCATAGGAAAAGCGCGGCGCGGGACCTGGCGCCAGCACCGGGCGGCCATCGCCGCGGGACAGCGCGACCCAATCTGCCGGCAGGCGCCAGCGACCGAAGCGGGCACGATCCGCGACCTGCCGGCCCATCGCCTCCAGCCCGGCCCAGGTCGGGCTGGGCACCAGCGCCGCCAGGGCGCGGAACGCGTTGGGCATGGCGTAGCCCGGGTTCACCAGGACATGGTCGGGCTTGAGGAAGCCCTCCGCCCCCGGCAGCAGCACCGGCCCATCGGCATGCGGCAGCACCAGGCGCTTCAGCACATCCCGCGCCACCTGCGCGGCCAGCCGCCGATACTCGCCGGAGGACCAGCGTCCTGCCGCCTCCGCCAGCGCCCAGCCCGCCAGCAGATCGCCATCCGTGGCGTTGTTGAGGTCCGCCACCGGCACCGCCGCGCCGGGCTGATAGCGCCAGGCCAGCAGCGAATCATCCGGGCGCCGCAGCGCCTGGCGGCTGAAGCGGAGCAGCCGGTCGAAGGTCGCGCGATCATCGAAGCGGACGGCGAAGAGCATGGCCGCCCCCTGCCCTTCCGAATGGGTGGCGCCAGCATTGCCATTGTCCACGACGCGGCCATCATGCGTGATGAAGCGTCGGCGGAAATTCTCCCAATCCGCCGCCTCCGCCAGGCCCCCAGGCTGGATCGGCTGGGCCGTGGCGGCATGGCCGGCCAGGATCGCAGGCGCAGACATCAGCAGGCACCGCCGGCCGATCATCAGGGATATCCCCTTGCCGGCATCCAATGACTGTACCCGTCACGCCACGCCAGCATTGTCCCCCTCGCGGCCCCTGTCGTACCGCCATGGTTACGCTCCGCTTCCGCGCCGGTTCGACGCAGGTTTTGTTCGGTTTTGTAGGCGGGCTGTGCCGCGGGGGTGTGGCGTGGAGCCGGCATGCTAGCATTCCAACGGTATGGAACCTTCAGCGCACCGTGCCGAGTCAACGCTGCCCGGCAAGACATCTCACCTCGCCGCCGTGCTCGACGAATACCCGCAGCGCGACGCGGTCATGGCGTTGCTGGGCCGCCTGCGTGACCACCACCCCGCGAGCGTCGGCCACTCCGTGCGGGTCGCCCAGGCCCTCCACGCCATGGCGCTGGAGGGCCCTGCCTATGTCGGCGATGTCGCCACCGCGATGATCGCCGGGTTGCTGCACGATATCGGCAAGCTTCGGGTTCCCCCGGCCACACTGGATTCGGAGCGAGGGCTGGACAAGGTCTCGCTGGACCTGATCCGCGCCCATCCGGAGGCGGGCGCCGCCATCCTGGCCGAGGCCGGCCTGCCGCCGGTCATCATTGATGTCGCCCGCGGCCACCACGAACGCTGGCGCGGCGGCGGCTACCCCGGCGGCCTTCCGGCCACCGCCCAGCCTCCGCTGGCCCGGGCCGTCGCAGTGGCGGACGCGCTGGTCGCCATGGTGGAGCCGGGCCGTCCCTACCGGAAGCCGCTGCCCCGCGATGCCGCGCTGCTGGAACTGGAAACCTGCGCCGGCCTGCATTTCGACCCGGAGGCCACCGCCATCCTGATCGCCGCGGCGTCACGGCGGCATGGCGGGCTGGACGCACTCCTCGGCGCCTGAGGTTACGCCCCGGCACCAATTCTCCCGTGTCGACATGGTTAATTTTTCCCGGTATGGTTGTATCGATCCGGCCGCTTCAACGGAGGTCGAGCAGCCCGTGCCGCTACAGCGCCCCCTTCTCCTGCTGGAGGATGACCCCGACACGGCTGCCGCCATGCATGAGGCGCTCACCTCGGATGGCTGGCGCTTGGAGATGGCCGAGACGCTCGCGGCCGGCCGAGCGACCCTGGCCGCCGCCAATCCACGGATTGTGGTGGTCGATCTCGGCCTTCCCGACGGTAACGGCATCGCTTTCGTGCAGGAAGCGGCGCGGCGACCGGATATCGGCATCATCGTGGTCAGTGGCCGTTCCGCGGAAGTCGACCGTATCGTGGGGCTTGAGGTGGGCGCCGACGACTACCTGACCAAGCCCTTCTCTCTGCGGGAAATGGTGGCCCGCGTCCGCGCCCTGAGCCGGAGGCTCGACACGGTCGCCGCGCTGGCCCGTCCCGCTGCCGTGCCGCCGCCTCCCGGTGCCTGGGACATTGTCGGCCTGCGGCTGGAACCCACGCGCCAGCGGATCGTCGCCCCGGATGGGCGGGAGATCCGGCTGACAGGCGGCGAGGCCTCCATGCTGCACCTGCTGCTGGAAGCGCCGGAGAACCTGGCCGATCGGGCCAGCATCTCCGAACGCGCGCTCGGCCGGCGCCTGTTGCCGGACCAGCGGGGCGTGGACCAGCTGGCCTCCATGCTGCGGCAGAAGCTGCGGGAGTCGTCCCGTGGCCAGGTCACCGTCGCCGCGGTGCGCGGGCGGGGCTACCGCCTGGCCTGGTAGCCGCTACCCCCGGAGGTGGCAGGCCACCCAATGGCCGTCGCGCGCCTGGCGCAGTTCCGGCACCACCGTCGAACAGGGGTCGGGTTTCGCGATCGGGCAGCGCGTGTGGAAGTGGCATCCGCTGGGCGGGTTGATCGGGTTTGGCACATCCCCCTGCAGGCGGATGCGCGTGCGCTTCACCGTGGGATCCGGGATCGGCACGGCCGAGAGCAGCGCCTCCGTATAGGGGTGCAGCGGCGTGTCGTAGAGGTCGCGGGAGGAGGCGATCTCGACGACGCGGCCGAGATACATCACCGCCACCCGGTCGCTGATGTGCTCCACCACCGACAGGTCATGCGCGATGAAGAGGTAGGTGAGGCCGAACTTCTCCTGCAGGTCCTCCAGCAGGTTCACCACCTGCGCCTGGATCGAGACATCGAGCGCGCTGACGGGTTCGTCGCAGACGACGAGCTTGGGGGAAACCGCGAGCGCGCGGGCGATCCCGATGCGCTGGCGCTGGCCGCCGGAGAATTCATGCGGGAAGCGCCGCATGTGGTCGGCGTTCAGCCCGACCGTCTCCAGCAGCTCGACCACACGCTCCTCGCGCTCCTGCCGCGTCTTCGCCAGGCCATGGATGATCAGCGCCTCCGCGATGATGGCGCCGACGGTCATGCGGGGGTTCAGGCTGGCGAAGGGGTCCTGGAAGATGATCTGCAGGTCGCGCCGCAGCGTGCCGAGCTGGTTGTGATCCAGCGCGGTGACGTTGCGCCCCTGGAACCAGACCTCGCCATCGCTGGGCTCGATGAGGCGCAGGATCAGGCGGCCGGTGGTGGATTTCCCGCAGCCGGATTCACCGACCAGGCCCAGCGTCTCCCCGGGCGCGAGGTCGAAGGACACGCCGGAGACGGCATGCACCTGGCCGATCGTCCGCCGCAGCAGCCCGCCCCGGACGTCGAAGCGCTTCTGAAGGTTGCGGACGGACAGCAGCGGTTCGGTCATCGCGCGCGCCTCACAGGATGCAGGCCACCTTGTGCCCCGGTGCCACCTCCCGCAGCGGGGGCTCGGCGGCGACGCAGGCCTCGGTCGCGTAGCGGCAGCGCGCGGCGAAGCGGCAGCCGAGGGGCGGGTTCAGCAGGCTCGGCACCGTGCCGGGAATGGCTTCCAGGCGCACATGCTCCGTCGCCGCGCGATCGATGCGCGGGATGGAGCGGATGAGGCCCTGGGTATAGGGATGGCGCGGATTGGCGAAGAGCTCGCCGACCGGCGCCTCCTCCACCACCTTGCCGGCATACATGACAACGACGCGCTGCGCCGTCTCCGCCACCACTCCCATGGCATGGGTGATGAGCAGCACGGCGGTGCCGAGCTGTTCCTTCATGTCGTTCAGCAGATCCAGGATCTGCGCCTGGATGGTGACGTCGAGCGCCGTCGTCGGCTCATCCGCGATGATGAGCCTGGGGTTGCAGGCCAGCGCCATGGCGATCATCACGCGCTGGCGCATGCCGCCGGAGAACTGGTGTGGATAGTCATGCACGCGCCGCTGCGGGCTCGGGATGTTCACCAGCCGCAGCATCTCCGTCGCCCGGTCCATCGCCGCCTTGCGCGACAGGCCCTCATGCGTGCGGACCGACTCCGCGATCTGCTCCCCGACCGTATAGACGGGGTTCAAAGAGGTCATCGGCTCCTGGAAGATGAAGCCGATCTCCTTCGCGCGGATGTCGCGCATCTCAGCCGGGCTGAGCGGCACGATATCCCGGCCCCGCCAGCCGATGCGCCCCGCCACGATCTTGCCAGGCGGCATGTCGATCAGCTTGAGAATGGTCTTGGCGGTGACGGTCTTGCCGCAGCCGCTCTCCCCCACGACGCAGAGCGTCTCCCCGGTCGCGATGCCGATATCGACGCCATCGACGGCGCGCACCCAGCCATCATCGGTCTTGAAGTGGACCTTGAGGCCGGTGATCTCGAGCAGGCGTTCCGTCACTGCACGCGCCTCGGGTCCAGCGCATCGCGCAGCCCGTCGCCGACATAGTTGATGCTGAGGACGGTCAGGAAGATGGCGAGCCCCGGGAACAGCGCCCAGTGCGGCGAGAAATCCAGGTGATCCTTGGCGTCGAAGAGCAGTCGTCCCCAGGTCGGAATATCCGGCGGGAAGCCGAGGCCGAGGAAGGACAGCGTCGATTCCGCCAGGATCGCCGCGGCCACGTCGATGGTGGCGGCGACGATCACGGGCCCCAGCGCATTCGGCAGGATGTGGCGCACCACCAGGCGGGTGCGGGATGCGCCCAGGGCCCGCGCCGCCTCCACGAATTCCTTCTCCCGCAACGAGAGGAACTGCGCGCGCACCAGGCGGGCCACGGGCATCCAGCGGAAGCCGCCGATGACGGCGACGATCAGGATGAAGACCCCGACCTCCGGCCCCACCACCTCCTTCAGGCTGTCGCGGAAGAGGTAGATGATCAGCAGCAGCAACGGCAGCTGCGGCAGGGCCAGGAACAGGTCCGTCACCCACATCAGCGCCGCATCGCCCCGCGGGCCGGACATGCCCGCCAGGGCGCCCACGACGACGCCGACGACCACCGCCACCAGCATCGCCGCGAAGCCCACGGCCAGCGAGATGCGCCCGCCATAGAGGATGCGCGCCAGCAGGTCCTGGCCGAGATCGTCCGTGCCCAGCGGATGCTCCCAGGACGGGCCCTGCAACCGCGCGGAGAAGTCGATCTCGTCGATCGGCAGCGTCCAGACCAGCGGGCCCAGCAGCACGCCCAGGATCAGCGTCAGCAGGATGACGCCGCTGACCACCGCAAGCCTGTGCTTGCGGTAGCGGCGCCAGACCTCCTGCCACGGACCGACCCGGGGGCGGCTTGCGGGGACGCTAGCTGTAGCTGATGCGGGGATCGAGCCAGCCATACAGGATGTCCGCGAGCAGGTTGAAGAAGATGACGAGGGCGGCGAAGACGAAGGTCACCGCCATGATCACCGGCGTGTCGTTGGCGAGGATGGAGGTGATCAGCAGGCTGCCGATGCCCGGCACGCGGAAGATCTGCTCCGTCACGATGGCGCCGCCGAATACCGCCGGCATCTGCAGCGCCACCAGCGTGACCACGGGGATCATCGCGTTGCGCACCACATGCTTCATGGTGACGGTGCCCTCCGTCAGTCCCTTGGACCGCGCGGTGGTGACGTAGTCCAGCCGGATCACGTCCAGCACGGCGGAGCGCACGAAGCGCGTCCAGGTCGCCCCCTGGAACAGGCCCAGCACCATGATCGGCATGATCGATTGCCGGAACTGCTCCCACCACCACCGCCAGCCGCTGGCATCGATGCCGGTGCGATAGACGAAGGGCAGCCAGTCCAGCGTGATGGAAAAGATCAGGATGAAGACCAGGCCCGTGAAGAAGGTCGGCAGGGAGAAACCCACGAAGGCCAGCGTATTCGCGACCTGGTCGAAGATCGAATAGGGCCTGGTTGCGGCGTAAACGCCCACCGGCAGCGCAATGGCCAGGGCCACAATTTGAGAAATGCCGATGACGGCGAGCGTCGTCGGCAGGCGCTGCAGGATCAGCTGGTCCACGGGGATGCGGCTGACGAAGGAATAGCCCCAGTCGCCCTTCATCATGGCCGTCAGCCAGCTGATGTAGCGAAGGTGGATCGGGTCATCCAGCCCGAGGCTGGCGCGGAGATTCGCGCGCACCTCGGGCGGGATCGCCGGGTTCGTCGTCAGCTCCCCGAAGGGATCGCCCGGCGCCAGCGCCAGCACCACGAAGAGGATGACGCTGATCCCGAGCAGGCTCGGGATCGCGATCAGCAGGCGGCGGAGAAGGTAGTTGGCCACAGGGGAAGCTCAGGCTTCCTTGTACCAATCCGCGATCATCCAGTGGTAGTTGTCCCAGCCGCTGAGGTTGGTGCGCATCGCGTTGATCTGGCCGGAGACGTTGGGCCGGCTGAGCAGCGGGATGATGTGGTGGCTGCCGCAGACGATGTCGTTCAGCCGGATCAGCTGCGCGGTGCGCTTGACCGGATCCATCTCCCCATCCGCCTCGCGGAAGACGCGGTCATATTCCTCGTTCCGGAAGCGCAGCACGTTGCGGCCCTGCCAGTTGTTGGACTTCTGGCTGACCTCCCATGACACGTATTGGTTCATGAAGGTCTGCGGATCGGCCTCCGTCATCGTCGTCGTGTACATCTGCATGTCGGCGTAGAACTTCGGATAGGTATCCGGGTTCGCGACGTCGGAGGAGAAGAAGACCGTGGCGACGACGGACTTCAGCTCCAGGTCGATGCCCGCGCGCTGCGCCGCCTGCTTGATCAGCGCCTGGGTCCGCTGCCGCGGCGCGTTGACGGAGGTCTGGTAGACGAAGCGCAGCCGGACATTGCCCTTGGCGCGGATGCCGTCGCGGCCCCGCACCCAGCCCGCGGCATCCAGCACCTCATTCGCCTTCTGGATGCTGAATTCGGAGCGCATCGCCTCCGACCGGTAGCGCGGCGGGTTGTTGAGGAAGTTGGGCGTCGCCTTGCCGGCGCGGCCATAGATGAACTGCTGCAGCGAATTCTTGTCGCAGAGGAAGTTCATGGCCTGGCGCACCGCGGGGTCGGAGAAGGCCGGATGCGTCGTGCGGATCGACGACCGTTCGCCATCCACTTCCGTGTTCGGGTCGGTGACGTTGAGCTGGATGAACTCGATATTGCCGCTGTCCACGACATTGACCTTGCCGCGGCCCGAGGCCTCGAGCCGCGCCAGCACCTCCTCCTCCACCTGCAGATTCCACGCGAAGTCGAAATCCGCGGTCTGCAGCACGGCGCGCGCGGCGGAGACGGCATCGCCGCCGCCCTTGATCTCGATCGTGTCGAAGTAGGGCCGGTTCTCCCGGTGGTAGTTCGGGTTCAGCTCGCCGCGCAGCAAATCGCCCGGCGCGAAGCTGACGAAGCGGTAGGGGCCGGTGCCGACGGGGCGCAGATTGGTCGGCGCATCGCGTGAATTGGCACCAGCGAAGTTCTGGAAGAGATGCTTCGGGATCAGCATGCCGCGCGTGGCGACGAAGGCATCAGCCCAGAAGGGCGTCGGCTTCTGGAACTCCACGCGGACGGTATGGGCGTCCACCTTGACGACATTGATGTCCTTGTAGCTGCCGGACGTCACCGTCGCATTGGCGGGATTGCGGGCGTATTCCCAGTTGAAGACGACGTCGTCCGCCGTGAAGGGCGTGCCGTCATGCCAGGTCACGCCCTGCTTCAGCTTCCAGGTCACGGATTTGCCGTCCGCCGCCAGGGTACCGGCCTCCCGGCTCGGGATCTCGGCCGCCAGGATCGGCACCAGCGTGCCATCGGCGGCCCAGCCGGCCAGCGGCTCGTAGAAGATGCGTGCCGCTTCCTGGTTGGTGCTGCCATTGGCGAAGTGCGGATTGAGCAGCGTCGCCGCCTGCCAGTAGAGGATCTTCAGTGGCCCGCCGCCGCCGCGCCGCGTCGGGCGATAGGCCGGCATGGATTGCGCGGCCGCCGGCGCCGCGCCCGTCACGGCCAGGAGCTGCGTCGCCATCGGCGCCGTCAGGCCCACGGCCGCCACGCGCTTCACGAATCCTCGTCGCGACAGCGTGCCGCGCTTCACACGGCCGATCAGCGAGCGGAGTTCGTCTTCCGTCATCCCAACTCTCCCGAATACTGCCTCATCCGGCCTGGCAGCCCGTTGTCCGGACCGTCCAGCCGCTACCCCTGTCGTCCATCACGCTACAGGATTGTGGCGGCGCCGCCAGCCATTTTCGGCAAGGCCCCGATCGCCCTTTTTCAGCGCCGCTGCCCGCCCAGTTCCTGCGCCACGATGCTGGCCCAGTAGGCGACGCCCATCGGGATGATGTCGTCGTTGAAGTCGAAGAGCGGCGTGTGGACATTGGGGGAGACGCCATCCGGCCCCGTGCCGCCGCCGAGGAACATGAAGGCGCCCGGCCGCTTCTCCAGCATCAGGCCGAAATCCTCGGCGCCCATGACGGGCGTCATGTTCCGGTCGAGCAGCGCCTCCCCCACCAGATCGGCCGCCGCCGCCATGGCGACCTCCGTCTGCTCCGGGTGGTTGACGGTCGGCGGCACGCCGCGGCGGTAGCCGACCTCCGCCGTGCAGCCATGCATCGCCGCCAGACCATGCGCCAACTCGCCGATCCGCCGCTCCAGCAGGTCCCGCACCACGGGCGTGTAGCTGCGCGACGTGCCCGTCACCGTCAGCATCGCCGGCATGACGTTCGACGCCTTGAGCGACCCGCCTGCAATCGCGCCGACGCTGAGCACGGCGCTCTCCACCGCCGGCACGTTGCGGCCGATGATGGTCTGCAGCGCGAGCACGAAATGCGCCTGCACCACCGTTACATCGGTCGCCAGGTGCGGCGCCGAACCGCCATGGCCGCCGGTGCCGTGGAACACCACCGTGAAGCTGTCCGCCGCCGCCAGCGCGGGGCCCTTGCGGATGGCGAAGCGCCCGGCCGGGATCGTCGGCTTGTTGTGCAGGCCGTAGATGGCATCGCAGGGGAAGCGGTCGAACAGCCCGTCCTCCAGCATCGCCTTGGCGCCGCCACGCCCTTCCTCGGCGGGCTGGAAGATCAGGTGGACGGTGCCGGCAAAATCCCGGTTCGCCGCGAGATACTTCGCCGCCCCCAGCAGCATCGTCGTGTGGCCGTCATGCCCGCAGGCATGCATCAGCCCCGGCGTGGTGGAGGCCCAGGGCTTGCCCGTCTGCTCCTCGATCGCCAGCGCGTCCATATCCGCCCGCAGCCCGATCACCCGCTGGCCCGGCAGCGTGCCCTTGATGGTCGCCACCACGCCGAGCTTGCCGATCCCCGTCGCGACCTCGATCCCCAGCCGCTCCAGGTAGCGCGCCACCAGGGCGGAGGTCCGATGCTCCTCCATGCCAAGTTCGGGATGGGCGTGGATGTCGCGGCGGATGGCGGCGAGTTCGGGCTGCCAGGCCTGCACGGCCTCGATCACGGAAGCGGCGGTCATGCGGGGGCTCCTGCCTGCCAAGGTGGGAAGCCTAGGCCCCTCGCCGCCCGGCTTCCTAGCCCCCTTCGCGACCCCAATGGCTCAGCAGCCAGAGGGTGTTGTCCCAGGCGCTCAGCACGGGGCGCAGCGCGTTCGCATGCGCGTTGACGCGCGGCCGCCCGACCAGCGGGATGACGTAGCCATCGGCCAGGACCAACGCGTTCATGCGCAGGAACAGGTCGGCACGGCGGATCGGGTCCAGCTCCCCCTCCGCCTCCCGGAACAGCCGGTCATACTCGGGCGAGCGCCAGCGATAGATATTGCGGCCCTGCCAGCGATTGGCGCGGCTTGCCATTTCCCAGGACACGAACTGGTTCATGAAGCGCTGCGGGTCCGCCTGCGTCATCACCGTCGTGAACATCTGCAGGTCGGCGTAGAACTTCGTGTAGGTATCGGGATTGGCGACGTCGGAGGAGAAGAAGACCGTGGCCGCCACGGCCTTCACCTCCACATCGATGCCCGCCCGCAGCGCGGCCGCCTTGATCAGCGCCTGGGTGCGCTGGCGCGGCGCGTTGACGGAGGTCTGCAGCACGAAGCGCAGCCGCACGCCGTCCTTCGCGCGGATGCCATCCGGGCCGCGGCGCCAGCCCGCCGCCTCCAGCACCTCATTCGCGCGCTCCACGCTGAAGGCGCGGGAAGGCTGGGGCGGGCGGAAGCGGGGCGGGTTGTTGAGCACATTGCCGGTGGCGGGGCCGCCGCGGCCATAGATGAACTGTTCCAGCGCGTCGCGATCCACCAGCAGGCCGATCGCCTGGCGCACCGCCGGATCGGACAGGGCGGGATGGGTGGTGGAGGCGTGCGACCGCTCCCCCTCCACCTCCCGGTTGGGGTCGGTCGGGTTCAGGTGCAGCAGTTCGATGTCGCCACCCTCGATGAAGACGACGCGTCCCCGCCCGGCGGCTTCCAGGCGCTTCAGGATGTCGTCCTCCACCGCCAGGTTCCAGGCGAAGTCGTAGTCGGCGGTCTGCAGCACGGCGCGCGCGGCACTCGTCGCATCGCCGCCGCCCTTCACCTCCAGCGTGTCGAAGAAGGGGCGGGTGGGCAGGTGGTAGTCGGGGTTCAGGCTCGCATGCAGCACATCGCCCGGCGCGAAGGAGACGAAGCGATAGGCCCCCGTGCCGACGGGCCGGAGGTTCGCCGGCGCATCGCGCGATGCCGCGCCCACGTAGCGCTCGAACAGATGCTTCGGGACGATCAGGCCGCGCGATCCGACGAAGGTCTCCGCCCAGAAGGGCGTGGGCTGGCGGAACTCGACCCGCACCGTCAGGTCATCGACCTTCACCACCGTCACGTCGCGATAGCTGCCGGCCGTCACGGCCGCCGTGGCGGGGTTGCGGGCGTAGTCCCAGTTGAAGACCAGGTCATCCGCCGTCAGGGCCACGCCGTCATGCCAGCGCACGCCGGGCTTGATCTTCCAGGTCACGGACCGGCCATCCGGCGCCAGCCCGCCATTCTCGATGGAGGGGATCTCCGCCGCCAGCACCGGCAGCAGCGTGCCATCCGCCGCCCAGCCCGCCAGCGGTTCGTAGAAGATGCGCGACGCATCCTGGTTGGTGGCGCCGGTCGCGAAATGCGGGTTCAGCAGGGTCGGCGCCTGCCAGTAGAGCAGCCGGAGCGGGCCGCCGCCGCCACGCCGGACGGGCTCGGCACCGGGGGCCTGCGCCGCCGCGGGCGACACGCCCGCCAGCGCCATCACCTGCGTCGCCATCGGCGCGGTCAGGCCGAGGCCCGCAAGGCGCCGGAGGGCATCGCGGCGCGACAGCACGCCCCCGCGAATCAGGTCGAGGAGGTGGCGCAACCGGTCTTCATGCATGCACCCAGTCTTCGCGCCGGGCGGCCGGTGTCAACCCGCCTTGTCACCCTGTCAGGCGGGGCTGCGCCTCCTCCCGCGCCGCGACGGCGATGCCGATGATGCGCTCGATCTGCGCCTCCGTATGGTCGGCCATCACGTGCAGCCGCCAGCGGGCGCTGTAGCGTGGCACCTCCGGATGCTCGACCAGTTCCACCAGCCCGCCGCGCGCGATGGCGGCGCGGGTCAGGCGCCGCGCATCGGCGATGGCGCCGATCTCCACCGGCACGATGCCGCTTGGCCGCCCCGGCACGGTGAAGGCGCGCGCCGCAAGGCCTTGGCGAAGCTGCAGCGCATTGGCCATCAGCCGCCGCCGCCGCTGCGCGCCCTCCGCCGACCGCAGCAGGTCGAGCGCGGCCAGCACGATGCAGGCCTGGACGGGGGAGAAGGCGGTGGCGTGCTGCAGCGGCCCGGCAAAGGCCAGCAACGCCGGCTTCAGCCCGCTGGCATTGCCGGCCACGAAGCCGCCCGCGCTGCCGAAACTGGCGGCGAAGGATCCGACGACGATGTCGACCTCCCCCGCCAGCCCCTGTTCGCCCAGCACGCCGAGGCCGCCATTCCCGATCGCGCCCAGGTCATGGCCCACGCAGACCATGAAGGTGGCGCCGTGTTCGCGGCAGGCATCGCGCAGCGCCCGCAGATCGTGCTCCCCGCTATCGGCGGCGCAGATCGTCTCCGCCACGACCAGCAGGCCGGCCCGCGGATGGCGCAACCGCAGCAGGGCGAGGTAGGCGGCGACCGCGCCGGGATTGCTCTGGGACACGGCATGGCGGTTCGGTGTGGCCCGGGCCGAGGCCTCCCGCAGCGCGGGATGGGCGGCGGGGTCCAGGATGATGTGATCCTCCTCCCGCAGCAGCGTCGTCAGCACGCTGTGGGTGGCGGCCCAGCCGGAGGGGAAGACGGTGGCATCGCGGCAGCAGAGCAGGTCCGCGATCCGCTCCTCCAGCACCTGCTGCGGCAGGCTGCCCCCCTGGACGCTGACGGGCCCTGAGGCCCCGAGGCCCCAGCGGCCGATCGCCTCCTTCGCCGCCTGCGCCAGCGCCGGATGGGTGGAGAGGGAGAGGTAGTCCGGGGAGGCGAAGTTCACGCCCCGCATCCGGTCCTGGCCCCGCGTCAGCACATGGGCTTCCGGGCCGACCCGGTCCAGCATCACCCGCGGCTGGGCATCGAGCCCCGCCGCCATCCTGGCCTCCCAGAAGGCCTGGTGCCTCTCCCACCGGTCGAGCAGGTCGGGCCCTTCCCGCTCCAGGTAGTCGCCGGCCACGGTCTCCAGCTCGGGCAGGCCGCGTTGGTCGTCGTTCATGGCGCGCATGGCGGTTCTCCTCATGGGAACACCATGCATGGGCGGCGTTCGCCGAACGTTAGACGGGCGTTAACGGCGCCTTACCGCCACGTTGCCAGGGGGGCGCGACGCGTGGTGGATTGTTGCAGGGCGATATCCACCGCCCCGAAGCCGCCGCCCCGCAATGCCCGAAACCGCGCCCACCGGAATGGTCATGACGAGCATGAGCCCGCTGGCGATCACCGCCAGCGCCGCCCCGGCCGAGCCCACCCCGCGCCCGATCCTGGCGATCGGCTGCCTCGGCGGGCTGACGCTGGGCTTCGCCGGCGGGCCGCTGCCGCTGGCGGGGCGCAAGGCGCGGGCGATGCTGGCCTTCCTGGCGCTGGAAGCCGGCACGGCCGCGGTGCCGCGGGACCGGCTCTCCGGCCTCTTCTGGCCCGACGTCGCCGAACGCCAGGCCCGCAATTCGCTCCGCCAGACGCTGTTCGAGCTGCGGGAGGCGCTGGAGAAGCGCGGCTGCGACGCCCTGGCCGCGGGGCGGGACGAGGTGGGCCTTGCCCCCGGCGCCTTCGCGCTCGACCTCGACCGCGCGCTGCACGCCATCGGCGCCGGTGAGCTGCCGGACCTGCTGCGCAGCCAGCCCGGCTGCATCGACCAGATGCTGGCGGGCTACGAGGATCTGAGCCCCCTCTTCGCGGAATGGCTGCAGGCACGCCGCCGCACGGCGCTGGCGCAGGTGCTGCATGCGCTGGAAGCGGCCTATGGCGATGCGGCCCATCCCCGCGCCGTTCGCCGGCAGATGGCGGAAGCGGCGCTGCGGCTCGACCCCACCCATGAAGCGGCCTGCCGGGTCGCCATGCGCCTGGCGGCGGAGGATGGGGAGCTCGGCGTCGCGCTGCGCCACTACGGGGCGCTCTACGAGCATCTCGGCAGCGAGCTGGACATGGAACCCTCCGCCGCCACCCAGGCGCTGGCGGTGGAGATCAAGCAGGGTCTGGTGGAGGGCCAGGCGGAGACCGCCTGGCGCGCCCCGGCCGCCGCCCGTGCCGCCGCCGCCGGCTCCGCCTGGTCGGACGACGTGCCGCGCGTGGCCGTGCTGCCCTTCCGCGCCATCGGCGCCGACCCCGTCCCCCGCTGGTTCGCGGAGGGGATGGTGGAGGAGGTGATCTGCTCCCTCGCCGCGATGCGGGAGCCCGTGGTCATCGCGGGCCGGCGGCCGGAGGATGCGGAGGCCGGCATCGACGCGCCCGCCGCCGGCGCCGCGCTCGGTGCGCGCTACGTCGTCTCCGGCACCGTGCGCCGGGCGGGGGAGGCGCTGCGCCTCAATGTCCAGCTGACGGCGGTGGAAGGCGGCACGGTGGTCTGGGCGCGCGCCTTCGACGCGACCGATGCCGGGCTCTTCGCCGCGCAGGACGCCATCGCCGCCAGCGTCGCCAATACCCTCGCGCCCCGGGTGCAGGAGATCGAGCTGGGGGAGGCCGCCCGCCGCCCGCCCGGGGCCATCGGCGCCTACCACCTAGTCCTCCAGGCCCGCCACATGATGGCGGCGCTGGAGGAGAGATCCTTCGAGCAGGCGGGTGCGCTGCTGCGGCGCGCCATCGCGATGGATGGCCGCTACGCCATGGCGCATGCGACGCAGGCCGCCTGGCTCAGCCTCTGGGTCGGGCAGCGCTGGTCGAAGGACGTGGCGGGCGACACCGCCGCGATGGACACCGCCGTGGCGCGCGCCATCGCGGCGGATCCGCAGAATGCTCGGGCGCTGTCGCTGCTCGGCCACAACCGCACCACCCGCCACCGCCGCTATGACGAGGCGCTGCGCCTGCTGTCCCGCGCGCTGGACCTGGCGCCGAACGACGCGACGGCCTGGCTGCAGAGCAGCCCGACCTACGCCTATCTCGGCGATGGCGCGGAAGCGGTGCGCCGCGCGGAACGCGCGCTGTCGCTGGCCCCCGACGACCCCTTCCTGTTCCGGACCTTCCACTTCCTCGCCATCGCCCATTACGTGGCCGGGGATTTCGCCACCGCCGTCGAACATGGAAGGCGGTCGCTGGCGCTCAACCCACGCTACCTCTCCAACCTCCGCGTCACCGCCGCCTCCCTCGCCGCGCAGGGAGAGGTGGAGGCGGCGCGGATGCTGGCGCGCGACGCGCTGGCGCAGCAGCCCGGCTACCGCGTCCGCGCCAGCCTGGCCCAGCACCCCTTCAGCGACCTGGGACGACGAGAGACCTACGAACGCCAGCTGCTGCTGGCGGGCTTCCCACCCTAGCCATCCACCCGGATGGCCGGGACCTGACCATCCTGCCGCGAGGCAGGCCCTTCGAGGATCACGGATATGAAGAGATCAAGTGGCGACGGGGGCATGTCCCCTGGCGGGCGGGTTGGCGCGCGCGATGGCGGCATGCGGCCGGAAGGCCCGGGCGGCGGCGGCGGGCTGCCGATCGACGGTGCTCTGGAAGGCCCCTCCACGCCGGACGACGACCAGCTGTCCCAGGCCGAGGTCACCGGCAAGCTGCCCTTGATCCTGGGCGCCGCCTGGCGGCCCGGCCATTGGGACCCGACGCTCCGCGCCATGCCGATCCTCGCCGCCTTCGCCCGCAGCGGCTGGGAGAAGGTGGCCCTGTCCCCGCCCGACAACAGCCAGAAGGCGCTGGAACAGGACATCGCCGCGCTGCTGAACCTGGTCTACATGCGGGAAGACCGGATGGACGAACTCGTCGCCCAGTCCGGGGAGCCCGCGCGCTACTGGGCGCAGCTCTTCAGCATGACGCCGCAATCCCATCCCGCGACCTGGACGCTGATGTCGGCGGCCATGGCGGTGGCGCATATGGTCTGCATGCACTGGAAGTCGGTCTACAACCGGCCGCGCCCGCCGCAGGTCTATCCGGCGCTGATGCCGCCCATCCCGGTGCCGCCGCACCCCTCCTACCCCAGCGGCCACGCGCTGCACGCCCACCTCATCGGCCTCACGCTGGCGGAGGCCTGCCCGGCCATGGCGCCAGCCTGCCGCACGCTGGCGCAGCGCCTGGCCGTCAACCGCCACATCGCCGGCGTGCATTTCCCGAGCGATTCGGAAGCCAGCGAACGGCTCGTGCACGGCGTGCAGGGCAAGGGGCCGAGCATCTGGCGCAGGCTGCGCCCGGTGCTGGACTCCGAGATCTGGGCCGGGGAGCCCACGCCGCTGGCCGCGGCCCAGGCGGAATGGGGTGGCGTCAGCGCCGGGCCGGCGCCCAAGCCACCGGCGGGGGGCTGAGGCCATGTCCGGCACCGGCCGCTACGCCACGGCCGACTACCTGCGCCTCGCCGCGCGGATCGGCCTCAGCCGGGGGGAGGCACAGCGCCTGGCGGAAGCCGGCGCCTGCAGCCCCCGCACGCTGCATTGCCGCATCGAATCCAACCCCTCGCTGCTCGAGGGCAGCGCCGAACGCCGCGCGGCCATCCTGCACGCGGCCGCGGCGCAGTCCGAGCCGCGGGAGATCCGGGCCCTGGCCGCGCTGCGGCGCCGCCTGCTCGCGGCGGTGCCGGGTGCCGTCCCGCCCATCCCCCTGAACACCACGCCCGCGAAGGCCGCTGCCATGACCGAAAACGCCAATCGCCGCCCCGCGCCTCCGCGGGACAGGCCCCGCCTGGACGGCCCCGCCATCACGCTGCTGGGCGAGGCCCGGTGGCGTCTGCGCGAACAGGGCCGCCGCCCCACCTGCATCCCCTTCGCCGTCACCGCCATGCTGGAACATCCGCACCACCTGGACGGCGACGATGATCCTGACCTGTCGGAGCAGTACCTGTTCTGGGCAATGAAGGAGCGCAGCCCCTCCGGCCAGGCGGAGCCGGAGCATCACAAGCTGCGCCAGGCGATGGAGGCGCTGTCCCTGGCCGGCATCTGCGCGGAGGCCGACCAGCCCTACATCGCCGCGCTGCCCGACCCCGCCTGGGCCACCGGGGCGACGCCCTCCCCCGCCGTGCAGGCCAAGGCCTACAAGGATCGCTGGACCGACCCGGTGATCTATGATGACGAGCCCGAGGATTCGCAGGGCCCCGGCACGGCGGCGCGCCTGCTGGCGCTGCTGCGCCAGGGCCGCGCCACCGCGATCGCCCTCCCGATGATGCGGGACGCCGCGGCGGCGCCGGGCGAGAACAACTGGCGGTCCCGCAGCGCGCTGCTCTACGGCAAGGTGCCGGACCCGGTGCCGGGCGCGGTGGAGGATGGCGGCCACGCCGTCTGCATCCTGGGCTTCCTGCCGCATGCGCGGGAACGCCGGGGCGGCTACTTCCTGTTCCGCAACAGCTGGGGCGCGCGCTTCGCCGAGTTCCCGCACACCGACATCCAGGACGGCCTGCCACCGGTCGGCCGCCAGGGCTACGGCTACCTCTCGGCGAACTACGTCGACCGCTGGTGCTGGGAGTTGCTGTCGCTGGCGCCGGCGGAGGCCCGCATGCGCGACCACGGGCGGCGCCTGGCGGGCTGCTGACCCCCGGACTGCCCCCGGATTGCCGGGCGCCCCGGGCGGGACAAGACTGGCCGCGACCAAGGAGGACGCGGCCCGTCATGAAGCTCACCATCTCCCCCAACAGCCCCTATGTCCGCAAGGCGCGCGCCTGCGCCATCCAGCGCGGGATCGAGCATCTGATCGAGCCCTGGCTGGAGGCGGGCAAGGACCCGGCGCTGCCGCGCCTCAACCCGCTGTCGAAGGTGCCGACGCTGGTGACGGATGACGGCGTCGCGCTGTTCGACAGCCCGGTCATCTGCGAATACCTCGACAGCATCGGCACGGCGCCGCCGCTCTTCCCGCCCGCCGGCCCCGCGCGCTGGAACGCGCTGCGTCAGCAGGCGCTGGGCGATGGCATCCTCGATGCCTCCCAGCCCCGGCGGCGGGAGATCGCGCTGCCGCAGGATGAGGGAAGGCGAAGCTACATCGAGCTGCAGCAGGGGAAGGTGGCCCGCGCCGTCGATGCGCTGGAAGCCGAGGCCGGCACGCTCGGCGCCCTGACGACGATCGGGGAGATCACCATCGCCTGCGCGCTCGGCTACCTCGATTTCCGCTATGCCAACGAACCCTGGCGGCCGGGGCATCCGACGCTGGAGGCCTGGTACGCCCGCGTCTCCCGCCTGCCAGCCATGGCCCGCACCGCCCCGCCCCCGGCGTGAATCGCGCGATGACCAAAACTTGTTCGCCGTGCCCCCTTGATAGTCACGCGGTCGTAACCCGTTAGCATTTCGCCCGTAGCTTCTGCTCTGGCGGTCAAACAGGCCGCCAGGTTGCAGGAGGGCCGAATGGCCAACCACAAAACGACGCCAACGGGGCGTGCAAGCCCTTTCGCCGAAGACGAGATCATCGTCACGAAGACGGATCCGAAGGGTCGGATCCTCTACGCGAACGAGGTGTTCCTGTCGGTTTCCCGCATGTCGCTGGCTAGCGTGCTGGGCCAGCCCCACAGCATCGTCCGTCACCCCGACATGCCGCGCTGCATCTTCGAGATGATGTGGAAGACGATCGCCGCGGGCGGCGAGTTCTTCGGCTACGTCAAGAACATGGCCTCTAACGGCGACCACTACTGGGTCTTCGCGCATGTGACGCCGAGCCGCGACGCCGGCGGCGCCATCACCGGCTTCCATTCCAACCGCCGCAAGCCCGACGCTGCGCAGATCGCGCGCATCGAGCCGCTCTACCAGCGCCTGCTGGCGGCGGAGCATGCACAAGCCGACCGCAAGGCCGGCCAGCGCCAGGGCGCCGAGTTGCTGGCCGCCTTCCTCGCCGAAAGGAGGCTCAGCTATGAGCAGTTCGCCTTCTCCGTCTGACCGCCGCTTCCTGCCGCCCATGGCGCTGATCGGCGTCGCGGGCGCCATCACGCTGGGCGAAGCCGCCTGGGGGCTGGTCGCCACCCCGCCGGGGCCGCTCGGCACCGTGGTCGCCGCCGCCCTGGTGCTCGCCCCGCTTGGCGCCGCCGCCTGGCGCCTGCGGCGGGAGGAAGCCGGCATGGCCGAGATCGCCCGCGTCGCCACCGCCGCCTCCCGCGGCGACCTGGAGGCGCGGATCATCGGCGTGCCGCCGGCCGGCCCCCTCGGCCGCCTGCAGCGGGGCGTGAACCACCTGCTCGACATCACCGACGCCTTCGTGCGGGAAGCCGGCGGATCGATGAAGGCCGCGAGCCAGGGTGCGCATCACCGCAAGGTGCTGCTGCGCGGCCTGCCCGGCGCCTTCGCCGCCGCGGCCGCGGACATCAATGCCGGCGGCGCGGCGATGGAAGCCAAGGCGCGCGCCTTCGCCGACTTCGCCACGCAGTTCGAGTCGGAGGTTGGCGAGGTCGTCTCCGAAGTCGCCAGCGCCGCGGCGTCCATGCGCAACAATGCGGAATCCCTGTCCTCCGGCGCGGCCCGCAGCGCGGAGGAAGCCGCCACGGCGGCCTCCGCCATCGGCAGCACCGCCGCGGAGACCAATGCGGTCGCGGCGGCGGCGGAGGAACTCTCGGCCTCGGTCAGCGAGATCAGCCGCCAGGTGACGCGCGCTTCCACCATCGCGCGCAAGGCGGTGGAGGAGGCGCGCCGCACCGATGCCAGCGTCACGGGCCTGTCGGCCGCGGCGGCGCGGGTCAACGAGGTGGTGCGGATGATCGCCGACATCGCCGGCCAGACCAACCTGCTGGCGCTGAACGCGACGATCGAGGCCGCCCGCGCCGGGGAGGCCGGCAAGGGCTTCTCCGTCGTGGCCAGCGAGGTGAAGGCGCTGGCCGCCCAGACCGCGCGCGCCACCGACGACATCGGGCGCCAGATCGCGGAGATGCAGGCGGCGACGCAGGGTTCCGTGGATGCGCTGCGCAGCATCAGCGCCGCCGTGCACCAGACGGACGAGGTGGCCAGCGCCATCGCGGCCGCGGTGGAGGAGCAGGGCGCGGCGACGCAGGAGATCGCGCGCAGCGTCCAGGGCGTGGCCGCCGGCGGCGCCACCGCGGCCACGAGCGTCGAGGGTGTGGGCGAGGCGGCCGCCACCACTGGCCGCGCGGCGCGGGACGTGCTGGCGGCCTCGCAGGGGCTGGCCGAGCAGGCGGAACGCCTGCGCAGCGGGGTTGGAACCTTCCTGCAAAAGGCAAGGGCGGCCTGACCATGCATTGCGCAGATTTCACGAAATAAACTAAGTGTTGAACTGCCGGGGCGGCTACACGGTGCCGAGCGGCGACGGCCCCCCCGCGCTCGCCCCGCCTCGCCTCCCCCCGAAATGCCTAAGGCCCGCGGGCCCGACGCCAGGAAGACGCCCTTGCCGATCACGGCCGCACTCGGCGGCACCCCGTTGCGCGAGGCCATCCGTCTGGCGCTGCTGTCGCCCGCGGGCTTGCTTGGGCGGTTGAGCCGTCTCAGCACCCTGGCGCTGCTGAGCCTGAGCGTCGTCGGCGCCTGGGCCCTCGCGCTCACCGTCGCCAGCCAGACAGGCCGGACCGCGGTCGAGGCCGGCTTCGAACGGGCTGGCGCGGAAGCGCTCGCCACGGAGCAGTTCGCCCGCAAGACCATCGTCATCAGCGGCATGCTGCGCAACCAGGCGCAGCGCTGGCTCACCTATTCGCAGCCGGGCGACGCTGGCCGGCGGGCCGATGTGGAGACGACGATCCGCGCCATCCTGGACAATGCGGAACTCGGCATCGCCCAGTTCGGCATCGTCGATGCCAAGGGTGACGTGCTCTGGCACTCGGCTGGCGGCCATGCCGGCTTCTCGGTCGGTGAGCGCGATCATTTCCGCCGGCATCGGGATGGGCAGGTCGGCCCGATCTTCGGCCGCCCCTCGCCCGGGCGCGACCGCCTGCTTCCCGTATCCTGGCGGCTGGCCGATGCCGATGGCGGGTTCGTCGGCGCCGCCATCGCGCTGCTGCGCCCGGCCGACATCGCTCCCCTGCTGGCCAACATCGTCGAGCGTGACGGAAGCCTGTCGGCGCTGGTGCGGCTGGAGGGAGAGTTGCTGGCGGGGAGCCACCGCGCCGCTCCGCTCATCGGGCAGCCCGTGCTCGGCGACCCCATGCGCGAGGTCCTGATGCGCGACGGCATCTTCCGGCGAGAGGGCCCTGTGGTGCAGGGCGGACCGGACCGGCTGACGGTCGGCCGGCTGGTGCCGGGCACCAATCTGGTCGCCATCGGCGCCGTCGATGCGTCGCAGACGCTGCAGACGGCGAGACTGCTCGAAGGCACGGCGTATCTGGCAGCGATCGGCTTCACCGGACTGGTCATCCTCTGCGCCGTGCTGGTGCTGGTGGCGGAACGCGCGCGCCACGCGGCAACGGAAGTCGCCGTCCTGGCGGCAGGGCAGGCGGAGTTGCGGCGCCTGCACGCCAGGCTGCCTGCCGTGATCTTCCTGCGCGATGTCGCCGCCGACGGATCCTCCCGCCTCACCTACCGCGCCGGCGACATCGGCGGCGTGACGGGCTGGACGGATGGCGCCTTGGATGACGTGGAGGACTGGACCTACCTCTACGACGAGCATGCGCCGCCGCGGCAGGAGATGGTGAGCCGCGTCCTGCGCGACGGCAGCGCCAAGCACCATTGGCGCCTGCGCCAGCCCGATGGCAGCTGGCGCCATGTGGTGATGCGCATGGAGCGCCTGTCCCGCCGTCCCGATGGCGGGGGCGAGATCGTCGGCTACCTCCGCGACGCCAGCGCCGAGCATTCGGCGCTGGAAAGCGCGGCGGCGGCACGGGAGGAACTGGACGCCACGCTCGCCCTGGCGCCGGTGGTCGTGTTCCGCGCCCGCGCCTGGACCTGCGCCGCCTGCACCTGGCGCCATGGCCGCGGCTGCTACCGGGAGGACTACATCAGCGGCAGCCTGGAACAGGTGACCGGCTGGAGCGAGCAGGCGCTTTCCTCCGCCGGCGGCCTTGCCGCCGTGCTCTCCCCTTTCGACACCGTGCTCGAGGGCATCGAGGCCATGAAGCGGGAGGGTGGCTGGTCCGCCGACCTCACGCTGCGCCGCCCCGACGGCACGACGCTCACCATCCGCATGACCACGCGCGTGGTGGCGCGGCCCGATGACAGCGCGCTGGACTTCGTCGGCTACCTCGTGGACGTGACGGCGGAGCGCGAGGCCAAGGCCCGCGCCATCACCAGCGCGCGCCTCGCCTCGCTGGGGGAGGTCTCGGGCGGCCTGGCGCATGAGCTGAAGCAGCCGTTGCTGGCCATCGGCCTGGCGGTGTCCAACACGCAGCAGGCGGCGGAGAAGGGCGACCTGGCGGCGGTGCGCGCGCGGCTTGGCCGCATCTCGGGCTACGTCGCCCGCGCGGCTTCCGTCGTCGATCACCTGCGCCGCTACGCCCGGGGCGCTGATGAGGACGCGCCGATGGTGCCGGTGCCGGTCAGCACGGCGCTGGACGGCGCGCTGGCGGTGCTGGGAGGCACGCTGCGCGATGCCGGCGTGACGCTGCGCGTGGAGATCGGCGACCCCGTGCCGGCGGTGCTGGGCCAGCTCGTGCCGCTGGAACAGGTGCTGGTGAACCTGATCGGCAATGCGCGGGATGCGCTGGCATCGCGGCAGGCCGGCAGCCCGCGGCTGGTGACGGTGACGGCGGAGCAGGAAGGCGATGCCGTGCTGATCACCATCGCCGACAATGCCGGCGGCATCCCCGAGCGCGTGATGGCCCGGCTGTTCCAGCCCTTCGTCACGACCAAGGGGGAGGATGCCGGCACCGGGCTCGGCCTCTCCCTCTGCCAGGGACTCGTGCACCACATGGGCGGCACCATCGCCGCCAGCAACGAAGGCGGCGGCGCCGTCTTCCGCATCCGCCTGCCGGCGGCACCCTCCCCGGCTTGACGCCCCGCGCGGCCCGGGCGCATGCCCGGCCCATGCCGAAGCGCGCCCCGGAGACCAGCCTCTACGCCGCCGTGAAGGCGCATCTGGAGCGGCTGGGGCTGGAGCCCAAGGGCGAGGTGCTGGGCTGCGACGTGGTGGCGCTGGGCGCGGGCGACCCGCCGCTGCTGGTGATCGCGGAGATGAAGGGCGGCTTCACGCTGGAACTGCTGCTGCAGGGCGTGGACCGCCTGGCGGCCTGCGACGAGGTCTGGCTGGCCGTGCCCGCCACCCGCAAGGGGCGGGACCGGGACCGCCGCGCGCACAGGCTCTGCCGGCTGCTGGGCTTCGGCCTGCTGGCGGTGCTGCCCGGGACGGGCCGCGTGGAGGTGCTGGCGGAGCCCTCGCCCTATCGCCCCCGGCCCAACCTGCCGAAGCGGTCCCGCCTGCTGGCGGAGCACCGGAAGCGGCGCGGCGACCCGACGCCGGGCGGGGGCAACCGCAAGCCCATCATGACCGCCTATCGCCAGGCGGCGCTGGCCTGCGCCGGCGCGCTGCGGGACGGGCCGGCGACGACCCGCGCCGTGAAGGCGGTGGTGCCGGACGCGCCGACCATCCTGCTGCGCAACGTGCATGGCTGGTTCGAGCGCGTGAGCCGCGGCACCTACCGCCTGACCTCGGCGGGAGAGGCGGCGCTGGCGCAGGACTGACCTTCGCCTTCGAACATGCTTGGCATCTTCGAAAATCCGTGCCCTACTCCGCCCGCGCGCCCAACCGCGCCAAGTCAGAGGACACGGCCCTTCCATGGACACCCCCGTCAGCTTCGTCTCCGACGGCATCGACATCGCGGGCGACCTGCACATCCCGGACGGCACGCCGCCCGGCACGCGGCTGCCGGCCTTCATCGTGCTGCACGGCTTCATCGGGTCCAAGGACAAGAGCCATGCGGAGATCATGGCCCGGCTGCTGGAATCCTTCGGCTATGCCGTGCTGCGCATGGACTTCCGCGGCTGCGGCAAGTCCGGCGGCAAGCGCGGCTACGTGCTGTGCCATGACCAGGTGGCGGACGCCAAGAATGCACTGAACTGGCTGTCGCAGCGGCCGGAGATCGACCCGACGCGGATCGGCATCATCGGCCACAGCTTCGGCGCAGCCGTCGCCTGCTATGCCGGCGCGGTGGACCAGCGCTTCGCCGCCGTCATCTCCTCCTGCGGCTGGGGGCATGGCGAGCGCAAGTTCATGGGCCAGCATCCCGGCGAGGCCTGGCCCAAGTTCCTCGCCATGCTGGCCGCCAACCGCGCGCACAAGGAGAAGACGGGCGAGGCGCTGACGGTGCCGCGCTTCGACGTGGTGCCGATGCAGGAGCATCTGCGCAAGAACCTGTCGCCCAACGCACTCATGGAAGTCTCCGCCGATACCGCGCAATCCATGTTCGACTTCAAGGCGGAGGAGGTGGTGCACTGGATCAGCCCCCGCCCCGTGCTGTTCATCCATGGCGCCGACGACACGGTGACGCCGACCGAGCAGTCGATCCGGCTGTGGGAGAAGGCCGGGCAGCCGAAGGACCTGGTCCTCATCACCGGCACCGACCATTTCCCGCTGGCCGCCGGCAACCAGCGCACGGCGGGCATCCTGAAGGGGTGGCTCGACGTGCATTTCCCGGTGGCGAAGGCCTAGCCGTGTCGAAGCTCCGCATCGCCGCCCCTGCCCTGCACGCCCTCGCGCGCGACATCCTGGCCGCCGCGGGCACGCCGCGCGAGGATGCGGCGGTCTGGGCGGAGACGCTGGTCTTCGCCAATCTCCGTGGCGTGGACAGCCACGGCGTGATCCGCATCCCCCGCTACCTCGAGCAGATCGCGGGCGGCGACATCAAACCCGCAGCCGAGATGCGGCTGCTGAAAGCGGCCGGCGCCATCGCGCTGCTGGATGCCGCGGGCGCGCCCGGGCCCGTCGCGATGAAGCGCGCGATAGAGGAGGCGATCGCGGCGGCGAAGCGCGTGCATGTGGGCTGGTGCGTCGCGCGCAACATCACCCATGCCGGCGCCGTCGGGCATTTCGCCCTGCAGGCCGCCGCGCAGGGCATGGCGGGGCTGGTGATGACCGCCAGCATCCCGCTGATGGCCTGGCCGGGCAGCCGGAAGGCCGTGGTTTCCACCAACCCCATCGCCATTGCCATGCCCGGCGGCGCGCACCCTCCCCTGCTGCTCGACATGGCCACCGCGACGGTGTCGCTCGGCAAGATCCTCGGCGCCAAGGCCTCCGGCACCCCCATCCCCACGGGTTGGGGCATCGATGCGGAGGGGGCGGACACCACGGATGCCGCGAAGGTCGCCACCCTGCTGCCGATGGCCGGGCCGAAGGGGGCGGGCCTGTCGCTGATGATCGAATGCCTGGCGAGCCTGGTCGCGACCAACCCGATGATCGCGCCGGCGCTGCGCGGCGAGAAATCCTACGGCATGAACGGCGTCGCCATCGCGCTCGACCTCTCGGCCTTCGGCGATCCGGCCGCGCTGGCCGCGGATGTCGACGACCTGGCCGCGACCATCGCGGCCCAGCCCCGCGCGGCGGGGGCGGAGGCGCTGCTGGTGCCCGGCGAGCGCGGCGATGCGGAGCGGGCGCGGCGGCTGGCCGATGGCATTCCGCTGCCGCCGGGGGTCTGGAAGCAACTGGTCGAGGCGGCGGGCCGGCTGGGCGTCGAGGTGCCGGCGCTGGTGTGACCTTTTAGTCGCTAAGTGACTTATGCCGATTATGGCGTTTATGCACCTTTAGCACCGAATTTTGGGGGTGCTTCACGGATGAATGGGTGGGGTTGTGCGGGTGGTGAGCCCCCCTCACCCGACCCTCTCCCCCCCGATGGGGGAGAGGGCTTCGAGGTGGTGGCGCGGCTCGGGCCATGATAACTGGAACATAACAGGAACGACGGCGCGGGCGCCAGCGGAATCGCGCCCCTATTGCATCTGGATGCCCTGGCGCTGGATCACCGCGCGCCAGCGCGCGATCTCCGCCGCCACGAAGGGCCGCATGTCGCCGGGGCGGCCGGCATCGACCTCCCCGTCCACCAGATCGTCCAGGCGACGCCGCATGGCGGGTTCGTTGATAACCGTCGCGATCACCTGGTGCAGGCGCAGCGCCACCGGCTCCGGCAGCCCCTTCGGCGCGGCGATGCCGGCCCAGGTGGGCGCCTCGAAGCCCGGCAGGTTCGCGCCCTCCGCCACCGTCGGCACATCGGGCAGCAGCTTCGACCGGGTGGCGGCGCTCACCGCCAGGCACCGCACCGTGCCGGCGCGGACATGCGGCAGCACGCCGACGCTGGTGGTGACCATGGCGGAGACCTCGCCGCCCAGCAGCGCCGTGGTGCCGGCGGCGTCGCCGCGATAGGGCACGTGCTGCATCTGGATGCCGGCCGTGGCGTTCAGCATCTCCCCCACCAGGTGATGCGTCGATCCGACGCCGGCGGAGCCGAAGGTCACGCGGCCGGGCTGCGCCTTCGCCATCGCCACCAGCCCCGCCAGGTCCCGCGCCGGGCTGTCCGCCCGCACGACGATGACGAAGGCGTAGCGCACGATCATCGAGACGAAGTCGAAGTCGTTGACGGGGTCGAAGGTCAGCCCCTGGGCGAAGGCGGCGGAGACGGCATGGCCGCCGGTCAGCAGGCCGATGGTGTGGCCATCCGCCGGGCTGCGGGCCAGCGCGGCGGAGGCGATGTTGCCGCCGGCGCCGGGCCGGGATTCCACCACCACCGACTGGCCCAGTGATTCCCCGATCGGCGTGGCAATCAGGCGGGCCAGTATGTCCGCCGTGCCACCGGGGCCGAAGCCGTGCAGCAGGCGGATGGGGCGGTCCGGCCAGGCGGCCAGGGCCGGGCGGGCAATGAGCGGCGCAGCCAGCAGGCCGAGCGCCAGGCGGCGGGTGAGCATCTTGTTGTTTCCTCCGTTACTCGGCGTTTCATTGTCGAGCGCAGACACTGGCGGCCGGCCCGGCCGGCCGAGGCCGCGAATGCGGCCCGCGGCCAGTGCCGCGAAGCCAAGCGCGCGGAGCGCGCGCCCGGCGTCTGAGGGCAAGGCAAGCGAGCGTCTGGTCCCGGAAGCCGCCGCAGGCGGCGCGCGGGATCAGACGCTCGCGGCTTCCCGGAATTCCTGGGGCGCCTGTGGCCCCCATTGGCTTTTCAGCCCCTGGCTCTTCGGCAGCTTGCGGGGCGCCACGGCGGCGTTCAGCACATCCGTGTCCGTCCAATGCTCATGCACGCGGCCCCAGGGATCCTTCCAGTAGTCGAAGACCTGGCTGCCCAGCAGGTGCCGGCCGATGCCCCAGAGGTGGTAGTGCCCCTGGCTCTTCAGCCAGTCATGGCCGGCATGGAGGTCGTCCATGTCCTGCACCTCGTAGGAGATGTGGTTGAGGCCCGCGCGGCTGTGGCGGCCGAACATCATGATGTGGTGGTCCACGAACTCCTCGCCCCGGTCGGCGCGGTTGAAGCTGGCCAGCAGGAAGTCCGGATTGTCCTCGGCATGGACATGCTCGCTGACGACGAAGCCGAGGTGGCGATGCGCCCAGGCGACGGAGCCCTCGATGTCCGGCGTGCTGAACACCGCATGGCCCATGCGCTTCACCTGGCAGGGGCGCGGCTCGATCCGCTGCAACTGGCCGAGGCGCGGGCGATCCGCGCCGGTGTTCAGCACGGAATGGCGTTCCGGCAGCGTCGCCACCGTCGCCACGCCGTGCACCACCTCCATGGTGAAGCCGTTGTGGTCCTTCAGGCGCACGCGCTTGCCGCCGCCTGGCTCGTTCAGGTCCTCGACGCCCGAGGCACCGGCGGCATGGGCGGCCAGGCGGTGCAGGTCGGCTTCGCTGTCGGCGTGGAAGCCCACGGCCAGCACGCGGTCCGGCCCGCATTCGGTGATGTGCAGATGGTGGGCTTCCCCGGTGCCGCGCATGTAGAGGCGATCCTCCGTCCGCACCTGCCGGACCAGGCCGAAATCCGTGAGGAAACGCTCGGCCTGGTCGAGGTCCGGCGAACCGAGCCGGATCCAGGCGACGTCGCGCACCTTGATGATGGGGTCCTGCATTCTTCTTCCTTCCTCCCTCGCCCGCTTCGTCTCAGGGCGGCGGCATGAATTGCGGCGCGTGGCGCAGCACCGTCTCCGTGGTCTCCCGCAGATGGGCGCCGAGGAGTTCGGCCGCGCGCTCCGCCTGGCGGGACAGCGCCGCGTCATGGATCGCCTCATGCTCCGCGCGCTTCGATGGGCCGAGCGGCCGGTGGCGCTGGGAGACGAGGCGATAGCGCTCCATGTGGTCATACATCTGCGCGCGCAGGCGCAGCAGCCAGCGGGACGGGCAGGCGGCGACGAGGGCGCGGTGGAAGTCGCGATGCGCGGCCAGCCATTCGCTGCTGCGCTGCTTGCGTTCCTCTCGGCTCAGCCGCTCGATCTTGGCGAGGCGGTGGAAGGCGAGGACGAGGCCGGCTTCCCACGCATCGTCGCCATGGCGGACGCTGTCCAGGATGGCGCGCTGTTCGAATTCGATGTGCAGGGCGGAGACGTCCTGCAGGTCATCGGCCGAGATGGCGGCGACGCGGAAGCCGCGATTGGCATCGAGCTCGACCAGGCCTTCCGGCAGCAGGTGGGACAGCGCCTCCCGCAGCGTGCCGATGCCGGCGCCATAGGCGCGCTGGAGATCGGCGAAGCGGAGCCGCGTGCCGGGTGCGAAGTGGCCATCCAGGATGTCGCCCTTCAGGCGCGACAACACGTCCTGGCTGACCAGCACCGCTTCCGGCTCGGCCGGCTTCTGGTTGGTGCGCGGCGGCACGATACCCCCCTTCCCGTCGCGGGGAGCCTAGGGGCGGATATTCGATCAATCAAGTATCTTCGAAAATCGAGAGACTCAGCCTTCCAGGCGGTCGGGCGGGCGGCCGTCATCGCCGCGGTCCTCGGCGCGGGACAGCACCAGAAGCGCCGTGCCCGCGGCCCAGGCGGCGGAGACGGTCATGACGATGAAGAACCAGATCCCCTTGTCGTCCCAGGGACGGACCAGCGTGACCTCCGGCGGGCCGACGAAATACCAGAGTGCCAGGCCGCGCACCGTGAACCCGGTGACGAGACCGGGCCAGAAGCCCCACCAGAAGGCGGAGAGGACGATCGCGACGAGCATGAGGTCCCGCCCCGCGCCCGGGCGGTGATCGAGCAGGGTGATCCGGACGAGGAAGGCAAGGAGGCCGAAGAGGAGCGCGCAGAGAAGGCGCATCCACAGCGGCAGGCTGCGCAACCGGTCGAGCATGCGCAGGACAAAGGCCAAGGGGATCACGGAATCCGGCAGTTGTTCAAGGTTGCGCGAGCCTACACCGCCCCCCGGAATGCACGCCATGCGGGCATGACGGGGGAGGGTTGCGCTCTCCCTTTTGTGTTTTCGATCACGGCGTGCGTGGTTCGGCATCACTTCCCGGGACCCGGGCGCTGGTGAATCGGGCGCAGCGCCCCTAACTGCGGGCCAACGGAAACCGGGACGGCCGCCATCTCCACCCCCCTTCGCCTGACCGCGCCGGATGCGATGCGCGCGCTTCTGCTGGCCAAGCTGGCGCCGGTGGCGCCGTACCGGCGCGCGCCCGCCTCGGCGATCGGCCATGTGCTGGCGGAGGAGGTGCGGGCCGCGGCGCCGGTGCCCGCCGCGCCGGTGGCGATGCGGGATGGCTGGGCGGTGGCGGCGGCGGAGACGGAGGGGGCAAGCCCCTATGCGCCCGTGCCGATCCCCGGCGCGGCCCTGCGCCTCGGCCCGGGGCAGGCGCTGCCGCCGGGGACGGATGCGCTGCTCGATCCCTTCGACATGGATGGCGACGGCCCCCTCCCGCTCGCCCTGCAACAGGCGACGCCCGGCGACGGGGTGCGCGCGCCGGGCGGGGAGATCGAGGCCGGTCGGGTGATCCGCGCGGCGGGAGAGTCGCTGCGGGCGGCGGACCTGCCGGCGCTGGCGGCGCTGGGGGTGCGGGAGGTGGCGGTGCGCGTGCCGCGCCTCGCGCTGCGGCATGCCGATCCGGCGGTGCTGGCGCTGCTTTCGGCCTGGACGGTGGCGGCGGGGGCGGAGACGCAGGACGGGCCGCCCGACCTGGTCCTGACGCAGGAGGGCGGGCTGGCGGAGGCCATGACCGGGATGGGCGCGCGGCCGGGCATGGCAGCCGGGATCGGGCGCGAAGGTGGCGTGCCGGCGGTGCTGCTGCCGCCGCTCGCGGAGGATGCCGTCGCCGCCTGGCTGCTGCTGGGGCTGCCGGCGCTGCGCGCCCTGGCGGGGGCCGCCGCGCCGGCGCCGATCCGCGCCCGGCTGGCGCGCAAGGTGGCCTCCACGGTGGGGCTGGCGGAGCTGGTGCCGCTGGCGCTGGATGGCGCCGGGGTGGCGACGCCGCTGGCGGTGGGCGCGCTGCCCTTGCAGGCGCTCTCGGCCGCGGCGGCCGTGCTGGTGGTGCCGCCCGGCGCGGAGGGCTACGAAGCCGGCGCCGAGATCGAGGCCGAAGCCCTTCCCCGATGACCGATCCTTCCCTGGTTGAGCGCATCCGCCGCGCCGCGCGGCAGGAACAGTTTCTCGATGTTGTCTCCGCCGAGGAAGCGGCGGCGCGTCTGCGCGCGGCTTTTCCGTTCCAGGCGCTGGGCGAGGAAAGCGTGGGGCTGGCGGACTCGCTCGGCCGCGTGGTGGCGCGCCCCATCGCCGCGGCGGCGGATGCGCCGCCCTTCGACCGCAGCGCCGTCGATGGTTTCGCGCTGCGGGCGGCCGATACCACCGGTGCCACGGAGGCGACGCCGCGCCGCCTGGTGCTGAACGCGGAGGTGCTGGCCTGCGGCGTGGCGCCGGGGATCGAGGTGGCGCCGGGCACCGCGACCGCCATCGCGACCGGCGGCGTGATCCCGCGCGGCGCCGATGCCGTGGTGATGATCGAGCATACCGTGATGGAGGAAGGGGGGCTGGAGGAGGGCGAGCCGCCCGCCATCCTGCTGTCCCGCGCCGCCGCACCCGGCGCCTTCGTGGGGTTCGCGGGCAGCGACATCGCCAAGGGGGAGACGGTGCTGCGCGCCGGCACCGTGGTGACGAGCCGCGAGATCGGCATGCTGGCGGCCTGCGGGATCGCTTCGGTGCCCGTGGTGCGGCGGCCGCGCGTCGCGGTGATCTCGACCGGCGATGAGCTGCGCGCGCCGGGCAGCGTGCTGCCGCCGGGCGCCATCCCCGACAGCAATGCGGCCATCCTGGCGGCGGCGGTGGCGGAGAATGGCGGCGAGCCCCTGCCCTTCGGCATCCTGCGGGATGAGGAGGCGGCGCTGTCGGCCGCGCTTTCCCGCGCGCTGGAGGAGGCGGACATGGTCGTCATGTCCGGCGGCACCAGCAAGGGCGCGGGCGATGTCTCCCACCGCATCCTGGGGGATGGCGTGATCGTGCACGGGGTGGCGCTGAAGCCGGGCAAGCCGCTCTGCATCGCAAGGCTGCGGGACAAGCCGGTCTTCGTGCTGCCGGGCTTCCCGACGAGTGCCGTCTTCACCTTCCATCGGTTCGCGGTGCCGCTGCTGCGGGCGATGGCCGGGCTTCCCGAACGCGTGGAGGCGGAGGTGCCGGCGCGGCTCGCGGTGCGGATGCCGAGCGAGCTGGGGCGCGAGGAATATGTGATGGCGTCGCTGGCCCAAGGGCAGGATGGGGGCGAGGACGGGCTGATGGCCTGGCCGCTCGGCAAGGGCTCGGGCAGCGTCACGGCCTTCGGAGCCGCGGACGGGTTCTTCGCCATCCCGGCGCTGGACCAGGGGGCGGAGGCCGGGCAGGCGCTGCGCGTGACGCTGATCGGCGGGCCAGCGAGGCTGCCGGCGCTGACCATCATCGGCAGCCACTGCGTCGGGCTGGATGCGATGCTGGACCTGCTGGCGGCGGAGGGGATCGGCGCGCGCAGCCTGGCGGTGGGGAGCCTGGGCGGGCTGGCGGCGGCGAAGCGGGGACAATGCGACCTGGCGCCGGCGCATCTGCTGGACCCGAAGACGGGCGCCTACAACGCGCCCTTCCTGGCGCCGGGGCTGCGCCTGGTGCCGGGCTGGCGGCGGCTGCAGGGGGTGGTGTTCCGGCCCGGCGACGGCCGCTTCGCCGGGATGGACGGGGCGGCGGCGGTGGCGGCGGCCTCGGCCGATCCACGCTGCCTGCTGGTGAACCGCAATGCGGGGTCTGGCACGCGCATCCTGCTGGACGGGCTGCTGGGCGGCGCGAGGCCCGCGGGCTACGCAAACCAGCCGAAATCCCACAATGCGGTCGCGGCCGCCGTGGCGCAGGGACGCGCGGATTGGGGGGTGGCGATCGAGACGGTGGCGCGCGCCTATGGGCTCGGCTTCCTGCCGCTGGCGGATGAACATTACGACTTCTTCCTGGCCGAGGCGCGGGCGGATCGCGCGCCGGTCCGGGCCTTCCTGCGGGTGCTGGATTCGGCCGAATCGCAGGCCCGGCTGGCGGCGTTGGGGTTCAGGCGCATGGCCGCGGCGGCGTGAATCCCTGCGGTTTTCGCCGCGAAAAGCCGTTCCGGGGCGTCACATCACGGAATTTCCGCAGTGCAGCGCGAGAAGATCGGCGAATCGCCTGACTTCGCCGCTGACATCGGCATCGCGCTCGGCTATGCGGTGCTGCCTGCAAGGAGACGCAACATGTCAAAGAAGTTCCTCACGGATGTGATCGTGAAGTCCACGGAGATGCCGGCGAACGCCGCGGGCAAGCTCGCTGCCGACATCATCGCCGCGATCAAGACCGAGATCGTCGCGACCGGCCGCTTCACGATTCCCGATTTCGGCGCCTTCGCGGTGCGCGAGACGGCGAAGCGCACGGCGATGAACCCGCGCACCGGCGAGAAGGTGCAGGTGAAGGCCGGCGCCACCGTGAAGTTCAAGGCGAGCCCGGCGCTGAAGGAATCCGCGCTGGCCGGCATGAAGAAGGCGAAGCGCAAGGCCGCGAAGGCCTGAGGCGTTCGGCGCCGGCCCGGGCGTGACCCGGGCTGGCGCCGCTTTCACGGCGCGGCCATGCTGCCGGTCTGAACCGACCGGAGACTCGCTGATGCGCCGTTCTGAGCGTGGGCCCGCGCGAGCATGAGCGCGACGCAGCCCGTTCGCATCGCGGTCGATATCGGCGGCACCTTCACCGACTTCCAGATCCTGGACCAGCGCCACGGCCGCGTCATGGCCTGGAAGGCGCCCACCACGCCGGCCGATCCCTCCGAGGGGTTGATGACCGGCATCCGCCAGGCGGCGGCGCGCTTCGGATTCGCGCTGGCCGATGTGGGGCTGCTGCTGCACGGCACGACCATCGCGACCAATGCGGTGCTGGAACGCAAGCTGGCCAGCGGCGTGCTGCTGACGACGGCGGGGTTCGAGGATGTGCTGGAGATCACGCGCCACGTCCGGCGCGACATCTACGGCCTGGCGCCCGACCCCTTCCCCTGCCTGATGGACCGCGACCGGCGCTTCGGCGTGGTGGAACGCATGCGCGCGGATGGCAGCGTGGAGGTGCCGCTGGGTGACCTGACCGCGCTGACGGACAGGCTGCGCGCGGCGGCGCCGGAGGCGATCGCGATCGGGCTGCTGCATGCCTATGCCAACCCCGCGCATGAACGCGCGCTGCGGGATGCGGTGGCGAAGGCGCTGCCCGGCGTGCCCATCAGCCTCTCCTCCGACATCAGCCCGGAGATCCGGGAGTATGAGCGCCTGTCGACGACGGTGCTGAACGCGCTGCTGATGCCGGTGGTGCAGCGCTACCTGGCCCGGCTGGAGGCGCGGCTCGGGGAGGACGGGTTCAGGCCGCGCATCTTCCTGGTGCAGTCGAATGGCGGCATGTGCAGCCTGCGGCGGGCCGCGGAACAGCCGGCGCGGCTGCTGCTCTCCGGCCCCTCGGGCGGCGCGCTGGCGGCGGAACGGCTCTCCCGCCGGCTGGAACGGCCGAACCTGGTCGCGGTGGATATGGGGGGGACGAGCTTCGACGTCTCCGTCGTGCAGGACCACGTCATCGGGCTGGTGACGCAGGGGGAGGTGGACCGGCTGCCGGTGCGGCTGCCGATGGTGGAGATGCGGACCATCGGCGCGGGGGGCGGCTCCATCGCCAACGTCGATGCGGCGGGGCGGCTGACGGCGGGGCCGCGCAGCGCGGGGGCACGGCCGGGGCCGGTCTGCTACGGGCGCGGCGGGACGGAGCCGACGGTGACGGATGCGAATGCCGTGCTGGGGAGGCTCGACCCCGACTTCTTCCTGGGCGGGGCGATGGCGCTGGACCTCGCGGGCGCGCGGGCGGCGATGGAGACGCGGATCGGGACACCGCTCGCCTTGGGCACGGAAGCGGCGGCGGAGGGCGTGCTGCGTGTGACCAATGCGCAGTTGGCGGCGGCGGTGCGGCTTTCGCTGTTCGAGAAGGGGCTCGATCCCCGCGACTTCGCGCTGCTGTCCTTCGGCGGCGCGGGCGGGCTGCATGCCACCGAAGTGGCGGACGAACTCGGCATCACGGAAGTGGTCTTCCCGCGGGAGCCCGGGACGCTCTCGGCCTACGGGATCCTCTTCTCCGACCTCGTGCAGGACCTCGCGCGGTCGCGGCTGTATCGCGACGACCAGGCGGAGGCTGTGGCGGCGGCGGTGGAGGCTCTGCGCGCGGAGGCCGATGCGCGGCTGGCGGAGGATGGCGTGGCGCCCGCGCAGCGTGCGGTCGAGATCTCGGCCGATCTCCGCTACCGCGGCCAGGCCTTCGAATTGCTGGTGCCCTGGCCGGAGGCCCCTGCCCTGCCGCCCTTGCTCGCGCGCTTCCACGCGACGCATCGCGCGCGCTTCTCCTACGCGGCGGAGGGCGATCCGGTGGAGATCGTGACCTTGCGCGCCGCCGCCATCGGGCGGCTCGACAAGCCGGAGGAGGCGAGCGCGACGCCCGCCGATACCGCGACGGCACCGGGATCGCGCCAGGTGTGGCAGGGCGGCGCGGCGACTTCCTGGCCGGTCTGGCGGCGGGAGAGGCTGCGCCTGGCCGACACCATCGAGGGCCCCGCCATCATCGAGGAAGCCTTCGCCACCCACGTCATCGCCGCCGGCTGGCGCGCGGCGCTCGACCCCGAGGGCGCGATCATCGCGCGGAGGATCGCGGCATGAAGAAGCTCGGCCCCATCGAGATCGAGGTCATCCGCAACGCGCTGACGGCGGCGGCGGCGGAGATGGACATCACGATCTGGCGGACCAGCCGCAGCACCATCGTGCGCGAATTACTGGACTACTCCACCGCCGTCTTCGACGCCGAGGGCCAGAACCTCGCGCAATCCGCGCGCATCCCCGGCCACCTCAATTCCATGACGCATGCGCTGCGCACGCTGCTGGCGGACCATGTGCAGCCGGAGGCCTGGCACGAGGGCGATGTCGTCATCTTCAACGATCCCTATTGCGGCGGCCAGCACCTGCCGGACATCCTGGCCTTCCGGCCCGTCTTCCATGGCGGCGCGCGCATCGCCTTCGTCGGCACGCTCTGTCACCACATCGATGTCGGCGGGCTCGTCGCCGGCTCCTACGCCGCCAAGGCGACCGAGATCTTCCAGGAGGGGCTGCGCATTCCGCCCGTCAAGCTGATCGAGCGTGGCGTGCGGAACGAGGGCATCTGGGCGATGATCCGGCAGAACATCCGGAAGCCCGATCTGCTGCTGGGCGACCTCTCTTCCCAGCTCGCCTCGCTGGAGGTGGGCGCGGCGGCGCTGGCCCGGCTGGCGAATCGCTTCGGCGCCGCGGCGATGATCGAGGCGGGGCAGCGCATCCTCGACATGAGCGAGGCCGGCATGCGCGCGGCCATCGGGCGGATGCCCGACGGCGTCTATGAGTTCGAGGATTTCCTCGATGATGACGGCATCGATCTCGGCAAGCGCATCCGCCTGCATGTGCGGCTGCACATCGAAGGGGAGACGGCGCGCGTCGACCTTTCCGGCTGCTCGCCCCAGGTGGCGGGGCCGACCAATGCGACGCTCGCTTCCACCAATGCCGCGGTGATGTTCGCGCTGATGTGCTGCGCCGATTCCTCGCTGCACATGTCGGCGGGCTGCTACCGGCCAATCAGCGTGACGGCGCCGGAGGGCCTTGTCGTCAATGCCCGCCACCCCGCGCCCGTCGCGCATCGCATCGCGGTGACGCACCGGCTGCTGAACGCCATGAACGGTGCGCTGCACCAGGCGGTGCCGGACCTCATCCCCGCCGCCTATTACGGCAACAGCTACGTCACCACCTTCCAGACGGTGAAGGAAAGCGGCCAGCGCGACGTGCTGGTGGAGATCGAGATCGGCGGATCGGGCGCGCATCCCGCCAAGGATGGCGTCAACGCCTATGCCAGCGGCATGCACAACAACAGCAACATCCCCATCGAGATGATCGAGGCGCAGCTGCCGCTGACCGTGCTGCGCTATGCGCTCCGCGATGGCAGCGGCGGCGCGGGCATGCGGCGCGGCGGGCTCGGGCTGGTACGCGAATGGCGCGTGGACAGCGCGCATTGCTTCTTCACGGCGAACATGGACCGCTTCGATCACGCGCCCTACGGGCTGGCCGGCGGCGGCCCCGCCGCGAAGGGCGCGCTGGTGCTGCGGCGGGATGGCGCGGAAAGCCCGATCCCGCCCAAGACGGACAACCTCAAGCTCCAGCAGGGCGATGTGGTGCGGCTGGAAACCTCGGGCGGCGGCGGCTTCGGCCCACCGGCGGACCGCGCGCCGGACGCCAGCGACCGCGATGCCCGGATGGGCTATGCCTGACAACCTGCTGTCCCGCGCCGCGGTCATCGCGGTGGCGACGCTGTTCGGCCTGACCTACAGCCTCAGCGCCTCCCTCATCGCGCTGGACCTCGCGGGCCAGGGCCTCAGCGAGGTCACCATCGGCGCCAATGCGGCGATGCATGCCATCGGCGTCTTCGCCATGGCCTGGCTGCTGCCGCGGATCGTCGTGCCGCTTGGCATAAGGCGCCTCGTCATCATCGCGCTGCTGCTGGCGGCGGCGGTGCTGGTGGCCTTCCCGCTGGTGCGCCTGGTCTGGGTGTGGTTCCTGCTGCGGCTGCTGATGGGCGCGGCGTCCGAGATCCTCTTCGTGATGTCGGAGACCTGGACCAACAGCCTGAGCACGGAGGAGAATCGCGGCCGCGCCATGGCGGCCTACACGGCAGCGATGTCCGTGGGCTTCGCGCTCGGCCCCCTCATGCTCTCCTTCCTCGGCACGCATGGCGCCCTGCCCTACATGGTCGGCGCGGGCATCGCGCTGGCGGCGACGCTGCTCGTCGCCTCGCCCCGCGTCGTGGCGCCGGCCTTCGAGACGCCGTCGCATGAGGGCCCGCTGCATTTCATGCGCCTCGCCCCCGTCGCCATCGCCGCCGTGGTGCTGAACGCGGCGATCGAGACGGCGGGGCTCTCCTTCCTTGCCCTCTACGCGGTGCGGCTCGGCTGGACGGAGGACAGCGCGACCCAGCTCATGACCTGCATGATGGCGGGCGCCATCCTGTTGCAGCTGCCGATCGGCTGGCTGGCGGACCGGATGGAGCGGCTGCGCCTCGTGCGGCTGCTGGCGCTGGCGGCCGGACTCGGCGCGCTTGCCTGGCCGCTGGCGCTCGGCAACCCCTGGGCCACCTATGCGCTGCTCTTCGTCTGGGGCGGCTGCTTCGTGGGCATCTATACGGTGATGCTGGCGGTGGTGGGCAGCCGCTTCCAGGGATCGGCGCTGGTCGGCGTCTATGCGGCCATGGGCTTCATGTGGGGCGCCGGCGCGTTGGCGGGGCCGGTGCTGGCGGGGCTGTCGATGGAAGCGGCGACGCATGGCCTCGCCTTCTTCGCTGCTGCCATCTGCCTGGCCTTCCTGGCAACGACCTGGCTGCGGGGACGCGCCGCGTAACTGCCGGTTACGCTGCGTTGCAGCATCTTATGTTGACTTCCGCTGGAAACGCGCCAGTTTCCCATTCCGACAACCGACGCGTTTCATCGAGGTCGCATGCAACCCTCCCCCGGCTTCAGGCAGACCCTGCCGCGCCGCCTGCTGCCGCGTCTCGCGCTGGTCGGCGTGATCGGTCTCGTCGCTTCCTGCGACGAGCCGCCGAAGCAGGCCGCGGCCCAGGGCGCGCCGCCCCCGCCGCCCGCCGTCACGGTGGTGACGCTGGAACGCAAGGAAGTGCCGGTGACAACCACGCTGCCGGGGCGCACCGCGCCCTATCGCGTGGCGGAGGTGCGGCCGCAGGTCGGCGGCGTGCTGCGTGAACGCCTGTTCAATGAGGGCGAGCGCGTCTCGGCCGGCCAGCCCCTGTTCCAGATCGATCCGGCGACGCTCGAAGCCGCGGTGCGCCGCGCGGAGGCCGCGCTGGCGCGGGCGGAGGCGACGGAGCGCGCGGCCAGCGGCACCGCGACCCGCTACCGGTCGCTGGTGCAGGCGCAGGCCGTCTCCCAGCAGAACCTGGAGAATGCGGAAGCGACGCTGCGCCAGGCGCAGGCCGATGTGATGTCCGCCCGGGCGGCGCTGGAGACCGCGCGGATCGACCTCGCCTTCACCCGCGTCTCCTCCCCCATCAATGGCCGCACCGGCCGTTCCACCGTGACACCAGGCGCGCTGGTGACCGCCAACCAGGCGGCGGCGCTGGTGACCGTCACGCAGCTCGATCCGATCTATGTGGACGTGACGCAGCCCAGCGCCGCGCTGCTGCAGCAGCGGCGGGATGTCGCGAGCGGCGCGCTGCGGCGCGATTCCATCGACCGGGCCGGCGCCGCGCTGATCCTGGAGGACGGCTCCCGCTACCCGCATCCCGGCGAGATCCAGTTCAGCGAGGTGATCGTCGACCAGGGCACGGGCTCCGTCACCATGCGCGCGGTCTTCCCGAACCCCGACCAGCTCCTGCTGCCCGGCATGTTCGTGCGGGCCGAGGTGGAGGAGGGCGTGACCGACCGCGCCCTGCTGGTGCCGCAGCAGGCGGTGTCCCGCACCCCGCGCGGCGAGCCCATGGCCTTCGTGGTCAACGCCCAGAACGTGGTGGAGCCGCGCACGCTGCGCACCACCCGCGCCATCGGCACGGACTGGCTGGTGACGGAGGGGCTGAACCCCGGCGACCGGGTGGTGGTGGAAGGCGTGCAGCGCATCCGCCCCGGTGCGCGGGTGAACCCGACGGAACGCGCCACCCCCGTGGCCCGCGCGGGCAGCTGAGCCCATGGCGCGTTTCTTCATCGACCGCCCGGTCTTCGCCTGGGTGGTCGCGATCGGCATCATGCTGGCCGGGCTGCTGGCGCTGCGCATCCTGCCGGTGGCGCAGTATCCCGCCATCGCCCCGCCCGCCATCTCCATCCAGGTCTCCTACCCCGGTGCCTCGGCGGAGACGGTGCAGAGCACGGTCGTGCAGGTGATCGAGCAGCAGCTCTCCGGCATCGACAACCTGCTCTACTTCTCCTCCAACGCCGCCAAGGATGGCAGCGCCACCATCCAGCTGACCTTCGCGCAGGGCACCAACCCCGACGTCGCGCAGGTGCAGGTGCAGAACAAGGTGCAGCTGGCGACGCCGCGCCTGCCGCTGACGGTGCAGCAGCAGGGCATCCGCGTCACCAAGTCGGGCAACAACTACCTGCTGGTCGTGGGCTTCGTGTCCAGCGACGGGCGGATGGCGAATACCGACATCTCCGACTTCCTCGTCACCAGCGTGCAGGACCCGATCAGCCGCACACCCGGCGTCGGCGACTATCAGGTCTTCGGCGCGCAATACGCCATGCGCATCTGGCTCGACCCCGCACGCCTGCTGAACTACGGCATGACGCCGGGCGATGTCGCGAACGCCATACGCGCGCAGAACGTGCAGGTCTCCTCCGGCGAGATGGGGGCGATGCCGCAGGTCCAGGGCCAGCAGCTCAACGCCACCATCATCGGGCCGTCCTATCTCCAGACGCCGCAGGAATTCGCCTCCATCCTGCTGCGCGTGCGGCCGGACGGGTCCCAGGTGCGGCTGCGGGATGTGGCGCGCGTGGAGATCGGGGCGGAGAACTACGCCTTCACGACCCGCTTCAACGGCCAGCCCTCGGCCGGCATCGGCATCCGGCTGGCGAGCGGCGCCAATGCGCTGGACACGGCGGCCAATGTGCGGGCGACGATCGAGCGGCTGCGGCCCAACTTCCCGCAGGGGCTGGAGGTGGTCTATCCGCTGGACACCACGCCCTTCGTGCGCCTGTCCATCACCAGCGTCATGCATACGCTGGTGGAAGCGGTGGTCCTCGTCTTCCTCGTGATGTTCCTGTTCCTGCAGAACTGGCGCGCCACGCTGATCCCGACGCTGGCGATCCCGGTCGTGCTGCTCGGCACCTTCGCCATGCTGGCCGCCGCCGGCTTCTCCATCAACTCGCTCACCATGTTCGGCCTGGTGCTGGCCATCGGCCTGCTGGTGGACGACGCCATCGTCGTCGTCGAGAACGTGGAACGGCTGATGGCGGAGGAACACCTCTCCCCCATCGAGGCCACGCGCAAATCGATGGACCAGATCACCGGCGCGCTGGTCGGCATCGGGCTCGTGCTCTCGGCCGTCTTCCTGCCCATGGCCTTCTTCGGCGGGTCGGTCGGCGTGATCTACCGGCAGTTCTCCATCACCATCGCGACGGCGATGGGCCTGTCCGTGATGGTCGCGATCTTCTTCACCCCCGTGCTCTGCGCCACGCTGCTGAAGCCGCACAAGCCGGGCCAGGGGACGACGGGCTTCTTCGGCTGGTTCAACCGCGGCTTCTTCCGCACCTCCCGCGTCTATGAGAAGGGCGTGCGGGGCAGCATGAAGCGGCCCTGGCGGATGATGGTGGTCTATGCCGCGCTGCTCGGCGCGCTGGGCTATTCCTTCCTGCGCCTGCCCGGCGGCTTCCTGCCGAATGAGGACCAGGGCACCGCCTTCGTGCAGGTGATCGCGCCGCCCGGCGCCACCACGGAACGCACGCAGCGGACGCTGGATGAGATCACCCGCTACCTGCGGGAGGAGGAGAGCGGCGTCGTCGCCTCCATCTTCACCATCAACGGCTTCAGCTTCGGCGGCCGCGGGCAGAATTCGGGCCTCGGCTTCATCAGCCTGCGCCCCTGGGCTGAGCGGCCGGGCGACGAGAACAAGGTGCAGGCGCTGACGGCGCGGCTGAACCGGCGCTTCGCGGGCTGGCAGGACGCCATCGTCATCTCCTTCTCGCCGCCCGCCATCACGGAACTCGGCAACGCCACGGGCTTCACCTTCCAGCTGCTGGACCGCGCGGGGCTTGGCCATGCGGCGCTGATGGAGGCGCGCAACCAGCTGCTGGGGCTCGCGGCGCAAAGCCCGATCCTGGCCGGCGTGCGGCCGAACGGGCTGAATGACGAGGCGCAGTTTCGCCTGCTGGTGGATTGGGAGCGTGCCAGTGCGCTGGGCTTGTCCATCAGCGACGTGAACACGACGCTCTCCACCGCCTGGGGTGCGACCTACGTCAACGACTTCATGGATCGCGGCCGCATCAAGCGCGTCTACATGCAGGGCGACGCCGATGCCCGCATGCTGCCGAGCGACCTCGACCGCTGGTTCGTGCGCAACGCGCAAGGGCAGATGGTGCCCTTCTCCGCCTTCGGGCGCACGGAATGGGTCTATGGGTCGCCGCGCCTCGAACGCTTCAACGGCATCGCGTCACGGGAGATCCAGGGCGGCCCGGCGCCGGGCTACACCACCGGCCAGGCCATGGCGGAGATGGAGCGGCTGGCGGCGCAGCTGCCGCCGGGCATCGGCTATGACTGGTCGGGGCTGAGCTTCGAGGAACGGCGGTCTTCCGGCCAGGCGCCGGCGCTCTATGCCATCTCGCTGCTCGTGGTCTTCCTGTGCCTGGCGGCGCTGTATGAGAGCTGGTCGATCCCGACGGCGGTGATGCTGGTGGTGCCGCTCGGCATCCTCGGCGCCGTGGTGGCCAGCATCCTGCGGGGCATGTCGAACGACATCTACTTCCAGGTGGGGCTGCTGACGACCATCGGGCTCACGGCCAAGAACGCCATCCTGATCGTCGAATTCGCGAAGGAGGGCTTCGACCGCGGGCGCAGCGTGCTGGAATCGACGGCGATCGCGGCGCGGCAGCGGCTGCGGCCCATCATCATGACGTCGCTCGCCTTCACCCTCGGCGTCGTGCCGCTGGCCATCGCGACCGGCGCGGGATCGGGCGGGCAGAACGCCATCGGCACGGGCGTGATCGGCGGCGTGGTGACGGGCACGGTGCTCGCCATCCTCTTCGTGCCGGTCTTCTTCATGCTGGTGCTGCGGCTGTTCCGGACGAAGCCCGCGCATGCGAAGGCGGGCGCGGCCCCCATGGCGGCGGTGCCCGCGCCGGGCGAGTGAGCGCCATGCTCGACCAGGTGGCGGAGCCCCCCCGCCGGCCGGGGCGGGAGCCCATGCCGGCCGCCGAACGGTCCCGCCTGCTGATCGAGGCGGCGGAGCAGGTCTTCCTGCGGGACGGCTACGCGGATGCGAACCTCGATGAGGTCGCGCGGCTCGCGGGCATGTCGAAGCGCACGCTCTACCAGCACTTCGCCTCCAAGGCGGCGCTGTTCGAGGCCTGCATCGCCGCGGCGCTGGCGCCGGTGCATGTGGACCATGCGGCGGAGGAGCATGACCTGGCCGAGTCGCTGGTCGCCATCCTGCGGGCGACCGGGGCACACCTGCTCTCGGCCCGGCAGGTCGCGATCTTCCGGCTGGTGATCGCGGAGGGGGCGCGGACGCCCGAACTGGCGGAGGCCTTCCACCGGGTGATCGTCAGCAAGGGTGCCTCCACCCTGCAGCGGCGGATCGAGCGGGAGATGCGGCGCGGCCGGCTGCGGCTGCCGGATGCGGAGGCGGCGGCCAAGATGCTGTTCGGCATGGCCTTGGGCTCCGCCCACATCAAGCTGCTTCTCGGCCTGAAGGCCGCGCCGGAGCCGCAGGAGGTGGAGCGGCTGTCGCGGCTGGCGGTGGATGTCTTCCTCGCCGGCGCAAGGCTTCCGGCGACTGTCTGAGAAAATAAAGAATCTTTGTCAGGGGGCTCGACCGCAGGCTCGCCGGCGCGCAACGATCCGTTAGCGATTGTCAGGAATCGTCGGGACAGACGGTTCCAACGGTTGAAGGCGCAAGGCGATCATGGATGGACTGGCCGGGGTGCCCGCGATCGAGGCCTGCGAGGATGCCGGTGCCGATCTGGCCGCCTTCATCGAGAGTCTCGGCCGGGGCGGCGGGGAGCAGGCGGGGGCGCGCAGCGTGCTCGATGCGCTGGGGGTCGCGCTCTACACCACGGACGTCACGGGAACGCTGACCTACTACAACGAGGCCGCGGCCACGCTCTGGGGCTGGCGGCCGCCGACCGGGCACCAGCGCTGGTGCGGGTCCTGGCGCATCCTGGCGCCGGACGGGTCGGTGCTGCCGCATGACCAGTGCCCGATGGCGACCTGCCTGAAGGAAGGCCGCGCGGTGCGGGGCGCCTGGGCTTATGCCGAACGGCCGGATGGCGTGCGGATCCCCTTCGCGCCCTTTCCCTCGCCGCTGCGGGATCCGGAGGGGCGACTCGTCGGCGCGGTGAACGTGCTGGTGGACATCAGCGGGCTGAAGGCGGTGGAGAACCGCCTGGCGCGGTCCGAGGCGCGGTTCCAGACGGCGCAGGAGATCTCGCCGGAGGGCTTCGTGGTGCTGGAGCCGATCCGCGACCCCGCCGGCACGGTGGTGGATTTCCGCATCGACTACGCGAATGGCGCGGCGATGCGGCTGCTGGGCCTGCGGCCGCGGCGCGGGCGGGACCAGGGCTCGCGCCTCAGCCTGGTGCTGCCGCTGCATTTCAGCGGGCCGGGCGGCGTGCTGGCGGAATTCACCGCGGTGCTGGACAGCGGGACGGTCAGCATCCGCGAACGCGGCGCCGGCGATGGCCAGGGCGCGCGCAGCTTCCGCAGCCGCGCCGTGCGGCTGGACCACAGCGTGGCCGTGTCCTTCGAGGATGTGACGGCGCGGCGACGGGTGGAGGCGCGGGCCCGCTTCCTGGCGGAGCATGACGAGCTGACCGGGCTGCTGAACGGCGCCGGGCTGCGCCGGCGGCTGGAGCAGATGCAGGACCGGGACGGCGGCACCGCCATCCTGCTGGTGAGCCTGGAGGGCCACCGCACGCCGCTCGGCCGCGCGGCGGCGGAGGAGGCGATCCGCGTCGCGGGCACGCGCATCACGCGCCGCCTGCCGCCCGGGGCCGTCGCGGCCCGGATCGGGGCGGATGACTTCGCCATCCTCGCGGCGGGCTGCCCCTCCATGACGGTGCACGACCTGTCGGCCGCGCTGCTGCGCGACCTGGCGGTGCCGGTGGCGACGCCGGAGGCGACGGTGATCCTGGCGACCCGCGTCGGCGTCGCGGTGTCGGAGGGTGGCACCGATGCGGATGCGCTGATGCGGGATGCGGAGCTCGCCCTGGCGACGGCGCGGCAGGGCGGCGGCGACCGGCTGGCCATCTTCGCGCCGGCGGCGCTGCGCGGCTCGCAATCCATCCGACAGGCCGAGGCGGATCTGCGGCAGGCGCTGGCGGAGCGGCAGATCGAGGTGCACTACCAGCCCATCATCGCCACCGCGACCCGCCGCGTGGCGGGGTTCGAGGCGCTGGCGCGCTGGAAGCACCCGAGCCGCGGCTTCGTCTCCCCGGGCGAATTCGTGCCCCTGGCGGAGGAGACGGGCCTGATCACCCAGCTCGGCGACCAGGTGCTGCGCCAGGCCTGCCGGGATGCGGCCAGCTGGCCGGGCGACCTCCGCGTGACGGTCAACATCTCCCCCACCCAGCTGCGGGAGGAGACGCTGCCGCGGCTGGTGGCGGATGCGCTGGTGGCCAGCCGCCTGGATCCGACGCGGCTGGAGCTGGAGCTGAGCGAGGTGACCTTCCTCGGCGACGAGAGTGCCGCGGCGCATGCGCTGGCGACGCTGCGCGCGCAGGGCGTGGCGCTGGCGCTGGATGATTTCGGTTCGGGCTTCTGTTCGCTGGCGCAGCTGCGCAGCTTCCCCGTCGGGCGCGTCAAGATCGACCGCAACCTGGTGGTCGGCATCGATGCGCATCGGGAGGGGGCGGCGATCATCCGCGCCATCATGCGGCTCGCCGCCGATCTCGGCCTGGCGACGACGGCGGAAGGCGTGAACACCCAGGGCGAGTTCGACCGCCTGGCGGCGGAAGGCTGCGGGGAGGCGCAGGGCTTCCTGTTCAGCCCCGCGCAGCCCGCCTCCGCCATCCCCGGGCTGCTGGCGCGCTTCGGATAGGGCGCCTCAGCCGATCGTCTCCATCCGCACCGGGAAGGCGCCCGCGAGGTCGTCGCATTCGGCGACGTGGTAGATGGAGTAGCGATAGGCCGTGCCGGCCGGCAGTTCGGGCGGCGTGAAGGGGAAGGCGATGTTGCCCCCGGTGGAGAGCCGGCCGGGGAAGCCGAAATGCAGCAGGTTCTGCTTGGCGACGCCGATGATCGCCTTGGCGGTATCGGCATCCGCGGCAATGCATTCCAGCAGAAAGAACAGCTCCGCCGGCACGGGCAGACCCTCCCGCGCGCCGGGGAAGAGGTTGGTCTCCCCGGCGCCATAGGCGCGGAAGCGGAGGTCGTAGTCGCCCGCACCCGGCAGGATGTCGGCCACGATCTTCCGGACGCCGGCGGCGATGCTGTCGCGCTTCTCGATCACGCGGGGATCGGTGGTACTGGCGAGCAGCACGGCGCGTTCGCCGACGAAGCTGGCACCCTCCACCTTGATGCTGTGCCGGGCGGCTGGCGTCCAGGTGGCGCCGGAGACGCGGACGCGACGATCATCGATCGCCTCATAGACAGCATTCGTCGTGTCCATCATCCCCTCGGGCTCATGCACCCGCAGCGGGTCCGCCTGTTCGTAGAGGCTGTGGGCCGCGACGGAGACGGGGGTCGCGGCCCGCGCCGGGTTCATGCTCTCCAGCTCGAAGCTCTCGCCGGTCAGCGTGCCGAGCATGGCGTCCCGCCCGCCGGGCACGCAGCAGAGCGAGGTGCATTCGATGATCTTCGCCATGTGGGTGGCGGGGCCGGGCGCGTAGCCCAGCATCAGCGGCACGGCGGCGAAGACGGCGGTATCGCAGGCGCGGCCGGCCAGCACGATGTCGGGCTCCAGCGCGAGGGCGCGGAGGAAGGCCTCCGTCCCCATCTGGCCGACGATATGGGCGGCGCCGTCGATGGTCGCTGGCGTCAGCGCGCCGATGGCGCCGATGGGCTGGACGCGCCCGGCCTCCGCCATGGCGCGCAGCCAGGCGCGGTCCATGTCGGCGCCGATGATGGCGATGCGGAGCCTGAGCCCATCCTCCTGCGCGATGGCGCGGATCATCGCCAGCGTCTGCTCGACATGCGGCGCCGCGCCGGCGGTGCCCGCGCTGCCGATCAGCAGCGGCACGCCCGCCTGGCGCGCGCCCTGGATCACCAGGCGCAGGTCGCGCTTCGTGATCGCGGGGCTCGTCGCCAGCCTGCCGCCGCCGAGATAGGCGGGGCCGACATCGATGGAGCCCATGTCGCAGCCAAGCACATGCGGCTCCCGCGCGAGGCCCGCCTTCAGCGCGGCTTCGGGGATGCCGTTGCCGAGCTGGCCGGAGGCCGCCAGCACGCGCAGCGCCTGGCCGGGCCGTGGCCCCTTGTCCATCAACCGCCCGACGACACTCACAGCACCACCCCCAGCAAGGGCGCGTGCTGCTGCGCGCCATAGACATCGGAATCGCCCGGCGACCCCGCCACCACCGGGCGGTCCAGCACCACCTTGATGGCATGCGCCGCGGCGTAGGGGATGACCTCCACCGTGGTGGCGGAGACGCCGTAGAGACGGGCCATCGACTCCCGCGTCATCGCCGGGGAGGCCAGCGCCTCCCGGAACGTCGCATCATCGGCGAAGAGGATGTCGAGCGTGCAGTGCAGCGGGCCCGCATTCTTGCTGCGGATCACCCGCGCGATGTCGATCAGTCTCCGCCCGCTCATGCCAACGGCCGCCTGCGGCGACTCGTTGGCATGATGTCCATTCCCTCACGCGCCGGGCGCGGCCTCCGGCCGCTAGGCTCGCCGCACTCGCGGCGGGCCGCATTCGCGGCCTCGGCCGGCTTCGCCGGCCGCGGGTCACTCCTCGAAGCCATCGGTGTCATCCTGCCGCGTTCCCCCGCATTCTTCCGGGCGGATGCTCCGCCCCGCGCTGCGACGGGTCAACCCGCGCTTGACGTCACGCTTCGGCGTCCGGAGTGTTTCCGCCAGGCGCCGTCAAGGCGCCGCGGAGGATACGGCCATGACGCTCACGCGACGCCTCATGCTGGGCGCGCCCATCGCGCTGGCGACGCCCGCGCTGGCGCAGCCCGCGCTGCCGCGGCAATCCATCCGGCTGCTGGTGCCCTTCGCGCCGGGCAGCGGCAGCGACACCATCGCGCGCATCGTCGCCAACGGCATGAAGGACGTGCTGGACCGCACCATCGTGGTGGAGAACCGGCCGGGCGGCGGCGGCACGACGGGCACGGAGCAGGGTGCGCGGGCGGCGCCGGATGGCACGACGATCGTGATGGGGACCAGCTCCTCCCTCGGCATCAATGCGGCGCAGAACCCGCATGCGGGCTACCGCGTGGATCGCGATTTCGCCGCCGTCGCGGGCTGCGCGCGGTCCTACTACCTGATCGCCACGCATACCGGGGCCGATGCGCCGCGCAGCCTGGGGGAGCTGGTCGCGCGGCTGCGGGCGGGCGGCGGCAATTTCGCCATGGGCGGCGTCGGCACCATCGGGCACCTGACCTCCGAGCTGTTCCTGATGCGGGCGGGCGTGCGGGCGGAGGGTGTCTCCTACCGCGGTAGCGCGCCCGCGCTGACCGACCTGGCGGCGGGGCGGGAGATGTTCAGCTGCGACACGCTGGCGGCCATGGCGCCCTTCCTGTCCGGCGGCAGGCTGCGCGCCCTGGCGGTGACGGCGCCCACCCGCCTGGCGGCGCTGCCCGAGGTGCCGACCACGGCGGAGGCGGGCGTGGCGGACCTGGTCGTCGATGCCTGGTTCGGCATGGTGGTGCCGGCCGCCACCCCCGCCCCCATCGTCGCGACCCTGGGGGACGCCGTGATGGCGACGCTGGCGCAGGCGGAGACGCGGGCGCGGCTGGATGCGCTGATGGTGGAGCCCATGCCCTTACGCGGGCCGGAATTCGCGACCCTGATGCGCGAAAGCACGGGCTTCTGGGTGGATTTCGTGCGGCGCGCGGGGCTGCGCATCGAGTTCTGACCCGCGGCGGATCGCTTCGCCGCCGCGCCCGCGCATGCCACAAGGACGGCATGCGCCACTTCCCCGCCTTCCTCGACCTTCGCGGCCGCACGGTCCTGCTGCTCGGCAGCGGGGAGGTCGCGGCGCGCAAGGCGGAGCCCCTGCGGCGCGCGGGGGCGGTGATCCGGCAGGCGGATGTCTTCGCCGCCGACTTGCTGGACGGAATCGTGCTGGCGGTGGGCGCGGATGCGGCGGAAGAGGAGTTGCGCGCGCTGTCGGCAGCGGCGCAGGCGCGCGGCATTCCGGTGAATGTCGTGGACAAGCCGGCGCTCTGTTCCTTTATCACGCCGGCCATCATCGACCGCGCGCCCGTCACCGTCGCGGTCAGCACGGGCGGCGCGGCGCCCGTCCTGGCCCGCATGATCCGGCAGCGGATCGAGGCGCTGCTGCCACCCGGCATCGGCACGCTGGCGGCGCTGGCGGAGCGCTTCCAGGCGGCGATCCGCGCGCGGCTGCCGGAGCTGGCGGCACGGCGCCGATTCCTCGATGCCGCGCTGGCGGGCGCGCCGGCGGAGCTGGCGCTGGCGGGACGGGTGGCGGAGGCGGAGGCCGCCTTCGCGCAGGCGCTGGAGGCCGCGGAGGCCACGCCGCCGGGCATCGTCCACCTCGTCGGCGCCGGCCCGGGCGCAGCGGATCTGCTGACGCTGCGCGCGCTGCGGCTGATGGGGGAGGCCGATGTCATCCTGCATGATGCGGGCGTCTCCCCGGCGGTGCTGGAGATGGCGCGGCGGGATGCGGAGCGCATCGCCATCGGCGATGCGGCGCCGCCATCGGACATCACGGCCCTGCTGCGCCACCTGGCGCAGGCGGGCCGGCGCGTGGTGCTGCTGACAGGCGGTGATCCGGCCCGGGGCGCAGCGCCCCTCCAGGCGGCGGGCATCGCGCATGAGGTGGTGCCGGGGGTGGCCTCGGCGGGGATTTGAACCGGCATCGGCGGAACGTGACCCGCCCGGTTCTGTTCGGGCCGGGGGCATGCCACCATGCCCGCAAGCACGATCGGAGAACCGTCCCGCATGCCCATCCGCCAGGTGCCGACCACGCCCTTCGCCGACCAGCGACCGGGCACCTCCGGCCTGCGCAAGAAGGTCCCGGTCTTCCAGCAGCCGAACTACGTCGAGAATTTCGTGCAGTCGATCCTCGATGTCGTGGGCGACAGGCTGCGCGGCGCCACGCTGGTGATCGGCGGCGACGGCCGCTTCCTGAACCGCCAGGTGGCGGAGACGGCGATCCGCATGGCGGCCGCCGCCGGGGCGGGGCGCGTGCTGGTAGGCCGGGGCGGGCTGCTCTCCACCCCCGCGGCCTCGGCGCTGATCCGCGCCAGCGGGGCGATCGGCGGCATCGTGCTCTCCGCCAGCCACAATCCCGGCGGGCCGGACGGCGATTTCGGCATCAAATTCAACACCGCCAATGGCGGCCCGGCGCCGGAGGAGGTGACGGAGGCGATCCATCGCCGCGCCTCCAGCCTGACGGCATACCGCATCGCAAGGGAACCGGCGCCGGACATCGACGCGATCGGGGAGACGCGGCTGCTGGAGACGGTGGTGGCCGTCATCGATCCCGTCGAAGGCCACGCAGCGCTGATGGAGACGCTGGTCGATTTCCCCGCCATCGCCGGCATGTTCGCGCGCGGCTTCCGCATGCGCTTCGATGCGATGAGCGCGGTTACCGGCCCCTATGCCAAGGCGATCATCGAGGGACGGCTGGGCGCGCCCGCCGGCACCGTGGTGAACGCGACCCCCCTGCCCGATTTCGGCGGCCATCATCCGGACCCGAACCCGGTCCATGCGGCCGAGCTGATGGCGGAGATGACGGGCGCGAACCCGCCCGATTTCGGCGCCGCCAGCGATGGCGATGGCGACCGCAACATGATCGTGGCGCCGGGCGTCTTCGTGACGCCCTCGGACAGCCTGGCGATCCTGGCGGCGCATGCGCATCGCGCGCCGGGCTATGCGGGCGGGCTCGCCGGCGTCGCGCGGTCCATGCCGACCAGCCGGGCAGTGGACCGGGTGGCGAAGCGCCTCGGCATTCCCTGCTACGAGACGCCGACGGGGTGGAAGTTCTTCGCCAACCTGCTGGATTCCGGCCGCATCACGCTGTGCGGGGAGGAAAGCGCGGGCACGGGGTCCAACCATGTGCGGGAGAAGGATGGCCTCTGGGCCGTGCTGGTCTGGCTGAACATCATCGCCGCGACCGGCAAGCGCGCCGATGCCATCCTGCGCGACCATTGGGCGGAGTATGGCCGGGACTACTACAGCCGGCATGATTACGAGGAAGTGGACAGCGACGCGGCCAAGGCGCTGATGGCGGCGCTGCGCGGCAGGCTGGCGTCGCTGCCCGGCCAGACCTTCGCCGGGCTGACGATCGCGGAGGCCGATGACTTCGCCTATCACGACCCGGTCGATGGCAGCGTGACGCCGGCGCAGGGCGTGCGCGTGCTGTTCCGGGAGGATGCGCGTGCGGTGTTCCGCCTGTCCGGCACGGGCACCGTGGGCGCCACCCTGCGGGTCTACCTGGAGCGCTTCGAGCCCGATCCGGCGCGCCATGACCTGCCGGTGCAGGATGTGCTGGCGCCGGTCATCGCCGCGGCGCGGGAGATCGCGGCGATCGAGGTCCATACCGGCCGGCCGGAGCCCAGCATCATCACGTGACGATTCCCGCGTAACCGGTGACCCCGCCGCCGCGAAGGCCGTTTCGGTGCGGGGGTCGCGGGTGATGAGCGTGGGCATGGCGGTGTGGGTGGTGGGGCTGGCGCAACTCTACGCGGCGGTCGGGCTGATCGTGGGACTCGCCTTCCTGCTGCGGGGCATCGACCGCGTCGATCCGGCCGCGCGCGGCGCGCACGCCTTCCGGCCGCTGATCCTGCCGGGGCTGGTGCTGCTCTGGCCCGTGGTGGCGTGGCGCTGGGCGAGGCTCGCGCGCTGATGCGCCTGCCCCATCGCCGCGCGCATCGCGCCGCCTGGATCGCGCTGGCCGTGCTGCTGCCGCTGCTGCTGGAGCTGGGCTTCGCGCTGCGGCCGGCGCCGGTGGTGGCGCCCGCGCGCATCGCCTCGCCATGAGCGCGCGCTACGTGCCGGTCGGCTGGACGCCGGCCAAGCGCGCCTATGACGCGGCGCTGCTGGTCGGCACGCTCGGCTACCTCGCGGGGTTCCTGATCCTGGCGCCGATGCTGGGCGGCGAGGCGGCGGCGATGGATGCGGCGAGCCTGGCCATCAAGGCCTATGGCAGTTGCGCGCTGCTGCTGCTGTCCCTCGCGCTGGCCATCGGGCCACTGGCGCGGATCGACCCGCGCTTCCTGCCGCTGCTCTACAACCGGCGGCATCTGGGCGTCGTGACCTTCCTGGTCGCGGCGTCGCACGCCATGGCGGTGATGGGGTGGCACTTCGCCTTCAGCCCGACCGATGCCTGGGTGGCGCTGCTGTCCTCCGAGGGTGGCGCCCTGCCCTTCGTGCCGCTCGGCGTGCTGGCGCTGCTGGTGCTGGCGGTGCTGGCGGCGACGAGCCATGATTTCTGGCTCTCCTTCCTGACGCCCGCGGCCTGGAAGGCGCTGCACATGGCGATCTACCCCGCCTATGCGCTGGCGATCGGGCATGTGGCGCTGGGCGCGCTGCGGGATGAGGGCAGCCCGGCGCTGGCGGCCGTGGTGGTGGCGGCCGCCATCGCCGTGGCAGGGCTGCACCTGCTGGCGGCGCTGAAGCCGCTGCCCGCGGCGGCGCCCGGCGTGGAATGGGTGCGCGCGGGGCGGGCAGAGGCGGTGCCGGAGGGGCGCGCCATCATCGTCCGGCCGCCTGCCGGCGAGCCCGTCGCGATCTTCCGGCATGAGGGGCGGCTTTCCGCCGTGACGAACCTCTGCGCGCACCAGAACGGGCCGCTGGGCGAAGGGCGGATCGTGGATGGCTGCATCACCTGTCCCTGGCACGGCTTCCAGTATCGGCCGGAGGATGGCTGCGCGCCGCCGCCCTATACGGAGAGGCTCGCTACCTACAACCTCCGCCTGGATGGGCCGTGGCTGCTGCTGGACCCGCGGCCCAATGCGCCGGGCACGCGGGTGGAGCCGCTGGCGGTGCCGGGCGTGGCGCACGCGACGGGAGGAGACTTCTTCATCGGCTGGGCGCGCGGGCTGCCGGCGGGACTGCGGCCGGTGGTGGTGCCGGTGGCGGTACTGATGCTGTTGGGCTTTCCGCTGCTGGGCTTCGGGCTGGGCGCGCTGGCGGGAGATCCGGCGGGCGGCGACCGCTTCGCGGCCAGCACCTTGCCGGAACTGCCCGCGACGGGCCGCTACGAGGGCCTGGTGATCGCCGCGCCCTACCCGCTGCTGCAGTTGCAGGACCGCACGCTGCTGCTGGCGCGGGATGGGAAGCTGGGCGCCCATCCCGAGGCCCGCGCGCTGCATGGCCGCCTGGTGCGCGCGGAGGGCTACATCCTGCGGCGCGGCAGCATCGAGATGCTGGTGCTGGCGGAGCCGCCCGTGCCGATCGAGGGCAGCGCCACGCTGCCGCGCGCGGAGCCGCTCGGCCGCTGGCGCATCCAGGGCGAGATCTGCGACGGGAAATGCGCGGCGGGCGGCATGCGGCCCGGCACGGGCATCGGCCACCGCGCCTGCGCGACGCTCTGCCTGGATGGCGACTTGCCGGCGGTCTTCGTGCCGACGCGGCCGGTGGCGGGGCACACGGTGATGGTGCTGGGCGATGTCCAGGGGCGCCCTGCCCTGCCCGCGATGCGCGACCTGGTCGGGCTGCGCGTGACGCTGGAGGGCGAGGTGGAGCGCATCGGCAGCGTCGCCATCTTCCGGGCGATGCGGCCATGATCCGCACCGGGCTGATGCTGGCCGCCGCGGCGCTGGGCTGGGAAGCCGTTGGCCGCGCTATCGCATGGCTGGAACCCGGCGGGGCGGAATTGCTGCTGCAGGCGCTGGCCGTCATCCTGCTGACCGGTTTCCTGGGCCGCCTGGCCGACACATCGCAGGAGGATACTTCATCCCATGGCTGACATCACGCTCGTCACCGGCGCCGCCGGCAATCTCGGCCGCGCCGTCGCCGCGGCGCTGGCGGCGCGCGGTTCCACCGTGGTGGCGCTGGACCGCGTGGCGGCGCCGCTGGAGGCGATGGTGGCGGGGCTGCCGGGCGATGGGCACCTGCCGCTGGCAGGCGTCGATCTCGGCGATGCCGCATCCTGCGAGCAGGCGGTGGCCTCGGTGATCGCGCGCTTCGGGCGGCTGGATGGCGTGGTGCACACGGTCGGCGGCTTCGACATGGCGCCGATCGCGGATGGCGGGCCCGCGCTGTTCGAGCACATGTTCCGCCTGAACCTGATGACGACGGTCAATCTGTTCCGCGCCGCCATCGCGGCCATGCGGGCGCAGGGTAGCGGCAGCCTTGTCGCGATCGGCGCCATGGCGGCGCTGAAGGCGCCGGCGCAGCTCGCCGCCTATTCCGCCAGCAAGTCGGGCGTGCTGCGGCTGGTGGAGGCCTATGCGGAGGAGCTGAAGCCTGCGGGGCTCCGCGTGAACGCCATCCTGCCCGGCACCATCGACACGCCGCAGAACCGCGCGGCCATGCCGGGCGCCGATACCTCGGGCTGGGTGCAGCCGGCGCAGCTGGCGGAGGCGGCGGCGTTCCTGCTGAGCCCGGCCGCATCCGGCATCACCGGCGTGCTGCTGCCGGTGACGGCGAAGGGCTGATTTATTCCGGCGTCACCGACATCGCGTAGGTCTCCTCGTCGTTGCGCGCGACGACGCGGAGGCCGCGCCGTGCCGCCCAGATGTTCACCTGGTGGTGCAGCGGGATGATGGCGTAGTCGCGCATGGCGATGCGCGTCGCCTCCCGGTAGGCGACCTCTCGCGCTGCCGGGTCGAGCGTGGTGAGCGCGCGGTCCAGCACGGCGTCGAAGGCCGCGTTCGAGTACATTGAGCGGTTGGAGGTGCCGCGGCCGCGGGCGCGATCGGGTGTGGCGATCAGCGCGACCATCGGGCTGTCGGGCTCGCCCGTGCCGGTGCCCCAGCCGCTGAGGCCGATGGAGAATTCCTCCCGCGCCGAGCGGCTGAAATAGACGTTGGAGGGCAGCGCGTTCAGCTCGGTCCGCACGCCGATGCGCGACCACATCTGCGCCACCGCCTGGATGATGCGGTCGTCATTGACATAGCGGTCATTGGGCCCCGCGAGCACGACACGGAAGCCGCCGGCGAAGCCCGCTTCCGCCAGCAGGCGCTGCGCGCGGGCGGGGTCGAAGGGATCGGGCTTCGTCTCCGGATCGTGGCCCATCATGCCCGCGGCGAGGAACTGGCCGGAGGGCGTGGCGAAGCCGCCCATCACCTGGCGCACGATGGCGTCGCGGTTGATGGCGAGCGAGAGGGCTTCGCGCACGCGCTGGTCGCGCAGCGGGCTGCGTGGCAGGCGTTCACCATTCACGCCGGTGACACCGGGCGTGTCGTCCCGCCGGTGGTCGAGATAGAGGTAGATGTTGCGCAGCGCCGGGCGGCTGGCGATGGAGATGGCCGGGTTGGCGCGCAGCCCCTCCACATCCCGCGTCGAGACCGCGTCGATGACATCGACATCGCCGGCGCGCAGTGCCGCGATGCGCGACGCATCATTGGCGATGACGCGGTAGTTCACCCGCGCCCAGGGTTGCGTGCCGCCCCACCAGGCGGGGTTGCGCTGCATCACCGCCTCGCTGCCCGGGGAATAGCTGACGAGGCGGAAAGGGCCGGTGCCGATGGCGGCGCGGCCGCTGTTGAACTCCGCGGTCTCCACCTGCAGGCCGAGGCTACGGTTGATGATGGTGATGCCGCTCATGAGGTTCGGGATCAGCGGGTTGGGCGCGGCGGTGTGCAGGCGGATGGTGTGGGGGTCCATCACCTCGATCCGTTGGACCGCGCGCGTGTAGATGGTGAAGCTGCCGGGGCTGTTGCGGACCTCCGGCACGCGGGCGAAGGAGAAGACGACGTCATCGGCCGTGAAGGGCGATCCGTCATGCCAGGTGACGCCCTGCCGCAGCTTGAACTCCCAGACCGTGTCGCCGATCGCTTCCCAGGAGGTGGCGAGGCCGGGCTTCAGGCGGAAATCCTCGTCGGTGGCGACGAGGCGGTCGAAGACGTGCTTGGTCAGCGCGTTGTTCGGCGTGAGGGTGTGGTAGTGCGGGTCCATGGAGGTGAAGGCACCGCCGACGCCGATGGACAGCGTCTGCGCCATCGCCGCAGGCGATACGGCGAGCAGCGCGGCGAGCAGGGTCTTGCGCATCGGGACACCCCATGAACATGCTTCGCGCCGATCCTATGGATCGCGATGCGGCCCCGCAATCGCGGTCATCACCGCGAGGGAGCGACCCGCCGGATGGACCTGCTCATCACCGATGCAGTCATCGTCACGCAGGATGCAGCGCGCACAATCCTTGACCGCAGCGCCATCGCCATCCGCGGCGACCGCATCGCTGCCGTCGGTCCGACCGCCGCGATGCAGGAAGCGCATCGCGACCTTCCGCGGATGAGCGCACGCGGCAAGGCCGTGCTGCCGGGCTTCATCAACGCGCATACCCACACCATCCTGACCGTGCTGCGCGCGACGGTGGAGGATTGGGCGGGCAACGCCGTCTATGGCTACATGTCGCCGGTCTCCTACACAATGACGCCGCATGAACGCGCGGTGATGGGCATGCTCGGCATCGTGGAGGGCATAAGGTCCGGCTGCACCACCTTCGTCGATCCCTTCCGCCATGTGCCGGACTACGCGGACGCCATGGCGGGGCTGCGCGTGCGGCTCGTGCTCAGCGAGAACTGCGCGGACGTGAACACGCTGAAGATCCGCCATGGCGACTGGTCGCCCGACCCGGCCTTCGGGGAGGTCTTTCTCGAACGCACCAAGGCCGGCATCGAGCGGTTCCACAACACGCATGATGGCCGCCTGCAGATCCAGATCGCGGCGCATGCGACGGACAATTGCACGCCGGAATACCTGGAGAAGCTGACGGAGCTGGCGCGCCAGCACGGCATGCCGCGCACCATCCACCTGGCGCAGTCGGTAGAGGAAATCCGCGCGGTGCGGGACCGCTATGGCTGCACGCCGGCAGAGTATCTCGCGCGGCATGGATGGGCGGAGCCCGATGTCGTCGCGGCGCATTGGACCTATTGCACGGAAAGCGATGTCGCGCTGCTCGGCGAACGCGGCATGCAGATGGTGCATTGCCCCGCCAACGGGTCCCGCCGCGGGCCGCATCCCGTGCTGGCCAAGAAGATCCGCGCCGCCGGCGTCAACATCTGCTTCGGGACCGACAACATGACGGAGGACATGTTCCACGCCATGAAGATCGGCCTGATCGTGCATCGCGGCGCGGAGGGCATCCAGGGCGTCGATCCACAGCCCGAGGCGATCTTCGATGCGGTGAACGTCAATGGCGCGCGCAGCATCGGGCGCAGCCATGACCTCGGCAGCATCGAGGCAGGGAAGAAGGCGGACCTCACCTTCCTCAACCTGAACAGCCCCGCGCTGCGGCCGGTGACGAACCTCATCGGCAACATCGTGCATTACGGCCATCCCGGCACGGTGGAGAGCGTGATGGTGGATGGCGAATTCGTGCTGCGCGACGGCAAGGTGCTGGTCACGGACGAACAGGCGCTGATCGAGGAGGCGCAGGCCGTCACGCAGGCCGTCTGGGCGCGGATGCTGGCCGCGAACCCGGACCTGCCGCCGCCGCGCGCGCTGCGCTGGCTGGACATCTGACCATGCGGAAGATGCACCTCGTCGCCTATATGAAGACCGGGCCGAGCGCGAGCTATCCCAGCACCTGGCGCCACCCGATGGCGACGCTGGACGATCTGTTCGAGCCGACGCGCTGGGAACGCATCGCGCAGGTGCTGGAAGCGGGCCTCTTCGATGCCTGCTTCTTCGCGGACGGGCTCGGCGTGCCCGATCTCTACAAGGGTAATTTCGACGATTACGTCGGCCGCGGCGGGCAGTTGTCGCTGCTGGATCCCATGACGCTGCTGCCGCTGATGGCGCGCGTCACGACGCGGCTCGGCCTCGGCGCCACGCTCTCCACCACCTTCCACAACCCCTACAATCTGGCGCGGAGCCTCGGCTCGCTCGACATCCTCAGCAAGGGGCGCGTGGCCTGGAACGTCGTGACCACGGCGCGGGAATTCGAGGCGCAGAATTGCGGCGAGGAAGGGCTGCCGCCGAAGGACCAGCGCTACGACCGCGCGGATGAGATCCTGGAGGCCTGCACCGCGCTGTGGGAGGGCTGGGACCCGGATGCGCTGGTGCTGGACAAGGCAGGCGGCGTCTTCGCGGACACGACGAAGATCCGTTATGCCAACTACAAGGGACGATACGTCGCCAGCCGCGGGCCGCTCTCCATCCCGCGCTCGCCGCAGGGACGGCCGGTCATCATGCAGGCGGGGTCGTCGGATCGCGGGCGGGCCTTCGCGGCGCGCTGGGCGGAGATGATCTTCTGCTCCCCGGCGACGAAGGCGGCCGCGCTGGCCTATCGCAGCGACATCCGCGCGCGGATGGAGGCGATCGGTCGCAACCCCGATGAATGCGCCGTGCTCCCCTCCTTCACCGTCGTGCTCGGGGAGACAGAGGCGATCGCGAAGGAGAAGGCCGACTTCATCCGGTCCCAGGTCGATCCGGAGCTTGTCATCGCCGCGGCGTCCTGGGCCGTGGCCGCCGATCTCAGCATGATCGACGATGAGGGCGCACTGGTCGCGCAATCCGGGAACCAGGGCGTGCAGGGCCATCGCGACCGGGTGATGCAGGTGGCGAAGGCGAAGGGCATCAGCTTCCGCGACGCCGTGCGCCTGCCGCGCGACCTGGTCGTGGGCACGCCGGCGCAGGTGGCGGACATGATGGAGGACTGGTTCAAGTCGGGCGCGGCGGATGGCTTCATCCTGCCCCCGACCGTCTTCCCCACCACCTTCGAGGAGGTGGCGATGATGCTGGTGCCGGAATTGCAGCGCCGCGGGTTGTTCCGCACGCGCTACGCGGCGGCGACGCTGCGGGGCAATCTGCTCGATCCGGGTTAGCGGATCTGGAAGCGGACGGGGACCGTCACCTCCAGCAGGTCGCCCTCCATGCCCGCGGGGAAGGCGGGCAGCGTGGCGCGCTGGATCATCTGTTCCACGGCGCCGTCGAGTTCCGCATCGCCCGATCCGCGCGCGATCTGCCAGCGCGCGACGCGGCCATCCCGCAGCACGGTGAAGCGCAGCATCGCCACGCCGCTGGCGCGCCGGGCGCGGGCGCCATCGGGATAGCGCTTCTGCCGCTCCAGCGCGCCCGCCAGGGCCTGGAGGTAGCTTGGCGGCGGTCCTGATGCCGCCACGGGCGCGGGCGGCCCTGGGCTGGGCGCAGGCGCGGGATTCGCCGCCGGCGCCGGGGACGGCATGGCGGCGGAGGCCGGCACGCGCGGCGCGGCGGCGCGCGGCGGGGTCGGGCGCGGCGGCGGCGGTGCCGGGCGTGGCGGGGGTGGCGGCGGCGGGGGCTCCGGCGGTGGTGGTTCCGGCACGGGTTCAGGCGGCGGCGGCTCGGGCACCGGCTCCGGCGGCGGGGGCTCCGGCACGGGCTCTGGCGGTGGCGGTTCCGGCGGTGGCGGCTCGGGCACGGGTTCCGGCGGCGGGGGCTCCGGCTCCGGCGGTGCGGGTTCGGGGGGTGGCGCGGCCTGGGCGGGCTGCGCCTCCGCGACCGTCTCCGCGGGTGCCTCGCTCTCCTCCAGGACGGGATCGGCCAGTACGGCCTGCAGCGGGATCACGACCGGCTCCGGCAGCGCCTGCGCGACGGGGGCCAGCAGCAGCCAGGCGGCCATGCCGCCATGCAGCGACAGCGCCGCGCCGGCGCCGACCAGCCTCGGCCAGCGCGGCGGCGTCACCACCACGGCCGGCAGCGGAACCGCAGGCGGCGGCAGCGCGCGCAGGCGTGGCGCGGGCTCAGCGGCGCCCACCGGCATCCGGCTCTGAGATCAGCGCGACGCGGGAGATGCCGGCGGCCGCGACGCGGCCCATGATGCGCAGCACCTCGCCATAGGCCACGTTGCGGTCGCCGCGGACATGGACGGTGACATTCTCATTCGCCTGGCGCAGCGCCACCAGGCGATCGGCCAGCGCGGCTTCCTCGATGCGGTCCTGGTCCAGATGGATCAGGCCGTCGCGCGTCACGGTCAGCAGCACGGGCGGTTGCGGAGAGGAAGCGCGCGGGGCCGCGCTGCGCGGCAGGTCCACCGGCACGCCGGCCTGCATCATCGGCGCCGCCACCATGAAGATGATGAGCAGCACGAGCATCACGTCCACGAAGGGCGTGACGTTGATCTCGGCGATGGGGCTGTCCTCGGACTCGTCCTCGCCGCCCATGCGGAAGGCCATGGCGCGCTACTCCGCGGCGCGGCTGGCGCGGGGCGGGCGGGCGGACAGGCGCGCGCCGACCACGGCGATGCCGGCCAGCGCTTCCTGCCGCAACCGGCCGAAGCGCAGCGTGATGCGGTTATAGGCGATGACGGCGGGGATGGCGGCGACCAGGCCGATGGCGGTGGCGAGCAGCGCTTCCGCGATGCCTGGGGCGACGACGGAGAGGCTGGTGTCCTGCATCTTCGCGATGCCCTGGAAGCTGCCCATGATGCCCCAGACCGTGCCGAAGAGGCCGACGAAGGGGCCGACCGCACCGGTGGTCGCCAGCAGCGGCACGCCGCCCTGCATGCCGCGCAGCGCGGAGGACAGCACGTCGCGCATCGCGCGCTCGATCCGTTCGCGGTATTCGCCGCGGCTCTCGCCGGCCTCGCGCCCTTCCGACCATTCGCGCGCGGCGGCGCGGTGCAGGCGGGCGGCCAGGTTCTCCCCGCTGTGCTGCGCCTCGGTATCCTGCAGGCGCTGCACTTCCTTCTTCAGCCGCGCCAGCAGGATCGCCTTCTCGATCGCCACCGCCCAGCAGGCGATGGAGGCGAGCGCCAGGATGGCCATGACGCCCTGCACGACAGGGCCGGCCTGGAGGATGAGGCCGACCGGCGAGAGGTCCGGCCCATGCATGGCTTCCTGCATCACGCCACCTCCGCCCATTGCCGCAGCAGGTTGTGGTAGATTCCCGTCAGCGCGACCGGACCCTCATGCCCCTCGGGCAGTTCCGGCGTGACGCCGTTGATCGCCATGTCGAGGTCGAAGAGCAGCCTTCGCTGCATGTCGTCCCGGATCATTGACTGGATCCAGAAGAAGGAGGAGATGCGGCTGCCGCGCGTCACGGGCTCCACGCGATGCAGGCTGGTCGCGGGATAGACCACGGCGTGGCCGGCGGGCAGCTTGACGCGCTGCTCCCCATAGGTGTCCTGCACGATCAGCTCGCCGCCATCGTAGTCCTCCGGCGGCGTCAGGAAGAGGGTGCAGGAGACGTCGGTGCGGATGCGGTGGGGCGTGCCGCGGATCTGCCGGATGGCGTTGTCCACATGCGCGCCGAAGGTCATCCCCGGGTCGTAGCGGTTGAACAGCGGCGGGAAGACGCGGAAGGGCAGCACGGCGGAGATGAACAGCGCCGACCTTCCGAGCCCGCCAAGGACGAGATCGCCGAGTTCCTGGTGGAGCCTGGTGCCTTCCTCGATCTGAAGGTTGTGCTTCACTTCCGCGGATTGATGGCCGGCCGTGGCGCGGCCATCGATCCAGGGCGCGGCGGTGAGGGCGGCATGCGCGCGCGCCGCCTCCTCCGCCGTCAGGACGTTGGCGATCTCGACCAGCATCAGAAACGCACCGCCGCGCTGGCGATGAAGGTGCGGCCGACACCGGGCACGACATGGCCGGTATAGACCGTGTCATAGGTGCGGGCATCGCCCAGGTTGATGGCGTTCAGCTGCACGCGGAGACCCTGGAGGTTGGATTGGGACGGCGTCCAGGCCAGCGCGGCATCGAGCCGCGTGTAGGACGGCGCGAGCGTCGTGTTGGTGGTGTTGGCATAGCGCCGGTCCACGAAGGACAGTCCGCCGCCGACCTGGATGTCACCGGGCAGGTCATAGGTGGTCCAGAGCGAGGCGGAATGCGGCGGGACGTTGGAGAATTCCTTGCCGCGCTCCGCCGCGTTGCCGGACCGCACGATCTCCGACTGCATGTAGGTGTAGCCGGCCATGACGTTCCAGCCCGGCCGGATGCGGCCCTGGACCGAGACCTCCACGCCATCCACGCGCACCTCGCCATCCAGCACCTGGAGCGTGGAATTGGCGGGGTCGCTGGTGCGGGCGTTCAGCTTTTCCGTCCGGAACAGCGCGCCCTGCAGGCGGACGCCATCCACGATGTTCCAGGAAGCGCCGAATTCGTAGGTGGTCGCCGTCTCCGGCGCCAGATTCGCGTTGTTCGCGGCCAGCGTCAGCGATTCGGCGGACGGGTTGAAGGATGTGCCGGCGGAGACATAGGTGCGCACGCCTTCCCACGGCTTGAAGATCAGCGCGCCGCGCCAGGTGGCTTCCCGGTCCGTGCGGCCGAAGACCTGGCCGGTGCCGCGGTTGGTCTGCGAGGCCTCGAAGCTCTCCCAGCGGCCGCCCAGCATCACTTCCCACATCTCGCTGAGGTGGATGCGGTCCACGAAGTAGAAGGCCATGGTGTCGGCGGATGTCTTGATGTCCGACGCCAGGCTCGTGACGATGTTGCCGCTGGCGTAGAAATCGGGCGAGAGCAGATTGGCCACCGGCCGCCCCGTCTGGTTGAAGCGCGTGACTTCGGAGGATTCGCGGCCGAACTCCACGCCCGCCAGGATGTCGTGGCGGAAGCCCAGCAGGTTGACGTTCAGCGACGCCTCCGACTGGTTCACGATCATCGTGTCGAAGCCGTTGCGCACCTGGGGCTGCCGGGTGATGGCGGTGCCCGTCGCGTTCAGGCGCGGCGCGGTGGCGGAGACGTCGCGGGAATAATTGGCCCAGCGCGTGGTGTTGCGCAGCAGCACGCCTTCGTTCACGCGATGCTCCAGCCGCGCGGTGAAGACATCGGTCTGCGTGTTCTCCTCATCGGTCTGGTTCAGGCCGTAGAAGGTGTTGGTGGAGACGCGGAGCGGCCTTCCGTTGCGGTAGGGCACGCCGTAGTCCGGCATGTTCCGCTCCTCCTGGTGCAGCCAGGACAGCGTCAGCGAGGTCGGCCCGCCGATGCCCCAGGTGACGGAGGGGAAGACGCCCCAGCGTTCGTTGAAGACGTTGTCGCGCTGCGACGCATCGATGCGCGACCCCATCGCCGCGATGCGCGTGGCGACGTCGCCGGCGCGGATGTTCACGTCGCTCGTCGCGCGGACGCCGGAGGGCGAATAGCCGGAGAGCCAGACCTCGCCCTGGGTGGTCGCCAGCGGCAGGCGGGACCGCTGGTCCACCGCGCCGCCGGTCGAGCCGCGGCCGAACATGACGGAAGACGGGCCCTTCAGCACATCGACGGATTCGAGGAAGAAGGTGTCGCGCGTGTACTGGCCGGTGTCGCGGATGCCGTCGATGAAGAAGTCGCTGCGGGCGGAGAAGCCGCGGAGCGTCAGGTTGTCACCGCTGAAGCCGCCCTCGCCGGCCGAGAGGCTGATGCCGGTGACGTTGCGCAGCGCCTCCCGCACCGTCGTCGCGGCGCGCTCCTCCATCACCGCGCGGGGCACGACGGTGACGCTCTGCGGCATCTCCCCGGCCGTGACGGGGCTGCGGCTGAGCGGCGCGGTTTCCGTGCGGTAGGTGGAGGGCGCCTGGCCGGTGATGCCGATTTCCGGCAGCGCGGCGGCGGGGGCTTCCTGGGCGGTGGAGGCCGGCGCGCCGAGCGCGGTGACCAGGCCGATGCCCGCCAGGCCGAGCGTCGGCTTCAGGAGGCCGGGATTCAGATGGGGGGCGGGCTTCACGGGTGGGGCGCTCCAGGGGCTCGAATGGGGGCCTGGCTGGCTTGCGCCCGGGGGAGGAGGAGCCCGGTGCTGGCTGGCTTGGCATGAACGGTGCCGGGATGGGGCCGGCCCTGACGCGATTAGACTGTTTGAGAATGCCTCGCAATGTCACAGCACGTGACGCGAGCCCTTGCGCGGATTGAAAAGCCGTAAGATTCTGCCTGCCCCATCGCGAAAGTCGCCGACATGCAGGATCTGCTGCCGATCGCCGCCCGCATCGGCGCCAGGCTGAAGGCGCGGGGCGAAACCGTCGCGGTGTCCGAATCCGCCGCCGGCGGGCTGATCGCCGCCAGCCTGCTCGCCCTGCCCGGCGCCAGCGCGTATTTCCGCGGCGGCGCGGTGGTCTACACGGCGCAGGCGCGCGGCGGGTTGCTCGGCATCACGCCTGCCGACATGCAGGGCATGCGCTCGGCGTCCGAGCCCTATGCGGCGCTTTGTGCCGCGACGATCAGGCGGAAGCTCGACGCGGATTGGGGAATCGCGGAGACCGGCGCGGCCGGGCCTTCCGGCAACCGCTATGGCGACGCGGCCGGGCATGCGTGCCTGGCGGTGGATGGCAAGGTCAAGCTTGTGACGACGCTGGAGACGGGCAGCGACGACCGGGAGGCGAATATGCGCCGCTTCGCCGCGGCGGCGCTGGCGCTGCTGGAACAGGCGCTGACCGAGGCGGGCTGAACCGCGCGGCGGGGGCCACGTTAACTCGGCTTCATCCAACGCCGAGGTCCCATGCCATCCACGCCCAAGCCCGCCGCCCGCCATGGCGCGACGGACCTCCCCCGGCTGCGCCTCGATGCCTACAACGCCGAATTGCAGGATCCCGAGGGCCACGGCTTCCTCGGCGACCGTGCCAGCAACCGCGCCTTCATGGAGATGCTGGACGATTGGCGCACCCGCGTGACGCGGGGATCGGGCGGCGAGGACCCGATCGAGGAGGCGCTGGGCGAGGACCGCCCCACCAAGGCAATCGACCGCGCGGAGCTGGATGAGATGCTCGACAGCGCCGCGGAGGATCCGGAAGCCGCGGGGCTGGTGCATTCCGCCATCGAGGATTTCGCGCAGGACATGGCCGCGGTGGTGCGGCGCTTCCTGCGGCTGCCGGAATGGCGCGACACGCAGCGCATCGCGGTCGGCGGCGGCTTCCTGGAGGCGAAGGTGGGGCTGATGGCGATCGGCCGCGTGGGCGTGCTGCTGCGTGCGGGGGGAGAGCAGGTGCGCGTGGCGCCCGTGCTGCACCACCCCGACGATGCCGCGCTCTGCGGCGCGCCGCACCTGGCGCCGCCCGCGCTGCTGGAAGGCTTCGATGCCTGTCTCGCTGTCGATATCGGCGGCACCAATATGCGCGCAGGGCTGGTCGCGCTGGGCGAGGCCGCGGACCTGTCGGGGACGGAGGTGCTGGAGTCCGAACGGTGGAAACACGCCGAGGAAGCGCCCGACCGTGACGAGGCCGTGGCCAGGCTGGCGACGATGCTCGACCACATGGCGGAGCAGGCCGGCGTGATGGGGCGGCGGCTCGCCCCCTTCATCGGCATCGGCTGCCCCGGCGTCATCACCCCCGATGGCCGCATCGCGCGCGGCGGGCAGAACCTGCCCGGCGGCAACTGGGAGGATGAGGATTTCCACCTGCCGGAGGCGCTGCTCGCGGCGCTGCCCAGGATCAACGGCGTGCCGCCCGCCATCATCATGCACAACGACGCCGTGGTGCAGGGGCTGAGCCAGACGTCGGCGATGCGGGACGTGGAGCGCTGGGGGGTGCTGACCATCGGCACCGGGCTCGGCAATGCCCGGTTCAGCAACCCGGGTTAGCGGCGGGTTCGCTTCATGGCCGGTGGCTCTGGCTCAGGCCCCGCGGCGCGGGCCAGGACCAGGCCGAAGGCGGCACGCGCCGGCACGTCGAGCCGGCGGTAGTGGCGCAGCAGCGCCTCCTCATCCGGCGCCAGCAGGCCGAGCTCGCCCTGCGGTTCCTCCAGCATATGGGCGGGGATGAGGTCGCCGGGCTCCAGCCCCAGCAGGAACACCTCATCCACGTCCAGCGCGGCGGCGAGGCGACGGAGCGCCTGGCCGCGCGGCAACGCGCCCTCGCCGCGGAGCAGGGCGGAAATCGTCCCGGGCTTCAGGCCGGCGGCGGCTTCCGCCTGCTCCGCCGTAAGGCCGAGGCGGTCCAGGCGGCCATCGAGGCGGGCGATGATCTCGGGGTTCGGATCCATGGCACGGCATAGCGGATGCGCGGCGCCACAGCCATTTCCGGCCTATGCGCCTGCATTAAACTATTCATGATCGTTTTTACCTTGACGATGCGTGGTATAACCGCTATGTCACGCTGGCTGAACGAGGATCGCGCATCGTGCACCCCGCCCTGACCATCACCCTCGCCATGGCCTGCCCCGGCCCGCGGCGAATGCGGCGCTGTCGCCGCGGCTGAGCGCCGCCCCGACACCGTCCCTGGTCACGTCCCCGGAGTGATTCCCATGATCGAATCCCGTCCCATCGACATCGATGGCCGTTTCGTCGGCGTTGCCGTCAACGCCTCCCTCTCCTGGCATTTCGTCGCGATCGATCCGGTGCTGGACGATCTGCACGGCACCCACTTCGCCAGCGCCGAGGAAGCGGCCCGCGTGGCGCGGCTGGTGCTGGCCCGGGCAAGCCGCCGGCCGCACTGACGACACCGACACGATGGCAGAGTTGCTTGCGGCGAGGGTTGCCCCTGAGGCGCCACCGCGCCACATGGCCGACGCCATGCCGGATACCCCCTCCCCTGTCGCGATCTCCCTGGATCGCCTGAGCAAGCGCTTCGCCCGCGGCAATACGCTGGCGCTGGACGACGTTTCCATCAGCGTGCGGGAAGGCGAGGTCTTCGGGATCGTCGGCCGGTCGGGCGCGGGCAAATCCACGCTCATCCGCAGCGTGAACCTGCTGGAGCGCCCGGATAGCGGCGGCGTGACCGTGCTGGGGCAGGACCTGCTGGCGCTGGACGATGCCGGGCTGCGCGCGGCGCGGCGGGGCATCGGCATGGTGTTCCAGCACTTCAACCTGCACAGCCGGCGCACCGTCGCGGAGAACGTGGCCTTCCCGCTGGAAGTGGCCGGCCTGCCCGCCGCCGAACGCCGCGCGCGCGTCGCGGAAATCCTGCCCCTGGTGGGGCTGGAGGGGAAGCGGGATGCCTATCCCGCGCAACTCTCCGGCGGGCAGAAGCAGCGCGTCGGCATCGCCCGCGCGCTGGCCTCCCGCCCCCGCATCCTGCTCTGCGACGAGGCGACCAGCGCGCTGGATCCCGAGACGACGCGGGAGATCCTGGCGCTGATCCGCGACTTGCGGGCCAGGCTCGACCTGACGGTGCTGCTGATCACCCATGAGATGGCCGTCGTGAAGGCGATCTGCGACCGCGTCGCGGTGATGGAAGCGGGGCGCGTGATCGAGGAAGGGCCCGTCTTCTCCGTCTTCACGCGGCCGGAACACCCGACCACGCGCAGCTTCGTGGCGGAGGTGATCGGCCATGGCGTGCCGGCCAGCACGCTCTCTCGCCTGCCGCTGCCACGCGCGGGAGAGAAGCGCCGCCTGGCGCAGGTGGTCTTCACCGGGCCGAACTCGACGCGCGCGGTGGTGAGCGAGGCGAGCCGCGACTACGGGCTCGACATCAACATCGTCTCCGGCCGCGTGGACGACATCGCCGGCGAGCCCTTCGGCGTCATGGCGCTGGCGGCCTATGGCCCCGATCCCGCCATCGATGCCGCCTTTGCCTGGATGCGGTCCCTGGGACTGACGGTGACGGAGATCGCGCCATGAGCTGGCTGTCCCCTGCCCTGCAGGACCTGCTGATCGAGGCGCTGTGGGACACGGCGCTGATGGTGGGCGCTTCCGCCGCCATCGCCGTTCTGATCGGCCTGCCCATCGCGCTGCTGCTGCATGCGACGGCGCCGGGCGGCCTGGCGCCGAATGCCTGGCTGAACCGGCCGCTCGGCCTGGTGGTGAATGCCACGCGCTCCACGCCCTTCATCATCCTGATGGTGGCGATCGTGCCCTTCACGCGGCTGGTCGCCGGCACCTCCATCGGCACCGGTGCGGCCATCGTGCCGCTGGCCATCGCCGCCACCGCCTTCCTGGCGCGGCTGTTCGAGAATGCGCTGCGGGAAGTGGACCCCGGCGTGATCGAGGCGGCGCGTGCGATGGGCGCCACGCGGATGCAGATTGTCGCCAAGGTGCTGGTGCCGGAAGCGCTGCCGGGGCTGGTGGCCGCGACGACCGTGGCGCTGGTCTCGCTGGTCGGCTTTTCCGCCATGGCGGGCGCGGTGGGCGGCGGCGGGCTCGGTGACCTCGGCATCCGGTTCGGCTACCAACGCTTCATGCCGGAGGTGATGGCGACGGTCGTCGTCATCCTCATCGTCTTCGTCCAGGCCCTGCAATCGCTGGGGGACTGGCTGGTCCGGCGACTGTCGCACCGGTGAACAAGAAGGAACACGCCATGATCACTCGTCGCACCCTGGCCCTGGCTGGCGCCGCGCTGCCCTTCGCCACTGCCGTACAGGCCCAGGATATCGGCAGCGCGCAGCGGCCGCTGCGCATCGGCGTCACCGCCGGGCCGCATGCCCAGGTGATGGAGAAGGTGCGGGAGATCGCGGCGCGCGACGGCCTGCAGATCCGCATCGTCGAGTTCCAGGACTACATCCAGCCCAACGTCGCGCTGGCCGCGGGCGACCTGGATGCGAACAGCTACCAGCACCAGCCCTTCCTGGACCAGCAGGTGCGCGACCGCCGCCTGGCGATCGTGGCCGCGGGCAAGACGATGATCTTCCCGATGGGCCTCTACAGCCGCCGCCATCGCAGCGCGGAGGCGATCCCGGCCGGCGGGCGCGTCGCCATCCCGAACGACCCGACCAATGGCGGCCGCGCGCTGGTGCTGCTGGCGCGCAACAACGTCTTCAAGCTGCGCGACGGCGCCGATTTCCGCGCCACCATCGCCGACATCACGGAGAACCCCCGCCGCATCCGCGTGGTGGAGCTGGAAGCGGCGCAGCTGCCGCGCGTGCTGGATGAGGTGGAGGCCGCCACCATCAACACCAACTTCGCCATCCCCGCGGGGCTGAACCCGGTGCGGGATGCGATTGCGCTGGAATCCAGCGAAAGCCCCTACGCCAACCTCATCGCCGTGCGCCAGGTGGATGCGCAGGCCGCCTGGGTGCGGCGCCTCGTCTCCGCCTACCAGACGCAGGAGGTGAAGGACTTCGTGCAGACGACGTTCCAGGGCGCGGTCGTCCCCGCCTTCTGAGGAGAAGCATCATGCAGCGTCGCGCCGTACTCACCCTTCCTGCCCTGCTGCTGCCGGGCCTTGCCGTCGCGCAGGCGCCGGAACTGGGCACGGCGGCGCGGCCGCTGCGCGTCGGCGTCACCCAGGGCGTCCATGGCCAGACCTTCGAGAAGGTGCGTGAGGTCCTGGCGCGGGACGGCTTCGTGACGCGCGGCATCGAGTTCGGCGACTTCATCCAGCCCAATGCGGCGCTGGCGGCCGGCGACCTCGATGCCAATGCCTACCAGCACCTGCCCTTCCTGGAGGCGCAGCGCGCGCAGCGCGGCTATGATTTCGTGCCGGTCGGCAAGACGGTGCTGACGCTGATGGGCGTCTTCTCCCGCCGCCACCGCGACCTGACGGCGCTGCCCCAGGGCGCGCGCATCGCCATCCCGAACGACCCGACCAATGGCGGCCGCGCGCTGCTGCTGCTGTCGGAAGCCGGCGTCTTCAGGCTGCGCGCCGGTGCCGACCACCGCGCGACCATCGCCGACATCACGGAGAACCCGAAGCGCATCCGCATCGTGGAGCTGGAGGCGGCGTCCATCGTCCGCGCGCTGGAGGATGTGGACGCCGCCGCCATCACCGGCAACTTCGCCGTTCCCGCCGGGCTCAACCCGCTGCGCGACGCGCTGGCGCGGGAGACGGAGCAGAGCGTCTACACCGTGCTGGTCGTGGTACGCCGCGCCGATGCCGAACGCCCCTGGGCGCGACGCCTGGCGCAGGGCTATGCGCATCCCGAGGTGAAGGCCTTCGTGGAAAGCACCTTCGGCGGCGCGGTGATTTCCGGTGCGTGACAGGAAGCTCCATCTGGGCGCCTTCATGCGCCCGGTCAGCATCCACACCGGCGCCTGGCGCTACCCCGGCGCCTGGGCGGATGCGAATTTCAGCTTCCCGCGCCTGAAGTATCTCATCCAGCGGCTGGAGGCGGCGAAGTTCGACGCCTTCTTCATGGCGGACCACCTGGCGCTGCTGAACATGCCGATCGAGGCGCTGCGCCGCAGCCATACCGTGACCAGCTTCGACCCGCTGACCCTGCTGCCCGCGCTGGCCGCGGTGACGGAGCGCATCGGGCTGATCGCCACGGCCTCCACCACCTACAACGATGCCTATCACGTCGCCCGGAAATTCGCCTCGCTGGACCATATCAGCAATGGCCGCGCGGGGTGGAACCTGGTGACCACCGCCAACCCCGATGCCGCGCTGAATTTCGGCCATGACGCCCACATGGCGCATGGGGAGCGCTACAAGCGCGCGCGGGAATTCTACGACGTCGTCACCGGCCTCTGGGACAGCTTCGCCGACGACGCCTTCATCCGCGACCAGGAGAGCGGCATCTTCTGGGACCCCGCGCGGATGCATGTGCTGGACCACAAGGGGCCGGAGCTGTCGGTGCGCGGGCCGCTCAACGTCGCGCGGCCGGTGCAGGGCTGGCCAGTGATCGTGCAGGCCGGCGCTTCCGACGCCGGGCGGCAGATCGCCGCCGAGACGGCGGAGATGGTCTTCGCGGCGGGCGGCAGGCTCGAGGATGCGCAGGCCTACTACGCCGATGTGAAGGCGCGGGCCGCCGCCCATGGCCGCGATCCCGACCGGATCAAGATCCTGCCCGGCGCGTTGGTCATCGTGGGCGACACGGTGGAGGAGGCGCGCGCCAAGCACCGGCACCTCGACAGCCTCGTGCATCTCGACAGCGCGATCGGATCGCTGTCGGTGGCGCTCGGCGTCGATGCGCGGCAATTCGACCTGGACGGCCCGCTGCCGGAGATTCCGGAAACCGAGGGGGGCAAATCCGGGCGCGAGCGCGCCATCGCCATGGCACGGCGGGAGAAGCTGACGGTGCGCCAACTCGCGCAGCGGCTGGGCGGCTATGGCGGGCTGGCGCTGGTCGGCACGGCGGCGACCATCGCGGATGAGATGCAGCATTGGCTGGAGAGCCGCGGCTGCGACGGCTTCAACGTGATGTTCCCCTTCGTGCCCGCGGGCCTCGAGGAATTCTGCGACAAGGTGGTGCCGGAGCTGCAGCGCCGCGGCCTGTTCCGTACGGAGTACGAAGGCACGACGCTGCGCGATCACCTCGGCCTGGAACGGCCGGCGAACCGCTTCTTCCCGGGCTAGGCCGCCGCGCGGCGGTTCCAGGGCATCGCCGCCAGCGCATTCGCCATCGGGCAGAAGCCGGTGATGCCGGCCATCGCTAGCCCCGCGCCGACGAGGCCGGACAGGGCGATGAAGCCGGGATGCACCGTCGCCGCCAGCACGGCGCCCAGCAGCGCCAGGCTGCCCGCGACGATCTGCACCTGGCGCATCAGCGGGAGCGGCGCGCGGCGATCCTCCGCCACCGCGACGCCGGCGGCCCGCAGCGCGGCCAGGCCACCCTTGACGGCGAAGGCGTCGCAGACCCCGGCCCTGGCGGCCAGCGCCGCGGCATTCTGGGTGGTCCGGGCGCCGGAGGCGCAGTGGAAGATCAGCACCTCGGCGGTGGGGACCGGTGACTGATCCAGCCGCGAAAGCGGCCAATGGGCGGAGCCCGGCACATGGGCGCGCGCGCGTTCATCGGCCTCCCGCACATCCACCAGCGTGGCGCGGCCGTCGCGGAGCAGGGCGGCGGCTTCGGCGGCATCGATCAGGGGCAGGGACATGGCACCCTCCTTGGGTAGCGTGACGAGGTTACTATATCAGTCTTCACTAACTTAGTGGTTCCTTATATAAAGGGAAGACCCCGATGAGCGACTCCCTCACCCTCCCCTGTCCCCACTGCGCCGCGGCCAACCGCGTGCCGGCGGCGCGACTGGCGGAGACCCCCCGCTGCGGCGCCTGCCACCAGCCCCTCTTCACCGGCAAGCCGCTGGCGCTGGACGAGGCGGGCTTCCAGCGGCACCTGCGCCTGTCCTCCATCCCGCTGCTGGTGGATTTCTGGGCCTCCTGGTGCGGTCCGTGCCGCGCCATGGCCCCGGCTTTCGAGGCCGCGGCGGCGGAGCTGGAGCCGGCGATGCGGCTGGTGAAGGTCTCCACGGAGGAGGCGCCGGCGCTGGCCGCGCAGCTGCGGATCACGAGCATCCCGACCCTGGCGCTGTTCCGCGACGGGCGGGAGGTCGCGCGCCAGGCCGGGGCGCTCCCGGCCCGGCAGATCGTCACCTGGGCCCGGAGTCACCAGGCCCGCTAGCAAGGAGCCTTCTCCATGACCCGCAATGTCGGCGGTATCGATCGCGTGCTGCGCCTGGTGGCGGGCGCCCTGCTTCTGGCACTCGGCGCCTTCGGGCCGTTGGGCTGGTGGGGGCTGGTCGGGCTCGTGCCGATCGGCACGGCGCTGGCGGGGTTCTGTCCGCTCTATCCCCTCATCGGGGTCAACACCTGCCGCCGGGCTGGCTGAGGTCAGGCCACGTCGCCGCAGAACAGGTCCTTCAAGGTGCCGATCAGCGCGGCGACGCGTGGATCGGCGATGCGGTAATGGATGGTGGTGCCGCTGCGGCGCGTCGCCACCAGCCCGTCATCCCGCAGCTTCGCCAGGTGCTGGGAGAGTGCAGGCTGGGATAGGCCGACATGGGCGGCCAGGCTGCCGACGCTGGCCTCCCCTTCCACCAGAAGCTGGCACAGCAGCAGCAGGCGCCGTTCATTGCCGAGCAGGCGCAGCAGGGCGGCCGCTTCCGCGGCACGTTCCTGCATCAGGGCGGCGCCAGGCGGCGTGAGGGTATCGGGCATCACGGGGGTCATGTGTGCCGGTTGCGGCGATCAATCAAGCGACCTTGTTGCGAGTGCTTCTCATTTGCGTCATACTCGCTCCAACAGAGTTGGGACCTGCATCGTGACCGAGACACCCGTTCCTCCTGAGCCTGCCCCGGCCGCGGCGCCCACCGTGACCAGCGAGGAACTCCTCCAGGGCGGGCGGGAGGCCACGATCCTGCATGGGGCGGAGGTCTATCGCCTGCGCCTGACCAGCAAGGACAAGCTGATCCTGACGAAATAGGCGGCCGCCGGAGGATTGCCGCCCCCCGCCCGGCGCGGCACCTTCCCGCCACCAGGAAAGGCGGGGACACCGGCAATGGCGCAATGGCTGAAGCGTTCGATCGCGGCGGATGACAAGGAAGCCGCCCAGGCGCAGGTGCGCGCGACCGTGGAGTCGCTGCTGGCCGACATCGCGAAGCGCGGCGACGTCGCGGTGCGGGAGATGTCGGCGAAGTTCGATGGCTGGGACCGCAGCGATTTCCGCCTGACGGACGCCGAGATCCGCGCCTGCCTGTCCGAGCTGCCGGCACGCGCGCTGGACGATATCCGCTTCGCGCAGGAGCAGGTGCGCAACTTCGCGCAGCACCAGCGCGAGTCGATGAAGGACGTCGAGGTCGAGACGCTGCCGGGCGTGGTGCTCGGCCATCGCAACCTGCCCGTGAACTCCGTCGGCTGCTACGTGCCGGGCGGCAAGTATCCGCTGCTGGCCTCGGCCCACATGTCCGTGGTGACCGCGAAGGTGGCGGGCGTGCCGCGCATCGCCACCTGCGCGCCGCCCTACAACGGCAAGCCGGCGCCGGCGATCGTGGCGGCGCAGCACCTGGCCGGCGCCGATGAGATCCGCGTGCTGGGCGGCGTGCAGGCCGTGGGCGCCATGGCGCTGGGCACGGAGAGCATCGCGCCGGTGGACATGCTGGTCGGCCCCGGCAATGCCTATGTCGCGGAGGCCAAGCGGCAGTTGTTCGGCCGCGTCGGCATCGATCTGTTCGCGGGCCCGACGGAGACGCTCGTGATCGCGGACGACACGGTGGATGGCGAGCTTTGCGCCACCGACCTGCTCGGCCAGGCGGAGCACGGCCCGACCAGCCCGGCCATCCTGCTGACGGATTCCGAGAAGCTCGCCCGCGACACGATGCGGGAGGTGGAGCGCCTGCTGACCGTGCTGCCGACCGCCGCCATCGCCGCCAAGGCCTGGGCCGATTACGGCGAGGTGATCCTCTGCGAGGACAAGGCGGAGATGCTGCGGGAGGCCGATCGCATCGCCTCCGAACACGTGCAGGTCATGACCAGCGACGACGACTTCTTCCTGAAGAACATGACCAACTACGGCGCGCTGTTCCTCGGCCCGCGCACCAACGTCTCCTACGGCGACAAGGTGATCGGCACCAACCACACGCTGCCGACGCTGGGTGCCGCGCGCTACACGGGTGGGCTCTGGGTCGGCAAGTTCCTCAAGACGGTGACCTACCAGCGCGTGCTGACGGATGAGGCGAGCGCCATGGTCGGCGCCTACTGCTCCCGCCTCTGCATGCTGGAGGGGTTCGTCGGCCATGCGGAGCAGGCGAATATCCGGCTGCGGCGCTATGGCGGGCGGAACGTGCCCTATGGGCAGGCGGCGGAGTGATGGAGCTTCCCCGCACGCCGTCCTTCCGCCTGGACGGGCGCCGCGCGCTGGTGACGGGCGCGGGGCGCGGCATCGGCCTCGCCGCGGCCTCCGCCCTGGCGGAGGCGGGGGCGCATGTCGTGCTGGCCGCGCGCTCCGCCGAGGAGATCGGGCAGGCGGCCGAGGCGATCCGCGCGCAGGGCGGATCGGCGGAGGCGCTGGCGATGGATGTCAGCGACATCGACGATGCCGGCGCCAAGATCGCCAAGGCCGGGCCCTTCCATGTGCTGGTGAACAATGCGGGCACCAACCGCCCCGCGCCCTTCCCGGACGTCACGCCCGGCGACTTCGACGCGGTGATGAACCTGAATGTCCGCGCCGCCTTCTTCGTGGCGCAGGCCGTCGCGAAGCGGATGATCGAGGCCGGCATCCCGGGCTCCATCATCCATGTCTCCTCCCAGATGGGGCATGTCGGCGGGGCGCGGCGCAGCGTCTATTGCGCCTCCAAATGGGCGATGGAGGGCATCGCCCGCGCCATGGCGATCGACCTCGCGCCCCATGGCATCCGCGTCAACACGCTCTGCCCCACCTTCATCGAGACGCCGATGACGCGGCCCTTCCTGCAGGATGAGGGCTTCAAGGCGAGCGTGCTGCAGAAGATCAAGCTCGGCCGGCTCGGCCAGGTGGAGGATCTGATGGGCGCGATCCTGTTCCTGGCCGGCGACGCGGCCGGGCTGATGACGGGGTCGTCGCTGCTGGTGGATGGGGGCTGGACGGCGGGCTGAACCGGGGCTTAAAGGTCACATAAGTGACCTAAGACCCGGAGGAACGCGGTATGACGCTCGACGAGCTCGACGCGCTGGATGATGCCGCCTTCCGCCTGCATGTGCGGGAATGGGTGGAGGCGAATACGCCGGAGGACCTCCGCTTCCCCCGCCGGCGCCTGCATTGGCACGAGAACCGGCCCTGGTACCTCGCACTGTCGCGGCAGGGCTGGCTGGCGCCGGCCTGGCCGCGGGACTACGGCGGCATGGGGCTGGGCGCGGCGCGGCAGCTCATCATGATCGAGGAGTTCGAGCGCCATGGCTGCCCGCGCGTCAGCGACATGGGCGTGCTCATGCTCGGCCCGCTGCTGCTGAAGCATGGCAGCGAGGAACAGAAGCGCCGCTTCCTACCGCGCATCCTCTCGGGCGAGGACATCTGGGCGCAGGGCTATTCGGAACCCGATGCGGGGTCGGACCTGGCGGCGCTGCGGCTGGAGGCGGTGCTGGATGGCGATGACTGGGTGCTGAACGGGCAGAAGACCTGGATCACCTTCGCCAATGACGCCAACTGGATCTTCGTCCTCGCCCGCACCGACAAGGCGGCGAAGAAGCAGGAGGGAATCAGCTTCCTGCTGATGCCGACCGCGACGCCAGGCATCACCATCCGGCCCATCCTGAACCTCGACCAGCATGACGAGTTCTGCGAGGTCTTCTTCGACAATGTCCGCGTGCCGAAGGACATGCTGGTCGGCGAGGTCAACAAGGGCTGGACCTATGCCAAGGCGTTGCTGGGCTTCGAGCGCATCGCCATCGGCAGCCCGCGGCTTTCGGCCAATGCGCTCGCCGCGATGAAGCGCCTGGCGGAGAGCATGGGCCGCGCCGATGATCCCGCCTTCCTGGAGATGCATGCGCGCTTCCGGCTGGAACTCGCGGACCTCAAGGCGCTGTACGAACGCTGTGCGGCGGCGCTGAAGCGGGGCGAGACGCTGGGCGCCGAGCCTTCCATGCTGAAGCTGGTGGCGACGGAGCTGTTCCAGCGCATCACCGATGCGATGCTGGAGCTGGCGGGCGACCATGCGGGGCTGCTTGACCCGATGCCGGGCGCGGCGCTGCATCCGGCGGGGCAGTTCCTGATCGCGCGGCCCTCCACCATCTTCGGCGGATCCTCGGAGATCCTGCGCAACGTGCTCGCGCGCGGCCTGCTGGAGCTGCCGGCATGAGCGGCCCCCTTCCCCGCCTCCGCGTGCTGGACATGACGCGGGTCTTCGCCGGCCCCTGGTGCGCCCAGATCCTCGGCGATTTCGGTGCCGATGTCGTGAAGGTGGAACAGCCCGGCACGGGCGACGATGTGCGCCGCATGGGGTTCCGCAACGCGGATGGCGGGGGCGAGACCTCCTCCTTCCAGGCGGTGAACCGCAACAAGCGCGCCATCACCCTCGACATCGGCAAGCCAGAGGGACAGGCGACGCTGCGCGCGCTGGTCGCGAAATCCGACGTGTTCATCGAGAACTTCAAGGCCGGCGGCCTGGCAAAATACGGGCTGGACTATGCGAGCCTGTCCGCGCTGAACCCGCGCCTGGTCTACTGCTCCATCACCGGCTTCGGGCAGGATGGCCCTTACGCGCCGCTGCCGGGCTACGATCCCGTCTTCCAGGCGATGAGCGGGCTGATGAGCATCACCGGCGTGCCGGATGGGCAGCCGGGCGCGGGGCCGAACCTGGTGGGCTACAGCGTCTCCGACATCAATGCGGGGTTCTACGCGACCATCGCGATCCTGGCCGCGCTGCACCACCGAGACACCGTCAGCGGCAAGGGGCAGCATATCGACCTCGCGCTGCTGGATGCGCAGATCGCGGCGCATTCGCACATCGCGATGAACCACCTCGTCTCCGGCCGCATGCCGGTGCGGGCCGGCGCGGCGAGCCAGATCAACACGCCCTGGCAGGCCTTCGAGACGGCGGACCGCCCGCTGATGGTGGCCATCGGCAACGACAAGCAATTCGCGGCCTTCTGCCGCGTGCTGGGGCTGCCGGACCTGCCCGCCGATGAACGCTACACGACCAACCGCGCGCGCATGGCGAACAAGCCGACGCTGCTGCCGGCCTTGCAGGCGGCGCTGATGGCGAAGACCGCGCGCGAATGGATGGATGCGCTGAACGAGGTCGGCGTCGCCTCCGGCCCCATCAATGATTTCGGCGCGGTGGCAGAGGATCCGCAGGTGAAGCACCGGCGCATGTTCCGGCAGCTGCCGGGGCAGGATGGCAACGCGCTGCCGATGATCGCCAACCCCGTGAACTTCTCCGACACGCCGGTCGATTACCGGCGGCCGCCGCCACGCCTCGGCGAACACACGGATGAGGTGCTGCGCGACTGGCTGGGAGAGGATGCATGAGCGACAGCTACGCCGAGCGGCAGGAAAGCATCCGCCTGGTGCGCGACAGCGCGGCCGCCGTGGTGCCCGGCGATTTCCGCCGCATCCGCGATTTGCGCTTCACGGAAGCGGGCTTCGATGCCGCGACCTTCGCGGAGATGGCCGCGATGGGCTGGCTGGCGCTGCGCGTGCCCGAGGATGCCGGCGGCGCGGGTCTCGGCATGGCGGAATATGTGGCGCTGACAGAGGCGCTGGGCCGCGGGCTGGTGCCGGAACCGCTGATCCCCGGCGCGCTCTCCGCCACGCTGCTGGCGGCGGCCGGCGAAACGCCGCCGGAGGAGTATGTCGTCACCGCCTGGCAGGAAGCGGCGGACCGGCTGGTGGCGCCGGGCACGCCGGCTGCGGCGCGCGTCTTCGTGCCGATGGCGCGCGGCGCAGCGCGGGTGCTGCTGCCAGTGCGGGAGGCATCGGGGCTTGCGCTGTATGAAGCCTCGGCGCTGCCGCTCGACGTGCAGATGATGCAGGATGGCGGCCATGTCGCGACGCTGCGTCCGGCGCTGACGGGCGCGCGGCGGATCGCCGATGACGTCGCGGCGGCGATGGACCAGGCGCTGGATGAGGCCGCGCTGGCGACGGCGGGCTATCTGCTCGGCGTGATGGAGCAGAGCTTCGCCATGACGCTCGACTACCTCCGCACGCGCCGCCAGTTCGGCAAGGCCATCGGCAGCTTCCAGGCCCTGCAGCACCGCGCGGTCGATCTGCAACTCCAGATCACGCTGACGCGGGCGAGCGTGGAGGATGCGGCGGCGGTGCTGGATGCCGGCGCCACCGTGCCGCAACGCCGCGCCGTGGTCAGCCGCGCCAAGGCGCGCGCGGCGGAGGCCTCGATGCTGGTGACGCGCAGCGCCGTGCAGCTGCATGGCGCCATCGGCTATACCGACGAATACGATGTCGGCCTCTTCGTGCGGAAGGCGATGGTGCTGGCCAATGCCTTCGGCTCCGCGCAGCTGCACCGCCGGCGCTTCGTGGCGGAGATGGCGGAGGAGGATTAGGTCGGTTGCGCCGACCCCCACCCCAACCCTCCCCCGCAAGCGCGGGGGAGGGAGTCGTCGTCAACGCTCGCCGAGCTTCGTCACGCCGCATTCCTCGGCCAGCCGGTCCAGCTGCGCCATCAGCGGCGCGGGCAGCGGCACGCCCTGCGCGGCGCGTTCGCGACGTCGGGTGGCGCGCATCTCGCCGGGCAGGCGGATGCGTTCCACGCCGGGCAGGCGGGCGGAGTTGCGGAGATCCTCGAGGTGGCGCGTCACCTCCGCCTGGAAGGCCTTGGGGTCCAGGAACCGCGCGACATCGAGGGCGATGAGGACGTGCCCCGTCTCCGTCACCGTACGGTCATCCGCGTTGAAATCCACCACGTCCCGCCCGAAGGCCGCGCGGTTCAGCGGGCCGGCGAGCAGGCCGAGCATCAGCGCGAGCCCGCTGCCCTTGTAGCCGCCGATGGGCAGCAGGATGCCGTCCTTGCTGCGCTTCGGATCGGTCAGCGGCTCGCCGGTCTTCGCATCCACCATCCAGCCTTCCGGCATCGGCGTGCCCAGCAACGCATGGCCCTTCACCGTGCCGTAGGAGACGACGGTGGTCGCCATGTCCAGCACCACCGGATCGGCATCCCCCATCGGGATGGCGATGGCGAGCGGGTTGGTGCCGAGCAGGCTGTCAGTGCCGCCCCAGGGCGCCATGTGGTTGGCGCTGGCCACGACGGTGTAGATGCCGATCATGCCGGCCGGCAGCGGCAGGCAGGCATGCACCGCGCCGCTGCCCGCATGGTTGGACCGACGCGCGCCGACCCAGGCGACGCCGGCCTCCTTCGCGATCTCCACCGCCGTCTCGCCCGCCTGCGACATCACCAGATGGCCGAGGCCGTTGTCGCCCTCCACCATCGCCACCGCCGGCGCCAGGCGCTTCACGGTGATGGCGGGGCGCGGGTTGGAGCCACCGGCCCGCAGGCGGCGGACATATTGCGGCAAGCGGAAGATGCCGTGGCTGTCGGCGCCGGTCAGGTCAGCCTCCACCATCAGCTCGCCGGCGCGGCGCGCATGGGCGTCGGAGAAGCCTTCATGCCGGAAGACATCGGCGACGAAGCCGATCATCGCCTCCGCGCGATGGCGCGGCAGCGTCGCGGCCAGGGTGTCCTCGATCGCCATCGTCTCAGCCCTCCAGCCCGAAGAAGCGGCGGGCATTGCCTTCCAGCAGCTTCGCGCGCACGGCCGCGTCGGGGATCGCTTCCTCGATCTCCTCCACGCCGCGCGTCGTGCCCATGTCGAAGGGGTAGTCGGTGCCGAAGACGATGCGATCCGCGCCCACTTCCTCCAGCAGGAAGCGCAGCGGGCCCGGGGCGTGGGTGATGCTGTCATAGACGAAGCGCGCCAGGCTCTCCGCCGGGTCGCCCTTCAGCCGCACATGCGGCTCCTTCCGCACCTTCCAGCCATGCCGGAAGCGCCCAGCCTGGAACGGCGTGAAGCCGCCGGCGTGGGAGAGGCAGAAGCGGATATCCGGATGGCGCTCGATCACGCCGCCGAAGACCAGCGAGGCCGCGGCGATCGTCGTCTCCAGCGGGTTGCCCACCAGGTTCGTCAGGTAGTAGCTGCCCATGCGCTGCGCGGCGACGACCTTGTGCGGGTGGACCAGCACGAAGAGGCCGTGGCGGTCCGCCACCTCCCACACCGGATCCAGCGCGGGGTCATCCAGGTTCCGGCCCGCGACGTTGGAGCCCACATGCAGCCCGCGCAGCCCATGCGCGGTGACGGCGCGATCGAGCGTGGCAGCGGCGCGCGTCGGCGACTGCATCGCGACCGTCGCCATGCCGATGAAGCGCGTGGGATGGGCGCGGACCAGCGCGCCGATGGCCTCGTTCTGGATTTCGCTGACGGTATCGGCCAGCGCGCCATCGGCCTCATAGAGGAAGGTGTGCGGGATGTTGCAGACCACATGCATGTCGACCCGCTGCGCCGCCATCTCCGCGAAGCGCCGTTCCAAATCCCAGGCGGAGCGCGGGAAGGGGTTCTGCTTCACGTCGAGGATTTCCAGCACCGCGCTGTCGTCATCCACCCGCGTCAGCCTGGGCGCAAGGGAGGGGACCTCCTTCGCGATGGCGGCGATCATCGCCTCCGTCAGGATGTGGGTGTGGCTGTCGATCACGGTCATGGCGGTCCCCCCGGCTCGTCCCGCGCGGGCGGCCTTCCCGCCTAGTGAAGGGCGGCTGGGGGAATGGTCAAGATGCGGGATTGCTTGACAGAGGCGGCGCGCCGCATTGTCTTGGGCGGAACGGCCAGCGGCATCGATCCGCGGCCCCTCGGGAGGATTCGTCGATGCGCCGCTGGCTGCTGGCCGCCCTGCTTGCCCTTTTCGCCGTGCCGGCTTCCGCCCAAACCGCCGCTGGTCAAACGGATCGCCCGATCCGCGTCATCATGCCGCTCGCCGCCGGCAGTGCCGTCGATGTCGTGGTCCGCATCGTGGCGGAGCGGATGGGGGAGACGCTGGGCCAGCGACTGGCGATCGAGAACATGACGGGCGCGTCGGGCATGATCGGCATGCGCACCGGCGCGCGGGCGGCGCCGGACGGGCTGACCCTGCTGGCCGTGAACGACGCCGTGCTGACCATGCTGCCCAACATGAATTCCCAGGCGGGCTACGACCCGCTGAAGGATTTCGCGCCGATCGGGCAGATCGTGCGCATCCGCTGGGCGCTGGTGGCGCATCCCTCCTTCGCCGCCACCACGGTGCCCGCGCTGATCGAGGCCGCGCGCGCCAGGCCAGGGCAGATCGACTATGCGTCGGGCGGCGCGGGCAGCCCGCAGCATGTGGCGATGGAGATGTTCCTGCAGGCCACGGGGCTGCGCATGAACCACATCAGCTACCGCGGCGCGACGCCGGCGCTGACGGCGGTGACGGCCGGCCAGGTGCCGGTCGGCTTCTTCGGCCTGCCGACGCCCAATGCCTTCGTGCGTGACGGGCAGCTGCGGCTGCTCGGCACCGCGGGGCCGGCGCGGATCGACACCTTCCCCGACGCGCCGACGATTGCCGAGAGCGTGCCCGGCTTCACCTTCCACACCTGGGGCGCCTTCCTGGCGCCGGCCGGCACGCCCGCGCCGGTGGTGGCGCGCATCAACGGCGCGCTGCGGGAGGCGGTGAACCATGCGCCCGTGCGCTCCCGCCTGGAACAGCTGGGCTACGAGGTCGTGGGCAATACGCCGGAGGCCTTCGCGGCCGCGCTGGCCAGCGACCACGCGACCATGGGCACGCTGATCCGCAGCGCCAACATCACCATGGAATGAGGGGGACGGACGCATGCTGACCCGAAGGCATCTGCTGGGCGCGGCCGCCGCGCTGGCCGCCCTGCCCGCCACCGCGCAGCCCGCCTGGCCATCGCGCCCGGTGCGCATGGTCGTGCCGCTGGTGCCCGGCGGCACCACGGATCTCATCGCGCGCGTGATCGCGGAGCCGCTGTCCCGCGCCATCGGCCAGCCGGTGGTGGTGGAGAACCGAGCCGGCGCGAATGGCTGGATCGCGAATGACCAGGTGATGCGCGAAAGGCCCGATGGCCACACGCTCATCGTCAACAACGTCTCGACGCATGGCATCAACTCCGCCATGGCGCCGGCGGACCGGCCACTCGTGCCCTCCCGCGGCCTGGCCGGCATCACCAACCTGATCGAGGCGCCGCAGGTGATGCTGGCGCCGGCGGAGTTTCCGGCCACCACGCTGGCGGAGTTCGTGGCACGCGCGAAGGCGTCGCCGAACCCGCTGGTCTTCGCCTCGGCGGGTGTCGGTTCCTACCAGCACATCGACCTCGAGGCTTTCGCGAAGCGCGCGGGCATCACGCTGGTGCACCTGCCGCTGCGCGGCGCCGGTGAGATGGTGCCCGTCATCCTGCGCGGCGATGCGCAGATCACGGAATTCAACCTGGTCTCCGCCCTGCCCCACATCCAGTCCGGGCGTCTGCGGGCGCTGGCCGTCGTGTCGCATGAACGCCTGCCGCAGCTGCCGGAAGTGCCGACGACGGTGGAGGCCGGGTTCCCGGACCTCGTCACCACCTTGTGGAACGGCCTCTTCGCGCCGGCGGGGACGCCGGAGGCGATCGTCACCGCGCTGCACGGCCATGTCACGCGCATCCTGCGCGATCCCGACGTCTCCTCCGGCCTGCTGCGCCAGGGCGTGCGCATCACGCCGAGCGAGACGCCCGCCGCCTTCGCCGACTACGTCGCGCGCGACGTGGCGCGCTGGACGGCGCTGACGCGGGAATTCGGAATCGCCGCCAACTAGTCCGGCTTGTGAGCCCCTTTGGCGCACGGTAGCGTGACGGCGCAACGGCGCCGGCCTCGAAGCACGGCGCTACGGAGGAAATGGCCATGCTGCGGATCACGGTGAATGGCCGTGCGACGGAGGTCGATGCCGACCCCGCCACGCCCCTGATCTACGTCCTGCGCAACGATCTCGCGCTCAATGGTCCGAAGCTCGGCTGCGGGCGGGCGCAATGCGGCGCCTGCACCGTGCTGGTCGATGGCCATGCCGCGCGGTCCTGCCAGGTGAAGCTCGGCGATGTCGCCGGCGCGCAGCAGGTCACGACGCTGGAAGGCCTCGGCACGCCGGAGGCGCCGCATGCGCTGCAGGCCGCCTTCATCGCCGAACAGGCCGCGCAATGCGGCTACTGCACCAGCGGCATGATCATGCAGGCGGCGGCGCTGCTGGCGGAGAAGCGCGCGGCGCTGACGGAGGCGCAGGTGGCGGAGGCGCTGGACCACAACCTCTGCCGCTGCGGCACGCAGCCGCGCATCGTGCGCGCCGTGATGCGCGCCTCTCGCCAGCAAGGGGCCTGAGCCATGGGTGTGCAGACCCCGACCCGCCGCGGCTTCGTCGCGGGCCTCGCCGCCGGCGCCGCCGGCCTCGCCATCGGCTTCCGGCTGGATGCCCGCGCGCAACAGGCCGCACCGGTCGGCCCGCCGATGCTGCGCGCGAACCCGAAGCTCGACAGCTGGGTGCGCATCACGCCGGATGGTCGCATCGTGGTGCTGACCGGGCGTGTCGAACTCGGCCAGGGCGTGCTGACCGCCATGCGCCAGATCGCGGCGGAGGAGCTGGATGTCGCGCCCGCGCGGCTGGAGCTGATTTCCGGCGATACGGCGGAGACGGCGAATGAAGGCGTCACCGCCGGCAGCCAGTCCATCAAGTTCGGCGGCGAGGCGCTGGCCGTGGCCTGCGCCGATGCGCGCGCGACGCTGGTGACTGCCGCGGCCGAGACCTGGGGCGTGGAGCGCGCCGCGCTCAGCGTGACGGATGGCGTCATCGAGGGCATCGGCGGGCGCCGCATGACCTATGCGGAGGCCGCTTCGCTGGTGTCGCTGGTGCGGCCCGTGAACCTGGCGGCGCAGCGCAAGCCGCCGCATGCGGGCACGATCATCGGCACCTCCCTGCCCCGCACCGACATCCCCGCCAAGGTCTTCGGGCAGCAGGTCTTCATCCATGATCTGCGGCCGGAAGGGATGCTGTTCGGCGCCGTCGCGCGTCCGCCTGCCTATGCGGCGCGGCTCGTCTCGCTCGACATGGGCTGGGCGGAATCGCTGCCGGGTGTCGTGAAGGTGGTGCGCGACGGCAGCTTCATCGGCGTGATCGCGCGGCGGGAGGAACAGGCGAATGACGCCGCGCACAGGATCACCGCGGCGGCGCAGTGGCGGGACGGCGAGGCGATCTTCGGCGGCAAGGGCGTCTTCGAACACCTAAAGACACAGCCCGCGCTGACGCGCACTATCCACAGCAAGGACGCACCCGCCGCCGCGGCCGCCCGCACCCATGTCGCGGAATACCGACGCGGCTTCCAGGCCCATGCCTCGATCGGCGCCTCCTGCGCGCTCGCGACCTTCGAGGATGGCAGGCTGACGGTCTGGTCGCATGCGCAGGGCCCGTTCCCTCTGCGGGGCGATCTGGCACGTGGGCTGCGGATGGACCCGGCCGCGATCCGCGTCATCCATGCGCAGGGCAGCGGCTGCTACGGCCACAATGGCGCGGATGACGTGGCGCTGGATGCCGCGCTGCTCGCCCGCGCCATGCCCGGCCGCCCGATCCGCGTGCACTGGACGCATGAGGAGGAGATGGTGTGGGAGCCCTGGGGCTCCGCCATGGTGGTGAAGCTGGAAGCGGCGATGCGCGCGGATGGCTCCATTGCCAGCTGGGGCCATGATGTCTGGTCCTTCCCGCATTCGACCCGGCCGGGCGACCGCGTCGGCTGCAACCTTCGTTCGGCCTGGTATCTGGAGAATCCGGTCCCGCCATCGCCCATCGTGGATGGCGCGCTGCCGAACGGGGCCTCGGCCCGCAACGCGGTGCCGATCTACGACTTCCCCGGCCAGCGCGTGACGACGCATTTCCACACGGCGATGCCGGTGCGGACCTCCGCGCTGCGGACGCTGGGCGGCTACTTCAATGCGGTCGCGGCGGAGATGTTCATCGATGAATGCGCGGCGATCGCGGGCGTCGATCCCGTGGCGTATCGCATCCGCCACCTGGCGGACCAGCGCCTCGTCGCCGTGCTGCGCAAGGCCGTCGAGATCAGCTTCTGGCAGCCGCGGCCCGTGGTGATGGGGCGGGGCAACGCGCAGGGCGCGCGCCTGGTCGGCACGGGCGTCGGCATGACGAAGTACAAGAACAGCGACAGCCATGTCGCCGTGGTCGCCCGCGTCTCCGTCGATCCCGCCACGGGTGTCGTGAAACTCGAGAAGATGTGGGCGGCGACGGAGGCGGGGCGCGCCATCAACCCCGACGGCATCGCCAACCAGATCGAGGGCGGCATGGTGCAGGCCGCGTCCTGGACGCTGCTGGAGGAAGGGCGCTGGGATCGCAACCGCATGGTGAGCGAGGACTACCACGCCTATCCCATCATCGATTTCGACCGCATTCCGCCGATCGAGAGCGTGCTGATCGACCGGCCGGACCTGCCCTCGCTCGGGGTCGGCGAGGGCAGCCAGGGCCCGACGGGTGCGGCGATCGCCAACGCCATCCTGGATGCGACGGGGCGGCGCGTCCCGGAGATCCCGTTCACGCCGGAACGGGTGCTGGCGGCCTTGAGGGCCTGACCGCGGCGGCGGCGGGGCGCTACACTCGGCGCCCCGCCACCGCCGAAGGCCAGACATGACCAGCACGCCACCGCTGATCGGCGTCATCAATGCCGGCTCCTCCTCCGTGAAGGCCGGGGTCTTCGCGGGGGAGCGGCGCGTGCTGTCCTGCGTGGTGGAGGGCATCGGCGCCCATCCGGCGACGCGGGCGAAGGATGCGGATGGCACCGCGCTGCCGCCGCCGGCGCTGGACCCGGCGCCGCGCAACCCGGGCGAAGCGGCCTCGCTGCTGCTTCCCTGGCTGCGCGCGCAACTCGGCGGGCAGGCGCTGTCCGCCATCGGCCATCGCGTCGTGCATGGCGGCGCGCATCACGCGAAGCCGGAGCGCATCACGCCCGCGCTGCTGGCGGAGCTGGAGGCCCTGGTGCCGCTGGCACCGCTGCATGAGCCGCACAACCTTGCGCCGATCCGCGCCATCGCGGTGATGGAGCCCACGCTGCCGCAGGTGGCCTGCTTCGACACCGCCTTCCACCGCTCCATGCCCGCGGTGAACCAGGCCTTCGCCATCCCAGCCGCGCTGGCGGAAGCCGGCATCCGCCGCTACGGCTTCCACGGCCTGTCCTACGAATACATCGCCTCCGCCCTGCCCGCGCCGCTGCCGCAGGGGCGCGTCGTGGTCGCGCATCTCGGCAATGGCGCCTCCGCCTGCGCCATGCGGGCGGGCGTCTCGGTCGCCACCACCATGGGCTTCACGGCGCTGGACGGGTTGCCGATGGGCACGCGCAGCGGTGCCATCGATCCGGGGGTGGTCCTGCACCTGATGCAGGCGCGCGGCATGAGCGCGGACGAGGTGCAGGACCTGCTCTACAAGCGCTCCGGCCTGCTCGGCCTGTCGGGCGGCCTCTCCTCCGACATGCGCACCCTGCTGGCCAGCGACGATCCGCGCGCGGGCTTCGCGGTGGAGGTCTTCTGCCTGGCGGTATCGCGCGCCATCGCGTCGCTCGCCGTCACGCTGGGCGGGCTGGATGGAATCGTGTTCACCGCGGGCATCGGGGAGCATGCGGCGCCGGTGCGCGCCGCCGTGCTGCGACACCTGGCCTGGCTGGGCGTGACGCTGGACGAAGTGGCCAACGCCACCCATGGCCCCCGCATCAGCACGGCGGATAGCCGCATCGCCGCGCTGGTGCTGCCGACGGATGAGGAACGCATGATCGCGCGCCACACGGCGAGCCTCGCCCTCAGCTGATCCGCCGCGCCTCCCGCGCCCGCACCCGTTCGCGATGCGCGGTGTAGAGGCCTGCGGCGGCGATCACCGCGCCACCCGCGAAGGTCCAGCTGTCCGGCACCGCGCCGAAGCCGATGAATCCGACCAGGCTGGAGGTGACGAGCTGCACATAGGAAAAGGGCGCCAGCACGCTGGCCGGCGCGGCGCGATAGGCCAGCACCACCAGCGCATGCGGGATGGAGGAAACGAGCCCCACCAGCATGCCGAAGCCCACCTGCCCCGCATCCGGCGTCTGCCAGCCGAAGGGCAGCAGGACAGTGAACAGCAGGAAGCCTACCCCCGCGCTCCAGATCAGCGTGGTCTCCGGCGGGTCGCCGCCCGCGCCCGCCATCTTGCGCGTCGCGATCACCGCGCCGGCCCAGAAGGCCGCCGTCAGCAGCGGCAGCAGCGCCGCGGCCTGGAAGACGCCCGATCCCGGCCGCACCACGATCAGCACGCCGACCAGCCCGACCGCGATGGCGGACCAGCGGCGCCAGCCGACCTTCTCCGCCAGGAAGATCACCGACAGCACGGTGATGAAGGCGGGGGAGACGAAGTTGATGGCCGTCGCCTCCGCCAGCGGCAGCACCCGGAGCGCGAAGGTCATGGCCAGCGCCGATCCCGCCACGCCGAGGCCGCGCGCCACCTGCAGCCAGGGGCGCCGCGCCGCCAGGAAGCGCGTGCCGCCGCGGCGCGCCACGAACAGAAGCGCCAGCAGGAAGAAGGTCGCGAAGCGGATCCAGGCGACCATGAGGGGCGAGAGCGTCTGCGTCAGCTGCTTCGACATCGCATCCGCGATCGAGAACAGCGTGATCGCCGCCAGCATGAGGAGGATGCCGCGCACCGGATCGTCGGGCCGGGGCGGCGGGGGGATGCTGGCGGACATGCGGGCAGGAAACCATGCCGGCACGCGTCGCGTCCAACGCTGCGTCAGTAGCCCCGGTCCAGCCCCACGACCTGGTGAAGCGCCTCGCCTGCCCGGAAGCGCGCGACATTGGCGAAGAAGGCGCGCAGGCAGCGTTCCGCATAGGCGCCGGGATCGTAGAGCCCGCAATGCGGCGTGATAATGAGGTTCGGCGTGTCCCAGAGCGGGCTGTCCGCCGGCAGGGGCTCCGTGGGCAGCGCGTCCAGCACCGCGCCACCCAGCGTGCCGTCCCGCAGCTTCGCCGCCAGCGCATCCGCATCCAGGATCTCGCCCCGGCCGATATTCACCACGCCGGCATGGGGCGGCAGCAGGTCCAGCGCCTCGCGGCCCACCAGGCCGTTCGTCGCCGGTGTCAGCGGCAGGGCGATGATCAGGAAATCGGCGCGCGGCAACTGCGCGCGGAAGCCATCGCCCTGCGACATCTCCGCGACGGCGGGATGTGGCCGGCCGGACTGGCTGTTGCCCAGCACCACCATCCCCTGCGCCGCCAGCGCCTCCGCCGCCGCGCCGCCCAGCGCACCCATGCCGAGGATCAGCACGGTCTTGCCCGCCACGGTGCCGCCGGATCGCGGCGCCCAGCGATGCTCGCGCTGCGCCGTGACCAGGGCGGGGATGAAGTTGTTCAGCATCAGCACCGCGGCCAGGCTGTATTCGGCGGCCTTGGGGATATGCGTGCCGCTGGCATTGGTCAGGGTGACGGAAGCCGGCAGCCCGGCCTTCAGCAGCCATTCCACGCCGGCGCTGGAATAGCTGATCCAGCGCAGCCTCGGCGCGCGGCGCGGCAGGTCATGCAGGGGCGCGGGGCCGACGAGGAAAAGCGCCTCGGCCTCCGCCAGCGCGGCGTCGAAACCGGCGGGATCGGTGGAGTGGCTGGCCGCCAACCCCTCCCCCACCGTCTCCGCCCGCAGCCTGTCCCACAGCGCGGCATTGAAGGCCCCCGCCTGCATGGAGGCGGGGTTCACCTGCGCGTGGAGGCGCAGCGGCGGCATCGCTATTCCAGCCTCACATTGTTGGCGCGGATGATCTCGCCATAGGATTCCGTCTGCGCCACCAGGCGGCGGCGGAAGGACTCCGCCCCATCGGCCTGGACCTCGCCGCCGATCTCGCCGATCCGGGCCTTGATGGCGGGTTCGTTCAGCACCGCCGCGATCTCCCGCTCCAGCCTCGCGATGATCGCGGGCGGGGTCTGCCCCTGGACCAGGATGCCCTGCCAGGTGCCGGCATCGGGCTCGGGCCAGCCGAGTTCGCGGAAGGTCGGCAGGTCCGGCAGGTTGGCGAAGCGGCGCGGGCCGGTGACGGCGATGCCACGCATCTGGCCGTTGACCACGTAGTTCATGGACTGGGTGGAGCCCGCCATGGTCAGGTTCGATTCGTTGGAGACCAGCGAGAGCAGCGCGGGCGCGCCACCGCGATAGGGCACGTGCTCCATCGCACCGCCCCAGTGGCGGGCGAGTGACAGCGCGACCAGGTGGGTCAGCGTGCCGGTACCGGAATTGGCGGCGTTCAGCCGGCCCGGATTGGCCCTGGCATAGGCCGCGAGCTCGGCCGCGTTCTGCACCGGCAGGGCGCTGTTCACCGCCAGGATGTAGGGGGCGAAGACCACCATCTGCACCGGCGCCAGATCCTTCAGCGGGTCGAAGGGCATGCGCGCGAAGAGCCAGGGATTGGTGGCGAGCGCGGAGATATCCAGCAGCACCATGCTGTGGCCGTCAGGCCGGCTCTTCGCCACCGCATCGGCACCGATGTTGCCACCCGCGCCGGGGCGGTTCTCCACGATCACGTTCTGGCCGACCCGGGCGGCCAGGGATGGCGCGATCAGGCGCGCCAGGATGTCGCTGGTGCCGCCAGGCCCGAAGGGAACGACGATGCGAAGCGTCTGGCTGAAATCCTGCGCGCGCAGCAGGGCGGGCGTGCCGAGCAGCGGCGCGGCGATGCCGGCCTGGAGGATCGTGCGGCGGTTCATCGGATGGTTTCCTTCCCCGGTTGCTGCGCCCTGATCGGGCGTCGATGCCGCAACCTTGCGCGCGGCGCACGGGGGCCACAACCTCGTCCGCGCACGGCGGGGTGCCGGCGCGACAGGATGTGACGGCGTGCGACTGACCGACCAGCGTTTCACCGCCGCCATTGTCGTGGCGCAGACCCTGGCGCAGATCGGCGCCTTCACGCTGCCCGCTTTGCTGCCGGGCTATCTCGATCGATGGGATCTCTCGGCCACGGAGGCCGGGTGGCTCGTGGGCGCCTTCTTCGCGGCCTATGTCGCCGCGGTGCCGGTGCTGGTTTCCCTGACGGATCGCGTGCCGGGGGTGCGCATCTACCTCGTCGGCGCCGGCTGCACGGCGGTGGCGCATCTCGGCTTCGGGCTGCTGGCGGAAGGCTTCTGGTCCGGGCTCGCATTCCGCGCCATCGCGGGCGTGGGCTGGGCGGGCTGCTACATGCCCGGGCTGAAGGTGCTGGCGGACCGGCTGGAGGGCGCGGCGCAATCCCGCGCCGTGTCCTGGCATGCGGCGGGGGTGGGGATCGCGGGCGCGGCCTCCTTCGCCATGGCGGGGCTGCTGGATGCCCTGGGCGGGCCGGCGGCGGCCTTCAGCTTCGGGGGTATCGCCGCCCTGGTGGCGGGGGCGATCGGGCTGGCGGTCATGCCGCGCCAGCTGCCGCCGCGCGCGCCGGATGCGCCGCCGCCCGCCGCGCTGCTGGATTTCCGCCCGGTCTTCCGCAACCGCGCCGCCATGGCCTGGATCGCGGGCTATACCGTCCACACCTGGGAACTCGCCGCGCTGCGCGCCTGGGGTGTTGCCTTCCTCGCGGCGAGCTTCGCGCGGGATGGCGCGCCCGCCTGGATGCCGGGGCCGGCGGCGATCTTCACCGCGGCGGGGCTCGTCGGCATCGCCGTCTCCGTCACGGGGAACGAGACGGCGCAGAAGCATGGCCGCGCGAAGGTGGTCACCTGGGCCATGGCGATGGCGGCGGGATTCTCCCTCGCCACGGGCTTCGCGGGCATCGCTTCTCCCATCCTGGCGGCCTTCTGCGTCATTGCGTGGAATGCCTGCATCTACCTCGACAGCTCGGCGCTGACGGGCGGCACGGTGCAGTCGGCTGCACCGGGCATGCGCGGCGCCACGATGGGGCTGCACAGCATGTGCGGCTATGCTGGTGGCTTCCTCGGCCCGCTTGGCGTCGGCGTGGCGCTGGACCTGGTGGGGGCGGATCGCGCCGTGGCCTGGGTGCTGGCCTTCGGGCACCTGGCGCCCTTCACGCTGCTGGGGCTGCTGGTCCTGCGCCGGCTGTCCCGTTAACGGCGCGAAACACGCGCAACACGGCGCGATGCCGCCGTGGTGCCGCCATGCTTGCGCCATGCGCGGATGCTCGGCTTAGTGGATCATCAAGACCCGCGATCGTTTCATCGCCGGGACTCCTCGGGGATCCAGCATGGCAGCGCCGCATTTCCTCCTGCAGACGCCGGTGGGGTCGGTGGTGCCGGTCGAGCTTGGCGGCCAGCCGGTACAGGCGCGCTTCGCCGACCTGCAGCGCGCGGCCGGGGCGCAGGCCGGGCTCTTCGCGGAACCGGTGGCGACGCGCGATGCCTCGGGCGCCATCCTGTCCTTCGCCTGGTACGCGCCGGGCGCGGAGGCGCAGCCGCTGTCGAGCCTCGGCCAGCCACAGCGTGCCGCGGCCGAGTCGCAGTTGCGCGCCGCCCTCGCCGACCTCGCCCCGCGGGCACAGGGCACGGGTGGCGATGCCGCGCTGATCGCCGCGGCGCTGGCCCTGCCGAACAGCAGCGCCGTGCTGGTGGTGGATGGACGGCCCGTGCTGGCGGGCTGGGGCCTGGTGCCGGCGGGGGATGCGCGGGATGCGGCGACGCGCATCGCCGCCGTGCTCGGCCCCTTCCTGCCCGGCCCCGCATCCCCGCAGGCCGCACCGCGCGCCGCGCCGACGCGCAGCGCCCCGCCCCCGCCGCCACCCGTGCTGCCGACTGCGACCGCCGCGCCCATCGGCCCGCGCCGCTTCTGGCTGGTGCCGGCGGCCATCGCCGTCGCCCTCATCTTCCTGGCGCTCGGCTTCTGGCTGGGCTGGAAGCTGCTGGCGGAGGCGGTCGCCAACCGCCCGCAGACCGCGGAGTTCGTGGACCGCGACCGCGTCCGCCAGGCGATCGAGCTGCAGCGCCGCGCCAATGAGGGCCTGGCCGAGGAGGTGGAGCGCGCCCGCCGCGCCGCCGAGGGCAATGTCTGCCAGGCGACGCCGCTGACCACGCCGCCCGGCCGCGGCCCGCTGCCGCAGGATTTGCCCGCCCGCCCGACGCCGCCCGCGACGCCGGATGCGCCGCTGGCGCCGCGACCCAACAACCTGCTGCAGCTTCTCGACCAATCCGTCGTGCTGGTGGCAGGGCCGGGGCGGGATGGGCTGTCCATCGGCACTGGCTTCTTCATCGCGCCCGGTGTCGTCGTGACCAATGCGCATGTGGTGGCGGATGTCTCGGGGCAGCTCGTGGTGGCCTCCCGCCACCTCGGCCGCGCCTTCCCGGCGCAGGTCACGCGCCGCACGCCGCAGGCGCGGCCGGGCGAGGCCGATTTCGCGCTGCTGAGCGTCTCCGGCGTGCCGTCGCTCACGCCACTCACGCTGACGCGCCAGGCGCAGCGGCTGGATGAGGTGATCGCCGCCGGCTACCCCGCCGCCATCGTGCAGAACGATGCGCGCTTCCAGGCCGTGCTGCGCGGCGAGATGTCGCAGATGCCGGAGATGGTGGTGACGGATGGCCGCATCTCCGCCATCCAGACGCTGGCTTCCGGCCTGGTCGCCATGCCGCATTCCGCCAATATCAGCCCCGGCAATTCCGGCGGGCCGCTGGTGGATCGCTGCGGCCGCGTGGCGGGGGTGAACACCTTCAACCACATCAACGCGCAGCTGGCCGAACGCGTGAGCTACGCGCAGAAGACGGATGCGCTGCTGGCCTTCCTGCGGGAGGCGGGGATCAGCGTGGAGCCGGTAGACAGCGCCTGCGCGCCGACGCCGGAACCCGCCGCGGCCCCCGCCACGCCCCCGGCCGCGACGCCCGGCACCCCGCCCGCCGCCCCCGCGCCGGCCCCGGCCACCCCCGCCCCGGCCGCCCCCGCGCCCCCCGCCCCGACACGGACGCGCTGAGCCATGTCGCGCAGCCTTGCGGCCACGACACGGGATGCGGAACTCCGCGCCCTGGCGGCGGGCGGGCAGCCCGTGGCAGGCGCCTGGGCGCAGGTCACCGGCCACCTGATCCGCCGCCTCTCCTCCGACCACGCCGCCATCTTCGCCGAACCCAGCCCCGACCCCGCCCGCGGCACCACCGACTGGTACGCGGAGGGCGAGGGCGAGAGCATCGCGATCGACGAGGCGCCGGAGGCCGCCGCGCGGTTCGAGGAACTGGCTGCCGGCATCCGCAAGGAGGCCGAACGCCTCTCCGGCGAGCGCGACGAGGGGCTGCGGCTGCTGGGCGAGCTGCTGCGCCAGGCCATCGAGGTACCGGGGCGCGAATTCATCCGCCTGCGTGGGGAGAGCATCTTCCTGGTGGCCTGGGGCCATCACCGCGCGGGCCGGGCGGCGCCGGCGGAGCTGGTGCGCGCCCTGCCCGCCGCCGCCGCCCCCATGGCCATGCTGGCGCTGGCGGCGACGCGGCGCGCGGCGACCTGGCTCTGGGCCCTGCTGGCGGCAGCGCTGCTGGCGCTGATGCTGGCGCTCGGCCTGTTCCTCGCCTGGCGCGATCCCTTCGGCTGGCTCGTGCCCCCGCCGATGCAATGCGTGGCCAACCCCGACGATCTGGCGCTGCTGGAGGAGCTGAACCGGGTGCGGGAGGAGGAGGCCGCGCTGCGCCGCCAGATCGCCGACGCGGCGGAGGAGCTGGGCCGCCGCCGCCTGCTCTGCGAACCGCCGCCACCCCCGCCGCGCCCCGTGCCGCCGCCCGCGCCGGAGCCGCCCGCGCCGCCCCCGGCACCGGAGCCCGAGCCGGAACCCGTGCCGCCGCCCCCGCCCCCGGCGCCGCCCCCGCCGGAACCGCCGCGGCCGCCCCAGAATGACGATGCCGACCGGGCGCGGCGCGAGGGGGCGCAGGAGGGCCGGGTGCAGGTCATCCTGGGCTGGGATTCGCGCGATGACCTCGACCTGTCCATCGTCTGCCCGGACGGGACCGTGATCTCCTACATGCAGCGGCAGGGCTGCGGGGGCACGCTCGACGTGGACCGCAACGTCGGCAACCAGCGCACGCGGACGCCGGTGGAGAACGTCTATTTCGACAATCCCCAGCCCGGCACCTACCAGGTGCGGGTCCACCAGTATGACCATGTGGACCGGCAGGAGACCCCCTACCGCGTGACCATCCGCATCGCGGGCCAGCCCGACCGCACCATCACCGGCGTGGCGCGCCCCGGCCCGCCGCGGGTGGTGGACCGCTTCACCATTCCGGGCCGGTGACCGCCATGCAGCGCCTTGCCGAACTGCCTGACAGCCGCCTCCGCTGGCTGGGGCCCCAGGGCCTCACGCCGCCGGATGCCCTGGCGAAGCTCAAGCCTTTGCTGGCCGAACTCGGCCCCCACCACGCGGCCCTGCTGGCCACGCCGGTGCGGACCAGCGACGGCATCGCCTGGGAGGCGCCGGGCGAGTCCTCGCTCGCCATGCCGCGGATGACCGCCGACCAGCGCCAGGTCTTCGACGCCACGCTGACCCTGCTGTTGTCGGATATCCGCCGCGCGGCGGAGACGGCGCGGGCCAAGGGCGATGCGGCGTCGGCCGAGTTGCTGGATCTGGTGCGCCGCGTGCCGGCGCCGGAGCTGGTCTTCGCCGTGGATGGCGCGCCGGTGCTGGCGGGCTGGGGCTTCGCGGCGCCGCAGGGGCCGGCCATCACGGTGCTCGGTCCCTTCGATGACGGGCGCGGCGCCGCTGCCCTGCCGGGCGACCGCACCGCGATCGCGCTGGCCGGCGGTTCGCTGCTGGCCCTCGCCTTGGCGGCCGTGCTGGCGGCGCCCTTCCTGGTGGCGCTGCTGAACCCACCCCTGCCCGCCTGCCGCGTGGATGCGGCGGGGCTGGCGGCGCTGGAGGAGCTGGACCGGGCGCGGGAGGAAGGGCGCGGGCTGATGGCCGAACGTGACCGGCTGCGCCAGGACCGTGGCCGCCGCATGGCCGAATGCCCGCTGCCCGAACCGCCGCCGGCGCCGGAACCGCCCACGCCGCCGGCACCGCCGGCACCGCCCGCCCAGCCCCCCCGCGCGGCCCTGCCGCAGGAACGCTGGGATCGCGGCGACGTGGCGCTGCTGGAGGGGTGCTGGAACCTCGATTCCAACTACCGCACGCGGGACGTCGATACCGGCCGCATCGATACCGTCCGTTCATGGCGCATGTGCTTCGACCGCAACGGCCGGGGCACCCAGACCATGGTCTATGACAACAACCGCCGCTGCACCGGGCCGGTGGCGGGCCGCTTCGAGGGACAGACCCTGCTGATCGACGACACCGCCGACCTGCCCTGCGACGATGGCTACCGCGTGCTGCACCGCCTGGCGCGCTGCCAGCGCAGCAACGAGACCCGCGCGGAATGCGAGAGCCGGAACGTGCGCAACCCCGCCGCCCCCGGCAGCCGCTTCACGCTGCGCCGATGAACAGGGGTCGGTCTTCCTTGCCGCGCCAAGGGGTTGCGGGCGATACTGCGCATCCACCGACCGGACCGGGAAGCCGCGCCACGCCATGATCCGCGCCGCCCTGCACAGCCTGATCCCGGCCTCCGGCATCCAGTTCCTGGACGTGGATTTCGACATCAACGCCCTGCCCCGCATCAGCCGGCCCTTCTGGGACGAGAAGCCGATGCATCTGCGCGACGCCAATGGCGACCAGCAGGTGCTGCTGCGCGCGCTGGAGCAGAGCGACGAGGGCGAGCTGTTCGACCCGGTGGGCCGCAACCACCCGCCGGAGGAGGAGGTCTACCGCATCACCCGCACCCAGGCGCTGGAGCCCTTCCTGGGCCAATGGGTGCCCCTGCCCTTCCTGCGCGTGCAGTCCCGCACCGCGGATGGCGCGCCGATCTTCGACGAGGGTCCGACCAACTGGGCCAGGCTGCGCGTGGTGGAGCTGGCGCCGGGCACGGTGCGCGGCGCCACCCATCGCGCGGTGCTCGCCTTCGACACCACGCTGGTGCCGCGGCGCGACGGCCGCGCCTATGCGGGACCGAGCGCCGAGGATGCGGCGGAGGAGCAGGAATTCGGCTTGGCGGCGCAGCTGGCCGACAATGCCTCCTTCCTCGCGGAGGGCTGGTTCGGGCAGTGGCTGGAGACGATGTTCCTCGACTTGGTATCCGCGCAACGTCGGGGGAAGGCCGTCAAGCTCGAAGACCTTCCGTATCGCATGGAGCCCTTCGCGCGCTACCTCACGCTGCTGGAGGTGCTGGGCCATGCGGGCGCGGCGCCGCGCGTACGGCTGGTGGATGCGGGTGTCTCCGGCCGGCGCAGCGCGATGGTGGATGTCGATCTGCTGCTCGACATCGGCAATGCGCGGACCTGCGGCATCCTGGTGGAAAGCGCGCCGGACGGGCCGCTGTCGCTGAACGATTCCTACCCGCTGGCGCTGCGGGACCTGTCGAAGCCGGAGCATGTCTCGGCCAGGCCCTTCGAGAGCCGCGTCGAATTCTCCCGCGCCAGCTTCGGACAGGATGCGCTGTCGCGCCGTTCCGGCCGCGCGGCCGCCTTCGCCTGGCCGTCTCCGCTGCGCGTGGGGCCGGAGGCGGTGCGGCTGGCGGGGCTGTCCGTGGGCAACGAAGGCGCGACGGGGCTGTCCTCGCCCAAGCGGTATCTGTGGGATGAAAGGCCCTCCGTACTCGGCTGGCGCTTCGGCGCGGGATCGGCACCGGCGGCCTTCGGCACGGCGGGCGAGCAGCCCGTGACCGGCGCCTTCATGAATGAGCTGACGGAGACGGGGGAGCTGCTGTCGAAGCATCGCAACGCGACGCCGGCGGTGCGGGCTCGCTTCTCGCGGTCTTCGCTCTACACGCTGATGCTGGCGGAGATCCTGTTGCAGGCGATCAGCCAGATCAACGCGCCGGCCACGCGCGCGGCGCGCCGCAACGCCGATGTGCCGCGCAGGCTGCGCCGCGTGACGCTGACCTTGCCGACGGCGATGCCGGTGGCGGAACAGCGCATCGTGCGGCGGCGCGCGGAAGCGGCGGTGGAACTCGTCTGGGCCTGGATGGGCTGGACGGCGGGCAGCGCGGAGCGTGCCATCGCGGCCCCGCTGCCGCCGCGCGTCTCCGCCAACCTCGATGAGGCGACGGCGACGCAGCTCGTCTGGCTCTATGCGGAATCGGTGCACCGGCTGCAGGCGGATCCGCGCCAGTTGTTCTCCCTGATGGGCCGCGTCCGGGATGGCGCGCAGCCCTCGCTCCGCATCGCCAGCATTGACATCGGCGGCGGCACCACAGACCTCGCCGTCACGACCTACGCCCTGGCGCAGGACCAGGAGATCCGGCCCACGCAGAATTTCCGCGAGGGCTTCAAGATCGCGGGCGACGACCTGCTGCAGGCCGTGATCGAGCGCGTGGTGCTGCCACCGCTGGAGGCCGCGCTGGGCGAGGCCGGGCTGCGTGACCCCAAGGCCTTCCTCCGTCGCGTGCTGGGCGGGGCCCGTGGCGGGCAGTCGGAGGCCGAGCGGCAGCTGACGCGGCAATTCGTGGCGCGCGTCCTGGAGCCCTGCGCGCTGGCGCTGCTCTCGGGCTATGAGGTGATGGAGCCCGGCGCCATCGGCGTTGTCGCGCGGCTCGGCATCGCGGAGGGTCCCGGACGGCCGCGGCATGACCGCGCCATCGCCTTCTTCGAAAGGATGGCACTGGATGCGGGTGCCGGCGATTTCCGGCTGGGCAGCGTCGAAGTTGCGCCCGAAGCGGCCGTGATGGATGGGCTGGTCCGCGGCACGCTCGGCCCGATCCTGGCCGATCTCTGCGAGGCGACGCACGCCTATGATTGCGACGTGCTGCTGCTGTCCGGCCGCCCCTCCCGCCTTCGCGCGGTGATGGACATCGTGCTGGCAAAGCTGCCCGTGGCCGCGCATCGCATCGTCCACATGCAGGGCTACCCCGCGGGCGGCTGGTACCCCTTCCGCGACGCCCATGCGCGGATCGAGGACCCGAAGACCACCGCCGCCGTCGGCGCCATGGTGGCGGCGCTGGCGGAGGGATCGCTGCCGGGCTTCCTGCTGCGCGCCTCGCGGCTCGGCATGAAATCGACGGCGCGCTACATCGGGCGGCTGGAGACCTCTGGCCAGCTGCTGAGCCGCAACGAATACATGCGGGACATCGACCTCGATGCCGATACCGCGATCGCGGTGGAGGTGGAGATCCCCTTCGAGGCGCCCTCCATGCTGGGTTTTCGCCAGCTGCCGCTGGAACGGTGGCCGGCGACGCCGCTCTACGCGCTGGAATTCGGCAATGCGGATGATGTGCGCAACCTCGCTTTGCCGCTGACCGTGCGGCTGGCGCGCGGCATCGCGGACCCCGGATCGCCGGAGGCGGAGGCGAGCCGGGAGCAGTTCAAGCCGGCCAGCATCCGCGACGCGGAAGGCCAGGAACGCCACCCGACGACGGTGCGCATGCGCCTGCAGACCATGCGCGACGAGGGCGGCTATTGGCGCGACACGGGCGCGCTGGGGGTACCGTGACGGAGCTGGATCAGAAGCTCGCCGCCGAGGCGAAGAAGGTCGGCGAGGTCGCGGGACGCGCGCTGGACTGGTTCGCAGGCGCGGCGCGGCCGGGGCTGGACGCGGCGGCGCTGGCGCGGGAATTGCGCGGCGTCGGGCTGCGCGCGGGCAGGCTGGCGGCGGCGGCGGCGCGGCCCATGTGCGTCGGCGTCTTCGGGCCGTCCCAGGCCGGGAAATCCTATCTGATCTCGGCACTGGCGCAGTCGGCGGATGCGCCGCTGATGGCGATGTTCGAGGATCGCGCGGTGGATTTCGTGCGCGACATCAACCCGGAAGGCGGGCGGGAGGCGACGGGCCTGGTGACGCGCTTCACCATGAAGCGCATCGCGACGCCGCCCGGCATGCCGGTGGCGCTGCGGCTGCTGTCGCAGACCGATGTGGTGAAGATCATCGGCAATGCCTTCCTCTCCGACTTCGATCCCGCCGATGTCGAAGCGCCCTCCCCCGGCGCGATCGAGGCGGCGCTGGACCAGGCTCGCGGGCGGATGCTGCCCGGTGCGTTCGACAGGCTCAGCGAGGACGATGTCTATGTCGATCTTCGCGAATACTTCGAAAGCCGCTTCGGCGGGCATGCGCTGGTGCAGGCGCTGAAGGCGGCGCGCTTCTGGCAGGCGGCAAGCGAGATCGCGCCGAAGCTGGACCACCCCGCGCGCGCCGCGTTGTTCGGCCTGGTCTGGGGCCGCGTCGCGCGGCTGGATGATGCCTATCTGCGGCTCGCGGGCGCGCTGGCGCAGCTCGGCCATCCCGATGATGCCTTCTGCCCGCTGGCGGCGCTGGTGCCGCGGGAGACCAGCATTATCGATGTGCTGACGCTCAACCGCTTCGGGCAGCCGGACGACACGACCATCGCAGTCGCCACGCGGTCCGGCCTTCGCGCCGATCTGCCGCGCGCGGTGCTGGCCGCGCTGGTCGCGGAAGTCACGGTGCAGCTGCGCGACAAGCCCTGGGATTTCTTCGACGTCACGGATCTGCTGGACTTCCCCGGCGCCCGGTCCCGCGAGCAGATCCGCGACCCCGCCCGGCATCTCGCCGATCCCGCGAAGCTCCCCGCCGTGCTGCTGCGCGGCAAGGTCGCCTATCTGTTCGAGCGCTATTGCGCGGAGACGGAGCTGACCGGGATGCTGCTCTGCATCGGTCCCTCCAACCAGGAAGTGCGGACGCTGCCGCGCATGGTGGAGGAATGGATCAACGGCACGCATGGCGACACGCCGGCGAAGCGCGCGACGCAGCCGACGGCGCTGTTCTTCGTGCTGACCAAGTTCGACATGGAGTTCGAGAGCAAGAAGGGCCAGGCGGAAGGCGGCGGGCGCTGGACGGCGCGGCTGGCGGCCTCGCTCATCGACTTCTTCGGCAAGGAAAGCACCTGGCCGCGCGAGTGGCATCCGGGCCGGCCCTTCGACAACCTCTTCTGGCTGCGCAACCCCAACGTCGCGAACAAGGCGATCCTGGATTACGACGAGCAGGGGAAGGAGACCGGCATCCGCCCGCAGGAAGCCGCCCGCGTCGCGCAGCTTCGCGCCGATTTCATCGGCAATGACGACGCGCAGAAGCACTTCGCCGATCCGGCGCTGAGCTGGGACGAGGCGATGCGCCTGAATGATGGCGGCATCGGCCACCTGGCCGCGCGGCTGCGGCCGGTCTGCGATCCCGCGCTGAAGCGCAGGCAGGTGGCCGCGCGGCTGGCTGACCTGGGGGAGAGGCTGCGCGCGCGGCTGCTGCCGCATTGGCATTCCGCCGATCTCGCGCAGGAGCTGGCGAAACGCCGCGCGGCGTCCCGCGCCGTGGCGGTCGCGCTGGCCAAGGCGGTGGAGCGGCAGCGCTTCGGCCATCTGCTGCGGGCGCTGGCGCCGGAGGCCGATGAGATCGCGGCCGTGCTGGCGCGCACCCGCTTCGCGGCGACGGAGGCCGGCGCCGTGCCGGTCGGCACCCGCACCGCCGCGGCCGGGCTGCTGGCGGAGCTCGATTTCGGCGACGAACCGCCGCCAGAGGTGGAGAGCTCGGGGCCGGAGGATGAGGCGGACCACCTCGCCTCCGTCGCGCTGAAGCTGTGGGCGGACCGGCTGCATGCCTTCGCCGATGCGCCGGCGACGCACGCGCTCTATGGCATGACGCCGGAAGTGACGGGGACGCTGGTGGCGGAGCTGCTGCGATCCGCGCGGCGGGAGAAGCTGCAGACGGCGCTGGCGGCGGAACTGCGGGGCATTCTCGGCTTCCGGCGCCATGCCTCGGCGGCGGCGGCCATCTGCGGGCTCTGCGCGGCGCTGCGCATCGGCGGCTTCGTCGCCGCGCTGGGCTTCGACACCAAGCCGATCGCGGAACGCCCGGTGGTCGGCGCCGAACGCCGGCCGGTCTTCGCGCCACGGCCGAAGATCGATGGCCTGCCGCCGCTCGGCGTGGTGGCCGCCGACTACGACCGGCAGCAGAGCCTGGACTGGGTGCAGGCCTTCCTCCGCTCCACCGACCTGAACGTGCAGGGCGATGGGGAGGATGCGGTGGATGTCGCGCGCAACGCGGCGCTGGGGCGGATCCTGTCCGACCTCGACACCGCGCTGCATGGCGCGAAGGCGGCGTGATGCGTCTTCGCATCGAGGAAGACCCCTACCGCCCCGGCGAGGGCTGCGCGCGGATCATCCTGCCCGGGATGGCGGGCCGCGAAGCGCCTGCCGTGACCTTCACGCGCGAGGGATTCGGCGCGGACAGCCTTGGCCCCGATGGCTGGCAGGTCGCGGCGGGGCGCCTCGTGCCGATCGAGAGCGGCAGCGAGAGCGATGCGCTGGTGCTGGTGCTGGGGCCGGAGGCGGCGGAGCATCTGGAACCCGGGCCCGTGCGGCTCGGCATCCCCGCGCTCGGCATCGACCAGGTGGTGATCTGGCCGGAGATCGCGCCCGCCCAGGCGGGCAAGCGCGGCGGCTTCGGCGCCAATCGGCCCGGCCAGGCGCAGCCGCGCCGCGTGCCGGGGCGCGTGGAGGCGCCACCACCGCCGCCGAAGCCGCCCGCCGGCGACGAGACGGTGGTGCTGCGACCCGCGCCCCGCGCGGAACCGCTGCTGCCGCCGCGCCCGGTCGATCCGCCGCCGATCCGCCCGCCGGAGGCACCGGCGCAACCCTCCCGCCTGCCGCTGATCCTGCTGGCGCTGCTGCTGCTGGCCGGGGGTGGCGGCGCTGCCTGGTGGTTCTGGCCGGCGGCGCGGGATCGGCAGGTGGCCCTGCCGGCCACGCCCGCCGCACCGGCCACGCCGGCCACGCCCGCCGACCCCACGGCGAATGCGACCCCCGCCGAGATTGCCGCCATGAACCTGCCGCCCGCGCGGGTCCTGGAGATCGGCCAGGCGCGCCAGGCCACGCGGCCGCAGGATGCGCTGCTGCTGATCGAACTCGCCGCGGATGCGGGACACGCGCCGGCGATCAGCGCCCTCGCGCGGCTCTATGATCCCGCCACCTTCACGCCGGGCGGCGCTCTCTCCATGCCCAACCCGACCAAGGCCGCGGAGTTGTGGCGCAACGCGGAACGCGCGGGCGACACCGCCGCGGCCGCGCCGCGCGCCATCCTGCGCGACCGGCTGGAGACGGCGGCGCAGGGCGGCGACACGGTGGCTCAACGCGCGCTTCGGGATTTCTGGCCATGATGCGCTTCCTCGCCCTGATCTTTGCCGCCTTCATCGCGTTGCCCGCGCTGGCACAAGCGCCCACCGGCGCGCGGCGCGCGCTGCTGATGGAAGGCAAGCAGACGCTGACGCAGAAGGTGCTGACGCGCCCGGGCGCCACGCTGCACGCCACACCAGGCGCCGGCACCGGAACCCCCGTGCCGGGCTTCACCCTGTTCCACGTCTATGCCCGCCAGGGCAGCGGCGCCGAGGCCTGGATCGAGGTCGGCCGCGACGCCACCGGCACCACCGAAGGCTGGATGCGGGAGGAACGCGCCCTCCCCTGGGGCCAGACCATGGTGCTGGCCTTCACCAACCCCGCCGGCCGCGAGCGCACCATGTTCTTCGCGGAAGGCGCGGCGCTGCGGCGCGTGATCCTGGCACGCGACATGGCGGCGGCCGGGGCGGAGGCGCGGCGCGCCAATGATGGCCGGGTCATCGCCCTCGAACCCGAGACCTATGTCGATATCAGCCGCAATTTCTACCTGTTGCCCGTTCTGTCGGCGGAGGAGGTCGAGAACGAACGCGGCGACCGGATGCGGCTGCTGGAAGTCGCCTCCGCCCCGGCCGAGCGCCGCGCGCCGCCGCCTGCGCGCGATCCCCTCGCCGATTTCCGCGGCGCGCTCGTCTTCGTGGTGGACACCACGCTGTCCATGCAGCCCTATCTCGACCGGACGCGGGAGGCGATCCGCAACGTCATGGCGCGGATCGGCACCACCGCGCTGCGGGACCGCTTCCGCTTCGGGCTCGTCGTCTATCGCGACGACCTCGGCGGGAATCCCGCGCTGGAATACGTGACGCGCACCTATGCCCGCGCCGATTTCTCCGCCCCCGCCGACGCCATCCTGCCCCGCATCGCCGAAGCCAGCGCCGCCACCGAAAGCAATGAGGGCTTCGACGAGGATGCGGTGGCGGGGCTCCGTGCCGCGCTCGATGCCGCCGACTGGAACAGCCTCGGCGGGCGCTTCATCATCCTGGTGACGGATGCGGGGACGCGGGAGGCGACGGATGCGCGATCCTCCACGCGCCTCGGCATCGCGGAGATGCGGGAGCTGCTGAAGCAGCGCGCCATCGCGACCTTCGCGCTGCACCTGCTGACGCCGGAAGGCCGCAACAATCACGCCCGCGCCCGCGCCCAGTACCGCGAACTGACACGCTTCGATGGCGCGCCGGAGCCCTTCTACTACCCGATCCCGAATGGCGAGGTCGCGGCCTTCGGCCAGACGGTGGAGGCGATCACCGAAGCCCTGCTGCGCCAGGTCGCCGCCATCACCAACACGCCCATCGCCCAGCTCCGCGGCAATGCCCCCGCCGCGCCCCAGGTGCAGCAGCAGATCGACGTGGTCGGCCAGGCCATGCGCCTTGCCTATCTCGGCCGCGTGCAGGAAGCCGCGGCGCCCGATATCGTGCGCAGCTTCACGACCGACCGGGACCTGGCGGACAGCAACCGCGCCAACCTCGATGTCCGCATCCTGCTGACGCGCGACCAGCTCTCTGATCTTCGCAGCGCGCTGCGCCTGGTGATCGACGGCGCCAATGCGGGGCGGCTGCAGCCGCAGACGGTCTTCGCCAATATCCGCAACGCCGCGCTCTCCGCCGCGCGCGATCCGCGGCGCATCGGCAATCTGGAGCGCCTCGGCGCTGCCTTCGGCGAATATCTCGACGGACTGCCCTATCGCAGCCAGGTGATGGAGCTGACCGAGCGCGGCTGGCTGGAACTGCAATCCGGCGGGCAGCGCGAATTGCTGAACGCGCTGGAGGCGAAGCTGCGCCTCTATGACGAATACGCGCGCACGCCGGCGCTCTGGACGCAACTCGGCAGCGGCAACGATGCGGGCGCGGCGGTGTTCCCCATGCCGCTCGACCAGCTTCCGTGACCGAGGCGCCCCTGGTGCTGGAGGGGGTGGTCGCCACCCGCCGCGCCGGCGGTGCCGCCTTCACGCTGACGATCGAGGCCCTCCGACTCGAGGCCGGTTCGCTGGTGGCGGTGACGGGGGCGAGCGGTACCGGCAAATCCACCCTGCTCGACATCGCCGCGCTGGCGCGACGGCCGGACAACGCGACGGTGATGGCAATCTGCGGCACGGACGCTGCGGCACTGTGGGCACGGGGTGCGAAGGACGCGCTGGCAACACTCCGCGCGCGGCATTTCGGCTATGTGCTGCAGACCGGCGGGCTCGTGCCCTTCCTCAGCGTCGGCGCCAATGCCGCGCTGGCGCAGGACCTGGCGGGGCGGCGGGATGCCGCGCATCTGGTGGCGCTGGCCGGGACGCTCGGCATCGATGACCTGCTGGCGCGCATGCCGGCCTCGCTTTCCGTGGGCCAGCGGCAGCGCGCCGCCATCCTGCGCGCGCTGGCCCATCGCCCGGCGCTCGTCCTGGCCGACGAGCCTACCGCCAGCGTCCATCCCGACATGGCGGCCACCATCCTCGCCCTGCTGGCCGACCAGGCGCGGCAGGCTGGCGCGGCCGTGCTGCTCGCGACGCATGACGCGCCCGCCGCCCGCGCGGCCGGATTTCACGAAGTGCCCCTGCAACCCGGGCCGGCCTCCTCCCGCCTCCCTGCGCTGCTTCCCGCGTGATGCGATCGCTCCACCTCGCCCTGGCAGACCTTCGGCGCGAACCCGCCTTCACCCTCTGCTCCGTGCTGGCGCTGGCCGCGGTCATCGCGCCGCTGATCCTGCTGGCGGGGCTGCGCGCCGGCGTCATCGCGGGGCTCAAGGACGACCTCTCCGCCAGCCCCCGCACGCGGGAGATTGCGAACATCCAGAACCTGGCGCTGGACCCTGCCTGGTTCGAGGCGCTGGCCGCACGACCGGAGACGGGCTTCCTGATCCCGCGCACGCGCCTGCTTGCCGCCACCGGCAGCCTGGAAGCCGCCGCCCGCCCGGGCCGCATCGCCACCGTCGAGATCCTGCCGACGGCGCCGGGCGACCCACTGCTGCCCGGCATCCCCGCCGCGACCGACAGCCAGATCATCGTCACCGCCGCCGCCGCGCAGCGCCTCGCGCTTCGCCCCGGTGACGCGCTGCGGCTGCGCATCATCCGCCGCGTCGGCGAGGGGCGAGAGGTGCTGGCGCTCGACCTCACGACGCTCGCCATCGCCCCGGCCGGCGCCTTCGACCGCGACGCGATCTTCGCGCCCCCCGCACTGGGCCGCCGCGTGCAGGATTTCCTCGACGACCGCACCGCCGACACCACTCCACGCCGCGCCGAGGGCTTCCGCCTCCATGCACGTCGGCTGGAGGACGTGCCGACCCTCGTCGCCCTGCTGCAATCCCAGGGCATCGAAACCCGCTCCCGCGCGGACGAGGTCGCAGCCCTGCTGGCGCTCGACCGCAACCTCACCGCCGGCTTCGCCGTCATCGCGCTCGTCGGCGGCACCGGCTTCATCCTCGGGCTCGGCGCCGCCCTCTGGGCCAGCACGGCCCGCAAGCGCCGCACCCTCTCCCTGCTCCGCCTCATGGGCCTCGATCGCACCACCCTCACCCTCATCCCCATCTGGCAAGGCCTGGCCTACGCGCTGGGCGGCAGCCTGGCCGGCACGGCCCTCGCCCTCGCCGCCGCGGAAGCCGTGAACCGCCTGCCCCTCCTCGGCCCCAACGACGGCCAGAACCTCGCCCGCATCGGCGCCCCCGAATTTGGCGCCGCCCTCGCCCTCTCCCTCCTCGCCGCCACGCTCGCCGCAACCGCCGCCGCCCAGCGCGCGGCGAGCGCCGACCCGGCCGAGGGGCTGCGCGATGAGTGAGCGCGTCGCGGGTGGCAGGTCGGGGGAAACGCCGTTTCCCCCGAACCCCCTTTGCCAGGGGCCAGCGGGCCCCTGGACCCCAGGCTTTGCATCGGGTGGTGGTGGGAGGGGCATGGCGGAACCGCCGGTTCGGCGCGCGCGCAGTGCCCCTCCCACCACCACCCGATTGAAGGGGGATCAAAGGGGCCGCTGCCCCTTTGCAGGGGGTGCAGGGGGACGGCGTCCCCCTGCCCTGGCCACCCTCGCCGCCCTCCTCCTCACCGCCGCCCCAGCGCTGGCGCAGCCCGCGCCGACCTGGCCGGCGGCGGCGTTCAATCCGCGGCCCTTGGCGGATGATCTGGTGTTGCCCTTGCCTTGTGGGGGGGCGATGGCCTTCAGGCGCGTGGATACGCCGGCGGGCGATGGCGGGTTGGATGACCGCACCTTGCTGCTGGGCAGTGCGGAGACCGAGACGGGCTACATCGAGTATCTGCGGCGCACCTATCTGGTGGGGCCGTTCGGCGGCGGGGCGGAGCCGCGGCATTACTGGATGTCGAAGTATGAGGTGACGCGCACGCAGATGGAGGCGTTGCGCAACCCCGCCTGTCCGGCGGCGAATACTCCCGCGGCGCGGCTGCCGGCGGTGGAGGTGAGCTGGTTCGAGGCGATGGAGGCGGCGCAGCGCTACTCGGGCTTCCTCGCGCGCAATGGCGGGGCGCGGTTGCCGCGGCGGGGGGGTGCGCCGGCCTTCGTGCGCCTGCCGACGGAGGCGGAGTGGGAATATGCGGCGCGCGGGGGTGCCGCGGTGGCGGAGGCCGAGTTCCAGGCCCGCACCTTCCCGATGCCGGAGGGGCCGGAGGCCTATGCCTGGTTCCAGGGACCGCGCAGCGCGGCGGGGCGGCTCTCGCCGATCGGGTTGAAGCGGCCCAATCCGCTGGGGCTGCACGACATGCTGGGGAATGCGGCGGAGTGGGTGCTGGAGCCGTTCAGGCTCAATCGCGTCGGGCGGCAGCACGGGCTTGCCGGGGGCCTGGTTGCGCGGGGTGGCGATTACCGCAACACGGGCGAGGCGCAGCTCCGGTCCAGCCTCCGGATCGAATACGCGCCCTATGACGCGACGAGCGGCGAGCCCATGCGGATCACGACCGTCGGCTTCCGCTTCGTCCTCGCTGCCCCGGCGCAGGGGAGCCTGGCGGATACGGCCGCGCTGCGCCAGGCCTTCGACGCTGAGAGCCAGGCCCGCGCCAGCACGCAGGACGACCCCGCCGCGCTGATCGCGGCGTTGCGGCGGGAGCAGTCCGATCCCCTGATGCAGACGGCGCTGGATCGGTTGGGCGCGGCCTATGCGCGGGAGACGCGGGAGAGGACGGATCGCGCCCGGGTCGCGGCGCGGGCGCAGGTGCAGGCCGCGGCCGTGCTGTCCCGCAACGTCTTCATCGCGCAGCAGCGCGCGAATGGCTTGCAGGGCATGGTGGAGAACCCGGGTGCCTTCGGCGCCACGGCGCAGCAGGCCCAGGCCTGGCGCCCCATGCTGGCGGCGGTGCAGGCGGAGGTGGAGGGAGGCGTCCGCGCCTATGCCGCCATCATCGCCCAGCTCTCCCAGGCCAGCGACGTGGCGCTGCCGGCGGAGCTGGAGGTGGTGAGCCAGGAACTGCGCGCGCAGAACGTGCCGGCACTGCTGCCCTATGTCGCCCTCGTCGGCACCCATGCGGCATCGGCACGGCGCGGCAGCGTGCCGCCCGTGGCGACGCTGCGGGCCGATATCCTGCGCACCACCGCCCCGGCCTCGCCACGATGAGATCGCAAGCTGGCCGTCGCATCCCCTATCCTGGGGACGCTTTGCACCGGGAGACCCCCTTGTTCCTGCGCGCCGCCGCCCTGGCCGCCCTGCCTGTCCTGCTCGCGCTGCCGGCGCGCGCGCAATCCTTCGAGGGGCCGGTGACCGGCACGCTGGATTGCCCGGCCCGCAGCCTCTTCGACAGCGGCAGCACGCCGGTGCGCGGCCAGGTCCGGGGCGGGGAGATGACGGTCACGTTGCCGGAGATGGTGGTCAGCGGCCGCATCCTGAACCTGGGCGCGGCAGCGGTGCGGCTGGAGGGGGAGAACCGCCAGGGCACCGCCGCCTTCACGGGCGTGGTGCTCGCGGGGGGGCAGCTGCATGCGCGCGGGGTGATCGGCGACCGGCCCTGCAACCTGAACCTGGTGTTGTCCGCCGGCGCGGCGCCCCCCTCGGCAACCCCGCAGGCCGCGGCGCCTCGGCCGGCGGCGGGCGCGGCCAGCATGGACGGCGCCTGGGCCGGCACGGTGAGCTGCCCGACCCGCAGCCTGTCGGATAGCGGGGAGATGGCGGCGCGCGCCACCGTCGTGAACAACGTCCTGACGCTGTCCTTCGAGGATGTGCGCATGCAGGGCCGCATCATCGGGGTGAACCCGACGCCGCTGATGCGGCTGGACGGCCAGGGGCCCCGCAGCGGCGCCGCCAGCTTCGATGGCGTCATCGTCACGCCCGCCCGCATCCACGCCCGCGGCCTGGTCGGGCAGCAGCCCTGCAACGTGAACCTGACCCCGGCGCGCGCGGTGCCGCCGCCCGTCCAGGCCGCGCCGAGGCCGCCGGTGGCGCAGCCCCCGGCGCAGCAGGCGGCTCGCCCGCCGCTGGATGGCGGCGTCGGCAAGCCCGGCGGCCCGATCAGCCAGGGTGGCCAGGGTTTCGGGGAGGAGAAGTCGCCGATCCCCGGCCCGGCGCCGCCGGCGCCGGACCCCGTGCGCCCGCCGCCGGTTGCCAGCGCGCCACGCCCGGTGGTGCCTGCGCCCGCCGCATCGCCCGCACCGGCCCCGGCGCCCACCGCCAGGCCACCCAGCGCGGCAGCGGCAGACCAGTTGGCCTGCGCGCTGGCCGGGACCTGCCCGCCGCCCCAGCGATAGGGTTCAGGCCGGGCGCGCGGCGGGCGCCTTCCGGCGAAGCCGCGTCAGCCCCCACGCCGCTGCGATGCCGAGCGCCAGCACCCCGATGGCGATCAGCGGCCGGTAGAACAGCCAGGCCACGGCGATGACGCTGGGCGCCAGCAGCATGGTGGCCACGCCCGCCACCAGCGCGGTGCCGAAGCCGACCAGCGCGCCGAGCGGCGGGATGATGTCGGCCAGCACCCGCACCGGGCGCATCAGCAGCGCGAAGGCCACGAACATCAGCACCGCGCCGACGACGCGCAGGATCCAGGTGAGGAAGACGTTCCCCTCCTCCGCCGCGCGGAACATCTCGGCGGGGGTGCGGCGACCTGCTTCGACCATCATCAGCCGGTCCCCGGCGCGGGTGGCGTAGGGGGCGAAGCCTTCCCCGGATTGCGCGGCGATGACGGAGATGGCCTCCGGCCGCGCCGCGCTCCAGGTGATGCGCAGGTCACCGATGCGCGGGCTGGCCGGATCGGCGCCGATATAGCGCACGCCATCGCCCTGGGCATTGGGCGGCGCCACCCGCTCGCTGGCAGGCAGCCCCGAGAGTTGCGCGTCGGTCAGGCGGTAGCCGTTCAGCGTCACGCCCTGGGCGACGAAGCCGGCGCTGGCCTGGCGCGGATTGGGGTTCTGGTGGCCGTCGGGCTGCCGGAAGCGGCTGCTGTCGATGCGCCCTTCCGCCCAGCCACGGGTGTAGCGGTAGGTCGTCACCGTCTCCGTCCCGCCACCGAGCTTGTTGCGCGTCTCGCTCTCCTGCTCCTCGCGCCACTGGAACATCTCCACCGTGCGGAGGAGGCGGATGGTGCCTTCGGGCACGGCGGCGCCGAGTTCGGGGTCACGCGGCGGTGTCGCAATGCGGGCGGGGCCGGAGACATGGACCAGGCGCCCTTCATTGGCGCGGTCCAGGCGCTCCACCGGCAGCACCAGCCCGGCGCCTTCCGCCAGGGACTGCGCGGTCTGGACGGCGCGGCCCTCGTTCCAGAACAGCAGCACGGAGGAGCCGGGGACCAGCACCAGGCCGATCAGCAGCCCCGTCAGCGCACCGCCCAGGCGGGAGAACCAGGACTGGCTGGTGGTCTCGGTGAAGACATCCTCGATTCCGCTATCCGGCATGGCGAATCACTCCTGTTGCCGGCAAGGGGTATCAGGAACGGATTGACTGTCCATTGCCCTGCATGGCGCGGCGGTGTCGCGGTGTTTCAGGCTACGCGGTCCCTGGTCGGGCCGTGCGGGCTGGGCTTAGATGGGGCCCCTCCCCTCGGCCGATGGAACCGCATGAAATACTCGGTTTTTTCCATCCTGCGGAACGCGCTGACCGGCAACCGCGCCTGGACGCCGGTCTGGCGCTTCCCGACGCCGCGCGCGGCCTATGACACGGTGATCGTCGGCGGCGGCGGGCATGGGCTGGCGACCGCGCATTACCTGGCGAAGCTGCACGGCATCACCGATGTCGCGGTGGTGGAGAAGGGCTATCTCGGCTCCGGCAATGTCGGGCGCAACACCACCATCATCCGGTCCAACTACCTGCTGCCCGGCAACACCCACTTCTACGAGCATTCGATGAAGCTGTGGGAGGGGCTGGAGCAGGACATCAACTACAACGCCATGGTCAGCCAGCGCGGCGTGCTGAACCTGGCGCATAGCGACGGGCAGCGCGATGCCTATGCGCGGCGCGGCAATGCGATGCGCATCGCGGGCGTGGATGCGGAGTTGCTGGATGCGGCGCAGGTGAAGGCCATGCTGCCGCTGCTGAACACCGACAATCCGCGCTTTCCCGTCAAGGGCGGGCTGCTGCAGCGCCGCGGCGGCACGGTGCGGCACGATGCCGTGGCCTGGGGCTATGCCCGCGCGGCGGACCAGCGCGGCGTCGACCTGCTGCAGAACACGGAAGTCACGGGCATCCGGGTGGAGGGCGGCCGCGTGCGCGGCGTGGAGACCACGCGCGGCTTCATCGCGGCGAAGCGCGTGGGGCTTGCGGTCGCGGGCAATACGTCCCGCGTCGCGGCGATGGCGGGGCTGCGCCTGCCGATCGAGAGCCATTTGCTCCAGGCCTTCGTCAGCGAGGCCGTGAAGCCGATGATCGACTGCGTCGTGACCTATGGCGCCGGGCATTTCTACGTCAGCCAATCAGACAAGGGCGGGCTCGTCTTCGGCGGCGACATCGATGGCTACAACTCCTACGCCCAGCGCGGCGGCCTGCCGGTGGTGGAGGATGTGATGGAGGGCGGCGTGCAGCTTTTCCCCGCCATGTCGCGGCTCCGCTACCTGCGGCAGTGGGGCGGCATCATGGACATGTCGATGGATGGCTCGCCGATCATCGACCGCACGCCGATCGAGGGCCTCTTCCTGAATTGCGGCTGGTGCTATGGCGGCTTCAAGGCGACGCCGGCCTCGGGCTGGTGCTTCGCGCACACCATCGCGACCGGGGAGCCCCATGCGCTGAACGCCGCCTTCCGGCTGGACCGCTTCGCCAGCGGCGCCGTGCTGGACGAGAAGGGAGTCGGCGCCCAGCCGAATCTGCACTAGTGCTGATCCCCTGCCCCTTCTGCGGCCCGCGTGGCAGCGCCGAGTTCTCCACCGTTGGATCGAAGCCACCGCCGCGCCCGGTGCCCGATGCGCCGCCCGAGGCGTGGCACGACTACGTCAATATCCGCGACAATCCCGCGGGCGTGCATGAGGAGCTGTGGCAGCACGTCCATGGCTGCCGGCAATGGCTGGTGGTGACGCGCGACACGCGCAGCCACGCCATCGCCGCCGTGAAGGCCGCGCGGCCATGACCCGGCTTGCGACCGGCGGCGCGATCGACCGCGCGACGACGCTGCGCTTCACCTTCGACGGCCAGGCCTATACCGGCCATGCCGGCGATACGCTCGCCTCCGCACTGCTGGCCAATGGCGTCACGCTGATGGGACGCAGCTTCAAGTACCATCGCCCGCGCGGTGTCTGGGGCATCGGCGCGGAGGAACCCAACGCGCTGGTGGAGTTGCGCGGCGGCGCGCGGCGCGAACCCAACACCCGGGCCACGGTGGCGGAGCTGTTCGACGGGCTGGAGGCGAATTCCCAGAACCGCTGGCCGAGCCTCCGCTTCGACGCCTTGGCGGTGAACGGGATGCTCGGCCCCGTCTTCTCCGCCGGCTTCTACTACAAGACCTTCATGTGGCCGGCCTCCTTCTGGGAGAAGGTCTATGAACCGCTGATCCGCCGCGCCGCGGGCCTCGGCCGCGCGCCGGACGCGCCCGATCCCGATGCCTATGAGCGGTCGCACCTGTTCTGCGACGTGCTGGTGATCGGCGCCGGTCCCGCCGGCCTGGCGGCGGCGCTGGCGGCGGCGCGCACCGGCGCGCGAGTGGTGCTGGCGGATGAGGATTCACGGGTCGGCGGCAGGCTGCTGCAGGACCGGCAGGAGATCGATGGCGCGCCGGCCGCGCTATGGGCGGAACAGGTGGTGGCCGAACTGCGCGCGATGCCCGACGTGACGCTGCTGCCGCGCACCACCGTCTTCGGCGTCTTCGACGATGGGCACTATGGCGCGCTGGAACGCGTGGCGGACCATGTGGCGGAACCGCCGCCCGGCACGCCGCGCCAGCGCGCCTGGACCATCGTCGCGAAGCGTGCCGTGCTGGCCGCGGGCGCCGTCGAACGGCCCATCGCCTTCGCGGGCAATGACCGCCCCGGCGTGATGTCGGCCGCCGCCGCGCGCGGCTATCTCAACCGTTTCGCCGTGCTGCCGGCCAGGCGCGCGGTGGTCTTCACCGCCGGCGACGATGGCTGGCGCACGGCGGCGGACCTGCTGGGCGCGGGCGCGGAGGTCACGGTGGTGGATGCGCGGCGGGATGTCGCGCCCGCCGTCACGGCGATGGCCGCGAAGGCGCGCCAGGTGCTGGGCGGGCGCGTGACGGGCACCACGGGACGGCTGGCGCTGACGGGCGTGGAGATCGACGGCAGCAGGACCGAGGCCGACCTGCTCGCTGTCGCCGGCGGCTGGAACCCGACGTTGAACCTCAGCGCGCATCACGGGGGCAGGCCCGTCTGGAACGAGGGCATCCACGCCTTCACCCCCGGCACGCCGCCGCCCGGCCTCACCGTGGCGGGTGCGGCGGCGGGGCGCATGACCTTGGCCGCCTGCCTTGCGGATGGCGCGAGCGCGGGCCTCGCCGCGGCGCGCGACGCGGGGCATGACGGACAGGCGCTGACCCTGCCGCGCGCGGATGACGAACCCGCCGCGCTGGCGCCGTTCTTCCATGTGAAGGGCGGGCGTGGGAAGGCCTTCGTCGATTTCCAGCACGACGTCACCGCCGACGACATCGCGCTGGCCGCGCGCGAAGGATTCCGCAGCGTCGAGCATGCCAAGCGCTACACGACGCTCGGCATGGCGACGGACCAGGGCAAGACGGCGAATGTCGTGGGCCTCGCCATCCTCGCGGCCGAGACGAGGCGTACGATTCCCGAGACGGGCACGACGATGTTCCGCCCGCCCTACACCCCCGTCGCGATCGGCGCGCTGGCCGGCCACCATGTCGGCCGCGCCATCAAGCCCACGCGCCGCACGCCGCTGCATGATTGGGCGAAGCGGAACGGTGCGAGCTTCGTCGAGACCGGTCCCTGGCTGCGCGCCGAATGGTATGCGCGCGCGGGCGAGAAAGGTTGGCGCGACAGCGTGGACCGGGAAGTGCTGAATGTCCGCGCTGCCGCGGGGGTCTGCGATGTCTCGACGCTCGGCAAGATCGAGGTCGTCGGGCCGGGCGCCGCCGCGCTGCTCGACCTCGTCTATGCCAACGACATCTCGACGCTGGCGGTCGGCCGCATCCGCTACGGCGTGATGCTGCGGGAGGACGGCTTCGTCATGGATGACGGCACCGTCGCCCGCCTGGCGGAAGACCGCTTCTTCGTCACCACCACCACGGTGAACGCGGGCAAGGTGATGCAGCACATCGAGTTCTGCCACCAGCTGCTGCGCCCCGACCTCGATGTCGCGATCCTGTCGGTGACGGATGCCTGGGCGCAGGTCTCTCTGGCCGGGCCGCGGTCGCGCGACATCCTGGCCGCGATCACCAGCGCCGATGTGTCGAATGCGGCGCTGCCGCACATGGCCTGCGTGGAGGCGATGGTCGCGGGCGACATCCCCGCGCGGCTCTACCGCCTCAGCTTCTCCGGCGAACTGGCCTATGAGATCGGCGTGCCGCCCGATGACGCCGAGCGCTTCATGGACGCGCTGATGGCCGCCGGCGCGCTGCATGGGCTCTCGCCCTACGGCACGGAGGCGCTCAGCGTGCTGCGGATCGAGAAGGGCCATGCGGCGGGCGGAGAGCTGAACGGCCAGACCACGGCGGGCGACCTTGGCCTCGGGCGCATGCTGTCGCGGAAGAAGGATTTCATCGGCCGCGTGATGGCGCAGCGGCCCGCCCTCACCGATACCGCACGGCCGGTGCTGGTGGGGCTGAAGGCGCTCGATCCCGCGCAGGTCATCAAGGCGGGATCGCACCTCTTCGAGCCCGGTGTCGCCATCAGCACCGACAACGATCTCGGCCACGTCACCTCTGCCTGCTGGTCGCCGCATCTCGGGCACATGATTTCGCTCGGGCTGCTCTCGGGCGGTGCCGCGCGCATCGGCACGCGCATCCGCATCCATGACCCCGTGCGGGGGAACGATTCCGAGGCCGAGGTGGTGAAGCCCGTCTTCATCGACATCGAGGGAGGCCGCACCCGTGGCTGACCTCACGCTGACGGAGATCACCGGCCTGGCCTGCACCGCGCTGCACGGCCCGCCGGACCTGCTGCCCGGCCTGCCGGACCGCCCCGCCGCCGTCACCCTGCCGCTGGGGACGGCGATCTGGACCGCGCCGCGGCAATGGCTGCTGCTGCACGACCCCGCCTCGCCGCCCGCCGTGCCTGCGTCTCACCGCACATCGCTCACCGGCGCGCGCCGCATCCTGGAACTGGCCGGGCCTCGCGCGCGTGAGGCGCTGGCGACAATCCTGCCGATCGACCTTCACCCGCGCGCCTTCCCCGACGGCGCCGCAGCCGCCACCATCGGCGCCTATATCCCGCTGCTCGTCTGGCGCCAGGGCGAGGCCTTTCGCCTCGCCTGCTACCGCTCCTACGGCGACAGCCTTGTGGAGACGCTGCACACCGCCATGCGCGGCCGCGCATAAGGATCGACGCCATGCCCGTCTTCGACCACGGCCCCGTCCGCATCCATTACGAGGAAGCCGGCAGCGGCTTTCCCCTGCTGATGATCCCGGGCGGGGGGCTCAATTCCACCATCCCCTTCGTGCGGGAGAAGGGGCCCTTCGACGCGCTCGCCACCTTCAGCGACGAGTTCCGCTGCATCACCCTAGACCTCCGCAATGCGGAGGGCGGCGGATCGCAGGGCCCGCTGGAGCCCGATCGCCCCTGGGACTGCCACATGGACGACCAGCTGGCGCTGATGGACCATCTCGGCATCGATCGCTTCCTGGTGCTGGGCTTCTGCATCGGCGGACCCTTCATCTGGAACCTGCTGAAGCGCGCGGGCCATCGCATCCCCGCCGCGATCCTGGCGCAGCCCAGCGGCTTCCGGCCGGAGAAGCCGACGCTGTTCTACGACAACAACATGGCGGGCTGGGGCCCGGCGCTGGTCGCGCGCCGCCGCGACATCTCCATGGCGCAGGTCGAACAGTATCTGCGCCGCATGTATGCGACCGATCCGGACTTCGTCTTCACCGTCACGCGCGACTTCGTGCGTGAATGCCAGACGCCGGTGATGATCCTGCCGGATGACGTGCCCGCGCATCCCTATGCCGTGGCGATGGAGGCCGCGATGCTGGCGCCGCAGGCGCAGCTCAGCCTCTATCCCTGGAAGGACCCGCCATCGCGCATCCCGATGGCGGTGCGCCACATGCGGAGCTTCCTCCGCGCGCACACGCCGCGCTGAGTCACAGGCGCTTCAGCGCCTCGATCGCCTGTTCCGGCCGCGCCACCGTGATGGCGCCCGCCGCCTGCAGCGCCGCCAGCTTCGCCGCCGCCGTCTCACGCTCCGCCCCCGCCAGCGCGCCCGCATGGCCCATGCGCGTGCCCGCCGGCGCGTGGCGGCCCATCACCAGCGCGACCAGCGGCTTGCCGAGCGCGGGCAGCGCCTCCGCCAGCGCATATTCCTTGTCGCCGCCGAGTTCGCCGCAATAGAGCACGGCATGAGTCGCGGCATCCCGCGCCAGCACCGCCAGGTATTCATGCGGATTGCGCCCGATGATGAGGTCGCCGCCCATATGGATGACTGCGCGCTGCCCGATGCCCGCTTCCGTCAGCAGCCGCGCGATCGCGAGCGTCAGCGTCCCGCTGCGGCAGAGCAAGGTCACGCGCCCCGGCGTGATGAATTCCGGCGCGATGGAGCCCAGCAGCACCTGCCCCGGCACGGCGAGCCCCAGCGTGTTCGGCCCCACCAGCCAGCACCCGGCCTCCCGCGCCGCCACCGCGGCCTTCAGGCTGTCATGCACCGGAACGTATTCGGCCGCGGCGACGATCAGCGGGATGCGCGCCGCGCAGCAATCCCGCACGGCATCCAGCACGCCATCCGGCGGGGTGTAGAGCACCGCCGCATCGGCGGGCGCCTCCAGCTGCGAGAGGTCATCGAACAGCGGCAGCCCATCCTGCATCGTGCCGCCGCGCCCGGGCGCGATACCCGCCACCACGCGCGTGCCGGCGGCCCGCATGGCGGCGACCTGCGCGCTGGCGTAGCGTCCCGTGGGGTTGACGATGACGACGCGTTGCGGCGCGTTGTGCAGGAAGGCCGGGGTCATGGAGGCGGAGCATGCGGTTGACGGAGTGGGACGGCAAGGTGGCGCTCCGCCGCCACGGCATCGCGCTGCCCGATGCGGTGCTGATCCGGGATGACGCCGCACCCGAAGGCTTCGGCAATGCCGTGGTGAAGGCGCAGCTGCTGGAAGGCGGGCGCGGCAAGCGCGGCCTGGTGCGGCGCGCGGAAGGCGACGTCCCTGGCACCGCCCGCATCATCCGCGGCATACTTGGCGACGCCGCCGCGCCGCTGATGCTGGAACAGCCCGTCGCCATTGCGCAGGAGATCTTTCTCGCGCTGCGCGTGGACGGCACCGCCCAGGCGATCGAGATCCTCTGCGCGCCGGAAGGCGGCGTGGAGGTCGAGAGCGGCGCGCCCCCGCTCCGCTTCCACCTGCTGCCGGAAGCGCCCGGCGCCATCGCCACCGCGCTCCGCGCGCTGCGCACCCGCTTCGCGCCCGACATCGCCGCGCGCCTCGCGCGCCTCGCGCTGCGCCTGGCGCGCGTGATGGTGGCGGAGGATCTGGAGAGCCTGGAGATCAACCCCCTCGCCCGCCTCGCCGATGGCAGCCTTATCGCCTGCGACTGCAAGGCGGTGCGGGACGAGGCCGCTTCCTTCCGCCACGACACCGCCGGCACCGCGCTCTCCGCCGCGCTGGAGGAAGCGGCGCTGACGCCGCTGGAGCGCCGCGCGCGGGACCAGGGCTTCCAGATGGTGGAAATCCCGGGCGGGCGCGTCGCCATGGTCACGGCCGGCGCCGGCCTCGGCATGATGATGCTGGACCTGCTCGGCGATGCCGGCTGCCCCGCCGCCTGCTTCATGGACAACGCCCAGGGCGGCCCCGCCGAGACCGCGCCGCAGCGCTTCGCCGCCGCCTTCGAGATGGCGGAGCGGCCCAACATCGACGCGGTGCTGTTCTACACCACTCTTGCCTCCCGTCCCCTGAAGGGCCGCGTGGAGGCGCTGGCCGCGGCGCTGCGGGAGAAGCCCTCCCCCAAGCCGCTTTTCGTCGGGCTCGCCGCCGGCCACGCCGCGCTGGCGGGTTATTCGATGGAGCGTGCGGCGGCGGACCTCGCCGCCGTCGGCGTCACGGCGCTGGAGGCGGACCCGCATGCGCTGGTCCGCCGCCTGGCGGAGGCGATCGGCGCGCGCCTATAGCACCGCATAGACGTCGTAGATGGGCCCATCGGGAAAGCGATGGCCGACGGCCACCGCCAGCAGCCGGTTCAGCCATTCGTGCGGCCCCGGCCCGGTCTCGAAGCGGATGGCGGTGCGCATGTAATAGCTGCCGACCGGCACGGCCTCCCCGCCCGCCATGCGCGCCGCGACCTCCGGCGGCGCGTGGCGCACGCCCTGGTAGGTGATGCCGATCACCTGGCCGTCATCCGCCTGCAGCGTGGCGCGGACATCGAGGCGCGTGGCGCCGTCATTGCCCGTCAGCAGCCAGTCCGCGCCGCCCGGCAGCACCACGCCGTTCAGCCCGGGCCCATGGAAGCGTCCGCCGGTGATCAGCCCGATACGCCGGTCGCCGAGCGGCATGTCGCCGATGACCTGGGGCGCGGCGACGGCGATCTCCATGCGGAACAGGAAATCCGTCGCCAGCTCCATGCGCGGGGTCGCGTCGCTCATCGCTGGCGCCACGGCAGGCCATCCGCCTTCCAGCCGGCCACGCTGCCGCGATGGCCCTCGGCATCCACCGGCCCCTCGAAGCCATCGGCCACGTTGAAGGCGTGCGGGAAGCCCGCGGCCTGCGCCGCCTGGCCCGCCGCCAGGCTGCGCGCGCCCGACCGGCAGATGAAGTAGAGCTTCGACAACGGCGAGGCTCCGGCGCGGTGCAGATGCTCCGCGAAGGCGCCATTCACCTGCATGGTCGGATAGACCTGCCAGGGGATCAGCACGACCTGCTTGCCGATGACGGAAAGGTCCGGCACGCCGACGAAATTCCACTCCGCATCGGTCCGCACATCGACCAGCACCGCCTCGGGATCCTCCGACAACGCCTGGAACGTCGCGCGGGGACTGACATCCGGAACACCGGCCATGGGGGATCTCCCTCAAAGTTGAGTGACGGAAGGGTGGCCAAATCCATACCCGGCCGCAACCTTCCCGGCATCCCGGCGATACGAACGGGATGACTGCAAGGAAGAGGTAGCATCCATGTCAGGCATTACCCAGGACAACCGCGTGCCCCTGACGGGCCGCGACATCGAGTTGACCGACACCGACATCCCCGTCGCCGACCATCGGGACCATATGGGGCGCACCGCCCGGAATACGCTGGGCCAGGCTTTCGTGCAGGACCTGCCCTGGATCATCGCCCTGGCGGCACTCGTCGCCTTCTGCGTGGCCGCGATGGGCGGCTACATTCCGCGCTGACGCATTTCCAAGTCGGGCGGAATCGCCCGACGACCCGGAACATGCGTCAAGGCAGGCGCCTGGACCCGCTTCGGCGTCGCTGCCGACACCGTAGCTGGCCTAGGCGGTCTCTCGAAAGATCTCCCGCCCGATCAGCAGCCGCCTGATCTCGCTGGTGCCGGCGCCGATCTCGTAGAGCTTGGCGTCCCGCAGCAGCCGTCCGGCGGGGTAGTCGTTGATGTAGCCATTGCCGCCGAGGATCTGGATCGCATCGAGGGCCGCCCTCGTCGCGGCCTCGGCGGCAAACAGAATCGCCCCTGCCGCATCGCGTCGCGTCGTGCGCCCTTTGTCGCAGGCGCGCGCCACCGCATAGACATAGGCGCGACTGGCATTCAGCTGCGTCGCCATGTCCGCGACCTTGCCCTGGATGAACTGGAATTCCCCGATCGGCTGGCCGAACTGCTTGCGGTCATGGATGTAGGGAATCACGAGGTCGAGGCAGGCCTGCAGGATGCCGATGGGCCCGGCCGCCAGCACGGCGCGTTCATAGTCGAGCCCCGACATCAGCACGCGCACGCCGCCACCGACGGCGCCGAGCACATTCTCCTCCGGCACCTCGCAATCCTCGAAGACCAACTCGCTGGTCGGGCTGCCGCGCATGCCGAGCTTGTCGAGCTTCTGCGCCGGGCGGAATCCCTTGAAGTCGCGCTCGATCAGGAAGGCGGTGATGCCGCGCGGGCCGGCCTCGGGATCGGTCTTCGCATAGACCACCAGCGCCTCCGCATAATGCGCATTGGTGATCCAGAGCTTCGTGCCGTTCAGCACGAAGCGATCGCCGCGCTTCTCCGCGCGCAGCTTCATGGAGACGACGTCCGATCCCGCGGAGGGCTCGCTCATCGCCAGCGCCCCCAGATGCTCCCCGCTGATCAGCTTCGGCAGGTAGCGGCGCTTCTGCGCCTCCGTCCCGTTGCGGCGGATCTGGTTGACGCAGAGATTGCTGTGCGCGCCATAGGACAGCCCGACGGAGGCGCTGGCGCGGCTGACTTCCTCCATCGCCACGCAATGCGCGAGGTAGCCCATCCCCGCGCCGCCATATTCCTCCTCCACCGTGATGCCATGCAGGCCCAGCGCGCCCATTTCCGGCCAGAGGTAGCGGGGGAATTCGTCCGTCCTGTCGATCTCCGCCGCGATGGGCGCGACGCGGTTGTCGGAGAAGGCGCGGACGCTGTCGCGCAGCGCGTCGATCTCCTCGCCCAGGTCGAAATCCAGCATGGGCATGCGGTTGGAGATCATCGCGCCGTTCCTTTCATCGTCGCAGGTAGTTGGACCCGTCGATCACCAGCAGCCTGTCCGAATCGGCGTCCCCGCGGAAGATCGAGAGCCGTTCCTCGCCGCCCGCGGCATCGCGCAGCACCAGCACATGGCCGGAGAGGTCGTAGCGGCCGCTGCTCTCCCGCCGGGGCGCGGAGGTGGTGACGCCGCTGCGCCCGCCGCCCGTCTCCGTCGTGCTGCTGCCGCCGGCCCAGCCGGTGCGGCGCCAGCTCCCGTCGCGGGACAGCGCCAGGGTCCGCTCCACGGCGACGGAGCCGCTGGAGAAGCCAGTGCTGCCGCTGCTGGCGAAGCTGTAGCGCCAGGTGCCATCGAGCCGCGTGCCAGGCGCGAAGGGCTCGACGCGCCGCCAGGTCTCGCCATCGATGGTGAGGCCGGAGGGCGCCGCCGCGATCGGCACGCTGCGGCGGCTGACGCGGCCGAACTCGTCCTCGACCTCCCGCAGCACGATCGTGCCGCCCGAGACCGCGTAGCTGCCGCAGCCCGCGCGCGGGATGGCGCAGGCCTCCGCCAAGCCCTCCGGCGGCGGCGGGTCGGCGATGAAGCGGCCATCCGGCGCAAAGGTCAGGCTCTGCATCTCCGCCGTGAAGTCGGTGCCACCGAAGGCGTTGGGGCGAATCCCCGTCTGCATCCGCGTGAAATGCCCCTCCAGCCGGCCAGGGCCGGGTGGCGTGAGGGCCGGCGCATCGCCGTTGAGCCGCAGGGACCGCACCATCGCCGCGAATTCCTCGCGCGCCGCGCGCGATGCCTCCCGCGGCGGGTTGACGATGACCAGCAGCAGCAGGGCGCGCCGGCCTGCTTCCTCCATGCCGATATGGATCGCGCGCATGGTCGGGCGGCCGCCGCTGCGTTCCTCGATCCGCATGCGCCCGCCGCCCAGCGTCTCGCCCTCCCGCACCCGCGGGCGGTCCTGCGCCAGCTGCTCCGGCGTCCGCACCCAGGCCGCCATGGCCGTTGCCAGATCGGCGGAGGGCCGCGTCAGCAGGATCAGCGCCCGGCCCGGCCGCGGCGTGCCACGGCCCGCATCGGCGGGCAATTCCCGCGACAGCATGAGGCCGCCCGGCTGTTCCTGCCGCTGCCATCCCGGCGGCGGATCGAAGGACAGGCCGGCGAAACTGTCCGCCAGGGCGGGCGGCGCGGCGATGAGGAAGGCGAGCAGCAGGCGGCGCATCCGGGCATCCCGAGACTGTTCGCCTCGTCTCTGCCATGGTGGGGTGCTGGCGGCTGCTCACGATGCCGATGCCGCGAAGCGGCGGCGCAATTCGCCGCGCATGATCTTTCCCGTCGTCGTCTGCGGTAGCGCCTGCACGAATTCGACCTGGCGCGGATAGAGATGGCCCGCGAGGCGCGTGGCCACGCTGCGCTGGATGTCGCGCGCCAGCGCCTCCCCTGCCTCGATGCCGGGCTTGGGCACGATCACGGCGCAGACACGTTCCGTCCGCAGCGCATCGGGCAGGCCGATCACGGCCACCGCGGCCACCGCCGGATGCGACTGGAGGAAATCCTCGATCTCGCCGGGGCCGATGCGGTAGCCGGCGGAGGTGATGACATCATCGTCGCGGCCGACGAAGGTGACGTAATCCTCCTCATCCATCACGGCCTGGTCGCCGGTCAGCAGCCAATCGCCGTGGAACTTCGCCGCCGTCGCCTCGGGCTTGTTCCAGTAGCCCAGGAACATGACGGGATCGGGCGCGCGGATGGCGATGGTGCCCTCCACGCCGCGCGGCAGCACCGCGCCATCGGGGCCGAGGATCGCCACCTCATGCCCCGGCACCGGCTTGCCGATCGCGCCCGGCTTCACCGGGAAGAGGCCGGCACAGGACGCGATGGTCAGGTTGCACTCGGTCTGGCCATAGAACTCGTTGATCGTCAGGCCGAAGGCGCCGCGCCCCCATTCCAGCATCTCCACGCCCAGGCTTTCGCCCCCGCTGCCGATGCTGCGGAGTTGCGCGCCGAAGCGCGCGGGGTTCGGCACCTGGCGCAGCATGCGGAGCGCGGTCGGCGGCAGGAAGGCATTGCGCACGCCGCGTTCCGCCATCAGCCGCAGCGCATATTCCGGATCGAATTTCGGCATGCGGAGCGCGACGACGGGCACGCCGTGGAAGAGGCTCGGCAGCAGCACGTCGAGCAGCCCGCCGATCCAGGCCCAATCCGCCGGCGTCCAGAAACAGTCACCGGGCTGGGGGAAGAACTCCTGCGGCATCTCCACGCCCGGCAGGTGGCCGCGCAGCACGCGGTGGCCATGCAGCGCGCCCTTGGGGCTGCCGGTGGTGCCGCTGGTGTAGATGATCAGCGCGGGATCATCGGGGCCGGTCGCGACGCACACATGCCGGTCGCTGGCGGGCTCGATCAGCCTGTGCAGGTCGGCACCACCATCGATGTCCAGCACATGCCGCAGCGCCGGCAGCCGATCGCGGATGACACTGATTTTCGCCGCGCCGGTGCCATCCGTCACCAGCGCGACGGCGCCGCAATCCGCGAGGCGATAGGCCAGCGCTTCCTCCCCGAACAGGGTGAAGAGCGGCACGGAGATCGCGCCGATGCGCCAGGCCGCGAGATGCGTCAGCAGCGTCTCCTGCCGCTGCGGCAGCAGCACGCCGATGCGGTCCCCGCGTCCGATGCCCATCGACAGGAACAGGTTCGCCAGCTTGCGGGATCGATGGGCGAGTTCGTGGTAGCCGCTGAGTTCCAGCATGCCATCGCCCAGCACCTCGATCAGCGCGAGGCGCGGCTCGCCCGCGTTCCAGCGGTCGCACACCTCCTCCGCCAGGTTGCAGCGCGCGGGGATGTCCCAGCGGAAACCGGCGCGAAGCGCTGCGTAGCCGGTCATGCCGGGCGCGTGTCGTCGATCACCTTGCCGTCGTTCGGCAGGGCGCCGGGTTCGAGCAGTTCGACGACGCCGCGCAGCCGCGTATGCCCCTGCAGGCTGCGCGAGAGGCTTTCCACCAGGCTCGCGTCGCGCACCGGCGTCTCCACCCGCAGCACCATCGTGTCGCGCGTCCCGTCCAGCCCGATGACGAGGCGCGCGCGGCCGAGGCCCGGATGGTCGCGCATCACCGCCGCGACCTGTTCCGGCCGCACGAACATGCCCCGCACCTTGGCCGCCTGGTCCGCGCGCCCCATCCAGCCCTTGATGCGCATGTTGGTGCGCCCGCAGGGCGAGGCCCCCGGCAGCACCGCGGAGAGGTCGCCGGTGGCGAAGCGGATCAGCGGATAGGTATCGTTGAAGGTGGTGACGAGAACCTCGCCGACCTCGCCCTCCGGCACCGGGTCGCCGGTGCCAGGGCGCACGATCTCCAGCACCACATCCTCATCGACGATCAGCCCCTCCCGCGCCTCCGATTCATAGGCGACGAGGCCGAGATCGGCGGTGCCGTAGCTCTGCAGCACCGTCATGCCGCGATCGGCGTAGAAGCTGCGCAACGCCGGCAGATAGGCGCCGCCCGTGACATGGCCGAGCTTCAGCGAGGAAAGGTCGAGCCCGAGCGAGTCACCCGCCTCCAGGATCGACTTGAGAAAGTCGGGCGTGCCCGCGTAGCAGGTGGGCCTGAGATGCGCCGCCGCACGCGCCTGGCTCTCGGTGTTGCCGGGCCCCGCGGGGAAGACGGGGCAGCCCAGCGCCCGCGCGCCTTCCTCCAGCATCATGCCGGCGGGGGTGAAGTGGTAGGCGAAGCAGTTGTGCAGCAGCTGGCCCGCGCGCAGCCCCGTCGCGTGCAACGCGCGCGCGAAGCGCCAGGGATCGCGGCCTTCCGGCTGCGGTTCATGGATGGGCCCCGGTGAGGCGAAGACGCGCGGCAATGCGCCGAGCGGAAGCGTGGTGAAACCGCCAAGGGGTGGCGCCGCCGCCTGCGCCTCGATCAGCGCGGATTTCCGCGTGACGGGCAGGCGAGCCAGCGCGGCGCGATCCGTGACGGCGGCCGCGTCGACATCGGCCAGCGGCGCCGCATAGGCCGGCGCGCGCGCCTTGGCGTGCGCCACCAGGCGCGGCAGCGCGGCCCTCAGCGCGTCCTCCCGCGCCGCCGCGCTCCGCGTCTCCCGCTCGTCGTAATGCGCCGTCACAGCCACCGCTTCCGTCGTTTGTAGGATTTCAGGTTGCGGAAGGATTTGCGCTCCGCCCCGTGCCCGCCGAGGTAGAATTCCTTCACATCCTCGTTGTTCGCCAGCGCATCGGCGCTGCCATCCAGCACCACCTTCCCCTGTTCCATCACATAGCCATGGGAGGCGACGGAGAGCGCCATCCGCGCATTCTGCTCCACCAGCAGGATGGTGATGCCGAGATCCTCGTTCAGCTTGCGGATGATCCCGAAGACCTCCTTCACCAGCAGCGGCGAGAGGCCCATGGAGGGCTCGTCCATCAGGATCAGCTTCGGCCGCGCCATCAGCGCGCGGCCGATCGCGAGCATCTGCTGCTCCCCGCCGCTCAGGTAGCCGGCCAGCCCCGTGCGTTCCTTGAGGCGCGGGAAGTAGCCATAGACCATCTCGATGTCGCGCTTCACGCCGGCGCTGTCGCTGCGCGTGAAGGCGCCGAGGCGGAGGTTCTCCAGGCAGGTCATGTCGCTGATGATCCGGCGCCCCTCCATCACCTGGAAGATGCCCTTGCGGACGATCTGGTGCGCCTCGATGCCATTAAGGCGCTCGCCGGCGAAGCGGATGTCGCCGCGCGTCACCTCCCCCTCCTCCGACTTCAGCAGGCCGGAGATCGCCTTCAGCGTGGTGGACTTGCCTGCGCCATTCGCACCCAGCAGCGCGACGATCTTTCCCTGGGGCACCGCCAGCGACAGGCCACGCAGCACGAGGATAACGTCGTTGTAGACGACCTCGATGTTGTTCACCTCCAGCAGAGGTGGCTCCCCCGTCGCCGGGGGAGCCTTCACGCCGAGGCCAGCCGTCTCGCTCACCAGCCGAGCCAGTCGCGGCGGCGGTCGAGTTCGACGACCGTCACCGGTTCGACCTTGATCGTTCCCGCCTGCACCAGTTCGGCCACGGAACCGGCCGAGGTATTGCCGCTGACGACGGCGCGGTAGATGCCGACGCGCAGCGTGCCGCGATGGTCATCCGGCGCGAAGTTGGAGGGGTTGCACACGCCCTCGAAGCCCCGCGGCACCCAGTTCTGCCGGGCGTAGAAGCCCTCCCGGATGCGCTCCGACGCCACCTGGCCGCCATTCGCCGCGGCGTGCTCCATCGCCTCCACCATCAGCATCGCGCTGCAGATGCCGGCGAGGTAGTGGACGGGTCGATAGGCCGTGCCGGCGCTGTCGGAGACGCGACTGATCTCCCGCACCGTGCGCATCCCCTGCACATCCTGGCCCCACACGGCGCCGGTGCGGACGGGGAAGACGACGCCATTCGCCGCCGTGCCCGCCGCCTTCATGGCGTTCTCGTCCATGCCCCAGACATTGCCCATGAACTGCACGTTCACGCCGGCGGTCTGGCAGGCCCGCAGCACGGAGATGTTGGACCCCGCCGTATTGCCGAGATAGGCGTAGTTGGCGCCGCCATTGCGCAGCGTCAGGCATTGCGCGGTGTAGTCGCCCGGCGTCAGCGCGAACTGGATGGCGGGCAGCACATCGAAGCCGAGCTCCCGCGCCAGCGTCTCACCCGCTTCCTTCGGCGAATTCGGATAGGGGTGGTTCGCGCCCATGTGGACGTATTTCGGCCGCCCCTGCTGGCCGCGCGCGCGCCAATCCTGCGCCGCCCATTGCAGCATGGCGCGCAGCGCATCCGAATAGGACGGGCCGTAGAAGAAGTTGAAGGGCGCGGCCTCCACGCCCTGTCGGCCGGAACGCCCCGCGGCATCCGTCAGCGTCGCGGCGTAGGATCCGCTGATATAGGGGATGCGGTCGCGCGTGACGAAGCGGACCAGCGCTTCCGTATCCGCCGTGCCCCAGCCCTGGATCGCGACGACGCGCTGGCGGCCCGTCCAGGCCTGGTACTGGCTGACGGCGCGCGGCGCGGCATAGCCATAGTCGAAGCCGGAGACGTCGAGCTGCCTTCCGTTGATCCCGTTGCGCGTGCGGTTCACCCACTGCAACGCATCCGCGACACCCTGGCCATAGGGCACACCGACATCGCTGGTGGCGCCGGAATTGTCCATGAGGTGCCCGACCGGGATGCGCTGCGCGGCCGCAGGCAGCGCCGCCGCCATCGCCGCCACGGCCCCCATCAGCAGATGCTTGACCTTCATCGCCTTGGTCCTCCCTAACGCCGGCTTCAGCCGGTCAGTGTGAATACGGGTAGAGTTTCCAGTACGCCTTGATCAGGCGCCACCGCCTCGCGAGCCCATCGGGCTCGAAGATCAGGAACAGGATGATGGCCGCGCCCACCACCATCTCCCGCAGGAAGGAGATGGAGGCGCCGAGCCTCAGCGCCTGGTCGATCGCACTCCCCGCCAACGCCTCCGCCCCCCATTGCGTCACTTCCGGCAGCATCACCATGAAGGCCGCGCCCATCAGGCTGCCCATGACGGAGCCGAGCCCGCCGATGATGACCATGCCGAGGAACTGGATGGAGAAGAGGATGTTGAAAGCCTCCACGCTGACGAAGAGCAGGTAGTGAGCGTAGAGCGCGCCGCCGATGCCGGCATAGAGGCTCGCGATGCCGAAGCTCAGCGTGCGGTAATAGGCCAGGTTGATGCCCATCATCTCCGCGGACAGATAGTGGTCCCGCACCGCCACCAGCGCCCGCCCGTCACGCGACCGCATGAGGTTGGCGGCGGCGACGAACATGATCACCACCCAGGCCAGCGTCAGGTAGAAGAAGGTCTCGTCCCGGTCGAAGGCGAAGCCGAACAGCACGGGGCTTTCCGTCATGCGCCCCGCGACGCCGCCGGTGAACCAGCGCGCGCGGGCGAAGAAATCCTCCAGGATGAACTGCGCGGCGAGCGTCGCGATGGCGAGATACAAGCCCTTAAGCCGCGCCGCCGGCGCCCCGAAGACCAGCCCGATCAGCGCCGTCACGATCCCCGCCAGCGGGATGCAGAGCATGACGGGAATGCCGAGATGCTCATGCAGCCAGGCGGAGGTGAAGGCGCCCAGCCCGAAGAAGGCGGCATGGCCGATGCTGATCTGCCCGGTGAAGCCCACCAGGATGTTGAGCCCGAGGGCGGCGATGCCGAGGAAGCCGATATTGATCAGCAGGCTCAGCTCATACCGCCCCAGCAGCAGCGGCGCGCAGCACAACAGGGCCAGGCCGATGAACAGCGCGATGCGGCTGTTGCGCGTCGGGAAAATGGTGGTGTCGGCGCGGTAGCTGGTGCGGTAGTCGCCAGCGGGGGTCATGGCCACCATGGGTCAGACGCGCTCGATATTCTTGGTGCCGAACAGGCCGTAGGGCTTGATCAGCAGGATGATGACCAGCGCGTAGAAGGGCGCGATCTGGAACATGTTGCCCCAGTTGAGCCATTCGCTGTCGATGTAGTGCGCCCAGTTCTCCAGCAGCCCCACGATGACGCCGCCCAGCACCGCGCCGATGATGCTGTCGAGCCCGCCCAGGATCACCGCCGGGAAGACCTTGATGCCATAGAAGGACAGGGCGGAGGACACGCCGTTCACCACGCCGACGACGACGCCGGCGACGGAGGACACGACGGCCGAGATCGCCCAGGACATGGCGAAGACCTTGGGCACGGAAACGCCGAGGGACTGCGCCACCTGCTGGTCGAAGGCCGTGGCCCGCATCGCCAGCCCGTGCTTCGACGCCGTGAAGAACCAGCCGAAGGCCGCCATGATGAGCAGCGAGATGCCGAGGCTCACCAGATAGACCGTCTGCACCTCCAGCCCCAGGAGGCTGACGCGCTCGGTCTCGAAGATCGGCGGGAAGGGCTTGGCGAAGACGCCGAAGATCCACTTCATCAGCGCCTGGAAGAAAATGCCGAGGCCGATGGTCGCCATGATCACGCTGATCACCGGCTCCCCGATCAGCGGCCGCAGCACCACCACCTGCAGCACCAGGCCGAACAGCGTCATGAAGACCAGGGTGAACAGGAAGCCGGCATAGAAGGGCAGCTGCCATTCCGTCAGGAACCACCAGCAGACCCAGGCGCCGACCAGGAGGAACTCCCCCTGCGCGAAGTTCACGACCTGGGACGCCTTGTAGATCAGCACGAAGGACATGGCGACGACGCCGTACAATGCACCGACGATCAGCCCGTTCAGCGTGAGTTGCAGCAGCAGCGCGAGATCCATGGCTTCCCCTTACTCCGCCGCCATCGCCGGCGCCGCCGCATCGGTCACGATCACGGCCAGCGTGGTGCGGATGCGCTGCTTCGTGCCGTCCTGGAAGGCGATCGTCGTATCCACCGGAATCGTCGCATCGCCGCGATAGATGGCCGCGATGATGTCGCCGTATTTCTGTGCGATGACGCCGCGGCGCACCTTGCGCGTGCGCGTCAGCTCCTCGTCATCCGCATCCAGCTCCTTGTAGAGCAGCACGAATTGCCTGAGGCGCTGCGCCGGCGGCAGGGTCGCGTTCACCTTCGCCACCTCCGCCCGCAGCAGGTCCAGCACCTGCGGGCGCGCGGCCAGGTCGGAATAGGTGGTGAAGGCGATGCGGTTGCGCTCCGCCCATTTGCTGACGATGGGGAAGCGGATGCAGATCATCGCGGCCAGATGCGGCTGCCCCGCGCCCAGCACCACCGCCTCCGCCACATAGGGCGAGAATTTCAGCTTGTTCTCGATGTATTGCGGGCTGAAGCGGTCGCCGCCGGTCGTCTCCGCGATGTCCTTGATTCGGTCGATGACGACCAGCTGCCCGCCCTTGCCGAAATAGCCGGCGTCGCCGGTGTGCAGCCAGCCATCGCGCAGATCGGCCGGCGCCTCCAGGCCGAAATAGCCGCTGAACATGTTGGGGTGGCGCGTCACGATCTCGCCGACGCCATTGGCGTCGGGCTCATGCACGCGCAGCTCGATCGTCTCGTCGAAGGGCACGCCGACCGTGTCGAAATCGACCTCGCCTGCCTTGTGGAGCGTATAGGCGCCGAGCAGCTCCGTCTGGCCATAGAGCTGGCGCAGCGGCACGCCCATGGCCTGGAAGAAGCGGAAGGTCTCCGGCCCCAGCGCGGCGCCGCCCGTGGCGGCCGAGGTCAAATTGGTGAAGCCGAGCCGGTCTCGCAGCGCACGGAACAGCAGCGTATCCGCCAGGCCGGACCGCGTGCCCCTCGCCACCGCCTCCAGCCCCAATCTCATACCCATGTCGAACATGCGCCGCTTCAGCGGTGACGCATCCATCACCCGCGCGCGGACCTCCGCCGCCAGCGCTTCCCAGACCCGGGGCGCAAACAGCACGAAGGTCGGGCCGATCTCCCGGAAATCGGCCATCATCGTCTCGGGCTCCTCGACGAAGTTGACCTTCATGCGCGCGATCAGCCCCCAGCCGAGGACGTAGATCTGCTCCATGATCCAGGGCAGCGGCAGGACGGAGACGTATTCGTCCTGCGGCCCCTTGGGGTCCGCCTGGAGGTAGGCGCGGCAATGCCGCACCAGCGCGGCACTCGTCAGCATGGCGAGCTTCGGCCGTGCCGTGGTGCCTGATGTCGTGCAGAGGATCGCGATATCCTCGGCATCCATCGCCGCCAGCAGCGCGTCATACCCGGCCGGGTCTTCGCCTGCGCCGATCCTGCAGAGCTCGTCCGCCGACATCAGCCGCGGATCGTCCAGCTTCCGCATCCCGCGCGGATCGCTGTAGATGATCCGCGTCAGCCCCGGCACCTGGTCCGAGACGGCGAGCAGCTTGTCCACCTGCTCCTCATCCTCGGCGAAGACGATGCTGGCGCCGGCATGCGCCAGCAGATAGGCCACTTCATCATCCAGCGCGTCGCGATAGATGCCGAGGCTGCGGCACCCCAGCGCATGGGCCGCGATCTCCCCCATCACCCAGTCCGGCCGGTTGTCGCCGATCAGCGCGATCACCTCGCCCCGCTGCACGCCGAGGCGCCTGAGCCCCAGCGCGAAGAGCCGCGTGCGCGCGTGGTAGTCGGCCCAGGTGACGCTGCGCCAGATGCCGAACTGCTTCTCCCGCAGCGCGATCTCGCCGCCGAACCTGGCAGCATTTTCCGCCAGCAATCTCGGCAGGGTGTCGGTCATGCGTCGATCTCGGCGGGATTCACCGCCTCGTCATCCACGCCGAGATAGGCGCGGCGGACCTGCGGATGCGCCATCACCTCCTCCGGCAGCCCCTCCGCGATCTTGCGGCCGAAATCCAGCACCATGACGCGGTGGCTGATATCCATCACCACGCCCATGTCGTGCTCGATCATCAGCACGGTCATGCCCCATTCCTGGTTCAGATCCAGGATGAAGCGGGCCATGTCCTCCTTCTCCTCGAGGTTCATGCCCGCCATCGGCTCATCCAGAAGGATCAGCTTCGGCTTCAGCGCCACCGCGCGCGCCAGTTCCACGCGCTTGCGCAGCCCATAGGGCAGCGTGCCGGCCTGCGCCTTGCGCACATGCTGGATCTCGAGGAAGTCGATGATCTCCTCGACTTCCGCGCGATGCGCGAGTTCCTCCCGCTGCGCGCCGCCCCACCAATAGACCATGCCGCGCAGGAAGCCGGCCTTCAGCAGGTGGTGTCGCCCGACCATGATGTTGTCGAGCACGCTCATGTGGCCGAACAGCGCCAGGTTCTGGAAGGTGCGGCCGATGCCGAGCCCCGCGCGGCGATTGGGGCCGAGCTTCGTGATATCCTGCCCGTCGAACAGGATGCGTCCCTCGGTCGGGCGGTAGCGGCCGGAGACGCAATTGACCATGGAGGTCTTGCCCGCGCCGTTCGGGCCGATGATGGAGAAGACCTCGCCCTTGCGGACGTTGAAGGAGACGTCGGTCAGCGCCTTCACGCCGCCGAAGCGCAGGCTCACGCCCTCCGCCGACAGAATCGGTTCTTCGCCGGCCACGCCGCCGTGTCCCCCCTGGTTTGTCTCCTTGGGGGGAAGCTTACGCATGCGGCGCGGCTGGCCGCAACCCGTTACACCGCGTCCGCCAACTCGCCCATCGTGTGAGACATGTTACGCCGCGCCGTCCCGCATCGCGATGGCCAGCGGCGGGTCGTCGGTGGCGAAGATGTCGACGCCGATCTCCAGCATCCGCCGGATGCTGGGCGCGTGGTTCGCCCCCCAGGTGCCGACGCCGAGCCCCGCCGCGCGGCAGCGCGCCAGGAACTCCGCATCGATCACGCCCTCCGTCACGCCGATCTCGGGGAAGCCGTGCTGCTTCGCCACCGCGATGATGCCGTCGAGCCCGATGTCGCGAAGCGTCGAGAGCTCCGACAGCCAGGCGACGCCCGCCAGCCCACCCGCCCGCAGCGCCTCCGCCATGGTGTCGGCCTGGAAGCCGATGATCCAGCTGCGCGCACGCTGGCCGCTGGCATCCAGCGCCTGCATGACCTTGGGCACGATCCCGGGATGCGGGCGGTTGTCGGCGCCGACCTTGATCTCGACCCGCGGCGCGACCGGCGTCGGCGCCAGGATCGCCAGGTACTCCGCCAGCGTTGGCGGTGCCTCCCCCGCCGTGCCGCGGACACGCACGCGTGACAGCTCCGCGGCCGTCAGCGCGGCGACGGGCCCCCGCGTATCGGTGGTGCGGTCCAGCGTCGCGTCATGCATCACGATGACCTCCCCGTCGGCGGAAAGGTGCACGTCGCATTCCGCCTGTTCGACGGCCAGGCGGGCGGATTCGCTGAAGGCCCGGGCGCTGTTCTCGGGCCAGAGGAAGAGGCCGCCGCGATGCGCGGCGATCAGGGTGCGGTGTGGCATGGCGGGATGCTGCCGCGCCCCGCCGCTGAAATCCAGCCGGGGAAATCCAGCCTGGGTGGAGGAACCGTTGCCCCCCTTTCGCGCTACGGGCGGGCACGGAGTTGTCAGCGGCGCGTGGCAGGCTGGATGCCATATTGCACTGCACAATCGTGCTCGCGTTCACGTCGTTCGCGTCCCTGGCCAAGGATCACTGCCCTGCGACTCCCAGCCTCCCGCTCCCCCGCATGGGTCCTGGCGGAGACGGCGACCTCCGCCGTGTTCTCGCTGATGTCGATGCTGGTCATCGGCAGGGTCATCGGGCCTGAAGCCACCGGCACCGGCATGATGGCGATTGCGGCCTTCATGCTGCTGGACGTCGCGGGCGCCACCCTCTTCACCGATGCGGTGGTGCAGCATCCGCGCCTGACGCCGCGCCACGCCGGCAGCGCGCTGATCGGCGCCACGCTGGTGGGCTGCGTCGCGGCCGTCATCCTGGTCCTGGGCGCGCCGCTGCTCGCGAGTTCCGCCGATGCGCCGGCCGTCGCCGCGCTGGCGCTCACCCTCGCGCCGCTGCTGCCGATCTCGGCCTTCGCGGGCTGCGCCTCCGGCCTCGTGCTGCGGCAGCAGCGCTTCATGCTACTGGCCGCCCGCGTGCTGGTCGGCCAGCCACTCGCGCTGGCGGTCGGGCTCGGCCTGGCTGCCACGGGGCACGGCCCCTGGGCCATGATCGGCAACCAGGTCGTCGCCACCATCACCGCCTTCCTGCTGCTGGTCTGCCTCGGCCGCTTCGTGGCGCGGCCGGCGATCGACCGGGAATCGCTCAAGGCGCTCTGGCCCGTCGCGGGCCCGCAGGTGCTGGCCGTCTTCGTCATGGTCGGACGCTACCGGCTGTTCCTGCTGGCACTCGGCCTCGTGACGACGGAGGCGGTGCTGGCGGTCTGCCACTTCGCCTTCCGGATGCTGGATGCCGCCCTCGTCATGGTGTGGCAGGCGACGTCGCGCATCGCCATGCCGCGGCTCTGCGGCCTTCAGGGCGATGACCACGCGCAGGCCGAGGCCTTCGGGGATCTGGCGCAGCTGCAGGCGCTGCTCGGCATGCCGCTGGCGGCCGGCATCGCGCTGACGGCGCCGGACCTGGTGCAGGCACTGCTCGGCCCCGCCTGGTACCAGACGGCGCATGCCGCGCAGATCGTCGGGCTCAGCGCCATCGTCACCTTCATCCATGGCGACACCACCAGCCTTTTCGTGGCGCGGGGCAAGCCCAAGCGGAACGTGACGGTCGCGGCCGCCGCGACCATCATCCCGCTGACGGCGCTGGCGGTCTTCCAGCCCGCCACGCCCTCCGGCGTCGCGCTCGCCTGGGCATCCCAGGCGCTGATCATGCCGCCGATCCTGACCTGGATGGTGCTGCGGGAAGTGAACCGCCCGGCCTCCTGGCTGCTGGCCCGCATCGCGCCCGCGCTGGTGGCGACCGGTGCGCTGGCCGCGGTGGTGATCGCGCTGGAACTGACGCTGAAGATGTCGGCGCTGACGGAGCTGATCGTGGCCGCGATCGCCGGCGCCAGCGTCTATGGCGCCGTCGCCTGGATGATGCTGCGCGGCCGCCTGCCGCGCGCGCTGTCCGGCCGCGCCACCGTCATCGCCGCCGAATAGCCCGCATGAGGCGCAGGATGCCCGCCCGCACGCTGCTGCTGTTGCAGACGCACTACTTCGACGCCGGATCGGAACGCGCCTTCCGCCGGCTGGTGCGGCAGGCGCCGTCCCATTTCGACTGCCGCGTGCTGATCCACCTGCCGCCCGGCAAGCCCGTGCCGCCGCGCCTGCTGCGCCACCCCCACCACGTGGTCCGCACCGATGAGCTGCGCGCCATGCCCTATCCCCGCAAGAACGCGGCGGAGGACTGGACCGGCCGGCCCTGGGAACTCTGGGGCGGCGGCCATTGCGACCTGATCCCGCTGCACGCCATGCGCGCACTGCCGGATTTCGACCGCTGCTGGGTGATGGAATACGACGTCGCCTTCACCGGCCATTGGGGCCGCTTCTTCGACGCGTTCGAGGCCAGCGAGGCCGATCTGCTGACCACCTGCGTGCGGTCGCGGCAGCACGACCCGCACTGGGTCTGCTGGCCCTCGCTGGCAGGGATCGAGACGCCGGAGGCGCTGTCACAGGCCGCCACCGCCGCCTTCCTGCCGCTGTTCCGCGTCAGCCAGCGCATGTTCCGCGCGATGGACGAGGCCTATGCCGCCGGCTTCGGCGGGCACCTGGAAGCCACCTGGTCCACGCTGGCGGCGCTGCGCGGCTTCGCGATCGAGGATATCGGCGGCGAGGGCCCCTTCGTCGCGCCGGGCAATGAGCGGCGCTTCTACACCTCCGCCGCCTCCAGCGCCGTGCAGTTCTACCTCGCGCCCGGCACCTTCTTCGCCAAGCCCGCGATGTACCGCGTCGGCACGCGCCGGGACACGCTGTGGCATCCCGTGAAGCCATGGCACTGGAAGGACGAGATCGGCGCGGGCTTCCGCGAATGGCGGGTCATCGCCGGCGCCAAGCGCCGCGCGCTGCTCGCCTGGATCGCCCGGCGCCGGGGTGGACCGGCGCCAGGCTGAAGCGCGTCAGGCCGCGCTGGCGGCGACCTCATTCGCGGGCTGCGCCACGTTTCCCGTCTGCCGGCGCAGCTCGCCATCGATGCGGCCGCGGTTGCGCAGCGCGTCCAGCACGCGCAGGCGGATGAAGCGGCCTTCGCGGTAGTGACGGTCGGCGAAGCCGATGGCGTTCAGCCCATCCCGCAGGCCCTGGATCGCCTCGCTCACGCCGATGCGGGGCTGGTGGTTCGGCGCCAGGCTGCGGAACAGGCCGAAATCGACGCGGTAGCTGCGCTTGTCCGGCGGCGCGTCCGCATTGATGGAAAGCCGCGTGCCGGGGATTTCCCGCACGCAGGCCTCGGCCAGGTCCTTCACCTGCAGGTTCCAGCCATCCGATCCCGCATTCACGCTCAGCACACGGCCGCCCGCGCCGGGATCGCGCGTGATCGCCCATTCGATGGCTCGCGCCATGTCGCGCACCTCGATCAACGGGCGCCAGGGCGTGCCATCCGACAGCACGCTGATCTCGCCATTGGCCAGCGCGCCCGCGACGAAGTCGTTCAGCACCAGGTCGAGCCGCGTGCGGGGGGAGGCACCGCAGGCGGTGGCGAAGCGCAGGCAGGTCACGGTCATGTCGCGCGGCGCCATGGCATGCAGCCCTTCCTCCGTCGCCACCTTGCTGCGGGCATAGGCGGTCAGCGGGTTCAGCGCATCGCCTTCCTTCCGCGGCCCGCCCTCGGCGAAGCCGTAGATGGAGCAGGAGGAGGCGAAGACGAAGCGCGAGACGCCGGCTTCCCGCGCCAGCGCGGCAAGGCGGAGGGAGGCGCGCGCATTGATCTCCGCCGTCGGCGCCTCATACCGCAGGCCCATCGGGTCGTTGGAGATGGCGGCCAGGTGCACCACCGCGTCCACATCCTGCAGCAGGGCGGAGGGCAGGTCGCGCACATCGCCGAAATGCTGCGCGTCGAGCACCGACTCCGGCAGGCCCTCCGGCGTCGTCAGGCAATCCGCGAAGAAGGCGGCGTCGTAGCCGATCAGCGTGGCGCCGGGGATCGTCGCGCGCAGATGCGCCGCGACCACGGGCCCGACATAGCCCATGTTGCCGGTGATCAGGATGCGCATGGAATTCTTCCTCAGAAGATGTCGATGGTGGGAAGAGGCACGACATAGCGTCCGCCCCAGGCCCGGATGTCGGGCAGGCCGGAAGCAAGCTCCGCGCGGGATACGGCGGACAGCACGAGGACGTAGTCCGGCCGCGCGGCGACGAGCGCGGAGGGCGGGCGGATCGGGATGCTGGTGCCGGGCAGCACCATCCCCTCATGCCGCGGGTCGTCGTCCACGGTGAAGGCCAGCAGTTCGGGTCCGACTCCGCACCAGGTCAGCAGCGTCGCCGCGCCATCCGGCACGCCGATCCCCACCACGTGTCGTCCGCCGCGCTGCGCGCCGACCAGGAAATCGAGCAGCGCGCATTTCGCCTCCACCAGCTGCCGCGCGAAGTCGCGATAGGCCGCGGCGGCGCCAAGGCCGGCGGCCGTCTCCTCCCGCCGCAGGGCCTCGATCGTCGAGGTCAGCGGCTTGAAGCGGTCCTCCGCATGGCGGGCCAGCAGCCGCAGCCCGCCGCCCTCGCGCCCGGTGCGGGCGACATCGAAGATGACGAGGCCGTGTTGCGCCAGCACCATCTCCGCCGTCGCCAGCGTGAACCAGGACAGGCGCCCATGCCGCACCAGGTTGATCCGCCTTCCTTCCATCAGGCGTTGCAGCGACGGCATCTCCAGCACCGCGATGCCACCCGGCGCCAGCCATTCGCGGATGCCCGCGACAAGATCGTGCAGCGCCGCGACCTCCGCCATCGCGTCGGGCACCAGCAACAGGACGGGCTCCAGCCCCTCCGCCCGCAATCGCCGCGCCTCGCCGATGCCGAAGCCCTGCGCGTCCTGCCGCAGCGTCGGGATCCCGCGCCGGGCGAAGGCCGGCAGCATGGCGCCTGGGCCGATCTCCGCCACCGGCGTCCAGCCATCCAGGCGCAGCCCGGCGATGGCCTCCGCCGCGAAGGCTTCCTCGCGCCACGGGGGGGGTGACTGCGGTGGCGGCGCCTGCGGGATGCAGCCGGGCTGCTGCACCAGCCGGCAGTCGGAACAGACAAGGAGCCGCAGCGGATGGAAGGGCAGTGCCGCATCCGCCGGCACCGGCCCGGAGGCCATCGGTGCCAGGCCGAAATCCGCGACCCCTTCTTCCAATCCCAGGCCGCAGCAGCGGCAGGTCGGCGCCATCGGGGCGCCGAGCGGCGCACCCCGCCAGGGCGCCTCCCCCAGCCTCGGCATGCCGGCGAACCTCAGGCCGTGACGATGGAGGGCGCGCGTTCCATGCGGGGCTGCTTCATCCAGGGCGCGTCGCCGGCGCTCCAGAGGGATTCCAGCGCCCGCTTGTCCCGCAGCGTGTCCATGGAATGCCAGAAGCCGTCATGCTCCCAGGCCATCAGTTCGCCATCCTCGGCGAGGCGCTCCATCGGCTCCTTCTCGAACACCGTCTCGTCGCCGGGGATGTAGTCCAGCACCTGGGGCGAGAGGATGAAGAAGCCCCCGTTGATCCGCATGCCATCGCCCGGCGGCTTTTCCCGGAACCTGCGCACCTGGCCGTTGCTGTCCGTCTCCAGCGCGCCGAAGCGGCTGGGCGGGCGAACCGCGGTCACGGTCGCGGCGCGGCCATGGCTTTCGTGGTAGCGGATGAGGCCACCGATATCGATCTGCGCGACGCCGTCGCCATAGGTCATGCAGAAGGGCTCGTCACCGACGTAATCGGCCAGCCGCTTCAGGCGCCCGCCGGTCATCGTCTCCGCCCCCGTATCCACCAGCGTCACCTTCCAGGCTTCCGCGCGGCCGACATGGGTGGAGATGTCGTTGCGGCCGTAGTCGAAGGTCACGTCCGACATGTGCAGACGGTAGTTCGCGAAGAACTCCTTGATCATGTAGCCCTTGTAGCCCAGCGCGATCACGAATTCGTTGATCCCGTGCGCCGAGTAGATCTTCATGATGTGCCAGAGGATCGGCCGCCCGCCGATCTCGACCATCGGTTTCGGCCGCGTCTCCGTCTCCTCCATCAGCCTCGTGCCGTAGCCGCCGGCGAGGATGACTGCCTTGCGCACTGTCATGACGAAATTCCCTGATGGTCCGGCCATGCAGCACAGCCGGAACGACTGTCCGGGGAGCGCTGCCGGAACAAGAAGGTTCCGCAACTCACGCGGTTGCTAGACAGCCGCTCGCAACCGCGTGCGTCGCGGCTTGTTGAGGCGCAATGCCCACGCCGACCGCGCAGGTTGCGTCTGCACGACCGCGCACGTCCCGCGCGCGGCACGGAGCCTCGCGCGCCCCGCGCGTGGCAGGGAGCAGAGCCTCGCATGCCGCCAACCACCGCGCTGCTGTTCCAGACCCATTTCTTCGACCGCTGGGCGGCGCGCGCCTTCGACCGCCTGCGCGCCGCCTGCCCCGCCCATTACCGGCCCGTGGTGATCATCCACCTGGGCCCGGGCGCGCCGGTCCCGAAGCGCCTCGCCGACGTGCCACACCACATCGTCCGCACGCCGGAGATGCGGTTCCCGGGCTACCCCGCGAAATCCGGGGGCGAGGCCTGGACGCTCTGGGCCGGCGGGCACACGGACCTGATCGCGCTGCACTACTACCGCGCCCAGCCGCAGCATGCGCGCTACTGGGTGGTGGAATACGATGTCCGCTACTCCGGCCGCTGGCGCCGCTTCCTCGACGCCTTCGAGGATGATGAGGCCGACCTGCTGGCGCCCGGCCTGATCCCGCGCGACAGCGATCCGGACTGGTACAACTGGCCCTCGCTCAGCGCGCCGATGCCGCTGCCGGAATCGCGCCAGTGGCGCGCCTTCCTGCCGATATACCGCGCCTCCGCCGCCATGATGCGTGTGATGGATGCCGCCTACCGCGAAGGCTGGGGCGGCCATTGCGAGGCGACCTGGCCGACGCTCGGCATGGAAGCCGGCCTCACGGTCATCGACCTCGGCGGCGACGGGCCGATGACGCCGCAGCGCTATCGCGGCCGCCACTACACCAACACGCCGCTGCAGGTGAACCTCTCCCCCGGCACGCTGGTCTTCAAGCCGCCGCTCTACCGGATGGGCACGCGGCCCGACATGCTGTGGCACCCCGTGAAGCCCTTCTTCTGGCGGACCGAGGTGAAGGAGGGGCTGCGCGACATCAAGCGGCGCGCCGGCATCGTGGTGCGCGGCACGCTTGCCTGGTGGCGCGGGCGCCGGGCGGCCGCGCCGGCCAGCGTCGCCGCCGAGACCACGGGCAGCGCCTCCCCCAGCTGAGCCACCACCGTGGCGCAAGCCGCAACCGGGCCGCAGTCGTCACGTTACGCTGCCCTGCCGCCCGATGGACCGGAGAACGCCTTGACCGTGACCGCCACTCGTTCTCCTCCCGCGGCCCTTGCCGAGGCACTCGCCCCGCCGCTCGCGGGGGTGGTGGTGCTGGGCGCCGCCGCGCGGGTGGCGGACCGGCTGGCAGGCTGGGGCGCCCGCCCGGTCAGCGCGGATGACGGGCCGGCGCTGCGCCAGGCCCTCTCCGACCCCGCCCTGGTCGCGCTGGCCTGGCTGCCACCCGGCGCGCTGCCGGTCCGGCCGCCGGCGGAGATCGCGGCCGCGCTGCGGGCGGGCGACCATCCTGGCCGGGACGCCGGCGATGCCTGGTGCTTGTCCGCGGCAACCGCCAGGCGCCTCGGTGACGGCGCGGCGGATGCCGCCGCCCTGGCGGAGCGGGCACGCAGCGCCCTGCCGCGCCCCGCCGCCCCGCTGGCGCATCGGCGGCCCGATGGGGCCGCGCTCTCCCTGGCCGACCTGCCGGCCGCCTTCGGCAGCGGCCTGCCTTTCGCCGGCCCCTTCGGCGACGATCCCGTCATCGCTGCCCGCGCCCTGGCGGGCACCAGCGCCCAGGCGCGGGCCCCCGTGCCGAGCCTGCCGGACGGCCTGGCCCCGATCGGCCCGCCACCCGCGCCGCGGCCGGGCGAGATCCTCGCCCTGCTGGTGGTGCGGAACGAGGAGTTGCGCCTGCCGGCGGCCATCGAGGCGGCGCGCCAGCTCGGCGTCGACCGCTTCATCGTCATCGACAACCGCTCCACCGATGGAACCCGCGACGTGGCGCAGAGGGCGGGCGCGCACCTGATCGACGCGCCTGGTGACTATGCGGCCTCCTCCTTCGGCATCACCTGGACGAATGCGGTGCTGGATGCCTGGGGCCGCGGCCACTGGGCCCTGGTGCTGGACGCGGACGAGCAGCTGGTCTTCCCCGGCAGCGACCGTGTCGGCCTGCCGGCCCTGACACGCCACCTGGACGCCCAGGGGGCCGAGGCCTTTCGCACGATCATGCTGGACTGCTTCCCTCGCGGCCCCCTGACCGACTGCGCCTATCGGCCGGGCGAGGATCTGAGCGAAGCCGCCCCGCTGTTCGAGCCGCCCCGGCTGCGGCGGGAGCGGATCGAGGACTTTCCCGGCACGCTGGACTATGGCGGGATCAGGGAGCGGCTGTTCTTCCCGGAAGCCGATCCGGCCAATGGCCTGCGCTGGCTGCGACAGAAGCTGTTCAACCTTGGCCTGCGCGTCCCCGGCCTGCGCGTGTCCGCCCGCTTCCGGGCCTGGGCCCCGCCGCGATCGCCGACCGTCACCAAGCTGCCACTGATCCGTTGGCGGGAAGGCGCGGCGCTGCTCGCCTCCACCCACAGGATCGCGCCGATGCGCCTGGCCGCCGAACAGCCGAGCGGCGTGCTGCTGCACTACAAATTCCTGCAGGATTTCCATGAGCGGGCCGTGGATGCGGTGACGCGGGGCATCCACTACGACGGGTCCCGGGAATACCGGCGCTACCTCCGCAAGCTGGAAGCGGACCCGGCCTTCTCCCTCGCAGGGCCGCTGGCGCGCCCCTTCACCGGCCCCGATGCGCTGGTGGAGCTTGGCCTGATGGAGGACACCCTCGCCTGGCGGCAGGATCGGGCAGCGGCCGGCCTGTAGCAGGCCGGGCCCTCGGCTCGCCGCGCATCACCGGCCGCATCGCGGGCTTCACGGCGCCACGGATTGCGGCGACAATCCAGCCATGAGCCTGTCCCTCGTCATCCATCGCCCCGATGCCGCCGATGCCGAAGGCGCGAGCCCCGAGGCCGGCGGGGCGGAGGGCATGCGCAAGGCCGTTCGCGACGCGATCTGGGAGGTGGCGGACGCCCATTGGGCGGTGGCCGATGACAGCATCCTCGTCTCCACCGACCTCTCCCCCTCCTACCTCGTGAGCCATTTCCAGCGCGCGCTGGCGCGGCGGGGCTTCCGGCGCACGGGCCTGCTGCTGGTGACGACTGTCGGCCCCAAGGCGTCCTGGGCGGGCCTGCCGCCGGACTCGGAAGCCTGGCTGCGCGACATGCTGCCCTGAGAGGCGGCGACCCCGATCCGGGGTAAAGCCTTGCCCAATCGCGTGGCAAAATCCGCCGTTTTCGCATGAACACGCGATGGCGATTGCGCTGACTCGCGTTAGGGTTGTCGCAATCGTTAAAGAAATTGCTATACCACGTGGTGAGACTGACCCTGGCGCCCCCTGCGCCGGACCGTCAGGATGATCGTCGCTTCTCCGGGGAATTCCGCATGGCTTCGGCACGTCGCCGGTTCGGTCTTGCAGTCGCGTCCGTGCTGGCGCTTGCAACGCTCGGGTCCCCGCCGGCCCAGGCGCAGCAGGAACCCCAGGCACGGCTGAAGGTGGTCGGCGGCCTCGCCGATGTCAGCCAGTATGTCCGCTATGAGGAGCCGTTCTGGCGCCGGCGGATCACGGAGCTGACGCAGGGCCGCGTGGTGGCGGAGATCGCCCCCTTCGACCGCAGCGGCATCCGCGGTCAGGAGATGCTGCAGCTCATGCGGCTCGGCGTCGTGCCCTTCGGCACCGCCCTGCTGGCCGTGGTGGCGACCGAGGAGCCGGAATTCAACGCGGTGGACCTGCCGGCCCTGTCGCCGGACATGCGCACGCTGCGCCAGACCGTCGGCGCCTACCGCCCCCATATCGAGCAGGTGCTGCGGGAGCGCTATTCGATCGAGCTGCTGGGCATCTACACCTACCCGGCCCAGGTCGTCTTCTGCACCCGCCCCTTCAACGGCCTGTCGGACCTGGCGGGCCGGCGCATCCGCACCTCCTCCGTCGGGCAGTCGGAGATGGTGCAGGCGCTGGGCGCGACGCCGGTCGTGACCCCCTTCGCGGAGATGGTGCAGGCGATCCGCGGCGGCGTCGTCGAATGCGCCATCACCGGCACCCTGTCCGGCAATGCCGTCGGGCTGCATGAGGTGACGAGCCACGTCCACGCCATGGCCATCACCTGGGGCATTTCCATCTTCGGCGCCAACCAGACCGCCTGGGCCGCCTTGTCCCCTGACATCCAGGAGATCATCCGCCGCGGCGTCGCCGACCTGGAGCCGGAGATCTGGAACGCCGCTGACCGGGAGACGGGCGATGGCCTCGCCTGCAATGCCGGCCAGCCCGCCTGCACCACCGGCCGCCGCGGCAGCATGACCGTCGTACCGGTCACCGCCGCCGATGACGACCGCCGCCGCCGCCTGCTGACGGAGGTGGTGCTGCCGCGCTGGGTCAACCGCTGCGGCATGGATTGCGTGGAGGCCTGGAACGAACACCTGGCGCCCACCCTCGGCATCAGGGCGAAGCCCGAATAGCATGCAGACAGCGCGCCGCCTCCGCCTCGCCGTCCTCGGTGCCGTCTTCGCCATCCTGCTCGCGCAGGTGGTGGCGACGGCCCTGCTGCTGGAGCGGTCGCGCGACGCGGCGCTGACGGCCGCGAGCGACACCGCCAACCGGGTCGCCCGCGCGGTCGAAGCCTCCATCAACCGCAACTTCGTGCAGGTCGATGCCATGCTGGCGGGCCTGCCGGCCATCCTGGCGCCCTACACGCGGGACGGCCGGTTCGACGCGAATGGCGCCGGCCGCGTGATGCGGGAGCTGAACAACCAGAATTTCACCTTCCGCGACGTGCTGCTGGTGGGGTCGGATGGCATGCCGATCTCGACCGCGCTCGCCGTCTCCCGCCGCCGTCCCCTGCCGCTGCCCCTCGGCCCCGCCTTCACCGATGCGGCGCCGCATGCGGGCAGCGTGATGATCGGCGGGCCGGTGCAGAATCCCGCCACCGGCGAATGGGCCCTGTTCTTCGCGCGCCCCATCCGCATGCCCGTCATCGGCAACGTCACCGCGGTGGCGGAAGTGCCGGTGCCGCTGGTGGGCTCCCTGCTCTCGGTGGGTGGCGAGGCGCCGGGCATGCGCGTCACGCTGGAACGGGACGACGGCACGCTGCTGGCCGCGCTGCCGCATGACGAGACGCGCATCGGAAGGCGGCTCGCGGTGCCCTCCGGCGCGCTCGGCAACGGCACCCAGGCGCGCAGCCGCTTCAACGACGAACCGGTGCTGGTCGCCGTCCGCCCGACGCTCTACCCCTCCCTCTCCGTCGTCACGACGGTGGAGCGCAGCGCGGCCCTGGCGGGCTGGGAATTCGACCGGGAGCGCGCGCTGCTGGTCTCCGGCGCCTTCGCCGCCCTGGTGCTGGCGCTGGCCGCCGCCCTGCTGCTCGGCCTGCGGCAGAGGGAGAAGGTGGAGGCGGAACGCGCCCGCTGGCGCTCCACGCTCGAGAATGCGCTGGAGAGCATGTCGGACGGCTTCGTCATGTTCGGCCCGGACGACCGCCTGATCGCCTGCAACCAGCGCTACAAGGAATTCTACGCGATCTCGGCGCCCTTCATCAAAGCGGGCGCTTCCTTCCGCGACATCATGCGCGAAGGCGCCAGGCGCGGGCAGTATCCCCAGGCCGTCGGCGACATCGAGGCCTTCATCGACGAGATGGATGCCTGGCGCCACGCCAACAACCCGCCGATCGAGCGCCTGCTGCCCGATGGCCGCTGGGTGCTGATCACCGAACGCAGCACGCCGGATGGCGGCACCGTCGGCATCCGCACCGACATCACGCCGCTGAAGCGCGCGATGGATGAGCTGGCCGCCGCCCGCGACGGCGCCCGCGCGGCGGGCGAGGCGAAGTCCCAGTTCCTGGCGCGCATGTCGCACGAACTCCGCACGCCGCTGAACGGCGTGCTGGGCTTCGCCCAGGTCCTGCTGCGCGACCCCAACCTGACGGAGGAGCAGCGGGAGCAGGTGGAGACCCTGCACGATGCCGGCCGCCACCTGCTGGAACTGGTGAACAGCCTTCTCGACCTCTCGAAGATCGAGGCCGGGAAGCTCGACCTCCATCTCCGCGACGTCGCCGTGCGCCCGATGCTCGACGCCTGCGCCGGGCTGCTGGCGCCGGAGGTGGACCGCAAGGGCCTGACGCTGACGCTGCACATCGACCCCGGCACGCCGCCGGCGGTGGAGGCGGATGCGACGCGGCTGCGGCAGATGCTGCTGAACCTGCTGTCCAATGCCGTGAAGTTCACGCCGCCCGGCGGGCGCGTGGATTTCCGCGCCCTGCCGCTGTCCGGTGGCCGGCCGGGCCTCCGGATCGAGGTGAAGGATACCGGCCCGGGCGTGCCGCCGGAAAAGCGGCACCTGCTGTTCGAGGATTTCTCCCAGCTCTTCCCGGTCGCGGGGCAGGACGGCGCCGGCACCGGCCTCGGCCTTGCCATCTCCGCCCGCCTCGCCGCCGCCATGGGCGGGGAGATCGGCTGCGACAGCGAAGCCGGCCAGGGCGCGCTGTTCTGGGTGGAGTTGCCGCTGCGGGAAGTCCCGATGCCGGCCGCCGCCCTGGCCGCCGCGCCCGCGGACATCCTGCCGCCCGCGCCCGGCCGCAGCCTCCGCGTGCTGGTCGCCGACGATGTCGCGGCCAACCGCATGGTGGCCCGCGCCATGCTGGTCGCCGCCGGGCACCGCGTGGACAGCGCCGCCGACGGCGCCGAAGCCCTCGCCGCGGTGCAGCGGGACAGCTACGACGTGGTGCTGATGGATGTGCAGATGCCGGTGATGGATGGCCTCGAGGCCACGCGCCGGATCCGCCAGCTGGACGGTGCCCGGCAGCGCGTGCCGGTGCTGGCCGTCACCGCCTCCGCCCTGCCGGAACAGGTCGCGGCCTGCCGCGCCGCGGGCATGGATGGGCACCTGGCCAAGCCGATCGACCGGGAAAGCCTGCTGGCCGCGGTGCAGCGCCTGGCCGCCGGCCACCCGCTGGACGGCGCCGGCGCCGCCGTGTCCAGGGAGATGCAGCAGCCGCTGCTGGACGATGCGGCGCTGCGCAACCTGGCCGCCGATCTCGGTCCCACCGCCGATGTCGTCATCAGCGAATTCGTGGGCGAGGTCCGGCTGGGCTACGAGACGCTTTCCTCCCCCGCCATCGCGGATGACCCGCCCCGGCTGCGCCACGCCGCCCACCGGATGCTGGGCGCCGCCCGCACGCTGGGGGCGCGCCGACTCGGCGCCGTCACCGAGGCCATGCAGGCGGAGATCCATGCCGGCCGCGACCCCAGCGCCAGCCTCCGCCAGGTGCTGGAAGTGGCGGCCGCGACGCTGCCGCTGATCGAGGCCCCGATGGTGCGCGCCGCCACCAATGACGCCGCGCCCCCGCCCCGCATGGCGCAGGGCGTGGGGGATTAGGGCAGCGGCGCGATCCGCGCCGCCAGCAGGTCGAAGAAGCGCGGCGCGTCCAGCGTCTCCATCAGCGCCAGGTTGGCAGGCCGCCCGAGCCGGTTCCAGCGGTCGATCACCGTCCGCCCGCGGGAGGGTCCGGGCGTGCAGTCCACCTCCGCCGCCGCGTCCTTCACGCCGAACAGATGCGGCGCGATCACCCAGGCGATGGCGCAGGGATCATGCAGGGGGAAGCCCTGCCCATTCATGCGGCGCGACATCGGCAGCGCCCGCAGGATCGCCAGCGCCGCGCGCCAGCAGGCGCCACCCTCCCGCGCGGCCAGCGCCTCGATCACCGCCGGCGTCACCCTGGCCTGGAAGGTCAGGTCGAGCGTCGCGATCGCGACCTTCAGGCCGAGATTCAGCAGGATGGCCAGCGCCTCCGGGTCGTTCCAGGCGTTGAACTCGGCGGCGGGGGTGATGTTGCCCTCCGACCAGGCGCCCGACATCAGCACCAGATCCTGCACCCGATCCACCAGCGCCGGCTCCGCGGCGAAGGCCAGCGCCAGGTTGGTGACGGGACCAAGCCCGATCACGGTGACGGAGGCCGGCGGCGAAGCCCGCAGCAGGTCGCGGATCGCATCGGCCGCGATGCCGGGCGCCAGCGGCGGGCCCTCCGGCAGCATGACGCCGCCGAGGCCGTCATTGCCGTGCACCGCCGTCTCCGCCCGGAAGGGCGCCATCAGCGACCGCTCGGCGCCGGCCACGATGGGCACCGCCTTGCCCGCCAGCCCGACCACGGCGCGCGCATTGGCGGTGGTGCGGTCCAGCCCGACATTGCCGCCCGCGACGGTGATGAGCTTCACATCCAGCTCCGGCGACCCCAGCGCCAGCCACAGCGCGATGGCGTCGTCTGTCCCGGGATCGCAGTCGATGATGGTGGTGCGCGGCATGGCGGGTCCCGGGTTGCGGTGTCGCGCCGCAGCATGCCACGTTGCGGCGTCGCGCCGCAGCATGCCACGTTGCGGCGTCGCGCCGCACCATGCCACGGTGCGTTCCCCTCGCCCAACGGGATCCCTGATGGAGTTCTGGCAGAGCTTCGAGGCGCCTGAGCCGGCGCCCGAAGCCTTCTTCGCGTTCTACCCCGCCCCCCTGCCTGATGGCCGGGTGCTGCCGCTGCCGATCCGCGATTTCGGCGACTTCGCCGTGGCCGGGCTGATCGCCAACCAGGCGAGCTTCCCCGTGGTCCGCGCCCTGGCCGGCTGGATGACGGCGGCGGCGCGCCCGCTGGGCGCGGAGGTCGTGGTCGGCCTGCCGAGCCTCGGCCAGGTCTTCGCCCCCCTGGTCGCCGAAGCGCTCGGCCACCCGAACTGGGTGGCGCCCGGCTGGTCCCGCAAGCGCTGGTACGAGGAACGGCTCTCCGTCCCCGTCCACTCCATCACCTCCCCCATCGAGCGCCGGCTCTGGCTCGACCCGCGCATCGTGCATCGGCTTGAAGGCCGGCGCGTGCTGCTGGTGGATGACGTGGTCAGCACCGGTGCCTCGGCGCTGGCGGGCCTCGCGCTGCTGCAGGCCGTGGGAGTCACGCCGGTCGGGCTGCTGGTCGCCATGGCGCAGGGCCATCGCTGGCAGCAGGCCTGGCCGGAGGCCATTCCCGTCCGCGCCGCCTTCGCCACGCCGATCCTCCGCCGCGCTGGCACCGGCTGGCTGCCGGAAGCCGGCACGGCGCCGCACAATCTCTGCCCCTCCCTGGACCACGCCGCATGATCAAGACGCTTCGCGCCGCCCTGCTGGCAGCGCCGCTCCTCGCCAGCCCCGCCGTCGCACAGGATTCCATCCGCATCGGGGTGGAGGCCGGGCCCACCAGCCTCGACCCGCATTTCGCCAGCCTGATCACCAACATCGCCTTCAGCCGGCATGTCTTCCAGCCGCTGATGGAACAGGATGCCCGCCAGGCGCTGCGCCCCGCCATCGCGACCAGCATGCGCGCGGTGGATGAGCTGACCTGGGAGGTGAAGCTCGACCCCGTGGCGCGCTTCCATGATGGCGCGCCGGTCACGGTGGAGGATGTGGCCTTCACCATCGCCCGCGCCGGCGACGTGCCGAACTCACCGTCCAGCTTCCGCTACGCCACGCGCCCGATCTCCTCGGTGGAGGCGGTGGATGCGACGACGCTGCGCATCCGCACCACGCAGCCGACGCCGCTGCTGCCGAACTTCCTTGCGCTCGTCATGATCGTGTCGAGGAAGCACGGCGAGGGCGCGACGACGCAGGACTACAATGCGGGCCGCGTCATGGTCGGCACCGGGCCCTTCCGCCACGTCTCCTGGCAGCCCGGCAGCCCCGTGGTGATGGAGCGCAACCCGAACTTCCACGGCCCCGCCCCCGCCTTCGCCCGCGTGGAGTTCCGCCCCATCGCCAATGCCGGCGCGCGCAGCGCCGCGCTGCAGGCCGGCGATGTCGACCTGATCGAGATCGTGCCGCCCGACCAGCTGACGCGCTTCCGCGCGGATCCCGCGCGCTTCACCGTCGCCGAAAGCCCCTCCAACCGCCTGCTGTTCCTGACCTTGGACAGCGACCGGGAGGACAGCCCGCATATCCGCGCCAAGGATGGCAGCCGCATCCCGAACCCGCTGCGCGATGCCCGCGTGCGCCGCGCCCTGTCGCTCGCCATCAACCGGGAAGCCCTGACCAGCCGCATCCTGCAGGGCCAGGGGACGCCGGCCGGGGACCTCGGCCCGCCCGGCTATTTCGGCACCTCGCCCGACATGACGCCGCCGCCCTTCAACCTGGAGGAGGCGCGGCGCCTGCTGGCGGAGGCGGGCTTCGCGCAGGGCTTCGCCGTGCAGGTCAACGGCCCCAATGACCGCTTCGTCAATGACGAGCAGGTGGTGCAGGCGATCGCGCAGATGTGGACGCGCCTCGGCCTGACCACCACGGTGGAAACCCGCACCCGCGCCGTCTGGCTGAGCGAAGCCGCGCAGCTGCGCTACAGCGTGAACCTGGCCGGCTTCTCCCCGAACCCGGAACTGCTCGGGATGCTGGAGACGCAGATCCACAGCTGGAACACGACGCTCGGCCTTGGCACTGCCAATCGCGGGCGGTTCTCCAACGCGGAGGTCGATGCGCTGATCCAGCAGGCGCGCACCACCATCGACGACGAACAGCGGCGCGCGCTCACGCAGCGCGCGACGCGCCTGGCGCTGGTGGATCACACCGCGCTGATCCCGCTCTACTTCGCGCAGAACACCTGGGCGATGCGCCGCGGCTTCACCTACGAACCCCGCACCGATGAGATGACGCTGGCCTTCAGCGCCGGAAGGGCTGCCCGATGACCCACGACCCCGTCGATCCCGCGCTCCGCGCCCGCGCCGTCCAGGCCGCGCGGGGTTCCGCCCGCTTCGACCTGCTGCTGATGGGCGGCACCGTCGTCGATGTCGCGACCGGCGAACTCCGCGCCGCGGATGTCGGCATCGTCGGCCCGATCATCGCCTCCGTCCACGCGCCCGGATCGCGGGAGGATGCGGAGCGCATCGAGGATGTGTCGGGCAAATTCCTCGCGCCGGGCTTCATCGACAGCCACCTGCATTACGAAAGCAGCCTGATGGCGCCGGCGGATTACGCCGCGAGCGTGGTGCCCGCCGGCACCACCACCTGCGTCTGGGATCCGCATGAACTCGCCAATGTGCTCGGCCTGCCCGGCGTCCGCTGGGCCATCGATGCCTCCCGCGACCTGCCGCTGCGGAGCCTGGTGGCCGCGCCCTCCTGCGTGCCCTCCGCGCCGGGGCTGGAAGTGGCGGGTGCCGATATCGGCCCGGCGGAGATGGCGGAGATGCTGTCCTGGCCGGAGATCGCCGGCGTCGCGGAGGTGATGGACATGCCCGGCGTGCTGCGCGGCACGCCGCATATGGCGGGGATCGTCGGCGCGGGCCTGGCTTCCGGCAAGAACGTCAACGGCCATGCCCGCGGCATGGTGGATGGCGACCTGCAGGCCTATGCGAGCGCGGGCGTGACCAGCTGCCATGAGATCGTGGGGCCGGAGGATTTCCTGCAGAAGCTCCGCACCGGCATGACGGTGGAGCTGCGCGGCAGCCACGACTATGTGCTGCCTGGCGTGCTGACGGCGCTGGCCGCGCTGCCGATGCTGCCGCCCAACCTCGTCTTCTGCACCGACGACATCTTCCCGGATGAGCTGCTGGAGAAGGGCGGGCTGCGCGACACGATGGCGCGCATCATCGCGCGCGGGATGAATCCCATCGCCGCGATCCGCTGCGCGACCTTCCACGCGGCGATGCGCCTCAAGCGCGACGATCTCGGCCTGATCGGCGCGGGGCGGCAGGCGGATATTGTCGTGCTGTCGGACCTGCCCTCCGTGACGGTGGAGCGCGTCTTCACGGCGGGCAAGCTCGTCGCGAAGGACGGCAAGCTGCTGGAGGCGCCGCGTCGGACGAAGGGCCCGACCGACACGGTGAAGCTGTCCGTCCAGCCCATCGAATCCTTCATGCCGCGCGTGAATGGCGTGGGCGATGGCACCGCGCGCCTGCGAAAGATTGTCGGCGCGCGGCATGGGAAGTGGGGCAGCGTGGAGGTCGCGGTGCGCAACGGCTTCGCCGTCCTGCCGCCCGACCATGCCTGCATCACCATCATCCACCGCCATGGCCGCGTCCCCGCCATTCCCCAGACCGCCATCATCGAGGGCTGGGGCAATCCCCGCGGCGCCATCGCCACCACTATCAGCCATGACAGCCACAATTTGCTCGTCCTCGGCCGCGACCCCGCCGACATGCAGGCCGCCGCCAATGCGCTGATCGAGTGCGGCGGCGGCATGGCCGTGGCGCGCAACGGCAAGGTGACCGCGCTGGTCCCGCTGCCCATCGCCGGCCTGCTGGCGGAGACGCCGCCGGAGGTCACCGCCGCCAACTTCGCCGCCCTGCGGACGGAGGCCGACCAGGTCATCGACTGGCAGGGCCCCTTCCGGGTGTTCCGGGCGATGACGGGCCTGTCGCTGGCCTGCAACCCGGCGCCGCACCCGACCGACCTCGGCCTGACCGATGGCGCCACGGGCGAGATCTTCGACCCCGCGGAGCCGCTTCCCGCCTGATGGGACTTGTTGCGCCGCACCGGGCTCCGTAGCCTTCGCGTCCAAGGCAACGGAGACCACGGATGCGGCGTCGCCACTGGCTGATGGGCAGCCTCGCTGCCCTTCCCCTTCCCGCCTTCGCCCAGGCGTCGCGGACCTGGTCGCCACCGACCCGCATGATCATCGGCTATGGCGCCGGCAACATCACGGACCAGGTGGCGCGCGTGCTGCTGGAGGTGATGGGCCAGCGCCATGGCTGGCGTACCGCGGCGGAGAACCTGCCCGGCGCCGGCGGCATGCTGGGCGCCAACAACCTGATCCGCGCGCCCGCCGATGGCAGCGTCTGCGGCGTGGTGGCGGCCGCGGCGCTCACCATCCTGCCGCATATCCAGCGCAACCCGCGCTTCGATCCCTTCCCCGATCTGCAGGCAGTGACGGGGCTGGCCATCTCCAGCTCCTTCCTCGCCGTCAATGCCGCGCTGCCGGTGCGCAGCCTGGCCGAACTCGCGGCCTATGCCCGGTCACGCCCCGCGGACAGCCCGGTCTTCTACTACTCCCCCGGCAACGCCACCGTGCCGCATCTGAACCTGGAGGCGCTGGCGCGGGGACTCGACTTCCCGATGCAGCACGTGCCCTACCGCACCAGCGCGGCCGGCAACACCGACCTGCTCGCCAACCGCGTGCAGGTCACGATGGACAGCTTCTCCATCACCCTGCCGCATATCCAGTCCGGGGCGCTGCGGCCGCTGGCCTTCAACGGCACGGAACGCCATCCGCTGCTGCCGGAAGTGCCGACCCTGGCGGAGGCCGCGCCAGGCATCCAGCTCATGAATGCCTGGATGGCGGTCTTCTTCCCGAAGGCCACGCCCGCCGCCACGGTGGATCGCGCGGCGGCGGATATCCTGGACGCCGTGAGGTCCCCCGCCTTCGCGGAGAAGCTGCCGATCGGCACCGCGCCCTTCGCGCTCGGCCCCGCCGAACTGGCGGAGCGCGTCAGGACCGAAAGCGCGCGGATCGGCCGCCTGATCACGGAGATCGGGCTGACGCCGGACTGACGCCCGTCAGCAGCAGGCGATGCAGTCGATCGAGACGAGGAAGTCGGGATGCGCCAGGCGCCGGCTCTCGATCGTCTGCCGCGCGGGGTAGTTGCCGGGCTCGAAATAGGTCTTGAAGATCGCGTCGAACTCCGCGTAGCGGTCCATGTCGGTCAGCGCGATATTCATCTTCACCGCGCGGTCGAGCCCCGTGCCCGCCTCCTCCAGGATGGCGATGATGTTCTTCATGACCTGGTGGAGCTGCGCGGCGAAGTCGCCCTTTGCGATCTGCCGGTCGCCATGGAAGGGCGTCGCGCCCGTCACATAGACCATGTCGCCCGCCCGCACGGCGTGGGAGACGCCGGAGCGCATCCAGGTGACCTTGGATGAGGTGATGACCTGCCTGTCCAACGCATAGCCTCCTGACGGTGGATCAGGACTGTAGCCGGCCCGTCCGACACGGGAACCCACTCCGCTGTTGAATCCGTCCCGCAATCCGGCAAACTCTCTGCAATCGATTTCGGAGGGAACGGACGCCATGATCCGCATCACGCGACGCCTGCTGCTCGGCACCACCGCCGCCGCGCTTGCCGCGCCCGGCCTTGCCCGCGCGCAGGCCACCACGCTGAAGGTGAAGGTCTTCCCGGGCCTGGCCAACCTGCCGCTCTTCGCGGGCCAGCACACCGGCGCCTTCGAACGGCGCGGGCTGAACGTGGTGATCGAGAACACGCCCAATTCCGACGTGCTGCGCAACGGCCTCGCCGCCGGGGACCACCAGCTGGTCGTGGCCGGCGTGGACAATGCGGTGGCGATGGCGGAGGCCGGGCATGACATCGGCATCCTCATCGGCGGCGACAGCGCCTTCAACGCCTTCTACGTGAAGCCGGAGATCCAGAACTGGGCCGACCTGCGTGGCAAGACGCTGATCGTCGATGCGCCCAACACCGCCTATGCGCTGGTCGGCTACAAGATGCTGGCGATGAACGGCCTGCCGCGCGGCAGCTACGAGATCCGGCCGACGGGCGGCACCTTCGCCCGCTACGAGCTGATGTTCAACGACCCGACCGCGCATGCCTCCATGCTCAACCCGCCCTTCAGCCTGCAAGCGGAGGATCGCGGGTTGCGGCGGCTGTCCACGGTGACGGAGGCGGTCGGCCCCTATCTCGGCAATGCGGGCTGGGCGATGCGGGCCTGGTCGGCGGCGAACCGGGACGTGGTCCACCGCTACCTCCAGGGCTATGTCGAGGGCATCCGCTGGATGCTGGCGCCGGCCAATACGGACGCCGTCACGGCGCTGCTGGCGGAGCGGCTGCGCATCCCGCAGCCGCTGGCGCGCCGCAACCTGGCACTGCTGACGGCGCCGGAAACCGGCTCCGCCATCGATGGCCGCTTCGACCTGCAGGGCTTCCGCACCGTGCTGGCCGTGCGGGCGGAGGTGCTGGGCAGCTGGGGCGGGACGCCGCCCGCGCCCGATCGCTACCTCGACCTCGGCTACTGGGAACGCGCCGTCGCCTCCCTGTAGGAGACGCTCCGGTCGCCTTCGCGCCAGCGCGCGAAGGCGATGAGGATGGCGATGCCCGCCGGGATCAGCGCGAGATCCAGCAGCATCCGATCCGCCGGGAACAGGCGGAACAGCGCCGCCACGATCCAGGACAGGAACAGGCCCAGGCAGAAGACCTGCAGGCTGTTCCGCCCGATCGCCGCCATGGCCTGCGGGAAGGCCTGCTGCATCCAGCGTGCCTCCCGCGGCACCAGGATGGAGACCAGCCAGGCCAGCGACAGCGCATGCGCGAGCCGCAGCGGCGCCAGCACATCTTTGTCCGTCAGCGCCAGCACCCAGGCCGGCATCTCCGGCGCGAAGCCATGCATGGACAGCTTCACCCAGAAGCCCAGCAGCACCACCGACACCGCCAGCGACACCAGCCACCAGGGCCGCGCAAGCGGGCCCGCGCCATGCAGCGCCCGCCAGCCGAGCCAGATGCCCGTCATGAACAGCACCTGCCAGGCCAGCGGATCGAAGGCGATATAGGTGCCGCCCAGCGCCGGCGGCCGCAGCTCGAAGACCTGCGTCGCGATGTAGAGCCCCCAGGGCAGGATCAGCGCCCGCGCGCCGAAACGCGTCAGCAGCAGCACGAAGCCCGGCAGCAGCAGCATGCAGAGGACAAACAGCGGCAGCACGCCCATGAAGTCCGGCTGATAGAGCCCGACCATCGCGCCGGGGATGGCGAACCAGGGCTCGCTTGCCAGCCAGCACCAGCCGCCCGCCTCCACCACGCCGTCCAGCGGCGTGAAGAGGTCGAAGCCGAAGACCATGGCGGCGAAGGCGAAGAAGACCAGCAGATGCATGCGCCAGAGCCGGGCGGCCCGCATGCCGATATCCCGCCAGGCCGCGCCGAACCCGTCCCGCGCGAATTTCAGCGAGAAGACGGAGCCCAACACCAGCCCCGAGAGCAGCACGAACTGCTCGGAGCTGTCGGAGACCCCCCAGGCCGCATGGATGCCCCAGGCGAAGGCGGTGCCGAAGGCGTGGCTGACGAAGATGGAGACCTGCATCCACCCCCGCAGCACGTCCAGCCTGAGATCCCTCGGCGGACGCTTCAGCACCGCGCCGCTCACGCCGCCACCGGCAGGAACCGCGCCTTCAGCCGCGCCAGCAGCGCCACCGCCTCCGCCCGATGGGCGAAGAGGACGAAGAGCGACATGAACCAGGTGAAAACCGCTTCCTTGAACAGCTGCCCGCCATCGCCATAGGGATCGATGCCGAGCGGGCTGACCGTGTGGAAGAAGATCGCGCCCGACATCGTCACCAGCGACCCCACCGCGCCGATCATCCGCGTGCGGGGGATCAGCACCAGCACCGCGCAGATGATCTCCTGGATCGCGACGAAGAGCCGGAAGGGCTTCTCCCCGCCCGGCGTGCCGAGCCAGTCGGAGAGGATGGTGAAGAGGTACACGGACCCCTCATTGCCCGTCAGCTTGTACTGCTCGTACCAGAGGAATTCGAAGGCGATCCAGATCGCCGCCGGCCAGGCCAGCAGCAGCAGGATGCGGTCAGCCTTGGGCGAGAGCGGGATGAAGGGCGACATGGGCGGCGTCTCCGGTTCGGATCATGCCCCCTGCTTCGCCGCCCCACGTCGCCCCGTTACGACACGAGATGCGTGAACATTTCGTCAGACGGCTCCACCCCCAGCCCCGGCCCGTCCGGCAGGACATAGGCCCCCGCCTCGCACGCCATGTGCCGCGTGCCCGTGGGCTTCGTCAGGCGCAGGTTGGGGTCGAAGATGCTGTGCTGGTATTCGTGGCAGGGAAGTTTCTGCTGCGCGCTCGAGGCCTGAAGGCTCGCCGCCATGAAGAGGCCGACGCCGATCGTCGCATGCGGCATGACCTCGACATTGTAGGCGTGGCACAGCGCGCCGATCCGGGCGAACTCCGTGATGCCGGTGCGCCCCATCTCCGGCTGGCCGATGCCGAAGGCGCGGCGTTCCAGGCGCGGCAGCCATTCGAAGACCGTGCGCAATTCCTCGCCGAGTGCCACCGGCACGCCGACGCTGCGCGCGACCAGCGTCGTGCCCTCGATATCCTCCGGCGCGCAGGGTGCCTCCGCGAAGGCAAGCCCATGCGGCTCCAGCCGCCGGATCAGGCGGATGGCTTCCGGCGCCGTGTATTTCCAGTGCAGGTCCGCCATGATCCGCGCGCGCGGGCCGAGCCCTTCCCGCAGCGCCGCGATCTCCGCCTCCGCGCCCTCATCCGCCACGACGGCGGCGAACTTGAACCCGTCGAAGCCCTTCGCCTGCCACTCCCGCGCGAAGGCCACGCGCTCATCCAGCGTCGCCTTCGGCAGGCCGGAGACATAGGCCGGGATGCGCCCGTGCCGCCGCCCGCCGAGCAGGGTCGAGACCGGCACGCCGAGCGACCTGCCCAGCAGGTCCCACAGCGCGATGTCCACCGCCGCCAGCGCATCCCCGTAGAAGCCGCCGAAGAAGCCGCGCACGCGCATGAGGTCGTAGAGGTCCTCATGGATCACCGCCGGCGCCGCGGGATCCCGCCCTTCCAGCACCGGCGCCAGCACGTCATCCACGATGGCGCGCACCGCCTCCGGCGCGACGATCCCGTAGGTCTCGCCCCAGCCCGTCAGCCCCTTCTCCGTGTCGATGCGCAGCACCACGCTGCGATCCTTCGTCGGATAGAGCGTTCGGTTGCCCTTCCGCACGATGTAGCCCGCGCGGTTGACGAATTCCCCGTCGCGCAGCGGGCCGAGATAGGGCACCTCGCGCGGGATCTCGATGACGAAGGCGCTGACCTTCTCGATGCGATCAGGCATGGGGCGGATACATCGTCATGGCCGGCCGCGCCGTCTCGATCAGCTCCCCGATCTCCGCCAGGTCGCCCGCATCGAATTTCGGGCCGGCGGCGCGCGCGCCGGTGTGGTCCAGCAGGCCGCGGCGCTTCAGCACCTCCTTCGTCGCGCGCACCCGGAACGTCATCTGGAAGGCCAGCAGCGGCAGCGTGTCGCGGTAGATCGCGCGCGCCGTCGCGCGGTCACCCGCCTTCCACGCCCGCCACAGCGCGGCATGCGCATCGGCCAGTTCCAGCGCCGGCATGGTGCCGTTGGCACCGCGCGCCAGTTCATCCAGCACGAAGCGCGCGCCCGCGCCGCCCATCACGCCATCCAGCCTGCCATCGGCGGCGGCCAGGATGCGCGTGACATGCTGGCCGCAGGGCAGCGTCTCCTCCTTCACGTAGCGGATCGCCGGTACGGCGGCGGCGACGGCCGCGACCGCTTCCGGCGACAGCGCCGCGCCATTCGGCGCCGGCGCGTTCTGCAGCATGAGGGCGATGCCGGGCGCGGCCTCCGCCACCGCCGCGTAGAAGGCCGCCTGCCTGCCCACATCCTGCCCGGCATGGGGCGGCGCCATGATCATGGCGGCCACCGCGCCGGCCGCCATGCCCTCCCGCGCCCGTGCCGCGCTTTCGGCGGGATCGGCGTGGGAAGCTCCGACGATGAAGGGCAGGCGCCCGGCCAGATGATCCCCCAGCACCGCCACCATCCGCCCGCGCTCGGCGGCCGACAGCGTCTCCACCTCGCTCGCCATGCCGGGGAAGACGATGCCGTCGGACCCCGCCTCCACCGCGAAATCGATCAGCCGGCGGAAGGCGGCCTCATCCACCTGGTTGTCCGGCGTGAAGGGCGTGGGCAGCACGGGAAAGACGCCCGAGAGGCTGGTCATGCGGTTCGTTTCCTCATCCCTGGAAGTCGGGTTCCGGCAGGCCGCGAAGCCCGCCGGTCTCGATGGCGAAGACGCTGCCGGAGAGCGGCGCCGCGGCAAGCTCCGCCGCGGAGAGCCGCACGCGCGCGCTGGTGACGAAGAGCGTGTCGAAGCCCTCCCCCCCGAAAGCCACGCTGGTCGGCCGCGGCACGGGCAGGTGGATCACGCGGTCGGGCCGCCCATCCGGGGCGAAGCGCGCCACGCGCCAGCCATCCCAGAGCGCGACCCAGACGAAGCCATCGCTATCCACCGTCAGCCCATCCGGCACGCCCTCCCCCTCCGCGAAGCGCGCGAAGGGGCGGCGGTTGGCGATCTCGCCGGTGGCGACATCGAAATCGAAGGCATCGATCCGCCGCGCCGCACTGTCCGCGAGGTAGAGCACCCGGTCATCCGGGCTGAAGCCGATCCCGTTCGCGACATGCAGCCCCGCCTGCATCACCCGCGCCGTGCCATCGGCATCGATCCGGTGCAGCGCCCCCGCATCCGGCGTCGAATCCAGCGCGAGGCTGCCGACCCAGAAGCGCCCCGCGCGGTCGCATTTCCCGTCGTTCAGGCGCAGCCCCGCGCCCTCCGCCAGCGGCGCCGCCAGCACGGCGCCGAGGCCGCGCCCATCCAGCGCCCGCACCCCGCTCCGCGCCGCCGCCACCAGCCCGCCGCCGCGCCGGGGCGCCAGCGCCGCGACCAGTTCCTCCACGGGCGTCACCTGGTCCTCGCCGGTCTCGGGGTCGCTGCGATGCAGCGCGGGGGCCAGGATATCCACCCAGTGCAGCCGCCCCTGATGCCAGAGCGGGCCTTCCCCCAGCAGCGCCTCCGCCCGCACCGCGACGGTGACGCCGGGGGAGACGGCGGCCGGCCGCGGCGCGACCGTCAGCGTCATGGCGCTGCCCGCGGCATTGCCGGAGATGCGGCGCGCCGCCTCCATCACCTCCCGCCCCAGTGCGTGCAGCCTGGCCTCGCCCAGCCGGAAGGCCGGCCCCACCAGGCAGATGGCACCCAGCGGCCGGGCGCGGCGGTCCAGCACCGCGGCGGCCACGCCATTCACCCCCGCCGTCGCCTCCTCCAGCGACAGGGCGTAGCCCCGCGCGGCGGCGATGGTCAGGTCGCGCTCCAGCGCCGTGGCATCGGCCAGGGTGCGCGGCCCGGGCGAGGCCAGCGGCGCGATCCGGTCCAGCAGCGCGCGACGTTCGGCGGCGGGCAGCTGCGCCAGCATGGCCTTGCCGCAGGCGCTGGCATGGGGATGGGCGCGGGCGCCGACGCGGTTGACCAGGCGCACCGCCTCCTGCTCCGCCTCCCGCTGGTCCACGTACAGCACGCCATCGCCATCGAGCACCGCGAGCCGCGCCGTCTCCCCGGCCAGGCGCGCCAGGCGTTCCAGCTCCGGCGCGGCGGTGGCGCGCAGGTCGAAGCCGTCCCAGACGCGGTGCGCCATCTCCAGGAAGCGGGAGCCCAGCGCATAGGTCTGGGTCAGCGGGTCATGCCGCAGCATCCGCGCCTCCACCAGCGCGGCCAGGATGCGATGCGCGGTCGGGCGCGCGAGTCCGGCGCGGTCCGCGATCTCCGCGAAGCGCGGCGGGGTTGGCGCATCGGCGACGAGGTTCAGCAGCGCGATGCCGCGCGTCAGGGCCTGGGTGCCCTGCACGCCACCCGTCGCTGCTTCCTCGTCCTCGTTCGGCTTGCGCCGGTTCATGGCCTTCCTTCGCTGGCACGGGTGGGGGTCATCGACACACCCGATTGACCCCGCCCGACCCTGTCCATATCCTGGAACCAAGTTCCACGGCCCGCAAGGCCAGCAGGGAACACCCAGGAGGAAGCCCCCATGCGTGCCACCCGCCGCAGCCTCATCCTCGCCACGCTCGCCATCCCGGCGGTCGCCCGCGCGCAGGACGCCTGGCCGAGCCGCCCCGTCCGCTTCATCGTCCCCTTCCCGCCCGGCGGCGCGGCGGACCTGGTCGGGCGCATGCTCGCCGCGCATTTCCAGGCGGCCTTCAACCGGGGCTTCGTGATCGAGAATCGTGGCGGCGCGGGCAGCTCCATCGGCGTGGATGCGCTCGCGAAGGCGGCGCCCGATGGCTACACGATCGGCCTCATCAACATCGCCGCCAACGCCATCCTGCCCGCGGTGCGGCGCATCCCCCTGCCCTATCGCCCGATCGAGGATTTCTCCCCGATCTCCAACCTGGCGGTGACGCCGGCGCTGGTGCTGGTGAATCCGCAGAAGCTGCCGGAGGTCCGCACCATCGCGGACCTCGTCGCCGCGGCGAAGGCGCGGCCGGAGGCGCTGAACTACGGCTCCTCCGGCGTCGGCTCCTCGCTGCATCTCGGCGTCGAGCTCTTCATGGCCAAGGCCGGCATCCGCATGACGCATGTGCCCTTCAATGGCGGCGGGCCGCTGCTGCAGGCCCTCGTCGCCGGCACCATCGACCTCAGCTTCGACGTCGCCGCCACCACCGCCCAGCTGCTGCGCGAAGGCCGGCTGCGCGCGCTGGCCACCACCGCCCCCGCCCGCATGCCGGACTACCCCGACCTGCCCGCGCTGAACGAAAGCTACCCGGGCGCGGAGCTCGCCTCCTGGCACGGCCTCGCCGCCCCCGCCGGCACGCCCGCGCCCATCCTGGCCCGCCTGGCGCAGGAGACGCAGGTCTTCCTCCGCAGCGCGGAGACCGCCGCCCGCTACAAGCAGCTCTTCCTCGAGATGCCGCAGCAGACGGAGCCCGAGGTCTTCGCCGCCTTCATGGCCCGCGAACTCGCGACCTTCCGCGACCTCGCCCGCGCCCAGAACATCGTGGTGGAGTGACGCGCATGCTGCGCCGATCGCTGCTTGCCTCGCCCTTCCTCGCCGCCCCCCTCATCGCCGTGATGCCGGCCCGCGCGCAGGCGCCATGGCCCGACAAGCCCGTCACCCTCATCGTCGGCTATGGCGCGGGCGGCGCCACCGACATCATCGCCCGCACCTTCGCGGAGCGGATGCAGCCCCTGCTCGGCCAGCCCATGGTGGTGCAGAACGTCACCGGCGCGGGCGGCACCATCGCCTCCGACCGCGTGGCCAAGGCGGCACCCGATGGCCACACCATCCTGCTGATCCCGAACGCCCATGCGGTGGCGCCCGGCCTCTATGCCCGCCTGCCCTACGACACCGCGGGCGACTTCACCGCCCTCTTCTTCGCCGGCAATTCCGCCAATGTGCTGGTGGTGCCGGCCGGGTCACCGGACCGGGACCTGGCCGCGCTCGCCGCCCGCGGCCGCGCCGCCAGCGCCCCCTTGCAGACCGGCAGCGCCGCGCTGGCCGGCTGGCAGCCCGCCCACCAGATCATGAAGGAGGCGCTGGGCCTCACCCTGGAACACGTGCCCTATCGCAGCGGGCCACAGGGGCAGACGGACCTCATCGCCGGGCGGCTCGATTTCATGGTCTCCAACGTGCTGGAGGTGGCGGAGCATGTCCGCGCCGGCCGCCTGCGCGCGCTCGCCGTGACCAGCCCGACGCGCAGCCCCCTGCTGCCGGAGGTCCCGACCTTCGCCGAACTCGGCGTCACGGCGCTGCAGGCCGATAGCTGGTTCGGCGTCATCGCGCCCCGCGGAACGCCCGCCGCGGCGCTGGACCGCATGCATGCCGCCTTCACCAGCATCGCGGGGGTCCCGGAGGTCGCGTCGCGCCTCCAGACCCTCGGCCTGATCCCGGCGCCGATGGAGCGCGAGGCCTGGCAGCGATTCTACCTGGCGGAGGTGGAGAAATGGTCCGCCGTGCCGCGCCGGGCCAATATCCGCATCGAGTGATACCAACGGCCGCTTGCAGCGACTCGTTGGTAGTCGTCTTTTCTGCCTCAATCGCCGGCGCCCGCTCCGCGGGCTTGGCTTCGCGGCACTGGCCGCGGGCCGCATTCCGGGACCCCATGCACGTTGCGGAGCAACGCGCATGGGCACCCGTCGCGGCCTCGGCCGGCTTCGCCGGCCGCAGGTCACTCGATCGTGCCGTTCGTATGCACGCGATCCGGACGCCTTCTGTCAATTCTCCTTGACACCGGCGTCTGAATGGCTGGACGCTCGGCCCGCCAATGGTGCCCGGGTGTCACGCCCCGGGTGAAAAGGGAAGACGGAAGGGCCATCGCCCAGGCCGTCGCTGCCCCCGCAACTGTGAGCGGCGAATCAGGCTCCACCAGAGTCACTGGGCCCCGGCCCGGGAAGACGGGGCCCGGTACCGACCCGCGAGCCAGGAGACCTGCCATGGCACAGAGGATCACCGGACGGGGTGTGCCGGGTGGGTCTTGGCCTGCGCGACGCCTCTAGGCCGTCGGCGGCTGACCCTGCACGCATGCCCGTCCGGCCGCCATGGGCCGGAGGAAGACGTGCATGCCAGTGGTCGCGCTTCCCGCCTCGCAGACGGCAACCCCGCATCCCACTCGCCTGACGCGGCTCGTCTATCGCAGCCGCGCCGTGCTGCCGCTGGCGGCCGGCCCCCTCGGTGACCTGCTGGCCGCCGCGCGCCGGCGCAACCACCGTGAGGGCGTGACCGGCCTGCTGATCGCGGATCGCGGGCATTACCTGCAATGGCTGGAAGGCCCACCCGCCGGCGTCGCCACCCTCATGCGCTCGATCGCGCTGGATCGCCGGCATGACTCGATCGAGGTGGTGTCGGAGGGCCCGGTCGCCTCGCGCTGCTTCGCCGGCTGGGACATGCGCCTTGCCGCCGACGCCGCGGCACCCGCCGCGCTGCACCTGCCGGGACCGCTGATCGAGGCCCTCCACGCCGAGCCGGACCGGCTGACGGAGACGATGGCGACGCTCGGCCTGGCGCCGCGCGACGGGTCCGAACCGCAGCCTGGCACCGCCCTGCTGCCGCTCATCCGGGGCGCCGTGCCGCGCACCACCCCGGTCATGGCCGGCGCGGAGGACCTAGCCCGCTTCCTCGCCCTGCTCGGCGAACCCGGGATCGCGGTGGAGGACATCGCGCTGCCGGCCGGCCGCGGCGACGGAAGGCGCCATGTCGCCACCCTCTTCGAACCTGCCGCGCGCCGCCTGGGCGACCTCTGGGTGGAGGATGCGCTCTCGGAGTGGGAGGTGACGATCGCGCTCGGACGCCTGCAGGCGCTCGTCCGGCATCTCGGGCGTTCCACGGGGATCGTGGCGCCGCGCCCGCTGCTGCCGTCCGTGCTGGTCGCACCGATGCCCGGGGAACCGCATGGCCTCGGCGCCACCCTCGCCTCCGAATGGCTGTGGATGTCGGGCTGGGCGCATGGCTTCGAGATCGAGGAGAACGACATGGCGCTGGCGCGCCACCTGCGGGCGGGGCGCTACGACCTGCTCGACCTGTCGCTCAGCCCGAGCTTCGAGCGGCTGGACGGCGCCGGGCTGTTGCGCCGGCGGCTCGGCCGCTTCCGCGAGGCCTCCGCCAACAAGGCGCTGCGCATCCGCCTGTCGGGGCGCCTCTTCGCGCAGCGCCCCTGGCTGGCCGGGCTGGTCGGGGCCGATGCGGTGTCCGGCACCGCCCACGGGCTCGATACCGTGCTGCGGCGACTGGCGGGCGACGCGGCGCGTGGCTGAGCCGCCGGATGGGGAGGTCGCCTCCCCCTGCCGCCGCAGCTGCCGCTATCGGCCCGATCTTGGCCTTTGCGATGGCTGCGGACGGACCCTGGCCGAGATCGAGGCCTGGCCGACGGCCGATGCCGCAGCCCGGCGGGCGATCATCGGCCTAGCCGCGGCGCGGCTCTCCGCCCTGGGGCGCGGCGGGGCCGAGGGCTGATCGGCCGCGGAGAAAACACTTGCAGCGCGCCTTATGTTCGCTCTATGTTCCGGCCATCCTGCGCCTGCACTGCATCCAGCCCGCCCTGCCCCCTGGCACCTTCGCCGCCGCCCTCGAAAATCGGTGCTAAACGCCCATAATCGGCAGAACCGGCTAAAAGGGCTTAGTGACTAAAAGGCCACTGCCGCCCGCTATTCGGCAGCGGCGGCCACCGCGCAGACGGCACAGTCGCCATCCGTTCCCAGCGTCGCGCCAGCGGCCACCATCTGCGACAGCCGGGCCAGGGATTGCAGCCGCCGAGGCGCCGTCGCCACCGGACGCAGGCCGAGCACCGCCTGCATCTCCGCCACCTTCAGCGCCACGCCCAGCGGGTTCAGGATTGGCACCGCCGCCCTCAGCCGATCCGCGATCGGGGACATGCAGGTGCAGCCGAGGATGATGGCATCCACCGCATCCTCCGCCACCGCCGCGTCGCAGGCGGCCTGGATACGGGCCAGGATGTCGCCCTGCCCATTCTGCAGCGCGCTGACATAGCCATCCGGCCGCGCGCTGCCCGCCACCACCTCCTCCGCCCCCACATGCCGGATGCGGACGCAGCCACCCTCCGCCCCCGCCTCCCGCATCACCTGGCGCGGCATGTAGTCGAGCGAGGGCGGCCAGACCGTGACGATCGCGAAGCGCGGGCCGAGCGTGCCGACGAAGCGCAGCGTCGCCTCCGCCGCCCCCACCACGGGGATGTCCACCGCGGCCTTCAGCGCGGCGATCCCGTAGTCGGAGAAGGAATTGATCACCAGCGCGTCGCAGCCCGCGGCCGCGGCCGCGACGCCCGCCTCCACCGTGTTCAGCGCCTGCATGGCGAATTCCAGGGGCGTATGCGCGAAGACCGGCATGCGCGTCGGGAAGGCCTGGATCTCCGTCCCCGGCGCCGCGATGGCGGCGAGTTCGCGGGGGGCGCCGAGCCCCGCCACCGCGGCCTGGGTGGCACCGACGAGGCCGATCTTCATGGGCGATCCTCCGCTGACCGGCGCCACGCTACGCCCGGCCGGAACTCCCGCTCAAGTCACGGCACCGCGCCGGTCGTCGCGCCCCAGATCGGGGTCGAGGCCAGCACCGCGTCGCGCAGGTCGCGCGGTTCGCGGAAGCCTTGCGCCGCGGGCTCCCCCAGCACCGCGGCGCGGGAGAAGGCGACCATGCGTTCGCCCACGATGCGCATCGCCTCCGGCGCCTGCGTGTTGAGCTGGTGCGGGCCGCGAAAGAGGTGGATCTCCCTGAGGCCCCGCGCGCGGTGGAAGGCGGCGAAGGAGCCTTCCAGGCCCTCCACGTAGTCGTAGGTGCCCTTCACCACCATCAGCGCGGGCCATTGCGCGATGCCGGCATAGACCTCCCCATCCGGGTAGTAGGTGGTGTTGCGCTCCGTGCGCAGCGCCGCCTCGATCATGTCATGGCCCGCGAGCCGCCAGCCGAGGCCGCCGGCGTTCGGGCCATAGAGGATCGCGCCGCGGATGTTGGGCTGGCCGCGCGGCGGTGCGCAGGCGGTGCCGGGCTGGTCGCGGTTGCAGTCCTCCACGAAGTTCTGGTGCATGGCCCAGGCCGTCGTGTAGCTGCCGCGGGAATAGCCGCCGATGACGATGGGGATGCCCGCCGCCCCCATGCCGGCCAGCAGCCGGCCGCCGGCGGCGCGGCCTTCCAGCAGCTGGCCGTCAGGGGTCAGCATCCTGAGGCCATCCCCCGTCTCCAGCTGCTGCAATTGCCGCCAGATGTCGCGCGCCTGTTCCGCCGTGTTGAAGCCGGACACGCCGCCGGAGATGCCGTTGCCGCGGCGGTCGCTGACCAGCACGTCGAAGCCCGCCGCGTTCAGCGCGGCGGCGAAGCCGCGCCAGTGCCGCATGCCCGGCTGTTCGGACCGCGTGGCGGCGGCGGCATCGGGCACGAAGGCGCCCTGAGCGTTGCGCGTGACGCCATTCGCCTCGGGGTCGTCGATGCCGGTGATCTCGTTGCCGCCGCCATTGTTGAGCATGACGAGGGCACGGCGACGCCCCGCGCCCACCTCGATCCCCTGCCCCTCCAGGTACCAGCCGCGCAGCCTGATGGGATCGTGCCGGTTCAGGTGCAGGCGCTCATAGCTGTCCCGCGGCACGGTGAACTCCACCGTGAAGGTGCGGGACTCGGCCGCAGCGATCGGCTCCTGCCAGCGGGCGAAGAAGGCGGGGCGGCGGATGGCACGAAGATCGACCGCGCCCTGCGGGTCCACCAGGCCACTCGCATCCACCGTGCCGGTGCGGCGCCGCTCCGCGGAGGTGAAGGTGGTGGCGCCAGCCCGCGCAGCGGCAAGGCAGCCGGCATCCGCCTGGCAGGCGACGTAGCGCGCGCGGATGCGTGCATCCGTGAACTCATCGGCATGGAAGTCGCCGCGATACCCCGGCGGCGTGAACTGGGCGGTCGGCATGAAGGGGATGCAGACGGCCTGGCCGCCTTCCTCCGCCCGGTAGCCCGGCATCACGACGTTGCGGTCGAAGCCCACCATCCGCTCGCAATCCGGCTGGGGCGTGCCGGGATGCACGGCCTGGCGAGGCTGCGCGGCAGCGCCCTGCGCCATGCCGATCGCCAGCAGCGCCGCCAGCGCGGCGCGTGAACCAGGCAGCATCGTTTCCATCCCCAACTTCCTTGACAACCAGCTTCCGCCCCGCTGGCGACACCGGTCAAGGGAGGGTGGCGATCACGCCATCAGGGCCATGGCCTCCTCGCTCGGCGGGTCGTCCCAGATGTCGGCGGCGTCGCGGATCCTGAAGCGGGCGCGCAATTCATCGACGCTCGTCTCCCAGTCCCGATGGTAGTCCCAGCCGACCAGGCAGGTGCTCTCCATGCCGCGCTGGAAGGCGTTGGCGAATTCGCGCGGGTTGAGGTTGCCGGTGGAGGCCGCGTACTTCCCGCTCTGGTCCAGCCCGCCCTTGTTGTGGAAGGACAGCAGTCCCGTCACGGCGATCATCAGCGCATGCTTCGGCATGGAGCCGCCGGCGAAGGCATTGGCGCAGATCTCGCCGTTCGCGTCGGTGTTGTAGCCCGACAGCATGTGGGTGATGTCGTGCAGCGCCAGCAGATCCTCCGGCATGCAGCCGGGCTCCCCGGGCAGGGCGAAGCCGCGGGCGCGGTGGAAGCGGTAGAAGACATTGCCGAGCGTGCGTTCCGGCAGCCGGCCCAGCGCCTGGAAGCGCGCGGCCTTGGCGGCGTCTCCCCGGTTCTCCCGCAGCATGCGGATGGCGCGCGCCACCTGCGTCACCGGCCCGCCGGGCAGCAGCTTCGGCAGCAGCTTTCGCGCGATGCAGAACTGGCTGGCGCGCACATGCTGGTGCGCGATGTTGTCGAGGAATTTCAGCGCATCGCTGCCGCGGCCGACGAAGGCGAAATATTCCCGCACCAGCTCCGCCTTCGCGGGCTCGATGTCCACGTCCACATAGGGGACGATGGTGAGGTATTCGAGCGCGCGCTCGCGATGCTCCGTCACCGGCACCAGCGCCGCGAATTCGCCGGGCCCGACCGGCCGCACCGCCAGCGGATCGAGCTCAGGCTGACGGAAGACGGCATCGCGCATGGCCAGCAGGAACTCGGCATGGATCGGCGCGAGGTCCCGCTTGCCGTAGAGGGTGAAGACCGCCTTCATGGCGGCCAGCGCCAGTTCCGCGTCGCGCCGCGACCAGTCCAGCGGATGCATGGCCCACCACCCCCGGTTGCCGTTCCCCCTTCCTGCTTATCGCGTCCGGCGGCCGGGCTTCAACAGGCGCGTTCCGTTGTCAGGAGGACGCCGCGACCGGAGGCTCAGCCGAGCGCCATCTCGATGGCGCCCAAGCGTCGCCTGTCGATACCGAAGGTCAGCCGAGCGCCATCTCGATGAAGAAGGGGTAGTGGTCGCTGCCCGTCGCATCATCGCCGATCCAGGCGCGTTGCAGCGCAGGGGCGAGCATCGGGTGGAGGAAGGCATAGTCGATCCGCCCGCCCGGCTCTCCCTTCCATTCGGCCAGCGTGCAGCCCGTGCGCTCCGCATGGCCCGCTTGCACCCAGGCATCGACGAACTGCCCGCGCAGCGGCACGCGCGGCCCCGAAAGGCCGAGGTCGCCGACCAGCAGCGGATATTCCGGGTCGGAAGGGCGCAAATTGAAGTCGCCGAACAGGATGCAGGGCTCGGGCGGCGCGGGCTCCGCCCAGCCCTCGGCCCAGGTCGGGTCGGTGTTGCGCTCATTGGCCCAGGCCATGCCGTCCCGCGGCGCGCTGGCGACCATCGCCTTCAGCGCCTCCACCTGCGGGGTCCGCGTGCCGGGCGTGAGGTGGGAGAGGTGCAGCGAATAGACGCGGATCGGCCCGCCGGGGAGGTCCAGCACCGCCTCCACCGCGCAGCGCTGGATGTCCTGGTCCCGCGCCGGCGGGTTGAAGGGCAGCACCAGCGTCCGCGTCGATCGGATCGGCCAGCGGGAGAGCACCGCATTGCCGAAGCGCCGGCGGCGATTCACCACGCGCCCCGTCGCGGCATCGCGGTAGCTGGCATCGACGTCATAGGGCGCGCCGTAGACGGCGTAGCGATCGAGCCTTTCGGCGAACCAGGCCGCCTGGTCGACGAAATCGTTGCGCGCGAAGCCGGTCGCCACCTCCTGCAGCGCGATGACGTCGGCGGCCTCCACCTCCCGCGCGATGCGCTCCAGGTCGTAGGCGCCGTCCTGCCCCTTGCCGTACTGGATGTTGTAGGTGGCGAAGGTGATGGTCACGCGACCTGCTCCTCATCCACGGGCACGAGATCGACGCTGACCTCCAGCCCCTGCCGCCCGCCGCCGAGCAGGATGCCCTTGACCGGGCTGACATCGGCATAGTCCCGCCCCCAGCCCAGCAGCAGGTGCTCATCCGACACCACCAGGTCGTTGGTGGGGTCGAGGTCCACCCAGCCCTGCGCGGGGCCGAGCCAGCAGCCGACCCAGGCATGCGACTGGTCCGCCCCCTGGCGCCGCTTCTGGCCGGGCGGCGGGCGCGTGCGGACATAGCCGCTGGTGTAGCGCGCGGGCAGGCCGAGGGCCCGCAGCCCCGCGATCATCAGATGCGCGAAGTCCTGGCAGACGCCGGCGCGCAGCGCGAGCACGGTCGCCACCGGCGTCGAGATGGTGGTGACGCCCGGCTTGAAGGCGAAGTCCCGCCTGATGCGGGCGCAGAGGTCGCGCAGCCCCGCCAGCACCGGCAGCCCCGCCGGGAAGGATCGCGCGGCATAGAGCCCCGCCGCGCGATCGGCCGGCGCCAGGGCGGAGGGCAGCGCGAACTCCGCGGCCTCCCACCCCTCCGGCCGCATCGCGGCATCGCGCACGGCTTCCCAGGGCGGCGTCGCGGCATCGGGCGGCGGCGGCGCGAAGGCGACATCGACGGTCGCTTCCAGCGTCACCTCGAAGGCAGCGTGCGGGGCTTCCAGGAACAGCCAGGTGACGCCGTTGCCGAAATGGTCGTGGCCATCGACGCGGTAGCCGAATTCTGGGGCCACGTGCAGCGCGGCGGCCTCCACGCGCTGGCCGGGCACCGCGCGCGGCGTCAGGTGCAGCAGGTGGGACGCCAGGTCCACCGCCCTGCCATAGCTGTACGCCGTGTGGTGCCGCAGCGCGTATCGCGTCATGCCAAGCGCCGCCTTCGGCGACCGCTTGGCATTGCTTTTCTGCCCTCAGGCGCCGGGCGCGCGCTCCGCGCGCCAGGCTCGCCGGACAACCGGCGGGCCGCATTCGCGGCCTCGGCCGCGAGACGCGGCCGGGGGGCATCGCGATCGCCCAGTCGTTTCATGCCGCTCCCCCCGTCTCGTCCTCGTCCAGCGCGCGGGCGCGGACATGGCTGACATAGCGCCGCGCGACGGCGTCGGACAGCGCCGCGGTCTCATGCTCCAGCGCCAGCAGGGCATCGGGCAGGCGGGCGGCGGCGGCGTCGCGGTCCACCTCCATCAGCACCTCATCCACCAGCCGCTGCGGCCGGGCGGCGAGGACGGAGGCGGTCGCGGCCAGCGCATCATCGGCGCCGCCGATCTCCGCCAGGCGGTCCTTCACCGCATTAAGCTGGAAGCCGAGCGCGCGGGGATTGCCGGGATCGGCCAGCACCAGGTCCAGCACCGGCGCGGGCTGCACGGTGGCGAGGTAGCGGGCGCGGTAGGTCAGTGCGCTGTCGCAGATCTCGAGCGCGAGGCGAAGCCCGGCCTCCATCCGGCGCGGCGGCTGGTCCAGCGCATGGGCCAGGTTGCGCGCGGTGGTGGTGGCGCGCTCGATCCGCCGTCCGAGGTCGAGGAACATCCAGGCGCCGCCGCGCACCATGTTCTCCGCCGCGATGCCTGACAGGCCCGTGCAGGCGCGGATGATGGCGCCCATCGCCTCCACCAGCGCATCCAGCCCCGTAGTGCCGGCGGCGAGCCGGGCGCGGCCTTCCTGGCTCAACTGCGCGAAGGCGGCCCACATGTCATGCGTCAGCCGGTCCCGCACCGCGGCCTGGGGGCGTTCCACCATCTCCAGCAGCGTGGTCAGCGCGCCGGCGGGGCTGGCGGCGGCCAGGAGCGCGCGCGGCAGGCTGGTGCCATCCGCGGGGCTCGCCGCCGCTTCCGCATCCAGGATGCCCGAGGCATGCAGGCAGCGCGTCAGGGCGCGGATCTCGGCCAGTTCGCGCGGCAGGGCGGCGCCGCGCAGCAGCCGCGCCAGCAGCGCGCGGGTCAGCCGGGCATTGGCTTCCAGCCGTTCCAGGTAGCGGCCGAGCCAGTAGAGGTCATCCGCGACGCGGGACGGCAATTCGCCGGAGGAGCGGCGGATCGGCAGCGTCGCCACGCGCGGCGCGGCGGGGCCGAGGATGTCGCCCCCATCCTCCGCCAGCACCCAGACATCCTTGGCGGCGCCGCGGCGCGGGGGCGGCCCGGCGATGCGCTGCGGCTCCGCGCCCCCGCCTTCCAGCACATGCGCGAGGCCCCCCGGCATGGCGCGCCAGGCGCCGCCGGCATCGCGCGCGAGGAACATGCGCAGCACCACAGGGGCGGGGTCCAGCCTCTCCCCCATCAGCCGCGGCGCACCGGAGGGCGCCATGGGTCGCGTCGCCGCCACCATCCAGGGCGGCGTCGTGCCGCGACCCGAGAAGACGTCGAGCGCCCCGAGCGCCACGGGCTGCGCGGGATCGAAGGCGGAGCGCAGCCGCCAGGCATCGGGGTCCGCCTGCACGATGCGGCGCGACTCCTCGTCGCCCAGCCACAGCGTTTCCAGCGCGCCGAGCGAGAGCGTCTCCCCCAGCAGGAACCGCGCGCAGGCGGGGAGGTAGGGGGCGGCGCCGGGCGCCTCCACCAGCATGGAGCCCGGCGCGTTCACGAGGCGCACGGCCCCGGCGCGCAGCACCTGCATCAGCCCCGGCACGCCCCATCCCGCATTGAATTCCAGCGGGTCCGACTGCTCCCCCTTGATGCGGCGGAGGATGACGTCGATGCGGCGCAGCCCGCGCAGCGTCTTCAGGAAGACCTGGCCGTCCCGCACCGTGAGGTCGCCGGGCTCCACCAGTTCCAGGCCGAGTTCACGCGACAGCAGCAGGTGCTCCAGCCAGGTCTCCTGCTTGGCGCCCGGCGTCAGCAGCGCCATGCGGGGATTGTCCACGCCGGGCGGCGCCAGGTTCTGCAGCCCGTCGAGCCAGGCATCGAAGAAGGGGCGCAGCGGCCGCACCTGCACGGCGCGGAAGGCTTCCGGCAGCACGCGGGCCAGCAGCGCGCGGTTCTCCGCCGCGAAGCCCACGCCATTGGCGCCGCCGCAGCGATCCGCCACCACGCGCCATTCGCCATCCGGGCCGCGCAGCAGGTCGGCCCCGTAGAACATCAGCCGCGGGAAGGGCTGCGGCGCGGGGGCGCGGCAGGGGCGGAGGAAATGCGGGTTGCCCGCCACCAGCGCCGCCGGCAGCACGCCTTCCCGCAGCAGCGCCTGCGGGCCGTAGAGGTCGTCCAGCATGGCGGCGAGCAGTCGCGCGCGCTGGGCAAGGCCGCCTTCCAGCGCCTCGAACTCCTCCGCCCGCAGGATCAGGGGCACGGGGTCGCAGCGCCAGGGGCGGCGGGATCGCGGGCCGCCGCCGCTGGCATCCGCGGCCAGCACCGTCGCCACGCCCTCCTCCTCGAAGGCGCGGTCCAGGCGACGGGCGCGCTCCGCCACGGCGGGGTAGCCGAGGGAGGAATAGGCGCCGAGCAGCCCGCGCCAATGCGGGCGCACGCGGCCGCGGCCATCCACCATCTCGTCCAGCTGGGCATCCTCCAGCCGGAGCGGGGCTTCACCCGCCGGCGCCGCCAGGTGGGTCAGCTGGCGCGCCTCAGGTCGAGGGTGCGCGGCGTGGCGCGGCTGGTGACGATTTGCGGCGGCGCCATCGGGCCGGGGGTATGGCCGATGGGCAGGAAGAGCGCGCGGCGCCGCGCCTCGGCCTCGTTCGCATTGACCGGGAAGGTCTGGTAGTTGCGCCCGCCGGGATGCGCCACGTGATGCGTGCAGCCACCGAGCGACCGGCCCGTCCAGCCGTCATAGACATCGAAGGTCAGCGGCGCCTGGGCGCGGATGGTGGGATGCAGGGCGGAGGGCGGGTCCCAGGCCTTGAAGCGCACGCCGGCGACGTATTCGCCTTCGGTCCCCGTGGGCTGCAGCGGCACGGCGACGCCGTTGCAGGCGAGGGTGAAGCGTTCCTCCACCCAGCCCGTGACGCGCGCCTGCAGCCGCTCCACGCTGCTGTCGACATAGCGCGTGGTGCCGCCGGCGGAGGCTTCCTCGCCCAGCACATGCCAGGGTTCCAGCGCGTTGCGCAGCTCAAGCTCCATGCCGCGCACCGCAATCGTGCCGACCTTGGGGAAGCGGAACTCGAAATGGGGCGCGAACCATGCGGGGTCCAGCTGGAAGCCGAGGCCCGATAGTTCCTCAAGCACGTCACCGAAATCCTGCCGGCAATAGTGTTCCAGCATGAAATCGTCATGCAGCCGCGTGCCCCACTTGATGAGGCGCCGCTCATAGGGGCGCTGCCAGAAGCCGGCGACCAGGCTGCGGAGCAGCACCTGCTGCGCCAGCGACATGCGCCAATGCGGCGGCATCTCGAAGCCCCGGAACTCCACCAGGCCGCGCCGGCCGGAGGGGCCGGAGGGGTCATACATCTTGTCGATGCAGAACTCCGTCCGGTGGGTGTTGCCGGTCATGTCCACCAGCAGGTTGCGGAAGATGCGGTCCACCATCCAGGGCGGCGTCTGCGTCCCCGGCGGCGGCACCTGGGCGAGTGCCGTCTCCAGCTCATGCACCGCATCGCCGCGCGCCTCGTCCACGCGGGGATGCTGGCTGGTGGGGCCGATGAACATGCCGCTGAAGAGGTAGGAGAGGCTCGGATGATTGTGCCAGAAGCCGACGAGCGACTTCAGCAGGTCCGGCCGCCGCAGGAAGGGGCTGTCCGCCACCTCCGCCGCGCCCATGACCATGTGGTTGCCGCCGCCGGTGCCGACATGCCGGCCATCCAGCATGAACTTCTGCGAATCCAGCCCGACCTGGCGGGCTTCCTCGTAGAGCTGTTCGGTGCGGGTGCTGAGGTCCTGCCAGCCGGTCGCCGGGTGGATGTTCACCTCGATCACGCCGGGGTCGGGCGTGACGGAGAAATGCAGCAGGCGGGGGTCGGAGGGCGCGAGATAGCCCTCGAGGAAGACCTTGCGCCCCGTGTCGCGCGCCGTCGCCTCGATGGCCGCGACCAGGTCCAGCCAGTCATCGCCCAAGGTCAGCGGCGGCAGGAAGCAGTGGATCAGCCCGTTGCGGGCCTCCACGCAGAGCGCGGTGCGCACCACGCCCGGCTCCTCCCGCCCCGGCTCGGGCGAGGGCTGCTCGACGATGCGGGCGCGGCCCTCCGGCAGGTCGCGGCGCGGGCGCAGCTTTTCGCGGCGGGTGAAGGGATCGGGCTCCGGCTCGGCCTCGATCGCCTCCTCGCTCGCCCAGGGCAGGCTGTCCAGCGGCAGGCGGTAGCCGATGGGGCTGTCGCCGGGGATGAGGAACAGCTCCCCTTCCCGCAGCGCCCAGGTGCCGGATTCCCAGGCACGGGCCGCGCCCTCCCCCCAGCGGCGCAGCGGCAGCACGCTGCCGACCTCCGCATTCAGCCCCTGGCCGAACAGCTTCGCGAGCCGCGCGCGCTCCATGGGGTCGCGCAGCTTGGCATCCTCGGCCAGGACATTGGCGGGCAGCTTCTTCTCCCGCCAGAGGTAGTAGTGGATGTCCTCATAGGCCGGGATGCGGAGCGTCGGGTCGATGCCAAGATGGCTGGCCAGCACGGTCGCGAACTCGGCGGCATCCTGCGCCGTGGCATCGCCCTTGTCGTCGTCGCTGGCCAGCAGCGCGGGATCGGTCCAGACCGGCTCCCCATCCGCGCGCCAATGGCAGTAGAGGCCCCAGCGCGGCAGCTGCTCCCCCGGATACCACTTGCCCTGCGCATAGGTCAGCGCCGCGCCGGGCGCCCAGAGAGGCGCGAGGCGCCGCAGCAGCCGGCCGGCATAGGCGCGCTTGGTCGGGCCGAGCGCCGCCGTGTTCCATTCCGCCCCGTCGCGATCGGCCTCCGCCACGAAGGTGGGCTCCCCGCCGACCGTGAGCCGCACATCACCGGCGATCAGCGCCTCATCGACCTTCGCGCCGAGGGCGGCGATCCTGGCCCAGGCTTCCTCGGTATAGGGCTTGGTGACGCGGGGCGTCTCCTCGACGCGCCGGACTTCCATGTGGAAGCCGAACTCCGTCTCCGCCTTGTCCACGCCGCCGGTGATGGGGGCGGCGGAGGCAGGTTCCGGCGTCGCGGCCAGTGGGATATGCCCCTCCCCGGCCAGCAGGCCGGAGGTCGGGTCGAGGCCGATCCAGCCCGCACCGGGCACATAGACCTCGCACCAGGCATGGAGGTCGGTGAAGTCGACGGAGGTGCCGACCGGGCCTGTCACGGACTTCACGTCGGGCACGAGCTGGATCAGGTAGCCCGAGACGAAGCGCGCGGCGAAACCGAGGTGCCGCAGGATCTGCACCAGCAGCCAGCCCGAGTCGCGGCAGGAGCCCTTGCGGTTCCCCAGCACCTCCTCCGGCGTCCAGACCCCGGGCTCCATGCGCACGATGTAGCCGATCTCGGTGGAGAGCCTCTGGTTCAGGTCGACCAGGTAGTTGACCGTGTTGGGCGCGGTGCGCGGGATGTCCTTGAGATAGGCCTCCAGCAGCGGGCCCGGGGCGTCCACCCGGCGGAAGGGGGCGAGTTCCTGCGCCAGCACGGGATCGTACTCGAAGGGGAAGGCCTCGGCCTGCGGCTCCACGAAGAAGTCGAAGGGGTTGATCGTCGCCAAATCGGCGAGGAGATCGACCGTCACCTCGAACTTGCGGACGCGGTCGGGGAAGACGACGCGGGCGATGAAGTTGCCCTGGGGGTCCTGCACCCAGTTGAGGAAATGCGGCTTCGGCTGGATGTCGAGCGAGTAGGAGAGGATGGGGGTCCGGCAATGGGGTGCCGGGCGCAGCCGGATCAACTGCGGGGACATGCCGACCAGCCGGTCGTAGCTGTAGGTTGTCCGGTGCGTCAGCGCGGCGTGGATGCTCATGGGGCGATTTTGTCCGGCGGGGAGACGGTAATCTTTGCTATCCCATCGGAATGCCCCGCGCCGCAAGGCCGCAGCGCAGCATGGGGGTCAGGCGGAGCCCGCCAGGCCTGGCCTGGGTGGACATGAAGGGGCCGGGCGATCCACCCTGCGCGCCGAAACATCCCAGGGGGAAACCATCATGGCCCAGAAATATGCGCTCGTGACCGGCGCCGGATCGGGCGTGGGACGCGCCGCCTCCATCGCGCTGGCGGCGGATGGCTGGACCGTGGCCCTGCTCGGCCGCCGGCGCGACGCGCTGGAGGAGACGGCGGGGCTCTGCAAGGGCAAGACCCTGGTCGTCCCCGCCGACGTCACCGAGCCGTCACAGATCGACGCCGCCTTCGCCACGATCGAGAAGGAATTCGGCCGGCTGGACCTGCTGTTCAACAATGCCGGGAACAACGTGCCCGGCACGCCGTTCGAGGAGCTGACGGCGGAGCAGTGGTTCAAGGTGGTGAACGTCAACCTCAACGGCGTGTTCCTGTGCGCCCATGCGGCGTTCAAGATGATGGCGAAGCAGTCCCCGCAGGGCGGCCGCATCATCAACAACGGCTCCATCAGCGCCCATGCGCCGCGGCCCGGCAGCGCGCCCTATACCTCCACCAAGCATGCGGTGACGGGGCTGACCAAGTCCATGAACCTCGATGGCCGCCGCTTCGACATCGCGGTCGGGCAGATCGACATCGGCAATGCCGCGACGCCCATGGCGGAACGCATGGCGCGCGGCGTGCCGCAGGCGGACTGGTCCATCAAGGCGGAACCGCTGATGGATGTGGACCATGTCGGCCAGGCGGTGGCGCAGATGGCGGCCTGGCCGCTGGCGACCAACGTCCTGACCATGACCATCATGGCCACGAAGATGCCCTTCGTCGGCCGTGGCTGAGGAGCACGCGCGATGAACAAGCTCGATCTCCAGGGCCGCGTCGGCATCGTCACGGGCGGCGCGCGGGGCATCGGCCTCGCGGTGGCGCGGCGCATGGTGCAGTCCGGCGCCAGCGTCTCCATCTGGGACATGGACCCCGCCAAGGCCGAGGAAAGCCGCGCCGCGCTGGCCGCCGATGGCAATGTGACGGCGGAGGTGCTGGACCTGGCGGATGAGGCCGCGGTGGCGGAGGCCACGCGGCGGACGGTCGCGGCGCATGGCAAGGTGGACCTGCTGGTCAACAATGCCGGCATCACCGGCGGCAACATGCCGTCCTGGGAGATCCCCGTGGCGCAGTGGCGCCGCGTGATCGACGTGAACCTCAACGCGCCCTTCATCGTGGCCAGCGCGGTGGTGCCGCACCTCATCGCCAATGGCTGGGGGCGCGTGGTCAATGTCGCCTCCGTCGCCGGCAAGGAAGGCAACCCCAACGCGGCGCATTACTCCGCCAGCAAGGCGGGCCTCATCGGCTATACCAAGTCGCTGGCGAAGGAGCTGGCGACGAAGAACGTGCTGGTGAACTGCGTCTGCCCCGCGGCCGCCAAGACCGACATCTTCAACCAGATGACGGAAGCCCACATCGCCTTCATGCTGTCCAAGATCCCCATGGGCCGCTTCGTGGAGGTGGAGGAGATCGCGGCGCTGATCTGCTGGCTCTGCACGGCGGATTGCAGCTTCTCCACCGGCGCGGTCTTCGACATCTCGGGCGGCCGCGCCACCTACTGAGCAGGGATTGATCCGGCGCAATGAGCATCGTATCGGCAGCGCCTAGCCTGGAGTCGTCCCGGATGATCCGGGAAGGAGACCAGGATGAGACCGATGCGCCTGCTTCTGCTGGCGGTGATCGCGGCGCTGCCCGCGGCGGCGCATGCCGACGAAGCAGCGGAGCGCGGCGAGTGGCTGGCGCGGCAGGTCTGCAGCAACTGCCACACCATCTCGGCCCGCGCGCCCGCTGGCCGGAACCCGCGATCTCCGCCCTTTTCCGCCATCGCGGCGCGGCCGGACGTCACGGCAGGCACCATCGCCACCTATGTCCGCCAGCCCCATGCCAACATGCCGGACCACGGGCTGACGGCGCGGCAGGCGCAGGACCTCGCGGCCTTCATCCTGGCTCAGAAGCCGCGCTGAAGGCTGCGGCATGAGGGCGCTGCTGGCCGATATCGGCGGCACCAACGCCCGCTTCGCCCTGCTGGCGGAGGACCGGATCGGCCCGCCCGTGATCCTGCCCGTCTCCCGCTTCCCGACGCCGGAAGCCGCGATGGCGGCGGCACTGGAACGGCTGGCGCCGGGCCAGATGATCGATGCCGCCGTGCTGGCGGTCGCGGGCCCTGTTTCGGGCGGCACGGCGCGGCTGACCAATGCGCCCTGGCGGTTCGAGGAGGCGGCGATCGCCGCCCATTTCGGGGTCCGCCGGGCCCGGCTGGTGAATGATTTCCAGGCCCTGGCGCATGCCCTGCCCCACCTGCCACCGACGGACCTGGTGGCGATCGGCGCCGGCGTGGCGGACCCCTCCGCGCCCATGCTGGTCCTGGGCCCGGGCACCGGCCTCGGCTGCGCGGCCCTGGTGCCGACCGCCGCCGGCCCGCAGGTGGTGCCGACGGAGGGCGGCCATATCGGCCTGGCACCGACCGATGCGGTGGAGGATGCGGTGGTGGCGGGGCTCCGCGCCCGCTGCGGCCGCGCGGGGGCGGAGGAAGCGCTTTCGGGTCGCGGTATCGCCAATCTGCACGCCGTGGTGGCGGCGCTGCATGGCGCTGCGGTGCCGGAACGGGATGCCGCCGCGGTCGTGGGGGCCGCCGAAGAATGCCCGGTGGCGGCGGAGGCGATGCGCCATTTCCTCATGCTGCTCGCGGGCTTCGCGGGCGATGTCGCCCTGGCCTGGGGGGCGCGCGGCGGCGTTTTCCTCGCCGGCGGCATCATGCCGCGCCTGGCCGCCACGCTGGACCGCGCGGCGTTCCGCGCCCGCTTCGAGGACAAGGCCCCGATGGCCGGCTGGATGGCTGGCGTGCCGCTCGCCATCGTCACGCATCCCGCGCCGGCCTTCCCGGGCCTGGCGGCCATTGCCGCGGCGGAATAGGGCAGTCGCAATCAACTAACCACCCCGCCGCTATTCCTGTGCTTTGATCTCGGCGCAAGCCCATGCAAATTGTTGCATCGCAGCGCGTTGGGACGACCATCGCCTATCGGCACCCAGGAAGGAGCCACCCGCCCATGGACACCCCGACGACGTCGAGCGCACCCCCCATCATGGCCAAGCCCGGGGAAAGCGCCGATGCCGCCGCGCTGCGCGGGGCGATCCTGCAGAAGCTGACCTATGACCTGGGCAAGAGCCGCCTCGGCGCGCGGGACCGCGACTGGTTCATCGCCACCGCGCTGGCGGTGCGCGACCGCATCGTCGATCGCTGGATCGACCTGACGCGCGCCACCTACCAGTCCGGCGCGAAGCAGGTCTACTACCTCAGCCTGGAGTTCCTCATCGGCCGGCTGCTGCGCGACAATGTCAGCAACCTGAACCTGCTCGACACGCTGCGGGATGCGCTGGAACCGCTCGGCGTGGATCTCGAGAAGCTGCGCATCGCGGAGCCCGATGCGGCGCTGGGGAATGGCGGCCTCGGGCGGCTCGCGGCCTGCTTCATGGAAAGCATGGCGACGCTCTCCATCCCCGCCTTCGGCTATGGCATCCGCTACGATCACGGGCTGTTCCGCCAGATCATCCGCGATGGCTGGCAGCGCGAATACCCCGAGGACTGGCTGAACGACGGCAACCCCTGGGAATTCGCCCGGCCCGAGATCGCGCATGAGATCGGCTTCGGCGGCACGGTGGAAGCCGTGACGATCAGCGAAGCCCGCGTGAAGCATGTGTGGAAGCCGAGCGAGACGGTGCAGGCGGTGGCCTATGACACGCCGATCGTCGGCTGGCGCGGCGCGCATGTGAACACGCTGCGGCTGTGGTCCGCCCGCGCCATGGATCCGCTGCGGCTCGATGCCTTCAACTCCGGCGACCATGTCGGTGCGCTGGCGAACAAGGTGAAGGCGGAGAGCATCTCCAAGCTGCTCTACCCCTCGGACGAAAGCGCCTCGGGGCAGGAATTGCGGCTGCGGCAGGAATACTTCTTCTCCTCCGCCGCGCTGCAGGACCTCATCCGGCGGCATCTGCGGGTCTATGGCGATCTGCGCTCCCTGCCCGACCGCGTCTCCATCCAGCTGAACGACACGCACCCCGCCATCGTGGTGGCGGAGCTGCTGCGCATCCTGGTCGACCTGCACGACATCCCCTGGGACGAGGCCTGGCCGATTACGCAGAAGACGATCAGCTACACCAACCACACGCTGCTGCCGGAGGCCCTGGAAAGCTGGCCGGTGCCGCTGATGGAACGCCTGCTGCCGCGGCACATGCAGCTGATCTACCTGGTCAACGCCTTCCACCTGGACAGCGTGCGGCTGCAATACCCCGGCGACGGTCGTCTGCTCTCCTCCGTCTCCCTGATCGAGGAAGGGCATGGCCGCCGCGTGCGCATGGGGCACCTGGCGGTGGTCGGATCGCACAAGGTGAACGGCGTTTCCGCCCTGCATTCGGACCTGCTGAAGCAGACGGTCTTCGCGGATTTCCACCGGCTCTTCCCGGATCGCCTGACCAACAAGACCAACGGCATCACCTTCCGGCGCTGGCTGCAGCAGTGCAACCCGGGCCTGACCTCCCTGCTGGTGGACGCCGTGGGGCCGGAGGTGCTGGACGATGCCGGGGCGTTGGTGAAGCTGAAGCCGCTCGCCGGCGACAAGGCCTTCCAGGAGAAATTCGCGGCAGTGAAGCGCGCCAACAAGCAGGCGCTGGCGGCGCTGGTGCGGGACCGCTTCCAGCTGCGGCTCGACCCCGACGCCATCTTCGACGTGCAGATCAAGCGCATCCACGAATACAAGCGCCAGCTGCTGAACGTGCTGGAAGCCGTGGCCCTCTATGACGAGATCCGCAGCCAGCCGACCAAGGACTGGACGCCGCGGGTCAAGATCATGGCCGGCAAGGCGGCGGCCAGCTACCACCGCGCCAAGCTCATCATCAAGCTGGCGCATGACGTGGCGCGCGTGATCAACAGCGACCCCACCGTGCGCAACCTGCTGAAGGTGGTGTTCCTGCCGAACTACAACGTCTCCCTCGCGGAGATGATCGTGCCGGCGGCCGATTTGTCGGAGCAGATCAGCACCGCGGGGATGGAGGCGTCCGGCACCGGCAACATGAAGTTCGCGCTGAATGGCGCCTTGACCATCGGCACGCTGGACGGCGCCAATGTCGAGATCAAGGAGCATGTCGGGGACGAGAACATCTTCATCTTCGGCCTGACGACGCCGGAGGTGGAGAAGCGCCGGCGGGAGGGCTGGCAGGGCCAGCGTGCCGTCGACCAGTCCCGCCGCCTGCAGGAGGCGCTGGAGCAGATCGAGGCCGGCGTCTTCTCCCCCGACGATCCCACGCGGTATCGTGACCTGGTGCGCGACCTCCGTGGCAGCGACTACTTCCTCGTGACCGCGGATTTCGACAGCTACTACGACGCGCAGCGCGCGGTCGCGGAACGCTGGCGGAACCCGGAGGCGTGGTGGAAGTCGGCGGTGATCAATACCGCCAGCATGGGCTGGTTCTCCTCCGACCGCACCATCGCCGAATATGCGCAGGAGATCTGGAACGTCCCGGTGAAGCGGTGAGCATGGAGGCCTGGCGCGCGCCGCCGGGGGCCGTGGAGGCCCTGCTCGCCGCGCGCCATGGCGACCCCTTCGCCGTGCTGGGCCCGCATGCGGCGCCGGGCGGCCTCGTGATCCGCGCGCTGGTGCCGGATGTGGAGGCGCTGTGGGTGGTGCCGGCGGATGGCAGCGCGGCCACCCCCCTGCCCCGCCGCGACGGTGCGTGTTTCGAGGGGTTGCTGCCCGGCCGGGCGCTGCCCTTCGGCTACCGGCTGCGGGCCGAGCGCCATGGCGGCGCGTGGGAGTTCGAGGATCCCTACCGCTTCGGGGAGACGCTCGGCCCCCTCGACGACCACCTGATGCTGGAAGGCACGCATCGGCGGCTGCACCAGCGGCTGGGTGCGCACCACACCCTGCATGAGGGCGTGGACGGCACGCGGTTCGCGGTCTGGGCGCCGAATGCGGCGCGCGTTTCCGTCGTCGGCGCCTTCAACGGCTGGGATGGCCGGCGCCATCCCATGCGCAAGCGCGTGGACAGCGGGGTGTGGGAGCTGTTCATCCCCGGCCTCGGCGCCGGCACGCCCTACAAATACGAGATCCTGTCGCGCGACGGCGTGGTGCAGCCGCTGAAGGCGGACCCTTTCGGCCGCGCGGCGGAAATGCGCCCTTCGACCGCGTCGCTGGTGCCGGCGGACGCACCCTTCGCGTGGGACGATGCGGATTTCGTCGCCGCGCGGCCGGGGACGCAATCGCGCCGCGCGCCGATCTCGATCTATGAGGTTCATGCGCCGTCATGGCGCCGGCATCCCGACCAGCGCTTCTACGACTGGGATGACCTCATCGCCTCCCTCATCCCGCATGTCGCCTGGATGGGCTTCACGCATATCGAGCTGATGCCGGTGATGGAGCATCCGCTGGACGAAAGCTGGGGCTACCAGCCGATCGGCCTGCATGCGCCGACCGCGCGGCTCGGCGACCCCGAGGGTCTGAAGCGCTTCATCGCGGCCTGCCACGCCCAGGGCATCGGCGTGCTGCTGGACTGGGTGCCGGCGCATTTCCCGAAGGATGCGCATGGGCTGGCACGCTTCGATGGCGGCACGCTCTACGAACATCCCGATCCCCTGCGCGGCTTCCATCGCGCCTGGGGCACGGCCGTCTTCGACTATGGACGGCGGGAGGTCGCGGCCTTCCTTGCCTCCAACGCGCTCTACTGGATGGAGGAGTTCCACGCGGACGGGCTGCGCGTCGATGCCGTCTCCACCATGGTGCATCTCGACCACGGCCGCGCGCCGGGCGAGTGGACGCCGAACAAGGAGGGCGGGACGGAGAATCCCGAAGCCGTCGCGTTCCTCCGTCAGGTGAATGCGCTGGTGGAGGAGGAGCATCCCGGCGCCATCATGGTCGCGGAGGAGGCGACGTCCTGGCCCGGTGTTTCCCGCCCCGCGTCCAAGGGCGGGCTCGGCTTCCGCTACAAGTGGAACATGGGCTGGATGAACGACACGCTGCGCTACGTGGCGATCGATCCCATCCACCGGCGCTGGCACCACAAGCTTATCACCTTCGGGATGATGTACGCCTTCTCCGAGGATTTCGTGCTGCCGCTCAGCCATGACGAGGTCGTGCACGGCAAGGGATCGCTGCTCGGGCGCCTGCCCGGCGACGACTGGCAGCGCTTCGCGACGCTCCGCGCCTATTACGCGATGATGTGGGCGCATCCCGGCAAGAAGCTGCTGTTCATGGGCGGTGAGATCGCGCAGTGGCGGGAATGGTCGGAGGCGCGGGAGATCGACTGGTGGCTGCTGCAATTCGCCCCCCACCAGGGCGTGCAGCGGCTCGTCCGCGATCTCAACCTGCTGTACCGGTCGATGCCCGCGCTGCACGCCAGGGATGCAGAGCCCGAGGGGTTTCGCTGGATCGATGCGGATGACGAGGCGCGATCGATCTTTTCCTGGCTCCGTTTTGACGGAGAGGGTGGCGCGCCGGTGGCGATGATCTGCAACATGACGCCGGTGCCGCATGTCGGGCTGCGCTTCGGCCTGCCGCGTGCCGGGGTTTGGCGGGAGGTGCTGAATACCGACGCCGCGGAGTATGGCGGATCGGGCGTCGGCAATCTCGGTGGCGTCGTCGCGGAACGTCTGGCCTTCCAGGGCTTTCCTGCTTCCGCGACGGTTACGGTGCCGCCGCTCGGCACCATCTGGCTGGTGGCGGAGGGTCCGGCGCCCGAGGAAGAGGCGCCGGAGGACGAGAAAGGGGAGAGCGATGCCGAATAGCAGGACCCAGGCGAGTGCCCCGCTGGCGAGGACGGCGATGGCCTTCGTGCTGGCGGGCGGGCGGGGCTCGCGCCTCATGGAACTCACGGACCGCCGGGCCAAGCCCGCGGTCTATTTCGGCGGCAAGTCGCGCATCATCGACTTCGCGCTGTCGAATGCCATGAATTCCGGCATCCGACGCCTGGCCGTCGCCACGCAATACAAGGCGCACAGCCTGATCCGCCACCTGCAGCGCGGCTGGAACTTCCTGCGGCCGGAGCGGAACGAGACCTTCGACATCCTGCCCGCGAGCCAGCGCGGCGATGGCGCGAACTGGTATCTCGGCACCGCCGATGCCGTGTACCAGAACATCGACATCATCGAGGATCTGGCCCCGCGCCACATGGTGATCCTGGCAGGCGACCACATCTACAAGCAGGATTACGAGCACATGCTGCAGCAGCATGTGGAGAGCGGCGCCGATGTCACGGTGGGCTGCATCGCCGTGCCACGCCTCGACGCGCGCGGCTTCGGCGTCATGCATGTGGACCAGGATGCACGGATCGTCGATTTCCTGGAGAAGCCCAAGGACCCGCCCGGGATCCCGGGGCGTGAGGACCTGGCCCTCGCCTCCATGGGAATCTACGTCTTCGAGACGAAGTTCCTCTTCGACCAATTGCGGCGCGACGCGGCGGACCCGAATTCCCAGCGCGATTTCGGCCACGACATCATTCCCTACCTGGTCAAGCACGGTAAGGCCGTGGCGCATCGCTTCGAACGGTCCTGCGTGCGGTCTCGCGCTGAATCCAAGCCCTATTGGCGGGATGTCGGGACCGTCGATGCCTATTGGGAGGCCAATATCGACCTGACGGACGTGGTGCCGGAACTCGACCTCTATGACCGCGACTGGCCGATCTGGACCTACGCCGAGGTGACGCCGCCGGCGAAGTTCGTGCACGACCTGGACGGGCGCCGTGGCGAGGCCATCACCTCCCTCGTCTCGGGCGGCTGCATCGTCTCCGGCGCCATTGCGCGGAAGTCGCTGATGTTCACCGGCGTGCACCTGCACAGCTACGCGAAGATCGATGGCGCGGTGATCCTGCCCTATGTCGATGTCGGGCGCGGCGCGCGGCTCACGAATGTCGTCGTCGATCGCGGCGTGAAGATCCCCGAGGGCATGGTGGTCGGCGAGGATCCCGAGGAGGATGCGCGCCGCTTCCGCCGGACGGAGAAGGGCATCTGCCTCATCACCCAGGCGATGCTGGATCGCCTGGCGTCGTGAAGATCCTCTCCGTCGCCTCGGAATGCGTGCCGCTGATCAAGACCGGCGGCCTCGCCGATGTCGCCGGCGCGCTGCCGGCGGCGCTGGCGGCGGAAGGCGTGAAGGTGACCACGCTGCTGCCGGGCTATCCCGCCGTGATGGCGGCGCTCGGCGGCGGGCGGGCGCTGCGACGGATCGATGACCTCTTCGGCGGGCCTGCGCGGCTGCAGCGGGGAGAAGCCGCGGGGCTCGACATCATCGCCATCGATGCGCCGCATCTCTACGCCCGCGCGGGCAATCCGTACCTCGCCGCCGATGGCGGGGAGTGGGGCGACAACGGGCTCCGCTTCGCGGCACTCGGCGCCATCGCCTCCCTGCTCGCGACGGGCGGGATGCGCGGGCTGAACTTCGATGTGGTGCATGCGCATGACTGGCAGGCCGGGCTGGCGCCGGCCTATCTCCGCTTCGGCGCGAAGCGCGTGCCCTCCGTCTTCACCGTCCACAACCTGGCGTTCCAGGGCAAATTCCCGCTCGATCTCTTTCCGCGTCTTGGCCTGCCGCCGCAGGCGCTGTCGGTGGAGGGGCTGGAGTATTTCGGCGCGCTCGGCTTCCTGAAGGCCGGGCTTTGGTATGCCGACCGCATCACCACCGTCTCCCCCACCTATGCCGCGGAAATCCGTACGCCGGAGGCCGGGATGGGGCTGGACGGGCTGCTGCGCGGCCGCGCGGGCGCGGTCTCCGGCATCCTCAACGGCATCGACACCGTCGAATGGGACCCGGCGAAGGACCGGCACCTCGCCGCCAATTTCAGCGCGACGAAGCTTGCGGGCCGCGCGGCGAACAAGGCGGCGCTGCAACGGCGCCTGGGGCTGGAGGAAAACCCGGACGCGCTGCTGCTGGGCTTCGTCGGGCGCCTCACCTGGCAGAAGGGCGTGGACCTGATCCTGGGCGCCATCCCCTCCATCCTCGGCTGCGGTGCGCAGCTGGCGCTGCTCGGCACCGGGGAACGCTGGATCGAGGATGGCGCGCGCGGCGCCGCCTGGGCGCATCCCGGCCGGATCGGCGCGGAGATCGGCTATGACGAGGGGCTTGCGCGGCTGATCTATGGCGGCGCCGATGTCGTGCTGGTGCCGAGCCGCTTCGAGCCCTGCGGCCTCGCGCAGCTCTGCGCGCTGCGCTACGGCGCGGTGCCCCTGGTGGCGCATGTCGGGGGGCTGACGGATACCGTCGTGGACGCCAATGAGATGGCGCTGGCGCAGGGCCTCGGCACCGGCCTGCATTTCGCGCCCGTGCAGCGGGAGATGCTGGAAGCCGCGGTCTGGCGCATGGCGGGGCTGTGGCGGGACCGCAAGGCCTTTGCGCGGCTGCAGGCGAATGCGCTGGCCACCGACGTGTCCTGGACCCGGTCGGCCAGGCGCTACGTGGCCCTGTACCGCGACGCCATCGCCGATGCGCGCTGAGGCAACCGAGGGTTCGCACGAGCCGCTCGGCGCGACGCTGGACGAGACCGGGGCGAACTTCGCCTGGCCGGCGCCGGGTGCCTCCGCGGTCTTCGTCTGCGTCTTCGACGCGCAGGACCGCGAGATCGCCCGCATTCGCCTCCCTGGCCGGCACGGCGCCGTGCATCACGGCCATGTCGAGGGCATCGCCGCCGGCACGCGCTACGGGCTGCGCGTGGAGGGGGCCTTCGAGCCCTGGAACGGCCACCGGTTCAACCCGGCCAAGCTCCTCGTCGATCCCTGGGCGCGGCAGATCGATCGCCGCTTCGCCCTGGCGCCGGCGCTGTTCGACACCGGCGATGCGCCGGATGCCGCGGATAGCGCGCCCTTCCTGCCGAAGGCGGTGCTGGCGCCGCCGCTGCCGCCCATCCGCCGCCATGCACCGCGCGGGCCGCAGGTGATCTACGAGCTTCACGTGAAGGGCTTCACGGCGACGCATCCCGCGATCCCGGAGGTGCTGCGCGGCACCTTCGCGGGCCTCGCCCATCCCGCGGCGATCGCGCATCTCCGCGGCCTCGGCGTGACCTGCGTGGAGCTGCTGCCGGCGGCGGCCTGGGTGGATGAGAGGCACCTTCCGCCGCTCGGCCTGGCTAATTACTGGGGCTACAACCCGGCCGCGCTGCTGGCCCCCGATCCCGGCCTGGCGCCGGGCGGCATGGCGGAGGTGCGGGACGCCGTCGCCGCGCTGCAGGACGCCGGCATCGCCGTGGTGCTGGATGTGGTGCTGAACCACACCGGGGAGGGTGACGAACTCGGCCCGACGCTGTCGCTGAAGGGCCTCGGCAACGCCGATTTCTACCGGCTGCGGGGCGATGACCGGCGCCGCTACGCCAATGACACGGGCTGCGGCCATGCGCTGGCGCTCGACCGCCACTGGGGGCTGCGGCTGGCGATGGATGCGCTGCGGCATTGGGCGGAACAGGCGGGGCTCGACGGCTTCCGGCTGGACCTGGCGACGACGCTGGCCCGGCGCGACCACGGCTTCGACGCTGATGCGCCGATGATCCAGGCGATGCGCCAGGACCCGGCGCTGCGCGACCTGCTGATCATCGCGGAGCCCTGGGATATCGGCCATGACGGCTACCGCCTGGGACAATTCCCGCCGGGCTGGGGGGAGTGGAACGACCGCTTCCGCGACGATGTGCGCCGCTTCTGGCGGGGCGATAGCGGCATGGTGGGCGCGCTGGCCACGCGCCTCGCGGGGTCCGCCGATACCTTCCGCGAGCGTTCGCTGGCGGACAGCGTCAATTTCGTCACGGCGCATGATGGCTTCACGCTGGCGGACCTCGTGAGCTTCACCGCCAAGCGCAACCACGCCAATGGCGAGGACAACCGCGACGGCACGGACGACAACAAGTCGTGGAACAATGGCGCGGAGGGGCCGAGCGACGATCCCGCCATCCGGGCGCGCCGCCAGGCCGATGCGCGCGCGCTGCTGGCAACGCTGCTGCTGGCGCGGGGCACGCCGATGCTCTCGATGGGCGACGAGGCCGGGCGCAGCCAGGGCGGCAACAACAACGCCTATGCGCAGGACAGCGCGCTGAGCTGGTTCGACTGGGCGGGCGCCGATGCGGGGCTGGCAGCGTTCACGCGCCGGCTGGTGGCCGCGCGGCTGGCGCATCCCGCCTTGCACGCGACGGCGCCGCTGACCGGTGTGGCGGATGCGGATGGCGTCGCGGATGTCGCCTGGCTGCGGCCGGATGGCGCGGCGATGGATCGCTGGGAAGACCATGACTGCCGCGCGCTGGTCGCGCTGCTGCAGACCGGCGCCGATCGCTGCCTGGTGGCGCTGAATGCGGGCGATGCCGCGCCCTTCACGCTGCCCCCTTCCCGCCCTGGTCGCGCCTGGCGGCTGCTGGTGGACAGCAGCGCGCCGGACGCGACGGAGGTGCCGGAGACGCTGCCGGCACGCGCCGTGCTGCTGCTGGCGGAGGAGGCGATCCTCGCGCGCTCGCCGGCCGATGATCCCGCGCTGCTCGCCCATCTCGCGCGCGAGGCAGGGATCGACCCGATCTGGCACGAGATCTCCGGCCAGCGGCATGAGGTGCCGGTGGAGACCCTGCAGGCGCTGCTGGGCGCACTCGGGCTGTCGGCCGGGAACCGCGCGGCGATGCGGGACAGCCTCGCCCGCCTGTCGCGCCCCCGGGCGCTGCCGCCTTCCGTCACGCTGTGGCCAGGCCAGCCTTTGCCCATGGCGCTGGCCGACCGGCCCGTGATGCTGCGCATCGCCTGCGAGGATGGCAGCGAGCATCGGGTGGCCGTGGCGCCTGGCGACGGGGAGACGAGGCGCCTCATCCGCGCCGATGGCAGCGCGGCCGCCGAGCGGCTGGTGGCGCTGCCGCCGCTGCCGGAAGGCCGGCACCTGCTGTTCGATGAGGCCGCGCCGGAGTCGCGCTGCCTGATCACCATCGCGCCCCCGCGCTGCTTCCTGCCGCCGCTGCTGGACCGGCCGCGCTTCGGCATCGCAGCCCAGATCTACGCGCTGCGAGGGGCGGCCGACCAGGGGATCGGGGACTTCTCCGCCGTGGCCGCGTTGGCCCGCGCCGCGGCCGAGCAGGGCGCCAGCTTCCTCGGCCTCAGCCCGCCGCATGCGCTGATCCCCACCGATCGCAGCCGGGCCAGCCCCTACCACCCCAGCGACCGCCGCTTCCTCGACCCCATCTTCATCGACGTCGCTGGTCTTCCCGGTGGCGACGCCGAGATCTTCGCCGCGCTGGCGCGGGGCGAGAGCGTGGACCACGCCGCCGTCTGGGCCGCCAAGCGCGCGGTGCTGCGCGCGGCGTGGGAGGCTTCGCCGCGCGGCGACCTCCCCCTGCCCGGCTCGGCCCTGGCGCGCTTCTGCACCTGGACGGCGATCGCGGAGGCCGAGGGCCACAGCGACTCGCGCCGCTGGCCCGCCGGGCTGCGGCATGGTGACGACAGCGGCGTCGCCGACTTCGCCGCGCGCCATGCGGATGCTATCGATTTCGCCGCCTTCTGCCAGCGCCTGGCCGATGATCAGCTGGCGGCAGCCGGGCGCGCGGGCGCCGGGCTCTACCGGGACCTGGCCGTGGGCGCCGCGCCGGATGGCGCGGAGATCTGGTCCGGCGATGGCCGCTTCCTGCCCGGCTTCTCCGTGGGTGCCCCGCCCGACCCCTTCAGCGCGGAGGGCCAGGTCTGGGCCCTGCCGCCGCCCGACCCGCGCCACGCCATGGAGACCGGCCACGCCGCCTTCGCGGGGCTGATCCGGGCGAATATGCGCCACGCCGCGGCGCTGCGCGTGGACCATGTGCTCGGGCTGCGCCGGCTGTTCCTGGTGCCGGACGGGGCGCGCGGCGGCGATGGCGCCTACCTCGCCTATCCCTTCGAGGAGATGCTGGGCCAGCTCGCGCTGGAAAGCACCCGCGCCCGCTGCCTGGTGGTGGGCGAGGATCTCGGCACCGTGCCGGCAGGAATCGGGGAGGCGCTGCAATCCGCCGGCATCCTCTCCTACCGCGTGCTGTGGTTCGAGAAGGAGGGCACGGGCTTCCGTCCGCCCGCCCACTACCCGCCCCGCGCTGCCGCCTGCGTCGCGACCCACGATCTGGCGACGCTGGCGGGGTTCTGGAGCGGCGCCGACCTGGATGAGCGGGAGGCGCTGGCGCTGCTCGCCGACCCCGCGGCCGAACGCGCCACCCGGGCCGCGGAGCGGGAGGCGCTCTGCGCCCTGCTGGACGCGGAGGGGCTGCTGCCCGACGGCGCGGGCCCGGACCAGCCGATGGATGATGCGCTGGCCGCCGCCATCCACGCCCTGGTGGCGCGCACGCCCTCCGCCCTCATGCTCGTGCAGGCGGAGGACCTGGCGGGGGAGACCATCGCGGTGAACCTGCCCGGGACGGACCGCGAGAGGCCGAACTGGCGACGGCGCCTGCCCGTGGGCGCGGAGGCGCTGATGGCGCTGCCGCGCGCGCAGGCGATCCTCGCAACCCTGCGTGGCGTCCGCCCCGGCTAGGCCGCGGCGCAGTCGCGTTGCAGACTGCCCCCTTCACGGGGGAGACGATGCGCGATGTCGGCCGAAGGTCAGGAACGGTTCCAGACGCTGCATGAACTGGTGAAGGCGGCGAAGCTGCGGCTCAACGCCAATATCTGGGACTACCTGGTCGGCGCGACCGAGACCGAGACGACCATGCAGCGCAACCGCGCCTCGCTGGATGCCTGGGCCTTCCGGCCGCGGGTGCTGCGGGATGTCAGCACGGTGGATTGCTCCGGCGATTTCCTCGGCAAGCAGCGCATCCGGCTGCCCATTGCCCTCGCCCCGGTGGGCTCACTCGACAGCTTCGACCCGGGCGGCGCCGCGACGGCCGGGCGCGCGGCGGCGGCCTTCGGCGTGCCGATCATCGTCAGCAGCGTGACGGAGCCGGGGCTGGAGGGATCGGCGCAGGCCAATCCGGACGGGCCGAAGATCTTCCAGCTCTATGTCCGCGGCGGGCCGGAGTTCATCGACAGCCACATCAAGCGCGCGATGGATGCCGGCTACGACGCCTTCGCCATCACGGTCGACACCGCCCATTACAGCCGCCGCGAACGCGACATCGCCAAGCGCTTCGTCAAGCATTGGCGGGCGCGCAGCGAGGGGATGAACCACCAGGCCGCGCTCTCCTGGGCGGACATCGCCCGCGTCCGCGCCGCGCATCCCGGCGTGAAGCTGATCCTGAAAGGAATCGGCACCGGGGAAGATGCGGCGATGGCGGTCGAGCACGGCATCGATGTCGTCTACGTCTCCAACCATGGCGGGCGGCAGCTCGATCACGGGCGCGGATCGCTGGCCGTGCTGCCCGAGGTGGTGGAGGCCGTGGGAGGCCGCGCGCGGGTCTGGATGGACGGTGGCATCAGCCGCGGCACCGACCTGGTGAAGGCGATCATCCTGGGCGCGGAGCTGGTCGGCATCGGGCGCCTCTACTGCTACGGCCTGGCCGCGGCCGGGCAGGATGGCGTGCGGCGCGTGCTGGAACTGCTGGAGGATGAGGTGCAGACCTGCCTCGGCCTGCTTGGCGCCACCAGCTTCGCGGCCGCCGACCGCAGCATGCTGCACCCGGTGGCGCCGCTGGTGGTGCCGCATGTGCATTCTGCCTTCCCGCTGCTGGCGGAGCAGCATCGCGGCTACTGAACCTTGCCGCCGGCGCCGGGCGGGTGGGATACTGTCATCCCCTCCCCGCCGACTGCCCGCGACCTGTCCGAGGACCCGTGCGACCCCATCGCCCCACTGCCCATGCCGCCGGTCGCTGCCTGGTCCTTGCCGCGCTGACGCTGCTGCCGCTGTCGGCGGCGGCGCAGCAGCGCCCCGCCCGCCCGGCAGCCCGGCCGCCGGTGGCCGCCCAGCCGCTGCCGCCGCCCACCCCGGTCGCGCCGCCGCCGCTGGAACGCCATGTCGGGCTGGATGAGCTGGGGCTGGAGGCCGGTCTCGCCTTCGGCACCGCCGGGCGGGAAGTGGCCTTCGCGCTGCCGCGGGACATCCCCGGCCTCGCGGCCCGCGCCAGCTTCGCCTTCGACCTCGTCGCCCCCTTCGCCGGCCGCCAGGCGGTGGAGGTCTGGGCCAATGGCCGGGTGCTCGCCAGCCGCGCCTTCGCGGAAGGCGAGACGCGGCTCACCCTCGACCTGCCCATCCCGGCCGAGGATCTGGCGCGGGACGGCACGGCGCTGCGGCTCGGGCTGCGGCTGGTGGACCAGGGTGGCGGCGCGCTGGCGACGCTGCGCGCCGACAGCCACCTGGCACTGCTGCTGCCCGACGGCGCCGCGCCCTCCGTCGCCACCCTGTTCCGGCTGCTGCCGCGGGAGACGCGGATCCTGACCCGGCCCGGCCCGCTGCCGCCCGCCGAGGCCGCGGCGGCGCTGCGCATCGGCCTGGCGCTGGCGGGTTCGGGGCGGGAGGTGCGGATCGGCTCCGGCGCGCCGCCCTCGATCGGGCGCGGGCCTGGGGGACAGCCGCTCTGGACGACCGGCGCCGTGGTGGTGGGGCTCGGCCCTGCCGGCGCGGCGGTGCTGGACCTCGATGGCATGCCGGCGCTGGCGCTGGGTGGGCCGCAGCCCGAACAGGCCGCGGGGCTGCTGGATGGCCCCTGGCGGGACGCGGCGGCAGCCACGACGCTGTCCGTGCGGGATGCCCGCGCGCCGGATGCGGCGGCGACCGCCCTGCCCTTCTCCGCGCTGCGCGGCGCCACCCTGCCGCAGGAAGGCGCGACGCCGGGCTGGGCGGTGGAGTTCTCCCTGCGCGACCTGCCGGGTGGCGGGCTGCCGCAGGCCATCGACCTCGCCTTCACCCTCACGCCCGATGCCGGTGGCTGGAGTGTCGCGACCGCCACGCTGAATGACACCATGCTGGGCAGCGCGGCACTGCCGGCGGAGGGCCCGGCGCGGCTCAGCCTGCCGGTGCCGCCCGCGCTGCTGCGGCTCGACAACCGGCTGGTGGTGACGCTGCAGCGCCCCGCCGCCGGCGGCCTCGCGCAGCTGATGCCGGACAGCATGCTGCGCCTCGCCCCGCCGGCTCCGGCCCGTGACTTCCTCGCCCTGCCCGGCCGCTTCGCCGGCGGGGTGGAGGTGATCCTGGACTCGCCCGATGGCGGGCCGGTGGCGGAGGCGCTGAACCCCGTGCTGTGGCTGCTGCGCAGCCTGGTCCCGGCAACCGCCCCCGTCACGGTGACGCTGCGGGAGGGTGCGGCGCCCCCGCGCCCCACGGGCCCCTTCATCGCCGTTACGGCGGAACCGCCCGCGGGCAGCCAGCCCGCCCTTCGCTTCGATGCGGGGCGGCTGACCCTGTCGGACCGTGATGGCCGCCCGCTGCTGGATCTCGAGGGCGTGCAGCGCCTGATCGCGGCCCAGCTGGTGACGGCGGAGGGTGGCCAGCCCGGCCTCTGGCTGCGCCTGCCGACGCTGATGCCCGCCCTGCCCGCGGCCGCACCCCGGCTGGAACGGGGCGACGTGGCGCTGCTGGATGGCCAGGGCGTGGCCCTCGCCTGGTCCAGCCAGGCACCGGCGCCGGAGGTCCGGCTGGCCTATGCGGAGGCCCCCGCGACGACACCCGCGGTCGCGACCCTTCCCGCCGTGGCGGCGCCGGCCGAGCGATCGGCGATCCTCGTCTGGCGGCCCTGGGTGCTGGCGGTGCTCTGGGTGCTGGGTTTCGCGCTGGTGGTCTATGCCTTCCTTCGGCCACGGCGGGGGGTGGAGGCCTGATGGTGACCTCGCAGCCGCAGGTGGTCTTCATCCACCTGCCCAAGACCGGCGGCTTCGCGCTGCACGCGGCGCTGGTCCGCGCCCTGCCCCCCGAGAGCGTGCTGCGCATCGGCGACGAGGCCGAACGCGCCGCCTTCCTGGCCATGACGCCCGACCAGGTGGCGGGCTGCGCGCTGGTGAGCGGCCATGTGACGGTGAACGAAGCGCTGGAACGCGCCCGCCCCGATGCGCGCTTCGTGACGCTGCTGCGGGACCCCGTGGCGCGGCTGGTTTCCGCCTTCAACTACATGGCCACCTGGCCCGACCACCCGCTGCATGCCGAGTTCCGCGACCGCGGCTTCGCCGAATTCATCCGCGATTCCGCCGAGGCCCTGGCCGGCGAAGCCTGCCGGCAGCTCACCGGCGCCGCCTCCGCCAAGGAGGCGATCCCGATCCTGGAGGGCTGCTACGCCCTGGTCGGCACCAGCGCGCGGGTGAACGACGTCTCCGCCACGCTGCATCGCTGGCTCGGCGTGGTTCCGGGGCGGGTGGAGCGGGAGAACGTGACCGCCGGCCAGGGCCGCATCAACCTGGACAGCGCGACCTGCGAATTGCTGCTGGCGGTGACGCGGGAGGACCGTGCGCTGTTCGAGCATGTGGCCGGGCGCCATGGCGGGCTGATGAAGCACCCGGGCGTGCCGGCATAGCGCGGGTCGGCGCTACCCCTCGATCAGCCCGGCCAGCCCCTCCGCATCCGCCAGGCGCTGCTGCAGCGTGATGCAGAAGCGCGCCAGCGCGGCGCCATCGATCACCGCATGGTCCATCGCGCCACCCAGCGACAGCACGCGCCGCGGCGCGCCCCCGGCCACCGCAGGCCGCGTCTCGATCCCGCCTACCGCGACGGAGACGGTGAAGGGGTTCGGCGGGAAGGCGACCATGCGGAAATCGAGCCCGGGCCGTTGCAGGCTGGTCAGCCCGATCGTGCCCTGCACGCGCCGCAGGAAATGCGGGTCGGCCGCGATGCGGCGAAACACCAGCGCGCGCAGCGGCTTCGGCAGGCGCAGCAGGCGGCGGCGGCGCTTCACCTCCTCCGTCGCCGTCAGATCGCCCTTCAGCGCGCCGCGCAGCTCCTCATGGATCGCCATCACGTCCTTGGTCTGCGCCGCGCGGATCGTCAGGCCCATGGGCAGCCGCGTGCCGTCGGGCTGCTTGCGGTCCACCACCGTCGCCACATCGGCGTCGCGGAAGGTCACCAGCTTCTTCCCGTGGCGGAAGGTCAGCACGGCGGGGTTGCGCGCCGCGGCGACCGCCACCGCTTCCACCAGCACGGCGTGCAGCGACACGGCCTGGCGGTCGGCACGACGCCGCTTCGCGAGCACCTCCATGATGCGGGTGACATCAGCCTCGATCATGCCGTGGAAGGTCAGCGGCCGGTGCAGCGACAGCATGCCGAGGATGAGGTCGCGCAGCGGCGGCCAGGGGCGTTCGGTGAAGTCCGGCATCGTCGTCATCCCTGCTTCAGCACCCCGTCTTCCATGTGCAGCCGCCGCGTCACGAGATCGAGGCAGCGCTCGTCATGCGTTCCCATCACCACGGCGCAATCCCGCCCGCGTGTGAGGTCGGCCAACAGCGAAACCACGGCACGGCCGCTGCGCCCGTCGAGCGAGGCCGTCGGTTCGTCCGCCAGCACCAGCGCGGGCCGGCGCACCAGGGCGCGCGCCACGGCCACGCGCTGCTGTTCGCCGCCCGACAGGCGCGCGGTGGAATCGGCGCCGCGGCCGCCGAGGCCGACCGCCTCCAGCATCGCCAGCGCGGCGGCACGGTCCCGCGCCGGGTCGGCATCGGGCTGGCCATGCAGCGCGGCCTCCACATTCTCCAGCACGCTCAGCGACCGCAGCAGATGGTGGCGCTGGAAGACGAAGCCGATGCGGCGGCGGAGCGCGCCGAGCGCCCGCGCATCCAGCCCGCGCAGATCCTGGCCCAGCAGCCGGAGATCGCCCTCCTCCGGCACCCGGAGCGCGCCCAGCAGCGTCAGCAGCGTGGTCTTGCCCGACCCCGAGGGACCGGTGAGCGCCACGAACTCCCCGGCATGGAGGTCGAGCGTGATGCCTCGCAGCACGGCGCGGCGCTGCGCCCCGCTGCCGAAGCCATGGCCGATGTCGCGCAGCGCGGCGAGCGGCGCGGTCATCCGAAGAGCTCCAGCGGGTCCGCCCGGCGCAGCCGCAGCATCGCGAGTCCCGCCGCGACCGCTGCCATGCCGAGGCTCAACGCCAGCACCATCGCCATGTCGCCGGGATGCAGGCCGATCGGCAGGCGCGTGATCCCGGAGGCCGCGCCGGTCACGCCCAGCGCCAGGCCGAGTGCCGGCAGGTAGGTGACGAGCGCGATGGCGACCGCTGCCTGCGCCACCACCGCCGCCAGGAAGGCCGGGCGATAGCCCTGCGCCAGCAGCACCGCATATTCCGGCAGGTTGGCATCCACCAGGCCGTTCAGCACCTGAAGGATGAACACCACGCCGACCGCGACGCCGACCAGCAGGCCGACATTGAAAATGACGCCGATCGGCGTGCGGCTGGCGTAGAAATGCCGCTCCTCCTCCTGATACGCCGCCCGCGTCATCACCCGCGCGCGGCCCTCGATGCGCGCCGCGATCGCCGCCGCCACGGCGTCCGGCCGCGCGCCGGGCTCCAGCCGCACCAGCCCGATCGAGACCCGATCGAGCGGCACGCCAAGCGTGGCGTGCAGCGTCAGGTCGCTCACCAGCAGGGCGCCGTCGATGGTGAAGGAAGGACCGAGGGTGAAGAGGCCGCGCACCGTGACCACCGGGGCGAGGTCCGCCGACGGCGCGTAGATCGGCAGGCGCGCCAGTCCCTCCCGCGTCACCTGGTCCACCACGGCGCGGAATTCCTGGCGCGACAGACGGTCCAGCAGCGCTGTCTCCGGCACCGAGAGCGCGCGTTGCGCCGCCACCACCTCCGGCAGATCCAGCACGCGGGCGGCTGGGTCGATGCCGAGCAGCCAGACGGAGAGGTTGGCCCCCGTCTCCGGGCTGCGGACCTGGCTGCTATAGGCGTAGAGGCTGGCGGTCTCCGCCACGCCCGCCACCCCGGCCGCATCGCGCAGCGCCGCGCGCGGGAACCAGGGCGGCGAGAAGGTGAGCGCCCGGTAGCCCGGGCTGACCAGCACGAGGTCCGCCGCCAGCGCGCGCGGCAAGGCGAGCGCGCTGTCATAGAGCCCGTTGCGGAAACCGACCTGCACCAGCATCAGCATGACCGCGACCGCCACGCCCGCCAGCGCGGCGAGGGAGGCGAGGGCGCGATGACGCAGCTGGCGGAAGGCCAGCAGGGCGGCGAAGCGCGCCAGCGCCATCACGGGCGCGGCGTGCCCAGGGGAATGCGCACCTCCACCTCCGCCCCCACCACCGGCGGCAGCGGACCCTGCGGGCGGATCGTGACCTCCACGATGCGGGCGTCGCGGCCGACCAGCACATCCGAGCTCATGCGGCGCTGGCGCATGACCAGGCGGCCGACGCTCTCCACCCGGCCCTCCACCGGTGCCGCCAGCACGCGGCCGCTGATGCGCGCGGCCTGGCCGGGGGCGAGGCGGGGTGCATCCGCCTCCTCCACCTCGGCCACCACCACCAGCCGGTCGAGCGCCGCCATCTGCAGGATGCCCTCGTCCCCGATGCTCTCCCCGCCCCGGCGGAGCAGCGCCAGCACGGTGCCGGCGAAGGGGGCGCGGATCGTGGTGCGGGCCAGCTCGGCCTCGGCCTCCGCCAGCGCGGCCCGCTGCACGGCGGTGCGGGCGGCGGCGGCGCGGCGATCCTCCTCCCGCACCTCGCTCAGGGCGCGCAGTTCGGCCTCCGCCTGGCGGAGCGCGGCCTCGGCCCGTTCCAGCTCCGCCTGGCGCTGTTCCAGCGTGGCCTGGGCGGCGATGCTGGTGGCGCGCAGCGTCGCGATGCGGGCGTGTTCCTGGCGCGCCAGGGTCAGCTCCGCCTCCCGCGCCCGGACCAGGGCGCGCTGGGCCAGGATGACGCCGGGCTTGGCCGGGGCCGCGACCTGCGCTTCCTCGGCCTGCGCCAGGGCCAGGCGCGCCCGGGCGGCCCCCACCTGCGCCTCCGCCGCCGCATGGGTGTCGAGCAGCGCGACCACCTGCCCAGCGGCGACCGCCTGCCCCTCCTCCGCCATCACGCGCCCCAGCACGCTGCGATAGGGGCCATGGAGGGCGATGACGCGGCCCTCCGGCTCGATCCGTCCGCGCGCCACCAGCGAGGCGGGCGCGGCCGGCGATTGGGCCGCCGGCGCGGGACCATCCGGGCGCGGCAGCAGCAGCGCGGCCGGCGCCGCCAGCACGATCAGGCCGAGCAGCCAGAGGCGGCGCCTCATGCGCCCCCGCCCTGGCCCCGCGAGAAATCCGCCGCCAGGTCGAAGCGCAGCAGGAAACGGGCCTCGCCGTTGATCCAGCGTTCCTCGACGACCTCCGTCCCGAAGCGGCCATAGGCCGGCAGCGGGCGGCGGCGGGCGGTGCCATAGCCCGTGTGGAAGCCGCGGGCGCGGAGGTCGGCGTAGCAGGCGCGGCGGAAGCGGAGCGCGCCGCGCAGGTCATGCGGCCCGGCGGCGAAGAAGGTCAGCATCTCCGCCACGCCGGGGGCGGCCGGCACGCTGAAGCCGAAGCGCGCCGCCTGCACGGTCCGGAGCGCCAGGTTCACGGCCAGCCCGCGCCGCACCTCGCCCGTCGCATCGCGCAGCAGGTAGACCACCTGGTCGGCATAGGGCACTGGCGCGGCTATACGCCCGGCCGTGTCATCCCATTCCCAGAGGCGCCGCAGCAGGCCGGCAGGCCGGATGGGTTCGAAGGCGCGGTAGAAGGCGCGTTCATAGGCCAGCACGGCGACGGAGTCGGCGGCGTCCAGCACCTCGAACCCCGCGAGGCCAGGCGGCAGGATCCTCATGCCAGCGGTACCGGGCGCAGCAGGATCGGACGGTCCGGCGCCAGGGTGGTGCGGCCACGGAGGCCGACGGGCGCTTCCTCCACCAGGTCCAGCCGGTAGCGCCGCACCAGGGCCAGCAGCGCCACCACCAGTTCCAGGTCGGCGAAGTGGTTGCCGATGCATTGGTGGCGGCCCCAGGCATAGGGCAGAAGGTTGCGCCGGGCGGCAGCGCCGGCGCCGAGGAAGCGGTCCGGGCGGAACTGCTCCGGTGCCTCCCAGAGGTCCGGGCTGCGGTGGATGGCGAAGATCGAGACAACGACGGTGGTGCCGGCGCGGATGCGGAAGCCGCCGAGGTCATCATCCGCCGCACAGTCCCGGCCCATATTGTAGACCGGCGGGAAGAGCCGCATCGCCTCCTCCACCACCGCCGCGGCATAGGGCAGGCGTGGCAGGTCCGCGGGCATGGGGGCGCGGTCGCCCAGCACCGGCAGGGCTTCGTCCCGCAGGGCATCCGCGACGCCGGGATGGTGGGCCAGAATGTACATCAGCCAGGTCAGCGCCGTCGCCGTCGTCTCGAACCCCGCGGCGAAGAGGGTCTTGAGCTCGTTCAGCAGGGCCTGGCGCGGCAGCGGCGGGTCGTCCGGCCGGCCGCGGATCAGCGCCGCCAGCAGGTCATCGGGCTGCGCGTCCGGCGCAGCGAGGCGACGGTCCAATTCCTCGCCCAGGAAGGCTTCGAGCGTGCGGCGGGTGGCGTTGACGGCGCGGTTGACCGGGACCGGCACCCAGAGCGGCCAGCGGATGAGGGACCAGTTCCGGCGCATGAGCTGCGCCAGGCAGTCCTGCACAGCCGCGACGAAGGCACTGCCCTCCCCCTCCTCGATCCGACGGGACAGCAGCACGCCGCCGATGACGCGGATGGCGATGCGCGCGGCTTCCTCGCCGGCATCGATCGGGCCGCCCTGCCAGGTGGCGAAGGCGTCCCCCATCACCGCATCCGTCGTGGCGGCCAGGGCGCCGAGCCGGTCCGCGCGGAAGGAGGGTTGCATCCGCCGGCGGCGGGCGCGCCAGAGGTCGCCCTCCGTTGCCAGCAGCCCGTCGCCGATGACGGCGCCAAGGTTCCGGTTGATGCGGCCGCGGGGATAGCGGTCCGCCCGCGTCACCAGCACCTCCCGCGCCAGGTCCGGGCGGCCGATGGCGACGACGCGCCGCGGGCCGATCCGGATGCCGATGATGCCGCCATGGGCCTGGAGCGCGGCGGCCGGGAAGCTGTGGGGCGCCGCCGCCATGGCGCGCAGATGGCCGAGCAGCCCGCCGCCAGGCAGGGCGGGCACATCAGGGAGGGTGACGGGAGGGGCGGGCTTGCTGCCGGCGACGGTCATGTCGGCGGCAAAATGCCTCAAATGCCGGTTGCGGCATAGCTCAACCGGCAGGCGAGGTGGCGACGGCTGCGGGCGCGCGGGGCCCGAAACGCAGAAGGCCGGGTCAGTGATGACCCGGCCTTCTGCGTTGGGTGGAAACTGGTGTTTCCAAGTAATCGGATGGCGGACCCGAAGAGATTCGAACTCCTAACCCCCAGATCCGTAGTCTGGTGCTCTATCCAATTGAGCTACGGGTCCGCACGGGGGGCGATTTAGCGGGGCCGGCGGGGGGGCGCAACCCCTCTGCCGACCCCTTGTCACCAATTTTACGCCGAGAGCTTTTCGAGCTCCCGCAGCACCGCCTCGCCCATCACGGTCGTGCCCACGCGGGCGCGGCCGGGCGACATGATGTCGGCCGTGCGCAGGCCACCGGCCAGCACCTTCTCCACCGCCGTCTCGATCAGCTGCGCATCCTCATCCATGCCGAAGGACAGGCGCAGCAGCATGGCGAAGGACAGGATCTGCGCGCAGGGATTGGCGATGCCCTTGCCCGCGATGTCCGGCGCGCTGCCATGGATGGGTTCGTACAGCGCATGCCGCTTGCCGGAGGGCTGCATGGCGCCAAGCGTCGCGGAGGGCAGCATGCCGAGCGAGCCCGTCAGCGCCGCCGCCAGGTCCGACAGCACGTCGCCGAAGAGGTTGCCGCCCAGGATGACGTCGAACTGCTTCGGGCGGCTGGCCAGCTGCATCGCGCAATTGTCGGCATACATGTGCTGCAGCTCGACATCCGGATATTCGGCCTTGCCGACCTCCCCGACGACGGCGCGCCAGAGGCGGCCGGACTGCATGACGTTCGCCTTCTCCACGCTGGTCAGCTTGCGGCTGCGCTTGCGGGCGATGTCGAAGGCGACGCGCGCGACGCGCGCGATCTCGTCCTCGGAATAGACTTCCGTGTCGATGCCGACGCGCTTGCCCTGCTCGTTCACATGGATGCCGCGGGGCTCGCCGAAATAGATGCCGCCCGTCGTCTCCCGGACGATCATGATGTCGAGGCCCTTCACCAGCTCCGGCCGCAGCGCGGAGGCATCGGCGAGCGGGTCGAGCACCACGGCGGGGCGGAGATTGGCGAAGAGGCCGAGATCCTTGCGAAGCCGCAGGATGCCGAGTTCCGGGCGCTGGTCGAAGGGCAGGCTGTCCCACTTCGGGCCACCCACGGAGCCGAAAAGCACCGCATCCGCCTCGCTGGCCGCGGCCACCGTCTCATCCGGGCAGGGGCTGCCGGTGGCGTCCAGCGCGGCGCCGCCGACGATGCCTTCCTTCACCTCGAAGGTCACGGAGCGGCGGCGGTCCATCCAGTCGATGATGCGGCGCACTTCGCGCATCACCTCGGGGCCGATCCCGTCGCCGGGGAGGATCAGGAGCTTCTTGTTGGCGGGCATGGAGCGTCTCGTGCTGGCGCGGGTGATGCGCGAATGGAAAAGGGGGGCCCCGGCCCCCCTTGGTGTCAGAGCGCGGCGTCGTAGAGCCAGGGCTGGGCGGCGCGCTGCTTCGCCTCGAACCCATCGATGGAGGGCGCGTGCTGCATCGTCTGGCCGATATCGTCGAGCCCGTTCAGCAGCAGGTGGCGGCGGAAGGGGTCGATGGTGAAGGGGATTTCCTCACCATTGGGACGCACCACCACCTGGCGTTCCAGATCGACGGTGATGCGGGAATTCGGGCCGAGCCGCGCATCCTCCATCAGCTGCTCGCAGATCTCCCGCGGCAGCTTCACGGGCAGCACACCGTTCTTGAAGCTGTTGTTGTGGAAGATGTCCGCGAAGTCCGGTGCGATGACGCAGCGGATGCCGAAATCGAGCAGCGCCCAGGGCGCATGCTCGCGGGACGAGCCGCAGCCGAAATTCTCGTAGGCCACGAGGATCTCGGCCTTGCGGTAGGGCTCCTGGTTCAGCACGAAGTCCGGCTTCTCCGCCCCGTCATCCTCGTAGCGCATATTGGCGAAGAGGTGCTTGCCGAGGCCCGTCCGCTGGATGGTCTTGAGGAAGCGGCCGGGGATGATCTTGTCGGTATCGACATTCGCCATCGGCATGGGCGCGGCGATGCCCGTCAGCGTGGTGAAGGCCTTCATCTCACACGCCCTCCTGCTTCGCGAAGTCCCGCACATCGACGAAATGCCCCGCGATCGCCGCCGCCGCCGCCATGGCGGGGGAGACGAGGTGGGTGCGCCCGCCAGGGCCCTGGCGGCCTTCGAAGTTGCGGTTGCTGGTGCTGGCGCTGCGCTGGCCGGGCTTCAGCTTGTCCGGGTTCATGCCGAGGCACATGGAGCAGCCGGCCTCACGCCACTCGAAGCCCGCTTCCAGCAGCACCTTGTCGAGGCCCTCGGCCTCCGCCGCTTCCTTCACCAGGCCGGAGCCCGGCACGACGAGGGCGCGCACATGCGGCGCGACCTTGCGGCCCTTCGCGATGTCGGCGACGACGCGGATGTCCTCGATCCGGCTATTGGTGCAGGAGCCCACGAAGACGACATCAACCTTCAGGTCGGTCAGCTTCTGGCCAGGCGTCAGGCCCATATACTCGACCATCCGCTGCACCTGCGCGCGCCGCGCCTCGTCCGCGATCTCGGCGGGGTTCGGCACCACGCCGGTCACCGGCAGCACGTCCTCGGGGCTGGTGCCCCAGGTCATCTGCGGGATGATCTCCGCGGCATCGAGGCGCACTTCCTTGTCGAAGACCGCCCCCTCGTCGGAGGGGAGCGTCTTCCACCAGGCGACGGCGCGGTCATAGGCCTCGCCCTTCGGCGCGAAGGGGCGGCCCTTCACGTAGTCGAAGGTGGTCTGGTCCGGCGCCACCATGCCGGCGCGGGCGCCGGCCTCGATCGACATGTTGCAGACCGTCATGCGGCCGGCCATGTCGAGCGCGCGGATCGCCTCGCCGGCGAATTCGATGACATGGCCCGTGCCGCCGGCGGTGCCGATCTTGCCGATGATGGCGAGAACGATGTCCTTGGCGGTGCAGCCCGCGGGCAGCTTGCCATCGACCGTCACGCGCATGTTCTTGGCGGGCTTCTGCAGCAGCGTCTGGGTGGCGAGCACGTGCTCGACCTCCGAGGTGCCGATGCCGAAGGCCAGGGCGCCGAGTGCGCCATGCGTCGAGGTATGGCTGTCACCGCAGACGATCGTCATGCCGGGGAGCGAGAGGCCGAGCTCCGGACCGATGACGTGGACGATGCCCTGGCGCTTGTCGGTCAGCGGGATGTAGGGGACGCCGAAGGCCTTGACGTTGGCTTCCAGCGTCTCGACCTGCGTGCGGCTCTCGGGATCCTCGATGGTGCCGTAGCGGCTGGCATCGGTCGCGATGTTGTGGTCCACCACCGCGAGCGTCGCATCCGGGCGCCGCACCTTGCGGCCGGCAAGCCTGAGGCCTTCGAAGGCCTGCGGGCTCGTCACCTCATGCGTGAGGTGCTTGTCGATGTAGAGCACCGCGGTGCCGTCGGGCAGCGTCTCGACGACATGCGCATCCCAGATCTTGTCGAACAAGGTTCGCGGGCTTGAATCTGACAGCGTACGCGGCTTCGTGGCCGACATTCCCGATTTCCCCCAAGACAAAAGCGCCCCGGCCTGGCGGGCCGGGGCGTTCGGTTAGGCGTAGGCTCAGGCGGTCGCCTCGACCTTGGCCCGCGCCCGCTCCTCGATGCGGGCGGACTTGCCGGTCCGGCCACGCAGGTAATACAGCTTCGCGCGCCGCACCTTGCCGCGGCGCACCACGACGATCTCCGCCACGTTCGGGCTGTACAGCGGGAAGACGCGCTCCACGCCCTCGCCGTAGGACAGCTTGCGGACCGTGAAGTTGCTGTTCAGGCCACGGTTGCTGCGGGCGATGCAGACGCCCTCATAGGCCTGGGTGCGGATGCGCTCGCCTTCCACGACCTTCACCATGACGCGGAGCGTGTCGCCCGCGGCGAATTCCGGGGTCTCGCGGGTCGCCGAGAGCTTCGCCTGCTGGGCGGCCTCGAACTGCTGAAGCAGGTTCATCGGGGTGGTTCCTTCCGTCTGAAGCAATTAGGCGGCGGCCGGGTGGCCGTCCAGCCGCCCCGCCTTTGCCTGTTTGGGTTCCGCGCCTGCGCGCGTCTGATAGCGTTCCCAGAGGTCGGGCCGCCGCGTCCGCGTCGCCGCTTCCGCTTCCGCGCGCCGCCAGCGCGCGACCTCTGCATGGTGGCCGGAGAGCAGCACCTCCGGCACCTTGCGGCCCTGCCATTCGGCGGGCCGCGTGTAGTGGGGATATTCCAGCAGCCCCTCGGCGCCGTGGCTCTCCTCCTCCGCCGAGGCCGCGGCGCCCATGACACCCGGCAGCAGCCGGATGCAGGCATCGAGCATCAGCAGCGCGGCGGGTTCGCCGCCGGAAAGCACGAAATCGCCGGCCGAGACTTCGACCATCTGACGCGCCTCGATGACGCGCTGGTCGACGCCTTCGTAGCGGCCGCACAGCACGGTCACGCCAGGCCCCGCCGCCAGGTCCCGCACCAGCGCCTGGTCCAGCCGGCGCCCGCGGGGCGTCAGGTAGACCAGCGGCGCGCCAGGGTTGCGGCTGGTCGCGGCCTCGCAGGCCAGGTCCAGCACGTCGGGGCGCATCACCATGCCCGCACCGCCGCCGAAGGGCGTGTCGTCCACGGTGCGGTGGCGATCCGTCGCGAAGCTCCGGATATCCAGCGCCTCGATCGCCCAGCGCCCCTCGCGGAGCGCACGCCCCGCCAGCGACAGGCCGAGCGGGCCCGGGAACATGTCCGGGAACAGCGTCAGGATGGTGGCGCGCCAGCTCATGCCGGCGCCCCCTGCCCTTCGCCGCCCTCGGGCCGCACCAGCACCTCCGCCGGCGGCACCACGGTGATACGCCCGCCCGCCACATCCACCACCGGCACGCAGGCCTTGGTGAAGGGCAGCAGGATCTCGCCCGTCCTGCCGTCGATGGTGAGGAAGGGCCCCGCGCCGTGATCCTCCACTGCGCGCACCGTGCCGATCGCCGTCCCGTCCTCCGCGACGGCCGCGAGGCCCTCGAGGTCGCTCAGGTAGAACTCGTCGGGATCGGCGGGCGGCGGCAGGCGGTCACGCTCCACATAGAGCTTCGTGCCGGTCAGCCGTGCCGCGGCATCGCGGTCCGCGACACCTTCGATCCGGCCGAGCCCGTCAGGCAGCGCGGTGATGCGGAAGGACTTGGCGCCCGAGGCATCGGTGAGCGGGCCATAGCTGCCGATGGCGCGCGGGTCGGCCGTGAAGGCGTGCAGGCGCACGAGCCCGCGCACGCCATGCGGCCGCCCGATCTCCCCCACCAGCACGCGCTGCGCCCGCATCGCCCGATCGACCTATGGCGTCGTTCAGCCGCCGGCCGCGGCGCGTTCCTGCGCCTTCTTCTTCGGCGCGGACTGCTTCGGCTGCTCGTTGTAGACGGGCATCGGCGCCAGGCCGGCATGGCCCAGGAACTTCGCCACGCGCTCCGTCGGCAGGGCGCCCACGGACTTCCAGTAGGTGATGCGCTCGGCGAACAGCCGCACGCGGTCGGCGTGGTCCGACGGCAGCATCGGGTTGTAGCTGCCCAGCTTCTCGATGAAGCGGCCGTCGCGCGGGCTGCGGCTGTCCGCCACCACGATGTGGTAGTAGGGGCGCTTCTTGGCGCCGGCGCGCGCGAGGCGAATCTTGAGACCCATGAGGGTTACCTTCTCCTGATCGTCTAGAAAGGTCGTCGGTTGCCGAGGCCCGGCATGAGGGCCCCAAGGCCCCCACGCATCAGCCCCTTCTGGCCGAGCTTGTTCATCCGCTTCATCATCGCGGACATCTCGTCGAACTGCTTCAGCAGGCGGTTCACGTCCTGCACCGTGGTGCCGGAACCAGCCGCGATGCGCCGCTTGCGGGACGCCTTCAGCAGGTCGGGGTTGCGTCGCTCCTTCGGCGTCATCGAGCTGATGATCGCGGCCTGGCGCTTCAGCATGGTCTGGTCGAGGTTGGCGTTCTCGATCTGCGACTTGATCTTGCCCACGCCCGGCAGCATCCCGAGGATGCCGGACAGCGAGCCCATCTTGTTGATCTGCTTCAGCTGGGATGCATAGTCCTCGAGGTCGAAGGACCCCTTCTGCATCTTCTTCGCCAGCTTCTCGGCTTCCGCCTGGTCGATCGTCTCCGCCGCGCGCTCGACGAGGGAGACGATGTCGCCCATGCCGAGGATGCGGTTGGCGATGCGATCCGGGTGGAAATCCTCCAGCGCGTCCAGCTTCTCGCCGGCGCCGAGCAGCTTGATCGGCGCGCCGGTCACGGCCCGCATGGACAGCGCCGCGCCGCCGCGCGCATCGCCATCGACGCGCGTCATGACGATGCCGGTGACGCCGACCTTCTCCTGGAACGCCTTGGCGGTGTTCACCGCATCCTGGCCGGTCATCGCATCGACGACGAGCAGCGTCTCATGCGGCTTCACGAAGGCCTTCACCTCCGCGACCTCGGCCATCAGCGCCTCGTCGATCGCGAGACGGCCGGCGGTGTCGAGGATGACGACGTCGTAGAGCTCCCGCCGGCCGACATCCATCGCGCGCTCGGCGATCTGCCGCGGCGTCTGGCCGGCGATGATGGGCAGGCCCGTGACCTCGGCCTGGTCGGCCAGCGTCTGCAGCTGCAGCTGCGCGGCGGGGCGGTGCACGTCGAGCGACGCCAGCAGGACCTTCTTGCGGTCCCGCGTACGCAGCCGCAGCGCGATCTTGCCCGAGGTGGTGGTCTTGCCCGAACCCTGGAGGCCGACCATCAGGATGGGGACAGGGGACGGCGCGTTCAGGTCGAGCCCGCGCTTGCCGTCATCGCCCTCGCCACCGCCCAGCGCCTCGACCAGCGCATCGTTGACGATCTTGATGACCTGCTGGGCGGGGGAGACGGAGCGGATGACCTCCTGCCCCACAGCGCGCTCGCGCACGCGGGTCACGAGGTCCTTCACCACCGGCAGGGCGACATCGGCTTCCAGCAGCGCGACGCGGACTTCCCGCAGCGCCTCCTGGACATCGGCATCCGTCAGCGCGCCGCGGCGGCGCAGCTTGTCGAAAACCCCTGTCAGCCTGTTGCCCAGCGCCTCGAACATCGCGGCGGGAACTTCCTTGCCAAACCGTTGAGACCGCCCCAAACGAAATCGCGCCGCTGCGCGAGCCTTCGCGGAGCGACGGAGCCGACCCGCATCAGGCGGGGCGACCGACAAGGTCCAGGGCGGACCGGACGGCGCCATTAGGCGCGAATGCGCCAACCGTCAAGCTCAGCCCCATCCGCGCCCGTCTACCGGTTCGACGCGCAACCGCGATTATTGCTGATAAGCATTTGAAATTGCCGCGATTTCTCGACCGCGTCACCTGACATTTCGTTCGGCTTGGCGGACACCGATGTCTCCGGGAAGGAACACACCATGCCGAGACACCCACCCTGGCCGCCAAGCCCGGCCCAGGAACCGCTTTCGCTCCGCCAGATCCTCACCGCGCTGCGAACACCCGGCATTGCCGCGGAGTGCCGGGCGCCGCTGGTTTTCGCCGCGCTCGCCCTCAGCGTCCTCGCCATCGACCTGCTGGGGCCGCTGCTGGGCCTCGGCCTCGCCGTTCCGCTGCTGCATGCGGCGGCGGGCTACCGGCTGTCACCTTTCGCCGGCGCACTGACGGTCGGCGCACTTGGCTGCCTCGCCTGGCTCATTCTCTAGGAACCGCGCCGCCATGCTCGACAATCTCATCCTCGGCTTCAGCGTCGCGCTCACGCTGCAGAATCTCACCTTCGCCTTCCTCGGCGCCATGATCGGCACGGCCATCGGCGTCCTGCCCGGCCTCGGCCCCACGGCAACCATCTCCCTGCTCCTGCCCCTTACCTTCGGGCTGGATGCCACCACCGCCATCATCATGCTGGCCGGCATCTACTACGGCTCCCAGTACGGCGGATCGACCACCGCCATCCTGCTCAACCTTCCCGGCGAGATATCCAGCGTCGTCACCGCCATCGAGGGCTACCAGATGGCGCAGCAAGGGAGGGCTGGCGCGGCGTTGGCCACCGCGGCCATGGGGTCCTTCTTCGCGGGAACGGTGGCGACGGTGGTGGTGGCGGCCTCCGGCCCGCTGCTGACCTCCGTCGCGCTGTCCTTCGGCCCGCCGGACTATTTCGCGCTGATGCTGCTCGGCCTCATCGTCTCCTGCATCCTGGCGCAGGGCGGCATCATCAAGGCGATCGGCATGGTGGTGCTGGGTCTCACCCTCGGCATGGTGGGCACCGATGTGCAGACCGGCCAGCAGCGCTTCACCTTCGGCGTGCCGGAACTCTCGGACGGCATCAACTTCGTCGTCCTCGCCATGGGCCTCTTCGGCATCGCGGAAGTCATGGTGAACCTGGAGAATCCGGAGATCCGCAAGGGCATCGTCGCCAAGCACGGCAAGCTGTGGCTGACGCGGGAGGAATGGCGCTACGCCGCGCCCGCCGCCGTCCGTGGCACCATCCTCGGCACCGTGCTCGGCATCCTGCCCGGCGGCGGCGCCTCGCTCTCCGCCTTCGGCTCCTACATGCTGGAACGGCGGATCAGCCGGCGGCCGGAGAAGTTCGGCAAGGGCGCGATCGAGGGCCTGGCCGGCCCGGAATCCGCCAACAATGCCGGCGCGCAATCCAGCTTCATCCCGCTGCTGACGCTCGGCATCCCCTCCAATGCCGTCATGGCGCTGATGACGGGCGCGCTGATCATCCAGGGCATCCAGCCGGGGCCGCGGATGGTGGAGGCGCAGCCCGAGCTTTTCTGGGGCCTCATCGCCTCCATGTGGGTCGGCAATCTGATGCTGCTCATCATCAACCTGCCGCTGATCGGGCTGTGGGTGATGCTGCTGCGGGTGCCCTACCGCTTCCTTTATGTCGGCATCCTGGTCTTCTGCTGCATCGGCTCCTACAGCCTCAACAACAACGTCTTCGACATCTACCTGATGGCCGCCTTCGGGGGCATCGGCTACCTCTTCAACAAGCTCAAGATGGAGCCGGCGCCGCTGCTGCTGGGCTTCGTCCTGGGGCCGATGATGGAGGAGCATCTGCGCCGCGCCATGCTGCTGAGCCGGGGCGACGCGACCGTCTTCTTCGAACGTCCGATCAGCGCGACGCTTCTGGCGCTGGCGGCGGTGGCGCTGGGCATGATGCTGCTGCCCAACCTGCGCAAGAGCAAGGAACAGGCGATGGAAGCGGAGTGACGAAGCCGCCGCCATCCCATCCCCCTCCCACGCCGGGAGGGGGACCCCGAAACGGCAAGGCCCGCGCCAGGGATGGCGCGGGCCTTGCCGCGTATCGTCGAAGGACTGGCGCCAGCTACTTCGGCGCCAGCACCATGATCATCTGCCGGTTCTCGAGCCGCGGCATCTGCTCGACCTTGGTCGTCTCGGCCAGCTCCGTGCGGATGCGGTCCAGCACCTTGAGGCCGAGGTCCTGGTGCGCCATCTCGCGGCCACGGAAGCGGAGCGTGACCTTCACCTTGTCGCCCTCGCCGATGAATTCCTTCATCTGGCGCATCTTCACGCCGTAGTCGTGGTCGTCGATGTTCGGACGGACCTTGATCTCCTTCAGCTCGACGACCTTCTGGCGCTTGCGCGCCTCGTTGGCCTTCTTCTGCTGCTCGTACTTGTACTTGCCGTAGTCGAGGATCTTGCAGACCGGCGGGACGGCGTTCGGGCTGATCTCGAGCAGGTCGAGGCCCACGTCGTAGGCGCGCAGCAGCGCCTCGCGCGCCGACATCACGCCGATCATCTCCCCATCCTGGTCGATCAGGCGGACCTGGGGGACTCGAATATCCTCATTGACCCGCGGGCCGTCTCTCGTCGGCATCTGGGCGGGCATTGGACCACGGGCTATGGCGCTCTCCTGTCGATGTTCAAGGCTAGTGACTCATTGTTATGGCGAGTGGGCGGCGCTGGTGCAAGCCGCCGCCCGATTGGGCAGGCCCGGAAAAGTGCCGGAATCCCGCCTCAGCCGCGCAGATCGGGGGGTGTCGCCTCCGCCGCCAGGGTCGCAACCGCCTCCGCAAGCGGCAATTCCACCTGGTCGCGCCCCGGCAGGCGGCGCAGCACGAGCTTGCCCTCCTCCGCCTCCCGCCGCCCGACCACGGCCAGAACCGGAACGCGCTGGGCGATGTGGTCCGGCACCTTGCGGTTGATCTTCTCGTTCCGCAGGTCGAGTTCCACCCGCAGCCCGGCCTTGCGCAGCGCTTCCGCCGCCTCCTTCGCGAAGGGGGCGGCGTCGTCCACGATGGTCGCCACCACCACCTGCACCGGCGCGAGCCAGAGCGGGAAGCGACCCGCATGCTGTTCGATCAGGATGCCGAGGAAGCGCTCGAAGCTGCCCAGGATGGCACGGTGCAGCATGACGGGGCGCTTCCGCGACCCGTCCTCCGCCACGTATTCCGCGTCCAGCCGCTCCGGCAACACGAAGTCCACCTGGAAGGTGCCGCATTGCCAGTCGCGGCCGATCGCGTCGCGCAGCACGAATTCCAGCTTCGGGCCGTAGAAGGCGCCCTCCCCCGGATTCATCTCATAGTCGACGCCGGCCTTGCGGCAGGCCTCGTGCAGCGCGCCCTCCGCGCGGTCCCAGATGCCGTCATCGCCGGCCCGCTGTTCGGGGCGGTCGCTGAACTTCACCCGGAAGTTCTCGAAGCCCAGATCCTTGTAGATGCGCGACAGCAGCGCGGTGAAGCGCACCGCCTCATCCGCGATCTGGTGCTCCTCGCAGAAGATATGGGCGTCGTCCTGCGTGAAGGCCCGCACGCGCATGATGCCGTGCAGCGCGCCTGAGGGTTCGTAGCGGTGGCAGGCGCCGAATTCCGCCATGCGCAGCGGCAGCTCGCGGTAGCTGCGGATGCCCTGGTTGAAGATCAGCACATGGCAGGGGCAGTTCATGGGCTTCAGGGCCAGCAGGCGATGCGCCTCGTCCTGGTCCTCCACCGTCGCCATGAACATGTTCTTGCGATAGTTCTCCCAGTGGCCGGAGGCTTCCCACAGCTTCCGGTCCAGCACCTGGGGGGTCTTCACCTCCTGGTATTCGCCCTCGTTCTGCCGGCGGCGCATGTAGTCCTCGACCACCCGGTAGAGCCGCCAGCCCTTGGGGTGCCAGAAGACGCTGCCGGTCGCTTCCTCCTGCAGGTGGAACAGGCCCATCTCCCGGCCGATGCGGCGGTGGTCGCGCTTCTCCGCCTCCTCCAGCTGCAGCAGATAGGCATCCAGCTCCTTCTGGTCGCGCCAGGCGGTGCCGTAGATGCGGGACAGCACGGGGTTGCGATGGTCGCCGCGCCAATAGGCGCCGGCCACCTTCATCAGCTTGAAGGCGGTGCCGACATCGCCGGTGCCGCGCATGTGCGGCCCACGGCAGAGATCGACCCAGTCGCCCTGGCTGTAGAGGCTGATCGTCTCCGATTCAGGAAGGTCGCGGATCAGCTCCACCTTGAAGCGCTCGCCCTTGCCCTCGAACAGGGCGATGGCGTCCTCCCGGCTCACTTCCTGGCGGCGGAAGGGCGCGTTGCGGCCGACGATCTCCCGCATCTTCGCCTCGATCGCGGCGAAGTCTTCCGTGGTGAAGGGCTGGTTGCGGGAGAAGTCGTAGTAGAAGCCGTTCTCGATCGAGGGCCCGATGGTCACCTGGGTGCCCGGGAACAGCTCCTGCACCGCCTCCGCCAGCACATGGGCGGTGTCGTGGCGGATCAGGTCCAGCGCCTCGGCGTCCTTCCGGGTGACGAAGCGCACGGCGGCATCGGCGGCGATCTCGTGGCTGAGGTCGCGGAGCGTGCCGTCCACCTGCATGGCGAGCGCGGCCTTGGCCAGGCCGGGGCCGATGGCGGCGGCGATCGTCGTGCCCGTCACGGGCCCGTCGAAAGCGCGGACGGAACCGTCGGGCAGGGTGATCGCGGGCATGGGGGCAGCAGGCTCCACTGGCGTGAAATGGGGCGGGACCATGGCCAGCCCGGCACGCCGTCGTCAAGGTTGCCCACTATGGTTACACTCGATCCCTCAACCCGGGGTTTCTGTGTCACGGTCCCTGCCTAACGGAGTCGAACCATCGCATGGCTGAAGTCGAGAAGCCGCCGCGCGCGGCGCTCTATGTTGATTTCGACAATGTCTTCATGGCGTTGCTGCGGTGGGATGAACGGGCAGCCTATGCCTTCGGCGAACGGCCCGATGCCTGGCTGGCCTGGCTCGAGGGGCGGGAGGGAGGGGGCGCGCCGACCACGCGGCGCACGCTGATCCGGCGCTGCTACCTGAACCCTGGCGGCTATTACGATTTCCAGATGGGCCGCGCCGTCGCGCGCTACCGCCAGCAGCGGGACCTGCGCAACCGGACCTATTTCGGGGAATTCCGCGCGGCCTTCGTGCAGGCGGGCTTCGACATCGTGGATTGCCCGCCGGTCGCCTACCTCAAGAACAGCGCCGACATGAAGATGGCGCTCGATATCCGGGACGCGCTGGACCACAAGACCACCTTCGATGAATTCGTGATCCTGTCGGGGGACAGCGACTTCCTGCCCGCGCTGGCGCGGCTGCGCGCGCATGACCGGCGGATCACCATCCTGGCGCAGAACACCGCCAAGCGCGCCTACCTGGCCGCCGCCGACATCGTCGTCGGCCTGGATGATTTCGCGCATGACGGCATGGGCAATGTCGCCATCGCCCAGGTGGAGCAGACCGCCCCGCGCCCCGACTACCAGCGGCCGGAGCCGCGCGCGGAGGCCCCGCCTGCCGCGCGCGGGCCGGATCTGGGCGCGCTGCGCGCCAATGCCCTGGCCTGGCTGCGGGAGGCATTGGCCCGCAGCCCGGCCGGTGCGCTGCGCATGACGGAAGTGGGCAGCCAGATCACCCGCACCCTGCCCCAGCTGAAGGCCACCAACTATGCCGGCGCCGGCACGCTGGGCGCCCTGATCGAGGAGGCGCGCGACCCCCGGCTGCTGATGACCGGCCCGCCCTCCCGCCGCTGGGTCTTCGACCCCGAACGCGGCCCGCCGCCGGGAGACCTGCCGCCAGGCGTCGAGGACCAGCCCGGCCTGCCACCCGAAGTGCCCGCCGGCGCCGAGGAGCCGCCCGCGCCGGAGGTGGTTGCGGAAGCGCCGGAGCCGCTGCCGGCCCCGGCCGCGGAGGCGCTGCCGGACGCCGAGCCCCCCGCCCCCGAGCCCATGGCGGAACCGGCGCCGGCAGCCGAGGCCGAACCGGAGCCCGAACCGGAGCCCGAGCCGGAGCCGGAGCCGGAGCCGCCAAGCCGCGAGGCGCTGATGGCCGAGGCCGCGCTGCTGGTGCGCGACCTCCTCTGGGGAACGCGGGACAACAAGGGCCTGGCGCAGGACCTGCCCGCCTTCGCCCCGGCTGAGATCGGCTTCGTGTTGAACGCCATCGCCGCCCGCCAGCCGCTGGACCTGCAGGACCTGCCCGGCGCCGCCACCGCCATCGCGGCGGAAGGCGCCAGCCAGGGCATCCATGTCTCGGCGCGGGAGGTCACGGCCGTGTTGCGCTGGCTGCTGCGCGGCTTCGCCAAGCTGAACGAGGCGCCGGCGCCCGATGCCGCCGCCCAGCACGCCCGCCGGCTCTACGCCACGCTCGTCGCCGCGGTGCGCGCGGTGGAAGAGCCGTTGAGCGAGACGGAGAAGGAGGCGCTGCGGAACTGGACCCAGGCAGGAATCGGTTAGCGGGGCACCAGACCCGCCATCGCCGCGCGCACATCCTCCACCCCCAGGGCGGAAAGGGGCGCGTGGCGCAGCACCGCAACGGCCGGGCCGCGCGGCGCGCAAAGCGCCGGGTCGCTCTCGTCGCCGAACAGCGCGAGCGTCGGGCAGCCGGCCGCGGCGATGAGGTGGGTGGGCCCGGTGTCGTTGCCGAGCGCGAAGCTCGCCCGCCGTGCCAGCGCCGCGACCTCCGGGATGCTGGTGCGGCCCGACAGGTCGATGGCGGCCGGCACCGCGGCGACGATCCGCGCCGCCAGTTCGGACTCCGACTTCCCCCCCAGCACCAGGCAGGGCAGCCCGCAGCCTGCCGCGAATTGCGCGAAGCGATCGGCCGGCCAGCGCTTCCCCGGGCGGTGCGGGGAGGCACCGGGCACCATCAGCGCGAAGCGCGGCGGCAGGTCGAAGGCCGAAAGGTCAGCATCCAGCCAGTCCAGCGCGGGGGCCGGGAATTGGTGGATGCCCGCCATCTCCAGCTGGTCCCGCTGGCGTTCCAGCGTGTGCATCACCGTCCGCCGCGGATTGGCATGCGGGTGGGACGCGCCCCAGGCCGTGCCGGACCACTTCGCGCCAAGCCCCACCATCAGCCGGTAGCGGGAGGATCGGCCGGAGGTCTGCAAATCATAGACCCAGTCGAAGCCCGCACCCCGCAGGCGCCGCGCCAGGCGCAGCACGGCGGGCAGGTCCGTCCAGGCTGGGCGGCCCTCCTCCCACACCTCGTCGAACCAGGGGCTGCGGCGGGCGAGCGGCGCGAAGGGCGGCGTCGTCAGCAGCACGATGCGCCGCCCCGGATGGTGCGCGCGGATGGCGGCGAAGGGCCCGAAGGACTGCACGAAATCGCCGAGCGCACCCAGGCGGATCACCAGCACGGGCGCGCTCATCGGAGCAATTCCCGGTACACGGCGATGGTGGCGGCCTGCATGGCCACGGTGGTGTGCCGCGCCATCACCGATTGCCGCCCCGCCCGTGCCACGCCCGCCCGTTCCAGCGCCGGCATCGCCAGCACGCGCGCCAGCGCCGCGGCCAGCGCGGCGGGATCGCCGGGCGGGACGCGCCAGCCGGTGACGCCATCCTCCACCGTCTCCCGCGGCCCGCCGAGGTCGGAGGCGATGACGGGGCGGCCCATGGCCTGCGCCTCGATCACCGTGCGGCCGAAGGCTTCGGGATCCGTGCTGGCATGCACGACGACATCGGCCGCCAGCAAGGCGGTGCCCATCGCCTCCACATGGCCCAGGATGCGCACGCGATCCGTGACGCCGTGCTGGCGGGCCAGCGCCACCAGCCCTGCGCGGTACTCCCCTTCCCCGCCGCCGCCGGCGAGCACGGCAAGCGTATTGCCAGGGAGCCTGGCCATCGCCTCGATCAGCACGGCCTGGCCCTTCCAGCGCGTCAGCCGCCCGGGCAACAGCACCACCTGCCGGTCCTCCGTCGCGCCCCAGGCGGCGCGCAGCGCGATGACCCGCTCCGGCGGCACCGATTCCGGATCGAATCGGCGGGGATCGACGCCGCGCGGGATGATGCGCAGCCGATCCTCCGGCACGCCGTGGCGTTCGCGGACGAGGTCGGCGATGAAGCGGCTGACGGCGATGACGCGATCGCCCCGCGCCATGACGGAATTGTAGAGCCGCTTGCCCGGGAAGTCCTCGTTATAGGCGCCGTGATAGGTGGTGACGAAGGCGCTGCCCGTCCGCCGCGCCGCCAGCAGCGCGGACCAGGCGGGGGCGCGGGAGCGCGCATGGATCAGCGCCACGCCTTCCTGCCGCGCCAGCGCCGCCAGCGATGCCGCATTGCGCCAGATGGCGGCGGGCGATTTCGACCGCAGCGGCAGTTCGACATGGGTCGCGCCCAAAGCGCGCAACTCCTCCACCATCGGCCCGCCGGCGGAGGCGACGATGGCGCGCAGCCCCGCATCGCGGATGGCTTCCGCGATCTCAATCGTCCCTCGCTCCACGCCGCCGGTGACGAGCGCGGGGAGGACCTGCAACACGGCGGGGGGTAGAGCCATCGGGGGCGTTACCTAGCCCCGTCGCGCGCGCGCGTGAAGGGTTCAGCCGGCTTCGCGCCGATGCGCGTAGGTCTCGTCCAGCTTCGCGCGGAGGTAGGCGGCCCCGGTCACGGGCGCATACCGGGGCGGGTTCCCCGGGCCCGTGCACCCCGGCAGCACCGCCACCACCGCATCGGGGTTGGGATCCAGGAAGAAGGCGGCGGAGTAGCGTTCCGCCACCGGCGCGCGGACGCGGTGCGGGGTGGAGGCGTAGAGGTCGTTCGTCCAGCGCATCAGGCAGTCCCCGATGTTGCAGACGAAGGCGCCGGGCAGGCTCGGCACCTCCTCCCACCCGCCACCGCGTCGCTTCACCTGCAACCCCGCCACGCCATCGGTCGCCAGCACGGTGACGCAGCCATAATCCGTGTGCTCCCCGGCGCCGAGCGGCGCGTCCGGCCCGCCGGCCTCGGGGTAATGCAGCAGGCGGAGCGTCGCCAGCGGCCGGTCCAGCTTGTCCTCGAAGAAATCCTCGGGGATGCCGAGGTCCAGCGCGAAGCCGCGATGCAGCAGGCGGCCCAGCGCCCAGGCCGCGTCGAAATGGGCGAGGATGGCGGTGCGGAGCGCGGGCTGCCCCTCGGGCCAGAGATTCACGCCGCGGAAGGGCACGCCGGCCCGGATCTCCGGGTCGTCGGGCGCCATCTCCAGCCCGACATTGAAGGCCTCCTTCCGATCGGCCGGCTTCGAGGGATCGAGCTGTTCCTCCGACAGGCCGACATAGCCGCGGTTGTGCGGCGAGCGGCGGATGGACATGGCCTGCTTCGCCGCCCCCGGCAGCGCGAAGAGGGCGCGCGCCGCAGCGAAAAGGTCCGCCGTGGTCGCTTCGGGGATGCCGTGGCCTGTGACCAGGAAGAAGCCCGGGCCGCGGCAGGCCGCGCCGAGTTGCGCGGCCACCGCCTGGCGCGCGGAGGGATCGGGGCTGCGGAGGCCGGAGACGTCGATGACGGGGACGATGTCGCTCATGCCCGGCATGGTGGCGCGGCCGCGCCGCGCTGTCAGCCGCCCTTCACGCCGCCCTGGGTCAGCCCCGCCACGATCTGCTTCTGCGCGACCAGGGTCAGGATCAGCACCGGCGCCGTCACCAGCAGCGCGGCGGCCGATAGCGGGCCCCAGCTGATCTGCTCGAAGGTCAGCATGTTGTTGACCGCGACGGGCAGCGTCCGCGTCTCCCGCCCCGCCAGCACCATGGCGAAGATGAAGTTGTTCCAGGAAAAGATGAAGGCGAGGATGGTCGCCACCGTGATGCCGGGCCGCGCCAGCGGCAATGCCACGTGGCGGAAGGCCTGCCAGATGGTGGCGCCATCGACCAGCGCCGCCTCCTCCAGCTCGCCCGGCAGGCCCTCGAAGAAGCCGATCATCACCCAGACCGCGATCGGCACCGTGAGCACCAGGTGCGTGATCAGGATCGGCCAGAGCGTGCCCGTCAGCCCGATCCACTGGAACAGCAGGAACAGCGGGATGAGGTAGGACAGCCCCGGCGTGATGCGGGCGATCAGGATCAGCACCGCCGCCTTGGTGGCGCGCATCTTGGCGATGCCATAGCCCGCGGGGATGCCGACGGCCAGCGCGATGCCCGTCGCGCCGAAGCTGACGACGATGCTGTTCCAGGCCTGCAGCAGGAAGTCGTTGCGTTCGAACACCGCACGGAAATTGTCGAGCGTCGGCGGGTTCGGGATGAAGACCGGCGGGAAGGCGGTGTTGTCCACCTCGTTCTTCAGGGACAGCGACAGCATCCAGAGGAAGACCAGCGCCGCCGGCGAGACCAGCGCGAAGACGGCGAGCCCGAAGCCAAGGCTCTCCAGCCGCCGCTTCCATGGCCTGGCGCGCATCGTCGTGCCGCTCATCGCGCCGCATCCTTGAAGCGTTCGCGCGACCAGAGCAGCAGCAGCGCAAGCCCGATGATGAGGGCGAAGAACACCACCACCACGGCGCTGGCATAGCCCATGTTGTAGTAGGCGAAGGCGTTGAGATAGAGGAAGATGTTGATCGTCTCGCTGGCCGTCCCGGGCCCGCCCTGGGTGATCACGTAGATCGTGTCGAAGGCCTTCAGCGCATCGATGGTGCGGATGATGATCGCCACCATCAGGAAGGGTGCCAGCAGCGGCAGGGTGATGAAGCGGAAGGCCTGCCAGCCCGTCGCGCCATCGATCTTCGCGGCCTCATAGGGATCGACGGGCAGCGACGCCAGGCCGCCCAGCACCAGCAGCATGACCAGCGGCGTCCAGTGCCAGACCTCCACCATCACCAGCGTCGGGATCACGGTGGAGGCATCATAGACCCAGAGGCTGGGCGGGATGCCGAACTGGGACAGGATCCAGTTCAGCACGCCGAGCTGCGGGTGGAACATCATGGTCCAGACCAGCGCGACGGCGACGGGTGTCGCCATCATCGGCAGGATGAAAATGGTCCGCGCCAGGCCGCGCAGCGGGAAGCGCCGGTGGAAGACGATGGCGGCCGCGGTGCCCAGCACCACCGGGATCACCACGGCCAGCGCGGTGAAATACAGCGTTCGCCAGATCGAGGCATGGAAGCGTTCGTCGCCCCACAGCCTCTCGTAGTTCGCGAAGCCCACGAAGCTGCGGCCGGAGCCCAGCTTCCATTCGTTCACGCTCATCCACAGCGTGAAGATCCAGGGAAACACGATGACGGCGACCACCACGATGGCGGCGGGGACGACGAAGGGCCAGTAGTGCCGGGCATAGGCGCGCTTGCGGCGCGCCCTGTCCGCGGCCGCACCCGAAAGCGCCGCCGCATCCCCCGTGGTGGTGCCGCCAGACATCAGGTCGCGCGCTCGGACTGTTCGAGGATGGGCCGGAAGGCTTCCGTGGCGCGGCGGAGTTCGGTCGCCACATCGGCGCCGCCGATCGTGTTGGTCAGCGCGGTGCCCAGCGTGTCGCGGAATTCCGTGACGGGCACGATTTCCGGCAGGCCGGGATGCGCGATCCGCGAACTCGCGATCAGCGTCTCGAAATAGTCGCGGCCGAAGCGGCTGGACCGGATCGCCTCCTCGTCGCGATAGGGGCTCTGGCGCGCCGGGGCGCCGGCGCCGGAGGTGAGGAAGCGGAGCTGGTTCCGCTTGTTCGTCGCCCATTGGAGGTAGAGCCAGGCGGCGCCGCGCTTGCGTTCGTTGGACGCGGCGCTGATGCCGAGCCCGGTGCCGAACAGCGCGCAATGATGGCGCGCCGCGCCGCGCGGCACGACGGCATAGCCGACCTTGCCCGCCACGCGGGACCGCGTCGGATCCTCGAGCGGCGCCGCGAAGCCGACGCCATCCAGCCACATGGCGGCGCGCCCTTGCGCGAAGCTCGTCTGTGCCTCGTTCCAGTTGAAGCCGGCGACACCCTGCGGCGCGCAATCGCGCAGGATCTTCTTGTAGTACTCCCCGGCCGCGATGGCATCCGGCGTGTCGGTCAGCAGGCGCTGGTTGGCATCCGTGCAGTCCCGCTGCTGGGTGCCGAGCAGGAAGCTGGTGTAGAGCACGACATTGGCGTTGCGCACGCCGCGGCCGACGAAGCCCGCCTGGCCCGCCCGCGCATCGGTCAGGCGACGGGCCGTCTCATACATCTCGTCATAGGTCGTCGGCACGGCCACGCCGGCGCGCTGGAAGATCTCCTTGTTGTAGTAGAGGATGAAGTAGTCCGTGAATTCCGGCAGCGTATCCATGCGGCCATCGGCCTGGGTCGAATAGGCCACCGCGCCGGCGCCATAATCGGCGAAATCGAAATCCGGCGCGGTCATGGACGCATCGGCGATCAGCGGCTTCAGATCCGCCGTCCAGCGCGCGCGGCCGACCTGGCGCTTGTTGACGTGCAGGCTGATGCCGATGACGTCGAAGGAAGGGCGGCCGGAGGCGAATTCGATGACGAATTTCTGCCGGTGCTGCTGTTCCGGGATGGCCTCGGACCCGACGCGGATGCCCGTCAGTTCCTCGAACTCCCGCTGGTTCTGGATCAGGATCTGGCTGCGGGGGTTGGCCGTCAGGCTCACCTCGATCCGCTCTCCGGCGAAGCGGCGCCAGTTGAAGGCCCCTTGGGCATCCACCCGGCTCACCAGCGCCGGCGATGCCAGCAGCCCCGCGCCACCCAGCAGCGCGCCGCGCCGCGTCAACATGGTCATGGTTTCCCTCCCCAAGGCTCGAAGCGGCCTGTGCGGCGCGGATGCTCCGCCGAAATGGCGTCCCTCGGCAAGCCCCGCCGTCACGGCGCGGGGTCGGTTCGGCATCCGATTGCATTCCCCTCCCCCTTCCGCATCGCGCCGATGCCGCTAGGCTTCGCGTCCAAAGGGAGAGCCGCACGCCATGACGACGCCAGACAGCCTGCCTGACGACTGGAAGGACGGCGCCTTCGCGCTGCGGGTCCAGACGCCGGAGGGGCCTTCGGTCTTCGCCCTGCAAGGTGGCGCGGCCTTCGACATGACGCCCGCCTTCGGCACCGCCAGCGCCTGGCTCAACAGCGACGATCCCGTCGCCGCCATCCGCGCCCAGGGCGTGCCCGCGGCGCTGGACCTCCCCGCCGCATTGGCCAATGCACGGCATGGCGCGCGCGATTCCGGAAAACCCTGGATCATCGCCCCCATCGACCTGCAGGCCATCAAGGCCGCCGGCGTCACCTATGTCCGCTCCATGCTGGAACGCGTCATCGAGGAACGCTGCCGCGGCGATGCGTCCCAGGCCGATGCCGTGCGTGGCGAGGTCCGCGCCATCATCGGCGACGATCTGCAGAACCTCATCCCCGGCAGCCCGGAGGCCATGGCCGTGAAGGCGGCGCTGGTCGCCAAGGGATGGTGGAGCCAGTACCTGGAAGTCGGCATCGGCGCGGATGCGGAGATCTTCACCAAGTCGCCCGTGCTCTCCGCCGTGGGCCACGGCGCCAAGGTCGGCGTGCACCCGATCAGCCACTGGTCGAATCCGGAACCGGAAGCGGTGATGGTGGTGAACGGGCGCGGGAAGATCGTCGGCGCGACGCTCGGCAATGACGTCAACCTGCGCGACGTGGAAGGGCGCTCCGCCCTGCTGCTCGGCCGCGCCAAGGACAATAACGCGTCCTGCGCGCTCGGCCCGATGATCCGGCTGTTCGATGCGGGTTTCACGCTGGAGGATGTGCGCCAGGCGGAGATCACGCTGACCATCACCGGCAAGGATGGGTTCGAGCTGTCGGAATCCGGCCGCGTCGGGTCGATCAGCCGCGATCCCGCCGATGTCGTCGGGCAGATGATCGGCCCGCACCACCAGTATCCCGATGGCGCGGTGCTGTTCCTCGGCACGCCCTTCTCGCCGACCAAGGATCGGGGCGCGCCGGGCATGGGCTTCACGCACCATCCCGGCGACGTGGTGCGCATCGCCTCGCCCCGCCTCGGCGCGCTGGAGAATGAGGTCGACCGCACCGATGAATGCCCGCCCTGGACCTTCGGCATCGGCGCGCTGATGGCGAACCTGGCGCGGCGGGGCCTGCCGCGGTGAACGAAGAGATGGGCCGCCTCGACGGGCGCCTCGCCTGGGCGCGGCTGCCCGGTCGCGGCCCCGGCGTGGTCTTCCTGCCGGGCTTCCGCAGCGACATGCAGGGCTCGAAGGCGATCTTCCTGCGCGACCATTGCGCGGCCCGCGGCCAGGCCTTCCTGCGGCTGGACTATTCCGGGCATGGGGAAAGCGATGGCCGGTTCGAGGATGGCACCATCGGCCAATGGGCCGCCGATGCGCTGGCGCTGTTCGATGCGCTGACCGAGGGCCCGCAGATCCTGGTCGGCTCCTCCATGGGCGGCTGGATCGCGCTGCTGATCGCCCGCCAGCGGGCGGCGCGGCTCGCGGGCCTCATCGGCATCGCGCCCGCGCCGGACTTCACCGACAAGCTGCTCTGGCCCGCGCTTCCCCCGGAAGCCCGGCAGGCGCTGACGCGGGACGGCATGATCCAGCTGCCGAGCCAGTATGGCGAACCGACGCCGGTGACTCGGGCGCTGATCGAGGACGGCAAGCGCCAATCGGTGCTCGACACCCCGATCGACCTGCCCTGCCCCGTCCGCATCCTGCAGGGCATGGCGGACCCCGACGTGCCCTGGCGCCACGCGCTGCGGATCCTGGACGCGCTGGTCCAGGGCGATGCCCGCGTCACCCTCGTCAAGGATGGCGACCACCGCCTCTCCCGGCCGGAGGACCTCCGCCTGCTGGCGGAGACGCTGGACAGCCTGATCGCGTGAGCGACGAGGCGGCGGCAGCGGCCGGCATCGCAGCCCGGCTGCTGGGCCATGATCCCGGGGGGTTCGAGCCGCTGAGCCAGCCCGGCCGCCGCAACCTCCTCCTGCGCCTGCCGGGCGGGCTGATCGCCAAGCGCATCCTGGGCGCCGATGCAGAAGATCGATTTGCGCGGGAGGAAGCGAGCCTCGGCCTGCCCGGCCTGCCTCGCCTGGTGGCGCGCTGCGCCGAGGCGAAGCTGCTGGTCATGGAGGATGTCGGTCCCGCGGGGTCGATGGTGGCGCCCCTGCTGGGCGACAACGCCGGCGCGGCGGAAGCGGCGCTCCTGGCCTGGGCGCATGCACTCGGCACGGTTCATGGTGCGACGCGGGGCCACCAGGCGCTGCCCTGCCCGCTTCACCTCGACCTCGGCGCGCTGCCGACTGCCATCGATGCCGCGCTGCCCCGCCCCGCCGTCGCGGCGCTGGTCTCGGCGCAGCCCGGCCCGTTCCGAAGCTGGGTGCATCACGATCCCTGCCCGGACAACGTCCTGCTGGCCGCCGGCACCGCGCGCCTGATCGACTTCGAACGCAGCGGAAGCGGCTTCTGCCTGATGGATGTGGCCTATCTCCGCATGGGTTTCCCGACCTGCTGGTGCGCCGGCACCGTGCCGGCCGCGATCGTCGCACGGGTCGAAGCGGCCTATCGCCGGGCGCTGGCGCCGGCCCTGCCGGAGGCGGCCGACGATTTCCGCTTCGAAGCCGGCATGCAGGCCGCCTGCGCCGTGTGGTTCCTGCGCCGGCTCGGCTGGCTGCTGAGGCTGGCGATGGCGGAGGATTCGACCTGGGGGATCGCGCCGCGCCGATCGCGGCTGCTGCACGATGCCGAGACGGTGGCCGCCGGCAGCACGGCCCTGGCTCAGCCGGCACGGGCCATCGCCTCGATACTGCGCGGCTGGTGGCGGGAATCGTCGCCGCTGGCGCCCTACCCCGCCTTTTCCGCCGCCAGGATCCTCGCCAGCCCCTCCCGGTAGGTCGGGCAGCGCCAGGCGATGCCGAGCGCAGCCTTGGTGGCTGCATTCGTCACCACGCGGTTCTCCGACCAGAAGGACAGCGCCATGGGGGACATGCGCGGCGCCGCCTCCTCGAAGGGCAGCGCGGGCGGCGGTTCCACGCCCAGCAGCCGCGCGGCTTCCGCCACCACATCGGCCGAGGGCGCCGGTTCGTCATCCACGAGGTGCAGCACCCGCACCCCATCCGGCCGCACAGCCGCCGCGACGACAGCCAGCGCGATGTCGTCCCGGTGGATACGGCTGAAGGCGTGGCCCGCCTTCACCACCCGCCGCGCGGTGCCGGCGCGGAGTTCGTCCAGCGAAGACCGGCCGGGCCCGTAGATGCCGCCCACCCGGAAAAGGTCCAGCGCCCGCCCGCCCGCCGCCGCGCGCCAGGCCTGCTCCGCCTCGAGCCGTCGCTTCGATCGGTCCTGGCCGGGCGCGGGCGGCGTCGCCTCATCCACCGCGGCGCCGCCGCGGTCGCCATAGACGCCAGTGGTGGAGAGGTAGCCGATCCAGCGCAGCGCTGGCGCCGCCGCGATCGCCGCCGCATGGGCGGCAAGCACCGGGTCGCCGGTCTCGCCCGGCGCGGCCGTGACGACGAGGTGCGTGGCCTCGCGGATGGCAGCCGCGGCCGCTGCGAAAGGCACCATGACGACACCCGGTGGCGGCGCGGCGCGGGCAGGGTCCCGCGCGGTCCCCGTCACCACGAATCCGGCAGCCAGCGACTCCTGCGCAATCGCGCCGCCGCTGTAGCCCAGCCCCGCCACCACCAGCCGATCCGTCATGCCATCCCCCCGGTCACCGGCCCTGATGTGCGCCCAAGCCGGCCGGCCGCAAAGGGGTTGCGCCCCGGCTGATCGTTCCGCCATGGTCAGTCATTACAAGCAAGACAGGAAACGTCCGCATGCTTAGCCGCCGCCACGCCCTTGCCCTGGCCGGGGCCAGCCTGGCCCTGCCGCTGGCCGCGCGCGCGCAGGGTTTCCCGCAGGACCGGCCGATCCGCGCCGTGGTGAACTTCCCGCCCGGCGGCACGGTGGACACGGTGGCGCGCCTCATCGCCCCCGTCCTGTCCGACAAGCTCGGCCGGCAGGTCGTGGTCGAGAATCGCGGCGGCGCCTCCGGCCTGATCGGGGCGGAGGCCGTGGTGCGCAGCGCGCCGGATGGCCACACGCTGCTCTTCGCGCTCTCCACCCATGCGGTGAACCCGCACATGGTCCCGCGCATGCCCTTCGACACGCTGGCGGATTTCGCGCCGGTCGGCTTCATCGGCGGCGCGCCGGTGCTGATGGCGGCGCATCCCTCCGCGCCCTTCCGGACGCTGGCCGACGTCATCGCCGCGGGGCGCGTGGGCGAAGGCCCGCATTTCGGCACCATCGGCAACGGCTCGACCGGCCACCTGATGATGGCGCAGCTTTCCACCTTGAGCGGCGCGCGCTTCACCCATGTGCCCTTCCGCGGCGGCGGGCCCGCCGTGCAGGCGGCGCTGGGCGGGCAGGTGCCGCTGGTCATCACCTCCACCGTCGCGGTCGGGCCGCATGTCGCGGCGGGGTCGCTGCGGGGCATCGCGCTGTCCGGCGCCGACCGCTCCCCGGTGCACCCCACGGTGCCGACCGTGGCGGAGCAGGGCTTCCCGGGCTTTGCCGCGGATAGCTGGGTGGGCGTGCTGGCGCCGGCTCGGACGCCGGACGCGATCGTCGCGCGGATCAACGCGGACCTGGCCGCCACACTCGCCGATCCGGGCGTACGGGAACGCCTGGCCGGCATCGGCATGACGCCCCGCGCCATGGCGCCCGCGGAATTCGGCGCCTTCGTCGCCAGTGAATACGAGCGCTGGGGGAAGGTCGTGCGGGAGCACCGGATCATCTCCGACTGAGAGCTACCCGAGGTTGCGTGCCGGCGGGCTTCTCCGCCGGCGATTCCCGTGCCGCGCAAGGTGGTATAGGATCACCCCATGCGACGCCCCGCCCGCACCATGCTCCTCGGCGCCTTCGCCGCCGCCGCGCTGGCGGCGCTGGGTGGATTCGCCTGGGTCGTGGTCATGCCCTCCCCTGCCCTGACCGCCGAGGAGGTTCTGCCCACGCCGCCGGAGCCCCCGCGGCTGGATGGCAGCCCGCGCAGCGAGCGCTGCATGATGCTGGCCCGCACCGATGCGGTGGAAGCCCGCGCCTTCGCCGAAGCCTGGGAGGCCGAGGGCGGCGGAGAGGGTGCGCGCCATTGCCTGGCCATCACGATCCTGGCGATGGGCGAGCCCGCGCAGGCGGCACGTCAGCTGGAGGCATTGGCCCGCGCCTCCCGCGCCGGCAGCGCCGCCCGCGCCGCCGTCTTCGCCCAGGCGACCCAGGCCTGGCTGATGGCGGGCGATGCCGGGCGCGCCTATGCCGCGGCGACGCTGGCCCTGACCCTCTCCCCCGATGATCCCGACCTGCTGACGGACCGCGCCGTGACGCTCGGCTCCCTCTCCCGCTACCGGGAGGCGCTGGAGGATCTGGACCGCGCGCTGGTGCTGGACGCCGAGCGGACCGAGGCGCTGGTCTTCCGCGCCGCCGCCTGGCGGCACCTCGACCGCGTGGAGAATGCGGCGCGGGACATCGACCGGGCCCTGGCCCTCGATCCCAACTACGCGGAGGCGCTGCTGGAACGCGGGATCATCCGCCAGCTCCGCGGCGACAGCGCCGGGGCGCGGGAGGATTGGGAGCGGGCGATCGAGCTGTCGCCCGACAGCCCGACGGCCGACCTGGCGGCGCAGAACCTCGCGCTGAACGAGGCCGGGCCCTTCCGCCGTTGACCCCCCTCCCATGATCGGCGCGATCACCGCCCTGCTGGTCTGCCAGCTCGCCGGTGAGATCCTGACGCGCGCGCTGCACCTGCCCGTGCCTGGGCCGGTCATCGGCATGGTGATCCTGTTCATGGCCCTTCTGGCCCGGCGAAAGCCGGCACCCGAGACGCTGGGCGGCACGGCGGATGCGCTGCTCGGCAATCTCGGGCTGCTCTTCGTGCCGGCTGGCGTCGGCGTGGTGCTGTTCCTGCCCGTGCTGGCGCGGGACTGGGCGCCGCTGTCGCTCGCCATCCTGGCCGGCACGCTGGCCGCCATCGCCGCAACGGGGCGGATCGCCCAAGCCTTGCTTCCAAAGGAAGCGCTGCTGCCGAAGGACGACCCGTGACGCCGCTGGCGGAGATCTGGGTCTACCTGGCGCAGGAACCGCTCGCCGCCCTGACGGCGACGCTGCTGGCCTGGCTGGCGGCGCTGCGGGTGCATGCCTGGTGCGGGCGCCATCCGCTGGCGAACCCGGTGCTGATCGCCGTCGTGTTGCTGGCCGGCGGGCTGCTGGCGGCGGGGATCGACTACCGCGCCTATTTCAGCGGCGCGCAGTTCGTCCATTTCCTGCTGGGTCCGGCCACCGTGGCGCTGGCCGTGCCGCTCTATCGCCAATTCGCCCTCGTCCGGCGATCGGCGCTGGCGGCCACGGCCTCCATCATCCTGGGCGGCGCCTTCGCGGCTCTCGCGGGCATCGGCATCGCGCTGGCGCTCGACGCGGCGCCGGAGGTGGTAGCGAGCCTGGCGCCGCGATCCGTCACCACCCCCGTCGCCATGGGCATCGCGGAGCGCATCGGCGGCCTGCCGAGCCTGACGGCCGTGGTGGTCATCCTGTCCGGCATCGTCGGCGCGGCGCTCGGCCCGGTGGTGCTGGACTGGGCGGGCGTCAGGGACTGGCGGGCGCGCGGCATCGCCATCGGCACCGCCTCGCACGGCATCGGCACGGCGCGGGCGCTGAGCGTCAACGCCACCGCCGGCGCCTTCAGCGGGCTCGCGATGGGGCTGAACGCGCTGGCGACGGCACTGCTGCTGCCGCTGCTGTGGGGTCTCCTCGCGCAGTAGGCGTCAGAAGAGCGAAGGCAGCGGCGCCGCGGGCTGGCGGCCATAGAGGCCACGACGGAGTTCCGACCGGGCCTGCGCGCCCCAGGCATCCAGCTGCTGGATGAGGGCTTGCGGGACCGGAACGCGGGAGCCCTCGGCCAGGGTCGTGCCGCCCGTCGTCCCCGGCGCAAAGGCGGGTGGCACCATGCGATACTCCACGTTCAGGTAGTGCATCGTCTCGCTGATCACGAACTGGCTGCTGATCCAGTAGGGCGGCAGCCAGCCCGGCCGACGCTGCCCTTCGTCGTAGAGCGCGTCCAGATAACCGGCCTGCCCCGGCTGCCTTCTGGCGGCCAGCACGACCAGGCCGCGGCAATCCAACGCAGCCCGCACGGCGGAGACGACATGCCGTGCCAAGGCACCTTCGTTGAAGCAGACGCCATGCGGTTCCCAGAAGACCCCGACTTCCTGCGCCGCCTGCGCGACGATGACCGCCGCGGCGCGTCCCCCGCGTTCCTGCACCAGGACGGCCCGGTGAAACCTCGTCGGGACAAGCAGGTCGCTGGTGCGCCCATCACCGACACCGAGGTGAAGCACCCGCCACGGCCCGGCCGGCAGGGGCAGGACCTTGGGGCCCAGGGAGAGGCTACCCTCCACCACTGATCCTGGCGCCTGCGCCTGAACCAGGGACGGCAGCATCAGCAGAGCCATCAGCAGCACGAAGCGACGCACAGACTGCAACCCCCGATTGCCGTTGCGGCAATGCTGGCGTCGCACGCCCGATCATGTCAACGCCGCAACGGCAGGCGTCACTCCGGGCGCGATTGCGGCGGCGCGCCGGCCGGCGGCGTGGCCGGATCCCGGGCGCCGGAGGTGCTCTCCCCCAGGAATCCCTGCGGCGTGGTGCCGGTGCCGGCGGGCTGGTCGAGCCCGACCGCCGATCCATCCGTGCCGCGGTTCACCGCCTGGGGGCTGTCGGTCTGCGGGGGCTGGCGCGCCGGGCCGGCATCCCGCCCGATCTCCTCCACCCGCCCGGGCGGCGGCCCGCCCGCCTGCGGCGGCGCGACGGGCTGGGCAAGGGCCAGGCCTGGGACGAACAGGGCGACGAGGAGAAGGCGATGGGTCATGGCACGCTCCGGGTTTCGGCATCGGAACGTGAGATGGCTGGTGGGGTTGCCGGGCGGCGCCGTCGCGGGTGGGGCGCGGCCAACACCAACGCCCAGCCTGCAGCGTCAGGCGCCAGCCGGACCCGTACGGGCACCGACGGGCAGCAATTCCCATCATTTGGTCCCTGCGCCAGGCCCTCGACGACGACGCGGCCCGCGATGATGCGGGCCGCCTGGATGAAAATGGGCAGGATGTCCTCGACCGGCTCCGGGACCGCGAGGAGGCGGAATGTCGGGCCGACCCTTAGCGCAACGGCGACCTCGGTCAGCGAGTGACTCCCGCCTTCGGCATTTTCGGCATGCCAGACGACAACCGCGAGCGGATCGGCCAACCCCGCCGGCGCCCGCGATCGGTCACCCGGCAGTTCTCCATGCGGTACCCGTCCCAGACCAACTCCGCCGCGACGCGTGCGCAGATGGCAGCCTGGGATTGCGCCGCGGCTTGTGGCGCGAGGCAAAGGGTGGCCGTGGCGGAGAGCAACGCCCGCCACGCCCGCATGCTCAGAAATCCAGGTCCGCGTAGTGCTCCGGCGGAGTCACGCCGCTCACCCGGTCTGCCAGCAGGCCCCGGAAGGACGGCCGCGACTTGATGCGCGCATACCAGTCCTTGGCGCCGTCGGAGATCGTCCAGTCGAGATCCCCGATATAGTCCAGCGCCGAAAGCTGCGCCGCCGCCGCCAGATCCGCCAGGCTGAGCGCCGGCCCCGCCAGCCAGGCCCGGGTCTCCGCCAGCCAGCCGATGTATTCCAGATGCGGCTTCAGGTTCGCATAGCCCGCGCGGATCGAGGCCGCATCCGGATTGCCCCGGCCGAGCACGCGCTTCATCTGCTTCTCGAACAGCAGGTTCCGGGTGACCTCGGCGTAGAATTTCTGGTCGAACCAGGCGACCAGCCGCCGCACTTCCGCCCGTTCCGCCAGCGTGCGGCCCAGCAGCGGCATGTCGGGATAGGCCTCGTCGAGGTATTCGCAGATGGCGTTGCTGTCGACGATCGAGAGGCCGTTCGCCTCCTGCAGCACGGGCACGGTGCAGGCCGGGTTCACCGCCAGGAACTCGTCGCGCCGCTCCCACACCTTCTCCACCCGCAGGTCGAAGGGGATGCGCTTTTCCGCGAGGGCGAGCCGGACCTTGCGCGAGAAGGGCGAGAGGGGGAGGTGGTAGAGGATCCGCATGCAGGCTGGCGCTTCGGTTCGTGGCAGGCCCGCCCTATCGCATGCGCCGCGCGGCAGGCCAACAGCCGCTTCGTTCACGCCCGGGCTGGCGCTCGATCGAAGGCGATGGCGATGGCGTGCCACATCGGCTTGCGGCGCATCGCCTCATCCAGCGGCAGGGGGCGGGCGCGGGCATTGTCGCGCCGGCGGTGTTCCGGCAGCCGTTCCGCATGCACCCAGCTGTGGCGGTCCGACAGGCCCCAGGTGACCACGGCGCGCACCGCGGGCTGGGCCAGCGTCGCCTCCAGGAAGCGCCGCACCAGATCGGCGCTGGCGGCATCCCGCGCCGCGACGTCGGCCGGCAGCGCACGGTCATTCACGTCGAGTTCCGTGACTTCGATCGTCAGCCCGAGTTCGGCGACGTCGCCAAGGAAATCCTGCCATTCATCGGCGGCGAAAGGCTGCCCGGCCTGCAGATGTGCCTGCACGCCCAGCACATCCAACGGCGCCCCGGCCCGCTTCAGCCCGCGCAGCAGGCCGAGCACGCCCATGCGCTTGCGCCGTGCCGCGACGGTCGCGTGCTCGCAGCCGAAATCATTGTAGGCGAGGCGCGCCGTCGGGTCCGCGGCACGCGCCGCGCGGAAGGCGGCGGGGATGTAGTCCGGCCCCAGCACCTCCAGCATCCGCGTGCGGCGCAGCCAGTCCACGCGCCCATCCTCCGCCCGCACCGCCTCGTTCACCACGTCCCAGGTGCCGATGCGGCCGCGCCAGCGGCCGACCACCGCCTCGATATGGTCCTGCATGGCATTGGCGAGGCCCCGCGCATCGAGCCGGCCCATCCAGGGCGGGTCGCTCTCGTGCCACACCAGGGTATGGCCGCGCATGGCCATGCGGTTGACCCGGGCAAATTCCATGAGGCGGTCGGGCAGGCGGAAGCGCCGGTCGCCCCGGTTGCGCTCCAGCTGGTCCCACTTCATCTCGTATTCCGCGACCAGCAGCCCGCACTCGGCGCGGATGGCGGCGGCGGTATCGGGCTCCGCGATCTGGCCCGTGGTGACGGCAGTGCCGAAGGCGATGCCCTTCGCCGCCGCCCTGGCATGAAGGCCGGGACCCGCCGCCGCCTGGGGCATGGGCGGCGGGACCGTGGCCCGCGCGCACCCCGCGCCGAGCAGCGCGGGGGCGGCGAGAACCGACCGTCGTCCGATCACTCCGCGGCGACGGCGGCCGCGTCGGTCATCGGCTTCGGCAGGTACTTCGCGTATTCCTTCGGCACGACGTGCCAGAAATGCCCGCGCTCCTGCGCCCAGTCGTTCAGGATGCGGGCGGCGAAGGGGCTGCCCGTCTCCTTCACATGGCGCTGCACATGCTCCCGCAGCACCCCTTCCCAATGCGCGCTGCCGCCGAGCCGCTGCCACAGCAGCGTCTCCGGGTTCACGCGCTTCTCGAAGGTGCCGTCGGCGTCGTAGAGGAAGCCCATGCCACCGGTGAAGCCGGCGCCGAAATTGTCGCCCACGGGGCCGAGGATGACGACGCAGCCGCCCGTCATGTACTCGGCACCGTTGGCGCCGCAGCCTTCCACCACCGCGAGCGCGCCGGAATTGCGCACCGCGAAGCGTTCACCCGCCTGCCCCGCCGCGAACAGCGCACCACCGGTCGCCCCGTACAGCACGGTGTTGCCGATGATCGTGTTCTCCCGCCACACCAGCGAGGAGGAGGGCGCCGGCCGCACCACGATGGTGCCACCCGACAGGCCCTTGCCGACATAGTCGTTGGCGTCGCCGAAGACTTCCAGCTTGAGACCCCGCACCGCGAAGGCGCCGAGCGACTGGCCGGCGGAGCCGCGCAGGCGGACCGTCAGGTGCCCGCGCTGCAGCCCCTCCATCCCGAACTTGCGCACGATCTTGGAGGAGATCTTCGTGCCGATGGCGCGATGCGTGTTCCGGATGTTGTAGGCCAGCTGCATCTTCTCGCCACGCTCGAACAGCGCCGCGGCGTCGCGGATCATGTCGGCGTCCAGCGTCTCCGGCACCTCGTTCCGCCCTTCCAGGGTGCAGTAGGCGGCGTGGGAGCCCGCATCCGCCTTCACCAGCAGCGGGTTGAGGTCGAGGTCGTCGAGGTCCTCCGACCCGCGGCTCACCTGACGCAGCAGGTCGGTGCGGCCGATCACGTCGGTCAGCTTGCGGAAGCCGAGGCCGGCCAGGATCTCCCTCACCTCCTCCGCCACGAAGCTGAACAGGTTGATGACCTTCTCCGGCGTGCCGGTGAATTTCTGGCGAAGCGCGTCATCCTGCGTGCAGACGCCGACCGGGCAGGTGTTGGAATGGCACTGCCGCACCATGATGCAGCCCATGGCGACGAGGCTCGCGGTGCCGATGCCGAATTCCTCGGCGCCCAGCATGGCCGCGATCACCACATCCCGCCCCGTCTTGATGCCGCCATCGGTACGCAGCTTCACGCGGTGCCGCAGGCGGTTCAGCATCAGCACCTGGTGCGTCTCGCTGAGCCCCATCTCCCAGGGCAGGCCGGCATGCTTGATGGAGGAGACGGGCGAGGCGCCCGTGCCGCCGGAATGGCCGGAGACCAGGATCGCATCCGCCTTCGCCTTGGCCACGCCAGCCGCGATGGTGCCGATGCCGCTGCGCGCCACCAGCTTCACGCAGACCGTCGCTTCCGGGTTGATCTGCTTCAGGTCGTAGATGAGCTGCGCCAGATCCTCGATCGAGTAGATGTCGTGGTGCGGCGGCGGGCTGATCAGCATCACGCCCGGCGTGGAATGCCGCAGCTTGGCGATGAGCTCCGTCACCTTGAAGCCGGGCAGCTGCCCGCCCTCGCCGGGCTTGGCGCCCTGCGCGACCTTGATCTCGATCTCCTTGCAGTTGTTGAGATACTCGGCCGTGACGCCGAAGCGGCCCGAGGCGATCTGCTTGATGGCGGAATTCGCGTTGTCGCCGTTGCGGCGCGGCCGCGCGCGCGCCGGATCCTCGCCACCCTCGCCGCTGTCGCTGCGCGCACCGATGCGGTTCATGGCGATGGAGAGCGTCTCATGCGCCTCCGGGCTCAGCGCACCCAGCGAGATGCCGGGCGCCACCAGGCGCTTGCGGATCTCCGTGATGCTCTCGACTTCCTCCAGCGGGATGGCGATGCGGCCATCGGCGCGGAAATCGAGCAGGTCCCGCAGCGCGACGGGCGGCAGCTTGCGCACGCCTTCCGAGTAGCGCTTGAAGGTCTGGTAGCTGTCCGTCTCCACCGCCTTCTGCAGCGTGTGGATCAGGCTGCCGTCGAAGGCGTGGTTCTCGCCGCGCTTGCGCAGCTTGTAGAGGCCGCCGACCGGCAGCGTCACAGCATCCGCATCCCAGGCCTTGGCATGCAGCGCCAGCACGCGGCGCGCGATGCCGGAGAGGCCGATGCCGGAGATGCGGCTGGCGATGCCGGGGAAGAACTCCGCCACAAGCGCGCGCGACAGGCCGATGGCCTCGAAATTCATCCCGCCGCGGTAGCTGCTGATGACGGAGATGCCCATCTTGGACATCACCTTCAGCAACCCCTTGTCCACCGCCTTCTTGTAGCGGGCGACGCAATCCTTCAGCGACAGGCCGCCGAACAGCCCGCGGCGGTGCCGGTCCGCGATGCTCTCCTGCGCCAGGTAGGCATTCACCGTCGTCGCCCCCGCGCCGATCAGCACGGCGATGTAGTGGACGTCGATGGATTCCGCGCAGCGCACATTGAGCGAGGTGAAGGTGCGGAGCGAATGGCGCACGAGGTGGGTGTGCACGCCGCCGACCGCCAGGATCATCGGGATGGCGGCACGCTCCGGCCCCTGCGCCTCATCGGTCAGGATGACATGGGCGCAGCCGCTGCGGACACCTTCCTCCGCCTCGCGGCGAATGCGCTCGATCGCGCGGCGCAGCCCCTGCTCCCCCTCCGCGACCGGGAAGGTCGCGTCCACCGTGCAGGCGGTGGCGCCCATATAGGCGCGCATCGCGGCGAATTCCGCGTTGGACAGCACGGGGCTGTCCAGCATCAGCATGTCGCACTGCGTCGGGTCCTCGTCGAGGATGTTCCCGAGATTGCCGAGCCGCGTCTTCAGCGACATCACCCGCGTCTCGCGCAGGCTGTCGATCGGCGGGTTGGTCACCTGGCTGAAGGACTGCCGGAAATAATGGTGCAGGCCGCGATACTGGCCCGACAGCACGGCGATGGGCGTGTCGTCGCCCATGCTGCCCACGGCCTCGCTCGCCTCCTCCACCATCGGATGCAGGATCGTCTCCAGCTCCTCCAGCGTGTACCCCACCGCCAGCTGGCGGCGGCGCAGCGCCTCTCCGGTCAGCTCCGCCTGCTCATCCGCCGCGGCCTTGACGATGCCGTCGATGCGCGTGGTGCGGCGCGTCCAGTCGCCGAAGGGCTTGCGGGAGGAGAGCGCGTCCTTGAGTTCCGTGTCGCCGTAGAAGCGGCCGGTCGAGAGATCGACGGCGACGCACTGCCCGGGTCCGACGCGGCCCTTGGCGATGATGCGGTCCTCCGCGATCTTCACCATGCCGGTCTCGGATCCCGTCACCAGCATGTTGTCGGTGGTGATGGTGTAGCGCATCGGGCGCAGGCCGTTGCGGTCGAGGCCGCCGATCGCCCACTTGCCATCCGTCGCCGCGATCGCCGCCGGGCCGTCCCAGGGCTCCATCACCGCGTTGCAGTAGAGGAAGAATTCCCGGTGTGCCTCCGGCATCGTCGCGTTGTTGCCGAGGCTTTCCGGGATCAGCATCGCCTTGGCCATCGGCGCGTCGCGGCCGCCGCGCACCAGCAGCTCGAACACGTTGTCGAGCGTCGCGGTGTCGGACCCGCCCGCCTGCACCACCGGCTTGATGTCCTCCATCCAGGCATCGAGCAGCGGATGCGCGAGCCGCGTCTCGTGGCTCTTCATCCAGTTGATGTTGCCGTGGACGGTGTTGATCTCCCCGTTATGGGCCAGCGTGCGGAAGGGCTGGGCCAGGCGCCAGGTCGGGAAGGTGTTGGTGGAATAGCGCTGGTGGTAGATGGCGAAGCGCGACACGAAGCGCGCGTCGTTCAGGTCCGGGAAGAAATCCGTCAGGTTCTCCGCCAGGAACATGCCCTTGTAGATGATCGAACGGCAGGAGAGCGAGCAGAGGTAGAGCTCCGGAATCTGCGCCGCGATGGCCTGCTTCTCGATCCGCCGGCGGATGACGTAGAGGTCCCGCTCATAGGTGTCGTCATCGACGCCGCGCGGGTTCCAGATCAGGATCTGCTCGATCTCCGGCCGCGTCGCATTGGCCTTCTCGCCGATGCAGGAGACGTCGATCGGGACCTGGCGCCAGGAATAGATGTTGTAGCCCGCGTTCAGGATCTCGGTCTCGACGATCTGGCGGCAGCGTTCCTGCGCGCCGAGGTCGGTCTTGGGCAGGAACACCATGCCGACCGCGATGCGGCCCGGCCGCACGGCGTCGCCGCCGCGCTGCACGACTTCCGCGAAGAAGTCCTGCGGAATCTCGATATGGATGCCGGCGCCGTCGCCGGTCTTGCCATCGGCGTCCACGGCGCCACGGTGCCACACCGCCTTCAGCGCATCGATGCCGGCCTGCACGACATCGCGCCGCGCCTTGCCGTCCAGCGCCGCGACCAGGCCGACGCCGCAGGCGTCATGCTCGGTCAGGTCGATATGCGCGTCCTGGAGGGTCTTGAGGTTCTCGACATAGCCTTCGGCGAACTGCGCGCCGGTCTCGAAGCCGTTGTCCATCGAAGTCACTCCGCCGCCACGGCGAGCGCCGCGGTCTTCTGCTGGATGTAGCCGTGCATCTGTTCCGCCGCGTCGCGGCCGTCGCGGATCGCCCAGACCACGAGGCTGGCGCCGCGCACGATGTCGCCCGCGGCGAAGACGCCCGGCAGGTCCGTCATCATCGTGCGATGGTTCACCTTCAGCGTGCCCCAGCGCGTCACCGGCAGGGCAGGCTCCTCGAAGGCCTTGGGCAGGTCCTCCGGGTCGAAGCCCAGCGCCATGATGACCAGGTCGGCGGGCAGGTTGAAGCTGCTGCCCGGGATCGGCTCCACCTGCTGGCGGCCGGAGGCATCCGGCAGGCCGAGATGCATGCGATGCGCGCGCACCGCATTGACCTTTCCATCACCCAGGAAGGCTTCCGGCGCGCCGAGCCATTCGAAGGTGACGCCTTCCTCCTCCGCGTGGTGCACTTCGCGCATCGAGCCCGGCATGTTCGCCTTGTCGCGCCGGTAGAGGCAGGTCACGGCCGCCGCCCCCTGTCGCACCGCGGTGCGGACGCAGTCCATGGCGGTGTCGCCGCCGCCGATGACGACGACGCGCTTGCCCGCCGCGTTCAGCGCGCCCGATTCCATCGCGGCCACGGTCTCGCCAAGCCCGGCGCGGTTCGACGCCGTCAGGTAGTCCAGCGCGGGCACGATGCCTTCAAGCCCGATGCCGGGCGCGGCCATGTCGCGCGCCTTGTAGACGCCGGTCGCCACCAGCACCGCGTCATGCTTCTCCCGCAGCTCGGCGAGCGTGATGTCGCGGCCCACGGCCACGTTCAGGTGGAAGTGGATGCCGCCTTCCTCGAACTGCTTCCAGCGGCGCAGCACCACCTCCTTCTCCAGCTTGAAGTTGGGGATGCCGTAGATCATCAGGCCGCCGACGCGGTCGTAGCGGTCGTAGACATGGACCTGGTAGCCGCGCATGCGCAGCCGCTCCGCCGCCGCCAGGCCGCCCGGCCCGGCGCCGATGATGCCGACGCTCTGCGCCAGCTCCCGGCGCGGCTTCGGCGCCTTCACCCAGCCGTTTTCCCAGGCGGTATCCGTTATGTATTTCTCAACGGACCCGATGGTGACACTACCAAAGTCCTTCTCGATGACGCAGTTGCCTTCGCAGAGGCGGTCCTGCGGGCAGATGCGGCCGCAGATCTCGGGGAAGGTGTTGGTGGCGGAGGCGACCTCATAGGCCTCCTCCAGCCGCCCTTCCGCGGTCAGCTTCAGCCAGTCCGGGATGTTGTTGTTCAGCGGGCAGTGGACGGAGCAGAAGGGCACGCCGCACTGGCTGCAGCGGCTCGCCTGCGTCTTGGCGCCCTCGGGGTCGAAGGCCTTGTAGATCTCGTCGAAATCCTCGCGGCGCAGCTCCGCCTTCCGCTTTTCCGGCAGGCGTTGGTCGAGGCGCACGAATTGCAGCATCCGGTCAGCCATGGCGGCGACGCTCCCTAGGGGCGAGACGAGGCACGCGCCTCCCCTCATCCCCCGGGGGCGCGCACGGCCCCTCTACAGCACCGAAAACCGGGACGCGAGTCCGAAATGCATTAATTAGTCAGTATGGCTGACATTATTTCCGCGTTCCCGATCCGGCACCCGAACCATCTCGGCTGCCCGAACCGGAATTAGGTCCGTTATGGACGGGTTGCGCGCTCACGCCGCGGCGAGGTCCCGTCGCCCACCGCCGGGCCGGAAGCGCCGCAGGTAGCCCGGCACCACCGCCTCCACCGAGGTCGGCGCAATGCCGAGATCGGCAAGCCCAGGCACCCCCTCCCCCACCACATTGTCTCGGCCGAGCAGCTTCAGCTGGTCCGTGGTCAGGGCCGGGTTGGGCAGCTTCTCCAGGATGCTCGCCTGGAGGCTCATCAGCCCCATCGGCATGTCCACCATCCGCTTGGTCCGCCGCGTGGTGTCCAGGATGAAGCGCAGCACGTCGCGCATGCTCATCACCCGCGGGCCACCCAGTTCATAGGTGCGCCCCGCCGCATCATCGCGCTCCACGGCGGCCATCACCGCATCGGCGACGTCCCCCACGAAGACCGGCTGGAACTTCGTGTCGCCCGCCACGACGGGCATGAAGGGCAGCAACCGTGCCATGCCGGCGAAGCGGTTGAAGAAGTTGTCCTCCGGACCGAAGACGACGGAGGGGCGGAGGACCGTCGCCGCGGGGAAGGCCGCCCGCACCGCCGCCTCCCCTTCCGCCTTGCTGCGGGCATAGCGGCTGTCGCTGGCGGCATCGGCCCCGATCGCCGAGACCTGGACGAATCGCCGCGCCCCCGCCGCGGCGGCGGCCTGCGCCACCACGCCCGGCCCCTTGGCCTGCACCCGGTCGAAATCCCCGTGCAGGATGCCGACCAGGTTCACCAGCACCTCCGCGCCCTCCACGGCGCGGGCGACAGCGGCGGCATCCGTCACCGGCGCACGCAGCGGCACGATCTGGCCGACCCGCCCCTGGGTGGTCAGGAAGCGGGCGGCCTGCGGGTCGCGCCCCGCGATGCGGACGATGTAGTCCTGCGCCGCCAGCCGCTGCACCACGTAGCGGCCGATGAAACCGGCGCCGCCGAACACCGTCGCCACCTTGCGATCCGCCATGCGCATGATCCGCACTCCGTCCAGGAAATCCGTGCCGGACCATATGGGGACGACCCTGGCGCGCCAAGCGGCGGGAACTGTCCACAACTTCTGTCGCCACCCCCGCTTGACGCCCCCGGGCCCGCCCCGTAAATCGCCCCTCGCTGAACGACGCCCCCTGCCCAGGTGGTGGAATTGGTAGACGCGCTGGCTTCAGGTGCCAGTGACCGCAAGGTCGTGAAGGTTCGAGTCCTTTCCTGGGCACCATCACCCCGCCAGTCGCGGCGGTGGTCACGCAGACAGCACACTCCCAGATTGCAGTTAGCCCCCTCCTGGGCATAGCGGACGGCTGTTCCGACAATTGTCGACAACCGTAGGTGCTTGTTGCAGTGCGGTCGCCCAGATGCCAGATTGGCGCCGCTTCACGTGATCGTCCCCCCGCCCATGTGAGGTCGGGCCTGCCAGGGCCGGTGCGTCACCCCGCGGTGCCGATCCCTTCCCCCCGGAACCCTCCGTCGGCCCACCGCCACCCGCCTGCGCCTAGACACGACAGCCGTGAGATCGTCCCGCACCGATGCAACACTGGCCCCAGGGTGAACTTGGCCGCAGCAGCGCGACCGCGGATGAACAGCAGGCTCGCGCATCCGGACCCTTCGCCGCGCTGCTGGCCCAGCCGCTGCTGCTGGTCGCGGCGAATCTGGTGGTGGCCGTGCTCTATGCCGGGTTGGGTGCGGCGGTCGGGCTGTTCTTCGCGCGCTACGGGCTCTTCCCCGCGCCGATCTGGCTGCCCGCCGGCATCGCCGCGGTCGCCACGCTGGTGGGCGGCATCCGGCTGGTGCCCGGGATCTTCGCGGGCTCCTTCGCCGTCAACGGCCTGCTGCTGGATGCCGGGTTGCTGACCGCCGCCCTCATCTCCGTCTCCAACAGCCTTGGCCCCTGGGTCGGCGCGGTGCTGACCCGTGCGCTGCGGCCACCCACCGGCCTCTTCACCCGGCTGCGTGGCGTGCTCGGCTTCGTCGCCGGCGGCGTGCTGCTGCAATCCATGCTGACCGCGCTTGGCGGCACGGCGGCACTGCTGCTGGTGGCCGGCCTGCCGCTGGACGATGCCTATTCCGTCTTCTCCCGCTGGGTGCTCTGCGATGCCGGCGGCGTCTTCTTCTTCGCCCCGGCGCTCATGCTCTGGATCGGCGCGGAACGCACGCCGGCCGTGCCCGGCCACCGCATGGCGCCTGGCGATGCCGCCGTCTTCGGCGCCACCGCAGCCCTCACGGCGCTCCTCTTCGCCCTGCCGCCGCCCCTGGCGGACCTCGTCCAGCCGGAAGCCGTGGTGCTGCTGACCATCCCGGTTACCTGGGTGACGCTCCGCATCTCGCTGCGGGCCGCCTATTCGCTGCTGACGCTGATCAGCGTGGTGGCCACCGTCGGCACGCTGGCCGGCCTCGGCCCGTTCCAGCCCGATGCCGTCGCGAATCCACTCCGCGCGGTCGGCATGATGATCGTGCTGATGGCGACCAATGCGCTGGCGCTCATGGCGCTGCTGAGCGAGCGGCGCGAGGCGGAGGCCAGGCTGGCGGAGGGCAATGCGCGGCTGACCGAGGAGGTCGCCGACCGCACGGCGGAGCTGCGCTACCGCGCCGAGACCGATGACCTGACCGGCATCGGCAATCGCGGCCATTTCCTGCGCAGCCTCGCGGCCCATATCGCCACCGCACGGCGGGATGGGGGGCCGCTGTCCCTGATCCTCCTCGATCTCGACCAGTTCCGGCTGCTGAACGACATGCGCGGCCATGCCGCCGGAGACGCGGCGTTGCAGGCGGTGGCCAAGCTCGTGGCCGGGCGGTTGGAGGGCATGCCCGCCAATCTCGGCCGGCTGGGCGGAGAGGTCTTCGCCGTCTCCCTCCCCGGCCTCGACGCCAACGCGGCGTCTGCCCTGGCGGAGGCCATGCGCGCCGCCGTCGCCCGCCACAATTTCGCAACCGAAGGGGATGCGGCGCCGGTGCGGCTGACCGCCAGCCTCGGCGTCACCGGCCTGCTGCCGCGCGACCAGGCGGCGGAGGACATGCTGAAGCGCGCCGACGCGGCCGTCTTCCTGGCCAAGGCCAAGGGCCGCAACCGGGTGGAACTGCGGATGGTGAGCGAGGTGCCGAAGGAGATGCGCGCCAGCAGCCTGTCCCGGTAGCGGGCCGCCCGCCTGCCCGCTATAGCGCGTGCCGGGGCGCAGCCCACCAGCCGCCCGCACCCTTCACGCCCGATGGCCCCTGCACCCTCCTCTCCCGGCTCCTCGCCGTCGCCTGGCCCCCGCCGGGGCGCCGGCGGTCAGGGCCAGACCCTCTTCACCGGAAAAGCCATGATCCAGCTGCATCGGCATGACCTGCCGGAAGGCCTGAGCTTCGGCACCGCCGTGGCCATCGACACCGAGACGATGGGCCTCGACCCGCGCCGGGACCGCCTTTGCCTGGTGCAGCTTTCCGCCGGCGACGGCACGGCGCATTGCGTGCAGATCCTGCCCCCCTCGCTCGGCGGCCGCGGCGGGGACTGCCCCAACCTGAAGAAGCTGCTGACGGACCCGTCGGTGCTGAAGATCTTCCACTTCGCCCGCTTCGACGTCGCCGCGCTCTACAACGCGCTGGGGGTGGAGGTCGCGCCGGTGGTCTGCACCAAGATCGCCTCCAAGCTGGTGCGCACCTATACGGACCGCCACGGCCTCAAGGACCTGTGCAAGGAACTGCTGGGCGTCGAGATCTCGAAGCAGCAGCAATCCAGCGACTGGGGCCAGCCGGAGCTGACGCCGGAGCAGTTGACCTATGCGGCGTCCGATGTCCTGCACCTGCATGCCCTCTGGGCCCGGCTGAAGGCGCTGCTGGAGCGGGAGGGGCGGCTCGACATCGCCGAGGCCTGCTACCGCTTCCTGCCGATGCGCGGCCGGCTCGACCTGCTGGGATACGAGGAGCCAGACCTGTTCAGCCACTGAGGGCGTCAAGCGGCGCCTGGTCACGATTGCCTCCGGATCGCGCGATCGTTGCCCAATCGCCTCACGGTTGACGGTTGGTTGGCACGTTTCTTGTCCGGACAATGCCGGAATGGTCATCGGCGCGTTGACCCTCTCGCCCGGCAGGCCCATACAAGTCGTGTGCGCTTGCCCCCGCCCATCTCCTCCTCCCGTGCTGCCGGATCCGCCCCCGGCGGCTTTCGTGCGCCGCCGCGCCGCATGCTGGCCCCTTCGCGGGAACGGCGGGCGCCGCGTCCCTCGGAACTCGCGCGGCGGCGGATCATCGTCAGCATCGCCAAGCGCGTGCTGCCGCTGGCGGCGGTCGGGCTGCTGGCGGCCATCGCCCTCTGGCCCGAATTCGACAGCGCTGCTGATCGCGGGCGCATCTCCTTCCAGCGGGTCATGTCGGCACGCCCGGATGCGCTGCGGATCGTCGATCCGCGCTACCAGGGGGTGGACGAGCAGAACCGCCCCTACAACGTGACCGCCACCCTCGCGACCCAGGCGGGCAACGAGGATACCGTGAACCTCCAGGCCCCCCGCGCCGACCTGCTGATGGGCGACGGCGCCTGGATCTACATCGAGGCGCGCGATGGCCGCTACGACCGCCCCCGCAACCACCTGGACCTGGCCGGCCGCGTGACCGTGCACCATGACGACGGCACCCAGTTCGTGACCGAAAAGGCGGCCGTGGACCTCGCCGTCGGCGCGGCCTCCGGCGATGATCCCGTGGCGGCGCAGGGCCCCTTCGGCACACTGACCTCCCAGGGCTTCCGCCTCATCGACCGCGGCCAGGTCGTCATCTTCACCGGCAATGCCCGGGCGGTGCTGGAGGGCGGCAAGTGATCCGCCGCGCGATGCTCACGGCCGTGCTGGCCCTCGCCACCGCGCCGGCGCTGGCGCAGAACCTCGACCTCACCCAGGGCGGGCCGGTGGAGATCACCGCCACCAATGGGATCGAATGGCGCCAGCAGGAACAGGTCGTCGTCGCGCGCGGCAATGCCCGGGCGGTGCGGGACGGCGTGACGGTGGATGCGGACCGGCTGATCGCCCGCTACCGCCCCCGCGCCGGCACCACCGCACAGCCCGGCGAAAGCCCGCTCTCCGGCGGCGAGATCTACCGCTTCGAGGCCGAGGGCAATGTCCGCGTGACCTCGGCCACCGAACGGGCAGAGGGCGACCGCGCGGTCTATGACATCGACCAGGCCGTGATGGTGATGTCGGGCCGCAACCTGTCCCTCACCACGCCGGAACAGCGCATCACGGCGCGGGACAGCCTGGAATACTGGCCGCAGCGCCGGATGGCGGTGGGTCGTGGCGGCGCGGTGGTCACCACCAGCGACAACCGCCGCATCGCCGCCGACACGCTGGTCGCCTATTTCCTCGAGTCTCCCGCCCCGGGCGCGGCTGCGGCAGCAACGCCGGCGCCCACGCCCGCCCCGACCCCGGCACCCACCACCACCGCCAATCGCCCGGCCGCCATCCCCGGCCTGCCCGGCAATACGGAGAATAGTCGCATCGATCGCGTGGAAGCCTATGGCAGCGTCGAGATCCGGTCGCCGGAGGAAGTCGTGCGCGGCGAGCGTGGCGTCTACAGCCCGCCCACCGGGCTGGCCCGGCTGGTGGGCGGCGTCCGCATCACGCGGGGCGACAACCAGCTGAACGGCCAGGAAGCCATCGTGAACCTGCGCACCGGCGTCTCGCGCCTTGTCTCCGCGCCGGGGACCCGCGTGCAGGGCCTGGTCGTGCAGCAGCAGCAGCCGGAACAGGCCACCGTCCCCGCCCCGAACCGCCCGGCCGCGCGCCCAGCCCCGGTGCCGAACCCGCCGCCGCCCGCCCCTCGCCCACCGCAGGGGGCGCCGCGATGACGCCGCCGGATGGTCCAGGGAATGGCGGGCCGCGCGATGCCCGCACGCCGCCCGTGCGCCTTGCCGCCGACAATTCCGGCCTGGTCGCGAAGGGCCTCGGCAAGCGCTACAAGAAGCGCCCCGTCGTGCGGAACGTCTCCATCAGCCTGAAGCGGGGTGAGGCCGTCGGCCTGCTCGGCCCCAACGGCGCCGGCAAGACCACCACCTTCTACATGATCACCGGCCTCGTGCAGCCCGATGAGGGCATGGTCACGCTGGACGGCCACGACGTGACCTTCCTGCCGATGTATCGCCGCGCCCGCCTCGGCCTCGGCTACCTGCCGCAGGAAGCCTCCATCTTCCGCGGCCTGTCGGTGGAGGACAACATCCGCGCCGCGCTTGAGGTGGTGGAGCCCGTGCGCGACCGGCGGGAGCAGATGCTGGACAGCCTGCTGGCGGAATTCGGCATCGGCCATCTCCGCCGCGCGCCCGCCCTGGCGCTGTCGGGCGGCGAGCGCCGGCGCTGCGAGATCGCCCGCGCCCTCGCCACCCAGCCCAGCTACATCCTGCTGGACGAACCGCTGGCCGGCATCGACCCCATCGCGGTGGGGGAGATCCGCGACCTGGTGAAGCACCTGAAGGACCGTGGCATCGGCGTGCTGATCACCGACCACAATGTGCGAGAGACGCTGGAGATCATCGACCGCGCCTACATCCTGCACGACGGCCAGGTGCTGATGGAGGGCAGCCCCCGCGACATCGTCGCGCATGAGGGGGTGCGGCGGGTCTATCTCGGCGAACGCTTCTCCCTGTAGGCGCCGGCTTTGACGCAAGCGCCGCATCACCGGGCGGGGGGCTGAGGGCGATGGCCATCGGCCCGCGGCTCGACATGCGGCACACGCAGTCGCTGGTGATGACGCCGCAGCTGCGGCAGGCCATCAAGCTGCTGCAATCCTCCAACATGGAAGTCACCGCCTTCGTGGAGGAGGAGCTGGAGCGCAACCCGCTGCTGGAGCGGGATGAGCGCCCGGAGCCCCGCACGACGGCCGACGAACGCGCGCCCGAAGCGGTGGCGGCGGAGCCGCGGGATTCGCTGGAAGCCGCGACCGCGACCTCCATGGCGGACAGCCCGCTCGATGCCGATTACGGCAATGTCTATGACGGCGATGGCAGCGGTGGTGGCGCCAGCTTCGGCGATTCCGGCGGCCGCGGCGGCCGCGCCGATTTCGACGACGACCTCTCCGGCATCGAGGATCTGGCCGATGCCCGGAAGACGCTGCGCGAGCACCTCGGCGAACAGGTCCGCCTGACCTTCGCCGACCACCGGGACCGGCTGATCGCGGCGCAGATGCTGGCCATGGTCGATCCCGCCGGGCGCCTGCCCGTGCCCGATGCCGCGATCGCCGCCGCCATGGGGTGCGAGGAGGCGATCGTCGCCGCCGTGCGTGCCCGGATGCAGCGCTTCGACCCCGTCGGCATGTTCTGCCGCGACCTCCGCGAATGCCTGGCCGTCCAGCTCGCCGATCGCAACCGCCTCGACCCCTGCATGGAGGCGCTGCTCGACAACCTCGAGATGCTGGCACGGCGCGACCTGCGCGGCCTGATGCGCGTCTGCGGCGTGGATTCCGAGGACCTGGCCGAGATGGTCGCGGAGCTGAAGCGCCTCGACCCCAAGCCAGGGGCGAGCTTCGACGCCGCGCCCGCCATGGCCGTGGTGCCCGACGTGCTGATGCGCCGCACCCATGATGGCGGCTGGGCGGTGGAGCTGAACCCGGAGACGCTGCCCCGCATCCTGGTTAATCGCGGCTTCCACGCCCGCGCCGTCGTCGGCGCCCGCAACCGGGACGACAAGGCCTTCATCGCGGACAAGCTGCAGAGCGCGACCTGGCTGGTGAAGTCGCTGGAACAGCGCGCCAACACCATCCTGAAGGTGGCGGCCGAGATCGTGCGGCGGCAGGACGCCTTCTTCCGCCTCGGAGTCGGACATTTACGGCCGCTGATCCTGCGGGACGTGGCCGAGCATGTCTCCATGCATGAGAGCACGGTCAGCCGCGTGACGGCGAACAAGTATATCGCGACGCCGCGCGGCACCTTCGAGCTTAAGTATTTCTTCACCACTGCCATCGCCGGCACCAGTGGTGGCGAAAGCCATAGTGCGGAGGCGGTTCGTTTTCGCATCCGCGAGATGATCCTGGCCGAAAGCGTTGACGACGTCTTGTCCGATGACGCGATTGTCGAGCGCCTGCGCAAGGAGGGTGTGGACATCGCCCGCCGAACGGTGGCCAAATACCGGGAGGCGCTGCGCATCCCATCTTCCGTGCAGCGCAAGCGGGAGAAGGCCGTCCCGGCCTGACCTTGGCGCTGTTCCGCCGGCCTACCGGGCGGCCTTTTCCAAACCGGAGAAGGAGCAAATCCCTCATGCACATTACAGTCGCGGGCAAGCAGGTCGAAACCGGTGATGCGCTGAAGACGCATGTGCGGGACGGCCTCGGCACCATCGCGCGGAAGTATTTCGACCACGCCCTGGAAGCGAACGTCACCTTCCGCCGCGACGCGAAGGGCCACGCCTTCGTCTGCGACATCAACCTCAAGGCCGGCCGCAACCTGTTCATGCGAGGGGAGGGCGAGGGAAGCGACGCCCACAAGGCCTTCGAGGAAGCGGCCGAGCACGTCGCCAAGCGCATGCGACGATACCGGCGCCGGATGAACGACCATGCCCGTCACCTGGCCGGGGAGCGGGAGCCCGAGATGGGTGAGCCCGCCCGCCAGGTGGTGCTGCGGCCGGAGCCCGAGGAGGAGGTGGAGGCCGAGCCCGTGATCGCGAACGGCGCGGATCATCCGGCCGTGGTCGCGGAGACGCAGGCCACCATCGACCGCCTGACGGTCGGCGAGGCGGTGATGCGCATGGACCTGGCCCATGTCCCGGTCCTGATGTTCCGCAACCGCGCCACCAACGCGCTGAACGTCGTCTACCGGCGGGAAGACGGCCACATCGGCTGGATCGACCCCCGCACCAACTGACCCGAGTCCCTGCCGAAAAGCCCTCTCCCCCCGCTGGGGGGAGAGGGCTGCGTGAGGGGGCAGGCGCGGTTGAGTGAAGCCTGGCGCCTCCCCTCCCCCCGATTTATGGCCAGAAGCTGACTTCCCCCCCGCCCCGCCCCACCGTCCGCGGTTGACGGAAGGCCACCCCCCTCCCTATACGTCCGGGCCTTCGTCGGGGCGCGCCCTGGGTCATTCGCGGCCGCCATGACGATCCCTTAGAGATACCTGCCGGATCGTCGGCGCCATCGGGGCTTCCCGCGGCGGTGGACAGGTCCGGTCACCGCGGGAGTGTGTCGTGAAGCGTACCTATCAGCCCTCGAAGCTCGTCCGGAAGCGCCGCCATGGTTTCCGCGCCCGTACGGAGACCGTGGGCGGCCGCAAGGTGCTGGCGAATCGCCGCGCCAAGGGCCGCAAGAAGCTCTCCGCCTGATCGCGGGGCGGGCGAGGCCCGTGCCATGCCGGCGCGCCCGCCGCGACTGAAACAGCGCCGCGAATTCCAGCGAGTCTCCGCCCGCGGCACCCGCGTCGCGCGGCCGGGTCTCGTGCTGCAGGTCCTGGCCGGGACCGAGGCGCCGCTTCGCGTCGGCTTCACGACCACGAAGAAGATCGGCAACGCCGTCACCCGCAACCGCGCCCGGCGCCGGCTGCGGGAAGCGGCGCGACTTCTGTTGGGCGATGGTGCGCCAGCAGGCTACGACCTCGTGCTGATCGGGCGGGACGCGACCGCCACGCGCGATTTCCGTACCCTGGTCGGCGACCTCCGCGGGGCGTTGAAGCAGGCCGGGCTGCGGCTGGACCAGCCGAAGCCCACAAGCCAGCACCAGCCGGCGGAGCCGGTGTCGTGACTCCCCAGCAGCACCTGCTGCGCGGCGCCATCCGCACCTACCAGTACACGCTGCGCCCGATCATCGGCTGCAACTGCCGCTTCCTGCCGCATTGCAGCGACTACGGGCTTGAATCCGTCGCCACGCACGGGGCGTTGAAGGGGTCCTGGTTGACCACCCGCCGCATCCTGCGCTGCAACCCCTGGCATCCGGGTGGCTACGACCCGGTGCCGCCATCCTCCTCCCCGAACGCCCCCTCCCCGAACGCCCACGGCGCGGATCCCGCTGCCGCCGGCGTGACGAAAGGCTGAACCAGGCCGTCATGGACCAGAAGCGTCTCCTCGCCGCCATCGCCCTGTCGGTCGGCATCCTGCTGATCTTCGACCTCTGGAACCGCCCGGCGCGGGAGGCGGAGCGCGCCCGCCAGGCCGAGATCGCCGCCACGCAGCAGGCCGCTGCCCCGGCAACGCCTGGCGCCGCCGTGCCCGTTCCCGTCCCCCCCACGGCCGTGGCCAACCAGGCACCCGGCGGCGCCACCACGGCGCCCGCCCCCAGCCGCGCGCCCGAACAGCGCGTGGCGCTGGAGAACGCCTCGCTCCAGGGCAGCATCGGCCTGCGCGGTGCGCGGCTCGATGACCTCGTGCTGCGCCGGTACCGGGAGACGGTGCGCCCCGACAGCCCGCTGGTGCGCCTCTTCGCGCCGCGGACGGAAGCCAACCCCTACTTCGCCCAATGGGGCTGGACGGCCGCCGATGGCCGTACCGTGGTCCCCGGCCCGGACACCGACTGGACCGTGGAAGGCGGGCCGCTCGGCCCCAACGCGCCCGTCACGCTGCGCTGGGACAACGGCCAGGGCCAGGAATTCCGCATCCGCCTGGAACTCGACGACGAATACATGGTGACGGCGCGGCAAAGCGTGCGGAACACCGCCGCCGAGCCCATCCAGGTGCTGCCCTGGGCCCGCGTGCGGCGTGAGACGACGCCGCAGGTCGCCGGCTTCTTCATCCTGCATGAGGGCTTCGTCGGCGTCCTGAACGGCCGCCTGGTCGAGTGGACCTACAAGGATGCGCGCGCCGAGGCCGAGAAGCGCCGCGGCCCGGCGGTGGAGCAGGAGAGCCCCGGCGGCTGGGCCGGCTTCACCGACAAGTACTGGCTGGCCGCGCTGACGCCGGTGGAGCAGTCCACCCAGGTCCGCACCGCCTATCGTCATTCCGGGGAAGGCGGGCAGGATCGCTGGCAGGTGGACATGGCCACCCCCGCGCCGCAGACCGTCGCCGCGGGCGCGGAAGCCACGCTCGCCACCCGGCTCTTCGCCGGGGCGAAGGAAGTCCACACGCTCGACCGCTATGAAGGCCAGCTCGGCATCGAGGGCTTCGACAAGGCGATCGACTTCGGCTGGTTCTACTGGCTGACCAAGCCCTTCTTCTACGCGCTCGACTGGCTGTTCCGCATCTTCGGGAACTTCGGCGTCGCGATCCTGGTCTTCACCTTCGGCCTGAAGCTTGCCTTCTTCCCGCTGGCCAACAAGGCCTACATCTCCATGGCGCGGATGAAGACGCTGGCGCCGAAGATGACGGAGGTGCGGGAGCGCTACAAGGACGACCCCGCCAAGGCGCAGGCGGAGATGATGGCGCTTTACCGGTCGGAGAAGGTGAACCCCGCCTCCGGCTGCCTGCCCATCCTGCTGCAGATTCCCGTCTTCTTCGCGCTCTACAAGGTGCTGTTCGTGACCATCGAGATGCGGCACGCGCCCTTCTTCGGCTGGATCCACGACCTCTCTGCGCCGGACCCCACCAACCTCTTCAACCTGTTCGGCCTGCTGCCCTTCGACCCCATGCAGCTGTCCAGCCTGTTCCACATGCCGGCCTGGGCCATCGCGATGGGCATCACGATGTACCTGCAGTTCAAGCTGAACCCGACGCCGCCGGACCCCATCCAGGCCAAGATCTTCGCCTGGATGCCGCTGATCTTCACCTTCATGCTGGCCTCCTTCCCGGCGGGCCTGGTGATCTACTGGACCTGGAACAACCTGCTGTCGATCGCGCAGCAGTACTGGATCCAGCAGATGGACAAGAAGCGGCAGACCCGCGCGGCCGCGGCGCCCCCGCCGCCCAAGCCAGTTGCCGCACCGTCCAAGGGCAAGAAGGGATGACCATCCCCCCGGCCGCCCCGCTTCCCGCGGGCGGCCTCGCCGAGGCGAAGCTGGAGGAGGACCGCGCCGCGCTGATCGAGGCCGGACGCCTCCTCTTCGCGCGCCCCTGCACCTTCTTCTACGCCTCCCAGAGCATCGACCAGCTGCCGCCGATGCGCGGGCCGGAGATCGCCTTCTGCGGCAGGTCGAATGTCGGCAAGTCCTCCCTGCTCAATGCGCTGACGGGGCAGAAGGCGCTGGCGCGCGTCTCCGTGACACCGGGACGCACCCGGCAGCTCAACTTCTTCGACCTCGGTGAGGGTCGGCTGACCCTCGTGGACATGCCGGGCTACGGCTATGCCAAGGCGTCTAAGACGCTGAAGGAGGATTGGCAGGGCCTGATGTTCGACTTCCTGCGCGGCCGCCCGACGCTGCGGCGCGTGCTGCTGCTGATGGATGCCCGGGTCGAAACCAAGCCCGCCGACCGCGCCGCGATGGACCTGCTGGCGGACGCCGCCGTCGCCTACCAGATCGTCGTCACCAAGGTGGATGACGTGAAGCCGCCGCAGCTGAAGAAGCGGCTGGCGGAGATCGAGGCGCTGGTGAAGAAGCGCACCGCCGCCCATCCGCTGGTGATGGTGACGTCGAGCGAGAAGGGCACCGGGATCCCGGAGCTGCGGGCGGAACTCGCGGGGCTGGCTGCCTGAGCGGGCAGCACCTCGTGGCGTCGTGGGAAATCTGCGCTTCATCCTTCTGGCGTAGGGTCATCGCCGGCGGCACGCCTTCCGCGGTCGCCGTCCTTCGCAAGGATGCCCCGATGATCCGTCGCTTCCTCCTCGGCGCCACGCTGCTGGCCACCATGGCCGGCGCCGCGCCGGCCTACGCCCAGTGCGACACGCGCTTCACCTTCCGCAACAATTCGGGCTCGCAGGTGAACGAGTTCTATTTCGGCCCCTCCTCCAACTCCAATTGGGGCCGCGATCGCCTCGGCGAGAACGTGCTGCCGAACGGCCGCTCCGTCTCCTACACGCCCGGCGGCCGCGGCGGCGCCTATGACTTCAAGGTCGTCTGGGCCAGCGGCGAGACGGCGGAGCTGATGCGCGTGAACATCTGCGAGGCCTCCGAGATCATCGCCACGCGCCGCGGCATCGAGGCGCGCTGAGCTTCCCCCGGCGCGGCCCCGGCCGCGCCGTCACGCCCCGGACCCTTGACCCTTCCGCGGTTCCGTCCCAAACCGCGCCGCCCGTGGCGAAAGGCCCGGGGCGCACGGGGACGCCTTGACCATGACCGATGACGCGCTCGACCAGATGGCGATCCTCGCCGGCGCGCTGCCCTTCCTGAAGCGCTACGACGACCAGATCGTGGTGGTGAAGTATGGCGGCCACGCGATGGGGGAGGAGGAGACGGCGCTGCGCTTCGGGCGCGACATCGCCCTCCTCGAACAGGTCGGCGTGAACCCCGTCGTCGTGCACGGTGGCGGCCCGCAGATCAACGCCATGCTGAAGCGCCTCAACGTGCAGTCCACCTTCGTGCAGGGCCTGCGCGTGACGGATGAGGCGATGCTCGACGTGGTCGAGATGGTCCTGGCCGGCCCCGTCAACAAGCAGGTCGCCTCCGCCATCACCCGCGCGGGCGCGCTCGCCGTCGGCATCTCCGGCAAGGATGGCGGCCTGGTCCGCGCCCGCAAGCTGGCGCGCACCTATCGCGACCCCGGCTCGAACATCGAGAAGGTGCTCGACCTCGGCTTCGTGGGCGAACCCGAAAGCGTCGATGCCCGCGTGCTGCGCCTGCTGATCGGTGCCGACATCGTCCCCGTCGTCGCCCCCGTCGGCGTCGGCGCCGATGGCCAGACCTACAACATCAACGCCGATACCGTGGCCGGCGCCATCGCCGGTGCGCTGGATGCCGAACGCCTGCTGATGCTGACCGATGTCCGCGGCGTGCTCGGCCCCGACGGCAACCTGATCCCCGAGATGACGGTGGCCGAGGTCCGTGCGGGCATCGAGGCCGGCTGGATCTCCGGCGGCATGATCCCGAAGGTGGAGACCTGCATCTACGCGGTCGAGCGTGGCGTGAAGGGTGCCGTCATCCTCGATGGCCGCGTGCCGCATGCCGTGCTGCTGGAACTCTTCACCGACAAGGGTGCTGGCACGCTCATCCGGGCGTGACGGCGGAAGGGCGTCAGCCCTCCCAGGCCAGCACGCGCTTCAGGTGCTGCGCGGCCTGCGCGATGCGGCCGCCGCGCATGGAGCGATAGAGCGCCGCCATCGCGGCCACCGCCATCAACTCGCGCGTGCCGACGCCGAGGGGCAGCGGCCGCGCCCAGGTGATGCGGGACGGCAGCATGGGCGGCGCATCCTCCTCCAGCAGCGGCCAGCCCGCGCCGATCGGCGCCAGCCACCACCGGTCCCAGTCGATCAGCCTCGGCACCCCCGCCGCATCCACCAGGATGTTGCCGGCATGCAGATCGTCATGCAGCACGAAGACCGGCATGGCGGCGACCAGCCGCTCCAGCGCTGGCAGGCGATCGGCCAGAAGCGCGGCCGCATCCATCCCGCCGAGCGCCGCATGAAGCGTCGCGGCCTCCCTCCCGCCCGCGATGGCGCGCAGCGTCTCCAGCATCGGTCGCGCTAGGGTCAGGCCGCGCGCCAGGCTGGTCGGCGGCGCCTCGCACCAGAAATGGTAGAGCAGTTCCCGCACCACATGGTCCCAGCGCTCCAGCGGCAGCGGGTCTCCCTCCGCCATGTCGAGCAGCACGGAGGTGAAGCGCCCCTCCCGATGCAGGCCGTGGTAGCGCGGCGCGCGGAGCCGCGCGGCGGGCATGGCGCCGAACAGCAGGTCCTTCTGCGCCACCTTGGCCGCGTCGGTCCGCCGGTCGCCGAACACCTTCTCCACCAGCACCGCCGGCGCGGCCTCCCCCTCCAGCGTCACCGCATGGCGGTAGACGGCCATGGCGACCAGGCCGGGGCGCAGCCGCGTCGTGGCGATGGCCGTCACCGGGCGACGGAGGCGCGTGCCCAGCACCTCGGCCAACCGGCCGAAGGATGACGGGGCCTCGAACTGCGCGTGGAAGTCGTGCTGAAGCGCGGCCCGCCTGGCCATCCAGTCCTGCTGCTTCGCGAAGCGGGCGTGACCGGCCGCGACCAGCACCTCATAGGCCAGAAGGCCCCCGATCCAGTCGAGCCGGGCGTTACTCTCCTGCGCCATGCCGAGCAGCGGGGCGGGATCGGCGGCAATGTCGCCGCCTGTATGCGGCGGCAGCAGCGGCGCCAGCGCGGCCCAGGCCTCCGCGCGCCGATCCCCGCGCAGCGCATCCAGCGCCCCGCGCAGCGCCGCATGCGCCAGGCCGGCATCGCCCACGCTGGAACCCGCCTGCGTCACCCGCCCTGCTTCATGCGCGGCATCATCGCGGCATCCATCCATGCGCCCACGGTCGCGGCGCCGGATTCCAGCCTGCAGGCCGGCCATCGCCTTCCCGCAACAATAACGCCTTGTGAGCGCGCGGTATTCTCTGTTTCGTGAAAACCGCGCCATGCGACCAGGCCGTGGCCGCCGTTCAGGCTGGCAGGCTCTCCAGCAGTTCCGCCTGCCATTCCAGCTCGGCATCGCCCATGGCCCAGCCACCGGTGGCGGTGGGGCGCACGATCTCATGCGGCGGCAGGCCACCCAGCACCAGCTGCACCGCCTCCGCCAGCGCCGGCGACCAGCCCGCACGGTGGCAGAGCCCGGCCAGCGCCCGGCCGCTGCGCAGCGACAACGCCGCCTCCACCTGCCCTTCCGTCATCGCCGAATCGCGGGCGAGCGCTTCCAGCAGCGCGTCGCGGTCGCCGACGCGGGCGGCGGTGAACAGCGTCGCCTCATGGGGCGCCACCTCCCCCTCCGTCTCCGCCATCCGGGCGATGACGCGGCTGCGCAGCGATTCCGCCAGGCCTGGCGGCAGGTCAGGCCTGGCCGCCAGGCGGCTCATCAGGTGGTCCGCCACGATCTCCCCCAGCGCGCGCGCGGCATGGGGCGGCAGCTTCGACCGGCGTATGAGCGCTGCCTGCCAGCTCGGCCGGCTGCCCGCGCCCGCCACCAGCGAATCCAGCGTCGCCTCGCGGATGGCGGCGGATGGATTGGCCAGCAGCACGGCGACCGCGGCGGTATCGGCGGTGGCGGCGATGGCGTCGGTGACCGGCTCCGTCAGCGCCGGGCGGCGTGCCACGGCGCGGCGCGTCCCGGGTGCCGGCGGGTCCGCCACCAGCGCCATCAGGTCGTCATCGGTCAGCAGCGGCGACAGGCGGATCACCGGCTCCGCCACCGGCATCGCCGTGTCCCGCGCCAAGCGCAGGATCAGGTCCCGAGGCGCATCCGGCATGTCGCGCAGCACCGCGGCCAGCGCCGCGCGGACCTCGACGGCGGCATCCTCCACCAGCAGGGCCAGCGTGCCGCCGGTGAGCCGCGCCATGCGGTCCTGCGCCCCGGCATTCAGCTTCGGCGCCAGGCGCGCGACGCGACGCGCCAGTTCCGTGCGCACCACCGCGTCGCAGTCATCGGCCAGCAGCCGGTCCGCCGCCGGCGGTGTCCCGGCATTGGCGGCCACGGCGCGCCGAACCTCCGCCGCCGGGTCGGCGGCGAGGTAGGTCAGCAATTCGGGTGGGGTGTCGGCCTGCCGCGCCACCGCGGCGCGTGCCGCGGCGTCCCCGTGCCGCGCCGCCTGCACCGCTTCCGGGCTGGCCCCATGGGCCGCCGCCGTCGCCAGGGCCGCCATCAGCCCCGCCCCCCGCCACGGGCGCGCTTCACCTGGTACATCGCGGCATCGGCGCGCATCATCAGGGCGGCCAGATCCTCCTCCGGCCCGGGCAGCGCGATGCCGATGCTGGCGCGCAACGCCCCCTCCCCCGCCTGGGGCCAGCCCGGCAGGGGGCCTGGCTGGCCAATCGCCATCACGCGGTCCCAGGCCGAGGCCTCGCTGCCCACGCCATCCAGCCAGAGGCAGAATTCGTCGCCACCCAGCCGCGCCGCCGCGTCGCAGGGCCAGGCGGCGGCCCGCAGCCGTTCCGCCATGCCGCGCAGCGCCGCATCGCCGGCCTCATGCCCCAGCGTGTCGTTCAGCGGCTTCAACCCATCGAGGTCCACGAAGACCAGCGCCCCGGCCCCCGGCCGCACGCGCCCCGCCAGCGCCATGGTGAAGCCGCGCCGGTTGAGCAGCCCGGTCAGCGCATCGCCATGCGCGGCCTCCGCCAGTTCCCGCTGGCGCTGCGCTTCCGCCTGAAGCCCGGCCACGGGCATGGCCAGCGCCTCCATCAGGTCGCGATCCTCCCGGTCGAAATCCGGCTGCTCCGCATCCCGCCAGGCCACGAGGCAGGCGCCGCCCTCGGCGCCCGCCAGTAGCAGCCGGGCCTCGGGGCCCGGCGCATCCCCGGGTGGCGGCATGCGATCGAGCGGCACGGGCGCGGTGCCCTCCACCGCCGGGCGCCAGCCGCGCCCCGCCGGCAGCAGCAGCGCCGCACCCACCGAAGGCAGCGCCGCCGGCAGGGCGCGGAGCATGGCCTGCAGCGCCGCGGCCGGGTCCCCCTGCCGCTGGCCGAGCCGCAGCAGCCGCCCGAGCGTCGTGGCCCGGCGCAGCGCGCGGGCGGAAACCTCCGCCATCCGCTCCTCCGCCGTCACGTCCCGCGCGGTGCCGCGCAGCCCTTCCTCATGCGGCACCACGGTGAAGTCGAAGCAGCAGACGGTGCCATCCGCCCGGGTCAGCCAGGCGCGCGCGCCACGCATGGCCTGGCGGTCCCGGAACAGCCCGCCCGCGCCGCCCGCCAGCAACTGCGTTGCCGGCCGCCCGAGCAGCGCATCCGCGCGGTAGCCCAGCGCATCGTCCGGCCCGATGAAGGTGAAGCAGCCCGCGCCATCGGTCTCGAACACCAGATCGGCCGCGAGCAGGGCGAAATCGCGCCAGCGCGCGCGGCTGTCGATCAGCGCGGATGCCAGCGATTGCGCGCGATCATCGGGGAAGACATCCATGCGCGGCAGGATGCGGGAGCCGGGTGAATTGCCGGTTAGCGAGACAGGCGTGCCCCTGGGGCGCCCCCTTCCGTTGACATCGCGCTGGCGCGCTATGCATGGTCCCGCGCATCGAACCCTCCCCGCCAGGACACGCGAACCACCATGGACAAGACCGCCCTCCAGGCCCGCATCGAGGCACTCTGGGCCCGCCGGGACACGCTGAATGCGCAGACCCATGGCGCCGACCGCAACGCGGTGGAGGAAGCGCTCGCGCTGCTCGACTCCGGCGGCGCCCGCGTGGCGGAGCCGGACGGCAAGGGCGGCTGGCGCGTGAACCAGTGGCTGAAGCAGGCGGTGCTGATGTCCTTCCGCCTGTCCGACAGCCAGCCGATGGACACGGCCGCCGGCGCCTATGACAAGGTGCCGTTGAAGTTCGAGGGATGGGGCGAGAACCGCTTCAAGGCGGCGGGCTTCCGCGCGGTGCCGGGCGCCGTCGTGCGCCGCAGCGCCTACATCGCGCCCGGCGTCATCCTGATGCCGTCCTTCGTCAATCTCGGCGCCTATGTCGACAGCGGCACCATGGTGGATACCTGGGCCACCGTCGGGTCCTGCGCGCAGATCGGCAAGAACTGCCACATCTCCGGCGGCGCCGGCATCGGCGGCGTGCTGGAACCGCTGCAGGCCAACCCCGTCGTCATCGAGGATGACTGCTTCATCGGCGCCCGGTCGGAGGTCGCGGAAGGCGTGATCGTGGAACGCGGCAGCGTGCTGTCCATGGGCGTCTATCTCGGCATGTCCACCAAGATCATCGACCGCGCGACGGGCGAGATCTTCTACGGCCGCGTCCCCGCCTATTCCGTCGTCGTCTCCGGCTCCCTGCCCGGCAAGCCGCTGCCGGATGGCACGCCGGGCCCCTCCCTCTACTGCGCCGTCATCGTCAAGCGCGTGGATGAGAAGACCCGCGCCAAGACCAGCATCAACGACCTGCTGCGGGATTAAGCGGAGGTCGTGGCCGACCCCCTTCCCCTCGCCCAGGCGCTGATCCGCTGCCGCTCCGTCACCCCCGCGGATGACGGCGCGCTGGCAGTGCTGGAAGCGGCGCTCACGCCGCTCGGCTTCGTCTGCCAGCGCGTCGATTTCGGCACCACGCCGAACCTCTACGCGCGGCGCGGCACCGCAGGCCCGCATCTGATGTTCGCGGGCCACACCGATGTCGTGCCGCCCGGCCAGGCGCCCTGGACCACCGATCCCTTCGGGGCGGAGGTGCGGGACGGCGTGCTCTACGGCCGCGGCGCCACCGACATGAAGGGCGGCGTCGCCGCCTTCGTCGCCGCGGTCGCCGGCGTGCTGGAACGCCGCCCGGACCTGCCGGGCAGCCTCTCGCTGCTCATCACCGGGGACGAGGAAGGCCCGGCGCTGGACGGCACGGTGAAGGTGCTGGGCTGGCTGAAGGATCGCGGCGGGATCCCCGATTGCTGCCTGGTCGGCGAGCCCACCAGCAAGGTCGAGCTTGGCGACACCATCAAGGTCGGCCGCCGCGGCAGCCTGAATGCGGCCATCACCGTCCACGGCACCCAGGGCCACGCCGCCTATCCCCAGCGCGCCGACAACCCCGTGCACCGCCTGGTCCGCGTGCTGCACGCGCTGACGGCCGAGCCGCTCGACGCCGGCACGCGCTTCTTCGAGCCGACGAGCCTGCAGGTCACCAGCGTCGATGTCGGCAACCCCGCCACCAACGTCATCCCGGGGAAGGCCACCGCGCGGCTCAACATCCGCTTCAACGAGCTGCATACCGAAGCCAGCCTGACCGCCCGCATCAAGGCGGCGCTGGAGGCCGAGGCGCCGCGCCACGACCTCGCCATCGAATGCTCGGGCGAGAGTTTTCTGACGCAGCCCGGCCCCTTCGTCGATGCGCTGGTGCGCGCCGTGCGCGCCGAATGCGGGCGGGAGCCGACGCTCGATACCGGTGGCGGCACCTCCGATGCCCGCTTCGTGGCGAAGCACTGCCCGGTGGCGGAACTCGGCGCCGTCGGCGCCACCATGCACCAGGCGGATGAACGCACGCCGGTCGAGGAACTCCGCGCCCTCTCCCGCCTCTACGCCCGGGTGATCGAGGAGGTGCTCGGCTGAGCGGTGCCCCCCCGCCGCCGGACCCGCCCCAGGGGCCCCCATTGCGGCTCGTCATCGCCGCCGGCATGGCCGGGGCCTTCCTGCTTGCGCGCGGACGGCAGGAGGGGATGGTGCTGATGGAAAGCACCCCCCGGGGTGCCTGGCGGTCCTTCATCGCCGCCGCGATCTGCCTGCCCGCCTTCCTGGCGCTGCGCTTCTTCGGCTGGGCGCAGGCGGGCGCGGGGATCGAGGTGCTGGGCCGGCCGCTGGCGGCAGAGCTCATCACCTACGTCATGGGCTGGACCGTCTTCCCGCTCGTCACCTTCGGGATCGCCTCGCTCTGGGGCCGAGCGGCCGCCTGGCCACGCTTCGTCGCCGGGTGGAACTGGATCAACATCATCCAGTACCTGCTCTGGCTGGCGCTCTCCGTGCCGGTCGTCCTCGGCGCTGGCGGGCTGATCGTGCAGGGCCTGACGCTGGCGGCTTTCGGCTACCTCGTCTGGCTGGAATGGTTCACCGTGCGCGTGGGACTCGGCGTCACGGGCAGCAGGGCGACGGCGGTGGTCTTCCTCGACCTCGTCATCGGCCTGTTCCTGGCGGGGCTCGCGCAGCGGCTGTCGCTGGGCTGAACAAGACCACAAGGGGGGAGTGTCGCATGACCGTTCGGCATGAGGTGGCGGGGCTGCGCCAATTCGCCATCAGCGCCTGCACGGCGGCGGGGCTCGACCCCGAGAAGGCGCGGGCGGTGGCGGAGGTGCTGCTGGAAGGCGACCTGATGGGCCATGACACGCATGGCCTGGCGCTACTGACGCCCTACCTCGATGCGCTGGCCACCGGCGACATGCGCGCCTGCGGGGAGCCCGAGTTGGTGGCGGCGACGCCGGTCGCGGAGACCTGGGATGGCCGCAAGCTGCCCGGCCCCTGGCTGGTGCGTCGCGCCATCGACAAGGCGCAGGAACTGGCTGCGGATTTCGGCATGGGCGCCATCAGCATCAGGCGCTGCCACCACATCGGCTGCCTCGCCGCCTATGGCCCGCCGGTCGCCGCCGCCGGGCGCATGCTGATCCTCACCTGCTCCGACCCCGCCACGGGCAGCGTGGCACCCTGGGGCGGGACGCGGCGGGTCTATACGCCGAACCCGCTGGCCGCCGCCTGGCCGACGCCCGCCGGCCCCGTGATCATCGACGTCTCCATGTCCAACACCACCAACGGCATGACGGCGCGCAAGCGCGCGGAGGGGCGGCATTTCGACCATCCCTGGCTGCTGGATGGCGCGGGCAACCCGACGACCGACCCCAACGCCTTCTGGGCCGATGGCACGCTGCTGCCGCTGGGCGGCATCGAGGCCGGGCACAAGGGCTATGCGCTGGGATTGCTGGTGGAGGCACTGACCAGCGCCCTGGCCGGCCATGGCCGTGCCGACAACCCCACGGGCTGGGGCGCCTCCGTCCTGGTCATGGTGCTGGATCCCGCCCGCTTCGGGGGCACGGAGGGTTTCATGCGGGAGACCGGCTGGATGGCGGATGCCGTCCACGCGAACCCACCCCGCCCCGGCCAGGGCGCCCCCCGCCTGCCCGGCGAACGCGCCATGGCGCGACGGGCGGAGGCGATGGAGAAGGGCGTGGCGCTGCACCCCGGCATCCCGCCGGCGCTGGCGAAGCTCGCCCAGCGCTTCGAGCTGGAGGCGCCGGAGCCGCTGTAGCCCTCAGGTCCAGTCGGGCTCCGGCTCGTACCTCGCATAGCGGAACACCAGCCCATCCGGCGGCGCCGTCATGCCCGCCTTGGTGCGGTCCCGCCCTTCCAGCAGCGCGCGCGGCCAGGTCACCGGCCGCCGTCCATCCCCCACCTCGACCAGCGTGCCGACGAGGTTGCGGACCTGGTGGTGCAGGAAGGACCGGGCCTCCGCCACGATCACCACTTCCTCGCCGATGCGCGACACATCCAGCCGATCGAGCGTCCGCAGCGCCGACTTCGCCTGGCAGGAGGCCGCGCGGAAGGCGGAGAAATCATGCCGGCCGAGCAGCATCTGCGCGGCTTCGTGCATCGCGCCCGCATCCAGCCTTCGCTTCACATGCCAGACCTTGCCGGGCTCCATCCCCGGCCGTGAAGGCCGGTTGAGGATGCGGTAGCGGTAGCCCCGCCCGATGCAGTCGAAGCGCGCCGACCAATCGTCGGCCACGCGCGCCGCGGCGGTGACGACGACGGGGTGCGGCAGGGTGCGGAAGTTGATGGCATCCCGGATGCGATAGGCCGGGAGGTCCTGCGCCAGGTCCACATCCGCGACCGCTGCCTCCGCATGCACCCCGGCATCGGTGCGCCCGGCCGCCGTCGCGGTGGGCAGCACGCCATGGTTCAGGAAGGCGCAGGCTTCCTCCAGCACCTTCTGCACGGAGGGCAGGTCGCCCTGCCGCTGCCAGCCGCAGAATTCCGTGCCGTCATATTCCAGGCGCAGCGCGTAGCGCGGCATCAGGCGGAAGGCGCGAGAACGGTGCCGACCGGCATCGGGAAGCCCCGCAGGAACTCCGCCGCCGGCAGCGCCGCCTTGCCGGCGCGCTGCAGGCGCGTGAGCCGGATGGCACCGACCCCGCAGGCGATGGTGGGCGCGCCGTCCAGCACCGTACCGGGCAGGCCGCCGCCTTCCACGGGCTCCGCCGCATGCACCCGGATCACCTCCGCCCCCGCCTGGAAGAAGCAGCCGGGCCAGGGGTTCATGGCGCGGATGCGTCGGTCCAGCGCGGCCGCATCCTGCCACCAGTCGATCCGCCCATCCGCCTTGGCGAGCTTCGGCGCATAGGTCACGCCTTCCTCCGGCTGCGGCACCGGCTCCGGATTCTCCTCCAGCGCCCGCAGCACCATCGGCCCGCCGATCGCGGCCAGCGCGTCATGCAGTTCGGGCGTCGTCATGCGCGGCGTGATCGGCACGGCCTGCCGCAGCAGCATGGGGCCGGTATCCAGCCCCTCCTCCATCCGCATGATGGTGATGCCGGTCTCCGTGTCCCCGGCCAGGATCGCCGCCTGGATCGGCCCGGCGCCCCGCCAGCGCGGCAGCAGGGAGGCATGGATGTTGAGGCAGCCCCGCCGCGGCGCGTCCAGCATCGCCTTCGGCAGGATCAGCCCATAGGCCGCGACCACCGCCACATCCAGGTCGAGCGCCCGGAACGCCGCATGCTCCGCCTCATCCTTGCGGACCCGCGGGGGCGTGCGCACCGGCAGCCCCAGTTCCAGCGCCGCCCGATGCACCGGGCACGGCGTCTCCTTCTGCCCGCGCCCCGCGGGCTTGGGCGGCTGGGTGTAGACCGCGACGATCTGATGCCCCGCCCCGTGCAACGCGCGCAGCGCCGGCACCGAGAAGTCCGGGCTGCCCATGAAGGCCAGGCGGAGCGAGCGGCTCATTCCTTCTCCGCCGCCTTGGCCTTCAGCTCCTTGGCCAGCTTGCGCAGCAGCATGTTCCGCTTCAGCGCCGAGATGTGGTCCACGAAGAGCACGCCATCGAGGTGGTCGATCTCATGCTGCAGGCAGGCCGCCAGCAGCCCCTCGCCCTCGACCTCCTTCTTCGCCCCCGTGAGGTCCTGGTAGGCCACCTTCACCCGCGCCGGCCGCGTCACTTCCGCGAACTGGTTCGGCAGGGACAGGCACCCTTCCTCCCGCGTCGCCAGGTCCTGGCTCGCCGCCACGATGGTCGGGTTCACCAGCACCATCGGCGCGCGGATATCGTTCTCATGCAGGTCGATGACGACCAGGCGCAGCATCTCCCCCACCTGGGGCGCCGCCAGACCGATCCCCGGCGCCTTGTACATGGTGGCCAGCATCCGCTCCGACAGCGCCGCGATCTCCGACCCTGCCGCCGTCACCGGCTTCGCCTTGGCGCGCAGCCTGGGGTCGGGGACATAGAGGATCGGCATCAACGCGGGGTCAGCGGACATGGCAGGCCTTGGTGGCGGAAGGGGCGCGCACAGGTAGCCCCGGCCCGCCCCCCTTGCAACGGCGGCCTGTCCCGCCAAAATCAGGGCTCACGGGGTGCCTTGGGGCCCCGCCGACCAACGCTTCGCTCCTATGCGAGGAGGCATAGACTAGACGATGTCCCGCCCTTCCCTCTTCGGCTCGCCGCTGTTCCTCGGCTTCGATCATCTCGAGCAGATGCTCGACCGGGTGCAGAGATCGGCTGACGGCTACCCCCCCTACAACATCGAGCAGACCGGCGAGACGCGGCTCCGCATCACGCTCGCCGTGGCCGGCTTCTCGATGGACGATCTGCAGATCACGCAGGAGGACAACCAGCTTGTCATCCGCGGCCGGCAGCGCGACGATTCCGAAGGGCGGATCTTCCTGCATCGCGGCATCGCCGCGCGGCAGTTCCAGCGCGCCTTCGTGCTGGCCGAGGGCATCGAGGTGGAGGGCGCCTGGCTCGACAACGGCCTGCTGCATGTGGACCTGCGCCGCCCCGTGCCGGAAGTGCGGGTGAAGACCATCCAGATCGCGACGCGCGGCAATGGCGCGCCGCAACGTCCCGTCGTCAGCCAGGTGGGCGACCTGCCGCCTGCGCCGCTGAACGGGTTCCGCAACAGGGAGGGGTGATCCCGGATACCGCTCCCGCGTTCAACCGCACGGGCCCGATGGACGTGCCGGAAGGAGAACACCATGAACGACTATGACACCGGTGCCGATGAGGGCCGCCTGTTCCTCAGCACCAGTTCCCTGCGCAGCCTGTCCAACCGCGATTTCGCGCGCCTCGGCGCCGACCATGTCGCCTATCTCCGCCCGGTCGTGATGAACGGCGCCGTCGCCTTCAGCATCCACGCCGCGGATGGCACGCCGATCGGCGCCGCACCCAGCGCGAGCCTGGCCGCCGCCGCGATCCGCCAGCACGACATGGAACCGGCCTCGGTTCACTGAGGCTTCCCGCCGCGCCCTGCCACCCCTAGCCTCCCCCCAACGACATCCGTTGGGGGGACATCCATGCGCATCACCCGCAGGGCGGCCTTGGCCCTTGCCATCGCCAGCCCCGCCCTCGCCCAGGCCGCGCCGCTGCGCCTGGTCGTGCCCTTCCCGCCCGGCGGGTCCGTCGACATCGTCGCCCGGATCATGCAGCCCCGTCTGCAGGAGGCTCTGGGCCACCCCGTCGTCATCGAGAACCGCGGCGGCGCCGGCGGCATGATCGGGACGGAAGCCGTGGCCCGCAGCGCGCCGGACGGCACCACGCTGGTCGCCGGCAACATCGCCACCCATTCCATCAACCCCGCCGTCTATGAGCGCATGCCCTACGACCCCGTCGCCGACTTCGCGCCGGTGACGCTGGTGGCGCATGTCGAGTTCATGCTGGCCGTGCATCCGGAGGTGCCGGTCCGCAACGTCGCGGAACTCGTGACCTTCGCCCGCGCCAACCCGGCGCGCCTGACCTATGCCTCCGCCGGGTCCGGCAGCCTGCCGCATCTGCTGACCGAGATGCTGAAGCGCGCCGCCGGCGGCATCGCCATCGAACACGTTCCCTTCCGCGGCGGCGGCCAGCTGCTGCTCGACCTCACGGCCGGCCATGTCCAGATGGCCATCGCGGATGTCGCGGGGCTCGCGCCCCATGTCCGCGCCGGGCGGCTGCGCGGCCTGGCCGTGGCCGGCGCCCGCCGCAGCGCCGTGCTGCCGGACCTGCCCACCATCGCGGAGACGCTGCCAGGCGTGGAGGGCACCGCCTGGCACGGCATCTTCGCCCCCGCCCGCACGCCGCCCGAGACCATCGCCCGCCTCAACCGCGCGCTCGTCACGACGCTGCGCGACTCCCAGGTGCAGGACCGCATGCGCAATGCCGGGACGGAGCCGGTGGGCAGCACGCCGGAGGACCTCGCCAGCTTCCAGCGCGCCGAGATCGCCAAATGGGCGGAGATCGCGCGGGCGGTTGGCGCCCGGGCGGAGTAGGATGAGGCGGGGCTTGCCCCCGCCCGCGCCACGCTGCATTGCCGGGGCCACAGTGTGGAGGACGCGCCCCATGGCCTTCGGCAGCAGCCCCGATTTCGACGTGGTGGTGATCGGCGCCGGCGCCGCCGGCCTCTCCACCGCCGCCTTCTCCGCCGGCCTCGGCCTGAAGGTCGCGCTGATCGAACGCGGGACGATGGGCGGCGACTGCCTGAATTTCGGCTGCGTCCCCTCCAAGGCCATGCTTGCCGCCGCCCATGCCGCGGCCAGCGCCCGCAACGCCCATCGCTTCGGCATCCGCCTGCCCCCGCCCGAGATCGACTGGACGGCGCTCCGCGCCCATATCGGCGGCACCATCGACCACATCGCGCCCACGGATTCCGAGGCCCGCTTCCGCGCCATGGGCGTCGATGTCATCCGCGCCAGCGCCCATTTCGCGGCGCCGGACGTGGTGGAGGCCGGCGGCCGCCGCCTCACCTTCCGCCGCTGCGTCATCGCCGCCGGCAGCCAGGCCATCGTGCCGGACATCCCCGGCCTCGGCCCCGTCCCCTGGCTGACCAACGAGACGATCTTCGACCTGGAGGAACCGCCGGGCCACCTGATCATCCTGGGCGGCGGCCCCATCGGGCTGGAGATGGCGCAGGCCCATGCGCGCCTTGGCTGCCTGGTCACGGTGATCGAGGCCGGGCGCATCGCGGGCCGGGACGACCCTGAACTGGCGGACGGCCTCCGCCGCGCGCTCACCGCCGATGGCGTCACGCTGCTGGAAGGCACGAAGCTCGCTTCCGTGGAGCCCGACCCGGCCGAGGACGGCACGCCGGGCCTGGTCGCGGTGCTGGCGGATGGGCGCCGCATCGGCGGCACCCACCTTCTGCTGGCGGTCGGCCGCGCGCCGCGCCTGGCGGGGCTCGACCTAGAAGCCGGGCAGGTCGCGCATACGAAGGCGGGCATCACCACGGATGCCGGGCTGCGCTCCACCACCAACCGCCGCGTCTTCGCGGTGGGCGACATCGCCGATCCCGTCGGCATCGGCCCCCGCGCCTTCACCCATGTGGCGTCGCAACATGCCGGCGTGCTGGCCCGCGCCATGCTGTTCCGCCTGCCCGCCAAGGTGGACTACGCCGCCCTGCCCCGCGTGACCTACACCGACCCCGAACTCGCCCAGATCGGCATGACGGAGGAGGAGGCGCGCAAGGCCGGGCAGGATGTCCGCATCCTCCGCTTCCCGGTGCCGGAGACCGATCGCGCGGTGGCGGAGCGCGTGCCGATCGGCCTGGTCAAGCTCGTGGCAACGAAGTCGGGCGTATTGCTCGGCGCCGGCATCCTCGCCCCCCATGCGGGCGAGATGGCCGGCACCTTCGCGCTGATGATCGGCCGCAAGATGAAGCTTTCCACGCTGGCAGGCCTGGTCCTGCCCTATCCGACCCTGGCCGAGGCCGCGAAGCGCGCGGCCGGCGATTTCTATGCGCCGAAGTTGATGTCGCCCCTGGTCAAGCGCGTCGTCGGCTTGCTCAAGCGCCTGCCCTGAGCAACCCTCGCCCCCCTATCGCGCTGCAACAAGCCATCACGAGGAAGGATCGAGCGATGACGAGGAAGCTGGAGGGCCGCGTGGCCCTGGTGACGGGTTCGACCTCCGGCATCGGCCTCGCCATCGCGCTGGCCTATGCGGCGGAGGGTGCGAAGGTGATGCTGAACGGCTTCGGCAAGCCGGAGGCGATCGCGGAAGCCCGGGCCAAGGTCGGCGCCGCGATGGGTGTCGCGGAAGCGCCCTATTCCGCCGCGGACATGTCGAAGCCCGCCGAGATCCGCGCCATGGTCGCGGAATGCCAGGCGAGCCTCGGTTCGCTCGACATCCTGGTGAACAATGCCGGCATCCAGCACGTCTCCCCGGTGGAGGAATTCCCGGAGGAGCAGTTCGACCGCATCATCGCCATCAACTTCACCTCCAACTTCCACGCCATCAAGGCGGCGCTGCCGGCGATGAAGGCCAAGGGCTTTGGCCGCATCATCAACGTCGCCAGCGCCCACGGCCTGGTCGCGAGCCCCTTCAAGACGGCCTATGTCTCCGCCAAGCATGCCGTGGTCGGGCTGACGAAGTCGGTGGCGCTGGAAGTCGCGCGCACCCCCGTCACCTGCAACGCCATCTGCCCGGGCTTCGTCCGCACGCCGCTGGCGGAAGCGCAGGTCGCGCCGCTGGCCGCCAAGCACAACGTGTCCGAAGACAAGGCGCTGACCGACTTCCTGCTGGAACGCCAGCCCAACAAGCGCTGGGTGGAGGTGGAGGAGATCGCGGAAGGCGCGCTCTACCTCGCCGGCCCCAACAGCGGCTCCATCAACGGCACCGCGCTGTCCATCGACGGCGGCTGGGTCGCGCAGTGATGACCCGCAAAAGCCCTCTCCCCCCAACGGGGGGAGAGGGTTGGGTGAGGGGGGCCAAGGCCACTCCATGATCGACGAGTTCAAGAAAGAGGCCGCCGACACCCTCGCCGCCGCCGGCGCCACCCAGGCGCCGAAGCCCACGCCGAAGCCCCAGCGCACCACGCGCCGAATCAACCTGGCCCTGCAGGGCGGCGGCACCCACGGCGCCTTCACCTGGGGGGTGCTGGAGCGCCTGCTGGAGGATGAGCGGCTGGAGTTCGAGGCCGTCTCCGGCACCTCCGCCGGCGCGGTCAATGCCGTCGTCTTCGTGCAGGGCCTCTGCGAGGGCGGGCGTGAGGGCGCGATCGCGGCGCTCGACCGCTTCTGGCGCGGCGCCGCGGCGCGCATGGCCGTCAGCCCGCTGCAGAACACGCCGCTGGAGAAGGCGATCTGGGGCCATGACCTCACCTGGTCCTTCGCCTACCAGACCTTCGAGACGCTGACCCGCGTCCTCTCCCCCTACCAGATGAACCCGACGCCCTACGACTTCAACCCGCTCCGCCAGGTGCTGGAGGAAGCGGTGGACCCCACGGTGCTGTGCCAGGGCGCCGGGCCGAAGCTCTTCATCTCCGCCACCTCCGTCCGCACCGGCAAGCCGCGGGTCTTCGCGAAGGAAGAGGTGACGGTGGACACCATCCTCGCCTCCGCCTGCCTGCCGCAATTCTTCAAGGCGGTGGAGATCGATGGCGAGCCCTTCTGGGATGGCGGCTACCTCGGAAACCCCGCGCTCTGGCCGCTGTATGAACAGGGCGGGCCGCCGGACATCGTGCTGGTGCAGCTGAACCCCATCGTGCGCGACGAATTGCCGACGCGCCCGACGGAAATCGTGAACCGCCTGAACGAGATCAGCTTCAACGCCTCCCTGATGGCGGAGATGCGCGCCATCGACTTCGTCCAGCGACTGCTCGATGCCGGCCGCCTGGAACAGCCGCGCTACCGCCGGCTGTTCCTGCATTGCATCGAGGATGAGCCGCGGATGCGGGAGTTCCGGCTGTCCACCAAGCTGAACGGCGATTGGGAGTTTCTCTCGACGCTGAAGCGCTATGGGCGGGACGCGGCGGACCTCTGGCTGCGGGAGCATTTCGACAAGCTCGGGCGGGAGAGCAGCGTGGATATCCGGGAGCGGTTCCTGTAGCGGCGCCCGCGGCGCCTTCGCTACGATGGCGCATCATGAACGCTTGCCGGCCCTGGCCAGCCCTGGCGACCGAAACCCTGCGCGCGTCCGGCGCCCTCCTGTTGCTGGCGCTGGCCCTCGCCGGATGGACGGCCCCTGCGGTCGCCTGTTCCTGCGCGCGGCTGCCTCCGCTGGAGCTGGTGCGAAGCGCGCCCGCGATTTTCGAGGCGCGCATCCTGGAAGCCCGCATCATCGATACAGCGGCGTTGGCGATCGAGGTGATCGCCGAACCGACCGACGTCTGGAAGGGCACCGTGCCGGGCCGCGCCGTTCTTCGCAGCAACGGAGAGGCCCTCGGCTGCGGCGTTTTTGGCCGGCGCCTCCCCCCGGTCGGGCAGACGATCCTGGCGGCCGCCTGGAGCATCGGCGGGGACGGCGTCTTCTCCCTCTCGTCATGCACCTTCCACGGCAGCGGCGCTGCCCTGGAAGCCTTGCTGGGTCCCGAGTCCGAGCGGCGACGCCTCGACGCTGCTGTGGACGCAGCTCCCGGCAGCCTCGCCCCGATCGTCTACCGTGCCCGCTTCAGGGAACGCTGGGATCCCGACGGCGCCGCCACCGCCTATGCCGCCCTGGCGCGCGAGCATCCAGAACTGCCAGCCGCGCATCTCGGCCTCGGCCGCGCGCTTCTCTATGCCACGCGTGCGGCGGAGGCCGTGCCCGCCCTTGAGCGCGCGGTCGCGCTCACCCCGTCCGACCCGGAGCCGGCGGGCCTGCTTGCCCAGGCGCGCTTCCGCCTGGGAGACTCAGCGGCGCTGGACGGCCTTCGCAACTTCCAGGGCATCAGGTTGCGCCGGCTCGACCTCACCGGCCGCGATCTCCGCCATGCCAACTTCACGGACGCCGCCATCGACGAGTTCCGGTCAGGCCACGCCGATCTGCGGGCTGCCAGCTTCCGCCATGCCTATTTCGGCGCTGCCTCCGCCGATCTCCGCGCAGCCGATCTCCGCCGGGCGGATCTGGTCGGCCTCGAAGCCCGGCAGATCAACCTCAATGCCGCCAGGCTTGATCAGTCGAGATTGGATGGAGCAGCGCTCGATCACGCCCAGTTCGTCGGAGCAAGCTTGCGGAACATCCACGCCCAATCCGCCACGCTGGAGCATGGCAACTTCCGCCGTGCGGATCTCAGCGGCGCCAGGCTGCTCGGAACGTCCCTTCGCTACGCCAGCTTCGTCGACGCCAACCTGCGCGGTACTGATCTTCGCGGCGCCGATATGCGTGCCACCGACCTGCGCGGGGCCGACCTGCGCGGGGCCGACCTGCGCGGGGCCAACCTCGCCGGCGTCAACCTCGCCGCCGCCTTCCACGACTGCCGCACGCGACTGCCCCGGGGTGTCGATCCCGTGGCGCAGGACATGATCGTGCCGCCGGAAGCCTGCACGCCGCGCTGAGCCCCATCGCCATCGCCTATCACCGCCATAGACAGCGCCACGCCACTTCGACTTCTTGCTTTCCCTACCTGCAACGAAGGCAACGCCTATCGCCCCCACAGGCCCTTCGGATTGGCCCCGGAACGCCCGCCCGGGCTTCATCACCGCATCGAACAACGATGCGGAGAAGAGCTTCGGCGATGGACAGAACCGCGCCCCAGTCCTGGGCCTGCGAGGCCGAGGAGCCGCCCCCCTTCAGCCGCTGGCGCGTCGGCCCGCTGCACACCCGGCTTCGCGCCGGCAATCCCGTGCGCATCTGGCATCCCGGCGATGGCGACCTCCGCCTGACGGAGGCCGATGGCGTGGAGACGCTGCAGCTCGATGACACCGGCTGGACCCTGGCGCAGATCCTCGATGCCATCGTGCTGGAACCGCGCAGCGCCAAGCCCCAGCCCAGCATCGGCGCCGTCGATGTGCAGCGCGTGATGGGGCGCCTGACGATCGGGAAGGAGACGATCCGCTTCCGCGGCATCCTGCGGATCGTCGTCGGCGGCTGGTCGCTCTACAAACGATGAGGCACGGAGCGAATAGCCACGTCCTGCGGCCGACAACGTTGGCCGAGGCCGCGAACGCGGCCCGCCGCTCGTGCGGCGAGCCAAGGCCGCGGACGCGGCCGCCCGGCGCTTGAGGGCATGCAAGGCTACGGCGTCAGCACCACCTTGATGCAGCCATCCTTCTTGTCGCGGAAGGTGTCGTAGGCCTTGGGCCCTTCCTCCAGCGACAGCTTGTGCGTGATGACGAAGCTCGGGTCGATCTCGCCCTTGTCGATCCGGTCCAGCAGCGGCTGGAGGAAGCGCTGCGCATGGGTCTGTCCCATGCGCATCGTGAGCCCCTTGCCGAAGGCGGCGCCCATCGGGAACTTGTCGGGAAAGCCGATATAGACGCCGGGGACGGAGACGGTGCCGCCCTTGCGGCAGCAATTGATGGCCTGGCGCAGCGCATGGATGCGGTCCGTGGTCAGCCCGACCGCGGCCTTCGCCTTGTCCATCATCGCATCCATCGATCCCAGGCCATGCGTCTCCGCGCCGACGGCATCGATGCAGACATCGGGGCCGCGCCCCTTCGTCATCACCTGCAGCTGGTCGTAGACATCCTGGCTGGTGAAATCGATCACCTCCGCCTTGCCATGCACCCGCGCCATCTCCAGTCGCTCCGGCACGCGGTCGATGGCGATGACGCGTCCGGCGCCAAGCAGCCAGGCGGAGATGATCGCCATCTGCCCGACCGGCCCGCAGCCCCAGACGGCGACGGTATCGCCCGGCTGGATGTTGCCCTGCTCCGCCGCCTGCCAGCCCGTCGGCAGGATGTCCGACAGGAACAGCACCTTCTCGTCCGGCAGGTCGCTCTGGACGATCACCGGCCCGACATCGGCATGCGGCACGCGAAGGTACTGCGCCTGCCCGCCGGGATAGCCGCCATAGAGGTGTGAATAGCCGAACAGCCCAGCGCCCGCATGGCCCTGCAATTCGGCCAGGGCGGCGGCATCCGGGTTGGTGGTGTCGCAGCAGGAGAACAGCGACTTCTCGCAGAAGAAGCAGGACCCGCAGGCGATGACGAAGGGGACGACGACGCGGTCGCCCTTCTTCAGCCGCGTGACCTCCGGCCCCACCTCCTCGACGATGCCCATGGGCTCATGGCCCATGATGTCGCCTTCCTTCATCATCGGGACGTAGCCGTCATAGAGGTGCAGGTCGCTGCCGCAGATCGCGGTGGCGGTGATGCGGATGATGGCGTCGCCCGGCTGTTCGATGCGCGGGTCCGGCACCGTATCCACCCGCATGTCGCCCTTGCCGTGCCAGCAGATCGCCCGCATTGCCGCCTCCCTGTCCGTCAGGGCGCCAACGGGGGGTGAAGCGCGGGGTTGCGCGCCGTTACGCGGCCAGCAGCCGGGCGGGGCGGCCGGGTGCGACAATGACGATGGCGTGCTGCCGGAAGCGCCGTGCCACCACGCGAAGGCGGGCGGGCGCCCCCGCCACCAGCAGGTGATGCTCCGCCCAGCCGCTTCCCCTGCCCCAACCTTCCCCGATCACGCGGCCGGCAACCGCCTGGCGCAGCCTTCCCTGCATGCGGTCGTTCCAGCCGAAGGGCATGGGGCGGCTATAGGGGTTCCACGCCGTGATGAACGCCGCCGGCCCGCGCAGCAGCGCATCCAGGGCGCGCGACCGGCGCCCGATCCGCGCCACGGCCCCCTCGGCCTCAAAGGTCGTCGCGCGGAAGGCGCGGATCAGGGTCGCGCGAACAGCGCGCAAGGGCGAGGCATTCATGCGAGGTGCAGCAGCAGCCCCTTGAGGTAGGCGCTTTCCGGCAGCGCCGGATGCACGGGATGGTCCGGCCCCGCGCCGACGCTCGCCAGGATCCGCGCCTCCCGCCGCGCCTTGTGGACGCCCCAGGTCACCGCCTCCGCGAAATCGGGCGGCGCCACGTGGTGGGAGCAGGAGGCGATGAACAGGATCCCGTCCTTCTCCACCAGCCCCGCCGCCAGCCGCGCCAGCTTGGCGTACCCGCGCAGCGCGGCGGGCTGGTCCTTCCGCGTCTTGGCGAAGGCCGGTGGGTCCGTCACCACCACCTCGAATCTGCGGCCGCTGGCGGCCATCTTCTCCAGATGCTCCAGCGCCTCCGCCTTCAGCGGCGTCACGCGATCCCCGAAGCCCGCCAGCCGCGCCGCCTGCATGGCCAGGTCGAGCGCATGCTCGCTGCGATCCAGCAGCGTCACCTCCCGCGCCCCCGCCGCCGCGGCCGCCAGCCCGAATCCGCCGGTGTGGCAGAAGGCGTCGAGCATCGTCCGACCGGCGCAGAAGCGCGCCACCATCGCCCGGTTCGCCCGCTGGTCGAAGAACCAGCCGGTCTTCTGGCCGCCCAGCAGGTCCACCGGGAAGCGAAGCCCGTGTTCCTCGACGGTGGCGGTGCCGTCGGTCCCATGGAGCAGCGTCACCGCCTCCTCCAGCCCCTCCAGCTTGCGCACCGCGCTGTCGTTCCGCGCCACCACCACGCGCGGGTCGAAGAGGTCCCGCAGCGCCGCCAGGATATGCGGCGTCGCCGCCTCCATCCCCGCGGTATTGGCCTGCATCGCCACCGCATCGCCGTAGCGGTCGATGATCAGGCCCGGCAGGCCATCGGCCTCGGCATGCACCAGGCGATAGAAGGGCGTGTCGAACAGGCGTTCCCGCAGCGCCAGGCAGGCGCCGATCCGCGCCCTGTACCAGGCGGCATCGCAGGCGGCATTCGGGTCCGCATCCAGCCGCCGCGCCGCGATCAGGCTGTGCGGGTTGAAGTGCCAGGCGCCGTGGCGCCACCCGTCATCCCCCTCCAGCCGCACCACGCTGCCTGGCGGCAGGGCGCGCAGCGCGGGGGTCATCGCGATCTCGTTGGAGAAGGCCCAGGGGTGCCCCGCCTTCACGCGGCGGTCGCCGCCAGGGGCCAGGCGGATCAGGGTGCGGTCTTGCATGGGGCGGGTAATGCCCCGATCAGCCCCGCACCGCCAGCACCACCCCGCTCACCGTCAGCGACAGCGCCGCGACCTCCCGCAGCCCCAGCGGCTCCCCCAGGATCAGCGCCGCGCTCACCACCCCCACCACCGGCGTCAGCAGCGTCCCTGCCGCGGCCGCGGAGGCCGGCAGCCGCTTCAGCGCCCCGAACCAGGCGAGGTAGCAGAGCCCAAGCGGCCCGACCCCGCCATAGAGGATCAGCAGCCAGCCCTGCGTGGTCACCGCCGGGAAGTCCGGCCGCTCCACCAGCAGCGCCCCCAGCAGCAGCGGCAGCGTCCCCACCCCCATCTGCCAGATCACGGAAGACGCCGGCGGCAGCCCCAGCGGCCAGCGCTTCGTCACCACCGTCCCCAGCGAGAAGAGGATGGCGCCCGCCAGCGCGAACCCCACCCCGGGCAGCTTGCCGATGCCCGCCTCCACCCCCTGCGCCAGCACCAGCACGGCGAGGCCCGTCAGCCCGACGCCCAGCGCCAGCAGCCGCCTGGCCGTCAGCCTCTCCCCCAGCACCAGCCAGGCGAAGATCGAGGCCCAGACCGGCATGGTGTAGCAGACGATCGTCGCCTCCCCCGCCGCCAGCCAGACCAGGGAGAAGGAGGCGAGGCCCATCCAGGCCGTGACGTTGAGCAGCGAGGCCACGACCAGCCGCGGCCAGAGCCCGCGCGGCACCGCCAGCGACTCGCCCCACGCCTTCGCGATCGCCGCCAGCAGCGCGATGCCCACCACCGCGCAGACCACGCGCATGGAAAAGGGCGGCACCTCCACCAGCAGCAGCTTCATCGCCGGCCAGTTGAAGCCCCAGCCCGTGACGGTGGCGAGCAGCAGCAGCAGCCCGGCGGGGTCCGGGCGCGCGACGGGGCTGGCAGGCGGCATCCACCACCCTTAGCCCGGATTGGATCGCGCGGTCAGGCCCCCGGCCGCGCCCCATCGCCGACCGAGGTCGGACGCCGCGGCGGCACCGGCCCGGTGACCGGCGCGCGCACCGCGTCGATGCCGACATCGCAATGCAGGTCGAGTTCATCGCCCGAGGATTCGCGGGGCAGGAAGCCGAGATACCCGTAATGGTCCTCGCAGCGCCTGGCATGCCGACGGCGCAGTTCGTGGAACAAATTGTCGGGCGTATCCAGGCCCGGGATCTCCCGCCCCACCAGCCCGGCCAGGTGGAAGGCCAGGGCCGCGTGGCTGGAGCAGTTCCAGCCCGCGATGGTGAAGGTGCCGGGCCGCGCGCGCATCGCCTGCCAGGCCCGCTGGAACAGATCCTGCTCCCGCGCCGTCGCCTGGATCAGCAGCACGCCGGAGACGACGTTCCCCGCCGTGGCATCGGCCAGGTTCACATAGGCCGGCCGGTAGGAGGCGAAGGCGGCATAGCCATAGACCTGGCCCGGCACGTCGAAGCCCAGCGTGCCTCGCCTTTCGGTCGCCACATCGACGAAGAAGCCGACCGGCGCGCCGGAGGGCATGATGACATCCGCATGCCCTTCGCCCGGGGGCGGCACGTTGCGGGACGGCTTGTAGCGCACCACCAGCGCGATGCGGCCCTGGCGCGGGAACGGCAGGGTGATGCTGGCACCGAGGGTCATGGGACCTCCGCCGGCCCCCTTGGCGGGGCCCGGGCGAAGGTCAGCAACTCAGGGTGGTGTCAGTCAAGGAAATCCGGTTCCTCGCGGGACAGGATGCGCTTCACGCTTTCCAGCGCCAGCCGCGCGCTCTCCCGGTCCCCTTCCCGCATCTGCGCTGCCGTCTTGGCCGCGATGTCGGGCCGCACCTGCTTCAGCGGCCGGCCCGTGGAGAGCGCGAGACGCTGCGCCTCCGCCGCGCGCTCGAGGTAGTAGAGGTCGTCCCAGGCCTCCGCGATGGTCGGCCCCACCACCATCACGCCGTGGTTCTTCATGAAGACGATGTCGGCATCACCGATGGAAGCCGCGATGCGGTCCCCCTCGTCGGTGTCCAGCGCCAGGCCGTTATAGTCCTCGTCCACGACGGTGCGGCCGTAGAACTTCAGCGCGGACTGCCCGGCAAAGAGCAGCGGCGGCCCTTCCGTCATGGCCAGCGCGGTCGCGTTCGGCATGTGGGTGTGGAAGGCGGCCTTGGCGCGCGGCACGTTCTTGTGGATGCGCGCATGGATGAAGAAGGCCGTCGCCTCCGGCACGCCGTCGCCGGCGATCACATTGCCCTCGAAGTCGCAGATCAGCAGGCGGGACGCCGTCACCTCGCTGAAGGCCCAGCCATAGGGGTTCACCAGGAACAGGTCGTCGCGACCCGGCACCACGAAGGAGAAGTGGTTGCAGATCCCCTCATGCAGGCCGAGCCGCGCGGCCATCCGGAAGCAGGCGGCCAGATCCACCCGCGCCTGCCGCACCGCATCCGCATCCAGCGCGCTGTTGCGCAACACGGCGGGCGCCGAAGCGCCGCCAAGGGCATGGGCCATGGGTGTTCCTCCACCGGGGTCCGCATGCATCGCAAGCCCCGCCGCTTCCCGCAAGCCGGCCGCGCCATCTGGCCAAGCGCCGCCCCTTGCGCCACATCCCGCCCGCAACCGGCGGGGGTGGGCATGAGCAACCAGCGGATCGACGGCGTCCGGCTCTGGGACAGCCTGATGGCCATGGCGCGGCACGGCGCCACGCAGAAGGGCGGTGTCCGCCGCCTGACGCTGACCACCATCGACAAGGCCGCGCGCGACGATTTCCGCGCCCAATGCGAGAGCCTCGGCCTGGCCGTCCGCGTGGACGCCATCGGCAACATGTTCGCCCGGCGCGAAGGCCGCGACCCCAGCCGCCTGCCAGTCCTCTTCGGCTCCCACCTCGACAGCCAGCCCTCGGGCGGGAAGTTCGACGGCGCACTCGGCGTGGTGGCGGGGCTGGAGGTGATGCGCACGCTGAACGACCTCGGCATCACCACGGAAGCGCCGCTGGAACTGGTGAACTGGACCGATGAGGAAGGCAGCCGCTTCGGCCTCAGCCTGATGGGCAGCGGCACCTGGGCGGGCGTCTACCCGATCGAGCGCAGCTACGCCCTCACGGACATCGAGGGCGTCACGGTCGAATCCGCCCTCAAGGACATCGGCTACCAGGGCGCGGAACCCGCCGCCCCCTTCCCCGCCGACAGCTATTTCGAGCTGCACATCGAACAGGGCCCGATCCTGGAACGGGCCGGCGCCCGCATCGGCATCGTCACCGGCGCGCAGGCGCAGGTCTGGTGGGATGCCCGCATCACCGGCCAGGACGCCCATGCCGGCACCACGCCCCCCGATGCGCGGCGCGACGCGCTGGTCGCCGCCGCGCAGATCATCACCCTGGTGGACCGCCTGATGCGCGAGCACGGCGAGGACGGCCGCGGCACCGTCGGCTTTCTCAAGGTCGAGCCCAACAGCCGCAACGTCATCCCGGGCGAGGTCGCCTTCAGCGTGGAGTTCCGCCACCCCGACAGCGCCGCCATCGCCGCCCTGGCGCGGGACTTCCCCGCCCTCGCGGCGGAGGCCATCGCCGCCACCGGCTGCACCCTCACCCTCACCCCCGTGCTCCACTACGATGCCCAGCCCTTCGATGCCGAATGCGTCGCGCTGGTGGAGGCCGCCGCCCGGCGCCTTGGCCAGCCCGCCCGCCGCATCGTCTCCGGCGCCGGGCATGATGCCGTCTATGTCGCCCGCAGGATGCCCGCCGCCATGATCTTCACCCCCTGCAAGGACGGCCTCTCCCACAACGAGGCCGAGAGCATCGAGCCCGAGGAGGCCGAGGCCGGTTGCCAGGTGCTGTTCGACGCGGTCGTCGCCCGCGCCAATCGGAGCCTCGTCTGATGGCGTCCCGTGGAAGGCGGGGAACCCCGCCGCGTCCCCCGCGCTCCCCGGGGAAGCCCGCCACGCCGGCGCGCCCTGCCGAAACCGTGAAGGGCGCCACCCTTTCCGTGAGTGGCACGATTGCGCCGCCGGTGGCTTCTTCCGCCCCGGCCTCATCAGCCCCGAGCAGCAGTGAGCGACGACCCACCATGAATTCAACGCTGAACCCGATGCAGTGGCCGCGCCCGGCGCAGATCGCCACCGCCCTCCTCCTCCTCCTCGCCTTGGTCGGATGGGTCTCCGCCATCAGCCGTGGCGGCGATATCCGCGAAGCCAATGCCCGCGCCCGCGGCATCGAGGAACGGCGCATCGCGCTGGAAAGCAACCTGGCGGAGGAACGCCGCGCCAATGGCGACCTCGCCGCCATCCGCACCCGCGCCCAGCAGGCCGAGGCTGCCCGCACCCAGGCGGAAGCCGCCCGCGCGGAGGCCGAGCAGCGCACCACCGCGCTGCGCGCGGACCTCGAGGCGCGGACGCGGGAGGCCGAGGCCGCCACGGCGCGGGCCACCGAGCTTGCCGCCGGCATCGGCCAGTCGGAGACGCGCCTGGCCGAGCTGACCCAGGGCGTGCAGTCCGCCGAGCAGGAACTTGCCCGCCGCACGGAAGCCGCCCGCGCCGCCGAGGCCGAGCAGACCCGCCTCGCCGCCAGCCGCGACAGCACGGCAGAGGCGCTGCGTGCCCTCGAAGCCCGCCTCGCCCAGGCCTCCGCCGGCGTGCAGGCGGCCGAGGCGCGCCTCGCCAGCCTGACCGCCGAGACCGGCCGCGCGCAGGAAGCGCTGACGACGCGCGAAGCCGCCGTCGCCAGCACCGAACAGCGCCTGCGCGGCCTGAATGATGAGGTCGCGCTGCGCGAATCCGATCTCGGCACCCGCCGAGCCGCCCTGGCGGAAGCCCAGACGCGCCTCGACCAGGCGACGCAGGGCGCGGAGCAGGCGGCCAGCCGCCTTGCCGCCACCCAGGCCGAGATCGCCCGCGCCACCGCCGCCGCCGGGGAGGCGCAGACGCGCCTCGCCACCCTGCGCGCGGAAACCCAGCAGGCGGAACAGCAGCGGGACGAACGTCGCCAGGCCGCCGAACGCGCCCAGGCGGAGGTTACGCGCCTGACCGCGGCGCGCGACGAAGCCGCCAGCGCCGCCCAGCAGGCGGAAGCCCGCCAGGCGGAACAGGCCACCCGCGCCACCGCCGCCGACCAGCGCCTGCAGACCCTCGCTGCCAGCACGCAGGAACAGGAACAGCGCCTGGCCGCACTGCGCGAGCAGGCGCAGCAGGCCGATGCAGCGCTGGAGGAGCGCCGCCGCCGCGTGACGGAAGCCGAGCAGCAGGCCGCCGCCCTCTCCACACAGGCGCGCCAGGCGGAAGCCACCCTCGCCGAGCGCCGCACCGCCATCGAGCAGGCGACGCAGCGCGCCAGTGCCGTGGCGAATGACGTCACCGCCGCCGAACGCCGCGCCGCCACCCTGGCCGACCAGGCCCGCCAGGCCGAAGCCGCGGTGGCGCGCCAGCGCACGGCGCAGCAGCAGGCCGAACAGCAGCTACGCGCCACGGAAGCGCGGCTGTCCGAACTGCGCCCGGCGGTGAGCCAGGCGGAGGCGACGCTCGCGCGGCTGCAGCAATCCATCGCGGAGGCCGAGCGGCGGCTGCGGGAGACGGCGCCGGCGGCGAACTGAGGCCGCAGGGGGGCCCTGCCCCCCTGCACCCCCCGCCAGGGTCCGGCGGGACCCTGGACCGCGAGGTTCTGGCGCTACGCGACCAGACGACCGACAAACCAGGCGGCGGCAGCGGCAGCCGCACCGACACCCAGCGCGGAAAGCGCGCCGCCGGTAGCCGACAGGCCCTTCGCCTGGGCCCTCACGGCGCCCAACACCAGCAGGGCAAGCGCGGTCACCACCGCGGAAACCACCAGCGGCCGTCCCGACACCAGGAAGGGCAGCAACGGCACCAAGCCGGCGCCGATGCCCGCCACCACCGTCAGGGCCGCCGACCGCGCGGCGCGATGCGGGTCGGGCTCGCTGAGGTCCAACTCGAACCGCATCATGAAGTCGACCCACTTCCGGCGATCGGCCGCGATGGCCTCGACCGACTGGCGCAGCACATCGCCCTTCACGCCATAGCGGTGCAGGATCGCCGCCACCTCCCACCGCTCCCGGTCGGGGTAGAGCTGGCTCTCCTCCTCCTCCCGCCGCCGCTCCAGCGCGTAATGCGCCGCCTCCTCCCGCGCCTCCGCCCATCGGCCGAGCCCGGCCGCGACGGAGGATGCGACGACAGCGGCAAGACCGGCCGTGACGATGACGCCCGGCGCCGCCCCCGCCCCGACCAGCGCCGCCGACAGCGCGAAGGGCAGGGCGATCCCCTGCGACGCCCCCAGCACCAGGTCCCGCCCCGCGCCGGCCTCGGCGAAATGGCGCTCCTCATGCGGCGGACCCGGCGGCATCGGGGGCAGGCCGTCGCGCGACGGCTCCGCGAGAACGGGGGTGGTCAGGACATCCTGCATGGGCCGACACTACAGGCCCGCGCCGCCCCGCGTCACGTCCTTCCGGGACACCGCGCGGTGATGGCATGGTTGAAGAATCCTGAGGAGGGAACTGCAAATGCGTCGCATCGCCATCGCCACGCTGCTATCCGTCACGCTGGCCAGCGCGGCCACCGCGCAGCCCCTCCAGGTGCGGGAGATCGGCAGCCTCCATGTCGGCGGCCGCGTCGCCGAGATCAGCGGCCTGCCGGAGCAGGAGATCACCTTCAGCCCCGGCGCGCCGCCGCTGCGCATCAATCCCAACGGCCAGTTCCAGGTCGAGCAGATGTACGCGCAGTATGTGCGCCTGCAGGACCCCCGCGCGCGCTACCCGATCATCCTCGCCCATGGCGGCGGCCTGACCGGCGTGACGTATGAGACGACGCCGGATGGCCGCCCGGGCTGGCAGATGGCCTTCCTCCGCGCCGGCCACGACGTCTTCGTGACGGATGCGGTGGAACGCGGCCGCTCCGGCTGGGCGCGCTTCCCCCAGGTGTTCCAGGGCGAACCCGTCTTCCGCACCATGGGCGAAGGCTGGGGCCTCTTCCGCATCGGGCCCGCCGATGGCTGGAACATCGACCCTGCCCAGCGCCGCGCCTTCCCCGACAGCCGCTTCCCGACCGGCGCCTGGAACCAGTTCATGATGCAGGCGGTGCCGCGCTGGGTGACGACGGACCGCCAGATCCAGGCGGGCTATGACGCGCTGGTGCAGCAGATCTGCCCCTGCGTGCTGCTGGTGCACAGCCAGGGCGGCAATTTCGGCTTCCGCGCCGCGCTGAACGCGCCCGACAAGGTCCGCGCCGTCATCGCCGTCGAACCCTCCGGCGCGCCGCCCGAAAGCCAGGACGCCGCCGCGCTGAAGGACATCCCGCACCTCGTCGTCTGGGGCGACTACACCGCCGACAACCCCTTCTGGCAGCGGATCCGCGCCAATATCGACCGCTGGCAGGCGCAGATCCGCACGGCAGGCGGCACGGCCGACACGCTCGACATGCCGGCGGAGGGCGTGCGCGGCAACAGCCACATGATCATGATGGACACCAACAGCGACGACGTCGCCGCGCGCATCAACACCTGGCTGGAACGCCGCGGCCTGATGCGCTGAAGGGTTGTCATTCCGGGTACGGTCCTTCACAGGGGCGGCATGGCCTCCTCCCACGCCCCGATCCCCGCCTGGTCCTGGATCTTCCCCCTCGCCGCCGGCGGCCTGCTGGCCGCCTTCTTCGGCGCCGGCGGCTGGGTCGCGCTGCCCATGGCGGCCGTCCTCGGCGGCACCGTCTTCGCCGCCGTCCACCATGCCGAGGTCGTGGCCGCCCGCGTCGGCGAGCCTTTCGGCACCCTCATCCTCGCCATCGCCGTGACGGTGATCGAGGTCGCGCTCATCCTCTCCCTCATGATCTCCGACCCCGAGGGGCAGTCCGCCCTGGCGCGGGACACGCTCTTCGCCGCGGTGATGATCGTGCTCAACCTGCTGGTCGGGCTCTGCCTGCTGCTCGGCGGCGCGCGGCACCACGAACAGGGTTTCCAGGCCCGCAGCGCCTCCGCCTTCCTTTCCGTCATCGTCGTGCTGGCGACGCTGGTGCTGGTGCTGCCCAACACGACGGTCAGCGCGGATGGCCCGCTGCTGACCGCTCCGCAGATGGTCTTCGTGGGCCTCGCCGCCTTCGGCCTCTACACCGTCTTCGTCTTCGTCCAGACGCTGCGCCACCGCGACTACTTCCTGCCGGAGGATGACAGCGAAGGCGCCCATGCCGCGCCGCCCTCGCTGCGCGACACCTGGATCGCGCTGGCGCTGCTCTGCGCCTCCCTCGTCGCCGTGGTGCTGCTGGCGAAGTCGCTCACCCCCGCGGTGACCGCGGGGCTGGATGCGGTCGGTGCGCCGGCGGCGGCCGTCGGCGTGGTCATCGCCTGCCTCATCCTGATGCCCGAATCCGTCGCCGCCATCCGCGCGGCGCGCGCCAACCGGCTGCAGACCGCGCTGAACCTGGCGCTCGGCTCCGTCCTCGCCTGCATCGGGCTGACCGTGCCCTGCGTCGTCGTGCTGGCGCTGGTGCTGGGCAAGCCCCTGGTGCTGGGCCTCGCCCCCTCCGGCATGGTGCTGCTGGCCGCGACCTTCATGGTCTCCATCCTGACGCTCGGCGCCGGCCGCACCACCGTGCTGCAGGGCGCCGTGCATCTGACCCTCGGCCTCGCCTGGCTGTTCCTGGTCTTCGTGCCCTGACGGCCAGCCCCGCTGTCCTGGCCGGTTGCCGCTGGGCGCCCCCCCCTTTATAGGGTCGGCGCCCGCGACCCCCCCTCCGCGCACGAGGTCCTTTTCCCCTTGGCCACCACCGAACCCGATACCCAGCCGCGCGCGGAGCCGACCCCGGCCCAGGCCGCCCAGGCCCTGCTGCTCGCCCGCCCCGCCACCGAGGAACGCCGCATGGCTGATGCCATCCGGGCACTCGCCATCGATGCGGTGGAGCAGGCCAAGTCCGGCCACCCCGGCATGCCCATGGGCATGGCCGATGTCGCGACCGTGCTGTTCACGCGCTTCCTGAAGTATGACGCGGCGGACCCCCGCTGGCCGGACCGCGACCGCTTCGTGCTCTCCGCCGGCCACGGCTCGATGCTGCTCTACGCCCTGCTGCACCTGACCGGCCAGGCCGGCATGGGCATCGAGGATCTGAAGAAGTTCCGCCAGCTCCACTCCCCCGCCGCCGGCCACCCCGAATTCGGCGAGCATCCGGGCATCGAGACCACGACCGGCCCGCTCGGCCAGGGCATCGCGACCGCCGTCGGCATGGCGCTGGCGGAGCGCATGCTGGCCGCCCGCTTCGGCAAGTCCCTGGTCGATCACCGCACCTGGGTCATCGCCTCCGACGGCGACCTGATGGAGGGCATCAGCCACGAGGCCGCCTCCCTCGCCGGCCACCTGCAGCTGGATCGCCTCTGCGTCCTCTATGACGACAACAACATCTCGATCGATGGCGACACCTCGATTTCGCTGTCGGATGACGCGCTGAAGCGGTTCCAGGCCTATGGCTGGGCGACGCGCCGCGTCGATGGGCATGACCATGAACAGGTCGCCGCCGCCATGGCCTGGGCCATGCGCAGCCGCAAGCCGACGCTGATCGCCTGCCGCACCATCATCGGCTTCGCCGCCCCGACCAAGGCCGGCACGGCGGCCAGCCATGGCAGCCCGCTCGGTGCGCAGGAAGCCGCCGCCGCCAAGGCCGCCATGGGCTGGAACCATGGGCCCTTCGAGGTGCCGGAGGGGCTGAAGGAACGCTGGGAAGCCGCCGGCCGCCGCGGCGCCGGCACCCGCCGCTCCTGGCTCAAGCGCCTGGCCAACCACCCGATGCAGGCCGAATTCGACCGCGCCATGGCCGGCCGCCTGCCGGAAGCCTGGCACGAGCCCCTCGCCGCGCTGCGCGCCAGGCAGGCCGAGGACAAGCCCAAGATCGCGACCCGCATCGCCTCCCAGCGCGCGCTGGAAGCGCTGGTCCCGGCGGTGCCGGAGATGGTGGGCGGCTCCGCCGACCTCACCGGCTCCAACAACACCAACGTCAAGGGCATCCCCGCGGTCAGCCCCGGCAACTATGCCGGCCGCTACGTCCATTACGGCGTGCGCGAACACGGCATGGCCGCCGCGATGAACGGGATGGCGCTGCATGGCGGCATCATCCCCTATTCCGGCACCTTCCTGGTGTTCGCCGACTACCTGCGCCCCTCGCTGCGTCTCGCGGCGCTCATGCGCCAGCGCGTCATCCATGTGCTGACGCATGACAGCATCGGCCTCGGCGAGGATGGGCCCACGCACCAGCCGGTGGAGACGCTGGCCTCGCTCCGCGTCATCCCGAACCTCTGCGTCTTCCGCCCGGCCGATGCGCTGGAAACCGCGGAATGCTGGGAACTCGCGGTCAAGCGCGCCGATGGCCCCTCGGTCCTCGCGCTCACGCGCCAGAACCTGCCGGCGCTGCGGACCGATAGCGGGGAGAACCGCTCCTCCCGCGGCGGCTATGTGCTGGCGGAAGCCAGCGGCGAACGCCGCGCGACGCTGATCGCGACGGGTTCCGAGGTCAGCCTCGCCATGGCCGCGCGCGCGACACTGGAGGCGGAAGGCATCCCGACCGCCGTGGTCTCGCTTCCGTGCTGGGAACTCTTCGCCCTCCAGGACGAACTATACCGCAGCCAGGTGCTCGGCAGCGCATTGCGCGTGGGCATCGAGGCAGCGCTCCCCTTCGGCTGGGATCGCTGGCTCGGGCCGGAGGGCATCTTCATCGGCATGCAGGGCTTCGGCGCCAGCGCACCGGCGGAGGAGCTGTTCCGGCATTTCGGCATCACCGCGGAGGCCACGGTGGCCGCCGTGAAGAAGCGACTCGGTTGAGAGAAGGGGAGATCGGATTCATGGCAGTGAAGGTCGCCATCAACGGCTTCGGGCGCATCGGCCGCCTGGTGCTGCGCGCGATGATCGAGAGCAACCGCACCGACGTCGAATGCGTGGCCATCAACGACCTCGGCAGCGTGGAAGCCAACGCCCACCTGTTCCGCTACGACAGCGTGCATGGCCGCTTCCCCGGTGAGGTCGCCGTCGACGGCAACAAGATCATCATCACCGCCAATGGCCGCACCTATGCGCCCATCGTCGTCAGCGCGGAGCGTGACCCGACCAAGGTCCCCTTCCAGGGCGTCGACGTCGCGCTGGAATGCACGGGCATCTTCACCAGCAAGGAGAAGGCCTCCGCGCTGATCACGGCCGGCGCCCGCAAGGTCGTCATCTCCGCCCCCGGCGACAATGCCGACGCCACCATCGTCTATGGCGTGAACCACCAGACGCTGACGAAGGAGATGACGGTCATCTCCAACGCCTCCTGCACCACCAACTGCCTGGCCCCCATCGCCAAGGTGCTGCACGAGAATTTCGGCATCGTGCGCGGCTACATGGTGACGATCCACGCCTATACCGGCGACCAGAACACGGTCGATACGCTGCACAAGGACCTGCACCGCGCCCGCGCGGCCGCCGTCTCCGCCATCCCGACCTCGACGGGTGCCGCGAAGGCCGTGGGCCTGGTGATGCCGGAGCTGAAGGGCAAGCTGGACGGCACCGCCATCCGCATCCCGACGCCGAACGTCTCCCTCGTCAGCCTCGACTTCGTGCCCGCGAAGACGGAAGGCCTGACCAAGGAGGCGATCAACGCCGTGATGAAGGCGGCCTCCGAATCCGGCCCGCTCAAGGGCATCCTCGGCTACAACACCGCGCCGCTGGTCAGCATCGACTTCAACCACGACCCGCACAGCAGCACCTTCGACGCCACCCAGACCCAGGTGGTCGATGGCGGCCTGGTGCGCGTGATGTCCTGGTACGACAATGAATGGGGCTTCTCGAACCGCATGTCGGACACGGCAGCGCTGTTCGGCAGCCTCTGACCGCCTTCCCCCTCCCCCGCTCCGCGGGGGAGGGTCGGGGTGGGGGCCCGCCCCCCCTCAGAACCTGTTCAGCCGCGCGCGGGACAATTCCATCCCCCGCCCCTCCGCATTGCTGCACCGCAGCCCCGCCTGCCCGGATGTGCAGGTCACCCCGGCCCCGCGCCAGCTCGCGCCATAGCCCAGCACCGGCAGGCGCTGGTTGACCACCAGATCACCCGCGCAAAGCACGGCCGCCGGCCCCCGCGCCGCCAGCCCATAGGCATGCCCCCAGTCGCTGTCGCACTCCTCCGGCGCCGGTGGGCGGGCGAAGCTGAAGTTCACGATCTCGCACCGCAGTGCCCGATCCATGACCTCGCAGCGGATATTGCCGGACGGCAACTGGAAGCCTTCCTGGGCCGATGCTAGGACCGGAAGGAATGCGAAAGCAGCGATCCATCGGATCATGCGACACCCCTCAGCGTTTCTCTCCGCAGGATGATCGCCCCCATGAGCTTCAAAACCATTGATGCGCTCGACGCGGCCCCCAATGGAGTTGCCGGCAAGCGCGTGCTGCTGCGTGCCGACCTCAACGTCCCCGTCCGCGATGGCCGCATCACCGACCGCACGCGGATCGAGCGCCTGGCGCCGACCATCAAGGAGCTGTCGGAGAAGGGCGCGCGCGTCATCGTCTGCAGCCATTTCGACCGCCCCAAGGGCAAGCGCGTGCCGGAGATGTCGCTGAAGCCGATGCAGGAAGCGCTCGCCGCCGCCCTCGGCCGCGACGTCGCCTTCGCCGATGACTGCATCGGGCCCGAGGCCGAGGCCGCCGCGGCTGCCCTGAAGGACGGCGACGTCCTGCTGCTGGAGAACACCCGCTACCACGCCGGCGAGGAGAAGAACGACCCGGCCCTGTCGGCCGCGCTGGCCAGGCTTGGCGACGTCTTCGTCAACGATGCCTTCTCCGCCGCCCATCGCGCGCATTCCTCCACGGAAGGCGTCGCCCGCCTGCTGCCCGCCTATGCCGGGAGGCTGATGGAGGCGGAGCTGAAGGCGCTCGACGCGGCACTCGGCAACCCCGCCCGCCCGGTGGTCGCCATCGTCGGCGGCGCCAAGATCAGCACCAAGCTCGACCTGCTGGGCAACCTCTCGGGCAAGGTGAACGTCCTGGTCATCGGCGGCGCCATGGCCAACACCTTCCTGGCAGCCCAGGGCCACGCCATGGGCAAGTCGCTGCAGGAAGCGGAGATGCATGAGACGGCCCGCGCCATCATGGCGGAGGCCGCGGCAAAGGGCTGCGAGATCCTGCTGCCCGTGGACCTCGTCGTCGCCGGCGAGTTCAAGGCCAATGCCCCCTCCCGCACCGTCGCGATCGACCGTGTGCCGCCGGACATGATGGCGCTCGATGTCGGGCTGGACACGGTGGCGATGGTGGAGGACCGGCTGCGCACCGCCTCCACCCTGGTCTGGAACGGCCCCTTCGGCGCCTTCGAGATCCCGCCCTTCGACACGGCGACGGTCGCGGTAGCGCAGACGGTGGCCAGCCTCACCGCCTCCTCCGGCCTCAAGTCCATCGCGGGCGGCGGCGACACCGTCTCCGCGCTGCGCCATGCGGGTGTGATGGAGCGGATGACCTACGTCTCCTCCGCCGGTGGCGCCTTTCTCGAATGGCTCGAAGGCAAGACGCTGCCGGGCGTGGCCGCACTGGAGCAAGGCTGACAGGCCGCCTCGGCCTGCTCCGGGTTTGGGCCGGCCGGCCCGACCCGACACTTCCCGACAATCTTCACTCTTTTTGAAGAATTGTCGGGGTTGCTACCGGCAGTTGCTAGAGTGTTAACGGCGGGGGGCGGCACGCTCCCCCCATGCGCATCGTCCGACCCACCCCCGCGATTTCTTCTGGCCGCTTTACCAAGCGTTCAGACCTCCGCCCCATGGTGGTCCGCATGATCAGCATGAACTCCCTGGCCGCCTTCACGGCCGAGGTCTCGCGGATGCCGGGCCTCGCGCAGGTCCGCGGCGTCACCGGCCAGCAGGGCCAGCCCGGCAATGCCGAAACGCCCCAGCGCAAGCTGGAAAGCCTGCCGGCCATGCCCGCCTCCCCCACCCCGCGCGGATCGCTGCTCGACCTTCGCGTCTGAGGCGCCAGCGCCGATTCGTGATGCCACCGGCCCAATGCGCGGGCCCGGCGGTTAGCGAAGGGCATTTCACGCGAATCGGCGCCCCCGCACCATTCCTGCCCCGCCGAATGCCTTGCCGCCGCCGCGCGGAGGGGCCACCCTTCGGCCATGTCCACCACCGCGACCCGCTTCGTCCGCCGGACCCCCGAAGGGGAGGACCGCGAACGCCTGACCTGCGCGGATTGCGGCTACATCGCCTATGAGAATCCGAAGATCGTCACCGGCTCCGTCGTCGTCGTCGATGGCAAGGTGATGCTCTGCCGCCGCGCCATCGAACCCCGCCGCGGCTTCTGGACCATCCCCGCCGGCTACATGGAACTGAACGAGACGGTGGAGGAAGCCGCGATGCGGGAGGCGCGGGAGGAAGCCTGCGCCGAGCTCGCGCTGGATGGCATCCTCGCGGTCTATTCCATCGCCCGCATCGGCCAGGTGCAGGTGCTGTTCCGTGCCCGCCTCGCCGCCCCCGGCTTCGCGCCGGGGCCGGAAAGCCTGGAGGTGCGGCTCTTCGCCTGGGACGAGATCCCCTGGGACGACCTGGCTTTCCCCTCCGTCCATTGGGTGCTGAAGGCGTGGCGGGAGGTCGGCGACGGGCCGCTCGGCGCGCCGCGCACCAATCCCGGAGAGGATCGCCGCGGCACGGGCGGCCTGGCGGAGGGCGCATGAAGCCTCGCAGCATCCCCACGATCCTGGCCGCCCTGGTGGCGCTGCCCGCGGTGGCGCAGGGCACGCCCGCCGTGACGACGGAAACCGTCACCCTGCCCCGCGCGCCGGTGACCCGGCCGGAGGTCGCCCGCCCGGCGGTCACGCCGCCCGAGGTCGCGCGCCCCGAACGCCCGCGCGTGGCGCGGCCCGCGCCGCCCCTGCCCCTGCCGCCGCCGCCCGCGCCGCCTGTCCTGGTGCCCTATGCCGGCTGGGATGCCGCGCCGGTGCCGAACCGGGAGATCGAGGCCCCGCCCGACCGCTTCGCCCGCCCGGCCCGCACGACGCTGGAGCCCACCATCATCGAGCCCTATGAGCGCCGACGCGGCTTCACCTTCGGCCGCGAACACGCCCCCGACCGCACCGAGCGCCTGTTCAACGAGATCGCCCCGGGCGCCAGGCTGCGCATCCCGCTGGACTGATCACCGCATCGGTATCGGATAGAGCAGCCCGCCCCGGTCGTAGAGCTGGTTCAGCCCGCGCGCGAGGCCGATCGGCGATCCGGCGCCCAGGTTCCGCTCATAGACCTCGGCATAGTTGCCGACCTGCGTCACCACGCGGAACACCCAGTCATCCGCCAGGCCGAGCGGCGCGCCGATGCCCGGCAGCCCGCCCAGCAGGCGCCGCAGGCGGGGCGACCCGCTCTCCCGCAGCCCGGCCGCATTGGCCGCGGTGATGCCGAGCGCCTCGGCCTCGGTCAGGGCGTTCACCGTCCAGAAGGCGATCTGCTCCCACCCCCGGTCGCCATCCCGCACGAAGGGGCCGAGCGGCTCCCGGCTGATGACGTCGGGCAGCACGACATGCTCCGCCGTGCCGAACCGCGTCGCGACCAACCCAGCCAGCGGCACCATGTCGGCGCTCAGCGCCTCGCACCGGCCCTCCCCATAGGCGGTGAGCAGCGCATCCACCGTCGGCAGCGGCAGCGCGGTCACGCTGATGCCCGTCCGCCGCGCGGCATCGGCCAGCGAGAGTTCGTTGGTGGATCCCGCCGTGACGCAGACGGTGCGGCCCGCGAGGCCGGACACATCGGCGATGCCGGAGGCGCGGCGCACGACGAAGCCCTGGCCGTCGAACACCGTCACGCCCGCCGCCGCCAGGCCGAGCGCGGTATCCCGCAGCATGGTCTGCGTCGCCGCGCGGGCCATCATGTCCACCCGCCCCGCGGCGGTGGCGGCCAGGCTGTCCGCCATGCTGCCGGGCACGAAGCGGACCTTGCCCGCATCCCCCAGCACCGCTGCCGCGACGGCGCGGCAGGTATCGGCGTCGATGCCCGCCACGCGCCCATCGGGCCCCGCCATGGCGAAGCCGGGCAGGCCGGTATGGATGGCGCAGGTCACCTCGCCCCGCGCCCGCACGGCATCCAGCGTCGGGGACTGGGCGGCCGCCGCCATCGGCAGGGCCAGGACCAGGGCGGCGATCAGCTTGCGCATGGCGTTCTCTCCGGCGTCAGCGCAACGGCATCGGGTAGTGCAGCCCGCCGCGATTCCAGTTGTCGTTCAACCCGCGATCCAGCCGGAAGGGGCTGCCGGCGCCGAGGTTGCGGTCGAAGACCTCCCCGTAGTTCCCCACCTGCCGGATCACCTGCAGCGCCCACTCCTCCGAAAGCCCGAGCGCCGCGCCGATCCCGGGCTCGACGCCCAGCAGGCGCCACAGCGCGGGCTCATTCCGCTGCACCGCCTGTAGCAGGTTGTCGCTGCCCGCCTCCAGCTCCTCCGCCTCCAGCATCGCCTGCAGCGTCCAGAAGACGATGCTGCGCCAGGCTGCATCGCCCGCCCGGACGAAGGGGCCGAGCGGTTCCCGCGTCACCACGGTCGGCAGCACGCGGAATCCCGCCGGCCGCGCCAGGTCGCTGACCCGCCGGACCATGAGTTGCGACGCATCCGCCGCCGCCGCATCGCATTGCCCGGCCTCCAGCGCCCGCACCATCGCCGCGCCGTCCGGCGCCTCGACGATGGTCGCGGTGCCGATCGTGAAGTCCAGCGCTTCCCGCGTCGCGGCGCCGCCGGCGGCGCTGATGCAGATCCGCCGCCCCGCGAGGTCCGCCGGCAGCGTCACCGCACTGGCTTCCGGCACCATGAAGCCCATGCCGTCGTGATACAGCGTGCCGGCGGAGGCCAGGCCCCGCCCGGCCTCCCGCGCATAAAGCCGCGTGGCGTTGCGGGCGACGATGTCGGCGCTCCCGCCCTCAAGCGTGCCGAGCGCCTCCGCCACCGTTGCGGCGGTGGCGAAGCGCACCTTGCCCGCATCGCCCAGCGTGGCGGCGGCGACCGCGCGGCAGAAATCGGCGTCGATCCCCCGCATCACGCCGCCCGCATCGGGGGCGGAGAAGCCGGGCAGCGACCCGTTGACGACGCAGCGCAGCTCGCCGCGCGCGCGAAGCTCGGTCAGCGTCGGGCTGGCGTTCTGCGCGGCGGCGGGGGCCACCGCGGGCAAGGCCAGCAGCAGCGCGGCGAGGACATGGCGGATCATGGTGGTGCCCTCAGCAGCCGGTGGCGACGACGCGGCAGGTGCCGACACCCGGCAGGCGCCGGCAGGATTCCAGCGCGGAGGCTTCCGCCGCCTGCGCCGTCTCCGCCGTCGCGGTGACGTTGCGGTTCAGCACCATGGTGCTGAGGTCGCTGGTCATGGCGACCGCGTTGGGGTGGCGCGACACGCCCTGCACCAGCGCGCCGCAGCGGTTCACCAATTCCTCGACGAATTTGCAGGGCACGCGCCCGGCCATGGTCTGGCAGGACCGCACCGCCGCGGTGTTCACCGCCAGGCGGTCGGTCGCCCCGTTGCCGAAGCCCCAGGCCGCCATGGGCGCATCGGTCGCGTAGATCGCACCGAAGCGGCTGCCCGGCGGCGGCGCGGCGGAGGGGCCGGAGGCCACGCCCCGCCCATCCCCCGCCGCCACCACGGCCTGCGCCGTGCCGATCGGCTGGAAGCACGGCCCGGATTCGATCCCGCCCGTCGAGGCGCCACAGACCGCAAGCCGCGGCCGCGCATTGCGCTGCGGCGGCAGGGCCATGCGGTACATCGTCCCTTCCCGGCAGCGGCTGTCCCAATAGGCGGTCCGGCCCCCATCGAAGCCGGAAAAGGCGATGGCGAGGATCGCCTGGCATCCCGCACCGCTGCCCGTGATGAAGCGGAAGACCTCCGCCCGCCGCGTCGCGTCTTCCATGCCGGCCAGCTGGTCATGCAACGGATTACCGGTCTGCGCCCGCGCCGCCGGCACCCCGCCCATCACCAGGGCGCCGAGAACGAAGGCGAGACGCGCCACGCGTGACAGCGAGCATCGAGACATGAGACGGCGATCCCCTGGCGACAATCTTCGCGTCGAGCGCGAATGTCTCGCCCTGCTTCGCGCGCTGGAGAATGATCAACAAGTGATGAGACATGTCGCCATCATCACGATCACTTGAGGATCGAAATGATACGCGAGACACGATTTCGGGGACGCCGCGGCGCGCCGCGGCCGAACCGCCGCGTGCAATCACCCCAGCCCCACCAACCCGCGCGCGAAATCCCGCGCGGTGAAGGGCCGCAGATCAGCCGCCTTCTCGCCCACGCCGACCATATGCACCGGCAGCCCGATCTCCTGCGCCAGCGCCACCACCACGCCGCCCTTGGCGCTGCCATCCAGCTTGGTGACCGCCAGGCCCGAGACCTCCACCATCTCCTTGAAGATGCGCACCTGCTGCAGCGCGTTCTGCCCGGTGGTGGCATCCAGCGTCAGCAGCACGGAATGCGGCGCCGTCGGGTCGAGCTTGCGCATGACGCGGATGATCTTCCGCAGCTCCTCCATCAGCGCCGACTTGTTGTGCAGCCGCCCGGCGGTATCCACCAGCAGCACATCCATCCCCTCGGCCTTCGCCCGCGCCAGCGCGTCATGCGCGAGGCCCGCGGCATCCGCCCCCTGCTTCGCCGGCGCCACCACGGCGCAGCCCGTGCGCTCCCCCCAGATCTGCAGCTGCTCGACGGCGGCGGCGCGGAAGGTGTCGCCGGCGGCGAACATCACCTTCAGCCCCTGGTCGCGATATTGCTGGCCGAGCTTGGCGATGGTCGTCGTCTTGCCCGTGCCGTTCACGCCCACCATCAGCACGACATGCGGCGCATGGCCGCGATCGATCGCCAGCGGCTGCGCGACGGGCGCCAGGATCTCCGCGATCGCTTCCGCCAGCGCGGCCTTCACCTCCTCATCCGTCACTTCCTTGCCGAAGCGCGTCTTGCGGAAGCCCTCCACGATGCGCCGCGCCGCGGCCACGCCAAGGTCGGCCGCAATCAGCGTCTCCTCCAGCTCCTCCAGCGCCTCGTCATCCAGGCGGCGCTTGCGGAAGACGGTGGTGATGGCATCGGTCAGCCGCGCGGTGGAGCGGGAAAGCCCGGCCTTGAGGCGCGAGAACCAGCCGACCTTCGCTTCCTCCTGCGGCTCGGTGGCCAGGGGTGCGGGCTCCGGCTCCGCCTCAGGCGCGGGCGGAGGCTCCGGCGGCGTTTCCGGCACGCTGCGCGCCAGCGCTTCACGCAGCGCGGCAGCGTCATCGGTGGCCGGCGGAGGCGGTGTCTCCGGCGTCGCCACCGGCGCTGGCTGGACAGGCAGCCGAGCCTCGAAATCCGGCGCCGTCCCGGCGGCGGGCGGCACGGTTGGCACCGGCAGCACCGGCGCCTGATTCGGCACGGCATTGCCCGGCGGATAGAGCTGCGGCGGATGACCGGGTTGTTCCGGGGTGGGGGCGGGCGCCGGTTCCCTGCCGCGGATCCGGTCCCAGAGGCCCTTGAGTGCCATGGATGCTACGCCGCCTCCGCGATCAGGCCCTGGTCGTCCACGCCAACGACGCGGAGCCGGCGCAGTTCGCCGGCCTCGCCGCGCCCCTCCGCCAGCCGCACCGGCGCGAAATGCTCGGAATGCCCGCGGCCGGAGGCCTCGAACAGCACGCGTTCCTCCGCGCCGAGGCGTGACGCATGAAAGCGCCGCGCCGCCTGGCGCCCGGCCTCCCGCAGCCGCGCCGCGCGTTCCCGCCGGACCGGTACCGGCACCTGCGGCATCCGCGCGGCCGGCGTGCCCGGGCGTTCGGAATAGGGGAAGACGTGCAGGAAGCTCAGCCCCGCCTCCTCCACCAGCGCCAGCATGCGGGCGAAGTGGTCGGCAGTCTCCGTGGGAAAACCCGCGATCAGGTCGGCGCCGAGCGCGATATCCGGCCGCAGGTCGCGCGCCCGCCGCGCCAGGGCGACCGCCTCCGCCCGGGAATGCCGGCGCCTCATGCGCTTCAGGATCAGGTCGTCCCCATGCTGGAGCGAGAGATGGAGATGCGGCATCAGCCGAGGCTCCTCCGCCAGCAGCCGCCAGAGGTCGTCGTCCAGCGCCGCCGGATCGATCGAGGAAAGCCGCAGCCGCGGCAATTCCGGCACCAGCGCCAGCAGCCGCCGCACCGCCTGGCCGAGCGTCGGCCGCCCCGGCAGATCGGGCCCGTAGCTCGCGATATCGACGCCGGTCAGCACCACCTCCCGGTACCCCGCCTCCACCAGCGCCCGCGCCTGGTCCACCAGCTGGCCGAGGGGCACGGAGCGCGAGGGGCCCCGCCCCTGGGGGATGACGCAGAAGGTGCAGCGATGGTCGCAGCCCTGCTGCACCTGCAGCATCGCCCGCGCGCGCCCCGCGAATTCCGTGACGAGCGGCGGGGCCAGCGGCGCGGGATCGATGGCGGGCACGGGGCCGGCGGGCGCGGCCCAGGCCTCGGGCTTCAGCTTCTCCCCATTGCCGATCACCCGCGCCACGCCCGGCAGCGCCGCCCAGCTATCGGGCGCGATCTGCGCCGCGCAGCCGGTGACGATGATGCGGGCGTCCGGGCGTTCGCGCGCCACGCGGCGGATCGCCTGGCGCGCCTGCGCCTCGGCCTCCGCCGTCACGGCGCAGGTATTGACCAGCACGGTCCCCGCCCCGTGGCCCGCCGCCGCCGCCAACCCCCGCATGGCCGCGGATTCGAAGGCGTTGAGACGGCAGCCGAAGGTCAGGACCTCCGGCATCATGCGCCGAAGGCCGCGGGGTCCAGTTGGCCCGTGAAGCTGGTGGCGACGGGGCCGGTCATCAGCACGTGGCCGTCGCCCTCCCGCCATTCCATCACCAGGTCGCCGCCCGGCATGGTGATGGTCGCGCGCCGGCCGGTCAGGCCGCGGCGATGGGCGTTGACGATGGTGGCGCAGGCGCCGGAGCCGCAGGCCAGCGTCAGCCCCGCGCCCCTCTCCCAGATCACCAGCCGGATATGGTCGGGCGAGGTGACCTGCGCGAAGCCGATATTGGCGCGGTCCGGGAAGATCGGGTGCGTCTCCAGCCGGGGCCCGATCTCCCGCACGGGAATGGCGTCCAGGTCGTCCACGAAGAAGGTCGCGTGCGGGTTGCCCATGGAGCACGCCGCCGGATCGCCGACCGGGCCGAGCGAGAGCGGCACATGCAGCGTGTCGCAGGCCTCGCGCAGCGGCACGTCCCGCCAGCCGAGCCTGGCCGGCCCCATATCCGCCCGCCAGAGCCCGCCCGGCAGGCGCTCCACCGGCAACTCCCCCGCGATGGTGCGCACCACAACCCGGTCCTTCCCCAGCTCCTCCGCGACGAGGGAGGCGATGCAGCGCGTGGCATTGCCGCAGGCGCCGGCCTCCGACCCATCGGGGTTGCGGATGCGCATGAAGACGTCCGAGCCCGCCGGCGCGGGCTCCATGACGATGAACTGGTCGCAGCCGATGCCGAAATGCCGGTCCGCGATCCCCGCGGCCTGGCGCGGCGTCAGCCCGAGGTCGGCGGCACGCCCATCCAGCACGACAAAGTCGTTGCCCAGGCCATGCATCTTGCGGAAGGGGATCATCACGTTCGGCATATAGAGCGCCCCCACCCCTGTTGGAACCCGGGCCCTCCGCGCCGTCATCCACCAGACCGCGTCCCGTCATCGGCCTGTCTCCCGCGCCCCCTACAAGCGGCCGCGATGAAGGAGGCCGCCATGCCCACCCGCCGCGCGATCCTCGGGGCGTCGCTCGCCCTGCCCGCCTTGCTGCCGCGCGTCGCCGGCGCGCAGACCGATACACGCCCCGTGCTGCGCGTCGCCGTCCAGGCCCTGCCGCCGACGCTGGAACCGCTGGAAGCCATCTCCAATGTCGGGCTGCGCGTCACCGGCAATGTCTTCGACACGCTCTGGCGCCGGGACTTCGCGGCGGAGGCCCGCGACGGCGGCCAGCGCCTGACACCCTTCCTGGCGACCAGCCTGGAGAGCCGCGATCCCCTCACCTGGGTCGCGACGCTCCGCCCCGATGCCCGCCTGCATGATGGCGGGCTGATGACCAGCGCCGATGTCCTTTCCACCTTCTCGGCGGAGCGGATGTGGGGCCCGACGGTCCAGACCTTCGAGGGCCGCGTGAATTTCGGCCACCTCGCCGGCGTCGATGCCGATGGCCCGCACCGCGTCGTCTTCCGCACCAAGACCCCCGATGCCGTCATGCCCCAGCGCCTGGCCGCCTATGGCGGCTGGATCCACAGCGCGGCGTCCTATGCGGAAAGCGGCCTGCAGGGGATGCGCGCGAAGCCCATCGGCACCGGCCCCTACCGCGTCGCCAGCTTCCAGCGTGACCAGCGCGTGGTGCTCGATGCGCATGACGAATACTGGGGCGGCCGCCCGCCGGCCCGCCAGGTCACCTTCACCGTCGTCCCGGAAGCCTCCTCCCGCCTCGCGGGCCTGCGCGCGGGCGACTACGACCTGGTCACCAACCTCCTGCCCGAGCAGATCGAGGGGCTGGACCGCAACCCGACGATCGAGGGCGTCGATGTCGCGCTCGATTTCGCCCATATCCTCTACTACGACACCCGGCGCCCCTTCCTGCGGGATGCGCGGGTGCGCCGTGCCCTCAACCACGCGGTGGACACGGAAAGCCTCGGCCGCAGCCTCTGGGGCCCTGCCTTCAAGCCGATGCGCGCGCTCCAGATTCCGGCCTTCGGGGACCTCTACGACGCCAACCGCCGCGGCTTCGCCTTCGACCCGGACCTCTCCCGCCGCCTGCTGCGCGAAGCCGGCTACCGCGGCGAGGAACTGATCATCCGCATCGCGCCCGGCTACTACCTGCAGATGCTCCAGGCCGTGCAGGTGATCCAGCAGATGTGGCTGGCGGTCGGCATCAACACGAAGCTGGAGACGCGGGAGAACCTCTCCCTCATCACCCAGCCCGGCGCCGATATCCGCCCCACCTCCATCGCCTTCCGCTTCCCGGACCCGCTGGGCGGCGGCCTTGCCGTCCATCTCTCCCGCGAATACTCGATGCAGCAGGCCGGCTTCTGGCAGCCCGTCCGCTTCAACGAGATCGTCGATGCGCTGCGCGTCGCGACCGATCCCGCCGAGCGACGCCGCCTCTTCCTCGCCTTGATGGATGAGTTCGAGGCCGAGGCCCCCGCCCTGATCCTCTATCCCGTCCGCGAATACCTCGCGAAGCGCCGGTCCATCCGATGGAGCCACCCGCCGCTCTACTTCATGGACTTCCGCGCCTCCGCCCTCTCCTTCGCCTGAGGACCACCATGAGCAAGATCGTCTTCCTCTCCGACCTCCACCTCTCGCCCACCCATGGCTTCTTCTGGGAGAATTTCCGCCTGGCCCGCGACGCCGCCGATGCGGCGGGGGCGGAGGCCGTGGTCGTCAACGGCGACCTCTGCATCAACGGCCCGGACAGCGATGCGGAGATGGATTTCGCCAAGGCGGCGCTGGCGAAGCTCCGCACCCCCGTGCTGGCGCTGCCCGGCAACCACGATGTCGGCGACGAGCCGCCGGGCCAGGACCCGGCGCAGCTGGTGAATGACGCCCGGCTGGATCGCTGGGATGCCCGCTTCGGCACGGACCGCTTCGCCCTCGATGCCGGCGCCTGGCGGCTGATCGGCCTCAACGCCCAGCTCTTCGGCTCCGGCCTCGACCGGGAGAGGGAGCAGTGGGACTGGCTGGAGGGGCGCCTCATCGCCTCCTCCCACCGCCGCGTCGCGCTGGTGCTGCACAAGCCGCTCTTCATCGAGGATGAGGAGGAGGCGACCGCCACCGCGTCCTGCATCACCCCCGGGCCCCGCGCCGCGCTGCTGGCGCTGCTCCGCCGGCATCGCGTGGGCCTGGTCATCAGCGGCCACCTGCATGCGGAGCGTGACCGGGTGGTGGATGGCATCCGCCACCTCTGGCTGCCCGCGCTGGCCTTCCTCGGCAGCGGGGACCATGGCGGGCGCCCGGCCGTCGGCGCGGTGGTGGTGGATTTCGCCGGCGCCGAGGCCTCCGTCATGCCGCTCGCCGTGCCGCCGCTCTCGCCGCACGACCTGGCGGCGATCAAGGGCCATGGGCGCTACCGCTTCCTCCGCGACATGCCGGAAAGCCCGCCTCCGGCGGAGTGAGACGTTCTCGGGCAACCCTGCCATGGAGAAAGCGTTTTCATTGCATTCGCGGTAGACTGGGAAGGAAATTCTTTTGCAGGGCCAGGTATTGCGGAACGGAAGAAAAATCATCTTCTCTGGGGCCGAAACGCCGTCCTTCCAGGGAAAGTCCCAGCCCGTGACCAAGGTCCATGTCATCCACGAGAACGACGCCTGGGTGGAGCCGCTGCGCGCGGCCTTCGACGCGCTCGGCACGCCCTATGAGGAGTGGTTCCTCGATACCGGCCTGCTCGACCTGACCCGCCCGCCGCCGGCCGGGGTCTTCTACAACCGCATGAGCGCCTCCTCCCACACCCGCGGCCATCTCTACGCCCCGGAATACACGGGCGCGGTGATCGAGGTGCTGGAACGCCACAACCGCCCGCTGGTGAATGGCCGCCGCGCGCTGCAGCTGGAGCTCAGCAAGGTCGCGCAGTACCAGGCGCTGGCCACGCATGGCATCCCGACGCCGGCGACCATCGCCGTGGTCGGCCGCCAGAACATCCCGGACGCTGCGGCCAAGCTCGGCTACCCCGTCATCCTCAAGCACAACCGCGCCGGCAAAGGTCTCGGCGTGCGGCTGGTGCATAGCGAGGCCGGGCTGCGTGAGGCGCTGGCCCTGCTCGACATGACCGGCGATCCGGAAGCCCATCCGCGGGACGGCATCTGGCTGGTCCAGCGCTACATCGAGGCGCCCGAGCCCTTCATCACCCGGGCGGAATTCGTGGGCGGCCGCTTCCTCTACGCCGTCCGCGTCGACACCAGCGAGGGTTTTCAACTGTGCCCCGCCGATGCCTGCGCGATCGGTGAGGGGACGGTGTGCCCGGCGGTGGCTCCGACGCATAAGTTCAGCATCGCCGAGGGTTTCAGCCACCCGCTGATCCACCGCATGGAGGCCTTCCTGATCGCCAACGGCATCGGCGTCGGCGCCATCGAATTCATCACGGACCGGAAGGGCGACACCTACGCCTACGACGTGAACACCAACACCAACTACAACGGGGACGCCGAGCGCCGCGCCGGCCGGACCGGCGCGCAGACCGGCATGGGGGCGATCGCCGCCCACCTGACCGCCCTGCTGCGCCGGGACGTGCTGGCCCAGGCGGCCTGATCCGAAAAGGGTGGCGCGGGCGGTCCAGTTCGCGCTACGTTCCGATCCGCCACGGGTGCCTCCGCGCCCGTGGCGAGGGGGCACCCCCTCGAAAATCGGTGCTAAACGTACCTAACCGGCATAATCGGCTTAAGCGGGTTAGTGACCTAAAGGTCACAGTATCCGCTACCGGTTGGCCGCCTTGTTGGTGCCGACATTCTCATGCCACTCCACCGGCAGCCCGTCCCAGCTGGTGATCTGCTTGCCCGGCCATTTCCGGCGCGTATAGACGGCGAAGCCATCGGCCGTGGCCTCCACATAGCCGCTCTTGCCGTCGTTCAGCTTGAGCTTCGCGGCCAGCGCCTCGGCCTGTTCCTGCATGTAGGTGTCGGGCATCGGTCTCTCCTCCGCCGCTGCAACGCCGCCGGTCCGGCAACCGTTCTGCCCGCCCCCCGGATACCAGGGATTGCGCCCGCCCGCACCCGCCGCTATGAGGCGCCCTCCGCGCGCCAGGCCTTGTGTTGGACATGCCTGGCCGTGGATACGCGTCCCCGCCGCATGGTGCGGCCCCGAGCCCCGCAAGGGAGGTAGGGTGCAAGGTGGGACGTGCCCGACCCGACCAGGAGGTCCGAAATGTCCAAGATGAAGACGAAGTCCAGCGTGAAGAAGCGCTTCACGCTGACGGCGACCGGCAAGGTCAAGGCGGGCGTGGGCAACAAGCGCCACATGCTGACCGCCAAGACCAACAAGATGAAGCTGCAGAATCGCGGCACCTTCGTGCTCCGGAAGCAGGACGGCGACACTGTGAAGCAGTGGATGCCCTACGGTGCGGCACGGTAAGGGGAGCGCGGAACCATGGCACGTGTGAAGCGGGGCGTTACGAAGCACGCCCGTCACAAGAAGGTCCTGAAGCTCGCCGAGGGCTATGTCGGCCGGTCGTCGACCGCCTACCGCCCCGCGCTGGAGCGGGTCGAGAAGGCGCTGCAATACGCCTATCGCGACCGCCGCAACAAGAAGCGCGAGTTCCGGGGCCTCTGGATCCAGCGCATCAACGCCGCGGTGCGCGAGCACGGTCTGACCTATTCCCGCTTCATCGCGGGGCTGAAGGCCGCGGGCATCGAGATGGACCGCAAGGTGCTGGCCGCCGTCGCCTATGACGACGCGGCGGGCTTTGCCGCCATCGTCGAAAAGGCGAAGGGCGCCCTCCCCGCGCAGGCCTGAGCCCCTTCCGGGCATCGGGTTGATCGAAGACAAGAGGGCCGCTCCCGGCAGGGGGCGGCCTTTTTCGTATCCGGGTGCGACGATGAGCAACGATGCCGAGGCAGAGGACGTGCTGTTCGCCCGTGAGAGACTCACGGAGCTCATGGAAGTGCTGATCGAATGGTTCGCCACGAATCCCGACGCGGATCCATGGAGGACGCTGGACGATCTTTTCTATGTGGCGAGCGACCTCGATCAGCGCTTCAAAGCCGCGATGCGACCGCTGGTCGAGCATGATCTCGATGCGCTCTGGCTCGACGCGATGCGCCGGGTCGGGTGCATGATCGAGCGAGCGAACACATCATCGGCCTTGGGCCGCATCACCGGGCACCTTGTCACGCCGGACGAGCCGCGAAGCTCCCCCTGGGGAGGACGGCTGGGTGACCTCGTTCAACACTGTCCGCTGACCTTGGACGAACTGGTCGGCAGCCTCTACCTCTTGCCGCCCGCGCCGATCTTGCGAGAGCGCCTCGCGGGCCCCCATGCAGGAAAGCCAGCATCATGACTGAGACGGACGACCTTTCCGCCCTGCGGGCCGAGACCGAGGCCGCCCTTGCCGGCGCCGCCGATCTTCGCGCGCTGGATGCCGTGCGCGTCGCGGTGCTCGGCAAGTCCGGCAGCCTCTCCGGCCTGCTGAAGGGCCTGGGCCAGGTGCCCGCCGAGGCCCGCAAGGAACGCGGCGCGGCGCTCAACCGCCTGAAGAACGAGATCGAGGCGCTGCTCGAATCCCGCCGCGCGAGCCTGGAGGAAGCGGCGCTCGATGCGCGGCTGAAGGCGGAGCGCATCGACGTCTCCCTGCCGCCCCGCCCCTTCGCCGCCGGCACCTCGGCGGATGGCGGCATCCACCCGATCAGCCGCACGATCGAGGAACTGACCGCGATCTTCGGCTCCATGGGCTTCAAGGTCGTCGAAGGCCCGGACATCGAGAGCGACTGGCACAATTTCGGCGCGCTCAACATCCCGGACCACCACCCGGCGCGGCAGGACCACGACACCTTCTACATGCCGGGCACGGATGCCAACGGCCATCGCCGCGTGCTGCGCACCCAGACCTCGCCCTTGCAGATCCGCACCATGCTGGGCGAGGCGCCGCCCATCCGCATCATCGCCCCCGGCCGCACCTACCGCGCCGACCATGACGCGACGCACAGCCCCATGTTCCACCAGGTGGAGGGGCTGGTGATCGACCGCGGCATCACGCTCGGCCACCTCAAGGGCTGCCTCATCGATTTCCTGCGCAGCTTCTTCGGAATCAGCGACCTGCCGGTGCGCTTCCGCTCCTCCTACTTCCCGTTCACCGAGCCCAGCATGGAAGTGGACATCGGCTGGAACCGGAAGACCGGCGAACTCGGCGGCGGCGGCGACTGGCTGGAAATCCTGGGCAGCGGCATGGTGCACCCGAAGGTGCTGGCCAATTGCGGGCTCGACCCCCGCGAATGGCAGGGCTTCGCCTTCGGCATGGGGATCGAGCGCATCACCATGCTGAAGCACGGCATGCCGGACCTCCGCCCCTTCTACGAAAGCGACCTCCGCTGGCTGCGCCATTACGCCGCGGACCCGCTCGCCCCCGCCTCCCTGCACGAGGGGATCTGACCTCATGAAGTTCACGATGAGCTGGCTGCGTGAGCACCTCGAGACCGAGGCCACGCTCGACCAGATCAGCACCACCCTCTCCGCCATCGGGATCGAGGTGGAGGGCATCGAGGATCGCGCGGCCGCCCTTTCCGGCTTCCGCATCGCGCGTGTCATCGAGGCGACGCAGCACCCCAACGCCGATCGCCTGCGCGCACTGCGCGTCGATCTCGGCGATGGAAAGGAATACTCCGTCGTCTGCGGCGCGCCCAATGCGCGCACCGGCATGGTCGGCGTGGCCGCGCTGCCCGGCGCCTTCATCCCCGGCACCGGCATCACGCTGAAAGTGGGGGAAATCCGCGGCGTGAAATCGGAAGCGATGATGCTGTCGTCGCGGGAGATGGGGCTCGGCGACGACCACAGCGGCATCGTGGACCTGCCGGCGGATGCGCCCGTCGGCGCGCGCTATGTCGATTACGCCGGCCTCGATGATCCGATCATTGAGATCAAGGTCACGCCGAATCGCGGCGACGCGCTCTCCGTCCGCGGCATCGCGCGGGATTTGGCGGCAGCGGGCCTCGGCACGCTGAAGCCGTGGGAGGTCGAGCCCGTCGCGGCCAGCTATCCCTCCCCGCTCACCTGGCGCATCGAGGATCCGCGCGCCTGCAGCTGGGTCCTCGGCCGCGCCGTTCGCGGCGTGAAGAACGGGCCGAGCCCTCAATGGCTGCAGGACCGGCTGGTGGCGATCGGGCTGCGCCCGATCAACGCGCTGGTGGACGTCACCAACTTCTTCACCTTCGCCGTCGGCCGCCCGCTGCATGTCTTCGACACGTCGAAGGTCGCGGGCACCACGCTCGCCATGCGCATGGCGAAGGATGGCGAGGAATTGCTGGCACTGAACGGCAAGACCTACGCGCTGACCAGCGAGGATGGCGTCATCGCCGACGAAGCGCGCGTGGAAGCGCTGGGCGGTGTCATCGGCGGCGAGCATTCCGGCTGCGACGAGGCCACGACCGAATGCTTCATCGAATGCGCGCTCTTCGACCCCGTGCGCATCGCGCTCTCCGGTCGCCGGCATGACGTCCGCACCGATGCGCGGTCGCGCTTCGAACGCGGCATCGATCCCTCGCTGCTGCCCAAGGCGCTGGATGCCGCGACGCGGATGATCATGGAGCTGTGCGGCGGCGAGGCCTCCGAGGTCTCCGCCGCCGGCGCCGAGCCCGCCTGGGCACGGGAGGCGACGCTGCGCTTCGCCCGCGTGAAGGAACTCGGTGGCCTCGACATCGCGCCCGACCTGGCGGTGGAGCGGCTGACGCGGCTCGGCTTCTGCCCGGTGAAGCGGGACGAGGCGTCGGTCACGGTCGCCGTGCCGCCCTGGCGGAACGACATCGCGGGCCATGGCGCGCTGGCGCAGGACCCCTCCCTGCCCGCCGCCCGCGCCCAGGCCGCCGCCGAGGGCTGCGCCGCCATCGAGCCGGAATGCGACCTGGTCGAGGAGGTGCTGCGCCTCGGCGGGCTGGATGCCGTGCCGGCCGTCTCGCTGCCCGTGGCGAGCCCGGTGCCGCGCCCGGCGCTCTCCGCGAAGCAGTCCCGCGCGGCGCTGGCCCGCCGCGTGCTGGCCGCGCGCGGGCTGCTGGATTGCGTGACCTATGGCTTCCTGGCCAAGGAGCAGGCGGCGCTGTTCGGCGAGACGCCGGACAATCTCCACCTGGAGAACCCCATCGCCAGCGACCTCGACCAGATGCGGCCGACGCCGGTGGCCTCCCTCGCCCTGGCCGCGGCGCGCAACGCGGCGCGGGGCTTCGCGGATGTGGGCCTGGCCGAGATCGGTGGCGCCTATCGCGACCCCGCCGCGGGCAGCAGCCAGCTGGCCGTCGCCGCGGGGCTGCGCGCCGGCGAGACGGCGCCGAACTGGGCGGCGCCGGCGCGGCCCGTCGATGCGATGGATGCCAAGGGCGATGCGCTGGCGGTGCTGGCGGCGCTCGGCGTGCCGATGGCCGCCGTCTCCGTCACCACCGATGCGCCGGGCTTCTACCACCCCGGCCGGTCGGGCGTGGTGCGCCAGGGCCCGAAGGTGGTGCTGGCGACCTTCGGGGAGCTGCATCCGAAGCTCCGGCGGGAGATCGGCTTGGCCGGCCCGGCCGTGGCCTTTGAGGTGTTCCTCGACGCCATCCCCGATCCCAAGCGCCGCAAGAAGTCGGTGCCCGACCTGCCGGCCTTCCAGCCGCTGCGGCGCGACTTCGCCTTCCTGGTCGATGCCGGCGTGGCCGCCGACGCAGTACTCCGCGCCGCCCGCAACGCCGACAAGGCGCTGGTGACGGAGGCCGTGCTGTTCGACCGCTATGCCGGCGACAAGGTGGCGGAGGGCAAGGTGAGCCTGGCCATCCAGGTCACGCTGCAGCCGCGCGAGCGGACGCTGACGGATGCGGAGATCGAGGCCGCGAGCCAGAAGATCGTCGCCGCCGTCACCAAGGCGACGGGGGCGACGCTGCGCGGCTAGGCCGGCTGCCAGACCACCTGCGGCGGGTCGCGGAAGGCGAAACGCAGCAGGTGGTCGGCCACCACCTTCTGCATCCGCGCCATCACCGCCTCATCGGTGGCGGTAAGGCGCAGGACCAGCGTGCCTTCCTGCGCTTCCAGCTCGCACAGCGCCTCGGTGAACTCGATGCGGCCCTGGCGCTCGTCATGACTGGTCGGAATGCGGTGGCCGAAATGCTTGCAGAGCTGGCCCATGGTGCGGGCCGGCGTCTCGGTCTCGACGCGGGCGATCGTCATCATGGCGCTCACCCCTGCTCCACCACGCGGGCCGCGGCATCGATGGCATCCGCGATGCGCTGGCGATGCGCGGCATCGATCGGCCCCTGGCCCATGCGCATGCGCAGCGCGAGCTTCAGGTTCTCCATGGCGCGGCGGATCTGCAGCGTGGCGGCGACGCCCTCCTCGCCGCCGGCCTGGGTCATCCGGGCGAGGATCGAGTCCACCACGGCGCGGTTCTCCGCCAGCGCCTGCTCGCCTTCCGGCGTCAGGGTGTAGAGCTTGCGGCTGCCTTCCATGGCGGCGGTGACCTGGCCGATCTCCTCCATCAGGGTCAGCGTGGGGTAGATGACGCCGGGGCTGGGCGAATAGGTGCCGGCCAGGCGGTCCTCGATGGCCTTGATGATCTCGTAGCCGTGGCGCGGCTTCTCCGCGATCAGTGCCAGGATGACCAGGCGCAGATCGCCCTGGCCGAACATGCGCCCGCCGAAGCCGCCGCGGCGGTGATGGTGCGGGCCGTGGCCGCCCTCGCGACCGAAGCCATGGCCGAAGCGCCGGCCCTCATGGCGGTGATGGTGATGGAACATGGCGTCTCCGATTGAACTCCGATATATCTGAAGTCCGATATATCGAAGTCCGATCGACGCCTTCAAGTAAGATATATCGACGATATGTAACTCAACCCGCCTTGTCGCCGAGATAGGCCGTGGCGTCGATCTCCACGAGGCAGTCCGGCGAGCCGAGCCCCGTGACGATGCAGGAGACGCGGTGCGGCCCGTCCTCCGCGAAATTGGCGAAGTAGACCTCGTTCATCGGTTCCCAGTTCGCGCGGTCCGTGACGTAGACCGTGCACTTCACCACGTCCTTCAGGCTGCCGCCGGCTTCCTCGATGACGGTGCGGATGTTGTCGATGCATTGCTGCGTCTGGGCGCGGACGTCGCCGATGGCGAAGCGGCCTTCGCGGTCACGCCCGGTGAAGCAGACGAACATGAAGCCGCCCGCGATGGTGGCATGCGGAAAGGGGCGGCTGCCCTTGAACACCTGGTTGGAGATGACGCCCTGCTTCGGCATGGTCCGGCTTCCTGCTGTGATGGTGGGCGCATCCTAGAACCGTTGCATGCGTGGAAGGCACCCCGGGCCCTGATGACGGCGGCGTGAAGGATTCATGGCCTTCCGGCCACGCAACGGCGGTTGCTAGCCTTTCGGCATGATCCTCCGCCGCACGCTGCTCGCCGCCGCCCTGCCCCTTGGCACCCTGCCCCTCGCCGTCCCGGCGCTGGGTCAGATCTCCGCCAGCCGGCCGATGCGCCTGATCGTGCCGAACCCGCCAGGCGGGCAGTCCGACACCATCGCGCGCCTGTATGGAGAGGCGATCCAGGCCACCTCCGGCCAGGCCGTCGTGGTGGAGAATCGGAGCGGCGCGAATGGCCTGCTGGCGATGGACGTGGTCGCCAAGGCGCCGCCGGATGGGCTCACGACGGGCCTCTTCAGCATCACCATGTTCACCTCGCTGCCCGCCATGATGCCGCGCATGCCGCTGGACGTGGACCGGGACGTGACGGCGATCACCAGCGTCGTCACCAGCACCGTGCTCTGCGTGGTGCAGGAACGGCGGGCGCGGGAGAGGGGCTGGACGGATTTCCGCGCCCTGGTGGAATGGGCGAAGCGGCCGGGGAACGAGTTGACGAATGGCGCGGCGAGCAGTGGTGGCGCGTCCCACCTGCTGACGGCGACCATCGCGCGGCGCGCCGGCGCCGCCATCACGGTCGTGCCCTATCGCGGCGGCGCGCCGGCGCTGAACGACCTGCTGTCCGGCACCATCGACATGGCCTTCGACTTCATGCCGGCCCTGCTGCCGCATGTCGCGGCCGGCACGCTGCGGGCGCTGGCGGTGGGGTCGCGGGAGAGGGTGCCCTTCCTGCCGGACATCCCGGGCATGGGGGACTTTGCCGATCTCGGCATCGGCGACCTCGACCTGCAGAGCTGGAACGTGCTTTCCGGCCCCGCCGGCCTGCCGCCGGAGCTTCAGGCGCGGACGGTGGAGCTGTTCCGCCGCGCCAATACCCATCCGGGGCTGGAGGACCGGCTGCGGCAGAACGGGCTGCTGTCCCTGCCGCCCGTGGAGCCCGCCGCCGTGCGCGCCCGCATCCTGGCGGACCGGCCGCGCTGGGCGGAGATGGTGCAGATCAGCGGGGCGCGGATCGAATAGGGGCGGTCATGCCGCCACCATCAGCATCCACTGCACCCCGAAGCGGTCGGCCACGATGCCGAAGCGCGGAGAGAAGAAGGTCTGCGCCGGCGGCATCCGCACCTCCCCACCCTCCGACAGCGCGGCGAAGTGACGGTCCAGCGTGGCCGCATCGGGCAGCCCGACGGCCAGGCCGAAGCCGCTGAACTGGGTGGCCTGGGTGCAACCGCCGTCGGAGGCCATGACGACGGCATCGCCGATCCGCATCTCCGCGTGCATCACCTTCTCCTCCGACCCCGGCGGGCCATACATGCCGTCCGGGTTGTCGCGGAATCGCATCATCGCCGTGACCTCGGCGCCCAGCGCGGCGCGATAGAAGGCGAGTGCCTCCTCGCAGCGTCCCTCGAAGAAGAGGTAGGGTTGGACGGACATGGCCTGCTTTCCCGAATACTGAACTCTTTGGTAAAATAATTCAGGGGGTCAGGCAAGCGTCCCGCCGGGCCTGACGGCGGCGGCGTTCTGCGCCACCCTGCCAGCATGGGCGGAAGCGGGACGGCGGCGATGGAGGGAGAGGGCAAGGCGCGGCACCTGGCGGTGCTCTGCCTGGCGGTGGTGCTGGTGCTCTCCGTCTGGTTCGCGGGCACCGCGGCCGTGCCGCGCTTGATCGCGGAGGGGCTGATCGCGCCCGCCCGCGCCGGCAGCCTCACCATGGCGGTCCAGCTGGGATTCGTTGTGGGGACGCTGGTCTCGGCGGTGTTGTCGCTGGCGGACCGGCGGGACCCGCGGCGCCTGTTCCTGGCCTCGGCGCTGCTCGCCTCCGCGGTCACGCTGGCGCAGACGACGGTCGAGCCCTCCGGCTTCCTGGCGCTGGTGCTGCGCTTCCTGGCGGGCGCGGCGATGGCCGGGGTCTATCCCGTGGGGATGAAGCTGGCGGCGAGCTGGGCGAAAGGCGATCTCGGCCTGCTGATCGGGCTGCTGGTCGGCGCCGTGACGCTGGGCTCCGCCCTGCCGCACCTGGCGCCGACGCTGCTCACAGGCCTCGGCTGGCAGGCCGCCTATCTCGGTGCGGGGGTGCTGGCGGCGGCGGGGGGGCTGCTGATCCTCGCCTTCCGGCCCGGCCCGATCATGGGCACGCGCCCGCCCTTCCGGCCCGCCCAGGCGCTGGAGGCCTGGCGGAACAAGGGGTTGCGCCTCGCGAACCTCGGCTATCTCGGCCATATGTGGGAGCTCTATGCCATGTGGGCCTGGGTCGGGCTGTTCCTGGCGGGCGTGCTGGGAGGCCAGGCTGGCCCCTGGACCTTCGCCGTGGTGGCCTGCGGCGCGCTGGGCTGCGTCGCCGCGGGGCTGCTGGCGGATCGCTGGAACCGGGCGAGCGTCGCCGCCCTCGCCATGCTGGTCTCCGGCGCCTGCGCCCTGCTGGCGGGGCCGGCCACGGCGCTCGGCCCGGCGGTGGTGCTGGCCCTCGCGCTGGTCTGGGGCTTCGCGGTGGTGGCGGATTCGGCGCAGTTCTCGGCCTGCGTGGTCACGCTCTCCCCGCCCGACTATGTCGGCACCATGCTGACGGTGCAGACCAGCCTCGGCTTCCTGCTGACGGCCCTCACCATCTTCCTGGTGCCGGCCGCGGTCGGCTGGCTCGGCTGGGACTGGGCCTTCGCGGTGCTGGCGCCGGGGCCGCTGCTGGGGGCGGTCGCGATGCTGAAGCTGCGGCCCTTGCTGAACCGCGCTTGACGCAAAGCTTTCCAGGGCGCCCCACAACCCCTATGTGAGCCTCAAACCCGCAGGCCCCCCATGACCGACGTACCCCTCGACCGCATCCGCAACTTCTCCATCATCGCCCATATCGACCATGGGAAATCGACGCTCGCCGACCGGCTGATCCAGAACACCGGCACGGTCGCGCTGCGCGACATGAAGGAACAGCTCCTCGACAACATGGAGCTGGAGCGGGAGCGCGGCATCACCATCAAGGCGCAGACCGTCCGCCTGGCCTACAAGGCGCAGGACGGGCTGACCTACACGCTGAACCTGATGGACACGCCCGGCCACGTGGACTTCGCCTATGAGGTCAGCCGGTCGCTCGCGGCCTGCGAGGGCAGCCTGCTCGTCGTCGATGCCTCCCAGGGCGTGGAGGCGCAGACGCTCGCCAATGTCTACCAGGCGATCGACGCGAACCACGAGATCGTCCCCGTCCTCAACAAGATCGACCTGCCGGCGGCCGAGCCCGACCGGGTGAAGCAGCAGATCGAGGATGTGATCGGCATCGATGCCTCCGACGCCGTGATGATCAGCGCCAAGACTGGCCTGAACATCGAGGGCGTGCTGGAAGCGATCGTGACGCGCCTGCCCGCGCCCGCCGGCAACCCCAACGCGCCGCTGAAGGCGCTGCTGGTGGATAGCTGGTACGACGCCTATCTCGGCGTCGTCGTGCTGGTGCGCATCAAGGACGGCGTCCTGCGCAAGGGCCAGAAGATCCGCATGATGTCGAACGGCTCCACCCATACGGTGGAGCAGGTCGGCGTCTTCACGCCGAAGATGGTGCCGGTCGATTACCTCAGCCCCGGCGAGATGGGCTACGTCACCGCCGCCATCAAGACGGTGGCCGACACCAATGTCGGCGACACGCTCACGGAAGATCGCAACCCCGCCAGCGAGGCCCTGCCCGGCTTCAAGCCCAGCGTGCCCGTGGTGTGGTGCGGCCTCTACCCCGTCGATGCCGATGATTTCGAGAAGCTGCGGGAGAGCGTCGCCAAGCTGCGCCTCAACGACAGCAGCTTCCACTACGAGGCCGAGCACAGCGCGGCGCTCGGCATGGGCTATCGCTGCGGCTTCCTCGGCCTGCTGCACCTCGAGATCGTGCAGGAGCGCCTGTCGCGCGAATTCGACCTCGACCTCATCGCGACGGCGCCTTCCGTCGTCTACAAGATCCGCCGCACCAACGGCCAGGTCAGCGAACTGCACAACCCCGCCGACATGCCGGACCCCTCCGTGATCGACGAGATCGAGGAGCCCTGGATCAAGGCGACGATCATGGTGCCGGACGAGTATCTCGGCCCGGTGCTGACGCTGTGCAGCGAACGCCGCGGGCAGCAGCTGGAGCTGACCTATGTCGGCGCCCGCGCCATGGCCGTCTATCGCCTGCCGCTGAACGAGGTGGTCTTCGACTTCTACGACCGGCTGAAGTCCATCAGCCGCGGCTATGCCAGCTTCGACTACACGGTGGACGACTACGTCGCCGGCGACCTGGTGAAGATCTCCATCCTGGTGAATGCGGAGCCGGTGGACGCGCTGTCCTTCATGGCGCATCGCAGCCAGGCGGATCGCCGCGGCCGCCAGATCTGCGAGAAGCTGAAGGAGCTGATCCCGCGCCAGCTCTTCAAGATCCCCATCCAGGCCGCGATCGGCGGCCGCGTCATCGCGCGCGAGACGATCAGCGCCATGTCCAAGGACGTCACCGCCAAGTGCTATGGCGGCGACATCAGCCGCAAGCGCAAGCTCCTCGACAAGCAGAAGGAGGGCAAGAAGCGCATGCGGCAGTTCGGCAAGGTGGAGATCCCGCAGAGCGCCTTCATCGCTGCGCTCAAGATGGATGCCTGACCGCGATCACAGCCCTTCGGGGCCGTTGAATCCGGCTTGACGCCGCCTTGCCCCATCTAGATCAGTAACGCAGTGGTCCGATCGGACCCTGCGCAGGGCGGCAACGTGACTTCCAAGGGAGAAGCAAGAGAATGTTCGAAACCGGCAAGCGCGCCCTGATGGGCCTGGCGGCAGCGGCGCTGCTGTCCGCCCCGGCCCTGGCCCAGGCCCCCTACCCCACCCGCCCCATTACCATGATCATCCCCTTCGCGGCCGGCGGCCCGACGGACACGGTGGGGCGCCTCATCGCCCAGACCATGGGCAATGAGATCGGCCAGCCCGTGGTGGTGGAGAATGTCGGCGGTGCCGGCGGCACGCTGGGCGCGCAGCGCGTCGCGCAGGCGCGTCCGGATGGCTACACCATCCTGCTGCACCACATCGGCATGGCCACCATCCCGACGCTCTACCGCCGCGTGGCCTATGACCCGATCAACGGGTTCGAGACGGTGGGCCTCGTCACCGACGTGCCGATGACCCTCGTCGCCCGGCGCAACTTCCCGGCCAACAACCTGCAGGAACTCGTGCAGGTGATCCGGCGCGACCGGGAAAAGCTGAACTACGCCAATGCCGGCATCGGCGCGGCCAGCCACCTCTGCGGCCTGCTCTTCATGCACGCCATCAACGCACCGATGACGACCGTGCCCTATCGCGGCACCGGCCCGGCCATGAACGACCTGGTCGCCGGCACGGTGGACCTGATGTGCGACCAGACCACCAGCACGACCGAGCAGATCCGCGGCGGCACCATCCGCGCCTTCGCCGTGACGACACCGGCGCGCGTCGCCTCCCTGCCCGAACTGCCGACGGCCGCCGAGGCCGGGCTGCCGGGCTTCGATGTCAGCGTCTGGCACGGCCTCTATGCGCCGCGGAACACCCCGCGCCCGATCATCGACCGGCTGAACCGCTCCCTCGTCTCCGCGCTGCGGGATGAGACCATCGCCCGCCGCTTCGGCGAGCTGGGCACCGCGCCGGTCGCGATCGAGCGTGCGACACCGGAAGCGCATCGCGCCTTCTGGCAGGCCGACATTGCCAAGTGGCGCCCCCTGATCCAGGCCGCCGGCCAGTTCGCCGATTGATTCGTCAGGCTGCCGCGGGGCGGCTGCAAGGCGGGGCGCCCTGACGTCGCAGCCGGTTCGGGATTCAAGGTTGCAGGAAGGGGCGGTCCGCGGGGGCCGCCCCTTCGCGTTTCAGCGGCGCGTGACGGAAAGGTCGAGCGTGCGGTCCGCGGGATCGAGGTCCCGCTCCAGCGCATCCAGCGCCTCGATGAAGGAAGCCCGCAGCGCGGCCTTACGGGGTTCGGGAAGCCAGCTTGCCTCCACGCCGGACAGCGACAGTGCGCGTGCCTCCTCCACGCCCCAGCCGAGATCGGCGAAGACGGTGCGCCATGAATGGCCCATGGTCGTGCCGAAGATCGCCGGATCGTCCGTGCCGAGCACCAGGTTCAGCCCGGCCTCGCGCATCGCCTTGATCCGCTGGCGGCGCGGCGCGCGGTTCAAGGGCATGCCGGACCAGCAGGCCATGGTGAAGGGCACCTGCTCCGCGCGCGCCCGCGCCACCACCAGCGGGTCGGCCAGGATGCCGTAGCCATGGTCCAGCCGGTCACAGCCCAGCGCATCGCGGCAATGGGTGAAATGGGCGGGCGGTGCCTCGAAGGGTGCCTGGTTGTCCTCGCACAGATGGGCCGTGCGGCGATACCCCGCCCGGCCGGCCTGGCGCCAGGCCTCCACCCAGACCAGGGGCGGGCCGGCGCGCTCCGCCCCATCCAGCCCGATGCCCACCACCTCCGGCCGCGGATGCTGCGCCATCCAGTCCAGCATCTGCAGCGCTTCCGACGGCAGGCAGACGCTGCGATCGATGCAGGCGATGAGGCGCGAGGAAACGCCATAGGCGCGCTCCCCCTTGGCCAGGCCCTCGATCAGCCCATCCACCAGTTCCGGGTAGCCGATCCCCGTCGGCGTCGCGTAGTGCGGGTTGAAGAAGATCTCGGCATGCCGCGTGTTGCCGTGGCGGTGCAGGTCCTCGATGCATTCGAAGGCGACGCGGGCGAAATCCTGCGGCGTCGCCATGGCGAGGGCCGAGAGGCGCAGGATCTCGAGGAAGTCGTAGAAGGTCTCGAACCGGTATAGCTCCGCCGCCGGCTTCGGCAGCCGCAACTCATTCAGCACGGCGAGTTCGTCCAGCGTCTCCGGCCTTATGGCGCCGGCGATGTGCAGGTGGAGTTCCACCTTCGGCACGGCATCGAGGTAGTCGGAGAAGGAGAGCCGCGCCATCAGCGGCGACCCCCCGGCGGGAAGGGCGATATGGTCATGAACCGAAGGGTCCCACCCCCTTGCGGGGAGCGTCAATCAGCCGTCGCATTTCCCGCAGGCCGGGGTTGCCGCCCCGCCCCGGTCTGGCTAGAACGCGCGTCCGAAGGACAGGTGGCCGAGCGGTCGAAGGCGCACGCCTGGAAAGTGTGTAGGCGCGAAAGCGTCTCGTGGGTTCGAATCCCACCCTGTCCGCCACGCACCGCCGCGGTGCCCCAGCCCCCCCTGACAAGCTGTCCTATCCGGCTTGCGGCCGCCTGATGCCGGCCAGGAAGCGATCCACCGACTCATCGATGACCGGACTGACATCGTCCGGCGTCGGCAGCTGGTAGATGAAGCGGCGGATGCCGAGATAGACGATGCTGCCGTGCAGCGCCCACATCGCTTCCATGTCCGGCGCACCATAGGGGCCTGCGGCCGCGATCTCGTCCCGCAGCTGCGCCAGCAGGCTGTCGCCGACGCGGGAGAGGTAGCGCTGGTTCAGCGCCTCCCCCGCCAGGCCGGCCCACATGAAGATGCGCATCCATTCATAGGTGAAGATCGCGGCCGCGTATTGGCGATAGAAGTGGCGCAGCCGCTCCTCCAGTGGTCTCGACCGATCAGCGATCTCCGCGTTCCAGTGCGGTGACAGGCGGTCGAGGAACACACGCTCGAACACCGCCTCCACCAGCTCCGCCTTGCTGGCGAAGTAGCGGTAGAGCAGCGCCTGGGTGATGCCGATGCGCTGCGCCAGGTCGCGTGTCGTGCCGCCGAGCCCGACCTCCGCGAAATAGGCGACGGCGCCAGCCAGGATCTGGTCTCGCCGCGCCTGCGGTTCCAGGCGACGCCCGGGTCGCACCACGCCGTCCAACGCTTCTCTCCCCTCCGCGCGGCAGTTGAAGCCGCTGCTTGACAATGATCCTAGTTTCTGGTGATCAGATGATCAACAAGCGATCCGCCTTGCGGCCAACGCAGGGTCACGGAGGGACGAACGTCATGAAATGGCCGGCCTTCGGCTATGCCCGGGCATCGACTCTGGAGGAGGTGTTCCGGCTCCAGGCGGAACACGGCGATGACGCCCGGCTGCTGGCCGGCGGGCAGACACTGCTTGCCACCCTCGCCTTCCGCCTCTCCGAACCGAAGCTGCTGGTGGACATTACGGGCGTGGCCGCGCTCCGCGGCATCGCGCTGCAAGGCGGGCTTCTGCGGATCGGCGCGCTGACGCGCCATGCGGAGCTGGGGCGGGATCCGCTGGTCGCGCAGCACGCGCCTCTGCTGACGGAAGCGGTGCCCTTCATCGCCCATCCCGCCATCCGCAACCGCGGCACCATCGGCGGCAGCCTGGCCTATGCCGACCCGGCGGCCGAACTGCCGGCCTGCATCGTGGCGCTGGACTCGACGATGGTGCTCGCCTCCGCAGCGGGTGAACGGCGCGTGGCAGCCGGCGACTTCTTCACGGGGTTGCTGGAGACGGCGCTGCGGCCGGGCGAGTTGATCGCGGCGGTCGAGGTGCCGGTCGCCACGGACGCCTCCCGCAGCGCCATCGTCGAGGTCGCCCGCCGGTCCGGCGACTACGCCATGGCCGGCCTCGCCACGACGCTGCGGCTGGAAGGCGGCGTGATTCGCGCGCCGCGGCTCGTCTATTTCGGCGTCGGCAACGGCCCGGTGCTCGCGGCCCGGGCGAATGCGGCGCTGGAGGGCAGGAGCCTGGACGCCGCCGCCATCGCGGCCGCGCGCGCCGCGCTGGCCGGGGATCTCGACCCGCAGGCCGATCTGCATGGCCCACCCGAGATGAAGCGCCACCTGGCCGGCGTGCTCACGCAGCGCGCCCTCTCCCGTTTCCTGCCCGCCGCGGAGGCCGCCGCATGACCAGCCGCGTGGACATCACCCTGACCGTGAACGGCGAACGCGTGACGCGCAGCGTGGAAGCACGCCGTCACCTCATCGACTTCCTCCGCCTTGACCTGGGCCTGACCGGATCCCATGCGGGCTGCGAGCACGGCGTCTGCGGCGCCTGCACGGTCCGGGTGGATGGCGAGATCGTCCGCGGCTGCCTGGTGTTGGCCGCCAGCCTGGATGGCGCGGAGGTCACGACGATCGAGGGCCTGTCCGACAGCGGGGAGATGGCCGACCTGCAGGACGCCTTCATCGCCCGCAACGCCGCGCAATGCGGCTTCTGCACGCCGGGCATGGTGATGGCCGCGGCCGACATCGTGCAGCACCACCCGCATGCCACGCGCGCCGAGATCCGGGAGCATCTGTCGGGCAACTACTGCCGCTGCACCGGCTACCAGGCGATCGTGGACGCGGTCGAGGCCACGCTGGAGGCCCGAGGGGGAGCCGCGCGATGAACGACATGCCGACCCCCGCCTCCATCGGGCTGTCGCGGGAGGACCTGCCGAACTCCTATATCGGCCGCTCCGTCCCCCGCCCCAACCTGCCGAAGCTGGTGCAGGGCCGCGCCACCTACACGGACGACGTCCAGCCGCCGCGCCTGGTGCATGCCGCCTTCCTCCGCAGCCCCTACGCGCATGCGCGCATCCTGTCGGTGGACAGCGCCGCCGCGATGCAGGTGCCGGGCGTGGTGCGCGTCTTCACCGGCGCCGACCTCGCCAAGGTCTGCGATCCCTGGGTCGCGACGCTCGATCACCTGAAGGGCATGAAGTCCGCGCAGCAGCATCCGCTGCCGCTGGACCGCGCGACCTGGCAAGGAGAGCCGGTGGTCGCCGTGGTCGCCGACAGCCGCGCGGCCGCCGAGGATGGCGTCGCGGCGCTGGCGGTGGAGTGGGAGCCCCTGCCCGCGCAACTCGACATCGAGACGGCGCTCGACCCCGATACGGTGGTGATCCATCCCTCGCTGGGGGACAACCTCTGCTTCACCCGCACCGCGGAGAAGGGCGATGTGGCCGCCGCCTTCGCCGCCGCGCATCGCGTGGTGGAGGCAACCTTCCTGACCGGCCGCCATACCGGCGTGACGCTGGAAGGGCGCAGCATCCTGGCCGACTACAACAAGGCCGAGGGCACGCTGACGGTCCATCACTCGACGCAGGCGCCGCACATGATGCAGGGTGTCTTCGCCAAGCAGCTGCGGATGGAGGAAGGCGCGGTCCGCGTCATCTGCCGCGATGTCGGTGGCAGCTTCGGCATCAAGGTGCATGTCTATCCGGATGAGGTCGCGGTCGCCGCCATGGCGAAGGCGATGGGCCGGCCGGTGAAGTTCGTGGCCGATCGCTTCGAGAGCTTCGTCTCCGACATCCACGCCCGCGACCACCGTATCAAGGGCCGCATCGCGGTGGACGCCGAGGGGAAGATCCTCGCCTTCGACATCGATGACCGCACCGGCATCGGCCCCTATTCCGTCTATCCCCGAACCAGCGCGATCGAGGGCAACCAGGTCGTCAACCTCTGTGGCGGGCCATACGATTTCGCGAACTACCGCTGCACGACCACGGTCGTCTTCCAGAACAAGACGCCGACCTGCCAGTACCGCGCCGTCGGCCATCCCATCGCCACGACGGTGACGGAAGGGCTGGTGGACCTGGCGGCGGAGGCGCTGGGCATCGACCCGATCGAGATGCGCCGGCGCAACCTGATCCGCGACGACGCCTATCCCTACACCTCCCCGCCCGGCATGCGGTTCGAGGGGCTGTCGCACCACGCGGCACTCGCGAAGCTGCTGGAGATGGTGCCGGTCGAGAAGATCCGCGCCGACCAGGCGGAGCAGCGCAAAAAGGGAGTCCATCGCGGCCTCGGCTTCGCCAGCTTCATCGAGCTGACGAACCCCTCCCCCTTCATGTACGGCATCGGCGGCGCGCGCATCTCCGCGCAGGATGGCGCGACGGTGCGCATGGACCCCGATGGCTCCATCGTCGCGCTCTCCGGCGTCACGGAGCAGGGCCAGGGGACGGAGGGTATCCTGCGCCAGATCGTGGCCCACGGCGTCGGCGTGCCGCTGGAACGCGTGAAGGTCATCACCGGCGACACCCAGACCACGCCCTATGGCGGCGGCACCTGGGCCTGCCGCGGCGCGGGCATCGGGGGCGAAGCCGCGCTGCAATCCGCCATCGCGCTGAAGCAGCAGATCCTGGTCGTCGCCGGCGCCATGCTGCAGGCGGCGCCGGAAAGCCTCGACATCGTGCTTGGCCAGATCGTGGACAAGGACACGGAGCGGGAGCGCATGCCGCTCTCCGAGCTTGGCCGCATCGTCTATTACCGAGGCGACACGCTGCCGAAGGACCTGCCGCGGGAGCTGGTGCAGACGCGGCACTTCATCACCAAGGACTACCCCTTCGCCTTCACCAACGGCATCCAGGCCAGCTGGGTGGAGGTGGACACCGACACCGGCATGGTGAAGCTGCTGGAGCATTGGTGCGTCGAGGATTGCGGCCGGGTGATCAACCCGCTGCTGGTCGATGAACAGGTGCGCGGCGGCATCGTGCAGGGCCTTGGCGGCGCGCTCTATGAGCACTGCGTCTATGACGAGCAGGGCAATCTGCTGACCACGACGATGGCCGACTACCTGGTGCCGATGTCGGCCGAGATGCCGGAAATGCACATCGGCCACGTCGAGACGCCGACCGGCGAAAGCCTGCTCGGCGCCAAGGGTGCAGGCGAGGCCGGGACCGCGGGCGCGCCGGCCGCGCTGATGAACGCGATCAACGACGCTTTGCGGCCGCTATCGGCGCGCGTCACTGAACAGCCCTTCACGCCGGCGCGCATCCTGCGCGCGCTCGGCACCGTCTGAACAAGCAGGGAGGAGAGAAAGACATGACGACCATCCGTCGCCGCAGCCTGCTCGCGGGCAGTGCCGCGCTGCCGATCTTCGCCGCGAATACCGCGCAGGCGCAGACCGCGCTGAACATCCAGATCGCCGCCAGCCATCCGGTCCAGAACTTCTGGATCCACATCATGAAGAACGTGTTCCAGCCGGAGGTGGACAAGTTCCTTCGCGACAACGGCAACACGCACCGCATCAACTGGCGCGAGGCCTATGGCGGCACGCTCTACCGCTTCCAGGACACGATGGAAGCGGTGCGCGACAACATCACCGACATCGGCTATGTCGGCACGCTCTGGGAAGGCAGCACCATGCCGCTCCAGAACGTTACCTACTTCACGCCCTTCGCGACCGGCGACCACGGCCTGATCGCCAATGCCTTCGAGCGGATGAACGAGACGGTTCCGGCGATCCGCCAGAACTGGAACGGGCTGAACATGATCCCGCTCAGCTCCTACATCACCGACACCTACCACATCTGGTCGAACTTCCCGATCCGCAGCCTGGACGATCTGCGCAACCGCAAGCTCGCGGCACCCGGCACCAGCGCGGGCTGGCTGTCCGGCACGGGCGCGACGCCGGTGGATGGCGCGCTGACCACCTACTACACCGATATCCAGACCGGCGTGATCGAGGGCGCGCTCTCCTTCTATGTCGGCATCCTGCCGACGCGGGTCCATGAGGTCGCGAAGTACATCACGGAATGCGACCTCGGCGCGATGTATGTCGGCGGCATCGCCGTCAACAGCCAGCGCTACGGCCGCTACCCCGAGATCGTCCGTCGCGCGCTGGTCGCGGCCGGCAAGGCCTCGACGGCCGCGCATATCCGGGACGTCTCCGATCGCGTGGCGACTGCGAAGTCGGAAATGGTGCAGAAGGGCGCCATCGTCTCCACCCTGCCCGCAGCGGAGCGCGATCGCTGGATCCGCGGCCTGCCGAACCTGGCCAAGACCTGGGCGGACAGCTCCGGCGCCGCTTCCCGCGACGTGCTGAACGCCTATTTCGCGTCCATCCGCGAGGCCGGCCAGACCCCGGGCCGCAACTGGGACCGCGAACTCACCGCCTGACAGGGCTGACGGAGCGCCGCCATGGCTGACGATATCGACATGGCGGCGCTGGATGCCGCCGCCGCACCGAGAGCCTTCGACCCGGTGCGGCTGCTGCTGGATGCGCTGGCGGCGATCGGCACGATCTGGACCTTCGGGCTGATGTGCCTGATCTGCGCCGACGTCATCGGACGCTCCTTCCTCAATGCGCCGATCACCGGCGTGGCGGAGATCGCGGCGCATTCCGTGGTCGGCATCGTGTTCCTGCAGATCGGCGCCACCGTCTACAACCGGCGCATGACGCGGGCGGACTTCCTGATCGATCGCCTGCATCGCAGCGTGCCGGGCGTGGCGCGCATCATCGAGATCCTGTTCATGCTGCTGGGCGCGGCGATCATGGGCTTCGTGGCGCAATCCGCGTGGCCGGGCGTGTGGAATTCGCTGGCAGCGCGCGAGTTCTTCGGCGTGCAGGGCATCTTCACCGTGCCCACCTGGCCGTTCCGCGCGCTGATCGTGCTGGGCGGCACGGCGGGCGCACTCGCCTATCTCGTCCTCGTCCTGCATGACATCCGGGCATCGCTGCGCCCGGCGCGGAGCTGACGCCATGGAAGACGTCACCATCGGCTTCGCGCTGATCGGCATGATGGTCGGGCTGATCGTCTTCGGCCTGCCCATCGGTCTGTCGCTGATCTCCACCGGCGCCATCGGCGTGTGGCTGATCCGGGAGAATCCGGAACTGGCCTTCCGCTTTACGGCCCTCGCGACCTATTCCGGCATCCAGGACTACGTCTTCGCCACCATTCCGCTGTTTGTCCTCATGGGCCTGCTCGTCAGCATCTCCGACATCGGCAAGGACACCTTCGAGGTCGGGCAGGCGCTGTTGCGGCGCGTGCGCGGCGGGCTCGGCATGGCGACGGTCGGCGCCAATGCGGTCTTCGCCGCCGTCACCGGCGTCTCCATCGCCTCCGCCGCCGTCTTCACCAAGGTGGCGGTGCCGGAGATGGTGCGGCACGGCTACACCATGCGCTTCGCCGCGGGCACGGTCGCGGGTTCCTCGATCCTCGGCATGCTGATCCCGCCATCCCTGCTGATGATCGTCTATGGCGTGCTGGCCGAAGTCTCCATCGGCAACATGTTCATCGCCGGCGTCATCCCTGGTGTGATCATCGCACTCGGCTTCGTCGTCATGATCTGGATCTACGCCAGCTTCTTCCCGACCCGCATCATGACGCGGCAGACGCAGCCGGAACTGACCCAGCGCGCCATGCCGACGGGCGAGATGGTGGTGAAGTCCGTGCCGATCATGGCGCTGGTCGTGCTGATCCTGGGCGGCCTCTACACCGGCTTCTTCACGCCGACGGAAGCGGGCGCCGTGGGTGCCGCGGGCGCGCTGATCCTGGCGCTGCTGCGCGGGCGGCTGGATCTGCCGAAATTCTGGCGCGTGCTGCGGGAAACGGGGCTCGTTTCCGCCGCCATCCTGTTCCTGCTGATCGCGGCGGGCCTCTATTCGCGCATGCTGTCGCTGGCCGGCGTGCCGCAGGCGATCGGCGAGATGGTGGAGCATCTGGGCCTCGGCCCCTACGGCTTCCTCACCGTCTTCGTGATCATCGTGCTGCTGATGGGCATGATCCTCGACAGCACTTCGATCCTGCTGATCATGGTGCCGATCGGCGCGCCCATCGCCTCCGCCATGGGCTTCGACCTCATCCACTTCGGGATCATCACCATCATCGCGGTGGAGATGGGGCTGCTAACGCCGCCCTTCGGCATCTCGGTCTTCACGGTGAAAGCGACCTTGAACGATCCGCGCGTCGGCATCGAGACGATTTTCGCCGGCGCCCTGCCCTTCGTCGCCGTGATGGGCCTGGCGCTGATGGTCATCGCGCTGGTTCCCTGGCTGGCCACCGCCCTCGTGAACTGAGGCGCCTCACGCCGCGGCGGCGGTTGCCGCCGTGGCGTCGATGCGGGCCGCGATGTCGGCCCAGGCGCGACGCGTCTTTTCCACGTTGCGCGCCTTGATCGGGCCGAACCCCTTGATGCCGGCGGCCGCTTCCGCCCAGTCGCAGATCGCGCCATGCGTCGCGGGCGACAGCCGCGCCAGGAAGCCCTGGATCGCGTCCCGGTATTCCTCGATCAACGCGCGTTCCATCCGCCGCTCCTCCGTGCGCCCGAAGGGATCGAGCGGCGTGAAGCGCAGGCGCTTGCCGTGCCGCAGCAGCCCCATCGCCTTCAGCATCCAGGGCCCGAAGGCGCGCTTGGCGGGCAGGCCCGTATTCGGATCCAGCTTCGACAGCAGCGGTGGCGAGAGATGCATCTCGACGCGCTGTGTCCCGGTGAACTGCGTCGAGAGTTGGGTCTGCCAGGCCGGCAGGCTGTGCAGCCGTGCGACCTCGTATTCGTCCTTGAAGGCCATCAGGCGATACAGCTGCGTGGCGACGGCGCGGGACAGCCGATCCTGCCCTGGAAGCGCCGCCTGTTCGGCGGATCGGACCGTGGCGATGAAGTCCGCATAGCGCTGCGCATAGCGCGCATCCTGGTAGTCGGTCAGGTCGGCGACGCGCCGCGCGATCAACGCCTCCAGCGTTTCCGGCATGCGGGGCGTTGCGTGACGCCCCTCGATGGCGGCCTGCCGGCCGAGCGCGAAGGCCGCAAGATTGCGTTCGATCTGCGCACCGTTCAGCCGGATGGCCTGTTCGATCGCCACGGAGGAGACCGGCACCAGGCCGCGCTGGAAGGCCAGGCCGAGCAGCCAGATATTGAGGTAGATGGCGTCGCCGAAGGCTTCGGTCACCTCCGTCGCCGCATTCACCGCATGCAACTCGCGCGTCACCGCGGCCAGGCTCGCCATCATGCCAGTGTCGTCATAGCGGGTTGTGGTATCGCGGACGAATTGCGCGGTGGGGGCGAGCTCAGCATTCACGATGGCGGCGGTGCGCTTCGCGCCCAGCAGCGGCCGCGCATTGCGACCATGGGCCACCACCATGTCGGAGGCGATCAGCAGGTCCGCCTGTCCGGCACCGATGCGTGGCGCGGGGATGGTCGCTTCGTCCGTGCCGGGCTGGCCGATGCGCAGCTGCACATAGACGCCGCCGCCCTTCTGCGCGAAGCCGAGCGTGTCGACGCTGCGGCTCGGCCTTCCATCGATATGCGCGGCCATGCCGAGGATGGCGCCCAGCGCCGTCACGCCCTGCCCGCCAACGCCGGCCACCATGACGTTCCAGGCACGGCCATCCACGGGCTGGGGCAGGACGGGGTCGGGCAGTGCCTCGCCGGGCCGCGCGGGGGTCTTGGGCTTGGAGGGCTCCGCGCCCAGCAAGGTGACGAAGGACGGGCAGAAGCCCTGCACGCAGGACAGGTCCTGGTTGCAGGCGGATTGCTCGATCTTGCGCTTGCGGCCCCAGGGCGTCTCCAGCGGCTCCACCGCGATGCAGTTGGAGACGCGGGAACATTCGCCGCAATCCTCGCAGACCCGGGGGTTGATCACCGCGCGGCGCTCGGCGGCGGCGGCGGTGCCGCGCTTGCGCTTGCGGCGGCGCTCGGTCGCGCATTCCTGGTCGTAGATCAGGGCCGTCACGCCCGGCACCGCGCGCAACTCCCGCTGCACGGCGTCCAGCGTGCTGCGGTGGTGGTAGGTGATGCCGGCGGGCATCTCCGGATCATCCTTGTGGCGATCGGGATCGTCGGCGACGACCGCGATGCGCTGCACGCCCTCCGCCCGGATCTGGGCCGCGATGCGCGGTACGCCTGGCGCGCCCTCCACCGCCTGCCCGCCGGTCATGGCGACGGCTGAATTGACCAGGACCTTGTAGGTGATGTTGGCCTTGGCCGCGACGGCGGCGCGGAGCGCCAGGCTGCCGGAATGGCTGAAGGTGCCGTCGCCGATATTGGCGAAGACGTGGGGCTCCTCCGTGAAGGGCGCGATGCCGAGCCAGGTGGCGCCTTCCCCGCCCATATGGGTGAAGGGTTGGCTGCGACGCTCCGGCATCTTGGTGGTTAGCCAGTGGCAGCCGATACCCGCCATAGCACGGGAGCCTTCCGGCAGCCGCGTGGAGGTGTTGTGGGGGCAGCCGGGGCAGAAGGTCGGCTCCCGGATGACAAGCGGTTCCGCCGCCGCGGCGGCCTGCGCGTCGAGTTCGGCGATGCGGGCGGCGAGCGCCTCGGTGCGCAGGTCGGCCGGCAGTCGTGCTGCGAGGGCACGGAGGATCTGCGCCGTGTCGAGTTCGGCCAGCTCGGACAGCAGCGGCGCCCCGCGTTCATCCTGCTTGCCGAGGATTCGCGGGCGACGCTCCAGGGCGTAGAGCGCGGTCTTCAGCTGTGGCTCCAGGAAGGCGCGGCGGTCCTCCACCACCAGAACCTCCTCCAGCCCCTCCGCGAAGGCGCGGGCGGCTTCGGCATCCAGCGGCCAGGCTAACCCGACCTTCCAGACTCGCAGGCCACCGCGGCGGGCGATCTCTGGCGTGATGCCGGCATCGGCCAGCGCCTGGCGCAGCGCGGCGAAGGCCTTGCCGCGGACGACGATGCCGAAGCGCGCGGCGGGCGGATCGATGACCAGCCTGTCGATGCCGTTGGCGCGCGCGAAGGCGACGGCTGCGGGCAGCTTGAACAGGCGCAGCCGGCTTTCCTGTTCCAGCGCGGAAGGATCGGGGACGCGGAGATGCAGGCCGCCCGGCGGCAGCACGACGCCGTTGGGGGCCTGCGTGACATAGGCGCCAGGATCGACGCGCAGCGTCGCCGCGGCGTCCATCGTCTCCGCGATGCATTTCAGCCCGACCCAGGTGCCGGCGAAGCGGGACAGCGCGATGCCCTTGACGCCGTATTCCAGCACCTCCGCCACCTCGGCGGGGTCGAGCATCGGGATCTCGAGATCCTGGAAGGTGAACTCGCAGCCCGAGGAGACGGTGGAGGATTTGGCGGAGGGGTCGTCGCCGGAAAGGGCGAGCACGCCACCCTTGGGCGAGGTGCCGGCCGAATTGGCGTGACGCAGCGCGTCGCCGCTGCGATCCAGGCCTGGGCCCTTGCCATACCAGATGCCGAAGACGCCTTCGTGACGGGCGCCGGCGGAAAGGGGCACCTGCTGCGTTCCCCATACGGCGGTGGCGGCCAGGTCCTCATTCAGGCCAGGATTGAAGACGATGTCGGCGGCCGCGAGCCGGGCGGCCTGCTTCTCCAGTTCCTTGTCGTAGCCGCCGATGGGCGAGCCGCGGTAGCCGCTGATGTAGCCCGCCGTGTTCCAGCCGAGCGCCTGATCCAGCTGTCGCCGCAGCAAGGGCAGGCGCACCAGCGCCTGGATGCCGTTGAGGACCACCGGCTCCCCGGCCAGGTCCCATTTGTCGTCCAGGCTCGCTTCGGGGCGCTGGAGGCTGCCCATGCGACGTCTCCCGTATTCCAGTTCCCTGACTATGGGCAGGATGCGCTGGTCGCGCCAGGGAGTTCTCCCGTAGTCTGTTGTGCACCGCCGAAAGAACGGAAGGAGCTACCGTATGGACGCCATCGACAAGAAGATCCTTCGGGCGCTCTCCCAGCGGGGAAGGCTGACCAATGCGGAACTGGCAGAGGCGGTGGGCCTGTCCGCATCGCCCTGCTGGACGCGGGTGAAGCGGCTGGAGCAGGCGGGCGTGATCCGCGGCTATGCCGCGCTGCTGGACCAGGCCGCCCTCGGATTGCCGGATACCGTCTTCATCGAGGTGATGATGGAGCGTCATGACGAGGAGAATCTGAAGCGCTTCGAGTCCTCGGTGCGGGCGATCCCGGAGGTGCTCGAGTGCCACCTGATCACGGGCGAGTACGACTACATGATCAAGGCCGCTGTCAGCGGCACGCAGGGCTATGAGACGCTGCTGCGGGAAAGGCTGTACCGGTTGCCGGGGATCCGCCACACGCGCACGAGTTTCGCGCTGAAATGCCTGAAGCAGGAGATGGCCCCTGTTCCGGTGTGACGCCTTCCGCGGGCGTCCTGCGCTCCAGAAGGCCACCGACCTTAGGGGGTTGGCCGCCGGTGGCGGGACCGGGCATGCACCCCGGCAACTCGGCTGTTCCAGGCGTCAGGCAGGGCCACTGATCGGTTGGCCCGACTGCGCGGCCGGCCGCACCGGACAATGCCGACGCCTGCGCCGCGTGTTCGCCGTTCCGAACATCCAGGGCTAACGCGCGCCTCCCCCGCGTCCGGATCGGGGGACACCGGCACCATCGCGACGGGAGCGTCGCAACCGCGGGCGGTCCACACCGTTCAGCCTCCTCAAGCCGCCTGTCGCGGCCAGGAAGGGAGACTGCCGGTGTTCAAGGGTGGATTGCTGTGGCTCATCGGGATCCCGATCCCCATCATCATCGTGCTGCTGCTGCTCGGCGTGCTGTAGCGCGGAACTTCCAGCGCCATGCCGCCGCCGCATTTGCGCCTGGTCCCCCGCACGGCGTCCGTCGTGTGGTCTGGGCGTGGCGACGGCATCGGCTTGGCCGGCGGCGGCCAGCGGCAGATTGCAGAAGCGCACGGGCTAAGCCGCCACGCTGGGCCGCAACGCCCACGGCACAGTGACGCCTTTGCCGAAGGTGGGTGCGCCGACACGGCCTTGCTGTTCCTTGGCACATCGCGGCTTCCCGGCGCAGTGCGGCAAACCCGCCCGGCCAAGCGACCCCTGACCTCGCGGCCAAGGCGCATCGGCTCAAGCACCACCACTTCCTGGCAACACAGGCGCTGGCGCGCGCGACCGGCGTCGGCAGGCCCGACGCGCCGAGCAACGGCCTCTCGATGCGCTTGCCACGGCGGTCAGTGGAAAAGTCCGCACGCTGGCGGCGCGCGAAGTGTCATCGCGCCACCAAGCCGGCAGCGGCTTCGCTCGACCACGATGCCTCTCCGGCAGACGCAGCGCCGCCAGTGACACCCGGCTTTCCGCCCCCTTCCATGTCGATGCGCGTCCCGCTGCTGGTCGCCGCGGCGGTGTTCGTTTTTGTCACCGTCGCCAGCCAGGTGGCACTGCGCCTTGCCGCCCACGGCATGGATCAGGAAGCCAAGCGCCTGGGCCGCGTCTATCTCGATGGCCTTTCCGCCGCGATCCTGCCCGCGCTGCGTGCCCAGGACGACGCCGCGCTGCGGGAGGCGCTGGAACGCGCCATGGGTTTCCGCGAAGGCATCAGCGAACGTCGCATGGTCGTCGCCACGCCCAACGGCCGCATCCTGGCAGAAGCCGGCATCGGCCCCGACCCCGACTGGCTCGCCCCCTTGCACCGCGGGAATGTGGGATCGGCCTGGGAAGTTTCCTCGGATGGCGACGCGGTCTGGGTGCAACGCCCGCTGGTCGATGGCACCCTTGTGGCGCTGATCGCGGCAAAGCTCGATGTCGGCTCCATCATGGAGCGACGGGACAGCCTGCGCTTCGCCACGCTGGCATTTGGCCTGGCCGTCGCCGCGCTGGGTGGTGGGCTCGCCGCGCTCGCCGTCCGGCAGGCGCTCCGCCCGGTGCTGGTGGTGACGGAGGCGCTCGGGCGTTCCGGTGCCGGCGCCATCGCGCCCATTCCGACGGCCGCCATGCCGCCCCCGGGAACGGAGGGCGCGCGCCTCGCCGCCGCCTTCAACGGCATGGTGGCGCATGTGGCGGAGCGCGAGACGCTGGCCCGCCGGCTGTCGGAACGCGAACGCGCCGCCACGCTCGGACGCCTCGCGGCCACTGTCGCCCATGAGGTGCGCAACCCGCTGGCCGGCATGCTGACGGCCGTCGATTCCGCCCGCGATTTCGGCGACGACGCCACCGAACGCGCCGAGGCGCTGCAGGTGATCGAGCGGGGGCTGCGGCAGATCGAGGGCGTCGTCACCTCCATCCTTGCCGTGCACCGCGATGGCGGGCCGCCTCGTCCGCTCGAAGCCGCGGATCTGGACGACCTTCGCCTGCTCGCGTCGCCCGAAGCCGCGCGCCGCGGCATCGACCTGGAATGGCGCGTGGACCTGCCGCATCCCTTCCCGACCGATGCGTCGCTGCTCCGACAGGCCGCCCTGAATCTGCTGCTCAACGCCGTGGCTGCCACGCCGGCCGGCCGGCAGGTCATGCTGGATGCGCGCAGGACCAAGCCGGGCCTGCTGACCGTGATGATCGAGGATCAAGGGCCAGGCTTGCCTGCCGGCGCCGAACAGCGCCTGCACGGGCAAGGCGAGGAAGCGGAAGGCCGAGGCCTCGGTCTCGACGTCGTCGCAACGCTGGCGCGGCGGCTCGGCGCCTCGGTGATGGCGGAGCCAGGTCGTGGCGACCAGGGCACGCGCGTCACACTGCTTGTGCCGGAAGCCGAAGCCGCCGCGGCCAGGCCGGCATGACGACCCTTCCCGCAGGCTGCTCCGTCGTGCTGGTGGAGGACGACGCGGTGCTGGGCCAGGCGCTGATGCAGCGCCTCCGCCTCGCCCGCGTCACCACGCATTGGGCTCGGACCGCAACGGAAGGGGCGGCGCTGCTGCGCCGGCACCGGCCGACGCTGCTGCTCTGCGACATCCGCCTGCCCGATGGGGATGGCGAGGCGCTGATCGCGCGGCTGATGCCCGAACTCGGCGGCGTGCCCGTGGTGGCGATGACGGCCTATGGCGGCGTGGACCAGGCGGTTCGCCTGCTGCGCGCGGGCGCCGATGACTATCTGGCCAAGCCCTTCCCGATGACCCGGATCTTCGAGAAGCTGGCCGCCTTCGCCCGGCGCGGCATCCCCCTGGTGCCGGAGGAGACGGGGGTGCCGGTGGCCGATGCGCCGGGCTGGCGATCGCCCCCGCTGCGCGCGCTGCATGCCGCGCTGGAACGCATCGGCCCCGCTTCCGCGCCCGTTTTGTTCCTGGGCGAGAGCGGCGCCGGCAAGGGTGCGGCCGCGCGGCGGCTGCATGCACTGTCCGGCCCGCGCGCCGCAGCACCGCTGGCCGTGGTGGATTGCGCCGCGCTGCCGGCGGATATCGCGTCGGCGGAAGCGTTGCTGTTCGGGCATGGCGACGCCGCCGGCCTGCTGGAAGCCGCCGGCGCGGGCACGCTGCTGCTGGATGAGGTGGCGGACCTTTCCGCGCCGCTGCAGGCACGTCTGCTGGGTGCCCTGGAGGAGCGCCGCTTCCGCCGCATCGGCGGGACGGAACCCATCATGCTCCGCGCGCGCCCCATCGCAACCACGCAGGCGGATCTCGCCGCCGCCGTCGCGGCGGGCAGCTTCCGCGCCGATCTGCTGTTTCGCCTCTCGGTCATCAGCTTCACCGTGCCGCCGCTGCGCGACCGGCCCAGCGACACGGAGGATCTGGTCCACCACTTCCTTCGCCATTTCGCCGCTGAGAATCGTTCCTTGGCGCCAGACGCATTGGCGGCGATCCGTGCGCATGGCTGGCCCGGCAATGTGCGCGAATTGCGCAACAGGGTGGAGCGAGCCGTGCTGCTGGGCGATGCCACGGCGATCGCCGCCGCAGACCTGTTCCCCGAAGGCCAGGCCCCGGCGACGCCGGATGCTGCATCGCCGCCGCCCTCGGCCGAATCCCTTTCTCTCGCGGAAGCGCGGGACGCGGCCGAGCGCGAGCACATCCGGCGCGTCGTGGCGCGCTGTGGCGGGCGGATCGGGGACGCCGCGAATGCGCTCGGCATCGCGCGCACGACGCTCTGGGAGCGCATGCGGCGCCTCGGCCTGGGTGCCCGAACGGACACCGAGGGATGACCGACCTCGCCCCCCGGATCTCACGGAGAAGATGGCGATGAGCCAACCCCAGGCCGCGGCGTCCGCCCTGCCCTCCGGCGCACCGGGCGCCGCCGTCGCCCCCACTCGGGCGCGGACCGTGGGGCTCATCCTCGGGCCGATCCTCTTCGCGGTCATGCTCGCCCTGCCGCCCCCCGCGGGGCTGGAACCCGTGGGCTGGCGGGTCGCGGCGGTCGCTGTGCTGATGGCAACCTGGTGGATGACGGAAGCGGTGCCGATCCCTGTCACCGGCCTCCTCCCGCTGGTGCTGTTCCCTGCCCTCGGCATTGCCAGCGGCAGTGCGGCTTCGGCGCCCTATGCGGACCCGCTGATCTTCCTCTTCCTCGGTGGCTTCCTGATCGCATTGGGGCTGGAGCGCTGGAACCTCCACCGGCGCATTGCGCTCCGCGTCGTCGCGGCCGTCGGCACCCGTCCGGCGGCGCTGGTCGGCGGGTTCATGCTGGCCACGGCTTTCCTCAGCATGTGGGTCAGCAACACCGCGACGGCGGTGATGATGTTGCCGATCGGCCTGTCCGTCATCGGGCTGCTGTCGAGGGATGGCGAAGATGCGGGCGGCTTCGGCACCGCGCTGCTGCTCGGCATCGCCTACAGCGCCAGCATCGGCGGCCTCGCCACCCTCATCGGCACGCCGCCCAACGCGCTGCTCGCCGCCTTCGTGGCGCGCAGCTATGGCATCGAGATCGGCTTCGCGCAGTGGATGGCGATCGGCCTGCCGATCACGGTCGCGCTGCTGCTGCTCGCCTGGCTGATCCTGACGCGCCTGGCCTTCCGCCTGCCGACAGCCGCGGTGACGGGATCGGCGGCGCTGATCCGGGATGAACTCGGCAAGCTCGGCCGGTTGTCAGGGCCGGAGATCCGCGTCGGCCTCGTCTTCCTGGCCGCGGCCTTCCTGTGGGTGTCTCGGCCAGCGCTGTCGGGCGTGCTGCCGGCGGGGGTGAACGACACGGTCATCGCCATCGCCGCGGGGGTTGCGCTGTTCATCATCCCGGCTGGCGGCGCCAACCCGCCTGGCACCGCGCTGCTGGACTGGTCGGCGGCCAAGCGTCTGCCGTGGGGCGTGCTGCTCCTGTTCGGTGGCGGCCTGGCGCTGGCCAGTGCCATCGGCAGCAGCGGCCTCGCGGCCTGGATCGGCGCGGCCTTCGCGGGGCTCGATACCTGGCCCGTCATCCTGGTGGTGGTGCTGGTGACGGCGGCGATCGTCTTCCTGACGGAACTGACCAGCAACACCGCGACCGCCGCCGCCTTCCTGCCGCTGATGGCCTCCGTCGCGCCGGCGCTGGGCGCGGACCCCTTCCTGTTGACCATCCCGGTGGCGCTCGCGGCGTCCTGCGCCTTCATGCTGCCGGTCGCGACGCCGCCCAACGCCATCGTCTTCGGCAGCGGGCACCTGACCGTCGCGCAGATGGCGCGGGCGGGCTTCCTGCTGAACCTCGCGGGCATCGTGGCCATCGTCGGCCTCACCTGGCTGTTCGTCGGGCCGGTCTTCGCCGTGCCGGAAGGTGCGGGGCCGGTGAACTGAACGGCCATGCCGCAGCACTTCACCCCGCGCGCCGATGGGCGGCTGCGCCTGGCCCTTCTGCTCGGGCTGGCGGCGCTGATCGGCGCGGCGCTGCTGGCCTTCGTCATGGTGCGGTCGGACCACGCCTGGGCGGTGGGGAGGCCGGCGCCGCAGCCCATTCCCTTCAGTCATGCCCTGCATGCCGGGGGCCTCGGCCTCGACTGTCGCTACTGCCATGCTGGGGTGGAGCGTGCGGCGGAGGCGGGGATGCCGAGCGCCTCCCTCTGCCTTGGCTGCCATGGCGATGTCTGGGCCGGCGCCACCGCGCTGGCACCGCTGCGGGACAGCCTGGCGCTCGGCGCACCCATCCCCTGGTCATCCGTCCACCGGCTGCCGGACCACACGCGCTTCCACCACGGCGCCCACATCGCCGCCGGTGCCGCCTGCGAGACCTGCCACGGCCGGGTCTGGGAGATGCCCCAGACGATCAAGGTGCGGCCCATGTCCATGGGCTGGTGCCTCGATTGCCACCGGGAGCCGGAGCCGCGGCTGCGGCCGGTGGAGGCGGTGTTCGACCGCGACTGGCAGGGCCGCCCCCCACCCGCCAACCCGCATGCCGGGGGGGCGGTGTCGCCGCTGACCCAGTGCTCGACCTGCCACCGATGAGGGCTGCATGACAGACACGCCGCCCGACCGCCGGGAGGTATTGCGCCTCGCCGCCGCCTCCCTGGCCCTGGCCGCCGCCGGCTGCGACAGCGGGCCGGACGAGTTCGGCCATCCCCTGCATGGCGCGGCCGAGGGGGGCGGGGAGGCCGCGAGCTTCGCGACCGTGCTCGAACTCGGCGGGCTCGGCCGCGGCGTACTGGTGCGGCGGCGCGGTGGCCATGCCATCAAGCTGGAGGGCAACCCGGACCATCCCGCCAGCCTCGGCGCCACCGACGTCTTTGCCGAAGCCGCGGTGCTGTCGCTCCATGACCCCGCCCGGTCCCGCCGCGTGCGGGAGGGCGGGCGCCCGCGCCCGCCGGCGGCGCTTGATGCGGCGCTGGCCTCGGTGCGGGCCGAATTGCTACCGCGGGGCGGGGCGGGTTTGCTCCTCGTCACCGGCCCCATCGCCTCCCCCACAACCGCTCGGCTGATTCGGGCGGTGCTGCAGGACTTCCCGGCGGCGCGCTGGCAGCAGCATGACCCACTGGCCGATGATGCGGGGTTGGAGGGCGCCACCCGCGCCTTCGGCCAGCCCGTGGCGACGCTGCCGGACTTCGCCCTTGCGCGCTGCGTGCTTGCGCTGGGCGCCGACCCGCTCGGCCCCGGCCCGGCGCAGCTTCGGCTGGCGCGGGACTGGTCGCACGCCCGCGCCGAGGGCCGCGACCGCGGCGACCTTCCCGTGCTGATGGTGGCGGAGGCGACGCCGACCCTGACCGGCGCGCGGGCCGATCGCCGCCTGGCGATGCGGGAGGTCGAGCCCTTCACCCGCGCCATCGCCACCGCGCTCCGCGTCCCGGGCCTCGCGGACACGGGCACGCATCCCGAGGCCGCCCCGGTGGCCAAGGCGCTGCTTCGCGCCGGGGAGGCAGCGGTGGTGCTGGCGGGGCCATCGCAGCCCGTGGCGGTGCAGGCGCTGGCGCATGCGATCAACGCGACGCTCGGCTCCACCGTGATGCGCCACGTCGAACCGCCCTTCGCCCGCCCCGGACCGATGGGCGATTCGGCGCTGGCCGCCGCGCTGGCGGCGGGCGCGGTGACGCATCTGCTCGTGCTGGGGGTCAATCCCGCCGGCACTGCGCCGGCGCTGCGCGGGACCATGGCGCAAAGGCCCTTCAGCCTGCATCTGGGCGCGCATGTGGACGAGACGGCGCATCTCTGCCGCTGGCACGCGCCGCTGGCGCATGAGTTGGAAGGCTGGGGCGACACGCGCGCCTTCGACGGCACCGCCGCCATCCGCCAGCCCGCCACCACGCCCCTGGTCCCGGAAGCCCGCGGCCTGGACGACGTGCTGGCCGCCCTGCTCGGCCTGGCGGAGCGCGGCGAGGCGCTGGTGCGCGCAACCTGGCAGGCCAGCTGGGGCGAAGCCGGTTTCGAGCCCCGGTGGCGTGCCGCGCTGGAAGCGGGTGTGGTGGAGGGCACGGAATCCCCTGCCCTTCGCCCGGCGCTGCGCGCGGACTGGGACCCCGGGCCGCCAGCCCCGCCGCCTTCCGGCCTGCTCGCGATCTTCGCGCCGGACCCGCATCTGCTGGACGGCCGCTTCGCGGAGAATGCCTGGCTGCAGGAACTCCCGCGACCCCTGACCAAGACGGCCTGGGGCAATGCCGTGCTGGTCGCGCCCGCCGATGCCGCCGCGCTCGGGCTGACAGCCGGTGACGAGGTGCTGGTCGAACTCGCCGGCCGCAGCCTGAAGGCGCCCGTCCTGCCGCTGCCCGCCCAGCCGTCGGGTTGCGTCACCCTGCCGCTCGGCGGTGGCCGCGAGGCGGGCGGGGAGGTCGGCACCGCGCGCGGCTTCGATGCCGCGCTTCTGCGCGATCCCGCCTCGCCCTGGGCCGCCGGCCCGGTCACGCTGCGCCGGACCGGCCAGCGGGCCGCGATCATCGCCACACAGACCGGGATGCCGGCCGATCCCCCGCCCGTGCTGGCACCGGGAGAGTCGATCCCACCCCGCGCGCCCGGGCCGTCGCTCTATCCGGGCTGGACCTACGAAGGCCAGGCCTGGGGCATGGCGATCGACCTCGATTCCTGCATCGGCTGCAATGCCTGCGCCATCGCCTGCCAGGCGGAGAACAACACGCCCGTCGTCGGCCCGCAGGAGGTCGCGCGCGGACGGGAGATGCACTGGCTGCGCATCGACCTGCACCAGGCCGAAGACCACACGATCTTCCAGCCCGTGCCCTGCATGCATTGCGAGAAGGCGCCCTGCGAGGTGGTTTGCCCCGTCAACGCGACGGTGCATGACGACCAGGGGCTGAACCTCATGGTCTATCCCCGCTGCATCGGGACACGGACCTGCTCCAACAACTGCCCCTACAAGGTGCGGCGCTTCAACTGGTTCGACTATGCGCGGTCCGAGGGCGGGCTCGCCCTGCGCAATCCCGACGTGCCCGTGCGGCCGCGCGGCGTGATCGAGAAATGCACCTACTGCCAGCACCGCATCGCCACCGCCCGCACGCAAGCCCGGCTGGAAGGCCGACCCGTGCGCGACGGCGAGGTCGAGACCGCCTGCCAGCGCGCCTGCCCGACCCAGGCCATCACCTTCGGTGACGTCAACGACCCCGCCAGTGCCGTGTCCCGCGCGAAGGAGGAGGGGCGGAACTACGCGCTGCTCGGCGAGCTCGATACGCGGCCGCGGACCACCTACCTCGCCCGCATCGCGCCGGGCGACACGGGATCGGCGGGATGAGCAGGGCCGATGCGCGCACCATCTCCGGCGTGCCGCTCGCCCGCTTCGGGCTGGCCTGGTGGCTGGCTTTCGGCGCCGCGGCGGGCGGCGTCGTGCTGCTCGGCGTCGCCATCGCCGTGCTGCTGTGGCGGGGCACCGGCGTCTGGGGCACCAACATCCCCTATGTCTGGGGCTTCGACCTCATCAACTACGTCTGGTGGATCGGCGTCGCCAATGCCGCCAGCCTCTTCGCCGTGATCCTGGTACTGCGCCGGCATGGGCTGCGCACCGCCGTGAACCGCTTCGCGGAGGCAGCGGCGCTGGCCGCCGTGGTCGCGGCAGCGCTCTATCCGATCCTGCACCTCGGGCGGCCCTGGCTGTTCCACTGGGTCTTCCCCTACCCCGCCACCACGCAGTTCTGGCCGCAATTCCGCTCCACCCTGATCTGGGATTTCTGGGGCATCACCTCCCATGTGCTGGTGACCGGCCTGTTCTGGACCATCGGCCTGATCCCGGACCTGGCCACGATGCGGGAGCGTGCGGCGGCACGGGGCCGGCGCGTGCTGGCGCTGGCCTATGGCATCGGCGCGCTGGGCTGGCGCGGCTCCATGGCGCATTGGGCTCGCCACCAGCTGGCCTATCGCCTGGTGGCGGCGCTGCTGCTGCCCCTGCTGCTGGCCGCGCAGACCGTGGTCGCGCTGGAATTCGCCACGACCGTGATGCCGGACTGGCACCAGGCGCGGCTGCCGCTGCATGTCGTCGTCACCGGCCTTCCCTCTGGCCTCGGCGTCGTCCTCGCCCTCGCCGCCCTGCTGCGTGAGGGGCTGGGCCTGCATCGCGAGATCGATGACGGCGACATGCGCCTGCTGTCCCGCCTGACCGCCGCCGCCGCCACCGCCTGCCTCTGGATCTACGCCGAGGAACTGCTCTTCGGCCTGGTGCTGGAAGGGCCGGAGACGCGGGCGGCCATGGCGATCCGCGCCTTCGGTACCTATGCGGCGATCTACTGGGCGGCGGTCGTGCTGACCGCGCTGCTGCCGCTGCTGCTCTGGAGCGACCGCATCGGCCTCGGCGCCTGGACCGCGGTGCCGATCGGGCTGCTCGCCGCGGCGGGCGTCTGGCTCGACCGCTTCTCCCTCGTGGTCGCGGGGGCGGAGCGGTCGAACCTGCCCCTTCCCCGGCCGCCCTATGGGCCGAGCGGCTGGGAATGGGGCCTCTTCCTCGGCACCATCGCGCTCTTCGCCCTGCTGATGCTGGTCTTCGCGCGCCTCGTCCCCGTGGTCTCGATGTACGAGATGCGGCACGAGGAAGCGGAATCCCCGGCCGCATGAGCGCGCCCGGCGCCGTCGTCGCGGAATTCGCCCGCGCGGAGGAGATGGTGGCGGCGCTGCGGGCCGTGCGCGATGCGGGCTGGCAGCGCATCGACGCGCATGGCCCCTATCCGGTGCCGGAAGCGGCGGAGATCATCGGCACGCGGGGCTGGCCGGTGGCGGCCATTGCGGTCGGCGCGGGCATCCTCGGCGGCGCGCTGCAATACGGCGCGCAATGGTACCTCTCCGTCCACGACTATCCGCTGAATGTCGGCGGGCGCCCGCTGCATGCCTGGCCGCTCTTCCTGCCCGCCACCTACATCGTCGCCGTGCTCTGGGCCGCGGTGGCGGCGCTGCTCGGCATGCTGTGGCTGAACGGCCTGCCGCGCCTGCACCACCCCGTCTTCGCCGCGCCGGGCTTCGAGCGTGCGATGGAGGACCGCTTCTTCGTCTCCATCCTGCCCGCCGCCGGGGAGGCCAGCCGGGCGGAAGCGCTGCTGCGCGCGCAGCCGGGCGCGCTGCGCGTGGAGCGGGTGCCATGAGGCGCGCCGCCCTCGCCCTGGCGCTGCTGACGCTGGGCTGCGACGGCTGGTCCGAAAGCCCGCCCCCCGAGCCGCCACGCCCCGCCCCCGCCGGTGCCGTGCCGCGCGGCGATGGTGCGCGGACGGCCGCCCTCGCCGCGCCGGGGCCGCCGGTGGATGCCGCCCTGCTGCGCCTCGGCGCGGAGCGCTACGCCATCTTCTGCGCGCCCTGCCATGGCGCGGGCGGCGCCGGCGACGGGCCCGTGGTGGCGCGCGGCTTCCCGCGCCCACCCCCCTTCCCGGCGGAGGCCGCGCGGAGCATGGCGGCGGTCGCCACCAACCGGGCCGGCGCGCACCCCTTCGATGACCGCATCCCCCCGCGCGATCGCTGGGCGATCGCGCGCTTCATCGAGACGCTCGGCGGCGCGCGGCCATGATGGTGCGCCTGGTCATCGCGCTCGGCGCCCTCCTCCTCGGCGGCGCCGTGCTGGCCTGGGGCGGCGCGCCGGCGCTGGAGGCCTGGCTGCTGCCCTTCCACCTCGTCCTCGGCCTGGTCGTGGGCGCGATCGGCGCGCTGCTGGTGGCGCACCTGCTGGTCGAGGACTGGCTCGCGCCGCCGCGGCCCTCGCTGGAAGCGCTGGCGTGGCTGGCGCCGCTGGCCGCCCTGCTGGCCCTGCCGCTGCTGCTCGCGCCGGCCGCGCTCTACCCCTGGGCGGCGGATCCCGGCCTGGCCGAGGGTCCGCGCGCCGCCTGGTTCTCCCTGCCCGTCTTCCGGCTGCGCGTCGGGCTGCTGCTCGGGGCCCTGGTGCTGGCCGCGCTGCTGCTGGCCCGGCCCGGGGCGGGGCGGCGGGAGGCGCGCTTCGCCCTGGCGCTATGGCTGCCGGCGGGGCTGCTGCTGGCACAGGATATCGTCCTCTCCCGCGATCCCGCCTGGTTCGGCAGCCTGCAGGGCACGGCGCTGGTGATCGAGCAGGCGTCGGCCGCGCTCTCCCTCGCCGTGCTGGCGGTGCTGCTGCGGCGTGGCGAGGACGGGATGCGCGGGGTGGACCGCGCGCTGCTGGTGCTCGCGACGCTCACGGTCTGGCTCTGGTTCGTGCAGTTCGTCGTGGTCTGGATGGCGGATCTGCCGGCGGAGGCCGCCTGGTACCTCCGACGCGGCGGCGCCTGGGCCTGGCTCAAGGCCGCCCTGGTCGCGATCCTGGCCGCCGCCATCCTGCTGGCCCTGTTGCCCCGGCCCGGGCCGCGGCGCCTGGGGCTGGTGGCGCTGCTGCTGCTGGCGCAGCACATCGGTCATGGGCTGTGGCTGCTGCGGCCGGAGGCACCGGGCGGCGCCCCGCCCCTGATGGTGGAATTGGTGGTGGCAGCCGGCGTGCTGGGCCTCGCCTGGTGGTGGGCCGCGCTCAGCGCCCGCCGTCGCGCATCCGCCAGGGCCAGCGACCATTGATCTCCACCTCGATCGACAGGCTCAGCATGGTGCGGATCAGCACCACGAGCCCCAGCGCCGCCACCGTGCCGAGGTCGAGCGGCGCGACCACCGTGCCGATGATGTCCGCCGCCACCAGCAATTCGAGCCCGACCAGGATGGCCCGCCCGAAGCGGCGGCGGTAGCGCAGATAGGCTTCCTCGGTCTCGCCGCCCATGAGGTCCCGCGCGAGCGCCCCGGTGGTGACGACGGCCCCCGCGAGGATGACGACGACGCCCGCCGCCTCCAGCCCCTCCATCGCCCAGCCGGCGGCGGTCGCGACGATGGTCATGGCGCGGTGCGCGGCGGGGGGCGCTCCGTCGGCCCGCCATCGCCGACGCTGCGGGAGGGCTGGCGCCCCGGCGGCCAGGCCGCGGCGCCCGGGGCGCCCAGCGTGTAGAGATAGGCCGCCATGTCCCGCGCCTGCCCATCCGTGAGGCCGAGATAGGGCATCGCCGTGCCGGGCCGGATCGAAGGCGGGTCCAGCAGGAAGGACACCAAATTGCCCGGCCGGTTCGGCAGCACCCCCGCGACATAGCCGCGCTGCGCATAGTCATCGAGCGGCGGCCCCACCATGGCGCGTGCATTGCCGACACCCGGAATGCGGTGGCAGGCGCCGCAGCCGAGTTCCGTCATCGCCGCGCGCCCGCGCGCCGCATCCCCACCGGCAACGTGCAGGTGGGGCGGCGGCGCCGCTTCGTCGCAGGCGGCCAGCAGCACCAGCAGGGCGGGCAGCAGGCGCCTCATCGGCACACCGGTGCCAGCAGCGGCGGCAGGCCGACCACGAGCGTCGCGCCGGCGAAGAGCAGCCCAACGCCGCCGCCGGTGCGCCCGAGGAAACCCGGCATCCGCGCCGTCACCCGCGTCGCCAGCAGCACCGCGGCGACGACCGCGACAGTCAGCCCCGCCACCACCACCTGCACCACCGGCACCTCCATCCGGTGCCACCCCCACAGGCAGGCGAGGGAGACGAAGACGTACACCGCCAGGAAATGCCCGGCCCAGAGCAGCGGTGGCAGCAGCAGGGCCCGGAAGGCGGAGGCGCTGGGTTCGGTCATGTCACCGCACGAAGAGGAAGGGCGCGAGGTGGACGAGCGGGAAGCCCACCACCCAGAGCAACGCCGCATAGGTCCAGAACCGCGTCGCGATCCGCACGGCGAGGTGGCGGTCCGGCGCGAAGTCGCCAAGCCTCGCCCGCGCCAACGCCATGCCCGCCATGGTCATCGCCACCAACAGGTGAAACGCCTGGAAGATCCAGGTGACATGCGCCAGCGCATCCCGCGCGTGCCGCGATGGCGGCCCGAGCGCCATCGCCGCCCAGCCCTGCAGCAGCAGGAACACCACGCCCGTGCCCAGTGCGACCGCCAGCCAGCGCACCAGGCCCGCCCGGTCGTCACGCCGGATTGCGCGCTCCGCCAGCCAGGCTGCCGCGACGGAAGCAACCAGCGGCAGCAGCGCCGTGACGGCCGGCCAGGACAGCGTCGCCCGGACCACCGCCGGCGGCCACTGCGCCGCGAAGCCCCAGAGGTAGAAGAAGGCGAAGGCCAGCGAGGCATAGAGCGCCGCATCCGCCGCCAGCGTGACCCAGAGCGCCGTCCAGGCGGGGGACCGGTGGTGCCCGCGTGCCAGCGGCAGCATCAGGCCCGGCGCCGCCTCCACCTCCCTCGGCAGGTCGTGGTCACGTTCGGATGGCCACATCCAGACGACCACGGCGACAAAGGCGGCCACGGCGCCTGCCACCGCCACGGCATAGGCCTGCACCAGGATGCCGAGGAACAGCCCCGCGAAGATCGCGGCCGTGACCAGCGGACTCCAGGTCGGGCCAGGAAGGTCCAGCGCCATCTCCGGCACCGCCTCGACCTCCGTCGTCGCAGGCGCCAGGCGTCGCCCGCCCTGCGGGTCCGGCATGAAGCCGACACCGTTCAGAACCGCACCCCGCAGCCCCGCCTGGTCCCAGAGCGGGTAGCGGGATTCGATCACCGGCACGGCGCGGAAATTGTAGACGGGCGGCGGCGTCGCGATCCATTCCAGCGTGCCGGCACCCCACGGGTCGTCCTGCGTGCGCCGCCCCCGGAAGGCGGCATGCGCCAGGCCGCCCAGGAAGATCAGCAGGCCGAGCGCGAACATCAGCGACCCCGCACTCGCCATCAGGTTCGACCATTCCCAGCCGAGGCCGGCGGGGTAGGTGTAGACACGCCGCGGCATGCCGGCGAGGCCGGTGTGGTGCAGCGGCATGAAGTTGATGTTGAAGCCGACGAAGAGCAGCCAGAAGCCGATCTTACCCGTCGTCTCGCTCGGCATCCGTCCCGTCGCCGCCGGCCACCAATGGTGCAGCGCACCCAGCACCGGGAAGACCGATCCGCCGATCAGCACGTAGTGCAGGTGCGCCACGACGAATTGCGTGTCATGCGCCACCAGGTCGAAGGGCACGAGGGAGACCATCACGCCCGTCAGCCCGCCGAGGACGAAGATCACGACGAAGCCAAGGGCAAACAGCAGCGGCGTGCGGAACACCGGCCTGCCCATGCCGACCGTCGCGATCAGCGCGAAGACCTGGATGCCCGAGGGAATGGCGACGAGCGAGGAGGCCGCGGAGAAGAAGGCCAGCGACATCTGCGGGATGCCGACCGCGTACATGTGGTGCGCCCACAGCCCCATCGACAGGAAGCCGGTGCCGATGGCGGAGGCGACGAGCCAGTTGTGCAGGAAGGCGGGCTGGCGCGCATGCACCGGCACGAAGGTCGCCAGCAGCCCCACCGCTGGCAGCAGGATGATGTAGACCTCCGGGTGGCCGAACAGCCAGAACAGGTGCTGCCACAGCACCGGGTCGCCGCCGCGCGAGGTGTCGAAGAACGGCCAGTCGAAGGCGCGCTCCAGCTCGAACAGGATGGAGCCGAGGATCAGCGGCGGGAAGCCGATCAGGATCATCCCCGCCGTCGCCAGCATGTACCAGGCGAAGAGCGGCATGCGCGACAGGCTCATGCCCGGCGCGCGGCTGCGCAGGATGGAGACCGTCAGCTCGATCGCGCCGGCGACGCCCGCGATCTCCGCGAAGGTCACGCCGATCAGCCAGAAATCGACGTTGATGCCGGGGGAGAAGGCCTTGCCCGACAGCGGCGGGTAGATAAACCACCCCGCATCCGGCGCCGCGCCGATGACCAGCGATGAGAGCAGGATCAGGCCGCCGAAGAGGTAGCACCAGAAGGAGAAGGCGCCGAGCCGTGGAAAGGGCAGGTCCCGCGCGCCGAGCATCAGCGGCAGCAGGTAGGTCGCCGCCCCCTGCAGCACCGGCACGGCAAACAGGAACAGCATCATCGTGCCGTGCATGGTGAAGACCTGGTTGTAGGCCTCCGGTCCCAGCACGGTGTTGTTCGGCACCGCCAGCTGCGTGCGGATCAGCAGCGCCAGCAGGCCGGCGATGGTGAAGAAGAAGAAGGCCGTCACGACGAAGCGCGCGCCCATCGGCCGGTGGTTCACCGCCGACAGCGCCCGCCATCCCGGCGGCGAGGCCCAGGCCTGGGTGAGCTCGGCCTCCTCTCCCGCTGGTCGCGTCACCGCAGGCCTTCCAGATAGGCGGCCAGGGCGTGCAGCTGTGGTCCCGTGAGGCCGTTGTAGCTCGGCATGTTGGCACCCGGCTTGATCTGCTGCGTCGCGGCGATCCAGCCGGTCAGGGAGGATCGGGTATTCGGGAGGATGCCCGCGCCGATGGTTCGGCGGCTGGCGAGATGCGTGAGGTCCGGCGCCGTCGCACCCTCCGCGCCATGGCCGCGCACGGCGTGGCAGGACCCGCAGCCGGCGGCGGTGAAGATCTCACGCCCCTTGCGCGCTTCGTCGCCCTCCGGTTCCGCGGCCGGGCGGGCCTCGCGCCACATCCAGTCCTGCCACTCCGCCTGCGGCAGCGCGCGCACGGTGAAGGCCATGTTGGCGTGCTGCAGGCCGCAGAACTCGAAGCAAGCACCGCGGAACTCGCCGGGCGCATCGGCGCGCAGCAGCGCGTAGTTCGTCCGCCCCGGAATCATGTCCACCTTTCCGCCGAGCGTCGGGATCCAGAAGGAATGGATGACGTCCTCCGTCAGCAGCCGGAAGCGCACGGGCACGCCGACGGGGATGTGCAGCTCATTGGCCGTGACCACGGGGGGCCCGCCCGGCACGGGATTCGGGTAGCGGAACTCCCACCAGAACTGCCAGGCGACGACATCGATGGTGAAGGCGCCTTCCCTTTCCTCCGCGAAGGGCCAGGGAATGCGCAGGCTTGCCACCAGCAGCAGGGGCAGCACGATCGCCGGCAGCACGACGCCGCCGCCCGCGACCATCCACAGCGTCGGCCGTGCACCCAGCCGGAAGCGCGGCAGCAGCCAGGCCTGCACCACCGCCAGCGCCACCATCGCGCAGACGATCACCGAGACCCAGAGCGTCAGCTTGAACAGCCAGAGCGTGTCGCGCGCATTCGGCCCGGTCGGGTCGAGCGAGGACTGGTCCCCCCCGCAGCCCGCGACCAGCAGCAGCACGAGCAGCGGAAGCAGCCTCATGCGGCGGGCCGCACCAGGCGCAGCGCGCCCGCGACGCCAACCAGCAGGAAGACGAGCCCGCCCGGCACCCACATCAGCAGCCCGCCCAGCTGCTGGTCCGCCAGCGCCGACAGGCCGAAGACGGCGGTGGTGCCGAGATGGCTGGCGTAGAGCGCGCCTGGCGCGAAGACGATCACCGCCCCGAGCAGCCCCATCTGCGCCGACGCCACCGCGCCCAGCGCCAGCGATCCCGGCGAGGCATCGGCCAGCAGCGCGCGCCACAGCGCGATGGCGATGCCGAGCAGTGAGAGGTGTGACAGCCAGTAGAGCGCGCCATCCCGCAGCGCCGCGTCATAGGGGCCGGGCAGGTGCCACAGCCAGAACAGCGCGGTGAAGGCGGCCGTCAGCAGCGCCGCGCCACGCCGCGCCGGCGGCGGCAGCGCCATGGCGATCAGTGGCGCCGCGACCAGCACCAGAACCATGTGCTGCGCCGCCCGCGCCGAGAACAGCGCCACCGCCAGCGCGCAGAGGGGCGTGATGAACACGGCGCCCGTGACGCCGAGCCCCGCCCAACCCGCGCGTCGGCGCCCGACCGGCACGCCCCGCGTCGCTCGCGTCAACGTCAGCGCTGCCAGCGCCAGCCCCGCGAACAGCGCTGGGTCCAGCGTCCAGCGCCCCCACAGCTCCCAAGGCAGCGGCGGGGCGCCACACCAGGCGAGGACGTCGTTCATGCCGCGGATTTCGGGCGCAGATAGGCGAACCAGTAGGCCGCGCCGACCAGCACGCCACCGATGACGTTCCCGATCGTGACCGGCACCAGATTGGCCACCAGCCCGCCGAACCCGATCGCGCCATAGGCCGCGGGATCGATCCCCGCCTGCTGCCAGAAGGCGGGCGAGGCGCCGTCCAGCACCAGCCAGCCGAAGGGGATCAGCATCATGTTCGCGACCGAATGCTCCAGCCCCAGCGCCACGAAGGCGGCGATGGGGGGCACGATCACCAGCACCTTGTCCGCCGCGCTCCGCGCCCCGAAGGCGAGCCACACCGCCAGGCAGACCAGCATGTTGGCGGCGATGCCGCTCGCCAGCGCCGTGCCGAAGCCGAGATCCGACTTCCGCGCCGCGACCTTCAGCGCCGCCGCGCCGACCGCACCCTCCCCCGCCTCATGCACCCCCGCCGCGAAGGCGAGCAGCGCGATGGCAACGGAGCCCACGAAGTTCATCACCCAGGCGATGCCGAGCGCGCCGAGGATCGGCGAAAAGCCCGCCTTTCCCTCCGCCCAGGCGACCACGAGCAGCGTGTTGCCCGTGAACAGTTCCGCGCCGCCGACCAGCACAAGGATGAGGCCGAGCGAGAAGGCGACGCCACCCAGCAGCTGCGCCGCGCCAAACGGCATCGCCTCCGCCCCAGCGGCGGCCACGAGGTAGAAGAGCCCGCCGAAGCCGATATAGGCGCCCGCGAGCACGGCCAGCACCGCCAGCACCTTGCCGTCCAGCGCGGCCTTGGTCTCGCCCTTGCTCGCCGCCGTGGTGGCGATCTTCTCCGGCGGCTTCACATCCGCCGACGCATCGGGCTGCTTCTGCGACGCCGCCGTCATGCATCCGCCTCCCCGGCCGCATCCGCCAGTGCCGCCCGCGCCTTCACGAGCCGTTCCTTCCGGAAGCCCGTCACCGGCACCGCGCCGGACCAGGTGAGCGCCAGCACGCCATTGGCCAGCGCCAGCCGTCCATCCAGCGCTTCGGAAGCACCCTCCGCCCGCCGGCGCGCCACCAGCAGGTCGCGCCAGGCGACGGTCAGCGCCACGGCGTCCATTCCCTCCTGCGCCGTGGCGGGCGGCGCTTCCGCCAGCACGCGGTCGATCGCCAGGCGGGCGAGGTGCCGGGCCTGCCGCTCCTCCTGCGTCACCACGCTCATCGCCGCACCCGCTGGGTGGATCGGAAGGCATGGTCGGGGCGGCACGCACTCTCGTTTCCGGCGCGCAGCACCGCATGGCGCATGGCGGCGCCGCCAAGGATCATGGCGAAGGAGGCGATCTCTGGCAGCAGCGCGCCGGCGCGGCCGCCGATCACGCGGCCGATCCCATGCGCCACCAGAGGCACGGCAATGCCGATCGCCTTCCCGCCCGTGGCGTTCAGCGCGCCCGTCTTCCCCTCCCGCAGGGGGCCATCGAGGCCCTTGTCGGCCAAGCGCTTCTCGGTGGTGCCCGCCGCCAGTAGCTCCGCCGCGCCGGCCAGCAGCGCCAGCGTCTCCAGCCGCCGCGCGGAGCCGACCTCCCCCGCCGCGCGCTGCAGCAGCGCGAGGGCGGAAGCCGCGCCGGCGACGGAGGCCGTGCCGAACTGCGCCGCCAGCGGTGCCGGCGCGGCCGCCCAGAGCGGCGTGCTGGTGCTGGCCAGCAGGCCCGCGGTGTAGACCCCCATGCCGGCGCCCGTGACCGCCGCCGGCAGCTGCGCGGCATCCGAGACGCGCCGCGCGAAGGGCCAGCGCCGGCCCAGCACCTCCCCCATCGCCGTCAGGGCGGAAAGTCCGCCGAATAGCGTCAGCAGCCAGGATCCCATCGACATCGGCGAGGTCGGGCGGAAGATCCGTAGCATGTTGTACCAGCGCGACCGCGTCTTCAGGTGCTGCACCAGCACCAGCGGCCCGATCGCGCTGCCGGCCAGCGCCAGCAGCCGCGCGCGGCGCGTGAGCCCCGCGCCTTCCGGCTGCCGGTTCGCGATGGCCGCGATTACCTGGCTGGCGCCGGCGATGCCGACCGCCACGATGTAGAAGGAGACCTTCCAGTCGAAGGAGCTCGCCTTGGTGACGGGGCGGCCGTGATAGGTCTCCCCTCGCCATTCCTGCTGCACCGCCGGCGGCAGCGCGGGGCGCTCGATCCGCGCGCTCATCGCCGGCCGACCCCCAGCAGCAGCGCCACCGCCGCCAGCCCCGCCATGGTGGCGAGGCCGGATAGGAAGGCCGGCTTCGCGTTGCGCGCGGGCCGGGATGGTGCGGGCGGCAGGTTGTAGTGTTCCGGCCGCTCGGCCAGCACGAAGATGGCGTTCAGCTTGCGGATCCCGCCCGTGGCGCCGGGACTTCCGGGCGCGCCGTAGACATAGGCCTTGTCCTGGCCCTGGGCGTGCAGCGCCTCCACGCGGCGATCGGCGCGTTCCTGCAACTCCTCCACCACGCCGAACTGGATGCTGTCCGTCGGGCAGGACTTGGCGCAGGCGGGTTCCAGCCCGCCCTTCAGCCGGTCGTAGCAGAGCGTGCATTTATGCGCCTTGCCGTCATCCTTCGAGAGTTCGACGACGCCGAAGGGGCAGGCCGGCACGCAGTAGCCGCAGCCATTGCAGATATCCTGCTGCACCACGACGGTGTCGAATTCCGTGCGGAACAGCGCGCCGGTCGGGCAGGCTTCCAGGCAGGGCGCCGGGTCGCAATGCTTGCAGACATCCGACATCATCAGCCAGTTGGACTGGAAGGGCGCCATCGTCCCCTCCCGCGGTCCGTTCTCCTTGAACGTCACGTGCCGCCAGGTATTCGCGCCGAGCTGCCCGGTGTTGTCGTAGGAATGGCCCGTGAGCTTTCCGGTCTCTGCCGGCAGGTTGTTCCATTCCTTGCAGGCCACCTCGCAGGCCTTGCAGCCGATGCAAAGAGTGGTGTCGGTCAAGAAGCCGTAGCTTCGGCCGGGTTCGATGACCACGCCCGCCGTCAGCTCCGCCTCGTCCCGCAGCAGCGCCGGCGGCGCGCGGCCTGCCTCCCGCGCGCGCCCATGCGCAAGCCCGCCATCCATCAGCCAACCTCCTGAAGGGGACGAGCCAGCCGGCCCGGCCTGAGGGCGCAGACCAGCGCCTTGTTCTCGTGCATGCCGGTGTTGGGGTCCCCCACCACGGCGGTCAGCACATTCGCGATGTCGCCGGTCGCGATGCCGGACCAGCCATAGTGCCAGGGCATGCCGATCTGGTGGACAACGCGCCCGCCATCCAGCGTGAAGGCCCGCAGCCGGTCCGTGACCAGCGCGCGGGTCTCGATCTCGCCGCGCGGCGTGGAGAGCACCACCCAATCCGTGCTGGCGATGCCGAGGGTGCGCGCCAGCTCCGTCGGGATCTCTACGAAGCCCTCGGGCTGCAGTTCCGACGTGCTGGGCACGATGCGCGTCGGCGTGCCGCCCGAATGATGCTCCGTCAGCCGGAAGGTGGTCAGCGCATGCGGCCAGCGCGGGTCGGCCGGCGCGGCCAGCGGGTTGGCGTCATAGGCCCAGCGCTTGGCCGCGGGGTTGCCCTCCACGCCGGGGTGCAGCGCGTTGCGCACCGGCGTCTCGGTCGGCTCGTAATGCTCGGGCAGCGGCCCATCCTTGAGGCCGGAGGGCACGAAAAGACCCGCCACGCCGTCCGGAATCATGAAGAAGGGCTGGTCGCCGCGGATCGCGTCCATGCCCGCGGGCTTCGACTCCCAATCAGGCTCGAAATCCGGCCGCTTGTCAGTCGGGAAGTCCACGCGGTCATGGCTGCGCCATTCGCCCGCCTGCTCGTCCCACCAGGCCAGCCGCTTGCCCTCGGACCACGGCACGCCGGCGGGGTCGGCGGAGGCGCGGTTGTAGAGGGTGCGCCGGTTGTCCGGCCAGGCGAAGCCCCAGTCGAGATGCGTGCCCGGCCCCTGCGCCCCATCGGGCACCCGCGATCGCGTTCGGTTGCGCCCCTCTTCCGGGAAGACGCCCGAATAGATCCAGCATCCGCAGGCCGTGGAGCCATCATCCTTCAGCGCCGCGAAGCCCGGCACGAGCTTCCCATTGGCAACGGTGCGGCCGTTGATCTCCCGCAGCACCGCTTCCGGATCGGGCTCGCCCTGTTCGTCCTCCGGATAGTCCCAGGTGATGGCGCGGATCGCGGCATCCTGCGGCCGCGTGCTGCCGGCATGCAGGGCCTTCATCCGCCGCGCGAGGTGATGGATGAACCAGAGCTCGGACCGGCTGTCGCCGGGCCCATCCACGACCTTGTCGTGCCACTGCACCAGCCGGTGGATGTTGGTGAAGGATCCCGCCTTCTCCCCGGACAGCGACGCCGGCATCAGGAACACCTCGGTGCCGATATCCTCGGGCCGCATCTCGCCATCGCGCACCAGATGGCCGTCGCGCCAGAAGGTGGCGGTATCGGTTTCCGCCACGTCGCGCACCACCATCCACTCCAGCCGCGCCAGGCCGCGCTGCACGAGTTTCGAGTTGCTGCCGCCGACGACAGGGTTCTGCCCCATCACGAACAGCCCGCGGATCACGCCGCGTTCCATCGCGACCGTCAGCGGCAGCTGCGAATGGTCGCCGGTGACGCGCGCCATGAGGTCGTGCCCCATGCCGTTCTCCGGCGTCGCGGCCTCGCCGTACCAGGCCTTGAGGAGGGAGACGTAGTATTTGGGAAAATGGTGCCACCAGCCGGTCGGGTTGGTCTCGGCCTTCAGGTAGTCCGCCAGCGTCGCATGCGGGCGGAAGGCATGGGGCTGCGGCATGTAGCCCGGCAGCAGGTCATAGAGCGTCGCGATATCGGTGCTGCCCTGGATCGAGGTATGGCCCCGCAGCGCCAGGATGCCTCCGCCGGGCCGACCGGTATTGCCCAGCAGCGCCTGGATGATGCCGGCGGCGCGGATGATCTGCGCGCCCTTGGTGTGGTGGTTCCAGCCGACGGCGTAGCAGATCGCCGCCGTCTTCTCCCGCCCCGAGGCCCTGGCCAGCGCATCCGCGACCTTCGGGAACAGGTCGCGCGGGCAGCCCGTGACGCTTTCCACCATCTCCGGCGTGTAGCGGGCGTAGTGGCGCTTCAGGATCTGGTAGACGCAGCGCGGGTGCTGCAGCGTCGGGTCCTTCGGCGTCGGCCCCTCATGCAGCCGCTGCGTCGCCTCGGCGAAACCCTCGATCTCGACATAGCCCTCGGCGAGGGAGGACGGCACGACGACGCCGTCATACTGCCAGCTCTCGACGTTGTAGCGCCGGCCTTCGTCGTTCCAGCCGGAGAAGTAGCCGTGCAGTTCCTCCGGTCCCTTGTAGTCGGGGCCGACGATGGTCGAGAGGTTCGTGTAGGGCAGCGCATAGTCGCGGAACCAGAGGTCGTTCTCCAGCAGGTGCCGGATGATGCCACCGAGGAAGGCGATGTCGGTGCCGGCACGGATCGGCGCGTGGATATCCGCCAGCGCGGAGGTGCGCGTGAAGCGCGGATCGACATGCATCACCGTCGCGCCGCGCAGCTTCGCCTGCATGACGAAGCGGAAGGCGATGGGATGGTTCTCCGCCATGTTGGAGCCCATCACCAGCACGGCGTCCGAATTCGCCAGGTCCCATTGCGGCATGGTGGAGGCGCCGCGCCCATAGGTCGCGCCGAGGCCGGGGACGGAGTTGTTGTGGCAGACACGCGCCTGGTTCTCGACGAACACCATGCCGAGCGCGCCGGAGAAGAGCTTCTTGATCAGGTAGTTCTCCTCGTTGTCGAGCGTCGCGCCACCCATGGAGGCGATGCCGAGCGTGTGGTTCACGCGCGTGCCGTCGGGCAGGTGGTTGATGAAGGTCTCGTCCCGCGTGCGCTTCGCCAGCTCGGCGATGCGGTCCATCGCCCAGTCCAGCCCCACCTCCCGCCATTCCCGCGCGCCGGGCGCGCGGTGCAGGCAGCGGTCGAGCCGCTGCGGGCTCGCCATCAGGCCGAAGGTCGCTGCCCCCTTCGGGCAGAGCGTGCCCTGGTTCACCGGACTGCGCGGATCACCCTCCACCGCGATGGGGCGGCCCTGCTTCGCATAGACGAGCTGTGCGCATCCCACCGCACAGTAGGGGCAGATGGAGGTGCCGACCCTGTCGGCCGTTTCCAGCCGCGGCCGCAGCCCCCGGGATGCTGCGCTTTCCGCCGCCTCGGTCTTTTCCGGCGCACCGCGCAGCTGGCGCGGCACGGACCAGTCCGCCAGGAAGCCGGCGGCACGGTCGGCCAGGCCGCGCCGTATCGGACGCCCCCGCGGGGCCTTGCTCATGCCAGAACCTCGATGGCGGTCACGATCCCCGCCATGAGCCTGGGTGCCGCGTGGTGGCTCAGCCGCACCCGTCGCCCGGGCAGCGCGGCCAGTTCCTGCGCTTCCAACGGCGCCGAGGGCGAGAGCAGGAAGACGTGTCCGCGCCCTTCCGCATCCAGCAACCGCAGCCGTCCTTCCTGCACCAGCAGCACCACGCCGATGGTGTCCATCCGATCGCTCGGCCGCGTCCGCACATCGCCTGGTGCAGGAATCGGATGCCAGGCACGGCCCGGCGGCGCCTGTCGCGCCGGCAAGGCGCCCGTTGACCCGAAGGCCGCTCCCCGCTCCCGCACTGCGACCATCTGACGGCCCCTCCCGCACCTGCTCCGGTGGCAACGGCGGCGGCGTCCGAAGGTTCGAAGGAGGCGAGCGAACCGCCACACGGTTCGCCGCAGCGAACCGGCCGTCCGAAAAGGCGAACGAGGTGCGCGAGGCTCCGCGTGAGGGCCGACGGCGTAGCGACCGCCGACGCACCAAAGCGCCACGCGGCGCCCGCCCGGCGTTGGGTTTCCTCACGCGATAGGTATCGCGCCTTGCCGATCACGCCATTGATTCTGCTTCATCCGATTGTTACCTGGACGTGCGGCGCGGGCGTGAGCAGGCGTGGTGCAGCGCGCCTGCGATCTGCCGCGCGTGCCTCGGCCCTGTTCCCGTCACCCCGCCAGGCGAAAGCGAGGCGGGGTCGGCGGCAGCCCATGGACGAGGGGACGCAGCGATGGCGATTACCGATCACCTTGCCCCGACGGGCATCTTCATCGACCTCAGCGAGTCGACCAAGGACGCCGTCCTGCAGCGCCTGTCAGCCGAGGCCGCCCAGCGACTTCAGCGGCCCGTGGAAGACGTGCTGGAAGCCGTGGAGGCACGCGAACGGCTCGGTTCCACAGCGCTAGGCCGCGGCGTCGCCCTCCCGCATGCGCGGCTCGAGGGCGACCACCCTCCTCTTGTCCTGTTCGCGCGGCTGCGGCGCCCCGTGGAGTTCGATGCGCGGGACGAGGAGCCGGTGGACCTTGTCATCCTCGTCATCTGGCCAGAATCGGCGCCAGACGGGTTCCTGCCCACCCTGGCCGATACCTGCCGGTCGCTGCGGCAGGCCCAGCACCTTCGCAAGCTGCGCGCGGCGCGCACGGCGGAGGAGGTGCTGGCACTGCTGGCCAGTGGCGACGCGGCGGGAACGGCGTGATGCCCGCTCGCCGACATCCATCCGCACCGGCCTCCGGCTGACCTGCTGCGATGCCGGACAGCCTGATCCTTCTTGCCCTCATCGGCCTGCCCTTCGCCGCGTCGGTCGCCGCAGGGCTTCTGCCGACCCATGCGCGCAACGCGGCCGCGGCCCTCGCCGGTGGCGTCGCGGTTGCCTGCCTGATCCTCGTCTGGGCGGCCTACCCGACAATTTCAGCGGGCGGCGTGTTGCGGACGGAGATCGCCTGGCTCCCCGCGCTCGGTCTCAACCTCTCACTGCGCATCGATGGCTTTGCCTGGCTCTTCGCCGGTCTGGTCACCGGCATCGGCGCGCTCGTCGTCCTTTACGCTCGCTACTACATGGCGGAGGAAGACCCGGTCCCCCGCTTCTTCGCCTTCCTGCTCGCCTTCATGGGGGCGATGCTGGGCGTGGTGACCTCGGGCAACCTGATCCTGCTCGCCTTCTTCTGGGAATTGACGAGCCTCTTCTCCTTCCTGCTGATCGGCTACTGGCACCACGCCGCGACGGCGCGGGACGGCGCGCGCATGGCGCTGACCATCACCGCGACGGGAGGGCTGGCCCTCTTCGCCGGCGTGCTGGTGCTAGGCCATATCGTCGGCAGCTACGACCTCGATGTGGTGCTCGCCGCCGGCGACCAAGTTCGCGCCCATCCACTCTACCTGGTGGCACTGCTGCTGATCCTGCTGGGCGCGCTGACGAAAAGCGCGCAGTTCCCCTTTCATTTCTGGCTGCCGCACGCGATGGCGGCGCCGACGCCGGTCTCCGCCTATCTGCACTCCGCCACGCTGGTGAAGGCTGGCGTCTTCCTCATGGCGCGCCTCTGGCCGGTTCTCGGCGGCACGGATGCCTGGTTCCTGATCGTCGGATCGGCGGGGCTGCTGACGATGCTGCTGGGCGCCTACATCGCCATCTTCCAGACGGACCTGAAGGGACTGCTGGCCTATTCCACCATCAGCCATCTCGGCCTCATCACGCTGCTCCTCGGTCTCAACAGCGAATTGGCGCTGGTCGCCGCCATCTTCCACATCATGAACCACGCGGCCTTCAAGGCCTCGCTGTTCATGGCCGCCGGCATCATCGACCACGAGACCGGCACGCGCGACATCAGGCGGCTGTCGGGCCTCAATCGATCCATGCCCTTCACCGCGCGGCTGGCGCTGGTGGCGGCCGCGGCCATGGCGGGCGTGCCACTGCTGAACGGCTTCATCTCCAAGGAGATGTTCTTCGCCGAGGCGCTGACGGCGGAATCGCCTCTCGGCCTGCTGAACATCCTGCCTTTCGCCGCCATGCTCGGCAGCGCCTTCAGCGTCGCCTACTCGCTGCGCTTCATCCACGGCGCCTTCTTCGGGCCCGAGCCCAGGGACCTGCCACGCCAGCCGCATGAGCCCGCGAACTGGATGCGCCTGCCCGTCGAATTGCTGGTGCTGACCTGCATCATGGTGGGCGTGCTGCCAGCCGCGACGGTTGGTCCCTTCCTGGCGCATGGCGTGCAGTCCGTGCTCGGCCACGACGCGCCCTACTACAGCCTGGCGGTCTGGCACGGCTTCAACCTGCCCCTGCTGATGAGCGTCATCGCGCTCGGCGGCGGCGTCCTGCTCTACCTCCTGCTGCAGCGGCACCTCCGCCGTGGGCTGGACCGCCCGCCGCTGATCGGCCGGCTGGAGGGCCAGCGGATCTTCGAACGCACCATGGTCTTCCTCTCCTGGCGCCTGGCGCGGCGGGCGGAGGCCCTGGCCGGCACGCGCCGCCTGCAGCCCATGCTGCGGCTCATCGTCGGCGCTGCCTTCCTGGCCGGCGGCACGGCCGCCTGGCTGCGCGGCTTCGGCCCCGGCAACCTGCCCGCATCGCCCGTGGACCCGGTGCTGGCCCTGGTGTGGATCGGCGGCGGAGCCTGCGCCATCGGCGCCGCCATCATGGCCAAGTACCACCGGCTGGCCGCGCTCATCCTGATCGGCGCGACGGGCCTCGCGCTCGTCGTCACCTTCGTCTGGTTCTCCGCGCCCGACCTGGCGCTGACGCAGCTGACGGTCGAGGTCGTGACGACCGTGCTGCTGCTGCTCGGCCTCCGCTGGCTGCCGAAACGCGCGGACACGCCCGATGGCGTGGGGCTGGAGGTGCTGTCGCGCACGCGACGCCTGCGTGACCTCGGCTTGGCTGTCGCGGCCGGCAGCGGATTGGCGGCGCTGTCCTACGCGGTGATGACACGCGTGCCGCCCGAACTGCTCGCGCAGGATTTCCTCCAGCGCGGCTACACCGAAGGCGGCGGGACCAATGTGGTGAACGTCATCCTGGTCGATTTCCGGGCCTTCGACACGCTCGGCGAGATCTTCGTCGTCGCCGCCGTGGCGCTGACCGCCTATGCGCTGCTGCGCCGCTTCCGCCCCGCCCCCGACAGCGTCGAGGTGCCGGAACAGCAGGCCCATGCCGATGGCGCGACGGCCGGCGCGGTGGTGACCGGCCGCGGGGAGGTGCGAGACGGTGCCGACTGGCTGCTGGTGCCCTTCACGCTGACGCGCCTGATCTTCCCCGTCATGCTTGTCACCGCCGTCTTCCTGCTTCTGCGCGGTCATGACATGCCCGGCGGCGGCTTTTCCGCCGGCATGGTCGTGGCGATCGCCATCATCCTCCAATACATGATCGGCGGCACGGACTGGACGGAGGAGCGCCTGCGGCTCCGCCCGCAACTCTGGGTTGGCATGGGCCTGCTGATCGCGGCCTGCACCGCCCTCGCGGCGCTGTTTTTCGGCCGCCCCTTCCTGACCACCTACTTCGCCTATGCGGAGTTGCCGCTCATCGGGCGCGTGCCGACCGCCAGCGCGCTGATCTTCGACATCGGCATCTTCATGCTTGTCGTCGGGGCAACGCTGCTCATGCTCGTCGCACTGGCCCACCAATCCGTGCGCGGCCACCGCGCCGTGCCACGGCCGGTGGAGCCCACCGAAGCGCCGGTGCCTCTCGTCACGGCAAGGACGCGCTGATGGAACTTGTCGTCTCGCTCGCCATCGGCGTTCTGACGGGCTCTGGCGTCTGGCTGCTGCTGCGGTCGCGCACCTTCCAGGTGATCATCGGCCTGTCGCTGCTGTCCTACGCCGTCAACCTGTTCATCTTCTCGACGGGTGGGCTTCGCACCGGCGCGGCGGCCATCCTGGAAAAAGGGCAGGAAGGCAGCCTGGCCCAGTTCGCAGACCCGCTGCCCCAGGCGCTGGTGCTGACCGCCATCGTCATCGGCTTCGCCACGACGGCGCTGCTGCTGGTGGTGCTGCTGGCCGCCCGCGGCCTGACCGGCACCGACCATGTGGATGGACGGGAGCGCGACCGTTGATGGGCTGGATGGACCACCTGGTGGCCGCGCCGGTACTGGTGCCGATGATGGCGGGTGCCGCCATGATCCTGGCCGGGGATCGGTGGCGCGGCGCCGTCGTCGCGCTGGGCCTTCTCTCCACCGTCCTGCTCGTCGCCACGGCGGGCTGGCTGCTGATGCTGGCCGATGCGCCGCAGGTGCAGATCTACCGGCTTGGCGACTGGCCGGTGACCTTCGGCATCGTGCTGGTGCATGACCGCGTCTCCGCCCTGATGCTGGCGCTTGTGGCCGTGCTCGGCCTGTCGGCCTTCGTCTTCTCCCTGGCGCGGTGGGACCGCGCAGGGGCGCATTTCCATCCGCTGTTCCAGTTCCAGCTGATGGGGCTGAACGGCGCCTTCCTGACCGGCGACCTCTTCAACCTCTTCGTGTTCTTCGAGGTAATGCTGGCGGCGTCCTACGGGCTCGCGCTGCATGGATCCGGCACGGCGCGGGTGCGGGCCGGGATGCACTACATCGTCGTCAACCTCGTCGCCTCGCTGCTGTTCCTGATCGGCGTCAGCGTCGTCTACGGCATCTCCGGCACCCTGAACCTGGCGGATCTGGCGGCACGGATGCGGGATGTGGCGGCGGCGGACCGGGCGCTGCTCGAAGCGGGCCTGGCCGTGATGGGGGTCGCCTTCCTGGTGAAGGCGGCAATCTGGCCACTGGGCTTCTGGCTGCCCGCAACCTATGCCGCCGCCACCGGTCCCGCTGCCGCCATCCTGTCGATCCTGAGCAAGGTGGGCGCCTATGCGGTGCTGCGCGTCTGGATGCTCCTGTTCGGGGGCGAAGGCGGTGATTCCGCCGGTTTCGGCGGGCCGGTCATCCTGGCCGGCGGCCTGCTGACGATCGCGTTCGGATCCATTGCGGTGCTCGCCACCCAGAACCTGTCGCGCCTGGCGGGAGCGAGCGTGCTCATCTCCTCCGGCACGCTGCTGGCAGCGATCGGCGCCGGACAGGTCGCGGTGACAGGCGGCGCGCTGTTCTACCTCGCCAGTTCCGTGCTGGCCCTTGCCGCGCTCTTCCTCCTGATCGAGCTGGTGGAGCGTGGCCGCGATCCGGGTGCCGACGTGCTGGCGGTGACGCGGGAGATCTTCGGCACTGGGGACGAAGAGGACGGCGCCGACGCGCCGGAGGCGGCCGGCGTCGCCATCCCCGCCATTGTGGCGGTGCTCGGCCTGGGCTTCATGGCCTGTACACTGCTCCTGGCCGGGCTGCCGCCGCTTTCTGGCTTTCTGGCGAAGTTTGCCATGTTGGCCCCGCTGCTCGGGCCGGCGGATGCGAGCATCGCGGTCTCTCGATGGGTCCTGGTCACGGCCTTCATCCTGTCGGGCCTCGCGACGCTGGTCGCCATGGTGCGCGTGGGCATCGACGCATTCTGGGCTTCCCCCCCGGCCACGGTGCCCCGCGTCAGCCTGCTGGAGTTGGCGCCGGTCGGGCTCCTGATCGGCCTCAGCGTGGCGCTCACTGTCGCCGCGGCTCCTGTCATGGACTACATGCAGGCAGCCGCCGCATCGCTCCACGCCCCGGGTGCCTATCTGGACGGCGTCCTCGGCGGGGTGCGGGGGGCACGCCCGTGAGGCGGCTGCTGCCCCATCCCCTTCTGGCAATCGCCTTCCTGGTCCTATGGCTTCTGCTGACCGAGAGCGTGTCGCCGGGCGCCATCCTGCTCGGCATCGTTCTCGCCATTGCGGGCTCTGCCGTCCTGGCCGGCCTGGGCTTTCCCAAGGGCATGCCCGCGCGGCTTCGCCCGGTGCCGGGCCTGCTGCGCGATGTGTTGGTGGAGGTGGTCCGGTCCAACAATGCGGTCGCCCGGATCATCCTGCAGACCCGCGAACCAGGCGAGCGCCGTTCCGGCTTCGTGCAGATCCCGCTCGACATGCGCAGCCCCCATGGCCTCTCTGCCCTGGCCTGCATCCTGACCGCAACGCCGGGCACGGTCTGGGTGGATTACGACGCCAAGGGCGGCGTGATGCTGCTGCACGTCCTCGACCTCGTGGATGAGGAGACGTGGGTTCGCACGATCAAGGACAAGTGGGAGCGCCGGCTGATGGAGATCTTCGAATGAGTGCCGCGGTGCTTGGCTGGTCGCTCCTTGCAGCCCAGCTGCTGCTGGCCGCGGCCATGGCCTTTGCCACGCTGCGCCTGCTGCGAGGGCCGCGGGCGCAGGATCGTGTGCTGGCGCTCGACACCCTCTATGTGAATGCCGGCATGCTGCTGCTGGTCTTCGGTATCCGCACCGGGAGCACGCACTACTTCGAAGCGGCGCTGCTGATCACGCTGCTCGGCTTCGTCGCGACCGCCGCCTTGTCGAAGTTCCTGATGCGGGGCGAGGTCATCGAATGAGGGGTGCGACGGACCTTCCCCTGTGGGCTGCCTTGGCGGTCGCGCTGCTGGTGCTGCTGGGCGCCATGCTCGGATTGATCGGCTCCATCGGCCTCTTGCGGCTGCGCAGCTTCTACGATCGTGTCCATGCGCCCACGCTGAGCACGACGCTCGGAATCGGGTCGATCCTGGCGGCCTCGATGCTGTTCTTCTCGGTGGCCCAGTCACGCCTGGTCATCCATGAGATCCTGATCGCGATCTTCATGGTCATCACGACGCCGGTGACGCTGATGCTCTTGACCCGTGCCGCCCTGCATCGCGACCGAGCGGAGGCAAACCCTGAGGCGCCGCCTCCGTTGCAGGCGAGGAAAGCTGAGGCGGAGCGGTGATGACGGCAGGTTCTGCGGGCGCGCAGCCTGGATCGTCCGGCGCCTGAAACGAAAAGCCCGCTAGATCAGCGATCTAGCGGGCGTTATCTCATTGGGATGCGGGGACAGGATTTGAACCTGTGACCTTCAGGTTATGAGCCTGACGAGCTACCGGGCTGCTCCACC
>NZ_JAAIKB010000039.1 GCF_011040385.1 Falsiroseomonas algicola | reverse complement strand
TGTCCAGAGGTAACACCATTTTCCTTTTGGGGATGAGGATTCCGAAATATATCTCTCGTGACCGCCCTACCTGCTTGCGACTCACCGGGCGCGGCGAGGCGGCAGTGCCATCGTCCGCTTCGCGACATAGGTGGGATAGAAGGTGGGTCGGAGCCCGCTGGGGTCTTTCGCGGTCGCCGCAATGCGCATCGCGGCCTCGACAGCCTCTGTCGCCGCCCCGCACGCGAGCACTGCCGCGAGCACCTTCCGCTGCCCCGACCATCGCGGTCTACCCCACACGCGCTCGACCGTCATGTTCAACAGGCCGTCAACGTGATCGCTGATCTCGGCACCATGCGCCAGATTAGCCGCCACCCGCAGGTTCTCGACCGCGCTTCGCTGCTCACCATCGGCGACCTGCGCGGCGACCACCAGCGAGTAGAGATCACCTGCCGGGAGACGAAGCGCGGCGTAGACCTTTCGACGCTTCTGGCCGACCACCGAGCAATCAGATTTCATCGCAGCCGCGAGTTCGACACGCAATTTGACCCGTGCCAGCGCATCTTCGAGCGTGGCGGGAGCCGGGGGCATTCGGAGCCGCCACTGCTCTCGGCCAATGATGGGCCGCCGCCGCGTGTTGCTCGCGTTCACGTTCAAAGAACCGCCGCACTCGCGCGAGGTGCGGTCCGCATCATTCATCATGAATAGAAAACTCCTCCGACTTCACCGGCTACAACACTGCACCGGCGCGCTCCCACGCCTCGTCGACCACCGAGCGTTCGACTATCGAGAGTCCCACGCAGGCCGCCATAAGCGCGCGCTGATCAACGAGCACCGAGTCGTCCGCCGTCACCAGACGCTCGCTTCGTATCACCAGCGCCCGCTCGGCATCGTAGGCAAGAACCGTCACGTCCTCGCTCGACATGGGTTCGTCGCAACCGGCCTTGCCCACGGCTGCCGGACACAGTGGATCATACCCAGCGTCGCGGAGCGCGTTCGCCAGTCGCTTGCCCCCATCCCAGCCATGTCGGTCTTGGACGAAGACCTCCGTCATGATGCGCAGGACGTCATCAAGCGCGTCTTCCAGCGTGTAGTCGGTTGCAACGAGGACCCGCTCTGCCGCTGCTTGCACTTCGGGGTAGTCACGCGTGGCATCGACCAGTTCCCACGCGGCCTCGCGCCGGTCGGGGAGGCCAGTCGGTCGAGTGATCCGCGCCGCCGTTTCGCCGTCATACAGGGAGAGCAGCACGAGATCGCGCTCGTGCTGCGCGCTATCCGGGTCCACCTTTCGCCCCTGCTCAGTCGCGCGCCGCCCGCACGCGCTCAATCTCCCGTTTGGGCACCAGCAGCACCACCCGGACCATGTCCCGGCTCTCGCGAACAGAATCCACGACGATGCCTCGCGCCCTCGCCACCGCGACGACCGCGTCCTGCGCACGCATCGCCACGGTCGGACGCCAGCCCAGATCGCTCACCGAGCATTCAAGCGCGGCGGCGAGCCGTTCAGCAATCTTGATGGTCGGCGTCTCGCCGTAGGTCAGCCAACGCGAAATCGTCGACGTGCTGACATCTGCGAGGACACTAGCCTCCAACTGGGTGAGGTCGAGCGCGAGTAGACGTTGCGCCAGTCGTGCCTCGGGGCGGGACGACGCTGCGATCTGGGACAACAGCCTGTTCGCCCGGCAGCGCGGGCCACTCGAAGCTCCGGCCGTCATCGTCATTGCACGCCCCCCGTGTCGGAGAAGCGCAACGCGAAGAAGACGCGTTCCTTGTCGGTCCACTTACTCGGCGGCGGCAAGCCGTTCTCGTGAACCCACATCAAGACGTCGTCGGTGATGTCCACGCCGCGCACATACCAACGGCATTTTCCGTTGGCGTAGACGAGCGCGGGGCCGTCAAGCCGGTGCATCCGATAATCCTCGAACCAGAGCCGGTCGCCGCCCGACTTGACGACCTGCTTGCCGTCCGCCTTCTGCGAACGCAGCCAATAGGTCGCCTTCAGGATGATGTCCGCGCGAGGACTGCCCCACGTCATCAGTCGACCCTCTCGACGTCGAGGGCATCGGCTTCCTTCAGAGCGGACGTGACGATCTCACCCAGCCTTTCCCGGTCGAACCACTTCTCGCCGGAGAAAGACAGCGTCAACGCATCGAGCATGTCCTCCCGGATGGAAACGCCATCGTCTTCGACAAGCACGAGCGTCGCTCCGCGCTCATGCTGCCAGCGCGTGATGAACGTCATCCGCGCGATCAATCGGCCTCCTTTGGTTCGGTAGATGTCCACATCGAGCCGCCGGTGATCGCCGGTGACATCGCCTTCGTCGCCGCCGAGGTGGACCCCCTCGAACCGCACGCGCGGACCGTTGCTACGCGTCAACGTGAAAATCTTCATCTCGGACATGATGGTTACCTCACGGGTTTGTGATGAAGGCAGGATACCCATCTTCCCCAACGCGTCAACATGATTTTTCCGGACAAGATGGCGTCTGGCCGGAAGACGTCGCGTGGGATTTAAATTCCACACGAAAATCGCGCGCCGTATGCGGTTGTCGGCCCATGGAGCCGAGAGTGACGAACTGCGCACCGCGCGCGCACGCGCGCAGCCAAGACCGATGCGCGTCGGCGACGCGTCATCTGCGTCACAGCAGCGGCGCCGCTTCGCGGCATGTGCAAGAGACAGGAACTCGGGTGATGTGGCGACCAGAGTTCGTCCGGCCACCTCGACGAAGAGTTCGCGCTCCCGGCGAGTGGGTGGGTGCCCGCGACGCGCGGGCGCCGAAGGCGACCGGAACGCGGCGGGGGCAGAACCCCGAAGCCGTGGAGCGAGGGGGCGGCTCCGCCGCCCCCTTAAGCTTTCTTGTTGATGGGAATGGCAGCTATCGCTCGATGTCCGGGTTCGCGTTGCCGGGCGGCTTCGCTCGCCCGTCCCCGCTTCGCCCGTCCAGCCTCTGGCGGGGACCCCTCGCACCGGAGAACGGGCGTCGCCCTTCGGGCGCACGGCTTCGCCTCGCCCGTCCCCCGGACCCGTCCCCGCCGAGGCGGCAGTTCACTGAACTCGTGCCCGAGACGTATCCGAAGTCCCAACGAACTCCGTCATGGAAATCTATAAGATAGCCGCCGATGACGCACTCGATCCGCCTTTCGTTCCGGCCCTTGGCAAGGACGCGAATGACGTGCTGTAGGGTGAAAAAGTAAATCGACTTCCGCGCCAGCGTTCTGGTAGACGCCGGGTCATGCCAGCAGGAAGCCCGTCTCGGGTATCCAGATAAATACTGGCATGCCGACGTGTGGAAGCGTTTGGTCGAGTTTTATATCGAGTGCCGTGCGTGTCCGTGATAAATAGACCGGACTACTGACGAACCTCGCTTTGAAGCCCGCCGGGTGACTTCCACCGCCCGGCGGGTTTTTCATTCAAGCGAGGATTCATCAATGCGTATCATTACTGGTGCTCCCGGCACTCGAAAGACCACCATCGAACTCGAAAGGATGGTCCGCGAACCCGGCTGCTACCTGTTCGCCAATCCCACTGTCGACCTGATCACCGAGCGTGTTGCCGATCTCCAGCGCATGGCCGACGAGGCCGGGACGAAGCCGGTCATCATCGCAATCCATCGCAAGACGCGTGACACGGTCGTCCGGCAAGTCACCCGCACCATCGCGGACTTGCCCCGTGACATGGAAAACGTCTCGCATGTCATCGCGCTCGTCACGCACGAGGGCATCATCTCTGCCGATCTCAGCAGATTTTCGGGGTGGCATGTGATCGTCGACGAGGTGCCCGCGTCCATCGCGACGGGATCAATGCGCATCCCAGCTACCTCCGCATACATGCTTGCGGCGTATGACCTAGCCGATCAAGGAGATGGATGGGGCAAGGTTGTGGTTCACTCCGAGGCGCCCGGCTTCGCCAAGCTTCAGGCCGATGACTTCCTTGCGGTGCTCGCGACGTTTCACCGCAGGGCGCAGAGCAACGCTGGTGTTTACGTCAACCTGACCGACTGGCGAGACGCGCAGGTCACGGGTCGAGAGGTGAACTGGGTGTCAGTGTGGACGCTGCATGAACTGGAGCAGGCGCCGTTCGAGAGCGTGACGCTGATCGGCAGCGGCATCATGCACTCGCTGACCTACCTCGTCTCCAACGTCATCGCGCCGCTGAACATCACGCAGACGCAGATGTCGATGGTGCGGGCCGGATCGCCGCGCGTGGTGATCGAGTATTTCGCCCGCGCCCACCGTGGCTCGACGTTGTGGTGGTCGACTGATCTGGGTGAGCAGAACCTCGTCGCCATCCGCCGTTACCTCGAAACCCGGCAGGTCGGCTACTGGTCGGCGAACAACGATGTGGCTCCGTTCCTCTCCGGCCTCCCGAACCGGATGAAGCCGAAGATCGCGGGATCGAACCGACTGCTCGACCGCACGTCGTGCGCTATCATCTATAGCTCGAAGGCATTGCCGACCGACCGCCTGCTGACGGACGCATTTGGCATTACGCGCGACCAGATCGAACGGGCGCGCGAATGCGAGGACATCTGGCAGTTCATCTGGCGGGGCGCACTGCGCACGCCGGATTTCACTGGCGAGTATCGCATCTGGCTGCATGACCGCGCGCAGGCCGAGGCGCTCGCGGAGCAACTGCGGCAGAGCGGAATGACAACGGACATCGTCCTTCAACACGTGGCCCTGCCGGGCTTTCACGATGTGGTCCGGCAGGTGACGCCGGGCCGCCCTCCCATTTACGTCGGCACCGCCGCCGAGATCGACGCCGCGAAGAAACTCGCCAACGCCAAGGCCGCTCGCCAATACCGCGCTCGGGCAAGGGCGGCGAAGGCCGCCGCTACCAAGCAGGCCATCCTCAGCAACAGCCCGCGTCAGGAAG
>NZ_JAAIKB010000038.1:0-2500 GCF_011040385.1 Falsiroseomonas algicola | reverse complement strand
AGGCGCAGCGAAAGCGAGTCCGAAATGGGCGTTGAGTTGCCGGCATGAGACCCGAAACCTGGTGATCTAGCCATGGACAGGCTGAAGGTGGGGTAACACCTACTGGAGGGCCGAACCCACGCCTGTTGAAAAAGTCGGGGATGATCTGTGGCTAGGGGTGAAAGGCCAATCAAACCAGGAAATAGCTGGTTCTCCGCGAAATCTATTGAGGTAGATCGTCATCTGGACACCCTCGGAGGTAGAGCACCGGATGGGCTAGGGGGACCCAAAGTCCTACCAAACCCAACCGAACTCCGAATGCCGAGGAGTGATGGGTGGCAGACAGACGGCGGGTGCTAAGGTCCGTCGTCGAGAGGGAAACAGCCCAGACCACCAGCTAAGGCCCCTAATTCGTGGCTAAGTGGGAAAGCATGTGGGACGGCCAAAACAACCAGGAGGTTGGCTTAGAAGCAGCCATCCTTTAAAGAAAGCGTAATAGCTCACTGGTCTAATAGCTGTTCTGCGGCGAAAATGTAACGGGGCTCAAGCCACGAGCCGAAGCTGTGGGTGCATCGAAAGATGTGCGGTAGCGGAGCGTTCCCTAGGCCTGTGAAGCGGTACCTGTGAGGGGCCGTGGAGGTATGGGAAGTGCGAATGCGGACATGAGTAGCGACAAGAAGGGTGAGAAACCCTTCCGCCGAAAATCCAAGGGTTCCTGCGCAAGGCTAATCCGCGCAGGGTGAGCCGGCCCCTAAGGCGAGGGCGACAGCCGTAGCCGATGGAAACCAGGTGAATATTCCTGGGCCCGTCAGAAGTGACAGCCGTGAAGTGCTGTATGCCCTTATCGGATTGGGTGTGCAGTTGGATCGGCTCGGGAAATAGCTCTGACATATGGACCGTACCCGAAACCGACACAGGTGGATTGGACGAGTATTCCAAGGCGCTTGAGGGAACCATGCTGAAGGAACTAGGCAAATTGCTCGCGTAACTTCGGGATAAGCGAGACCTGCTGGCGGGCAACCGCTGGTGGGTGGCACAGACCAGGGGGTGGCGACTGTTTAGTAAAAACACAGGGCTCTGCGAAATCGAGAGATGACGTATAGGGTCTGACGCCTGCCCGGTGCTGGAAGGTCAAGGGGAGGAGTGCAAGCTCCGAACCGAAGCCCCAGTAAACGGCGGCCGTAACTATAACGGTCCTAAGGTAGCGAAATTCCTTGTCGGGTAAGTTCCGACCTGCACGAATGGCGTAACGACCTCCCCACTGTCTCCAGCATGGGCTCAGCGAAATTGAATTCCCCGTGAAGATGCGGGGTACCCGCGGTCAGACGGAAAGACCCTATGAACCTTTACTGCAGCTTCGCAGTGGCGCCAGGAAGGGACTGTGTAGGATAGGTGGGAGGCTTTGAAGCATGGGCGCTAGCTTGTGTGGAGCCAACCTTGAAATACCACCCTGTGCCTTTCTGGCGTCTAACCGAACCCGGTCACCCCGGGTCGGGACCCTGCGTGGTGGGCAGTTTGACTGGGGCGGTCGCCTCCCAAATGGTAACGGAGGCGCGCGATGGTGGGCTCAAGCCGGTCGGACATCGGCTGTTGAGTGCAAAGGCACAAGCCCGCCTGACTGCGAGCGCGACGGCGCGAGCAGAGACGAAAGTCGGCCTTAGTGATCCGGTGGTCCCGCGTGGAAGGGCCATCGCTCAACGGATAAAAGGTACTCTAGGGATAACAGGCTGATCTCCCCCAAGAGTCCACATCGACGGGGAGGTTTGGCACCTCGATGTCGGCTCATCGCATCCCGGGGCTGGAGCAGGTCCCAAGGGTTCGGCTGTTCGCCGATTAAAGCGGTACGTGAGCTGGGTTTAGAACGTCGTGAGACAGTTCGGTCCCTATCTGCCGTGGGTGTACGAGACTTGAGAGGATCTGTCCCTAGTACGAGAGGACCGGGATGGACGCACCTCTGGTGAACCGGTTGTCACGCCAGTGGCACGGCCGGGTGGCCAAGTGCGGAACGGATAACCGCTGAAGGCATCTAAGCGGGAAACCAGCCTCAAGACCAGGTCTCGCCGAGGGCCGTGGTAGACCACCACGTCGATAGGCCGCAGGTGCAAGAAGGGTAACCTTCTCAGCCGAGCGGTCCTAATCGCCCGATCGAGCTCAAGATCACCGCCGCACGCATCGGTGTCCGTCAAACGACACCACCGCGCGCAGCACCAAACCGCGCACTACCCGCACTCAGCCAACCACACACACACACCAGACCCAGACAACATCAGACTACGATCCGGCGCGGTGGCCCGGTGGTCATCGCGGAGATGATACACCCGATCCCATCCCGAACTCGGCCGTGAAACACTCCAGCGCCCATGGTACTGCATCTCAAGATGCGGGAGAGTCGGTCGCCGCCGGGCCACCACGCCGGATCGTACTGATCAAACACACCACCGCGGGGTGGAGCAGCCCGGTAGCTCGTCAGGCTCATAACCTGAAGGTCACAGGTTCAAATCCTGTCCCCGCATCCCAATGA
>NZ_JAAIKB010000037.1 GCF_011040385.1 Falsiroseomonas algicola | reverse complement strand
CCCATCTACATGCGCACCGACGACGGCACCGTCCTCGCCCAGCCCTGGGCCGCGGGCTTCATGTTCGCGGTCAAGCGCTGGCCGGTCGCCTGGCGACCCATGTTCGAGCGCAACGACCATGTCGGCCTCATGCTGCCCATCATCGCCTGCTCGGAAGCGGACGAGGTCGAGAAGCTGATGGCCGGACAACCGCCGGACGTCCGCGACCACGTGGGCCGCGCCTACCACCACATCCCTGAAGCCGTCTGCCGCATCCGCGACTACTGGCGCCGCCATCAATCGCCGCGCTGAACCAGCCTTCGCCGCACCGTCAAGCCACGTTCGCCGTGGGGTCCAGACAACGGTTACGGCGCTCGCGAGGTGGCTTCACGAGCAAGCTTCATATCCGCTGCAACGCGCATGGCCTGCCCATCGCCCTGCACGTGACCGCCGAGGAGGCCGACTGCGCAAACTACGACGCGCTGATGGACGTGCGCGGCAGCGACCCCGCCATAATGGTCGCCGACAAGGGCTACGACAGCGATCCGATCCGGCAGGACCTGCGCGACCGTGGCGCCGTGCCGGAGATCCCGACGAAGCGGACCGCCACGTCCAGCACAGTGTCAGCCGTCCCCTCTACGCACTCCGCCGCCGCATCGAATGCTTCATCAACCGCCTGAAGAACAGCCGCCGCGTCGCCACCCGCTACGACAAGACCGCCGACAGCTTCCTCGGATTCGCCGCCCTCGCCTCAATCCGCCTATGGATCAGGTGTGTCCACGCGACCTAAGCAGGGCAGCCTTGCTTCGCACGGCGGGCGCAGAGCTCTCACACGTTACTCCTGGCCGAAGCGCGACCACCAATCTACAACCGCTATCGGGAGCTGAACGGAGTGACGCAGTGCGAGTGAGTATTGTGCTTGCAGACCGAGGTTGGGTCTTGGAGCAGATGGCGAACGAGCTTGCGCAACGGCTTTCTTATGCCGACGTGGTGACGGCCCCATCCACAGAGATAAATTACTATCTGAACTATTCGGCTTATCGGGGTCGTGAGGGAAGAGCGGATGCTGCATTTTTCACTCATATTGAGAACGCATCCGAGGCAAAAGACCGCTTCTTCAGAATTGCCCGCTCGGTAAACGCATGCGTCTGTCATTCCGCGCCGTCCCAGAAGCAGCTGGCGTCGGCTGGCATAACGAATGCGGTTGTTATCGCCCCGGGTGTCGATCTGAGAAAATTTGATGCCCGACTGAAGATCGGCGTTGTTGGGCGCACTTATCACACCGGGCGCAAAGGCGAGCATCTAGTCGCCCAAGTGATGGATATACCTGGCATCGAGTGGGAGTTCACTGGTAGCGGTTGGCCAGGACGCAGCATCCACTTGCCGCAAGAAGATCTTCCGGCATTCTACCGCTCACTTGATTATCTTCTTGTGCCCTCTTTGCAAGAAGCGGGGCCCATGAGCGTCATCGAGGCGCTTGCATGTGGGACGCCTGTTATTGCGCCGCCAATTGGGTGGATCCCCGAGTATCCGCATGTCGAATTCCGTACTGGCGATGTAGATGATCTGCGTCGCGTGCTGACCGGACTACTAGACAAAAAACTTCAGTTGCGGGCAAGCGTCTCTGGACGGACGTGGGAATCCTGGGCTGAGAAGCACGACACCTTATTCACAAGACTGGCTAGGGAATGTGGATTACGGTCGTGGTTAACAATTGCTGGAAGTCAGCTCGTTAGTTCGATAGGTCGAGGTCTCGGCATTCCGCAAGTAAATGCCACATCCACCCAAAAAGTCAAAATAACCTTGCGAAGCCACGGGCCTGAGCGGCATTCGCTAGGCGGGCCATCCGTGCGGATTCCCATTCTTGCCAAGCGTCTTCGGTGGGCCGGTTATGATGTGTCTCTGGAGCATTCTGGATATGCTAATATCGTTCATGTTTTCAATGCCTGGTCTTCGAGCAGCGCTTTAGATGCACTTCGCGAAGCGAAAGCAGCCGGGTCACTCGTCGTTTTTTCCCCTATCTTCCTAGAACTATCCGATCAATTGTTATGGGAGACGCGTCTGCTCTCCGCCCTCAAGGCGAGCAACTCGGTCGCGGAAGCGGTTGCAAGCTTTGCAGAAATCCGGTCGCTACGGGCCATAGTTCGTGCCTCCGATCGCAAACCCGAACCTGTTCCAGGTTATTTTGCACATCTGAAAGAAATGTTTTCGCTTGTCGATGCAGCTATCTTTCTTTCTGAAGCAGAAAGGGACTCGCTATCGTCGCTTGGCGTTACGCTTCCTCACCATACAAAGATCGTACCCAACCCAGCCAACACACCAACTAGCCCGCCAGCCAAATCACTATTTGAAAAGCAATTCGGTATCTCTGATTATGTTCTGTGTATAGGCCGCCTGGAGCCTCGGAAAAATCAACTAGCCCTCGTACTCGCCCTGCGCGAGACAAATATTCCGCTGGTGCTCATAGGGCACTCCACTCATCCGGAGTACCGAAGACTGATCGATTTATATCGTTGGGATGGACTCATTATCATCGACAGGCTGGACAACGATTCGCCGCTTTTTTGGTCCGCTCTCGCCGGGGCGCAAATATTTGCACTCCCAAGCTGGGCGGAAGGTGGTCCGCTGGCAGCGCTTGAGGCGGCGTCGGTTGGCTGCAAGCTAATCCTCACTGACGGACGCGGCGAACGTGAATATTTTGGCAAGTGGGCGACGTACGTCGATCCAAGCGACCCTTTAGCGCTGAAGGAGGCCATTCTCCACGAAAGCCAAAGAGTGAGAAGCAAACATGAAATCAACGCGCAAATAAAATTTTTTCGGAAACGCTACTCCTGGGAGCGCCATGTAGAGGCCACTCGTCATCTCTATAATGGCCTATTAGAAAAGGAGAAAATTCCTGGTATTCACGCTAAGCCTCAACCTGGCTCCAGCCATATCCCAACGACGCCACCTCTAGTTCTATACGACATAACAACGCTCGCCAATCACGGTGGCCGCTGGACTGGCATACCCCGCGTAGAGGCTCAAATAGCGCGTCATCTTGGGAGCGTCCTAGCCGGACGACTCCGCTTTGTTGCATGGCACGACAAAACTGAGCAAATGGTGCCCATATCAAATGCTTCAGTCTATGCTGGCACCGCCAGCCGAGAGCTCGAAACGTATGACGACGCGCATCTGCCCGTCCTTCAAGAGAGCAGGGGGGGGCGGTTGATAGTTGTCGGTAGCGCATGGATGCAAAACACCAGGTACACTCTCACAATAGCTAATATTGTGGATACGCTAGATTTGAGGTTAACGTTGGTATTACATGACTGCTTTCCTCTTAGCTTTCCGCATTGGTATCCCGAAAATTATACCCCCGTGTTTCGAGAGAACCTATTGTCACTACTCTCAGTTTCTTCAAGCGTTGTCGCTGTTTCTCAAGCGACGGCGACAGCGCTTCGAGTTGCGCTCGGTGCTGGCCATCCCGCGCTGGCCAACTTGCCCATCGAAATCTTTCGTGAAGGAGACGAATTAGACTCCGCGGACGGCGAATTTGTTAGTGATTCCATCCAAGAATCCCTTCGCGATGTGAAATTCGTCTTGGCGGTTGGGGCAATTCACGCCCGGAAGAACTACGGGTTACTCTACCAGGTCTGGCTGCGCCTTGTCGATGAAATGAAATCAAACTGTCCCCTATTGATCATAGTGGGCGGGGTGGCTTGGAACGGAAAAGAGACAGCGGACGCACTTACCAAAGACCCTCGTCTGAACGGCCTCGTTCGGCTTTTAGAGGACGTAGACGACCTTACTCTTCATTGGCTGTATCAATCGTCTCTGCTAACTGTTTACCCGTCATTCGCTGAAGGATGGGGCTTGCCCGTCGCCGAAAGTCTGCGTCTTGGCTCGATCTGCTTGGCATCAGATTTGCCGTCAGTTCGTGAAATTGACCAGTCATTGGTAGAACGGCTCGACCCGTTAGATCCGACTGGTTGGGCGGCGAGAATTAGTTTCTATTTAGGTAGTGAGGCTGCACGCGAGGCGGCGCGCGAAAAGATTCGACTCGGTTACATGCCGCATTCGTGGGCTCATGCTGCCAAAGACCTTATCGAGGTAGTGGAAGCACCATCTACCCGTGAGCGGCGGTCTGCCGCAGATTTTGGAGGTTACGCTTTCGGCACGGTGGTTCGACTAGGACAGTTTTCGGGCCCAGGCTTTCGTCTCGGTCGAGGATGGTCGACACCCGAGCCCTGGGGGGCGGCGATGCGAACGTCTTCTAGCACAGTAAAATTTCGACTGACTGAACCGGCAGTGGGCGCACTCGTCTTTTGCGCGTTGCTACGTACACCAGACGAACTTCGAGAGTCCACGGTCACGGTCAGCGTCGCAGGGAAGGCGATCGCAACATGGCACCTGACCGGTGATCGCTTTACGACGAGATATGCGGTCTTACAGCCCAGTAGCGTTTCCGGACTCGCTCTGGAAATCCAACTAGACACTGCCGCAGCCGGACTGGGCGTGTGCTGTTTTGCACTGTCGTTGATTTCGAACGTGTCTAGTATTGAAACATTAATGGGTCAACCGCGGCACGGCTCCGACTTCGGCTCTCACGTTTCGATCGCTGGCGAACGCGCGTATGTGGAAGCGCGCCATGATCTCGAATATCCGCTTGAATTGGAAATTGTACTATCCACAAATCTCGCCGAGCCAATTGCGGATGGCGCGTCACTAATTGTCAATAGCGTCTTTTTCGAAACCTATCGCGTATCTCGTCACGCCAGAACTAGGCTAATCGTAACTATACCCAGTGCAGTTCGCTCTAAACGCGATCCGATTGTCATGGATTTTATTGCACACTCGTTCACCACGCACCGACCGTTGCGGAATCGTATACGGATCCATTCTGTGCGCGAGATAAGCCTATCTGCGCTGCAATGCCAAGCGCTAGTTTGGAATTGTGAGGGCTTCGAAAATTTTGCGAGCATCGGTAATGTCGGCGATCGACTTGGTGCTGCGTGGGAGGTTCTGCCAGACCGTGGAATCAAAGCGCTTGCAACGACTGCCAGCCTTTCACTCCGCCTACCGTCACGCGACGGCACGCTTACACTGTCTTTATCTTCTCAAACAATCTTGCCCGCGCCTGGAACAAATAATAAGCTCGATCTTGAAATTAGTAGTGCCGGCAAACTGCTGGAGATGGTGTCGCTAAGCAATGACGAAGTTCGAGATGTTTCGATCGCCTTAAGCCCTTCTGTAGTGGACACGGGTGGTTTCATTAATCTCGATTTTTCAATTACTCCGCTGGAAGACCGGACTACCACGAGCAACTTCATCATACAGAAGATCGAACTGACTGACCAAATGATGGACGTTGTAAGCCGGCCGACCCGTGAAATCAATGCCAGCAATATCGCCGGCGAGAAAATGGTGTGGCCCGCTAGAGCAATACGATCAAAAAATTCTATTTCTGGATTGATTTCGCCCCCCCCTTGTGGAATTGGAGGGGAGCGTTATTGATTTCACAATTGGTGGTAATGCGCTGACCTCCGGGAGAAACGGTTGGTCTGCACCTGAGGTAGTTGGGACATGGAGTGATGCATCGCGTGCTCGAGTGCTGTTGCCGCTGCCCCGAGATGCGGCAGGTGTTTTTGAACTATCTTTGGAAGGGCGAGTGTATGGGACGCTATGGACTGGCGTCGCTTCAGTGCTTGCGCTGTTGGACGAAAGCGATCAACACGAATGGCGGTTTACCGATGATAATTTTCACTGGCAGTCGGCGGAATTCTACCGGCACAGCAAAGGAAGTGGTAAGATCGACTTAACGATATCCCGCATTGGAGGTATTTCGCCTAAATCCGTAGGCGCTGGCGACGATGAGCGTGTCCTCGGAGTATTGGTCAGGCGCATTATTATCAAACAAAAACAAAAGTAAACTTTTGGGAAGATTACTGCGAAGCTCAGGGCGCGTGGAGGGCTTGCGTGATCGGCTTGGTTTCGGATTCAACGCGCCAGGAGAAAGGTCATGGCGCACGATCTGTTTCAACTGACTCATGATCAGATGAAGCACCTAGTGGATTGATCGACGTTGATGATTTCCATGGTGGCCTGGACCTGCGAGTCTTGGTGCATGAGGGAAGGCGTTGAGGTCCGGCTGCGGCCGGGGGATCGGGAGCGGCTCGA
>NZ_JAAIKB010000036.1 GCF_011040385.1 Falsiroseomonas algicola | reverse complement strand
AGCGGCCGCAGCCACCAGCAGGACTTGGCGACCCAGTCGCACAGCGTCGAGCGGTCGAGGTTGATGCCCTGGCGCGCCAGGATCGCCGCCTGGCGGTAGAGCGGCAGGCCGTCGCCATACTTGGCCACCAGCACCTGGGCGAGCAGCGCCTCGGTCGGCAGGCCGCCGGGGATGGCGCGTGCTGGCGTGGGGACCTGGTGCACGCCCTCCTCACACCGGCGGCAGGCATAGCGTGGGCGGATGGTGACGCGGACGCGCAGTTGCGCCGGCACCACGTCGAGCCGTTCCTATCGATCCTCGCCGATCCGGCGCATGGCGATCCCGCAGCAGGGGCAGCCCTGGTCTGGGAGGTCGAGCACCTCCTCGATGCGTTCGAGATGGGGAGGCAGCGCACCGCGATTCCGGCGGCGCTGTCCGGGATCCCGGCGATCGCGGGGCTTGGCCGGCGTATCGTTCGCGGGCTCGGGCAGTACCGGCATGCGGCCGAGTTCCAGGGCGAGTTGACCAGCCTCGACGCGTTCGCTGCTCTGCCCGAAGCGGGCGCGCTGGAAGCCCTTGATGATCTGCTCAAGGGCCGCGATCCGGACCTCCGCCGCGGCAAGCGCGGCGCGCAGCATGGCGGCGTCGTCGGGCTGGTCAGGGCTTTGCGGGATGTCGTCCGGCACGAGGGAATCGTCACCGATGCGCCCGTGTCGCGGCAAGCGGAAATCGACATCCGCGTCGCAGTCACGTTGCGCTCGGCCGCCAGGTTCGCTGCGGGTTTCGCCAGTCGATTCCTTCGAGCAGCATCGAGGCCTGCGCTGCCAACAGCGCGACACTGCCGGTGCTGGTCACCGGCCAGGGGAAGTGGCCTTGTTCCAGCCGTTTCGCGAACAGGCGCAGCCCCTGCCCATCGTGCCACAAGCACTTCACCAGCCGGCCGCGACGGCCGCGGAAGAGCCACACCGCGCCGACGAAGGGGTCCGCGCCGAAGGCCTGCTGCACCAATGCCGCCAGCCCATCCATGCCGCGGCGCATGTCGGTATGGCCGCAGGCGAGGAAGATGCGCGTCCCCGGTGCCGGGCCGATCATGGCGACGCCAGCGCGGCGAGCACGCGGCGCAGCGCGGCCCCGTCCACATCGGCGCCGACGCGCACGACCGCGCCGCCCGGCAGTACGATTTCCATCTGGCCAACCGCCGGTACTGTGCCGACTGTAGCAGTAGGCGGATGTGGCGGCGCGGCCTCAGGTTCGGCCGGTGGAGCCAGGCTGACCTGGGCGAAGGCCGGCGCCGTCACCGGCGGATCAACCAATTCGCCCGCGAAGAACTGCCGCCGCCACGTGTAAAGTAGACCCGTGCCGATGCCCCAGCGCCGCGCCACCTCAGTTGGCGTCGCGCCCGGCTGCATCGCCTCGGCGACAATCAGGCGTTTCTGTTCCACCGACCAAGCCCGGCGCCGCTCACCGCGGGTCACCACCTCCACTACCTCGCTCCGTGCGCTCATACGACTTCTCGTATGAGCGCTCACAGCCTCCGCCTCGATCTCCATCCCGAACCCCATCGCGACATCAGCCGCGACAGCGCACCATCAGAAGCCCGCGCCGCAAGGTGGGTGCCAGACGACGGTTACCCTGTCCCCGCACCCCCCTTTTTGCTGGAACAGATCGGCTGTCCAGCGCGGCGCGGTCGCAGCGGATGCGGCCTGCCGCCTCCAGCCCGTCGAGCAGCACTTTGTGCAGCCGCACCCACACGCCCGCCGCCTGCCAGTCCCGCAGTCGCCGCCAGCAGGTCATGCCCGACCCGCAGCCCATCTCCACCGGCAGCCGCTCCCACGGCGTGCCGGTGACCAGCACGAACAGGATGCCCGTCAGCGCCGCACGGTCCGGCAGGCGCGGCCGACCACCCATCGGCTTCGGGCGCTCCGGCGGTAGCAGCGGCTCGACCGCCGCCCAGAGGTCATCGGAGACAAGGGGCTTCGCCATACCAGCACCAACTCGCCAGAGCAGGTTTCGTTAGACGCTCTTAGGTCGGGACTGTAGGGCGGCAGGTAGAGCAGCTGCGCGCCCTGCGCCTCGATGGCCTCCCGCACGCCCTCGACCTTGTGGCTGCCGAGGTTGTCCATGATGACGATATCGCCCTCGCCGAGCGTCGGCGCGAGCATCTGCTCGACATAGGCGCGGAAGGCGCGGCCATTGATGGCGCCTTCCAGCACGAGCGGCGCGACGGGTCCGCTGGTGCGCAGGCCGCAGAGGAACGTGGTCGTGTGCCAGTGGCCGTGCGGCACGGCGGCGACCAGGCGTGACCCACGGGGCGCCCGGCCATGGGTGCGGGCCATGTTCGTCGTCGCCCAGGTCTCGTCGAGGAACACCAGGTGGGCCGGGTCCAGACGGGGAGCGGCATTGGCCCAGGCGCGGCGGGCCTCTGCTATGTCGGGGCGGTCCTGCTCGGCAGCGCGGATCCGCCTATTTTGAGCGTCAGCCCGAGCCGGGTCAGCACCTTCCACATGACTTGATGGCTGACCCGCGCCCCATGCTCGGCCTCCGACCGGGCCCGCAGTTCGGCCACCGTCGCATCCGACGTGGCCCTCGTGCGGAGCGCCGAGAGCATCGGGGCCAGCCGGAGCGGCACCTGATTGCGCTGCGGCCGCGCCTCGCGTTCACCCGTTTCGCGCAGCCGCGCTCGCAACTTCACGACATAGGACGGACTGACCGAGAGCCGCTCGGCCACCTCGCCGATCGGCTCGCCGTCTGCCGCAAGAACCCGATCCCGCAGGTCCTGCCCATAGGCCTGGCCTCGACGCCACGCCATCGCAGCCTCCAGCCCAAGCTGGACACCCACAGATCACACCGCCCCGCGCCGCAGCCAATCACAACCCGATCCCAGCCAGGGCTACTCAGGTCTAGCGGCGGCTCGCGGCATGCGACATCAGCCGAACACCTCGCCGCCGGGGGAGCGGACCACATCGACCTGGTGCGCGCCGGCCATGCCGAAATCATCCCACCGCACGCCGTTCCAGACAAAATCATATTCGCTGCCGACACCGCCGCGGCCGCTCGGTAGGCCGTTGTACACGCCGTAGTACCAAGTGTTGTTCAGCCACTGGGTCGTGCCTGCGTCGTAATAGGCCGCAGTCCAGATGGTGCCGAGCGGATGGTCGGTCCGCGTCGTCGCTGTCTCCGACTGGATCGTGTAGGTGCCGTTGGGGCGTGTGATGGTGTCGCCGGGCGCGTAGGTGTCTGCATCCTCCAGCAACAGGCCAGTATAGGCGTCGCCGCTGGCGGCGCGGAAAATCCAGCCGATCATCACGCGCATCTCCACCTTCACCTGGTGGACGCCGCCGACGCCGAAATCGTCCCAGGCGCCGTTGTTCCAAACATAGTCGTATTCGCTGCCAAAGCCGCCGCTGCCGCTGGGCTGCCCGCCCGCCATGCTCCACCAGTAGGTGTCGAAGGTTCGGTTGCTTGCGGCGTCGAAGTAGCTGGTCGTCCAGATCGAGTTCTTGCCGGCCGCGCCGCCCCAGGCGCCCTCATAGGTGATGCGGTAGCTGCCCTGGCTGGTAGCGATGGTGTCGCCCACCGCGTAGCGCGTGTCGTCCTGGATCAGCCAGCCCGTGTATCGGTCGCCGCTGTTGGCGGTGAAGGTGTAGCCGAACAGCGTGTTCACGGTGACGTTGGCTTGGTGGAGGCCGCCTACCCCAAAATCATCCCATTCGTCGCCGTCCCAGATATAGTCGTATTCGGTGCCGAAGCCGCCGCGGCCGCTGGGCTGTGCGCCCAGCGTGCCCCAGGAATAGGTGGCGAAGGTGCGGCCGGTGCCGGCATCAAAGTAGCTGTCGGTCCAGATGCTGCCACGCCCCGCCGCGCCGCCCCAATCGCCCTCGTAGGTGATGCGGTAGCTGCCCTGGCTGGTGGCGATGGTGTCGCCCACCGCGTAGCGGGTGCTGTCTTCCACCAGCCAGCCCGTGTAGCGGTCGCCGCTGGTGGCGGTGAAGGTGAAGGCGTGCAGCGTATTGATGGTGTACCGCGCTTGGTGGACGCCGCCGACGCCAAAATCGTCCCATTCGCTGCCGTTCCAGATGTAGTCGTATTCGGTGCCGAAGCCGCCGAGCCCGCTGGGCCGCCCGCCGCCCACCGTCCAGGTATAGGTCCCGAAGCTGCGGCCCGATGACGCGTCGAAATAGCTGTCGGTCCAGATGGTGCCGCGCCCCTGCGTGCCGCCCCAGTCACCCTCCCAGGTGATGCGGTAGCTGCCCTGGCTGGTGGCGATGGTGTTGCCCACCGCGTAGCGCGTGCTGTCCTCCACCAGCCAGCCCGTGTAGCGGCTGCCGTTGGTGCCGGTGAAGCTGAAGGCGTGCAGCGTGTTTATGGTGTAGTTCGCCTGGTGGATGCCGCCGACGCCGAAATCATCCCATTCGCTGCCGTTCCAGATGTAGTCGGACTCACTGCCGAAGCCGCCGCGGCCGCTGGGCTGCCCGCCCGCCACGCTCCACCAATAGGTGTCGAAGCTCCGCCCTGACCCCGCATCGACGTAGCTGGTAGTGTAGATCGTGCCCGCCCCTGCGCTGCCGCCCCAGGCGCCTTCCGAGTTGATGAGGTAACTGCCCTGCGCGCCCGGCACCGTGTCGCCCGCCGCATAGGCCTCGTCGGAGGCGATCAGCCAGCCGGAATAGCGGTCCCCGGAATTCGCGGTGAAGGTCCAGCCGAAAAGGTTGTTGCGCTCGACGCTCGCGCGGTGAATGCCGCCGACGCCGAAATCGTCCCATTCGTCGCCGTCCCAGGCATAATCGTATTCGCTGCCGAGCCCCCGCGTGCCGCTGGCCGTGCCGGCGACGTTGAACTGGTAGGTCCGCAGCATCTCGTTGACCGAGGCATCGTAGTAGCGGAACACCCAGACTAGGCCCTGTGTGCTGATCGGGCCCGCATAGGGGCTTTCCTGTTGGATCAGGTAGCGGCCATTGGCCGTGTCGATGGTGTCCCCCACCGCGAAGGCGGTGCTGTGGCCGATGAAGGTGCCTTCATAATAGTCGCCGTTACTGGCGGTGAAGCGCCAGTTGAAGACCCGGTCCGGCTGCCGGTCCGCCTGCAGCGCGCCGCCCTGGCCCACCGGCACCCAGGCGCTGCCCGTCCAGGCGCGGTCCCATTCGCTGCCGAAGCCGCCATAGCCCGCGGGGCCGGAGGCCCCCGTCTCCAGCGTGAACTGGATGTCGGCGTGGAAATCCGTGTAGCTCAAGATGGTGATCGTGCCCTCGACCCCCGCATTGCCGAGGTCCCGGCCATAGGGCGTCTCGGTATCGATGCGGTAAGTTCCGAAGCCGGTGCGCAGAGTGTCGCCCGCGTTCCAGTTGCTGGCGTCATCCAGCAGCGTGCCCTGGATGACGTCGCCGGTATCGGCAGTGAAGGTCCAGGTGAAGAAGCTGTCTGGCAAGTCCACCGGGTTTGCCTGGTCGGCGCCGCCGCTGCCGAAGCTGTCCCAGGCCACCCCGTTCCAGGCGGCATCGGTTTCCGACCCCAACCCGGCCGTGCCGGCGGTCACCCCCTCCCCGTTCCGGGTCACTAGGAAGACGCCGGAGGAATCCCGGTACCAGGAGACGGTTATCCGCCCCTCATCCAGCCCGAAGGGGGACAGGTCGGTGTCCTGCGGCGCCGCCGCCACGATGGTGTAGCGCCCGAAGGCGGTACTCAGGATAGAATTGACGACGTAGCGCGTGCTATCGTCGACCAGCGTTCCCCCCCAGCTGTCGCCGGAGTTGGCCGTGAAAGTCCAGGTGAAGATGCTGTCGGTGACATTGTCGCCCGAAAGCGTCTGCGACATCTAGAGGGGCTCCGTCGGCCCCCGCCGGGCCTTAGGAAACCCCTACCGCAGTGCGGTAAAGGTGGCGTTAGCGGCCGGGAAGGACGGCCGCTAGGTCGCGTTGACAAACCTGATGATCTATAGGCGGATTGAGGTGAGGGCGGCGAATCAGAGGAAGCTGTCGGCTGTCAATCGGCACGCAAACGGGACCCGAGATCGGCGTCGAATAGTGACCCCTGTTTGGTGTGGTGATGCGCGGTGCGGTCGTCCGGCCCGCAGCCGTAGGCGGAGGGCAGGGCGACCGCACCGCGGCGGCGGGCCTGCGTCGAGCACATCGTGGGCGAGCGCAGCGTGTCGGAACGCAAGGCCTTCGCGGTGCTGGGGCAGCACAGATCGATGCAGCGGAGGGCGCCACGCGGGTCCGACGACGAGGCTGCGCTGACGGCGGACATTGTCGAGTTGGCGAAGCGCTACGGGCGGTATGGCTATCGGCGGGTCACGGCGTTGCTGCGGGATGCGGGCTGGGCGGTGAACCGGAAGCGCGTGGAGCGGATCTGGCGGCGCGACGGGTTGAAGGTGCCGCAGCGCCAGCCGAAGCGCGGCAGGCTGTGGCTGGCCGACGGCTCGTGCGTGCGGCTGCGCCCGGAGTGCGACAACCACGTCTGCGCCTACGACTTTGTCGAGGATCGAACGCGGGACGGGCGGAAGTTCCGGATGCTGTGCGTGGTGGACGAGTTCACGCGCGAGGCGCTGGCGATCCGGGTGGCGCGGAAGCTCAGTTCGGCGGACGTGATCGACACCCTGGCCGACCTGTTCATCGCCCGCGGCGCGCCCGCCCACTCCGCTCGGACCAGGGGCCGGAGTTCGTGGTCGAGGCGGTGAAGAGCTGGATCGAAGGCGTGGGCGCGACGACGGCCTACATCGAGAAGGCGAGCCCGTGGGAGGGCGGCTACGTGGAGAGCATCAACGGTAAGCTACGGGACGAGCTGTTGAACGGCGGGGTGTTCAACACCCTCCGCGAGGCGCAGGTGCTGATCGAGGAATGGCGCCGGCACTACAACCGGGTCAGGCCGCACTCGTCGCTCGGCTACCGCCCACCCGCCCCGGAGACGGTGCAGGTAGCCAGGCCGCAGATCAGCTCATCAGAAGGCCCGGCTGCGACCGCATACTAAAATTCCAGCCGGATCACTCGATGGGGGCTGGTCAGACCAGCGAACCACATTCCATCCAGACGATTTCATTCCTTTCATGATAGGATGTACTATCTCTGTATCAAGCCTCGGGATGTCCACGAAAGCGGGTCAACTTCAGGCCGTCGATGCATCCTGCGAGCGTGATCCATGGCAATGGACGAAGACGATGCCGTTTAGGACGCGCGTCAGCGATCCGGGTCGGCCCTCGCAACTTGGGAAAGAGCGCCGCTAGTGGAGTGATTCCAGCAGACGTTTCCCGCGTTGGTGCTTGCCGATGATGGTGTCGGCGGGCGCGGTCCAGCGGAAGGGCTTTGGGTCGGCGTTGTGCG
>NZ_JAAIKB010000035.1 GCF_011040385.1 Falsiroseomonas algicola | reverse complement strand
CCGGCTCCGTCGCATCGTCCTCTGCTCCTCGACGGATCCAACTTATCCCTGGCTGGAACCACGGCGAGCACGTCACAGGCGAGCCGAGATTGGTCTCGTCGACCATATCAGCGCGGCTGTGACAGGAAGGCGCGCAGCGTGGCGATCTCGCCCTCCTGCGCACGAATCACGGCCTCGGCCAGGCTACGCATCCCCGGATCCCGACCATGCGCCAGCTGTACCCGCGCCATTGCGATCGCACCCTCATGGTGCGGGATCATGGAAGCGGCGAAATCGCGGTCCGCATCGCCCGTATAGGTGATGGCCATGTCGCGGTGCATCTTCTCGTTCGCGGCCATGAAGGCGGCGGTCGAGGGGGATTGCGCCCCAGTCGCAGGAGCTGCTGCGCCGTGCTGATGCGGGTCAGCTGCCGCCGGCGCCTGTGCAGCACCAGCCCCCGGCGCCTGCGCGCCAGGCATCATGCGCTGCTGCATGTGCTGCATGTGCTGCTGCATGCCGGGCATCTGGCCCATCATGCCGGGCTGCCCGGGCTGCGCCGGCTGCGGTTGCGGCGCGGTGCCCTGGGCGATGGCGAAGCCTGCCGCGGAGACGGTGGCGATACCGGCAGCAAGGGCAAGTGAACGAGCGAGGCGGGTCATGTGCTGGGTTCCTATGGTTCGAGTTGCCCAACACTGGCCCCCCGGCATGTCGCCAGCGTCACGCCGTCATGACAAAGCATGTCAGCGCGGGATCAGGCTGAGATACGCTCGACTTGCCAACCGCCATCGCGCAGCACCTGCTCCAGACGCGCGGTGTCCACGGCCGACGTCACGGCCGCTTCCCGCGTGTCCAGCTTGATGTCGATCTCCGCCTGCGGGTCGGCCTGGCGGAGCGACGCGGTGACGCCCTTGGCGCAGCCGCCGCAGTTCATGTTCGCGATCCGAAAACGATGCATCACGCCATCCTCATAGGTTCTTGTCTGACCAAGGAGGTGGTGATTGCCGCCATGGGAGGGTCAAGGGCTGCACGCGACCCCTTCTTGGTATCGGGGTCACCTTACGTTGGCGTGCCGCCGCGGAAGCGCATGAACACCGAGCGACCGCCACGCGAATCGAAGGCCAGGACGTCATAGGTGTCCGGCTCCCTTCCAGGGACTTCCATGCCCGGCGAGCCCACCGGCATTCCCGGCACCGCGAGCCCGCGGACACCAGCAGGGCGGTCCGCAAGCAGACGGGTCACCGCTGCTGCCGGAACATGACCCTCAAGCGCGTAGCCTCCGACCAGGCCCGCATGGCAGGACAGCAGATCAGGCGGCGTGCCGAGCATGCGTCGCGCAGCCGCGACCGAGCGCACGACATTGTCTTCGATCGGAAACCCGGCGGCCCGCATGTGGTCCACCCACCCGACACAGCATCCACAATTCTCGTCTCGCCAGACCTGCAGGCGTGGAAGTGCCTCCGCCCAAGCCCGCGTGGGCAGGGTCATTCCGGCCAGGCCTGCCGCCAAAAAAGTCCGTCGAACCATCATCGCGAAATGCTCCCTTCGTTCTGGGGCCTCGGCAGGTGAACCAAGGCCAGCAATCCGCCGCCTAGTCGGTTGCTCAACTGCACCGTGCCGCCGTGCTGTTCGACGGCGCGTCGCGCGATGGTGAGGCCTAGCCCGCTCCCACCCGTGCCACGATTGCGAGACGTCTCGAGGCGCCGGAACGGCTCGAACACTGCCTGCATCTCCGCCTCCGGAATGCCCGGCCCGTCATCCTCGATCCGCACCATCAGGTCACGCCCCTGGTCGTCGAGGCTAACGCGCGCGCCGCCCCCATATTTCACGGCGTTATCGATCAGATTCGAGAAGGCACGTTTCAGCGTCACCGGGCTGCATACAAGCCGGGCCTGCGAGGGACCGGCATAGGTGACGGCCGCGCCCGCATCCGCGGCCGCGTCACACAGCGTCTCGATCATCGCCACGAGATCGGCCGGCTTGCGGGGCTCACTCTCGGTTTCGCCGCGCAGATAGGCCAACGTCGAGTCGATCATCGCCTCCATCTCGTCGAGGTCGGCATCGATCGCCCGCGCCGCCTCGCCATCCTCGACAAAGCCGGCCCGCAGCCGGAGGCGGGCGATGGGCGTGCGCAAATCATGGCTCACGGCCGCCAGGGCCTGGGTGCGATCGGCGATCAGCCGATCGATGCGGCCCTGCATACGATTGAACGCCTGGGCAGCGTGTCGCACCTCGCGCGGCCCTTCTTCCGGCACCGGCACCACCACACCTGGCCCGCCGAAGCGATCCGCCGCATCCGACAGCGCGCGCAAGGGCCGCCCGATTAGCCGCACCACCAACAGCCCGAGCAGCAGGATCCCCACCGCCATCGCCGTGGTGGAGAGCAGCGTCGCGTGTTCTGACGCCGGCGGACGGAACAGGGCTGCGGAGAAGTTCAGCCAGCTGCCATCCGGCAGCGGCAGCGCACCGAGCAACTGGTGCCCCGCCACGCCATCCTCACCGTAGCCGAGCCGCAGGCCCGTAATGTCGAATTCCGGCACCAACTCGCCCAGCCGGCTGCGCAGCGCCTCGATACGGGCGCTGCTGGTCTGCACCGGCTGCACGGTCGCTGCGCGCGTCCAGTGCATATCGAGGCTTGCGGTGGAGAGCGCATGCGCGGTTCGGTCGCGTTCCTCGACCGGCAGTTCGGCGACCGCGCGCTTGGCGGCCGCGAGGCGCTCGGCGAGTTGCGCTTCCCGCGTCGTACCAAGCACCGCTTCGGTGCCGATCTGGTGCAACCACAAGCTGCCGAGGTGGAAGGCCATCAGGCCGACCAGCAGCACAAGCACGATCCGCCCGCCGAGCGTGTCCGGCATCAGGCGGCCGAGCTGTTTCATGCTCCGCGCTTTACGGGAGGCACCAGCATATAGCCGGCGCCGCGCACCGTCTTGATGATGGACGGGCTCTCGTCGGTCGGCTCCAGCTTGCGCCGAAGCCGGCTGACCATGACATCGACGGAGCGTTCGGTGCCGTTGAAGGCCATGCGGTTACGGGCGAGGTCCAGAAGCTGGTCCCGGCTCAGCACGCGCTGCGCGTGCTCGCAGAAGGCCAGAAGCAGGTCGTACTCGCCGCCCGAGAGATCGACCGCGGTGCCATCCGGCGCGCTGAGCTCGCGCCGCCGCGTATCGAGGCTCCAATCCGCGAAGAGGATGCGCTCGCCAGCCTGCCCGGCCATCGGCTCGCCCGCCTCGCCACGCGAGCGCCGCAGCAGCGCGCGCACGCGGGCCAGCAACTCGGCGCGCCCGAAGGGCTTCGGGATATAGTCGTCGGCACCGAGTTCGAGGCCGAGCACGCGGTCCGTCTCCTCGCCGCGCGCCGTCACCATGATGATCGGCACACCCGACTTGGCACGCAGTGCGCGGCAGAGATCGAGGCCGGAGGCGCCGGGCAGCATCACATCGAGTAGCACGAGATCAACGGATGCGCCGGCCAGCACTTCCCACATCTCGCGGCCGTCACGCGCGCCGGTGACGCGGAAGCCGTTCTGGCGCAGGAACTTGGCGATCAGCGTGCGCATCTCCCCATCATCCTCGACGACAAGGATGTGGGCTTCCTGCGGCAGGCTATCGGGCGCCATCACGTCAATGATGCCGGTGGGCGCCTGGCATCGGGCCACCGTGCTGCGGCGTGCCGCCGGCATAGCCCCGCAAGCGAGTATAGGCGGAAATCTGTTCCGCATTCAGGAGCGCCGCCTGCGCCAGATGCGTGCGCAGATGGACATCCCGGATCTCGCCCTGCAGGACCGCGATGCGGGCCGTGCGGGCGGAAAGGTCGGCAGGCGTGATGCTGCGGTCGCTGAAGGCCCTGTCAAGCGCCCGCTCCTCCTCGATCACGCGGGCGCCGAGCGAACGCGCCGCTTCCTGCATGTCCGCCATCAGGCGCCGCGTCGCCGCGAGCTGCGCGGGTGTGAGCTGCATGGCGCCTGCCAGTTCGATGACATGGGCCGGGCCGGGCCAGCCATTCAGCTCGGCGGCCAGCGCCAGGCCCATGCCGCGACCGGCCAGCAGATCGGCCTGCTGCTCGGCCGACAGCGCGCGGATCGGACGGTCCGTCATGCCGGCATAGGGCGAGGGTGTGTTGGCCAAGGCCGGACCCGCGACAAGCAGGGCCAAGGCTATCAGTGTCCTGCGCATCGGGGTCTCCTCAATTCTGGTCCATCGGGGTGAAGCGTGCCTGCACGGGACGTTGGCCGGGGAGCGTCAGCGTGACAACCGCGCGCATGCCGCGCGCGGCCAGGAAGTCGCCGGTGCCGGCCAGCACGTTATCGCCGCTGGGCGCGAGTGCCACAGTGGCCTGGCGCCCGCCCGCAAGGATCACGGCTTGGGCCGTCGCTCCCGTGGCTGCAATCGGTCGGTCGGAGCCGTCGAAAAGGAACAGCCGCAGCGTGTTGCCGGCCGCCAGCAGTTCGGCATGGTTGGTGCCAATATCCACCTTCTGCCCGCCATTCGGGCCACGCCGCGGCTCATGCGCGCGCGCGGCGAAGGGGGCGCCCAAGGGGGCGAGGGTCAGGCTGGCGAGCAGCAGGCGGCGCGGGGTCATGTCGTGGGTCCTCATGGATCAATAAGCCTCGGCCACTTTCAGCTCCTGCTGGACGACGCGCAGGCGTTCCAGGGCGGGGCGACCGAAGCGGTGGAACAGCAGCGGCGTCAGGAAGGTATCGAGCAGCGTCGCGGTGATCAGTCCGCCGAAGATGGTCACAGCGACGGGGTGCAGGATCTCCTTGCCCGGCTCGCTCGCGCCGATCATCAGGGGAATGAGCGCAAAGCCGGCCGAGAGCGCGGTCATCAGCACCGGCGTCAGGCGTTCCAGGCTGCCCCGGATGACCAGCGCCAGCCCCCAGCGATCGCCTTCCAGCAGCGCGAGGTTGAGGTAGTGGCTAACCTTCAAGATGCCGTTGCGCGTCGCGATCCCGGCCAGCGTGATGAAGCCGATCATCGACGCGACGGAGAGGGGCTGCCCCGCGATCCACAGCGCGGCGATGGCGCCGACCAGCGCGAGCGGCACATTGCCCATAATGATCAGCGCCAATACCGCCGATTTGTAGCGGCTGTAGAGCACCATGAAGATCAGCGCCAAGGACACGAGCGAAAGGCCCGCGATCAGCCGTGCCGCTTCCTCCTGCGCCTGGAAGGTGCCTTCCAGCGTGAAGAAGTAGCCGGGCGGTTGCGTCGCCGCCTCCATCTCGGCCCGGATGCGCGCGACGATCGCGGCCATGTCGCTGCCATCGGTATTGGCGAGCACGACGATCCGCCGGCGGCCATTCTCCCGCAGGATCTGGTTCGGGCCATCGGTGTCGCGCAGCTCCGCCAGCAGGGACAGCGGCACGCGCCCGCCCGGCGCCTCGATCATTACGGCGGCAAGTCCGGCGCCGGTGCGGTCGGCATCGCCGAGGCGCAGGACCACGTCGAAGCGCCGCGCGCCGTCCACGACCTGGCTGACGACCTGGCCGCCAGACAGGGATTGCAGGGCTTCGGCCACAGAGGCGGCGGAGACGCCATACAGCGCCGCGCGTTCATGGTTCACCGCGACCTGCAACTGCGGCACGCGCACCTGGCGCTCCACCTGCAGGTCGGTCAGGCCAGGGATGGCGGTCAGGCGCTGCTGCAGGCCCTCGGCCAGGGTGCGGAGCGTATCCAGGTCGTCGCCGGTGATCTTGAGCGCGATCTCGGCGCGCACGCCGGACAGCATGTGGTCCAGGCGGTGGCCGATCGGCTGGCCGACATTGGCACTGCCAGGCAGCACACTGAGGCGCGCGCGGATATCGGCCGAGATCGCCTGCTTGCCGCGTTGGGAGGCATGGAGCGAGACGTCGATTTCCGAGGAATGCACGCCCTCGGCATGCTCATCGAGTTCGGCGCGACCGGTGCGGCGGCCCACGGTGCGGACCTCCGGCACCTGCATGATCAGCAATTCGGCCTGCCGGCCGAGCCGGTTTGCCTCCGCCAGGCTGATGCCCGGCTGGAATTGCAGGCTGATGGTCAGCGTGCCCTCGTTGAAGGGCGGGAGGAAGGAGCGCGGCAGGAATGGCACGGTCGCCAGCGCGCCGGCCACGCCCATGCCAGCCAACAGATACACCAGGCGCGCGCGGGCAAATGCCCACAGCAAGGCACGCTCATTCCAGCGCTTGAGCACGCGCACCAGCGCGCTGTCGCCGTGGTCCATCCGCTTCGTGCGCGGCAGCAGGTAGTAGCAGAGCACCGGCGTGACGGTGATCGAGACCACCAGGCTCGCCAGGATCGAGACGATGTAGGCCACGCCGAGCGGCGCGAACAAGCGGCCCTCGATGCCCGTCAGCGCGAAGAGCGGCACGAAGACCAGGATCACGATCATGGTCGCATAGACGATGCCGGAGCGGACTTCCTGGCTCGCTTTCGCGACCACGACGATGGCGGGCTGCGGGTCGGGCCGCGCGCGGTTCTCACGCAGGCGGCGGAAGACGTTCTCCACATCCACCACGGCGTCGTCCACCAGCTCGCCGATGGCGATGGCCAGCCCGCCCAGCGTCATGGTGTTGATCGACAGGCCGAGCAGTTGGAACACCACGACCGTGATCAGTACCGACAGCGGAATCGCGGTGAGTGAGATGAAGGTGGTCCGCCCGTTCAGCAGGAACAGGAACAGCACCACGGCCACCACCGCCACTGCCTCCAGCAGCACCTTCTCCACATTGCCGATCGAGGCCGCGATGAAATCGGCCTGGCGGAACTGCACGTTGTTGGCGGTGACGCCTGGCGGCATGGCGCGCTGCAACTCCGCAAGTGCCGCCTCGACCTGCCGCGTCAGTGCCACCGTGTCGGCGGCAGGCTGCTTCTGGATGGACAGGATCACGGCGGGCCGGCCCATGCTGCCGGCTTCGCCCCGCTTGAGGCGTGCAGCGTAATCGACCGTGGCGACCTGGCGCAGCGGGATCGGCTGGCCGGCCCGCACGGCCACGGGCGTATTGGCCAGGTCGTCCAGCCGCGTGGTACGGCCGATGTTGCGGATCAGGTACTCCCGCCCCGCCTGGTCCACATACCCGCCGCCGGTGTTCCCACCGAACTGCCGAAGGGCCGCGACCACCTGCGCCTCGGTCACGTCCAACGCATGCATCCGCGTAACATCGGGTGTCACGCGATACTGCCGCACCTCGCCGCCGATCGGGATCACCTGGGATATGCCGGGGATGGTCAGCAGCCGCGGCCGCACCACCCAATCCGCCAGCTCCCGCAGCTCCATCGGGCTGGCGCGGCCATCGGTGGACATCGCCACCAGCATGATCTCGCCCATGATGGAGGAGATCGGCGCCATCTGCGGCGCGACATTCGCCGGCAGCTGCGCGCGCACCAGCGACAGGCGCTCCGCCACCTGCTGGCGGTTCACCCAGATGTCCGTGCCCCAGTCGAACTCCACGAAGACGATCGACAGCCCAACGCCGGAGACGGAGCGCACGCGCGTGACACCCGGCATGCCGTTCATCGCCGTCTCGATCGGGTAGGAGACGAGAAGCTCCACCTCCTCAGGCGCCAGCCCCTCAGCCTCCGTCATCAGGGTGATGACGGGCTTGTTGAGGTCGGGGAAGACATCCACCGGCAGGCGCTGCAGCGTGAAGGCGCCATAGACCACGAGGATCGCGGCCGCGACCAACACGAAGATCCGGTTCCGCAGGCTTGCGGTGACGAGGATGTTGAACACGCCTAGCGGACCTGCGCGATCAGCCCGGCGCCGCTGGTCACCACTCGCGCACCGCGCTCCAGCCCCGCGGTGACCAGCACACGCTGGCCGTCGAGGGGTTGGACCCGCACGGGCCGAGGCAGGAAGCGCTCGGCGCTGGGCATCTCATAGACCACCTGGCCGCCCTCGGGGTTGCGGACCACCGCCTCGGCTGGCAGCACGATGCCGGCGGCACGGCGCGGTGTTTCCACCAGGACCGTCACGGGCTGCCCCACGGCGAGGCCCGGCGCGCCGCCCTCGATGCGGAAGTGCAGGGGCAGGCCCTGCTGGCGGAGTGTCATGCCACGGCCCACGAAGCCAAGCCGCAGCGCCTGGCCGCTGGCCGTGACAGCCGAAGCGGCCGAAATCTCGGCGACGGCGGCCGGGTCGAAGGCGATGGCCTCAACCCAGAGGCGGGCGGGATCGACGATGTCGAACAGCGGCTCCTGGGCCTGGATCACCTGGCCGGCGGCGACGCGCACCACGCTGATCAGGCCGGCGGAGGGGGCCACGATGGGCTCCCGTCCCGTCACCGCCGGCAGGTTCGCGGCGCGGCGCTGGCGCAGCCCTTCCAACTCGGCACGAGCATCGCTGATCTCGCGCGCGGAGACGGTGCCGGTCAGCGCGGTGAGTCGGCGGACCCGTGCCTCGCCGATCACGATTAGGGCGTCGAGCTCGGCGATGTTGGCGCGCACGCCTACCCGATCCTGGGCCGCCATGATCGGCACAACGAAGCCGAGCACCTCGCCACGCGCGACGCGCTGGCCCAGCGCCGGAAAGCCGCCTTCGGGTGGCTCGATGCGCCCCGCTTCGGAAGCCTGGACGCGGCCGGAGGCGTTGGGGTCCGCCACCACCTGTCCGGTCAACTGGATAGTGACCGAGGCCTCGCCCAGCTCGGCCGGGCCGGTGCGCAGGCCCAGCAGGCGCTGGGAAGGCTTGGGCACGAAGATGCTGCCATCCAGCTGGCGGCGCGGCGCATCCATGGGTTGCGCCCAGGCCATCACGGGCAGCAACAGGAGCGCGGCCAGAGCCATGACAGCCGGCGCAGCGGCCACACGCTCCGGTATTGGCACGCCGGACGGCAATGCGTGGGGGCGCGTGCCGATTACTGGCGGTTCGGCGACGACAAGCGGGGGCAACGGTCGTGGCGCGGCGGCGCGGCCGATGGCAACGCCGAGCAGCAACAGGAACAGCCCCGCCGCCCAGATGTAGGGCTCGCGCAACGCGATCGAAAGCAATTCTGACGAGACGGGTGCTGCGGCCTGAACCCCAGCCGCGGTGGGAACTTCGAGCGTTGCCGGCAGCAGGTCGATGTCCTCGCCAGCGGTGATGGTGAAAACCAGATTCCTTTGACCCGGTCGTTCCAGGGCGGGGTTGGCGAGGACGTAGATCGCCTCACCGGCCCGTGTCGCCGCTCCTTGATCCTCGCCGTCGAGGGTGACCTGCACCGTGGCGCCGTCGATTGGCTCCGAAGTTGCGTGCCGGTCGAGGTAGAGCCAGAGGCGTCGATCCGGTCCCAGCACCGCCACGATCTCGAACAGGTCGGAGTGCGCCTCGGCGCGCGGTGCGGCGGCGGTCGGCGGCGCGGGCTCGTCGCCGTGCGCATGGCCTTCGTGGCTGAAGGCAGGGCGAAGGCCCGGTGCGACCAGCAGCGCGAAGAGCAACAAGATACGAATCAGCACGCGCGCGCCCCCTAAGTCCCAGCCACCACCACCTCAATCTGGCGGCACAGGACGTCGTGGGCGTTGCCCGATTATGACAAAACATTGCAACGGTAAGGGCCTGACCTGCGGAGCCTTGCCTAACGGACACCCCCAGCAGCTCTCGCCTGTTCCTCCGGTGGGCGAATGTGCCGGAAGGCCCAGAGCAGCGCGAAATCATAGGCGATTTTGAGCACGCCACAGATGATGAAGGGCGTCGCCTGCCAGCCAGCCGCGAAGATCGCCCCGGCAATCGCCGGGCCCACCGCCGCCGCCAAGCTGCGCGGCACGGCCGTGAAACTGGCCGCAGCGGTGCGCTCGGGCGGCGTAACCACCGCCATCACGTAGGAGGTCCGGGTCGGCACATCCATCTGCGACAGCGCCGCGCGGAGCAGCAGAAGCCCCAGCGCCCACTCGACGCCGGGCGCGAACATCGCCGCGATCAGGCAAAGGCTGGACGGGATGTGGGTGAAGACCATCGTGTTGATCAGCCCGATCCGCCCGGCGAGCCAGGCCGCCACCGGGAATGAGAAGGCCGACAGCACCCCTGTCCAGAAGAAGAATAGTCCCGCCTGCGCCAGCGAGAGGTCGAAGCGCTCGAAGAGCCACAGCGCCAGCAGCGCCTGAACGGCAAGGCCGCCAGCGAAGCTGTCCACGCTGAACAGGGCCGCGAGCCGCAGCACGATAGCCCGCGAGGGGCCGAGCGGTGCATGGGCCGCCTGCCGCGCCTCGGGCGCCAGGCGCGGCAGCGCGCGATAGGCCAACCAGCAGGCAAGGCCGAGCACGGCGTAGAGCAGGAAGGCGGAACGGAATGCCGCGAGCTCACCCAGGCCAAGCGCCTTGAGGCCATCCGCTCCGCCTGCGGCCAGGGCGCCGCCGGCGGCGGCGAAGGAGCCCACGAAGCTGTAGCGCGCGAAGACGGCGGTGCGCGTGCCGTCCCGTGCTGCTCGCGTCAGCATCGTCTGCTCCAGCGGCGCGAAGATGCTCACGCTGCCAGCCGAGGGGTTGATGGTGCCGACCAGGGCAATGACCATCAGCAAGCCGAGGCCGGTCGCGAAGACGAAGCCCAGGCCCGTCGCGGTCATCAGCCCGGCGGCCACCAGCAACAGCACGCGCGGATCAGCCCGCGCTCCGAGCAGACCCACCCCCAGCGTCATCAGCGCCGATCCGAGTAGCGCCACGGTCGAAACGGCGCCGATCTCCGCCGCGCCATAGCCCAGCGCCAGGAACCAGGCCGGCAGCAACACGGCGACCAAGCCGTCACCAAAATCGCGGAAGCCGCGCGCCCAAAGGATGCGGCGCATGGCGGGCCTGGCTTCGTGCTCCGGAAACGGGGTCATGGCGCGGTGGACCGCAACACGCTGAGCACCGTGGCGGCGATGCGCTCCGGAGATTCGCCTAAGCCGAAGCAGAGCGCGGCATCATCCCACGGGTCCACCTCCACGCGCTCTGCGCCAGCGCGAACGCCGTCGCGAACATCGGGTGTCCCGGCTAGTCCCTTGAGTTGCGCAACTGCGATGACGTCGGGGCTCGGCACTATGCGTCCTCTCCTGATGCGCGAAGCGCGGGAGCTTGGACGCGATTCTTGGGCCGAAGCCTCACGGGGCGATCGCGGATGACCCCTCACGGAGATGATGCGCAGCACGAAATTCAGGGTCAAGGTTGAGTTGAGTCACCGTAGGCGAATGTTGTCGGCCGACGAGACGCGTCTCACGAACACCAGAGCAGGTTGGAATCCGGTTCCTACTGCTGCTCCAGTCGGACTTTCCGCAAACCCTCTCCAACGCTGTGCAGACCGCGCGGAAGCGCCTGTCTGGCCACGGTTTCTGCACGAGGGTTGATGGGTCGAGGCCGGAACGAACGGGCTAGCTGGCTCTCCGGATGCCAGAGACTCTCCGGACCTTGAGGGTAGCCTGATTTACCCCACAAGCCCTACAACGTTGATCCGCCTTGGCTTTGCTGCGCCCACCCACGCCGGGAGTTCGCGGTTTCCACCGCTACCCGGTCGCCACTTCGCACTTCCAGCACGCCGGACGCCGGCGGCACCGTCCCGAAAGGACACCAGCAGCATGGCCAAGCTCCCTCCCCTCCCCGCCGCCGGCCGTGCTCCCCAGGGCGGCAACAACGCTGCCGCGGGCAAGACCAACCCGAAGGACGCCCGCGCCGGGTCGAAGAACAGCGGCGACCTCAAGCAGGGGGGCGTGAACAAGGCCATGCAGGCCAGCCGCAAGCATGGGGATCGGTAAGCAGGCAGATTGGTTAAGCAAGGGCGTCGCCCAGGCCGCCCGTCGGCAATGGCGGCCATGCCGTGGCGCTATCCGTCGTCGGCAGGCTATTGCCGGCGCTCCCCGCACCACCGTCTTTCGGCAACCGGGGCACGATCGCATCGCCGGAGCTGCCCTCTCCACGGCCGGGGCTTCGCCCAACCGCGCGCCGGAACATTCATAGTGACCTGCCGTTAGGCGTGGATGACAGAACAGGCCTGGTTGCCGGATCCCTACATCCTCGCCCTGACAGGCTTCGGTATCCTCGTCGCGCTGGTCGCGTGGCTCCCCATGGTGCTGACGCGCCTCCCGCTTTCCCTGCCCATTGTCTGCATTGCGCTCGGCGCCGCGGTGTTCTCCCTGCCGCAGGTCACGATCAGTCCCCTGCCGCTCGACCATCCCGAGATCGCCGAACGCTTTACCGAATTCGTCGTGATCATCGCGCTAATGGGCGCAGGCCTGAAGCTCGACCGGATCTTCGACTGGCGCCGATGGTCGGTGACCTGGCGCCTGCTGGGCGTGACGATGCCGCTCGGCATCGCGGCCATCACCCTCCTGCTCGGCTGGGCCCAGGGCCTGCCCTGGGCGATCGCCCTGCTGCTTGCCGCCAGCCTGGCGCCGACCGACCCGGTTCTCGCGGCCGACGTTCAGGTCGGCCCGCCCAAGACCGGCGAGGAGGACGAGGTGCGCTTCGGCCTCACCTCGGAGGCCGGGCTGAATGACGGGCTCGCCTTCCCCTTCGTCCACCTGGCCATCGCCCTGGCCGCGGTGACCGCCGCGGGGGAGAGCTGGCTCGTCGACTGGTTCACCTACCGCGTGCTGTGGGAGGTTGGCGCCGGCATCGCGGCCGGCTGGCTGATCGGGCGCGCCTTCGGCTGGCTCACCTTCCACGTTCCCGCCAGCACCAAGCTGGCGAAGACCGGCGACGGGCTGATAGCGCTGTCGGCAACGCTGGTGTCCTACGGGCTGACGGAGATCATGCACTGCTACGGCTTCCTGGCCGTCTTCGTCACGGCGCTGACCTTCCGCGCCTCCCACCGCGACCACGATTTCCATCGCGAGATGCACGAGATCACGGAGCAGATCGAACGCATCGCCATGATGCTGCTGCTCCTGCTCTTCGGCGGCGCGCTCGTCCGCGGGCTGCTCGCCCCAGTCACCTGGACCGATGTCGGCGTCGCCGCCGCGATCCTGCTGGTTATCCGCCCCGTGACCGGCCTTGTCGGGCTGCTCGGCTTCGGGGCCAGCCGGAGCGAGAAGCTGACGCTCGCCTTCTTCGGCATCCGTGGCGTCGGCTCCTTCTACTACCTCGCCTACGGTCTCAACCGCATGGAGGTGGGGGCTTCGGAGCGGCTCTGGGGCCTGGTCGGACTGATCGTCCTGATGTCGGTCCTCCTGCACGGGCTGACCGTCACGCCAATCATGCGGGCACTCGATCGCCAGCAGGGGCGCGATCCGGATGCGGAGGACGGGACGCCGCCGCCCGGGCTTCAGGGACCCGGGGCTCGGTAACGGCCGCTGCCCGGCGCCGCTGCCTTCCAGCTAATCGGGCATCCCAACGGCGCTGAACCGCGCCGGGTCTGCCGGCAACTGTAATCAGGTTGCCGCGGCGGAACGGTAGTCGCTGCCGGATGCGAGCATGGCATTGAGGGTGACGACGAGCTTCCGTGCGGTGTCGATGATGGCGGCCTTGACGGATTTGCCGGCGGCCTGAAGGCGTTCCCGGAAGCGGATGAATGGATCGGCTCGGCGCGACGCCTGGAGGGCGGCGCGGTAGAGGATGGTCCTGACGACGGGACGACCGCCACCGATGGACCGGGGCCCGGACCGCCTTCCGCTGTCGCGTGCGACGGGGGCGAGGCCAACGAGCGCGGCGATGCCGCGACGGTCGAGTTACCCGAGCTCGGGCAGTTCGGCGATGAGCGTCGCGGCGACGATCGGGCCGACGCCCGGCGCCGTGCGGAGCCGCCGGTCGATGGCGGCGAGGTCGGGGTCTGCCTCGACAAGCCCTGTCATGCGCGCCTCCACCTTTGTGGTGCGGCGCTCAAGTAGAGCGATGACGCCCTTGATGTCGGCCCGCGCCTCCGGGTCGGTAGTCTGCTGCAGGCGCGTTGCTTCCTGCTTGCGCATCTCGACGAGTTGGCGCCGGCGGGTTGCCTGCGCCTGGAGGGCGCGGCGTGGCGGAGGCAGGGGCGCAGTCCGGGCTGGGGTCAGGCGAGTACCAAGTTCGGAGAGCATCCGCGCATCGACGCGATCGGTCTTGCCGATGACGCCAATCGCCCTGGCGAAGTCGCGAGCCTAGCGCGGGTTGATGCGGCTGAACGGGACGCCCGCTGCCTCGAGCGCGTCGCGGGGCTGGTGGTCGTATCCGCCCCTCGCCTCGAAAACGATCCAGGCGCCCTCCTTGGCGCACCTGGCAGCGAAGGAGCGTGCCGCGGCCGGCGTGTTGTCGATCCGCGCTGCCCCTCGGCCGGGATGATAGATGTTCAGCCAGTCCTTAGCCACGTCGACGCCGACGTAGACCTGCTGCGTCACGATCCCTGCTCCTGTCCTGCGGGGTATGCGGAGGCATCCCCGATCAACTGTTCAGGCTGACGATCGGTGGCGCGGGCGGCTCCCAATCCGACAAGCGGGCGCAAGGCCCAGGAGGCTTGCGGGATGCCGCCCGCATCCTGAACCTACGCGATCTGCGACAGACAGGAGGCTGTTTGGTGTGAGTCAGGGCGCCAGGGGTGTGGCCTCCTGGGCGGCATAGTAGCGCGCCTCCGCCTCGACGGGCGGGATGTTGCCGATCGGCTCGAGGAGGCGGCGGTTGTTGAACCAGTCCACCCATTCGAGGGTGGCAAACTCGACGCCTTCGAGACCGCGCCACGGGCGGCGGCGACGGATGACCTCGGTCTTGAACAAGCCGATGACGCTCTCGGCCAGCGCATTGTCGTAGCTGTCGCCGACGCTGCCGACCGACGGCTCGATGCCCGCTTCGGCCAGGCGCTCGGTGTATCGGATCGACACGTATTGGGCGGATTCAACTGGTCGTCGCAACATCGTTGATGGGGGTGGGTGCGATGGCGGGTCGACGGCGTTCGGATCGGGCTTTGCGGGGCAAACTCACGTCGCCGGGTCGGCCACCCGTGGCGTGGCAGGAGCATCGTCGTCGGTTCTGGGCTTTGGTTGCCGAAGGGCTCTCGAGCGAGGACGCGGCGATGGAGGTTGGA
>NZ_JAAIKB010000034.1 GCF_011040385.1 Falsiroseomonas algicola | reverse complement strand
CCGAGCGCCCGAATGGGCGCCGCCGCCTATGCGGCGAAGCCAAGGAAACCGGAGGTTTCCGCCCGGCGTCTGAGGGGCCTTGAGCGGTCACGCGAAAAGGCCATTGACATAGGCCTTTCCCCGGCGACGGGGTGGGTGAGGGGGGCGGGTCGCGCAGGCGGCCCGCCCCTTTTCGTTGGCGGGCGCTGGACAAGCGCCCGGGGCAAGCCCTACCGGTGCCGGGACGGGCCGCGGGAGCCATCATGGAACAGCAGGACCTGGCGGGCTTCTGGCGCCGCGCCTTCGCCAACATCATCGACCTGATCTGGTTGTTCCCCCTCGCGATGCTGCTGGGCGCGCTGGCGGAGGCGGTGAATGGCGGCGCCATGTCCGGGGCCGCGGAGCTGATGAGCAACGTCATCACCGGGCTTGTCGTGCTGCTTTTCTGGGTGGAGCGTGGCGGCACGCCGGGGAAGCTCGCCCTCGGCATCCGCATCATCGATGCCGAGACAGGCGGCGAGGTGCCCATCGGCCGCCTGGTGCTGCGCTATATCGGCTACCTCGTCTCCGCCATCCCGCTCGGCCTCGGCTATTTCTGGATGCTGTGGGATGACCGCCGCCAGACCTGGCACGACAAGATCGGCGGCACATTGGTGGTGAAGGTCGCACGCTAACTGGCGCCGGTGCTCTCGACAGGCCTCCTCCGCTGATATAGATCACGGCCCTCGCGCGGCCCCAGAGGGGCGTAGCTCAATTGGCTAGAGCGCCGGTCTCCAAAACCGGAGGTTGGGGGTTCGAGACCCTCCGCCCCTGCCAGCCGGCCGCGCAGTCTTCGCGGCCGCAGGCCCCCCGAAGCCGGGGGGCTGGCGGACGCGCAGGCCGGGACTTTGTCGGAAGTCCCGGGCACCGGGGTCCGGGCCACTCTTCCGGTGGCGGGCCCCGTGTTCGGGTTGTGTCATCGTCAACGCCGTGAAGGGGCCCCTCTTGGCCAAGCTCGATCCCGCGCTGTTCGTCCGCGAGGTGCGGCAGGAAGTGGCCCGCGTCACCTGGCCGTCGCGCAAGGAGACGCTGATCACGACCGGTCTCGTGCTCGCTTTGTCGGCGGCCGCGGCGGTGTTCTTCCTGGTGGTGGACCAGATCATCGCCTACGCGATGCGGATGCTGTTCGGGGTAGGTGGCTGATGGCCGACAAGAAGTGGTACGTGGTCCACGTCTATTCGGGCTTCGAGAAGAAGATCTCCCAGCAGCTGCGTGAGCAGGCCGCCCAGAAGGGCCTGGCCGACGCCTTCGAGGAGATCCTGGTCCCGGCCGAGGAAGTGGTCGAGGTCCGCCGCGGCACCAAGACGAACCAGGAGCGCAAGTTCTTCCCGGGCTATGTCCTGGTGAAGATGGAAATGACCGACGACGCCTGGCACCTGGTGAAGAACACGCCGAAGGTGACGGGCTTCCTGGGCGAGAAGAACCGCCCGACGCCGATCCGCGAATCCGAAGCGCAGCGCATGCTGAAGCAGGTGCAGGACGGCGCCGACAAGCCGAAGCGCCCCGCCATCGTCTTCGAGGTGGGCGAGCAGGTCCGCGTGGCCGACGGCCCCTTCACGAGCTTCAACGGCACGATCGAGGAAGTGGACGAGGAACGCGGCCGCGTGAAGGTCAGCGTCAGCATCTTCGGCCGCTCCACGCCGGTGGAGCTGGAATACGGGCAGGTCGAGAAGCTCTGAGGGCAGGGGCTGCAGGCTGCGGCCACCGTCGGTGCGGCGCCCTCTAGGTACACGGGCGATGCAAGGTATTTTCTGCATCGCACGGCCTGCATTCGTCTACCCAAGGTTGCTTTTTGCCGATTCGATATCGTAAAGGGTGGCCGCGGCATGACGCCGTAGCCATGGTTGGCCCCAGGACGTGGCCGCTCCCACAACCCATCGAACGGTGTCCCGATGTCACTTCGATCTTGCCGGGCGGTGCTCGCCGGCGCTGGCCTGGTCTTGACCGTCGCCTGTGCTGGCAACCCTTCTGAGCCCCCTGTCCGCATTGCCGTCACCACCACGCCGGTCGGCGCGACCTGTGAAGCGCGGCGGGACGGGCAGGCGGTGGGGCGGGTTGCGCCCACGCCGGGCCTGCTGCGGGTGACCAACAGCGCATCGCCGATCCAAGTCTCCTGCGATGCGCCCGCACACGCCACGGGACGCACGGTCATCGCCTCACGCACCGATGGCTCGACTGCCGGGCTCTACTTCCTGGCAGGCGGATTGATCGGCCTCGCGGCTGCATCGGCAACCGGCGCCATGTACGCCTACCCCGCCGACACCCACGTGGCGTTGGTGCCGCAGTCCTTTCCGGACGTGACGCAGCGCGACGCCTTCTTCGATCCGATCATCGCCCGGCTGCGGGAACAGGTCAGTGGCACAACCAATGACGCGCCGGCCGTCACGCTGATGGAGGCCGAGATCGTGCGGCTGGAAGGCCTGCGCCAAGCCGCCCGCATCGGCGTCTGACGGGCGGCCCATCGCGGGGCTGGACTCGCCCCCGACCCCCCGCTATACGCGCGCCTCCGCAGAGCGGCCCGGGTTTTCCGGGCCGTTCGGCGTTCTGCCACAGTTGACATTGGAACGCGGGAGAGCCGGGCGACCGGTTCGCAGGTACCGCGGGCCTCTGCCACCAACAGAGGATCGATCATGGCGAAGAAGATCGTCGGCTACATCAAGCTGCAGATCCCGGCCGGCAAGGCGAACCCGTCCCCGCCCGTGGGTCCGGCGCTCGGCCAGCGCGGCCTGAACATCATGCAGTTCGTGAAGGAATTCAACGCGGCGACGCAGCAGATGGAGCCGGGCACGCCGACGCCCGTCGTCATCACCGCCTATTCCGACCGCACCTTCTCCTTCATCACCAAGACGCCCCCCAACACCTACTTCCTGCTGAAGGCGGCGAAGATCGAGAAGGGCAGCACGACGCCGGGCAAGGGCCCGAATGTCGGCCGCGTCACCAAGACGCAGCTCGCCGAGATCGCCAAGGTGAAGATGAAGGACATGAACTGCACCACCGTCGAGGCGGCGGTGCGCATGCTCGCAGGCTCCGCCCGCTCGATGGGCATGACCGTGGTGGAGGGCTGATCCATGGCCAAGCAGGGCAAGCGCCTCAAGGCGATCGTCGCGGGTCTCGACCAGGAGAAGGCCTACGCGCTGGATGAGGCGATCAGCCTCGCCAAGGCGAACGCCAAGGCCAAGTTCGACGAGACGATCGAGATCTCGATGAACCTCGGCATCGACCCTCGCCATGCCGACCAGATGGTCCGCGGCGTGGTCGGCCTGCCGAACGGCACCGGCAAGACGGTCCGCGTGGGCGTCTTCGCCCGCGGCCCGAAGGCCGAGGAAGCCAAGGCCGCCGGCGCCGATGTGGTGGGCGCGGACGACCTGGCCGCCCTGGTGCAGGAAGGCAAGATCGAGTTCGACCGCTGCATCGCGACGCCGGACATGATGGCCCTCGTCGGCCGCCTCGGTAAGGTGCTCGGCCCGCGCGGCCTGATGCCGAACCCGAAGCTCGGCACCGTGACGATGGACGTGAAGGGCGCCGTGACGGCCGCCAAGGCCGGCCAGGTGGAGTTCCGCGCCGAGAAGGCCGGCATCGTCCATGCCGGCATCGGCAAGGCGAGCTTCGAGGCCGAGGCGCTGGTCGCCAATGCCCGCGCCTTCGTCGACGCGATCCAGAAGGCCCGCCCGACGGGTGCCAAGGGCACCTATGTGAAGAAGGTCTCGCTCTCCTCCTCCATGGGCCCCGGCCTGAAGGTGGATGTGGCCAGCCTCTCTTCCGGCGGCTGAGTGTTCGCCCCGGCCCAGGCCGGGGCCTGAGAGATTCGGCGCCCGCTGAGGGCGCCGGGCAGGGCAGGGGCCCAAAAGGCCTTTGCCCGAACCTGTCGGAGACCTCCTGTGGCCCAGCCCGGCTTCGTGCCGGCGGGCCTTGATGCGGCGGAAGCCACGCAGGGGATAGATGGGGTGCCGCAATGCTTTCCGCCCCCGGGGTCATGCCCGGCGGCTTGGCTTGGCGGTCCCGATCCAGCAGGCCATTCGGGGTCTGGCGTCGCTCGCGGCGCCGCGGCCCCGCGCTTGAACCGGCCGGGGCCCTTCCAAAAGGCCCTCGCCACCATCCGGATGTCCTTCGCGCGGCGGGCCTGGCTTGCCCCGCGGGTGGCGTGAATCCGGGTGGCAACTGTAACGGAGACGGGACGTGGACCGTTCGGAAAAGGCTGCCTTCGTGGCGGCGCTTCAGGCGGTGTTCGCAGATACGTCGTTCGTGCTCGTCAGCCAGAACAAGGGCCTGACGGTCGCGGATGCGACGAAGCTGCGGCGCCAGATGAACAGCGCCGGCGCGACCTACAAGGTGGCAAAGAACCGGCTGGCCGCCCTCGCCCTCGATGGTACCAGCTTCCAGGGCATCTCGCCGCTGCTGAAGGGTCCGACCGCGCTCGCGTGGTCGAAGGATCCGGTGGCCGTGGCGAAGACCGCCGTGGAATTCGCCAAGGGGAACGACAAGTTCGTGATCCTTGGCGGGGCGCTCGGCAAGCAGACCCTGAACGCCGATGGCGTGAAGGCCCTGGCCGAACTGCCGTCGCTGGAAGCGCTGCGTGCGTCGCTGCTTGGCATGATCCAGACCCCGGCCACCCGCATCGCGGGCGTGCTGCAGGCCCCTGGCAGCCAGCTGGCGCGCGTCTTCAGCGCCTACGCCAAGAAGGACGAGGCGGGGGCGGAGGCGGCCTGACAGGGCCGCATTCGCACAGCCTGAGACACCGAGGACACCGGGGCGGGGCCAACCCACCCAGGTGTTGCAAACATCAAGCCAAGCCATTAGATCGAAGGACATACACACATGGCCGATCTCGCTAAGCTCGTTGACGAGCTCTCCGCCCTGACCGTCCTGGAGGCCGCTGAGCTCTCCAAGATGCTGGAAGAGAAGTGGGGCGTTTCCGCCGCCGCGCCGGTGGCCGTTGCCGCCGCCGCTCCGGCCGCCGCCGCCGCTGCCCCGGTCGAGGAAAAGACCGAGTTCACCGTGACGCTGAAGGCGGGCGGCGACAAGAAGATCAACGTGATCAAGGAGATCCGTACGATCACCGGTCTCGGCCTGAAGGAAGCGAAGGACCTGGTCGAGGGCGCGCCGAAGCTGGTCAAGGACGGCGTGAACAAGGACGAGGCTCAGAAGATCAAGAAGGTGCTGGAAGAGAACGGCGCCACGGTCGAGATCAGCTGAGTATTCGGCGGAACCGGCCCTGGCGAACCCAGGGTCGGCACCGCGGAAGCTTCCGGGGGACTCCCTTCGGGGTCCACCGGACACTATCTGGCGGGAACGGGCGGGACTCCCGGAAGGGAATCCCGCCCGCGCCCGCGTTTGACGGTGGTTCAACCATCGTCGGTTGCGACTAATCGTCACGGGGCCGGGCATTCCGGTCCGCGCTGGCGGGGCACTCTGGCGAAGATCCTCCGGGCGCGATGCGCGGCCGGCAGGCACGGGAAGCGGGACAGGCATGAACGCTATCACGAAGTCGTTCACGGCGCGCAAGCGGATCCGGCGGTCCTTCGGGCGGTTGCCCGAAGTGGCGCCGATGCCCAACCTCATCGACGTGCAGCGCGCTTCCTATGAAGCGTTCCTGCAGATGGGGGTGGACCCGGACAGCCGCACGCATACCGGGCTTCAGGAGGTCTTCAAGTCGGTCTTCCCGATCGACGATTTCGGCGGCCGAGGCCGCCTGGAATTCGTCCAGTACGAGCTGGAAGAGCCGAAATACGACGTCGAGGAATGCATCCAGCGCGGGCTGACCTTCGCCGCGCCGCTGAAGGTGCGGCTGCGCCTCATCGTGTGGGACGTGGATGAGGACACGGGTTCTCGTTCCGTGCGCGATATCAAGGAGCAGGACGTCTACATGGGCGACATGCCGCTCATGACGGACAACGGCACCTTCATCATCAACGGCACCGAGCGCGTCATCGTTTCCCAGATGCACCGCAGCCCGGGCGTCTTCTTCGATCACGACAAGGGCAAGACCCACAGCAGCGGCAAGTACCTCTTCGCCGCGCGCGTCATCCCCTATCGCGGCTCCTGGCTCGACTTCGAGTTCGACGCCAAGGACATCTGCTATGTCCGCATCGACCGGAAGCGGAAGCTGCCGGCGACGACGCTGCTCTATGCCCTCGACAGCCAGTGGACCGAGAAGCAGCGCGCCGATCGCGCGGCCGCCGGCCTTCCCGCGCTCGAGATCGGCGAGATCCGCGGCATGGACGCCGAGGAGATCCTGAACGCCTTCTACGGCCAGGTGGTCTTCTCCCGTGGCCCCAAGGGCTGGTCGCGCCCCTTCGACCCGGACGCCTTCCGCGGCATCAAGCTGCAGGAAGCGCTTGTCGATGCGAAGACCGGCCAGGTGGTGGCCGAGAAGGACGTGAAGCTGACGCCGCGCGCGGCGCGGAAGATCGCGGAAGGCGGCACGACGGAAGTGCTGGTCGGCCGCGCGGACCTGCTCGGCCGCTTCGTGGCCGAGGACATGGTCAACATGCAGACCGGCGAGATCTGGGCCGAGGCCGGCGAGGAACTGACCGAGCCCAAGCTGGTCGCGATCGAGGAGGCCGGGCTCGACCGCCTGCCGACGCTGGCGATCGACCAGTCCGCCGGCCCCTGGATCCGCAACACGCTCGCGGTGGACAAGAATTCCAACCGCGACGAAGCGCTGATGGACATCTACCGGGTGATGCGCCCGGGCGAGCCGCCGACCGCCGACACGGCGGAGACGCTGTTCCGCGGCCTGTTCTTCGATGCGGAGCGCTACGACCTTTCGGCCGTCGGCCGCGTGAAGATGAACATGCGCCTCGGCTTCTCCGCCGATGAGGTGCCGGACACGCAGCGGACGCTCCGCAAGCAGGACATCGTGCAGACGCTGCGCGTCCTGCTGCAGCTGAAGGACGGCAACGGCTCCATCGACGACATCGACAACCTCGGCAACCGGCGCGTGCGCTCGGTCGGCGAGCTGATGGAGAACCAGTATCGCGTCGGCCTGCTGCGCATGGAGCGCGCGATCAAGGAGCGCATGGGGTCGGTCGATATCGACACCGTCATGCCGCATGACCTGATCAACGCGAAGCCGGCGGCGGCGGCGGTGCGGGAGTTCTTCGGCAGCAGCCAGCTGTCGCAGTTCATGGACCAGACCAACCCGCTCTCCGAGGTGACGCATAAGCGCCGCCTCTCGGCGCTGGGCCCGGGCGGTCTGACGCGTGAGCGTGCGGGCTTCGAGGTGCGCGACGTGCACCCGACCCATTACGGCCGCATCTGCCCGATCGAGACGCCGGAAGGGCCGAATATCGGCCTCATCAACAGCCTCGCCACCTTTGCCAAGGTGAACAAGTACGGCTTCATCGAGACGCCGTATCGCCTGGTGAAGGACGGCAAGGTGACCGGCGCGCCGCGCTACCTCTCCGCCATGGAGGAGGAACGCCTGGTCGTCGCGCAGGCGGATGCCGAGGTCGACACGGATGGCAGCTTCAAGTCGGAGCTGGTCAGCGTGCGCGATGGCGGCGACTTCCGCCTGGTGAAGCCGGAGGAGGTGACGGCGATCGACGTCTCCCCGAAGCAGCTCGTCTCCGTCGCCGCGGCGCTGATCCCGTTCCTCGAGAACGACGACGCCAACCGCGCGCTGATGGGCTCCAACATGATGCGCCAGGCGGTGCCGCTGATCCAGGCGGATGCGCCGCTGGTCGGCACCGGCATGGAGGCGGCAGTGGCGCGCGACAGCGGCGCCACCATCGTGGCCAAGCGCGACGGCATCATCGACAGCATCGACGGTGCGCGCATCGTCGTGCGCGCGACGGCGGATGACGGCACCACCAAGGGCGTCGACATCTACCGCCTGCGCAAGTTCATGCGTTCCAACCAGTCCACCTGCATCAACCAGCGCCCGCTGGTGAAGGTGGGGGACAAGGTGAACGCCGGCGACATCATCGCCGACGGCCCGTCCACGGAGTTCGGCGAGCTGGCGCTGGGCCGCAATGCCCTCGTCGCCTTCATGCCCTGGAACGGCTACAACTTCGAGGACAGCATCCTGATCTCGGAGCGCATCGCGCGCGACGACGTCTTCACCTCCATCCATATCGACGAGTTCGAGGTGATGGCCCGCGACACCAAGCTGGGCCAGGAGGAAATCACCCGCGACATCCCGAACGTCGGTGAGGAAGCGCTGCGCAACCTCGACGAGGCCGGCATCGTCTATATCGGCGCGGAAGTGCAGCCGGGTGACATCCTGGTCGGCAAGGTGACGCCGAAGGGCGAGAGCCCGATGACGCCGGAGGAGAAGCTCCTCCGCGCCATCTTCGGCGAGAAGGCCAGCGACGTGCGCGACACGTCGCTTCGCCTGCCGCCGGGCGTGGCCGGCACCATCGTCGATGTCCGCGTCTTCAGCCGCCGCGGCGTCGACAAGGACGAGCGCGCGATGGCGATCGAGCGCGCCGAGATCGACCGCCTGGCCAAGGACCGCGACGACGAGAAGGCGATCCAGGAGCGGTCCTTCTTCTCCCGCCTCCGCGAGCGTCTGCTGGGCCGCAAGGCCTCCGGCGGCTTCAAGGGCGTGAAGGCCGGCACGGAGCTGACGCAGGACGTGCTCGACCAGTTCGCCAAGGCGACTTGGCGCCAGATCGGCGTGCAGGACGATGCGGCGATGGCGGAGATCGAGGCGCTGAAGCGCGAATTCGATGCCGCGGTTGAGCGCCTGCAGAAGCGCTTCGAGTCGAAGGTCGAGAAGCTGCAGCGCGGTGACGAGCTGCCGCCCGGCGTGATGAAGATGGTCAAGGTCTTCGTCGCGGTGAAGCGCAAGCTGCAGCCGGGCGACAAGATGGCCGGCCGCCACGGCAACAAGGGTGTCGTCTCCCGCGTCGTGCCGATCGAGGACATGCCGTTCCTGGAAAGCGGGCAGCCGGTGGACCTGGTGCTGAACCCGCTCGGCGTGCCCTCGCGCATGAACGTGGGTCAGATCCTGGAGACGCACCTCGGCTGGGCCTGCGCCAATATCGGTCGCCAGATCAGCGACCTCGTCGAGGAGTATCGCCGTGGCGGTGCGATGCGCGAGGAGCTGATCGCCAAGCTGCGCGAGGCCTACCCGGATGACGTCATCGCGCGGGACATCGACCCGATGGATGACGACCAGCTGATCGAGCTCTGCGAGAACCTGAAGAAGGGCGTGCCCATCGCGACGCCGGTCTTCGACGGTGCGCGCATGGCGGACATCGAGGGCATGCTGGAGAAGGCGGACCTCGACAAGTCCGGCCAGGTCTGGCTGCACGATGGCCGTTCGGGTGAGCGCTTCGAGCGCAAGGTCACGGTCGGCTACATCTACATGCTGAAGCTGCACCACCTGGTGGATGACAAGATCCACGCCCGCTCCATCGGCCCCTACTCGCTCGTCACCCAGCAGCCGCTGGGCGGCAAGGCGCAGTTCGGTGGCCAGCGCTTCGGCGAAATGGAGGTCTGGGCGCTGGAGGCTTACGGCGCCGCCTACACGCTGCAGGAGATGCTGACGGTGAAGTCGGACGACGTGTCCGGCCGCACCAAGGTCTATGAGGCGATCGTCCGCGACCAGGACAATTTCGAGGCCGGCATCCCGGAATCCTTCAACGTGCTGGTGAAGGAACTGAAGTCGCTGGGTCTCAACGTGGACCTCGAGAATCGCCCTGCTTGATCGGGCCTTCTGACTGCCCGCGCCGCCCTCGGGCGGCGCGGTTCTCTCTCCCTTTTCGTGGCGCGCAGGCCCAAGGGCTGACGCGCCGGACGGAGTGGACCGCATGAACGAACTGATGAAGATCCTCGGCCAGACCGGCCAGGCGATGACCTTCGATCAGATCCGCATCTCGATCGCCTCGCCGGAGCAGATCCGCTCCTGGTCCTATGGCGAGATCAAGAAGCCGGAGACGATCAACTACCGCACCTTCAAGCCGGAGCGGGACGGGCTGTTCTGCGCCCGCATCTTCGGCCCGATCAAGGACTACGAGTGCCTCTGCGGCAAGTACAAGCGGATGAAGTTCCGCGGCATCATCTGCGAGAAGTGCGGCGTCGAGGTCACGCTCGCCAAGGTCCGGCGCGAGCGCATGGGCCATATCGAGCTGGCGTCGCCGGTCGCGCATATCTGGTTCATGAAGAGCCTGCCGTCGCGCGTTGGCCTCATGGTCGACATGTCGCTGAAGGAGCTGGAGAAGGTCCTCTACTTCGAGAGCTATGTGGTGCTTGAGCCGGGCCTGACGGACCTGAAGCTCCATCAGCTTCTCACGGAAGACCAGTACCAGAACAAGCAGGACGAGTTCGGCGAGGACGCCTTCTCGGTCGGCATCGGCGCCGAGGCGGTGAAGCAGATGCTCGCTGCCATCGACCTCGACAAGGAAGCGACCCGGCTGCGCACGGAGCTGAAGGAGACGACCTCCGAGGCCAAGCGCAAGAAGCTGGTGAAGCGCCTCAAGATGCTGGAGAGCTTCGCCGAAGGCGGCGCGCGTCCGGAGTGGATGATCCTGGACGTCGTCCCGGTCATCCCGCCGGAGCTGCGCCCGCTGGTGCCGCTCGATGGCGGCCGCTTCGCGACCTCGGACCTGAACGACCTCTATCGTCGCGTCATCAACCGCAACAACCGCCTGAAGCGGCTGATCGAGCTGCGCGCGCCGGACATCATCGTGCGCAACGAGAAGCGCATGCTGCAGGAAGCCGTTGACGCGCTGTTCGACAATGGCCGCCGCGGCCGCGCGATCACGGGCGCCAACAAGCGCCCGCTGAAGTCGCTGTCCGACATGCTGAAGGGCAAGCAGGGGCGGTTCCGCCAGAACCTGCTCGGCAAGCGCGTCGACTACTCCGGCCGTTCGGTCATCGTGGTGGGTCCGGAGCTGAAGCTCCACCAGTGCGGCCTGCCGAAGAAGATGGCGCTGGAGCTGTTCAAGCCCTTCATCTACTCGAAGCTCGAGAAGTACGGCCACGCCACCACCATCAAGGCCGCGAAGCGGATGGTGGAGAAGGAGCGGCCGGAGGTGTGGGACATCCTCGAGGAGGTGATCCGCGAGCACCCGGTCCTGCTGAACCGCGCGCCGACGCTGCACCGCCTGGGCATCCAGGCCTTCGAGCCGACGCTGGTCGAGGGCAAGGCGATCCAGCTGCACCCGCTGGTCTGCACCGCCTTCAACGCGGACTTCGACGGCGACCAGATGGCCGTGCACGTGCCGCTGAGCCTCGAGGCGCAGCTGGAAGCGCGCGTGCTGATGATGTCCACCAACAACATCCTCAGCCCCGCCAACGGCAAGCCGATCATCGTGCCGAGCCAGGACATCGTGCTCGGCCTCTACTACCTCAGCCTGGAGACGCCGGAATTCCGCGCGGCGGATGAGCGTGCGGCCCCGGCCTTCGCGACCATCGGCGAGATCGAGCAGGCGCTGGCCGCCGGCACGATCAACCTGCACACCAAGATCCGCGCCCGCCGCAAGGCCGCGGACAAGGACGGCAACACGGTCACCGAGCGCGTGGTGACGACGCCTGGCCGGATGTTCATGGGCGCGCTGCTGCCCCTGCACCCGGCGGTGCCCTATTCGCTGCTGAACCGCCAGCTGACCAAGAAGACGATCTCCGACGTCATCGACGCCGTCTATCGTCACTGCGGCCAGAAGGAGAGCGTGATCTTCGCCGACCGCCTGATGGGCCTCGGCTTCCGCCATGCGGCGAAGGCGGGCATCAGCTTCGGCAAGGACGACATGGTCATGCCGGACAGCAAGTACACGCTGATCGGCAATACCAAGGACCAGGTGAAGGAGTTCGAGCAGCAGTACCTCGACGGCCTCATCACCGCCGGCGAGCGCTACAACAAGGTGGTCGACGCCTGGTCGCGCTGCACGGAAGAAGTGGCACAGGCCATGATGAAGGAGATCCAGAAGCAGGAGATCGGCAAGCCCGCCAACTCCGTCTGGATGATGTCGCATTCCGGTGCGCGCGGTTCGCCCGCCCAGATGCGCCAGCTCGCCGGCATGCGCGGCCTGATGGCCAAGCCCTCGGGCGAGATCATCGAGCAGCCGATCATCAACTGCTTCAAGGAAGGCCTGACGGTGCTGGAGTACTTCAACTCCACGCACGGCGCCCGCAAGGGCCTAGCCGACACGGCGCTGAAGACGGCGAACTCGGGCTACCTGACCCGCCGCCTGGTGGACGTGGCGCAGGACTGCATCATCGTCGAGGATGATTGCGGCACCGAGCGCGGCATCACCGTGCGCGCCGTGATGGATGGCGGCGAGGTCGTCTCCTCGCTCTCCGAGCGCATCCTGGGCCGGACGACGCAGGAGGACGTGCTCGACCCCGCCGATGGCCGCGTGCTGGTGAAGATCAACACGCTGATCGAGGAGCCGGAGGCGGAGCTGATCGAGAAGGCCGGCGTGGAGGCGGTGAAGATCCGCTCCGTGCTGACCTGCGATGCGCGCGTCGGCGTCTGCGGCCATTGCTACGGTCGCGACCTCGCCCGCGGCACGCCCGTCAACACCGGTGAGGCCGTGGGCGTCATCGCCGCGCAGTCGATCGGCGAGCCGGGCACGCAGCTGACCATGCGCACCTTCCACATCGGCGGTGCCGCGCAGCGTGGCGCGGAGCAGTCGGCGGTGGAGGCGATCGCGGACGGCACGGTGAAGTTCCTGAACCGCGTGGTGGTCACCACGAGCCAGGGCGCCACCATCGTCATGGCCCGCAACTGCGAGGCCGTGCTGCATGACGCGAACGGGCGGGAGCGCGGCCGGAGCCGCGTGCCCTACGGTGCGCGCCTGCTGGTCGAGGAAGGCGCCGCGGTGTCCCGCGGCCAGAAGCTGGCGGAATGGGACCCCTTCACCCTGCCGATCATCACCGAGAAGAACGGCAAGGTGGAGTTCGCCGACCTGATCGAGAACGTCACCCTCATGGACCGCATGGACGAGGTGACGGGGCTCTCCTTCAAGGAGGTCGTCGAATACAAGTCCGTCGGTCGCGGCGCCGATCTCCGTCCGCGCCTGATCCTGCGCGACGCGGCGGGCAACGTCGTGAAGCGCGACAATGGCGCGGAGGCGATCACCGTCCTGCCGCCGGGCTCGATCCTCTCGGTCGAGAACGGCAAGGAGGTCAGCATCGGCGACGTCATCGCGCGCATGCCGCGCGAATCGTCGAAGACGCGCGACATCACCGGCGGTCTGCCGCGGGTGGCCGAGCTGTTCGAGGCGCGTCGTCCGAAGGATGCGGCGATCATCGCCGACATCGATGGCCGGGTTGAGTTCGGCAAGGACTACAAGGCCAAGCGCCGCATCCTGGTCGTCCCCGACCAGGTGGGCGATGAGCCGGTGACGCCGCGCGAATACCTGGTGCCGAAGGGCAAGCACGTCTCGGTGCAGGAAGGCGACTACGTGAAGGCCGGTGACCCGCTGGTCGACGGCCCCCGCGTGCCGCATGACATCCTGCGCGTGCTGGGTGTCGAGGCGCTGGCGAACTACCTCGTCAACGAGATCCAGGACGTCTATCGACTGCAGGGCGTGAAGATCAACGACAAGCACATCGAGGTGATCGTTCGCCAGATGCTGCAGAAGGTCGAGATCCTGGATCCGGGCGACACGACCTACCTGGTCGGCGAGACGGTGGAGCGAATCGAGTTCGAGATCGAGAACGAGAAGCGCATCCTGGCGAAGGAGCGCCCCGCGCGCGCCGAGCCGGTGCTGCAGGGCATCACCAAGGCCTCGCTGCAGACGACCTCCTTCATCTCGGCCGCGTCGTTCCAGGAGACGACTCGGGTGCTGACGGAGGCCGCGACGGCGGGCAAGGTCGACAACCTGATGGGCCTGAAGGAGAACGTGATCGTCGGGCGTCTCATCCCGGCGGGCACGGGCTCCGTCATGAACAAGCTGCGCGCCGTGGCGGCGCAGCGGGACCGCGGCCGCATCCCGGCCAGCCCGGCCCCGCTGCCGGGGCCTGCCCGCGCGGCGGAGTAACGGGCGGGCGGCCCGTCCAGGCCCCCCTTCTGCCGGCCTGGACCCCATCCGCAACGGGTGGGGCGAAGGCATGGCGTGGTGGAATGGCGGCCCTGCCGGGAATGGCGGCGCCGAAGACTTCGGGAAGTTCCACTTCGCTTGACTCAACAGGACGCGCCGGATAAACGGCGGGTCCTTGGTCGGGGTGGTGCATCAGCATCGCACGGCCGGGCTGTAATTTTGGTCCACAGCGATGCGTCGCCGGCGCCGCCCTCCCGAAGTCAGGGAGGGCTGAGGCCGGTGGCAGGACGGTAGCCCGCAGGGTGCGCAATTGCGCGTCCACGCGGGCCAACGTGCTTGGCGGCGTTGTGGAAAGACGGGACGGGCACGAAGGGGCGTCATGCCGACGATCAACCAGCTCATCGCCACGGGGCGTGAGCCCATTGCGAAGCGGAACAAGGTTCCGGCCCTGCAGGGCAGCCCCCAGAAGCGGGGCGTCTGCACGCGCGTCTATACGACGACGCCGAAGAAGCCGAACTCCGCTCTGCGTAAGGTGGCCAAGGTCCGCCTGACGAACGGCTACGAGGTCGTGAGCTACATCCCGGGCGAGGGCCACAACCTGCAGGAACACTCCGTTGTCCTGATCCGCGGTGGCCGCGTGAAGGACCTTCCGGGTGTCCGCTATCACATCCTGCGTGGCGTGCTCGACACGCAGGGCATCGCGAAGCGTCGCCAGCGCCGGTCGCTGTACGGCGCCAAGCGGCCGAAGTGAGGATCTGAGAGATGTCGCGCCGCCATAGCGCCACGAAGCGTGAAGTTCTGCCGGACCCGAAGTTCGGTGACCTCGTGCTGAGCCGTTTCATGAACGTGCTCATGTACGACGGCAAGAAGAGCACCGCCGAGGGCATCGTCTACGCCGCCATGGACACGCTGAAGCGCCGCGGGGGTCCGAACAGCGACCCGCTGCGCGTCTTCCATGAGGCGATGGACAATGTGAAGCCGGCCGTGGAAGTCCGCAGCCGCCGCGTCGGTGGCGCGACCTACCAGGTCCCCGTCGAGGTTCGGCCGGAGCGGCGCCAGGCGCTCGCGATCCGCTGGATCATCGACAGCGCGCGCAAGCGCGGCGAGCACACGATGGAAGACCGCCTTTCGGCGGAGCTGATGGACGCCGCCAACAACCGTGGGTCGGCCGTCAAGAAGCGCGAAGACACGCACCGGATGGCGGAGGCGAACAAGGCCTTCAGCCACTACCGCTGGTAAACAAGACCCGATCCTGAGGACCTGAAGCAATGGCCAAGGCGAAATTCGAGCGGACGAAGCCGCACTGCAACATCGGCACGATCGGGCACGTGGACCATGGGAAGAC
>NZ_JAAIKB010000033.1 GCF_011040385.1 Falsiroseomonas algicola | reverse complement strand
TCCAACCTCCATCGCCGCGTCCTCGCTCGAGAGCCCTTCGGCAACCAAAGCCCAGAACCGACGACGATGCTCCTGCCGCGCGACAGGCGGTCGTCCTGGCGATGTCAGTTTGCCCCGCAAAGCCCGATCCGAACGCCGTCGACCCGCCATCGCACCCACACCCCTCAACGGTGTTGCGACGACCAATTGAATCCGCCTTGGACCCCGCGATCGCTGTGATGGACGAGGCCGCCGCCCTGGACCGGCCGCCGGTCATGCAGCGCCTGCTCAAGCGCATCGAGGACAAACCCGGCATGGGCGGTACGCGACCCGCGGCGACAAGGCGGTTCGCGCGCAGTCCATTCGTGGCCGCATGGCGCTGGAGGGGCTGCACGTGCTGCGGCAGGCGCCGTGGCGGCAGGCCTTCGAGGCGGAGTTGCTGACCTTCCCCGCCGGCAAGCACGACGACCAGATCGATGCGCTGGGGCTGGCCGGGCAGCTGCTGGATCGGATGGTGTCTGGCCGCGCGCCGCGGCACGAGAAGGTGGTGCCGCTCGATCGCTGGGCGCGGGCCTTCGATCGCGATCGCGATGGATCAGTCAGCGGCTGGAAGGTGGCGTGACAGCGACTGCCTGTTCAACACGGACCAACGACCGTTGGTCGGTGGTGAACAGGACCTCCGCGGTTGCAACGGGCTCTCACTGGCCTCACGCTTGGAAAGGGCAGCGCAAACTCCCATCTCCGCAAGGCGACAAGTGAAAGTTAGCAGGGCAGGAACAACGGCCAGCGGTTGGGCTCCGGACGGAGCTGTGCAGGATCAGATCGACGATACCGTCGCAGATGGCGTCCTGCGCGCGCGCGCTGCCATGTCGGCTGGTGCCGGCGAAACTCACTGCATCGAATGCGGCGTCGAGATCCCGGAAGCACGACGTCGTGCGGTGCCCGGCGTCCTCACCTGTGTCGCATGCCAGGCCGCGCGGGATCGGCGGCCGGCCGCTTTTGGCATCAATCGCAGGGGCAGCAAGGACAGCCAGCTGAAGTAGCACGAGGCTAGGTCACAGGGACGGCCGCTCTCGTCCGCCCAGCCGCCCAGCCATAGGCACCACCATCCCATAGGGCAGCGGCGGCAGCTTCCCGCCCACCGCAGCATCCACCAAGTCCCGTCGCCGCCAGGGATCACCGTCGAAGGGCACCTCCCGCGATGTCCGGAAATGCCTGGCCGCGAGACTCCGGGCGCCATCCTCGTCGGCGGCGCTGACAAAGCAGGGACCGGCGTAGCGACTTGCCAGCCAGTCCGCGTGCCACCGCCGATCGGGATGGGGTGTGAGCCGGAACGTCACCGGCTGGCCGACCCCATGGTCAAGCCGCCCTCTCCCAGCGGGTCGCGCCGGAGCTGCTGCCAGCGCGTCGAGCGCTTCACGCAGATGCGGCCTGGGGAGCGCAGGAAACACGGCGAGCGCAAGCTGACGGGCCGACTCCAGCGCGTCTGCCGGGGTCGCACCCGCGGCCAGGGAAGCATCCCGCGCCGTCCGGATGGCGTGCCACACCACGGGCGAGATCAGAGGGGGCGCGTGGTGCGCCGAAGAGGTCGATGGGTCCGCCATACCGGGTCATCCTGGGTTCAGGGAGCATGAGAACAAAGACAGAACTCGTGGCGCATGGCAAGGACGGCGTGATCCCCTACGCGCAGCCGCTCCGCGCTATCACCCGCGCCACCGTCGTGTGGGTCCAGGCGCCCCTGCCCTGCGGCGTCGGCACCCCGCGCTCGTTCAGCGCCCGCGCCATGGCTGCCTGACCCTCGACGCCCTCGGCGCGCAGCCGCTCAACTTCCAGCACCAGGCGATGCGCCGCCCGTTCGGCCGCCTCCCGCCGCGCCAGGGCCGCAGCTACGGCGTCCGGGCCCGCGGCCTGCCGGTATCCCCGGTCGCCGCCTAGCATGCGCCCGCGCGCCTTGGCGGCGGCCAGCGCGGCCCTGGTCCGCTCGGCGATCAGCTCCCGCTCCTTCTGCGCCATCGCCGCATAGACCCGCATCATCAGGTCGTCGGCGCCAGGCATGTCTGCCGCCCGGATGGACACGCCGTCCTCCAGCAGCTGCGACAGCGTGTGGGCGCGCCGCGTGATCCGATCCAGCCGCGCCGCCACCAGCACCGCGCCCAGCTGCCGGCAGCGCGTCAGCGCCGCCTGGAAGCCGGGCCGGCGGTCGTCCTTGCCGCTGGCGATGTCGGAGTACTCGGCGACCAGGGACCAGCCCTGGCTCGCCGCAAAGGTGCGGACGGAGGCGGCCTGCGCCTCCAGCCCGAGCCCGCTCTGCCCCTGCTCCGCGGTCGAGACCCTGTAAAGCCCGACCGCGTAGCGCGGCGCCGCAGCAGCAGGGCGCATCAGCCGGCCTTGGCGATGCGGTAGATGCTGTAGGAGCCCTTGGCGCCAGTGTTGTTTGGCCCGACCTGGCGCACGCGCTCCATCACCTCCACCGCGATGCCCTGGCGCTTCTTCAGGCCGGCGAAGAACCCGCGAACCGTGTGCTGCTGCCAGCCGGTGGCCTCCATCACATGGGCGATGGTGGCGCCCTCCGTTCGGCGCAGCAGGGCCAGCACCGTCTCCTGCTTCGTGCCCTGGCGCAGTGCGCGGGGAGCGCCAAGTTCGCGGGCCGGTCGGGCGGGCTTACCGGCGACGGCAGCCTGGAGCGTGGCGATGGCGACCTCCAGCGCGCCGGGACTATCGCTGCGGGTCTCCCAGGCGGCCCGGACGGCTGTGGCGGCGTTGCGCACGCCGCTGGGGCGCTGATGCGTGGACACGGTCGCCAGGGACTCTGTGGGCGCCGTGTGGGGCGGTGTCGCCTCCGCCGCGCCGTCGCGGCCGCCGGGGGCCTCAATGGCCTGTACGGCCGCCGTAGCGGCTTCTGCGGGCCCCTGCGCCACAAGACGATAGGTAACCGGCCCGGCCTCAGTAATCCAGGCGTCGCGCTCGTCGGCGGCATCAACTTCCACCGCCTCGATCAGCGCCTTCGCGAGCAGGCTCTTGCGGACCGCCTCGCGGGCAGCGGTCGGCAGCTTGGCGGGCGGGATGGCAAGCCGCATCGGGTGCGTCGCCGCCGCGGCGAGGATCTGCGTCTGCGTGTCGGAGAGCTTCATCGTCGGGGTCCTCGTCCCGCACCCGACCATCCGGGTGCTACGAGCCCGAGCCCCGCAGGCCCGGCCTGTCGGGGCGTGGCGGGGAGAGCGCCGCGTTACGGCGCGTATTCGCCGCGCCGGAAGTGCTGGTCGGCGATGTCCTTCAGCTTCGCGGTTGCACCGGCGAGCCAGCAGGCTTCACCCCAGAGCACCGCCTCGGGATCGGCGCCGAAGTGCTCGACGCTGGCCTGCTGCAATTCGGCGAGCACCGCGTCAAACTCCGCCTTCCTCGCCATGAAGGCGTCCAGGCTGCACTGCTGGTTGGCTTCCTGCTTCGTCATCGCCGTCTCCGTCTCGCTCTCCGCGTGACGGACACTTCGCTCTTCGGCGCGCGGTAGCCAAGCGAAGTCTGCGATTCAACGAAGCGACTGCGCGAACTGCCCGGTCAGCGTCGCCGGTTCGGCTACAGCGACGAGCGATCCTGCTCCTTCGGTGGCGCGCGGTCGTGAACTCCCGACGGGTCGAACCGTGCCGTCAGGGGCATTACTCAAAGAGTCGCGTCACGCCCGGCGTGAGCCGTAATGACGGGCTTTATGCGGTTCCCGGGCTTCTTCCACGTTGGAGGCCTTCGACCCGCATAGCGCGTCGACAGCGCCGCGGCCGGTGCGACCGCCGGTGCCAGGCGCACTACTTCTCCGATGATGATCAGCGCCGGTTGCGCCGTTCGCAGAACTCGCGCCATCGCGGTCAGCGAGCCCAAGGTGCCGTCCAGGCGCCGCGATGCCACAGTGCCGCCGGCCTCGACGATTGCCGCGGGATGTGACGCATCCAGCCCTGCGCCGATCAACTGGCGTACCAGGTCTGGCAGGTTCGCCAGCCCCATGTAGATCGCCAGGGTCTGGTTCGGCCGAGCCAGGGCCGTGGCATCGATGTCGAGCCGGCCGTCCCGCGTGTGGCCGGTGACCAGCGTCAGCATCTGCGCGGCATCGCGATGCGTCAGCGGGATACCGGCATCGGCGCCGCAGGCGAGCGCCGCGGTGACGCCTGGTACGACCTGATATGGGATGCCAGCCTCTGCCAGCGCAGCCGCTTCCTCGCCGCCCCGACCGAAGACAAAGGGATCCCCGCCCTTGAGGCGCACCACGCGCCGTCCCTGCCGTGCCAGATGCACCAGCAAGGCGTTGATCTCAGCCTGCGGCAGGCAATGATTGGCGCGTGACTTGCCGACATAGATCCGTTCGGCATCAGCGCGCGCCAAGTGCAGCGCCTCATCCGACACAAGCCGGTCATGCACGATGACATCGGCTTCCCCCAGCAGCCGCAGTGCGCGCAGCGTCAGCAGGTCCACCGAGCCGGGTCCGGCCCCGACCAGGCAGACCATGCCCGGTGGCATGGGCGCCGCGCTCTTGATTGCCTGTGCGAAGGCGTCGTCCGCCCGAGGCTCCCCGCCAGCCGACGCGCGGTCGGGCGCCTCGCCGGCGGGCTTCGCATCTCGCCTGTGCTGCAGCGCCACGACCCCTGACCACGCGCGTCGCACCAGTGCCTGAAGGCACCCGGCCAGGGCCCCAAGCCGCGGAGACAAATCAGGGAAGGCCGGACCATGCCCCATCACGCGGGCTCCAGCCTGGCGAGCAGCGCCGCGATCTCCGGCTTGCAGGACCCGCAGCCCGTGCCTGCGCGCGTCGCGGCGCCCACCTTGGCCACATCGCCCCCGCAGCCTTGGATCGCCGCCGCCGTCACGCCATGGCAGGCGCAGACGAGGGGCGAGGGGGGCGGGCCATCCGGCCGCGCCCCCGCCAGCAGCGCCGCCCGCTCGGCAGGCGCCAGCGGATCCTCACTGGCGAGAAGCGCGGCCAGCCAGGCGCGGGGCGGCAGCGCCGCGTCGGGGCCCAACAGCACCGCGCCGACCAGCCGGCCGCCGCGGATCGCCGCGGCGCGGTACAGGCCAACGGCCGGATCCTCCATCCGCTGCCAGGCCGTGCCGGGCGTGTCGAGCAGGGTGAGGAGCAGCGCGAAGGCTTCTGCAGGCGCCCCCTGCCCCGCCAACTCATGCCGCCAGCCGCCTTCGACCACGATCGCCGTCTCATAGGGCGCGAGGTCGCGCGGCAGGCGCGTGGCGGAAAGCACCGCGGCATGCCAGGTCGCGCCATAGGCGGAGACGCGGATGGCGGCGCTCTTCAGTTCCGGCTGGAAGCTCACGGGGTCCACATGCGGCGCCACCAGCGCGTTCACCCGCCCGCTCGGTGCGAGTTCCGCCGCCCAGTGCATCGGCGCGAAGGCGGTGCCGCGCGCCTGGCCCTCGTCCAGCGCCAGGCGGAAGATGGTGCGGCCGCGGATCGACTCCGCCACCACCAGCGCGCCGGGCGCCACGCCCGGGACATCGGTGGGGTGCAACGTCAACGTGGGCTCCGGGCTATGGGCCATCAGCCGGGGTACGGCGCCGGTGCGCGTCATGGTGTGCCACTGGTCGCGCAGTCGGCCGGTCAGCAGGCGGAGCGGGAAGTCCGGGCAGACATCCTCTGCCGGCGCGCGAAAGGGCGTGGGCACCAGACGCGCGCGCCCGGCCAGGACGCCGCCTTGCGCGAAGAAGCGTGCTGACGCGGGCCCGTCCGCCGGCACCGGCCAGCGCGTCGGCGCCAGCGCCGCATAGGCATCATCCGCCAGGCCGGCGAGGCCCGAGATGTCGAAGGCCCGGGCGGAGGGCCGTGCCAGGCCCGTCACCGCCGCATGCTCCCGGAAGATCGCCGCCGGCCCGTCCCAGCCGAAGCCGCCATGGCCCAGGCGGCGCGCCACCTCCGCCACCATCCACCAGTCCGGCCGCGCCTCACCGGGTGCGGGCAGGAAGCCGCGCTGGCGGCTGATGACGCGTTCGCTGTTGGTGACGGTGCCGGTCTTCTCAGCCCAGGCCAGGGCCGGCAGGCGCACATGGGCATAGGCGGCGGTGTCGGACCGGCGAGTCACCTCCGACACCACCAGGAAGGGCGCGCGGGCTAGCGCGCCACGCACCGCATCGCCATCCGGCAGGGACACGGCCGGGTTGGTCGCCATGACCCAGAGCGCGCTGATCCGCTGCGCTTCCAGCGCGGCGAAAAGCTGCGTCGCCTTCAAACCCGGCGCGCGCGGCAGCGCGGGCGCATTCCAGAAGGCCGCCAGCGCCGCATGCTCCGCCGGCTCGTCGAAGCGCAGATGCCCGGCAAGCATGGTGGCCAGCGCGCCCGTCTCCCGCCCCCCCATCGCATTGGGCTGGCCGGTGACGCTGAAGGGGCCCGCACCGGGCAGGCCGATGCGGCCGGTCAGCAAGTGGCAGTTGATGATGGCGTTGGCCTTGTCGGTGCCCGCACTCGACTGGTTCACGCCCATGCTCCAGAGCGTGACGGTTCGCGGACTTGCCGCCCAAGCCGTGCAGAAGCGGGTGATCAGCGCGGGATCGAGGCCGGTCAGCGCCGCGGCCTCTGGCGCGATGGCCTGCGCCGCTTCCAGCGCCGCCTCCACCCCCTCTGCATGAGAGTTGAGCCAGGCGCGATCCGCCAGGCCCTCGTCGCGCAGATGCTTGAGTAGCGCGGCAAACAGCGCGACATCGCTGCCGGGGCGGAGCGCCAGGTGCAGGTCCGCCCCTGCGCATGTCGCAGTGCGGCGCGGATCGACGACGATGAGCGTCATGGAAGGCCGCGCCGCCTTCGCCGCCATGACACGCTGGAACAGCACCGGATGGCACCAGGCGAGGTTGCTGCCGACCAGCACGACCGTGTCGGCCAGTTCCAGATCCTCATAGGTGCCGGGCACCACATCCTCGCCGAAGGCGCGCGTGTGGGCGGCGACCGCGCTGGCCATGCAGAGGCGCGAGTTGCTGTCGATGTTGGCGGTGCCGAGAACGCCCTTCGCGAACTTATTGGCGGCGTAATAGTCCTCGGTCAGCAGTTGGCCCGAGACATACAGCGCGACACCCTCCGGCCCGTGTTGCGCCAGGCCGCGCCGGAAACCCTCCGCCACAGCATCCAGCGCGGCGTCCCAGCTCGCGCGCTTGCCGGCTACCTCGGGCTGCAGCAGCCGGTCCTCCAGCGACAAGGTCTCGCCGAGCGCGCTGCCCTTGCTGCAGAGGCGGCCCTGGTTGGCGGGGTGGGCGGGATCGCCGGCGATGGCGGCGCCGCCGCGCCCATCCGGCGTGGCGAGCACGCCGCAGCCGACGCCGCAATAGGGGCAGGTGGTGCGGACGGGCCGGGTGACGAGGGTTCCGTCCACGTCAGTACACATCCCGCTGGTAGCGGCCCTGCCGGGCCAGGGCGACGATCCAGTCCCGCGCCTGTTCGGCGTTCATCCCGCCCTCGCTCATCGCCACCTGGCGCAGCGCCGCGTCCACATCCTTCGCCATGCGGCTGGCATCGCCGCAGACATAGAGATGCGCGCCGTCCTGCAGCCAGCGCCAGAGATCCGGCGCTTCCTCCGCCATGCGGTGCTGGACATAGACCTTGCGGTCGCCATCGCGGCTCCAGGCCAGTGACAGGCGCGAGAGCGTGCCTTTCCTGCGCCAGGCCTCGATCTCCTCCCGGAAGAGGAAGTCGGTGGCGCCGCGCTGGTCGCCGAAGAACAGCCAGGCGCGATTGCGCGCGCCCGTCGCCTCCAGATGCTGCAAGAAGGCGCGGAAGGGCGCGATGCCGGTGCCGGGGCCGATCATGATGACGGGCTTCGCGGCATCGGCGGGCAGGCGGAAATGGCTGACCTGCACCTGCGCCAGCAGCGGCACTTCCGGCGTCGCCCGGAAGGCGAGGTGGCAGGAGGCGACGCCATCCCGCACGCGTTCGCGTCGTGTTGCCTGCACCACGCCGACACAGAGCTCCACCCGGCCGGGACAGGCGAGCGGCGAGGAGGCGATGGAATAGAGCCGCGGCTTCAGCAGCGGGAGGGAGGCGACGAGGTCCGCCACCGGCGGGCGTGCGGAGGGAAAGGCCTGCAGCAGGTCCAGCAGATCCGCATCCGCCGGTTCCACCCCATCCTCGCCATGCGCGAGCGCGCGCAGCGCCACCGCATGCGGCGCATGCCGCGCGGCGCCCGCCAGCAGATCGAGCGTGCGGTCGAGCGGCCGTGCGATGTCCCGCCGGCGGCGCAGCTCCTCGCGCAGCGCGTCGTCGCCGCCGGCACCGAGCGCGGCGAGCACCGCCTCCACCAAGGCGGGATCATTCTCGACGGCGAGCGAGAGGCTGTCGCCCGGCTCATAGGCGAGGCCGCTATCGGCAAGGTCCAGCACGACATGCCGCACATCCTTGGCCGAGCCCGGCCCGGTGAGGCGCGCTGCCGAGACGAAGCGGATGGGCCGGCCCGCCGGCGCGGCCGGCGTGGCGGGCTTCGGCGCCGCCGTCGCGGGCTTCTCCGCCAGCAGCGCCTTCAGCGCCTTCTGCGTGGCCTTGGCGCCCGGTACGCAGAGCGCGGCGGAACTCTCCGCGCCATTCGCCAGCGCCTCCGCATAGCTCTGGCAGACATAGCCGCACTGCCCGCAATCGAGCTGCGCCATGGCCGCCATGAGTCGCCGCGACAACGGCTTGCCCTCGGCGAGTTGCAGCCGCTCCTCCAGCTCGATCGCCGGGTCATGCCAGGAGAAGTCCTCGGCCGCCGCGGCGGGCGGCGGCGGGCCGGCGGATGCATTGGCGGTGGCAGCGGCGGCAACCCCATAGAGCCCGGCGAGGAAGCCGTTCAGCCAGGCGCGCTGCGCCGCGGTGAAGGGCGCGTTCTCCGGGATGACGGGAACCGGCGCCGGCCCGAGTGCCTGCGGGATGATGGCGTTCATGCCGCGTCCTCCGTCACGCGCGCCATGGCCGCGATGGCGGTGTCGTCGTGGCGGGCGGTGAAAAGCTGGAAGCTCTCGCCCGGCGCGCGGCCCTGCATCCAGGCCCGCAGCAGCGCCAGCACGGTGTCGTTCAGTGTATCGGCCGCGATCTTGGGCAGCACGAGGCGGCCGATTTTCTGCTCCGGCCCCGCGCCACCGCCGACATGCAGGTCGTAGCCCTCCACCAGCTCCTCGCCCCGCTCCACCTTCGCGCCGAGCAGGCCGATATCGGCGATGTAGTGCTGCGCACAGGAATGGTGGCAGCCGGTCAGGTGGATGTTGACCGGCGCATCCACCGCGATCCGTGCATCAAGGAAATCCGCCAGCGCCGCCGCGTGCTGCTTGGTGTGGCTGGAGGCGAATTTGCAGCCGGCCGCCCCGGTGCAGGCGACGAGCCCGCCGCGGATGTTGGATGCCTGCCAGCTGAGGCCGAGCGCGGCGATCGCTTCGCAGGCGGCCTCGACGTCCGCATCCGCGATGTCGCTCACCAGCAGGTTTTGCCAGACCGTCAGCCGGATCGTCCCGCTGCCGAAGCGGCGCGCGAGATCGGCGATGCCGCGAAGCTGCGCCGCCGTCAGCCGCCCGACCGGCGTCACCAGGCCGATGTAGCGCAGCCCGGGCTGCCTCTGCGCATGGATGCCGAGATGGCCGTGCTTGGCCGGTGGCGCCGCGGGGCGTAGCGCCGCCTCCTCCGCCCTCTCCAGCGCGGTGCCGAGGCGCTGCTCGACTAGGCCGAGGAAGGCCTCGATCCCCATGCGGTCCAGCACGTATTTCAGCCGCGCCTTCTTGCGGTCCGCGCGATCGCCCTCCGCGATGAAGACGCGCAGGACGGCGTCGCAGACGCGCACCGCCTCCTCCGGCCTGACCACCACGCCCGTCGGCCGCGCGAAGTCGCGATGCCCGGTGATGCCGCCGAGCGTCAGGCGATACCGCAGCCCCGCCGGCGTCTCCACCGCGCGCAGGCTGATATCGTTCGTCTCCTCCAGCACCTCCACCGCGCCGCCGCCGGAGACGGCGATGTTGAACTTGCGCGGCAGGGCGAAGAGGTCGCGGGTGTTGAGGATGTGGTGGTGCAGCGCACGCACCAATGGGCGCGTATCCACCAGCTCCTGCGCGTCGATGCCGGCGGTCGGGCTGGCGGTGATGTTGCGGATGTTGTCGGCGCCGGTGCCCCTCGGCACGATGCCAAGATCGGCGAGGCGCTCCACCACCTCCACGCCCTTGCCGGCCGGGATCTCACGCAGCTGCAGGTTGGCGCGCGTGGTCACGTCGGCATAGCCGCCGGCGCAGTCCTCCGCGATGCTGGCGATGCCTTCCAGCTTCGCGGCGGAGAGGATGCCGCCGGGGATTCGCAGGCGGCACATGAAGGCGTTCTGCACGGGGCCCACGAAGAACAGGCCATGGTAGCGGCCGATGAAATCCTCCATCGGCTTCGGGAAGCGGCCCGCCCCGGCGCGCGCCGTCATCTCATCCCAGCGATCCAGGGGATGACGTTCGCGCTTTGCTTCTTCCTGCGGGGCCAGCTTGCCGCCACGGGCCAGCGTCGCGTCCTGCGCGGCGCGCAGCGCATCCGGCGGGGCTCCAGTTTCGGTCTCCGGCAGCAGCGATCCCCGCCGCGCTTCGACCCCGGCCATGAAGCCCTTGAGGTATTCCTGCTGCTCGGCGCTGAAGGGGGCGTCGGTCATCACGCGGCATCCCGATAGGCAGCCCCGAAGGGAAGCCGCGCGCGAAAGGGCGCGACCTCCCGGCCGCTGGCGATAAGGTCGAGGTAGAAGGGCGCGTCGCCGGTGTCGCCATAGAGCAGCGCGCCCACCAGACGCCCCTGGCGGAGCCAGAGTCGCCGGTAGCGCCCCGCCTCCTCATCGGAGAGCAGCACCGCCTCGGCATCCGGGGGCGCCACCTCGCCGGCCGACCAGACGGCGATGCCGGAGACCTTCAGCGCGGCGGGATCGGGGCGCGGCGCATAGCGCGCCCCGTCCCCCACCAGCGTCGCCGCCGCGACCTCCGCCATGGCCCGCGCGGGCGCTACCAGGCCGCAGACCTGGCCGCGATGTTCCGCGCATTCGCCGATCGCGAGGATCCGTGGATCGCTGCTGCGCATCACGTCGTCCACGACGATGCCGCGCGCGACCGTGAGCCCCGCCTCCCGCGCCAGTGCCACGGCGGGGCGCACGCCGACCGCCATCACGACCAGATCGCAGTCGATGCGCCCGCCATCCGCCAGGCGCACGCCCGTGACATGCGCCTCGCCCTCGATCGCCTCCGTCACCGCGGGCATGGCGAAGCGGAGCCCGCGCGTGGCGCCGAGCTGGCGGGCCAGCAGCGCACCCGCGGCGGGGTCGAGCTGGCGCTCCATCGGCCAGCCCAGCGGATGCACGACCGTCACCCGCATGCCCGTCGCGGAAAGTGCCGCGGCGGCTTCCAGGCCGAGCAGCCCGCCCCCGATCACCGCCGCGCGCCCTCCGCCCGCGGCCGCACGCCGGATCGCCTGCACATCGGCCATGCTGCGATAGACGAAGACGCCGGGCAGATCCGCGCCAGGCAGCTTGAGGCGCACGGCCTCCGACCCCGTCGCGATCACCGCGCGGTCGAAGCTGATCGCCTCGCCCTTCGCCGTGCGGGCCAGTCCCGCGTCACGGTCCAGCGCGACGATGCGCGTGGCGGCGCGGTAGCGGATGCCAAGGTCCCTCAGCCGCCTTGCGTCATGGGTGATCAGGGCGGCCGACCCAGCCTCCCCAGACAGCACGCGGCCGAGCGCCACGCGGTCATAAGGCAGCGCCGCCTCGGCGCCCACCAGCGTCACCGCCGCACGGCCGGCCAGCCGTTCCGCGCAGCGCGTGCCCGCGGGGCCGGCGCCGATCACCAGCACGCGCATGGTCAGGCCGCGGCCGGCAGGGCGTGGCGTTCGTGCAGGAAGCGCAGCACCGCTTCCCGCGCCGCCAGGAATCGCGCATCGGAGGCCAGGGCCAGGCGATCCCGTGGCCTCGGCAGGTCGACGTCCAGCACCTCCCCGATCGTCGCATTCGGCCCGTTCGTCATCATCACGATGCGGTCGGACAGCAGCACCGCCTCGTCCACGTCATGCGTGATCATCATCACCGTGGTGCCAAGCCGCGCATGGATCGCCATCACCTGATCCTGGAGATGCGCGCGCGTCAGCGCGTCCAGCGCGCCGAAGGGCTCGTCCAGCAGCAGCACCTTGGGGCGCATCGCCAGCGCGCGCGCGATGCCGATGCGCTGCTTCATGCCGCCGCTGATCTCATGCGGCCGCTTCTGCGCATGCGCCTCCATGCGCACCAGCGCCAGGTTCTCCATCGTCCAGTCGCGCCGCTGCGCGCGGGTCATGGAACGCCCCACGGTGCGGTCCACCGCCAGCGCGACATTCTCCGCGCAGGTCAGCCAGGGCAGCAGGCTGTGGTTCTGGAAGACCACGGCGCGATCGGGGCCGGGCTCATCCACCTCCCGCCCCTCCAGCACCACGCCGCCCAGCGTCGCCGGCAGCAGCCCCGCCACCACGTTCAGCAGCGTGGACTTGCCGCATCCGGAATGGCCGATCACGGCGATGTATTCGCCCTGCGCGACCTTCAGGTCGATCCCGTTCAGCACCGGGGGCGCCTTGGCGCCGAAGCGCACCGAGAGGCGGGAGATCTCGAGGAAGCTGCGTTCCATGTTTCTGTCTCCCGTCACTGCGCCGCGGTGCCGCGCGTCACGGCGCGACCGGCCAGCGCCATGATCCGGTCCAGTGCGAAGCCGATCAGCCCGACATAGGCGAGCGCCACGACGATGTCGGAGAGGTTGGAGCTGTTCCAGGCATCCCAGATGAAGAAGCCGATGCCCACGCCGCCGATCAGCATCTCCGCCGCGATGATCGCGAGCCAGGACAGCCCGACGCCGATGCGAAGCCCCGTGAAGATGTAGGGCGCCGCCGCCGGGACCACGATGCGCAGGAACCATTCATGCGGGCGCAGGCGGATGACGCGCGCGACATTGCGGTAATCCGCCGGCACGTTCCGCACGCCGACGGCGGTGTTGATGATGATGGGCCAGACCGCGGTGATGAAGATCACGAAGATCGCGCTGGGCTGCGCCTCACGGAAGGCGGCGAGCGAGAGCGGCAGCCAGGCCAGCGGTGGCACGGTGCGCAGGACCTGGAAGATCGGATCCAGCCCCCGCATGGCCAGTCTCGAACTGCCGACCAGCATGCCGAGCGCCACGCCGATCACCGCCGACAACGCGAAGCCCACGCCGACCCGCTGCAGGCTGGCCGCCAGGTGCAGGCCGAGCCCCTTGTCGAGGCCACCCCGATCGTAGAACGGGTTGGTGATCAGCTCCGCGCTATCCGCCCAGACCTTGGAGGGTGGCGGCAGGGTGGCACCCGGGCCGGACGCCGCCCATTCCCACAGCCCGAACAGCGCGGCGACGACGACCAGCGGCGGCACCACGGTCGCCGCGATCGTCGCCGCGCGCGGCAGCACGCGCGCGGCCAGCGATGGCCCCGCCGGCGCCGGCGGGGCGACGGAGACGGCCAGCCCCTCCGCAACGGGCTTGGTCGGCAGGATGGCGTTCATGCGCTCAGGCCCCCGTCAGCTTCTTGATGGCGAGCGAGTTGAGGTAGGCGGCGGGGTTCTCGGGATCGAAGACCTTGCCGTCGAAGAAGGTCTCCCGCCCGCGGGAGGTGCCGCGCGGCGTCTCGGCAGCCGGCACGCCCGCGCGTTCCGCGGCCGCACGCCAGATGTCCTCCCGGTTCACCTGCGCGACCAGCGCGTTGGTGTCCGTGCCTTCGGGGAAGACGCCCCAGCGGATATCCTCCGTCAGGAACCACAGGTCATGACTGCGGAAGGGATAGTTGGCGTGGTCGCGCCAAAACTTCATGGCGATGTCGGTGTTGGTCACGCGGCGCCCGTCGCCGTAATCGACCTCGCCCCGCACGCGCGGCAGGATGTCGGCGACCGGCACGTTGAACCAGGCGCGCCGGCCGAGGATGGTGCACATCTCCTCCTTGTTCGCGGCCTCGTCGCACCAGCGCGCGGCCTCGATCACCGCCGCCGTCAGCGCTTCCGTCGCGCGCGGGTTCTGCTGGACGAAGGAGGCGCGGAGCGCGAAGCACTTCTCCGGATGATCCTTCCAGAACTCGCCCGTGGTCAGCGCCGTGTAGCCCAGGCGCTGGTTCACGAGCTGCGCGTTCCAGGGCTCGCCGACGCAGAAGGCGTCCATGGTGCCGACGCGCATGTTCGCCACCATCTGCGGCGGCGGCACGACGATGGTCTGCACATCGCGCTCCGGATCGATCCCCGCCGCCGCCAGCCAGTAGCGGATCCACAGGTCATGCGTGCCGCCGCGGAAGGTCATGGCGACCTTGCTGTCGCTGTTCAGCGCGCGCCGCAGCGGGCCTGCATCCAGCCGCGCGCCCAGCGCCTTGTGCTTCTCCGCGACCGAGATCGCCTGGCCGTTGGTGTTCAGCCGCGCCAGCAGCGCCATCGGCACGGGCTGGTTGTTCTGCACGATACGGCCGGTGTGGATCAGGTAGGCCATCGGCGTCAGCAGATGCGCACCATCGATGCCGCCCGACCCACCGCCGAGCACGAGGTTGTCGCGCGTGGCGCCCCAGCTGGCCTGCTTCGCGACCTCGACATCCGGCATGCCGTGCTTCGTGAAGAAGCCCTTCTCCTTCGCGATGATGAGCGGCGCCGCATCGGTCAGCGCGATGTAGCCGAGCGTCGCCTTGCGCACCTCCGGCGTGGAGGAGCCTTGCGCGAAGACGCCGCGCGGTGCCGCGGCCAGCAGGGCGGTGGTCGCGCCGATGGCGGCGCGGCGGGTCAGCATCGTCATGCGTTCTTCTCCTCGGTGATGGGTTGGGCGGGCGGCGCGCTGGCGCGCCCCTCGGCATAGGGGGGCGAGAGGCTGGCCGTGGCCTGCCGCCAGAGGTCCGGGCGCCAGGGCGCGACGCCCTCCGCCCGCGTCGCCGTGCTGGGCAGGTGCCCCCAGCGGCGCATGGCATCGAACCACCAGCCGGCCTCCTCGACCTGCGGGCAGGAGGCGCTTTCGAACCGCATCGGCGCGGCGAGCACGGTGGCGCTGCCGCCGGGTGGCGCGGCGACCTTGCCTTCCAGCGCCAGCGCCAGCGTGGCCGGCGGCACGCTCGGGAAGCCGCGTTCATGCAGCAGGGCGGCGGCGGCGCAGCGATTGGCGGGATCCTCCAGCCAGCGCGCGGCCTCGGCCACCGCGGCGGTGGCGGCCAGCACCGCCTCCGGCTCCCGCTCCGCCACCCCCTCGGCGAAGGCCAGCACCTTCTCCGGATGGTCGCGCCAGATGTCGCCCGTCATCAGCGCGAGCCGGCCGACGCCGATCGCCACCGCATGGCTGCCCCAGGGCTCGCCGGCGCAGAAGCCCTCGATCGCGCCATCGGCCAGCGCGCGCGCCATCTGCGGCGGCGGCACCGCCACCAGGCGGATGTCGTGGTCGGGATCGAGCCCGCCCTGCGCCAGCCAGTGCCGCAGCAGGTAGTTGTGGGAGGAGAACGGATAGACGACGGCGAGCGTCGGCGGCGGCAGCCCTTCCTCCGCCCGCGCATGCACGGCGGCGGCGAAGGCGCTGGCGCCCAGCGGCGCCTCGAAGGCTCCGATCCGCGCGGCCAGGCCGTGGGAGAGGGTGATGGTATTGCCGTTCCGCGCCAACCCCGCCGTGACGGTCACGCGGCGCCGGATGCCCGCCGCCCCCGTCGCCAGCGCGATGGCGAGCGGCCCGAGCAGATGCGCGCCATCCAGCGCGCCGAAGGCCAGCTTGTCTCGCAGCGCCGCCCAGGACGCCTCGCGGGAGATGGTGACGCGCACGCCATGCTGGGCGAAAAGGCCGAGGGCATCCGCCATCAGTACCGGCGCCACGTCGGTCAGTGGCACGAAGCCGATGCGGAGGGAGGGTGCGGCCATGCGGTCATGCTCCGGCGGGGCTCATCGGAGCCCCGGAGAGCGGACCGCCATTGGGCCGCCAGATGGATCACCCGGGGGTCACGCCCGGGGCACGCCGTTGCGCCCCGACCCCCGCCGCCTTGCCGCGGCGCCGCAAACAAGCCTGCGGCAGCATGGTTTGTGAAGCGAAAAATCGCCTCGGGAATGGGCGATTTCGGGATTGCAGACGAAAATAGGACTTGAATTAGGCGAGTCGCCTGAATTTCGCGCAGAAACTCCTGCGCGACGTCCACCAGCCGGCGGCCGCGATCCATCGCCCAGCGCCGCATCAGGCGATAGGCCTCTTCCTCCGACAGCCGTCGTCGCTGCATCAGCATGCCCTTGGCGCGCTCGATGATGGTGCGTTCCGCCAGCGTCGCCTGCGCCTGTTCCAGCTGCGCCCGCAGCGCCTGGTGGGCCCGGAAGCGGCGGATCGCGACCTCCAGCACCGGCCGCACGCGGGCGGGTGCCAGGCCTTCCACGACATAGGCAGCGACACCGGCCTCGATCGCTGCCTCGATCTGCTCCGATTCGCCGCGCTCGGCGAAGACGACGACTGGGCGCGGCTCGTCGCGGTTCAGGGCGCGCATGCTTTCCAGCGCATCACGGCCGGGGTCATCGAGGTCGCAGACGATGATGTCGGCCGCGGAATCGCGGACCAGGCGGGTCAGGTCCACCGCCTCCGGCGCCGTCGCCACCACGGTGAAGCCCGCGGTCTCCAGCCCCGCCTTCACAGCCGCGGCGCGGTCCGGCTCCCCGTCGATCAATAATACGCGCAATCAGCCCCCCACACTCTAGCAGGTGGCCGCGCGATGGTGTCGCCTCCGTCAGCTACACTGACGCAGTCGCTCATGTGCGGAAAGGGCGGAATGCTCGACGATCAAGGTTTGTTCTCGGTTCGTTTCTGCTCAGTCCCTGCTGCTCATGTCCGCTCGCCCATGGCGATGCCCAGAGAACTTCATTCCCGAGTTCCTACCCCTGCTCCAGTCGGTTCCTACACAACCTATCTCTCCAGGCTGACGCAGCGCGCAGAAGGCTATGTTGCCGGCCGTTTTTCGCCGCCACCTTGAGGGTGCAAGGGCGAAACGAGAGCCGATTTTCTCTCCGAGTGTGACGTGCTCGCCGTGGTTCCAGCCAGGGATAAGTTGGATCCGTCGAGGAGCAGAGGACGATGCGACGGAGCCGG
>NZ_JAAIKB010000032.1 GCF_011040385.1 Falsiroseomonas algicola | reverse complement strand
TGGAGAACGGGGAATTCGGAGGGAAAGGGCTGGACAGGCGATTTCCGTCAATGCAAAGTTCGTTAGCTATTCGTATCAACGCCGGTGTCTCCATAGTCCTGTAGGTAACAGCCATGCGCAAATTCGCCGCAATCGGCCTTCTCGCCCTTTCCGCTTGCGGCCCGGACGAAAACCGGCCCGTGACGACGTCCGGCGCCCAGAGAGGGGTCGAGGCCACATGGGAGCAGGCATTGGTTATCCTTCCCGGCCAGACCGCCCCGACGCGGTTGTCAGAGGTGTCTCTTCCGGCAGATCGGCCCATTCCGCTCGTGATCTACTCGCACGGTTGCAACGGGTTGCGAGGTGAAGCCACTTTGACTCTCCGCCTCCTCTCCGAAAGCGGATTTGCGGTTATCGCGCCCGACTATTTTGCGCGTTCGGACGCGCGACAGGTCTGCACGGGCAGGGAACAGCGGGATACTGTCCGCATCTACGACGGCCATGTTGAGCGCCGTATCGAGGAAGCCCGCTATGCAGCGGACCGTGCTCGCAGCATACCTTGGGTCGACCGGCGCCGCATCTTCGTCGTGGGCCATAGTGTGGGCGGTGCCGTTGCCAGCCAGTGGTCCACTGCTGATGTGGCCGGGGTCGCCATCCTCGGATACGACTGCGCTGATCATCGAGCGCTCGGCGTCCGCGCACCCGCATCCGTCAGGGTGCTTGCCATGAGCGACGCAAGGGACCCGTGGTATCCTGAGACGAGACACGGAATGTCATGCAGCCAGCGGGTCGGTGATCGCCCAAATTTTACAAGTGTTATCCTGAATCACGGATCGCATTTCCAGATGCAATATGCTGACGGCCGGGCCGCACTTGTCAGCTTCCTTAGAGGCTCGGGAAGCTAGCCGAAGCGCTCCACGGCGTTCCTCCAGTGTCGACGCATGTCAGCGCGACAGCCGCAAAACGCTAGCTGGTGATATGCCAGCGCGCCGCCCAGCTTCTCGTATACCCGCCCCTCCATTCAATGCCTCTATCGCGCGAGCAGCCTTAATTCCGGATATGCGCGGCCGTCCGAATGTCACGCCGCGCGCCTTTGCCTTCGCGCGGCCAACCGCCGCTGCCTCGCGGTGAAGCGCAGACCGAACGGCAATCAACGTGGGCACGGCGGCGAGCAGGGCATCCACCTTTTGCGGATCGCCATCATCGGTGATGAGCAGGGACACTCGCGCCTCGGCAAAGACGGTCAGGACACGTAGCAGGCTGGGCCATGTGGTCCCGAGACGGCAGATTGACGCCGTGACCACGGTGGAGACCCGGCGCTCCTCGACGCTGCGCAGCAGGGCAGCGCGCCCGGCTGTCCCTCGGCCCGGGCCGTCCGCGTAGATGCGGCCGAGCGTCAGCCCTTCGCGTTGCGCCCGTTCCGCGACAGCGGCGCGCTGCTCGTCGACGGAGAGCGGATAGCCGGGGGCTATGCGGAGATATGCAGCGACGGTCATGAGGTTGGGCGAGAATGCCTCAGCTTCGGCGGGCGTCCAGCGGAAACATAGAGGGGCTACACCGCAACCGAGAAAGCCGCCGCTGGACCATGGCTTGGGACATTTGGAACAGGCGCGGGCGGTCGGCGGGACACCGGGAGCCCGTCACCGCACCGGCGGTCCTACACGATCAGGATCGGCATTGGCTCTGACCAACCGGGACGCAGCCTTCGGACTTGGCGTCCAGCAGCGGAGCCTTGCACGGGCCTGACGCGGATGCGCAGAGGCTCGATGCCGCGCCGATAAAGGGCAACCATGACGGCGTCTTCCTTGGACAGCCCTGCATCTGGAGGATCGGCAACGACCCTCTCGGCGGCCATCGCGAGCGCACCGGGCCACGTTCGGGAGATGGCGCCCTCCATCTCCGCCCGCGAGATGCCGGGGTGCCAGACAGCGAGGCGTGCCCGCCCCGTCTCGCACAGCCCCGCGAAGCTGACACGCCGCCATCGGCGGTCCCGACTAGCTGCTCGGTCGCGGAGGTCACGAAGTGACCGGCGCAACTGGCGGACAGCAGTCATGAGACAATCCTTGGATGCGTGCAGCGGGACGATGACAGCGGTCGGTGCCGGAGCATGTGCCGATGCTCCCCCGAAAAGCGAGCGCCATTCTGCGATCAGGCGGGTCCTGCGGCATGACCAGCATCCCGGACTGCGGCACCGCCACGGCCACGTCGTCGCAGGCACGCCACGCCGCGTCATGCGCGCTATCTGGCAGCGGCTGATGCGGTCGGCGACATCGTCACCGCCGCGATGCCGGAGAACGTCGATGACCTCGCGCTGTCGCGCTTCGGCGTTCGTCAGCCACGCTCGCGTCGACCGCACGGCACGAAGCGTCACGGGTAGGCTGCGGCCAGCGGATACGGCTGCCCTCCTCGTAGGTGATCGTAGTAGATCGCGAGACGGAGGGCCGCGAGCTTATCGGGCATCCAAAAGACGTAGCCCACTCGCTGATAGTTCAATCGGAGGACATGGGAGTTGGCAGGAAGATTGGTCAGGCGGCAGGCGGCCAGCTTGCACCAGAGATACACTCGCCAACACCAGTCGGGGTGCATGTCGTAGGGCGTGAGGCCGCGAAGGATGACGGGAACGAGTGGGGCTGACATGTCCGTATTTAGGCCGCCGCACCGATTTTAGTGTCGCGGACCGCTGCGCATCGCGGCCTCGGCCCTCCACGAGAAGATGCCGGGCCTGCGCGGATCAGCCCCAGTCGTTGTCGAGAGCGTGGAGCATCTCGCCGAACGTGCGGTTCAGTGAGCAGAACTCGTCGTCCACACGGGCTGCGAGAGCGACGAGAGCATCGGCGGGTTCGACCGCTACGAACCGCCATCCAGCCTCGCTCATTGCGTCACGCAGTCGGCGCAGATGGGGCGGGGCCATCGGAGTGTTCCCGCGTCGCCGTGCGTCAGCGATAGAGACGAGGTCAGGGCCAACCCGGCGAAGTTCGACCAGCCCATCCGGGTGATCGGTCGTGAGATAGATGGCGTGGCCCTCCAGCAACGCCATCCAGTGCTTCGCGCCGCTATGCAGAGCATCCCTGACGCAGAGATCAAGGCGGCGACCGATGGCGCGCAGGTCGCCGACCGACATCACCTGCCGCATCCCAGTCGGAAGCGGCATTGGTGCCACCGGCGCGGACAACGTGGACAGCGCATCGGTGAGACGGCAATAGATGGCGGACACCCCGGCGCCGTGTGGGAGATTGGCAAGGGCCGCGTCCGCATCGCGGCCATAGGACCGCAGCACGGCAGCCAGAGCGCCGATGGCGCCGGTCGCTGTGACGTCGGACAGGACACTGGCAGGCAGCCGCTGGATGGCATCCCCAACCCCCGCCAGCCCTTCGATGTGGCGCAACAGCGCCATGTCAACCGGCCGCGTAGCGCCAAGCACCACCTCGGCGAACGGGCTGACGGCGGCGGCACCGAGGCGGCGATAGAACTCGGCGGCGTGGACAGTGGGCCCTGCGCGGTCGAGGACCCGGAACAGGCGAGGCGGCGCACCCGGCATGGCGGCGCGGAGAAGATCGCGGGGATCACTTTCGTCGAGCCGCTGTGCAACCTTGGCATCATCACCGCAGTCTGCGAGGTGAAGATATGCCCCCGTCGCGTGGACCGCTCGCAGCGGCGCGCACAGCAGCCGCCGAGCAAGGTTGGGCCGGAGCCTAATCAGGGCCGCAATACGCCGCGCATGCGGACCGTAGGTGCGGAGACCCGGTGCATTGTCGTGATGCTTCGTTGTCGCCTCCGCCTATCGTGGGATCACGTTGATACCCCGGATCGGCGGAACGTCCAGCAATATCAAAGCGGGTTCGCCTCGCTCCTTCGCAGGTGTTGTCGGCACCACCGGAACAGCCACTATCGTTGCGGGTGCGGGCAATCACAGAGGCTCCGTGGCTGGTGGATCGAACATCGGACCAGTGCCCGGAAGGCGTCTTTGCGCCGTGCGCCGTTGGCAGGCAGGAGTGAAATAGGCACAAGTGGCAGCGGCTAGCGGCGGGCGACCCTGCCGAGATTGAACGTGGTCAGCATAGATTCAGGGCGTCTGCCGGAACTGCTCGCGGTCAGCCAAGACCGAGAAACACCATCAGTAAGCCGTCGAGTGCCATCTGATCCTCGCGCCCGAGGTGTCCGATGACCTGTCCGACTGACTGGCGCGGAATCATGGTAATCTTGTCCACCATGACCCACGCCGGTCGCGGCAAAGGCACCTGTTCACCGTCCGAGATCGGCATACGCAGAAGCGGGGCCGTCGCGGAGTTCTCCGTGATGGGACAGACCGTCACCGAAGCAGTGGACGGGTAGAGGTCTGCTTGCACGATCACGGCGTGGAGCGGCGGCGCATAGCTCTCCGAAGCCCCGCCAATTCGGACGACGTCACCGCGCCGCATAGTCCTCCATGCCGATCCGCAGAAGCCTTTCCATCATGGCACCGGACTCGGCCGACTGATCGACCAAGCAGGACTGCCGCTCTGCTTCCGCACGCGCCTCGGCGGATCGCATGTCGGGAATCCAAAGCTGGACAGGGCGCAATCCTCTCGCCCGGAGCTTTGCGCGGTGCTCAGCGACCTTCTCGCGGACCGCGCGCCGGTCGCCTCTGGGCTTGCGCGTCATGGCTTACATGTAACACTATGGTGGGCGACGTCCAGCCGGGCCTTCGCCGCAATTGTTTCGGAACGATCAGTGGCCCAAAGCCGCAGCCCGAGAGCTATTCCACCGTCGTTAACGGCAGCGAAGCCGACGCGAGTCGCCCCCCTGCCAGCTGTTCCCGAAAGCCCTTGGTTCGCCCCCGGCGCCGACCTCGGAGGCGTGCAACGCCTCGGGATGAAGGTTTCGGGCGGCGGCCCGCATCAGTCCAAGACGATGATGCTCGCAGACCTTGGCGCGGTGCTTGCCGCCGAGGCGGAGCTTCAGCCCGACAAGGTCATTATCGGCGAAAACCTGCTCGGGAAGCCGAGCAGTCGGGCGCGCGAGGCTGCCGCCTACTACCTTCGTCAGTTGTATGGTCTGGGGGACACGCCCCCTGCGGTCAGCCGCGCGCTCTTCGCCCTCTGGCGGCGGGACCCGGTCGGGCGGCCCCTTCTGGCCCTGCTGTGCGCAATCGCCCGAGATCCATCCCTCCGAGGCGGAGCCGCCGCCGTGCTCGACGGCAAGGTCGGCGAGCAGATCCGGTCGCCTGCCATCGCCGCTGCCTTCGAGGCCGAACATCCCGGCCGCCTTGGACTGAACATGGCGAACTCGCTCGCGCGGAACGCCGCCTCCTCGTGGACGCAGGCGGGCTTCCTCGCCGGGGCCGTGCGGAAGCTTCGTAGCCGCCCCAAGGTCACGCCCACGGCGGCGGCCTACGCCGCTCTTCTGGCCCAACTGGCGGGGTTCGGCGGGCAGACGCTGCTGGAGAGCCGCTGGCTCGACGTCCTCGACCGCCCGGCGGAGGACCGCATGGCCCTCCTTCGGCAGGCCGAGGGGCTCGGCCTCGCCCGCGTCCGCAGCGCCGGACACGTCGTCGAAATCGAGGTCCGCCGACCCATGGCGGAGACTCTGGGGATCCCCGGTCTTGTCCACCGTTGAGGAACTGCTCGACGCCTTCCGCCAGCGCCTCGACGTGCCGTGGCGGCCCGACGAGGCCGCGCCCGGCCGCGTGTGGCTGCTCTGGTATGACAAGGCACACGAGCGGCGCGTCCGAGGGCGTCTTGGCGAGTTCCGCCTCGCAGCCGAGCACGCCGGAAAGGGCTGGCGCGAGATCGATCTCGCCCCCGAGTTCGGGGCGTGGGTGGCGGGTCAGAAGTGGTTCGAGCGCGCCTGCCGAGCGCCGAACTCGCTCGGCACGGTCCTTCCGAAGCTGGAGGCGCACCTCGTCGCGGTGGTGCGAGCCGGGCTCGCGGCGGCGGGGCCGAACGACATCGTGGCGCTGACCGGCGCGGCCTCGCTGTTCGGGCTGGTGCGCACCTCGACGCTGATCGCCTCGGTCGCCGACGCCATCCCCGGACGGCTGCTGGTCACGTTCCCCGGCACGCATCAGGGCGGGATCTACCGTCTGCTCGATGCCCGCGACGGCTGGAACTACCTCGCCGTCCCCATCCCCTCCTCCGACGTGGTATAATGCATGCTCAACCGCGAAACCCTTGTCCGCGACCCGTCCTCCTACCGCCTCGCCGATGGCGGCGTGGCGAAGGTGTTCTTCCCGCCGGACGCGGAGCAGAGGGCGATCCTGCGCGAGCAGCTTCAGACCTTCGTCTGCAAGGGCGCCTACGCGGACGGTCTGCGTCGCATTCTCGAAGCGTTCAACGGCGCGGCCGGGAAGAAAGTGGACACACCCGCCGCGTGGGTCAGCGGGTTCTACGGCTCCGGCAAGAGCCTGCTCGCGGCAATGCTTGGCGCCCTGTGGGCCGACCTCAAGTTCGAGGACGGCGCCACTGCCGAGGGTCTTGTTCACGACATGCCGGGCGAACTGCGCGCCGCCCTCCGCGAACTGCGCACCAAGGCGAAGCAATACGGCGGCCTCATTGTCGGTGGCAGCACGCTCGGCCTCGGTTCGCAGCACCCCGTCAAGGCGGTGCTGGAGGTCATCTTCCGCGCCGCTGGCCTGCCGACCGGCACCGACTTGCGCCCCTCGCTCGTCGCCTTGTGGCTCGCCGAGCAGGGCATCCTCGATCAGGTGCGACGTGACCTCGGAAGCGAATTTGAGGACGCGCTGGGCGAGTTCCTCCTAGACGACCGCCTCGCCGTCGCCGCGCTAAAGGCCAAGCCCGGCCTCGCGCCGGACGCAGACACCCTCATGGACAGGCTCGGCAAGCAGTTCGAGCGCGAGCCGGAACCCACCGTGGAACTGATGACGGAGAAGGCGAGGCAGGCGCTCACCCTCGGCCGGTCCGACATCCCGCTGACGCTCATCATCCTCGACGAGGTGCAGCAGTTCATCCGCGAGGACGAGGACATCTCCCTCATCATCCAGACCATCGCGGAGCAGTTGGCGTCCAAGTTCAAAGGCCGGGTCCTGCTGGTCTGCACGGGCCAGTCGGCGCTGGGCGACATGCGCTACCTCGCGCGCCTGCTGGGCCGATTCCCCGTGCCGGTGGCGCTCGGCTCGGCGGACATCGACTCCGTGATTCGGGAGACCATCCTGCTCAAGCAGGACGCGGCCAAGCAGGGCGTCGCCAAGATGCTCGAAGCGCGCTCGGGCGAGATCGACAAGCACCTCGCAAGCTCCACACTTAAGCGCACCGAGGCGGACCGCGCGCACGCCGTCGCCGACTGGCCCATGCTCTCCACGCGCCGCCGCCTCTGGGAGCGCGTGCTGGCCGAACTCGACAAGTCCGGCCTCGGCGCCACGCTGCGCGGCCAACTTCGCCTGACGCTGGACGCGGTTCGGGCCTATGGCGAGCGCCCGCTCGGTGTCGCCGTCCCCGCCGACTTCCTCTTTGACACCTTCGCCGCCGAGGCGCTCTCGCGCCAACTCATCTCGCGCGACATCTACGACCGCATCGCCGCCCTTCGCGCACAGGCAGGCGACGGGCCGATGAAGGCGCGCATCCTGATCGTGGTCTACCTGCTCGCACGCATCTCGGGCGACGCCCACATCCACGGCGTCCACGCGACGCCGGAGGTGATCGCCGACTTGCTTGTGGAGGACCTCGGCGACGCTGCGCCCGTCCGCGCGAAGGTGCCCGAACTCCTCAAAAGCCTGTTCGCGGACGGGGCAGTGAACGAGGTGGGCGGGGAGTGGCGGCCCCAGACGAAGGAGGGCGCGGACTGGCAGCAAGCATACGACCGCGCCTACGCGCGAGAGGTCGCAGATCCCAACGGCGCCGCCCGCCAGCGCACGTCGCTGCTGGAGCAGGCCGTCGATGACGCGCTGGCCGGGGCCGGGCGGGTGACGCAAGGCGCCTCGAAGCACGGGCGCACCATCGAGCGGGTGGTGGGCGACGCGAAGCCCTCTGGCGACGGCCTCACGCTGCGCATCTGGAACGGGTGGGACCACGCGCTCTCCGGCACGCTCACCGAGATCCGGGGCGCGGACGTGCAGAAGGATGCCACGCTGCACCTCGTCGTCCCGGACCACCGCAAGGACGATCTACGGGAGGCCCTCGTCGCCTTCCGCGTGGCCACGGACGTCATTCAAACCCAAGGCCCCCCTGCCACCGAGGGCGGGAAGGAGGCCAAGAAGGGCATGGAGTCGCGCCTCGAACGCGCGGAGCAGACGGCGAAGGCGATCCTGCGCGAGGCGGTCGCCAACGCGCATGTGCTTGTCGCCGGGGGCACCGAGGTCGGCGCCGGGCTTTCGCGCGCGGATGCCGTGAAGGAGGCGGCGCAGCGCGGCCTCGACCGCCTCTACAGCGAGTTCGTGCAGGCGGATCACGTCGGCTGGGGCCGCGCGCTCGACAAGGCGCGGAAGAAGGTGCCCGACGCGCTGAAGGAGGTTGGCCACGCCGGAGAGCCGCAGGACCACCCAGTAGCGAAGGCGATCCTTCGCCACCTTGGCGGCGGGAAGAAGGGTTCTGAGATCCGAGCCCACTTTGGCGGTGTGCCCTATGGGTGGCCGCGCGACGCGGTGGACGCGACGCTCGTCGCCTTGGCCAACGCTGGGCAGATCAAGGTCACCGGGCCGGACGGCAAGCCCGTGGTGCTGGCCGAGCAGAACGCCAGCACCTACGGCACTTGCAGCTTCGCGGCCGAAACCCGCGTGGTCTCCGCCAAGGAGAAGATCGCGGTGCGGGCGCTCGGCGGCCTTGTGGGGCTCAAGATTGCCTCGGGCGAAGAGGGCAACTACCTGCTCTCCATCGTGGACCGCCTCGCCGCGCTGGCGGAGGAGGCGGGCGGCCCCGCCCCGGCGCCCGCCGCGCCGGATGTGCCCGGCATGGCGGAGTTCCGCGCCACCACCGGCAACGACCTGCTCGCCGCGCTGGCCGGACAGCACGACACGCTGAAGCCCCTCATCTCGCAGTGGCAGGCCGCCAAGGTGGAGATCGTTAGGCGCCAGAGGGATTGGGCGCTGGCGCAGCGGCTGGTCGCGGTGGGCGCCACCGGCCAGCAGGCGGCGCTCGACGCCATCCTCACCGGGCGCACGCTGCTCCACGAACCGAACCCGCTGCCCCCCGTCATCACAGCCGCGACCGACGACCTTCGGGCGCGCGCGCAGGCCGCCTACGCTGCGTGGAAGGCGGCTTGGGACGCGGGCGAGGCGCGGCTGGCCGCCGATGAGGCTTGGGGCAAGCTCAGCCCCGAGAAGCGGCACAACCTGCGTGCGCAGCACGCCTTGCTGCTCCAGCCGCCGCCCGACCTCGCCGACCCCCACCGCGTGGCCGACAGCCTCGGCGCGCGCGGCCTGTCGGAGTGGCAGAGCATGACGCTCGCTCTGCCCGCACGGGTGGAGGCGGTGCTGCGCGACGCCGCCGCCGAGGTGGAGCCGAAGACCCAGAGCGTCTCCCTGCCGCGCCGCACCCTGCGCAGCCCGGGCGATCTGGACGCTTGGCTAGCGGAGGTGCGCGGGCAGATCGAACCCCTTCTCAGCGCCGGTCCTGTGAGGCCCGTGGCATGAGCACGCTCGACCGCGACCTGCGCAAGACGCTGGAGAAGACCATCCGCAAGGCGCGGGAGGAGGCGGAGCAGGCCGCCGCCGACGCCATCGCGCGCCTCGGTGTCACGGACGCAGCCGCGCCCGCCTACCTCTCGGATGCGGAGAAGACCCTGCGGGTGCGGCTGCGCGCCCACGCGCGCACGCTCGGCGACGGTTGGGACGCGCCGCAGAAGCGGCTGCTCGGCACGGCGCGGCTCCGCGAGGCGGTGGCCTACGAGGCGTGGCACCGCATGTTGTTCGGCCGCTTCCTCGTGGAGCGCGGGCTGCTGATCCATCCCGATCTTGGCGTGGCCATCGGCCGGGACGAGTTGAAGGAACTCGCCGCCGAGGACGGGCTGCCGGACGAGTGGGCGCTGGTCGAGCGCCTCGCCGCGCCCGCCCTGCCCGCCGTGTTCCGGCCCGACGATCCGGTGCTGGCGGTGACGCTGGCGGGGGACAGCACCAAGCGCCTGCGGGACCTCGTGGTCGGGCTGCCGGAGGCTGTCTTCGCCGCCGAAGACTCGCTCGGCTGGACCTATCAGTTCTGGCGCGCGGCCGAGAAGGAGGCGGTGAACAAGAAGGGCGAGAAGATCGGCACCGCCGAACTGCCCGCCGTGACGCAGTTGTTCACCGAGCCCTACATGGTGAAGTTCCTGCTCCACAACACGCTGGGCGCGTGGTGGGCGGGCAAGGTGCTGGCCGCGACGCCTGACCTCGCGCGCGAGGCGCCGGACGAGGCGGACCTGCGCGCGGCCTGCACGCTGCCGGGTGTGGCGTGGGAGTTTCTGCGCTTCGTGCGGGAGGGCGAGGACGGCACCGGGCCGTGGCGCCCGGCGGCGGGAGTATTCCCCGGCTGGCCGCAGCGCGCGGCCGAGATCACCTTCCTCGACCCCTGCTGCGGCAGCGGGCATTTCTTGGTGGAGGCATTTGGCCTGTTGGCCGCGCTGCGTCGGGCGGAGGAGCCGGGCCTGTCCGGCGAGGAGGCGGCCTGCGCGGTGCTGCGCGACAACCTGCATGGGCTGGAAATCGACGGGCGCTGCGTGCAGATCGCGGCGTTCAATGTGGCGCTGGCGGCGTGGGCGCTGGCGGGCGGTCCGATCTCTTTACCGCAACCGCACATCGCGTGGGTCGGCGCGCAGCCGCCGTCCCGCGCGGAGATGGCAGCGCTGGCGAACGGCGACGGGACACTCAGCCGTGCGCTAGAGGTGCTGCACGACCAATTCGCGCAGGCGCCGCTTTTGGGCAGTTTGCTGGAGGTCGGCGCGCGCGACCTCCTCGACGCTGACCTGCGTGAGCGGGGCGAGACCGCTCTGGGGAAACTGCGCACGGCGGAGCCTGATCGGGCGGAGGGTGCCATCGCTGCGCGTGGACTGATGGACGCGGCGGCACTGCTTACCCGGCGCTACGTGCTTCAGGCGACCAACGTGCCGTTCTTGGGGCGCGGCAAGCAGGCTCCTGCGCTGGCCGAATTCATTTCGCGGCGGATGCCCGAGGCAAAGGCCGATTTGGCGGCAGCGATGCTTCAACGTATGCGGCGCTTGACAGCAGCGGGTGGCGCGGTGGCGAGCGTGACCCCGCAGAGCTGGCTCTTCCTCGGTGGCTACAAAGCTATGCGGCAGGGACTTCTGCGCGAGGTCAGCCTCGCAGTGGTGGCTGGCCTAGGGCCGCACGCCTTCGAGACCATCACAGGCGAGGTGGTGAATACCGCACTCGTCGTGCTGCGGAACGCGCTACCGGGGCCGGGGACGGTGTTTGCGGGGGTAGACGCAAATTCGGTGGACGACGCCCAAGCGAAGGCAAAAGCTATCGCAACGAGTGAAGTCAGTATCTTGGGATCTATGTCTCAGCTTAGCAATCCCGACGCGCGCATTGCGGTTGCGCGTGGCTCTAAGCACCAACTTCTCCAAGATTTCGCCGAATCATATAAGGGCATAGCTACTGGTGACATGTCCCGCTTTATCCAGCGATATTGGGAAAACGCTGATACGTCTGGACGATGGCAAGACCTCCAAGAACCCCCAATGGAAACCCGAGCATTCACTGCATGCAGCGGGCGGGTGCTTTGGGAAAAGGGTCGGGGCTCGCTTCGAGAGTTCGTAGCTTCCCGTTTGGGCGAGGGTGGCGTGGGTGCGTGGCTGCGAGGCGATCCGGCATGGGGTCATGTTGGGGTCGCAGTCGCGCAGATGCGCGACTTACCGGCCAGTCTTTACACCGGTGCGTTGTTTGATGAGAGCACAGCCGCGATTATCCCAAAACGCGACTCTTTCCTGCCCGCGATTTGGGCTTTTCTGAAGTCAGACGCTTTCCTGACCGAGGTAAGGAAAATCGACCGCTCGCTAAAGGTGCCGACACTTACACTGTTAAAGGTGCCTTTTGATTTTGAGAAATGGAGTGCAGAGGCCGCAAAGGTTGAGGGCTCAGGTATCTCAGAGCCTCAGTCGGACGAGGTGACTCAATGGCTCTTCCACGGCCACCCAGCCCACGCGGAGTCCGGGACAGAACTACACGTCGCCCTCGCGCGCCTCGCAGGCTATCGCTGGCCCGCTGAGACCGACGCTGCGATGCGGCTGTCAGACGAGGCGCGCGAGCATATCCGCAAGGCTGCCAGCTTGCCCGCCTCTGACATCGACGGCTTGCTGACGCTCCACGCGAGCGGCGCGGACCGCCCCCTCGCGGATCGCCTTCGTGCCATGCTCGCCGCCGCTTACGGTAAACTGCTCAGCCCCGCAGAAGAGGCGGGGCTTGTCCGAGCCGCTGACGAGCGCCTCGACAAGAAAGTCGCCAAGGACCTCACCCTCGAAGGCTGGCTCCGCGACCGCGCGTTCCGCCAGCACTGCATCCTGTTCCAGCACCGCCCCTTCCTTTGGCAGGTCTGGGACGGCGGCAGAGAAGGCTTCTCGGCCTTCCTGCACTACCATCGCCTTGATCGCGCGGCGCTGGAGAAGCTCACCCACACGCTGCTCGGCGACTGGATCGCCCGCATGAAGGCCGAAGGCCGCACCGCCGAGGAGAGCTGGGCCGTTGAACTCCAGCGCAAGCTCAAGCTCATCCTGCACGGCGAGAAGCCCTACGACATCTTCGTCCGCTGGAAGTCCCTCGCCCAGCAGCCCCTCGGCTGGGAGCCGGATCTCGACGACGGTGTGCGCCTCAACATCCGCCCCTTCATCGAGGCGGGCGTCCTGCGCGAGACGCCCAAGATCAACTGGAACAAGGACCGGGGCACCGATCCCGCCTCCGCCCCATGGTATGACCTCGGCCCCAGCTACGGCGAACCCGAGGGCGCCCGCATCAACGCCCACCATCTGACCCGCGCGGAGAAGGAAGCCGCGCGTCAGCGGGCGGCGGAATGACGACGCCGCTCGACGCCCTGATCGAGGCGCTCCGCGCCGCCGCCGCCCACAACCCGGCGGCCGAGGCCGCGCCCGAGGCGGTGGTCTGGTGCGACCCGGCCGGTGACTTCCTCCCCCTGCTTCCCGCGCTCCGCGCCCGCCTGCCGCACCTGATGGGCTACGGCGAGCACGATCCGGGCAGCCGCACCGGCCCCGCCCTCTGGCTGCGCGCCGCCGCCGTGCGGCGCGTGCCGGGCGTTGACTGGCCGCCCGGCGAGCCGCCCGTCATCTACCTGCCCCACCACGGCCGCGAGGTGCTGCGCGGCGCCGAGGATTGCCCTGCCGAGCTTGCCCCCCTCGTCTGGTTCGCCGTGGCGGGCGCGTTCTTCGGCCAGCCCAAGCAGGCGCGGGATTGGACGCTGCGCGGCTTCCTCGCGGCGCAGGGCAGCCCGGTCGGGCTGGACATCCCCGAGGACAAGGCGACGCGCGAGGCGCTCGCCCGCGCCGCCAGCCGCCTCTTCGCCGAGCCCTTGGCGGCCCTGCGCGGCAAGAAATGGACGGCGGCCGAACTGGACACGCTGCTGGTGCCCGACCCGGCGGCGGACATGCTGGCGTGGCTGGACGGCGCGCTGACGCCGCAGGCCGACCCGGCGCGCTTCGACGCCTTCGCCGCACTGGCGTCCCGGCAACTCGGCTTCGACCCACGTAAAAAGTCGCCGCAGGATGGCGCTGCGCGGCTGGCCCAACGGGAGAAGAATTGGGCCAAGGTCTGGGATAGGTTCGAGCAGGCGAACGGCCGCTACGAGGGTGTGGTGAAGCTGCTGCGGTGCGAGGAGCCGCAGAGCATGATCGAGGGCCTCGACGCCTACCCTATCGTCAACGCCCGCGCCGAGGCGGACCTCAGGTCCGGCCTCCGGGCGCTGGGCGGCGAAGCCGCCGACAAAGCACGGCAGAAGGTGCTGGAACTGGAGCGCACCCACGGCTGGCGGCGCGACACGGTCTGGGCCAAGCGGGGCGAGGCGCGGCTGGCGGAGGCGCTGGCCGCGCTTGCCGAGATCGCGGCAGCGGTGGCGCTGCCTGCCCACGGCGCGCAGGCGATGGCGGACGCCTACAAGGCCGAGGGCTGGAAGGTGGACGCGGCGGCGCTTACGGCGCTCGACCTCATCCGCAACGGCGAGGACCGGGAGGCTGTGGTGTGCGCCCTTCGCGCGATCTACCTGCCGTGGCTCGACGCGGGCGCCGCCGCGCTGCAAGCCTTGGCGCAGAGGGGCGATGTGGCTTTCGCCCGGCCGGAGGCCGTAGCGCCCACGCCCGGCGCGGTGCTGCTCTTCGTGGACGGGCTGCGCATGGACCTCGCCCAGCGGCTCGCGCGTCTGCTGGAGCAGGGGGGCGCAACGGTGCGCACTGGCTGGCGGTGGTCCGGCTTCCCCACGGTGACGGCGACCTGCAAGCCGCTGGCGAGTCCTGCTGCGGGTCTGCTCGGTGCCGGGCCGGTTGAGGATCTGGCGCCCGCTTATCAGGGTAAGGCGACGACCAAGCCGGTGCTGAACAAGGCCGTCGAGGCCGCCGGGTGGGCCTGCGCGCCCGGATTGCTGTCCGACGCGCCGCTCTGGGTGGAGGGGCGCAGCATCGACGAGGCGGGCGAAGCCAACGGCACCAACCTCGTCGCGCTCGCGCGCGACATCTTGGCGGACATCGCTGAAACCGCCCTGCGCCACGCGCGGGAGGGGCGGCAGGTGCGCATCGTCACCGACCACGGCTTCCTGCTGATGCCGCAGGGCTTGCCGCACGCCGAGCTTACGCCGGGCCTCGCCGAGCCTGCGGGCAAGGCCCGGCGCGTTGTCCTCCTGAAAGAGGGCGCCAAGACGAGCTATCCTCGCTTGCCGTGGAGTTGGAACGGCGGCGTGCTGATGGCGACCGCCACGGGCGCGCGCGCCTTCTACAACGGCGTGGAGTATGCCCATGGCGGCGTGAGCCCGCAGGAGTGCGTGCTGCCCGTCCTCGACGTGACCGCCGAGGGGAGCGCGCCGCGCGTGGCGATCACGGCGCGCTGGCGCGGCTTGATGCTGAAGGTCCGCGCCGAGGGCGGGGCCGGGCTGATGGCGGATGTCCGCGTGGGCGGCGACGCCACGGGGCCGGGCGCCTTGGTGACGGGGCCGAAGACGCTGGACGACGCGGGCGAGGCCAACCTCGGAGTGGACTTGGATCATGAGGGGCAGACCGTGTGCGTCGTGCTCTACCGCCCGGATGCCCCGGCGGACGTGGTGGCGAAGTTGGTGACGAAGGCCGGGGGCTGAGCCGTGGAACTGGACGAACTGGACCGCAAGGCCGCCGCCGCATTTCCCGGCTTCGTGGTGCGCAAGGATCTTGTGCGCCGCTTCCGAGGCCAGTTCCCGGTGCCTACCTACGTGGTGGAGTTCATGCTCGGGCGCTACTGCTCCAGCACCGATCCGGCCGAAATCGAGGACGGCGCCGAGATGGTGCGCGAGCAGTTGGGCGCTCGCACGGTCCGCGCGGGCGAGGAAGAGTTGTTCAAGGCCCGCGCGCGCGAGAAAGGTAGCGTGCGGCTGATCGATATCGTCACCGCCCGGCTGGACTCTAAGACCGACAGCTACCTCGTGACGCTGCCGTCGCTGCGCCTCAACGACGTGCGCATCAACGACCGCTTCGTGAAGGACCACGAGCGGATGCTGACGGGCGGCTTCTACGCCGAGGTGGACCTCGGCTACGACGCGAGCATCGCGCAGGAGAAGGGCGGCCGACCGTTCGAGCTGATCGGCCTGCGCGAGATCCAGCTATCCACACGCGACGTCCTTGAGCCCATCGCCGAGGGGCGGCGCGCACTGTCCACCGCCGAGTGGAAGGACTTTCTGCTCCGCAGCGTGGGTCTGGAGCCGGGCGCGGTCAGCCCGCGCGCCCGCGACGTGGCGCTGCTGCGCATGGTCCCCTTTGTGGAGCGCAACTTCAACATGGTGGAGTTAGGGCCGCGCGGCACGGGCAAGAGCCACCTGTTCCAGCAGGTCTCGCCCTACGCGCACCTTGTCTCCGGCGGGAAGGCCACCGTCGCGCGAATGTTCGTGAACATGGCGAACGGGCAGCGCGGCCTCGTCTGCCAATACGACGTGGTCTGCTTCGACGAGGTGAGCGGCGTGTCCTTCGACCAGAAGGACGGCGTGAACATCATGAAGGGCTACATGGAGAGCGGCGAGTTCTCGCGCGGGCGCGAGAGCATCCGCGCCGAGGGCTCCATCGTGCTGGTCGGCAACTTCGACGTGGACGTTCAGCACCAGCAGCGCGTCGGCCATCTCTTCGGACCGCTGCCGCCGGAGATGCGCAACGACACCGCCTTCATGGACCGGATCCACGCCTACCTGCCCGGCTGGGACATCGCCAAGGTGTCGCGCGCCGTCTTCACGGACCGGTTCGGGCTGGTGAGCGACGTTCTGGCCGAGACGTTCTCGCGCCTGCGCTCTCAGTCACGCGCGGGCGTCCTCCAGTCCCGCGTCCATCTCGGCGGGGCGTTGTCCGGGCGCGACACCAACGCGGTGACGAAGACGGTCTCCGGGTTGCTGAAGCTGCTGCATCCCGCGCCCGACGCGGAGGTCGCAGACGAGGACGTCGAATGGGCCGTGCGGTTGGCCTTGGAGTGCCGCCGCCGTGTGAAGGAGCAGCAGAAGAGGATCGGGTCCGCCGAGTTCCGGAACACGCAGTTCTCCTACACGCTCGGGATGGACGGCGTAGAGAGGTTCGTCGCCACACCGGAGCTTCAGAGCGAGGACAGCATTGGCCCCGATCCACTTCCGCACGGGCAGGTTTGGGCACTCGGCCCCGGTGGACAGGACGAAGGCGTTGGGCTGTATCGCATCGAGGTGACGGAAGGGCCGGGTAGCGGCGTCCGCATCCTTAACCAGTCGCCTCCCTCCGCCTTCCGCGAAAGCGTCAAGATAGCCGAGCAGAACCTTTATGCCCGGTCGCGCGAACTAGTGGGGGATCGGAACCCGCGCGAGCACGAATTTGCCGTCCAGCTTCGGGCCTTCGACGCCTCGAAGTCGGCTGACCAGACGGGCGTGCCAGTCGTGATGGCGCTGGCCTCTGCCCTACTTGGCCGGGCACTGCGTGGAGGCATGGCCGTGGTCGGCGGCTTGAACCTCGGCGGATCGGTGGAGACGGTCCACAACCCGGTCGATGTCGTCGAGCACGCGCTGTCGAAAGGGGCCGCGACCGTGCTGATGCCCGTTTCGGCGCGACGGCTGCTGATGGACCTGTCTGACGAGGCGGCCACGAGGGTGCAGGTGCTGTTCTACGCAGATGCTGCGGATGCGCTCCGGAAGGCTCTGCATGAAGGCTGAGCAGGACGAACGTGAGGTGCTTGGCCGCTCTCGCGGTGACCTCAGAACGAAGCACTAGCAATGCTACCCCCGCCTGAATCGAAGGAGGGAGACGAATGAAAATGGATCGAGCGATGATCTCCTCGGCAACTAAAGAGGCATCAGAAAGATGGCTATCAGATTTCCCGAAGGTTTCTGCCTTAGATCGCGATCCAAGAGGACTACCTATTCCACAAAATGTGACTGTCGATCCGAAGAACGGCAAACCAGTTTTTGCGGTCAGAGATGCCGAACGCGAAATAGAGTTACTGTATTCAAAAAAATGCAGTGTAACAGGGACAAATCTAGACAGCAACGACGTTTGGTTCGTAACCACCCCGGATTTGGCCTTTGTTCCCTTCGGCGCCATACAGGATGCCCCAATATGCGGCGAAGCGAAGGAATTCACGTTACGAGTTTGTCCGTATTTCGGACTCAGTAACTATACGCGCCTGACTGATGGCCAAGCACAAGCAATCATTCCTGCACTTTCCGCTACCATCCCGAGCGACCACAGAACTCCGACAGAGTTCGTGGCTGTCCAAGTCACTGGATTTCAGGTGCGGTTTACAAGGCAAGGTCTACGCTACTATCCGAGTCGACACTATCGGAAAATCGAGCTCTGGAGTAAACAGATCCGCCAAAGAGTGGTTGAGGGGCGAGAAGTTCGGTCAGCAATTGAAGAAGGGTTGCGGAAAGGCTTGCAGATTCCGCCGGATCAATGGCCAGCTTGGTCCAGAAGCACTTTGGATGGTAGTTTGAATGGCTGTTGGCCGTGGGATCAATCTGAAGAAAAGGAACAATTAATCCAAGTTGCTAGATCGGCCCGGTAGTGCCTGAGCACTGGATTCGCGCCGCCATTGTGAAGGCGTGCCTGTGGTTTCAATGCGCTAGCAATGGACGTTACTAGAGCCGGTGGTATGGGCGTATCGCCCGCCTGCGAGGGAACCCGCCAAGCAACCTGCGGCGGACGATCTCGGCGATTGTCTGGCGGCACCGCGCCGCCGGACCAGCGTTGCCGCCAGTTCACCTTATGCTCCGCGCCCCGATGATGGAGGTTGAGGCCTCGGCCCCCGCCCCACCCCCTCTCCCCCAG
>NZ_JAAIKB010000031.1 GCF_011040385.1 Falsiroseomonas algicola | reverse complement strand
GAAGACGCCTGCCGAGGCGCTCGACGCGGCCCTGCGGTCCGTTCAGGATGGTGTTGCGACGACCGGTTGAGACCAAGTTGGACGCCGCGATCGCTGTGATGGACGAGGCCGGTGCCCTCCACGGGCCGCCGATCATGCAGCGCCTGCTCAAGAGCATCGAGGACAAACCCGGCATAGGTGGTCCGCGACTCCCGCCAGCCGACGATCCGCCGCGCGAAGGTGTCGATGACGAAGGCGACGTAGACAAAGCCCTGCCAGGTCGCGACGTAGGTGAAGTCCGACACCCAGAGCAGGTTCGACCGCGGCGCCAGGAATTGCCGGTTCACCCGATCGGCCGAAGAAGGCGCGCCCTTGTCCGGCACCGTCGGTCCTGGTCTCTCTCCCGCGTACCACGCCGCGCAAGCCCAACTGCCGCATCAGCCGCGCCACCGTGCAGCACGCCACCGGCGTCCCCTCGCGGCCGAGCTGGCGCCAGACATTCCGCACGCCGTAGATGCCGAAGTTCTCGGCACGGACGCGTCGCACCTCCGCCCGCAGCATCCCGTCCCGCTGCGACCTGGCCGAGCCCAGGGCAGGATCGGCGCGCTGCGCGACGCGGGCGTGGTAGGTGGACGGGGCGATCGGCAGGACCCGGCAGATCGGCTCGACCCCGTAGGTGGCCCGATGATCGTCGATGAACGCGATCACGGCTTCGACGGGCGGTCGAGCTCCGCCAGGGCAAAATACGCCGACGCCTTGCGCAGGATCTCATTGGCCTGGCGCAGCTCGCGGTTCTCCCGCTCCAGCGCCTTGATGCGATCCCGCTCCTCGCTCGTCGGACCGGCCCGCTTGCCGCAGTCCCGCTCCGCCTGCCGCACCCATCGCCGCAGCGTCTCCGCCGTGCAGCCGATCTTCGCCGCGATAGAGCCGATCGCCGCCCATTGCGAGCCGTGCTCCCAGCGCCGTCCAGCACCAGCCGCACTGCCCGCTCCCGAACCTCAGGCGAGTAGTTCGCCGCCGTCTTCTTCGCCGTTATCGCTCCATCCTCTCAACAGTTGGAGCCTCCGGCAAACCCGGCGCGGTTCAATCCTTCCAAGGAGCCAGACTCTCTCGTTACGGGTGGATCCCGGGCAGGAGGGGGCGATGATGTCGCGCTCCGGCTTCTCGTTGAAATTCTGCACGCTGGTCAGCGAGACGCCGATTTCCTGCGTGTCGCAGTGGCGCGTAGTGCTAGCCGCGGACCAGCTGGCGGCGACCGCGCACGCAGTCTTCACCATTGTGCTGCCGCTTGGCTACGCTTCCAAAGCACTTTCGGTACTCCATTTCACCGAGCCATGGGCTGTGCCCGGTGACAGCATGCCATCGCGGCGCGGGCCGTCGCGCGGACATACGGCAGAATTGTAGGGGGATCATGGTCGGGCATTGCAACATGCCGGAGCCCCAAATGAAGACCGCCCACGCAACGAACACTGCCATTAGGGCCCAGGGTGAAAGGCCAGTCCTTCGACCCCTACCCGAAGCGATGCACGATGCCAGCTGGCAGGCATACCAGGGGTGGAAGCTGGGCCTCCTCACACCGCTCATCAGGTTGCTTGAACACACGACCAACCCGACCGACGACGAGATCGCCGCAGTCATCGCAAGCATCGATGATTGCGACGGCGCGTCGCCGGCCCTCACCGCCCTCCAGCGCCGCTCGGCGGCGCGGGTGCGCGGCTGAGAGAGGCCGTCGCGGGCTCCGCGATCGCCGCGTCAGCGCTGTCAACGGCGCGACGATCGGCATCGCGGCCCGGCGTCGCCACGCCCTCGTTCACCTGTGGGACAAGCGAATTTTCTCAATGGACACCATCATGACCGAAGCCATCGGATCCTTTCGTCAATCCGCCAGGCGCTGGACGGCCGAAAGCATTCCACCGCAGCACGGCAGGCTGGCCGTCGTCACCGGCACCGGCGGCCTCGGCTACGAAACCGCGCTCGCCCTGGCCCGCGCCGGTGCACGCGTCGTCGTGGCAGGCCGCGATCCGGGCAAGGGCGCGGCGGCGATCGCCGCAATCGATGCGGCAATCCCGGGTGGCAGAGCACGGTTCCGCCGCCTCGACCTGGCCAACCTGGACTCCGTCGCGGCCTTCGCAGCGGCACTGGCGGAGGAGGCGGACCGGCTCGACATCCTGGTGAACAATGCCGGCGTGATGACGCCGCCCACTCGGCGCCTGACGCAGGATGGCTTCGAGCTTCAGTTCGGCACGAACCATCTCGGCCATGTCGCCCTCACTGCGCATCTGCTGCCGCTGCTGCGGCGCAGTCGCCGCGCGCGTGTCGTGACGCTCAGCAGCGTCGCGGCGCGCAACGGGGCGATCGACTTCGAGGACCTGCAGGCCGAGCGATCTTACCGGCCCATGCCCGTCTACGGGCAATCGAAGCTCGCCTGCCTCGTCTTCGCGCTGGAATTCAGCCGGCGCAGCGCGCTGGCCGGCTGGGGCGTGGAGAGCCTGGCAGCGCATCCCGGCGTTTCCCGCACCGACCTGCTGCCCAATGGCGCCGGACCGCGGAGCATGCCGGGCCTGCTGCGACGCTTCCTGCCCATCCTGTTCCAGCCCGCGGCACAGGGCGCCTTGCCCACGCTCTTCGCCGCGACCGATCCCGCGGCGCGCAGTGGCGGCTATTACGGCCCGGACGGCTTCGGAGAGTTGCGCGGCCATCCCGCACCGGCCGCCATCCCGAAGCAGGCGCTGGAGGCGGAGACGGCGCGCCGCCTGTGGGAGGAGTCGCTGCGCCTGACCGGCGTCAGCTTCGGCTGAGGCAGGCCTTGAAGAAGGTGTCGAGACGCGACACTGCCTGCTCCACGAAGGCCGGCCTGTCATAGAGGTCATAGTGGCCGGCGCCCTCGATCACCACGAGGTCGCGCCGGTTGGGCGCCAGCTCCCATAGCCGGCGTCCCTCCTCGCCGGAGCCGGTGCTGCCGGGCACGCCGCCGATGACCACCGCCAGCGGCTGCACCAGCAATTCCGGCACAAGATGGAAGGCGTCAAAGCCCAGCAGCAGCGCGTGGCTGCGGAACAGCAACCGGTTGGTGGACTGCGGATGCTGGCCGCGCGGTGTGCGATAATAGTCCACCGCCTGCAGCGTCGCCTCGTCGCTCAGCCCCACCGCGGCGGCCTCGGCGGGGCTGTCAGGGATCCAGGGATCACGGCGGGGAACGGCGCCGCGTGCCTCCGCCGTGCGCGCGGCGGCAACCGCCGCCAGCAGCGATTCCGTCGTGCCGGCCTCGGCCTGCATCCGGCGGAAGGCGCGGCCGATGTTGTTGCCCACGACCGTGCCGACGGCCTTGATGCGACGCTCCGTAAGCGCGGTGCCGACCGCATAGCCCCCGCCCGCGCAGATGCCGAGCACACCGATACGTTCCGCATCGACAAAGGGCAGCGTCACCAGGCGGTCGAGCGCGCAGCGCACATCCTCCATCCGCGCCGCGGGATCCTCGAGGTCGCGCGGCTCACCGCCGCTCTCACCCTGGTAGGACGGATCGAAGGTCAGGACGACATGGCCGCGCCCGGCCATGCGGCTGGCGTAGTTGGCACCGATCTGTTCCTTCACGCTGCTGCCGGGTGTCACGACCACCAACGCCGGATGAGTGGTGCCGACATCGAAGCCGGGCGGCAGCCATAGCGCACCGACGATCTCGATCGGGCCGTTACGGAAGGTGATGCGGCGTGGCTGGTCGGTCATGGCGATTTCCTTGGTGGCTGAAATGACGAAGCAGGTGCGGGTCAGCGTCGGCGGCGCAGCGCCCAGGCGAAGAGGCCGCTGGTGCCCTCGACGACCACCAGCGTGGCAAGGATGGCGAGCCCGGCCTCGCCGGCCGCCCAGCCCTTGCGGTGCAGCAGGTGGCCGGCACCGGCGAGGATGGCGATCCAGCACAGCGACCCCGCCGCCGTGGCGAGGAGGAAGCCGCGCAGCGGCAGCCGCAGCACGCCGGCCGGCAGGGCGCTGACGATCCGCACGGTCGGGATGAGCTGGCCGAGGAAGGTGATGCGGGCGGGATTGCGGCCGTAGCTCGTCATCAACCGTCCATAGAGCCGTGGCGAGAGCAGGAGCCATCGGCCATGCCGCTGCACCAGCGCCGCCGCCCGCCCCGCTCCGACCCAGGCGCCCAGGCCGTACCAGGCGAGCGCGCCGCCAAGAGAGCCCGCCGTCGCCACCAGGCAGCGCAGCAGCAGCGCCGCGGCATCCTCCGCCCCGATCCCGATCGCGGGATGCAGCACGTAGGATGGCAGGACGGGCAGGAACTTCTCGACCAGGGCGGCAAGGAACACCGCCTCCAGGCTCGCCGCGCGCAGCAGCGTGTCCAGTGCCGTCACCACCCCATCCCCACGACGTCCCGCGGCAGGCGATAGGTCCAGACGCGCGCCGGCCACAGGTTACGCCACACCATGCCGGATCCGGCGGCGCGCAGCCCCGGGCGCGGCGCCGGGACTGGGGAGCGGATGAAGTAGGTGAACTGCACGAAGGGCGCGCCAGGCCTGGCGTGGCGCAGGCTGTCCATCACCAGCCGCAGGCGCTGTGCGGGGGGCCGGATCAGCAGCGGCAGCCCCGCCACGATGGCGGAGGCAGGGCGGTCGAGACCACGCACCAGGTCAGGCGCCGTCCAGGCATCCGCCTGCAGCACCGTGGCTTCGGGCCAGCGCTGGCGGAGCAGGGCGCAGAAGGTGGGGTCCGCCTCCACCAGCACGAGCCGGGCCGGGTCCACGCCGCGCTCGACCAGGGCGCGGGTGATGGCGCCGGTCCCCGGGCCCAGCTCGACGACCGGTCCGGGCTGCGCCGGATCGATGCGGCTGGCCATGGCGCGGGCAAGGTCGGGGCTGCTCGGCTTGAAGGCGCCGGCCTGCAGAGGATTCCGCATCCAGGACCGGAAGAACAGCAGGTCGTCACGCGCATGGGATGCGTCGCGCAAAGCGGAATCGGCAATCGTCTCGACGGACATCGGTCACCTCGGCTTCTGGTCTCGAAGGCCGCGGACCGTGGTGGCGCTTCGTGTCTGCCGTATTTCTTCGTAACCTGGGCCAGCGCCGGCGCCAGACATCCGGCGGAAACATTGGCGCCCGAATGGGACCTGGGTCGCGACGGAAAGGACCGATGCCGGACAGCAACCAGACCGTGCTGATCGTGGACGACGATGCCGGCATCCGCGAGGTGATCGCGGAGAGCCTGCGCGGCCATGGCTATCGCACGCTCGACGCCGCGGATGCGCGCGGCATGGAGCGCGTCCTGGCCTCGCAACCCGTGGACCTGATCCTGCTCGACGTCCTGATGCCTGGGGAGAATGGGCTCTCGGCCTGCCAGCGCCTCGCACGGGCCGCGCACCCGCCCGTCGTGATGCTCTCGGCACTGGACACGCCGCCGGACCGCATCGCCGGGCTGAATGCGGGGGCCGACTACTATGTCGGCAAGCCCAGCAGCCCCGCCGAACTCCTCGCCATCGTGAAGGCGACCCTGCGGCGGGGCGTGCAGACGGCAGGCGGCGCCTTCGCCCCCTACCGCGTCGGCTTCCTCGGCTGGACGGCCGATTTCAGCGCGCATGAGCTGCGCGACCCCGCGGGCGTGCTGGTGCATCTGACGGATGGGGAGCTGTTCATGCTCAAGGCCTTCGTGGAACGGCCGCGCCGCGTGCTGACGCGCGACCAGCTTCTCGATGCCGCGCGCGGGCCGGACAGCAACGCCTTCGACCGCGCCGTGGACGTTCAGGTCAGCCGGTTACGGCGCAAGCTCCGTGCCGGCGGGGACGAGCTGATCCGCACCATCCGCAGCGAAGGCTACATGTTCGTTCCCGCCACAAGGCGCCTGTAGGAAAGCCGACCGTGAATCTCCGCGCCGTTCCCCTGGTCGTCCGCAGCGCTGCCATCGTCATCGCCTGCGTGATGCTGGTGCAGCTGCTCAACCTGGCGGTCTTCGTCGCCTGTCCGCCGGTACCCCTCGGCCCCGTCGGCTTCGAGACGATGCAGCGCGCGCTGATGGGCGACGGGCCGGTCCGCGGCGTCGAGATTCGTGACATCCCGGTGCAGGAAGTGCCGCCGCAGGAGCCGCTTCTTCTCGCGATGCGGGATGTGATGGCGGTGCGGCTCGGCCTGCCGGAAGCGGAACTGCGCGTGCATTTCGTCTCCGTCCTGCAGGCGCTGAAGGGCACGCGCTACGCCGCGCATCGTCTGGCGACCGGCGGCGCGGACCCGGCCAGCGAGAAGGCAGCGGCGCTGGACTTCGCCGGTGGCATCACCCTGGCGCGGCATCTCGGCGATGGCAGCTGGCGCGTCGTGAACCCCTCGGGCTCCATCTTCCGCGGCTGGCTGATGCTGGCCGTGATCTGGGTGCTCGGCACCATCCTCTTCGCCATTCCCTGCGCCTACCTCGTCGCGCGCTGGCTGTCGCGGCCGATCCGGCACTTCGCCGAGGCGGCGGAACGGCTGGGCCGCAACCCGCGCGATGCGGATCTGGAACCCGACGGCCCTCGCGAGCTGCGGGGCGCCACGCTGGCTTTCAACGAGATGAAGCGCCGGCTTGGCCGCTACGTCGATGACCGGCTGAATCTGATGAGCGCCATTGCGCATGACCTGCGCATTCCCCTCACGCGCCTGGCCTTCCGGCTGGAGCGGGTGCCGGAGGCGATCCGCAGCCGCGCCGAGGCCGATATCGCGGAGATGCAGCAGATGCTGGGGGCGGTCCTGTCCTTCGTGCAGGCGACGCATGCCGCGCGGCCGCGGCAGCCGCAGGAACTGCGCTCCCTGCTCTCCACCATCGCCGACGACATGGCCGAGACCGGCAGCCAGGTCAGCCTGGAGGAAGGGCCGGACGTGATCCTGCCCGCCGACGACATCGGGCTTCGCAGCCTCTTCACCAACCTGATCCACAACGCCGTCACCTATGGCGGCGCTGCGCGCGTGCGACTCACCCGGAAGGATGGCGCGGCGGTGGTGGAGATCGAGGATGACGGGCCCGGGCTGCCGCCGGAGGAGCTGGAGCGCGCCTTCGAACCCTTCTATCGCGGTGAGCCATCACGCAACCGCGCGACGGGCGGGATCGGCCTGGGCCTCGCGCTGGTGCGCTCCGTCGCGGTCGCGCATGGCGGCTCCGCGACGCTGGAGAACCTCGCGACGCGTGGCCTTCGCGCGCGGGTCGTGCTGCCTGCCTGACCTGCGGTCGGCCTGCGCGCCAGGCCAACCGTGTCGCCGCAACCCTATCGCTCCCGCCGGAACACCATGCCGCCATGATGCAGCGTGTTCTCGTCGATGAAGGTGCCGTCCGCGGTGAAGCCGGTATCGTCCCAGTAGTCGATATGGGTGCCGCGGACCTCGTAGCGCCCGCGATAGGCGCTGCGGCGCGTCCCACGCGCCTCGTCATAGCGGCCATTCGGTAGCAGTTCCTGCCGGACATGGCCATCCTCCGTCACCCACATGCCGACATAGGGGTGGCTCGGCGCCGGCGCCTGGCCGGCATTCGACTGTTGTATCATCGGGGCATTCACCTTTCGTAATCGCAGGAAACCGAAGCCGCCGGCGATCACCGCGAGGAGCGGCGACGCGCAGATCACTGCCGCGGCGCGGCGCCCCTGGATGGAGGCGTTCCGCGTCGAAGTCATCGCGCCGCGCTCACCGGCTCGCGGTCGGGCGCACGACGATCTCGCTGACATCGACATCGCCGGGCTGCTCGATCGCGAAGCGCACGGCGCGGCCGATCGCATCCGGCTGCAGGGCGATCGCGCGGTACTCCTTCATGGCCGCCACGGCGATCGGGTCGGTGATGGTGTCGGCCAGCTCGCTCTCGACGACGCCGGGATGGATGCAGGTCACGCGGATGCGGTCATTCTCCTGCCGCAGCCCTTCGGAGATCGCGCGCACCGCGAATTTCGTTGCGCAGTAGACTGCCGCCGTGGGCACGACCTGCAGCGCGCCGATCGAGGCGATGTTGACGATGTGGCCTGATCCACGCTCCGTCATCTCTGGCAGCACGGCGGCGATGCCGTGCAACACGCCCTTGATGTTGACGTCGACCATGCGGTCCCACTCCTCGACCTTCAGCGAGGCCATGGGCGAGAGCGGCATGACGCCGGCATTGTTGACGATCACGTCGATCCGGCCGAAGCGCCGCCGCGCAGCCTCCGCAAAGGCGGCGACATCGCCGCGGTCGGTGACGTCGAGCCGACCGACCATCGTCTCGCCGCCGATCTCGGTGGCAAGCGCCTCCAGCCGTTCGGTGCGGCGCGCACCGAGCGCCAGCTTCGCACCCGCTCGGCCGAGTTCGCGGGCGATGCCGGCGCCGATCCCGCTCGAGGCACCGGTGACGAGGACGACCTTGTCGAGAGCCATCAAGCTTCTCCTCTTCTTGTCCTGCCCAGGAAAGCCTGGGTGACGGAGAGGTAGCCATGCGCCATTGTCGCGATAAGCTGGCTCCAGATTGCCACCAGGGAAAGCCCAGCTAACCAATGCCCGCCGACCTGAACGCCCTTCTCGTCTTTGCGCTGGTCGCCGAGGCACGGAGCTTCCGCAGCGCGGCCGACAGGCTCGGAGTCACGCGCTCCGCCGTCAGCCAGACGATCCGGCGCCTGGAGGAGGGCCTCGGCATCGCGCTTGTCCTGCGCACCACCCGCAGCGTCAGCCTAACGGAGGCCGGGGAAAGGCTGCATGCGGAAGTCGGGCCCGCCCTGGCGGAGATGCGCGCCGCGCTGGAGCGGACGGCGATGCTGACCGGCCAGCCGCGCGGGCGGCTGCGGCTCGCCGTCTCCTCCATCGCGGAACGCTTTCTCGCCGGGCCCTTCCTCGCCACCTTCCTGGCGACGCATCCCGAGGTCGAACTCGACATCACCGTGACGGATGAGGAGTTCGACATCGTGGGCGAAGGCTATGACGCGGGCGTTCGCCTCGGCGAGGTGATCGAGCAGGACATGATCGCCATTCCCATTGCGGGTGATGAGCGGCAGCTCGCGGTCTGTGCGCCCGCCTACCGCGACCGCTTCGGCGTACCGTCGCATCCGGCGGAGCTGGCGCGGCATCGCTGCATCGGCTGGCGCCCGGCACCTGGCGAAGCGCCCTATCGCTGGGAATTCGCAAAGGGTGGCAAGGAGTTCCGCGTCGCCGTGCCGCCGACCGTCACCACCAACGACATGGCATTGATGATCAAGCTCGCCACGGCTGGCGCAGGCATCAGCTTCGGGATGGAGGAGAGCTTCCGCCCCTTCCTCGATCGCGGTGAGCTGATTGCCGTCCTGGAGGATTACTGCCCCTTCTTCGCGGGCTTCTACCTCTACTATCCAAGCCGGCGGAACCTGGCACCCAAGCTCCGCGCGCTGGTCGATCATCTGCAGTCCAGCCGAAGCCTTGGTCCGCCGGGGCGCTGAAGCACGATCTGTCCATTCGGACGGATCGTGCCGCAGCGCCGCCCGCGGCCTCCGCTCAGGACGGCGACCTCTCCCGGCGCCGAGGCGAGGCGGGCGGATGCGGCGCATCGCTGCCCTCCCAGCGGGTGCCGCGCAGATGCTCCAGGAAGGCCCGCATTGCCGCGCCGGTGTGGCGCCGGTTGGGGTAGTAGAGGTACCAGCCCGGCAGCGTCGGGCTCCAGTCGCGAAGCAGCTCGATCAGCTCGCCACGCGCGACATGGGCCTTCGCGTAATCCTCGAAGACATGCGCGATGCCCTGGCCAGCCAGTGCCGCCTGCAATTCCTGCTGCGCCGAGCTCAGGGTCAGACGGCCATCGGGCGTGACCTCCAGGCCCTGGCCGGCCTTCTCGAAGCGCCAGGTCACGAGCGTGCCGCCTGGGAAGCGTCGCCGGATGCACGCATGCCCGACCAGGTCATGCGGCGTGGCGGGCTTGCCCCGCTTCCGCAGGTAGTCCGGCGCGGCGACGATCGCGTAGCGCAGGGGCGGGCCCAATGGTACCGCGATCATGTCCTTCTCGATCTGCCGGCCGAAGCGCACGCCGGCATCGAAGCCCTGCCCGACGATGTCGATGATGGCCGCGTCACTGATGATCTCGACCTTCACCGCCGCATGGCGGCGCATGAAATCGAAGGCGAGCGGACAGAGGACGTGGTCCGCGGCCGGGCCGGGCGCATTGATGCGGATGGTGCCCGACGGCACCGCGCGCATCCCGTCGAGGTCATCGAGCGCCTGCCTGATATCGCCCAGCGCCGGGCCCAACCGCTCCAGCAGGCGCGCCCCGGCCTCGGTGGGGGCGACGCTGCGCGTCGTTCGGTTCAGCAGGCGGATGCCCAGCGCCGCTTCCAGCGCCGAGATTGTCTGGCTGAGCGCGGAGGAGGAAACGCCGCGCTCCGCTGCCGCAGCCCTGAAGCCGCCGCATCGGATGACGGCCGCGAAGGCGTCCAGGCTGTCGAGGCGGAGCGGCGGCATTGCTAAGCCCTGCTTATCAGGCCGTGCAGATTAGGGGCGGTTAAGGGCAAAGGTCGACAGCCTCATCTGGAAGCGGCGCCAGGGTGGCAGGCCGGCAGGGTGCCGGTGCCGCCCGGCGTGATGAGCAATGATGGAGACGCCGCATGCCTGAACCGATCAGCACCCGCCGCCAGACAGCCCTGGCTGCCGTGGCCGCCGCCTTCGCACCGGCAGGTGGCACTCGACACGCCGTCGCGCAGCCCGTCGCGCTCGCGGGCGGCAATGCGGGGCATTACCGCTTCCGCGTCGGCGACATCGCGGCAACGGTGCTGAGCGATGGCGTGATCGGCGGCCCACCCCGTGTCTATGCGATCGACGCACCGGAGGAGACGCTGCACGCCGCGCTGCGCGATGCCTTCCTGCCGACCGATCACCTGACCCTGAACCTGAACACGCTGCTGATCGAGGTAGGCGGCCGGCGCATCCTGATGGAGGCCGGCGCCGGGCAGACCATGGGGCCGAATGGCGGTCGCCTCTTCGCCAACCTCGCCGCCATCGGACTGACCCCGGCCGATATCGACGCGGTGGTGATATCCCACACGCATCCCGACCATGTCGGCAACCTCCGCGCCTCCGATGGCGGGCGCGCCTTCCCGCGCGCCACGATCCTTGCCCCGCGGGCCGATTGGGAGTTCTTCGTACGCGGCGAGCCCGACCTTTCCTACATGCCGGTGCCAGAGGATTTCCGGCGTCGCTTCGCCGCCGCCATCAAGCGCAGCGTGGAGCCGGTGGCGGCTGGGGTGGAGCTGTACGAGGGCGGGGTGGAGATCCTCCCGGGCCTCACGACCATCGCGGCGCCCGGCCACACGCCCGGCATGGCTGCCTTCCTGGTCCATTCCGGGCGCGACCAGCTGCTGCTGACCACCGATCTTGCCTACCACCCCGTGGTCAACCTGCACCGTCCCTGGCGCCCCGGCCCGGACCGCGATCCCACCGCCGCGCTGGCGGCGCGCCGGAGCCTCTTCGACAGGGCGGCTGCCGACCGCATCCCGGTACTCGGCTTCCACTACCCCTTTCCGGGCGTGGGTCACTTGTTGAAGACGCAGGCAGGCTACGCCTGGGTCCCGGCCGCCTGGCAGTTCTGACGCTGCAAAATCCGATCAGGACAGGAGATCCCATGACCGATCAGCTCTCCCGCGCCAGCCGGCGCGGCTTCCTCGGCGCCGCGGCGGTCGGCGCGACCCTGGCCAGCACACGCAGTGCGCTCGCCCAAGCTGACGGCGACACGGCCGCCGCGGCGACCGCCGCCGCCGCTCCGCCGCTTACCCGCCGGGTCGGTAGGACCGGCCAGGAGATGACGGCGCTTGGGCTCGGGACTTTCCTGACCTATGACCTGATGCCGGGCGACCGGCGGGACGCGCTTCGCGAGGTTCTGCGCCGCTATGTTGCCGGCGGCGGGCGCTTGGTGGACACCTCGCCGCTCTACGGCTCCGCGGAGGTCAGTGTTGGCGCCTTCCTCGCCAGCCTGCCGGAGGCGCCGGAGGTTCTAATCGCCAACAAGATCTGGTCGACCGGCGAGTACCTTGGCGATGAGAGCCACGCGCTGGCGAGCCTGGAGCAGTCCCGGCTGCGGACCTGGCGCGCCTCCATCGACATCATGCAGTGCCACAGCCTGGTCAATGCGCCCGTCGTCGTTCCGCTGCTCCAGTCCTGGAAGCGCGAGGGGCTGATCCGGCATGTCGGCATCACCCACCACGAGACTGCCGCGCAGGACGAGCTGGCGGCGATCGTCGAGAGTGGCGCGGTGGACGTGGTGCAGACGAACTACTCGATCTTCTCCCGCGGCGCCGAGCGGCGACTGTTGCCGGCCGCGGCCGAGCGCGGCGTCGGCGTCCTGGTGAACCTCCCGCTGGAGAAGGCACGCTTGATGCGAGTGGTAGATGGCCGCCCCCTGCCGGACTTCGCGCGTGAGATCGGCATTGCGAGCTGGGCGCAGTTCTTCCTCAAATGGGTGATGGGCCATCCGGCCGTGACATCCGTCTTGTGCGGCACGTCGAACCCGGCCCATGTCACGGACAACCTGCATGCGCTGCGCGGGCCGCTACCGGACGAGCCGATGCGCCGGCGCATGGTGGCGCATATGGAAGCGATCTCGGGTTTCGCCGACACCGGCAGGATGCCCTGGTATCCCGGCAAGGACGGCATGTACCAGGGCCTGATCCGGGCCTCTCAGGCGAGGGCCAGGAGCAGGCTAGCCATCTAGCGCACCGGGCCCGTTTGCCGCGTCCAGCGGCGGACCACCGCGGCCCTGGGCCTGCCTTGCCCGTGCAGGGCGCGGTCCCTGGCGAGGCTCACAGCAGATCATCGACGCGGATCGGCAGCTTGCGCAGCCGCCGGCCGGTGGCATGGAAGACGGCGTTCGCCACCGCCGCCGAAACGCCCACCATCGAAACCTCGCCTAGCGACTTCAGGCCGATGCTGTTGAACAACGGGTCGGGCTCGTCCACGAAGCCGACATCGATCTCGTCGACATCTGCATTCGTGGCCACCACATACTCGGCCAGGTCGTTGTTGAGGAAGCCGCCATAGCGCGGGTCGGTCTCCGTCGCCTCGCGCAGCGCGTGGCTGATGCCCCAGACGACCCCGCCTCGGACCTGGCTCGCCGCCGTTCGGGGACTGACGACGCGTCCGCAATCGGCGATGCTGACCACGCGCGGCACGCGCACGCGCCGGGTGCGGGGCTCGACGCGAACCTCCACGAAATGCGCGATGTAGCTCATCGTCGTGAAGTCCGGATAGGCCGGGCCGGTGACCGCATAGCCGCCGGCGCGCATCCGCTGCAGCGCCGCGGAATCCTGGCCGGGGCCGACCTGCGAGACCTCCACTTCCAGGAAGGGACGGCGCACGGTGGCGATCTGCTGATGCAGCGTCCCGGCGATCCGCCGGCCGTCCAGCAGTTCCGCGACCGCCTGGCGCATCCGCGCGACGGCCTGCACGACCAGCGGCAGAGCGCTGGCGGATCCCCAGGACCCGGCCGTGAGATGCTGTGGAGCGGCGGTGGTATCGCCGACCAGGATCTGCAGCCGGCGTTCGTCGATCTGCAGCTCACGCGTCAGCACGGCGGCCAGCGCCGTGCGGATGCCCTGGCCGAATTCATGGCCCGCCACGGCGAAGCGTGTGCTGCCATCAGCCGCGATGCGCAGCGTCGCGACGGCGGGATGGATCAGCGTGGGATAGAGGCCGCAGGCGACACCCCAGCCGATCTGTGTGCCATCTGGCGCGGCCATCGATGCCGGCGCCGGATTGCGGCGCGACCAGCCGAACCGCTCCGCCCCGATCTGCAGGCATTCGTTGAGGAAGCGGGAGGAGAGCGGCTTGCCGGTATGCATGTCGGTCCGGGTGTCGTTGGCCATCCGCAGCGCGACGGGATCCCGCCCGAGGCGGTAGGACAGCTCGTCGACGGCGCTTTCGAAGGCGAAGCAGGCGGGATGCTCATAGGGCGCGCGCATATGCCCGGGCGCCTGCGTATCGGTGCGGATATTCGCCGCGATGCCCGCATAATCGGCGATGCCGTAGAGGCGCATCGCGCCGTCATGGTACTGGTTGGCGGGGAAGCCGCCGCTGCGCGAGTTCTGCTGGTCGACCTCGTAATGCACGCCGACCATCCGGCCCGTGGCGTCGGCGCCGAGCCGGATGCGGTGGCGGCTGAGCGGGCGGAAGGTCGCGAGATGGAAGATCTGTCCGCGCGGCGCGACCAGCTTGACGGGCCGCCCCGTCAGCATCGCGGCGCGCGCCACCAGCGCGGTCTGCCGCTGCACCCAGCCCTTCTGCCCGAAGGCGCCGCCGACCGTCGCGCTTTTCACATCGACGATCGCAGGATCGATGCCGAGCGTGCGGGCCACGGCGACCTTGATCGCGCCCGCATTCTGCGATCCCTCATGGATCAGCAGCCGGCCATCGGCCCAGACCGCGGTGGTCGACAGCAGCTCGATCGGGTTGTGGTGCTGGGTCGGCGATTCGTAGCTGGCTTCCACGATCGTCGAGGCGCCGGCGAGGGCGCGCGCGGCATCGCCGGTCGAGACATCCGGTGCCGGCTCGCGCGCCGCGCCGGGACTGTCCACGGTGGCGCTGAACGGCGCGCCCTCGATGCGGACCCGCACGGCCTCGGCGCCCTCGATCGCGGCCTCCAGCGTTTCCGCCACGATCAGCGCCAGCGGCTCTCCGCGGAAGGCGATCTCCGGCACCAGACCGGGGCGTGGCGAGTTCGGCAGGTCGGCAACCCGCTGGGTAGGCGCGAAATCCGCCGGGGTGAGGATGCGCGTCACGCCGGGGATACGCAGCGCGGCCTCGGTCTCCAGCGCCGCGACCCGGCCCCGGGCGACCGGCGAGGGCACGGTCATCGCGTGGAGCAGGCCGGGGAAGCGCATGTCGGCGGCATAGGCGGCCGCGCCCCTGACCTTGTCGAGGGCATCGATGCGCGGCCGGTCGGCGAAGGGTGGGGCAGGCATCAGGGCCTCCTTTCCGCGGCGATGATCAGCGCGTCCGCGACGGTCCGCGCGCCGAGTTCGAGCTTGAAGGCGTTGTGGTGACCGGCGCGCGCGTCGCGGAAGGCGGCATGGCCGGCGGCGAGGGCGAGCTCCGGCGTCAGGCGCTGGCCTGCCAGCATCTGCTCGGCCGCCGGGGCGCGCCAGGGCCTGGTCGCGACGCCGCCCAGCGCGACCCGCGCCTGCGCGATGCGGTCGCCCTCCAGCTCCAGCACCACCGCGGCGGAGGCCAGCGCGAAGGCGTAGGATTCGCGGTCGCGGATCTTGTGATAGGTCGAGAGCCGCCCGGCATTGCGCCGGGGCACGGTGATCGCGGTGATCATCTCGCCCGGCGCCAGGGTGAATTCGTGCTGCGGTGTCTCGCCGGGCAGCCGGTACAAGGCATCCACCGGCATCGAGCGCGGCCCGTTCGGACCGAGAAGCTCGATCCCGGCATCCACGGCGACCAGCGCGACGGGCCAGTCGCCGGGAGAGACGGCGGTGCAGGCCTCGCTAGTCCCCAGCACCGCCTGGCTGCGGTCCAGCCCGCCGATGGCGGCGCAGCCGCTGCCGGGCTCGCGCTTGTTGCAGGGATAGACGCCGCCCGCGCCGTTCCTGAAATAGGGGCAGCGCGTCCGCTGCAGCAGGTTTCCGCCGACGCTCGCCATGTTGCGCAGCTGCTGGGAGGCGGCCTTGGCCAGCGCCTCGGCCAGCACCGGGTGGTCGCGGGAGACGACCGCATCCGTGGCGACCGCACTCATCGGCGCCAGCGCGCCGAAGCGGAGCTCCTCGCCGGCGGTCTCGATGCGGTGCAGCTCGCCGATGCCCGTGATGTCGATGACCTGTCCCGGCCGCTCGATGTTGAGCTTCATGAGGTCGTAGAGGGTGGTGCCGCCGGCGATGAAGCGGGATGCCGCGCCGCCCTGCGCGGCCGCGCTGACCGCTTCCTGCGCCGTGCGCGGACGGATGAGCCTGAAGGATTGCATGTCAGCCGCGCCCCATCCTGGAAGCGGCATCCTCGATGGCGGCGACGATGCCGACATAGGCGCCGCAGCGGCAGATACTGCCGCTCATGTATTCGCGGATGCGCTCGCGCGAGGTGGCGTTGCCTTCCGCCACGCAGGCCACGGCCGCCATGATCTGGCCCGGCGTGCAATAGCCGCATTGCAGGGCATCGTGGTCGATGAAGGCCTGCTGCATTGGATGGAGCGCATCGCCATGCGACAGGCCCTCGATCGTGAGGACCTCCCGCCCATCGGCCTTGGCGGCGAGAGTCAGGCAGGATGCGACGCGTCTTCCGTCGAGATGGACGGTGCAGGCGCCGCACTGGCCGTGATCGCAGCCCTTCTTCGCCCCGGTCAGCGCCAGCGTCTCGCGCAGCAGGTCGAGGAGGGAGGTGCGGACATCGATCGTCACCGCGACGGGCCGGCCATTGACCAGGGTGCGGATGGCCGTGGTGCCCTCGGGCAGCGCCGTCACCTGGGGCGACTGCGCGCGCAGCGGCACGACGGACAGCGCGCTCGAGGCCATGGCGGCGCCGATGCCCAGTGTCGCACGCCGGTTCAGCGATAGCGGGTCGGTTGAATCGCCCTGGGGTGACGCGCGATTCCGGTCTTCGGGATCGCCCTTGGCGGAGATGTCGTCATTCCGGCTCATTGTTCCGCTCCATGATCCGTGCTGTCGGCCTGTCCGGCCGGCGCATTCCGGACCTGGATGACCAGGCCTGCGGGCCGTGTCCGGACTTGCGCACCGGATCAGGGTAGCGACGCCGCTGCATCGCGGCTTGCCAGCGGCTCCGCCAATCTTGCCCGATTCTCTGCTTCGCGTGGCGCCGGGCGGTCCTGCGCACTATCTTCTCGGCAGGAGGTGCGCATGCATCAGCTCATTCGCGCGATCGAGACCTATGCCTTGCGTCACGCAAACGCGAGCGGGCTTGCGGTCGCGCCCATGCCGGGCGTCCGAATGAAGGTCGTTGCGCGGCCGAGCAGCCGCTTCGACGCCGTCTACCGGCCTCTGGTGTGCCTGATCCTGCAGGGAGCCAAGCATCTGTCCGTGGGCAGCGAAGAACGCCTGGTGCGTGCCGGGCAGACCCTGATCGTCAGCGCCGATGTTCCCGTTGCGGCACGCATCGTCGAGGCCAGCCCGGACCGGCCCTATATCGCCCTGGCGATCGACCTGGACGTGGTGCGCCTGCGCGAGGTGGCCCTGCGCATCGGCGATTCGTCGCAGGCGACGCAGCGGCCGCCCCACACGCTGTTCGCGATCGACACGGAGGCGGCCGCGTTGGACTGTGCGGCGCGCCTGCTTCAGCTGGTGGACCGACCGGATGCTATTCCCCTCCTACAACCTGGCATCATGCAGGAATTGCACTACTGGCTGCTCGCAGGTCCGCATGGAACGGCCCTGCGCGCACTCGCCAATCCCGGCGGCTATGCACACCGCCTCGTTCCCGCCATCGCGATTCTGCAAGCAGAGTATCGCTCGCGGATCACCACCGGGCGGCTGGCTGCTGCGGTCGCAATGAGCGCTTCCAACTTCTACAAATACTTCAAGCAGCTCACCTCGCTGACGCCGGGCAAGTATCAGAAGCATTTGCGCCTGATCGAGGCCCTCCGTCTGATGTCGGAAAGCGGCTGCTCGGCTTCGAGCGCCGCCATGGAGGTCGGCTACGAGAGCGTCTCGCAGTTCACGCGTGAGTACCGGCGGCACTTCCAGGCGCCGCCGAAGCGCGACAGCCTACGTAGGCTGACGACGGCGAGGCGGGACTCCGCCAGCCTCGCGGCGGCCACCACGCGTCAGGCTGGCCAGAACAGTCGCAAGATGGAATCAACCGAGTCCTCAGTTTGACGCCGAGGGCTCCGTTGCAATCTGTTGGCAAGACGCAAGCCGCGCCTCGACGGCGGCGATTCCATCAGGCGGCGGCCAGTTCTGCCTGCCCGTCGATGAGTTCGACGCTTTCCGTGGTTGCATTGGCGCTGACGCTGAACTCACACTTAATGATGCCGGCTTCGCTGGGTCGGCGTTCCGCGTTGCGGAGAGTTGGAGCGCGATGGTATTCCCGCGCCTGTTCGCCGCCTGGTACCAATCGCCGACCGCCCCTGCGCCTTCATGTAGGTCTCATCCACGCGCCAACTCGTCGCCTCAGGCCGCGATACTGCCACCGCAGCCGCTTCCCTGTCCCGGCGCATACCTCTTCACCTACCGAACAATGGTGCCGTGATCGACCGGGACGCAGTGCCCCAACATCTGCTCGCTGCAGCTCACGCCGTAGGGGCAATACCAACGCACAGCACGATCAGGGCTAGCCAAGTCAAGGCCGCGCTAAACAGCCGAATTTGGGAGCTGTCAGAGCCGGCCCCGCGTGCGAGCGTCAACCCGGTGCTTGTCAGGGGATTAGTCCCGCTGACCGGTAGGTATCGATGACCCGATCGAACAACGGAAGATTGTTTCGGCTTCTAGCGATCAGTTGGGCGCCGATCACGGCCGCGTAGATCGCTGAGGCTCTATCGCTTGAGTCTTTCCTTTTCGTGACGCCGAGTTTTGCCAAAGCCTTGTTCAGCCAAGCGACGTTCATATCCGCGACGGCGCGTGCCGATGGTTTCGGGCCGTCCTCAGCCCAGACTACAATGCAGCGCATGCCGACCACTTCCACTTTGACATGGGTCCGTCGACCGTTTGCCGGTGATGCCATGGCGACAGGGCTGAACGCTCCAA
>NZ_JAAIKB010000030.1 GCF_011040385.1 Falsiroseomonas algicola | reverse complement strand
TGGCTTCCGGCTCTATGCACGAAACATCGAGGAGGTCGCGGGCCTGGTCCGCCATCTCACGGATCAGGGGCTGGAGGTCGCAGCCCAGCTCGGCGACATCCAGCGCGTCCAGGCCCTGGACCGTGGCTTGACCCGACTGTTCTGGCTCGTTGCGAGTGTGGGCATCCTCGGCGGCATCGCCAGCCTGGCAGCAAGCCTGCACGGCGCGGTGCAGCGCAAGCGGCGCGAGTTCGGAATGCTGCGCCTCATGGGCCTGCCGCGAACGGGCTTGCTGGCCTTCCCGCTCGTCCAGTCCTTGGCCGTGGCGGTGCTCGCCTTCTCGTTAGCGCTGCTCGGTTTCTTCGCGTTCTCGACACTGATCAACACCGTCTTTGCGGCAGACCTGCCGCTAGGTCACCGGCTCTGCCACCTGCCTCCTGGCCACATAGCTGCCGCAGCCCTGTTGACTTGTTCGCTTGCCGCCCTGGCGTCGCTGCGCGCTGGCCTTGTCACGATGCGGATTGACCCGGCAGAGGCAATCCGTGTCGAGTAGGCTCGCAGTTTTCGGGCTCCTGATAGCCCTGCTGCCAGGCCCGGTGCCTGCTCTCGGCGAGACGCTCGAATGCACCCGCGAGCCATCGGAGCGATGGGTCTGGGATCCCTGTCCCTCCTCCGAAGGCACGCGCGCGCCCGAACTGACCTTGCCCCTACCCGGCCACCGTTATCGCCTGATACTACGGCGCGTCGAGGTCCCCGGCCCCAACTTCTGGTGTGAAGCCGAGCGCAACGTTCTGTTCGGCCGGGACGATCCCGGCGACCCCTTTGCCGCGCCGCAACGCGTCCAGATCGGCGGTGCGTTCCGTACCAGCGGTGGTTCAGATGCCGGCTGGAAATACTACATCGCTAAATACGAGTTCACCGCTGGTCAGGCCGCCGCCATCCTCGGCAATGGCGTGGTGTCTGACGGCGTGGCGCGCCTGGTTGACATGCTGCGGCGGGACGCCGCTAGCGATCGTTTGGTCGCACCCCTGAGAACTCGCCTTGAGCAGTTGCCTCCCGAAGAGGGACCGGCCCGCTGGTCACGCTTAGCAGAGCCGCTCCGAGGACTGACGGCGGCCGAGATCGGCGCACTTCTCGAGTCCTTCAATACGTGGTGCTACCGCGATCCTGAATGCCTTGGCCGACTGCGGCAACAGGCGAGCCTTGCTGGCGTGCCCGGGTTCCTGCGGCTGCCTACTGAAGCCGAATGGGAATACGCCGCTCGCGGTGGCCTAGCCGCGCTGCGCTCTGGGCGCTTCTCCGACGATCGGTTCTGGAATACTGCACCTGACCATTTCCGTTTTGCCGTGTCGCGCACCTACGAGCGCTGGCCGGGCAACGCCGTACAGCGGATCGGTGGCGAACGGAGGTCCACTCCTGGAGGCCTCTTCGATGTTCTCGGCAACGTGCGTGAGCTCACGGCGGACGTTTTCGGTGCAGAGATGCGGCAGGGTAAGAGCGGTGGGCTGTCCGCGCGGGGTGGTGCCTTCTCCGACGACGCATCCCGTCTTACGGTCGCGATGCGGGACGAGGTGCCGGCGTATCGCTGGGATACCTCGCGTAGCGATGGTGCAGCCCCCGCATTCCAAGGGGTAAACCGCGACCTCTTCTTAGGGCTGCGGCCCGTAATGGCTAGCGTCAATGTTCCTACAGCCGGCTTCCGCCGCGAGGTTTTCGCGGACGTCGCCGCAGCTTGCCGGGCAACGACACCTGCTGCGCTGTCAGCTGGCGCCGGTGCGGCCCCAGTGGCCGACGATATGCGACGGATGACCGATCGACTTCGTCTCGCTGAGGAAGAGGGCCGCGGTCAGGCGGAGTTGCGCCGCCTGCTCTCTGAGATATCGCGACGATTATTTACGGCGGAACGAACTTTGAGGGATCGGGACCAGCGCCTTTGCCAGACACTGTTCTTCAACGCTGTGACCACGGCTCAAGCCGTCACTACTGATCTGCGTGATCGCAACAGGCGCGAATGGTGGCGCCAGGAGCTCGTGAGGCTGAATTTTCCGGCAGAGCGTGTCGCGACAGCCCAGCGTGAGCGCGACCATCACGCCCGCAATGCGCAGGAACGCATCCGGCTTTATGAGCAGACGTTGCGCGAAATGACTGACTATGGCGCGGAATGCCAAGCGTCGGCGTCGCGCGAGATGCGCCGACGGCTTCAGAGCATTGATGTCATGCGCGACGAGCTTGAGTTAGTCAGCTTGGTCGACAGGCACATCACACAAGTCCGCAGCTTGCGACCGAGCTCAGCTACACTTTTTGCCGAAATAGAAGCAATTGCTGGGAGTCTAAGATGACTGCTGCATCACCCGCAATACGTTCGCCACGCCATGTGGTGCGGTTCGCCATCGGCCCACTTGGCGGTGTCCTCCTGCTTGGAGCCTGCGCGAACCAGCCGGGAAACGAGAACCGTACTCGGCTTGAAGGGGCCGGAGCAGGTGCTGCGATCGGCGCTCTGCTGGGCGCGGTGATCGGTGGAGAGCAGGGCGCTATTTGGGGTGCCGCATTAGGAGGCGGACTAGGCCTTGGTGCAGCGGAGGTCGTAAATAGCCAACGCCGTAGCTACGCAAATAACGCAAGAAGATTAGAAAGCGAGCAGAGGATCGCCCAACAGAACCTAGCTAACACTCGCTCCTACAACACGGAGTTGGGAAAGCGTGTAGCAAACTTGGACGCCCAGTCTGCACAGCTCGTACAGGCACGTGCATCGGGACGTGCTGATGCCGCGACTGCGGCACGCTTGCGCAGCGAGATGTCGCGTGAGGTGACGTCCGCGCAGGAAAATCTTGGTCGAGTGGATGCTGCGCTGGCCGAAAGCCGCAGGCAGCTCGAGACGGCGCGGGCGGAGGCAGGTCGCGGGAGCGTAGAGGTGGCTACACTTGAACGTTCGATCCGCGAGCTCGAAGGCGAACGCGAGAGTCTCCGTGCGTCGATCGATCGCCTCTCGGCGTCCGGACGGCGGATATGATGCGCGCCGGATCGAGAACGCGGCTCATTTTGTTGGCGACCGGAGTCCTCTCGTCGGGTTGCGCTTCCGGTGACCCGCGCAGCGATGGCTTCTTCGGCGGCATTCATGGCCTGCAGACGGGGAGCTACGCGACTCGCCAGCAGCAACAGGAGGTGAGCCTTGCAGCGACACGACAGGCGGTCGCGGCTGAGCGCGGCCGGCAACTCGACCTGCTGACCGCGCAGGAAGAGCGCGCTCGGCAGATTGCTGCGCTGAACCGCGAGATTGCAGGCCTGCGCACGGAGACACAGCGGCTTCGCGCGAACCTCTCCCAACTCAGCGTGACGCGAGCGGACCTTGCAGCACGCCGCACCGCCCTGGAAGGCGAGTTGGCTAGAACCGAGCGGGAATTGGATGCCGTTTCGCGCCTGGCAGTCGCTGACGGGGTCACCGAAGACCTCAGACGACGGGAAGCGCTTCTGAAGGCCGACATCGAGAGGCTGAAGCGTAGCATCGATGCCATCGGCGGGATGAGATGATCCATGAGGCGGCGGTACGTGGGGCTTGCGCGCAGCGACCGAGGCCTCTGTCGCGAGTTTCGGTTGCGCTGCTTGTGGTGATGCTGACTGCCTGTGGGCCACGCTCCGGCAGACCTGAACCGCCTGTCGAGCAGGCCAGGCCCGCCCTCGCGGTCCCACCAGAACTTCCGGCGCCGCGTCCGCAGCAGGCAGCGGAGCCACCCACCGACCGGCCCCTGCGGCGGGGTATGCCTCCGACCGAGTCCACCGGCTTCCGTTTTGTGGAGGAGCTCCATCAGAATGAACTCGAACAGCTGGTCGAGGGACTGAACGCGCTCGACCTATTAGAGCAGGCCGGCAGCGATCCTCCCGACGCAGCTGCACTGGAAATGGCGATCCGCCGCTGGCGATTGTCACGGAATCAATCAGCCGAACCTGTCGTGAGTGCTGCCATGCTGGATGCCATGGATGCGGCAGTTCGCGTGCGCCGTCGGACGCCTCAGGTTCCGGCAGCGCCGCAGGTGGCGGCTTTGCCGCGCCCGCCGGTGCCTCCACCGATCACGAGGCCGGCGCCGCCGCGGGATCCTCCGCCGGTGCCACTGTCTGCCGCGAGACAGGGCGAGTCAACACTGGCGATCGAAACAGTACGTTGCCGCGAGCCGCACGAAGCTCTCGTGCTGGTCGTGCGCGGCATTGCCGACGCCGTGGGCGATCAGGTTGCCCTGCGCCTCTCGGAGCGCTTTGTAGTAAGCTTTGACGTCCGACATGGCGGAACCCACGCCGGAGAGCGCTGGTGCATTCCGCGCCGTCGGGTGTGCTGGGAGCCGGCAGCCTTCGACGACTGGGGTGGCAGAGATCGAGCCGGCGCTGTGCGAAGCTTCGGCCCAGCGCTGGTAGCAATGGATCGTCCGGGCGCCTTTCCCGCGTTGGTCGAGCGCAGTGTTCGCGCTGAATGTCGCCTTGCACCGTGATTCGGCGCGGCTTCACTGTCCGCTTGGTAGCCACTTCAGCAATCCTGGTCTGCACCCTTTCAGTCAAATCGGTAGCCGCAGAAGCTACCCTTATAAGTCGTGTGTCAGAATTGCTTTCTCAAAACTACTCTCGCCCCGAACGGCTTCCCCCTCGGCTTGGTGTCAATCCTAACGTTGCTCTTAGCGATGAATTACGGATGATCGATCCGCGTATTCGCTTTGAGCCAGCAGTGACGCAGCAGGTGGCGGACGAGCAGCGGCGCGCCAGGGCCGTGCTTGATGCCGTCGGTTTAGACGTTGGTGAAGGTACTGACGCGGTCCTGGCTATAGCTCTGCCAGGTGGCTTAGCGGACCAGCCAGGCATCCGAGATGGTGCCGTGCTGCTGCGTGTCGGCAACGCTCCCGTGCGGCGCCTTGCTGATGCAAGAAGAGCTTTGGCAGCCGTAGATGGCAGTGCCTCATTGCAAATGACGTTTCTGACCGGAGCCGGTCGCGACCGCTCCTCGGTCGCGATATTTCCTGCTCCTGCTGTAGGCTGGCATTCTACCCGGTTGCGAACGGACAGTATTAGTCCGGTTGGTGTGCGGCGCACATCTGATGGTGTTCTCCATCTTCGCATTGTTCGTTTTGACACAGGGCGGGTGCGTGACGTAGTTCAGGCGGCATTGGCAGCATCGCCTATTCCTCGGCGCATTGTCATTGATCTGCGCCACAACGGGGGAGGTAGCTTCATTGAAGCCCTCGGCACTGCTACACTTTTCTTGGCTGCTGGAACTTCACTCGGCGCACTCGTGCCAACACGCGACGGTCTGTCTGATCTAGTCTCGCGGGAGGAGCGTCCTCTTCTGCAGGTTCCGCTTATCATCGTGCTGGACCGCTATACAGCGAGCGCTGCCGAAGTCTTTGCTGCCGTGCTGCGCGGCACAGGTCGAGCCACACTTGCAGGAGAGCGGAGCAGTGGGAAGTGCCTTGTGGAGCAGCGCTTCAGTTTGGCGGCGAGTGGGCCCGCTCTCGTCATGCCTGTGGCGGTGTTTGTGCCGCCTGGCACCGCAACGTGCTCTGAGCGTGGTCTCATACCCGATACGCAGCTGTCGCCCGAGGTTTTCACCGATACGAGGCGTCTTCTAGCAGCTCTGTCTCCACAACCGGCGCCACGGCGATGATGCAGACATAGATGCGCCCCTAAACTATTCCGCCATAAAAATCGTCTGCAATTGCTCGAAGCATGAGTTCAAATCGCTCAAGCTGCAGGTTAGCTTGTGCGGATAGCAGGAAGGTAGTCAAGCACAGCCGCACCAATGTCTCCTGTCGCTGTGCGCCTGTGATATCTGTCGCGATCTGGATCCAGGCGCCCACCTCCTTAATGGCGCCGTGTCGCCGCTCGGCGTCCAGGCTGGACGCCGATACCGAGAACTCGTTAGCCTTACTGTGCTCGGCGCGGATCACAACGTTTAGCGATTGTATCTCAACGTAGAGACAGGTCTGCTCGGCATCAAAGTTTGGCGGGTCTAACGTGGTCCACTGTGTAATGCTGCTCGATAGAGCACATTCTTTCAGTACCGCCACCCAACGATCTGACAAGTCATTTTTGCGCATGATGAACCCTCAGCGGAACGCAGTGCCCGTGATAATCTCTATATCTACTCGTCTTTGCTCGCGGTCCCCGCGAACTGCGAAGCTCCGTATCGCTCTGGGGCAGCCGCCCTGATCTGGGCAGCGCCTTATAAATGCGCGAGCTTGGTCAAGCGCATCCTGCCTTAGATTACGTTCCGTACGTGAGAGTTGCGATGTCAGCGCATCCAGGCGCTGTAGTCCTTCAACATAGGTAATTGGAGACGCTTGCGCCCAGGCGCTCGAGAGTTCGAGTCCAGCGCCTTGAATCTGAATGCGGCCGCGATGCTGCCCGCCTTGGCGGGCTAGTCCCAACTCTTCGGCTACTGCCCTTGCACGCGTAGCGGCTTCAGGATGACGTTGAGCTAGGGAGTTAAGCGCGTGACGGACCACTGGCGGTCCGAGAATGGGATGATTGCGAAGAATTTCTCGGAGTTGCGAGACACAATCGGCGCGGGTGCAGGCAGCAGCGCCTTCGTGCACCACGACGGCGGCGGCGACCAAGGGTGCGGCACGTACGGCCAGCATTGCGGCCTGTGCGGTCCCAAGGAGCGCAGCACCAGCCATCCGGTCGATGACATCCGCGTGGACTGGCTGCGGCCCGGCTATTGCTAGAAGCAGAGCCAAGACTTTGAAGATACGGCCAAGACGTTGGACAGCCTGCTTCAGCATTCCGATCAACCCGAGGCTGTGTGGCGAGGCTGCATCGCATCTCACCGCCTCAACGATGTCGGTGCTGGCCGCGCCGGTGTCGCCCTGCTGCAGCGCAATCGCGCCGCGCACGGTGAAGGGTTCAGCTGCTGCGATGGCGGCCGCCACATCGGTGTCCTATCCGGACGTTGCAATATCGTTATCGAATGCTAGCGATGACACGGCAACAGCTTTGATGAGTGGATGCTTCCGAAATGGAAGCCAATGATGTATGATAATGTCCTTTATCATATGTATTGCGACCGGAAGGAGGAACCATGAGCGAAGCCGACAGTTCCACGCGGGAGGCATTCTCCGTCCCTGCAGATCATCGCTTGGTGCAGACGGGGTACAAGCAGTCTGGCCACCTCGGTCAGTACGAGAAGTGGACCTACGACCAGTACGACGCCGCGGGCCAACTGGTAGCTCGTTACGAGGAATGGGACGAGGTATCGGTTGGGGCGGGCTGGGCGCAGCGCGGGTGGCGCAAGCTGAGCCCGCAAGGTGCGGTGCTCAAGGAGCATGTTGCCCGAGACACCAAGTGAGAGAGCCTACCATCAGGGAAGTGGCGCTTGTCCGAGCTGTAGGACCAGCCGCTGTGCCCGCGCTCATTGTTGCCAGTGGCGAGCGCGCCAGCCTGCGCTTCCTTGAGTTCTTTGCTGCCGCCATCCGCAACTCGCATACGCGCCGCGCCTACAGCAAGGCGGCGACCGACTTCCTCACCTGGTGCGAGTGCGCCGGCGTGTCGTCGCTCACCGCGGTGCAGCCGCTGCATGTGGCGACCTGGATCGAGGTGCAAACGCAGGAGCACTCGGCACCGACGGCGAAGCAGCGTCTCGCAGCACTGCGCCACCTGTTCGACTGGCTAGTCACTGGCCAGGTGATCCCAACCAACCCTGCTGGATCCGTACGAGGGCCGCGGCACAGTGCCCTCAAGGGTAAGACGCCGGTGCTGGACGCGATCGAAGCTCGGGAGCTGCTCGATAGCATCGAGACCAGCACACCCGCCGGGCTGCGTGACCGGGCGCTGATCGGGCTCATGGTCTACAGCTTTGCCCGCATCGGCGCTGCACTTGGCATGACGGTGGCGGACGTGTTTGTGCAGAACCGGCGGCTCTGGGTGCGGCTGCGCGAGAAGGGCGGCAAGCGGCACGAGATACCGTGCCATCACACGCTCGAAGAATACCTACACGCCTATATCGACGGCGTTGGCATTGGTGCCGATCCAAAGGGTCCGCTGTTCCGTACGATCGGCCGTGGCACTAAGACGCTGACACGCACTGCCCTGCCGCAGGCCAACGCCTACGCCATGGTACGCCGGCGTGCGGAGGCTGCAGGCATAGACACGAAGATCGGGAACCATACCTTCCGGGCCACGGGTATCACGGCATACCTGAAGAACGGCGGCACGCTCGAGAATGCGGCAGCCATGGCGAACCACGCCAGTACCCGCACGACGCAGCTCTATGATCGTCGGCGTGACGCGGTCAGTCTCGATGAGGTGGAGCGAATTCGAGTATAAATATAATTCGGCCTTGCTCTAAAATTTTAGCTCCCGTAATCCGGTCCTGTCATTTTTTGTGTCAAAATTGCCGCATATAAAACTGTAGAGTCATTTTGACCGAACTCTGGTGCATACCTAACGCCAGAGAGGCAGGCTCTCCCAATTTGGCGGAAAGCCTGCATGTTCGATGCCTATACTAGGTGCTGAAGGAAAAGTTTTCATATGTTCCTTGAGCCGCCTTGCCCATGAGGTAGAGGGATTGATTTTTCTGAGCAAAAATTGCATGGCGGCGGCGACTGCGTAAATGCGCGTAGGAGACAAAGAATTTGCTAACGGCTCTGGTGTTGGTTGGGCAGGTTTCTGTATCAAGTGATCAAGCAAGGGAACTGCGCCGTAATGAGGTAGGCCCGGAGCAGCAAGAGAACGGTTCCAAAGGCGTCCATGGTGCGCGCAAATATTGCGAACGGTGTTAATCGAGCGAAGCCAAGACTTTAGCTGGTCACGCTTCGGAAGGCCGTACGCCTGAGCTAATTTCGAGGAGTCGACATCGAGCATCCCGCCTACGAAGCGAGACAACATGCCGAAGTCCCAAAGTTCGACTGCCATCCAGATGGGTAGTGGAGAAGAGTATTTTGCATTAAATGATTTAACAAATTCTTCTCTGGCTGCAGCCGTGGCCTCGTCCAATTTCCGCAGCCAATCGACATGATCATATTGCACAAATCGCCGGTGTAGCTGGTTTGGGTCGCGGTGGGCCAAGGGATTGCGTGACCCTAAAAGTAGAGCGACGTCGACGCGCATTCCGATCTCAACACGCTCAATCGCGTCTAACATAATCATGCGCAGTTTTTTGTCGAAGACGTAAAGTTCATAAACAAGGCGAAATTCGGTGCCTGGCTTGAAAGTGTCAAGCACCTTTTGATTTATCTGGCCCGTAGTCGGATCAGTTTCAATTTCAATCTCCCGGAATGGGTACCAGTATCCGCTTAGCCGATAATAGCCGATACGCTCCAAGCAGGTGCTAGTTTTTGTCTGATCGCTGATGGTCATCCCACGCGAAAGCAGAAGCGCAACCTGGTCTGATACAGGAAGGTGCGGCTTGAGGAACGGAACTGTATTGTTCTGAATTGGCAATGTGAAGGCCAAACATGAAAACCGACCCGTACACCAAGGTGCAGAGGGGCCGGTCGTGATGGGTTGGAAGTAGCACGCGCTTTGTGAAATGCAACGTCGCAGAAGCGAGAGATAGCAGGCCTGTGATAGTCAACGACTACGACAACGTAGTCGTTGACTATCACAGGCCTGCGGTCGCGTCAAGGTTGCTTTCTGGATTGCAACATGCTGATTTTAGTGGCATTTTCGGAGCCGTGCATGGGCGGTCTTCGTTGCAAAATGGCAGTCAGAAACATCGAGACGCAGAGCGCCTCCTCTTCTCTTGAGGAAGAGATCGCGGCGCGAATTGCAGAAGTGGAGCGCCGGATCTACGAACTGACCCAGGAGCGGGAGACGCTCGGCCGCCTGCTGCTCAAGGCTCGCCAGAGCCGGCCCGGCGTACGTGACGTCACACGCCGGAACAGCGTCAGCCGTATCCTCATTGAGCAACAAATTGTTGCGCTTCTCAAAAATCGTCAGAAGCCTGCATCGGTGGCCCAGTTGTTCAAAGCAGCCAGGTCTGCCGATCCGAACCTGAAAGAAGGCACGTTCCGGTCTTACCTTCATCGTCTCTTCGAGAAGGGCCTTGTTCAAAAAGCAGGAAGGAGAGGTTACTGGATACACCCGTGACTTTGCAGATCAAATATTGTGGTAGCTTCCATCAATCGGAACACGTGACTTGGTCGGCATTGCGTCCCGGGTGGGGGGCTTTGGACCGTTGGTGAAATCGTGTGGCGCCTGCCGCAGCATCATCTGCACCCGCGCTGCCGCCGGCTTGGCCCCAACAGTGCACCAGTCTTGTGGAGATGCCGCGACACCGCCGTCACCGCCTCGCTCCATCTCTGCGACGGCCTTCCTCTCAAGCCTCAACGGGCTGCCGCAAGAAGGGCTGCGAGGCAACGCTTACGGATGGCCATCACGTTTGCCTTCTTTGTCCAAAGATTAGGTCTCTGGGAAAAGGCTCGGGAACAGCAACTCAATCGCCTGCATCGGAAAGCGCAGCGACACAGGGCCTTTCGGCGTGTCCGAGCCCAGAATGCCGTCATCTACTAGCACGCTTAGCAGTTCACGGGCGCTGCGTTCCTTCAAGCTCGTGATGCGCGGTGCATCTCCACGCGGGACCTCCCCCTGCTGCAACACCCGCTCGAGGAGCAGCCAAGCTTCTGGCCGCCAGCCGTGGCGCTCCGCGTAGAGACGCAGCCGCTCAACCAGGGTCTCAAGCGCGAACAGCTTGGCCATGAAGGTGACCTGGTCCTGGCAGACCTTCAGGAACCAGGTAGTGAACTCTACCAATGCCTTGCGCGAGAGATTGCCCCGGCCATCCAGGTCGCCCTGCCGTGGCATGTCGGCATAGTCCATCATCCGCTTGTAGTCGCCACGGCTTGCAGCGCCACGTGCTAGGCCTCGTGAGACTGACCACAGCCCATGTGCACCGATGCCGGCATGCAAGGCCATCGCATGGCTCATCAGTCGACTGACACGGCCATTCCCGTCGAGGAAGGGATGAATGTAGTTGAGACGATGGTGTGCCGCGGCCATGGCTATGATGCGGCTGCCTCTTCCCAGGGATGAGAGCCGGTAACGCTGCTCGAAGTGAGCCATGAAGCTGCCTACTGCCCCCGGTGATGGTGGTAGGTGCCGGCCTACTGTCACCTCCTCAGTGGGATCGCTCCGGAACTCGCCTGGTGTCATGCGGAGGATCAGCTCTCCGCTTTTCACGGTCAGCATGGCTTCCGGTGCATCGGCATAGAACTCGCGATGCAGCCAGCGGATGAACTCGACTGAAGCAGGGTCTCCGAGCGTGCCGGCGGCATGCTGTCTGTCGATCTCTCGCTGCACGCGGATATGGGCACGTGCTTCGAGCTGGAGGTCTCGTCGCTCCGGCGTGCTCTCGAGCTGCCCCTGCAACGCCGCCTCGATCTCACGTGGCGTCGTGTTGTGGCCTTCGATCAGGTTCGAATAGTAGCAGTTCATGATCCGCACAGCGTCGGCCAAGCCTGCTGCTGAACGTGGATGAAGGCGTGAACCAAGAGCAGCGGCTGCAGCCGAGAGGCTTGCCACGAGATCGACGATCTCTGCTCCCGCCTCATCGAGCAGACAGGGCTCTATGCGTGTCGGAGCTTCGATGGAGAGTGCTGCAGAACGCATGCGGAAAATTTGCTCTGCTTTTTGCCGATGTCATTTTGACGGAACACACTGATAGCACGACAAAAAGATCGCTCATAATCGCAACGGATGCCGATGTTTGTGCCGATCACTGGTGCTTGGCCAACGCATTGAATTGCCAGACTTTTCCCGGGTTCTCACGACCTTTGCCTGCCGATCGTCGTGAGCTCTATCGCTCCAAGCGTCACTCTCAAGGTTGCCTATCAGAAAGCTACCAAGTAGCTATCCGTTGACTTTCTTGTAGTCATCTGGTGTCTGCCTGGATGTAGTGAGGTAGCGAGGAGGGGGCTCGTTCATGCCCACGATCGTGTTCGCGTCGCCGAAGGGTGGGGCCGGGAAAAGCACTTCGGCCGTCGTGCTAGCGACTGAGCTCGCCCGGCGTGGTGCCGAGGTCGTCGTCATCGACGCAGACCCGAACCGCCCGGTCAGCCAGTGGGCTGGCCGGCCAGGTCGCCCGGAGACGCTCACTGTCCTCGCCGAGACGACCGAGGCTTCGATCATCGATGACATCGAGGCAGCCGCGGCCCGCGTCCCCTTCGTCATCGTAGATCTCGAAGGAACGGCGAGCATGACGGTGGCCTATGCCATCAGCCGGGCCGACCTGGTCATCGTGCCCACTCAGGGTAGCCAGCTCGATGCTGCCGAGGCAGCGAAGGCTATTCGTCTGATCCGTCAGCAGGAGCGGGCCTTCGGTCGGAGGATCCCCTACGCAGTGCTGCTAACTCGAACCTCGGCCGCCATTCGCCCGCGGACCCTCCAGCACATCCGCGAGGAGATGGAGCGGAACAACGTGCCGGTGCTGAACACGCAGATGCATGAACGCGAAGCCTTCCGAGCGATCTTCAGCTTCGGCGGCGTGCTGCAGAGCCTCAATGCGAACCAGGTGAGCGGTCTGGACGCCGCCATGAAGAACGCCCAGGCGTTGGCGGTGGAGGTCGTGGATCTACTCAAGGGTGCTGCGCGAGAAAGGACGGAGGTCACGGCATGAGCAGCGAACGGGCATCCCTGTTTGGACAGGACGCTGACATGGATCTCTCGGGCTTCAAGCCAAAGGCTCCTGCCCGACCCGAGCAGGTGAGGGATGTCGCCGAACAGGCGGGCTTCAGGAGCAGAGAGGGAACCAGAGAGCCCGTCGAAGGTGAGATCCCCCGTCGCGAGCCACGCAGGTACCGGACTGGTCGGAATGTCCAGCTCAACCTCAAGGTCCGGCAGGAGACAGTAGATGCCTTCTACAAGCTGGCAGACGAGCATGGCTGGGTGCTGGGTGAAGCCTTTGAGCACGCCGTCGATGCCCTGAAGCGTGAGCTTCAAAAGAAAGCCTGATAGCCGTCGGAGAGCTAACTGGTAGCTACCGGATATCCTTAGGGGTCGCCGCGTTGCCGGTCATGGATCACGGCCGATTCGCGAGAGAAGGGGACTCTGCTGACGCTCCGAGTCGTCCACAGGCGACGAGTTATCCAGAGGACTTCACTGACGGATACGGGGGACTCTGCTGACGCAGATGCGAGTCGCCCAGGGGACTCCACTGACGAATCTAATAGCTAAGTTCAAATAGCCTTCGATTAGCTCTCGTCAGTAGAGTCCACCTTGCGCTCATGGGCTCCCATCCAGGCAAATGCAAAGCATGGGCGATGTTCACCAACTGATCCTGCAGCACGGCGTTGAGACCGCACGGTCGATGGCTGCAACGAAGGGTGAGCGCCTGGCTGTCGACGCTGCGGCTCAGGTGATGAGCGACGAGGAAAGCCGCCTCGGCATCACCCATGCTGGGTTCGCCATGACCTCGCTGCCGCACAAGCGGATTGAAGAGCCCTTCTGGCGGCGTGAAGGGCATCGAACGACGCTGCTGGTTGAGGCGGGCCGAGATAGGCGAGGCGTTCTGGTTGGCGTGCCCTACGGCTCCATCGCCCGACTGATCCTCCTGTATCTGCAAACCGAGGCCATCAGGACCAGCTCGCCCGAAGTCGAGCTCGGCCGTTCTATGAAGACCTGGATGGGACGCATGAGCCTCACCACGGGGGGCAAGACCTACCAGCTCGTGGCAGAACAGGCCCGTCGCATCTCAGCGTGCCGGCTGACCTTCTTCACCGATCGGAGCCACGGGGCAGAGGCCAGGCACAATGGTGCCTTCGTCCAGGATGCCATCACGCTCTCCGGCGTGGTCGATGACGAGGCACAGCCGTCGCTCTGGCAGGACCGCGTGCGGCTGGATGAGCACTTCTGGCACTCGCTGAAGGAGCACCCGGTTCCGGTACGCGAGGAGGCGATCAGGGCGATCGGGACACGCAGCCTGGCGATCGACGTGTACATCTGGCTGGCCTACCGGCTCCACTCGCTCACCAAGCCAACTCCAGTGAGCTGGACCGCCATCCACGGGCAGTTTGGTGCCGGCTTCAAGCTGGTCAGGCAGATCAAGCCGACGTTCTGCGAAGCTCTACAGCTCGCTTTGGCGGTCTACCCTGACGCACGGGTGGATGTGGACCGGGAAGGCATCGTCCTCCATCCATCGCCGCCGGCAATACCGAAGCCGGAAGCCAGGCGCCTCGGCATCGTCTGACGTGTACCGACAACCGATCGAGGTAGGGGACTCTACTGACGCCGGCACTGCAGGCGGTCAGGTCTACTCGGCAGTTCCTGGTTGGTAGGGCAAAGCGCCGACAATCCGCCTGAGGTCGGCGATGGGAACCGTGACGTAGTCCATCTTGGCAGCGGTGCTTGCTCCCTTGGACGACGTGAGGATCCAGGAAAGGTCGTGCCGAACGGAGAGGATGCCGTCAGGGCGGGCGATACCGAGTGTTCTGATCAACCGGCTTTGAGATAGCGCCGGCTTCGGTCCCGTAACCGTCTCGAAGTGAACCAGCACGAGTTTGTCGTCCGGAATCGTGGGGAGAACTCCAGCGTCATCTCCGGCAGCAGGAGTTCGCCGGCGAGGAGAAGGATCGCCTCGTCGAGGCTGTAGATGCCTTCGCTGGCCGGAGTTACCCGGATGCCGAGGTCGGCATCATGCTCCATCATGCGTGCTCCCGTGTGATGGCATTCGGATCGCTTCGCAGTGGCACTTCACCGGCAGGGGTCTCAAGATATGAGACACGCTGTCGTTCCCTTCTATAGGTGCAGTTGCAAAAGCAACGACCAGCTGAATGCCGGGGTACCACCTAAGCCCTCAGCACCAGAGCGCCTGTCGTGCCACCAGCATCCCGACAACGCTGTGCGATGCTAGGAGCGACGGCTGATGCGAAGCCGGTAACGGCCGGACCTCACGAACCAGTGATGTCCGCCTCGATGTTTCCTGCTTGTTCTCAAACATGCCTTTGAGGGAAGATTCGCATGCAGGTCACGCCACCCCACTGGCTCTCTCGGTCGCCGATCGACCCTGGACCAACACGGAGGAGGGGGCCGGCAGAGGCTCGGCCGCCGTGGGTGGCCCAGCTCCCCGTGGCTGAAAGGCTCGGAAAACACAGGAACGCCCTCGGACCTGACCCCAGTGGGGATCGGAGCCGAGGGCTTTCCCGTTTCTGGTCTGGTTCATCTTGATCTCAAGCTGCTTCATTTCGACTCAACCGCCGCTGAGTTTGAATGAGACGGTTCAATCTCCTGCTGAATGCCTGGAAGGCGGCGTTGACCTCCACTCCGGCACGGGAAGTGCAGGACTACGCCTTCCAACGTCCATGCAGCGGCTCTCAACTCGCTCCAAATCTCCCGGAAGCGGCCGATCGTGCATTGGGTGGCGGGTAGCGTCTGCTCTGCGGCAGCACCGGCAGCGGTCAGGAAGTCAGTACTGTGAGATCATGCGCCGGAGGCTGGCTCTGGCTTCAGTATGAGGCAACAGAGCAGCGATTTGGCGAATGAAGCGCCGGCTGCGAGACCTGAATCGCTGACGACGGCCCTATTTCTGCCTGGCGTAGCCCGGAATGCTTGGAGCCAGACGGCAAAGCCTTCCCGCCCAAGCGGCTGGGTCACTGTCTTTTTGGAGATCACCGTGGACTGGCAGCCCAGGGTGACCAGGCAAAGCACCTACCCAGGGCCTCTGCATCGCTCGGCGTGTGGCGGCCATCGACGAGGAACCCGGTCGAGATCTCAATCCTCAGGTCGCTAGGGTCAGGGAGTTGTCGTACGGATCCCTGAGGTGGCCCCTCCTTGTCGAGCGACCAAGCATCGACTGTGCAGGCCTGCTTGGTGAAAGCGATCGTCAGAGTCCAGGGGAAGGCCAGCCCAGCTGCATGTGCCTTATCGAATCGATCCTATGCTGCGGCATGCTGCTTTGGGACCAAAAACTGATCGCCGACGTCCATGCTTGAACAACAAAAAGAGCTTGCTGAGTTTGCTTGCCGCCGACCATATTTTAAATATTAATAATATAAATATTAACGGATACTATTAAGAATTTATCGCGCCAAGTTATAAAATAGACACGCCTAAGCATTACCAGAACCTTAACGGCTCTGGTGATTGGCTTTATAGTTGAAATTTAAGTTCTCAATTAATTCTGATCTTCGGCGGCGTGGCCTTTAACCGAAGATTTCTAGCTTTTTCTGTTACCGTCTGCGGGACTGCAGTAGCTAGTTTCACCCGGCTTACACTCCCAGGCTGGGAGCAGATAGAGAGGGTAGCGACCCCTCTCCCGCAAGGTTGCCTTCATGGCCTTGCGTTGGGTAGGAGTTTAAGCTGCTTGAATGCTAATGCAAGCCTTCAGCTGGCAGGCAATGCGTATGATTCCTCAAAAACAGATTGAGGATGCTCAGCGTATTTTTGAGGAAGGGTTCGGGCAGATACCTCGTCTAGGTCCGAGGCCGGTTCAAACCCGCTACACTTCTACACAGAAACAACCCCCCCCCTCTGCGTGGCCACAACGCTGACCATGCCCCCACCTTACACTTCGTCAGTGCTGAGCACTTGCTTCGGCGCGCCTGCGTCAATCGCACGAGCAGCTCAGTAGCGAGACGGTAGACGAGGCATCTAGCTGGACCTGTTCCCAGTCAACCATTGCCCAGAGCCTGGGCCACTCGTCTGAAGGCGCCGTTACGTGCGAGGCGGAGAAACCAGCTCACGTCTAGAACCTCGAAATCTACCCCTGTCAGGCGGCGGTGGGCATCGCAAGCGAGCGAAGCAAAATGCCCGGCCGTTGCCTGACAGGGGGGGCAGCTTCACCGAGAAACAAGTCAAACCAAAATATAACCCTATCCAGTTCGGGCCAATCGCAGGGACCGTCCTATCAACCGGCCTGTCTCACCATGGAACGAAACTTTGCAGCCGCAGCGAGAGCGTCAGGGTTCCGATTTTCATAGTTCTTGGCCGCGTCATTCAGTGCCACGGTACCATCCAAGACCAACCAACCCCCCAATCTCGAGTGCTAGTCGAGAGCTGCCCTGTGCTGGGTGGCGGCTCAGGCATTTCGCTTCGCTCGCTGCGCTCGCTGCGCTCGCTTGCGATGCCTGCCGTCACCCAGCACGGGGCACCTCCCTAGCTCACGAACAAAACAAAAAAGCGAACACCTAGCTCCCCCTGGTTCCAGACCTTGTCGATCCCGGGCACTGCGTCAGCGATCAATGGGCCGGCCCATCCCTGCATGAGCACGACAACGAAGAGTTCAGTACGATGGGCTCTTTCCCTGGTTCAGGCACAGCAAGCTGCGTGGCTGAGATCCATCAAGCTCCAGACGGATGCAGGTCAGTGCTGTGGCACCTTCCTTGGTCAGTTGATCATCTGGCTGTAGCCAAGACGCATGCAGAGGACCGCATCGATGTACAGCCGTACACATGTATCTTGGTATCAAGCGGGCCGCCCAAGTCAGTTTGGCATCCTCCCAGAGGGTGATTAGCTGCAAAAGCGGGGCAGGACGCTGCAGTTGTTTCAGCAGGGGCGGGTTTCTTCTGGCTCAATCAAAACCCGAGTTCTCTGTATTTTTCGATAACTAAAGGCGGCCTAAAACTCAACACGCCTCATTGAAAGCTTCGCGAGAGCTCAACTCCGTCGACTTTGAAGTAGGAAAGTTCGGCTTGTCAAACCAGAGCGTCCATTTTTCTTCTCGAAAAAAACCAGCTGGTGGTCTGGGTGTCGTAGCTCTGGCTTAGAAAACAAGGCAACAAGCAGAAGCTATCCGCCATGACAGCGTTTAACTCCGAAGTAGAGATCCAAACGCTAAGTCGAGAATTTCTGGCGATCGGGCCAAGGGGCACCTAAAGGATAAGCTCTTTGCGCCAGCAAGCAATGCCTGTCGTCTCGCAGCCAATATCTGTAACAGGTGGTCGTCAATGCCTGCGGCTTGGTCATGCAAATGCCCGCCGCGGTTCGTGCGGTACGGGCCCACCAAAGTGACGGTGTGGCTGGCGTGGCCCTCATCAAACCGGTGGAGTTGGAGTTGCCCCGCTTTCGTGGACGGTTAGGGGGTAGGGATCACTTGTTCTCGGCCATGGCTCTGGCTTCGTATTCAATGGGCGAGAGGTAGCCCAGGGCGGAGTGGCGCCTGGTCGAGTTGTAGAAGCCCTCGATGAAGGCGAACACCGCCATCCGTGCCTCGGCTTGAGAGCGGAAGCTGCGGCGGTCCAGCAGTTCGCACTCGAGGGTGGCGAAGAACGCCTCGGCCATGGCGTTGTCATACGCATCGCCGACCGAGCCAGTGGAGGGGCGGACGCCCGCTTCCTTGCATCTGAAGCCGAAGGCCACAGACGTATATTGGCTGCCCTGATCCGAGTGGTGCACGACATCGGCCGGCTTCCTCGTCGTCACCGCCATGTCGAGCGCGTCCAGCACCAGGCGCGTGCGCAGGTCGGTTGCCATGGCCCAGCCGACGATCCGGCGTGACCAGACATCGAGGACGACGGCCAGGAACAGGAAGCCCGCCGCGGTCGGCACGTAGGTGATGTCGGCCACCCAGAGCCGGTTCGGGCCCGCGGCTCGGAAGTTGCGGCCGACCAGGTCGTTGGCGGGCCTGTGGCTCGGCTCCCGCTGCGTCGTTGTCGGGAAGCGACGCCGGGAGATGCCGCGCAGCCCGGCCCCGCGCATCAGCCGCGCCACCCGCTTGCAAGCCACGGCCGTCCCCTCGGCCTGCAGCTCGGCATGCACGTGTGGCGCACCGTAGGTGCCGTGCGACGCGGCGTGGATCGTGCGGATCCGGCGCAGCAGCGACGCGTCAGTGGCGGCATGCGCCGAGGCCGGGCGGCTGCGCCATGCGTAGTAGCCGGAGGGCGAGACGCCCAGAACGCGGGCCATGGTGGCGATCGGGAATTCGGCCTAGTGCGCGCTCATGAATTCGAAGAGCCGCTGGGGGCCGTTGAGCGCCTTTGGCGCTCAACCCCATCGCGAACCAGGCCGCCACCTTTGCCAAGATGTCGCGCTCCTGGCGCAGGCGATGGTTCTCACGCCGGAGCTTTGCGAGTTCCTCCCGCTCAGGGCTGGTCACGCCTCCGTCCTTGCGAGCCCCGCCATCGCGCTCGGCCTGGCGGACCCAGTTCCAGATCGACTGCGCCGTCGGCTCGAACTCGCGGGAAAGATCCTCAGGCCTTCGCCCTGATCTGACCAACTCCACCATCTGCCGCCTGAACTCCGGCGGGTAGGGCACCCTGAATTTCGGCATCTCGGACACCTCCGTCTCAAGCCTCGCGGTGTCCACGAAACCGGGTCAACTCCACTCATGGTTGCGCCGCCTGTCCGGTCGGATTGGGGGCTGCTCCATGCGGGTCATGGGCCAACGCTGCCAAATATAATATTGTTGTTTCGTAAAATTCCGTTATCGTGTCTTTTGTCGGCTTGCCTTGCATGTGTGCCGACCCCTCTGATGGAGGCCAAGGTGACGGTCCATTACACAGTCCGGCGTTCACCTCGGTACCGCCGCTCTTTGAGCGTTGGTCTGCTCTCGTTAAGCCTTGTGCTCTCGATGCTATTGATTGCCGGAAATGGGGCTGCGCAGCCTGTCGACAACGTTGTCTGCGATGGACGAGAAGTCTGTCGCGACCGTCAGACACAACTTCCGCTTCGCGCTCTTCTCCGTCCGCTAGCTCAGCTACGCGACGCACCTGACGATTCGGCGCGTGCAATCACGGGCACGCCGTCTCCTTTCCAGCCTTGGTTTGTCTTTGAGCGCCGCAGTGTTGACTATGCTGATCCAGCAAATCCACGCGGCTGGTTCCGCGTGCACGACAGTGGCAGTCTCCGTGCAGGCGAGCAGCCCTTCGCTTGGGTGCATGCACGCGACATCTTCGAATGGCGGAACGCTATCGTCGTTTCCTACACCCATCCAGGTGTTGCGCCCGACCAACGTGGCCGTGTCATGATGTTCGCCGACCGCGACCGCCTTCGTGGAATGGTATCTGGGGCAGATGCCACTACCCGTGCTCGCTCAGTGCTGGCGGATCTCGAAGCAGGACGAGCCGACATGGTGGAGCGCCACGGTGTCGTCATGGCCGAACCGCGCACCTTCATCGATATCAACAATAGGTTTTACATTCTGCCCGTGCTGGCCTTCGAGCCGATTGAAGGGCTGGCGCGTGACGCACGGCTGCTCCGGGTCGCTGCAGCGGTGCCGCAAGAAACAGGTGATACTGGCCGCGCTGCGCCAGGCGCAGCGACGTTGAGCGATGCTGGTGTGCGCGAGCGCGTTACCCGCGGAACTGATCAGATTGGCGCTAGCACCCGTGATCTTGGCGTCGACATCAAGTTCGTCATCGATATGACCGGCTCCATGCAACCCTATCTGGATGCAACGCGCGAGGCGGTCATCCGCCTGATGGACGAGATCGGGAGAAACAACGACATCGTCCGCTTCGGTCTTGTCGGCTACACCGATGTCCAGGCCCAGTGCAGCGAGTGCCGCTTCGCCGTATCGCGCAACTTCACCCCAGGCGAGCCCGTGACCGGGCAGCAGATCCGGGACGCCCTGTCCCTGCCGGAAGCGCGGGCGAGCGGCGGTGGCGACTGGCCGGAGACCGTCTTCGAAGGCGTGCTCGAGGCGATCAACTCGCCTTGGCGTCCGAATGCGCTGCGCTTTGTCCTTCTGATCGGCGATGCCAGCGCAAACCAGCTTGGCCAGAAGGACGCCACGCTGTCCCCTGACACGGTGCGATCCCAGCTCGAGGCAAACTCCGTCCGTGTCCTCGCGGTGCACATCAAGCCGACTGCCGCGAACCTTCCCCGCGAGATCACCTCCGACCATCCGGTTGCCGAGGCGCAGTTCCGGACCCTCTCGGCGCTGCCGGGCGGTCAGGGCGGCAGCGCCTACCTCGATCTCGCGGTAAACCCGGCACGGCCGGCCGAGGCCCGCGATGCGTTCGAGCCGGTCGTGCGCAGACTTGCCCGAACCTTGACGGAGGTCGTGGCCGAGGCGAGGCGGGGCGATCCTGCCTTGATGGCCTCGGTCGGTGTGGGCGCTGCCGCGCCGACGCGTGCGGCGGCACCGCCGTCGGGCCGCGATGCCACTACCCTCGCCCGCGAGGCGGCGAGTGCCGCGCTCATCGAGTATCTAGGACGGACCGGCGAGCGGCCGCGTGACCTGGTGGCCTGGGTCGCCGACGTCGATCTCTCTGACACCTCGCGCGATGCGCTCGACGTCCGTGTCTTGCTCGAGCGTCGTGATCTCGGTGACCTGATCGAGGCGCTGACCGGTCTGCTGCAGGGCATCCGCCGCGCAACGATGACCGAAGCGAACTTCTTCAGCGCCGTGCAGACCGTCGTCACCGGTGCGACGCTCGACCGCATGACCGGCCTTGGTTCAGCGGAGGCGGCAGTCCGGTCGTCAAGTGCGATCGTCGATATTCTTCCGCGCTGGGTGGCCAGCCTCCCCTACCGCAGTTCCCTACAGCGGATGACCTTCGACGACTTCGAACGCATGAACCCGAATGAACGGGCTAATTTCGAGGTGGAACTCGAAGCGAAGCTCCGACTCTATCGAGACTTCAATAACGATCGGGACATCTGGCAAGCGCTGTCACCTCGGCACAGCGACCTCCAGCATGTCTTTGCCATGCGTCTGTCTGACCTGCCTTGATGCAATGCTGGCCGCTGCGCTCGATACCGCAAAGCCGGGGCAGGTTCCGCCGGCCCCGATCCTCGCCCTCACCAATGCCGTGAAGCTGCGTGGCAGTCCACCACTAGAGTTTCGCTTAGAAATACCCTCCTTCATCGCCAGGGCTGGCGAGTTCATAGCGGTCGTCGGCGAGAGTGGATGCGGAAAAAGCACGCTCCTCGACCTGCTTGCGTTGATCTCTAGGCCGAGCGACGCCAGCGGCTTCATGCTGGCAGACGCGGAATGCGGTTCGCACGATATCTCCGCGCTCTGGCGTGATGGAAACGAGCGCGCATTGTCGACCTTGCGTGCACGAAGCGTCGGCTACGTCCTTCAGACTGGCGGCCTTTTGCCCTTCCTGACTGTAGGGGGAAATGCCGAGCTATCACTTGCATTGGCGGGCCGTCCTCTCGATAGGGATCGTATCCGCCGGCTGGCAGAGAATCTTGGAATCGAAGGGCAACTCCGAAAGAAGCCTTACCAACTGTCTGGTGGTCAGAGGCAGCGCGCCGCCATCCTACGCGCTCTGGCGCATAATCCTCGCATCGTGCTCGCCGACGAGCCGACTGCAGCTGTGGACAAAACTCGGGCGGGTGCCATCGTCGCGGACTTCCGACGCATCGCGATGATCGAGCGGACGACGGTGATCATGGTCACGCATGACCTGACGCTTGTGGACGACACGGCGGACCGGCGCTTCGGCTTCCGACTCGCGACGACCGCCGGAGGAGGCACCGTGTCCACCTGCGTGGCGCTCGGCGCGTGAGCGGGCGCAGAGGCAACCTGCCCCGCCGCGGGAGCCAACCGCCCGGTGGCGGCCCGGGCCTTGTGGCGCGGTTGGCGGCAGCCGACCTTCGTCACGACTGGGCCATGGGCGCGAGCCTCATGGTCGCGATCGGCGCAGTAATCACGCCGCTGCTCCTGATCCTTGGCTTGAAGTACGGCCTTGTCGAGTTCCAGCGCCAGCGCCTTGTGCAGGATCCGGTCTACCGCGAGATCCGACCGACGCAGGTCCGTGAGTTCGCCGCGGACTTCTTCGAGACGATCCGTGCGCGGCCAGATGTCGCGTTCATCATCCCAAGCATCCTGCGCGGCGCATCGAACGTAGGCGTAACGGCGGGTGAGGCCCGGTTTCAGCTTGACCTGCTGCCGAGTGTCGCAGGTGATCCCTTGCTGCAAGAAAACGGCACAGCCGCCCCGGCCGAGGGGGAGGTCGTGCTCAGCCAGTCGGCCGCCGAGCGCCTGCGGCTCGAGCGTGGCCAAACGGTGACCATATCCGTAGGCCGTCGCTTTCAAGGCCGCAACGAGACTGTCGCCGCATCGCTTCGGGTGATTGGAATCCTAGCGGCGCGCGCCGACCCGCTCGACCGGATATACGTCGCACTGGGCTTGGCCGAGGACATCGAGAATTGGCGGCTCGGCACCGCAGTCGCCTCGCGCAACTGGAGCGGCAGCACGCCCGTGCCGTATGCGAGCTACGATGGCCTGTTGGCCATCACGCAGCGCGAATTGCCACCCGCCGAGGAGACACGGCTGCAGATCGGGACTGGCATCTCGCGAGTCGAGCGGCTGCCTCCAGCGTCCCTACTGGACGGTGTCCCGAGACGAGCCGATGCGGAGCAGCCTGTCGGTCTCTACCGCCTAGGGGCCGTCGGCACGCCCCTCCAGTCCGACAGCATCGCGGCCCTGGCCAACCGGCTACGGCCCTTCGGCGCCATTCTCGTGCCAATCGTTGAGCAGCTGGAGGCCGAACTGTTGACGGCCGTTGGACCCCGCCGCATTCCCGTCGTCGCCCTTTCGATGCCGGACGAGCATGCCGCCAGGTTGGGTCTCCCGCCGCTGCCATGGGGCCGGACGCCTATCGCCGAGCAGTTCCGGACAGCGGCATATGTGCTTCTCTCGTCCGACCTCGGCTTTGCGTCAGGCTCGAGCGTCACGCTTCGCCTGAGTGCGGGCGGCGGACCCGCCCTCGGACTTCCGTTGACCGTTGCCGGCCTCCTTCCGCCTGGCAGCCCCATGATTATCTCTGCGGAACTCGCCGGAATCGTCCGCACGGCGGCGGATCGCCCTGTGCTCATGAGCGCAGAGCTCGGCGTCCCGGTGCTTGCTCGTCCAGGCTATCGTGGCTTCCGGCTCTATGCACGAAACATCGAGGAGGTCGCGGGCCTGGTCCGCCATCTCACGGATCAGGGGCTGGAGG
>NZ_JAAIKB010000002.1 GCF_011040385.1 Falsiroseomonas algicola | reverse complement strand
CACCATCCTCAACGCCATCATCCGAACCGGAAAGCCATGGGACGCAAAACCCGCTTGACGACCAACACAGTCGCTCAGTCCCGCAGGCTGTCCGGCACCCGGCCGCCATTCTCCGCAAGCTGCCGCATCACCGCGCGGTGCAGCCAGATGTTTATCTCCGCGCTGCCATCCAGCGCGCCGCCATAGCCGAGTTCCCGCGCCAGCTCCTTCCGCGAGGTCAGGCTGCTGTCGATGTCGAGCAGCTTCATCAGGTCCACGATGGAGCTCCGCCAGTTCAGCGTCTGCCCGGCCTGCGCCTCCAGCCCCGTCAGCACCGCCTCCACATCGACCGGCGCTCCCGCGCCCGGCGCCCCGCCACCCGGCATGGGCGGCGTCGGCATCGCGGCGCCCGGCATCCCTGCCGTCCCCGGCATGGCAGCGGGCGATGGCGCGGAGCGTGCCTCATGCGCCGGTTCCGCCGCCGGCATGCTGCCCTGTTCGCTGGCCGGCCGCGCCTCCGCCGGCTTCGGGCCGAGGGTGCTGCCGCGGAACACGCGGGAGACGATGTCGCCGAAGATGCTCATGGCCGCTGACCCTGCCCGTTGGAGCAGCCCCAACGGCGCCCGCCGCCCGGCGTTCCGCCTACCCCCGCACCTCGTCATCCACCCGGTTGCGCAGCGTCCGCTCCGGCAGTCCCAGCGTGATCAGCAACGCCGCCGTCATCACCACCCCGCTCAGCGCGAAGCAGCCCGTCAGCGCCGTGCGATAGGCCAGCGCCATTGCCCCCGCCTCCGCCGCCGTCACGGCCTGCGCCGCCTGCTGCGTCAGCTGCGCCAGGCTCTTCCCCTGCCCCGCCGCCGTGATCGCCAGGCTATGCGCCATGATGGTGCCCGATGTCGCGACGCCGAGCGCACCGCCGAGCGACCGCAGGAAGGCCATGGTCCCCGTCGCCGCCCCCACCTCCCGATGGTCCACCGCATTCTGCACTGCCGTGGTCAGGTTCGGCATGCCCATGCCCATGCCGAGCCCCAGCGTCAGCAGGGAAATCAGGAACACCCAGGCCGGCGCCGCCAGCCAGGCAAACAGCCCGAGCGAGGCCAGCGCCGCCGCCTCCAGCCCCAGCGCCAGCAGCAGGAAGGGCTTGGTCCGGCCGACCTTCGCTACGATCCGCCCGCCCAGGATGGAGGTCAGCAGCATGCCGCCGACCTGCGGCACCAGCATCGCCCCCGCCTCCGCCGGCGCCATGCCCAGCACCAGCTGGAAATAGAGCGGCAGGAACACCGTCGATCCCATCATGGCGAAGACCATCATGCCGCCCACCGCCACGCCGCGCGCGAAGACGGGGTTGCGGAACAGGGGCAGGCGGATCAGAGGCTCCGGCGCCACCGCCTCCCGCCACAGGAACAGGCCCGCCAGGCCGACCGTCCCGCCCGCCATGGCGGCGGTCTGCCAGGACGCCCAGGGGAACTCCGTGCCGCCCCAGGCCAGCAGCAGCAGCAGCATCGCCGTGGCGGCCGCCAGCAGAAGCGCGCCGAGGTGATCCACCGGCCGCGCCACGCCCGGCGCCTTCTTCCGCAACCCGATCGCCAGCATCACCAGCGCCAGCACGCCGATCGGGACGTTGACGTAGAAGACCCAGCGCCAGGACAGCGTCTGGGTGATGAAGCCGCCGACCAGCGGGCCGGCGACGCTCGCCAGGCCGAAGGTGCCGCTGAACAGTCCCTGGTAGCGCGGCCGCTGCCGCGGCGGCACGACATCCGCCACCATCGCCTGCGCCAGCACCATCAGCCCGCCGGCCCCCAGCCCCTGCAGCGCGCGGAAGCCGATCAGCTGCCCCATGGATTGCGAAGCGCCGGACATGATCGATCCGCCCAGGAACAGGAAGATCGCGATGAAGAACAGCGCCCGCCTGCCATAGAGGTCCGACATCTTGCCGTAGAGCGGCGTCGTCGTGGTGGAGGTCAGCATGAAGGCCGTGACCACCCAGGACAGATGCGCCATCCCGCCGAGGTCCGCGGCCATGCGCGGCAGCGCGGTATTGACGATGTTCTGGTCCAGCGCCGCCAGCAGCATGGCCAGCAGCGCACCCGCCAGCACGATCCGCAACTGCGCCGGCGGCACGGGCGGCCGGGCCTCCGTCAGCGGGGCCTCGGCCGGAGGCGCCGGCCTGCTTGTCTCGTTCACCACGATTCCTTTGGAGCGGCCCGCCATGGCTATCGGAAGCCGGAGGCGGGTGAAAGCCCGCGCGGCCGGCGCGTTCCGTGCCACGGGTGACGCGCGGGTTAAGCCTGCGATAGGATTCCCTTTCGTGAGACCGGACCCATCCGGCGCCACGGGAGGAAAACCCATGCAACGACGCACGCTGCTGGCCGCGGGCCTGCCCCTGGGGGCATCCCTGCTCGCCACGCCCGCCTTGGCCCAGCAAGGGGCGGCCCAGGGCAATCCATGGCCCGGCAACCGCCAGGTCCGCATTGTCATCACCTACCCGCCCGGCGGCACCACGGATTTCGTCGCCCGCCTCTACGCCCAGGCCCTGGCGGCGCAGACCGGCGGCAATTTCGTGGTGGACAATCGCAGCGGCGGCGGCGGCGTGGTCGGCTGGACCAACGTCGTCCGCAGCGCGAATGACGGCACGACCCTGCTGCTGACCGACAATTCGCTGGCCACCGCGCCGCCGCTCTACCCCAATCTCGGCTTCGACATCCGGCAGGATTTCACGCCGGTCTCCCTGCTTGTGGACTACCCCACCGTCTTCGTCGTGCCCGCGGCCTCCCCGGTGCGGACGCTGCGCGAATACGTGGACATGGTCCGCGGCAAGCCGGCGGATGCCAATTTCTACGGCTCCATGGGCGCCGGATCCTCGCCCCATCTCTACACCGAATACCTGCAGGACATCGCCGCCATCCGCATGACGCACGTGCCCTATCGCGGCATGGGCCCGGCCTTCGCGGATCTGCTGGCCGGGCGGATCGGGCTGCTGATCGCGGCCCCCGCCACCGTGATGGGCGCCATCGCCGATGGCCGCGCCCGCGCCATCGCCATCGGCACCACCGGCGGCCGCATCCCGAGCCTGCCGGACGTCGCGACCGCCAAGGAACAGGGCTTCGACTTCACCTATTCCTTCTGGTACGGCCTGCTCGGGCCGCGGGGCATGGACCCGGCCCTCGTCTCCGCCATCAAGGCGGAATGCGACAAGGTGCTGGCCAACCCCGAGAACCGCGCCCGCTTCGTCCAGCAGGGCGCCACCCCCGTGGCCGGGGACGGCGCGGCGCTGCGCGCGGTCATGGACAGCGACCTGGAACGCTGGAGCGCGGTGGTGCGGGAGAAGGGGATCAAGCTGGAATAGCTTGCGCCCGGGGCATTCAAAGGACTATATTCCTTGGATCATCGCCCGTGATGCAGGGAGGGCTTTGCCCTCCCCGCGCCCCACCCACCAGGGCCGAGCCGGCCCTGGACCGTCGCCAGCAGCGCGCGAAAACGGTGCTAAATGTCCTAAAAGGACTAAAGTCACAGTATTTCCTAAAACATTCCCTGAACGCGCGTTCAGCTGCCGATCTCGCCCCCGTCGCGCTTCACGATGGCGATCACGGAAGGCCTCGGCGGCCGCCCCGCCTCGAAATCCGGCCAGCGGGTGGAGGGGCTCTCATAGGTGCTGCCCGTATCCTCCCCGGGATGCTGGATCGAGAGGAACAGCGTCCGGTCATCCGGCGTGAAGCAGGGGCCGCAGACCTCCGCCCCCGTCGGCGCCTGGTAGAAGCAGCGTGTCAGCGCGCGGCCATGCCCGCTGGTGTCCGCGGCCCAGATGCCATCCGCGATGCCCGCGAATTCCGGCCCGCCATCGGTCGCGATCCAGGCGCGGCCCTTGCTGTCGAAGGCGATGTTGTCCGGGCAGGACAGCCAGCCGCTGTCGCTCGTCGCGCGGTGATACTGCGTCCCGGGATCGACACCAGGCTTGCCCGCCGCGATGAACACCTCCCACCGCGCCTCGGTGGCGGAGTGATCGACACGGCCCGTGCCGGCGCCGGGATGGATCACCTCCAGCACATGGCCATGGACGTTGTTGGCGCGCGGGTTGCCAGGACCCGCCTGCTGCGCGGTGCGGCGGGCATTGTTCGTGAGCATGACATAGACGCGGCCATTGACCTTGTTGGTCTCCACATCCTCCGGCCGGTCCATCGGTGTGGCGCCCAGCAGATCGGCGGCGCGCCGCGCCTCGATCAGCACATCCGCCTGGCTGTGGAAGCCATTCGCCGCATTCAGCGGCCCCTCGCCATGCGTCAGCGCGAGCCAGCGCATGAGGCCCTGCGCCTCGAACTTCGCCACATACAGCGTGCCCTCATCCATCAGGTCGCGATTGGCGGCGCGATCGTTGGGATTGAAGGGGCGCGCGGTGACGAATTTGTAGAGGTATTCGAAGCGCTCATCATCGCCCATGTAGAAGGCCACGCGCCCGTCGCTGCCGATCGCATGCGTCGCGCCCTCATGCTTGATGCGGCCGAGCGCCGTGCGCTTCACGGGAAGGCTGGTGGGATCATAGGGATCGTATTCGACCACCCAGCCGAAGCGGTTCGGCTCGTTGGGTTCGCGGTCGAGGTTGAAGCGTTCGAAGTGCCGGTGCCAGGCGTAGCTCGGCGCCGGGATGATGCCGTAGCGGCGATAGGCGGCGGCCTCCGCGCCCGCGGTCGCCGCGGCGCCGCCGAAGTAGTTGTTGAAGTTCTCCTCCGCGGTGATGACGGTGCCCCAGGGCGTGTTGCCGCCCGCGCAATTGTTCAGCGTGCCGAGCACCCGCGTGCCGGTCGGGTCCGCATTCGTCTTCAGCCGCGCATGCCCCGCCGCCGGCCCGCTGATACGCATCGGCGTGTTCATGGTGATGCGCCGGTTCATCGCGCCGCCCGGCACGGCCTTCCAGGTGCCGTTCTCCTTCCGCACCTCGACGACGCTCATGCCATGCGCCTCGATCTCCACGGCCGCCTGCGCCGCCGTGGTGCGGCCGCGCGCGGCGCGACCCTCGCCGATGCCGGCGAACATGAGGTTGGTGTTGGTGTATTCGTGGTTCACGCAGAGCAGCCCGTGCTCGCTGTTGCGGCTGCCCGCCGGCAGCGGCCAGTAGTCGAGGAAGTCGCAGTTGTAGCCGAACTGCCTGGCCTGCCCCTCCGCGGTCTGCGCCATGGGGTCGTAGGCGGGCGCGCCCGCCAGCACCGGGTCGCCCCAGCGGATCACGGTCTGCGCCTCATACCCCTCCGCCACCGCATGGTTCTGGCTGAGCTGATGGCGCAGTTCCGGGAAGGTCAGGGTGGAGGGCCCGCCGCGCTCCGGCACCCGCAGGGGCTGCGCCGCCACCGGCGTGGCCGCCAGCGCCGCCGCGGCACCGAGCGCGGCCCGCCGCGTCAGCCGCGCGGCGATGATCTCGGCGATCGCGCGGCCGGGGGCCGGATTGCTGCCGATATCCTCGAGCTCGATCTCGTCATCCATGGCCGCATCCCCCATCGTGTCATTGAACTGTCACAATGGGGCGCGTCCCTCACGGCGCCGTCAAGCATCAACCCCCGATGGAACCACCGGCGTTGCGCGTCAGGGTCAGCAGCGCGGATCGCGGCGGCAGGCGGTTGTCGAAGGCGGGCCAGCGGGTCGCCGGACGGTCGAAGCTGGCGCCGGGCTCGGCGCCCGGCGTGCGCACCACCAGCAGCAGCGAATCGCCCTCCGGCGTCGGCGCCGCGCCACCGATGGCGCCACCCCGCGGCGCCGCATGGATCGGCAGCGGCACCGCCCGGCCGGGTCCGTCGAGGTCGCAGGCGAAGGCGATGTCGGGCGCCGCGCCCGGCCGCCCGGCGCGATCCGTGCCGACCCAGCATCGCCCGCGCTGGTCCACCGCCAGGGTCGCGGGGTTCCGCGGCACCGCCGTGTTGGCCGGCATGTCGCGGCCATAGCGCCCGCCCTCGGGGCCATCGCCCGCCAGGAACAGGATTCGCGCCGCCATGCGCGCCCCGGCGGGGTCGCCGGTGATCTCGATGACATGCCCCGGATGCGCGCCCGGCCGCGGGTTCAGCGCATCCACCCGCGCCTCGCCGCGCGTGGTGCCGGCGCGGCAGGCCAGCAGCAGGCGTTGCCGCCGAGGGTCCATGGCCAGCGCCGCCGGCGTGTCGAAGGGCGTGGCCCCCGCGGCCTCGGCGGCCCCGGCCGGGTTCAGCAGCGCGCCCTCGGCCAGCGGCCGCCAGGTGATCGCCTCGCCCTCCGCCCGCGCCACGGCCAGCTGCCCGGCTTCCAGCGCCTCGCCCTCCATCGCCTTCCCCGCCGAGACGAAGCGGTAGAGGAAGCCCATCGGCCTTCCATCCGCGAGGAACACGACCGCGCGGCCATCATCCGCGACCGTCGCCGCCACCGCCTGCGCGCCGATCCGCCCCAGCGCGCCGCGCTTCACCGGCACGCTCTGCGGATCGAGCGGATCGACCTCCGCCACCCAGCCGAAATGCCGGCCATCCCGGAACCGCGCATCCAGGTCCTGCAGCCTTGCGAGCCAGGAGGCCGGGTCCTGCTCCGCCAGCAGCAGCGTCCCCCAGGGCGTCGCCGTCCCCGCGACCGGCCCCAGCAGCCCGACCACGCCGCCGCCGAGCTGCACCGGCCCGCCCATGCGGCAGAGGGTGGTGGTGCCGAGGCGGCGGCTCTGGAAGCCGCCATCCACCAGCACCCAGCGCCCGCTTTGGCGTTCCAGGTTGAGCAGCGAGGCCCCCGACATCGCCGCCGCCACCGCCGGCCGGTCCCGCCCGCCCGGGAAGGCCATGGCGGGATCGACCTCCGGGTGCACCACCGCCACGACCAGCCGCGCCACGCCATCGGCGCCCATCGGCGGCGCCACGATGCCCGCCAGCCGGGCATCCCAGCCGAACTGGCCGGAAACCCCATCGGCGGTCGGGTTGCGCGGGTCCCAGGGCGCGGCATCGAAGGTCACGCGGTCGCCCCAGCGCACCAGCACGTCCCGCCGATGGCCCGGCGCCACCCAGTCATCGGGGCGCACCGGCAGCACCGTGGCGGGCAGGTCGAGCGTCGTGACCTGCGCCACCGCCGGCAGGCTCAGCAGCGCCGGCGTGGCCAGCAGCAGGCGGCGGCCGATCATGACAGCGCGGTGGCCCCAGCAGGCGGCGCATGCACGGTCACCGGCGGCGGCTCGCCGGGCCAGGCCTCGATCTCCACCAGGCAGGATTGCGCGGCGGAACCCTGGCCGAGCCGCGAGGTCCCGATATCCGCCGTCAGCACATTGGCATTGCCGTGGACGCAGGCGGCGTCGGTCGCGCCGGGCCTGGCGGGGTTCCACCAGGCGCCCGTCGCCATGGCCACCACGCCGGGCCTGATCTCCTCCGTCACGCGCAGCCCCGCCGCCACGGCGCCGCGGGCGTTGAAGACGCGCACGACCTGCCCATCGCGCAGCCCCCGCGCCGCCGCATCGGCCGGGTTCATGCGGATGGGCTCCCGCCCCTGGATCTTGTCCGCCGCCGCGACCGGGCCGCTATCCAGCTGGCCGTGCAGCCGCGTGGCGGGCTGGAAGGACAGCATGTGCAGCGGGAATGTCTGCGCCAGCGGGGAGCCGAGGTATTCCGTGGGCTCCATCCACACCGCATGGCCCGGCGTCTCGGCATAGCCGAAGGACGCAACGGTCTCGGAGAAGATCTCGACCTTGCCGGAGGGGGTGTTGAGCGGGTTGGCCTCCGGGTCCGCCGCGAATTCCGCGAACTGCACGTAGTCCTGTTCCGGCGCGGGGATCTCGACGAAGCCCTCGGCCCAGAAACGCTCGAAATCCGGCACCTCGATCCCGTGGGTCGCGCAGGCCTGGCGCCAGCGGCCATAGAGGTGGCGGAGCCACGCCCCCTCATCCCGCTGTTCCGTGAACTGCGCGCGGAAGCCCGCGGCATCGGCGAGGTCGGCGAAGATGTCGACATCGTTCCGCGCCTGGCCCTGTGGCGGCACGGCCTGGTGCATGGCGCGGACATAGCGGTCCCGCGACGCAGAACCGATGTCGTTGCGCTCCAGCGTCGTCGTCGCCGGCAGCACGATGTCCGCGTGGCGCGCGACCGCGGTCCACCAGGGTTCCTGCACCACGACGGTATCCGCCCGGTTCCAGGCGCGCAGCAGGCGGCCCAGATCCTGGTGGTGGTGGAAGGGATTGCCGCCGGCCCACCAGATCAGGCGGATGTCGGGCAGCAGCAGGTCACGGCCATTGTATTGCAGGATCTCGCCCGGCCGCTCCAGCAGCTCCGTCACCCGGGCGACCGGGATATAGGCGCCGCAGGGGTTGCGCACGGCGGGGCCGGCGACGGAGGGCACCTCGTGCCGCGGCGTCCCCATCCCGTTCATGGAGCCATAGCCGAAGGCGATCCCCCGCCCCGGCTTGCCGATGCCGCCCAGCATCGCCGCGAAGGCGATGAGCGCCCACCAGGGCTGCTCCCCGTGCTCCGCGCGCTGGATGGACCAGGTGGCGGTGCACATGGTGGGGCTGCCGGCGGCTTCCAGCGCCAGGCGCCGGATGGTCTCGGCCGGCACCTCCGTGATGGCCGCCGCCCATTCCGGCGTCTTGGCGACGCCGTCGGCGACGCCCAGCACATAGTCCCGGAAGCGGTCGTAGCCGACGGTGCAGCGCGCGAGGAAATCCGCATCCTCCCGCCCCGCCTCGATCAGCACATGGGCCATGGCGAACATCATGGCGGCGTCGGTGTTCGGCCGGATCGGCACCCATTCCGCGCCCAGGAAATCGCCGACATCGCCCTTGAAGGGGGAGATGTTGACGAAGCGCACGCCCGCCGCCGCGGCTGCCTTCATCAGCGGCACATATTCATGCCCGCCCGCGCCGCCCGAGGTCACCAGCCCGTTCTTCAGCGGCAGGCCGCCGAAGCAGAGCATGAGCTTCGCATGCTTGCGGATGCTGGCCCAATCCGTGACCGGGCCCTGGATGACCTCGTTGGTCCCCAGGATATGCGGCATCAGCGTCATGCCCGCGCCGTAGGAGTAGTTCGTCACCTGCGCGGTGAAGCCGCCGGCCTGGCCGAGGTAGCGGTGCAGTTGCGTCCGCGCATGGTGGTAGCGCCCGGCCGAGGACCAGCCATAGGACCCGCCGAGGATCGAGGCATGGCCGTGTTCCGTCCGCACCCGCGCGGCTTCCTCCGCGACCAGCCGGATCACCTGGTCCCAGCCCATGGGCACGAAATCGTCGCCACCACGGGACGACCCGCGCCTTTCGCCACGCAGCCAGCCGGCGCGGACATAGGGCCGGTCGATGCGCGCCTTCCCATGCACGGCTTCCGGCATCGATTCCAGCAGCGACCCCGGAAAGGGATCCCGCGCGAAGGGCCGCGCCTGCACCAGGCGGCCATTCTCCACCACGGCATCGAAGGAACCCCAATGGGAGCCGTGCGGCTTGATCTCGGTCATGTGAACTCTCCGGCCGCCCAGGGGGCGCGTCGCGGGCAAAATGCGGCCAAGACCGGCAGCCCGCAACCATCGCGGGCGTCACGGTGGATGACGCGGCGCGATTGCCGTTCTAGCATCCCCGCGACGCCTGTTGAGGAAGAACCACTCCCATGACCCCGCCTGCCACGCCGGTCCGGAATTCCAACGCGGAACGCGACATCGCGCACGTGCTGCACCCGTATACCGACCACCGTGCCCACGCCAAGAACGGCCCGCTGGTCATCGCGCGCGGCGAAGGCGTGAAGGTGTGGGACGACCAGGGCAAGGAGTACATCGAGGCCGTGGCCGGCCTCTGGTGCGCGTCCCTCGGCTTCTCCAACCATCGGCTCGCCGAAGTGGCGTATGAGCAGATGAAGAAGCTGCCCTTCTACCACGCCTTCACGGCCAAGTCGCATGAGCCGCTGATCGACCTCAGCGAGATGCTGATCGAGCGCGCGCCCTGCGCCATGTCGAAGGTCTTCTACGCCAACAGCGGGTCCGAGGCGAACGACACCGCCATCAAGATGGTCTGGTACTACAACAACGCCATCGGCAAGCCCGAGAAGAAGAAGATCATCTCGCGCCTCAAGGCCTATCACGGCATCACCATCGCCAGCGGGTCGCTGACCGGCCTGCCGGCGAACCACAAGATGTTCGACCTGCCGGTCTCCGACCGCTTCATCCACGTCTCGACGCCGCACCACTACCACGGCGCCAAGCCCGGCGAGTCGGAGGATGAGTTCGCGACGCGGCTCGCGACCGAACTCGAGGAGACGATCCTGCGCGAGGGGCCGGAGACGGTCGCCGCCTTCTTCGCGGAACCCGTGATGGGCGCCGGCGGCGTGATGGTCCCGCCCGCCACCTACTTCGACAAGATCCAGGCCGTGCTGCGGAAGTACGACGTGCTGTTCGTGGCGGACGAGGTCATCTGCGGCTTCGGCCGCACCGGCAACTACTGGGGCTGCCAGACCTACTCCATCACGCCGGACATCATCACCTGCGCCAAGGCGCTGTCGGCCAGCTTCCTGCCGATCTCCGCCATCATCATCAATGACCGCATCTTCCAGGGCCTGGCGGATGGCTCCGCCACCATCGGCACCTGGGGCCACGGCTTCACCTATTCGGGCCACCCCGTCGCCGCCGCCGTCGCGCTGGAGACGCTGCGGATCTATGACGAGCTCAACATCGTCGAGCATGTGAACACGGTCGGCGCCCATATGCAGGCGAAGCTGCGGGAGCGCTTCCTGAACCATCCGCTGGTCGGCGAGGTCCGCGGCATCGGCATGGTGGCGGCGATCGAGCTCGTCGCCGACAAGGCCGCGAAGAAGAACTTCGAGCCCTCCGCCAAGGTCGGCCCGCGCCTCGCCAAGCTCGGCGAGAACGAAGGCGTGATCCTGCGCGGCCTGGCCAACGACACCATCGCCTTCTCGCCGCCGCTGATCATGAAGGCGGATGAGGTGGATGAAATGGTGGAGCGCACGGGCCGGGCGCTGGACGCGCTGGCGGTGCAGCTGCGGCGGGAGAGCCTGACGGTGGTCTGACAGGGGGAAGGGTCGACCCCCTCACCCAACCCTCTCCCTACCCTCTCCCCTTGGCGGGGGAGAGGGCTTTTCGAGTTTGCCGCTTCGTTAACCCGCCCGCGCCAGAGTGGCCCTGCGACAGCAGAAGGCAGCGCTTCCATGGCGGCAGAAGGCCGGTCATTCCGGGACCTCACGGGCCAGGACATCCGCATCAAGGCCGTCGATATCGGCGCCAACCCGATCGATGGCGACCCGCCCTACGCCACGCTGCTGCGCGCCGGGCAGGCGGAGGTGGTGGGGTTCGAACCCGATGCGGCGGCACTGGCCACGCTGGATGCCCGCAAGGGCCCGCATGAACGCTACTTCCCGCATGCGGTCGGGGATGGCGGCCGCCATACGCTCCGCATCTGCCAGGCGCCCGGCATGACCTCCCTGCTGGAACCCGATCCCGCGACGCTCGCGCTGTTCCATGGCTTTCCCGAATGGGGCCGCGTGCTGGACCGCGTGGAGCTCGACACCGTGCGCCTCGACGACGTGCCGGAAACCGCGGGCGCGGATCTCCTGAAGCTCGACATCCAGGGGGCGGAGCTGATGGTGCTGCGCCACGCGCAAGCGCGGCTGCGCGACGCGCTGGTGGTGCAGGCAGAGGTCGAGTTCCTGCCGCTCTACCGGGACCAGCCGCTCTTCGCCGATGTGGATGGCTTCCTGCGCGGCCAGGGCTTCGCCTTCCACCGCTTCCACCCGCTGAACAGCCGTGTGATGGCGCCGATGGTCGTGGGCGGCAGCCCCTATGCGGGCCTCAGCCAGATGGTCTGGGCGGATGCGATCTTCATCCGCGACCTGACGCGGCTGGACGCGCTGGATGACCGCGCGCTGCTGGCCATGGCGACGATCCTGCACGATTGCTACGGCTCATCGGACGCGGCGCTGCGCCTGCTGATGGAGCATGACCGGCGCCATGCAGGCGGGCTGGCGGGGCGCTACCTCGCGGGGCTCTAGCCCTCCGCCACCGCGCCTTCCGCCAGCATCCGTTCCCGCAATTCGGGCCAGAGCGGCACCTTCTCCCCGGTGTCGTTGCGCGTCACCACGCAGACCGCGCGGCCGGTGCAGCAGGCGACGCCGTCGCGCCACATGGCGTAGTCATGGATGAAGGAGGTGCGGCGGAAGGACAGCACGCGGCTGCCCAGCACCACCTTCTCCGCGAAGCCCGCGGCGCGGTGGTACTTCGCCTCGATCTGCGCCACCACTGGGCCGGGCCGCGTGGGGGAGATCGGCTGGCCCGTCAGCGCCTCCCAATGCGCGATGCGCATATCCTCGAAGATCGTCAGGTAGGCGGCGTGGTTGACATGGCCGTAGAGGTCGCATTCGGACCAGCGGATCTGGTGGTCCCTCAGCAGGGGCCAGGTGGTGCCATCCATCACTCGGCCTCCAGGGGTACGGGTCTCGGCTTCCGCGCCTCGTCGATCGCGACGAAGGTGAAGACCGCTTCCGTCACCAGGAACATCTCATCCTCCGACCGTTCGCGCCGCCAGGCCTCGACCTCGATGCGCATGGAGGTGCGGCCGACCGAGACGATGCAGGCATAGATGCTGACCTCGTCGCCCACCAGCACCGGGCGGTGGAACTTCATGCCGTCCACGGCAATGGTCGCGACGCGGCCGCGCGCCCGGCGCCCCGCGGCGTTGCCGGCGGCCAGGTCCATCAGCCCCATCAGCCAGCCGCCGAAGATGTCCCCTGACGGGTTGGCATCCGCGGGCATGGCGGTGGTGCGCAGCTTCAGCTCCGCCGGCGATGGCGGCACCCTATTCGGCCCGGATGTTTGCGGCACGCACCACGCCTCCCCACAGCTCACGATCAGCGGCGATGCGGCGATCCATCGTCGCCCCATCCTCGAACAGCGGCACCAGGCCCATCGCCTCCAGGCGGGACCGGAAAGTCGGGTCCGCCACCGCGGCGGCCGTGCCGCGTTCCCACCGCGCGCGTCCCTCGGCGCTCATGCCGCGGGGGCCGCAGAGGCCGAACCAGGTGTAGCTCTCCACCCCCGGCAGCGTGGCGCTGATCGGCGGGATTCCGGGGAAGAGCGGCACCGGGCGGCTGTCCCCCAGCGCCAGCAGCCGCAGGTCGCCATCCTGGATCTGCTTCGTCACGTCGCCCAGGCTCACCATCATGAAATCGGCGCGGTTCGCGATGATGTCGAGCAGCGCGGGCGCCGCGCCGCGATAGGGCACATGCACCATTTCCGCCTGCGCGCGCAGCCCGATCAGCACGCCGGAGAGATGCGGCGCCGAACCGACGCCGACGCTGGCGTAGGAGACGGCGGAAGGCCGCGCCCGCGCCGCCTCCACCAGCTGCGCCAGCGACCGGTAGGGCGACTGTGCGCCCACCACCAGGCCGTAGGGCGAGAGCGCGAAGAGCGCGACGCCGGAGAGATCCGTCCGCGGGTCGATCGGCAGCCGCGCGCCCGGCAGTTCCGGCGCGATGGCCAGCATGGACATGACGCAGAGGACGGTCGCGGAGCCATCCGCCGGGCCGCGCGCGACCTGTTCGGCGGCGATGAAACCCGTGGCGCCCGTGCGCGTCTCGACGACAGGGCGCGCCCCCAGCGCCGGGCCGGCGAGGTCCGCCAGCAGCCGGGCGACGATGTCGGCGGTGCCGCCCGGCGCGAAGCCGTTCACCAGCCGGGGCGGCGACTGCGCCATGGCAGGAAGGGTGAGCGCGGTGAACAGCGCGAGCATGGCAAGGCGACGGAGCATCGGCGATTCTCCCGGGGACCCTTACCCTAGGGACGGGTTGCGCCCCTGGGGAGTCCGCGCCTAGCGTGCGCCGCACCATGCCGGTTGTACGCTTCATCACCCACCCCGATGTCGCGATCGATCCGGCCCGACCGGTGCCGGAATGGCATCTCTCGCTCCGCGGCATCCTCCGCGCGCGCATGATGCTGGAGCGTCCCTGGGTCACGGGACTGAAAAGCCTGTTCAGCAGCGGGGAGCGGAAGGCGCTGGACACCGCCGCCATCCTGTCGGCGGCGACGGGGCTCGACGTCACGGTGCTGGAAGCCCTGCACGAGAATGACCGCAGCGCCACCGGGTACCTGCCCGGACCGGCCTTCGAGGCGATGGCCGACGCCTTCTTCGCGCAGCCGGAGGAGAGCGTGCGCGGCTGGGAACGCGCCGCGGATGCGCAGGCCCGCATCGTGGCGGCGGTGGAGCAGGTGCTGGCCCTGGCGCCGCCCGGGGATGTCGCCATCATCGCCCATGGCGCCGTCGGCGCCTTGCTGTTGTGCCGGCTGAAGGGCGTGCCGATCAGCCGGGCGGAGGACCAGCCCGGCCGCGGCGGCGGCAACCTCTTCGCCTTCGACCGCGACAGCCGGGCGCTGCTGCATGGCTGGCGGCCGATCGACGAGGAATAGCGCCGGGCCTCGTGCTTCCGTCCCGCTACCGCGCCCGTTACCGTCGCGGGACGCCCGAAGGACGACCCCATGCCCGCCCATCCGCTCGACCCGCTGACGCCAGAGGAAATCCGCCAGGCCGCCGCCCTGGTGCGCGCCGCGCATGATCTGGGCGCGGGCATGATGTTCGAGACGATCAGCCTGCACGAACCTTCAAAAGCCGAACTGCGCGGCGATACCACACCGCCCCGCCGCGCCTTCGTCTGCGCCTTCGACCGCACCGATGGCCGGGTGTTCGAGGCGGTGGTGGACCTGACCGCCGGCGCCATCCTGTCCTGGACGCCGATGCCGGGCGTGCGGCCGCGAATCCTGTTCGACGACATCGAGCTGGTGGGCCGCGTCGCCCGCGCCGATCCCGGTTTCCAGGCCGCGCTGGCGCGGCGCGGCATCACCGATATCAGCCTGGTGCAGGTCGATCCCTGGTCCGCCGGCAATTACGGCCTGCCGGATGAGGAGGGGCGGCGCCTGTCGCACACCTTCTGCTGGCTCCGCACCTCTCCCGACGACAATGCCTACGCCCATCCGATCGAGGGTCTCTGCGCCGTCATCGACCTCGACCGCGCCGAGGTGCTGCGGATCGACGACCATGGCGAGGCGCCGATCCCGATGGGGTGCGTGAACTACGCCGCCAAGTTCCGCGAGACCTTCCGCGACGACATCAGGCCGCTGGAGATCATCCAGCCCGAGGGCCCCTCCTTCACCGTCGAGGGCCAGGAGGTGCGCTGGCAGAAATGGCGCTTCCGCGTCGGCTTCAACGCCCGCGAAGGCCTGGTGCTGCACGACCTGGCCTATGAGGACCAGGGGCGGCTGCGCCCCGTCATGCATCGCGGCGCGCTGTCGGAGATGGTGGTGCCCTACGCCCATCCCGGCGGCGGGCACCACCGCAAGAACGCCTTCGACGTGGGCGAATACGGCATCGGCGTGCTGGCGAATTCACTGACGCTGGGCTGCGACTGCCTGGGCGCCATCCACTACTTCGATGGCTGGCTCGCCGACAGCAAGGGCGATCCCTACTGCATCCGCAACGCCATCTGCCTGCATGAGGAGGATCACGGCATCCTCTGGAAGCACACGGACCTGCACACCGGGAAGGTGGAGGTGCGGCGCGCGCGGCGGCTGGTGCTGTCATCCATCTCCACCATCGGCAACTACGAATACGGGTCCTTCTGGTACCTCCACCAGGACGGCTCCGTGCATTTCGAGATCAAGGCCACCGGAATCATGAACACCGCGAGCCTCAGGCCCGGGGAGGAACCGCGCTTCGGCACCATGGTGGCGCCCGGCGTCTATGCGCATCTGCACCAGCACGTCTTCGCCATGCGGCTCGACATGGATGTGGATGGGGAGGCGAACCGCGTCGTGGAGGTCGATACCGTCGCCCTGCCGATGGGGCCGGAGAATCCGCATGGCAACGCCTTCGTGCTGCGGGAGACGGTGCTGGAGAGCGAGTTGAAGGCCCAGCGCAACGTCGATTTCCACGCCATGCGCGGCTGGCGGGTGGAGAGCGCCACGGCGCGCAATGCCATGGGGCGCCCGACCGCCTATCGCCTCCTCGTCCAGAACCCGCTGCCCACCTTCTCCGCCCCCGAGGCCAGCGTGACACGCCGCGCCGGCTTCATGACGAAACAGCTCTGGGTCACCGCCTTCGACGCGGAGGAAATGTTCGCCGCCGGGCGCTACCCGAACCAGTCCAGCGGCGGGGACGGGCTGCCGGCCTGGACGGCGGCGGACCGGCCGCTCGTCGATGCCGACCTCGTCCTCTGGCACTGCTTCGGCCTGCACCATATCCCGCGGCCCGAGGATTTCCCGGTCCAGCCCGTGATCACCGCCGGCTTCGCGCTCCACCCCGAGGGTTTCTTCGACGAGAACCCGGCGCTCGACGTCCCCCCCAGCCGCAGCGCGAAAAGCTGCTGCGTCTGACCGCAGGGCTGCCATGCGCGGCAATTATGTCAGCCCCCCTTACCGTTTTTAAAAGAACGCGGCATGGTAGGGAACGCGCAAGGAAACGCTGGAGGACTCGCTTGATGAGCAATTTCCCGATCACCCGGACCAGCTCGCCCAAGGCGAAGCCCTCCGACGAGACCCTGTCCTTCGGCAAGGTCCTGACCGACCACATGTTCCTCATGAACTACGATGAGGGGCGCGGCTGGCATTCCCCGCGGATCGAGCCCTATGGCCCGCTCTCGCTCGACCCCGCGACCAGCGTGCTGCACTACGGCCAGGCGATCTTCGACGGTCTCAAGGCCTTCCGCGGCGATGACGGCCAGATCCGCCTGTTCCGCGCCGACCGCCATGCGGAGCGCTTCAACCGTTCGGCGCGCATCATGTGCATGCCGGAGGTGCCAGTGGATCTGGTGCGCCAGAGCTTCGACGCGCTGGTGGGGCTGGAGGCGGATTGGGTGCCGCGCAAGGCCGGCACCTCGCTCTACCTCCGCCCGACCATCATCGCGACGGATGTCATGCTCGGCGTGCATCCCGCGCACAGCTACCTGTATTTCCTGATCCTCTCCCCCGTCGGCAGCTACTACAAGGAAGGGGTGAAGCCGGTCCGCATCCTGGCCTCCGACACTCATGTGCGCGCGGTGCGCGGCGGGACGGGCGAGGCGAAGACGGCGGCCAACTACGCGCAATCCCTCTCGGGCCAGCAGGATGCCGCGGCCGCGGGCTACACGCAGGTGCTCTACCTCGATGGCGTGCACCGCAAGTACCTGGACGAGGTCGGCACCATGAACATCATGGTCCGCATCGGGGATGAGGTGATCACGCCCCCGCTCGCCGGCACCATCCTGGATGGCGTGACCCGCGCCTCCACCCTCCAGCTCATGCGCGACTGGGGCCTCAAGGTCTCCGAACGCCCCATCACCATCGACGAGGTGATGGCCGCCGGCCGCGACGGCACGCTGAAGGAGATGTGGGGCACGGGCACCGCGGCCGTCGTCTCCCCGGTCGGCACGCTCGGCTACAAGGGGGAGGATGTGCTGATCAATGGCGGCGTGACGGGGGAGCTGACGCAGAAGCTCTACGACAGCATCGTCGGCATCCAGTATGGCCGCACCAATGACGCGCATGGCTGGACCAGCGTGGTGCCGGTTGACTGAATGAAGCGCGGGGCGGCGCAGGCCGCCCCCGTCACCCGCCCGGCAGCAGCAACCGCATGGTCATGGCGCCATCGGCGCCGCCGGTGCTGGTCAGGCCGCCGCCATGCCGCTCCGCCAGGCGGCGGGCCACGGCGAAGCGCAGATCCTCCTGCGTCCTGGCGAAATCGGAGATGGCGGCCGCCGCCGCCTCCGGGCCCGCCTGCGGGCCGCGCACGGCGAAGGTGGCCTCCACCATGCCCGCTTCCGCCGCGCCGGCCGCCAGAACGATCGTCGCGCCGGCGGGGGCCCAGGCGATGGCGCTATCGGCGCAGAGGTCGATGACCCGCCGCAGGTCGTTCGGCAGGCAGCGGACCTGAAGCCCCTCCCCCGCCTCGACCTCGATCGTGGCCTCCGGCGGATCGTCGCGCCGCTGCAGCCGCGTGGCCAGGCGCGCCAGCGCCAGGGACAGGTCGATCAGCGGCACCTCGCCCTCCGGCGGGTTCGGGTCGGTCCGGTGCAGTTCCTCGACCAGCGCCACGGCCTCGACGGCTCGCTTCACGCCACCCTGCAGCATGGCCATGTCGTCCCGCGCTGCCGCATCATCCAGCGTGCCGCCGCGCTGGCGCAGCAGGTCCGCCCCGCCCGCGATGGCGTGCAGCGGCGTGCGCAGCGCGTGGGAGATGGCATGCATCTCCCGCCGCAGGGCCTCGGCCGGGGCGAAGCCGCTCGGCATGGCGGAAAGCCGCCCCTCCGCGCCGCCCAGCAGGTGCTCCATCTCCGCCCGGGCCCGCTCCGCCTCCTCGGTCCGGCGCAGCAGCTCCCGCCGCTGGGCACCGTCGGCGCGGCGGGACCGGGCACGGGCCAGGGCGCGATCCACGGCGTGGGTGGCGGCATCGACCGTGAAGGGCTTGGGCAGGAAGTCGAAGACATGCAGCCGGATGGCGGCGGCCGCATCCTGCACCGTGGCATGGCCGGTGATGACGACGACCTCGATCGCCGCCTCATCGGGCCGCCCCGTCATGATCGCCTGCGCCAGCTTGAGGCCGTCCTCCCCCGGCATGCGGATGTCGGTGACGACGACGCCGATGTCGTCCCGCCCCGCCATCACGGCCCGGGCAGCCGCCGCCGAATGGGCGGTCAGCACCGCATGGCCGCTCATCTCCAGGCCCTCGGACAGGTTCAGGACGATGTCCTCGTCATCGTCCACGACCAGCACATGCAGGACGGGGCCCTGGTCCGGGACGTCGCCCATGGCCATCAGCGGGACGCCACTTCCGGCGACCTGGGCCGGCAGGCCAGCGATGGACAGGGACCAGTCTGCTGGGTCATCCATGGAGTGTGGCACGCACCCTGGCTCGCGGACAGGTTTCGAATCCAAAGGACCTTGCCACCCTGCGGCCGGAGCCTGGCTGGCCGAGGCAGCGGAAGCTGCGGGACGGGGAGGAAGGGCCTGGGACACGCCCGTGCAGTCTCGCCCATCGCGCTTAACCCGGCATGAACCGCCAGGCGCCTTGCTGCGGTGCCGAAATCCTGTCTTCCACCCCCTGCCCCGCCGCGTTAGTCCTCCGCCCTCGCCCGGCCCCCGGGCGGCTCACCGCAACACCGGCCGGGATGGATGCATGACGATCGGGATCGAGATGGGACGCGCGCCGAACGGGGAAGCCGCGACCTTCGACCTCGAGGAACTGCTCTCCACCCGCCTGCTGGTCCAGGGCAATTCAGGCTCCGGCAAGTCGCACCTGCTGCGCCGCCTGCTGGAACAATCCGCCCCCTGGGTGCAGCAGGTGGTGGTGGATCCGGAGGGTGACTTCGTCACGCTCGCCGACAAGCACGGCCACCTGGTGATCGAGGCGGAGGACCACACGGAGGCCGCCCTGGCGCGGGTGGCGGAGCGGGTGCGGCGCCACCGGGTCTCCGTCGTGCTGAACCTGGAGGGGGTGGAGGTCGAGGCCCAGCTGCGCTGCGCCGCCGCCTTCCTGAACGGGCTGTTCGAGGCCGATCGCGACGCCTGGACGCCGCTGATGGTGGTGGTGGATGAGGCACAGCTCTTCGCCCCCGCCATGGCGGGCGAGGTCTCGGACGAGGCCCGCCGCGCTGCCCTCGGCGCCATGACCAACCTCATGTGCCGCGGCCGCAAGCGCGGCCTGGCCGGCGTGATCGCGACGCAGCGCCTGGCCAAGCTCGCCAAGAACGTGGCGGCGGAGGCGTCCAACTTCATGATGGGGCGCACCTTCCTCGACATCGACATGGCCCGCGCGGCCGACCTGCTGGGCATGGAGCGCCGCCAGGCGGAGATGTTCCGCGACCTCCAGCGCGGGCATTTCGTGGCGCTCGGCCCTGCCGTCTCCCGCCGCCCGCTGCCGATCCGAATCGGAGGGGTCGAGACCGCCTCGCGCTCCGCCGGACCGGCCCTGGTGCCACCCCCGGTGGCGAGCGCGGAGGAGGCCCGCGACCTGATCCTGAAGGCGCCGCAGGACGAGGCGCCCCGCCCCGCCCCCGTGCGCCGCGCGCCCAAGCCGCCCATGCCGGACATCCTGGTCCAGCTCTCCCAATACCGCCCGCCGGCCGCCGCGGAGCCCGCGGAGCCGCCGCCGCCGCCCACGCCGGAGCAGCAGGAGGACCGGCGCCGCCGCATGGACGCGATCCTGCGCCAGGTGCTGGCGGACCCGGAGGCCGCCTTCCGCCCGGCCAGCGTGCTCTACCAGGATTTCTTGGTGCGGCTGCGCATCCATGAGGTGGAGGGCCCGCCGGACCTGCCGGCCTTCCGCCGCATGCTCTCCACCGCCCGCGCCGGCATCGACCCCGATGTGGCGGAAGGCGAGGCCTGGCAGGGCGCGGTGGCGCGGGCGGAGGCGCTGCCGGAGGATTCGCAGGGCGTCTACCTGCTGCTGGCCCGCGCCGCGCTGGATGGCCTGCCCTGCCCGTCGGACGCCACCATCGCGCGCGCCTATGGCAGCCACTCGCTCGGCCGCGCACGGCGCCTGCTGGCCTGGATGGAGGAGCGCAAGGCCATCGTCCTTCGCGCGGAGCGCGGCGGGCGGCGCGTGGTGGCGATGGTGGGCCTGGGCTGGGAAACCGCGCCCGGCGATCCCGACGGGCCGGCGGAGGATGCGGCCGCGGCGTGATCGGGGCCGCCCCCTCTTTCTCGCAGCGCAGCAGCAGCCCAGACTGCGCGGCATGACGAGGAAGGAGGCGCCGGCGATGGCGCAATCGGTGGGCCGCAACGGCTTCGCGTCCGTTGGTAACAACGGCTTCGCTTTGACGTTGGAGAAGTCGCCCGCGCGCGGCACGCGCGGTGTCGTGGCGACCAACCATCCCATGGCCTCCGCGGCCGGCGCGGAAGTGCTGTTGGCCGGTGGCAATGCGGTGGATGCCGCCATCGCCGCGCTCTTCGCGCTGACGGTGGTGGAGCCGATGATGGTCGGCCTGACCGGTGGCGGCGTCTGCCACCTGCGCATGGCCGATGGGCGGCACAAGGTCGTGGACGGCCTCAGCACCGCACCCGCCGCGGCGAGCCCCACCATGTACACGCCCGCGCCGGGTTCGGCGCCGGAGGAGCGGGAGACGGTGGGCCGCGCGAATGCCATCGGCGCGCTCTCCGTCGCCGTGCCGGCGGCGCTGCGCGCCTGGTGCGTGACGCTGGCGGAATACGGCACCTGGCCGCTGGCCGATGTGATGGCGCCGGCGATTCGCCTGGCAAGCGAGGGCTTCCGGGTCACGCCCTACCTCTCCGATTCCATCGGCGATGCCGCGGCCGACCTGGCGCGCGATCCCGACCTCGCCGCGCGCTTCCTGGCCGGCGGCGGCAAGCCCGCGGTGGGGTCGAAGCTGGTGCAGGGCGCCTATGCGGAGACGCTGCGCTGCGTGGCCCGCGAAGGCGAGGCAGCGCTGCATGGCGATGGGTCGCTGGGTGGCATCCTCGCCGATGCCATCGCCAGGATGGGCGGCATCATCACGCGCGAGGACCTGCGCGGAAGCCGCCCGATCCAGCGCGAGCCGATCGGCGGCACCTATCGCGGCTATCAGGTCTTCGCGCCGCCGCCGCCGGCCTCGGCCGGCGTGCATGTCGCGCAGATGCTGAACGTGCTGGAGGGCTTCGACGTCGCGGGCATGGGCTTCGGCACCGTGGACGGCTTCCATCTGGTCGCGGAGGCGCTGAAGATGGCCTTCGCGGACCGCAGCGCAGCGACGGCCGACCCGGACTTCGTGAAGGTGCCGGTCGCGCACCTGACCTCCAAGGACTACGCGGCGCTGCGGCGCGGCGAGATCGACCTGGCGGCGGCGAAGGCCTGGGCCGCGCATCCCTCGCTGATGGAATCCAACTGCACCACCCATGTCACCGTCGCTGATGCCCACGGCAACATCGTCGCCACGACCCAGACCATCAACGCGCTGTTCGGCGCCCGCATCGCCATCCCCGGCACGGGCCTCATCTGCAACAACTACATGCACAATTTCGACCCGCGGCCGGGGCTCGCGCTCTCGGTCGAGGCGGGGAAGCGCGTCTATACCTCCATGGCGCCGACCATCGCGCTGAGGGACGGCAAGCCCGCCTTCGCACTCGGCCTGCCGGGTGGCCTGCGCATCTTCACCTCCGCCTTCCAGGCCGTGCTGAACCTTATCGACCACGGCATGACCCTGCAGCAGGCGGTGGAGGCGCCGCGCATCTGGACGCAGGGCCAGGCGCTGGAACTGGAGCCCGCCGTGCCCGCCGAGGTCGCGGAGGGTCTCGCCGCGCGCGGCCACAAGGTGCAGCGCGTGCGCACCATCGGCGGCGGCATGAATGCCATCGCCTTCGAGGCCGATGGATCGATGACCGGCGCCGCCTGCTGGCGCGCGGATGGTTCGGTGGTGGCGCTGGGCGGGGGGCTTGCCCGCGCCGGCATCCGCTTCTCCGCCGACGCCCCTGTTCTCTGAGGAAAGACACGATGACGACGAAGATTGCCCTGCTGCAGCCCATCGCCGGCGAGATGGCCGACATCATCCAGTCCCTGCTGCCCGAGGGCTTCACCGCCACGGCCGTGAAGGGCCGGAGCGTCGAGGATCTGAAGGCCGAGGTCGCCGACGCAACCTACGCGCTGTGGTGGGACGTGCCGGTGCCGGCGGAGGTGCTGGCCGCGGGGCCGAAGCTCAAGCTGGTGCACAAATGGGGTGTCGGCATCGACAACATCGACCTCGACTACTGCCGCAAGCACGGCATCAAGGTGGCGCGCACCACGGGCAGCAACGCCGCGCCCGTGGCCGACTTCACCATCGGCCTGATGCTGGCGCTCGCGCGCCGCATCGTGCCCGCGCATAACAGCACCGCCGCCGGCGGCTGGGCCAAGAACGAGGTCTGGAAGCAGTCCATCATGGTGTCCGGCAAGACCGTCGGCATCATCGGGCTGGGTGCCATCGGCAAGGGTGTCGCCAAGCGCCTGCAGGGCTTCGATTGCCGCGTGCTCTACTACAGCCGCACGCAGCTGCCGCCGGAGCAGGAGAAGGCGCTGGGCGTGGAATACCGCACGCTCGACGCGCTGCTGCCGGAGGTGGACATCCTCTCGCTGAACTGCCCGCTGACGCCGGAGACGGCGAAGATGATCGATGCCAAGGCCTTCGCGAAGATCAAGCGCGGCGCGCTGCTGATCAACGTCGCGCGCGGCGGCGTGGTGGTGGAGGCCGACCTGGTGGCGGCGCTGAAGGACGGCACGCTGCGCGGCGCCGCCGTCGATGTCTTCGACCAGGAACCGCCGCCCGCCGACCACCCGCTGCTGCACATGGACAACGTCATCGTCACGCCGCACTGCGCCTCCACCGCCTATGAGAACAGCCGGCGGAGCATCCAGCACTGGCTGGGCAACATGATGCGGGTGGAGAAGGGCGAGCCGATCCCGGAGCAGGATCGCGTGGTGGATTGAGGGGTCGCGCAGACCCCCACCCCGACCCTCCCCCGCAAGCGCGGGGGAGGGAGTGAAGGGTTACTGCTTGGCGTAGTGGTGGCAGAAGCCGGCGCCGATTTCCGTCAGGCGGTCGGCGATCAGCTTGCCGGATTCCGCGCTGCACAGCCGCGGATCGCCGGTGCCGAGGCCGTTGGGGCTGACGGCATCGTATTCGATGGGGACGGTGACTTCCGCGCCTTCGAAGCTCAGCGCGCCCCAGCCGGAGAAGGGCAGGCCCAGCGCTTCCGGCTTGCCGCTGCGCGGCTCCGGCACCAGGTCGCCGCGGATGCGTTCCGGGAACAGGTGCATGCACAGGCTGGTCAGCGGATCCGCGCCGTGGCTCGACACCGCCTTCGCCTTCTCCGCGCCCAGCAGCTTCGGCATCTCCGCATAGGCAATGCGCCAGAGATACAGCGCCGGGATCACCAGGCCCGTCTTGTGCATCACCGCCCGCGTCGCCTCGTTGATGACGTTGACGTTGCCGCCATGGCCGTTGATGACGATGAGCTTCGTCAGCTTGTGGCGCAGCAGCTCCCCGAACAGCTCATCCAGCACGGCGCGGAAGGTGGCGGCGGAGAGCGCGATGCCGCCCGGCATGGGGCCGAAGAAATCGCCCTTGCCGAAGGGCAGCACGGGCGCCACGACGGTGCGCGTGCCCTCCGCCGTCGCGCGCAGCGCGATCAACTCCGCCATCTTCTCGGCCAGGAAATAGTCGCCCATCGGCGCATGCGGGCCCTGGTCCTCATGGCTCCCCATGGGCAGCAGGATCACGGGGTTGGTGGCGTAGAGCGCGCGGGCCTCGCCCCCAGTGATCTCCCCCATGCGCACCTTGGTCGGCGACAGCGTCGTCATCTCAGTCTTCCTCTTGTTCAGCCGATTTCCTCGGCACGGATGCAGGCCACACGGTGCCCGCTCTGGTCGAGGCTGCGAAGCGGGGGCACCGCCTCCGCGCAGGCAGGGCGGGCATGCAGGCAGCGCGTGCGGAACACGCAGCCTGAGGGCGGGTTGGACGGGCTCGGCGGCTCACCCGGCAGGATCACGCGCTGCGCGCGCTTCGCGGGATCGAGCATCGGCGTCGCCGACAGCAGCGCCACCGTGTAGGGGTGGAGCGGCCTGGCGAAGACCTGGGCGACCGGCCCTTCCTCCATGACACGGCCGAGATACATGACGATGACGCGGTCGCAGAGATGCCGCACCACCGGCAGATCATGGCTGATGAACAGCATGGCCAGGCCGAGATCGCCGCGGAGTTCCGCCAGCAGCTTCACCACCTGTGCCTGGATGGAGACGTCGAGCGCGGAGACCGGCTCATCCGCCACCAGGAAGTCGGGCGAGGTCGCGAGCGCGCGGGCGATGCCGAGGCGCTGCCGCTGCCCGCCGCTGAACTCGTGCGGATAGGCGCCCATGCGCTGCGGGTCGAGCCCGACGCGCCGGAACAGCGCCGCGGTGCGCTCCTCGCGCTCGGCGGCGTTCAGCGTGGTGTGGATGGTGAGCCCATCCATCACCTGCGCGCCGATGCTGCGCCGCGCATCGAGGCTGCCGAAGGGGTCCTGGAAGACGATGCCCATGCGGGCACGCAGCTTGCGCCAGGCGGCACTGCCGGGCTTGGGCAGCGGTTCGCCATCGAAGCGCACGCTGCCGCCCGTGGCCGCCAGCAGGCCCAGCAGCAGGCGCCCCAGCGTGGACTTGCCGCTGCCGCTTTCGCCGACGACGCCCAGCGCCTCCCCCTTCGCGACCGTCGCATCCACGCCGGCGACGGCGCGCACGGGCCGCCCGCCGGCCAGGATGCCGCGCGGGGCGAAGCTCATCTCCACCGCCTCCGCCACCACCAGCGGCGCGGTCATGGCGCGATCTCCCGCCAGCGGATGCAGCGCACGGCACGGTCCCCCTGCCCTTCCAGCGCGGGCGGCGCGGCGTTGCAGGCTTCCGTCGCATGGGCGCAGCGCGGCGCAAAGCGGCAGCCCGGCGGCCACTGGTCGGGCCGCGGCACGACGCCGGGGATGCCCTCGGGCTCCGCATCGCCATCCGGCACGGCGGCAAGAAGCGCGCGGGTGTAGGGATGCAGCGGGCGGGCGAAGACCTCCGCCACCGGGCCGCGCTCCACCACCTGCGCGGCGTACATCACCACCACATCCTCCGCGACTTCCGCGACGACGCCAAGCGAATGGGTGATGAGCACGACGCCCATCCCCTCCTCCCGCCGCAGCACCGCCAGCAGTTCCAGGATCGCCGCCTGCACCGTCACGTCGAGCGCCGTGGTCGGTTCATCGGCGATCAGCAGCCGCGGCTTGTTGGCGATGGCCATCGCGATCATCACGCGCTGGCGCATGCCGCCCGACAGTTCATGCGGATAGGCGCGCGCGCGACGCTCGGGATCGGCGATGCCGACGCGCTTCAGCAGGTCCACCGCCTCCCGCCGCGCGGCCTCCGCCGTCACGTCGCGATGGGCGCGGATGGCTTCCGCCACCTGGTCGCCGATGCGGTGCACGGGGTTGAGGCTGCTCATCGGGTCCTGGAAGACCATCGCCATGGCACCGCCGCGCAGCCTGCGGCGCTGCGCCTCCGGCATCCGCAGCAGATCCTCGCCCTCGAAGCGCGCGACGCCGTCCGCCGCGCGGGCCGCGGGCGGCAGCAGGCCCATGATGGCGGTGGCCGCCATGGACTTGCCGGAGCCGCTCTCCCCCACAATGGCCAGCGTGCGGCCAGCGGAGAGGCTGAAGGAAACATCCTCGACGGGCTTGATGACGCCGCCCGGCACCGCGATTTCCACCGTCAGCCCCTGCACGTCCAGCAGCGGTGCCGGCGAGGCCGGCGGGGGGAACAGCCCCGGCAGCAGCCGGTCCACCAGCCGCAGCCGCTTCGCTCCGCCGCCCCCGCGCTTGTCCGCGATGTCCCGCACCGCGTCGCAAAGGATGTTCATCGCCAGGATGGTGAAGGTCAGCGCCACGCAGGGCCAGACCAGCAGCATCGGCGCCTGTTCCATGGTGGACCGCGCGCCACGGATCATCAGGCCCCAGGACGGCGTCGGCGGCACCACGCCGAGGCCGAGGAAGGAGAGCCCCGATTCCAGCACCACCGCCGCCGCCACCGCGAGGGAGAACTGCACCAGCACCGGCCCCGCGATGTTCGGCAGCACGGTGCGCAGCAGGATGCGCATGGTCGGCGCGCCGAGCGCGCGCACGGCCTCCACATAATCCTGGTTCCGCGCCGACAGCACCTCCGCGAAGCTCACCCGGATGAAGCCGGGCAGGTAGAGGACCGACAGCACCAGGATCAGCGTCGCCGTGCCCGGGCCCAGCAGCGTGACGACGAGCAGCGCCAGCAGCACAGGCGGGAAGCACAGCACGACATCCGCGCCGCGGATCGCGAGGAACTCCGCAACGCCGCGGAACCAGCCTCCGAGCAGGCCGAGCGCGGTCCCCACCACCGCCGCGATGGCGGAGGCGATGAAGGCCACCATCAGCGACGACCGCGCGCCCCAGATGAGCCGCGACAGCACGTCCCGCCCGAATTCGTCCCGTCCCAGCGGGCTGCCCGGCAGCCAGGCGGCCAGCCGGTTCGCCACATCCTGCCGGATCGGGTCCGGCATGGGCAGCAGCGGCGCCGCGGCCGCGACCAGGCAGATGAACAGGACCGCGAGGCCCGGGAGGTAGAGGCGTCTCATGACCGGCTGATCCGCGGATCGAGGGCGGCGTAGAGCAGGTCCATCGCCAGATTGATGAGCAGGAACAGCGCGGAGACCGTCAGCACGATGCCGACCACCATCGGGTAGTCCCGCCCCTCCACCGCGCGCAGCAGCGGCGTGGAAAGGCCCGGCCAGTTGAAGACGTATTCCACCAGCACGGTGCCGCCGAGCAGCGTGCCCATCTGCAGGCCGAGCACGGTGGTGACCGGGATCAGCGCGTTGCGCACGACATGGCGCGTCAGCACCCGCCGCGGCGTCAGCCCCTTGGCGCGGGCGGTGCGCACATGGTCGCGCGACAGCGCGTCCAGCACGGAGGCGCGCGTCATGCGGAAGACCGTGGCCGTCAACCCCTTCGCGATGGCGATGGCGGGCAGCGACAGCAGCAGCAGGTGCCGCGCCGGGTCCTGCGCCAGCGGCACATAGCCCCCCGCAGGCATCCAGCGCAGCGTCTGCGCCAGCAGCAGGATCAGCAGCGTGCCCAGCACGAAGACCGGAACCGCCTGCAGCAGCGCCGCAATCCAGGATGCGGCGCGGTCGAAGGCCCCGCCCGCGCGCACGGCGGCGAAGGTGCCCGCCGGCAGCGCGATCAGCACGGACAGGATCGTGCCGGCCAGGATCAGTTCCAGCGTGCGCGGCAGGCGCAGCAGGATCTCCTCCGCCACCGGATAGTCATCCACCAGCGAATTGCCGAGGTCCCCGCGCGACAGCCCTTCCAGGAAGGCCAGGTACTGTTCCCAGATCGGCCGGTTGAGGCCGAGCTTCTCCCGCAGTTCCGCGATGGCATAGGCATCCGGCATGGCGCCGCCGGTGGACAGCAGCAGCTCCGCCGGGTCGCCCGGCACCATGTGCAGCGCGAGGAAGACGACCGTCGCGACCACCCACATCAGCACCAGCGAGACGCCGATGCGCTTGGCGATCCAGAGCATCAGCCGAAGGCCGCGAATTCCAGCAGGGCGCCCGACGCCGTGCTGAGCGCGCCTGGCAGATTCGCGAAGCCGGTGATGCGGCGGTCGAAGCCGTAGCCCTGTTCACGCCAGGCGAGGCCGACCAGCGGCACCTCCTCCAGCGCCGCGCGCTGCATGTCGCGATAGATCTCGACGCGCTTCGCCTGGTCGAATTCCGTGCGGCCCTTGGCCAGCAGCTCCGTCGTCCGCGGTGCCCGCAGGCCGAAGGACCGCCCATGCGCCGGCGACAGCGAGGTGTCCATGACCACGCTCAGCCCATCCGGATCGTTGAATTCGGAGGAGACGCCATGCACCGCCAGGTCATACTGCCCGCGGATGCCGCGGCTGACGCGCGTGGACCAGTCCACCAGCTGAAGTTCCGCGCGGATGCCGATGGCGGCCAGGTATTGCTGGCTGATCTCCGCACTGTCCTTGTGCATGGCGAATTGCGAGGCCGCGAGCAGGGTGGTGCTGAAGCCGTTCGGGTGGCCCGCCTGCGCCAGCAGCGCCTTCGACCGTTCGGGATCGTAGGCGTGGCCACGCGAGAGCTCCGCGTCGAACCAGGGCGTGCCCTCGGCGATCGGCATGCCCTCCAGCACCTTGCCGCGGCCGGAGAAGGCGACGCGCACGATGTCGTCGCGCTTCACCGCATGCGCCACGGCGCGGCGCACCAGCGGGTTGTCGAAGGGCGGGCGCGTGCCGTTGAACAGGATGTCCATGAAGGGGCCCATCTGGGTCGCCAGCGTCAGGCGCGGATCGGCCTCCACCGCGGCCATGCCGGACCATGGCACGTATTCGATCATGTCCATGTCGCCGGATTGCAGCGCGGCGAGGCGAAGGTTCTCATCCGCATAGACGGTGAAGCGGATGGTGCGCGTGCGCGGCAGGCCGGGCACCCAGTAGTTCGGCACGGCCTGCACCTCGATCCAGGTGCCGCGTTCCTGCGACGTCACGCGATAGGGGCCGCAACCGATCGGTGCGTTCATGTCGCGCGACCCGCGCCAGACGATGCCCATGTTGTAGTTGGTGAACCAGAGCGGCACCGTCGCCGAGGGCTCCTTCATCACCAGCCGCACGGTCTGCGCATCCGGCGTCTCGACGCGCTCCACCTGCTGCATCTGCTGGCGGTAATAGGCGGTGGAGCGTTCGGCGGCCATCTGCTCGATGGTCCACTTCACGTCCTCCGACGTCACCTTCTCCCCGTTATGGAAGACGGCTTCCGGACGCAGCTTGAAGACCCAGGCGCCTTGCGCATCCAGCGACCATTCGCGCGCGAGCTCGCCGCGCATCTCGCCCTTCTCGTCGAAGCCCACCAGGCGGCGATGGATCAGCAGCTTCACCGTGCCGGCGGAGGCGCCGGTGGAGACCCAGGGCTGCAGGTTGGGCGGCCAGGCGGAGAGGCCGAAGCGGATCGTGGAGGGGCGCTGCTGCGCGCGCGCTTCGTTGAACAGCACCGGCAGGGCGGCGGCGGCACCGAGGAAGCTGCGTCGGTTCAACGTCGGCATGGCGGCATCCTGCGCATCGGGGTCTGGTCGGTCCCCGCGATGCCACGGGACGGGGGCCGTCCTGTCAAGCGGATTACCGCAGCAAAAATTCACTCTCGATGGGGCGTTGCACGAAACACCATCACTGCCGTAGGCGGGATGGCAAGAAAGACAGCCTCCCCGACCTGGGGCAGCGCCACGCCATCAAGGCTCGGGCGCTTGGCGAAGAAGTCAGGCAGGCCGGCATAGGAGAGGCGCAGGCGGCAATGGTCGCCGAGATAGACGACCTCCGTCACCGGCGCCCGCTGCCCCGCTTCCGCCAGATGGACTTTCTCCGGCCGGATGCAGGCAATGACGCGCTCGCCAGCGGAAAATCCGTGCGGCGCCGTTGCCAGCATCGTGCCATCGGAGAGGCGCAGGGTCGTGGAGTCGGCGACCACCGCCTCCATCCGGTTGTTCTCCCCGATGAAGCCGGCGACGAAGGCATTGGCGGGCCGCTCATAGATGGCATCCGCGCTGCCCAGCTGCTGGATGCGCCCACCCTCGAACACCGCGATGCGGTCCGACATGGTCAGCGCTTCCGACTGGTCATGGGTGACATAGACGATGGTCACGCCGAGCGTCGCGTGGATGCGGCGGATCTCCAGCTGCAGCTCCTCCCGCAGCTGCTTGTCGAGCGCGCCGAGCGGTTCGTCCATCAGCACCAGGCTCGGCGAGAAGATCAGCGCGCGGGCCAGCGCCACGCGCTGCTGCTGGCCGCCCGAGAGCTGTTGCGGACGGCGGTCGCCGAAGCCCGACAGCCGCACCATTTCCAGCGCCTTGGCGATGCGCGTCGTGATCTCGGCGCGCGACGTGCCGCGGACGGACAGCGGGAAGGCGAGGTTCCGCGCCACCGTCATGTGCGGGAACAGCGCGTAGTTCTGGAACACCACGCCGATGCCGCGCTTGTGCGGCGGCACCGTGTCGATGCGCTTCCCCTCCAGCTCGATGCTGCCGGATGAGGGATCCTCGAACCCCGCCAGCATCATCAAGGTCGTCGTCTTGCCGGAGCCCGACGGGCCGAGCAGTGTCAGGAACTCACCCCTCGCGATGTCGAGGTCGAGGCCCGCCACCACCGGCGTGCGGCCGTCATAGGATTTGCTGACGCCGCGGAAGCGGACGATCGGCGCGCTCATGCGCGGCCCCGTCGCTCGGCGCGGACGCGCAGCGCCTCGCTCACCAGCAGGAAGAGGAGCGAGCAGAGGAAGAGCATGGTCGCGGCGGCCAGGATCGTGGGGCTCAGGAATTCGCGCACGCTGGCATACATCTGGCGCGGCAGGGTGAATTGCCCCGGCCCCGCCATGAACAGCGTGATGACGAATTCATCAAGCGAGGTGGCAAAGGCGAAGATGGCGCCGGCGGCGATGCCGGGCCAGATGTTCGGCACGACGATGCGGATCAGCGCCGTGGCGGGGGAAGCACCCAGCGAGGCCGCGGCGCGGAGCAGCGTCGCATCGAAGGTCTGAAGCGTGGCCAGCACGCTGACGACGACGAAGGGCACCGCGACGACGGTATGCGCCAGCACCAGCCCAGGCAGCGACCCGGTCAGCCCCACCAGCGAATAGGCGAAGAACATCGCGGCCGCGGTGACGATGTAGGGCGTCACCATCGGCAGGGTCAGGATCGTCACCAGCACCGCCTTGCCGCGGAAGCGCCCGAGTTGCAGGCCGACCGCCGCCGCGGTGCCGAGCAGCGTCGCCACCACCGTCGTGGCGCCGGCGACGACGAAGCTGTTCTTCATCGCCAGCATCCAGCGCGCGCTGTCCAGCAACTCCCCATACCAGCGCAGCGAGAAGCCGCGCGGCGGCAGGGCCAGCAATTCGGTGGGGGAGAAGGAGAGCAGGATCACCGCCACCATCGGCGCCAGCAGGAAGGCCAGCACCAGCGCCGTCACCAGGCGGAGCAGCCGCCGCGCGACCGGGCCTTCCCGCATCAGGCCCGTCCGCCGATCGTCGCCACGCCGCCCGTCAGCACCCGCGCCAACCCGATGGCCGCGCCGGTCATCGCCAGCAGATAGGCCGACAGCGCGGCCGCCATGCCCCAGTTGACCTCGCGGTTCATGAAGTAGGCGATGAACCAGGCCACCATCTGGTCGCGATCGCCACCGACCAGCGCCGGCGCGGTGTACATGCCGACCGCCAGCAGGAAGACCATCGCCGCGCCTGCCAGCACGCCCGGCATCGACATCGGCAGATAGACTCGCAGGAAGCGCTGCACGCCGTTCGCACCAAGCGAGGCCGCCGCGCGCAGATAGATACCATCCAGCCGCTTCATCACGCTGTGCATCGGCAGCACCGCGAAGGGCAGCAGCACATGCACCAGCGCCACCACCACCGCGATGCGCGTGCCCACGACCTGCACCGGCGCGTCGATGAGGCCCAGCGCCATCATCGCCTGGTTCACCGGCCCTTCCCGTTGCAGCAGGACGAACCAGGCGGTGCTGCGCACCAGCACGCTGGACCAGAAGGGGATCAGCACCAGCATGAGCGCGACAGCCGACCACGGCGCGCTCAGCTTCGCGATGGTGTAGGCGACGGGATAGGCCAGCAGCACACAGAGCGCCGTCACAGCCAGGCTGATGCCGAGCGTGCGCCAGAAGAGCTGCCTGTACAGCGCCTCCTCCGCCGCCACCGCCTGCACGCCGCCACCCGGCGCGCGTTGCAGATCCATGGCACGCAGCAGATACAGCGGCGTCACCGGCCCGCCGGCGCGCTGGACCAGCAGCCATGTGTCACCCTCACCCCATCGCGCATCGAGCGCGACCATGGAGGCCGCATAGGGCGCCTCCAGCCGTCCCGCCGCCCGTGCGGTCCGCAGCAGCAGGCCGCGCATGCCCGTTCGCTCGAAGTTCAGGCGCTGGGCCATGTCGCCGATGCGCCGGTCCTCCAGCGCCTGGCCCAACTCCTGCGCCATGGCGGCGAAGGCGGGCTCCGGCGGCAGGCCCACTCCGTCCCAGGCCGCGAGCGCCGCACGGGTGCGCGGCAGCGTCGCCGCAACCTCCCGATCCGCCACCGCGGTGAACAGCGCGAAGCCCACGGGCAGCAGGAAGCTGCCCAGGATCAGCAGCATCAGCGGCGCGATGAGCAGCGCGGCGAGCCAGTTGGTGCGTCGCATCGCCGCGCGCCGGGATCAGGTCAGCGATTCACCCAGGATGCGAAGCGCTGTTCCAGATCCGGCCCGTATTCCAGCCAGAACTCGGTATTGATCTCGAGGCCGCCGGCCTGGTGGTTCGTCATCATCAGCGGATTGCGCGCGCGCACATCAGGGTCGTTCGCGACCGACGCCGTGGCGGGGTTGATCGGCCAGAGCTTCGTCAGCTCCGTCACCGGGCCCGCTTCCGTGATGTGCTGGATCAGCCGCATCGCCGCCGCGGCGTTGGCAGAGCCGCGCACCACCGCCCAGCTGTCATAGGCATAGAGCAGCGTGGACCAGCGCAGGTTGTAGCGCGCCCCGGCGCGGATGCCGTTCGCGGTGCGGCCGACGAAGCCGAGCGCATAGGCAACCTCGCCGGAGTTCACCAGCTCGATCGGCTGCTGCCCGCCGGTCCAGAACACGAGGTTCGGCCGCAGCCGGTCCAGCGCCGCGAAGGCGCGCGCCTGGCCGGCCGGGGTCGCCAGCACGCGATAGACATCGGCGGGCGCCACGCCATCGCCCATCAGCGCCGCTTCCAGCGTGATGCGCGCACCGCGGCGCAGCGTCCGACGGCCAGGGAAGCGCTGCGTGTCCCAGAATTCCTGGAAGGTGGCGGGGCCGTTGGCGTGCCGCGCCTCGTCATAGAAGACGGCGACACCCCAGCCGATGGCGCCGGCGCCGCAGGTGGTGGCGCCGCCCGGCATGAACTTGCCGCGGTCCACCACGCTGTAGTCGATGCGCTCGAAGATGCCGTCCTCGCAGCCGCGGATCAGGTCCGGCGCTTCCACCAGCACCACGTCCCAGGTCACGTTGCGGGCCTGCACCATCGCGCGGATGGGGCCGACATTGTAGTCATAGGCCGTGTCCACCACCGGGCCGCCGGCAAAGGTGGAGAAGAGCGTCCGCCGCATATGGTCCTGCAGCGCGCCGCCACCGGCGACCACCGTCAGGTCCCGCGCTTCCGCCGGCATCACGGCGGCGAAGACGCCGATCGCGAGCCCGGCCAGTTTCCCCAGCAAACGCCTCATCGCGCCCTACCCTTCATCCCTGGCCGTCACCGGTGTGATGTGCCACCCCGCATTCTTCTTGCGGTAATAGGTGTTGAGCAAGCGCGTCGTGATCGGCCCGGGCACGCCGGCGCCGATCTTCTGCCCATCGATGCGCGTCACCGGGAACAACCCGCAGGAGGTCGCGGTCAGGAAGGCCTCCTCCGCGCCCAGCAGCGCCTCGGGCGTCAGGGCGCCGTAGCGGGCGGGAATGCCGAGTTCGGCCGCGATCTCGAACATGGTGCGGCAGGAGATGCCCCCGAGCACGCCCGAATCGGGGCTCAGCAGCGCCCCATCGATGACGGCCACGATGTTGAAGCCGGGCGATTCCGCCACCAGCCCATCCGTCGCCAGCAGGATCGGCGTGTCGAACCCCGCATCCTTGGCGGCGAAGGTGGCGCGGATGAAGTCGCCCCAATGGCTGTTCTTCCAGAGGGGATTCACGGCGGAGGCCGGGATGCGGTGGATATCGCGAACCAGCATCGCATCCTTGCCGCGCGCCATCTCCTCCGGCTGCCCGCGCAGCACCAGCGGCGTGACGGTGGCGAAGAAGTTGTTCTTGGACAGCGTCGGGTCCCGCGACCCCGGCACGGCCATGCCGCGCGTGCAGGCGAAATAGACCAGCGTGTCCTGCAGCCCGCTCCGGCGCACCAGGTCGGACAGCACGGCGCGCATCTGCGCGCGGTCCATGCCCGCATCCAGCCGCAGCCCCTGCATGGAGGCGAAGAAGCGGTCGAGGTGATCCTCCAGCCGGAAGAAGCCGCCCTTCCAGGTGTGCACCACGTCATAGGTCATGTCGGCATACATCAGGCCGAGGTCGCGGACCGAGATCTTCGCCTCCGCCAGCGGCACCACCGCGCCATCGACGTAACCGAGCGCCTTGCTGAAATCCGCGTTCTCCACGGTCAGGTGCGTGGGAACCTGCAACGCCTCGGTCATCAATCGCCCTCTTGTCTCGGCAGGATAGGGATCGCCGGCGAGCCGCGTCAAACCGCGACCTGCCCGCTTTGCAGCGCCGCGGCGGCGTCGCATGCTGCTTGTATGGAACCTGTCCCCGCCCCGCCTGTCGATGACCTGGCCGAGGCCGCGTCCGCCCTGGCGGAGGGGCGCACCACGCCCGAGACGCTGCTGGAGGCCTGCCTGGCGCGGCTGGAGGCGCACAACCCCGAGCTGAACGCCATCATCGCCATGGACCTGCCGGCCGCCCGCGCGGCGGCGGCAGAGTCCGGGGCGCGGCGCCGCGCGGGAAAGGCGATCGGCCCGCTGGATGGCGTGCCCTTCACGGTGAAGGACAACCTCTACGCCGCCGGCTTCGGCGCGACCTGGGGATCGCGCCTGTTCCGGGATTTTGTGCCTGGCGTCGATGACCTCTGCGTCGCGCGCCTGCGCGCGGCGGGGGCGGTGCTGGTCGGCAAGACGAACACGCCCGAATTCGCGCTGGCCGTGCACACCAGCAACCCGGTCTTCGGCACCACGCGCAACCCCTGGAACCCCGCGATGGTGCCGGCCGGGTCATCGGGCGGCGCGGCCGCGGCGGTGGCGGCGGGCATGGCGCCGCTCGCCATCGGCACGGATGCCGGCGGCTCCATCCGCCTGCCGGCTGCCTTCACGGGCCTCAGCGGCTTCAAGCCCAGCACGGGGCGGATCCCCCGCCTGCACGGTTTTCCGGCCCTGTCGCTGGACTACCAGGCCATCGGCGTCATGGCGCGGGATGTCGCGGGGCTGCGCCTCGCGATGCACGTGCTGGCCGGCGGCGACGCGCGGGACCGCGCCTCCCTCGCCTTCGGGCCGCTCGATGCATCGGCCCCTGCCGGCGGCACGCGCATCCGCCTGGTGATGCAGGCCGGCGGCGAGGGCACGGACCCCGCCGTGGCGGCGCTGCTGTGCAGCGCGGCCGCGGTGCTGGCGGAAGCGGGATGCACCATCGCCGAGGGCGACATGCCCGGCGATGCCACGGCACTGCGCGATTTCTCCGCCGTGCTCTCCGCCGTCGGCGTCGCGCGCGTCGTGCAGGCGCATGAGGGATGGCAGGACCTCGTGACCCCCGCCATCCGCGCGGTGGCCGAACGCGGCCTGGCGCTGTCCGGCATCGACTACGCCCGCGCCCACGATGGGCTGGCCGCCTGGCGCGCCAGCGTCGGCGCGGCGATGGGCGATGACGACATCCTGGTGACGCCCACCTGCCCCACCCCGCCCTGGCCGATCGAGTCCGGCCCGCCCGCCACCGTCGGCGGCCAGCCCGCCGGCCCGCGTATGCCGGTCGCCTTCACCGCCTTCGCCAATGCCATGGGCTGGCCCGCCATCAGCATCCCCTGCGGCCTGTCACCCGATGGCCTGCCGATCGGCCTGCACCTGATCGGCCGCTACGGCGAGGATGCGCGCGTGCTCGCCCTGGCCGAGGCCTTTCAACAGCGGACCGCGTGGCACAAGGCGCGGCCGCCCCTGGGAGAAACGCCATGACCCTCACCCGACGGACCCTGCTGGGCACGCTTCTGGCGACGCCAGCCCTGGCGCAGGATGGCTGGCCGAGCCGCCCCATCCGCCTCGTCGTCCCCTTCCCGCCCGGCGGCCCCACCGACATCATGGGCCGGCTGCTGGCGCAGGCGCTGGAAGTCGATCTCCGCGTGCCCGTCGTGGTGGAGAACCGCGCCGGCGCCACGGGCGCCATCGGCAGCACCGCCGTCATGCAGTCGCCGCCGGATGGCTACACGTTGGTCGTCGGCACGCTGGGCAGCCACGCGCTCCAGCCCCTGATCGCGAAGACGCCGGCCTATGACCCGCGGCGGGATTTCACGCCCGTCGCCCTCTTCGCCACCATCGCCAATGTGCTGATGGTGCATCCCGGCGTGAATGTCCGCAGCGCAGCCGAGCTGGTGGCGCTGCTGAAGGCGGAACCGGGCAAGCACAACTACGGCTCCGCCGGCATCGGGTCGCCCATCCACCTCTCCGCCGTGCTGCTGGAAGCGGTCGCCGGCGTGCAGGCGCAGCACATCCCCTATCGCGGCTCCGCCCCCGCCATCCAGGACCTCCAGGGCGGGCGGCTCACCTTCATGTTCGATGCGGTGCCGAGCGCCATGGGCGCCATCCAGGGCAATGCCGTGCGCGCGTTGGCCGTCACCACGCCCAACCGCATCGCCGCGCTGCCGGATTTGCCGACCATGCAGGAAGCCGGCATCCGCCCCTATGACGCCTATACCTGGAACGCCATCTTCGCGCCGCCGCGCACGCCGGAGCCCCTCGTCGCGCGACTCAACGCCGCCATCGGCGCCATCACCGCCCGGCCCGAGTTCCGCGCCCGCGCCACCGCGCTCGGCGCCGATGCCGCGACCTCCACGCCGGAGGCGCTGCGCGCGCTGGTCGCGGCGGAGATGGAAAAGTGGCGCGGCATCGTCGAGACCGCCGGCGCGCGGGAGAGCTGAGATGGAAGCCATCCGCTGCCTGGCCGACACGGCCGACGAGCTCGGCGAGAGCCCGGTCTGGGACCCCCGCGACCATTGCGTCTGGTGGCTCGACAACCTCAAGCCCGCCATCCATCGCTGCGACCCCGCCACGGGCGCGCATGCCGAGTGGAAGCTGCCGGAATTCGTGGGCTCCATCGGGCTGCGCGCCAAGGGCGGCTTCATCGCCGGCACGCTGCAGGGCTTCGCGGTGATCGAGCCGGAGAAGGGCATCTTCGAGACCATCGCGCGGCCGGAGCCCGACTGCCCCGGCAACCGCATGAATGACGGCAAGGTGGATCGCCGCGGCCGCTTCTGGTGCGGCGGCATGAATGCCCGCTTCGTCGAGACCTATGAGGCGTCGGCCTCGCTCTGGCGGCTCGACCCCGATGGCAGCGTGCACCGGATGGAGACGGGCATCATCGTCGGCAACGGCATCGCCTTCAGCCCCGACGACCGGACCATGTACCTCTCCGACAGCAGCGCCAAGACCGTCTGGGCCTATGACTTCGACCTGGAAGCCGGCACCATCGGCAACCGCCGGATCTTCCTCTCCGCCACCAACTTCCCCGGCCATAACGGCAAGGTCGATGGCGCGGCGGTGGATACGGAGGGATTCTACTGGGCGGCCCTGCCCTATGACGGGCTGCTGATGCGCTACGCGCCGGATGGGCGGATCGACCGCTGCTACCGCATGCCGTCCTCCTGCCCCACCATGCCGAGCTTCGGCGGCGCGGCGCATGACGTGATGTTCGTCACCACCGCGCGGAAGTTCCTGAATGGCTGGCAGCGCGGCGTGCAGCGATGGGAAGGCGCGCTGCTGGAGGTGACGGGCCTCGGCGTGAAGGCCCTGCCGGAACCCATGTTCGCGGGCTGACGAACCCGTGCTTCACTACGCCTCAACAACGGGAGACTTCACACCATGCGTCGTCGCGATGCCCTCGGCCTGCTGGCCGCCCCCCTGCTGCTGCCGCACCGCGCCGCCGCGCAAGGCTGGGCGCCGACGCGCCCCGTCAGCATGGTCGTCCCCTTCCCGCCCGGCGGGCCGACCGACCTGGCCGCGCGCGTCGTGCAGCAGCCGATGCAGGCGGCGCTCGGCCAGACCGTGATCATCGACAACCGCCCGGGTGCCACGGGCGCCATCGGGTCCCGCTATGTCGCGGGCCAGCCGGCCGATGGCCATTCCCTGCTGGTCGCGGCCAGCGGCACGCTGACCATCAACCCCGTCATCATGCGCAGCCCCGGCTATGACGTGGAACGAGACTTCGCGCCGGTGACGCTGGTTATGACGGCGCCGAACATGCTGGTCGTCCACCCCTCCATCCCCGCCCGCACGGTGCCGGAGGTGGTGGCCTGGATGAAGACCATCGCGGGCGGCCCGGCCTATGCCTCCTCCGGCGTCGGCTCCTCCGAACAGCTGGGCATGGAACTGTTCAAGCTGCTGACGGGGACGGAGGCGGTGGCGGTGCCCTTCGCCGGCGGCCCCGCCGCGGCCACGGCCGTCATCCAGAACCAGGCGCCGATCGCCGTGCTGAACGCGGCGACGGTCGGCACCCATGTCGCCTCCGGCGCGCTGCGCGGCATCGCCATCTGCGGCCCGAACCGCTTCCCGCAGCTTCCCGCCGTGCCGACCATGGCGGAGCAGGGCCTGCCCGACCATGTCTCCGGATCCTGGACCGCCATCGTTGCCCCCGCCGCGACGCCGGCGCCGATCCTGGACCGGCTGAACGAGGTGATCGTGGCCGCGCTGAAGACGCCCGAGGTGACGGAGCGCCTGGCCCGCGTCGGCTTCGCCGTGGATGCGACGGACCGGCCGACCCTGGCCCGCCTGATCGCCGCCGACCTGGCGCGCTGGCGCCGCGTGGTGCGCGACGCCCGGATCGACCTGATCTGAGGCGCTACCGCGGCGCCCGGTTCTTCGGCACGTAGGGGCGCTTCGGCCCTCGCGGCGGGCCGCGGTCCTCTACTCTTGGCGGGCCGCGGTCCTCTCCTCGCGGCGGCCCGCGGTTTTCCCCACGCGGCGGCCCGCGCTCATCCTCCCGCCGGGGCCCGGAAGGCCGCGGCGGCGCGCGATGCGGCGCGGGCCGGCCCAGCGGCTCCACCTTGATGCGGTCATCCTCGTCGCCCGTCGGCCGTGCGACGGCGGCCAGGAAGCGCTCCGCGGCCCAGGGCGCGATCTCGACCCGCGTCTCCCGGTCCAGCACGTCGATGCGCCCGACCTCCCGCCGCGTCAAATCGCCCCGGCGGCAGAGGAAGGGCAGCACCCAGCGCGGATCGGCCTGGGAATGGCGGCCGATGGACAGGCGGAACCACACGCCATCACCGCCCCCGGTGTCGCGCGGCGCGCGAGGCGCGGGTGGCGGCAAGGCGGTGATCTCCTCGGGCGCCGGCAAGGTGGAGCGCAGGGCGCGGAACAGCGCGGCCGCCACCTGTTCCGGGCTGCGTTCCGCCAGCAGGGCCTGGCCCAGCGCCACATCATCCTCATCCGCCGCCGCATCGGCCGCTTCCCGCGCCTGGGCCGCGAGGCGTTCGCGGTCCTTGGCATGGACGTCATCGGCACTCGGCGGGCCCGACCATTCGGCCTGGAGTCGCGCCATGGCCAGCAGCCGCTCCGCGATGCGGCGCCGCGAATGCGGCACCAGCATCACCGCCGTGCCCTTGCGCCCCGCCCGGCCCGTGCGGCCGGATCGGTGGAGCAGCGTCTCCTTGTCCCGCGGCAGCTCGGCATGGATGACCAGGCCGAGATCCGGCAAATCGATCCCCCGCGCCGCCACATCGGTCGCGACGCAGACCCGCGCGCGCCGGTCCCGCAGCGCCTGCAGCGCGCGGTTGCGCTCCGCCTGGGTCAGCTCGCCGGAGAGCGCCACGGCGGAGAAGCCGCGCTCCGAGAGGCTGCCATGCAGCCGCGCCACCTGTTCGCGGGTGTTGCAGAAGACCAGCGCGCCGGAGGCCTCGAACCAGCGGAGCGCGTTGACGACGGCCGCCTCCACCTCCCGCGGTCCCACCATCATGGCGCGATAGGCGATGTCGCCATGGCGCTCGCCCTCCGCCGTCGCGGCGATGCGCATGGCATCCCGCTGGTAGGAGGCGGCGAGCGCCGCGATCTCCCGCGGCACGGTGGCGGAGAACATCAGCGTGCGGCGCGATTCCGGCGCCGCTTCCAGGATGGCTTCCAGATCGTCCCGGAAGCCCATGTCCAGCATCTCATCCGCCTCATCCAGCACGGCGGCGCGGAGCTGGGACATGTCGAGCACGTTGCGCTCCACATGGTCCCGCAGCCGGCCGGGGGTGCCGACGACGATCTCGGCGCCGATGGAGAGCATGCGCCGGTCGCCGCGCACCTCCGTCCCGCCGACGCAGGCGATGACGCGGGCGCCAGTGCCGCCATAGAGCCAGGTCAGCTCGTCCCGCACCTGCTGGGCGAGTTCGCGGGTCGGCGCGATGATGAGGGCAAGCGGCGCGCCGGTGCGGCGGCCTTCCAGCACATCGGCGGCCATGGCGAGGCCGAAGGCCACGGTCTTGCCGGAGCCGGTCTGGGCCGAGACGAGCAGGTCCCGTCCCTGGGTTGCGGGGTCGAGGACGGCGGCCTGGACGGGGGTGGGTTCGGCGTAGCCGCGCTCGGCCAGGGCCTGGGCGAGCGGCTGGGGCAGTTCGGGAAATGGCATTGTGCGCCCCCCCTAGCGCAGAAAGGGGCGCACCGCACGCATTACCGGAAGGCCGCGCATGGCAGCACCGCGCGGCACGCTTGTCAGTTCAGGGCGACGCCCGCCCGCTTCGCCACATCCGTCCAGCGCGCGACCTCGGACCGGACACGGGCGGCGAAGGCCTCCGGCGCCAGCGCGGCCATGGAGGCGCCGCCGGCTTCCAGCACCCGCTGGTATTGCGGCTCCGCCATCGCCCGGTTGACCGCGGCGTTGATGGCAGCGGTCAGGGCGGGCGGCATCCGGGCCGGCGCGAAAACGCCCCACCAGACGCCGGTGACGTAGTCGATCCCCGTCGCCTCGCGGACGGTGGGCACATCCGCCATGCGGGGGTCGCGCTCGGCGGAAGCGGTGGCGAGGAGGCGAAGCTGCCCGGCCTCGATCAACCCGCGGGCGGAGGCGAGGGTCGTGACCACCAGGTCGATGCGCCCGGCGGCGGCATCGGTCTGCGCCTCCGTGATCCCGCGATAGGCGACGGCCTCCATGTCCAGATTGGCCGCCATCTTCAGCAGCTCCGTCGCGAAGAAGGAGGTATCGCCGGGGCCGGCGCCGCCGAAGCGCAGCATCCCGGGCCGTTCGCGGGCGATCCGCACCAGATCCGCCATGGTGCGGGCCGGGCTGTCCTTGCCGACCGTCACGATCATCGGCGCCACCGCCGCCTGGGCGATCGGCGTGAAGTCGGCGACGGGGTCGTAGGGCAGGCGCTGCACGGCGGCGTTGGTCGTCAGCGAGGACGACATGAAAAGCAGCGTGTAGCCATCCGGCGCCGATTTCGCGACCTGGTCGGCACCGATCGCCCCGCCGGCTCCCCCGCGGTTCTCCACCACGAAGGGCTGCGAGAGCTGAGCCCCGAGCCTTTCGCAGAGCGCGCGGCCCAGCACATCGTTGCTCCCGCCCGGCGGGAAGGGCACGACCATGCGCACGGCGCGGGACGGCCAAGCCGGCTGCGCCCGCGCGATCCCCGGCAGCGCGGCCAGCGCGGCGGCGGCCATCAACGTCCTGCGATCCATCATGCGGCGTCTCCGTCGATGCGTGCCGGCAGCCCCGGCGTGAAGGACCAGCCCAGCGCGGCCGCTAGGCCCGCGCCGAGCGACAGCAGCCGTGCCTCCCCGAAGGGCCGCCCGACCAGCTGCGCCGCCACCGGCATGCCGTTGCGGTCGAGCCCGATCGGCACGGTCAGCACGGGCAGGCCGAGATAGGAGAAGGGGCGCGTCCAGCTGGTCAGCGCCGCCACCACGGGAAAGACGCGGCCCGCGCCCTCCATGTCGGCCTCGATGCGCGTCGGCACCGGGATGGGGATGGCGGGGCAGATCAGCGCATCCGCACTGTCCATGACGGTCTGGAGAAAATCCTCCAGCATCCGGGCCCGCAGCGCGAGCGCTTCCAGGTAGCGCTGCGCCGGGATGTGCAGGCCGGGTTCCGTCCGTGAATGGACGGCGGTCGAATAGTCACCGCCCTGCGTCGCCATCCAGTGGCCGTGCAGCGTCGAGGCCTCGACCTTCGACAGCACGTCGCCCAGCGCGTCGCAGGCCGCGAATTGCGGGAAAGCGCGGCGTGCGACGGGGCCGTGAAGCTCGGCCGCGACGCGCAGCAGATCCTCGATCCGGGCCGCGATGTCGGGGTCCATGGGCCCGGGATCGGCCAGGGTGACAAGGCGCGAGCCCGCCGCCGAGGTCGCGATCCGCGCGGCATAATCGGGCACCGGCGCATCGAGCGCGGTCGGGTCGCGCGGATCGGGGCCGGCCAGGGCGCCGAGCATGATCGCCGCATCCTCCGCCGTGCGCGTCATCGGACCCACGCAGTCCAGGCTGTGCGCCCGCGGGAAGCAGCCCGCGCGGCTGACGCGGCCATAGGTCGGCTTCAGCCCGAACAGCCCCTGCATGGCCGCGGGCAGGCGGATGGACCCCCCGGTATCCGACCCCAGCGCCCCGAACACCGCCCCGGACGCCACGGCAGAGCCGGAGCCGGAGGACGACCCGCCGGAGATGCGATCGGGATCCCAGGCATTCGTGCAGTCGCCGATATGAGGGTTCTGCCCCGTCGGCCCGGCCACGAACTCGTTCAGGTTCAGCCGCCCCAAATCGACCGCGCCCGCCGCTTCCAGCCGCACCAGCGCCGTCGCGTCCCGCGTGCCCGGCGCGCTGCCCGCCAGCAGCTTCGACCCTACGCCCATGGCGGCGCCCGCACGCTCGAAGCAATCCTTGTGCGCCAGCGGCACGCCATGCAGCGGGCCGCGGATGCGCCCGGCCTGCAACTCCGCGTCCAGCGCCCGCGCCTGGTCCAGCGCGCGATCGGCCAAGATCTCAACGAAGGCGTTGGTGACGGGCTGCGCAACCTCCGCCTGCTCGATGGCGGCGAGCGTCACCTCCAGGCAGCTGACCTGCCGCGCGCGGATGGCGGCGGCGATCTGTGCCAGGGACAGCTCAATCATTGGCGGGGTCGGCGTTGCGCAGCAGCGCCGCGGGGAAATCCGCGGGCTGGTCGCTGAAGTGCAGCGCCGGGCGGGCGAGGTCCCGCACCGCCTTGTTCAGCCGCACCACTTCCCGCGCCACGGCCTCCGCGCCGGCGCGGCTTTCGATCCCATGCAGCTCGCGCACGGAAATCCCGACCAGCCGCGCGATCTCCTCGCTCATGATGCCAGCGCGAGGATGCGGCGCGCGCGGATCAGGATGGGCTCATCCACCATCATGCCATCCACGGTGAAGGACCCGCGCCCGTCCCGCGCCGCCTCCTCCGCCGCCGCCAGTTGCCGGCGCGCCAGGTCGATCTCCTTCTCGGACGGCGAGAACCCCTCATTCAGCACCGGCACCAGCGCCGGATGGATGCAGGTGGCGCCGACGAAGCCGGATCGCTTCGACCGCGCGACCAGGTCGCGGATGCGATCCGCATCGCGGTAGTCCGCGACGGTGCCGAGCGTGCCGAGCGGCGCGACACCCGCCGCCACCGCCGCCAGCACCATCTGCCGCTTGGCCAGCACGATGAGGTCGTCATCGGAGCCCGCATTGCATTCCAGCGCCAGATCCTCCGCCCCCACCAGCAGCCCCGCCACCATGGACGACGCGCGGGCGATCGCCTCCATCTGCGGCAGCGCCGCCGCCGTCTCGATCATCGGCACGATGACCATCTTCTGCCGTGCTTCCGCCAGCACCTCGGCAGCGAGCCGCACATGGTCGGGGCCCATGCACTTGGTCAGCAGGATGCCCTTCGCCCCGGCTTCCGCCGCCGCCTCCATGTCCGGCACGGCGAGCTTCATCGGGCGGTTGATCCGGACCAGCACATCCGCGCCGCCGGACGCCGCCATCGGCACAGCGTCCTTCAGCGCGGCGCGGGCCTCCAGCTTTCGGTCATGCGGCACGCTGTCCTCGACATCCAGCACCACCGCATCGGCGCCGGCGCCCGGCGCCTTGGCGACGAAGCGCGGCACATTGGCGGGGACATAGAGCATGGAACGCCAGACGCGGGTCATCAGACAGTCTCTCCGTGAAGGATCACGCCGGCTTCACGCAGCCGCGCGACTTCCGCTGCGCCCAGCAGGGGCACCAGCAGCGCATCATTGTCCTGGCCGAGCCGCGGCGCGGGGTTGCGCAGGATGCCCGGCGTGGCCGAAAGCCGCGGCACCTCCCCATGCATGGGCAGCCAGCCATCCGGCATCTCGGCGTCCGGCACCTCGATCAGCGCCTCCCGCTCCGCGGCGTAGTCATCGGCATCGATATCCTCGACATCCATGATGGGGCCGATGGTGACGCCGTCGCGGTCGAACTTTGCCAGGGCTTCCTCGCGCGTCATCAATGCGATGGCGTCGCGGATCACGCCGTCGATGGCCTCGATGTGCTTCAGGCGATCGGGGTTGGTGCGGAAGCGCGGGTCATCCACCAGCTCCGGCCGGCCGATGCTCTGCATCAATCGCACGAAGACCGCCTGGGTGGAGGTGGACAGGCTGAGCCAGCCGCCATCCCTGGTGCGATAGGCATTGCGCGGCGCGGTGTTGGTGCTGCGGCTGCCCGTGCGCGGCTTCTTCCGCCCCATGATCCGCCAGTTGGCCATCTGCGGCTCCAGCACGGCGAAGATCGGCTCGAACAGCGACAGGTCGATGACCTGCCCCTGCCCCGTCCGCTCCGCGTGATGCAGCGCGATCATGGCGGCGGAGGCGCCGTAGAGGCCCGCATAGGCATCCGCCATGAACATGGGCGGCAGCACGGGCTCCCGATCCTCGAAGCCATTGATCGCGGCGAAGCCGGAATAGCCTTCCACCAGCGTCCCGAACCCGCCCTTGTGGCGGTATGGCCCCGTCTGCCCCCAGCCGGAGACGCGCACGATGACAAGCTTGGGGTTGATCGCGAGCAGCGTCTCCGGCGCCAGGCCCATCGCCTCCAGCGTGCCAGGCTTGAAGCTCTCGACGAAGATGGAGGCCGTGGCGGCCAGGCGCTTCACCACCTCGATGGCCTCGGCATTGCGGAGGTCCATGCAGGTGCTGCGCTTGTTGCGGCACCAGGTCTTCCACGCCGTCTCCACGCCGCCGACCTTCCAGGCGCGCAGGCTGTCACCCGCCGGCGGCTCCACCTTCACCACCTCCGCCCCATGATCGGCCAGCACCTTGGTGAGCATGTTGCCCGCGACGAGCCGCGCCAGGTCCACCACGCGCAGCCCATCCAGCGCGCCCTTCGCCGCCGGGTCGAAGTCGCGTCGCCGCTTGCTGGATCGCGGCTTCGAAGGGGTATCGCCCACAAGCAGGCCTTCAGTTACTGTTGTTGTCCGTACAACGGTAGGCGTCCCCTTCCAGGGGGTCAATCAGCATGGGGGCAGGATGCACTACGAGGTGAAGCGCGACTTCGTCGGCTATGGCCGCCACACGCCCGACCCGCGCTGGCCGAACGGCGCGCGCATCGCGGTCAACTTCGTCCTCAATGTGGAGGAAGGCTCCGAACCCTCCGTCCAGGACGGCGAGGGATTCACCGAGAACAACCTGACGGAGGCCGCCGCCCGCGCGCAGATCCCGCGCGGCCGCGACCTGGCGGCGGAGAGCATGTTCGAATACGGCAGCCGCGCCGGCTTCTGGCGCATCCTCCGCGCCTTCGATGAGCGCAAGCTCCCCCTCACCTTCTTCGCTTGCGCCCTGGCGCTGGAACGCAACCAGCCGATCGCGGAGGCGATCCGCGACAGCGGCATGGATATCTGCAGCCATGGCTGGCGCTGGGTGAAGCACTACGAGATGGATGAGGCCGAGGAGCGGTCGCAGATCGCCCGCGCGGTCGCGAGCTTCAGGAAGACGACGGGCCTGACGCCGGAGGGCTGGTACTGCCGATACGGACCCAGCGTGAACACGCGCCGCCTGGTCGCCGAACACGGCGGCTTCCTCTACGACAGCGACTACTACGGCGACGAATTGCCGCATTGGGTGACGGTGCAGGGCAACCCGCATCTCGTCGTGCCCTACACCATGACGACGAATGACGCGCGCCACTTCGGCGCCGCCACCACCTCCGATGACTGGTTCCAGTTCTGCCGCGACCATTTCGACGTGCTCCACGCCGAAGGCGCGGCGGGCCGGCCGGTGATGATGTCCATCGGCCTGCATTCCCGCATCACCGGCCAGCCCGCCCGCGCCGCCGGCCTGCATCGCCTGCTGGACCACATGGCCGCGAAGGAGGGCGTCTGGATCACGCGGCGGATCGACATCGCCCGCCACTGGGTCCAGACGCATCCCTATCCCGGCAAGGGACTGAACGAATAAGGGTTCAGTCCGGTCGGATATTCGCCTCCCGGATAACCCGGGTCCAGCGCGCGCGGTCACGTTCGATCAGCGCGCCGAAGGCGGCGGGCGTCATCGGCGCGGGGTCCGATCCCTGCGCCAACAGCTTCTCGCGGAAGGCAGGGCGGGCGAGCAGCGCGTTGATCTCGCTGTTGACGCGCTCGATCATCGCAGCCGGCGTGCCGGTCGGCGCGGCGATGCCGTACCAGCCCGTGGCCTCGTAGCCCGGCACGCCGGATTCCGCGACGGTCGGGATGTCGGGCAGCGCCTGGTTGCGCGTGGCCGTCGTCACCGCCAGCGCCCGCACGCGGCCTTCCCGAACATGCGGCAGCGCCAAGGGCAGCGTGTCGCACAGGATCTGCACGCGGCCCGCGATGGTGTCCGTCATGGCCGGGCCGCCGCCGCGATAGGGGATGTGCTGGATGTCGATCCCGGCCATCTGCTTCAGCAACTCGCCGAACAGATGCTGTGCCGTGCCATTGCCACCGCTGGCATAGGACAGCGCGCCGGGCTGCGCCTTCGCCAGGGCCAGCAACTCCGTCATCGTCCGCGCCGGCACCGCCGAGTTCACGATGAAGATGGAGGGCACGATCGCCACCATCGCCACCGGCGTCAGGTCGCGGGACGGGTCGATGTTCAGCCTGAACAGGCCGGGATTGATGGCAAAGGGCCCGGTGCTGGCCAGCAGGAAGGTGTAGCCATCCGGCGTGGCACGCGCTGCGTATTCCGTCCCGATCGCGCCGCCCGCGCCGACGCGGTTCTCCACGAAGACGGTCTGGCGCAGCGCCGCCGTCAGCTCCTCCGCCACCATGCGTGCCGTGAGGTCCGCGGCGCCGCCCGGCGGGAAGGGCGAGACCAGCCGCACCTGGCGGTTCGGCCAGTCGCTGCCCTGCGCCAGCGCCGGCATCGAAAGTCCCACGCTGCTGGCAACCAGCAGGGTCCTGCGTCGCATCATGGTCTCGTTTCCCTCGGCGGTTTCACGGGATGCGCCGCTCGCGATGCGCGGCGCCCTCGGTTATCATGTTGTCCGGACAAGGCTAGTCGGCGCCCCCCATCGGGGTCAACGCCGCGGCCAGGAGGAACCGCATGCCGAGTGACACCGCCCCCGCGAAGCCCTGGGATGTCTTCCTGACGGAGGCCGATCGCGCCGTCCTGTCCAAGGGGCGCTTCGGCCGTCGCATGGGCTTCGGGCGTCGCGCGGCGGTCCTCGTCATCGATGCGCAGCGCTACATGGTGGGGGCGGAAGGCGATGACGCCGCCTGGCCTTCCTCCTGCGGGCCCATCGGCCGCGCATCACTGGCCGCCGCCGCCCAGGTGGTCCGCGCCGCGCAGGCAGCCGGCGCGCCCTGCATCTTCACCCGCTTCGAACTGGACCCGGAGGGCCGCGACATCGGCGTCTATGGCCGGAAGCGCGACCTGCTGGCGAGCGACCATTGGTGCCTGGCCGGATCGCGCGGTGCCGAACTGGCAGAGGGCATGGAGCCCCATGCGCGGGACCTGGTCTTCGTGAAGAAGAAGCCTTCCGCCTTCCACGGCACGCCCCTGCTGGGCTACCTGATCGACCGCGGCATCGACACCGTCATCGTCACCGGCGGCGCCACCAGCAACTGCGTGCAGGCGACGGTCTTCGATGCTGCCTCCTACAACCTTCGTGCCATCGTGCCCCAGGAAGCCGTGTTCGACCGCATCCCCATCTCCCATGCCATCGCGCTGTTCGACATGGACCGGCAATTTGCCGATGTCCTGCCGATGGCCGAGGTCCTGGCCTGGCTCGGCACGCTGCGCGACGGGACGGCCCCCGCGTGACCCGCCGCAGCGCCACCCGCCTCGGCCCTCGCTACGCCGCGCTGGCGGAGACACTCGCCGCGGGCATCGCCGCCGGCCAGCCCGCGATCGGGGAGAACCTGCCCACCGAGGCCAAGCTGGCGGAGACGCATGGCGTCAGCCGCGCCACGGTGCGCGAAGCGCTCCGACGCCTGCGCGACCAGGGGCTGGTGGAGCCCGTCCATGGCGTCGGCACCCGCGTCACCGCCCGCCGCCCGCGCCCGACCTATGAGATGGCGGTGCGGTCGCTGGCGGACCTCATGGGCTATGGCGGCCCGACGCACCTCACCGTCACGAAGCGCGACCGGCTGGTGGTGGACCCCGCGCTCGGCGCGTTGCTCGGCGATGGCGCGGGGGTGGAGATGGCGCGCATCACCGGCATCCGCACCGCCGCCGGCGCGGACCCGACGCCGCTCGCGGCGGTGGAGATGTTCATCCCCGCCCCCTTCGCCGCCGCCGCGGAACGGCCGGAGGTGGGCCGCACGCCGATCTACCGGCTGATCGAGCGGCAATGGAAGATTCCCGTGGTGGACATGCGGCAGGAGATCGCGGCCCTGTCCCTGCCCCGGACCGCCGCCCATGCGCTGGGCGTGCGCGCCGGCACGCCGGGGCTTCGCATCGTGCGGCGCTTCTACGGCCCGAAGGCGCTGCTGCTGGAAGCCACGGTCAACCTCCACGCCGCCTCCCCCCGCTTCGCCTACGCGATCCGCCTGTCATCGCCGGAGTGACGACGGGCCTGGACCTGTGCGTCCACGCAGCGATACTGCGCGCGGATTCGTCCGGGACCCGCCATGACCCTCGCCGGCCTCTCGCTTCGTGACCTGGAATACCTGCTGGCCGTGGCGGAGCATCTGAGCTTCGGCCGTGCCGCCCAGGCCTGCGCCGTCAGCCAGCCCACCCTCTCCGCCCAGATCCGCAAGGTGGAGGAGTTGCTGAAGATCGAGGTCTTCGAACGCGCCCCCCGCGGCGTGCTGGTGACCTCCCGCGGCGCGGAGGTCGTGGCCCAGGCCCGCCTGGTGGTGGCGGAAGCGCGGAGGCTGTTCGAGGTCGCGGCCGCCGGCAATGCGCCGCTGGAAGGCACCTTCCGCCTGGGTGTCATCGCGACCCTCGGCCCCTACCTCGTCCCCTTCCTGCTGAAGCCGCTGCGCGCGCGCTTCCCGCATCTCCGCCTGCTGCTGTCGGAGGGCTATACGCGCCAGCTTGCTCGACAGGTGGAGGAGGGCGAGCTCGACGCCATCCTCGCCGCCTCCCCCCTCCCCGGCCCGGAGCTGACCGAACTCAAGCTGTTCCGGGAGGAATTCGTCCTCGCCGTCCCGCGCGACCACGCCCTGGCGCGCGTGGAGGCGGTGAGGCGAGAGGATGTGCCCGTCCAGGACCTGATCCTGATGAGCGAGGGCCATTGCCTGCGCGAGCACGCGCTGACCTACTACGCCGAACGCCTGTCGGTCGACCGCCCGGAACTCCAGGCCGCAAGCCTGGAGACGCTGCGCCAGATGATCGCGGCCGGCGTCGGCGTCTCGCTGCTGCCGCAACTCGCCGTGCAGGTCGGCGCGCTGCTGGACGACATGGTCGCCTATCGCCGCATCGGCGATGGCAGCATCTCCCGCGACGTGGCGCTGTTCCACCGCCCGGGCTTCAGCCGCATCCGCGACGTGCGCCTGCTCCGCCAGGCGGTGCAGCAGATCCTGGCGGAGCAGAGCGCGGTGAAGGTGGCGGCGACGCTGGCCTGACGCCTATTGCCGCCAGCTACTGTCGGCCTGGTCCAGCTTCCGCAGCAGCCCCGGCCATTCCAGCAGCCCGTAGCGGCGCGACGCCGAAAGGTCATAGGCCGCGCAGGATTTCGCCACGACCTCCGGGGATGGCATCTCGAGCTCCGTGTTGCAGGCCATGGCGGCAAGCTGTGCCTGGCAGGCACGCTCCATGCCCCACATCGCGATGAAGGCCTCCGGCACGCTCTCCCCCAAGGTCAGCAGGCCGTGGTTCTTGAGGATGCAGTAGTTCCGCTCGCCGATGCTCTTCGCCAGCAGGTCGCGCTCGGAGGGATCACGCTCCGGCCCGCGGAAATCATGGTAGGCCACGCGGCCATAGAAGCGCGTCGCCGTCTGCGTCAGCGGCAGCAGCCCGCATTTCAGCGCGGAGACCGCCATGCCCGCGATGGTGTGGGTGTGCATCGCCGCCATGGCATCCGGCCGCGCGCGGTACAGCGCGCTGTGGATGGTGAAGCCGGCCTTGTGCAGGCCATAGGGAAGCTCCGGCTTGTAGATCACTTCGCCCTCGATCGTGACCTTGAGCAGCGAGGATGCCGTGATCTCCCCGAACAGCATGCCGTTCGGATTGATCAGGAACTGGTCCGGCGCATCCGGTACGCGCGCCGAGATGTGGGTGTAGATCATGTCGGACATGCCGTAGCCCTCGCAGAGCCGATAGGCGGCGGCGAGGTCGAGCCGCGCCTGCCATTCCGCGTCACTGACGGAAGCCTGGATGGGCGCGATCTCGAGCGGACCAAACTGGGTCATGGGAGTGTTTCCTTCAGGAATCGCCGCGGATGCCGGCACGCTGGATGACGTCGCGCCAGCGGGGAATCTCGGCCGTCAGCTGCGCAGTCAGTGCCGCCGGCCCATCCATGCGCACGATGGCGGCGGCGCTGTTGAGGCGGTTGAGCAGATCCTCGTCGCTGCGCATGGCCGTCAGCTCCGCGACGAGGCGCCCCATGAGCGCTTCGGGCATCCCCTTCGGGGCGAACATCGCGAACCAGTTGGGCGCCGCATAGCCCGGCACGAATTCCGCGATGGCCGGGATTTCCGGCACGGCGGGAACGCGCGCCGGCATCGTCATGCCGAGCAGCCTTGCGCGGCCCTGGCGGTAATGCGCCAGCACTTCGACGGTGCTGCCGAAGACGAAGTCGATCTCACCGGTGTAGATCGCATTCACCGCCTGGCTGACGCCGCGATACGGCACATGCGTGATCTCGATATTCGCCAGCGCGCCGAACTGCGCCGCCGCCAGGTGGTTCGCCGAACCGACGCCGCCCGAGCCATAGGTCAGGATCCCCGGCTGCGCGCGCGCCGCGGCGATCAGGGAAGGCAGGTCCGTGAAGCGGCTGTCGGCGCGCACCATCAGCCCCGCGGGCACATCGCACACGACCGTCAGCGGCGCGAGATCCCGCAGCGGGTCGAAGTTCAGCTGCGTCTGCAGCGTCGGCAGGATGGCGATGGAGGAGGAGATGAAGAGCAGCGTCGCCCCATCCGGCTCGCTCCGCGCCACCGCCTGCGCGCCGAGGCCGCCGCCGACGCCGGGCCGGTTCTCCACGATGAAGGTCGCGCCCAGGCGCCGGCTCAGCCGGTCCGCGATGATGCGCGCCGGCACGTCCTGCGGGCCGCCGGCGGCGAAGGGGATGATGATCCGCACCTGGCGCACGGGCCAGGCCTCCTGGGCGCGAAGGACCGTGGGCACGAGGAGCGTCCCCCCGGCGATCAGCAGGGCCTGCCTGCGCTGCATGGCGTTTCCTCCTTGGCGGGCACGGTGGACCGCGCCTCTTGCGGCGCATGTTGCATGCCCTGGACGCCCCCGTCACCCCGCCGGCTGGCAGCGGCGTGACGGCGGGGGGTTTTGCGTCCGTCGCCAAAAGGGTTCTATCGTTCCCACCAGGCGGGACAAACTCGCCAGTTCTGGGGAGAGAGCGACCATGGCTGACCTCACGGGCGTCATGCACGCCGGACGACGCGACCTCATCCGCCTCGGCGCCGGGCTGGGCGCGGCGGCGGCATTGCCGGGCGTGGCAAGGGCGCAGGATTTCGTCGGCCGCACCATCGAATGGATCATCCCCATGTCGGTGGGCGGCGGCTCCGACACCTGGGCGCGCTTCCACCTGCCCTTCCTCAACCGCCACATGGCGGGCAACCCCACCATCGTCATCCGCAACATTACCGGCGGCGGCGGCATCAACGGCACCAACCAGTTCGCCGCAAGGGCGCGGCCGGATGGGCTCACCATCCTCGGCACCACCGCCTCCATCCAGTTCCCCTTCCTGCTCGGCGATCCGCGCGTGCGCTACGACTATGCGAACTGGGTGCCGGTCATGGCCTCCCCCACCGGCGGCGTCATGTATATCCGCCCCGAACTCGGCGTCCGCGGCCCGGGTGACATCGCCAGGCTGCGTTCCGCGAGCGGCCTGAAGTTCGGCAGCCAGGGGCCGACCTCGCTCGACATGGTGCCCGCGCTGGCCTTCGAACTGCTGGGCCTCGACGTGCAGGTCGTGATGGGCATGCAGGGCCGCGGCCAGGGGCGGCTGGCCTTCGAGCGTGGAGAGACGCCGATCGATTACCAGACCAGCTCTGCCTACATCAGCCAGGTCCTGCCGCTGGTGCGAGAGGGCAAGGCCGTGCCGCTGTGCAGCTGGGGCAGCCTCAACGATGCCGGCGAACTCGTGCGCGACAGCAATTTTCCTGACTTGCCGCACTTCGCGGAATTCCTGCAGGCCGCGACGGGCCGCGCCCCGTCCGGCCCCGCCTGGGAAGCCTGGAAGGCCCTCTTCGTCGCCGGCTTCGGCGCGCAGAAATTCGTGGTGCTGCCGAAGTCCACGCCAGCGAACCTGGTGAACGCCTACAAGGAGGCCTTCCGCAAGACCATCGCCGATGCCGAATACCGGGAGAAGCGCGGCCCCGTCATCGGCGAGTACAACGAGACGGTGGGCGAGCCCGCCGACCGCGCCTATGCCGCCGCCACCACCATGGCGCCGGAGGTCCGGCAATGGACGCGGGACTGGCTGCAGCGCCGCTTCAACCACACGCTCGGTCGCGAATAGCGCGTGACGGGGCCCGCATCGCCGATGCGGGCCCGATCGCCTTGCCTGGATGGATGACGCGCGATGTTCGAAGCCCTGCTCTCCGCCCTCGTGCAGCTGTCGAGTCCCGACCGGCTGGCCTACATGGCGCTCGGCGTCGCCATCGGCTACGCGATCGGCGTGCTGCCGGCCCTCGGCGGGCTCGCGGGCCTCTCGCTCGTGCTGCCCTTCATCTACGGGCTGGACCAGGTTTCCGCGCTGGCGATGCTGACGGGGCTCGTCGCCGTGGCGGCGACGGCGGATACCTACAGTTCCATCCTGATGGGCATTCCCGGCTCCTCCGCCAGCCAGGCGACCATCCTGGACGGCTTCCCGATGGCCAGGCGCGGCGAGGCGGCGCGCGCTTTGTCCGCCTCCTTCATCGCCTCCATGATCGGCGGCCTGGTCGGCGCGGTGATCCTGAGTTGCGCGGTGCTGGTGGCGCGCCCGCTGATCCTGGCGCTGGGCACGGCGGAGCTGTTCATGCTGGCCGTGCTCGGCCTCTCCATGGTGGGCGTGCTGGCGGGGCGCAGCTTCGGCAAGGGGCTGGTCGCCTGCGGACTCGGCCTCGCGCTCGGCACCATCGGATCGGCGCCGGCCACGGCCGAGTACCGGCTGGATTTCGGCACGCTCTACCTCAGCGACGGCCTGCCCCTGCCCGTCCTCGTGCTGGCCATCTTCGCGCTGCCGGAGATCGTGGACCTCGCGCGTGGCGGCGGCACCATTTCCAAGACGGCAGAGCTGGGGAAGGGCTGGATCGCGGGGCTGCGCGACATCGCGCGCCACTGGTGGCTGCTGCTGCGCACGTCCACCATCGGCAGCCTGCTCGGCGCCATCCCAGGGCTCGGTGGCAGCGTGACGGACTGGATCGTCTATGGCCACGCCGTGCAGACGGAGAAGAACGGCCAGTTCGGCAAGGGCGATGTGCGCGGCGTCATCGCCGTCGAGGCCTCCAACAACGCGCGAGAAGGCGGCGCGCTGGTGCCGACGCTGTTCTTCGGCATCCCCTCCTCCGGCTCCATGGCCGTCTTCCTCGGCGGCATGACGCTGATCGGGATCGAGGCCGGGCCGCAGCTCGTCGGCGAACGCCTCGACCTGACCTATGCCATCATCTGGTCGCTGGCGATCGCCAACGTCATGGGCACCGGCCTCTGCTTCGTCACCTCGCCGCTGATCGCGAAGCTGACGACGATCCGCTTCGGGCTGATCGCGCCCTTCATGGTGATGATCGTCTGCTTCGGCGCCTTCAACACCAGCCGCGATGCCGCCGACCTTTATCTGCTGCTGGCGGTCGGGGTGCTGGGGCTCTTCATGCGCCGCTTCGGCTGGCCGCGGCCGCCCTTCGTGGTGGGCTTCGTCCTCGCCCAGCCGATGGAGACCTATCTCTACCAGGCGGTCCAGTTCTATGGCTGGAGCTTCGTGGAACGGCCGGGCGTGCTGATCATCGCCGCCATGATCGCGTTGTTCGTCTTCATCGGCGCGCGCCAGCGGCGGCTCGCGGACACCGATGACGAGAGCGACAAGCGCGGCCATGCGCGACCGCAGGCGATCTTCGCCCTGGTCCCCATCGCGATCTTCGCCGCCGTGCTGCTGGACGCCACCAAGCACAGCTTCCTTGGCGCCGTCTTCCCCGGCATGGTCGCGGCGGCGATGCTGGTCATCAGCATCCCCATCGCCCTCAAGCTCGCCTTCGCGAACGACCCGGGATCCCTGCTGCATGATGGGGAAGAAGGCGCCGATGAAAGCCAGGGCGGCTTCTGGACCTACCTCTTCTGGTTCGCGGGCCTGATCCTGGGCTCCGCCCTGGTCGGCTTCCTGCTGGCCAGCATCGTCTTCTTCCTCGCCTTCCTCCGCGTTGCCGCGAAATGCAGCTGGACCAAGACGCTGGTGCTGACCGCCATCGCCAATGGAGGCCTCGTCGCCGTGGCGGACATCCTGGTGCTCGACTTCCCCAATGGCCTGCTGCAATCCATGATCGACCTGCCCTGGCCGCTCCGATGAAGGCTCCGATGACGAAACCCGTTCTCCAGACAGCGATCCCCTGCACCTTCATGCGCGGCGGCACCAGCCGCGGCCCCTATTTCCTGCGCAGCGACCTGCCTGCGGACCGGGAGACGGCGGGCCGCGTGCTGCAGGCCGTGATGGGGTCCCCCGATGCGCGGCAGATCAACGGCCTCGGCGGCGCCACCACCCTGACCAGCAAGACGGTGATGGTGAGCAAGGCGGAGCCCGGCCAGCCCCAGCAGGTGGACTACCTCTTCGCCCAGGTGAATGTGGACAAGGATTTCGTGGATTGGGGCCCCACTTGCGGCAACATGCTCGCGGGCATCGGCCCCTTCGCGATCGAGAACGGCCTGGTCCCGGCCGAGGACGGCGAGACGAAGGTGCTCATCCGCGCCGTCAATACCGGCGCGCTGATCGAAGCCGTGGTGCAGACCCCCGGCGGCCGCGTGACCTATGATGGCGACACCGCCATCGCCGGCGTCCCCGGCACCGCGGCGCCCATTGTGCTGAACTTCGCCGACGCCGTCGGCGGTTCCACCGGCAGGCTGATGCCCACCGGCAACCCGAAGGATGTGATCGAGGGCGTGGAGGTCACCTGCCTCGACGTCGCCATGCCCGTCGTCATCGCCCGCGCAAAGGACCTCGGCAAGACGGGGCATGAGACCAGCGCCGATCTCGATGGCGACAAGGAGTTCATGGCGCGGATCGAGCGCATCCGCCGCGCGGCCAGCCTCGCCATGGGCATGGGCGATGCGGAAGGCCGCGTCATCCCGAAATTCGCCATTGTCGGTGAACCGAAGGGCGGCACCGGCGTCGCCGCGCGCTACTTCACGCCGCTCGCGCTGCACGAAGCCATGGCCGTCACCGGCGGCATCTGCATCGCCAGCGCCTGCAAGCTGCCCGGCACCGTCGCGGAAGGCATCGCCGTGGTGAACAGCGAGGCGCGGGAGAATGTCACCATCGAACATCCCTCCGGCGTCATGGATGCCGTCATCACCACCGGCACGGCGGCCGATGGCAGCGCCACCATCCTCGGCGGCGGCACGCTGCGCACCGCGCGGCGCATCATGAAGGGGGAGGTCTACATCCCCGCGCGCGTCTGGGCGGGACACGGCGCGTGACGGACGCCACCATCGCGGAAGACGCGCTGCTCTCGCTCGCCACCCGCGCGCTCGCCGCGGGCGGGATGCGGGAGGACGAAGCGGCGCTGGCCGCGCGCGTGCTGGTCATGGCCGATCTCTTCGGCCTGTCCACCCATGGCATCAGCCGCGTGCCGCAGTATCTCGGCCGCGTGAAGGTCGGCGGCATCGACGCGGCGGCGGAGGTGCAGGTGGAACGCGTGATGCCCGCGCTGGCCATGGTCGATGGCCGCAACGGCATCGGCCCGCTGGTCGGCATGAAGGCGCTGGAGGCAGCGCTCGAAGGCGCCCGCGCCTGCGGCATCGGCGCCGCCTTCGCCCGCGGCAGCAACCATTTCGGCCCGATCGCGCCCTACTCCATGATCGCGGCCGAACAGGGCTTCGCCACCTTCATCGCCAGCAACGCCACGACGACCATCGCGCCGACCGGCGGCAAGGATACGCGGCTCGGCAACAACCCCTTCGGCATTGGCGTGCCCAATCCCGGCGGCGATCCCGTGCTGCTGGACATGGCGCTGTCCGTCGCGGCGCGCGCCAAGATCCGCAGCCTGGCGGCGTCGGGCCAACCTATGCCGGAGGGATGGGCTACGGATGCCGATGGCAGGCCGACCACCGATCCCAAGGCCGCGCTGGCAGGCTTCCTGCTGCCGGTCGGCGGGCACAAGGGCTACGGCCTCGCCATCATGGTCGATCTGCTGGCCGGCCTGCTCTCCGGCGCCTCCTACCTCACCCGCGTCCGCGCCTGGGACAAGACGCCGGAGGTGGCGCAGGACCTCGGCCATGTCTTCATCGCCATCGATGCGACGAAGCTCGCGCCCCCCGATGTCCTCCGTGCGCGCATGGCCGACTTCATGGACATCATCCACACCACGCCGCCCGCCGATCCCGCGCGCCCGGTGATGCTGCCCGGCGAGCGGGAGATGCAGTCCCTGCATCGCAGCCGCGCCAGCGGCGTGCGCGTGGCGACGGCCGACCTCGTGAAACTGCGGGAACTGGCGGGCGAGGACTGACGGCGCTACCCTCCGTCCCAAATCGGAGGAAACGTTCATGCTGACGCGCCGCACCCTGCTGGCCAGCGCTTCCGCCGCGCTGGCCGCGCCGGCCCTCGCCCAGGGCGGCTACCCCAATCGCCCGATCCGCCTGCTGGTGCCCTATGCCGCCGGCGGCGGGCAGGACATCTCCGCCCGCCTGCTGGCGGAGCCGCTGCGCAACGCGCTCGGCCAGCCCGTGGTGGTGGAGAACCGCACCGGCGCCAGCGGCATGATCGCGGCGCAGGCGCTCTCCACCGCGGCACCGGATGGCTACACGCTGATGCTGGGTGGCGCCGGGGAGACAGCGATCAACCATCATCTCTTCCGCGGCCGCATGGCCTACGACCCGATGCGCGACATCCGCGCGGTGATGGTCGTGGTGAAGGTGCCGAACGTGCTGATGGTGAACCCGCAGGCGCCCTTCAGCACGGTGGAGCAGCTGGTTGCCTACGCCAAGGCCAATCCCGGCAGCCTCTCCTACTCCTCCTCCGGCATCGGCAATCCGCAGCACCTCGCCGGTGCGCTGTTCGACTACATGGCGGGCATCCGGACGATCCATGTCCCCTATCGCGGATCGGGCCAGGCGGTGATCGACATCGCCGGCGGCCAGGTGCAGTTCGGCTACAACAGCCTCGCCTCCGGCCTGCCGCTGATCCGCGAAGGCCGCATCAAGGCGATGGCCGTCACCAGCAAGGAACGGATGCCGCAGCTGCCGGACAGCCCCTCCGTCTCCGAATACGCGCCGCTCGCTTCCTATGAGCTCGTGAACTTCTTCGGCGTCTTCGCCCCCACCGGCGTGCCCGACGTGATCATGCAGCGGCTGCAGGACGTGATCGCGACCGCGCTGGTTGATCCCGAGTTGCGTGGGCGGTTCGAGAACCAGGGCCTGCTGGTGCAGAACATGAACCTGGCGCAGTCCCAGGCCTTCGTGGCGAATGAGGCCGCGAAGTTCGGCCGCATCGTGGAAGAGGCGAAGATCACGGTGGAAAGCTGAGATGCCGCGCTGGAACCGCCTCCTCGTCACCGGCGCGGCCGGGGAGATCGGCGGCGTCATCCGCCCCGCGCTGCGCGGCGCCGCGGCGCATCTCCGCTGGCACGACATCCGCCCGATCGCCGATGCCGCGGCAGATGAGGAGGTGATGCGTGGAGACCTGGCGGAGCTCGGCGTGGCGCTGGCGGCGACGCGCGACGTCGATTGCCTCATCCATCTCGCCGGGATCCCTCGCGAGACCGGCGGCACGGCAGCAGAAATCCTGCGCGCCAACGTCATCGCCTGCCATGCGGTCTTCGAGGCTGCGCGGGAGAACGGCGTGAAGCGCGTCATCTTCGCAAGCTCCAACCACACAATCGGCTTCCACCCCGCCGATGCGCTGGTGGGCACGGAGGAGCGCCCGCGCCCCTCCGGCCAGTATGGCGCCAGCAAGGTGTGGGGCGAGACGCTCGGCCGCCTCTACGCCGACAAGCACGGTATCGAGGTCGCCTGCCTGCGCATTGGCGCCTTCCGCGCGCGGCCTGGCAATGCGCGGGAACTCGGCGGCTGGATCAGCCATGGCGACATGGCGAGCCTGGCGCGCGCGGCCGTGGACGCTGCGCCCTTCCACTTCCTGGTCGTCTATGGCGTCTCCGCCAACCGCCGCGCGCTCTGGGGCAAGGATGAGGCCGCGCGCGCCGCGCTGGGCTGGTGGCCGAAGGACGATGCGGAGGCCTTCGCCGCCGAGCTCGAGGACAAGCGCCCGCCCGCCGGCAGCGTCGCCGCGCGCTTCCATGGCGGCGTCGTCTGCGAATACGGTTTCAGCGGCGACCCCGACAGGATCAGGTAGCGCCACTCTCCGTCACGTCGAACTTCGTGACGTCATCCAGGCTGGCGCCGAACCACGCCTGGATCTCCAGCTTGCGCGCCTCGATCGCCTCCGGTTGTCCGTCCGCCCCGATGCGCAGCGCCACGTCATGCCCGGGCAGCAGCACGGTGCCAGGCCTGTCGCGCCACACCGCGTTCAGCCGCGCGATGGAGGCACGATGCACCTCGGCATCCATCGTCATGTCCGCGATACCCGTCGCCAGCTCCGCGCGGTTCTTGGCGACATCGGCGGAGAAGATCGTCCGCGTCGTCCCTTCCAGCACGAACACCAGATGATGCGGCGAATGGCCCGGCGCCTCGAAGCAGGTGATGCCGGGAATGCCCGTCTCCCCTTCCGCCAGCCGTCGCATGCGCGGGCTGTCGGCCAGCGCGCGCAGGCAGAATTCCGGCCAGAGCGGCGCGCCTTCGGGCTGGCGCAGCGCATAGTCCATCTCCGCGCCCGGCACATGGATCAGCGCGTTGCGGAACATCGGCCAGTTCTCGACATGGTCGTAGTGGAGGTGCGTGACCAGCACGTCGGTCACCGCCTCCGCCGCCACGCCCACTTCCTTCAGCCGGTCCAGGATCAGGCGCCGGGCGCCGCTGCGGCTGGTGTCCAGCACGGCGATCCTTCCCTCCGGCCCGCGCGCCAGCGCCACCGTGCTGAAGCCCAGCCCGCCCTGCTGCTTCGACTTGCCGGGATAGCCCTGGATCAGCGTCTCGACGGTCCAGCTCACGCCTGCCACTCCTCCGGGAAGGCCACGCCCCAATGCGTCGCCGCCTGTCGCAGATCCAGCACCGTATTCGCCGGCAGGTCGATCCCCTCCGCCAGGTGCCGCGACTCGTTACGCGCCTCGATCTCGCCGGGGTAGAAGATCTCCTCCACCCCCTCCGCGCGCGGCGCCGCCTTCAGCTCCGCGATCATGCGCTCGATCCGGTCCTCGAAGACCGGCAGCAGGCCGAAGGCGGCGATGTTCAGCGCCATGACGAAATGGCCGCTGCGGCTGCGCTTCTCCGCCTGGTAGGGGCCGGAAACCTCCGTCAGCATCCCGCTGCCGGACAGCGCGCCCGCCAGCACGTCCATCATGGCGGAGATGGCATAGCCCTTGTGCTCGCCCATCGGCTGGATCACGCCCTCCAGCGCCGACACCGGGTCCGTCGTGCGCCGCCCTTCCTTGTCCAGCGCCCAGGAATCGGGAATCGGCTGCCCCTTCTGCCGCGCCAGGAAGATCTTGCCGCGCGCCACGCTGGTATTGGCGATGTCCAGCATCATCGGCGCATGCCGCCCCGCGGGTGCCGCGATGGACCAGGGGTTGTTCCCCACCACCTTCTTCCGCCCGCCCCAGGGCGCCATGGCCGGGCTGCCATTGGCGACCAGCATGCCGATGCATCCCGCCGCCGCGGCCATCCGCGTGAAATAGCCGAGCGCCCCGTGGTGGTTGCTTTCCCGCACGGAGACGATGCCGACGCCGTGCTTCCTGGCCCGTTCGATCGCGCTGTCCATCGCCATTTTCGCGATCACCTGGCCGACGCCGTCATGCCCGTGCAGCACGGCAATCGCCCCGCCATCGACCAGGAAGTTGGCCTGCGTGACCGGCTTCATGACGCCGTTGCGAATCCGGTCGAGATACCACGGCGCCCGCATCACACCGTGGGAGGAATGCCCCCAGAGGTCCGCGCGCACCAGGCTGTCCGCCACCAGCGCCGCATCCGCCTCCGGCAACCCCGCCGCGCGATAGAGCGCCGCGACGAAGCCGATCAACCGTTCCGCCACCACCACTGCCATCGCTTCGTTCGTTCCTCCGTCGTACGGGATGAATCATGGGCGCAGGCGTCCCGCCGCGCCAGCCTGCAATGCCGGCGCGCGTCACACGGCAGCCATGCAACCGCCATTGATGCTTCATCGTTGCGTCATCGGCCTTTAGCCGACCTCGTCTATCGCTCCGCCCGACCGCCGCGCCATTCCGTGCGGCCAAGGAGAGACGAGTAACCATGCCCGACACCCTGGAGCCCCTCGGGTCGCCAGCCGACACCGGCAAGCCAATCGAGATCGAGGATATCGGCAGCAACCCCAACCCCCGGGAGACGATCGGGGATGTGATGCAGCGGCGCCTGTCCCGCCGCGCCGCTGTGCTCGGCCTGGGTGGCGCGGCGGCCGCGGCCACGCTGGTGGACCAGATGGTCGCCGCCGCCGATGGCGCCCTGGCCCAGGGCCTGGTGCCGATGACGGATGGGCCCTCCACCCTCGGCTTCGCCGAAATCCGCCACGGCATGGCGCAGCGCGACGCGGTGGCCGAGGGCTACGAGATCCAGACCGTGATCCGCTGGGGCGATGCGGTGGTGGGGGAGGCGCCGGCCTTCAACCCGACGGCGCAGACTGCCGCCGCGCAGGAAGTCCAGTTCGGCTACAACAACGACTTCATCGACTTCCGCCCGCTGCCGCAGGGCAGCCGCAACAGCGACAGCGGCCTGCTGGTGGTGAACCACGAATACACCGACACGCAGCTGATGTTCGCCGGCATCGGCGCCGGCCGCACCGGCCGCCTGCGCGCCACCGCCGAACAGTCCCGCATCGAACTGCTCGCCCATGGCCTCAGCGTGGTGGAGATCCGCAAGGCCGATGGCCGCTGGGCCGTGGTCCCCAACAGCCGCTACAACCGCCGCATCACCGGCGAGACGCCGATGCGCGTCAGCGGCCCGGCCGCAGGGCATGACCTGCTGAAGACCTCGGCCGACCCGACCGGCACCCAGGTCCTCGGCACGCTGAACAACTGCGCCGGCGGCAATACGCCCTGGGGCACCGTCATCACCTCCGAGGAAAATTTCAACCAGTACTTCTCGGGCCGCGCGGCCACGACCGGCGCGCAGGCGGAAGCCTATCGCCGCTACGGGATCGCGGCCGAGGGCACCTATGGCTGGTCACGATTCATGGATCGCTTCGACCTTGACAAGGAGCCGAACGAGCCGAACCGCTTCGGCTGGAACGTCGAATTCGACCCCTACGACCCCACCAGCGTCCCGGTGAAGCGCACGGCGATGGGCCGCTTCAAGCACGAGGGCGCGACGCATGCCATCAGCGCCGATGGCCGCGTGGTGTTCTACCAGGGCGACGACGAGCGCTTCGACTACGTCTACAAGTTCGTCACCGCGCGTCCCTGGAACCCGAACGACCGCGCCGCCAATCGCGACCTGCTGGATGACGGCACGCTCTATGTCGCCCGCTTCCACGATGATGGCCGCGTGGAATGGCTGCCGCTGGTGCATGGCCAGGGCCCGCTGACCGCGGCCAACGGCTTCGCCAGCCAGGCGGAGGTGCTGATCAACACCCGCCGCGCCGCCGACCTGCTGCAGGCCACGCCGATGGACCGGCCGGAGGATGTGGAGGCGAACCCCGCCACCGGCCGGGTCTACGTGATGCTGACCAACAACAGCAACCGCACGGCGCAGCAGGTCAACCGCGTGAACCCGCGCGCGGCCAATACCCAGGGCCATGTGGTGGAGATCATCCCGCCCGGCGCCGGCACCAACGCCGTGGACCACGCGGCGACCGAGGCGCGCTGGGCGATCTTCCTGATGGCCGGCAAGCCCGGCACCGATGCGGGCGCGCGCTACCACCGCGCCACCAGCGATGCCGGCTGGCTCTCCTGCCCCGACAATTGCGCCTTCGACAGCAAGGGTCGGATCTGGATCGCGACCGATGGCGCGCCTTCCGCCGCCGGCGTCGCCGACGGCATCTGGGCCGCGGATACGATGGGCGCCGGCCGCGCGCTGACCAAGCAGTTCTACCGCGCGCCCACCGGTGCGGAGGTCTGCGGCCCCTGCTTCACGCCGGATGACCGTACCCTCTTCCTCGCCATCCAGCACCCCGGCGATGATGCGGGCAGCACCTTCGAACGCCCCTCCACCCGCTGGCCCGACTTCGCGGAGGGCATGCCACCCCGCCCCGCCGTCATCGCCATCGTCAAGAAGGATGGCGGCGAGATCGGGTCGTAATCAGCGCGCCGCCAGCGCGGCCTGGAGGCGGGCGACCCCCGCCTCCAGCACCGAGCGCGGGCAGCCGAAATTCAGCCGGGCACCGAGCGGCACGCCGAATTCGGCGCCCGGGCTGAGCGCGACCTTCGCACGCTCCAGGAACCAGGGTTGCGGCTCCCCGATGCCGAGGGCGCTGCCATCCAGCCAGGCGAGGAAGGTCCCCTCCGGCTTGTGGATCGAGAGACCCGGCAGGCGCGCGCGCACCGTCTCCACCAGCCAGTCGCGGTTCGCCTGCAAGTAGGGCAGCAGCGCCGCCTTCCAGGCCGCGCCGTGCTCCAGCGCCGCCAGCGTCGCCTCCAGCCCCAGCACGTTCACGCTGTCCACCATCCCCGCCTTGCTGGCCAGGAAGCGGTCGCGCATGGCCGCATCGGGGATGATGGCGAAGGCGGTCTTCAGGCCGGCGATGTTGTAGCTCTTGCTCGCCGACATCAGCGTGACGGTGCGCGCCGCGACCTCCGGCGAGAGGGACGCGATCGGGATGTGCCGCCGCCCGTCGAACAGCAACTCGCAATGGATCTCGTCGGAGATGATCACCGCGCCGGCCTCCAGCGCCGCCGCGGCGATGGCTTCCAACTCGGCTCTCGAAAACACCTTCCCCAGCGGGTTGTGCGGGTTGCAGAACAGCAACGCGCGCGACGGCGCCAGCGCGGCGCGCAGCGCGTCCAGGTCGCAGACCACGTCGTCGCCGCGCACCGCCAGCGGTGCATCCACCCGCCGCAGGCCCCAATGGCCTGGCGCCGCCAGCATCGGCTTGTAGGCTGGTGTCTGCACCACCACGCCGTCGCCAGGCTCCAGGAAGGCACGCAGCGCCATGTTGAAGCCGGGCTCGACGCCCGGCAGGAAGCACACCGCCTCCGGCGCCACATCCCACCCGTATTCGCGGGCGAGCATCGCCACCACGGCATCCCGAAGCGCATCCCGCGCCACGCCATAGCCCAGCACGGGGTGTTCCAGCCGCGCGCGGATCGCGTCCAGGATCGGCGGCGCCACGGCGAAATCCATGTCGGCGACCCACATCGGCAGCACGTCGTCCCCGTAGCGGCTCCATTTGGAACAGCCGGTGCCGCGGCGGTCGATCGGCGTGTCGAAGTCGAAGCCGCTCATTCCGGGCGGCCGCCCACCACCACCGGCCGGTCGGGATCGGCGATCCAGGCGGACCAGGATCCCGGATACATCGACGCCTCCACCCCGATCGAGGCAAGGACCGCCACCGCATGAGCGGCCGAGATGCCGGCACCGCAGGAAACCCCCACAGGCAGGCTGCCATCCGCCCCGAGCGCGGCATAGAGGTGCCGCAGCGTCTCCGCCTCCGCGAAGGTGCCGGCCTCGGTCAGGTTGTCGATGGCCGGCGCGCTGACCGATCCCGGGATATGCCCACGCCGCGGCTGCCCCGGCGCCACCGTCGCGCCGATGTAGTTGGGCCGCACGCGCGAATCGAGCAGCACCCCCTCCCGCGCCAGCCTCGCCGCGCCATCGGCATCCAGCACGCCGAGATGGCCTGGCGACAGCACCACATCCCCCGCCGCCGGCACCCCCGGCGTGGTGGCGACAGGCAGCCCCGCCCCCTGCCAGGCCGCGAAGCCGCCATCGAGCAGCCGCACATCGGCGATCCCCGCCCAGCGCAGCACCCACCAGCCGCGCCCCGCCACCAGGCAGCGGTCGTGGTCATAGACCACCACCGCATCCCCCTCGCGGATGCCCCAGCGCCGTGCGGCGTCCTGCAGCGCGCCGATCTCCGGCAGCGGCCGGCTGCCCTTGGTGCCGCCGCCCGGGGAGGCGAGTTCGCTCGGCAGGTCCACATCGATGGCGTCCGGAATCCGCGGCGCCACGGCCATCTCCGGCGTCCTCGGGTTCCGCACGCAGAGCACCACCGGCGGCCGCGCGCCCTGCAGGGCCGCCGCCAGCGCGGGCGCGGTGATGAAAACCTGGTCGCGGGGGTCGGTGGGCATGGAATCTCCGGAGCATTGCGGCGCCGCGCATCCTGCCCCGCGCAGGCCGTGGTTGCGAAGCGGGGGGCGGCAATGCTCCCCTGCGCCATGCCCGATCCCTCCGCTGGCGCGGCGTCCCTGCTGCGCCAGACGCCCTTCGCCCTTTTCCTGGCGTCCCGCATCATCTCCGCCATGGCCGTGCAAGTGCAGGTCGTGGCGGTGGGCTGGCAGGTCTATGACCTGACGGACAGCGCCTTCGCCCTCGGCCTGGTCGGGCTGGTACAGTTCCTGCCCGTGCTGCTGCTGACCCCCTTCACCGGGGAGGTCGCGGATCGCTTCGACCGCCGCCTGGTCGTCGGCATCTGCCGCACGATGACAGGCCTCGCCGCACTGGCGCTGACGCTGGCCAGCCATGGCGGATGGGTCACCAGCAGCACCATCTTCGCCTTCGTGGCCGTCATCGGCGCGACGCGCGGCTTCGAGATGCCGGCGCAGCAGGCGCTGCTGGCCGGCGTCGTGCGCAACACCGACATGGCACGCGCGACCGCCCTCTCCTCCTCCGCCAGCCAGGCCGCGACCATCGCGGGGCCGGCGGCGGGCGGCTTCCTCTACGCGCTCGGCGGGCCGGAGATCGCCTATGGCACGGCGGCAGGCGGTTTCCTGCTGGCCGCGATCATGGCCTTCGCCATCCGGACCGCGCCGCGCCAGGGCATCCGCGGCCGAGTGACGATCGAGAACCTGCTCTCCGGCCTCGTCTTCGTCAGGAACCGTCCGGTGCTGCTCGGCGCCGTCTCGCTCGACATGGTCGCGGTGCTGCTGGGCGGTGCGGCAGCGCTGCTGCCGATCTATGCGCGGGACATCTTGCAGACCGGCCCTTGGGGCCTCGGCATCCTGCGCGCCGCGCCGGCGGTGGGCGCGCTCGGCATGTCGCTGGTGCTGGCCTGGGTGCCGCTCGGCCGCAATGCCGGGCGCAAGATGTTCGCGGGCGTCATCCTGTTCGGGGTGGCGACCGTGATCTTCGGCTTCTCCACCAACCTCTGGCTCTCCGCCGCCGCGCTGGCCCTGATCGGCATGGGCGATGTCGTCAGCGTCGTGGTGCGGCAGACGCTCGTGCAGCTGGCCACGCCGGATGAGATGCGCGGCCGCGTCGCCGCGGTGAACTCGCTCTTCATCGGCGCGTCCAACCAGCTTGGCGAATTCGAATCCGGCGTAGCGGCCGCGCTGATCGGCCCCGTCGCCGCCGTGGTGCTGGGTGGCGTCGGAACCGTCGCGGTGGCCCTGCTCTGGATGCGGATCTTCCCCGCGCTGCGGGACATCGACCGGCTGGAGGACATCACCCCGGACAGCGAGGCCGCGCGCCGGCGATCCGCAACCGGCAATCCCGCGATGCCGTAGTCAGGATCAGCGAAAAGCACGTTGCAATAGTCCCACCGCGTGACATGCTTTCGCCTGTCGCGACGGCTCCCACCAACCCGTCGCATTCCCGGCATCACCCTGGCGCGGTGCCGAAGGGGCTGGAGGGCTTTGCACGATGCCTGCGACGCGAAAGATCCGGCTCGGCGTCTCCATGGTCGGCATGGGCTATCACCTCGCCGCCTGGCGCCATCCCGATGCTTCCGCGGGCGGCAACATGGAATTGCAGCACTTCGTGAAGACCACGCAGGTGGCGGAACGCGGGTTGCTGGACATGGCCTTCCTGGCCGACGGCGTCGGCATCCGCTTCAATGACCGTCCGCCGGGCGCGCTGAGCCACACCTGCAAGAACGTGCAGTTCGAGCCGCTGACCTTGCTCTCCGCGCTGGCGATGGTGACGGAGCGTGTCGGCCTCGTCGCCACCGCCTCCACCACCTACAACGAGCCCTATCACGTCGCGCGCAAATTCGCCTCGCTCGACCATATCAGTGGCGGGCGCGCGGGCTGGAACGTGGTGACCAGCGCGACGGACATGGAGGCGCAGAATTTCGGCCTGGACGGCGCCCCCGCCAAGGGCGGCCGCTACGACCGCGCCATCGAATTCGTCGATGTCGTGCGCGGGTTGTGGGAATCCTGGGAGGATGATGCCTTCGTCCGGGACAAGGCGAGCGGCGTCAACTACGACCCCGCCAAGCTGCACATCCTGAACCATCAGGGCGAGCATTTCCGCGTCCGCGGGCCGCTCAACGTGCAGCGCACGCCGCAGGGCCGCCCCATCATCGTGCAGGCCGGCGCCAGCGACCAGGGGCGCGAACTGGCCGCCGCCACGGCCGATGTCGTCTATGCCGCGGCGCAGACGCTGGAGGATGCACGCGCCTACTACCAGGATGTGAAGCGCCGCATGCCGCGCTACGGCCGCCATCCCGACCAGTTGAAGATCATGCCGGGCCTCATGGCCGTGCCCGGCCGCACGCGGCAGGAGGCACAGGACCGCTACCAGGTCCTGCAGGAACTGGTGCAGCCCGTGGTCGGGCTCGGCGCGCTCGCCAACTACCTCGGCGACTTGTCGGAGTACGACCTCGACGGCCCGCTGCCGGAACCGAAGGATCGGCGCGACCACAGCCGCGGCCAGATCTTCATCGACATGGCGCGGCGCAACAACCTGACGATCCGCCAGCTCTACCTCTCCATCGCCGGCGGCAACGGCCACCGCACCGTCATCGGCACGCCCGCCGACATCGTCGATGCGATGGAGGAGTGGTTCCACGGCGAGGCCGCCGATGGCTTCAACATCCTGCCCACCTGGCTGCCCGGCGGGCTGGAGGAAGTCGTGGAGATGGTGGTGCCGGAGATGCAGCGGCGCGGCCTCTACCGCACCGCTTATGAGGGCCGCACGCTGCGGGAGAATCTCGGGCTCGCCTATCCCGAACACCCCGCCGCCGCCGCCCGCCGTGCCGCCCTGTCACAAGCCCTCGGGAGTGCCGCTGAATGATCCGTCCGACGCTCGCCCTGCTCCTGGCCCTTGGCTCCGTCAACGCCGCGCTGCCCGCGGCCGCGCAGACGCTGCGCATCGGCATGAAGGCCGCGATCGACGGCTCCGACCCGCATCAATCCTACAGCCCCAACCGCAACGTGCAGATGCACGTCTATGAATCGCTGGTGGAGCAGGACCCCAACATGCAGGCCCTGCCGGGGCTCGCGGAATCCTGGCGCGTGGTGGACGACACGACCTGGGAGTTCAAGCTGCGGCCTGGCGCCACCTTCCATGACGGCACGCCGCTGCGCGCGGCCGACATCGCCTTCTCCTTCACCCGCGCCGGCGATGCGCGGGGGCTGCGCACCTACAGCGCGCAGATGCGCGCCGTGGCGGGGGTGGAGGAGGTGGATGCGCGCACCATCCGCATCCGCACCCACGGCCCCTCGCCGCTGCTGCCCTACAACCTCGCCTCCATCATGATCGTCTCCGCCGCCGCGGTCGGGGAAAATGCGACGGAGGATGACTTCAACGGCGGCCGCGCCGCCATCGGCACCGGCCCCTATCGCTGGGTGCGCTTCAACCGCGGCGCCGACGTCACCATCGAACGCGTGCAGCGCCCCTCCGGCCGCCCGCAGGAACCGTGGGAGCGGGTGGTCTTCCGCTTCATCCCGAATGACAGCGCGCGCGTCTCCGCGCTGCTCGCCAACGACGTCGATGTGGTGGATGCGGTGCCGCCCGCGCTCTATGGCCGCGTGCGGACCGATGCGCGCTCGCGCCTCGTCACCTCCACCTCCGGCTTCAACTTCTACATGTACATCGACAGCGGCCGCGAACGCTCGCCCTTCGTCACCACGACGGAAGGCCAGCCGCTGGACCGCAACCCGCTGCAGGACCGGCGCGTGCGCCTGGCGCTGTCCCACGCGCTGAACCGCACGGCCTTGGCGGAACGCGCCATGGAAGGCGGCGCGGAGCCCGCGGGGCAGATCGCGCCGGCGGGCTTCATCGGCCATGTGCCGGACCTCCCCATCCCCGCCTTCGACCCCGCCCGCGCCCGCGCCCTGCTGGCGGAGGCCGGCTATCCCAACGGCTTCGGCCTGACCATCCATTGCACCGGGGACCGCTTCGCCGGCGATGCCCGCAGCTGCCAGGCGATCGGCCAGATGCTGACCGCGATCGGCATCAGGACGGAGGTGGAGGCCCTGCCTTCCGCCGTCTTCTTCCGCCGCGCCAACCGCAACCCCGCGCAGGGCGGCCCGGAATTCTCCGTCTCCCTCAGCATGTTCTTCACCACCACCGGCGCGGCGCCGGAGGGGATGAGCACGATCCTGCGGACCTACAACGCGCAGCTGAGCCACGGCGCCTCCAACCGCGGCCGCTACTCCGACGCCAACCTCGACCGACTGCTCGCCGCCATCGAGACCACGCTGGACGACACGCGGCGTGAGGCGCTGACGCAGGAGGCGGTGCGCTACGCCATGCAGGAAGCGGCCATCGTGCCGGTCTTCTTCGTCCGCTCCGCCTGGGGCACGGCGCGCAACATCACGCTGACCCCGCGCGGGGACCAGTACACCATGGCGACCGGCATCCGCCTCGCCCGCTGAACGGCCCCTGGATGGATAGCCTGACATGCCTTCGAAGAAGAAACAGCTGAAGCTCGGCGCCTTCCTCTCGGTGCCGGGCAACCACCTGGCCGGCTGGCGCCACCCGGATGCCGTGCCCGACTACGACATGGATTTCTCGCTCTACATGCGGCTCGCGCAGACCGCGGAGCGTGCGCTCTACGACACCATCTTCTTCCAGGACACGGTGGCCGTCGCGGGCAGCGATGCGCTGAAGGCGGGCGACCTGACGCGCACGCGGCTGTCCCGCATCGTCAAGCTGGAACCCACCGCGACATTGGCGGCACTCGCCGTCGGCACGAAGAACATCGGCCTGATCGCGACGGCGACCACGACCTTCAACGAGCCCTACAACATCGCCCGCCGCTTCTCGACCATCGACCACATCAGCGGCGGCCGCTGCGGCTGGAACCTGGTGACCTCTCAGATCGAGGACGAGGCCGGCAACTTCAACCTCGACACCCATGTGGACCACGCGCTGCGCTACGAACGCGCGATCGAGTTCTACGAGGTCGTGGCCGGTCTCTGGGATTCCTGGGAACACGATGCCTTCCTGCGCGACAAGGAAAGCGGCGTCTGGTTCGACCGGGAGAAGATGCATTTCCTCGACCACCACGGGAAGTACTTCCATGTGCGCGGCCCGCTGAACTCGCCCCGCACGCCGCAGGGCAGGCCCGTGGTGGCGCAGGCTGGCTCCTCCGAACCCGGCCGCGAACTCGCCGCCCGCACCGCCGACATCGTCTTCACGGCGCAGACGGAGCTGGAGGCCGCGCGGGCGTTCTTCGCCGATGTGAAGGGCCGCACCGCGCGCTACGGCCGCACGCCCGACGACATCAAGATCATGCCCGGCATCACCCCCGTCATCGGCCGCACGATGGAGGAGGCGCAGGAGAAATACGACGCGCTCCAGGCCCTGCTGCCTGACGATGTGGCGCTGGCGGCGCTGGCCCGCTTCACCCGTGGCATCGACATCTTCAGCTACGACCTGAACGGCCCGATGCCGGAGTTGCCGGAGGCGAACTCGGCTAAATCCCGCCAGAAGCTGATCATGGACATGGCGAAGAAGCACAACATGACGCTGCGCCAGGTCGCGCGCTCCGTCTCCGCCGCGCAGGGGCATCGCGTGCTGGTCGGCACCGTCGGCTACATCGCCGATCAGATGCAGGAATGGCTGGAGGCCGATGCCTGCGACGGCTTCAACGTCATCTGCAACTACTACCCGGGCCCCTTCGACGACTTCGCCAACCAGGTGATCCCCGAACTCCAGCGGCGCGGCATCTTCCGCACGGCCTATGAGGGCCCGACGCTGCGCGACAACCTCGGCCTGCGCGTGCCGGAGAACCGCTACACCGCCGCGCGACGCTGACCTATAGCCCCGCGCGTTTCCGCGCGCGACGCATCAGCCAGCCCGCGACACCAGGCGCCTTGTCGATGAGGTCGCTCAGCGCCTTCCGCTCGGCCTCCGCCTTCGCCCGCGCGGCGGCGGCTTCCAGCGCCTGGCCGCGCGCCACCAGCCGAGCCTCGTCCATCTCCGCCATGCGCCGCTTCATGTAGGCATCGGCGCCCTCGGCCTCGATCACGCGAAGCTTCGCCTCCATCGCGTCAAGCGACTGCCGCAGCGCATCGACATCGGTGGCCGCGGCGGACTTCGGACTGCGGATGGAGGGCTTCTGGCGACGCCGGCTCATGGCTTCCTCCCGCGCCGCCTTGCGGCCGCGCACATCGGAGTGGGGTGGGGAAGGCGATGGCGACCCTGGAGAGGGTATGCCCCGTACGGGATTCGAACCCGTGTTACAGCCTTGAAAGGGCCGTGTCCTAGGCCTCTAGACGAACGGGACAGCCGGAGGTGGGGGGCGTATGGCCGCGCCGGCGCCACCGGTCAAGCCCCGGGGCTGCCCAATCGGGTCTGCCGCGCCGCCCAGCGCGCCAGTCCAGGCGCCCAACCGGCCAGCGTCGCCACCATTCGCGGCCCCCGCGCCAGCGCCGAATCCAGCAGCCCCGCCACCCGCATCCCCGGCCGCACATGCGCGCCCCAGGCCGCCTGATGCGTGGCCGCGCCGTGCCCCGCCAGGATCGCCCGCGCCGCCTGGATGCCGGACCCCAGCGCCATGGCGATCCCGTCGCCGCAAAGGGAGGGGATCACCGCCGCCTGGTCCCCGACGCGGAAGGCCCGCGACTCGGCCGGCGCCACATAGCCATAGGGCACCGCAGCCACCGCCATCGGGCGCTGCCACAAGGGCTCGGCATCCCGCAGCAGGTCGCGCGCGGCCCGGCTGCCCGCCGACACCAGCGCGACCAGCGCCGCCGCATCGCGCGCGGCCTCCGCCAGCCCCGGTGCGCCCGGCTTCAGCGCCAGGCAGAGATTGGCCCCGCCCCCGGCCCGAGGCTGCAACCCGGCATAGCCCCCCGCGCAGGCCAGCACCGCGATGGCGTCCCCGATCGGCACGCCCGCCAGCGGCAGCTTCAGCCCGATGGAGCCAGCCCCCGCGCCGCGCCCCAGCCCGCGAAGTTCGTGCTTCCCGGTCGCCAGCACCAGATGTCGCGCCCGCTGCACGCCGCCATCGGCCAGGCGCAGCGTCCAGCCGCCGGCGTCCTCACTGGCGGCGGCCACCGCGACGCCGCGGCGCACCTCAGCGCCGGCCGCTTCCGCCGCCCGCAGCAACGCCTCATCCAGCACCAGCCGCGGCAGGCTCCAGGCGACGAAGGGCAGCTCGAATCGCCCTTCCCGCCCACCGGCCGCGAAGACCGCGCGCCGCACCGGCACGGCCCCCAGCGCCGGCAGGTCGATCCCGAGCGTTGCCAGCGCCGCCGCGGCATCGGCGCCCAGGAACTCCCCGCACACCTTCTCCCGCGTCGCGGCGTCGCGCTCCAGCAGCAGCGGCGCGGCCCCGCCGCGGGCCAGGGTGATGGCGGCCGCGGCGCCCGCCGGCCCGCCGCCGACGATGACGATCATCCCCCGCCGGGCCCTTCCACCGCCCAGCGGAAGGGCAGCACCCAGCGCGCCCGCGCCTCCACCCCCGCCTCCGCCACCAGCCGGTCCCAGTCCTCCCGCTTGAAGGCGCGCGCGATGGAGATCGGGCCGTCATGGCTCACCATGGGGTGCATCCGCATCAGCCGCGTCCCCGCCCAGACCGCCGTCCAGGGGATCCAGTGGCGATGCAGATCGAGGATCAGCCAGCGCTCCCGCGCATGGGTCGGCAGCCAGCGCAGGAAGCGCACCAGCGTCGCGTCATCCAGGTGATGGGCGAAGAGCCCGCAGATCACGACATCGAAGCGCCGCCCCGGCTCCAGGTCGAACAGGTCGGCCGTGATCCAGCGCGCCGGCGTGCCGCGCGCCATGGCGTGGCGCTCCGCCCAGGGGCTGCGGTCGAGCCCCCAGAGGTCGGTCGCGATCCCTCGCCTCGCCCCCCACCCGGCCACCGCCCGCAGCGCATCGCCACCGCCCGCGCCGACATCCAGCACGGAGATCGACTCCCGCGGTCGCGCCGCCACCACCCGGTCGAGGAAGCGCAGCAGGGGCAGATAGGCGAAGGTGATGCGGTTCAGTGTCTCGAGGTCCCGCAGCGCCGCGGCGAAGTCGGCCTCCGACTGCCCCGGGTCGTCCATGATCTCCTCGGCCCGGCTGCGCGGCATGGTCAGGCGGCCTCGAACCGCATCGCCTCGGCCGAGAGCCCCGGCCCGAAGGCCAGCGCGCAGCCGCGTCCCCGCCGCCCCTCCCGCATCATCCGCTCCAGCACGAAGAGCACGGTGGCGGAGGACATGTTGCCGTGGTCGGACAGCACGCTGCGGCTCGTCTCCATCGCATCCCCCGGCAGGTCGAGCCCATGCGCCACCGCATCCAGGATGCTCCGCCCGCCCGGATGCACGGCCCAGAGGTCCACCTCCGCGACCCCCCGCCCCTTCAGCATGCGCGGCACCAGGCCCGGCAACGCATGCGCCAGGGTGAAGGGCACCATGCCGGACAGGGTCATGTCGAAGCCGGCATCGCCGATGCGCCAGGTGATCTGCTCATGCGCTTCCGGGATCACCACGCTGCTGAACCCATCCAGAAGCAGCCCCGTTGCCTCCGCGGACACGATGGCGGCGGCACAGCCATCGGCAAACAGCAGGAAGCACAGCAGCTGTTCCAGCGCCGTCGTGTCCTGCAGGTGCAAGGTGCAGAGTTCCAGGCACACCACCAGCACCCGCGATCCCGGCTCGCTCCGCACCACATGCCAGGCCAGCTTCAGCGCGTTGATCGCGGCCTGGCAGCCCATGAAGCCCACCGTCGTCCGCTCCACGGACAGGGGCAGGCCGAAGCGGTCGATGATGGTCCGGTCGAGCCCCGGCGCCACGAAGCCGGTGCAGGTCGCGACGATGATATGGGTGATCGCCGGCGCTTCCTGCCGCAGCCCGAGCCGTTCCAGCGCCGCCTCCGCCAGCGCCGGCGCCTCCGCCTCCCATCGCTGCATCCGGGCGCGCGTGCCGGGAAAGGCGCCGCCCTGGCGATAGAAGCCGCAGCTGGTGCCGGACCCCTCGGGCTCCGAGGGGTGAAGCACCGACTGCCGGCTTGCGATGCCGGCCCTGGACGCCATCTTGGCGAAGGCCGTGCGATCCCGCCCCAGCGCCTGCGCCATGGCAAAGGCCGAAAAGGCGCCATGCACCTGGTGTCGGGGGGTGGCGGTCGCGATGCGGTTCAGGAAGACCTGTGTCATCCCATGCAGGTTGGGGGCCCCGGGCGGGCGGTAAGCCCCTGATGGCGCAATGGGCGGTCACGAGACGCGACTCCGCCATGCGCCAGAGTCAATCCTGGGCAGCCCCAGTAGCAGGTCTGCGGCCAAGCCGCGCTTTTCCCGGGCTTTTCCGCATCCTGCCCGGCGTTTTGCACATGACAGGTTTCTTGCGATTTGGGGGTGTCTTGACGCCTTGACTGGCCCATATGGTGCCGGCGGCCGAAACCCGGCCCCTTCCCAACCGCACGATGCATGACCCGCCGGCGAACCCGCGCGGGCCATCGGTCGTGCGGAGCACGCGCGCCCCATTGGTCGTGCGGAGCATGGCGGCGGGGTTCGGCTTCGGGCACCGATGTGACGGCGGCAGGGACACGGGCTGACAGATGGACGGGATGTTCGGACAGAAGGCGACGGACCGGGATGGGCTGGAGGCGGAAGCCCCCAGCTTTGAAGCCCTCATGCGCCGCGACGGCTCCGACGATTCGGGCCACGATGACATGCGGCCCGGCGTCTCCGCCGAGGCCCTGATCCCCGAGGATGACGAGGACGCGGTCGTCGGCCTGGTGGATGACGCCGGACTGGACGTGCTGCCGGAAGAAGCCGCCGAGGAGCAGGACGGCATGGCGCCGCTCGGCTTCACCGCCGGCGCGGGCGATGACGATGCGGCCCAGGCCGCGGGCAACATCAACCCGGCCTCCGGCAGCCGCAACGACGACAGCGTGACCATGTTCCTGCGGGAAATGGGCCAGGCGGAGCTTCTCTCCCGCGAGGACGAGATCGCAATCGCCCAGCGCATCGAGGCCGGGCGCGAAGCCATGCTCTCCGCGCTCTGCGAGAGCCCGACCACGATGGCGACGCTGACCGCCTGGCGCGATGCGGCCGATGCCGGCCGCCTGCCCCTGCGCGACCTGATCGAGCTGGAAGCCGCCGCCGCCGCCCAGGGCGCGGAAGAGCCGATCGTGGAGGGCGCGGAGGAAGCCGCTTCCGACCTGCCAGCGATCTCCGTCGAGGCGCGGATGCGCCCCGAGGTGATGGAATCCTTTGCCCTCGCGCTCGCTGCGCTGGAGGCGCTGCGCGCGCCCGGCCTGAAGGCCGCGGAGCTCGCGCCGCTGCGCCAGGCCGCGGTGGAGCAGGTGACGGCGCTGCGCCTGCGCCCGGCCCGGACGGAGGAACTGCTCGGCAAGCTGCGGGAGATCCACCGCCAGCTGGTGGCGCTGGAAGGCCGCGCGCTGCGGCTTTCCGCCAGCGCCCGCATCAGCCGCGAGGAATTCCTGAAGCTCTGGAAGGGCGGCGAGGCCGGCTGCGGCGCGCGGCTGGAGAAGGCGATCGGCGCGACCAAGGCCGCGGCGGCGCTCAAGGGCGACCTGGCCGAGGTGCGTGCCGAGCTGGCGCGGATCGAGGCGGAGTCCGGCGTCCCCGCCGCGACGCTCCGTCGCCTCTATGCCGATGCCGCCCGGGCCGAGCGCGACCTGCGCCAGGCGAAGGACGAACTGATCCGCGCCAATCTGCGCCTGGTCGTCCACCTCGCCCGCAAGTACCGCAACCGCGGCCTGATGCTGGGTGACCTGATCCAGGAGGGCAATATCGGCCTGATGCGCGCGGTCGAGAAGTTCGACTGGCGCCGCGGCTTCAAGTTCGCGACCTACGCCACCTGGTGGATCCGCCAGTCCTTCACCCGCGCCATCGCCGACCAGGCCCGCACCATCCGCGTGCCGGTGCACATGACGGAGACGGTGGGCAAGGTCGTCCGCGTCGGCCGTCGCCTCGCCCAGCAGACGGGCCGGGAGCCGACGCCGGAGGAACTGGCGGAGCGCCTCGGCATGCCGCTCGACAAGGTGCGTGCCGTGCAGGGCCTGGCGAAGGAGCCGGTGAGCCTGGAATCCCCGATCGGCGAGGATGGCGATGCCAGCCTCGGCGACCTGATCGAGGACCGGAACGCCGTCCTGCCCTTCGACAGCGCCGCCCAGGCCGGCATGCGCGAAGCCGCCGGCAAGGTGCTGGCGGACCTGACGCCGCGCGAGGAACGCATCCTGCGGATGCGCTTCGGCATCGGCACGAATGGCGAGCACACGCTGGAGGAGGTCGGCAAGACCTTCGGCGTGACGCGCGAGCGCATCCGCCAGATCGAGGCGAAGGCGCTCGGCAAGCTCCGCTCCTCCGGCCAGGGCCGTGCGCTGCGGAGCTTCCTGGAGGCCTGAGGCCTCCCGTAGCGCTGGAACGCGAAGCGCCGGCGGGGGACACCCCGCCGGCGCTTTTCGATTCAGACGGCGAAGTCGCTCCGGCTGCGCCCTTCGGCTTCCACCGCCTGCACCCAGCGCGGCGGGCGGCCACGGCCCGACCAGGGCTCGCCATTCGGACCGCGATACTTCACCGCGGCGCTCGCGCGCGTCTTCTTGCCGGGCTTCGGGCCGCGCCGCCGCCCGCCGGACGCCGGCTCCATGTCGCCGAGCAGGTCGCTCATGGCCAGGCCGAGCGCCGCCGCCTTCTTCCGGGTCTCCTCGATGAAGCTGCGGCGCTCGCTCTCGCCACGCTCCTGCGCCAGCCGTTCCGCCTCGGCCGCGACCTGCCGCAATTCCGCGACGCCGAGCGTCTGCAGCGCCTCCAGCGCCGAGGACAGTGAGTTCTTTTCCGATGCCGTCATGGTGGTGCCTCTATCCGGTTCGTCCGCGTTTATGCACGACGAATGCGAAGGGCATACTGCGTAAAACCGGCCAGGGAAACGAATTAATGGCGAGGGTCACCGGCGCGCGGCACCGCAGGTGCTTAATGCGGACCGCCCGGGCGACAATTATTGCGATATCGTTTATTATTCCATTCCAGTCCGGGAATTGCTTTTTCGCGTTGTGATGGGCGGTTTCGCTGGATCACGGCGGGGATCAGCGCGGCTGGCCTGCATTCCGTCCGGCGCAGTAGCCCATTCCGGCCGCCACACGCAATCGCGCAGCGCGGTACGACATTATTTCGTGAAATGCCGCGCGAACTGGCGCGAATCGGCCGACGCCCTTGCTGCCGCCGTTCCCGGCTGCCGCTGGACCATGCTCTGGAAGGGGGGAGAATGGTGGGCGCTGTAGGGCTCGAACCTACGACCCGCTGATTAAGAGTCAGCTGCTCTACCAACTGAGCTAAGCGCCCGGGGCGGTAACCGCCGGTGGGGGGCGTTTAAGGGGTCGGAGGCCCTTTGGCAAGCCCATGAGGTCATACGAGACCTGCAACTTCGTCAGGTCTCGCCGCGATCCGCACCGAGATCGGCATCCCGGTGGACATGCGCCGACATCAGCAGCCCGAAGCCGATCATGACCGTGATCATGGCCGACCCGCCATGGCTGATCAGCGGTAGCGGCACGCCGCCGACGGGGATGGACCCGGTCACCATGGCGATGTTCACGAAGACATAGAGGAAGTAGTTCGTCGCCAGCCCCACCGCGAGCAGCCGTCCGAACTGGTGCCGGCTGCGCAGCGCCACCAGGAAGCCGAAGGCGATCACGCTGGCCAGGAGGCCGAGCACGGACAGCCCGCCGACCAGGCCGAATTCCTCCGCCAGCATGGTGAAGATGAAGTCCGTCTGCTTTTCCGGCAGGAAATTCAGGTGGCCCTGCGTGCCCTGCAGGAACCCCTTGCCCCAGAAACCGCCGGAGCCAAGCGCGATCTTTGACTGGATGATATTGTAGCCCGCGCCCAGCGGATCGCTTTCCGGATCGAGGAAGGTGGTGATCCGCGCCCGCTGGTAATCATGCAGGTTCTCGTAGACGATCGGCGCCGCGATCGCGACCGCGCCGACCAGTATCGCGAATTTCCAGAGCCGGACGCCGGCGGCGAAAAACACCGCGCCTCCGATCATCAGCGTGATCAGCGATGTGCCGAGATTGGGCTGCTTGAAGATCAACGCCGCCGGAATCAGCACCGCGATGATCGGCGGAATGAGGAAAAGCGGATTGCCGATCCGTTCCCAGGACGCCTTGTGGAACCAGGATGCCAGCGCCACCACCAGCATGATCTTCATGAGCTCGGACGGTTGCAGCTGCACCGGCCCGATATCGATCCAGCGCTGCGCCCCTTTCCCCACCTGCCCATGCAGCGCCACAAGCACCAGCAGCCCCACGCCCATCGCATAGCCCACCCAGGCAAAGCGGGCGATCAGCCGGATATCGACCAGCGCGATGGAGAGCATCATCACCAGGCCGAAACCGAAGCGGATGGCATGCCGCCCGGCATAGGGATCGGGCGCCCCGCCCCCCGCCGAATACAGCGCCACATACCCCACGCCGGCGACGGCGCAGAGCAGCAGCACGAAGACCCAGGGAATCTGCCACAGCTTCTCGAAGACCCCCGAGCCGCGTTCCCGCAGCAGCAGCCGCCGCTCGAACTTCATGGCCGCACCGGCGGGATGGGCGATCGCGGCGCCTCCGCGACCCGCGCGGCGGGCCCGCCCTGCCCCGGCCGCAGCCGCTGGAAGGCCTCCACCAGCACATCGCGGGCCAGCGGCGCCGCGGCGCCCGATCCGCTCGTGCCGTGCTCCACCACGACGGAGACGGCGAAGACCGGGTTCTCCACCGGCGCGAAGGCGACGAACAGCGCATGCGGTCGCCATTCCCGCGGCATCTGGTCCACGCGGAAGCCCCTCTCCCGCTGCTCGCGGCTCACGCGCCGCACCTGCGTCGTGCCCGTCTTGCCGGCCATGGTGCCGATTTCCGCGGGCAGCCTTGCGGCGCGGGCCGTGCCGCCCTGCTCATTCACCACCGCCCACATCGCCTCTCGCACCAGGCGCAGGTCGCGGTCGGGGATGCCGAGGCTCGGCCAATCCTCCGCCCGCGTGCCGCGCACCGGACGCCCGCCGATCGCCCGCGTCAGATGCGGCTGCACCGCGCGCCCGGTCGCGAGCCGCGCCGTCATCGTCGCCAGCGACAGCGGCGTCAGCTGGTAGAAGCCCTGGCCGATGCCATGCACCACCGTATCGCCCAGCGCCCAGGGCCGCCCCTGCGCCTGGCGCCATTCGCGCGTCGGCATGAGGCCGGCCCGCGTGCCCGGCAATTCGATCTCCAGCGGCACGCCGAGCCCGAAGCGGCGCCCCATGGCGGCTATCCGGTCCATGCCGACGCGCTTGGCGAGTTCGTAGAAGTAGACGTCGCAGGACAGCTTGAGCGCCGTCCGCATGTCCACGCCGCCATGGCCTGGCCGGTGCCAGCAATGGAACCGCGTATCGCCGAGGTCCATGTAGCCTGGGCAGGTCACACGCTCCCCCGACGTCACCGCCCGCGCCTCCAGCCCCGCCAGCGCCACCACCATCTTGAAGGTGGAGCCCGGCGCGTAGAGCCCGTTGGTCGCCTTGTTGATCAGGGGCGTCGCGCGGTTGGCCGTCCATTCGCGCCACTGCGCGGCGGAGACGCCGGAATTGAACACATTGGGGTCGAAGCTCGGCTGCGTCGCCATGGCCAGCAGCTCGCCATTCCGCGCATCCATCAGGACGACGGAGGTGCCTTCCTCGATCTTGCCGCGGATCGACTTCTGCAGCTCCGCATCCACGGAAAGCTGCACGTCCTGCCCCTGCACGCCCTCCCGCCGGTCCAGCTCCCGGATCACGCGGCCGACGGCGTTCACCTCCAGCTGCACCGCGCCGGCGCGGCCGCGCAGCGTCCGGTCATGGTGCCGCTCGATCCCCGCGCGGCCGACGCGGATGCCCGGCAGTTCCAGCAGCGGGTCGCCATCCATGTCGCGCTCCGCCGGCGGCGCCACATAGCCGACGATGTGGGCGAGGTGCTCGCCCTCCGCATAGACGCGCGTGGTGCCGACATCGACGCTGATGCCCGGCAGGTCCGGCGCGTTCAGCTCGATCCGCGCCATCTCCTCCCAGCTCAGGAACTCCCGCACCACCACCGGCACGAAGCGGCGGCGGCGGCGCACCTCGCGCTCGATCCGCGCGCGCTCGGCATCCGTCAGCGGGATGATCTTCGTCAGCGTCTCCAGCGTCGCGCTGACGTCCGAGGTCTGTTCCGCCACCAGCAGGGCGCGCCAGTTCAGCTGGTTGCCGGCGACGACGCGACCTTCCCGGTCCAGCACCCGGCCGCGCGGCGGCGCCAGCAGCCGGGCGGAGAGACGGTTCTCCTCCGCCAGCGTCGCGTAGCGCTCCCCCTCATCCACCTGCAGCGTGTGCAGGCGATGGGCCAGGAAGCCCAGCAGCCCCATCTGCCCGGCGCCCAGCAGAAGCGCGCGGCGGCCGAAGATGCCGCGGACCCGCTCCTCCTCCCGCTGCTTGCGGCTCATAAATCTGTGCCCTCAAGCGGCGGGCGCGCGCTCCGCGCGCTTGCCTGCGCGCCTACGCGCTGTGGCGTGGGGCCATGCTGGCGGTCTGTGCGCGGGGCCGCATTCGCGGCCGCGGCCCGGCGGAACAGCCGGGCCGAAAGAGACGCGGTTGCGCTGGTGGGTGTGGGCGGGGCCGTGAGCCTGGTCACACCATCTCCTCCGCCTGCCGCATCGCCGTGTGGATGCGCCCCAGCACGAAGGCGAAGGCCGGGTAGAGCCCGGCGGAGAGCGCCGCCAGGTGCAGGGAGGGCGCCGGCGCCGGCAGGTCCCAGGCCAGCAGCGCCGTCAGCACCCAGCCGAGCCCCGCCGCCCCGACCGCGAAGCCGCAGAAGCACAGCCAGACGAACAGGAAGCTCTGCCGCACCAGGAAGCGCCGCCAGGCCACCGCCAGCCCATGCGCCACCAGCAGCGTCACCACGCCTGTCCCGAAGGGCGCCAGCGTCAGCAGATCCTGCAGCAGCGCCAGCACGAAGACCGCCGGCGGCGGCATCGCACCCGGCCGGAAGATGGACCAGAAGATGATGCAGGGCAGCGCCACGCCCGGCACCAGCGTCGCCAGGCCGGTGGGGCCCGACGCCATGATCATCAGCACCGCCGTGCTGATGGCCGGGAAGGCCGCCCGCGCCCAATCGTCCAGCCGCCGCAGCAGACCGGGCGAGGGTTCCTTCCGCCCGACCATGGGGGATGCCCTCAGCGCCGGCCACGCGGTTCGGGCCGCGCCACGGCTTCCGGCGGCAGGATGCCCCCGAGCCCGAAATCGAACAGCCGCACCACATCCAGCCGATCGAGCCTGGCAAACAGCTCCACCTCCGCCGTGCCGGATTCCGTCCAGCGCACCACGCCGATCGGCAGGCCCGACGGGAAGGCGACGCCCTCCGCGCTGGTGACGATCCGCTCGCCCTCCGCCGGCCGGCTGCCTTCCGCCCAGTGCTGCAGCCGCGGCCGGGCCCCGTTGGTTCCGACCATCATCGCCCGCGCCCGGCTGCCTTCCAGCGTCACGGGAATGCGGCTGTTCATGTCGGTCGCCAGCAGCACGCGGGCGGAGCGGTTGCCCACCTCCGTCACCCGCCCCACGAAGCCCCGCTCATCCAGCGCGATCTGCCCGCGCCGCACCTGCATCTCCGGCGGCACGGACAGCAGCACCGCCCGGGCATAGACGCCCCCGCCATCGGCCACGACCCGCGCCGTCTGGTAGGCCGGCGCCCGTTCCGGCACGAAGGCCAGCTGCCGCCGCAGCATGGCGTTCTCCGCCTCCAGCGACAGCGCCGCCGCCTGCCAGCGCCGCAGCCGCTCATTCTCCTCCCGCAGGCGGGCATTCTCCTCCCGCATGACGAAAAGCTGCTCGATCTCCTCCACCGCGTCCCGCACCGCATGGGCGGGCTCCGCGAAGGCCGCGTAGAAGGGCATCAGCGCATCCGCCAGCGCCGTCCGCGCGCGTTCCGCCAGCAGCGCATCGGCCTTGCCGAGCAGCATGGTGCCGAACGCCACCGCGATCAGCACGGGCAGCGACAGGCGGGACAATGCCTGCCGGAGCGGAATGCTCAGACGGATCAACCGACGCCCCCCCGCAAGGACCTGACCCCCCTATCAATACATGGAGGTGAGTACGTGGCGAAGCCGCTTCATCTCCTCAAGGGCGCGCCCCGTGCCGAGAGCGACGCAGGAAAGGGCATCCTCCGCCACCACAACGGGCAGCCCGGTCGCATCCCGCAGAACGCCGTCCAGCCGGTGCAGCAGCGCGCCGCCGCCGGTCAGCACGATGCCCTTGTCCACGATGTCCGCCGCGAGTTCCGGCGGCGTATTCTCCAGCGCCACCCGCACCGCCTCGACGATCGCGATCACCGGCTCATAGAGGCTTTCCGAGATCTGCCGCTGGCTGACCACCACCTCCCGCGGCACCCCGTTCATCAGGTCGCGGCCCTTCACCTCCGTCATCGGCCCTTCCTCCCCATCGGGCGGGGGGGCGGCGGCGCCGATCTCCATCTTGATGCGCTCGGCCGTGCTCTCGCCGATCAGCAGGTTATGCTGGCGGCGGATGTAGCTGATGATCGCCTCATCCATCTTGTCCCCGCCGACGCGGACGGAGCGGGCATAGACGATGCCGCCGAGCGAGATGACGGCCACTTCCGTCGTCCCGCCGCCGATATCGACCACCATGGACCCCGAAGGCTCCGTCACCGGCAGCCCCGCGCCGATCGCCGCCGCCATCGGCTCCTCGATCAGCAGCACCTTCCGGGCCCCGGCGGATTCCGCCGATTCCTGGATCGCCCGCCGCTCCACGGCCGTGGAGCCGGAAGGGACGCAGACGATGATCATGGGGGAGGCGAAGGAGCGGCGGTTATGCACCTTGCGGATGAAGTGCTTGATCATCTCCTCCGCCACCTCGAAATCGGCGATCACGCCGTCCCGCAGCGGGCGGATGGCGGCGATGTTGCCGGGGGTGCGGCCCAGCATCTGCTTCGCCTCCTCCCCCACCGCCAGCACCTGCTTCTTGCCGCGATGGTCGGAGATGGCGACGACCGATGGCTCGTTCAGCACGATCCCGCGGCCCTTCACATAGACCAGCGTATTCGCGGTGCCGAGGTCGATGGCCATGTCGGCCGACAGGAAGCCGAACAGGCGGGAGAACATGCGGCGGGGACCTTCCAGGCGTCGATGCCAGCGAACCCGCCGGCCATCGGCCAGGCACGCCCGCCCAGAACCGCTGGGTCATGGCGCCGCCCGGTCCTCACGGCGCCGCGGGGTGGCGAGAGGCGCCTCCGATAGCCCTCCCCCGTCCCTGGCTCAAGCCCTGATGACAAGCCAGGGCCCGCCCCCGGCGAACCGGCAGGGTTCCGCAGCGTTACGGCCGGCACACGAACCCCGAAGGAGGTCACGATGCGCCGTCTTCCCCTGCTTCTCATTGTCGCTGGCTCCCTGGCCGCCTGCGGGCAGACCACCGGTGACCGCGCCGTCTCCGGCGGCCTGCTCGGCGCGGGCGCCGGCGCGGCGATCGGCGCCGTCTCGGGCGGCGGCGTCGGCACCGGCGCGCTGATCGGCGGCGCGGCGGGCGCGGCCGGCGGTGCGCTGACGAGCCCCGGCTCGGTCAATCTCGGCCGCCCGGCCTGGCGCTGAACCGAACCAGGGGCACGCAATCGGCAGGCGAAATCTTCACCGGCCGGTAGCGCGCCCCGTTCCGCCCGCCTATCCTTCCCGCTTCGGGAAAGGATGATGCATGAGGCGGGTGCACGCGGCATTCCTCGCCCTTGCCGCACTGGCCAGCGTCGCGCCGCACCCGGCGCGCGGCTCCGGCCCCTCGGCCGGCGACGATGCCGCCATGCTGTCCACGCTGCCCGCCCGCCTGGCGGGTCTCCGCCGCCAAGGGCCGCCGGGCCCGGCCCCGGGGCCGGAGGGCGGTGCCGTGCTCGCCTTCGCACGCCAGAACGTCACGGCCGCCGTCACCCTCTCGGGCCGCACAGCCCTTCCCGTCCCTGACGGCCCGACCTCGGCCAGCGCCCGCGGCGCCCTGGCCGAGGCCACCGGCGACGCCTCGCTCCGCATGCTGGAGGAAGCCACCCGCCGCGCCCGCGCCGGGTCCGGCCGGCGCCCGACGGAGCTGCGCTGGCGCAGCTTCGTGGTGCATGACGGCAGCAGCACCGACCTCCTCTGCAACCGCGCCGCCCTTCCCGCCTCGCGCGGGCTGGTGACGGAGGTGGTCTGCGTCTCCGGCGTCGCCGGCCGGATGATGACGGTGGGCATCACCATCACCCATGACCGGCGCGGGGGGGAGGAAGCGATCCGCCTCGCCTGCCGCTTCGCCGCCGCCGCCCGCGCCGCGCTGCGCGACGCGATTCGGCTGGAGCGGGCCTGACCGCCCTTCTAGTTCCGCCGCAGCATCCGCCGCAGCGCCCCGCGCCCCGCCGCCACCAGCGGCCCCGCCTTGCCCTTCGGCCTTGGCGCCGGCCCCACCCGCCGCCGCACCTCGAGCCGCGCCCCGTCCGGCGCGCGCGAGAGGTGCAGCGTCCGGTCGTGATAGGCATCCAGCCCCGGCCGGTGGCCGATCGACACCAGCGCGCTCTCCGCCAGTTCCTCCTTGAACAGGTTCATCATCACGTCCTGGTTCTCCTCGTCGAGCGCGGCGGTCGCCTCGTCCAGGAACACCCAGCGCGGCCGGTGCAGCAGCAGCCGCGCGAAGGCCAGCCGCTGCTGCTCGCCAAGCGACAGCACGCGATCCCAGCGATCCTCCTCCTCCAGCCGCGGCACCAGGTGGGGCAGGCCGCAGCGTTCCAGCGCCGCCGTCATGGCCGCATCGGGAAACTTCTTCGGCGCGGCCGGATAGGCCAGCGCGGCGCGCAGCGAGCCGAGCGGGATGTAGGGCCGCTGCGGCATGAACATCATGCGGTCGCGCGGCGGGATGCGGATCTCCCCCGCCCCCCAGGGCCAGAGCCCGGCAATGGCGCGGAACAACGTCGACTTGCCCGTCCCGCTCTCGCCCACGATCAGCACCTTCTCGCCGGCCTTGATCTCGGCATTGGCTTCCTGGATCACGACATTGCCGTCAGCATGGCCGATCTGCAGGTCGCGGAAGGCCAGCACCTCCCGCCCCTCCTCATCCGGCCCTTCCTTCACCGTGATGCGGTCGGCGCCCTCCATCGCCTCGGCCTCGTCGAAAGTGTCCTCCAGCGCCACCACGCGCTCCACATGGCTGCGCCAATCCGCGAGGATCGGGAACTTGTCGACGAACCAGTTCAGGCTGCGCGTCACCTCCAGGAAGGCCTGGGTGATCTGCATGAGGACACCGAGCGTGATGGCGCCGGCGAAGTAGCGCGGCGATGCCACCAGGATCGGCACCACGCCAGCCGCCATGCCATAGGCGGAGGTCAGCCACATCAGCCGGCGCTCGCTGCCGTAGAGGTCCTTCATCACGTTGGCGACCTGGCCGAAGGCGCGCTTCAGCCCGCGCTCCTCATCCGGCTCGCCGCGGATCAGCGCAATGCCCTCGCTGCTCTCCCGCATGCGGATCAGCGCGAAGCGGTGGTTGCTCTCCGCCTCGTTGCGCCGGATGTTGATGGAGACCATCGGCCCGCCGATCAGCCAGGTGAGGACGGAGCCCACGGTGGCATAGAGCAGCGCCGCCCAGACCATGTAGCCGGGAATCTCGAACTCATTGGCGCCGAAGGCCATGTGCAGCGGCCCGGACAGCGTCCAGAGGATGCCGAGGAACGACGCCAGCGTCAGGATCGAGCCCAGCAGCCCGACCAGCAGGTCCACCGCCATCGCCGTCGCCCAGCGGGTGTTCTCGCTGATGCGCTGGTCGGGATTGTCGGCGGCATCGGGCATGAAGTTCAGCTGGTAGTGCCGCCCGCTTTCCAGCCAGCGCTGCTGCAGCCGGTGCACCAGCCATCGCCGCCAATCCAGCATCAGCGCCTGCCGCGCCCAGAGCTGCGCGACCGCCGTGACCATCGCGGCCAGGATCAGCGCGCCGAACATCCACATCTCGCCGAAGAAGGCGGCGCGGTCGCGATTCTCCAGCGCGTTGAAGAAGTCACGATTCCAGAGGTTGAAGCGCAGCTGCACCAGGATCTGCGCCAGCGTCAGCACGACCACCGCGATGGTCAGCAGCCAGGCCCGCTTGCGGTCCTGCGGCGAGGCATAGTAGCCGCGCGCCAGGCGCCAGAAGCGCCTGAGAAAACCCTGCCGCGGCGCGGACTCGGGTTGCGCCTCGGTCGTATCCGGCATGGGTATCAGCGCCTGCGTTGGGGTTCGGGAACCGTGACGGGCTTCAGGTTTTCGGCCGTGTCGCCGATGCGGTCGGCGGCCAGGGCGCGGCCATGCTCTCCGGCTACGCCGGGCCCTTCCGCCGCCAGCCGGGCACCGGGCCGCAGCAGGTCGCGCAACCCTTCGGAGGCACCGGGCGGCACCGTGACGACGGTCCCGTCATCCAGGATCGCACCGGCGATCTCACCCTGCGGCGCGAAATAGGGCACCTTCACCGTGCCGGCGACGCTGATGCGCTCCGCCCGCTCCGCCGCGCTGCGACCGCCGAGCCGCCAGTAGAAGCGGTCCACGACGCCCGGCACGCTGTCGCCATTCGGCGCGAAGGCCAGCATGGTGATGACGGGCGCGTGCCGCGCACGGATGCCCCACACGATGATGGGCCGCCCAGCCGGCGCCGCATCGCGCACGGCCTGTGCGACATCGGGCGGAAAGACGATCTGCGGCCCCTCCCGGAACAGCAGGGCATCCGTCTCGCCACGCGGATTGATGAGGTAGCGCTCCACCGTGCCGGTGAAGCTCGGCAGTTGCGTCGGATCGAACCACAGATCCGATTGTGGCCGCGGCGGCGGCCGGTCCTGCGCCATGGCGGGCGCTGCAAGGGGAAGGCACGCGGCCAGGCCCAGCATGATTCGGCGCGTCGCGCCCTTCCCCTGCGGATCCATCCCCGTCAGACGCCGCGGATGGCGCCGAAGACGAGGCTGACGAGGAACAGCACGATGAAGATGCCGAACAGGATCTTCGCGATGCCGGCTGACGCCGAGGCAATGCCGCCGAAGCCGAAAAGCCCCGCGATCAGCGCGACGACAAGGAAGATGAGGGTCCAGTAGAGCATGATCGCCTCCCGCTTGTGGGAACCGCCCCACGAACGCGAGAAGCCGGAGGCGGTTTCCCCACCGGAACGGGAATAGGGCGGCTCAGACGGGGTCCAGATGCACGCCGCGAGTCACGGCCTGGTAGGTGGCGACGGCCAGGGTCGTGGGCTCGAAGGGCTTGGTGATGATGAAGGCCGGCTCAAGGTCCTGGCCCGTCAGCAGCCGTTCCGGATAGGCGGTGACGAAGATGACCGGCGCGCGGTGGCGTGTCATGATGCGTGCCACGGCCGTCGCGCCATCACCCCCGGCACCGAGGTTCACATCCGCCAGCACCAGCGTCGGCAGTTCCGCCTCCGCGATCGCCACGGCCTCGTCCTCGCTGGACGCGATGCCGACCACCTCATGGCCCGCATTCTCGACCAGCTGCTGCAGATCCATCGCGATGATCGGCTCGTCCTCGATGATCAGGACGCGCGCCACGGCGCCGGCGCGGAGATGGGCACGCGCGGCCTCCACCTCCGTCGCCGCATCGGAAGCCGGCAGCCCGACGGCGATCGCGGCATGCGGGACGTCCAGCTCCTCGAGCGAGGTGAGAAGCAGCAGCATCCGCTGCGTCGGCGTCAGCGCATCCTGCTCGCCATGCCCTTCCGCGGGCGTCACATCCGCGGCGCGCCGGCCGATCACCGTGTAGAAGGCGACGCGGGCCGCCAGCACCGGCTCCTGCACCCGTTCCGGCGCGACCAGGCCGGCGCGGAGCGCATCGGCCACCATCGCGTCGCCCCGGGCCTGGGAGCCCGTCAACGCACGCGCGTAGCGCCGGGCGTAGGGAAGGGCGCCGATCAAGGCAGTCCGACCGATCTCGCTCATCACCTTGTCATCTCCGATGCGGCAGAGTGCGGTGCCGCGCCCGCCCGGTCGTTGATATGCATCGCGCCGTGATTGAACAAGCCAAAGACACGGCGATGCGCGGCGCAATCGCGCAGTTGTTGCCGGAACTCCGCGCCGCCGCCCGCATGCTCACGCGTTCGCGAGTGGAAGCCGACGACCTGGTCCAGGAAGCCGTGCTGCGCATGCTGCGCAACCTCGACAGCTTCGAACCCCAGGAGGAGCTTGCGCATGACATGCGCGAAGCGGTTCGCCCCTGGGCACTGACGGTGCTGCGCAACGCCTTCCGCGAAGGCTGGCGCCGCGCGAAGCGCGAGCAGATGCATCGCGAGGCCCCGGCGCCCGACATCCCGCCCCCGCCGGCCGAACAGGAGACGGCGCATCAGCTCCGCGACCTCGCCCGTTCCCTCTCCCGCCTCTCTCCCACGCTGAGGGAAGCGCTGGTGCTCGTCGCCGCCCGCGGCCTCAGCCACGAAGAAGCGGCCGCCATCTGCAACGTCCCCGTCGGCACGATGAAGGCGCGCGTGTCCCGCGCACGGAAGGCGCTCGCCGATGATCTCGCTCCCGTGATGGGATAACGGATCCGCGATGCAACCGAAGGATCGACCTCGTCATTCACCCTGCATCAAGGATGGAGTGGACGATGCCGAACGAATTCCACGGTCAGTTGATCGCGCTGCTGCCCCGCCTGCGCGTCCAGGCGCTGGCCCTCACGCGCAACCGGGCTGCCGCGGAAGACCTGGTGCAGGATGCCGTCGCGAATGCCCTCGCGGCGCAGAACAGCTTCACGCCGGGCACGAACTTCGCCGCCTGGATGCACCGCATCCTGCGCAACCGCTTCATCAGCACGCTGCGCAAGCAGCGCGAGACGACGGATATCGAGGATTTGCCCGCCGGCGCCTTCGCGGTCAGCGCGACGCACGAGGATCGGCTGGTGCTGAAGGAACTCGGCCACGCCGTGAACCGCCTGCCCGCCGACCAGCGCGAGGCCCTGTTCATGGTGGTGCTCCAGGGCATGTCCTACGAGGATGTGGCAGAAGCCACGGGCTGCGCCGTCGGCACGGCGAAGTCCCGCGTCTTCCGGGCCCGCCGCCAGTTGCAGACCTGGCTGATGGGCGAGGAGAACGGCGCCCGGAACGAGGCCACGCAGGCGGAGGACCGCATCGAGGACACCCGCGGCAGCCGGTCGCAGGACGCGCGCGGCACGAAGGGTTCTCGCGCGGGGGTTGGCGATCGGCACCTGTTCGCCTAAGTCCAGCTGGCACGGCGCCGCAACGGCTTCTTCTCTGGTGCGGCGCCGATGGCGGCGATGGACATGGACAGCAGCGACAGCAGGAAGGCCTCCTCCAAGCCAAGACCCGCCCCGGCCACGCAGGCCGAGGGCGGGGGCCGCGCATCGGAAGATGCGTTCGGCCTCTGGCTGCAGCGCGGCCTTCACCAGCTCTACGACAGCGTGGCGAACGAGCCGATCCCGGACGAGTTGCTGCGCCTGATCGAGGCGGACAAGGACCGGAAGGGCGGCGCCTGAGCTGGCGGGGCCCGCCATGAAGCAGCCCGAGCCCGACCACCTGCCCGCGGAACCCGCCGGGCGCGCCTCCCATGGCTGGTCCCTGCCGCGGCCGCAGGCCACCATCCGCGGGCGCCTGATCGGCCTGCTGCTGCTGGCCGCCACGCCGGTTGTCGTCATTGCCCTGGCGGGCACCTTCAGCGACTACAACGCCTCCGTCCATCAGGCGCGTGACGCCCTGACGGTGCAGCGCGATCTGCTGAACCGCCGTGTCGCGGCGCGCCTGGACCTGGCCGACACGGCCCTGAACCTGCTTGGTGCCATCCCGTCCGTCGACGCGGCCTGCCGCACCCTCGCCGCCACCACCCTCCCGCCAGGCCTGACCCTCAGGCTGGCGCAGGGGGATGGCTTCGCCTGTTCGGCCGGCGAGGTGCTTGACCGTGTCCCCGCCGCCACCGTGCTGCGCGACCTCGTCATCGACCGCGGCGTGGCCACACTCACCCGCGTCGTGGAAGGACGTCGCCTCTCCGCCGATGTCACCCTGCCGATGCCGCCGCCCGGCCTGTCCGCCTGGATCGTGGATGAGGATGGCAGGGCCTGGGCTGTTGCGCCGGATGGTCCCGCAGCCCCCCAGGCCTGGCGCCCCGAAACCGGCACCGCGACCGATGATGAGGGCGGTGCACTGCTGCTCGCGGAGGCGCCGATCACGGACACGGTATCGCTGCTCGTGGCGCAACCCGCGGCCGAGGCGCAGGATGCCGCGCTGCTGTCCGCGCTGCAGCGGCTCGGCGAAATCCTCGCGCTGCTCGCCTTGAGCATCGGCGCCGTCATGCTGGGGTCCGGCTATGCGGTGACCCGCCCGCTGGTCCAGCTTCGACGCATCGTCACCCAGTGGCGCCAGCGCGGCGGGACGCTTGAAGCCCCGGACCGCCGCGGCATGCCGGACGAGATTCGCGACCTGGCGGAGAGCTTCGTGGCCGGCGCGGAAGCGCTGGCGGCGCGGGAGACGGACCTGAAGGCGGCGCGCGAAAGGGCGGAGATCCTGGCCTCCGAGGTCCATCACCGCGTCAAGAACAACCTCCAGATCGTGAGCAGCCTGCTGGCCTTGCAGGCGCAGCGCGTGACGGACCCTGCCGCCAGGACGGAGTTCGAGGCCGCGCGCGACCGGATCGGCGCGATCGCCACGCTCCATCGCCACATGTACACCCATCACGATCCGGAGGCGATCGACCTCGGCGCCTTCATCGAGGAACTGGGCGTGCAGCTTTTCGCCGCGGTCGGGGACCGCCCCGGCCGCCGCATCCAGCTCGACGTCTCGGCGCCCGCGCTGCGGATCTCCTCCGACCAGGCGGTGCCGCTGGCGCTCATCATCACGGAAGCCGTCTCGGCCGCGCTGAAGCAGGGCTTTCCGCCCAGCCGCGGCGGCCGCATCACCATCCGCGTGGAGGCCGACGACCGCCGCGCCAACCTCGCCATCAGCGATGATGGCGTGACGCCGCGCAGCGACGACCAGCTGCGCGCCATGCTGCTGCGCGGCCTGGCGCGCCAACTGGGCGGCGAGTTGAAGCGGCAGGAGGCGGGGCTGACGCTGGATTTCCCCCTGCGCTCGCCCCTGCCCCGCCCGCCGCCTTCCGTCAGGCCGCCCCCTGCACCGGAGCGGGGCTCCCCGCGTTGATCTCCGCCGGCGCGGTGCGCTGGCGCTTCACCAGCAGCTTGTTCAGCGCGTGCACATAGGCGCGGGCGGAAGCGACAATCGTATCCGTATCCGCCCCCTGCCCGTCCACATGCTTGCCGCCTTCCTCCAGCCGCACCGTCACGCGCGCCTGCGCGTCGGTGCCACCGGTGACGGACTGTACGGCGTAGAGCTTCAGGTTCACCTCATGCGGGAAGGCCTGGCGCAGCGCCGCGAAGGTGGCATCCACGCCGCCATCGCCGCCGGCCACGCCCTCGCGCGCCTCCCCATCCACTTCCAGCGCGATGGAGGCGATGGGCCGCGTGTGCATGCCGGTGGAGACGCTGAGCCCGACCAGCTTGATGCGGTCATTGGCGCGGACGACCTCGTCATCCACCAGCGCCACGATGTCCTCGTCATAGACGACCTTCTTGCGGTCGGCGAGGTCCTTGAACCGCTTGAAGGCGTCGTTCATGGCGTTGTCGCCGACATCGTAGCCCAGCGCCTTCAGCTTGTCCTTGAAGGCGGCGCGGCCCGAATGCTTGCCCAGGACCAGCGACGACTTCGTCCAGCCCACGCTTTCCGGCGTCATGATCTCGTAGGTGGAGCTGTCCTTCAGCATGCCGTCCTGGTGGATGCCGCTCTCATGCGCGAAGGCGTTGCGGCCGACGATCGCCTTGTTCGGCTGCACGTCGAAGCCCGTGATGGTCGCCAGCAGGCGCGAGGTGCGCAGGATGTTCGGCGTGGCGACGCCGTTCGCGAAGGGCAGCGCATCATGCCGCGTGCGCAGCACCATCGCGATCTCCTCGAGCGACGCATTGCCCGCGCGCTCCCCGATCCCGTTGATGGTGCATTCCACCTGCCGCGCGCCGGCGCGGATCGCCGCGATGGTATTCGCCACCGCCAGGCCGAGGTCGTTGTGGTTGTGGGTGGAGAAGATGACGCGCTCCGCCCCCGGCACGCGGTTGCGGACGGTGGCGAAGATGTTGTGCATGTCCTCCGGCACCGCATAGCCGACGGTGTCGGGAATGTTGATGGTGGTGGCACCCGCCTTGATCGCGGCCTCCACGCAGCGGCAGAGGAAGTCGATCTCGGTGCGCGTGCCGTCCTCCGCGCTCCATTCCACATCCGCCGTCGCGTTGCGCGCGGCGGTGACGGAGGAGGTGACCAGCGCCAGCACATCCTCCGGCTCCATCCGCAGCTTCACGCGCATATGCAGCGGGCTGGTGGAGACGAAGGTGTGGATGCGGCTGCGCGCCGCGGGCTTGATGGCTTCGGCCGCCCGCGCGATGTCACCCGGCGCCGTGCGCGCCAGGCCGCAGACCACCGGCCCGTCCTTGCTGAACTTCTGGGCGATGGCGTGAACGCTTTCGAAGTCGCCGATGCTGGCGATGGGGAAGCCCGCTTCCAGCACATCGGCGCCAAGTTCGTGCAGTGCCTCCGCCATGCGGATCTTCTCCTCCAGGTTCATGGAGAAGCCGGGGGATTGCTCACCATCGCGCAGCGTGGTGTCGAACACGATGATGCGGTCGGGGTCCATCGCCCCGAAGGACGGATGATTGATGGCCATGGGAGGCGTTCCTTCAATTCGTCGTTGAGCCATGCGCGAGGGCGCAACTGCCCTCAGGGTCCCCTGAGCGATGCCGGCCTGGATCGGCCGGGCGTTACGCCCAGGGGTGGCTAAGTCGAAGAAGAAGAAGCGCGCGCAGGCACAGACCCGCCCGGGGGGCGTTGGTCGGCTCGAAAAGGCGCGCGCGGAGCGTCATGGCTGCCCGCACCCTAACCGCGACCGCGCGGCCCTGCAAGCACTGGCGCGCAAGCCGCGGCGGGGTCACGATACCGCCGTTAAGGGTGGGGAAACGAAGCCGATGGCGTTCAAGGTGGTGGTCGGCCGCAGGCTGGCGGCGGCAGGGATGGCGGTGCTGGAGGCGCGGCGCGACCTCGACATGACGATCCTGCACGACCCGACCGAGGCCGAATGGCACGCCGCCCTGGCCGATGCCGAGGCCTGCATCGCCTGGACCAACCGCGTGGACCGCGCCGCGCTGGCCATCGCGCCGAGGCTCCGCGCCGTCTCCCGCATCGGCGTCGGCTACGACACGGTGGACATCCCCGCCTGTTCGGAGCGGGGCGTCGCGGTGATGGTCGCCAACGGCTCCAACGACCTGTCCGTCGCCGAACACGCCATGATGCTGCTGCTGACGGTGGCGCGCCGGGCCGTCGACATCCACAACCACGTCGCGCGAGATGGCGGCTGGTGGCCGCAGGACGGCCTGCGGATGGTGGATCTGGCGGACCGCAAGGCGCTGGTCGTGGGCTATGGCCGGATCGGCACCCGCGTCGCGCAGTACCTCAAGGCGTTCAGGCTGGACGTCGCCGTGCTCGACCCGAACTTCGCCCCCCACCGCATCGCCGCCGACGGCTTCCGCTGCGTCCGTGACCTGCATGCCGGCCTGGCCGAGGCCGATGTCGTGACGCTCCACTGCCCCTTGATGCCGGCCACCTACCACCTGATGAACGAAGCCGCCTTCGCCGCCATGAAGCCCGGCGCCATCCTGGTGAACACCGCCCGCGGCCCCGTGGTGAAGCAGGATGCGCTGGTGGCGGCGCTACGATCCGGCCACCTGATGGGCGCCGGCCTCGACGTGCTGGAGGTGGAGCCCGCCCTGCCCGGCAACCCCCTCCTCACCCTGCCCAACGTCGTCATCAGCCCGCATTCCGCCGCCAGCACGAAGGAGGGCCTGGACCGCATGGCCGCCTTCGCCGCGCAGAACATGCTGGACGCGCTGGATGGCAAGCCGGACCCGGCGATGATGGTGAACCCCTGGATATTGCAGGGGCGCTGAAGCCAGGCTCCAGGCCCCGACAGACCCCTGTCAGCCGATGGTTCCCGCTGACCGCAGGCGGGTCAGCGCCAGCGGATCGGGGAGCCCCAGTTCGCCGCTTTGACCATGCAGGGACAGCAATCCCTGCACGACCTCCTCGCAGAGTTCCAGGTCGATCGTCGCCGCCCCAACTGCATTCAGCAACGCCTGCACCGCGTCGACGCCGCCGAAGTGGGAGCGCCGCTGCGTCAGCGGGCCGTCGATCTCGTAGGGACAAAGGAAATTCCGGCCGTCCGGGAAGGGCTCCGGCTTGCCGATGCGAAGCACCAGGTCAGCCATGCCGCGCACCTGGTATCGCCGCTCGGCAATCACCTCCATCGCACCCCTTCACGCCTCCGGCGCATGCCGGCGAAAATGTTCGACATTGGCGGGGTGGTGGGGGTGAAGCGCCGGGTCAGGAAGGTCGAGGTGATCTTTTGCACCGTCCAAACTCAGGCGCCCTTCCAGATATTCGTCGGAAAGCTCCAGCTTCAGCCGGATTGCATAAATGGCGAGGATCAAGGCCTGCAATGCGTCAGCGCCGCCGAACGACCCCTTGATGCTGGTCTTCGGCCCCTGGATCTCATAGCCGCAGAACCAGTTTCCGTTCTCCTCCATGATGGGCTGTTCGATCGCCACGCGGAGTTCGGGCCGGCCATCCACCTCATAGACCCGGGTCGCGATCACCCCCCGTGTCACGGGGTGGTGCCGGGCGGATGCACCGCCCACCAATGCCGCGCGATATCCGCCCGCCGCGCCACCCAGACCTCGTCCCGGTGCTTCGCCACATGCGCGAGGAAGCGCTGCAAGGCCCGCGCGCGCCCGGGCCGCCCGACCAGCCGGCAATGCAGTCCCACCGACATCATTTTCGGGCTGCCCGCGCGCCCTTCCTCCAGCAGCAGGTCGAAGGCGTCGCGGAGATGCCGCTCGAACCCATCGGGATCGCCGAAGCCCGGCGGCACGGCGAACTTCATGTCGTTGTTGTCGAGCGTGTAGGGGATGACCAGCACGTCCTTCCCCTCGACCTTCACGTAATGCGGCAGGTCGTCATCATAGCTGTCGCTGTCATACAGGAACCCGCCATGCCGCGCGACCAGGCGGCGCGTCATCGGGCTGAACCGCCCCGTGTACCAGCCGACCGGCGGCGTGCCCGTCAGCCGCGCGATGGTCTCCACGCAGCGGTTGATATGCTCGACCTCCTCGGCCTCGCTCATCGAGTGGTAGTCGAACCAGCGCCAGGCGTGGGACGCCACCTCATGCCCCGCTTCCGCGAAGGCGCGGGCGACATCCGGGTTCAGTTCCAGCGCGCGGCCCACGCCATAGACGGTGAAGTTCAGCCCCTGCTGCGCGAAGAGCCGCATGACGCGCCACACGCCGGCCCGCGCGCCGTAGTCGAACTGCGTCTCCGTGCTGCGGTTGCGCTCGCCGACCGTGGGCGACCCGCCCGGCACCTCATGGAGGTAGAGCTCGCTGCCCCGGTCGCCGTTCAGGACGGTGTTCTCGCCGCCCTCCTCGTAGTTGAGCACGAAGGAGAGTGCGAGCTTCGCGCCGCCCGGCCATTTCGGGTCGGGCGGGTTGGCGCCGTAGCCGCGGAGGTCGCGGGGATAGCCGGAGCCGTCATCGGGGAAGCGGGCGTCTGTCATGCCCGGAACAGTGGCAAGCGCCGCCCCTCCCGGTCAATCGCGGCAGATGAACGGCACGAAGCTGCTCGCCGTCCCCGCATTCATCGCCGCGATGGTCATGACATCGGCCATGGCGATCTCCTGCGGCGACCGCGGACAGACATCCCGCGTGCGGCAGCCGGAGGCGATGAAGGCCTCGTGCCGAGCGAGGAACTCCTCCGACAGCCCGACGCGCCCGAACCGCGCCAGCGCCTGCGGCCACATCTCGCCGTAGCGGCTGCATTTCTCCGCGGTCCAGTCGCGGGACTGCGCGGCCGCTGGCGAGGCCAGCAGTACCAGCAGGATCGCCAGCCGGATCATCGTGGCACCACCGGCACCGCCACCTCGTTCCGCCGCAGCGCGGGGATGGTCCAGGGCGGATCGTAGAACCAGCCCACCACCTCGCCCGCCGCAACCCAGCGCGTGGCGGGCAGCGCCGCTTCCAGACGTGCCCGCGCCGCCGCCACCGCCGCCGGGCTCGGCACGCCCGTGAAGCGCAGCACCGCCACCGTCTCCCCCGGCACCTCCGTGATCGAGACGCGCGGGTCGTTCGGCGCCGGCGGATCGCGCAGCGCGGCGGGCAGGAAGAAGCGGATGCGGTAGCCGCCCGGCGTCGCCGCCTGCGCCACCGGCGCAGTCATGGCGATGCGCATCCGATCCTGCGCGACCGGCGCCGTCATCGCGATCCGCGCCGATCCCTGGTTGCCCCCGAAGATGTAGCGCGCCAGGCGGGAGAACCCCTCGCTCCGCGCCGCCTCCTCGGCTCCCTCCACCACCGTCTCGGCGGCCAGGCGCGGCGCGTAGCGGCGGAATTCGATCCCGGATTCCGTGCCCAGCGCCTCGTAGCGCGGCTCCTCCGTCCCCGACCTCACGCCGACAACCGAGCAGGCGGAGAGGAGGACGGTGGAGGCGAGGGTCGCAAGGCGCTTGAGCATGGCGGCACCGCTACCACCCCGCGCCTGCCATCGCGAGCCATTCCGGCCGCCGTCACGCGCTTGCGACGGCCGCGGCGAGTCCGACGGGCGGGCTCGCCAGCGGCTTGCGGCCCCGCGCCATCGCCACCGCACCGGCCATGCTGGCCTGAGCCAGCGCGACCTCCGCCGCCCCTTCCGCGAAGGCGGCTTCGGCGGCTTCCGCGACAAGCCGGTGATAGCCCGCGACATCGCCGCCCCGGAACGCCGCCCAGGCGCCCGGCACCAGCCGCACATCGAGCGTCGCGCCATGCCGCGCGGCCGGTTCCTCGAACACCCTGCGGCTCGGCTCCATCGTCGTCTCGACGGCGCAGAGCACCACCACGCGCCCGCCGCCCTTCGTCGCGGCCTCCGCCAGCGCCGCATCCACCCGCAGCACCGGCACGGGCGCGCGGGCCAGCGCGACGCCCGGCCCGACCGTGGAGCAGGTCAGCAGCACCGCATCCACGCCGGGCCCGGCCAGCGCCTCCAGCGCGCGTGCCGTCCGCGCGGCGATCGCCTCCGTCAGCCCGCCCGCGGCTTCCGCGTCCTTCAGCAGCGTCTCATTGACCGTGTGTCGCAACACCACGCCCGGCGGGCAGGCCGCGTCGAACACCGCGACATTGCTCCCGGCCGTGTGCAGGCAGGCGATGGTCTTCATGGTGCTTCCCCCCAGAAACGACGAAGGGCGGCGGGTTGCCCCGCCGCCCCCCGAGACGGCGTCTCCGCCCGCCTCAGTTCCGCGCCTTGTCCACCAGCTGGTTCTTCTTGATCCAGGGCATCATGCCGCGGAGCTTCTCGCCCACTTCCTCGATCGGGTGCTCGGCCAGGCGGCGGCGCGTCGCCTTGAAGGAGGCCTGGTTCACCTTGTTCTCCAGCATCCAGTCGCGGGCGAACTTGCCCGACTGGATGTCATTCAGCACCCGCTTCATCTCGGCCTTCGTCTCCGCCGTGATGATGCGCGGACCGGTCACGTACTCGCCGTATTCGGCGGTGTTGCTGATCGAGTAGTTCATGTTGGCGATGCCGCCCTCATAGATGAGGTCGACGATCAGCTTCACCTCGTGCAGGCACTCGAAATAGGCCATCTCGGGGGCGTAGCCGGCTTCCACCAGCGTCTCGAAGCCCGCCTTGATCAGCTCGACCAGGCCGCCGCAGAGCACGACCTGCTCGCCGAACAGGTCGGTCTCGCATTCCTCCTTGAAGGTCGTCTCGATGATGCCCGAACGCCCGCCACCGACGGCGGAGGCGTAGGAGAGCGCGATCTCCAGCGCATTGCCGGACGGGTTCTGGTGCACCGCGACCAGGCAGGGCACGCCGCCACCCTTCTGGTATTCGCCGCGCACCGTGTGGCCCGGGCCCTTCGGCGCGATCATGAACACGTCGATGTCGGCGCGCGGCTCGATCAGGTTGAAATGCACGTTGAGGCCATGCGCGAAGGCAATGGCGGCGCCCGGCTTCAGGTTCTCATGCAGGTGGTCGCGGTAGAGGTCGCCCTGCAGTTCGTCCGGCGTCAGCACCATCGTGACATCGGCCCACTTCGCCGCATCGGCCGGGGACATCACCTTGAAGCCCGCGGCTTCCGCCTTCTTCCAGGACCCGCCCGGCCGCAGCCCGATGACGACGTCGGCCACGCCGCTGTCGCGCATGTTCATGGCATGGGCATGGCCCTGGCTGCCGAAGCCGATGACCGCGACCTTCTTGGCCTTGATCAGGTTCACGTCCGCATCGCGGTCATAGTACACGCGCATTCTCAGGCTTTCCTTCTAGCTAACCCGGGTCTCGGGTCTGTGATGCACCAATTCATGGATGAACCCAAGCTTCCGCGCCACGGGGGCAGACAGGACAAACGGGTATAGGTCCGGTGTCCCCATGCTGCGGTTGATCTCGTTCATCGCCACCGTCAGCGGCGTCCAGGCCGCGAGGATGTCGTCCATGCCGGCGCGGTAGGGGTCGAAATCCACCTCCGCCTCCAGCACGCCCTCCCGGTCCAGCCGCGGGCGGATGCGCAGGCCGACGCTGCCCGCCGTCTCCAGGCTATCGACCATGTGCAGGTAATGGGCGAAGCACTCCGCCCAATCCTCATGCGGATGCGCGGCCGCGTAGGCGGAGATGAACTCCCCCCGCCAGTCGTCATTCGCGCCCCGCGCGTAATGCGCCTGCAGCGCGGCCGCGTAATCCGCGCTCTCATCGCCGAAGAGCTCGCGGAATTCCGCCGTTCGGCCGGCGCGTTCCACCAGCACGATGAAGTACCAGTGCCCCACCTCATGCCGCATATGGCCGAGCAGGGTGCGGTAGGGCTCGTTCATCAGCCCGCGGCGCTTCTCGCGCTCCGCGTCATCCGCCTCGCGCAGCGCGATGGTGATGTGCCCCTCGTCATGCCCGGTCATGGCGGGCTGGCCGTCCACATCGGCCAGGAAGCTGAAGCGCAGCTCCGCCGTCTCATGCGGCAGGCCGAGACGCTGCAGCGTGTAGAGAAGCCGCCGCTTCGCCCCTTCCAGCTTGCGCCACAGCGGCAGGTTCTCCGCCACCGTCAGGTCCGGCACCACCTCGTTGTGGCGGCAGGACGGGCAGAAACTCTCCTCGTCATCCGCGGGCAGGAACCAGTTGCAGGCGTCCTGCGCGGCGTTGGCGCAGGGCTTCCACGGACGATGGTCCAGCATGGCGGTCACGCCATCGGCCTCGAAGGCGGAGATGCGGCCGTGCCGGGGCAGGAACCCCAGCGCGGATCCGCACTTCTCGCAGGAGGTATTCTCGAAATGCAGCAGGTTGCTGCACTTCTGGCAGGCAAAAAGGCGCATGACTCGGGCTCCACGGTCGGTTCGCGGTGCGAACGGCGCGAGACCCGACAAGGTTTCAGCCCATCAGCGCATGGGTACCGCGCGCAATCGCAACGGCCCCGGTGCGGGAGATTTCCTTCAGCCCGATCGGCCGCATCAGCGCGCAGAAGGCGTCGATCTTCTCGGCATTCCCCGTCATCTCGAAGACGAAGCTTTCCGTCGTCGCGTCCACGACCCGGGCGCGGAAGGCATCCGCCAGGCGCAGCGCCTCCACCCGATGGTCGCCGGTGCCGACCACCTTGATCAGCGCGAGTTCACGGACGAGGTGCGGCCCCTCCAGCGTCAGGTCGCTCACCTTGTGCACCGGCACCAGGCGATCGAGCTGCGCCTTGATCTGCTCGATCACCATCTCGGTGCCGGAGGTGACGACGGTGATGCGGGACAGCCGCCCCTCCGCATCGACGGGGGCCACCGTCAGGCTGTCGATGTTGTAGCCGCGGCCGGAAAACAGGCCGATGACGCGGGCGAGCACGCCGGCCTCGTTTTCAACCAGCACCGCAATGGTTGCGGCGCGCATGGCAGTTCCGGTCTTGTCGGACATGGGATTCGATCTTGGTCAGAAGGTCGGGAAAGCGGGGCGCGCGAACGCCCCGCGGTGGTCACGCGGCGTGGTGGTCAGACGAGGACCTTGCCCTCATCCGTCACGCCGGCGACGCCGCCTTCCTGCCCCGGGCCGAGGATCATCTCGTTATGCGCGGCGCCCGAGGGGATCATCGGGAAGCAGTTCTCGTCCTTGGCCACGGCAATATCGGCGATGACCGGACGATCCGTCGCCAGCATCTCCCGGATCACGTCGTCAAGCTGATCGGCCGAGGTCGCACGCAGCCCCACGCCGTGGAAGCTCTCCGCCAGCTTGACGAAGTCCGGCAGCGCGGCGGAGTAGCTCTCGGAATACCGGCCGCCATGCAGCAGTTCCTGCCACTGCCGCACCATGCCCATGTATTCGTTGTTCAGGATGAACACCTTCACCGGCAGGCGGTACTGCGCCAGCGTCGCCATCTCCTGGATGTTCATCAGGATCGACGCCTCGCCGGCGATGTCGATGACCAGCGCATCGGGATGCGCGATCTGCACGCCCATCGCCGCCGGCAGGCCGTAGCCCATGGTGCCGAGCCCGCCCGAGGTCATCCAGCGGTTCGGCTTCTCGAAGCCGAAATACTGCGCGGCCCACATCTGGTGCTGGCCGACCTCGGTCGTGATGTAGGTGTCGCGGCCGGATTCCCGCGTGATCTCGTACAGGCGCTTCACCGCATGCTGCGGCTTGATGATCTTGCCCTGCTGCACGTAGCGCAGGCAGTCCTTCGCGCGCCAGGCGTCGATCTGCTTCCACCAGGCGGCCAGCGCCTCCCGGTCCTGCGTGGTGGTGTCTTCCTTCCAGGCCTGGATCATCGCCGCCAGGATGCGCCCGGCATCGCCGACGATGGGCACGTCCACCTTGACGTTCTTGTTGATGGAGGACGGGTCGATGTCGGCGTGGATCTTCTTGGAGCCCGGCGAGAAATGGCTGAGCTTGCCCGTCACCCGGTCATCGAAGCGCGCGCCCATGTTCAGCATGACGTCGCAGCCATGCATCACGAGGTTCGCCTCGTAGGTCCCGTGCATGCCCAGCATGCCGATGAACTGCTTGTCCTGGGACGGGAAGGCGCCAAGGCCCATCAGCGTGTTCGTGCAGGGGAAGCCCGTCAGGTGCACGAATTCCGTCAGCAGGCGCGACGCCTCCGGCCCCGCATTGATGACGCCGCCGCCGGCATAGACCACCGGCTTCTTCGACGCCTTCAGCAGCGCCACCGCCTTGCGGATCTGGCCCATGTCGGGCTCCGCCTGCGGGCGGTAGGACCGGTGCGGCTGGGTGGCGGGCGGCGCTTCCGCATAAGGCGCCTTGTTGATCAGGATGTCCTTCGGCAGGTCGATCACCACCGGGCCGGGGCGGCCGCTGCGGGCGACGTGGAAGGCCTCATGCACCACCCGCGCCAGGTCGTCGGACCGCTTCACCAGGTAGTTGTGCTTGGTGGCGGGGCGCGTGATGCCGGTGGTGTCGGCTTCCTGGAAGGCGTCGTTGCCGATCAGGTGCGTCGGCACCTGGCCCGTCAGGCAGACCAGCGGCACGCTGTCCATCAGCGCATCCAGCAGGCCCGTCACGGCATTCGTGGCACCAGGGCCGGAGGTCACCAGCACGCAGCCCACCTTGCCGGTGGAACGCGCATAGCCCTCCGCCGCATGCACCGCGGCCTGCTCATGCCGCACCAGGATGTGGCGGATGGCGTTCTGCTGGAAGATCGCGTCGTAGATCGGCAATACCGCGCCGCCGGGATAGCCGAAGATGACCTCGACGCCCTGGTCCTTCAGCGCGCGGAGGACGACTTCCGCACCCGACATCGTCAGGGGCGTCTGGTCGGCGTGCTGGGTGGTGGCGGACATGGGTCGGTCGGCTTTCCTGTGGCTGGCGTGGCGGCGCGAGGCACCGCGAACGCCCCGTCATCTACGCCCCCGGACTCCCCCCGTCAACGCGACGATCAACAAAAGCGATAATTTTTGCCAGTTCGCATTCCGAAAATTGCTCTAGACCCTCGCACCGCGCATGGATGCTATGCGTGAGCGCAGGGGGCGCCAGCGCATGATGCCGGAACCAGGTCGCCTGGCGCTTGGTGTATTGCCCCGTATTGAGGATGGCGCGCGTGGACGCCGCCTCCAGCGTCATCCGCCCCGCCTGGACGGCCAGCAGTTCCGGCACCCCATGCGCGCGCATCGCCGGCAGCGCGGGGTCCAGCCCCTGCGCCCCCAGCGCCGCCACTTCCTCCATCGCGCCGGCCTCCAGCATCGCCTTCCACCGCCGCGCGATCGCCGATCGCAGCGCGGGGCGAGGCGGGTCGAGCACCACGGCGGCGAAGCGCCAGGGCGCCGGCACGGCGCCCCCCTCCCGCTGCCAGGCGCGCAGCCCCCTGCCCGTTCCCGTCACCACCTCATAGGCACGGGCAAGGCGCTGGCTGTCGGTTGGCCGGAGCGAGGCCGCCGTCTCCGGGTCCAGCGCCGCCAGCCGGGCATGCAGCGAAGCCGGCCCCTCCGCCTCCAGCAGCCGCCGCGCCTCCGCCCGCGCCGCCTCCGGCACCGGCGGCACCTCGGCCAGCCCCTCCGTCAGCGACAGGAAATAGAGCCCCGTTCCGCCACACAGGATCGGCACCCGCCCCGCCGCGCGGGCTTCCTCCATCGCCGCAAGCGCCGCGCACCGCCACCACGCCACCGTCCCGGCTTCCGCGGCCGGCCGCACGCCATAGAGGGCATGCGGCACCATCGCCTCCTCATCCGGCGTCGGCCGCGCCGTGATCACCCGCAATTCCCGATAGACCTGCATCGAATCGGCATTGATGACGGTGCCGCCGACGCGGAGCGCCAGCGCCAGCGCCAGCGCGCTCTTCCCGCTGGTGGTCGGGCCGGCGACGATGATCGCGGGGGGCAGGTCTGGGCTTGTCATGCGCCTGATGTTGCACAGCCCGGACGCCAATGGCATGGGGCGCCCCGCATGCCCCATATCCTGACCCTGGTCGCCGCCCCCGGCGCGCTCGACCCCGCCCTCGTCTCCCGCGTGCGCGGCGCGCTGGAAGCCCTCGGCGCCGCCCCCGGCACGCCGGACTGGCTGGCGGAGCGGGAGGCCGTGGACATCCCCTTCGCCGATGCCGCCGCCGAACAGGCCGCCGCCGCGGCCCGCGCCGCCCTGGCCGATGCGCCCGTGGACGCCATCGCCATGCCCGCCGAGGGCCGACGCAAGCGCCTTCTCGTCGCCGACATGGACAGCACCATCGTCACCAGCGAGACGCTGGACGAGATCGCCGCCTATGCCGGGCTCAAGGAGAGGATCGCGGAGATCACCCGCCGCTCCATGAATGGCGAACTCGATTTCCGCCAGGCGCTGGTGGAGCGCGTCGGCATGCTGGCGGGCCTCGATGTCTCGGCGCTCGAGGCCACCTGGGCGCAGACTGCGATGATGCCCGGCGCGGCCGAACTCGTCGGCACCATGCGCGCCAACGGCGCCACCTGCTGCCTGGCCTCCGGCGGCTTCACCTTCTTCACCGGCCGCGTGGCGGAGAAGCTCGGTTTCCACCACCACGTCTCCAACGTGCTGCTGATCGAGGATGGCAGGCTGACCGGCAAGGTCGCGGAGCCCGTCTTCGACCGCAACGCCAAGCTCACCACGCTGAAGCGCCTGGCCACCGAGAACAGCCTGCCCCTGGCGGCGACGCTCGCCGTCGGCGACGGCGCCAATGACCTCGACATGATCCAGGCTGCGGGGCTCGGCGTCGCCTACCGCGCCAAGCCGGTCGTCGCGGCCGCCGCCCGGGCGCGGGTGGACCACACGGACCTGCTGGCGCTGCTCTACATGCAGGGGTATCGGCGGGCCGACTTCGTCACCGCCTGACGCTGCGGCGGGGGGGCTGCCCCCCCAGCCGCGCCCGTCAGCGCGGCCTGATCTCCACCGCCAGCACCTCCTCATCCGCCCGCGCCTTCGTCACCAGGTTCGCATTCCCCGCATGGGCGGAGTGCACCAGCCCGACGCCGATGATCAGCGCCTCATCCACCGTCCGCTGCACCAGCGCCCGCAGCAGCCGGTTCCGCTCCGCATCGTCCAGCGTGGAGCGCGCCCGCGCGATCTCGGCATCCACCGCCGGCACGCCGTAGCCCGTGAAGTTCAGCGTGCCCAAGCCCGGCACCGTGCCGTTGGTGTGGATCTGGGAGCTCAGCAGGTAGGACGTCTCCCCGGTCAGGGACCCGAAGACGGTCACGAAGACCCCGTATTCCCGCCGGTTGCGCCGCGTCAGGAAGGTCGCCTGCGGCACCACCTCCACCGTCGTGCGGATGCCGATCCGCGTCCAGGCGGCCGCGATCGCCTGGCAGATGCGCGGCACCCGCGCCGGAGAGCAGAAGAGGTTCAGCCCGAAGCCCTGCCCCCAGCCCGCTTCCGCCAGCAGGGCGCGGGCCGCGTTGAGGTCGGCCGCCGGCAGGGCACGGTCCGGGATGGCGCCGAAGACGAAGGGCGGCACGGGCTGGTCGGTCGGCTCGGCATAGCCTTCCATGATCTGGCGCGCGATGCCCTCCCGGTTCAGCGCCAGCGACATGGCGCGGCGGACGCGCACGTCCCGCATCGGGTTCTGGCCGTTCGCGTCCACGCCGGGCGGGCTGGCGCGCTCCACATCCGGGTAGATGTTGACCGCGTAGATGGAGGGTGCGGCGAAGAGCGCCACGCGCCGGTCGGCCGCGATGCGCGCCGCATCCTGCAGCGGCACGTTGTTGATGAAGTCCACATCGCCGGCCAGCAGCGCTGCCACGCGCGCCGGATCGTTCGGGATCGGCGTCAGCACCGCCTGTTCCCAGGGCACGCGACCGCCCCACCACTCCTCGTTCCGCCGCAGCACGAGCGGCGCGTTGGTGGACCAGGAGCCGAGCTTGAAGGGCCCCGTCCCGATCGCCGCCTGGCCGCTGTTGAACTCGGGATTGCCGAGCCCCGCCACGGAGCGCGGCACGATGAAGATCTGCGTCAAATTGGTGGGCAGGATCGGCAGCGGCCCGGAGGTCCGGATGCGGAAGGTGAGGTCGTCCACCACCTCCACCCCCGTCACCCCCGACAGGTAGATGGAATAGGGGTTGGGGTTGCCCGGCACGTTCGGCACCCGCTGGAAGCTGGCCGCGATGTCGGCGGAGGTCAGCGGGCTTCCGTCATGGAAGCGCACGCCGGCGCGCAGCTTGAACTCCCAGGTCGTGTCATCGACGACGCGCCAGGACTCCGCCAGGCCCGGGCGCAGCGCCATCTGGTCGTCGCGCATGACCAGCGTCTCATAGATGTTCCGCAGCGCCCCCGTATTGGCCAGGTTCAGCAGCCAATGCGGGTCGAGCGTGCTGGGCGGGGCCTGCATGCCGATGCGCAGCGTCTGCGCCGCGGCCGGCGGCGCCAGCGGCGCGGCGAGCGCGATCGAAAGCCCGAAGGCCAGCCTTGTCACGAAGCCCATGCAGCCCGATCCCCTTCCGCGCCGGCCCCGCCGGCATCCCGTAAGGCGCGAGAGTGCCACCCTCGCCGCGCGCTCGGCCAGGGGTGGGCGGCGCCGAATTCAGTAGCGCGAGGCACCGTGTTGCCTCTATGTTCCTGTCGCCACGGCCCCTCCATGTCCGCCTCGCGGCGCTCCGGCCCCCGCGAAAATCGCGACTAAAGGTGCATAAGTGGCATAAACGGCTTAAAGTCCTAACCCGTTTTAGTGGCAGTTCTGCAACAGGCCAGCACCATCGCCGGTTGTTTCGCGGCACGCTGCGCCGCGGCATGGCCCTTCCTGCGGGCTTGCCGCTGGGATATGGCTTCGCCTCCGCAAGCCACTCCCCTGGAAGCCCCCGCCGCATGGCCCGCCTCCGTTTCTCCTCCGGGAGCCGATTCGAGGAAGAGATCGGCTATTCCCGCGCCGTCGTGGACGGCGACTGGATCTTCGTCTCCGGCACCACCGGCTACGACTACGCGACCATGACGATCGAGCCCGGCGTGGTCGAGCAATGCGACCAGACCTTCCGCAACATCGAAGCCGCGCTGCGCCAGGCCAATGGCCGCATCGACGACATCGTGCGCGCCAACTTCATCCTCCAGGACCGCGCGGATTGGCCGCCCTGCTGGCCGGTGGTGAAGAAGTGGCTCGGCCGGGTGCGCCCGGCCTCCACCATGATCGTCGCCGGCCTGCAGGCGCCGGAGATGCGGATCGAGATCGAAGTGACGGCCCGGCTGCGGCGCCGCGAAGGGGACAAGTAGCATGCGCTTCGCCGTGGACCGCCTGGACCACCTGGTCATCACCTGCCGGGACGTGGAGACCAGCGCCGGCTGGTACCAGCGCGTGCTGGGGATGGAGCGGGAGGAATTCGGCGAACAGCGCCGCACCGCGCTCCGCTTCGGCGGCCAGAAGCTGAACCTCCGCCCGAAGGAGGCGACGCAGCAGGCCTGGTTCTCCTCCGTCGTGGCGGAACCCGGCACGCAGGACCTCTGCTTCGTCGTCACCGTCTCCGCCGATGACGTGGTGTCCCACCTCCGCGGCTGCGGCGTGCAGGTCGAACTCGGCCCCGTGCCGAAGCAGGGCGCGCTTGGCCCCATCACCTCCGTCTATTGCCGCGACCCCGATGGCAACCTGATCGAGATCGCGACCTACGGGGACCGCTTCCCGGAATAGCGTCCATGGGGAAGCGTGATGGGCGGCCGCGGTCGCGGCTGCCTATCTTGCGGGGTGGAGGGTCCCCATCATGACGAACGCCACCCGCACCGAGACGGACAGCCTCGGCACCATCGACATCCCGGCCGACCGGCTCTGGGGCCCGCAGACGGAACGCGCGCGGCGCCTCTTCCGCATCGGGACGGAACGCTTCCCGCCCGGCCTGATCCGCGCCGTGGGGCTGCAGAAGCAGGCGGCGGCGGAGGCCAATGCGCGCCTCGGTGAACTTCCCGCCGACATCGCCGCTGCCATCGCCGCCGCAGCCGGAGAGGTCGCGGAGGGCCGCCACGATGCCGAGTTCCCGCTCCCGGTCTGGCAGACGGGGTCCGGCACCCAGACCAACATGAACGCCAACGAGGTCATCTCGAACCTCGCCAACCGCGCCCTCGGCCAGCCTCTCGGCAGCCGCAGGCCGGTGCATCCGAATGACCATGTGAACCGCGGCCAATCCTCCAACGACAGCTTCCCGACGGTCATGCATGTGGCGGCGGCGGAGGCGGTCTCCCGCCGGCTGATCCCGGCGCTCGGCGTGCTGCTGGCGAGCCTCTCGCGCCGCGCGCGGGACTGGGAGGCGATCGTGAAGATCGGCCGCACCCACATGATGGATGCGGTGCCCGTCACGCTCGGCCAGGAAGCGGCGGCCTGGGCGCGGCAGGTGGAACACGGCATCGCGCGGCTGCAGGACGCGCTGCCGCGGGTGCTGGAACTGGCGCAGGGCGGCACCGCCGCCGGCACCGGGCTCAACCGCCACAAGGATTTCCCGCAGGTCTTCGCGGAGATCATCGCCGCCCGCACCGGCCTGCCCTTCCGCCCCAACCCCAACACCTTCGAGGGCATGGGGGCGCATGACGCGCTGGTCGAGCTGTCGGGCGCGATGAACACTATCGCCGTCTCGCTCAACAAGATCGGCAACGACGTCCGCCTGCTCGGCAGCGGACCCCGCGCCGGCTTCTCGGAACTGGTGATCCCGGCCGACGGACTCTCCTCCTCCATCATGCCGGGCAAGACGAATCCGACGCAGTCGGAGGCGCTGACGATGGTGGCCGCCCAGGTCATGGGCAACCATGTCGCCGTCACCATCGGCGCGGCGCAGGGCCACCTGGAGCTCAACGTCTTCAAGCCCGTCATCATCCACAACGTCCTGCAATCCGCGGGGCTGCTGGCGGATGCGGCGGAAAGCTTCGCCGCCAACATGGTGGACAAGCTGGAGCCCAACCACGCCCGCATCGCCGACAACCTCGCGAAGTCGCTGATGCTCGTCACCGCGCTCAACCCGCGCATCGGCTACGACAAGGCCGTCGCCATCGCCAAGCTCGCGCTGGCGGAGGACATCACGCTGAAGGCCGCCGCCGCGCGGCTCGGCCATGTGAGCGAGGCCGATTTCGACCGCTGGGTGGTGCCGGCGGAGATGGTGCATCCCGGCACCACGCTGGATGGCGGCGGATGAGCGGCACGGCCCGCCACCTCCGCAAGCGATCCTTCCGGCTGGCGGGCCACCGCACCTCCGTCGCGCTGGAACCCGCCTTCTGGGCGGCGCTGGAAGCGATCTCCGCGCAGCGCGGCAGCAGCCTGGCGGCGCTGGTGGCCGAGGTGGATGCCGCCCGCACCGACATCACCATCCCCCTGGCGAGCGCTTTGCGCGTTGCGGCACTGGACGCGGCGCGTGACGGCGAACTGACAAGGCGGCTTGACACAACACCGTCGGGTTAAGGTCCGGGTAACGGCGGGCGTGGAACAATGGCCTGGCGACGACGGATGAGTGGCTCGGCTGATGAAATTCCTGGGCGGAGGCGCTGACACGGCGCTGGTAGCGGCGATCGAACGGTCGCAGGCCGTCGTCGAATTCTCGCCCGCCGGCCGCATCCTCCGCGGCAACGACCGTTTCCTGCACAGCATGGGCTATGCGGCGCAGGAGGTGCTCGGCCAGAACCACGCCATGTTCCTGCCCGCCGAGGAACGCGACGGCAGCGCCTATCGCGCGTTCTGGGACAGGCTCCGTCGCGGCGACCATCAGTCCGGCGAGTTCCGACGCATCGCCAAGGGCGGGCGGGAGGTCTGGCTGCAGGCCACCTACACGCCCATCCGGGGCCTCGGTGGCCGGGTGACGCGCGTGGTGAAGTTCGCCAGCGACGTCACCGAGGCCAGGCAGCGCGCCGCCAGCGACGCCGCCCGCATCGCCGCCATCGACCGGGTCCAGGGCGTCATCGAATTCGCGCTGGACGGCACCATCCTCGACGCCAACGCCAATTTCCTCGCCGCCATGGGCTATGCGCTGGAGGAGATCCAGGGCCGCCACCACCGCCTCTTCATGCGGGATCGGGACCACCAGGCGCCGGACTATGCCGCCTTCTGGACCGCGCTGCGCCAGGGGGAGGTCCGCGCCGGCGAATTCATGCGCATCGCCAAGGGCGGGCGAGAGGTCTGGATCCAGGCAAGCTACAACCCCGTGCTGGACCCGGCCGGGCGCCCCGTGCGCATCGTCAAGTTCGCCACCGACATCACCGCCGCCAAGCGCCGTGCAGCCGATGACGCCGCGCAGATCGCCGCCATCAACCGCGCCCAGGGCGTGATCCAGTTCGGGCTCGACGGCACCATCCTCACCGTGAACGAGAACTTCGTCACCGCCACCGGCTACGGGGCGGAGGAGCTGATCGGCCAGCACCACAGCCTGCTGATGCCCCCGGGCGAGGCCTCGACCGAGGCCTATCGCGCGCTGTGGCAGGCGCTCGGCCGGGGGGAGGTCCGTGCCGGCGAGTTCCGGCGCCAGGGCAAGGGCGGGCGGGAGATCTGGCTGCACGCCACCTACAACCCCGTCTTCGACCCCGCCGGCCGCGTGCTGAAGGTGGTGAAGTTCGCCACCGACATCACGGCGGAGATGCAGCGCCGGCGCCTCTTCGCGCTGCTTTCGCTGGTGACGGACGAGACCGACAGCAGCGTGATCATCTGCGACGCCGCCGGCCGGATCGAATACGTGAACCGCGGCTTCACGCGCATGACCGGCTATTCGGCGGAGGAATCGCTAGGCCGGAAGCCCGGCGACTTCCTGCAGGGCCCGCAGACGGACAAGGCCACGGTGGCGCGCATCCGGGACCGGCTGCGGGAAGGTGTCCCGGTCAATGAGGAGATCCTAAACTACAGCAAGGCCAAGGAGCCCTACTGGATCTCGCTCGCCATCAACCCGGTGCGCGGCGCGGATGGCCAGGTGGAGCGCTTCGTCGCCGTCCAGGCCAACATCACCGCGACGAAGCAGGCGGGGCTGGACGCCGCCGCGCGGCTGGACGCGATCGACCGCGCCAACATCGTCATGGAATGGGATGCGGCGCGGCGCCTGGCCCGTGCGAACGACGCCGCGGTCACGGCACTCGGCCATGCGACCGAGGATGCGCTGCTGCGATCACCGACGCTCGCGCATGACCGGGTCTTCGATGCCACGCAGGCGGAGGTCATGGCAAAAGGCGACGCCCTCACCCTGACGGTCGAGCTCCACCATGTCGACGGCTCCCCCATCCATCTCTCCGCCACGGCCCAGCCGCTGATGGATGTGGAGGGACGGCAGGTGCGCACCGTGCTCTACGCCGCCGACGTCTCGGCCCGGCGCAAGGCGGTGCGGGAGACGGAGCGCGTGATGACGGAGGTGCTGGACCGCATCAACCGCGTCGCCTCCGAGATCGGCGGCCTTTCCGCCCAGACCAACCTCCTCGCGCTCAACGCCACGATCGAGGCCGCCCGCGCCGGGGAAGCCGGCAAGGGCTTCGCGGTGGTGGCGGCGGAAGTGAAGACGCTGGCGGCGCGATCCGCGACCGCGACGGGGGAGATTTCCACCCTCGTCTCCGACACGCGCAGCCGGATCGAGGACCTGATCGCGATGGCGTAGCGGGGCTATTGCGCCGCGCGCCACCGCGCCCAGGCGGCCGTCTCCGGGAGGGCGCGCGGGCCATCGGCGGGCCCGGTCAGGCGAAGCCCGAGGTCGGGCGCTTCCGGCACCGCGGGGCGAGAGAGGATGTGCAGGTCGAGCGCGCTGCGGGCGAGGTCGATCTCGCCTCCGATGGTCGCGGTCGCGCCGCCTTCCGCCGCCAGCCGCGCATCCTCCAGCCGCAAGCGCCCGGCCGTGAGCCGGCCCGTGGCGTCCAGCCGGTCGAAGGCCGTCGCGCCATCCAGCAGCGCGCGACGCGTCGCCCGTTCGGCCGCGATGGGATCCGCCAGCGTGGTGGCCTGCGCGGCCGCCGCCAAGTCGAAGCCCGCCACCACGCCGTCCCGCATGGCGATGCCGATCTGCCCCTCCAGCGTGCCCAGCAACGCCGACGGCGCATGGCCGGTGGCAGAAAGCGCGAAGCTGGTATCGCCGCGCCCCGCGGTCAGGTCCACCGGCACGCCGAAGAGCGGGCCCGCGATGCTGGCGCCGGCCAGCCGGCCCTCCGCGGTCAGCCGCGGCGGCGACCGCGCGTCGATCGCCAGGCTTGCCTGCGCCTCCAACTCTCCACCGGCCAGCCTGGCGCGTACAGCCTCCACCGCCATGCGCCCCTCGGCGAGCTTCACCGTCGCCTGCGCCTGCTCCGCCACGATGCCCGCGATCTCGAGCCGCGCGGCCTCCAGCGCCACCTCGCCGTCGATCCCGGCCAGCGCCTCCAGCCCCAGCGGGTCGCCGCTGCGCCATCCCACGAAGGGCAGCGGCAGCCTTTCGGCGGAGAGCCGTCCCGTCAGCCGGGGGCGGCCACCCAGCGCCAGCGCCAGGGCGCCCCGCGCCCGCATCGCGCCGGCGACCAGTTCGAAGCTTTCCGCCGACACGCCCTGCGGCCCGGCGGCGAGCGAGGCGATGAGGGAGAAGGACCCCTCCCCCAGCCAGCTGCCGGCGTCGCTGCGGAAGGCCTCCGCCAGCAGGCGCGGCGCGCCGGGATGGCGCAGCGTGATGCTGGCCGAGCCCTTGCGCTGCGGCAGGTCGAGCGTGCCGGTCGCCTCCAGCCGCAGCTCCCCGATCTCCGCCCCGCCGCGCAGCGCCAGGGCATCCAGCGTGCCGCCGCCGGACAGGCGGAGCGCCAGCGGCATGCCGGCGATCGCGGTGCGGTCCGGCCACTCCCCGGGGACCAGGCCCATGACGCCGCGGCCCGAGGAACCGCTGGCCTCGATGGTCAGGTCCTGCAGCCGGAGCTGCGGGCCGAGCGCCAACACGCCGGAGGCGGCGACGTCCGTATCCGCCAGGCGGCCGGACAGCCGGCGCAGCGTCAGCCTGCCATTCTCCAGCGCGCCATCCAGCGAGGCGCGTTCCATCACCGCCTCCCCCAGCGTCACGCGATCCGCGGCCAGGCGCAGGTTCAGGTCCACCGGTCCCAGCGCGCGGCTGGCCTGCGCGGGATCGAGGCCCTGCGGCAGCCAACGGGCGAGGTCCAGGCGATCCATCGTCAGGCCGATGCCGAGCGCCGGTCGCGGGCCATGGCGCAGCACGCCGGCGCCGGAGAGGCGGATATCGCCGAGGGTGGCCGCCAGTTCGGGGATGGCGGCCTGCGCCTCCTCCAGCACCAGGCGGAAGCGCCCCTCCCCCCGCCGCAGCAGGCCCGGATCCAGCTCCTCCACCGGAAGCCCCACGGCGCCGAGGGTGGCGCGCATGTCGGGGCCCGCGAAGCGCGCGCGGAGCTCCAGCCGCCCCCCCGCGGTCGCCCCCGCGAACTCCATCTCCGCCTCCCCGGGCAGCAGCAGGGAGACGTCGGTCAGCGTCAGGCGCCCATCCTCCAGCGTCGCGGCGCCGCGGATGCGCCGCAGCGCCACGCCCTGGAAGCTGCCGGCCTCCGCCGAGAGGTCGAGCGCCATCGGCACGGGGCGCGCGGCACCCTGCCGCAGCGCCGCGACCCAGCCATCCAGGTCAAGCCGGCTGGCGACCAGCGCGACATCGAGCCGCGGCGCCGGCAGCAGGCGGAGCGCGATGGAGCCCCGCGCCGGCACGCCACCGACATCCATCACCAGCTGATCCGCCGCGATCAGCTCGGCGGAGGCGTTCAGGCGGCCCGCGAGCCGGAAGGGCACCGCGGGGCCGGCCATCAGGGCGGCGAGGTCCGGGCCACGCGCCTCCACGCTGCCCTCGAAGCCCGCACCCGGCACCAGCACGCCGCGCGCCGTCCCGCTGGCTTCCGGCAGCGTGAGCGACAATTCGAGGGTCGCGACGCCGTCCCAGCCAGGCCGGCCCAGCGTGCCGGAGAAGCGCGCGGCGCGCCCTGCCCAGGTGAAGCTGCCCGAGGATTCGATGGCCTGCGCGAGCCCCGCCGAGGTCAGGCGGGCATTGACGCCTTCCAGCACCGCGTCGCCGATGCGAACCCGGCTGTTCTCGACCCGCGCATCCAGCTCCGTGATCCAGGCCGGGGGCCGCAGCGTCAGCAGCGCACCGGGCGGCCAGGGCAGCGTCAGCTCCGCGCCGACCAGCGCGATCTCACGCGGCGCGAGCCGGCCGGCGAGCAGCGCGCCGAGGTCGAGCCGCACCCGCAGGAGCTGCGCCGTGACGCTGAACTCCTCCCCCGGATCGCCGATGGCGACGCCGCCGGCGCGGACCATCGGCTGGGGCAGCAGCAGCAACTCGACCGGGCCGTCCAGCGTGACGGTCCGGCCCAGACGGTCGCTCGCCAGTTCGGCCAGGCGGCCGCGCCAGGGCTCCCAATCCACCAGGCGCGGGCCGAGCCAGAGCCCCAGCACGGCCAGCAGCAGAAGGGAGACCAGCGCGGCGGCAAGGCGCTTCATCCGGCGGACGGGCTGCCCCAGCCGCCGCCGCCCGGCGTTTCCAGCGCCAGCACGTCGCCGGGTTGCAGCGCGGCGCGGTCGCAGCCCTGCATCGGGTCGATGCGGCCATCGACGCGCTCGACCCATTGCCGCCCGGGCGCGCCGGCCCCGCCGCCCTGCAGGCCATGCGGCGCGACGCGGCGGCGGGAGGCGACGATCACCGCCTCCATCGGGCGCAGGAAGCGGATGCGCCGGCGCGAGCCATCGCCGCCCGCGAAGCGCCCGGCGCCGCCGGAGCCGCGGCGGATGGAAAACTCCTCGAGCCGCACGGGATAGCGGAGTTCCAGCACCTCGGGGTCCGTCATGCGCGTGTTGGTCATGTGCGTCTGCACCGCGGCCGTGCCCGGGAAACCGGGGCCGGCGCCGGTGCCGCCGCAGACCGTTTCGTAATATTGGTAAACCGCGTCCCCGAACAGCAGGTTGTTCATCGTCGCCTGGGCGGAGGCACAGGCGCCGAGCGCCGCGAGCAGCGCGTTGCAGGTCATCTGGCTGACCTCCGTATTGCCGGCGACGACCGCGGCCCCAGGGCGGGGCGAGAGGAAGGTGCCCTCCGGCACGACGATGTCGAGCGGCACCAGGCAGCCATCATTGAGGGGGATCTCCTCCCCCACCAGGCAGCGGAAGCAGTAGAGGACGACGGCGCGGCAGACCGCGGCGGGGGCGTTGAAGTTATCGGGGCGCTGCGGGCCGGTGCCGGTGAAGTCGATGGTGGCGCGGCGGTTCGCGCGATCGACGCGGACCGCGACCTTGAGCGGCGTGCCATCGTCGATCGTCGTCTCGAAGGCGCCATCCTGCAGGCGGTCGAGCACGCCGCGCACGGCGGCCTCCGCATTGTCCATGACGTGCTTCATATAGGCCCGCACCGTGTCGAGACCGAAATCGCGCACGGCGCGTTGCAGTTCCTGCACGCCCTTCTCATTCGCCGCGACCTGCGCGGTGATGTCGGCGACGTTCACGTCGGGGCTGCGGGCGGGGTAGCGGGCGGAGCCAAGGAGTTCGCGGAACTCCGCTTCCCGGAAGCGGCCCTGCGACACCAGCAGGAAGTCGTCGATGACGACGCCCTCCTCCTCCAGCGTCGCGGAGCCCGGGGGCGTGGAGCCGGGCGTCAGGCCGCCGATATCCGCGTGGTGGCCGCGGCTGCCGACGAAAAACAGGATGGTGGTGCCAGCCTCGTCGAAGACCGGCGTGATGACCGTCACGTCTGGCAGATGCGTGCCGCCGTTGTAGGGGTTGTTGAGCGCGACCACGTCGCCCGGCCGCAGCGTGGCGCCGCGGGAGCGGATGACGGTCCTGACGCTTTCCCCCATCGCGCCGAGATGGACCGGCACATGCGGCGCGTTCGCCACGAGGCGGCCCGTCTCGTCGAAGATGGCGCAGGAGAAGTCGAGTCGTTCCTTGATGTTGACGCTGAGGGAGGTGTTCTGAAGGACGGCGCCGGTCTGCTCGGCGATCGACATGAAGAGGTTGTTGAACAGCTCCAGCATCACGGGATCGACGCGGGTGGCATCGGCGATGCGCGCGGCCTGCCGCTGCTCCGTCCGGCGGAGCACCAGGTGATTGGCTGGCGTGACTTCCGCGGTCCAGCCGGGCTCGACGACGGTGGTGGCGATGGCCTCCCGGATCAGCGCGGGGCCGGCGATGCGGTCGCCGGCGCGCAGCGCGTCCCGGTCCAGCACCGGGGCCTCCCGCAGGGCGCCGCCGGTGAAGACGCTGGTGGTGGCGAGGCGGGGCAGGTTCTGCCCGGCGTCGCGCGGCGGCAGCGGGGCCTCGTTCACCGCCTCGCCGGGCGAGGTCACTTCGACCACGCAGGCCTCGACGACGATCTGGCGTTCCGGCGTGGCGAAGCCGAAGCGGCGGCGATGGGATTCCGTGAAGGCCTCCACCACCGCCGCATGATCGCCGAAGGGCACGGGCAGGAAGCTGTCGGTACCGGCATAGCGCAGGTGCAGCCGGCGCGCGGCCCGCAGGGCCCCGGCCGCCGCGCCCTGGCGCACCAGCTCGGTGCGGCCGGCTTCCTCCAGCCCATCGAGGCGCGTGGCGAGCTCGGCCATGGCATCCGCGGCGAGCGGCGCTTCGACCGCGGCTTCCCGGATCGCGCTCTGGTCCGCGAGGCCCATGCCGTAGGCGGAGAGCACGCCGGCGAAGGGGTGGATGAACACCGTCTCCATGCCGAGTTCGTCCGCCACCAGGCAGGCATGCTGGCCGCCGGCGCCGCCGAAGCATTGCAGCGCGTAGCGGGTGACGTCGTGGCCCTTCTGGATGGAAACCTGCTTGATGGCATTCGCCATGTTGGCGACGGCGACACGGAGGAAGCCTTCCGCGACGGCGTGCGGATCCTGGGGCTGGCCGGTCGCCACCTCGATCTCCGCCGCCAGGGCCGCGAACTTCTCGCGGACAATGTCGGCGTCCAGCGGCTGGTTGCCATCGGGGCCGAAGATGGCGGGGAACTGGGCGGGCTGGATCTTGCCGACCATGACGTTGGCGTCCGTCACGGTCAGCGGACCGCCGCGGCGATAGCAGGCGGGGCCGGGCACGGCGCCGGCGCTCTCCGGCCCGACGCGAAAGCGGGCACCGTCGAACTTCAGGATCGACCCGCCGCCGGCGGCCACCGTGTTGATCGCCATCATCGGCGCGCGCATGCGCACGCCGGCCACCTGCGTCTCGAAGGCGCGCTCGAACTCCCCGGCATAGAGCGCGACATCGGTGCTGGTGCCGCCCATGTCGAAGCCGATGATGCGGTCGAGCCCCGCCATCGCCGCGGTGCGCGCGGCGCCGACGATGCCGCCTGCCGGGCCGGACAGGATCGCGTCCTTGCCCTGGAAGGACCGCGCCTCCGCCAGGCCGCCGGAGGATTGCATGAAGTAGAGCTTCACGCCCGGAAGCTCACCCGCCACCTGCTCCACATAGCGGCGGAGGATGGGGGAGAGGTAGGCATCCACCACCGTCGTATCCGCCCGCGGCACGATGCGCGGCAGCGGGGAGGCCTCGTGGCTAAGGCTGATCTGGGTGAAGCCGGCCTCGCGCGCCAGCTCGCCGACGCGCTTCTCATGCGCGGGATGCGCCCAGGCATGCATGAAGGCGATGGCGACGGCGCGGATGCCATCGGCGAAGGCGCTGGAGAGCGCGGCGCGGGCGGCGGCCTCGTCGAGCTTCTCGATCTCGGTGCCATCCACCGCCATGCGGCCGCCGATCTCGGCGACACGCTCAAGCAGCAGGTCGGGCAGCCGCACCTCGAGGTCGAAGAGCCGCGGGCGGGCCTGGTTGCCGATGCGGGCCATGTCGGCGAAGCCGCGGTTCACCAGCAGCAGGACCCGTTCGCCCTTGCGTTCCAGCAGGGCATTGGTCGCAACCGTCGTGCCCATCTTCACGGCGTCCACGACGCCCGGCGGGATGGCAGCGCCATCCGGCAGGCCGAGGCAGGCGCGGATGCCGGCGACCGCGGCATCGCGGTAGCGGCCGGGGTTCTCCGACAGCAGCTTGCGGGTGGACAGCGCCCCCGACGGATCGCGCGCGACGATGTCCGTGAAGGTGCCGCCGCGATCGATCCAGAACTGCCAGCCGCCCATCACGCATCCCCTTTGGCCGTTGATCACACCCCGGCAGCGGCCGCGCAAGGCCAGCGGGGCGATACGCGGCTTCATTGACAATTTGTCGATAAATCGTCAACGTTATTCCGCAACCGGGGAGACCCTTCCATGGCGCCGTCGCGACGCGGGGATGCAGCCCCGGTGGTCTCCTCCGCCCATCTCGCGGCGGGTGCCTCGCCGGGCCTGTCGGAAGTGGAATTCGGCCTGATCCTGGCGGGCCATGGCTTCGCGCGCTGGATGGTCCGCTGCATGGCGGCGGCCGGGCGGCCCGGGATGTCGCCGACCGAGATCCTCATCCTGCACACCGTCCGCCACCGCGACCGGCCGAAGCGCCTGGCCGATATCCTGCTGGTGCTGGACATCGAGGACACGCATGTCGCGACCTATGCCATCCGCAAGCTGGAGGAAGCCGGGCTGGTGACGACGGGCCGGGCGGGCAAGGAGAAGGTGGTGAGCGCGACGGAAGCCGGCGCCGCGCTCTGCGCGGCCTATGCGGGGGTGCGGGAGCGCCTGCTGGCGGAGCCGCTGCGGGCCTCCGGACCGTCGGAGGAGCAATTGTCCAGCGTCGCGCAACTGCTGCGCGCGCTGTCCGGCTACTACGACCAGGCGGCCCGGGCGGCAGCAACTCTCTGACAGGCCCTGTGGCGCGCCGGACGACCGTGCTAGGACCGCGGGAGCGATCATCGAGGCCGGCTTGAGCATCTGGGGCAAACTCATCGGCGGCGTGGCCGGCTTCGTCACCGGCGGGCCGCTCGGCGCCGTGGTCGGCGCGGCGCTGGGCCATGCGGCCGACAATGGCGTCATGCCGGGGCGGCAGATCGGGCCGGGGGCGGCGGACCTCGCGGCGTTCCTCGGCAACAAGGAAACGCTCTTCGCCATCTCCGTCATCGTGCTCTCGGCCAAGCTCGCCAAGGCCGATGGCCCGGTGAAGCGGGAGGAGATCGACGCCTTCAAGGCCATGTTCCGCATCCCGCCCGAGAACCTGCGGGAGGTCGCGCAGATGTTCGACGAGGCGCGCAAGGATGCCGAGGGCTGGGAGCCCTTCGCCGAGCGGATGGGAGAGGCCTTCGCCGACAACCGCGCGCTGCTGGAGGACGTGCTGACCGCCCTGTTCTACATCGCCCGCGCCGACGGCCCCCTGACGAAGGGCGAGTTGCCGGTGCTGCAGGGCGTGCACCTCCGCTTCGGGCTGGACCATGGGGCCTGGGACCGCGCCAAGGGGGGCGGCGCGCCGGGCGGGGCGGCGCAGCGCGCGACGGAGGACAAGGACGCCTATGGCGTGCTCGGCCTGACACCGGCCGCCACGGATGAGGAGGTGCGCCAAGCCTGGCGCAAGCTGATGCGGGAGAACCACCCGGACGGCCTGGCGGCGCGCGGCGTGCCGCCGGAATTCGTCGATCGCGCCACGCGCAAGGTGGCGGAGATCAACGCCGCCTGGGACAAGATCAAGCGCCAGCGCGGGCTGTAGTCGTGCGGATCCGCGACCTGCCCAGCCCGAACCAGGATGACCGCCCGGCCAGCCAGGCGATCGACATGCTGGTTCTGCACTACACCGGCATGCAGAGCGGCCAGGCGGCGATCGACCGGCTGCGCGATCCCCTCGCCGCCGTCTCCTCCCATTATGTGGTGGAGGAGGACGGCACCGTCTTCCGGCTGGTGGAGGAGGAGCGGCGCGCCTGGCATGCCGGTATCTCCCACTGGCGGGGTGCCAGCGGGCTGAATGGCCGCAGCATCGGGATCGAGATCGTCAATCCTGGCCACGAATTCGGCTACCGCCCCTTCCCCGCGCTTCAGATGGCGGCGGTCTGCGATCTCTGCCTCGACATCCTCTCCCGTCATCCCATCGCGCCGCGCGACGTGGTCGCGCATTCCGACGTCGCGCCTGACCGGAAGGAGGATCCGGGCGAGTTGTTCGACTGGGAAGGGCTGGCGGCGAATGGCGTCGGGCTCTGGCCGAAGAACGCCGCGCCGAACGTTAACGGCGATGCGCTCGATCTGCTCAGCATGATCGGATACCGGACGGACCTGCCGCTGCCCGTCCTGCTGCGCGCCTTCCAGCGGCATTGGCGCCCGACGCGGGTGGACGGGCTGCTCGATGCCGGCACGCTGAAGCGCCTGCGCGTGGTGGCTGCCGCCGCGGCATGAGCGCGGCGCGCATCGCCGCGATCCTGGAGGCGAGCCGGACGCATCGCGATGCCCTCCAGGCGCTGGCCCTGGCCGGACCGCGCCATGCCTGGATCGGCGCAGGCTTCGTGCGCAACGCGGTGTGGGACACGCTGAGCGGCGTCACAACCTCCACCGCCGGACTCGCCGACATCGACGTCGTGCACTGGGACGATTCGTCGAGCGACACGGCGTTCGAGGACGCGCTGCGCGGGGCGCGGCCCGGCCTGCCCTGGTCGGTCACCCATCAGCGCGGCATGGCGGCGGCGAACGGCCATGGCGCCTACCGCGACGTTGCCGACGCGCTGGCGCATTGGCCGGAAACGGCGACGGCCGTCGCGGCACGCCTCGTCGCCGGGCGCGTGGAGGTGCTGGCGCCACTTGGGCTGGATGACCTGATGGCGATGGTGGTCCGCCCCGGGCCGGCGCATGCGGCGCGGCCAGGCGTGGTGCGAGACCGGCTCCGCGCGAAGGGATGGCGCATCCGCTGGGCGGCCTTGCGCATTGTCGGGCTGAAAGACGATTGACCGCGGCGCGCAGGGGCGCGATGTGGGGGGCGGTGCCGGGTGGCTGGGCGACCGCTGGCCCTGGAGTGATCCAAGGCTGGAGGAAAGTCCGGGCTCCACGGGAATACGGTGCCGGTCAACGACCGGCGGGGGTCAAACCCCAGGGACAGTGCCACAGAAAGCAAACCGCCTCGGCGTGGAAGCACCCCGAGGCAAGGGTGAAAGGGTGGGGTAAGAGCCCACCGCATCCACGGCAACGTGGGTGGCATGGTAAACCCCACCGGGAGCAAGGCCGAATAGGGGTGGCCGGCAGTGCGGCGCGGGGTTCGCCCCGTGGCGCGGATGCAGGGGCGTTCCCGCCCCGCCGCCCGGGTTGGCCGCGAGAAGCCTGTGGCGACACAGGCTCCAGAGGAATGGTCGTCCATCGCTTTCGGGCGGGGACAGAACCCGGCTTACAGGCCGCCCGGCACCACGTCTTCCCCGTTATGCACAGGCTGTGGATGAACGGCGAAGGAACAAAGAAGGAATAGATGCAATGTATACTGCATTGCATTTTTCTTCTCTCGCTATGTCCTAGAACTGGAGGATAGAGTGCTGGAAATGCTTACTTTTCGCTCCCTCGTTTAGGGTTCGCTAACGGTATTTCCCCTTGTCGTCCCGCCAAATCCCATGCTATCCCAAGCCATCCCGTGAGGGACCCGGCTCGGGGGGGCATTTTGGGTCTCAAGGGGGATGGTCGGGCGAGCCGGTGAGGTCGGGGGGCCTCACCGGCCGCTGAGCGGGGGACGATAGCCCAAGGGCTGTCGATGGGGGCAGCAGCATAGCGCGATGACCCAGTTCGTGGGCACGCATTTCGGAAAGCGGGACGCCAAGGGCCGCATTTCCGTGCCCGCGCCCTTCCGCGCCGAACTGGAAGCTGCCGCCACGAACCAGCTCGTCTTCCGGGTTTCCCATCAACATCCCTGCATCGAGGCCCGCAGCCGTACCGTGTTCCAGCACATGCTCGACAGCATCCTGAGCCTTGAGCATTTCTCGGAGGACCGGGAGGCGCTGGAAGCCGGCATCATCGCCGACAGCATGGCGCTGCGCATCGATGGCGAAGGCCGCCTCGTCCTGCCGGATGAGATGGTGGAGGAGGTCGGGCTGAAGGGCGAGATCGCCTTCCTCGGCAAGGGCGATCGTTTCGAGATCTGGGACGCCGAAGCGGCGCGGGCGCATGTCGCCGCCGCGAAGAAGCTGGTGCGCGAACGTCGGCTCACGATTGCCGCGATGCCTCTCAACACGAATCCGAAGAGCGTGCCATGACGGGCCACGTTCCCGTCATGCTGGAGGAAGTGCTGGCGACTCTGCAGCCCCGCGCCGGTGCCCGGTACCTCGACGCCACCTTCGGTGGCGGCGGCTATGCGCGTGCGATTCTTGATGCTGCCGACTGCACCTTGTGGGCGCTGGACCGCGACCCCGATGCGATTGCGCGTGGCGCGGCGATGGCCGCGTCGTATCCTGCGCGGTTGCATCTGGTGCATGCGCGATTCGGCGACATGCTTGATGCCCTCACCGAACGCGGCATCGAGTCCCTCGATGGCGTCGTGATGGATCTCGGCGTCTCCTCCTTCCAGATCGACCAGGCGGAGCGCGGCTTCTCCTTCCGCGCGGATGGTCCGCTCGACATGCGGATGGACCGCAGCGGCCCCTCGGCAGCCGACCTGGTGAACACGCTGGGGGAGCGCGAACTGTCTTCCATCATCGCCGAGTTCGGGGAGGAGCGGCATGCGCGCCGCGTTGCCCGCTCCATCGTGCGGGAGCGCGCCGCGGAACCCATCGTGACGACGGCGCGGCTGGCGGAGATCGTGCGCGCTTCGGTGCCGCGCGACCCCTCCGGCATCGATGGCGCGACGCGGTCCTTCCAGGCGCTGCGCATCGCGGTGAATGACGAGTTGGGCGAGATCGAGCGCGGGCTGGAGCAGGCCATGCGCCTGCTGGCGCCGGGCGGCCGGCTGGTCGTCGTCGCCTTCCACTCGCTGGAAGACCGGCTGGTGAAGCGCGCCATGGTCGCCGCCGCCGGGCGCGGGGGCCATGCCTCCCGCCATGACCCTGCCTCCCTGCTGCCGCGCGGGGAAGCTGATTTCACCCTGCTGACGCAGCGCGCGCTGCGGCCCGGGGATGAAGAGACTGCCAGCAACAGCCGGGCGCGTTCCGCGCGCCTGCGCGCCATCGAACGCCGCGTCACGCCGCAGGGGTTGCCGTCATGATCCGGCCCTTCACCATCGTCTGCTTCGTGGCCTTCGCGGGCGCCGGCGCCTGGCTGTACCAGGTGAAGCATCACGTCGCGACCTATGACCGCGAATTGCGGGACGTGCGCCGGCAGACCGAACAGATGCGCGACCGCATCTCCATCCTGCGCGCCGAATGGGCCCTGCTGAACGAGCCCGACCGGCTCCGGCAGGTCGCCACGCGGCATCTGCCGCTGGAGCCGATGCAGCCGACGCAATTCGCGCGCGCGACGGAGATGGAGCGCCGCCTGCCGCAGGCCGTGGCCTTCGCCGGCCCGCCCAACCTCTTCGCGCCGCCGGAAGCGCCGCGCCAGGCCGGCAACGTGATGGTGGCCGCCGCGCAGGTGCCGGCGCCGGCACCGCCCGCCGCCCCGGCGGCGCGCCCGCAGCCGGCGGCGGCACCTGCCCCGACACCGTCCCGCCCCGCGCCGGCCGCCGACCCGCGCGCACCCGAAGCGCCGGCGCTGCAGGCGCTGGCCGCGACGGTCGCCGCCCAGCGCGCGACGCAGACGGCGGTGCCGCCGCCCGCGCCGCCGCGCCCGGCACCGCTGCGGGACGTGGCGCCGCGCGCACCCTCACCCACCCTGGCGCAGTTGACGCCGGGCGTGATCCGCCAGGCGACCGCCGCGCCGGTCGCCACCCCGGTCGCGCAGCCGCGACCCGCTGCCCCTGCCCCGGTGCAGGCCGAGCCTGTGCGCGTGGCGCGTTCGGCACCGCCGCCCGCGCCGGCGCCAGCGCCGGCGCCGCCGACCTTCGTCTCCGCGCTCGGCGGCGGCTCCAGCCTCGGTCGCCCGGCACTGGCCCCGCCCGTGCCTTTCGGCTCGGCCTCCGCCGCCACGCTCGGCGGCCTCGCGCCTCCGCAGCCGCGCTGACCGGCGCATGAACCCGCTCCCCCCCGCCCCGGATGCCGCGCCGATCGGCCGCACCATCGGCCGCGATGCGCCACCGCGCACCGACCTCGTCCGCGTGCCGCGGCCGGAGCTCGCCCGCCGCGCGGTGCTGGAGCGGTCCCGTCGGCGGCTGGTCGTCGCCGCGAGCGGCTTCGGCCTGCTTTTCGCCGTGGTGGGCTTCCGCCTGGCCGATGCCACGCTGATCTCCCCGGCGGAGCCGCGCCGCCTGGCGGCGATGTCCCGGTTCGACACCGCGCCGCAGGAACATCTGCCCGGACGCGGGACCATCGCCGACCGCAACGGCGAGATCCTGGCGGTCTCGCTGCCCGTCACGGCGCTCTATGCCAATCCGCAGGAGATCCAGAATCCAGCGGAAGCCGCGCGTCGGCTGGTGCAGGTGCTGCCGCAGCTGGATGTGGAGCGCGTCACCGCGCGCCTGTCCGGAGAGCGGCAATTCGCCTATGTCGCGCGCGCGCTGACGCCGCGCGAACAGCAGGCGGTCAATTCGCTCGGCATCCCCGGACTCTACTTCCAGCAGGCGGAGCGGCGCGTCTATCCGCAGGGCCGCGCGGCCGCGCATATCCTGGGCGGCGTCGATGTGGACGGGAACGGCACGGCTGGTGTCGAGAAGTATTTCGACGAACGCCTGCGCCTGCGCCGCGGCGATCAGCTTCGCCTGGCCGTCGATGTGCGCGTGCAGCTGGCGCTGCGTGATTCCGTCCAGCGCGCGATCACCGAGTTCAACGGCATCGGCGGCGCCGGCATCCTGATGGATGTACAGACCGGCGAAGTGCTGGGCATGGTCTCCCTGCCCGACTTCGACCTGTCCGAGCCCGTGCGTATCGACAACACGCCGCAGTCGCGGGAGGAGCAGGGCCAGAACCCGCGCTTCAACCGCACGACGGTCGGCGTCTATGAGCCGGGTTCGACCTTCAAGCTGCTGACGGCGGCGATGGCGCTGGAACTTGGGACGATCAATGTGTGGGGCGGCTACGACGCTTCGCGACCCATCCGCTTCGGGCGCTTCACCATCAACGACTACCGCGGCAAGAATCGCTGGCTCGCCCTGCCGGAAATCCTCGCCTACTCCTCTAACCTGGCCTCCGCCCATATGGCCGCGGCGGTTGGCCCGCAGCGGCACCGCGACTTCATGGTGCGCATGGGCATGGGCAGCCGCCTGCCGATCGAGCTGCCGGAAACCGCCGTCCCCCTGATCCCGACGCCGAACAGCTGGCGCGAGATCAACACCATGACGATCGGCTTCGGCCACGGCATTTCCGTGACGCCGCTGCATGTCATCACCGGCGTCTCCGCGATCGTGAATGGCGGCATCCTGCGCCCGCCGACGCTGATCGCTCGTGAACCCGGCGTGCCGGTCGAAGGCACGCGGGTGCTCAGCGAACGCACCTCCGACACCATGCGCCGGCTGATGCGCCTGGTGGTGACGGAAGGATCGGGCAAGAGCGCGGATGTCCCGGGCTATTTCGTCGGCGGCAAGACGGGGACGGCGCAGAAGACGGGACCGCGCGGCGGTTACCTGGAGAACAAGCGCATCACCGCCTTTGTCGGCGCCTTCCCGATGAACGCGCCACGCTATGCGCTTTACGTCATGGTGGACGAGCCGAAGCCCAACGCCCGGAGCCACGGCTTCGCCACCGCGGGCTGGGTGGCGGCGCCGGCCGCGGGCATGGTGGTGCGTCAGGTCGCCCCCATCCTTGGCATGGCGCCGGAGACGGACCGCGTGCCGGAGATCCAGGCCAGCCTCGCCATGCCGCTGCAACCGGGGCGCCCCCCGGCCGCGGCGGCGCGGCCCGCGGGGGCTCCGGCCACGCCACCGCGCCCCGCGACGCAGCCGGCGGCCCAGCCTGCCGCGACGCCCCCGCAACCCCAGCCGCGCGCCATCCCGACCGCGCCGACCGCCGCCGCACCCGCCCGCGCCGCGGAGGCCCCGCGCCCCGCCGCCGCGCCCCCCGCCGCGCAGCGGGAGGCGAGCCTTGCGCCCCGATGACGGCCCGGCGATGCGCCCGCTGCCCGACCTCCTGCGCGACGTGGCGGGCATCGTCTCCCCATCCCGTGACCTGCCGGCGATCAGTGGGCTGACGGCCGACAGCCGGGAGGTCCGTCCCGGCTTCCTCTTCGCGGCTTTACCCGGTGCCTGTGCCGATGGGCGGGGATTCATCGCTGCGGCCGTCGCGGCCGGCGCTGCCGCGGTGCTCGCGCCCGAGGGCACGGCGTGGCCGGAGGGCGTGGCCGAGCGGCCACTGATCCTGGCCCGCGATGCACGGCGTGTCCTTGCCAAGCTCGCGGCCGCCTTCCACGGCGCGCAACCTGCCACGCTGGTCGCCGTGACGGGGACGAACGGCAAGACCAGCACGGTGGATTTCCTCCGCCAGCTCTGGACGCTGGCGGGCCTCCGCGCCGGGTCGATGGGCACGCTCGGGCTGGTCGCCCCGGGCTTCCCGCCCGGGCCGTCCCTGACCACGCCGGATCCGGTGGCGCTGCAGGCCAGGCTGGCGGAGCTGGCGCGCGGCGGCGTCACTGCGGTGGCGATGGAGGCGTCCTCGCACGGCATCGAGCAGCGGCGGCTGGACGGCGCGACGCTGGCGGCGGCCGGCTTCAGCAACCTGACTCGCGACCATCTCGATTATCACGGCAGCATGGAGGCCTATCGCGCCGCCAAGCTCCGGCTGTTCGACGCGCTGCTGCCGGCAGGCGCCGCCGCGGTGGCCAATGCGGACATGGAACCGGCGACGCTCGCCGCGCTGCGGGATATCGCCCCGCGCCGCGGCCTTCGGCTGCTGACGGTGGGCGAGGCAGGGGAGGCGCTGCGCCTGGTCGGCCACGTGCCGCTGCCGCACGGCCAGCGCATCCAGGTCGAGGGGATGGGCGAGCAGCGCGACCTCACGCTGCCGCTGCCCGGCCGCTTCCAGGCCGATAACGCGCTGATGGCGGCCGCGCTGGCGATCGCGACAGGGATGCCGCCCGGCCGGGCGCTGGACCTGCTGCAGGGCCTCATCGGCGTGCGCGGGCGGATGGAGCTGGCCACGCGGCTGCCGAACGGGGCCGCCGCCTATGTAGATTATGCCCATACGCCGGACGCGCTGGAGCGCCTGCTGGTCGCGCTGCGCCCGCATGTGGCGCCGGGTGCGCGGCTCCATGTGCTGTTCGGCGCCGGTGGGGACCGCGACCCCGGCAAGCGCCCGCTGATGGGCGCCGCCTGCGCGCGGCTGGCCGACCGCTGCTGGGTGACGGATGACAACCCCCGCAGCGAGGATCCGGCCGCCATCCGCGCCGCGGTGCTGGCGGGCTGCCCGGGCGGGATCGATGCCGGGGACCGGCACGCGGCCATCGCGCGCGCGCTGTCCGACCTCGGGCCCGGCGACGTGCTGGCCGTGGCGGGCAAGGGCCATGAAAGTGGCCAGACCATCGGCGGCGTCACGCTGCCCTTCGATGACGTGCAGGTCGTGCGTGGCCTGGCCGGGGACCGGGCGGCATGACGACCCTGTGGGACAGCGCCGCGCTGCGCAGCTCGACCGGCGGCAGGATCGATGCCGAGGTCGCCATTACCGGCGTCTCCATCGATAGCCGATCGGCTGGCCCGGGTGACCTCTTCATCGCGCTGCGCGACGCACGGGACGGGCATGATTTCGTGGCCGATGCCCTGGCGCGCGGGGCTGCCTCCGCCATGGTGGACCGGGACCCGCCGGGCCTTGCGGCCGGCGCCCCCCTGCTGCGGGTGGGTGACACGCTGGCCGGGCTGACGGCGCTCGGCGCCGCCGGGCGCCAGCGCTCCGGCGCGCGCTTCGTGGGCGTGACCGGCAGCGTCGGCAAGACGACGACGAAGGAGATGCTGCGCACCGCGCTTTCGGCCCAGGGGCCGACGCATGCGGCGGTCGCCAGCTACAACAATCATTGGGGCGTGCCGATGACCCTGGCGCGCATGCCCCAAGGCAGTGCCTTCGGCATCATCGAGATCGGCATGAACCACCCCGGGGAGATCGCGCCGCTGGCGCGGCTCGCCCGGCCGCATGTCACCGTGATCACGGCCATCGAGGCCGCGCATATCGGCCATATGGGCAGCCTGGAGGCGATCGCGCGGGAGAAGGCCTGCATCATGCAGGGGCTGTTGCCCGATGGCATCGCCGTGCTGCCCGCCGAAAGCCCTTTCCTGCCCCTGCTGCGGGACCTCGCCGGCGGTGCCGCGGTGACGACCTTCGGCGAGGGCGGCGATGCCCGTGCCACGGCGATGGAGCCCGATGCCGAGGGCACGACCATCACCGCCGATGTCGCGGGCCAGGTCCTGCACTTCCGGCTCGGCACGCCGGGGCTCCACATGGCCCGCAACGCCGTCGCAGCCCTGGCCGTGGTGCGGGCGCTCGGCGCGGATGTCGCCGCGGCGGCGGAAAGCCTTTCCGGCTTCCGGGCCCTGGCCGGCCGGGGCGACCGGCAGCGGATCGCCACCCCCGACGGGGGCAGCGCCACGCTGCTGGACGAGGCCTATAACGGCCAGCCGCCCTCCATGCGGGCAGCGCTGGCGCTGCTGAAGCTGCTGCCAGCCCGCCGGCGGATCGCGGTGCTGGGGCAGATGGGGGAGCTCGGCGGCTTCGCGGAGGCGGAGCACGCCGCGCTCGCCCCGCACATCGCGGAATCCGCGGATCTGGTCTTCGCCTGCGGCCCATTGATGCGTCATGCCCTGGCTGGCATTCCCGCCGCCCTCCAGGGGGCGTGGGCACCGACATCCCGCGAACTCGTCGCCCCCGTTCTTGCCGCGCTGCGCGATGGCGATGCGGTCCTCGTTAAGGGCAGCCTGGCCACGGGGATGAAGACCGTGGTGCAGGCGCTGACCGAAAGTGCTTCCCGATGATCTTCAACCTGCTCTCGCCGCTCGCCGACGAGTTCATCATGTTCAACCTGATCCGCTACACGACGTTCCGGGCGGGGGCCGCCTGCATGACGGCGCTGTTCGTGGCCCTTGCCTTCGGCCCGGCGCTGATCCGCTTCCTCCGCGCCCGCCAGAATGGCGGCCAGCCGATCCGGGAGGATGGGCCGCAGAGCCACCTGCTGACGAAGAAGGGCACGCCCACCATGGGTGGCGTGCTGATCCTGCTGTCGCTCTCCGTCTCGACCCTGCTCTGGGCGGATCTCCGCAACGGCTATGTCTGGGCCGTGCTGATGGTGACCCTCGGCTATGGGGCGCTGGGCTTCGCCGATGACTGGCTGAAGGTCACGAAGCGGAACACCAAGGGCGTGTCGGGCCGGCAGAAGCTGATCACCCAGGCACTGATCGGCCTGGCGGCCGCGCTGTGGATGGCCTGGCTGATGCCGCCGCACCTCGCCGACAAGCTCGCGGTGCCCTTCTTCAAGGAAGTGCTGATCCCCTTCAGCATCGTGTTCCCGGCGCTGGCCATGCTGGTGATGATGGGCGCGTCGAACGCCGTGAACCTGACCGACGGGCTGGATGGCCTGGCCATCGTCCCGGTCATGATCGCGGCCGGCGTCTTCGCGCTCATCGCCTACCTCGTCGGCAACCGCATCTTCGCGGACTACCTGCAGCTGCACGCGGTGCCGGGTTCCGGCGAGCTGGCCGTGTTCTGCTCCGCCCTGATCGGCGCGAGCCTCGGCTTCCTCTGGTTCAACGCGCCGCCAGCCGCCGTCTTCATGGGTGACACCGGATCGCTGGCGCTGGGTGGCGCGCTGGGCGCGGTGGCCGTCGCGACGAAGCATGAGGTGGTGCTGGCCATCGTCGGCGGGCTGTTCGTGGTGGAGACGGTGTCCGTCATCATCCAGGTCTTCTGGTACAAGCGGACTGGCAAGCGCGTCTTCCTGATGGCGCCGCTGCACCACCATTTCGAGAAGAAGGGCTGGGCCGAGCCCACCATCGTGATCCGCTTCTGGATCATCGCCATGGTGCTGGCGCTGATCGGCCTGAGCACGCTGAAGATCCGATGAGCGATTTCCGCCCCTTTGCCGGAGAGCGCATCGCCGTGGTCGGCCTGGGCAAGGCCGGGCTGCCCGCGGCTGTGCGCCTTGCGGAGTGGGGGGCGGAGGTCACTTGCTGGGATGACCGGGAGGAAGGGCGGCTCGCCGCGGAACGGGCGGGCTTCGCGCTGCGCGATCCATCGGCCGGCCCCTTCACCCAGGATGCGCTGCTGCTTTCGCCCGGCATCCCTCACCTGCTGCCCAGGCCCCATCCGGCGGCGGTGCGGGCGCGGGAGGCCGGGCGGCCGATCCTCTGCGACGTCGAATACCTGTTCCTCGCGGTGCGGGCGGCGGGCAGCGCGGCGCGCTTCGTCGGCATCACCGGGACCAACGGCAAATCCACCACGACGGCGCTGCTGCACCACCTGCTGCTGCGGGCCGGACGGGTGTCGGAGGTCGGCGGCAATCTCGGCCCGGCGGCCTTGGGACTCAACATGTTGGGGTCGGAGGGGACCTACACCCTCGAAATGTCGTCGTACAGCTTGGAGCGAATCGCGACCGTCGGGTTCAACGTGGGGGTTATGCTGAACCTCAGCCCCGACCATCTCGACCGGCATGGAAGCATGGCCGGCTATGCCGCTGCGAAGGCGAATGTCTTTGCGCGCCAGGGCCGGGATGACGTCGCGGTGCTCGGGCAGGACGACGAATTGTCCACCGCCATGGCCGGGTCGGTAACCGCCCGTCTGGTGCCGATCTCGGGCCTGCACGCCGTGCCGGGGGGCATCTGGGCAGAGGGTTCGTCGCTGCGGGATGCGGCCGGGGAGATCGCCGATCTGCGGGAGGCCCCTGCCCTGCCCGGCAGCCACAATGCCCAGAACGCGGCGGCGGCGGCGGCGGCGGCCTTCGCGCTGGGGCTGGACCGCGGCGGGATCGCTGCGGGGCTGGCCAGTTTCCCGGGCCTGCCGCACCGGCAGGAAAGGGTCGGGACGCTGCGGGGCGTGAGCTTCGTGAATGACAGCAAGGCCACCAACGCCGACAGCGCGGCGCGGGCGCTGGCGTCCTATGACCGTGTCGTCTGGATCGCGGGCGGGATGGCTAAGGAAGGCGGGATCGAGAGCCTCGCCCCCCTCTTCCCGCGCATCGCGCGCGCCATCCTGATCGGGCGCGATGCGCCGGCCTTGGCGGCGACGCTCGCGGCGCATGGCGTTGCGCATGAGGTCGCCGGCACGCTGGACGCTGCGCTGCCCCGGGCGGCGGATGCGGCGTTCGGCGGTGCGGCGCCCATCGTGCTGCTGTCGCCGGCCTGCGCATCCTTCGACCAGTTCAGCGGCTTCGATGCGCGCGGCGACCGCTTCCGCGCGCTGGTCCAGGCCATGGGCGCTACCGCTACCGGGAGGGCGGCATGATCCAGGTTTCCCGCGCGGACACCTCCACGCTCGGCCGCTGGTGGTGGACCGTCGATCGCTGGACGCTGGCGGCGCTGCTGGCGCTGATCGGCTTCGGCTATGTCATGATGCTGGCCGCCAGCCCGGCGGTGGCGGAGCGCATCGGCGCGTCATCGCGCAACATGTTCTTCCTGCGCCAGATCTTCTACCTCGCCATGGCGGCGGCGGTGCTGGTCGCGGTTTCCATGCTCTCCGTGAAGCAGGTGCGGCTGCTGGCCTGGGTCGGGCTGATCGGCGCCGTCGCTATGGTGGCGGCGACGCTGGTGATGGGCGTGGAGATCAAGGGCGCGCGGCGCTGGCTGGCGCTGCCGGGCCTCGGTTCGCTGCAGCCCTCGGAATTCCTGAAGCCCTGCTTCGCCGTGGTCGCGGCCTGGCTGATCGCGGAAGGCAAGCTGAACGGGCGCTGGGGCGCGACGCTGCTCGTGCTCGGCATCTTTGCGGTCATCGCCGGCCTGCTGAAGGGCCAGCCGGATATCGGCATGCTGCTGGTGGTCACGGCCGTCTTCTTCGCGCAGTTCTTCGTGGCGGGCCTCAACCTGTTCATCGTCGGCTTCTTCGGCGCGGCCGGCGTCGCGCTGGCGGGGCTGGCCTACATGATCTTCCCGCACGTCCAGTCCCGCGTGCACCGCTTCCTCGACCCCGCCGCCGGCGACAACTACCAGGTGACGGTGGCGCTGGAGGCCTTCGGCCATGGCGGGCTGCTCGGCCGCGGGCCCGGCGAGGGGCGCGTCAAGAACGTCCTGCCGGACGCGCATGCGGACTTCGTCTTCGCCGTGGCCGGGGAGGAATTCGGCCTGGTCGTCTGCCTGCTGATCCTGGGTCTCTTCGCCTTCGTCGTCGTGCGCGGCCTGATCCGGCTGATGGGGGAGATGGACCTCTTCATCGTCCTCGCCTCGGCGGGGCTGTTGACGCAGTTCGGGCTGCAGGCCTTCGTCAACATGGCCTCCTCGCTGCACCTGATCCCGACCAAGGGGATGACCCTGCCCTTCGTCAGCTATGGCGGTTCCTCGGTGCTCGCCATCGCGCTCGGCATGGGCATGCTGCTGGCGCTGACGCGCAAGCGCCTGTCCCGCGCCGAGGATGATCGATGAGAGGACCGGCCGTGCGCCCCATCGTCATCGCCGCCGGCGGGACCGGAGGCCATCTGTTCCCCGCCGAGGCCTTGGCGGCGGAACTGCTGGCGCGCGGGGAGCGGATTGCGCTGATGACGGATGCGCGGAGCGCGGCCTTCGAAAGCCCCGCCTTCAGCAATGCCGAACGCTTCGTGCTGCGCGGGTCGGGCATCGCTGGCCGCGGCATCAAGGGCGCAGCCAAGGGCGCGCTCTCCCTCGCCGCCGGCACGGTGGAGGCACGGCGCATCCTGACGCGGATCGATGCTTCGGCCGTGGTGGGTTTTGGCGGCTATCCGTCGGTCCCGCCGCTTATCGCGGCGCGCACCCTGCCGCGCGCGACGCGGCCGGTGACGGCGCTGCATGAACAGAACGCGGTGCTGGGCCGCGCGAACCGGCTGCTGGCGCCGGGCGCCGACCTGCTGGCGCTGTCGGTCGCGGATACCGCGAAGGTGCCGTCCTCCGCCCATGCGCAGGTGGTCGGCAACCCCGTGCGCCCGGCCCTCGCCGCGCTGGCGGAGGAAGGCTACACGGCCCCGGCCGAGGACGGCGTGATCCGCCTGCTGGTTCTGGGCGGCAGCCTGGGCGCGCGCATCTTCGCCGATGTCGTGCCGGCCGCCGTGTCGCTGCTGCCGGAAGCGCTGCGCCAGCGTCTCGTGGTGACGCAACAGACGCGCGCCGAGGATCTGCCGCGCGTCGAGACGGCGTATCGTGAGGCCGGCGTTCCGGCTGACCTCTCGCCCTTCTTCGGCAATATCGCGACGCGGCTTGCCATGGCGCATCTCGTCGTGGCGCGGGCCGGGGCCTCGACCGTCGCGGAACTCGCCTGCGCAGGGCGGCCTTCCGTTCTGGTGCCGCTGCCGCATGCGATCGACGACCATCAGACCGCCAACGGAAGGTCGCTGGACAGCGCCGGCGCGGCGTGGCTGATGCGCCAGCCGGACTTCACACCGGATGCGCTGGCGAAGCACCTGGCGGCGATGTTCTCCAACCCGCCGGTGCTGGCCCGCGCGGCGGCGGCGGCGTCCCGGCTGGCGCGCCCGGATGCGGCGCGGCGGCTGGCTGATCTCGTGCTCACCCTGACCAATCGTGCCGAGGCACGCGAATTGACGCGCGGCGATGCGCGGCCGGAGTCCAACTAGATGCGCGCCCTTCCCCTCTCGATCGGCCCCATCCACTTCGTCGGTATCGGCGGTATCGGCATGTCCGGCATCGCGGAGGTGCTGCACAACCTCGGCTATTCGGTCCAGGGCAGCGACATCGCGGAAGGGTACAACGTCACGCGGCTGCGTGACGCCGGCATTCCCGTGATGGTGGGGCATGATGCCGCCAATCTCGGCGGCGCGCAGGTCGTCGTCGTCTCCACCGCCGTGAAGCGCGACAATCCGGAGGTGCAGGCGGCACGCGCACGGCTGATCCCCGTGGTGCGTCGGGCGGAGATGCTGGCGGAGCTGATGCGCCTGAAATGGGCCGTCGCGATCGGCGGCACCCATGGCAAGACGACGACGACGAGCCTGGTCGCCGCGGTGCTGGAGGCTGCCAAGCTCGACCCCACCGTCATCAATGGCGGCATCATCAACGCCTATGGCACCAATACGCGCCTCGGTTCCGGCGACTGGATGGTGGTGGAAGCGGATGAGAGCGACGGGTCCTTCCTGAAACTGCCCGCCGTCTGCGCCGTCGTCACCAACATGGACCCCGAGCATCTGGACCATTGGGGGACCGAGGAGGCGATGAAGGAGGGCTACGCCCAGTTCGTCGGCAACATCCCCTTCTACGGCTTTGCGGTCCTCTGCGCCGACCATCCGGAGGTGCAGGCGATGATCCCGCGCCTGTCGGATCGCCGTATCATCACCTACGGCTTTTCACCCCAGGCGGATGTGCGCGCGGAAAAGCTGATCACCGACCGCATGGGCGCGACCTTCGAGGTCGCGGTGCGCGACCGCGCGACGGGCCGCAGCCGCACGCTGAAGCCGATGCGCCTGCCGATGCTGGGCAGCCACAACGTCCAGAACGCACTGGCCGCCGTCGCCATCGGCGTCGAGATGGACATCGACGAGGGCACCATCCGCACCGCGCTGATGGGCTTCAAGGGTGTGAAGCGCCGCTTCACCCGCACGGGCGAGGCCGGCGGCATCACCGTCATCGACGATTACGGCCATCACCCCGTGGAGATCGCCGCGGTGCTGAAGGCCGCCCGCCAGGCGGGCGCGCGGGACGTCGTCGCCATCGTCCAGCCGCACCGCTACTCGCGCCTGGCCTCGCTGTTCGAGGAGTTCTGCGCCTGCATGAACGACGCCGGCACGGTGATCGTGGCCGATGTCTATGCCGCGGGTGAACAGCCGATCCCGGGCGTCGATCGCGATGCGCTGGTCGAGGGGCTGCGCGCCCGCGGGCATCGTTCCGTCGTGCCGCTTCCGGGCCCGGACAGCCTGGCGGAGATGGTGAACGCCATCGCGCGGCCGGGCGACTACGTCGTCTGCCTCGGCGCCGGCAACATCACGACCTGGGCGCATGCGCTGCCCGAGCAGCTGACCGTGCTGCAGTCCCGCACGCGGCCGCGCCTTGTCGGGGGCAGCAAGTGACGGCGATGGAGGACAGGCGCGCCCTGGCCACGCTGCCGCCGCTGCGCGGGCGGGTGCAGCAGGACGCGCCACTGGCACCCTTCACCTGGTTCCGGGTCGGCGGGCCAGCCGAATGGCTGGTGCGCCCGGCGGATGTCGATGACCTGCTGCTGCTGCTGCGGGATCTGCCGGAGAGCGTGCCGCTGAGCATCATCGGCGCGGCCTCCAACCTCATCATCCGTGATGGCGGCGTCCGTGGCGTCGTGGTGCGGCTGGGCGGCAAGGCCTTCGGTGAGGTTTCCGTCGATGGCGATGGCATCATCGCCGGGGCGGCGGCGCTCGACGCCGTGGTGGCGGAGCACGCGGCGGCGACGGGGCTGGCGGGGCTCGAGTTCCTGTGCGGCATCCCGGGCGCCATCGGCGGCGCTGTGGCCATGAACGCCGGCGCCTACGGTTCGGAAGTGAAGGATGTGCTGGACTGGGCAGAGGTGGCGACGCCCGCCGGCGTGATCCGCATGGCGGCGCAGGACTTTGCCTTCGCCTATCGCAAGGCGGTGCTGCCGGCGCGCGGGGTCGTGACCCGTGCGCGCTTCCACGCACGGCCAGGGGACGCGGCTGCCATCTCGACACGCATGGCCGAGATTCGCGCGGCGAGGGAGGCGACGCAGCCCGTCCGCGCCCGCACCGGCGGCTCCACCTTCAAGAACCCGCCCGGCGCCAAGGCCTGGGCGCTGGTCGATGCCGCGGGCTGCCGCGGCCTGGTGCGTGGCGGCGCGCAGGTCAGCGAGAAGCACACGAACTTCCTGCTCAACCTCGGTGGCGCCACGGCCGCCGACATCGAGGGGCTGGGCGAGGAGATGCGCGCGCGGGTGCTCGCCACCAGCGGCGTCTCGCTGGAATGGGAAATCAAGCGGATCGGCGAGGTGACGCCATGACGAAGCACGTGGCGGTTCTGCATGGCGGTTTCTCGGCCGAACGCGAGGTGAGCCTGGCGACCGGCGGGCAGGTCGTGGGCGCGCTGCGCGCGGCGGGCTTCGAGGTCACGCCGATCGAGGTGGGGCATGACCTGGGCGCCGTCATCGCGGCGCTGCAGGCGGCGAAGCCCGATGTCGTCTTCAATGCCCTGCATGGACGCTTCGGGGAGGATGGCTGCATCCAGGGCGTGCTGGACTGGATGGGCCTGCCCTATACGCATTCCGGGGTCCGCGCCTCCTCCCTCGCGATGGACAAGGCGGCGTCCAAGGCCGCCTTCGCCGCCGCCGGGCTGCCCGTGCCGCCCGGCCGCATCGTGACGCCGGAGGAGCTGGAGGCGGAGGACCCCCTGCCCCGCCCCTATGTCGTGAAGCCGATCAATGAGGGTTCCTCCGTCGGCGTCGAGATCCTGCGGGAGGGCGACAATCGCCGCGCGGAGATTGCGCAGCGCTGGAAGTTCGACCGCCGCATCATGGTGGAGGCCTTCATCCCGGGCCGCGAGCTGACCGTCGCCGTCATGGGCGACCGGACGCTGGAGGTGACGGAGATCGACACCGGCCACGTCTTCTACGACTACGATGCGAAATACGCCGATGGCGGCAGCCAGCACACGCTGCCGGCGCCGGTGCATCCGGCGACGCGCGCCAAGGCGATGGAGATCGCGCTGCGCGCCCACCAGACGCTCGGCTGCCGCGGTGTGTCCCGCGCAGACCTCCGATACGATGATACGGCGGGCGAGCCGGGCCAGCTCTATCTGCTGGAAGTGAACACCCAGCCCGGCATGACTCGCACCAGCCTGGTGCCGGAGCAGGCCGCGCATGTCGGTATCCCCTTCCCCGACCTCTGCGCCTGGATGGTGAGGGAGGCGCGCCATGGCCCGTAACGCTCCTGTCTCGACACGCCGCCGGACGGCCAGGCAGGACCCGGATCGGCCCAGCCGGCTGCGGCTGTGGCTGAAGCGTCGGCGTGGCCTGATGCGGCCGGCGGCGCTTGGCGTGATGGCGACGATGCTGGTGATCGGCGCTGGCTACGCCGTCTATGCCAGCGATCCCGCGGGCCGCATGCGGGCCGTCGTAGAGAATGTGGGCGAGATCGGGCTCTCGGCCGGTCTCGAGGTGACGGAGGTCGTCGTCCAGGGCCGACGCAATACGCCGGCCGACCTCATCAGCGGCGCCATCGGCGCCCAGCGCGGCGATCCGATGCTGGCCTTCTCCCCGGAAGAGGCCAAGGCGCGGCTGGAGACCATCGCCTGGGTCGAGGCGGCGCATGTCGAGCGCCGCCTGCCCGGTACGATTCTCGTGCGCCTGACGGAGCGCACGCCCTTCGCGATCTGGCAGCACAACAGCCGCTTCGCCGTCATCGATCGCGAGGGCCGCGTGGTGGCGACTGAAACGCTGGACGCCTTCGGCCCACTGCCACTTGTGGTCGGCGCCGGTGCCGACAAGCATGCGGCCGCGCTCTATGACCTGCTGCTGGCGCATCGCAACGTGCTGGAACGCACGCAGGCGCTGGTCCGCGTCGGCGAGCGGCGCTGGAACCTCCGCCTCCACAACGGCACCGACGTGCTGCTGCCGGAGGGGCAGGAGGCGCCGGCCCTGAACCGCCTTTCCGAACTTCAGTCGCGCAGCGCCCTGCTCGACCGGCCGCTCGTCGCCGTCGACATGCGACTGCCGGACCGGCTTGTGCTGCGCCAGCAGCCGGCACCGGAACAGCCTGCGCATCCGCAGCGCCGCGCCACGGCGAGCACGCGCGGATGAACGCGCTCTCCCGCCTTCCCGCCGGCATCGATCCCCCGCCCGAAAAGCGCCGCCGCGGCGCGCGGAACGGCCCCTTCGGCGTGCTCGATATCGGCACGACCAAGGTCGTCTGCCTGATCGCGCGCATCGAAGGCGATGGGGAGCCGCGGGTGTTGGGCTTCGGCTGGCAGCGCGGACGCGGGGTGAAGGGCGGGTCCATCATCGACCTGGAGGAGGCGGAACGCGCCATCCGCGCCGCCGTCGGCCAGGCGGAGGAGATGTCGGACACGCAGCTCTCCGGCGCCATCGTGAACCTCTCCTGCGGCCAGCCCGATTCGCGGCTGCTGCATGTGCAGTGGCCGATCGGCGGCCGCGCCGTGACCGATGCCGACCTGCGCGCGATCCTGCATGAGGGTCGCCGCCGCGGCACGGAGGATGGGCGGGAGACGGTGCATGGATCGCCCGTCTCCTTCACGGTCGATGCCACGCCGGGGGTCGAGGATCCGCGCGGCATGGTCTGCGATACGCTCGGCGCCCGCGTGCACCTGGTGGATGCGTCCCAGGCCGCGCTGCGGAACCTCGGCGCCTGCCTCGCGCGCTGCGACCTGGAGGTGGAGGAACTGGTCTCCGCCCCGCTCGCCGCGGGCCTTGCGACGCTGGTGGAGGATGAGAAGCGCATCGGCGCGACCGTCATCGACATGGGCGGCGGCACGACCTCCATCGCCGTCTTCAGCGAGGGGCAGCTGATCCACACGGCGCAGATCCCCGTCGGCGGCTGGCAGGTGACGAACGATCTGGCGCGCGTCCTCTCCACGCCCATCAGCCATGCGGAACGGCTGAAGACGCTGCATGGCGGCGCGCTGGCGGCGGCGGATGACGAGCGGGAGATGCTGCCCGTGCCGCTGGTCGGCGAGGATGAGGACCACATCGCGCGGGTGCCGCGCGCGATGATCGTCAACATCATCCGTCCGCGGCTCGAGGAGACCTTCGAGTTCGTGCGCGAGAGGCTGGAGCAGGCCGGAGTCGCGAAGGAAGCCGGCACGCGCGTGGTGCTGACGGGCGGCGCCAGCCAGATGATCGGCGCGCGCGAACTGGCGGCCCGCGTGCTGGATCGCCAGGTCCGAATCGGGCGCCCGCGCAGCGTGCGCGGCCTGCCGGATACCGCCGGCGGGCCTCCTTTCGCCGCCGCCATCGGCCTTCTGGCCTGGGGTGCCGGCGAAGGTCGTCCCGTGGTGGATGTCGCGCCTGGTATTGACCGGCCGCAGGGCTCGATTCGCCGTCTCTATGAGTGGCTGCGGGATCGCTTGTGATGCGCCCGAACGCCATTCCCCCCATCCCAATCCCCCGGCCGCTGCGCTAGGCTGAGTTCCAGGAGAGGCCCGCACACATGACCCTGAACCTGACCATTCCGATCCACCAGCACACCGATTTCAGCCCGCGCATCACCGTCGTGGGCGTGGGTGGCGGCGGCACGAACGCCGTGAACAACATGGTCGCGATGGGCCTGGACGGGGTGGAATTCCTCGTCGCCAATACCGACGCGCAGTCGCTGGTCCACAGCAAGGCGGATCGCCGCGTCCAGCTCGGCCCGCATCTGACGCAGGGACTCGGCGCCGGCGCGAAGCCGGAGATCGGCCGCGCCGCGGCCGAGGAAGCGACCGAGGAACTGGCCCGCCACCTCGATGGCAGCCACATGGTCTTCGTCACCGCCGGCATGGGTGGCGGCACGGGCACGGGCGCGGCGCCGGTGATCGCCCGCATGGCGCGGGAGCGGGGGATCCTGACCGTCGGCGTGGTGACCAAGCCCTTCGACTTCGAAGGCCCGAAGCGCAAGAAGTCCGCCGATGCGGGGATCGAGGAACTGCAGCAGTTCGTCGATACGCTGATCGTCATCCCGAACCAGAACCTGTTCCGACTGGCGAATGAGCGGACGACCTTCGCCGAGGCCTTCAAGATGGCCGACAACGTCCTCTACATGGGCGTGCGCGGCGTGACGGATCTGATGGTCAATCCGGGCCTCGTGAACCTCGACTTCGCCGACATCCGCACCGTGATGGCGGAGATGGGCAAGGCGATGATGGGCACCGGCGAGGCCGAGGGCGAGGATCGCGCCATTAAGGCCAGCGAGGCCGCGATCAGCAACCCGCTGCTGGAGGACACCTCCATGCGTGGCGCCCGCGGCGTGCTGATCAACATCACCGGCGGCTACGACATGACGCTGTTCGAGGTCGATGAGGCCGCGAACCGCATCCGCAAGGAAGTGGACGAGGACGCCAACATCATCTTCGGCTCCTCGGTCGATGAGACGATGAACGGGCGTCTGCGCGTGTCCGTCGTCGCGACCGGCATCGATGCGCGTGAGGCGCGGGACGCCGAGCGGCCGAAGCTGGTGGCGATGGGCGGCGGCGCGCCGGTGCAGGCCGTGGCGACCGCCAGTGTCGCGCCGGCGCCGGCCATGCGGGCCCCGGGTGGGTTCACGCCGCGAGTCGCCGCGGCGCCGGCGCCCGCCGCGATGCGCCCGGCCCAGCCCTATGTGGCGCCGGTCGCGCCGCAGCCGGTGGCCCCAGCTCCCGCGCCCATGGAAGCCGCCCCGGTCGCCCCGGTGGCCGAGGGTCCGGTGGTGATGGCCCAGCAAGCAGAAGTCGGGCTGCGCGCCCCGGCCGTGACGCGCGCGGCGGCCCCGCCGGCGGCGGCCCAGCCGGGCGGCCTGAACAACCTGTTCCGGAAGGCCACGGGCCTGATGCGGCGCGATGTGCCGGAGGCCCAGGCCCCGGCGCCGGCGCCGCAGCGGATCGAGCCGCCGGCCGCTCCCCGTGCCGTGACGCGTGCACCGCAGCAGGATGAGATGGGGCTCGACATTCCCACCTTCTTGCGCCGGCAGAGCAATTAAGGCTGAAATGCGGCGTTGCTGCACCACAGCAACGCCGCAATTTCAAGGCCTTGCGACGTAATACCGCGAAACAAGGCTTGAATGGCATTCCCTGGGGCAGCCTGCCATTTTGCCCTGGGAGGTCCGGTCCGGGCGTCCTCATCGGTGCGACCGCAAAACGCGGCCCGGTGTTGTTGGAACGGGGGATGTGTTGCTGAACGGGGCCCTTTTCGGTGGCACCAGCGACGCAGCGCAGACTGAGGACGCAAGCAGATGGACGGTTTCCTTCCGATCGACAGGGCCCGGCGCAAGACGCTGAAGACCGCGATCGGCTGCGTGGGCGTCGGCTTGCACAGCGGCCGCCGCGTCTCCTTGACCCTCCGTCCCGCGCCGGCCGGTACTGGCATCATCTTCCGCCGCACCGACCTTGGCATCGATGTGCCGGCTCGCTTCGACCGCGTGGCTGATACGCGGCTATGCACCGCCCTTGTCGCCGCCGACGCACCGCAGGCGCGGATCGGCACGGTTGAGCATGTGATGGCCGCTCTCGCGGGCACCGGCATCACGGATGCAATCCTGGAGATCGATGGCGCGGAAGTGCCCATCCTGGATGGCTCCGCCGCGCCTTTCGTCTTCCTGATCGACTGCGCCGGCACCACCAGCCTCAATCTCCCGGCGCCCGTCATCGAGGTGCTGCGTCGCGTGCGGGTGGAGGAGAAGGGCGCCTTCGTCGAACTGCTGCCGGCCAACACGGCGGGGTTCGAGGCGGAACTGTCGATCGACTTCCCCTCCACCGCCATCGGCAGCCAGAGCGTCGGCATGCGGGTGACGCCGGCCGCCTTCCGGGCCGGGCTGGCCGATGCGCGCACCTTCACCCTCGCCGAGGAGATCGCGCGGCTGCGCGCCGCCGGCCTGGCGCAGGGCGGCAGCCTGGCGAACGCCATCGTGGTGGACGGCCCGCTGGTGCTGAACCCCGGCGGCCTGCGCCGCCCCGATGAGTTCGTGCGCCACAAGCTGCTGGATGTCGTGGGTGACCTGGCGCTGGCCGGCGCGGCCCTTTCGGCGCGCTTCGTCGGGCATCGGTCCGGCCATGCGCTCAACAACAAGCTGCTGCGGGCCCTGTTCGCGGATCGCAGCGCTTGGCGCCTGGTGGAAGGCGAAGTTTCGGTGGATGGCGCTGCCACCCGCCTGCCGGCCGCCGCCGCGCCGGCGATGGCCTGAACAGGACGCCTGAGGTTGCCAGCCGGCAACGGCTGACGCATCACCGCGGCTTGATGGGGCGGATGTCGGCTTTCCTCGAAGCGCGTCCCCCCGCCTTGCCCCCTATGGGTCACGGCGTGGTATAGGGGGGTTCTCATGCGTGACCGGTCCACGATGCTCCGACGTCTGCTGCCTCTCATCCTCATCCTGCCCATCGCGGCGTGCTCCGGCCCAACGGCCTGGGACGGCCGGCAGAGCTCGCTAGGCGCCGCGCGGCCCGGCGCCACGGGCCAGGACACCTCTCCCGAGGCGCTCTATGCCGCGGGGATGGAGGAGCTGAACGCGGAGCGCTTCCAGCGCGCGGTCCAGCTTTTCGACACGGTGGAGCGGGAGCACCCCTACTCCGCCTTCGCCACCAACGCGAAGCTCATGTCCGCCTATGGCGAGTACATGCGCAACCGCTACACGGAAGCGCTCGGCGCGCTGGACCGTTTCATCCAGCTGCATCCCGCGCATCGCGACATCGCCTATGCCTACTACCTGCGCGCGCTCTGCTACTACGAGCAGATCAACGACACGGAGCGTGACCAGCGCACGACCGAGCAGGCGATGGCCGCGCTGCAGGATGTGGCGAACCGCTTCCCCAACACGCCCTATGCCCGCGATGCGCGCCTGAAGATGGACCTGGCACGGGACCACCTGGCGGGCCGCGAAATGGTCGTAGGCCGCTTCTACCAGAACCGGCGCCTCTATACCGCTGCCATCGGCCGCTTCCGCCGGGTGGTGGATGAGTACCAGACGACGAACCACGTGCCTGAAGCCTTGCACCGGCTGACGGAGATCTATCTGGCGCTGGGCCTGACGGATGAGGCGCGGCGCACGGCTTCCGTCCTCGGCCACAACTATCCCGGCAGCGAATGGTACCAGGACAGCTACGCGCTTCTCGTCGATGGCGCGCAGCCGACCGAGCAGGACCGACCCGGCTTCTTCCGCCGGGCCGTGGGCTGGATCTTCTGAGCCGCAGGGCGCGGCGCCTGTCGTGCTGACCGCCCTCGCCATCCGCGACGTGGTGCTGATCGAGCGGCTGGACCTTGTCTTCGGGCCGGGCCTGACGGTGCTGACCGGCGAGACCGGCGCCGGCAAATCGATCCTGCTGGACAGCCTCGGCCTGGCGCTTGGGGCACGCTCCACGGGTGGTGGGCTTGTACGAGCGGGCCAGACCCAGGCCAGTGTTGCCGCCGCGTTCGCGCCCGGGGATCAGCACCCTGCCCGCGCGCTGCTGACCGAACAGGGCATCGAGTCGGAGGAAGAGATCGTCCTCCGCCGCATCGTCACCGCCGATGGCCGCAGCCGCGCCTTCGTGAACGACCAGCCCGTGGGGCTGGCGACGCTGCGGCGGCTGGGCTCGCTGCTGGTCGAGGTGCAGGGCCAGCACGACCAGGTGGGCCTGGCTGATCCTGCGCATCACGCGGGCTTGCTGGATGCCTCCGGCGCGTTGGACAGCCTGCGCGGCGCCGTCGCTGACGCCCACCGCCAGTGGCGGGAGGCGGAGCGGGCCCTGGCCACGGCGCGGGAGGAGATCGCGGCCGCCCAGCGGGACGAGGAGTTCCTGCGCCATGCCGTCGGCGAACTGGAGGAACTCGCGCCGATCGAGGGCGAGGAGGACCAGTTGGCCGCCGAACGCCAGCATTTGCAGCAGGGCGAGCGCCGCGGCGAGGCGATCGCGGAGGCGCTGGCCGCGCTGCAGCCGCGCGACCGCCGCAGCGCCAATCCCGGGTCCGCGCTGCGCAGCGCCTCCCGGGCGCTGGAGCGCCTGCCAGCCCCGAACACCGATGCCGAACCGGCCCTGGAAGCGCTGGGCCGGGCGCTGGATGCGCTGTCGGATGCGGAGACGGCGCTGGAGCGGCTGGCGCATGAGGCTTCCGCCGATCCGCGCCGGCTTGAACATGTCGAAGAGCGGCTCTTCGCGCTGCGAGCCGCCGCGCGGAAGCATCTGATCCCGGTCGTGGAACTGCCGGGTCTGCTGGTCTCCCTCAAGGCGCGGCTGGCGGCGCTGGATGCCGGCACCGGCCAGGTTGCGGCGGCCGAACAGCGGGCCCGGGAGACGCGTGCGGCTTACGTCGCCGCGGCCGCACGTCTGACCGCGGCCCGGCGCGAGGCGGCGCAGAAGCTGGAGAAGTCGATCGCCCGCGAATTGCCACCGCTGAAGCTGGACCGCGCCCGGCTGGTGGTGGAGGTGGTCGAGAAGCCGGAGCCCGCCTGGGGGCCGGATGGCGTGGATCGCGTCACCTTCCTCGTCTCCACCAATCCCGGCCAGCCGCCGGGGGCCCTGGACAAGGTCGCCTCGGGCGGCGAGCTCTCGCGCCTGATGCTGGCCTTCAAGGTGGTGCTGGCCCGCGGGTCGCCCGTGCCGACCCTGGTCTTCGACGAGGTCGATAGCGGTGTCGGTGGCGCCACCGCGGCGGCAGTCGGTGACCGCCTGGCTCGTGTGGCAGAGCGGCTGCAGGTGCTGGTGGTGACCCATTCGCCGCAGGTGGCCGCGCGGGGCGGGCGGCATTTCTCAGTCGCCAAGCAGGTCAAGGCCGGGCGGGCGGAGACGCGCGTGGTGCCGCTCGACGTGGCGGCGCGGCGGGAGGAAATCGCCCGCATGCTGGCGGGCGAGAAGGTGACGGAGGCCGCGCGCATGGCCGCCGACAGCCTGCTGGCAGGCGGCCTCTTGTGATCCGCGCCGGGCTGCCCGGCGATGCCGAGGCCGTCGCCGCGCTGATCAACGCCATCAACAGCCTGGACGGCACGCCGCCCGCAATGCCGATGACGGCCACGGTCGTGCGCCGGGACCTGATCGGCGCCACGGCCCGCGCGCTGCTGCGCGTGGCGGAGCGCGACGGCGTGGTTGTAGGCTTCGCGACCGCCGGCTTCGTCTATGACGCCGAACGCCAGGCGGATGCGCTGATGCTGCTCGACCTCTACGTCCTGCCGGACCATCGCCGGCAGGGCCTCGCACGAGCGCTGATGGCACGGCTGGCAGCGGAAGCGCGGGACCACGGCGCCGGATGCCTCTGGTGGGGCGTCGATGACGGCGATGACGAGGCGACCGCCTTCTACCGCGCCATCGGCGCCGTGAGCGAAGGCCGCTTCAGCGGCGAGATCCTGGAGGGGGAGGCGCTGCGGCGCCTGGCGGCAGAGCATGGATGACCAGGCCTGCGACCGCGCGCTGCGGGCGCGCCAGGTTGACGCGCTGACGGATGAGGAGGCGCAGGCGGAATTGGCAGCGCTGGCGGCCGAGATCGCCCATCATGACGAGCGCTACCACAAGATGGACGCGCCCGAGATCAGCGACGCCGACTACGATTCGCTGGTCCGCCGCAACCGTGCCATCGAGGCGCGCTTTCCCGAGCTGGTGCGCGACGACAGCCCGAGCCGCCGCGTCGGCGCGGAGACGGCGGAGGGTTTCGCCAAGCTGCGCCACGGCGTGCCGATGCTGTCGCTCGACAACGCCTTCGCCGATGCGGATTTTCTCGAATTCTGCGCCTCCATCCGGCGCTTCCTGCGGCTGGACGCGACCGAGACACTGGCCTTCGTGGGGGAGCCGAAGATCGACGGCCTGTCGATCAACCTGACCTATGAGGATGGCGTCTTCGTCCGCGGCGCCACGCGCGGCGACGGGACGGAGGGCGAGGACGTCACCCGCAACCTGCTGACGCTGGGTGACCTGCCGAGGCAGCTCACCGCCCCCTTCCCCGCCCGGGTCGAGATCCGCGGCGAGGTCTTCATGGACAAGGCGGATTTCCTTCAGTTTCGCGCGCAGCAGGAGAGGGCGGCGGCGGAGCGGGACGAACGACGCGCGCGGGGCGAGAAGGTCGGGCCTGCCGTGACCATTCCAGCCAATCCCCGCAACGCGGCGGCCGGGTCGCTGCGGCAGCTTGATCCGACCATCACGGCGCAGCGGCCCCTGAAGCTCTTCGCCTATGCGATGGGGGACGCCAGCGAGCAGCCGGCGGAGACGCATGAGGGCTGGCTGCAGCGGCTGCGCGACTGGGGATTCGCCGTGAATCCCGTCTCCGAACTGCTCCCCGATGAACAGGCCGCACTCGGCTTCCAGAAGCGGATGGGCGAGCAGCGCGCGGGGCTCGCCTATGACATCGACGGCGTCGTCTACAAGCTGAACCGGTTGGACTGGCAACGCCGCCTCGGCTTCGTGGGCCGTGCGCCGCGCTGGGCCATCGCCTGGAAATTCCCGGCGGAGCAGGCGACGACCGTGCTGCTGGACATCGAGATCCAGGTGGGGCGCACCGGGGCGCTGACGCCGCGCGCCGTCATGCAGCCCGTCAGTGTCGGCGGCGTCATGGTCAGCCACGCCAGCCTGCACAATGAGGATGAGATCGCGCGGAAGGATGTCCGCATCGGCGACACGGTGATCCTGCAGCGCGCCGGCGACGTCATCCCGCAGATCCTGGGCGTAGTGCTGGACAAGCGGCCGGAGGGCGCACAGCCCTTCGCCTTCCCGGACCGCTGCCCCGCTTGCGGCAGCCATGCCGTGCGCCCGCCGGGCGAGGTCGTGAAGCGCTGCACCGGCGGGCTGATCTGCCCGGCCCAGACGGTGGAGCGCCTGATCCACTTCGCCCGCCGCACCGCCATGGATATCGAGGGCCTGGGCGCCGAGAACGTACAGAAGCTGTTCGAAGAGGGCCTGGTGAAGAGCCCCGCCGACATCTTCCGCCTGGCGCAGCACGCCGACACCATGCGTGGCTGGGAAGGCTGGGGCGCGCGGTCGAAGAAGGATGCGAAGAAGGTCGCCAACCTGCTCGCCGCCATCGAGGCGCGGCGCAGCGTGCCCTTCGAGCGCTTCATCTTCGCCCTCGGCATCCGCCGGATCGGCGAGGCGAACGCCAAGCTGCTGGCCCGGCACTATCACAGCTTCCCGGAATGGCGGGCGAAGATGCTGGCAGCCACCACGATCGGATCGGAGGCGCGGGAGGAACTCGGCTCCATCCAGGGCATCGGCCCCGCCATCGCGACCGAACTTGCGGAGTTCTTCGCAGAACCCGGGAATCTCGCCGCCCTCGACGACCTGGCCGGTGAGGTGACGCCGCAGGAGACGGTCGTGGTCGCGGCGGAGGGCAACCCCTTCGCCGGCAAGACCGTGGTCTTCACCGGGTCGCTGGAGACGATGTCCCGCGACGAGGCGGAAGCGCAGGCAGAGCGGCTGGGCGCCAAGGTGACCAAGAGCGTGTCGAAGAAGACCGATTTCGTCATCGTCGGCGCCGATGCCGGCAGCAAGGCGACCAAGGCGGCGGAGCTTGGCCTGCGGGTGCTGACGGAAGCTGAGTGGCGCGGGATGGCGGGACTCGGCTGACGCTTGCGCGGGCGGGCCAGCCGGTCCTATCTGCCGACATGTCCGCCTTCTTCCTCTCGGCCCTGCTGCTGTCCGTCTCCGCGTATATCCATACGCTGTCGCAGGACCCGGCGATGCGCCCGGCCAATCCGATCGCCGACCAGTTCTGGCGCGGGCTGTCCTATCTGTGCCTGGCGGGGTGGGTGCTGATCATCCTGCGCGGCTTCTATGACCGGCACTGGGCGGATGGGCTGGCGGCGCTGCTCGGCTCCTTCGCCGTCAACTGGTGGTTCGGCCACCGCGGCCCGAAGCGGACATGGCCGGGCATCTCCATGCTGTTCGGCGTCGTGGGCCTCGGGCTCGCGACCTATTCCTTCCTCTACGAGTAGGGCGGCAGGTCGAGACGCGTCGCCTCGGCATTGCCGGGCTCGGCCGGAAAGCGGCTGCGGACCAGTGGGTCGTGGCCCGGGATCACCAGGCTCTCATCGCCCCCTGCCAGGGCACGCGCGCGTCGCCATCCCTGCACCATGGCGCCGAGGTCGAAGACGATCGGGAAGGGATTCTCCCGCGCCATGTTGGCGTAGTAGTGGCTGGCATCGCCGGCGATGACGAGCGGCCCGCGCGCCGTCACGATGCGGACCATCTGCAGCCCGCCGGAATGGCCGCCGACGCCGTGCAGCGTGACGCCGGGCGCGACCTCCGCTTCCCCGTCGTGGAACACCACGCGCTCCGCATAGACGGCGCGGACCAGGCGGACGACGTCCTCGACCTCGAAGGGATGGCGCAGGCAATGGCTGCACATGTGGCGGCCGGTGGCGAAGGAGACCTCATTGTCCTGGATGTGCAGGCGAGCATTCGGGAAGAGGTCGAGGTTGCCGGCATGGTCGTAGTGCAGATGCGTCACGACCACATCCTGGATCGCGGCGGGATCGACGCCGACATCGCGCAGGCAATCGCCGACCGGACGCAGGATGGTGCGGCCGCGCTTCGCCGCCGTCTCCTCGCTGAAGCCGGTATCGACCAGCACGAGGCGACCCTCCGGCCCGCGCAGCAGCCAGACGAAGTAGTCCATCGGCATGGCGTCATGCGCATCCGCCACCGGCATCATGAAGTTGGACTGCGCGGTGCGTTCATGCCGCGCATAGCGCAGCGCCAGGACTTCCCACATGGCGCTACGCCTTCTTCGCGATCTGGGGCGATTCGAGTTCGGCGGCCGCCAGCGCCTCACTGAACCGCGCCGCCGCGGTGTGGTCCTGCCCCGGGCCGAGCAGCGACGCCGCGGCCGCCCACAATTCCCGCGTCTGCGCGGCCAGTGGCGCGGGCGTCCCCGTCTCCCGCCCCACCTGCAATGCGATCGACAGGTCTTTCACCATCAGGTCCAGGCCGAAGCCGGAATTGAATTTCCGGGAGAGCACGAACTGGTTCAGCTTGCGCTGGGTGCTGTTGTTCATGCCGGTGGAGTTGTTCAGCACCTCCACCATCACGGCGGGGTCGAGCCCGAAGCGACTGCCGATCAGCAGCGCCTCCACGCTGATCAGGAAGCCGGCCGCGCTGACGAGGTTGTTCAGAGCCTTCATCGCCTGGCCAGCACCGATATCGCCGCAGCGCGTGATGCTGCCGCCCATGGCGCGCAGAAGCGGATCCACGCGGTCCAGCGGCACCGCATCGCCGCCCGTCATGATGGCGAGGGTGCCCGTTTCCGCCCGTGCGACGCCGCCGGAGACCGGGGCATCGACCATGGCGATGCTTTGCGTCGCCAGGTCATGCGCGATGGCACGGGTGGCGGAGGGTTCGCCGGAGGACATCTCGATGATGATGGCGCCGGGGGCGAGGCGCGGGCGGATGGCGGTGACGACCTCCGCCACCTCGCGGCTCGTCGGCAGCATGGTGATGACGGCGCCGGCCCCCGCGGCGGCCTCCGCCGCGCTGGTCGCGGCAATCCCGCCATGCTTCACGGCGAAGTCGGCGGCACGGCCGGGCACGGCATCATGCACGGCGACGGTGAAGCCGGCCTGCAGCAGCCTGATGGCCATGGGCCAGCCCATGCGGCCGATGCCGATGAAGGCGACCCGGCTGATCCCGCTTTCCATCCCGTCTCTCTCCCGTTCCTGTCGCAAGGCTGGCCGCAGCCGCGGCGGGGGTCAACGCCCCGCGCCGACGGTCTAGGCTGGCGCCACCAGGAAGGAGCGGCCGGCATGTTCGAGGGCTTCATCGAGGAAACGCGGGACGCGGATGGCCAGGCGCTGCGGCTGCGCCGGGGCGGCAAGGGCCCTCCCCTGCTGCTGCTGCACGGCAATCCGCAGACGCATGCCATGTGGCACAAGGTGGCCCCGGTGCTGGCGCGGGACTTCAGCGTGGTCTGCCCGGACCTGCGGGGCTACGGGCTGTCCGGCAAGCATCCCGTCTCCGCGGACCATGCGGCCTATGCGAAGCGGGCCATGGCGGCGGACATGGTGGCCCTGATGCGCGGCCTCGGCTTCGATCGCTTCCAGGTGGTGGCGCATGACCGCGGCGCGCGGGTCGCGCATCGGATGGCGCTGGATTGGCCGGCGGCGGTGGAGCGGCTCTGCACCATGGATATCGTGCCGACGCTGCACCACTTCGAGACCACCGACATGGCCTTCGCCATGGGCTACTATCACTGGTTCTGGCTGGCCCAGCCGCATCCGAAGCCGGAACGGCTGATCCTGCGGGATGTCGAGGAGTGGTTCGACATGCACACCTCCCGCGAGCCCAAGGACAAGGGCTTCTTCCATCCGGAGGCCCGTGCCGACTACCTGGCCGCCTTGCGCACGCCCGGCACGGTGGAGGCGATCTGCGAGGAATATCGCGCCGCCACCACCATCGACCTGGACCATGACCGCGCCAGCCGGGAGGCCGGCCAGAAGGTGCAATGCCCGCTGCTGGCGCTCTGGGGCGCCAAGGGGAAGGTCGGCGTCTGGTACCAGCCGCTGGAGGTCTGGGGGCGCTACGCCAGCGGGCCGGTCAGCGGCGGCCCCGTCAATTCAGGCCACTACCTCGCGGAGGAAGCGCCGGAGGAAGTGCTGGCCGCGCTGGAGGGCTTCCTCAATCGAAGGGGAGGATGAAGGGGATATCGGTATCCCCGGTCTTCTCGCCGAAGCCGGTGATGAGGGCGTGGGCTTGGCCGCGGTGATGGGTCTGGTGGTTGAAGAAATGCGTCACCAGCACCCAGGTCGGGCGAGTCACGTCGCGCTGCATGGCGCCGCTGAACCAGGACAGCGTGCCGGCGAGCCAGGCGGGATCGACCGTCGCGGCCCAGGACTCGATCCGACTGTCCGTCTCGGCGCGGATGGCCTTCAGCGCGGTCCAGTCCTCATGCAGCGCCACGCTGGCGGGGATGCCGCCCTTCGGCGCCTCCCATCCCGCGAAGCGCGACATCCAGGTCGTGTCGCCCCAGACGAGGTGGTTGAGCGTGGCGTGGATGGAGCCGAAAAAGGCGCCACGATCCTCCCTTCGCTGCGCGTCGCTGAGGCGGTCCGCGGCGGCGTAGAGGCGCCGGTTCATCTCGGCATTGTAGGCGGCCATCAGGCGGACATGGTCGGGCGAGATCACGGCACGGCCTTCCAGAAATAGAGGATGTCCCGGGGCTGCATGGCCTCGTCCAGCTCGCCGCCGGGGATGCAGCCGCCCTCGGTCCAGCCGGTGGCACGATACAGCGCCTCCGCCGCCGTGCCACGGCGCGTGTCCAGCACCATCAGGCGCCGCGCGACCCCGCGCGCCGTCTGGTCCACGCGCCGCATCAGCGCCCGGCCCACGCCCTGGCGGCGATGGGCGGGATCGACCATCAGCTTCTCGACATCCACGCGATGCGGCTGGTTCGGCTCCGTGGCCAGGCCGAGTTGCACGGTGCCGACCAGCACGCCGTCCAGCCAGGCCACCAGCAGGATCCGCCGGCCCAGCGCGACCTCCGACGACACGCGCCGCCACGCATCCCGCGCCACGGCGGCCGAGAGCGGACGCAGGTAGGACAGGCTCGCGCCCTCCGCCACGCAGTCGACCAGCAGGGTCGCCAGGCGCCGCTCCGCGCTGGCGGCCGCGGCGGCGTCCAGCGCTTCCACCACCAGGCCGCGGATGGGCTTGGTGTAGCGGAACTCCAGGCTGTTGGAGATGTCGTCCAGGATGCGGATGGAGCCCTGGCGGACGAAGCCGCGCTTCTCATAGAAGCGATGCGCGGCCTCGAACCGTGTATCGGTCCAGAGCACAAGGCGATGCGCGCCGGCCTCCCGCACATGCTGCTCCGCCGCTTCGAGGAGACGGTGCGCGAGGCCGGTGCCACGCGCCTCCGCGCTCACATAGACCTTGCAGATCTCCCAGGCCTGGTCCTGGTTGAGCGGCCGCGTCGCCGCCATGCCGATCAGGCGGCCATCCTGCTCCGCGGCCCAGAGCGCGCCGCCGGCCTCCGCGAAATAGGTCGCCAGCGCCCGAAGCTCCGGAACCTCCGCATCCACGTCCAGGATGCAGTTCGGGTATTCCGACCAGCAGGCATCGATCAGCGCGATGAAGCCCGCTTCGTCGTCATCCCGCCCGGGGCGAAGCGTCGCGGTCACGACAGGCCTTTGCAGAACTCCTGGATGCGGGTGCAGGCCTCCCGCAGGCTTTCCGTATCCGTGGCGTAGGAGATGCGCACATAGGGGCTCATGCCATAGGCGCTGCCATGCACCGTGGCGACATAGGCTTCCTCCAGCACCGCCAGGGCGAAGTCGAGGTCGGTCTCGATCCTGCGCCCACCCTTGCTGGTCTTGCCGAGGCAGCCCGCGACATTCGGGAAGACGTAGAAGGCACCTTCCGGCTTGTGGCACTGGATGCCCGGCGCCTGGTTCAGCATGTCCACCACCATGTTGCGGCGCTGGCGGTAGATCTCGGCGCGTTCCTTCACGCCGTCCTGCGGCCCGTCCAGCGCGGCGATGGCGGCGGCCTGGCCGACGCTGCTGGTGCCGGCGCTGATCTGGCTCTGCATGTTCACCATCGCGGCGATCAGGTTCTTCGGACCGCCGCAGAAGCCGATGCGCCAGCCCGTCATCGCATAGGTCTTGGACACGCCGTTGACCGTCAACACACGGTCCTTCAGCCGCGGCTCCACATCCGCGATGGTGCAGAACTCGAACCCGTCATAGACGAGGTGCTCATACATGTCGTCGGTCAGCACCCAGACATGCGGGTGCTTCAGCAGCACCTCCGCCAGCGCCTTCATCTCCGCGCGAGAACAGGCGGCGCCCGTCGGGTTATTCGGGAAGTTGAGGAACAGCCACTTGGTCTTCGGCGTGATGGCAGCGTCCAGATCCTCCGGCCGCAGCTTGAAGCCGTTGTTCTGCGGGCAGGCGATGGTCACCGGCGTGGCCGTCGCGAGCTTCGCCATCTCCGCGTAGCTGGTCCAGTAGGGGGCGGGGATCAGCACCTCGTCACCCGGATCGCAGGTGCCGAACAGCGCGTTCATGATCACCTGCTTGCCGCCGTTGGAGATCATGATCTCGTTCAGCGCGTAGTCGAGGTTGTTGTCGCGCTTGAACTTGCGCTGCACGGCTTCCTTCAGCGCGCGCGTGCCGTCCTGCGGCGGGTACTTGGTCTCGCCCCGCAGCGCGGCCTGGTAGCCGGCCTCGATGGCGTGGCGGGGGCTGTCGAAATTGGGCTCCCCGATCGCCAGGCTGATGACCTTCTGGCCGGAGGCCGCGATCTCCCGCGCGCGGTTGGTCATGACCGCGGTGGCGGCCAGCTTGATGTCGTTCAACCGTGTGGCGAGAGCGGGCATGGTGAGTGCTTTCCCGTGCGAAGGCCGGTGGTGTAGCCAAGCCAGCGCGGCGGCTCAATCCGCCGGGCGGCGCATGACCCAGTCGAAGGGCTTCTCATCGATGACGGCGAAGCCGAGCCGTTCCCAGAAGCGCCGCGCGGGGCTTTCCTTCAGCACCTCGATCCAGAAGGATCGGCCGGGATGGGCGGCCTGGATGGCGCGGAAAACGGCCTCGCCCAGCCCCTGCCCTTGATAGGCGCGGTCGAGGAAGAGGCTGTGGATCTCCACATCCGGCCCGTCCGGCTCGATGCCGACGCAGCCCAGCGTATCCCCGCCCGCCTCGATCACCCGCAGGATGCCCGCGTCGAACTGCTTGCGCATGCGCGACCGGCGTCGATCCGGGTCGAAGCGGTTCATCCGTTCCAGATGCTCCCGCATCACCCGGATGGACAGCGCCAGCATCGGCTCGAAATCCGCCTCCGCCGCGCGGCGGAGGCGGAAATCGGTCGTCACTTCAGGCCGGCGCAGAAGGCCTGGATGCGGGTGCAGGCATCCGTCAGCGACGCATCGTCGGTCGCGTAGCTGATGCGGAAATGGCCGGGGAACATGAAGGCGGCGCCGTGCACGGTGGCCACACCCTGTTCCTCCAGCAGGCCGAGGCAGAAATCCTCGCAGGTCTCGATCTTCTTGCCCGAGGCGCTGGTCTTGCCGAGGCAGCCGCGGATGTCGGGGAAGACGTAGAAGGCGCCTTCCGGCGTCGGGCAGCGCACGCCCTGCGCCTTGTTCAGCATGCCCACGACCAGGTCGCGGCGGCGCTGATAGACGACGCGCATCGCCTCCACACTCTCCTGCGGCCCGGTCAGGGCCTCGATCGCCGCGGCCTGGCTGATGGAGGAGGTGTTGGAGGTGGACTGGCTCTGCAGCTTGTCCATCGCCTTGATGAGCTGGACGGGCGCGCCGGCGAAGCCGATGCGCCAGCCGGTCATGGCATAGGCCTTGGAGCAGCCATTCATCGTGACCGTGCGGTCCTTGAGGCGCGGCTCCACCTCGACCAGCGTCGCGAACTTGATGCCGTAGGTCAGCTTCTCATAGATGTCGTCGGAGAAGATCCAGACATTCGGGTGGCGCAGCAGCACCTCGGCCAGGCCCTTCAGCTCCTCCGCCGTGTAGCCGGCGCCGGTCGGGTTGGACGGGTTGTTGAGGATCAGCCACTTGGTCTTGGGCGTGATCGCCGCTTCCAGCTGCTCCGGCGTCATTTTGAAGCCCTGGTTCGGGCCGCAGGCGACGATCACGGGCTTGCCCTCGGCCAGCGCCACGATGTCCGGGTAGCTCACCCAGCAGGGCGCCGGGATGATGGCCTCGTCGCCCGGATTGATGGTGGCGACCAGCGCGTCGAAGATCACCTGCTTGCCGCCGGTGGCGACCAGGATCTCCTCCGGCTTGTAGTCGATGTTGTTGTCGCGCTTGAATTTCTCGCAGACCGCCTTGCGCAGCGCCATGGTGCCGGCGACGTCCGTATACTTCGTCTCGCCGCGCTCGATGGCCGCGATCGCCGCGTCCTTCACGTTGCGGGGCGTATCGAAATCGGGCTCCCCGGCGGCGAGGGAAATCACATCCTTCCCCGCGGCCTTCAGCGCGCGCGCCTTCGCCGTCATGGCGATGGTCAGCGAGGGCGAAATGCGGTCGAGGCGATCGGCAATGAGGTTCATGGCTTGTCCGGCGTCCCTGCCCAGCCCATGCCGGGCGGCAGGCTTTTCCTAGACCCGCCTGCACGGATCGTCCACCGGGTTGCCTCTATTCCAGGCGAAGCGGACGATATCCCTGGAAGGTGAAGCCGCGCTCCGTCATGCAGGTCCGGCGCCAGCCCTCCCGTGGCCCGCTGTTCATATCGACCTGGGAGTACTGGGCGGGCCGGTAGCGTTCGGTGACCCGGCAGCGCTCCTGCGACCCCTCCCGCCAGCAATTCCGGTCCCGTTCGATCCGCGCCGGTGAGGTCATCTGCCAGACGTAGTGCGGGGGAACCGCCAGCGCGGCCTCGTTCCGGCAGGCCTCGACCATCGCGTCGGCCTCCGCCTCGCTCGTGCCCGGGCGGGACCAACGCTCCGCGCAGGCGCCGAGGAGCAGACAGGCAGCGAGGATCAGGCCGGCGTTGCGCATGCGGGCAGTGTGGAACAGGCTTGTGGAGAAAGCATGGCGCCTTCTCAGCCGCGGCGGCGAGGCCAGGCGATCCAGGACGCGATGACGAGGCCGACCGCGACAAGCCCGACCAGAAGGGTCGCCAGCGCATAGAGGTCCGGCGTCAGCCCCAGCCGCACGGCGGAGAAGATGACCATCGGCAGGGTGGAGGCACCGGGGCCGGAGACGAAGCTGGCGATGACCAGGTCATCGAGCGAGAGGGTGAAGGCCAGCAGCCATCCCGCGGCGATGGCGGGGGCGGTCAGCGGCAGGGTGATCAGGAAGAAGACCTTCCACGGCCTGGCGCCCAGGTCCATCGCCGCCTCCTCCAGGCTGGTGTCGAAATCGGCCAGCCGGGCCTGCACCACCACCGCCACATAGGCCGCGCCGAAGGTCGCATGGGCGATCGCCACCGTGTCCGCCCCCCGCCCTGCCGGAAAGCCGAAGGCCTGTTCCATGGCGACGAACATCAGCAGCAGCGACAGGCCGGTGATCACCTCCGGCATCACCAGCGGCGCGGCCATGGCGCCGGCGAAGGCGGTGCGGCCGCGGAAACGGCCCATTCGCGCCAGGGCGAAGCCCGCGATCACGCCGAGCACCGTCGCCATGGTGGCCGAGACGGCGGCGATGCGGAGCGACAGGCCCGCCGCCTGCATCAGCGCCTCGTTCTCCCATAGCGCGACATACCAGCGCGTGGAGAAGCCGGTGAAGGTGGTCACCAGCCGGCTGTCGTTGAAGGAGAACAGCACCATCAACAGGATGGGCAGGTAGAGGAAGGCGAAGCCGATGCCGAGCGGCACGGCCAGGCGGGCAGCGCGCCGCATGGTCACGCCGCTTCCCGCGCAGCGCGCGCCTGGAAGATCGCGATGGGGGCCACCAGCAGCAGCAGCAGCACGACCGCCAGGGCGGAGGCCAGCGGCCAGTCCCGGTTCTGGAAGAACTCCATCCAGAGCACGCGGCCGACCAGCTGCGCATCAGGCCCGCCCAGCAGCTCGGGAATCACGAATTCCCCGACGGCCGGAATGAAGACCAGCAGGAACCCCGCGACCACCCCGGGCATGGAGAGCGGCAGCGTCACCTGGAGGAAGGCCCGGGACGGCCTGGCGCCCAGATCCTCCGCCGCCTCCAGCAGCGCCGGGTCCAGCTTGGAGAGCGTGGCGTAGAGCGGCAGCACCATGAAGGGCAGGTAGCAGTAGGTGACGCCGAGATAGAGCGCGATGTCGGTGTAGAGCAGCTGCAGCGGTTCCTGGATGACGCCGAGCGCCAGCAGGGCCCCGTTCAGCCAGCCCTGGTCCTGCAGGATGCCGATCCAGGCGGTGATGCGCAGCAGGAAGGAGGTCCAGAAGGGCAGGATCACCAGCATCAGCAGCAGGGTCCGCCAGCGTTCCGGCGCCCGGGCGATGGCCAGCGCCATGGGGTAGCCGACCAGCAGGCAGAGCGTGGCGGAAACGGCGGCGACGCGAAGGCTCCGCAGGCCCGCCTCCAGGTAGAAGGGATCCTCCAGGAACAGGCGGAAATTCGCCAGGTTCAGCTGGATGATCGGCCCCCCTTCCTCCGTCCAGCGCCACAGCGGCGTGTAGGGCGGCAGGCCCTCGCTGGGTTCGGCGAAGGCGATCGTCAGCACGATCACGAAGGGCACCACGAAGAACAGCGCCATCCAGCTCCAGGGAAGCGCCAGCACCAGGGCGCGGCCGAGCCGCCCCTTCATTCAGGCAGCACCATGCTCGCCTCGGCATCCCAGGTCACCGCGACGCGGTCCTCCCAATCCACCGGCCGCGCCGTCATGCGCCGAAGGTTGGGCTGGCTGACGCGGATCTCCTTCCCGTTGTCGAGGACGACGTAATACATGAAGAAGTCCCCGAAATAGGCGATGTCCCGGACGCGCCCGACCAGGCGGTTGTCGCCGAGCGGCGTCGCTGCGTCGGTCCGCTCGATCCGCATGCGCTCCGGCCGGATGGCGACATAGGCGCGGCTGCCGACGGGCTTCAGCGCCCCGGGCTCCGCCAGGATGTCGAAATCGAGTTCGGAACTGCCGATGCGTGTCGCCTGGTCGTCCGCCGCCTCGACGACGCCTTCCAGGATGTTGGCGGTGCCGAGGAATTCGGCGGTGAAGCGGCTGTTCGGGAATTCATAGACCTCGCCGGGCGTGCCGACCTGCGCCAGCGTGCCCCGGTCCATGACCGCAAGGCGGGTCGCCATCGTCATCGCCTCCTCCTGGTCATGGGTGACGATGACGAAGGTGGTGCCGGTGCGTTCCTGGATGTTCACGAGCTCAAACTGCGTCGCCTCCCGCAGATTCTTGTCGAGCGCAGAGAGCGGTTCATCCAGCAGCAGCAGCTTCGGGCGCTTGGCGAGCGCCCGCGCCAGGGCGACGCGCGCCTTCTGGCCGCCGGACAGCGCCGCGGGCTTGCGGCCGCCGAAGCCTTCCATCCGGACCAGCGCCAGCATCTCCGCCACCCGGTCGGCGATGACGGATTTCGACGCGCCTTCCTGACGCAGCCCGAAGCCGATGTTCTGCGCCACCGTCATGTGCGGGAACAGCGCGTAGGACTGGAACATCATGTTGATCGGGCGCTCATAGGGCGGCACGCCCGCCAGATCCTGGCCGTCCAGTACGATCCGGCCGGCATCCGGTTCGATGAAGCCGGCAAGACAGCGCAGCAGCGTCGACTTCCCCGACCCGGAGGCGCCGAGCAGGGCGAAGAGCTCGCCGCGGTAGATGGGCAGGGTGACAGCATCGAGGGCCACGTAGCCCTCGAATCGCTTCGTCACCCCCTCGATCCGCAGGAACGGATCAGCGGCCGGGTCGCGCCAGGGCTCGGCCGCGCCGGGCCGTGCCGCGACAGGGCTCTTGGGCTGCTCCGCAGCGGTGCTGCTCACCGCCCCGCCTTGAAGCGCGCCCAGACGCGGTTGCGGGCGCGTTCGGCCGCCTGCGGCACCGCCCCGATGGTGAAGAAGCGGGCGCGCATCTCATCGGTCGGGAAGACGGAGGGATCGTTCGCCACTTCCGCCGCCACCAGCGGCCGGCTGGCCGGCACGCCGTTGGGATAGCGGACATGGTTGGTGATGTTGGCCATCACGTCGGGCTGGAGAAGGAAGTTGATGAAGGCGTGCGCCGCTTCCGGGTTGGGCGCATCGGCCGGGATCGCCAGCAGGTCGAACCACAGCTGCGCGCCTTCCTTCGGCGCGACGTACTGGATCGTCACGCCGCGATTCGCTTCCTCCGCCCGCGCCGCCGCCTGGATGACGTCGCCGGAATAGGCGAAGGCCATGCAGAACTGGCCGCCGGCCAGCGCCTCGATCACGCCGCCGGAGGAGAAGGCGCGGATGAAGGGCCGGATCGTCATCAGCGTGCGTTCCACGTCACGCAGGTCCTCGGGCGCCGTGCTGTTCGGATCCTTGCCCAGATAACGCAGCACCATCGGGATCACGTCGGCGGCGCTATCCATCATGACGATGCCGCAGGCGCGGAGCCGCCGCGCATTCGCGGGGTCCAGCAGCAGCCGCAGGCTGTCCATGGGGGCGTCGGGGGCCAGGGCGCGCACCCGGTCCACATTGATGCCAAGGCCGATAGTGCCATAGAGGTAGAGAGCCCCGAAGCGGTTCTCCGGATCGGCGCTTGCGACCTGCTGCTGAAGCGCGGGGTCGATGTTGGCGAGGTTCGGGATCAGGCTGCGGTCGAGCGGCCGGAAAGCGCCGGCGCGGGCGAGGCGGGAGAAGGTCGGCTCGCTAGTCGGCACGACGATGTCGTAGCCCGTGCGGCCGGCGGACATGCGGCCCTCCAGCGTCTCCAGGCTGTCGTAGATGTCGTAGCGGACCCGGATGCCGGTTTCCCGCACGAAGCGCTGCACCATGTAGGGGTCGATGTAGTCGTTCCAGTTGAAGACGTTCACGACCTGCTGCGGCTGGGCCTGCGCATTCGGCGACAGGCAGATCGAGACCAGCAGGGCAGCCATCACGGCCACACGACGCATCATCCGAGGCACTCCCGCGATTGAATGACGGCGGAGCCTAACACGCTGCCGCGATGACGCATCGGGGTAGGTGCGGCGAAGATTTGTAGGTCTTTTTTCCTTGACCATTGCAAAAAGTCGCGGTAGCAATGGCGGCATCAAGGGGCGATCTGCGTCCACGCCGCGAGGCAGCGGTCGTCGCCAGGCCGCCATATGCCCAGGCCCTGCCAGCAGGGCGGCCCCTCCTCCAGTCGCTTGAAGCCGATCCTGTCCGCACCGGGGCTCTGCCTTGGGACAGGATGATTTCCCTTCAACCCCCGCATCGCCTGGGGCGCGCTCCTGCGCGCCTCCTGCGTACGCCTGCCCGAACGGAGACAATGATGGCCTTCGACAATGCCTCGCTCATCCCCCTGCTCACGGGCAGCGGGTTCACGCTCTGGCTGTATCGGACCACCGATACGCGGGCGACGGCGCTGGGCGCCACCTACTTCGCCCCCGCCGCGGCGCGCCTGGATACCGGCGACCTGATCCTGCTCCAGGCCTCCGACGCCGTGGCGCTGCTGCCGGTGCGGACGGGTGATGTCGTGGCCGCCGGCGTGGTGCTGGACACCGCCGCGGCGCCCTTCCGCGTGAACCGCACGGCGGCGCAGCGCTTCTCCGTCCGCCAGGCGGCGACGGCGGTGGCGATGACGGCGGTTCTGGCGCCGCTGGCCGCGGGCATCGTCTCCAACGGGACCGTCAATGCGCAGGCCACGATCGTGGGCCCGGTCCCCGAAGTCGCCTTCAGCATCAGCGACGCCACGGGTGCCACCGTCCGTGGCCCGCAGACCGCGACCGTGTCGGCCGGCACCGCCACTGCGACGCTGCCCGCGCCGCCGGCCGGCACGGGCTATCGCATGCGGGTGCAGGCGACCATCGATCCCGCCGTCGCCGACAGCTCGGCGCCCTTCTCCGTCACGGCTCCCTTCGGGCTGCTGCTGCAGAGCGGCGTCTCCCTGCTGCTGGAGGATGGCGGGCGGATCCTGATCTGACCTCCCCCGCCCCTCCCCCGCCCCAGACCAGGACAGGACCCCCCGATGCCTGATGCCAGGATTTCAGAACTGCCGGTCGCATCCGCGCTGGCGGCCGCGGATATCGCGCCCTTCGTGCAGGGCAGCGGTACCGCGGCGCAGACCCGGCGCGCCACCTTCGCGCAGATCACCGCCGGCGTGCACGCCGAACGCATGTTCCATGTGCGGGACTATGGCGCCGTCGGTAACGGCACGACCGACGATGCCGCCGCGATCCAGGCCGCCATCAATGCGGCCTCGGCCGCGGGGGGCGGTACCGTGCGCCTCGGCCCGCGCCGCTATCGCGTCGTCGCCTCCGACATCACGGTGCTCGAGAAAGTCTGCCTGGAGGGTCCGACGACCTTCCCGGGCGGACAGCGCGCCTCCGCCGATTACCGCGGCATTCCCGGCACGCTGGTGATCGACCCCGCGCGGACCGTGCGTGTCATGCGGGCGGCGACGCTGCGCGCCATGACGCTGTTCCGGGATGGGCTTGGCGCGCCGCCAACCAACATGCGCGCGGGCATCACGCTGCGATCGTCAATGGCGGGAACCGCCATCACGATCGGCGACGGGTCCGGCACCCACCACGACGTCCTGGTTGAAGACCTGCTGATCCTCGGCTTCAACCTGGCTATCCGGTCCGACAACAGCCAACGTCTCAGCGTCCGCCGCGTACGGGGCGACAACCAGAATGGCATATACCTCACGCGGACCTACGACATCACCCGCATCCACGAGGTGCATTTCTGGCCCTTCCTGACGGGCAATGTCTCCAACGTCTCCCTGGCGCAGACGGGTGTCGGCGGCGTCGCCAACAACGGCGCAGGCCTCGTCAGGCTGACCGGGACTGGCGCCCATGGGCTGGTGACCGGCGACCTCGTCAACACCTATGGCATCGGTGGCGTCCCCGGTGCCAACGGCCTCTTCGTCGTCACGGTCGTTGATGCGACGCGCATCGATCTCCAGGGCAGCAGCTTCTCCGGCACCTGGTCCGGCGGCGGCAACATCGCGATCTGGAACAACCGCCGGTCGGGCACCGCCTTCCGTGTGGAGGACAGCGACGTTGCGGAGTTCGTCAGTTGCTTCTCCTACGGCTACCGGACCGGCTTCGACATCGGCAACGGCGCGCAGTCGATCCAGCTGCATAACTGCAGCGTCGATGACCTGCTCTCGCTGCGGGATCCGGCGACGGTCGGTGCGCTGATCCAGGGCACCGCCTTCCGCACCAAGTGGGTCGGCGGCTTCATCAGCAGCATGGCGACAGCCATCCGCATCAATTCCTCCTCACCCAACCAGGGCGACAACCAGTTCGTCGGCGTGATGGTCGGCGGTGGTGGTGCCGGTCGCGCCGTGGGGGTCTTCGATGGCGGCTTGACACTCGTCGCCTGCGACCTGCCGGCCGCCCGCGTCTTCCTGGCCACGGCCGGCGACAGCCTCTCCGTCGTCGCGTCCGACACGCGTTCGGCGACCTTCGAAGGCCAGACCGGTGCCGACCTGTCGCGCATCGTGCTGGTCGGCAACCGGCTGCAGGCGCTCGGCTCCTCCCCCGACCAGGAACGGGCCCTGCTCCGCCGACGGTCGGCGTCGCTCGGCGGCGAGCTCGACGTCGAGAACCAGGATGCCGCCGTCACCTACTCCCTCAGCATCGGCAGCGGCGCGCTGGCGCCTCTCGAGATCGCTGGCGACACCGTCAACAACCCGAATGGCGGCGTCGTCTTCGGCGCCGATTCGGGCATGACCGCGCCCATGACGGTGACGCTGCGCCGCCGGTCGACGGCACCGGCCGCCAATGATGCCGTCGGCCGCGTGGTGTTCAACGGGAACAACACCACCGGCACCGAAACCTCCTTCGCCCGGGCGGGCGGCGTCAGCGACGTCGTCACCGCCGGATCGGAAGCCGGGTCCTTCGTGGTGGAGACCCGCAGCGGCGGCACTCTGGCGGAACGCCTGCGCGTCGGCCCGACGGGGACGGTGACGCTGACCGGCCCGCTGCTCCTTCCGGCCGATCCGACGGCCAACAACCAGGCGGCGAACAAGGGGTATGTGGACGCCCAGTTCACCAGCCGGCGGCTGCCGGTGGTCGCGACCTCCGCCGCCACCGCGCTGACCCTCGCCTCCCACCACGCCCGCATCGTCTCCGCCAATGCGGGCACGACGCTGTCGATCGACTGGGCGGCGACCGGCGATGGCTTCACCTGCCTCGTCATCAATCGCACCAGCGCCGACCTGTCCATCTCGATGACCGGCTTCACCGGCAGCGCGCCGATCAACGCCGATGGGCTGACCAGGATCAGGCCGGACGGGCTGGCGACGCTGCTGGCCTTCAGCCCGGATGGCGGCACCACGCGCCTGCTCATCCTCTCCGGTGCTGCGGCGCCATGACCTGCCGCGAAGGACGCGATCGATGACCGAATGGACCATGATCTACTGGAAGGGTCCCGCCGAGGCAGCGCTGGACGGGCTTCGCCAGTTCGGCTGGCGCGCGCCCGGCGAGGATCCGGCTGACGCATCGGACCCCCGTATCGGCGGCTTCATCCCGCCGGTCGGCCAGCCCCTCGTCACCATGGAGGGGACCGCCTTCGTGGCCGTCGTCGCGAACGGGCCCATCGAGACGCCTGCCGGACTGACAGCCGCCGACCCGGGCGAGGCCCGCGACATCATCGGCAGCTTCTGACAACGACCCCATCGCAAGGAGATCGGCATGACCGACCTGACCGACCACGCGAAGAACCTGCTGGCCCGCGCCCTGTGTGGCCGCCTGCCGACACTGCCGACGGCCGCCTGGGCCGCCATCGGCACGGGTGGCACGGATGCCGCCGGCATTTCCGGCGAACCGGCCGGCACGGGCTATGCACGGCAACGCGTGACCTTCACCGGCACGGGGCAGCAGCGCAACGTGGAAGCGATCCGCTTCACCTTCACGGCCGCCGCCGGGACGATGAGCCATATCGGGCTTTTCGATGCCGCGACTGGCGGAAACCCCCTGACATGGTCCGCCCTGGCGTCGCCCGTGACCGTGGCCGGGCCGGGAACGGTGACGATCGCGGTCGATGCGCTGACCGTCACACCGGAGTAACCCGGGCCTGACAGACGCGACTGTCCAGCCCCCTTGAAGCCGAGCGAAACAGTCGGATAACCTCTCCCCAACAAGCTGGGGGAGGTTGGACGTGAATCCGCTCGACGCTGCCGGGCGCCTTGTTCGTGACGCGCTGGGCGAGGGTGAGATCTGCGGGACCTGCGGGTCCCGCGTCGCCGGCCTCTGCCGACCACTGGACGCCGCCACGCTTGATGACGTTCTGGCGGAGGCGGAGCACGTCACCTTCGCGGCGCGGGACCACCTGTTCCAGGAAGGCGACAAGGCCGGCCATGTCTTCACCCTGGTCACCGGCACGGCGAAGCTCGTTCGCCTCCTCCCCGACGGACGGGAACAGGTGGTCGGCTTCCGGTTCGCTGGCGATGTGGTCGGCTACACGCCGTCCGGCACCTACCCCTTCGCCGCCCAACTCCTGACCGCCGCCACCGTCTGCCGGCTGGACCGCCGGAGGCTCGACTCACTCATGCGAAGCTACCCGGCCCTGGAACGCCGGTTCCTGGACCTCTGCATCCAGGAATTAACGGCGACGCAGGATCAGCTGGTGACGGTGGGACGGCGCACGGCGGAGGCCAGGCTTGCGGCGTTCCTTCTTTCCTTGGCGGAAAGCGGCCGGCAGCGCCACCTCCCGGGTCCTGTGCTCGACATGCCGATGACCCGGGCCGACATCGCCGATTTCCTGGGCCTGACGCTTGAGACCGTGAGCCGGAGTTTCACAGCCTTCCGCCGTCGGGGATGGATCAGGGAACCATCCCATGGCCGCGTGGAACTCCTGCAACGCCAAGCCCTGACCGAACTGATCGACGGCGACGCTGATTAGGCAAGGGAGCGGCGCAGGCCAACGCGAGCGGGAGAATGGTGCTGCTGGAGAGGATTGAACTCGGGCTTTAGCGGGCGAAACCTAGGTTTTTTGCGGGTTTCCGGCGGGTTTCGATGGCCCGTGTGTATCACTTCGGTGGATCACGGGATAGCTCAACATGATGGCTATCGCCCTTAAAGGGATGGCTTCACGCTGGCGGTTTGCTATCTTCGTCGCATGAACGCAACGGAATGGGTTGGCTTGGCGGCGCTGGTCGCAAGCTTCGTCGCGGCGATCTATGCCGGCCTCACCTTCCATCATCCACGGGCGCCAAAGCGGCCATCACCGCCGCGCTTCCACGGCCAACTCCCTGGCGATGGCGCTTCTCTCTCTGAGTTTCTCTGGAAGCATGATGGCCAAGTCGTTGACCTAGACGTGGGATTTACATGGGTCATGGATGGTGAAGCGGACCCTGACGTTGACTTCATACAAGCCACGCGGGGTGAGGCCAACGACTGGTCACACGCGCTCGTCTTGAGCACTGGCCCGCGCGAAGAAGGAGAGGTGACGCAGATATTGCGATACAACATCCTTGAGCTACCAAGGCAGCACATGAGCGCTTTCGCCGCTGATCCGGCTGGTGGCCGCTATGCTTCGCTTCGTGGCGCTTTCATCCCGCGCAGCAAAGGGGCCGCGAAGCTCTACAGCTACGGCCTGTTAGTCCAGGTTGATGAATGGAACCGAGCGCTTTGGGATAGGTAAATGCGGCGGAGGCCTGCCGACAATCTGGGCCTGCATTCCGTGTCGCGTCGTCATACATAGTCACGCCGTTCTGCGCTCATGGGCCTCGCTCAGGGCCCCTTGCGGGACCCGTGAGACCGTTAGCCGGAAGCGCCCGGCTGCCACCTCTACCGCCCCCGGCTCCCGGAAGACCGCCCACGTTGCGGACCCGCTGCGGTCGATCCGCGCATAGGCTTCCCGCTGGCGGGCGCTTCGGCATGGGGCGGGGCTGCTACTTCTGGCGGGCAATGGCGGTAGCGAATGCGAGGTGTCCCCGCTCTCATGCCGCCCCCGGCACGATAGGCGCAGGCCGTCCTTGTCGCAAATGAAAGGGGGCAGTCCCTTGGCGCCGGCCCGCCCCCAGAGGCCCCTCTACAGAGTTCCTAGGGGTTTCCTTTGGCTGTCTTGCGCCGGCCCGCGCCAGCCTTTCGCGGGGTAGTCCGGGGCTTGCTGCGGTCCTTGGCGGTCCCCCGGGCGGCCGGGGCAGGATCAAGGGGGATGGGGTCGGGACGTTCGCTGGCCAAGAACGCTTCCCTCATCAGCTTCGGCATGGCGGCCTCTGCCCGCTCCGCCTCTGTCATCCGGGCCACCCTATGCGCGGCCTCCCGGATCGCAGCATCAACCGCCGGGTCCGCTTCCGCCGCAAGATTAGCGATGGCTTCAAGGTCGCGGATGCGGGCCTTGTCCCGCTGCGACGCCTCAAAAAAGCCTGCCAACGCCGCTTTGATCTGCGCGTCGCCGTCGTCGCGGATCGCGTCGAAGAACTTCGCAGCCTTCGCGGCTGCCCGCTTGGCATCCTTGGCGGTCCGGTCTTCCGGGCTCATGCCGCCGCCCCTTCCCGGTCATCGTGGCGGGCCCCCTGCGGGACCCGAGAGACCGTCGCCCGAAGGCGACCGGCGTCCACCTCCACCGCCCCCGGTTCCCGGAAGATGCCCCAGGACGAGGCCCCAATGCGGTCTATCCGCCCATAGGTCTCCCATGGCCCGACGCGAAGGAATGTGCCGAACCCGTCGATAGTGAGTTGAAGGCTCATGTTCGCTTCCCAGCGAGTGTTACCGGCGGTCCATGCCGGCAACAACGGAAGTAGGATCGCGCGGCCGATCAGTAAAGATATTCTCAAGTCGAAATAAAATCCCTGTGGCGGGACAAAATAGATGTCTGCCTCTTCTGCAATCGGCAAAACAACATGACACAAGAGGGGGTGTTGCATGTTTACAACACAAGGTCCTGGCGCTGTCCCTTGTGGGTATTTCGGGGACCCCTTCCGGTGCAGCGGACTGCACCGCTAGCCCGGCCGCTTCATCTAAGCCGGCGCTGTCACCCGCTCCACCCGGGCCAAGACGCGGCGGACGGCGGTGGCGGTCCATGCACCTTCCCCGGAGGGGGTCGGGACGCCCCGCGCCGTCAATGCGTCCGCGATCTGGCGAAGCGACGCAGCCCCCTCCGCCTTCACCGCCTCGATAGTCGTGGCGACGCGGAACGCCGCATGATCCGCCGAGAGAGACCGGGCAGCGCCAGATGCCGCACCGCCTGCCTTGGCGTCGGGAGGGGATGACGGGCGATAGCCCCGGTCTCCCCCCAGCTTGGTCCCCCGGGCCTTCGCAGCGGCAAGCGCGGCTTTCGTGCGGACCGATATGGCCCGCGCCTCCTCCTCCGCGACCATCGCCATGATACCGACCGTGAGCCTGTTAGCGTTCGGCATGTCGGCCGCGACGAACTCCACCCCCGCCTTCTGCAAACCCAGAAGGAAGTGAGCATCCCGAGAGAGGCGGTCTAGCTTCGCGATCAGCAAGGTCGCTCCGGTGCGGCGGCAGCGATCCATGGCGGCGCGAAGCTGGGGCCGCTCCACGTTCCGGCCGCTCTCCACCTCCACGAAGGGTGGCGCGAGTAGCCGATCACCGGGCCTCAGAAAGGCCGTTATGGCGGCTTGCTGGGCCTCTAGACCAAGCCCGCTCTTGCCTTGCTTGTCCGTGCTGACACGAAGATAGGCGACGAAGGTCCGTGCCTGCGTGGTCGCGTCCATGGTCCCGGCCTCACCCGTTGCGGTCCCGCCAGGATGGGAAGCCCCCGCCACCGTGTCAACAGCCGATCAACGTTCGTTGCACTGTTCCCGTCACGGCAGGCGGCTTGGCAGGATCGGAACGGTCCCGCACTATCCAGCGTCACCATGCCGAGGGAACCGTGAGGATCAGCGCAAAGAGTGTCGGACTTGTCCTGGCAGGCGCCGTTGGCGGGGCACTGCTGTCATCCGCGCCGTGGGCAGATGCACAAAGCCGGTCCGGGCCGCCGGGTCGCTACCAGATGGCCGCTGGTCCTGCCGGGCTTGTGCGCCTCGATACCACGACTGGCGAAGCCATAGGCTGCCTAACCACCTCCGCGTCCTTCCCCCGCATATTCTGCGGCGCGACGCTTGCGGAGGTGCGGGCAGCGGAGGGAACCCGGTAAGTCCGCCCTCCCCGTCACCCCGCCCGCCGGGTGCGCCCGATCTGCCCCGCGACGCGCCCGCCCGCCCGCGACATTGCTCCCGCGCGTGCGACCCCTACCCCACGGGGGGAAGTCGCGACGGCGCGACGTGCGGTAGGCGTCTCAGGTAGCGGCCCAAAACCTCCCGAACAGTAACGGGAGGGGGGCGGGTTCGGCCGAAAGTCCCCGCGATATCAGGCACTTCCGGCCAAGGCTGTTGCCTTGCAACACCCCTTTACAACAAACCCGCCATGGCCCCTTCAAAACTCCTGAGAGGGCAACTCAAAGGGCCCGTCTTGGGCCATGGCGTTCCGGACCTTATCAGCCGCCGCGACGATGACGCCCCGCCGTTCCGGGTCCCGGACGCCCCTGGCAATCGCCCGGGCCTGTTGAAGTTTCTCGATGGCCTCCGCCTCTGCCAGTTTCTCCGGTGACGGCGGCGCCGGGGGCTCATTGCCCGCCGGTCCTTCCTCGCCGCCCATCCGCCGGGCGATATCCGGAAAGTCCACCACCATCCATTTCCGGACGGTGGTATGCGCCACGGACCCGCCGAGGGCCTGCGCGATTTCCCGGTAAGACAGAAGGGCGTGCGCCTCGTCACGCCGCTTCCGGGACTTCAGATGCCGCCGCGCCGCGATGAATGCCCGAAATGCTGTCCGCACCTCGCGGGGCTTCAATCGCTCCCCGTGCCGCAGGTTCGCTTCGGCTGCCAGCCAAAGGACCTCCTCGCGTGTCGCTTCCACGAAGTTCGCGTCAATGCACGGAATGCCAAGCCGCCGATGCGCGTCAACCCGGTAGTGCCCGTCAACAAGAACTGCCGCGCCCTCCACCCGCGCCACCAAAACGGGCGGCATCGCCACGCCGCTCCGGATGGCGTTGGCATACTGCCGCAGGATGTCTTCGGATGAACCCTGGCGGGCCCGGTAGGCCGGGTCCCGAACAAGGTCCGCGATGGCCACCTTCACGGGCCCCTGCCGGGCCTGGACGGGGCTCATGCTTGTGGGTGTCGCGTCACGGCCCGGCGGCGGGCCAAGTAGAGGTTCGCTCGCGTGAGGTTCAGGCGGTTGCCGTCCCGATACCGCACCACGTCGCCGGGCTTCACTTCGTCGCCCAGCACCACGCGGGCCGCCATGCCGAGGTTCCCGCGCTCCGCGTCCCAGTAGCGGACATATCCGAAGCCCTGACCGCTGAGATTAAAGAACAGCTTGGGCGAACGGCCATCGCAAACTGCACGGAGCGCGGCCCACCCGTCGTGGTCCATCGTCACCGTTTCGCCACTGGCGGTGCGCACCTTCACGCCGGTCGCGGTGGTCGTCGGCGGTCGGTCCCCCCAAGCGGTCGCGAAATCCGCGAAGGCGTTGTTGGGGAAAGGGTTGTGCTTGTTTTCCATATTCTCGATTGCTCGCGACGCGGCAACGCACGGGCCCAGGGCAAACGCGTCCACAGGTCCCCTGAAGGGCCCCGGCGCTTCGCCCCGCGCCACCGTGGCGGTGCTGGTCGTGTTGGAGTTTGTGAAAATGCCCATGGACGGGCGGCACGAAGGGGCGCTTGCGGGCCTTCCTCGTGCATAGATGGGCCCTGATGGCCCGCGCCGGGGCCCGTCCGGTGAAGCTGACTGCACCCGGCCGGCCTTCTCGTGCATAGAAAGGGGGTAATGCCCCCCCCGGGCCCGTTCGGTGCACCTGACTGCACCGCATCGGCGATCACCGGGGGACGGCCGCCTTCTATGCTTAGGTGGTCCTCAATCCCACCAAACCGGCTAACCGGATTACCCCGCCTCGCGTGTGCTATCCGCCCGCGCCCAGCGGCGGCACCGGGGACGGCACTCGCCCGAGGTCCTTCAAGACCTCATCGGGCATTCCGCGAAAGCCCTTGCCATATCCCGCGCCCGCGTTGCGTGGGTTGTAGTGTCCCGTGATGGCGTCCTGAACTTCCTGCACGGCCCGCACGGTCCGCAACTGGTCAATCATCCGGTGCCGCCACGAATGCGCCGGGGCCTTCTTCGGGTCGGTGATCTTCACCTTGGCGCGGACCCAGCGGCCCAACGTGGTCTGCGCTGGCGTGTCGCGCTTGCCGTGAGGGTCGGGCTTGATGGACGGAAACAACGGGCCGTTCGGGTCGGCGGGCAGCGTCGCGACATAGGCGAGGAAACCCTCACCGATCAGCGCCGGATGCAACGGGATCATGCGTTGCATCGTCTCATTCTTCCCGGGCCTCAGCGTGTGCGGCACGATATCGAGGATGGGCACGCCGCTGTCCTCGCGAACGTCTCTCCGCCGCAGTTCCGCCAGTTCGCCTATCCGCGCTCCGGTGAAGCAAAGAAGCCAAGGCGCCCACCGCAGCCACCCTGTTTCCGCCCGCGCTGCAACGAGCATTCGCTTCGCGTCATCGTCGTCATAGCCATCACGAGCGTTGAGTTTCCGAGCCGCCTTTGGCGCCAACTTCGCGAACGGGTTTGCCGGCAGCATCCTGTTCGTCGTGGCCCAAGTGCACACTGCACCAGCGTTCCGAATGTCGTCTTCAACGGTGCCTGGGTCGCGTTTCTCTGTTTCCAGCCGATGCCGCTTGAAGCGCACAACGTCATCGGGGGTGATCCGCCGCACGTCATCGAACCCCAGCACTCGGGCGACAGCGCGGAATGTCCCGCCATACTTGGCGAGGGTCGCGGGCGACGGCCTCCGCTCCGCAGCCCAAGCCTTCAAAAGGTCTTCGGCGGGCAATGGCGGTTCCGCTCCGGGCCGTGCCGGTGCCTGCTGCTGCCGCTTCGGGAATGATGCGGCGTGCGGGTCGGGCGAGTAGTCCCCTTCTGCCCGCTGCGCCAGCGTCGCGGCGACCTTCCGCTTCGTGTCGAACAGCGCCGCCGCGAATGTGTGAAGGCTGCCCGCGTCGGCTGCGATGCCGCGCTTCGCCAGAAACAAGCGGGCTTCTTCAAGATCGGCGCTGCTGGGATCGAACCCGACAATATCCCCGCGCTCATCGCGCCGAAGGGAATGAAACAACTGATCTTCATAGGCGGCCCAGCCTGCCGCAGGGCCGGGGTCGTCCTCGAAATCGCGAAGCGTCTCGCAATACCACTCGCCACAAAGCGCCATGACCTCGCGCAGCGACAGCGGGCTGGCAGGACCAGCGGCGGCGCGGGCTGCGGCGAACTCCGCTTCAATGCGTTCGCAGGCTGCGGGGGCAAGCTTCCGCGCCTCCCCCGGGTTCTTGGTCCCCAGGCTTTCAATGCGTTCGCGTTTCCCGATGGCCGCAATCAGGTCCTTCGGGACCCTCATGCGGATACGGTAAACGCCGGTCTTCGGATGCTTGGTCGGTCGGCACATCGGCAGGGCCACGTGTATCACCCCGGTGTATCACCGGAATACCCGCAAAGCCTTGGTTTGCCTGCTTTCCGTTCTAATTCAACGGATGGGGTGGTGCTGCTGGAGAGGATTGAACTCTCGACCTCTCCCTTACCAAGGGAGTGCTCTACCACTGAGCTACAGCAGCGACCGGTCGATCTGGCCTGGGCCAATCGGGCGGGTCGGTTCCTAGCGGTTCGACCGTGCCTGCGCAACCCCCGCCAGAGCGGGGCGTGGAACAGCAATCCCCGCCACGGTCACGCCAGGAGGCATCCGTTTTCAGCCAGCCAACGCCGTTCCTCCGGCCGCAACGGGGGCACCTGGAAGCGCTGGCGGAGTTCCGCAATGGGCTGATCGACGGCTGACCACCAATCCCAGCCCGCCAGCACGTCCACCTGGGTCGCCGCCCCCCGGGCGACGGCGCGGAAGAAGGCATCGGGCTTCAACTCGTCCTTCAGGACGGGCCCGGGCATGACCTGGAAGCCGGCGTGGAACTGCAGCAGCGTCATCAGCAGCAGGTCCATGCACAGGACCTCCGTATTGCCGCCGCTGAACGCGGCGTTCAGCATCTCGCCCTGCAGCGACGTCTCGTACTCGCTGATGATGTGGTAGATCTCGTGCTTGGACCAGCCTTCCGGAAAGCTCTTCGGCTCACCGGGCATCGGGAACCCGCGGTCCCGGTAGAAGCGGAACAGCCCATGGCCCAGCGTGCCGGCCGGCCGCGCCTCCAATGCGCGATAACGTTCGAGCAAGGTCCGGTCGACCAGCATGGCGTAGAGGCCCGGGATCGCCGGCATGGCAATCCGCGCCATGTCGAGCCAGTCGCGCAGCCGCGCCTTGCCAGTCGGCGACCAGTAATGCGCGACCGACCGCATTATCACCTTGAAGGCCAGCTTGCGGAACTGGCGCTGCTGCGCCAGGCGCAGCAGGCCGACGCCGTATTCCTCCACGCCCAGCGTGGCGGCCGCGCCTTCCACCAGGCGGACCTTGGCATCCGTCACCTGCTTGTCGAGCACCGCCACCATGGCCAGGATCCGCACGGCTTCCCGCCGAAGGACGGGCGTGTCGATGACGGCGGCGAGGTCCTGCGGCATGACCAGCGCTGGCGGCTGCACGGGCTCGTCCTGATGCAGCAGGTGCCGCTGGATGGCCGCGATACTCTCGGCCTCGATCGGAAGCATCGCGACGGTGCCTTCCGCCGTCGCGACGGCGTGCATGGCCTGGACGAGCGACAGCGCCTGGGCCGGCGTCGGCGTGATCACCTGCATGCTGGATCTCCGCACAGCGTGGGACGAACCGTCCCGAATCAATGCATGGTCGGTCAGGCGGGAAGCAGTGCCTTGTGGGGTGCCAGCGCCTCGCATTCCGGCGCCGTCAGCGGCGGGATGCCGTAGCGCCGGCGCAGATCCTCCAGCGGCACCTCGACGACGTCCCACATCCGCCAGCCATCCAGCAGGTCCACCTGCATCGCGGCGCCGCGCGCCATGGCGCGGAAGAAGGCGTCAGGCTGCAGCTTTCCCTGCGAGACCGGCCCCGGGACGAACTTCACCCCGACATGCAGCTGGATGAGGGCCGGGAGGACGATGTCGAGGCACAGTTCATCCGTGTTGCCGGCGATGAATCCGGCCAGCAGCAACTCCCCCTGCAGGTTCGTCGCGTAGCCGCTGAGCACGTGGTAGATCTCGTGCCGCGCCCAGCCTTCCGGCAGGCTCTTCGGCTCGCCCGGCATCGGAAAGCCGTGCTTCGCGTAATAGCCGTGCACGGCCCGGCCGAAGCTGCCCGGCGGCAGATCCGCCAGCGCCCGATACCGCGCGAGAAGGGCGCCGCGGCCGAGATACCGACCGAGACCTGGCATCCAAGGCGCCGCCGTCCAGACCATGCCGAGCCAGTCCCGCATCGTGGCTCGCCCGTCGAAGGACCAGTAATGCGCCACCACACGCTTCATGAAGCCGAAGGCGTGGCCGCGACCCTGCCGCTTCGACAATTGCGACAGCACCGTCAGGCCGAACTCCGAAACGCCAAGCCGCCGCGCCGCTTCCTCGACCACGGCCACCTTCTCCCGACGCATGGCGCCATCGACGAGCGACAGGATGGCCAGCTGGCGGACCGTCTGCCGTCGCAGCTCGGGGTCTGGAATGCTCGTCTCCAGCGCCGCCGGCAGGGGACCGCCTGTGCTGCGCCTCGGTTCCGCCTGCCCCAGCATGTGACGCTGGAAGGCGTCGATCGCGTCCCGCTCGATCGGCTCCGGTTCGAGTGCGCCGCCGCCCGATGCCACGGCGTAGGCGGCATCGACGATGACCGACAACTGGCCGGCGGTGGGGTCGAAAAGCCTCACGGCGAGGCCTCCGCCACTTCCCGCAGCTGCGCCGCCAGGCTCCGGCAAGCCCGGTCCGCATCGAGCAGGACGCGACGCCCCAAGGCGGGATCCTCCACCGATCGCGTCAGGATCAGCCCATAGGCAGCCTGCTGCGCGCAAGGCGACCGCGGCGACGGGATGAAGAAATAGGCGTAGCCGCCATCCTGCTCCATCACGACCTGGATGAGCGACGGATCGTCCACATCGCCCGGCGCGCCCTTGCTGCCGACGATCCGCACGGCCGCGCCGTCGGCGAGGGGAATGCCAAGCTCCGCCAGCGTCGGCCGCGGCGCCTCCACCAGGCGCTTGCGGACCACTGCATCGGTCCAGACCCGGCTGATGCCCGGCGCCGTCGCTTCATCCACCATGCCGCTGGCCTTCCTCCCGCCACCCGCACGACGCCATCCGCCTTGCGCCTCAGGCTGCCATCGGCTGCGCGAAGCCCTGGCCGATGCCGGGCCAATCCGCAGGCGTCGAATGCCCCGGCCCGGTCAGCAGGCCGTTGTAGCCGCCCACCACGGCACGCTCATGCTCCGAGATCGGAGGGATCCCGTAGTGGGCGCGCAACTCCTGCAGATCCATATCGGCCACGGCCCAGAGATCCCAGCCCTGGACGACATTCGCCGTCATCGCCGCCCCGCGCGCCATCGCGGCGAAGTAGCTGTCGGGGTCGAGCAGCCCCTCGGCCACGACGCCACCGATCAGCGGGCTGCCGGTCTGGTAGGACAGCAGGCCGAAGAGGATCTGGTCCATGCAGTTCTCGCCGAGCGAGCCACCCACGAAGGCCGTCAGCAGCATCTCCGCTTCCAGCTTCACGCCGTATTCGCTGAGCACGTGATAGACCTCGTGCATGACCCAGGGGACGCTCTTGGGCTGGCCCGGCAGGCTGATGTCGTTGTCGGCGTAGAAGCCATGCAATGCACGCCCGAAGGTCCCCTCCGGCAGAGAGCCCAAGGCGGCATAGCGGGCCGCCAGCTCTGCATGCTGCCGCGCGGTACCGGCGCCATGCAACTGCGGCAGCATCCACCACATGAAGCGCATCCAGTCGCGGATTCCCGCCTTCCCGCTCGGGGACCACCAATCGACGAAGCCCTTCATCAGCGCGAAGGCGATGCGCTTGAACTGGCCCTGGGAGGCACGCTGCAGCAGCAGGACGCCGCGCTCCTCCACCCCGAGCCGCCGCGCGGCCTCGACCACCACCGCCACCTTCTCCGCCGGCACGCGTCGTCCGACCACGGCGAGGATGATGAGCAGCTGAACCGCCAGCCTGCGCAGGTCGGGGCCTGGCAGTGCATCGGTCAGATCGGCCGGCAGAGCGCCGCCCCGCGCCCGCAGCGGCTCGGCCTGTCCCAGCAGGTGGCGCTGCATGGCTGCGATGCTGGCCAGTTCCACCGGCACCGGCGCCATGCGCCCTTCGGCCGACACCACGGCCGCCATCGCCTGGACCATCGTCGCAAGCTGTGCAGGCGTCGGATGGAGGAGCTTCATGCTTCACCCTTCGATGACGGGCCGCGCCGCGAGGTTGCGCCCTCGCAAGGGAAGCTTAGGCGAATCGCCGCGAGCGACGGAAGTCCAGAGTCTTGGACGACGGCAACAGGACCGCCTCAGCCCTTCGCCCCCTCCCCGATCGGCGGCGGAGAGACAAGCGGCTTCCGCTTCTTTCGCGACAGCACGACGTAGCAGGCCGGCACCACGAACAGCGAAACCACGGTCCCGAACAGCATGCCGCCCACGACGACGGCACCGAGATCCTCCCGCGATCGCGCCCCCGGTCCTACGGTCAGCAGCAGGGGCACGGCGCCGAGAATAGTGGCGACCGTCGTCATCAGGATCGGGCGCAGCCGCGTTGCCGCAGCCTCGACCACAGCCTCGCGCAGCTCATGCCCCTCGTCGCGCAGCTGATTGGCGAATTCCGTGATCAGGATGCCGCTTTTCGCGACCAGGCCGATCAGGGTGACAAGGCCAATGAAGCTGTAGGCATTGAGCGATCCCTGGACCGCCAGCAGCCCGATCGCGGCGCCGACCATCGCCAGCGGCACCACCGACAGCACGATGAAGGGATCCCGGAAGCTTTCGAACTGCGCCGCGAGCGTCAGGTAGATGAAAGCGAGCGCCAGCAGGAACACGATACCCACGCTGGCATCAGCCTGCTTCAGCGCGCGCGACGGGCCGTCATAGTCCACCTGGTAGCCTGGCGGCAGGATGCGCGCCGCCTCCTGCTCCAGCGCCGCCAGCGCTTCGGACAGCGACCATCCGGGCGCAACGGTGGAGGTGATGCGCGCCGATCGCAGCTGCTGGAAGCGCGGCAGGCTGGAGGCGCCCACCGTCTCCCGCTGCGACACCACATAGGACAGCGGCACGACATCCCCCGCCGCGCTGCGCAGGTAGATGTTGTTGACGATGTCGGAGTCGCGGCGGTCCTGCTCCTCGATCTGAAGCAAGACCTTGTACTGCTGCCCCTCCCAGCCGAAATTGCCGGCCTGTTGGCCGCCGAGGAAGGTGTTGATCGTCTGGCCGATGCGGACGATGTCGATCCCGACGACGGCGGCCAAGGGCCGATCGATCACCACATCGATGCGACGCGTGTTGAGGTCGAGATCCAGCGCCGGGGAGGCGAAGGCGGGATGCCGCCGGGCGAAGTCCCGCAACTGCTCCATCACCTGCGACAGATTCTCGTAATTGCCCGTGGTGCGGACTACGAACTGCACCGGCGCCACGTTCCCGCCCGCCAGCGGATTGGGATCGAGCAGGGTGAAACGGGCGCCCGCGATGCGGTTGAGCACCGGCATGATGCGCGCCCCGATCTCGACCGCGGTCGCCTCACGCTCCTTCCATGGCTTGAGCAGCAGCAAGCCTAGGCCCGAAGTCGGCGACGACATGCCGTTCATGATCATGGTGCCGCGGCGTTCCGGCACCGTGGCGAAAGCCGCGTCCACCCGCGCGGCCAATTCGTCCATGTAGTAGGTCGTGGCGTCGGATGGCGCCGTGAACTCGACGATGACGTATCCGGGGTCGTCCTGCGGCGCGAATTCGCCTGGCAGCCGCGTCATCAGCATGATGCCGCCGGCGAAGACGCCGATGCTGCCCAGCAGCACGAACCAGCGGAACCGAAGCGTCCCCCGCAGCAGGCGGGCATAGCCGCGCGCCAGCCGCGCAAAGGCACGGTCGATCCTCGCCGCCATCCCGTCGGGCCGCTTCGCGCGCAGCATGCGCGAACACATGGCCGGTGACAGCGTCCGCGACACGAAGCCGGAGATCACCACGCCGGCCGCGAGCGTGAAGGCGAATTCGGCGAAGAGGCTGCCGAGCAGCCCCGGCATCAGCCCGATCGGCAGGTAGACGGCCGCCAGCGTCAGCGTCGTCGCCACGATGGCGAAGCCGATCTCCCGGCTGCCGATGAAGGCCGCCGCCACCGGATCGCTGCCCATGTCGATGTGACGCTGGACATTCTCCACATCGACGATGGCGTCGTCCACGACCAGGCCGATGGCCAGCACCATCGCCAGCAGGGTGAAGGTGTTGATGCTGTAGCCTACCGCATACATGAAGCCGAGCATGCCGAGCAGCGACAGCGGAATGGTCACCAGCGTGATGATGGAGGAGCGGAAGGACCCCAGGAACAGCAGGATGACCACCGTCACCAGCCCGACGGCGACGACGATGGTCTCCGCCACCTCCTTCACCGCGATCTCGATCGCCTCGGACCGGTCGAAGACCACGTCCAGCGTCAGTCCCGCTGGCAGAAGGCCCCGCAGCCCCGGGACCAGCGCGCGCACGGCCTGCGCCACCTCCAGCGGATTGGCGGAGGATTGCGCCAGCACGCCGACGGCGACGCCGCCCCGGCCATCGATGCGGATGGCGTTGGTGATGCTTTCCGGCCCCACCTCCACCCGCGCCACGTCGCCAAGCTTCACCAGCCCGTCGTCGCCGAGGCCACGACGCACGACGACCTCGGCGAACTGCTCCGGCCGCAGCAGCGCCGTGTCGGTATAGACCAGCGCCTTCCGCCCATCCCGTTCCAGCGTGCCGGACGGCACGGACAGGTTCTGGGAGATGATGGCGTCATGCACCTCCGGCGCCGTCACGTTATGCGCAGCCAGCGCCCAGGGATCGAGCCAGACGCGGATGGCGTAGCGGCGCTCGCCGAGGGTCTGCGACGCGGCCACGCCATCGACGGAAGCCAGCGCCGGCCTGACCACGCGGGCCACGATCTCCGTCACCTCCATCGCGCTGCGCGATGCGTCGGTCAGCGAGAGATAGATGACGGGGACGGCATCCAGGCTCAGCTGCGCGACGGTCGGCGCCAGCGCATCGGCCGGCAGCACATTCGCCAGCTGCCCGACCTTGTCACGCACCTGCGTCACCGCGTTGAGCGGGTTGGTGCCAGCGCGGAAGGCGATCTGGATCTGGCTGCTGCCCTCGCTGCTGGTGGAGACGATGGTGTCGATCCCCCCCACGGCAGACACTGCCTGCTCGATCGGCGTGGTCACCGTCCGCTCGATCAGGTCCGGCGTGGCGCCGCTGTAGATCGTGGTGATGGAGACGAAGGGCAGGTCGAATTGCGGCAATTCGCGGATCGCCAGCCGCGACAGCCCGAGCAGCCCGACCAGCGCGACGATCAGGTTGATGACGATCGCGAAGACCGGGCGCCGGATGAAAAGGTCGGAGACCGACATCAGCGCTGGCCCGGCGTCCGGGCCATCATGGTCACCCGCCTTCCGTCGTCGAGGTTGAACTGCCCGGCCGTGACCACCTGGTCATCGGCATCGAGCCCCTGGACGATCTCCACGCGATCCGCGAGCTGCAACCCAACGCGCACCGGCGTCCGTCGGGCGCGGCCATCCTCCACCTTGAACACATAGGCGCCCGTCAGCGTGTAGAGCACGGCGGAAGGTGGCACGACGATCGCGTCCGCCCGGCTCTCGATCACCAGGCGGACGCGTGCGAAAAGCCCGGAGGGCAGCACGGGCGGGTCATTCGGAATCTCCGCCCGGACCTGGATGTCCCGGTCATTGGTCCCCGGCCTCGCATCCAGCAGCGTGACGCGGCCGGTGAAGCGGCGGCCCGGCACCGCATCCAGCGTCAGCTCCACCGACTGGCCGATCGCGAGCCGCGGCAGGAACCGCTCCGGCACCCGGAAGTTGACCCGCAGCACCGACCGGTCCTCGATCATCACCAGACGCTTGCCGGCCTCGATGTATTCGCCGAGGCCGAATTCGCGCTGGCCCAGGATGCCGGCAAAGGGCGCGCGGACGCTCAGCTGCGCCAGCTGGGTCTGGCGCACCGCTACCTCCGCCGCGGCACGGTCGATCGAAGCCCGGTCGTCATCCAGTTGCTGGCGGGACCGGAAGCCCGACCCCGACAATTGCTGGCTGCGTTCGAAGCGAAGCTGCGCCGCGCGCAGCTCCGTCTCCGCCGAGGCCAGGTTGGCGCGCGCGATGCGCTGGTCGAGGTCAACCAGCAGGGCATTGGCCTCGACCCGGCTGCCCTCCTGGAAGTGGATCGCCGTGACGATGCCCGGATTGAGCGACGCGACAGGCACGCTTTCCCGCGCCTGCAACGTGCCGAGCGAGTTCAGCGCCTGCTCCACCCGCCCCCGGGTCGCGCGAGCGACCTCGACCGATGCCGGCGCCGGTTCCGCCGCGGCCACGCGGGACGGTGCGGTCGGCGTCGTGCCCATCGCCGGCCACGCGTAGCGCGCAACGACGGCACCACCCACAAGGCCGGCCAGGGCGGATACGCTTGCGATGACGAGTCGCGACGGCATGCCGATCCATCCTCTGCACGGCCACGGCAACCGTGAAACCTTACGGAAGATAGCACGAATTTGAAGCGGCTTGCAGCCCCGACCGCGGCCGCGCCCGGCGAACTATTGGGTCGCCGACAGGGATTTCCGCGCCGTCCGCAACACGTTGGAGATGAACAGCGCCACGGCCAGGAAGAGCAGCCAGTAGATGCCATCCAGGTCAGGCAGCGGCTCCAGCACGAATTGCAGCAGCCGCTCTGCCGGCGGCCGCCACGCTACCGGCAGATGGTCGATGTACCGGCTGAGCAGCATCATGCCGAGCGTGAACAGGATGAGCGTCCAGATCCCGCGGTTGAAGACCTTCAGCACCGCGAGGCGGAACTGCTGCACGCGGTCCGCCATGCCCTGCAGGCGGAGCCCCTGAAACCGCACGGCGGAGCCCAGGACCACATTGGCATCATTGGCGAGGCCCATGACGTCCTGCAGCGCCGATTTCAGCGGGCGCATCGCGCCTTTCAGCGTCCGCTGCCGCCGCATGCGATCCTTGAAGTAGGCCCGCGTGAACTCCATGAAGTTGCCGTCCGGGACCAGCACCTGCAACGAGGCATCGAGCGTGGACAGCGCGCGCCCGACCCGCATCAGCCCCCAGCCCACCGGGACGTTGTGCCTGGCCATCACGCGGGTGATCTCATCGCCCATGGAAGCCACCGACTTGTCGGCGTAGGAAGTGTTCGGGAACTCGCTGCGCAGTTCCCATCGACGCAGCGCCTCCGCCAGGTCGCTGCGCAGCCTTGCATGATCGACCACGCCAAGGCCCGGCTGCTGCAACAGCGTGTAGTCCGCGGCCCGTTCGAAGTCTCGCGTCGCCAGCGCCCCCATGGTGTAGCGGTAGAGTTGCCAGGTCCGGCGGTCCAGCCGTCCCACGCTGCCAAGATCCAGCAGCGCGATGCGGTTGTCCGCCATGATCATGATGTTGCCGGGGTGCAGGTCGGCGTGGAACTCGTTGTCCTCCAGGATCTGGCGCAGCACGGTCACCATCAGCGCCTTGCCGAGCTTCAGGGGATCGACGTTGTTCTCATGCTCCCATCGGCGGACGGCGGCGATGTTCTCACTGCGCATCTGGATGTAGTGCGACATCAGCACGCCGGGGATCTCGTCCATCACCAGCATCCGCGGACCGCAATAGCGTGACAGCACCCGGGGCACGGACACCTTGTGCCGGCGCAGGTTGCGCCGCATCCGCTTCAGGTTGACGGCCTCGAAGCGGTAGTCGGTCTCCTCGCTCAGCACCGCGCGCAGCTCGCGCAAGCCATCCACCAGGTGGAAGCGGCTGCCGATGCCGAGCACGCTGAACACCGCCACCAGGCCCCGCAGCAGCCCAAGGTCGCGGGCGAAACTCCGCGCCACATCCGGCCGCATGACCTTCACGACGACCGCGCGGTTGTTCTCCAGCAGCGTCGCGCGATGGGCCTGGCAGATGGAGGCCGCCGCGAAGGGCATGGGTTCGAAGGAGGAAAAGACCCGGGAGATGGGTACGCTCAGATCCTCCTCCACCACCTGCATCGCGACCTCGGGCGGGAAGCCTGCGACGCGGTGCTGCAGGCTGGAGAGCGCTTCGCACATCTCATCCGTGAGGAGGTCCGTGCGCAGAGAGAGGAGTTGCCCGGCCTTGATCCACATGCCGCTGAGGCGTTCGAAGAGTTCCCGGGCCAGCGCGGCATCCCGCGTCGCCGTCATTCGCCCCGTCGCGCGCAACCAGAGGCGCAGGCCGACGAAGCGAAGCAGCGCGGCGAACACGGCCAGCCCCCGGAACCGGGAAGCCGGGGGCAGAGGCTCGATGCGAATGGGTTTGGAGGGCCGGCCCGACGCCAACGGGGTCGGGACGATCGAATCCAGATCGGGCGGAAATTCACGCTCGGGCTGGCGGGGCTCCAACGCCACGAGCGTCGTGGCGGCGTTGCGGCGGGACCGGATGACATCCAACCGGAACCCTGCGATCCGCTTGACCAGAATTGACGCTCTCTCCCCGCCCTAGGCGGCCTGCCGCGACGGCAACACCGGCCTGGCAGCGCCCCCGTCAGCCGGGCGCGCCGCAATCGGTCTCGCAGACCTATCGATCAATCGTCGTCATCGTCGTCGTCGTCGCGGAACATGTCGCCCAGGCGCTGCTCCTGCCGCACGACCACCACGACGGTCTGCGCCGCGCCGTCCAGAACGCCTTCCTCGTGCAGGGCCGCGATCGCGTCCTCCACCTTGTCCATCAGCTTGCCCTCGCCACGGCGAAGGCGGCGGACGCGCTTGCGGGAATGCTCCCCGAGATCAAGGACGCAAACGACGCCCTTGGCGTCCTTCACGTCGGCACTGGCCTCACTCATGCTGTGTCCTCGCGGTTGGCGAATGGATGCGGAAGCCGGATCGCGCTGGCGACCGGGCAGGATAGGTCAGCCGCGCCGGATGACGCGCACCAGGTTGCGCCCGATATCCTTGGCCCAGCCGTTGCGGCGCTTGCGGTTTGATTGCTCATGCAGGGCGAGGTAATGACCCAACGCCTTCTGCTCACGCCGCGCCAGCTTCCGAAGCTTCTTGTCGATCACCTTGAGGATGCCGGTCTGCTTCTTGCGGGCGCCCAGGTCGAGGTGGATGTCGTCCCGCGTCACGCGGCTGCCGTCCACCGTCCAGACCTTGAGCCGCTCAGCGCTCCCGGTCTCCTCATCCAGCGAAGGCTTGCTCCGGCGGGTCACGGCGGGCTGGCCTGCCTTCAGCACCGTGATCCGCTTGACGCCCGAGATCATCCGCACGCGCATCGCGAAACTGCTCCCTGTGCCGGGTCCGGTACGATCAAGCCGTTGACCGCGCCTGGTGACCGCGCCTGGCTATGTGGCTGCCTCGGAAGGCGGCGCCAATCCTATACCGAATTATCCGCCGGCGAGGGAAGGGTTGTCTTCGCCTCCGCGATGCCGTGGCGCCGCTTTTCGACAGGCGGTGTCTCACCTGTCTCCGCGCGCGAAGCGCCTCTCGGGTTGACAGGACAGGGGCTTTCTTGCGCCACTGGCGGCATCGCGCATGGGGTGGAATGGTGCGTTCAAGCTGGTTGACCTTTCCGCAGCCGCGACCGCGCGCGGCGCTGCAATTGGTCTGCTTCCCGCATGCGGGCGGCGGAGCTTCCGTGTTCCATCCGCTTGCCGCGCTGCTGCCCCCTTCCATCGCGCTGGCGGCCATCCAGCTGCCGGGCCGGGAGGCGCGGCTGGGCGAGCCCCCCTTCACCCGCATGGCGCCGCTGGTCTCCGCCATGGCCGATGCGCTGGCCCCGGCCTTGCAGCAGCCAACAGCCTTCTTCGGCCATTCGATGGGCGCGCTGCTGGCCTATGAACTCGCCCGCGAACTGGTCCGTCGCGGCGAGGTGCCACCCGTGTCGCTCATCGTCTCCGGCCGCCGCGCGCCGACTTTCGAGGGACATGAGGCGCCGCTCCACCCGCTGCCCGACGATGCCTTCGTCGCCGAACTCGTCCGCCGCTACGATGCCATCCCGCAGGCCATCCTGGCGGAGCGCGAATTGATGGCGCTGTTCCTGCCGATCCTGAAGGCTGATTTCGCGGTCTTCGAGACGCATCGCCACGCGGACGGCGCCCCACTGCCCTGCCCCATCGGCATCTATGGCGGCGACGCCGATCCACAGACGGCGGAGATGGAGGGCTGGGCGAAGCTCTGTGCAGGGCCTGCGAAGCGCCGCGTCTTCCCGGGCGGCCATTTCTACCTCGTGCCGCAGCGTCAGGCCCTGGCCGACGCGCTTGCTGACGATCTCGGGGTGCTGGTTGACGCGGGATGAACAAGGGCACCCGGGCGATGCAGGCACCGGGGACCTGGTGCGGCGGCTCCGCGAACTCGCCGCCGCCAGGCTCGGCATCGATGCCGCCTCCATCGATCCGGCGGAGCGCCTGCAGCGCCACGGCCTGACATCGCTGCTGGCGGCTGGCCTTGTTGCCGATATCGCGGCACTGACGGGCCGCGCCCTGCCGCCCACGCTGGTCTGGGACCACCCGACGCTGCAGCGCCTCGCCGCCTGGCTTGCCGGCGCCGCCACCCAGGAAGGGCCCGCTCCGGTCCGGCCCCTGCCGGCCGACGACCCCATCGCAATCACCGGCCTCGCCTGCCGCCTGCCCGGCGCCGACTCACCCGCCGCTTTCTGGTCGATGCTGCTGTCGGGAATGGATGCGGTCGGCGAGGTGCCGGCCGATCGCTGGGATGCGGCGACGCTGACGGATCCGGACCCCGACGCGCCCGGCCGCATGCGCACCAGCCGCGGCGGCTTCCTCCAGGACGTGGCTGGCTTCGATGCCGGCTTCTTCGGCCTGTCACCGCGTGAGGCAGCGCAGGCCGACCCGCAGCAGCGCCTCGCCCTCGAACTTGCCTGGGAAGCGCTGGAGGATGCGGGCATCCGCGCCTCCCGCCTCAACGGCGCGCGCGCGGGCGTCTTCATGGGCGCGATGTGGAGCGACTATGCGCGGCTGCTTGCCGATCCCGCCGGCATCGCCGCCCATACCGCCACCGGCCAGGACACCAGCATCATCAGCGCCCGGATCGCCCACGCCTTCGGCCTGATGGGGCCGGCGCTGACGGTGAACACGGCCTGCTCCTCCGCCCTGGTCGCGGTGCACCAGGCCTGCCGCAGCATCCGCGCGGGCGAATCGACGCTGGCCCTTGCTGGCGGCGTCCACCTTGTGCTGTCGCCGGAGAGTTCCATCGCCATGACCAAGTTCGGCGCGATGGCGCCGGACGGGCGCTGCAAGGCCTTCGATGCCGGTGCCGATGGCTATGTGCGCGGCGAAGGCGGCGCCATTCTCGTCCTCGAACCGCTCTCCGCCGCGCGCGCAGCCGGCCGGCGCATCTTCGCCGTCATCCGCGGCGGCGCCATCAACAATGACGGGCCGAGCAACGGGCTGACGGCGCCCAACCCTGTCGCTCAGCGCGCCATGCTGCGGGACGCCCTCGCCGATTCGGCGCTGGCGCCGCAGGATGTGGACTATGTCGAGGCCCATGGCACCGGCACGGCGCTTGGCGACCCGATCGAGGCGAATGCCCTCGCCGCCGTGCTGGGGCAGGGTCGTGCTGCCGATCGGCCGCTCCGCATCGGCTCCGTGAAGACGAATATCGGCCATCTCGAAGCGGCCGCGGGGGCGGCGGGGCTGGCAAAGCTGGCGCTGGCGCTGCGCCATCGCCACATCCCGCGCAGCCTGCATTTCCAGCGCGCCAATCCCGCCATCGACATGGCGGGCATCACCATCCAGTCCGAAGCAACGCCCTGGCCGGCCCGCGCCGATGGACGTGCGATCGGCGGCGTCAGTTCCTTCGGCTTCGGCGGCACCAACGCCCACCTGCTGCTGGAAGCCCCGCCGCCCGAGCCCATGGCCGGCGCGCCGCCCGTCTTCGTCTTCGCCGGCAACGGCGCGGCCTGGCCCGGCATGGCCCGGGGCCTGATGGCGGCGCCGGCCTTCGCCGACTCGCTGCGCGCTTCCGATACCGTCCTCCAGGCGCTGGGCTTCACAGCCTCCGTCATCGACATCCTGGGCGACGCGCGCGTCGAGACCGTGGAACTCGGGCAGCCCGCCCATGCCGCCTACCAGATCGCGCTCGCCGACCTGCTCGTCAGCCACGGCATCCGGCCAGCCGCCGTCATCGGCCACAGCCTCGGCGAGGTCGCCGCTGCCTGCGTGGCTGGCGTGCTGACGCGGGAGGATGCGCTGCGCCTCGCCATGACGCGCAGCGCATTGCAGGCGGGATGCGCGGGCCAGGGCGCCATGGCCGTTGCGGCAAGCACCGTCGAGCGCGTGCGCCCCCTTCTCCCCCGGGACGTGGAGATAGCGGGCGAGAACGGCCCCGCCACCACGGTGCTCTCCGGCCCGCCGGCGGCGATCGAGGCGGCGATGGCGGCGCTGGATGCGGCGGGGATTACCGCCATGCCGGTCCGCGTCCCCGTCGCCTACCACAGCGCCCAGATGGACCCGCTGGTCCCGCGCCTCGTGGCATCGATGGCGACGCTCTGCCCGCGCCGCGGCGCGATCCCCTTCGTCTCGACAGTCACAGGCGCCTTGCTGCCGGGTGAGGCATTGGACGCGGCGTATTGGGGCCGGAACCTCCGGCAGCCCGTCCTGTTCCGGCAGGGCATCGCCGCCCTGGCGGCGCAGGGCCATCGGCATTTCGTCGAACTCGGCCCGCATCCGCTGCTCGCGCTGCCGATCCGCCAGGCCGTGCCCGATGCCGCCGTCACCGCCCCGCTCAGGCGCGGCGCGGCCGACGCGGCGGCACTCCTCGCCGCGATCGGCACTACCCGGCAGGGCCAGCGCCCCCGGCACCTGCTGGTGCTCTCCGCACGCAGCGCCGCCGCGCTGGATGCGCTGGCGCGACGCTGGGCGGACCACCTGGCGGCAAGCCCAGCCACCGCCTTCCCCGACCTCTGCCACACCGCGCTGGCCGGCCGCGACCGCTTTGCGCATCGACTGGCGCTCCACGCCGCCGATGCCGATGAAGCCTGCCGCCTGCTGCGGTCCGGCAACCTCCGGCGCGGCGTCGTGCCGCCCGGCACCACCATCGGCTTCGATGGGCGACGCGCCGATGGCGAGGATTGGCCCAGCTTCCTCGACCGCTGCGCCGCCGCCTTCGTCGCGGGCGCGGATATCGATGCTGAAGCGTTCGAGTTTGGCGAACCCTGGCGCATCACCGATGCGCCGACCTATCCCTTCGAACGCGAACGCCATTGGCTGCCGCGTCCTGCCAGCTACCTGTCCTACGCGCTGAAATGGCGCCCGCTGCCACTGCCCTCCTTGGCGCTGCCCGCGCCGAGGCTGGCTGCCCCGCGGCCCGATGAGGGGCTGGAGGCGGAAGCGACCGTCTTCGCGGCGCAGGCCCTGGCGGCCACACCCATCGTCGCTCCCGCCCATCGGGCACTGGCGGCACGCCTCGCCTCCTGGTCGCCCCGGCCGGCACTGCGCGCGGAGGACAGCCCCGCGGCCGCCCTGCTGCGCCGCGTCGGCGGGGCACTGCCGGACATCCTGGCCGGCCGCACCACCGCGCTCGACGCCCTGTTCAGTGGCGGGGACCTGGAAGCCGCGGCCGCCGTCTACGCCGCACCGCCCTTTGCCGCCGCGCAGCAGGCCGTGGCGGAGGCGGTGGCGCAGCACGCGTCAGGCCGCCCGATCCGCTTGCTGGAGATCGGCGCCGGCACCGGCGCCCTGACGGCCGCCCTGCTGCCCCACCTGCCATCGGGCAGCGAGGTGACGCTCACGGATGTGACGCCGGCCTTCCTCGCGGCGCTCCGCCGCCGCTTTGGCCATGGCATCGCCACCGCCCTCTTCGACCTCGACCGGCCGGAGGGCGTCGATGGCCCCTTCGACGTCATCGTCGCCGCCAATGCCGTCCATGCCGCGTCCCGCCTTCGCCCGGCGCTGGCCGCCCTGCAGGCGCGCCTGGCGCCGGGCGGATTGCTGGCGCTGGCGGAACTGTCGCGGGCGCCGCGCTGGGTGGACCTCGTCTTCGGCGTGACCGAAGGATGGTGGCGCTTCACCGGTGACCCGCTGCGTCCCGCGCATGCGCTGCTGGGCGGGGAGGCCTGGCAGGCCGCTCTGGTCGAGGCCGGCTTCGGGCCAGTCGCCGCCCTGCCGGATGGCGACGCGCATCTCCTGGTGCTCGCGCGCCGGCCGCATGCCGTTCCACGCTTCCAGCGTCACGGCGACGCAGCGCTCGCGACCGCGCTCGGCGTCGTCGATGCGCCGGACGCCGATGGCGCGCTCTGGTGCCCCGATCCGGCGGCGATGCCGGCCCGCATCGTCGAGGAAGCGGAAGCGCTGGCCGCACTGGGCAATCCCCTCACGCTGCTTGCGCGGCCCGGCCTCGCCGGCGCTGCGGCCATCGGCGCCGTGCGGGGGATCGCGCTGGACAGGCCCGGAAGCGTCGCCGCGATCATCGAGCTGGCTGATGACCAGCCGGCGACGCTGTCCGGCCTCGGCGCGATGATCGGCACGGCGCGGGGCGAGTTTCGCGCGGCCGAGGGGCAGGTCGCGATGGCGCGCCTGGTTCGGTCGGAGCCCGGCCGGACGGCGTTCCGGCCGGACCCGGAGGCGCTGCACGTCATCGCCGGCGGCACAGGTCGCCTGGGCCTTGCCCTCGCGCATTTCCTTTCCCAGCAGGGCGCGCGGCATCTGCTGCTGGTCGGCCGCCGCGCCGTCGATCCGGCCTCCCTGCCGCCCGGCGCCCGGCATCTCGCACTCGACCTCACCGCCGCCGATGCCCCTGCGCGCCTGGCGGCCGCGCTGGATCGGCGTCCGGGCCTCGTCGTCCACGCCGCCGGCCTGGCGGATGGCCCGGCGGAGGCGGTGATGGCCGCCAAGCTCGCCGTCGCCCGGACGCTCGCCGCTGCGATCCCGCGCCCTGACGGCCTGCTGCTCTTCTCCTCCGCCGCCGGCATCTGGGGCGTGCGCGACCGCGTGGCCTATGCCGCCGCCAACCGCGCGCTGGACGCATGGGCGGCGGAGGCGCGCGCGGGCGGCCTGCCCGCCACCAGCGTCGCCTTCGGCCGCTTCACGGAAAAAGGCCTGCTGACACCGGCGGAGGATGCCGCGCTGGACGCCGCCGGCATGCTCGCCATGGCGCCGCCGGACGCCTTCGCGGCGGCGCTCGAGGCGCTGGGCGCGGGCGAGGCCCTGCGGATCGTGGCACGGATCGACTGGCCGCGCTTCGCGGCCTCCTACGCCACACGGCGCGATGCCGCGCTATTCGCCGAACTCCTGCCCCACATCGTCCCCACCGCCGCGCCAGTCGCCGAGGCACGGCGGCCGCCCGCGCAGCTGGACCGCAATGGCCTGGCGGCGCTGGTCGCGGAGTTGCTCGGCCATGCCGATGCCGGGCGCCTCGATCCGGAAGCCGGCCTGTTCGAACAGGGGCTCGACAGCCTGCTCGCGGTGGCGCTGCGCCGCAGGATCGAGGACGCCGCCGGCATTCCCATCCCCGCCGCGCTGCTCTTCGCCCAGCCCTCCATCGCGAAGCTCGCGGATTGGCTCGCGGGCCAGGCCCGTAGCGTGCCGAGCGCACCGGCCACCGCCGGCACGCAGGGCGACACCATCGCCATCATCGGCCTCGCAGGCCGCTTCCCCGGTGGCGCGGAGGATCCCGATGCGCTGCTGGCGCAGTTGCTGGCGGGGCAGGATTCGGTGCGCGCACTGCCGCCTGGCCGGCCCGGCGCGCCGCACCGGGCGGGCTGGCTGGACGGCATCGATCTCTTCGATGCCGCCTTCTTCGGCATCGCCCCGCGCGATGCAGCGGCGATGGACCCGCAGCAGCGGCTGCTGCTGGAGGCCGCCTGGCATGCGCTGGAATCGGCAGGAATCGCCCCGGACAGCGTGAAGGGCGGCCGCGTCGGCGTCTTCCTCGGCGCCACGGGCAGCGACTACGCCGCCCTGGCCCGGCGTCAGGCGGGCACGCTCGACGCGCTGAGCCTCACAGGCCAGCCGAGCAACACGCTGGCGGGCCGCATCGCCTATCAGCTCGGCCTTCATGGGCCGGCACTGGTGGTGGACACCGCCTGCTCCTCCTCCCTCGTCGCGCTGCACCTGGCCGTGCAGTCGCTCCGCCGGGGCGAGGCCGAATTGGCGCTGGCCGGCGGCGTGAACCTGATCCTGGCGCCGGAAGGCTCCGCCATGCTGACGCGCGCCGGGCTGCTCTCCCCCTCCGGCCGCTGCGCCACCTTCGATGCGGGCGCCGATGGCTATGTGCGCGCCGAGGCCGCCGGGATCGCGGTGCTGAAACCGCTGGCGCGCGCGGAGGCGGATGGCGACCGCGTGCTGGCGGTGATCCGCGGCAGCGCGGTGAACCATGATGGCCGCTCCTCCAGCTTCACCGCGCCGAATGGCGCGGCGCAGGAGGCCGTGATCCGCGCGGCGCTGGCCGATGCAGGGCTCGAGCCCGCCGCGATCGACTATGTGGAGGCGCATGGCACCGGCACGGCCCTCGGCGATCCCGTGGAGATGGATGCGCTGGCCGCAGTCTTCGGCGGCCGCGCCACACCGCTGACCATCGGCGCGCTGAAGGCGAGCATCGGCCATGCCGAGGCCGCGGCGGGCATCGCCGGCCTGGCGAAGGTCACCGCGATGCTCGGCACTGGCCGCATTCCCCCGCAGCTGCATTTCCACCGCGCCAACCCGCACGCCTCCGCCATGGCAGCGCTGCATGTGCCGGTGGTCGCGGAACGCTTCGACAGGCCGCAGGCGCGGGCCGGGCTCAGCGCCTTCGGCGCCAGCGGCACCAACGCGCATCTGGTTCTGGAAGCGCCGCCACCGCCGGCGCCACCACAGGGCGATGGCGCGGCGCGCCTGCTGCTCTCGGCCGCGACGCCGGAAGCGCTGGAGCAACTGCGGGAAGCAGTGCTGGCCCAGTTGCAGGCCGGCGCCATCGCCTTCGAGGATGCCTGCCACACCGCCTGGATGGGCCGTGCCCGGCTGCGCCACTGGCTGGTCGCCGACAGCCCCGCCGCCCTGGCGATGGCGACCGTGCAGCAGGGCAGCCCGCCGGAGTTCCCCCTGCCCCGCGGCCGCCGCGTGGCCCTGCCGAGGACGCCCTTCTCCCCACGCCGCCACTGGCTGGCGGAGGCCGCTGCCGATGCCGCCTGGCAACCACCTGCGCCGCGCCTGTCCGCCCGCAGCGGCGAGGCCGTCTCCGCCTTCCGGCTCGACCGCGCCTCACCCTGGCTGGCGGACCATGCGGTGGAGGGCGCCGTGCTGCTCCCCGCCACGGCCTTCCTCGCCTTCGCCTTCTCCAGCGGCGTGTCGGCGCTGCAGGATGTCACCCTGCTGCGCCCCCTTGCGATCCCTGATGGCGGGATCGAGGTCCAGTTCGTGCAGGCGCCCGACGGAGACGTCTCCCTGCACGCCGACCTGCCCGAGGGCTGGGCGATGACGGCCAGCGCCCGGCAGGGCGGTGCCGGTGGCGCCGTGCCCGCCGCCCCGAGTGACGCTGCCACGGCAGAGGATGGCGCCATCCTCGCTGACGAACTCGACCGCCGCGGCTTCCGCTTCGGCCCGCTCTATCGCCGCATCGCCACGCTCACACGCGAAGACGGCGCCGCGGAGGCCGCGCTGCTGCCCGCGGAGGCGCTGGACCCGATGCTGCTGGACGCCGCCATCCAGACCCTGACGGCCCTGCTGCCGATGGAGGACCAGCCCTGGCTGCCGCAGCGCATCGAGGCCGCCTGGTGCGAGGCGCCGCCCGAGGGCAGGCTGCGCGCCCGCGCCCGCCTGCACAGCCTGGAGGATGGCGCGGCGACGGGCGATGCCGCCATCCTGCGCGCGGACGGGGCGGTGGTGGCCATGCTGCGCGGCATCACGCTGCGCCGGCCTGCCGCGACGCCCGGCGCCTGGCAGCACGACATCGCCTGGCGCCCGGCCGCGGAGCCTGCCCAGCCCCTTCGCGGCCGCTGGCACGCCATCGGGCCGGGGGCGGAAGTGCTGGCGACGTCCAGCGCCGATGAGGTGGGCAACGACCCCCTGCCCGCTTGCGACGGCATCATCGACCTGCGGCCGCTCACCGCGACGGATCCAGCTGCCTGCATCGCGGCGGTCGCGGCACTGGTGCGGGACGCCGCGGCGTTCACACCGCCGCCGCAACTCGTCCTGGTCAGCCGCGGCGCCTCCACCGCGCCGCCTGTCGCGCCCGGCCCGGTGCCCGCCTCCGCCGTGCTGGGCGGGTTGCTCGGCAGCATCGCCGCCGAGCATCCGGCGCTGCGCTGCCGCTGGATCGACCTCGATCCCGCCGAGGCCGCGCTGCCCCCCGACCTCGGCGGCTCACCCGGCCGCTTCGCGCTGCGCCACGGCCTGCTGCTGTCACCCGAACTCCAGCGCGCACCGCCGGCGGCCGAGGCGCCGGAGCGCCTGACCCCCGCGCTCGACCACGCCCTCACCGCCCTCCGCCGCCTGCCGGTCACGCCGCGCGCACCCGGTCCCGGCGAGGTCACCATCGCCATCGACGCCGCCGGCCTTAACTTCAAGGACACGCTGGTCGCTCTGGGCCGCGCGCCTGGCGATGACGCGTCGCTTGGGTTGGAAGCCTCTGGGCGGGTCCTGGCGGTCGGCCCCGGCGTGGCTGGCCTGGCCGTTGGCGATGCCGTCATCGCCTTCGCGCCCGGCCTGCTGGCGGGCGAGGCCCTGGTGCCCGCCCATCGCATCGTCCCGCGCCCCGCCTGGCTCGATGCCGAAGCCGCCGCCACCCTGCCCGTCGCCTACCTCACCGCCTGGCGCGGCCTGCATGACATCGCCGGGATCAGCCCCGGCCAGCGCGTGCTGGTCCATGCCGGCGCTGGTGGCGTCGGCGCGGCGGCCATCGCGCTGGCGCGCCAGGCCGGCGCGCGCGTCTTCGCCACGGCCAGCGCCGGGAAGCGCCAGGCGGCGCTCGCGGCCGGCGCGGAAGCCGTCGCCGACAGCCGCTCCACGGGCTTCGCCGCGGAAGCGCGGCGCTGGGCGGGGGCGGAGGGCTTCGACATCGTCCTGCACGCCCTGTCGCCCGCCATGGCCGCGGCCTCCGCCGCGCTGTTGCGATCCGGCGGCGTCTTCCTCGAGATCGGCAGCGCCGCGCCGCCCGCAGCCCCGCATCCCATCCGCCACGTCAGCTACGACCTCGAAGCGCCCATCGCCGCCGATCGCGGCTGGTTCGCTGACCGCATGGGCCGCGTGCTTGCCCTGCTGAAGGACGGCGCCCTTCCCCTGCCGCGGCGGAGCGTGCTGCCGATGGCGCTCGCCGAGGACGCCTTCCAGGCCCTTGCCCAGGGGCGCGCCATCGGGAAGTTGGTCCTGGCGCCGCCACGGCAGCCCGCCATCTCCGGCACCTGGCTCGTCACCGGCGCCGGCACGGTCGGCACCGCCATCGCGGATTGGCTGGCGGCGCAGGGCGCGACACGGATCGTGCTGGCATCGCGCAGCGCGCCCGCCGGCCGGCATGAGGCCACCTCCATCGACGTCGCCGCCCCCGAGGCGCTGCGGAGGCTGATCGCCGCGCTGCCGGGGCTCCGTGGGATCGTTCACGCCGCCGGCGTGGTGCGCGACGGCATGCTGGCAACGCTGTCGTCCACGGATATCGGCGACACGCTGGCCGCCAAGCTGGACGGCGCGCGCCACCTCGACGCCCTGACGCGCCACCTGCCGCTCGACCACTTCATCCTCGTCTCCTCGACCGCCGCCAGCCTGGAGGCGCCAGGCCAGGCGGCCTATGCCGCCACCAATGCCTGGCTGGACCGGCTGGCCGCGGCGCGGCGGGCCGAGGGAATGCCTGGACTGTCCGTCGCTTTCGGTCCCTGGGCCGGCGGCATGTTCGCGGCCCTGCCCGCGGCGCAGCGCAACCGGCTGGAAGGCCAGGGCCTCCGCCCCATGGCGCCCCGTCGCGCCGCCGCGGCGATGGGCCAGGCGATCGGGTCGGGGGCGGTGCACCGCCTGGTCATGGATCGCGTCGCGCCCCGGCAGCCCGCACCGAGCGCCGACCTGCGCGCCGCGCTGCAGGCAGCGCCTGCCGAGGAGCGGGCGGCGCTGCTCCAGGCCGCGCTCGCGCAGCGTGTCCTGGCGACGCTCGGCCTGCCGCCGGGGACCGACCTGGCGCCCAGCCGAGCCCTGCGCGACCTCGGCCTCGATTCGCTGCTTTCCGTCAGCCTCAGGAACGAACTCGCCGCCTCGCTCTCCCTCGACCTGCCCTCGACGCTGCTCTTCGACCATCCGACGCTGGCCGCGCTGACGGACCATCTGCTCGGCGCGCTGGGCTTCAACGACCTGGAGGCGATGGACGAGGCCGAACTGGCCGCGCTGCTGGCGCAGGAACTGGGCGCACCGGCATGAGCGGCACCGACCCCAAGGAGGTGCTGCGCCGCGCGCTGATCGAGATCCGCGCGCTGAAGGAGAAGCTGGCGGCGGCGGAGCACGGCGGCGGTACCACCGGCGCACCCATCGCCATCACCGGCATGGCGTGCCGCTTCCCCGGCGCGCCTGATCTCCCCGCCTTCGCACGGCTGCTGGCCGAGGGCCGTGACGCCATCGGCCCCCGCCCGCCAGGACGATGGGAGGATGAGGCCGCCTTGCCCGGCGGCTTCCTGCCGGATGTCGAGCATTTCGATCCGCGCTTCTTCGGCCTCTCCCACCGCGAAGCCGCCGCGATGGACCCGCAGCAGCGGCTGCTGCTGGAAGTCACCTGGGAAGCGCTTGCCGACGCCGCGCTGGCGCCGGAAGCACTGGCCGGCAGCCGCGCCGGCGTCTTCATCGGCCTCGCGACGCATGACTGGCTGCGCCGCATGCCGGAGGCGGGGCTCGACCGCTTCTTCGGCAGTGGCAGCAGCCCCGCCGTCGCGGCCGGCCGCATCGCCTACCTGCTGGACCTGCATGGTCCGGCAATGACGATCGATACCGCCTGCTCCTCCTCCCTCGTCGCCATCCACCAGGCGATGCGCGCGCTGCGCGCCGGCGATTGCGACGCGGCGATCGTCGGCGGCACGTCGCTGATGCTGATGCCGTCGCTGACGCGGAGCTTCCAGGAAGCCGGCATGCTGGCCCCCGATGGCCGCTGCAAATCCTTCGATGCCAGCGCCGATGGCTATGGCCGCGGCGAGGGCTGTGGCGTCGTGCTGTTGAAGCGGCTGGACGACGCCATGCGGGACGCGGACCCGGTCGTGGCGGTGCTGCGCGGATCCGCGGTGAACCAGGATGGCCGCAGCGCCGGTCTCACGGCCCCGAACGGGCCGGCGCAGACGGCGCTGATCCGCGATGCGCTGCGCGATGCCGGGCTGGCGGCGGACGACATCGATTATGTCGAGGCCCATGGCACCGGCACCGCGCTTGGCGATCCCATCGAATGGCATGCGCTGGCCACCGCCTTCGCCGGACGCAGCCGTCCACTGGCGCTGGGGTCGGTGAAATCCAACATCGGCCATACGGAAGCCGCCGCTGGCATCGCGGGGCTGATCAAGGCCGCGCTGGCGGTGCGCGATGGCGTCGTTCCGCCAAGCCTGAATCATCACCGGCGGAACCCCTCCATCGCGGCCGGCACCACGCCGATCGTCGTAGCGACCGCGCCGATGCCTGGCATTCGCCGCGCCGGGGTCAGCGCCTTCGGCTTCTCCGGGACCAACGCACATGCCGTGCTGGAGGCCCCGCCACTGCGGGCAGCACCGGCGCGCGCGCCGCTGCCGCCGCCCGTCTTCCAGCGCGAAAGCCTGCCGCTCCCGCCCATCGCCACCGCGCCGAACCCGGAACGCCTGCTGGCGCCCGACGACGCGCTGCTGGCCGGCACCGGCGGCTTCGCGCATGTCGGCGTGCTGCTGGCGCTGCTGGGCTCCCGTGAGCCCTTGGCGGATATCGCCTTCCCCGCCGGCCTCGTCGTCGCCACGCCACGCCGCATCCGCGTGCTGAGGGACGGTGATCGACTGGCGCTGGAGAGCAGCGCGCCTGCCGAGGATGCATGGATCACCCATCTGTCGGGACGACGCGAAGACGTGGCCGCGACCTGGCCTGCCCTGCCCGACCTCCCCGCGGCTACGAAGGAAGCCGCCGACCTCTACCGCCGAATCGCCGCCGCCGGCTTCGACTATGGCGAGCAGGCGCGCTGCCTGCATCGCATTGGCATCGCCGGCGACATCGCCAGCGGCACGCTGGCCGGCAGCGGCCCCGGGCTCTGGGAGGCGGCGGCGCAACTGGCTTACGCGCTGCTGCCGCCGGCGGCGCCGCCGGTGATGCTGGCTTCAATCGCGCGCCTGACACCGGGGCCAGGCCAGTCGCCAGCGCAGGCCTGGCTCCGCATCGAGACCCGCCATCCCGATGGCACGCTGACCGCTGATCTGGGGCTGGTCGATGCGGCCGGCCTGCCCGTGCTGCTGGCGCAGGGCGCGCGCTTCGCCCCGCTGCCCGATCGCAGCCTGGACTGGTCTCGCTGCATCGCCTGGCGCCCGGTGCCACCACCGTCCGTCTCCATCACCGACACGGATTGCTGGCTTGCACCCGCCGGCCCGGCCGCCGCCCTGTGCGGCGCGCTGCTGGAGCATCTTCGCCGCGCGGACCGCCGGCCGCTCCGCATCGTCACGCGCGGCGCCCAGGCGACCGGCCGGGAAGTCACGCCCCCCGATCCCGACCAGGCCGCGCTCTGGGGCCTCGCCATGGCCGTCATGGCCGAGCAGCCCGGCCGCGCCTGCCGGCTGATCGACCTCGACCCCGACCAGCCCGCGGCAGCACAGCAGGCCGCCCTGGAGGCGGAACGGGGCGCCGATGACGAACCCGCCGTGGCGCTGCGCGGCGGTCAGCGCCTCGCCCGGCGCCTGGAACCGCCGGCCCGGCACACGGGCGCCGACACCGCCGCGGCATGGCGCGATGGCCGCCTCGGCTGGATTTCGGCCAGTGCCCCGCCGCCAGGCCCCGGCCAACTCCGCATCGCCATGGTGGCTGCCGGCCTCACCTTCCGCGACCGGCTGCTGGCCGGCGGCCTTGCCCCGATTGGCAGCACACTCGGCGCCGATGGCGCGGGGATCGTCGAGGCGGTCGGCGAGGGCGTCCACGGCTTCGCGCCAGGCGACGCCGTCATCCTGCTGGCGCCGGGCGCGATCGCCGACCGCGTGACCGTGCCGGCGGCACGCGTCGCACATGCACCCTGCGCCGACCTCCTCGATGCCGCGACCATGCCGGTTCCCTACCTGACGGCCCTGGCCTCCCTGCCGCCCGTAGCGCCTGGCACCAGGGTGCTGGTCCACCAGGCCAGCAGCGCGACCGGCCTCGCCGCCATCGAGGTGCTGCGCCGCGCCGGCGCCACCATCGTCGCGACAGCCAGCAGGCCCCGCCACGCCTGGCTTGCGCGCCGCGGCATCACCGCCGTGCTCGACAGCCGCGCGCCGGAAGGCTGGGACCTGCGGGGCATTGACCTCGCCTTCGGCGCCTTCCCGCCGGAGGTCGCGGCCAGGCTGGCGCCGATCCCGGTCGTGAACCTGGACAAGCGGGCTGCCGGGCATTTCGACCTGGATGCGGTGCCCGAGGATCGGCTGGCCGCGCTCTTCGCGCGACTCCGCGACCTGCCGCCGCTGCCGCGCCACCCCATCCAACGCGACGCGCTCGGCGATGCGCTTGCCGCCTCGTCGCTGCCGGGCCGGACAGTGGTGATGCTGGGCACGCCGCCCCGCTTCACCGTTGAACCCGGCACACGGTGGATCGTCACCGGCGCGGCGAGCGGCCTCGGCCGCATGGTCGCCGACTGGCTGGAGGCGCAGGGCGCCATCGCCTGCCGCGTGGACGTGAGCCCGACGGCGGGCGCCTGCACCGCGCAGGGCGACGTCGCCGATGCCGGCTTTATCGATCCGCTGGTGGGGCGCCTCGCCGATGATGCCACGCCGCTCCGCGGCATCATCCACGCCGCCGCCATCACCGATGACGATGCACTGGAAGCGCTGACGGAGGCGCGCATCGCCGCCGTGCTGCGCGCCAAGCTCGGCGGCGCCCGGACGCTGGACGAGGCGACGCGCCGCCACGGCGTGCGGCTCTCCGCCTTCGTCGTCTTCTCCTCCGTCGTGGGTGTCCTGCCCTCCGCGCGCCAAGGAGCCTATGCCGCCGCGAATGCCGCCATCGACCAGTTGGCGGAGGCGCGTCGGCGCGATGGCCTGCCCGCCCTGGCCCTGGCCTGGGGCCCCTGGGCGGCTGGCATCGGTGCCCGCATGGGCCAGCGCGCCGCCGCGACCTGGAAGGCCTTCGGCGTCACCCCCATCCTGCCCGCGATGGGCCTGCGCGCCCTGCCGGCGCTGCTGGCGTCACCGGAAGCGCGGCGCGTCGTCATCGACATGGCAGCGCCGGCCTCCGCCCCAGCCATCGAACCCGCAGCGCCGGCCATCATCGATGTCGCGCTGCTGCAGGGCATCCTGGCGCCGCTGCTCGGCACGCCGGATCCGACGATGCTGGACCCACAGGCACCGCTCACCGCGCTCGGCATGGACTCGCTCACCGCCGTCGACTTCGCGCGGGCGCTGTCGCAGCGCCTCGGACGCCCGATCCGGCCCGACTTCGCCTACAGCCATCCCAATCTCGTCCAGGCTGCTGCCAGCCTGGCGCGTGCCCAGGTCCCGACAGCGCCGAAGGCAGGTCGCTTTGCCCTGCTGGCGCCCGTCTGGGAACCGATCGCCGCGCCAGCCAGTCTGGCGCGCGGCTGGACCATTGCCGGCGAGGGCCCCATCGCCGAGGCCCTGCGGACCGCCATGGGTGAGGGAGAGACGACCTCGCTGCTCGACGTCTCCGCACTGGGCAGCAACGCAGGGGATCCGGCGGCGCTGCGGGAGGCGGTGATGCCGGCCCTGCTGGCGCGTCTCCAGGCACTGTCCGGCAGAGCGGCGCGCATCGCGATCGCCGTGCCCTCGGCGTCTCCGCTCGCGCCGCTTCTCGAAGCCTTCGCAAGCGCAGTGGCCGCGGAAGAGCCCCTATGGGCGCTGCGCACCATACGGCTCGACCCCGCCCTCCCCGATCCCGCGGAGGCGCTGCGGCGCGAGTTGGCGACGACCGATGGAGAGCCGCGCACCCGCCTGCTGCCGCGGCGGAGGGAGGCGCTGCGCCTGCGTCCGGCAGGCGGTGTTCCGGCGCAGCAACCCTCGCCCGGCGGAACCTGGCTCATCACAGGCGGCAGCGGTGGCATCGGACGCCACACCGCCGCCCATCTCGCGGCGCGCGGCGCTTCGCGCATCGTCGTCGCCAGTCGTCGCCCCACGCCCTTCGACCTGCCGGGCACCGTTGTCGAGACCAGGAGTGTCGACCTGACGGACCGAGCCGCCACCTTCGCCCTCATCGACGATGTCCAGCGCGACGGTCCGCTTCGCGGCGTCATTCATGCGGCAGGCATCACCGCCGATGGCCGCGTCGCGACCGCCACCTGGTCGCGCTTTGCGCCGGCCTTCCCGGCGAAGGCGGATGCCGCGCGGTGGCTGGATGAGGCGACAAGGCCGATGGGCGAGGTCGAACTCGTCCTGTTCTCATCCACCTCGGCGTGGTTCGGGCTGCCGGGGACCGCGGGCTACGCTGCCGCCAATGGCGCGCTGGAGGCCGTGGCCACCGCGCGACGGCAGGCGGGCTTTCCGGCGCGCTGCATCGCCTGGTGCGCCTGGCAGGGCGTCGGCATGGCCGCTGATGCGACGCTATGGGACCATGGCCGCGCGCCATCCCTGCCGCCCGCCATCGCGCTCCAGGCCTTCGATGCCGCCATGGCGACCGAGGCAGGCAACCTGGTGATCATGGGTTCGGACTGGCAGCCGCCGTCCGGCTCCCGCATGATGGCGCCGTGGGGAGGGCAGAAGTCTTGACCGCTGGGCGTGAGCCGATCGCCATCATCGGCATGGGATGCCGCTACGCCGGCGGCGCCGCGGGCCCAGCGGCGCTGTGGTCGTTCCTGTCGCGCGGCGGCAATGCCGTGCAGCCGATCCGGCGCTGGGACCACGCGGCGTGGCAGGCGGCCGATCCCGAAGCCTCGGGCCGGACGACCCAGGCGGAGGCTGCGCTTCTCGACCGCATCGAGGATTTCGACGCCGCCTTCTTCGGCATCGCGCCGCGGGAGGCGGAGGCGATGGACCCGCAGCAGCGACTCGTCATGGAAGTCGCGTGGGAGGCGCTGGAGGATGCAGCGATCGCGCCCGACCGGCTCGATGGCGTCGCGGGCGGCGTCTATCTCGGGCTCTACAACAGCAATTACGGGCTGATCGGGCGCGGGTCGCCCGATGCGTCGCTGATCAACGCCTGGTCGGCCTCCGGCACGCATACCTCCATCGCGCCGGGGCGCATCGCCTTCCGGCTGGGGCTCACGGGGCCGGCGGTGGCGCTGGACACGGCGTGCTCCTCCTCGCTGGTGGCCGTGCATCTCGCCGTGCAGTCGCTGCGTGCAGGAGAATGCGCGCTGGCGCTGGCGGGTGGCGTGCACCTGATCCTCTCACCGCTGCCGCTGGTGGCCAGCGCCAAGCTCGGCGCCGCGTCGCCAACCAGCCGATGCCGCGCCTTCGATGCGAACGCCGACGGCTTCGCCCATGGCGAGGGCTGCGGCGTTGTCGTGTTGAAGCGCCTGTCGGATGCGGTCGCAGCGGGCGATCGCGTGCTCGCCATCATCCATGGCAGCGCCGTCAACCAGGATGGCCGCAGCGCCGGCCTCACCGCGCCCTCCGGCCCCGCCCAGGAAGCCGTCCTGCGCGCGGCGCTCGCCGATGCATCGCTGTCGCCCGCCGACATCGACGCGATCGAGGCCCATGGCACCGGCACCGCGCTCGGCGATCCCATCGAGATGCATGCACTGCGCAGCGTCTTCGCCGGTGATCGTGCGCGCCCGCTGGCCGTCGGCTCCGCCAAGACGAATATCGGCCATACAGAGGCCGCCGCCGGCATCGCCGGCCTCATCAAGGCCATGCTCATGCTCCGCCACCAGCAGGTGGCGCCGAGCCTCCACTTCACGCGCCTCAACCCGCATATCGACCTGACCGGTGCGGCCATCGCCGTGCCGACGCGGCTGGAAGCGGCGCCGTTGCGGAACATCGGCGTCAGCTCCTTCGGCTTCTCCGGCACCAACGCCCATGTCGTGCTCGGTGCCGCCCCTGCCACCGAGCCCGCCGTCGATCCGAGGCCCGCGCAGGTGCTGCCCCTCAGCGCCCGCGATCCCGCCGCGCTGAGCGCGCTGGTGGCGCGCTGGCAGGAGGCGCTGGCGACGCCGGGCGCCGACCTCCCCGCACTCGCCCGCACCGCCGCCACCGGCCGCGCAAGCCTCCCCCGCCGCATCGCCATCGTCGCGTCCGATGCCGCCTCCGCCGCCCAGGCGCTGGCCACCGCGCAGGCCACCACCGCCGCCCGCCCGCGCATCGCCTTCCTCGTCACCGGCCAGGGCAGCGCCTTCCCCGGCATGGCCCGCGGCCTGGCCGAGACCGCCCCCGTCTTCCGCCGCGTGCTCGACCGCTGCGACGCCGTGATGGGCCTGCCCGCGCCGCTCGCCCGCCTTTGCGAGGATGGCGCCGCCCTCGCCCGCGCCGACATCGCCCAGCCCGCCCTCTTCGCCCTCTCCGCCGGCCTCGGCGCGCTGTGGCGAAGCTGGGGCGTGGAGCCCGTGGCGCTGCTCGGCCACAGCCTCGGCGAATATGCCGCCGCCCACCTCGCCGGCGTGCTGGCGCTGGAGGATGCCGCGCGCCTCGTCGCCACCCGCGGGCGGCTCACCCAGGCGCTGCCGGCCGGCGGCGCCATGGCCGCGGTGCTCGGGCCGAACGGCCAGGCCATCCTCGCACGCCACCCCGCGCTGGAACTCTCCGGCGAGAACGGGCCGGAGGCCATCACCGTCGCCGGCCCGCAGGCCGCCATCGCCGCGCTGCTCGACGATCCCGCGCTGGCGAAAACGGGGCTGGAGGCGCGGCCCCTCGCCGTCTCCCACGCCTTCCACTCGCGCCTGCTCGACCCGATGCTGGACGCGCTGGAAGCGGAGGCGCGCGCCATCCCGCACAACCCGCCCGCCATCCCCGTCATCGGCAACCTCGCGGGCAGCGTCGTCGCGCGGCACGACGCGGCCTATTGGCGCGCCCATGCGCGGCAGCCCGTCCGCTTCGCGCAGGGCCTCGCGACCTTGGCCGCGATGGGCGTGACGCATGCCGTCGAACTCGGCGCCATGCCGGTGCTGTCCGGCTTCGCCCGCGCGGCCATGCCCGCGCTGGTCACGCTGCCCTCCCTGGCGCGGGCACGGCCCGGGCAGGATGGCGCGACGCTCGGCTGGACCACGGCGATGCAGGGCGTGGCCCGCCTCTGGCAGGACGGCGCGGAGATCGACTGGCCCGCCTTCCACCAGCCCTACCCCACGCGCGCCACCTCCGCGCCGACCTATCCGTTCCAGCGCGAACGGTTCTGGCTCACGGACCCGACGCTCGACCGTCCCGTCGCCAACACCGCCGATCGCGCGGCGCCGGAAGTCGGCGATGCTCGCGTCACCGGCTTCTATGACGAGCTCACCACCATCGCGAGCCACTACGCCGATCCCGGCGATGGCAGCGAAGGGCATCTCACCTTCGGCCTCATGCCCGCGCCGCGCGCCGGCTTCTCCTGGCTCCGCGCACTCTTCGCCGGCCCGTCGGAGCCCGACGGCTACGCGCTGCTCCGCCGCGCGCAGCACGCGCTGAAGCAGGCGATCTTCGCACCCATCGACTTCAACCGCGCGCGCCGCGTGCTCGACTTCGGCTGTGGCCACGCCGCCGATCTCTGCGACATCGCGCTGCGCCACCCGCATCTCCGCCTCGATGGCTGCACCATCTCCGCCGAGCAGGTGCAGGTCGGCCGTGCCCGCACCGCCCGCGCCGGCCTCTCCGATCGCGTCCGCATCCATCACCGCGACAGCGCGCGCGACCCCTTCCCGGGCCGCTATGACGTGATCTTCGGCGTCGAGGTCTCGGGCCTCATCGAGGACAAGGCCGGCCTCTTCGATAATATCCGGGACCATCTGGAGCCCGGCGGGGCCCTCGTCATCGCCGATTTCGTCGCCGCCGGCGATGGCATCGCCGCGCCCGACACGGCCTCCTTCACCTCCACCGCGGAGGAATGGGCGCGCCTGCTTGCGGAACGCGGCCTGCGCCTGACCGATTGCGTGGACACCAGCGCCGAGGTCGCGCACTTCCTCGACGATCCCGGCTTCGAGGCCGAGGTTGATCGCCTGGTCGCGCAGCATGGCCTCTCGGACCTCACGCGCCGCCACCTGCTCTCCAACGACAATATCGGCCGCGCGCTGCGACGGGGCGTGATGCGCTACGTGCTGCTGGTCGCACGGCAGGATGCGACGGCGCCGCTCACGCGCCTGCTCGCCGCCAACCGCGCGCGCCTGGCCGCGCCGGATCGATGGGAACAGGCGGAGCCCTGGCGCGGCTGGTTCCACCACCTGACCTGGCAGCCCGATCCCGTCGCGAAGGCCGTGGCGGAAGGCGCAGCCCTGCTTGCGGAGGCTGAAGACGCCGCGGCCGCCACGGACCGCCTGGCCCGCGCCTGGATCGGCGCCGCGCGCCTTGCGGATTGCACGCCCGCGCCGCGCTTCGCGCGCCTGCACGCGCATCTCTTGCGCATCGCCGCCAACACGGAAGACCCCGCGACGCTGCCGGTGCCGGACCTGCCGGAGGCGCGGCTGCTCGCCCGCAGCGGCCCGCATCTCCGCGCCGTGCTGGAAGGCCGCGCCGATCCGCTCGACCTGCTCTTCGGCGATGGCGGCGCGGCGGCGGAAGCGCTCTACGCCGCCTCCCCCGCCGCGCGCGCCGTCAACGGCATCGCCGCCGCCGCCTTCGCCCAGCTGCTCGAAGGCCGTGGCGCCGCGCGCGTGCTGGAGATCGGCTGCGGCACCGGCGGCACCACGCAGGCCCTGCTGCCGCGGCTGCGCGCGGGGGACAGCTACCGCGTCACCGATGTCTCTCCCGCCTTCGTGCAAGCCGCGCGCCGCCGCTTCGGGCTCGAAGGCGAGGTGCTGGACATCAGCGCGCCACCCACCGCGACAGGCGTCGTGGACATCGTCGTCGCCGCCAATGTCCTGCACGCCACGCCTGACCTGCGGCGCACGCTGCGCCACGCGGCCTCTCTGCTTGCGGAGGAGGGCGCGCTGCTGCTGGTGGAGAATGCCGGCGAGCTGGCCTGGGGCGACCTCACCTTCGGCCTGACCGACGGCATGTGGGCCTTCGCCGACACCGATCTCCGCCCCGGCCATGCGCTGCTGCCGCCGCCGACCTGGGTCGCGCTGCTGGCGGAGCTGGGCTTCGTCGCGCAGGCCCATCAGCCCGGCGATGCCCGTACCGCGGCACTCAGCGGTCAGTTCGTGCTGGTCGCGCGCCGCGCCCGCGCTACCACTGACATCGTCTGGCGCGCCCCCCGCGGCGCCAATGCAGAGGCCGTGCTGGCCGGGGCGCTGCCCATCCTGCAACAGGCCGCATCGCGCCCCAGCCCGCCGCGCATCTGGATCGGCACGGACCGCGCGCGCGCCATCACCGCCGGCGACGCCCCCGATCCCGCCCAGGCCGCGCTCTGGGGCCTCGCCAACGCCCTGGCCATCGAGGCGCCGGAGCTTCGCCTCACGCTCGTCGATTCCGATGATCCCGCGGCGCTCGACCGCGAAGTCGCCGCCGGCACGGCGGAGACGCGGATTGCCTGGCGCCAGGGCCACCGCCACCTGGCGCGCCTCGATCGCCTGCATGCCCCCGAAGCCGCGCCCAGCCTGCGGGTGGAGGGCACCTGGCTCGTCACCGGCGGCCTTGCTGGCGTCGGCCTCGCCGTCGCGCGCTGGCTGGCGGATCAGGGCGCCTCGCATCTCGTGCTGCTCGGCCGTACGCCGCACGACATCGGCGCCTTCCCGCCCGATGTGCGCGTCACGACCGTGATCGGCGACGTGGCGGATGAAGCGGTGCTCGCCGCTCTCCTCGCACGGATCGAGCACGAAGGCCCGCCGCTGATCGGCATCATGCACGCCGCCGGGATCCTGGATGACGGACTCCTGGCCCAGCAGACCCCCGCTAAGATGGCGGCCGTGCTGCGCCCGAAGCTGGAAGGCGCGCGGCTGCTGGACCGGCTGACGCGTCGCCTCCCACCGCGCCACTTCGTCCTCTTCTCCTCCTCCGCCGCGCTGCTCGGCTCCGCCGCCCAGGCCAACCACGCCGCCGCCAATGCGGCGATGGACGCGATCGCGGAAGCACGGCGCGCGGAGGGCCTGCCCGCGCTCAGCATCGCCTGGGGCGCCTGGGACGAAATCGGTGCGGCCGCGCGGGCCGGCGCCGGCGTGGCCCGGCGCGGCCTGCTGCCGATGGCGCCGGACCAGGCGCTGGCCGCGCTCGGCCTGGCGCTCTCGGCGGAGCAGGCCACGCTCGGCATCCTCGACGTGGATTGGGGCCGCTTCCTCGCCCGCTTCGCGCCGCACCCGGTGCCGCCCGTCTTCCCGCGCTTCCGCACGACCACCGCGGCGGCCGCAACATCCGACGCCGCGCCCAGCCAGCCCACCGCCACGACGCTGCGGGACCGACTGCAGGACGCGCCCCAGGGCGAGCGCGCCGCGCTTTTGCTCGCCGCGGTGCGCGACACCGTCGCACGCATCCTCGGCCTCGCCGCCGGCACGCTGCCGCCGGCCGAGGCGCCGCTCCGCGAACTCGGCCTCGATTCGCTGATGACGGTGGAGCTTCGCAACGCGCTCGCTGCGGCCTGCGAGGTGAAGCTGCCCGCCACCCTCGTCTTCGAGCATCCAAGTTGCGACGCGCTGGCGCGGCATCTCGGCGCCACCGTCTTCGCCGATCTCCTGCCCGCCGCCACTGGCGATGCGCTGGATGCGATGGAGGAGGATGAGCTGGCGGCGCTGCTGGAAGCGGAACTCGGCGCCGCCGGCGCGAGCCTGGGCGCCAGCGCATGAGCCTCGCCCCCGAGGACCGGATGCGGGAGGCGGTGCGCACGATCCAGGCGCTGCGCAGGCGCGTGGACGAACTCTCCGCCGCGCGCAACACGCCGATCGCCGTCATCGGCATGGCCTGCCGCTTCCCAGGCGCCGACTCGCCCGCCGCGCTGTGGGACCTGCTGGCGCAGGGCCGCGACGCCGTCGGGCCCATTCCCGCCGATCGCTGGGACGCCGAGGCCTGGCATTCGGCCGATCCCGACGCGCCCGGCCGCATCACCTTCCGCGAGGGAGGCTTCATCACCGATGTCGATGCCTTCGACGCAGCCCGCTTCGGGATTGCGGCAAGGGAAGCCGCGGGCATGGACCCGCAGCACCGGCTGCTGCTGGAACTCGCCTGGCAAGCGCTGGAAGCCGCGGCGCTGAAACCCGATGCGCTGAGTGGCAGCGCGACCGGCGTCTTCCTCGGCCTCAATGCCGGCGATCACCTCCAGGCCGTGATGACGGACCCGGCGCGGCTCGGCACGCATGCGCTGGCGGGCGCGGTCGCGTCGCTGGCCGCGGGGCGCATCGCCTATGCGCTGGGCCTGAACGGCCCCGCCCTGGTGGTGGATACCGCCTGCTCCTCCTCCCTCGTCGCCACGCATCTCGCCGTGCAGGCGCTGCGGGCAAGGGAATGCGACATGGCGCTGGCAGGCGGCGCGCATCTGATGCTGGCGCCGCAGGTCTCCATCGCGCTCAGCCGCGCACGCATGATGGCGCCGGATGGCCGCTGCAAGGCCTTCGATGCCAGCGCCGATGGCTTCGGCCAGGGCGAGGGCGGCGGCATGGTGGTGCTGAAGCGCCTGGCCGATGCGGAAGCCGCGGGCGATCCGGTGCTGGCCGTCATCCGCGGCGCCGCGCTGAACCAGGATGGCCGCAGCGCCGGCATCACCGCGCCGAGCCTTGGCGCGCAGCAGGCGGTGATCCGCGCGGCGCTGACCGATGCCGGCCTGGCGCCCGCCGATATCGACGCGATCGAGGCGCATGGCACCGGCACGGCGCTGGGCGATCCCGTGGAGTTGCACGCGCTGGCCGCCGTTTTCGGCCAGGGCCGCACGCAGCCGCTGCGCGTCGGTTCGCTCAAGACGAATATCGGGCATACCGCCGCCGCGGCGGGTATCGCGGGACTCATCAAGGCGGTGCTGATGCTGGATCGCGGCGCGGTGCCGGCGAGCCTGCATTTCAGGCGCCTCAACCCGCATGTCGATCTCGGCGCCGCGCCGATAGAGGTGCCGACGGCGCTGCTGGCCGAGGCGCCGAAGCGCGTCGGCGTCAGCGGCTTCGGCTTCTCCGGCACCAATGCGCATCTGGTGCTGGAAGCGCCGCCCGCGCTGCCCGCCCGCCGCGCGCCCCTGCTGCCGGTGCCGCTGAGCCGCCAGGTCTTTCCGCGCCTCCGCGCCGCGGCGCCGGAGACGGCACTCTTCCCCGGCCGCGTGATCGACAGCCCCGCGGCGGCGCGGCAGGTGGAGGCGGTGCTTGACCTGGCGCTGCTGCCCTGGCTGGCAGACCACCGCGTGCAGGGCCGCATCGTCGTGCCGGGTGCGGTCATGATCGCGCTGCTGCTGGCCGCCGCGCCGCCCGGCACGACGGCGCTGGCGGACATCGCCTTCGCGGAGCCGGTGGTGCTGGAAGCGGCGTCGGTGCGCCTGGTGGCGCTGGGCGAGCCCGATGGAGCACTCCGCGTCGCCTCCCGCGCCGGCTCGGGCTGGCTGTCGCACGCGACGGCGCGGGTCGCCGTGCCGGCCGCGCCGCTGGCCCTTGCCGCGCCATTGACCGAAACCACCGACACCCGCGCGACCTGGATCGCGCATCTGGCCGCGCTCGGCATCGATATCGGCCCGACCTTCCAGGGCATCGCCCGCATCGCCCGTGGCGAGACCACGCAGGCGACGATCGAGGCATTGCCCGCCATCCCCGGCGCGCCCTTCCACCCCGCGCTGCTCGACGCCGTGCTGCAAGCGGCAGGCGGCACGCTGCCGGCGGAACCCGTGCTGCCCATCGGCATCGCGCGGCTCGACCTGCATGCGCCGCTCGCCGGCCCGCTCACCGTCACCGCACGGCGGCAGGGCGAGGTCATCGACCTGCTGGCAACCGGCGATGCCCCCATCGCGTCCATCCACGGCCTCGCCATCCGCCGCCTGGCGGAGGCGCAGGCCGCGCCGGTGCTGGCCGCCCTGTCCTGGGTGCCCGCGCCCCCGCCCGCACCCGGGCCGCCCGCCACGGCGATCGAGGATCCCAGCCTCGGCCAGGCGCTGGCGCTGGTGCACCGGTCGCTGAGCCCGCCCGCGCCGCTGGCCTTCGTCACGCGCGGCACCGGATGCCAGGCGCAGCTGCATGGCCTCGCCACCGCGCTGGCGGCGGAACGCCCGGAACTGCGCGCCCGCGCCATCACTGTCGCGCCCGATGCGCCACCGGCGCTGCTGCGCGCGGAACTCGAGGGCGATGGCGCAGAACCCTCCGTGATGCTGCGCGCCGAGGGCCGCTTCGTGCCGCGCCTCGCGCGGATCGATCCCCCCGGCGGCCAGGTCGCACTCTCCGGCACCGTGCTCATCACCGGCGGCCTTGGCGGCATCGGGCGGCAGGCGGCGCGCTGGGCGCTGGACCGGGGGGCGCAGGCGCTGCTGCTCATCGGCCGCACCGCGGCCGAGGCGCCCTTCCCGCAGGCACGCGTGCTGGCCTGCGACATCGCCGCCCCCGACGCCACCGCCCGCATCGCGCAGGCGCTGTCCGGCATGCCGCCGCTGCACACCATCATCCATGCCGCCGGCGTGCTCGACGACGCGATGATCGAGGACCAGACCGAGGCCCGGATGCAGCGCGTGATCGCGCCGAAGCTCGTCGGCGCCCAGGCGCTGCACGCGCTGCCGCAGCGGCCCGAGCACTTCCTGCTCTTCGGCTCCGTCGCCAGCGTGATCGGCGCCGCCGGCCAGGCGGGCTATGCCGCGGCCAATGCGGCGCTCGATGCCTTCGCGCTGCAGCGGCGCGCGCAGGGCCTGCCCGCGCAATCCATCCTCTGGGGCCGCTGGGCCGAGGTCGGCATGGCCGCGGCGCTCGACGCCGCCCGCGCGACGCGCGTCTCCGCCCGCGGCCTGCTGCCCATGGCGCCGGATCGCGCCATGGCCGCGCTCGACGCCGCCATCCTGTCGCAAGAGCCCGCGGTGATGATCGCCGCCTTCGACTGGGCGCGCTTCGCCGAAACCGCCCCGCCCGCCTTCGCCCCCTTGCTGCCCGCCACCACGATGAGCGACGGCCCGGTGCGGGACCAGGTCGCGGACCTCATCCGCCAGATCCTGGGCGAGGTGCCGCCCCCCGGCCGCGCCCTCGTCGCCTGCGGGCTCGACAGCCTCATGGCCATGGACCTGCGCAACCGCATCAACCGGCGCTTCGGCACCGCGCTCGGCCTGGCGGACCTGCTCGGCGGCGCCGATGCCGAAACGCTGGCCGCGCGGATCGAGGCCGAGGCGGAGGAGACGGAGGTGCTGACGCTGTGACCACCGCCGCCTTCCTGCAGGACCTGGAACGCCGCGGCGTCACGCTCTCCGTCAGCGGCGACGAAGTCTCGCTGCGCGCGCCGCGCGGCGTGCTGACGGAAGCCGATCGCGACCGGCTGCGGGCAGAGAAGGCGGCGATCCTCGCCCTGCTGCGCGGCGATGACACGCCCGCCGACGAGCCCTTCCCGCTGACGGAGATCCAGCAGGCCTATCTGGTCGGCCGCTCGGCCGAACTCGAACTCGGCCGCGTCGGCTGCCACGCCTACCGCGAATTCGAATCCGACAGCATCGACCTCGACCGGCTGGAGGAAGCCTGGAATCGCCTGGTCGCGCGCCACCCGATGCTGCGCGCCGTCGTCACGCCCGATGGCCGCCAGCGCGTGCTGCCGGAGGTCCCGCGCGTGACGATCGAGCGCATCGACCTGCGCGAGGCCGCCGATGCCGGGGCCGTGCTGGCGGCGGAGCGGGAGACGCGCTCACACCACGTCTTCGACCCGCAGGCCTGGCCGCTCTTCTCGCTGAAGGCCGCGCTGCTGCCGGACGGGCGGGTGCGGCTCGGCGTCGGGATCGACCTGCTGCTGGCGGATGCGGCCGCGCTGGTCACGCTGTTCCGCGACTGGGGCGCGCTTTACGCCGCGCCGGATGCGGTGTCGCCACCACCCGCCGCGCGCTTCGCCGACCATGCGCGGCGCCTGCCGCAGCCGAGCGATCGCGACCGCGCCTATTGGCAGGCGCGGCTGGCCGATTTCCCGCCCGGGCCCGATCTGCCGCTGCTGCCGGTCGCCGGCCCGCCGCGCTTCACGCGCCGCACGCATCGCATCCCGGCCGCCGAGTGGCAGGCGCTGCGTGCCGCCGCCGCCGCGCGCGGCATCACCGCCTCCGTCCTGCTCGCCACCGCGCTGGCCGATGCGCTGGCGGGATGGAGCCGCCGGTCACGCTTCGCCATCACCCTCACGCAATTCGCCGCACCACCGGGGATGGAGGGCGTGGTCGGCGACTTCACCTCCACGATCCTGCTGGAAGCGGACGTCACGCCGCCGCGCTTCGAGGATCGCGCCCGTGCGCTGCAGGCGCGCCTCGCCGCCGATCTCGACCATGCCTCCATGAGCGGCGTCGCGGTGCTGCGGGAGATCCGGCGCCTGCGGCCGGAAGCCGCGGCCGTGCCCGTCGTCTTCACTTCCACCGTCGGGCATCCCTCGCTGGGCGGCGCGACCTCGCCGCTCGCCTGGCTGGGCGAGACGGTCTTCGCGGTGACTCAGACGCCGCAGGTGGTGCTGGACCACCATGTGTTCGAGGAAGCCGGCGCGCTGGTGCTGGGCTGGGATGCGGTGGAGGCCGCCTTCCCGCCCGGCGTGCTGGACGCGCTGGTGGCCGCGCAGGCGGGCCTGCTCGCCGCGCTGCTGAGCGGGGAAGGCTGGACGCGCGACGCCAGCGCCTGCCGCCCGTCCCAGCCCCGCGCGAGCCTGACCGAAGCCGCCCCGCCACGCCTGCTGCACGTGGCGCTGGAGGAAGCGGCCCGCGCCACGCCCGACCGCCCGGCGGTGATCGATGCGGAGCGCGTGCTGGACCACGCGACCCTGCACGCCGCCGCCGGCCATTTGGCCGCGACGCTGCGCGAGCGGCTCGGCGGCGAGACGCGGAATCGCCTCGTCGCCATCGTGCTGCCGAAGGGCTGGCGCCAGGTCGTGGCCGTGCTCGCCGTGCTGAAGGCCGGCGCCGCCTACCTGCCCGTCGACCCCGCGCTGCCGTCCGAACGCCGGCGCCACCTGATCGCACAGGGGGAGGCGCTGCCGATCAAGGATCCTGCCGACATCGACGCGGCGCTCGCCGCGGCGCATCAAGGCCCGCCGCCCGCGCTGCCCGCCATCGATGACCCCTCGCGCCTCGCCTACGTCATCTACACGTCCGGCTCCACCGGCCAGCCCAAGGGCGTGATGATCGAACACCAGGCGGCGGTGGCCACAGTGGATGAGATCAATCGCCGCTGGGCCATCGGCGCGGAGGATCGCGCCTTCGGCCTCTCCGCGCTCGGCTTCGACCTCTCGGTCTGGGACATCTTCGGCCCGCTCGCCAAGGGCGGCGCGGTAGTGCTGCCGCCGCCGGAAGCCGCGCGCGATCCCGGCGCCTGGGCGGCGCTGCTGGCGCGCCACCGCGTCACGGTCTGGAACAGCGTGCCGGCGCTGATGGCGATGCAGATGGAACACGGGCTGCCCGTGGGCCATGCGCTGCGCCTCGTGATGATGTCGGGTGACTGGGTGCCGGTGGAACTCGTCCGCCGCCTCCAGGCCGCGCTGCCTCAGGCCGCGCTGGTCGCGCTCGGCGGGGCGACCGAAGCGGCGATCTGGTCCAACGCACATGAGATCGGCGCCCTCGACCCAGCCTGGCCCAGCATCCCCTATGGCCTGCCGCTGGCGGGCCAGATGCTGCATGTCGTCGATGCGCGCGGCGCGCCCTGTCCCGATTGGGTGACGGGCGAGATCGAGATATCGGGCGCGGGCCTGGCCCGCGGCTATTGGCGCGACCCCGTCCGCACGGCAGAGCGCTTCGTCACCAACCCCTTCACCGGCGAACGCCGCTACCGCACCGGCGATCTCGGCCGCTTCCGGCCGCATGGCGATGGCACCGGCCCGACGCCGATCGAATTCCTCGGCCGCGAGGATTTCCAGGTGAAGATCCAGGGCTACCGGATCGAATTGGGGGAGATCGAGGCCGCGCTGGAATCGCACCCCGAGGTCGCCGCCTCCTGCGCGACGGTGGTGGAGGGTCCCGGTGGCAAGGCGCTGCACGCCTTCGTCGCACCGCGTCGCGAATCCTGGGACCGCGCGCGCCGCGTCCTCTGCCGCCCCGGTCTGCGACGAGACGGTACCGCGCGCCTTCCCCTGCCGCATCGCGCGAGCGAGGAGAGCTACGACACCCGCCGCACCATCCGCCGCTTCACGGAGGCCACGCCGCCGCCGGCCGCGTTGGAAGCGGTGGTCGCGGCCGCCGGCATGCCCGTGACCGTGCTGAACCGGGCGGAGGCCGGCTGGCCCGGCATCGCCATCCCCGATCCCGCCACCGCCCGCGTCGCGGCCGCCGCCGGCGCGCTGCTGCTGCTGGAAGCGCCGCGCAGCCGCACCGCGCTGCTCGCCGCCGGGCGCGCCGGGCAGCGGATGATGCAGGCGGCGGAGGCGCAGGGCCTCGGCCTCTGCGCCATCGGCCTGCTGCTGAAGGATGGCGCGCCGGTGCTGCACGCCTTCGCCTGCGGCGTGCCCGCCACCGAGGTCGCGGGCATCGACCTGGCCGGCGCACTGCGTGAACACTGCGCCGCGCTGCTGCCCGCCTATATGGTCCCGCGCCACCTGCATCTGCTGGAATCGCTGCCGCTGAGCGCCAACGGCAAGGTGGACCGCGCCGCGCTGAAGCCGCCGAGCCAGGAGACCGCTGCGCCCGCGGGCGCCACCGAATCCGGCGTGGCCGCGCTGGTGGCGGAAGCGCTCGGCCAGGCCGTCGCGTCGCAGCGCAACCTCTTCGATGCCGGCGCCACCTCGCTGCACATGGTGCGCCTCCAGCGCCTGCTGGCGGAACGCATGGGCAGCCGCCTTTCCGTCGTGGACCTGTTCCGCCTGCCGAGCATCGCCGCCATCGCCGGTGCCCTGGCCGGGGAGGCAGCGGAGGGCGCGGTGCAGGGCGGGCTCGACCGCGCCGCGCGCCGCCGCGCGGCCCAGCGCCGATGAGCGGCATCGCCATCATCGGCATGGCCGGCCGCTTCCCCGGCGCGCCGGACCTGCACGCCCTCTGGTCGCTGCTCGCGAACGGGCACGAAGGCATCACGCGCCTCGACCGCGCGACGCTGCTGGGCGAGGGCGTGCCCGCGGCCGCGATCGACGATCCCCGCTACGTCCCCGCCGCCGCGGTGCTGGACGGCATCGACCGCTTCGACGCCGGCTTCTGGGGCATGGCCCCGCATGAGGCCGCGCTGATGGACCCACAGCAGCGCGTGCTGCTGGAGACCGCCTGGCATGCGCTGGAGGACGCGCATTGCGACCCGCGCCGCACCGAGGGCCAGGTCGGCGTCTTCATCGGCAGCGCCATCAGCACCTACCTGCTGTTCCGCCTCCGCGGCCGGATCGAGGGCCCGAGCCGCGCGGGCCAGCTCCTCGCCATGGCGGGGAACGACAAGGATTACGCGGCGACGCAGCTCGCCTATCGGCTCGACCTCAAGGGCCCGGCCATCGCGGTGCAGACCGCCTGCTCCTCCTCCCTCGTCGCCGTGCACCTGGCCTGCCAGAGCCTGCTGTCCGGCGAATGCGACGTCGCCATTGCCGGCGGCGTCAGTATCCGCGTGCCGCATCGCGTCGGCTACCGGCATGAGGAAGGCGGCATGCTCTCGCCGGACGGGCATTGCCGCAGCTTCGCGGAGGGCGCGGCCGGCACCATCTTCGGCAGCGGCTGCGGGCTGGTGGTGCTGAAGCGGGCAGAGGATGCGGCGGGCGACCGCGTGCGCGCGATCATCCTCGGCACCGCCGTCAACAACGATGGCAGCCAGAAGGTCGGCTTCGCCGCGCCGAGCCAGGACCGCCAGGCCGCCGTGATCGCGGAGGCGATGGGCGTCGCCGGCATCACGCCCGCCGAGGTCGGGCATGTGGAAGGCCATGGCACCGGCACGCCGCTCGGCGACCCCATCGAGGTCGCGGCGCTCGCCGCCGCCTTCCGCGGTGCCGCGCCGGGCAGCGTCGCGCTTGGCAGCCTGAAGAGCGCGATCGGGCACACGGAAACGGCGGCCGGCGTCGCGGGCCTCATCAAGACCGTGCTGATGCTGGAACAAGGCCGCATCGCGCCGACGCTGCACGCGGCCGAACCCTCCCGCCGCATCGACTGGTCGCAGACGCCCTTCCGCCTGGCGACCGAGGCGCGGCCCTGGACGGAGCGCCGCATCGGTGGTGTCAGCTCCTTCGGCATCGGCGGCACCAATGCCCATGCGGTGGTCGCCGCCGCGCCGGCCCGTGGCGCCATCGCGCGCCAGGTCCGGCCACGCCTCGTGATCACCGCGAAGGACCCGGCAGCGCTGGAGGCACTGCGCGCCGCCTATGCCGCGCGCCTCGCGGAACCGGGCGCCGATTTCGCCGCCATCGCCGCCGCCGCCGCCCGCCGCCCGCGCCTGCCGCTCGCGCTGGTGGCCGACAGCGCCTCGGCGCTGGCCAGCGCGACCCCCACCAGCGACCTGCCGCCGGAAGCCCCACCGGAGCCGGGCCTGCCGGTGGACCTGCCCGCCTATCCCTTCCAGCGCCGCCGCCACTGGGCCGCGACGCCGCGCCTCGGCACTCCTATCGCGCTGCCTTCCGGGGAAACGCTGCGCCTCGCCACGCCGGAGCCCTGGCTGCGCGACCATGTCGTGGACGGCGTCGCCCTGCTGCCCGGCGCCTGGCACCTCGCCTTGCTGGCGGAAGCCGGCGCCGCCACCCTCGCCGACCTCGCCTTCACCGCGCCCCTTCCGCTCGATGCCGCCGGCGCGATCCAGCTCTGGCAGGACCAGGCCGGGCGCTTCCGCCTGATGGCGGAGGTCGAGGGCAGCTGGCGCCAGGTCGCCGAGGCGCGAGCCGGCACGGCGGCACAACCCGCCGCGGCCTTCGACATCACGCCCGCCGACATGATCGAGGGCGAGGCCTGGGCCCAGACCCTGGCCGAGGCCGGCCTCGCCTTCGGCCCTGCCTTCCGCCGCATCACCCGCCTCGAACGCGGCGCCGATGGCGTCGTCGCGGCGATCGCCGAGGACAGCGAGGAGGTCGCGATCCTCGATGCCGGCTTGCAGGCGCTGGGCGCCGCGGTGCGCGACGCCGGCCTCGGCTTCCGCCCCGCCGCCATCGCGCGCTTCGCGATCCATGCGCCCGTCGCCGCCTGCCGCCGCGTCGTCGCACGGCTGACCGAGGACGGCTTGGAGACCAAGAGCGGCGATGTCCTCTGGCTCGACGCCGCCGGCGCCGTCCTGGCGGAAGCACGCGGCGTCGCCTGCCGGCGCGCGGGGGGCACGACCTCCCGCCTCCTCTTCACGCTGGGCTGGCGCCCCGCCACGGACCCGGCGCTCACCGCGCCGCATGAGGCGCTGGAGCGCTTCGCCCGCCTCTTCGCCCGGGATGCGCTGGCCGCCGTCCCGAACCCGACGCGGCCCGCGCTGCGCGCCCTGCTGGCGCCGCACGCCGCCGCGGCCGATGCCGGGGACGCGGCAGCCGGCTGCGCCGCCCTCGCCCGGCAATTCCCGGCGCAGGCGGCGGAGATCGAGCTCGTCGCCCGCTGCGGCGCGGCGCTGCCCGATGTGCTGGCCGGACGACGTGATCCGCTGGACCTGCTTTTCGGCGATGGCAGGCCGGACGGCGCCTATCGCGGCAGCCCCCTCGCCCGCCACCTGAACGAGGTGGCCGCCGCGGTCGCCAAGGGCGCGCGCCGCGTGATCGAGATCGGCGGCGGCACGGGCGCCACCACCACCGCATTGCGCGCCGCCCTGCCCGGCGCCCGCTACCTCTTCACGGATATCGGCACCGGCTTCCTCGACGCCGCTGCACGCCGGCTTGGGGTGGAGACGGCGCGGCTCGACATCGCCGCCGATCCCGCCGCGCAGGGGATCGATTGCGGCGCGCATGACCTGGTCGTCGCCGCCAATGTCCTGCATGCCACGCCCGATCTGCGCGCCGCCATCCGCCACGCCGTGGCGCTGCTGGCGGCCGGCGGAAGGCTGCTGCTGGTGGAAGGCACGGGCCCGCTCGCGCGGCTCGACATCACCTTCGGGCTGACGGAGGGCTGGACGACCCGCAGCGACCACGACCTCCGCCCCGACCATCCGCTGGTTTCCGCCGATCGCTGGTGCGCGTTGCTGCGGGAAGCCGGCCTCGACAGCCGGATCGTCGTGGCGGAGGCCGGCGGGCAGGTCGTCATCACCGCGACGCGTGCCGCCCTGCCCTGGGTTACCCTGGCGCCCGGCGCGGCGCTGCCCACCGCGCCCATCGCCGGCGCCATCGTCCAGGCGCCGATCGCCCCGGAAGCCCTGGTCGCGCTGGCCGATGCGCTGGCCGCGCGGCCCGAGGCACCGCGCCTTCTGCTGGCGGCGCGCGGGGCCGAGGCCGTGGCGCCCGGCGAAATCCTCGCCCCCGATGCCGCCGCCCTTGGCGGCCTGTTGCGCACGCTGGCCCGCGAATATCCGGGCCTCGCCGCCCGCGCCGTCGATCTCGACGGCACCGACGACGCCGGCGCGCTGGCCATCGAGGCCGCGCTTCAGGACGGCGAGGACCGCGTCGCCTGGCGCCAGGGCCAGCGCCACCTGGCGCGCCTTGCCCGGCCACAGCCCGCCGCGCTGCCGGGCCCGGCAATCCTCACGCCCGCGCTCAACCTCGCCCCGCGCGATCCGCCGCGCCCCGGTCCGGGCGAGGTGCTCATCCGCATCCGCGCCGCCGGGCTCAACTTCAAGGATGCGCTGACCGCCGCCGGCCATGTCCCTGCAATCGGCCCAGGCCTCGGCGGCGAGGCCTCGGGTGAGGTCATGGCGCTCGGCGAGGGCGTCACCGGCCTGCGCGAGGGCGATGCGGTCCTCGCCGTCGCGCCCGGCGCGCTGGCCACGCATCTCGTCGCCGATGCGCGGCTGGTGCTGCCCCTCCCGCGCGGCCTGTCCTTCACCCGCGCCGCTGCCCTGCCCATCGCCGGCGTCACCGCCTGGCACGCGCTGCGCCACCTGGCACCGCTCCGCCCTGGCATGCGCGTGCTGGTCCATGCCGCGACGGGTGGCGTCGGCAGCATCGCGCTCCGCCTCGCGCGCGCCGCCGGCGCCACCATCATCGGCACCGCCGGCAGCGAGGCGCGTCGCGCCGCCCTGCGCGCCGAGGGCATCGCGGAGGTGCTGGATTCCCGCGGCGCCAACCTTGCCACCACCGCGCCGCTCGACGTCGTGCTCGGCGCCCTGCCCGCGGCCCTTCGCGACGCCGCGCTGGATCGGCTGCGCCCCGGCGGAACCTATATCGAGATCGGTCGCCTCGGCATCGCGAGCCCCGCCGAGATCGCCGTGCGCCGTCCCGACATCGCCTATCACGTGGTGGCGCTGGACCAGGTGGAGGCACCGGTCTTCGCCACCCTGCTGCGGGAATTGCTGGCCGCCGTCGCGGCCGATCCCTCGCTGCTGCCCCCCGTCACGACGCTGCCGCTCTCCGCCGCGCCGGCCGCGCTGCAATCCATGCTGCGTGCGGAGCATCGCGGCAAGCTCGTCGCCATCCCGGACCTGCCGCGCGCCATCCGCGGGGATCGCACCTACCTCGTCACCGGCGCCGCCGGCGGGCTTGGCCCCGCCATCACGGCGTGGCTGCGCGCCCGCGGGGCCGGCGGCGTGCTGCGCCTGGCGCGGCGGGGCGATCCCGCGCCCGACCTCGTGCTGGGCGACGTGACCGATGGCGCGGCACTGGCCGCCGTCACCGCCCGCGCGGCAAGCCTCGGCCTGCCACCGATCGGCGGCGTGATCCATGCGGCGGGGCTGCTGGAGGATGGGCTGGCCGCCCACCTCGCCCCCGGTGCCTTCGATCGCGTCGCGGCGCCGAAGCGGGGAGGGCTGGCCGCCATCCTTTGCGAATGGCCGCATCTCGACCTGCTCATCGGCTTCTCCTCCGCCGGCGCGCTGTTCGGCTCCGCCGGCCAGGCCGCGCACACCGCCGCCAGCGCCGGCCTCGATGCCGCGCTGCGCCTCGTCGCGGCCGAGGGCATCGGCGCCGTCGCGGTGGATTGGGGCGCCTGGCGCGGCATCGGCGCGGCCGCCACGCGCGGCGTGGACGTGACCGCCGCCGGCATGGGTGACTTCAGCGCCACCGAAGCCTTCGAGGCCCTCGACCAGATCCTGGCGCTGTCGCTCCCCCAGGCCGCCGTGCTGCCGCTGCGGGAGGAGGCGCTGCGGGAAGCCGGCGCGCCGCCTTTGCTGCGGGACCTGCTCGACACGCCCGTGGCGCCGGCGCCGCCGCCTGCAGCCGATCCCTCGCCCCCCGACATGCCGCCGGAGGATCGCCGCGCCTGGCTGCGGGACCGCGTCGCCGCCGAATGCGCGGGGCTGCTCTCCCTACCCGGCCCGATCGACCCGAAGCGCGCCCTGCAGGAATACGGCCTCGACAGCCTCGGCTCGCTCGAGCTCCGCAACCGCCTCTCCCGCCTGGCCGGCGTCGCGCTGCCCGCCACGCTGCTCTTCAACCACCCGAGCATCGCCGCCATCGCGGAGCATCTCGCCGTCACGCATTTCGGCGCCGCCGCGAAGGCCGCGCCCGCGAAGCCCGACGCGGTCGAGGCGCCGGACGACCTGGCGCAAGCCTCCGACGAGGAACTCGACGCCGCCCTGGCCGGCTTCGCCGCCCTGCTGGGGGAGGAGGCGCGATGAGCACCGACCGGCAGGTAAAGGAACAGGCCGTCCGCCTGCTGCAACGGATGCAGGAGAAGCTGGATGCCGCCGAGGCCCGCTTCCGCGCGCCCATCGCCATCATCGGCATGGGCTGCCGCTTCCCCGGCGCCGAGGATCCTGACGCCTTCTGGACCATGCTCGCGGAAGGCCGTGATGCCGTGCGCCCCGTGCCGCCGGATCGCTGGGCCGCGCCGGCCGAGGGCGGTACCGCGCAGGGCGGCTTCCTCGACGGCATCGACCTCTTCGACGCGACCTTCTTCGGCATCGCGCCCCGCGAAGCCGCCGCGATGGACCCGCAGCAGCGCCTGGTGCTGGAAGCCGCCTGGCGCGCGCTGGAGGATGCCGGCGTCTCGCCCGACCGGCTGGAGGGCACGGCGACCGGCGTCTATCTCGGCTGCTGCACGGCGGATTACGCCCGCATTGGCGACCCGGCCGCGATGTCGGAGGAAGGCTACGCCGCGACCGGCGGCGCGCCCGGCGTCGCGGCGGGCCGGCTGGCCTATCTGCTCGGGCTGCAGGGGCCGGCGCTGGTGGTGGACACCGCCTGCTCCTCCTCCCTCGTCGCCACGCATCTCGCGGTGCAGGCGCTGCGGGCGGGCGAGTGTTCGCTGGCGCTGGTGGGCGGCGTGAATTTAACGCTGCTGCCCTGGGGCGCGGCAACGCTCGACCGGCTGCACATGCTCTCCCCCGATGGACGCTGCCGCGCCTTCGATGACGGCGCCAACGGCTTCGTCCGCGCCGAGGGCTGCGGCGTGCTGGTGCTGAAGCGCCTCGATGACGCGCTGGCCGATGGCGATCGCGTGCTGGCCGTCATCCGCGGCAGCGCGGTGAACCAGGATGGCCGCAGCAGCGGGCTGACGGCACCGAACGGCCTGGCGCAGGAAGCGGTCATCCGCGCGGCGCTGGCCAATGCCGGCCTGGCGCCGGCCGATATCGACGCGATCGAGGCGCATGGCACCGGCACCACGCTCGGCGATCCGATTGAGATGCAGGCGCTGCGCGATGTCTTCGGCGCAGCGCGCGAAACGCCGCTCCGCGTCGGCTCGGTGAAGACGAATATCGGCCATGCGGAGGGTGCGGCCGGCGTCGCCGGGCTGGTGAAGGCCGCGCTGATGCTGCGCCACCAGGCGGTGGTGCCGAGCCTGCATTTCACCCGCCTCAACCCGCATATCGACCTCGGCGGTGCCGCGATCGAGGTGCCGGTCGCGACCGCACCGGCCGCGCTCCGCCGCGTCGGCGTCAGCAGCTTCGGCTTCTCCGGCACCAATGCGCATCTGATCCTGGAAGCACCGCCGGAAGTGCCGGCGCGCGAGATCGAAGCAGCAGAGTCACCCCGCCTGTTGCTCAGCGCCCGCACCCCGGCGGCGTTGCGCGCGATGGCGGCGGCGACACTGACGAAACTGCGGGAAGGCGCCTTCAGCTTCGCCGATGCCTGCCACACCGCCGCCGTCGCGCGCCCGCGCCTGCCCTGGTGGATCCTGGCCGACAGCGTGGAGGCGCTGGCCACGGCCGAACCCTCCGACGCGCCGATCCCCGACCTGCCCGCGCCGCCCGGCCGCCGCGTGGACCTGCCGGGCCATCCCTTCGACCGCCAGCGCTTCTGGCTCGACGAGGTCGAGCTGCTGCCGGGCCGCCGCCTGACCCAGGCCGGCCAGGCCCCGGTCTTCGAGGCGCTGCTGATGCCCGGCGCCCGGCTGCTGGCGGACCATCGCGTGCGCGGCACCGCCCTGCTGCCCGCGGCCGACATGCTGGAACGCCTGCGGGCTTCGGCCGAGGCCTCCGGCCAGGGCGGCGCCCTCACCGACATCACGCTGGATCGCCCGCTGCCCGTCACCGTGCCGCGCCGCGTGCAGGTCGTGGCCGGGGAGGAACTCGCCCTTTTCGCCGAACAGGATGCGGGCTGGGATCGCCACGCCACCGCCCGCGCCGCCGCCGCCGCCGCCGCCGCGCTGCCGGACCAGCCCCTCGCTCCGCTCCGCGCCGCCTGCGCGGAAGCACTGGACGCCGGGGCCTTCCACGCCTGGCTCGCCGAGGCCGGCATCGAGTTCGGCCCGCATTACTGCTGCATCGAGGCGCTGTGGCGCGGCCGCGGCCAGGCGCTGGCGAAGCTCGGCCCGGCCCCCTTCCCCGTGCTGCTGGACGCGGCGCTGCGCACGGCCGGCGCCATCGCCATGGGCAGCGGCGGCGCGGCCCGCCTGCCCGCCGGCGCCGCCCGCTACGCCCGTGCCCCGCGCGCGCCCGGCGCCACCTGCTGGGCGCATGCCGCCATCACGGGCGATGCCCGCGGCGTCACCACCGCCGATATCCGGCTGCTGGACGAGGACGGCACGGTGCTTGCCGCCGTGGAGGGCCTTCGCCTCGCCGCCGCGCCGGAAGCCTGGCGCGGCTGGTGCCACGCCATCAATTGGGTGCGCCGCACGCACCCCCTCGGTGAATTCACGGCGCTGTGCCAGGGCCTGGACGACCACGCCCATCGCGAGGCGCTGGAAGGCGCCGCCACGCTCCATGCCCGCGCCGCCATTGCTGCCCTGACGGCGGAGGAGGTTGCGCCCCGCCACCGCCGCCTGTTCGCGCATCTCGGGCGCCTCGCCGCCCGGCCGCTGCCAGCAGACGCCCCACGCCCCGCCCCGACGCCGGAAGCCGTGCTGCTGGACCGCTGCGGCACCGCCCTGCCCGATGTCCTGCGGGGCATCGCCGATCCGCTGAAGCTGCTGTTCGAGGGTGATGGCGTGGCGGCCATCTATCGCGACAGCCCCGCCTATGCCGCCGCAAACCACGCCATGGCTGCGGCGGCCGACGCCGCGGCGCCACCCACCGGCCGCCTGCGCGTGCTGGAGATCGGCGCCGGCACCGGCGCCACTGCCGCCGCCATCCTGGCCCGGCTGGACCCCGCCCGCATCGACTACTGGTTCACCGATATCGGCCGTTCGCTGGTGGAACGCGCACGCGGGACCATCCCCGCCCAGCATTTCGCCGTGCTGGACATCGAGGCCGATCCCATCGCGCAAGGCATGCCGGAGGCGGGCTTCGACCTCGTCATCGCCGCCAATGTCCTGCATGCCACAAGGGATCTGGAAGTGGCGCTGCGCCATGTCGCCACCCTGCTGGCGACGAATGGCCGCCTGCTGCTGCTGGAGACCAATCCCCAATCCCCGGCGGGCGGTTCCACCCCCGGCGGCTGGGTGGACCTGGTCTTCGGCCTGACCGAGGGTTGGTGGCGCTTCGCCGATACGGCGCTCCGCCCTGACCACCCCCTCCTGACCACCCCCGCCTGGCTGGCTTTACTGGAACGCCTCGGCTTCCAGGCGCTCGCCAGCATGGGCCTTCCCGGCAACACGCTCCTCATCGCGCGCCACGCAGCGCCGGAGCTGATCTTCACCGACCCCGGCGGCCCGGCGGAGGCGCGCTGCGCCGCCCTGCTCTCGGCGGTGCAATCCTTGAAGCCCGACCAGCGCCGCATCACCCTGCGGACACGCGGTGCGCAGGGCCCCGCCCCCACGGACCCCGACGGCGCAGCGCTCTGGGGCATGCTGCGGACGCTACGGCTGGAACGGCCCGAACTCGATATCCGCCTGGTGGATGGCGAGGGCGATGCGTGCCTCGACGTGGAACTGGCCGAGCCCGATATCGTGATGCGAGACGGCGAGGTGCTGGTACCGCGCCTCGGCCCTGCCAGCGATGGCCCACCCGCCGCGATCGATCCGGACGGTCCCATCCTGGTGACCGGCGCCTTCGGCGGCCTTGGCCGCTTCGCCGCGCAATGGCTGGTGCGGCGCGGCGCGCGTAACCTGGTGCTGACGGGCCGGCGCATCCCCGACGACCTCGGCTGGCTGGAGGCGCTACGGGATGCCGGCGCCACTGTGGTGCTGGAAGCCTGCGACCTCGCCGATGCCGCCGCCCGCGCCGCGCTGATCGCGCGCCTGCCACGGCTCCGCGGCATCGTCCACGCCGCCGGCACGCTGGCGGATGCCACGCTCGCCCAGGCCACGCCGGCCGATTTCGCCAAGACGCTGGCGCCGAAATTCGAGGCCGCGCGGGACCTCGACGCCGCCTTCCCGGACCTTGACTTCTTCCTGCTGTTCTCCTCCGCCGTCAGCCTGTTCGGCCAGGCGGGTCAGGCCGCGCATGTGGCGGCGAGCGCCGGGCTGGATGCGCTGGCCGCTGCGCGCCGCGCCCGCGGGGGCCGGGCAACGAGCCTCGGCTGGGGGCTCTGGCGCGACATCGGATCGCAGTCCGGCAATGCGGCGCTGATCGACCGTCTCGCGGCCCAGGGCCTCGGCACCATCCCGACCGAGGCCGGCGAGGCGCTGCTGGACTGGGCGCTCGCCACGCCGGAGGCCTCGAGTGCCATCCTGCCGATCGACCGCCCGCGCTTCCTCGCGAGTTTTGCGGCCACGCGCCCACCGGCATCGCTGCGCGGTTGGGCACTGGCAAAGCCCGTCGCCGCCGCGGCGGTCACCACGCCGCAGGCCGCCCCCACGGCCGCGCTGGCGGACCTGATCGCCGCGGAGGCCTCTGCCGTGCTCGGCGTGCCGCCGGGCCAGGCGCTCGACCGCCGCGCGAATCTCTTCGAACTCGGCCTCGACAGCCTGATGGCGGTGGAACTCCGCAACCGGCTGCAATCGCGCCTCGGCCGCGGGGCGCTGAGCGCCACGCTGCTCTTCGACCACAGCAGCGTCGCCGCGCTGGCCGCGCATCTTGGCGACGCCCCCGCCCCGGTCACCGCGCCCGCGCGGGCGACCGCCAGCGAGGAGCCCATCGCCATCATCGGCATGGGTTGCCGCTTCCCGGCCGGCGGCGAGGACCCCGACGCCTTCTGGCAGGCTCTCGCGGAAGGTCGCGACGGCATCACCGACCGGCCGGAGGGCCGCAGCCTCGGCCCGCAGGACCTGGCCGGCCCGCCAGCCGGCTACCTGCCCGATGTCGCAGGTTTCGATCCGCTGGCCTTCGGCATCGCCCCGCGCGAGGCCCCCTTCATGGACCCGCAGCACCGCCTGCTGCTGGAAGTGGCGTGGGAGGCGCTGGAGGATGCGCTGATCCCCGCGGACAGCCTGGCCGGCAGCAGCACCGGCGTCTTCATCGGCCTCTGCAACTACGACTACGCCCAGCTGGCGGCGAGCGCCGAGGGTGCCGAGGCCTTCGCCGGCACCGGCGGCGCGCCGAGCATCGCGGCGGGCCGCATCGCCTATCTCCTCGGCCTGAACGGCCCCGCCCTGGTGCTGGACACCGCCTGTTCCTCCTCCCTTGTCGCCCTGCACCTGGCGGTGCAGGCGATCCGGCGCGGCGAATGCGGGATGGCGTTGGCGGGCGGCACGAACCTGGCGCTCGGCAGCGGCACGACGAGCGCGCTGCAGGGCCTGTCGATGCTGGCGCCGGATGCACGCTGCAAGGCCTTCGATGCCCGTGCGGATGGCTTCGTCCGCGCCGATGGCTGCGGAATCGTCGTGCTGAAGCGGCTGAGCGACGCGGAGGCAGCGGGCGACCGCATCCTCGCCGTCATCCGCGGCACCGCGGTCAACCAGGATGGCCGGAGCAGCGGGCTCACCGCGCCCTCCGGCGCCGCGCAGGAAGCGGTGATCCGCGCCGCGCTGGCCGATGCGGGCCTCGTGCCCGGCGACATCGACGCGATCGAGGCGCATGGCACGGGCACCGCGCTCGGCGACCCGATCGAGATGCATGCGCTGCGCAACGTCTTCGGCCCGGGGCGCGACCGGCCGCTGCTGGTCGGCTCGGTCAAGACCAATATCGGCCATGCGGAAGCGGCGGCCGGCATCGCGGGCCTCATCAAGGCGGTGCAGATGCTGCGCCAGGGAGAGGTCGCGCCGAGCCTGCATTTCGGCACGCTCAACCCGCATATCGATCTCGGCGGCGTCGATCTGCGCGTGCCGGTGGCGCGCGCGCCGGTCGCCTTCCGCCACATCGGCGTCAGCTCCTTCGGCTTCTCCGGCACCAATGCCCATGCGGTGCTGGAAGCGCCCCCCGCGCCACCACCCGCGCCGCCGCCGCCAGCCGCGCCGCGCCTGCTGGTGACCGCCCGCAGCGAGGCAGGCCTGAAGCGCCTCATCGCCGCCTACCAGGCGCGGCTGGACGCGGGCGCCGATTTCGCCGCGCTCGCCGCCAGCGCCGCCACGGGCCGCGCACGCCATCCCTGGTGGGTGCTGGCGGAGACGCCGGAGGCGCTCGCCACCGCCGTGCCGAGCAACGCGCCGCATCCCGAGCTGCCGCCGCAATCCGGTGCCCGCATCGCCCTGCCGCTGACGCCCTGGGACCGGCAGCGCCACTGGGCGAAGCCGCTCCGCGCCGCGCTGCCGCCCAGCGCCCATCCGCTGCTCGGCCGGCGCCTGCGCAGCCGTCGCGGCGAACGCCTCTTCGAGGCCGACCTCGCCCCGGACCGCCCCGCCTGGCTTGCCGACCACGCGCTGGCCGGCCGCGTCGTGCTGCCCGCCGCCGCCATGGTGGAGATGCTGCTGGCCGCCCTGCCGCCGGAAGCAGCCGCGGTGCTGGAGGACGTCACCTTCGACCGCCTGCTCGCCCCCGCCGAGACGCCGGTGGTGCAGACGAGCCTGGAGGACGGCGCCCTCACCCTCTCCGCCGCCGCCGAGGACCCCGACGCCGCCTTCGAGACGGTCTCGACCGCCCGCGCCGGCCAGCCTGGCGCGGCGCTCGCGCCCCCGCTCTCCGAAGCCCGCGCCCGCTGCACGCGCGCCATCGACATCGCCGCGCTCTACGACCGCTTCGCCGAGGCGGGCCTCGCCTATGGCCCCGCCTTCCGGGGGCTCCGCGCCCTCTGGGCCGGGGATGGGGAGGCGGTGGCGGAACTCGCGGAGGGCAAGCCCGGCTTCCGCATCGACCCCTGCGTGCTGGACGCCGCCTGGCAGGCGCTCGCCGCCGCACTGCCGCCGGATAGCCGGGACGCGCTGGTGCCGCAGGGGCTCAAGCGCTTCACGCTGTTGGGCGGCACGCCGCGCCACGCCGCGCTCCGCCTCTCCGCGCCCGATCGCGCGGAGATCGTGCTCTATGACGCCGCCGGCGCGCCTGTCGCGCTCTGCGAGGGCCTGGCGCTCGCCGTCGCGCGCCCCGGCACGGTGGTGCAGGAGACGGTGTGGGAAGCGCTGCCCCCGGGCACCGAAACGCCGCTCTGGATCGATTTGCGGGCGGAGGCGGATGCCGTCGCCGCCGCCTGGCGCGTGCTGGAAGCCGCCCGCGCCGCCCCCGCCCGCCTCGCCGTGCTGGCGACGCTGGAGGCCGGCCCCGCCCAGGCCGCACTTGCCGGGCTGGTCCCGACGCTGGCGCTGGAACACCCCGAGCTGCGCCCGGTGCTGCTGGACCTGCCCGCCGGCGCCACGCCCCCCGCCATCCCGGCCGAATCCCCGCCGGTGCTGGCGTTCCGCGACGGCACGCTGACGGCCCGCAGCCTCGCCACCCGGCCGACGCCGCCACCCAGCCCCGCGCCCTTCTTCCTGGCCCGCGGCGCCGATGCCTCGCTGGAGGCGCTGCGCTGGGACCGCGCCGCCCGCCCCGCGCCCGGACCCGGCGAGGTCGAGATCGAGATCGCCGCCACTGGCATCAATTTCCGCGACGTGATGAACCTGCTCGGCGTCTATCCCGGCGATGGCGGGGCGCCTGGCGTCGAATGCGCGGGCCTCGTCACGGCGATCGGTTCGGGCGTCGCGGGCCTGGCGCCCGGCGATGCCGTGCTGGCCATCGCGCCGGGCTGCTTCGCGAGCCATGTGGTCGCCGATGCCCGGCTCGTCCGCCCGCTGCCGGAAGGCCTCGGCTTCGCGGAGGCCGCGGCGCAGCCCGTCGCCTGGCTGACCGCGCGCCTCGCGCTGCTTGAAGTGGCGCGGCTGCAGCGCGGCCAGCGCGTGCTGATCCATGCCGCGACCGGCGGCGTCGGCCTGGCCGCCGTGGCGGTGGCGCGCGCGGTCGGTGCGACGGTGGTCGCCACGGCCGGCAGCCCTGCCAAGCGCGCGCATCTCGCCGCACTCGGCATCGCGGAAATCCATGACAGTCGCGGCACGGATTTCGCCGCCGCCGCGCCCGTCGATGTCGTGCTGAACAGCCTGACCGGCCCCGCCATCCCGGCCGGGCTAGGCCTGCTGAAGCCCGGCGGCGTCTTCCTCGAGATCGGCAAGGCGGAGATCTGGGACAACGACCGGGTCGAGGCGGTCCGCCCCGACATCCGCTACCGCCCCGTGGCGCTGGACGGCCTCATCCTCTCCAACCCCGCCCGGGTCGGCGAGATGCTGGAAGCGCTGTGCGACGATCTGGCAGCCGGCCTGGCGCCGCTGCCCGTGGAGCGCTGGCCCTTCGCGGAGGTCACGCCGGCGCTCCGCCGCATCCAGGCCGCACGGCACATCGGCAAGCTGGCGCTGGCGCGCAGCCTCTTCCGCGGCGATGCGACCTATCTGCTGACTGGCGGCACCGGCGCACTCGGCCAGCATCTGGCGCGCTGGCTCGTGGCGCGCGGCGCGCGGCATCTGGTCCTGCTGGCGCGCAACCCCGGCGAGGTGGCGATCGAGGGCGCGGAAATCCGCGTCGTCGCCGCCGACATCGCCGACCCCGTCGCGCTGCGCCGCGCCCTGGCCGGGCTGAAGCACCCGCTCCGCGGCATCTTCCACCTCGCCGGCGCGCTGCATGACGCGACGGCGGCGCGGCTGGATCGCGACAGGCTTGCCGCCGCCTTCCCCGCCAAGCTCGCGGGGGCGGAGGCGCTGGACCGCATCGCGAGCGCGCATCCCATCGAGCATTTCGTGCTCTTCGGCTCCCTCGCGGCGCTGCATGGCTCCGCGGGCCAGGCGAACTACGCCGCGGCCAATGCCGCGCTCTCCGCCATCGCCGCGCGCCGCCGCGCCCGGGGCGAGCCCGCGACGCTGGTGCAGTGGGGCGCCTGGCAAGGCGCCGGCATGGCGGAGGGGCGATCGGGCCTGTCGCCGGAGGCCGCGCTGGCCGCGCTCGATTCCGCGTTGTCGGCGGGGCTGGCGGAGGTCGCCGTCTCCACCGCCAGCGCCGCCGCGCCGCCGCCGCGCCTTGCGCTGCAGGAAAGGCTTGCCGCCGCCATCGGCAGCGCGAAGCGGGACGCGCTGGCCGATGCGGTGGCGGAGGCAATCGGGCGCATCCTCGGCCTCGGCGACACGCCGCTCGACCGCGCGCGGCCGCTGGCGGAACTCGGGCTCGACAGCCTGATGGCGGTGGAGCTCCGCAACACGCTCTCCGCCGCCATCGGCAGGCCGCTCCGCGCCTCGCTCGTCTTCGACCATCCGAGCGCGGAGGCGCTGATCGCGCATCTTTCCGCCGAACTCGGCCTCGGCGCCACGCCGCGGGCCGAGACGCCGCCACCGCCGCCTGCCGAAGCCCCCACCGACGACGACGACGCGATGCTCCTGCTGCTCGAACGGAAGCTGGCCCATGCCGGGTACTGACACAGCCGCCCGCGAAGCCAGCGCGGTCCGCCGCGCCCTGGCCATGATCCAGGACCTGGAAGGGAAGTTGGAGGCCGCCGGCCGCGCCGCACGCGAACCCATCGCCGTGATCGGCATCGGCTGCCGCTTCCCCGGCGGCGCGGAAGGCCCGGACGCCTATTGGCAGCTGCTTTCCCAGGGCCGCGATGCGGTGACGGAGGTGCCGCCGGATCGCTGGGACGGCGCCGCGCTGTTCGACACCGATCCCGATGCGCCGGGCCGCGCCAGCAGCCGCTGGGGCGCCTTCCTCGACGCCATCGACCGCTTCGACGCCGCGCTCTTCGGCATCTCCCGCCGCGAGGCCGAGGCGATGGACCCGCAACATCGCCTGCTGCTGGAGAATGCCTGGGCGGCGCTGGAGGATGCCGGCATCGCGCCGGATCGCCTGGCGGGCCACCCGATGGGCGTCTTCGTCGGCCTCAGCACGGCGGATTACGGCACGCTGCTCGGCCGGCAGCGGGATCTCGGCTGGATCGATGCCTATGCCAGCCTCGGCAATGCGCCCTCCATTGCCGCGGGCCGCATCGCCTATGCGCTCGGCACGCAGGGGCCGACCATGGTGGTGGACACGGCCTGTTCGTCCTCGCTGGTTGCCACGCATCTCGCGGTGCGCGCGCTCCGCAGCGGGGAGTGCAAGGTGGCGCTGGCGGCCGGGGTGAATGCGACGCTGTCGCCCGAGCTCACCATCGGCTTCTCCAAGGCCCGCATGCTGGCGGGCGACGGGCGCTGCAAGACCTTCGACGCGGCGGCCGATGGCTATGTCCGCGGCGAGGGCTGCGGCGTTGTCGTGTTGAAGCGCCTGTCGGATGCGGTTGCGGCGGGCGATCGCGTGCTCGCCATCATCCATGGCAGCGCCGTGAACCAGGATGGCCGCAGCGCCGGCCTCACCGCGCCCTCCGGCCCCGCCCAGGAAGCCGTGCTGCGCGCGGCGCTCGCGGACGCATCGCTGTCGCCCGCCGACATCGACGCGATCGAGGCCCATGGCACCGGCACCGCGCTCGGCGATCCCATCGAGATGCATGCGCTCCGCAGCGTCTTCGCCGGTGATCGTGCGCGCCCGCTGGCCGTCGGCTCCGCCAAGACGAATATCGGCCACACCGAGGCCGCCGCCGGCATCGCCGGCCTGATCAAGGCCGTGCTCATGCTCCGCCACCAGCAGGTAGCGCCGAGCCTCCACTTCACCCGTCTCAACCCGCATATCGACCTCAGCGGCGCGCAGATCGAAGTCCCGACGCGGCTGGAAGCCGCGCCGCTCCGCCACATCGGCGTCAGCTCCTTCGGCTTCTCCGGCACCAACGCCCACATCGTCCTCGGCGCCGCACCCGTGGCCGAGCCCGCGGTCGATCCACGGCCCGCGCAGGTGCTGCCCCTCAGCGCCCGCGATCCCGCCGCGCTGACCGCGCTGGTGGCGCGCTGGCAGGGGGCGCTGGCGACGCCGGGCGCCGACCTCCCCGCACTCGCCCGCACCGCCGCCACCGGCCGCGCCGCGCTCCCCCGCCGCATCGCCATCGTCGCGTCCGATGCCGCCTCCGCCGCCCAGGCGCTGTCCGTAGCGCAGGCCACCACCGCCGGCCGTCCGCGCATCGCCTTCCTCGTCACCGGCCAGGGCAGCGCCTTCCCCGGCATGGCCCGCGGCCTGGCCGAGACCGCGCCCGTCTTCCGCCGCGTGCTCGACCGCTGCGACGCCGTGATGGGCCTGCCCGCGCCGCTCGCCCGCCTTTTCGAGGATGGCGCCGCCCTCGCCCGCGCCGACATCGCCCAGCCCGCCCTCTTCGCTCTCTCCGCCGGCCTCGGCGCGCTCTGGCGAAGCTGGGGCGTGGAGCCCGTGGCCCTCCTCGGCCACAGCCTCGGCGAATACGCAGCCGCCCATCTCGCCGGCGTGCTCGCGCTGGAGGATGCGGCCCGCCTCGTCGCCGCACGCGGCCGCCTGACGCAGGCGCTGCCGGCCGGCGGCGCCATGGCCGCGGTGCTCGGCCCCCATGGCCAGGCCATCCTCGCCCGCCACCCCGCGCTGGAACTCTCCGGCGAGAACGGGCCGGAGGCCATCACCGTCGCCGGCCCGCAGGCCGCCATCGCCGCGCTGCTCGACGATCCCGCGCTGGCGAAAACGGGGCTGGAGGCGCGGCCCCTCGCCGTCTCCCACGCCTTCCACTCGCGCCTGCTCGACCCGATGCTGGACGCGCTGGAAGCGGAGGCGCGCGCCATCCCGCACAACCCGCCCGCCATCCCCGTCATCGGCAACCTCGCGGGCAGCGTCGTCGCGCGGCACGACGCGGCCTATTGGCGCGCCCATGCGAGGCAGCCCGTCCGCTTCGCGCAGGGCCTCGCGACCTTGGCCGCGATGGGCGTCACGCATGCCGTCGAGCTCGGCGCCTTGCCGATGCTGTCCGGCTTCGCGCGCGCGGCCCTGCCCGCCCTGGTCACGCTGCCCTCCCTGGCCCGCGCGCGGCCCGGACAGGATGGCGCGACGCGCGGCTGGACGACGGCGATGCAGGGCGTGGCCCGCCTCTGGCAAGACGGCGCGGAGATCGACTGGCCCGCCTTCCACCAGCCCTACCCCACGCGCGCCACCTCCGCGCCCACCTATCCGTTCCAGCGCCAGCGCTACTGGTTCGCGCAGGAAGCCGCCGCGCTGCTCGATGCGCCCATCGCGTTGGCCACCGGCACGCGCCTGGCCCAGGCCCGCTTCGACACGCAGCGCCTGCCCTTCCTGGCCGACCACGTCGTGATGGGGGACCTCATCGTCCCCGGCGCCAGCCACGTCGTCGCCATTCTGGCCGCCAGCGGCGGCACGGCGCTGCGCGACATCGTCTTCGCCGCCCCCTTCAAGCTGCCCGCCACCGGCTGCGCCGTGCAGGTCCTGGTGGAGGGCGACCAGGTTTCCCTCCATGCCGATGCCGGCGGCACCTGGACGCGCCACGCCGCCGCCACCCTCGCGCCTGCCCCTGCGGCCCCCGCGACGCAGGACCCGCAAGCCCTCGCCACCCGCGGTGTCGAGGAGCAAGGCGGCGCCGCCGCGCTGCACGCCATGCTGGCGGAGCGCGGCATCACCCTCGGTCCGACCTTCCGCGGCATCCGCCGCGTCTTCCGCGGCGCCTCCGAAGCCATCGTCGATGTCGAGCTGCCGGAAGGCACGCCGGCCATCGCGCCGCTGCACCCCGCGCTGCTCGATGCCTGTTTCCAGGCGCTCGGCGCCACCTTCAGCGGCCAGGGCGAATCCGGCGCCTTCCTGCCCCTCGCCATCGATGCCGTCGTGCTGCACAAGCCCCATGCTGGCCCCGTCCGTGCCTGGGTCCGCGCGCGCCCGGCCAGCGGCGGCGGCGTCGCCACCGGCGATGTCGAGATCATCGACACCGACGGCGCGCCCGTCATGACCGTCACCGGCCTCACCATCCGCCGGATCGAGGCCGGCGGCGCCGATCCCTCCGACCGCTGGACCTATGAGGTCGAGTGGGTCGCGCTGCCGCCGGAGACACGCATCCCGCCCCTCGGCGAAGCCGCCGCCCGCGCGGGCTCCGCCACCGCACCCCGCGAGGAGCCGGGCTTCGCAGAGGCGCTCGAATCGCTCGCCGCCGGCTACGCCGCCCGCGCCCGCGCCGCGGTGCCGGAAGCCGCCGTCACACCCGCGCTCGCGCGCCTGCACCGCCATCTCCCCGCCATGGCGGAGGGCGCCGCCGCCGACCCCGATGCGCTGGCCGCTGACCTCACCGCCCGCCATGGCGACCGCATGGAAATCGGCCTCGCCCGCCGCGCCGGCACCGCTCTCCCCGCCGTGCTGCGCGGCGAGGCCGATGCCCTGGCCGCGATCTTCGGCGATGGCGGCTCCATCTACGCGGACCCGCCCTTCGCCCGCATGCTGAACGCCATGCTGGTCGCCGCGATCGGGGAGGCTATCGCGGCGTTGCCGGAAGGCCGGAAGCTTCGCCTGCTGGAGATCGGCGCCGGCACCGGCGCGCTGGTCGCGGCGCTGGCGGAGGCCGGCCTCACCGACCGCCTCGCCATCACCTTCACCGACATCTCCGCCGGCTTCCTCGATGCCGCGACCGCACGCTTCGGCACGGCGATCGCCGCCGCGCTGCCGCTCGACATCGAACGCACGCCCGACTCCCAGGGCTTCGCGCCAGGCAGCTTCGACCTGGTCGTCGCCAGCAACGTCCTGCACGCCACGCGGGACATCCGCGACAGCCTGCGCCACGCCGCCAGCCTTCTCGCCCCCGGCGGTGCGCTGCTGCTGCTGGAGGCCTGCCGCCGCAGCAACTGGGCGGACCTGGTTTTCGGCTCCACCCCGGGCTGGTGGCGCTTCGCCGACACCACGCTCCGCCCCGACCACCCGCTGCTGGCGCCGGAGGCCTGGCATGCCGTGCTGGCGGAAGGCTTCGGCGCGGTGGAGGTCGTGCCCGCCCCCGGCGGCGCCCAGGCCATCGCCATCGCGCGCGCGCCCCGCGCCGCCCGCGCCTTCCGCGTCGTCGAACCCGCAAGCGCTGCCGACGCCCTGGCCGCGGCGCAGCAGGCCGCGTCGGCCACCGAACCCACGGCGCTGCACCTGCTGACCCGTGGCGCCCAGCCGATCGGCCCGGTCACGCGGCCAGACCTTGCCGCCATCATCGGCCTGGGTCGCGTCGTCGCGCTGGAACACGCCGAACTCGACCTCCGCCTGCTGGACCTGCCGCCCGGCGAGGCCCCGCCCCCGCCGCCCGAAGCCGAGCGTGAGGCCGCCTGGCGGGACGGCGCCTGGCACGTGCCGCGACTGAAGCGCGTGGCGCTGCCGCCCGGCCCCGGCTTCGCGACCAGCGGCAGCCACCTCGTCACCGGCGGCCTCGGCGGCCTCGGCCCGCTGCTGGCCGAATGGCTGCTGGCCCGCGGGGCGGAGCGCGTCGTGCTGCTAGCGCGGCGTCCCGCGGCCGGCACGCCCCTGCCGGCGCGCTGCGACGTCATGGCCGGGGACGTGGCCGATGCCGATGCGGTGCGGCGCATCCTCGCCGCGATCGAGGCGGAGGGCCCGCCCCTGCGGGGCGTCTTCCACCTCGCCGGCAGCCTCAGCGACGGCGCCATCCTCCGCCTCGGGCCGGAGGACCTCGCCAAGGTCGCCGCCGCCAAGGTGCAGGGCGCGATGAACCTGGAGGCCGCGACCGAGGGCCGGGCGCTCGACGCCTTCGTCCTCTTCGGCTCCTCCGCGGGCCTGATCGGCAATGCCGGCCAGGGCGCGCATGCCGCGGCCAATGCGGTGCTGGGCGCCATGGCCCATGCGCGCCAGGCGCGCGGTCTGCCTGGCCTCTGCATCGACTGGGGCGCCTGGGGCGAGGCCGGCGCCGTCGCCGCCACGCCGGCCGGCGCGCGGCTGACGGCCGCCGGCGCGGCGCTGATGGCGCCCAAGGATGCGCTCGGCGCCCTCGGCCGCGCGATCGCCTCCGGCAAGCCGCGCCTGCTGGTCGCCGCCATCGACTGGCCGCGCTTCCTCGCGGGCTATGGCGCCGCCGTGCCGGGCTTCTTCGCCGCCGTGGCGCCGCCCCGCACCGCCGCGCCCCGTCCGCGCGCCGCCGCCCCCGGCGCCGATCCCCGCGCCAGCCGCGATGCGTTGGCAGGCTTCATCGCCGCCGAAGCCGCGCGCGTGCTGCGCGTCGGCAGCGGGGAGGCGCTGGCCCTCGACCAGCCGCTCAGCGATGCCGGCCTCGACAGCCTCATGGCGCTGGAATTGCGGAAGGCGCTCGGCGACGGGCTCGGCCTGACGCTGCCGGCGACGCTGCTCTTCAGCTATCCGACGGTGGAGGCACTGGCCGCGCATCTGTCGGAACAGCTCGGCCTGGACGCCCCGCCCGCCGAGGCCGCGCCGCGTCCCGCCCCACCCCCGCCACCCCCGGATGACGAGATCGAGGCCAGTGTCATGCGCATGTCGGAGGATGAGATGATGGCGCTCATTGCTCAGGAATTCGCTTTGGCCACGGAGGATGGCCGTGGCTGACCTGTCGAGCGACAGCCTCGGCCGGCTGCTCGGCGTCCTGGCCAGCCGGCCGGGCCCGCTGCCGAAATACCGCTACGCCTCCGCCGGCACGCTCTATCCCGTGCAGGCCTACCTCTCCGTGCCTGCGCCTGGCCTGCCCGGCTTGCCGCCCGGCTGCCACTACCACGACCCGGAGGCGCATGCCCTGGCGCCCCTGTCCCCGCGCCCGGTAGGCGAGGCGCCGCTGCTGCTGCTCGTCGCGCAGATGGCCGCGATCGAACCCGTCTATGGCGCGCTGTCGGAGGATTTCTGCATGCTGGAAGCCGGCTACATGACCGCCGCGCTGGAGGACGCCGCCGCCGAGGCCGGCCTCGCACTCACCGATGCCGGCGACCCCGCCAGCTGGGCCTGCACCGCCCTGGCACTCGATGCCACGCACAAGCCACTCCTCGCCCTTCGGATCGATGCGGCATGAGCACCACCATCCCGGCCCGTGGCAAGCTGCGCGAAGCGCTCGACTACATCCTCTGGTTCTACACGCCCTTCAAGCGCATGAGCGCGCGGGACATCTACGAACTCGTCTCCACCCATTCCTTCAGCAAGCGCGGGCTCTACCTGAACCTCGGCTACTGGCGGGACGCGAAGACCATCGACGAGGCCTGCGAGGCCATGGCGATGCTGGTGGCGGAAAGCGCCGGCGTCGGGCCCGGCATGGATGTCGTCGATGTCGGCTTCGGCTTCGCCGACCAGGACATGCTCTGGATGCAGCGCCTGGCGCCGCGCTCCATCACCGGCCTCAACGTCACGACATCCCAGGTGCTGACAGGGCAGAAGCGCGTGGCGGAGGCCGGCATGGCGGACCGCATCACGCTGCTGGAGGCCTCTGCCACCGCCATGCCGCTGCCCGATGCCAGCGCCGATGCGGTGCTCGGCGTCGAATGCGCCTTCCACTTCGACACGCGGGAGCAGTTCTTCGCCGAAGCGATGCGCGTGCTGCGCCCCGGCGGGCGGCTCTCGCTGGCCGACGTCATCCGCAATGACCCGGAAGCAGGCACCTTCGGCCGCCGCGTGCAGGACTTCAACTGGAAGTTCTTCATGCAGAAATACGCGGTGCCCGAAGCGAACGCCGACGACCGCGCCAGCTACGCCGCCAAGCTGCGCGCCGCCGGCTTCACGGATGTCGAGGTCCGCTCCATCCGGCACGAGGTCTATCCCGGCCTGCACCACTTCATGGCGACGGACCCAGAGATGCTGCAGCGTTTCCACCCCATCGCGCGCATGCCCTACAAGCTCTCGCTGCGCTTCAGCCACGAGAAGGTCTACAACGCCTATGACTACGTGCTGGCCACGGCGCGCAAGCCGGGCTGAGCGTCAGAAGAACTGATAAAGCAGCGGCGGCGGTGAGAGCCCGAGAGCGAGCGCCGCCACGAGCACCACCAGCTGCATGGCCGCAAGCTGCCCGCGATGGGCCTCGATCCGAAGCGCGGCGCGATCCGCGACGACGCGGCCGGCCGGCAACACCGTCGCCAGCACCGCTGCCACGATCAGCGCCGCCGGCAGGATCGCCAGGGACACGGCCTCGGCCGGCAGCCACAGGAACATCAGCGCCATGACGAAGGTCCCGACCGCGCCGACCGATGATGCCAGCGCATAGTCCCGCCGCCGCTTGAGCGCCGCATAGCCCTGCTTGCCGAGCCGCCGAGCCAGCAGCGTCTGCGCCGCCTTGTTCACCCCCGCCGCGACGCCAAGCAGCAGGCCGTAAAGGGCGAAGCGCCAGCCGATGCCATGCCACAGCCCCATCAGCAGGAAGGTGACGACATAGGCGATCGCGCCCAGCCAATGCGCCTGCTTCGTCGCGCCGGTCGTCGCCAGCAGCATCTTCAGCAGCGGATTGAAGACATAGAGCCGGAACCAGTCGGACAGGCTGATATGCCAGCGAGACCACACGGCCAGCATGGTCTCGGCCGCCCAGGGCCGGTCGAAATTCTCCGGCAGCCGCACGCCCATCAGCGCGGCGAGCGAGACGGCCAGCCGCGAATACCCCGCGAAGCTGATCCAGAGCCAGGCCGCGAAGCCAAGCGCCGCGGCCGCCAGCCCCACCGCACCCGGCGCCGCCAACCCCTGCCGGAACACCCACCACGGCCCCGCCGCCAGCACCACCACCCCGAACAGCCCACCCACGATTCCCGCGCCATGGCGCAGCCAGGCATCGCGCGAGGGCCAGGCCGCCGGTGCCGCCAAATCCTCGAGAAAGTCCTGCGCCCGCCCAATCGGCCCAGCGAGGAAGCTCGGCGGGAAGAGCAGCCAGGCCAGCAGGGACAGCAACGGCGCCTCCGCCGACGCCTCGCCTTCCGCCGCATCGACCAGCAGCTGGACCAGGCGGAACATGACGTAGGACAGCCCGATGCTGCCCCCGAGCCCGATCGGCGGCAGCCAGCCCAGCGCCGGCAGCACCTCCCGCACCAGCAGGAACAGCCCGACCAGCGCCGCGATGGACGCGGGCAGCAGGCCGGGCCGCCGCGCGACCGGCCGCAGCATCGCGCAGCCCGCCAGCGCCATGGCCGGCACCGGCAGCATCGCCGCCGGCGTGGGCGCCAGCCAGGCCACCAGCGCCAGCCCGCCCGCGACGAAGGCGACCGCCCGCGCGCGCCGCGCCAGCACCAGCGCCGCCGCGATCAGCAGGAAGACCGGCGAGACGAGGTCCCAGGCCGGCGGCAGGTCACTCGGCAGCTTGGGTGAACTCCGCAGCCTCTGGCAGCGCGGCGAGGTTGCCCGCGGCCAGCTGGCGCTTCATCAGCGCATTGATCTCCGCCTGCCACTGGCGGATCTGCCCGAAGTCGTAGCCCTGGTCATACAGGTACGCCATGTACCAGAGCGAGGTATCGGGATCGATATGCGTGCTCTCGATCGCCTGGAACATCTCCAGCTTGATGCGCGAGGCCTGCTCGTGGCTCATCGTCGCGTGCGACCATTTGTTGCCCATGCCGGTCAGGCCGTATTCCGCGCGCTTCTCATGCACCAGCGTGTGGGGCATGTAGTAGAATTCCTTGAGGGAATAGAACCGCACGCCGTTGTCGCGGATGAAGTCGATATTTTCCTGGATCGTCCCGTCATCCTCGCCCGGGAAGCCCAGGACGAAGGCCGCGAGGTAGTCGATGTCGTGCTTGTTCAGCAGTTGCACGCCCTCGGCGAATTGCCGTGACGTCGCGCGCTTGTTCATGTTCCGCAGCACCTTGTCGCTGGCGGATTCGATGCCGAGGTACACGCCCTTGCAGCCGCTATCCTTCATCATGCGGACGACCTCGTCATCCACATACTGCACCCGCAGGAAGGAGAACCATTCGAAGCGGTACTCCGCGAAGATCTTGATCAGCTCGCGGAAGCGGTGGGGGGGCACGTTGAAGGTATCATCGATGAAGATGATGCGGTCGATGGTGCCGATGCGCATCAGGCTGTCGAGGTGCGCCCGCACATGGTCGGCCTCCACCGTCTGCCAGGGCCCGGCCGTGGTGGGGTAGGAACAGAAGGCGCAGGCGAAAGGACAGCCGGAGGCGGTGCGGATCTGGATCGTCCGGTTCAGGAATGGCAGATGGTGCTGGTCCCAGGTCGGCGGACAATCCTTCAGCGACAGCAGCGGCTCGTTCCACACCTTCGGGCCCAGCTCGAAGCTTCCGCCCGCCAGCTTCCCATCGATGCGCGCCAGGTTGCGTACCGCATCGATCGCGGCCTTGCCCCGCCGTGCCGCCAGCAGGTCCCGCAGATCGGTCTCCGAATTGAAGGCATGCAGCACGTAGCGGATGCCGTAGCGCCGCATGCGCTGCGCGAAGGCGGCGGGGTCGCCGTTGATCGTCTCCGCATTCGCGAAGGCGCCGCCAAGCACGATGTCCATCTCCGGGTCCAGCGCCCGCAGCCGCTTGGCCACGCCGCCCACTTCCTTCCAGGAGAGGTAGAAGGTGGAGGAGATGCCCACCAGCGGCGGCCGCCGGCAGTTGCGATAGGCCTCCTCGAACCAGTCCCATTCGCTGTCGAGGTTGTTGATGACGCGGACACGGTAGCCGAACTGGGCGAGGTAGTTGATCAGGTGGACACCCGCCATGGAGGGCAGGTTCCAGATATTCAGCATCTCCCGCCGCTGCGCCATCGTGCCCTGGTCGAAGTAGCGGCCATGCACACGGCGGTTGATGTAGTCGAGGTGGGAGCGGAACCGCCCCTCATGCAGCACCATCCGCGGATAGACGAGGTGCTTGTAGAGGTCGCTGCGGTCGAGCGGCAGATTGCCGAAGCCTTCGTAGTCCACGACGTTGGACTGCGTGACGAGGATGAGGTCGAGCTGGTCATCCATGCGCCGCGACCTCCTGCGTGAAGCCGATCGTCGCCTTCCCCCGCGCCACGACGGCGCCGCCTTCGTCCCGCGCCTCGATCTTCAACACCACGGACCGCACGGCGTCGGACACCTGGTCCACGACGCCCGCCACGGTCACGCGCGTGCCGGCGATGACCGGCGCGACGAAGGACATGTTCACCCCCAGCAGCAACGCGTTCCGCCCCGGCAGCACCATGCCCACCAGCTGCGAGACATAGCCGACCAGCAGCGCCCCATGCGCCACGCGGCCGGCGAACCCGCGGGATGTTGCGAAGGCGGCATCGAGATGCAAGGGGCTGCGGTCGCCGGTCACGGCCGCAAAGGCATCGATCGCGTCCAAATCCATGAGACACGTGATCTCCGCCCGGCGGCCGGGCGCGAGATCCTGGAACTCCAGCGATGACGCCCCGCCTGCCACGCGATGCCAGTCCCCAGCTTCAATTCCTTCTGCCACGACGCCGCTGCGCGGATCAAGCAGAACGCTTTGCAAGCGAAAGCGGCGCCGGTATCGTGCCACCGCCGATCAGGGGGATGGGCACGTCAGAATGCCGCTGGACATGGTGGACCGAACCCGGGTGAAGGACGGCTTGGCCCGCGCCCGCGCGGCCATCGCTGCCGGCACTCCGGGTGCCGGCCTCGCCATCCTGCGGGAGACGACCGGCGCCGGAACCGATTTTCTCGACCAGCTTCGCGCGGCAAGGCTTGTCGACGGAATTGATGCCGCGGCCCTCGGCCTGCGCCCGATCCGCCTCGCCATCGCGGGCGCCAGCACGCTCGACCATGTCGTACCGCTGCTGCGCTACTGGCTGACCATCGCGGGCTTCGCACCCACCATCCATCTCACGCCCTTCGATACGGCGACGGCCTCGGTGCTCGATCCCGCCAGCGCCCTGCATGACTTCAAGCCGGATGTCGTCTGGCTGTTCACCACGCATCGCGACCACGCCTTGCAGGTGCCGCCCGGTGCTGCGCCGGAGACCCTGCGCGACGCCGTTGCCCGCGCCATCGCCGCGCGTCGCGCGCTGTGGGATGCGCTGCGCGCGAAGGCCTGCCTGGTCATCGACAATCTCGCGGACCTGCCAACGGAGGATCCGGCAGGCAACCTGGCAGGTGCCGCGCCCTGGGGTCACCGTACCGCGCTCCGCCTCCTCAACGCCGAACTGGCTCTCACGGCGCCTCCCGGTGTCGTGCTGCTGGATCTCGACCATCTCGCAGCGCGGCACGGCCGCCAGCGCTGGCACGACCCGCGCTACTGGCATCATTCCAAGCACGCGGTCGCGCCCGATTCCTCCGGCGTGTTGGCCCATGCCGCCGCGCGGCTCATCGCCGGCGCCCGTGGCCTGGCGCGGAAATGCCTGGTCCTCGACCTCGACAACACGCTCTGGGGCGGCGTCATTGGCGATGACGGGCTGGCCGGCATCGCCCTCGGCAGCGGTGCGGCCGGCGAGGCCTTCGTGGCCTTCCAGGCGCATGTGAAGGCGCTGAAGGACCGCGGCATCATCCTCGCCGCCTGCTCCAAGAACGAGCCCGCCACCGCCTCCCTGCCCTTCCGCGAACACCCCGACACGGTGCTGCGCATGGAGGATTTCGCCGTCTTCCGCGCGGGCTGGGGCAACAAGGCCGATGTGGTGCGCGACATCGCCACGACGCTCAACATCGGCCTCGATGCAGTGGTCTTCGTCGATGACAACCCGATGGAGCGCGACATCGTCCGCCGCCATCTGCCGGAAGTCGCGGTGGTAGAGATGCCCGACGATCCGGCCCACTACATCGCGGCGCTGGAAGCCGGCGCCTGGTTCGAGGCCATCGCCTTCAACGCCGAGGACGCCGCCCGCACCCAGCTCTATGCCGAGAATGCCCGGCGCGACGAACACCGCGCCGGCTTCGTCGACATGCAGGCCTATCTCGCGAGCCTCGACATGGTGGCCGCGACCGGCGGCGCCGATCCCTTCCACCTGCCGCGCATCGCGCAGCTCATCGGCAAGAGCAACCAGTTCCACCTGACCGGTACGCGGCCGACGGAAGCCGAGATCGCCGCCCTGGCGCAGCATCCCGACTGGACGGTCCTGCACATCCGCCTGCGCGACCGCTTCGGCGACAATGGCCTGATCGCGGCCCTGCTGCTGCACCAGCAGGGCCAGGACCTCGTCATCGACACCTGGGTGATGAGTTGCCGCGTGCTGGCGCGCGGCGTCGAGGAATTCACCGCGAGCCTGGTGCTGGCCGAGGCGCGCCGCCGCGGTGCCACCCGAGTCCTCGGCCGCTACAAGCCATCGGCCAAGAACCAGATCGTCGCCGGCCTCTATCCGAGGCTCGGCTTCGTGCCGGCGGGCGAGGATGGCGGCGCGTTCCTTTTCTCCACGCCCGCGGATCGCGATCCCTGGCCCAGCATGGTGCAACACGATGCCTGACCGCGCCGCGATCGTCGATCGCCTCACCACCGTCTTCCGCGAGGTGTTCGAGGACGAGGCCCTGGTGATCCAGGACAGCACGACCGCCGACGACATCGACGAATGGGACAGCCTGCAGCACATCGTCCTGGTGCTGGCGGTGGAGCGCGAGTTCAAGGTGCGGCTGAACCCGGCGGAGGTCGGCAAGCTCGAGAATGTCGGCGCCATGGCCGACCTGCTGGCCGCCCGCGCCGCATGATGCGCCTGCTCAGCCCGAACGAGGCGAAGTTCTGGCTGCTGGACCAGGTGGCGCCGACCAACAGCATCGTCGTGCTGCAGCGCGCCGAAGGCGGATTCCCCATGCAGGCGCCGCCGGGCTTCGACCTGCCCGTGGCGCGCCTCGGCCGCCGCGCCCGGCCGCGCTGGACGGCCGCGACGCGGCCCGGCGTCATGGCCCGTATCACGCTCGCCGCGGAGGCCGATTGGGTCGGCGTCGCGGAGGATCTGCTCGATGCCCGCATCGGCACCGATGACAACCCGCCCTGGCAGGCGGTAGTCGCGGACCATCCGGGCGGGCAGACGCTGCTGCTGGCCGTCAGCCATGCGCTGACGGATTACCGCACCGCGCTCGCCATCGGCCGTGCCTTCGCGGAGGGCACGCCCGTTGGCGACCTCGCCCCCGCCTGCGAGGAATTGCTGCCCGGCCGCGTCTTCGCCGATGCCGAAGCGGGCGACCTGATCGAGGGCTGGTGGTCGGACCGCGCCGGCGCGCGGTGGGAAGCGCTCGGCCTTCAGCGCCTCACCGCCATCCTGCCGCCGGCGTCGCGCACGCAGCTCACGCTGCATCGCTACGACGAGACTGAGACGGCGCGCATCCTGGAGCGCTGCGACGCGGAAGGGGCGAGCCTCAACAGCGCGCTCGCCATCGCGCTGCGCGATGCCGCGGGCACGGATGCCTGTGCCTTCTCTGTCGATCTCAGCCGCTTCATCCGCCCGGCCCTGCCGCCCGGCCCCGGCATGGCGATCAGCCATGTCTATGCCGACCTCGCCCCCGGGGAGTTCTGGGAATCCGCGCGGGACAACCGCGCCGTGGTGTTCGAGCGCATCGAGGGCGGCGAGGCCGGCGACAGCCTGCTGATCCTGCCGCGCCTGCTGCAACGCCCGGGCACGCCGCCGGAATGGCGGCGCAGCGGCCTCACCATCACCGGCGCCCCCACCTGGCGCGCAGCCGGGGAGGATGGCTACGACCAGCAACTGGTGCTCAGCGCCGCGCGCGCCGGCGGCGGCGTGGTGATCCCGACGCTGTGGCGCGGGCAGCTGCAACTGCTCGGCTGCTCGCCGGAGGACGATGTCGCCATGCCGCTCGCATCCCTCGCCGCCGCGCTGCTGCGGGCCTGCGACTGATGGCAAGGGATCGCGCCTGATGCTCGACCGCCCCGCCATGACACCGATGCAGCAGGCCGTCGTCGCCCTGCAGCGGCTCCGCGCCCGCAATGCGGAGCTGGAACGCGCCGGCAGCGCGCCCATCGCCATCATCGGCATGGGCTGCCGCTACCCCGCGGGATCGGACAGCCCGGACGCGATGTGGCAGGCGCTGCTGGAAGGCCGCGACGGCAGCCGCGAAGTGCCGCGGGACCGCTGGGACATCGACGCGCTCTACGACCCCGAGCCCGGCCGCGCCGGCCGCATGTATGTGCGGAAAAGCTGCTTCCTCGACCGCGTCGATGGGTTCGAACCGCTCTTCTTCCGCATCTCGCCGCGGGAGGCGATCGGCATCGACCCGCAGCAGCGCCTGCTGCTGGAAGTCACCTGGGAAGCGCTGGAGGATGCGGGCATCGCCCCGCCCTCCCTCGTCGGCAGCCGCACCGGCGTCTATGTCGGCATCAGCACCAACGACTATTCGGCGCTGCTGTCGCGCACGGCGCATGGGTCGGGCAGCAATGCCGCGGCCGGCGCGGGCAATGCGGCCTCCGTCGCCTCGGGCCGCATCAGCTACAGCTTCGGCTTCCAGGGCCCCTGCATGGCGGTGGACACCGCCTGCTCCTCCTCCCTCGTGGCCACGCATCTCGCGGTGCAGGCGCTGCGGGCGCGGGAATGCGGGCTCGCCATCGTGGCCGGCGTGAACCTCATGCTCACGCCCGACATCACGATCAATTTCTGCCTCGGCCGCATGCTCTCCCCCGACGGCGCCTGCAAGACCTTCGATGCGGGCGCCGATGGCTATGTGCGGGGCGAGGGCTGCGGCGCGCTGGTGCTGAAGCGGCTGTCGGATGCCGTGGCGGATGGCGACCGCGTGCTCGCCGTCATCCGCGGCAGCGCCGTGAACCAGGATGGCCGCAGCGCCGGCCTGACGGCGCCGAACGGCCCCGCGCAGGAAGCCGTCATCCGCGCGGCACTGGCCAATGCCGGAATGACGCCCGACGACATCGACGCGATCGAGGCGCATGGCACCGGCACCGCGCTCGGCGACCCCATCGAGATGCATGCGCTCCGCGCCGTCTTCGGCAAGCGCGCGGAACGCCCGCTGCATGTCGCCTCGGTCAAGACCAATATCGGCCATTGCGAGGCCGCGGCCGGCACGGCGGGGCTGATCAAGGCGGCGCTGATGCTGCGCCACCAGGCCATCCCGGCCAGCCTCCACTTCACGCGCCTCAACCCGCATATCGACCTGGCCGGCGCCGATATCCGCGTGCCCACCGAACCCGTCCATGGCGGCGTCCGGCGCGTCGGCGTCAGCAGCTTCGGCTTCTCCGGCACCAACGTGCACATCGTGCTGGAAGCCCCGCCCCCGCCGCCGGTCATCGAGGCGGAGCCCGGCGAGGCGCCGGTGCTCTTCCTCTCCGCGCGGACGGAACCGGCGCTCCGCGCCCTCATCGCCCGCTACCGCGACCACCTGACGACGACGACTGATGGCTTCGCCGATATCTGTCACACCGCGCGCGTCGGCCGTGCGCGGCTGCCCTGGTGGGTCGCGGTGCGGGCGCCGGGCGAACTTGCAAGCGCCATCCCCTCCAACGCCCCGCCGCCCAGCCTGCCCGCGACGCAGGGTCGCCGCGTCGCGCTGCCGACCACGCCCTTCCAGCGCGAACGCTTCTGGATCGACGCCCCCGCCGAAGCCGCGCCCGTCGCGACGCCGGATGATGACGGCGCCCATCCGCTGCTGGGCCGCCCCATCCCGCTGCCGCTGTCCAGCGAACGCCGCTGGTCGTCCACCATCGACCTGGCCCGCCCCGCCACCGCCTTCCTCGCGCAGCACCGCATCGAGGGCCAGGCGATCCTGCCCGCCAGCGCCTATGTCGAGATGGCGCTCGCCGCCTTCCCCGGCCAGGCGATCGAGGCGCTGGAGATCACCGCGCCGCTCCGCCTCTCCGATGCCGCGCCCGCGCATCTCCATACCATCGCCGCGGACGGCGCCTTCCGCATCCTGAGCCACAGGCCGGAGGATCCCGCGTCCGCGCCCGTCATCCATGCCACCGGCCGCCTCGCCCCCCGCGCCGCGCCTTCCGCGCCGCCCGCGGCTTCCGGCGACACGCCTGTCGATCCCGCCGCGCTCTATGACGCGCTGAACCAGCGCGGCATCCAGCACGGCCCCGCCTTCCGCCTGCTCGGCACCATCCGGCGCGGCCCCGGCACCGCCAGCGCCACGCTCGCGCCCCCTGCGCCGGAGCCGCGCTTCGCCCTGCATCCCGCGACGCTCGACGCCGCCTTCCAGCTCGTCGCCGCGGCCGTGGCGGCGGAGGCCTGGGCCACGCTCATCCCCGGCGGCATCGGCCATATCGCGCTGCATCGCCGCCCCGGCCCCGCGCCCCGCGTCACCGTCACCGCCCTGCCGGAGGGCGATGGCATCACCGCCGACCTCGCGCTGATCGATGATGAGGGCGTGGCGCTGGAGGTCCGCGGCCTCCGCTTCCTGCCGCGCCCCGGCAGCCAGGCCTTCTGGCACGAAGCCCGCCACCCCGCACCGCTGCTGGAGGGCCTGGCCCCGCCCGCCTTCCTGCCCAGCGCCGCCCGCCTCGGCGCCGCCCTGGCGCCCGAAGCCGCGCGCCTGGCCGCGCTGCACGACATGGATGCCTATGCCCGCCAGGGCGAGGCGCTGGAATCCGTCGCCACCGCCTATGTCGTGCAGGCGCTCCGCCGGCTCGGCCTGCCCTTCAAGCCCGGCGCGCAGCTGACCTTCGGCGCGCTGTCGGAAGCGCTCGGCATCGCGGAGCGGCACCACCGCCTCTTCCGCCGCCTGCTGTCCATGCTGGCGGAGGACGGCATCCTGAAGCGCGATGGCCGCCGCTGGACCGTGCTGCGCGCACCGCCGGAGGCACCGCCCGCCATCGACGCCGTCCTCGCCGCCGCCCCCGCCATGCAGGGGGAGGTCGCGGTGCTGCGCCGCTGCGGCGAGGCGCTGGCCGATGTCCTCACGGGGCGTACCGAACCCCTCGCACTGCTCTTCCCGGCGAATGAGGCCGGCGCGGGCGCCTTCTACGAAACCTCCGCCTATGCCCATACCGTCAACGGCCTGCTGCGCGCCGCTGCCACGCGCCTGGCCGCCGCGACGCCGAAGGGCCGCCGGCTGCGCGTCGTGGAGGTCGGCGCCGGCACGGGCGGCGCCACCGGCGCGCTGCTGGAAGCCCTGCCGGAAGCCGCGCGCCACTACCGCTTCACCGATGTCTCCCAGGCCTTCCTGACGGCGGCCACGCGGAAATTCGCGGGCGCGGACCTCTCCACCGCGCTGCTCGACATCGAACGCGATCCCGCCGCGCAGGGCTTCGCGCCGGGCTGCGCCGATGTCGTGCTCGCCGCCAATGTCCTGCACGCCACCGCCGATCTCGGCGCCACGCTCGCGCATATCCGCGGCCTGCTCGCCCCGGGCGGCGTGCTGCTGCTGGTGGAGAGCACCGCGCGCCGCCGCTGGATCGACATCGTCTTCGGCCTGACCGAGGGCTGGTGGCGCTTCGCCGACACCGCCCGCCGCCCCGACCATCCCCTCCTCACGCTGGACGCCTGGCGCGCCCTGCTGGCGGAATCCGGCTTCGAGGTCCCGTCGGACGCGACCGGAGAGGTCATCCTCGCCCGCCGCCTGCCCGAACGCCCGGCCGCCGGGCCTTCCTGGCATGTCTCCGGGGAAGCCGGGCGCGCCGCCGCCCTGCTGGCCGGCGCCGGCGCGCGCCTCGCCGGTGTATCCCAGGCCGAGGCGATCCTGCACGTCCTGCCGCCCGCCGCTGCGACGGCGCCCGCCCAGGAAGCGCTGCTGGCCGACCTCGTCTCGCTCGCCCGCGAAGCGATGGCCCGCCCGACGCCGCCCCGCCTCGTCATCGTCGCCGACGGCACGCTCGGCCATGCCGGCCTGCCCGGCTTCGTCCGCTCCCTCGCGCTGGAAGCCCCCGCCCTCGCCCCCCGCCTGCTCGTCGCGCCGCCGAGCGCGGAGGCGCTGGTCGATGAGGTGCTGGCCGGGGACGGGGAAGCGGAGGTCGGCTGGGATGCGGAGGGCCGCCGCACCGTGCCGCGGCTGCGCGCCACCCCCGCGCCCCGCGCGCCGGATCGCGTCGGCGGCACCTGGCTCATCACCGGCGGCAGCGGCGGCCTGGCGCGGGAGATCGCGACCTGGCTCGCCACCCATGGCGCCGCGCGCATCCTGCTGCTGAGCCGCCGTGCCGCGACGCCGCCCAGCCTGCCCATCCCGGTGCAGCACATCGCCGCCGATGCCGCCGACACGGCCGCGATCGCACGGCTGCTCGCAGCCACGCCCGACCTGCAGGGCATCGTCCACGCGGCCGGCCTGCTGGCGGATGCGCCGATCGCGGCGCAGGACGAAGCGACCATCGCCCCCGTGCTGGGCGCGAAGATCGCCGGCGGGCTGGCGCTGGACGCCGCCATCCGCGCCCTGCCGGAGGCCGCGCAGCCGCGGCACCTGATCTTCTGCGCCTCCGCCGCCGGCGTCATCGGCTCCGCCCGCCAGGCCAACCACGCCTTCGCCAGCGCCTTCCTCGACGGGCTCGCCAGCCTGCGCCGGGCGGAGGGCATGCCCGTGATCAGCCTGGACTGGGGCGTCTGGCGCGGCACCGGCTCCGCCGCCGCGCTCGGCTTCGACCGCCAGGCGGAGGGGCTCGGCCTCGGCTCCATCGCGCCGGAGGAAGGCCAGCGCCTGTTCGGCGCGGCGCTCGGCGCCGATGCCGCGCGGCTGATCCTGCTGCCCTCCGTCGATTGGCGCCGCTTCGCCGGGCTGTTCGGCGCCACACCCCCCGGCCTGTTCCGCGATGTCGCCGCCGCCCCTGCGCCGCGCGCCCCCGCGCCCGCGCCGCAGCCCACGGCCGCGCCCGCCGCCCCGCGCCCCGATGTCGCGCGGATCGTGGCGGAGGTGCTCGGCCTGTCGGGCGCGGTCGCCACCGATGTGCCGCTGCACGACCTCGGCCTCGACAGCCTCATGGCCGTCGAGATCAGGAACCGCCTCGCCGCCGAGGCCGGCCTCGATGTCTCCGTCCGCGCGCTGATCGAGGGCGCGACGATCGCCTCCCTCACTCCCGCAGGTGCCGCGCCCCCGTCGGCCCCGGCGCGTGGCGATGTCGCGCGGATCGTGGCGGAGGTGCTGGGCCTCGCCACCACGCCGGATGCCGCGACGCCGCTGCACGATCTCGGCCTCGACAGCCTCATGGCGGTGGAGATCCGCAACCGCCTCGCCGCCGAGGCCGGCATCGATGTCTCCGTCCGCGCGCTGATCGAGGGCGCGACCATCGCGTCGCTGACACCCGCCGGCAGCGCGCCCACGCCTGCCCCCGCGCGCGGCGAGGTGGCGCGCATCGTCGCGGAGGTGCTGGGCCTCGCCACCGCCCCCGATCCCGCGACGCCGCTGCACGATCTCGGCCTCGACAGCCTCATGGCCGTGGAAATCCGCAACCGCCTTGCCGCCGAGGCCGGCATCGACGTGCCCGTGCGCATGCTGATCGAAGGCGCCACCATCGCGAGCCTGCTCGGCGCCGCCCCCGCGCCGGCCACGCCCGTGCCGACCCAGGCCGCGCCGCGCGCCCTAGTGCCGGACCTCGCCCGCCGCCACGAGCCTTTCCCGCTGACGGACATGCAGCAGGCCTATTGGCTCGGCCGCCGCGGGGACCTCGCCCTCGGCGCCACCGCCTGCACGCTCTACACGGAATTCGACAGCACGGTGATCGACCTGGCGCGTGCCGAGGCCGCGCTCAACGTGCTGATCCGCCGCCACGACATGCTGCGCGCCATCATCCTGCCGGACGGCACGCAGCGCATCCTGGCGGAGGTGCCCCACTACGCCATCGAGACCCTCGACCTCGACGGCGATCCCACCGCGCGGCTCGCGGCGCTGCGCGAAACACTCGCCACCCGCGTGGCGGAACCCGATCACTGGCCGCTCTTCGACATCCGCGCGACGCGCTTCGGGGGCACGACGCGCCTCCATCTCTCCTTCGACCTCATCGCGCTCGACGCGGCCTCGATCCATGCGCTGCGCCAGGAATGGGGCCGGCTCTACGAACAGCCGGATGCCGCGCTGCCCCCCATCGGCATCAGCTTCCGCGACCATGTCCTGGCCGAGATCGCCTTCCGGGAGACCGCCGCCTATCAGCGCGACCTCGCCTATTGGGCCGCGCGCAGCCTGCCGCCGGGGCCGGACCTGCCGCTGCTGGGCGATCTGGCGGACGGCACGCGCCGCCCCTTCCGCCGCCATCGCGCCACCCTGCCCGCCACCCAGGCGGAGGCGCTGAAGCGGGAAGCGCGCGCCCAGGGTCTGACGCTGCCGACGCTGCTTGCCGCCGCCTATGCGGAGACGCTCGCCGCCTGGGCGCGGCAGGACCGCTTCTGCCTCACCGTCACCGCCTTCAACCGCCCGCCCCGCCACCCCGACATGCCCCGCGTGCTGGGTGACTTCACCTCCACCATCCTGCTGGAGGTCGATGCCCGCCCCGCCGGCTTCGCCGCCCGCGCCCAGGCGCTCGCGCGCCGCCTGGCGGAGGACATGGACCACGCGACGGTCAGCGGGATCGAGGTGCTGCGCCAGGCCGCGCGCCAATCGGGGGAGGCCGCCGCCTACAGCCCCTATGTCTTCACCAGCGCGCTCGGCTTCCGCCGCGCCGGCGATGCGCCGGAGACGGATGCGACGGGCTTCGACCGCCTCGGCCGCACCGTCTTCAACGTCTCCTCCACCCCCCAGGTCATCATCGACCACCAGGTGTCGGAGGAGGATGGCCAGCTTCTCTGTTCCTGGGACGTCGTCGAATCGCTGTTCCCGCCGGGCACCGTGCCCGCCATGGTCAGCGCCTGGCGCGGCCTGCTGGATGACCTCGCCGCCGGGCGTGGCTGGAATCGCAGCGTGGCGGCGATGCTGCCCGCCCTCTCCCGCGCGCCACTGCTGCCGGCCGCCGCCCCCGAACTCCTCCAGGCCGGCTTCGAACGCCAGGCCCGCGCCAACCCCGCCGCCACCGCGCTGGTGACGCCGGAGATCACGCTGGACTACGGCACGCTCGACGCCGCCGCGACCCATCTCGCCTCCACGCTGCTGGAACGGCTGGGTGGCGATCCGCGCGACCGCCTGGTGGCCATCGGCTACCCCAAGGGATGGCGCCAGATCGTCGCGGTCCTCGCCACGCTGAAGGCCGGCGCCGCCTACCTGCCCGTCGATCCGGCGCTGCCCGCCGACCGCCGCGCCCTGCTGGTGGAACGCGGGGAGGCGCTGCTGCTGGAGGAGGCCGCGCCCGCCGATGCCGCGCTCGCCGCCGCCCGCGCCGCCGCGCCGCTACCATGCCTGCCCGCGGTCGAGGACCCGACCCGCCTCGCCTATGTCATCTACACCTCCGGCTCTACCGGGGAGCCGAAGGGCGTGATGAGCGAGCACGCCGCCGCCATCGCGACGGTGGCGGAGGTGAATCGCCGATGGGGCATCGGGCCGCAGGACCGCGCGCTCGGCCTCTCCCAGCTCGGCTTCGACCTCTCGGTCTGGGACATCTTCGGCATCCTCGCCGCCGGCGGCGCGCTGGTGCTGCCCGCGCCGGAAGCCAGCCGCGACCCCTCCCACTGGGGCGAACTCTGCGCGCGCCACGCGGTGACGGTGTGGAACAGCGTGCCCGCGCTGGTCGCGATGCAGGTGGAATACGGCCTGCCGCCCGACCACCGCCTGCGCCTCGTCATGATGTCCGGTGACTGGGTGCCGCTCGACCTGATCCCGCGTCTCCGCGCCCAGGCCCCGGCCGCACGCCTTGTCGCGCTGGGCGGCGCGACGGAGGCCGCCATCTGGTCCAACGCGCATGAGATCGACTCGCTCGATCCCGCCTGGCCCAGCATCCCCTACGGCCTGCCGCTGGCCGGCCAGATGCTCCACGTCGTGAACCGCCGGGGCGAGCCCTGCCCGGACTGGACCATCGGCGAGATCGAGATCTCCGGCGCCGGCCTGGCGCGCGGCTATTGGCGCGATCCCGTGCTGACGGCGGAACGCTTCATCCGCAACCCGCTGACCGGCGAACGCCGCTACCGCACCGGTGACCTGGGCCGCTTCCGCCCGCATGGCGAGGTCACCGGCCCCACCCCCATTGAATTCCTCGGCCGCGAGGATTTCCAGGTGAAGGTGCAGGGCTACCGAATCGAACTGGGGGAGATCGAGGCCGCGCTGGCCAGCCACCCCGCCGTGGCGACGGCCGTGGTCACGGCGAACCCCGTGGGCGGTAGCCGCGATCGGGTGCTGCACGGCTTCTACGTGCCGAAGGCGGATGCGCGGCAGCGCACGGCCCGGCTGCTGGAACGCCCGGGCCTTCGCCGATCCCCGCCCGCCACCCTGCCGCTGCCGCACCGACCCGCCGACGCCACCTATGAGGCGCGGCGAAGCCACCGCCACTTCGCGCCGGACGCCCCACCGCCCGGCACGCTGGAAGCGCTGCTGCGCGAAGGCGGCATCGATGCGCGCATCGTGACCCCTGGCGGCGGCCATCGCTGGCAACAGGCCGGTGCGGCGCTGCGTGACGCACCGCGCCCCGCCATCACGATCCCCGATGAGGCTAATCTCGGTATCGTGGAGCAGGCCGCCTTCCTGCTGCTGCTCGAACCACACAAGGCGGGGCGCGATGCACGCCTGCTGGCTGGCCATGCCGCGCAGCGCCTGATGCAGGCCGCGCCCGCGCTCGGGCTCGGCCTCTGTCCCATCGGCCGGGTCCTGGCCGATGGCACGCTGGCAGTGCATGCGCTGGCGGGCGGCATCCCCGCACCGGACGCCTCCGCCGCCGATCTCGGCGCCGCGCTGCGCGCCCATCTCCGCCAGCGCCTGCCCGCCTACATGGTCCCGGCGAGCCTCACGCCGATCGACCGCGTGCCCCTCTCCTCCAACGGCAAGGTGGACCGCAAGGCGCTGGTGCCGAAGCTGCTGGCGGGCGAGGACGGCCAGCGCCAGGGCCTGGCGCGGGATGTCGCCGCGGATGTCGCCGCCGTGCTCGGCGTGCCGGTGCCGGAGGCTGATCGCTCCCTCTTCGAACTCGGCGCGACCTCCCTCTCCCTCGTCTCCATCCAGCGGCGGCTCGCGGAACACTACGGCCGCGCCATCCCGCTGCAGGCGATCTTCGCCCGCCCCACCGTGGCGGCGCTGGTGGAGGAGCTGCAATCCGGCCGCGCCGCCACCAACGCCGTCGTCACCTTCGGCCAGGCTACCGAGGACCGGCGCCCGCGCCTGGTGCTGATGCCGGGCATCCTCTCGCTGCCCTTCTACCTGCGGGACCTCGCCGCCGCGGTCAGCCGCTTCGCCATCATCTCCGTCCAGCTGCCCGGCCTGGCGGAGGGCGAGACGCCGCTCGACAGCATCGAGGCCCAGGCCGACTACGTCGTGGCGAAGTTGCGCCAGGACCAGCGCCACGGCCCCTACCTTCTGGCCGGCCATTCCTTCGGCGGCCTCATCGCCATCGAGGTCGCACGCCGCCTGCGTGCCATGGGTGAACAGGTGCCGCTGCTGCTGCTGGGCGACACCGTCCGCACCACCGCCACCTTCGATGACGTGCAGACCGACGAGATCGCCTACACCGCCATGACGCGGGGACTGGAGGCGCTGTACGGTGCCGCGTTCCCCGTCGAGGAACAGGACGCGGAGGCGCGCTTCCGCGCCACCGCCGCCGCCATGCAGGCGGCCGGTCGCTTCGGCCCGCTGACCCTGCCACTCGACCGCATGGTCGCCATGTTCAAGGCGAATTTCCGGGCGCTCGGCGCCTATCGCCCGGCGCCGATCGAGGGCGATGTCGCGCTGATCCGCAGCGATGAGGGCTTCCCCGCGGAGCTTCGCGGCTTCGACAGCGGCGCGGCGGGCGAGGATCCCCATCTCGGCTGGGGCGATGTCGTGCAGGGCCGCATCACGCTGCGCCACCTGCCCGGCGACCACCTCGCCATGCTGTCGGCCGCGAACCTGCCGCGCATGGCGGCGCTGATGACGGAACTGGCCGAGGCCGCGACCGCCATCGACCCCGCGCTGGTGCAGGCGGCGCGGGAGGCCGCGACGCGCGCCGGCCAGCCCGTGGCGGAAGCCGACTTCGCCGTCACCGCCGAGACCTTTCGCGACCAGGCCGCCGCCGCCGCCGCCGCCGCGATCCGCGCCATCACCGGCGGCACCGCGCCCCCCGATGCCGCGACGCTGGTGGCGCGGCATGGCGTCATCCCGCGCTACCGCTTCTGGCTGGAGCGCATGCTGCCGGAGGTGGCGCGCATCGGCGCCGATGCCGTACCGCCCTCCACCCATGCCATCGTCGGCGTCGATCGCCTCGGCTTCGGCCCGGCGGCACGGGACTTCCTCGACCGCGTCATCGCCGGCCTGCCTGGCCTGCTGACGGGGCAGGAGCACGCGGCCGCGATCTACCTGGCTGACGAAACGCCCGATGTGTACGGCAAGCTCTTCGCCGAGCCCAATGCCGCGCTGGCCGCCATCCTGGCGCGGCTTGCCACGGCGCGGCCGATCGAGGTGCTGGAACTCGGCGGCGGCCTCGGCACCACCCTCGCCGCCATCGAGGGTCGCTTCCCACTGGGCCGCCTGCGCTACCGCTTCACCGACCTCAACGCCCATCTGCTGCGCCGGGCGGAGCGCCGCTTCGCGGGGCGGGACTGGCTGGCGTTCGGCACGCTGGACATGGACCAGCCGCCCGCGGAGGCGCAGCGCTTCGACGTGGTGCTGGCCTCCTCCGCCCTGCACGCAGCGCCGGATATCGCCCGCGCGCTGCGCCATGCCCGCGCCTGGCTCAAGCCCGATGGCCTGTTGCTGGCGCTGGAGGAGACTCGCTTCTTCCCCTGGTTCGACCTCGGCATGGGCCTCCAGGCCGGCTTCGATGACCGCACGGACCTGGCGCTGCGCCCGCTCCATCCGCTGCTGTCGCGCGAGCAATGGCAGGACGCGCTGGCGGAGGCCGGCTTCCGCGCCAGCGCCTTCGTGGCCGGGAATGGCACCGTCGCCGCCCGGCTCGGCTTCGACGTGATCCTGGCGGCGCCATGACAGGCTGCCCCGTGCATTTCGACCTGCTGGATCCCGCCATCCAGGCCGATCCGCACGCCGCCTATGCGGCGCTCCGCCAGCATGCGCCCGTGCATCGCCTGGATCGCCCGCCGATGTGGCTGGTGACGCGGCATGCGGAGGTGGAGGCGGTGCTGCGCGATGCCGCGACCTTCGCCTCCGACATCGGCATGGACGTGCCGATCATGTCCATGGTGATGAAGGACGCGCCGGACCACACCAGGCTGCGCGGCACGGTCAACAAGGCCTTCACGCCGCGCGCCATCCAGCACCTGGCGCCCCGCATCACCGCCATCGCGGAACAGCTGGCGGAGGCGCTGCCGGAGCGCGCGGAGATGGTGGAGGGCTTCGCCAACCCGCTCTCCGTCACCGTGATCTGCGAGATGCTGGGCGTGCCGCTCGACCAGCGGGATGCGATGAACCGCTATGCCCGGGACGCGCTGCTGGCCGGCTTCGCCGCCACGGGGATGGGCCCGCCCGAATTGCTGGCGGAAGCGCGCATCGGCCTCGACGCGCTGATGCGCATCCTGGATGCCGCCATTGAGGATCACCTGGCCCATCCCCGCGACGACATCCTGGGCACACTGGTGCAGGAGGAAGCGCACGGCACGCTGACGCGCGTGGAGCTTCGCAACCTCTGCGCCCTGCTGCTGATCGGCGGGCATGAGACGACGGCGAACCTGATCGCGAGCGGCCTGCACTGGCTGGCGCGGGACGCCGCGCTCTTCGCCCGGCTGCGCGCCCAGCCCGACCTCATCCCCCGCTTCGTGGAGGAGCTGGCGCGCCTCCTGCCGCCCTTGCAACGCATCGCGCGCCGCACCACGCGCGCCGTCACGCTGGGCGGCACCGCGCTGCCGGAAGGCGCGATGCTCATGCTCTTCCCCGGCGCCGCCAATCGCGACGAGGCGCGCTGGCCCGCCCCCGATACGCTCGACCTCGCTCGCGACAATCGCGGCCATCTCGGCTTCGGCACCGGCATCCATACCTGCCCCGGCGGCCCCCTCGCGAGGCTGGAAGCGCGCATCGCCTTCGAGGCGCTGCTCGCGCGCCTGGACGGCATCACGCTCGACCCCGCGCGCAAGCCGCAGCCGATCGTCGGCTACGCCGCCGGCAATCTCGGCTGGAACACGCTCCCGCTGCTGCTCAGGAAACGCATGAGGCCCGTCATGGTGGAGGATGTCTTCGGGGCGCTGCGCGCGCTGGTGGCGGAGACGCTGGAGATCGACGCCGAGGACATCACCGCCGGCACGAACGCCAAGACCACGCCGGAATGGGATTCGCTCGGCCATATGCGCATCCTGGCGGCGGTGGAGAAGCGCTTCGGCGTGAAGCTCCCGCGCCTCGCCGCCTATCGCGTCAAGGATGTGGGTGAGTTGGCCGCGCTGATCGAGACGACGCAGTCGCAGGCGGGCGCCTGATGTCCGGCCTGCGGCGGACGGTCTTCCGCCCGCTCGACCCCGATTTCCTCGAAGATCCCTACCCCACCTATGACCGGCTGCGGCGGGAGCACCCGATCGGCTGGGCGACGACGCCGGCGCAGGGCTATGCGGGCTTCTGGTTCGTCAGCCGCTATGCCGACGTCAATGCCGGGCTGAAGGATGACCGCTTCGGGCGGGAGGTCGCGAAGGTCCTGCCGCCGGAGGCCTTCGTGCCGATCCCGAAAGCGCATCGCCCGCTCTACGGCATGATCGCGCAGTGGATGCTGTTCAAGGACCCGCCCGACCATGCGCGCCTCCGCCGCATTGCCGCGCCCGTCTTCGCACTCCGCCAAGTCAACGCCATGCGGCCGCGGATCGAGGCGCTGATCGAGAGCGCCTTCGCGCAGGTGCCGGACTACGGCCCCTTCGACATCATCTCCGACTTCTCCTCGCCGCTGTCCATCGACATCGTCTCAGACCTCATGGGCGTGCCCGAGGCCGACCATCCGCTGGTGCGCGGCTGGGTGCGGGAGATCACGCTTTCCCTCGACCTGGTGCGCACGCCGGAACGCATCGCCGCCGGCAGCCGTCGCGCCGCCGAGCTGGTCGCCTATTTCGGCGCGCTGGTGCGCGAACGGCGGACGAAGCCGAAGGACGATTTCCTCGGCCTGCTCATCGCCGCGCATGATGCGGGCAGCTTCCTGACGGAGGAGGAACTCCTCGCCTCCTGCGTCCTGTTCCTCTTCGCGGGGCATGAGGCGTCGTCGCTGCTGATCGGCAACGGGCTTTTCGCGCTGGCCCAGAACCCCGCCGAATATGCGCGGCTGCGCGCCGGCGAGACCCAGGGCCGCCTCGTGGTCAGCGAATTGCTGCGCTACGACAGCCCGCAGCAGATCGCCTTCCGCCATGCGCTGGAGGATGTCGATTTCCTCGGCGTGTCGATCCGCAAGGGCCAGACAATCGGCTTCGGCCTTGGCTCCGCCAATCGAGACCCGGATGTCTTCGCCGATCCCGATCGCCTCGACCTCGGGCGGCACGAAACGCGCCACCTCGCCTTCGGTGCCGGCATCCACACCTGCGCGGGATCGAGCCTGGCCAACATCGAGGCCGAGATGGTCTTCGCCACCATCGCGAAGCGCTTCCCCCGCATCGAGATCATCGCGGCGCAGCGGCAGGAAAGCATCCTGGTGCGCGGCCTGACCCGCCTCATCATCGATTGCGGGTAGCGCGCCCTACAGCAGCAGCGGCGACGCCGCCGCCGCCTCCTCCCGCAGCCTCGGCAACCAGCGCGCGCGGAACTCCTCCGCGCTGCCGCCTTCCGTGTGCATGCCGATATTGAGCGCGGCGACCACGCGCCCATCCTGCCGCGGCAGCGGTACGGCGAGCGAGCGGAACCCCCACTCCGCCTCCTGCTCCACCAGCGCATGCCCCTCCGTCGCCGCGGCCGCGACCAGGACCTTGAGCCGCGCGGCGTCCGTCTCCGTCCGCGGCGTCACCGCGAAAGGCGCCGCCAGCGCCGCCTCGCGCTCCGCCTCCGGCACCCCCGCCAGCAGCACGCGACCCAGCGCGGTGCAGAAGGCGGGCAGGCGGCTGCCCACCATGGTGGAGACGTTCAGCATCAGCCGCGGCCGGCCATAGGCCACGAAGACGATCTCCGCCCCGTCCAGAACCGCCGCGGAACACGGCCCGCCGGCCTCCGCCGCCAGGCGCTCGCAGAGCGGCTGCAGCACGGTCGCCACACCGCTGGCGCCGAGGTAGCCGGCCGCCAACCGCAGCACCTGCGGCGTCAGCCGGAACAGCCGCCCATCGGTCTCCACATGCCCCAGCACCACCAGCGTGTGCAGCGCTCGGCGCACGGTGGCGCGGGGCAGGTCCACCGCCCGCGCGGCCTCCGCCAGCGTCATCTGCCGGCGCTCCGGCCCGAAGGCCTGCAGCACCGCCAGGCCCCGCGCCAGCGCTTCCAGGAAGTCGGCGCCATGCCCCGCCTCCCGCCGCCGCGCCGCATGTTCCTCCCCGATCCGGGGCATGGACCCTCCAACACTGTCTTGCCGCCACTTCCGGCTTGCCTCTATCATCGCACAGACGTTCGGTCAGTGAACACCTGTCCAGGAGCAAAGCCTGTGATCAGTGCGGAACAGAATGAACGGCTGACCCGCGTCGGCCCCGGCACGCCGGGCGGCCGCGTGCTGCGCCACTACTGGCAGCCCATCGCCCTGGTGGATGAGCTGGAGGGCAAGCGCCCCGTCCGCCCCGTCCGCGCGCTGGGCCAGGATTTCGTGCTGTTCCGCGACGAACAGGGCCGCATCGGCCTGCTGGACCGGGACTGCCCGCACCGCAACGCCGATCTGGCCTTCGGGCGGCTGGAGGATGGCGGGCTGCGCTGCCCTTTCCATGGCTGGCTCTTCGACGTGACGGGCAAGTGCCTGGAGACGCCGGCGGAGCCGGAGGGCAGCACGCTCTGCACCCGCATCAAGCAGCGCAGCTATCCGGTCGAGGTCCGCAGCGGCATCATCTTCGCCTATCTCGGCGAGGGTGCGGCGCCCCCCTTCCCCGCCTTCGACTGCTTCGCCGCGCCCGATACCCACACCTTCGCCTTCAAGGGCCTGATCGAGTGCAACTGGCTGCAGGCGCTGGAGGTCGGCATCGACCCCGCCCATGCCAGCTTCCTGCATCGCTTCTTCGACGATGGCGACGAGAAGGAGGCGTACGGCAAGCAGTTCCGCGCCACCAGCGACGGCTCCGACCTGCCGATGACCTATGTGCTGCGCGAATTCCCGCGCCCGCGGATCGAGGTGGACAACACGCCCTACGGCCTGCGCGTCACCGCGCTGCGCAGCATCAATGACGCGACGACGCATGTGCGCGTCACGAACCTGTTCTTCCCCCAGGCCTTCGTCATCCCGATGAGTGCGGAGATGACCATCACCCAATGGCACATGCCGGTCGATGACACGCGCTGCTACTGGATCGCCATCTTCACCAGCTTCGCCGGCCCCGTGGACCGCGCCCGCATGCGCGCGCAGCGGCTGGAGAACTATTCCCTGCCCGACTACCTGCCGAAGAAGGGCCGTCAGAACGACTACGGCTTCGACCCCGATGAGCAGGAAAGCAAGACCTACACAGGCATGGGCGAGGACATCAACGTCCATGACCAATGGGCTGTGGAGTCGCAAGGCGCCATCCAGGACCGCACCCGCGAAACCCTCGCCAGCAGCGACAAGGCCATCGCCGCCAATCGCCGCCTGCTGATGCGCGCCATGGCGGCCGTCGAGGAGGGCAAGCGCCCCGCCCTGCTGCAGGAAGACACAACGGCGGGCCTCACCGGCCCCGGCACCATCGACACCATGGCCCCCGCCGCGACGTGGGAGAGCCATTGGCGCCAGGCGGTGGAACGCCGCCGCGGCGCCGCGCCCTGGGCGCCCCCGGCCCTCGCTGCCGAATGACCTTCGCTGACCGATACGGCCTGACCACGGCCGAGGCGCGGGCCGAAGTCCTCGACCGCATCGCGGAGGATGGGATCGAGGTCGTGCGCCTCGCCTGGCCCGACCAGCACGGCATCCTGCGCGGCAAGACCATCGTGGCCAGCGAGGTCGCGCGCGCCCTCGAATCCGGCGTCGCGATGACGACGACGCTGCTGCTGAAGGACACCTCGCATCGCACCGTCTTCCCGGTGTGGAGCGCGGGCGGGGGCCTCGGCGAACGCGCGCTGGAAGGCGCCGCGGATGCGCTGCTGGTGCCGGATCCCAGCAGCTTCCGCCGCCTGCCCTGGGCGCCCCACACCGGCTGGATGCAATGCGAGGCCTACTACCAGGATGGCCGCGTCGTCCCCTTCTCCACCCGCCACCTGCTGCAACGGCAGATCGCGAAGGCGGAGGCGCTGGGCTTCGACTACGTCACGGGCCTCGAGGTCGAGTTCCACCTGTTCCGCGTGACCAACCCGCGCATGGCGCCGGAAGATTCCGGCCAACCCGGCACGCCGCCCGACGTCTCCCTGCTGACGCAGGGCTACAACTACCTGACCGAGCTTCGCTACGACCAGCTCGACCCGGCGCTGGAGATTTTGCGGCGCGAAATCCAGGCCCTCGGCCTGCCGCTGCGCTCCATGGAGGTCGAGTTCGGGCCGAGCCAGGTCGAGTTCACCTTCGCCGCGCAGGATGCGCTGGCCAGCGCGGACCTGATGATCCTGTTCCGCTCCGCGGTGAAGCAGGTGGCGCGGCGGCATGGCTTCCACGCCACCTTCATGTGCCGCCCGCGCATCCCCAACGTGATGAGCAGCGGCTGGCACCTGCACCAGTCGCTGAAATCCCGCGCCACCGGCCGCAACGCCTTCGCGACGGAAGGCGATGGGCTGCTGTCACCGGTCGCGAAGCACTTCCTCGGCGGGCTGCTGGCCGAAGCCCGCGCCGCCGCCGCCTTCGCGACGCCGACCTTGAACGGCTATCGCCGCTACCGTCCCAACAGCCTGGCGCCGGATCGCGCCATCTGGGGCATCGACAATCGCGGCGTCATGCTCCGCGCCCTCGGCACCCCCGGCGACAGCGCCACGCGGATCGAGAACCGCGTCGGCGAACCCGCGGCCAACCCCTATCTCTACATGGCTTCCCAGCTCGCCTTCGGCCTGCACGGCATCGCGACGCAGGCCGACCCCGGCCCGCCCGCCGATACGCCCTATGAGACCAAGGCCGCGCCCCTGCCGCGCAACCTGTCTGAAGCGCTCGGCGCCCTGGAAGCCAGCACCGTCGCGCGCGAGGCCTTCGGCAGCGCCTTCATCGACTACTACCTCCGCCTCAAGCGCGCGGAGATCGCCCGGTTCGAGGCCGAGGTCTCGGAATGGGAACAGCGGGAATACTTCGAACTTTTCTGAGGGCGGAAAACGCCGCACGGATTCCTCTGAACGGAAGACACGATGCGGTTCCTGGAACTGGATGAGGTCACGAAGGAATACCCGACGCGCGGCGGCCCACCAGCGCGCGTGATGGATCGCGTCTCGCTTTCCGTGCAGGAGGGCGAGTTCCTCGCGGTGCTGGGTCCCTCCGGCTGCGGCAAATCGACGCTGTTGCAGATGGCCGCTGGCCTGCTGCCGCCCACCAGCGGCGCCGTGCGGATCGCCGGCCGCCCCGTCAACGCGCCGCCGCCGGAAGCGGTCTATGTCTTCCAGCAATACAGCCGGTCCCTGCTGCCCTGGCGCAGCGTGCGGGACAATGTCGCCTTCGCCACCGAACACCGCCTCGGCCGCCGCCGCGCGCGGGAGGCTGCGGATGAGCCGCTGAAGCTCGTCGGACTCGAGGGTTTCGGCGACCATTTCCCCTGGCAATTGTCGGGCGGCATGCAGCAGCGCGTCGCCATCGCCCGCGCGCTGGCGGCCGAGCCTGCGATGCTGCTGATGGACGAACCCTTCAGCGCGGTGGACGCGCTGACGCGGCTCGACCTGCAATCCCTCGTGCTCGACATCTGGTCCCGCCGCCGCCTGACCGTGATGCTGGTGACGCATGATGTGGAGGAAGCGATCCAGCTCGCCGACCGCATCATCGTCCTGACCAACCGCCCCACCACGGTGGCGGAGGAGATCGCGGTCGCCCTCCCCCGCCCACGCGACCCGATCGCGACGCGCGAACACCCACGCTTCCTCGAACTCCGCCACCATTTGCTGGAAAGGCTGCTGGCGCGCCATGCGGGTTGACCGCCTGCTGGCGCCGCTCTCGGGCCTGGTGGTGCTGGCCGCGCTGCTGCTGGGCCTGGAATGGGCCGTCGAGGCCGGCCTCATCCGGCGCGCGCTGATGCCGGCACCCAGCACCATTGCGCTCCGCCTCTGGGACCTGCTGGCCAGCGGCGATGCGATGGCGCCGATGATGCAGACGCTGCGCCTGGTCTTCACCGGCTTCGCCATCGGCAGCGCCATCGGCATCGCGGCCGGCCTCGCCATGGGATGGTGGCCATCCGTCTTCCGGCTGCTGGAGCCGCTGGTGGAACTGGTCCGCCCGATTCCTAAATCCGCGCTGGTGCCGCCGCTGATGCTCTTCCTCGGCATCGGCTTCGCCATGAAGGTCACCTCCGTCGCGCTGGTCGTCACCTTCCCCGTGCTGGTGAACACGCTGCAGGGCGTGCGCGGCGTGGATCGCGTGATGCTGGATGCCGCGCGCACCCATGGCTGGCCCGCACGCCACACGCTGCTGCACCTCGTCCTGCCCGCCGCGCTGCCGCTGGTGCTCGCCGGCATGCGCATCAGCCTCGGCCTCGCCATGGTGCTGGCCGTGCTGTCGGAGATGCTGGCAGGCGAGGGCGGCCTCGGCTTCCTCATTCTCGACATGCAGCGGAGTTTCCGCGTGCGCGACATGTATGCCTGGCTCGTCATCCTCGCCGTGCTGGGCCTCGCGCTGAACTGGCTTTTCATCCTCGCCGAACGTCGCGCGCTGCATTGGCAGCGGCGCTGAACAGGAGACATCGCATGAGCCTCACCCGCCGCACCGCGCTGGCCGCCGCGCTCGCGACACCGCTCGCCGCCCCCGCCTTCGCGCAGGGCGCGCTGACCCGCATGCGCGTCAGCGTCATCCCCGTGCTGGACGTGGCGCCGCTGCATGCCGCGATCCGGGAAGGCTTTTTCGCCGCCGAGGGAATCGAGATCGACACCTCCACCACCGCCGGCGGCGCCACCGGCCTGCCGGGGCTCGTCGCGGGCCAGTTCCGCGTCGTCTTCTCCAACGTTGTCTCCATCATGCTCGGCGTGCGGGAGGGGCTCGATTTCCGCTTCGTCTCCGGTGCCTCCCGCGCCAAGGACAGCCCGCCGGACATCCTGGCGCTGTTGGTGCGCAAGGGCAGCGGCATCCGGACGGGCCGCGACCTGGAAGGCAAGCGCCTCGCCTCCAACACCCGCAACAACATCGTCTGGCTGCGCGGCATGGCCTGGGTGGAGAAGACCGGCGGCGACTGGCGCCGCGTCAACACCGTGGAGGTCCCCTTCCCGCAGATGGCGGATGCGCTGGCCGGCGGCCAGGTGGATGCCGCCATCTTCTCCGAACCCTTCGTCGCCGCCGCGCTCGAAACCCATGGCGACCGGCTGGAGCGCATCGGCTGGCCGATGAGCGAGACCGCGCCCGGCGGCACCAACGCGCAATACGTCGCCATGGCCGATGACCTGGCCCGCAACGGCGACCTCTTCGACCGTTTCGGCCGCGCGCTGCACAAGGGCGTGGACTGGGTGAACGAGCGCCAGGGCCAGCCCGCGCTGCTGGAACTGATCTCGGCCTTCTCCCGCGTCCCCCTCGCGCGGCTGCAGAACACCGCGCTGCCCGCCTATCCGAAGGCGGTCACATCAGCGGAGCTGGATGAGATCGTGGCGACCATGACGCGCTACGGATTGGGCGGCCGCTACCCCGCCAGCGCCTCCCTCATCTTCCGCACCGCCCGCGGCTGATGCGGATCACCTCCGGCACCTGGCTCATCCTCGGCCTGCTGGCGCTGTGGGAGGCCTCCGCCCGGCTCGGCTGGGTGGATTCCCCCAATTGGCCGGCGCTGAGCCAGGTGCTGGCGGCACTCGCCGCCGACATGGCGACGGGCGAACTCCCCGCCCGCATCTGCGGCTCGCTCTGGCGCATGGGCGCCGGGCTGGCGGCGGGGGGCCTGGCGGGCGTGCTCACCGGCCTCGCCTTCGCCCTCATCCCCCTCACGGCCCGGCTCTTCGGCGTGGTGGTGGAACTGCTGCGCCCCATCCCCGTGCCGGCCGTGATCCCGCCGCTGGTGCTGTTCCTCGGCCTCGACGATCCCATGAAGATCACCGTGGTCGCGCTGACGGTCTTCTTCCCCGTCCTGACCAACACGCTGCAGGGCGTGCAGGCGGTGGAGCCCGATTCCATCGCCATGGGCCGCACCTTCGGCATCGGCCCGCTCCGCCGCGCTGGCTTCATCATCCTGCCCGCGGCCCTCCCCGCCATCCTCGCCGGCTTCCGCGTGGCGCTCGCGCTGGCGCTGGTCGTGACCGTGGTGGCGGAGATGATCGCGGGCGAACAGGGCATCGGCAGCTATCTGGTCCTGATGCAGTTCGCGGGCCGGGCGCCGGAGATGTATGGCGTGATCGTGCTGCTCGCCGCCCTGGGCTACGCCCTCAACCGCGGCTTCGTGGCGCTTGAACGCCGCCTCATCGCCTGGTGGTACGCCGCGGGGCGGGAGGCCGCGTAACCCCTCCCCTATTCCGCGCGAAGCCCTATCTTCAGGCTACCGCGTCGAAAGCACCGCCCTTGTCCATCGCCCTGCCGAAGCCGCTCCTCCCCGGCAAGTTCCAGGACCCCGTCACCACGCTGAAGGGGGAGCGCCGTGCGACCGTGGCGCTGACGGGGCTGCGCACCCTCTGGTTCAACACCGGCACGCTCTGCAACATCACCTGCCAGGGCTGCTACATCGAGAGCAGTCCGCGCAACGACGCGCTCTCCTACCTCTCGGCCGCCGATGTCACGACCTTCCTGGACGAGGCCGAGGCGGACGGCTTGGCCCTGGAGGAAGTCGGCTTCACCGGCGGCGAGCCCTTCATGAACCCGGCCCTGGTGCCGATGCTGGCCGACGTCCTGTCCCGCCCGGGCCTGCGCGCCCTGGTCCTCACCAACGCCATGCAGCCGATGCGCCGCTACGCGCAGCCGCTGCTGGAGCTTCGCGACCGCTTCGGCACGGACCGCCTGACGATCCGCGTCAGCCTCGACCATTTCGAGGCCCGCCACCACGATGCCGAACGCGGCGAGGGCAGCTTCGCGAAGACCATGGAAGGCCTGGCCTGGCTCGCCCGGGAAGGGTTCCGGCTGAACGTCGCCGGCCGCGCCAGCTTCGGCGGCCAGGACGAAGCCGCGATGCGCGCCGGCTTCGCCACCCTCTTCGCCGCCCACGCCATCCCGATCGACGCAAGCGACCCCGTCGCGTTGATGCTTTTCCCGGAAATGGATGCCCGGGTGGATGTGCCGGAGATCACCGAGGCCTGCTGGGGCATCCTGAACAAATCCCCGGACAGCCTGATGTGCGCGTCATCCCGCATGGTGGTGAAGCGCCGCGGCGCCGCGGCGCCGGCCGTCATCGCCTGCACCCTGCTGCCCTATGACAGCCAGTTCGAGCTGGGCGCCACCCTGGCGGAGGCCGCGCGCCCGGTCGCGCTCAACCACCCCCATTGCGCCAAGTTCTGCGTGCTCGGCGGCGCCGCCTGCAGCCGCTGAGCGCGCATCTGGAAGTCGGCGGCCGGTACAGCGGATTTAGCCCTTTTAGTGCTTTTAGCACCGATTCCGAGGGCCCCCGCCGGGCGCAGGGGTGGCGTTGATGTTCCGAACATAGCAGGAACATCGCGCCGGGGCCAGCGAAACCGGGCCGCCGCCCCTATTCGAAGATGGCCACCGCCCGGATCGGGCTCGCCGTCCCGCCCCGGATCTTCAGGGGGAAGGCCACGAAGCGGAACCGCCCGCGGCCGACCAGCGCCTCCAGGTTATACAGGCACTCGATATGCGTGATGCCCCGCTCGGCGCAGGCCATATGCGCCAGGAAGTTGGGCTCCCCCTCCGGCGCCGGGCTGATCGCCTCAACCCCGAACATGCCGATCCCGCGATCAGCCAGCCAATGCACGCTCTCCAGCGCCAGGCCCGGGAAATCATGCAGGTAGCCCGGCTTGCCGAGCAGCCGCGCATTCACGCCCATATGGATCAGCACCGTGTCGCCGGGCCGGATCTCCTGCCCGCTCGCCGCCAGCGCCGCCTCCATCTCCGCCACCTCGATCGCGTGCTTCAGGGGCACATGCGACAGGTCCAGGCAGATGCCCTGGGTGTAGAACTTTTCCAGCGGCACCTGGTCGATGGAGGCCGCGCCCGGGCGCGGGTCGAAATGCACCGGCGCGTCGACATGCGTCCCCGCATGGTCGCTCATCGCCAGCGACATCGCCTTGCTGCTGAAGGTGGTCTTCCCCGCCACCTTCTTCTCCGCATGGTCGTTCCACACCGTCATCACCACCGGCGGGTGGGAGGGGTGGGTCTGCGTCCGGTGGAAGATCTCCCGGCTCAGATCGACGAATTCCATGCATCCCTCCCTGGAGTGCGATCGCCTGAGGCGGAATCGCCGAAAGGCGTGAATCGCACGACAAACCAAAAGGCTAGAGTCTGTCGGGCGCTTCTATCTGCGCCTGACAGACTTCAGGCATCACGACCCGCATCAGGGCCGCTGACGCGCGCCCCGTCCAGCCCCACATCCCACCTCTCAGGCAGGAGCACGCGCATTGGGCCAATTGGTGGACGGCATCTGGACCACGGAGGACCGCAAGACCGGCAGCGACGGTGCCTTCCAGCGCGCCGCGACCAGCTTCCGCGACCGGATCGAACCCGGAGGGCGCTTCCCGCCGGAGGCCGGTCGCTACCGCCTCTACGTCTCCCTCGCCTGCCCCTGGGCCCACCGCACCCTCATCTTCCACGCGCTGAAGGGCCTGGCGGACCTCATCCCCGTCTCCGTCACCCATTGGCACATGGGCGAGAATGGCTGGGGCTTCGCGCCCGGCCCCGGCGTGGTGCCCGACCCCATCTTCCACGCCCGCCACCTGCATGAGGTCTATACGGCCGCCAAGCCGGACTTCACCGGCCGCGTCACCGTGCCCGTTCTGCTGGACACCCACACCCGCCGCATCGTGAACAACGAATCGGCTGAGATCATCCGCATCCTGAACTCAGCCTTCGATGCCATCGGCGCCAAACCCGGCGACTACGCGCCCGCGGACCTGCTGCCCGAGATCGAGGCGGTCAATGCCCGGGTCTACGAGACGCTGAACAACGGCGTCTATCGTTGCGGCTTCGCCCGCAGCCAGGCCGCCTATGACGCCGCCATCACCCCGCTGTTCGAGACGCTGGACTGGCTGGAGGACCGCCTCTCCCGCCAGCGCTTCCTCTGCGGGGACCGCATCACGGAGGCCGACTGGCGGCTTTTCACCACCCTCATCCGCTTCGACGCCGTCTATCACGGCCACTTCAAGTGCAACCTGCGCCGCATCGCCGACTACCCCGCCCTCGACGACTACCTGCGGTCCCTGCTGCATTGGCCTGGCGTGGCGGAGACGGTCGATCTCCACCACATCCGTCATCACTATTACGGCAGCCACCGCCACCTGAACCCCTCCGGCATCGTGCCGGCGGGGCCCATCCTGGACCTGTCTCAGCCCGGCTCCCGCGGTCCCTGATCCACCAGCGCGGCCTGGCGCCGCGCCTCGGCCGTCAGCAGGCGGATCGCCTCCTCCAGCATCGCCAGGCTACCCTCCGGCAGCGCGGCCCGGAACGCCGCCTCCCGCTCCCGCGCCGCCCGCATCAGCCCCTCCTGAACCCGCGCGCCCTCCGCGGACAGGCGCAGCGCCACCTCCCGCGCGTCGGTGGAACCCGGCGCCCGCTCCACCAGGCCACGCTCCACCAGCGCCTTCACCGCCCGGCTCGCCTGCGCCTTGTCGAGCCCGCTCTCCCGCGCCAGGTCGCGCAAGGTCAGCGGCGCGAAGCCGCCCAGCAGGGCCAGGATGCGCCATTCCATCAGGCTGACGCCGAATTCCTGCCGGTAGCGCAGCGCCGCCCCCCGGCTCAGCGCATTCGCCAGGCGGTGGATGCGGTAGGACAGCAGGTCACGAATGGTTGCGACGGCGGCAGGTTCGGGGGCTGGCCCAGGGGCTTTCGGAGGGGCGGACATCGGCCGGAATCGTCGCGGCAGCGCCGCCCGCCGTCAACGCCCGCGCGCCGGCCCGGCACCAAACCGGTTGACCTGCCGTGCCCCTGCCCGCAGATCGCCGTGGAACCGCCGCATGGCGGAAGGATTCATTGCGCATGTCCACGCAACTCGCCGCCCGCCCGCCGCTGGCCGCCTCCCCCGGCCTGACGCCCGCCACCCTCCGCCCGGCCGAGGCGCGCCCCGCCCTCTCGGTCGTGGTGCCCGCCTACAACGAGCAGGAGGTCCTGCCCGCCTTCCACGCCCGGCTCACCCCGGTCATGGAGGCGATCGGCCTGCCCTGGGAAGTCGTCTATGTGAATGACGGCAGCCGGGACCGGACGCTGCCGATCATGGAGGGGCTGCGCGCCGCCGACCCGCGCGTCGCGCTGGTCAATCTCAGCCGCAATTTCGGCAAGGAGATCGCGCTGACCGCGGGCCTCGACCACGCCACGGCAACCGAGGCCGTCATCGTCATCGATGCCGACCTCCAGGACCCGCCGGAGGTCATCCCGGACCTCGTCGCCGCCTGGCGCGGCCAGGGGGTGGACATCGCCTATGCCCAGCGCCGGGTGCGGGAAGGCGAGACCTGGGTCAAGAAGGCCACGGCCAGCGCCTTCTACCGCGTCATGCAGCGCATCGGCGGCAAGGTGAAGCTGCCGCCCAATACCGGCGATTTCCGGCTGATGTCCCGCCGGGCGCTGGATGCGCTGCTGTCACTCCGCGAACAGCACCGCTTCATGAAGGGCCTCTTCGCCTGGGTCGGCTTTCCCTCGGTTGCCGTGCTCTACGACCGTGCGCCACGCGCGGCGGGCGAGACCAAGTGGAACTACTGGAAGCTCTGGAACCTGTCGCTGGAGGGCATCACCTCCTTCACCGTGGCACCGCTGAAGGTGGCGACCTATCTCGGCCTCGCCACCGCGGTCTTCGCCTCGGGCTACGGCCTGTTGATCATCCTGCGCACGATGATCTGGGGGAACCCGGTCGCGGGCTATCCCAGCCTGATGGCGGTGGTGCTGTTCCTCGGCGGCGTGCAGCTCATGACGCTCGGCATCATCGGCGAGTATCTCGGCCGCATCTTCAACGAGACCAAGGGCCGCCCCCTCTATCTGGTCGAGCGGCATCTGCCGAGCGAAGCGCCCCTTCAGCGGCACACCACGAGCTGACCGAGGGGCCCGCAGCGCGCCGCGCCATCCGGCACCAGCGGCGCGAGGCTCGGCGTGGCGGCGGGCAGGATCACCCTGACCTCGCCCTCCGCCAGCGGCGCCGAAGCCAGCGCCTGGTCGCGGCAGGAAGGCGGCGTCCGCCAGCGCGCGACATACATGGTGCTGGCCGGCACCGGCCGTTCTGACGCCAAGGCCAGCGTCTCCAGCAGCAGGGCGAAGGTGTCGCCCCCTGTCGCATGGTCCACGCAGGGCCAGGAGGGCAGCAGGGTCAGCGACCTCCCCTCGCTGAACGCCTCGCGCAGCGCCGGAGCCTCGATCGTCCAGGCCGGGTGGCCCCCCGCCCACTCCGCGATGGCGCGGCGCAGCGGCGTTGCGTCCGCCACCTGGACCAGCCCCGCCGCCAGGCACAGCACCGGCCCCGCCCGCCCCGCCTTCGCCAGCAGCACCATGCCGCCGACCAGCAGCGCATAGCCGACCGGCCAGAAGAATCGGCCCGAGGCCCTGAACTGCTCCAGCGCCGTCGGCGCCGGGCCGAGGTCGAGCACGATCTCCTCGCCCAGGCCCACGCGATGCGTCACCGCCAGCGCCGTCAGCGCCGCCAGCACCAGGGCGAGCCCGGCATGCTTGCGGAGCAGCTTCCACGCCCCGCGCGGCCGCGCCACGACGCCAAGCACGAAGGCGCCCAGCAGCCCGAAGCCCAGCCAGTTGTAGCCCTCCCACCCGCCATGCCCGGTCGCGTCCAGCTGCGGGGACCAGGGCCAGCCGGAAAGCCAGGACCCCGCCGGCCAGACGGGGGAGAGCAGGTTCATGGCGAACTGGCCGTAGCCACCATCCCCCTGCGCGCCGAGATAGCCGAAGCCCGCCATCACGCCCGCGACCGCCGCCAGCGCCACGCCCACCGCGAGCCCCGGCCCGATGAAGGCCTCGCCCCGCAGCAGCCGCGTCGCGGGGACCGCGCCCAGCAGCGCCAGCGTCATGGCCGCGAGGTAGGGGTGCACCAGCAGCGCCGCCACCTGCAGCGCGCCGGCGCCGATCCAGCGCGCCACCGTCGGCCGCCGCACCAGCCGCAGATACACACCCAGCCCGAGCAACAGCAGAAAATGCCCGCAGAGTGCCGCATGCCCGAAGCGCCCGATGAAGGCGGGCATGGAGGCAGCGGCCAGCGCCACGCCGATCGCCGGAAGGATGCGCGTCTCCCCCGCGCCGCGCAGCGCCCAGACCGCCGCCACCGGCTGCATCACCCAGGCCAAGCCATAGAACAGCCCGACCCCGTGGAAGCCTTCCGGCAGCAGCGCCCGAACCCCCTTGAGCGCCAGCGCCAGCAGCGGAATCGAATCGGCGAAGACGGTGTTGAGCCCGCCTTCCTGCGTGTTCAGCGTGGCGACGAAGGTCGGCGGCCAGCGCCAGGCATCCGCGATCAGGTAGCGCTGCGCCACCATGTGCTGTGCCGCATCCCCCGCCGGCCGCCAGGGCAGCCCTGCCACGGGAAACAGGAAATCCAGCGGGAAGACGTGCAGCGCGAGGGCCAGGCCAACGAGGAAGGCGGCGAGGTAGGACACCACCGCGTCTCGGCCGTTATCGGGGCGGGGGTGGAGCAGGGCGGGAATCCTCGGGGCCTACATCCGCGCCCTTACGCCTGCGGCGCCCGCCCCTGCAAGCCGGTCACAGCAGCGTGGCCAGCCCCACCCAGAACACCGCGGAAATCAGCACCGCCAGCACGATCCCGCGGGCGGGAGACCCCGATTCGGGCTTCGGCAGCGGTCGCCACGCCTCGTAGCGCACAGGCCCTTCGCGCCACGACAGGCGCGGCGCGGGCGTCGGTATCTGGCTTTCGGCGCCCCTCATGGGCTGGCGGTACTGGGACATGGCGAAATTGTGGCACAGACCGCCACGAAGTGCCCGCAAAAAGCGCGTCCAACGCGAAAACTCAATGACTCACAGCCAGATTGACCCGCCGCCACAATCTCGCCCCAACCGCGTCGCAAACCCGCCGGTCAGTAGGGCTAACCCTTATTGTCGAAGGGTTCGGTTACGAGGATTGAACCGCCCGCGATCCAAGGCCACCTCGCCTTGGCCTGCGGCCGGAATGGTTCCGGATCGGACTCAGCTCAACGCCAAAGCGGCCCCCCCGCCGCACCACGAGGACCTCATGCCTGGCCTGGAAGCCGTCCAGACGCTCGCCCCCGAGCCCGAGACGAAGCGATCCGCGCTGCCGCACCCCCTCTTCGCCCCGGGCCTGCCCGGGCAGGTGCGGATGGGCGCCGACTCCGTCGCGCCGGCGGAACGCGCCCGGCAGGTCGCGAAGCGGACGCTTGATATCCTCGGGGCCGGCGCCCTCCTGATCGCCACCCTGCCCGTCTTCCTCATCCTCGCCCTGCTGGTGAAGATGGACGGCGGCAAGGTCTTCTATGCACATGAACGCGTGGGCCGCGGCGGCCGCCTCTTCGGCTGCCTGAAGTTCCGCTCCATGGTCGCCGACGCCGATCGCCGCCTGGCCGCGCTGATCGAGCGCGACCCGATCGCCCGGGCGGAGTGGGAATCGACCCGCAAGCTGAAGAATGACCCGCGCGTCACCTGGGTGGGCCGCTTCCTCCGCGCCTCCTCGCTGGATGAGCTGCCGCAGATCATCAACGTGCTCCGCGGCGACATGAGCCTGGTCGGCCCCCGCCCGGTGCAGGCGGCGGAGCTGGCGGCCTATTACGGCCAGGCCGCGCAGCACTACCTGGCGGTGCGCCCGGGCATCACCGGCCCCTGGCAGGTCAGCGGCCGCAGCGACACCTCCTACGCCCAGCGCGTGGCGCTCGACGTGGCCTATGTCTCACACCCGTCGCTGCTGAACGACATCCGCATCCTGCTCCGCACCCCGGCCGCCGTCCTGGCCCGCCGCGGCGCCTACTGATCCCCCGCTGAGCCCATCGCTTCCGGGCCCGCGGCTCCAGCCGCGGGCCCTTTCATAGGAACGGCGCACGCCATGGCCGACCTGGCCGAACAGCGCGCCTCCGGCGTATCGGAGGAGCGCGCCTCCGGCGGCCGCCTTCTCTCCGGCACGCTCTGGAACGCCGCGGGGCGGGGTCTGCCCCTGCTCCTCGCCCTCGCCCTCACGCCTGTGCTGGTCCATCAGATGGGGCTGGACCGCTGGGGCCTCTTCACCCTGGCCCTCGCTTTGGTCGGCGTCTTCGGCGTCTTCGACCTCGGCGTCGGCGCGGCGCTGACCCGGGCATTGTCCGCCCGCATCGGCGCGGGGGAGACGAAGGGCGCGGCGGAACTGGCCGGCGCTGCCATCACCGCGCTGTTCCTGCTCAGCGCCGTCGTCGCCGCCGTGGCCTTCGCCTTCATCCCCTGGCTCGTCACCGGCCTGCTGAACACGCCACCCGCCCTGCAGGCGGAGGCGACCACCGCCTTCCGCCTGCTCTGCGCCGCGGCACCACTCGTGGTCGTGAATGCCGCGCTTTGGGGCGCGCTGGCGGCGCATCAGCGCTTCCGCGAAGCCAACCTCGTCACCATCCCCGTCGCCGTCATGTACTATCTCGGCCCCGTGCTGGTGCTGCTGGCCTGGCAGAGCCTGGTCGGCGTGATCCTGGCGCTGGTGCTGTGCCGGCTGGCGAACACGATCTGCTACGCATGGCTGGCGCGGCGGGACCTGCCGGGCCTCGCCCCCACCTGGCCGCGCTGGTCGCTGGTCGGGCCGCTGGTGCGGATGGGCGGGTGGATGAGCGCGTCGGGAATCCTGACCCAGGCCCTGCTCTACGCCGACCGCTTCCTGGTGGGCGCGGTGCTGACGCTGACGGCCGTCGCCTTCTACGCCACGCCGCTCGACCTCGTGATGCGCATGTGGATCCTGCCCGTCGCGGTGGCGCAGGCCTTGCTGCCCGCCATGGCGAGCGTCTTCGCCACCCATGCGGAAGCGACCGCCGGGCTGCTCCGCCGCGGTGCGCTGATGGTCATGGCCATGGTCCTGCCCGCCTGCCTGGTGCTGGTCGCCGCCGGGCCGCTGGTGCTGCAACTCTGGCTCGGTGCGGAGTTCGCCGCCGGTGGCGGACGCGTGCTGCAGATTCTCTCGGTCGGCATCTTCTTCTCCTGCGCCGCCTTCGCGCCCGGCGCGCTGCTGGACGCGATCGGCCGGCCGGACCTCAACGCCAAGTGGCAGCTGGCGCAGGCGCTGGTCTTCCTGCCGCTGTCCGCCGCGCTGCTGCTGTGGCTGGGGATCGAGGGCGCGGCGGCCGCCTGGGCGCTGCGCTGCGCCGCGGATTGCCTGGGTCGGCTGGCCTTGGTCGCGCGCTTCTACCCCGCCGCCGCCGACGCCGCGCGCCGCCTGGCCGCGCCGCTGCTGGCCGGCGGCGCGGGCCTGTCGCTGCTGCTGCTGCCGGCGGGCCCCTGGGCGCTCGCCGCGCTTGGCCTGCTGGCGCTGGCCGCCTTCACCGCGGCGGGCCTGCCCGCCCTGACCCAAACCGAACGCCGGAATGCGCGCGGCCTGCTGCGTCGCCCCTGGCGGATCCGCGCCGTGCTGCGCGGGGAACCCGCATGACCATCGCCATCAATGCCCGCTTCCTGACGCAGAACATGTCAGGCGTGCAGCGCTTCGCGCGCGAAGTCACCACCGCCATGGCCGCCCTGGCGGAAGCCGGCCAGGCGCCGCGGCTGCGCCTGCTGGCCCCGAAGGGCGCGCCGCGGAGCTTCGCCGGCCTGCCCGTGGAGATCGTGGGCCGCCTCTCTGGCCAGGCCTGGGAACAGCTGGAATTGCCGCGCGCCGCCGGCCGCGACCTGCTGCTCAACCTCGGCAACACCGCGCCCCTGCTGCGGCGCGGCGGCCAAGCCGTGGTGATCCATGATGCCGGCGCCTTCGACACGCCCGAATCCTACTCCTTCGCCTTCCGCAGCTGGTATCGCAGCCTGCACCTGGCCCTGCCGCGCCTCGGCGCGCAGCTCATCACGGTCTCCGACTTCTCCCGCACCCGCCTCGCCCGCCGCCTCTCCGTCGATCCCGCGACGATCGGCGTGGTGGCGGAAGGCGGCGAGCATGCGCTGCGCGACCCCGCCGACGCATCCGTGCTCGCGAAGCACGGCCTCGCGCCTCGAGGCTACGCGCTGGCCGTCGGCACCCGCGCCGCGCACAAGAACCTCGATGCGTTGCGCGATGCCGTGTCGCTGCTGGCGCAGCGCGGCCTGGTGCTGGCCGTCGCCGGCGCCGCCGATGCCAGTGTCTTCCGCAACGCCGCCGACGTGGATGCCGCCAAGGCGCTCGGCCGCGTCACGGATGCGGAGCTGCGCGCGCTCTATGAGAACGCGCTCTGCCTCATCTTCCCCTCCCGCTATGAGGGCTTCGGCCTGCCGCCGTTGGAGGCGATGTGGTGCCACTGCCCCGTCCTCGCCGCCTCCGCCGGCGCGGTGCCGGAAGTCTGCGGCGACGCCGCGCTGTGGTTCGACGCGGAGGGCCCCCGCACCCCCGCCGCCGCGCTGGCCCGCCTGCTGGACGAGCCCGGGCTTTCCGACCATCTCCGCGCCGCCGGCCGCGCGCGGGCGGAAACCTTCTCCTGGCCCGCCGCCGCGCGGCGCCTGCTTGACCTGGTGGAGCCCCGATGAGGGTCGCGATCGTCCATGAATGGCTCGAGACCTATGCGGGGTCCGAGCGCGTGCTGGAGCAATTGCTGGATGTCTGGCCCGAAGCAGACCTTTTCGTCGTCTGCGACTTCCTGGCCGACAAGGACCGGCACTTCCTGCGGGGCAAGGTTCCCACCACCAGCTTCATCCAGCGCCTCCCGCGCGCCCGCCAGTGGTTCCGCTACTACCTCGGCCTGATGCCGATCGCGGTGGAGCAGTTCGACCTCTCGGCCTATGACCTCGTCGTCTCGTCGTCGCACGCGGTCGCCAAGGGCGTACTGACGGGGCCGGCGACCCTGCATGTCTCCTACGTCCACAGCCCCATGCGCTATGCCTGGGATTTGCAGCACCAGTATCTGCGCCAGGCGCGGATGGAGACGGGGCTGAAGGGCCTGCTGACGCGCTGGCTCCTCGCCCGGATGCGCGCCTGGGACCATGCCTCCGCCGCGCGCCCCGACCTCATCGCCGCCAACAGCGCCTGGATCGCCGCGCGCATCCGCAAGACCTGGCGGCGGGAGAGCACGGTCATCCACCCGCCTGTGGACATCGAGGGATTCCCCTTCGAGCCCGCCAAGCAGGACTACTATTTCGTCGCCTCCCGCATGGTGCCCTACAAGCGCATCGACCTGGTCGCGGAGGCCTTTCGCGCGATGCCCGACAAGCGGCTCCTCATTGCCGGTGACGGCCCCGAGATGGGCCGCGTCCGCGACGCTGCCGGTGACGCGAGAAACATCGAGATCCTGGGCCGCGTCCCGCAGCCCGAGTTGATCCGCCTGCTGCAGGGCGCGCGCGCCTTCGTCTTCGCGGCGGAGGAGGATTTCGGCATCGCGATGGTGGAAGCGCAGGCCTGCGGCACCCCGCTCATCGTCTATGGCCGCGGCGGCGCCAGCGACATCGTGGTCCCCGACACCACCGGCGTGCTCTTCCCCGAACAGGCCGCGCAGAGCATCCGCGACGCCGTCGCGCGCTTCGAAGGCCTCGCCATCGCGCCCGAATCCTGCCGCGCCAATGCCGAGCGGTTCAGCCGCGCCGTCTTCCGCGACCGCATCCAGGCGCTGGTGGCCCAAGGGCTGGCCGCACAGGGGCTCGCCGCCCGATGATCCGTTTCAGCCTGGTCATGGCGACGCGTGGCCGCACCACGGAAATCGCCGAGTTCCTCGACAGCCTGCTCGCGCAGGGCCGCGGCGATGCCGAATGCATCATCGTGGACCAGAATGGCGACGACCGGCTGGCGGCAGTGCTGGCGCCCTACGCGGCACGTCTGCGCCTGACCCATCGCCGCTCCGCCATCGCCAATGCCAACCACGCCCGCAACCTCGGCCTGCGCGACGCGGTGGGGGAGATCGTTGCCTTCCCGGATGACGACTGCCTCCTCCCCCCAGGCACCCTCGCCCTGGTGGACCAGGCCTTCACGGATGACCCGCGCCTCATGGTCCTCACCGGCCCCGCCGCCAGCCCCGAAGGCGGCCTCGGCAGTGGCCGCTGGCGCACCGAAGGCGGGGCGATCGACTCGAGAAACGTCTGGACCAGCGTGATCGAGTTCAACCTCTGGCTCCGCCGTCCCGTCGCCCTCGCCCTCGGCGGCTTCGATGAGGGCATGGGCCCCGGCACCCTCATCGGCTCGGCGGAGGGCAACGACCTCGTGCTCCGCGCCGTCGAAGCCGGACACGAAGCCCGCTACGAGCCCGCCTTGCGCGTCGCCCACCCCGACAAGCGCCTCTCCGATGTCGCCACCGCCCGCGCGCGCCTCTATGGCCGCGGCCTCGGCTTCGCGCTGCGGCGCCATGGCGTGGCGCCCGGCGTGTGGCTGCCCTTCGCCATCCGCCCGATCGGCGGCGTCGTCGTCTCCCTGCTCAAGGGCCGCCCGCGCGATGCCGCCTACTATGCCATGACCTTCGCCGGCCGCGCCGCCGGCTTCCTGCGCGGTGACGCGAAGGATGGCCTGAAGCGCACCCCCATCGAGGGCCAGCCCTGATGCGCATCGCCATCGGCATCGCCACCCGCGGCCGCGCCGCCATTCTGGGCGAGGTGCTGGCGGAACTTCGCCTGCAATCCCGCGCGCCCGATCGCATCATCATCTGCCACGTCACGGCCGACGACGTCACGGGCCTCGCGGATCGCTTCCCTGCGGTGGAATTCCTGCAATCCCCCGCCGGCCTGCCACGCCAGCGCAACGCCATCCTGGATGCCGCGGCCGATTGCGACGCGGTGCTGTTCCTCGACGATGATTTTCTCCCCGCCCCCGACTACCTCGCGGTGACGGAGCGCGTGCTGGACCTGCACCCGGACTGCGTGGTCACGACCGGCACCGTCATCGCCGATGGCGCCAAGGGCCCGGGGATCGAGGTGCCGGAAGGCCGCGCCATCCTGGCCGATGACCGCCACGAAGGCGATGCGCTGGCCGTCACGCCGCATTTCAACGGCTACGGCTGCAACATGGCCTTCCGCCTGGCGCCGCTCCGCGCCCACGGCATCCGCGTCGATGAGCAACTGCCCCTCTATGCCTGGTACGAGGATATCGACGTCACGCGCGCGCTCGGCCGGCACGGCTCCATCCTCCGCCTGGCCGGTGCGCGGGGCGTGCATCTCGGCACCAAGTCGGGGCGCGTCGCTGGCAACCGCCTCGGCTACAGCCAGGTGGCGAACCCCATCTACCTCGCCCGCAAGGGCACCTTCCCCTGGAGCCACGCCCTCCCCTCGGCGGCGCGGCACATCGCCATGAACGCGCTGCGATCCCTGGCGCCGGAGCCGCATGTGGACCGCTTCGGGCGGCTCAAGGGCAATCTCCTCGCGCTCTGGGACCTGCTCCGCGGGCGCGCGCATCCCATGCGGATCATGGACCTCTAGTGGACACCATCACCTTCATCGCCTCCAAGGCGCTCTGGATGGTGCTGGCGCCGAACACGGCGGCGCTGCTGCTGGCCCTGCTCGGCCTGGCGCTGGTCTGGCGAGGCCGCCGCTTCGGCCGCTGGCCGCTGCTGCTCGGTCTCGGCTGGTATGCCCTGGTCTTCGCCACCCCCATCGCCGCCTGGCTGACCGTGCCGCTCGAGACCCGCTTCACGCGCCCCGCGACCCTCCCCGGCCCCGTCACCGGCATCGTCGTGCTCGGCGGCGCCGTGGACCAGGAGATGACGCAGCGCCACGGCATCCCCGCCCTCAACGGCGCGGCGGAGCGGATGACGGAGGCCGTGGCCCTCGCCCGCCGCCACCCCGGCGCCCGCCTGCTCTTCACCGGCGGATCGGCCGCCATCATCCCCGGCGGCCCAACCGAGGCCGATACCGCGCGCCTGCTCTTCACCGATCTCGGCGTGCCCGCGGATCGCCTGGTCTTCGAAAGCGAAAGCCGCAACACGCATGAGAACGCGGTGCTGTCCTTCCGCGTGGCGCAGCCCAGGCCCGGCGAGACCTGGCTGCTGGTCACCTCGGCCAGCCACATGCCGCGTTCCATGGGCGTCTTCCGCCAGGCCGGCTGGACCATTACCCCCTGGCCCGTGAACTACACGACGATGGGGGGATACGGCCTCGACTATTTCGGCCCCTTCCCGACGCGGCTGAACCAGGCGGAATGGGCGCTGCGGGAATATGTCGGGCTGGTCGCCTATCGCCTGATGGGCCGGACGGACGCCCTCTTCCCGGCGCCCTGACTCGCGACCCGCCCATCGGCGCCACCGATCGCCGCGATAGGCGCTGCCCATCTGGGCATCTCGCGCGAACTGGGTATTGTCTGCAATGTCTGATCAACCATTGCAGGAAACGCCACCCCGATGAAGCGCGCCGCCGGGCCCACGCCTATTCCGCTGGATGATGCCGCGCTGGATGCCGTGACGGGCGGCGTCTCCTTCAGCGCCTTCATGCTCAACGGCAAGGTGGAGAACGGCAATGTCGGCGCCGGCGAGCATTGGGAAGGCTGGACCGATGCCGAGAAGAACTGGGGCCAGGGCGGCGACGACACCCTCGAAGGCCATGGCGGCAACGACACGCTGCGCGGCAACCAGGGCGACGACGTGCTCGAAGGCCAGGATGGCGACGACAAGCTCTATGGCGGCCTCGGCACGGATGTGCTGAGCGGTGGCGAGGGCCATGACCGGCTGGAGGGCGAGGCCGGCAACGACTTCATCTCGGGCGACGAGGGCAACGACACCGCCCGCGGCGGCATCGGGAATGACGAGATCTCCGGCGGCACCGGCGACGATCACCTGGATGGCGAGATCGGCAACGACACGCTGTGGGGCGATGAGGGCCGCGATACGATGGTCGGCGGCTGGGGCAGCGACACCTTCGTCATCGATGGCCGCCATGCCGGCCAGGATTCGGTCGCCGGCCACAATGAGAGCGCGGTCGGCGAATGGCTGTCGCGCCACGACGACGACACCATCGTGCTGACCCATGTCAGCTGGGCGGATATCCGCATCGAGTTCAGCAGCGGCGGCTTCTCCGGTGCCGTCGGGCCGGATGGCACGCAGCAGCTCCGCACCAATTCCGCCGGCACCATCTGGTTCGGCGACCAGCGGGTGGATTTCCGCGGGATCGAGGAGATCCAGGTCAAGCCACAGGGCTGAGGCGTCACGCCGCGGCTGCCACCAGCCGCTCCCGGAACGCTTCGGCGAGCAGGGATGGCGCCCGCGCGCGGGAGACCACCATGGTCACCGCCAGCTCCAGCCGGGGCGTGACCGGCCGGGTCGCGAGCCCCTGCGCCCGCGCCTCCGCCAGCCCGTAGCCGTCCAGCAGCGCGATCCCCGCCCCCGCCCGCACCAGCGCACAGGCGATGCTGGATTGGGAGACCTCGATCGCGATGTGCACCACCCCCTGAGCCTCCCCGAGCGCCGCCCCCACCGGCTGCTGCGGGCTGAGCGAGATCACCGCCTCCCCCGCCAGTTCCACCAGCGACAGGCGCCGCTTCGCCGCCAGCCGGTGGCGCGGCGGCAGCGCGCAGCCGATCTCCGACCGCGCGAGCGCCGTCGCCTCCACCCGCGGATCGCCGGAATGGCCGAGGATGACGCCGATCTCCGCCCGGTGCTCGGCCACCTGGTTCACCGCCTCCAGCGCCGTCGTCGCGCGCAGCCGGACCATCACCTCGGGCCGCCCGTCCCGGAAGGCCTGGATGGCGCGCGGCAGCAGCGCCGTCGCCAGCACCGGCACGGCGGCGATGGTGAGCTGCCCGCTTCGCCCCGCGCGCAGCGCCGCCGCCAGCCGTTCGACGCCGCCGATCGCCGCGAAGGCGCCCATGAGTTCCGGCAGCAGCGCATGCGCCTCCGCCGTCGGCACCATCCGGTTGCGGTCCCGCGCGAACAGCGCGAAGCCCAGCCGCGCCTCCGCCTGGCGCAGCATCTTGCTCGCCGCGGGCTGGGACATGCCGAGCTGCGCCGCGGCCCCCGTCACGCCCCCCGCCTCCATCACCGCGCGGAACACCTCCAGCTCCCGCAGGTTCAGACCCATAACCATCCGTCTATGATCCCGGCCATCCCGGCTATTTGACAGAATGGCCGCCGCTTCGCACCGTCCGCGTCAAAGCATGACGGAGGAAGCGTGAAGGTCATCGGCATCAGGGGATTCCTCGTGGGTTTCGCGCCCCGCCCCGCCCTCGGCAACGCCGCCACCTTCATCCGGCGGCGGGAGGTGCTGCTGGTCCAGCTGGTGGGGGAGGACGGCACCACCGGCTGGGGGGAGGCCTTCAACGCCCCCGCCGCCGCCGCCGCGCTGATCCGCACGCGAATGGCGCCCCTGGTGCTCGGCCAGCAGGCGGATGCGATGGGCCGGGTCTACAACGCCATGCTCGGCACGCTGGGCTATGACCGCCGCGGCGCGGGCATGATGGCGATCTCCGCCATCGACATGGCGCTGCATGACCTCGCCGCCCGCGCCCGCGGCATCAGCGTGGCGCGGATGCTGGGCGGCGCGCTGCGCGACCGCATGCTGGCCTATGCCAGCGGCCCCTTCATCGCGGAGGGCCCGGACCCCTACGGCGCCTATCCCGCCCAGGTGGATGCGCTGCTCTCCCGCGGCTTCCGCGCCATCAAGCCGCGGGTCGGCGTCGCCCCCCGCGCCGATGGCGACGTCATGCGCGCCATGCGCCGGCAGGTCGGCCCCGACACCGCGCTGATGGTCGACATCAACCAGGGCTACACGGTCGGCGCGGCGCTCGCGAGCCTCCGCCACATGGAGGAGGCGGACCTCCTCTGGGTGGAGGAACCCCTCCAGCCCGAGGATCTCGGCGGCTACCAGGCCGTGGCCGCCGCCGCCCGATGCGCCATCGCGGGCGGGGAGGCGCTGGCCAGCCTGGCCGGGTTCCGGGACTTCCTGGTGGCGCGGACCTTCTCCGTCCTGCAGCCGGACATGGCGGTCTGCGGCGGCTTCACCGGTTTCCGGCGCATCCTGGCGCTGGCCGATGCCTTCGACGTGCCGGCCATGCCGCATGTCTTCGGCAGCCTGGTGAACGCCCATGCCGCGCTGCAGATGGGCGCGCTGATCGGCGCGCGGCGCGGCGGCGGGCCCGCCCCCTATCCCTTCATCGAGGTCGATGTCACGCCGAACCCGCTGCTGACGCTGCTGGGCCCGGTCGAGCCCGGCGCGGATGGCTGCATCGCCGTGCCGGATGCGCCGGGCCTCGGCTTCGAGCTTGCGCCGGAACGCCTGGCGCCCTTCGTCACCGACCATTGGGAGATCACGCCATGAAGCGCCGCGCCCTGCTGGCCGCCGCCGCGGCTTCCATCCCTGCGATCGCGCTCGGCCAGGGCTGGCCGTCCCGGCCAATCCGCCTCGTGGTCCCCTACCCCCCCGGCGGCGCCAGCGACATCACGGCGCGGCTGCTGGCACAGGATCTGTCCGCGGCGCTCGGGCAGCCCGTCGCGGTGGAGAACCGCGGCGGCGCGGCCAGCATCACGGGCACCCAGGCAGTCGCCACGGCGGCGGCGGATGGGCATACGCTCGGCGTGGTGGATACCGCCTTCGTCGTGAACCCCGCGCTGTTCGGGGCCCGCCTGCCCTATGACACGCTCCGGGACTTCACGCCGGTGTCCCTGCTGGTGCGGGCACCCCTTGCCCTCGTCGTGCCCGCCGCCGCGCCCTGGGCCGACGTCGCGGCGCTGGTGGCGGAAGCCAAGGCGAAGCCGGACCAGCTGCCCTTCGGCTCCGCCGGCAACGGCACCGCCGTGCACATGGCGGGCGAGCAGTTCCGCCAGGCCGCGGGCTTCACCTACCTCCATGTCCCCTATCGCGGCGGCGGGCCGATGATCACGGACCTTCTCGCCGGCCGCGTGCAGATGGCCTTCGGCACGGTGCCCGCCATCGCGGAGCATGTGCGCGCCGGGCGGCTGCGCGCGCTGGCCGTCACCGGCGCCGCGCGATCCGCCCTGCTGCCCGCCGTGCCCGCGATGGCGGAGGCCGGGCTGCCGGCGGTGGATGCCGCGCTGATCAACGCGCTGATCGGCCCCGCCAGCCTGCCCGCCCCGGTGGTGGACCGCCTGGCGGAAGCCACGCGCGGCGTCATCGCCGGCGCCGCCTTCCGGTCCCGCCTCGCCGAACTCGGCTTCGATCCCGTGGGCGGCACCCCGGCCGAACTCCGGGCGACCCTGGCCGCGGAGATCCCGCGCTGGGAGGCGATCGTGCGGACAGGCGGCGTCACGCCGGACTGACCGGCGGCGCCGGCCGCTACCGCGCCCGGTAGATCTCGACCGGCCCGCGATACTCCGCGACGGTCGCGAACAGCTCGTAGCCCTGCTCCACCGCCGCCATCACCTGCGCGGCGGCGGCGGGGCGCATGGTGTGCATCCAGCCGCGATCCACCACGATGACGCGGGGGCGGGAGGCCAGGACGCGCACCAGTTCCGCCTCCGTGCTCGTATCCGACAGATCCTCGAACACGCCGGTCAGGTGGGCCGGGAAGGGAAAGCGGGTGGACAGCCGGGCGCCGGAGATGACGTAGACGCTCGGGTGGTAGTTCGCGATGAAGGCATCGCCACCCGGCCCCGCCGCTTCCGCCACCTTGGCCGAGACCTCCCGCACGGGGTCGCGATGCATCAGCCCCGGGCCGCGCTCCAGCCGCCCCGTCGCCTCCACCAGCCAGGCCTGGGCGGCGATCACGCCGATGACGGCCATGAAGGCCATCCGCCCGCGTTCCGGCCGAGCCAGGCTGCCCGCGATCCACCAGGCGCCGATCGAGGCCAGCAGCGCCAGCGGCGGGAGCCACAGGAGGAAGTAGTGGGCGAAGAAGAAGCCAGGCCCCGCGATGGCGGCGGAGGTGACGGCGAACCAGATGATCGCCGCCCCCGTCAGCAGCACCACCGGCCCCGGCGCCCAGCGCGGCCGCCAGGCCGCCACCGCCACCAGCGCCGCCCCGAAGGCGAGGCCCAGTTGCAGCGCCGCCGCGCCGATCCGACGCGCGGCCTCCGGCCCCTCGATCCGTTCCAGCGAATAGCGGAAGGGCGCCATCAGCGACCCGTCCAGGTACTGGTCGAGCCAGCCCTGCGTCCAATAGACGAAGCCCGCCAGCACGAAGGGAAAGGCGCAGAGTCCCGCATAGGCCAGCGCCATCAGCGCCGCCCGCCGCCAGGGCAGCACGCCCCGCAGCAGCGCCGGCAGCACCAGCACCAGGAAGGCGAGCGACCCTTCCGGCACCACCACCTGCTTCACCACCAGCGCGCATCCGATCAGCAACCCCATGGCCACCAGCGGCAGCCAGCCCGGCGCGCGGGGCGTCGGTCCCACCGCCTGCGCCGCGCCCCGGATCGCCAGCGCCATGCTGGCGGCGACGAAGGGCGCGATCAGGATCTCCGTATTGGTGCAGAGCCCGCCCAGCAGCACCGACAGCGCCGCGTAGATCACCCCCGCGCCGATGCCGATCCGCGGCGGCGCCCCCGCCGCCCGCGCCGCGCCATACAGCGCGCAGGCCGTGGCGGCGACGCAGATCATGCCGAGCAGCCGCACCGCTTCCACGGAAACGCCGAAAGCGAGGAAGGCCAGCGCGAACATCGCCGGCGCACCGATCGGGTGCATGTCCCAGGCCGCGACCAGCGGCCAGCCGCCATTCAGCCATTCCCGGGCCTGGACCAGGTACAGCCCCTCATCCGTGTCCACCACGGCCGGGACGAAGCTGGTCAGGCGCAGCAGCACCGTCGCGACCAGGATGAGCAGGATCGCCCCCGCATCGCCCAGCAGGGGGGCGCGGGTGCGAACCGGGGCATAGAAACTCTGGCCGTCGGGCATGGGGCCTCACGCGGGCGTGAAATCTCCGCCCGCCAACCCTTCCCAGAGGGCGCGGACGGATGCAACCCCGCTTCCGATCAACCTTGCCCCCGCCGCATGGCGCCGCGCGGGCGCGACTGCGGCGGGGGCAAGGCAAGGAAGAGCCGAACCGTCGAACGAGCTGGGCAACCTGCGGCCGACACCGTCGGCCGAGGCCGCGAATGCGGCCCGCCGCCTATGAGGCGAGCCAAGCCGGCGACGCCGGCGCCCGGCGCCTGAGGGCACGCATTTAATTCTCCGGCTGGAAGCCGCTCTCGCGCACGATGGGACCCCATTCCGCCCGTTCCCGCGCGATGCGCGCCCGGAAATCGGCCGGGCTGGCGGAGACGGTCGGCAGGTATTCCAGCCGATCCAGCGCCGCCACCATGTCCGGCTGCCGCGCGATCTGCGTGATGGCAGCGTGCAGCCCGTTGACGATCGGCGCCGGCGTATTGGCCGGCAGCAGCACGCCGAACCACTCATCCTTGCCGAGATCGGGATGGCCGAGCTCCGCGAAGGTCGGCACATCCGGGTAGCGCGGGTTCCGCTGGGGCGAGGACACCGCCAGCATCCGCGCGCCCGTGCCATGCTGCGGCGAGACATCGCCCAGCACGCCCACGAAGATCGGCAGCCGCCCGCCGATCAGATCCTGCACCGCCGGCACCGCGCCGCGATAGGGCACATGGGTCACCGGCACGCCGATCTTCTTGCCGAACATCACGCCGAGGAAATGCGGTGCCGATCCCGCCGCCGGCGACGCGAAGGGCACCTCCCCCCGCTGTGCCCGCATCCAGGCGATCAGCTCCGGCAGCGTCTTCGCCGGATGGTTCGCCGGCACCGCCAGCGCGAAGGGGAAGGAGCAGACGGTGGAGACGGGGATCAGGTCCGTCAGCGCGTCATACCGCACCTCCCGCGGGAAGACATGCGGCTGGAGGGTCAGCATGGAGGCCGGGGTCTGCAGGAAGATGGTGCCATCCGCCTCGCCCGCCTTCACCGCCTCCACCGCGATGCGCCCGGCCGCGCCGACGCGGCCATCGACGATGACGTTGGGCGCGTAGATCCCGCGCAGCTTCTCCGCATAGAGCCGCGCCACGACGTCGGAGGACCCGCCCGGCGGGAAGCCCACGATCACCCGGGCCGGGCGGTTGATGGTCTCCGCGCGGGCCAGGCCGCCCAGCGCCGGCACCGCCAGCGCACCGAGCAACGCACGCCGCTTGAGCATGAGGGTCATGGAGGTTCCTTCCCTGGTGCTTGGCGGGATGCGCGTCACGACACGTCCCGCTTGAATGCAACCATTATGCGCCATAAGTTTACCAGCAAAGCAAGGTGCATCGGCACCGCAGGGAGGATACGGGACCATGGACACACGCATCACCCGCCGCCTCGCGCTGGCCGCCCTGGCCGCGCCGGCCCTGGCATCCGGCGCCCGCGCCCAGGCCGTGCCGCGCCCCGCCCGCGTGCTGGTCGGATTCGCCGCCGGCGGTCCCACGGACCTGGTCGCGCGCATCTATGCGGAGCGGCTCCGCGGCGCCTATGCCCCCTCCGCGCTGGTGGACAACCGCCCCGGCGCCTCCGGCCGCCTGGCCGTCGACGCCACCAAGGCGGCGGAGCCCGATGGCACGACGCTGCTGGTCACGCCCGCCAGCGTCATGACCCTGCAGCCCCACATCTTCCCGCGGGAGGTGCGCTACGATGCACTCGCGGATTTCGTGCCGGTCTGCACGCTCTGCGACTTCGCCTTCGCCGTCGCGGTGCCGGCCAGCCATCCCGCGCGGACGCTCTCGGACCTCACCACCTGGCTCCGCGCCCAGCCGGCGGAGGTGCCCTACGGCTCCCCCGGCGCCGGCTCCGGCCCGCATTTCGTCGGTGACATGATCGGCCGCGCGGTCGGCGCCCGCCTCAACCACGTGCCCTATCGCGGCGCCGCGCCGGCGGTGCAGGACGCGCTGGCGGCGCGCATCCCGCTGGTGGTGGCGGTGGTGTCGGACCTGCTGCCGCATCACGGCCAGGGCGTGCGCATCCTGGCCATCTCCTCCCAGGCGCGCCTGCCCCGCCTGCCGGACGTGCCGACGCTGGCGGAGGCCGGCTACCCCGCGCTGACCATCAGCGAATGGATGGGCCTCTTCGCCCCCGCCCGTACGCCGGCGCCCATCGTCGCCGCGCTGCACCAGGCGGTGGCGGCCGCCGTGCGGACCGAGGAGGTGCGCCAGGTCCTCGATCGCCTCGAGTTCCAGCCGACCGTCCAGGGCCCGGAGGAATTCGCCGCCCGCATCCGCCACGACCGCGACCTCTGGGGCCCCGTGGTGCGGGCGAGCGGCTTCCAGCCGGAGACTTGATGGCAACACCGTTCCCTCCCCCGTGCTTACGGGGGGTTGCGGCACTGCCGCAACGCCGAAGGCTGGTTAGGGTGGGGGTCGCCGGGCTGTCGCAAGCCTACCCCCCGAAGGCCGCCACGACCTCCGCCGGGATCGCCGCCGCCTTGATGCCCTTCGGGTTGTTCGGGTCCCGCGCCACCCAGACGCGCGTCTCGAACCCCTCCACCCCCAACGCGCCATCCGCCTTCAGCAGCCGGTGCTCGACATCGAAGGAGGACCGGCGGAAGGCGGTGACGCGGCTCTCCACCACCACCTCATCCCCATAGGCGGAAGGCACGGAGAACTTCCCCCGCGTATCGACCATCGGGATGCCGACGATGCCGAACTTCTCCGTCCATTGGATCTTCGGCATCCCCAGCGCCGCCTGGAACAGCGCCGCCGTGCAGGCATCGAAGATCGCGAAGTAGCGGGGGTAGAAGACGATCCCCGCGGGGTCGCAATCCCCCCATTCGATCGTCACCGGGCGGCGATTCACCAGGCTGGTCACGACACCACCTCGATCAGCAGCGCGATGCCCTGCCCGCCGCCGATGCAGGCGGAGGCGATGCCATAGCGCCCGCCGCGCCGCTTCAGCCCCCGCGCGCAGGTCACGGCCAGGCGGATGCCCGTCGCCGCCAGCGGATGCCCGATCGCGATCGCGCCGCCATGCGCATTCAGCTTCGCCTCATCGAGCCCCAGCGCGCGGGAGCACGCCATCACCTGAGCCCCGAAGGCCTCGTTGATCTCGATCAGGTCGATCTGGTCGAGCGTCAGCCCCGTCCGCGCCAGCAGCGCCTGGATGGCCGGCACGGGCCCGATGCCCATGATGGCCGGCGGGCAGCCCACGGCGGCCGACGCCACCAGCCGCGCCAGCGGCGCCCTGCCTTTCGCGAAATCGCCGCTGCACACCAGCGCCGCCGCCGCGCCATCCACCACGGCCGAGGAATTGCCCCCCGTCTGCACCCCCCCGAAGGCCGGCCTGATTTTCGCCAGCGTCTCCACCGGAGACGGCCGGGGATGCGTATCGGCTTCCACGGAAGGCGTGCGCCGCGACAGCGCGATGCCGCGATCCGCCAGACCCTCGCGCGAAAACACCTCGCTCGTCACCGGCACCACTTCATCGTCGAAGAAGCCCGCCTCCCGCGCCGCCAGCGCGCGGTCGAAGCTGCGCGCCGCGAAGGCGTCCACCTCGGCGCGGGAAATCCCGTGCCGCTTCGCCAACTCCTCCGCCGTGCCACCCATGCTGAGCCCGCAAGCCGGGTCGAGCAGCGCCTCCCACAGGAAATCCTTGAACTCGACCGGCGCGCCCAAGGTGAAGCCGTTGCGGTGGGTGTAGGAGGCGATGGGATTGCGGCTCATGCTCTCCGCCCCCACGCAGAGCGAAACCCCCGCGCCCTGTCGCTCGACGGCATTGGCGCCCTGCGCCAGCGCCTCGATCCCCGTGCCGCAGACCCGCTGCACCAGCAGCGCCGGCACCTCCTCCCGCACCCCGGCGTAGAGCCCGACATGGCGCGGCAGCATGTAGGCGTCGAAGCTGGCCTGCGCGACGGAGCCCGCCACCACATGCCCGATCTCCGCCGCGTCGATCCCCGCCTTGCCGATGGCGGCGCGCGCCGCCTTGATGCCGAGGTCGATGGGCGAAACCAGGCCGAGCGGCCCGCCGAGGTCCGCGAAGGGTGTGCGGGCGCCGGCCAGCAGCCAGGCGTCCCGCCATTCATGGATCAGCGCGGTCATGACAGCTCCGGGGTGACGATGACGAGGGGCGGCGGGGGATCGGCATAGAGGTCCTCCACCAGTGCGGCCCGTGCTGACAGCACGGCGCGCTGGTTGATGGAGCCCTTATCCGTGATCTCGCCGGCATCGAGGGAAAGCGGCGCCGTCAGCAGCACGGCACGGGCGATGCGCTGCGACGATCCGGTGGCGGTGGCGCCGAGCGCCGCGAGCTTCGCGGCCAGCGCCGCGCGCAGCGCCGGATGCGAAGCGGCATCCTCCCCCTTCGGCACGAGCGTCGCCACGGCCTCGGGCTCCGGCAGCAGGATCGCGGCCAGGTAGTCGCGATCGACGCCAGCGATCACCGCGTCCTTCACGTAAGGCGCCAGCGCCGCGACGAGCTTCGCCCGCAGGGGCCCGACGCTGACCCAGGTGCCGGTCGCCATCTTGAAGTCCTCGGTGATGCGGCCGTCGAAGCGGAATCCCTTGTGCAGGTCCTGCGCGTCGAGCGGCACCAGCGCATCGCCGAAGCAGTAATAGCCTTCCTCGTCGAAGGCCTTGGCCGTCGCCTCCGGATCCCGCCAATAGCCCGGCGTGATGGAGGGCCCCTTCACCCGCGCCTCCATCTTGCCCGCGACGGGCGCGAGCTTCATGGCCAGCCCCGGCACCGGCAGGCCGACCGCGCCCGATTCGGAAAACTCCTCCCGCACGCAGACGGCGAAGGGCGCGGTCTCCGTCGCCCCCAGCCCGGTGATCATCGGGATGGTGTGCCCGCGCTCCGCCAGCGCCATCCGGTCCAGCTCGTTCCAGATGTGCTGCGGCAGGCCGGCGGCCGAATAGAACATCATGTGCAGGCGACTGAAGAAGATGCGGCGGAGCGCCGCATCCTCCCGCAAATGGTGCACCAGCTCCTCGAACCCTCGGGGGACGTTGAAGTGGATGCTGGTGGCGATCTCCCGCAGGTTCCGCAGCGATTCGCCGTAGCCGCCGGGCACCGGGCGGCCGTCATCCATGTACATCGTGCCGCCATTATAGACGCAGATGCCGATATTGTGGTTGCCGCCGAAGGTGTGGTGCCAGGGCAGCCAGTCCAGCAGCACGGGCGGCTCCTCCCCCATGAAGGGGAAGGCCTCCAGCAGCATCTGCTGGTTGGAGCAGAGCATGCGCTGCGTGTCGATCACGCCCTTGGGCTGCCCCGTGGAGCCCGAGGTGAACAGGATTTTCGCGGGTGCATCGGGATCGACGGCGGCCGCGGCTTCGTCCACCGCGCGGCCCGGCGTCGTGGCGAGCAGGTGCGCCATCATCGTCGCCGCACGCCCGGCGGGCGGGTTCGCGCTGACGAGCAGTTCCACATCCTCCGGCACCACCGCCGCGATGGCATCCGCGAAGCGCGCGCCGTCGTTGACGAACACCATGCCCGGCGTCAGCAGCGCCAGGCAGTGCCGAAGCTTCTGGAAATCCTTGGCCAGCAGCGCGTAGGAGGGGGAGACGGGCGCCACCGGCACGCCGACATGCAGCGCCGCCAGCGTCAGCACCGCCTGGTCGAGGCAATTGCCGGACAGGAAAACCAGCGGCCGTTCGGCCGACAAGCCGCGGTCCAGCAGCGCCTGCCCCACGGCGCGGACCTTGCCCAGCATCTCGCCATAGCTGATGCGCCGCCATTCGCCGCCGGCGGCCTTGTCCCGCTTGGCGATCAGCGTCCGGTCAGGCGCCAGCGCCGCGTGATGCTCCAGCCGCTCCGTCAGCCGCCGCGGATAGGCGCCGAGTTGCGGCTCGGGCGTGACCAGCAGCGCCCCATCCGCCCGCTTCTCGAAGCGCACGGGGGCGGCACCAAGACGGCGGCGCGTGGGCGCCTCGCGCAGGGCTTCTCGGATGGACATCCTCTCCTCCGGCGCCGATCACGGCGTCCTGAATTGTTATGTGCCATAATAGTATGGTCCCGGTTCGCTTCCAAGGCCCCCTTCCGCGATCCGGTCCAGGGCTTATAAGCCGAAGCCATGCCCAAGCCCCGCCGCCAGGCCAGCGCGGCCGCGCCCGCCGAGGCGCCCGACCTCTCGCCCCTCGACACCAAGCTCGGCTTCCGGCTGCGGCTGGCGCAGCAGACTGCCTTCGAGACCTTCCACCGCACCATGTCGCCACTCGGCCTGACCCCCGGGCGGCTGGCCGTGCTGCTGATGCTGGAGGCGAACCCGGCGATCCGCCAGGGCGTGCTGGCGGAGGCGCTGCGCATCAAGCCCTCCAACCTGACGGTCCTTCTGGCCTCGCTGGAGGAGGAGGGGCTGCTGAAGCGGGCGGAGGAGGAGGGCAACCGCCGCGCCAACCTCCTCCAGCTCACCCCCGCCGGCCGCGCCCTGCTGAAGCGCGGCAAGGCCGGGGAGGCCGAGGTCGAGCGGCAGCTGGCCGAGGGCATGACGCCCGAGGAACACGCGACGCTGATCAACGCGCTGCGGCTGCTCGCCCGCGGCTGAGCCCGCCCTTGCCCCCTCCGCCCCACGCCTCTATCGTTATGGCGCATAACTAAGGGGAAACGCCCATGGCCGGGGACCTCGTCAGCCTCGTCATCAGCGGCACCGTCGCCCGCATCGCCCTCGACCGGCCCACCAAGCGGAACGCCATCAGCGATGCGCTGCTGGAAGCGCTGGACGGCGCCGTGGTGCAGGCGCAGCGATCAGCCCGCGCCATCATCATCCAGGGCAACGGCCCCTGCTTCTCCGCCGGCCTCGACCTCGGCGAGCACAAGGCCCGCACGGCGGAGGAGGTCTTCCACCATTCCCGCGGCTGGCACGCCGTGTTCCGGCGCATCCGAACGGGCCGCATCCCGGCCATCGCCGCCATCCATGGCGCCTGCGTCGGCGGCGGGCTGGAACTAGCCGCCGCCTGCCACATCCGCGTCGCCGACAGCACCGCCTTCTTCGCCCTGCCGGAGGGCACGCGCGGCATCTTCGTCGGCGGCGGCGCCAGCGTGCATGTGGCGCGCCTGATCGGCGCCGGCCGGATGGCCGACATGATGCTGACCGGCCGGGCGCTGGATGCCGCCGCGGCCGAACGCGCGGGCCTCGTCACCTATGTCACCGAGGCCGGCGCCGCCCCCGCCAAGGCCACGGAGCTGGCCGAGAAGGTCGCGAAGATGGCACCGCTGACGGTGATGGGCGTGTTGCAGGCCCTGCCGCGGATCCAGGACATGAGCGAGGAGGACGGCCTCTTCGTGGAAAGCATGATGGCCGCCATGGCGCAGACCGGGCCGGAGGCGCAGGCTGGCCTCGCCGCCTTCCTCGAGAAGCGGGCGGCCAAGGCGGGGGAACAATAGCCATGGATATCCCTGGGGACATGCAGGGCGCATCGGCCGTCGTCACCGGCGGCGCATCGGGCCTCGGCGCCGCGACGGCGGAGGCACTGGCCGCCGCCGGCGCCAGGGTTGTGGTGATGGACATCAACCAGGCGGCCGCGGAGGCCGTGGCCGCGCGCATTGGCGGCGTCGCCGTCGCGGGCGACGTGGCGGAGGAAGCGCCGGTCGCGAAAGCGGTGGAGGAAGCGGCGGCGCTGGCACCGCTGCGCCTCGCCGTCGCCTGCGCCGGCATCGCCCCGGCCTCCCGCGTCGCCGGCCGCAACGGCCCGCATGACCTGGCGCTGTTCGAGCGTGTGGTCCGCGTGAACCTGATCGGCACCTTCAATCTGCTGCGCCTCGCCGCCGCGCGCATGACGTCCAACGCGCCGCTGCCGAATGGCGAGCGCGGGCTGGTCGTCGCGACGGCCTCCATCGCCGCCTATGAGGGCCAGATCGGGCAATGCGCCTACAGCGCCTCCAAGGGCGGCATCGTCGGCCTGACGCTGCCGGCGGCGCGGGAACTCGCGAAGTTCGGCGTCCGCGTCGTCACCATCGCGCCGGGCCTGTTCCATACGCCGCTGATGGACACGCTGACGGAGGAGGCGCGGGAAAGCCTCGGCAAGATGCCCCTCTTCCCCTCCCGCCTCGGCCGGCCCGGCGAATATGCCGACATGGTCATGGCCATCGCCGCCAATCCGCTGCTGAACGGGGAGACGATCCGGCTGGACGGCGCGCTGCGGCTGCCGCCGACGTGATCTCCCCACAAAACCGCTTCGCGGCTTTGCGGGGACCCCGGATTGGTACCGCTCCCCGGCGGTAGTGCCAGGGGATCGGGCCGCCGATTTTCATGGCATCGGCGCGGGCGTTCCGTCTATGTTCTGAACGCCACGGGCCGATCCACGTCCAGGGCCTGCCGTTCATCGGGAAGTCCGCCCGGCGGCACCCCGGAGTCCGCGAAATCGGTGCTAAACGCACCTAATCGGCATAATCGGCTAAAAAGGGTTAGTGGCTAAAAAGCCACATCGGCCCGCACCACCACCGCCGTGACATTGTCCCGCGCGCCATTCGCCAGGGCGGCCTCGATCACCGCCGAGGCCCCCTGCCCCGCCGCCAGCATGGCGCCGATCTCGGCTTCCGGCACCGCCTTGAAGACGCCGTCGCTGCACAGGAAGAACCGGTCGCCGGCGGCGAAGCGGGCGCTGACCTTGTCGAGCTCCAGCGACCCGTGGCCGCCCACCGCACGGGTGATGACATTGGCCTGCGGATGGCCCTCCGCCTCCGCCTCGTCGATCACCCCGCCATCGACCAGGTCCTGCACCAGCGAATGGTCCCGCGTCAGGCGCTGGAACTGCCCGTCCCGCAGCAGATAGGCTCGGCTGTCGCCCGCCCAGAGGCAGGCGAAATGCCCGCCCCGGGCCAGCAGCAGCACCAGGGTCGTCGCGATCACCCGCCCCGGCCCCGCCGCCGCGGCGCGCGCCTGGAGGTCCGCATGCACGGCGCCCACGCGCAGCCGCACCTGCGCCAGCAGCTCCGCCGCCGATAGCCCCGGCGGCAGGTCCCGCAGCGCCTCCGCCACCGCGGCGGAGGCGACGTCGCCCGCCCCATGCCCGCCCGCGCCATCCGCCACCGCCCAGAGGCCGATATCGCCGCGATCGACGAAGGAATCCTCGTTGCGCGGCCGCACGGTACCGGGATGGGTGACGGCCTCGCCGGCCAGGACCAGGCTCATCCGCCGCCCTCCGCGAGCACGCGGAAGAGTTCGGGCGGCGGCAGCGCGGGCCAGTCCCAGCGCGCGCCGTCCAGCCGCCACCAGCCCTCCGCCGGCGCGTCATCCTCGCTGGCATCGGCTGCGGTGATCGCGGCCAGCAGCGTGTCGGCATCCTGGCCCGGTCGCCGCGCGGCGGCGTCCAGGGCCGGATACCAGGCGGCGCCCGGCGCCTCCCCGGGCGCCAGCAGGCGGGCCAGGGTCACCGGGAAGAGCCGCCCCACCATGTCCTCGCTCGGCACCAGCAGCCCCGCCACGGCATCCGGCCCGCAGGCGCCGGCGGGCAGGCGGAAGCACCAGGCGGGGGCGGCGGCCCAGGCCCCGGCGAAGTCCTCGCCCAGCGCATCCCGCGCCTCTGCGATGCCGGCCTGCAGCCACGCGTCCCAGGGGCCCACGAAGCTGTCGGGCAGCCCCCGGCGCACGAAGTCCCCATGCGCCGGCAGCTTGCCGTAGAGCCCCGTCGCCATGGTCACTGCGCCGGCAGGGCGGGGCAGCGGAACTCCGCCAGTTCCCGCAGGGCGAAGGGATTCATGACGGAGGAGGCGCGCAGCTCGAACTCCGCGCTGCGCTCCCCCTGCACCATCCGCAGCCGGAAGCGGTCGCCCGCCGGGCCGATCTGCGTCAGCTGCCCCCGCGCCACGAAGCGCATCGCCGCCCAGGCACCATCGGTGTTGAGCGGCGTGCCGCTGCTGGCCGGCGGATCGAAGGTCAGCGTCACGCCGCCGCGGCTCGGCCAGATCATCGGGATCGGCCGGGCGCCGACGGCCCCACGGGCGATGGCGATCCGCTGGCCCTCCACCTCCAGCGTCGCGCCGTTCGCGCCAGGGTCCATGCCCTGGGGCAGCAGCTCGAACCGCAGCCCCATGGCGGCGCCTACCAGGCCAGAGGGGAAGAACCCGTCCCGGATGGCGGCGGCGCGCTGGAACTGCATCAGGTCCGCCGGAGAGATCGGCGGCGCCAGACCATCCGCCGCCACCAGCCGCCAGGGCCGCTGCGTCGTGTCCACGAAGTTCCGCAGGTGCTGGGCGAAGAACTGGTCGAAGACGCCGCCGGGACCGAAGAGGCGGACGAAGTCATCGAGCGGCATCTCCGGCGCGTCGATCGTCCGGCGGAAGGGGAAGCGCGTCTCCAGCCCCCGGCAGAAGGGGCCGAGCGCCTGCCCCCCCGCCGCCGCGATCGCCGCCCGGGCGCCGCCCGACCGCGCATTGGCCGTGGAGACGGACATGGCCTGCAGCCACCGCCCCAGCGGCTCCGGCGCCCGCGCCGCCTCCGCCGCCAGGCGCTGGCCGGGGTCGAGCCCCGCCGCCGGCGGCAGCACCGTGCCGGGCGGCGCGCTCGCCAGGCGCTGCACCTGGACGAAGAGGTCGTTGACGATCTGCAGCGTGGCATCCAGCGGCTGGCCCGAAGCCTCCCGCAGCGGCCGGAACCGCTCCTCCACCACGGTCGCAACCGGCGCCGCGGAGGAAGGCTGCGCCGCCGCCCCCAGCGCCGCCGCGATGCGGCCGGAGCCTGCGGCGGCCTGCGCCGCCTGGCCCGCCACCTGCGCCACCGCCGCACCCGCCGCGCCACTGGGCGGGTCGGGCGGCGTGCCCGGCGACAATTGCCGCGCCGCGCTGCGCAGCACGTCGCGGATGGGCGAGTTCGGCGCGCCGAGCAGGTTCAGCGCTTCCGACGCCTGGTTCAGGTTGCGGAAAGGCGGCAGCACGAGGTCGGCCAGCACGGCCTGCCAGGCGCGGGCGTAGTCCTCCGCATAGAGGCGCAGCACCGCCTGCTCCAGCTGGCGGGGGTCGCCCGACATGCCGGAAGCGGCTTCGGGGCCGAGCACCCAGCTCTCGCTCGCCGCCTCCACGATGGCGGCGGGCAGGCGCGGCAGCAGGCCGCGATGCAACCCCTCCACCGTGTAGAGGCCCGGCACCTGCGCCTCCGCCAGCGGGCGATTGGAGGCCAGCGCGAACCAGCGCTGCCCGGCGGGGCCGAGGCTGTCCGCCGGCTTCCAGGGCGCCGCATTGGCGGCGCTGGTGCGCAGCCGCGAATACAGCCGCTCCGCCATCGGCAGGCGGGAGAAGATGCGCCTCGCCTGGTCCACCAGCGCGCCATCCAGCGGATAGGCGATGAAGTCGCCGCCCAGCATGGCATCGAGGTGCAGCGCCAGCGCATCCCGCATCGGCGCGGCGACCGCGCCCGGGAAGCTCTGCTGCCAGTCGATCGCCATCCATTCCTTCACCAGCGCCCGATCGAGCGGGCCCTGGCGGCCGAGCATCAGGTAGATGCGCGTCGCCTCGTAGAGGAAGTCCGGCCGCTGCATGCCGGCGCGGATCTGCGCCTCCAGCCGCGCCAGCAGGCGGGGCAGCAGCACGCGGTCGAGCGCGCGCTTATAGGCAAGCTCACCGCCCTCGATCAGCTTGGCTTCCTGGCTGAGGCCAGGCAGCGCGCCATCCGCCCGCGCGGAAGGCGGCAGGGCGCGCACGGCGTCGAGGTAGGGGACCACGCGCGGCAACTCATCCGCCGCCATGACGCGATCGAGCGGCAGGCCCTGCGCGGCCTGCTCCGCCTTGGCCAGCGCCTCGGCCAGGTGGGCGGCGCGGGCGCTCTCCGCATTCATCGCCATGAAGCCCCAGGCGCCGCCGCCCAGCACCAGCAAAAGCGCCGCGGCCCAGGCGCCCATCTGCACCAGCCGCCCGCGCTTCGCCTGGCCGCCATCCAGCGCCGCCAGCCGCGCCTCGTTGAACACGACGTCGCGCAGCAGGCGCCCGAGGAAATAGCTGCGCCCCTTCTGCCCCATGATGGCCGCAGGGCGGCGCGGATCAAGGCCGAAGGTGCGCGACAGCGCCCCCGTCAGCCGGTCGATCGGCGTGCCTTCCTGCGTGCCCGAGGTGAAGTAGATGCCGCGCAGGAAGGGCGCGGGGTCGAGCTTCGATCCGCCGAAGGCCGCGTTGACGAAGGCCCCGAGTGGCGCCTCCAGCGAGGCGAATTGCGCCGGGAAGCCGCCGATGCGCGCGCGCTGTTCCGGCCCGCGTTCCGCCTGCAGGCGTTCAAGCAGCCGGTCCTGCAACCGCTTCACCAGCGCCGCGAACTCCTCGCCGAATTTTCCTGAGTGCCCCTCCGGCCCGGCCTGGGGCGGGAAGGTGACTCCCCAGACCTGGGCGCGCGTTTCCTTGTCGAGGTCGTCGAAGAATTCGGAGAAGCCGACGATGAGGTCCGCCTTGCTGACCAGGAGATAGACCGGAAGCCGCTGTCCGAGCTTCTGCTCCAGGTCGCGGATGCGGCGCCGCACGGCCTGCGCATGCTGGTCCCGCTGCGCGGCATCGAGCCGGCTGATCATGTCCGCGCCGAAGGCGACGACGATGCCGTTCAGCGGCTGCTTCGGCCGCTGGCTGCGCAACAGGTCGAGGAAGCGTTCCCAGCCCGCCTTGTCCGCATTCGCGTCGCTGTCCTGCGTGGTGTAGCGGCCGGCGGTGTCGATCAGCACCGCCTGCTCGGCGATCCACCAGTCGCAGTTGCGCGTGCCACCGACGCCGGCGACGCGCCCCGCCGCCAGCGGGAAGTCGAGCCCGCTGTTCTGGATCGCCGTCGTCTTGCCGCTGCCCGGCGGGCCGATGATGACGTACCACGGCCGCTCATAGAGGTAGCCGCCTTTCCCGCCGCCCGCCTGCTTCAGCGCGCCCAGCGCCTCCGCCAGCCGCGCCGCGACCGCGCTTTCCTCCGCCGAGGCCGCGGCGGCCGCCTTGTTCTCGGCGTCCCGTGCCTCGGTCGCGCCTGCCACCAGCGCGGCGTCGCGGCCGGCGCGGCGGCGCACGACGATGATCATCACGACCAGCCACAGCAGCACCGGCACCGCGGCCAGCAGCGCCAGCAGCCACAGCGCCTCGATGCCCAGGAAGACCGGCGCGAAGAGCCAGATGACCGGCACGAGCAGCAGCGCGCCGATGAGCCCGCCGATGGCGGGAATGGTGAGAAAGGCCTTCATGTCAGCGGCCCTCCCGCATCAGGACCACTTCGATGCGGCGGTTGGTCTCCCGCCCCTCCGGCGTGGCGTTGGTGGTGAGCGGCTCGGTATCCGCACGCCCCACCGCGGTGAAGCGCGCGGGCGCGCCGGTGGCGCCGGCGATGATGTCCTTGGCGGCTTCAGCCCGCGCGGCGGAAAGCGCGAAGTTGGAGGGGAAACGCACCGTGCGGATCGGCTGGTTGTCGGAATGGCCGAGCACCGTCACGCGCCCCGGTTCCGTCCGCAGCGCCTGGCCGATTCGGTTGAGCAGCGGGATGAAGCTGGCCTCCACCGTCGCGCTACCCGACGGAAACATGCCCCGCCCCGCGATGCGCACGAGCAGGCGACCCGCATCGCCTTCGACGGTCACGAGGCCCTGCCGGATCTCCGGCGCGAGGAAGGTGCGGACCTTGTCGATCAGGTCGGGCTCCGCCGTCGGCGGCGGTGGCGGTGGTGGCGCGGGCGGCACCGGCGGCGCAGTGCGGTCGATGGCGGGCGGCGCGCCCGGCGGCAGCTGCGCGAGGCGCGCCTGCAGATCGTCGCCCTTCGCATTCACGCTGTCGCTGACGAAGACATAGCCGAAGGCGAGCAGCGCGATGGCCACGGCGCCGGCCACCCAGGCCGGCACGCTGCGGCCGGGCCCGCGATGTGGCGCATCCACGCCCCGCCAGCGTGGCGACAATTCGCGTTCCCAATTGCCGCGCAGCTGCACCAGCAGCTGGTAGAGACCCTCCCGGATCCGATCCAGCTCCGCATGGCCGCGCGGCGCCAGGCGGTAGCGGCCCTGGAAGCCGAGGGCCAGGCAGAGGTAGCAGATCTCCAGCGCGTTCAGGTATCGGCCGGGGTCCTTCTGCATGCCGGAGAGCAGGTCGAAGAAGCGCTCGCCGCTGCGGACCTCCTGGTGGAAGGAGGAGACGAGGGATCGCGTCGCCCAGCCGCTCGACTGCCCCCAGGGTGTCGCCAGCGCCACATCGTCCAGCGCGGCGCAGAGCGCGTAATGCGCGGCGCGGATCTGGTCGGGCGAGACCTCCAGCGCGCGGCACTCGCCCTCGAAGGCCTTCAGCGCGCGCATGGCGCGTTCGCGCAACTCCTCGGGATTCGCCACTTGCGCCGCCTGCGGCCCGGCGCCGATGCGCGCCAGCAGGTCGAGCAGCGGCGCGGCCACGGCCGCCATGGGGGAGAGGCCGACCCGGGGCAGCGCCTCTGCTTCCCCTGCCAGGCGCGGGGCCATGGGTTGCGGCGGCGGCGGCGCGGCGCTGGCCCGCGGTGGTGGCGGCGGCGGCGCGCCGCCGGGTCCGCGCACCACCGTGCGGTCGCTGTCGTCAGGCTCGGAGAAGGGGTTGTCGCTCATGCCCGTATCGCCCAGAGCTCCATGCGCAGGTTCGGGAACTCGCCGGAGACATGCACGGCGAAGCCGCCCGAGGACTGCATCTGCTGCCAATGCGGGGAGCCCCGATCGAGCTCGAAATAGACCGCGCCGGCATTGAAGGGGATCTGCCGCGGCGCCACGGGCAGCGGCCGCACCGCGATGCCCGGCAGCGCCACGTTGACGAGTTCGCGGATGTGCTCCACCGCGCCGATCTTCACCTGGTTCGGGAAGAGGCGGCGGATCTGCTCGCCGGGCACATCGGCCGCGACGGTGAGCACGAACTGGCTGGCGCGCAGCAGGTTGCGGTCCGTGATGGCGCCGACGCGGACGCCGAAATTGCGGTCCTGCAAGGGGATCGCGACAGCGTTGGTTTCCAGCACCTGCGACAGCGAGCGCCTCAGATCGGCAACCACGGGCGCGAAGCTGCGCTGGAGGTCATCGTGCCGATAGGCGGGATAGGCGGTGGCGCGCTTGTCCGGCGCGGTGAAGGTGGCCAGTTCGCCCGCCAGCTGTACGAGCGCGGCAAAGAGTGATTCGGGATGCACGTTCCCCGCATCCGCCCAATGCGCGATCAAGGGCTGCCAGCGGTTCACCGTCTGCAACAGAAGAAAATCGGAGACCTGCGCGACACCCTGCGCGCCGGGCTGGCCGAGCCGCGCGGCCAGTGCCTCGCCCCGCTGCCCCAGCATGCCGACGAGTTCTGCAACCAGATTGTTCAGCACGAAGGCGGCGGAGATGCGGAGGCAGGGCGGGATGAAGCGCTCATCCAGCACGACGCGGCGATCCGCCTGCACCTCCACGACCCGCGCCAGGCCGAGGCAGGCATAGCCCGCGCGTTCCTCCGTCTCCAGCATGTAGCGCATCCGCAGCTTTCCGATGGAAAGCTCCGCCGGCATCGTGCTGTCGGAATGCGTGTCGAAGGCCTCGAAGGCGCGCAGCGTATGGCGCGCGCGCATCGCCTCCGGCCCCGCATCGGGCGCGGCAACCTCCGGGCTGCCGGCCTGGCGCAGCGGCAGCGCCAGGTAGATGACGCAGTTGCGCGTGCCCTCCGGCAGGTCGAGCGGCACGGGCGCATCGGCGGTGCCGGGGATGGCGAAGGGCGTGCCATCCTCCATCACGCCCGCGGCGCCCGAAAGCGCGAAGCGACCCGCGCCAAGCAGATCGCGATCGAGCGCGAAATCCGTGACGCCCCAGGGATGCGGGCGCAGCGGCGCGGCGCGGGCCTGGAGCAGATGCTCCATGTGCCGGTCCTGCTGCTGGAAGTGCTGCGCGCGGAGGAACATGCCCTCCTGCCAGACCACCTTGTCGTGCCAGACCATCCGCTTCCGTCACCCTCTATCGGCCGTGCCGTGGCACGGCATTCGCGTCACCGGCCGCGCTTGCCCGTCGCCTGTTCGTAGGCGCGAGCGAAGGCCTTGCCGAAGGCGCTGTCGAAATCGTCCTCGAACTGGTCGACCAGCTGCGCGTGGCGGCGCTTGTACGCCTCCCACAGCCGCTTCTCCTTCGCCCCCGGCAGCAGGCCGCCGCCGGGGTCTTCCGCTTCCAGCGAAGCCGGCGCCAGCCGTTCCAGCAGCGCGCGGGCCGCGGCCTGCGTCGCGGCGAGCCCCGCCACCTGATGCGCCGTCAAATCGTCCACCGTCTCCTGCACCGCGCGCAGTGCGGGCGATCGGGGGTCGAGCAGCGCGGCCAGGGCCTGCTCCTCGGTCGCCGCGAATTTCAGCGGGTTGTTGTCGCTGGCCCGGAGCATCGTCTGCTCGATGCGGAATTCCCGCTTCACATCGGCCCGCGCGATCAGCAGCGCACGGAGGCCGGCCACCGCCGCGCGCAGCATGGCGCCGGCGGCACGCAGCGCGGCATCGGGATCCTGCTGAGCACGCGCCGCCATGGCGGGCGGCAGGCCCGCACCCTCAAACAGCGCGGCGAGTGCGGCGGCCGCATCACTGGGCATCGGCGCGGGCGCGATAGGCGGTGGCGGGGCAATGGCGGCGGGCGGGGGCGCTGGTGCCACCGGCGGCGGCATCGGCGCTTCGGCGAATGGGTTCATCACCGGCGGCGGCGGCATCGGCGCCGGCGGTGGGGCCGGCGTTGGCGTGGGCGTCAGGCCAAGGTCCCAATCGTCCGGGATCAGCGCCTTGCCGACGGGCCGAGAGGGCGGGACCATGAAGGCCTCGGCCGTCGATGGCGCGTGGTCCGGCATCGGTGCCGCATTGTCGGCGAAGGGATCGAAATCGTCGGGCAGCAGCCCGCCGCGCGCCGGCGGCGAGAGGCCCGGCAGCGGCGTCGAATCGAAGCGCGGCGGCGGCGGCGCGAAGGGGTTCGGCGCCTCCGCCGCGAAGGGATCGCGCGGCGCCACTGCATAGGGATCCCGCGCCTGCGGCGAATAGGGGTCCCGCGCCTGCGGCGCGAAAGGATCGGCCGCGCCGCCCCAGCCGCCGGATGCCGCCGGCGCCTCCGCGATCCGCACCTCGATCTCGTAACTGCCCAGGCGGAGGCGGTCGCCATCCATCAGCGGCTTCACCTGGTCGCGTCCGACCGGCGAGGAAGCGTGGTTGACGAAGGTGCCGTTGGTGGAGGTGTCGCGCACCTGCCAGCCGCCGCCGAAGAACTCCAGCACGCAATGCTTCTTCGACAGCACGCGGTCCGGGTCCGCCAGCACCCAGTCGCATTCCGCCCCACGGCCGAGGCTGAGCTCGCCCCCGCTCGCACGTCGCTGCTCCGGCACCACCGTGTCGGGGCAGCGCAGGACGGATAGCGTGATCTCCGCCATCGCCGCCTCAGCCCCCGATCATCACGGTGGGAAAGCCCATGACGATGACGCCGCCATGCGCGCAATTGTCGCCGATGCGCGCCGCCGGCATCTTGCACACCAGCACCGTCGCACTGCCCTTGATGATGACGTCGGGCGGGCCGACGCAGAGGCACATGTCGCTGATGCGCGCCTGCGGCATCTTGCCGACGATGACGGTGGGCGCGCCGGTCATGATGGGCCCGCCGACATGCGGAATCGGCGGCACGCCGGGCGTCACCATCGGGCAGACATGCATGTCGGTGATGCGGGCGGCGGGCGGTCCGGGCATCTCAGCTCTCCTCCGGCGCGATGCGCCCCGCGCCGCCGGCCGCGATGTCCCGCGCCGCGACGAGGAAGCGCGCCAGGCGATCCTGCGCCCGTTCGGGCCGCAGCCGCACGGCGGCGAGAACGACGCCGCCGCTGACGGCGACGCCAGTCAGGTGATCCGGCGGCGGCACCACGGGCTGGCCCGCCGGCGCCATGCTGCCGCCGGACCAGAAGGCGCCGACGGCGGCCCAGGCCTCGGGCGAGCGGAAGGCCGTGCGCTGTGCCGCCTCCATCGCCGCGCGGCGCAGCGTCTCCTCATTCGGCTTGCGCACCCAGGCCTCGGCGGCCAGCAGCGCATCGGCGTCCACGGGCAGCAGCGCGGGGTCGGGCACGGCGCGGGCGCACATGCAGCCCCACCACACCGCCTCCCGCTTCGGCAGCGCATGGGCGGCGAGGCGCGCGGCCTCGTTCCGCAGGCCCGCGGCTTCCAGCTTCAGGATGCCCTCGGCCGCGGTCGGCAAGCCATCGAGCAGCGACAGCGCCGGCGGCTCGAGCTCCAGCCGCGGCAGCAGCGGCGGAAGCGGAGAGGCCAGCTTGGGAAGGGTCTCGGCCATGGTCAGTTGATCATCACGATGCCGCCCTCGATCTGCGCCAGGGCATCGGCCTTGTCCTGGAGCATGAGGGCCTTGAGCTTCATGAGAAGCTGCGCTTCCGACTGGATGATCATCCCCTTCACGGTCACGCCCATCTGGTCCACCACGATGGAGGACTGTCCGACCTTCAGCGTGATGCTCTGCATCGCCTCGATCGTCACGGCGCCGAGGTCGCATTTGATGGACAGGTTGCCCATCTTCAGCTCGGTCGTGTCATTGCCCATCTTTAGGGTGGTGGACCGGTTGCCCATGTCGATCGAGAGGGTGTCGTTCCCCATCTTGATCGTGTCCTCGCGGTTGCCCTTCTCCAGCGTCAGCTTGTCGTCGCTGTCCTTGATGGTCACGGTGCGGGCGTTCTGCACGACCTCCGTCTGGTCATGCCCGACCTTGCGCTCCTCGTCATGCTCGACCTCGACCGTGAGGTCCTTCTGGGCGTGGAGAAGGACCTCTTCCGATCCCTTCTTGTCTTCGAAGCGCAGGATGTTCGCATCCGCTGCGCTGTCCGACTTGTAGCTGCGCGTGACGTAGCCCGTCTGCGTCTTGTTGGCCGGCAGCTTGAAGGGCGGCGGCGAATCCTTGCCATAGACCGAACCGACGACGACGGGCCGATCCGGATCGCCATCGAGGAAGGCGACCAGCACCTCATCCCCGACGCGCGGCAGGTACCAGGCGCCGCCCCAGCTGCCCGCGACCGACTGCATGACGCGCACCCAGCAGGAGGAGGTGTCGTCATCCTTCCCCCAGCGATCCCAGCGGAACTTCACCTTGATGCGGCCGAACTCGTCCACATGGATCTTCTCGCCCGGCGGCCCGGTGACCTTGGCCGAATGCATCCCCGGCATGGCGGGGCGCGGATGACGTGGCGGCGGCACCCAGCGCCGCGCGGTGAAGGCGAGCGCCAGGTTGGCGCGATAGCTCTCCAGCGTGCCGGCACCCGCGACTAGGCCCGAATTGTCCACCGCCTCATGCCGCGCGGCGGTGATCAGGAACTGGTTGGATTTCTGCGACCCATCCTCGTGCATCACCGTCACCGCGACGCGGGTGCCGACGGCGTGGCGCGGATCCAGCGCCGCGGCGCCGTACTCCTCGCTCCGCGCCTCCTGGTCGCTCATCGAGACCTCGGCAGGATCGAGGCCGGGTCGCGTGCTCATGCCGCCGGGCCAGAAGTAGTTCTCCGCGGCGCCCGGCATGCTGGGCTCCTCGACATAGGTGCGCGTCGGGCGAGTCTTGCTCAGCACCTCCGACGGCCGGCTGCGCTCCGCATCCATGTCATCGAGCACGGTGGTGAAGCCGCGCGTGCGGTTCAGGCGCCGCCACTGGCCATAGGTATCGAGGCTCGCATCACCATGCACCGCGACCACCACAGGCGGGTCGCCCTGCGGGAAACTGGCGGCCGCACCCGCCACGCACAGCTCATGCCCGCCCGCACTGTGCTTGAAATAGTAGCTGAGGCCATGCTCCTCCAGCAGCCGGGAGACGAAGGCGAGGTCCGTCTCGTTGAACTGGGTGCAATAGGGGATGGCCTCCGCCTGCACCATGTTCCAGCTGGGCTCGGGCAGGCCGTGATCCTTCAGCACGGCCGTCACGATCTCCTTCACCGTGCGGTCCTGCCAGATACGGCAGTTGCGCCGCAGGCCGAGCCGCCAGAGATGCGGCACCAGCACCAGACGATAGGTCATCCGGTTGGCCGGGCCGGGTGACAGCTTGCGGAATTCGGCGACCATGCCGTGGAAGTGGCGGATGAAGGGGCTCGGTCCCCGCTGCGTGACCGTGATGGTGACATCCTGGTTCAGCAGCTTCTCCGGCGGCACGATCGCGCCGATGCCCAACACCTCCGCCTCGACCGCATAGGGCAGGCCCAGCTCCTCGGTCGCGCTGAGCTTCACCACGGTCAGCGCACCGTCCCCGAGGGGTGTCCTGATGGTCAGTAGTCGGGGAGGCTGCATGCCGGCCAGGCCCTCCGTTGCAGTCCCCCGTGGCGGCGAGGACCGGATCGCGTTGCGAACCAGGATAGACACGCCGCCGGCGGGACGAAAGCAAGGCCTGCTTCGTGTCGTGTGTTGCGCCATGCTGCGCGGCGCGCATTCCGGGATGGCCCAGGGCCGAAAGGGCTGATAGCCTTCGCGAAACAGTCGGTTACCGAAGGCAGCGCCATGTCGATCACGCACGCCCCGCTTTCGCCCTCGCAGGCGCCTGGGTTGGAACGCCCGAGGCAAGGTCGCTTGCAGCCCCCGCTGCGGAGCCGCTTGCAGCGGAGCATCGCGGTGCTGACGGCAGCGGCGATGCTGACGGCCTGCGTCAGCACGCGTGAGGGACGGATCGGCGCGGATGACGGGACGGATGCCTGCCGCGCGCAGGTCGTGGCGCTGGACAGCACCGGCAACTTCTTCGCGGAGGACATCATCCGCGGCGCGGCGATCGGTGCCGTGGGTGGCGCGGCGCTCGGCGCGCTTCTCGCCGCGGCCTCTGGCGGTCGTGGGAGGAACATCGCGACCGGCGCCGCGATCGGCGCCGTGGGCGGCGCGGTGGTCGGCGGTACGGCGGGCTACTTCTCTGCCCGCCAGCAGCAGGCGCAGGACCAGGCTTCGCTCAACATGGCGGTGGCCAACGACCTGGCAGCGGAGAACGCGCAGATCGATCGCACCTGGGTCGCCTATACCCAGCTGATGGACTGCCGCTTCGGCACGGCGCAGCGCATCCGCCAGGCCTTCCGCGCCGGCCAGGTGACGCGCCCGCAGGCGGAAGCGCAGTTGGCGGATGTGCGCGCCCGCACGCAGCGCGACCTGGCGCTGGCCCGCAGCATCAACGACAAGATCGGCGAGCGTGGCCAGCAATTTGACGTCGCGATCGAGAACATCGCCCCCGGCACCAAGGACCAGGTCCTGTCCGGGGCCCGCGTCTCCCGCGCCGTGCCGGTGCAGGCGCGCAGCACCGTCGCGCTCAAGCTGCGGCCCGATCCGAACGCGCCGGAAGTGACCCAGATCTCGGCGCGGGAGGCGGTGACGCTTCGCCCCTCCTACAACGGCTTCACCATGGTGGAGACGGCCTCCGGCGTGCGCGGCTATGCGCCCAGCAGCGCCTTCCCCGAAGCGAGGACGCTCGGCAGCGCGCCGCCGCCCCCGACGGGCGCCACCGGCGGTGACTTCCGCTCGCTGGCCGCCAGCAACATCGCGCGCCGCGACAACTTCTCCCAGAGCCTTGAGAACACCGAGCGCCTGGCGCAAGGCGCGGGCTTCGAACTGGCGAGCTGACCATGCGCGGTCTGGCGGCCGCGGCCTTCCTGCTGCTGGCGACGATCGGCGGTGCCCTGGCGCAGGGCGCGCCGGAGCCGCCGCAACAGCCCTTCCTGCGCGTGGAAGCCGCGGCCCATACCGCGCCCGTCGCCAGGCTGGCCACGGATGGGGAAGGCCGCATCCTTGCCAGCGTGTCCGACGACAAGACGCTCCGGCTCTGGGACCTCCCGGACGGCACGCTGCGCGCTGTGCTGCGGCCGCCCATCGGGACGGAGGCTGAGGGCGAGCTCTACGCCGTCGCGCTGACGCCCGATGGAAGGCGCGCCTTCGCGGCAGGCTGGACCGGCGCCGCCTGGGACCGCAGCTTCGCCATCTACCTCTTCGACACCTCCACCGGGCGACTGGTGGCGCGGCTGCCGGGCCTGCCCGCGCCGGTGCAGCACCTCGCCGTCTCCGCCGATGGCACGCGCGTCGCGGCGGCGCTTGGCGGTCGCGCCGGGATCAGGGTGTGGGATGCGCGGAACGGCACGCCGCTCTGGGAGGATACGGGCTTCACGGCGCCCGCCCGCATGGTCGCCTTCGATCCCGCTGGCGATCGCCTGGCCGCGAGCGGCGCGGATGGCAGGCTGCGCGTCTATGACCGCAACGGGCGGAAGACGGCGGATCGAGCCCCCGTGCAGGGCGGCCGCCCCTTCGGCCTGGCCTGGTCGCCGGACGGCGCGCTGCTGGCGTTGGGCTTCGAGGATCGCCTGCGCGTCGAGGTGCTGGCCGCGAGCGACCTCCGCAGCCTCTTCGCGCCCGATGTATCGGGCCTGGCGGGAGAGGGCCTACCCGCCGTGACCTGGGCGCATGATGCGCGCGGCGGCGTGCAGCTTCATGCCGCGGGCTATGCACGCCGCAGCGTTACGCCGGTTGCAGGCCGCGGCATCGCGGCGCCGGGCTCCTCTGCTGGCGCTGCGGAAGCGCGGCGTGATTTCGTCATCCGCCGCTGGACGGATTTCGGCCTCGGACCGGCGACCGACATCGCCGCGGCGCGCGACGCCATCGCGCAACTCGTGCCGCTGCCGACCGGTGGCGTCGTCTATGCGGCGGCGGATCCGGGCTGGGGGCGCGTCGCGCCGGACGGCACGCTCGCCCTGGCGCCGCGTCCGCCGGGCGCGGATTTCCGAAACACCGGTGTCTCGCTGATGACCTCGCCTGACGGCACGCGCGTGAGGATCGCGCTGCGTCCCGGCGATGCGCCGCTGGTCTTCGACGCCCTGGCCGGCGCGCTGGCGCGCGATGGCGGTGACGGCGCCGGGTTCGTTGCCACCCGCACCGGCAGCGCGCGGCTCCCGCTGGCGGATTGGCGCAACGCGAACCGGCCGCGAATCGGCCAGGTGCCGCTGCGGCTCGGCGATGGCGAATTCTCGCGCAGCGCGGCGTTGCTGGCGGATGACGCCGGCGTCCTCATCGGCACTGACAACAGCCTCCGGCTGTTCGATGCCGGCGGCAGGCCCATCGCATCCCTCCCCGTCCCCGGCGCCGTCTGGGGCCTGACCATCGCCGGCGATGTCGCCGTGGGTGCGCTCGGCGACGGCACGCTGCGCTGGTGGCGGCTCGGCGCAGGGCGGATCGTGGAGCAGGCAGCGCTGTTCATCCACGCGCAGTCCCTGCGCTGGGTGCTGTGGACGCCGGAGGGGCTGTTCGACCACGCCCCCAATGGCGGGCAGGAACTGGTGGGGCTGCACCTGAATGGCGGCCGGGCGCAGACGCCCGAATGGGCAAGCTTCCAGCAGGCCTATCGCGCGCTCTACGCGCCGGCCGCGGTCCGCGCCCGGATCGCCGGCGATGGCGCGCCGGCCCGTGAACGCCTGGCGCAACTCGGCGAGTTGCGGGCGCGCGTCGGTCGCCTGCCGGTGCTCGCACCGCGCAGCGCCTGCGCCGTGACGCCGGCGGGCTGCACGCCGGTGGCCTGGGATTCGCGAAGCCTGCCGGCGGATGCGACGGCACTGCGCCTTGGCTTCACGGTCACGGATCGCGGCCTCGGACTCGGGCCGCTCGATGTGCTGGTCAATGACCGCATCGCTGTGCGCGCGGAAGCTGCGGCCGGACAGTTGCAAGCCGACGTGCCACTCGATGCCGGCGCCAACCGCGTGACCACGCGCCTTTACGCCGAGGACCGGGCGCTGTTCGCGGAAGGCCCGGCCATGGACGTACGGCGTGCGGGAGAGCCCGAGCCCGCGGCGGATGCCGGACGTCTGATCGTGCTGGCCATCGGCGTGAACCAGTACGCGAACCCGGCGCTGAACCTGAACTTCGCCGTGCCCGACGCGCAGGTCGTCGCGGACACCCTTCGCGCGCGGGCCGGCACGCTGTTCCGCGACGTGCGCGTGACGGTGCTGCGGGACCGCCAGGCCACGCGGCGCGGCGTGCTGGACGCGCTGGAGGAAGTGGCGCGCACGACACTGCCGACAGACACCTTCGTCCTCTACATCGCCGGCCATGGCGTACGGACGGAGCCTGACCAGCGCTTCCTCTTCCTGCCGCATGACGCCACGGACACCAGCAACTGGGCCACGCTCCGCCGCCAGGGCATCGAGGATTCACAACTGGTCGCCGCCATCGCGCGTATCCGCGCCCGCGACGGCCTGCTGCTGCTCGACACCTGCCATGCAGGCCAGCTGACGATGGACCAACTCTCCGCACTCGGGAACGAGACGGGCCGCTTCCTCCTCGCCGCCTCGACCAGCGTGCAGGAGGCGCTGGACAGCTACGATGACCGCAACGGGGTTTTCGCCTTCGCGGTGAGGGAGGCCCTGCAGGGCCGCGCCGCGACGGATGGCGAGGGCCGCGTCAGCGCGCTGGCGCTCGGCGAATGGGTCATGCGCCGCGTGCCGCAATTGGCGCGGGAGAAGCAGCACAACCAGGACGCCGTCTTCCGAACCGCGAGCCGCGAGTTGCGCAGCTTCCCCATCGCCGTCGTGCCCCGCTGAATACAAGAACGCCGCGCCTGGCGGGGCGCGGCGTTCCTGGGGCCGGCGGTGACGCCGGGGGGCTGGCCCCGGCGCCTGGCGATGGTTCAGCCGGACTTCGCCGTGGACAGGTCGTAGATGACATGCCCCGTCGTCGCCGACTTGAACTTGTCGTCGATCTTGATGTACTCGCTGTCGAACTTCGTGAAGTTCAGCGAGATGGACTCGCTCGGACGGTCGCCGCCCGCGCTGATGCTGTAGCCGCTGACCAGCGTGTTCTCCAGGATGTACTTCTGGTACGCGATGTGCTTCCCGCTCTGGTCGGTCTGCGTCATGTGCACCTCGACCTTGCTCGCCGCGCCGCCGATCGCTTCCTTGAGGATGAGCGGCGAGAAGGCGTCCATGGACTTCGTCACCACGATCTCGCTGACGCTCGGCGCCGTCGCCTCGCGCTTCGAGCCGCCGCCGACGCCAGCGGAGATGCCGCGCCCCACGCCCCACTGGAAGCTGTTGACCTCGGCCCAGTCCTTGTAGCCCTCCGCTGTCGCCTCACCCTTGAGGGAGCCATACTTCACGAAAACAGCCATTGGTCGTTCCTTCGCTGCTGGATTGTTCGCCGTCCCCGCCTCGGTCAGCCTCGGTCGCGGGGCCCCTAACCGAGGTCGTACCGGAAGCCGCCGTCGTCAGCGACGCCGACCTGCACCCGGGTGATCTCCTGCCCCTCCGCCAGGCGCGCCAGGATGCCCGCGGAAAGCTCGGGCAGCAGCGTGCGGCTCAGGATGTTGTCGATGTTGCGCGCACCGCTCTCCACTTCCTTGCAGCGGGAGACGATGGTCTCCGGGACGCTGTCATCGAACAGCAGCGGTACGCCGTAATTCTCCATCACCCGCTTGCCGATGCTGCGCAGCTTGAGGACGCAGATCTTCTTCAGGATCTCATCCGCCAGCGGATAGTAGATGACGACGTTGCAGCGGCCGAGGAAGGCCGGCTTGAAGACCTTGAGCAGGTCAGGCTGCAGCGCCTCGCGCAGCGGCTCCGGGTCGGGCGCCGTGTCGGGGTCCGCGCAGAGCTTCGCGATCGTGTCCGTGCCGGCATTGGAGGTCATGATGACGACGGTGTTGCGGAAATCGATATCCCGCCCCTCCCCGTCCTTCATCTGCCCCTTGTCGAAGACCTGGTAGAAGACGTCCTGCACGCCGGGATGGGCCTTCTCCATCTCATCGAGCAGTACGACGGAATAGGGCCGGCGCCGCACGGCTTCGGTGAGCACGCCACCTTCGCCGTAGCCGACATAGCCGGGGGGCGAGCCCATGAGGAGCGATACCTTATGCTCCTCCTTGAACTCGCTCATGTTGATCACTGTAAGGTTTTGTTCGCCACCGTAGAGCAGGTCTGCCACCGCCAGTGCCGTCTCCGTCTTGCCGACGCCCGACGTGCCGGCCATGAGGAAGACACCGATCGGCTTGCGCGGATCGGTCAGGCCGGCGCGGCTGGTGCGGATGGCCTGCGCGATGGCGTCCAGCGCATGGTCCTGGCCGACAACGCGCTCCATCAGCTTCTGCTTCAGGTTCAGCACCGTCTTGATCTCATCGGAGACCATGCGGCCGACCGGGATGCCGGTCCAGGTCGCGACGACTTCCGCGACGGCCTGGCCATCCACCACGGGATGCACCAGCGGCTCCTCGCCCTGCAGCGCCTTCAAGGAGGCGGCGACTTCGGAGAGTTCGGCACGGATCGCGGCGGCGTCCTGTGCCGGCGCGCCCGGCGTGAGGTCAAGCGCCGCGCTCTCCGCCGCTGCGCGAAGATCGCGCATGCGGGCGACGAGCGCCTTCTCCTGTTCCCACCGCGCATTCAGCGCGTCGAGCTCGGACTGCGCCTTGCTGCGATCCGCCTCCAGCGCCGCGATGCGCGCCGCGTGGTCCGCGCCGGTCGCAAGCTCGCGCCCGATGGCACCGATCTCCGTCGTCACCAGTTCGATCCGGCGGATGCGATCCTCGACCGGCGCCGGCACGGAAGCCTGGCTCATGGCGACCCGGGCGCAGGCGGTGTCGAGCAGCGAGACGCCCTTGTCCGGCAGCTGGCGTGACGGGATGAAGCGCGCGGAGAGCTTCACGGCGTCCTCGATCGCCTCATCGAGGATGCGTACGCCGTGATGCTTCTCCAGCGTCTTCACCAGGCCACGCAGCATGGCCATCGCCAGCGGCTCCGACGGCTCCTCGACCTTCACGACCTGGAAGCGGCGGGTCAGCGCGGCGTCCTTCTCGAAGTACTTCTTGTACTCTGCCCAGGTGGTTGCGGCGACGCAGCGCAATTCGCCACGCGCGAGGGCGGGCTTCAGCAGGTTCGCGGCATCATTCTGCCCGGCCTGCCCGCCGGCGCCGATCAGCGTATGGGCCTCGTCGATGAACATGACGATCGGCGTGGGCGAGGCCTTCACCGTGTCGATGACGCCCTTCAGCCGATTCTCGAACTCCCCCTTCACGCCGGCGCCCGCCTGCAGCAGGCCGAGGTCGAGGGACATGAGCTTCACGTTCTTCAACGCGGCGGGCACGTCGCCGGCGGCGATGCGCAGCGCCAGGCCTTCCACCACCGCCGTCTTGCCGACACCGGGTTCGCCGGTGAGGATCGGGTTGTTCTGGCGACGGCGCGTGAGGATGTCGACCATCTGCCGGATCTCGGCATCGCGGCCGAGGATCGGGTCGATCTTGCCCGCCTTGGCCTGCGCCGTCAGGTCGGTGCAGAACTGCTCGAGCGGCCCGCCACCGCGCGGCGCATCGCCAGCCGGCGCGGCCGCGCCCGGGGCCGCGGCAGCCTCGGCCTGCGCGCCTTCCTCGCTGCCTGCGGCGAGGTCTGCCAGGTTCTTGCGGATGGCGTCGGCCGGCAAGGCGGACAGGGTCGGGCTGCTGTCCTTCAGCGCGCGGGCCAGCGCGTCATCGGACAGCAGCGCGGCGAGCAGGTGGCCGCTGCGGATTCGCGTGGCCCCCGCTTCGAGCGATGCGATCAGCCAGGCTTCGCGCAGCCAGGTGACGATGTCAGGCGAGAGCGAGGGCGCGCGGGCATTGCCGGTGCGCAGCCGGTCGAGCGCGCGGGTGAGTTCCGTCGCGACGCGGCCCGCATCGACATTCTGCTTGCGGAGGATCGCCGCCACGTCGCTGCCAGCGGTCTCCACCAGCTTGAGCAGGACGTGCTCGATCTCGACATTGTAGTGGCTGCGTGACAGCGTGAGGCCCGCGGCCGCTTCAAGCTGGCGGCGACCGATCTCGCTGAGGCGACCGACAACGGATTTGAGATCGACTGCGACCATTCGAACGTTGTCCCTTGCCGTGCCGGCGAAAAAGCCGCTGGTCCGCGTCGCCGGCCGATGGCAGGCTGACGATCGACAGCATCCACAACGGCCGGTTGCGGGTCCAGAGCGAAACGAGGCGCGCGAAACAGCGCAACACAAAAGTCACGCCGGGGCGAGGCTATAAGAACGACATGACGGGTCACCCCATCGACATCGATGCATTGCTCGCGCCGATCGACGGCAGCGATGGCGGCGCAGGCCAGGACCTGCGCGATGACTACTCGCCATCATCCCCCTATCAGCGCCTGCGCGATGCGCGCGCCGCTGCGCGGGCGGAGGAACGGGCGCGCGATGCGGATGGCGATACGGAAGCGCCCGTGGCGGATGGCTGGCGCGATGTCGCACGCATCGGCGTCGAGGCGCTGGGGAGCCGCACCAAGGACCTGGAGATCGCGTCCTGGCTGACGGAAGCGCTCGTGCGTCAGCATGGGCTCGATGGCCTGTCGGCTGGTGCGACGCTGATTCGCGGGCTCTGCGACAGCTACTGGGACTGGGCCTTCCCGCTGCCCGACGACGAAGGGCTGGACGGCCGTGCCGCCCCTATCGGCGGCCTGGCCGGCGCCGGCGTCGATGGCACGGTCATGCAGCCACTGCGCCGCCTGCCGCTGTTCCGCCGCGCCGATGGCTCGCCGCTTGGCCTCTACCAGTGGGACCAGGCGGAGGAGACGGACGGCATCGCGAATGAGGAGCGCCGTCAGGCACGCCGCGATGCGGGGGTGCCGGAACTTGCGACGCTGGAAGCGGAGGCGCGGATGGATCGCGCCTTCCTCTCAGGCGTCGCGCAATCCGCGGAGGCGGCGCTCGAAGCCTGGCGCGCCATGGCGGAGGTCACGGAGAACCGCTTCGGGGCCGAGGCACCTTCCACCCGCAACGTGGTGACGGTGGTGGAGCGCATCATCGCCGTCACGCGCCGCCTTCTGGGGCCGGAGACGGCGACACCCGCTGCCGCCGCGGAGGACAGCGTTGCGGCACCGGCCATCGGCGGCGGCGCGGCTCCCGTGTCGACGGCAGCGGCCGCTGGCGCTGCGGGGCCGATCCGCACGCGGGAGGATGCGCTGCGTGAACTCGGCCGCATCGCCGACTTCTTCCGCGCGACGGAGCCGCACTCGCCGCTCGCCTATACGCTGGAGGAAGCGGTGCGGCGCGGGCGGATGACCCTGCCGGAGTTGCTGGCGGAGATCATCCCGGATGAGGAAGCGCGCTTCGGCATGCTGTCGCGCCTCGGCATCCGGCCGGAATCGACGCAGTGACGACAGCGTCGCGAAACACGCGAAACGCGTATCACGCGATCGGGTCGGATCGGGCACCCGGCATGGTTGACGTCCCCGTCAGCCACTGGGCTAAGGTGACGGGGCGACATTCGCTCATCCGCGACGGCGAACGCGCATCCGGCGCGACGCACCGCGGACCAGGGCAGGAACGGACAAGGGGCGGCGAGAGGCCATGAGCAGCGTCCATGACAAGCTGGCACGGGTGCGCAAGCCGCGCGTGCACATCACCTACGAAGTCGAGACGGAAGGCGCCGCCATCGTGCGGGAACTGCCGTTCGTCGTCGGCGTGATGGGCGACTATGCCGGCGATCCGTCGGAGCCGCTGAAGCCGCTGGCGGAGCGGAAGTTCGTCCAGATCGACCGGGACAACTTCAACGACGTGATGGCGCGCATCGCGCCCGGCCTGAACCTGAAGGTGGACAACACGCTCGCCGGCGATGGCAGCCAGATGTCCGTGAACCTCAAGTTCAAGTCGATGGACGATTTCGATCCGGCGAAGGTGGCGGAGCAGGTGCCGGCGCTGAAGGCGCTGCTGGAGACGCGGGCCAAGCTCCGCGACCTCATGAGCAAGGTCGATCGCTCCGACGAGCTCGAGGCGCTGCTGGAGCAGGTGCTGAACGACAAGTCCAAGCTCGACGCGCTGTCCGCCGAGCTCGGCCTCGACAAGAAGGAGGGCTGAGCCATGAGCTCGACCCAGTCACAGGCGGCCGGCGGCGCCACGACGACGGAGGAGACGGGCCTCGGCCTGCTCGACCAGGTCATCGGCGCCACCAAGCAGACCGAGCGTGACCGCGCGCAGGAACTGATCAAGGCGCTGACCGAGGAAGCGCTGAAGGGCACCGTCACCTTCAGCCGCAACCTGACCCAGACCTTCGACCGCGCCATCGCAGCGATCGACGCCAAGGTCAGCGAACAGCTGAACGCGGTGATGCACCATCCCCGCTTCACGCAGCTGGAAGGCAGTTGGCGCGGGCTGCACTACCTCGTCAGCAACAGCGAGACGGGGACGAGCCTGAAGATCCGCATGCTGCAGGCCAGCAAGCGCGACATCAGCCGCGACCTGCAGCGCGCGGTGGAGTTCGACCAGAGCCAGCTCTTCAAGAAGCTCTACGAGAACGAGTTCGGCACGCCGGGCGGCGAACCCTACGGCGCCATCGTCGGCGACTATGAGTGGACCGCCCATCCCGACGATGTGGAGACGCTGCGGCTGATCTCCAACGTCGCCGCCGGCGCCTTCGCGCCCTTCATCTCCGGCGTCGGCGCCGGCATGTTCGGCATGCAGGATTGGCGCGAGCTCTCCAAGCCACGCGACCTCGCGAAGATCTTCGAGACGCAGGAATACGCGAAGTGGCGGTCCTTCCGGGAATCGGAGGATGCGCGGTTTGTCGCCCTCGTCATGCCGCGCGTCATCGCGCGCCTGCCCTACGGCGCCGCGACCAAGCCGGTGGAGGAATTCGCCTATGAGGAAGCGCCGCGCAATGCCGATGGTAGCGCGCGTTCGATGGACCACAACGAATATTGCTGGATGAACGCGGCCTATGTGAAGGCGGCGCGCCTGACGGACGCCTTCGCCCAGTATGGCTTCTGCACCGCGATCCGCGGCGCGGAGGGGGGCGGCAAGGTGGCGAACCTGCCGAACCACGTCTTCACCTCCGACGATGGCGACAGCGATGCCAAGTGCCCGACCGAGATCGGCATCACCGACCGGCGGGAGGCGGAGCTCTCCGGCCTTGGCTTCCTGCCGCTCTGCCACTACAAGAACACGGATTACGCGGTGTTCTTCGGGTCGCAATCCGTGCAGAAGCCGAAGAAGTACGACCGGCCGGAAGCGACCGCGAATGCGGCGATCTCCGCCCGCCTGCCCTATCTGATGGCGACCAGCCGCTTCGCGCACTACCTGAAGGTCATGGCGCGGGACAAGATCGGCTCCTTCATGGAAGCCTCGGATTGCGAGATCTGGCTGAACCGCTGGATCCAGAACTACGTCAACCCGATGGAAGGCGCCGGCCAGGAATCGCGCGCCAAGTATCCGCTGCGGGAAGCGCAGATCGAGGTCAAGGAGGTTCCAGGCAAGCCCGGCGTCTACAACGCCGTCGCGCATCTCCGCCCCTGGCTGCAGATGGAGGAACTGACCACCTCCATGCGCATGGTCGCGCGCATCCCGCAGAAGTCCTGAACACCGCACGGGACCGCCGATCATGCCCGCGGAGGCTTCGCCGCCGCCGCTGAGAGAGGCGGTCCTCGCCGGCCGGTTCATCGGCCGGACCGATGCCAGCGCCGGGGAAGCGCTGGCCTCCCTCATCGCGCAGCAGGACGCCGCCGCGATCCTGCTGGCCTGGTATGGCGAGGCCAGGCTCGCCGTCATCGCACGGGATGAGGAACCCGCGGAGGCGCTGCGCGGTGCGCTGGACCGCGATGTCGCGACCATCGACCGGCTGATTTCCGCGCAGCTCGATGCCGTGCTGCACGCGCCGCGGCTCCGCCGGCTGGAAGGATCCTGGCGCGGCCTCGCCTGGCTGGTGGATCGCCTGCCTGGCAGCGGCGGGCGCATCCGCGTGAAGATGCTGACGGCACGCTGGGCGGAAATCTGCCGTGACCTGGAACGCGCCGTCGAATTCGACCAGAGCCAGATGTTCCGCAAGATCTATGAGGAGGAGTTCGGCACCGCTGGCGGCGAGCCCTTCGGGCTGATCGCGGCCGACTACGAGATCCGCCACCTGCCCGCCCCCAGCCATCCCACCGACGATGTCGGCGCGTTGACGGCGCTGGCGGGGGTCGCGGCGGCGTCCTTCACGCCCATCGTTTTCGCAGCCTCGCCGGAACTCGTCGGGCTCGACAGCTTTGCGGAAGCGGCGCCGGCTTTCGACATCGCCAGCGTGCTGCAGGGGCCGGAACATGCGCGCTGGCGCAATGCGGCCGCGCAGGACGACATGCGCTTTCTCTGCGTCGCGCTGCCCCGCGTGCTGGCCCGTGCGCCCTGGGCGGATGACGGCGCGCGCGCGGATCGCTTCCGCTATCGCGGCCATGCCGCGGGCGCCGCGCAGCGGGTCTGGACCACGCCCGTCTATGCGCTGGCCGCCGTCGCCATCCGCGCCTTCGACCGCTTTGGCTGGCCGGGCGAGGTGCGTGGTGCGGAGCCGCAACAGGATGCGGTCGGGGGTGTGGTCGATGGCCTGGCCTGGGAGCGCTTCGCCTCCGATCCGCCCCACGGTCCACCGCCGCGCGCGCCGCTCGACCTTGCCTTGACCGACGAGCAGGAGCGGCAGATCAGCGATGGCCGCCTGATTCCGCTCTCGGCGCTGGAAGGGCTGGCGGAAGCCAGCTTCGGCGCCCTGCCCTCCCTGCACCGCCCGCCGCGCATGAACACCGCGATCGCGGAGGCCAATCAGCGCCTCTCGACCCAGGTGAACACGCTGCTCTGCGTCAGCCGCTTCGCCCATTGCATCAAGCTGATGGGGCGGGACATGGTCGGATCGGGTCGGGAGGCCGAGGATGTTGAGGCGGAGCTGCAGAAGTGGCTCAACCGCTTCATCAGCGGCCTTGGCACCGGCGGCGCGGAAGTGACGGCGAAGTATCCCCTCCTGAACGCGAAGGTCGAGGTGCGGGAGCGTCGCGGCAAGCCCGGCGTCTATGGCTGCACCGTGCACCTGCAGCCGCATCACCAGCTGGACGAGGTCGGCGCCGCCTTCCGCCTCGTCACCGAATTCGCCCCCCGCCGCGCCGCGGCGTGATCCATGACAGAGGCAGGGAAGACAGGACGATGACCACCGCAGGGGATGCCTTCCGCGCCGGAGACCTGGCCGGCGCGCTCGCCGCCGCTACCGCCGCGGTGAAGGCCGCGCCGGCCGATGCCGATGCGCGCTGGCTGCTGGCGGAGCTCATGCTGTTCAGCGGAGAGGCGGAGCGCGCCGACCGCATGCTGGACGCCGCCGCGCTGCATGAACCGAACCCCGCCGTGCTGGAGTTCCGGCGGCTGCTGCGCGCGGAAGTCGTGCGCGGCCAGGTGCTGCGGGAGGGCCGTGCGCCGAAGTACCAGGGCGATGACGCGACACCCGCCCAGCAGGCGGCGCTCCGCGCCCGCATTGCGCTCCGCGCCGGTGACCTGGCGGCGTCGGCCGAGGCGGCGGCGGAGGCCGAGGCGCTGCGGCCGCGCACGCCCGGCAAGGCCGGCGACACCGCCTTCGACGACCTCCGCGACGCCGATGATCTGATGGCGGCGGAGTTCGAGGTGCTGACCACCGCCGGCGAACACATGCTGGTGCCGGTTGAACGCTTGCGCTCGCTGAGCTTCGATCCGCCGCGCCGGCCGCGCGACCTTTACTGGCGACGCACCATGATCGAGCTGAAGGACGGGACGGAGGGCGTGGTCTTCATGCCCGCGCTTTATCCAGGCCCGGAGAGCGACAATGGCTTGAAGCTCGGCCGCGCCACGGATTGGACGGAGGATGCGGGCCCGGTCCGTGGCCGCGGCCAGCGCGTGCTGCTGGCGGGCGAGGAAGCCCTGCCGATCGCCAGTGCCACGACGCTGGTGTTCGATTGAGCGGCAGCCGACCCGGCAGCGGTCCGCGCGCACCCGTCCAGCGGGCGCGGCTGCCGCTGCTCGACCGCCTGCTGGATGCGGATCCGGCCACGCCGGAACCGCCGCCACCAAGCGCCGCCATGGCGCTCGACCTGCTGCGCAACGCGGTGCGGCGCGACCTGGAGGCGGTGCTGAATGCGCGGCGCCGGCGGTTGCCGCTGCCGGCGCATCTGCCAGAGTTGCAGGCCTCGCCGCTGGGCTACGGGATTCCCGATGCGACGTCCGGCGCCTATGCCGTGCCGGAACGCCGCCTCGCTTTGGCGCGGGAGGTGGAGGCGACGATCCGGCGCTTCGAGCCGCGGCTGATGGCGGTGCATGTGACGCTGATCGAGGATGACGAGAATCTCGGCCGCGCGCTGCGGCTGAAGGTGGAAGGCGTGCTGCGCGCGGACCCGGTGCCGGAACCCGTGAGCTTCGAGACGCTGCTTGAGCCGGTGTCCCGCGACGTGACGGTGCGGGAGGGCTGACGGTGTCGGACGACCTCCTTCCCTTCTACAACCGGGAGCTCGCCGCGATCCGTCGCCTGGCGGGGGAGTTCGCGGAGGCCAATCCGAAGGTCGCCGGCCGGTTGCGCATGACCCCCGATGCGGTGGACGACCCGCATGTCGAGCGGCTGCTGGAAGGCGTCGCCTTCCTGGCCGCGCGGGTGCAGCACCGGCTGGATGACGAGCTGCCGGAGCTGACGGATGCGCTGCTCGAACTGCTCTGCCCGCATCTCCTGGCGCCGGTACCCTCCATGACCACGCTGCGGCTGCTGGCGAAGCCGGAAGCGATGGGCGCGTCGCTCGTGCCGCGCGGCACGCCGGTGGAGACGGAGCCGGTGCGCGGCGAACGCCTGACCTACCGCACCTGCCACGACGTGACGCTGTGGCCCATCGCGGTGGAGGCCGCGCGGCTGTCCGGCCTGCCGCTGCCCGCACCGGCCAACCCGCAGGCCGCCGGCGCCGTCGCGGTGCTGCGGCTCACGCTGGCGACGACGCTGCCGGACCTGCGGATCGCGGCCACGGGGCTCGACCGGTTGAGGCTGCACCTGCGCGGCGCTGCACCGCTGCCGACGCAGCTGCTGGAACTGCTCTGCACCGCCACCATCGGCATCGCTCTGGCGGATGGGCCGGGCGACCCGCGGCCGACGCTGCTGCCGCGGGAATGCCTGCGCCATGCGGGGTTCGAGCCGGAGGAGGCCGCCCTGCCCTGGCCGCCCCGCGCCTTCACCGGCCACCGGCTGCTGACCGAGTACTTCGCCTTCCCCGAGAAGTTCCTCTACCTGGAGCTGGACGGGCTGGAGGCGCGCAGCCTGGTGCAGCGCAGCGGGCGGATGGAGGTCTTCATCTACCTCTCCCGCGCCGTGCCGGAGTTGGAGCGCAGCGTCTCCGCCGAGCACATCGCGCTGGGCTGCACGCCCGCCATCAACCTCTTCCGCCAGCCCTGCGAGCCCATCGCGCTGGATGGCACGCAGAGCGATTGGCTGGTGGTGCCCGATGCGCGGCGGCCCGCGGCGCTGGAGGTCTATGCGGTGGAGACGGTGCGGCAGAGCCGGCCGGAAGATCCCCGACCCAAGCGCGTGCCGGCCTTCCACCGCCTGCGGCATGAGGAAGGGGCGGATCAGGCGGCGCAGGGTGTGCACTGGATCGCCGCAAGGCGCCCCGCCCCCGGCGTGCTGGGCGGCAGCGAGACACGGCTGATGCTGCGCGACCCGCATTTCGACCCGGCGCTGCCGGCCGATGGCGTGCTGGGCATCGATGCGCTGTGCTGCAACCGCGACCTGCCCTCCCTGCTGCCCTTCGGCGGCGGGCAGCCGCGGCTGCGCATCACGGACCCCACGGCGCCGGCCGCGGGCGCCGAATGCCTCTCCCCGCCCACGCCGACGCTGCGGCCGCAACTGCGGGAGCGCAGCGGCTGGCGCCTCGTCTCGCACCTCGCGCTCAACCACCTCGGCGTCACCGGCGGCGCGGAGGCGGCGATGGCGCTGCGGGAGATGATGCGGCTGCATGACCTCCGCGACACGGCGGAGACGCGGCTGGCGCTGGAGGGCCTGGTTTCCGTCAATGCCCGGCCCGGTGTCGCGCGGCTGCCGGGCGTGCGGCCGGGCAGCTTCGCGCGCGGGCTCGATGTCACCCTGACCTTCGAGCCGCAGGCCTGGACGGCGGGTGGGCTGTTCCTGCTGGCGGGGGTGCTGGAGCGCTTCCTGGCGCTGCAGGTCTCCGTGAATGCCTTCGTCCGCACGGGCGTCAGCCTGCGCGGCCGGGGCGGCACCGTCGCCGCCTGGCCGGCGCGTAGCGGCACGCGGGTGCTGCTGTGACGGAGCCCTCGCCGCTCGATCGCCTGAAGCGGGAGCCCGCGCGTTTCAGCCTGGACCAGGCGGCGGCCGTTGTTGCGCCGGGGCGGGACCCGACGGAGATCGATTTCCGCACCAGCCCGCGGCTCGGCGCACCGGGGGGCGAGGTTTCGGCCGTGGCGCCGGAGGAAGGGCAGATCACCACGCCGACCTTCGGGCTGATCGGACCCGGTGGCGTGCTGCCGCGGCACTACACGGCGCTGGTGGGGGCGGAGGCGCGGCGGCGATCGACCGCGCTGCACCGCTTCCTCGACCTGCTGGCGCGGCGCTTCACGGGGCTGTTCGTCAAGGCGGGCGCCAAGTATCGCCCGGCGCGGAACCCCGAACCGGCGGAGCGCGTGCTGGCGGCGGCGGCCGGGCTCGGCACGCCGCACCTGGTGCAGCGGCTGGCGACGCCGCTGCCGGCGCTGCTCTACCACGCCGGCGCGCTGGCCTCCCGCAGCCGCAGCGCGGAACGGCTGCGGGGCCTGCTGTCGGAGGAAGCCGGCGTTCCTGTGAGGATCGTGGAGTTCGCCGGCGGCTGGGTGCGGTTGCCGCCTTCCGAACAGTCGCGCCTGCCGCGTGGCGGGCGGAAGCTGGGCGGCGGGCAGCTTGGCGTGGATGTCGCGGCGGGGGCGCAGATCTGGGACCCCTCGGCGCGCTTCCTGATCGAACTCGGCCCGCTGAGCCTCACGCAATTCCAGGCGCTGCTGCCCGGGTCGCCCCTGCATGGGCGGCTGGTGGAGCTGGTGAGGCTGCAACTCGGGCTCGAGCAGGATTTCGCCTTCAACCCCATCCTGGCCGCCGATGCCGTGCCGAAGCTGGCGCTGGGCGGCGCGCAGGGCGCGCGGCTCGGCTGGACCAGCTGGATGACCAGTCCCCGACCCCGCAAGCGCGACGCCGCCGAGGCGATGCTGAGCCCGATCGCCCCCCAGACCGAGAGACTGACCGCATGAGCACCCCGGCCGCCTGGTCCCGCGGCTACCCCGTGGCGGAACCCTACCCGCCCGCCTGGCACGGCTTCCAATCCCCCGCCCACCTCCGGGCCATGCTGGCGATGATGGGCGTGGCGTGGGAGGTCGGGCCGGAGACGCCGCTGCGCATCGCCGAGATCGGCTGCGGCAGCGGCTACTCCGCCAACATCCTGGCCGCGGGCTGCCCGGCGGCGGAGGTCATCGGGCTCGACTACAACCCCGCCCATATCGCGGAGGCGCGATCCTTCGCGCGCGAAGCCGGCCTCTCCAATGTCCGCTTCGAGGAGACGGACCTGGCGGAGCTGGATGGCGCGGCGCTGGAGGCGATGCCGCCCTTCGACCTGATCCTGATCCACGGCCTCTGGTCCTGGGTGGATGACCGGGTGCGGGATGGCGTGCTGCGGCTGATCAGGCGCCGCCTGGAACCGGGCGGCGTGGTGCTGCTGACCTACAATGCCATGCCGGGCTCGGCGACGGGGCTCGCGCTGTGGCGGCTGGTGCGCGGGATGCTGGCCAGTGCCCCGCCCGGCACCGATGCCTTCGCCGCGGCGCGCGACCAGGTGCAGAAGCTGGTGGCGGCGGAGGCGAAGCACCTCCTGCCCTCGGTCTGGCGCAGCCTGCTGGCCGGCGAGATGGGCGCGGCGCGCCCCGGCTACCTGCTGCATGAATTCGCCACCGAGCATTGGCGCCCCGCCTTCTTCGCCGATGTCGCCTCCGCGATGGCCGGCGCGCATTGCCAGTTCGCGGGCAGTGCGACGCTGTCGGAGAACTTCCCCTCCATGACGCTGTCGGCCGCGCAGCAGGCGCTGTGGCGGGAGGCACCGGACCAGGCGGCGCGGGAGTTGGTGACGGATCTCTGCGTGCCGCGCGCCTTCCGGCGCGACGTCTTCGTCCGCGGCGTCCGGCGCATCGGCGCGGAGGCGGCGACGGATGGGATCGAGCTGGTGCTGACCAACCTGGCGCGGCGCGACGTGAAGCTGATCGCGCAGGCGGGCGAGGCGGTGCTGCCGCCGCAGATCATCGATCCGATGCGCGAAGCCCTGTCGCGCGGCCCGCAGACCATCGGCGCGCTGCGCGCCCTGCCGGGCTGCGGGGGTGCCACGCCGCAGGAGACGCTGGCGATGCTGGCGGGCAGTCACCTCGCCATGCCGCTCTGGCAGCATCCCGGCACGGTCACGGCGGGGGCGATGGCCGCGGCGCGGCGGATGAATGCGGCCTCCATGCGCCGCCTGGCGCCGCATGGCGTGAGTCCCCTGGCCGGCGAGGGCACCCGCCTGGCGCTGGCGACGCCGGTGGTGGGCGGCGGGCTGTTCGCGGATCCGCTGGAGGTCGCGGTCGCGACGCTGATGGCCGAACAGCCGCCGGGGCCTGAGGGCGCGGTCGACCTGCAGGGGCTGATGGGCCGCCTGCTGCCGCCTGGCCCCCCGCCGCCCGCGGAGGCCTTGGCCTGGCTGCAGGAGGCGATCGTGACGATGCTGCGGGAACGCTGGCCGGTCTGGCGGGCGATGGGCATCGCATGACCACGCCGATGCCATCGCGCCGACATGGCGCGGTCGACAGGATTTCCGGCGCTGCGGCGCCGCGCTTTTCGAGGAGACGACCCATGCGACGTGCTTCCCTTCCCCTGGCCGGGTTGCTGCTGGTCTCCGGGCTCGGCGTGCCGGCGCCGGCCCTGGCGCAGCGGGACCCGGCGGCGCTGGAGCTGATCGAGCAGCTGCGCCCCCGCACCCGCGGCATCCGCCTGCCTGCGCCGGCCGATGCGACGCCGCCCGCGGCGCCGGTGGCCCCGGCCGCCGTGCCTTCCCCGGACCTGCCCGCGACGCCGAGCCCGGGCTTCCCGCCCCAGACGCCGGCGCCCGGCGCCAGTGCCGGCAAGCCGGAGGCAGCGCCACCAGTCGCCTCCGTGGCGCCGGGCACCACGGCGCCGGCGGGGGTCGCGGCGGTGTCCATCACCGTCACCTTCCCCAGCGGATCGGCAATGCTGACGCCGCAGGCGGAGGCGACGCTGGCGCCGCTCGGCCGGGCATTGTCCTCCCCGGACCTGGCGCCCTATCGCTTCCGGATCGAGGGCCATACCGACAGCGTGGGCGATGCCACCAGCAACCAGCGCCTGTCGGAACGGCGGGCGGAGGCGGTGCGGGGCTACCTCGTGGCCAAGCACGGCGTGGCGCCCGGGCGGCTGGAGGCGATCGGCCTGGGCGAGACGAGGCTGCTGGTGCCGACGCCGGATGGCTGGGACGAGCCGCGGAACCGTCGGGTGCAGGTGATCAACCTCGACGATTGAGGCCAGCCCCGCGGAGGGTCCGATGAGCGGCGAGGACGACACCATCCGCGTGACGCCGGCCCGCCCGGCGCCCGCGGCGGAGCCGTTGAGCTGGGGCAGTCCGGCGCCGCCGCCCCCACCACCGCCGCGGCGGCCTGGACCGGCGCCGGCGCTGCTGGCGGTGATGGGCGTGGTGGCGGCGGGCGGCGCGGCCGGGCTGCTGTGGTGGACGCTGCTGGCGCCGGGGGCGGAGGCGCCTGCGCCCGCGCCGGTGCCGCCCTCGGCGCCACCGATCGCGTCGGCCCCCGCCCCGCCTGTCGCGACAACGCCCGCACCCCCCGCGCCCGTACCGGAACCGCCTTCCCGCCTGGCGCGGATGCCGGTGCTGATGGACCTCCCCTCCATCCTGGGGCATCGGGCGACCGTGCCGACCATGCTGCGCCTGGCAGACGAGACATCGATCTTCATCATCGACTTCCCGAGCCTGGAACAGCAGGGCGCCGCGCTGAACCGGGTGGCGGCGCTGGTGGAGAAGGCCGGGCTGCCGCGCGACCGGGTGCTGACGCCCGAGGAGCTGGCGGCCGCCATCGTCCGTGCGGGGGACACGCCCGCCACCTACTATTACGGCCACAACTACCGCGGCGCGGAGCTGGAGCGCTTCTTCGCCCTTGCGGCGCGGGACGGGCTGGCGCTGTCCCCCGACGAGGCCTGGGTGGAGGCGCAGTTCCGCCTGGCGCGCGGGCTGGTGCCGCGGGACCGGGAGATCGCCGTCATCTCCATGGCCGCGCCGGGGCCACTGATGGATGCCAGCGCCCGGGCCAGCGTGCTGCGGCATGAGCTCAGCCACGGCTATTTCGCCACCCGCCCCGCCTATGCCGAGCATATCCGCCGGGTGTGGCGGGCGGGCTTCACCGAGGCGGAGCGCGAGGCCTTTCGGCAGTTCCTGGCGCGGGAGCAGTATGACCGCAGCAATGAGGAGGTGATGCTGGACGAGGCGCAGGCCTATCTGCTGCACACCCCCGATCCGCGCTTCTTCAGCCCGGCGCATCTCGGCCTGCCGGCGGAGCAGGTGGCGCGGATGCGGGCGCTGATGCGGCGGGGCGCGCCCGGGCTGGAGTGACGGTCGCGGCCCAAAAGGCCAGTACTACGACTTAAGCCGATTAGGTGCATTTAGCAACGAATTTCGCGTGTCTGACTGGATGAATGGCGATTTCATCCGGATGAATGTCGCGGCGGATGCCAGTGGGAGAGCAGGCGCAGGTTTTCGCGTGGCTCACAGAACATAGCAGAAACATGCTTATGGATGCCAGGGATTCCTGGGCCGCGGGTGACGTGCCGCGCGCCCTATGGCAGCCTGCCCTCATGCGGGAGATCGTCATCGCCGAGGAGTTCGTCGCCAAGCCGGACGGCGCGGGCCAGTTCCTGCATGGCGAGATCCATCACGTGACGCGCTGGCCGGCCGTCGGCACAGGAGCGATGTATACGCCTGTCGCGAAGTACTTCGTGTGGCCCGGCGTGGCAGCGCCGGAAGTCCTCAGGCCGCATTGGCGCATCGATTGCGTGCTGCGGGAGCACCATCTCGCCCCGGCGCCGGACTGGCTGGGCCGGAGGCTGGCGGATGCGATGATGCTGCATGGCATCGTGCGGGAGCCGCTCGCCGTGACGTGGCAGATCGCCACCGCGGTGGGCAGCGAAAGCCGCGGACCTATCTGGGACGGTGACGACGGCGAAGACTGACGCGCCAGCCCTGCCGGCTCAGCGCCGCTGCACCGTCTCCACCACCACCGCCCGCGCCGCCACCTGGCTGTTCTGCATGCGCGCATCGCGCAGCGCGGTGCCGAGGGCGGCAAGGTAGTCGTCCAGCGGCTCGATCACCGGGCGGGGCTGGGCGAACAGGGGACGCTCGGAGGCGAAGACGACGATGAGGTCGGTGCCGTAGGGCTCATCCACCTCCCACCCCGGGAAACCGGGGCGGGGATCGCCAAGGCGCACGCGGGCGCCCGGCGCCTGGGGCTGGGAGGGGACGAGATGTACGATCTCGTTCGACTTCATGATGTAGCTGACATAGAGGTGGCTCGCCCGGTCCGGCATCTGGACATCGAGGCGCAGCAACTCCGCATGCTGCAGCGGCTGGATGCCAACGATCTGGACGCGCGGCGTGGCGCCGGCGGGGGCGGCGACCTGGCGGAGGACATCGAGCGCGCCGCAATAGGGGCCCTCGAAATTCTGCAGGTTCAGGGTGGCGGCGCTGCTCGGTACGGCGCGGTCGGCGAGGACGCGGCGGATCTGCGCCTCTCCGCCGCGGCGCAGAACGCCGGATACGCTGAGCGCCTGGTCAGTGGAGACGCCGTCCAGCAGGCTGCAGGGCGGGGCCGCGGCGGCGGCCTGGGCAGCCGCGCGGAAATCGATGCGGGGCGGAACCGGCGCGGCGGTCGGGGCAGGCTGGGGGGCCGGCTGTTGTGTCGGCTGGGGGGCGGGTGTCGGCAGCGACGCGATCACCGGTCCCGGGGCGGGCGTGGTGCTGGGCGCCGGCGTCGCCTCCGCCGGGGGCTTGGCCGGGGCGGGTTGCGGCGAGGCGATGACGGGCGGCAAGGGCGCGGCGGGCTGCGGGGCCGGTTGCGGCGCGGGCTGGGCCTGGGGCTGCGGCGCCGGCTGGGGCGTGCTGGCGACCGGGCCGGGCTGCGCCGGGGGCTGGGGCAGCGGTTGGGGCTGGAGGGCTGCTGGCGGCACGGAGGGCGGCAGGGCGGGCGGCGGTGCGACGGCCGCCGGCGCCGGCAGCGGGGCCGGTGGCGCGGCAGGGCTGGCGGAGGGCGTGGGCGGCGCCAGCACGCCGAGTCCGGGCGGCGGCGTGGTTGCCGCGGGGGCCTCGAGGGCGGGCGGCGCGACGGGCTGGCTTGGCGTGGGCGCGGCAGCCTGGGTGGCAGGCGGCGTGACGCTGGGCGGCGCGGGCGGTGGCGCCGCGGGGGTCGCGGGATCGCTGGCGGTCGGCGGCAGGCTGGTGACCGGGCCCGGCGCGGGGTCCTTGCCCATCAGGAAGAAGGCGGCGGCACCGGCGGCAACCAGCACGGCCAGGCCGCCCCCGATGAGCGCCGGTGAGGCGCCGCCGGACTTTGCGGGCGGCGGTGGCGCGGCCGGCGATGGTGGCGGGATGGGCGGGCGGGACTGGGTCGCGACCATGGTCGCATCGTCCAGGCCGGGCAGCTTGCCGGCGTCGGCGAAGCCCGTCGGCTCCGGCGCCGCGCTGGCGCCCGCGCCCGCCGCGCGGATCGCCTCGGCGAAGGCAGTCGCCGTCGGAAACCGGTCATCGGGGCGCTTGGCCAGCGCACGGGCCAGCACGGCGTCGAAGCCGCGCGGGGCGCTGACGGCAAGCTGGCTCGGCGGGGGCGGGTCGGTGTTCAGGACCCGGTGCATCAGGGCGGTGTAGTTGCCCTCGAAGGGCTTCTCGCCCGTCAGCAGCTGGTAGAGCACGACGCCGGCAGCCCAGATGTCGGCGCGGGCATCCACCGCCTCGCCGCGCAGCTGTTCGGGCGCCATGTAGGCGGGAGTGCCCATCACGGTGCCGACCTGCGTCATCGAGGAATTCTCGATGCGCGCGATGCCGAAATCCGCGATCTTCACCGCGCGGTCGCCGGCCAGCATGATGTTGGCAGGCTTGATGTCCCGGTGCACCACGCCGCGGCCATGCGAATAGGCCAGCGCGGCGAGGATCTGGTCCATCAGCCGCACCACCTCCGCCACCGGCATGCGGTCGCCGCGGTCGATGATGGATTTGAGCGAGCCGCCCTCCACCATCTCCATCACGATCCAGGCGGTATCGGCATTCTCGCCGTAATCGTAGACGCCGACGATGTTGGGGTGGCTGAGGCGGCCCGCGGCCTGGGCCTCCCGCCGGAAGCGCGCATGGGCTTCCTGCGATTCGGCGTCCCCGCCTTCCGGCAGCTTCACCAGCTTCACGGCGACGCGGCGTTCGATCATGCGGTCGAAGGCCTCGACCACCGTGCCCATGGCCCCGGCGCCGAGCGTGCCGCGCGCCTCGTACTTGCCTGACAGCTCCCTCGGCAGCATGGACCCCGCCTGCGGCCCAGGCCGCGCTCGTTGCGCCGGCGGACCGCACCGCCGGGATCAGTGCCCGCAACAATAGGGGCGCGGCGCGGCGGCGGGAAGCGTGACGGTGGTGCGTGGACGCGTCGTGGTGCTTCGCCTAGCGTCCGGCCCGAGGACTGTTCCAGGGAAATGCGGCATGGCTGTGCGCAGGCTCGGCATCATCGTCAACGGCGCCACGGGCGAATTGGCGCGGCGGCAGCACCTGCCGGCGCTGGTGGCGATGCGGGAGGAAGGCGGGCTGCCGCTGTCCAACGGCGACCGCGTGATGCCGGATGTGATGTTGCTCGGGCGGTCCGCCGAACGCCTGGCGCCGGTGGCGCAGGCCACGGGCTTCTCCCGCTTCACGGACGACATGGGCGCGGCGCTGGCGAATGCGGAGGACACGCTGTTCTTCGATGTCGGCGCGACGGGCGGGCGCGTGGAGGTGCTGAAGCGCGCCATCGCGGCCGGCAAGCACATCTACACGGACAAGCCGATCGCGCCCGATGTGCCGACCGCGATGGCGCTGGTCGCGGCCGCGGATGCGGCGGGGGTGAAGCACGGCACGGTGCAGGACAAGCTGTTCCTGCCGGGCTTCGCGACGCTGCAATCGCTGATCCGGTCCGGGCGGCTCGGAAGGCTGCTGGAGGTGCGGCTGGAGATGGGGCGCTGGATCTGGGATGGGGAGGTGCATCCGGGCCAGCGGCCGAGCTGGAACTACCGGAAGAAGGATGGCGGCGGGCTGATCCTCGATATGTTCCCGCATTGGCGCTACATGCTGGACCACCTGGTGGGCGAGGTGCAGGCGGTTTCCGCCGTGGCGCGCACGCAGATTCCCCGCAGGCGGGATGAGCGCGGCGAGCCCTATGACGTGGATGTGGAGGATGCGGTCTTCGCCAAGCTGGAGCTGGCGGGGGGTGTCATGGCCTCCGTGAACTGTTCCTGGGCGACGCGGGTGCGGCGCGACGCGGGCATCCAGATCCAGGTGGACGGGACCAAGGGATCGGCCGTGGGCGGCCCATATGAATGCTGGATCCAGGAGGAGGCGCAGACGCCGGTGGAGGCGATCTCGGCGGCCATCAAGATGAGCCGCAGCTTCTTCGATGACTGGACGCCGGTGCCGGTGCCGACGGGGATGGTGAACAGCTACCGCGCGGGGTGGGAGAAGTTCATCCGCCACGTCATGGAGGATGCGCCCTTCCCCTATCCGCTGGTGGAAGGGGCGAAGGGCGTGCAGCTGGCGGAGGCGGCGTATCGGAGCGCGGCGGAGCGGCGCTGGGTGGAGTTGCCGAAGCTGGGGTGATGGCCTGCGCTGCCACCACCCCGCGTCGCTTCGGGGTGGTCAGGCGGCGCCGGCCATGGCGATGAGGTCGCGGGCGCGCTTGGCGACGGGTTCGTCCACCAACTTGCCGCGGACGATGATGGCGCCGCTGCCGCTGGCCTGGGCGGCGGCATAGGCGGCGTCCACCTCCCTCGCCCATTCCAGCTCGGAGGCCGGCGGCACCAGGCCGGCGCGGAGTGGCGGGATCTGCGCGGGGTGGATGGCGAGCTTGCCGCCGAAGCCGATGGCAAGGCTGGCGCGCATCGCGGCCTCCGCCCCCGCTGCATCCTTCACGTCGAGATGCACGCCATCGATGGGCGCGGCGAGGCCCGCGGCGCGGGAGCCCGCCACGCAGAGGCGCTGCGCATGCAGGATCGCGGCATCCGTATCCGCGGCACCGGTGCCGAGATCGGCCAGCAGATCGACTGTGCCGAGGGCCACGCGGTTGATCCCGCAGGCGCGCCAGGGCAGCTGCGCGAGGTGGACGAGGCCGCGGGCGGTCTCGACGATCGGCAGGATCTCGATACTGGCGGGGTCGCGGTTCAGCGTTCCGCAGATCTGCCGGAAGGACCAGGCGAAGGCGGCGAGGTCCTCGGCATTGTCGGCCTTGGGCAGCACGATGCCCTCCGCGCCCGCGGCTAGCGCCGCCTGGAGGTCGGCCAGGCAGAGCGGCGTGGTGGCGGCGTTGACGCGGACATAGCGCAGCGCCGTGCCGCTGCGGGGCGTGGCGAGGAGCGGGGCGAGCGCATCGCGCGCGGCGGTCTTCTCGCCCGGGGGAACGGCATCCTCGAGGTCCAGGATCGCGGCATCGGCGGCCGCGGCCATGGCGCCTTCGGCACGGCGCGCGACATTGGCGGGGGCGAAGAGGAAGAGGCGGGGCGTGGTCATGAGCGCGTCCTGTTCAGGCGTTCGGCATTCTGGCGGTGGCCTTGATCTCCACCAGCAGGCCGGGGCGGGAAAGCTCGACGATGCCGATGGCGGTCCAGGGCGGCTGGTGGCCCTGCATGAAGCGGTCCCTCACCTGCTTGAACAGCGCGATGTGGGACTGCAGGCCGACATGGAAGGTGGTGAGGTCCACGATGTCCCGCACCGTGCAGCCGGCTTCCGTGAGGATGCGGCCGACATTCTCGAAGGCGCGGGCGAATTGTGCCTCGGGATCGGCGATGACGTTCATCTGCGCGTCGCGGCCGAGCTGACCGGCCATGAAGAGAAAGCCGTTGCAGATCATGCCGGGGGAGTAGCCGGATTGGGCCGGGAAGTTCTCCATGCCCGGGGGCACGATGGCGCGCATCAGCCGAAGCCCTTCTGACGGGAGGCTTCGGCGCCCCACAGTCGGAAACCCTCGGAGGCCGGGATCTCGTTCCGCTCGATCATGCCCTGCCAGACGCCGCAGGCATCGACGAAATTGGGGATGCTGCCGGGGAACATGGCGTAGGAGATGCCCTCCGCCAGTTCGAGTTCGGGAACGCCTTCCGCGTAGGCGCCGCGGATATGCACGGCGAGTTCCCACCAGGCGCGGCGCGTGGTCTGCACGGCGGCCAGGGTGGTTTCGACGAGACCGCGGGAGACGGTGCTGCCGGCCTGCGCGGCATCGAGCGCGGCGCGATAGGCGGCTTCGCGGTTGTAGGCGGGCAGGTGGTGGCCCCATTTCTCGCCGGCGAAGGCGAAGCAGCGGGCGCCTTCGGCGAAGCCGGCCAGGCGCACGGCCAGCTCGATCTCCGCATCCGTGCCGCCGCCGTTGCGGAACTTGGCGATGTGGTGCGTGGCCAGCGCCTCGTCGGTCGAGACCAGGACGGCGAGCCAGACGAATTCCTTGGAGCGTTCATCCATGAAGCGCGGCGTCAGCGTCAGCGCGGTGTAGGCGGCATCATAGCCCGCGAGCAGCGCGGGGGCGGCGATGGCCAGCAGCCCGTGATGCGGCAGCAGGTAGCCGCGCTTGGCGCGGACCTCGGACAGGCGGCGATCGATTTCCTCGGCGTCAGGCATGCTGGTCATGGCGATGTCTTCTCCCGTGTCGGGGTGACCATGACCATGCAAGCGCGGTGGCGGCAAGACGGGGTGGACGCGGCGGCGCGCGGGCGGCAGGCTTCGCGGCATGGTGATCAACGGGTTGAAGGCACGGCTGGCGCAAGGTGCGACGGCGGTGGTGGTGACGCTGCAGCTGGCGCGCAGCGGCGACGTCGCGCGCATCATGGCGCAGGCGGGGTACGACGCGCTGGTGCTGGACCGCGAGCACAACCTGGTCGGCGGCGATGCGGCGGGCGAGATCATGATGGCAGCGCTGGAATCGGGCATCGCGCCGCTGATGCGCCTGCCGGATGCGCAGCCAGGGCCGATCGGCCAGGCGCTGTCGGCGGGGGCGCTCGGCGTGATGATCCCGCGCATCGAGGATGCGGCGCAGGCGGAGGGCGTGGCGCGGGCGGCGCGCTTCGCACCGGAGGGGCGCAGGCCCCTGCCCCCGCTATTCCCGCATTTCCGCCGGCGCCCGGTCAGCCAGGGCGATGCGGTAGCGGCGCTGGCGGCGGAGACATTGGTCGTGGTGATCATCGAGACGCGGATGGCGGTGGAGAATGCGACGGCGATCGCGGCGGTGCCGGGGATCGACGTGCTGTTCCTCGGCGCGTCGGACCTGAGTGCCGATCTCGGGCGGCCGGGAATGAAGGAGGATCCGGTGCTGTGGGAGGCGGCGGCGCGGGTGGCGGAGGCCTGCCGCGATGCGGGCAAGGTGCCCGGCATCGGCGGCATCACGGAGGAGGCGCATTTCGCGCGGGCGAAGGCGCTGGGCTTCCGCTGGATCTCGGCGGGGCATGACGCGACGCTGCTGCAGGCGGCAGCGACCGCGAAGGTGAAGGCAATCCGTGCCTAGACGTTCCAGGGCCGCGTGCGCCACAGCGCGCGGTGCGTGGCGTCGGAGGCGCGGAGATAGGCGATGTAGTCTGCGGAGTTGAGGTAGCGGAGCGGCTGGAAGGCGCGCTCGCTCGTCGTGATGAACTCCGGGTTGGCGACGACCTTGGCGATGGCGGCGGAGAGCCGCGCGACGACATCGGGGGCCATGCCGCGCGGCCCGCCGACGCCGCGCAGGCTGCCGCCCAGGATGTCGTAGCCGAGCTCGCGAAGCGTCGGCACGTCGGACGCCATGGCGTTGCGCGCCTCGGCCATCACGCCAAGCGTGCGCCAGGGCTGGCTGCGGGCGAAGGTCAGGGCCTCGCCAAGGTTCGCGGTGGCGATATCGACTTCCTTGCGCAGCAGCGCGAGGGCCGCGGGGGCGGCGCCCTGGTAGACCACAGGTTCCAGCTTCGCGCCCGTGGCCTGTTCCAGCAGCAGCGTGTTGATGTGGCCGGCGGAGCCGACGCCCTGGGTGGCGACGGTGATGCGGCCGGGCTCGCGCCTTGCGGCCTCGATCAGGCCGGCCATGCTGCGGATGGGGCTGTCAGGATGGACGGAGAAGGTGCCGGGATCATCGACGACGCCGGCGATGAAGGTGAAGCTGTCCATCGTCCAGCCGGCATTGCGCTCGATCGGGATGGTGACGATGCCGGGCGTGTTGATGATGGCCAGCGTGTAGCCATCCGGTGCCGCGGCGGCGAGCGCGCCGAGACCGATCGCACCGCCGGCGCCAGGGCGGTTCTGCACGACGAAGGGCTGGCCGAGTTCGCGTTCGAGATACTGCGCCATGACACGCGCGGAGATGTCGGTGCCGCCGCCGGCCGCGAAGGGGACGATGAGCGTGACGGGACGCTCCGGCCAGGCGGCCTGCGCCAGGCGCGGCGCGGCAAGGGCGAACGGCGTGGCGAGCGCGGCGCGGCGGGTGAAGTTCATCGGGACCAGTCCTCGTTCTGCGGTGCGACGGGTGACTGTGCGTTCCTGGCCGTGACCCGATCTGGGTCGGGATGGGCGATGCGGCTTGTGTCCCCATCGTCGCGGCGTGAAGCTGGCATAACATCCGTGTCTTGGGACTGTCCATGCGGTGAGCCACTTGCTGGTACGGTCTCGGCGTGATGCCGGATTGCGAAGGGGGCCGCGTGATGCGCGAGGAGAAGCTCGTCGTCGGGCTGGGCGACGATCTCTATGAGGTGGAGCGGCCCTGGGCGCTGGATGGCGCGGCCTTCAAGGGCGGGCGCATCACCGATGTCGCGGTGGATGCGGATGACAACGCGCATGTTCTGGTGCGCTACGATCGCTATGTCGATCCCGCCGGGCTGCCGGTGGTCGTGGTGGTGGCGCCGGATGGCAGCGTGCTGCGGAGCCACGAACTGCCGGGCGTGACGGATGGGCATGGCATCACGATCGGGCCGCGGGGCGAGGCGCTGATCGCGGATCGCGACCGGCATGAGATCCAGGTGCTGGATGCCACGGGCGAGGTCGTGCTGCGGCTCGGCGAACGCAACCGCCCGGGGCGGCCCTTCAGCCATCCCGCCAATGCGGCCGTGCATCCTAATGGCGACATCTACGTGGCCGATGGCTACGGGAACTCCGTGGTGCATCGCTTCTCCGCCGGCGGCACGCTGCTGAAGACATGGGGCTCGCCGGGCGCGGGTGCGGGCGAATTCACCACGCCGCATGACCTGGCCTTCGGGTTGCAGGGCGAGGTGATCGTCTGCGACCGGGAGAACAACCGCATCCAGTTCTTCGACCCCGATGGCGCCTTCATCCGGGAAGCGATGGATCTGTTCCACCCCATGGGCATCGTGGTGGAGCCCGATGGCTGCATCCTGGTGAGCGACCAGATCCCGCGCCTCACGCGGCTGTCGCCGGAGGGGAAGCTGCTGGGGCGGTGCAGGCCGGTGCTGAATGCGGGGCATGGGCTGGCGCAGGACAGCAAGGGCAACATCCTGTTGGCGGAGATCCGGGACAACCGGCTGACGCGCCTCACGCGCAAGGGCTGAGCCGCCATGCATGACCTCGTCATCCGCAACGGCGTCCTGGTGACGGCGAGCGATGTCTTTCGGGCTGAGATCGGCATCACGGGCGGCGTCATCGCGACGCTCGGCGACGGGCTGGAAGGGCGCGAGGTGATCGATGCCGGGGGGAAATTCGTGATCCCTGGCGGCATCGACAGCCACTGCCATGCGGAACAGCGGATGAGCGGCGGCGTGAACAATGCCGATGACCTCTTCACCGCGACACGCAGCGCGGCCTGCGGCGGCACGACGACGATCATCGCCTTCGCGCTGCAGCCGCGCGACGGCACGTTGGCCGACATCGTGCCGCACTACACCGAGCGCGCGACGCGCTGCGCGGTGGACTATGCCTTTCACCTCTGGGTCACGAACCCGACGGAGGAGGTGCTGCGCGAGGAATTGCCGGCGCTGATCGCGGCGGGGCACCGGTCCGTGAAGGTCTTCATGACGGGGAAGACCAACTGGCTGGACGACCTCGCGCTGCTGCGCGTCATGGAAGTGGCGCGGGAGCATGGGGCGCTGGTGACCGTGCATGCGGAGAACTGGGGCATCCACCAGTACCTGGGCGAGAAGCTGGCCGAGGGCGGCTTCCGGCACCCGAAATACCAGGCCGTGCTGAAGCCCGCGATCGGGGAGCGGGAGGCGGTGCATCGCATCGCCTCGCTGGCGGAGCTGATCGACACGCCGATCCAGGTCTTCCATGTCAGCGCGCCGGAAGCGGCCGCGGAGATCGAGGCGGCGCAGCGCCGCGGCGTGCGCGTGCATGCGGAGACCTGCACGCAATACCTGGCCCTCTCCGCCGCCGATCTCAACCGGGAGGGCTTCGAGGCCGCGAAGTTCGTGTTCGGTCCGGCGCCGCGCGGCAGCGCGGAACGCGGGTCGCTGTGGGACTACCTCAAGCGGGGCGTGATCGATGTCGTCACCTCCGACCATGCGCCCGTCAATTTCGACGCGCCGGATGGCAAGAAGCGTTGGGGGACGGATCCGCGGGTCGACCAGATCCCGAACGGCATTCCGGGGGTGGAGACGCGGCTTTCGATCCTCTGGTCGGAAGGCGTGGCGAAGGGACGGATCACGCCATCCCAATTCGTCGCGCTGTCATCCACCAGTGCCGCGAAGGCCTTCGGGCTGCATCCGCGCAAGGGCACCATCGCGGTCGGGACGGATGCGGATTTGGTGGTGTGGGATGGCGCGCGGACGGAGCGCGTCACCAATGCGAGCCTGCATCACGCCGTGGACTACACGCCCTATGAGGGCATGGCGCTGACGGGCTGGGCGGAGACGACGCTGCTGCGGGGCCAGGTGGTGTATGACCAGGGCCGCTATCTCGGCCATGAAGGTCAGGGGCGCTGGCTGAAACGGGACCGCTATGACTGGCTGCGGCCGACCGGGCGCTTCCCCTCGGGCTACGATCCGTTCGGGCAGGTCGTGACGCATCCGGACCTGGGCTGAGCGACGTCAGAGAAGCTTGACATTCCTGGCATGATTCGCCATTTCAGAAATTCCTGAAATGACGGTCAGCCATGAAGCTACCTCCGCTCGTCCAGTCCTTCGTGCTCCATTTCGGCGAAATGGGCAGTCGATGGGGCATCAACCGCACAGTCGGGCAGATCTATGCGCTGCTCTACGTGTCACCCGGCCCGTTGAATGCAGAACAGATCGTGGAGGCGCTGGGCGTATCCCGGTCCAACGTCTCCATGGGCCTGAAGGAATTGCAGGCCTGGAACCTGGTGCTGCTGAAGCATATCCCGGATGACCGGCGCGACTACTTCACCACGCCCGATGATGTCTGGCTGATCCTGCGGACGCTCGCGGAGGAGCGGAAGAAGCGGGAGGTGGACCCGACGCTGTCCGTGCTGCGCGAGCTGCTGATGCAGACCGCGGGCAGCGAGGATGAGCGCCACGCCCAGGCGCGCATGGCCGAAATGCACGGCCTGATCGAGCGCCTGACCACCTGGTACGAGGACGTGAAGCGGTTGGAAACCGAACGTCTGGCAGCCTTGCTGGCGCTGGGCGCCAAGGTGACGCGGCTTCTGGAGGCAAAGGACAAGGTCGTCGGCCTGGTGCGGCCGCGCAAGGGAGGTTGAGCCATGGACCCCATCCTGCTGGCGCGCATCCAGTTCGCCGCCAATATTTCCTTCCACATCCTGTTTCCCACCATCACCATCGCGTTGGGCTGGGTGCTGCTGTTCTTCAAGCTACGCTTCAATTCCACACGCGACGAGGCGTGGATGGATGCCTACCGCTTCTGGGTGAAGGTCTTCGCGCTGTCCTTCGCGCTCGGCGTCGTGTCCGGCATCACCATGTCCTTCCAGTTCGGCACCAACTGGCCGGGCTTCATGGAGCGCGTCGGCAACATCGCCGGGCCGCTGCTGGCCTATGAGGTGCTGACGGCCTTCTTCCTGGAGGCGACCTTCCTCGCCATCATGCTGTTCGGCTTCAGCCGCGTGCCGGGCTGGGTGCATACGGGGGCGACCTTCCTTGTCGCCTTCGGCACGACGATGAGCGCCTTCTGGATCATCGTGCTGAATTCCTGGATGCACACGCCGCAGGGGCATGAGATGCGCGATGGCGTCGCGCATGCCGTGGACTGGGCGGCGATCGTGTTCAACCCCTCCATGCCCTATCGCCTGACGCATATGCTGATCGCCAGCGCGCTGACGGTAGCCTTCCTGCTGGCTGGCATCTCCGCCTGGCGTTGGCTGAAGGGGGACCGCGCGCCGGCGGTGATGGCAGCGCTGCGGACGGGCGTGGTGATGGGCGCAGTGCTGGCGCCGGTGCAGGCCTTCGTCGGCGACCTGCACGGGCTCAACACCCTGGAACACCAGCCGGCCAAGGTGGCGGCGATGGAAGGGAACTGGGAGACGCGCGGGCATGTCCCCCTCGTGCTCTTCGCCATCCCGGACGAGGCGAACCGCACCAACCGCTTCGAGATCGCGATCCCGTCCGGTGCCAGCCTGATCCTGAAGCACGACCCCGCCGGCGTGGTGCCGGGGCTGAATGACTTCGAGGGCAAGCACCCGCCCGTCGCGCCGGTGTTCTACGCCTTCCGAATCATGGTCGGCGTGGGCCTGCTGATGATCGCCATGGCCTGGGCGGGCGCCTGGTTCCTGTGGAAGCGCGGCACGCTGCCGGTGCTGATGCTGCGCGGCTTCGCGGTGATGGCCTTCGCGGGCTGGGTCGCGACTCTGGCGGGCTGGTACGTCACGGAAATCGGGCGGCAGCCCTGGCTGGTGACGGGCGTGCTGACCACGGCGCAGGCCGCGGGGCCGGTGCCGGCCATGGCCATCGGATCGACGCTGGTCACCTACCTCGTGCTCTATGTGCTGCTGCTGGGCGCCTACATCACGACGATCTACCGCCTGGCGAAGAAGGGCCGGGTCGCGGAGGCGACGGATGGCTCGATGGTAAAGCCCGGCAGCGCGCCGGGGGAGATGGTGGCATGACCCCCTTCCTGCCTGCCGACTGGCTGCCGGTGATCTTCGCGGGTCTCATGGCGGTCGCGATCCTCGCCTATGTCGTGCTGGACGGCTTCGACCTTGGCGTCGGCATCCTGCTGGAGACGCGGGCGGCGGAGCCCGACCGGGACCGCATGATCGCGGCCATCGGGCCCTTCTGGGACGCCAACGAGACCTGGCTGGTGCTGGGCGTGGGGCTGCTGCTGGTGGCCTTCCCCGTCGCGCATGGGATGATCCTGACGGCGCTGTACCTGCCGGTCGCGGTGATGCTGGTGGCGCTGACCCTGCGGGGCGTCGCCTTCGAGTTCCGCGCCAAGGCGACGGACGAGGCCGGCAAGCGGCGCTGGGACCGGTGGTTCTTCGCGGGATCGCTCGGCGCGGCGCTGGCGCAGGGCTGGATGCTGGGACGCTACGTGCTGGGCTTCGCGGAGGGCTGGGCCGCGATCGGCTTCGCGGCCATGGCGGCCATCGGCCTTGCCATCGCCTATGCCTTCATCGGTGCCTGCTGGATGATCTGGCGCTGCGAGGGCGAGTTGCAGCGCCACGCCATCCTCTGGGCGCGGCGCGCGATCTGGCCGCTCGGGCTCGGCATCCTGCTGGTCTCGGCCGTGACGCCGCTGGTCAGCGAGCGCATCGCGGCGCGGTGGTTCGAGATGCCGGTGGTGTTCCTGCTGGCGCTGCTGCCGCTGGCAACGGCCGCGCTGCTGGTGGGGCTGGCGCAGCTGCTGCAGCACATGCCATTGCCGAACGACGTGCTGCGCCGCCTGCCCTTCTGGGGCGCGGTCGGGCTGTTCCTGCTGTTCTTCGCAGGGTTGGCCTGGTCCTTCTTCCCGTACGTCGTGCCGGAACGGCTGACGATCTGGGATGCGGCGAGCGCGCCGGAGAGCCTGTCCATCATCCTGGCGGGCGCGGCCTTCGTGCTGCCGATCATCCTGGCCTACACGGTCTTCGCCTGGCGCATCTTCGGCGGCAAGGCGCAGGCGCTGAGTTACGACTGAGCCTGTTTTGACAGCCTGCCGCCGGGGTTCCTACCGTGTCCTCCACCAAAGGGGGACACGGCATGGCCACGCGCAGCATCCGCATCATCATGGACGGCGTCACGGGAAGGCTGGGCACGAACCAGCACCTCGGGCGGTCGCTGATGGCGATCCGGCGCGATGGCGGGCTTCCGCTGGCGGACGGCGATCGGCTGATGCCGGAGCCAGTGCTGCTGGGCCGCAACACGGAGAAGCTTCAGGCGCTGGCGGCAGCGAATGGCGGGCTGGCCTGGAGCACGGATCGCGCGGCGTGCCTGGCTGATCCTGCGGCCGCCATCTACTTCGACGTCAGCGCCACCGGTGGCCGCCACCAGCGCGCGCTGGCGGCGATCGCGGCGGGCAAGCATGTCTATCTGGAGAAGCCGGTCGCCTCCACGGTCGAGGAGGCACTGGAGATCGCGCGCGCGGCGGAGGCGGCGGGCGGGAAGCATGGCGTGGTGCAGGACAAGATCTACCTCCCGGGCTTCATGAAGCTGAAGAGCGTGATGGAGACGGGGCTGCTCGGGCGCGTGCTGTCGGCGCGGCTCGACTTCGGCTGGTGGATCTTCGACGGCGTGCTGCATCCCGCGCAGCGCAGCAGCTGGAACTACAAGCGGGCGGAGGGTGGGGGACTCGTCCTCGATATGTTTCCGCACTGGCGCTACATCGTCGAGCACCTGCTGGGGCCGATCCGCAGCGTCTCCTGCCGCGTCGCGACGCGGGTGCCGGAGCGGCGCGACGAGAATGGCCGCGCCTATGCCGTGGATGTGGAGGACGAGGCCTTCGGGACCTTCGAGCTCGACGGCGGCGTGCTGGTGCAGGTCAGTGCCTCCTGGAACACGCGGGTGAAGGGGGAGGACATGCTGACGATGAAGGTGGACGGGAGCATGGGATCCGCCACCTGTTCGCTGCACCGCGCGCATGTGCAACCGCTGGCCACGACGCCGAAGCCGCGCTGGGACGTGGATGCGCTGGTGGACAATCGCCACGCGGAGCACTGGCAGGAAGTGCCCGACATGGGCCCCTATACAAACAGCTACCGGCGGGGGTGGGAGATGTTCCTGCGACATGTGGCGGAGGGAGCGCCCTTCCCCTCCCCGCTGCTCGCCGGCGCGAAGGGGCTGCAATTGATCGATGCCTGCTATCGCAGCGATCGCGAAAGGCGGTGGATCGATTTGCCGGCGTTGACCACGTGATCCGCGATTGACCGCGCGGGCGGGCGGCTTACGATCCCGGGCAACGGAGGCACAATGAAGCTGGGCGCGCTGATCGACCACCATGGCCATCTGGCGCCGCGCGATGCGCTGGCGGAAACGATGGGCCGCCACTTCATGCCCTTCCCGAAGGACCCGCCACCGCTGCTGTTCGACATCGACGGCAACCATGCGCAGATGGAGGCGCAGGGGATCGTGAGCCGCATCGTCTCCGTGCCGCCGATCCTCTACCTCTATGAGTTGCCGGCCGAGGAGCAGGCACGGCGCATCGCCGCGATGAATGACTGGCTGGCGGAGACGGTCGCGGGCACACGGATGACGGCGATGATGGTGCTGCCGCTTGGCGATACGGCGGCGACGCTGGCGGAAATCGCGCGCTGCCGCGGCGTGCATGGCACGGCGGATGTGGCCATCGGCACGCATGTGCATGGCGTCGATCTCGACAAAGCCGTGCATGAGGAGGTGTGGGCGGCGCTGGCGGAGGGCGGCGGCCTGGTGATGATCCATCCCTGGCAGGTGCGGGATGGCAGCCGGCTGAACGACCTGAAGCTTGGCAATCCGCTGGGCAATCCCTTCGAGACAACGGTGGCGGCCGGGCGGCTGATCGAGGCGGGGACGCTGATGCAGCATCCGGCGCTGCGAGTCATGCTGGCGCATGGCGGCGGCACGCTGCCCTTCATCCTGGGGCGTATGGACCGGGCGTGGGAGGCAGCTGCGCATGGGCGCGCGCCGGAGCGGCCTTCGCTGGCGGCGAAGCGATTCCTTTACGACACGGTGCTGTTCGAGGCGGCGCCGCTGCGCTTCCTGGCGGAGATGGTGGGTGCGGAGCGCATCATCTTCGGCACGGACAGCCCCTTCGACATGAGCCTGCAGGATCCGGCGAAGCTTCTGGCAGAAGCGGGACTGGCAGCATGAGCGGGCTGCGGCGCTGGGCGGGCGGCCAGGGCGCGGCGGTGCTGACTCTGGCGGCACTGCTGGTGTTCTGGGAAGCCGCGGTGGTCGGCCTCGACATCCAGCGCTTCCTGCTGCCGGCGCCGAGCGACGTCGTGGCGGAGTTCATCAAGGACCATCGGCTGATCTTCGGCCATGCCATCCAGACGGTGTGGGGAATCCTGGCGGGGTACGTCGCGGCGGTGATCTTCGCACTGGCGGCGAGCATGGCGATGATTCGCTGGCCGCTGGTGGAACGCATGATCATGCCGATCTTCGTCGCCAGCCAGTCCGTGCCGAAGATCGCCATCGCACCGCTGATCCTGCTGTGGATCGGAGCGGGGGCTGGTTCGAAGATCCTGGTGGTCGCCTCCATCGCCTTCTTCCCCGTGGTGATCAACACCATGGCGGGGTTCAAGCAGGTGGATCAGGGGCTGATGGACGTGTTCCGCAGCGTGGACGCGACCAGCCGGCAGACCTTCCTGCGGCTGCGCCTGCCCTATGCGGTGCCCTATATCTTCGCGGGGCTGCGCATCGCGACGACGCTCGCGGTGCTGGGCGCGATCGTGGCGGAATGGTTGGCCGCGACGGATGGCATCGGCTACCTGGTGCTGTCCGGCAGCTTCAACTTCAACACCGCGCGCAGCTTCGCCGCCATCATCCTGCTGGCCGTCATCGGCATGAGCTTCTTCGGCGCCATGGGCGCGGTGGAACGCGCGCTGTCGTGGCGCAGGCCCTCGGAAGAGGCGACACGGGTCCAGGCTTGATCACGGGAGAGAACACGATGAGCGGTATCGGACGACGCAGCTTCGTGGCCCTCGGCGCACTGGCCGGGCCGATCCCCATCGGGCTGCGGCCCGCGCGGGCCCAGGGGCGGTTGCAGGACGCCATTCTGCGGCTGAACTTCACGCCCTGGGGCATGCATGCGCAGTACTATGCGGGGCTGAAGCAGAACATCTACCGCAGCGAGGGCATCAACCTCGAGATCAGGCCCGCAGCCGCGGGGCAGCAGAACGAGGTCTTCATCGCGGCGGGACGCGAGCAGTTCCTGGTCGCGAATGCGGATGGCTACATCAAGTCCCGCGCCGCGGGGCTGCCCGTCGTGGCCGTGATGGCGGACCAGCCGGACAATCCCTTCTCCGTCTTCTCGCTGAAGACTAGCAACATCACGAAGCCCGCCGACATGCGCGGCAAGAAGATCACCTGGTTCCAGAGCCAGGTGCGCGGGCTGCTGGACCCGCTGCTGGCCTCCGGCGGGCTGACGCGGAACGACATCACCTTCCTGACCGTGAGTCGGGGCGCGGAGGTGCAGATCGTCGCGGCTGGCCAGGCGGAATGCGGCTTCGGCTTCAGCTATGGCCAGCCGCTGACGCTGGAGGATCGCGGCTTCCCCTGCAACGTGATGGCGCTGAAGGATTACGGGGTGAAGTTCGCCGGCACGCAGATCGTGGCGAATGAGCGGGAGGCGCAGCGCGGCGACCTGACGGAGCGCTTCATCCGCGCCACGATGAAGTCGCTGATCTGGACGAAGGACAACATGGACACCGCGATGAACTACGTCGTGGAGGTCTCGCCCGATCGGAGCCATGCTCTGGAGGTGCGGAAGCTGCGCATCATCTACGACCTCTACCGCAGCCCGGATTTCAGCCAGCGCTTTGGGCGGTTCGAGGAGAGCAAGTGGGAGAGCTCCATCAACTACCTGATGGAGGGCGGTGACCTGCAGCGGCGGCCGACGGCGCGGGAACTCTACACCAACGACTTCGTGGATCGCATCCCAGAGGCGCTGCGGCTCTCCGCGCTGGTGCATGGAAGGGCGGCCAGCTGAGCGTGGACGGGGTGACAGGCCCGCGGGGCTTCGCGGGGCCGCCGGGCACGGAGGAGGCCGCGCCCTTCATCGCGGTGGAGGGCGTGCAGGTGGTGTATGGCGCCGGCGGCACGGAGGCCGTGCAGGCGCTGAGCGACATCCATCTGGCGGTGCCGGAAGGCGCCTTCGTGTCGCTGGTCGGGCCCTCGGGCTGCGGCAAATCGACGCTGCTGAAGGCGGTGGGCGACCTGCTGGCACCGACATCGGGGCGGATCACCATCGGCGGCACGCCGGCGGCGGAACTGCGGCGGCAGGGGCGGATCGGGACGGTGTTCCAGGCGCCGAACCTCATGCCGTGGCTCAGGATCGAGGATAATGTCCGGCTGCTCTACCGGATCGTGGCGGAGAAGGCGCCGCGCGCGGGGCTGGTGGAGCCGGACGTCCCTGCCCTGCTGAAGCTTGTGGGGTTGGACGGGTTCGGGGGCAAGCGGCCGGCACAGCTATCGGGCGGCATGCAGTCACGCGCGGCGCTCGCGCGGGCGCTGGCGCTGGATCCGACGGTGCTGCTGATGGACGAGCCCTTCGCCGCGCTGGACGAGATTACGCGGGACCGCATGGGGATCGAGCTGATGCGCATCCATGCGCAATTCCGCAAGACGGTGCTGTTCGTGACTCATTCGCTGGCGGAAGCGGCCTTCCTGTCGGACGCCATCGTGCTGATGACGCCGCGGCCAGGCCGCATCGCGCGCATCATCCCCGTGCCGCTGCCGCGGCCGCGCGTGCCGGAGATGCGGCTGACCGACGAATTCGCGGCGCTGGTCGCGGAGCTGAACCGGGACCTGTATCGGATGATGGCATGACGCATCCCATGCTGACGCCGGCGGTGATGGACCGTGCGGCGATGCTGCTGGTGGACATGAATCGCAGCCACCTCGACCACGAGATGGGACACCTGCTGGTCGCGAAGCCGGAAGCGGACCGCATCATCGATGCGGCGGTGAAGGTGCGGGAGGCCTGGGCGGCGGCGAGGCGGCCGGTGATCTTCGTGCGCACGCATCACCGCTGGAACAGCGACACGGGCGAGGTGATCGACAACCGCAACCCCTTCTGGATGGCGCAGCACAAGGCCCCGATCCCGGGCCTCGCCAAGCCGCGCAAGACGCTGGCGGTGGAGGGCGCGGCGGTGACGGAGGTGGTGCCGCAGCTGGCGCCTCGGCCCGGGGAGCACACGGTCTTCAAGCATCGCTACAGCCCCTTCCACAACACGGATCTGGAGCTGCTGCTGAAGAACCTCGGCACTGAGACGCTGGTGATCGGCGGCGTGAACACCAACAACTGCGTGCTCTGCACCTGCTTCGAGGCCTTCAACCGCGACTTCCGCGTGGTGCTGATGCCGGATGTCTGCGCCAGCATGAACGGGGCGGACTACCACGATGCCTCGCTGAAGCTGATCGAGGCGGCGCTGGGCTGGCTGGTGCCTTCGACCGACGTGATCGCTGCCTGCAGCGCCCAAGGAACACCCTGATGGATTTCGACCTGCTGCTGCAGAATGCGCGCCTGCCTGGGACCGCGAAGGATGCGCCGGCCGTGGATATCGGCGTCGTCGGCGGGCGTATTGCCGCCATCGCACCGGCGCTGCCCGGCGCCGCGAAGGACAGCGCCGATGCGGGCGGCAGGCTCGTCTGCGCGGGCTTCGTCGAGACGCATATCCACCTCGACAAATCCTGCATCCTCGATCGCTGCCGCTGCGAGACCAGGCGCTTTCCGCACGAGGCCATGCAGATGGTTTCCGAGGTCAAGCACAGCTTCAGCGTGGAGGATGTGACGCAGCGCGCCAGCGGCACGCTGGAGAAGTGCATCAGCCACGGCACGATGCGCATGCGCACCCATGCGGAGGTCGATCCCAAGGTCGGGCTGCGCGGCTTCCAGGGGGTGAAGGCGCTGGTCGATTCCTACGCCTGGGCGATGGACATCGAGATCTGCGTGATGCCGCAGGAGGGGATGCTCAACAATCCCGGCACCGAGGAGCTGATGATCGAGGCGCTGAAGACCGGCGCGCGCGTCATCGGCGCGGCGCCCAACTTCGACAGCGACCGGCATGGGCAGATCAGGCGGGTCTTCGAGATCGCGCGGGAGTTCGATGTCGATATCGACATGCATCTCGACAGCGGGCATGTGCCGGATGACCTGGACACGCGGCTGGTCTGCGAGCTGACGGAGCAGTATGGCTGGGGCGGGCGGGTCGCCGTCGGGCATGTCACGAAGCTCGCGCACCTCACCCTGCCCGCCTTCGATGACATCGCGAGGCGGATGGCGGATTCGGGCGTGGCGCTGACGGTGCTGCCGGCGACGGACCTCTACCTGATGGCGCGGGCCTTCGACCATGCGGTGCCGCGCGGCGTGGTGGATGCGACCAGGCTGGTGGCGCAGGGGGTCACCTGTTCGCTGGCGTCGAACAACATCCTCAACCCCTTCACGCCCTTCGGCGATGGGCAGCTGCTGCGGCAGGCCAACATGTTCGCGAATGTGGTGCAGCAGGGCGCCGACCGGGAAGTGGCGGCGGCCTGGGGCATGGTGACGGATGGGGCGGCGAGGCTGATCCGCAACAGGGATTATGGCGTCGCTGTCGGCAATCCCGCCGACCTCGTCGTGCTGGACGCGCCGGACGAGATCGCGGCGCTGCGGCAGCTGTCACCGACGCTGATGGGCTTCAAGCGCGGGCGGCGGACCTTCACCCGCCAGCCTGTCGAGTTGCACAAGCCGCACTGATCATCGCGCCGCGGCGCCGGAAACCTCCACGGCCCGGCGCCACTTCGCAAGCTCCGCGCGGTGGATGGTGGCGGCTTCCTCGGCTGTCGTGCCGGTGACGGTCGCGCCGAGCTCGGCGAGGCGCGCGCGGATGGCGGGTTTCGCCAAGGAGATCCGGGTTTCCGCCGAGAGCTTCTCGATGATCGCGGGTGGCGTGCCGGCGGGGGCAAAGAACATCACCCAGGCGCCGGCGTCGAAGCCGGGCACGGTTTCCGCCACCGCGGGCACGTCCGGCAGCAAATGGGATCGCGCGGCACCCGTCACGGCGATGGCGCGGACCTTGTTTTCCGCCAGGAAGGGCGGGAGCGTCAGGATGCCCTCCACGCACATCTGCACATCGTTGGAGAGGATGGCCTGCACGGTGACGAGGCCGCCGCGATAGGGGACATGCGTCGCCTCCAGCCCCGTCGCGGCGCGCAGCATCTCCATCGCCAGGTGGTTGGTCGCGCCGACGCCGGAGGAGGCGTAGTTCAGGCGACCGGCGTTGGCCTTCGAATAGGCGACGAGCTCGGGCAGCGTGCGCGCCGGCAGGCTGGGCGCAATCACCAGCACCTGCGGGAAGGTGACGAGGTGCGTCACGGCGCTGAAGTCGCGCGACACGTCGAAAGGAAGGTTCGGCATCATCGCGGGGTTAATCGCCATGTTGCCGGGGGAGCCGACGAGGAAGGTGTCGCCATCCGGCCGCGCCCGCGCCGCGGCTTCCGTGCCGATGGCGCCGCCGGCGCCGGTGCGGCTTTCCACGATGAAGGGCTGGCCGAGGCGCTCCGCGAGGTCCTGCGCGACGAGGCGGGCGACGACATCGACGGCGGAGCCTGGCGTGAAGGGGAAGATGAAGCGCACGGGGCCGCGCGGCCAGGCGGGTTGCGCGGATACGGCGCCGGTGATGCCGAGCGCGGCAGCAAGGCTTGCCAGGCCGCGACGGCACAGGGTGATGCTGGCCATGTGACGTTTCCTCCTGTTGCCGCAAGCGTGGAACACTTCCATCAGCGGCGGCAAGGGGCCTTCCGTGCGGCGCGATATGGCGGGAGACTGCGCGGCCTCCGGTCAGGGACACACGCCTTCCATGCCGCCACGCCAGCTCAAGCTCGCCGCCTTCTTCAATCCGCCGGGATCGCATGTCGCGGGGTGGCGGATGCCGGATGCGGTGCCGACGGATCTGGAGTTCGACGAATACCTCGACGTGGTGCGGGAGGCCGAGCGCGGGCTGTTCGACATGGTGTTCTTCCAGGACAGCGCCGCGGTGCCGCCCGCGATCACGCTGGCGGGGAAGGATACGGAAGCGGCGGCGGGTGCGGCGCGGACCGTGCGGATCGAGCCGATGACGCTGCTGGCGGCCCTCGCCGTGACGACGACGCATATCGGCCTGGTGGCGACAGGGACCACTTCCTACAACGAGCCGTACCACATCGCGCGACGCTTCGCCTCGATCGATCACCTCAGCAAGGGGCGCGCGGGATGGAATTTGGTGACCTCGCAGAACGAGGACGAGGCGCAGAATTTCGGGCGGGACGCGCATCTGGACCATGCGCTGCGCTATGAGCGCGCGGCGGAATTCCATGACGTGGTGGTCGGCCTCTGGGAAGGCTGGGATCACGACGCCTTCGTGCGGGACAAGGAAAGCGGGCGGTATTTCGATCCGGCGAAGCTCCGCATCCTCAATCACGTGGGCAAGCATTTCCGGGTGCGCGGGCCGTTGAACGTCGCGCGGTCCCCGCAGGGCAGGCCGGTGATCGCGCAGGCCGGGTCCTCGGAGCCGGGGAAGGAGCTTGCGGCCCGGACCGCCGACGTGACCTTCACGGCGCAGACGTCGATGACGGAGGCACAAGCCTTCCGCGCGGATGTGCGGGAACGCGCGATGCGCCACGGGCGGTCGCCGGATGCCATCAAGATCATGCCGGGACTCAACTACGTGCTGGCGGAGACGGAGAGCGAGGCGCGGGCGCTGTACGAGCACCTGCTGTCGATGATGACTGATGAGGTGGTGATGCCGTCGATCATGCGGCTGTCGGGCGGGCTCGACCTGCGGCAGTTTCCGCTGGATGGGCCGCTGCCGGAGCTGCCGCAAAGCAACGCGGCGCATGCGCGGCAGAAGATGCTAGTGGAGTTGGCGCGGCGGGAGAATCTCTCGATCCGGCAGCTGGCGCGGCGCTATGCCACGTCGAACGGCCACAACGTCTTCGTCGGCACGCCGAAGGCGCTGGCGGACATGATGGAGGAGTGGTTCCAGGCTGGCGCGGCGGATGGTTTCGTGATGCTGTCGCCCTACTACCCCACACCGATGCGGAATTTCGTGAAGTGGGTGGTGCCGGAGTTGCAGAAGCGGGGCATCTATCGGACGGAGTACGAGGGGCGGACGCTGCGGGAGAATCTCGGGCTGGTCAGCCCGGCGCCGCCGCTCAGGTGAAAGCGCTCCAGAGGAAGGACACGCCGGAGAAGGCGACCATCGCCTCGATGAGGGCGGTGTGGATGCGGAGATGGATGCGCGCGATGAGGAATCGCGCGGCATAGGCGCCAGGGATCATGCAGAGGCCGACAAGCACGCCGCCGATGAGCAGCGGGCCGTCGATCAGGTCGAGGCGGCCGTAGAGGATGGTCTTCGCGATGTTGACGGCGGCGCCGATGACGGCGTCCGTGCCGACCAGCGCGCCACCCGCCAGGCCGAGACCGAGGAGCAGCGGCACGACGATGACGCCACCGCCAGGCAGCGCGCCGGCGACCAGGCCGAAGAGGAAGCTGATGCCGATGACGGCGGCTGGTGTCGGGACGACCTTTCGCTTGTCCAGCCAGCGGCGCAGTGGGATTGAGATCAGCAGAAAGCTGCCGATCAGCGCCGCCAGCGGCGCGCGTGGCAGGACATCATAGATCAGGCCACCCACCAGCACGCCGGGCAGCGAGGGCAGCAGCACGCGCAGGATCAGGTCCGGCCGGATCTGGTCGCGATAGACCCAGGCGCGGGAGAGATTGCCGAAGGTCATGGCCACCGCCATGACCGGCACCACGCCCTTCACGCCGACGACGGGCACGAGGAAGGGCGTGACGATCAGCCCCGCCCCGAAGCCGCTGAGTCCGCCCAGCACGGCTCCGCCGAAGGCGATGAGGCCGAGGGCAAGGAAGCCCAGCCAGCCGAGATCCTCCATCAGCCCGCCAGCACCGCCGCCACCCAGCCGGCGGCGGCGAAGAGGCGTTCATCCTCATGCCGCTCCGACACCAATTGCAGGCCGAGCGGCATGCCCGCGGGCCCCTTGCCGAAGGGCAGCGTCAGGCAGGGCGTGTAGAGGAGCGTCCAGAGCGAGTTGAAGGTGGCGCTGCCGGTGCCGGAGAGGCCGACCGGCGCCTCGCCGGCGGCGGAGAGCGTCAGGACGGCGTCGAAGCCGGCGAGCGTGTCGTCGGCCCAGAGGCGCATCGCCTCCGCGCGGCGCTGTGCGTCCACATAGGCGGCGACGGGCGTTGTCTCGCCATCGCGGATGCGGCCCTCGCCAAGCGCCTTGCTGATGAGGTGGCGGTGGCCGTGGCGTTCATGGCCGAAATTGCGCGCGCCCTCGAAATTCGCGATGCGCTGGTGGACCTTGAGCCAGCCATCGAAGGTGGGGGATGGCAGGGTGAGGTAGGTGACGGTGGCGCCGGCGGCCTCGCAGCGGCGCGTGGCTTCCTCCAGCGCCTGCTGGGCGGCGGGTGACGCCTCGGACCATTCGGGGGTGCGGCAGAGGGCGAGGCGCGGCGCGCGCTCGAGCGGCGCGACGGGATCGTAGGGGATGCGGGTGAGGACGGCGCGGAGGCGCTGCACATCCTCCAGCGACCGGGCGCAGAGGCCGACGGTGTCGAGCGATCCGGATTGCTGGAAGACGCCGACGCGGCTGACCTCCCCGAAGCTCGGCTTGTAGCCCCAGAGGCCGCAGAAGGCGGCGGGGCGGATCATGGAGCCGGAGGTCTGGGTGCCGAGCGCCAGCGGCACCTGGTGGTCCGCGACGGCGGCGGCGGAGCCGGAGGAGGAACCGCCGGGCGTGCGGGTGGGGTCGAGCGGGTTGCGCGTGGCGCCGGGATGGCGGTTGGCGAACTCCGTCGTAACGGCCTTGCCGAGGATGGTGCCGCCGGCCGCGCGGATCAGCGCGGCGACCGCGCTGTCGGCATAGGTGCGACGCCCTGCATGGATGGGGGAGTTGCACTGGGTCGGCATGTCGAAGGTCTCGATGATGTCCTTCAACGCGACGGGCACGCCGTGCAGCGGGCCGCGCGGGGCGCTGCGGTCGGCGGCGCGGGCCTGGGCGAGTGCCAGGTCGGGATCGAGGAAGGCCCAGGCGCTGACCTCCGCATCGCGGGCGGCGATGCGGTCGAGGCAGGCTTGGGTCAGGGCTTCCGCCGTCAGGGTGCCGGCGGCGATGGCGTCGGCGGCGGCGCTGGCGGTGAGGGTGGCGGGATCGATGGTGAGGGACATGAGCGTGATCCTCAGCCGGCCAGGATGCGTTCGGCCCAGGCGGCGACGGCGAGGAGCCGATCGTCGTCGTGGCGGCGGGAGACCAATTGCACGCCGATCGGCATGCCGTTCGGCCCGGTGGCGAAGGGCAGCGTGATGCAGGGCATGTGCAGGTTGGTCCACAGGTAGTTGAAGATGGGGTTGCCCGTATGCGCGAGGCCGGAAGGGGCTTCGTCGGGGGCACTCGGCGTCAGCAGCGCGTCGAAGCCGTGTTCGGCCATCAGCGCATCCATCATGGCGCGGCAGCGATCGCCCTGGCGGATGGCGGCGCGGAACTGCGCGAGGGTTGAGGCCTCCCCGACATTCACGCGTTCCTCCAGCCAGTCCTGGCTGACCAGGTGGCGGGAGCGCGTGAGTTCGTCGGCGTAGTTGCGCACGGCCTCGTAGCCGCAGACCACCCGATGCGCGTCGCGCAGCGTGGCGAGATCGGCGGGGACCTCGAACGCCGTGACGGTGGCGCCGGCTTTCTCGAGTGCGCGGGCGGCGTCCTCGATGGCCTGGCGCGTGGCGGCGGACGCCAGATCCCAATGCGCGGTGTGGGCGATGGCGATGCGGGGCGCGGTGATGGCGGCCAGCGGCTCGTAGGGGATTTCCATGATGGCGGCCCGGAACAAGGCAATGTCCTCGACCGCGCGGGCCATGATGCCGACGGTGTCGTAGGCCTCCGTATTGGTGCGAACGCCGCTATTGCCGAAATGCTGGAAGGACGGCTTGAAGCCGACGACGCCGCAATAGGCCGCGGGTCGCAGGACGGAGCCGCCGGTCTGCGTGCCGATGGCCAGCGGCACCTGGAAATCCGCGACCGCGGCGGCGGAGCCGGAGGAGGATCCGCCCGGCGTGCGCGTGACGTCATGCGGGTTGCGCGTGGCGCCGGGCTTGCGGTTGGCGAATTCCGTCGTGACGGTCTTGCCGAGCAGCACGGCGCCGGCGGCGCGGGGGGCGGCGACTGTCGCGCCATCGCGGTTCGGGCGGTGGCCGACATAGATGGAGGAGCCGTAGCCCGCCGGCATGTCGGCGGTATCGATGATGTCCTTCACGCCGAAGGGGATGCCGTGCAGCAGCCCCTGTTCGGGCCCGGCATCGAGCGCGCGGGCACGGGCGCGCGAGGCTTCGGGATCGAGGAAGGCCCAGGCGGCGACGGTGCCGTTACGATGGGCGATCCGCTCCAGGCAGGCTTCGACCAGCGCGGTGGCCGTCAGTGTGCCGGCGGCGATGGCGCGGCGGGCGGCGGCGGCGGTCAGGCGTTCCGGCGCGGTGGCGAAGGCGGCATCCATCGTTTCACTCCGGCAATTCGTCGCGGCGGGTTCTGCAAGCGCGGTGCCAGCGCAGCATCGCGCGGAAGCACCGTCAAACGCGGCGTGGCGGCGGCATCGCGGTGATGCCGAAGCGGGATGCTGCCTGCATCGCGGGATTCTGCCGATGGCGCAGGCAGCGCGGGCACCAGCCCCGCCGCATCGCGGCACGCTTGAAGCGGCTGCGCGCTGTGGCCCGCGGATTGCAGAGCCTTCATGGAGATCGAGCGTCAGGAGGCTGCATGACCTGCTCCACCAAGCTGCGCCGCTTCGCCACCGCGCTGCTGCTGCCCGCGCTGATGGGCCTCGCATCGCCCGTTGTTGCCCAGGGCACGCTGCGCGTGGCGATGACGCTGGCGGATATCCCGCTGACCGATGGCGCGCCCGACCAGGGGACGGAAGGCGTGCGCTTCAGCGGCATCACGCTCTATGACGGGCTGACGAACTGGGACCTGACACAGGCGGAGCGGCCGGCGGAGCTGCGGGCAGGCCTCGCCACCGAATGGGCGCCGCGGCCGGACGACCCCACGCGCTGGATCTTCAAGCTGCGGCAGGGGGTGCGCTTCCACGACGGGTCCGTGATGAATGCGGATGCCGTCATCTTCACCTTCGAGCGGGCACTGAACAGCAACCATCCCGCCTATGACGTCTCCGCCCGGCGGCAGCTGCAGGCCTTCATCCCCGCGGTGAAGGCGTGGTCGAAGATCGACGAATACACCATCGAGATCGAGACCAACGGGATCGACAGCCAGCTGCCCTTCCAGATGACGCGGCTCTTCGTCGTCTCGCCGGCGCATTGGGAGGCGGTGGGGCGGGACTGGAACGCGTATCGGCGGAATCCCTCGGGCACCGGGCCGTGGCGGATGGATGCGCTGGTCCCGCGGCAGCGGATGGAGCTGGTGCCGAACCGGGAGTACTGGGACGCGGCACGGCGGCCGCGGCTGGACCGGCTGGTGCTGCTGCCGATCCCGGAGGTTTCCGCACGCACGGCGGCGCTGCTGTCGAACAGGGTGGAATGGGCGGAAAGCCCCTCCCCGGACAGCGTGCCGCGGCTGCGGCAGGCAGGGTTCACCATCTCCACCAACGCCATCCCGCATATGTGGCCCTATACGGTGAGCGTGCTGCCGGACAGCCCCTTCCACGACATCCGGGTGCGGCAGGCGGTGAATCTGGCGATCGACCGCGACGGGCTGGTGCAGGTGCTGAACGGGTTGGCGGTGCCGTCCATTGGCAACCTCACGCCGGATCATCCCTGGTTCGGCACGCCGAGCTTCCGCCCGCGCTTCGACCAGGCGGAGGCACGACGGCTGCTGGCGGCGGCGGGGTATGGGCCGAACCGTCGGCTACCGCTGAAGTTCATCATCTCTGCCAGCGGGTCGGGGCAGATGTATCCGCTGCTGATGAACGAGTATGTGCAGGAGAATCTCCGCCAGGTCGGAATCGACCTCGAATTGCAGGTCTTCGAGTGGGAGGCGCTGCGCGGGCGGCGGCGGGATGGCGCGCAGGGGGCGAGCAATCGCGGCGTCCATGCGCTCAACAATTCCTGGAACTCGATGGACCCCTATAACGGGCTGCTGCGTTTCTTCGGGCCGAACGAGCTGCCGCCCAATGGCACCAACTGGGGCAACATCCGGGACGAGGTGCTGGAAGGGCTGGCTGAGCGGGTGAAGGGCGAGTTCGATCCGCAGCGCCAGGCCGCGCTGCTGGCGCAGATCCACACGCGCTTCGTGGACCAGGCCTATTTCATCTGGGTGGTGCATGATGTCGGCCCGCGTGCCCTGTCCCGTCGTGTGCAGGGGCATGTGCATGCGAAGTCCTGGTACGTGGATTTCTCGCCGCTCTTCCTGCGCTGAGGGCCGCGCGTGCTGCGATACCTGCTGCGGCGGCTGGCCTATGTGGCGCCCATCGCCGTCGGGGTGACGCTGATCGTCTTCCTGCTGGTGCATATCGCGCCGGGGGATCCGATCAGCGCCATCCTGCCGGATGACGCGAGCGCCGAGATGGTCGCGGAGGCGCGGCGCGAATACGGCTTGGACAAGCCCCTGCCGGTGCAATACGGCATCTGGCTGTGGCGCGCGGCGCAGGGAGAACTGGGAACCTCCATCCGGTCGGGGCGCACCGTCGCATCCGAATTGTCGATGGCGGTCGGGAACACCTTCATCCTCGCGGTGGCGGCGGGGCTGCTTGCCTGCGTGCTGGGCGTGGCGCTGGGCCTGGTGGCGGGGCTGGCGCGGGACCGGATCGGCGATCACCTGACCAGCCTCTTCACCCTCGCCGGCGTCAGCCTGCCGCATTACTGGGTCGCGATCCTGCTGGTGATCGTCTTCGCCGTGGAGAATCCGTGGCTGCCGCCGCTCGGCATGGGGCCGGACAGCAGCGATGGCTGGCGGCCGGACTGGGCGCATCTGCAGCACCTCATCCTGCCCGCCATCGCGACCGCGCTGATCCCCATGGCGGTGATCGCACGAACGATGCGCGCTTCCGTCATCGAGGCGCTGGACCAGGATTTCGTCACGACGCTGCATGCCAAGGGGCTGCTGCCAGGGCGGCGGCTCTGGCATGTGCTGCGCAACGCGCTGCCGACGACGCTGGCGGTAACGGGGCTGCAACTCGGCAACATGCTGGGGGGCTCGGTGCTGGTGGAGACGGTCTTCGCCTGGCCGGGCACGGGTTTTCTCCTCGCCAATGCGATCTTCCAGCGGGACCTGCCGGTGCTGCAGGGCACGATGCTGGTGCTGTCGCTGTTCTTCGTGGTGCTCAACCTGGCGGTGGATCTGCTGCAAAGCTGGGCCGATCCGCGGATACGGCGGGCATGAGCGCGACCGCCGCGGTGCCGGCCAAGGCGCAGGGCACGGGGTATTGGGGCGGCGTCGCGCGGCGCTTCCTGCGCCAGCCGCTCGCGGTGGCGGCGGCGCTGGTGCTGCTCGTAGTGATCCTGGCTGCCATCGGCGCCGACTGGATCGCGCCGGCCGATCCCTTCCAGACCAGCGTGGCGCGACGGCTCGCCGCCATCGGCACGCCGGGGCGGCCGCTGGGTGGTGACGAGCTGGGGCGTGACATGCTCTCGCGCCTGATCCATGGCGGGCGCGTCTCGCTGGCCATGGCGATCGTGCCGGTGGCGGTGGCGCTGGTGATCGGCGGCTTCCTCGGCGTGCTCGCGGGCTATGCGGGCGGCGCGGTGAACATGGCCATCATGCGCGTGATGGACGTGTTCTACGCCTATCCCTCCATCCTGCTGGCGGTCGCCATCGCCGGCGCGCTGGGGCCAGGGATGCTGAACGGGATGGTGGCGCTGACGCTGGTCTTCGTCGCCCCCATCGCGCGTGTGGCGGAAAGCGTGACGACGCAGGTGCGGGCGAATGACTATGTCGTGGCCGCGCGGCTGTCCGGCGCGCCGACCTGGATGATCCTGCGCCGCCACGTGCTGAACAATGTCGCGGGACCGGTGCTGGTGTTTGCGGCCAGCCAGGTGAGCGTCTCCATCATCGCGGCCTCGGGGCTCAGCTTCCTCGGGCTCGGCGTCTCCCCGCCCCAGGCGGATTGGGGGCTCATGCTCTCCGCCCTGCGGCAGGCGCTGTATGTGAATCCCTGGGTGGCGGCGCTGCCGGGGGCGGCGATCTTCCTCTGCTCCATGGCGGTGAACATCGTGAGCGACGGCATCCGTCGCGCCATGGAGCTGCGGCGATGATGGCGCCCCTCCCCTCCCTGCCCGATCGCGGCGGACCGGCGCAGCCGATGCTGACGGTCACGGGCCTGCGGCGCTGGTTCAAGCTGGATTCGCGACGGGTGATCCGCGCGGTCGATGGGCTCGACTTCAGCGTGGCGAAGGGAGCCACGCTCGGCATCGTGGGCGAGAGCGGCTGCGGGAAATCGACCGCGGCCAAGCTGGTGGCGGGGATCGAGGCCGCCGATGCCGGCGAGGTGGTGCTGGATGGGGAGGTCTTCTGGGCCCGCGGCGCGCGGATCGGGCCGGAGGCGCGGCGCGCGGTGCAGATGGTGTTCCAGGACAGCCATTCCTCGCTGAACCCGCGCATGACCGCCGCCGAGAGCATCGCCTTCGGGCCGGAGGCCCATGGCGTAAAGCCCGCCGTGGCGCGGGCCTATGCGCTGGAGCTACTGGAGGCGGTGGGGCTGCCGCCCGACCGCTTCGCGGACCGCTCTCCGCTGGCGCTGTCCGGCGGGCAGCGGCAGCGCGTGAACATCGCGCGCGCGCTGGCGCTGCGGCCGCGGGTGCTGCTGCTGGATGAGCCGGTCTCCGCCTTGGACAAGTCGGTAGAGGCGCAGGTGCTGAACCTGCTGGTGCGGCTGCGGGTGCAGCTCGACCTTACCTATGTCTTCATCAGCCATGACCTATCCGTGGTGCGCTACGTCGCGGATGAGGTGGCGGTGATGTATCTCGGCCAGGTGGTGGAGCAGGCGCCGGCCGCGACCATCTTCGCGCAGCCGCTGCACCCCTATACGCGCGCGCTCTTCGCCTCCAAGCCCTCGGTCGATCCGCGCCGGCGGATCGCGGCGCCGCCGATCCTGGGCGATCCGCCGGACCCGGTGGACCCGCCCTCTGGCTGCCGCTTCCGGACGCGCTGCGGCTTCGCGGAGGCGCTCTGCGCCACCGGCACGCCACCGCTGGGCGCGGTGGCGCCAGGGCATCGCGTGGCGTGCTGGATGGCGGTGCCGCGCAGCGGACACAGCAAGGCCGGGGTCGCGGCATGAGCGTGGCGCTGGAGGTCAGCGGGCTGGAGGTGGCGTATCGCTCGGCGCGCGGCTTCGTGCCGGTGGTGCGCGGCGTCGACCTGACGCTGGCGAAGGGGCGCGTGCTGGCGCTGCTCGGGGAGTCGGGCTCGGGCAAATCCGTCACGCTGCGCAGCGTGGTGGGACTGACGGCGCGGGAGGGGGCGCGGGTTTCGGGCCGCGTGCGCGTGCTGGGGCAGGATGTGCTGGCGATGGATGCGCGGCGGCAGCTCGACCTGCGCGGCAGCCAGGTGGGCTTCGTCTTCCAGGAGCCGATGACGGCGCTGGACCCGGTGTTCCGCGTGGGCGACCAGATCGCGGAGGTGCTGGTGCGGCATCGCGGGGCGACATGGGCGGAGGGGATGGCGCGGGCGCGGGCGCTGTTCGACCTGGTGCAGATCCCCGCCGCGGCACAGCGGCTGCGGGCCTATCCGTCCGAATTGTCGGGCGGGCTTCGGCAGCGCGCGATGATCGCCATCGCGCTGGCCTGCGAGCCGCCCCTGCTGCTGGCGGATGAACCGACCACCGCGCTTGATGCGACGGTGCAGATCCAGGTGCTGCTGCTGCTGCGGGACCTGCAGAAGCAGCTGGGCACGGCGGTGGTCTTCGTGACGCATGACCTGGGCGTCGCCGCGGAAATCGCCGATGAGGTCGCGGTGATGTATGCCGGCCGCATCGTGGAGCGTGGCAGCGCGGAGCAGGTGCTGCTGGCGCCGGAGCATCCCTACACGCGGGCGCTGCTGGGCTGCGTTGTACGGGGTGGCTATGCGGAAGCACCGCTGGTGGAGCTGGCCGGCAGCCCGCCGGACCTGGCACGACTGCCGCCGGGTTGCAGCTTCGCGCCGCGCTGCGTTTCCGCCTTCGCGCCCTGCGGGGTGGAGGAGCCGGGGGAGCGCGAGCGAGAGGCGGGACATCGGGCGCGGTGCCACCTGGGGCGGTGATCCAGTCAACTTCGGTGTCGCGGCGGGCCCCCACCCCATCCAGCCTTCGGCCTCGCGGCAGTGCCACGAGCCCCCGGAAGCGCGAAGGAGGGAGAGGCGCAAGCGAGGTGACTACCGCTCCACCACGGGCGCAACAGGCATGCCGGTACCCAGGCGGCCGAGGCCGGGGAGCTTCAGGGCGGGCTGGAGAAAGTCGATGCCGGCGACGGCGCCGAGGATGTTGATCTCGATGCCCTCGACCAGGCCGATGGTGAGGCCGAGATAGCCGCCAAGGGTGGCGCGGAAGCCGGTGCCGGTCAGCGACAGCCAGCGGCCATCATGCGGGTAGTCCTTGCCGATGGCAGTGGGCGGCAGGGTGGCGCGGACCTCCGGCACCGCATCCATGATGGCGGCGACGAAGGTGTTGGAGTTGGGGCCGGGCCAGGCGCGGTAGTCGCCGCGGGCCTGGTGGGGATAGGCCTGGATGGCGGCCTGCATGCGGGGGATCAGCGCCTCCGCCGCCGGACCATCCGCGGCGAAGACGACTTCCGGCAGGCGACCGAACCAGCGGCCATCAGGTTCGAAGCCGTTGACGCGGATCGGGTCGCCCCAGGCGGTGTAGTCGTAGCGCGTGTAGGTGCGGGCACCGCGCGGCTTGATGACGATCCAGCAATGGCTGGCGAAGATGCCACGCCACCGCACGGTGGGCGCGGCCAGCACGCGCACCACTGCGGCATCGGGGTCGGGCGGCGGCAGCAGGCCGGCGCTCGACCGGTCCGCCGCCCACCACCCGTCGCCGATGCCGTTGCGCAGGTGCAGCAGCCCGGAAATGCCGAGCGGCAGCAGCCAGAAGAGCAGGAACAGGAGCAGCCCGACGCGCAGCGGCGACATCAGGCGCCCCGGATCAGGCTCAGCGCTCGCCGGTCGGCGTGGCGGTGGCTTCCATCATCCATACGGCCTTGTCGATGTTGCGGGACACCGCGGTCAAGAGATCGGCGGTATCGGCGTCGCCGGCCTCGTCCGTCTCATCGATGCCTTCGCGCACGGCCTTGGCGACGGCGCTGTAGCGATCCAGCAGCGCATTCAGGTGGTCCATGCCGGCCTTGATGTCGGCGGGATAGGGCGGCAGGCGCGTGCCGCTGGCGACGGACTGGGAGGTGCCCATGGCGGTGCCGCCGAGCTGGACGAGCCGCTCCGCGACCTCGTCGATGTCCTTCTCCAGCGTGCCGTAGAATTCCTCGAACATGATGTGCAGCGCGTGGAAGTGCGGGCCCTTCACGTTCCAATGGGCGTGGCGGGTGGTGTTGTAGAGGTCGATGCTGTCCGTCAGGCAGGCGGAGAGCACGCCGATCGAGGTCTGCTTCGCGTTGTCCTTCAGGTCGTTGCGGTTGGCGACCTTGGCGGTGGATTTCGGCATGGGATTGTCTCCACGGTTGTTCCAGCGGGCCCAACGTGGATCAGCCCAGGTCGTTGCATGTCTTGTCGTTGCGTGTGGTCATGATGGAGCGCCGGGCGGCACGTTCAGGTAGCGCGCGGCCTCCGGCGGCGCGGCGCCGCGATGCAGGGCTGCGGCGGCGGCGAGGATGGCGAGGTCCGATTCCGTCATGCGGCCAGCTTCGCGCAGGTGTTCGGTCCAGCTTTCGACGAGCCAGAACTCAACCCAGCGTTCGGGATGGGCCACGTCCTCGAACAGCCGCCAGCCCAGCGCGCCGCTGCGCAGCCGGACCTGGCGGCATTCGGCCATGATGGCCAGGAAGGCGGCGCGGTCGGCGGGGTCGATCTGGTAGCGCACCACCTCCAGCACCCGGCCGCTGTCGTCGTTCAGCAGCGCGGCCAAGGCGGGGGCGGCGGGTTCCGGCGCGGGGATGGCGGGGGCGGGCCTGGCGTCGACCGCCGGGGCGGCGGGCGGCTCGATGGAGAAGCGGCGTACGGCGATGCCGCTCGCGGCGCAGAGGGCGCCGGAGACGGCGAGCGCCCAGCCGATGCCGAGCACCTCGCCCCCCCAGCCGCTGAGGGCGGAGCCGAAGGTCAGGCCGCCGAAGGTGGCGAACTGGTAGATGCCGATGGCGCGGGCGCGGACCCAACCGGGCACTGAGAGCTGGGCGGAGGCCTGGAGGGTGGAGGCGCCGGTGATCCAGGCGATGCCGTAAAGGAACATGGCGAGCAGGCCGACGGACCAGTGATGCGCCTGGCCGAGCAGCACGAGGGCGAGGCCCGCCAGGATAGCCGCGCCGGTGACGGTGCCGTTGCGGTCGAGGCGCGACCGGAGGGAGGGCAGGACGAAGCCCGCCCCGACCGCGCCAACCCCCATGGCCGCCAGCATCAGCCCGAGCCATTCGGGGCCGAGGCCGAGTTGCTGGCGGACCAGCAGCGGCAACAGGCCCCAGACCGCCGCGGCGAAGAGGAAAAACATGAAGCCGCGAAGGATCGTCGCCCGCAGCACCGGGCTGTTGCGGGTGAAGCCGATGCCGGCGCGGATGGCGGAGAGAAAATGCTCCTTGGGCAGGCCGGCGCGCGGTGCCTCCCGCTTCCAGAACAGGAGCGCGACGATGACCACCATGAAGGAGAGGGCGTTGAGGGCGAAGGTCGCCTCCGGCCCTGCGGAGGCCACGGTGAAGCCGCCGATGGCCGGGCCGATGGCACGGGTGATGTTGAAGCCGATGCCATTCAGGACGATGGCGCTGGCGAGGTCCGCGCGGGGCACGACCTCCGGCGTGGTGGCGGACCAGGCGGGGGAGTTCATGGCCGTGCCGGCGCCGATGGCGAAGGTCAGCGCGACCAGGCCCCAGGGGCCCAGCATGCCCTGCCAGGCCAGCAGCGCCAGGATGGTGCCGGCCGCGGCGATCCAGGCCTGGGCGGCGATCAGGTAGTGGCGGCGGTCCACGATATCGGCGAGCGCCCCGGCCGGCAGGGCCAGCAGGAAGACGGGCAGCAGGCTGGCGACCTGCACCATGCTGACCATCAGCGGTGAGGGTGCGAGGGAGGTCATCATCCACCCCGCGCCGGTGTTCTGCATCCACATGCCCGTGTTGCTGCAGAGATTGGCCAGCCAGAGCAGCCGGAAGGCGGGGTGGCGGAGCGGCAGAAGGGCGGCGGGGAGGTGCATCGCGCGCAGGGTGACAGCAGCGGCCGCGCCGCGTGAAGCGCAAAGCGGCGCGAGGTGGCGGAAGGACGGAGCGCTCGGCTAGGGTTGCGGGCATGGAGACGCCGCGCATCGAGACCTATGCCGAGTTCTGGCCGCATTACCTGCGCCAGCATGCGCGGCCCGCGACGCGCGCCTGGCATGCGGTGGGGACCTTCACGGGGCTGGGGCTGCTCGGCCTTGCCATCGTCACGGCGCGCCCCTGGCTGGCGCTGCTTGCCGTCCTGGTCGGGTATGGTTGTGCCTGGCTGTCCCATTGGCTGGTGGAGCGCAACCGGCCCGCGACCTTCGGGCATCCGCTCTGGTCCCTGGCGAGCGACTTCCGGATGGCTTGGCTGCTGGTGACAGGTCGGTTGCAGCGCGAGATCGAGGCCGCGTCTCTTCAGGACAAAAATTAATATCAGTTGCGATTTATAAGGCATTCAGCGGTCGCGATTGGAATTGGCGCCTCCCGCTTCTCGCGCCTCCGCTCTCCCTATCCCGTTGCGAAAGTGAGCCTTTTTTCCCGGGCGCCAGTCCTGACTGATCGAGGCCTGGGCCCGTCTCAGAGCACGACACTCAGTCGGCCCGTGGGCGGCCGCGATGATTCACACTTCAGAAAGCTGTTGACGTTCGTGTCATCCAAATTATAGGACAAACCTCGACAAACGCGACCAATCCCGACGGGTTTCCTTAAGGAGCGATGACATGACCGGCTTCGCCTCCATCCACGGCTCGGCCTGCGACGATACCATCGACACGACCTGGGCAGGGTCCCGCCGGGACTACATCGAGGCCGCGGGTGGCGCCGATACCGTCAGCTCGGGCGGCGGCAATGACAGCGTCCATGCCGGGTCTGGCCACGACCTGGTCTATGCGGGTTCGGGCAACGACCAGGCTTTCGGCGATGCCGGCCGGGACACCATCTATGGCGGGTCGGGCAACGACCTGATCCAGGGCGGCAGCGAGGATGACGCGCTGTTCGGCGAAGCGGGCCGGGACACCATCCTGGGCGGCCAGGGGGAGGATTTCCTGGCCGGCGGGTCGGGCAACGACGTCTTAACGGGCGACGGCGCCGGCTTCGCCGCCAAGGAAGACACCTTCTATTACGACAGCAACTTCGGTGACGACATCATCACCGACTTCGACCTTGATCGCGACGTCCTTGAGATCAAGGGCGGCATCAACGCCTCCGGAATCAACGACCCCGCGGACGTGGCTCCCCTCGTCACCGAGGTCCACGGGAATGCCGTGATCGCCTTCTCCAACGGGGACAGCATCACGCTGCAGGGCGTCTCCCGCGACGATCTGCTGGCCGACCTGGACCAGGTGATCCGGATCGTCTGATCCGCGCCGTCACATCACGGCGAACTTGATGGCGGATAGCGCGGCGAGCAGCCAGACCGCGCCATGCACCTCCCCTGCCCTGCCGGCCAGGGTCTTCACCAGCGCATAGGTGATGAAGCCGAGGCCGATGCCGGTCGCGATGCTGAAGGTGAAGGGCATGGCGAGCGCCGTCAGGATGGCGGGCAGGTATTCGGTGGTGTCGTCCCAGGCCAGATCCTGCAGCCCCTTGGCCATCAGGCAGGCCACGAAGACCAGCGCCGGCGCGGTGGCGAAGCCCGGGATGGAGGTGGCCAGCGGCGCCAGGAACAGCGTCAGCAGGAACAGGCCCGCGACCGTCAGCGCCGTAAGCCCCGTGCGGCCGCCCGCCTGGATGCCGGCCGCGCTTTCGATGTAGCTGACGGTGGTGGAGGTGCCGAGTGCCGCGCCCATCATGGCGCCGCCGCTATCGGCCATCAGCGCGCGGCCGAGTCGCGGCACCGTGCCATCCTTGTTCATCAGCCCGGACCGGTGGGTGGTGGCGATCAGCGTGCCCGTATTGTCCAGCAGGTCTACCAGGAAGAAAGTGAAGACGATCCCCACCAGGCCGACGCCGATGGCGCCGGCGATGTCCATCTGCAGGAAGGTGGGGGCGAGCGAGGGCGGTGCGGAAACGATGCCCTTGAACTCGGTCAGGCCGAAGGGCAGGCCGATGGCGGCCGTGCCGATGATGCCGAGCACGATGGCGCCCGGCACGTTGCGCGCGGCCAGGCCCGCGATCAGCAAGAATCCCGCGCAGGCGATCAGCGTGCTGGTGGCGGAGAGCGGCCCGAGGCCGACCAGCGTGGCCGGATTGGCCACCACCACCCCCATGCCGCGCAGCCCGATCAGGCCAAGGAAGAAGCCGATCCCCGCCGCGATGCCGAGCTTGAGGGAGAGCGGGATGCCGTTCACCAGCCATTCCCGGATCTTGAGCACGGAGACCAGGAAAAACAGGAAGCCCGAGAGGAAGACGGCGCCCAGCGCCACCTGCCAGGAAATCCCCATCCCGCCGACGACCGCGAAGGCGAAATAGGCGTTGAGCCCCATGCCGGGGGCAAGCGCGATCGGGAAGTTGGCCAGCAACCCCATCAGCGCGCTGCCGATGGCGGCCGCCAGGCAGGTGGCGACAAAGGCCGCGCCGGGATCGATGCCGGCGGCGGCCATGATCGAGGGATTGACCACGACGATGTAGACCATGGTCAGGTAGGTCGCGATCCCGGCCAGGATCTCCGTGCGCGGCGTGGTGCCGCGGGCGGTCATTTCGAAGAAGCGGTCCAAGGGGGCGACTCCTGTGCGCTGCGGTGCAGCGAAACCCTAAAGGGCCGATCGGCCGGAAAGGAAGCGGGGCATGGCGTGGGTGTGGCTGGGGCTGGCTGGGCTGCTCGAAGTGGGCTGGGCCGTCGGGTTGAAGTTCACCGAGGGGTTCTCCCGCCTGGTGCCAACCGTGCTGACCCTCGGTGCCATGGCGCTGAGCATCGGGCTGCTGGGCGTGGCGCTGAAGACGCTTCCGGTCGGCACGGCCTACGCGGTCTGGACGGGCATCGGCGCGATCGGGACGGCGATCTTCGGCGTGCTGGTGCTGGGGGAGGCCGCGACGGCGGCGCGGATCGGCGGCATCGCGCTGATCGCGGCGGGGATCGTGACGCTCAAGCTGGGGAGCTAGGATCCAGGAACCGTGGCTTCGCGGCCGGGTCCCAGAGGATGCCGGCAGCCGCCAGGGTGGCCGCCAGATGGTCGCGGTCCAGCCGCGCATGGCGGACCAGCAGGTCGACATAGATGCCCATGAAGGCGGAGCCGTGGCCGTCCCCTGCCCCGTCATGGTCGGCCGTCATGGCATGGGCGACCTCATGCAGCAGCACCCAGCTCGGCAGTTCGGGCGGCGCCTCGATCGCCAGGCGGCTGCCAGTGGCGATGACGCGCGTGGAAGGCCGCTTGCGGCGGACCCTGGGCGGCCAGCGGAGACCGGCTTCGGCCCAGACATAGTCCACCAGCGCCTGCATCTGCGCGAAGGGCACGCGGGAACGGTCGAGCGGCGCGACGACCCGGTCCTCCCACGCATAGACGCGGCGGGCACGGGGCTGGTCGCGGCTCACGGCTTGTCGCGCAGGCTCCGCGGGCTGGTGCCCGCGCCGACGGGACGATCCAGGCCGACGCGGCCGCCGGCTTCCTGCCCGTGGCGGAAGGCGTTGCCGTCCCGCACGCGGCGCGTCGTGCTGCGGGAGACGAGGCGGATGCCAAGTTCCTTGAAGGCGGCCTGGACCTGCTTCTCCTTTGCCACCACCAGGGCGGTGCCGGCGGCGGGCGTGGCGCGGGCGGCGGTGGCGGTTTCCCGGCGGTGGCGGGCGATCTGCTCCAGCCGCTCGGAAATGCGCTCCGCGAATCCGTAGCGAAAGCTGCGGAGCCGCGCCTGAGGTTGCAGGCGGCTGCGGCGATAGGCCTCGCTGGCGCGGAAATCGGCTTCCTCCCGGTCCACGGCCCCGGCGACGAGGTGGAGGAGGTATTCGCCCATCAGCACGTCGGGCTCCAGCCCGAACAGCACGAAGGTGCCGCGGCCGGCGGTCCAGCCCTTGGTCTCGGTCAGGCGGATGATGGCGAGGAAGATGGCGCCGACGGCCTGCAGGCGCGGGCCTTCCATGACGATCTCGCGCTGGATGCAGACCTCCTGCCGCAGTTCGACCTCCGACATGCTGAGGCCATAGACCTCGAGCAGCTGGCCGACTTTCTGGGCGGCGGCCATGGCCTCGGCCTCCGAACAGCCGCGGTCGGTGGTCTTGGCGGCCAGCGCGCGGATGCGGGCCTTCACCTTCTCGAGTTCGCTCGCCTGGCTCATCCGGCCTTCCGTGGTGGGAAGAGGGCCCGGTAGCGCGCAAGCCGAGGGGCCGTCCAGGCCAAGCTGGGCAGCATCGATTCGCCATGCATAATGGACGAACTGGTTCATACACGGAGGAACATGCCATGATCACCCGTCGCCACCTCGCGCTCGGTGCGGCCGCCGCCCTGGCCGCCCGCCCGGCCGCCGCGCAGGACAGTTTCCCGACCCGGCCCATCACGCTGGTCGTCGCCTGGGCGCCGGGCGGGTCGAGCGACCTGGTGGGGCGGATGGTGGCGGAGGGGATGGCGAAGCAGCTCGGCCAGCCTGTCGTGGTGGAGAACCGGCCGGGGGCGGCCGGGACGATCGGCCAGGCTTCCGTCGCGCGGGCGCGGCCGGATGGCTACACCATCCTGATGTCGGGCCGCGGCACCTTCGCGATGGCCGGCCACCTGATGCCCAATCGCGGCTATGACGATGCGCGCGACTTCGCGGCCATCGGGCTGCTGTGCGAGACGCCGATCTACCTCTGCGTCAATCCGCGCCTTGGGGTGCGGGACGTGGCGGGGCTGGTCGCGCTGGCGAAGGCGCGGCCGGGGGCGCTGAACTACGCCTCCTCCGGTGCCGGAAGCTCGGCGCACATCGCCACGGAGCTGTTCCTGTCGATGGCGGGGATCGAGGTGCAGAACGTGACCTATCGCGGCGGCGCGCCGGCGGTGCAGGCGCTGATCACCGGCGATGTGCAGATGGCCTTCGTCGATGCGGTGACCGCGCTGCCGCTGATGCGGGCGGGCCAGGTGGTGGGGATCGCGGTCGGCAGCACGGAGCGCTTCCCGCAGACGCCGGAGGTGCCGACCATCGCGGAGACGCTGCCGGGCTACGAGATCTCCTCCCAATTCGCGCTGCTGGCGCCGGCGAATACGCCCGCGCCGGTGATCCGGCGGCTGTGGGGCGCAATGGATGCCGCGATGAAAGACCCGGCCATGCTGGAGCGCCTGCGCGCGGCGGCGTACATCCCGCGCGTCGGCACGCCGGAAGCCTTCCCCGCCTATCTCGCCGCGGAAACGCAGCGATGGGGCGAGGTGATCCGGGCGCGCCGCATCACGCTGGAATAGGACGCACGCATGCAGGACCTGCCCGCGCGGATGGAGCTTCACGCCATCCGCAGCCTGACCCTGACGGACAGGCAATTCCTGCTGGGCCAGGCGGAGGGGCCGGAGGCCATCGTCACCGGGCTGCTGAGCCTGGCGCAGCGAGAGGGGCGGCAACCCGTCGTGGTGGTGATGCATGGGTCGGGCGGCATTGGTCCCTCCGTCGCGCTGTGGCAGCGGCAGATCAACGCGCTGGGGGCGGCGGCCTTCGTGCTGGATGGATTCACGGGGCGGGGCATCGTCTCGGTGGCCGGGGACCAGGCGCGGCTGGGGCGGCTGGCCTTCGTGCTCGACATCTACCGGGCGCTGGAGGTGCTGGCGGCGCATCCGGCGGTGGATCCGGCACGGATCGCGGTGCTCGGCTTCTCCCGCGGTGGACAGGGCGCGCTCTATGCCGGGATGGCGCGCTTTCATCAGATGTGGAACCGGAGCGGGGTGGCGCCGGTGGGCACCGCGGCGGTGTATCCGGATTGCGGCACGCGCTACATCGGCGATACGGCGATGCTGCCGGCGCCGCTGCGCGTCTTCCATGGCAGGCCGGACGACTTCAACCCGATCGGGCCCGCGCGGGCCCATGTGGCGCGGCTGCGGGAAGCGGGGCATGACGCCGAAATCATCGAATACGACGACGCGCATCATGGCTTCGACAATCCGCTGAGCCCGGCGGCGGCGCTGGTGCGGGGATCGCAGAGCGTGCGGGGTTGCCGGATCGAGGAGCGGGAGCCGGGGCTGCTGGTGAACGCGGCGACAGGGCTGCCCTTCAGCTATGCCGATCCCTGCGTCGCGACGGAAGTGCATGTCGGTGGCAACGCCGTGGCGGGGGCCGCCCTGCGGCGCGACGTGCTGGCCTGGCTCCGCGAACTGCTCCGGCTAGACTGAGTCCGGCACGACGGAGTTTGCACCATGCTGCGCATCTGGGGCCGGGCCACATCCTCCAACGTCATGAAGCTGCTCTGGCTGTGCGAGGAGCTGGGGATCGACTTCGAGCGGATCGATGTCGGCGGGCCCTTCGGTGGGACGCGGGAGGCTGCCTACCTCGCGAAGAACCCCAACGCGCTGGTGCCGGTGATCGAGGAGCCGGACGGTTTCGTGCTGTGGGAGAGCAACGCGATCCTCCGCTACCTCGCGCGGTCACGGGCACCGGGCCACCCGATCTATCCGGCCGACCTCCGAGAAGCCGCGGATTGCGACCGCTGGATGGACTGGCAGCAGACGGCACTGAATCCGCCGCTGGTGACCGTCTATTTCACCCTGTTCCGCATCCCGGAGCCGGAGCGGGACTGGGCCGCCTTCGAGAAGGCGAAGGCGCAGGTGGAGGCGCTGTTCGGGATGCTGGACGACCGACTGTCCCGCAGCGGGTTCCTGTGCGGCGATGCGCTGACGCTGGCCGACATCGCGCTCGGCATCTACGCCTATCGCTGGCTGCTGCTTCCGATCGATCGGCGGCCGATGCCGCACCTCCAGCGCTGGCATGATGCGCTGGCGGCGCGGCCTGGATTCCAGAAATATGTGGCGCTGCCGCTGACGTAGCGATCAGCTTTCCAGGCGGATGCCGAGGTCTCGGATCAGGGGGCGCCAGACCGCGTTCTCGCGCCGGATGAGGTCGGCGCATTGAGCGAGACTCATCGGCTCCGTCTCCGCTCCCGTCGTGGCCAGCTGGCGGGTCACCTCCGGCGTCGCCATGGCGGCGCGCACCGCGGCATTGACCCGGGCCAGCACCTCCGGCGCTGCGTTGCGGGACAGCGAGACACCCTGCCATCCATCGGCAACGCAGTCCGCGATGCCTGCCTCCGTCGCAGTGCGCACATCGGGCACGGCGCGGACGCGGGCAGCGCCGAAGGTGACCAGAGCGCGGGCGCGGTTCGTGGAGAGCAGCGGCAGCGCATTGGTGACGTCGGCGATCGCGCAATCCACGCGCCCGGCGATCAGGTCCTGCAGCACCGCGGGCATGCCGCGATAGGGCACGTGCTCCACCTGGACGCCCGCCCGCACACGCAGCAATTCCATCGCCATGTGGTGCGGGCTGGCGACGGCCGGCGTGGCATAGGTCAACGACTGGCGCTGGGCCGCGGCGCGCCACTCCTCGAAAGTCGTGAGCGGGCTTTCCGGGCGGGTCAGGATGAAGAAGGGGAAACGGGCGATGAAGCCGGCCAGCACGAGATCGCGGTCGGGGTCGAAGGGCAGCCGGCTGTAGAGGGCCGGATTGTAGATCATCATGCCGTTGTCGACATGCAGCACGGTGCCGCCATCGGCGGGGGAGGCGAGCACCGCTTCCGTCGCGACGATGCCGCCGCCGCTCGGCCGGTTCTCCACGACCACGGGCGGCACGCCAGGCGCGGCGAGCGCGCGCGCGATCATGCGGGCGAAGAGATCGGAGGCCCCACCGGCGCCATAGGCCACCATCCAGCGCGTCGGCCGATCCGGCCAGGCGGCGCCCTGCGCCAGGGCGGGCGTGGCGGCAAGCGCGAGGGGGGTCGCGAGCAGGGCGCGGCGGCGGAGCGTCATGGGGCCTCCTGGGGCTGGTGGCGTCATGCTGGGGGCAGAACGGGCGGCCGCGCCAGCCCTTCCGCGCGGAGTCGCGCGATCAGTTCGCCGAGGCGGCGGCGCTTATGGGCGGCGATGTCCATCTCCGCCCAGGGGAGGAAGCCGCTGCCGGTGCCCATGCCGAGCTTTCCCTCCGCCATGTGCCGCCCGACGATGGCGGGGGCGCGGTAGCGGGCGTCGCCGAGGGACGATTCCAGGTAGCGGCTGGCGTGGTGCAGGATGTCGACGCCGCCCCAGTCGATGAATTCCAGCATGCCGAGCACGCCGAAGCGGAAGCTGAAGCCGTAGCGCAGCGCACGGTCGATATCCTCGGCGCTCGCGACGCCTTCCTCGACCAGGCGCGCGGCCTCGTTCATCGCCAGCGCCTGGATGCGGGGGATGATGAAGCCGGGGCTCGGTGCGCAGCGGACCGGGACCTTGCCGACGGATTCCAGCGTTTCCATCAGGCGCGCCGTGACGGCGGGATCCGTGTGCTGGCCTGGGGAGATTTCGACCAGCGGCACCAGGTAGGCGGGGTTGAGCCAATGCGCGTTGAGGAAGCGCGCAGGGTTCGGCACGGCGGGGGAGAGGTCGTCCACCATGATGGTGGAGGTGGTGGAGGCGAGGATGGCGTCGGGCGCCATCAGCGCCGCGGCCTCCGCCAGCGCGGCGCGCTTCAGATCGAGGATCTCGGGCACGCCCTCGAACACCACCGGCATGTCGCGCAGTGCCGCCGCCTCCGCGGCCGGGAGGATCGTGACACGGGCGGCAATGGCGGGCACGGCGGCGGCGTCACCCAGGCCGAGATCGGCCAGCATGGAGAGCGTCGCCGCGATCTCGTCGTGGGCGGCAGCGGCCAAGGCGGCGAAATCCCCGGCGGCGCGGGGCTTGAGGTCGAAGAGGGTGACGGGGTGGCCGGCATAGGCGAAGTGCACGGCGATGCCGCGCCCCATGCGGCCGGCACCGAGGCAGCCGATGGCGATTCGCTCAGAAGCCATCGCGCAGTACCTTCGCACGGCCGGCGGCATCGGCTGGCAAGCCGCAGCGCGCGAGCGTGCGCGATTCGAGAAAATCCTCGGCGCAGATGGCGCTGCCGATGGCGAGGAAGGCGCGGGCGAGCGGCGTCGGCACGCCGGCCGCGCGGCCAGCGTCGATGAGAAGCGACAGGCCGAGGCGCGTATCCTCCCGCATATAGCGATGCTCGGTCAGCACGATGTTTTCACGCCAGTCGCCGCTATCGGTCAGGCGGTCATGGCTGCCGCGGCCGTAGCACCATTCGGGGCCTTCCTTGGCGTAGTGGTCGGCCAGCGGGAAATGCGGCGCGGCGTAGCCCAGGGCTTCGCGCGTCGCCACGCGCTCCGCATCCAGCGCATCGGTCACGCGGCGGATGCTGCGCTGGGTGCCTTCCTTGTGGATGTCCCACTTCGGGAAATGCTCGAGCGGGCCGGCATTCATGGTGATGAGCGGCGGGTGAATGATCGGCCCCGCATTCATGAGCGCGCCGGACAGCGCATCGCCGCAGGGTTCGATCACGCCAGGGAAGGCGGCGCCGATGGTGGCGATGGCGTGGTCGGCGAGGGCCAGCGGGAAGACGCCGACCGGCAGGCGCTTCGCCCGCACGGTGATGGCGACCAGCTCCGGGCCGTGCTTGCGGGCGAGCCAGGGCAGCGTGCCGGTCTCCGCGAAGGCCACGCGGGCGCCAGGGCGATGCGCATGCAGCGCGCGGGCCAGGATGATGGTGCCGAGCGTGCCGGGGGTGAGGAAGACGACCTGGCCGTCCTCCAGCAGCGGCGCCAGTTGCGGCGCCAGCGCTTCATGCGTCGTGGCCGGCGCGGGGGCGAGGATGAGGGTGGCGCCGCGGATCGCCGCCGCCAGGTCGGCGGTGACGAGGGCAGGCGTCGTGGCGCGTTGGCCGCGCGAATCCCTCACCGTGATCGTGGAGGCCTCGCGCGCCGCCTCGGCGCTGGTGCGCCAGAGCCGCACGTCGTGCCCCGCTTCGGTGAAATCGGCCGCGGCGGCAAAGGCGCCGTTGCCGCCGCCAAGAACAGCGATCTTCATGCGTGCTCGCTCAGGGAATGGACCATCAAGGCTTCGGCATCGCCGCCAAAGCGCGCCATCGTCAGGCGCAGCATCTGCAGCGCCAGGCCCGACATGGGCACGGGCGTGCCGGTCTGCGCCGCCAGTTGCAGCACGGCCTCCAGGTCCTTGACCATGGAGGCGGCGCTGCCGATGGGCGGTTCGTGGTTGCCGGAGGCCATGCGGGGCACGAAGAGGCGCAGCGGCAGGCTGTCCGCGAAGCCGCCGGCGAAGGCTTCCGGCAGGCGCGCCGCATCAATCCCGGCATTCTGCGCGAGGCGCACCGCCTCCGCGATCACGCTCATCAGGCTGCCGGAGATGATCTGGTTGCAGAGCTTCGCCGTCTGGCCGGCGCCGACCGGGCCGAGATGCGTGAGGTTGCGCGCCATGGCCATGACGTAGGGGCGGATGGCTTCGATGTCGGCGGCCTCCCCGCCCGCCATCACCGCCAGCGTGCCATCGGTGGCGCCGCGCGTACCGCCGGAGACGGGCGCATCCACCCAGCGCGTGCCGTTGGCGGCCAGCAGCCGCGCGGCAATGGCGCGGGTGCGGTCGGGCGCGATGGAAGCGTGGTCCACGACGATGCGGTCCGCGGCGGGCGCCTCCGCGATGCCGCCGGGGCCGAAGCAGACGGCCTCGGTCGCGGCGGCATCCATCAGGTTGAGGAAGACGATGCGCGCCCCGGCCGCGGCCTCGGCGGGCGTGGCGGCGAGGCGCGCGCCGGCCTCCACGAAGGGTGTGGCCTTGGCGGGGCTGCGGTTCCAGACCGTGACGTCATGCCCCGCCGCAATCAGGCGCCGCGCCATCGGCGCGCCCATCAGGCCGAGGCCGAGGAAGGCGAGCTTCACAGCGGCCATTCCGCCGGGCCTTCATGAGTCACGGCGCCACCCGGCGCCTGGCCGACCAGCTTCGCGTATTTCGCCAGCAGGCCCGCACGGTGTCGCGGCGCGGGTGGCGCCCAGGCGGCGCGGCGTGCCGCGACTTCGCTGTCCGGCACGAGCAGATCCATGCGCATGGCCTTGGCATCGATGCGGATGCGGTCGCCGTCCCGGACCAGGGCGAGCGGCCCGCCGATGGCGGCTTCCGGCGCGACGTAGCCGATGCACATGCCGCGCGTAGCACCGCTGAAACGGCCATCGGTGACGAGCGCGACCTTCTCCCCCATGCCCTGGCCATAGATCAGCGCGGTCACGCCCAGCATCTCCCGCATCCCGGGGCCGCCGACCGGGCCCTCGCCGCGGATGATGAGGACCTGGCCCGCTTCGTAGTCGCGGGTGCGCACGGCCTCTACGCAGACATCCTCGCCTTCGAAGACGCGGGCCACGCCCTCGAACACCAGCGACTTCAGGCCAGCGACCTTGATGACGGCGCCATCGGGGCAGAGGTTGCCGCGCAGGATCGCGACGCCGCCATCGGGGGCGATGGGCGTCGCGGGGTCGCGGACCACCTGGCCATCAGGGGCCTCGGCGCCGGCATACTCCTCCGCCATGGTGCGGCCGGTGACGGTCAGGCAATCGCCATGCATGTGCCCGCTGCGGATCAGCGCGCCGATGATGATCGCGGCCCCTCCTGCATCATGCACGTCCTTCGCGGTGAAGCGGCCGCCAGGGCGCAGGTCGCCGATCAGCGGCGTGCGGGCGAAGACGCGGGCGACATCCTCCATGGTGAAGCGGATGCCGGCCTCGTTCGCGATGGCGGGCAGGTGCAGCGCGGCATTGGTGGAACCGCCGGTGGCGGCGACGATCGCGGCACCGTTCTCCAGCGCCTTCCAGGTGACGATCTCCCGCGGCAGCGGCCCGCCTTGTTCCAGCATCGCCAGCAGCCGCTTCGCCGCCTGCTGCGCGATGGCGGCGCGGATGGAATAGACGCCCGGCACCATGGAGGAATTGGGCAGCGAGAGGCCCAGCGCCTCCCCCACCATTGCCATGGTGTTCGCGGTGAACTGGCCGCCGCAGGAGCCGACCGTGGGCAGGCAGGCGTGCTCGATGCGCGCGGCCTCCGCCGCATCCATGGTGCCGGCCATGACGGCGCCCACGGCTTCGTAGCTGTCGAGCACGGTCAGGTCGCGGCCCTTGTAGCGGCCGGGCAAAGCTGAGCCGCCATAGAGGAAGATGGAGGGCAGGTTAATGCGCAGCATGCCCATCATCACGCCGGGCAGCGTCTTGTCGCAGCCGCCGAACCCCAGCAGCGCGTCATAGGCCAGGCCATGCATCGTCGCCTCGATCGTGTCCGCGACAAGCTCGCGACTGACCAGGCTGAACTTCATGCCCTCATGGTTCATGCTGAGGCCGTCGGAGACGGAGGGTGCCGTGAATTCGCGCGGCACGCCGCCGGCCGCCGCCACGCCGAGCCGCGCGGCATCCACCTGGAAGCCATGTGTCTGGTTGCAGGGCGTCTGGTCCCCCTTGAAGGAGACGATGCCGATCATCGGCTTGGAGAGATCATCCTCCGACAGGCCCATGGCGCGGTAGAAGGCGCGGTGGGACGCGCGGTCGAGGCCATCGATGGTGACGCGGGATCGGTTCGGCATGCGGGAAGGTTAGGCAGAAAGCCGCCCGCTTGTCTTGCCCCGGGGCGTCTGCGAACCTTCCCGCGCTGCCGGAGGATTGCCGCCCCATGCTGACCCGCCGATCGCTTGGCCTCGCCACGCTGGCCCTGCCTGCCCTGGGCGCCGCGGCCCGGGCGCAGTCCTTCCCGGAACGGCCGTTGCGATGGGTGATCGCCTATGGCGCGGGCGGGCCCTCCGACCAGTTTGCGCGGCTGATCGGGCGGCAGATGGGTGCCAGGCTCGGCCAGAACGTCGTGGTGGACAACCGCCCCGGCGGCGGCGGCGTGCTGGCGACGGAGACGGTGCTGCAGGCGCCGGCCGATGGACACACCCTGCTGATGGTGGACAACGGCATGGCGATCTACAGCCCGGCCCTCTATGCCCGGCTGCCCTATGACCCGGACACGGCGCTGACCGGCGTCGGCCTGATCGCGCGCTTCCCGCTGATCCTGATCGTGCGGACCGAGAACCCGATCCGCGACTGGGCGGGCTTCCTGGCCGCGGCGCGCGCCAAGGCCCCTACCTTCGGCAGCGGCGCCGTGGCCAGCCCGCAGCACCTGGCGATGGAGTATGTTGCGCGCGTGGCCCGCTTCGATGCGACGCATGTGCCCTACCGCAATTCGCCGGCGGCGTTGCAGGACATGCTGGCAGGGTCGGTGGATTGCATGCTGACGGACAGCGCTTCCTCCATGGGTGCGATCCGGCAGGGGCAGGCGCGGGCGCTGGCGGTGATGTCGCCCGCGCGCATCCCGGCGCTGCCGGAGGTGCCGACCTTGCAGGAACTCGGCTTGGCGGAGGCGGAGGCCTATGCCTGGATGGGCATGAGCGTCGCCGCAGCCACGCCGCCCGCGGCGGTGGCACGGCTGAACAGCGCACTGAACCAGGCGGTCGCGAGCGAGGAGGTGGCGCAGGTCGTGCGCAACCTGAGTGCGGAGGCGGTGCCAGGCGATGCGGCGGCGTTCAACGCGCAGATGCGCGGCGAAATCGCGCGGTGGCGCCCGTTGATCCGGGACCTCGGCATCAAGCTTGACTAGGACAGGCTGCGTCCGCCTGCGCTGGGTGCTGCCGCAGCAGGCCGATGCGGCGACGCTTTCGGCCTGGCATGCGGTGCTGGAACCGGCGGAGCAGGCGCGCGCCGCGCGCTTCCACAGTGACCCCGACCGCCACGCCTACATCGCTGCCCATGCGCTGGCTCGGCGGATGCTGGCCGAGGCGGGCAGGCTGGCGCCGGACGCATGGCGCTTCTTGGAAGGCCCCGCCGGGAAGCCGGAGGTGGCGCCCGAGCACGGGATGCCGTGGCTGCGCTTCAACCTCAGCCATACGCGCAACCTCGTCGCTTGTGCAGTGGCGCGGGACGATGATGTCGGGCTGGACGTCGAGGATCTAGCTCGGCGTGAAGCCGGCGAGGGCATCGCGGAGCGATTCTTCGCGCCGAGCGAGGCCGCAATGATCGCGGCGCTGCCGCGCGCGGCGCGGCACGAGGCGTTCCTGCGCATCTGGACGCTGAAGGAGGCCTTCGTGAAGGCGACGGGCGAGGGCATCGCCATGGGGCTGGAGAATTTCGGCTTCACCCTCGACGAGCCCCCTGCCCTCGCCTTCGCGCCGGCCAGCACGGGCCCCGTGCCGGCCTGGCGGTTCCTTCAGTTCAAGCCGACCGCGACCAACATCCTGGCCGTGGCGCTGCGGAAGCGTCAGCCGGGATAGGTCAGGTGCTTGACGTCGGCGGCCCAGGTATCGGGCAGGTCCAGCATCTCCGTCGTCACGCCATCCTCCGCCAGGTGGTGCAGCAGCGCGCCGCAGCGCCGCAGGCCCTGGAGGTTGTCCTGCTGGTCCGGCGTCATGACGAAGGAGGCGGCGGGGCACCAGATGCGGCTGACGGCGCCCTCGGCTTCCTGCCGGAACATGTGGAGGTGGCCGGAGGCGACGAGGCGCAGCGCGGGGTGGCCGAGCAGCGGCGCCAGGCCGGGGCGTGAGGCCGGCGGCACCGACCAGACATCGATGGCGGGATCGTCCGGCGTGGTGACGAAGACGGGCTTGTGCAGGAAGAGCGCGAGGCGACGGTCGCCGATCGTCGCGGCGCTGGCGGCGATGAAGGCGGCCTGCGCTTCCTCCTCCACGCCGGTCGCCATGATTTCCGTGTTCAGGCCGATGGCCCGCCAGCCCGGCAGGTCCACCGCGCCGAAACCATCGCCGAAAAAGCGGCGGTAGCGGGCCAGGCGTTCGGCATTGACGGGCTGGTGCGGCATGCCGACCGGGTGGCTGCCGGTGTCGTGGTTGCCGGGGATGAAGAGGTGCGGGCCCGGGAAGGCGCGCAGCAGCTTCGCCGCGAAGGCCAGGTCATCCTCCCGGTCCGCGCCATCCAGCGACAGGTCGCCGCTGAACACGGTGAGGTCGGGGCGCCGATCTTCCGCGATGCGGCGCAGCGTCGCGACATTGTCGAGGAAGAGGCCGTTGCGGGGGGAGAGATGGGTATCGCTGATCTGCAGGATGGTGAGCATGGCGTGACCTATTTGCCGACCTTGGCCAGGACTTCGGCGCGGAGGAAGCGTTCGACGATGAGCATGAAGAGCACGCTCGGCACCAGCAGGATCAGCGCAGTGATGGCGGCCACCTGCATGTTGCCGCCCGCCGCGGCGCTGAACAGCAGCAGCGGCAGGGTGCGGACTTCCGGCGCGCCGACGAAGTAGCTGGCGGTGAATTCGTCGAGCGATTCGAGGAAGACGAAGACGGCGCTGGCGGCGATGCCGGGGGCGGCGAGCGGCAGGGTGACGGTGCGGAACGCCGTCAGCGCGCTGGCGCCGATGTTGCGCGCGGCGAGTTCCAGATCATCATCCACTGCGGCAAAGGCGGCGGTCGCGATCCAGATGGAATACACTAGGCCATGCGCGGCATGGACGAGCACCACGCCGATGACCGTGCCGTTCAGGTCGAAGGTGAAGAAGATGCGCGCGATGTTGATGTAGACGGGCAGATTCGGGAAGGCCTGGGGCAGCAGGAACAGCATGAGGATCGCGGCCCGCCAGCGGAGATTGGCCTTGGCCAGCGCCCAGGCTGCGGGGACGGAGACGGCGAGGCAGAGCAGCGTCGTCAGCGACGCGATCCAGATGGAGAGCCAGAGGCTTTCCATCGCCTGGCCTTCCGGCCGGAAGACGCGTTCCCAGAAGCGGAAGCCGTACTGGCTCGGCAGCCGGTTGGGCCAGAACCAGGATTCGGCAACCGACCACAGGACCAGATTGACCAGCGGCCCGAAGATGAAGAAGGCGAAGAGGCCGAGCAGGAGGCCGCGCGGCAGCCACCACATCACCGATCGGCTCATCGCGCCCGCTCCGCCGCCGCCTGGCGCAGCCAGACCCAGGCGACCAGCCCGGTCATGACGCAGGAGACGAGGCCGAGGGCATTGGCCGTGCCGTAGTCCCCGAAGGAGTTGATGCGCCAGGCCATGGCGACGGTCAGCATGGTCGGGCTCTGGCCGCTGATCATCATGGGCACGGAGAGCACGGACATCATGGTGACGAAGGACAGCACGAGTGCCACCATGATGTTCCGCGCGACCTGCGGGATGACGATGCCGATCAGGATGCGAAGACGGTTGGCGCCGAGGTTCTGCGCGGCCTCAATCCCCGACCGGTCCAGCGCCGCCATGGCGCCCGCGACCAGCAGCGTCGCGAAGGGAAGCTGCTTCCAGACAAAGGTGATGACGATGCCGCGCCAGTCGAGGAAGCTCTGCGCCCATTCCTGCGGCATCAGGCCGATCCAGACCAGCGTGTTGTTCATCAGGCCGTTCTGGCCGATGAAGCCGCGCATGGCCTGCGCCGCCACGATGAAGGGGATGAAGAGCGGCCAGCGATACATCGCCCCCAGCAGGCGCAGCGCGAGCTTCGAGCGGCCGAGCGTCAGGTAGCCCCCGATCGCGACGGCACCAAGCCCCGTCAGCGCGGTGGAAGCCACCACGATCAGCAGGGTGAAGAGCAGGTCCATGCGGTAGAGCGACGCCGCATTGGCGAGGTTCGCCAGCGTCGGGCCCTGCGGACCTTCGAAGGCGCCGCCGACCGAGAAGGCCAGCGGCACCAGGAAGAAGGCGCCGACGACGAAAAGCGCCGGCGCGAGAAGGAGATAGGGCAGCACCGCGTCAGTTCAGGACGACACGTTCATAGGCTTCCTGCAGCGCGCGCATGAAATCCGCCTGCGGCATCGGTCGCGCGCCGCGCGCCAGCTGGTCCGGCCCGACGTCGCGGAACAGGCGGTCCCAGGTCTGCTGGTCCAGGTGCTGGCGGACATGCTGCGCATCGATGCCGGGCAGCCAGTTGAAGCGGCGGACGATGCCCTCGGCCTGCACGGGCGGGCTGGTGGCCAGTTCGATAAACCGTCGCGCCACGTCGCTGTTCGCGGCGCGGGCGGGAATGACGTAGTACATGGGCTGGCCGGGCATGCCCGATTCCGGCAGCACGAGGCGATAGGCGGGGTTGAGGCGGCCTTCCGCCTGCCAGCTGTAGAACATGTCCATCCAGACCGGGCCCATGTCGATCTCGCCGCGGTTCATCGCATCCAGCGTGCCGGCATTGCCGGGGGTGATGACGACGTTGCGGTTGAATTCGCGCAGGCGCTGGAACGCGGGGGTCAGCGCGCTGACGGCTTCCGCATCGAAGGGGCCCTCGATCAGGCGCTTCTGGTCGGGGCCGAAGGCGTAGGCCCAGCCGAAGACGAAGCCGACGCCGGACATGCCACCGCGGATGCCATTGTAGCCGAAGCGGCGGGGGTTCTGCTTCACCCAGTTCTCCAACTCCGCGAAGCTGCGGGGCGGGTTGGCAACGCGGGCGGGGTTGTAGGCCAGCGCGATCTGGCTGTTGAACATCGGCAGCACGAAGCCATCGACATTCTGGCCGAGCGCGTTGCGCGTGACGTCACTGGTGGCCAGCTGCCCCGTCGCGGCCTGGTCGCGGTAGCGGGCGAGCAGGCCCTCCGCCACCATGCGGCCGGCCATGGTCTGGTGCACGACGGCGACGTCGACATCGACGCTGTTGGTATTGGCGCGGCGCTGCGCCTCCAGCCTTTCCCAGATGCGCTGGCTGCCGGCATCGCCCGGCCCGGTGCCGAGCGAGCGGACGGTCACGCCCGGGTTCTGGCGCTGGAACATCGGGCCAAGATAGTCGGTGATGTAGTCGACCATGTTCTGGTCGCCGGCGGTCAGCACGTTCAGCGTGACGCGCTGCTGCGCCAGGGCGGGCGTGGCGGCCAGGGCCGCCGTCGCGGCCAGGAATGTCCTGCGGTCCATGGGCTTGCTTCCTCTTGGCTTGCTCGTTCAGGGGGCGGCGAAGACATGCGCCGCGGGAGAGGGAATGCCGAGCCGCACCGCGGCGCCTTCCGGCAGCCGGTCCGGCACATCGACCAGCACGTCGTCGCGGCCGACGCGGATGGAGGCGCGCCAACGGCCGCCGGGATAGGCGGAGAGCGCGACGGTGCCGCGGAAGACCAAGCCATCGAGCGGTTCGCCGGCGGCGAGGATGCGCGCTTCCTCCGGCCGGAAATGGACGGTGGCGGGACCAGGTGGCGGCGAACGGTCAGCGGCGAGGTCCAGCGGCGCCTCCCCGGGCGAGGCCTCGGCCTGGCTGCCCTGGATGCGGACCGGCAGTCGGTTGGTGGCGCCAAGGAAATCCGCGACATAGGCGCTCGCTGGCCGCGCCCAGAGATCCTCCGGCGTGCCCGCCTGGGCGATACGGCCTTCCTGGAGGATGACGATCCGATCGGCCATGATCATCGCTTCCTCCCGGTCATGCGTCACATGGATGGCGGTGATGCCGAGGGATTGCTGGAGCGCGCGGAGTTCGTGGCGAACGCCTTCCCGTACCCGGGCATCGAGGTTCGACATCGGCTCGTCCAGCAGCAGAATCGCGGGATCGACGGCCAACGCCCGGCCAAGCGCCACGCGCTGACGCTGGCCGCCGGAGAGCTGTGCCGGAAGGCGCGCGCCGAGGCCTTCGAGGCGCAGGAGACGAAGCATCTCCTCCACCTTCGCGTCGATGCGCCCGCTGTTCCATCCGCGGAGCTTCAGGCCATACCCGATGGTTTTGGCGACGGTCATGTGCGGCCAGAGCGCGTAGGACTGGAAGACCATCGCGGCGCCACGTTTCTCCGGCGGCGCCCTGGTGATGTCCTGCCCGCCGGCCCGGATGCGGCCAGCGCTGGGTGGGACGAAGCCGGCGATCGCGCGGAGCAGCGTCGTCTTGCCGCAGCCCGAGGGGCCGAGCAGGGCGACGAATTCCCCGGCCGCCACGGACAGCGAGATGCCGTGGAGCACCGATGTCCGGCCAAAGGATACCGAGAGATCGTCGACCTCGACGCTCGTGCCCAACGCTCGCCCCCTTCCTCACGCCGGTCGTTTAGATCACCGCCCTCGAGCCACGGAAGTACCGCGTCCGAGACATATCGGTGACACCGCGTGACAAGCTGCCCGCGGTCCCCTGGCGCACCGGCGCGGAAGTCCCGTATCTTCGCGTCGGTCATCAATCATGGATCGCAACGCTGACGCCCGCAATGTCTCTCCCGCAAGGACTTCGTGGCGACATCCGCCTCGACGGCATCACCAAATCCTTCGGCGATACGCAGGCGCTGGCCGGCATCAGCATCGCCGCGCGGCCAGGCACCTTCCTGGTGCTGCTGGGCCCCTCGGGCTGCGGCAAGTCCACGCTGCTGCGCGTGGTTGCGGGGCTGGAGGCACCGACAAGCGGCCGTCTGCTGCTTGAAGGGCGGGACGTGACGGGCCTGCCGCCGGCGGCGCGCGGCATCGCCATGGTGTTCCAGTCCTACGCGCTGTTTCCGCACCTGTCGGTGGCGGAGAACATCGTCTTCGGGCTGCGGGCGCGCCACGTCGCGGCGGCGGAACGCCAGGCGCGATTGGCGGCGGCGGCGGAGATGCTGGGCCTGACCAAGCTTCTGGGGCGACGACCGAGCCAGTTGTCGGGCGGCCAGCAGCAGCGCGTGGCGCTGGCACGCGCGGTGGTGGCAGAGGCGCCGATCTGCCTGATGGATGAGCCGCTGTCGAACCTCGATGCCAAGCTGCGGGCGGAGATGCGTCGGGAGATCCGGGCGCTGCAGCAGCGACTCGGGATCACCATGGTCTATGTGACGCATGACCAGGCGGAGGCGATGAGCATGGCCGACCAGGTGGTGCTGATGCGCGACGGCCGGGTAGAGCAGGACGCGACGCCGGCGGAATTGTATGCGCGGCCGGCCAGCGTTTTCGCGGCCTCCTTCATCGGCACGCCGCCCATGTCCCTGCTGCGCCTGGTGCCTGGGGAGCATGGCGCGGAGGTGGCAGGCGCGCCCGGCATCGCCGTGGCGCCGGCCAGCACCGCCGGCCAGGTGCTGGGGCTGCGGCCGGAAGAAGTGACGCCGACCGATGGGCCGGGGCTGCCCGCGCGGGTGCAGGCCGCGGAGTTCCTGGGCGCGGAGACGGTGCTGGCCGTGGCGGTGGGCGATGGGGCGGAGGTCATGCAGCTTCGCGTCCCGGGCCACCATGCGTTGCCCGCCGGCGCGCCGCTGCGGCTGAAGCTGCCGCCTGCCCGCCATATGTTCGATGCTGCCAGCGGCCTCCGGCTGCCGGACCCCGGGACTGCGTGACCGACAACGAAGGAGGATGCCCATGACCATGACCCGCCGCGCCACGCTTGGCGCGCTTGCCGCGAGCCCGCTGCTGGCCTCGCCCGCCGTCCACGCCCAGGCGCCGACCGAGATCGTGTTCAACTACCCGATCGCCGTCGGCGGGCCGATCCCGCGCCTGATCGACGGCTATTGCGAGGAATTCGCGCGGGAGAATCCGCGCTTCCGCATCAAGCCGATCTATGCCGGATCCTACCAGGACACGCTGACCAAGACGCTGACGGCGATGCGGGGCGGTGATGCGCCGCAGCTCGCCTGCCTGCTGGCCGTCGATATCTTCACGCTGATCGAGGAGGACGCGATCCTGGCGTGGGAGGATATGGCGGGGGTGGAGAAGCCCTGGCTGGACGGCTTCTATCCCGGCTTCATGGAAAACAGCCGCGCCCGCGGCAAGACCTGGGGCATCCCCTTCCAGCGTTCCACCATCGTCACCTACTGGAACAAGGAAGCCTTCCGGGAAGCCGGGCTGGATCCGGAGACGCCGCCGCAGAATTGGGCGCAACAAGTGGAGTTCGCGCAGAAGCTGACGAAGCGCCAGGGCGACAACGTCACGCAATGGGGCATCCAGATCCCCTCCTCCGGCTTCCCGTATTGGCTGTTCCAGGGCCTGACCACGCAGGCCGATGTGCGGCTGATGAATGCCGATGGCAACCGCACCTTCTTCAACGACCCGAAGGTGGCGGAGGCGCTGCAATACTGGATGGACCTGTCCCAGCGCCACCGCGTGCATCCCGGCGGCATCGTCGAATGGGGCACCACGCCGCGCGACTTCTTCGAGCGCAAGACGGCAATGATGTGGACGACCACGGGCAACCTAACGAATGTCCGTCGCAATGCCCCCTTCCCCTTCGGCGTCGGGATGCTGCCGGCGGGGCGGCGCCTCGGCAGCCCGACGGGCGGCGGCAACCTCTATGTCTTCAAGTCGGCGAACGCGGCGCAGCGGGAAGGCGCGGTGCGCTTCGCGCGCTTCCTGACGACGCCGGAGCGCGCCGCGCATTGGGGGATCGAGACCGGCTACGTCGCCGTCACGCCCGCCGCCTTCGAGACACCGGCGATGCGCGCCTATGTGGCCGATTTCCCCGCCGCCGCCGTGGCGCGGGACCAGCTGCCGCATGCGGTGGCGGAGCTCTCCACCCATGAGAACCAGCGCGTGACCAAGGCGCTGAACGATAACCTGCAAGCCGGGCTGCTCGGCCGCAAGCAGGCGGGGCCAGCCATGGCGGATGCGCAGGCGGAGGCCGAACGCATCCTGCGCCGGTATCGCTGAGGGCTTGGCGATGCGGGGCCGGACAACGATCCATGCATGGCTGATGCTGTCGCCAGCGCTGCTACTGCTGGTGGCCTTCACGCATTACCCCGCGATCGCCACCATCTGGCATTCACTGTTTTCCACGCCGCGGGGCAGCCGCCCCGCGCGCTTCGTGGGCGCGGAGAACTACCTGGCGCTGGCCGAGGACCCGATCTTCTGGCAGGCGCTGGTCAACAACCTGGTCTATGCGTTGGCGACCATTCCGCTGTCGATCGGGCTCGCGCTGATGATGGCGATCTGGGTCAACGGGAAGATCCATGGGCGGACAGCGCTGCGCATCGCCTTCTTCACCCCGACCGTCCTGCCGATGATCGCGGTCGCGAATCTCTGGCTGTTCTTCTACACGCCGGATTACGGGCTGCTCGACCAGGTGCTGCGGGCGCTGTTCGGCTGGGGGCCGACCAACTGGATCGGCACGACGGAAACCGCGCTGGGCGCGATGATCGTCGTGGCCGTCTGGAAGGAAGCGGGATTCTTCATGATCTTCTACCTGGCCGCGCTGCAGGCCATTCCCCCCAATCTCTACGAGGCCGCGGCAATCGAGGGCGCGTCGCGCGCGCGCATTTTCTGGCGCGTGACGCTGCCGCTGCTGGGGCCGACCACGCTCTTCGTCCTGGTGAATGCCGTGATCAACGGCTTCCGGCTGGTGGACCACATCATCGTCATGACAAAGGGAGGCCCGGACAACGCCACGGCGCTGCTGCTGACCTATGTCTATGAGCTCGGCTTCCGGTTCTGGGACACCGCCACGGCCTCCGCGCTCACAGTTGTGCTGCTGGTGATGCTGGCGCTGACGGCGGCGATGCAATTCGCGCTGGGTGAGAAGCGAGTGCATTACCGGTGAGCGGCCGGATCGGCAGCATCGTCGAGCATGCGGCAGCCTGGCTGCTCGGCCTGGTCTGGGTGGCGCCACTGCTCTACGCGGTGTGGGCCGCGATCCATCCGCAGGGCTATTCGACGCGGTTCGAGCTGTTCGCGCCACTGACGCTGGAGAACTTCGCCGCCGCCTGGGATGCGGCGCCCTTCGCGCGATACTTCCTGAACACATTCATCCTTGTGACGATGGTGCTGGTGGCGCAGTTCGTGCTCTGCACGCTCGCGGCCTTCGTCTTCGCGCGCAGCGAATTCCGCGGCAGCGGGCTGCTGTTCGGGCTCGTGCTCCTGCAGCTGATGATCATGCCGGACGTGCTGCTGGTGGAGAACTACCGCAGCATGCGGGCGCTGGGGCTTGTGGACACCATCCTCGCGATCGGCCTGCCCTACATGGCCTCCGCCTTCGGCATCTTCCTGTTGCGGCAGACCTTCAAACAGATCCCGCGCGAACTGGAGGAGGCGGCACGCGTCGAGGGCTGCGGGACGATGGCGATCCTGCTGCGGGTCTACGTGCCGCTGGCGAAGCCGACCTACCTGGCCTACGGCCTGACATCCGTCAGCTACCACTGGAACAACTTCCTCTGGCCGCTGGTCATCACCAACACGGTGGAGACGCGGCCGCTGACGGTCGGGCTCTCGGTCTTCGCCTCCACCGACCAGGGGATCGACTGGGCCATCATCTCGGCTGCCACGCTGATGACCTCCGCGCCCTTGCTGCTGGGCTTCCTGATGTTCCAGCGGCAATTCGTGCAGTCCTTCATGCGGGCCGGCATCCGGTGACGGTGCAGCGCCCTGACACGCCGCTGGCGACGGGGTCCGGCGCCCCGGCGGCGGAGGCGCGGACGCTGGAACAATCTCTCGGCGTGCAGGTGCGGGCGTTGCGGCGGCGGGCGGAGCGGACCATCGCGGATGTCGCGGCGGCAGCGGGCATTTCCACCGGGATGCTGTCGAAGATCGAGAACGGGCAGATCTCGGCCTCGCTGGGCACGATCCAGGCGCTGGCGGCGGCGCTGCATGTGCCGATCACCGCGCTGTTCTCAGCCTTCGAGGAAAAGCGCGACTGTTCCTTCGTGCCGGCGGGCCAGGGTGTCACGATCGATCGGCGCGGCACGAAGTCCGGGCACCTCTACAGCCTGCTCGGCCACGCGCTGGGCGGTGACGTCGCGGTGGAGCCCTACCTGATCACCCTCAGGCAGGAAGCGGAGCCCTATATCGGCTTCCGGCATGAGGGAATGGAGTTCATCTACATGCTGACGGGCGAGGTGCTGTACCGCCACGCCGACCGGTCCTACCACCTGCGCCCCGGCGATTCCCTGCTGTTCGACAGCGCCGCGCCGCACGGGCCGGAAAAGCTGATCCGCAAGCCGATGACCTACCTGTCGGTCATTGTCCATGCGCGGCGGCCGGACTGACCAGAATTTCCCAACAGGAAACACTTGTTCCGCTGAATTGACAATACGCCTTTCCCGCCCCAACCTACGGCAGCGTGGTCGGAGGCGTGCCGTGTGCGGAATCGTGGGCCTGTTCCTCAAGAGTCCAGGCCTCCAGGCTGAGCTCGGGCGCCTATCGGCGGATATGCTGGGCATCATGAGCGACCGCGGGCCGGACAGCGCCGGCTTCGCGGTCTATGGCACGGCCGCAGGCGACACGACCAAGCTGACGCTGCGCATCCCGGAGGATGTCGATGCCTCGGCGATGGCGGCCGCGCTTGGCGTCACGGCCGTGCGGCGCGGGGACCATGCGGTGGTGACGGTGCCGCGGGATGCGGAGGGTGCGCTGCGGCAGGCGCTGGCGACGCGCTATCCCGCCGTCAACATCGTCTCCGCCGGCGCGCGGATCGAACTCTACAAGGGCGTCGGGCTGCCGGATGCCGTCTCCTCACGCTACGGACTGCCTGGCATGGCGGGTACGCATGCCATCGGCCATACGCGGATGGCGACGGAAAGCGCCGTGACGACGCATGGCGCGCATCCCTTCTCGACCGGCCCGGACCAGTGCCTGGTGCATAACGGTTCGCTGTCCAACCACAATGCGCTGCGCCGCAACCTGCGGCGCGAAGGGCTGGAGTTCGAAACCGAGAACGACAGCGAGGTGGCGGCGGGCTACCTGACTTGGCGGATGCGGCAGGGCGCCAGCCTCGGCGAGGCGCTGGAAGCCGCGGTCGGCGACCTTGATGGCTTCTACACCTTCGTCGTCGGTACCGAACGCGGCTTCGGCGTGCTGCGCGACCCCATCGCCTGCAAGCCCGCGGTGATGGCGGAGACGGAGGATTACGTCGCCTTCGGGTCCGAATACCGCGCGCTGGTGCCGCTGCCGGGGATCGAGCAGGCGCGGCTGTTCGAGCCGGCGCCAGGCCAGGTGTATTTCTGGGAGCATGCGGCGTGACGGAGACGGTCTTCGACCTGGCGGCGGCGCCGCTGCGTGACCTGAACGGAAGGCTGCATGCGCTGCCGGAGCAGACCAACGAGACATCCTGGGTGCTGCGCAACCCGCAGGGGCGGCATGCGGTAGCGGTCGGCGTGGACCGGCCCATCAGCGTCCGGATCGAGGGCCATGTCGGCTACTACTGCGCGGGCTTCAACAGCCGCGCGCGGATCGAGATCACGGGCAATGCGGGTGTCGGCCTGGCCGAGAACATGATGTCCGGCGAGGTTCGCGTGCAGGGCGATGCCAGCCAGGCCGCCGGAGCCACGGGGCGCGGCGGGCTGCTGGTGATCGGCGGCAATGCGGGCGCGCGCTGCGGCATTTCCATGAAGGGCATCGACATCGTCGTGCGCGGCTCCGTCGGGCACATGAGCGCCTTCATGGGGCAGGAAGGCAACCTCGTCGTGCTAGGCGATGCCGGCGACAACCTCGGTGACAGCCTCTACGAGGCGAGGCTTTTCGTGCGCGGCGCGGTGAAGTCGCTGGGCGCGGATTGCGAGGAGAAGCCGATGGGCGAGGCCGAGCGCGCGATCCTGGCGGGGCTGCTGGACCGCGCGGGCTTCGCTGCGGAAGCGAAGCCGGAGGAGTTCCGCTTCTATGGCTCCGCGCGGAAGCTCTATCACTTCCACGTCGATTACGCCGACAGCTACTAGGGACAAGGCCATGGAAGAAACGCCGAAATCCCCGCCGCGCTGGTCGGCCAGCTTCGATCCGCACACCATCGCCTATATCCAGCGCGCGGCCTCGACCGGCATCTACGACATCCGCGGCTTCGGCGCGAAGCGGAAGCTACCGCATTTCGACGACCTGCTGTTCCTGGGCGCCTCCATCTCCCGCTATCCGCTGGAGGGATACCGGGAGCGCTGCGCGACCGATGTCGTGCTCGGGACGCGATTCGCGAAGAAGCCCGTGGTGCTGAAGACGCCGGTGACGATCGCGGGGATGAGCTTCGGCGCGCTGTCTGGCCCGGCGAAGGAAGCGCTGGGGCGCGGGGCCACGATCGCTGGCACCTCCACCACCACCGGCGATGGCGGCATGACTCCGGAGGAACGGGAACACTCCGCGACGCTGGTCTACCAGTACCTTCCTTCCCGCTACGGCATGGACCTCGACAGCCTGCGGAAGGCGGATGCGATCGAGGTGGTGGTCGGCCAGGGCGCCAAGCCCGGCGGTGGCGGCATGCTGCTGGGGCAGAAGATCACCGAGCGCGTCGCGGGGATGCGCAACCTGCCGCCGGGGATCGACCAGCGCAGCGCCTGCCGCCATCCCGACTGGACCGGTCCCGACGACCTCGAGATCAAGCTGGAAGAGTTGCGGGAGATCACCGACTGGGAGAAGCCGATCTATGTGAAGGTCGGCGCCAGCCGGCCCTATTTCGACACAGCGCTGGCGGTGAAGGCGGGGGCCGATGTCGTCGTCATCGATGGCATGCAGGGCGGCACGGCGGCGACGCAGGAAGTCTTCATCGAGCATGTCGGCATACCGACGCTCGCCGCCATCCGTCCCGCGGTGAAGGCGCTGCAGGACCTCGGCCTGCATCGCAAGGTGCAGCTGGTCATCTCCGGTGGCATCCGCAGCGGGGCGGACATGGCGAAGGCATTGGCGCTCGGCGCCGATGCGGTGGCGATCGGCACCGCGGCGCTGATCGCGCTGGGTGACCAGGACCCGGCGCTGGAGGCGGAGTACCGCAAGCTTGGCACCACCGCCGGCGCCTACGACGACTGGCAGGATGGACGCGACCCCGCGGGGATCACGACGCAAGATCCCGAACTGGCCGCGCGGCTCGATCCGGTGAAGGCAGGACGGCGCCTTGCCAACTATCTCGCAGTGATGACGATGGAGGCGCAGGCGGTCGCGCGCGCCTGCGGCAAGAGCCACCTGCTGAACTTGGAGCCCGAGGATCTGGTGGCGCTGACCATGGAGGCTTCCGCCATGGCCGGCGTCCCCCTGGCGGGCACGGATTGGATCCCCGGCGCCGGCCGGCTCTGAGCGAGCGCGGCGAAAGCCGCGAAGGGAGAACGGCCCGCACAGACGGGCCCTGGAATGCCAGCATCACCCGACCGCCGCAGGGCGGCCGGCTGCACGGCCCTTGTCCATCGTCCTGAGGGAAACGCAGCATGGTCAGCCTGGCGGAAGCCGCCCGTGAGCGCGGCATCAAGTACTTCCTGATCTCCTACACCGACCTGTTTGGCGCGCAGCGCGGCAAGCTGGTGCCGGCCGCGGCGATTGCGGAGATGCAGGAGAACGGTGCCGGCTTCGCCGGCTTCGCCACCTGGCTCGACATGACGCCGGCGCATCCGGATCTCTTCGCGAAGCCTGATCCCGCCAGCCTCGTGCAGCTGCCGTGGAAGCCGGAAGTCGGCTGGCTGGCGGCGAATCTCTGGATGGAGGGGCAGGAGGTCGCGCAGGCGCCGCGCAACCTGCTGCGTCGGCTGATCGCGCAGGCGGCGGACGATGGCGTCGCGCTGAGGACCGGCGTGGAATGCGAGTTCTTCCTGACCACGCCGGACGGCATGGCGATCAGCGACCCGGCTGACCGCGCCGCCAAGCCCTGCTACGACGCCTCCGCCCTGATGCGCCGCTACGACATCATCACTGAGATCTCGGACGCGATGCTGGCGCTGGGCTGGGGCCCCTACCAGTCCGACCATGAGGATGCGAACGGCCAGTTCGAGATGAACTGGCACTATGCCGATGCGCTGGTGACGGCGGACCGGCATGCCTTCTTCAAGTTCATGGCGAAGTCGATCGCGGAGAAGCACGGGCTGCGCGCGACCTTCATGCCGAAGCCCTTCCCATTGCTGACGGGCAATGGCTGCCACGCGCATGTGTCGCTGTGGCGCGGCGATGAGAACCTGTTTTCCGACCCTTCCGGGGCGCTCGGCATTTCTGCCACGGGCTATCACTTCATCGGCGGCATCATCGCGCATGCCGAGGCTCTCTGCGCGCTGCTGAATCCAACGGTGAACAGCTACAAGCGCATCAACGCGCCGCGCACGACATCGGGCGCCACCTGGTCGCCGAACACGATCACCTATGCCGGCAACAACCGCACCCACATGATCCGCATTCCCGATCCCGGGCGCTTCGAACTGCGGCTGGCGGATGGCGCGGTCAATCCCTACCTGCTGCCGGCGGCGCTGCTGGCGGCGGGGATGGAGGGCGTTTCGGCGAAGCGCGATCCTGGACAGCGGCTCGACATCAACATGTACACGGATGGCCACCGGGTGACGGATGCGCGCAGGCTGCCGCTGAACCTGCTGGACGCGCTGCGGGCGCTGGAGGCTTCATCGGTCCTGAAGGCCGCGCTGGGGGATGAGTTCTGCGCGGCCTATGGGCGACTGAAGCGGGCGGAATGGGACGATTACGCCCGGCACCTCACGCAGTGGGAACGCGATACGACGCTGGATTGCTGAAATCCGGGCGCAGCGCGCCTTCCCCGCCTGCAAAGGGCACGCCATAGACGGCTTCGAGCAGTGGCGGGCGAAGAATCGCCGCCGCTGGCCCCAGGGCGTTGCGCCAGCCACCCGCGACGACGGCGACCTGGTCGGCCACGAAGGCGGCCTCGTTCAGGTCGTGCAGCACGACCATGACGGCGACGCCATCCGCCGCCAGGCGCTTCAGCAGGCGCAGCACGGTGCCGACATGCCGGACATCGAGGCTTGCCGTCGGCTCGTCCAGCAGCAGCGCGGCTGGGCGAGGCGCGCCGTCGATCTGCGCCAGGGCGCGCGCGATCTGGATTCGCTGCCGCTCGCCGCCGGACAGCGTGGCGTAGCGCTGCTGCGCCAACCCGGCAGCATCGACGGCATCGAGCGCCGCGGCGATGGCGGCATCATCCCGCGCGGCGCCCGGCGTGGCGTGCCAGGGCAGGCGGCCGAGGCCGACCACCTCCCGCGCCGTCATCGGGAAGGCCAGGGCGACGGCCTGGCTGACCACGGCGCGGCGGCGCGCGAGGTCGCGCGGATGGAAGGCGCCGATGGGCCGGCGGTCCAGCGAGACCACGCCCTGGTCCGGCCGGAGTTCCCCGGACAGCACGCGCAGCAGGGTGGATTTGCCGGCGCCGTTGGGGCCGACCACGGCCGTGACCTGCCCCGGAGCCAGTTCCAGCGAGACGTCGCGCAGCAGGGCGCGGCCGCCGGCGCGGAAGGTGATTGCCTGGGCGGCGATCACCGGCCGAAACCCCCATGCGACCGGCGGAGCAGCCAGAGGAAGAACGGCGCACCGATCAGCGCGGTAACAACGCCGACCGGAAGCTCCGCTGGCGCCGCCAGACTGCGCGCCGCCAAGTCAGCCAGCACGAGGAGTGCCGCGCCGAGCAGCGCGGCACCGGGCAGGACGATGCGGTGATCCGACCCGAAGGCCAGGCGCACCAGATGCGGCACGACGAGACCCACGAAGCCGATCAGCCCGGTGAAGGCGACGCCGGCGGCGACGGCGATGGCGGCCAGGATGATCGCGAGGCGCTTCAGCGATTCCACGGGGACGCCGAGGTGATAGGCCTCGGCCTCACCCAGCAGGAGGGCGTTGAGCGGCCGGGCCAGAGCGCAGAGCACAAGGCTCGGCAGTCCGACGAGGAGCAGGATGACGGGCAGATGCTGCCATCGCGCGCCGGCCAGGCTGCCGAGCGTCCAGAAGGTGATGTCCCTCACCTGCCGGTCGTCGGCCATGAAGATCAGCAGGCCGGTCAGCGCGCCGGCCAGCGCGTTGACGGCGACGCCGGCCAGCAGCAGCGTGGCGACCGAGGCGACGCCACCGATGCTGCCGAGCCTCGCCATGAGCAGCGTGGCGCCAAGACCACCGAGGAAGGCCGCTAGCGGCAGGAGCCAGAGACCGAGCAGCCCGGCCGCCGCGCCGAACACCGTGCCGCCGAGCACGATGGCGGCGACGGCGGCAAGCGCCGCGCCGCTGGAGACGCCGATCAGCGCCGGATCGGCCAGCGGGTTGCGGAACAGCCCCTGCATCGCCGCGCCGGCCGCGCCGAGGCCCGCGCCGACCAGCGCGGCCAGCAGCACGCGCGGCGCGCGGATCACGCCAAGCACCGCGGCATCCCGCGCGTACTCGGCCGGCAGCGGCGCGCCGAACAGATGGGCGAGCACCGCCAGCAGGCCATCCGGCCCGACCCGCGCCGGGCCCAGCAGCAGCCCTGCCAGCATGGCCGCGCCCAGCAGGCCGACGGCAAGCGGCAGCAGTGCCACAGGGCGCGGCGCGCGCGGCAGCGGCAGGGCGAGGGTCGTGCTCACGTCCAGGACCGCGCCGGCAGGGCGGGCAGCGCGGCGCCGTGCAGGCGCTGCGCCAGATCCCGCCGCGCATGCGCGGCGCGGGGGCCGAAATTCAGCATGTAGGCGCCATCCATGGCGACGATCCGACGACTGGCGGCGGCGGGGGTAACGGCGAGCGCGGGGATACGCAGCAGGGCATCCGGGCCGCCGGCCTCGGCCAGGGCATGGTCCATCATGACAACGGCTTCGGGCGCGAGGGAGGCCGCGAGTTCGGCGGAAAGCGGCCGGTAGCCCGTAAAGCCCCGCACGACGTTGCTGGCGCCCGCAGCCCGCAGCATGACGTCGGCATGGGTGTCTCGGCCTGAGACCAGAGGCGCGCCGCGCGCGGCAGAGAGGACGAAGATCGCACGCAACGGGCGAAGCGCGGCGATGGGCGCATCGAGGGCCTGCCAATCATCCTGGACGGCGCGGGCCAGCGCGGTGCCGTCCTGGCGCAGCGCCGCGGCGATCGCCTCCGTCTTGCGGAGGATCGCAGGCAGGCCTGCCTGGTCGGGCACCAGGGTCAGCGGCGCGCCGGCCGCGCGCAGCACGGCCAGCGCCTGGGGCGGGCCTGCTTCCTCCGACACCAGCAATAGATCGGGCGCCAGGCCGATCAGCCCCTCTGGTGCCAGGGCGCGGAGATAGCCGACCTGGCGGAGGTCGGCAGCCTGCGCGGGGAAGCGGCTGGTGCTGTCCACCGCCACCACGCTGTCGCCCTGGCCAAGCGCGAAGACCGTCTCCGTCACGGCACCGCCAACGGTTATCAGACGCCCGCCGCCCGCCCGCGCCAAATGTGGTGCGGCAAACACGCCGGCCAGGGCCGCCGGCAGGACCCGGCGGCCGATCATGCCGCTTCATCCGCCAGCGTAGCGTGGCGCTCGGCGACGGCCGCCACAAGGGCGCGCCAATCCTCGCGCTCCGGCTGGCCCGGCTTGCGGGCACCAAAGAGCAGGGCGACGACCTCGCCGTCCGCGTCGAGCAGTTCGACTGAGGTCACGACACCATCCTCCGTCGGCTTCACGACGCGCCAGGCAGCGGCCACACCGGCTTCGCGCAGATGCAGATTGAAGTCGGGGTCGAGCACGTTGAACCAGCCCGGTGTGGCCCGCAGACGGCGCACCGGGCCCGTATGGATCTGGATGCCGCCGGGATTGCCGACGAAGACCATCACCGGCACCTCCGCCGCCCCGGCACCTTCGAGGATGGCGCTGCCCGCGCGAGGATCGAGGCGGAGCGCAAGGTCGTCGCCGGCCAGTTGGAAGGCCTGGCGGCGGGAGGCGCGGTGGCGGCGGAGCATAGGGAAGAAGTCGTGCGTATCCTTCAGCGCCAGCCAGGATGCGCGGAGCGATGCGCCATCCACCACGCCCTCGGCAGCAACGCGGGGCGCTGCGGGCGCCTCCGGCGGAGCTTCGCAGGCATCGGTGGCGAAGTCTGCGACGATGCTGTCCCAGCCTTCACGCCCTGTCGCCTCGGTGGCGAAGATTTTGTGAACGGCGGTGCCATCCCGCCCGAAGATCTGGATGGAGGGGCGGTCGCCACCCAGCGCATAGGCATGTCCCCAGCGCGCAGGGAACAGCCGCAGGTCGATGTCCGGACCAAGGACGAGGATGTGGCCCGGACCGCTGGAGACATCCGTATAGGTGCCGTGGCGTTCATGCACCGCATGGTCATTCCGCGTGAGCGCCATGACGCGGCCGGCGCGTGGCATGGCGCCGATCAATCCAGCCCAGTCCGTGCGCAGGGGCGTCGCCGGACCGGTGGCGCCGCACGCCACCAGCGCGGCTTCCGTGACGCCCAGGCGTTCCGCCGCGTCGCGCGCGCGCAGCGTGCCGGCGGTGCGGACCAGGTCCTGATGGCGTTCGAGCAGGCTCGGCATGGGGTCTTCCTCAGTTCAGGCGGAAATGGACGGGAACCTCGACCCAGGCCTCGACGCGGCGGCCCTCGATCGAGGCGGGTTCAAAGGCCCAGCGGCGGACCGCAGCGATGGCTGCAGCATCCAGCAGGGCGTGGCCTGAGGATCGCCAGAGGCGTGTCTCCTCCGTGCTTCCATCAGGCGTGACCCGGGCGCGGACCAGGACCGTGCCGGTCAGCCCGAACTCGACGGCGCGGGCGGGATAGGCGGGTGGCGTGGGCGGGCGGCGATAGCGGGGCGCGGTGACCAGGATGGGCCCCTCGGCGCTTCGGGCAGGGGGCGCAAGGGGGGAGGCGGCGGCCATCGCGGCGGAAGGTGCGATGGCCGCCGCCGAAGCAGCCGCGGGCGCAGCTGCTTCGCTTCCCCCAGCACCGGCCGCGCCAGGACGGATGGCGGGACGGGCCGGGGGATCGGGGCGCGCCGCCGCCTGCCTTGGCGGCGCTGATGGGCGGGTGGCGGGCGCGCGCGTTGGGGCCGGTGGCTCCGACAACGCCGGCGCGGCTGGGGGCGGCGGGATTGGCGCCTCCTCGGCGGGCACGGTTTCCGCCATCGCAGGCAGGGGTGCGGTCTCCTTGGCTTCGGCACGGGCGGGCTCAGCCGCGGCGGGCGGAACCTCCACCGGGACAGCGACCTCGGCCTGCGTTTCAGGCGGCACGTCCTGCGCTTCCGGGAACGATGAGCCCGGCGGCTCGTGGCCCGGCGGATCCGTCGCTTCCGGTTCTGGCGGCCTCGCGGGCTGAATGTCGGCGACGGGGCCAGCATCCGTCGAGGCTGCGCCGGGAAACACGAGTGTCACGGCAACCGCCGAGCCCGATGGGGGAGCGGTTGGCGCCTGCAGCAGCGGCAGCACGGCCGCAACGGCGACCGCCCCGTGCAGCGCTAGGGAGGCGCCAAGGGCGCCCCGCCGTGAGGATGCCGCCGCCCGCATCGCTGATCAGAAGGCGATGCGCAGGCTGCCGCGGATGTTCCGGCCCGTTTCGTAGAAGGCTGGGACCGGGTCGCTGTTCCAGGTGGAACGGCGATAGGCGTGGTCGAAGACGTTGTCGACGGCCACGGCCAGGCGGACATTCGGCGCCGCCGTCGGCGTCCAACTGGCGAAGAGGTCCAGCACCCCGTAGCCAGAGGTCTGCTGCGCGACGCCAGGGGTGCGGGGCGCGCGATCCTGCTCCGCCGTGGCCGTGAGGCGACCGCCGACGGTCACGCCCTGGTCGAGAAATCGGTAGCCGGCGTTCAGCGTGACACGGTGCGCGGGAATGGAAGCGAGCGGCTGGTCGGTCTCCAGATTGTCGCCCTTCAGCGCGGAGGCGCCGAGACCCGCCCACCAAGTGCCGGCATCGTACTGGGCTTCCGCCTCCACGCCCGTGATGCGGGCCTGGCCGATGTTGCGGCTGACCGTCGTAGTGGCGAGGACCGTCTGCTCGATGAAGTCATCGATGTCGTTGCGGAACGCGCTCAGGCGCACCCGGAGGCGATCCCCGTCCCGCAGCACGTCGGCAAAGCGCAGGTTCACCCCCGCTTCCTTGTTGCGGGACACTTCCGGCCGGAGGTTCGGGTTGGGCACGAAGAAGTTGCCCGGGAAATGCTGGCCGCCGACATAGAGTTCGGTCAGTGATGGTGCGCGGAAACCTTCGGCATAGCTGACATAAGGCTGCATCCAGGGCAGCACCTGCCAGCCCAGCGACACGCGCGGCGAGACGCGATCGACGCTGCGGTCGTTCAACCCGTTCGGGCTTTCCTGTTCAAATCGGTCGAGGCGGAGGCCGGGCGTCAGGGTGAAGGCGCCGAGCGTGATCTCATCCTGCGCGAAGAGGCCGAGGACCGATTGCTGCGCGGTCGGGAACTGGCTGCGGGAGAGGTTGTTGCTCGTGCCCTCCTGCTCATCGCGGTAGTATTCGAAGCCGTAGGTCAGGGCATGGCGACCGAAAGCGCCGAGGCCGAAGCGCGATGTGTTCTGCGCGTCGATGCCGGTCGTGGTCAGCGTCGTGCCGTCGACGGCGCGCGTGCCGGTCAGGCGCCGCTCCTGGATATCGACGTGGTTGCGGTAGACGACGATTTGCGGCGCCAGCAGGGGCATGGAGGGATCGTCGTAGGACCAGCGCAGGCTCAGCGTCTCCTGCACTGTCTCCCGGTCCGTGATGCTGGTCGTGGTGGCGGTACTGGCCGCGATGGGCAGGGTGTTATTGTCACGGAACCGCATCGCCGAGAGTTCGAAGCGGTGATGGCCCGGGTTCCACCCGAGCTTGCCGAGCAGTGAGGTCGCCTCGTCTTCCGAATAGGGAATGGTGGTACCGCGCCCATCCGTGAAGTTGTTGTTGCTGAAGCCCGCCATCGCGCCGAGCACCGAGAAATCGCCGGCCCGTGCGCCGAGCGCCAGGCTGCCGCGGGGGCCGCTGCCCTGGCTCTGCCACCCCATGCTCGCTACGCCACCGAAGCTGGCACCGGGCTGGAGGATATCCTCGGCATTGATGGTGCGCAGCGAAATCGCGCCGCCGAGCGCACCCGACCCATACAAGGTGCTCGCAGGGCCGCGGAGAACCTCGACCTGACGCAGCAGCTCCGGATCCACGAAGGTGCGGCCGCGATGACCAGCGTTGAAGTTGTTCCTGCTGCCGTCGAGGCGGAGCACGATGCGTTCATCGCCGAGGCCACGAATGACCGGCTGCATCGCCGTGGTGCGCGGGACGCCGGAGCTTTCGACGCCAGGGATGTCGCGGACGAGGTCGAGCACGCTGCGAGCATCCCGACGCTCGATCTCTTCTCGCGCAACGACCGTGGTCGGCGTTGCAAGATCGCCAGCCACGGCCCGGGTGCGCGTGGCGGTCGTGGTCACCGCATCGAGCGGCGTGGCAGCAGGTGTCGGTGCGTCTGGCGTCTGGGCGCCCGCTTGTCCGGCCGCGACGAGGGCAAGGGTGGCTGCAAGCAGGGTTCGCTGATCCATGGGGCATCCCGATCGAGGTCGGTGCCTGGCTGGCGCGCTGGGGGCGAAGGCCCTGGGCTGGCTGGCTTGGCTAAGGTTGGGGCCGATTAGCGCAACTGAGAGTCATTCGCAATATCTATCTGGCTGGGACCGGCGAGGCGCCAAGCCCCGCCGACCTCCGCCTCAGTTCGCCGGCTTCACGCTCATGGCCAGGGTCCACTCATCGGCGCGCGCGGCGTGGGCCAGCCCGCGGCGCACGCCCCATAGATTGACCTGGTGGTGCATGGGCACCAGGCCCACATCGCGCATGGCGATCTCGGTCGCCCGGATGAAGACCTGGCGTCGCGCCTCGTCGTCCAGCGTCGCCAGGCCCTGGGCGACAAGGCGGTCGACCTCCGGGTTGGAGTAGCGCGATCGGTTGGACGCCCCCTGCCCCGTGGCGCGGTCGAAGGTGGCAAGCAGCGATCCGAGCGGCGAGGAAGGCTCTGCCGTATCGATGCCCCAGCCGCCGAACAGCATCGAATAGTCCTGCCGGCTCGCGGCGGTGATCCAGGTGGCGAAAGGCAGCGCCTGCACCGTGGTCTGGATACCGATCCGCGTCAGCATCTGGCCCAGCGCCTGGCAGATGCGCTCGTCGTTCACGTAGCGGTTGTTGCTGCAATGGATCGTCAGGTTGAAGCCGTTGGGGTAGCCGGCTTCGGCCAGCAGCCGGCGCGCGCCTTCGGGATCGTAGGCTGGCGGCGGCAGGGTCGGCGTCCAGCCGAACCAACCGCGGGGCATGACTTGCCCCGTTGCCTCCGCGGCACCGTCCATGACGCGCGTGACGATGGCGTCGCGGTTCACGGCGAGCGAGACAGCCTGGCGCACGCGGACGTCGCGGAAGGGGTTGCGATCCAGCGGCCGGCCCTGTCGGTCCGTCACGAAGGGCGAGAGGCGATCGAGGTGATCGACGAAGACATACATGTTGCGGTTGGACACCGTGCGGCTGACCTGCGTGCGCGCATCACGCTCCACGCGGCCGATGTCGGAGGTCGGCAGGGCGTCGATCAGGTCCACGTCGCCGGACAGAAGCGCGGCGACGCGGGAGGCCGGGCTGCGCATGAAACGGGTGGTGACGCTTGCCCAAGGCTGCACGCCGCCCCAATAGGCCGGGTTGCGTTCCATGGTGATGCGATCGCCCTGCGCCCAGGTGCCGAAGCGGTAGGGCCCCGTGCCTACCATCGCGCGTCCGTTGTTGTAATCGGCCGTCGTGGCACCCTCGCCATGCTTCCGGGAGACGATACCGAAGGTGGAGAGATAGACCGGCATCAGCGGAAACACGCCGGTCGTGCGGAAGCGGATGGTATGGGCGTCCACGACGGTCGTTTCGGCGATCTGGCGGATGTAGAGGCCGAAGGAGGACGGGCTGTTCGGCACGGCCGGGGCGCGCTGGACGGTGAAGGCGACATCATCGGCCGTGAAGGGTGAGTCATCGTGCCAGGTGACGCCTTCGCGGAGCTTGAACTCCCAGGTCGTGTCGTCGATGGCGCGCCACGACACGGCCAGGCCGGGGACAAGGCGCTGCTGTTCGTCCTGCAGGATCAGCGGATCGAAGAAGTGCGCGGAAATCGCCTTGTTGGGGGCAAGGTTATGGTAGTGCGGATCCGTCGAGGTGATGTCTGCTTCGACGGCGATGCGCAGCGTCGGGGCGGGCTGCGCTTGGGCACCGCGAGGCATGAGCGTGAGCGACGGGATCAAGGCGCAGGCCATCAGGGCGCGGCGCTTCGGTGATGCCATGTCTTCAATCCTCATTTTTGTATGCCGCATCGCTGAAGGATGGATCGGCTGCCGGCGGTGACGGGGCACTGCAAGCCGCATGCCGTGCGCGCCAGAGGATACGCAGCGGTTGCTGCATGCGGGTGAGGCAGCGACGGCGCGCGAACGCCACCTTTCTGATCGACCGCTGTCTGGAACGCCGCTTTTGCCGCGTGCGCGGCGATGATCGTCTGTTGATCATGACACCGTGTGGCGATGCATTGGCGCGGACCTGAACCGGAGCCGCGCGTGACTGTCCTACCCGTCCAGCCCCTCGATCCCGCCGCACCGCAGCGGCGCGTACCGTATGCGCCGGGGGCATCGCTGCTGCGTCCCTATGTGCCGCTGGCGACCGCCTTGCGCGCCGGCACGACCACGCCGCGCGACGTCCTCGAGCAATGCCTGGCCACGATGCGGCGCGATGAACCCGCCATCGCCGCCTTCGTGACGCACGACATCAAGGCCGCGCGCCGCGCGGCCGATGCCGCGACAGCACGCTGGCGCGCGGGCGCGCCGCTATCGCCCGTCGATGGCATGCCCGTGGTGGTGAAGGACATGATCGAGACGATCGATCTGCCGACGCAGATGAACAACCCGATCTATGCGGGATGGTCGGCCCGCCGGGACGCCGCGGCCGTGCATGCGCTGCGCCAGGGCGGGGCCCTCATCCTCGGCAAGACCGTCACGACGGAGTTCGCCTGCGGCAATTCCGGGCCGACGCGCAATCCCTATGACACGAGCCGAACGCCGGGCGGGTCTTCCTCCGGTTCCGCCGCGGCGGTCGGCGCGGGGATGGCGAGCCTCGGTTTCGGCACGCAGACCCACGCCTCCACCATCCGGCCCGCCGGCTATTGCGGAGCCTATGCGCTGAAGGCGACGCATGGCGCGCTGCATGTCGGCGGCGTCACGCCACTCGCGGCGACACTCGACCACCTGGGGCTGATCGGGGCGAGCCTCGAGGATGTCTGGGCGAGCGCCATGGTGATCTCCCGCCTGGTGGGCGGCACGCCGCCGCATCCCGGCATCAGCGGACCCATGGAGACGCCGGCGGCGCGCCGGCCGAAGCGCCTCGTGCGGCTGGCGACGCTGGGGTGGGACGAGACGCCCGACACCTCCCGCGCCGCCTTCGAGGCCGCCGTCACGCGCATCGCGGCCGCGGGGGTCGAGGTTCTGGACGCCGGAGGCGATGCCGAAGTCGCGGCGCTGGAGGCCGCGCTGCGGGAGATTGGTGACTTCGCGAACGACCTGCTCGCCTGGGAATCCCGCTGGCCGCTGGCAAGCTATCGCAACCATGGCGACGGGATGGTCGGCCAGCGGATTCAGGACCTGCTGGCGCGGGCCGAGGGCATGGATGCCGCGCGCTATGCCCGCGCGGTCGCGGACCGCGAGAGGCTGCGGGCCCAAGTGGCGGCCCTGTCGTCGCGGACCGATGGCTTCGTCATGCTGTGCTCCAGCGGCCCCGCCATCCAGGACCACGGCTTCACCGGGTCCCGCAACTACGCGCTGCCCTGGACCCTGGTGGGCGGACCTTCCTTCGCGCTGCCGGTGCTGGCCGCGGAGGGACTGCCGCTCGGCCTCCAGCTCGCCGGCTTTGCCGATCGCGACGCCGATGCCTGTGCCGTCGCCGCCTGGCTGCGCGACACGCTGCTGCCCGACGCCTGAGGAGGATCCCGATGCTTCGTCGCACCTTGCTGGCCGCCATGCCGGCGCTCATGGCCACGCCGGCCCTGGCGCAGCCTGGCTTTCCCAGCCGGCCCATCCGCTTCGTTGTCGGCTTCCCGCCGGGGGGCACCACGGACCTCGCCGCACGGCTGATGGCGCCGAAGATGCAGGCGGTGCTGGGACAGCCGGTGGTGGTGGAAAACCGCACCGGCGCCCATGGCAATATCGCCTCCGAATTCGTCGTGCGGTCGGCGCCGGATGGCCACACCATCCTGATGGGGACGATCGGTGGGCTGGCGATCAACCAGACCCTCTACGGCAACCTGACCTTCGACCCGCAGAGCGACCTGCAGCCGATCACGCGCGTCGGCATGATCGTGAACGTTCTCGCCGTACCGGCGGACCGGCCGTGGCGGAGCGTCGCGGCTTATGTCACGGCCGCGCGGCAGGAGGCGCTGACCTTCGGCTCCTCTGGCGCGGGCGGCGCCGGGCATCTGGCAGGTGAGCAGCTCAACCTGATGGCAGGCCTGCGCAACATCCACGTCCCGTATCGCGGCGGTGCGCCGCTGATCACCGACCTCATCACGGGCAAGATCGACAGCGCCTTCACCCCATCCTCCGGCGCCGGGCCGCAGGCGGAGGCCGGGCGGCTGCGCATGCTGGCGGTGACGGGGAAGGCGCGCAGCCCGCTGCTGCCGAACCTGCCCTCCATGGCGGAAACGCCGGGGCTGGAGGCCTTCGACATGGTGGATTGGAGCGCCGTGATGGCGCCGCGAAATCTGCCCGCCAACGTGGCCCAGGCGCTGCATCACGCCGCGACGACGGCGCTGCGGGATCCCGAACTCCTGGCAGCCTTCGCGCTCCGCCAGATCGAGGCGACGCCCTCCTCGCCTGAGGAATGTGCAGCCTTCATCCGGTCCGAGACGGCGAAATGGATGCCGATCGTCCGGGCATCGGGCGCCAGGCCCGATTGACCTCGTGTTGTGGGCATGGCGGGTCGGGGACGAAGAAAATGCGCGCAAGGGCTGGGAACCCCCTTGCACGTCAACGTCACTGTCCCTTATTGTGCACCGCAGCAGCGCGCTAGCGCGCTGTCTTTCTTGGACGTTTCCTCCCTAAACTCGGCGGTGCCGCAAGGCACCGCCTTTTCTTTTCGGCGGGGAGATACGCCCTGCTGACAGCCTGCCACGGCCCCTTAGGGCGGTAAAGCGTGAACTCGGCATGCTTGACGGCTGACCGCGGCGCGGCGACCCATGTCGCTGGGGGGCCCCTGCCCCATCGTCCGGGAGTTCAGTCATGGCCATCCTCACTGTCACGCATTGGGGCGCCTATGAGGTCGAGATGGCGGGCGGCGAGGCGGTGGCGCTCCGCCCGTTCCGGCATGATCCCGACCCATCACCCATCGGCCTCCACATGCTGGCGCCGGAACTCGACCGGCTGCGCATCCGCAGGCCGGCGATCCGCAAGGGCTGGCTCGAAGGCCGCGCCAGGACCGGACGGGGTCGGGACCCGTTCATCGAGGTCTCGTGGGAACAGGCGCTCGACGCGACCGCGGGAGAACTGCGGCGCGTGCTGGACATGCACGGCAACCGCGCGATCTTTGGCGGATCCTATGGCTGGTCGAGCGCCGGGCGCTTCCACCACGCGCAGAGCCAGGTCCACCGCTTCCTCAACAGCCTGGGCGGCTATGTCCGCAGCACGGACAGCTACAGCCTGGGCGCCGCCCGCGTCCTGATGCCGCACATCGTGGCGCCGATGGATGAACTCATGGCCCGGCACACCGCCTGGTCGGTGATGGAGCAGCACACAAGGCTGTTCGTGACCTTCGGCGGCGTGCCGGCCAAGAACGCGCAGATCAGCCAGGGCGGCGCGATCCAGCATCGCGTCCCCGGCGGGCTTCGACGCATGGCGGAGGCGGGCTGCCGCTTCGTGAACATCAGCCCGACGCGGGACGACCTGGACACCGGGGCCCCCTTCGAATGGCTGCCAATCCGCCCGAACACCGACACGGCGCTGATGCTGGCGCTCTGCTGGGTCCTGCATGCGGAGGGCCTGCATGACGCCGCCTTCCTCGCCAGCCACTGCACCGGCTTCGACCGCTTCCTGCGCTACCTGACCGGCGCCACGGATGGGCAGCCCAAGGATCCTGCCTGGGCGGAAGGGATCACCGGCATCCCGGCCGCGCGGACCACGGCGCTTGCCCGGGAAATGGCCGCGACGCGGACCATGCTGAACATCGCCTGGTCGCTGCAGCGCGCCCATCACGGAGAGCAGCCTTTCTGGGCCCTGGTGACTCTCGCCGCCATGCTGGGCCAAGTCGGGTTGCCAGGGGGCGGCTTCGGGCTCGGCTACGGCGCCACCAACCTGATGGGCAGCCCCAATGCCCGCTTCAGCGGGCCGACGCTGCCCCAGGGCCACAACCCCGTGCGCGACTTCATTCCCGTGGCGCGCATCGCGGACATGCTGCTGAACCCCGGGGGTGCCTTCACCTACAATGGCGGCACCCATGCCTATCCGGACATCAGGCTGGTCTACTGGGCCGGCGGCAATCCCTTCCATCACCACCAGGACCTGAACCAGCTGATGGAGGCCTGGAGCAAGCCGGACACCGTGGTTGTCCATGAGCAGTATTGGACTCCCGCAGCCCGCATGGCCGACATCGTGCTGCCGGCCACCACGACGCTGGAGCGCGAGGATATCGGCTACGCCAACCGCGAGAGCCACATCATCCACATGCCGGCCGTCCGGCGCCCGGCGGGCGAAGCCCGCGACGACTACGCGATCTTCGCCGCGCTGGCGGAGCGCCTGGGCGCCGGGGCGCGCTTCACCGAGGGCCGGGACGCGGCAGGCTGGCTGCGGCACCTCTATGAGGAAAGCCGCCAGCGCGCTGCCAAAGCGGGCGTGGTGCTGCCGGACTGGGACGGGCTTCGCCAGGCAGGGCTGGCCGAGGTCGCGGTGCCGGCGGCAGCGCCCGTCTTCCTGTCCGAATTCCGCGCCGATCCGCAGGCGCATCCGCTGCCGACGCCCTCCGGTCGCATAGAAATCTTCAGCGACACCATCGCGGGCTTCGGCATCGCCGACTGCCCTGGCCATCCGGTCTGGCGCGAGCCGGCGGAGTGGCTGGGCGCCGCGGCTACCAGGCGGCATCCGCTGCACCTGTTGTCAGATCAGCCGGTGACGCGCCTCCATAGCCAGTTGGATCCGAGCCCGCTGAGCGCGGCGGACAAGGTCTCGGGGCGGGCGCCGATCTGCCTGCATCCTGCCGATGCCGCTGCCCGCGGCCTGGTCGATGGCCAGGTAGTGCGGGTGTTCAACGACCGAGGGGCCTGCCTTGCCGGGCTTCGCCTGACGGAGGCGGTGATGCCCGGCGTGGCACGGCTCTCGACCGGCGCCTGGTTCGATCCGGCCGATGACGACAGCGGCCTTGAGCGGCACGGCAATCCGAATGTGCTGACGCTGGATATCGGCGCCTCGGGCCTGTCCCAGGGCTGCATCGCCCAGACGTGCCTGGTCGAGGTCGCAGCGGCGCCCGCCATGCCGCCAGCCGTCCGGGCGCACGAACTGCCTGATTTGCTGCCGATGGGATGAACCGCGCGGCCTGTCCTGTTGCAGTGCCGCAGGATCGGCCGCATGTCAGCTTCATGCCCCCCTCCCCCCAGCGCCAGCCTCCAGCGCCCGCCATCAGCGCCGGCCGCATCTCCACCCTGCTGGCCCAGGCGAGGCTGCCGCCGCAGCGGGGCGAGGCACGCCTGGTCGCGGAGATGCTGGCGGGCGTTGGCGCGCTTGAGCCGACGGTTGAGGAAGCTGCCCTCGCGCTCCGGACCCTTCGAGCGAATAACGGCATCCCGCCTCCTCTGCCGGAGGTCGATCCAGGGCTGAAGCAGTTCATCGCGGGGCGGCTGGAAACGGCGTCGCTTGCAGCCTCGGCAGAGGAGCTGACCCTGCTGACGCGGCGCTTCGCGTCCCTTCCGGAACCGACGACAGCCGCCCTTGGACAGGCGCTGCAGGCCCTCCGCCGGCCAGCATGGCGGGCCGGCCTTGCGGCAGTGATGGCGGAACAGCCTCTGCTGCCGGTACGCAGGACCGATGTGGAAGGCGCGCTCGAGACCATCGGGGTTGCGGACCCATCCCCAGATGCGCTGCTGTCCACGCTGCGGGGTGCGATCCGTCGACGACTTCGGCTGGCGGGATCGCCGGAAGCTGCCGCTTCCCTGGCCGCCGAGGATCTGGCAGCGCAGCAGGGCAAGCCGGAGGCGACGCTGGAAGGAATCGCCGCCTGTGCCGGATTGGCCGCGCAGGCGTTCGACCTTGATGAGGGAGCGACGGCGCGCTTCGTCGCGGAAACGCTGGAGGCTGAGCGCGCCCGCCGGAAAGCCCTGCGTGACGCCGCCAGCGCGGCCCGGAAGGCGCGGGAGGAAGCCGACCGGCAGCAGAAGGAGTGGGAAGCCAGCCTGGTCACGCGCGACGCCATCGCAGCGCTGTTGGGCTGCACGGCGGCGGAAGCCGAGGCCTGGATCCGGGCGCGTCGCATCCCGGTGGCGCGCCGCCTGGCGACGGGCCGCGGGCGCGGCGCCGAGATCCTGCAATTCGATCCCGCCGTGTTGGCCTCGCTGCGGCCGGAGGTCGCGGCATGGCGGCAGGAGGCGGCGCCAACAGGCCGCCCGGCCCGGAGCCGGGTGGAAGCGCCAGGGGCACCGCCCCAGCGCGTCGCGAATGCGGTGCTGGCAAAGGCCGCCGCCATGGACCGCTTCGTGAGTCACTTCACGACGGCCCGTGCGCTCGACCGGCGCATCACGCTGATCACGGGGCCGACCAATTCCGGCAAGAGCCACCAGGCACTCGACCGCCTGTCCAGGGCGGAGAGCGGGATCGCGCTCGCGCCGCTCCGCCTGCTGGCGCATGAATTCCGGGAAGCGCTGGCGGCACGGGGCATCCAGGCGACACTCGTGACCGGGGAGGAGCGGGACCCGGTTCCCGGCAGCCGCTTCACCGCGGCCACGGTGGAGATGTGCCCCTTCAACACGCCCGTCGACGTGGCCGTCATCGACGAGGCGCAGTTGCTGACCGACCCCGACCGCGGCCATGCCTGGACTGCCGCAATCATGGGCGTCCCGGCGCGGGAGGTGGTGGTGCTTGGCTCGCCGGACTGCATCCCGCTCGTCAGGCGGATCGCGGCGCTCACGGATGAACCGGTCGAGGAAATCTCGCTGGAACGGAAGTCGCCGCTGAGGGCAGCGGATGAACCCGTGGCGCTCGGCGACCTGCGAAAGGGCGACGCGCTGATCGCCTTCTCGCGCCGCGATGTCCTCGAACTGCGCAGCGAATTGCAGCGGCGCAACCGCCGGGTGGCGACGATCTACGGGGCGTTGAGCCCGGAGGTGCGCAGGGCCGAGGCGCGCCGCTTCCGGGAGACCGGGGAGGCAGACATCCTCGTCGCCACGGATGCCATCGGGCTCGGGCTCAACCTGCCGATCTCGCGCATCGTCTTCTCCACGCTGGAGAAATGGGACGGCACGGCTCGACGGGCGCTGCATGCGTCGGAGGTCCGGCAGATCGGCGGACGCGCCGGTCGCTTCGGGCATCACGAGGAGGGTGTCGTCGCCGTGCTTGTCGGCGCCGGCCGGCCGGCGGCGATCAAGCTCGCACTCGGCACGGTACCCGCCGCGCCCGACGACCTGCGCCCGCGCGTCGCGCCGGACCTGGCCATCGTCACGGCCGTGGCACGGGAGATGGGGACCGAGTCGCTCTACGCCACGCTGACGCGACTGCAACGGGCGGTGCTGCGGCCGGATGATCCGTCCTACCGCCTCGCAGACATCTCGGCGCAGATCACCATCGCAGCCGAGATCGACAAGCTCGACCTGCCCCTGGCGACACGATGGACCTATGCCCTGTGTCCCGTCGATTCGCGCGACTATGGGATCGAGAGGTTGGCGCGCTGGGCCCTGGACCATACACGCGGGCACAAGGTTCGCCCCCCTGAGGCGGGCACCCTGCCCCGCCCCGACACGGCGGGCCCGCTGGAACTGGAACGGGCCGAGAAGACCTACAAGCGCCTGGTGGCGTGGCGCTGGCTGTCCATGCGCTTTCCCGACACCTATGTGGCCGCCGAGGAAGCGGCGCGCGAGAGCACCCGCGTGAATGACTGGATCGAGGCCGTGCTGGCCAGCCATCCGGCGCGAGGCGGTCGCCACGCGCCGGAAAGGCCGGACCCGAAGGCACGGCGAAAGCCGGGGCCGCTGCGCCGATAGGCGGCCGTTCACATCCAGGGTCTCTCGCGCCACCTGGCGCGGAAACGGCGGTCCGCATCGCGGACCTGTCGTATATGGGCGTCGCCTGTGCGTAGTGAAGTTGCACAGCTTCAGTAGATGGTTGGTGGGTAGGGATCAGTCGTTCTTGGCCATGGCTCTTGCTTCGTATTCGATGGGCGAGAGGTAGCCCAGGGCGGAGTGGCGCCTGGTCGGGTTGTAGAAGCCTTCTGATGAAGGCGAACACCACGATCCGTGCCTCGGCCTGGGAGCGGAAGCTGCGACGGTCGAGCAGCTCGCACTCGAGGGCGCGCTCTGCGCCGAGTCACGGTGCTGGTCGATAGCCACCGCGGCCTGCCGGCGCGCTGACTCCACATCGGTCCTCCGCAACAGAAACAGAATGTCAAGTGGATCAGGGCGACTCATCGTTCATCGCCTCGCCCAGCGCCCGGAAGGCATCATCAAGGGAACCGACCTCTCCCTTCTGTTGGCGAAGCACAACCTCGATTTTTGGTGCCAGGCGGAGGGCGAGGTCGGTTTCCGGATCGGTTCCGACCCTGTAGGCGCCGAGGCGCACGAGATCGGCTACGCTGTCGGACAGCGAAAGCAGACGCCTCGCTCGGGTAGCAAGGTCCGCCTGGTCTCGCGTCTGGCATCCAGGGACCGTACGCGACAGGCTGCGTAAGACGTTGACGGCTGGGTAGCGGCCAGACTCTGCAATCCGCCGGTCGAGTACTACATGTCCATCAAGCGTTCCACGGACAGCATCGGCGATCGGTTCGTCGTGGTCATCGCCTTCGACAAGCACGGTCATGAGGGCTGTGATGCTGCCGGCCCCCGGCGCGCCAGGGCCAGCTCGCTCCAGCACCGCTGGTAGTTCACCGAACACACTGGGTGGATAACCGCGCGTCGCCGGTGGTTCGCCGGCGGCCAGTCCGATCTCACGGCAAGCATGCGCAAAGCGAGTGATCGAGTCGAGTAGCAGCAGGACACGCTTGCCCTCGTCTCGAAAGTGCTCGGCAATGGCCATTGCCGCGTAGGTAGCTTCCCGGCGCAGCGCCGCTGGTGCGTCGGATGTCGCGCAGACAACGACACTTCGGCGCAAACCTTCGGCCCCGAGGTCATCTTCCAGAAACTCGCGCAGTTCGCGTCCACGCTCCCCAACCATGGCCAAGACTGTCACGTCGAAGCTGGTCGATCTTGCCATGGTCGCGAGGAGGGTCGATTTGCCGACACCAGAGGCAGCGAAAAGGCCAAGGCGTTGGCCTTCGCGAATAGTGCAGAAGCAGTCAATCGCCCGGACGCCAAGCGATACCGGCGCGCCCAGACGCTGGCGCACACCGGGAGACGGGGGCGCGCAGCGAGTGGGAGAACGGCGAAGCGAGGAAGTTGGCATCGGCCTGCCATCCATCGGACGCCCTAGTGGATCGAGGACGCGGCCGAGCCATTCCGTGCTGACGGGCAACCCTTGGCTTGGAAGGCTCTCTGCACGCGTACCTGAGGCTAAGCCCTCCGCTTCGCCAAACAGTGCTGCTCGCGCCAGTTGGCCATCAGCGCTGACTACTTCGGCGAGCAAAGGTCTACCGCGTCGATCCCGCACCATCACACGGTCACGTACGGCGAGCGGTGGTCGAAAGCCGGCAAACACGAGGCCGTTTTGATCGACGGCGGCAACGTGACCCTGCTGTAGGGTTAATGCTTGCGACTGCATTAACCCATCGACCAACCTCAGTCGCTTGGCCAACTCCAATTTCGCCATATTTCGAAAAACGTCCTGTTTTTTAAACTGTAGCGAAAGATGATCCATTTTTCGGATGAATCAGCCCTTCACATATCGCGCAAAGATGGTATCTCTACACGCATCAGGTGTGTGGAGCCGTCGCATGCGTGTCCTTCTGGTTGAAGACGATACAATCGTAGCGCGCGGGGTGGCGTTGGCCCTCAAGGCTGCTGCCATGATCATCGATACGGCCGACACCGGGGAGGAAGCGCTGGAGTTGGCGCGCCTATATGACTACGACATCGTCGTCCTCGATCTGATGCTGCCGGACATGGAGGGGTACGAAGTTGTGCGCCGGTTGCGGGCGGCGCGGGTGGAGACGCCAGTGCTTATCCTGTCCGGCCTGACCCGCCCTCAAGCCAAGGTTCGAGGCTTCGGCATGGGGGCAGACGACTACATTACAAAGCCCTTCGACCAGCAGGAGTTGGTCGCACGCATCCAGGCAATTGTCCGGCGTGCCAAGGGCTTCAGCCAGCCGACACTTTCGGTCGGTCCTCTCACATTGAACCTTGGGTCGCGTGAAGTGCTGGTCGATGGGCGCGCTGTGCATCTGACCGGCAAGGAGTATGCCGTCCTGGAATTGCTCACTCTCCGCAAGGGCGTCGTGCTCACTAAGGAAGCGTTCCTCAATCATCTCTACGGCGGCATGGACGAACCGGAAGTAAAGATCATCGACGTCTTCATCTGCAAACTGCGAAAGAAACTGGCCAGCGCTGGCGCCGCTGAACTCATCGGAACAGTGTGGGGTCGCGGCTATGTCCTACGCGAGCCAAACGGCGCGATCAGGCTGCCGAACGCCGCTGACCCGCGCGAAACCCCGGCTTCTGCCGCAGCCTGACCAACGGAAGACAATGAAGCTGTGGGGCGCGCCGACGGGTGGCGCGAAGTCCTCGGCTTGGTGGGCGGCAGTTCCCAGGCGGAGCCCTTCTGGCTCGTCGACGCAGTGCGTCGACCGACCTTACCCTGAAGCGGCACGGCTTGGCCGGCGTGAAGCTGCTGCTCTCCGACGTCCATGAGGGCCTGAAGGCCGCCGTGGCGAAGGTGCTGCGGGATCCTGGCAGCGTTGCCGTTTCCACTTCACCCGCAACGCGCTCGCCCATGCGGGCAAGGCGCAGCGCCGCATCCTCTCGGCCGTTGGACGTCTATGAACCGCGCCGGGTTTGCCGAAGGCTTTTTGGTGTGATGTTAACGCCCTGGGCCTGTTGAAGAAGTGGCGTCGCCCTGATTCGATGCTGTTGCGGCGGGTCGGGATGTTGGGACGTCGGGCGCGGGATCAGGGGGAGTTGGTGTTCGCTGGCTCACTGCGCGAGCTGATTCCGGGCGACCATGTGCTGGTCCGTGTGGACCGTGTTCTCGACCTCGGCTGGCTACGGACGGAGGTCGCGGATTGCTATGCGGCCGGCAGCGGGCGGCCTGGGATCGACCCTGAGGCGGCGGTCCGCCTGATGCTGGCCGGCCTGCTGCTCGGCATCGTGCACGACCGGCGACTGATGCGGGAGGCGGCTGTGAACATCGCCATCCGCTGGTTTGCCGGCTACGGGCTCACCGAGGCGCTGCCCGACCACTCCAGCCTGACGCGCATCCGTCAGCGCTGGGGTGCGGAGCGGTTCCGGCTGGTCTTCACGCGCACCGTCGAGGCCTGCGTGGCGGCCGGCATCGCCAAGGGCGAGGTGGTGCACATCGACAGCTCGCTGGTCCGTGCCGACGTCAGCTGGGAGGCGATCGCGCGCAAGCACGCGGATGCGGTCGAGGCGGCGAACGGCCCGACGGAGCCGGTCTGCCGGACCGCCCCGGATGCCAGCCTGGCAACCAGCAACCGGGCCCGCCGGGTGGAGCCCGCCTACAAACAGCACACGGCGGTCGATGCCGAGGCCGGCGTGGTGCTCGACGTGGCGGTGACCACCGGCGCGCAGCATGACACCCGAAACGTCGAAGGCCAGTTCGACGCCGTCCGCGCCACCACCAGGGTGCCCATCAGGATCGCCACGATGGATGCGAGCTACGCCATCACCTGCGTCCTTGCCGCCCTCGAGGCGCGGGGGATCGAGGCGGTGATCCCGGCCAAGGCCGAACGGCCACCCAAGCGAGGCACCATCCCGGAGCGGCGCTTCAAGCTGGACGCCAAGCACCGCATTGTCCGCTGCCCAGCCGGGAAGGTCCTCCGTCCGCACGGCGTGCCCGACAGCGACGGCTTCCAGCACTATCGCGCCCGCATCCCGGACTGCGAACCCTGCTGCCTACGCGCGATCTGCTTCAGCACCACCATGCGGCGACGCGCCATCCTGCTGCACAAGGACCATCCGGCCCTGTTGCGGGCACGCCGCAAATACGCCGGCTGGGGGCCACGCGAGCGCACCCTCTACCGCTGCCACCGTCGCCAGGTCGAAGGCGTCCACGGCGAGGCCAAGACCTGGCACGGCCTCGCCCGCGCCATCCGGCGGGGGCTGGCCAACATGCAGAGCCAGGCCTTCCTCACCGCCGCCGTCATCAACCTCAAGCGGCTGGCAAGGGCCGCCATGATGGCGCTCCTCGCCGCGCTCGCCGTCGGCGCTGCGCCCGGCTCTACCCAGCATCGTCACCCGTCACCAACCGGCTCATCACCCGCCCGCTGCGCCATCCAGACCCCAGCGGCAATTCTTCAACAGGCCCAGGGCGTTGGTATCACACCAAGGCCCTGGAACACCGCCGCGCCACGGTGTGGAGGGCCTTGAGGTAGACGTTCTGCTCCGTGTTCGGGATCAGCGCTGCATCGTCGCGCGGCGATGCCACCCAGTCGCCGAACCAGGTGCCGAAGGTGCGGTTGCCATCCGTCACGGGCCAGAGCCGCGGGCCGCTGACGTACTGCATCCAGGGAAGCTCGGATTTCGTGATGAAGTAGGAATAGCTGCGCTCCGTATCGTCGAGGTGCAGCAGCTTCTCATTCAAATGCCCCGCGCCGAACAGGAAGTCGCGCGTGCCGGAGACCTTGTCGCTGCGCGCGCCATCCAGCATCTGCATCCGCGTTATATCGTCATGCCAGCCGCCCATGCCGGCGAAGTCGCGGATGATGGACCATACCGCTTCCACCGGTGCATCGATGACCGTGCTGCACCAGGCCTTGCTGGGCGGGAAGCCGCTCCAGCGCTGCGCACCCGCCGGCGCGGCGCGGCCGGCCACGCGAGGCTTCAGGGAATTCCATCCGGCCTGGAAAACGGCGTTGGAGACGATGTCCACATACTTGCCGGCATCCTCCGGCGCCTCGTCGAAAGTCGCCTCCCATTCCGCGAAGGTCTTCTCTCCATCGGTCACCGGCAGCAGCCGCATGCGGGCCAGGTAGTTCGTCACCGGGAAGGCCGGCGTCTCGAAGTTGTAGGTGAAGCTGTAGTCGCGGTCGTTCAGGCTCAGCAGGCGTTCGCGCACCAGTGTGCCGTCGGGCAAATGGAAGCGCCGGACGCAGCCGACTACGTCGGAATCGAGGCCATCCTCGATCTCCGACCGCGCGATGGCGGCGTTCCAGGCTGGCAATCCGTTGAAGTCGCGGACCAGATCCCAGACGGCCTCGACCGGCGCGTCGAGGATGGTGGAGGCATAGGCGCGGGCCATGGCGTGAATCCCTCAGAAGGAGATCGACTTGAACTCGCGGGTGCGCTCGACCAGCGCGGTTTCGGTCGGCAGGCGTTCCATGGAGGAAGCGCCGTAGAAGCCGTTGATGTTCGCGGTGTTGCGCAGGATGAAGGTGGCATCCTCCGGCGTCGCAATCGGGCCGCCATGGCAGAGCACGATGATGTCCTTGCGCACGCGGCGCGCGGCCGCGGCCCATTCGTCGATCAGCACAGGGCAGTCCGCGAGCTTGAGGGCCGTCTGCGCGCCGATGGCGCCGCCGGTGGTCAGGCCGAGATGCGCCACCAGGATGTCCGCGCCGGCCTTCGCCATCTCCGCCGCTTCCTCCGCGTTGAAGACATAGGGGGTGGTCAGCATGTCCTTCGCGTGGGCCAGGCGGATCATGTCGATCTCATGCCCGAACCCCATGCCTGTCTCCTCCAGGTTCGCGCGGAACACGCCGTCGATCAGGCCGACGGTCGGGAAGTTCTGCACGCCGGCGAAGCCCAGCGCCTTCAGCTCATCCAGCAGGTGATCCATGATGGCGAAGGGGTCGGTGCCGTTCACGCCGGCGATGACCGGCGTGCGTTGCACCACCGGCAACACCTCCCGCGCCATCTCCTTCACGATCTCATTCGCGCTGCCATAGGCGAGCAGCCCCGCGAGCGAGCCGCGGCCGGCCATGCGGTAGCGGCCGGAATTGTAGATGACGATCAGGTCGATGCCGCCGGCCTCCTCGCATTTGGCGGAGAGGCCGGTGCCGGCGCCGCCACCGATGATGGGCTCTCGCCGTGCGACCATGCCGTTGAAGCGGGCGAGCAACTCGCTGCGGGTGAAGCGGGGCATGGTCAGGCAATCTCCCGGAAGGCCGCCAGCACGGCCTGCACGAAGGCAGGGTCGTTGATCGCGGCCTCGACCTCGATCAGCCTGCGGTGGGGCGCAGGCACAAAGCCGGCGCGGATGGTGTCGAACAGCGCCGCGTCGGCGGCAGGATCATGGAAGGGCATGCCCGGCACATCGATGGCCGAGACGCCGCCGAGCGGCAGCAGGAACCGTACCGGGCCTTCCATCCGGTTCAACCGCTCCACGATGAAGCGGCCGATCTCCACATTCTCCGCCGCCGTCGTCCGCATCAGCGTCACCTGCGGGTTGTGGACGTAAAGGTTGCGGCCCGCGAATTGCGGCGGCACCGTCTCCTTCGCGCCGAAATTGACCATGTCCACGGCGCCGACGCTGCCGATATAGGGCAGGCGCGTGCGGATCGGCGCACCGAAGCGATCGGCATCGCAGGGGAAGACGCCACCCACGAGGAAGTCGGGCACCTCCGTCGTCGTGATGTCGATCAACGCAGAAACCAAGCCGGAATCAGCAAGCTTCTCCATGCTGCGGCCGCCAGCGCCGGTGGCGTGGAAGACGTAGCATTCATGCGAAGGCTCGAGCGCCTCCCGCAGTTGCGTCACGCAGGCGGTGGTGACGCCGAACATGGTCAGGCCGATGCCGGGCTTCTCGGTGCCGGAGGCGGCGGGCGGCGCGGTCAACGCCATGCCGGCGGCCGCATGGGCGGCATTGGCGATGACACGGCGTGAGATGGCGTTGATGCCCGCGACATCCACCACCGAATACATCATGGCGATGTCGGAGGGACCGACATAGGGCGCGACATTCCCGGCGGCGACGGTGCTGACCATCAGCTTCGGCGTGCCGATCGGCAGGGCGCGCATGGCCTGGGTGACGAGTGCCGTGTTGCCCGAACCGCCAAGCCCGAGCACCGCGCCGATGTCCCCACGCGCCAACAACCAGGCCGTCAGCGCTTCCGCCATGCCAGCCACGGCACGGCCGCGATCATCAAGGCCGAGCACGGCGGCGGCTCCGTCCCGGTGGCAGGCAGCGACCTCGGCCGCCGTCACATCGGCGCCCTGCCCCACGCCCCTGGTCCCGACATCCACCAGCACCGGGTCGGCACCCGCGCGGCGCACGCAGGCGGCGGCGAAGCGCAGTTCCTCCGCCTTCGTGTCCATCGTGCCGATGACATAGACCCTTGCCATCCTCTCCTCCGTCAATGTCCGCCGGCCGCGACGCCGAGGTAGCGGCGCTGCAGATCCGTATCCTCGGCAAGTTGGCGTGCCGGCATGGTCGCGGCGATGCGGCCAGTGACCATGATGGCAACCTCCTCCGCCACCGCCGTCGCGACGCGCAGATTCTGTTCGACCAGCAGCAGGCTCATGCCATCCGCGGGCAGGCCGCGGAGCAGGCCGATGAGTTGTTCCACGATCACGGGCGCCAGGCCCTCGCTCGGCTCGTCCATGATGACGAGCCTGGGGTTCATCAGCAGCGCACGGGCGATAGCCAGCATCTGCTGTTCCCCGCCTGAGAGTTCCGTGCCCCCGTTGCGGCGGCGCTCCGCCAGGCGCGGGAAGGTCTCGTAGACGCGATCGATGGTCCAGCGCGCGCCGCGCGTCGCGACGAGCCGCAGATGTTCGTGCACCGACAGGGAAGGCCAGGTGCGCCGCCCCTGCGGCACCAGCGCGATGCCGCGCCGCGCGATGCGGAAGGGGGGCAGGCCTTGGATCGGCTGGCCATCGAAAGCGATCTCGCCGGCCGAGGCCGCAACCAGGCCCATCACCGCCTGGCAGAGCGTGGTCTTGCCCATGCCGTTGCGGCCGACGATGGCGAGTGGCTGCGCGCCGACCGTCAGCGCCACGCCCTGCAGGATATGCGCCTGGCCGAAGCGCACATGAAGGTCGCGCACCGCCAGCATCAATGCCCGTCCCCGAGATAGATGGCCTGGACGACGGGATCGTCCTCGATCCGGTCGGGCGGCGCTTCCACCACCACCTCGCCATCCTTCATGACGGTGACGATGTCCGCGGCAGGCAGCGCGATGTCCATGTCGTGCTCGATCAGCACGAGCGTCAGCGTGCGCGGCAGTTCACGTAGCAGACGCAGCAATTCGGGGCGATCGCCCGGTGAGAGGCCGGCGGCGGGCTCGTCCAGCATCAGCACGCGCGGGTCGCCCGCCATCGCCATGCCGACCTCCAGCTGACGGCGCTGGCCGTGGCTGAGGTTCACCACCTCCGCGTCGATCAGATGCGACAGGCGCATGCGATCCGCGAGGTCGCGCGCCTTCGCCATGCCGCCATCGCCAGCCGAGGGGCGGAGGAATGAGAAGCGGTTCGGCCGCACGCCGCGCACCGCGATGAAGAGGTTTTCCAGCACGCTGAGGCCGTTGAAGAGCAGCGAGGTCTGGTAGGTGCGCCCGATGCCGAGCCGCGTGCGTTCATGCGGGCGGAGCCGCGTGATGTCCCGGTCGAACAGTTCAATGCTGCCGGACGTTGGTGGGAAATCGCCGCAGATGGTGTTGAACAGCGTCGTCTTCCCCGCGCCGTTCGGGCCGAGCACGGCGCGCCGCTCGCCCGGCATGACGTCGAAGCTGACGTCACGCAGGGCTTGCAGCGCGCCGAAGCGACGGCTGACACCGCGCAGGCGGATGGCCGGAGCCGTCATGGCGAGACGAGGCCGCCGGCGATGCCTGCCACGCGCGTCACGTCAGGCCACGCAGCCTGCGTTGTCGCGCGACGGCGAGCCGAGGCCGAGGAACTGCGCCTCCGGCATGCCGAGCGTCTGATTGACGGCCCGGGCACGGTCGAAGGCCACCACCACGGCGCTGCCACCACGCTCCTCGATCCGGTTCAGGAAGATGTCGGAGATGGCCTGACGGTTGTGGTCGAGCTTGACCGCGGCACCGGTCGGCGCCGTGACCTCCGCCGCCGCCATCGCGCGCTGGAAGGCCGCCTGGTTGCCCGACAGGTCGCCATTCGTCGCGCGCAGGCCTGCGAGGATGCCGTAGAGGTTCGTGACGTAGTTGACGCCGTGGATGGAGGGGGATGCGAAGCCGCCCTCATTCGCCCAACGGCGGCGATAGCGCGCGACGAAGTCGTTCCAAGTGGGGTCATCGATGATGTCGGCGATGGGCCCGCCGGAAAGCATGCCCATCATGACGCGGCGATGCGGGCCGCGGGCGGAAAGCATGGTCTGATCCGCCATGATCGATCCGCCGACCAGCGGCTTGCTGCCGCCAGCCTGCGCGTATTGCGTCATGAAGGCGAGGCCATCCGTGCCGCCATGCACGATGACGATCGCGCCGGCATTGGAGCGGTTGATCTGCGCGATCTGGGAGGTGAAGTCGGTCGTGCCGAGTGGCGCCCAGTACTGCGTCACGCGGCCGCCCAGGCGGCAGAATTCCAGGTTGAAGCCGAAGACCTGCGCGTAGGGGAAGGCGTAGTCGCCCGCGGTGATGGCGACGTCGCGGATGCCCATGCCATGGATATGCCGGCCGAGGCCTGCCATCCATTGCGTGCCATCCGTGGAGAAGCGGAAGAAGTTGGGCGATGGATTGCGCAGCGTCGTGTCGGACGCACCCGAGGATCCGTTGACGATGGTCTTGCCCGTGAGGGTGCGGGAGTAGTCGCGCAGCGCAATGCCTTCCGCACCCGAAAGCGGGCCGAGGATGATGTCGACATTGTCCTGCTCGATCAGCTTGCGCGCGCGGGCCAGCGCGACATCCGCCTGGGCGTTGGAGCTTTCGCGGATGAATTCGATACGGCGGCCGCCGATGGTGTGGTTGATGCGCTCCAGCTCCATCTGCACGCAGCGGAAGGCATCCTGCCCGCCAGTGGCGAAGGGTCCCTCCAGGGTAGTGAGGCCGCCGATGCGGATCGGCGCGTTCTGCGCGATGGCAGGCAGCGCGAGGCTGCCGGCGGCAAGGCCGGCACCGCCCAGCAGCGCGGCGCGGCGGGTGATCATGATGGTCATGGCGTCGTTTCCTCTCCTGCTTGTTGTTGGGACGCGCGGGAGCCTTCTGCCCCGCGCGGATGGTTCCGCCCCGCCCCCAGCAAACGTCGCAGCTTCGCGCCGATGCCGATCGCGCCATCCGGCGAGACCAGCACGATCACGAGGAAGACGAGGCCGATGAGGGTGTTGAAGCGGTCGCGGTCGTAGATCGTGGCCGCGAAGGTGTCGAAGACGGTGAAGATGAGCGATCCGATGAAGGCGCCCGCGGGATGGCCGAGACCGCCGACGACGCTCATGATCAGGATGTTCACCGTCGCGCCGAGCCCGATCGAGCCCGGCGAGATGCCGATGTTGTAGATGGTGGACAGCACGCCGCCGCAGCCCGCGATGAAGCCCGCCACGCCGAAGGCGGCGATGCGGTGCAGCCCGACCGAATAGCCGAGTGCCGCGACGCGCCGCGGATTGTCCCGGATACCCTGCAGCACCAGGCCGAAGGGCGTCTTCACGAGGTAGAGGATGCCGAGGAAGAGAGCTGCGGCCGTGCCGAGCGCCACGTGGTAGAAGACGAAGGCGTTGCGGAAATCGAGCCCGAACAGCGTGGGGCCAACGACGTTGCGGATGCCCTCATAGCCGTTGAACCAGGCGATGTTCGTCTCGATGAAGCGGAAGACGCCCATGGCGAGTGCCAGCGTGATCATCAGCAGGTAGATGTCGCGCGTGCGGACGCTGATGGCGCCGACCACCAGCCCCATCACCGTGGCGGCCACCAGGCTGAGCGGGATGGCCGCGGCATAGCCCCAGCCGCCGACGATTCGCGGCAGTGCGCCATCCACGAAGATCGCCAGCGTGTAGCCGGCGACACCCGCCACCATCATCTGCGCGAGCGAGATGAAGCCGCCATAGGTCGCGAGGAAGGTCAGCGACATGGCGATGATGCCGAAGACGATGGCGCGGCCGAGGATGTTGGCCGTCCAGAACTGCGCCTGGTTCGCCGGCAGGAATTGCGGCAGCAGCCAGGGCAGCGCCAGCAGCAGCGCGAGCACGACCAGTGTTGCCAGGATCGCGCGGCTATGCACGGCCGAGGATCCCCTGCGGCCGCAGCGCCAGCACGGCGACCATGATGACGAAGGTGAGAATGACCGAATAGGTCGGAAAGAGCGCCTGGCCGATCTGCTCCGCGAGGCCGATCAGCACCGCGCCCACCGCCGTGCCGGTCACGCTGCCCATGCCGCCCACGATGACGACGACCAGCGAAATCAGCAGGAAGCGCCCATCCGCCCCCATGGCTAGCGGCTGCGCCGTGGCGCCGATGACGCCGCCGAGCCCGGCCAGCGCCGCGCCAAGGGCAAAAACCGCGATGCCGATCAGCGGCACGTTGACACCGCAGGCGCCCAGCATCTGCCGGTCATCCACGCCGGCACGGATCATGATGCCGAGCCTCGTCCGGTTCAGCAGCAGCCAGAGCCCGATGCCGACCGCGACCGCGACGCCGATCTGCACCAGGCGGAAGGTCGGGTAGCCGCCGATCCCCGGCAGCTGCGTCGCGCCGAAGATGGCGTCCGGCGCGAAGAACTGCCGCGGCGTGCCGCCATAGAAGGCGAGGAGCTGGTCGGCCACGATGATGGAGAGGCCGATCGTGACCAGCGCCTGGCGCAGCTCCTGCCCCTGCATCCAGCCGAGCAGCGCCACCTGCACCGCCGCGCCGAAGACCGCGGCGAAGGCGACGCCGGCGGCGAGGCCTGCATACCAGGCGTACCAGACATCGCGATCATAGAGCGGTTCGAACACCGCGTAACCGACATAGCCCGCCACGAGATACATCGCGCCATGCGCCATGTTCACCACGCGCATGAGCCCGAAGATGAGCGAGAAGCCGCTGGCCACGACGAAATACAGCGCGGCGAGCGTCAGCCCGTTCAGCACGATGGTCGCCGCGAGATCCATGCTTTGGACCGATCCTCCCTGGACGGCGTCATCGCGCCGCTTGCGGGGCACACCATGGCGGCCGGGGATGGCGGGCCGCAAGGTGACTTCCAGGCAATAATGGGTAAGATTGGGTCATGCCCCAGCAGCCGACTTTCCTGGAACCAGCAGCGACCCTCGAGGGGCTGGCGCCAGCGCGGCGCGTGCGCACCGTCTTCCTGCCGGCGCTTGCCCCCTTCCCACCCGATACCTGGCCGCTGGTCGCATTGCTGCCGGTGCTCGACATCAACGGCGCGCTGCGCGCGGCGCTGGCCGCGCGCCGGCCCTTCCGCGGCGCCCGGCCCATCGCGGGCATCTTTGCCTGCGACCCCTTCCTGCGCCTCGCGGACCTGGCGGCGGCGCTGCGCCAGGGGGGCATCACAACCGTGGTCAACTACCCGACCGTGCAGATGTTCGAGGGGGAGAGCGCGGCCGCGCTCGCCGCAGTGGGCTACAGGGCGGAAGCCGAGTTCCGCCTTCTCCAGCGCCTCACGCAATCAGGCTTCGCGGCCATCGCTTGCGCGACCGACCGCCACGCCGTCGATGCCGCGATCAGCGTCGGGCTGCGCCGCGTCCTGCTGCATCCCGGGCTGGCGCCACCGGCCGATCCGCAGGCCTGGTGGGCTGACCTTGCCGGCCATGTCGCGATCGAGGGGGGCGAGGCGCTGGGCTGGGCGGCGCCCGCCGCCGGTCAGGTCTCCAGCCCGAGGCGCCGCATCCGGTTGTAGAGCGTCTTGCGTGCGATGCCGAGGAAGGCCGCCGTCTCTCCCCGGCGGAAGCGGTTCCGGCGCAGCGCGTCGAGGATCCAGGCGCGCTCATCCGCCGGCGAGGGTGCGGCGACGGCGGTGGCGGGGCCCAGCTGCGCCTCCAGCACCGCCAGCGTGATCCGGCCGCCGGGCGCATCGGTCGCCGCTCGCGTCAGCACATGGGCGAGCTCGCGCAGATTGCCGGGCCAGTTCCGCGCCATCAGGAAGCGCAGCACGGCGGGGTCCAGCGCCGTCGGGCCGCGGTGCAGGCCGCGCAGCATCGTGCGTGCCAGCAGCGGCAGGTCATCGAGCCGGTCGCGCAGCGGGGGGACCACGAGGCGCTGGGCGGAAAGCGACCGGGCCAGCGCCTCACCGCCCGGCGGATGGGTGAGGATGAGGCGCGCGCGGGGCAGGCGTTCGCCGGCCTTGGCGAAGCGTTCGAAGCTGCCGCGCTCGATCCAGTCAGCCAGCTTCGTGCGCAGCGTGGGCGGCAGCGCATCGGCGTTCTCCAGCACCAAGGTGCTCTGGCGCAGCGCCAGCAGGGCGGTGGGCCCGCCCTCTCCGAACAAGCGCGACCCGATATCCTCACGTGCGTCGAGGAGCGTCAGCGGGCCGGCGCGGCGGCTGCCCTGGTGGATGGCGCGTGCCAGCGTGGTGCGCCCCGATCCGGGCTCGCCCTCAAGAAGGATGGGCAGGTCGGTCGCCACCAGCCGGGCCACGCGCGCGGCCAGCTGGCGCATGGCCTGCGAGCGGCCGGCGAGGCCGGGGAGCCGCTCCGCCTCCCCAGCCGGTTCATCACGGAGCAGCGCTGCCGTCTTGAAGGCGGAGGTGGTCTGCATGACCGACATCTCGAGCGGCAGGCGGTCCAGCGTGGAACCGCCGACATAGCCATCGGCGCGGGAGGCATCGCAGACGTGCAGCAGGTGGACCGGCCCGACGATCGGCCCGCCCTCCACCAGGCAGATGGTGCCAGGCGCGCGGCGTCGGACCTGCGCGAAGACGCGGCGTGCGCGTTCGGCCGCCTGGTCGATCGGCACGCCGCTCGGCACGCCCTGGCTGCCGCCGGAGTTCCAGCCGAAGTTGAGGCAGAGCCGCTGCACCCCCGCTTCCACCAGCGCATCGACCTCCGCGCGGGTCTTGGCGTAGCCGAGCGTCGCGAGGCCGAAGCGCGGTGCGGCGCGGATCAGCTCGACCTCCCGCCCGAAGCCGAGTCCAGCCTGTTCCAGCGCCGCGCGGAATGCGCCGTCGTGGTGGATGGCGGTGGGGAAGTTCGCGACGCCCTGGTAGCCGGCGTCCCGGATGCGGCCGAGCAAGGCCTCGATCGAATGGCGGGGGTCGCAGGCAGCCGCGCCGAAGAAGACGGGGATGGCGACGCGGTCCAGGATCTCGCTGCGCGCGAAATCATCGGTGAAGGCGTTGCTGTCGCGGATCGGAAGCATCGCGGCGAGGGAGGGCGCGCCCATGACGCGCAGCCGCCCGGCGCTGAGTGCCAGCAGGAAATCCGCGCCGCCATCAGCCGCGGCCCGGGCTGTCATGCCAAGGCCGATGGCCGCGCCGACCAGAAGCTCGATCCGCCGTGCCATTCACGCCCCCTCTGGCGCGGAGGATGCCCTCAGGCGAAGCGCGCGGCCAGGTTCTCCAGCGCTTCCTGGCGGCCGCTGCGGGGCATAGGGCCGGCGCCACCGGCTTCCGCATGCGCCGCCAGCGCATCGAGCCCCATGCGGCCTTCCAGGATCGCCCGCCCCGTCGCGCTGTCCCAGCCGGCATAGCGTTCGGCCCGCAGCCGGTCGAGCGTGCCGTCCTGCACGATGCGTTCCGCGATCAGCAGGGCGCGGGCGCAGCAATCCAGGCCGCCGGCATGGGCGTGCATCAGGTCCTCGGCATCGATGCTCTGGCGCCTGATCTTGGCGTCGAAGTTGATGCCGCCCGTGCCGAGGCCACCGGCGCGCACCACCTCCAGCATTGCCAGCGACAGATCCTGCGCGTTGTTCGGGAACTGGTCGGTGTCCCAGCCATTCTGCGGATCGCCACGGTTCATGTCGAGCGAGCCCAGGATGCCGAGCGCGCCGGCGGTCGCGATCTCATGCTCGAAGCTGTGGCCGGCAAGCGTCGCATGATTGGCCTCGATGTTCACCTTCACCTCCTTCGCGAGGCCGTGCCGGGCGAGGAAGCCATAGACCGTCGCGACATCGCGGTCGTACTGGTGCTTGGTGGGCTCCATGGGCTTGGGCTCGATCAGGATGGTGCCCTTGAAGCCGATCCGGTGCTTGTGCTCGACGACGAGGTTGAGGAAGCGTCCGAGCTGCGCATCCTCACGCGCCAGATCGGTGTTGAGCAGGGTGTCGTAGCCTTCGCGACCACCCCAGAGCACGTAGTTGGCGCCGCCCAGGCGGTGCGTCGCCTCCAGCACATGCTTCACCTGGCCGGCGGCGAAGGCGAAGACCTCCGGGTCCGGGTTGGTGGCGGCGCCGGCCATGTAGCGGGGATGGCTGAAGAGGTTGGCCGTGCCCCAGAGCAGCGCGATGCCGGTGCGGGCCATGTGGGTCTGCACCACCTCCAGCATCCGGTCGAGGTTGGCGTTGCTCTCCCGCAGCGTGGCCCCTTCCGGCGCCACGTCCCGGTCGTGGAAGCAGAAGAAGGGCAGGCCGAGGCGCTCCATGAAGGCGAAGGCCGCCCCGGCCTTCATGCGGGCGCCCTCCATTCCATCGGCGGCGCCGAACCAGGGGCGGTCCATGGTCGGCGCGCCGAAGGGATCGGCGCCGGTGCCGACGAAGGAATGCCAATAGGCGACGGAGGGGCGGAGCCAGTCCGCCATGGTGCGGCCCAGCACGACGCGGTTGGCGTCGTAGTGGCGCAGCGCGAAAGGCCCCGTGGCATCGGGCCCGGCGTAGCGGAGATGCGGCAGGTGGTCGAAGGCGGTGCTCATGTGGGCTGTTCCATGCGGGCGGTGTCAGCGAAAACGTCACGCAGTGCCGGGTAGAGGCGCCGGTGGGCTTCTCGCCGGGACAGCAGCGAGGCGGCCAGCGCGGGATCCGGCTCGTGGCAGGCGGCGACGGGCGGCTTCACGCAGGCCTCCGCCACGGTAGCGTCGCCGCAGGCGATGCGCGCCAGCCTTGCGGCACCGAGTGCGGGGCCGACCTCCGCGCCTGCCGTCGCCAGGATCGGCCGGCCGAGCGTGGCGGCGAGGATGCGGAGCCAGGCGGCGCTGCGCGCGCCGCCGCCGATCGCGGTCAGCGACGGGATGCGCGGTCCCGCGGCCTCCAGTGCCTCCACCCCATCGGCCAGCGCGAAGGCGACGCCTTCCAGCACCGCGCGGGTCAGGTCCGCACGGCTGGTGCTGCCATGCAGGCCGAAGAAGGTGCCGGTGGCGGCGGCGTCGTTGTGCGGCGTCCTCTCCCCGGAGAGGTAGGGCAGGAAGACGAGACGCCCTTCGGCGCGCAGCCCCTCCCCTTCCATCTCCGCCAGCAGCGCCGCTTCCGGCGTGGCCGTGGCCCGCGCCAGCCAGGCGAGGGAGGCGGCGGCGGAGAGGATGACCGACATGCGGTGCCAGGTATCTGGCAGGCAGTGGCAGAAGGCGTGCACGGCGCGTTCGGGGTCGGGCAGGAAACCCTTGTCGCTGACGAAGACGACGCCGGAGGTGCCGAGCGAGACGAAGGCATCGCCGGGCGCCACGCATCCGATGCCGGCCGCGCCGCCCGCATTGTCCCCGGCCCCGCCCGCCACCGGGATGCCTGCCGGGAGGCCGAGTTGCGCCGCGACATCGGCGCGCAGCCGGCCGGTGACCTCCGTGCCCTCCACCAGACGCGGCATGTGGGAAAGGTCGAGCCCCGTCGCCGCCAGCATCGCGGGCGACCAGCGCCTTGCCGCCACGTCGAGCCACAGCGTGCCGGCGGCGTCCGACATCTCCGACACCGCCTCCCCGGTCAGGCGCAGGCGCAACCAGTCCTTCGGCAGCAGCACGCGGCGGGTGCGGGCGAAGATGTCGGGCTCATGGTGCCGTACCCAGAGCAGCTTCGGCGCGGTGAAGCCCGGCATGGCGAGGTTGCCGGTGATGGCGCGGGACCGCGGCTCCGCCGCTTCCAGCGCGCGGCATTCGGCATGGCTGCGGCCGTCATTCCACAGAATGGCGGGGCGCAGCATCTGGTCGCCGGCGTCGAGCAGCACCGCGCCATGCATCTGCCCGGCGATGCCGATGCAGCGCAGGCCCGAAAGGTCATGCTGGCGTCCCAGCGCGGTAATGGCGGCGATGGTCGCGTCCCACCAGTCGCCAGGGTCCTGCTCGCTCCACAGCGGATGCGGGTTGGAGAGGCCGAGCGGCGCCGTCGCCTGGGCCAGCACCTCCCCCGCCGCGCCGGTCAGCACGGCCTTCACGCCGGAGGTGCCGAGATCGAGGCCGAGATGCATCAGGCGGGGATGTCCGTCCAGGCGGCGCCGCGCTGGCTGGACGCCACCGCGGCCGCGATGAAGCGCATGCCGCGAAGCCCCTCCGCGATGCCGGGCACCAGCAGGCTGGCGGGATCGGGCGCGCGCCCATCGATCCGCGCCGAGATCTGCTCCGCCAGGTCGCGATAGAGCTGCGCGAAACCCTCGAGGTATCCCTCGGGATGCCCGGCCGGGATGCGGCTGGCATGGCCGGCCACGGCGGAGGAGCCGGGGCCGGATCGGCTGATCAGGCGGGAGGGTTCCCCGAAGGGCGTATGGCGCAGCGTGTTCGGCTGTTCCTGATGCCACTCCAGCCCGCCCTTCTCCCCATAGACGCGGAGCTTGAGGCCGTTCTCGTTCCCCGGCGCGACCTGGGACGACCACAGCATGCCCCGCGCGCCGCCGGCGAAGCGCAGCATCATGTGGGCGTTGTCGTCCAGCCGCCGGCCGGGGACGAAGCGCGTCAATTCCGCCGCCAGGCTTTCGCAGCGAAGCCCGGTGACGAATTCCGCGAGGTTGAAGGCATGGGTGCCGATATCGCCGACGCAGCCCGCGGCACCGGAGCGTTCGGGATCGGTGCGCCAAGCCGCCTGCTTCTGGCCCGTCTCCTCCAGCCGCGTCGTCAGCCAGTCCTGCGGGTATTCCACCTGCACGACGCGCAGCGCGCCGAGGTCACCTTGCGCCACCATCTCCCGCGCCTGCCGCACCAGGGGATATCCCGTGTAGTTGTGCGTCAGGCCGAAGATGACGTCGGTGCGCGCCAGCATCGCCGCCAGCGCCTCCGCATCCTCCAGCCGATGCGTCAGCGGCTTGTCGCAGATCACATGGATGCCGCGCCGCGCGAAGGCCTGCACGGGCCCGGCATGCCGGTGGTTCGGCGTGACGATCGCGACCACGTCGATGCCATCGGGCCGCGCGGCCTCGGCCTCCGCCATCGCCTCGAAATCCGCATAGGCACGGTCTGGCGCGATGTGCAGGTCGGCGGCGCTGGCGCGGGCGCGATCGGGGTCGGAGGACAAGGCGCCCGCCACCAGTTCGTACCGGTCGTCCAGCCGGGCGGCGATGCGGTGCACGGCGCCGATGAAGGCTCCCTGCCCGCCGCCGACCATGCCGAGCCGCAGCCGCCGTCCCGCCGCGCCGTCCCTGCCTGCCTCGATCACCATCTCAGCCGATCCCCAGCAGCTTGCGGTTGGTCGCCATGTCCACGCCGCTGGCGGCGAAATCATCGAAGGCGCGAGACGCCACCTGGATGATGTGGTTGGCGATGAAGGGCCCGCCTTCCGCGGCGCCCTGTTCGCTGTCCTTGATGCAGCATTCCCATTCCAGCACCGCCCAGCCGTCATAGCCGTATTGCGAGAGCTTGGAGAAGATCGCCGCGAAATCCACCTGCCCGTCACCCAGCGACCGGAAGCGGCCCGCCCGCTTCACCCAGGGCTGGAAGCCGCCATAGACGCCCTGCCGCCCGGTCGGGTTGAACTCCGCGTCCTTCGCGTGGAAGGCGCGGATGCGCTGATGGTAGATGTCGATGTAGTCGAGGTAGTCGAGCTGCTGCAGCACGAAGTGGCTGGGGTCATAGAGGATGTTGCAGCGCGGGTGGTTGCCGACGCGCTCCAGGAACATCTCGAAGCTCGCGCCATCATGCAGATCCTCGCCGGGATGGATCTCATAGCAGACATCGACGCCCGCTTCGTCGAAAGCATCGAGGATGGGGCGCCAGCGCGCGGCGAGTTCGTCGAAGGCGGTCTCCACGAGACCGGCGGGACGCTGCGGCCATGGATAGATGAAGGGCCAGGCGAGCGCGCCGGAGAAGGTGGCATGCGCCGTCAGGCCGAGGTTGCGCGAAGCCCGCGCCGCCAGCTTCATCTGCTCCACCGCCCAGGCCTGGCGCGCCTGCGGCTTGCCCCGCACCTCCGGCGCCGCGAAGCCATCGAAGGCGAGGTCATAGGCGGGATGCACGGCGACGAGCTGGCCCTGCAGATGCGTCGACAATTCGGTGAGCGCGAGGCCGTGCTCGCCGAGGATGCCCAGCACCTCCTCGCAATAGCCGCGGCTCTCCGCGGCCTTGGCGAGGTCGAAGAGGCGCCAGTCCCAGGAGGGGATCTGCACGCCCTTGTAGCCATGGCCGGCGGCCCAGCGCGCCATGCCGGCCAGGCTGTTGTAGGGGTCGGCGTCACCCGCGAACTGGGCGAGGAAGATGGCAGGGCCCCTGATGGTCCGCATATCGTTGTTTCCTCCGGTCTCTTGGTCGGGCATCAGCCCTTCACGGCACCGCTCGTGAGCCCGGCGACGATCTGCTTCTGCGCGACAAGGAAGAAGACCACGGCGGGGACGAGCGTCAAGGTGATGAAGGCCAGGATCATCGGCCAGTCGGTGGAGTATTCGCCGGCGAAATCCATGATGGTGAGCGTCCAGGGATAGGAGCGGGACGAGTTCAGCAGCGTCAGCGGCAGCAGGTAGCTGTTCCAGCTATGCACGAGGGAGAAGACGGCGACTGTCGCCAGGATGGGCCGCGACAGCGGCAGCACCACATGCCACAGGAAGCGCGCATAGCCGCAGCCATCGATGGTGGCGGCATCCCACAGCGCTTCCGGCAGTTGCCGGAAGAAGCCCCAGAGCAGCAGGATCGCCATGCCGAGGCCGAAGGCGGTCTGCGGCAGGATGACGCCCCAATAGGTATCGAGCAGGCCGAGATTTCTCACGCGGATGAAGAGCGGCAGGATCGCTGTCGCGGCCGGGAAGAGCAGACCCATCAGGAAGTAGGAGAAGAGCAGTTTCTTGCCGAGGAAGTGGATCTGCGCGAAGGCGAAGGCCGCCATGGTGGAGACGATGAGCGTCAGCACCACGGTCCCCAGCGCCAGCAGCACCGAATTGCCGAGCGAGAGCCAGAGACGCTGGCTGAACAGCGAGGAGAGGTAATTGTCGGGGAACCAGGATTCCGGCAGGCCGAAGGGGTTCACCCGCAACTCGCCCATGGTCTTGAAGCCGCCGATCGCGACGGTCACAAGCGGCACCAGCACGAAGCCCGCGACCAGCAGCAGCGAGAGATGGCGCAGCAGCAATGATTCATCGCGCATCAGTCACGCTCCCGCAGCACGAAACGCCGGTAGATCAGGGTGAAGCCGACGCAGGCCAGGAAGAGCACCACGCCGACAGCGCTGCCGAAGCCGATATTCATGCGCGTGATGCCGAAGGTGTACTGGAAGCTGACCACGGTATGCGTGGCGTTGGAGGGCCCGCCGCCCGTCAGCGGCATCACCACGTCGAAGAGCTGCAAGGAGCCCACGACCGAGAAGAAGATGGAGATGCGGATCGCCGGCCACAGCATGGGCAGGATGACGTAGCGGAAGGACTGCCAGCGTGACGCGCCGTCGATCGCCGCGGCTTCCTTCAACTCCCGCGGGATGTCTTGCAGCCCCGCGACATAGATCATCATGTGGAAGCCGAAATACTTCCAGACCACGACGGCAAGGATCGTGTAGATCGCCATGTCGGGATCGGCGAGAAGGAAGGGCGGCTCGAAGCCCAGGGCGCGCGCGGCGGCGGCAATCAGCCCGACATTGCCATCAAAGATGAAGCGCCAGATCAGGCCGGCCGCGACCTCCCCCAGCACATAGGGCAGGAAGAAGATGGTGCGGAAGATCGTGCTGCCGCGCCCGCCGCGCGCCACCAGCATCGCCAGCCACAGCGCCAGCGGCAATTGCAGTAGCAGGGAGACGGCGACCACCATCATCGTGTTGGTGGCGGCGGAGGCGAAGACGGCGTTGCTGAACAGCAATTCGTAGTTCCGCCAGCCCACCCAGTTCGTCGGCGTGCCGTAGCCGTTCCAGCGGTAGAAGCTGTACCAGGCGGCTTCCACCACCGGCAGCACGACGAACAACGTGAACAGAAGCGTGGCGGGCAGCAGGAAGCCGCCCGCCGTCGCGGTACGGGACAGCGCCGCCCGCCGCCGGCCGCGCCGGCGCTCGGCGGTGCCGAGTGCGACGCCGGCCGGCAGGGTGCTCGCGCCGCTCACGGTCCCGCCTCCTCCTTACCGCTCCAGTTCCCAGGCATCCTGGATCAGCCGCCCGACCTGGCGCGGCGTGATGCGGCCCACGGCCAGGTCGGCGGAGGTGTCGTTGGCCACGCGGCCGACCGACGGGCCAAGCATCTGGTCGTAGAAGTTCTGCACATAGGCGGCGCGGGAGAGGTAGCCCGCGATCTCCCGCAGCATGCGGTTCTGCAGCGCCTCGCCGGCGCCTCGGGAAGCCGGGATGAAGAAGCCGCGTTCCGCCGCTTCACGCTGGACGGCGGGGCTGGTGTAGAAGCGCAGGAAGTCCACCGCCTCCGGCGGCGCGCCGCGCGTCACCAGGAAGCCGTTCACGCCGCCGACGACGTCGTTGCTGGCCGCGCGGCCACCCGGCACCTCCGGGAATGGCAACCAGCCGAAATCGGCATCCGGCACGCCCTGCTGGTTCGCGCTCTGCGTACGCTGCGTGTTGACGAACCAGTTGCCCATGACCTGGAGCGCCACGCGGCCATCACCGAACTGCCCGGCCGCCTGCGGCGCGGTATCGCCGAGGAAGCCGCGCTGGAAGGGCTGAAGATCGATCAGCTGCTTGAAGAGCTCGCTGGCCCGCAGGAAGTCGGGGCCGTTGAAGCCCTGGCCGGTGCGGGCCAACGCAGCCTCGAAGGCCTGGCGGCCGCCGACGCGCAGCGACAGGCTGGCCCAGATCATGTTCAGCGGCCATTTGTCGGACCCGCCGGCGCTGAAGGGCTGGATGCCCGCGGCGCGGAGCTTGCGCACCGCTTCCAGCATCCCGTCCCAGGTCCGCAGGCTCTCAGGCTCCACGCCCGCCTGGGCGAGCAGGCGGCGGTTGTAGAACAGCGCCACCATCGTCTGGTGCGACGGCGCGCCATAGACGCGGCCGCGATAGCTCAGCGCCTCCACGGCGCCCTGGTTCAAGCTGTCCGCCCAGGGGCCGCGGATGCGGTCCGTGATGTCCTGCAGCAGGCCCGCTTCCACCTGCGCGAACATCACGCCGCCGCCCCAGGTGTAGATCAGATGCGGCCGGTCGTTGGATTGCAGGGACGTCGTGAGCTTCGCCTTGTAGGGCTCGCCCGACATCACCTCGATATTGAAGCGGACATTCGGGTTGGCTTCCTGGTAGCGTCGCGCCACGTCGCGCTGCCAGACGGTGGTCTCGGGCGTGCTTTCCGAGATGAACCATCGGATGGTGGTCTGGGCGAAGGCGGGAAGCGAGGAGACCATCAGCGCCGTGCATAGGACGGCTGAGCGCAGCCACATACGCATCGTTTCCTCCATCGCGCCGTTCCGGCGCTTGGTTATTTCGGGCTCCTTAGAAAGATGACGACCGGCCAGCGGCCACGTCAACCATGATCTGCAATACTGCGGCTCCGACGTTCATTATTTTCGCCCGCCTGATTAAACACCTTGACCGGCGCCGCAGCCCCACCCGATCCTCCCCGCCTTGGGAGAACACGACGTCCGCATGAAAACGGCCGATCCGGAGCTCATGCGGGCGATCAACCGCTACCACGTGATCGACACCATCCGGCGCGATGGCCCGATCGCGCGGGTGGAAATCGCCGCCCGCACCGACCTCAGCCCCGCCTCCGTCTCCGCCATCACGGCGCAGCTGATGGAGGAAGGGCTGATCGACATCCATCATGTCGCCCCCGGCGGCGATGCCGTGCGCGGGCGCCCGCGGGTCCTGCTCGGTCTCAACCCCGCTGCCTACACCGTCGTCGGCGTGAAGCTCACGGCCTTCCGCATCGGCATCGCCGTCACCGACGCGCGCGGCGGCAGTCTGAGCAGCCTGGTGCTGCCCATCCGCGTCGCGCGGCAATCGCCGGAGGTGGTGGCCGACCTGGTGGAGGATGGCGTGCGGCGTTGCGTGGCGGATGCCGGGCTGGCGATGGACCGCATCAGCGGCGTCGGCGTGGGCCTGCCCGGCGTGATCGACGGCATCGACGGTGTCTCCCACTGGAGCCCCGTGCTGGGCGGCACGCCCGCGCCCTTCGCCGCGGCGGTTTCCCGCCGCCTCGGCGTGCCCGTGCTGCTGGAGAATGACGCGAACCTCGTGGCCGTCGCGGAACACTGGTTCGGCCTGGGGCGGGACCAGACGGCCTTTGCCGTCGTCACCGTGGAGAACACGATCGGCCTTGGTCTGATCGTCGATGGCAAGCTCTATCGCGGCGCGCATGGGATCGGGCCGGCGCTGGGCCATACCAGGCTGGTGCCGGGCGGGCTGCCCTGCCGCTGCGGCCTGCGCGGCTGCCTGGATGCCTATGCCTCCGACTGGGGCCTGCTGCGCATGGCGGAGGAGGCCGGGCTGCTGCCGCAGGGAGACGATGCGCCCGACCGGATCGAGGGCCTGGTCCAGCGTGCGCTGGCGGGCGAGGTGGCCGCGGCCGCGCTGTTCCGCGGCGCCGGCCAGGCGATCGGCATCGCCGTCAGCAACCTGGTGAACCTGCTCAACCCGCCGCGCGTCATCCTGACAGGTGAGGGTCTGCGCGCCGGCCCGCTGCTGCGCGAGCCGCTGCTGGAAGCGGTGGCGGAGAACATGCTGCCGACGCTGAAGGACGGGACGGAGATCCTGTTCCACAGCTGGGGCGACGAGATGTGGGCGCGCGGTGCCGCCACCATCATGCTTCGCCGAATCTACGAAGCCCCGTGGAACGCCACGACATGATGGGGCATGGAGGAAACGAGCCATGAAACCGGTGACCGTCGGCCTGATCGGCTGCGGCAACATCAGCGCCGCCTATCTGCGCACCGCGCCAATGTTTCCCGAACTCGCCATCACCTGCTGCGCCGACATGAACGCGGAGCAGGCGCAGCGCCGCGCGACGGAGTTCAACCTGCGCGCCACCACGGTGGAGGCGCTGCTGGCCGATCCCGCGATCGAGGTGGTGCTGAACCTCACCACGCCCCAGGCGCATGTGCCCGTCGGCCTCGCTGCCATCCGCGCGGGCAAGCATGTGCACACCGAGAAGCCGCTCGCGACCTCCACGGCGGAGGGCCGAACGCTGCTGGAGGAAGCGGCCAAGGCGGGGCTGCGCGTCGGCAGCGCGCCGGACACCTTCCTTGGCGGCGCGCACCAGACCGCGCGCAAGCTGATCGATGACGGCGCGATCGGCACGCCACTTTCGGGCACCGCCTTCATGCTCAACCACGGGCATGAGCATTGGCATCCCGACCCCGCCTTCTACTACGCGCCGGGCGGCGGGCCGATGTTCGACATGGGGCCCTACTACCTGACCAACCTCATCAACCTGCTTGGCCCCGTTGCCCACGTCATCGGCGCCACCACCAGCGGCTTCGCGGAGCGCATGGTCGGCAGCGGGCCGAAGACCGGCGAGGTGATCAAGGTCGAGACGCCGACCCATGTCACCGGGCTGCTGCACTTCGTGAACGGCGCTGTGATCGCGGTGACCACCAGCTTCGATGTCTGGCAGCATCGCCATGGCAACATGGAGATCTACGGGACGGAGGGCACGATCGTCGTGCCTGATCCCAACCGCTTCGGCGGCACGGTCGCGCTCGCTAAGCGACGCGAACCCTGGGCAGATATGCCACTCTCCCACGGCTTTGCCGACGGCAATTTCCGCATCCTCGGCCTGGCCGACATGGCGCGCGCCATCCGTTCCGGCCGCCCGCATCGCTGCAATGGCGATGTCGCCTACCACGTGCTGGAGATCATGGAGGCTTTCGGCCGTTCCAGCGACGAAGGCCGCACCATCCCGATCGAAAGCCGCTGCGAGCGGCCCGCGCCCCTGCCCGCGCGCAGCGTGCTCGGCGATCTCGACTGAACCGGAGGAAACATCCATGACCAAGCAGGCCCTGATCGTCTGGGGCGGCTGGCCCGGCCACCAGCCCAAGGAATGCGCGGACATCGTGGCCGCGATGCTGAAGGAGGACGGCTTCGACGTGGTGCTAGAGAACACCACGGAAGCCTATACCGACCCCGCGCTCGGCGACTTCAACCTCATCGTCCCGATGGTGACCATGTCCACCATCGAGAAGGAGGAGGTGGAGGGCCTGTCGAATGCGGTGCGCGCCGGCACGGGGCTCGCGGGCTTCCACGGCCAGATGGCCGACAGCTTCCGCAACGAGGTGCGCTACCAGTTCATGGTCGGCGGCCAATGGGTCGCGCATCCCGGCAACATCATAGACTACACTGTGCAGATCACGAAGCCCGATGATCCGATCATGCAGGGGATCAGCGATTTCCCCTACCGGTCGGAGCAGTACTACATGCATGTCGATCCGAACAACGAGGTGCTAGCGACGACGACCTTCAGCGGCGAACACGCCGACTGGATCGCGGGCCATGTCATGCCCGTCGTGTGGAAGCGCCGCCACGGCAAGGGCCGCGTCTTCTACTCCTCCCTCGGCCATGTCGCGGCGGAGCTGGAAGTGCCGTCGATGCGCACCATCCTCCGCCGCGGCATGAACTGGGCCGCGCGGGACTGACGTGATGCCGCGTCAGGAGGGCACCGGGATCGGGTGATCCGTCGCGAAGTGGCAGGCGGCCTGGTGGCCGCCGCCGACTGGGCGCAACTCCGGCGCTTCCATCCGGCAGCGTGCCTGCGCGATCGGGCAGCGCGTGTGGAAGGCGCAGCCGCTCGGTGCGTTGCTCGGGCTTGGCACGTCGCCCGTCAGGATGATCTGGCGCTTCGGAATATCGGGGTCGGGGTTCGGCGCCGCGGAGAGCAGCGCCTGGGTGTAGGGGTGGTGGGGCGCGGCATAGACCCGCGCCTTGGGGCCGATCTCCACGATGCGGCCGAGATACATCACCGCGACCCGCGTCGCGATGTGCCGCACCACCGCCAGGTCATGCGCGATGAACAGGTAGGTGAGGCCGCGGCTTTCCTGCAGATCCTGCATCAGGTTGATCACCTGCGCCTGCACGGAGACATCGAGCGCCGAGACCGGTTCATCCGCCACGATGAAGGAGGGCCCGGCCGCGATGGCGCGCGCGATGCCGATGCGCTGCCGCTGCCCGCCGGAGAACTGCCGGGGGTAGCGGTCCATCACCGACGATGGCAGGCCGACCTGGTGGAGCAAATCCGCCACCATCTCCCGCCTCGCCTTCCGCGATGGCGCCAGGCCGAAGGAATCGATTGGCTCCGCCACGATGTCGGCCACGCTGCGCCGCGGGCTGAGCGATCCGAAGGGGTCCTGGAACACCATCTGCATCCGGCGCCGCATCTCGCGCAACGGACGCGTGCCGAGATGGACAAGGTCCACCCCCTCGAACATCACCTGGCCTCCACTGGCCGGGATGAGTTGCAGGATCAGCCGCCCGAGCGTGGACTTGCCGCAGCCGGACTCGCCAACCAGCGCCAGCGTTTCCCCGGGCTCGACATCGAAGGATATGCCGTCGACGGCGCGAACGCCGGCCGACGGACGCCCGAACCCGGCCTGCGCATTGAACACCTTGCGAAGGTCGCGGACGGAGAGCAGCGGTCCGGTCATGGCGTCACCGCCTGGGCCATCGGCGCCTGTGCCATCGGGCCTGCCAGCCAGCAGGCGGCCTGGTGGCCACCGCCGAGTTGCATCATGGGCGGCCGGTCCGTGGCGCAGCGCAGGAGCCGTTCCGCGCAGCGCGTGTGGAAGGCGCAGCCGGCGCGTAGCGGGCCAGGTGGAGGGACATTGCCGGGGATCTGGTGCAGGCGCCGCCGCTCCTCATCCAACCGCGGGATGGATTGCAGCAGGGCGCGCGTATAGGGATGGGACGGGTTGCGGAAGATCGCCCGGACCGGGCCGCTCTCCACCACCCGTCCCGCATACATCACGACCACACGCTGGCAGGATTCCGCGACCACGCCGAGATCATGGGTGATCAGCAGGATGGCCGTGCCGAATTCGGTCTTGAGGTCCCGCAGCAGCGCCAGCACCTGCGCCTGGATGGTGACATCGAGCGCCGTGGTCGGCTCATCCGCGATCAGCAGGCGCGGGTTGCAGGCCAGCGCCATGGCGATCATCACGCGCTGGCGCATGCCGCCTGAGAACTGGTGCGGATAGGCATCGATGCGCCGTGAGGGATCGGGGATGCCGACCAGGCGCAGCAGGTCCAGCACGCGCGCACGGCGCGAAGCGGCATCCAGCTTCTGATGCAGCAGGATCGCCTCCGCCACCTGGTCGCCGATGCGCTGCACCGGGTTCAGGCTGCTCATCGGTTCCTGGAAGATCATTGCGATGTCGCGGCCACGGATATCCGGCAGCTGGTCGCGCGGCAGGGTCGTGAGGTCGACGCCATCCAGCAGCACGCGCCCGCCAGCCAGGTGGCTCGGCGGCTCCGGCACCAGGCGGAGGATGGACAGGGCGGTGATGGATTTGCCCGAGCCTGACTCGCCGACCAGGCCCACGGTCTCTCCCGCCTCGATGTCGAAGCTCACCTCATCCACCACGCGCAGCCGCGCGGCGGGGCCGCCGAACTCGACGCTCAGCCTATCCACCCGCAGCAGCGGGCGATCCTCCACCGCGGCGGTCATGGGGAGGTCTCCGGGTCCAGCACATCGCGGATCGTGTCGCCCAGCAGATTGAAGGCGAGCACGACGCTGGTGATGGCGAGGCCCGCGCCGATCACGGGCCAGGGCGATCCGAACAAATTGTTCAGCCCGTCGCGGATGATGTTGCCCCAGCTCGGCTGCGGCGCCTGTGTGCCGAGGCCGAGGAAGCTCAGCGAGGCTTCGAGCCGGATGGCAGAGGCGGTCCAGAGCGTCATCAGCACCACGATCGGGGCGGCGATATTCGGGATGATGTGGCGCATGATGATGCGGAGCTGCGTGACGCCGGAGGCGACGGCCGCTTCCACATAGGGCTCCGCCCGCACCGCCATGGTCTGCGCCCGGGCCACCCGCGCGAAATTCGGTACGAAGGCGGCGGCCAGCACGATGACGATGTTCCAGAAGCCGCCACCGAGGGCGGCCGCGATGATGATGGCCAGCAGCAGTTCCGGGAAGGAGATGAGCAGGTCCACGAGGCGGGAGATGACGCGATCGATGATCCCACCGAAGAAGCCCGCCACCACGCCCAGCGTCGTGCCGATGATGGCCGCGACCAGCGGCGCGAGCACGCCGATGATCAGCGAATTGCGGGACCCGTAGATCATGCGGGACAGTACGTCGCGGCCGAACTGGTCGGTGCCCAGCCAATGCTCCCAGGAGGGCGACTGGTTGATCTTGATGTAGCTCTGCGCCAGCGGATCATAGGGCGCGATCAGGGGCGCGGCGGTTGCGATCGCCACGAAGACGAGAATCAGGCAGACCGCAGCGATGGTGCTCGGCCTGTTGAGGATGACCATCCGCACGATGGCCAGGCGGGAGGGCTCCGGCGCCAGCAGGTCAAGGCGTTCGGTCACGGCGCTCATGCCTGCACCCTCAGCCTCGGATCGACGGCGATGTAGAGCAGATCGATCAGCAGGTTCACGAAGACGACGAGAAGCGCGAAGACGATGATGCCGCCCTGGATGACGGCGTAGTCGCGTTCGCTGATGGCGCCGATCAGCAGCGTGCCGATGCCGGGTCGGTTGAACACGAGTTCCACCGCCACGGATCCCGACAGCGTCGCCAGCAGGCTGATGCCGAGGCCCGTGGTCAGCGGCAGCAGCGCGTTGCGCAGCGCATGGCGGTAGATGACGCGGCCTTCCCGCGCGCCCTTGGCGCGGGCGGTGCGGACATAGTCCTTGCCGAAGACCTCCAGCAGGGAGGTGCGCGTCAGCTTGCCGATGAAGGCCGCCTTCAGGAAGGCGAGCGTGATGGCGGGCAGCAGCACATGGTACATGCGATCCCAGAAACCCTCTCCGCCACCGCTGATCGGGAACAGGCCGAGGTTGAGCGAGAAGGTGATAAGCAGCAGGGCGCCGAGATAGAAGTCAGGCACCGCATATCCCACGAGGGAGAACAGCCGCACGCCGGAATCCGGCAGCCGGTTGCGCCGCGTGGCGGCGAGCACGCCGAGCGGCACGCCGATGGTCACGCCGATGAAGGTGGCGACGATCGTCAGCTCGATGGTGAAGGGCAGCGCATGGGCCAGCATCTCCAGCACCGGGCGGCTGTGCAGCAGCGACCGCCCGAGGTCGAAGGTCAGCACGCCGCCAAGGAAATCGAGATATTGCCGCCACAGGGGCTGGTTCAGCCCGAACTGCTCGCGGAAGGCGGCCAGCTGTTCGGGCAACGCATTGTCGCCCAGCGCCGCCAGCGCCGGATCGCCCGGCAGGATGCGCATCGCGGCAAAGACGAGGGTCAGCACCAGCAGGACCGTCGGCACCGCATCGAACAGGCGTCGAAGGAGGAAGTGGCCCATGCTGTGCTCCCCCGCCGTTCAGACGCGCTTCGTGGCGCGGTGGAAGCGCCAGCGGGCATAGCCGCCCTTCACCTCGTAGCCGAGGTCGATGTTGCCGCGACGGGCTACGGTGAAGGACAGGGTGGACAGCCCGATGAGCGGCAGGTCGCGCAGGACCTGAAGCTCGATCTCCTTGCAGATGGCTTCATAGTCCCGGAAGCTCGAGGTCTTCAGCGCGCGGTCGAGCAGCCCGTCGATGCCGGGCATCGCGACGCCGTAATGGCTGTAATTGCCGCCACCCGAGCCATCCGCCTTCACCACCGACGCCGCCGCCAGTTGCTGCTGGTAGAGCTGCGTCGGGATGGGCGGGTAGCTCGACGAATGCATCGCCAGCGTATTCTTGTCCGAGCGATTATCGGCGTGATACGCGGTGTGGTCGCCGATCTTCAAATCCATGTTGAAGCCCGCCGCGCGCAGCTGTTCCTGCACGATGAGCATGGTGGAGGAATAGTCCTCCCGCCGGCTGCTGTTCGCGGAGAAGCTGATCCCGTTCGGAAAACCCGCTTCCGCCAGCAGCGCGCGGGCGCGGCGTGGGTCGTGGGGGTAGCGTAGTTCCGGCGGCAGCTGTTCGGTCGTGAAGCCAGCGGGGAAACCGGGCGGCTGCAGGCACGCCATCACGCCGCCCATCGGGGCCAGCGCCTGCGACACGGCGGGGCGGTTGATGGCGTGCATCAATGCCTGGCGGACCTTCAGATTGCCGAAGGGGGCCCTCGTCAGGTTCACATGCAGCGTGTTGAAGGAACCTGGCGCCGTCATATCCATCTTCAGCGTGCGGTCACGCTGCAACATAGATTGCACCCAACCCGGGGCGCGCACCGCCTCCATCATGTCGATGCGGCCGGCGAGCAGCGCGAGCGTCCGCGCCGTGGTGTCGGCGATGTACACGCACTCGACGTTGCCGATCTTCGCCTTCTGGCCCCAGTAGCCCTCATGGCGCTTCATGATGATGGCGCCATTGGTGTCGAAGCGGACCAGTTCATAGGGGCCAGTACCGACCGCGTCCGTCGTGAACCGCTCTCCCATCTCCGTCGCCGCCTTCTTGGAGACGATGGAGGTGTTGTTCAGAAAGGCGGTGGATCCGAGGAAGCTGGCATCAGGGCTCTTCAGCCGGATGACGACGCCGTAGCGGCCATCCGGCTGCACATCCGCGACATTCGCGAGGATCGTCGTATTCGTGCCGCCGGTGATCGCGCGCTGGTAGGAGTAGACGACGTCCTCCGACGTCATCTCCCCGTAGCCCTTGTGGAACTGCACGCCTTCCCGCAGCCGGAAGCGCCAGGTCAGCGCATCCTCGGACTGCGTCCAGCTGATCGCCAGCGTCGGGATGTTCTCCTCCGGCGTCACGGCGAAGCGGCCGTCATCCGGGCGCACGAGCTGTTCGTACATCTGCTCGGTCGCCCAGTTGTCCGATCCCTGCGTGGTCAGGTTCGGGTCGCTGTGCCGCGGGCGGGCGGCGGCGATGCCGATGCGGAGCACATCCGCTTCCTGTGCATGGGATGACGCGACGCCAGCCATGCTTGCCGCGAAGGCGGCGCTGCCAAGCTTGAGCACTTCACGGCGATTCATGGTTCTTTCCTCCCTGTTGCGCGGTCGCTGTCAGGCGGTGCGTCGCCTGAGTTCGCCGTCATCGATCTGGATGCCGAGCCCGGGTCCGTCCGGGATGGTGAACTGCCCGCCCTGCGGCTTCGGCAGATCGGGAAAGGCCGCGTCCATGCGGCCCGACCCGTCCGCATATTCCGCAGGCTTCGTCAGATGCATGATGGCGGCGAGCACATGCAGGTTGGCGACATGGCCGATCGTCGGCTGCGTCTGGTGTGGGACCAGTTCAACGCCATGCGCGTAGCAGATCGCGGCGCACTGCATCAGCCCGGTAATGCCACCCATCTTGACGATGTCGGGCTGCACCATGCGGACACCGGCACTGATGATGTCCACCAGGGCCTGCGTCGTATAGGTCTGTTCGGCCGCGGAGACGGTGATGTCGAGGCGCTGCGCGACCTCACCCATGTTGCGCACGTCGTAGTGCTGCACAGGCTCCTCGAACCAGATATAGCCGAGTTCTTCGAGCGCCCGGCCCACCCTGATCGCGCCGCCGACCGAGTAGCCGTTGTTGGCGTCCCAGGCGAGCGGGAAGTCATCCCCCACCAGCCTGCGTACGGCCTTCGCCTTGGCGATGTCGCCGGGAATGTCGAGATCCAGCTTGGAACGATCGCCGTCACGCCGGACCTTGATGGCGGAGGGCTTCTCCCGCTGGAAGCGGCCTTCCACCACCTTCACCACCTCCTCCACCGTGCGGCGCGCATTGCCGCCGACGGAGGAATAGAAAGCCACCTCGCTGCGCCAGGCGCCGCCCAGCATCTTCGCGATGGGCAGGCCGAGCACCTTGCCCTTGATGTCCCACAGCGCGATGTCGACGGCCGCCAGCGCCCCCGTCAGCGCGCCTTCGGGGCCCAGCTTGATGTTCTTGTGGAACAGGCGGTCATGCAGCACCGCCTGGTCGAAGGCATCGGCGCCGATCAGGCCGGGTGCCAAGTCCCGTTCGATGATGCCAAGGGAATGCAGGCCGCCCTGCATGGGCGATGCCTCGCCATAGCCGACGACGCCATCGGTCGTGGTGATGCGCACGAAGGCGCTGCGGCTGCCCGGCGGGTCATCCGCGGACCATGCGACCTGGAACGGCTCGACGGTCTTGATCGTCGCGCGAGCTACCGCCATGGCTTTACCTTCCTGGCCGGGCACGTCGTGGACCGTGTTTGGTCCGCGCTGCCCGCGTTTCCACCCGATTGTTCATTCTTCTGTCGCGCAGGACGCGAAGCTTGTCCTGCACCGCTGCCACGATCTGACGACAGGTGCGATCCGGCTGGCAAGGGGCGTTCTTCACGCATTGGCCGCGTCCCGCCCGTAGAGCTGCGTGCGCCGGAACCGCGCCGCGGGACGGCCATCGGCCAGCACAACCTCGTCGGTCACGACGTAGTGCTTGCCGCGCCGTACGAAGGTCTCGACGATCACGCTCGATGTCTCGAAGCGCTGGCCGGGCGTCAGGGCCGCGAAATGCCGCGCCTCGCAGCCCGTGAGCACGATGGGGCCTGGCCAGCGGAAGCTGCCATTCACCTCGAACATCGCGCGCCGCATCAGGAAGCCGGGATGCGCGATCCCCGTGCTGGCATAGATCGGATGCGTCTCATCGAAGGCCACCCGCGATTCCAGGATCTCCGCCTCCGTCGCCACCGATCCCGCCGTGCCACCCCGGCGCCCGGCAAGCCGGTCGTGAATGGTGACCGATGGACGCTCCTGCGGGAGCGGCAGCGGCAGCATCGGCCAGTCCGTCAAAGACGGCGCTTCGCCCGCAGATGGCGGCGCGATCCAGCCTTCTGCCGCCACCTGGCCATCGACGCCGATCATCGACAGGCGGATCGAGCCATCATCGCCGGGCGCGCAGGTGATGGTCACGTCGTCGCCGTTGTAGACGGGGCGGCGGAAGGTCGCCCCCATGGCACCACGGGCGATCCAATCCACGCCCCAGAGATCGACGGCGACGCGGCTGAAATGGCCATAGAGGAAGGCGCCCGGGACCAGCGCGGCGCGGTAGCCCATGCGGCGCGCCACGGCATCGTCATGCACGCTGCCGCTGTAGCGGGGATTGGCGTCCAGCCGAATGGTGAGCGCGATCGGATCGGCGATGGTGGCTGTCATGGCGTCGCCTCAACCGCCCGGCAACGGCGCGGTCGCCGTCGCCTTCGTGGCCCAGGCCAGCCTGATTTCCTCCGCGCTGAGGCCCGCGATGCGCGCCAGCACATCGTCGGTGTGCTGGCCGAAGGCCGGTGCGGCGCGGCGCTGGCTGCCAGGCGTGGCACTGAGGCGGAAAGGCAGGCCCGGATGCGGATGCTCCCCTGCATCGGGATGCGCCAGCCGATGGAAGAACCCGCGATGCGAGAGCTGGCAATCCTGCGCTACGTCGCGCGGCTTCTGCACGGCGGCGGCCGGCACGCCGGCGCTCTGCAGCTGGTCGGCGATCGCCTGCGCATCCCTGTCGCAGGACCAGGCCGCGATCACCGCGGTCAGCTCATCCTCATGCCGCTTGCGGTCGGCATGCGTCGCGAAGCGCGGATCGGCGGAGAGATCGTCTCGCCCCATCGCCTGGCACAGGTCGCGCCATTCGCGATCGTCACGAACGGCGATGGCGACCCAGGATTCATGGCCCGCACAAGGGAAGGCATCATGCGGCGCCGCATGCGGCAAGCGGTTGCCGTCACGGACGGGATCCTGGCCGGTCTCGGCCGCGGACAGGATTTCGCCGCCGATCAGATGCATCGCGGCCTCGACCTGCGGGACCTCTACATGCTGCCCCTCGCCGGTGCGCTGCCGGTGGCGGAGCGCGGTGAGGATCGCGGCCGCCGTGTTGAAGCCGCCGATGGGGTCGAGATATGAGGGGCCCGTCGTCTCCGGCTGGCCATCCCGGTATCCGACCAGGCTCGACATGCCGGCCGCCATCTCCATGGTCGGGCCAAGCGCTGCATGGTTGGACAGCGGGCCGGACAGGCCGAAGGCCGGCAGTTCCGCCACGATCATGTCGGGGCGCAGCGCGCGCAGGCTTTCATAATCCAGCCCGAGCTTGGCGAGCGTTCCGGGGCGGAAGTTGCAGATGACGACATCGCAGGCGGCGGCGAGGCGCTTCGCGATGGCGCGCCCTTCCTGCGTCTTGAGATCGAGGATGCAGGAGAGCTTGTTGACGTTCTGCGAGTTGAAGAGGAAGGAGCGGTCATAGGGCCGCTCCCCCGGCTCGCCCGCCGGGAAGTTGTCGGGGTTCGGGCGTTCCTTGTTCAGGCGCCAGGAATTCACGCGGTTCGGCGATTCGATGTGGATGCATTCGGCGCCGAGGAAGCCGAGGACGCGGCCCGCCATCGGCCCCGCCCAGGCGGTGGTCAGCTCCATCACGCGCAGGCCCGACAAGGGGCCGGTTCCGGCAGCAGCGCGCGGCGCCTGCACCAATCCCTCGCGGACGGGGCGCGGATCCCACGCAACCTTCCCCTGCCCCAGCGCAGGCGGGCCGCCGCGGACGCGGCGCGGCGTGCGCGACAGCCTGAAGGTCGGGCCGAGGATGCGCCGCCCGTCCGGCAGGCTCTCCCAGTAGCCGCGCTCTGCCAGGTGCTTCTGCACCGGCAGTTCCGTCAGTCGATAGGATTTGGCGGCGATGACGTCGGCGCGCTGCAGCCGGTCCACCAGCGCCTCGGCCTCCTCCCCGCCGAGATGCGCCTGGATGATCGCGAAGAGCTCCACCCAGTTCTGGCGGCGGATCACCGGATCGGCGAAGCGGTCGTCGGGGATGAGGTGCTGCAGCCCGACCGTCTCGCAAAAGCGCACCCAGCGGTGGTTGTAGATCCAGATGCAGACCCAGCCATCGCGGCAAAGGATCTGGCCGCAGGGATTGGTCCGATCCGCACGGGTGCGGAGCGTGCCGCTGTAGATGTGCTGGAAGGCGTGCGGGAAGCAGGTGGCCGCGGCGGTCTCGGCAGCCGTGATGTCGACATGCTGGCCGCCGCCGCGCTCCTCCCGCGCCTGCAGCGCCGCCAGCGCGCCGATATAGGCCGCGAGGCCGGCGGCGTAGGAGGAACGGTCCCCGCAGCCATAGAGCGGCTCGCGACCATCCTCGCCATTGTTGAACATCATGCCGGACAGCGCCTGGATGACGATCTCCGGCCCTGCCCAGCCCGCGCGCGGCCCTTCGCGACCGAAGGGCGTCACATCGACCGTCACGCAGGATGGCGACAGGCCGGACAGCGATCCAGGGCGCGACGACGGCAGGATCACGACATCGGCGGCGGCGAGCAGCGCCTCGCGCTCCCGCTCCGGCAGCGCCGTCAGCACAATGGAGTGCTTACCTGAATTGAGATGCAGGAAAGTCAGGGAGTCGCCACCGGTTACTGAGAAAGGCGGCTTTTGGCGGATGACGGAGCCGTCCGCCGGCTCGGCCAGCACGACCTCGGCGCCGAAATCGGCGAAGAGCCGCGCGCAGTACTGGCCGGCAATCGATTCAGAGGCATCGACCACACGGAGGCCATGCAGAGCATGGTCCGGCATTTCCTTGGCTCCCACTTCCTCCACCGTGCCGGCCGGTTGCCCCGGCTGCCGATGTCTTGCGATGACGCTAGATGAGCATGAAACCGCTTGCAACACCTCTTCTACACGCACTCACCACGAGCCGCGCAGGCCGGGACGCAAGCCATCAGCTGGCGTTTCGGGCAAATAAGTTCCGTCATGCGGCCATACTGTCGAGAATTCACGACCGATAAGTCCTGTGTCAGGCGGCCGCAGCCTTGCATCAATGATGCAATCATGGTTCATGTTGGCATGCATGAGCGCCCCCTGACCTCCCGCGATCTCGCCCAGTTGATCGGCGTGAGCCAGTCCGCCGTCTCACGCGCCTTCAACCCCGCCGCCTCCATCGCGCCGGAGATGCGTGCGCGCATCCTCTCCGCGGCCAAGCGGCTCGGCTACAGCCCCCACCCGATCGCGCGGAACCTGACGGGTGAACGCCGCGACGTGGTCGGCATCGTCATTTCCGATTTCGCCAACCCGTTCTACTCGACGCTGCTCGACCGGCTGACACAGCGGCTGCAGGAAGCCGGGCTCCAGGCCCTGCTGTTCAACGTCACGCCCGGCGCCGACGTGAAGCAGCAACTGGCCGCGCTGCGGCTGCACAACATCTCCTCCCTCATCGTCATCTCTGCGACCGTGCTGTCTGCGCGCGACTTGCTCTGGGCGGCGGAAGGGCGCCGCATGCTGCTTGTCAACCGCGTCGCGGGCGAGACGGACCTGCAATCCGTCAGCTGCGACAGCGTAGCCGGCACGCGTGACATCGCCGACCATTTCCACGCGATTGGCGTGCGCCGCGTGGCCTATGTCGGCGGGCTGGAACACACCGTCATTGCGCGCGAACGCCGCGACGCCTTCATCACTCGCATTGCCGAACATGGCATGACGCTGACGGAAGCCGTGACCGCCGGCGAATACAGCTACACCGCGGGTTGGCGGGCGGCGGAGGGCCTGTGCCTGTGGAGGCAGCCCGAAGCCGTGTTTTTCGCCAATGACATCCTGGCGACAGGCGGCATGGATGCGCTGCGGGACAGGCTTGGCCTGCGCATTCCGGCGGACATCAAGGTGGCAGGCTTCGATGATGTCGCCATGGCGTCCTGGCCACGCTACCTGCTTACTACCGTTCAGCAGCCAGTGGACCTGATCGTCGAGGAAGCCGTGAAGCGCGCCATGCCGGCCTCACCTCCCAGCGACGGTCCACAGGATCTGCGTATTCCGGCTAGGCTGATAGTCCGGCAGTCGACATCCGCCGAATCTCAAGAGACGATGCTGGGTCCGAACGGATCAGTCACAGAGCGGACGGCGCGGTGACGGCGAACGACTAGGCCACAGCGCGGAGCGGCCCACCGTTGCGTCGGAAGCGGGCCGTTACACCCCATGCGCGACCTCGGAAGACCGCGCGGCGGATGCGCTCACGGTATGAGCCTGCGCAGCCTCATCGATGTCGGTTCCCCGATGACGGATACGGCGTTGGCATGCCGTAGAAACTGAACCGTACGGGGCTTCAGCCCGCGTCATTGCAACGGCTGCCGGCACTACCGATTGTCAACGCAATGAGCGATATGCTTGGTAATTCCCGGCTGCTGCGGATGGCACCAGGAGCGACAGCAGCGGCGGAGGCGGGCCGCCCGATCACAAACCGGGCGTACCGCCTTCGTAGACGTCACGTGAGCGAAGACCCGCGCCATCGCATCGATCGGGCCGCAGCTCTGCGCAATCTCCATGCTGGCCAGCGAAGTGGTCTGGCAAGCGGCGTGCTGTCCGCCACCATGCCATCGAAAGCAGCAGGGCAGGCGGCACCGATCCCGGTTCACCGCCGCGCCGTTCGGATGGTTCAAGCCCCGGTTCCGCAGCCGCCAAACCTGTCGCACAGCGGTTGAAGCGGCTCGTCAAGAGCTGCAACTTGCCGGGATCGTCCATCGCCACCGCCCCGTCCTTCCCGATGGGGATTGGAACCGCCTCACTCCGCGGCCAGAGTCGCCACCGGCGCGTCCACGCCGAGTTCCTTGCGGATCGCGGGGATGATGCGCGTGCCCCACAGCTCGATCTGCTTCATCATGGTCTTGTGGTCGAAATCGCCGAGTTGCGTCTGGATGGCGACGTGCTTCGGTTTGAGGATGCGGATCTCCTGCACCATCCGCTCCACCACGCGATCCACGCTGCCGACCGGCAGGTTGTCGTGCATCTGGTCCAGCGTCAGGTCGTTGGGCGATTCTTCCTCCTTCACCAGGAAGCCGTCATCGGACTGGGCGCGACGGAACTTCAGTGCCTCCGAGATGCGGCGCTGGTAGCGCGCATTCTCGAGGTAGCTCATCACCTCCGCCTTGCTGTCGCTGACATAGGCGCAGCGCAGCAGGCCGAGCGTGGTGTCCTCTATCCGCTTGCCTTCCTTGACCGCGATGGCAGAGAGGTTGTCCCGCATCTGCTGGAGCCGATCGGTGCCGTTCAGCAGCGCGGTGACGAAGAGGTTGTAGCCCTCCCGGATCGTGCGGGCCTGCGTCTCGGCGTGGGAGGCCGCGACCCAGATCGGCGGCATGGGCTGCTGGACGCAGCGCATGCTGATGGAGGTCAGCGGCAGCTGGAAATGCTTGCCCTCGTAGCTGAAGCCCTTCTGCGTCAGGCCCAGCTTCATGATGTCCAGCAATTCGTGGAACATCGCGGGCGCGTCGGCGATGTCCACGCCGAAGCGATCGAATTCGAACTTCTGGTAGCCGGAGCCCACGCCGAAATTCAGCCGGCCATTCGTCACCGTGTCGCAGAAGCCCACTTCCGTGAGCAGCCGCAGCGGATGGTACATCGGCAACACGCAGATGGCGCTGCCCAGGCGGATGCGCTTCGTCTGCGACGCCATATGCGCCACCATCATCAGGGGCGAACCGCAGAGCCCGTAGTTGGAGAAGTGGTGCTCCGCATACCAGGCGGCGTCGATGCCGGCCTGGTCCGCGGCGATGGTCTGCTCGGTCGCGGCGAGCAGCACGTCGGCGGAGCTCTGATGATACCCGCGCTGCTGCATCAGGATGAAGATGCCGAATTCCATGGACCTGTCCCTCCCTTGATGGGAGGAGCCTAGGCCCTGGCCGATCCGCGCAACAATGGGTTAAGTGAGAGCAGCATCTGTGCGTTTTCGGTAAAGGTGGGCGATGCGGCGTCTGCAGGCGATGGAGCTTTTTGCCAGCGCCGTCCGGGAAGGCAGCTTCTCTGCCGCCGGTCGGCGCGCGGGGCTGTCGCCGGCTGCCGTTTCCCGGCAGGTCGCGGCGCTGGAGGCATCGCTCGGCACGCAGCTGCTGAACCGCACCAGCCGTTCCCTCGCTCTGACGGAGGCCGGCCGGGAATACTTGGCGCGGCTGGAGCCGATCCTGCAGGACATCGCGGAGGCCGAGGCCGCGGCCGCGGCGCTGCAGGCCACGCCACGCGGCACGCTTCGCGTCCATTCACGCCTCATGTTCGGCATGCGCGTGGTGGCGCCGCTGATCCCGGCCTTCCAGGAACGCTATCCCGAGCTGCGGGTGGAACTGCGCCTGGCGGAGCACGCCGCGCGGCTGGCCGAGGATGACATCGACGTCGACCTGCGCATCGGTGCGCCCCCCGAACGCCACCTGATGCAGCGCCGCCTGCTGCGCAGCGAACGCGTTCTGGTCGCCAGCCCGGACTACCTCACCCGCATGCCCGCGCTTCGCTCTCCGCGCGACCTGCTGGCGCATCACTGCCTCGCCTACTGGATGGGGCCGGAGGATGTCGTCTGGCGCTTCCTCGACCAGGGCGTGCTCGAGGAGCTGCGCATCGCGGCGCGCTTCTCCGCCAACAACGGCGAGGTACTGCGCCAGATGGCGCTGGCCGGCCACGGCATCGCGCTGCTGGATGACTATACCGTGCGGGAGGAGCTGGAGGCAGGCCGCCTGACGCGCCTGCTGCCACATCTACGCGTGACGAATACGGGCTTCGAACTCGGCATCTTCGCAGTCTTCCGCCAGACCAGCCTGCTTCCGGCCAAGACGCGTGCCTTCCTCGACTTCCTCGTCGCCGCACTGCCGCGCAGCCTGGGGCGCGCCGAGGCTGATTGACCGATCGGTCAGCTCCTGCCAAATGTCGTCCGAGGCAGGAGGAAGCGTGATGCAGCATCGCATGGGAAGGCGCGTGGCGCTGGCGGGTCTGGCCGGCCTGCCCTTGACTGGTGTGGCATGGGCGCAGGGTCGTCCGGTACGCATCGTCGTGCCCTACAGCGCCGGCAGCGGGCCCGATCTGTTTGCGCGCCGCCTCGCGCAGGGGATCGCGCCCCGGCTCGGCCAGGCCGTCATCGTGGATAACCGCGGCGGTGCCAGTACCATGCTGGGGGCGGAGCATGTCGCCGCCTCGCCCGCCGATGGGCTCACGCTGATGATGACGGCCTCCACCACCTTCGCGGCCAATCCGCATCTCTATCGGCGGCTGAGCTACGATCTTGCGCAGTTCCAGCCCATCACCATGCTGGCCCGAACCCGCCTCGCCCTCTATGCCAGCCCGACCTTCGCCACTACGGACATGGCCGGCGCCGTCGCCCTGGCCCGCGCAGCGCCGGAGCCCCTGCACTACGGCATCACGGGGCGCGGCAACTCCACGCACCTGACCGGGGAGGCGCTGAAGATCGCGGCCGGGATCGAACTGCTCGACGTGCCCTATCGCGGCACGCCCGCGATGCAGCAGGGCGTGATGCGGGGCGACATCCCGCTCGCGATCGACGGCATCCCTGCCTGGCTCTCCATCGCGCGGGATGGTCGCGTCAAGGTCCTGGCCGTGACCGGCGAAGGCCGCGTGGGCGCGCTGCCGGACGTGCCGAGCTTCGCGGAGGCAGGGCTGGCCGATACCGGCCAGCAGCACTGGTATGGCCTGTTCGCCCCGGCCGGGCTGCCGGCACCGGTGCTGGAGCGCACCCATGCGGCCGCCGTCGCCGCGATGGCGGATCCGGAGCTCTGGCAGGGCCTGGCGCATGAGGGTGCGACGATCGAGACGAACACGCCTGCTTCCTTCACCGCGCAGATCGCGACGGAAGCCGAAGCCTGGGGCCGCGTGATCCGACGCGTGGGCCTAGTCCTGGAGTAAGCCGGAACACCTGACCGTCCGGTCGATCCTTGCCAGGGCGCCGCAATAGCGCCAGATGGTCGGCCGGTGGAGCAGGAGGTGACGCATGGCGCGCGCGGCAGTGAAAGCCCAGGCAGCGGAGCCGCTGGACGGGGCTGAGCGCATCCTGCAGATCCTCTCGGAATCCGCGCGGCTCTTTGCCACCACGGGCTATGACGGCACCTCGATGCGGGACATCGCCGAGGCCTGCGGCATCTCCAAATCCCTGCTCTATCATCACTTCAAGGACAAGGATGAGATCTACGCCCGCATCACGCTGGGCTCCACGCGGGAACTCTACCAATTTGTCTTCGACCGCCTGCCGGAGGGCGCCCGGCCGATCGAGCGCATCCGCGGCTTCATGGTCGCGACCGGCGAATACTTCCAGCGCTACCGCTGGGCCTGGGTCGCCTCCACCACCGCTTTCTGGAACGACCCGGAGCAGCGCCGGCAGAAGGAGCGCATGATGTGGCGCGACCGCTACGAGAACCTGCTGCGCGGCCTGATTCAGGCGGCGATCGAGGCCGGCGAGTTGCGGCCGCTGGACGTGCCGCTGGCCGGCCGGCTGATCTTGTCTTCGCTCAACTGGATGCACCGCTGGTACAAGCCGGAGAAGGGAATGTCTGCGCCGCAGATCGCGGATGCCTATTTCGACATGATCCTCAACGGCCTGAAGGTGGAGGGCTGAGCGCTATTCCAGCCTGAGGCCGATACTGCGGATCAGCCCGCCCCAGCGGTCGCTCTCCGCGGCAAGCAGCCGCTCGAAGGCCACGGGCTCGATCTCTTCCATCGTCGCGCCCATGGCAACCATCTGGGCCGTCAGCGAATCCCCGCGCAGCCCCGCGCGCGTCGCCGCCAGGATTCGCGCCATCACCGCATCCGGCGTGCCGGCCGGTGCGAACAGGCCGTACCAGTAGCCCTGCGCCAGGTCGGGGAAGCCGGCTTCGGCGAAGGTCGGCACATCCGGCATCGCCTCCGCCCGCCTCTCCCCGGTGATGGCCAGCGCGCGGATCTCCCCGGCGCGCACCATGCCGGCGTAGGTCGCAAGCCCATCGAAGCCGACATCGACATCGCCGCGAATCAACGCCTGCGCCGCCGCCGTGCTGGCGCGGAAGGGCACATCCGTCATCGACAGGCCTGTCACCTGCTTCATGCGCTCGCCCGCCAGATGCGCGACGCCGCCCCGAAGTGTGGTGGTGTAGGTGATGCCGTGGGGCTGCCGGCGCGCATATTCGATCAACTCCGCCAGGCTGCCCACGGGCAGGCGCGGATTGGCGTAGAGCACGAGTTGCGCGCGCATCAGCTGCGTCACCGGCCGGAACTGCTCCAGCCGGTAGGGCAGCCGCGCGAGGAGATGCGGATTGACGGCGAAGGTGGTGGAGGAGGTCAGCAGCAGCGTATAGCCATCCGGCCGCGACTGCGCGACATGCTCCGTCGCAATCAGGGTGGACGCGCCAGGGCGATTGTCGATCACCACGGGCTGGCCCAGAGCCTCCTGCATGGCCGGCTGCATGGCGCGCGCCAGAATGTCGGGCTCCCCGCCTGCCGAGAAGGCCACGACGAGGCGGACGGGTCGTTCCGGCCAGTTCGACTGCGCCTGTGCCGGCCGGGCAAGGCCCAGCGCGCTGGCGGCCAGTGCCTGCCGCCTCGTGAGATCGCTCATCCTGTCGTCCTCCACCTGCGCCGCCCGTTGTTCCGGGCTTGATGCTTACCGTTCCGATCGCGCCGCCCGCACTGAACCGCCCTGCGCCGTCGAGGGAACGGCGCACGTGGTGCCACCCTGGGGCCGCCCTTGAACCTCGCGGCGACACGGGGGCGAGGGACCGCTTCCCATCGCGAATTCCTACAGACCGAAGGATAGGACCTGGCTGACCAATCGGTCAATGAAGGACTTCTGCGGTCCGCATGGCTTGCGCCGGCGCATGGCGATGGCCTAGAAGATCGGGGACTGACCGATCGGACAGTCCGGTCGACCGGACAAGCCGCCGCCAGGACAGCCGCAAAGAGGGGGAAGGAACGAGCATGGCTGAGGATATCGTGACTCTGGAGGTCACGGACCATGTCGCCCTCGTCACGCTCAACCGCCCGCCGGTGAACGCGCTGAACCGCGCGCTGCGCGACGCGATCATCGAGACCTTCGACGCCATCTCGGAACGCGACGACATCCGCGTGGCCGTTCTCACCGGCGCCGGCCGCGCCTTCTGCGCCGGCGCGGACCTTAAGGACCGCCCTGATCCCACCCGGACGGGCGCCTACCACGCACATAACCGCGTGACGCGGGAGACGGGCAACGCCATCCGCGAATGCGCCAAGCCCGTCATCGCTGCGGTCAACGGCGCGGCCCTCGGCGCCGGGCTCGGGTTGATGGCGGCCTGCGATATCTACTTCGTGGCGGAGGACGCGGTCTTCGGCATGCCGGAGATCGATGTCGGCCTGGCCGGCGGCGGCGCCATGCTGCGCACCATCTTCGGCCGGTCCACCATGCGGCGCCTGATGCTGACGGGCGACCGGCTGACCGGGGCCGAGCTCTACCGCCGTGGCATCGTGGAGGCCGCGCTGCCGCTGCCGGAGTTGCTGCCGGAAGCCATGCGCATGGCGACGCGCATCGCGGGCAAGAGCCCGCTGGCGGTCAACTACGCCAAGACTTCCGCCAACATGGTGGACCTCATGCCGCAGCGCGACGCCTATCGCTTCGAGCAGAACTTCACCGTGGCGCTGTCCCGCACCGAGGATGCGAAGGAGGCGCGGATGGCCTTCGTCGAGAAGCGCAAGCCGAACTTCAAGGGGCGCTGAGCCATGCCGCTGCTCGGCGCCGGCCTCGGCGCCATCCTCGCTCCGCGCTCCATCGCCATCATCGGCGCTTCGCAGGATGCCACCAAGATCGGCGGAAGGCCGGTGGAGCTGCTGCGCCGCTTCGGCTTCCCCGGCGCCATCTACCCCGTGAACCCCCGCGCGGCGGAGGTGCAGGGCCTGCCCGCCTATCCCACCATCCAGGCGGTGCCCGAGGTGCCCGACCTCGCCATCATCGCCGTCGCCGCGGAAGGCGCTCCCGATGCACTAGAAGGCTGCGCGGCCAAGGGTGTCGCGGCCGCCGTCATCTTCTCCTCCGGCTTCGCCGAACTGGGCGAGAAAGGCGAAGCGCTGCAGGCCAGGCTGCGGGAGATCGCGCACCGCACCGGCATCCGCGTGCTCGGTCCCAATTGCCTCGGAGCCGCCAGCATGGCGGAACGTAGCATCGCCACCTTCTCCGTCGTGCTGGAAGCCGGCATGCCGCAGGCGGGGCCGATCGGGATCGCCTCGCAGAGTGGCAATATCGGCAGCTACACCATGCTGCTGGCGCGGGAACGTGGCATCGGCGTCAGCCGCTTCCTGACCACGGGCAATGAATGCGACGTCAATATCGCCGATGGCATCGCCTATCTCGCGCGCGATCCGGCGACGCGCGTCATCCTCTGCGTGCTGGAGACCTGCCGCGACGCGCCGCGCCTGATCGCGGCGCTGGAGGAGGCGCGCCAGGCCCGCAAGCCTGTGGTGGTGCTGAAGATCGGCGCCTCCGAAGCCGGCCAGGCCGCCGCGGCATCCCATACCGGGGCGCTGGCGGGGTCGGATGCCGTGGCGGATGCGGTGCTGAAGCGCGCCGGCGCGGTGCGCGTGCACAGCGTCGAAGCGCTGCTCGACCTGGGCCATGCCGCCGCCGTGCTGGGCGACAGGCTGCCGGCCGGCCGCCGCACCATGCTGCTGACCGCCTCCGGCGGCTTCGGCGTGATGCTGGCGGATGCCGCCAGCGCGGCCGGGCTCGCCCTGCCCTCTCCCAGCGAGGCGACCCAGAGTCGCATCCTCTCCGTCGTGCCCTACGCTTCGCCCCGCAATCCCGTGGATGCGACGGCGCAGATGTCGAGCCGCCCGGAGATCCTGGCGGAGATTTTGGCCGCGCTGCTGGAGGATGATGGCTGCGACGCGCTGCTGCTGCTGCTGTCCGCGTCGCTCTACCTGCCCCGGCTGCGCGCCATCTACATGCCGACCCTGCGCGCGGTGCGGGAGAAGCATCCCGACCGCATCGTCATGCTCGCCGTGCACGGCCCTGCCGACGCCATCGCGGAACTGACCGCTATGGGCTTCCCCGTGGTCGATGGCGTCGATGCCTCCACCCGCGCGCTGGCAGGGCTCTGCGCGCTGTCGGACGCGCGGCGCGTCCCCGCGCCGCCGGCACCGCCCGCGCCTGGCCCGACGATCGATCTCCCGGCGCTTGCCACCGAAGCCGGCGCCAAGCAGGCGCTGGCCGCAGCCGGCCTGCCGGTGCTGCCGGAACGGGTCGTGGCCGATGCCGCCGGTGCCGTCGCGGCGGCGACGTCCATGGGCTTCCCCGTCGTCCTCAAGATCGTCTCGCCTGACCTGCCCCACAAGACGGAAGTCGGCGGCGTCGTGCTGGACCTGCGCGACGCAGCGGCCGTGGCCGAGGCGCATGACGCCATGTTCGCCCGCGTGCGCGCGGCGGCGCCCGCGGCGCGGATCGAGGGCATGCTCGTCTCCCCCATGGTGACCGGCGGGGTCGAGATGATCCTCGGCACCAAGCGCGATCCGGTCTTCGGGCCCGTCGTGCTGGTCGGCCTCGGCGGCATCTTCGCGGAGGTCCTGCAGGATGTGGCACTGCGCCCTGCCCCGGTCGAGGAAGCGGAGGCGATGGCGATGCTGCGCAGCCTGAAGGCCTTCCCCGTGCTCGATGGCGTACGCGGCCGGCCGAAGGCGGATCTGCGCGCCGCCGCTTCCGCCATCGCCGCGCTGTCGCGCTTCGCCGCGCAGCACGCGGCCGACATCGCGGAGATCGACATCAACCCCTTGCTGCTGCGGCCGGAAGGCCAGGGCGCGGTGGCGCTGGACGCGCTCATCCTGCCCGCGCGGATGGAGCACCCCGCATGATGGACGGCATGCTGCCCGAACTGACGGGCGAGAGTTTCCGCACCCATGTCCGCGACTGGCTCGCTGCCAATGTCCCCCCGGGCATGCTTGCCGACCAGCCCGGCTACACGACGCCGACGCTCGACCAGTGCCGCGCCTGGGAAGCGGCGATGCATCGCGCGGGGCTCGCCGGGATCACCTGGCCCAAGGCCTATGGCGGGCATGGCCGCACGCTACGCGAACACCTGATCGCGAACCAGGAGATTGGCGCCCTCGCCTTGCCGGAAAGCGTCAGTTCCATCGGCAAGGAACTGGCCGGCCCCATCATCCTGGCCATCGGGACGGAGGAGCAGAAGCGCCGCTACCTGCCCGCCATCCTGGAGATGCGGGAGATGTGGTGCCAGGGCTTCTCCGAGCCCGAGGCGGGGTCGGACCTGGCCGGGCTGCGGACCCGCGCGGTGCGCGATGGCGGGGGCTGGCGCATCACCGGCCAGAAGGTCTGGACCAGCGGCGCCGCCAAGGCCGCGCGCTGCCTGCTTCTGGCCCGCACCGGACCGCTCGAGGACCGGCACAAGGGCCTCGCCCTCTTCGCCGTGCCGATGGACGCGCCCGGCATCCGCGTGCGGCCGATCCGCCAGATCAACGACAAGGCGGGCGGCTTTGCCGAGGTCTTCCTGGATGACGTGCCGGTGGGGCAGGAGGATGCGCTGGGCGCGCCGGATGAGGGCTGGGCCGCCGCCATCCGCGTGCTCGGCATTGAGCGCGCCACCAACCGCATGTACCGCGCCTGGCGCTTCGAGAATGAGTTGCGCCACCTGATCGCCGCCTGCCGGCAGGATGCTGCGCTGATGCCGCTGCTGCGCGACGGCGCCTATCGCCGCCGGCTGTCGGATACGCTGATCGACATCGAGATCGTGAAGGGCAACGTCGAGCCGGTGGTGGAGGCGCTGGTGGCGGGTGAGCCGATCGGTGCCCGCGGCAGCCTCATGAAGCTGCATTGGAGCGAGGCGCATCAGCGCTTCGCCTCGCTGGCGATGGAGATGCTGTCTCAGGCAAGCCCGGAGGCGCCGCCCGCCGTCATCGCCGCGCAGAAGCGCTTCAAGGACATCTACCTCCAGGCGCGGGCGGAGACGATCTACGCCGGCACCACCGAGATCCAGCTCGGCATCATCGCCGATCGCGTGCTGAACCTGCCGCGGGGGAAATGAGCATGGACATCACCCAGGGCGGGCTCGATCCCGCAGAATTCGCGGACAGCGCGGCGCGCGCGGTTGCCGCCTGCGCGGGGCTCCACGCTGCTGGCATCGCGGCCCGGCTGGCGGAGGATGGGCTGCTCGGCATGCTGGCGCCGGAAGACGTCGGCGGGCTCGGGCTCGATTTGCGCTTCGCGCTGCCGGTTCTGCAGGCTGCCGGCGCGGGTGACCTCGCCTTCCCGCTGCTGGAGACGATGCTGCTCGCCCGTCACCTCGCCCCCGTGGCGCCCGCGGTGGCGGAAGCGATCGCCGGCGGCAGCGCGCGCGGCACCATCGCCTGGGCCGGCACCGCCCGGGCGGACCTGACCGGCACGGTCGGCCGTGCGCCGATGGCCGAAGGCACGGATTGGGTACTGGTACGCACGCCCGATGGCGCGGCGCTGGTCGCTGGCGGCGACGTCACCGCCACCGCGATGATCAGCCTGGACGAGACCGCCGCGGAGCATCGCGTGGCGCTTTCCGGCGCCAACCCGGCCTGCCGGCTCGATGCTGCCGCCTGGGAGGCACTGGCGGAGGAGGCACTGCCGCTGCGCGCCGCCGCCATGGTGGGCGCTTCCGAGACCTGCCTGGCGCTGGCGGTGGAGCACGTCACGAACCGGCGGCAGTTCGGCAAGCCCCTGGTGGCGAACCAGGCCATGCGCCATCTGCTGGCACGCCAGAAGCTGGCACTGGAGGGCATGCGCGGCGCGCTGACGCGCGCCACCGCGCGGCCCGGTGATGCGGTGGCGCGTCGCGCCGCCTTCCTCGCCGCCGCCACCCATGCGCCGCTGATCGCGGAGGGCGCCATCCAGGCCCATGGCGGCATGGGCTTCACCTGGGAGGTGCCGGTGCATCGCCACCTCCGCCGCATCCGCGCGCTGGAAGCGCAGGGCGAGGCGCCGCGGCTCCGCGAAGCGCTCGCGGCCACGCTGATCGATGCGAATTGAGGACGGGACGATGACGGACGATCAGGCGATGGCCGGGCTGCTGGCAGGGCGCGTGGCGCTGGTAACGGGCGCGGGGAACGGCATCGGCCGAGCCACGGCACGGCGGCTTGCCGCGATGGGTGCCATCGTCGGCGTGAACGACCTGAAGCAGGACTTCGTCGATGCCGCGGTGGCGGAGATCGAGCAGGCGGGTGGCCGTGCCATCGGCATCGCCTGCAACGTCGCCTCCCGCGACGGCATGCGCCAGGCGGTGCTGGGGCTCGCGGAGCAGGCCGGGCGCCTCGACATCGTCGTGAACAATGCCGCCTGGGTGCGCTACCAGGCCGTGCCGGACATCGCGCCGGAGACGGTAGAGCGCATGCTCGACATCGGCTTCAAGGCGGTGATCTGGGGCATCCAGGCGGCGGCGGAGGTGATGGACCCCGCGCGGGGCGGCAGCATCGTCAACGTCGCCTCCACCGCCGGGCTGCGCGCAACGCCCTCCTCCATCGTCTATAGCGGCATCAAGGCGGGCGTCATGGGCATCACGCGCGCCGCGGCGGCGGACCTGGGCGCGCGCGGCATCCGCGTGAATGCCATCGCGCCCTCCGCCGTGCCGACGGAAGGCACGGCGAAGCACCGCACGGCGGAGAAGGATGCGAAGCGAATCGCCCGCACGCCGCTCGGCCGGCTCGGCACGGTGGAGGACATCGCCAAGGCGATCTGCTTCCTGGCAACCGACCAGGCGAGCTTCGTCACCGGGCAGGTGCTGGCCGTGGATGGCGGGATCACCACGACCAACATGTGACGCCTGCTACGCCATGCGCAGCAGAGCCTCCGCGATCTCCGCCGGGCGTTCCAACGGCGTCAGGTGCCGCGCGCCCGGCAGCGGCTGAAGCCTGGCGCCGGGGATGCGGCGGACGATCTCCTCCGCCATCGAGGGCGGCGTCGCGCCATCCTCCGCGCCGACCATCACCAGCGTCGGCACGCGGATACTGGTGATGGCGTCCCGCAGGTCCGTCGTGCCCAGCATGCGGCAGGCGGCGCCGTAGGACGGCACGTCATTCGCCAGGAACACAGCATCGGCGGCGGCCTCGACCTCCGGATGGGCTTCGCGAAAAGCCGGGCTCAGCCAGCGGGCGTGCTGGAAGGGCAGCAGCGCCGCCATGCCGCCGGCCTCCGCCCGGGCGGCCCGATCCTCCCAGGCTTGCGGCGCCTCCGGCCCGTACCAGGCGGTGGTGTCGATCGCCACCAATCCGGTGCAGCGCCCAGCGTGCCGTGCCGCGAAGGCCAGGGCGATGGTCCCGCCCATGGAACAGCCGACGATCAGCGCGCGGTCCCAGCCGGCGTGATCCAGAACCGCCGCAAGATCATCGGCCATGCGCTCCACCGGGATGGGCCCGGCATCCCGGCCGGAGGCACCATGGCCGCGGCAATCCAAGGCCAGCATCTCGGCCTCGCCATCGACGGCCAGCGCGACGCCGTCCCAGAAGCGCCGGTCCAGCGCCAGAGAATGCAGCAACGCGATGCGCGGGACGCCGGGGCTGCGCGCCGAGGCAATGCCATAGGCCAGAGTGAGCCCATCAGTGCCTGTGGCATGACGGGTCGCGCTGAAAGGAGATACAAGCATCGCTGCATCCTGCTCGCCGGCACCTTGCCATCCGATCCAGCGCGCCGGATTTGGTCTCGCGCCTTTTCAAGCCAGGGTGGCGCCTGGCTCCGCCACCGCGATCACCTTCTGTCCGCACGTGCATCCCGTCAATCGCGGCGCAGCAGATGTGCTCGCTGCTGCGTGCGGGAGGCAGAATTGAGTCACGACCCTCTGGACAGCGAGGGCCCGAGGGAGAAAGACGATCCCGATGCAAGCCCCATGGACGCAGAGGCGGTTGTCGTGAACGCTCGGCTGGCGGAGAGACAAGGCAAGCACGCGGCGGATCGTCGGTCCGACGGCCCCTGGTGCGGCGGCGAGACGAAGGTCTCCCTCTGATGGTCGGCACGCGACTGCTCGAGACCGTCGAGAGCGACCCCACGCTGCCGGAGGCGGTGGACCTCGTCGTCATCGGCGCGGGCATGATCGGCGTCGCCGCGGCCTATGCGGCCGCCAAGGCCGGGCATTCGGTCGCGCTGCTCGAAAAAGGCGTCGTCGCCGGGGAACAGTCCAGCCGCAACTGGGGCTGGTGCCGCGTGCTCAACCGCGATGAGCGGGAGATCCCGCTCATGCAACACAGCATGGCGCTGTGGGACAGCCTGCCGGCGGCGATCGGCGCCGATATGCGCTTTCGGCGCGCAGGCCTGACTTACGTCACGAAGGACCCGAAACAGCTTGCGGGCTGGCAGGCCTGGCTCGACATGGCGCGCCCCTACCAGCCAGTGGCGCGCATGATTGACGCGGCGGAGGCGAAGCGCCTGACGCCGGGGAACGAGCAGGACTGGATCGGCGGCGTCGTCTCCCCGAATGATGGCCGGGCCGATCCCGCGAGGGCCACGCCGACGCTCGCCCGCGCGGCACGGGCAATCGGCGTCTCGCTGCACCAGAACTGCGCGGTGCGCGGGCTGGACACGACCGGCGGGCGCATCAGCGGCGTCTTCACGGAAAAGGGGCGCATCCGCTGCCAATGCGTGGTGCTGGCGGGCGGGGCCTGGGCCTCCATGTTCCTCCGCCGGCACGGCATCGACATGCCGCAGTCAAGCGTCCATTCCACGGTCTTCGCGACCACGCCGGCGAAGCAGGTCAGCCCCGGCCCGCTGCTCACGCCCGACTTCATCCTGACGCCGCTGCCCGATGGCGGCTACCTCGTCGCCGCCAAGGCGCGCGGAAGGCTGGAGTTGACGCCTGCCGGCATCCGCTACGCCCGCCACTTCCTGCCGGCGCTGCGCGCCAACTGGAAGCTGGTGGAACTCCGCTTCGGCCGGTCCTTCTTCGAAGGGCCGGATGCCTGGCATGGCCGCTGGTCCTTCGAGGCACCCACGGTGTTCGAGCGGATGCGCGTGCTCGATCCCGCACCGAAGATGTCGATCATCGAGCCCTCGCTGCGGGAGATCGTGGCGGCCTATCCGGAGCTCGCGGGCATCCAGGCCGCGCGGATCTGGGCCGGGTGGATCGATTCCACGCCGGATGCGGTGCCGGTGATCAGCCCGGTCGATGCCATGCCGGGCCTGGTCGTCGCGGCCGGGTTCAGCGGCCATGGCTTCGGCATCGGGCCTGGCGCGGGCCGCCTGGCGGCCGATCTCGCCATGGGCGCGCCCTGCATCGTGGACCCCTCCCCCTTCACCCTGAAGCGCTTCGCCCCCGGCGCGCCGCCGTCGGTGCCGCGGGCGGGGATCTGACGGGGGCGGGCGCGCCCAGGCTGCGGGAGATCTCCGCCGCGGCCTCCACCAGCGCCTGCCTCACCGCGTCCCGGCGGGCCGGCGCCCCGGCCTCCGCCAGCGAGGCCGTCACGTTGATGGCGGCGATGACGCGTTCCGAACCATCGCGCAGCGGCGCCGCGAGGCTTGCCACGCCGGCCTCGAAGCTGCCGAGATGCTCCACCAGCCCACTTGCACGGTCCGCCCTCGCCCGCCGGGCGAGCGCCGCCAGCGAACCGCCGGCGCGACGGGACGGCGCGTCCCGGTAAAGGTCCATCAAGGCCGCCTCCGGCAGGTCCGCCAGCAGCACGCGGCCCATCGCCGTTGCCTCCGCCGGAAGGCGGCTGCCGACATGGACGATGCTGGCCTGGCCGCGCCGCGTCGGCAGGCGCAGCAGGTAGAGGACGTCCCTCGCCTCCCGCACCGCCAGATGGGCGGACCAGCCGGTCTCGTCCCGCAGCCGCTCCAGCACCGGCAGCGCGACCTCCAGCACCGCCCGCGCCGCCAGGAAACCATCGCCCAGCCGCAGCACCGCGGGGCCGAGGCTATAGAGCCGCGTCGCCGGATCGTGCAGCAGGAAGCCCTGCTGCGTCAGCGTATAGACGATGCGGAAGATGGCGGAGCGCGTGACGCCGAGCCGCGCGGCCAGCGCGGCCTGGCTGTGCCGCGGTTCTTCCGCAGTGAAGAGTTGCAGCAGTTCCAGCCCACGCAGCAGCCCGGGCACCAGGTAGCGATCGGCGGGAGGAACGGCCGGCGTTTTACCCATGAAACGCAGGATACGCTGCCCGCGCGGCCGCCGCTATCGCTGTGACACCTTCCCATGAGGAGAAACGCCGTGAACGTCATCGCGCCCAAGCCCGCCACGCCACTCGCCACCGCGCTTCGCCGCAACATCGTGCGCCACACCGACAAGGTCTTCGACTGGGATGCCTTTCCCTCCAACCGCGGCTATCCCGACCTCGCCCGCGCCCAGATGCGCTATGTCGGTGCCGGCGGGTCGCCCAAGGTGGGGGAGGCCGGGACGCTGGCGCCGGAGCATTTCACCGTCAGCCTGATCCACAAGCCCGTCGGCAATTACGCCGCCTGCCACGCGCATGAGATCGAGGAGAGCTTCCTCGTCATCGAGGGCGTGCTGACCGTGGGCTGGGAACAGGAGGGCGAGGTGGTCGAAGTTCGGCTCGGCCCGAAGGACATGATCCTGAACGCGCGCGACATCGGCCATGGCTTCCGCAACGACGGCGTGGTGCCGGTGCTGATGTCGATCAGCGTCGATGTCGGCAAGCCGCTGCCGCCCCGCTACCTCTACCACCCGAAGACCGGCACCGATCCGGCACTGGCGCGCGCCTTCGGCGCCGCGCCGGGCAAGACGCTGCCACTTGATCCCGAGGGCACGCACCCGCTGCAGCAGATCATGGCGCAGAAGGTGATCCGCCATACCGAGGCGACGCCGATCCGGGAGGAGGCGGGCTTCACGCGCCGCGTCTATGTCGGCCCCGGCGGCGTCGCCAGCGAGACCTGCCGTAAGGAGATGTGGGAGGTGCCGGCCGGCGCGGGCGTGCAGCCCTTCGCCCGCGATGTCGAGGACGCCTTCATGGTGCTGGAGGGCAGCCTGACCGTGGGGTGGGAAGAGGATGGGCAGCAGGTGCAGGCCGTGCTTGGCCCGCGCGACCTGCTGCTGACGCCGGCCGGCCGCCGCCATTGGTTCCGCAATGACGGCGCCGGCCCCTGCACCGTCTGGGCCGTGATCGGCGACAGCGGGGCTGAGACGGTGCGCTACGCGCGCGCCTGATCGACCACCGCGTATTGGAAGAAATCGCCTCCGTCCGCGTAGAGCGTGACGGAGGCACCGCCGCCCGCCCGGCCAGTGAAGCGTTCCGCCGTCACCAGGTCCTGGCCCCGGAACAGCACGGCATCCTCCGCCGCCAGCGCCAGTCGATGCACGGCGCCCACCAGCAGCGTGCCATCCGGCGCGCTGCGCACGACCAACCCGCTTTCCATATCGGTGAAGCCTTCGGCCTCCGGCCGGATGGCGAAGCTCTCCCCGGTGCCGAGCGCGTGCAGCAGCACGGGGCAGCGGCCGGTGGCGCGGCGATGCGCCTCCGCCGCCACGATGCGCCGCAACTCAGGCGTCATCAGCCGGAACCAGACGTCCGGATGGCGGCCGCCCCTGGGCGGCCGAGGCCGCGACTGCGGCCCGCCGCCAATGCGGCGAGCCAAGGCCGCGGAGCGGCCGCCCGGCGCTTGAGGGTCATGCAGTTCACACGTGGCCGCGCCCGCTGTTGTCGGTGGCGACGACCTGGCGGCGCGTCGTGCCATCGATGCCGCCGGCGATCGCCCACTCCGCGAAGAGTTCCGGCTTGCGGGTGAATTCGCCGGGCTGCCACGCCTCCGTGCAGTAATCGTCGTCGGCGTAGTATTCGAGCGGCGGGCCGAGCGGGTTGTGGAAGTACCAGAAATAGGCGGAAGAGATGGGATGGCGCCCCGGCCCGATCTCCGTCTTCCAGCCCTTCTGCGCCATGGCGATGCCGCCGCCGATCACCTCATGCACGTCGGTCAGCGTGAAGGCCACGTGGTTCACGCCCGGCTTGCCCGGCCGGTTGAGGATGAAGACGTTGTGGTGCTCGCCCCGCATCTGGCAGCGCAGGAAGAGGCCATGGCCGGGGTACTGGTCGCTGACCACGAAGCCCATCGCATCGCGCCAGAAGGCGCTCATCGCCGCGAAATCAGCGCCGAACAGGACGATGTGGCCGAGCTTGATGGGCGACGCCTTCGCATGAACTGGCGAGCGCCGGTCGATCCGCCCCGGATTGCCTGGCGCATTGGCGGGCGTCGGCGTGACGGACACGGGCCTGCGCCGGCTGACGCGGAAGGCAAGGCCGAGGCCATTGGGATCGCGCGCGCGCGGCAACCCATCGCGCTCCTCCACCGCCACGCCATGCGCGCGCAGCCGCGCGAGCCCTGCCTCCAGCGCCGCCTGGTCCGGCGCGCCCCACACCACTTCCCGCAGCGTATTGCCCGGCTCGATCGCCGGGGGCAGTTCCGGCGCATGCTGCGGGCGGACGATCACCTGCCCGCCATCCTGCGTCTCGAAGACCAGGCGGTCGACCTCGATCGTCACGGGGCTGAGGCCCCAATCCTCCAGGAAGCGCTGCGCCGCCGCCATGTCGGCGACGCCAAAGACCACCGCATCCGCGCCCGAGAAATTCATGCTCGCTGCCTCCTCAATCCGGGGTGATACGGCGGGTGCGGATCACCTCCGCCCAGACCGCGCTTTCGCGCCGGATGCGCGCGCCGAGCACGGCCGGCGGCTCCGCCATCACGACCATGCCCTGCGCCGTGATGCTGCGTTCCGCCTCTGGTGCGCGGAGGATCGCCTCCATCGCCTCCGCCAGCGCCGCCACGACGGCGGGCGGCGTCGCGCGCGGCGCGAGCACGCCGTACCAGGAGGTGACGTCGATGTCGGGGAAGCCGCTTTCCGCCAGCGTCGGCACATCCGGCAGTTCCGCCGCGCGCTGCGCGGTCGTCATCGCGATGGCCTGCAGCCGCCCTTCCCTCACGCCGGGCAGCGCCACGGGCAGGTTGCTCGCCAGCAGCTGGATGCGGCCGCCGAGAAGGTCCGTCAGCGCCTGGGTCGTGCCGCGATAGGGGACGTGCTGCAGGTCGACGCCCGCCTTGCTGCGCAACAGCTCCATCGCCAGGTGCAGCTGGCTGCCGACACCCGGCGAGCCATAGGTGATCTGCCCCGGCTGAGCCCGCGCCAGGGCGAGAAGCTCCGCCACGGTCTTCGCGGGGAAGCCCGCCCGCGCGACGATGAGGTTGGGCGCGGTGGCCAGCATCGACACAGGCGCGAAGTCGCGTTCCACGTCGTAGCTGATGTTCGGGATCAGCGTCGGGTTGATGGTGAGGTTGCCGGCCGGGATCACCAGCAGCGTCGTGCCGTCCGGCGCCGCGCGGCGCACGATATCAATGCCGATGGTGCCCGCCCCGCCGCTGCGGTTGTCCACCGCCGCCGAGGCGCCGCCCCGCAGCTGGATGCCCTGCGCGATCAGGCGCGCCAGCACATCCACCGGCCCGCCCGGCGTGAAGGGCGCCACCAGCGTGATCGGCCGCCGCGGGAAGGCATCCGGCAGCGTGCCCTGCGCGCGGGCGGGCAGCACCGCCAGTGCCGTCCCCGCGACCAGCAGCCCGCGCCGCCCGATCGTCATGCTCATCGCCCTCTCCTCATGCCGCCTGACGGTCGTCCGCCGGAAGCGGCACCTGCCAGGAATCGTAGCCATAGACCCAATCCGCATTGCCGGCCTCCCGCAGCCAGGTATTGGCGCGGGAGCCCAGCTGGATGCGCGCCGTGCGGCCACGCCGCGCCTCCTCGTAGCGCCGGAAGGCCGTTTCGATGTCGCTGGTATCCGCCACGGCGCGCGCCAGCACGATCGCATCCTCGATCGCCATGCCGGCACCCTGCGCCATGAAGGGCATCATCGGATGCGCCGCATCGCCCAGCAGCGTGACGCGCCCGCGCGACCATTCGGGCAGCGGGTCGCGTTCCCAGAGCGCGGTCTTCAGCACCTCGTCACAGGCATCGAGCAGCGCCCGCGCCTCCGGATGGAAATCCGCGTAGAAGCCTCGCAACTCCTCGACGCTGCCGGGTTGCGTCCAGCTCTCATGCCGCCAGCTTTCCTGCGCCGTGGTGGCGAAGATGAAGATGTCCTGGCCGCGGTTGAGCGGGAAGGTGACGATCTGGCTTTCGGGCGTCGGGCCCCACCATTTGGTGAAGCTGTCGAGGTTGGGCACGCCCGCCAGCCGCGCCGCCGGCACCACCGCGCGGAAGGCGACGACGCCGGTGAAGCGCGGACTCTCCTGCCCGAACAGCGCCGCGCGGGCGACCGAGTGGATGCCATCCGCGCCGACCAGCGCGGAGACGACTTCGCTGCGGCCATCGGCGAAGCCGATGGTGACGCCATTCTCGGCTTCAGTCACGGAGACCGCCTTGCGGCCGAGGCGAAGAACCTCCGCCGGCAGCGCGGCCTCCAGCGCGCTCATCAAGTCGGCGCGGTGCAGCGTCAGCTGCGGTGCGCCGTAGCGGTCCTCCGCCTCCTCCGCCATGCCGAGGCGCGACGTCTCCTCCCCCGTATCCCACAGCCGGCTGATGCGGAAGCGCGGCCGTGCCGCCGTCTCCCGCAGCGCGGGGCCGAGGCCGATGCCATCCAGCGCGCGCACGGCATTGGGCGTCAGGTTGATGTCGGCGCCGACGCGGGCAAAGCGCGCCGCCTGTTCGAAGACAACGACATCCCGCCCCGCCTGCCGCAGGGCGATGGCGGCGGCGAGACCACCGATGCCCGCGCCGAGGACGCCGATCGGCGGCACCGTCACGTCCGCCCCGACGCGCGCAGTTCGACGAGTTGCGCACGCGCCTCGCGTGCGAGGTAGCGGCGCAGGCGGATCAGCCCGGCATCATGCTGGTACAGCATCTCATGCCGTTCGAGCCCGAGACCGACGCCATCCATCATCTCCCGGTCCTGCTCCAGCACCTGCCAGTGCCGCGGCTCCAGCTTGGTGCGGTAGAGGAAGCGCCAGACGTCCCGCACCCAGCCCTCGACCTTGCGGAAGCGCCAGAAGAAGCAGGCGGAATGCGTCTCGTCGATCGGGGTGATGACAGAGACGATGCCGAAGTTCCCGCCCGGCCCGCCGGTCTTGGGATAAGGGATTTCCAACCGGACGTAGAGCGCGCCGTCATCGAGGAACTCGCTCCAGTCGAAATTCACGTCGCGCTGAGTCGACTTCTCGAAGAAGAAGCCCTTCTCCGTGGCGCGCGTGACGAAGGTGGCGCTGGTGTCGCCTTGATACATCGTGTGGGAATTGGCGTGCAGGAAGGTCCCGTGCATCGGGTCCATGAGGTTGTCGTAGATGTAGCGCCAGGACGCGTTCCAGTCGGCGTAGCAGCAGAAGCTGCTGAACGCCCCGCCCGCCAGCTGTTCCGGCGGCACGAAGGGCGGGGCTTCCTGGTGCAGCGCATCGCCGAACCAGACGAAGATGGCGTCGGCGCATTCCACCGCGGGCCAGGTCCGCACGGCCTTCTTGCCTTCCAGCGGGCAGCCCGGCTGACCCGGCACGGCGAGCACGGTGCCGTCGGGCGAGACCTCCACGCCATGGTAGTTGCAGCGCAGCCGGTCGCCCTCATTCTGACCGCGGGAAAGCGGCACGCCGCGATGCGGGCAGCGATCGGTCTGCACATGGACGGCGCCGCGCGCATCGCGCCAGAGCACCAATTTCTCGCCGAGGCGCGTCAGGCCGACAGGCTTGCCGCCGGTCTCCACGAAGCGGCTGGGCAGGACCGGATACCAGCGGTTGCGCAAGCCGGTGGCGAGCGCCGCCTGCACCTCCTTGTCGGTCGGCGCTGCCACGGTCGCGACCGGGCGCGCGAGGGTCGTGCTGCTCATGGCCTCAATTCCCCAGCTGGCGCATCAGCGCAGTGAAGCCTTCCTCCGTCCAGGCGCCGCCCTCCTGCGGCCGGATGCGGGAGGCGTTGAGGGCGGCGACCAGCGCGGGCAACTCGTGGTGGCCCTGGCCGAAGGCGGCCTCGATGGCGCCGGCCAGCGCCATCTCCCAGTCGCTCGGCTCCCTCTCCCGGCTCTGATGCGGGTCGAGATGGGGGAAGCGGTAGGTTGCCATGGCTGCCTCCTGCCTTGCTCAGAGATCGAGGACGAGACGCTTGCCGCGCGCGCGCGACACGCAGGCCATCATCACCGCGCCCTCCGCACGCTCGGCGGCGGAGAGGATGCTGTCGCGGTGGTCGATTTCGCCTTCCAGCACGCGGCATTCGCAGGTGCCGCAGACGCCCTGCTCGCAGGAGGATGGCAGGTCGATCCCCGCGCCGCGCAGTGCGTGCAACACGCTGGTGCCGGCGGCGACGGAAAGTGTCAGGCCGCGCTGGGCGCAGACCAGGTCGAAGGACTCCGAGCCCTCATCCTCCGGTCGCGACCGCGCCGCGAACCATTCGAAATGAACCCTGTCCTGCGGCCAATGCGCCGCGGCCTGCTCCACCGCCAGCATCAGCCGCTCCGGCCCGCAGCAATAGAGCCGCGTCTCCGCCGGCACGGTCGCGAGACGCCGCGCGATGTCGAGGCGCTGCCCCTCGGAGGAGGCGAAGACCTCCACCGTACCGCCCGTGGCCCGGGCTTCCGCCAGGAAGGGCGCATCGGCAGCGCTCTTCGCGCAGAACAGCAGCGTGCCGCGTGGCCCGACCGCACGCAGCATCGGCAGCAGCGGCGTGATGCCGATGCCGCCGGCGATGAAGAGATAGTTCGTCGACGCTAACAGGGGAAAGTTGTTGCGCGGGAGGCTCGCTTCCAGCAGCGCGCCTGGACGCAGGGCGCGGTGGATGAGCTGCGAGACGCGCCCGCCCGCAACGGCGCGCACGCCGATGCGCCACCGCGCCACATCGGCGGGATCGCCGCAGAGCGAGTATTGCCGCGGTGGCAGACCGGGCAGCAGCAGGTCGATATGCGCGCCGGGCTCGAAGCGCGGCAGCACGCCGCCATCCGCCGCTTCCAGTTCCAGCGCGAACACGCCCTCCGCTTCCCAGCGCAGGCCGCGCAGACGAAGCGTGAGGGTGCCTGCCATGGTCAGCGCACGCTGCCCGCGGCGCCGGCGGGCGGGCCGGCGAAGCTCTCGGCAAAGGGCCCGATGGCGACCATGTCCACCTCGATCATCCGCAGCCCGGGCGAGGCCAGCGCGGCGTCGAGCGCGGGCGCGAAATCCTCAGCCGCCGTGATGCGCGCATGCGGCAGGCCGATCGCCCGGCAGACAAGGCCGAAATCCGGCGTCAGGATGTTCGCGTAGTCGTGCCGCCCACCATATTGCGCGTCCTGGATGTTGCGGATCACGCCATAGCCGCGGTCGTTCATCAGGATGAGGACGAGGTCCGCCTGCGTCTCCATCGCCGTCGCCAGTTCACCGAGCGAAAGCTGCGCCGCGCCATCGCCGACCAACACCACCGCCTTGCCGGCGCCGGCCAGCCCCGCTCCGATGCCCATGGCGATGCCCTGGCCGATGCCGCCACCCAGCGCATGCACGCCGAGATGCGGCGCCGCGAGGCGCACGAAGCGGTTGCCGAAAGTGGAGTTGGAGATGGTGACGTCGCGCACCCAGGGCAGGCGCTGCGCCTGCACACGGTCGCTCAGCGTCTCCGCCACCAAGGCATAGGGGCCGAGGGTGCGCAGCAGCGTCGCCTCGCTGCGGGCCCGCGCCTCGGCCACGCTGTCGAGGAAGGCAGGATCGGTCGCGAGCTTCGCCGGCAGCCGCGCCAGCAGCCCCTCCAGCAACAGCTTGGCGTCACCGGCGAGGAAGAGATCGACGGGATAGTTGCGCCCCGCCTGGGTCGGGTCCGCATCCGCCTGCAGAAGGCGCTTCGGCAGGCGCATGGCGTTGTTGCGCGTCTCGTTGCCGCGCAGCCGCGATCCGACCACCAGCATCAGATCGGCCTGGTCATAGAGCGCCTGCGCTTCCGGCGTCATATTGAAGGCGCCGAGGCTGCGCGGGTGGCCTTCCGGCACCACGGCGCGGCCATTGGTGCTGGTCACGGCCGCCATGCCACGTTCCACCAGCGCCGTCGCGGCCGCCGCCGCGCCGCGCGCCCCGCCGCCAAGCCAGAGCATCGGCCGCGCCGCCGCCGCGATCATCGCCGCCATCTCATCGAGCAGCGCGGGATCGGGCACCACGGATTGCGGCGCGATCCGTGCCGGCGCCGCGCGACGCCGGATCTTCAGCCGCTGCACGTCGATCGGCAGTTCGAGGGAGACGGGGCCCGTTGGCGCGCTGAGCGCCAGCTGCGCGGCGGCGAGCAGCGCATCCACGGCCTGGTGCGGTTCCCAGGCCCGGATATAGGCCTTGCTGATCGCCTTCAGCATGTCGGGCTGCCGCGGCACGTCGTGGATCGCGGCGCGGTCGCGGTCCATGAAGGGGCGGTCGATCTGCGTGGTGATGTGCAGCACCGGCGATCCCGCCGTCAGCGCCTCCACCTGCGCCCCCGCCGCATTCCCGGCCGCCGTGCCCGTGCTGGTGATGCAGACGCCGAGCGAGCGCGTCACGCGCGCATGCGCATCGGCCATGTTCATCGCGCCCGCCTCCCCGCGCGCGGGGATGAAGCGGATGCGGCCCTGCCGCGCGATCGCGTCCAGCAGCGGCATGTTGTGGATGGAGATGACGCCGAAGGCATGCGTGACGCCGATATCGGCCAGCGCGCGGGCCAGCAGGTCGCCGACCGGCTCCTCGATGGCCGCCACCGTCTCCGCGGGCAGATTGTCCATGGCGTTTCCCCTCAGATGCCGCGGGACAGGCCGCCGGAGACTTCCAGGCTGGCGCCGGTGATGTAGCTGGCCGCGGGCGAGCCCAGGAACAGGATCGCCCGCGCGGGCTCCTCCGGCTCGCCGAGGCGTGCCAGCGGGATGCCTTTCTGCCGCGCCAGGTTGCCGTACCAGGTGGCGCGGTCCTGCGTCGTGTCCGGCCGCACGGCGAAGCGGCGCTGCCACTGCCCGGAATCCACCAGGCCGAGCAGGATGGAATTGACGCGGATATGCGGCGCGAATTCGTGGGAAAGCGACTTCAGCAGGCTCTGCACGCCCGCCCGCGCGGCGGAGGTGCAGACCATGTGCGGTTCCGGCTGCAGTGCAAGCAGGGAGTTGACGCCGACGATGGCGGGTGCCGCTGCGCGATCCAGCAGCGGCTTGAAGGCGCGGATCGGCAGCACCTGGCTGAAGAACTTCAGCTCGAGCTCCTGCCGCCAATCCTCGTCCGTCGTGGCCGCGAAGGTGGAGACGCGCCCCTGCCCCGCATTGTTGACGAGCAGATCAAGCACGCCGCCGCCCCAGCCCGCCACGGCCTGCGCGAAGGCCGCGACCTGGTCCTTGTCCAGCACGTCGCAACGCATTGCGAGCAGGCGGTCCCCGCCGTCCAGCGCAGCCTGCGCCGCATCGAGCCGCGCCCCATCACGCCCGCAGATGGCCACGCGCGCGCCTTCCCCGAGCAGCAGCCGCGCGGTCGCCAGCCCGATGCCCGAGGTGCCGCCGGTGACGACCGCGACGCGGCCGGCATAGCCGAGGTCCATGATCAACAAGCCCCCTTCATGCGGCGGAGCCCATCGGGCTCGCCCCCGCCCAGCCGAGCCGCGCGGAGATCTCCGCCGCCGCCGCCGCCACGGCGCCGCCGATGCGCGCCCGACGTTCCGCGCCCTCGAACTGCGCGATCTGACCGCTGACATTGATGGCCGCCACGGGCGCGCCGGAAGCATCCCGCACCACCGCGGCGACCGAGGCGATGGTCGGCTCGAACCGCCCCTCGCTCCAGGCCAGGCCGGTGCTGCGGTCGGCCTCCAGCAGCGTGAGCAGCTGCGGCAGCGTCGTCGGCGTATGGGCCGTCACGGCCTGCAGCGTGGCCCTGCCGAAGATGCGCCGCACCTCCTCCACCGGCAGATGGGCCAGGATGATGCGGCCCATATTGGCGGCATGGGCGGGCAGCCGGCTGCCGACGCGGATGTTGCTGGCGAAGGCGAAGTTGGGGGTGCGGCGGATCATGTAGACCACCTCCCGCCCATCCAGCACGCCGAGATGGGCGGAAATGCCAAGGGTCTCGGCCAGCTGCCCCAGGATCGGCCCCGCCACCTCCATCAGGTCATCCGCCGCGAAGGCTCGCGCCGCGAGGCCGATGAGGCCGGTGCCGATCTGCCAGCCCGCGCCCTCGCCGCCGCGCGGTGCGATGAAGCGCTCGGCCTCCAGCGTGCGCAGCAGGCGCAGCAGCGTGGTGCGGCTGATGTCAAGGTTGCGCGCCGTGCGCGCCATGTTGGTCACGGCGTCGCCTTCCGCGATGCAGCGCAGCAGCCTCGCCGCCCGCTGCACGGGGGGCGAGATGTAGGGATCCTCCGCCGCGTCATCCGACATGGAGGATCTCCTCCAGCAGCGCGGCCGCCGCTGCGGGCGCTTCCTGCGGCAGCGCATGACCGCAGTCCGGGACAAGGCGCAACGCGCCCGCGGGGCGTCGCAGGGCAGCGTGCAGCTTTTCCGCATTCGCGGGCGGCGTCACGACATCCTCGGCACCGACGGCAACGAGACAGGGCGCATTGATGCGCGCGGCATCCGCGACCAGGTCGCCCGCCCCAAGCGCACGCACCGCCTGCGCGTAGCCCGCGGGGTGCACCGCTGCCATCGCGGCCTGCACGCCGGCCAGCACATCGGGCTGCGCCGCCGGCCGCGCCAGCAGCCGCGCCGCACGCGCGGCCGCGAAGGCTGCGGGGCCCATCCGATCAAGCTCGTCGATGCGCGCCTGCACGCCGGTCGGCAGCGCCTGCCCGGCCGCGACGCCATAGCCCAGCGCCGGCGACAGAAGCGCCATCGCGGCGACGCGCCCTGGGTGGCGCGCGGCGAAGGCGCCGGCGAAGAGTGCACCCAGCGAATGCCCGACCAGCACCACCCGATCCAGCACCAGCGCGTCCAGCAGCCCCGCCAGACGTGCCGAGTAATTCGCCGGCGCCGGCGCCTGCGGTGCCACGGGCCTGGAGGCCGCATAGCCCGGCGCATCCCAGGCAATGACCGGCGTCGCGGCCGGCAGAGCCTCGATCAGCGCCGCCCAGCTTTCCGCCCGACTGCCGATCCCGTGCAGCAGTACCAGCGGCACGCCCTGACCCGTGCAGCGCAGGAAGCTCGTGCCATCCGCCATGCCGCGCTGCATCGTCATGCGAAGACGAAGCCCGCATTCACCGGCAGCGTCTGGCCCGTGAGCGCGATGGCGCCGGGCGTCAGGAGGAAGACGATGGTAGCGGCGATATCCTCCGGCACCTGCGGCCCCGGGACGGCGCGCCCCTCCTCATACAGGCGGTGGCGCGCCTCCGGTACGTATTCCGTCGCCTCGCACCGCATGATGCCGGGCGCGACCGCCGTGATGCCGATGCCGCGCGGGCCGAGTTCCCGCGCCAGCGACCGCGTCATCGACAGCACCGCGCCCTTGGAGGAGGTGTAGGCCAGCAGCCGCGGCGCGCCCCAGAGTGCGGTGTCGGAGGCGACGTTGACGATGCGCCCGCTGCCGGAGGCCTGCAGCATCCCCGCGCAGGCCCGGGTCACGAGCCAGGTGCCGCGCACATTCACGCGCATCGCCCGGTCCCAGGTCTCGATCGTCAGCGTGTCGAATTCCGGCCCGCCGATGCCCGTCGCGATGGCGGCATTGTTGACAAGGCCGTGCAGTACGCCCTCCTCCGCCGCGATCGCCTCCCCCATCCGCGCCACGCTGTCGGGATCGCCGAGGTCGACAGGCAGGAACCGCGCCGCTGCGCCACCCGCGCGCAGCGCCGCCGCGGTGGCCTCCCCGGCTTCCTCCAGTACATCCGCCACCACCAGCCGCGCGCCGGCGGCGGCACAGGCCTCCGCGATGGCACGGCCGACGCCGCGAGCGGCGCCAGTGACGAGAATGATGCGACCGGCAAGGGTCTGCGGATTGTTCATATATGAACAGTTCGTTCTCTTGTGAACGAAGACTGCGCTGTCGGCGCAGCCCTTGTCAACCGAGATGCCCGGTCACTCGGCGCTGATGTTGAACTCGCGGACCAGGCGGCCGAAGCGTTCGGAATCGGTGCGCACGGCCTGGGCCAACCGCGCCGCATCGCCACCGGCCGGTGGGATGCCCAGCGTCTGCATCCGCTCCACCACATCCGGCATGCGCAGCACCTGGTTCATCATGGCGTTCAGCGCCTCCACCGCCGCTTGCGCCATGCCGCGCGCACCGAACAGCCCGTACCAGGCCGTCACTTCCACGTCGAAGCCGCGCTCCACCATGCTCGGCACCTCCGGCAGCAGGCCCGCGCGGTCGCGGGAGGAGACAGCGAGCGCCACCATCGAACCGGCACGCACATGGTCGCCGACGACCGCCGGCGTCACGAAGCCCACCGGCACCACGCCGGCCAGCAGGTCCGTCACCAGCGGCGCCGTCCCGCGATAGGCGACCTCGCTCAGCTGGATGCCCGCCGTGCGGTTGAACAATTCGCCCAGGATGTTCATGGGCGAGCCGGAGCCCGGGGAGCCGTAATTGCCGACGCGGCCAGCGCGGGCGGCGGCAACGAGGTCCTCCAGGCTGCGCAGCCCGCTCTGCCGCGACGCCATCAGCACCAGCGCGTTTGTGCCCGTCATGATGATCGGGGAGAAGTCGGCGACCGGGTCGTAGGTCTGGGTCCGGCGCATGACATGGGGCGCGATCGCCAGCGTATTGGGCGCCATCAGGAGCGTGTCGCCATCCGGCTGCGCGCGGGAGACGCTGACGGCGCCGATGGTGCCGCTGGCGCCGCTGCGGTTCTCCACCACGACCGATCGCCCCATCAGCGGCGAGAGCTTCTGCGCATACAGTCGCGCCAGCACATCCGCCTCTCCGCCCGGTGGGAAGCCGACGACGATGGTGACCGGCCGCGCCGGCTGCGCCACGGCCGGCGCAGCGAACGTCACGGCAAGGGCGGTGGCGAGGGTCCTGCGGCGAAGCGGCATCATGGGTCGGCCCTTGGTGGCGGTTGCTGGAATGCGCCGGCGGGCGGCGCGGCTGAGGGAACGCGCTGGACGGCGGCATCCGCGTGATGCACAGCCAAAGACTCGTTCATATATGAACATGTCGTTCGCAGATGAGCGTAAGAGAGCCTTGACGGCAGCGTCAACGGCCTTCTTGCGCGCCACCGCGTGGCCAGAGGCCTGCCTGAACCCAAGGCGGATGGCAGCGGATCGCACTGTGGGAGTTAGCCGTGCGGGTGCCACAATGCCGGTGCGACAAGGCAACAGGAACCATGGGGGTCGCCGAAGCACCCCGAGGCGCCGTCAGGCAGGCCGGGCGTGCGCCGTCCTCCACGGCATCATGGTCCAGACGGTGCGGCCGGCTACTCCAGGCCTGTCAGGCCTCGGAATCTGGGCGGTCAGTGCAGGCCGGAACGGGTTGCCTCATCCTCGGCCGTTTCAACAGGCTGAGGCGTCGGCGTGATCTTGGTCTGCGCCAAGGCCTTGGCGAGGTCGCTCAGCGCCTCCAGCGTTCGGGCCGCCGCCCGATATTGCGCGCTGCCGATCGGCGCCTCCGCACAGACTTTCACCGCCGCGCGACGGGCGGCATCCGCGGCCTGCATGGCGGCCAGGCGGGTCTCGGTGGTCATCAAGCGGGGGTTGCGAGCCATACCGCCGGCGTATCCGGCAACCCGCACCGGAATCTGAACAGGGCGGCTTCCATGCCGGAAGGGTGCCTGCCTCCCCTGCCGCACAGCGACATCTCGACCCGGCGAGGTAAGGAGCGTCCTTCAGACAGCCTTGAGCGGACAGTCGTGCAGACAGTGATCCGCCTGCGCCGCGAGGCACCGCGCCATCATGCCTTCGCGTTGCATGGGGCCAGCGCAGTTCAGCAGCGGGAAGCTCGGCCGGCGCAACGGGCGAGCGGCACGCGCCCTCGCGCCGGTCTCTTCCTCGGCGATGCACAGGGCCTCGTCTTCATCAGGCGCCAGGACGCATCCCGGCGGCCGATCATCGAACATGACCCACCAAGCGCCCACCACGCACGCCCTCCATTGTCAAGATAACTTGACAACGGAGCGGCGGAACCGCAAGCGCGCCTCACAATACTGGAACATGAAATCCGCGTCATGCCGTCGCGGCACGGGCGGAATCGAATTCGTCGCGTCCTATCCGTCACGCCGGGCCCAGGCGCAGGATGGCGCGCGCCATCGCCTGCGCGCGCGGGACCAGGCTCGCCACCTCCAGATATTCCTCCGGCGTATGCGCCCGGCCACCCACGGGGCCCACCGCGCAGAGCGTCGGCGCGCCCATGGCCGCCGTGAAGCCGCTATCCGCGCAGCCCCCGCTGAACTCGCCTTCCGGCACGAAGCCGGTCTCCCGCGCCGCGTCGCGGTAGAGGTCGAAGAGGCGCTTCGCCTCCGGCGACTGCGTCAGCGGCAGGAACTCGCCCTTGATCGTCAGCGTCGCGCGGGTGCCGGGGACGAAACTCTTCGCGATGATGGCCTCGATCTTCGCCATGATCTCGTCGCGGTCGGCAGGCTCGACATAGCGCAGGTCGATCTGGCCCTGCGCCCAGGGCGCCACCGTGTTGACCGACTGCCCGCCGGAGACCAGGCCGACATTCAGCGTGATGCCGCGCGTGAGGTCGGTCAGCGCATGGATCGCCGTGATCTTGGCCGCCAGCTCGCCGATCGCGCTGATGCCCGCCTCGAAATTGCCGCCGGAATGGGCCGCCTTTCCCTCGATGTCGAAGACGGAAAAGACGCCGCCCTTGCGGCCCGTGACGATGCCGCCGGTCGGGCGCCCGGGCTCGGAGTTGAACACCACCCGCGCGGCCCGCGCCTCGGCCTCGATCACCGGCCGGCCCTCGGGGCTGCCGATCTCCTCATCGCCCGTGAAGAGCGCCACCAGCGGGCCCGGCGCGCCGCCGAACTTCCGGAAGGCGGCGAGCACGAACATGTTCATCACGAGCCCCGCCTTCATGTCGGCGACGCCCGGGCCATAGGCGCGGCCGCCCTCGACCTTGAACGGCCGCCGCTCCGGCTCGCCCTTCGGGAAGACCGTGTCGCGATGGCCCATCAGCACGATGTTCTCGCGCGCATTGCCGCCGCGCGTCAGGTCACCGCCCTCGACGATCGCGCGGATGCAGTCGCCATGCTTCTGCTGGGGCAGCACCTCGGTCGGGATGCCCTGCGCCTCCATGAAGCGGCGCACCTGCGCGCCGACGCGGTCGACGCCTTCCTTGTCGTAGCTGCCGCCATCGGTATCGACCATTTCCCGTAGTGTCGCGACCATGGCGTCCTGCTGCTGCGATAGCCAGGCGAGGATCTCGGTCTCTTGCGACATGCGGTGCTCTCCGTCAGCGGGGGGGCGCAGGCTGGCACCGGGGGCGCGGGCTGGGAAGCCCATGGTCCCGCAGCCTTCACCGCCGCGTCATCGCGCGGTCACGGCGCGGGCCTAGCGTCCCGCCGCCTGAGGAAGGGATGCCCGCCATGATCCAACGCCGCCACCTGCTGAGCGCCGCCGCGCTCGCCCCGCTGCCGCGCTTTGCCATCGCGCAGAATGCCGGCCCCGATCGCCGCCCCTCCATCACCATCGCGGTGCAGATCGTCTCCATCTCCGGCACGCTGGAGCCGATGCGGGAACAGTCGAATGTCGGCTTCCGCGTCATGCCGAGCTTCAGCGAACCGCTGATCGGCATCGACTGGCTCGACACCGAAAGGGCGGAGCCGGTGCTGGCCACGGCCTGGCGCCGGATCGATGCCCGCACCCTGGAACTGACGCTGCGCGACGATGTCCGCATGCATGATGGCCGCGTCATGGAGGCGGAGGATGTCGCCTTCACCTTCGGCCAGGATCGCATGTGGACCGGCCTGCCCGCCGACAATCGCGGCCTCTTCGTCTCCACCACCGCCGGCGCCGCGGGCAAGACGCCGCCGCCCGAGGCCGTCGCGATCAGCCGTGCCCATTTCCCGAATTTCGAGCGGATGGAGGTGGTGGATCGCCGCACCGTCCGCTTCGTCAACGCCGTGCCAGACGTGACGCTGGAAGGGCGCCTGACGCGCACCACCGGCGCCATCTTCTCCCGCGCCGCCTTCGCCCAGGCCTCCTCCTGGCTGGAATGGGCGCGCAAGCCGGTCGGCACCGGGCCCTATCGCGTCGCCTCCTTCCGCCCCGGGCAGGATCTGGTGCTGGAGGCGCATGACGAATACTGGGGCGGCCGCCCGCCGCTGCGCCGGATCCGCTTCGTGGAGGTGCCGGACGTGGCCGCGCGCGTCGCCGGGCTGATGGCGGGCGACTGGGACTTCATCTGCGACCTGCCGCCCGACCAGATCCAGGGGATCGAGCGCAGCCCGCGCCACCAGGTCGTGGGCGGCCCCATCAACAACATCCGGCTGATCGTCTGGGACAAGACGCATCCCGTGCTGGCGAACCCGCTGGTGCGTCGCGCCATGTCCCACAGCATCGATCGCCAGGCGATCGTGGACAGCCTCTGGTCCGGCCGCACCCAGGTGCCGAAGGGCCTGCAATGGGATGTCTATGGCGACATGATGCTGCGCGACTGGGAAGCGCCCCGCTTCGACCTGGCGGAGGCGCGCCGCCTGCTGCGGGAGGCGAACTACCGGGGCGAGCCGATCCCCTACCAGCTGCTCAACAACTACTACACTGCGCAGGTCGCGAGTTCGCAGATCCTGGTGGAAGGCTGGCGCGCCGCCGGGCTGAACGTGCAGGTGGAGATGAAGGAGAATTGGGGCCAGATCCTCGGCCGCTTCCCCGGCCGCGGGCTCTGCGACAATTCCAACACCGCGGTCTTCAACGACCCCGTGGCGCCGATGTCCGTCTATGCGCCGGGCGGCCAGACCTGGGCCGCCGGGCAGTGGCAGAATGAGGAAGCGCCGCGCCTGATGGAGGCGCTGCAGACCGAGACCGACCTGCAGCGCCGCCGCGCCACCTTCCGCCGGCTGCTGACGCTGACGGAGCGCGAGGACCCCGCCTATACCGTGCTGTTCCAGACCGCGAACTTCACGGGCAAGCGCAGGGATCTGCCCTGGCGGGCGAGCAAGTCCTTCGTCATGGACTTCTCCCAGCGCAACTGGGGCGGCGTGGGCTGACCTATTCGACCCTTCCGATACGCTGCACGGCGCGCACCAGCCGCGCGCTGTCCTCCGCGAAGAAGGCGGCGAAGTCCGGCGCATCCATGTAGCGCACTGGCGCGCCGGCGGCGGTGAAGGCCTGCACGAGTTGCGGGTCCTGCACCGCCTGGCGCATGCCATCCCGCAGCTTCTGCATCACCGGCGCCGGCGTGCCCGCGGGCGCGAACATGCCGGCCCAGATGTAGAATTCCACATCGGCGAACCCCTTCTCGATGAAGGTGGGCACATCCGGGAAGGCGGAGACGCGCTCCCTCCCCCAGCAGCCCAGCACGCGGATCCGCCCGTCCCGCGCATGCTGCGTCAGCGTGCCGGGTGCCGAGGCCAGCGCCTGGATCTGCCCGCCCAGCAGCGCCGTGATGGCAGGCCCGGCGCCGGTGAAGGGCACATGCAGCAGGCGGATGTTGGCGGAGGCCGCCAGCATCTCCATCGCCACATGCAGCGTGCCATAGGTGCCGGAGGAGCCGTAGGGGATGTTGCCCGGATTGGCCCGCGCCGCCGCGATGAACTCCTCCATGGTCCGCCACGGCGCGGAAGCCGGCACGGCCAGCATGGTCGGGTCCGCATTCACCAGCGCGACCGGCGCGAACTGGTCGGCGGTATAGGGCGGCGTGCGGTTGAACAGCCGCTCCGCTTCCGGGATCACGGCCAGCGAGGACAGCGCCATCACCAGCGTGTAGCCATCCGGCGCGCTGCGGGCGACGAAGCCGTTGCCGATGGCCCCCGCCGCCCCACCGCGGTTCTGCACCACTACCGGCTGCCTCAGGATCTTCTCGAGTGCCGCGGCCACGGGGCGGGCGGCGAGGTCGGCCTGGCCGCCCGGCGGGAAAGGGACCACCAGGTTGATGGGGCGGGTCGGGTAGTCCGTGCCCTGCGCCTGCGCCGCGAAGGGCATGAGCGCGGAGCCAGCCAGCAGCGAGCGGCGATCAATCATTTTCTTGTTCCTCCCGGTGGTGTCGCAGCCCCTCCCCCGCAAGCGCGGGGGAGGGAGAATCAATCAGGCAACGGGGTTTTCCAGGATGCCGATGCCCGGCACCTCGATCCGCACCACGTCGCCCGCCTTCATGAACTTCGGCGGGTTGAAGCCGATGCCGACACCGGCCGGCGTGCCCGTGGCGATCACGTCACCCGGCTCGAGCGTGATGGCGGCGCTGATCGCCTCCACCAGGGTCGGGATGTCGAAGATCAGGTCGGAGACGGGGGCATGCTGCCGGCGCTCCCCGTTCAGCCAGGTGGTGAGCGTCAGCGTCGTCGGGTCCGGGCACTCATCCGCCGTAAGGATGGCCGGGCCCATGGGCGCGAAGGTGTCGAGTCCCTTGCCGAGGATCCACTGGCTGTGGCGCTTCTGCAGGTGCCGCGCCGTGACGTCGTTCACGATGGTGTAGCCGAAGACGTGCTTCAGCGCGTCCGCCTTCGAGATCCCGCGCCCGCCCGTGCCGATGACGACGCCGAGTTCGCCCTCGTAGTCCAGGCCCCCGGTCGGGTCCATCGCGCTCAGGATCGGCTCCCCATCGGCGATGATGCTGGTGTGCGGCTTGCTGAACACCACGGGGAAGGGCGGCACCACGTCCTTCGCGCCGCCATCGAAGCCCGATCCCGCGAATTCCTTCGCGTGCTCGTGATAGTTCTTGCCCACGCAGAAGATGTTCTTGGGCGTGCGCGGGATGGGCGCCAGCAGCTTCGCGCCCGCCACCACGGGCGCCTTCGCGGCCGCCGCCTTGGCCGCCGCCAGCGCGCCGGCGGCGATCAGCCCGATCATGTCCCGCGGCAGGCCGGCATCGGCGGCCGCCAGGTCCAGCACCTGCCCCGCCGCATCCAGCGCGCCCACGCGCGCGCCCTTGGAATCCGTGAACGTCACCAGCCGCATCGCGCGGTCCCCCGGTCAGTTGAGCTTGGCCCGCATCTGCCCGGATTCCGAGGGATTGGCCAGGGGCAGGCTCGCCGCCGTCTCCAGCGCCCGTGCCGCGCGGAAGGCGAGGTCGTCGCGGTAGAGCGCCGCCGCCACCTGCACCGCCCGCGGCATGCCAGCCTCATCGAGGCCGATCGGGACGGCGATGGCGGGCTGGCGGGTCAGGTTGAAGGCGAAGGTCCAGGGCGCCCAGTCCCGCCACAGCGCCTCCACCGGGCGGATGGTCGGCGCATCCGCATCCAGCGCCGCGGTCGGCGTCGCCGCCGTCAGGATCAGGTCATAGCGCTGGTGGAAGCGCGCCATGGCATGCCCGCATTCCACCCGCAGCATGTCGGCGCCGAGGAAATCGGCCGCCCCCATGTCGCCCATCCTGCGGGCCACCTCCTCGATCCCCGCATCCAGCTGACCGCGCTTCTCCTCCGCCGTGCCGGTCCAGATGCGGGCGATCGCGACACCCCAGACGCGGGAGAAGATGGCGCGGGTATCCGGCAACTGCGGATCGGCTTCCTCGACGATGGCGCCCTGCTCCGCCAGCAGCTTGGCCGCGACCTGCAGCGCGGCCTCCCCTTCCTCATCCAGCGGCGGCTCGAAGCCGAGGCGCCGCACCACCGCCACCCGCAGCCCGGCCACGCCCTGGTCCATGCCCGTGCGCCAGTCCCGCGGATCATCCGGCAGGCAGACGGGATCACGGAGGTCATGCCGCGCCATGGCGGACATCATCAGCGCGGCATCGCCGACGCTGCGCGTCATCGGCCCCGCGCAGGCGACGGCGGAGAAGGCGCCATGCGGCCATTGCGGAATGCGCCCATAGCTCGGCTTCACGCCCACCAGCCCGCAATAGGCGGCGGGGATGCGGATCGATCCGCCGGCATCCGTGCCGATATGCAGCGGCCCGAAGCAGGCCGCCCCCGCGGCCCCGGCGCCGGAGGAGCTGCCACCGGGCGTGCGCTGCGGGTTCCAGGGGTTGCGCGTGATGCCATGCAGCGGGCAGTCGCCAGGCGTCTTCCAGCCGAATTCCGTCGTCGTGGTCTTGCCGATGATGACGGCCCCCGCCGCCTTCAGCCCGACCACGGCGGGCGCATCCTCGGTCTGCGGCGCCGGGTCCGTCACCAGGCTGCCGCGCCGCGTCGGAAAGCCCGCCATGTTCAGCAGGTCCTTCACCGTGCAGGGCACGCCATCCAGCATGCCCATGGGCCGCCCGGCCGCCCAGCGCGCCTCGCTCTCCCCGGCATCCTTCAGGGCGCGCGGGTTCATGGCGGCGAAGGCGTTGACCCAGGGGTTGTAGCGGGCGATCCGCTCCGTCACCGCCTTCAGCGCCTCCACGGGCGACAGGGCGCGCCGGGCATAGAGCGAGAGCAGCTGCTCCGCCGTCATCAGCGCGGGATCGGCCGGCAAGGGGTCGGTCAGTGTGGTCATGCGGGGCTTCCAGGGGGGCTCGGTGCCGGGCAGCATGGCGCCACGCAGCCCGAGAGGAAACCCCGATGCCCGAACCGACTCCCCCTTGGGAACTGACCGAGCCCGAGTGGCGGAAAATCGTCGGCCGCGCCCGCGCCGGCCGCAGCCTGCGGCCTTCCTCCTGGCCCGGCGGCGCCCGCTGCTGCGTGACGCTGTCCTTCGACGCGGATCATGAGACCGGGCCGCTGCGCGACTCCGACGACAGCCCGATGCGGATCAGCCAGGGCCAGTATGGCAGCCGCCAGGGCATTCCCCGCATCCGCGCGCTGCTGGCCAGGCACGGCATCCCGGCAACCTTCTTCTACCCCGCCGTCAGCGCCATGCTGCACCCGGAGGAGATCCGCGCGGTCGCCGATGAAGGCCACGAGATCGGCATCCATTCCTGGATCCACGAGGCCAATACCAAGCTGCCGCAGGGCGTGGAGCGGGACCTGACCCTGCGTTCCGCCGACATGCTGGAGAAGCTGTCGGGCCAGCGCCCGGTCGGCATCCGCACGGCGTCCTGGGACTTCTCCATCGATACGCTGTCGATCATCAAGGAGATGGGGCTGCTCTACGATTCGTCGCTGATGGCCGACGACGATGCCTATGAGCTGCTGGACCAGGACGAGCCGACCGGCATCGTGGAGTTGCCGCCCGAATGGATCCGCGACGACGCCGTCTACTTCAACATGCTCCGCTTCAGCGGCCTTCGCCCCTATACCCCGCCCTCCGCGGTGGAGGAGATCTTCACGGCGGAATTCGACGGCGCCTATGCCGACGGCGGCATGTTCCTGCTGACCATGCACCCGCACATCATCGGCCACCGGTCGCGCCTGCCGCTGCTCGACCGCCTGATCACGCGCATGAAGAAGCATGAGGGCGTGTGGTTCGCGACCCATGCGCAGGCCGCGCAATGGTGCAAGGACCATGGCGGCGAGGCTCGCTGAGCTGCGCCGGCTGCTGGCCGCGCTGCTGCTGCTGCTGGCGGCCATCCCGGCCGCCCTGGCGCAGGATCGCGTGCTCCAGGCCGGCTGGTATGCCGGGGAGCCGCAGCAATACATGCGCCAGGGGGAGCTGACCGGCCTGGACGTGGAGATGGTGCGCGCCATCGCCCGCCAGGCGGGGGAGGAGGTGCGCTTCCTGCCCATGGGCTACCTGCAGCTGCTGGATGCGGTGGCGGCAGGCCGCATGGATGTCGCGACCGGCATCCCGGAGACGCCCGAACGCGCCGCGCGCTACGCACTCTCCCTGCCCTATCGGCGGGATGTGAACGTGCTGATCATGCGCCGCGGCGAGGCATCGCGCGTGCGCGCAGCCAACCCCACCGAACTCGCTGCCTTCCTGCGCGCGGAGCCGCGCTTCCGGCTCGGCGTGCGGGCTGGCTTTTCCTACTACGATGCCGGGCTCGACGCCTTCATCGCATCGCCGCCGATCCCGGGCCTGGTGCGGCCGGCCAATGACGACGCCACCAACATCCGCCGCCTGCTGGCGGGCGAGATCGACGGCTTCCTCGCCGAACGCCTCTCGGTCGCACTCGACATCACGCGCCTCGGTGCCGCCGCGGCGGTGGAGGAGGCGGCGATGCGGATCGTCATCCCACTGCACCTCGCCTTCAGCCGGGACACGGTGCCGGCCTCCATGCTCGGCCGCTTCGACGCGGCGATCGAGATGCTGACCGAAGACGGCACGCTGGACCGCATCGCGGCCCGCTTCCGCTTTCCCATCCTGCTGTCGCTGACGATCGACAGCCGCTGGTTCCTGGTTCTGCAGATCACGGGCACCGTCGCCAGCGCGCTGGCCGGCGCGCTGGCCGCACGGCACAGCGGCTGGTCGCTGTTCGGCGCCTTCGTCCTGGCCGGCGTGACGGCCGCCGCGGGCGGCGTGCTGCGGGACCTGCTGATGGGCCGCTACCCCCTCGGCATCCTGCGGAATCCGCTGTTCCTGCAACTCATCTTCGGCACCGTCATGACGGTCTGGGCCGTCACCCATGCCTGGGCGCTTCTGCGCGGCCGCGCCATCCTGGCCTTCTGGATCGCGCAGGTCACGGTCGCGCTGCGCCGCCGCCGCGCGGATCGCTGGCTGTTCGACTTCGCCGATGCGCTGGGCCTCGGCGCCTCCACCGTTCTCGGCGTCACCATCGCCTTCGGCATGGGGGCGGACCCGCTCTGGCTCTGGGGCCCGGTGCTCGGCACCATCACGGGCGCGGGCGGCGGCATCCTTCGCGACGTGCTGCGCGGCGGCGGCAGCATCCCCAACCTCACCACGGGCTTCTACGGGGAGGTCTCCGTGATCTGGTCCCTGGCGCTGACGGGCTACCTGATGGCCCGCGGCCCGGGCGTGGAGATCGATGAGGTGGTGCCCGCCGTCATCATCGCCGTCATCGGCTGCGTCGTGACGCGCATGGCGGCGCTGGCCTTCCGCTGGGCCCCGCCCCGTCTTGCCTGAGAAGGAGCCCGCATGACCTCCCCCTTCGTCCCCGGCACGTCCGTGCATGTGGAAGGCCGGCCCGGCGGGCCGCTCGCCGGCCTCACCTTCGCGGCCAAGGACCTCTTCGACGTTGCGGGACACGTCACCGGCGGCGGCAATCCCGACTGGGCGCGCCAGAATCCGGTGCCCTCGCGCCATGCCTGGGCCGTGCAGGCGCTGCTCGATGCCGGCGCCACGCTGACGGCCAAGACGATCACCGACGAGGTCTCGCTCGGCATCCTCGGCGAGAATGCCTTCGAAGGCACGCCGCTGAACCCCGCCGCGCCCGGCCATGTCCCCGGCGGTTCCTCCTCCGGCTCCGCCAGCGCGGTGGCTCAGGGGCTTTGCGACACGTCGCTCGGCACGGATACGGGCGGCTCCGTCCGCGTGCCGGCCAGCTTCTGCGGGCTCTACGGCATCCGGCCGACGCATGGGCGGCTCGACCTGACGGGGATGATGCCGCAGGCGCCGTCATCCGACACCGCCGGCTGGTTCGCGCGGGATGCCGCGACCTTCGCCCGCGTTTCCGCCGTGCTGCTGCAGGAGGCGATCGGGCCGGCGGTGCCGGACCGCTTGGTGATTGCGACCGACGCCTTCGGCTTCGCCGACCCCGCTACCGCCGAGGCCCTGGAGCCGCTGCTCGACCGGCTGAAGCGCCTGGTGCCGGAATGGCGGGAGGAGGTGATGGCGCCCCAGGGCCTTTCCACCTGGTCCCGCGCCCAGCGCACGCTGCAACCCGTGGAGGCCTGGCAGACCTTCCGCCCCTGGGTGGAGCGCGACAATCCGCGCTTCGCCTTCGGCGTCGCCCGCGGCCTGGTGCTGGCGTCGATGACGCCGGAATCGGAGTTGGGCTGGGCCGCGCTGGTGCGGCGGGAGGCCCGCGGACGTCTGCGGCACCTGCTGCCGCCCGGCACCATCCTCGCCATGCCGACCACGCCCTTCCCCGCGCCGAAAGCCGGGTTGCCGCTGCCCGACCTCGATGGCATCCGCGCCGCCATCAACATGCTCTGCGCCCATGGCGGGCTGGCCGGCCATCCGCAGGTGAGCATCCCCGGCGCCACCGTCGATGGCCGGCCCATCGGCCTTTCCCTGCTGGCCGCCCGCGGCGCCGATGCGCTGCTGGTCCGCACCGCCCTTGCCCTGGAGAAGAGCTGATGGACGTCAACATCCCCGAGGTGGTGGAGGAGATCCGCACCCTGTTCGAACGCTACGAACAGGCGCTGATCGACAAGGATGTCGATGTGCTGGACGCCACCTTCTGGAACAGCCCCCACACCATCCGCTACGCCATCCATGAGAATGGCTATGGGTTCGAGGAGATCCACGCCCACCGCGTCCGCCGCCCGCCCGGCCCCGGCATCAAGCTGGCACGCCGGCGGCTGGTGATCACGACGCTGGGGCGTGACATGGCGACCGTGAACCTGGAATTCGACATGCGGGGCCGCACGACGACGGGCCGGCAGAGCCAGACCTGGGTGCGCTTCCCCGACCTCGGCTGGAAGGTGGTATCAGCGCATGTGTCGGTGACGGAGGCGACGCCCGCCTATTGAGTCAGTGGATCGCCCCCTGCCGCATCAGCGCGGCATAGATGTCGCGCGTCGCGGCGCCGAGCGAGCGCGACAACTCCTCCAACGCCGCGATCCGTTCGACACGCGGCGCCGCCTTCGCGGCTTCCTCCGCTGACAGCAGCAGCGGGACCAGTGCCGTGGCGCGGGCGAGCCCGATCAGCAGCGCATCGCGGGGGTCGGGGATGCTGTCATCCAGCAGCACGTGCCGCAGCCGGGCCCGCACCTCCTCCACATCCGCCCTGCCCTCGACCTTGGGATAGCGCCGCTCCGGAAAGACCCAGAGGAAACGATTCTCCACCCGGCGAAGCACGCCGCCCTGCACCAGCCGTTCCAGCAGTTGCGTGCGCAGCAGCCCGCCCCCCTTGGCGAATTCCTGGATCCAGCCGCGGCTCGTGCGCGCCGGGCCTGGCGCCGCAAGCCGCGCCAGTACGCCGTCCAGAACCGGATCGCCCGTCGGCTGCGCGCTGACGACGGAAAGGCCGTCGAGGTCCGTGTCGATCCGCCCCGCCAGCGCCAGCTCCATCAGGATGGCGCCCACCACCGCCAGATCCCCGGCAGGTCCGGGCAACCCGACCGGCTTCCCCGTCTGGTCATCGAGGAGGAGGAGAAGGATCTCCTCCGGCATCGTCAGCGCCATCGCATCCATCCCAGGCATTGGTGGGAATGGTGCACGAAAAAGGGGCGGCCGTCAGGCCGCCCCCGCTTCACCACCGTGGGCTCGTTCTCAGCTGACGGTGATGTTGAACTGCCGCGCCACGGCAGTCCATTCGCTGATCTCGCGCCGCATCAGCGCGATGAAATCCGCGCCCGCCGGCGGCGGGTTGCGCGGCATGGTCTGCAGTTCGACGAAGCGGGACGCCAGCTCCGGCCGCGCCAGGATCGGCGGGATGATGGAGGTCAGCTTCTCCACGATCGGCGCCGGCAGGCCCTTCGGCCCGGACAGGCCGAGCCACTGCGCGGAGGTCAGCTTGGGATAGCCGAGCTCCGCGAAGGTCGGCACGTTCGGGAACATCGCGAGGCGCTGCGCGGTGGAGACCGCCAGGGCGCGCAGCGACCCGTCGCGCATCTGCTGCGTGTTGGTGGTGATGGGGTCCACCATGCATTCGATGTTGCCCGCCAGCACGTCCTGCATGGCCGGCGCGCTGCCGGCGTACGGGATGTGGTCGAGGTTGGGCGCGCCGGCCTCGGCCGACAACATCGCGCCCAGCAGGTGCGGGGCGGAGCCGATGCCGGAGGAGCCGTAGCGCACGGGCCGCGTCTTCGCCGCCGTCACCAGCTGCTCCAGCGTCTGGAACGGGGAGTTGGCGCGCACCAGGATGATGTTCGGCGCCTCCACCAGCTGCATGATGTGGGTGAAGTCGTTGATCGGGTCGAAGGGCAGGCTCGGCCGCGTCGCGGTGCTGAACACATGCACGGAGGCATGGCTGACGAGCAGCGTGTAGCCATCGGCCGGCGATTTCGCGACCATGTCGGTGCCGATGATGCCGCCCGCGCCCGGCCGGTTCTCCACCACGATGTTCTGGCCCAGCGCCTGGGCCATGGCCGGCGCCATCAGGCGGGCGACAGTGTCCACCAGCCCGCCCGGCGGGAACTGGGCGACCAGGCGGATGGTGCCGCGGCTGGGCCAGGCGCCCTGGGCGCGGAGCGCGGCCGGGGCGGCCAGCGTCCCGACGGCGCCGGCGGTCAGGCCCAGCAGGTGACGACGTTGCAACATGGATGCGCTCCCAGAGGTCAAACCAACCGGGGATTTCGCACAAATTTCAGGCATGCCGCCTGATCACCTGTGGGACGCCCCCTGTCTGCCCTCTGGATAGGCAAACCGCGTGCCGCGCCATGACCGTAACCTGACAGGCCGGCCACGCTTTGGCAGGCTGCGCTACACCTCCCGCTGCGTGGTCCCCATCCCGACGCCGCGGATATCGGCCACCGCCACGGCCAGCGACCGGTTCAGGCTCTCGATCCGCGTCACCACCTCCAGCCAGGGCTGCACCCCGGCGAGTTCGGCGGCGGAGAAGATCAGCGGCAGCAGCCCCGCCGCCCGGGCCAGCCCCAGCAGCAGCGCGTCATGCGGATCCGGGATCTCCCCCTGCAGCAGCAGGGCACGGAGCCGCGCCCGGGCTTCCGTCACCTCCGCGCGCCCCTCTGCCTTGGGGTAGCGCCGGTCCGGCAGGATCCAGAGCACCCGCTGGTCCACCCGCCGCAGGATGCCGCGTGCCACCAGCCGGTCCAGGATCACGCCGCGCGCCTCCGCCGCATCGCGCGCCAGCAGAGGGATGGCGCCGCGCGCGTCCTTCGGCGCATCCGGCGCCGCCAGCCGGGCCAGCGCGCCATCCAGCGCCGCATCGCCGGTCGGCGTGGCATCGACCAGGATCAGCCGGTCCCGGTCCGTATCCACCCGCCCGGCCAGCGCCAGCTGCATCAGCAGCGCGCCCGCCAACGCGCGGTCCGGCGCCATGCCCGAACGGCCCACCGGCCGCCCGGTCTCGTCATCGAGGGAGAGGAGCGTGATCTCCTCCGCCAGGGTCAGGGCGCCATCCATCGCGGCTCAGCCCTGGGCGAGCGCCGCGGACCAGGGCGACATCACGTCCGTGATACCCTGGCGCGTGCCGTCGGCCGCGATGCGGATCAGGTTCGGGCAGGCGAAATTCACCGGCAGCACGGCATGCTCCACCACCTCCAGCGGACCGAGCGCGGCCAGGGCATCGAGCGTCTGCTGCGGCAGGCGACGATCGGCCGTGGCGCCTTCCGGCCCGCTGACATCGATGCGCGGGAAATGCGCCGCGGCCTCGGGGTCCATCGCGAAGCCCGCCACCAGCGCCAGGGTCTGGTACACCGCCGCCAGGATGCGCCGCCCGCCGGAGGCGCCCAGCGCGATCTCCGGCACGCCCTTGGCATCGGAGACCAGCACCGGGGACATGTTGGTCAGCGGCCGCTTGTTGGGGCCGATGGCGTTGGGCGTGCCCGGCCGCGGGTCGAACCACATGACGCCGTTGTTCATCAGCACGCCCGACCCCGGCAGCACCACGCGGCTGCCCATGGAGGAGAGCAGCGTCGTCGTCATCGCCACCATCATGCCGTCCGCGTCGCAGACCGTGAGGTGGGTGGTGCAGCTGTCGGCGCCCTTGGGCTCGGCATCGCCCAGGCCTTCCAGGCGCTCCGCATAGGCGGCCTGCATGGCCTTGGCGAAGGCGAGGTGCCAGGCCGTGCCGGGCTCCGCGCCCGACCAGTCCGCGCCCTCCATCAGCTCCATGACCCGCCGGAAGGTCGGCGTCGCGGTAAGGCCGTTGGAGAGGTGGAGGGTCCGCCCACGCCACGGCACCGACACCGCCGGCAGCACCCGCGCCCGGCAGCCCGCGAGGTCGGCGGCGGACAGCACGCCGCCCATCGCCTTCACGTCGGCGGCGATGGAGGCAGCGATGTCGCCCTCATAGAAGTCGCGGAATCCCGCGCTCTGCAGCCGCTCCAGCGTCGCCGCCAGGTTGCCAAGCTGGAAGAAGCCGGGCGTGCCCTGGTAGGGCGCGACAGGCGGCAGGCCGCCCGGCAGGTAGATGCGCGCGGATTCGGCATACAGCTTCAGGGTGGAGGCCGCATTCGCGATCTTCAGCGTGGTGAACCAGTCCTGCGCCAGGCCCCGCTTCGCCAGCGCCACCGCCGGCGCCAGCACGTCCCGCGCCGGCAGCCGGCCGCGCTTCTCATGCAGCAGCGCGTAGCCCGCGACCGAGGACGGGATGACGAAGCTCATCGGGCCGTGGATGTTGCGGTCGCCCTCCACCTCCGGCCAGGCGAAGAGATCCTGCTTCATCCGCCCCGTGGTCGGGAAGTCCTTCGCATCGAGGCCCGCGGGCGAGACGGGCCCGAAATCGAAGGTCTCCGCCGCGCTGCCGGGCGCCGCCACCTGGGCGAAGCCGATGCCGCCGAGGCCGCTGTTCCAGGGCTCCATGGCCGCCAGCGCAAAGGCCATGCCGACCGCGGCATCCGCCGCATTGCCCCCGGCCTCGAGGATCGCGATCCCCGCCTCCGCCGCATCCCGCGACTGGCTGGCGACCATGCCGCGGCCCCCCGTCGCGGCGGGCTTCCGCACCTCCCAGTGCTGGCTGACATGGGCGGGCGGCGAATAGGTGAGCGTCATCGGGCAGGGTCCTCCGTTGGCGGGAGGATCGGCCGGGGGCGGCGGGCGGGCAAGCCCGCCTCAGCGCGCCTTCTGGCTGTCCGCGAGGCCCTTGCCCATCAACAGCCCCATCTCCCCGGGCCGGTCGCTATAGGCGCGCATGGTGCGGTAGGGCACCTCGGTGATCTCCGCGATCAGGTTCAGCTTCTGCGCCACGTCCAGCGCGCTGAACTTCCCCGCCCGCGGCCGCTTCTCATACAGCGCGGCCACGGCCTGCACGGTGCGGGGCGGGATCAGGCCGAGGACCCGCACATGCTCCGGCGTGATGTCGGCCACGATCAGGGTCCGGTCCACCATGGAATAGGGCACTGGTGCCGCGGCCCGATGCGCGGGCGTCGCAGCCGCGGGCGCCGTCAGGCTCAGCTCGCCGGCCGGGAAATCCAGCTCCGCGCCATTCTCCTGCTCGATGAAAACGCGGTCGCCGTCGCAGTCCAGCACCACGCCGCTCCGCTTGCCGTCGCGGTGCCACACCGTCTGCCCGACCTTGAACATGCGCCGATCTCCTGCTGGGTGACGGCGCGGGATGGCGCCGTCAGCTCCGCTTCTTGCTGACCCGCCGGCGTTCCACCTGGCGCTCGAAATCGAGGTCCTCGTGCCAGGCGAGGTGGGCATCGAGGGCGGCCTGTGCGCCGGTGGCGTCGCCGCCGGAGAGGCGCTCCAGGATCTCCCGGTGTTCCTGCGCGATGCGGGGCTTGGGGCGGACATCGTGGCCGAGGCCCCAGACCACGGAAAGCTGCCGCGCCACGCTCAGCCACAACCCGTGCAGCACGCCATTGCCGGACAGGCGGCAGAGCTCCCCGTGGAAGGCCTCGTCCGCCGCCACGATCGCGGCCGCATCCGGACCTTGCGCCGCCGCCTCATACCGCTCCGCCGCCCGCCAGGCGGGCGCCAGGCGCTCCGCCGTCGCGGGGCCGCTCGCGGCAATCTCGCGCAGCGCCAGCGTCTCCAGCGCCGTGCGCACGCGCATCAACTCGGCCACGTTGCGGTTGGTGATCTGCATCAGCCGCATGCCCTTGTAGGGCGTGCTGACGACGATGCCCTGCGACTCGAGCAGGCGCAGCGCTTCCCGTACCGGGACGCGGGAGATGCCGAGGTCGCGGGCGATCTCCGCCTCCACCAGCCGGTCGCCTGGCAGGAAGATGCCGCGCGCCGCGGCGGCGACGATGGCCTCCGCCGCCTGCTCCACCATGGTGCGGGGCTGCACGGGGGCGAGGCGCGGAACCTCCGCCACGCCATCGGGGGACGGCGCCTCGGAGACGTCGGGGGAGAGGGTGATCACGATGCGGGGGGCCTCGGTCAATCGTATCCATTCTAAATTCAATCTATTGGTTCGAGTAGCCCCTTGATCCCGTCAACCAATGATACCGCCGCGGTAACATGCGAGTGTCGCTTTCCTGCAACAGAATTCCCCCTTGCCCGCCGCGCGAATCCCTGGCTGTTGCGGCCGCGGCGCGACCGGCACCGCCAGAGTCCTGGCGCGCCACCCAACCCTGCCGGGAGAATCAATGATGTTCGGGATGTTCAAGTCGCAGGCGCCGGCCTTCGACCTCACGCCGCGCAACTGCCTGGTCGCCAGCCTGCTCTACTGCATGGCCTCGGACGGGGAGATGGACCAGGAGGAGATCGGTCACCTCCTCTCCGTCATGGGGCCGGGCGCCACGCGCCAGGCGCTGGACAATGCGCTGCGCTACTGCCGCGCCACGCCCGCCGAGCAGTTCGCGGCCGCCGCGGCGCCGAAGCTCCGCCACGACCAGAAGCTCTGCATCCTCCTCAACATGATCGACAGCGCCATGTCGGACGGCCAGGCGGAGCCCGAGGAGCAGCGCCTGGTCATGGGCTTCGTCCAGGCCTTCGGGATCAGCGAGGCGGAGCTTGAGCCACATTTCCGGAGCCTGACCGCGAAGAACGACCGCGCGGTGCTGGATCGCTGATCCGGCCGGCAGGGGGATGGCTGCCCGCAGTCATCCCCCTTGCCACATCAGCCAAATGCCCGCAGATGGCGCCCGGACGACGACCCGGGGCGCCGGGGTATGCAGGCAGGGAGATGATCCGGTGGCAGAGACCGTGAAGATCGGCAAGCTCGGCATGGAGGCGACCTTCCGCGCCTTCATCGAGGACGAAGCCCTGCCCGGCACCGGGATCGAGCCCGCGCGCTTCTGGTCCTCCTTCGAATCCATCCTCGAGGAATGGGCGCCCCGCAACGCGGAGCTGCTGGCGAAGCGCGACGAGCTGCAGGCGAAGATCGATGCCTGGCACCGCGCCAACCCCGCCCGCCCCGTGGACCTGCCCGCCTATACCGCCTTCCTGAAGGAGATCGGCTACCTGGCCCCCGCGCCGGAGCCCTTCACTGTCGGCACCACCGATGTGGATCCCGAGATCGCGACCATGGCGGGCCCGCAGCTCGTCGTCCCCGTCTCCAACGCCCGCTACGCGCTGAACGCCGCCAATGCCCGCTGGGGCAGCCTCTATGACGCGCTCTACGGCACGGATGCGATCCCTGAGGCGGACGGCGCCGAGAAGGGCCGCGGCTACAACCCGAAGCGCGGCGCCAAGGTCATCGCCTTTGCCCGCCGCGTGCTGGACCAGGCGGCGCCGCTGGCCGGCGGCGCCAGCCATGCCGACAGCACCAGCTACGCGATCGAGGGTGGCACCCTCGTCGTCACGCTGAAGGACGGCACCAAGGCGCATCTGGCGCGCCCGGGCCAGTGCATGGGCTACCAGGGCGAGACCTGGGCACCCAGCGCCATCCTGCTCTCCAACAACGGGCTCCGCATGGAGCTCCACATCGACCGCGGCAGCGCGATCGGGCGCGAGGATCCGGCGGGGGTCAGCGACCTGGTGATGGAAGCCGCGCTGACCACGATCATGGATTGCGAGGACAGCGTCGCCGCCGTCGATGCCGCGGACAAGATCGACGTCTACCGCAACTGGCTCGGCCTGATGAAGGGCGACCTGACGGCGGAGCTGGAGAAGGGTGGAAAGACCATCACGCGCCGCCTGAATGCCGACCGGGTGTGGAAGACGGCCAATGGCGGCGCCATCACGCTGCATGGCCGCTCCGTCATGCTGGTCCGCAATGTCGGCCACCACATGATGACGGATGTCGTCACCCTCGACGGCGCCGAGATCCCGGAGACCGCGCTCGACGCCATGGTCACGGTGATGATCGCGCTGCATGACATCCAGCCGCCCGGCCGCGGCAAGCGCATGAACAGCCGCACCGGCAGCGTCTATGTCGTGAAGCCCAAGATGCACGGGCCGGAGGAGGTCCGCCACGCCGACCTGCTCTTCAAGCGCGTCGAGGATGCGCTCGGCCTGCCGCGCTACACCGCCAAGCTCGGCATCATGGACGAGGAACGCCGCACCACGGTGAACCTCGCCGCCTGCATCCGCGCCGTGAAGGACCGCGTGGTGTTCATCAACACCGGGTTCCTGGACCGGACCGGGGATGAGATCCACACCGCCATGGAAGCCGGCCCGGTCGTGCGCAAGAACGACATGAAGGGCCTGCCCTGGATCAAGGCCTATGAGGAGTGGAACGTCGATGTCGGGCTCGCCGCCGGGCTGCGCGGCCGCGCCCAGATCGGCAAGGGCATGTGGGCCATGCCGGACATGATGGCGGCGATGCTGGACCAGAAGGTCGGCCACCCCAAGGCCGGCGCGAACACCGCCTGGGTCCCCTCCCCCACCGCCGCCACGCTGCACGCGCTGCACTACCACCAGGTGGACGTCCCCGCCCGCCAGGCGGAGATCGCCGCCGGCGGCGCCCGGGGCAAGCTGGAGGACATCCTCACCGTCCCCGTCGCCACCAACACCAACTGGGCGCCGGAAGACGTGCAGGCGGAGCTCGACAACAACGCCCAGGGCATCCTGGGCTACGTCGTGCGCTGGGTGGACCAGGGGGTCGGCTGCTCCAAGGTGCCGGACATCAACGATGTCGGCCTGATGGAGGACCGCGCGACGCTCCGCATCTCCTCCCAGCACATCGCCAACTGGCTCCGCCACGGCATCGTGACGCGCGCCCAGGTGGAGGAGACGCTGAAGCGCATGGCGGCGGTGGTGGACCGGCAGAACGCCGGCGATCCGCTCTACACGCCCATGGCGCCGGGCTTCGACGGGCCGGCCTTCAAGGCGGCCTGCGACCTGGTCTTCGACGGGGCGACGCAGCCCAATGGCTATACCGAATTCATCCTGACGCGGCGGCGGCGGGAAGCGAAGGCGAAGGGATAACCCCCTCACCCAACCCTCTCCCCTTTGGGGAGAGGGCTTTTCGAGGCTGCCGCCGCATGATTCCCGGGCTGGTGGCGCCCTGAGACGTCGCCTAGAGCATTTTCAAGTCGGGCGGAAACGCCCGACGACTCGGAAAATGCGTGAAAACAAATTGCTAGACCCGTTTCAGCGTCGCTGCCGACGCTGAAACGGGTCTAGCCTCGCAGCGCGATCACACTGCGGAGAGCGGACACTGGCCCGATACGCCTTCCTGCTGCTGCCCCTGCTGGGCGCCTGCGCCACACGGTCCGAGGTGGTGGAGCTGTCGCCGGACGTCTTCGGCCTGACGACCCACGCCTCCACCCCCGCCACCGCGGCGCGGCGCGGCGTCGAGCTGGCGCAAGCCCACTGCGCCCAGCGCGAACGCGGCTTCGACATCGTCCGCAGCGAGATCTGGCCGAACGAATACCGGATCGCCTTCCGCTGCCCGCGGATCATGCCGGACCCGGTGGCGGAGGCGCTGGCCACCCCGGCACCGCTGCCGCCGCTTCCCGATCCCGCCCCCGCAACCCCGCCCAACCGCCGGGGCGTTCCCAGCAGCCCCGGGCTCTTCTAGTATGCCGCCTTGGCAGCGGAAGCAGTGATGGCGGACGAGGACTGGACCATTCCCCCGGAAATGCGGCCCGACCCGGCCGATTACCGCTTCGACCTGGCGCGCACCCTCGCTGCCGTGGTGTCCATCAAGTCGCGCGTGCCGGCCGACGCCTTCTCCGCCCGCACGCTGGGGACGGAGCGCGAAGGCAGCGGCGTGGTGATCGGCGACAAGGGGCTGGTGCTGACCATCGGCTACCTCATCGGCGAAGCCGACAGCATCTGGATCACCACCTCCACCGGGCGCGTCGTGCAGGGCCATGGCCTGGCCTATGACTTCGAGACGGGCTTCGGCCTGGTCCAGGCGCTGGGCAAGCTGGAGGCACCGGCCATCCCGCTCGGTGCCGCCAACCCGCCGGAAGCCGGCAGCAACACCATCCTGGCCGCCGCCCCCCATTCCGGTCGCAACGCGGCGGAAGGCGGCGCGCTCGCCTGCTCCATCGTCGCCAAGGAACCCTTCGCCGGCTACTGGGAGTACCTGCTGGAGGAGGCGCTGTTCACCGCCCCGGCCCATCCCTCCTGGGGTGGCGCGGCGCTGATCGGGGAGGATGGGGCGCTGATCGGCATCGGCTCCCTCGTGCTCCAGCATCGCGATTCCAAGGGCCGCCGCCTCGACCTCAACATGGCGGTGCCGATCGGGCTGCTGCACCCGATCATGGCGGACCTGACCACCTATGGCCGGGTCAACAAGCCGGCCCGGCCCTGGCTCGGCGTCTATTGCGCGGACCAGGAGGAGGGGATCGTCGTCGCCTCCGTCGCCAGCAAGGGGCCGGCGGAGAAGGCGGGTATCAAGCCGGGTGACCGCATCATCGGCATCGAGGGCGAGGACGCCCCGGACTTGGCGGCACTCTGGCGGCGCCTCTGGTCGCTGGGCGATGCGGGCATCACGGTGCAGGTGGCGGTGGAACGGGATGGGCGGCGCCTCAGCCTGCCCGTCATCAGCGCGGACCGGACCAGCTTCATGAAGGCGCCGCGGCTGCATTGACGGAATACTGTGACCTTTAGGTCACTAACCCCTTTATGCCGTTTAAGCCGATTATGCGCGTTTAGCACCGATTTCGCGGTGTCACTGGACGCGCTTCCGCCTTGATGAGGGGATCATAGCGGGAACGGAAGCGCGCTTCCAGCACTTCCTCAGCGTTGCCGCCACCCCTGCGTCGCCCGCGCCGTCAGCCCGCCCACCGCCATCTGCGCCAGCTTGGCCAGGATCGCCACCCCCAGCAGCACGCAGGCCATGGCGGCCGCGGCGCTGGCCTGCCCGGCCTCACCCATATGGACGACGGAGACGGAGGCCGGCTTGGTGGCAGGCCCGTAGAGGAAGATCACCGCGCTGACCGTCGTCATGGCGTTGACGAAGAGATAGACCCAGATCTCCAGGATGGCCGGCAGGCAGATCGGCAGCGTCACGCGGCGGAAGGTCTCCGCCACCGGCACCTTCAGGCTCGCCCCCACCGCTTCGAACTCCGGGTCCAGCTGGCGGATGGCCGTCGTCGCCGTCAGGTGGCCGACCGTGTAGAAATGTACCAGCGAGTTCAGCACCAGGATCGCCAGCGTCCCGTAGAGGAAGCCGAGCGGGTTGGCGGGGTGGTTGAAGAACAGGATGTAGGCGAGGCCCAGCACCAGCCCCGGGATCGCCAGCGGCACTGTCGCCAGCAGCCCGACCGCGCCCCGCAGCCCGGCATCGAGCCCCGTCAGCCGTGGCGCCCTTTCCATCACATAGGCGCCGAGGAAGACGACGGCGGTGCCGATGCAGGCGGTGGCGAGCGCCATGCGGATGGAGGTCTCGACCGCGCCCCAGCCGGAGGAATCGAAGCGGCCGAAATCGTAGTTGTCGAGCGTCAGCGACAGGTTCCAGGGCCAGAAGCGGATCAGCGATCCCCAGGCCGCGACGGCGACGATGCCGACCAGCAGGCCGGCCATGGCCAGGCAGAACAGCGTCAGCGGCAGGTCCCGCGCCAGGCGGGCCTTGGGCACCAGCGGCACGGCGCGGCCGGTCAGCGTCGCGGCGCGCTTGCCCTCCGCCCAGCGCTGCAGCGCGAAGGCGGCCAGCGCCGGCAGCAGCAGCACGAGGCCCACCACCGCGCCCATGTTGAAGTCCTGCAGCCCGACCACCTGCTTATAGACATCGGTGGCGAGCACCGGGAACTGCCCGCCGATCACCTTCGGGATGCCGAAATCCGTGACCACGGCGGTGAAGGTGACGACGGCGGCGGAGACCAGGCCGAAGCGCGCGCTCGGCAGGGTGACGGTGGCGAAGACGCGCGCGCGGCCCGCCTTCAGCGCCTCCGCGGCCTCATAGAGCCGGGCATCGGCGGTGGCGAGCGCGACGGAGAGGATGATGGCCGCCGAGGGGAAGGTGCTGAAGACCTGCGCCACGATGATGCCGGGCGCGCCGTAGATGTTCTCCATCGGCAGCATCCAGCGGAGCATCCCCTGGTTGCCGAAGAGGTAGATGAGGGAGAGCGCCGGCAGCAGCGAGGGGGCGAGGATCGGCAGCAGCATCACCGCGCGGAACAGCGGCTTGAAGGGCAGGCGCGACCGCGTCAGCGCATAGGCATAGGTGAAGGCCAGCGGCACCACGATCACCATCGCCAGCCCCGCGGTCCAGACACTGTTCCAGGCGGAGCGCAGCAGGGCGGGCGTGCTGACATAGGTCGCGAAATTGGCCAGGCCGACGAAGTGGCCGGCCTGGTCCTCGAAGGCGCGGGAGAGCAGCACGGCCATGGGCAGGCCCAGCGCCAGCAGCAGGAAGGCGCCCGCCAGCCACAGGCCCGCGCGCATCAGGCGCTGGTCGGCGGAGGCCTCCACCCGCACCAGCGGGCCGGCCAGGGCCTCACTCATCGGCGGGGAAGACCATGATGCGGTCGGGCGGCACGGCGGCCAGGACCTCCGCCCCCGGCAGCGCGCCGGCATCCCGCACCTGGTCGGGCGGCAGGTCGGCCTCCAGCCGGAAGGCACCGCGTTCAAGCGAGAGGCGGCAGGTCGGGCCGAGGAATTCGAGATGCGTGACCGTCATCGGCACGGCGCCCGGCAGCCCCGCCGCCGCGACGCCGAGGCGCACATCCTCCGGCCGCACGAAGGCGCGCAGCGTGGTGCCGTAGAGCAGGCCGCGCGCGGCCTCCGCCTGCAGCGTCACGCCATGGGCGGTGATGCTGCCGGGGGCGGCCTGCACCACCGCATCGAAGGCGGAGGAACGGCCGACGAAGCTGGCGACGAAGGCGGTGGCGGGCGACCGGTAGACCTCCTCCGGCGTGCCGATCTGCTGCACATGGCCGCGGCTCATGACCAGTATCCGGTCGGAGACGGCCATCGCCTCCTCCTGGTCATGGGTCACCATGATGGTGGTGACGCCGAGCCGGCGCTGGAGGTCCCGGATCTCCTGCCGGAGATGCAGCCGCACGATGGCATCGAGGGCGGAAAGCGGTTCGTCCAGCAGCAGCAGGCCGGGTTCAGGCGCCAGCGCGCGGGCGAGTGCCACGCGCTGCTGCTGCCCGCCCGAAAGCTGCGCCGGGTATTTGAGCGCGTGCTCCGCCAGGCCGACGAGGTCGAGGAGTTCGGCGACGCGCGCCTTCACGCGCTTCGCAGGCCAGGCGGGCCCACGCAGGCCGTAGGCGATGTTGTCGGCCACGGAGAAATTCGGGAACAGCGCGTAGGATTGGAAGACGATGCCAAAATCCCGCGCCGCTGGCGGCAGGCCGGTGATGTCCCGCCCCGCCTGGCGGATCACGCCCGTGGTCGCGGGGTCGAGCCCCGCGATGGCGCGCAGCAGCGTGGTCTTCCCACAGCCCGACGGGCCGAGGAAGGAGATGAACTCCCCTTCCTGCACCCGGAGGCTGACATCCTTCAGCGCGACGAAGGTGCCGAACTGCTTCCCCACCGCCGCGATGTCGAGATAGGGATCCTGCGTCGCCGCGCGGCGCAGACCGCCCTGGAGAAGCGTGTCGAGGGCGGTCATGCGTCCTGTCTCAGCGCGGGGCCGACTTGCCGTCGAAGCGCTGCGACCATTCGCGCAGGATTCGGTCGCGCTGCAGCGCCGTCTCCCGGAAGTTCACATTGACCAGGCGCTGCGCGAATTCCGGCGGGTAGTTCCGCACCGTCGCATCCACCCCCGGCATGGCGAGCAGCGCGTAGAAGCGGCCATACTGTTCCATGGCGGGGCGGGAGACCGCGAAATCCGCGAGCCGCTTCGCCGCATCCAGGTTGCGCGTGCCGCGCATGATGGCGGTGCCTTCGAGGTCGAAGCCCACGCCATCGGTCGGGATGATGACCTCGATGGGCGCGCCCTGGTTGCGGAGCGTGACGGCGCGCATGTCGAGCGAGATGCCGACCCCGTATTCGCCGCGCGCCGCGTTGTTGCAGGGGGCGCTGCCGGAATGGGTGTAGACCTGCGCATTCTCATGCAGGCGGGTCATGTAGGACCAGGCATTCGCCTCCCCCATCGAGCCGATCCAGCCGGCGACCGTCAGGAAACCGGTGCCGGAGGAGGAGGGGTTGGGCATGGCGACCTGGTTGCGGAAGCGCGGGTCCAGCAGATCCGCCCAGGTGGAGGGCCGCGGCAGGTTGCGTTGCGCGGCGACGGCCGTGTTGAAGCAGATGGTGGAGACGAAGGCGTCCATGCCCGTCCAGGTCATCGGGCTGCGGTCGCTGCGCATGTTGGGGCGGAGCGCTTCGGCGCCGGCGGGGGTGTAGCCCTCCAGCATCTCGAGGCTTTCCATCTGCAGCAGCGAATAGACGGAAAGGCCCCAGACGACGTCGGCGCGGGGGTTCTGGCGTTCGGCGATCAGGCGGGCGGTGATGACGCCGGTGCTGTCGCGCACCCAGACGATCTCGATATCCCGCACCGCGGCCTCGGCGGCGGCCTTGAAGGGGGCAAGCTGTTCGTTTTCCAGCGCGGTATAGACGGTGAGGCGCGTCCGGGACTGGGCCTCCGCCTCGGCGAGCTGGAGGGCGGCCAGGAGGCCGGCGGCAATCAAGGCGAAACGCATGCGGGTTGGGTCCTTCCCTGGCGTGCGTTGCCTGCCCTAGCCGCGATCTGACGTCGCTGTGATGACGATACTGTTTCAGTTCGGTGTCAGGCGTCAATCAGCGCGTCAGGGGGCCTCGCCGGCCGCGATCCGTTCCTCGATGGCGGTGATGGCCCAGGGGAGGTCGGCGATGCTGTCGATGACGAGGTGAGCGCCGGATTCCACCAGTTCCGCGGTGGCGCGGGCGCGGATCGCGTCGCGCTCGGCCTCCGTCAGCGCGGCGAGTTCCTCGGCGGAGAGCCCGGCGATGTTGCCGGAGAGCGCCAGGCCCACGGTCCAGGTGCCGGCGGCGCGGCCTTCCCCGATTCCGGGCGGCGTGTCGTCCACCTTCACCACGGCGGCGGCGGGCCAGATGCCCATCTCCGCCATCACCTTCCACATCTGCAGCGGTGCGGGGCGGCCGGCGGCGAGGTCGCCGGCGCAGACCATGATCTCCGGCGTGAAACCCTGCGCGGCCGCGAGGGGCGCCAGGCGCTGCATGATGGGGCGGGTGTAGCCGGTGGTGGAGCCGATGCGGATGCCGCGTTCGGCCAGCGTGGCGAGGGTCTCGGCGGCGCCGGGGATCAGGGCGGAATGGGCCTCGACGGCGGCGATGTTCAGGGGCTCGAAGACCTCGAAGATCGCCTGGACGTCGGATTCGTCGAAGTCCCGGCCATGCTTCGCGCGCCAGGATTCGTTGACGGCGGCGCCGACCATGCGGATGTGGTCGGCCTTGGCCATGCCCATCGGCCCGCGCGCATCGGCGATGGAGATGGTGACGCCGAAATGCGCGAAGGCGCCGACGAAGGCGCCCATGGGCGCGCGGCTGCCATGGTCCAGCACCGTGCCGGCCCAGTCCAGAACAACGGCCTTGATCATGCGGGCAGACCCCATGCGGTGAAGACATCGGCGGCGAGGCCGAACGCCGTGGAAGCGCCGGTGCCGGAGGTGACGGAGACGAGCATGACGCCCGGGGCGACCTCCTCGAAGAAGGCGTCATCGGGGCCGGAGGGATAGACACCGATCCAGCGGTCGATGGTGGGCGGCGGCGTGCCGAGCACCCTGGCGTATTCGTCGAGGATCAGCGCATCCACCGCTTCCGGCTGGAAGGGATCGGGGGTGGGGTCGTAGTGGTGGCTGTCGCCGACCACCAGCGAGCCATCGGCCGACTGCACGACGATGAGGTGCACGCCATTGTCGAGATGCGGCTGCTGGTCGCGCGCCAGTTCGGCCCGCAGCGCGGGCAGCGAAGGGCAGCCGTGGTAGCCGCGGTAGCGATGCAGGCCGAGGTCGCTCATCACCGCCGCCGGCAGTCGCCAGCCGGGATCGGCGAGCCGCAGCATGTGCAGCTTGCAGAGCGTGACCTGGCGCTTCGCGAAGGCGTCCGGGAAAAGGCTGACGAGGTCCGTGCCGGGGCAGACGGCGATGCGGTCGGCGTGGAGCGGTCCCTGCGGCGTTTCGACGCGGCCGGTTTCCACCGACAGCGCCGCGCGGCCCGGGAAGAAGGTCACGCCCTGGGTCGCAAGCCAGCTTCGCAGCTTCGGGATGGCGTCGCGGCTTTCGACGCGGAGTTCGTGCGGCGAGTGCAGCGCGGCCAGCACGGCGCCGTCCTGGCGGAGCGGTTCGGGCAGCGCGTCGCGGCGCAGCACGGTGCAGCCCTCCCCCATCGGGCCGGCGGCAAATTCCTCGATGACGGCGACGGCTTCGGGTCGGCGCGCGGCCATCAGCGTGCCGCGATGGATGACGGGGATGCCGGCCTTCGGCGCGACATCGGCCCAGACATCGCGGGCGTGGCGGGCGCGGCGCCAGGTATCCGGCGCACCCTGGCCGGTGACGGTGACGAAGCCGAAGTTCCGGATGGAGGCGCCATTGGCCCGCACGTCGCGGTCCAGCACCCCGACGCGAAGCCCGGCTTGCGCGCCCTTCAGCGCATGGGCGAGCCCCACGATGCCGTGGCCGATGACGAGGAGGTCGAAGCGATTCATCCGCACAGCATCGGCACGCCTTCGCAACCGCACAAGCGACAATTCAGAAACGGTTGGGGGAGAAGACCCGGGGCGCGGCGCCGCGGCCGCGGATGCCATCGGCCACGAGTTGCCCGACAACGGGACCGAGCGTCCAGCCATTGAAGGTGACGGCGTGGTGCAGCCCGGGCACGCGGGCATCGGCACCGATGATGGGGCCGGGTAGCTGGACGTTCACCCCCGTCCAGGCGCGGATGACATGCAGCCCCGCCAGCGCCGGCAGCACGGTGCGCGCGACGTAGAGGTTGCCCTCGATCGAGGCGCGGAGGTTGCGCGGCCGGCCGGCGCTGTCCGTCACGCCAGGCCAGGCGCCGCCGATCACCAGGTGTCCCGCATCGCCCTGCTTGACGGAGAGATGGCGGCCGGAATGCAGCACCAGGTGGCGCATGATCTCGCCGCCCGCAGCCTCAGTCGCCATCACCTGCTGCACGGCCGCCTTCACGGGGATGGGCGCGCCCAGCATGGCGCCGAGCTGCGCGGCCCAGGGGCCGGTCGCGTTCACCACATGGCCGGCGCGGATGCGAAGGCCATCGGCGGTGTCGGCGGTGAAGTCCGTGCCGTCGCGCTCGATCGCCGCGATGGCGGTGGAGGCGCGGAGGCGCGCGCCGGCCCGCGTCGCGGCGCGCATCAGCACGGAGAGGCCGCGCAGCGGGTCCATCTGGCCCTCATCCGGGCAGAAGGCGGCGCCCGCGAAACCGGGCGCGAGGTAGGGCGCCATGGCGTAGAGCTCGTTCGGGCCGAGCATGTCGGAGGCGACGCCGAACTGGCGCTCCATCGCGACCTTGTCGGTCAGCGCCCGCATCTGCTCGGCCGTCTCGGCCAGCATGATGCCGCCTTCGGTCCGGATGCCGAGATGTTCGCCGGAGTCGGCGGCGATGGCGCGCCAGAGGCGGATGCTCTCCGGGCCGATGGCGAGGACCTGCGCCGCCGCGCTCTCCGGCCCCTCCGCTGCGCCGGCGCTGTCATAGGCGTGGAGCTGGACATGGAGGCTGCCGGCATTGGCGGTGGTCGCGCCCTGGCCGGGCTCCGCGCGTTCCACGACCAGCACGTCGAGGCCATCCCGCGCGCAGGCCAGCGCGGTGGAGAGGCCGAGGGCGCCGCCGCCGACGACCAGCACGTCGCAGCTCAGCGTCTCGCCGGTCGGCGGCTTGCGGGTCGCAGGGGCGGTGGGGCCGGGATCGGCGGAGGGGCCCTCGCTCCATTCCGGCTTCTCCATGGCGAGTGCGATGGCGGGCACGGGCTTGAGCGGCGCGCGGGGGGCGGCGAAGCCCGCTTCCTCCGAGGCGCCGACCAGGCGGGCGACCGTCGCGCCGCACATGCGGCCCTGGCAGCGGCCCATGCCGGCGCGCGTCGCCTTCTTCACCGCCCCCAGCGAGCAGGCGCCCTCGGCCTTGGCGGCACGCAGCGTGCCGGCCGTCACTTCCTCACACCGGCAGACCAGCGTGGAGTCGGCGATGGCGGTGACATCGAAGGCGGGCACGGCGAAGAAGCGCCAGAGCGCATCCTGGAAATCGACGGCGCGGGCAAGGGCGCGGCGGGAGGCAGTGTCCTCCGGGACATCGGGCAGCAGGTCCCGCGCAGCGGCGAGCCCAGCGAGGCGGCCGCGGGAGAGCGCGATGCGCGATCCGCCGATCTGCGCGCCATCGCCGATGGCGAAGACGGTGGGGAGGCTGGTGCGGCCGTCGTCATCCGTGACCGTTTCCAGCCGTCCCAGGCCAGAATCGGTGAAGCGATGGGCGCAGCCGAGCGCGCGGGCCAGGCCGGTCTCTGGCTGGAAGCCGAGGTTGAGGGCCAGCGCATCGGCCTCGATGGTGATCTCGCCGCCGGGGGTGGCGGCGCGGAGGCGGGCGAAACGCCCCTCCCCTTCCGCGGCGACGGGCGTGGCGCCCCAGATCAGGGGCACGCCGGCGCGCTTCAGGGTCGCGAGGTAGCGGGCGCCATCCCAGGCAAGGTCCGGCGCCTTCGCGGCGAGGCGGAGCGCCTGGCGCCAGGCGCAGAAACCGGGCTTCGGCGCGGCTTCCAGCACCGCCGCGACCTTCACGCGGCCCTCCACCAATTCGCAGGCGAGTTGGAGGTTCAGCGGGCCGTTGCCGGCGATCACCACGCGCTCCCCGGGCGAGACGCGGTTGGCACGGGCCAGGGTCTGCAGGCAGCCCGTCGTCATCACGCCAGGCAAGGTCCAGCCCGGAATCGGCACGGGGCGTTCATGCGCACCGGCGGCGATCACCAGGCGGCGCGGGCGGAACAGCACGTTGCGGCCTTCCACCAGCGCGGCGACCTCGTTGTCGGAGAAGCCTCCCCAGACGGTGGCGCCGAAATGGAAGGTCACGCCGGCGGCCTTCGCGCGGTCCCGCAGCGCGTCACCCTGGCGGAACTGGCGGTCCGGGGCAGCGTGCCTGTGGCTCTTGGCCAGCGGCTTGAGGTACTGGCCACCGGGGGCATCACGCTCATCGAGGGCGATGACGCTGGCGCCGGCTTCCGCCGCGGCGATGGCGGCGGCGAGGCCCGCGGGGCCGGCGCCGACCACCAGCAGGTCGCAGCCGCGCTGCTCCGCCTGATGCTCGGCCACAGGGGCCAGCGGCGCGGGGCGTTCGGGGGCGGCGCGCTCCACGCGCATGCCGGGCTCCACCTTCGCCAGGCAGGCGCGCTGGTTGGCGCGGCCATCGATGGTGACGAGGCAGTCGAAGCAGGCACCCATGCCGCAATGCAGCCCGCGCGGCGCGCCGGATGCCGTATACCGCAACACCATCTCGCCAGCGGCCGAGAGCGCGGCCGCGACGGTTTCCCCGGGCAGCGCGGGAATCGGGCGGCCGTCGAAGGTGATGCCCACGGCTTCGGCAGCGGGCGGGATGTCCGGATGGGTCAGGCGCATGGAGTGGGCTTGATGCTTTCGCGGAAACTGGGCTGGATGGCGCCCACTTGAGACATGGGAGTCATTCGATGGCCGGCGAGCCTTTTCGCGGCTGCTACACCGTCCTGATCACGCCCTTCACGGAAGATGGCAGCGCCGTCGATGTCAAGGCGCTGGAGCGGCTGGTGGAATTCCAGATCCGCGAAGGTATACGCGGCCTGATCCCGCTGGGCTCCACGGGCGAGTTCCTTTCCGTCTCGCCCGATGAACGCACGCAGATCGTCGAGACGGTGGTGAAGACCGCGCGCGGCCGCGTGCCCGTGCTGATCGGCACGGGCGCCGAGGATACGCGGGAAGTCGTGCGCACCTCCAAGGAAGCGGAAGCGCTCGGCGCCGATGGCGTGATGATCATCCCGCCCTTCTATTCCGTGCCGACCTTGCCGGAGCTGATGCACCACTACGACACGGTGGCGAAGGCGATCGGCATTCCCATCATGGTCTACAACAACCCCGCCACGGCGAATGTGGACATGACGGCCGCGATGCTGGCCGAGATCTCCCGCATCCCGAACTGCAAGTATGTGAAGGAGAGCACGCTGGAAGTGACCCGCGTGCGCGACATCGTCGATCTCTGCGGCGACCGGATGGAGGTCTTCGCCGGCGTGCTCGGCTATGAAAGCGCCTGGCTCGGCGCCATCGGCTGGGTCGCGGTGTGCAGCAACCTCGCGCCGAAGCTGAGCACGGACATGTTCCATGCCGCCGCCTTCGACAAGGACATGGACAAGGCGCTGCCCCTCTATCGGAAGCTGATGCCGCTGCTGCCCTTCGTCGGCGGCCCGCGCTACGTCAGCGGCACCAAGATGGGTTTCAAGCTGATGGGCATGGGCATGGGCGATCCGCGCCCGCCGCGGCTGCCGCTGCCGGGGGCCGATACCGCCGCCCTGTCGGCCGTGCTGCAGAAGATGGGCCTGCTTTCCGAGGGCGCCCGCCAGGCCGCCTGAATCGACCGTTCAAACAGGGAGAACTCACATGCGTCGCCTTCTTCTCGCCGCGGCCCTCGCCGCCTTCGCGACACCCGCCTTCGCCCAGACCCCGGCCTGCACGCCGCGCGTCGCCGACAGCGAACTCATCAAGCCGCGCACGCTGGTGATGTCGATCAACCCGACGCTGCGGCCGCTGCAATATGTCGATGCCCAGGGCCAGCTGCAGGGCCTGCGCTTTGAGTTGGGCGTGGAGATCGCGCGCCGGCTCTGCCTGACGCCGGAATGGGTGCGGATCGAGTTCAGCGCCATGATCCCGGGCCTGGCCGCGCGGCGCTGGGACATGATCAACACCGGCACCTTCTACACGGAGGAGCGCGCGCGCATCATGCAGATGCTGCGCTACGAGAACCAGGCGATCGCGATCAGCGCCGCGCGTGGCAACCCGCTCAACATCCGCAGCGTCGATGACCTGGCCGGCCGCACCATCGGCGTGGAGCTTGGCGGCTTCGAGGAAGCGCGTACGCGCCAGATCAGCACGGAACTGCAGGCCAAGGGCCTCCGCCCGCTGAACATCCGCACCTTCGACAATTTCGCGGTCGCCTTCCAGGCGCTGCGCGCGGGCCAGGTGGAGGCGGTGACGAATGTCGACGCCGTGGCCGCCGAATACGACCAGCGCGGCGAATTCTCCCGCGTGCTGAACGGCCTCTATCCCAGCCCGGCCAGCTTGAACTTCCGCAGCCGCGTGCTGGCGAACGAAGTGGCGAAGGTGATGACGGAGATGCGCGCGGATGGCTGGTATGACCGGCTGTTCGACCGCTACGGCGCCAGCAAGTGGACCGGCGCTTTCGAGATCGTCGGCCCGAACTGAGAACTGCCCCCGGCCCCGCGTCCCGCGGGGCCGGCTTCACTGAACAGCAGGGAGCCTTCCCATCCATATCTGGTCCTGGTCGGGTTTCCTCGACTACCTCTTCAATGCCTATCTCCTGGAAGGCGCGGTCACGACGCTGTGGCTGACCGCGGCCTCCCTCTTCTTCGGCCTGCTGCTCGGCGTGCTGATCGCCCTGATGCGCCTGTCCGGCAACAAGGTGCTGGCGGCCATCGCGGGCTTCTATTGCTGGATCTTCCGCGGCACGCCGCTGCTGGTGCAGCTGCTGATCATCTATACGGGCCTGCCGCTTTTCGGCATCCGCTTCAGCGTGACGACGGCGGCGCTGCTGGGCCTTGCGCTGAACGAGGCCGCCTATCTCAGCGAGATCGTGCGATCGGGCATCTCCGCCGTCAGCGCGGGGCAGCGGGAGGCGGGCCTCGCGCTCGGCCTGTCCCGCATGCAGGTCTTCCGCACCATCACCTGGCCGCAGGCCTTCCGCATCATCATCCCGCCGCTCGGCAACAGCGTGAACGGGCTGCTCAAGACCACCTCCGTCGCCAGCGTGATCTCCATGGAGGAGTTGCTGCGGCGGACGCAGATCCTGATCCAGGAGAAGTTCCTGGTGCTGGAACTCTTCATCGCCGCCGCCTGCTGGTACCTGGTGATGACCACGGCCTGGGAACTGGTGCAGCGGCAGCTCGAGAAACGCTACGGCCGCGGCTATGCCGGCCATGCAGCAGACCGACGATAGGAGGTTCACGATGAGCACCTACGACATCGCCATCCGTGGCGGCCAGGTCGCCACCAGCTTCGGCGTCACGCGCTGCGACATCGGCATCAGGGATGGCCGCATCGCCGCGATCGCGGAGAGCATCTCGGACGCCGCGCAGGTGATCGACGCCGGCGGGCTGCTGGTGCTGCCCGGCGGCGTGGACAGCCACTGCCACATCGAGGAGACGTCGCGCGGCGGCTACACGATGAGCGACGGCGAGCCGCAGGTCACGGTGAATGAGGAAAGCTTCGTCACCGCCTCCGCCAGCGCCTTCGCCGGCGGCACCACCAGCGTCGTCTGCTTCATCCCGCAATGGAAGGGCTTCGGCGTCTGGGAACGCTACGTCGATGCCCGCAAGCGCGGCGAGACGGGCATGCTCGACTTCGCCTTCCACCAGATCATCAGCGACCCGACCGACACCGTCCTGAAGGACGAGGTGCCGAAGCTGGTGGCGGAGGGGGTGCGCAGCCTCAAGGTCTTCCTGACCTATGAGCCGCTCCATCTGAGCGACGCCGAATACATCAAGGTGCTGCTGACGGCCCGCGAGCATGGCTGCCTCGTCACCGTCCATTGCGAGAACTACGACGCCATCGGCTGGCGCACCCGCGCGCTGCTGGATGCCGGGCTGACCGGGCCGAAATATCATGCCTGGTCGCGGCCGCGCGTCGTCGAACGGGAGGCGACGCATCGCGCCATCGCGCTGGCGGAACTCGTGGACCAGCCGATCCAGGTCTTCCACGTCTCCTGCGAGGATGCGGCGGAGGAGATCGCCCGCGCCCAGGCGCGCGGCGTGAAGGTGTGGGGCGAGACCTGCCCGCAATACGTGACGCTGACCGCCGCCGACATGGACCGGCCGGGCTTCGAGGGCGCGAAGTTCATGTGCTCGCCCTCCCCCCGCGACACGGCGGAGCATGCGCGGATCTGGGAGATGATCCGGCGCGGCACGCTCGACGTCGTCTCCTCCGACCATTGCGGCTTCAGCTACGAAGGCACGAAGGGCAAGGGTTCCTCCGGCCGCGATGCGAGCTTCGAGAAGATCCCGAACGGCATCCCGGGCCTGGCGGCGCGGCTACCGATCATCTTCAGCGAGGGCGTCTCCAAGGGCCGCATCTCCATCGAGAAATTCGTGGAGCTGACGAGCACCAACCCGGCGCGGCTGATGGGGCTCTATCCGCGCAAGGGCGCGATCCAGCCGGGCGCGGATGCGGACCTCGCACTCTGGGATCCGAAGAAGAAGGTCACGATCACCAACGCGCTGATGCAGCACGCCATCGACTACACGCCCTATGAGGGGCTGGAAGTGACGGGCTGGCCGGTGACGACGATCCGGCGGGGCGAGGTGGTGATGCGGGACGGCAAGGTGCAGGCGGAGCCGGGGACCGGGCGCTTCCTGCCGCGCGGGCCCTACGACATGGTGAAGCCGCGGGGGATCACGCCGGAAGGGTTCGGGGCGTAGGCAGAAGACGGGGGAGCGCTGCTCCCCCGTGCCCCCTCGCCAGGGTCCAGGGGGACCCTGGACCGCCGGATTTACGGGGCGGCGAGGCTGCGCAGGAGCCTGGCGAGGTCGGGCTCCAGGACAAGCGCCGCCGCGGCTTCGGGGCGGAACAGGCGGCGTTCGCGCTGGTGGCGCTCCGGCCACTCCGCCAGCAGGCGGGTCACGCGGTAGCGGAAGACCAGCACCTCGCAGGGCAGCAGCACGCCATTCGCCTTGCGCTTGTCATAGGCGTAGGTGCCGAGCGGGTCGGGATCGGCCTCCCCCTCCAGCCCCGCCTCCTCGAAGGCCTCCCGCGCCGCGCTGACATGCGGCGCCTCACCAGGTTCGACCCAGCCCTTGGGGACCACCCAGCGGCGCGTCTCCCGGCTGGTCACCAGTACCACGCGCAGATCGCCCGGGGCGCCCGTCAACGGCACGGCCGCGCATTGGCGACGCAGATCGCCCGCGGCCCTGCCGCCCATCATCACGCCATCCGGCATCGCCAGCCCCGTTCCCCAACCAGGCCGGGGGTGAACCCCGTTGATTTCACATGGAGAATCATGGGCCCCTTGTGAAGGGCGGATTAACGGGATGGCGCGCTTTAGGTATACAAGGGGCAAATTCATGCAGATGTCACGAAGCCAGCCCCAGCGCCTCCAGCGCATGGGCGCGCAGCTTCACCTTCTGCACCTTGCCGCTGGCCGTCATGCCGATGGCCTCGAAATCCTTCACGATGCGGAGGTGCCGGGGCAGGCGGAAATTCGCGACCTGGGGCTTGAGCCAGGCGAGGAGATCCGCGGCCTCGATGCTGGCGCCATCGCGCAGCTGCACGAAGGCGGCGCAGACCTCGCCCAGACGCGCATCGGGCACGCCGACCACCTGGGCCATGGCGACGGCGGGGTGGGAGGAGAGGACTTCCTCGACCTCGGCGGGGGCCACATTCTCCCCACCCACGCGGATCACGTCCTTGATGCGGCCCACCATGCGAAGCCGGCCATCGCCGTCGAGGGTGCCGAGGTCGCCGGTGCGGAGGAAACCGTCGGGGGTGAAGGCCTTGGCCGTGTTGTCGGGGTCATTGAGGTAACCCTTCATGACGGACCAGCCCTTCACCTGGATCTCCCCGGCGGTGCCGGGCGGCAGGGGGGCGAAACTCTCGGGGTGGGCGATCCGGACCTGCAACCCTTCATGCGGCACGGCGCCGCCGGCGATGCGGGCGGCGACGGGCTCGCGGTGGTCAGAGAGAGCGACATTGGGCGACGCCTCGCTGAGGCCATAGGCCCAGCAGAGGTCACGAACGCCCATCTCCTCCACGATGCGGCGCATCGTCTCCGGCCCCGCCGCGGCCCAACCACCGCGAAGGTGGATGCGGGCGCGGTCGAAGGCGGGATGGGCGAGCATGAGCTGGAAGATCGCGTCATTGCCGGAGGTGACGGTGCAGCGCTCGCGCTCCAGCAGGGCCAGCGCCTCGCCCGCCTCGAAGGTCGGGGGCGTGACGAGGGTGGCGCCGGTGACGAGGCAGACGAGGAGCGAGAGGGTCGAGCCCGCGACGTGGAAGAAGGGGCGGCAGTTGAGGTAGCGATCCGCCGCGCCGACGCCGAGTTTCGCGGCGCAGACGGTGGCGTTGCGGAGCATGTTGTGATGCGTCAGCAGCACGCCCTTGGGATGCGCCGTGGTGCCGGAGGTGTATTGCACGAGCAGCGGATCGTCCGCCGCGACTAGCGCGATGGCAGCGTTCAGCGCCGCTTCGGGTGCCTGCTGCGCGCGGAACACGTCCCAGGATTCCTCGCCGCTGACGATGATGTGGGCGAGGTCGGGGAGTTCCGGCGCCACCTGGCGCACCGCCGCGGCGAAATCGATGCCGAGGAAGGTCCCAGACAGCAGCACGGCCTTGCAGCGCGCGCGGGACAGCGCGAAGGCGATCTCCGGCGCCTTGAACCGCGTGTTGATGGGCACGGTCACGGCGCCGATGAGTGCGCAGGCGTAGAAGCTGCTGACCCAGCGCGCATCGTTGGCCATGAGGAGGCCCACGAAGTCGCCCTTGCCGATGCCGCGTGCCAGCAGGCTGCGGGCGATGGCGCGCGCCTCGTCGCGCAGTTGCGCCTGGGTCAGGCGCGCGTCGCGGGCGACCACGGCCTCCGCGTCGCCGCGATCCCTTGCGTTGGCGTCGAGGAAGTCGGCGAGGCGCTTCGTCCAGCTCATGAGCCGAAGCCTGCCATGGTCTTGCGCCACTCCGCGGCGGCCAGGCTTTCCTCGATCGCCAGCAGTTCTGTCGCGAGGGCACCGCGCGGGTCGCGTTCCAGCCCCTCATCGATGCTGCGCTTGGCCAAAGCGAGGCCGGTGGCAGGCGCCTTCAGGATGGTCGCGGTGATGTCCGCGAGTGCGGCCTCCAGCGCTTCGGGCGGGAGGAGGCGCGTGACGAAACCGGCGGCCAGCGCTTCCTCCGCCGTCAGGGTGCGGCCGGTGAACATCATGTCCTTGGCCAAGCGCTTGCCGAGGATGCGGGGGAGCCGCTGCGTCGCGCCCACCGTGCCCCACAGCGCCTCGGGCGTGCGGAAGCTGGCCTTGGGGGTGGCGATGATGAAGTCGCAGGCGCCGGCAATCTCGACGCCGGAACCGATGGCGGGCGCTTCCACCACGGCGATGGAGGGCATGGGCAGGCGCTCGATCAGGTCATACGCCAGGAAGCCCTTCACGCGGCGGGCGCGGACGGCGTCGTCGCTCATGCCCTGCCGCTCCTTGAGGTCCGCGCCGGCGCAGAAGACGGGGCCATTGGCGCGGATGACGACCAGCTTCGCAGCCTCCGCCATCGCGCGACGGCAGGCGGCGGCGAGCGCTTCCGCGAGGGCCGTGTTCAGCGCGTTGCGGGCGGCGGGGCGGTTTAGCGTCAGCGTCACCAGGCCATCGGCCGCGTCGTAGAGCAGGACGGCATCGGTCATAGGGCGGATTCCTCGCGCAGCGCGGCGATGCGGGCGGCGTCATAGCCGAGTTCGGAGAGGATGGCGTCGGTATCGGCGCCGAGCGCGGGGGCGGGGCGTGGCGCGGGGTCGTCGAAGCCGTCGAAGCGGAAGGGCAGGCGGAGCGCGGGGTGCGTCGCCTCGCCATGCGCGACATCGGCGATGCAGCCACGAGCCTGGACATGCGGGTCGGCGACGACCTCGTCGAGCGCGAGCACGGGGCCGTTCGGAACGTCGACGGCATCCAGCGCGGCAACCGCCTCCGCGCGGGTCATCGCCTCCATCGCCGTCGTCATCGCGGCCATCACCCGGTCGCGCTGCGCCAGGCGGCCGGCATTCGTGCCCAGCGCGGGATCGGCCAACAATTCCTGCAGGCCGAGCGCAGTGCAGAGCGGCGCCCAATGTTGGTCGCTGGCGGTGATGTGCAGGAAGCGGCCGTCGCGGCAGCGGAAGCTGGCGGTCGGCACGCGGCCCGGATGCTCCGTGCCGAGGCGCGGCGGCACCTCGTTCAACGCAAACAGCCGCGCGGCCGCGATGGTCAGCAGCGCGACCTGGCCGTCCAGCATGCTGAAATCGACATGCGCGCCCTGCCCCGTCGCATCCCGCCCGCGCAGTGCCGCGAGCAGCCCGATCGCGACCCACAAGCCGGAGGTCAGGTCGGCGACGGGAAGACCCGGTTTCACCGGGCCGCCGCCACGCTCGCCCGTCAGGCTCATCAGCCCGCCCATGGCCTGGAAGACCGTGTCGTAGCCCTTGCGCTTCGCATAGGGACCGGTCTGGCCGAAGCCGGTGCAGGAGAGATAGACGAGGCGCGGGTTGACCTCCTTCAGCGAGGCGTAGTCGAGCCCCCGCCGCTTCAGCGCGCCGGTCGGGAAATTCTCGACGACGACATCCGCGCGCGCGGCGAGGTCGCGGATCACCTGGCGCCCGCCTTCCTTGCGCATGTCCACCGTGATGCTGCGCTTGGCGCGGTTGCAGGCGAGGTAGTAGCCGCTGACGCCGAAGTCGAAGAAGGGCTCGAAGCTTCGCGTCTCGTCGCCGGCGCCGGGCTGTTCCACCTTGATGACCTCGGCGCCCATCTCCGCCAGCAGCATGGTGGCGAAGGGGCAGGCGAGGACGCGGGAGAGGTCGAGGATGCGCACCCCTTCCAGCGGCTTCATGGCGAGGCCCCCGCCAGGCGGAGGCGCATCGCCTCGGCCTCCTGCACCAGGCGGCCCATCAGTTCCTCCGCGCCCGGGATGTCGTCGATCAGCCCTGCGGATTGGCCGGCCTCCGTCTTGCCGTTGGCGACGTCACCGTCCAGCGCGGCGTCCTTCAGGGTGCGGGACTTGAACATCTCGTCCAGCGTCTCCTTCGTCGCCCCCGCGCGCTCCGCGGCGGCCATGGCGGCGGAGAAGTCGTTGCGGAGCTGGCGGATGGGCAGGCCCTGCTTGCCGACCAGGGCGGTGTCGGCGATGCCGGCCTTGAGCACCGCCTGCTTGTAGGCGTCGTGGACCGTCGCCTCCCGCGTCATGAGGAAGCGGGTGCCGAGCTGCGCGCCCTCCGCGCCCAGGGCGAAGACCGCGCAGATGCCGGCGCCATCCGCGATGCCGCCGGCGGCGATGACGGGGATGGTGACGGCCTTCACCACGGCGCGGACCAGCACGAGCGTCGAGACCTCATGCGGCGGCGGGTGGCCGCCGGCCTCCCCGCCCACGACGATCAGGGCGTCCACGCCGGCCGCTTCCGCCTTCACGGCGTGTTCGGGCGCGGCGACGACGTGCAGCCACTTCGCGCCGAGGCGCTGGAAGCGCTCGACATGGCCGCGCGGGCCGCCCTGGCTGCCGATCATCACCGGCACCCGCTCCGCCGCCGCGATGTCGAGGAACTCGGCCGATCGCTTGTTGTAGAGCGGCACGTTGACGGCGAAGGGGGCGTCGGTGCCGGCGCGGACGGTGCGGATGGCGGCGACCAGGTCATCGGGCCGCATCGGCCCCGCCGCAATCACGCCGAGCCCGCCCGCCCGGCTGACCGCCAGCGCCAGGGCGGGGCTCGAAGACGCCCAGCTCATGCCGCCCTGGATGATCGGATGGCGGATGCCAAGCAGGCGCGGCAGGCGGGATCGGAACCCCATGCGGTCCATCGGGCGAGGTCTTTCCGGTAGGCTCTTGTGGGTTTCGGCGATATTGGTTGATATTGTCAACCGTCAGGGAGGAACGCCAATGATGCGCATGACCCGCCGAGCCTTGGTGGCTGCCGCCGCCACCCTGCCCTTGCCTGCCCTGGCGCAGGCGCCCTGGCCCAGCCGGACCATCCGCTTCATCGTGCCCTTCGCCCCCGGCGGCCCGGTGGAGGTGCCGGCGCGCTTCCTGGCGGACCACCTCGGCCGCGCGCTGGGCCAGACCGTGCTGGTGGAGACGCGGCCTGGCGCGGGCGGCTCGATCGGGGCGCGGGAGGTGGTGGCGACGAACGATCCGCACACGCTGCTGGTCTCGACCTCCGGTGTCGCCATCGCGCCGGCGCTGATGCGGAATCCGGGCTACGACCCGCTGGGCGACCTGGTCCCGATCACGGTGATCAGCGACGCGCCGATGGTGATCATGACGCGGCCGGACCATCCGATCCGGGACTTGGCGGACCTGGTCGCGCGCGCGAAGGCGCGGCCGGATGGCATCACCTATGGCACCTCCGGCGTCGGATCGACCACGCATATGGGCGGCGCGCTGTTTGCCACCCGGGCGGGGATCGAACTGCTGCACGTGCCCTATCGCGGCGCGGCGCAGGCGACGACGGCGCTGCTGTCCGGCGACACGGATCTGGTGGTGGCGGGCACGATCGATGCGCTGCCGCATCTGCGGGACGGGCGGCTGCGCGCGCTCGGCATCACCAGCGGGGAACGCAGCGCCGCGCTACCGAACGTGCCGAGCCTGTCGGAGGTGGTGCCAGGCTTCGACCTCTTCATCTGGTACGCGATGTTCGGGCCGCGCGGCACGCCGCCGGCCGTCGTGGACCGGCTGGTCGCGGAGATGGCGCCGCTGGCGCGGGGCAACATCCTGGCCACGCGCATGGAGGAAAGCGGCGCCAAGCTGCTGCTGGACGGGCCCGCGCGGCTGGCGGAGCGGATGCGGGTGGAAGTGCCGCAGTGGCGGGAGGTCGCGACGCGGGCGCGCATCAGCGCGGAGTGAGGAACAGGGCGGGTGGCCCCCCCTCACCCAACCCTCTCCCCCCGTCGGGGGGAGAGGGCTTCAAGCGTCAGTGGTGTTCCCAATCGTCGAGTGAATCGGTGTTGGGCGGCGAGGTGCCGAGGATGTCCCCGGCCGTCGTGACGCCGAGGCCGTTCAGCAGGCGGTTGGAGTAGTTGAAGTAGGCGCAGACCTGGTTGGCCTCCAGGATCTCCCCGTCATTGGCGCCCGCCTCCCGCAACGCGGCGATGTCGGCCTCCACCATGCCCTGCGGGTCGAGCGTCAGCTTGCGGACGTAGCGCAGCAGGGCGAGTTCCTTGCCGTCGAAGACGCGTTCCGGCTGGGCCGCGGCGAAGGCCTTGTAGATGGCACCGGCGCGGGCCTCGTCCTTCAGCAGCCGCGACAGGCCGGCGAAGTGGTGCGCCACGGAATAGTCGCAGCGGTTCGACAGGCTGGTGTAGACGGCCAGGCATTCCAGGAACCAGACGGGCATGGAATTGCCGGTGTGGTGCAGGACGGATTTGTAGAGCGCGCTGTGCCCTTCCATCGTGTGCGGCCGCAGGCTGTGGGCGCGCATCACGTTGTCGATCTTGCCGCCCGGGCCCTTCACGCGGTCATAGAGCGTCCGCAGGTAGCCCTCGCTTTCGTCGTAGGGCACCAGGCGGATCCAGGCGGGGTTGGTCTCGTCGGTCATGTGGTCCTCTGGGCGAAGCGCCGTTCCAGCCGCGCGGCGGCGGCGGAGAGCAGGGCGCAGATGATGAAGTAGAAGAGCGCGACGATGAGCCAGGTCTCGAAGACCCGGTTCGTCGTGGCGGCGACCTCGGCGCCCAGGAAGCTCAGATCCTGGATGGAGACGAGGGAGATGATGGAGCTGTCCTTCACCAGGCTGATCCCCTGCCCCGCCAGCGGCGGCACCACGCGCGCCACGGCCTGGGGCAGGATCACCAGGCGGAACAGCCGGAGGCGCGAGAGGCCGAGCGCCTGCCCGGCCTCCCACTGCCCGCGCGGCAGGGACTGGATGCCGGCGCGCACGATCTCCGCGACATAGGCGCCCTCGAAAAGGCCGAGGCAGAGGATGGCGGCGATGACACCGGCCGCCTGCTGGGGCGGGCCGAAGAACCAGCCAATCAGGCGCAGCGTCTCCGCGTCCTGCCGCCGGATCCAGTCCTCGATGCCGAGCGCGGGGACAATCTGCGCGGTGACGAAGAAGTAGAAGACGAAGATGAAGACCAGGGGCGGGATGTTGCGGATGGTCTCGACATAGGCGCCGGCGATGAGGCGCGGCAGCAGCGCCGTCGCGCTGCGCGCGATGCCCATCAGCGTGCCGACCACGGCGGCGACGATCGCCGCCCAGAAGGAGACGCGGAGCGTCGTCATCACGCCCTGCAGCAGCAGGTTCGCGACCCAGGCGCCGGAGGCATCCTGCCGCGCCACGAAGCCCAGCACGGGGCCGAAGTTCCAGCGATAGTCCAGCGCCGCGCCGGCGCGCCAGGCGAGGAAGCCCAGCGCGCCGACGACGATCGCCAGCAGGGCAGCGTCCAGCAGGCCGAAGCGCGGGGTGCCCCGCGCGAAAGGACCTCCTGGACGGTTCATTAGCCCGGGACCTGGTCCCGCCATTCGCGGTTCTGGAACCAGTAGGCCTGGCGTTCCTCCAGGAAGCCGTCGAGCTGGCGCGACGCGATCCAGTTGTTGAGGAAGTTCAGCGCATCCGGGTCGCCCTTGCGCACCGCCATGCTGTCGATCTGGCGGGCGAGCGGCTGCGGGAAGGGGCTGAACAACGCGGCCTCATTCTCCAGCACCGCGAAGCGCGGGCGGGGCATGGAGCCGACCATGCCATGGGCGCGGCCGTTCACGACTTCCAGGATGGATTGCGCATCGTCGTCGAACTGCCGGAAAGTCGCGCGGGGGAAGAGGCGCTGCGCGGCGGCCAGCGCCGAGGTGCCGCGGCGGCCGCTGATGGTGACGTTGGGGCGGTTCCAGGCCTCCATCGTGACCATGCCCTCCGCCAGGCGCTTGCTGGCGGCGAGGTCCACGCCGGAGGCGGAGTAGGAATTGGTGAAGTTGGCGGAGAGGTTGCGCGCCGCCGTCACCGTCATGCCGCCAATGATCATGTCGAAGCGCCCGGCCAGCAGCGCGGGGACGATGCCGTCCCAGGCGGTGGGGACGAATTCCGGCCGCACGCCCATATCCTGCGCCAGGCGCGTCGCGACGTCGATCTCGTAGCCGATGAGCTCCCCCGCGCGGTTGCGGAAGGCCCAGGGCACGAAGGTGGACATGCCGACGCGCAGCGTGTTGCGGCGCTTGATCTCCTCGATCACCGAGGACGCGGCCAGCGCGGCGCGGGCATCGGCGCCCTGTGCCTGCGCCGTGCCGGTGATGGACACCGCGGCGCCGGCCGCGGCGGCGGGGGCCAGGAAGCGTCTCGTGATCCAACCCATCGTCTCTCTCCTTCTTGGTGTCGTTCAGGCGGCGGTGCCGCGCAGCCGGCGTTCCAGCCCCTGCACGGCGAGCGACAGCGTGACCGTGACGCATAGATAGAGCGCGGCGACGGTCAACCAGATCTCGAAGGTCATGAAGGTGTCGCTGATGACGTTCCGGCCTTCATTGGTCAGGTCGAAGATGGCGATGACGCTGACGATGGCGGAGTGCTTGATCAGCGACACGCCGAGCCCGGCGAGCGGCGGCAGGATCACGCGCAAGGCCTGGGGCAGCACCACCAGGCGATAGGCCTGGGCGCGGGAAAGACCCAGCGTCCATGCGGCTTCCCATTGCCCGAGGCGCACGGCCTGGATCCCACCCCGAAAGATCTCGGCGGCGAAGGCGCCTTCGAAGATCGCCAGCGCCAGCACGCCGGCCCAGAAGCGGTCCATGCCGAGGATCGGGGCCAGGATGAAATAGACGATGTAGAGCTGCACCAGCAGCGGCGTGTTGCGGATGGCCTCGACATAGGCGAGCACGATCCAGCGCCCGGCGATGGAGCCCGAGAGCCGCAGGATCGCGGCGCCGAGGCCGATGATGATGGTCAGCAGCAGCGCGATGGCGCTGATCTCCAGCGTGACGACCAGGCCCATCAGCAGGGGGCCGGGGAAGAACTCGCCCTCGAAGACCTGGAACAGGTATCGCGGCACGCGCTGCCATTGCCAGTTGTAGCCCATGCCCGCCGCGCCGGAGACGACCAGCCAGACCAGCGCCCCGGCAAAGAGCGCGAATTGGGCGAGGTCGAGCAGGGCGCGGCGGCGGCCCTGCCATCGCGCCGCGGCGGGCGGCGGCCTCACGGCAGGTGCAGGCGCCGTGGCGGGCGCGCCAGGATGCGCGCGACCATGGGGGCGAAGACGGAGAGCGGCGCCTCCGGCAGGCCGGCGGCGATGGTGGTGATGTCGTAGCGCTCCACGAACTCCGCCGTGGCGGCGAAGTGTTGGTGGCCGCGCCAGCGTTCGCGGGCATCCGGGTCCACCGCCTCATCCGGATGGTCGTGGCAGTGATGGGCCTGGAAGATCTGGTGGCGTTCCAGGATCCAGCGGCTGGCCTCGCTGACATAGGGCGCCAGCATGGCGGCGGCGAAGGCGCCGTGGCTGGTCGGGCAGATGGTGAAGCCGACATCGTGGAAGAGGGTGACGACGACGTATTCCTCGTCCCGCCCATCCTGCAGCGCCGCCGTCGCGGCCTGCAGGCTGTGACGGTAGTTGTTCACCTGGTAGCCGAAGCCGGGATCGGCGGCGGTCGATTCCAGCAGGCGCAGCGCATGGGCGGCCTGCTGCCCGGCATCGAAGACCCGGCGCTGGCGAGCCAGCAGGTCCCAATCGGCGCGCTGGAAGGCATCGAGGCTCGGGGCCTCGACATAGCGCCAATCCGGCTGAAGCAGGGGGGAACGGTCCGCCGCCATCGCCAGGGTCAGCCCGTCGGCGCCCGGTAGCGGAAGGCCTTGTCGAAGCGGCCCACCACCCATTCCCCGCAGGCCACGGGCGCGTGCTTCGCCTGCGTGGGATCGTCCAGCAGGTCGCGCGGATCGACCACGGTGTGGAAGCCGGGATCGTAGAAGACGGCGAGGCTCTGGCGCGCGCGGCCGGAGGTGTTCACCACGCGATGCGGGTTGGAATGGAAGCGGTCATTCGTCCAGCGATGCATGAGGTCGCCGATATTGACGACGAAGGTGCCCTCGATGGGATGCGCCATGACCCATTCGCCCGCGGCGTTCAGCACCTGCAGCCCGCCGGTATTGTCCTGGTAGAGGAAGGTCAGCCCGCCGTAATCCGTGTGGGGCGCGACGCCGAACTGGTCCTGGCCGAGGTCGGGCGGCTGCGGCGGGTACCAGATGAGCGATCCGCGCGCCAAGGGACGGGCGAAGCGTTCCGCGAAGAAGCCGGCATCGCGGCCGAGGCTCAAGGCGAGCCCGCGCAGCACGGATTGGCCGAGCCCGAGCACCGCCTCGTAATAGGGATAGACGGTGTCGCGCAGCGCGGGCAGCGCTTCGGGCCACTGGTTCGGGCCCATCAGCGGCGTGCCGGCGGCGACCTCCGGATCATCCTCCGGCAATTCGAGGCCGAAGACGAAGCTTTCCTTCAGATCGACCTTGGCGCCCGTATACATCTTCGCGCCGCCATGGCCGATCCAGCCGCGGTGGCGCTTGTTCACCTTCACCGCGGCCTTCGCCTCCTCCGGCAGGGCGAAGAAGTCCCGTGCGCGGGCGAAGACGCTGTCGATCAGCGCCTGGGGAATGCCGTGGTTGGCGACGTAGAAGAAGCCGATGCGCTCGCTGGCCTCCCGCATGGCGCGGCCAGCGGCGGCGCTGGCTGCGGGGTCGCCCGCCACCAGGCCGGCGATGTCGATGACGGGGATCTCGCTGACGGCGATCGGCTTCGCGGTCGCATAGGACATGGTGACTCTCCTCTGCGGCGCATCATCCGTCGGAAGCGGCGTGGCCGCCAGCCCAGAGCGCGAGTTCCTCGCGCGTCACGTGTCCCTCCACCGCCGCCGCGAGGCCCAACGCCATCAGCGGCGCCAGCTTGAAGCCATGGCCGGAACAGGCGCTGGCGAGCGTCACGCCGGGGGCGACGGGGCGCAGCACGAAACGGTCCCCCGGCGCCATGGTGTAGAGGCAGTGGCGCGCCGCGATCAGGCGGTAGCGGTCGAAGCCCGCGATGGCGCGGGCGCCGGCATCCAGCAGCGCGGCGACGCGCGAGGCCCGGGGCGGATCGCGCGGTGCGGTGGGATCGACGGTGAGGGAGGTGTCGTAATCCCCGATCTTGAGCCGCGTGCCCGCCCGAGGCGGCAGCACATAGACGCCGCCGGTCGGGTGCCCAGGCAGCCGGCAGAGCAGCATCGGCGCCTCCTCCCACAACCCTGGCGGCGGTCCCAGATAGGCCACGGTTTGCAGAGACGCCCGCAGCCCGAAGCGCCGCGCGGCCTCCGGCAGCAGGGTCAGCACGCCAGCGCCGGCGGCGACGATCGTGGCGTCGGCGGCGACGCGCGTGCCATCCGCCAGCACCGGACCGCCTTCGGGGCAGGCGGCGACATGGGTGTGGGAGCGGAGGTCGGCGCCGAGGCGGGGCAGCAGCCGCACCAGATCCATCAGGATGGGGGCGGCCAGCAGCATCCCCGATCCCCCCACTTCCATGGCGCGGATGACGCCATCGGGGTTGAGGACGGGGATGGAGGCGGGGTCGAGTTCCGTGAAGGGCAGGCCGTGGCAGGCCTGGGTGCGGGCGACGGCGCCCTGCCAGGGCGTCTCCTCCCGCAGCGCATAGATGGCCCGCGTCGGCACCAGGCGGTCCTGGCCGGTCTCCGCGAAGATCGCCCGCCAGGCGGCGAAGGCGGCCGGCATCATGGCGGCGTAGCCTTCCATGGTGCCGTAGGCGTGACGGATGATGCGCCCCTCATCGGCGGAGGAACTGGCGGGGTTGGGGATCAGGCCGCCATCGAGGACGGTCACCCGGTGGCCGCGTCGCGCCAGCGCCCAGGCGGTGGTCAGGCCCAGGATGCCGGCACCGACCACCGCGATGCGCAGCGGGCGGTCCGTGCGATCCTGCGGGGGTGCCGCGATTCGGCGTGTCAGGGAGTCCATGGATGCGTCTCGACCGGATGAGCGTCTCGGCGCTGGAGGCGCGCTTCGCCGCGGGCCAGCGGGGCATCATCCTCCCGCTCGGCAGCCTGGAACAGCATGGCGCGCCGGGGCTGCTGGGGACGGATGCGATCTGCGCGCAGGCGGTGGCGGATGGCGCGGCGGCGCGGGCGGATGGCGTCAGCGCGCCGGTGCTGGCCTATGGCCAGGCGCAGTTCCATCTGGGGCGGGCGGGGACGGCGAGCCTGCGGCCCTCCACGCTGATGGCCGTGCTGGTGGATGTCATGACCAGCCTGGCGCTGGGCGGCTTCACCCGGGTACTGTTGCTGACCGGCCATGGCGGGAACATCGCGCCGGCGCAGGCCGCGGTGCAGGAGGTGATGGCGGAGGTATCGATGGGGCGCCTCGCGCTGCCCGCGCCGCTCACCGTCAAGCTGCGGGCGTGGTGGGAGGGGCCGCGTCTCATCGGGCTGCGGCGGGCGTTGTACGGGGACCGAGAGGGCTTCCATGCGACGCCGTCCGAGGTCGCGATCGCCATGGCGCTGCACCCGGAGGCGGCGCCGGAAGGCTGGCCCACCTTCCGCCCCCTGCCCGCCGACCCGCTGCATGATGCCGGCGGCGACCGGCATCTGGACGCGGCGCGCCACCGCGCGATGTTCCCGGATGGGCTGATCGGCAGCGATCCGTCGCTGGCCCGGGCCGAGCATGGCCACGCGCTGCTGGAGGCCGCGACCGCCGATGTGGCGGAGGTCTTCGCGGCGTTCCAGGCGGCGCCGGATCATGCGGCGCGGTAGGCGGTCGCCTCCACCTCCACCGTGATCCCCGGGGCGAAGAAGCTGCTCATGTAGATCCAGCCGAGCGCAGGGCGGATAGTGGAGAAAACCTCCCCATGCGCGCGGCCGCTTTCCTTCCAATGCTCGGGATCGACGACGTAGATGCGGGTCTTCACCACATCGGCCATCGTCATGCCCACGGCCTCCAGGCTTTCCCGGATGATGTCGAGGCAGAGGAGCGTCTGGCGGTAGACATCGCCGGCGTGCAGCACCGTGCCATCCGGCGCGCAGGGGCTGCAGAGCGCCGTCTCCGCATAGGGCCCCACGCGCACCGCCCGGCTGTAGCCGCAGGCGACCTCCCAGGGCCGGTCGGTGGCGTGAGATTGCCGAGGGCTCACCCCTGCGACACGCCCCAGCGCGTGTTGATCTCCTCGAAGAAGCCGCTGGCGGTGCGGATGGTGATCCAGGCGTTGAGGAAGTTCGTGAACACCATGTCGTTGACCGGCGCCAGGAAGGCCATCGGGATCGGGTTGCGCGGCGTGTTCTGGAAGATGGCGACGAGGTCCGGGTATTCCTTCGTGAGGAAGGCGGCCTCGATCAGGGAGGACATGGTCGCGTCCACCCGGTTGCCGAGCAGTTCCTGCCAGTCCCGCGCCGGGCTTTCCACGCGACGCAGCGTGGCGCCGGGCAGCGCGGACTGCACCCAGGTCTCCATGGTGGTGCCGAGGTTCACGCCGATGGTGACGTTGCGCTGGTTCAGCGCGTCCCAATTGGCGAAGCGGTTGGCATCGCGCCGGCGGACCAGCGGCACGAAGGCGTTGCGGCCCCAGGGGATGGTGAAGCTGGCGGCCATGGCGCGGGGGACGGACATGGAGGTGCCGGTGAAGACCACGTCATACTGGTCCGCCTGCAGCCCGTTGATGAGCGTGCGCCAATCCGTCGCGATGAATTCCGCGCGCACGTTCATGTCGCGGGCCAGCTGGTTGCCGGCATCGATCTGGTGGCCGCGATACTCCCGGCTGGCGGGGTCGCGGAAGCTCATCGGGTTGAAGTCGCCCGTCGTGCCGAAGCGGATGCGGCCCGAGGACTGGATGGCCTGGAGGCGGGAGGCCCCGGCCGCCTGGGCGCTGGCCTGGCCGGGCATCGCCACGGCAGCGGCGGCCGCGGCAGCGGCGGGGAGGAAGCGGCGTTGCATGGGGGGTCTCCTGAGCAGCAAGCGGGCTTGCTTTGAAAGATGAGGGTGCGACAACGGTTGGCCAGGTGCAACGGGTGCGCCGGGATTCGATGGGACACCGCATCGCATGAAACTCCAGGCGCGCGCCACCATCCTTCTGCTCGTCGCCCTGCCCCTGCTCGCGGGTTGCGGGGGGAATTGGGGTTGGCACGTCGTCGATCCCCGGGATTCCCGCGGCCAGGCCAACCTCTCCTTCATGCTGTCGGGCTTCTGGGCGACGGTCTCGCTCAGCCTGGCGACCATGCTGCTGTCGGTGCTGCTGGGCCTGGCCGTCGCGATGATGGGCATGGCGCGGTACCGCGTTCTGCGCTGGACCAACCGCGCCTATGTGGAGCTTTTCCGCGCCATCCCGATCCTGGTGATGATCCTCTGGGTCTTCTACGGGCTGCCGGTGGTGCTCGACATCAGGCTCGACGTCTTCGTCGCCGCGATGCTGGCGATCGCGATCTGCGATAGCGCCTTCGAGGCGGAGATCTTCCGCGCCGGCATCCAGTCCGTGGAACAGGGGCAGCGGGAGGCGGCGATGGCGCTCGGCCTGTCGCCCTGGCAGCGCATGCGCTTCGTCATCCTGCCGCAGGCAATCCGCCGCGTGCTGCCGCCGATTGCCAACCAGTTCATCTACGTCGTGAAGATGTCCTCGCTGGCCAGCGTCATCGGCTACCAGGAGCTGACGCGGAAGGCGAATGAGCTGGTGGTCACGGTGTTCCGGCCGCTGGAGCTCTACACCATCCTCATCCTGGAATACCTGGTGCTGATCCTGCTGATCTCCTTCGCGGTGCGCTGGCTGGAGAAGAAGATGGGCGCCGACCAGGGCGTGCGGCGGGTTGGGTGATGATGGCGGCGCCTCGTCAGTAGCGGCTGGCGCGACCCCCACCCCAACCCTCCCCCGCAAGCGCGGGGGAGGGAGTCCATCAGCGCCATCGAAGACCGGCGCTTCGCAGGGCTACTTGTCCACCGCATCCGCGGCGATGATCATCGGCCGCCAGAGTGCGATCTGGTCGGCGACGAAGCGCGGGAAGTCGGCAGCCGCCATCGGGGCGTAGTAGTTGCCGATGGTGGCGAATTGCGCGGTGGTGGCGGCGCGCGCGCAGATCTCGGCCAGGCCGCGTTGCAGGCGATCCGCGATGGCGGGCGGCAGGCCGGCGGGCGCGCTCAGCCCGTGCCAGTTCTTGATGACCAGGTCATGGCCCAGCTCGCGGAAGGTCGGCAGGTCCGGCGCGGCGGGGATGCGATCCTCCGCGGCGACGGCAAGGCCCACCAATTGCCCGGCGGCGATGGCGGGCAGGCTGCTCACGATGCCCTCGAAGTTCAGCTTCACCACGCCCGTCGTCAGGTCGATGCGCAGCGGCCCCGCCCCGCGATAGGGCACATGCACCATGTCGATCCCGGCGCGGAGGCAGAAATTCACCCCCGTGATGTGCCCGATGCTGCCGATGCCGGAGGAGCCGAAATTGATCGTCCCCGGTGCCGCCTTCGCCTTCGCCACCAGCTCCGCCAGGCTGCGCACGCCGAGCGAGGGATGCGCCACCGCGCCGCCGAAGGTGCTGCCGAGATAGGCGACATGGGAGAAATCGCGCAGCGCGTCGTAGGTGATGCGCGGGAACATCGTCGGCGCGATGGTGAAGGGCGCGTTGTTGGACAGCAGGAAGGCGTGACCGTCCGCGGGTTCGCGCTTCAGCGCCTCCGCCGCCAGCATGCCGCCGGCGCCGGGCCGGTTATCCACGACGAAGGACTGGCCGAACATCTCCGCCATCTGCGGCGCGATGACGCGGGCGACGAAGTCGCTCGACCCGCCCGGCGGGAAGGAGATCAGGATGCGCACCGGGCGTGCTGGCCAGGCGGGCTGGGCGTAGGCCGGCGCGGCGAGAGTCGCGGCTGCGGCACCCAGAAGGACCCTGCGGCTGGTCATCGGCACGGCTCCGTCGCGTTCGGTATGGGCCTTGCATGCCAGTCCCGTGCCACGCCTTCCCTCCCCCGATGACGAGGTCCCGAAGACCGCTCATGCCGCGCCTGTCCCTGCTGCTGAATGCCGGCTTCTCGGGCCCCCAGGCCTGGCTGCTGCTGGCCATCCGGCGGGGCTATCTCGGCGATGTCGCGCTGGACCTCAGGCCGGGGACCGGCGCCTGGAACGCGGCGCCGGGGCTGGTCGCGGGCGGGCATGACCTCGCCTATGGCGACGTCCATTCCTTGATGGCGGTGGCCGCGCGGCAACCGGCGGTGGCACCGATCGGCTTCTTCGCCGTGCACACTGCCTCCCCCTGCGCCATCGCGGTGCCGGCGGCGGGGCCGGTGGCGGGCCCTGGCGACCTGCCGGGGCGGCGGGTCGTCGGCCATGCCTCCGACGTCGCGCGGCATCTCTTCCCCGCCTATGCGGCGGCCTGTGGCCTCGATCCCGCCAGCGTCGAGGTGCCGGTGGCGGAGGGGCCGATGGCGGCGCTCATCGGCCGGATGCAGGCCGGGGAGGCTGCTGGGCTCTTCGGCTATGTCAGCACCATCACCGCGGCCATCGGGGCGGAGGCCACGCGGGCGCTGCGCTTCCTGCGCTACGACGCCGCGCTGCCGGACAGCCTGGGGAGCGTCGTCATGGCCTCCCGGCGCGTCGTGGCGCAGCAGCCGGAGGCGCTGCGGGCTCTCGCCGCCGGCTTCGCGCGCGGTCTGCGGGAAGCGATCGCGGAGCCGGAGGCCGCGATGGAGGCCGTGCTGTCCTTCGCCCCCGCCGCCAACGCCGCCGCGGAGCGCCTGCGCTGGGAGACGACACTGGCCGTGGAGATGGCCGGCCCCGCCGCGCCGCGGCCGGGTGGCGTCGATCACGGACGCCTGGCCCGGTCCTGCGCCGGATTCGCGCGCAGCCTCGGCCTGGCGCCGCCCGATCCCGCCCGCCTCTTCACCGATCGCTTCCTGGGAGACGCCTGATGCGACGCCTCCGCATTCGCCTAAATGCCGGCTTCTCCGGCCCCCATGCCGGCTTCCTGCTGGCGGAGGAGATGGGGCTGCTGGCGCAGGCCGGGATCACGGCGGAATGGCAGCCCGGGAATGGCGCGGCCGCCGTCATCGCCGACATGGCGGAGGATGTCTGCGACCTCGCCTATGGCGACCTTTCCGCCCTGGTCATGCGGCTCGGCCACAGCGCGCCGGGCAGCGGGCCGCAGGCGGTGTTCATCGGCTTCAACCGCACGCCGCTGACCATCGCGGTACCCATCGCCGGCGGCGCGCGGCATCCCACGGACCTCGCGGGACGGCTGCTGACGGGCCATGCGCGGGATGCCGCGCTGCTCGCCTTCCCGGCACTGGCGCGCGTGGTCGGGCTGGATGCCAGCACGGTGCGCATCCAGCCCTCCGAGGCGACGCTCGCGGAACAGGTGCGGCAGATGATCCTCGGCGATGCCTCCGATGGCGTCTTCGGCTTTGCCAACACCATCATCGCCTCCCTGGAAGGGGCCGGGCTGAACCTGGCGGGGTCGATCCGCTTCCTCGACTACGCGCAGTGGCTGCCGGACCTCTACGGCAACGCGCTGGTGGCGTCGCGCCACCTGGTGGAGCGGGAGCCGGAGGTGCTGCGCGCCCTGGTCGATGCGGTGGCGCGCGGCTTTGCGGCGGCCGTGGCGGACCCCGATCGCGGCGTGGAGGCCGTGCGCCGCGTGGCGCCCGCCATCGACCTGCGGATCGAGACCAAGCGCTGGCGCGGCACCATCGCGCGGGAGATGGCGCATCCCGAAGGCGCGATCCTCGGCCTGGGCGATGCCCACCCCGCGCGCCTGGCGCAGGGCATCGCGCAGCTGGCCGAGGCGCTGTCCCTGCCCCGCCGGCCGGGTGCGGCGGAGGTCTTCACGCCGGACTTCCTGCCGCCGATCGAGGCCCGGCGGGGACGCTGATCACGCGGAGTCCAGCGCCGGCGACAGGCTCGCGGCCAGCGCCTTCACCGCCTCCGCCACCGGACCCGCCAGCAATTCGGGCGTGACGACGGAAACGGCCCCCCCGCAATTCAGCGCCATCACGCGAGCGCCATCCGCGGAGACGATGGGCACGCCGATCGAGTTCACGTCCGGGTGCGCGCGGCGGAGGTTCAGCACGAAGCCGTGCCGCGCATGGTTCTCGAGCGCGGCCTCGATCTCCGCCCGTGTCGCCGCATCCAGCCGCGCCAGCACGGCGCGGCGTTCCGCCGCGCCCGTGCCGGCCAGATACGCCCAGCCCAGTGCCGTGGTCGCGATGGGCAGGGTGGCGCCGACGGTGAAGGAGAGCCGCAGGATGGTCGGCGCCTCCGCCCGCGCCACGATCAGCATCATGTCGTCCTGCCGCGTGGCGAGGGACAGTTGCACGCCGAAGCGGTCCGCGATGCGCTGCATGCCGGGCTGCGCGGCTTCCGCGATGCCACCCTTGGCCAGCGCGGCATAGCCCAGCGACAGCAGGCCATAGCCAGGCCGCAGGCGCCCGGGGTCGCGCCCCGCCACAAGCACGCCCATGCCCTGCAGGGTGTGGCAGAGACGCCAGACCGTGGACTGCGCGAGCCCCGTCAGCGCCGCGATCTCCGTGGTGCCGAGCTCCGGCCGCGCCGCAGTGAAGCAGCGCAGCACGGCCACGCCGCGGGCGAGCGCGGTGACGAATTGCCGGTCCTTCTCCGCCTCCACCCTGCCCCCCGTTCCGTGATGCTGCGCCGCATGGCCAGGCCGTTGACGCCGGGCGGGCACGGCGCGAGGCTTCACCCACGATGCAAATAGCCAATCCGCACAGCGAATTCAAACCCGGGCCACTGGCCGCCCACGGCTTCCCCGATCTCCGACGATTCTTCGCGCCGAAAGCCGTCGCGCTGCTCGGCGCGACGGAAGATTTGAGAAAGTTCGGCGGGCGCTGCCTGCGGCAGATGCTGGATTTCGGCTTTTCCGGTGACGTCTTCCCGGTGAACCCGAACCGGGAGACGGTGTTCGGCCGGCCCTGCTTCCCGAACCTCGCCGCCCTGCCCGCGCGCCCCGACCATGTCGGCATCGTGCTGCCGGCCAGGGCCTGCATCGAGGCGGTGGCGGAATGCGGGCGGCTGGGCATTCCCTTCGCGACGGTCTTCTCCGCGGGGTTCGGGGAGCTGCCGGGCGAGGAGACCCAGGCCGCGCAGGCGGAGCTGGTGCGCGTGGCGCGGGCCGGCGGCGTGCGGATCATGGGGCCGAACTGCAACGGGCTGATCAACTTCACCGACGGCTTCGCCCTGACCTCCACGGCCACGATCAGCGGGCCGCGGCGCCCCGCCGGCGATATCGGCGTGGTGGGGCAGAGTGGCGGCGCGGCGCAGGTCAACGTGATGTGGCGCGCGCAGGAGATGGGGCTCGGCATCTCCTGCCAGGTCAGCAGCGGCAACGACGCCGACATGGATATCCTGGACTATGCCGGCTTCATGCTGGAGGACGCGCATACCCGGGTCGTGCTGATGCTGGCCGAGCGGATCAAGGATGGCGCGCGGCTGCGCCTGCTGGCGGCGCGCGCGGCGGAGCTGGAGAAGCCGATCGCCCTCGTGAAGTTCGGGAGGACGGAAGCGGGCGCGCGCGCGGCGGCATCCCATACCGGCGCCATCACGGGATCGGATGCGGTCTTTGACGCCGCGGCACGGCAGCTCGGCCTGATCCGGGTGAATGATGCGCGCGAACTCTACGAGGTCGCGATGCTGCTGCGGCGCCGGCAGCGCCCGGCGGGGCATGGTGCGGCGGCGCTGGCGGTCTCGGGCGGAAACCTGGTGGCGCTGACGGACCAGGCGGCGGGGCTCGGCATCGCCTTCCCGCCCTATGCGGCGGAGACGGCGGCGAAGCTCAGGACGCTGATCCCGGGCTTCGCCGCGGTGAACAACCCGACCGACCTGAGCGCTGGCGCCATCGGCAGCAAGGACACCTTCGCCAATGCGGCGCGCATCATGCTGGAGGACCCGGCGGTGGATGCGCTGGTGCCGGTGATCACCATCGCGCCGAATGACGATATCCGCGCCATCACGGCGCTGTCGGAGGAAGCCGACAAGCCGGTCGCCATCCTCTGGACCGGGCGCTCCGCCGCCGATCCCACCCTGACGCCGGAGGTGCTGGTGCGGGAGGGCCATGCGGTGTTCCGCGACCCCCTGCCCTGCGCCCAGGCGCTGGCGCGGAGCATGGATTGGGCCGCCTTCCTGCGCCGCCGCTCCGCGCCGGCCGCGCGGCCGGAAGGCCTGGATGCGGCGCGGGCGCGGGCCTTGCTGGCAGCCGCCCCCGCCGGCGCACTGAGCGAAGCGGCATCGCGCGCCGTGCTGGCCTGCTACGGCCTGCATGGGCCGCGGGAAGACGTGGCGAGGACGGCGGAGGACGCCGTGGCGCAGGCCGCGCGGATCGCCAGCCCGGTCGCGCTGAAGATCCTGTCCCCGGACATCCCGCACAAGACGGAAGCCGGCGGCGTGCTGCTCGGCGTGCAGGGTGAGGACGCCGTGCGCAGCGGCGTCGCAGCGATCCTGGCCAGCGCCCGCGCCTACGCCCCGGCGGCGCGGATCGAGGGCGTGCTGGTGCAGGAGATGGTGACGGGCGGGCAGGAGATGCTGCTCGGCGTGACGCGCGACCCGAGCTTCGGCCCCGTGCTGACCATCGGCTTCGGCGGCACGCTGGTGGAAGTGCTGCGCGACGTGACCTTCCGCCTGCCCCCGATCTCGGTCGCGGAGGCGACCGAGGCATTGGAATCGCTGCGCCTCGCGCCGCTGCTGCATGGCCATCGCGGCGCGCCCGCCTGCGACATTGCGGCGCTGGCGGATGCCATCGCGCGCTTCTCCTGGCTCGCGACCGATCTCGGCGACCTGGTGGCGGAGATCGACGTGAACCCCATCGCCGTGCTGCCGCAGAGCGTGCGGGTGCTGGACGCGCTGATCGTGACGCGGGACGCTGCGGCATGACCCTTCTGATCGACGACCTCGATGGCGGCGTGCGCCGCCTGACCCTGAACCGGCCCCAGGCCGCCAATGCGCTGTCCCGCGCACTGCAGGACGCGCTGGTGGCGGCGCTGCAGGATGCGGCGGGCGACCATGCGGTGCGCGGCGTGCTGATCACCGGCGCGGGCGGCCGCGTGTTCAGCGCGGGCGCCGATCTGCGGGAGGATCTCGGGCTTCCGCTGCTGGAGGCTAAGAAGCTGCGCCGCGCGCTGCTGCTGCGGAGCATCCTGGCCGTGCTGGATTGCCCGAAGCCCGTGGTGGCGATGGTGCGGGGCAAATGCGTCGGCGGCGGCGCCATGCTGGCGCTGATGGCGGATGAGGTGATTCTCGAGACAGGCGCATCGGTGAGCATGCCGGAGATCGCGCTGGCCATGCCCTCCCCGCTCGGAATCACCATCATCCAGGCGCGGGGCGGACGGCAGGCGGCGCATCGGCTGATGCAGGCGAACCGGCCGATGGATGCCGAAACAGCGCTGGCCTGCAGCATCGCCGATGACGTGCAGGACGATGTGGCGCTGGATGCTACGGCGGCGGCGCGGGCGGCCGCGCTGGGTACGCTCGATCACGCCGCCTATGCCACCAACAAGGCCTGGCTGAACGGCCCGCTGCGCGCGCGAATCATCGCCGCCGCGGCCGCCGCCGAAGCCGCCCATTCGCAGGTCCATGACGATGCGCACTGAACTCTCCCCCGAACTCGCGGAGCTGCGCGGCCCGATCCGCCGCTTCGTCATGGAACAGCTGGAACCCATCGCGGCGCGCATCGATGCGGAAGGGGAGATCCCCGACGCCGCCTGGGACCTGATGCGCGGCCAGGGTTGGCTCGGCATGCTGCTGGCGGAAGCGGATGGCGGCGGCGGTGCCGACCTGCCGACCTACTGCCTGGTGATGGAGGAAGTGGCGCGCAGCCATCGCTGCTTCACCCTGCTGCTGGACGCGACCAGCGGCCTCACGCCCATCGCCATCGCGCGCCACGGCACGGCTGCGCAGAAGGAGCATTGGCTGAGGGGCCTCGCGACCGGGCGGCTCCGCGCCGCCTTCGGGCTGACGGAACCCGGCGCGGGATCCGATGCCGCGGCCATCACGACGCGCGCGACGAAGGTCGAGGGCGGCTGGAAGATCGAGGGCCGCAAGCAGTGGATCAGCGGCGGCCATGCCGCCGACGTCGTGATGGTGATGGCCGTCACCGATCCCGCCAAGCGGGCGCGCGGCGGCATCGGCGCCTTCCTGGTGCCGCGGGGGACACCGGGCTTCGACGTCACGCGCATCGACACGACGATCGGGTCGGAGGCGATCAAGCTCGGCGAGCTGACTTTCACGGATTGCGTGGTGCCGGATGAGGCGCTGCTGGGCGATCCCGGCCAGGGCTTCGCCATCGCAATGGGGTCGCTGAGCAATGGAAGGCTTGGCGTTTCCGCCGCCTGCGTCGGCGCGGCGGACCGGCTGCTGGAGATGTCGATCGCGCACGCCAAGGACCGCAGCACCTTCGGCCAGCGCCTGGCGGACCGGCAGGCCATCCAGTGGATGCTGGCCGACAGCAAGGCGGAGATCGAGGTTTCACGCGCCTTCCTCTACGAGACCTTGCGCAAGGCGGCGGCGGGGGAGGAGCTCGGCAATTTCGCCGCCATCTGCAAGCTCCAGTGCAGCGAGATGGTGGGCCGCGTCGCCGATCGCGCGGTGCAGATCCATGGCGGCGCCGGGCTGATGCGCGGCGTGCCGGTGGAGCGTTTCTACCGCGACGTTCGCCACTACCGCGTCGGCGAAGGGGCGTCGGAAGTGCTGCGCATGGTGATCGCGCGGGAGCTGGTGAAATGACCACCGTCCTCACCGAGACGCGCGACCAGATCGCCTGGATCACGCTCAACCGGCCGGAGGCGATGAACGCGCTCTCCGTGCAACTGCGCGCCGAACTCGCGGCGGCGCTACGCGCGGCGGAGGCCGATCCCGAGGTGCGCGTGGTTGTGCTGCGCGGCGCGGGCGACCGCGCCTTCTGCGCCGGCGCGGACATCAAGGAATTCGTGGAAGTCCCCTCGCCGCCGGCCTATCGCCAGGCGCGCGTGCCGGAAAGCTGGATCACGCCCTTCGACCTGACGCGCAAGCCGATCGTCGCCAGCATCCATGGCTATTGCCTCGGCGGTGGGCTGGAGGTGGCGCTGGCCTGCGACATCCGCATCGCGGCGGAGGATGCGCAGTTCGGCCTGCCGGAAACCGGGCTCGGCATCATGACCGGCGTCGGGGGATCGCAGCGCCTGCCGCGTATGGTGGGGCTGGCGCAGGCGCTGGACATGATCCTGACGGGCGACCGCATCGATGGCGTCCGCGCGCGGGAGATCGGGCTGGTGACGCGCGTGGTGCCGCGTCCGGACCTCGCTGCGGAGACGGAGGCGCTGGCCCTGCGTCTCGCCGCACGCCCGCCCATGGCGATGGCCTTCGCGAAGGAAGCCGTGCGCGCCGCGCAGGACCTGCCGCTGCGGGATGGCATGCGGCTGGAGATTGACCTGATCACGCATCTCCTGAACACGGAAGACCGGCTCGAAGCCGCGCGCGCCTTCCGGGAGAAACGAAAACCGCATTTCACCGGCCGCTGACGCGGGCCCGATACGGGGAGGAGGCCGACAATGCCGAGATGGCGGTGGCGGATGAGGCAACGGGAAGCATAGGCCGGCGCCTGCCGTGGCAGATGCACACTCGTGCAGCGGTGGAGCTGGACGGCGGCTCCGCCGTGGTGCGCCAGGGTGCGGCGGTGCTCCATGCGCGCGTGCTGGAACCCGCCGACGCCATGTTCACCCTGGACAGCGCCGCACGACCGCCACCGGAGAACCCGAATGCCGGGATCCAGCGCCCCGCGGTGGAGGTCGTGGGCTCGGCGCGGATCCTGGTGGCCTTCTCGCCCGGCGTGCCGTCGGCGGAGGCGGTGCCGGCACCGGCGCGGCGGGCGCTTTCGGCCTGTGCATGAAGGGAGACATCAACCCTGCAGGCCGGATGTCCGCAGGCGCTGCCACTCATCCTCCGGCACGAAACGGACATCGCCGGCAGTCGATTCGAACCAGCCATCCAGCTGCTGCCGCAGCCGCCTCAGGCGTCCGTGCCAGTCCTGCAGCGTCCTGAGCCAGACCTCGTGGCGCCCCGGCATCCGCAGGCAGTAGGCCGGTGGCCAGTAATTCTCCTGATCGGCCCAATCCTGGAACTGCCCCTCGATGCCCGCGGGCCAACGCAGCGCCAGCGCGGAGTGGCTGATCTCATGGATAAGGTCGAACAGGGCGAGGCGCGGGTGGCGCGTCGCCAGATCCCGGCGTATCGCCTCCCACGCCTTCCAGGCGGCGACAGGGCTTGCAGCAGCGCGACGGGGCGCGCGGCTGGCCGCGTTGATGACATCGTAGAACGCGGCCGGGTCATGCGGATCGACCCAGCCGAACGGCAGGCGCTCCGTGATCGCGAAGTCGTGGGCCGCCAGCGCGAGGGTGGTGAAGCGCTGACATTCGGCCTCGCTGCCCGGTGCGAGGACGAGGAAGCTGGCAACGGCACTGGCAAGGTGGGCTTCATAGGCAACACGCGCCTGATGCGGCCCGATCATGCGGCAGCCGGGCGAAGGATGGCGCGGAAATCTGGATCGGCGAGGTCGGCGGAGAAGGCCGGAAACCGCGTCACGAGCCGCCTTGGCCAGCCCGAGACCAGCGCCTCCACCGCCGGGTCCGGCGCGAAATCGACCAGGGCGCGCGCGGGCACGCCCTCCGCATCCAGCGCCGCCACCGCCACGGCGCCGCTCACGGCGAGCGACGGCACGTGCAGCAGCCGCGCGGGCAGGTCGCGCGCCAGCGCAGCCCGGCAGGCCATCGCCACGCCGGCGCGGACGCTGGCGATGGGAAGCGCGTGGTCCGGGCCGAGCGGCGCGGTGAAGCGGGCGCCGCGGCGGGCATGGGCGACCAGGTCGCTGATGAAGCCCGCACCGGGCGGGCCGCTGCGCGTGGTGCGCAGCACGGAGATCGGCAGGCGCAGCACGACCCCATCGGCATCCCCGCGCCGGGACGCATCGGCCAGCAGCGCCTCCGCCACCAGTTTCGTCATGCCGTAGGTGGAGGCGGGGCGTGGCGGGCTGGCCTCATCGGGCTCGGCCTCGCCGCCGCCGAAGACGCCGATGGAGGAGAGCAGCACGAAGCGCGCGCCCTGCGCGAAACGCAGCGCGGCACGGGTGCCCTCCACATTGATCGCCCAGGCCTCGTCGGGATCGGCCTCGCTCGCCTGGGTGGTGATGGCGGCGGCATGGATCACGGCGCCGAAGCGCGTGCCGGGCGGGAAGGCCTCCGCGATGCGGGCGATGTCGCCTGCCACGACGCCGGGTGCCGCCACCCGGTCGAAACGCGTCACGTGGGCGCCGGATCGCTCCAGCGCCGTTGCGATGCAGCCGCCGAGGAAGCCGGCGGCGCCGGTGACGAGGACGCTATTCAGCCGTGACGTTCGCGCTACGCACGACCTCCGCCCAGCGCTGCACATCCTCCGCCAGGAAGGAGGCGAAGGCCGCGCCCTCCCGCAGGTTGGGCGACATGCCGAGGCGGATGCACTCCGCGCGCACGCTCTCCTTCCGCATGGCCTGGGCGGCCAGCGCCCGGTAGCGCGCGACGGCGGCTTCCGGCACGCCGGCGGGGGCGAAGAAGGCGAGCCAGGCATCGGCCTCCACGCCCTGCACACCGGCCTGGGCGAGCGTCGGCAGTTCCGGCAGGTGCGGGGATCGGTTGGGGGAGGCCACGGCCAGCGCCCGCACCCGCCCGGCCTGCACCTGGGTCAGCACGGTCGGCGTGGTGGCAAAGCTGGCGTCGATATGCCCGCCAAGCAGGTCCTGCATCAGCGGCGCCGATCCGCGATAGGCGATGTGGTTCATCTGCAGGCCGGTGCGGGCGCGGAACAGCTCCAGCGTCAGATGCGCCGCCGATCCCTGCCCCGTGGAGCCGCAATTCAGTCGGCCCGGCTGGGCGCGCAGCAGGTCGAGGAACTCCGGCATGCTCCGCGCCGGCAGGTCGTTCTTAACCACCAGGATGTGCTGCAGATCGACCAGCAGCGCGATCGGCGTGAAGTCGTTGATGGGGTGGTAGCCGCCGCCCTGCGGGATCAGGGAGATGTTGGTCGCATGCGTCTGGTTGGTGCCGAAGACGAGCTGCGTGCCGTCCTTCACCCCCTGCGCCACGCGGCGCGTGCCGATGGCGCCGGCGCCGCCGCCGACATTCTCCACCACCATGGGCTGGCCGAGATCGGCGGAGAATTCCTGCGCCATCATGCGGGCGATGAGGTCGGTCGGCCCGCCCGCGGGATAGGGCACGACCAGCGTGACGGGCCGGGGCGGCACCCATGGCGCCTGCGCAAGCGCGGGTGTGGCAAGGGCGGCGAGGCCCGTTCCGGCGATCAGGCGGCGGCGCGACAGCATGGTTCCTCCCGGGGTTTCGGCGTGCGGCCGCACCCTGGCGAAGCCGCGCCGCGCCCGCAAGGGCTACCCGAACACGGCCTTGATGGCGGCCTCTGCCACTTCCTTGTCCTGGTCGCCAGTGCCCGAGCCCACGCCGATGCCGCCGACGACCGCGCCATCGATGATGATCGGCACGCCGCCCTTGAGGTTGGTCATGCGCCCTTCCGTCGCGATGGCGAGCTTGATCTCGAGGTCGGGACCCATGCCGCCGGTGGCGCGGCCGGTGGAGGCGGCGGTTTCCGCCTTGCGGCGCGCGGATTCGATCGACAGCACGCGGGCGCCATCCATGCGGATGAAGGACAGCAGGTTGCAGCCCTCATCCACCACGGCGATGCATTGCGGCTGGCCCATGGCCGTGGCGTGGTCGGCGGCGGCGCGGATCAGGGCGATCGCGGCCTCATGCGTCAGCTTCGTCGCGGTGCGGGTCAGCGCCATGGGGTCTATCCTTCGGGAAGGTCGGTCACCAGCATGCAGCCCGGCGCATGCGTGGCGTAGTAGGTCAGGCCGGAGGCTTCGAGCGCCGTCAGCGCCGTCAGGCCGCAGGCCCAGAAGAGGCATTCCTCCCCGGGTTCGGGCAGCAGCGCCTCCCCCCAATCCGGCCTGGTGATGTCGAGGATGCCGAGATGCGCGGGATGGCCGCGATGGATCGGCGCGCCATGGCTGCGCGGCAGGCGACCGGTGATGAAGGAGACGCGGCGCACGTCATCGGCCGCGAAGGGGCGCATGGAGACGACGAGGTTGCCGCTGAAGCGCCCCGCCGGCACCGCCGGGATCCAGGTGCGGAACAGCGGCCCCTGGATGCCGAGTTCCACATGCCGCATGCGGATGCCGGCGCGGGCCAGCGCCGCCTCCGCCCCGAACCAGCAGCCGATGGCGACCGCCACCATGTCCTTCCGCCAAGCGGCCATCAGGTGTTCGACCGGGGTCGCCACGCCGTCGCGGTAGAGCATGTAGCCCGGCAGGTCGGTCCTGATATCGAGGTCCAGGCCCAGTTCCGGCAGCCGCGGATCGCCCTTCCTGCTGACGGCGAGCAACGGGCAGGCGGCTGGATTCTCCTCGCAGAAGCGGACGAATTCCTTCGCCGCTTCCGCCGGCAGCACCACCAGGTTCGCCTGGACATACCCCCGGGCCCGGCCGACGCTGAGCCCGCGATATCCCCCCCGCACAAGCTGGCGAAACGCCAGCCCGGTTTCAGACATGACGAATGAAGCCCCCATCCACGCGCAACACCGTGCCCGTGACATAGGATGCGGGGGCGGAACAAGCAAAGGCCGCCATGGCGGCGACCTCCTCCGGCCGCGCATAGCGGCCCAGCGGTATCTGCGCCCAGGACCGGGCGCGGACTTCGGCCTGGCTGATCCCCTCTCGCGCCGCGGCGGCGGCATCGGTCAGGTGGACGCGTTCGGTGCCGACGCGGCCGGGCATCAGGATGTTCACCGTGACGCCCTGCTTCGCGACCTCCGCCGACAGGGTCTTCGACCAGGCGATGATGCCGGCGCGGATGGCATTGGAAATGCCCAGCACCGGCAGCGGCTGCACCGCACCGGTGGAGACGACGGTCAGGATGCGGCCCCAGCCGGCGTCGCGCATCGCGGGCAGGAAGAGGTCCGTCAGGCGATAGACGGAGAGCGCCATGGACTGGAAGGCCTCCGTCCAGTCCTTCGGATCGCGCCCCGCCGCGCCGCCATAGGCCGGGCCGCCGGTGTTGTTCACGAGGATATCCGGCGCGCCGAACTGCGCCGTGACGCGGGCCGCGAAGGCGTCGAGGCCGGCAGTGTCCATCAGGTCCAGCGGGAAGGCCATGGCGCCCTCGCCGAGCATCGGGAGAGCTTCCGCCATCGCGGCCTGGTCCCGCGCCGCGATGGCCACGCGCGCGCCCTCTGCCGCCAGCGCCTGCGCGATCGCCAGGCCCATGCCGCGATTGCCGCCAAGCACCAGCGCCCGGCGGCCGCGAATGCCTAGCTCCATGACCGCGGCCCGAAGGCGGAGGAGACGGATTGCTCGATGAAGCGCCCGCGGCCTGGCCTGGCGCGCAACTCGCCCTGTTCCACGATCATCTCCCCGCGTGACAGCACGCGTTCGGGCCAGCCGGTGACGACCATGCCCTCCCACGGTGTGTAGTCCACCTCATGATGCAGCAGGTCGTTGGTGATGGTCACGCGGCGTTCGGGGTCCCAGATCGCGATGTCGGCATCGGCGCCGACCGCGATGCGGCCCTTGCGGTCCAGCGCGTAGATCGCGGCGTTGTTCGCCGCCGTCAGCGCCACGAAGCGCGGCAGGGAGATGCGGCCCGCGACCACCCCTTCGCTGAACAGGATCGGCAGGCGGGTTGCCAGCCCCGGCACGCCATTGGAGACCTTGCGGAAGGGCGCGTTCGGCCCGGCGCGCAGCTTGCCCTCCCCGTCTAAGCGATAGGGCGCGTGGTCGCTGTTGAAGAGGTCGAAGGTTCCGTCCTCGATCCCCCGCCAGCAGGCGGCCTGGGATGCCGTGTCGCGCGGCGGCGGGCTGCACATGACCTTGGCGCCGAGCATGTCGGGCTGGTCGAGGTCCTGTTCCGTCAGGGTCAGGTATTGCGGGCAGGTCTCCGCGATCACCGTGACGCCGCGGGCGCGGGCGCGCCGGATCTCCTCCAGCGGCTCGGCGCCGGAGACATGCACGATCACCAGCGGCACGCCGGCGATTTCGCCCAGCGTCAATGCGCGATGAGTCGCCTCCCGCTCCACCGGCAGCGGCCGCGATGTCGCGTGGAAGCGCGGCGCCGTCTGTCCGCGCCGTTCCAACCGATCCGCGAGCCAGCCGATGATCTCGTGGTTCTCGGCATGCACCAGCACCACCGCGCGTTGGTCCCGCGCCACTTCCAGCACATCGAGGATCTGCGTGTCGGACAGGCGCATCGCCTCATAGGTCATGTAGACCTTGAGGCTGCGGTGGCCCCGCGCGATCAGCGCCGGCAGCTCCTGGCCCAGCACCTCCGGCCTCGGGTCCGCCAGCACCAGGTGGAAGCTGTAGTCGAGGAAGGCGTTGCCCTCGGCGCGGCGATGGTAGTCCTCCACCGCCGCGCGGAGCGAAGCGCCGCGATGCTGCACGGCGAAGCTCAGCGTGCAGGTGGTGCCGCCGAAGGCGGCGCTGCGCGTGCCGGAGAGGAACCCATCGGCCATGCGGGCACCGGCCGAGGCCAGTCCCGGCGCCTGCACCTGGTCGATATGCACATGCGCATCGATGCCGCCCGGCAGCACCAGCCGGCCGGTGGCATCGATCACACGCTCCGCATCGCCCAGGCGATCCGCGATGGCGGCAATCACGCCATCCCGGATGCCGATATCGGCGCGGAACACATCGGCCGCGGTGGCGACAGTGCCGCCGCGGATCACCGTATCGAAGCGGGTCATGGGCTTCGCTAGGCCGGCAGGCGGCGGATGTCCATCGACGGCAGGAAGGAGGGATCGAAGACATCGGCCGGCGCGATCGGCGTCGTCAGCCCGAAGGCGCGGGAGACGGTGGCGACGGAGGTGGCGAAGCGGTCGGCGCGCACCCCGCCCATGCCATCGGCGCGGCTCTCCTCCGTCGTCATCTGCTTGGCGATCAGCCAGCGCAGCTTCTCCGTCTCCAGCGCCACATCGGTCAGCGGTTCCTTGCGGCGAAGGGCCGCGATGGCGGCGGCGGGATCGGCGGCGGCGGCCTGCCAGCCCCGCGCGGCGGCGGCGGTGAAGCGGCGCACGGCGTCCGGATTGGTCTCCAGCATGCGCTTGGAGGCCAGGATGCCGTTGCCGTAGAGCGGCAGGCCGGTATCGGCGAAATACTGGAAGCGGATGTCCTCCGGCTTCGCGCCGGCGCGGACCAGGCCGAAATACATGGTGCTGTCGAAGCCGAGGATGGCGTCCACGTCGCTGCGCATCAGGAAGGCCTCCCGCAGGCGCAGGTCGCCATACTGCCAGCGGACGCTGGCGGCATCGATGCCGGCCGTCGCGGCAAAGGCCGGGAAGATGCGATAGGCGCCATCGGTCAGCGCGGCGCCGATCCGCTTGCCGGCGAGATCCCGCGCTGTCGCGATGCCGGCGCGGGGGAAGGAGGCGGCGGAAAGCGGGCTGCGGTAATAGACCATGTAGACGCAGCGCGCGGCGCTGCCCGGGTTCTTGGCGTTGAACTCCAGCAGCACGTTGATGTCACCGATGCCGAACTCATAGGTGCCGGAACCGACGCGCGTCACCGCCTCCCCCGATCCGCCGCTGCTGTCGAAGGTGCAGCGCAGCCCGGCCTCGCGGAACCAGCCGCGTTCCTCGGCCAGGAAGAAGGCGGCGTTCGACCCATCGAAGGGTGCGGCGAGGGAGACCTTCACCTCCAGCGCCTGGGCGCGGACGGCGCCGGCGGCCAGGATGGCAGGGGTGGCGAGCAGCAGGGAACGGCGGGTCGGCATGGGGGTTGCTCCTCGGGATGGCGAGGGGGGTGCTGCAACCGCCGTGCCAGCCCCGGATTGCCGCGAAACCCGATCCCGCGCAGGATTGTGCGCAATCCCGTGCGCGAAGGAGCGGCAGATGGCGGGCGACCCGCATCGCCTGGTGGGCGTCATCAACGCGGCCAACCGCCCCAGGGCGGAGGATGCCGATGCGGTCCACGCCCATCTCTTCGAGGCGATCGTGGACCAGCGCCTGCCGCCCGGCGCCAAGCTGACCGAGCAGTCGCTGGTCGAGACCTTCGACCTCGGCCGCCGCGCCATCAACGACGCGCTGAAGCGCCTGGTCTGGGAGCGGCTGGCGGTGGCGCCGCCCAATCGCGGCGTCTTCGTGGCCGCCCCGGATGCGGAGGAAGCCCGCGCCATCTTCGCCGCCCGCCGCGCCATCGAGGGCGGCTGCGTGGAGGCCGTGGCCCGCCGCGGCAGCGCCGCCGACGCGAACCTGCTGCTGGAGAACCTGGCGGAGGAACACCGCCTGCGCCGCGCGGGACGGGTGCGGGAGGCGATCCGCCTCTCCGGCGGCTTCCACACCCTGGTCGCGCGGCTCTCCGGCAACCCGATCCTGGAGGAACAGGTGCGGCTGCTGGTGGCGCGCACCAGCCTGGTGGTGGCGCTGTATGAGGACCGCGCGGGCCTGGCCTGCTGGCATGACGACCATGAGGAGCTGGTGGCGCTGATCCGCGCGCGCCGGCACCGTGCGGCGGTGACGCTGATGCAGAAGCACCTGGCGGATATCGAGCGCGGGTTGCGCCTGGACCGCCCCTCCACGGAGGGGATCGACATCCGCCTGATGCTGGCCCGCTCCCCTTGACGCCAGCGCGGGGTTCCGTGGGAGGCTGCCCGCAACACGGAGGAGACCGCGCGATGGATGGGCTGGTGCTGCAGGGATACTTCCGCTCCTCCGCCGCGTGGCGGGTGCGGATCGCGCTGAACCTGAAGGGGCTCGGCTTCGCGACCGTCGCGCGGCATCTGCGCAAGCGCGAACAGGCGGCGCCGGACTATGTCGCGAAGAACCCGCAAGGGCTGGTGCCGGCGCTGGAGGTGCCGGGCCAGGGCGTGCTGACGCAGTCGCTGGCCATCATCGAGTGGCTGGAGGAGACGAAGCCCCTGCCCCCGCTGCTGCCGGCCGACCCCTGGGGCCGCGCCCGCGTGCGGTCACTGGCGCAGATCGTCGCCTGCGACATCCACCCGATCCAGAACCTGCGCGTGCTAGCCTATCTCAAGCACGAGCTGGGGCAGGAACAGCCGGCGATCGACGCCTTCGCGCGCCACTGGATCGAAGCCGGGCTTGCGGCGCTGGAGGCGCGCCTGGCGCGGGAGGCCGAGACGGGCCGCTTCTGCCATGGCGATGCGCCGGGCCTGGCCGATCTCTGCCTGGTGCCGCAGCTCGGCAATGCCAGGCGCTTCGGGGTGGAGCTGTCCCCCTACCCTACCGTGCTGCGCATCGAGGCCGCTTGCGCGGCGTTGCCGGCCTTCCAGGACGCCACGCCGGACAGGCAGCCCGACGCGGAGTGAGCCTCAGCCGACGCTGTTGCGCAGCACGCCGACGGCATCGACCTCGAATTCCAGCGCATCGCCGCTGCGGAGGAAGCGCGGCGGCTTCTGGGTGGCGCCGGTGCCCTCCGGCGATCCCGTCGCGATCACGTCGCCGGGCACCAGCGGCGTGATGGTGGAGAGGTAGGCGATCAGCGCGGGGATGCCGAAGAACATCGCACCCGCCTTGCTGTCCTGCACGACGCGGCCGTTGAGCCGCGTGCGGAGCGTCAGGTCCTGCCAGTCGCTGACCTCGTCGCTGGTCACGACCCAGGGGCCGATGCTGCCGGACTCGAAAAAATTCTTTCCTGCGGTGACGCTGTGGGCCTGCCAGTCGCGGACGGAGCCGTCATTGAGGATGGTGTAGCCGCCGACATGCTCCATCGCATCGGCCTCCGCGATGCGATGGCCGCCGCGGCCGATGACGACGGCCAATTCGCATTCATAGTCGAACTGGTCGGAGACGCCCGGCAGCCGCAGTGCCTGCCCCGGCCCGACCAGCGCCGCCTGGTGCTTGATGAAGTAGGAGACATTGGCCGGCCCCTTCACCTCTCCGCCGAGGGGATGCGGCTTCGGGTAGTTGAGGCCGATGCAGAAAAGCCGGGCATCCGGCAGCGGGTTCAGCAGGGTGATGGCCGAAAGGCGGTAGCGCGGGCCGTTGGCGTCGGTGCAGGCCATGGCTTCCGCCATGGTCTCGGCTGGCAGGGCGACGACTTCCGCGCCCTCCAGCAGCCCATAGCGCGCGGCGCCGCCGGTCGAGAACCGCAGAAGCTTCATCGTCCCCTCCTCTGTCTCAGTCGGGCACCACCACTTCCGGCATGGCCGCCAGCAGCGTGCGCGTCACCTCATGCCGCGGCGCATCGAAGATCGTGTCCGTCGGCCCCTGCTCCACCAGCTCGCCCCGGTGCAGCAGGGCGACACGGTCGCAGATATAGCGGATGACGGAAAGGTCATGGCTGATGAAGAAGTAGGTCAGGCCGAGCCGGGCCTGGAGATCGACCAGGAGGTTCAGCACCTGCGCCTGCACGGAGACATCGAGCGCGCTGGTCGGTTCGTCCAGCAGCAGCAGCGCGGGCTCCGTCACCAGCGCGCGGGCGATGCCGATGCGCTGGCGCTGGCCGCCGCTGAACTCATGGGGGTAGCGGTGCAGGTGCTGCGGACCGAGCCCCACCTGCGCCAGGATGCGCGCCGCGCGCTCCGTCCGGCCGCGCGAGTCGAGGCCGATGGCGGCGCGGTGCACCACCAGCGGCTCCGTCACGATGTCATGCACGGACATGCGCGGGTTGAGCGAGGCGTAGGGGTCCTGCCAGACCACCTGGATGCGCGCGCGCAGCCGACGCATGGCGGCGGGAGAGAGGCGCGCCATGTCCTGGCCCTCGAACAGGATGCGGCCGCTGGTCGGCTGGTCCAGCCGCAGGATGCAGCGCGCGAGCGTGGACTTGCCGGAGCCGGATTCACCGACCAGGCCGAAGCTCTCGCCCTTCGCGACGGTGAGCGAGACATCGCGCAGCGCCGTCACCGGCGCGGATTTCCGTAGCAGCCCGCCGCGCATGAAGGTCTTGGTCAGGCCCTCAATCTCAAGCATGGGCAAGCACGCAGGCGACGCGATGGCCACCCTCCACCGCGACCGTCGCAGGCAGCGTGGCGCAGGCCGCGCTTGCATGAGCACAGCGCGGCGCGAAGCGGCAACCGGGCGGTGGCGCCAGCAGATCCGGCACGCTGCCGGCCAGCCCCTGCAGCGCGCCACGCGCGACATGGCGCGTGGGGATCGCGGCCAGCAGCGCCTGGGTGTAGGGATGCGCGGGCCGGCGGATCACCTGCGCGACGCGGCCGCTCTCCACGATATTGCCGGCATACATGACGGCGACATGGGTACAGCTTTGCGCCACGACGCCGAGATTGTGGGTGATGAGCATCACCGCCATCCCGGTCTCCGCCACCATGCCCTTCAGCAACGCCAGCACCTGCGCCTGGACGGAGACATCGAGCGCGGTGGTGGGTTCATCCGCGATCAGCAGCGATGGTTGCCCGATGAGCGCCATGGCGATCAACACGCGCTGGCGCATGCCGCCGGAGAACTGGTGCGGATAGTCGTCGAGCCGTGAGGCCGCGTTGGGGATGCCGACCTTGTCCAGCATCCGCGCCGCCAGGTCCCGTGCCGCGACGCGCGTGGTTCGTTCGCTGTGGCGCGCTGCGGCGAGCGCGACATCGACCAGCTGGTCGCCGATGCGGAAGCTCGGGTTGAGGTTCGTCGTCGGGTCCTGGAAGATCATCCCGATGCGGCGGCCGCGCAGCTTCCGCAACTCGCTCTCCGGCATCGAAAGCACATCCTGCCCCTCGAACAGGATGCGGCCGGCGCGGTAGCGCGCGGGCGGCGTGGGCACGAGGCGAGAGACGGAAAGCCCGGTCAGCGACTTGCCGCAGCCCGTCTCCCCCACCACGCCCCAGATCTCGCCGCGATTGATGGTGAGGTCGATGCCGTTGAGGACATGCGCCTCTCCGTCGAAGGACTGCATGCCGAGGTGCAGGCCCTGTATCTCCAGCAGCGCCGTCATCGCCGCGCCCTCGGATCGAAGAGGTCGCGCAAGCCATCGCCGAGCAGGTTGAAGCCGAAGACGGCGACGAAGATCGCCATGCCGGGCGCCAGCGCCATCCACCAGAAATCCGGCATGTAGCCCCGCGCGACGGAGAGCATGGCGCCCCATTCCGGGGTCGGCGGCCGCACGCCGATGCCGATGAAGCCGAGCGAGGCGACGGTCAGGATCGCGAAGCCCATGTCGAGCGACATCTTCACGATCACCGGCGTGGCCACGTTGGGCAGGATGTGACGGAACAGGATGCGCGCGCCGGAAGCGCCGATGGCGCGGGCGGCGGTGACGAACATCTCCTCCTTCCGCGCCATGACCTCCGCGCGCACAAGCCGCGCATAGCCGGGCCACCAGGACAGCGCGATGGCGAAGACCATGTTGGCCATGCCGGCGCCCAGCGCCGCGGCCACCGCCATGGCCAGCATCAGGCCGGGAATGGTGAGCTTCAGGTCGGCCAGGCGCATCAGCACCTCATCCACCCAGCCGCCCGCATAGCCGGCGATGGCGCCGATCACGGTGCCGAATGCGGTGCCCAGCAGCACCACCGCGAGCCCCGCCACGATGGAGACTTGCGCACCGGCCATGACGAGGGACAGCACATCCTGCCCGACCTCATTCGTGCCGAAGGGATGCGCCAGCGAGGGCGGACGGAAGCGCGCCGCGGTGTTGACGCTGCCCGCGACATGCTCCGGGAAGGGCGCGAGCCAAGGTCCCGCCACGGCCAGCAGCAGCAGCCCCACGACCATCACCAGGCCGAGCACGGAGAGCCAGCTGCGGGAGAAGCGATAGGCAGCGCGCCGGAGGGCCTGACGCGGGGCGACCGTCGCGCTCATTCCACGCGCACCCGCGGATTGACCAGGCCCTGCGCGACATCGACGAGCAGGTTGGAGACGACGAAGATGGTGCCGATCACCAGCGTCACGCCGATGACCGGCATGAAGTCCTGCGACACCACGGATTTCGTCGCGTAGAGGCCGATGCCGGGCCAGTCGAACACCGTCTCCACCAGCACCGTGCCGCCGAGCAGCCAGCCGAAATAGAGGCCGATCACCGTCAGCGTCGCCGCCACCGCGTTGCGGCTGACATACTTGAACAGGATCAGCGAGCGGGAGAGGCCGAGCGCGCGTTCCGTCAGCACATAATCCTGCTGCAGCACCTCCAGCGTCGAGGCGCGCATCATGCGCATGATGGTGGCGAGCGGCGAGAGCGACATGGCGAGCGCCGGCAGCAGCAGGTGCTGGCAAGCCACGCCGAAGGCATACAGATCACCGGCCATCAGCGAATCGATCGTCAGGAAGCCCGTCACCCAGGGTGGCGGATCCTCCGTGATCGGGAAGCGGCCGGACAGCGGCAGCCAGCCGAGCCACATGGCGAAGCCCAGCTGCAGCAGCAGCCCGAGGAAGAAGCGCGGCATGGAGATGGCGCCGAGAGCCGCGACGCGCGACACCGCATCCGGCCAGCGGTCGCGCCACACCGCGGTGGCAAGCCCCATCGGCAGCCCGACCGCGACCGCGATGAACATCGCAGCGAAGACGAGTTCCAGCGTTGCCGGCAGGAAGGCCGCGAGGTCCTCCGCCACAGGCCGGCGCGTGAAGATGGAGACGCCGAAATCACCACGCAGCAGGCCCGACAGGTAGCTGCCGTATTGCGTCAGCAGCGGGCGATCCAGGCCGAATTCGCGCGCGACATCGGCGATCTCCGCCGCGCTCGCATTCGGCCCGGCGGCCAGCGCCACCGGGTCGCCCGGCAGCATCCGGCCGATGATGAAGACCAGCACCGTGAGCCCGAGCAGCACCGGCACCGTCAGCAGCAGGCGCCGCAGCAGGAAGCGGATCATGCGGTGCTCCCTGCCGCCTGCCTCATCGCAGCGACAGCCCCGCGACCTCGATCGCGTTGGACGCGACGGGGACGAAGCGGAAGCCCTGGACATTGTCGCGCAGCGCCAGCTTGCGGCGTTCCAGCACGCCGAAGATGTCCGGCGCATCCGCCACCACCTTCTCCTGGAACTGGCGATAGATGGCGATGCGCTTCGCCTCGTCCGGCTCCGACCGCCCGGCCTCGATCAGCGCATCCACTTCCGGGCTGTTATAGACGGCGTTCTGCCAGTTGCCGTTGCGCGACGAATGGTAGGCGGCGAAGGCGATGTTGTCGGGGTCGCCGTAATTGGCGGTCTGGTAGACCGGGAAGAGGTCCGGGAAGGTCTCGGGCGATCGGCAGGCCGCGACCATGTCCGGCCAGTTCATCGGGCGGATTTCCAGCTCGATGTTCAGCTGCTTCAGGCTGTCGAGCATGATGAGCGCCCAGCGCCGCTGCTGGTCCAGACCCGCGACATGCACCATGGTCAGCTTGATGCCGCCATTCGGGCTGCGCGAACGCGCCAGGTGTTCCCGCGCTTTCGCCAGATCCGTGCGATAGACGGCAAGGTTCGGATCATGGCCGAGGATGCCGTTGGGGAGCGGGCCGACCATGAGGTCCGCATAGCCCGCCGCATCCGCGATGGCCTGGTAGTTGGTGGCGTAGCTGATCGCCTTGCGCAGCTCCACATCCATCAGCGCGCCATGCCGCGTGTTGAGCTTGATGGAGAAGGTGCGATACTCCGGCTCAATCACGCGGACGATGCCGGGACGGTCGCGCAGCGCGTCCATGTCCTCGCTGGTCAGGTCGACGGCGATATGCGCCTCGCCGCGCTGGAGCTGCAGGCGCTGCGTCGCCGTCTCCCGCACGATGCGCCAGATGGCGCCGGTCAGATTGCCGCCGCCGGGCTTCCAGGCATTGGCCACGCGCTCGAGCTCATAGAGGTTGCCGGCCTCCGCGCGGCGGACGCGGAAGGCGCCGGAGGAGGCGAGGTTGGAGCGGAGGAAGGTCTGGCCGTCATCGCTGCCGAGATTGGCCTCGACCTGCTTCTTGGAGACGATCCAGGCCCAGGGCAGAACCTGCAGGAAGGCCGAGAAGGGCTTCGCCAGCGTGAAGCGAACGGTGCCGGCATCCACGGCCGTGACGCCCTCCGGCGTCACGACGCCCTGGATCATCCAGGCATTGCCGCGGTTGAGGCGAATGAGGCGGTGGAAGGAATAGACCACATCCTCCGCCGTCACTGCGCTGCCATCCTGGAACTTCGCCGCCGGGTCCAGCTTGAATTCGTAGGTCAGGCCATCGGCGGAGACGGTCCAGGAGGCCGCGAGATGCGGCACCGGGCGCGGCGGATTGCCCTCCACCCGCACCAGGCTGTCATAGGTGTTCCGCAGCAGCATGCTGGCGGAATAGCCCGTCGCGATATGCGGATCGAAATTCGGGATGTCCTGGTTGGACGCGATCACCAGGATTCGCCGGCCGCCCTGCTGGGCGAAGGCACCCGCCGGCAGCGCCAGCGCGCCGAGTGCGCCCGCAGCCGTCGCCAGCAATGCGCGCCGCGACAGCGCGGCGGAAATCGGATCGATCATGCCCCTCTCCTTCACGCGGCCGCTTCCGCCGCCATCGCCTTCCCATAGTCCCGTTGCGCCGCCTGCGGCGAGACGAAGCCCAGCGCCACGTCCCGTGCCAGCTGCGCCGGATCACGCTGCGCAGGGTCGCCATAGCCGGCGCCGCCTGCAAGGGTGAGTTCGACGATTTCGTCGGTGCGCGTCAGTTCCACGAGCTGCCCCGTGCCGCAATCGCGCAGTTCCCGTCCCTCGGCATCCAGCACGCGGCCCTGCGCGCCGCCGCCCGGCAGGCCGCCGGCCAGGCCCGGGATCGGGTTGCGCACGCCCTCGGGATAGACGGAGACCAGCGTCGGCCGCCCGTCATCGAGCCGCTTGCGCAGCCGCACGCTCTGGCCGAGCCCGCCACGGTGCCGCCCGGCGCCGCCGCTATCCACATCGAAGCGCTTGCTGATCACCAGCACCGGCACGCGGCTTTCCAGCAACTCGATCGAGGTGTTGGAGGCCGAGGTCGGCCAGAGCATGGTGGAAAGCCCGTCGCCGCGATCCGATCCGCCCTGCCCGCCGCCGCAGAACAGCATGTCCGAATAGAAGCGCCCCGACGCGTCCTGGCCGTAGATCGTCGCCGCCACCGCGAGGCCCGTGAAGGCCTGCACCTGGCGCGGCGCCGCATCTTCAAGCGCCCGGAAGATCACCGGCGCCAGGTACCAGCCCGTGCGCGTGCGGATGTTCACCGAGGCCGGCTTGGTGCAGTTGAGGATCGATCCCTCGGGCGCCAGCACCGTGAAGGGACGGTAGCAGCCGGCATTGCCGCGCACACCCGGTGTCAGCATGCATTTCAGCGGATAGGTCGCATGCGCCGCCGTGTAGTTCATGGTGCAGTTCAGCCCGCCCTGCGCCATCTGCGGCGGCGCGCCGGCGAAGTCGATCACCATCTCGTCGCCCTTCACCGTGATGGCGACGGGGTATTCGACCAGCTTGCCGAAGGGGTTGTTGCAGATGGTGGAGCGGTAGGTGCCGTCGGGCAGCGCGCGGATGGCGTCGCGCATCGCCTTCTCCGACAACCCCTGCACCACTTCCGCCAGCGCGCCCAGTTCCTCCATGCCGTAATCGTCCATGAAGGACAGCAGCCGCTCCGCGCCGATGGCGTTGGCGGTGATGAAGGAGTTCACGTCGCCCACGACCTGGTCGCCGTTGCGCACATTCTCGGCGAGCAGGCGGAACAGAGTCTCGTTGGGGCGGCCTTCCTCCACCAGCTTCATCGGCGGGATCTGGAAGCCTTCCTCATAGATCTCCCGCGCCCGCATCGAATCCTTCGTGCCGCCGATGTCGGAGACATGGCCGACCGTGCCCATCAGCCCCACCAGCACGCCCTGGCGGAAGACCGGCGTGACCACCGCGATGTCGAAGAGGTGCCCGGCGCAGAGCCAGGGATCGTTGGTGACCAGCACGTCGCCGGGCTTCAGCGTCTCCGCGGGGTAGCGTTCCAGCAGCGCCTTCACCGCGCGCGGCAGCGTCAGGTTGAAGACCGGCATGGCACGCGGGCTGTGGGCCAGCGGTTCGCCGCGATGGTCCAGCAATTCGCAGGCGAAGTCCTGGCTTTCGGAGATCACGAGGGAGAAGGCCGTGCGGCAGACCGTCAGCCACATCTCCTCCACCACGTTCACCAGGCGGGACCACATGATCTCGAGCCCGATGGGATCGGCGGCGATGCGGCGCACCGCTTCCGCCCGGTCCATCGTCGCGGCCACCAGCGTCGCGGCGGCGCGCGGCTGGGCAACGGCGATGCGGAGGTTGAGGCTGCCATCCACCGTCACGCGGTCGCCCGGCGCGATGATGGTCGTGCTCTCCCGCTCCTCGATGATGGCGGGGCCTTCCACGACCTCGCCGGGGCGCAGCGCGTAGCGGTCATGCACCGTCGCCTCCGTCGCGCCATCGGCGAACCAGGCGCGGCGACGGCCCTTGAGATGCGTGGTGGCGGCTCCGCCGGCGGCGCCGGCCAGCGGCAGCACCGGCGTGGGCCCGGCGGAGCGGACACGGAAATTCACCGCTTCGATCCGCGCGCCATCGGGCACCATGGTGTAGCGCGCCGAATAGGCGCGCGCGAAGCTCTCCCGGATCGCCGGCAGCGAAGCCGCGTCGATGCGGCCGGCCGGCAGCTTCACGCTGATGTCGTGCATCTGGCCGACCAGGCGCATATCGGCGCTGCGCTCGACCACCACGTCACCCGCGGCGATGCCAGCCTCCGTGAGGCGCGCGCGGCCCTCCTCCTCCAGCGCGGCCAGCAACGCATTGATGGCGTCGCTGTCGAAACCGTCGCGGAACTCGCAGCGCAGGCTGCGCGCGCCGTCGAAGGAGAGCGGCGCGGCAAGGAAGCCGAGGGCGGAGGCGGCGCCGGAGGCTGGCGGGACGATCACCTCCGTCACGCCCATGGCGCGTGCAACATCGGCGGCATGGGCGGGGCCGGCGCCACCGAAGCCGACCATGGCGTAGTGGCGCGGGTCCTTGCCCTTCTCCACCAGGTGGACGCGGGCCGCGGCGGCCATGCTCTCCACCACCACCTTGTGGATGCCCCAGGCCGCTTCCTCGATGGAGAGGCCGAGCGGCGTGGCGACGGTGGCGACGGCGCGGCGCGCCGCCTCCAGATCGAGCGTCATCCGCCCGCCGAGGAAGAAGCCGGGATCGTAGTAGCCGAGCACGAGATTGGCATCCGTGACGGTCGGCTTCGTGCCGCCCATGCCGTAGCAGGCGGGGCCGGGGTCCGATCCCGCGGAATGCGGGCCCACCTTCAGCAGCCCCACCTCGTCGATCGCGGCGATGGAGCCGCCGCCGGCGCCGATCTCGATCATCTCGATCGCTGGCGCCTTGATCGGCAGGCCCGATCCGCGCGTGAAGCGCTGCAGCCGCGCGGCTTCCAGCAGCGGCGCCACTTCCGCGCGGCCATCCTCGATCATGCAGGCCTTGGCCGTCGTCCCGCCCATGTCGAAGCTGATGACGTCGGGCTTGCCCGCCAGCGCGCCGAACAGCGCCGTCGCCAGGCCCCCGCCGGCGGGCCCGCTTTCCAGCAGCCGGATCGGCACCTCGCGCGCCGTCTCCAGCGAGACGAGGCCGCCCGCGGAATGCATCAGCCGCAGCGGGCCGTCATAGCCGCGGGCCGAGAGCGCGCCATGCAGCCGCGCCAGGTAGCCCTGCATCAGCGGCTGGACATAGGCATTGGCGCAGGTGGTGACGATGCGCTGGTATTCGCCCATCTCCGCCACCACGCCGGACGACATCGATACCGCGATGCCGGGATGCCGCGCGCGGATCAGCGCCGCCGCCTCCCGCTCATGCGCCGGATTGGCATAGGCATGCAGGAAGGCCACCGCGATGGCCTGGCAGCCCGCGGCGACCAGCGCATCCGCCGCGCGCTCCACCGCCGCGGCGTCCAGCGCCGTGACGACCGCGCCTTGCGCATCCATCCGCTCCGCGACCTCGAGCCGGAGGTCGCGCGGCACCAGCGGCTGCGGGAACTGAAGGAACAGGTCGTAGATGTCGTAGCGCTGTTCCGTGCCCATCTCCAGGATGTCGCGGAAACCCTCCGTCGTGATCAGGCCGAGCTTCGCGCCGCGACGTTCGATGATCGCGTTCGTGACCAGCGTGGTGCCGTGCACGATCTCGCTGACCTCGGGCAGCGCGATGCCGCGCAGCGCGACCAGCTCCTCCAGCCCCTTCAGCGCGGCCTCGGAGGGGTCATGCGGCGTGGTCAGGCGCTTGTGGAGCGTCACCTGGCCGTCCTTCGCATCGACCAGCACGAAGTCGGTGAAGGTGCCGCCGATATCGAAGCCGATGCGCCAGCGTGCGGTGTCCATGCTCATTCTTCCTTCAGGCGCTGCGCTTCACGAGGCGGTGTGCGGCATCGCCGGTGATGGCGCCGATGCGCGCGGCGCCGTCCAGCAGCGCGCGCGCGATGTCGCGGCGTTCCGCCGCATCGGTCGTGGCGGCGGGGTAGGAGATGCAGAGGCTGACCACCTCCGCCGTCTCGGGTTCCGCCACCGCCACCGCGATGGCGCCGACGCCGGGGTTGCCTTCGTCGTGGGAGGTCGCGTAGCCGCGGCGCCGAACTTCCGCGAGGCGCCGCAACAGATCCTCGATATCCTGCGGTGCATTCGGCGACGGCGGCGTGAAGCCCGCGGCGTAGAGGCGCCGCACCTCCGCATCGCCAAGCCGCGCCAGCAGGCTGCGGCCGGTGGCGCTGGCGAAAGCCGGCAGGCGCCGGCCGATGGAGGAGGCGACACGAAGCGCGTTGCTGCCGGGATGGTCCGTCACCGCCGTCACCTCCAGCCCCGCGCGCAGCGTGACATAGCCCGTATGGCCGCAGCTGGCGGAAACCTCCGCCACCACCGCATCGGCGCGATCGATCAGGGAGGAGGAGCGTCGATAGGCGCGCGCGACATCCACGAGCAGCAGGCCGGGGCGGTAGCGCTTGCTCTCGCCGACATTCTCCAACAACCCGGCGTCCCGCATCGCGCGCAGCAGGCGGGATGCGTTGCTCTTCGGCATGCCGAGCCGGCCGACGAGGTCGGTGACCGTCAGTTCCGTGCAATCGGCGCCGTAGCAGCGCAGGACCTGCGCCGCGCCATCGAGGATCGTCACCGGGCCGCCTTCGGTAGAAGTTCCATTTAATGGAACCAAGGTTGCGGAATACGGAACGCTAGGCCGCTCCGCGGCCCAGCGTCAACCACCTTTCGCCGCCCGGCCGCCGTTCTATGCTGGCGCCCATGCTGCGCACCTTCTCCGCCCTTGATGGCCACCTGCATGTGGAGGAAGACGCTCCCGCGGGTGCGCTTCCCCTGGGCGCGCTGTGGCTCGACCTGCAGAGCCCGACGCCGCAGGAGGAAGCGGCGGTGGAGCGCCTGGTCGGGCTCGATATCCCGACCCGGGCGGAGGCCGCCGCGATCGGGGAGAGTGCCAGGCTCTACATCGAGGAGGGCGCGCTGGTGATGACGGCGGCGGTGGTCGCCGGCGTCTCGGAGGGACGGCGGCCGGTCGCGGCCGATGTCACCTTCGTGCTGACTTCCTCGCTGCTGGTGACGGTGCGCGATTCCGATCCCCTGCCCTTCCGCGCCTTCGTGCAGAAATGCAAGCGGGAGCCCGCGGTGCGGGAACGGCCGGAGACTGTCTTCCTCGCGCTGGTCGAGACGATCATCGATCGCGCGGCGCAGTTGCTGGATGGCGCGCAGGCGGATCTGGAACGCGTCTCGGCGGAGGCCTTCGCGGATGCGGACCGCAAGGCCCGTCGGGTGCCGATCGATTCCCGTATCCTGGTGAAGCGGCTGGGCCGCATCAATGCGCTGGTGGCGAGGCTGCGGGAAAGCCTGCTTGGCCTCGGCCGCATGCTCGCCTTCTTCCGGCAGAATGCGGCGGAAGGGCTGCCGGAATCCGCGATGCGCCGCCTGGCCGCGATGGAGGGCGACATCCGTGCGCTGGCGGAGTTCGACGCGCAGCTCTCCAACGAATTGAGCTTCGTGCTGGAGGCGCTGTTCGGCCTGACCAATGCGGAACAGAACCGCATCATCCGCGTCTTCACCATCGCCTCCGTCCTCTTCCTGCCGCCAACCCTGGTCGGCACGGTCTACGGCATGAATTTCGAGGTGATGCCGGAACTGAAATGGGCCTTCGGCTATCCGATGGCGATCGGGTTGATGGTGGGCTCCGCCGTGCTGCCCTACTGGCTGTTCCGCCGCAACGGCTGGCTCTAGGCGTGGCGCCCAATGATCTTCTCGGCCGGCTGCGGACGAGGCTTCCGGATGGCGCCCGGGCCGCGCTGAACCGCGCGCTCTACGAGATCGCCTATCGCATCCCCGCCGTGGCCGGCAGCGGTTTCTTCAATGGGGGGCTGATGCCGCTCTCGCAGGAGCTGATGGAATTGCCAGGGCTCGGCGGCACGCCTTCCCAGGCGAACCTCTACCACTTCGTGATGCTGGACCAACTGGCCGGGCTGGTGTGGGAACCGGCGCGGCTGCTGGAGATCGGCTGCGGCGCGGGGGGCGGGCTGCTCTATGCGCGGTCGGCCTGGCCGCGCAGCGCACTGACGGGGATCGATGCCAGCGGCAGCGCCGTGGCCGCGGCACGGCGGCGGCTGGGCGAGGCGGCGGGCGTCACGGTGATGCGGGCGCGAGGCGAGGCGCTGCCCTTCCCGGATGGACGCTTCGACGTCGTCATCAGCATCGGCACGCTGACCAATGTCGGCGCCGGTGCCTTCCTGCGGGAGGCGGCGCGGGTGATGGCACCAGGGGCCTTCCTCTCGCTCTCGGCCGGCACGGGATGGAGCGCGGAACACTATGCCGCGATGCTCGAGCGCGAGGGCATGGCGGCCGGGCTGGCGCTGGTCCGCTTCGAGGAGATCACTGCCGGCGCCATGGCGGCGATCGAGGCGGATGCCGAGGCCCATGCGGCGATGATCGCTCGGTTGCCCTTCTTCCTGCGCGGCCAGGCCCGGGAATGGGCGGCGCTGCCGGGCAGCGTGCGGCATGCCCGCTACCTCGCGGGGGCCAGGCGGGACATGGCGGCGGTGTTCCAGCGCGTGGCATGACGGGCTAGCCTCTGCGCAAAGGAGAACGGCCATGGACAACCCCCTGATCCGGCTTGCCGACTACGCGGCTTCCTGGCGCACGGCGCCGATGCCGGCCGAGGTCGAGCATCACGCGCGCCGCGCGCTGCTGGATTGGTTCGCCGCCATGCTGCCGGGCTGCCTGCAGCCGCCGGCGACGCTGCTGGCCTCGGCCCTGGCCAGCGAGCGCGGCGGCGGCGGCGCCTTCTGCTACGTCGATGGGGAGGCCGGGGGCATCCGCCACGCGGCGCTGCTGAACGCCACCGCGAGCCATGTGGTGGAGTTCGACGACATCCATCGCGACAGCGGGTTGCATCCGGGCGGGCCCACCATCGCGGCCGCGCTGGCCGCGGCGCAGGCGCGGGGCGCGTCGATGGAGACGCTGCTTCGCGCCGTGGTGGCGGGCTATGAGGTCGGCGGGCGCATCGGGCTCGCGATCCAGCCGAGCCATTACCGCAACTGGCACATCACCGGCACGGTCGGCACGATCTGCGCCGCCGTCTCCACCGGCGTGGTGCTGGGCCTCGATGCCACGCGGATGGCGCATGCCATCGCGACGGCGGCGACCATGGCGGGCGGGCTGCAGCAGGCCTTCCGGGGGGAGGGCATGTCGAAGCCTTTGCATCCCGGACATGCGGCGGAAGCCGGTGCGCTGGCGGCGCTGGCGGCGTCCGGCGGCGTGACCGGGGCGCTGGACGTGCTGCACGGGCCGGTCGGCTTCGCGGCCGCGACCAGCGAGGATGCCGGCAAGTGGGACCAGGCCCTGGCCGGGCTGGGGGAGGCCGTGCCGCTCATCACCGGCATCACCTTCAAGAACCATGGCTGCTGCGGGCACATCTTCGCGGCCCTCGATGGGCTGGACGCGCTGCGGGCGGCGCATGGCTTCGGCGCCGATGACGTCGCGGCCATCCATGTCGGTGGCTATGGCCCGACCAAGGACATCTGCGACAGGCCGGAAGTCTCGACCGAGCAGCAGGCGCGGTTCAGCCTGCAATACTGCGCCGGCGCCCTGCTCGTGCTGGGCGGCGTGCGGGTCGCGGCCTTCACGCCGGAACGGCTGGCGGATCCGCGCATCCGGGCCGTGATGCCGCGGGTCAGCGTCTCGCTCGACCCGGAACTCGCCAGCGCCTATCCGGCGCGGCGGGCGGCGCGGCTTCGCGTCACGCTCACCGATGGGCGCGTGCTGGACCACTTCCAGCCGACAAGGAAGGGCGACCCCGACGCGCCGCTGACCGATGCCGATCTGGCCGCCAAGTTCCGCGAGCTGGCCGTGCCGGTGGTGGGGGCGCCCCCGGCGGAGGCGCTGCTGGAGGCGCTGACGAAGGGCCAGTCCCTGCCCGGCCGGGTGCCGCTGCTGGCCCGCGCCCGCGCCGCCTGAACCAGCGGCCCGGCGGCCGCGTTGCCGGGCGGCAACCGGAGACGACGAGCATGAAGGATCGCGTGGCGCTGGTGACGGGTGCCGCGCGCGGCATCGGCCGAGGCATCGTGGAACGGCTGGCGCGGGATGGCTTCCGCGTCGTCGGCGTCGATGTCGAGGACGGGCCGCCCGGCCCGGCGCGGATGGTCCGCGCCGATGTGGGCGACCCCGCCGCCGTCGCCGACCTGGTCGCCGGGATCGAGGCGACCGAAGGAAGGCTCGATGCCGTCATCAGCAATGCCGGCATCATGCGGCGCTGCCCGCCGGAGGAGCTGGCGCCAACGGTCTGGGACCAGGTGATCCGCACCAACCTGACGGCGGCCTTCCTGCTGGCCCGCGCCTCGGCGCCCCTGCTGCGACGGCAGGAGGGTGCCATCGTCACCATCGCCTCCACCCGGGCCCGGCAGTCGGAGCCGGATACGGAGGCCTATGCGGCGTCCAAGGGCGGGCTGGTGGCGCTGACCCATGCGCTGGCCATCAGCCTCGGCCCGGCCATCCGGGTGAACTGCGTCAGCCCGGGCTGGATCGCGACCGCCGGCGCGGAATTGCGGCCGGAGGACCACACCCAGCACCCCGCGGGCCGCGTCGGCACGGTGGAGGATGTGGGGGGGCTGGTTGCCTGGCTGGTGGGGCCCGAGGCCGGCTTCGTGACCGGGGCGGAGTTCGTGGTGGATGGGGGCATGACGCGGAAGATGATCTACGCGGAATAGCACGATTGAACGTCGCTGTTTGCGACGTTCTTGATTTTCACCATGCGTCACTGTATCTGCGGGGCCCCGGCGTGATTTGCGCCGGCAGAGGACCCGATCATGACCGCCACCGCCACGCTTCGCCGCCGCTCCCTCCTCGGGCTTGCCGCCGCGGGGCTCTGCGCGCCGGGGCTCGCCCGCGCGCAGGGCTGGCCGGAGCGGTCGATCCGCCTCATCGTCCCCGTGGCGCCGGGCGGCAGCCAGGACATCGTCGCGCGGCTCTCGGCGCGGGCGATCGGGGAGGCGCTGGGGCAGTCTGTGACGGTGGAGAACCTGCCGGGCGGCGGGTCCAATATCGGCTATGCCGCGGCGGCGCGGGCGCCGGCCGACGGCTACACCCTGCTCGCGGGGTCCGACACGCTGTCCATCACGGGCGCGCTGACGCCGCGGCTGAGCTATGATCCGCTGGGCTTCGCGGCGGTGCACCGGACGGTGCGGGTGCCGCAGATCCTGGTGGTGCGGGCGGACCATCCGGCCAAGGATTTCGCCGAGTGGTTCGCGGCCTCCCGCCGCCAGCCGCCGGCGGTGGGCACGCCGGGCAATGGGAGTCTCGCGCATCTGCTGCTGGAACAGCTCTCCCGCGCCGCGGACAGTGCCTGGACCCATGCGCCCTATCGCGGCGGGGCGCTGGCGGTGAACGACCTGCTCTCCGGCCACCTCCAGGGCGTCATGATCAATATCGGCGCGGTCACCGACCATGTCCGCGGCGGGCGGCTGCGCGGCCTGGTGGTCAGCGCCGATGCCCGCACCACGGCGCTGCCGGAGGTGCCGACGCTGGGTGAGCTCGGCCTCGGCGCCATCACCGCGGTGGGCTGGCACGGGCTGGTCGCGCCGGCGGGCACGGACCCCGCCATCATCGCCCGGATCAACGCCGCCAGCCGCGCCGCGGCGAAGCGGCCGGACCTGGCGGAGCGCTTCGCCGGACTCGGCGTGGAGCCGACCGATGAGGGGCCGGAGGTGCTGGCCGCCGCGATCCGGGAGGATGCGACGCGCTATGCCGAGGTGGTGCGGCGGTTCAACATCCGCGCGGAGTGAATTGGGGGCTGTGGCTTTTTTGCCACTAAGCCGATTTAGCCGATTATGCCGTTTATGCGCGTTTAGCACCGATTTTCGAGGCCGCCGGGCTGCCTCCCCAGGGGCGGTCCGGGCGCAATTGGGCCGCTTGGTGGCCTTGAACATACCGGGAACAAAAGCCTCCGCGCAAGCCCCGCGTCAGGCCGGTGGCAGCCGGGGCGTGAGGTCGCCGCGGAGGCCGCGTGCCTCCAGCGCCGCGATGCGGGCGGGCAGTTGCGCCAGCAGGCGGGCCCGCGTGGCGTCCGGCATCCAGGGCCAGGCGCCGATCTCCTCCCCCGTCCGACCGCAGCCGATGCAGTGGCCGGTCGCGCGGTCCAGCACGCAGACCTGGATGCAGGGGGACGGTGCCGTCACGCGCCCGCGGCCGCGCGGCCCGCGAGGAAGCCGAGGGCGAAGCTCTGCGCCAGGCCGTTGCCGGGGATGTAGCCGGCGGTGCCCGTGCCGCTGATGCCGCAGGCGACGCCACCGGCGGCGTAGAGGCGCGGGATCGGGCTGCCATCGGGGCGCAGCACGCGCGCCACCGCATCGACGCGCGCGCCGCCCTGGGTATGGGCGAGGGCGCCGGTGATCTCGGCGGCGTAGAAGGGGGCGGCGATCGGGGCCTTCCAGTTGCGGCGGCCGAAGGGGTCGGTGGCCTCGCCGCGGGCGCAGGCGGCGGCGTGGGACAGGGTCTCGGCCAGCACGGACTCCGGCAGGGCGAAGCGGGCGGCGATCTCGGCCACGGTCTCGCAGCGCGTCATGGCGCCGAGTTCGACGGCGCGGCGGAAGGGGCCGCCGGCCTGGGCGGCCTGCTGCGCGTGTTCGTCCCAGATCTCCACGGCGCGGCCCTCGGGCTGGGAGAGGAGCACGCCCGTCATCTCGCTGGGGCCCATGTCTTCCGCGCAGAAGCGCCGCCCCTCCCGGTTGACCATGACCGAGCCGAGCGCGGGGAGCGAGGCGCCGAAGCGGGGCCGCACCGTGCCGATCAAATGCGGGGAGACGTGGGGCTGGCCCTGATAGGCGTCCATGCATTGCATCTCCGCGCCGAGGTCCGCGCAGATTCGCACGCCGAAGCCGGTGGAGCCGGCGCCGCCGGCATGGACGGCGTGGCGGGCGGGGGGTGCGAAGCGGGCGAGGAGGTCGGGCGCGCCGCCATAGCCGCCGGTGGCGAGGATGGTGGCGCCGGCCTCCACGCGGTGGGTGGTGCCGTCCTGGACGAATTCGGCGCCGGTGATGTCGGGCAGCAGGGCGGTGACTTCCGCGCCCTCGATGAAGGTGAGGTTGGGGAAGCGGGCGAGGGCGGCGCGGAGCAGGGTGTTGAATTCGGCGCCGCTTTCGCCGGCGGTGGCGTGCAGGCGCTTCACCGCGTGGCCGGGCCAGTTGGTGGTGGTGTGGAGATGGAGGGGCACGCCGGCGGGGCCATCGATGAAGTCGGCGGCGGGGGCGGCCTGTTCGGCGACCGTGCGCAGCAGCAGGTCCGGCACGGTGTCGCCGTTCTTGGCGCGGACATCGGCGATGAAGAGGTCCGGGCTGTCCTCGATCCCGAGTTCGCGCTGCCAGCGCGTGCCGGGGGCGGAGAAGAGGCCGCCGGAGGTGGCGAAGGTGGAGGGCTGGCCGGAATCGAGCAGGAGGGTCCGGGCGCCGTGGTGGGCGGCGGCAAGGGCGGCGACCAGGCCTGCGGCGCCGGCACCGGCGACAAGGACGTCATGCGTGTTCATGGCCGCGACCATCGCGCGGGTTGGCGGTGGTGTGAAGGCGGCTGGAGACGGTCCAGGGGCGGTTCGCCCCTGGTGGGTGGGGTGTGGGGAGGGCAAGGCCCTCCCCACTGATCTGAAGGCGGTAAGTGACTGATCTGTTTGTGGTAGCGCTGCTATCACTGGTGACGCGGACCCCCACCCCGGCCCTCCCCCGCAAGCGCGGGGGAGGGAGCTTCAGGCGCTTGACAGGCGGCGCGTGGGCCGGCGGACTGCCGCCGCCAACCGGGGGTGCCTGACGATGTTTCGACGCAGCCTGCTTGCCGCCAGCCTTGCCGTGCCCGCGCTGAAGGGGGCCTTCGCGCAGGGGAGTTGGCCCGATCGGCCCGTGCGGCTGGTCAATCCCTTCACGCCGGGCTCGGCGGTGGATGTCGTGGCCAGGCTGATCACGGCCGATCTGTCGGAGCGGCTCGGGCAGCAATTCCTGGTGGACAACCGGACCGGCGCTTCCGGGAACATCGGCACGGAGTTCGTCGCGCGGGCGCGGCCGGATGGGCAGACGCTGCTGGTCGGATCGCCCGGGACCATGGGGATCAACCCCTTCCTGTTCCGCACCCTGCCCTATGACGCCACGCGGGATTTCGTGGCGGTGTCGCATACCGTGTCCTTCCCCCAGGTCGTGGTGGTGAACCCGAGCGGGCCGATCCGCAGCATCGGGGATCTGGTGGCGGCGGCGCGGGCCAGGCCGGGGACGCTGAACTACGGCTCCTCCGGCGCCGGCTCGACCTCCCACCTCGCGGTGGAGCTGCTGCGGGCGGCGACGGGGATCGACATGGTGCATGTGCCGTTCCGCGGCGGCAGCCAGGCGGTGCAGGCGGTGATGCAGGGGGAGGTGCAGGTGGCGGTGGAGGGCTTGCCCTCCCTCCCCGGCTTCCTCTCGGGCGGCCAGCTGCGGCCGATCGGCGTCACCTCCGCCGAACGCTCGCCCAAGATTCCCGAGGTGCCGGCGGTGGCGGAGACGGTGCTGGGCTTCGATGCCGCGGCGTGGGTGATCATCTTCGCGCCGACGGGGACGCCGGCGCCCTTCATCGAGCGCCTGTCGGCGGAGATCGCGACTTCCCTCAACCGGCCCGGCGTGCGGGACCGGCTGCTGGATCTGGGGGCGACGGTGGTGGGCAGCGACCCCGCCACCACGACGGCCTTCCACCGGCGGGAGCTGGAGAAGTGGAAGCGGGCGGTGGAGCTGTCGGGCGCGCGGGCGGATTGAGCGACCGCGCGGTCAGGGAATAACGGCGGCGCGTCGCCGGATTGGGTGAACGCGCGGTCGGGGAATCAGGCGGCCTCCCCGGCCGCCTGGCCTTCGCGGACAGCGGACATCATCAGGCGGGGGGCGAGGGCATCGCCCACCGCCCGCACCTTCACGCCGGCGGCCTGAAGCGGCGCCATGAGGTCGTCGCGCGGCGTGCGCGGCGTGGCATGGGCGAAGAGGGTGACGCCGGGAATCTCGGTTTCCGCCCCCGTCAGCAGATGGCGGAGCGTGAGGGCGCCGCGCGAGAGGCGGATGGGTTCCTGGCAGGTCATGATCCAGACCTTGGCGGCGGCCAGGCGGCGATGGATGGCCTGCATGGTGAGCACCGGGCTGTCGCGCGCGATCACCTCCCGCGGCGTCACCAGCATGACGCGGTCGTAGCGGGACGCGATCAGCAGCGTGGCGTCATAGGCGCCGGAGGTCGCATCCATGTCGAAGACCACGGCGAGGCTGCCGCGGCGGGCGGGATCGGCGAGCAGCGCCTGGCTGGCGGCGCGGATGTCGAGCGCGGCGCCGTCCTGGTCCGTGAAGCCGGGCGGCGGGACCATGGTGGCGCCGGTGGCCAGCACCACGGCATCGGGGCGCAGCGCCAGCACGTCATCGGCCGTGGCGGGGGCGCCGAGGCGGCAATCGACGCCGGCGGCACGGGCGCGCCGCATGGATTGCGCGACGGCGAAGCCGATGTCGCCGCAGCCGGGCAGGCGCGCATGCAGGGCGGCGGCACCGCCCTGCCCCGTGCCGAGGAGGGTGACGGCGTGGCCGCGCTCGGCGGCGGCCGTCGCGGCCTGGAGGCCGGCCATGCCGGCGCCCACGACGACGACGCGCTTGGCAGCAGGCGCGCGGGGCACGGCGGGGGCGGCATCGCGCGGCGTGCCGATATGCGGGTTCACGGAACAGGCGATGGCGGCGCCGCGATGGATCTCCCCCCAGCAGGTGTTGCAGTGGATGCAGGGGGTGATAGTGGCGGCCAGGTTGGCCTCCGCCTTGGCGGGCCAGAAGGGGTCGGCCAGCAGCGGGCGGGCCAGCATGATGAGGTCGGCCGTGCCGGTCGCCAGCAGGTCCTCCGCGATGGCGGGGGTGGGCACACGGCCGATGAAACCGATGGGCACGGGACCGGCGGCATCCCGCATCGCCGCGACGAGGTCGCGATAGGGCGCGACGGGATCGTGCATGTCCGGCGCGTGGCGATGCAGCGCCCAGCCATGGGCGTGGCTGCCCTGGCTGAAGGTCAGCACGTCCGGGGGCGCATCGGCGACGATGGCGGCGACGAGGCGCGCGGCCTCCGCCTGGTCGATGGAGCCGGGGACGAAGTCATGCGCGGGCATCTTCAGCGCGACGACGAAGCCGGCGCCGCAGCGATCCCTGATGGCGCGGAGGATGGCGCGGGTGAAGCGCGTGCGGCCGGCGACGTCGCCGCCCCAGGCATCGGTGCGGCGGTTGGTGACGGGGGAGAGGAACTGGAGGGGGAGGAAGCCATGGGCGGCGGAGACCTCCACCCCAGCGAAGCCGGCGCGGAGCAGGCGGTGCGCGGTTTCGGCGTAGTCCTCGACCAGGCCCTCGATCTCCCCGGATGTGAGGGTGCGGGGGACGGTCCAGGACATGCCGTCCGCGACGGGGGAGGCGCCGACGGAATCGAGGCCCCGGGCGCCGTGATGGGCGCTGCCGCCATGCCAGAGCTGGCCGATGGGGAGCGCGGCATGGCGGGCGATGGCGGCCGCCAGCTTCTCCAGGCCCGGGCGGGTGGCGTCGTCATAGGCGGCGATGCGGACGGGGGTGGCGGCGGAGGGGGCCGCGCAGAGCGCCTCCGTGATGACCATCGCGGCGCCGCCGGCGGCGCGGGCGGCGAGGTGGTTCACCAGCGTGTCGGTGACGCGGCCGCCCGCGGGGAAGCGCGTGGACATGGCGGCATAGGCGATGCGGTTGCGAAGCGTGCGGCCGGCGAGGGTGATCGGGGTGAAGAGGGTGCTCGGCATCGTTCTTCTGTCCTGGACGGGCAGGACGATGCCGGGTGGGGGTGCGGGTGGCAATGCGGGGGGGTTGCGCCGTCCCCCACCCTGCCCTCCCCCGCAAGCGCGGGGGAGGGTTGCGTCATCAGCCATGCAGGTGGCAGGCGACGCCGCCCTGGCCGGGGCCGGCGCTGGTCCAGGCGGGCATGTCGCGCGAACATTGCGGCATGGCGTGGATGCAGCGGGGGTGGAAGGGGCAGCCGGGGGGCGGGTTCGCCGCGGAGGGAATCTCCCCGATGATGCGGGGGAGCACGCCGCGGCGGGAGGGGTCCGGGATCGGCGAGGCGTCGCGCAGCATCTGGGCGTAGGGATGAAGCGGGTTCGCGAGGACGCGCGCGGCGGGCCCCTCCTCCACGATGCGGCCGAGATACATCACGGCGACGCGGTCGCAGAACCAGCGGATGACGCTGAGGTCGTGGCTGACGAACAGGAAGGACAGGCCGCGACGCTCCCGCAATTCCTTCAGCAGCAGCAGCACCTGCGCCTGGACGGAGACGTCGAGGGCGGAGACGGGTTCGTCAGCGACGATGAGTTCCGGCTCCACCGTCAGCGCGCGGGCGATGCCGATGCGCTGGCGCTGGCCGCCGCTGAATTCATGCGGGAAGCGGTCGAGGGCGGCGGCGGGGAGGCCCACCTCCTCCAGCAGCGCGCCGGCGCGGCGGCGGGCTTCCGCGCCGGTTGCGATGCCGTGCACCTGCATGGGCTCCATCAGGGCGGAGCCGATGGATTGGCGCGGGTCGAGCGAGGAATAGGGGTCCTGGAAGACGATCTGCATGCGGCGGCGCAGCGCCTTGAGCGCGGGGCCGCGGGCGGCCAGCACATCCTCCCCCTTCCAGCGCACGCTGCCGCCATCGGGCTCGATCAGGCGGAGCAGGGCGCGGGCGGCGGTGGATTTGCCGCAGCCGGATTCGCCGACCAGGCCGAAGGCCTCGCCGGGGTTGATGGTGAAGGAGATGTCCTCCACCGCGCGGACCGTGACGGTCTTCGGCGTCGGGAAGCCCTTCTTCGAGACGAAGTGCTTGCGGAGGTTGGTGACCTCGAGGACCGGCGCCATCACTCGTTCCGCAGCTTGGGGTCGGTGGCGTCCCGGAGGCCGTCGCCGACCATGTTGAGGCCGAGCACCAGCAGCAGGATGGCGATGCCAGGGAAGATGGCGAGCCAGGGGGCGTCGAGGATGTTCTCGAAGCCGTCGCGGGTCATGCCGCCCCAGGTCGGCGTCGGCGGCTTCACGCCGAGGCCGATGAAGGAGAGGGACGCTTCGACGCGCACGGCGGTGGCGAGCCAGAGCGTGCCCATCACCATCACCTCCGACAGGATGTTCGGCAGGATGTGGCGGAACAGGATGCGGGTGTGGCTGAAGCCGAGCGCGCGGCCGGCCTCCACGAAGGCGCGTTCCTTCAGCGCGAGCACGGGCGCGCGGGCGACGCGGGCGAAGGGGGCGATGGCCGTCAGCGCGATGGCGACGACGAGGTTGACGAGGTCCGGCCCCAGCAGCGCCACGACGATGAGGCCGAGGATCAGCGAGGGGAAGGACAGCAGCACGTCCATCACCTGCATGACGAAGAGGTCGAACTTCCCGCCGATATAGCCGGAGACCAGGCCGATGGCGCCGCCGATGACCATGGCGGCGGCGATGGCGCCGAGCGAGACGGTGAGCGAGATCTGCGCGCCCCACATGAGGCGGGAGAGGATGTCGCGCCCGAACTGGTCGGTGCCGAGCCAGTAGTCGGCGGAAGGCGGCTGCAGGCGGCTGATGATGTCCTGCTCGGCGGGGTCATGCGGCGCGAGCCAGGGGGCGAAGACGGCGGCCAGCACGATGGCCAGGCAGATCAGCACGCCGGCCAGGGTGGTGGGGTTGCTGCGCGCCTTGCCGAGTGCCCGCTTCCAGGCGGGAATGGCGGCGGGGGCGACGAGTTCGGCTGCCGTGTCGCTCATGCCTGCTTCACCCGCGGGTCGAGGATTCCGTAGAGCAGGTCGGTGACGAGGTTCACCACGACGATGAGGAAGCAGTAGATGACCATCAGGCCCTGGAGCATCGTGTAGTCCCGCTGGTTCAGCGCGCCGACGATGATCTTGCCGAGGCCGGGACGGTTGAAGACGATCTCCGTCAGCACGGAATTGCCGAGCAGGATGCCGACATAGAGGCCGACGACGGTGACGATGGGGATGGAGGCGTTGCGCAGCCCATGCACCCAGACGACGCGGCGCCAGGGCACGCCCTTGGCGCGGGCGGTGCGGATGTAGTCTTCCCCGAGTGATTGCAGCATGGCGCTGCGCGTCACCCGCGTGATGTAGGCGGCCATGACGAGGCCGAGCGTGATGGCCGGCAGGATCAGCTTGTGTAGCCGGTCGCCGTAGTCTTCGAGATTGGCTGACCCGATGACGGGAAAGATCCGCCAGTGCAGCGCGAAGGCCAGCAGCAGAAAAATGCCGGAGACGAAGACGGGGAAGGAGAGTCCGATCAGGGAGAGGATGCGCGCGCCGACATCGATGATGCCGTTGCGGTGCAGCGCGGCCCAGATGCCGACGGGCACGCCGACGATGATGCCGAAGATCATCGCCGCCACGGTCAGGTCGATGGTGTGGGGCAGAACGGACGCGACCTCCGCCATGATCGGGCGGTTGGTCACCATGGAGTTGCCGAAATCGCCCATCAGCGCGTTGCCGATGAAGCTCAGGTATTGCGACCAGAGCGGTGCGTCGAGGCCGAGGCGGGTGCGGAGTGCCGCGATCGCCTCCGGCGTCGCCTGGTCGCCGAGGATGACGAGGGCGGGGTCGCCCGGGACGATGCGGACGATGACGAAGACGAGCGTCAGCACCGCGATCAGCGTCGGGATGGCGGCGAGGAGACGGCGGAGGATGAAGCCGATCATGAGGTGGGATGCACCGCGGACTGCGCAGCCCCCCTCACCCCACCCCTCTCCCCCCGTCCGGGGGAGAGGGAGTCGAGGCGCGTCGGGCGCAGGGGCGCGCGGTGCACCATGATCACCGGATGCGGGTCGCTTCGGTGATGAGCGGGCCGAGGGACATGCTGCCCTTCAGCTCATAGCCATAGTCCACGTTGTCGCGGCGGGCGAAGACCAGCAGGGTCTCCAGCAGCGGCACGCCGCAGACATTCTCGATCAGGATCTTCTGCGCCTCGGCCCAGAGGCGGCGCTGCTCCTCGAGGTTCGTGGAGACCCGCGCCGCGTCGATCTGGCTGTCGGCCTGGTCGCAATGGGAGAAGTTCGTCACCGCCGTCGGCGTCTGCACGCGCGAACGGCCGTGGTAGAACTGCGTCAGGTAGATGTCCGCCACCGGGAAGCGCGCGGCGGAGTAGTAGACCAGCGGCGAGAGGTCCTGGCGGATCTGCTGGTGCCAGGTCGCGTGCTCCACCACCTGCAGATCGAGCGTGATGCCGGAGCGGCGCAGCTGCTGCTGCACCACCTGCATCATGGTCAGCATCTCGGGCAGCTGGGTGTGGATGACACGGATCGTCAGGCCGTTGGGATGCCCGGCCTCCGCCAGCAGCGCGCGGGCGCGGTTGCTGTCAAAGGGCAGCAGCGGCGTGGCGTTGGAGAAGCCGAGATAGCCGCGCGGCACCAGGCTCTGCGCTTCCCGCGTCACGTCCTGGCCGCGGAAGCGGACCAGCTCCGGCCGGTTGACGGCATGGGCGAGGGCGCGGCGCACGCGGATGTCGTTGAAGGGGGGCTGGCGGGTGTTGAGGTTGAGGATCGCCAGCTCACCGGGCTCGAAGACATCGACGACGGTGTTCGGAATCTGCCGCGTGCGGTTCAGCCAGGTCTGGTCCGCGCGGCCGTAATTCACGTCCAGCTCGCGGTTCTGGTAGGCGAGGTCGCGGGAGGCGTCGGAGGGGATGAAGCGGTAGGAGATGCGGGCAAGCTGCGGCGCCCCGCGGAAATACTGCGCATGCGCCACCAGCTCGGCGGACTGGTTCGGCGTCACGCGGTCCAGCGCGAAGGGGCCGGTGCCGATCGGGTTGCGGGCGAAGGCGTCGCCGCGTTCCTGCACCGCGCGGCGGCTGACGATGTAGCCGCCGGAATAGTTCGTCAGGATGCCGAGCAGGCTCGGGACGTTCTCCCGCAGCGTGATGCGGACGGTGTGGCTGTCCACCGCCTCGATGTTCTCGAAGGCGCGGAAGTCGGCGGCGAAGGCGGAGCTTGCGGCGGTGCCGGATTTGCGCAGGCTGAAGACCACGTCCTCGGCCGTCAGCTCCCCGAAGCCGCCATGGAACTGCACGCCGCGGCGGAGATGGAAGGTCCAGGTCTTGCCGTCCGCGCTGCTCTCCCAGCGCTCCGCCAGGTCGGGCTCGATCTCGGAGGGATCGATGGAGCCGGGCTTGAAGCGAACCAGGCCGTTGAACATCCAGGCCACGACCACGCGGTCGATGGTGGAGACGGCGAAATGCGGGTCGAGCCGCCCGACATCCTGCGCCGCCATGCCGACGCGCAGCGTCTGGCCTTGCGCCTGGGCTTCCTTCGGCACCGTGCCGATGACCGCCGCCAGCGCCATGACGCTGCCGAGCAGCGCCGCCTTCAATCCTCGCATTGCTTTCGCCTTCCCCGTCCCAGTCGATGGCCCCTTCGGGGCCGGATTATTCAGGCCGCTACAGACTGCACCTGGAAGCGCCCGATGTCGAAGGCGTCCAGCGGCACGTCGGTGCGGCCATCCATCACCAGTTCCGACAGCACGGCGCCGATGCCGGGCCCGGTCTGGAAACCTTCGCCGCAAAGGCCGAAGGCATGCAACAGGCCCGGCGTCGTATGCGACGCGCCGATGACCGGAAACCTGTCGGGCATCTGCCCATCGGTGCCGGACCAGGACCGGATGATCATGGCATCGCGCAGCGCGGGCAGCACGGCGATGGCGCGCTGCATCGCGCCAAAGGCGGCCTGCGGCGTGGGGCGGACGCGCAGCGCCGTCTCGTCGCCCTCCCCATGGCCGCCGCCGAAGATGACGTTGCCGCGGGGAATCTGGCGGAGGTAGAGGTCGCCGCCGACGACGCCCAGGCTGTTGCGGAGGAAGTAGGGCAGCGGCTCCGTCACCAGCATGTTGGGGTGCAGCGCCTCCACCGGCACGGGCTCCCCGAAGCTCGCCGCGACCTGGCCGCCCCAGAAGCCGGCGCAGTTCAGCAGCCAGGGGGCGCGGAATTGCTGGCCATTGGCCGTCACGTGGAACAGCGCGCCGTCATGCGCCATGGCCGTGACGGCGTGATGCTCGCGGATGGAGGCGCCGGCCGCCTTGGCGGCGCGGGCCAGGGCCGGGGCCAGCAGGCGGGGATTGGCGCTGCCATCCTCCTCCATCAGGCTGCCGGCGATGACCGTGTCGCTGAAATAGGGGTGCTGGTCGCGGATGGCGTTGCGGCCGATCATGCGAGGGCGCAGGCCGAATTCGGCGGCCTTGGCGTTCCAGTCCAGCAGGGATTGTTCCTCGGCCTCGCTGCGGGCGAGCTTGAGGTGGCCGCAGGGGTCGAATTCGGCGTCGGTCCCGGTCAGTTCGGGCAGCCGCGCCCAGATGGCGCGGGACTTGATGGCGAGCGGCAGGCCGGCGGGGTGGCGGCCCTGCTGGCGGACGCCGCCGTAATTCGATCCCGTGGCCTGGCTGCCGACCAGGCCGCGTTCCAGCAAGATGGTCGGGACGCCGCGGAGCGCCAGGTGCAGGGCGGCCGAGGTCCCTGCCCCGCCGCCCCCGATGATGATGACCTCGGCGTCCTGCTGCATCCGGCCTACTGAACGGGTATGGGTTTCACGGGGGGCTGGCCGCGCAGGCGGCCGACCTCATCGACCTTCACGCCCAGCGCATCGGCCAGGACGGCGGCGGCCGGCGGGCCGCAGAGGCGGCCCTGGCAGCGGCCCATGCCGACGCGGGAGAAGGCCTTGGCGCGGTTCATCTCCGGCGCCTCGGCGGCCGCCGCGGCGCGGAGTTCGCCGGCGCTGATCACCTCGCAGCGGCAGACCGAGACCTCGTCGGCCATCTTGGCCGCGAGCTTGGCGGGATAGGGGAAGGCGCGGTCGAGCGCGGCGCGGAAGCGGGCTTCCGTCCGCAGGCGCCCGTCGAGGTGGTTGGTGAGCGCGGCGTCGGACGGCAGGTGGGCATCCGCCAGCAGGGCCAGCGCCGCGCGGGCGCCGGCGAGTTCCGCGACCTCCGCGCCGCCGATCCCGGCGCCGTCGCCGGCCAGGAAGACGCCCGGCACGGGGGTGCGGCCGGCGGCATCGCGGCGGGGCACCCAGTTCTGCTGCTTCGTGTCGTAGTCGAAGGGCACACCGGCCAGGTCGGCCAGCTGGCTTTCCGGCTTGAGGCCCCAGCCCAGGGCCACGGCGTCGCAGGGGGTGACGTGTTCGCGCCATCCGCTGTCGCGCCAGCGCAGCGCGGTGACGGCGGTGTCGCCTTCGATCGCGATGGGCGTCGCGTCCTCGGCATAGGGCACGCCGGACAGGCGCAGGCGGAGGTCCATCAGCACGCCGCGCAGGAAGGTGGGCGCGTTCCAGAGCAGGCCGGAGGTCTCCCAGGCCTTCTGCAGGAAGGGGGTGGTGTCCAGCACCAAGGCGGGCTTGGCGCCGGCCTTGATGTATTGCAGGGCCGTCAGGATCAGCAGCGGGCCGCTGCCGACAAGCACGGGGGACATGCCGATGCCCACCCCCTGCGCCTTGAGGGCGACCTGCGCGCCGCCGAGGGTGGTGACGCCGGGCATGGTCCAGCCGGGCATGGGCACTACGCGGTCCACCGCACCGGTGCAGAGGATGAGGGCGTCATAGGCGATCTCGCCCTGCTGGCTGCCGCCCGTCAGGGTCTGCAGGGTGCGGGCTTCCGGCCGGATGTTCCAGACCAGCGTGTCGGGCCGCCAATCCGTGCGGGGCTTCATGGCATCGAGCGTGGCGTGCAGGCGCTTCGCGCGGCCGGAATCGGCGCCGTAGAGGCTGGCGGCGTCCCGCTTGAACCCGGCGGGCGGGCGCTGGGTGATGCGGCCGCCCCCATCGGGGCTTTCCTCGATCCAGATCGGGCGAAGCCCCGCCCGGACCAGTTGTTCAACCGCGCGGATGCCAGCGGGGCCGGCACCAACCACCACCACAGTCTTCATCGACGGATCACCCTCATTCCAGGTTCCGCCAATGTGGTGCAGGAACGCCGGATTCCAGAGCCCTCCACGAGAACCCAGCAATCCTGGCAGGCGCCCATCCAGCAGAAGCCGGCCCGGCCGCCATCCCCGAATTCGCTGGTGCGGACATGGGTCAGGCCGCCTGCCAGCATCGCCGTCAGCAGCGTATCGCCTTGTTTGGCCACGATTTCGGCGCCGTCCACGGTGAAGGCGATGGCCGGCCGGTCCTGGTCCACCAGGCGCGTGACGGTCATGCCAGCGCCTCGAAACGGCAATTAACCTTGATCTCTCCGACCGTCGCGGAATTGGGCAGGCGCAGCACCGTCTCCACCAGCACGGCCACATCCTCCGGCCGGCTCATGGCTTCGCGGGGCCACTTGGCGCGGGCGGTCATGTCGGTGGCGACGAAGCCGGGGCAGACCGCGGTGGCGCGGATGCCGTGTTCCCAGCCGAGGCGCCTCACCTCCTGCGTCAGGGCCACCACGGCGAATTTGCTCATGGCGTAGCCCAGATTCTCATTGGCGACGCGCTTGCCGGAGAGGGAGGCGAGGTTGACCACCCTGCCCTGCCCGCCGGCGACGAGATGCGGCCAGGCGGCGCGGATCAGGCGCATCGGCCCCTTCACATTCACCCGCCATTGCTGGTCGATGGGCGCCTCGTCCTCATCCAGCAGCCGGCCCATGGGGTTGATGCCGGCGGCGTTCACCACGGCGTCGATGCGGCCGAAGCGGGCCATGGCGGCGGCGACCCAGGCTTCCGAGGCGCCCTCCTGCTCCGCATCCCAGGGGTGGAGCATGAGGTCCGGCCCGGCGGCGAGCTTGCTGGCGCTGCCCCGGATGCCGGCGGAGACGAGCCAGCCGGAGCCATGCAGGCGGCGCAGGATCTCCCGCCCGATACCGCGGGTGGCGCCGGTGATGAGGACGACCCGCCCGACAGGATCAAGCACTGGCGAAGACCTTTCCTGTGGCGACGTGGCAGCGGGCGGCGTGGCCGGGTGCGGTCTCGGCGAGGACCTGTTCCTGCTCGCAGCCCGCGCGGCGCTGCGGGCAGCGCGCGGCGAAGCGGCAGCCCGGCGGCATGGCATCCAGCGGTGGCACACGGCCCGGGATGGCCGAGAGCGCCTGGCCCGCGGCATCGAGGCGCGGGATCGCGGAGAACAGCGCCCGCGTATAGGGATGCTGGGGGCTGGCGAAGATGGCCTCGACCGGGCCCTGCTCCACGATCTCCCCGGCATACATGACGGCCACGCGGTCCGCGATCTGCGCGACGACGCCGAGGTTGTGGGTGATGAAGACCACCGCCATGCCGTATTTCGCGCGGAGATCGGCGAGCAGGCCGAGCACCTGCGCCTGGATGGTGACGTCGAGCGCGGTGGTCGGCTCATCCGCCAGCAGCACGGCGGGCTCGCAAGCGAGCGCGATGGCGATCATCACGCGCTGGCGCATGCCGCCGGAGAACTGGTGCGGGTATTCCGAGAGGCGCGTGGCGGCGGAGGGGATCTTCACCTCCTCGAACAGCTCCCGCGCACGGGCGAGGGCGGCCTTGCGGTCCAGGCCGCGATGCAGGCGCAGCGCCTCCGCCACCTGGTCGCCGACGGTCATGACCGGGTTCAGGCTGGTCATCGGCTCCTGGAAGATCATCGCCATGCGGTTGCCGCGGATGGCTTCCAGCTGCTTCTCGCTGAGCCCCGCGATGTCCTGCCCATCCAGCACGATGCGCCCGGCGGCGACGCGGCCATAGGGCGGCTGCACCAGCCCCATGACGGACAGCGCGGTGACCGACTTGCCGCAGCCGCTCTCGCCGACCAGGGCCAGCGTCTCGTTCCGCGCGAGCGTCAGGGACAGGTCCCGCACGGCGGGGTGCCACTGGCCGGCGATGCGGAATTCGGTCCGCAGGCCGATGAGTTCGAGGGCCGGTCTGTCCATCGCGGCCACGTTGAACCAGCCCTGCGCAGGCTTCAAGACGGTGACTAGAGCGTGACGAAACTTCCCTCTCGCGCGCTGCGCAGGATGGCCTCGATCGTCCGCTGGACGGAAAGACCGGAGGCGCCGCTGTTGCTGGGTGGACGTTTTGCCGCGATGGCGTCCAGAACCTCCGCGATCATAGAACGGTGGGGGCCGTGGTCGAAGGCCATCGGGTCCGCGCCACCGCCGCCGGCGAGGCCGCGGTCCAGGATCTCGACCGGCTGGCCCTTCAGGTGGAGTTCGAGGCGTTCGGCGACGAGGACGGCACTGCCGCCGGTGCCGGCGATCTCGATGCGTTCGGGGAAGCCGGGCTCCGCGACCGTGGTGGCATCCAGCACGCCGATGGCGCCAGAGGCGAAGCGGAGGGTCGCGGCGGCGATGTCCTCCGTATCGATGGACCGCAGCGGGCTGGTGACGGCCAGCGCCGCCAAGCGGTCCACGGGGCCGGCGAGGTGCAGCAGCAGGTCGAGGGTGTGGATGGACTGCGTCAGCAGCACGCCGCCGCCGTCGCGCGCCTTCATGCCGCGGCCGGGCTGGGCGAAATAGGCGGCATCGCGCCACCAGCGGATGGAGGCGGAGCAGGAGAGGAGCTTTCCGAGCGCGCCGGAGTCGATGGCCTGCTTCAGGCGGAGCGAGGCGGGGCGGAAGCGGTGCTGGAACACCACCGCCAGCGTGATGCCGGCAGCGGCGTCGAGCAGGCGCTGGGCGCGCTCCGCGGTGATCTCCAGCGGCTTCTCCACCAGCACATGGCGCCCGGCGGCGGCGGCGGCCTGGACCATGGGGAGATGCGCGCCCGGGGGTGTCAGCACCAGCAGCAGGTCGCTGGCGGCGATCACCGCATCCAGGCTGTCGAAGACCGGCACGGACCAGCGCGTGGCGAAGGCCGCGCGGCGCTCGGCGCTGGGGGAGAAGCCGCCGGCGAGGCGAAGCCGGCCCTCGGCCTCCAGGTCGCGCAGCGCCAGCATGTGCGGCTGCGCGGCCATGCCGAGGCCGATCAAACCGACGCGGATCATGGCGTGCTCCCTTCGCGCAATGCCGCCAGGCAGAGCACATTCATCTCGTTCTCATAGGCAAGGCCGGCGGAAAGCGGCGCCTCCATCGACTGGCGCACCGCGGCCTTCACCGCCTGCACGGCGACGGGGGAGAAGCCCGCCAGCTTCCGGCAGAGGGCGAGCGCGGTGTCGGTCAGCGCGTCCTCAGGGACGAGTTGTTCGACGAGGCGGAGACGATGGGCCTCCTCGGCCTCGATCGTGTCGCCGGTCAGCAGCAGGCGCATGGCCTGGCCGGTCCCGATCAGGCGCGGCAGCAATTGGGAGGCGCCGCCGCCGCCGACCCAGCCGCGCGTGACCTCGGGGAAGCCGATGCGGGTGGAGGGGGCGGCCAGGCGGATATCGGCGGCCAAGGCCAGTTCGAAGCCGCCACCCAGCGCCCAGCCCTTCAGCGCTGCGACGACGGGCTTGCGGATGGACCGCACGGCGCCGGGATAGTCCGGGCGGTGGCGGAAATCCCAGGCGGTCCGAAAGGCCTCGATGGCCTTGAGGTCCATGCCGGCGCAGAAGGCGCGCGGGCCGGCGCCTTCCAGCAGCACGGCGCGGATCGTGCCGTCCGCGTTGATCGTGCGGGCGTGGTCGGCCAGCTGCTCCGCCATCGCATTGGTGATGGCGTTGTGCTTGGCGGGGCGATCCAGCGTCAGGCGCGCGACCACCCCTTCCCGATGCAGCAGGACCTGCCCGTCCATCCGTTTCCATCCCCGTTGTCGCGGGATAGCCTACAGCACGATCTGTCCGAATGGACAGATCTCGTGCTGTAGAAGCTGTTGTTTCTAAAGCACGAAATCGGTTCACACTGATTCAGTGTGAACCGATAGTGCTTTAGCGGCAAATCACTCGGAGGGAATGGGCGGGATGCGCAGGGTCTCGGCGGCGCAGGCGGCTTCGCTGGTGCGGGATGGCGACACGCTGCTGATCGGCGGGTCGGGCGGCGGGCATGCGGTGCCGGATGCGCTGCTGGCGGCGCTCGGCCAGCGCTTCCGGGATGAGGGGCTGCCGCGTGGCATCACGGCGCTGCATCCGGTGGGGGTGGGCGATGGCGGCAGTCGCGGCCTAGGGCACCTGGCGCAGAAGGGGCTGCTGCGGCGCAACATCGCGGGCAGCTTCGTCAACAGCCCGCCGGTCGGGCGCATGGCGCTCAACGATGAGATCGAGGCCTGGTCCCTGCCGCAGGGGGCGCTGTCGCAATTGATGCGGGAGATGGCGGCGGGGCGGATGGGGCTGTTCACCAAGACCGGGCTGCACACCTTCGTCGATCCGCGCCTGCAGGGCGGGCGGCAGAGCGCCTCCGCGACGGAGGATCTGGTGACGCTGGAGGTGGTGCGGGGCGAGGAGATGCTGTTCTACAAGCCCTACCACATCGACATCGCCTTCCTGCGCGGCACGACGGCGGATGAGGATGGCAACGTCTCCATGGAGCAGGAGGCGGTGACGCTCGAGATGCTGAGCGAGGCGCAGGCGACGAAGCGCTGCGGCGGCATCGTGGTGGTGCAGGTGAAGCGCATGGCGGCGCGCGGCACGCTGCATCCGAAGATGGTGAAGATCCCGGGCATCCTGGTGGATCTGGTGGTGGTGGAGCCGGCGCAGGAGCAGACCTTCCTGGTGCCCTATTCCACCGCCTATTCGGGGGAGCTGCGCATCCCGCTGGATGACATCCCGGTCCTGAAGCAGGATTCGAGAAAGGTGGTGGCGCGACGGGGGGCGCTGGAATTGTTCCCGCGCGCCATCTGCAACCTCGGCTCCGGCATCTTCACCGGCATCGCGAATGTGGCGGCGGAGGAAGGGTGCCTGGACGCCATCTGCCTGACCAACGAACAGGGCAATGTCGGCGGCGCGCCGGCGAGCGGCGGGGATGCGGGGGCGGCGATGAACCCGGACGCGCAGCTCGACCAGCCCTACCAGTTCGACTTCTACGATGGCGGGGGGCTGGACCTGGCGTTCCTCTCCTTCGCGGAATTCGATGCGGCGGGAAACGTCAATGTCTCCCGCTTCGGGGACAAGCTGATCGGGCCTGGCGGCTTCATCAACATCAGCCAGAATGCGAAGCGCGTGGTGTTCGGCGGCACGCTGACCGCCGGCGGCAAGCCCAAGGCGGTGGCGCAGGTGGAGCAGATCACCTTCTCCGGCGCCTATGCGCGCGCGCGCGGGCAGCCCGTGCTGTACGTGACGGAATGCGCGGTGTTCCGGCTGGGGGATGCGGGGCCGGAGCTGGTCGAGATCGCACCGGGGCTGGCGGTGGAGGACATCGCGGGGCGGATGGGATTCCGGCCCAGCGTCGCGACCGACCTGCGGGCGATGGATGCACGGCTTTTCGCGGCAGGGCGCATGGGGCTGAAGGCGGAGATCGCGGCGAAGCCCGGCAAGCAAGTGAACCCAAGGCTGGCGGCGCTGTGATCCTCGGCATCGAGGCGGGCGCCACGGAGAGCTTCACCAAACCGGTGACGGAGCGCGACCTGCTGCTGACCGCCGAGATCACCGGCGACCACGACCCGCTGCATGTGGATGAGGCCTATGCCGCCCGCACCGCCTATGGCCAGCGGATCGCGCATGGGGCGCTGGTGCTGGGGCTGTTGTCCTCCACCGCGTCGCGGATCGCGCACCGCGCCATCGCGGGCGGGGCGGAGGGCGTGCCCGTCTCGCTCGGCTATGACCGCGTCCGCTTCCTGGCGCCGGTCTTCGTGGGGGATGTGCTGACGGCGCATTACAGCGTGGAAAGCATCGACCCGGCGCGCGGCCGCAGCGAGGCGGCCTGCGAGGTGGTGAAGGCCGATGGGACGCGCTGCCTGGTGGCGCGGCATATCCTCAAATGGGTGACGGAATCCCGGTAACTGGGCGGTTCCCAAGCGGGCCGGGACCGCGCTAGCCTCCCTGCCACGAGCCGGGCGGATGACCCGGCCGAACAATGGGGAGCTTGTCCATGGAACGTCGCGCCTTGCTCGGCGGCATCGCCGCTGCCTCCGGCCTGCTGGCCGCACCGAATGTCGTCATCGCCCAGGCCCCGATCACGCTGAACGGCGCCAGCCAGTTCAATGACGAGCACGTCTTCAACCGCTGCATGACGCGGTTCGAGGAGCTGGTGAAGCAGTATTACGGCCGGCCCATCAACTTCGTGATGCACAAGAACAGCTCGCTGGGGCTGGAGAAGCAGTTCTTCGAATACATGTCGGCCGGCCGCGCGGTGGACTACGCCATCGTCAGCCCCGCCCACATGTCCACCTTCAGCCGCGCCGCCCCCTTCATCGACGCGCCCTTCCTGTTCCGCGACCTCGCGCATTGGAACACGGTGCTGGACCAGGACCTGTTCAAGCCGGTGGCGGATGAGGTGGCGCGGCGCGCCCGGGTCGAGCTGATCGGCTATGCCGGCGGCGGCATCCGCAACATCTTCTCCTCCCGCCCCGCCCGCAACATGGCGGAGCTGCGCGGGCTTCGCGTGCGCGTGCAGGGCGCGCCGATCTGGTCGCGCACCTTCCAGGCGATCGGCATGGCGCCGCAGGTCATCGCCTACAACGAGGTCTACAACGCCATCCAGAACAACGTCATCGAGGCCGGCGAGAACGAGGCCGCCGGTGTCGAGCAGATGCGGTTCTTCGAGGTGGGGCCGAACCTGCTGATGACGCAGCACGCCATCACCATCCGCCCGCTCTGCTTCTCCTCCCAGACCCTGGCGCGGCTGCCGCGGGAGCTGCAGGAGGCGATCCGCCGCGCGGGGCGGGAGGCCGGCGTCTTCGGCCGCCAGACGGAGAGCCAGGAGGATGAGCAGAAGGTGGCGGCGCTGGAAGCCGCGGGCCGGCTGCGGCGAATCCCCTTCACGGAGCGTGCGCAGATGAACGCCGCCGTGCTGCCGGTGATGGCGGCCTATGCGCGGGAGATCGATGCCGAAGGCATCCAGACCCGCATCAACGCCATCACGTCGTAAGGCGATCCGCGGGGTGGCGCGTGCCACCCCGCTTCCTGCCCTGCCCCTTCAAGGAATACACCGCATGGCGCCGCATTCCGGCGTGCGTGGCGCCCTGCGCCGCTTCAACCAGTTCTACGCCCGCTTCCTCGAATGGCTGCTGGTCTTCTCGGTGGCCAGCATCATCCCGCCCGTCGCGCTGCAGATCTTCGCGCGCTTCACCGAATTGCTGCCGCGCTACATCTGGACGGAGGAGGCGAGCCGCTTCCTGCTGGTCTGGACCGTGATGATCGGCGCCATGGTCGCGATCCGGGAGGGGACGCATTTCACCGTCGACTTCTTCCCCAACCTGAAGGGTCGCCAGCGCGCGGCGGCGGACCTGCTGGCGGGCTTCTTCGTCGTGGTCTTCGCGCTGGTCTTCGTCTGGTGGGGCTGGGAATTCACCGACAGCGCCTGGTACCGCATCAGCGAATTGGCGGAACTGCCGCTCTGGACCATCTACATCGCCTGGCCTGTCGCCGGCGTCACCTTCCTGATCTTCATGGCCGAGCGCATCTGGGATGACCTGGCGGTGCTGACCGGTGCCGAGGAACCGCGCGCATGATGGCCTCCACCCTTTCGGCCGGGCAGGCCGCGGCCTTCCTGTTCGGCGGCTTCTTCGGGCTGCTGTTCCTGCGCGTGCCGGTGGCCGTGGCGCTTGGCCTCGCCTGCCTGCCGCCGCTGCTGCTGGAGGATCGCCTCTGGCCCATGATCATGGTGCAGGAGACGTTCAACGGCTTCAACAGCTTCATCCTGATCGCGGTGCCCTTCTTCCTGCTGGCCGCGAACCTGATGAATATCGGTGGCATCACCGACCGGCTGGTGCGCTTCTCCCGCGCCATCGTCGGCCACATGCCGGGCAGCCTTGCGCAGATCAATGTCGTGCTGTCGATCTTCTTCGCGGGCATCTCCGGCAGTTCCACCGCCGATGCGGCGAGCCAATCCAAGATCTTCATCGATGCGCAGCGGCGGGAGGGGTATGATGACAGCTTCTCCGTCGCCATCACCGCCGTCTCCGCCGTGCTGGCGGTCATCATCCCGCCCTCGATCCTGATGATCGTCTGGGGCGGCGTGCTGACGGTCTCGATCGGCGGGCTTTTCCTGGCGGGCGTGCTGCCGGGGCTGCTGATCGGCGTGGCGCAGATGGCGACCGTGCATGTCTATGCCAAGGCGCGCGGCTACCCCACCTACACGCGGGCGACGCTGAAGGAATTCCTCGCCTCCTTCATCGTCTCCGTGCCCGCGCTGATGACGCCCTTCATCATCATCGGCGGCAAGATCTTCGGCTGGTTCACGGCGACGGAAGCCGCCTGCATCGCCGTGCTCTATGCCGGCGCGCTGTCCATCTTCGTCTATCGGGAGATGGACCTGAAGGGGCTGAAGACCGCCTTCATGGATACGGGCAAGCTGTCCGGCATCACGCTGTTCTGCGTCGGCACCGCTTCCGCCTTCGGCTGGCTGCTGGCCTACTACAAGATTCCGGAGGCCATGCTGTCCGGCGTCATCGCCTGGGACATGGGGCCGGTGCTGACGGGCTTCTTCATCGCCGCCGTCTTCCTGATCGTCGGCTGCTTCCTGGATGCCATCCCGGCCATCATCATCGTCGGCACCATCCTGCAGCCCATGGCGGAGCATGCAGGGCTGCATCCCATCCACTTCGCGATGATCTCCATCATGTCGCTGGCCTTCGGTCTGGTGACGCCGCCCTATGGGCTGTGCCTGATGATCGCCTGTTCGGTGGCGGGAATCCGGATCACGGATGCGCTGAAGGACACGATGATCATGCTGCTGCCGATGTTCGGGATCCTGGCGCTGCTGATCCTGTGGCCGGACATGGCGCTGCTGCTGCCGCGGCTGATCGAGCCTGATTTTCTGAAATAGGTTTGCTCGGGGTGGGGGAGCCTCCCTCACCCACCGTTGGACGCATGCGTCCAACCCCCCCTGTGGGGGGAGAGGGCTTTCCGACCGGCGGGGGAAGCGCCACCTTGGGCGGGTGAACACCTCCTCCCCCGCCCGCGCGCCGATCACCTCGCTGCGCCTGCTGCTGCCGCAGCTTCGCCCCTACCTGCCCCGCGCCATCGGCGCCGTCGTCGCGCTGCTGCTGGCGGCGGCCATGACGCTGGCGATCGGCCAGGGGCTGAAGGGGCTGATCGACAACGGCTTCAGCGGCGGGGCGGAGGGGCTGGACAGCGCGGCGCTGGTCATGGGGGGCATCGTCGCCGTCCTCTCGGTCGCGACCTCCGCGCGGTACTACCTGGTGTCATGGCTGGGGGAGCGGGTAGCGGCGGACCTGCGCCGGCGCGTCTTCGACCATGTGCTGTCGCTCTCGCCCTCCTTCTTCGAGACGGCGCGGACGGGCGACATCCTGTCGCGGATGACGGCCGACGTGGCGCTGCTGCAGTCGCTGATCGGCTCCGCCATCTCCATGGGGCTGCGCAACGCCATCACCGGCGCGGGGGCGCTGGTCATGCTGGTCGCGACCAGCGCCAAGCTCGCGGGCATCATGCTGGTGGTGCTGCCGATGGTGGTGGTGCCGCTGGTGCTGTTCGGGCGGCGCGAACGCCGGCTTTCCAAGACCGCGCAGGAACGCGTGGCGGATCTGGCGGCGACGGCGGAGGAAGCGTTGAACGGGCTGCGCATCGTGCAGGCCTTCACGCATGAACCGCAGGACCGCCGGCGCTTCGCGGCCGAGGTGGAGCGTTCGGTCGCCGCGGCGCTGCGGCGCATCGCATCCCGCACCGCGCTGATCCTGGCCGTCATCCTGTTCGGCTTCGGCGCCATCACCTTCAGCCTCTGGGTCGGCGGGCGGGATGTGGTGGAGGGGCGGATGACGGGCGGCGACCTTTCCGCCTTCGTCTTCTACGCCATGCTGCTGGCAAGCTCGAGCGCGACGATGAGCGAGCTGTGGGGGGAGATCCAGCGCGCGGCGGCGGCAGCGGACCGGTTGCTGGAGATCCTGGCCGCGGAGCCTGCCATCGCCGCGCCGCCAGTGCCCGTGGCGCTGCCCGTGCCGGCGGCGGGGCGGTTGGCGTTCGAGGAGGTCAGCTTCCGCTACCCGACGCGGCCGGATGCGGCGGCGCTGGACGGGTTCTCCCTGGCCGTCGAGCCCGGCGAGACGGTGGCGCTGGTCGGGCCCTCCGGCGCCGGCAAGACCACCGTCTTCCAGCTGCTGCTGCGCTTCTACGATCCGCAATCCGGGCGCGTGCTGGTCGATGGGGTGGATGTGGCGCGGGCCGATCCGGCGGCGCTGCGGGCGCGGATCGGCATCGTGCCGCAGGATGCCGCGATCTTCTCGGCCTCGGTCGCGGAGAACATCCGCTACGGGCGGCCGGATGCCAGCGATGAGGAGGTGCGCCGGGCGGCGGAAGCGGCGGCGGCGGATCGCTTCATCGCGAGGCTGCCGCAGGGCTACGAGACGCATCTCGGCGCGCGGGGCGTCACGCTGTCGGGCGGGCAGCGGCAGCGCATCGCGATCGCGCGCGCCATCCTCCGCGATGCGCCGATCCTGCTGCTGGACGAGGCGACGAGCGCGCTGGATGCGGAGAGCGAGCAGGCGGTGCAGCAGGCGCTGGAGGCGCTGTCGCGCGGCCGCACCACGCTGGTGGTGGCGCATCGCCTGGCGACGGTGCGCAACGCCGACCGGATCGTGGTGATGGAGGCCGGGCGGATCGTCGCGATGGGCACGCATGAGGCGCTGGTGCGCGAAGGTGGGCTCTATGCCCGGCTCGCGGCGCTGCAGTTCGGGGAGAATTGACGTGCGTCAGATTCCCTCGAACAGGCGCGTGCTGAGGTAGCGTTCGGCGAAGCTGGCGGCGATGCCGATGACGAGGCGGCCCTGCATCGCGGGATCGCGCGCCACCTCCAGCGCCGCATGCAGCACGGCGCCGGAGGAGATGCCGATGGGCAGCCCTTCCTCCCGCGCGCAGAGGCGGGCGGCGGCCAGCGCCTCCCGCTCCGACACGCGCATGACGGAATCGAGGCGTTCGAGTTCGAGAACGGAGGGGCGGAAGCCGGCGCCGATGCCCTGGATGTCGTGCGGGCCGGGTTCCTCCCCGGACAGCACGGCCGATTCGGCGGGCTCCACGCCGATGATGCGCAGTCCCTCGCGTCGCGGCTTGAGCGCGCGGGCGATGCCCGTCAGGGTGCCGCCGGTGCCGACGCCGCCGATGATGGCATCGACCTCGCCCGCGGTGTCGGCCCAGATCTCCTCGGCCGTCGTCGCCTCATGCACCGAGGGGTTGGCGGGGTTGTCGAACTGCCGGGGCATCCAGGCGCCGGGGGTGGCGGCGATGATCTGCTCCGCGCGCTGGATGGCGCCGGCCATGCCGCGGCGCGCGGGGGTGAGTTCGAGTTCCGCGCCCATCAGCTTCATCATCTTGCGGCGCTCGATGCTGGCGCCGTCGGGCATCACGACGATCAGGCGATAGCCCTTGGCGGCGGCGACGAAGGCCAGCGCGATGCCGGTATTGCCGGAGGTGGGTTCGACCAGCGTGGAACGCCCGGGCGCGATCAGGCCCTCCCGCTCCGCGGCCTCCACCATGGCGAGGCCGATGCGGTCCTTCACGGAGCCGAGCGGGTTGAAGAATTCGAGCTTGAGGGCGAGGCGGGCGGCCAGGCCTTCCTTCGCCTCGAGACGGGGGAGCCGGACGATCGGCGTATTGCCGACGATGTCGAGCACGCTGCCATGGATGCGGCCCCCTTGGAGGGAGGCTGACGGGCCGGCGGCAGGGGCGGGTTTCCGGCTGGAACGGTCGGGCATGCGGGGAAGCCTTCGGCGGTGCGCGGCGTTTCGGGGGATGTTCTGGCCCGCCCTCGGCCGCCTGTCCATGGCAGGGCTGGAAAATCACGCCAGGGCAATGTAGATAACGCCATCTCCAACGCGCGGGAATCGAGAAAAATGCTGCTCCGCCAGGATCGGATCATGACGGCGATCGCCGTGATGCTGGATGTCGGCTTCCACGCCGGGCGGGGCGGCGAGGTGACGGGCGGCGCCGATGTGGCGGAGCGGATGGGCGCGGCGCGCCGGGGGATCGAGCCGGTCTTCCAGGCGCTGTCCCGCACCGGGCTGCTGGACAGCGTGCGCGGCCCGAAGGGCGGCTATCGGCTCGGGCGCCGGCCGCGCGACATCAGGCTGATCGAGATCGTCAGCGCCGTGACGGAGGAACCGGAGGCGATGCCGGGCGACCTGACCGGGAAGCTGCAGGTGGCGGTGGTGGCGCCGCTGTGGCGGGAGCTGGAGGATGGGCTGCGGGAACGCCTGGCGGGGCAGACGCTGGACGACCTGCTGAAGCGCGCCCAGGCCGCCGGGCTCAAGCGGCCGACGACGGAGCCGCTGAACTTCGCGATCTGACGGCCGCCGGCACGGCGGCGCCGAGTCCGAGCGCCGCGACCTCCCCGATCACGACCAGGGCCGGCGTGGGCAGCCCGGCGCGGCGGGCATCGAGGGTGCAGGTGCCGAGCGTGCTGTGCAGGACCCGCTGATCAGGCGTCGTCGCCTGGGCGATGATGGCGACCGGCGTCGCGGCGGGGCGGCCGCCGGCCAGCAGGCGGAGCGCGATCTCATCCAGCCGCGACAGGGCCATGAAGGCGGCGATGGTGCCGCCGAGATGCGAGAGGGCGTCCCAGTTCACGGCGCCCGGCAGGTCGCCGGCCTCGTCATGTCCGGTCACGAAGGTGACGGCGCTGGCGACGCCGCGATGGGTCAGCGGGATGCCAGCCGCGGCGGGGGCGGCAATGCCGGCGGTGACGCCGGGGACGACCTTCCAGGGGATGCCGGCGGCGTCCAGCGCCTGCGCTTCCTCCCCGCCCCGGCCGAAGACGAAGGGGTCGCCGCCCTTCAGGCGGACCACACGCAGCCCGGCGCGGGCGCCGGCGATGAGGCGGGCATTGATCCTCGCCTGGGTGACGGGCGCGGCACCCTTGCGCTTGCCGACGGGGACGATCTCCGCGCCTGGGCGCACGAGGCGCAGCACCGCGCGGCCGGGCAGCGCATCATGCAGCACGAGGTCGGCGCGCTTCAGCGCCTCCGCCGCGCGAAGGGTCAGCAGGCCGGGATCGCCGGGGCCGGCGCCGACCAGCCAGACCTCGCCGGGCATCGGGCCCTGGGCCGGGCCGAGGGCGGAGCGCTTATCCACGGTTGACCATCGCTTTTCACCAGACAGGGGCGGGAGAACACCATACTCCAACACGATCGCCAATAGGGTCTTTGGGCGATGTATGACAGCCAATACGCACCAGCGGGGAAATTTTTTGGCATTTCGCGATGATACCGCGCCGCCGAGCGTTGATTACGCTTCTGGCGCGCGTTAATTAGCGCGGGCCACGCCAAGCGCGGCGCTCCGCGCGCCCCAGAGAAGGAAGCCACCATGGCCGCACCGGCGAAGACCCGCCCCGCCACCGCCCCGCTGGTGGTCACCGCGAATGATCTCCGAACCGGCCGCGTGGTTTGGCTCGGTGCCGGCGGATGGGTGGCGGAGGTCGCCGCGGCGCGGATCTTCCCGCCGGAGGAGGTCGCCGCCGCGCTGGCGCTGGGCCAGGCCGCGGAGAAGGCGCGGATGGTGGTCGGCGCCTATGCGGTGGAGGTATCGCCCGGGCCGGTGCCCGTGAAGTTCCGCGAAAGGCTGCGCGCCGCCGGGCCCTCGGTGGATGCAGAGCCGCGCCCGGCCCTCCAGCTGGCGTCCTGACCCCCATGGACCAGATCACCCACGCCATCCCGCCCCATGCCCGCACCTATCGCTACGACGAGGTGGACCGGGACTTCCTGGCCGCGCGCATCGCGGAGTTCCGCGACCAGGTGGCGCGGCGCCTGTCCGGCGAGCTGACGGAAGACGAGTTCAAGCCGCTGCGGTTGATGAACGGCCTCTATCTGCAGCTGCACGCCTACATGCTGCGGGTCGCCATCCCCTATGGCGTGATCGATGCGCGGCAGATGCGGCAGCTCGGCGTCATCGCCCGGCGCTGGGACCGCGGCTTCGGCCACTTCACCACGCGGCAGAACATCCAGTTCAACTGGACGAAGCTGGAGGATGTGATCGACATGCTCCAGGCCCTGGCCGATGTCGACATGCACGCGATCCAGACCAGCGGCAACTGCGTGCGCAACGTCACCACCGACGAATTCGCCGGCGCCGCCAAGGACGAGATCGTCGACCCGCGCGTCTATGCCGAGATCCTGCGGCAATGGTCCACGCTGCACCCCGAATTCACCTACCTGCCCCGCAAGTTCAAGATCGCCATCACGGGGGCGCCGCATGACCGCGCGGCGATCCAGGTGCACGACATCGGCGTGACGGCGAAGCGCAACGAGGCCGGCACCATTGGCTTCGAGATCTGGGTGGGCGGCGGGCTCGGCCGCACGCCGATCATCGGCACGAAACTGTTCGACTTCGTGCCGGAAGCCGACTTCCTGAAGACGATGGAAGCGGTGCTGCGCGTCTACAACGCGCTCGGCCAGCGCGACAACATCTACAAGGCGCGCATCAAGATCCTGGTCCGTGACCTCGGCGACGAGTTCCGGCGCCTGGTGGAGGAGGAACTCGCGGCGATGCCAGCCGGGCGCTATCGGCTGGAGCCCGGCATCGTAGCCGCCATCCGAGCGCATTTCGCGCCGCCGCCTTTCGCGGACCTGCAGGACGACCCGCCGCGCTACCGCCGCGCGCTGGAAGCGGACGCGGCCTTCGCGGCCTGGGCGCGGAACAGCACGCATCCGCACAGCGCGCCGGGCTATGTCTCCGTCGTCGTCTCCCTCAAGCCGATCGGTGGCATCCCGGGCGATGCCTCCGCCGACCAGATGGAAGCGATCGCCGAACTGGCCGAGACCTTCTCCTTCGGCGAGATCCGCGTCAGCCATGTGCAGAACCTGGTGCTGCCGCATGTCCGGCAGGAAGATCTGCACGCGCTGTGGAAGGGGTTGCGGCAGCATGGCCTGGCGACGCCGAATGTCGGGCTGATCAGCGACATCATCGCCTGCCCCGGGATGGATTACTGCGCGCTGGCCACCGCACGCAGCATCCCTGTGGCGCAGCGCATCAGCGAACGCTTCGCGAGCCTCGACCGGCAACTCGACATCGGGACGCTGCACGTCAACATCTCCGGCTGCATCAACGCCTGCGGGCACCACCATGTCGGCCATATCGGGCTGCTCGGCGTCGATAAGCGCGGCGAGGAGGTCTACCAGATCACGCTCGGCGGATCGGCAACCAACGATGCGACGATCGGCGAGCTGATCGGCCCTGCCTTCAGCTACGACAGCGTCGTGGACGCCGTGGAAACGCTGGTGCGCACCTATGTCGCGCATCGCGAACCCGGCGAGCTGTTCAAGGACACCTACCGCCGCATCGGGCCGGCGCCCTTCAAGGAAGCCCTCTATGCCCCTGCTTGACGGCGGCGCGCTTCGTCCCGACCCCTTCGCCACCATCGGTGACGACGACGCCCTGCCGGAAGGCGCGGCGCTGGTGAGTCTGGCGCGGCTGACCCGCGACGGCGAGGCGCTGGCAGGCCGCAACGCGCCCCTCGGCGTGGCGCTGCCGCCCGATGCCCATCCTGACACCCTCCGCCCCTGGCTGCCGCGCCTGGCGCTGGTGGCGCTGAGCCTCCCGAAACACCGCGACGGCCGCGCCTTCACCCAGGCCCGCGCCCTTCGCGAATACCACGGCTACACCGGCGAAATCCGCGCCACCGGGCACGTGATCCCGGACCAATACGCCGCCCTGCTGCGCTGCGGCGTCTCCTCCATCGAGGTGCCCGCCGACACCGACGCGAGGACATGGACCCGGATGCGGGACATCATCCCCCTCGCCTACCAGCCCTCGCAATCCGGCGACGGCCCGCCGGACCTGCTGCGGCGACGGGTGGGGTTGCGCGGGTGATTGCAGGGGGACGCCGTCCCCCTTCACCCCCTGCAAAGGGGCAGCGGCCCCTTTGATCCCCCTTCAATCACTGGGTGATGGGAGGGGCACGGCGCGCGTTCCCGGCCAGCGGGACCGCCTTGCCCCTCCCATCACCCAGTGATGCAAAAGCCTGGGGTCCAGGGGCCCGCTGGCCCCTGGCAAAGGGGGTGCGGGGGAAACGGCGTTTCCCCCGCGAACCACCCACGCCGCCCTCACCCCGCGCGCAGCCGCGCCGACAGCCCCGCCAGGTTCTCCTGCAGGCGGCGTTCCTGGGCGCCGACGGCTTCGCCGAGGGTGATGACCTGGCGTGCGGCCTCGCCGAGGCTGGTGGTGCCGGCGGAGACGGCGGCGACTTCGGTGGTGACGCGGGCGGTGCCTTGCGCGGCCTGCTGGACGCTGCGGGCGATTTCCTGGGTGGCGGCGCCCTGCTGGTCCACCGCGGCGGCGATGGCGGCGGCGATGCTGTCCAGCGTGCCGATGATGCCGGCGATGCCCTGGATGGCGCTGGCGGAGGCCAGGGCCGATTGCTGCATGGCGCCGATCTGGCGGCTGATGTCGTCGGTGGCCTTGGCGGTCTGGGTGGCGAGGGCCTTCACTTCGGATGCCACCACGGCAAAGCCCTTGCCGGCGTCGCCGGCGCGCGCGGCCTCGATGGTGGCGTTGAGCGCGAGGAGGTTGGTGCGCGCGGCGATGTCGGCGATGAGTTGCACGACCTGGCCGATGCGCTGGCTGCCTTCCGCCAAGCCGCCCACCGTCTGGTCCGTGCGGCGGGCTTCCTCCACCGCCTGGCGGGCCGTGCGGGCGGCTTCCGCGACCTGGCGCGTGATCTCGGCGACGGAGGCGGAGAGTTCCTCGGTCGCCGCGGCGACGGTGGAGACTTCCGCGGCGGCCTGGCCGGCGCCTTCGGCGGCACGGCCGGCGCGGTCCCCGGCGGCGCTGGCGCGGTGGCCGAAATCGACGCCGCTCTCGGCGAGCGCGTCGGAGGCGCCGCGCAGTGCCGTGGCGACGGCGCCGATCTCCGAATCGAGCTGGCTGGCGATGGAAAGTGCCGCCTGCCGCCGCTGGGCTTCGGCGGCATCGCGCAGCCGGTCCTGTTCGGCGCGCAGGCGGGCGGCTTCCTCCGTGGTGGCGCGGAGCGTCTCCGCGGCACGGGCGATCTCACCGAGTTCGTCGCCGCGGTCACGGAAGGGAACGGGGGAGGTCGTCTCGCCTTCCGCGATGCCGTGCAGGCGGCGGGCGATCTGCGTCATGGGGCGGCGCACGCCCTCCGCCAGCCAGATGGCGGCAGCGCCGGCGCCGAGCAGCAGCAATGCGAGGGCACCGATCAGGGTGAGGCGCTTCGCCGCCGCGGCTTCCGCCATGGCGGTGGTGTCCTGCCAGAGTTCGATCACGCCGACGATCTCGCCGGCGAGGCTCCGCAGCGGTTGCGCACGGGCGACGCCATCGCGGCCGTCGAGCGGGACGTCGCGCGTCACCACCTCTCCGGCCAGGGCGGCCTGCAAGGCTTCTGGCGGCAGCAGGCCGCCGCCCTGGCGGCTGGCGCCGAAGACGACGAGTCGGTCGCCGGCGGTACGGTGGAGGATCACCTGCGCGCCGGTCTGGCGGTGCAGCCGTTGCGCGATGGTGGGGCCGAGCGAGAAGCCCGCATCGACGGCGGCGATCACGCGGCCCTCATGCCGGATCGGCACCACGGCGAGCACGCTGATGTTCTCCCGCCCCGGCTCGATGCCCGCGGCGGGGCGGCCTTCCGCGAAGGCGCGCTGGATCGTCTCCCGCCGCGGCACCATGCGGTCGCCATGCGCTTCCGGCGTATGGGCGCGGGCGAAGGCGATGCCGGGGGGCAGCACGACGTTGACCAGGCCGGGGCCATAGGCCTCCGTCAGCGCGCGATGGGCGGGGGTGAGGATGGCGAGCGTCGCGGCGCGGTCATTGGCCAGGACGGCGCGACGGAGGTCGGGGTCGCCGGAGAGCGCGGTCGCGATGCCGAGCGCGATGCGCCCTTCATCCTCGATCGCGCTGCCGAGGCGTTCGGCGACGGCGTCAACCATGACCTGTTCGTCGATCGCGGCCTGGCGGGACTGGAGCCAGAGGGCGAAGCCGCCCATGGCGGCGCCGGAGACGAGCGCCGCCCCCCCGATGGCAGCCAGCAGGCGCATGCGCAGCGACAGGTCGGGCATGGAACACTCTCCGTTTGTGTAGACATTCCAGGAGAGTTGCTGACGAAGCGTTATCGGTCGGGCGGGGGCTAGACGCCGCCCGGCGCCGCGTAGGGCACGCCGACGGTGCGGACCAGCCAGGCCAGGCGGTGGCGCTGCGCGGCCTGGGCATGGGCGCGGGCGGCGGCTTCCGCACCATCGCCGTCCCGCGCCTGGAGGGCGGCGAGGATGGCCTGGTGCTCGGCATGGGCCTGCTGGGCGCGGCCGCCGACCGTCAGCAGGGTGGGCAGCAGGGCCATGGTGGCGCCGAGCTGTTCCAGGCTGCGCAGCAGGTAGCGGTTATGGGCGGCGAGGTAGAGCAGGCCATGCAGGCGCTGGTTGGTGGCGGCCAGCGCCTGGGCATCGTCGAAATGCCGGGGCTCGGAGGCGACGAGTTCGGCCATGGCGCCGATTTCCGTCGCGCTGGCGTGCTGGGCGGCGAGGCGCGCGGCGGCACCCTCCAGCACTTCGCGCATCACATAGAGTTCCACGACCTGCGCGTGGTCGGGGCGCGTGACCGTCAGGCCACGGCGGGCCTCATGCGTCAGCAGCCCCTCCGATTCCAGCCGCGCGATGGCCTGGCGGACGGGCGTGCGGGAGACGCCGAAGCGGGCGGCGAGGTCCGTTTCCGTCAGGCGCAGCCCGGGCGCGAGGGTGCCGTCCCGAATCGCGGCGCGGATACGCGCATAGGCTTCCTGGCCGAGGTCCCGGCTGGGCTGGGGCATGTCCATGCCGCGCTTGTAGCCCAGGCCGCGGCCTGATTGGAACGACCATCTGGACATCTCTGGATACCATTGGATACAAGAACGCCCAGAAGCTGGTCGAGGGGCCGCCATGCCCGATTTCTCCCGAGTCTATGACGTGCTGGTGGTGGGGGGCGGCAATGCCGCGCTCTGCGCCGCCATCACCGCGGCGCGCGCGGGCGCGAGCGTGATCCTGTGCGAGGCCTCCCCTCCCCCGCTGCGCGGCGGCAATTCGCGGCACACGCGCAACCTGCGGACCATGCATCCGGGCCCGACCCAGGTGATGACGGACAGCTACCTGGAGGAGGAATACTGGGACGATCTGCGGCGCGTCACCGCGGGCAAGACGGATGAGGCGCTGGCGCGCATGTGCATCCGCGCGAGCCAGCATGCGCCGGACTTCCTGGCGAGCTGCGGCGTGGTGTTCCAGCCGAGCCTGTCGGGCACGCTGTCCCTGTCCCGGACCAATGCCTTCTTCCTCGGCGGCGGCAAGGCGCTGCTGAACGCGCTGTACCGGGAATGCGCGCGGCTCGGCATCGTCACGCTGTACGACACGGAAGTTCAGCACATCAAGGTGGAGGAAGGCTGGGCGACGGAGGCGGTGGTGAGCCATGCGGGCTTCCCCGAGCGCATCCGCTTCAAGGCGCTGGTCGCGTCCTCCGGCGGCTTCCAGGCGAACCGCAACTGGCTGCGGGAATACTGGGGCGACGCGGCGGACAATTTCCAGATCCGCGGCACGCCTTATGCGCAGGGCACGATCCTGAAGGATTTGCTGGCGCAGGGCGTGCAGGAAGTGGGCGATCCCACGCAGTTCCACGCGGTGGCGAATGACGCGCGGGCGCCGATGGAGGATGGCGGGCTGGCCATGCGGCTGGACTGCGTGCCCTTCGCCATCGTCGTGAACCGCAATGTCGAGCGCTTCTACGATGAGGGCGAGGATGTCTGGCCGAAGCGCTATGCGATCTGGGGCCGCCTGATCGCGCAGCAGCCCGGCCAGGTGGCGCTGGCGGTGACGGACAGCCAGGCGGTGATGAATTTCCTTCCCTCCGTCTATCCGCCCTACAAGGCGGACAGCATCGCGGGGATCGCTGCGCAGGCGGGGATGGATGCGGCGAAGCTGGAGAAGGTGGTGGCGGACTACAACGCCGCCGTCGTGCCAGGCACCTTCACGCCGATGACGCCGGACGACTGCCGGACGGAGGGGCTGACCCCGCCGAAAAGCCACTGGGCGCGGCGGATCGACAAGCCGCCCTACTACGCCTATCCGCTGCGGCCCGGCATCACCTTCACCTTCCTCAGCGTGAAGGTGGACGACAAGGCCCGCGTGCTGATGGCGGATGGCAAGCCTTCCGGGAACATGTTCGCCAGCGGCGAGATCATGTCCGGCAACATCCTCGGCCAGGGCTACCTGGCGGGTTTCGGCATGACGCTGGGCACGGTCTTCGGCCGCCTGGCCGGTGAGGGAGCGGCGAAGCATGTCCGCAACTGAGATGAACAAGCTGGACGCGCTGCTGCGCGAGGCGACCGTGACGGAAAGCGACGCCTACCAGGAAGCGCGGCGCCAGATGGCGGTGTGCAATGCCTGCCGGTATTGCGAGGGTTATTGCGCCGTCTTCCCCGCCATGGCGATGCGGCGGGAGTTCGAGACGGCGGATCTCACGCACCTCGCCAATCTCTGCCATGGCTGCAAGGGGTGCTACCACGCCTGCCAGTACGCGCCGCCGCATGCCTTCGGCATCAACATCCCCGCCACCTTCGCGACCATCCGGCAGGAGAGCTACGCGCAATATGCCTGGCCGCCGGCGATGGGGCGCGCCTTCGAGAAGAACGGGACGATCGTCGCGGGTGTCGCGACGCTGTTCGTGACGCTGGCGCTGCTGCTGGCGGTGGCGCTGGTGGATCCGTCGAAGCTCTGGACGGCGCAGACGGGCACGGGCGCCTTCTTCCGCATCATCCCGCTCTGGCTGATCAACGCGCTGGCCGGCGCCAGCTTCGGCTTCGCGATCCTCGCCATGGCCATGGGTGCGATCCGCTACTGGCGGGGCACGGGGGGCCTGGGTGGCCCGCTGACGCCGGCGCCGGCGGCGGAGGCGGCGGTGGATGTGCTGACGCTGCGCAACCTCGGCGGAGGTGGGCATGGCTGCAACGACGTGGATGACAGCTTCGCGCAGCAGCGGCGCTGGCTGCACCAGGCGATGTTCTACGGCTTCATGCTGTGCTTCGCCGCGACGACGACGGGCGCCATCTACCACCATGTCTTCGGCTGGAAGTCACCGCACGCCTTCTTCAGCCTGCCGGTGCAGCTCGGCACCTGGGGTGGCGTGCTGCTCTGCATCGGCACGGCGGGGCTGATGCGCGTGAAGGTGATCACCGATCCCGTGCCGGTGGCGCGCAAGCTGATGGGTGGCGAGTATGCGATGCTCGGCCTGCTGTTCCTGATCGGATCGACGGGGCTGCTGCTGCTGGCGGTGCGCCACACCGGCGCCATGGGCTTCATGCTGGCGCTGCATTTCGGCCTGGTGCTGTCCTTCTTCGCCGTGCTGCCCTACAGCAAGATGGTGCATGGCGTGTATCGCGGCATCGCGCTGCTGCGGAATGCGCGGGAGCGTCGGGCGGGTTAGGCGACGTCCGCCGGGACCGGCACCGGCGGGAAGAGGCATTCGGCGATGAAGGCATCGGCGAGGTCGGCGCCGATGCAGCCGGCCAGCATCCGCCGGGTGCGATCGTTGCGGCACTGTCCTTCGATGTAGCGGGTTTGCGCCGCGGCCATGGCCCCGCGATCGCAGCGCCTGGCGGCGGGCGCCGCCACCAGATGCTCCAGCGCCGCGCGGCCGAGTTCGATGCCCCGGTCGAAGGCCAGTGCATCGGAGGGGCGCACCGCGAGGACGTGGCGGGAGAAGATGGCGGTCCATTCGGGCAGGACCCGTGCGGCGCCGAGGCCGCCACGCATCGGCGCGAGGCCGTCGGCCCAGGCCTCGATCAGCGGATCGGCCCCCGGCACGGTCGGCGACAGGTCGAGGAAGCAGCCCGTGGCGCGGTCCTGCCCGGCGATCACGTCGAAGCCGTAGATCGGCAGAGCCTCATGCAGATGCGGGAAGGCGCAGGCATGCAGCACCGCGATCTCGCCCTCGATGGCGAAGTATTCGACATGGAGGCGGCGCAGCGCGGGCGTCGTCACCACCGTGTTCCGCCAGGCGATGGGCCGCCGCAGCGTGCCGGCCTGCTCCGCGCGGGCCAGCCAATCCGGCATCGGGCGGGGAGTCGCGCCCGGTATCGCGAGGGCCATGGCGGCGAGCGCATCCGCCGCCTCTTCCAGGCGCCGCAGCAGGGTCATGGCGTCAATCCGCTGCCATCCAACGATCGAGCCTGTCGAAGGCGCGGCGGGCGGCGGCGATGACGGCGTCGGGATCGAACTGTGCGGCATCGGCACCGGCATCCAACGCCAGGCGGAAATCGCGCCACAGCGTGCCGGTTTCCGGTCCATAGGGCACGACATGGGCCGCGCCGTCGGCGGCGCCGATGCCGAGCGTGGCGCGCAGGTGGCGCGCGATGAGCTGCCCACCCAGCGTCGAGCCTTCCAGCACATAGAGCGCGCCCAGCGCCTGTTCCACGCTGCGGATGGCCAGCGCCTCGCACCGCGGCAGCGCCGCGATATCGGCCGGCGTGAAGCCGAGCGCGACGAGGTCGTCGGCCAGCGCCACACGGCGGTTGAGGCGGCGATGCAGTGCCAGACAGGCCGGCAGGCGATGCGCCATGGCTTCCAGCGCTGCCTCCAGCGGCGCGTGGTGGCCGTGCAGGCGTGCGACGAGGAGGCGATACTCCGCCATCGTCAGGTCGGGCGCCATGAGGCGCGAGAAGCGCGAATTGGCCTCGATCCGCTCATGCTCCGCCCGGGTTTCCTGGCGCAGCCGCAGCGTCAGCGGCGGTGTGGCAGTCAGCGGCGGGGCTTCGGCCAATGCGATGGACATCATGTCAGCGCCTTCTGCGTTTCGATCGTGGCCGTCAGCAGCCCCTCGCGGTTGCGCACCACGCCCTCGGCGGAGACGGTGAGGGTGTCGAGCGAGCGGGTGAGTTGCACATAGGCCTCCCCCGTCTCGCTGATCGCGAGTTGCATGCGGGTGATCACGTCATTCACGCCGGCCATCATGCCGGCGGCGTCCACGGTCTGCTGGCAGCCATCGCCGATCTTCTCGGCGAGTGAACGCTGGCGGTTGAGCAGGTCCGTCAGCGTGGCGGTGGCGCCGTGAACGGCCTGGACGATGGCGCCAAAATTCGCCTGCACGCCGCGCGTGGCGGCCACCAGTTCCCGCAGGCGGGATTCGATATTGGCGCTGAGCGTCCCGGCCTCCCCGGCCAGCACCTTCACCTCCTGCGCGATCACCGCGAAGCCGGCGCCATGCTGGCCGGCGCGCGTCGCCTCGATGCGTGCATTCAGCGACAGCAGGTTGGTCTGGGCGGAGATCTTGTTGATGCCGCGCAGGAACTCGCCGATCGTCCCGAAGGTGGAGACCAGCGCCTCGATCGAGGTTGCGCCCTCCGCCGCGCGGTTCTCGGCATCTGCTGCCTGCGCGCGGGCGGCATCGGTCAGGCTCGTCATCTCCTGCGTCGAGGCCAGCAGGGCCTGGCCGGCTTCCTGCGAGCGTTGCAGGAAGTCCGAGGTCTCGGCGGCGCTGACGGAGAGCGAACAGGCCTCCATCATCGTGCCCTCGAGCGTGTTGGAGAGCTTGGCGCCGGCATCCCGGATGACGGCAACCTCCTCCAGCACGCGGGAGGACAGGAAGTCGAGCCGGGAGAAGTCCTTCTCACCCTCCGGCCGGGGCTTGCCGCGGCGATCTTCCATCGCCTCGGCCCCGGCTTCGGGCTTGATCATCCCCATGCCGTCCATGACGGACCTCCGGATCCGCTACTGGATCTGCAGCACCTTGCCGAGATTGGCCTTGTGCATCAGCGACAAGACCGCCGGGTTGGCATTGACGATGCCGACCGACTTGTTCTTCGACTTCGCCGTGTGGCTCAGCATCATCAGCATGCCGGCGCTGGCGGCCTCCATGCTCTGCACGCCCGCGAAATCGAGCCGGATCTGCGTGACGGCACCGTTCGCCAGCACGGGTTCCAGCTGCTGCTTCAGTGTCACCTGGCTCATGCTGTCGAGCACGCCGCGCAGCGTGACGGAGGCCTGCGAACCGCTGGCCTGGACGGAGACATTGATGGACATGGCGGGTCTCCTCAGGCCACGGAGTGCCAGCGGCTGGCGGGGGCGGCGGGAAGCGTGGCCGGCAGGGTGCCGGCGCCGCGCGACGCGAAGGGATCGGCATCGCTGCGCGCATCGACCACCACCGGATCGCCGGGCAGATCCGAGGCGGGGGCGGAGACGCCGCGACCCTGGCGGGCCCAGATCTCCCCGATCGCGCTCGCGAATTGCGCCGCGAGCAGGATCTCCTGGTCCAGCCAGGGGCGGGAGGCGCCGGCGAGCGGTGCGCGATGCGCGGCGAAATCGTCGCGGGACCTGAACATCTTCTCGCTGTTCAGCTCCGCCGCGGTCGGCGGGCGGCCCGCCCAGGTGGCATCGATGACGCGCTCGCGGCGGAACCACATGATCATGTCGCCGCGATTGCCGATGGGGGCGGCGAGCAGGCCGCTTGCCACCGCGCGAAGCTCCGGCCCCGCCGGCGTGTAGTCGCCCAGCGCATCGGTGGCGAAGACGCGCCATTCGGCACTGTCGAAGCTCGGCAGGCGGGAGCCGAAGAGGGAGGCGATGCCGCGCACCGTCAGCGCATCCGGAGTCACGCCGACCAGATGGACATGGCCCGCGGGGCCGGCGCGCAGCACGGCGGCGCCATCGGCATCGGCCAGGCGCAGCAGGTCGGAGGAGAAGCGATCCTCCGCGCGGCCCGCCGCCGCGACTTCGACGCCACTGATGGAGACGTAGGTCGGCGCCAGTGCCGCGACGTGGCGTGACACCGCATGCATGGCGTGCAGCCGCGCGCTGGTCAGGTGGTCGCCGCGCATGGCGGCGGCCGCGGCCAGCATGGCCTGGCTGCCATCGACCGTCGCGATCATCTCACCGCTCAGGCGCTGGCGATCGGCGATGCGGGCTTCCTGGCCCTCCAGCTCCACGAGGCGGGAGGCGAACATCATCGACAGCTGCTCGATCACCACGCGGCTGTCGTAGTTGAGGAACTTCTCCTCCTTGTTGTGGACGACGAAGAGGCCCCAGACATGGCTGTCGATGTTGATGGGGAAGATGATGTTGCTGCCGACGCCGAGATTGCGGTTGTAGCCGTTGTCGCAGGGATGGATGCCGCGCAGCCAGCAATCCGTCATGTCCACGGCATCGCCGCTCAGCACGGGCTCTCCGCCGCCGCCCATGGTCAGCAGCGGCACGGAGCCGCGCTGGGTCGGCTTCTGGCGCGTCTTGCCGGTGCGCAGGATCTCCTTCGCGTTCTCCGGCACGTCGGAGGCGGAGAAGTGGTAGCCGAGGAAGGAATGCGGCAGCTGGCTGTTCGGCGCGTGATGCTCCGCGGCGACGACGCCATGGCCGTGGGAGAGAAAGCGGTAGAGCTTCACGCGGTCATAGCGCGTGACGAAGTGCATCATCTTCGCCGCGGCCTCGAACAGGCCCTGCACCGTGGTCTGGCGCGATACGGCATCGAGCGCGGTCGCCACCATCGTCTGGTAGTCGTGCTCGGCCTCCACATAGGGCTCGATCTCGATGAAGAGCCGGCCGTCGCGGATGTGGCAGATGGCCTCGAAGCGCCTGCCCTGCGCCATCAGGGGCGTCGGGTTGTCGAAGTAGCGGCGGCCGGGGCGGAGGATCTCCGCGAGACGCGCCAGGCTCTCCGCATCGCGGAAGGCCGCCGTCGGCGCGTGGCCGAGCACGGCCTGCGGCGCGATGCCCAGGATCTCCTGCACATTGGCGCTGACATGCTCGACGATGCCGGTCTCCGGCACCACCACCATCATCACGCCGTGGGGCTGGACGGTGCCGATGCGCGCGAGGGGCAGCGTATCGTGTTCGCAGGGCGCCGGGCGCCCGTTCCAGACATGTGCTCGGATGCTCGCCATGCGTCGGCTTCCCTTCTCGGACCGGCCAGGTGGAACGCCCAGCGGCGCCGCACCCATGCCAGGCGTGATTGCCTGGCAACCCGTCACCGACGGTGGCAGCGATCATCATGGCGCGAGGAGGCTTAAGGATCGGTTCCTCGCGGCGGGACGCTGACGGGGCGCGCGTGAAATTGCGGCAAAGCGAGGGCAACCTTGCCTGTATCGGCAGCATCCTGCCGCGCCGCGTGTCTTCACGAAGCCGAAACCACTGCGCTGCTAGCCATGCTGCTAGGCCCGGCGATCCTGACGGGCCGCAAGTGGCAGGAGGCCACGGCGCGCATGGAATACGGCACGCGGAGCATCCGGTCCGCCGGGCAGGGAAGCGGCAGCGTGGAAGTCACGCTGCCCCCGGCCTTCCGCGGCCTCGCGGGCCTTCCCTGCCGCGTGGCGTTGCGTGACGGGCTGCGGCCGGAACTGGTGCTGCAGCCGGACCTGGCGGCGGCGCGCGCGGCCTTCGGTCGGCTCTGGGCGCTGCTGGCGGAGGCGATGGGGATTGAAGCTTCGGTGCCTCTGCCATTGGCGGAATGCGCGCTGACGCTGTGGCCTGCCGCCGAAGCGGGTGTCGGCGTGCCGCGCCTGGCCTGGGCGGATGGCATCGCCATCGCCGGTGCGGCGCCGCATCCGGCCTCCGCCGTGGCGCGCAGCGTGGCGGCGCTGGCGGCGCTGGCGGCACGGCGGCGCGGCGTGGCGCCCATGCTGGTGGAGGATTTCGGCGCGGCCGCCGGGCATGCGCTGGCGGGCGTCACGCTGCATCCCGCGCGGCAGGCGGCCTGCGACATCGCCGCCGCGCTGCTGGCGGGCAGCGGCTTCGAGCCTGACGCAGCGCTGGCGCTGGCGGCGGAGGATGCGGGCAGCGCCGCCTTCCGTGCCGCCGCCCTGCCGCGGCTGCAGCGGCTGCTGGACCAGCACCTGGAATGGACGGACGACCCCGCGCGGCATGCCGCGATGGTGGCGGCCTGGCGGCGCGGCGTCGCGCTGGAACTCAGTGGAGCATGAAGAGCATGGCGCGTCCCCAGACCGCGACTCCCCAGGCGGCGTCTCCGGAGATGGAAGGCCTGCTGCAGCTGCAGCCCGGCCCGGACCATGTGCGCACGCCGGCGACGGAAAGGCTGGCGGCACGGGCGCTGGCCTATCTCGATGCCGGGTTTCCCGTGCATTTCCGGGGGCCTGCGGGCAGCGGCAAGACCAAGACGGCGCTCGACCTTGCGGATCGTCTGGGGCGCCCCGTGCTGCTGCTGGTCGGCGATGCGAGCTTCGACACCGCGGCGCTGGTAGGGCGTGAATCCGGCAGCCGCACGCGCCGCGTGGTGGACCGCTACATCACCAGCGTGATGAAGGTGGAGACGGAGACCGTGCCGGTCTGGCTGGACCGCGCCCTGACCGTCGCCTGCACCGAAGGCTGCACGCTGGTCTATGACGAATTCAACCGCGCGCCGCCGGCGGCCAACAACGTGCTGCTGACGGTGCTGGAGGAACGCGTGCTGGCGCTGCCCAAGGCGCGCGGCAGCGACACGGCGATCCGCGTGCATCCGAACTTCCGCGCCATCTTCACCTCCAACCCCGAGGACCATGCGGGGACGGAGGAGGCGCAGGACGCGCTGCTGGACCGCATGGTGACCATCGACCTCGATGGCTTCGACCGCGACACGGAAGTGGCGATCGCGGTGGCGCGGTCGGGGCTGGATCCCGAGCAGGCGGGGCGGATCGTCGATCTCGTCAGGGATTTCCGCATCTCCCGCGAATGGACGCGGCGGCCGACCTTGCGCGCCTCCGTGATGATCGCACGGCTGACCAAGGCGCAGGGGATCGAGGCTTCGGCCGAGGAGGAGCGCTTCGTGGAGATCGTGCTGGATGTGCTGGGCAGCCGGGTGAAGCCTTCGATCGCCGGCGTGCCGGACCCCAAGCACCGGCAGATGCTGGTGCGGCTGGTGGAGCATTTCTGCGGGCCGCGCCTGGCCGGGCAGGCGGTGTGATGGCCCGCCCGCGCAGCAGCCTTTCGACATCGCTGCCGCGGCCGCGGCGCCAGGGCGTGGAGACGGCGCTGGAAGGCGCGGCGACGGAATTCGCGCTGCTGTCCCAGCGGCGGTCGCGCCTCTCCCGCCAGCTGGAACTGCTGCGGCGGCAGCATGACGCGGCAGCGACGACCATGGCGCAGGTCATGTCACGCATGGCCGTGCTCGCGGACCGCATCGGCGTGCTGGTGCCGGCCGAGGAAGCCGCACCGTCCCTGAAAGCCCGGCCACAGCCCCAGGCGGAAAAGCCGCCGCCCGCCCCCGCGCCGCGCCGCCGCGGCGTGACGATGACCTATTGAGGAATGATCGCCATGGAACTCACCGATATCGTGGAGACGGCGAAGCGGCAGATGACGGTGATCACCGGCCTGCCGGCGGATACCGTCGCGCGGCTGGACCCGGCCGAGGATGGCTGGGCGGTCGCCATCGACATGCTGGAACACCGCGCCATCCCGCGCACGCATGACCTGATCGCGGCCTTCGAGGTCACGCTGGACAATGGCGGGCGGATCCTGCGCTGGAAGCGCACGGGGCGGTTCCAGCGCGGCCAGGCGCGCGAGGAAGCCTGATCCCATGCAGCACGCGATCGGGGGCTCCTCCCTCGCCGACATCCTGGAGCGGATCCTCGACAAGGGGATCGTGGTGGCAGGCGACATCTCCGTCAGCCTGGTGGGCGTGGAGTTGCTGACCATCCGGGTGCGGCTGGTCGTCGCCTCGGTCGATCGCGCGCTGGAAATGGGCATCCGCTGGTGGGAGGCGGATGCGGCGCTGACCGGCCAGACGCAGAAGCTGACGCAGGAGAATGCGATGCTGGCGGAACGCGTGGCGCTGCTGGAGAAGCGGCTGGCGGGGGTCGGCGCATGAGCGGCGCGCGCGGGCCACGGCGGCCGATCTCCGTCGCGCGGGCCATGTCGGAACAGGCGCGGGGCGACCGCGCGGCGATCGATCCGGTCGCCTCCATCACGGGGATGATGGAAGGGCTGAAGGGGCTGGCGGAAGGGCTCGGCAAACTGGCGGAGCAGGCGAAGGGCGCCGAGGGCGAGCCGAAGGTGAGCTTCGGCTATTCCATCCGCACGCTGGATGGCGAGGTGTCCGGCAGCAGCACGCGGCGCGAGTCCGCGCCGGAGACGGTGGCGCCGGCGGCGCGGGAGCCGCTTGTCGACATCTTCGAGGAAGCGGATGCCATCCTGGTGGTGGCGGAAGTGCCGGGCGCCGACGCCGATGGCGTGTCCGTCATGTTGCGCGACGGCGTGCTGGCGATCAGCGCCACGGGACGCGCGCGCTACCAGCGGCGCGTGACGCTGCCGGCGGCGGTGGTGGCGGAAGGCATGAGCCACGCGCTGCGCAACGGCATCCTGGAAGTGCGCATCCCGCGCGCGGAGACGGGCGCGTGAGCGGCGGGCTCTGGCTCTACGGCATCGGCATGGCCGCGCCAGGTGGTGCGCCACTCGGCGAGGGTGTCGCGGGCGCGGCGGTGGAGGCGATGGATGCGGCGGGCTTCGTCGCGCTGGTCTCCCAGGCGCCGGCGGAACGTCCCGCGCCGACACGGCGGCACATGCTGACGCATACCGCGGTGCTGGAACGCGCGACGGCGGCGGCGGATGTGCTGCCGGTGCGCTTCGGCACGGTCGCGCCCTGCGCGACGACGCTGGCGCGGTGCCTGGCGGTGAACGCGATCAAGCTGCGCGACGCCATGGCGGGGATCAGCGACTGCGTGGAGCTCGGGCTGCGCGTGTCGTGGCGCGAAGGCGTGATCTTCGAGGAGATCCTGGCCGCAGAACCCGCGCTGCGTGCGATGCGCGACCGCCTGGCGACGCGGCCGGCGCAGGACAGCTACCAGGACCGGATCGAGCTGGGCCGGCGCGTGGAAGCGGCGCTGGCGCAGCGCCGCACGCGCGAAGCGGCGGCGCTGGATGCGGCGCTGGCGCCGCTGGCGGCGCAGATGGTGGCGCTGCGCGAGGTGGATGAGGGCATGATCGCCAACCGCGCCTTCCTGGTGCGGCGGCGCGACGAGCAGCGCTTCGATGCCGCGGTGGCGACGCTGGAAGCGACGCAAGGCACGCGGCTGCTGTTCCGCTATGTCGGACCCGTGCCGCCCTTCAACTTCGTCTCGCTGCGGGCCGAATGGTTCGGCGCGCCGGCGCAGGCGGCGTGAGGCGACGATGGGCCTGCTCCGCACGCTGCTGACGCTGCCGATCAGCGCCCCCATCGCCGGCGTCGGCTGGGTGGCGAAGCAGGTGGCGGAAGCGGTGGACCAGCAATGGCACGATCCCCGCCGCGTGGAGGCCGCGCTGCTGCTGCTGGAACGCAAGCTGGAAGCGGGCGAGATCACCGAGGAGCAGTTCGAGGCGGCGGAGGCCGAGCAGCTGGCGGAACTCGCGGCGATCCGGGCGGCGCGGGGATGAGCGGACTCACGCTCGGCGTCATCGGCGCGCAGATCGACGACGCCAATCGCGGCATTGCGCGGCTCGATCCGGACGCGATGAAGGCGCTGGGCTGCCGTATCGGCGATGTGCTGGCGATCGAGGGCAAGCGGGTCGCGCATGCGCGGGCACTGCCTCTGCCGCCGGCGGCGCGGGGCGGCGGGCGGATTGCGCTGGATGGCGTGACGCGCGGCAATGCGGCCGCGGCGCTGGGAGAGGCCGTGACGGTGCGCGCGGCGGGCGATGTGCCGCGGGCGTTGCGCGTGACGCTGGCGGGGCCGGCCATCAAGCCCGGGCTGATCGCGCTGGGGCGCGTGCTGGAGGGGATGCCGCTGGCGGCGGGCGACAGCCTGCGTATCGCCCTGCCCGGCGGGCGGGAGGCGGAGCTCCGCGTGCACTCCGTGCAGCCCGACGGCCCCGCCATGGTGGATGCGACGACGGCGGTGGCGATGGAAGGCGCGGCGGCGCCGGAAGCCACGGGGGCCGTGCGGTATGAGGATCTTGGCGGGCTGTCGCGCGTGGTGGAGCGGATCCGGGAGGTGGTGGAGCTGCCGCTCCGCCATCGCGACGCCTTCGCGCGGCTCGGCATCTCGCCCCCGCGCGGCGTGCTGCTGGTGGGGCCTCCGGGCACGGGCAAGACGCTGATCGCGCGCGCCGTCGCGACGGAAAGCCGCGCGGCCTTCATCGCGGTGAACGGGCCGGAGATCATGGACCGCTACTACGGCGCCAGCGAGGGCGCGCTGCGGTCGGTGTTCGAGCGTGCGCGGAAGGAAGCGCCCGCCATCATCTTCATCGATGAGCTGGATGCGATCGCGCCGCGACGCGATGGGCTGTCCGGCGAGAAGCAGGTGGAGAAGCGGATCGTCGCGCAGCTGCTGACCCTGATGGATGGGCTCGGCGGGCGCGGCGACGTGGTGGTGCTGGCGGCGACGAACCTGGCGGACAGCCTCGACCCCGCCCTGCGGCGGCCGGGGCGCTTCGACCGCGAGATCCGCGTCGATCCGCCGGATGAGCAGGGGCGGCGGGAGATCCTCGGCGTGCATACGCGCGCCATGCCGCTCGGCGGTGATGTCGATCTCGGCGTGCTGGCGGGGCTGACGGCGGGGTATGTGGGCGCGGACCTCGCGGCGCTGTGCCGGGAAGCGGCGATCGCGGCGCTGCGGCGCGCGGGGGCGCTGGAGGCGGCGGAGATCGCGCCGGGCCTCGCGGTGACGCAGGCGGATTTCGCGGAGGCGCTGGCGGGCATCGTGCCGAGCGCGCTGCGCGAATCCCACCTCGAGATGCCGCGCGGCGGCTGGGACGATGTGGCGGGGATGGAGGCGCTGCGCGGCACGCTGGAACGCGCGGTGCTGTGGCCGCTGCGCCATCCCGGCGCCTTCGCCCGGATGGGGCTGCGGCCGCCGCGGGGCGTGCTGCTGCATGGCGCGCCGGGCACGGGCAAGACGCTGCTGGCGCGCGCGCTGGCGGCGGAGGCGGGGATCGCCTTCATCGCGGTGCGCGGCGCGGAACTGCTCTCGCCCTGGCAGGGCACGTCGGAAGCGGCGCTGCGGCGGGTGTTCGACCGCGCGCGGCAGTCCCGCCCCTGCCTGGTGTTCTTCGATGAGATCGACTGCATCGCGGGGCGGCGCGGCGGCGGCGATGGCGCGACGGTGGAGCGCATGGTGGCGACGCTGCTGGCGGAACTCGACGGGATCTCAGACCCGCCGGGGATCGTGGTGCTGGGGGCGACAAACCGCGCCGATGCGATGGACCCCGCGCTGCTGCGGCCGGGGCGCTTCGACCTGGTGGTGCGGATGGAGGCGCCGGGGCTCGCGGCGCGGCGGGCGATCCTCGGCCTGCATGCCGGGCGGATGCCGCTGGCGGACGATGTGGACCTGGATGCGCTGGCGCTGGCCAGCGAGGGGATGGTGGGCGCGGACCTCGCGGGGCTCTGCCGCCGCGCGGCGCTGGCGGCGATGGCGGAGGCGGCGGACCCGATGGGTGCCATGGTGGCCGCCGCGCATTTCGCCGCCGCCCTGACAACGACACGGGAGGATGCGGCATGACGGTGGCGTTGCGGATGCTCGGCATCGCGCCGGGCGGGGATGCGGGCGCGCTGCTGGCGCGGATGGAGGCGCTGCCGGGCCCGCCCATGGCGCTGCTGCGCGCGGGCGGCATCGCGGCCTTCCTGCAGGAGGCGGATGCGCCGGCGCAGGCGCTGCTGCTGGCGAAGGATCGCGCGGGGCTGCTGAAGAAGCTGGCGGCGTTGCAGCGGCGGCTGGAGGCGGGCTGCATGGCGGGGCCCTTCCTGCCCGCCGATCCGGGTGCGGCGACCTTGCCGGCGGAAACCTGGCCGGCGCTGCTGGCGGCGCAGGCGGAAGCGGCGGCGCGGGCGCTGGCGGATCATGGCGGCACGCATCAGTGGGACGTGATCCTGCGCTGGTCGCCGGACCGCGTGCTGGGGCCGGCGCGGGACCGCCTGCAGGGGCTGGGGCGCGCGGCGCTGGCGGCGACCGTCTCCGGCCTGCTGGCGGAAGCGCGGATGGCGCGGCTTGCGGCGCTGCGGGCCGCCTTGGCGCCGCGCGTGCTGGCGGTGGCGGAGGCGCCGCCGGTGGCGGAGGACACGGCCATCGGGCTGACGGTGCGCGTGCCCGCGGGCGGCGAGGCCGCGATCGAGGCGGCGCTGTTCGCCATGCCGGGCGAGTTGACGAAGGAGGTGGCGGCGGACCTCCGCGGGCCGCTGCCGCCGCTCTCCTTCGCCGCGGTGCGCGTGGCGGCGGTGCCGGCGGATGCGATTGACCGCGCCTGGAGCCTGCTGGAACTGCCGGAGGCGGTGGCGCCGGCGGAGTTGCAGCGCCGCTGGCGCGGCCTGGCGGGCCGGCTGCATCCCGACCAGGCCGGGCGAGACGCCGACCCCGGCCGCTTCGCCGAAGCCGCCGAGGCCTATCGCCTGCTGCACAGCCTGGCGGGCGAGGGCGAGGTGCGGCGCGCGGCGCTGGCCGGGCGCGATGCCTGCCGGCTGCTGCTGCCGGAGGGGCTGTGATGGACGCGCTCTACGCCTATGCGGTGCTGCCGGCGGATGCAGCGCTGCCCGGCGATGCCGCCGCCATCCTGCCGGGTGCGGGCTTCGCCCTTGTCCGGGCGGGCGGCTGCGCGGCGCTGGTGAGCCCGGTGCCGCGCGCGCCCTTCGAGGCCGGGCCGGCCACGCGGGCCAACGACCCGGCCTGGGTGGCGGAACGCGCGGCGGCGCATCATGCGGTGGTGGCGGCGCTGCCGGGCGCGGTGCTGCCTCTGGCCTTCGGGGCGCTGTTCTCCGGCCCCGGGCCGCTGGCGGAATGGCTGGCGGCGCGGGAGGCCGCGCTGAGGGCGGCACTGGCGCAGGTCGATGGCTGCGCGGAATGCACCGCGAAGCTGGAGGAGGACCCCGCCCGCCACGCCGCCTGGCTGGATGCGCATGACGAGAACCTGCGCGACCTGGCGCGGCGGGCGAGCGAGGCCTCGGCGGGGACGGCCTTCCTGCTGGCCCGCACGCGGGAGAAGCGGCTGGCGGAAGCGCGCGCGGCGCGGGCGGCGATGATGGCGCGGGAGGTGGCGGCGCGGCTCGGCCGGCATGCGCATGTCATGCCGGAGGCGATGACGGCGCTGGTGCGGCGGGCCGATCTGCCGGCGCTGATGGCGGAGTTGGCGGCGACGGCCCGGGAATTGGCGGAAAGCGGGATCGCGCTGCGGCTGGTCGGGCCCTGGCCGCCCTATGCCTATGCCCGGGCGGCGATCGCCCATGCGTGACGGGCTGAAGGAACCGCTGCCGCCGCTGGGCGGGCAGCCGCAGGCGCTGGTGGATGTGCTGGACCGGCTGCTGGACACGGGCGTGGTGGTGGATGGGCAGATCGTGCTGTCGCTGGCGGGTGTCGATCTCGTGCATGTCGGGCTGCGGGCGCTGCTCGCCTCCGTCGATCGCGCGGCCTGCCTGACGGCGTCGCGACCGGAGGGGATCGGATGATCGGGTTGCACGAAACGCCGGTGCGGGAGGCACCTCCGCTGGCACGCATCGCGCTGGATCCCGCCACCGTCGAGCAGGATCTGGCGCGGCTGGTGCTGACGCTGGTGGAACTGGTGCGGCGGCTGATGGAAGGCCAGGCGCTGCGGCGACTGGAAGCGGGCACGGTGACGGCGGAGGAGGCGGAGCGGCTCGGGCTTGGCCTGATGCAGCTGCGCGGCGCCGTGGAGACGCTGTGCGCGCGGCTGGATATCCGGCCGGAGGAACTGAACCTCGATCTCGGCCCGCTGGGCCGTCTGCTCTGAAGGGCAATGCCGATGCAGCTTCCCGGCGGGATGGAATTGGGGCGCTGGCTGGCGGGCGCGACGGCGCTGGCCAGTGCGGGGCTGCTGGGCTGGGCGGTGCTGCGGCCGCAGCCGGTGATGCCGGCGGGGGCGCCCATGGCGGCGGCCGATCCGGCGGCGCTGGTGGCGGCGCTGACGGCGGGGGATCGCGGCGCGCTGGTGGAAGACCTCCGCGGCGTCGCGGCGCTGCTGCAGGGGGCGGAGCTGCCTTTGGCCGCCCGCGTGGCGCGCGCGCGGCTGGAAGCGGTGGCGGCGGCGGAGGACCGGCGGGCGCAGGAAGCGCCGCCGGCGCTGGTGCTGACGTCACTGGTGCAGCGGCTGGATGGCACCGTCGCGGCGCTGCGGGAACAGGGGCGATCCGGGCCGGTGGACCTCCGCCTGCTGCTGGCCGCGGGGCTGGCGCTGGCGGCGGCGCTGGCCGCGCTGGCGGGCGGCGCGGCGCGGGATGCGCGCGGGGATGAGGAGGCCGGGGAGCGGGCCGCGCTCGGCGGTGCGCTGGCGCAGGCGCAGGACGCGGCGCGGATGATGGAGACCATCGCCAAGGGGGCGGAGGCGCGGCTGGTCACCTCTGCCGCGCGGATCGACCGGTCCAGCGAGGCGCTGGAGCCCCTGCAGGCGCGGCTCGATGCGGTGATGGCGCGGCTGGAGGACGCCGGAGGCGCCGCGCCGACGCTGGAGGCGTTGCGGGCGGAGGTGGCGGCGCTGGCGGAGGTGATGGCGGAGCAGGCCTCCATCGCGCGCGCGGCGCAGTCGGCGATGGGCGGCCTGGCGGCGGAGATCGCGCCGCTGGCCGGCCAGGCCGCGCAGGCGCGGGCGGAGATGGCTCGGATCTCGGAGGGCACGGAGGCGCGGGCGGAGGCCACCGCGCTGCGGCTGGAAGCGCGCATCGCGGCGGCGACGGAGACGGTGGCGGCCGAGGTGCTGCGCCAGGGCGAGGAGGCGGCGGCGCGGGTGGAAGGCACGCTCAATCCCCTTGCGACCCGGCTGGAGACGGTGGTGGCGAGCGGGCGCGTGGAGCAGGCCGGCCGCGCCGCGGCGCTGGAGGAGACGCTGGCCGCGCTGCCGGCGCAGATCGACGAACGCGTGCGGGAGGCCTTGGAGCCGAAGCTGGAGGCGAACCGCATCGCGCTCGCCGTCGCCTCCGAAAGGCTGGAAGCGGGCATGGTGGCGCTGCCGGCGCTGGTCGGCGACCGGGTGGAGACGGCGCTGCTCTCGGCCTCCGCCACGCAGGGGGCGGAGGTCTCGGCGGCGGTGGCGGAACGGCTGGCGGAGCGGGTCGGCGCCGGGCTTTCCGCGCTGCCGGGTGCGATCGCGGACCGGGTGAAGGCCGGGCTGGCGACGGCGACGGCGGCGCAGGGGGTGGCGGTGGCCGATGCCGTCTCGGCCGTGGTGACGGAACGGCTGGAGGCAGGGCTGGCGGCGCTGCCGGGGGCCATGGCGGCGCAAGTGCAGCCGGCCATCGCGGCCGCGGCGCTGCAGGCGGAACAGGCGGCGATGGCGCTGGAAGCGGGGCTGGCGGAACTGCCGGAGGCCGTGGCGGCGAAGCTGGAACCGGCGATCGCGGCGGCGAGCGGCGGGCTGCCGGAGGCGGTGGCGGCGCGGCTGGAGCCGGCCATCGCGGCGGCGACCGGCGGGCTGCCGGATGCGGTGGCAGCGAGGCTGGAGCCGGCCATCGCGGCGGCGACCGGCGGGCTGCCGGAGGCCGTGGCGGCGAAGCTGGAACCGGCCATCGCGTCGGCGACCGGCGGGCTGCCGGATGCCCTGGCGGCGCGGCTGGAGCCGGCCATCGCGGCGGCGACCGGCGGGCTGCCGGAGGCGGTGGCGGCGCGGCTGGAGCCGGCGCTGGCCGCTGCGGCCGGGGTGCCGGCGGATCAGGTCGCGGCCACCCTGGCGGACCGGCTGGAGGCGGGGCTGGCCACGCTGCCGGAGGCCGTCGCGGAACGGGTGGCGGCGGCGGGGATGGGGGAGCGGCTGGAAGCCGGCCTCGCCGCGCTGGACGCCCTGCCGGCGCGGGTCGGGGAGGTGCTGGACCAGCGTCTGGAAGACAATCTGGCAGCGCAGGCCGTGACGCTGTCCGCCGCGGTCGGGGATCAGCTCGCGGGGCTGCCGGGGCAGGTGGCGGACGCCATGGCGGCACCGGCCGCGCGGCTGGACGGCCTGGCGGAGGCCACGGCGGCGGCGGCGGCCGAAGTGAAGGGGGCGGCGCAGGACCTGGCCGCGCGGCTGGCGCAGCGGGCGGAGGCGCAGGCGGCCGAGAATGCGCGCGCGACCGGGGAGCTGGTGTCGCTGGCGACGCAGCTGGCCCAGGCCGCGGGCACGGCGCGGGAGCGGATGGAGGAGAGCGCCGGCGCGGTGGAAGCGGCGGCGCGGCTGCTTCATGAGGCGGCACGCCCGGGGCAGGAAGTGGTGGCGGAGCTGGCGCGCCAAGTGGTCACGCTGCGCGACATCGCCACACCGCCCCCGGCGGAGGGCGCCGCGGGGCGGTTGCAGGCGGCGCTGGCCGGCACGCCGGCGCCGGCCGCGCTGCAGCAGGCGCTGGAGCATCTGGGTGCGGTGGGGCGGGAAGCGGCCGCGCTGCTCGCGGCGGCCGAGACGCTGGCCGAGGCCAGCAGCGGCCCGGCCCCCCCTGCCCTGCCCGCGGCCTTCGGCGCGGAAACGCCGGCGCTGCTCGACGGGCTCGGCACCGTCATCGGCCAGTTGCAGGCGGTGGCGACGGCGCTCGCCCTGGCCAGCGATGCGGCGGAGGCCGGCCCCACGCCAGCGGCGCGGGCGGCGGCTTAACCGCCGCTTCACCGGGGCGGGTGTAGGCGGAAGGGTATCGCGACGCTCGCCGACAGCGTCGTGCCAGGCCCGGCCCCGGCCGGGCGACAGGAGGTTGGCGATGATGTCAGTGGCGATCCACGGCGCGGCGCCGGAATCGGGGCCGCCTGGGGCGGTCGAGCCCGTCACGCTCCGGGTCAGCGGCGCCAAGCCGGTGCGGCTGCGCGGGCACAAGCTGACCGAGGGCCATTCCCGCGCGGCGGGCTGCATCGCCTGGCATGAGGTCGAGATCTGGCAGCTGGAGAATTCGCGGGAGATCGCCGTGGCGCTGCGGACGCGCCGGCCGGGTGGCGAGGCCGCCGACCTGCATCGCGCGGAGCTGTTCCCGGATCTGGCGGAGGCGCTGGACTGGCTGGAGGGCTTCGACCCCGTCGCCGACCTGACCGTGGATTTCGACGCCGGCGACCGGCGGCTTTCCGCCGTGGAGGTCGCGCTGCGCGCCGCCGCGCTGCGGGGGCGGGCGGAGGTGGTGACGCGCGAATGGCGAGCGCTGCTGGGCGAGGTGCTGTTCGTGCTGGATGCGGAAGCGCCGGCGTGATGATGGCGGAGGAAGCGTCCGGCTTCGACTTCGTGCTGCTGCCGCGTCACGGTCGCCGGCCGCTGGGCTTCCAGGGCCGGCTGCTGGCGCGGATGGAAGCGGCGCCGCCGGACCTGCCCGTGGATTCCTGCGTCACGCTGCATGAAGCCGCGACGGGTGGCTTCGTCTGCGCCATCCGCCACCGGCTGCGCGATGCCGCGGGGGCGGAGGAACGCTGCTACGCGCTGGCAGCGGATGATGCGCCGACGCTGCTGCGCTTCCTGCACCTGCATGACCCGCTGCGCGACCTGCCGCCGGCGGCGCTGGTGCCACAGGCCGCGGGCACCGCGCCGAGCCGCGCCGCACTGGCGGAGGCCGCGACGATCGCGCCCCGGCTGCGCGCCGTATGGCGTGACCTGCTGGCGGCGAGCTTCGGGCCCCTCGCCGGCCCGGAACCAGACCAAGGCCCGACGGCATCCCGCCGCCCTGCCCCTGAGGAGGACCACGATGAACGTCATCAACGTGCATGAGCCGATCGGCGTCTACGAAGCCTATGGCGTGGAGGAGCCGGTGAGCCTGCGCGATCCCGCCCCTTCCTTTGCGCGCGCGGGCCTGGCGCGGAGCGAAAGGCAGGCAGCGAGCGGGAGCTTCACGCTCCGCCGCAGCGGCGCGCGTCCGCTGGCCTTCAACGGCCGCCTGCTGAGCCGCCACAGCGGCGAACGCGCGGGCGCGGCGCAGTGGCATGAACTGAGCCTCTATGAGACGGAGGAAGGCCGCTTCGTCGCCGATATCCGCGTGCTCGGCGAGACGCATGGCAATGCGGGGCAGTTCCATGTTGAGACCTTCAACGAGCTGGAGGATGCGCTGCGCTTCTTCGAGAACCACGATGCGCGGCGCGACGTGGTGAGCGACATCCCGATCGAGGATGCGGGCCTGTCGCCGGCGGAGCTGATGGTGCATGCGGCGACGCTGAAGGTGCGCGTGGCGGAAGCGCAGTCGGGCTATCGCGCCGTGCTGTCGGCCTTCCTGACCGCGATGCATCGTCACTGAGATGTCGCCCATCGCGAATTCTTGCGTTGACGGTGCCCGCGTGAACCGTTCCGCAATCAGGCGCGATGAGAATGGCGGATGTCGCCACCGCGAAGCGGGCGGCGAGGCGCCGTCCCCGATCTCCGGGCAGCGCGCAACCCAACATGGAGTCGCCCGATGACCATCAACAAGAGCCTCGCCTCCTCCTCCCTGGCCGAGGTGATCGACCGCATCCTCGACAAGGGCGTCGTCGTCGACGCCTTCATCCGCGTGGCGCTGGTGGGCATCGAGCTCATCGCCGTCGAGATCCGCGCGGTGGTGGCCTCCGTCGAGACCTACCTGAAGTATGCCGAGGCGGTGGGCCTGACGACCGACCCGGCCGCGGCCGCGGCCTGACGCGCACCGCGCGCGCGATGACGGGGGAACGGGAACAGGCGGCGCGCGGCCTTGGGGGCCGCGCGGCGCTGGAAGCCTACCGGGCCGCGCGCGTGGCCCAGCGCGGCGACCTGCGCGCCGCGCTGAGGGCGAACCGGGAGGCGCTGCGCGCCGCCCGCGTCGCGCCCGGCGCCGCGAAGGTGCCGGAGGATGAGGCGGTGGCGGTCGCGGAAGCGCCTGCGCCACCCGTGATGGCCGTGGCGCCCGCGCCACGGTCGGTCTTCGCCAGCCTGGTGGAGGCGGAGCGCGGCCTGGCACCGCCGGAGCCCGTGGTGGCGGAGGAAGCGCCGGCTCTCGAGGAGCCGACGGCGGTGGCCGAGGAAGCGCCACCGGCTGACGCCGCGGCATGCGAGACGCCGATCGTCGAGCCGCCCCCCGAAGAACCCCCCGCTGCCGAGCCCATCATGGTGGAAGCGGCGGCGGCAGAGGCGGCGATGGAGACCGTCCCGGACGCCGTCGAGGTCATCGAGGTGACGGCGGAAGCGCCGCCGAGCATCGACCTGATGGTGGAGCCGGCCATCGAGATCGCGGTGGAAGCGCCGCGTGCCGTGACTGACCTTTCGGCCATCCGCGAACTCGGCCCCGGCATGCGCCACCGGCTGGCGCAGATCGGCTACCACAGCTGCGAGGACCTGGCGGCGGCGGATCCCGCAAGGCTGTCGCAGCAACTGGGCGAGGTCAGCCGGCTGCTGCGGCCCGAAAGCTGGATCGCCGCGGCGCGCGCTGCCACCGCCTGACGGCGCGCCGCTTGCATAGTCCCATCCCGTGATGGCAGGGTCCCGCGGCAACGCCACGGGGCCCGCATGCTGCATTTCTACGGATGGGCGACGCCGAATTCGCAGCGCGTCTCCATCATGCTGGAGGAATGCGGGCTGACCTACGCCGTCACCGGCGTGAACATCCGCGCCCGGCAGCAATTTGCGCCGGAGATCCTGGCACTGAACCCCTACGGCAAGATCCCGATCCTGGTGGAGGATGGCCGCGCGATCTTCGAGAGCGGTGCGATCCTGCTGCACCTCGCGGAGAGGCATGGCGTGCTGTGGGGGGAGGATCGCACCACGACGCTGTCCTGGCTGATGGTGGCGCTGACCTCGCTCGGCCCCTTCACGGGGCAGGCGCATCACTGGACGGAGCTGGCGCCGGAGAAGCCGGAGGCGGCGCGGGCACATACGGTGGCGCTGGTGGATCGCGTCTATCGGCTGCTCGAGGGACGGCTGGCCTCCGTGCCGTATCTCGCGGGTTGCGATTGCAGCATCGCCGACATCGCGGCCTACCCCTGGGTGGCGAAGCATGGCTGGGCGGTGCGCGATCTTTCCACCACGCCGTATCTTTCGGCCTGGTTCGCGCGAATGGGCGAACGGCCCGCGGTGCAACGCGGCATGCGCGTGCCGGAAGGCGCGCGCCTCGAATGACGACCGGGAGAGTGACCCAATGAAGAAGACCTGGCTGGCGGCGGCGCTCGCGCTGATGGCGGGGGCGGCATCGGCGCAGACGCTGCCGCCGGAGCGCGTGCTGCGGATGGTGCCGAATGCGGACCTCCAGACGCTCGATCCCATCAACACGACGGCCGGCGTCGTCTCCTCCCACGCCCAGATGATCTACGACCAGCTCTTCGGGCGGGATGCGGAGCAAAGGCCGCAGCCGCAGATGGTGGGGGCGTGGAGTGTCTCGGCCGATGCGCTGACCTGGCGCTTCACGCTGCGGGATGGGCTGGCCTTCCATGACGGCGCGGCGGTGACGGCGGAGGATGTCGTGGCCTCGCTGCGCCGCTGGGGCGCGCGCGATCCGCATGGCCGGCAGATCATCGCCATCACCGCGAGCCTGGCGGCGGAGCCCGATGGCAGGACGGTGGTGTGGCAGCTGCGCCGGCCCTATGCGCTGATGCTGGACGCGCTGTCGAAGCCCGCGGGCAACATGCCGGCGATCATGCCGGCGCGCATCGCCGCGGCCGATCCCTTCACCGCCATCCGCGACACCATCGGCAGCGGGCCCTTCATCTTCGTGCGCGAGGAATGGGTGCCGGGCAGCACCGTGGTCTATCGCCGCAACCCCAACTACGTGCCGCGGCGGGAGCCCGCTTCGGGCACGGCGGGCGGCAAGGTCGCGCATGTCGATCGCGTTGAGTGGCTGAACATCGCCAATGCGCAGACCTCGGCGCTGGCGCTGATCCAGGGGGAACTCGACTACATCGAGAGCCCCGGCGTGGATTTCCTGCCGCTGCTGCAGCGGAGGGGGATGCGGATCATCCGGACCAACACGCTCGGCGCGCCGGGCATGATCCGCATGAACCACATCCACCCGCCCTTCAACGATCCGCGCGCGCGGCAGGCGCTGATGCAGCTGGTGAACCAGGAGGAATTCCTCCAGGCGATGTTCCCGGACTCCTCGCTCTACCAGGTGTGCCACGCCTTCTTCGTCTGCGGGTCGCCGCAGGAGACGAATGCGGGCGTGCCGGCGGGGCTGGGATCACCAGCGGCGCGGGAGCGGGCGCGGGCGCTGCTGCGGGAGAGCGGCTATGACGGTTCCCCGATCGTCATCATGGACCCGACCGACAACCCCTTCATGCATGCGGCGACGCTGGTGCTGGCGCAGCAGATGCAGGCGGTGGGGTTCCGCACCGATGTGCAGGCGACCGATTTCGCCTCCATGGCCGGGCGTCGGGCGAACCGGCGGCCGCCGGCGGAGGGCGGCTGGCATATCGGGCTGACCTTCTGGAACGGGCTCGGCGCGAGCGATCCCGTGGGCAATGTGCCGATGGCGGCGAGTTGCGACGCGGCCTGGCCGGGCTGGCCCTGTGACGCGGCGCACCAGGCGCTGATCGATGCCTTCCCCTACGCCGCCAGCGCGGAGGAGCGGAAGCGCATCCTGGATGAGCTGCATGCCAGCGCCTACCGGCTGGTGCCCTATGTGCCCTTCGGGCAGTGGTACCTGCCCTCCGCCGTCAGCCCGCGGGTCAGCGACGTGCTGGCGATGCCGGGGATCATCATCGCCTGGAACATCCGGAAGGCGGCGCGGTAGCGTCGCCTCAGGGGGCAGCGCGGGTGTGGACCATCAGGTCGTTCTCGCCGCGCTGCACTACCTCATTCTTCTGGTTCAGCAGGTCGAAGCCCAGCGTGACGATGCCGCGCGCGGGATTTCTCGTGATGCGCTTCGACAGGACGGTGATGCGGGCGGCGATGCGGTCGCCGACCAGGATCGGACCAGCGAAGCTCCATCGCCAGTTCAGCGAGACGATGGCGGCGAACTTGATGCCTGCGCGGTTCTTGAGCCCGTCGCACAGCGCGAGGCCGAGCAGCCCATGCGCGACGCGGCCGGGATAGCCCAGCGCGCGGGCATAGTCGTCATCCATGTGGATGTCGAAGAAGTCGCCGGTGAGGCCGGCGAAGGCGACGATATGCGCCTCCGTCACCACGATGCCGCCGGTCTCGAACGCCATGCCGATGGTGGCGTCCTCGAAGCGCAGCAGGGAGGGATCGATCTTCATTTTCTCCTGCCCTCAAACGCCGGGCGCGGCCTCCGGCCGCTTGGCTTCGCCGCACAGGCGGCGGCGCCCGTTCGGGCGCTCGGCCAGCTGCGCCGGCCGCCAGCCATCGGCTCCGCCGCTGGCCTCAAAGCTTGTGCATGTGCAGGCCGCCATCGATGTGGAACGCATCCCCCGTGCTGAAGGGGATCGCCCCGCTGACCAGGCCGGCGATGGCGTTGCCGACATCCTCCGGCTGGCCCCAGCGACGGATGGGGGAAAGGCCGTCGGCGATGCGCTTCTCGTATTTCGCGACCACCGGCGCCGTCATGTCCGTGCGGATCACGCCGGGGCGGATGTCGAAGACGGGGATGCCGTCTTCCGCCAGGCGGAAGGCGTAGCAGCGGGCGACCATGCTCACCGCCGTCTTGCTCGCCGTGTATTCGGTGCGGTCGGGGGACGCCATCAGCGCATTGGCGGAGGAGACGAAGACGACGGCGCGCGGGCCACGTTCCGGCGCGCCCGCCTCCACCATGCGCCGCGCCACCGCCTGCGTCACGAAGAAGGGCGCGCGGGCGTTGATGTCCATGCAGCGGTCCCAGCTTTCGGGCGAGACCTCCAGGATGTCGCCGCGCTGCATGGCGCCGACGCCGGCATTGTTCACCAGCGCCTCCAGCCCACCCCCTTGCGCCCAGGCCCAGGCGACCATGGCGCTGACGGCATCGAGGTCCGCGACATCGCAGAGCGTCCAGTCGAAGCGCCCGCCGGCCTGTTCCACGGCGGCGGCGGTTTCCGCGAAGCCGTCCTCGCCCAGGTCGCAGCCCAGCACGTCATAGCCCTTGCGGGCGAGTGCCACGCAGGACGCGCGGCCGATGCCACGGCGCGCGCCGGTGACCAGCGCAACCGGGCGGGTCATGCGAATATCTCCCTTGCCATGATGACCCTCTGGATCTGGTTGGTGCCTTCGTAGATCTGCGTGATCTTGGCGTCGCGATAGAGGCGTTCCACCGTCACGCCGCGGATGTAGCCGGTGCCGCCATGGATCTGCACGGCATCGGCGCAGCGCGCCACGGCGGCGTCGCTGGCGAAGCACTTCGCCATGCTGGCTTCCAGCGTCACGCGGCGGCCGGCATCCATGCCGCGCGCGGCGTCGCGCACCATCAGCCGCGCGGCGTGCAGGTCCTTCGCCATGTCGGCGACCATGAAGCGGATGGCCTGCTGTTCCGCGATCGGCCTGCCGAACTGCACGCGCGCCTTGGCGAAGGCGATGCTCTCCTCCAGCGCGTTGCGCAGGATGCCGGTGGCCAGCGCGGCGATGCCGATGCGGCCCTTGTCCAGCACCGACATCATCAGGTGGAAGCCGCGGCCTTCCGGACCGAGCAGCGCATCGGCGCCGAGCTTCACGCCGGTAAAGCGCAGCCCGCCGACGGGCGAGGCGCGCTGGCCCATCTTGTGCTCCGCCCGCAGCCGCTCCACGCCCGGTGCCGCCAGGTCCACCAGGAAGATCGACATGCCGCGATGGCCGGCAGCGGGATCGGTGCGGGCGAGCACGGCGGCGAAATCCGCGCGCGGCGCCATGTGGATCCACATCTTCTCGCCATCCAGCACCCAGCCGGTACCGTCCCGGCGTGCGGTGGTGCGGAGGTTGGCGAGGTCCGACCCCGCCTCGGCCTCGGTCAGCGCATAGGCGCAGCGGATGTCGTAGCGCAGCAGGGGCGTCAGGTAGCGCGCGCGCTGCGCCGCCGTGCCGTGGTCCCCGAGCAGCGTGCCCAGCAGTTCCACCAGGCCGACCTGGTCCGCCACGCTGGCATAGCCGCGGGCCAGTTCCTCCATGACGATGGCATAGGCCTCGACGCCGGCCTCCGCGCCGCCCATCGCCTCCGGCACCGTGATGCCGAGCAGGCCGAGCGCGGCGAGCCGGCGGTAGAGATCGGCGGGGAAGGCCTCGGTCTCGTCGAGCTCGGCGGCGCGGGGCGCGACCTCGGCCTCCGCGAAGCGGCGCGCGGTGTCCCGCAATGCATCCAGCGCTTCCTGGTCCGGCACGCGCCGCGTCTCCCCCGATGTTGCGGGCAGGATGGCGCGACGCGCCTATCCGCGCCAGTGGCCGGGGCGGATGCTGGCGGCGATGACGGCGCCATAGGCGGTGATGCCGAGCGCCACGCCGATGAAGTGGCCCGTGAGGTCGAGGCCCAGCGGATGCGCCAGCAGCCAGCCGCCGCCGACCGCGAGGCCGAAGCGGGAGAGCGCGGCCGCCAGCGGCCAGCGCATCCGCCCCGCCCCCTGGGAGGCGAAGTAGAGCGCCATGCCGAGCCCGAAGCCGCCATAGGCCGGCCCTATGATGCCGAGCGCCTGTTCCGCCACCGCCACCACGGCCGCATCCCCGCTGAACAGCCGCGCGAAGAAGCCGGGGAAGATCGCCACCACCACCCCGATCGAGAAGGCGACGCCGAAGGCCATGGCGCCGCCCGTCCAGGCGATGCGCCGCGCCTCCGCCCAATCGCCAGCGCCGACAGCGCGGCCGACCAGCGCCGTCAGCGCCGATCCAACCGCGAAGACCAGCGGGATCATCAGGAATTCGAGCCGCGCGGAGATGCCGTAGCCCGCCACCACCGCGGGACCGCGCGGCGCCAGCTGGGCGGTCACCAGGATCGTCGTCATGTTGGCGATGCCGGCGATGACGCAGGCGACCAGGCCGACCGAGAGGATGCGCCAGAACATGACGCCGGAGGGACGGACGCGAAGCGTCGGCCGGAAGCCCGCGCCGCCGCGCCAGACCACCACCATCATCGCCAGCGAGGCCAGCAGGAAGACGCCGCCGAAGGCCGCGCCAAGGCCCGCGAGGCCCATGCCGAAGGGCTCCGCCAGCAGCCAGCCGATCGGCGGATAGGCCGCCCAGGCGATGACCAGCACCCGCGCCGCCAGCGCATGCCGGCCGCCACCGCGCAGGACGGAGGCCAGGGTATTGGCGAGCCAGGAGGGCACGGCGCCAAGGCCGAAGAGCCACATGGAATAGCCAGCCGCCGCCTCCGCCGCCGCGGGTCCGCCGACCAGGCCCAGCACGGCGTGGGGAAAGACCGCGAGCGGGATGGCGAAGCAGAGGCCCGCCAGCACGGCGATCAGCCCGGCATGCAGCACCAGCACCGCCGCCTGGTCCGGCCGCCCGCTGCCGAGGCTGCGGGCGATGGCGGAGACCACGCCGCCGCCCATGGCGCCGCCCGACATCATCTGCATCAGCAGCGCGAAGGGCAGCACCACGGCCCAGCCCGCCAGCGCCGGGGTGCCCTGCCGCGCCGCCAGCCACATTTCCACGAGCTGCGCGCCGGCCTGGAGCGCGGAGCCGAGCGCGGTCGGCGCCGCCAGCACCAGGATCGAGCGGAGGCGCGTCACGGTGATGGCCGCGCGCCGCCAGGGGCGGATCGTCCACGATCCGCAGGCGAGGGCGTCACTCCGGCTTCACGCCCGCCTTCTGCGCGACGTCCCGCCACCGCGCGAGTTCGGGTGCCAGGATGGCGCGGAATTCCTCGGGGGTGCTGATGATGGGGCGCATGCCCTGGGACGCGATGCGGTCCGTGAAGGCGGTATCCGAATAGATGCGGCGGATATCGGCGGCCATGCGCTGCGTGATCTCGGCGGGCGTGCCGGCGGGGACGACGAAGCCGAGCCAGCCGCTGGCCTCGTAGCCCGCGAAGCCGAGCTCCGCCAGCGTCGCCACATCCGGCAGCAGCGGGTCGCGCGTTCGGCCGGTGGTGGCCAGTGCCCGGGCCTGGCCCTGGCGCACGGCGGCGACGATGGAATTCAGCGTCGTCATCGTCATGTCCACCTGGCCGCCCAGCGTATCGGTCAGCGCCTGCGGGCTGCCGCGATAGGGGACATGGGTGATGTCGATGCCGGCGAGCTGCTTGAAGAACTCGCCCGCCATGTGGCCGGAGGTGCCGGTGCCCGGCGTGGCGTAGGTCAGGATCCCGGGCCGCGCGCGTGCGGCGGCCACCACATCGGCCACGCTCTGGAAGGGCGATTGCGCGCGCACCACCAGCGCATTGTCGTTGGAGCCCACCAGCGCCACGGGATCGAAGCCATTGATGGGATCATAGGGCAGCGCGGGATTGATGGCGGGGCCGATGGCGAGGACGGAGGAATTGGCCATCAGCATGGTGTAGCCATCGCGCGGCGCGCGGAAGGCGGCTTCCGTGCCGATGATGCCGGCGGCGCCGGCGCGGTTCTCCACCACGACCGGCTGGCCCCAGATGTCCGACAGGCGCTGCGCATAGGCGCGCGCCAGCGTGTCCGTACCGGCGCCGGCGGGAAAGGGCACGATGATGCGCACGGCGCGCGTCGGCCAGGGTTGGGATTGCGCACGCGCCAGGGTCGGCGCGGCGAGGGCGGCGATCAGCATCAGGCGGCGTGGCAGGCGGGGCATGCGCGTCACCTCTTCCGTTGTGGGCGCATGCTGCCAGCGGGATGGCACGGCGCGAAGGGGGCGGCGCGAAGGGGGCGCCGCCCGCGCCTGATCAACTCGGCTGGACGCCGGCTGCGCGCACCACCGGGCCCCAGCGATCGGCTTCCGCGGCGACGAAGGCTGCGATCTCATTCGGCGATGGGTTGCCGAGCGAGACGACGCCCACGCTCTCCAGCCTCTCCTTCACCGTGGGGTCGTTGAGGCCCTGCTGCAGCACCTCATTCACCCTCGCCGCGATGGCGGGGTCCATGCCGGCGGGGCCGGCCATCAGGAACCAGTTGGTGGCGACGGCGCCGGGGAAGCCGGCCTCCCCCACCGTCGGCACGTCCGGCATCGCGCTGATGCGCTGGGCGGAGGAGACGGCGATGCCGCGCAGCAGCCCGCCGCGGATCGCGCCCGCATTGGCGCCGGACGTGTCCCAGAGCGAGGTTGTGTTGTTGCCCAGCACGCTCTGCTGCGCTTCCGCGGCGCCGCGGAAGGGCACGTGCAGCATGCGCACGCCGGCCTGCATGCCCCACATCACGCCCGTGAGGTGGCCGAGCGAGCCGATGCCGGAGGAACCGAAGGACACTTCCTCCGCGCCGCGCGCCGCCAGCGCGCGATACTGCGCCAGGTCCCGGATGGGGCCATCGCCCTTCACGGCGCAGACGATGGGCGCGCCGCCGAGCATGCCGATCCAGGTGAAGGCGCGCTTCGGGTCATAGGCCAGGTTGTTGAAGAGGAAGGGTGCGACGGAGAGCGGCCCGGTGTTGGAAACGAGCAGCGTGTGGCCATCCGGCGCCGCGCGCGCCGCTTCGCCGGTGGCGAGCGTGCCGCCGGCGCCGGCCCTGTTCTCCACCACGAAGGGCCGGCCGAAGGCGCGTTCCAGCCGGTCCAGCAGCGGGCGGATGATGAGGTCGCTGGTGCCGCCCGGGGCATAGGGGTTGAGGATGCGGACGGGCCGGTTCGGCCAGGCGCCCTGGGCATGGCCGAAGCGCGGCGCGGCCAGGGGGGCGGCGGCGGCGAGCAGCAGGGAACGGCGGCGGAGGATCATGCTTGGCTTCCGGTGTTGGTTCGCGGCCGGAAGGGCAGCAAGCCGCGTGCCGCTACCCCGCGTAGAGGCCCGCCAGCCCCTCCCCGAAGCCGGTCAGGGTGCGCGGACGTGGCGGGGCCGCGGCATGCGGTGGCGCCAGGCCGACCAGGGCCTCCGCCAGGCGCACCGCGGCAACGGTACCATCGATGAGGGGGACGGCGACCTGGGAAGCTATGGTGGGGGCGAGGCCGGCGAGCGGTCCGCCGGCGAGGATCACCGCCTCCGCGCCGTCCTGCTCCACCGACTGGCGGCAGAGATCGACCAGCAGCGCGGCGCGTTCCTCCGCCACCAGGCCCGGGTCGCCGGCGAAGGCGGGGCCCATGCGGAAGCCGGCGCAGCGGGCGGTGAGGCCGTGATGGGCCAGCACATCCTCGAACATCGGGCGGAGGGCCGCGGTGAAGCTGACGATGCCGAAGCGGCGGCCCATCATGCAGGCGGCGTGGAAGGCGGCCTCGCTGATGCCGATCACGGGGACGCCCGCCAGTTCCTTCGCGGCATCGAGGCCGGGATCGCCGAAGCAGGCGATGATGGCGGCGTCGTAGCTGCCGCGCCGGGCCGCCAGCGCGGCGAGCGTCGCGGGCCCGGCCACCAGCCAATCCGCGCGGCTGACGATGAGCGGCAGGCCGAAGGGGGCGGAGACGGCCTCGATGATCGTGCCGGGCCGTGCGGCGGCGCGGGATGCGGCGGCGATGCGCGCGGTGACGCTCTCCGTCGTGTTGCTGTTGACGACGAGTAGCCGCATGGCCCGAGCCCCTGCCTGTTCAGGCGCCTCTGTAGAGCGAGAACCCCCAGGGCGTGAACTTGATGGGCAGGTGGTAGTGCAGGGCCGCGTCGAAGACGCGGAAGCGGAAGGGCACCACTTCCAGGAAGGGTGGCGGCGGGCGTTCGGCGGTGGCGGCGAAGAAGGCGCCGAGGTGGAAGAGCACCTCATGCACCCCGGCCTCGATCCCCTCGCCTGTCTTCACGGGATGGTCGAGGGCGCCATCCGGACCGAGCACGCCATCGGCGAGAACACGCCTTTCGCCATCAGGCATCAGGCGATGGATCTCGACCCGCATGCCGGTGCCGGGACGCCCATGCGCCACATCCACGGCGTGGATGGAGATGCCGCCGGCACTCATGAGGCGGCTCCTCCGTGATCGGCCACCGAAGCGCGGGGCGGGCAGGCTCGGTACGGGGAGTGGCTGATCATCATTGAATAAAACCCTAGCACCCGGCCTGACCTGTCCGCCAGCAATCACTATCGTACCCTTACACTTTCCGATGTCAGTGAATCATGACAGGCGGTCATGGTCCCGGCATGAGGTTTGCCGGGCAGCGGCGGCACCCGGAGTCTTGCCCATGCGCCGCCGCCAACTGCCTTTTATTGCAGCACTTGCCGCTCCGTTCCTGCCCATTCCGGCGTCGGCGCAGACCGCCGAATGGCCGGGCCGGCCCCTTCGAATCATTGTCACCTTTCCTCCTGGCGGGTCGTCAGACATTGTCGCGCGGGTGCTGGCCGATGTGCTGTCGCAGCGCCTGCCGCAGCGCGTGCTGGTGGACAACCGGCCGGGCGCGGGCGGGACGCTGGGCGCGGCCTATGTCGCGAGCCAGCCGGCGGATGGCTATACGCTGATGCTGTCCAACACCGCGCCGATCGTGATGTCGCCCCCGATCTATCCGAGCGTGAGCTACGACCCGGTCGGGAGCTTCACCCACATCGCCTATATCGGGGCGACGCCGCTGGTGGTCGTGGTGAATCCCCGGCTGGTGCCGGCGACCGATCTGGCCGGGCTGGTCGAATGGGTGAAGGCGCAACGCGTGCCGCCGGGCTACGGCACCTCCGGCGCCGGGTCGGTGGCCCACATCTTCGGCGAGCAGTTCATGGCCCGCACGGGCGCGCAACTGACCCATGTGCCCTATCGCGGCAGCGCGCCCATGCAGGCGGACCTGCTGGGCGGCGCCATCCCGCTGTCCTTCGACACGCTGCCGCAGAATGTGGAGAACATCCGCGCCGGGCGGCTGCGCGCCATCGCCATCACCGCGCCGGCGCGGCAGGAGATGGCGCCGGAAGTGCCAACCACGGCGGAAGCGGGCTTCCCGGGCCTGCTGGCGGAGAACTGGCTGGGCCTGGCCGGTCCGCGCGGCCTGCCGCCCGCCATCACGCAGAAGCTCCATACGGAGACGATGGCGGCGCTGGCGAACCCGACCGTGCGCGCGCGCATCGACGAACACGGCATCGCGATGCGCGCGATGACGCAGCCCGAATTCACGAGCTTCGTGGCGGAGGAGGTGCGGGTGGTCGGCGGCGCGGTGAAGGCACTCGGCTTGACGGCGCAATAGGGGCGCGGGAGGTGTGGGCATGAGCACACCCCCCCGCGTCACCGCGATCTTCTTCGGCCGTCCCGGTGGAGGCGCCTTCAATGCCGCGGGCATCGCGGGGCTGCGCCGCGCGGCGGCGCGAATGCCCGTCTCGGTCACGGAAGCCTGGCAGGCCGATCCCGCGCAGCGTGTGGCGTCGGTGGAGGCGGCGGCGCGGGAGAGCGACCTCGTCATCGCCCATGGCGGCCAGGGGGAGGAGGCGGTGCGGTTGGTGGCGCCGGCTTTCCCGAAGGTCGGCTTCGCGGTGACGCAGGGCCGCATCGCGAGTCCCAACATCGCCTGCTTCGAGGTGCTGCAGGAGCAATCGGCCTTCCTCGCCGGCGCGCTGGCGGGGTGGTGGATCACGCGGGGCGTGGCGGCACATCTGTCCGGCGAGAAGGTGCCGCCGGGACTGCGCGGACGCGCAGGCTTCGCGGCGGGGCTCAGCCATGCAAGGCCGGATGCGAGGCTGCTGACTGGCTTCTGCGGCAACCAGCATGATCCGGCGCTGGCGCAGGCCTGGACGGAGGCGCAGGCGCAGGCGGGGGCGGAGGTGCAGTTCCAGATGCTGGATGCCGGCCGCCCCGGCGCCATCGCGGCCGCGCGCCAGGCCGGCCTGCGCTGCATCGGCAACGTCCATGACTGGACGGCGGAGGATGCGGTCTTCCTCGCCTCCGCCATCGCCGACAATGGCGTGACGATGGAAGCCGCGATCGGCGCCTTCCTGGCCGACCGATGGGAGGACCGGCGCATCGGGCTGGAGGATCCGGCGGCGGTGCGCCTGGCCTATGCCGCCGATGTGGCGCCGGAACTCACCGCGCGCTGCGAGGCGCTGCGGATCGCGATCCTCGGCGGCGCCGTCGAGGTGCCGGAGCATTGGGCCGGCGAGGAATGGAAGCCCTGATCAGGGCTTCTTCCGCAACTCCTCCAGGATATCCGCCAGCAGCTTCTCGCTGGGCGTCGGCGGCTTCACCGCTTCCTCCCGGATGCGGAGCTTCGTCAGGATCCGCAGCAGCCAGAAGATCGCCATCGCCACGATCAGGAACTTGATGATGGCGTTGATGAAGCGGCCGATGGCGAGCACCGCGGCGCCGCCTTCGCGCGTCGCCTCCAGGCTCGGCCGGCGTTCGCCGGTGAGGACGACGAAGAGGTTGGAGAAGTCGATGCCGCCGATCAGCAGGCCGATCAGCGGATTGATCAGGTCCTCCACCAGGCTGGTGACGATGGTGGTGAAGGCGGCGCCGATGACGATGCCGACGGCCAGGTCGATGACGCTGCCGCGCATGATGAAGGCCTTGAACTCGCGCAGCCAGGCGGGTTCGGCGATGGGCATGGGCGGCAGCATCGGTGGTCTCTCCCCGGTTCCGCCGCCAGCATGCGCAAGCGACGGCCCCGGGAGGAAGCGGAAAACCGTCAGGCGGCGCCGCACCACCCCGCGATCAGCGCCGCGACCACGGCGACGCCGCGGCGGTAATCCGCGACATCCACCCATTCGTCGCGACCGCCATTCTGCGTCAGGTCGCCGCAAAGCGGGCCGAGGCCGACGCAGGGGATGCCCGACTGCACCATGGGATTGCGGATGTCGGAGGAGGTGTGGAGCGGGTTGATGTGCGGCGCCGTGCCCGTGCCGCGCTGCACGGCGGCCGAGGTCTCGATCCAGAGAGGATGATCGAGCGTGACTTCCGCGCCGGTGACGCCGGAGAGGAAGGTGACGTCGAGGGCGAGGTCGGGGTCGGCGGCCTTCGCCTCCGCCAGCGCGGCCTCGACCTCGGCCTGCACATCGGCGAGTTTCTCCCCCGGCGGGAAGGCGAGCGCGCAGGAGAGTTGCACGGCCGGCGGCACGCGCGCGGCGCGGCCATCGCCAAGCGTCTTGAAGTCGCCGACGAGAAGATTGGTGCTGCGGCCGATGGCGGCGTCGAGGGCGGGGTGGTGCACGCGCGCGCCGCGCTTCGCATCGAGCGCGGCCAGCGCCGCCAGCACCTGCTGCGCCTTCATGATCGGGTTGACCGCGGTATGCGCGAAGGCGGCATGGCCGGGTTCGTTGGTGTCGGGCAGGCGGCCCTTCACGACGATGCGGAAAATGAGCTGGCCGGAAGCGAGCGCCTTCACTTCCCGCATGCCCACACCGGATTCGGCGGGGTGGAGATAGACGGCCGCATCGGCATGGACGCCGCCATGCAGCAGCGCATGCACGCCGCGCGCGTGGCGCTTGGACGGCGTGCTGGCCAGGATGACATCGCCCTTCGGCTTCACGCCGGCGGCGAGCACGGCGCGCAGCGCCTCCACCATCGTGGCGACGCCGGCCAGGTCATCCGCCACGCCCCAGCCATGGATGCGGCCCTGGTCGATCTCGCCCGCCAGCGGGTCATGCACCCAGCCATGCTGGGGCTGGAAAGGCTCCCCATCGGGATGGGCGAAGAAGATCACGCTGCGGCCGCCGCCGCTGCCGGGGAAGCGCGCCAGCACGGCCTCCCGCTCCTCTGCCGCCATGGCGGCATCGCTGGCGAATTCCTCCTTCAGCACGACGGAGGCGGGCTTGTAGCGGCGCTTCTCCACGACGCAGCCGAGTTCCTCGCACGCCGCGGCGATGCGGGCCTGCACGGCTTCCTCGCCCTGCGCCTGCAGGCGGATCAGGTCGCGCAGGAATCCGACCGCCGCTTCGCCATGGGCTTCCGCCGCCTGGTCCACCTTCGTCGCGATGCTGTCCATCTTGCCTTGCTTCATCCTTGTCTCGGGCGCCGATGGTTCAGCGCGCCGCGCGTCTCGTCAACATTGCGGGGTTGCGATGGATTGCGGCTTCTGTCCATCCTCCCTGCCACCGAAGCGCGGCATGAGATCGCGTCACGGCAAGGGAGATATGTCATTCGATGTGATCGTAGACCGTGACCGCGATGCGAACATCGCGCGCGGCCTGGCAGGGGGTTGGGCGATGGACACGATGATCGGCCGGCGCGGTGCGCTGGCAGGACTGGCGGGCGTGCTGGCTTCCGCATCGCTGCCGCGAAGCGCCGGCGCGCAGCCTCGCGGAACCGTGACCGCCTCGCTGCTCGGCAACCTGCCGAACATCCATCCCTGGCATGTCGGCAATGTGGAGACGGCGGCGGCGAATCTGCTGGGCTTCTCCAACCTGGTGAAGATCGGCCCGGATGGCACGCTGGTGCCGGACCTCGCGGTGGCGCTGCCGACGATCAGCAGTGACGGGCTGAGCTACACCTTCGAACTCCGCCGCGACGTGCGCTTCCACAATGGCGACCGGCTGACGTCCGAGGATGTGCTCTATTCCTTCGACAAGTATCTCAGCACCGGCCGCCGGCGCGGCAACCTTCGCCGCTTCATCAAGAACGTCGAGAAGGACGGCGACTACGTCGTCCGCTTCACGCTGGGCGATCCCTGGACCGGCTGGATGCGGCTGCTGGGCTATGAGGCCGCGATCGTGCGCCGCGGCACCGATGTGGTGAACGAGGGCGCGACGGGCGAGAACCTGTATCGCGGCAGCCGCACCGCGGGCAGCGGCCCCTTCATCCCGAAGAGCTTCCAGGCCGATGTCGCCGTGGAGTTCGAGGCCTTCCCCGAGTATTTCGGCGGCGCGCCGGCGACGGCGGGCATCCGGCTGGTGCGCATCCCCGATGCGGCGACGCAGCTGGCGAATCTTCGCGCCGGCAGCGTCGACATCATCAGCAACTGCCCGCCCAAGGACTTCGCGCCGACGCGGCAGATGCGCGGCTTCGCGGGCGCCAGCCGGCCTTCCGCGGGCATCTTCTACATGCCGATGAACGTGGCGAAGCCGCCCTTCGACAACATCCATCTGCGCCGCGCCGTGTCCTGCGCCATCGACCGCGAATACATCTGCGACGAGATCTATTCCGGCCTGGTGACCGCGAGCGCCCTGCCCGCGACGCCGCAGGAATTCTGGTACGAGGCCGACCTGGCCAACCAGCTGAAATACGATCCCGACCGCGTGCGCTTCCACCTGCGCCAGGCCGGCATGCCGCGCGGCTTCACCTTCGAGGCGATCGTGCCGGTGCCCTCCGCCTATGTGGAGGCGCGCGAGGCGGCCGTGGTGATGCAGGCGAACCTCGCGGAATTCGGCATCCGCATGAACATGCGCCAGACCGACTTCGTCAGCATGTACCGCAGCGCGCAGAACGGCGACTGGCAGTGCTTCCCGCATGCCTCCATGCAGTCCTCCATCGAGGACTACCTGATCTGGAACAACTACCACAAGGACGGCAACCAGGCGCAGTGGATGGGCTACCGCAACCCCGCCTATGACGAGGCGGTGATGGAGAGTTTCCGCCATCTTGACCCGGCGCGGAAGCGCCCGTCGCTGCGGAAGGTGACGGAGATCCTGGTGGATCATTGCCCGGCGCTCTGGATCGGTCGGCTGAATGCCTATCATCTCTGGCGCGCCGACATCTCCGGCTTCGCGCCGCGCTACTCGCACTTCATGGATCTGACGACGGTCAGGAAGGGCTGATCGCGACTTGGGTCGGTTCCTTCTCGGCCGCGCGGCCACGCTCGCGCTGGTGCTCTTCGGCGCCAGCGTGCTGATCTTCATCATCGTCCGCGCGCTGCCGGGCGACCCCGCCATCGCCATGATGACCAGCAACGCGACGCCCGCCGAGATCGAGGCGATGCGCCGCGCCATCGGGCTGCATCTGCCGCTGTGGCAGCAATACGCGGTCTGGGTGGGATCGGCGCTGACGGGCGATCTCGGGCGGTCCTTCATGTATTCGACGGGGGTCAGCGGGCTGATCGCGGATCGCTTTCCCGTCACGCTGCATGTCTCCCTGATGGCGTTGGCCATCGCGCTGCTGATCGCGGTGCCGGCGGGCGTCTTCTCCGCCACCAACAAGGGCGGCGCGGTGGATCACTTCTGGCGGGTCTTCGCGATGATCGGCATCTCCATGCCGGTCTTCTGGCAAGGCCTGCTGATGATCATGCTCTTCGCCGTGACGCTGGGCTGGCTGCCGCCGGGGGGCTACCAGCCGCCCTCCGCCGGGATCGGCACGACGACGGCGCATGTGATCCTGCCGGCCATCTGCCTCGGCACCGCCTATGCCGCGACCATCACGCGCATGCTGCGGTCATCGATGCTCGACGTGCTGGGGCGGGAACACATCGCCGTCGCGCGCGCGCATGGCGTGCGGGAAGCGACGATCATCTGGAACGACGCGCTGCGCAACGCGCTGATCCCGACGCTGACGGCGGCCGGATTCTCCTTCGGCTACCTGCTGGCGGGCGCGGTGCTGACGGAGGTGATCTTCAACCTGCCGGGCATGGGGCGGCTGCTGTATGAGAGCATCCTGTCGCGTGACTATCCGCTGGTGCAGGGGCTGGTGCTGCTGAACGTCGCGGTCTTCGTCATGATCAACTTCGCCATGGATGCGCTCTACGCGATCCTCGACCCGCGCATCCGCCGATGAAGCGCCTGGTCGCCGTGATGCGGCGCGATCCCCTCGCGCTGCTGGCCTTCCTCTTCCTGCTGGTGCTGGTCGTCGTCGCGATCTTCCCGGAGCAGGTCGCGAGCTTCTTCCCCAACCGCCCGAGCCGCCAGCGCCTGCTGCCGCCCAACGCCACCTTCTGGTTCGGCTCCGACCAGTTCGGGCGGGACATTTTTTCGAGATGCGTGCACGCGACGCGCGTCTCCCTGACCGTGGGGTTGACCACGGTGGGCATCGCGATGGTGGTGGGCGTGCCGCTCGGCGCCATCGCGGGGTTGCGGTCGCCGGGCTGGACGGATGCCGCCATCATGCGGGTGATGGACATTCTCATGGCCTTCCCGCCCATCGTGCTGGCCATCGCCGTCGTCGCGGCGCTCGGCACGCAGGATCTGGAGATAGGGCCGATCACCATCCCGCACATCACCAAGGTCATGCTGGTGATCGGGCTGCTCAACGCGCCGAAGGTCGCGCGCATCGTCCGCGCCGCGGTGCTGGTGGAGCGGAACGAGCAGTATGTGATGGCGGAACGCGCGGTCGGCGCCGGCGATGCGCGTATCCTGTTCCGCGACATCCTGCGCAACTGCGTCTCCCCCGTCGCGGTCTATGCCACGCTGCTGGTCGCGACCTCCATCCTGACGGAGGCGTCGCTCTCCTTCCTCGGCCTCGGCATCCAGCCGCCGGAACCCAGCTGGGGCGGGATGCTGGCGGATAGCCGCACCTACGTCATGTCCGGGCAGTGGTGGCTGACGGTCTTCCCGGGACTGCTCATCTTCCTCACCGTCGTCGCCTTCAACCTGGCGGGCGATCTGCTGCGGGACGTGCTGGACCCCGCGCAACTGACGAGGCGCGGCGATGCCTGAGCCGCTCTTCGAGGTCCGCCACCTGGTCACGCGCTTCCGCACGGAAGGCGGGGAAATCCGCCCCTCCCGCGACGTCTCCTTCCACGTCGCGGAGGGCGAGGTGCTGGGCCTGGTCGGCGAATCCGGCTCCGGCAAATCGGTCACGGCCCGCGCCTCCATCCGGCTGCAGCAGCCGGAGAGTGCCACCATCGGCGGCGAGCTGCTGTTCCGCGGCCGCGACCTGCGTGCCATGGCAGCGGAGGACCTGCGAGGCCTGCGCGCGAAGCAGATCGCGATGGTGGTGCAGGACCCCGCGGCCGCGCTGAACCCGGTGATGACCATCGGCGACCAGCTGACGCGCATCCATCGGCTGCATGGCGGCAGCGAAGAGGCGGCGCGCGAGGCCGCGCTGGCGCTGCTGAAGCGCCTGCGCATCGCGGAGCCGGAAAGCCGCATGGCGGCCTATCCGCACCAGCTCTCCGGCGGCATGCGCCAGCGCGTGCTGATCGCGCTCGCGCTGATCTGCCGGCCCGCGCTGCTGATCGCGGACGAGCCCACCACGGCGCTCGACGTGACGGTGGAGGCCGAGATCCTCGCGCTACTCGATGAACTCCGCCGCGAGCTCGGCATGGCGATGCTGATGATCAGCCACAACCTCTCCGTCATCGGCCGGCTCTGCGACCGCGTCGCGGTCATGTATGCCGGGCGCATCATGGAGGAAGGGCCGACGCGGGCGCTGCTGGCGGAGCCGCGCCATCCCTACACCCAGGCGCTGCTTGCCGCCGTTCCGAAGGGCTCCAAGGCCGATGGCCCGCTGCCGGCCGTGCCGGGGGAACCGCCGGACCTCGCCCATCTGCCGCCCGGCTGCCCCTTCCAGGCGCGCTGCCCCGGCGCCGCGCCCGAATGCACGCAGGACCAGCCGTTGCGGGAGATCGCGCCAGGCCGCCGCGCCGCCTGCTGGAGGGCCTCGGCATGACGGCGCCGCTGCTGCGCCTCGACGGCGTCTCGAAGCACTATGCCACGCGGCCCTCGCTGCTCGGGCGCGTGCTGCCGAACCAGCCCATGGTGCGGGCGGTGCAGGATGTCTCGCTCTCCATCGCGCCGGGGGAGATCCTGGGGCTGGTCGGCGAGTCAGGCTCCGGCAAATCGACGCTAGGCCGCGTCGCGCTGCTGCTGGAACCGCCGACCAGCGGGACCGTCGCCTTCGACGGCGCGAACCCCGCCTCCGATCTGCACGCCTTCCGCCGCCGCGCCCAGATGGTGTTCCAGGACCCGGCCTCCTCGCTCAACCGGTCGCTCACCATCGAGCGCATCCTGGACAGCCCGCTTTCCGTCCACCGCTTCGGCAATCGCGCCGAACGCCGCGTGCGGATCGCGGAGTTGCTGGAGCTTGTCGGCCTTCGCCCCGAGATGGCGCGGCGCTATCCGCATGAACTCTCCGGCGGCCAGCGCCAGCGCGTCGGCATCGCGCGCGCGCTGGCCATCGAGCCCGCCTTCATCGTGCTGGACGAACCCACCAGCGCGCTCGACGTCTCCATCCAGGCGCAGGTCGCGAATTTGCTGGTCGAGTTGCAGCAGCGGCTGTCGCTGACCTACCTCTTCATCAGCCACGATCTCCGCCTGGTGCGCTGGCTCTGCGACCGGATCGCGGTGATGTATCTCGGGCGCATCGTGGAAATCGGGCCGGCGGAGACGCTGTGGAACGCGCCGCTGCATCCCTACACCCGTGCGCTGCTCAACGCCGTCACGGCCGAGGACCTGCGCCCGCCGGAAGCCGCCGGCGACGTGCCCTCCCCCATCCGCCCGCCGCCCGGCTGCGCCTTCCATCCGCGCTGCCCCATGGCGGGCCCGCGCTGCGCGCAGCACGCGCCGCGCGCCACCACCACCACGGACGGCGTCACCACCGCCTGCCATTTGCACGACGGAGGCGTCGCATGATGAAGCTCATCATCGGGGGGAAATGGTCCTCCACCTGGACCATGCGCGGCTGGCTGGCCTGCAAGCTCTCGGGGTTGGAGTTCGAGGCCGAGACCCTCTTCCTCTCGCGCGACGACAGCAAGGCGAAGCTCGCCGCCATCTCGCCGACCGGGCTGATCCCGATCCTCTTCGACGGCGACCTGGCCATCACCGATACCTGGGCGATCGCGGAATACCTGTGGGAGAAGGCGCCGGGCTGCGACATCTGGCCGAGCGCCCTTCCCGCCCGCACCGCCGCGCGATCCTCCGCCGGGGAGATGCACGCGCATTTCGTCGAGCTTCGCGCCGCCATGCCGATGAACCTGGTGAAGCGCTGGCCCATCGCCAACGGCGTCCCCTCCAACGCCAAGCTGCTCGGCCGGCCCGGCGTGGCGGCGCAAGTCGCGCGCGTGCAGGAATCCTGGCGCCAGACGCGCGCGAAATGGGGCGCCGGCGGCCCCTACCTCTTCGGCGAACGCTTCTGCTTCGCGGATGCGATGTGGTCGCCCATGGCCACCCGCTTCCGCACCTACTCCGTGCCGCTGGCCCCCGACGCCCAGGCCTACGCCGACGCCGTCCTCGCCCACCCCTTCGTCATGGAATGGATCGACGGCGCCCACGCCCAGGCCCGCGAGATCGGCTGGGAGGCCTGCGCGGCGTTCCCGTGACGCGGGTGGGGTGAGGGGCGGTTGCCTCCGGAGAGGGGCTGCGCGCCCCTCTCCGGACCTCTCCCGCGCCAGGAGGCAACGGCCTCCTGGACCGCGAGGTTATCGGCGGGTGAAGGGGTTCGGGGAAGGGGCGGAGCCCTTTCCCCGAAAGGCCACCCGCCCCTCACTCCACCCGAGTCTGGAACGTCACCGCCGGTCCCAGGTTGAGGGCGCCGGTCAGGGCGTAGCCGAGGTTCACGGTGGAGCGCCGCACCCAGACCTGCTTGAGGTCGAAGAGGGGCACGCTGCAGCCGGCGTCGAGGATCTTGCGTTGCGCGGTGGCCCAGAGGTCGCGTTGGCGGGCCTCGTCCGGTTCGGCGCGGGCGGCGTCGATCTCCTCGTCGGCGGCGCTGCAATGGGCGAAGTTGAGCGACATGGTCGGCAGGCCGGGCGCGCTGCGGGAGTGGTAGAACTGGCTCAGGTAGCTGTCCGCCACGGGGTAGCGCGCGGCGCCGTAGAAGGTGAGCTGCGACAGGTTCTCCCGGATGCGGGCGTGGTAGGTCGGGTGCTCCACCACTTCCATCTCCAGCCGGATGTTGGCGCGGCGGAGTTGCGCCTGCACGACTTCCATGATGGGGAGCTGGGAGTTGATGGAGGAGACGACAGCGCGCAGCGTGATGCCGTCACGGTGACCCGCTTCCGCCAGCAGGGCGCGGGCGCGGGCGGGATCGGCGGCGAAGCGTGGCAGGTCCTGGGTGGTGCCGAGGTAGCCGGGCGGCACGGGGCTGACCCAGGGGGTCGCGACATCGAGGCCGACGAACCGCGCGATGCCGGGCACGTCGATCGCGTGCTGCAGGGCGCGGCGCACGCGCGGGTCCGTGAGGGGTGCGGACCGCGTGTTGATCAGCAGGGTGCGGAATTCGCCGGGGGAGAAGACCTCGACGACGGTGTTGGGCTGCGCCTTCATGCGCTCGACCCATCGCTGTTCGCGGCGGCCGCTGATCATGTCGAGTTCGCCGGCGGTGTAGGCGAGTTCGCGCGTGGCGTCGGAGTTGATGAAGCGGATGTCGATGGCGCGCAGCGCCGGGCGGCCGCGCCAGTGGTCGTCGAAGGCGACCATGCGGGCCTGGGCGCCTGAATTGCTCGCCAGGCGGAAGGGGCCGGTGCCCTGCTGGTAGCCCGCGGCATCGGCGCGGCGTGAGACGATGAGCCCGCCATGGTAGTTGGCGAAGAGGCCGTGCGCGCCGGCCACGGGTTCGCGCAGCGTGACGCGGATGGTGCGAGCATCCACGACCTCGACGCCCGTCATGGCAGCATAGTCGCCGGCGAAGCTGCTGCGCCGCGCATCGGCGGCGCGGCGCAGCGAGAAGGCGACGTCCTCCGCCTCCAGAGGGCTGCCATCGTGGAAGCGGACGCCCGGGCGCAGGTGGAAGGTGAAGGTGCGGCCATCGGCGGAGCGTTCGAAGCGCTCGGCGAGGTCGGGTTCGATGGCGGCGGGATCGGCGCTGCCGGGCGGGAAGCGCAGCAGCCCGTCATGGGCCCAGGACATCGGCGCCTTGTCCTGGGACGCCGTGGCGCGGTGCGGGTCCGTGGTGCCCATGGTGTCGGCGATCATGCCGACGCGCAGCGTCTGCGCCGTTGCGGGCGTTGTTGCCATCAGCGGCAGTGTTGCCGCCAGCGCCAGCCAAGCCTTCGATGTCACCGCGTTCTTCCCCGCCCTTGATGGCTTGCAGGATGGGGCCATGCGGGCCACGCTCGCAACCATGGAACGCTTCGACGTCGCGGTGATCGGTGGCGGCATGGTCGGCACGGCCATCGGCTATGGCTGCGCGGCACTCGGCGCGCGTGTGGCCGTGCTGGATGAGGGCGATGGCGCGCTGCGGGCGGCGCGGGGCAATTTCGGCCTGGTCTGGGGCCAGTCCAAGGGCGATGGCATGCCCGCCTATGGCGACTGGACGCGGCAGAGCATCCGGCTGTGGCCGGAGCTGGCGGCGCGCGTGTCGTCCCTGGCGGGGCGGGACGTGCATTATCGCGCGACGGGCGGGCTCGGCTTCTGCCTGGATGAGCAGGAGCTGGAGGCGCGCACCAACTTCGTGAGGCGCCGGCACAATGACGGCCACGCGACGCTGCGCATGCTGGACCGGCGGGAGCTCCGCGAGTTGATGCCGGGATGCCCGCTGGGGCCGGAGGTGCTGGGCGCGAGCTTCGATCCCGCCGATGGCCATGCCGATCCGCTGGTGCTGCTGCAGGGCATGCAGGCGGGGCTGCTGCGGGCGGGCGGGCAGCACCGGCCGGGGGCGCGGGTGACGGGGATCGAGGGGGTCGCGGGATTCTGGCGCGTGGCGCGCGCGGATGGCAGTGCGGTCGAGGCGCGGCGCGTCGTGGTCGCGGCGGGGGTGGCGACGACGCCGATCGCGGCCATGGTCGGGCTGGATGTGCCGGTGCGCCCCGTGCGCGGCCAGAACATCGTGACGGAGCGCCTCGACCCGATCCTGCCCCTGCCCGCCAGCGCGCTGCGCCAGACCGGGGATGGCACCATCCAGATCGGCGTGACCAACGAGGATGATGGCAGCTTCGAGATCGCGACGACGACCGCCGCACTGGCGCGCATGGCGGCGCGGGCCATCCGGGTGCTGCCGGCGATCAGGACCGCGCGCATGAACCGCGCCTGGGCGGCGCTGAGGCCGATGACGCCGGATGGCTTCCCGGCCTATGCGGAAAGTGGCACGCATCCCGGCTGCTTCGTCGCCACCTGCCATTCCGGCGTCACGCTGGCCGCCGTGCATGCGGGGCCGCTGGCGGCGGGGATCCTGGCCGGGCGGCTGCCCGACTTCGCCAACGAGATGCATCCGGAGCGCTTCCGGGGGATGACCCATGTTTCGTCGCACTGAACCGACCGACTGCACCATCCGCTGGGAGGGCCGGGACATTCCGGCCCGCGCCGGGGAGAGCCTGGCGGTGGCGCTGCTGGCCGCCGGTGTCGCCGCCTTCCGGCAGACGCCGGTGACGGGGGCGGAGCGCGGGCCGCTCTGCCTGATGGGCGCCTGCTTCGATTGCCTGGTGGAGTTGGACGGTCAGCAGAACGTCCAGGCCTGCCTGGCGCCGGTGCGGCCGGGCATGGTGGCGGCGATGCAGCGCGGCGCGCGGCATTTCGACCTGGCGGAGGACGCGGCGTGACGCAGGTGGATATCCTGGTCCTCGGCGCCGGCCCGGCCGGCATGGCGGCGGCGACGGAGGCGCGGGCGCGCGGCTTCTCCGTGCTGGTGCTGGACGAGAATGCGCGGCCGGGCGGGCAGGTGCATCGCGCGGTGGAACAGCGCGAGGCGAAGGACGGGCAGGACCGGGATGGGGCGAAGCTGGCCGCCGCCTTCCGGGCCTGCGGCGCCGACTACCGGCCGAACGCCACGCTCTGGGCGGTGGAGCCCGAGGGCAAGGTCTTCTGGTCCGAGGGTGGTGCGGCGCGCAGCGCCCGTGCCCGGCGGCTGATCCTCTGCGCCGGCGCGACGGAGCGGCCGGTGCCCATCCCGGGCTGGACGCTGCCGGGGGTGATGACGGTCGGCGCCGCGCAGATCGCGCTGAAGACGGCGGGGCTGCTGCCGGAAGGAAAGGCGTGGATCGCGGGCCAGGGACCGCTGCTGTGGCTCTATGCCAACCAGGTCGTGGCGAAGGGCGGCAGGGTGGAGGGGATCGTCGACCTCTCCCCGCCCGGCGGCCTGGCGCGGGCGGCCTGGCACCTGCCGAATGCGCTGCGGGCGCCGGAATACCTGGTGAAGGGGCTCGCCTGGCAGCAGCGCATCCGCAATGCCGGCATCCCGATCCGCCGCGCGACCAGGCTGGTGGCGGAAGGCGATGGGCGGCTGGAGCGCATCGTCATCGATGGCTGGTCGCGCTCCGCCGAGCTGCTGCTGCTGCATGATGGCGTCGTGCCCAACACGCAGGTGACGCGCGCCATCCCGGGCTGCGCGCATGACTGGGATGCGGCCCAGCGCTGCTGGAAGCCGCGCCTCGACGACTGGGGCAACACGACGGTCGAGGGCGTGATGGTCGCGGGTGATTCCGGCGGCATCGGCGGCGCCAGGGTGGCGGCGTTGGCGGGGCGGCTCGCGGCGATCGAGGCGGCGCGGGCGCTGGGGAAGCTCACGGCCGACCAGCGCAACGCGGAGGCCGGGCGCATCCGGCTGGAATGGAAGCGGCAACGCGCGCCGCGGCGCTTCCTCGACGCGCTGTTCCCGCCCTTGCCGGAAGCCGCGATCGCAGACAGCACCATCGTCTGCCGGTGCGAGGAGGTGACGGCGGGGAAACTGCGCGGCGCCGTCGCGCTGGGCTGCCTCGGCGCCAACCAGACCAAGGCCTTCACGCGGGCGGGCATGGGGCCTTGCCAGGGGCGCATCTGCGGGCCAGCGGTGCATGGGGTGATCGCGACCGCGCGGGGCGTCGATCCCGCCACCGTCGATCCCTTCCGCACGCGCTTCCCGACCAAGCCGCTGACGCTCGGCGAACTTGCGGCGCTGGCGGCGGAGTGAGGAAGGCCGTCGTCATCGGGGGCGGGCTGCACGGCCTCTCCACCGCGCTGCATCTGCAACGCACGCCCGGCTGGCAGGTGACGGTGCTGGAGCGCCGGCATGTCGGGCGGCATTCCTCCGGCGTGAATGCGGGGGGCGTGCGGCGGCTGGGCCGCGACCTGCGGGAGATCGCGCTCTCCGTCGTGGCGGCGGAGATGTGGGCCGGGATCGAGAAGATCGTCGGCGATGATTGCGGCTTCCGCGCGACCGGCCAGGTGAAGGTGGCCGAGAGCGCGGCCGACATGGCGAAGAACGAGGCCCGCGTCGCCGCCGTGCGGGCGCTCGGCTGGAATCATGAGGAGGTGGTGGACGCCGCGGAGGCACGGCGCCTGCTGCCGGCCGTGGCGCCCCACGTCGTCGGCGCGCTGGTGGTGCGGGATGACGGCTCGGCCGACCCCATGCGCACCGTCATGGCCTTCCGCCGCACGGCGGAACAGGCGGGGGTCAGGATCGTCGAGGGTGTGGCCGTGACCGGCCTTCGGACCACGGGCGCCGGCACGATCATCGTCGAGACCGACCAGGGCGCCCACGAGGCCGAGCGCGTGGCGAATTGCGCCGGCGCCTGGGCGACGCGGGTGGCGCGCATGGTGGGGGAGGAGATCCCTTGCGGCGTGAAGGCCAGCATGATGATCGTGACGGAGCGCCTGCCGCGCTTCTGCGAGCCGACGGTCGGCGCGACCTCCCGCTCCCTCTCCTTCAAGCAGGTCGCCAATGGCACCGTCGTGATCGGCGGCGGCCACCAGGGGCGGAACGACGTGGCGGCGGAGACCTCGACCGTGCTCTTCGGCAGCCTGGCCCATGCCGCGCGGATCGCCTGCGAGCTGTTCCCGGTGATGCGGGGCGCCCGGATGGTGCGGAGCTGGGCGGGGATCGAGGCGCGGACCGCCGATGAGGTGCCCATCATGGGGGAAAGCCGCGCCCTGCCCGGCCTGTTCCACTCCTTCGGCTTCTCCGGCCACGGCTTCCAGCTGAGCCCGGCGGCGGGGGCCGCGGTGGCGGAGCTGATGGCGCGGGGGGCCACCAACCTTCCCATCGCGGCCTTCCACCAGGACCGCTTCAGGCCGGCGGCCTGACCCGGCCGGGTCGGGTTTCCTGGAATTATATTGCAGCGCAACACATGTCGCGGCAGAAGCGGCCATGCTGGCGAACCGGCGGCGGCATGCCCCCGTTGGAACGGCACGAGCCCGGCATGGCCGGACGCCAGACGGCAAGGATGACCAAGATGAGCACGGCAACCACCCCGCCTGGCACGCGCCCCGCGCCCGACCTGATGGCGCGCGGCATGGACACCATGGCCCGCTTCATGGACCAGGCGCGCCAGATGGGGGATGTGGCGGCACGGCAGATGGCGGCCCTGGCGCCCGCGATGCGCCCCACCTTCGCCGCGCCCGGCGAGCGGTCCCCGGCCGCGGCGCTGATGGGCAAGTCGCCGATGGCCCTGGCGCAGGACGCCATGGCCTATGCGGTGGACGCCACCCAGCGCTCCATCCTGTTCTGGGACACGATGCGCCAGGCCGGCAACACCTTCGTGGAGCATGAGAAGGCGGGCTGCCCGCCGGTGCTGGTCTTCGACTGGGACATGGTGGTGGATGGCCGCACCCTGCCCCGGCGCTGCAACTACGCGCTGGTCAGCATCAAGCCGCCCGCGGGCTTCAAGCCGACCGACCCGGCCATGCGCCCCTTCGTCATCATCGATCCGCGGGCCGGCCACGGGGCGGGCATCGGCGGCTTCAAGTCGGACAGCCAGGTCGGCGTCGCGCTGCGCCGCGGCCACCCCGTCTATTTCGTGATCTTCTTCCGCGACCCGGAGCCCGGGCAAACCATCCTCGACATCACCAGCGCGGAGGCGACCTTCCTCCGCACCATCCATGAACGGCACCCGCAGGCGCAGAAGCCCGTGGTGATCGGTAACTGCCAGGGCGGCTGGGCGGTGATGATGCTCGGCGCCTCGGAGCCCGATCTGACGGGGCCGCTGGTGCTGAACGGCGCCCCCCTCTCCTACTGGGCCGGCGAGAAGGGCCGGAACCCGATGCGCTACACCGGCGGGCTCGCGGGCGGGTCCTGGCCGGCGGCGCTGATGGCCGACCTCGGCAACGGGACCTTCGACGGCGCCAACCTGGTGGCGAATTTCGAGAGCCTGTCGCCGGGCAACACCTGGTTCCGGAAGTACTACAACCTCTACGAGAAGGCGGACACGGAGGCCGAGCGCTTCCTGGAGTTCGAGCGCTGGTGGGGCGGCTACTTCCTGATGACCCGGGACGAGATCCGCTGGATCGTCGAGAACCTGTTCATCGGCGACAAATTCGCCCGCGGCGAGATCAGCGCCGGCAAGGGCGCGTCCTTCAACATGCGGGCCGTGAAGTCGCCGATCGTGGTCTTCGCCTCCGCGGGCGACAACATCACGCCGCCCGGCCAGGCGCTGCGCTGGATCGCCGACGTCTATCGCGACGAGCAGGAGATCAAGGCGCTCGGCCAGACCATCGTCTACCTCGTGCATGACGATATCGGCCATCTCGGCATCTTCGTCTCCGGCAAGATCGCCAACAAGGAACACACGGAGATCGCCAATACGCTCGACCTGATCGAGAGCGTGGCGCCGGGTCTCTACGAGATGCGGATCACGGGGGCGGAGGGCACGGGGCTCAATGCCGGCTACCAGGTGGAGCTGGTGGAGCGGAGCGTGGCCGACATCCGAGCCGTGAGCGGGGAGGCGGAGAACGAGGCCTTCCCGGCCGTCGCGCGCATCTCTGCCCTGAACCAGATGGCCTACGACACCTTCGCGAGCCCCGTGGTGCGGCAATTCGCCACCGAGCGCACGGCCGAGATGCGCCGGCAGATGAACCCGATGCGGGCGCGCCGCTACATGGTCAGCGACCAGAACCCCGCCATGGCGCCGCTGGCCGGGCTGGCGGCGGCGGTGAAGGAGAACCGCGCGCCGCTGACGCCGGACAACCCCTTCCTGGCGCTGGAACGGGCCTGGGCGGATGGGGTGGAGCAGTCGATCGACCGCTGGCGCGACCTGCGCGATGCCTGGCAGGAAAGCGCCTTCCATGCGGTCTATGGCACGCTGGCGGCCTTCGGCGTGGCGAATGACGCGGTGGTGGAACCGGCCGAGGCCGTCGCGGAGGCGCTGGGCGACCTGCCCGATGTGCGCGCTGCCCTCGCCCGCATCGCGGAAGGCGGATACGCCGAGGCGGTGGTGCGCATGATGATCCTGCTGGCCAAGGCCCGCGGCGGCGTGCGGCGCAACCGCCTGGAACGGTCCAACGCGCTGCTGACCGGGGAGGAGCCCTTCGCCTCCCTCTCCTCCGCCGCGCGCCAGGCGCTGATCCGGGAGCAGACGGTGGTGGTGGAGATGGCGCCGGAGGAGGCGCTGGCGACGCTCCCGGCGCTGCTGCCGGACCCCGCCGACCGCATGCGCGCGCTGACCACGGTCGGCGACGTGGCGGGGCCGGAGGAGGAGATGGGGGAAAGGGCGCAGGCGATGCTGGCGCGGCTGCGCGCCGTGCTGGCGCCGCCCCCTGCCCTGCCCGCACCGCAGGCGCCCGAGGCCGCGCGGCGGCACGGCCGACCGAAGCGGTAACCCGGGCGCGGAACATTGTCGGGTTGCGTCGACGATTCACGAAGACGCAACCGCGACAGGCCACTCTGGGGCCAGAGGCCGCGAAAATCACGGCGAGACGGCAAGAGGGCCATCCCATGACGCCGAAAAACAACGGCCACGCGCGCGCGCGGGCCGCCCGCGAGATTCCAGCCCCCGAATTCATCGCGGCATCGCTGCTCACCTCCGACACCGGCTCCGAGATCCATCTGATGGCACGCGACGGGCGGCTGATGCGCCTCTCCGCGGATGCCGAAACCGCACGGTCCGCGATCATCGGGCTGTGGAAGGCCCTCGACAGCCAACGCTGAGCGCACGCCGCCCGCGCGACTGTGTCTGGACAGTAACCGCCACGGCCCGACATGCGATGCTCCTGGCAGCGGGAGCAGCGGAGATGGCGGTCATGCGGAACTGGGGACGGCGCGGGCTGGGGCTGGCGGCGGCGGGGCTGGTGGCCGCGCCGCGGGTCGGGATGGCCCAGGGGACGACCCAGGGTCGGGAGGGGCGGATCACCGTCGCCTCCAAGATCGACACGGAAGGCGCGCTGCTCGGCAACCTGATCGTGCAGGCGCTGCGCCGCGCGGGGCTGACCGTGGAGCCGCGGCTGTCGCTCGGCCCGACGCGGATCGTGCGCGGGGCGCTGCTGGCCGGGGAGATCGACCTCTACCCTGAATACACGGGCAACGGCGCCTATTTCTTCGAGCGGCTGGAGGACCCGGCCTGGCGCGACGGCGACCAGGGCGCGGCGCTGGTCGCGCGGCTGGACCTGGAAGCCAACCGGCTGGTCTGGCTGGACCGCGCGCGGGCCAACAACACCTGGGCCATCGCGGTGCGGCGGGATGTGGCGCAGCGGGAGGGGCTGACCACGCTGGAGCAGTTCTTCGCGAAGGCGGGGCAGCTGCGCCTCGCGGCCTCCGCCGAATTCGTGGAAAGCCCGGTGGCGCTGCCGGCCTTCGAACGCGCCTATGGCGCAACCTTCCCGCGCGACCGAATCACCATCCTGCCCGGCGGCGACACGGCGGTGACGATGCGCGCGGCGGCGCAGGGGCTGTCCGGCGTCAATGCGGCGATGGTCTATGGCACGGATGGAGCGATCCAGCCGCTGAACCTCGTCGTCATGCAGGACAACAAGCAGGCGCAGATCGTCTATGAGCCCGCCCCCGTGGTGCGGCAGGCGGTGCTGGAACGCTTCCCCCAGATCCGCACCGCGCTGGCGCCGGTCTTTGCGGGGCTGACGCAGGAGGTGCTGCAGCGCCTGAACGGCCAGGTGGCGGTGGAGGGGCGGACGCCGGAGGCGGTGGCGCGGGCGCATCTCGGCACGTGATCCCCGCGCTGGTTGCGATCGCGGCGCTGCTGCTGCCCCTGCCCTTCCTGGGCGTGGCGCCGAACCGGCTGCTGCCGGGGGAAGGCGTGACGGCGATCGCGGCGCTCGGGCCCTGGGTCGCGCTGCCGGTGGCGCTGCTGGCGCTGGGCGCCTGGCGGCGACTGCCGGGCTGGGTGGGCGCCGCGAGCGCCGGGCTGGCGGCGCTGGCGCTGCTGGGGCTGGCAGGGATGGCGGCCGGGGAACGGTTGGCGGACCTCGCCCCCGCCGCGCGGGCCAGCTTCGGCGCCGGGTTCTGGGTGGCGATGGTGGGCGCGTTGGCGCTGGTGGCGATGCGCGGCGCCTGGATGGGCGTGGCGGTGGCGGCCGGCGCGGTGCTGCTGCTGGCGGGCGGGTGGCTCGACCAGCTTTCGCTCGTGGTCGAGGGGCGCGCGCGGGCGGAGGCGCTGCGCGGCGCGGTGCTGACGCATCTGGCGCTGGCGGGTGCGGCGCTGGGGCTCGCTTTGCTGGTGGCGGTGCCGCTGGCCTGGGCGGGATTTCGCCAGCCGCGGCTGGGGGCCGCGCTCGGCGCGGCGCTGGCCGGCGTGCAGGTGGTGCCGGCCATCGCCCTCTTCGCCCTGCTGATCCCGCTGCTGGCCGCCCTGCTGCGCGCGGTGCCGGCGCTGCGCGACCTGGGGCTCGGCGCGGTAGGCTGGCTGCCGGCGGTGCTGGCGACCGCCGCCTACCTGGCGCTGCCTCTGTGGCGCAGCGTCTCCGGCGGCCTCGCCTCCGCCGATCCGGCGGCGGTGCAGGCGGCGGAGGCGATGGGCATGACGGAGGGCCGCATCCTGGCCGAGGTGCGGCTGCCCTTGGCGTTGCCCGTCTTCGCGGGCGGGCTACGGGTGGCTGTGGTTCAGGCGATCGGGCTGGTGACGCTAGGTGGCCTGGTCGGGGCGGGCGGTCTTGGCGCGCTCGTCTTCGAAGGTCTCGCGCAATTTGCCACGGACCTGATGCTGCTGGGTGCGTTACCCATCCTGCTGCTGGCGCTGGCGGCGGATACGCTGGCGCGGGCGGCGGAAACCCGCCTGGGGAGGCCCGCATGATCGCGCAACCCGTCATTGCCATCGAGGGCGTGACCGTCCGCTTCGGGGGCACCGAGGCGCTGCGGGATGTGACGCTGCATGTGAATGCGGGCGAATTCTGCGCGCTGGTGGGGCCCTCGGGCTCCGGCAAATCGACGCTGATGAAGCTGGTGAACCGGCTGGTCGTGCCGAGCGCCGGCGCGGTGCGGGTGCGCGGGCGCGATGTGGGGCAGGAAGCCGCGCCGGTGCTGCGGCGGTCCATCGGCTATGCCATGCAGTCCGTGGGCCTGTTTCCGCACCGGACGGTCGCCGACAACATCGGCACCGTGCCGCGGCTGCTGGGCTGGGACGCCGCGCGCATCGCGCGCCGCGTGGAGGAATTGCTGGCGCTGCTGCGGCTCGATCCCGGCATGGCCACGCGGCTGCCGCGGGCGCTGTCCGGCGGCCAGGCGCAGCGCGTGGGCATCGCGCGCGCGCTGGCCGCCGATCCCGACATCCTGCTGATGGACGAGCCCTTCGGCGCCGTCGATCCCATCACGCGGCGGGAATTGCGCGCCGAGATGCGGCGCATCCATGCGGAGACCGGCAAGACCATCCTGCTGGTGACGCATGACCCGGAGGAGGCGCTGGAACTCGCCACCCATGTCGTGGTGCTGCGGGACGGCCGGATCGAGGCCGATGGCGCGCCGGCCGAGTTGGTGGCGCCGGATGCCGCGCCCTTCGTGCGGGACCTGCTCGGCGGCGGGCAGCCCGGGCTGCGCTGGCTGTCCCTGCTGCCGGCCCGCGGGGCGCTGGACCCCCGCCCGGCGCCGGCGGGCGCGCCGGTGCTGGCAAGGGATGCGAGCCTGGCGGATGCGCTCTCCCGCCTCGCGGAGTCCGGCGACGAGGCGGTGGCGATGGAGGGCGAGGCGGGGTCGGTGCGGGCCGAGGGCATATTGGGCGCGCGGCGATGATCCGGCTGCGCCGTGGCCTGCCGGCGCTGCTGCTGGCGGTGGCGCTGGCCGTGCTGGCGCTGCCCGGTGTCGCATCCTGGCTGATGGGCGGTACGCAGGGGCCCTACCCGGTGGCACGGCTATGGGCCTTGGCGCTGGACCATGCGGCGCTGTCGCTCGCCGGCGTGCTGCCGGCGGCGCTGATCGGCCTGGCGCTCGGCGTGGTGGTGACGCGGCCGGGTGGGCGCGGGCTGCGCGGCGCGGCGGATGCGGCGGCGGCGGTGGCGCAGGCGGTGCCGCCCGTCGTCGTCGTGGCGCTGGCCGTGCCCGCCTTCGGCTTCGGCTGGGCGCCGACGGTGCTCGCGCTGATGCTCTACGGCATCATGCCCGTGTTGCGGGCCACGGTCGGCGCGCTGGAGGCCGTGCCGCCGGAGACAAGGCTGGCGGCGGAGGCGGTGGGGCTCTCCCCCGGGCAGGTCCTGCGGGAGGTGGAGTTGGCGCTGGCCTGGCCGCTGGTGCTTGACGGGTTGCGGGTGGCGCTGGTGCTGGCGGTGGCGACGGCGGCGGTGGGGGCGCTGGCCGGGGCGGCGACGCTCGGCACGCCCATCGTCATCGGGCTGCAGAACCAGAACGCCGTGCTGGTGCTGCAGGGCGCCGCGGCGACGGCCTCCCTCGCCTTCCTGGCGGAGGCCCTGCTGCTGATGGCGGTGCCGGCGCGGGAGTAAGGTTGCGGCCCGGCCCGCGCGGGGTATCGTGACCCCCAAGCATTCGGGGGGGCGGCCGCATGGCGCGCAGGATGGCGGTGGTGGGGGCGGGGCTGATCGGCCGCGCCTGGGCGATGGTCTTTGCCCGCGCCGGGTGGGAGGTCGCGCTCCACGACCCCGTGGCCGCGGCGCTGGAGGCCGCGCCGGCGCTCTGCGCCGAGGGGCTGGCGGAGCAGCACCGCCAGGGCCTGTGCGAGGATCCCGCCGGCGCCGCCGCGCGCATCCGCGTGGTGCCGGCGCTGGCCGAGGCGCTGGAAGGCGCCGAATACGTGCAGGAGAACGGGCCGGAACGCGTGGGCGAGAAGATCGCGATCTTCGCGGAGCTGGACCGGCTGGCGGCGCCCGACTGCATCCTCGCCTCCTCCACCAGCGGCATCCCCTGCTCCGCCTTCACGGAGAAGCTGGCGGGCCGGGCGCGCTGCCTGGTCGCCCACCCCGTGAACCCGCCGCATCTGGTGCCCGTGGTGGAGTTGTCCGGCGCGCCCTGGACCTCCGCCGAGACGATCGCCGCGGCGCGCGCCATCCATGACAGCGTGGACCAGGCGCCGATCACGGTGCTGAAGGAGATCGAGGGCTTCATCCTCAACCGCCTCCAGGGCGCGCTGCTGGCGGAGGCCTTCCGGCTGGTGCAGGAGGGCTATGTGACGCCGCGCGACCTCGACGTGACGGTGGCGGAGGGGCTCGGCCTGCGCTGGTCCTTCCTCGGCCCCTTCGCGACGATCGAGCTGAACGCGCCGGGCGGCATGGCCGATTACTGCTCGCGCTATGCGGGGCTGTTCCAGCGCATGATCGAGAAGCCGCCCTCCCCCGCCGTCTTCGGGGCGGAGGGCTGTGCCAAGGTGGTGGAGGCGTGGGGCGAGACGCCGTCGCGCGAGGAGATCGCGGCGCGGAGCGCGCGGCGCGACAAGCGGCTGGCGGCGCTGGCCGCGCATAAGCGGAAGCAGGAGAAGTCGCTGTGACCGTCGACGTTCAGTACAGCATGCGGATTGCGCTCTCGCGCAATCCGAGCGGCCGAATGGCCGCCGCCGCCTATGCGGCGAAGCCAAGCCGGCGGAGCCGGCGCCCGGCGTTTGAGGGAATGAAGCAATGAGCCGCAAAGTCATCATCACCTGCGCGGTGACGGGCGCGATCCACACGCCCTCCATGTCGCCGCACCTGCCCGTGACGGCGCAGGAGATCGCCGATGCCGCGATCGGCGCGGCGGAGGCGGGTGCCGCCATCGTCCACCTCCATGCGCGCGATCCCGTGGATGGCCGGCCGGACCAGACGCCGGAGGCCTTCGCGCCCTTCCTCCGCATCATCAAGCAGCGCACCGACGCCGTGCTGAACCTGACGACGGGCGGCGCGCCCACCATGACGATCCAGCAGCGCGTCTCCCCGGCCGCGACCTTCCGGCCGGAGGTGGCGTCGCTGAACATGGGGTCGATGAATTTCGGCCTGTTCGGGATGCTCAACCGCTTCAAGAGCTTCAAGCATCAGTGGGAGGCCGACTACCTCGCCAACAAGGACATCGTTTTCCGCAACAGCTTCGCGGATATCGAGTACATCCTGACCACCTGCGCGGAGAACGACACGCGCTTCGAGTTCGAGTGCTACGACACCGCGCACCTCTACAACCTGAAATACTTCCTGGACCAGGGGCTGGTGAAGGCGCCGCTCTTCATCCAGACGGTCTTCGGCATCCAGGGCGGGATCGGCGCGCATCCCGAGGATGTGCTGCACATGAAGCGCACCGCGGACCGGCTGTTCGGTGACCAGTATCGCTGGAGCGTGCTGGGCGCGGGCGCGTCGCAACTGCGCATCGCGGCGATGGCGGCGGCGATGGGGGGCAATGTGCGCGTGGGCCTCGAGGATTCGCTCTGGGCGGGGCCGGGGAAGCTCGCGGAGAGCAATGCGGAGCAGGTGCGGCTCGCGCGGCAGATCATCGAGGGCTTGGGCATGCAGGTCGCGACGCCGGATGAGGCACGGGAGATCCTGAGCCTCAAGGGCGGCGACAAGGTCGCGTTCTGAGGGAGCGCCGTGCCGATCGAGCCCGAGCCCTTTCCCTGGGCGTGGCGCCTCGCCTTCGCGGCGATCCAGCTTGTGATCGCCACGGTCGCGTTGCTGGCGTGGCGAGGCGGGCAGGCGCGCGATCCGCGACACGGCGCCGGGCTGCGGCTGGTGGCCTGGCTGTGCGGGCTCCACGCGCTGGCCGTGCTGTGCCTGGCGGCGGGCTATGTCGTCGCACCTTCCAGCCCGGGCATCTGGCGGCTGCCCGTCTATCTCGGCGTCCTGACGGTGGTGGGGGTCGCGTCCTTCCTGCCGCAGGTCGCGCTGATCGGGGATGACGCCGCGCGGGTGCAGAGCTTTCGCTGGATCCTGCCGCTGCATCCCGTGGGATGCCTGATCCTGGCCGTGGCGGCGGTGGCGCTGTGATCGCGCGTGGCCTGGGTTCCGGCCGGGTGTGGCTGGCGGCGCTGATGGCGATGCTGGCGACCTTCCTGCTGCTGATCCCGCTCGCGTTCGTGACGCAGCAGATCGTCCCGAGCGTGATGCCGCCGGCCTTCGAGGAAGCCTGGACCATCACGGCCGATCTGCTGGAGGTCGCGCTGGTCGAGGGCTGCAAGCTCGCGGCGCTGTGGTGGCTGCTGCGACGGGATACCGGGCGCTGGTTCGCGCTTGGCATCGCCTATGGCACGCTCCTCGCCTGCTGGGAGCTCCAGCACCTCGTCGGCGCCGCGATCCGCTTTCCGCGCTTCGTCACGCCATCCTTCGGCTGGGGCATCGCCTTCGCCGCGACCATCCTGCTGCATGGGACGCTCGGATTGCTGGCGCAGGGCCTGGCGCGGGTGCGCGCCTGGTGGGGCTGGGTAGGGGCGAGCGTGATGGGCTTCCTGCTGCTGGCTTGGCAATCGACCCTGATGCGGTTCGTCCCTGTCGAGCGCCTGGAGGGGGTGGACGAACGGCACCTCACCTGGCTGGCCTTCGGCGTCGCGACCTGGGCGGTGTACCGGCACGGGCCGCGGCACCTGGCGGTGCTGTGCCTGGGCGTGGCCTTGGCGGCGGTGATGCTGTTCGCCGTGCTGCACCAGGTGGTGCCGCTTGACGGCGTGCGGCGCGGCGATCCCGTCGCGGTCGCGGTGGTGATGCTGGGGATCGGCTTCCTGGCGGCGATGGTGGCGCAACGCAGCGTGCTGCCCTGGATGCGGGGCGCGCCACGGGCCTGACGCTGGCTACGCCGCGCCCCGCGCGAGCGCCTTGGCGAAGATGACCTTGGCCTCGCCCGCCTTGTAGTAGTCGCGGATGCGGCCTTCCTCTGTGAAGCCGAGCGCGCGGTAGAAGCCGCGCGTCGGTTCGAACTCATCGAGGCCGGAGGTCTCGACCAGGAGAAGGCGCACGCCCGCCGCGCGCAACCGCGCCTCCACCTCGGCGACGAGCGCGGCGCCGATGCCCTGGCGCTGGCGATCGGGATGGACCGCGATCAGCAGCAGGTTCCAGGTGCCCTCCGTCATGCGCTCGGCCGCGGCATAGGCGAGGGCCGTGGTATCCGCGGTCGTCAGCCACAACTCCGCGGGCGCCTCGCCGCGCAGATGCGGCGCCGCCATGTCGTCCAGCATCGCGCCGGGAAAAAGGCCCGTGGCATCGATCACAGCGCGCAGCGGCGCGAGGTCATTGGCGGTGAGCGGTCTGATGGTCATTCCAGGCTGCTTCGCCGTCATGGGGGAAACGGTTACGCCGCGCTCACGCGCGATGGCAGGCCACCAGCGTGCCGTCATCCCGCGCCGTCAGCGCCGGACGCTCCGCGCGGCACAGCGCCGTCGCCTTCGGGCAGCGCGGGTGGAAGGCGCAGCCGCTCGGCGGTGACAGCGGCGAGGGCAATTCGCCCGCGATGGGCTTGAAATTCGCCACGTCATCGATGGACAGCCGCAGCTTCGGCACGCTGTCGAGCAGGCCCTGGGTGTAGGGATGGCGCGGGCTCGCATAGACCTTCGCGGCGCTGCCAGCCTCCACGATGCGGCCGAGATACATGATGGCGACGCGGTCGCTGACATGGCGGACCACGGACAGGTCGTGGGAGATGAAGAGGCAGGTCAGGCCGAGGTCGCGCCGGAGGTCGAGGAACAGGTTCAGGATCTGCGCCTGGATCGAGACATCGAGCGAGGCGACGGGTTCGTCGCAGACCAGCACATCCGGCTGCATGGCGAGCGCACGCGCGATGGCGACGCGCTGGCGCTGGCCGCCGGAGAACTGGTGCGGGAAGCGCGTGGCGAAGGCGGGGTCGAGCCCGACACGCGCCAGCCACTCCGCCACCATGCGCGGTGCCTCCGCGCGGGTCGTGAGGCCGTGGGTGACCGGGCCTTCGGCGATGCTGTCGCCGATGCGCATGCGCGGGTTCAGCGACGCGAAGGGGTCCTGGAAGACGGTCTGGATGCGCGTCGTGGCCTTGTGGCGGCCCTTCATCGGCGCGGCACCGGCGACCATCACGCGGCCCTCGGTCGGCGGCATGATGCCGGCCAGCATGCGGCCGAGCGTGGATTTGCCGCAGCCGCTCTCGCCGACGAGGCCCAGCGTCTCCCCGGCCGTCACGCTGAGGGAAACATCCGTCACGGCATGCACAGCGCGGCGATCCACCTTGGCGCCGAGCGCGCCCGCGATGCGATCGCCGATCGAGAGGCGAGGGGAGAAGCGCTTGGTGACGCCTTCGGCCTGAAGGATCATGAGGCCTCCAGCGGATGGTGGCAGCGCACCAGGCGGCCCGCGGTGACGACATCGGGCGGATCGGTCGCGCAGGTGGCATCGGCGCGCGGGCAGCGCGGTGCGAAAGGGCAGCCGGGCGGCAGCGAGAGCAGGGAGGGCGTGGTGCCGGGGATCTGGTTCAGCTTCTCGCCCGGCCGCGCCATGGCGGGCAGGCTGTCCAGCAGGCCGCGGGTGTAGGGGTGGCGCGGGGCGCGCAGCGTCTCCCCGACCGCGCCGGCCTCCACGATGCGGCCGGCATACATGACCAGCACGCGATCCGCGAGGGAGGAGACGGTGGCGAGGTCGTGACTGATCCAGACCAGCGCGGTGCCCGTCTCCTTCGCCAGCGACTTCATCTCCGCCAGGATCTGCGCCTGGATGGAGACATCGAGCGCCGTCGTCGGCTCATCAGCGATGATGAGGTCGGGGCCGTGCAGCAGCGCGGTCGCGATGGCGACGCGCTGGCGCATGCCGCCGGAGAATTCGTGGGGATAGGCGTCGAGCCGCGCGGCGGCGTCAGGGATGCCGACGCGCGTCAGCGTCCGCGCCGCCAGGTCGCGCGCCGCGGCTTCGCTGGCCCGGCCATGGGCGCGCACGGCCAGCGCCATCTGCTGGCCGATGGAGAGCACGGGGTTCAGCGTCGCGGCCGGGTCCTGGAAGACCATGGCGATGCGTTTGCCGCGCAGGGCCCGCATCTCCTGCGCCGGAAGGCCGACGAGTTCACGGCCCTCGAACCTGATGGAGCCGCCCGCGATGCGCCCGGGCGGATCGACCAGGCCGATGAGGGAGAAGCCGGTGACCGATTTGCCGGAGCCGCTCTCCCCGACCAGGCCCAGGATCTCGCCCTTCGCCAGCGAGAAGGACACGCCCTCCACCGCCTTCACCACGCCGGCGCGGGTGAAGAAATGGGTGCGGAGGTCGCGGACCTCGAGAAGGCTCATCGACGCAGTCTCGGATTGAACTGGTCGCGGATCTGGTCGCCGACGATGTTGATGGCGACGATCAGCAGGATCAGCGCGATGCCGGGATAGACGGAAATCCAGGTGCGGCCGCTCATCATGTACTGGAAGCCATTGGCGATGAGCATGCCGAGGCTGGGCTCGGTCGGCGGCAGGCCGAGGCCGAGGAAGGAGAGCGTCGCCTCCAGCGCGATGGCGTTGGCGACCTGCACGGTGCCGACGACGATCAGCGGCGGCAGGCAGTTGGGCAGGATGTGGCGCAGCACGACGCGCCAGCTCGGCAGCGGCGGCGCATGCGCGGCCTCCACATAGTCCTTCTGGCGCTCCGCGGTGGCGGCACCATAGGCGGTGCGGGCGAAGTAGGCGTATTGCGCGGCGACCAGGGCGATGATGAGTTGCGACTTCCCCTGCCCCAGCACCGCCACCAGCACCAGGGCCAGCAGGATGGCGGGGAAGGAGAGCTGGAGGTCCACCACGCGCATGATCGCGGCCTCCACCCAGCCGCCGGCATGGGCGGAGAGGATGCCGAGCGTCGCGCCGATGGTCATGGCGACCAGCCCCGCCGCGATGCCCATCTGCAGCGAGATGCGCAGCCCATGGATGATGGCGGAGAGCAGGTCCCGCCCCTGCGCATCCGTCCCCAGCCAATGGACATAGCCGTTGGAGCCGACGAAGCCCGGGGGCCTGCGCGCATCCATCAGGTCGAGCGAGGCGAGGTCATAGGGATCCTGCGGCGTGATCCAGGGCGCCAGCAGCGCCGCCAGCACGACCAGCACCACCACCGCCAGCGCGATGACGGCGATCCAATTCTCCCGGTACTCCCGCCAGAACGCCTTCACGACGCGCGCCCCCCGCGGCGGAGCCGCGGATCGAGCAGGGCGTAGGAGAGATCGACGACGAGGTTGATCGTCACGAAGAGGAAGGCGACCAGCACGAGGTAGGCGACCATCACGGGACGGTCGAGCGAGGTGATGCTGTCGATGATCAGCTTGCCGACGCCAGGCCAGGAGAAGATCGTCTCCGTCACCACCGCGAAGGCCAGCGTGGAGCCGAATTCCAGGCCGAAGACGGTGACGAGCGGGATGGAGATCAGCCGCAACACGTGGCGGCGGAGGATGGTGAGTTCGGACAGACCGGCGGCGCGGGCGAACTTCACTGTATCCGTCAGCATCACCTCCCGCGTGCCCGCCCGCGCCAGGCGGATCATCATCGCCAGCTTGAAGAGGCTGAGGTTCAGCGCGGGCAGGATGAGGAAGGTCAGCCCCTCCCGCGTCAAAAAGGACCATTGCACGCCGAGGAATTCGGCCGTGGGGCCGCGATTGCCGGCGGGCAGCCAATCCAGATGCACGGCGAAGAACAGGATCAGGATCAGGCCGACCCAGAAGGTGGGGACGGAAAAGCCGAGGACGGAGACCGCCATGATGCCGCGCGCCGCCGGGCTTTCTGGCTTGTAGCCGGCATAGATGCCGAGCGGGATGCCGATGAAGGCGCCGATCAGCACGGAGGCCAGCGCCAGTTCCAGCGTCGCCGGCAGCCGCGCCAGCACCAAGTCGATCACCGGCGTGCCGAAGACGAAGGATCGCCCGAAATCGCCGGAGAGCAGCCGGCCAAGGAAGGCCAGGTATTGCTGCCAGAGCGGCAGGTCGAGCCCGAAGGATCTGATGGCCGCGGCACGGATGTCCTGCGTCGCGTCCGGGGAGATCAGGACGTCGATCGGGTTGCCGATGGCGTATACGCCAAGGAAGACCAGCGCGGACATCGCCAGCATGACGAGTCCGGCCTGGAGCAGCCGCTGGATGATGAAGCCGAGCATTCGCGTGAGTATCGGGGCATGGACAGCGGACGCAAGCCGTTCCTAGCATGGTCCCGCAGGAAGCTTCCCCCGGAGACACGCCAATGAGCCGCAAATTCGTCCATCTTGCCCTCTCCGCGACCATGGGCGCGATGCTCGCCGGCGCGGCCGGTGCGCAGACGCTGACCATGGGCGTCCGCGCGGGGCCGGAATCGATCGATCCGCACTACACCGCGACAGGCACGCATAGCGAGGCGCTGAAGCATGTCTTCGACACGCTGACGCATTCCGGCCCGCAGCTGCAGATCGAGCCGGGGCTGGCCGAATCCTGGCGGCCGATCGATGCGACGACCTGGGAATTCAAGTTGCGCCGCGGCGTGAAGTTCCATGACGGCAGCGACATGACGGCGGAGGATGTCGTCGCCTCGATCCGGCGGATGCAGACGCTGTCGGGCCCGAATCCGACGCGCATCTATGTGCGCCGCATCGTCGATACGCGGATCGTCGATCCCTACACGCTGCACATCATCACGGGCGGTCCCTCCCCGACCCTGCCGAACGATTTCATCCGCCTCTTCGTCGTTTCCGCCCGCGCCACCGCGGGTCTGACGCCGGAGAACAGCAACGAGGCCTTCAACAGCGGCCGCGCCGCCATCGGCACCGGCCCCTACCGCTTCGGCAGCTGGACGCCGCGGGAGCAGTTCACCGTGGATCGCTTCGACGGCCACTGGTCCGGCCGGCCGGCCTGGGCGCGGCATGTGCGGCGCGAGATCCCGAACGACGCCAACCGCGTCGCGCAGCTCCGCACCGGCCAGGTGGACATGATCGTCCGCGTGCCCGCCGCCGATGTCGCGACGCTGGAGCGTGACCGCACGCTGTCGGTCGTGAAGGCCGATACCGTCTATGTCTTCAACTTCCAGTTCGACTTCCGCGAGAACACGCCGCAGGTGACGGCGCGGGACGGCTCTCGCCTGGCCGCCAACCCCTATCGCGACCCCCGCGTGCGGGAGGCGATCGACCTGGCCATCGATCGCCGTGCTTTGGCGGAGATCGCGATGGAGGGCATGGGCACGCCGCAGGGGCAGATGGTCACGCCCAACATCTTCGGCTTCAACCCGGCCCTGCCGATTCCGACGCCGAACCTGCCCCGCGCGCGGCAATTGCTGGCGGAAGCGGGTTTCCCCAATGGCTTCCGCATGGTGCTGAACTTCAGCAATGACCGCCTGCCGGGCGACCGCGGCGTCGGTACCGCGCTCGCGCAGATGCTGGCGCGGATCGGGATCGAGGTGCAGGCGGCGGGCCAGCCCGCGGCCGTGATCTTCCCTGCCCGCGCGCGCGGCGAGCTGTCCAACATCATGGCGGGCTGGGGCACGCTGACGGGCGAGGCCAGCTACACCTATTCCTCCAACGCCCATACCAACGACCCGCAGCGGCGCCTCGGCGCCTTCAACTGGCATGGCTATTCGAACCCGGAGATGGATCGCCTGATCCAGGCTTCCGAGTTCGAGCTTGATGACGCCAAGCGGCGGGAGCTGCTGCAGCAGATCGGCGCGCTGTTCAACCGCGACCGCGTCTCCCTGCCGCTGGCCTCGGTCGGCTCCGCCTGGGCGATGCGGCGGGACCGCGTCTCCATGCCGTCCGGCCGGGCGGATGAGGAGACCTATGCCTGGGACGTGACGCCGGCCGCGCGATGAGAATCGCCGACAGCAACTGGATGGAGATCGAGGCGTATCTGCGCCTCGATGATCGCGTCGTGCTGCCCTTCGGCAGCACGGAACAGCATGCGCAGCTCTCGCTCTGCACCGATGCGATCCTGGCGGAGCGGGTGGCGGTCGAAGCCGCCGCGCCGCTCGGCGTGCCGGTCTATCCGGCGATGCCCTTCGGCCTGGCGCCCTACTTCGCGGCTTTCCCGGGCAGCGTGAGCCTGCGCGTGGAGACGCTGCTGGCGGTGGCGCGGGACCTGATCGAGAGCGTGGCGCGGGTCGGCTTCCGCCGCATCCTGCTGGTCAACGGCCATGGCGGGAATGCGCCGGTCGGCGCGATGGCGCAGGAGATGATGACGGAGCGGCCGGAGCTCTCCATCAAGTTCCACAACTGGTACAACGCGCCGCGCACCTGGGCGACGGCGATGGCGGCCGATCCCTCCGCCAGCCATGGCAACTGGTTCGAGAATTTTCCCTGGACGCGGCTGCCCCATGCGAAGGCACCGGAGGGCGTGAAGCCGCGGCCGGACCTGGCGGTGATGAAGGCGAGCGGGCCCGCGACGGTGCGGGAGATACTGGGCGACGGCGCCTTCGGCGGCCCGTGGCAACTGCCGGATGACGTGACGCAGCGCATCTGGGACGAGGGCGTGGCCGAGACCCGCGAAGCGCTGGAGGGACCATGGGCGACCCGATAGTCATCTGGGGCGCGGGCGCCATCGGCGGCACGCTCGGCGCCTATTGGGCGCGGGCGGGGCACGAGGTGCTGCTGGTCGATACCGTCGCGGAGCATGTCGAGGCCTGTCGCACGCGCGGCCTGCACATCTTCGGCCCCGTCGAGGACTTTCTCCAGATTATCCCCGCCGTGACGCCGGCGGAACTCACGGGCACCTATTCCCGCATCGTGCTCGCCGTAAAGGCTCAGGCGACGAAGGACGCGCTGCCGATGCTGGCGCCGCATCTGGCGGCCGATGGCTATGTCTTCTCCGCCCAGAACGGGCTGAACGAGGTGGAGATCGCGGAGGCCGTGGGCGCGGAGCGCACCATGGGCTGCTTCGTCAACTTCTCCGCCGACTGGCACGGGCCGGGCGAGATCCTCTACGGCAGCCGCGGCTCCGTCGTGGTGGGGGAGATCGATGGCAGCATCCGCGACCGCACGCGGGCCATGTTCGAACTCTGCAAGCTGTTCGAGCCGGATGCCATCCTGACGGACGACATCTGGGCCTATCTCTGGGGGAAGATGGGCTATGGCGCGATGCTCTTCGCGACCGCCTTGAACCACGACAGCATGACCGAGAACTTCGCGGACCCCGCCCGCATGAAGGCCTGGCTGGCGCTGGGGCGGGAGGTTGTGGCGGTGGCGCTGGCGCGCGGCGTCACGCCGCGCGGCTTCGGCGGCTATGACCCCATGGCCTTCGCGCCGGGCCGGCCCGATGCGGACGCGATCGCGGTGGTGCGGTGGCTGCGGGAATTCACCTCGCAATCCGCCAAGACGCATAGCGGCATCTGGCGGGACCTGGCGGTGCGCAAGCGCAGGACGGAGGCCGCGTCGCAGCTCAACATCACGCCGCGGCTGGCGGCGGAGCATGGCATCGCCACCCCTGCCCTTTCGGCTGTCGGGCGCCTGATCGCCGATATCGAGGAAGGAAGGCGGGAGCAGTCGCAGGAGACCTTCCAGGCGCTGCTGGACGCGATCCCGTGACCGATGCGGTGCTGGCCCGGCTGCTGGCCGGGCAGGAAGGCTTCGTCGCGCGGCTGGCGGAACTCGTCGCCTGCCAGTCGGTCTCCACCGATCCCGCCTATGCCGCCGGCATGGCGCAGGCGCGCGCCTGGTGGATCGCGCGGCTGACGGCGATGGGGTTCGAGGGCGCGCGGGAGCTCGCCGCCGGCGGCCACCCCGCCGTGACGGCGCGCTGGCATGGCGCGGGGGCTTCGGCGCCGACGCTGCTGGTCTATGGCCATTACGACGTGCAGCCGCCCGATCCGGTGGAGGCCTGGAGTTCCGCCCCCTTCGTGCTGGCATCGCGCAACGGGCGCCTCTACGGGCGCGGCGTGTCCGACGACAAGGGCCCGTCGCTGCTGGCGATGGAGACGCTGGGCGCTTTCCTGGCCGAGGAAGGGCGCCTGCCCTTCAACGTGACGGTGCTGCTGGAGGGGGAGGAGGAATGCGGATCGGCCTCGCTGGCCCGAATCCTCGACGAGAATCGCGATTGGCTGCGCGCCGATGCGGTTCTGTCGGCCGATGGCGCGCGCTGGCGGGCCGACCTGCCGACCATGACGGTCGCGACACGCGGCAACATGGCGATGGAGATCACGCTCCGCACCGCCGCCAAGGACCTGCATAGCGGGCGCTATGGCGGGGTGGCGCCGAATGCGCTGCACGCCATGGCACGGCTGGTCGCGACCTTGCATGACGCGGAGGGCAACATTCTCGTCGAGGGATTCGCGGAGGGCGCCGCGCCGGTCACGGATGACGACCGTGCGGCACTGACGACGATTCCCTACGACGTGGCGGCGCACGACGCCTCGATCGGCATCGCGCCGAGCGGGCGGGATGTCGCTGGTTTTCTTGAGAGGCTCTGGCTGAAGCCGACACTCGACGTGAACGGCCTATGGGGTGGCTACACGGGCGCGGGCGGCAAGACGGTGATCCCGGCCGAGGCACACGCGAAACTCTCCATGCGCATCGTGCCGGGGCAGCAGCCGAAGCGTGTCGCGGCGGCGGTGGAGGCGCATCTGCGCCGCCACTGCACGCCCGGCGCCACGCTGACGGTGAAGGCGGCGCGGGACGGATCGATCGCCACCGCCGTGGCGGGTGACCATCCGCTGCTGCTGGCGGCGGAAGCGGCGCTGGAGGCGACGACGGGGCGCAAGCCGCTCCGCGTGCGAATGGGCGCGACCCTGCCGCTGACGGATATCGTCAGCCGGGTGCTCGGCATCCACACCGTCATGTTCTCCTTCGCCACGGCGGATGAGGATTTCCACGCGCCGGACGAGAATTGGCGGGAAAGCGCGATGCCGGAGGGCTTCGCGGCCTGGGTGGCGCTGGTGCGGCGGTACGGCGCGCGGGGCTAGCCCCGCGCCCGCACCACCGTCACGCTGCAGGGCGCTTCCGCCGCGAGTTCGGCGCTGACGCTGCCCATCACCTTACGCTTCAGCGATGCCGCGCGCGCGCCCATCACCAGGTGGTCCACGCCGTTCATGCGGACATAGTCCAGCAGGGCATTGGCGGGGTTCACGGCCTCCAGCACGTGGAAGGTGATCCTCCCTTCCGGCAGGCCGAGCGGCGCGGCCCAGTGCTTCAACTCCACCAGACGCTGCACATGCTTGTTGCGGCCGAAATCATCCAGCGTCGTGTCCAGCGCGATGCGGTTCTGCCGCAGCACGTTGAGGCAGGCGAGGCGCGCGCCCGGCATGGTCGCCAGCAACCGCCCCACCGTCGCCCGCAGCGTCGTGGCCAGCGCGTCGTCCTGCTCCGTCACATCGACCGCGACGGCCAGGATCGGCGCATCCTCCACCGTCGCCTCCGCCACGCGGTCGAAGCGCACGCGGTGGTCGGGGTGGAAGCGGCGGCGCAGCGTGGTGGCCCAGCCATCCCGGCGCTGCTTCGCGGCGCGCGCGGTCAGCGCCACCTGGTCGGGATGCCGCAGGTCGAAGGCGAGTTGCGCGGCCGTCGGGTGTCGTCGCTCCGGGCGCACCTCCAGGCAGCGCAGGATGATTTCCTGCAGCCAGTCCGGGCATTCGGCGCGGCGCGCGCGGGGCGGCGGCGGGTCCCACCACAGGCGCCGCTGCAACCCCTTCAGCCGCTGCGGATCGCCGAAGGGCCGCGTGCCTGTGACCAGGAAATACAGCATGGCCCCCAGCGCAAACAGGTCGCTGCGCGGGTCGGACCGCACGCCCATCACCTGTTCCGGCGCCATGTAGGGCGCGGTGCCATAGGGCAGGCGGAACTCCTCCTCCATCAGGTCCGGCAGTTGCGCGTGGCGGGAGAGGCCGAAATCGACCAGCACCGCCTCCCCCGTCTCGCGCATCAGGATGTTGGAGGGTTTCACGTCGAGGTGCACGACATGCTGCCGGTGCAGCGCGTCCAGCGCCTCCGCCACCTTCGCGCCGATACTGGCGACGTCATCGATGGGCAGCGGCAAGGCGTCGATCAGCGGCAGCAGGCTGCGGCCGGGGATGCGTTCCATCACCAGATAGGGCTGCCGGTCGAAGCCGCCGCTGGCCACGAAGCGCGGCACATGCGGGCCCGTCAGGCGCGGCAGGATCATCTGCTCCATCTCGAAGCTGACGATCGCCGCGGGGTCCTCGCCCTCCGCCAGGCGGGGCACCTTCATCAGCAGGGCCTCGCCATGGTCGGGATGCGTCACCTGCCAGAGCGCCGCCATGCCGCCGACATGCAGCAGCCGCCCGATGGCGAAGCCATCGAGGACCTCGCCCTCCTGCAGCCGGACCACCTCAGCGGCCCCGCAGCAGGCGGGTCGCGAGGCTTTCGGGCAGGCCGGCCTGGCGGACCTTCTCGCTGGCGGCCAGCACGTCATAGGGCACGCGGTGCAGCGTGACCTCGCTGGTGGCGACGTCGAAGAGATGCCAGGCTGCGGCGGGGTCGCCATCCCGCGGCTGGCCGACGGCGCCGCAGACCACCTGCCAGCGGCGCGGCCGCAGCAGCGGCACGGCGACGCCAGTGACGGGCTTGAAGGGCACCAGCTTCGCGGTCGCGGTCAGGCCGTAGATGGCGGGCGCATGCACATGGCCGCAGAAGACCAGGCGCGCCGTGCAGCCCTCCAGGCTGCGCCGCGCATCCTCGGCATCCCGCACATACACCCAGCGATCGGGGGCGGAGGCATCGGCATGGACATAGAGGCGATCCTCCTCCTCCGCCTCCATCGGCAGGGCGCCGAGGAAGGCGCGATCCTCGGGCGCAAGAGCGTCGCGCGTCCAGGCGATGGCGGCGGTCGCGTCGTCATTCATACCGCCGCGGGGATGGGCGGCAGCCTCGTCATGGTTGCCGCGGATGAGGATGGCGCCCTGCCCGGCCAGTTCCCGCGCCTTGGCGATCACCCAGCCAGGATCGGCGCCGTAGCCCACAAGGTCGCCCAGGATGACGATCCGGTCCGCGCCCTTGCGGGCGACGTCGTCGAGGCAGGCCTCGAAGGCTTCCCGGTTGGCGTGGATGTCGGTCAGCAGCGCGATACGCATGGCGAACTCCTCCGGCCCCGGGGATCAATCCCGCGGCGGACGCCCTGGCGGCTTGCTTCCTCCGGGGCGATCAGACCACGGGATCACGCGCCGGGATAGGGGCCGAGTGCATCGGCAAAGCGCCGCGCGCAGGCCAGGCCGAAGGGGGTGGGGGCGAGGGAAGGCGTGCGCTCGATCACCTCGCCCAGCCCCATGCGCCAAGCCGTCACGCGCTTGCCGTAGCAGAGGAACATGGCGACGCCCTGCATGGCGAAGGCGATCAGCGGCAGGATGCGCCGGTACTCGCGCTCCGCCGCTGCCTCGTCGCCCGCGACGAAATGGTTGTAGATGGCCGCCTGGATGTCGGCGCATTCGGGGGCCGGGATCAGCCCCGCGCAGCCCGCGCGGAGGCAATCCACCAGCTCCATCCCGGCGCGGCCGTTGAAGACGGTGATGCCGCCCTTCGTCACCTCGATCAGTCGCTGGACATCGACGGCGCTGTCCTCCGCCTTGATGAGCGTAACGTTGCCGTGGTTGCGGGCGAGAGTCGCGACGCCAGCGGCGGAGAGGCCCACGCCGATATAGGCGGCGGCGTTCTGGATGCCGATCGGGATGGCGCTGCGGCGGGCGACGAGGTCCGCGACCTCCCCGTACCAGGCGATGTATTCGGCTTCCGGCAGGCCGCGCACGGGTGGGGGCTGGAGGATGCACCAGGCGGCGCCGAGGCCGGCGGCCTCCACCACGAAATCCGCGGCCTCCCGCGCCGTGGCTTCGGCGACCGTGACGGCGAGGGGCACGCGGCCGGCGATCTCCTCCGCCGACCAGCGCACCACGTCGCGCTTCTCGGCGGGGGAGAGCTTGTTGACCTCGGTCGCGAGGCCCAGCACCGCGATGCCATGCGCGCCGCCGGCCAGGCAGCAGCGGATTTGCTTGCGCATCGCGGCCTCGTCCAGCCGGCCATCGGCGCCGAAATAGGCGTAGAGGATGGGGTAGATGCCGTTCATGGCGGGGCAGCCTCTTGCAGGGCGTTGATGGCGGCGGTGGCGAGCGTGGCGGGGGCGGGGCCGACATCGAGGGTGATGGCGGCTTCCTCGGGCGCCGGCGGCTCCAGCGTCGCGAACTGGCTGGCGACGAGGCTCGCGGGCATGAAGTGGTTCTGGCGCGCGGCCTGGCGGGCGGCGACGAGGGCGGGATCGCCGGTCAGGAAGACGAGGCGGAGGTCGGGCGCCGCCTGGCGCAGCGCATCGCGATAGGCGCGCTTCAGCGCGGAGCAGGTGACGACGCAGCCGCGGCCGCGATGCGCTGCCAGATGCGCGCCGATGGCGGCGAGCCAGGGCCAGCGGTCGTCGTCGTTCAGCGCCTCGCCCCGGCTCATCTTGGTGATGTTGGCGGCGGGGTGGAAATCATCGGCATCGGCGAAGGGCAGCCCCAGCGCGGTGGCGATGGCCTGGCCGATGGTGGACTTGCCCGCACCGGAGACGCCCATGACGACGACGAGCGGCGTCATTTCGGCTCCAGGTGGCCGCCGAAGGCGTTGCGCATGGCGGAGAGCGCGCGGTCGGCGAAGGGACCGGACTGGCGCGAGCGGAAGCGGGCATAGAGCGCGGCGGAGAGGACGGGCGCGGGCACGGCGGATTCGATCGCGGCCTGCACGGCCCAGCGGCCCTCCCCACTGTCGCCGACGCGGCCGGAATAGGTCGAAAGCTCCCCATCCGCGGCCAGCGCCTGCGCCGTCAGGTCCAGCAGCCAGGAGGCGACAACGGAGCCGCGGCGCCAGGCCTCCGTGATCTCCGGCACGTCGAGCGCCAGGCGGTGTTCGGGCGGCAGGGTCTCGCTGCCGGCCTGTTCCAGCAGTTCCAGGCCCTCTGCCATGGCCTGCATCATCCCGTATTCGATGGCGTTGTGGACCATCTTGGTGAAGTGCCCGGCACCGTTCGGGCCGCAATGGACATAGCCGTTGGGCGGGCGCGGATCGGCATCCGGGGCGCGGCCAGGGGTTGGGGATGCGGCGGCCTCGCCGGGGGCGAGGGCGGCGAAGATGGGGTCTAGGCGACGGACGGGCGCCTCCGGCCCGCCGATCATCAGGCAGTAGCCGCGTGCCAGGCCCCAGACGCCGCCGGAGGTGCCGATATCCAGCATGTCGATGCCGTGGTCGCGCAGCAGCGCCGCGCGGCGGATGGCGTCCTTCCACATGCCGTTGCCGCCATCGATGGCGACGTCGCCGGGGGAGAGCAGCGTGGAAAGCTGGGCGATCGCGTCCTCGGTCGCGGCGCCGGCGGGCAGCATGACCCAGACGGCGCGGGGCGCGTCGAGGCGGCGGACGAGGTCGGCGAGGTCGGTGGCAGGCTCCGCGCCCTCCGCCGCCAGGGTCGCGACGGCGGCGGGGTCCCGGTCCCAGACGACGGACGAAATGCCCGCGCGGGCGAGGCGGCGAACGAGGTTGGCGCCCATGCGGCCGAGGCCGACCATGCCGAGACGCATTCTGGGGTGTCCTCCCTGGGTGTGACGGAGAGGATGCGGGGGCGAGGCGGGCCGGGCAAGCCGCCCTACCCCAGGCTCGCGCCCCGCTTCGGCGTCACGGGGATTTTCAGGTACCGCACGCCATTCGCCTCCGCCGCCGGGAAGCGGCCCGCACGGATGTTCACCTGGATGGAGGGGAGAAGCAGCGTGGGCGCGGCGAGGGTCGCGTCGCGGGCGGTGCGGAAGGCGATGAAATCCTCCTCCGTCATGCCGTCCTTCACATGCGGGTTCTGCGCGCGCTGCGCGGCGACGCTGGACTGCCAGGCGAAGGCGTCGCGGCCAGGCGCCTTGTAGTCGTGGCAGATCCACAAGCGGGTTTCGGGCGGCAGGGACAGGATCCGCTTGATCGATCGGTAGAGCGTGCGCGCATCGCCGCCCGGGAAGTCGGCGCGCGCCGTGCCGGCATCATGCATGAAGAGCGTGTCGCCCACGAAGACATCGGCGGGCTGGTTGGACCGGGCCTCCGGCGCCGCGCCGATCTTGTAGGCGACGCAGGCCGGCGTGTGGCCCGGCACATGCAGCACCTCCACCTGCAACGTCCCCAGCGCGAAGGTTTCGCCATCGGCGAAGAGGTGGTCGAAATCGCCGCCCTCCGGCAGCACATCCTGCAGCGCGAAGACGGGGCGGAAGATGGTCTGCACCTGCTTCACCCCCTCCCCGATGCCGATCCGCGCGCCGGTGCGGGCCTTGATCCAGGGGGCGGCGGTCAGGTGGTCCGCATGGACATGCGTCTCCAGCACCCAGTCGATGGTGATGCCCTCGGCCTCGGCGGCCGCCAGCACGGCGGCGGCGGAGGCGGTATCGGCCTCCCCGCTCCGGTTGTCCCAGTCGAGGACCGGGTCCACCACGGCGCCACGCCTGGTGGCAGGGTCCCAGACCAGGTAGGTGACGGTGTTCGTAGCCCCGTCGAAGAAGGGACGGATGGCGGTTGCCGTGTTGTCGGCCATGGCTTGCTCCCCGCGCTCGGCCGGGGAGCATAAGCCTCTCCGTGGTGGTGCGCGCTACCCCTTCGCGCGGATCGCCATCAACACACGCTCCGGCGTCGCGGGCAAATCGAGGCCCTCCACCCCGATCGCGTCCTTGATGGCGTTGGCGACGCTGATGGCCAGCAGCAGCGGTGGCTCCCCCACCGCCTTGGAGCGGAAGATGGTCTCGCTCCGCGCCGGCGCGCCTTCCAGCAGGCGGACGGAGAAGGCGGGGGGCACGTCGCGGGAGCCCGGGATCTTGTAGGTGGAGGGGCCCACGGTGCGCAGCCGCCCGCCCTGGTCCCACCACAGCTCCTCGCAGGTCAGCCATCCCATGCCCTGGACGAAGGCGCCCTCGATCTGGCCGCGATCGACGGCGGGGTTCAGGCTGCGGCCGCAATCCTGGACGATGTCGGTCCGCAGGCAGCGATGCTCGCCCGTCAGCGTGTCCACCACCACCTCCGACACGGCGGCGCCGTAGGAGAAGTAGAAGAACGGGTTGCCCCGCATCGCCTTCGGATCCCAGTGGATGTCGGGCGTGCGGTAGTAGCCGGTCGAGGACAGCGAGACCCGTTCCAGGAAGCAGAGTTTCGCGAGTTCGCCGAATTCGAGGAAGCGGTTGGACCCCGCGCGTTCCGCCCAGACGCGGTTGTCCGCGAAGACCACATCGGCGGGCGCGATGCCCCAGCGCGTGGCGGCGACATCGGCCATGCGGTCGCGGATGGTCATGGCGGCATTGTGCGCGGCCCAGCCATTCAGGTCGCTGCCGGTGCTGGCGGCGGTCGGCGCGGTGTTCGGCACCTCCGCCGTGGAGGTCGCAGTGATGGCAACGCGCTCCAGATCCGTGCCGAAGACGTCGCTGACGACCTGGGCGATCTTGATGAAGAGCCCCTGCCCCATCTCCGTCCCGCCATGGTTCAGGCGGATGGAGCCGTCGGTATAGACATGCACCAGCGCGCCGGCCTGGTTGAGGTGCATGATGCCGAAGGAGATGCCGAAGCTCAGCACCATGCTGCCGAGGCCGCGGCGGAGCGTCGGGTGGCGGGCGTTGAAGGCGGCGATCTCGCCGCGCCGGCGATCCCATTCGCTGTCGCGCTTCGCCTCCGCCCAGACGCGGGCAATCAGGTCGCCCTCCACCTTCTGGCCATAGGGCAGTTCGTCGCTGTTGCCGCCGCTGCCGAGGAAGTTGCGCGCGCGGACCACGTCGGGCGGCAGGCCGCAGGCGGCCGCCACGCGGTGCACCACATCCTCCATCAGCAGCGCGCCCTGCGGGCCGCCGAAGCCGCGGAAGGCGGTGTGGGAGACGGTGTTGGTCTTCACCGCGCAGCCCGTGATCTCCACATCAGGAACGTCGCAGCAATTCACGGCATGGGTGATGGCGCGGAACACCACGCCGCCCGACATGTCGAGGCTCCAGCCCCCATCGGCGGCCAGCAGCGCGCGCAGCGCGGTGATGCGACCCGACCCGTCGAAGCCCGCGGTCCAGCGATAGAGGAAGGGATGGCGCTTGCCCGTCGCGATCATGTCCGCGCGCCGCGCCAGGCGGAGCTTCACGGGCCGGCCGGTGGCGCGCGCGCCGAGTGCCGCGGCGGCCGCGACCCAGCTCGCATTGCTCTCCTTGCCGCCGAAGCCGCCGCCCATGCGCCGGCAGGTGACGGTGACGCGGTTGTAGTCGCAGCCCAGCACGCGGGCGACGACATGCTGGCCCTCCGACGGGTGCTGGGTGGAGGAGACCACCGCGATGTCGCCATCCTCGCCGGGCGTCGCGACCGCGATCTGGCCCTCGAGGTAGAAATGCTCCTGCCCGCCGGCGCGGAACTCCGCCTCCATCCGGCGCGGCGCGGCGGCCAGCGCGGCGGCAACATCGCCTCGGCGCATGGTCTGCGGCGCGACGACGTATTGCTGTCGTTCCAGCCCGGCCTCGATGGACAGCACGGGGTCGAGCGGCGCGATCTCCGCCCGCACGGCGGCGGCGGCGCGGAGCGCCTGGTCGCGCGTGGTGGCCAGCACCATGGCCAGGGGCTGGCCGGCAAACTCCACCAGCGGATCGGCGAAGAGCGGCTCGCCCGATCCGGCCGCGGCGATGTCGTTCTTCCCCGGGATGTCGCGCGGGCCGAGGATGGCGACGACGCCCTCCATCGCGCGGGCTTCGTCCAGGTGCAGGGCGGTGACGGTGCCGTGGGGGATGGTGGAGAGCACCAGCGCGGCATGCAGCGTGCCGGGGGCTTCCGAAGCGTCATCGGCGAAGCGGGCCTCGCCGGTGGTGTGCTTCAGCGCGCTGTCGTGGCGCAGCGCGGCGCCGGCGCCGCGGCGGGGAAGCGAGCCGTCCATCACACCACCTCCATGATGTCGGCGGGCATGTCCGGTTGCGTGGCGCGGAGGTGCAGGCGGCGCAGGAGCCCCTGCGCGACCAGGCGGCGATACGCCGCGGTGCCGCGCCAATCCGACAGCGGCGCGATGTCCTGCATCAGCGCCTCCGCCGCGTCGTTGACGGCACCCTCGTCGAAGGCGCGGCCGATCAGCGCGGCCTCGGCACGGGCGGCGCGGGCGACGGTGGGGCCGACGCCGCCGAAGGCGAGGCGCGCCTCCGCCACCATGCCGCCCTCGATCCGGACCAGCAGCGCGGCGCCGACCGTCGCGATATCCTGGTCGTGGCGCTTACTGATCTTCTCGCAGGCGAAGAGCGCATCGGGCACCGGGCGCGGCAGGGTGACGGAGAGGATGACTTCGCCGGGGGCCAGCGCGTTCTTGCGATAGCCCAGCAGGAAATCGGCCACGGGCAGGGTCCGCGTGCCGGCCTGCGAGGCGAGGGTGACGGTGGCGCCCAGCGCCAGCAGCGGCGGCAGCGCATCGCCGATGGGGGACGCCGTGCCGAGATTGCCGCCGAGCGTGCCGAGGCCCCGGATCTGCCTCGACCCCAGCCGCGCCAGCAGGGCGGCATAGGGGCCGAAGCCGGCCTCCCGCCGGAACAGCGCCAGCAGGCGGGCATAGGGGACGGCGGCACCGGCCTCGATGGCACCAGACGTCGCTTCAAGCCGGTGCAGTTCCGGCACGTTCAGCAGGCAGATGATGGCGGGGGGCTTCTCCCGGTGGTCGGAGACGCGGAGCCCGAGGTCGGTGCCGCCGGCCAGCAGCCAGGCCTCCGGATGGGCGGCGCGGAGCGCCAGCAACTCGGGCAGCGTGGCGGGAAGGTGGAAGACCTGGCCCGGCGCCTCGAACCGCGCGGGGGCGGGGTCCGGCAGGGCGGGCGCCGGGGCGCCGTCATCGGCCAGGGTCTCGAAGACCTCCAGGATCGGGCGGTAGCCCGTGCAGCGGCAGAGATTGCCGGCGAGGGCCTCATGCACCTCGCCGCCCTCCCGCGCATGCGCCCAGGCGGTCATGACGATCCCCGGGGTGCAGAAGCCGCATTGCGTGCCGTCGCTCTCGGCCATGGCGCGCTGGATCGGGTGGGGCGCGCCGTCCGGGCCGCGCAGCCCTTCCACCGTGCGGATGGCGCGGCCCTGCATCTGGCCAAGCATGGCGAGGCAGCCGTTGATCGGCGTGCGGGCGCCGCCCGCCTCCTCCAGCACCACGGTGCAGGCGCCGCAATCGCCCTCCGCGCAGCCCTCCTTCGTCCCGGTCAGGCCGCTGGCACGCAGCCAGTCCAGCACGGAGGTGGTGGGGGAGGTCCCGGCCGGCAGGGTCACCGGCCGGCCATTGAGGGTGAAGGCGATGAAGGTCCCGATCATGCCCCCGAGTTAAGCAAACCCCGGGCCGGGCGTAAGCGGTCAGACGAAAATCAGGTCATCGGCGCCGAGAGCGGTGACACCTTGGAGAAACATCCCCTCCCCACCCGGCGCCCGCAATTCCAGCCCGGGCATGTTCCAGTAGGAGGTCGCGACGCGCGTCACCTGGTTGGCGGCGAGGCCGCTGATCTCGATCCGGTCTGTGCCGGGGGTGAAGTCCACCACCCAGTCCCATCCATCGCCCCGCGCCCAGGCCACCGTGTCCTGCCCGGCACCCAGCGTCATGCCGTCATGGTCGCGACCGCCCACCAGGCGGTCATCGCCGTCGAAGCCCTGGAGATCGTCGGAGCCGTCCCCGCCGGTCAGGGTATCGTTGCCGGAACCGCCGCGGAGGTTGTCGGCGCCCGTGCCGCCAGCCACGAGGAGGCCGGCCGATGGCGGCGGCGGCGCGACGGTGCCGCCGCCGGACCAGGTGACGTCGGCGGCGCTGAAATTCGTGACGCCCTGCAGGAAGATCGAATCGCCCCCGGCCATCAGGATGTCGGTGCCGACCATCCCCCAATAGGTGGCGGTGCGGATCGTGGCTTCCGATGCCGCATAGCCCGTGACCTCGATGCGGTCCGTGCCGGGGGTGAAGTCCACCACCCAATCGGGGCCGTCGCCGCGGGCGAAGACGACGGTGTCGGCGCCGGCGCCCAGCGTCAGGCCATCATCCCCGCGGCCGCCCGCCAGGCGATCATCGCCATCGAAACCCTGGAGGTCGTCGCTGCCATCCAGCCCGTTCAGCGTATCGGCGCCGCCGGCACCGCGAAGGTTGTCCACGCCCGAGCCACCATTCACCAGCAGCCCCGCGACCGGGCCCATCGGCACCAGCGTCTGCCCGCCGCCGGACCAGGTGACGTCGGCGGCGCTGAAATTCGTGACGCCCTGCAGGAAGATCGAATCCCCGCCAGCCATCACGATGTCCGTGCCAACCATGCCCCAATAGGTGGCGGTGCGGATCGTGGCCTCGGATGCCGCATAGCCCGTGATCTCGATGCGGTCGGTGCCGGGGGTGAAGTCCACCACCCAGTCGGGGCCGTCGCCGCGGGCGAAGACGACGGTGTCGGCGCCGGCGCCGAGCGTCAGCCCGTCATCGCCCCGGCCGCCCGCCAGCCGATCGTCACCCTCGAAGCCCTGGAGGTCGTCGGCGCCGGCGCCGCCGTCCAGCGTGTCGTTGCCCGCGCCACCGCGAAGATTGTCGATGCCGGGCCCGCCTTCGACGAGGATGCCGATGACGGGGGTGGGCGGGGCAGGCGGCGTGCCGGTGCCGCCGGAACCACCACCGGGTGAGAGGCCCGCGGCCGGCACCCAGATGGGCAGGCCCTGGTCGTCATAGACCGCATTGCCGCGCCCGCTGCCATCCGCGCCCGCCAGCCGGCCATAGCCGAAGCCGTAATGCAGAAGCCCATTCGCCGGCAGCGGGCCGGAGAAGGTGACCAGCAGCGTATCAGCGTCCTCGATCACCGCGGCGGTGCCAGTGACGGTGCCAGCGCTGCCGACGACGGACCAGCCGACGCCCCGCGCCGCATCGGCATCCAGCGCCCGGAAGCCGCCGGCGCGGTCATGCGCGACATCGATGCGCAGCTGGTTGGCGCCGACCGGGGTGGCGGCGACGACTTCCGGCCCCTCATCGGCAATGTCGCCGCCGGCGGTGGCGATGGGGGAGCCCGCCTTCGCATAGGGCGCCAGCGATTCCGCCACGGCGCGCGCGACGCGGAGCGCCGTCTGCATGGCGTCCTCGGCATCGATGTGGCCGCCGCCATACCAGCCCGCGGCATCGCCATCGGCATCGATGTCCAGCATGCGGGCAGCGATCGCGGCGTTGAAGCCGGGCTCCGCGGCCAGCAATTCCATGCCGCGGCGGATCGCGTTGTGGCCTTCCGTCGTGCCGTAATAGGGCATGGCGGAGACGAAGAGGTAGGGCGTGGTCGCCGCGTCCTGCCCGCCCAGCGCGGCACGCGTCGCCGCCGCATCGAAGCGCAATGCGGAGACCCATTGCTCGGTCGTCAAGCTGGTGTTCGCGCTGTCGTATTCGCTGTGCAGGAAGACGATCGCGGTGGGATCGTCCCGCCGGCTGGCGGGCAGGCTGGCGATCTCGTTCAGCAGCGCCTGTTCGCGCCCGGCGATGGTCCAGCCCTGGCGCCAGTCATTGTTGCGCGGCGTCAGCCAGTCGCCGATCAGCGCCGTGCCGCCGAAGGCGGTGCTGCTGTTCAAGTCGCTGCTGTCATAGACGATGTTCACGCGGTCCGCGCCGCCGGAGAAGCCGAGCAGGCGGCTGACTTCCGCCTGTATCGCCGCGCGGCCGGCATTGCCGTTCGCCTCCATCATGAGGATGGAGTTGGACTGGCCCCGGACCAGCACATTCACGTCCATGGCGCGCTCTCCCCGGCGTCAGCCCCGGTGCTGACGACGTGGTAGCGATAGATTGTATACTATTGTGAGGCCGCTCACGAAACCGAGAGCAGCGATCACGAATTCATTGCAAAATCGCCTCAATTACGCGAAGACGAGATCGGCGCTGGTCAGGGCCGTGGTGACGCCCTGGAGGAAGATCTCGTCCCCCGCGGTGCCGAGGTCGATCGCCAGCCCCGCCATGCCCCAGCGCGTCTCCACCGCCTGGACCATCTCGGAAGCGCCATATCCCTCCAGCCGCAGCTTGTCCGTGCCGCGGGTGAAATCCACCACCCAATCGGCCCCGTCGCCGCGCGCGAAGACGAAGAGGTCCGCACCGGCACCCCCTGTCAGCCCGTCATCCCCCTGCCCGCCGCGCAGCACGTCATTGCCGCCCAGGCCCTGCAGGTCATCCGAGCCCGCGCCACCCTGCAGGTAGTCGGCACCCGTGCCGCCCTTCAGCCAGTCATCGCCCGCCGTGCCCGCCACCGTCGCCGTCGTCGCCGGTAGTGCCATCACGGGGGCCACCACCGGCGCACTGCCCGAAGCGAAGCTGCCGGACAGGCCAAGCTGATTTGCCGTCACCGCGCCCACGCCCTCGAGGAACAGCGAGGTGCCGTCCGACAGCGTCAGCTGGAAGCCCGAGACGCCCGCGACCACCGCGACCTTGCCCGTGATCTCCGCCGCCGTGACGCCGGACAGCACCACCTTGTCCGTGCCCAGCGTGAAATCCGTCACCCGGTCCTGCCCATCGCCCTTGGCGAGGTAGATGCGGTCCACGCCCGCGCCGGTGGTGATGACGTCGTTGCCCGCCTGGGCGCGCATCTGGTCATCGCCGTCGCCGCCGATCAGCAGGTCGTTCCCGGCGCCGCCATAGAGCACGTCGTTCCCTGCGCCGCCGGACAGCGTGTCGTCGCCATTGTTGCCCTGCAGGTTGTCATGCCCCGCCCCGCCGGACAGGCTGTCCGGCAGCGTGCCGCCCTTCAGCGTGTCGTTGCCCGTGGTGCCCGCCAGCACCAGGCCGGAAGGCGCCGTCACCGGCACGTCCTTCAGCACCAGGTCGCTGGCGCCGAGCGCCGTGACGCCCTGGAGGAACAGCTTCTCCCCGTTCGGCAGCAGCACATCCAGGCCGGCCATGCCCCAGTAGCTCGCGGCCTTCGTCGTCACCTGCGCCGCCGTGAAGCCGTGCAGTTCCAGCTTGTCCGTGCCGGGCGTGAAATCCACCACCCAGTCCACGCCATCGCCCTTGGTGAAGACCACCGTGTCCGCGCCGCTGCCGAGCGTCAGGCCATCATCGCCGCGGCCACCCTCCATACGGTCATTGCCGGCCCCGCCATGCAGGTCGTCATCGCCGGCGCCGCCGGTGACCGTGTCTGCGCCTGCGCCACCGACCAAGGTGTCGTTCGCGGCCGTGCCGGCCAGCGTCAGGTTCGTCACCGGCGTGGGCGTCGTTGGCCTGGGCTGCGTCGGCGTGGTCGTCGTGCCGATCTTGAGCCCATCCGCCGCCACCCAGATCGGCAGCCCCTGGTCGTCATAGACGGCATTGCCGCGGCCCGACCCGTCGGCGCCGGCGAGCCGGCCATAGCCATAGCCGTAGAACAGCGTGCCACCGGCCGGCACGGGGCCGGAGAAGGTGAGCAGCAGCGTATCGCCATCGACCAGCGAGGCGGCGCTACCCCAGACCGTGCCGCCGGGGCCCTGCACGCACCAGCCCACACCCTTGGCGGCATCGGCATCCAGCGCCTTGAAGCCGCCGGCCTGGTCATGGGCGACGTCGATGCGCAGCTGGTTGGTACCCACCAGCTCGGCGCGGATCACCTGCGGCCCCTTGTCGGCGATGTTGCCGCCGGATTGCGCGACAACGGAGCCCGGCTTCGCGTACTCCGCCAGGCTTTCCGCGATGCCACGCACGGCGCGCGCCACGGTCTGCGCGGCGTCGCCGGCATCGATGTGGCCACCGCCATACTCGACGGTGCGCGGGTTGTTGTCCCAGTCATCCGTCGTCGCATCGATATCCTGCATGCGGGCGACGATGCTGGCGTTGAAGGACGCGTCGGCGGCCAGCTGTTCCATGCCGCGCCGGATCGCCTGGTGGCCTTCCTCCGTGCCCCAATAGGGCATGGCGGAGACGAAGTTGTAGGAGACGGTGGCCGCGGTCTGGCCCAGCGCCGCGCGCACCAGCGCCGCATCGTAGCGCACGGCGGAGACCCATTGCTCCGTCGTCAGGGACGCATTGGCGCTATCGTATTCGCTGTGCAGCCAGAGGACCGCCGTGGGGTCGTCCCGCTGGCTGGCCGGCATGTCCGCGATCTCGTTCAGCAGGGCCTGTTCCAGCGACCCCACCTGCCAGCCGCCGCCCGCCGGCTTCAGCCAGTCCCCGATCAGCGCGGTGCCGCCGAAGGCCGTGCTGCTTCCGGCGTCGTAGCGGTCATAGACCAGCGTCACCGTGTCCTTCACGCCATCGAAGCCGAGCAGGCGCTCGACCTCCTTCGTGATGGCGCCGGCGCCGGCCCAGCCATTGCTTTCCATCAGCAGGATCGCGTTGGACTGGCCGCGGACGAGCAGGTTGATGTTCATGGCGGGCTCCCTGGACCGGATGCAGGGACGCCGCTGAGGGATGACGCGGCGCCGGCGCCTCACGGGAATGAGAGGCGCCGCGCTCACGTCTAAGTGTATACTTTAATCACGTCAAGGTGAATTTTCCCGTGCTGGTTGCATCGGTTCCGCCGGCGGCACCAGCCGGTCGAGCACCGCCGCCAGCCCCAGCACCGGCACCGGCAGCCAGGCCGGACGGTTGGCCAACTCGTAGCCGACCTCATAGGCCGCCTTTTCCACCAGGAAGAGGTCGAGCACCGTCGCCGCCCCGGCAGGCGGCGGCCCGGCCTCGGCCTCCCAGGCCGCGCGGTAGGCCGCCAGGAAGGCCGCCTCCGCGGCGGCGCGCCAACGCGTGATCAACGCCTCGCGCCGCGTGGAGGAGGCGGCGGTGGCGGTGCCGCTTTCCTCCGTCGCGGCGGCGACCGCCGCGGCGTAGTCCAGGCTGCGCAACAGCCCGGCCACGTCCCGCCAGGGGCTGGATTTGGCGCGGCGCGCCGCCAGCGGCCGCGCGGGTTCGCCCTCGAAATCCAGGATCACCGCATCGCCCGTCGCGACCAGCACCTGGCCCAGGTGGAAATCGCCATGGCAGCGGGTGGCGGACAGCCCGGCCGGGTCCGGGCACAGCGCGGCGATGGCCTCCACCAGACGCGCGCGATCCGCCACGAGCCGACGTGCGGCTTCCGCCGCCGCACCGGGTGGCAGCAGGCCCGGCCGGTCCAGTCGCGCGAGAGCCCGGTCCAGGCTTGTCGCCGCCTCCGCCGCCCAGCCCCGCGCGACCGCCTCATCCACCGGCAGCGGGGCGAAGTCGGGGTCATCCGATGGACGGGCGAGCACGAGGTGGAGTTGCGCCAGGCGCCGGCCGATGGCCTCCGCCACCGGCAGGTAGCCGGCCAGCGGGTCTTCCGGCTCGGCCTCCGTCAGGGCCGCGTCGTCCACGCTGCGGGCGAGCCAATCCAGCGTCCAGGCCCAGGCATCGCCCTGGTTGCGGGCAAAGGCCTGCAGCAGCATCAGGGTGTGGGGCGTGCCATCGGGGGCGACACGCACCACCTCTCCGAGCAAGGCGGGCGTGCCGGGATAGGCGGCATCGGTGAGGTGCCGCGCCATCTCCGCTTCCGGATGCAGGCCGGGCTGGACGCGGCGAAGCAGCTTGAGCACCACCGCCTCCCCCAGGATTACCGTGGTGTTGGACTGCTCCACGCCAAGGCGCCGCACCTCCGGCGTTTCCGGCAACGCGACCTCCGCGAGAGCCGGCGTGCCGCGGAACTGGACCTCGCCCTCCGGCGTCGCCAGCACGCGGCCCGCCAGGCAGGCGGCCAGCACGGCGCGGGCGAAGCCGTCGGTCGCCACCGCATCCGTCAGCATCCCGATGCGGGAGCCGTGGCGCAGCCGGGACAGCGCGAGCTGGCCGGCGGGCTTGGCGGCCTCCTCCTCCCCGATCCGGGCCAACGGCAGTGCCCAGCCTTCCCCGGCCGCCTCCACCTCCGCCAGCAGGATCGGCTCCGGCCCCGTCTGCAGGGGCACGGCATAGGTGAAGCGGGCGGCGAGACCGCCGGCCGGCACGTCCTTCGATCCGAACCACCGGCGCCGCGGCAGCCAGGCGGGCAGCACCTCCCGCTCCAGCACGTGGCGCGCCTCGGCGGGCAGCCAGTCCCCGCCGGGGCGGCCGACCAGGGTGCGGAGCTCGGGCAGCGGTTCCGGCGGCGGCACGTGCCAGGCCGGCAGCGCCGCGCCCTCCGCCAGCAGGAACCAGTGGAAGGCATAGGGCGGCAGCGTCAGCTGGTAGGGCAGCGGGCCGATCGGGGGAAAGGGCGTCCCGCCCAGCATCTCCACCGGCACCCGGCCGAGATGGGCGGAGAGGTCGAGTTCCACCGCCTGGGCGGCGCGGGAGAGGTTGAAGACGCAGAGCGCGACCTCCCCCTCCCATTCCCGCAGATAGGCCAGCACCTTGCGGTTCCCGGGGTAGAGCAGGCGCATGGCGCCGCGGCCGAAGGCGCGGGTGCGGCGGCGCACCGCCAGCATCCGCCGCGTCCAGTTCAACAGGCTGTGGCTGTCCCGCGCCTGCGTCTCCACATTGACGGCCTGGAAGCCATAGGTCGCGTCCTGGATGACGGGCAGCACCAGCGCGGCCGGATCGGCGCGGGAGAAGCCGCCATTGCGGTCGGGCGACCACTGCATGGGCGTGCGCACGCCGTCGCGGTCCCGGAGGTAGACGTTGTCGCCCATCCCGATCTCGTCGCCATAGTAGATGACGGGCGTGCCGGGCATGGAGAGCAGCAGCCCGTTCATCAGCTCGATCCGCCGGCGGTCACGCTCCATCAGCGGCGCCAGGCGGCGGCGGATGCCGAGGTTGATGCGCGCACGCCGATCCGCGGCATAAACGGACCAGAGCGTGTCGCGCTCCGCATCCGTCACCATCTCCAATGTCAGCTCGTCATGGTTGCGCAGGAACACGGCCCACTGGCAGCCCTCCGGGATGTCGGGCGTCTGACGCAGGATGTCGGTGATGGGGAAGCGGTCTTCCTGCGCGACGCCCATGTACATGCGCGGCATCAGCGGGAAGTGGAAGCACATGTGGCATTCGTCGCCATTGCCGAAATAGGCCTGGACGTCCTCCGGCCACTGGTTCGCTTCCGCCAGCAGCATGCGGTTGGGGTAGTCCGCATCCAGCGCCGCGCGGATGCGCTTCAGGATGTCATGCGTCTCCGGCAGGTTCTCGTTGTTCGTGCCGTCGCGCTCCACCAGGTAGGGCACGGCGTCGAGACGGAGCCCGTCCACGCCGAGGTCGAGCCAGAAGCGCATGACGCGCAGCACCGCTTCCAGCACGCGCGGGTTGTCGAAGTTCAGGTCCGGTTGGTGGCTGTAGAAGCGGTGCCAGAAATAGGCCTTGGCCACCGGGTCCCAGGTCCAGTTCGACTTCTCGGTATCCAGGAAGATGATGCGCGTGCCGTCGTAGCGCTTGTCGTCATCGGACCAGACGTAGAAGTCCCGCTGCCAGGATCCGGGCGGGGCGTGGCGGGCGCGGCGGAACCAGGGGTGTTCGTCGCTGGTGTGGTTGATGACGAGTTCGGTGATGACCTTGAGGCCGCGCGCATGCGCTTCCTGGATCAGCCGCTTGAAGTCGCGCAGCGTCCCGTAATCCGGATGGACGGCGCGGTAGTCGCTGATGTCGTAGCCATCGTCCCGGCGGGGCGAAGGGTAGAAGGGCAGCAGCCAGATCGCGTCCACGCCGAGGCCCGCGGCGTGGTCCAGCCGCGCGATCAGCCCGGCGAAATCGCCGATGCCGTCATCATTGCCGTCCATGAAGGATTTCGGATGGAGCTGGTAGATGACCGCGTCGCGCCACCAGAAGGGCTCCCGCGCGGCATCCTCTTCCTGCTTCCTGCGTCGCCTCGGCATCCAGATCCCCCTTCGGTCCGGGGGGGCCAACGCCCCGGGCGGCGTGCCGTTCCGGTTGCAGGCGCGACCCTGACCCGAAAGGGGCGAACATCCTCACCAGAATTGTCACCGGAATGTTGAGCGGTTTGTCGTCGGCCGGCCCGATTGTCGTCGCGATGCCGGCTTCGGGGGGTCTGGCGGCGCGATTGTCGTCGCGGGCGGCTGCTGTGGCGGAATTGTCGTCCTTGCGGCAGGCAGGCGGGCGCGGATGGCCCGGATTTGTCGCGCCGTGTCGCCCCGAGGGCGACGTCGCACAACCCCGGCGATACCTTCAAGTTATTGAGGCGTCGGCGAAAAATCAGGAATTCGGGAAGCCGATGAAGACGTAGCCGACCTGACGAATGGTGACGATGCAGCGCTCGCCGAGCTCCGGCGCCAGCTTCTGGCGCAGGTGGAGCACGGCGTTGTCCACGGCGCGGTCGCCGGGGCGCCAGGGGCGACGGAAGACCAGCTGGGTCAGCGCCTCCCGCGTCTGCACCTCCCCGGGCTGGGCGGCCATGACGGCGAGGAGTTCGAATTCGGCCGTCGTGAGGTCCAGCACGGTCCCATCCGGCCGCAACAGCCGGCGTTCCACCGGCTGCAGGCGCCAGCGATCGCGCCGCGGCGGCGGCGCGGCCGCATTGCCGGGGCGACGGATGCGGGCGCGCAGCCGCGCCACCAATTCGCGGCCGGAGACCGGCTTCACGAGGAAGTCATCCGCGCCGAGCTCGAGGCCCAGCACGCGATCCGTCTCCTCCCGGTTGCCGGTGACGATCAGGATCGGCGCATCGGTGCGGGCGCGCAGTTCCGGCAGGTGCGGCAGCGTATCCACCGGCCCCAGGCGCTGATCGAGGATGATCGCGTCCGGTCGCTGCGTGTCGAGGATGGCGAGCGCCGCGGTGAAGGAATTGGCGACGAGCGTGCGCAGGCCGTAGCGCTGCAGATAGGCCGCCATCTCGTCCGTCAGTTCGCGCTCGTCATCGGCCAGCAGGACCAGTGGCGTCAACGCCGCACCGGGCAACTCCGTCGCCAGGGCCGGCGCGGCCTCCGCAAAGGTCGCCTGGCGCTCGGCGAAGCCGCGCGCCATGCCACGAGCCGCGTCCCCTGTCCGCGATGTCATCCTTCGTCTCCCCAGACGCAGGATGTCTCCGCCGACGGAGACCCTCCTCGACGTTTACGTTTACCGGAAGACGGATGATGACGTCGAGAGCACGTCTCAGTCGCTGGGAGAATAGTTAATACCAAAGGCGACAACACGACGACGCGTCCCCGTCTCAATCATCGGCCCGTCACCACGGGGCGGCCCGCACCACCGGCCCCCGCCCCACGATCCAGGACGGAGCCGCAGCATGACCGTGCCGAACTTCCCAGGCCGTGCCCCTGATCGCCTGGCGCTTCCCCGCGGCGCGGGCTTCTCCCTGCCTCGTGGCGCCGCCACCGGCGAGGCCCTGTCGGTGCTGATCGTGGATGACGAGGCCGAGGTGCGGGAGGAACTGACGGTGGCGCTCGGCCGGCGCGGATGGTCCGTGCTGTCGGCCGGATCGGCGCGGATGGCGCTCTGCCTGCTGGCCAGCCGGCCCGATGTGGGCGCGCTGGTCACGGATGTCCGGATGCCGGGCATGGACGGCATCGCGATGGCGGAAGCGGCGCTGGCCGGACGGCGCGAAGCCGAGGCGCTGGAGGTGCTGCTGGTCACCGGCTACGCCTCCGTCGCCCAGGGGCTGGCGGCCAGCCGGATCGGCGCCTTCGGCGTGCTGCACAAGCCCATGCGCGGCGCCGACCTGGCGCAGCTGGTCGCCGATGCCCTGGCCAGCGCGGCGGGGCGCCGGCGCGCAGCGCGGTCCGGGCAGGAGGAGAGCGTCCACCGCGACCTCCCGCCCCGGCCGAGCTATGCCCAGCCGGCGGCGGCGATGCTGCCTCTGGCGGAGCGCCAGGCCCTGTCGCCACTCGCCGCCGACCCTGCGCTGGCCACCGAGCGCCGCGCCCAGCCCCGGCCCGGCCTGGATGAGGGCTCCGACGGAAGGCTGGTCGAGAAGCTGGCGGACCGGCTGGCCGATGTGCGGGCGCTCGAGGATGGGCTCGCCCTGCCGCGTCCCAGCCCGGTTTCCGCCCATGCCCTGATGAGCCAGGTCGCGACGCAGCTGCGGTCCCAGGGAGCGCATTGTTCGCGGCGCATCACGCTGCAGCCCGATGCCGACCCGGCCTTCGAGATCGACGCAGCGCGCCTGCTGCAGGCGATCGACCTGCTGGCCCGCCGCGCCTTTGGCGGGCAGGCGGGCACGGCGGAGCTGTCGCTCGATGCCGGCGCGGGCCAGGCGCGGCTCGACCTGCTGCTGCGGCCGGAGAAGGCCGAGCCGGTGGAGCCCGAACCGCAGCCGGAGCGCGGCCTGCCGGTCGCCGTCGCCCGCCGGCTGGTGGCGGCGCTCGGTGGAAGGCTGGATGCCTGGACCATTCCGACCGGCGGATTGCGGGCGCGCCTCGTGATCCAGGCCGGGTAGCCCGCCGGCCCCACACCACGGGGCCCACCCCACCCCATCCCCACACCGCCGATGACGACGAGGGAGAACCCCATGTTCGCCGACGCCCTTTCCATGCCTGCCGTCCAGGCTGCCGCGCAGCCCTCCATGAACGCCGCCGCCCTGCCGGATGCCACGCGCCAGGCCGCGCCGGCCAGCCGCCCGACCTATGGCCGGCGGCGGTCCGACGGCCCGCGGCTCGGCTGGGCCGAACCGCCGCCGGGCGATCGCCGTGTCCAGCTGCCCATGCCGCGGGCGGGGTCGGAGACCGGGCTGCAGGCGATGATGCAGCGGCTGCGGGGCGCCATGGCCGCAGTGCTGGACGCCGCGGGGCGGGAGGAAGCCGCCCCCATCACCGTGACGGCGTGGGACCAGGAACCGCCGCAGCCCTCCCTCTTTGCCCTGGTCGAGGCGCTGCTGACCGACGCCGTGGGCGCGGCGGCGGAGACGCCGCTGGCGGTGGCGCCCTACCCCGTCCGCATCCTGGCCTGGGACCTGGTGGCCGCGCTGGCGGATCAGGGGATCCGTTGCGGGCTGCGGAACCTGGCACCCATGGAGCAGGCCTGCCTGGTCGATCCCGCGCGGCTGCTACGGGCGGCGGAGCTGCTGGCCCTGCATGGCCAGGCGAATTGCGCCGGGCCGGCACGGGCGGAGCTGTCCGTCACGGCGGGCCAGGACGGCGTGGTGATGGACCTCGTCGTGCAGCGGGTCTCGGTCGGCACGCTGGAGGCCGGGCACCGCTCGCGCCTCGTCCGTGAATTGCCGATGGCGATCGCCCGCCGCCTGATCCAGGCGCAGGGCCATCGGATCGACATCTGGGCCCCGCCCGGCACCGGGCTCCGCGCCCGCATCGGCTTCCGCGCCGCCTGACGCGCGCCTCCCCAACGACATCCCGAGGATCCTTGCCATGCTCAGCGAAGCCCTGACCCTGCCTGCGCAGGATTGCGCCCTCGACGCCGCGCAGGAGCGGCCCCTCTCTCCCCTCACCCGCCGGCTGGTCCTGGCCGGCGCCACCGCCGCCCTGGTGCTGACGCCCGCCTGCGGCGCCGCGACCAGCGGGGGCGAGGAGGCGACGGGGCCCGACGACCCCGCCGCGCAGTACCGCGCCTTCCGCGATCGCTACGTGCTGAATGACGGGCGCGTGGTCGATACCGGCAACCAGGGCATCAGCCACAGCGAGGGCCAGGGCTATGCCATGCTCTTCGCCGAGGCCTTCGATGACCGGCCGACCTTCGACCGCGTCTATCAGTGGACCCGCCGCACGCTGCGGCGCCCCGATGGCCTGCATTCCTGGCGCTTCCGCCCGGACCAGCGGGTGCGGGTGGATGACCCGAACAACGCGACGGATGGGGACCTCTACATCGCCTGGGCGTTGCTGCGCGCCGCCGATCGCTGGCGCGATGCGGAATACCGGCGCGACGGCATCGCCATCGGCCAGGCCGTGCTGTCCCGCCTGGTGGTGGAGGTGAATGGCCGCATGGTGCTGCTGCCGGCGATGCAGGGCTTCAACCACAATGACCGGGTGGTGGTGAACCCGTCCTACTACGCCTTCCCCGCGCTGTTCGCGCTGAGCCGCGCGGTGCCCGACCGGGCCTGGCAGCGGGTGATGGGCGATGGCGTGCAGATGCTGCGCGGCATGCGCTATGGCCGCTGGGGCCTGCCGGCGGATTGGGTGGAGATCGCGCGCGGCCATGGTGGCCAGGCGCGCCCGGCGGCGGGGTGGCCGACCCGCTTCAGCTATGACGCGGTGCGCGTGCCGCTTCACCTCGCCTGGGCCGGCATGACCGATGAGCCCGCGGTGCGCGCGGCGAACAATTTCTGGAACGACCCCGGCTTCTCCATCCGCCCGGCCTGGACGGATCTCCGCACCGGGCAGGTGGCGCCCTATGCCGCGCCATCCGGCATCCATGCGGTGGCGGAGGTGACGACGGCCACGGGCTGGCACCGCGGCATCTCCAAGCAGCTGCCGAGCGTGGCACGCAGTCCGGACTACTACTCCGCCGCGCTCGCCATCCTGTCCCGCATCGCGCTGCGGGAGAATCCGCGCAACCTGATGGCGGGTGGCCCGCCGCCGGCGCCGGTGCCGGCCCCGCGCAATACGGTGGCGGGCGGCATCCGGCGGCTGTGGAACGGGGCGTGACCCTGCGCCCCGCTCCGTGGCGCTCCCGTCAGTAGATGTCGGGCTCCGGCGTCGGCGCGCCGGCTTCCAGGAACCGCAGGTCACAGCCCTCATCGGCCTGCGTGACCTGGTCGAGATACATGGACGTCCAGCCGCGCTCGTAGCGGCGCACCGGCGGCGTCCAGGCGGCGCGGCGGCGCTCCATCTCCGCCTCATCGACCAGCAGGTCGAGCTTGCGGTTCGGCACGTCGAGGCGGATGAGGTCGCCATCCCGGACCAGCGCCAGCGGCCCGCCGACATGGGATTCGGGCGCGACATGCAGGACGCAGGTGCCGTAGCTGGTGCCGGACATCCGGGCATCGGAGAGCCGCACCATGTCCCGCACGCCCTGCTTCAGCAGCTTCTGCGGGATCGGCATCATGCCCCATTCCGGCATGCCCGGCCCGCCCTGCGGGCCGGAGGAGCGCAGCACCAGCACGCTGTCGGCCGTGACATCGAGATCGGGGTCATCCAGCCGCTTCTTGAGATCCGCGTAGTTGTCGAAGACCACCGCCGGCCCGGTATGCGTCAGCAGCTTCGGATCGGCGGCCGAGGTCTTGATGACCGCCCCCTTCGGCGCGAGCGTGCCCTTCACCACCGCGAGCCCGCCTTCCGCCTGGATCGGCCGGTTGAGCGGGCGGATCACGTCGTCGTCGAACACCTCGGCATCCGCGATGTCCTCGCCCATCGTGCCGCCGGAGACCGTCTTCGCCGTCAGGTCCAGATGCGGGGACAGGCGCTTGAGGAAGGCGCGGCTGCCGCCGGCGTAGAAGAAATCCTCCATCAGCGCCTCCCCCGCATTGGGGCGGAGATTGGCGATCAGCGGCACGCGGCGGCTGATGGTGTCGAAGCGCTCCAGATCCAGCTCCAGACCCGCGCGGCGGGCCATGGCGATGATGTGGATGATGGCGTTGGTGGAACCGCCGAAGGCCATGGTGGCGGCGACCGCATTGTCCACGCTGCCCTGCGTCAGCATCGCGGCCGGCGTCAGATCCTCCCACACCATGTCGACGATCCGGCGGCCGGAATCGGTCGCCATGCGGGGGTGGTTGGCATCCGGCGCGGGGATGGAGGAAGCGCCGGGCAGCGTCAGGCCCATCGCCTCGCAGGCCAGCATCATGGTGGCGGCGGTGCCGGCCGTCATGCAGGTGCCGAAGGACCGGGCGATGCCCGTCTCCATGTCCTTCCACTGGGCTTCGGTGATGTTCCCGGCCCGCAGCTCCGCATTGTACTTCCAGACGTCGGAGCCCGAGCCCAGCGTCTTGCCCCGCCAGTTGCCGCGCAGCATCGGGCCGGCGGGGACGAAGATGAAGGGCAGGCCCATGGACAGCGCGCCCATCACCAGGCCCGGCGGCGTCTTGTCGCAGCCGCCCAGCAGCACCAGGCCGTCGCAGGGCTGGCTGCGGGCCAGCTCCTCCGTCTCCATCGCCAGCATGTTCCGGTAGAGCATGCTGGTGGGCTTCATGTACTGCTCGGTCACGGGATGCGCCGGCAGTTCCACCGGGAAGCCGCCGGCCTGCCAGACGCCGCGCTTCACCTCCTCCGCCCGCGTGCGGAAGTGGAAGTGGCAGGGGCTCAGTTCGGACCAGGTGTTGATGATGCCGATCACCGGCTTGCCGCGGAAATCGGCCTCCGAGAAGCCCATCTGCAGCATGCGCGACCGGTGGCCGAAGGCGCGGAGGTCATCCACCCCGTACCAGCGATGGCTGCGAAGTTCGTCCGGCCGCTTGCGTGTGCCCATGATGCTGCGGATCCCCCCTTGGTCGATCGGCCGCACCCTGCCATCCGTCGCGGGGGCCGACCAGCCCGACCGGGCTCGGCGGGGTCGGGCGCTTGACCGGCACCGGATGGTCGCCCACCGTTCCGATACCGACGCCGGAGAGAGAATGGCCGCGCTCCCCCTGAAACGCCCCCTCCGGGTGATGTTCATCCACCAGAATTTCCCGGGCCAATACGCCCATCTCGCCCCTGCCATGGCGAAGCGGGACGGCGTGCAGGTCTGGTGCGTGGGGGAGAAGCCTGGCTACGAAGCGCCCGGCATCACCTACCTCGCCTATGGCCCGCCCAAGGGCGCCGGGGAGCAGACGCATCGCTACCTCCGCCCCTTCGAAGGCTCGCTCCGCCGCGGGCAGCACCTGGCCAATGCGCTGGTCAAGGCGCGGGATGCCGGCGTGCGGCCGGACATCATCGTCTGCCATCCCGGCTGGGGAGAGGGGCTGTTCCTGAAGGACGTCTTCCCGCAGGCGCGCACCCTCTATTACTGGGAGTTCTTCTACAACGCGGTCGGCCAGGACATGGGCTTCGACCCGGCCCAGCCGCTGACGCTGGACGATGCGGCGCGAGTGCGGGTGCTGAATTCGGCGCAGCTCGTCTCCCTCCAGGTGGCGGATTGGGGCGTCTCCCCGACGCGCTGGCAATGGAGCCGCTACCCCGCCTGGGCGCGCCGGCGCATCTCGGTACTGCACGAGGGGGTGGACACCGAGCGCTGCGCGCCGCGCGCCGGCGCCGTCTTCCGCACTCCCGAAGGGCGGGAATTCCGCCGGGGCGACCCGGTGATCTCCTATGTCGCGCGCAACCTCGAGCCCTATCGCGGCTTCCCGAGCTTCATGCGCGCCCTGCCCCGGCTGCAGCGCGAAAGGCCGGATCTGCATACGGTGATCGTGGGGGGCAACGAGGTCTCCTACGGCAAGAAGCCGGCGGGGGCGGAGAACTGGAAGGCGCTGATGATGGAGGAGCTGGGCGGGCAGCTCGACCTTTCCCGCATCCACTTCACGGGGCGCGTGGCGCATGACGCGCTGCATGACCTGTTCCGCGTCACGCAGGCGCATGTCTACCTGACCTATCCCTTCGTGCTGTCCTGGTCGATGCTGGAAGCCATGGCCTGCGGCGCTCTCGTGGTGGGCAGCGACACGGCGCCGGTGAGCGAGGCGATCCGCCACGGCCATAACGGGCTGCTGGTGCCCTTCTTCGATCCCGACGCCATCGCCCGCACGGTGCTGGCCGTGCTGGCGGACCCGGAGGCCCATGCGCCGCTGGCCGCGGCCGGGCGGCAGAGCGTGATCGACCGCTACGACCTGAAGACGATCTGCCTGCCCCGCCAGGTCGAATTGCTGGAGACCATCGCGGCCGGGGGCGAGCCCGCGCCGGAACCCGATGCCGGACGGTGGTGAGGCGTCTTGCCGCACGAAGCCGTCGCTGACGGAAATGAAAGCATTTCTGTTCCATCCAGCATCGGCCGGCCGCCGGCTGGCGGCCTTTCGCGGGGCTCTACCTTGGATTATGGAGGGGCGCGAGATTTCAGCCCCAAGGGGATCACGGCGATGCTGGATGAGCTGCGCGCGCCGGCCACGGATATTCGCCGCGCCGGCAATGTGGAGGCGCAGGGCTTCGGCATCGCCGGGCCGCTGCTGCTGACCGTCCGCCGTTTCGAGGATTCGCGGGGCGTCTTCATCGAGACCTACAACCGCCGGGATTTCGAGGCGGTGGGGATCGCGGAGGAGTTCGTCCAGGACAACCAGTCCCTCTCCGTCCATCGCGGCACGGTGCGCGGCCTGCATTTCCAGGTGCCGCCGGCGCCGCAGGCCAAGCTGGTGCGGGTGCTGCGGGGACGGATCCTGGACATCGCGGTGGATCTCCGCGCCGGCTCCCCCACCTTCGGCCAGCATGTCGCGGCGGAGCTCTCGGCCGAGAATGGCCTGATGTTCTACATCCCCGTCGGCTTCGCCCATGGCTTCGCGACGCTGGAGCGGGATACGGAGGTCGCCTACAAGGTCTCCGCCCTCTATGCGCCGGGCTGCGACAAGGGCATCGCCTGGGACGACCCCGCCCTCGGCATCGACTGGGGCATCGATCCCGCCACCGCGCGGCTTTCCGACAAGGACCGCGTGCTGCCGCGCCTGGCCGATATCGGGCCCTGTTTCTGATGCGCCTCCTGGTCGCGGGGCGGGAGGGCCAGGTCGCGCGGGCGCTGGCCGCGCGCTTCGCGGGGCATGAGGTCATGGCGCTCGAGCCGCCGGCCCTCGACCTGACCGACAGGGCCTCGATCGAGGCGGCGATGCAGGCGGCCGCGCCGGAGCTGGTGGTGAACGCCGCCGCCTATACCGCCGTGGACCGGGCGGAGGATGATGCGGCGCTGGCCTTCGCCGTGAACCGCGACGGTGCCGCCAACCTGGCCGCCGCCGCGGCGGCGCGCGGGCTGCCCTTCATCCATTTCTCCACCGACTACGTCTTCGATGGCCGCAAGGGCGCACCCTATACCGAGGCGGACGCGACGAGCCCGCTCGGCGTCTATGGACGCAGCAAGGAGGAAGGGGAGCGCGCGGTGCTCGCCGCCAATCCCCGCAGCGCCATCCTGCGCACGGCCTGGGTCTGCAGCCCGACCGGCGGCAATTTCGTGAAGACGATGCTCCGCCTGGCGGCGGAGCGGGACGCGTTGCGCGTGGTGGCCGACCAGCACGGCGCGCCGACCTTCGCCGCCGACCTGGCCGATGCGGTCTTCGCCATGGCGCCGCGCCTGCTGGCCGCGGCGGCGGGCGACGAGGGCTTCGGGATCTTCCACCTCTCCGGCGCGCCGCACACCACCTGGCACGGCTTCGCGAGCGAGATCCTGGCGCAGGCGGCACTGCGCGGGCATCGCCATCCGCCGGTGACGCCGATCGCCACCAGCGACTATCCCACGCGCGCCACGCGGCCGGCGGATGGGCGGCTCGACTGCACCAAGATCACGCGCGTGCACGGCATCGCGCCCGCGGATTGGCGCGCCTCGCTCGCGCGCTGCCTGGATGAACTGATCGGCCCGCCGAGTGCGGGGTTGAAGGAAGGCGCGCCATGAAGGGCATCGTCCTGGCCGGAGGATCCGGCACGCGGCTGCATCCCGCGACGCTCGCGGTCTCGAAGCAGCTGCTGCCCGTCTTCGACAAGCCGATGATCTACTATCCGCTCTCCGTGCTGATGCTGGCGGGCATCCAGGAGATCATGATCATCTCCACGCCGCACGACATGCCGCTGTTCCAGCGGCTGCTCGGCGATGGCGCGCGCTGGGGGCTGCGCTTCGACTACACGGTGCAGGAGAAGCCGGACGGCATCGCCCGCGCCCTGACGCTGTCCGAGGAATTTCTCGCCGGCGCGCCGAGCACGCTGGTGCTGGGCGACAACCTCTTCCACGGGCACGATCTGGAAGCGCGGCTGAAGGAGGCGCGGGACGCCGCGAACCACGGCGCCGGCGTCTTCGCCTATCGCGTCGCCGATCCCGAACGCTACGGCGTGGTGGAGTTCGATGGCGAAGGCACGGCGCTGAGCCTGGAGGAGAAGCCGAAGGCGCCGAAATCCAACTGGGCGGTCACCGGGCTCTATGTCTATGACGGCCGGGCCCCGGCCATCGCGCGCGGCCTCAAGCCCTCCGCGCGCGGGGAGCTGGAGATCACGGATCTGAACCGCGCCTATCTCGACGAGGGGTCGCTCCGCGTCACGCGGCTCGGCCGCGGCTATGCCTGGCTCGATACCGGCACGCATGACAGCCTGCTGGAGGCGGGCGAGTTCGTCCGCGCGATCGAGAAGCGGACGGGGCAGAAGGTGGCCTCGCCGGAGGAGATCGCCTGGCGCATGGGCTTCATCGATGCCGAGCAGCTGCGCGCGCTGGCGAAGCCGCTGCGCAACAGCGGATATGGCACCTATCTCGAAGGCCTGCTGGCGCGCGAGGACCAGTGATGGAAGCCGCGCCGGCTGAGGATGGGCTGGCGCCGGATATCCAGGCGCTGGCGGATAGCGGCATCCTGGATGCCGAATGGTATGTCGCCAACAACGCGGATGTCGCGCATGCCGGGGAAGATCCCGCGCTGCACTTCCTGACGCGCGGCTGGCGGGAGGGTCGGCGGCCGAACTACTACCTCGACCCCACCTGGTACCTGGCGCAGAACCCCGATGTGCGCGACGCCGGCTTCGATCCCGTCCTGCACTACGTCATGCATGGCGATATCGAGAACCGGCAGCCCGGCCCGCATTTCGACCCGGGCTGGTACCGCGTGCGCCACGGGCTGGACCCCGCGGAGCCGGCGCTGGCGCATTACCTGCGCAGCCGGGCCTATGGCGCCTCCCCGATCCCGGAATTCGACGCGGAATTCTACCTCTCCACCTATCGCGACGTGGCCCGCGCCGGCGCCGATGCCTTCGAGCATTACGTCACGCTCGGCTGGCAGGAAGGACGCGAGCCCTCCCCGGATTTCGAGAGCCGCTACTACGTCAAGCGCCACATGGGCGGCCAGGCGACGATGGCGCCGCTGCTGCATTGGCTGGGACACCGGCACGAACCCGGCGTGCATCCGCGCATGCCGCAGGAAACGCCGACCATCCCGCGCATGGTCAAGCGCAACACAAGGCCGGGCGAGGATTTCGAGGAGGCGAAGCCCCTGCCCGACGGCGCGCGCCCGCGCGCGAAGGTGCTGACCTACTACCTGCCGCAGTTCCACGCGATTGCGGAGAACGATGCCTGGTGGGGCAAGGGCTTCACCGAATGGACCAACCTGCCGCGCGCCCTGCCCCGCTTCGCCGGCCACTACCAGCCGCGCATCCCGCGCGACCTCGGCCCCTATGCGCTGACGGACATGAACGTCATGCGCCGCCAGATCGAGATGGCGAAGCGCGGCGGCGTGCATGGCTGGATCTTCTACTGGTACTGGTTCAACGGCCACCGCCTGCTGGAGAAGCCGGTCAACGCCTTCCTCGATGACCGCAGCCTCGACATGCCCTTCGCCCTGATGTGGGCGAACGAGAACTGGACGCGGCGCTGGGACGGCGCCGAGAACGACGTGCTGATGAGCCAGGACTACCGGCCGGAGGAGGAGGCCGCGCTGATGGCCGAACTCGTCCGGCATTTCCGAGACCCGCGCTACATCCGCGTCAATGGCCGCCCGCTGCTGATGATGTACCGCGCGGGGCTGATGCCGGAGCCGAATGAGATCGTGGCGGGCTGGCGGAAGCGCTTCCGCGACGACCATGGCGAGGACCCTGTCTTCGTCATGGCGCAGAGCTTCGACGACATCGACCCGCGCGAGGTCGGCTTCGACGCCGCCATCGAATTCCCGCCGCACAAGGTGACGAAGCGCGCGATGCCGATCAGCGCGTCGCTCGACTACCTCGATCCCGACTTCACCGGCACCGTCTTCAGCTATGACGACATCGCGCGCGTGTCGCTGGAGGAGCCGGAGCCCGACTACCCGCTGATCAAATGCGCGGTGCCGGGCTGGGATAACGACCCGCGCAAGCAGGGCACCAACACCGTCATCATCCACGGCTCCACCCCCGCGACCTATGAGGCCTGGCTGGGCGAGCTGGTGGAGCGCGCGGCGGCCAAGCCCTTCCTGGGCGCGGAGCCCTTCGTCTGCGTCAATGCCTGGAACGAATGGTGCGAGGGCGCCTACCTCGAGCCCGACCTGCATTACGGCCACGCCTTCCTGAACGCGACCGCGCGCGCCGTCGTGGGCCGCGCGGCGCAGGAAGCGCCGGCGCTGCTCGTGGTGGCCGGCGATGCGGAGGAGCGGGAGCCGACGCGGCGCCTGATAGGGTCCATCCAGGCGATCGCACGGCGCAGCGGGCTTCGGGTGGAAGTGCTGCTGCTGGCGGGCGGACCGCTGGAATCCGATTTTGCGCGGCTCGGCCCGGTGACCGTCGAATCGACGGCGCCCGAGGCTGCGCTCGACGCAGCGCGCGCGGCGGGGCTGCGCCATGCGGTCATGGATGCCGAGGCGGGATCGCGTCTTGCCCGGGCGGCGGAGCGCGCCGGCATCCGCACGACGATCCTGCTGGAGGAGATGCCGGCGACGCTGCGGGAACGGGGCCTTTCGGGCGGGCTGCGCGCCGCGCTGGGCCATGTCGCCGCCTGCCTGGTGCCCTCCGCGGCCGTGCGGGATTCGCTGGCGGAGGAGTGGCGCGGGTCGGTGGAGCTTGAGGTGCTGGAACCCGGGCTCGCCCCCCTCCCGCCGCCCGACCCGGCCGCGGGGACATCGGCGCGGGAGGCGCTGGGCCTCGCCGCCGGCGATCCGCTGCTGCTGGGCGCGGGGCCGGGCGACCTGCGGCACGGTATCGACCTGTTCCTCCAGCTGTTCCGGCGGCTGCGGGCCATCCAGCCGCGGCTGGCGGCGGCCTGGGTCGGGCCGCTCGATCCGACGATCCGCGCCTGGATGGGCAGCGAGATCGCGGCGGCGGCGCGGGAGGGGTTCCACCTGGTGGAGCATCTGGCGCATCCCGGCGCCCTGCTCTCGGCCGCCGATCTGCTGGCGCTGACGGCGCGGGAGGCCCCCTTCCCGCTGCTGGCGCAGGAAGCGGCGAGCGCCGGCCTGCCGATCCTGGCCTTCGAGGGTGCTGGCGGCGCGGCGGCGCTGGCCCGCGACTTCGGCGGCGCCGCGGTCCCGTTCGGCGACCTGGAGGCGATGGCCACGGCGGCGGCGCGCCTGCTGGACCCGCCGGCAGGCCCGGCGGCGCGCCTGGCACGCCACCGGATGGCCTGCGAGCGCTTCGAGGAAGGCCGCTACGCACAGGCGCTGCTGGCGCGCCTGCTGCCAGGGCTGCCCGAGGTGGCGGTCGCGGTGCCTGGCCAGGGGCGCGGCCGCATGCTGGCCAGCCGACTCGACGCCGTCTTCCGCCAGGATCTGCCGGTGGCGGCCGTACTGGTGCTGGAGGATGGGGCCGATCCGCTGGTGGCGGCCGGCATGGCGGAAGCAGCGGAGCGCTGGCACCGCCATTGCCGCCGGATCGAGGCGCCGGTGCCGTCCTGGCACGCCCTGGCGGAGCGCACGCTGGCGGAGACCGAGGCCGCGCTGCTGTGGCTGGCGGATCCGGATGTGGCGCCGGGCGGCGCCTTCCTGCGCCTGGCGGCCGGGGCGCTGGACGCCGATCCGACCGCGCCCTTCGCCGCGCTCCGCGACGGCACGGGGGCGGCGGTGCCGGGTGCCGTGCTGTGGCGGCGGTCGGCCCTGGCGCAGGCCCTGGAGGCACGGCCGCTGTCGGAGTCGGCAGCCCTTGCCGGGCTTCAGGGCGCTGCGGTGGATCATGTCGCCATGCTGCGGCTGCCTGGCGCGCCGGCGCCGATGATGGAGGCGGCGCCAGCGCCGACGATGAAGGCGGCGCCAGCGCCGATCGAGGCGGCGCCTCGGCGGCGACGGGGCCGCGGCCAGTAGCGAGACGTCACGATCCGCGCATGCGGTCATCACGTGATCCGTTCATACGGACGTCATGAATGACGGGCATGCCTTGGAGACTGTTTGAGAAGGCTGGCGGGTCGGCTTCGATGGGTTGTTCCGCCCCTGGTTCGTCGCCGGACCTGCCGATGCGGCCAGCACCGGCCGCGCCCGGCTACTGCCAGGGACGACACATCCCTTGCGAGCCCTCAGCCGCCGGCACTCGCAAACCGTCTGGTGGCGTGCAGGACGTTCGACAACGCGGTTCCTGCCACGGGTGAAGGCGCGGGCCGGGGAAACCGGATCGCGAATACAGCTGAATCACGCGATCGTGAGGATTCCGGAGACGCTCTCGTCCTCGTTATCGCCCAGGTAAACATGGATGGGATGTAATATTTTGTATTGCTTGTCCAATATTCTAGCCTGGCTTTAGAATCAGGCGGTTACGAGGCCTCCGCCTTGTATGATTTGGTCAGGCAATGTTCTGGTTTTTGTTGACTTCGCAGTCGAATAGTTCCACATCAAGCAATGTAGAAGGCGCATTGACCGCTACTGGTCAGCTGCCTGGAGGTGTCGATGTCCGGTTTCGCGTCGGTTTATGGCGGCGGTAGCGACGATGTCACGACAGGCAGCGGCGACGACACCATCGTGTCCGGCGGCGGCGACGACACCGTCTTCTCGGGCTCCGGCGACGACATGGTGCTGGCCGGCTCCGGCAATGACGAGGTCCTTCTCCGCAGCGGCGACGACACCGCCTATGGCGAGAATGGCGACGACACGCTGAATGGCGGTTCCGGCGACGACTCGCTGTCCGGCGGGCGTGGCGACGATTTCCTGGTCGGCGGCAGCGGCGACGACGGGATGAATGGCGGCACGGGCGACGACGTCTTTGCCTTCGACGATGGCTTCGGCCATGACCTCATCCTGGGCTTCACCATCGGCACCGATACGCTGCAGATCACCAGCGGCATCAACGGTTCCAGCGTCGCGGCGCCGGCCGACCTGATCTCCGGCGGGCATGTCGGCGCCGACAGCTTCGGCAATGCCGTCATCACGCTCGGCAGCGATACCATCACGCTGCATGGGATCTCGGTCTCCGACCTCACGAGCAACATCGACACGATCGTCCAGGTGGTGTGAGCCAAGGGCGCGTGAGCGCCCGCCGGCCGCCCCATCGCTGCGCGCGGATATCGTTCCCGGACCGCCTTCGCGCTTGCGGATGATCACATTCGCGTCATTGATACTGGCCATGAAGAGGGCCGATCCGTGACCACCCCCCCGACAGAACCGGCCGTCCCGGACCCGGCCGGCTTGACGTGGTGGGTGCGCCTGGGCGCGGAAGCGGTGATGATCGTGCTGCCCGGCGGCCGCGGTCCCACCCCGCCCGCCGAGTTGCGGCTGGATGAGGGCGCACCGTTCCGCCCGCTGTCCCAATTGCCGGTGCCCGAGGGCCTCGGCGGCGGTACCATCCTGCTGCAGCGCGCTGGCAGGGCCGCGGCGATCGATGTCCGCCTGGGCGGCGATCCCTGGGTGGCGCTGGGGCCGCCGAAGCCGCTGGAGGCGCTGCGCCCCCTCATCGCCAAGGCGCCACGGCTGCTGGCGCTGCTCGCCGCCAAGGCTGCCGGCCCGCTGCGCGCCGCGTCCGATATGGCGCTGGCAGCCGACCTGATGGCGCTGGCCCGTCCCCTCGCCCAGTCGGCGGCGGAGGCGGTGCGGCCGGTCGTGCTGCTCGGCCAGGGTCGCAGCCTGTGGCGGATCGATGCCGGCGGCTGGCTGGTCACGCCGCAGGGCATGGCCCGCGTGCCGGAGCCCGAGGGCGGCCTCGCCCCGCTGCCCGCCGGGGCTGCCGGCGGGATGTTGCTGGGCGACGGGCCACCGCTGCTCCTGCCCACCCAGCCTCCCTCCCCGCCCACGCTGGTGGAACTTGCCCGCCAATCGGCAGGCCCGCAGCGCGGGTTGCTGCGTCAGGCCTTCATCGCGCTGCGGCGGCATGTGCAGGAACCCTGGTGCCGCGACGCCGTGCGGGATGCTCAGGTGCTGGCCATGGCGCCGCCCCGCGCCGCGGCCGAGACCGCCAATGCCGTCGGCGCCGCGGTGGATCGCGCCATCGCCGACCATGGCGGCGGCGTCTTCCTGGTGGGCTGGCTGCACGACCCGCTGCGGCTGACGCGTGGCCTGACCCTGCGCGGCCCCTTCGGCGCCATCCCCGTGCCGCCGGAGCGCATCTTCCGCGTCAGCCGCCCGGACGTCGTCAAGAAGTTCGAGCAGGCGCCCTTCGGCGATGCCGATCCACGCCCCGGCTTCGTCGTGCATGTCCCGGATGCCGGCCCTGGCCCGGTGGCGCAGTGGCGGGTGGAGATTGCGCTCGGCTCCGGCGATGCCATCGAACTTGTCGCCGGCCCCGCCTTGCTGCCCGCCGCGCAGGCGCGGGAGGCAGTGCTGCGCAGCGTCAATCCGCTCGATGTCGGCCCGGCAATGCTGGACGAGGTGCTGGCCCCCGCCGCCGCCCGCCTCCACGAAGCCGCCTCCGCCGACCCGGTGGGGCAGGAGGTGGTGCAGATCGGCCCCCGCCCCGCCAGGCCAAGCGTGTCTTTCGTCATTCCGCTCTACCGGAACCTCCGCTTCATCCGCCACCAGGTCGCCGCCTTCGCGCGGGATCCGATGCTGCGCGACGCCGAGATCATCTATGTGCTGGACAGCCCCGAGCAGCGGGGGGAGGCCGAGCACCTGCTGCGCGGCACCTGCGGCCTGGCCGGCATCGGCGTGACGCTGGTGCTGCATGGCCGCAATGCGGGCTACGCCACCGCCTGCAACAGCGGCGCCGCCATCGCCACCGCGCCGCTGCTGCTGATGCTGAATTCGGACGTGGTGCCCGACCGGCCGGGCTGGATGGCGCCGCTGCTCGCGCGGCTCGACAGTGATCCGCGCATCGCCTGCGTCGGTCCGAAGCTCATGTTCGATGACGGGTCGCTGCAGCATGCCGGGCTCTACTTCGCCCGCGGGCCGGGGAATGACTGGTTCAACTGCCACTACTTCAAGGGATTTCCCCGCCACTACCCCGATGCCAACCGGGCGCGGGAGGTGCCGGGCGTGACCGGCGCCGCCATGCTGATCCGGCGCGAGGCCTGGGATGGCGTCGGCGGCTTCCATGCCGGCTACATCGTCGGCGACTACGAGGACAGCGACCTCTGCCTGCGGCTCCGCCAGGCCGGCGGCACGATCTTCTACGAGCCGGCCGCGGAACTCTTCCACTTCGAGCGCCAGTCCATCGCCCAGCATGGCGGCTACGCCGGCACCGTCGCCGCCGCCTATAATCGGCGGCTGCACCACCAGCGCTGGGACCGCACGATCGAGGCGCTGATGGAGGGCTTCTCCCGCGTCGGGGAGACCTTCGCGGCGGCGTGACGTGCCTCATACCAACGGCCGCTTGCAGCGACTCGTTGGTATTGATTTTTTTTGACCTCAGGCGTCGTGCCCAAGGCACGCCTGCGGCGTGACGGGCGCGCGCTCCGCGCGCTTGGCTCGCCGCACAAGCGGCGGGCCGCATTCGCGGCCTCGGCCGGCTTCGCCGGCCGCAGGTCACGCATTGATGCCGTTGGTCTCGCTACGCCCGGAACAACCCGGACGGGCGTCGATTGTCGTATCCCCCTTCCCGCGGACATGTTTTTGCGGCATCGGGGCGAAGAGCCTCGCCTGCTGATCCACCGAAGGTGCTAGCGTCCCCGAACCATGCGCCTGCTCGTCTTCTGCCATAACCACCCCGACCTGCAGCCCGGCGGCACCGAGGTGGTGGCGCGGGGGCTCTTCCGCGAACTGCGCGACCGGCATGGGGTGGAGGGGCTGTTCCTCGGCGCCGTCACCGGCCAGCACCGCGAACGCCGCCCCGGCACGCTGTTCCAGGCCGCGGGGCGGCAGGCCGATGAGATGCTGGTCTGGCTCAGCCATTTCGACCGCTTCCACCTGGCGCAGCTGGATACCTGGGGGCTGCAGGAACTCGGCCCCTTCGTCGCGGGCTTCCAGCCCGACATCATCCACTTCCACCATCTGCTCTATTTCGGGCTGGAGACGCTGGACCTCGTCCGGCGCGTCGCACCGAAGGCGAAGATCGTCGTCACGCTGCACGACTTCTTCGCGATCTGCCCGCAGGAAGGCCAGCTGCTGACGGTGGATGGGCGGCTCTGCCCGGGCCCCTCGCCCGATGGCTGCCGCCGCTGCTTCCCGGGGCGCGGCGGGACGGACCTGGTGCTGCGGGAGCTCGGCGTGCGCGGCGCCTTCGCGGGCGTGGACCTCATCCTCTCGCCGTCCGAATTCCTGCGCGGCCGCTTCATCGAGGCAGGCTGGGACCCCGCGCGGATCGAGGTGCTGCGCAACGGCATCGCGCTGGGCCCGGCCGCGCCGCATCGCGCGGCGCCGGAGGGGCGACGTGACCGCTTCGGCTTCTTCGGCCACATCAACCGCTTCAAGGGGTCCATGGTGGCGCTTGGCGCTTCCGCCCGGCTGTCGCGACAGGGCGTGGCGCACGACCTGGCCCTGCATGGCGGGACCGCCTGGCAGCCCGACGAATTCCTGGGCGAGTTCAAGGCGGCGCTGGAAGCGGCGCCGGATGCGCGGCACCACGGCCTCTACACCGCGCAGGACATGCCTTCGCGCATGGCGGCGGTGGATTGGGTGATCATGCCCTCCATCTGGTGGGAGAATGCGCCGCTGGTCGCCATGGAGGCCTTCCGGCACGGCCGCCCCGTGATCTGCGGCGGCGTCGGCGGCATGGCGGAAGCGGTGCGGGACGGCGTGGATGGGCTGCACTTCCCGATCGGCGATGCGACGGGCCTCGCTGCCGTGATGCGTCGTGCGGCGGAGGAGCCGGGGCTGTGGGAGAGACTCGTGGCTGGCATCACGCCGCCGCGGCTGATCGACCAGGCGGCGGCCGAGCATCTGGCGCTGTATCGCCGCCTGCTGGCCCCGCCGGCCGCGGCGGCGCCCCCACCGCCGCAGGCCGTGACCCTGGCGCCGCGACGCAAGGCGGGGGGCGAGGCGCTTGTCCGGGCAGGCTGAAACCCGCGCCGTGCCGGAGATCCGCGGCTTCATCGATGGCCTGACCGGCAACCAGATCGATGGCTGGGCCTTCGAGCCCGCGCATCCGACCGAACGCGTGATCGTCGAGCTGCGGCTGGATGGCCAGGCCGTCGCGACGACGGTCGCGGACCGGCACCGGACGGATCTCGTGCGGGCGGGCATCGGCGATGCCTTCCACGGCTTCCGCTTCCCCCTCAAGCCCGCCTGGGCCGAACGCCGGTCGGAGCTTTCGGTGGTGGCGCGTGGCGCCGAGGGGGGCGAGACGCCGCTCCAGCTCTTCCGCCGTCCGCCGCCGCCGGAAGCGCGCGCCGCCGCGCCCGCCGTGCCGCCGCCCGCCAGCCCGCAGGTCATCAAGGCGATCGAGCAGCTGGTCGCCGGCCAGCGCGCGCTGGAACAGCGGTTGCAGGAAGTCGCCGCCCGCGCGCCGGCCGAAGCCACGGCCACGATGCCGGAGGATGCGGAGCAGCGCATCGCGGTGCTGGAGGCCTGGGTGGCGCGGCTGGATGAACGGCTCGCCGCCTTGCAGGCGGAAACGCCGGCGCCGCGCGCGGGCCGGTCCGGCCCGGATACCTGGCAGGTCGTGCTGATGGCGCTGCTCGGCCTGACCAGCTTCGGGGCGCTGACCGCCTTCGCGCTGATCCTGGCGCTCTGATGGCCATGCGGCGCCTGCCCGGCCCCTCGGCGGCCCCCGTGCCGGGCGCCGCGCCGCTCGCCGCGCGCGGCGTGATGGAGGTGGCGCGGGCGGAAATGGGTGTCGCCATGCGTTTCACCCTCTGGCTCGGCATCGTGCTGGCGCTGGCGGGGTTCGGCGTCACCGTCAGCAAGATGATGATCTGGCAGGTGGTGCTGCCCACGGGGAATCCCTGGACGCTGTCGGGCCTTGCCATCCTGCTCTGCATCGCCATCGCCATGAATGTGGCGCTGGACCAGCTGCGGGAGGTCGGGCTGCTCGCCGTCTCCCACCGCTTGGCGCGGCGCATGGCGGCGCCGCTGGTGATGGCGGCGGCGCAGCAGCCCGGCCGGTCCGACATCAGCGCCGGCCAGGCGCTGCGGGATGTGGAGGAGCTGCGCCGCAACGTCGCCGGCCCGGTGCTGACCGGCGTGGTGGATGCGGTGATCGTGCCGCTGCTGATCCTGCTGCTGCTCTACTTCCACTGGGCCTTTGCCGTCTTCGCCCTCGCGCTCTGCCTCATCGCCGCGATCCTCTCCCTGGTCGGCGAGAGGCTGACGCGCCGCGCGCTCATCGCCTCCAACGACGCCCATGCGCAGACCAGCGGGCTGGTGGCGGATGCGATGCGCTGCGCCGAATCCGTGGAGGCGATGGGGATGCGCCAGGCGCTGGCCACAAGCTGGGAAGCGCGGATGGAGGAGAGTGCGACGGCGCTGCGAGGGGCGCAGAATGCCGGGCGCTGGATCGGCGCGGCTCTGGCGACCGTATCGGGCATCGGCACCGGCGGCGCGCTGGTGCTGGGCACGGTGCTGGCAGCGAACGGTGCCAATATCGGCATGGGGGCGCTGGTCTGCATGCTGACCATGTCGCAGATCCTGGGCCCCTTCACCCGGCTGGGCGGGGCCGTCACCGACTGGGCCGATGCGCTCGCCGCCTGGCAGCGCCTGCAGGGCCTGTCGCGCGCCGATCGCGGGCCGGACAACGCCATCGCCTTCCCCTGCCGGGAGGGGCGGCTAGTGATGGAACGCGTCAGCTTCGCCCATCGCGGCGCCCCCCGCGCCCTGCTGCGGGACGTGCAGCTGGTGGTGGAGCCCGGACGCGCGGTCGCCATCTCCGGCACCGCGGGCGCGGGCAAGACGACGCTGCTGCGCATCGCCGTCGGCATGGTGAAGCCCTCCGCCGGCGGCTGCTTCCTGGATGGCCAATCCACCAGCCAATGGCAGCGGGAGGATTTCGCCCGCCATGTCGGCTACCTGCCGCAGGACCCGCTGCTGACCGACGGCACGGTGGCGGAGGCGATCGCGCGGCTTGCCGCGCCGGACATGCAGGCGGTGATGGAAGCGGCGCGGCTGGCCGATGCGGCGGCCATGATCGCAGGGCTGCCGATGGGCTACGCCACGCCGATCCGGGCGGAGGGCCCGCTTTCCGCCGGCCAGCGGCAGCGCGTGGCGCTGGCCCGCGCGCTCTATGGCCGGCCGAAGCTCCTGGTGATGGATGAGCCCGCCGCCTTCCTGGATGCGGAGGGCGAGCAGCGCCTGGTCCGCCTGATCCGGCGCCTGACGGCCGAGGGCATGGGCATCCTCTTCACCTCCCACCGCCCGGCGCTGCTGGCGGCGGCGGACCGCGTGCTGGTGCTGCGTGGCGGGCAGCTGGCCCCTGCCCCGCTCACCCCCGCCATCGCCGGCCCGGCGCCGCGCCGCCCTGCGGGGGAAGCCGCGTGATCCGCGCCGGCAGCGTGGCGGGCGATATCGCCCAGGCGCTGGCCCGCGCGCCGGCCTTCAGCGGCGTGCTCGGCACCGCCTTCGGCCTTTCGGTCGCGCGCCAGGCCTGCCTGCTCGGCATGCCGCTGCTGACCATGCACATCTTCGATGGCGTCATCGAGGGCGGCAACCTCGACACGCTGACGGTGCTGGCGCTGGCCTTCTTCGTCGCGCTGGTGATGGGCGGCGTGATGCGGGCGGTGCGCGCGATGCTGATGGCGGCGCTCGCCGAAAGCCTGGCAAGGCGCCTGACGGTGGAGGCGCTGGAAGCCGCGGTGCGCAGCGCGCTGGCCGGCAGCCGCCGCCCGGGCCTGGCCGCGCTTCAGGATACGGCGGAGCTGCGCCGCTTCCTCGGCGGCGGCACCATCGCCGATCTCTTCGACATGACGGCGACGCCGATCGGGCTGCTGGTGCTGTGGATGCTGCACCCGGTCTACGCGACCATCGCCTTCATCGCCTGCCTCACCATCGGCGTGCTGGGCGTGGTGCTGGACCGGACGACGCGCGGCATGATGCGCAGCGCCTCCGACCGCCAGGTGAAGACCTCGGCCGAGTTGCAGGGCCGGCTGCGGCAATCCGACATGCTGGAAGGGCTCGGCATGCTGGGCCCGGTGGTGCGGCGCTGGGAACCGGCGCAGGCCGCGGCGCTGGCGGAGGGCGACCAGGCGCAGGCCCGGGCGCGGGCGGTGCGCGGCATCACCGAATTCTCCTCCTACTTCGCGCAGGGGACGGTCGTGGTGGCGGGCGTGATCCTGGCGACGCACCACCAGGTCTCGCCGGGCAGCATCATCGCGGCGACCATGCTGGCCAATTCCGCTACCTCCCCCATCGCGCGCGTCGTGCTGTCCTGGCGCGACTGGGCGTTGGCGGCGCTGGCCTGGCGGCGGCTGCAGGAATTGTTCGCGGACCACGCGGCGCCCGCGCCCACGCCGCCCGCCGCCGAGGGGCCGCCCGGCCTCTGGCTGCGCGACATCACCTGGACGCCGCCGGAGGGCACGCGGCCGGTGCTGGAGGGCACCACCGTCTATTGCCCGCCCGGGACCATCACCCTGGTGCTCGGCCCCAACGGAACGGGCAAGTCCTCCCTTCTCCGCCTGGCGCTCGGCCTGATGGAACCCGATTCCGGCAGCGCGGTGCTGGAGGGGCAGGATACGCGGCACGTGGCGCGGGAGGTGATCGGCCCCCGCATCGGCTACCTGCCGCAGGATGTGCAGCTGCTGGATGGCAGCGTGCTGCGGAACATCGGCCGTTTCGGGCCGGAGGATGCGGAAGCCGTCGTCGCCGCGGCGCGCATGGCCGGGGCGCATGACATGATCGGGCGCCTGCCGCTGGGCTATGCCACGGAAGCCGGGCCCACCGCGGGGCTCTCCATGGGCCAGAAGCGGATGGTGGGCCTGGCCCGCGCCTTCTACGGCAACCCGGCCCTGCTGGTGCTGGACGAGCCCGAGGCGGGGCTCGACAAGCAGGGGCGGGAGGCCGTTCTGGCCGCCGTCCAGGCCGCTCGGGCGCAGGGCGCCGCCTGCCTCGTCGTCAGCCATGATCCCGGCCTCTGGCGCGGCCAGGTGGACCAGCTGCTGCGCCTCGCCCCGCGCGGCGCCTGGACGGTGGAGGCGCCGGACCAGCCGGCGGCACGCAGCGCATGAGCACGGCACGGCTTTCCGGCCCGAAATCCATCCCGCTGAGCTTCGCGGAGGCCGACCAGGCCGCGCGGATGCCGAGCGTGCGGCGCATCGGCCTGGCCGCGCTGCTGCTGCTCTTCGTGGGCTTCGGCGGCCTGCTGCTCTGGGCCGCCATCACGCCGATCGAGCGCGCCGTGGTCGCGCGCGGATCGCTGGTGGCGGAGGGGCGGCGCAAATCCATCCTGCTGAGCGAGCCCGGCATCCTGCAGCAATTGCTGGTGCGGGAGGGGGAGCGCGTGCAGGCGGGCACGGTGCTCATGCGCCTCGACCCCACCACGGCGGAAGCGGCCGCGGCGCAGGCCCGCGCCCAGGCGCGGGCGCTCGCGGTGCGGGTCGAAAGGCTGCGCGCCGAACAGCAGGATGAACGCCGCTTCGTGGCGCCCCCGGACATCCTGCGCGCGGCGCAGCGCGACCCGGGGCTGGCCAATATCATCGCCTCCGAACAGCGGCTCTTCACCGCGCGCTGGCAGGCCTATGACAGCAACCTCGCGGTCTATGAGCGGCGGGTCGCGGTGCAGCGGGAGCAGTTGCAGGCGACGGCCGCGCAGCGAACCTCGGTCGCCAGCCGCATCGGCTCCGTCCGCACCGACCTCGCGGGCCAGCGGCCGCTGGCGCAGCAGGGCTTCGCGCTGATGAGCCGCGTCAGGGAGCTGGAGCGGATGGAGGCGGAGCTGGTCGGCACCGCCGGGTCGCTGGCGGCGCAGGAAGCCCAGTTCCGCCAGGCGATCGCCCAGGCGGAGGCGGAGATGGCGACCTTCCGACTGACCCGCGCCCAGGACATCGCCCGCGAGTTGCAGGACAACCAGCAGCAGCTGATCGATGCCGAGCAGCGCGTGCTGGCTGCCGAGAACATCCGCAGCCGCCGCGACCTGGTGGCGCCGGAGCCTGGCATCGTCACCGACATCCGCTTCGTGACGCCGGGCAGCAGCATCAGCGACGGCGTGCCCGTGCTGGACCTGCTGCCGCTGGATGACCGGCTGGTGATCGAGGCGAAGGTGCTGCCGACGGATGTCGAGCAGCTGCAGGTCGGCAGCCGCGTGAATGTGCGCCTCTCCGCGCTCCGGCAGCGCACCACGCCGCTGCTGGCGGGCCGCCTCACCTACGTCTCCGCCGACCAGCAGACGGACCAGCAGGGCAACCAGTTCTTCCTGGCGCGGGCGGAGATCAACCCGAGCGAGCTCGCCGCCATCCCCGGGCTGCAATTGCAGGCGGGCATGCCGATCGAGCTCTTCGTGCTGGGGGAGACGCGGAGCGCGCTCGCCTACATGGTCTCGCCGATCCGCGACTCGCTCCGCCGCGCGTTGCGGGATTGAGGAGCCCGGGGCAGTCTGCGCCCCCATGAAAGACCGCATTGCCATCGTGGGGGCCGGGCCGGTCGGCCTCGTCCTCGCCCTTCGCCTGGCCACCCTCGGTGTCCCCTCCATCGTGCTGGAAGCGGAGGCCGATATCAGCGAGGCGCTGCGCGCCAGCACCTTCCACCCGCCATCGCTCGACATGCTGGATGAACTGGGACTGGCCCAGCCGCTGATCGCGCAGGGGCTGGTGACGCCGACCTGGCAGATCCGCCGGCATGAGGATGGCGCGCGCGCGGTCTTCGACCTCTCCGTCCTGAAGGACGACACCGCCCATCCCTACCGGCTGCAGGCGGAGCAGTGGAAGCTCTCCCGCCTCATCCTGGCGAAGCTCGCCGCCGAGCATGCCGGCGCGGTCGAGATCCGCTTCGGCTGCAAGGTGGAAGGCGTGGCGCAGGAAGCGGATGGCGTGACGCTGACGGGCAGCGGCTTCGAGCCGCTCCGCGTGCCCTACGCCGTGGGCTGCGACGGCGCGCGCAGCGCGGTGCGCCAGGCCATGGGGATCGACTTCCCCGGCGACACCTACCCCGAGACCACCATCCTCGCGACCACCACCTTCCCCTTCCACGAGGTCTTCGACGGCCTGTCCAACGTCAACTACATCTGGACGCAGCACCCGGCCTTCAGCGGCACCTTCAGCCTGCTGCGCGTGCCCGGGAAATGGCGCGCCAGCCTCTACCCCGCGCCCGGCGAGACGATCGAGCAGGCGCTGGAGCCCGACGCGATCCAGCGCAAGCTCCAGGCCATACACCCGAAATCCGGCGACTACGATGTCCCGGACCTCCGCCCCTACCGCATCCACCAGCGGATCGTGGAGACCTACCGGGTCGGCCGCCTGCTGCTGGCCGGCGATGCCGCGCATCTGAACAGCCCGTCGGGCGGCATGGGCATGAATGGCGGCATCCATGACGCGATGGAACTGGCCGCGACCCTGCTGCCGGTGCTGCGGCGGGAAGCGCCCGATTCGCTGCTCGACCGCTACACCCGCCGCCGGCAGCCCATCGCGAAGCGGGAGATCATCGCCCAGGCCGACCGCAACCGGGCCCGGATGCGGGAACAGGATCCGGCGAAGCGCGCCGCCCTGCTGGCGGACCTCCAGGCCGTTGCGGGCGACCCCGTGCGCGCGCGGGACCACCTGCTCAAATCCTCGATGATCGCGGGGCTGCGGGCGGCGGCGGTCGAGTAGGCGCCGCAACCCCTTCACCGGGCTGTCATATAACTGTAAAACAGCTGCAACGCGGGCCGTCTACGTGCCCGCCGTCAACGTTTCACGGGGAGAGTGACACCATGTTCCGCCGCACCGCCATGGCGGGCGCCTTCGCGCTCGCCGCCAGCCTCGGGCTTCCTGCCCAGGCGCAGGCCCAAACGGAAATCCAGTTCTGGCACGGCCTGACCCAGCCCCTGGGCGGGATGCTCGAGCAGATCGCCGCCGACTTCAACGCCAGCCAGAGCCAGTACCGCATCCAGGCGACCTTCCGCGGCTCCTACCCGGAGACGATGGTGGCCGCGATCGCCGCCTTCCGCGCCGGCCAGGCGCCGGGCATCGTGCAGATGTTCGAGGTGGGCACGGGCACGATGATGGCCGCGGGCCGCGCCATCAAGCCGGTGCACGAGTTGCTGGCCGAGACCAATACGCGAATCGACTTCCAGGACTACCTGCCTGGTGTCCGCGGCTACTACAGCCTGCAGGACGGCCGCATGATGTCGATGCCCTTCAACAGCTCGACCGCCGTCGTCTTCTACAACAAGGACGCCTTCCGCCGCGCCAACCTGAACCCGGATGCCTTCCCGGAGACCTGGGAGGGCGTGGAGGCCGCGGCCCGCGCGCTGAAGGGCGCCGGCCATGCCTGCCCGATGACCACCGCCTGGCCGACCTGGCTGATGGTCGAGCAGTTCAGCGCCATCCACAACATCCCCCTTGCCAGCCAGGGCAACGGCATGGGCGGGCTGAATGCGGAGCTCCGCATCAACAACCCACTGATGACGCGCCACATGAACAACCTCGTCGCCTGGCAGCGCGAGGGCCTGTTCCGCTATGGCGGGCGTGACGGCGCCGGCGACGCGCTGTTCCCGAATGGCGAATGCGCGATGATCTTCGCCTCCTCCGGCCTGCGCGCGCGCATCCAGCGGGAAGCGCAGTTCCAGTGGGGCGTCGGCATGCTGCCGGTCTACCAGGGCACGACGCCGATCAACTCCATCATCGGCGGCGCCAGCTTCTGGGTGATGAACCGCGGCCCGAACGCGCCGCGCAGCCAGGCGGAGCTGCAGGGCATCGCCGCCTTCTTCGCGCATCTCGCGCGCCCGGAAGTGGCGGCCAAGTGGCACACCGACACGGGCTTCCTGCCGGTGACGCGCACGGCCTATGAGCGCGTCCGCGCCAGCGGCTTCTACAACGAGCCGCGAAACGCCGGCGCCGACGTCCCCATCCAGCAGATGCTGCGCGGTGGCGGGCAGATGACGGAGAACTCGATGGGCATCCGCCTCGGCGGCTTCGTCGAGATCCGCACCATCATCCAGGAGGAGATGGAGCGCGCCTTCCAGGGCCAGCAGACCGGCGAGCAGGCGCTGAACAATGCGGTGCAGCGCGGCAACGTCGTGCTGCGCAACTTCGAACGGCAGAACCGCGGCGGCTGACGCCCCCGGCGTGAGCTGGCGGGGGCGGGCAGCGTGCCCGCCCCCTTCTTGTTGATGGACCCTGGCACGGCGGGAGGCGCGGCTTGCGCAAGAAGGTGATCTTCAAGGGCATCGCCCTGCCCTGGCTGCTGCTGCTGCCGCAGCTCGTCATCACCGGGGTCTTCTTCTTCTGGCCCGCCGGCCAGGCGATCTACGGCTCCTTCCTGCGGGAGGACGCCTTCGGCCTGTCGCGCGATTTCGTCGGGCTTGAGAATTTCCGCGACGTGCTGGCGGACCCGAACTACCTCGCAGCGGGGTGGAACACGGTCGTCTTCTCCTCCTCCGTCGCCATCGGCGCGCTCGGCGTCGCGCTGTTCCTGGCGGTGCAGGCGGACAAGGCGATCCGCGGCGCGGATGCCTACAAGACGCTGCTGATCTGGCCCTATGCCGTGGCGCCCGCGGTGGCCGCCGTGCTGTGGCTGTTCATGTTCCATCCGCAGATCGGCCTTTTCGGCCGCGCGCTGAACGGCATCGGCATCCGCTGGGACTACCAGGTGAACGGCAACCAGGCGATGCTGCTGGTGATCCTCGCCGCGGCGTGGAAGCAGGTCTCCTACAACTTCATCTTCTTCCTGGCGGGGCTGCAATCCATCCCCCGCGCCGTGCTGGAAGCCGCCGCCATCGATGGCGCGCGCCCCTTCCGCCGCTTCTGGACCATCATCTTCCCGCTGCTGGCGCCGACCTCCTTCTTCCTGCTGGTGGTCAACATCGTCTACGCCTTCTTCGACACCTTCGGCACGATCCATGCGCTGACCAAGGGCGGCCCGGGCCAGGCGACCTCCACGCTGATCTACAAGGTCTATGTGGATGGCGTGCAGAACCTGAACTTCGGCGCCTCCGCCGCGCAGAGCGTGATCCTGATGGCGATCGTGATCGGCCTGACGGCGGTGCAGTTCCGCTTCGTCGAGCGGAAGGTGCATTATTGATCATGCCCTCAAACGCCGGGCGCGGCCTCCGGCCGCTTGGCTTCGCGCAGGCCACTGTTCAGGCAGGCGGCGCTGCTGGTTTGTGCGCGGGCCGCGTTCGCGGCCTCGGCACGCCTGAAGTGCGGCGTGCCGGCGCTACTCGCCTTGATGGGATATTGCCATGCTGACCGCCGCGGATGACGCCGCCCTCGCCCGCGCGACCGCGCGTCGCCAGGCGCGCTCCCGCCTGCTGGCGCATATCGTGCTGGCGCTGGGCGTGCTGGTCTTCGCCTTCCCGATCTGGCTGACGCTGGTGGGGTCGAGCCATGACGCCAACACGATCGGCCGCGGCGACGTGCCGCTGTGGTTCGGCGCGCAGGCCATCACCAACTACATCAGTGCCTGGACCACCGGCGGCAGCGCGGTGCGCACCACCGGGCAGGTGCCCGCCTGGCTGATGCTGTGGAACAGCCTCAACATGGCGGTGATGATCGCGGTCGGGAAGATCGTGATCTCCCTCCTCTCCGCCTATGCCGTGGTGTTCTTCAGCTTCCCCGGCCGCATGGTGGCCTTCTGGCTGATCTTCATCACCCTCATGCTGCCGGTCGAGGTCCGCATCATCCCGACCTTCGAGGTGATGGTGAATCTCGGCCTCATCAACACCATGGCGGGGCTTGTCGTGCCGCTCGTCGCCTCCGCCACCGCGACGCTGCTGTTCCGCCAGTTCTTCCTGACGATCCCCGACGAATACGTGGAAGCCGCGAAGATCGACGGTGCCGGGCCGCTCCGCTTCTTCAAGGATGTGGTGATGCCGCTGTCGGTGACGAACATCGCCGCCCTCTTCGTCATCCTCTTCATCTATGGCTGGAACCAGTATCTCTGGCCGCTGCTCATCGTCTCCGACAAGGACCTGGAGACGGTGGTGGTCGGCATGTCGAAGATGATCGGCACCTCCGACAGCCAGAACGAGTGGAACATCATCATGGCGACCGCGGTGCTGGCCATGCTGCCGCCCGTGGCCGTCGTGGTCTTCATGCAACGCTGGTTCGTCAAGGGCCTGACGGAGACGGAAAAGTAATGGCCACCCTCACCCTTTCCGCCGTCCGCAAGCAGTTCGGCAGCACCCAGGTGCTGCACGGCATCGACCTCGAGGTCGCGGATGGCGAGATGATCGTCGTCGTCGGCGCCTCCGGCTGCGGCAAGTCCACCCTGCTGCGCATCGTGGCGGGGCTGGAGACGCCCTCCTCCGGCATCGTGCGCATCGATGGCCGGGACGTGACGGCGCTGGAGCCGGCGGATCGCGACATCGCCATGGTGTTCCAGAACTACGCGCTCTACCCGCACATGTCGGTCTTCGAGAACATGGCCTATGGCCTGAAGATCCGCGGCATGCCGATGGCGGAGATCAAGCGGCGCGTCGCGGAAGCCGCGGAGATGCTGGAGATCGGGCCTCTGCTGGAACGCAAGCCGCGCCAGCTTTCGGGCGGCCAGCGTCAGCGCGTGGCGATGGGCCGCGCGGTGGTGCGGGAGCCCAAGCTCTTCCTCTTCGACGAACCGCTCTCCAACCTCGACGCCAAGCTCCGCGTGCAGATGCGGGCCGAGATCCGGCGCCTGCAGATGCGCCTCGGCGTCACCAGCCTCTTCGTCACGCATGACCAGGTGGAGGCGATGACGCTGGGCGACCGCCTGGTCGTCATGCATGCCGGCCGCGCCGCGCAGGTGGCCTCCCCCATGGAGGTCTGGGGAAGGCCGGCCGATACCTACGTCGCGGGCTTCATCGGGTCACCGGCGATGAACTTTCTCAACGCCACGCTGGCGGCGGGCGGAACGGCCGCCACGCTCAAGGCAGGCCCGACCATCGCCTTCGCCGATGGCCCGCGCGCCGGCGCGGATGGCACCGCGCTTACCATCGGCATCCGGCCGGAGCATGTGGCGGTGAGCCCGGACGGCCTGCCGCTGACCGTGGATCTGGTGGAACCGCTGGGCTCCGAGACGGTGATCCATGGCCACCTGCCGGGTGGCGAGGGGCTGGTGGCGCGCCTCCCGCTCGCGGCCGGCGACATCGGCGCGGTGCTGCCGCTCGCGCTGCCCGCCGCCGCCTTCCACGTCTTCGATGCGGCGGGGGTCAGGCTCGGCGGCTGATACTTGCCAAAAGCAAGTATTTCGATACGGTGGGGGCATGTCCGATGCTCCCGCTGCTGATCCCGTCGCCGCCATCCGCCGCTTCAGCCGCTTCTACACGCGGCGCATCGGGCTGCTGCATGAACGCTACCTCGGCACCAGCCTGAGCCTGCCGGAGGGTCGGCTGGTCTGGGAGCTGGCGGATCGCGGCACGGCCGCACCCGGTCGGCTTGCCGCCGAACTCGGCCTCGATGCCGGCTACCTCAGCCGCCTGGTGAAGGGGCTGGAGGAGCGCGGCCTGATCGCCCGCCGGCCCGACCCCGGCGATGCGCGGTCGTCCCTGCTCAGCCTGACGGCGGCCGGCCAGGCGGCCTTCGCCACCATCGATGGGCAGTCGAGGGCGGAGGTGGCGGGCCTGGTCGCGGGTCTCTCCCCCGATGACCGGGACCGGCTGGTCGCGGCACTCGGCACGGCGGAGCGCCTGCTGGGTGGCGCCCCCGCGCCCTTCCTGCTGCGGCCGCCGCGGCCTGGCGACATCGGCCATGTCGTCAGCCGCCATGGCGCGCTCTACGCCGCCGAATACGGCTTCGACGCGACCTTCGAGGCGCTGGTGGCGGAGATCGCCGCCGGCTTCATCCGGGACTTCGATCCGGATCGCGAGGGCTGCTGGATCGCGGAACAGGGCGGCGCCGTCATGGGCTCCGCCTTCCTCGTGCAGCAGGACGCGGACACGGCGAAGATCCGGCTGGTCTATGTCGAGCCCTCCGCCCGCGGCGCCGGGATCGGCGCGGCGCTGGTGGAGGCCTGCATCGCCTTCGCCCGCGCGCGGGGCTACCGGCGCGTCACGCTCTGGACCCAGTCGATCCTGGTCGCGGCGCGGCGCCTCTACGCCCGCGCCGGATTCCGCCTGGTGGAGGCCACGCCGGGCCACGCCTTCGGGCAGGACCTGGTGTCGGAGGTGTGGGGCCTCGATCTCGGGCACGGGTCGGTGATGGCCGCTCAACCATTGCCGGGCTAGACTCTGGCGCGATGAGGATCCCGAAGCCCACGCCGGAGGCGCTGCGCGCCGAGGGCGACGCGATGCGCGACCAGCGCCGATGGGCGGAGGCCGAGGTGGCCTACCGCGCCTATGTCGCACAGCGGCCGCGGCACTGGGAGATCATCGTCCAGCTCGCCCATTGCGTGAAGGAGGCGGGCGACCCCGAAGGCGCGCTGGCGCTGTACCGGCAGGCGGAGGCGCTGGCGCCGCGCCACTTCGACCCGAAGCTGCAGATCAGCCATGTGCTGCGCATGCTGGGCCGCGGCGCGGAGGCGTCGGACGCCGTCGCGGAGGCCCTGGCGCTGGCACCCTACAACCTGGTGCTGAAGCGCGCCGATGCGCTGCTGCGGCACCGCCGCGACCCGGCGGATGACGGCGCGGTGCAGCCCCTGCCGCCGCGGCCCGGCGGCGCGCCGACGCAGCTGGCCTTCGATGTCAGCGACCTGCTCGCCTATCTGCGGGAGGCGCGGACGCCGACGGGCATCCAGCGCGTGCAGATGGGCATGCTGGGCGCCATGCTGGGCACGCCGCGCGGGCCGGACCGGCCTGAGCTGCTGCTGGTCGCCTACGAACCCTCCACCTGGCGCTGGTGGCATGTGGAGGAAGGTGCCTTCCGGGCCGTGCTGGCGCTGGCCCGGCTGGGCGCGCGGGCGGATGACCCGGCCTGGCGGGCCGCGACCGCGACCCTCTGCAACGCCGATGCCCGGCCGGAGGCGCCGCTGAAGCCGGGCGCGACGCTGACGAGCCTCGGCAATGCCTGGGGGGTGGAGGATTTCTTCCGGGGGCTGCGCATGCTGCGGGCCCGCACCCCGTTCCGCTACGTCGCCTTCGTGCATGACTGCGTGCCGCTGGCCATGCCGGAACACTGCCTCGACATCACCGTCCGGCTCTATGGCCGGTGGTTTGCGGCGCTGTCGCTGCATGCGGATGCGCTGCTGGCGAATTCGGAAAGTACGCTCGCGGATATCCAGCGCTTCGCGGCGCCGCTCGGCCCCGGGCTGCCCGCCACGGTGGTGCGGCTGGCGGCGGAGGGGCTCGGCCCCCCGGCGGAGGCGAATGCCGCGCGCGCGGCGGCGGAGGCGCTGCCCGCGCCGCTGCCCGGGGAGCGCTTCGTGCTCTTCGTCGCGACCCTGGAGTCCCGGAAGAACCACCTGATGGTCTTCCAGGCCTGGCTGGCGCTGATCCGCCAGCTGGGCGCGGCCGCGGTGCCGCGCCTGGTCTGCGTCGGCAAGCCGGGCTGGCATGCCGAGGCGGCGCTCGGCCTGCTGGAACGCTCGCCGGCGCTGCGCCGGCAGGTCTCCGTGCTGCACGACGTGTCGGACCTCGCGCTGGCCGGCCTCTACGCGCGCTGCGACTTCACCATCTACAACTCCTTCCATGAGGGCTGGGGCCTGCCGGTCAGCGAGAGCCTGGCGGCGGGCAAGCTCGCGGTGGTGCCGGCGCAATCCGGGCTGCTGGAATCCGGCGCGCCGGGCGCGGTCTTCTTCCCGCCGCAGGATGAGCCGGCGCTGGTGGCGACGCTCGTGCGTCTCGTCACCGACCCCGGTCATCGCGCGGCGCTCGAGGCCCGCATCGACCGGCAGGCGGCGGGCCGAAGCTGGGGGCAGGCGGCGGCGGAGACGCTGGCCGCGCTGATGCAGCCCGCGCCCGCCCGGCCGGAGCCCTTCCTGCCGCTCGGCCAGCGCCTGCCGCTCGGCACCGGCGGCCCGCCCGCCGCGACCAGCGCGGTTGCCTGGGCGGAGCGGGTGCGGCAGGGCCTTGGCTGGTGGTGGCAGGAAGCCTGGGGCTGCTGGACACGGGACGGGGTGGCCCGGCTGGCGCTGCCCGCCGATGTGCCGGCCGGCACGGCGATGCGCGTGGTGCTGGAGCTTCGCGGCCCCCCTGGCGGGATCGCCCTTCGCCTCCGGCTGCGCGGCGCCGGCGGGGAAGGATGGCGGCGGCTGGCGCTCGCCTCCGGGCAGGTCCTTGCCTGCGTGCTCCAGGGCATGGCGGGGCCGGGCGGGCTGGTGGTTGAGATCGATGCGGGCGATGGCGTGAAGCTCGGCGACCGGGGCAACCGGATTGTCGGCGCCGGCGTGGTGGCGCTCATGGCCTGCCGGGAGGATGACCTGGCCGCGCGGCTCGTCGCCCTGGAACGGGCGGAGGGCGTGCTCGAAGGCGCCGGCTGAAACAACTTGCTTACTTGTCGTGATGCACGAAAGACACGCATCACTTGCCGTGAACGTAACGTTCGGGCGTTTCGGCTTGCATACGATGCCAGAGCGTGACGCGTGACCTAGCATCCCGGTCGAATCGACATGCAATGCGCGCCGCTGGCGGCGTGGGCCGTGCCGGTTCGACAGGCTCGGGGGCTTCCCCCATCGAGAGGCGGCGGTCCCATCAGGCGCGAAAGGCAGTCCGCAGCGACAGGACAGGGGGGCCCCCGGGGGAGCCACGGGAGGGGCCGCGGCCTTCTGGTGGGCGTGGCCGTGGCTGCCTTCGCCCTGGGCGCCGCCTGGCTGCATGGGGACGCCCGCGGCGAGGCCCGCGGCACCACGGCCATCGCCACGGCTGAACGCGCCGCGCGCGCCGCGCGGGCCCTGGTCTCGCTGCCGCTGGAGGGGCTGGCCGACGCGCTGGGCGCCGCGGAGCAGCGGCAGCAGGCGGTGGCGCGCGGCGACCGGCCGGCGCAGCTGGTGGCGGAGCGGCTGCTGGCCGAGGCCATGCGGCGTGACGCGCTGCAATTCGCGGCGGTGACGGATGCGCAGGGGCGCATCGTCTGGTCGTCGCACCCCCCGCTGGTCGGACTCTCCCTGGCGGAACGGGAGAGCTTCGCGCTGCATCGCGGCGGACGGAGCGAGCCGCTGATGGCGCCCGCGCTGCTCGACCTGCCTGGCGGGCCGCGGAGCCTGCTCGCGACCCGCCCGCTGGCCGATCCGCGCGGGTTCGTGGGCATCGCGGTGGCGGCGATCGACCCGCGGCGGCTCGACCGCGCCCTCGGTGAGGCGGCGGTGCTGCCGGGGCTGCGGCTGGCGCTGCTGCGGGCCGATGGCATGCCGCTCGCCACCGGCGGCATCCCGCTGCCGGCCCCGATCTGGCCCCTGCCCGCCCCGGGCACGAGCGCCAGCCTGCGCCCGGCGGCGGAGGGTCTGCCGGCGCTGGCGCTGGCCAGCACGCCGGCCGGGGGGGACCTGCTGATGCTGGCGGCGCTGGAGGACCAGGCCAGCGAGCCGGCCTGGGTGCTCCCCCTGCTGGCCGTCATGGTCGTCGCCGGCGCGGTGGGCGTGGCGCTGCTGGCGCGCCCCCGCCCGATCCCCACGCCCGCCGGCGCGGCGTTGCAGGATTCGCTGCCCGCCGTCGCCTACCGCGCCCTGATCGAGCCCGGCGGCGGCATGCGGCTGGTCGAGGTCGGGCCGGCGGTGGAGCGGCTGACGGGCTGGACAGCGGAGGCCGCGCTGCGCCCGGGCTGGCGGCAGCGGGGCATCGACATGCAGACCCTGCCGCTCGGCCCCGACCTGCCCGACCGGCTGCGGCGGGAAACCCAGGCCAGCGCCGAATACCGCTTCCGCCGGGCCGATGGCGCCTGGATGTGGCTGCGGGAGACCACGCGCGTCACCGGCCGCGGCGCCGCGGGCACCGAGGTTTCCGGCGTGCTGGAGGACATCTCGGCCGAGCGGGAGCTGGCGCTGCAGGCCGCGACGGCCGCCAAGTTCGCCACGCTGGGTGAGATGGCGGCGGGGCTCGCCCATGAGCTCAACCAGCCCATCGCCATCATGTCGCTGGCCGCCGAGAACGCCGCGGAGGCGCTGGAGGCCGGGGAGGACGGGGTGGAGGAGGCGCTGACGCGGCTCCGGCGGATCATGGCCCAGGCCGACCGGGCCAAGGCCATCGTCACCCAGCTCCGCGCCTTCTCCCGCGTCGATGTCTCGGCGCTGGAGGCGATCGACCTCGGCGCGGCGGTGCATGGCATGATGGTGCTGGCCGGCCAGGCGCTGCGCGATGCGGGGGTGCAGGTGCAGCTGCGCCTGCCCGACATGCTGCCCCCGGTGGTGGGCCAGGTAATCCTGGTGGAGCAGGTGTTGCTGAACCTGGTGCTGAATGCCCGCGACGCGCTGCTGGAACGCCCCGCCGAGCGGCGCCGGCTGCGGATCGAGGCCGAGACGGGACCGCTGGCGGATGAGGTGACGCTGCGGGTGCGCGACAGCGGCCCCGGCCTGGCGCCGGAGGTGCGGGAGAAGCTGTTCGAGCCCTTCTACACCACCAAGCCGCCGGGGCTCGGCACCGGGCTCGGCCTGTCCATCTCCCGCACCATCATGCGCGGGATCGGCGGGCGGATCACGGCGGAGAACGTGGCGGAGGGCCAGGAGGCGGGGGCGGAGTTCACCCTGGTGTTCCGCCGCGCGCCGCTGACGGCACCGGAGGAGGAGGCCGCGCCGCCGGCCACGCGGAACCCGGCGCCGGCGCCGCGCTGGCCGGCCGCGACCTGACCGCCATGGGGCTAAAGTGCGTCTAGCCGTTTAAGCCGTTTAAGCCGCTTTAGTGCATTTAGTCGCGATTCAGCGGGCCGCTTTTGGACACATTCCTGGCCCGCCCGATCACGGCGGCGGGCCCGCGTGCCGGCTGGCCAGGCGATGCCCGCACCTCTCCCGCTTGATGGTCTGAACATAGCAAGAACAAAATCCTTCCGGCAAGCCGGGATCGTCGGTGCGAAATCCGCCTTGAACTTGATCCGCCGCAAGGCGCCGAAGCTTGCCCTGGGGGGAGGATGGCGCATGGACGCGCTCCCCCCCTCCCGCCTCCCCCCTTCCCGCGCCGCCCTGGCCCGCTACGCGCGCCAGAACCTGCCGCGCTACACCTCCTACCCCACGGCGCCGCACTTCAAGGCGCTGGAGGAGGCAACCTACCGGGAATGGCTCGCCGCCGTGGCGCCGGGGGACCGGCTCTCGCTGTATCTGCACATCCCCTTCTGCAAGTCGCTCTGCTGGTATTGCGGCTGCCACACCAGCGTGACGCGCAGCGTGGCCCGCACCAGCCGCTACGCGCAGGGGCTGCTCGCGGAGGCGACGCTGCTCTCCGCCGCGCTGCCGGCCGGTGCGCCGGTCGAGTCGCTGCATCTCGGTGGCGGCACGCCCTCCGCCCTCGGCGCGGAGGCGCTGGAGGCCGTGATGGAGGGGCTGCGGCGGCGCTTCGCCTTCGAGGGCGACGCGGAGTTGTCCGTCGAACTCGACCCGCGGCTCCTGGATGACGCCATCGTCGCCATGCTGGCGCGGCAGGGCTTCACCCGTGCCAGCCTCGGCGTGCAGGACATGGCGGCGGAGGTGCAGACGCTGATCGGGCGCATCCAGCCACCCGCCCTGGTGCAAGGGGCGGTTCAGAAGCTGCGGGCAGCCGGGATCAAGGGGATCAATTTCGACCTGATGTACGGCCTGCCGGGCCAGACCACGGCGCATGTGGAGGCCAGCGCCCGCTTCGCCGCGGAAGCCGGGGCCGATCGCGTCGCGGTCTTCGGCTATGCCCATGTGCCCTGGATGAAGCCGCACCAGAAGGCGATCCCGGAGGACCGGCTGCCCGACGCCATGGCCCGGATGGACCAGGCAGAGGCGGCGGAGCGCGCGCTGCTGGCGGCGGGCTATGTCGCCATCGGGCTCGACCATTTCGCGCGGTCGGAGGACCCGATGGCGGTCGCCGCACGGTCCGGCGCGTTGCGGCGCAACTTCCAGGGCTACACCACGGACCGCGCGCCGGTGCTGGTCGGGCTCGGCGCCTCCGCCATCGGGTCGCTGCCCCAGGGCTATGCGCAGAACCTGGCGGATGAGCGGGGCTGGCTGGCGGCGGTGGAGGCAGGCCGCCTGCCCATCGCGCGCGGCCTGGCGCTGACGAAGGAGGACCGGCTGCGCCGCGGCATCATCGAGGCAGTGATGTGCGACCTCTCGCTCGACCTCCGCCGCGTGCCGCTGAAGGTGTGGCGGGATGCGGAGGCGCGGCTGGAACCGCTGGTGGCGGATGGGCTGGCAGCGGTGGAGGAAGGAAGGCTGGTGGCGACGGAGGCCGGGCGGCGCTTCGTGCGCCACATCGCGGCGGCCTTCGATGCCTATCTCGGCGGCGGGCCGGCGCGGCACAGCGCCGCCGTGTGAAGCACGGCCGGTTCACGCCGCGGGCGCGTGAACCGGTCGCCAGTCAGAGACTGTTTGAGAACACCGGACGGGTCGGCTCCGCGGGTCTTTTCCGCCGCCGCGTTGTGCCGGAGGCACGCCTCCAGCGTGACAGCGAACTTGCCGATGCAACCAGCATCGGCTGCGTCCGCTTCCTGGCAGCGACGAAAAATCCCCTGCGGATACTCAGCCGCTGGCATTCTCAACCGGTCTCTCAGCGCAGCAGGATCGATTCCAGGCCGCTGAACGCGATGCGCCCGACCTCCGCGCCGGTCCAGGGATCGGTCAGCACGATGGTGCCGGAGGGGACGTCGAGGGGGATGGTGTAGCTGCCATCCCCATGACTGGTGTAGTTGCCGTGCCAGGCGACGGCGCCGTTGGCGTCGTAGACGGTCACGCCATCGATGTAGAGCGCCGGAATCTGCAGCACATCCTGGCCGGCGCCGCCGTCGATCGTGTCGTTCCCGTCGCCGGTCTGCCAGGTGATGACGTCGTTGCCGCTGCCGCCTGACAGGAGATCATGGCCGGCGCCGCCCGTCAGCGTGTCGTCGCCCTCGAAGCCATGAAGGCTGTCGTCACCGGCCCCACCATCGATACGGTCGTCGCCGGCGCCGCCGGTGACCAAGTCGTGGCCATCGCCGGCCTCGATCCTGTCATGGCCTTCCATGCCATGCACGATGTCGTCGCCGTCGCCGGCCCGCACCGTGTCATCGCCCTCCTCGGCACGGACCACGTCGTTGCCGCTGCCGGCGTCCACCAGGTCGTTGCCGCTGCCGGCCGACAGGGCGTCATTGCCGGCGCCGCCCGTCAGCGTGTCGTGACCCTCGTCGCCACGAAGGGTGTCATTGCCGGCGTCGCCATCGATCCGGTCGTTGCCGGCGCCGCCCACGACCAGGTCGTTGCCGGCGCCGGCGTTCACCACGTCGCTGCCGTCTTCGCCATAGACGCTGTCATGGCCCGCGCCGGCCAGGATGCTGTCATCGCCGTCGCCGCCGTCGACGACATCGTTGCCGTGGCTGCTGAGGATGGTGTCGTTGCCGCCATGGCCATCCACCGTATCGTTGCCGGCGGCGGTCTGGATGCGGTCGGACTCCGCGGTCCCGTGGACCGGCAGGTTGAGGTCGTCGAAGACGATGCGGATATTGGCGCCTCCCGCCACCGCTTCCAGCGCGTCCTCGTCGAGCGGCACCAGCGTCGCCGCGGAAGAATTGGAGCGGTCCTTGACCATCAGGACGGGTTCCCTTGGCGACGTGGCATCGGGGTGATCGGGGTCCGGGGTTGAGGCACGTCGGGCGGCGCCGCGATGGCGAGGCCATGGGCGACGCGCCCATGCGTGCGCGCCTGAAGCGGGGCCGGCCTTTCCGCCACCATGACGGCTTCAACACGCCCCCGGACCTGGCCGTGGTGAAGCTGTTCCTGGCACGGAGGTCGTAGCATTGTCAGCCCTCGCTCGAAAGTCGTGCAGGGCACTGCAACCCTGTCGTGGGCTGACATGGACCACGCGGGCGGCCGCCAAGCCAATCGATGCTGCCTCTGGCCTTGATCGGCTGCGCCTTTCCCGGTGGCCTTCCACATCGAAGCGGCCTGGCCTGTGCGCCCTTCCGCTCAGCCTCTGCTGCGCAGGGTGCCGGCGGGAAGGCCGACCACGCGCCAGCCGAGGCTCGGTGCATCCTGCGCCTGGAGGACCAGGGAGAGTGGCGGGCGGGGACTCGCCGTCAGCCACTGGCCTTCGGGGCCGAACAGGACGTTGCCCTCCTGCGACAGCAGCGCCACCTGCGCGCCCTGCGGGATGGGGGCGCTGGCGATGATCGCGGTCACCCAGCGCCAGTCGACATGCGACCCCAGCACGCCCACCACCTGCCCCGCCGCGTTGCGGAGCGGCGTGGTGAAGTCGATCAGCCGCAGCGGTTCGTCCCGCGGGTCCCGCCGCAGCGCCGTGACCAGAAGCTGCGCGCCATGCACGTCGCCCGCGTAGTTCCGCGTGCGGCCGGCCTGGAACCAGGGCCTGGCGGAGACATCGACGCCTTCCAGCACGGCCCCGCTGGCCGCGATGACCTTGCCATCGCGCGCATTGGCGACGCCGATCCAGATGGTGTGCGGTGCCGCCTGCTGGGCCGTGCTCATGATGCGCCGGAGCTCGGCCGCCGGCTGCGTCGCCTGGCCGCGCTCGACCTCCGTCTGCACGGCACGCAGCCTTGCCCATTGCCGGTCGAGTTCACGCGCCAGCGCGGTGGCGGTGAGCCGCGCTGCCACCTGGAGCGAGTCCTGTTCGGTCGCGAACGCGCTTCGGCAGGGGGTGACGGAAAGGGCAGCCAACCCGCTGAGCCGCAGCGCCGCCCGCCGCGGCAGTCCCGTCACCATGATCGACCTACCCGAGAAACCTTGCGAACACGGGAAGGTTACCGGCCCGGGCGGCGATCACACAACCATTGGACGCTGGCGGAACGGTGCCGCGCCGGAAGGTGTGAAGGCCCTCAGGCCGGCGTGCAGATCCGGCCGAGCATCGCGGTCAGCTCGCTGGGGTCGTAGGGCTTGGCCAGCACCATCGCCTGCTGATGTCCGGCGGGCAGGCCCGAAGCGCCATAGCCGGTGGCGATGACATAGGGGATGCCGCGGGAGGCGAGCGCATCGGCGACGGGGGTCGAGGTCTCCCCGGCCAGGTTCAGGTCCAGCACGACGGCGTCGGGGCGCTCTGCGTCGAGGAAATTCATCGCCTCCTCCACCGTGGCGGCAGGACCGATCACGGAGAAGCCGGCATCGAGCAGCGCATCCTCGACCAGCATGGCGACCAGCGCCTCATCCTCCACCACGAGGACGCGTCGTCCATCCGCCGGCATTTCCAGTCCCTCCATCCCCATCATGATCTCTGCCAACGCACCGCGGACGCTACCGTTTCACCATGCACGCGAAGGGGGGCGAGGCGCCAGCACCGAGCGCGTGATTGACCCGCTCACTATTTCGCGTGTTTCGCGTCACCAGCCTGGGAAGGTTTGCCAGTCGCGGCCGGCGGCCGCCAGGGCGGGGGCGGCGATCCAGGCAAGGGCCGCCACGCGGCCGCGCGGCCCGAGGGGCCGCACCGGTCGCAGGCGATAGGCCGCGCCCTCATAGGCGCGCAGGCGACGAAGCGGCGCGCCGAAAAGGGTGACGACCAGGCCGCGCACGGACTGGCGCCGGGCGCGGATCAGCGTGGGATAGGGCTGGCGGCGCAGCGCGACGCGCTTCCAGCCCGGGAGCGTGGCCGGGACGCCGCGCAGGCCTCGGCGACCCGCGCGGGCCGCCAGGATCGCGGGGTCCAGCAGCGTGCCGTAGAGGAAAACCGGCACGGGGCCGGCGTCAGTGGCCCGCATTCTCCCCGGTGAAGTCGGGGGCGGCGAGGCCGGAGGCCTGGAGCTGGGCCGCGATGCCGGCCTTGAGACGTTCCAGCCCGGCTTCGCTCTTGGCCTCCGCACGCGCGACCAGCACGGCCTGGGTGTTGGAGGCGCGGAGCAGCCACCAGCCATCCTCGGTCAGCACGCGGACGCCGTCCACGTCCTGCACCTTGGCGCCTTCGGCGGCCAGGCGGGCCTTCACCTCCGCCACCACATCGAACTTGCGCGTGTCCGGGCAATCGAAGCGGAGTTCGGGGGTGTTGATGACCTGCGGGAGGGCGGCGCGGACGTCCGACAGCTTGCCGGACATGCGGGCGACGATGCCGAGCAGGCGGATGGCGGAATAGGGGGCGTCGTCGAAGCCGTACCACTTGTCCGCGAAGAAGATGTGGCCGGACATCTCGCCCGCCAGCGGGCTGCCGGTTTCCGCCATCTTGGACTTGATCAGGCTGTGGCCGGTCTTCCACATCAGGGGGGTGCCGCCGGCCTTGGCCACTTCGTCGAACAGGACCTGGCTGGCCTTCACATCGGCGATGATGGTGCCGCCGGGCTTGGACTTCAGCACGTCCCGCGCGAGGACGATCAGCAGCTGGTCGCCGAAGAGGATGTGGCCTTCATTGTCCACGACACCGATGCGGTCGGCGTCGCCATCGAAGGCGATGCCGAGGTCGGCGCCGTTCTTCGCGACCTCCGCGATGATCTGCTCGAGGTTCTTGGCGACGGTCGGGTCCGGGTGGTGGGCCGGGAAGGTGCCGTCGATGGTGCCGTTGATGACGTAGTGGGTGCCCGGGAGCTTCGCGACCAGGCGCTTGGTGATCTCGGCGCCGGAGCCGTTGCCGGGGTCCCAGACCACCTTCAGGGCGCGGTCGCCGCCATCCCAGTCCTGCAGCATGCGGGCGATGTAGTCCTCGGAGACATCGACTTCGCGGTCGGTGCCGACGGCGGTGGGGACGACATCGCCCTCCGCCGCCATGCGGCCGATCTCCTGGATCTGCGGGCCGTAGAAGGGCTTCTTGCCCAGCATCATCTTGAAGCCGTTGTAGTTGGGCGGGTTGTGGCTGCCCGTCACCATGATCGCGCCATCGGCCTTCAGCGCGTAGGAGGCGAAGTAGAGCATCGGCGTCGGCCCGCAGCCGATGCGCAGCACCTCCAGCCCGCAGGCGCGGAGCCCGGCGACGAGCTGGGCTTCGAGTTCCGGCGAGGAGAGGCGGCCGTCATAGCCCACCGCGACCTTCGTTCCCTGCGCGCGGGAGACGATGGAGCCGAAGCAGCGCCCGATGGCGAAGGCGTCCTCCGGCTTCAGGGTTTCGCCGACGATGCCGCGGATGTCGTATTCGCGCAGCGAGGTGGGGTCGAAGCGGTGGTTGAAGGCCGTCATCGGCATGGGATTCCCTGGCTCGAACCATTGTCACGGGCGCTGGCGGACCGCGAAGCGGGCCGAGCGGCCGAATGGCCGCCGCGGCTGGTGCCGCGAAGCCAAGCGGCGCGGATGCGCCGCGCCCGGCGTCTGAGGGGCGTTGACGCGCTGGCGTCAACGCACATCGCTAAGCATACTTCTTGATGATCGACTGCATCGCCGGCGCCATGTCGGGGCGCGACAGCGCGAAGGCGACCTGCGCTTCCAGGTAGCCGGCCTTGTCGCCGCAATCGAAGCGCCGGCCCTCGTAGCGCAGCCCGTGGAAGGGCTGGGTGCCGATCAGCTTCGCCATGCTGTCCGTCAGCTGGATCTCGCCGCCCGCGCCCTTCTCCATCTTGGAGAGATGGCCGATCACCTCCGGCATCAGCACGTAGCGGCCGATGACGGTGAGGTTGGAGGGCGCTTCCTCCTGCTTCGGCTTCTCGACCAGGCCCTTCACCTCGACCAGCTTGCCCGCCGTCTCGCCCGGGGCGATGACGCCGTAGGAGGAGACGCGCGCCATCGGCACCTCCTCGATCGCGACGACGTTGCCGCCGGTCTCGTTGTAGGCATCGGCCAGCTGCTTCGTGCAGGACACGTCGCAGAGCATCAGGTCGTCCGGCAGCAGGATGGCGAACGGGTCGTCGCCGATGAAGGACCGCGCGCACCAGATGGCATGGCCCAGGCCCAGCGCCGCCTGCTGGCGCGTGGAGACGATGGAGCCCGGCGGCAGCGCCTGGGCGCGGAGCATGTCGAGCTCCTTCGTCTTGTTGCGCTCGGTCAGGGTGCGTTCCAGCTCATAGGCCACGTCGAACTGGTCCACGAGCATGGTCTTGCCGCGGCCGGTGACGAAGCAGAACTGCTCGATCCCCGCGGCACGGGCTTCCTCCACCGCATACTGGATCAGGGGCTTGTCCACGACGGGCAGCATCTCCTTCGCCATCTGCTTGGTGGCGGGGAGGAAGCGGGTGCCGAGGCCAGCGACGGGGAGGACAGCCTTGCGGAGCGGCTTGCGCACGTGTGGGCATTCCTTGGGCGGTGATGCGCGAAGCCATGCCATGGACGGCGGATAGCGTCCACCGTCTCAGAGACCGATTGGGAACGCTGGCGGCTGAGGGTTCGCGAGGGATTTTACGTGCTGGGAAGGCGCCGGGCGCGGCCGATGCTGGTTGCATCGGCAAGCCCGGGAACGCACCCAGCGCGGAAAAGCCCAGCGAAACCGACCCGCCAGTGTTCCCAGACGGTCTCCTACTCCGGGAGGAGGAGGTCCCGCGCTTCGTTCAACCGGGCGGCGAGCCAGTCGGAACCGCCCTGGTCGGGATGGGCGCTGCGCATCAGGCGGCGATGGGCGGCCTTGATCTCGGCAGGCGTGGCGCCTTCGGCGAGGCCCAGGATCTCCAGCGCCTCCGCCCGCGTCAGGGGGCCGGATGGGCGGGGCGGCGGGGTGTCGCGCCATTCGGGGTGGGCGCGGTCCAGCCAGGCTTCCAGCAGGGGCACGCCATCGGGGTCCAGCGCCGCGAGTTCGGCGAGCAGCGCCAGGGAGGCGGCGAGGTCGAGATCGGCCAAGTCCTGCCCGGCGAAGCGCCCGGCCTTCACCCGGCCGGTCATGCGGCCGCTGTCATGGTCGAGCGTCATGGCCAGCGCCTCGGTCTCCACGTCGGAGGCCTGGCCGGGCGCGGCGGTGCCGCCGCGGGCGAAGGTGGCGGCGGCGCGCCTGCCCTTCCACCAGCGCCAGGCGGCGGGGGCCAGCAGGGCGAGGGCCCAGAAGAACTGCGCGCCGCGGCCGGTGGCGAGCATCAGCAGGATGAGGCCGATGCCGAGCCCGGCGCCGCCCCAGACCAGGGCCGACTTCACCTGGCCGGGCTTCGCGGCCACGAAGAGCTGCGCGAGGCCGAGGAGGGCGACCAGCGCCAAGGCACCGAGGGCCAGATAGGCCATCAGGCGGGGGCGGGCAGCTGGCCCGCGATGCCGCGGGCGGCGGGGCTGGTGAGCCTCGCCAGCGCCCGCCGGCCACCGGCGGCATAGACGGCGACGGCACGCAGCAGGTCGCGCAGCGCCTCCGCGCTCGCGGCATCGAAGGGGGCGAAGGCACCGCCGGAGAGCTTCGCCATCTGGCGAAAGGCATTGCGCGCGACGGGGTGCTGGCCCTCCAGGAAGCAGAAGAGCGGCAGGCCGCGCAGGCCGCATTCGCCCGCGAGGTGGCAGGCCTCGTCCACATCCTCCTCGAAGGCGTCGCCGATGAGGATGACGGCGTTGACGCGTTCCGCCTTCGTCGCGGCCAGCGCATGGCGGAGCGTGCGGACGATCTGGGTATGGCCGCCGAGGCAGGTGACGCCGGCCATGCGGCGGGCGAGGTCCGGCGCGGAGGTCAGGAAGGGGGTGGCCGCGAATTCGCCATGGCCGCGGAAATAGGCGAGCGACACGGTGAGGCCGCCGGTGTCTCGCACGGCGTGGAACATCTCCGCCTGGAGGTGGCAGGCGCGGTCCCAGGTGGGCTGGCGGCTGGCGGTGGCGTCGATGGCGAAGATCAGCCGGCCCGCGCGACCGGGCGCCACCGCCACGGCGGGCATGGACGCCACCTTGTCGAGAAAGGCGGCGACGGCGGCGTTGCCGGGCTTGGCGGGCAGGTTCGGCATGGCGGGAAGATGGTCCCGCGTCGCCCTAGCCGGAAGGGGTGAAGCGCGCGACCAGGGGCAGATGGTCGGAAGCGCGGCGCGCTGCGCGCGTGGCATGGGCCGAGACCTCCGTCACCAGCCCCTGCGGGTGGCACAGGATATGGTCCAGCGGCAGCAAGGGGCGGAAGGCGGGAAAGCTCGGCACCAGGGCGGGGTGGCCGAAGGCCGGCGCCAGCACGGCGAGCGCGCTGCCGCCGGGGCGCCATTCATTGAGGTCGCCCATCAGCAAGGTCGGCAGGCCGGGCTTCACCGCGGCCAGCAGCGCAGCCGCCTGGGCGCGGCGGCGCGTGGGCCCGAGGCTCAGATGGGCGCAGAGCAGGCGGAAGGGCCCCTCCCCCAGGTCCAGATCGGCCTGGATGCCGCCGCGCGGCTCCCACCCGCCAAGGCGCAGCCCGCGCGGGCCACCGAGCAGCCGGGCGTCCCGCCGCACCAGCAGGACATTGCCGCGCCAGCCCTGCTGCAGGGGATCGACGCGGAGCGGCACCAGGCCGGTCGCGGCCTCGATCGCCTCGGCGTCCAGCATGGCGTCCTGCCGGCGGAGGTGGTGCTGCGCCTCCTGCAGCACCATCAGGTCCGGCGCGATCTCCGCCACCACCGCCGTGATGCGGTCCGGCCGGAAGCGGCCGAAGGCGGCGCGGCCGCGATGGATGTTCCAGGTGGCGACGCGCATCAGCCGCGCCCCCGCCACAGCGCCGCGCCGCCTACCGCGCCGGCGGCGGTCAGGATGATGTCGGAGACGGTATCGCGGGTGTTGCCGATGATGCCGAGCACGGCCTCGAAGGCTTCCCAGCCGAGTGCCAGGGCAAGGCCGAAGGGCAGGCCGAGCCAGGCCATGCGGCGGCGGGTGCGGGGGACGCCATCGGCCAGCACCAGGCCGGCGAAGACGGCGCCGGCGAGCAAGCCGGAGACGAGGTGGACGACCTCGTCATAGGGGTTGGCGCCATGGAACCAGTTCAGCCCATAGCCCGGCGTGCTGAGGATGGTGGCGAGGACCGGTGCGGCATCGAGGCCGCGTGGCAGGCGGCGCAGCCGCATCGGCAGGTGGGACATGCGTTCCCGCGGCGGCAGGATGACGCCGAGCAGGCCGAGGATGCCGGCCGCCGTGCCGAGGGCGGCGCTGCGCTTGTCGAGCATCCAGAGCGTGAGGGCGACACCGGCCAGCGCGGCCAGGCTGATCCAGGCGAAGGGGGAATGGTGGCGGAGGTCGTCACGAGTCAGCAGGGCCATGCGCCGTCAACGCCGCCGCTTCCGCCGGGCTTCATGCGCCGGTAGGAACGAAAACGTGCCGGCAGGAATCGGGGCGTGGCGGGCTGGGTTCGGGTGAGCGAGGCGGAGGCGGAGGCACACCGGCTGTTCGGGCTGGGTGGCTGGCTGCGCGTGATCTCCGCCCTGATGGTGCTGGCGGTGCCGGGCGGCGTGGCGCTGACCTGGCAGCAATGGATGCCGCTGGCCGGCGGCGGGATGGCGTTGGCCTCCAACCTGGTCGCGCTGCTGGTGCTGGGCGCGCAGATTGGCATGGCGGTGCTGTGGTTCCGGCGCTGGCCCGGCTTCCGGCCGGGCTATGCGGTCTTCGCCGTGGTCGGCACCGCCGGGCTGGCGCTGGTCGATCTGGCGATCGGGCCGCCGCCCGGCCCGGCCAGCGCGGACCCGACCGGCGACCTGGTGCTGGAGGTCGCGTTCCATCTGGCCTTTCTCGGATACATGCAATTCAGCCGGCGCTTCCGCGTGACCTTCGAGCGGCGCGTCCGGCCAGCGGAGGTTCCATGCGTCTCGGCGTGATCGCGGATATCCATGGCAACGTGCTCGCGCTGCAGGCTGTGCTGGGCGCGCTGCGGCAGCGCGGCGTGACGCAGGTGGTGGACCTTGGCGACGTCGTCTCCGGCCCGCTCTGGCCGGCGGAGACGCTGGCGCTGCTGCGGGACGCCGGCATTCCCTCGCTGTGCGGCAACCATGACCGCTGGGTGGCGGAGGGCCGCGGCGGGGCCTCCGACGCCTTCGCGCGGGCGGCGCTGACCGCGGAGGACGCGGCGTGGCTGGGTGCGCTGCCGATGCATCTCCGCCCCCTGCCCGGCGTGCTGGCCTTCCATGCCCGGCCGGCTGATGACGACGCCTATCTGCTGGAGGATGTCGCCGAGGGGCGGATGGTCCCGGCGCGGGTTGCCGAGGTGGCGGCGAGGCTGGGGGCGACGGCGGAGACGCTGATCCTCTGCGCCCATAGCCACCAGCCGGCGATCCGGCAGCTGCCGGATGGGCGCGTGGTGGTGAACCCCGGCAGCGTCGGCATGCCGGCCTATGAGGACCCGACGCCGCCGGCGCATCTCTGCGAGACCGGCGCGCCCCAGGCCCGCTTCGCGGTGCTGGAGGTGGAGGCGGGGCGGCTGGTATCGGCCGACCTCGTGGCGATCGCCTATGACCACGGGGCCGCGGCCGCGCGGGCGGCGGCGAATGGGAGTGCCAAATGGGCGCGGTGGCTGGCGACGGGCGAGGCGGCACCGTGACGCAACCGCGTTGACAGACACGAAGGCTGGTCCCTACCGTCGCGCGCATGCGTGACCTCCGTCTCCGCACCGCCGATCGACGCCGTCGCTGTTCCCCAGCGGCGGCTTTCGCAGCTGCGTGCAGACAGGCCCCGGCAAGGTCCGCCCCCTAGCGGCCCATCACCGAGACGGCATCGGCCCGCATCTCCGAACCCCCGCAGCCCCTGGCTTCGGGGGTTTTTTGTTGCCCAGTTCCCAGGAGACCACCGTGCAGGACAGCGGCTTCGCCGACCCCACCCCGCCCCGCGAACCCGACGATGCCGGGCATCGGACGATGCGACGCGCCACCGCCGGCGATGCGGCGACCGTCCGTGCCGTGACCCGCGCGGCCTATGCGAAGTGGGTTCCCCTGCTGGGGCGGGAGCCCTTGCCGATGACCGTCGATTACGACGTCGCGCTGCGCGACCACCGGGTGGATCTGCTGCTGATCGATGGCGACGTCGCGGCGCTGATCGAGATGGCGCCCGCGCCCGACCACCTGCTGGTCGTCAACGTCGCGGTCGCGCCCGCGCACCAGCATCGCGGTCACGGCCGCGCCCTGCTGGCGCATGCGGAGGAGGTCGCGTGGTCGCTCGGCCTTGGCGAGATACGGCTCTACACCAACGCGCTCTTCGCCGAGAACCTGCGTCTCTACCGCCAGCTCGGCTACCGCGTGCAGCGGGAGGAGGCGCATCCGCGGCTTGGCGTCGCGATCCATATGGGCAAGCGCTTCGGCAGCGCCGAGGCCGCGACCTGCACTGAATCCAGCAACGGGGGCCAGCCATGAGCATTCGCGTCGGCATTGTCGGGATCAGCGGTTTTGGCGGCGGCGAGGCGCTGCGCCTGATCGCAGGCCATCCCTCCTTCGAACTCGTCTACGCCGCCGGCGAGGGCAGCGCGGGCAGTCGCCTGGCGGATCGCTTCCCGGGTATTCCGCCCCGGCTGGCCGGGCTGGTGATCCAGAAATGGGCCCCCGCGGCCCTGCCGCCGCTCGACCTGCTCTTCGCCTCGCTTCCCACGGGCGCATCGGCCGAGGGCCTGGCCCGCGTGGCCGGGAGCGTGAAGATCGTCGATATCGGTGGCGACCATCGCTACGCCGAGGGTTGGACCTACGGCCTGGCCGATGTCTGGCCGGACGAGATCACGGGCCAGACCCGCATCGCCAATCCCGGCTGCTTCCCGGCGGCGACGCTGACCGCCCTGGCGCCGCTGCTGGCCGACCGGCTGATCGAGCCCGGCAACATCATCATCGATGCCAAGACCGGCATCTCCGGCGCCGGACGGGGCGGCGCCGACAGCCGGTTCGGCTATGCCGAGAGCAACGAGAACCTCCTGCCCTATGGTCTGCTGAAGCACACCCACATGCCCGAGATGGCGCGGACCATCGAGCGGCTGGGGGGCGGCAGCGCCGCGGGGCTGGTGTTCACGCCGCACCTCGTGCCGATGACCCGCGGTGTGCTGGCCACCATCTACTGCCGGGGCAGCGCCACCACGGATCAGTGCCTGGATTCGGCGCGCCGCTTCTATGCGGGGCGCGCCTTCATCCGCGTGACCGACAAGCCGCCGCAGACCAAATGGGCGACCGGATCCAACCTGGCCTTCGTGAGCTACGCGGCCGACCCGGCGCGCAGGCTGGTGATCGCGATGGGGGTGGTGGACAACCTCGGCAAGGGCGCGGCCGGCCAGGCCGTGCAGAACGCGAACCTGATCTGCGGCCTGCCGGAAACCGCGGGGCTGGAGGGCGCGCCCGTCTGGCCCTGAGGCCCATCGGCCCACCCTGGACCAGGATGGGCCGATCCGCTGCGTCGGGGCCATGGGCTGCGGCGGCCGGCTAAAGCACTATCCGATCAAGCTCGTTCAGCTTGATCGGATTTCGTGCTTTAGAAACAATAACTTCTAGAGCACGAGATCCGTCCAACTGGACGGATCGTGCTCTAGGCCGCCCGCCGCAGGCTCACCGGGCCCGTCGGAATCACCCCTGGGCCAGCATCCCGTTCGCCTGCGCGGCCGCCAGCGCCGTCATGTTGACGATGCCGCGCGCGGTCACGCTCGGCACCAGCACATGGATGGGCTTGGCCATGCCGAGCAGCATGGGGCCGACCTGCAGCCCCTCCCCCGCCGCCTTCAGCAGGTTGAAGGCGATGTTGGCGGCGTCGAGGCTCGGCATCACCAGCAGGTTCGCCGCATCGGTCAGCGTGCTGTCGGCGACCGCGCGGTCGCGGATGGCCGGGACCAGCGCGGCGTCGGCGTGCATCTCGCCATCCACCTCGAAATCCGGGGCGCGGTCGCGCAGCAGGCGCAGCGCTTCCCGCATCTTGCGGGCGGAGGGCGCGCCGGAGGCGCCGAAGCTGGAATGCGACAGCAGCGCGGCCTTGGGGGCCAGGCCGAAGGCGCGGATCTGCTCGGCGGCCAGCAGCGTCATGTCCACGATCTGCTTCGCGGTCGGGTCCACCGTCAGGTGGGTGTCCACGAAGAAGAGGTGGCCGTTGGGGACGATGAGGGCGGAGAGGGCATAGACGCGGTCCACCTCCGCCCGCTTGCCGATGACGTCGAAGGCGTGGTGCCAGTGGCGGAACCAGTCGCCGGTGCCGCCGCAGAGGCAGGCATCGGCAAGGCCCGCTTCCAGCAGCAGCGCGGCCGCGACGGTCGGGCGGTTGCCCACGCGCCGGCCGGCGGCATCGGGGGGGATGCCGCGCCGCCCCACCTTCTCCTGGTAGAGTTTCACCAGCGGCGCGAAGGTGGCTTCATCGGCGGCCGGGTCCATGATCCGGACGGACTCGGAGAAATCCATGCGCAGGCCCATGGCGCGGGCCTTGGCGGCGATGACGTCGCGGCGGCCGATGACGATGGGCTCGGCCAGCCCTTCGTCCAGCACGGTCTGCACGGCGCGGAGCGTGCGTTCATCCTCGCCCTCGGCGTAGACCACGCGGGCCAGGCGCTTGCGCGCGGCCTCGAAGACCGGGCGCATGAGGTTGCCGGAGCGGAAGACGAAGCGCTCCAGCTCATGCCGGTATTTCTGCATGTCGGCGATGGGGCGGCGGGCGACGCCGGATTCCATCGCCGCCTTGGCGACCGCGGGCGCGATCTCCAGGATCAGGCGGGGGTCGAAGGGCTTCGGGATGATGTAGTCCGGCCCGAAGGTCGGCGCGCTGCCGCCATAGGCCGCGGCCACGACCTCGCTGGCTTCCATCCGGGCGAGCGCCGCGATGGCGTCGGCGGCGGCGACCTTCATCGCCTCGTTGATCGTGGTGGCGCCGGCATCCAGCGCACCGCGGAAGATGAAGGGGAAGCAGAGGACGTTGTTGACCTGGTTCGGGTAGTCCGACCGGCCGGTGGCGACGATGGCGTCCGGCCGCGCGGCGCGGACGGCCTCCGGCAGGATCTCGGGCTCCGGATTGGCCAGCGCCAGCACGAGGGGCTTGGGCGCCAGGAGCGGCAGCCATTCGGCCTTCAGGATGCGGGGCGCGGAGAGGCCGAGGAAGACATCGGCGCCAGGCAGCGCATCCTGCAGGGTGCGGGCGTTGGTGTCCTGCGCATAGGCGGCCTTGTAGGGATCGGTGTTGGGCCGGCCCTTCCAGACGACGCCGTCGATGTCGCAGATCGTCACGTTCTCCCGCTTCAGGCCCATGGCCACCAGCAGGTCGAGGCAGGCAATGGCCGCGGCCCCGCCGCCGGTATTGACGACGCGCACATCCTCCAGCCGCTTGCCCTGCAGCAGCAGGCCGTTGCGGGCGGCGGCCGCGACGATGATGGCCGTGCCGTGCTGGTCGTCATGGAAGACGGGGATGTTCATCCGGGCGCGGAGCGCGCGCTCGATCTCGAAGCACTCGGGGGCCTTGATGTCCTCGAGGTTGATGGCGCCGAAACTGGGTTCGAGGACGGCCACCGCATCGATGAATTTCTGCGGGTCGCGTTCCTCGACCTCCAGGTCGATGGAATCGATGCCGGCGAACTTCTTGAAGAGGACCGCCTTGCCTTCCATGACGGGCTTGCCCGCCAGCGCGCCGATGGCGCCGAGGCCGAGCACGGCCGTGCCGTTGGAGATGACGGCGACGAGGTTGCCGCGCGTCGTGTAGTCCCAGGCCGCGTCGGGGTCCTTCGCGATCTCCTCGCAGGCCGCGGCGACGCCGGGGCTGTAGGCCAACGCCAGGTCGCGCTGGGTTGCCATGCGCTTGGTGGGCTCGACGCTCAGCTTCCCGGGGCGCGGGAGGCGATGGTAATCGAGGGCGGCTTTGCGGAAGTCTTCGTCCATGGAAGGGTTGTAGCGCGGCCCCGCCGCACCGCGCTACCGGTTGCCTCGCCCGCCCTCAGCGGTTGGCGAAGTTGGTCATCGGCCCGACGGTCAGGCGCTCCAGCTCGCTGAAGCGCAGCGTCTCCCCGCCGATGGTGAGGGTGCCGGTGACGCCCGTCAGGTTGATGGCCCCGTTCTCGATCCGCGGGGTGGCGGAGCCGGCGTCGGTGCGGATGCCGGCGAGCAGGGCCTGGAGGGTCAGGGAGGTATCCTCGATCACGAGGACATCGGTACCGGCGCCGCCGATGATGGTGTCGTTGCCATCGCCACGGGTCCAGTGGAACTGGTCGCTGCCGCCGCCCGAGACGTTGACGCCATCGCCATAGAGCAGGTCTGCGCCGCGACCTCCCACGATGATGTCGCTACCGGCCCCGCCCCCCATCGTATCGTTGCCCTCGCCCCCCAGCATCGTGTCCTGGCCATCGTCGCCGCTGAGGTTGTCGTTGCCGGACTGGCCCGCGATGCTGTCATTGTCGCTGCCGCCGGTCACGGTGTCGTTGCCGCCACCGGCCAGGATGGTGTCGTTGCCACCCTGGCCGAAGATGAGGTTCGGGGCGTCGCTGCCCCGCACGCTGTCATTGCCGCCGGAGGTGGCGCCGCCGGTGACGGCGCTCAGCGCCCCTTCATCGAGCGGCGTCACGGTCTTGTCGGTCATGGATCCTCACTGCCTTTCGCGGTTGGGTGGGCGATTTGAACCCGGATCGGTTCGAGGCACCAGAAGGGCCAGTCGATGGCGGCCATCGGCACTGCCTCTGGCCCCGGGGCGGGTTCGTCCTTGGCAGGGGATGCAGAGGCGGGCGATACCGCGCTGGCACCCCGGGTCCAGGAGGGAATGACTGTCCATGCGGCTGTATCACTTCAACGGCTCCACCACCTGTCGGCCGGTCGAGATGTTCGCGGCCGAGGCGGGGATCACGCTCGACCTCGTGCCGGTCGATTTGATGACCGGGGAGCATGTCGGGCCGGGCTATACCGCGAAGAACCCGACGCAGCAGGTGCCGACGCTGGAGGATGGCGACTTCCTCCTGACGGAGAATGCGGCGATCCTCCGCTACCTCGCCACGCTGGCGGACAGCCCGGCCTATCCGAAGGACCCGAAGGCGCGGGCGCGGGTGGATGAGCAGCTGGACTGGTTCAACACCGGCTTCTCCCGCGAATTCTGCTACGGCGCGATGTATCCGCGCATCCTGCCCTACCTGGCCTTCCCGGACCCGGCGGTGCAGGCGGCGGTGGAGGCGCGCTGCACGGAGAAGGGCAGCCGCTTCATGCGCATCCTGAACGACAGCATGCTGAAGGATCCCGGGCCGTTCCTCGGCGGTGCCGAGCCAAACCTGGCGGACTACATGGGCGTGGCCTACGCGACGCTGGGGGAGATGGCGCGCTTCGACTACTCGCCCTATCCAAGGGTGCAGCGCTGGATCGCCGCCATGAAGGCGCGGCCGGGCTGGAAGGCCGGGCATGCGGGCTGGGAAGGCTGGCGCGACCACGTCCTGTCGCAGGTGGCCGCGTGATGGGCGCGATCCGGGGCTTCCACCACATCGCCTATCGCTGCCGGGATTCCGAGGAGACCCGGAAATTCTACGAGGAGTTCCTCGGGCTGGAACTGGCGGAGGCGATGCCGATCGGCACCACCGCCACCGGGCGCACGGCGCAGGTGCTGCACACCTTCTACCGGCTGGCCGATGGCAGCTACCTCGCGTTTTTTGAGGTGCCGGAGAGCCCCTTCGACTTCCACAACCAGCATGATTTCGACCTGCACCTGGCCATGGAGGTCTCCATGGAAACGCTGGAGGCGATGCTGGCGAAGGGGCGGGCCTCGGGGGTGGAGACGCGGGGGCCGTCCGACCACGGGGTCATCAAGTCCATCTACTTCCGGGACCCGAATGGCTACGTGATCGAGCTGACGGCCAAGACGCCGGAGCATGATACGGCGATGGACCCGCGGACGAATGGCGCGCGGGCGAAGCTGGCGGCCTGGCAGGCGGCGAAGGCCCAGGGGTAGGAACGGCAAAGGCCCCGTCCGGTGTCCCGGCGGGGCCTTTGGCATGAGGACCATCGCGAAGATGGTGCGGTCGAGAAGATTCGAACTTCCACGGGGTTGCCCCCACCAGCACCTCAAGCTGGCGCGTCTACCATTCCGCCACGACCGCATATCAGGTAGAGGCCCGCGCTATAACCGATGACCGCGCAGCAGACAACGCCCCTCCCCCCCGGTTCCGCACTCGAATGGCGGATTACGCCCGGACGGCTTCCCTATACCGAGGCGCTGGCCGCCATGGAGGCGCGCGTCGCCGCCATCCGCGCGGGCGAGCAGCCGGAGGCGGTCTGGCTGGTGGAGCATGAGCCGACCTACACGGCCGGGACCTCCGCCAGGCCGGAGGATCTGCTGGAAACGCGCTTCCCGGCCGTCGCCGCCGGGCGCGGGGGGCAGTGGACCTATCACGGGCCGGGGCAGCGGACGGGCTATGTGATGCTCGACCTGAACCGGGACCATGGGACGGTGAAGGCGCGGGACGTCCGTGCCTTCGTCCATGGGCTGGAGGAGTGGATGATCCGCGCGCTCGACCGCTTCGGCGTGAAGGGGGAGCGGCGGGAGGGGCGGGTCGGCATCTGGGTGGTGGACCGGTCGCGCGGCACCGAGGACAAGATCGGCGCCATCGGCGTGCGCGTGACGCGCTGGGTGAGCTGGCACGGGGTGGCGCTGAACGTGGACCCGGAGCTGAGCCACTTCGGCGGGATCGTCCCGTGTGGGATCGCGGAGCAGGGGCTGGGGGTGACGAGCCTGCACCGGCTCGGCGTGCTGGCGACGATGGAGGAGGCGGACAGCGCGTTGATGGCGGCCTGGGGAGAGGTGTTCGGCTGAACCCCCCTCCCCCACCAGGTCAGTGGGTGTCGGTGCGGGAAGGGGCGGTCAGGAAGCTGTGGACCGCGTGGTGGAAGATGGCGCGGTTCTTCCCGAGGTAGCTGACATGGGCCATGCCCGGCAGCACCGCGAACTGGCGGTCCGTCGTGCCGAGGCCGCTGTAGAATTCCAGAAGATCCTTCTCGGTCGCGATGCCGTCATGCTCCCCGCGCAGAATCAGCGTGGGGCAGGTGATCTTGGCGGGGTCGTTCACCGGCAGGATGGAGCACATGTCGAGGTAGGTGCCGTTCGGCACGGTGTTGCCATCCGCCAGCTCCGCCGCGGCCAGGGCATCGGCGACACCTTCCTCCGAGGTGCCGGGATGGTCGCGGTTGAAGATGGTGTGGAAGAAGGCCTGGTTGATCGGGCGGCAATTCGTGTCCCGCCACTTGGCGATGTTCCGCCGCCGCGCGATCAGGGTCGGGGCCTGCCAGCCCGTCCAGACATAGGCATCGAGGATGAGGCGGCTGACGCGATCGGGCTTCGCCTCGGCGTATAAGGCCGCGCGGATGGCGCCGGAGGAGCTGCCGTAGAAGGCGACGCGGGACTGGCCGGTGGCCTTGGTCACGACCTCCATCGCCGCATGCGTATCGGCCACCGCGGTGTCGAAGCCGGAATAGCCTGATGTGCGGGCGGAGCGGCCATAACCCTCGAAGTCGAAGGTCCAGACATCGAAGCCGCGAAGTGCGAATTCGTCCATGAAGGAATAGCCGGGCTTGCCGGGGACCTGCAGGTCGAAGCCGTTCTTGCCGCCGAAGCTGCTGCCATGGACCAGCATGAAGACGGGCGCATCGGCGGGGGCCGAGGCCAGGCGCTTGCGATAGACGGACAGCTTGATGCCGTCCCGCTGCGTCCAATGATCCTCGGCGATGATCTCGGGCATGTCTCGCATTCTCTCCTTCATTCCGCGCGCATGTTGGCGGCGCGCACCAGGGTGGCCCAGCGGGGGACACTCTCCCGGATCAGATTGCCCAGGACCTCCGGCGGGCCGCCCACGATCTCGAACCCATTGTCGAGCAGGGTGGCGCGGACGCGAGGCTCCGTGAGCGCATCGTTGATGATGGTGTTGAGCCTGGCGATGATGGGCGCGGGCGTGCCGGCGGGGGCCAGCATGCCGTACCAGTTCGGGACATCGTAGCCAGGCAAAGCGATCTCCGCGACAGTCGGCACATCCGGCAGCAGCGGGAAGCGGTTGGGCGTGGTGATGGCGAGCGCGCGCAGCCGCCCGCCGCGGACATGGCCGATGACCGCACCCAGCGTGACGAAGGCGGCATCGACATTGCCGGCGATGAGGTCGTTGATCGGCGTCGCCCCGCCGCGATACGGCACGATGGTCCAGCGCGCGCGCGTCTGGTGCTGGATAACGGCGCCACTCAGATGCCCGCCGGAGCCGATGCCGGAGACCGCGACATTCAGCCGGTCCGGCTCCGCCGTCGCGACGCGCATGAACTCCGCGAAGTCGTTGATGGGGCTGCGGAGATGCGTGACCAGGATGTGCGGGATGCGCGCCATCAGGGTGACGGGGGCGAAGGAGGCGACGGGGTCGTACTCCACGCGGGCGTAGAGCGTCGGGTTCACCGTGAGGCTGTCGAGGCCGATCAGCAGCGTGTGGCCATCGGCCGGCTGCGTCGCGACATGGGCATAGGCCAGGTTGGAACCGGCACCGGGACGGTTCTCGACGAAGAACTGGCCGAGCGAGCGGCGGTTCAACTCCTCCGCCAGGACACGGCCGATGAGGTCCGTGGACCCGCCCGGCGCGACGGGTGCGACGATGCGGACGGGGCGCGAGGGGTAGTCCTGGGCGCGGGCCGTGGCGGGTAGCGCGAGTGCGGCGAGCGTAAGCGCCCGGCGCGTGAAGCGAGGGGACATGGACGGACTCCCGTTGTCGCGGGTCTCTGCCCGCAATCCTTTGCAGAAGACGTGGCAGCGGGGGCGCGGGGCGTCAACGGGCTTGCGTGGGATGACAGAGGGCAGAGCAGGCCAGGGGCGCTGCCCCTGGACCCCGCCGGGGGCCGTGGCGGCCCCCGGGCCCCGCCGTCAATGGAGCCATTTGCAGAGGGCGAGGGCGACATAGGCGGCGGCGACGATGAGATAGAGGGTGGGTTCGAGGGGCATGGCGGACACTCCTTTCGGCTTGTGCGAACGGAGGCTTCAATCCACCCTCGGAAAGGGTCGTGGCGCATCGCCTTTCCGGGTTTCCGGGCGGAAAGGCCGGCAAGGGCGGAAAGCAGAGTGGCGGAAAGGGCCTTTCATGAACTGCTTGCCGGGCACCTGGACGCGGGGACGCGGCCGGGGCTGAAGCCGGGTGCCGTGGGGGCGAAGTGGACGGCGGTGTCGTTCGGCAAGGCTGTCAGCTTTGAAGACCGCACGATCCGCAACTGGCGCAACGCCAGCACGCTGCCCGATTCCGAGGCCTTGGCCTTCATCCTGGCCGCGCTATTCGGCGACGACGCGGCGCTGCGCGCTGACCGCGCCGCCCTGCAAGAGGCCTGGGATGCCGCACAACGCCGGCGGCTGGAGCGGACGCCACAACAAGCATCCGGCCTGCGCTTCCGGGTTGAAGGCGAGCAGTTCGTCAGCGACGCCACGCCGGACCCGAACGACGCGGCCGCCGCGCGGGACGCGGCGGTGCGGCAGCAATTCGAGATCGTCCGGCAATCGGTGGCGAAACTCCGTGGGTTGGTAGAGCGGCGGCACAACAGTCTGACGCCGTACTGGGACGATCTTCTGCCCTCGGTAACAGCAATCGAGCGCCGGCTAAGCGGCCCGATCGAGGCGCTGCTGCCCAACATGAGCTGGTTCTACAACGAAGCCATCGCGATCGGGTCGCTGCTGGAGCAGCAGGCAAGCCTGCTGGCGCGCGCGGAGGAGGGTGAGAACCCGCTGCCGGGCGATCTGCATCGGGTGCTTGGCGACATGGTCGGCGCGCTGGCGCTGCTGGTTCGGGGTTTTCCATCTAACAGGGAGCGAGACGCCCAATTTGCCATGTTCTGGGACCGCGATGCGGTGACGGCGGCACGGGCTGTGAAGGCGATGGCTGCCGGGCTGCTGGCCGCCCCGGAAGCGGCGTTGTTGGATGCGGTGGAACGGACGGCGGAACGGCCTAGCGTCCAGGGCGATAAGGCAAAGGGGAGCCTGATTGCGAGCATCGGCAATCTGGCGCTGGCAGCGACGGTGAGCCTGATGCTGTCCGGCGTCGCCAATGAGTCGCCCTTCATCAAGAAGGTCAGCCAGTTTGTAGTGCGGATCGAGGAGCCCATCGGGCGGGTCCTGGGCAGCCTGCCGCAGGATATCGGGGCGGCCATCCGGTTCGCGATGGATATGGCGAAGGGACTGCCGGATGCCTTACCGCCGCGACGCATCGAGCGCGTGTCGCCGTCCACATCCGCCGGCGAAGTGCAAGAGGACCCACATACTGAAGACCAAGCGCCAAGTCCTGACGCTTTATACCCACCAAGATATAATTTCTGGAAGCTTCTCGAATACATCGAAGCGGGGGCCACACCCCCCGCATACATGGCTCAGCATGTCGTTGAGCTCAATCTTCATGGACGGCGTGTGCCAGACGCTTCGGTATTGCTTCACCTTCCTAATTTGCGCCGCTTAGGCTTCAGAAAATCAGGCGCGCCTGACCTGTCCCAGTTCAATCTGGCACACTCGCTGCGAGAGGTCGCAATAGCAAGGACGGATTTCACGTACGCGGCAGAGCCTAGATTTCCTGCATCCCTAAAAAAACTGAATATTTCGGGGTCGAATTTTAGAAGCCTTGATTTTTTAACAGAGCTGATCGCCCTCGAAGAACTGTCCTTAGGCGAAGTCGAAGTGCAGTCTCATTTTACATGGAACTCAGCGCCATTGAGGCATCTAGCTGGCCTGACGCATCTGGCTGTCTACAACAATGAAAACTTCGGTGTCGACTCCTTGAAGGACCTGACTAGACTCCACACCTTGAAACTGGAGCAAACGGGAATCCACGACCTGACGGAACTTGCAACGCTCAGGACCGTCCGCCACCTCAGTATCGCAGGCAACGCCGCTCATGATTTTATGCCACTCTCTAACATGACAGAGCTCAGGTCGCTAAAGCTGAGCAACACGCCAGTGACTGATTTGAGAGCGCTATCGAAGCTCCAAAAGCTCGAAACACTAAATCTATGCAACACCAATGTCCGTGATCTGCGACCGATAGCGCAGCTGCCAAATCTGAAATCCATTTATTTTCTCGAAAGTGACGCGATAGACGAGGCAATGGTGTCAGCATTCACGGCAATGGCGCCGCAGGTGCGCATCGTCCGCAACGCGCACGCCTACCATGCCGATACGCTCTCGGTGGCAGCCATCGCGTTTCAGCCATATGAAGAGTTGCCGCCTTAATGCTTTTGAGCGAAGGGGCGTTTGCTCGTACAAAGCCCCGACCGCTCATCACCGCATTACGGTCCGTCTTCCTCGATCTCCCACCCCTGCGCGAGGTATCGCGCCAAGATCGCCTCGTGGCGGTCGTCCTTGTGGCTTTCGATCACCTCGTCCTCGCCGTCCAGGACTTCGGTCTGGCCGTTGGCGGTGACGATGACGAGGGTGGCGGTTTCGCCTTTCATCAGGACGGTTTCGCGCATGGGGGGGCCTCTGGTTGGTGCGTCAGGGCGCGCCGTACCCCCACCCTGCCTCCCCCGCAAGCGCGGGGGAGGAGTTGTGGCGCGCGGGGTCGTCGGTTGGTTCGCGTTCCCCGTCCTGGCGCCAAACTGCCGACGGTCCAGGGGCATCACGCCCCTGGCGGAAGGGGTTTGGGGAAGGCGGAGCCTTCACCAAGCTTCACGAGAAGTGGCTAAGCCCCCTCACCCAACCCTCTCCCCCCGTCAGGGGGAGAGGGCTTTTTGTCACCGCTTGCGCAGGAAGGCCGGTGCGGCGTCGCGGAAGTCGCCGTCGCGCCAGGCGCGGTCCTTGGACGCGGCCGTTGCGGGGGCGGTCGGGCGGCGGACGGGGGCTTCGCCGCCGCGGGGCGTGCTCGGCTTGGCGGGGCGGGCCTGCTGGGGCGGGCGCTGGCCGCCGCCGCCACCACCGCCGGAGCGGCCTCGGCCGCCGGGCTGGCCGCGACCGCGGCCGGCGCCAGCACCGGCCGCGGGCTTGATGGCGTCGGGGCGGCCCTGGGTGCGGTACATGGGCACGGAGACGTCCTGGCGCTCATCGGTCGCCGGGATGGGCATGCGGATCAGTTTCTCCACCTGCCACAGCTTCTCCCGCTCATCGGGCGCGCACATGGCGACGGCGATGCCGGAGGCGCCGGCGCGGGCGGTGCGGCCGATGCGGTGGACATAGGCTTCGGGCGTGTCCGGCATGTCGTACTGGATCACGTGGGTCACGCCGTCCACGTCGATGCCGCGGGCGGCGATGTCGGTGGCGACGAGGACGGGCGCGCGGCCGGACTTGAAGTCGGCGAGGGCGCGTTCGCGCTGGCCCTGGCTCTTGTTGCCGTGGATGGCGTTGGCGGCGATGCCGTCGGCCTCCAGGTTCTTCACGATGCGGTCGGCGCCGTGCTTGGTGCGGGAGAAGACGAGCGCGCGGCCGACGCCGTCCATCCGCAGCAGTTCCGCCAGCTTGGCGCGCTTGCGGCCCTGTTCGATGACGACGAGCTTCTGGGTCACGCGCTCGGCGGTGGAGGAGACGGGCGCGACCTCGACGCGGATGGGGTCGCGCAGGATCTCGCCGGCCAGCTTGGCGACTTCCGTCGGCATGGTGGCGGAGAAGAACATGGTGTGCCGGGGCTGGGGCAGCTTCGGCAGGATGCGGCGGATGGCGGGCCAGAAGCCCTTGTCCAGCATCTGGTCGGCCTCATCGAGGACGAGCGCATTCACCATGTCGAGGCGCGCGGAGCCCTCATCCATGTGGTCCTGCAGGCGGCCCGGCGTGGCGACCAGGATGTCGATGCCATGAGCGAGCGCGCGGCGCTGCGGGCCATGGGGCACGCCGCCGAAGATGACGGCGACGGAGAGGCCCATGTGCCGGCCATAGGCCTTCAGGCTGTCGGCGATCTGGCTGGCCAGTTCGCGCGTCGGCGAGAGGATGAGCGCGCGGCAGCCGCCGCGGGGCGGGCGGCCCTTGGATTCGGCGAGGTTGTGCAGCAGCGGCAGGCCGAAGGCGGCGGTCTTGCCGGTGCCGGTCTGGGCGATGCCGAGGATGTCCTTGCCCTTCAGGGCGTGGGGGATGCTGTCACGCTGGATCGGGGTGGGGGTGGTGTAGCCCTCCTCCTCCAGCGCCTGGAGGATGCGGGGGGCGAGGCCGAGTTCGGCGAAGGTCGTCATGAAGAATGATCAAATCCGGTCATCCCGCGCGGCGCGGTGCCGGGCGGGAGGGTGGTGGAAGGACCTGCCCGCGTGCCGGGGCCGGTCCGATGTTGTCCACTGAGGCGCGGCTGCCCGGGGCTTTGGTCCCCTTCGGCAAGTGCCGCGTGCTGCGCCCCGGTCCGGGCCTCCGTCCGCGCCTGAGTCCCTGGTTGGGGTCCGGCGCCAGGCCCGCTCACGCGGCCGGGGCGCGGCGGGACATCGCCCGCCGACGGGGCGGTAGATAGGACAGTATGGTTAACCGGACAAGAACTATCCGCGGATGGGACGGATCAACCTGTCGGAAGGCGGTGGAAGCCGGGGTCGCCGGGGGGTTCGGCCAGGCTTTCGTCGATCAGGTCCACGCGGGCCAGCATGGGGCCGCGGCGGCAGGCGGAAAGCAGCGTCAGGACGGCACCTTCCTCCCCGGCGACCAGGGCCTGGACGCTGCCATCGGGCCGGTTGCGCACCCAGCCCTGCAGGCCGAGGCGGTTGGCCTGCTTCACCATCCAGTCGCGGTAGCCGACGCCCTGGACCCGCCCCTCGATCCGGAGGAGCCGGGCCTTCATGCGGCGGCGAGGGTGACGAGACGCGCGGCGAGCGCGATGTCGGCCGCGGCGCCGGCCCGGCGGGCGGTGGATTCGGGGTCCGTGCCCCAAAGCTCCTCCTGGAAGGTCTCGTCCAGGGTGGCGAGGCGGTGCGCCTCCTCCGGCGCCAGGTGCCCGCCGGCGACGGCGAGGCCGAGGACCAGGCTGCCGAGCGCCGGCACGGCGACGCCGAGCGCGGCCAGGGCGAGCGGCGTCTGGCGTTCGACGGCGTGGTGCAGGGCGCGGAGGGCCTGTTCCGTCTGCGCCACGGGCATGACGCCGGTGGTGACGCGGAGCGGCGCGTCGAGTGCGCGGGCGGACCAGGCGAGCCAGGGGTCCCAGGCCTCCGCCTGGCGGGCGGCGAGCTTGGATTCGCTCGCGCGGTAGCAGAGCAGGTCGCTTTCGCCGTAGCGGGCGATGGCAGCGACCGTGCCGGCGGGGTCGGGCGCGATGCGTTCCTCGGCAGTGCCGACCAGGCGGGTCAGCGGCACCTGTTCGGGGCGCATCTCGCCCCCCTTGGTGCCGCCGGCCTGGCGCCATTCCTCGGCGATGGCCTCGGCGAGGTCACGCGTCGCGACGCGGAGCTTCGCGCCGGAGGGAAGGCGCACGGGACGGCCATCGAGCAGGATGGCGAAGCCCCCCTCCGCCTCCTCGGCCCGCGCGTCGTCCCAGAAGCGCTTCACGCGAAGACCCGGCTCAGCGCGCCTGGGCGGCGGCGCGGGTCGTCGCGGCCGGGCGGATGCGCGCCGGCGTGGCGCGTTCCGGGCAGGCGGGCGCGGCCATCGGGTTCAGGATGTTGCGGTCGGAGGCCAGCGTGGCCAGGGAGTTCATGTCGGACTGCGCGAGCGCGACCTGGAACAGGGCCACGGCATTCGGGCAGAAGGCCGTGCCCTGGCGCAGGCCGTCCTGCGAATGGTCGTTGGCGAGCTGGGTGATGAAGCCATCGCGGGCGCGGGCGAAGTTGCCGCCGCCGGTGCGGCGGAAATGCGTCTCGATGGAGGAGTAGGCGCTGCCGAGTTCGCGGCGGAACTTGGTGACGAAGGCGTTGTAGTCCGCGTCGCGGCTGCAGGTCAGCGCGGTGACCATCAGCTGGCTCTGCAGGGCGCGGATCTCGAAGGCCGAACGCTCGGCGGGCTGGACGCAGGCCTGGGCGAAGGCCGGCCCGGCGATGCCGGCGGCGGCCAGGCCGGCGAGAAGGCGATAGGCGATGGTGGCGCGACGCATGGCGCGGGAACTCCCCCTTGAGGATGCCATGCCTGCCGCATCGGCTCGCGCCGCGCAACCATCGTTGCGTGACCCGAGCAGAGGGTGGGGCCCCCCGGCCCCCTCGGCATCCCCGGAATGGGGGAAGTCTAGCCTAATCCGGGGCCTGACGCACGCGGTTGAAGCGTCATCCGAGCACGCCGAAGAGCCAGAGCAGGATGATGATCGGGATGGGGATGCCGATGAGCCACAGGAGGATGCCGCGCATGCCACGTCTCCACGAGGGTTGCCCAGATGGGTAGTGGGGCGGCAACGCGGGGTCAGGCGGCTCGTTTCGCGCCCGCCCCCGCCTTGGGACGTTGCAATTTCGCGAGGCCGGCGAGGCGGCGGTCGAGGAAGGCCAGCGTCCGCGGGAAGCCCTCCTCCTCATCCTGCAGCCAGAAGGCCAGCGTCGCGCCATAGACGCCGGCGAGGGTGGCGCGGCGGGTGTACCAGGAGAAATCGGCGGAGGTGTCGCCGGCCGCCGCCCACATGGCGTCCGCGGTGCGCGCCACGGTGCGCATGGCGGAGGGGACGTTCCAGGGCAGCGCCTGGTGGCCGAGCGCCAGGCGGATCGCCTCCCGGTGCGGGGCGGCCTGTTCCAGCCGGATCACGATGACGCGGCGGATGCGGGCGGGGGTGCGCAGCGCCGAGAGGTCCTCGGCAGCGGCCGCCGCCTCCATCTCCCGGTCCGCCAGGTCGCACCAGGCCTCGATCGCCTCCACCGGTCCGCGCGGGAAGAGCCAGTCCTGCTCCAGCGCGTCGCGGCCGAGATCGGCGAGGCCGGCGGACAGGGCCGCGCGGGTCCAGCCGAGGCTCGGCACATGCGGGAGCGCGGCGCGGAGCGCGCTGTCCCGTTCCTCGCTGCGTTCGATCATGCGGCGTCTCCCTGGGTGGCGCGGGCCTGGACGGCGGCGCGGGACAGTTCCTCGGTGAAGCCGAGCAGGCTGAGATCCGGCATCCGCATGGGGTAGAGCACGCCGTCCAGGTGGTCGGTCTCATGCTGCATGACGCGGGCGGCCAGGCCGGCGGCCTCCCCCTCCATGCGGTTGCCGTCGATGTCGAAGCCGCGGAAGCGGATGCGCTTGGCGCGCGGGACGCAGCCGCGGAGGCCGGGGATGGAGAGGCAGCCTTCCCAGGCATCCTCCGTCTCCTCCCCCACCGGCTCGAGCTCGGGGTTGATGAGGGCGAGGATGTTGCCCGCGCCGCCGCGCCAGACGAAGAGGCGGAGGCCGACATGGACCTGGGGGGCGGCGAGGCCCAACCCCTGGGCATCCTCCATCGTCTCCGCCATGTCGGCGACCAGGCGGCGGATCTCGGGGGCGCTCGGGTCCTCCACCCGCAGGGCGGGCTTGATCAGGACGGGATGGCCCATGCGGGCGATCTTCAGGATGGCCATGGCGGCGGGAGTTCCGGATGCTGCGGGCGCGAAGAGGGCGCTGGCCTTAACGTAATGCGTGCCGGGCGGTGCGGGAGGGTCTTTCACAGCGCCGGGCGCCCATGCTATGGCACCCGCCTTCGCGTCGGCCGGTCCGGGCAAGCCCGGAACCGGTCGGCGCGCATCCGCGTTTCGTGCCATCAACCCCCAGTGAACCAAGGAGGTTCCACCGCGTGCAGGTCGTCGTCCGCGACAATAACATCGACCAGGCCCTGAAGGCGCTGAAGAAGAAGCTCCAGCGCGAGGGCGTGTTCCGTGAAATGAAGCTCCGCCGCCACTACGAGAAGCCGTCCGAGCGCCGCGCCCGCGAGGCGGCGGAAGCCGTTCGCCGCGCCCGCAAGGTGGAGCGCAAGCGCCTGGAGCGCGAGGGCTTCTGAGCCGTCCTTCCCGAGTCCCGGCGCGAGCGCCGGGTTCCGGGAGGTAGCGCCAGGCCTGCGGGGGCAGGACCCCCTCCCCGCCCTCCCCGGCGGAGCATGATGCCGACACCGATCGATGGTCGGTTCCGATGCCGAAAGGCCGCGGTGCGATGGCTTGTGCCCTCGCTAGCCGCGGCTTTTGGCGTTGTTGCCTTCCCAATCCGCATGTTGCGGCGCAGCAGGAAAGCCTGTAGCCCTGCCGCGATGGGTCGAAACCTCGTTCGCCTGAGGGCTGTGCTGGCGCCGCCGTAACGGCGGTCCTTGCCGGTTAGCGAATCGTCGCCGCAGCACCGCGCGGCACGTCCTGAGGCCTGGCCGCCTGCGCGGCCCGCAAGACCCGAGCATTGCCATGTCCCTCTCGAAACTCCGCGCCGAATGGGCGCCGGACATCACGCGCGACCTGCTGGCCGGCACGGTCGTCGCGCTCGCTCTGATCCCGGAGGCGATCGCCTTTTCCATCATGGCGGGGGTCGATCCGAAGCTCGGCCTCTACGCCTCCTTCTGCATCGCCGTCGTCACCGCCATCGCCGGCGGCCGGCCGGCCATGATCTCAGCCGCCACGGGCGCCATGGCGGTGGTGATGGTGACGCTGGTGCGGGATCACGGCGTACCCTACCTGCTGGCCGCAACGATCCTGACCGGCGTCCTGCAGATCGGCGCCAGCCTGTTGCGGCTCGGCGACCTGATGCGCTTCGTGTCGCGGTCGGTCGTGACCGGCTTCGTCAATGCGCTGGCCATCCTGATCTTCATGGCGCAGCTACCGGAACTGGTCGGGCCCCGGTGGGAGATGATGGGCTGGCCAGTCTATGCGATGGTCGCGGTGGGACTGGTCATCATCTACGGGCTGCCGCGGATCACGACCGTCATCCCCTCCCCCCTCGTCACCATCGTGCTGCTGACGGGCTTCGCCATGGCAACGGGGCTGGATGTCCGGACGGTGGGCGACATGGGCGAATTGCCGAGCGACCTGCCGGCCTTCGCCTGGCCCAGCGTGCCGCTGAACCTGGAGACGCTGCGCATCATCCTCCCCTATGCGGCGACGCTCGCGATGGTCGGGTTGCTGGAAAGCCTGATGACGGCGGCGATCATCGACGAGATGACGGACACGGATTCGAACAAGAACCGGGAATGCGCGGGACAGGGGCTCGGCAACATCACGGCGGGGTTGTTCGGCGGCATGGCGGGCTGCGCGATGATCGGGCAGTCCGTCATCAACGTCTCCTCCGGCGGCAGGGGGCGGCTGTCCTGCCTCTGGGCGGGTGTCTTCCTGCTGTTCCTGATCGTGGCCCTTGGCCCCTGGGTGACGCAGATCCCGATGCCAGCGCTGGTGGCGGTGATGGTCATGGTCTCGATCAACACCTTCCAGTGGCACTCGCTGCGCACGCTGGTCACGCATCCCCGCAGCTCCAGCATCGTCATGCTGGCCACCGTCGGCGTGGTGCTGGCCACGCATGACCTGGCGAAGGGCGTGCTGGCGGGGGTGGTGCTGAGCGGGCTGTTCTTCGCACAGAAGGTTTCCCGGTTCTTCGGCGTGGAGTCGCTGATGGAAGACGGGGTGCGGCGCTATCGCGTGACGGGGCAGATCTTCTTCGCCACCGCCGAGGCCTTCCACGGCGCCTTCGACTTCCGGGAGGAGGCGAAGGGCGTGGTGATCGACCTGCATGCCACGCATTTCTGGGACATCACCGCGATCAACGCGCTGGACCGCGTGGTGCTGAAGTTCCGCCACCACGGGGTGCCGGTGGACATCACGGGCATGAACGAGGCGACGCGCAGCCTGGTGGACAGGCTTGGCCGGCACGACAAGCCCCCGGGACCGAACGGGACAGCGGTGGCCTCCGCCGGGCATTGATCTTGCCCGCCTGGCGCCTGGCGCCCTCTACTCGCAGCGGACAGCTGGAGGCGGGGCCATGGACATGCCGGTGCAGGTTGGGGACCGGGAGGAAGCGCTGAAGGCACGCGCCCGACGCGTGCTGCCGGGCGGCACCTTCGGCAACTTCCCTGGCGACGTCATCGTCAGCCATGGCCAGGGCGGGCGCGTCTGGGACGTGGCGGGGCGGGAATATGTCGATTTCCTGTTGGGCTCCGGTCCGATGTTCATCGGCCATGGCCATCCCGAGGTGCTGGAAGCGGTGCGGGAGCAGCTTTCGCGCGGCACCACCTTCTTCGCCAACAACGAGGCCGGCATCGCCCTGGCCGAGGCGATCGTGGAAGCCGTGCCCTGCGCGGAGCAGCTGCGCTACGTCTCCTCCGGCTCCGAGGCCGATCTCTACGCCATGCGACTCGCCCGCGCCTTCCGCGGCCGCGACCGGATCGTGAAGTTCGAGGGCGGCTACCACGGCATGAGCGATTACGGGCTGATGTCGCTGGCGCCCCGGCAGCTCGCCAACTTCCCGCAGGCGGTGCCGGACAGCCCGGGCATCCCCCGCGCGGTGCGGGACGAGGTGCTGGTCTCGCCCTTCAACGACCTCGAGGCCGTGACACGGCTGGTGGAGGCGCGGCACGAGGAGATCGCGGGCATCATCGTGGAGCCGCTGCAGCGGCTGATCCCGCCGGCGCCGGGGTTCCTCCAGGGGCTGCGCGACCTCTGCACGCGCTTCGGGATCGTGCTGATCTTCGACGAGGTCGTGACGGGCTTCCGCTTCGCCTATGGCGGCGCGCAGGACTACTACGGCGTGACGCCGGATCTCTGCACGCTGGGCAAGGTGATCGGCGGCGGGTTTCCGCTGGCCGCGGTGGTGGGCAGGGCCGAGATCATGGCGCTGTTCGACCGTGCGGCGGTGGGCGAGGACCGGTTCCTGATGCAGGTGGGGACGCTGTCCGGCAACCCGATCGCCGCCGTGGCGGGGCTCAAGACGCTGGAAGTGCTGCGCCGGCCCGGCGCCTATGAGGGCGTCTTCGCGCGCGGCCGGGCGCTGATGGACGGGCTGGCGGCGGAGGTCGCGCGCGCCGGAATCGCGGCGCAGGTGGTGGGCGAGCCTCCGCTCTTCGACCTGGTCTTCACCGAGGGGGCGGTGGGCGACTATCGCGCGACGCTGCGGGCGGACAAGGCGATGGCCGCGCATGTGAACCGCGCCATGCGTGCCGGCGGCATCCTGAAGGGCGACAGCAAATACTACATCGCGACGGCGCATGAGGATCGCGACATCGACCAGGCGCTGGCCTCTTTCGCCACGGCCATGCGAACCCTGCCTTCCCAGGCGGGGTAACGCGGCCGGGCAACGCAGCGTTCACAATGCGGGACCAAACCGGCAGCACGCACAGTGCCGGGACGGCAGGAATGGTCACCAGCGATCAGCGGCTCCACCGCGTGGTCTATACGAGCCGCCTTTGCGAGGACCAGGCCGACGTCGAGGACCAGGTGGTGGCGCGGATCGTGGATTCGGCGCGGCGCAACAATCCCCGCCGCGGCGTCACCGGCGTGCTGGTCCACGGCAAGGGCGCCTTCGCCCAGGTGCTGGAAGGCAGGCCGCTGGTGGTGCGCGGCCTGCTGACGGTGATCCAGCGCGACACGCGGCACACCGACATGCGCGTGGTGAAGGTGGATGTGGTGGAGGACCGCATCTTCCCGAGCTGGAGCATGGCCCTGCTGCGGGACCTGGACGAGGTGCCGGCGGAATTCGCGGCGGGCAATGCCTCCCTCCTCATGCTCATGCGGCTGCGCACGCTGCTGCATACCGGCGAACTCGGGGCCTGAGACTGCGCTTAACCGCGCATTAGGGTTCGTCCCATATAAGATATTCGCCTCACAGGAGGCGATCACTCCCATGTCGAGCCTTCCCGCTCCGCTGACGCGAATCATCTACACCAGCCGTCGCGCCGCCCAGACCATGCATCTGGAGGAGGCAGCGCTGGTGGAGCAGATCCTCGGCGTGTCCCGCGTGAAGAACGCGACCTGGCGCCTCTCGGGGCTGCTGGTGTCCGGCCATGGCCGCTTCGCGCAGACGCTGGAGGGGCCGCCGGATCTGGTGGCGGGGATGTTCGACGTGATCCGGCAGGATGAGCGGCATCACGACGTGCGGCTGCTGCACCAGGCGCCGACGCCATCGCGCTGCTTCGCGACCTGGACGATGGCCTATCTCTCGGATCTCGACATGGTGCCGGCGGAGATGGCGATCCGGAACGACGCCATGGCGCTGGTGCTGACCCTGCGGGCCGTGGTGCGCGGCGGGCCGGCGGCCTTCGCGGCGACGCCCTTCGGCACGGTGGCCGAGGCGGCCTGAACGAAAAAGGGGGCCGCCTCGGCGACCCCCCTTCCCGTCGTTCCTGCCCGGAAGCGCCGGGCGCCCGGCCGCCTTTCGGCGGCCGCCGTGTGAAGTGCCGCGATTACTTCTGCAGGCTCTGCACGATCTGCTGCGTGACCTTCTTGGCGTCGCCGAACAGCATCATCGTGTTGGGGCGGAAGAACAGCTCGTTCTCCACGCCGGCATAGCCGGACGCCATGCCGCGCTTGACGAAGAACACGGTCTTGGCGCGCTCCACGTCGAGGATCGGCATGCCGTAGATGGCGGAGGACTTGTCGGTCTTGGCCGCGGGGTTCGTCACGTCGTTCGCGCCGATGACGTAGGCGACGTCGGCGTCGGCGAATTCCGCGTTGATCTCCTCGAGCTCATGCACCTCGTCATAGGGGACGTTCGCTTCGGCCAGCAGCACGTTCATGTGGCCGGGCATGCGGCCCGCGACGGGGTGGATGGCGTAGGAGATCTCGGCGCCTTCCTTCTTCAGCAGGTCCGCCATTTCGCGGACGACCTGCTGCGCCTGGGCCACCGCCATGCCGTAGCCCGGCACGATGATGATCTTCTGCGCGTTCTTCATGATGTAGGCCGCGTCTTCCGGGCTGCCGGCCTTCACCGGCGCACGGTCCGCGGCACCCGCGCCGCCGCCCGCCGCCGCCGCGCCGCCATCACCGCCGAAGCCGCCCAGCAGCACGTTGACGATGCTGCGGTTCATGCCCTTGCACATGATGTAGGACAGGATGGCGCCGGAGGCACCGACCAGCGCGCCGGTCACGATCAGCAGCAGGTTGCCGATGGTGAAGCCGATGCCCGCCGCCGCCCAGCCGGAATAGCTGTTCAGCATGGAGACGACGACCGGCATGTCCGCGCCGCCGATCGGGATGATCAGCAGGAAGCCCAGCGCGAAGGACAGGATCGCGATCAGCCAGAACAGGACCGGGCTGCCCGTGATGACGAAGGCGATGACCAGCACCAGCAGCAGCGCGCCGAGCGCCGCGTTCAGCATGTGCTGGCCCTTGAAGATGATGGGCGAGCCGGACATGCGGCCATCGAGCTTCGCGAAGGCGATCACGGAGCCGGAGAAGGTGATGGCGCCGATGGCGAGGCCGAGCGACATCTCCACCAGGGACGCGCCCTTGATGTTGCCGGGCACGCCGATGCCGAAGGACTCCGGCGCGTAGAAGGCGGCCGCCGCCACGAAGACCGCCGCCATGCCGACCAGGGAGTGGAAGGCCGCGACGAGCTGGGGCAGCGAGGTCATCTGGATGCGCTGCGCCAGCACCGTGCCGATGGTGCCGCCGATGGCGAGGCCGGCGAGGACGATGACGATGCCGCCCGCGCCCATGCCGGGTTTCAAGAGCGTGGCGACCACGGCGATCGCCATGCCGACCATGCCGAAGAGGTTGCCCTGGCGGCTGGTCTCGGGGTTCGAGAGGCCGCGCAGCGCCAGGATGAAGAGGACGGAGGCGACGAGATACGCCAGCGTCGAGAGCGTCTGGGCCATCGGCTCAGCTCCCCTTCTTCTTGAACATGGCGAGCATGCGCCGGGTGACCATGAAGCCGCCGAAGATGTTCACCGCGGCCAGCGTCACGGCGAGGAAGCCGAAGATCTTGGCGGCGATGCTGTCGGACAGGCCCGTCGCCAGGATCGCGCCCACGACGATGACGGAGGAGATGGCGTTGGTGACGCCCATCAGCGGCGAATGCAGCGCCGGCGTGACGTTCCACACCACGTGGTAGCCGACGAAGCAGGCCAGCAGGAAGATCGTCAGCAGCAGCAGGAAAGGCTCCGCCGCGGCGGCGACGGGGGCCACGGCCGTGGCCCCGGCGATGGCGAGCTGGCGCGCCTGCTCGGCCAGGGTCATGGCCTCCTGCGCGCGGGCGCTGGCCTGGTTGGCGATGTCGATCGCGTTCATCGGAATGCTCCTCAGGCCAGCGAGGGATGGACCACGGCGCCGCCGCGGGTGAGCGTGACGCCCTTCACGATGTCATCCTCGGCCGGCATGGCGGGCTTCTTCGCTTCCTTGTCCCAGAAGGTGGTCAGGAAGGTCAGGAGGTTGCGCGCATAGAGGGCGGAGGCGGCGGCGGGGATGCGGCCGGGCCAGTTGGTGAAGCCCAGCACCTTCACGCCATTCGCGGTCAGCGTCTCCTGCCCCGGCTGGGTGACGGCGACGTTGCCGCCGGCATCGGCCGCGATGTCCACGATCACGCTGCCCGGCTTCATGGAGGCGACCATCGCTTCCGTCACCAGCGTCGGCGCCTTGCGGCCCTGCACCAGCGCCGTGCAGATGACGATGTCCTGCTTGGCGATGTGCGCGGCGACGACCTTGGCCTGCTCGGCGTAGAAATTGGCGGAGAGCTGCTTGGCGTAGCCGCCCGCGGTCTGGGCCGCCTTGCTCTCCTCATCCTCATAGCCGACGAAGCTGGCGCCGAGGGACTTGATCTCCTCCTTCGCCGCCGGGCGGACGTCGGTGGCGGAGACGCGGCCACCGAGGCGGCGCGCCGTCGCGATGGCCTGCAGGCCCGCGACGCCGGCGCCCATGACGAAGACATTGGCGGCGCTGATCGTGCCGGCCGCCGTCATCAGCATCGGGAAGGCTTTGTCGAAGGCGCCCGCGGCCTCGACCACCGCGCGGTAGCCCGCCAGGTTCGCCTGGCTGGACAGCACGTCCATGGACTGGGCGCGGGTGATGCGGGGCGCCAGTTCCATGGCGCAGGCATCGATGCCGGCGCTGGCATAGGCGCTGGCCGCGTCCTTGTCGGCCTGCAGCGTGCCGATCAGGATGGCGCCGCGCGGGATGAGCGCCTGCTCCGCCGCTTCCGGCGCGCGCACCGCCAGCACGATCCCCGCGCCGGCCAGGGCCGCGGCCGGATCGGCCGCGACCTCGGCGCCCGCCTCGGCATACTGGGCGTCAGGGATGCCGGAGGAGAGGCCGGCGCCGGCCTCCACCGCCACGGTGCATCCCATGCCGATGAGCTTCTTCACCGTCTCCGGCGTGGCGGCCACCCGTGTCTCCGCCGCGCGCCGTTCGCGCAAAACCGCAACGCGCATCAATCCGACCCCCGTGCTCGGCCAAAGTGGCGGGCCATATGAACGGCTGTTTCACCAATGGCAAGCGCGCTGGCCCTGGCGAGGTGCTTCTTCGCGCGGCATTCTGCAAACCTTTGCGGAAAAGGGGGCGCGGATGCTGTTCCGGGAGGCGGCGGATGGCAGCTGGCTGGCGGTGAGCCAGCCCATGCATGCCCTTGTTTCCGGCCAGATGCTGCGCGCCTGGGGGGCGCCCGGCTTCGCCCGGCCGGATCCGTTCGAGGATGTGGCAACGGCCTGCGCCCACCACGATGTCGGCTGGATGGGGTGGGAGGCGGCGCCGACGCTCGACCCCGCCACCAAGCGCCCGCATGTCTTCCGCGCCATCGGCGCCCGATTCCATGCGCCGATGTGGGCGGAGGGCGTGGCGCGCGCGACCGCGAGCTGGGGGCCCTGGGTCGGGCTGCTGGTCAGCCGCCATGGCAGCCTGATCTATTCGCACTACGACGACCGCCACCAGGACCATCCGGAGGACGGCCCCGCCGCGCGCCACTACCGGGAGAGCCAAGCGGCAATCCAGGCGGCGCTGATGGCGCAGATCGGCGCGACGGAGGAACAGGTCGCGACGGCCTCCGCCCTGGTCGCGGTGACGGATGCGCTGAGCCTGGCCGTGTGTGGCGGCATCGCCACCATGGGGGGCGTCGGCCAGGCGCCGATGGCCGATGGGTCGCGGGTGCCCCTGACGCTGACCGAGGGCGACGGCGTGCTGGCCATCGCCCCCTGGCCCTTCATCGTGCCGGAGGTCCGGCTTTCCTGGCGCGGACGGCGCTTCGGCCGCGGCCAGGTCTGGATGACGGAAGCCGCGATGCGCGCCAGCCTGGCCGCCGCGCCAGTGGAGGAAGTGACGGCGCGGCTCGTGCCCGGTTAATCAGGCGGACCGGTCAGCTGACCGGTCCGAGCGCCCGAATGGGCGCCGCGGCAGGTGCGCCACGCCGGAGGCGTGCCTGCGGCACGGTCACGGCGCTGCCGTGACGCCAAGGAAACCGGAGGTTTCCGCGTCACGCCGAGGCGTGCCTGCGGCACGACGCGTCTGAGGGGGCCCTGAAGCGGAACGCGGAAGGGCCGTTGATCAAGCCGCGCGCAAGGCACCCAGCGCCTGGCCGATGCCGCCGCGGAGTTCGTGGCCCTGGCGGGCGACCTCCGTGCTGATGACCTGAAGCTCCTTCACCGCGCCGGAGGTCGCCTCCACGCCCCGGCTGAGATGCACCACGGCGTCGGAGACGCGGGTGGTGCCGCCGGCGCCGACCGTCGCGCTGCGCGCGATCTCCTGCGTCGCGGCGCCCTGCTGGGTGACGGCGGCGGCGATGGACTGAGCGATGGCATCGACCTCCCCCACCACCGTGCCGATGCCGCGGATGGCGTCCACCGCGCCGGTGGAGGCGCTGCGGATGGCCTCGATCTGGCTCGCGATCTCCTCGGTCGCCTTGGCGGTCTGGCTGGCCAGCGTCTTCACCTCGCTCGCCACCACGGCGAAGCCCTTGCCAGCCTCACCGGCGCGCGCCGCCTCGATGGTGGCATTGAGGGCGAGGAGGTTGGTCTGGCCGGCGATGCCGGAGATCAGGCGCACGACGTCGCCGATCCGGGCCGCGCTTTCGGTCAGGCCGCCGACGGCGATGTCGGCGCGGCGCATCTCCTCCACCGCGCGGCGGGCGACGGCGGCGGCATCGTCCACGCGCTGCGTGATCTCGTTGACCGACATGGAGAGTTCCTCCGCCGCCGCGGCCACGGTCTGGACGTTGCCGCTGGCTTCCTGCGCGCCGGCGGCGACTTCCCGGACCTGGGTCGCGGCGCTCTCGGCCGTGCCGCGCAGCACGTCGGTGGCGCCGGCGAGGTCGGTGGCGGAACGGCCCAGCGCTTCCACGATGCCGCCGACCGCGCTTTCGATGGAATCGGCGGCGCGGCGCGTCGTCTCGATGCGGTCGCGCTCCGCCTGCTCGCGCAGCGTTGCGGCCTCGGCCTCCAGGCGCTTGCCCTCCAGCAGTTTCGCATGCAGCACGGTGGCGGCGGCGGCGATGCGGCCGACCTCATCCTTGCCCACGGGCGGCAATACCACCTGGTCGAGCCGGCCTTCCGCCATGGTGTCGATGGCCGCCGTCAGCCGGCCGAGCGGCTTCGCCACGGTTTCGCGCACACGCCAGAGGATCAGCGCCAGGACGAGCACGACGGCGATGGCGCTGGTGGCAAGCAGCAGCGCCGCGGTGCGATGGCCGGCCTCGACCGTCGCCGCGGTCTCGCGGTCCAGCACCGCGGTCAGCGCCTCGTTGAGCTGGTCGAGGCCACGGTTGAAGGCTTCCCGCGCATTGCGGTTCTGGTCGTTGTTGCCGAGGCGGTTGGCGGCTTCCCGCCCCTCCTCCACGCCGATGCGGGCGAGGTCCGTGCGCATGGTGATGAAGGCGCGGACCGCGGGCTCCACGCCATCGGCCAGGCCCTGGAGTTCCGCCGGCAGGACGCGACGGAGCGCCTGCCATTCCGATTCCGTATCGCGCAGATGGGCCCGCAGACCGTTGGCGAAGCGCTCCGCCTGGGCGCGGTCGGCGGCGAGGTAGAGGCCGCGGCTTTCCATGACGACGGCATAGATTGCGCCGCGCATCCGTTCGATCATCGGCCGCGCGCCGGCCTGCTCGCGCAGTGCCTCCATCGTCTCGGCCTGGCGGCGGTCGGTCTCGAAGGAAACAAGCGCGCCGCCGAGGGCGACGAGGCCGAGGATCGAGGCAAGAATGGCGAAGCGGGCGCCGATGGTACGAAGGCTGAAAAAGGACATTGAGGCACTCCTGGCTCCGAGCCAGGATGGGCGGCAAGTATTGGGTTACCCTTAACGGCGCCGCCGCGCCCCGATATTCGTATGCAATAGGCGAGACTTCGCGAGACTTCCCGACGTCTCAGTCCCGCGGAACGCCCGCCGCCGCCACCGCCGCCGCCTGCCGTTCCGCCACGGCCTGCTCCGAGAAATCCTCGACCAGTTCCATGAAAAGGCGGTGCCAGTTGGCCTGGGCGCGCAGCCGGAAGAAGACGCTGCCGAGGCCGATGGCGGCGCGGTCCATCAGCGGGAATTCGCGCGGGATCTTCACGCCGCCCGTCCGCTTTAGCCCCTCATGCACGGTCTGCGCGACCTTCCGGCCATAGCTGGGGTCGTCGGAGGGCGTGATGGAGCGGACACGATCCTCGACGAGGGGTTCGTAGAGGAAGAGCGCCCAGAGGTTCAGCACCTCCATCGTTTCCTTCGACAGGTTCCGGAAGCCCCAGACGCCATAGGCATGGGCCGCCTTCTCGATGTCGTGGTCGCGCACCGCCTCGTACAGCATCACCACGCCGGTGACGAAGCTGGCGGGGAAGATGCGGATGACGCCGAAATCGAGCAGGTTCACGCCATGCCCGGTCTCGGCATCCTCCCGCACCTGGTAGTTGCCGAGATGCGGGTCGCCATGGATGACGCCGTAGCGGTAGAAGGGCACGTACCAGGCGCGGAAGAGCGCGCGGGCATAGGCGTTGCGCTCCTCCTCGCCAGGGTCTTCCTCCAGCCGCCGCAGGATCGGGCGGCCCTGCAGCCAGGTCATGGTCAGCAGGCGCTTGGTGGTGAGTTCCGGGATCGCCTCCGGCACCGCGACGCCGGGCGTGCCGGCCAGCATGGCGCCGTAGAGGCGCATGTGGGACGCCTCGCGCTCGTAGTCCAACTCCTCCCGCAGCCTTGCCGCGAGTTCGTTGTAGGCCTCCTCGTTGTCGAGGGTGTTGTCCATGCGGCGATAGACGCTCATCGCCAGCTTGAGCTGGCGGAGGTCGGCTTCCACCACGCTCGGCATGTCCGGGTATTGCAGCTTGCAGGCGACGTCGCGCCCATCGGGCAGGGTCGCGCGGTGCACCTGGCCGAGGCTGGCGGCGGCCGCGGCTTCCTGGCCGAACTTCGTGAAGCGGGACTGCCAGGCGGGGCCCAGCTCCCCCTGCATGCGCCGGCGCACGAAGGCCCAGCCCATGGCGGGTGCGTTGGATTGCAGCGTCGCCAGTTCCTGGGCGTATTCCTCCGGCAGCGCCTCCGGCACCGTCGAGAGGAACTGCGCCACCTTCATCAGCGGGCCCTTCAGCCCGCCCAGGATCTGCTTCAGATCCTCCGCATGCGCGGCCTTGTCGGTCTTGATGCCGAGGAAGCGTTCGCCGGCCACGCGGGCGGCGATGCCGCCGACGGCGCCGGAGGTGCGGACCATGCGGCGCACCTCCCCGAACAGGGTGGACTGCTTGCGGTCCTCGGCCATGCTGGTCAGCCCGCCTGTTCGAGTTCGTCGATGAAGCCGCTGATGACGTCGAGCCCCTTGCGCCAGAAGGCGGGGTTCGAGGCATCGAGGCCGAAGGGCGCGAGGAGTTCCTTGTGGCGCTTGGTGCCCCCCGCCTTCAGCATCTCCAGGTACTTCTCCTGGAACCGCGGATGCCCTTCGCGGAAGACGCCGTAGAGGGCGTTCACCAGGCAATCCCCGAAGGCATAGGCATAGACGTAGAAGGGCGTGTGCACGAAGTGCGGGATGTAGGCCCAGTAGACGCCGTAGTCCGGCGTGAAGTCGAAGGCGGGGCCGAGGCTTTCGGTCTGCACCTGCATCCAGATCTCGCCGATCCGCTCATGCGCGACCTCGCCCTTGCGGCGTTCCTCGTGCAGCAGCGTCTCGAAGCGATAGAAGGCGATCTGGCGGACCACCGTGTTCAGCATGTCCTCGACCTTGCCGGCCAGCAGCGCCCGGCGCTTGCGGGGATCCGTCTCCGCATCGAGGACGGCGCGGAAGGTCAGCATCTCCCCGAAGACGGAGGCGGTTTCCGCCAGTGTCAGCGGCGTGGAGGACATCAGGTAGCCCTGCTGCGCGGCCAGCACCTGGTGGACGCCGTGGCCGAGCTCATGGGCCAGCGTCATCACGTCCCGCGCCTTGCCGTGGTAGTTCAGCAGCAGGTAGGGGTGCGCGGAGGGCACGGTCGGGTGCGCGAAGGCGCCGCTCGCCTTGCCGGGGCGCAGCGCCGCGTCGATCCAGGGCTTCTCGAAGAAGGGGGCGGCGATCCGCTCCAGCTCCGGGCTGAAGGCGCCGTAGGCGGCGCGGACGCGCGCCACGGCCTCCGGCCAGGGGATCGTGGTGTCGGCATCGTCCGGCAGCGGCGCGTTGCGGTCCCAGTGCATCAGCTTCGGCAGGCCGAGCCACTTCGCCTTCATCGCGTAGTAGCGGTGGGACAGGCGGGGGAAGCTCTCCCGCACGGCGGCGACGAGGGCGTCCACCACCTCGTCCTCCACCATGTTGGCGCGGTTGCGCGAGGAGGTGGCGCGGGGGTAGCGGCGCCAGCCATCGATGATCTCCTTGTCCTTGGCGAGGACGTTGGTGATCAGGCTGAACAGGCGCACACGCTCCCCGAAGGCCGCCGAGACGCCCTTGGCGGCCGCGGCGCGCACGGCGCGGTCGCCGTCCGAGAGCTTGTTGAGCGCGGCGGAGACGGTGAGTTCCTCGCCCCCCACATCGACGCGCATGGAGGCGACCGTCTCATCGAAGAGGCGGTTCCAGGCGGAGCGGCCCGTGACCTCCTTCTCGTGCAGCAGCTTCTCCAGCTCATCCGACAGCTGATGGGCGCGGAAGACGCGGAGGTCGCGCAGCCAGGGGCGCCAGCGCGCCAGCGCCGGGGAGGAGAGCAGCTTCTGCTCCAGCGCCGCATCCTCCAGCCGGTTGAGTTCGAGCGTCAGGAACAGCAGGTGGCTGCTGATCGTCGTCACCCGTTCCTGGATGGTCTGGTAGAAGCGGCCATTCTCCGCCGATTGCGCATCGCCGGAGAAGACGAGCTGGGCGTAGGACATGGCCCGGCCCAGCACCTCCTCGATCGCCTCATAGGTGGTGATGGCGGCGGCCAGGGCATCGCCGGAGAGGCTGGCGAGGCGGCCGGCATGGCTGGCCTCGAAGGCGCGGGATTCCGCTTCGGCCCTGTCGAGGTCGGCGGCCAGGCGCGGGTCATCCGGCGCGGCATAGAGGTCGGACAGGTCCCAGGCCGGCAGCGCCTGCGCGGTGGCCGGTGCGTGGGAGACGGAATCGGGGGCGGCGGTGATGTTCTGGGTCACCTCCTGCATATAGCCCGCCCTCGCCCAAGGCCAACGGGGGCGGGCCCGATCCTTTTGGCCGGGTGCGGCGCGCTGCGGCCGTCAACGGTCCGGCAAAACATGTCCGGCATAACGGCCCGGATTGTCAGGAGTGTCGGTCCTTGCGCATCCGGATGCTGTTCATCGTCGGCTTCTGCCTGGTCGCCATCCCCGGCGGGCTTGCCAGCCTGTGGGTGGCGGGAGAGGCGATCCGGGACCAGCGGCGCATCGCGCAGGCCACGGCGCAGCTGCAGGCGACGGCCGATGCGCAGCGCGCGGTCAGCGCCATCGCGGTGGAGGTCGGCGCCTTCGGCACCGTGCTGCGGCAGGCCTCGCCGGATCGCGGGCAGCTGAACGGCGATGCGGCGGCGACGCGCCGCCTGATGCAGGCGGCCGCGGCCAGCGCCACGGCCGCCGGGCTGGATGGTGCCGCCATCGCGCAGCTGGCGACGGAGGTGGAGGCGGTGCGCGGCCGGGTGAACCAGGCGCTGGACCAGCCGCTAGACCGTCGCGATGCCGGCCTGGCAGCAACGGCGGTGGCGGCGCGCAACCGCGCGGTGGAAGGCCTGCTGGCCGTCGCCGCGAAGGGCGCGCAGAACGTGGCGCTGAGCGCGCCGGACCTGGCGCTGCTGGTGGAGGTCTCCTCCGCCGTGATGGATCTGCGGGACGTGGTCGGCCGGCGCAACGCGCAGATCCTGGCCTGGCTGTCCGGCACGCCGGTGCAGCTGGATGCCTTCCTGGGCGCCCAGGCGGCGACGGGGCGGGCGGAGCAGGCCTGGATGGCGGCGCAGCGGCTGATCGAATCCGCACCCGCCAACCCGCTGCTGCGGGATGCGCTGGCCCGGCAGCGGCAGAGCTATGCCGGGCGGGACGAAGGGGAGTGGCGCCGCTACCTGGCCACGGCGCAGCGTCGGCTGTCCGCGCCGGAGACCGATTTCGGCATCACGGTGCAGGCCTATCGCGACTGGTCGCGCGGCGCCCAGGCCTCGATCCTCGACCTGCGGGACGCGGCCCTGACCGCCGCCCTGCAGGGGGCGGAGGGGGCGGCGGCGGAGGCGGCGCGCACGCTGTGGCTGGCGGCGGGGCTGGCGCTGCTGTCCCTGGCGGCCGCCATCGGCGGCGCGGCGCTGCTGCTGCGCCGGCTGGTCGGGCCGATCCGCGACCTGACCGGGACGGTGGGGCGCATCGCCGGCGGCGATTTGGCGGTCGCGGTGCCGGGCCGCGGCCGGACCGACGAGCTGGGCGAGATGGCGGCCGCGGTGGAGACGCTGCGGGCGGCGAGCCTGGAGCGGCTGGCGGAGACCGAGGCGCGCGCCGCCGAACAGGCGCAGCGCCTGGCGCGGGCGGAGCGCGTGGACGCGATGCTGCGGGAGTTCGAGGAGAAGGCCGGGACCATGCTGGCGGGCGTCGCCTCCGCCGCCACCGAGCTGGATGCGACGGCGGAGAGCATGGCGGGCATCGCCAGCGATGGCAGCCAGCACGCCGCCGCCGTGGCGGCCGCGGCGGATCTCGCCAATGGCGGCGTGCAGACGGTGGCAGCCGCGACGGAGGAACTCGCGGCCTCCTTCGGGGAGGTGACGCGCCAGATCCGCCACGGGTCGGAGCAGGCGGAGGCCGCCACGGGGGCGGCGGAACAGGCCGGCCAGACCGTGCGCGGGCTGGCGGAGGAGGCGGAGCGGATCGGCGACGTGGTGCGGCTGATCAGCGACATCGCGGGGCAGACGAACCTGCTGGCGCTGAATGCCACGATCGAGGCGGCGCGGGCCGGCGAGGCCGGCAAGGGCTTCGCCGTGGTGGCCGGGGAGGTGAAGGCCCTCGCCGCCCAGACCGCCAAGGCGACGGAGGAGATCGGCAGCCAGATCGCCGCCATGCAGGCGGAGACGGGGCGCACCGTCTCCGCCATCGCGGAGATCGCCCGCATCATCGCGGTGGTGGGCGAAGCCACCGCCCAGGTGGCGGCGACGGCGGGCGAACAGGCGCAGGCGACGCAGGAGATCACCCGCGCGGTGGCGGAAGCAGCGCGGGGCACGGCCGACGTCTCCGGCCATGCCAGCGGGGTGAATGCCGATGCGGACCGGACGGGGCATGCGGCGGCGGAGGTGCGCACTGCCTCCGCCGACCTGTCCCGCCAGGCGGAGACGCTGCGGGCGGAGGTCGGGCGCTTCATGGCGGCGCTGCGCGCGGCCTGACGGACCCGTTGCGGAGAGCGGAATCGGGGCGCGACCCCGCCGCCATTCCGTGATACCCGGGGGCGCAAACCGGGGAGCGTCTTCAGGCCATGAGTAGCGCCGAGGCCAGGGGCTGGACCAGCCTGCCGCAGATGATGCTGGACCTGTCGCGGGGCTGGCATGGCAGGCCGATGCTGCGGGCCTGGCAGGGCAAGGCCTGGCGGCAGGTGAGCTGGGGCGAATTCGCCGCCCGCACCGCCTCGGTCGCCGCCTTCCTGCGGGCGGAAGGCGTGGCGCCGGGCGATCGCGTGCTGCTGGTCAGCGAGAACCGGCCCGAATTCCCCATCGCCGATACCGCCATCATGGCGATCGGCGGCGTCACCGTGCCGACCTACACCACCAATACCGTCGCCGACCACGCGCATATCCTGCGTGACAGCGGGGCGAGCGCGGCCATCGTCTCCACCCGCAAGCTGGCGGCGGCGGTGGCGGCGGCCTCCGCCATGGCGGGGCGGCAGCTGGATTTGCTGGTCTGCATGGAAGCCGAGGCGCCCGGCGCGGCGGTGGCCAGCCATGCCTGGGCGCGGGCGGAGGCGACGCCATCCGACCCCGCGGGCCTGCTGGCGGAGGCGGAGCTGATCCCGCCGGGAAGGCTGGCCTGCATCGTCTATACCAGCGGCACCGGCGGGCTGCCCAAGGGGGTGATGCTGCCCCACCGCGCGCTGCTGGCGAACCGGGAGGGCGTGGCGAGCCTGGCGAAGCAGCTGCAGCTGGAGGGCACGCCCTACCTCTCCTTCCTGCCGCTGTCGCACAGCTACGAGCATACGGTGGGCGGCTTCCTGCTGCCCTCGCTGGGCGTGGAGGTGGTGTATTCCCGCGGCGCCGACCGGCTGGCCGGCGAGTTCAAGGAGATCCAGCCCAGCATCATCACCGCCGTGCCCCGGCTGTTCGAGGTGCTGCGCGGCCGGATCGAGGCGGGGGTGGAGAAGGAAGGCGGCTTCAAGGCGGTGCTGTTCCGCCAGGCCCTGGCTCTCGGCCTGCGGAAGATGGACGGGCCGCCGCTCGGCCTGCTGGAACGCGTGCAGGATTTGGTGCTGGAACGGCTGGTGCGGGCCAAGGTGCGGGACCGCTTCGGCGGCAAGCTGCAGGCGATGGTCTCGGGCGGCGCAAGGCTGGACCCGGACCTCTCCGGCTTCTTCCTGGCGCTGGGGCTGCCGGTGATCCAGGGCTATGGCCAGACGGAAGCCGGGCCGGTGATCAGCGTGAACCCGCCCTGGGCCAATCGCCGCCAGACCGTGGGCCCGCCCCTGCCGGGGGTGGAGGCGCGGATCGCGGAGGATGGGGAGCTCTGCGTGCGCGGCGACCTGGTGATGGATGGCTATTGGGGCGATCCGGAATCCACCGCCAAGGCGCTGCGCGATGGCTGGCTGCACACCGGCGATGTGGGGGAGATCGGCGCGGGCGGCTACATCCGCATTACCGACCGCAAGCGGGATTTCATCAAGACGCTGGGCGGGGACATGGTGAGCCCGGCCAAGATCGAGAGCCTGCTCATGGCGGAGCCCGAGGTCGCGCAGGCGGTGGTGGCCGGCGAGGGCAAGCCCGGCATCGTCGCGCTGCTGGTACCGGCCGAGGGGATGGAGGAGAAGGTAGGCGCGGCGGTGGAGCGGGTGAACAAGAAGCTGTCGAGCATCGAGCGCATCCGCCACACCGCGGTGGTGCCCCCCTTCACGGTGGAGAACGGGCAGCTGACGCCGACCATGAAGGTGAAGCGCCGCGTGGTGCTGGAACAGCATGCAGCGGTGACGGAGGGGCTGTTCCAGCGGTGATCAGTCGATCCTGACGCGCGTCTCCCGCACCACGCGTTCCCAGGTCGCGGTCTGGGCCTCGATGAACTGGCCGAAGGCGGCGGGTTCCGACATCAGCAGGTCGAAGCCGAGACCCTCGCGCAGCCGCTGGCCGATGGTGGGCTGCTCGACCACCTTGATCAGCGCATCGCGGAACTGCCGCAGGATGGGCTCCGGCGTGGCGATGGGGGCCAGGACCCCGGTGAAGGAGACCGCGTTGATCCCGGGCACGCCGCACTCCGCCAGGGTCACGAGGTCCGGGTACTTCCCGGACCGCTCGGCGCCGGTCTGGGCGAGCGCGCGGACCAGCCCCGAGGCGACGTGGCCGGACAGCGCGGCGGCACCGAGGGCAAGGTCCGTCTGGTTGGCCGCCGCGGCCGTGGCGAGCGGCCCACCGCCATTGTAGGGCACGTGCAGGAAGGTGAGACCGAGTGCCTTCTGCATCTGCGCCAGCACGAGATGGGTCAGCGTGCCGTTGCCGTTGGAGGCGCAGGAGATGGCCTCCGGCTCCGATCGCCGGGCAGCGTCGAAGACCTCCTCCAGGCTGCGCCAGCGGCGGGGCGCGGGGGTGACGACCAGCATCGGCGTGGTGCCGATCAGCGTGATGGGGGCGAGGTCGCGCGCGGAATCGAAGCCGCGATTCGGCATCAGCGCGGGGTTGGTGACGTGGCTGTCGAAGACCAGGACGAAGGTCTGGCCATCCGGCGCGGAACGGGCGACGGCGGCGGTGCCCATGGTGCCGCCCGCGCCGGGCCGGTTCTCCACCACCACCGGCACGCCGAGATCGGCCTGCAGCCCGGGCTGCACCAGGCGGCAGACGGCGTCGACGGTGCCACCCGGCGCATAGGGGGCGACCAGGCGGATGGGACCGCGCGGCCAGGCGGGTTGCGCGAGGGCCGGCATGGCGAGACCGGTGCCGGCAGCCAGCAGATGGCGTCGTGACAGGGCCATGGTCGTCCTGATCCTCCCGTTTCGGGGGAGGTTAGGACGGAAGCGGCGCGGCGCTACCAGGCCTGCCGGCGCGTTCCGTATCCCGGAACGCGCCCGGGGTCACACATGCCGCGTCAGCCCGCCATCGACGCGCAGCGACTGGCCGGTGACGTAGGAGGCGTCGTCGGAAAGCAGGTAGGCGACCGCGGCCGCGATCTCCGGCGCATGGGCGTAGCGGCCCAGCGGGATGCGGGCGCGGCGCGCCTCCTTCTCCGGCAGGCTGTCAACGAAGCCGGGCAGCACGGCGTTCACGCGGATGCCCTTGGGCGCCAGCGTATCGGCGGCGAGCTTGGTCCAGGCGCCGAGGGCGGCGCGCAGCGTCGTCGCCGGGAAATCGCCCTCGGGCTCCAGCGCGGCGTAGGAGGAGAGGTTGACGACGGCGCCGCTGCCCTGCGCCTCGAAGGCCGGCAGCACGCAGCGCAGCGCGCGGATGGCGGAGAGCATCACCATGTCGAAGCCGGCATGCCACTGCGCATCCGTCAGGTCGAAGAGCGGCGCCTTGGGCGGATGGCCGGCATTGTTCACCAGCGCGTCGATGCGGCCGTATTTCTCCAGTGTCGCGGCCACGAGGCGCTCGATGTCGGCGACCTCCGTCACCGATCCGGTCACGCCGAGCGCGTCCGGCAGCGTGGCGGCGAGTTTCTCCGCGTTGCCGGAGGGCGACATGACGGCGACGCGCCAGCCATCGCTCGACAGGCGCTGCGCGACGGCGGCGCCGATGCCGCGGCCGGCGGCGGTGACGACGGCGACCTTCGACATCGTCAGTGGTCCCCACCGCCGGGGCGATAGGCGCCGTTGTCGGTGGGGCGGAGCGCGCTGAACATCTCCGTCACCTGGCTGTAGTCGCGGTAGCCGCAGCGGGCGACGGCCTGGGCCTTCACCGTGTCGAACAGCCCGTCGGTCAGGAACTCCTCATTGATGTGGACGCCGACGACCTGGCCCACGATCAGCCAGCCGCCAGTGCTGGTGCCATCGACGGTGTGCAACTCCATCGAGTGCACGACCTTGCATTCCAGGCTGGCGGGGGACGCCGCGACGCGGGGCACGGCCACCTTGTGGCAGGCGCCCTTCTCCAGCCCCGCGGCCTCGAACTCATCGACGCCGGCGCCGAGCGCGGCGGAGGTCGCGTTCATCGCATCGAAGAGCGGGCGGGAGACAAGGTTGAAGACGAATTCGCCGGTGGCGATGGCGTTCGCCGCCGTGTGCTTCATCCCGTCGCTGGAGAACATGCAAAGGGGCGTGCGCGTCTGCACCATGTTGAAGAAGCTGTAGGGGGCGAGGTTGGGACGCCCCTCGGCATCGAGCGTGGAGATCCAGCCGATGGGGCGCGGCGCGATGATGGCCTTGATGGGATCATGCGGCAGGCCGTGGCCGCTTCTCGGTTCGTAGAACATCCTGGTCGTCGCATCCCGGGCGCTGGTCGATGGAGGCTTGGCTGCCTGTCGCGGCTAGTTACGCCGCGCCGGAACGCGAAAACAACCCCGCCCGGGGCGCAGGCCGGCCGGTCAGTGCAGCGTCCGGTTGCCCGGGAAGACGATGATCCGCCCCTCCGCCGGCAGCCGCAGCCCCGCTTCCGTCATGGCGGCGGCGAAGCGCCAGGCGGCCTGCAGCGCGGATGGCACCGCTTCCTCCGGCAGCCAGTCGCGCAGCACCAGCAGGCCCGTGGCGCGGTCGGAAGCCTGCAGCGCGGCCAGGAGGCGGAGCATCGCCTCCTCATCCTCGCCAACGCCGCAGCAATGGCAGCAGCGCATGTCGATCAGCCGGATCGCCTGCGACCCGATCATGGACATCAGCGCATCGAAGGCCTGCACGCCCGGCGCGCCGACACCCGCCATGGCGAAAAGGTCGCGGCAATCCGGATGATCCTCCCCGGGGCGCATCAAGGGCGCGACCCAGCTGCGCAGCGTGGCGACGACGAAGAGCGCGGCGGCGTCGAGGTCGATCGCCTCCCGCGGCGCGCGGCTGCCCCCTGGCGCGGGCGCCGGATCGGCGGAGGGGTCGAGCAGGAAGGGCGAGAGGGGCGGCTTCGGCATGAGTGACCTCCGATGAAGCGACCATATTGCGAATGCGAGTGATTCGCAAATATGCTGGGTCATCCCGGATGGAACCGCCGATGCCCGACACCATGCCTGCCTTCAACCCGGCGCTTGCCGCCCTGCTGGCCCGCGCCTCCGTCCCCGCGCGGATGCTGCGCGATCCGGGGCCGGATGATGCGGCGATCGACCTGGCCGTGGCGGCCGCGCTGCGCGCGCCGGACCATGGCGGGCTGCGGCCCTGGCGCTTCGTCGTGGTGCGCGGGGAGGCCCGTGCGGCGCTGGGCGAGGTGCTGGCGGATTCGCTCGCGCGCCGGGCGCCGGATTCGTCGCCGGACCGGCTGGCGCTGGAGCGCGCTAAGCCGTTGCGCGCGCCCGTCGTGATCGTGGCCGGGGCGGCGCTGCGCCCTCAGCATCCCGTGCCGGTGTGGGAGCAGGAGGCTACGGCGGCCGCGGGCGTCATGAACCTGATGAATGCGCTGGATGCGCAGGGCCAGGGCGCAATCTGGCTGTCCTCCGCCGCGCTGCGCGACGATGCGGTGAAGGCCGCGCTCGGCTTCGCGGCGGGTGATGCGCTGCTGGGCTGGATCTATGCTGGCACCCCCGCGGCGGACCGCCCGCGCCCCGTCCGGCCGGCGCCGGACGGCTTCTGGCGGGAATGGCGCGGGGCGGATGACATGGCATGACGGATCTCGCGCGCTGCATCCCGATCCTCGCCTCGCTCGACCTGGCGGAGACGCTGGCCTTCTACGGCGAGCATCTCGGCTTCACGGGGGAGCGGTGGGGCGACTACGCCATCCTCCGCCGCGATGCGATGGAGATCCATTTCTGGCTGGCGCCGGACCGCATCCATCCCGAGCACACCTCCTGCTACATCCGCGGCGGCCAGGTTCCGGCGCTGCATGCGGAATTCAGCGCGCGCGCCGTGCCGGGGCTGTCACCCTTCGAGGTGAAGCCCTGGGACATGAAGGAATTCCACCTGATCGACCCGCACGGCAACCTGCTGCGCTTCGGCTGCGCGCCGCAGGAGATCGCGTCCCACCCCGACCCCAAGGAGGAAAGCTGATGTTCGTCGCCGCCAATCGTTTCCGAGTCATCCCCGCCGAGGCCGAGACCTTCGAGCGGACCTGGCTGAACCGGGAGAGCCACCTGCATGAGGTCGAGGGCTTCGTGACCTTCCACCTGCTGAAGGGGCCGCAGGCGGAGGATCACATCCTCTACTCGTCCTTCACGCTCTGGGCATCGCGCGAGGCGTTCGAGGGCTGGACACGATCCCAGCAGTTCCGACGGGCCCATGCCGGTGCGGGGGCCTCGAAGCCGGTGACGCTCGGGCCGCCGCAATTCGAGGGCTTCGAGGTGCTGCAGACGATCGGCGCGCCGGCGCGCGCCTGAAGCGTGAGGGCCGGCGCCGCCGCTGCGCGATCCGCGCGGCGGCGCCGGGACAGCCTACATGCCGAGCGCGCGGCGGTAGAGGTCGAGCAGCGTCTCCTGCTCCTCCACCTCGGCGGGCTCCTTCTTCCGGATGGAGATGATCTGCTTGATCACCTTCACCTCGAAGCCCGCGGACTTGGCTTCCGCGAAGATGTCCTTGATGTCCCCGGCCAGCGCCTTGCGTTCCTCCTCCAGGCGCTCGACGCGCTCGATGATGGAGCGGAGCCGATCGACGGCGATGCCGCCGACCTCGGGGTCCGGGTCCTTCTCCTGGCGGTCACGGCTGGCGGCCGCTTCCTGCAGGTCAACGTCGCTCATCGAGGGTGCTCCGGGCAGTGCGGCCGCGCGCGCCCTGAGGGGCAGGCGGCTTGGGTAGGAAGGGGCGCGATATACCCGTGGGAGAGGGGGGGCGCAAACCGCCTGCGCCCCTTCGGTACGTCAGTGGCCCGGGTTGGCGGCGGCGAACTTCGCCTTCTGCTCGGCGCTCGCCTCCTTCTGGTACTTCGCCTGCCATTCCTTGTAGGGCATGCCGTAGATGATCTCCCGCGCATCGGGGTCGGAGAGGGGGATGCCCTTCTCCTCCGCCGCGGCGCGGTACCACTTGGACAGGCAGTTGCGGCAGAAGCCCGCCATGTTCATCAGGTCGATGTTCTGCACGTCGTTGCGCTCGCGCAGGTGCTGCACCAGGCGGCGGAAGGCGGCGGCCTCCAGCTCGGTCTGGGTCGGCTGGTCGATATCGGGCATGGCTGGTCCTCCGGTGCTTGGGTGAATTTGGGGCCTGGGCGCCAGCCATGCCAGTGGCGCTACAGGTTCGCGCCCTTGATCGCGGCGATGACGGCGTCCGTCACCTCCGCCGTCGTGGCGGTGCCGCCGACGTCGCGGGTGCGGATGCCGGCCGCGCAGACGCGCTCCACCGCCTCCATCAGCAGGCGGCCGGCGACGGGCTCGCCCAGGTGTTCCAGCATCATCGTCGCGGTCCAGAAGGTGGCGACGGGGTTGGCGACGCCCTTGCCCGCGATGTCGAAGGCCGATCCGTGGATGGGCTCGAACATCGAGGGATGGCGGCGGGACGGGTCAAGATTGGCCGTCGGCGCCACGCCGAGCGAGCCGGCGACGGCACCCGCGAGGTCCGAGAGGATATCGGCGTGCAGATTGGTGGCGACGACGGTGTCGATGCTGCGCGGCCGCTGGATCATGCGCGCGGCCATGGCATCCACCAGCTCCTTCTCCCAGGTCACCTCGGGGAAGTCCTTTGCGACTTCGGCGGCGATCTCGTCCCAGAAGACCATGCCGTGCTTCTGGGCGTTGGACTTCGTCACCACCGTCAGCAGGCGGCGCGGGCGGTTCTTCGCGATCTCGAAGGCCGTGCGCATGATCCTTGTGACGCCGGCGCGGGTGAAGATCGCGGTCTCGGTCGCGATCTCCTCCGGGTGGCCGCGATGGGCGCGGCCGCCATGGCCGGCATATTCGCCCTCGCTGTTCTCGCGCACGATGACCCAGTCGATGTCACCGGGCTCGACGGCGCGGAGGGGGCTGGTCAGGCCGGGCAGCACGCGAGTCGGGCGGATATTGGCGTATTGGTCGAAGCCCTGGCAGATGCGCAGCCGCAGGCCCCAGAGGGTGATGTCGTCCGGCAGGTCCTTGTCGCCGACCGCGCCGAAATAGATGGCGTCGAAGCGCTTCAGCGTCTCCAGCCCATCCTCCGGCATCATGCGGCCATTGGCGCGGTAGTAGTCGCTGCCCCAGTCGAAATGCTCGACGTCGAGCCTGAAGTCGCCGCAGCGTTCCGCCAGCGCGCGCAGCACGGCGAGGCCGGCGGGGATGACTTCCTGGCCGATGCCGTCGGCGGGGATGGCGGCGATCCGGTGGGTGCGCATGGCTGTGGGGCCTTCCTGGTTGATGGTATGAAGGACGGGATGGACAACGCGCTGCGACAGGACCGGGTGAGACCGGCCGTCCCCTCCCCCGCCCGGCCAAGCCTGGCGGAAGCGGCCTATGCAGCGCTGAAGGCGAGCATCCTCGAAGGGCTGCTGCCGCCGGGGCATGAGGCGGTGGAACAGGCGATCGCCGACCAGCTCGGCATGAGCCGGACGCCGGTGCACGAAGCCGTGCTGCGCCTGCAGCACGAAGGCATGGTCCGCATCCTGCCGCGCCGCGGCGTGATGGTGCTGCCGATCGACCCGGAGGATCTGCGACAGACCTACCAGGTGCTGATCGCGCTGGAGGGCGAGGCCGCGGCGCTGCTGGCGGCGCGCGGGGCTGCGGCGGCCGATACGCTCGCCGTGATGCGGGACGCCACGGCGGCGATGGAGGCGGCGCTGGCCGGCGGCGACCGGGCCGCCTGGGCGGCGGCGGATGACCGCTTCCACCGCGCCCTGCTCTCGGGCTGCGGCAACCCGAAGCTGGCACGGCTCGCCGAGACCGCGGCCGACCAGGCGCAGCGCGCCCGCGCCGCGACGGCAGCACGGCGCGGGGAGCCGGAGACCTCCGGCATCGAGCACGCAGCCATCATGGCGGCGCTGGAGGCCGGCGACCCCGACGCCGCCCGGACGGCGCTGGCCCGCCACCGCGCCCGGGCGAGCGCGGACATCCTGCGGGCGCTGGGGCGCTGAGGGCGAAAACGCGGCACTCATCTCGCATGGTTTCTTCCATGCCACGAGGAATTCCACAAGCGCGCCGACGCCCGCCGTGGTTGATCGGCGCGCCGGCCCCGTCATGATGCACGCAACGCCGGGAGGGCGAAGCATGGCCTGGGATGACGCTGCCGCACGCGGGGCACTGGAGAAACTCTTTGCGGCGGCGGTGGCGAGTGCCGATCCGCGGGTGGTGCTGGCGCGGCACCTGCCGCAACCGCCGAAGGATGGCCGCGTGGTGGTGGTGGGCGCGGGGAAGTCGGCGGCGGTGATGGCGGCGGCCGTGGAGGCGGCCTGGCCTGACGTGCCGCTCTCCGGCGTCGTCGTCACGCGCTACGCCCATGGCTATCCGACGCAGCGCATCGAGGTGCTGGAAGCATCGCACCCCGTGCCGGATGCTGCCGGCGCGGCCGGGGCGCGGCGGGTGCTGGACGCCGTCACGGGGCTGACCGAGCGGGACCTGGTGCTGTTCCTGGTCTCCGGCGGGGGATCGGCGCTGACGACGCTGCCGGCGGAGGGGCTGACCCTGGACGAGCTGATGGCGGTGAACCGGGCGCTGCTGGCCTCCGGCGCCACGATCAACGAGATGAACTGCATCCGCCGGCACCTCTCCGCCTTTTCCGGCGGGCGGCTGGCCGTGGCGGCGCATCCGGCGCGCGTCGTGACGCTGGCGATCAGCGACGTGCCAGGGGACGACCCGACGGTGATCGCGAGCGGCCCGACGGTGCCGGACCCCTCGACGTTTGGGGAAGCCCGCGCGCTGGTGGCGCATTACGCCATGGCGCTGCCCGATGCCGTCGTGGCGCATCTGGCGCGGGGGACTGACGAAAGCCCGAAGCCGGGGGATCCGCGCCTCGGCACGGTCGATTACCGCTTCATCGCGACGCCGCGCATGGCGCTGGAGGCGGCGGCCGAAGCGGCACGCGGCATGGGGCTGGCGCCGCTGATCCTGGGCGATGCGCTTGAGGGCGAGGCGCGGGAGTTGGGCAAGGCGATCGCGGGCATCGCGCTCTCCGCCCGCGCGCATGGCCATCCCCTGCCCGGCCCCTGCGTGCTGCTCTCCGGCGGCGAGACGACGGTGACGATCGGGCGGGAGGGCCATGGCCGCGGCGGGCGGAATGCTGAGGCGCTGCTGGGCTGCGCCGTGACCCTGGCCGGTGCGCCGGGCATCTGGGCGCTGATGGGCGACACGGACGGGATCGACGGGTCGGAGACCAATGCGGGCGCCATCGCCACGCCGGATACGCTGGCCCGCGCCCGCGGAAAGAGCTTGGACCCCCGCGCCATGCTGGCGCACCATGACAGTTACAGCCTCTTCGCGGCGCTGGGTGACCTGCTGGAACCCGGGCCGACACTCACGAATGTCAACGATTTCAGGGCGGTGCTGGTGGCATGACCTTCGCGACGATCCCCCTGCCGGCGGCGCCGGACGTGTACGCCCCGGATGGCGCGGAGGTGCGGCTGCTGGTCCGCGCGGCCGGCGGCACCATGGCGCATTTCAAGCTGAACCCGGGGGAGGTCTCCATGGCGGTGACGCACCGCACGGTGGAGGAGCTGTGGTTCGTCATTGCCGGGCGCGGCGAGATGTGGCGCCGGGACGCGACGCGGGAGGAGGTGACGCCGCTCGTGCCCGGGGTCAGCCTCAGCATCCCGTTGGGGACGGAGTTCCAGTTCAAGGCGGCCGAGGACGAGGCCTTCGAGGCGGTGGCGATCACCATGCCGCCCTGGCCGGGGATGGATGAGGCGGTGCATGTGCAGGGGCGCTGGGCGTCGAAGGTGCCGGTCTGACGCCTGATCCATCGGATGAATGACAGGCATCAGATGGACCAATCATTCGATTGATCCGCATCAAGCCCGCGAAGCTTCCGTGCGGGCAAGGTTCGGCCATGGAAGGCGCTCCCGATTCAGGGGCCGCCGGGATGCCCGAGGAGGCAACCATGGCTTTCGACAAATCCGAGTTCGACGTGACCGATCCCGCCGTCGCCGTGCGGCTGATGGCCGGGCTGTTCTACGTGCCGCATGCGCTGTTCAAGGTGAACGGGCTGGAGGGCGCGGCGGGGCTGTTCGGGCGGATCGGCTTCCACCCGCCGATGCTCTGGGTGTGGCTGGCGATCGCGGCGGAACTGGCCTGCGCGGTGGCGCTGACCCTCAACATCCAGGTCAAGTGGATGGGGCTCGTCTCCGCCTTCGTCATGGCGCTCGCGGGCTATGCGGTGGTGATGACCAAGGGCCCGGTGTGGCTGTGGAATTTCGGGGGCGTCGAATACATCGCCTTCTGGGGCGTGGCTTCCCTCGCGCTCGCCGCGCAGGCCTGGAAGCGGGAATACGCAGCCTATGGGCGGGTCTTCCTGCTCTGGCCGAGCCTGGAACGCGGCGTCGTCCGGGCCTGATACGAGAACGGCCGGGGGATCGCTCCCCCGGCCGCCTTCGTCACGCCGTTGCGGGCGAGATCAGCGGAGCACGATCTCGACGCGGCGGTTCTGCGGCTCGCGCACGCCGTCGGCCGTCGCGACCAGCGGACGGCTCTCGCCGAAGGCCTGGACGCTGATGTTGCCGCGGGCAACGCCCTGGCGCTCCAGCTCGCTCGCCACCGCCGCCGCGCGACGCTCGGACAGGCGCTGGTTGTACTGCGGCGTGCCGGCGCGGTCGGCGTGGCCGGCCACCTCGATCCGCGTGGTCTGGACGCGCGTGGAGTTCTGCGCGGCGTCCGCGATGATCTGGCGGGCACGGTCCGTCAGGTCGGCGCGGTCGAAGTCGAAGAACACCAGGTAGGTGCGCGCGGGCGCGGGCGCCTGCACGACGGGCGCGGCCGGGGCCACGACCGGGGGCGGCGGCGGCGTCTGGCCGAAGGCGTAGCGGATGCCGAGCAGGATGGAGTGGTTGTAGTTCTCGCTGCGCGTGTCGCCGCGGGAGACCGTGAAGGAACCACCGCCGCTGCTGGTGTCGAGCTTGTGCTCCAGCGTGCCCATGAAGCGGTATTCCGCCGTGAACGCCAGGCCCGGGGCCCAGGCGGTCAGCGGCACGGAGGCGCCGGCGATCGCCTGGTAGGCGAAGCGGCCATCGGTGCCATCGGTGCGGACCTGGCCGCCCAGGACATTGGCGCGGACGTTGTCGAACTCGCGCCAGACATAGCCGGCGCCGACGCCGACATAAGGCTGGAAGGAGAAGCCGCCGAAGTTCAGGCCGAGGTCGAAATCGTACAGCGCATTGGCCATCACGCCGTAGCTGCGCGCCTTGCCCGTGGCGTTCGTCGTGCCGCCGAAGCCGCTGATCTGGTCGACCTCGTTCTCGCGGTAGCTGCCCTCGATCTCGGCCCGCACGCCGTTGCCGAAGCCGTAGCCGAGGCTGACCACGCCGACCCAGCCCATGTCGAAGGAGATGTCGCCGCGGGTGCTGCGGCCGCTGGCGGCGAGGGACTGGCCGAGCTGGCCGGTCGCCGAGAGGTCTGCATCCTGCAGCCAGTTCACGCCGGCGCCAGCGCCGATATAGAGGCCATTCACCTGCTGGGCCTGGGCCGCCGTGAAGGGCAGCGCCAGCAGCGTGGTGGCGAGGAGGGTTTTCCTGAGGCTCATAACATCTCTCCGAGGGAAGGCCGGACGGGCTGGCCAGCGGCCTTGCGAGCCACCGTGTCCGCTGGTCCCAACGCGGTTCCCGGGAAAAGTCGCCAAGGCGAAAAATGATTCGGGAGGGGTGTGGCGAATTGGACACAGGGCGGGGTGGCCGCCTTGTAACACACCGCGACGCGCCCGGACCGACACTTAAGTAAACTAAGCTACAATCCGAAACTGGCGTAGTTGGCTTAGATGACTTAAGGTAAGCCCATGCGCGACCCAGCCCTCGAAGCCCTGCTGACCCAGCGGGGCGCCGTCACCCGTATCGCCACCGCCCTCGGCATCTCCACCGCCGCCGTTTCCCAATGGAAGCGCGTGCCGGATGACCGCGTTGCCGAAGTGGCGCGTGCGCTTGGCGTGCCGCCCACCACCATCCGGTCCGATGTGCCGGAGGTGCTGCCCGAGTCCCCACGCCGCGAAGGATTTTCGAGAGTCATGGCCCAACGGATCCCGCTGCGACGCCGGCGCCGGACGAAGATCATCGCGACGCTGGGGCCGGCCTCGTCCTCCGCCGAGGTGATCGAGCGGCTGTTCCGCGCGGGGGCCGACGTGTTCCGGCTGAACTTCTCCCACGGCTCCCACGCCGATCATGCGGAGCGCATCGCCATCATCCGGGCGCTGGAGCAGAAGGTCGATCGCCCGATCGGCATCCTGGCCGACGTCCAGGGCCCGAAGCTCAGGGTCGGCAAGTTCCAGGGCGGGCGGGTGCAGTTGCAGACGGGGCAGAAGTTCCGCCTCGACCTCAGCCCCAACCCCGGCGATGTCCGACGCGTGCAGCTGCCGCATCCCGAGATCATCGAGGCCGCCGGCATCGGCACCACGCTGCTGCTGGATGACGGCAAGCTGCGGCTGCGGGTGCTGCACAAGCGGGAGGACCACCTGGAGACGGAAGTGGTCGTCGGCGGCGCGCTGTCCGACCGCAAGGGCGTGAACGTGCCGGACGTGGTGCTGCCGATCCCCGCCCTGACGGAGAAGGACCGCGCGGACCTCGACTTCGTGCTCGAGCAGGGCGTCGAATACATCGGCCTCAGCTTCGTGCAGCGGCCGGAGGACGTGATCGAGGCCAAGCAGATCGCGGCCGGGCGGGCCTGGATCATGGTCAAGATGGAGAAGCCGCAGGCGGTCGAGAACCTCGACGCCATCGTGTCGCTGGCGGATTGCGTGATGGTGGCGCGCGGCGACCTCGGCGTGGAATGCCCGCCGGAGGAGGTGCCGCTGATCCAGAAGCGCATCGTCCGCACCGCCCGCGCCGCCGGCAAGCCGGTGGTGGTGGCGACCCAGATGCTGGAGAGCATGATCACCGCCCCCTCCCCCACAAGGGCGGAGGCCTCGGATGTCGCGACGGCGGTGTTCGATGGCGCCGATGCGGTGATGCTCTCCGCCGAGACGGCGGCCGGGCAGTTCCCCTATGAGGCCGTGAACATCATGGACCGCATCATCGCGCGGGTGGAGAGTGACCCGGGCTGGCGGACGCTGACCGATGCGGAACGCCCGGCGCCCGAGAAGACCAGCGCCGGCGCCATCGCCGCCGCGGCCCGCCAGGTGGCGCAGACCATCGAGGCGGAGGTGATCGCGACCTTCACCTCCACCGGTTCCACCACGCTCCGCGTGGCGCGGGAGCGGCCGTCCTGCCCGATCCTCGGCCTCACCTCCTCGCTCCAGACCTCGCGCCGCATGGCGGTGGTGTGGGGGGTGCATCCGCTGGCCTCGGTGGAGCCGCATTCGATGACGGACATGGTCGCCAAGGCGATCCGCGCCGCCAGCCAGGAAGGCTTCGCGAAGCATGGGGACGAGGTGGTGGTGACGGCGGGCGTGCCCTTCGGCACGCCGGGCACGACCAACGCGCTGCGCGTCGCGATCGTCAAGTAGAGCCGGCTTGACGCCAGCGGGCGGCGCGCCTTCCCTGCGCCCCGCCTGCCAGGAGCCACGCCGATGAACGCCCGCCGCCTCGCCCTCGCGCTGCCGATCCTTGCCGCCATGGCCAGCCCGGCAGCGGCCCAACGTGCAGGGCTGTATGACGTGACAGGGACGAACCTGGATGGCACCCCCTACACGGGGCAGGCACAGATCCGGGCGGCCGGGCTTTCGTCCTTCGTCATTGCCTGGCGCATCTCCGGCCAGGTGGTGGAAGGGGTCGGCTTCGCCTCCGGCCGGACCATCGCGGTTGCCTATGGGCTGTCCCAGCGCCCGGGGCTCGGCATCTACACGCTGAATCCGGATGGCAGCATGGATGGGGAGTGGACCATCGTCGGCGCGCCGGCCAATGCGCGGGAGCGCCTGGTGCCGCGAGATCCCGCGCCCGCCACGGCCGCGCCAGCCGCGCCCGCCCCGGCGCCCGCGCCCGCGCCGAACTAGCCGCGCCGCGCGCGCTTCTCCGCCGCCAGCAGCGCGGCCTTGCGGGGCACGCCCCAGCGATAGCCCGTGAGGTCGCCGCTGGCGCCGACCACCCGGTGGCAGGGGACGACGAGGGAGACCGGGTTGCGCGCGCAGGCCCGGGCGACGGCTCGCGTGGCCGCCGGGGCGCCCATCTCGGCGGCCAGGCCCGAATAGGTGCGGGTTTCGCCCAGCGGGATCGCCACCAGCGCCTGCCATACCCGCCGCTGGAAGGCGGTGCCGCGGAGGTCGAGCGGCAAGGCGAGGGCGGCCTTCGGTTCCTCGATGAAGGCGGCGACCTGGCGGATGGTGTCGGCCAGCGCCTCGGGCGCTTCCTCGATGCGGGCCTGCGGGAAGCGGGCACGGAGGTCGCCCTCCAGCGCCTCCTGCGGTTCGTTGAAGCCGATGAAGCAGATGCCGGCCTGCGTGGCGCCGACCAGCAGCGGGCCCATGGCGCTGTCGGCGCGGGCGATGCGGATCACCTCCCCCTGCCCGCCGCGGCGCGCGGCGCCGGGAGTCATGCCCAGGTGCCGGGCGGTATCCTCATAGACGCGGGATTCGCTGCCGAAGCCGGCGCCGGCCACGGCATCGGCCACGCGTTCCCCGGTGGCGAGCGCGGATTGCAGGCGGCGGGCGCGCACCCCCTCGGCATAGGATCGCGGCGTCACGCCGGTGATGTCCCGGAACATCCGGAGAAAGTGGTGGCGGGCATAGCCGGCGCGGGCGGCCAGCGCCTCCAGGCTCGGGATGGTCTCCGATTCCTCGATGAGGGCGCAGGCGGCGGCCACGGCGTCCGCGTGCAGGCGGGCGCGGTCGCCCTTGGGGTCGCATCGCTTGCAGGCGCGGAAGCCATCGGCCTCCGCCGCCGCCGCATCGGCATAGAAGCGGGTGTTGCGGCGGAGCGGCGGGCGGGAGGGGCAGCCGGCCTTGCAGAACACGCCCTGGGTCGTGACGGCGTAGAGGAAGGGTGCGCCGGCAAGGCCGGGATCGCGGGACAGCACGGCCTGCCAGCGCAGCGCATCGGGATCGGGCATGGCGTCGGGCATGGGAGCCTCCGGAGGTCGGTGGCCGGATGTGACGCCATCGGGCGCGCCGGGACCATCCGCGGATTGCGCTGGCGTGGAGAGAAGCGACACCGGCTGAACGCTACAGCGGATTTAGCCGATTTAGGACTTTTAGCACATTTAGTGCGTGATTCGGAGCCGAAGAACGGAACCCAGCGCTGCCGGCAAAGCCCCCAGGCGGCGACCCTCCCCCCGCGTCGCGGGGAGAGGGTGCAGGGCAGGCCATCGCAGGAGGGGGAAGTGGCGATGGTGATCGGAACATAACAGGAACGAACGCCGGCATGCCAGCGTTTTTCGTGCCCCGCGTAGGTCCTACAGGGCGTCACCCTCCGCCCGGCGCGCCAGTTCCCGGCGCCGCTCCGTCCCCCCCGGCATCCGCGGGTGCAGCGCCAGCGCGGCATCCAGGCTGCGGAGCGCGCCGGCCAGGTCGCCCGCTTCCTCCTGCAACTCCGAAAGCTGAAGCAGCGCACCGAAGTGGCGGGGCTCGAGGCGCAGCGCCTCCCGCAGGTCACCGGCCGCCGCGACGCGATCGCCGAGGCGCGCCTGGGCGCGGGCGCGCAGCAGCCAGGCATCGGCGGCGCCGGGGTCGAGCACCAGGGCGGCGTCGAAATCCTCCAGCGCCTCCGCAGCCTCATTGCCCTGGAGGTTGCGCATGCCGCGGCGGAGCAGGAGGCCGGTGGCGGGAGAGGCGGCTTGGGCCCAGAGGGCGCGGATGCGGGTTTCCACCAGCTGGCCGCCCTGGATGTCGGGGGCGGTCTTCAGCGCCTCGAACAGCCGGTCGAGTTCGGCGCGGCGCGCCTCCGCGGGGTTCGGCCGGCCGGCAGGCGGCGAGGCCGCGGGCGGTGCCGGTTGGGCCGCGAGCGGCGCGGCGACCAGGGCCAGGGGCAGCAGAAGGAGACGACGCATGCCGGCAGAATTCGGCATCCCGCCGGCCGGGCGCAAGCCTCGGCTTGTCGGCGCTGGTGCGGCTGCGTAAAGGCGGGCCATTGCCGGAGGAAATCCCACATGACGACACGACGCATGATCCTGGGCAGTGCCCTGACCCTGCCGCTTGGCGGCGCGGCGGTCGCGCAGCCCGCCTGGCCGGAACGGCCCGTGCGCTTCGTCGTGGCCTTCGCCCCCGGCGGTTTCGCCGACCTGATCGGCCGGATGCTGGGCGAGTATCTCGGCGAGATCTGGCGCCACCCCGTGGTGGTGGAGAACCGGGGCGGTGCGGGCGGCAATGTCGCGGCCCAGCAGATCGCGCGCGCCACGGCGGATGGCTACACCGCGCTGGTCACCACCGGCGCCTTCGCCATCAATCCGAGCCTCTCCCGCGCCCCCGGCTACCGGCCGGAGGAATTCGCCGTGGCGGGCGTCGTCGCCGGCACGCCGAACCTGTTCGTGGTGCGGGCGGACAGCCCGGTGCGGACGCTGCGGGACCTGGTGGAGTTGGGGAAGCGCCGGCCGATCAACTACGGCACCGCCGGCGTGGGCGTGGCGGCGCATCTCTCGGCCGAGCTGCTGTTCAAGCGGGAGGGCGGCGTGGATGCGCAGCACATCCCCTTCACCGGGGCGGGGCCGGCCATGCTGGCGCTGCTGGCGGGGACCGTGGACATGGTCGCGACCTCCCTCCCCTCCGCCGTGTCGCAGGTGCAGGGGCGGCAGGCGCGCGGCCTGGCGGTGACGAGCGCCACCCGCAACGCGACGATGCTGGACGTGCCGACGGTGGAGGAGGCGGGCTTCGCGCCGATCATCGATGTCGCCTGGGTGGCGGTGCTCTACCCCGCCGCGGTGCCGCCGGCGGTGCTGGCCAGGGTGAATGCCGACATCAACCGCGTCATGGCCCTGCCCGCCTTCCAGCAGCGGCTTGCGGCCGCGGGCTTCGACCCGATCGGCGGCAATGTGGAGCAGGCCCGCGCCTATGTGGCGGAGGAGGTGCGCAACTGGCGCGAGGTGGTGCGCACCATCGCCATCCAGATCGACTGAGGCCCCCATGCTGATCCAGACGCCGGATGGCATCACCCTCTCCGCCGACCTGCTGGGCGAGCCCGGGGCGCGGACCGTTTGCCTCGTGCATGCGCTCGCGGCCGATAACGGCCTCTGGGCGGAACAGGTGCCGGTGCTGCTTGCCGCCGGGTACCGCGTGCTGCGGGTGGAGTTGCGCGGCCATGGCGGGAGCCAGGCGACCTCTGGCGCCTACACGATGCGGCTGCTGGGCGACGATTTGGCCTTCGTGCTGCGGCGGCTCGACCTCGGCCCGGTGGATTATGTCGGCCTCTCGCTTGGCGGCATGAGCGGCCAGGCGCTGGCGCTGGACCATCCGGGGCTGCTGCGCAGCATCGTCATCTGCGACGCGCTGCCGGAATCGCTGCCCAACGCGGATGCCATCTGGGGACCGCGGCTGGCGGCGGTGCGGGCGGCGGGGTCGGTGCGGCCGGTGGCGCAGGCGACCATCGAACGCTGGCTGACGCCCGCCTTCCAGGCCGCAAACCCGGCCCGCTTCGCGGAGATCCTCGGCACCATCGAGGCCACGACGGCCGAGGGCTATGGGGGCTGCGTCGAGGCCATCATGGCCTTCAGCCATGTCGCCCGCCTGCCGCAACTCTCCATCCCCGCCCTGATCCTCTGCGGGGAGGATGACCACGCCGTGCCGCCCGCGGAGGGCGAGCGGATCGCGCGCCTGGTGCCGGATGGGCGCTTCATCGCGGTGGAGGGCGCGCGCCATCTGCCGAATGTCGAGAAGCCCGGCGACTTCAACCGGGTGCTGCTGGAATGGCTCGGGCGGTGAGGGCGCTGTTGCGCCCGTGATTCGCGAGGGGCGCTGCCCCTCGCGCTCCCCGCCGAGGGGCAGCGGCCCCTCGGAACCCATGAGATTGGTCGGAAGGCGGGAGAGGGGCGCGGAGCGCGCGCTTGTTCAGCGCGACCGCGGTGCCCCTCTCCCGCCTTCCGATAAAACCTCGCGGTCCAGGGTCCCGCCGGACCCTGGCAGGGGGTGCAGGGGGACAGCGTCCCCCTGCGAGCCACCCGCGCGACATGGCCATCACCGCCCCAAGGCGATCCCCGCAACCCGGACGATGTCGCGGAACTTCGCGAGCTCCGCCGCCAGGAAGGCGCGCGCTTCGGCCGGGGTGTTGGGCGCGGCGGCGTCCACGCCGGCGGTGGCCATGCGGTCGCGGACCTGGGGCTCCGCGAGGGTGGCGTTCACCGCCTCGTTCAGGCGGGCGACCAGCGGTGCGGGCAGGTTCCTCGGGCCGAGCAGCATGTTCCAGGTGGTGACGTCGAAATCGGCCAGGCCGGATTCGGCCAGGGTCGGGATCTCCGGCATCAGCGGGTGGCGCGTGCGGCCGCTGATGGCGAGGCCGCGGGAGGTGTTGTCGCGGAGGTGCGGCGTGGCGGAGGCCAGGACCTCGCAGGACCAGTCCACCTCCCCGGCCGCCATGGCGGCGAGGACCTGCGCGCCGCCGCGATAGGGAATGTGCTGGGAGCGCAGCGAACCGCCGGCGCCGCCCGCGCGGGCCATGAAGTACTCGCCCGTGAGGTGGCCGATGCCGCCGGCGCCGGAGGTGGCGAAGGACAGGCGGCCGGGTTCGGCCCGCATGGCGGCGATCAGGTCCTGGATGGTGCGGAAGCGCGACCGCCCCGGGACGACGATGACCATGGGGCCACCCCCGAGGATGGCAATCGAGGAAAAATCCTCCAGCGCGTCGTAGGGGGTGGTCTGCGGCAGCGCGGCGGGGTTGGTGCCGTGGGAGGAGGCGGTCGCCACCAGCAGCATGTAGCCATCGGGGTTGGCGCGCTTGACGACATCGGCGCCCAGCGATCCGCCGGCACCGGCGCGGTTCTCGATGATGAGGCGGGCATTGGGGCCGAGCTTCGGCGCCAGGCGCTCCGCGATGATGCGGGCCGCGATGTCGGTGGAGCCGCCCGGGGTGAAGGGGACGATGAGGGAGACGGGACGCTCCGGCCAGCTGCCCTGGGCGAAGGCCAGGCGGGGCGTGGCGAGGAGGCTGGCGGCGGCGATCAGGGCGCGGCGGCGCATGGGTTTCCTTCCGGCGTTGTTGCGGCGGGAGGAAGCGGGGCGCGCCGGGACTGTCAAGCTATCCGGGCTGGCGGGACTTCTTCTTCAGTGCGGTGGTGACGGCGGGGGGCGCTTCCCCACCCGCCATCCAGTCCAGCAGTTCCACCGTATGGACCGTGGGCATGGCGCCGCCCGCGAGCTGGGTCAGGCAGCCGATATTGCCGGCGGCGATCAGGTCCGCGCGGGTGCGGTCGAGGTTGGCGAGCTTGCGGTCCCGAAGCTGCCCCGCGATCTCGGGCTGCAGGATGTTGTAGGTGCCCGCGCTGCCGCAGCAGAGATGGCCCTCCGCCGGTTCCTTCACCGCGAAGCCGGCGCGCTTCAGCAGATCCTTCGGCGCGGCGGTGATCTTCTGGCCATGCTGCAGGGAGCAGGCGGCGTGGTAGGCGACGGTCAGGCCGGGGGCGGCGCGCGTCGGCGCATAGCCGAACTTCAGCAGGGCCTCGGAGATGTCCATGGCCAGCGCGCTGACCTTCGCGGCACGCTCCGGCCAATCGCCCGCCTCCGCGCGGAACATGAAGCCGTAATCCTTCACCGTGGTCCCGCAGCCCGAGGCGTTGATGATGATGCCGTCGAGGTCGCCCGCCTGCGTCCAGGCGGCGATGTTGGCGCGGGCCAGCGCCATGGCGGGGTCATGGTGGCCCATATGGTGGTCGAGCGCGCCGCAGCAGCCCTGCTCGCGCGTCACCACCACCTCGATCCCCATGCGCGTCAGCAGGCGGATCGTGGCCTCGTTGATGGAAGGCGCCAGCACCTGCTGCGCGCAGCCCGTCAGCAGCGCGACACGGCCGCGCCGTTCGCCGACGGCCTTGTGGACACCCGGGCGGTCGAGCGCGCTCGGCCCGGGGACATGGCCGGGGGCCAGCTTCAGCATGGCGCGGAGACGCTGCGCGGTCATCGACGCGCCGGGGACGAAGCGGGCGAAGGGCCGGCCGAGGGAGGCGCCGATCAGCGCCAGGCGGAAGCGCGCGGGATGCGGCAGCAGGAAGGACAGCAGGCGGCGCAGCGCGCGCTCGGCCTTCGGGCGTTCGTAGGTCTCCTCGATATGCCGGCGGGCGTGATCGACCAGGTGCATGTAGTGGACGCCCGACGGGCAGGTCGTCATGCAGGACAGGCAGGAGAGGCAGCGATCGACATGCTTCACCACCTCCGGCGTCGCCGGGCGGTCATTCTCCAGCATGTCCTTGATCAGGTAGATGCGGCCGCGGGGGCTATCCAGCTCATCGCCCAGCAGGGCGAAGGTCGGGCAGGTGGCCGTGCAGAAGCCGCAATGCACGCAGGTCCGGAGGATGCGGTTGCTCTCCGCCGTATCGGGGTCGCGGAGCTGTTCCTCGGTGAAGCTGGTCTGCATGCCGGCGCGTTCCTCTCTGGGGGCGAAGATGGGGCCTGGGCGGCTGGCGGGGAAGCGCTTGGCACGCGCGTTGCGAAATTGGTCGTGTCGGAGGACCCGACTTGCAACTTGCAACGCAGGATGCCGTTTTCATGACAGTTTTCAATCGACGGTCTCGCGCCGGCCGCGTTATCATTGCGGCATCGGAGGAACGCAGAATGCGGAACGACCAAGGCCGGCACAGCCCGGTGAGCGCGCAGCCCATGGCTGAGTCGCGGATTGCCTGGATGGGGCCGGTGGAGGCCGCGCGGCAGGAGGCACTTCTCCGGGTCAATGGCGGCGTGAAGGCGGATCGGCGCGAGGGTGACCGGCGCCGGGGCGACCGCCGGGACCAGGCGGCGCGCTGAGGCGCCGCTACGGCCAGGCCGCCTCCGCATCCAGCGGGAAGACGGGGCGCGGCAGGCCGGTGAAGGTGAAGCGGGAGAGCACGGGGCTGACCAGGCCGGGGGCATCGACTTCCCAGGTGCGGTCCGGCGTCGCGTAGAGGTCGAAGCCCGCGCGGAAATGGCCGCGCGACTTCACGACGATGGTGCGGGCGGCGTCCACATCGACGCCGAGCAATTCGAGCATCGCGGGGTCCTGCAATTGCCGGCGGAGCGATCCGACGGCGAGCAGCAACCCGCTGCCCTCCAGTTCGAGCAGCGCCGAAGGGCCGAGGGTGAAGGCGCGGCCGGCAAGGCCACCGCGGCGGCCGACTCCGTGACCATCGGAAAGGGTGCGCACACGGGCCATGGCGCGGAAGGTTTCCGCGAACGGGGATGGGGCGGCATTGGCCACGGCCTCGATCCGCGCGCCCTGCCCGGCCGCGTGGCAGGTGGCGGCCAGAGCCGGGTCCACCAGCACACCGAAGACCACCCCCCGCGCGCCGGAGGCGTGCAGGGCCGAGAGCAGCGCGGTGGTGTTGCCGCCGCCGCCCCCGCCGGGATTGTCCGCGACATCGGCCAGGATCAGGCTCGGGCGCGCAGGGTCGGCGCCGGTCGCGACGGCCTCGGCCACCGCATCCTCGATGCTGGTCAGGGTGCGGGAGAGGGCGGCGCGGTTCTCCCAGATCCCGCGCGCCAGGGCCTCGGCCGCCGCGCGGGCCTTGGCCCCCTGCCCCGCCCGCGCCGTCGCCCAGACGCACAGGCCGCATTTCGGGATGTCGGTATAGGCGAAGCCGCCGGTGACGGAGATGCCGAGCAGGTCGGCGTCCGAGTCGCGCATCGCGACCCCCTGCCGGATGGCGTCGGCATAGGGCGATCGCTCGGCGGTCAGCAGCGTGACGGTGGGCGGTGTCAGCGGCAGGCGGATGAAGTGGGTTTCCGGCCTCTCGCACGTCGCCAGCAGGTGGCGGATGGCGTCGGCGGCCTCCGCGGCGCGGTCGCGCATGTCCACATGCGGGTTGGTGCGGTAGCCGATGAGGAGGTCGGCCAGCGCCACCTGGCGGTCGCTGACATTGCAGTGGAGGTCGAGCGTGCCGACGATGGGCACGTCTGGGCCGAGGCGCTCGCGCAGCAGGGCCAGGATGGCGCCATCGGTGTCCGCCTCCTCGACCGACCGGCTGGCGCCGTGGCTGCCGACATAGACGGCGTCGATGGGGCCGGCTTCATCCAGGCGGCGCGCCAGGCGCGCCAGGAAATCGGGGAAGAGGCCGGGCTCCATCATGCCGCCGGGGGGCGCGCTGATCATGATGAGGGGAACGGGCTCCCACGGCCCTGTCTCGTCCATGCGGCGGTAGAAGCCGGGCACCTCCGCGGGGGTGGCGGAGACGGCGGCGCGGCCGGCCTCGGTGATCGCGTCTCCCTCCACCCAGGACAGCGCCTCGAAATCGGCGCGGGTGGTAAGGGGGGAGAAGGCGTTGACCTCCAGGTGGAGGCCGCAGATAGCAACGCGCGGTGTGGTCACTGCCCCGCCCTCATGCGGCCGGGGTTGAACAGGCCGGCGGGGTCCAGCGCCGCCTTCACCCGGGCGGCGATGGCAGCCAGCGCGGGAGCTTCCGGCGGGATGACGGCGACGGCGGCGCGCAGCGGTTCGGGGGCGCGGAACAGGGTGTAGCTGCCCCGGGCGGCGATGGTGGCGGCGAGGACGGCCTGGTGCGCCTCCTCCGTCGCAGGTCCCGCCACCCAGACCAGGCCGCCGCCCCAATCCAGCAGCAGCCGCGCGGCGAAAGCCTCCTGCAGCGCCGCGACCAGCGCCGGCGCGGCGGAGGGGCGGATGGAGAGGCGCCAGATGGCGTGGTCCGGCCCGCCATTGATGGGATCGGCGTCGCGGATGGAGCGCCAGAGCAGGCGGGATTCCGGCGCCTCCACCATCGAGACCTCGCCGAAGCGCGCCAGGTCCTCCCGCAGCCGGGCTGCGCGGTAGGTGACGGATTCGGCAAAATCCTCGAGCCGCAGCAGGGCGGTCGGGCCCATCGGCAGCAGGGCGGCGCCGGTGATGCCATAGGGGCTGGTGAGGCCCGCGCTCAGCGCGCGGATGCCGGTGGCGATGTCGGGCACGGCGACCTTCAGCGTCGCCGTGGCTTCCGTGGCGGGCAGGACCTTCATCGTGATCTCGGTGAGCACGCCGAGCGTGCCGTGGCTGCCCGCCAGCAGCTTGCAGAGGTCGAGCCCCGTCACGTTCTTCAGCACGCGCCCGCCGCTGCGCACCACCTCCCCGCGGCCGTTCACGAAGCGGATGCCGAGCAGGTGGTCGCGGATGGAGCCGGCATTGATGCGCCGCGGGCCGGAGAGGTTGGTGGCGACGATGCCGCCGATAGTGGCGGGCTGGCGGACGCCGAACAGGGCGTGGGTGTCCGGCGGTTCCGGCGCCAGCATCTGGCCGCGCTCCGCGAGCGTCGCCTCGATCTCCGGCAGCGGCGTGCCGGCGCGGGCGGAAAGGACCATCTCCGTCGGCTTGTAGAGGGTGATGCCGGAGAGGTTGCGGGTGGACAGCGTCTCCGCCGCCTGGACCGGGCGGAGCAGGCCGCGCTTCGATCCGTTGCCCTCGATGGCCAGCGGTTCGCGGGCGGCCAGGACGGCGTCGACGATGCCGGCCTCTGTATCCGGGGCGTTCACTGGGGCAGCGCTTCCAGCGGGAAGACCTTGTGCGGGTTCAGCAGCCAGGCGGGGTCGAAGGCCGTCTTGATGGCGCGCTGCTGGGCCAGTTCATGCGGCTGGAACTGGACATGCATGAGGTCCCGCTTCTCCACCCCCACGCCATGCTCCCCGGTCAGGCAGCCGCCGACCTCGACACAGAGCTTCAGGATGTCGGCGCCGAAATCCTCCGCGGCGCGGAAGCTGGCGGGATTGTTGGCGTCGAACATGATCAGCGGGTGCAGGTTGCCGTCCCCGGCATGGAAGACGTTGGCAACCTGCAGCCCGTATTGGGTGCTCATCTCCCCGATCCGCTTCAGCACGAAGGGGAGCTCCCCGGTCGGGATGGTGCCATCCATGCAGAGATAGTCGGGGGAGATGCGGCCGACCGCGCCGAAGGCGCCCTTGCGGCCCTTCCAGATCGCCATGGATTCCTCGGCGGACGTCGCGACCTTCAGGCTGATCGGATCGAAGCGCGCGCAGATCTCCTTGATTCGGGCCAGGAGAAAATCCTGCTCGGCGACGCTGCCCTCGACCTCGATGATCAGCATCGCTTCCGCATCCAGCGGGTAGCCCGCATGGGCGAAGGCTTCGCAGGCATGGATGCAGGGCTTGTCCATGAATTCGAGCGCCACGGGGATGATGCCGCTGCCGATGATGGCATCGACCGCGGCGCCGGCGATCTCCGTGCCCTTGAAGGCGGCGAGCATGGCCCGCGCCCCCTCGGGGCCGCGCAGGATGCGGACGGTGACCTCGGTGACGATGCCGAGCATGCCCTCGCTGCCCGTCATCAGGCCGAGCCAGTCATAGCCCGCGGTGTCGAGGTGGTCGCCGCCGACCTCGACGATCTCGCCTTCCGGCGTCACCAGCTTCAGGCCCAGCAGGTTGTTGGCGGTGACGCCGTATTTCAGGCAATGCGCGCCGCCCGAGTTCATGTTGACGTTGCCGCCGATCATGCAGGCGAGCTGGCTGGACGGGTCGGGCGCGTAGAAGAAGCCCTCATGCTCCACCGCCTTGGTGATGCCGAGGTTGGTGACGCCGGCTTCCACCACCGCCAGGCGGTCGTCGAAATCGATCTCCAGGATGCGGTTCATGCGCATCAGGCCGATCACCACCGCATCGGCCAGGGGCAAGGCGCCGCCCGACAGCGACGTGCCGGCGCCGCGGGGGACGACGCGAATGCCGTTCCCGTGGCAGTAGCGCATGACGGCGGCCACCTGCTCCGTCGTGGTGGGCAGCACCACCGCCAGCGGCGGCTGGCGGTAGGCGGAGAGGCCATCGGTCTCATAGGGCTTGAGGCGCGTCTCGTCGCCGATGACGCCCTCCCCCGGCACCAGGGTGCGGAGTGCGGCGATGATCGCGTCCCGCCGCGCGAGGATCTCGGGCTTCGGGGGCGGCAGCGGGATCATGGCGACCTCGGACGTGTCATTGCCACGAAGATGGCCGTGCGCCCGGCTTGCGGCAAGCAGGCGGGCATGCGTCCCCCCTGGCGCCGCGGTGCCAGGCATGCCTCCCTTGATCCTTGCGTAACCGGTCCGTGGCAGGACGGGGGCGCCAACAGGGACAGGAGGCACCATGAAGACCAGGATCATCGCGGCGGCGCTGCTCGGGCTGCCGCTGCTGGCCACGCCGGCCGCGGCGCAGCGCGCCGGCTTCTATGTGGTGGAGGGCGCCGGGGGCGACGGGTCGCGCTATTCCGGCACCGTGCAGTTCACGCCGACGGGGCCGCAGACCTGGCGCCTGTCCTGGCGCGTGGGGGGCGAGACCATCAATGGCATCGGCGTGTCCAACGGCAAGATCCTCGCCGTGGGCTACAGCCAGGGCGGCACGCTCGGCACCGTGCTCTATGAGATCGCGCCGGACGGGTCGATGCAGGGCATCTGGACCGCGGGGCGCGAGGGGGGCCTCGGGACGGAGCGGCTGACGCCGCGCTGACGGCCTGCCCCGACCCAAGCGGACAACGGAAAGCCGCGCCGGGTTGCCCCGGCCCAACGGACAACGGAAAGCCGCGCCGGGTTGCCCCGGCCCAACGGACAACGGAAAGCCGCGCCGGGTTGCCCCGGCGCGGCGATCAGAACCCCACGAAAGCATCCCGGGCGCGATGGCCCGGGGCGCGCAGCCTCAGCCCTGGCGGGCCTTCAGGCGCGGGTTCTTCTTGTTCAGCACGTAGACGCGGCCCTTGCGGCGAACCAGGAAGCAGTTCTTGTCGCGGGTCTTGGCGGTCTTGAGGCTGTTGCGGATCTTCATGGTCGTGGTCCTGGTGGGGTGCGGCGGGATAGGTGGCGGAGGCCGAACTGTCAACCTCGGGCCCTTCATCCACAGCCCCCGAAGCAGGGCGAAATGGTTCGGGGGCAGGGTCGCGATATCTTCTTGCGCGCGGGTCCGATGACCGACCCGGCCGAGGAGAAAGAGAATGGGCGAGATGGCGTCAACGGGCCTGGAGGGCGTGCTGCCGGGCGGGTTCAATGCCTCCCTGGAAACGCCGAAGGACCCGGCGGCCCTGGCCAAGCTGAAGGAGGCCTGCGCCGCCGCCTACAAGGATCACCCGAATTCCTGCTCCCACGCCGTCAACGCCATCGTGCGGACCGTGCTGGGGATGAGCGAGCAGGCCTGGCCGCAGCGCCAGGCGAACGACCTGGTGGCCTTCCTGACGCAGAGCACGGATTGGACGGAGGTGACGCTGGACCGCGCCTATGAGCTGGCGCTGCAGGGCGTGCCGGTGGTGGGCGGCAAGGCGGAGACGGGCACGAATGGCCACGTCATCATCGTCTATCCCGGGCTCCGCAAACCGCGCGGTGGCTATGGCTACACGGACAAGACAGGCGCCGCGAAGACGGTGGCGGTGAAGGGGTCCTACCCGCTGGCGCTGTCCACCTCGCTGGGGTCCTGGCCCGGGGCGCGGAGCAACGGGGACAAGACCGTCTGGGACCCCTGGGGGAAGGACGCATCCTTCGAGCTGGTGAAGTTCTGGGCGCCGGCCAAGAGCGCGAGCGGGAAGCCGGATGTGAGCGCGATGCTGCGGAAGGGGGGAATGCGATACGGGTAGGGATTGGGGCGGCACGCCCCCCTCACCCAACCCTCTCCCCCCTCAGGGGCTAGTAGATTCACACATCTGCATAGGTCTGGAGGGTTTTGAGAGCGGCTTTGCCGGCCTGGAAGTGGGTCCATCCGTCGAGCATGACGATAGGACCTGGCTTGCCGTAGTAGCCGGTCCAGCCGC
>NZ_JAAIKB010000029.1 GCF_011040385.1 Falsiroseomonas algicola | reverse complement strand
CTCGCCGCCGTGCTTGGCTCGATCCGTATCAGCCAACTCATCCGCTACGACCCGGCCCTGCACCGGCGCCTCGCCGACCCTCCAAGACGCCGTTCACGACAAATCAGCCACGCCCCGCAACGAACGACCCTATCCTAGCGCCTATGGGGCGGAGCCCCCCTGCGGGCCATGGTTGGTGCAGGGGGGCGGCGCCCCCCTGCGTTTACGGCGAGACCTTCGCCTCGATCGCGTCCCAGATCGCGCGCTCCAGGTACACCCCGTCGAACCGCGCCAGTTCCTGCAGCCCGGTGGGCGAGGTCACGTTGATCTCGGTCAGGTAGTCGCCGATCACGTCGATGCCCACGAAGATCAGCCCGCGCTCCCGCAGCGCCGGCCCGATGGCGGCGCAGATTTCCTTCTCCCGGTCCGTCAGCTTGGTCGGTTCGGGGCGCCCGCCGACATGCATGTTGGACCGCGCCTCGCCGGAAGCCGGCACGCGGTTGATGGCGCCCATGGCGATGCCGTCCACCAGGATGATGCGCTTGTCGCCCTGCCGCACGGCGGGGAGGTAGCGCTGGATCATCAGCGGCTCCCGCGACCGCTCCGTGAACATCTCGACCAGCGCGTTCATGTTGGGATCGTCGGGACGCAGGTGGAAGACGCCGGCGCCCCCGTTCCCGAACAGCGGCTTGATGATGATGTCGCCGTGCTTCTCCCGGAACTTGCGAATCTGCCGGACATCCGCGGTCACCAGCGTCTCAGGCATCAGCTCCGGGAAATGCGTGACGAAGAGCTTCTCCGGCGCGTTGCGCACACTGGCCGGGTCGTTCACCACCAGCGTCTTCGGGTGGATGTGTTCCAGGATGTGCGTGGCCGTGATGTAGGCCATGTCGAAGGGCGGGTCCTGGCGCATCAGCACCACATCCACCTGGCCGAGGTCCAGTTCCTCCTCCGCCCCCAGCGTGAAGTGGTTGCCCTTCACGCGCTGGACGGTGACGGGCTGCGCGCGGGCGACGACGCGGCCGCCCTGCAGCGCCAGGTCCCGCACATGGTAGTGCCACAGGGCGTGGCCGCGGGACTGGGCTTCGAGCATCAGGGCGAAGGTGCTGTCGCCATCGATGTTGATGGAGGCGATCGGGTCCATCTGGACCGCGACCTTGAGGCTGCGGGTCATGGGGTGGCGCTCCGCTACGGGTTGGCGTTCCCGTGGCACGGCGCGGCGCAGCGGGGAAGGGGGGGCCGGTGCGGCGCCCCCCCGCCCGGTCAGTCCCCCTTGGGCTCCGGATGGACGGCCCAGGGCCCCTTGGCGGCATCGCCCGGCACCGGCGCCTCATTGTCCTTGGGCACCGTGCTGTCGATGGTCAGGCCGCGGGCATCCTTCTCCCCGGCCATGGACTGCCCCTTGCCGCCACCCTGGCGCACGCCGGTGTCCTCCGTCTGCGTCCGCGCCCCGCCGCGGTAGCCGGGCTTGTCGGAGGCGGTCGCGCCCTCGGTGTCGTCGGGCGTCTGCTTGCGGTTGGCCATGTCGTTCTCTCCCTTGCAGCAGGAAGAAGAACGTGGCGCCGCGGCCCTGCGTTCGTTCGGGGACCGCGTCACCGGCAGGGGCCGCGGCCTTCCAGGAAATCCGCCAGGCAGGCGCCGAAGATCGCGTCGAACTCAGGCTCCTGCACCCCGCCATGCCCGGTCGGCGCCGGCGGGCGGTCGATCAGCAGTGCCCCCCAGCCGAGCCGCGCCACCGCCGCCTGGAACAGACCGGCGCGCGCGGCGGGGTCGGGATCCCAGCCATCATCCTCGAACAGCAGCAGGGCCATGCGCCGCAGCGCGTCCGGGCTGGCGCGGTCCAGCGCCGCGGCGAAATCCGCCAGCGCCTGCGGCCGCCGCTCCGCGCTGCGCCCATGCGCCGCCGGCGCGGCGAGCGCCGCAGCATCGGCGAGCCCCGGCATGCGGAGCGCCGCCAACACGAGGAAGGCGCCGCGGCTTTCGCCCACCAGCACGACCCGCCGGTAGCCGCGCGCCCGCAGCGCCGCCGTCCCCGCCGCCAGTTCCTCCACCCCGGATGCCAGGGGGGAGGCCGGCGGCACCGCCCCACCTGGCGGGCGGTCAAACCGCCAGCCGTCCCAGCCCCGCGCCGCCAGCCGCGCCATGAAGGCGGGCGCCTCGGGCGGCGGACCCTCGGTGTAATGGGGGTGCAGCCAGACCATGGCGCCCGACGCCGCACCATCCCGCGGCACGACGCCTGCCTCCGTCACCAGCGGCCCCGCCTGCTCCGCCACCGCCGCCATCGGCAGCAGCAGCGCCAGCAGCAGGGCCGCGCGCCGGATCACAGAGGCGGCAGGCAGGCCGCGGACAACTGCCGGAAGGCGTCCGCGCGGTGGCTGATGGCGTGCTTCGCCTCCGGCGTCATCTCCCCGAAGGTTTCCGCCCCGCCCTTCGGTACGAACATCGGGTCATAGCCGAAGCCATTGGCGCCGCGCGGCGGCCAGACCCAGCTTCCATGCGCCTCGCCCAGGAAGCCCTCGGTGTGCCCATCCGGCCAGGCCAGGACGAGGGCGCAGCAGAACCAGGCCCCGCGATCCGCGGCATGCCGCGCCAGCTTCTCCACCTTGCCCATGGCCATGCCGTAGTCGCGCCCGGCCGGCGTCTCCGCCCAATCCGCCGTCCGCACCCCCGGCGCGCCATCCAGCGCGGCCACGCTGAATCCGCTGTCATCCGCCAGCGCCGGCAGGCCGGAGGCCGTCGCCGCCGCCAGCGCCTTGATCCGCGCATTGCCGAGGAAACTCTCCTCGGTCTCCGCCGGCTCCGGCAGGCCCAACTCGCCCGCCGCCACCACCTCGAACCCCCAGGGCGCGAGCAGCGCCGCCACCTCCCTCACCTTGCCCTTGTTGTGGGTGGCGAGGACCAGCTTCGGCCCGGTGAGGATCCGGTGACTCATCCCCCGATCGCCGCCTTCTGCAGCGCGAAGAGCTTCGTCGTCCCCGCCCGCGCCAGGCCCAGCAGCGCATTCAGCTCGGTCTCGGAGAAGGGCGCCCCCTCCGCCGTCGCCTGGATCTCCACGATCCCGCCGGAGCCGGTCATGATGAAATTGCCATCCGTCTCCGCCTTGCTGTCCTCGGCATAGTCGAGGTCAAGCACCGGCGTGCCGTTCCAGATGCCGCAGGAGATCGCGGCGACCTGGTCGCGCAGGGGATTGGTCTTCAGCACGTTCATCTTCATGCAGTGCTGGAACGCCAGATGCAGCGCCACCCAGGCGCCGGTGATGCTGGCGCAGCGCGTGCCACCATCGGCCGTCAGCACGTCGCAGTCCACGACGACCGACATCTCCCCCATCGCCTTGAGGTCCGTCACCGCGCGGAGGCTGCGCCCGATCAGCCGCTGGATCTCCTGCGTCCGGCCAGACTGCTTGCCCCGCGCGGCCTCTCGGTCGCCCCGCGTATGGGTCGCGCGCGGCAGCATCCCATACTCCGCCGTCACCCAGCCCTGGCCCGTGTTGCGCAGGAAGGGCGGCACCTTGCTCTCGACACTGGCGGTGCAGAGCACCTCCGTCACCCCGAAGCGAATGAGGCAGGACCCCTCCGCATGCCGGGCCTGGCCCGGGGTGAGCGTGACGTCGCGCATGGTATCGGCGACGCGGCCGGAGGGACGGACGAAGGGGGCTTTGAAGCCGGCGGGGAAATCGATCATGGCGCGGGGGGTAACACGGGAAGGAAGAGCGGGGGAGTGAACTCCCCCGTACCCCCTCCTTTTTTCGGGAGTGCGCCAGACGAGGGGGACAGAACGATACCGCAAAGGTAACGCTGGGCTGCAAGGGGGATGGAATGGTACTGCCAATCGTCGGATCGCTGCTGGGCGCCTTCGGCGTGAAAGCCGGGTAAGCCTAACGCCGGCACACCACCCGCGGCCGCCCATTCGGCGCCACCAGCATCGCCGCCCGCAGCCCCGGCGCGCACAACCCCCGCAGCGCCGCCGGCGCCGACAGCGCCACGCCGCCCGCCATCCGCGTCACCGTCACCCGCGCATGGTACGCTATCCCCCGCCCCGCCTCGCCGGAATGGTACCCCGCCACCGCCTCCGCCCAGTTCCCCGTCCGCGCCCGCAACTCCCGCAGGAAGCGCACGGCGTACCCCACGTTCACAACCGGATCGAACCCCGCTTCCAGCGTCGGAAAGGCCTCCGGGTGGTGGAACAAATTCACCTGCATGCAGCCCACATCGATGCTGGTCACGCCCCGCGCCCGCAGCCCCTCCACCATCGCGACCGCCGCCTCCCGCGTCTCCGGGAAGCGCCCACTCCCCTCCGCATTGATGGCAAACGGCCAGGGCGCCACTCCGCCCCCCGGCGCCGCCCGCCCGCTTTCGACCTGCGCGATCGCCAGCAGCAGCCCCGGCGGCACGCCGCTCCCCCGCTCCGCCGCCGCGATCGCCTGGCGGCAGGCGCTCCACGGCCCCTCCGCCCGCGCGGCAGCCGGGACCAGCAGGGTCAGCAGGACGAGCACCATCCGCATGCCCCACCCCTGCCGCCCGCCGCCCGGCCGCGTCAACCAACCAGCGCGCGAACCCCCGCCATCGTCAGCAGGAACCCCTCCTCATCCGGCGGCCCCGCGATCAGCAGCAGCCCCACCCCCACCGCCAGCGCCGAGACCATCAGCAGCGCCGCCAGCCGGAAGCCCCGATGCACGGGCGACACCAGCATCGAGGTCATCAGCCCCGCACCCCCCGCCAGCAGCAGGGAGGCCGCGGCGAATACCGCCGTCACGCCCGCGTCCCGCCCAGCCACCGGGTCAGCAGTGCCGGCCACAGCGTGGCCTCCTCCTTCGCCTGCATCGGGGTCTCCCCTTGTCCCTGTCCGGACCCCACATGAAGGGAGGACGGTAACCCTGGCATGGCGCGACTGTGTCGAAACCTTGCCGGTGGCATTCCCCGCGTTACCGGCGCCCCGCCACGCAGCCGATTGACCGGCCACGCCGCCGCCCCCTAGCGTTCCACCCCAAGAAAACGGTCCGGGACACTGACCCATGGGTCCACTCACCAGGCCGCCGCGTCCGACGGGGGCCCCGAACATGACACCGGCAGGCACCATCCCCCTGCCGCCCAACCTCGATGACCGCAGCGCCGCCATCCTGCGGGAGCTGGTGGAGATCTACGTCCAGACCGGGGAGCCGGTCGGCTCCCGCACCCTCTCCCGCCGCCTGCCCCAGGCGCTGTCGCCGGCCACCATCCGCAACGTGATGGCGGATCTGGAAGACGCCGGCCTGCTCTTCGCTCCCCATACCTCCGCCGGCCGCCTGCCGACCGAACGCGGGCTGCGCCTTTTCGTCGACGGGTTGCTGCAATTCGGCGCGCTGGCGGAGGAGGAGCGGGACGCCATCGCCGCCCGCTGCGCCTCCGGCGGCCGTTCGCTGCAGGAGACGCTGGGCGAGGCCGGCCAGATGCTCTCCGGCCTCGCCGGCGCCGCCGGCCTGGTCGTGGCGCCGAAGCGGGAGGCACCGGTCCGCCATATCGAATTCGTGGCCTTGGGCCCGGGCCGCGCCCTGGTCGTGCTGGTCACCGCCGATGGCCAGGTGGAGAACCGCGTCATCGAGGTGCCGGCCGGCCTCCCCCCCTCCGCCCTGCAGCAGGCCAGCAACTACCTGAATGCCCGCCTCTCCGGCCGCACGCTGGACGAGACGCGCGGCACCGTGGCGCAGGAGATCGCGGCCAACCGCACCGCGCTCGATACCCTGACCAACCAGGTGATCGAGGCCGGGCTCGGCACCTGGTCCGGCGGCAGTGGCGGGTCGCTCATCCTCCGCGGCCAGGCCAAGCTGCTGCAGAACCTCGACCATGTGCAGAAGGTGACGGAAATCCAGGCGCTGTTCGAACGGCTGGAGGCGCAGGAGACCATGCTGCGGCTGCTCGACCTGGCCCAGCGCGGGGAGGGCGTGCAGATCTTCATCGGCGCGGAGTCCGGCCTCTTCGACAGCGCCGGCCTCTCCATGGTCGTCGCCCCCTTCCGCAACGGGCAGGAGAAGATCGTCGGTGCCATCGGCGTCATCGGCCCGACGCGGATCAACTACGGCCGCATCATCCCGGTGGTGGACTACACCGCCCGCGTGATCGGCCGCCTGCTGGGCTGACGTCGCGCCCGGCATTGCAACTTATCCGGTCCGGACTCGCTTTGGCTCCGCATGACGGAGCCAGGCGGAATGGATGGGTCGGAGAGGGGCGCGGCCCAGGGCTGGCGGGGGGATGTGGTCTTCCTCCGCCGCGTGCTGATCACGCTCGGCGTCATCCTCTTCGTCCTCCTGCTCTGGCAGGTCCGGGCGGCGCTGCTGCTCACCTTCGCGGGCGTGGTCGTGGCGGCGCTGCTGCTGGCCCTCGCCCGGCCGATCGAGGCCTGGTCCGGCCTCTCCCGCACCTGGTCCCTGGCCGCGGTCGGCCTCGCTTTGGCCCTGCTGCTGGGCGGCGCCGCGATGCTGGTCGGCGGCCAGGTGCAGGCGCAGATGGCGGTGCTGGGCGAACAATTGCCGCGGGCCATGGGCGCGCTCGAACAGCGCCTCGGCATCGATGTGCCGACGCTGGGGGAGGCGGGGGTCGAACCCTCGGTGGTCGGCACGCTGGCGGGGCATGTCGCGAGCCTCGGCGGCATGGTCGTCAGCGCCGCCTCGGCGCTCGTGCTGGCCGTGGTCGGCGGCTTCTTCCTGGCCGCGGACCCGGCGCTCTACCGGCAGGGTGTCCTGAAGCTGCTGCCATCCGGCCAGCAGGCCCGCGCCGGCGATGCGATGGAAGCGAGCGGGGAGGCGCTGCGCCTCTGGCTCATCGCCCAGTTCATCTCGATGGTGATCGTCGGCGTGCTGGCCGGCCTCGGCACCTGGGCGCTCGGCCTGCCCTCGCCGCTGGCACTCGGCCTCTTCGCGGGGCTGGCGGGCTTCGTGCCGCTGATCGGCTCCGTCGCCGGCGCGGTGCCGGCGCTGCTGCTGGCGCTGAGCGAGGGCGGCAACACCCTGATCTGGACCGCCCTCCTGTTCCTGGCGATCCAGCAGGTGGAGTCCAACATGATCATGCCGATCGTCGAGCACCGCATGGTCAGCCTGCCGCCGGCGACGCTGCTCTTCGCCGTGGTCGCGGTCGGGCTCCTCTTCGGCCTGCCGGGCGTGCTGCTGGCGGCGCCGATCACCGTCGTCGCCTTCGTGCTGGTGAAGAAGCTCTATGTCCGCCAGACGCTGGGCCACCCGACGGAGGTGCCGGGGGAGGGGGGCTGACTCAGCCCGATCCCTCCGGCTCCCCTTCCGCGCCGCCCTTCACGCCGATCTGCACCGGGCCCTTGGCCGTCCGGCCCTCGGCGCCCCGCGCCTTGTTCAGCTCGGCGATCTCGTTCGCATAGCCGTCGCCGGGCTGGATGCCCTTGTCGTTCGGATCCTCTGGTCCCGGGTCACGTCGTGGGGCCCGACATTCTTCGGCCGCGCCGTCTTGGTCTCCAGGTCGTATTTGCCCGTGAAGGACGTGCGGTCCTTCTCGCTGTCGCTCGCCATGGCGTGGCCCTTCCTCTCTCGTCATGGCACCAACGCCGCGGCGACGCGAAGGATCACGCCATGCTCCGCCTCATTGGCCAGGCCAGTTCCATCAATGTGCGCAAAATCCTCTGGACCTGCGCCGAGATCGGCATCCCCGTGGCGCGGGAGGATCGCGGCGAGGCGGCGGCGCTCCGCGCCCTCAACCCCAATGGCCTGGTGCCGGTGATCGAGGATGAGGCCGGCGTGCTGTGGGAGAGCAACACCATCTGCCGCTATCTGGCCGCGAAGCACGGCCGCACGGACCTGCTGCCGGCGGCGCCCCGCGCCCGGGCGGAGGTGGAGCGCTGGATGGACTGGCAGGCGACGGACCTCAACGCGTCCTGGCGCGGCGCCTTCATGGCCCTGGTCCGCCGCCACCCCGACCATGCGGACGCGGGTCGCATCGCCGCGAGTGCGCGCGCCTGGAACGACCTGATGGAAATCCTCGATGGCCAGCTGGCCCGCACCGGCGCCTTCGTTGTGGGCGAGAGCTTCACCCTGGCCGACATCGTACTTGGCCTGTCCGTGAACCGCTGGCTGATGACACTGATGGACCGGCCCGCCCTGCCCGCGGTGGCCGCCTATGTCACCAGGCTCGCGGCGCGCCCCGGTTTTCGGGAATACGGCGCCAACGGCATCCCCTGACGCGCCTCACACCACCCGCGCGCCCGTCTCCACCGGCACCTCCGGCGCGCCGAGCGCCAGCAGCAGAGCGGCGCGCAGCGAGGCGAGCTTCCGCTCATTCTCCACCTTCAGCCCGAAGACGTCCTTCACATAGAAGACGTCGACGGCCCGCACGCCATAGGTGGTGATGTGGGCGCTGGCGATCTGCAGACCCTGCTCGCTGATCGCCGCGGTGACGGCATGCAGCAGCCCTGGCCGGTCGCGGCCATTCACCTCGATCACCGTGTGCGTGTTGCTCGCGTGGTTGTCGAGCACGACGCGGGGCGGGATGGTGACGGCGCGCAGCCGCGCCGGTTCGCGCCGCAGCTTCGCGATCTCCTGCTCCAGCCGCAGTCGGCCGGACAGCGATTGCTCGATCAGCACCGCGAGGCGCGCCAGGCGATGCGGCGCGTCAAACGCCCCGCCGGCCGCGTCCTGCACCCAGAAGGTGTCGAGCGCCATCCCGTTGGTCATGGTGTGGATGCGCGCATCGACGATGCTCGCCCCCGCCACCGCCAGCGCGCCGGCGATGCGGCTGAACAGGCCCGGATGGTCGGAGCAATAGACCGTGACCTCGGTCACCGACCGCGCCTCGATCACCCTTGTGCGCACCGTCAGCGGCGCCTGGTCGGCCTCCGCATCGCGGATCATCTCCGCGTGGCGGGCATGCGTCTCCGGGTCGAAGGACAGCCAGTAGCCGGGGTAGCCGAGGCCGAGGAACCGGTCGAGATCCGGCTTCGCCATCGTCTCCAGCAGCGATGCCGCCGCCGCCCGCGCGCGCGCCACGCGGGTGTCGCGTTCCGGCACCGAAAGCCCGCCCGCCAGCACCTCCGCGACCCGCCAGTAGAGCTCCCGCAGCAGCGTCGCCTTCCAGCCGTTCCAGACCTTCGGCCCCACCGCGCGCATGTCGGCCACCGTGAGGACCAGCAGCAGCCGCAGCCGCTCCGGCGACTGCACCGTCTCCGCGATGTCGAGGATGGTCTTGGGATCGTCGATGTCGCGCTTGAAGGCGGTGGCGCTGATCAGCAGGTGGTTGAGCACGAGCCAGGAGACCGTCTCCGTCTCCTCCGGCGAAAGCCCGAGCCGCGGACAGAGTTCCAGCGCCACCTGCGCGCCGAGTTCGCTGTGGTCGCCGCCGCGGCCCTTGGCGATGTCATGCAGCATGACCGCGACATAGAGCGCGCGGCGCGACTGCACCTGGCCGATCAGCTCCGACGCCACCGGCGCGATCTCGTTCAGCTCGTTCCGCTCCAGCGCGGAGAGGACGCCGATCGCCTCGATCGTGTGCTCCTCCACGGTGAAGACGTGGTAGGTGTCGAACTGCATCAGCCCGACGATGCGCGCCCAGTCCGGGATGAAGCGGGACAGGAACCCCACCTCGTTCAGCACGCGCATCCAGCGCGGCGAATCCTTCCCCGTCAGCAGGTCGAGGAACAGCGCATTGGCGGCGGGGTCGTCGCGCAGCTGCACGGCGTAGCGGGCATTCCGGATCAGCGCGCGATGCGCCAGCGGATGGATCTCGAGCCCCCGGTCCCGCGCCGCGCGCACGAGCCGCAGCATGATGGCGGGGTCCGCCCCCACCTGGCGGTCGGGGGCAAACAGCACCTTGCCATCCGCCAGCGCCATCCCCGCATGGGACAGCGCCGCATCGCCCGCCGGCACCACGGCGGGCGGGCCGAGCGAGGCGCGCTCGATCGCGGGTTCCAGCAGGCGGGTCAGGCGCACCACGTCCCGGGCCGTCAGGAACAGGTGCTTCATGAAGCGCTCGACGCCGTCCTGCACACCGTGGCGGGTGTAGCCCATGCGGGCGCCCACCACCGGCTGCAGGTCGAAGGTCAGGCGTTCCTCCGCGCGGCCGGTCACGTAGTGAAGATGGAAGCGGACGGTCCAGAGGAAATTCCAGGCGCGGCGGATGCTCCGCGCCTCCTGCGGCGTCAGCAGCCCGCCGCCGGGGCTCTCCGGGCCGACGAGTTCCGGCATGCGCTGCACGCCGAAGGCATGGCGCGCCAGCCAATACAGCGTTTGCAGGTCGCGGAGCCCGCCGCGCCCCTCCTTCACATGCGGCTCCACCAGGAAGGGGCTTTCGCCGTAGCGCTGGTGGCGCGTCGTCCGCTCGGCGCGCTTGGCGGCCAGGAAGGGCGCCAGCCCGCTCGCCTTCCGCGCCGCCAGGAAGGCGTCCTGGAAGCGGTCATGCACCGCGCGGTTGCCGGCCAGGAAACGGGCATCGATCAGCGCGGTCTGGATGGTCACGTCGCCGCGCGCATCCTCGATGCACTCGCCGATCGTCCGCGTGGCATGTCCCACCTTCAGGCCGAGATCCCAGAGCAGGTAAAGCAGGAACTCCACCGCGCGCCGCCCCTGCGGGCCAAGCGGGGCGTCGGACAGGAACAGCAGGTCGATGTCCGAATAGGGCGCCAGCACGCCGCGGCCATAGCCGCCCGTCGCGATCAGGGAGAAAGTTTCTTCAGTCGTCCCGCCCGGCTCCTGCGGCGGTACCTGCGCCCCCGCCGCCGCAGGCGGCACTTGCGCGAGCGTGTAGGTGTGGATCGCGCCCACGATCCCATCCGTCAGCGCCGCCAGCCACCGCGCCGCGCCGAGCCCCGACAGGTCATGCGCCTCGAAGGCCCGCTGCACGCGGCCCTGGATGCGTCCCAACTGCCGCCGCAGCAGGCCGAGCGCGATGTCGCGGGCGACGGGCCGGCCGTCCTCGACCAGGCCAGCGATCAGGTCCGGCAGGACCTCCGGTGGCTCGGCGGGCGGCAGCACGGAAGCGGCCGCCGATGAGGGCGGTTGGCCGAGGCTGACTGTCATCCGTGTCACACTACCGTGTCACTCGGGCGCGCAACAGGGTTCTCGTGCTGCGCTGCGTCAACTTCCGCAGAGAGCGCCTTCAACCGATACAAGGCCTCCTGCGCCTCCCGCGGCGACAACGCGTCGATGTCCATCTCCGCCAGCGCGGATTCAATCGGGGAGAGGGGCTTCGCAGGCTGGGACACGCGTTGCGCGAAGAGGGGTAGTTCCTCCGCCAGCGCATCCGGCCCGCCGCCCCGCGCCCGCGCTTCCAGGGCGGACAGCACCTGGTTCGCCCGCGCCAGCACCGGCCGCGGCACGCCCGCCAGCCGCGCCACATGCACGCCCCAGCTGCGTTCGGAGGCCCCGGGGCCGACGAGGTGCTGGAACACCACCTCGCCCCGCCATTCCCGCACCTTCATCGAGGCCAGCGCCACTTCCGGCAGCCGTCCGGCCAGCGCCGTAAGCTCATGGAAATGCGTGGCGAAGATGGCCCGGCAGCGGATGCGGTCATGCAGCGCCTCCAGCACCGCCCAGGCGATGGCCAGCCCATCCCAGGTCGCGGTCCCACGCCCCACTTCATCCAACACAACCAGTGAACGGGCTGTTGCCTGGTTCAGGATCGCCGCCGTTTCCGCCATTTCCACCATGAAGGTGGACCGCCCGCCGGCGATGTCGTCGCCGCCCCCGACGCGGGAGAACAGCCGGTCCACCAGCCCGATCCGCGCGGAGTGCGCCGGCACGAACAGCCCGGCCTGCGCCAGGACCACCATCAGCGCGTTCTGCCGCAGCCAGGTGGATTTGCCCGCCATGTTGGGGCCCGTGAGGAGACACAGCCGACGACCGGGCGAGAGGTCGCAATCATTCGGCACGAAGGCCGCACCGCGGGCGCGCTTCTGCATCGCCTCCACCACCGGGTGGCGGCCGGCCACGATGCAGAACTCCGCACGCTCCGTCAGCTCCGGCCGGCACCAGCCGCCCTCCGCCGCCAGCGTCGCGCTGGCCGCATGCACATCCACCTCCGCCAGCGCCCGCGCCGCCCGCGCGATCGCATCGCCCTGCGCCAGGATCAGCCGCTTGAGATGCGCCACGCAGGCCCGCTCCCGCGCAGCCGCCCGCTCCCCCGCCTCCGCCACCTTGCGATCGAGGTCGGCCAGCGCCGCGCAGGTGAAGCGCACCGCATTCGCCATGGTCTGGCGATGGATCGGCGCCAGCGGCTGCCCGGCGGGCACCGGGGAGGCCCGGAGCAGCTTCTCGGCCGGTGCCGCCGGCACCTCCGCCAGGAAGCCGAATTGCTGGTGGTGACGGATCTTGACGCTGGCGATGCCCCAGGCCTGGGCGAGGTCCTGCTGCAACGCCGCAATCGCGTCCCGCCCGCCATCGCGCAGCCGCCGCAGCGCATCCAGCTCCCCGTCATAGCCGGGGGCGATCACCCCCCCATCCTCCAGCCGCGCCGGCAGCTTCTGCAGGTTCAATGCCCGGCCGAGTTCCGCTTCCAGCGAGGGCTCGACCGCCAATGCGACCGCCGCCTCCGCCATCAAGGCGGGCGCCGGCAGCACCGCCGACAGCACGGCATCACGGACGGAGGCCGCGATCCGCAGCCCCGCCAGCAGCGCCGCCAGATCCCGCGGCGCGAAGCGATCGAGCGCCAGCCGCGCCAAGGCCCGCGCCATGTCCGGCGCGCCCTTAAGCCCCGCCCGCAGCGCGCCGCGCGTCGCCTCCGCCCCCAGCAGGAAGGACACGGCATCGTGCCGGGCCGAGACCGCCTCCGCCTCCGCCAGCGGCGCCGAGAGCCGCCCCGCCAGCTCCCGCGCCCCCGCCGCCGTCAGCGTGGCATTCACCGCGCCGAACAAGGTCGCCTGGTCGCCGCCGCGCTGGTCGCGCAGGATCTCGAGGCTGCGGCGCGTCGCCGCATCCAGCGCCAGCGTTCCCGCCGCCCCCGCCTGCGGCCGCGGCGGGTCGAGGCGCGGCAGCGCGCCCGCCTGCGTCTCCCGCACATAGGACAGCGCCTGCGCCGCCGCCGCCAATTCCGCCTCGGTGAAGACGCCGAAGCCCTCCAGCGTGGCCACGCCGAAGGCCTCCCGCAGCAGCCGCGCGGGATCGCGCGGCTTCACGCGATGGGCGATGCGGCCGGGCAGGCGGTGCATCAGCTCCGGCAGCTCCGCCAGGTCCCGCTCCGCCACCGCCTCCACCGGCTCCAGCCTGGCGAGCAGCGCGCCGAGTTCCGCCTTCGGCAGCGCCATGGTCTCGAAGCCGCCCGTGGAGACATCCAGCCAGGCGCAGCCGAAGCCATCCCCCGCTTCCGCCAGCGCCAGCAGCCAGGCCGGCCGCGTCGCCTCCAGCAGCCCGTCCTCCGTCACGGTGGAGGGTGTCACCACCCGCACCACCTCACGCCGGATGGTGCTGGCGCGCCTGGCCTTGGCCTGCTCCGGCGTCTCCATCTGGTCGCAGACGGCAACCCGGAAGCCAGCCCGGATCAGCCGCGCCAGATAGGCCTCCCACGCATGCACGGGCACGCCCGCCATCGGCACGGGCTGGCCGCGATGCTCGCCCCGATGCGCCACCGCGATGTCCAGCACCGGCGCGGCGCGTTCGGCGTCGTTGAAGAAAAGCTCGAAGAAATCGCCCATCCGGAAGAAAACCAGCGCATCGGGGTGCTGGGCCTTGGCGGCGAACCACTGGGCGAGGGCGGGGGTCGCGCCCTCCGCGGGGGGAATGCTGTCCGTCACCCGCCGCTTCTACCGCATGGCTTGCCGGGGCGCGACGCCCCGCCGTAGCGTTCCCCCCAAGCGCGGGCAGCAGGCACCGCCACAGCAGGGAAGGCAGCAGCCCATGATCCGTCGTCGAGACCTTTTCGCCCTGGGCGCGGGCATGGCCATCGCCGCCCCCGCCGTCGCGCAGAACAGCCGCGCCACCACGCTGCGCATGGTGCCACAGGCCAATCTCAGCGTGCTGGACCCCGTCTTCACCACCGCGACCGTCACCGGCAACCACGGCTTCTACGTCTTCGACACGCTCTATGGCGTGGACGCCAACCTCCGCCCCACGCCGCAGATGGCCGAGGGCCATGAGGTCTCGGCCGATGGCCTCACCTGGCGCATCAAGCTCCGCGAAGGCCTGCGCTTCCACGATGGCGAACCCGTCCGCGCCACGGACTGCATCGCCTCCATCCGCCGCTGGTGCGCCCGCGAACCCTTCGGCCAGCTCCTCGCCCGCCAGGCGGAGGAATGGATCGCCGCCGATGACCGCACCATGGTCATCCGCCTCCGCCGCCCCTTCCCGCTGATGCTGGACGCGCTGGCAAAACCCGACGCCGCCAGCCCCTTCATCATGCCGGCCCGCCTGGCCGCCACCGACCCCGCCCGCGCGGTCACGGAGATGATCGGCTCCGGCCCCTACCGCTTCATCGCCAACGAATTCAATTCCGGCAGCCGCGTGGTCTACGAGAAGTTCGACGGCTACATCCCGCGCCAGGAAACCCCCACTTGGACCTCCGGCGCCAAGGTCGCGCATTTCCGCCGGATCGAGTGGCACATCCTGCCTGACCCCGCGACCGCCGCCGCGGCGCTGCAGGCCGGGGAGGTCGATTGGTGGGAACGCCCGCACCCCGACCTCCAGCAACTCCTCGCCCGCTCCCGCGACGTCCGCCGCGAAGTCACCGACCCCACCGGCCGCATGGCGGTGATGCGGATGAACAATTTGCACGCGCCCTTCGACGACGTCCGCATCCGCCGCGCCGTCCGCCTCTCCGTCGCGCAGGACGAATACATGCGCGCCTCCCGCGGCGACAACACGCAGGACTGGTCCGTCGGCCGCAGCCTCTGGCCCCGCCACACCCCCTATTTCGAGGATCTCGGCGCCGACATGATGCCCGGCGACCTCGACCGCGCCCGCGCGGCCCTGCGCGAAGCCGGCTACGCCAACCAGAAGGTCGTCATCATCAACCCGACGGACTTCCCCGATATCGGCCCCCTCGGCCAGGTCACCGCGGACCGCCTGAAGCGCGCGGGCATGAACGTCGAACTCTCCGAGAGCGACTGGGGCACCGTCGTGCAACGCCGCTCCAACCGCGAAGGGGTGGACCGCGGCGGCTGGTCCATCCTCCACACCACCGGCGGCGCCTCCGCCTGGGCCAACCCCGCCACCTCCTTCCTCGTCCGCGGCCAGGGCACCAATGGCTGGTTCGGCTGGTGGAAATCGGACCGCGCGGAAGACCTGGCCGAAGCCTGGCTCAACGCCCCCACCGAGGAACGCCAGAAGGCGCTGGCCTCCGAACTCGGCAAGCTCGCCCTGGACGAAGCCGCCTTCGTCCCCCTCGGCCAATTCGTCATCCGCACCGCCTTCCGCCGCGACATCACGGGCATCCTGCCGGGGTCGTCGCCCTATCCGTGGAACGTGCGGCGGGGGTAGCGCCTGGCGCCGCCGGGGAAAGGGCTCCGCCCCTTCCCCGGACCCCTTCCCCGCCAAGGGCCAGCGGGCCCTTGGGAACCCATGAGATCGGTGGATGGAGGGAGGGGCACCGCGCGACCGCATGTCCGACGCGCGTCCTATGCCCCTCCCTCCATCCACCGATAACCTCGCGGTCCAGGGTCCCGCTGGACCCTGGCTGGGGAGAGGTCCGGAGAGGGGCGAGCAGCCCCTCTCCGGCAGCCACCAGCGCCACCTCCGCGCGCCCGCTTCGCACGGCTAAGGCGCGCCCCGCGCGGATGCTCGCAATCGCGAAGTGACTGGCTTTCGCGGGGCGTTGTTCGGTCGCATAACCGTGGGTCAGTGGTTGGGGGAAAACAGACACCATGGATGATGCGCGCAAGAATTCCGTCGAGGCGGTGGCGGATACTCGCACGGCCCGCGTGACGGGTGAGGAGGCGCTCGCCATGCATGCCGAGGGGCGGCCCGGCAAGCTGGAGATCCGCCTCACCAAGCCGCTGATCACCGCGCGCGATCTGTCGCTGGCCTACAGCCCGGGCGTGGCGGCGCCCTGCCTGGAGATCCATCGCGATCCCTCGCTGGCCTACGACTACACCTCCAAGGGCAATTTCGTTGCCGTCATCAGCAACGGCACGGCGGTGCTGGGGCTGGGCAATCTCGGCGCGCTGGCCTCCAAGCCCGTGATGGAGGGCAAGGCCGCGCTGTTCAAGCGCTTCGCCGATGTGGACAGCATGGATCTCTGCGTGGCGACGGAGGATGTGGACGCCTTCGTCAATGCGGTGCGTTACCTCGGCCCGAGCTTCGGCGGCATCAACCTGGAGGACATCAAGGCCCCGGAATGCTTCGTCATCGAGCAGCGGCTGCGGGAGCTGATGGACATCCCCGTCTTCCATGACGACCAGCATGGGACGGCGATCGTGGCGGCCGCGGGGCTCATCAACGCCTGCCATCTGACGGGCCGCGACCTGAAGTCGGTCAAGCTGGTCATCAACGGCGCCGGCGCGGCGGCGGTGGCGTGTGCCGAGCTCGTGAAGGCCATGGGCATCCGCCCGCAGAACGTCATCCTGGCCGACACCAAGGGCGTGATCTATCGCGGCCGGCAGGAGGGCATGAACCAGTGGAAGTCGGCCCATGCCGTGGAGACGCCGGCGCGCACGCTGGCCCAGGCGATGGAGGGTGCCGACTGCTTCATGGGCCTGTCCGTGAAGGGCGCGGTGACGCCCGCCATGGTGCGCAGCATGGCGCCCAACCCCGTGATCTTCGCCATGGCGAACCCGGATCCCGAGATCACGCCGGATGAGGCCCGCGCCGTCCGCCCCGACTGCATCGTGGCGACGGGCCGGTCGGACTATCCGAACCAGGTCAACAACGTCCTGGGCTTCCCCTTCATCTTCCGCGGCGCCCTCGATGTCCGCGCCAGCACCATCAACGATGCGATGAAGGTCGCGGCGGCCGAGGCTCTCGCGATGCTGGCGCGGGAGGATGTGCCGGAGGAGGTGGCCGGCGCCGGCGCCGGCAAGTCGCTCCGCTTCGGCCCCGACTACATCATCCCGAACGCCTTCGACCCGCGGCTCATCTCCCGCGTCTCCCCCGCCGTCGCCAAGGCTGCGATGGAAAGCGGCGTGGCGCGCAAGCCCATCACGGACCTCGCGCGCTATGCGCGGGACCTCGCCGGCCGCCTCGATGCGACGGCGGGCGCCATGGAGGCGATCGCGGAAAACGTCCGCGCCAATCCGCGTCGCGTCGTCTTCGCGGAAGGCGAGGAGGAGAAGGTGATCCGCGCCGCCATCGCCTTCCGCAATGCGGGCTATGGCACGCCGATCCTGGTGGGGCGGGAGGATCGCGTGAACGCGACCGTCGCCTCCCTCGGCATTCCGCTCGGCGAGGGGATCGAGATCCAGAACGCCCGCCTCTCCGCCAGGAACGGCGCCTATGCCGAATGGCTCTACGCGAAGCGGCAGCGGGAAGGTTTCCTGCTGCGCGACTGCCAGCGCCTGGTGAACCTGGACCGCAACGTCTTCGCCGCCTGCATGGTCGGCAATGGCGATGCGGATGCGATGGTCACCGGCGTCACGCGCAGCTACGCCGCGGCGCTGGAAGGCGTGCGCATGGCGATCGACCCGGCGCCGGACACGGTGCTGTTCGGGCTGACTCTGATGCTCGCGCGGCGTTCCGGCACCGTGCTGGTGGCGGACACCGCCATCCATGAACGCCCCGATGCCGCGACGCTGGCGGAGATCGCCATCCGCGCCGCCGCCGCCGCGCGCCGCATCGGCCAGGAACCGCGCGTGGCGTTCCTGTCCTTCTCCACCTTCGGCGACCCCAAGGGCAGCATCCCCGGCAATGTCCGCGATGCCGTGAAGCTGCTGGACCAGCGGCAGGTCGATTTCGAATATGACGGGGAGATGGCGGCCGACGTGGCGCTGGACCCCGACCTCCGCGCCAAGCTCTATCCCTTCTGCCGCCTGACCGGCCCGGCCAATGTCCTGGTGATGCCGGGCCTGCACGCCGCGCATATCCTGACCAAGGCGGCGCCGCGCCTTACCTCCGCCCAGACCATCGGCCCGCTGCTGATGGGCCTCTCCGCGCCGGTGCAGATCGTCGGCATGGAGGCGGGGGTGAACCAGATCCTGGACATCGCCTGCCTCGCGGCCCACGCCGCGCTGCCGAAGTGACTATTTTCACGATTGGCTATGAGGAGACGACGCCGTCGCGCCTGCTGGCGGCGCTGACGGGCGCGGGGGTGAAGACGCTGGTCGATGTGCGGGCGCTGGCCAACAGCCGGCGCCCAGGCTTCGCCAAACGGGCGCTCTCCGCCAGCCTGGAGGAGGTCGGCATCGGCTACCGCCACCTCCGCGCCCTCGGCACCCCGGCCGAGGGTCGGCAGGCCGTGCGGGAAGGCCGGCCGGACGAGATGAAACGCATCTTCGCGGCGACGCTGGCGGGGACGGAAGCGCAGGCGGCACTCGCGGACCTGCGGGAGCAGGCAACGCGGGAACCGGTCTGCCTGCTCTGCCTGGAAGCCGATCACCGGCGCTGCCACCGGACACTGGTGGCGGAAGCGCTGGGACTGCCGACGACGCATCTGGTGGCGTGAAGGGGGAGCGCCGCTCCCCCTTGGACCCCCACGCCAGGGGCGAGACGCCCCTGGACCGTCGTCAGTTGGCGGCGATCCGCCGCGCGGCCATCTCGCCGATCATCACGCAGGTGAAGTGCAGATTGGCCCGGCAGTCGGAGGGCATGATGGAGGCGTCGGCGACCCGCAGCCCCTCCACCCCGCGCACCTTGAGGTCGGGATCCACCACGCCGCGCGGGTCCTCATGCGCCGTCATGCGGCAGGTGCCGGCGGCGTGCTGGATGTCCCCGGCCTCGGCCAGCATCACCGCGTCCAGTTCCCCGTCCGGCAGCGCGGCGGCCTGCTCCATCGTCAGCGCCGTCTCGCCGAAGGTGATCGCCGCCGCGATGTCGCGCACCGGCGCCATGGCACAGAGCCGCGCCAGCCTCCGCACCCCGTCCCGCATCCGCGCGCGATCCAGCGGATGGTCCAGCATGTTCTCCTCCACCGCCGGCTGCGCCTCGGGATCAGCGGAGACGAGCCGCACGGAGCCCCGCGACAGCGCGTCATACAGCGCCACCCCGATTCCCCCGTTCGGCGCCGGGCCATCCTCCGCCAGGCCGCGATGGTTGTAGGCGATCAGGATCATGTCCCGCTCGCCGCCCATCCCGCTGGAATAGGTCACGCAGCAATTGGTGTGGCGCGCATCGGCGCCCTCCGCGCGGAAACCCGGCTTCAGCGCCAGGCTGGCGCGCAGGATCGGATGGTCCATGAAATGCGCGCCGACCGAGGGCTGGTCATGCAGCACCTCGATCCCCAGCGCCCGCAGATCACCCGCCGGCCCGATGCCGCTCCGCATCAGCAGCCCCGGCGAATGGATGGCGCCGGCTGAGAGCACCACCTCCCGCGCCGCCACCTCCTCCCACTCGCCTTGCCCGAAGCGCACCCGCACGCCCCGCACGCGCCGGCCATCAAAGACCACGCGGTCCACCAGCGCCTCGCCCCGGATCGTGAGGTTCGGCCGGCCCCGCGCCGGCTCCAGGTAGCCGTCATTCGTCGTCACGCGGACGCCGTCGCGCAGATTGATCGGGTTGCCGGAGATGCCCTCGCCCTCCGGCGCATTCAGGTCCGCCTTCCAGCGATGTCCCGTTGCCAGCGCGGCATCGCGCAGCGCCCGGTCCACCGCGCCCCAGCGATCCTCCGGCATGCGCCAGACCGGCAGCGGGCCGCCCTGCTTCCGGCCGGGCACGCCGAACTCCGCGTCATCCTCGATCGCGTCGAAGATCGGCATGACGCTCGCCGCCGACCACCCCTCGCACCCCGCTTCCGCCCAGGCATCGAAGGCGGCCGGCACGCCGCGGATGGCGATCTGCGCATTGACGGTGGAGGACCCGCCCAGCGCCCGGCCCCGCCAGTAGAAGCGGGGTTCCTGCGCCCGGGTCCGGCGCGTCATCAGCCCCGGCCACTGCCAGTCGGCCTGGTGGGCGGGGTGGTGCATGAAGGGGATGATGTTCGGGCTGCGCAGCGCGCGCGGCGCCTCCGCCGCCCGCCAGTCCCGCCCCGCTTCCAGCAGCAGCACGCGCCGGCGCGGGTCTTCCGATAGCCTGGCGGCGAGCGCCGCACCGGCCGACCCGCCCCCCACCACGATCACGTCATGCAAGGCGTCCGATCCCCGTCCCCGTCACCGGGGACGCAGGATAGGGGCGCCTCAGCGGCCGCGCATATAGGCGCGGTGCGGCTTGTAGGTCAGCCAGCGCTTCAGGTTGCGCAGGAAGTCGCGCACCGGCGTGCGGGCACGGAAGGACAGGATGGAGGCGCTGGGCATGGCGGGGCTCCCCGCTGGCGATGCGGTGCGCCCTCCTGGCGGGGCGGCCCTGGGCCGCCTCACCGCATCCTGCGCGCGGCCGATGAATCATCTGTTAGCCGGCGCCCGACTTCCGCCGGCATCGCCGCGGATATCCTCACATCAGCCGGAGCAGCCGGGGGCGCCGCGGGGCGATTCCGTCAGCCAGGCCAGGGCCTTGCCGTGCCAAGCGGCATCTCCGCAACCCTGACCGCCGGCAGGCTGCCTTCACGCCGGGCGTGGCGCTGGTAGCCAACCCCGCCATGACCCGACCCTTCGCCCCCACCCGCCGTGCGGTCGCCGCCGGCCTTCTCGCAACGGCGGCCCTGCCCCGTGCATCCCTCGCCGCCCCGCCGCCAGACCTCGAAGCGCAGGTGGCGGCGGCGGCGCGCGGCTTCATGGACCGCACCGGCGCGCCCGGCCTGGCGATCGGCCTGGTCGGCCCCTGGGGGCGGCACGTCGCCTTCTTCGGCATGGCCGATCCCGCCCAGGGCGCGGCGGCCGGCGCCGCGGTCGGTCCGGACACGCTGTTCGAATTGGGCTCGCTCAGCAAGCTGGTCACCGCGGCGCTCGCCGCCGTGGCGGTGGGGGAGGGCGCCATGCGCTGGGAGGATGCGCCCGGCCGGCATGTGCCGGAGGTGCGCGGCCCCGGCACGGATCGCCTCACCCTCCTGCATCTCGCCACCCACTGCACCGGCGGCATGCCGCTGCAATTCCCGGCCGCGGTCCGAAGCTGGGAGGATGCCGCTGCCTGGTATCGCGCCTGGACGCCGCCCGCCCCGCCCGGCACGGTGCGCGCCTACGCCAACCCCTCGATCGGCCTGCTGGGCGTCGTGGCGGCACGGGCGCTGGGCGGCGCCTTCCCCACCCTGGCCCGTGACCGCGTGCTCCGCCCCCTCGGCCTCGAGTCGAGCTTCCATGAAGTGCCCGCCGCGCGCCGCGCCGCCTATGCGCAGGGGCATATGAGGGATGGCCGCCCCATCCGCCTGGCGCCGGGGCCGCTCGACCTCGAAGCCTATGGGCTGCGGGCCACCGCCCCCGACCTGCTGCGGCTGGTCGAGGCTCAGATGGGCCTCATCTCCCCGCCAGTGCCGCTCCGCGCCGCCCTCGACGCCCTGCCGGTCGGGCGCTACCGCAGCGGCGCGCTGACCCAGGGGGCGATCTGGGAATGGTATCCCGCGCCCGCCTCGCCCCAGGCGGTCGCCGCCGGCAGCGCCGATGGCATGGTGCTCGGCCCGAACCCGGCGGAGGCCCTGTCCCCGCCCATCGCCCCACCGCCGGGCGCCTTCGTCAACAAGACCGGCGCGACCAACGGCTTCGGCGGCTATGCGGCCTATGCGGCCGGGCGGGGGCTCGGCCTGGTCATCCTCGCCAACCGCAACCATCCGACGCCGGAGCGGCTGAAGCTGGCCTTCGAGCTGCGCGCCATCATCGGCGCCTGACCCTGCTAGACCGGTTTCAGCGTCGGCAGCGACGCTGAAACCGGTCTAGCCACTTGTTTTCACGCATTTTCCGAGTCGTCGGGCGATTCCGCCCGACTTGAAAATGCTCTACCGCGCCTTGCGGATGATCAGCCCGATCGAGGTCACGACATGCTCGCCCTTGGCCAAGCGGAGATGGGGCGTGTCCGGCACCGGCTGGGCGCCGTCCTCCTCCCGGTAGGGCGGCAGGTCCACGAACATGTCGAGCACGCCCTGCCCGGGGCTGTAGTCCACCGGCAGCAATTCATGCCCGAGGGCCGCCAGGCGCTCGCCCAGCGCCTCGATATGGCGGCGCTGGAACAGCACGGTATTGCCGGATTCCACGGTCGGCCCTTCCTCCGCCATGTTGAATTCGGTGGTGTGCACCGCGACGCCGCCGGGTCGCAGGCAGTCCATGGCCCGCACCACGAAGTCGAGCCCCGCCTGGATGCTGCCCAGATGCTCGAAGGAACAGACGGACCAGACGAAGTCCCGGCTGCCATCCGCCAGCGCATCCGGGATGCGCCGCATGTCGGCGGGCTGGAAGGTGACGCGCTGGTCGAAGACCTCCCGCTCCACCAGATGCGGCCAGAACAGGTGGTCGAGTTCGCTGGCGTGCTGCCCCGTCTCCTGCCAGCCCTTCGCCTTCTGCGCCTCCAGCCCGAGGTCGGTGGCCAGCACCTCCACCCCGAAGGCGGCGAAGAAGGCGGGCAGCATCTCCCGCCCCACCGCGAAGCCCAGCGCCCGGCGGCGGCCATTCAGCATCCCCGCCTCCCACAGCGCCTGGGCGACGAAGCAATCCTCCCAGACCTTGCGGTGGTACATCGGATACATGCCGAGGCGGGAGCACCAGTAGTGCAGCCAGGGCTGTTCCAGCGCCTGCTGGCGACAGAGGCCGGAGGTCAGCCGCACCTGCACCGGGAAGGATTGCGGCGGCACGCCGGGGCCGGCGATGCCGGTCGCGTAGAGCTGCCGCGCGAAGGCGGAGCCCAGCACCTTGGTGTTCCAGGCGGCATGACGCAGCTCCGGCGGCACGCCGCCCGCGCGCAGCCGCTGCGCCGCCTCCTGCCCCTGCTGCGTGATCCAGCCCATCGCCTGGCGCAGCCGCGCCAGCCTGCCCTGTCCGTCCATGCGCCCCCTCTGCCCCCGAATCCCGCCGGGGGCAACGGGTTCAGCTGTCGAGGCGGATGCCGAGGTCGCGGATCAGCGGCCGCCAGGTCGCGTTCTCCTGCGCCACGAAGGCGGTGAACTGCGCCGGCGTCCAGGGCTGGTATTCGATGCCGAGGTCCGCCAGCCGCCGCGCGATGTCGGGCGACGTCATGGCCCGCACCATCTCCTCCGCCAGCCGGGCCACGACCGGGCCGGGCGTGCCGGCCGGCACGCTCATGCCCTGCCAGCCATAGGCGACGGCGTCATGGCCGAGGTCCCGCAGCGTCGGCACGTTCGGGAACAGCGCGCTCCGCGCCTCGCTCATGACGCAGAGCGCGCGGACCCGGCCATCCCGGATGAAGGGCGTGCCCGTCGCGGTATCGATGACGACGACGTCCACATTGCCCGCCAGCAAATCCTGCATGGCGGCCGGCCCGCCGCGATAGGGCACATGCTCCGCCGCCAGCCCCGTGCGCCGCTTCACCAGCTCCATCGCGAGGTGGTGGGGGGAGGCGACCGCCGGCGTGCCATAGGTCGGCGCCTTGCTGCGCGACGCGGCGACGAGGCCCGCGAAATCCTGCACCGGGTCGTTCGGCCGCACGACGATGAACAGCGGGAAGCGCCCGATGAAGCCGACCCCCGTGAAGTCGCGGTCGGGGTCATAGGGCAGGCGGGCATAGAGCGCCGGGTTGTAGGTCAGGATGCCGTTGTCGACATGCATCCAGGTGTAGCCATCGGCAGGCGACCGGGCCACGACCTCGCTGGCCAGCACCGCGCCGCCGCCGGGCCGGTTCTCCACCACCACGTTCTGGCCGAGCCGCGGGCCCATCTGCGCCGCGATCAGCCGCGCGAAGGCGTCGGAAGCGCCGCCCGGCGGGTAGCCCACGATCCAGCGCAGCGGCCGGTCCGGCCAGGCCGCCTGCGCGGCGGCGCCCTGCGCGAGCCCCGCCATCCCCAGCCCCGCCATGCCGCCCAACAGGCCCCGACGTCCGACCATCTGCCACCCTCCTCGACCAGGGGCGCCATTCTGCGGCGTCGCGCGCCGCGCGCAACCGCCTTGCGGGGGGATGGCGCGCCCCGCGCGGGCAAAGCCTGCCCGCCGATGCGGCAGAAGGGACCAGCCATGCGTCAGCAACGCGCGATTCATCGGAATGCTGTCTTGATCCTGCCATATCGACGCAGGACATTCGCGGCATGCGCGCGATGATTGGAATTTCCTGCTGCGTGAAGGCGTTCGGCATCTTCGCCACGCCCAACCACGCGGCCTCCGACAGCTACGTCCGGGTCACGCTCGGCCCGATCGGCGGCGTGCCCGTGCTGCTGCCCGCGGCCGGGGAGGCGCTGGTGCCGGAGATCCTGCCCCGGCTGGATGGCCTGATGCTGACCGGCAGCCGGTCCAACGTGCATCCCGACCACTACCAGGGCCCCGCCCATGCGGAAGGCACGCCGGAGGATGTGGCGCGGGACAGCACCACGCTGCCGCTGATCCGCGCCGCCATCGCGGCAGGGCTGCCGGTGCTGGCGATCTGCCGCGGCTTCCAGGAACTGAACGTCGCGCTGGGCGGCTCGCTCGACCAGCGCATCCAGGACCTGCCCGGCCGCCTCGACCACTCCACCCCCTCCGACCAGAAGCTGCCGAAGGTGCGCACCGGCAAGGCCCATCCCGTGCGCCTCGCCGCCGACAGCCAATTGGCAAAGATCTGGGCGGCGGCGGGGCTGCGCTTCCGGCCGGAAGCGGTGCCGGTGAACTCGCTGCACAACCAGGGCATCGCCCGCATCGCGCCGCGCCTGGTGGCGGAAGCCTGGGCGCCGGATGGCACGATCGAGGCCGTGCGCGTCGCCGATGCGCCGGGCTTCGCCATGGGCGTGCAATGGCACCCGGAATATGACTGGGAGCATGACGCGCTGAGCCGCACGATCTTCGAGGTCTTCGGCGCCGCCTGCGCCGACTGGGCCGCGGGGCGCCGCCCCGAAAGCCTGGCGACGCATCGCGCCGCCGCCTGACGCCGCAACGATCCATCACGACCACGCGACCCGCCTTTCTCCTGCCCCGATTCCCGCGAACGACCCGCATTCGTCTTTTGCAAGCCGGGCAAGGCTCAGGCTATTCTTCCTGTGCCGGCCTCGACTTTGCCGGTGGACGAAGCCCGGTTCCCCTGCCGGCTCGCCCGACCATTCCGATCGGAACGTAGCGTGGCGCCCGGTCACCCCCCTGACCGGGCGCTTTTCCGAGCGCAAGATGGGATGGCAGCAAGGGGCAACTCCATCATGGACCAGGACAGGCTCGCAGGGTTGAAGGCCCGCTTCGGCGCCGCCGCCTCCGGCGCGGGCGAGACCGAGGACCCCCTCTTCCGCCGCATCATCGACAGCCAGTTCCAGGGCGACCGCCGCGCCTGGCCCTTCGCCGGCATTTCCACGTTTTGCGGCGCGCGCCTCGAAGCCGATCCCCTCGCCAACCCGCCCGAGATCGGGCTGCTCGGCATACCCATGGACCTCGGCGTGACGAACCGCGCCGGCTCCCGCCTTGGCCCTCGCGCCCTCCGCGCGGTGGAGCGCATCGGCCCCTATGAGCCCGCGCTGCACATGGCGCCGCTGACGGAAGCCCGCGTGGCCGATATCGGCGACGTCCCCATGGCCTCCCGCTTCTCGCTGGAACAATGCCATGCGGATATCGAGGCGCATGTCGCGAAGCTCCACGAAGCCGGCATCCGCCTGGTCTCAGCGGGCGGGGACCATTCCATCAGCCTGCCCATCCTGAAGGCGCTGGGGCGGGATCGCCCCTTGGGCATGGTCCATATCGACGCCCATGCCGATACGGGGGGCGAGTATGAGGGCACCCGCTTCCACCATGGCGGCCCCTTCCGCCAGGCGGTGCTGGAGGGGGTGCTGGACCCCGACCGCACCATCCAGATCGGCATCCGCGGCGGCGCCGGCTACCTCTGGGAATTCTCCACCGCCAGCGGCATGACCCTGCTGCCGATGCATGAGGTGGCGGCCATGGGCATCCCCGCCGTCATCGCCCGCGCCCGCGCCGTGGCGACGGGGCCCATCTACGTCTCCTTCGACATCGACGCCGTCGATCCCGGCTTCGCCCCCGGCACGGGGACGCCGGAAGTGGGCGGCCTCTCGCCGATCCAGGTGCTGGAGCTGCTGCGGGGCCTGGCGGGCCTCGACGTGGTGGGCGGCGATGTGGTGGAGGTCGCCCCGCAATATGACGGCTCCACCGCCACCGCCCAGATCGGCGCCCAGGTCATGTTCCAGCTGGCCTGTCTTCTGGTCCGGGCGCCTTCGTTCCGCCGGTGAGCCTGGAATCAGCCGGAAACCGCGCCTTCAACAAGCGATTCCGGCCTGTTATGTAGGGTCGTTGTCGGGGGCCATGGGGCCTGGGGGCGGCTCCGCCCCGGGGCCGCTTCAGAAATTCGGGATATCGGGTGCCATGAAGTTCACGGTGGACAGGGCAGTGCTGCTCAAGGCGCTCGCGCATGTGCAGAGCGTGGTGGAGCGGCGCAACACCATCCCCATCCTGGCCAATGTGCTGCTGGAAGCCCGCGATGGCGGCCTGCGCCTGACCGCCACCGACATGGAGATCGCGGTGGTGGAGGAGGTGCCCGGCGTCACCGTCGCCCGCACCGGCCGCACCACGGCCCCCGCCGCGACGCTGTTCGAACTCGTCCGCAAGCTGCCCGACAGCGCCAAGATCGAGCTCGACCACCCCGGCGGCGACAGCCAGCTGACGCTCCGCGCCGGCCGCTTCGACGCCAAGCTCGCCGTGCTCCCCGTGGAGGATTTTCCCTCCATGACCGAGGGCAAGCTGCCGCACCGCTTCGCCCTGCCGGCCGGGCAGCTGCGGGAACTGATCGACCGCACGCGCTTCGCCATCAGCACCGAGGAGACGCGCTACTACCTCAACGGCATCTACATCCACGCGACGGAAGCGGGCAGCGCCAAGGTGCTGCGCGCGGTCGCGACCGATGGCCACCGCCTGGCCCGCGTCGAGGAACCGCTGCCGGACGGCGCCACCGGCATGCCGGGCGTCATCATCCCCCGCAAGACGGTGAACGAACTCCGCAAGCTGGCGGAGGAGGTGCAGGACGAGATCGCCATCGCGCTCTCCGACACCAAGATCCGCTTCACCCTCGGCCCCGTGCAGCTGACCTCCAAGCTGATCGACGGCACCTTCCCGGAATACGAACGCGTCATCCCCCGCGGGAACGACAAGATCCTGAAGGTGACGAAGAAGGACTTCGCGGAGGCCGTGGGCCGCGTCGCCGGCATCAGCAGCGAACGGTCGCGGCCCGTGAAGCTCAGCGTCGATCGCAACCACCTCCTCCTCTCCGCCGCCAGCGCCGAACTCGGCCAGGCGCAGGAGGAACTGGATGGCGACGTGGTGAGCTACGAGAACGCACCCATCGAGATCGGCTTCCAGGCCCGCTACCTCAACGACATCACCGACCAGATCGCCGACACGGTGGAGTTCCGCTTCTCCGACGGCTCCGCGCCCACCATCGTGACGGATAGCGCCAAGCCGGAAGCGCTCTACGTCCTGATGCCGATGCGGGTCTGACGATGGATGGGGAGGCGCCCGGCAGCCTCCCCATAGCCGCCCATCACCCGATCGGGTTCACATCCGTGAAGGCGAAGTTCTGCGGCCCCGCCATGCCCAGCATGGCCGTGCTGCCCGGCACCGCCGCGCCGTTGTAGGTCGCGCCCTCCAGATAGAGGTTCCGGTCGGTCGCGGCGCTGCCGCCCCAGTCGTCGTTCAGGAAGTTCACCGTCAGCACGTGGCCGCCGGGCGCCCAGTTGCCCAGCACCGTCACGGTGTCCACCTCGCCCGCGGCGTGGGAGGCCTGGGCCGTCAGCGTGCCGTTGATCGGCACGCCATCGACGCTGATCGTGTATTGCGCCGACCCCTGCCAGGCATC
>NZ_JAAIKB010000028.1 GCF_011040385.1 Falsiroseomonas algicola | reverse complement strand
CGCTCCATCGCCTCTAACAGCAGCGAATCAGCACAAACAACCTTGCGCAAGCCGAGTTGTGTGAATGCCGTAGCCCCTCAGGGGGGAGAGCGCTTGGCGGCGTCAGTCGGCCGCCAGCTTCCCCGCCGACTGCTCCTGCGCGATCAGCTTCAGCCAGCCATCGCGCGTCTGCGGCAGCTTCCGGCCGAGGATCTGTTCCGCGACCTGGTTGCGCAGCACCTGCGCCGTGCCGCCGGCGATGGCGAACATGCGGGCGTCGCGGAGGTAGCGCTCCATCGGGTTGTCCTTGGAATAGCCCTCGGCGCCCCAGACCTGCAGCGCGCTGTTGGTGACCCGGATCGCCATCTCGCTCGCGAAGACCTTGGCCTGGGCGGCGGCGAGGCGGTCGGGGAAACCGGCCGGCCCGGCGCTGCGGGCCGCGCGATGGATCAGGGCGCGGGCGGCTTCCAGCTCGATCGACATGTCGGCCAGCATCCAGCCGAGGCCCTGGAACTCCGCGATCGGGCGGCCGAATTGCCGGCGATCCCCCGCACGGGCGAGCGCATGGTCATGCGCGCCGGCGGCAAGGCCGAGTGCCACCGTCGCGGCGCCGACCCGCTGGCCGTTATAGGCATCGATCAGCCGGCCGAAGCCGCGCTGCCAGCCGCCCGGCGCGCGAAGCACCATGTCGTCGGCGATTTCGAGGTCCCGGAATTCCAGCTCCGCCTCCGGCATGCCGCAGAGGCCGAGGGAGGGGATGCGGCGCTTCACGATCAGCCCCGCGGGATCCCCCTCCCCGTTCCGCACGACGATGAAGCCGCCGATGCCCTTGAACTCGCCCTCCTCGACCACGCGGGCGAAGATGAGGTGGAGGCGGGAGACGCCGCCGCCGGTGATCCAGGTCTTGGCGCCGTTGATGATCCAGCGGTCGCCGCGCTTCACGGCGGTGGTCGCCATCTCGGTCGCGGCCGATCCGGCATCAGGCTCCGTGATGCAGATGGCGGGCTTGTCGCCCGACAGCACGATGGCGGCGGCGAGCTTGCGCTGCGCTTCCGTCCCATAGGCCATGATGGCGCCGACGGCGCCCATATTCGCCTCCACCGCGATGCGGCCGCAGACGGCGCAGGCCTTGGAGAATTCCTCCACGACGAGCACGGCATCCATCACGGACCCGCCCGGCCCGCCCCATTCGCGCGGGATGGTCAGGCCCATGAAGCCGGCCTCGGTCATCTTCCGGACCATCGGCCAGGGGTATTGGCCGCTGCGGTCGGTGTCGGCGGCCTGGGCGGCGGCCTCCTTCGCCAACTCGCGGGCGCGGTCGCGCAGGGCCGCCTGGTCCTTGGTCAGTCCATCGGCAGCGCTCATCCCTGCAACCTTTCCTCGATGGCCGCCGCGGCGGCGCGGTCCAGCTTCATGGCCTTGGCCAGGCGGTCGAGCCAATCGCGCTCGGGCGCCGTCACCTCCCCCATCGCCGCGACGGCCGCGGCATAGAGGCGGGCCCGCAGCATCGGGTCGGTCGCCTGCTTCGCCAATCCCTCCGGCGTCATGGGCTTGTCGAAATCGGCGAGGACGAAGTCGCGCTCATCGGCCTCCAGTCCGGCGGCGTCGAGCTGCTGGGCGATGGCGCGGCGTTCGGTGGCGTCCACCGTCCCATCGGCCTTGGCGGCGGCGATCATGGCGCGGATGAGGAGGAGGCTCTCGGCATCCTCGGCGGCAGGACCCTGGGGCTCGGGCGCCGGCGCGGGCGCCGGGCGGTTCCAGGGGGAGGCGCCGGTGGTCGGCATCCGGCGGGGCTCGGCGGGGGCGGACCAGGGGCCCTGCACGTCCCGGACGGGCTGGGGCGCCGGGCGGGCGGCCTCACGCGGGGCGGGTTCGGGGGCGCGCTGGCTGTTGCGGATCATCGCCTCGATCGCCGTGGCGGCGGCGGTGCCGAGGATGCGGCCGAGCTGGTTGGAGGTGCCGCGGCCGCCCAAGGGCGAGGGCGCGGCGCGGCGGCGGCGCCGTGGCGGCGCGGCGGCACCGCCGAGCAGGGCGCCGAGGACTCGGCCAAGGTCCATCGTTTCATCCTCCCGATTCGCCGCGCGGTTATGGCAGTGCGCTGCCGCCAGGCAAGCGCCCTGCGGTCCCGGCGGTGCCGCCTTTTCCGTCAGATGGACGCGATGGGCCTGGTGTTCCAGCGGGGCGCCGCCGGGGCCTAGGCTGCCGCCACACCGTAGAAGGGGTTTCGCATGATGATGGTCCAAGCGCGGGCGGCGATCGGCCGCCTGGCCCGGCGTTGCGCCGGCGCGGCGGCGCTCGGCCTGCTGATGGGCGCCGGCGCCGTGCTGCCCGTGGTCGCGCAGGCGCCGGGCTCCCCGACCCTCGCCGCGATCCGCGCCCGCGGCCAGGTGGTCTGCGGCGTGCAGTCGAACAACCCGCCCTTCTCCCTGCCGGACAGCCGGGGCGTCTGGCGCGGCATGGATGTCGATTCCTGCCGCGCGCTGGCCGCCGCCATCTTCGGCGATGCGGAGAAGGCGGTGATACGCCCCGTCACGGGGATGACGCGCTTCCCGGCGGTGCAGAGCGGCGACATCGACGTGCTCTATGGCAGCACGACCTGGACGACGACGCGGGAGACGCAGCTCGGCCTCGTCTTCGCCGCCGCCAACTACTACAGCGGCCAGGGCTTCCTGGTGCGGCGATCGCTCGGCGTCACGCGGCTCGCACAGCTGGATGGCGCGACCATCTGCGTGCCGCCGGGATCGACGACGGAGGTGATCCTGCAGGAGTGGTTCCGGGCCAACCGGCTGTCCTTCCAGCCGATCCTGATCGACGATCCCAACGAGATCATCGGCGCTTTCCTGTCCGGGCGCTGCGACGTCTATACGCGGGACATGACGGGGCTGTCGGGCTTCCGGATGACGCAGCCGAAGCCCGACGACTTCCTGCTGCTGCCCGAGAACATCACCATGGAGCCGCTCGGCGCCTGGATCCGCAAGGGCGACGACCAGTGGCTCGACATCGTGCGCTGGACGCAGTTCGCGCTGGTGTGGGCGGAGCAGCACGGGGTCACCGCCGCCACGGTGGACAATCCCGGCCCCTCCCCGTCCTCCGACGTGCGGCGCCTGCTGGGGGCGGGCGATATCGGCCCGACCATGGGGCTCGATCGCCGCTGGGCGGCGAATGCCATCAGGGCCGTCGGCCATTACGGTGAGGTGTGGGAGCGGAATGCCGCCCCCTATGGCCTGGCGCGCGGCCTCAACCGGCTGTGGGACCAGGGCGGGCTGATGTATTCGCCGCCGCTGCGCTGAGGCTGCGTCGGCACGCTCATCGCCCCAGCAGGCCGCGCAGCAGATCTGCCGGCTGGGGGATGCCCTGGCGACGCTCCGGCTGGGCCTGGGGCTGGGGCGCGGGCGCGGCTTCGGCGGCCGCGGGCGCCGGCCGGGCGGCGGGGACCTGCCCCTCCCGCCCGCCGCGCGCGGCGGTCAGCGCCGGGCCGCAATCCGGCAGCGGCGCGGGGCGGGCGGCGTTGTTGCCGCGCGGCGCCAGCGCGCCCAGCACGGCGCCGAGGTCGCCGCCCACCTGGCCGGCCAGGTTGCCGAGCACGGCGGCCAGGTTCTCCGCCCGGACCCCGCGATAGGCGGGGCTGGCCAGCGTGCCGCCGAGATCGGCGGAGACCCGCACCTCCGCCCCCGCGGCGCGGACATCGTGCAGCATGCGGAGACTGAGCGATTCGTCGCCGAGATTGATGCTGCCCGTGCCGGCCACCTTCGCGGCGGGGCTGTCCAGCAGCAGGGTGGAAAGGCGCGCGGTGCCGCCCTCGGCATCGGCGCGGATGGCGATGCATTCGATCGGCAGGCGGTTCGGCAGCGGTGGCAGCACGGGCACGCGCTCGCGCAGCGCCGCCTGGACCGGCTGCACCAATGCGGGCTCCGCATGGCCGCCCAGCATGGCCAGGCCCAGATGGCCGGAGAGCGTGGCGGCGACCTGGCGCAGCCGGTTGCCCTGGCCACGCAGATCCGCATCCAGCTCCGCCCGGCCCGAGAGGCGGTTGGGCTGCCCCGCCATGGCCTGCAGCGCCGTGAGGTCGAGGCCCGGGGAGCGGGCGAGGATCCGCAGCGTCGGCACCTCCGCCCGCGCATCGGCGGTGAGGTCGAGGGCGAGCGGGCCGGCCGGGGTCTGCGCGGTGAGCGGCGAGAAGCCGCCGCGCCCGGCATCGATCTTCACGGGCACCACCACCTGCCGCCAGGCCTGGCCGTTCAGCGTCAGGGCGGCGATCTCCAGCCGGAGGTCGGCATCCATGACCCGCAGCGCCGCCATCGGCAGGGCGATATCGGGGATCACGCGGCCATCCGACGTCGGCGCCGGCGCCGCGGGGGCGGCAGGGGCGCCCGCCGGGGCCGGCGCGGCGGCGGTGGCGGCGCGGAGCGCATCGAGGTCAAGGCGCGGCGAGGCCAGGCGGCCGGTGATGCCGGGGCGCTCGCCCACCACCAGCGTCACCTCGCCCGCGGCCTCCCCGGCGGAGGAGGCAAGACGGAGGTCCCGCAGATGCGCGCCGCCGGCGAAGCCGGGGGTGCGCTCCGCCAGGCGGGTCGAGAGCCTGACCTCCCGGATCGGCGGCAGGGCGGTGCCGGCGAGCGGCGACAGCGCGGCGAGGTCCGCGGCCTCCGCCGTGATGGCGAGGTCCACGCCGGACAGCGCTCGCGGATCGGCGATGCGGCCGGCGAGCGTCGCGGCGGCACCATTCGTCTCCAGCCTGACATCGACGGGCAGCGGGCCCGGCGCCTGGCCGGCGAGTTGCGCGGGGGTGCCGAGGCGACCGGACAGGCGCAGGGGCTGGTCGGCCAGGCGCGCTTCCGCCTGCAGGGCCAGCGGCGCATCGGGCCGTTCGGCGGTGAGCGTCGCGCTGGCGAGGCGCAGCCCGGGCCGCAGCGTCGAGAGGTCGGACTCGCCGATGCGGAGATTGAGCCCGGACAGGGTAGCGAGCGCCCCGCCCGTGCCGGTGGCGGCGCCGGCCAGCGCCACGTCGCGCAGCGGCGGCAGCGGCACGTCCGGCATCAGGGGCGCGAGGCGCGTGAGGTCCGCGGCGCGGCCCGTGACCTCCGCCGTCCAGGCCTGGCCAGCGGCGAGGGTGCCGCGCAGCGCCACCTCCGCCCCCAGGCTGGCGAGGCGAAGATCGACGGGCCAGGGCTCGGCCGCGCCGAAGGCGGAGAGCCGGCCGCCCTGGAAGGCGATCGAGACCGCCTGGCCGCGCAGCGCGACATCGCCCTCCGCCCGCGAGGGCCCGGCGGCGGGGGCCGCGGCCTCGATCCGCGTCAGGCCGAGGGTTTCGGTGCGGCCACCCGGGTGCGCGTCCCGCCAGGCCAGGGTGCCGCGTTCCAGCCGGAGGGAATCGACAGCGAGTTGCAGGGGCTGGCCAGGGGCGGTTGGCGATTCGGGTGCGGCAGGCGCGGCCGGGGTGCCGGGCGCGGCGGGGCGGGCGAAGACCCAGTTGCTGGTCCCATCCTGGCGCGTCTCCAGCAGCAGGTCGGGTTCTTCCACCACGACTCGCGCCACCTCGACCCTGCGGGACAGCAGGGGCAGCAGGGCGGCCTGCACCTCCACGCGCCTGGCCGTCAGCATGGCGGGGCGGCTGAAGCCCTCGGGATTGGCGAGGCTGATGTCGCGCAGTTCGACCGTCGGGACCAGCGACAGGGCAAGGCGCATCTCGCCGAGTTCGAAGCGCCGTCCCGTCGCCTGTTCCACGGCGGCGACCAGGCGGGGGCGCAGCTTCTCGGGATCCAGGAAGACATAGGCGGCGCCGGCCGCCGCCACGGGGATGGCGACGACGACGCCCAGCACCACCCAGGGCCAGCGGCGCGTGCGGCGGGGCTGCGGGGCTGTGGTGTCGGACACTGGCGAAAACTCCCGGTTCGGCAGCTTCAACGCCCTGGACCGTGATGGTTCAGGCGGTGCGGCGAGGACTATTCAGGCGCCGCGCCGCGGCTTGGGCGTGCGCGGCACCTCGAACCCCAGGAAGGCGAAGCTTTCCTTCATATGGGGCGGCAGGGGCGCCGCCACCTCCAGCATCCCACCGGCGGGGTGCGGCAGCCGCAGCGCGCGGGCGTGGAGGTGGAGCTGGTTGGGCAGCCCCTCCAGATGCGCGGCCTGGCCGCCATACTTGCCGTCGCCCAGGATCGGGCAGCCCAGCGCCTCCGCGGCGTGGACGCGGAGCTGGTGGGTGCGGCCGGTCAGGGGCTTCATCTCCAGCCAGGCGGCGCGGCGGCGCACCGCATCCAGGATGCGGAAATCGGTGCTGGCGCGGGCGGCGTCGCGGTCCCCGGGCTCGGCCGGGACGGTGCGTTCGCCGCGCGGGCCGCCGGTGCGGGCCAGCGCCATCTCGATGCGCCCCGCCGGCGGCGTGGGTTCGCCGATGACGATGGCCCAGTAGGTCTTCTCCACGTCCCGGCCGCGGAAGGCGGCGGCCAGCTTGGCGGCCGCGCCTACGGTGCGGGCCAGGACCAGCACGCCGGAGGTATCACGGTCCAGCCGGTGCACCAGGCGGGGGCGATCCTCGGCCTCGAACTTCAGGGCATCGAGCATGCCATCCAGGTGCTTCGTGATGTTCGGGCCGCCCTGCACGGGCAGGCCATGCGGCTTGTCCAGCACCAGGACCTCATGGTCCTTGTAGATGACCATGCGCTCCAGCGCCTTGGCGTCCCGCTCATCCACCGGCTTCGGCGCGCGCGGCAGTTTCGCCAGCGGGTTCTCCGTGATGGGGGGGATGCGGACTTCCTGGCCGGCGAGGAGGCGGGTATTGGCCTCCGCCCGCTTGCCCTCCACCCGGATCTGCCCGGTGCGCAGCATCTTCTGCAGCGCCCCCTGGGTCAGCGCCGGCACGTGGCGCTTGAGCCAGCGATCGAGGCGAGTGTCGTTCTCGTCGGCGGAAACTTTGCGGAGCTGCACGGTCATGGTGGCCGGGGTGTAGCACGAAGCCCCGGCTTGGCACCCGCCGATCAGCCCTGCGCATCCCCCGCGAAGGCCCGGGCGGCGGCGCAGAGCGCGGCGAGCCCGGCATCGGGCAGCGCATCGGAGGCGCGGACGAGGTCCAGCAGCATGCGCGGCCGGGTCGGCAGCAGCGGCCGATAGGGGCCGACGCGCTGTTCGGTGTGCAGCCCCTCGAAGAACCAGCCGAGGTCCACGCCGAGGCAGGCGGCCAGCGCGGGCAGCCGCGTGGCGGGGATGGCGTTGCGCCCGGCCTCGTATTTCCGCGCCTGGGCGGTGGAAACACCAAGCCCGGCCGCGAGTTCGGCGAGCGAGAGGCCGCGCTGGACGCGGGCCTCCCGGATGCGGCGGCCGACATGCAGGTCCGCGCCCGCGACTTGGTCGAGGCCGGGCGGCAGCATGGCGGGCCGCAGCGTGGCGGCCGCCCGCGCCAGGGCGGGGCCCGTGCCCGCGTCCTGCTGCGCCGAAGCCCCCCTCACCCAACCCTCTCCCCCCGTCGGGGGAAGAGGGCTTTCGGGTAGGCGGGCGGTGGGCTGGCGGCGGTTCAGATGAACCACTGGCCAGTGGCTTCCCAGTTCGCCGTCACATGCGCGGCGGCGGCGTTCCAGTCGACCTGGCCGTTGACCCGGAAGGGGCCCCAGGGATCATCGAGATCGGCGACGATCGGCTGGGCGGGGCTGGCGACGAAGTCGGGCAGCAGGGCGTCCACGACCTCCACGACCGGATCGACGACGGTGTCCACGACGGCCTCAACCACCGGCGCCACGATCGGGGCCGGCGCCGGCGTGCCGCCACCATCACCCTGGCCGGGCGTGTAGGCGGAGACGCGGACCCAATCGACCTCGATGTTGACCTGGTTGGGCGTGGAGCCATCGGGGCCGCCGCCATACCACCATTCATGATCGGCCAGGACATGGCCCTGGATGCCGAAGGACATGGGCTGGTCCGGCACGTCATTCGTCATGCGGCCGACCTGCTGGCCATCGACGTAGAGCGTGAGCTCGCCCGGCGTCCAGTCGAGGCGGTAGGTGTGCCAATCCGCGACATAGGTGTCGATGTACTGCGTCTCCCACGGCGTGCCGTGATTGGTGAAGGCGAAGCCATCACGGTTGCCGCGATGGGTCTCGACGATGTCGACCTCATCGCTCCAGGTGTTGTTGCTGGGCCACAGCAGGATGACGCCGGCCGTGCCCTGCCCTTCCTCGATCCGCGCGCGGAATTCGTAGGAGCCGTAGGTCTGGCCATCGGGAATGGTGGACAGCCCCCCGGCCACCCAGCCGCCGCCCTGGCGGGTGATGGCGACGTCGAGGATGCCGTCATGCACGCTCACCTGGCTCGGCGTCCAGGAGAAAGCGCCCGTGCCGTATTCGCCGGAATAGAGCGTGCGCCAGTTGCCACGGTCAATCGAACCGCCATTGAAATCGTCGAAGAAGACGGTGGAGAAGTCGGCCATCATTCTGGTCCCTTCAGGCAAATTGGGACCCCCAGGGGTGGAAGGGTTCTACTCACCGACGCGTGTGCAGGACAATGCCGCTTGTGCTGCAGTGGCGGTTCAAAGCGCCGGGGTGGCGCGTTCGACTTGCGGTTGATTCGCTATTTCTTGAGGAGGCCGTAACAGACCGCAAATGCAGCGAGCCCGAGGCCAACGGAGGCGAGGACGTAGAGGGCCGCGAGCCACCAGGCGCGTTCGAACAGCGCGCCGGACTCCAGGCTGAAGGCGGAGAAGGTGGTGAAGCCGCCGAGGAGCCCGGTGACGAGCAGCAGCCGCGCCTCCCCCTGCAACCCCAGGCCGGCGGCGATGCCGATGGCGGCGCTGCCGGCGATGTTCACGCCGAGCGTGCCCCAGGGGAAGGCCGTGCCGAGATGGGTGATGGCGAGCGTGGAGAGCCAGTAGCGGAGCACGGAGCCGATGGCGCCGCCGGCGGCGACGAGCAAGACGTTGAGCAGCGTCATCGACGCTTGCGGGCGCGGAGCCGCTGCCATTCCGCCATGCGGGCGGCGACGGCGGCTTCCGCGCCGCGCTCCGTCGGGTTGTAGAAGCGGGCTGGCTTCATGCCCTGCGGCCAGTAATCGGCGCCGGAGAAGCCATCCTCCGCATCATGGTCGTATTCGTAGCCATCGCCGTAGCCGAGTTCCTTCATCAGCTTCGTCGGCGCGTTGAGGATGTTGGCCGGCGGCATCAGGCTTCCCGTCTGCTTCGCTGCCACCATCGCCGCCTTGAAGCCGGTGTAGAGCGCGTTCGACTTGGGCGCGGTGGCGAGGTGGACGACGACCTGGGCGAGGGACAATTCGCCTTCCGGGCTGCCGAGGCGTTCATAGGCTTCCCACCCCGCCATCGCGATCTGGATGGCGCGGGGATCGGCCATGCCGACATCCTCGCTGGCGAAGCGCAGCAGGCGGCGGGCGATGTAGCGGGGATCCTCGCCGCCCGTGAGCATGCGGGCGAACCAGTAGAGGGCGGCGTCGGGGTCGCTGCCGCGCATCGACTTATGGAGCGCGGAGATGAGGTTGTAGTGCTCCTCACGATCCTTGTCGTAGAGCGCGGCGCGCTTCGCGAGCAGGCTGGCGAGCGCGGAGGGGTCGAGGGGATCGCCGCCGGGCGGCAGGGCCAGCAGCTGTTCCACCATGTTGAGGAGGTAGCGGCCATCGCCATCGGCCATGGCAGCGAGGGACGCGCGCGCCTCGGGCGTGAGCGGGAGCGGCCGATCCTCCTCGGCCTCCGCGCGCTCCATCAGCAGCAGCAGCGCGGCCTCGTCGAGGCGCTTGAGGACGAGGACCTGGCAGCGCGAGAGCAGCGCGCCGTTGAGGGCGAAGGAGGGGTTTTCCGTCGTGGCACCCACGAGGGTCACGGTCCCGTCCTCGACAACCGGCAGGAAGCCGTCCTGCTGGGCGCGGTTGAAGCGGTGGATCTCGTCCACAAACAGCAAGGTGCCGCGGCCGTTGGAGCGGCGGGCGCGGGCCTCGTCGAAGGCGCGCTTGAGGTCGGCGACACCGGAGAAGACGGCGGAGAGCGCGACGAAGCTGAGGCCGGCGCGCTCCGCCAGCAGGCGCGCGATGGTCGTCTTGCCGACGCCGGGCGGGCCCCAGAGGATGATGGAGGAGAGCGAGCCGCGGGCGAGCATGCCCGTCAGCGTGCCGTCGGGGCCGACGAGGTGATCCTGGCCCACCACCTCATCGAGTGCCTTAGGGCGGAGACGGTCGGCCAGCGGGCGCGGGCCGGGCGGCGCCTCGGCGCGAGGGGTGTCGGTATCGGGCGTGCCGAAGAGATCAGGGGAGCGGGCGGCCATCGCGCGAGCCTAGCGCCGCGGGGATGCGCCGGCCACCGGGCGGGCGACACGGCTGCGTGGCTGGACGCGCGGCTGGCGTTCAGTGCTCCGGCGGCAGAAGGGCCTCCGCCGCGCGCTGCTGAAGCCACTTATTGTCGGGGGATCGCCGTGCCATGGCCAAGGCGGCACGGCGCTGGCGCCAAACGGGCCCGCCCACATACCAGGAGTCGGGAACGACATCCCCGTAGTCGAGGCGGAGGCGCTTCGGCACGTGGGCGGACGCGTCCCAGGCGGCGGCGATTTCCATCTCCTGGATGGCAGGATCGTCGATCTGCGTGTCGTAGGTCGGCCCACCCCGAGCATCTTGGTTGAGCCAGACCGTGGCCGTGCTCGTGAAATGGGGCCATTGCACAAAAGGCCGAGGAACGTCCAAGCCTGGGACAAGCGGCATGACGGCGAGTTTGCGCCAGGCACCGGCGCGCAACGCCGTCCCCACGGTCGCAAGCCAGACGCCGAGACGGCTCATGACCGGGGACGCCAGCGCGTCGGCGGCCGCCGAGACGGTCGTGGCGCGAAACCGGAAGAAGGCAAATTTCTTCCCGGCGCTGACCTGGCCGAAATAGATCCAGTCGTCCTTCCCATCGACCGCGTAGACGGTGCCGAGCTTGAAGGAGGCCCGGTCCGAGGTCGGCGGAAAGGGCAGGTCGCCTTGTGGCACCGATCGAGCTCCATGCCGGGTCGCCGGCCGCGCGGCCGTTCCGGTACTGTAGCAGCAATGCCGCGACGAGGCAGCGCACAAGCGGGCGTGGCTGGACGCGCGCGGCCGCCCGGCGGATCATCCCCACCAGGACCACGGGGCATCACGACCCCGGGCGGAGGAGACCAGGCCATGGGCGCGACCCTGTCGGCGCTGCGCGTGACGCGCTTGCACCCCCTCTTCGTCGCGGAGGTCGAGGGAATCGATCTGCGACAGCCGCTCTCGCCTGAGGACGCGCGGGCGATCGAGGCGGCGATGGACGAGCATGCGGTGCTGGTCTTCCGGGGCCAGGACATCGATGACGACCAGCAGATCCGCTTCATCGAGCATTTCGGCGAGATGGAGGAGAACACCGGCACCATCGACCTGCACAAGCAGCGCCTGAAGCATGCGCGGATGAACGACATCTCCAACCTGGACGAACAGGGCCGGCTGCTGGCGGCGGATGACCGGCGGCGCATGTTCAACCTCGGCAACCGGCTGTGGCACAGCGACAGCAGCTTCAAGCCGACGCCGGCGAAGTATTCGGCGCTGCATGCCCGCGTGATCCCACCGGAGGGCGGCGACACGGAATTCGCCGATATGCGCGCGGCCTGGGATGCGCTGCCGGCCGCGCAGCAGGCGGAGTTGCGGGACCTGGTGGCGGACCACAGCCTGATCTTCTCCCGCGCCACCCTCGGCTTCGAGGCCTTCACGGAGGAGGAGCGCCGAAAATTCGCCCCCGTGCCGCAGCGGCTGGTGCGGCGGCATCCGGGGTCGGGCCGCCTCTCGCTCTTCCTCTCCGCCCATATCGGGCGGCTGCACGGATGGCCGGTGCCGGAGGCGATGTGCCTGGTGCGGGACCTGGCGGAGCACGCGACGCAGCGCGAATTCGTCTATCGCCATCGCTGGCAGCGCCATGACCTGGTGATGTGGGACAATCGCTGCACCATGCACCGCGCCCGCCCCTTCGCGGATACGCGCCACCCCCGAGATATGCGGCGGGTGACGGTGAAGGACTCCGCGCCGACGCTCGACCAGGCGGCGTGAGGAACGGTATTCTCCGCGCCAAATCGCTGGAGGATGCCATGTCGGTTCAACTGGGGCGCCGTGCGGCGCTGGGATTGCTTGCCGCGCCGCTGGTCGCGCGCACGGCCCGCGCGCAATGGACGCCGACGCGCAGCATCCGGATGATCGCGCCCTATCCGCCGGGGGGTGGTGTCGATACGACCTCCCGCCTGCTCGGGGCGCCGATGGGGCAGTTCCTGGGCCAGACCATCGTGGTGGAGAACCGGGCCGGCGCGGGTGGATCGATCGGCGCGGCGGAGGTGGCGCGGAGCGCGCCGGATGGCCACACCATCATGATCGACGCCATGGCGCACACCGTGAACCCGGCGCTGCTGCGGGGGCTGACCTTCGATTACGCCACGGCCTTCACACCGATCAGCCAGGTGGTGGTGCTGCCGCAGTTGCTGGTGGTGAACGCCTCACTGCCGGTGCGGAACCTCCAGGAATTCGTTGCCTATGTGAAGGCGCGGCCGGGGCAGCTTTCCTACGGCTCCTCCGGCAATGCGACGGCGGCGCATCTGGCGGCGGCGCTGTTTGCCGCGCGGGCGGAGCTGGATATCCAGCACGTGCCCTATCGCGGCGGCACGCCGGCGCTGGCGGACCTCATGGGCGGCGCCATCGCCTTCGTCTTCGGCACCGTGTCGTCCTCCGTCCAGCTGGCGCGGGAGGGGCGCATCCGCGCGATCGCCGTCAGCACGGCGCAGCGGATCTCCTCCTTGCCCGATGTGCCGACCGTCGCCGAGCAGGGTTTCCCCGGGTATGAGCTGAACGAGTGGAACGGGCTCTACGCGCCGGCCGGGCTGCCGGGCGCGGTGACGGAGCGGCTGCACGCGGCGGCGCTCCATGCGTTGGCGGATGCCGGCGTGAAGCAGCGGCTGGAGGCGCTGGGGGCGTTTCCGGTCGGCTCCTCGCCCGCCGATTTCGCGCGCTACGTTGCGCAGCAGCGGGAGGCGATGGCGCGGCTGGTGCGGGAGACGCGGATCGAGGTGGGTTGACCGCGGCCGCGCGCGGGCCGATCTCCCGCGCAACGAAAGCCCGGAGAACGCCATCATGCGCCTTTCCCGCCGTGCCCTGCTGGCTGCCAGCGGCAGCTTCGCCCTCGCCTCCCCTGCCATGCTCAATCCCGCTTGGGCGCAGACCGCCTGGCCCAGCCGGTCCATCCGGCTGATCGTCCCCTTCGCCGCCGGCGGCGCGGCGGACAGCGCGGCGCGCGTCATCACGCCGCGCATGGGGGAGCGGCTCGGCCAGGGCTTCGTGGTGGAGAACCGGACGGGCGCGAGCGGCAGCCTCGGCGGGGGTGAGGTCGCGCGGAGCAATGATGGCCACACCTTCCTCTGGGATGCGTCGAGCCACATCGTGAACCCGTCTTTGCTGCGGGGGCTGCCCTTCGACTACGCCACGGCCTTCACGCCGATCTCCCTGGTGGTGGCCTTCCCCTCCGCCGTCGCGGTGAAGAACGACTTCCCGGCGCGCACCCTGGCGGAGTTCGTGGCGGCGGCGAAGGCGCGGCCGGGGGCGGTCACGGTCGGCACGCAGGGCAACGCCACGGCGGGGCATCTCGGCCTGGTGGCGTTTGCGCGGCGGGCGGGGATCGAGGTGGTGCACGTCCCCTATCGCGGCGGATCGGCCGCGGCGCAGGATCTGGCGAGCGGCGCGATCGACGCGGTGTTCACGACGCTGGTCTCGGCCGGGCCGGTGGTGGATGCAGGCCGCGCGCGCTTCCTCGCTGTCGGCACGCTGACGCGGGTGGAAAGCCGGCCGGATGTGCCGACCATCCATGAGAGCGGCTATGAGGGTTTCGACAGCAATGAATGGGCGGGCTTCTTCGGTCCCGCCACGACGCCGCCCGCGGTGGTGCGCCAGCTTTCCGCGGCGCTGACCGAGGCGGTGGCGGAGCCCACCATCCGGCAGCGCCTGGTGCAGATCGGCTGCGTGCCGATGGCAACCAGCCCCGAGGACTTCACGCGCTTCGTCCGCGAGGGGCGCGAGGCGATGGCGACCCTGGTGCGCGAGGCCAATATCCGCGCGGAATAGACCGCGATGCTTTCGCATCCCGGTCCATCCGTGGCTGGAGCGCACGATTCAGACCCTTCGGCGATTCCGCCTCGGGTCATCGAGCGCTGATGGCCGCACGCGACAACATGGCCGGCATCCTGCTGATGTCGGCCGCCGTGCTCGGCTTCTCGCTGAACGACGTGCTCGGCAAATGGCTGATGGCGACCTACTCCGTCAGCCAGGTGCTGGTGCTGCGCTCGATCGCCGCGCTGGCCATCCTCGCGCCCCTGCTGGTGCGCGATGGCGCCGCGCCGCTGCTGCGGCCGAAGCAGCCGGGGCTGCAGGTGATGCGCGTCACCTTCGGCACGGTGGAGGTGGCCTGCTTCTACTGGGCCGTCTCCATGATGCCGCTGGCGGATACCATGGCCTTCTGGATGGCAACGCCGATCTTCGTGGCCGTGGCCTCCGCGATCTTCCTCGGCGAGCATCTGGATCGCTGGCGCTTCGGGGCGGTGGTGCTGGGCTTCGTCGGCGTGATGCTGACGCTGGGTGCGGGGCTCGACAGCGGGTGGAAGCCGATGGCGATCGCGGTCTTCGGGGTGGTCGTCTATTCCGGCTACCTGATGTCGACCCGCGCGCTGCGCGGGACCTCCGCCCGCGTGCTGGCGACCTACCAGATGATCGGTGCGCTGGTCTTTGGCCTGGTGATGGCGCCCTTCACCTGGGTGCCGGTGGCCTGGGTGGATGTGGCGCTGCTGATGTCGCTCGGCGTCGTCGGCGTCGCGGCGCATCTGGCGGTGACGCGGTCCCTGGCGCTGGCGCCGGCGCCGGTCGTCGTGCCCTGGCAATATGCCATGATCCTCTGGGGGATCCTGTTCGGCTGGATCTTCTTCAACGAGGTGCCGGAGCCGCTCATGCTTGTGGGGGCCGCGGTCATCATCGGCGCGGGGTTCTGGCTGACGCGGATGGAGATGCGCGACGCGCGCAGGGGGGCGTGAATGGCGGATCGCTGGGCGCCGAGGCCGGTGCAGGGCATCCCGGACGGGACGGTGCTCTATGACGGGGTCTGCGTGATCTGCTCCGCCGCCTTCCGCTTCGTGGCCGCCCGCGACCCGGAGGCGCGCTTCAGGTTCACGGCGGTGCAGGACCGGCTGGGGGAGCGGATGGCGGGGCTGCTTGGCATCGACGCCAAGTTTCCGGAGAGCAATGCCGTCGTCATCGACGGCATCGCCTACATGAAGTCGGACGCCGCCATCCAGGTGCTGGCGCGCCTGCCGCGCTACGGCTGGGCGCGCCATCTGCGGCACGTGCCGAAGGGGCTGCGGGACTGGGTCTATGACCGGGTGGCGCGCAACCGCTACCGGCTGTTCGGCAAGACCGAGACCTGCATGATCCCCGGGCCTGACTTGCGCCGCCACGTCGCTCGGGAAGAGTGAGCGGGCTGTTCGTCCGCCTGCTGGGCGAGGACGGCTTCGCGCGCCTGCCGGCCGCGGTGCAGCGCCTGCATCAGGGCGGCACCTTCACGGGCGAGGCTGAGGTCGGCGGGCCCGAGGGCTTCGTGGCGCGCGTGGTCGGCTGGCTGGTCGGCTTCCCCGCCCCCGCCGCGGCCGTACCGGTTCGCGTGACCATCGAGCAGGATGCCGATGGCGAGGTGTGGATCCGCGATTTCGGCGGGCGACGCTTCCGCAGCCGCATGGCAATCGGCGCCGCGGGGCTGGAGGAGCGCTTCGGCCCCTTCGCCTTCCGCGTCGCCGTGCCGGCCGACGACACCGGCCTGCGCGTCGTGGTCAGGGGGTGGCGGGTATTCGGCATCCCCCTGCCGCTGGCGCTCGCCCCGCTGGGCGATGCGGTCGAGAGCGAGGACGCGGCCGGGCGCTTCCGCTTCGATGTGGCGGTAGGGTTGCCGCTCGGGATGGGGCAGGTGGTGCGGTATCGCGGGTGGCTGGTGTAACCGGCGTGGCGGCCCCTAAGCTCTGTGCCTCGGCGGAGACGTGACGATGCGGCGTATCCTGTGGGCCTCGGTTATCGCTGCCGCCCTGCCGGGGCTCGCACAGGCCGCCTGCCCCCTGGGCGCAGCACCCCCGCCAAGCCTGACCGTCACCGCCGACCGCGCCACGCCCTCGGAAGAGAGGGAACCGATCGAGTTCCCGGCCACCATCCAGCGGGTGATCGATGTGGCGCTCTGGTCCACGCCGGTCACGGTCAATCCAAGCCTCCTTGTCACCGTGGCGCGCGAACCCGCCGATACCGCCACGCCGGGCTGCTGGCGCATCGGCGCCGTCACCATCCATTACCGCGTCGTCCAGGCCCGCCTGGTCGTCGCTGCGGGGCTCGAGCCCGATAGCTGCCTGGAGCGCGGCGTGCGCGCCGGCGCCCGCGCCACCCTTTCCACGACGCTCGACCTGATGCAGCAGATCACCCGCCGCGCCGCGGACCAGCTGGCGGCGGAGACCAGCCATTTCGGCTGGGTGGTGGCAAAGGACGAAGCGGAGGCGGATGGCCAGGCCGAGGTCTGGCTGCGTGCCAATGTCGCGCGCTACGCGCCAACCCTGCTTTCCGCCATCACCAGCGCCGGCGAGGCGGCGTCGCGGGTCGGCCTCGCGGTGGCCCGTCACCTCTGCCCAAGCTACCTGCAGGATGCTGGCGAGTTCGTCCTCCGGGAGGCGGACCGCCGCGGCCTCCCGCGCCCGACGCTGTAGGCGCGCTCCTGCTCTGCAGCCGCTGACGACCGGCCACGAAAAAGGGCGCCTCGCGGCGCCCTTCCCGTATCCCGTCAATGCCGAAGCGGCTTACGCCGCGTCGGCCTCGCTCTCCACCTGCTCCGGCACCGGGCCGCTGTCGAGGCCCTTGGCGGAGGGGTCGCGGTCGATCAGCTCGATGATCGCCATGTCGGCCGCGTCGCCGTAGCGCATGCCGGCCTTCAGGACGCGGGTGTAGCCACCGGCGCGGGTCTTGTAGCGCTCCGCGATGGTGGTGAAGAGCTTGTCCACCACCTTCGGGTCCCGCACCTGGGCATAGGCCTGGCGGCGGGCATGGAGGTCGCCGCGCTTGCCGAGCGTGATGATGCGCTCGACATAGGGGCGAAGCTCCTTCGCCTTCGGCAGCGTGGTGCTGATCTGTTCGTGCTTCAGCAGCGCGGTCGCCATGCTGCGGAGCATGGCAACGCGGTGGCTGGAGGTGACGCCGAGCTTACGGCCGGCAACGCCGTGACGCATGGTCCTGTTTCCTTACTTCCCGGGGCGCCCTCAGAAGGGCTCCTCGAGCTTCTTCGCGAGGTCCTCGATGTTCTCGGGCGGCCAGCCCGGGACGGTGAGCCCCAGGCCGAGACCCATGGAGGCGAGGACCTCCTTGATCTCGTTCAACGACTTGCGGCCGAAATTCGGAGTGCGGAGCATTTCCTGCTCCGTCTTCTGCACCAGGTCGCCGATATAGACGATGTTGTCGTTCTTCAGGCAGTTCGCCGAACGGACCGACAGCTCCAGCTCGTCCACCTTGCGCAGCAGGTTGCGGTTGAAGGGGAGATCGTCGCGGATCTCCTCCACCACGCGCTGGCGCGGCTCCTCGAAGTTGATGAAGAGCTGCAGCTGCTCCTGCAGGATGCGGGCGGCGATGCCGACCGCGTCCTCGGGGGAGACGGTGCCGTCGGTCTCGACCGTCAGGACCAGCTTGTCATAGTCGGTCTTCTGGCCGACGCGGGTCGGCTGGACCTGATAGGCCACGCGGCGGACCGGCGAGTAGATGGCATCGATCGGGATCAGGCCGATCGGGGCGTCCTCGGGCCGGTTCTCGCTGGCCGGGACGTAGCCCTTGCCGGTGTCCACGGTGAGTTCCATGGACAGGCGCGCGCCATCGTCGAGCGAGCAGATCACCAGCTCGGGGTTCGAGATCTCGATGTCACCGGTCGTCTGGATCTGGCCGGCGGTCACCTCGCCGGGACCGGTCGCGGTCAGCTGCAGGCGCTTCGGGCCATCGCCCTGCATGCGCACGGCCAGCTGCTTCACGTTCAGGACGATGTCCGTCACGTCCTCCCGCACACCCTGGAGGCTGCTGAATTCATGCAGCGCGCCATCGATGCGGATGGCCGTCACGGCCGCGCCCTGGAGGGACGACAGCAGGATGCGGCGCAGCGCGTTGCCAAGCGTCATGCCGAAGCCGCGCTCCAGCGGCTCCGCCACGATCGTCGCCACGCGGGTCGGATCGGACCCGAGCTCGACGTCCTTCTTGGTCTCGATCAGCGAACGCCAGTTCTTCTCGATCACGGTCTTTTCCCTTGCCCGGCCCGAAGGGGCGCGCCTGCGATCAGGCGCGCCGCGGCAGCTGCGTCCTCAGACGCGGCGGCGCTTCCGGGGGCGGCAGCCATTGTGCGGGATGGGCGTCACGTCCCGGATCGCGGTGACGTAGAAGCCCACGGCCTGCAGCGCGCGCAGCGCGGATTCACGACCCGAGCCCGGGCCGGAGACCTGGATCTCCAGCGTCTCCATGCCGTGCTCGCGGGCCTTCTTGCCGGCGTCCTCGGCGGCGACCTGGGCGGCATAGGGCGTGCTCTTGCGGCTGCCCTTGAAGCCCTGGCTGCCGGAGGACGACCAGGCGATGGCATTGCCCTGCGCGTCGGTGATGGTCACGACGGTGTTGTTGAAGGACGCCAGCACATGGGCGACGCCGGAAGAGATGTTCTTCCGTTCCTTCTTGCGCGGCCGATTGCCGGCGCCGGCGCGGGGTTCGCGGGCCATCTTACTTCGTCACCTTCTTCTTGCCGGCGATCGCGACCGCCTTGCCCTTGCGGGTGCGCGCATTGGTGTGCGTGCGCTGGCCGCGGACGGGAAGCCCCTTGCGATGGCGCAGGCCGCGGTAGCAGGCCATGTCCATCAGGCGCTTCTTGTTCATCGCCTCTTCACGCCGGAGGTCACCCTCGACGCGGTATTCACGGTCGATCAGCTCGCGGATCTTGAGGATCTCGTCATCCGTCAGCTGGTTCACCCGGCGGTCCTCGGGGATGCCGAGCTGGTCGCAGATGACCTTGGCGTTGGACGGGCCGATGCCAAAGATATAGCGGAGCGAGATGAGCACCCGCTTGTTGGTTGGGATGTTCACGCCGGCGATGCGCGCCACGGTGCCTCTCTCCTCATCGGGCCGGAGCCCGCTTCTCAAAACATCGGGCACGCGGCCCGTTGGAACCCAAATCCCCATCCTGCGATGGGGGACGATCACACCGGGCCGGCGGGCCCGAACTCTTCAAACCGGACCGCCGGGGCGGTGGAGCGCGCTGGCCGGGACCGGCGCGACCGTCTTGGTCCAAGTTTGCAACGGCAAAGAGCGGCCGGGGTGAACCCCGGACCGCAGGCGCGGGGGGTTACACCGGCGCCGCCGGGGGAGTCAAGCGGTCGTGCTCAACCCGCCTTTTCCAGCACCGCGGCGATCTGCCGCGTCACCTCATCCATCTCCGCCATGCCATCGACCTGGCGGAGCTTCCCCTGCGCCGCGTAGTGCGGCAGCAGCGGCGCCGTCTGACGGTGATAGGCATCGAGCCGCGCGGCCACCGTCTCCGCCTTGTCGTCGGCCCGGCGGGTGAATTCCGTGCCCCCGCAGGCGTCGCAGACGCCAGGCTGGGACGGCTGCTTGAACCGGTCGTGGTAGCCCTCCCCGCACTTCGCGCAGGTGAAGCGGCCGGCGATCCGGTCGACCAGCGCCGCGTCATCGACCTTCAGCTCGATCACCTGGTCGAGCGGCATGGCCTTCTCGGCCAGCATGCGATCCAGCGACTCGGCCTGCGGCACGGTGCGGGGGAAGCCGTCCAGGATGAAGCCCTTCGCGGCATCGGGGCGGGAGACGCGGGCCGCGAGCATGGCGGTGATGATGGCGTCCGGAACCAGGTCGCCCCGCTCCATGATCGCCTTGGCCTCAAGCCCGATCGGCGTGCCGCCCTTGACCTCGGCCCGCAGCATGTCGCCGGTCGAGATCTGGGAGATGCCGAACCGCTCCTCCAGCCGCTTGGCCTGGGTCCCCTTCCCGGCGCCTGGCGGCCCCAGCAGGATCAGCCTCATCGTCCACGTCCCCCCGGTTGCGTGCCGCGGCCGCCAAGCCGGGCCTTCTTGATGAGCCCCTCATACTGGTGGGCGAAGAGATGCGACTGCACCTGCGCCACCGTGTCCATGGTGACCGAGACGATGATCAGCAGGGAGGTGCCGCCGAAGTAGAAGGGAACGCCGTAATTCGCGATCAGCAGTTCCGGCAGCAGGCAGACGATCGAGAGGTAGATGGCGCCCACCGCCGTCAGCCGCGTCAGCACCCGGTCGAAATATTGCGCCGTCGGCTGGCCCGGCCGGATGCCCGGGACGAAGCCGCCATACTTGCGGAGGTTGTCCGCCGTCTCCTGCGGGTTGAAGACCACGGCCGTGTAGAAGAAGGCGAAGAAGACGATCAGCGCCAGGTAGAGCGCCATGTAGAGCGGCTGCCCATGCGCCAGCAGGTTCGTGACGTCCGTCAGCCACGAGTCGCTCGCCCGGTCGGTCTGGAAGGCCGCGAAGGTGGCGGGCAGCAACAGGAGGGAGGAGGCGAAGATCGGCGGCATGACGCCGGCGGTGTTCAGCTTCAGCGGCAGGTGCGTATTCTCCCCGCCGAACATCCGGTTGCCGACCTGGCGCTTCGGATACTGCACCGGGATGCGGCGCTGCGCCCGCTCCACGAAGACGACGAAGGCGATGACCGCCAGCGCGACCAGCAGGAAGAAGATGATGAAGAAGGTGGAGAGCGCGCCGGTGCGGCCGAGCTCCAGCGTGCTGGCCAGCGCGGAAGGCAGGTTTGCCACGATGCCGGCAAAGATGATGAGGCTGATGCCGTTGCCGACGCCGCGCGCGGTGATCTGCTCGCCCAGCCACATCAGGAACATGGTGCCGCCGACCAGCGTGATGACGCAGGCGATGCGGAAGAACCAGCCGGGATCATGCACGGCCGCGCCGAAGCTGCCACGCAGCGACTCGAGGCCGACCGCGATGCCATAGGCCTGGAAGATCGCGATCACCAGCGTCAGGTAGCGAGTGTACTGGTTGAGCTTCTTCCGCCCCGACTCGCCTTCCTTCTTCAGCGCCTCCCAGCTGGGAATCGCCGCCGTCATCAGCTGCACGATGATGGAGGCCGAGATGTAGGGCATGATGTTCAGGGCGAAGATCGTCATGCGCCCCAGCGATCCGCCGGTGAACATGTCGAACATGCCGAGGATCCCGCCGCCCATCTGCTGCAGGAGTTCCCCCATCACCGCGGCATCGATGCCGGGCACCGGCACATAGGAGCCGATCCGGTAGACCAGCAGCGCACCCAGCGTGAACCAGAGCCGGTTCTTCAGCTCCGTCGCCTTGGCGAGCACGCCCAGGTTCAGATTGGCCGCAAGCTGTTCGGCGGCGGACGCCATACGCGATCCCTCCTCACGGCAACGGCGCCACCAAGGTCCGCCACATGGCCGACCCGGGACGCCGTTCCGCAACCCCCATCAATGTGCGGCCCCGCCCCCGCGGGTGCAAGGGCCACACGGTATCACCCGCCACGCGACCTGGCGCGCGCCGGGCCATCCAATCAGCCTTCGGCCGCCGCCTCGGCGCCGAGGACGGTCACCTTGCCACCCTTGGCCTCGACCGCCGCGACGGCGGCAGCGGAGGCACCGGAGACGGTGATCGTCACGGCGCGGGTGATCTCACCCGTGCCGAGCAGGCGAACGCCGGCATACTTCGGCGAGGAGCGGACGACGCCCGCCGCCTGCAGCATCGCCTCGTCGATCACCCCTTCGGCCGGCAGGCGGCCATCGGCGATCGCCTTCTCCAGCGAACCCAGGTTCAGCGGCGCATAGACCTTGCGGAAGGGGTTCACGAAGCCCCGCTTCGGCAGGCGGCGATAGATCGGGAGCTGGCCGCCCTCGAACCCATTCAGCCGCACGCCGGTGCGTGCCTTCTGACCCTTCACGCCGCGGCCGGAAGTCTTGCCCTTGCCGGAGCCGATGCCGCGGCCGACGCGCTTGAACTTCGGGCGGGCGCCCTCGTTGTCGCGGATCTCGTTCAGCTTCATCGGATCAGCCCTCCACCTTCACCAGGTGCGCGACCTTGCGGATCATCCCACGCACGGCGGGGGTGTCCTCGAGCTCGCTCGACCGACGGATCTTGTTCAGCCCGAGCCCGATCAGCGTCTCACGCTGGCCAGGCTTGCGACCGATCGGCGACCCGGTCTGGGTCACCTTCACGGTCTTCTTGCTCTCAGACATTCGCGCCCTCCGCCGCGGCGCCATCGGCCGCCGCGTCCTTGCGCGGGCCCAGCAGGTCGGAGACCTTCTTGCCACGCCGCGCCGCGACCGCCCGCGGGCTGGTGCACTTGCCCAGCGCGGCGAAGGTCGCCTTGACCATGTTGTGCGGGTTCGTCGTGCCCGTGCACTTGGCGACGACGTCGCCCATGCCCAGCGTCTCGAACACCGCGCGCATCGGACCGCCGGCGATGATGCCGGTACCGGCGGGCGCCGCGCGCAGGATCACGCGACCCGCGCCGAACTCGCCGATCTGGTCGTGATGCAGGGTGCGACCCTCGCGCATCGGCACGCGGATCATGCCGCGCTTGGCACGCTCCGTCGCCTTGCGGATCGCCTCCGGCACCTCGCGCGCCTTGCCGGCGCCCCAGCCAACGCGGCCCTTCTGGTCACCCACCACGACCAGGGCGGCGAAGCTGAAGCGGCGACCGCCCTTCACCACCTTGGCCACGCGGTTGATCGTGACCAGCTTGTCCTTCAGCTCGTCGCCGTCCTGGCGCTCCTGCCGGTTCTCGTTGTTCCGATCCCGACCCCGGCCGCGACGGCGATCACCGCCCTCGCCGCCACCTTCGCCGCCGCTCCGCGGTTCCCGTGCCATACCCGAACTCCTCAGAACGACAGGCCGCCCTCGCGGGCAGCCTCCGCGAGCGCCTTGACCCGGCCGTGGTAGATATAGGGCCCACGGTCGAACACCACCTCGGTCACGCCGGCGGCGAGCGCGCGCTCCGCCACCAGCTTGCCCACCGCCGTCGCCGCGTCGCGGTCGGCGCCGGTCTTCAGCTCCTCGCGCATCGCCTTCTCGAGGGAGGACGCGGCAGCGACCGTGCGGCCCTGCTTGTCGTCGATCACCTGGGCGTAGATGTGCTTGCCGGAGCGGAAGACGGACAGCCGCGGGCGGCCGCCGGACTTCTGCTTGAGCTGGTAGCGCAGCCGGGACCGGCGGCGCTCCGTCAGTGCGAGCTTCTTGTCGGCCATTACTTCTTCTTACCCTCCTTCCGGAGGATCACCTCGTCCGTGTACCGGACGCCCTTGCCCTTGTAGGGCTCGGGGCCGCGATACGCGCGGATCTCCGCCGCAACCTGACCGACCTGGCGCTTGTCAGCGCCTTCCACCTTGATGGAGGTCGGCTTCTCGCAGGTGATCTTGATGCCGGCCGGGATCGCGTACTTGATCTCGTGGCTGTAGCCGAGGGCCAGGACCAGGTCCTTGCCCTGCACCGCAGCGCGATAGCCGGTACCGGTGATCTCCATGTTCTTCGTGAAGCCCGTGGAGACGCCCGTCACCATGCTCTGGATCAGGCTGCGGGTCGTGCCCCACATGGTGCGGGCCCGACGGTCCTCGCCACGCGGCGCGACGGCGACCGTGCCGCCATCGATCGTGACGTCGACCTCGTCCGTCAGGTCGAGCTTGAGCTCGCCATTCTTGCCCTTGGCGACCACGGTGCGGCCCTGCAGCGCCACCTGGACGCCGGCAGGAACGGGAACCGGATACTTTCCGACGCGAGACATATCTTCCCTCCCGTCAGAACACGCGGCAGAGGACTTCGCCGCCAACATTGGCGGTGCGAGCCTCATTGTCGCTCATCACGCCCTTCGGCGTGGACAGGATCGAGATGCCGAGGCCGGAGTAGAACTTCGGCAGCTCCGCGATCTTGGAATAGACGCGGCGGCCGGGCTTCGACACGCGCGCGATCTCCTTGATGGCGGGCTCGCCCTCGGAATACTTCAGCTCGATGCTGATCACCTTCACGCCGGCGCGGACCTGTTCGGTCGACCAGCCGCGAATGTAACCCTCGCGCTTCAGGACCTCGAGCACGTTCTCACGCAGCTTGGAGGCAGGCGCCACGCAGCGGCTCTGCCGCGCGCGCTGCGCATTGCGGATGCGGGTGAGCAGGTCACCCAGCGGATCGGACAGCGACATACGCGGCCCTCCTTACCAGCTCGCCTTGACCAGGCCGGGGATCTGGCCGGTATTGGCCATCTCCCGCAGCTGGTTCCGGCAGAGCTTGAACTTGCGGTAGTTGCCGCGGGGACGACCGGTCAGCTCGCAACGAAGGCGAACACGGTTCTTCGCACCGTTGCGGGGGAGCTGCGCGAGCTTCAGCGTCGCCTCGAAGCGGTCTTCCACCGGCAGCGTCCGGTCCATCACGATGCCCTTCAGGGCAGCGCGCTTCCCGGCGTGCAGCTTCGACAGCTTCTCACGACGCTTGTTCTTCTCGACAGACGAGGTCTTGGCCATGCCGTCTTAAACCCTCCGGAACCTGCCGGGCCGTGCCCGGCGGTTTTCCAAAATCAGTTGGCGAAAGGAAGCTCGAAGGCCTTCAGCAGGGCCTTCGCTTCCTTGTCGGTCTTCGCGGTCGTCACGAACTGGATGTCCATGCCGCGGATCGTGTCCACCTTGTCGTAGTTGATCTCGGGGAACACGATCTGCTCCTTCAGGCCCATGGCGTAGTTGCCACGGCCGTCGAAGCCCCGATTACCAGGAATCCCACGGAAGTCACGCACCCGGGGGAGCGCAATCGTCACGAGGCGGTCCAGGAATTCGTACATCCGGGCCTTGCGCAGCGTGACCTTGCAGCCGATCGCCTGGCCTTCGCGGATCTTGAAGCCCGCGATGGCCTTGCGCGCCTTGGTCTTGACCGGCTTCTGGCCGGCGATCGCCATCAGGTCGGACACGGCGGCATCGAGCTTCTTCTGGTCGCCCGCGGCCTCGCCCACGCCCATGTTGATGACGATCTTCTCGAGCTTCGGAACCTGCATCGGGTTCGCGTAGCCGAATTCGTCGGACAGGCGCTTGATCACCACCTCGTCGTAGAACTTCCGCAGGCGCGGAAGCCCTTCCGGGGAGGCAGCGGCCGGGCCGGCCTTGGCGACGGCCGCGGCCTGCGCCGGGGCGACGCGCTGCTCGCCCTTGGCGGGCGCGCCGGCGGCCGGCTTCTTCGCGGCGGGCTTGGAGCCCTTGCCGCCCTTCTTCGAATCGCTCATCGGTCGATCACCTCGCCGGAGGCCTTGGCCACGCGAACCTTGCGGCCATCCTCAAGCACCTTGAAGCCGACGCGCGTGGGCTTGTCGGACTTCGGGTCGAGCAACGCCAGGTTGGAGAGGTCGATCGGACCCTCCTTCTCGACGATGCCACCCGGACGGCCCATGCCCTGCGGCTTCTGGTGCTTCTTCACCATGTTCACGCCCTGCACGAAGGCGCGGTTCTCCTCGGGCACCACGCGGATGACGTCACCGCGCTTGCCCTTGTCGCGACCGGCCAGGACCTGGACCCGGTCGCCCTTCTTGATCTTCGCAGCCATGGCCTTACAGGACCTCCGGCGCCAGCGAGATGATCTTCATGAACTTCTTGCCGCGCAATTCGCGCACGACCGGTCCGAAGATGCGGGTGCCGATCGGCTCGCCCTGCTTGTTGATCAGCACGGCGGCGTTGTTGTCGAAGCGGATCGCGGAACCGTCGATGCGCCGCACGGGATAGGCCGTGCGGACGATGACGGCGCGATGCACCTCACCCTTCTTCACCTTGGCGCGCGGGATCGCTTCCTTGATGGAAACGACGATCACGTCGCCGACGGACGCCGTCTTCCGCTTGGAGCCGCCCAGCACCTTGATGCACTGGACACGGCGCGCACCGGAATTGTCGGCGACGTCGAGGTTGGATTCGACCTGGATCATGTCCTGCTCCCGGCCTCAGACCGCGGCCGCCTGGGTGGCGGGCGTGTCGGCCACGACGGGCGCCGAGAAGCCTTCCGGCCGCTCCACCGCCTCACCGTTCCGCACCACCACCAGCCAGCTCTTGGTCTTGCTGATCGGGCGGCACTCCTCGATCGACACGACATCGCCTTCCTTGCACAGGTTGGCTTCGTCATGCGCGGCATACTTCTTCGAGCGCCGGATGAACTTCTTGTAGAGCGGATGCATCACGCGACGCTCGACAAGGACGGTCACCGTCTTGTCGGTCTTGTCGCTGACCACCCGGCCCGTGAGGACGCGCCTCGGCATCGTCCGGCCCCCTTAAGCTTGCTTCGCCGCAGCGCGGGTGCGCTCGGCCATGATCGTCTTCACCCGGGCGATGTCGCGCCGCACCTGCTTGATGCGGCCCGTCGCCTCGAGCTGGCCGGTCGCCCGCTGGAAGCGCAGGTTGAACTGCTCCTTCCGAAGGCCCACCAGCATCTCCTGCAGCTCGTCCGGGGACTTCGCCCGGACGTCCGCGATCTTGGTCTCAGCCATCTCAGGCCTCCGCCGGCGAAGCGCCGAGGCGCGTCACGATCTTCGTCTTGATCGGCAGCTTCGCCGCACCGAGCGCGAGAGCCTCGCGCGCGATGTCGTTGGAAACGCCGTCCAGCTCGAACATGATGCGGCCGGGCTTCACCCGCGCCACCCAGTATTCAGGCGCGCCCTTGCCCGAGCCCATTCGGACTTCGGCAGGCTTGGTCGAGACCGGCACATCCGGGAAGATGCGGATCCAGACGCGGCCCTGGCGCTTCATCGCACGCGTGATCGCGCGGCGGGCCGCCTCGATCTGACGCGCCGTCACCCGCTCGGGCTCCAGCGCCTTCAGGCCGAAACCGCCGAAGGTCAGCGTGAAGCCGCCCTTGGCGACGCCCTTGATGCGGCCCTTGTGGGCCTTTCGATACGTAGTCCGCTTCGGCTGCAGCATGTCACATTATTCCTCAGCGCTGCGGCGCCTGTTCCGCGGCGCGCTTGTCCTGCGCCATCGGATCGTGGGCCATCACCTCGCCCTTGAAGATCCACACCTTCACACCGCAGGTGCCGTAGGTGGTCTTCGCCGTCGCGGTACCGAAATCGATGTCGGCGCGGAGGGTGTGCAGGGGCACGCGGCCCTCGCGGTACCACTCCATGCGCGCGATCTCCGCCCCGCCCAGACGGCCGGAGCAGTTGATGCGGATGCCGCCGGCACCGAGGCGCATGGCGGACTGCACGGCGCGCTTCATCGCGCGGCGGAAGGCCACGCGGCGCTCCAGCTGCTGCGCGATGCTCTCGGCGACCAGCGTGCTGTCGATCTCCGGCTTGCGGATCTCGACGATGTTCAGCGAGACCTCGGCCCCGGCCATCTTCGCCAGGTCCTTGCGCAGGTTCTCGATGTCGGCGCCCTTCTTGCCGATCACGACGCCCGGGCGGGCGGCGTGGATCGTCACGCGGGGCTTCTTCGCCGGACGCTCGATCACCACGCGGGAGACGCCGGCGCCCTTCAGGCGGTCGCGCAGCGTCTTCCGGAGCTTCAGGTCCTCATGCAGCATCCGCGAATAGTCAGCGCTGGCGAACCAGCGGCTGTCCCAGGTGCGGTTGATGCCGAGCCGAAGCCCGATCGGATTGACTTTGTGACCCATGTTACGCGGCCTCCTGCTGTGCCGCCGGCGCCTGCACCGTCTGCTCGGCCACCACGATCTTGAGATGGCTGAACCACTTCTCGACGCGCGCCGAACGGCCACGGCCGCGGGCGTGGAAGCGCTTCATGACGACGGCGCGACCAACCTCGGCCTTGGTGACGACCAGGCGGTCGACATCCAGGCTGTGGTTGTTCTCGGCGTTCGCGATCGCGCTCTCCAGCGTCTTGCGGACGGTCTGCGCAATGCGGCGCTTGGAGAAGGTTAGCGTCGCGACGGCGTCCTGCGCCGTGCGGCCGCGGATCAGCCCCGCCACCAGGTTCAGCTTGCGCGGGCTGACACGAATGTTCTTCGTGATCGCCTGCGCCTCGGTCTCCTCGAGACCGCGCTCGTGCTTCGGCTTGCTCATGTCAGCCCCGCTTGGCCTTCTTGTCGGCCGAGTGGCCGGTGAAGGTCCGCGTCGGCGAGAACTCGCCGAACTTGTGGCCCACCATGTTCTCGTTCACCTGCACCGGGATGAACTTCTTCCCGTTGTAGACGCCGAAGGTCAGGCCGACGAACTGCGGCAGGATCGTGCTGCGGCGGGTCCAGATCTTGATGATCTCGTTCCGCCCCGAACCACGGGCCGCCTCTGCCTTGTTGAGCAGGTAGCCGTCGACGAACGGCCCCTTCCAGACGCTGCGCGACATCGCCGATCAGCCCTTCGTCGCGTTACGGCGCCGGACGATGAGCCGGTCCGTGCGCTTGTTGTTGCGGGTCTTGGCACCCTTGGTGGGCTTGCCCCACGGGGTGACCGGGTGGCGACCGCCGGAGGTCCGGCCTTCACCACCACCATGCGGGTGGTCGACCGGGTTCATGACGACGCCGCGGTTGTGCGGGCGGAAGCCCATCCACCGCATGCGGCCGGCCTTGCCGATCTGCTGGTTGCTGTTGTCCGGGTTGGACACGGCGCCGATCGTCGCGATGCACTCGGAGCGCACCAGGCGGAGCTCCCCGGACATCAGCTTGACCTGCGCGTAGCCCGCATCCTTGCCGACGAGCTGGCAGTAGGTACCGGCGGCGCGCGCCACCTTGGCACCGGCGCCCGGCTTCATCTCCACGCAATGCACGATCGTGCCCACGGGGATGTTGGCCAGGGGCATGGCATTGCCCGGCTTGATGTCAGCGCGCTCGCTCGCGATCACCGTGTCGCCCGCCTTCAGGCGCTGCGGCGCGATGATGTAGGCGAGTTCGCCATCGGCGTACTTCAGCAGCGCGATCCAGGCCGACCGGTTGGGGTCGTATTCCAGGCGCTCCACCGTCGCGGCCACGTCGAACTTGCGGCGCTTGAAGTCCACGATGCGGTAGGACTGCTTGTGTCCGCCGCCCCGGAACCGGACCGTCGTGCGGCCGAGGTTGTTGCGGCCGCCGGAATGCGGCTTGCCCTCGGTCAGGCCCTTGACCGGCTTGCCCTTCCACAGCTCCGAGCGGTCAACGAGGACCGTGCCGCGAAGCGAGGGGGTGACCGGGTTGAAGTTCTTCAGTGCCATGGCGTCACGCAAGCCCCGTCGTGAGGTCGATGGTCTGGCCCGCCTGGAGCGTCACCACCGCCTTCTTCCAATCGGAACGCTGGCCGGGACGGCCGCGGAACCGCTTGGTCTTGCCCTTCATGACCAGCGTGTTCACCGCCTCGACCTTGACGTTGAACAGCTTCTCGACCGCCGCCCGGATCTCGGGCTTGGTCGCGTCCTGCGTCACCTTGAAGGTGACCTGGCTCGCCTCGTTCAGGCGCGTGGCCTTCTCGGTCACGACCGGGGCCAGGATCACCTGGTAGACGCGCTCGGCGGACAGCACGGGGCCGCGCGCCTTGGTTGCGGTCTCGCTCATTCGGCGGACTCCTTGTCCGTGCCGTTCAGGCGCGCCGACAGGGCCTCCACGCCGGCGCGCGTCACCGCGAGCACGTCATGGTTCAGGATGTCGTACACATTGGCGCCGACCGTCGGCATCACCTGCACCTTCGGGATGTTGCGGGTGATGCGGGCGAAACCCTCATCCACCGTCGCATCCACAACCAGGGCGCTGGTCCAGCCGAGCTTCTTCAGCTGGGCGGCAAGCGCCGCGGTCTTCGCACCCTCACCGGCCGCGGCGGCATCGAGCACCACCAGCTTGCCGGCCGCCTGCTTGGCGGACAGCGCGCTGATCAGGCCGAGCCGACGGACCTTCTTGTTCAGGCTGTATTCGTGGCTGCGCACGACCGGGCCATGCACGACGCCGCCCTTGCGGTACTGCGGCGCACGGAGCGAGCCCTGACGGGCGTTACCCGTGCCCTTCTGCCGGTACGGCTTCTTGGTCGTGCCGGAGACCTCGCCCATGCCCTTGGCCTTGTGGGTGCCGGCGCGGCGCTTGGCCAGCTGCCAGTGGACCACGCGGGCCATGATGTCGGCGCGCGGCGCGGCGCCGAACAGCGCCTCCGGCAGCTCGATCTCGCCCGCGGGGGCGTTGTCGAGCGTGATGACGGGAACCTGGATCGCCATGGTGATTACCCCTGCGCCCCGGCTTCGGCCGCCAGACCGGCGGGGAACGGCGCCTCGGCCGGGCGGGCGCGCTTCACCGCGTCCTTCACCAGCACGTAGCTGCCCGTGGCACCCGGGATCGCGCCCTTGACCAGCAGCAGGCCGCGCTCCGCGTCGTGACCGGCAACCACCAAATTCTGGGTGGTCACGCGCTCGACGCCGAGATGACCGGCCATCTTCTTGTTCTTGAAGGTCTTGCCCGGATCCTGGCGGTTGCCGGTGGAGCCGTGCGAGCGGTGGCTGATCGACACGCCGTGAGAGGCTTCGAGGCCCGAGAAGTTCCAGCGCTTCATGGCGCCGGCAAAACCCTTGCCCTTGGTCACGCCGGTGACGTCGACCTTCTGGCCCTTCACGAAATGCTCGACCGAGAGCTTCGCGCCCGGCGCCAGCACCGCGTCGTCGGCGACGCGGAACTCCACCGTCTTGCGCGGCGCCTCGACGCCAGCCTTGGCGAAGTGACCCTTCTGCGGCTTCGTCACGTTCTTCGGCTTCGCGCGGCCGATACCGACCTGGAGGGCGACGTAGCCATCCTTCTCGGCCGTGCGCTGCGCGACCACCCGCACCTCATCGAGGTGCAGGACGGTGACGGGGACGGTCGAGCCGTCCTCATTGAACAGCCGGGTCATCCCCAGCTTGCGGGCGATCAGCCCGGTGCGACCCACTTGGGCGGGCATGGTCCTGGTCCTCTCCCGCCGCTCAGAGCTTGATCTCGACGTCCACGCCCGAGGCGAGGTCGAGCTTCATCAGCGCGTCCACGGTCTGCGGGGTGGGGTCGACGATGTCGAGCAGGCGACGGTGCGTGCGGATCTCGAACTGCTCGCGCGACTTCTTATCGACGTGCGGCGAACGGTTGACGGTGAAACGCTCGATCTGCGTCGGCAGCGGGATGGGCCCGCGCACCCGCGCACCCGTCCGCTTGGCCGTGTTGACGATCTCCCGCGTGCTGCCATCGAGCACGCGGTGATCGAACGCCTTGAGGCGAATGCGGATGTTCTGGCTGTCCATGGCGCTCTGGCCCGTGTCCCTTCGCGTCGCCGCTTACTTGACGATCTGGGCGACGACGCCGGCGCCGACGGTGCGGCCGCCTTCGCGGATCGCGAAGCGCAGGCCCTGGT
>NZ_JAAIKB010000027.1 GCF_011040385.1 Falsiroseomonas algicola | reverse complement strand
GACAAGCAGCAGGAAGCCACTCAACCAAGGGCAACCAAACTCTACTTCCCTCAACAGATGCACAGTCTCAATGAACAAGTGAGGCAACCAGAAGCCGTTCCCCTCTCAGGGCACCCAGCCTCGACTGTCTCGATACCGCCTCCGGGGCGGGCCAGAGAAGCTAGCGGAAGTTCCGCCGGTCTTCAAGACCACCTCGTCGTCGGTGAGCGCTTTCTAAGTCCCCGACCCACAACTGTCAAACACCCCCCACACACCCCCCTCAACACCCGCAAAACCCAGGGAACTCCTGGCACCACCATGCAAAAAAGGCGGCCCCACAAGGACCGCCCCACACACATCGTCTCAACTTATCCACAGAAATCGCGCGGTCACTCAGCCCGACCGCGCTCATGAGGCCACTACCCCACCCCGACGATTGTCTTGGATGGCCCGGTGCTGGTGTGCTCGAACGAGGCGGGCAGCGCTTCGGCCTCGGGGGTAACGGCGGAGCGCGCCTCCGCATCGGATCGCCCCGATGACATCGAGCGCGCAAATTACCGTTGTGGTCTCCGTCGCCGTCGCCACAGCCGCGTCGCCGCTTGAGCCGCCGGCAGACCCGGCTCGGTTACAGGCGCCCCTTCGACACCGTCCTGACGATCACGCCACGCAGCCATGAAAGACCCTGATCGCTGTCCACCGCGTTGAGCCATGCCATGTCCAGGCGATGAAGCCGCTCCGGCAGGGGTGACGGCAGGACATGCAGGCAGAGGGCGTCCGCGAAGGGCGCCACGGCACTCCGAGGCAGCGTCGTCACCAGTTCCGTCCGCGCGACGAGATGCAGTGCCGCCATGAAATGCGGGACCGTCACGGCGATCCGCCGCGTCAGGCCCCGCGCTTCCAGCGCCTTGTCCATCCAGCTCAGGCGTTCCGGGAAGGAGGAGACGCGGACATGCCGAAGGCCGATGAAGGCATCCATGTCGAAGGGGCGCATTGCCTTCCAGGCCTGCTTGGACATGACGCAGACATGGGGATCCTCGCGAAGGTTCTGCCGCTGGCAGCGCGGTGGCGTGTCATCGATCTGGCCGAGCGCCAGCTCGATGCGTCCCTCATCCAGCAGTCGCGGCAGCACCGGGCCATCCTGGTTCTGGCCGCGCGGGAGATGGATGACCTCCAGGGAAATCTGGGGCGCCTCATCCGCCAGCGCCTCGATCACCTGCGGCAACAGGGTCGCCGACACATAGTCGTTCATGCCGATGCGGAACCGGCGCGCGCTGAATGCAGGGTCGAACGTCTCCGCGGGCACCGCCACCCGCTCCAGTGCCGCCAGGGCCGCCACCGCTGCCAGGCAGAGTTCGGTACCGCGTGGCGTCGGCACGAGGGCGCCCGGGCCGCGCACGAACAACTCATCCGCGAAGGCCAGGCGCAGGCGCTGCAGGGCATGGCTCATGGCGGGCTGGGACAGGCCGATCATGCGGCCCGCCGTGGTGATGCCGCGGCACTGCCACAGCGCCTGCAGCGCCTTCAGCAGGTTGAGGTCAAGCGACAGCAGGGACCGTATCGGTGCGGGAGCATTCGTCTGATGCATGTTGCGGATGACTAGCATCGATTTGACGGATTGCCGACCGCCGCGAAACAGTGGCCCCGTGCCGATGACCGCAGGAGAGCCGCCCGAATGGACATTGCCGCAACAAGAAGTCTGCTCCTTGCCGGGCTCGCGGCCCTGGCGGTCGCGCCTCTGCACGCGCAGACCCTGACCATCGGCATGGCCGGCGCCGTGACCTCCGCGGATCCCCATTTCCACAACGCCTCGCCCAACAACAGCATCGCCATGCAGGTCTTCGATCGGCTGGTGGAGCGCGCGGCGGGCGGCGGCCTGGCGCCGGGCCTCGCCGAATCCTGGCGGCCGGTTTCCGACACCGCGTGGGAATTCCGCCTGCGTCCTGGCGTGATCTGGCATGACGGCACGCCCCTGACCGCCGACGACATCGCCTTCAGCCTGACGCGCGCGCGCAGCGTGCCGAACAGCCCCGGCGGCTTCGGCGGTTTCCTCCGCGCCGTCGCGAATGTCTCCAGCGTCGATGCGACGACGCTACGGATCGAGACGCGCGGCCCCTCCCCCGGCCTCCCGGGTGACCTCGTGAATGTCGCGATCATCTCCCGCCACGCCGGGGAGGGTGCGGCGACGGCGGACTACAATGCGGGCCGCGCCGCCATCGGCACGGGGGCCTTCCGCCTGCGCGCCTTCCGCCCCGGCGACCGGGTGGAGCTGGAGCGCAATCCCGGCTGGTGGGGCCCTGCCGTGCCCTGGGAGGCCGCGAGCTACCGGATGATGCCGAACCCCGCGGGCCGCACCGCGGCGCTGCTGTCCGGCGATGTGGACATGATCGAGATGCCGGCGGCATCCGACCTGCCGCGCCTGCGCGGCACGACCGGCGTCTCCGTCGTCGGCGCGCCCGGGCTTCGCGTCATCTACCTGGCGCCGGAACATGGCGCGGCGACGCCGGCCGGCTTCGTCTCCGCCGCCGATGGCAGCGCGCTGCCCGCCAATCCGCTCGCGCGGCGGGAGGTGCGGCAGGCGCTGTCGCTCGCCATCAACCGCGCCGGGCTCGCGCAGCGCGTGCTGGAAGGCACCGCGGTGGCCAGCGTGCAGATCCTGCCGCTCGGCACCTTCTCCGCCGTGCCGTCGCTGACGGTGGGGGATGCCGAGCCGGATCGCGCCCGCGCCCTGCTGGCCTCGGCGGGTTTCCCGAACGGCTTCCGCCTGACGCTGCATGTGCCGACGGACCGCTACCCCGGCGCCCCCGCCGTCGCGCAGGCGATCGCGCAGATGTGGACGCGCATCGGCGTGCGCACCAGCGTCGCCTCCATGCCCTGGAGCGCCTATGCCGCGCAGCGCGGCAACTTCGCGATGCATGTAGTCGGGCTGGGCAACGCGACCTTCGATGCGACCTCGATGCTCGTGAACGTGCTCGGCACGCCGGACCCGGCCCGCAACATCGGCGCCAGCAACACCTCCTCCTACAGCAATCCCGCGCTGGATGCGCTGGTGGAGCGGGCGGCCGGCACCTTCGACGATGCGGCGCGGGAGGAGATGCTGCGCCAGGCGACGCGGCTCGCGATGGAGGATGGCGCGATCATCCCCCTCTACCACCAGACCAACAGCTGGGCGCTGCGCCGCGGCCTGACCTATGAGCCGCGCCTCGATGAACGGACGCTGGCCAAGGAAGTGGGGCGGGCGGCGCCATGATGCCGACCGAGCCGCAGGCGGGCTGGCAGGATGCGGACCCGCGGGACGCGGGCTTCGACCCCGCCGCGCTGGACCGCTTCACCGGGAAGCTGCAGTCGCTGACGACGACGTCCTTCATGGTCGTCTCGCGCGGCCGGGTGATCTACCGCCATGGCGACGTGTCGGAAGCCAGCTACCTCGCCTCCACGCGGAAGAGCATCCTGTCCCTCCTCTACGGGCCGCATGTGGCATCCGGTCGCATCGATCTGGACCTGACGCTGGACCAGCTTGGCATCGACGACGTGAAGGGCCTGTGGCCGGCGGAGAAGCGGGCGACGATCCGCGACATCCTGACCAGCCGGTCGGGCGTCTACTACCCCGCCGGCAGCCCCGGCGGCGACGATGCCGGCACGCCGCCGCGCGGGTCGCAGGCCCCCGGGACGCGCTTGCACTACAACAACTGGGATTTCAACGTTGCCGGCGCCATCTTCGAACAGCTGACCGGCATCGCCGTGCATGACGCGCTGCGCGACCAGCTGGCGGTGCCGCTGGGCTTCGAGGATTTCGACCGCGGCCGCCAACGGATGCTGGGCTATCCCGACCGGTCCCGCTTCCTCGCCTACCACATGTTCCTCTCGGGGCGTGACATGGCGCGCGTCGGGCTGCTGGTGCTGCGGGGCGGCCGCTGGAACGGGCAGCAGATCGTGCCGGAATCCTGGGTGCGGGACTGCGTGGCGCCGCATGTGCGCCCGGCGGAGATGCATGGCCAGTTCACGGGCCGCGGCCTCGGCTACGGCTACTACTGGTGGGTGCCGATGCACACCGAGGCAGCGGAATGGCAGGGCGCCTTCCTCGCTTCCGGCCACTACGGGCAGTTCGTCCTGGGCCTGCCCAAGCTCGATCTGCTGATGGTGCATCGCCGCGCCATCAGCGACGAACGCGCCATGCGCCGCAATGCGGGCATCGACCTCGGCGACCTGCCCTCCGTCTCCAGCACGCAGATGGTGGCGCTGGGCCAGGCGATCCTCGATTGCCGCGACGGCGTCAGTCCGCGGGCAGGGACGACACCGCCGCCGCAACAGCCGTGACGAAGCGCGCCATCCAATCCCCCTGGTCGCCCGGCCGCCAGGCATAGGCGCCGAAGGCGAAGTCGATCGCCGGCTCGAAGGGCCGGCTGACGCCGCCGGCCGCTTCATGCGCACGCGCCGTCATCGGATCGACCACCGCGCAGCCGAAGCCCTCCTGCACCAGCTGCGCGGCGGAGAAGGCCTGCATCGTCTCGATCGCCACGCGGAAGGCGGCGCCGCGCTGGGCGAAGGCGCGCTCCGTCTCCACCCGCACCAGCGAATTCGCGGCCAGCGCCACCATCGGCACGCCGTCCAGCGCCTCCGGCGTCAGCGGGCCGGCGCCGGCGGCCAGGGGGTGGCGCGCCGGCAGGATGAGGCGCCCCCGCATCGGGAAGGACGCGACCTCCCGCCCGATCTCGGCGGCGGGCGCCATCGAACTGAAGACGACGTCGCAGCGCCGCTGCGCCAGCATGCCCAGCGCCTGCTGCGACGGCACGATGTGCAGGCGGACCACCGGCGCCCCGGGCAGCGCCTGGAACCCCCGCAGCACCGCCGGCAGCAGCGTGTTGCCCAGCGCCGGCATGGTGGCGACCGACAGCACGCCGGCATGGCGCGACCGGATCTGCCCGGCCGTGTCCACCACGCGCGCCAGGCCGATGAAGGACCGCTCCACCTCCGCATAGAGCTCGATGCCATCCGTCGTCGCCGTCAGCCGCGTGCCGCGCCGGTCGAACAGCCGCAGGCCGAGCCCGGCCTCCAGATCCGCCAGCAGGCGGCTCACGGAGGGCTGGGAGACGTTCAGCATGCCCGCCGCCCGCGTCACGCTGCCCGCCTGCATCACCGCGCGGAACGCCTCCACCATGCGATGGGTGACCATGCCCGGGACATCGCCTTTCATAGCATTCGCGCATGGATACCCCAAGAAATACGATTGGACACTATGAGAGATCGCCATCGATGATCACCGCTTGGCAGGGATGAAAGCTGCCGGAGGGAGATCGATTCCATGCGCGTCTCGAGGAGAGGCCTGCTGGCCGCGGCCGGCGCCACCCTGCCCGTCGCGGCGCTGGCCCAGGGCGGCGGCGCTGGTCCTGTCCGCCTGGTCGTGCCCTTCGCGCCGGGTGGTTCCGTGGATGTGCTGGCCCGGCTGATGGCGCAGCCCCTTGGTGAGCGCCTGCGCCAGGAGGTCGTGGTGGAGAACCGGACCGGTGCCGCCGGCCTGATCGCGGTCGAGAACGTCCTGCAATCGCCGGCGAACGGCACGAGCCTGCTGGTCGCCTCAGGCGGCCAGGTGACCATCGCCGCGGCGCTGCCCCAGCCCCTCAGCTTCGACCCGATGCGGGACCTCGTGCCGGTCACTCATCTCGTCGATACGCCCTACATCTTCACCGCCGGCCCGTCGCTGCGACAGCCCGGCCTGGCCGAGATGATCGCGGATGCGAAGGCGCGTCCGGGCAGCATCACCTACGCTTCGCCAGGCACGGGATCCGTCACGCACCTGATGATGGAGATCCTGAACCAGGAGACGGGTGCCAGCTTCCTGCACGTGCCCTATCGCGGCACCGGCCAGGCGATGGCGGACCTCATGGCGGGGCGCGTGGACATGACGCTCGGCTCCGTCGCCTCGGTGAAGCCGGCGCTCGACCGGGGCGAATTGCGCGCGGTCGCGACGGCGGGCCATGCGCGGCTGGCCCAGTACCCCGCGGTGCCGACGACGACCGAACTCGGCATACCGGGGATGGATGTCCGCGTCTGGATCGGCCTCGTCGCCCGCCTCGGCACGCCCGCCGCCACCGTCGCGCGGGTCGATGAGGCGGTGCGCGCGACCCTCGCCTTGCCGGAGCTTCGCACGCGGCTGGAGCCCCTCGTCCTGGTCCCGGTCGCCGATGGCCCCGCGGCCTTCGGCGCGACGCTGGCGGAGGACGCCGCGCGCTGGAAGCGCGTCGTCACGCGCGGCAACATCACCCTCAACTGAGGCGATGCGCGGGACCACGGTCCCGCTTCCGCCAGGGATGCCCTGCATGGATACGGCTGCAATCATCGCCACGCTGCGGCGGCATGACACGCCCACGGTGTGGAACGCGCTGACGAAGCTGCGCGGCCCGCGCATCGAGGGCCTGACGCTCGGCGCCCCCATCGCCAGCGATCCGGCCCTGCGCATGGTCGGCTACGCCGTCACGGCGCGGATGACATCCGACCATCCCGCGCCGCTCACGCAGGCGGAGAAGGACCGCATCCGCTTCGCCTATTACCGCATGGTCGGCGGTGGCCCCGGCCCGCGCATCGTCGTGATGGAGGATGTCGGGACGCGCGCGGGCCTGGGCTCGATCTGGGGCGAGGTGCATGCCGCGATCCATCGCGGGCTGGGCTGCGAGGGCGTCATCACGAATGGCGCGATGCGGGACCTCGATGCCCTCGACGGCTTTCCGATCCTCGCGGGCAGCATCTGCCTCGGCAACGGCTTCACCCAGATCCGCGAGATCGGCCAACCCGTGACCGTCTTCGGCCTCACGGTCCATCCGGGCGATTTGATTCATGCCGACCGGCATGGCGCCATGGTCGTGCCGGCCGAACACCTGTCGGCCCTGCCCGGCGCGATCGACGCGCTGCTGGCGGGGGAGCAGGCCCTGATCCGCGCCGCCCGCACGCCCGGCTTCGACGCCGAAGCCCTCATCTCCCTGTGGCAGAAGACTCACTGATGAAGATCCTGGTCATCGACCCGCTCTACGACACCGTGCCCGATGTGGAGGAAGCCGCCGCCGGCCCCGGCGTGGAGCTGATCTATCGCCGCTCCGTCCAGGGCACGCTCCCGGACCCGCGCGATTATGCGGGGGTGGATGCGGTGCTGAACTGCCGCAGCGCGCATCGCATCACGGCGGAGACCATCGCAAGGCTGGACCGCTGCCGCTGCATCGCGCAGGGCGGCGTCGGCTACGGCCATGTCGATCTCAAGGCTGCCGGTGAGGCCGGCATCCCCGTCATCAACACGCCGGACTACGGCACGACGGAGGTCGCGGACCATGCCGTCGCCCTGTCGCTCGCCCTGCTGCGCGGCGTGCAGGCCTATGACCGGCGGCTGCGCCGGTCCAATGACAGCTGGGATGCGCGGCTGCTGAAGACGGTGAAGCGGCTGGGCGGGCTGCGCGTCGGCATCCTCGGCCTCGGCCGCATCGGCACCGCCGCCGCGCGGCGCTTCGAGGCCTTCGGCATGAAGGTCGGCTACTACGACCCGCACCTGCCGGTCGGCCACCAGCTCTCCTTCGGCTGGGAACGCTTCGACACGCTGAACGCGTTGCTGGCGCGCAGCGACCTGCTCAGCATCCATTGCCTGCTGAACGAGGAGACGCGCGGCATGATCGATGCGCGCGCGCTGGCCCTGCTGCCGCCGGGCGCCGTTCTGGTGAACACCGCGCGCGGCGGTATCGCGGATTTCGCGGCGATCGCCGAAGCGCTGCGGAGCGGCCATCTCGGCGCCGCCGGGCTTGATGTCTTCGAGCAGGAGCCCCTCGACCGCGCGGACCCGCTGATCCGGGCCTGGGCCGCGGGCGAGGAATGGCTGGATGAGCGACTGATCCTGACGCCGCACTCGGCCTTCTACAGCACCGCCAGCATCATCGACATCCGCCGCCTGTCGATGACCTACCTGGTCGACTACCTCCGCAACGGGCGCCTGCGGACCTGCGTGAACGGCCCCTATCTGCGACACCAGCGATAAGGGTACCTGGCCGCGGCGTAGGCCTGCAGCCCGTGGGGCGCTGCAGGCTGCCCGCGTGACGGTCACCATCACGCCGGCCCCTCATCCCCACCACGCGATCCTGGTGGACCCGGTGCGGCGCCTGCAGCCAATGTCTGAAGAAGACCGCGCCGTCCTTGAAGGGCAGCTCCGGTGTCGTTGGTAGCGGCGAACCGCTGCCGACGATGGCACACCAGGATCGTGCCGGCCTGACGTCATCCTCAAAACGCGTTGCCTGTTCGACGCGGCTATCCTCCCCCGGACGAAGGTCGTGCCCCGGCACGTGGTGTAAAATCGTCGATCGTCGGATAGGCTCGAGATGGATCAGGCGACCACGGCGGGCAGCCTGACGATGTCAGTATGGCTGACGCGGGCGAGCGCTTCCAGGCTCATGTAGCGGCGCGCTACGGCCCACTCGTCGTTGAATTCCAGCATCTGAGCGCCGACGAGGCGGATGATGGCCTCGTCATTAGGAAAGATGCCGACGACATCGGCGCGGCGCTTCACCTCCTTGTTGAGGCGTTCGAGCGGGTTGGTGCTGGCGATCTGCGGCCAGTGCTCCGTTGGGAAATCCATGTAGGCGAGGACGTCCTCGCGGCAGGCGTCCATCATGGCGCTGAGCTTCGGCTGCTTCTCGCGGAGCGCGTCAGCGACGGTGTCCCACTGCGTCACGGCGTCGGCCTTGGTGTCCTGCGCGAAGATGGTCTTCAGCATGGCGACGACGGCGGCGCGCTGCTTGGCCGGCGCATGGGCCAAGGCATTCCGCATCCAGTGCACGCGACACCGCTGGAGGGTGGCGCTGAACACGCGACGGGCGGCGGCGCGCAGGCCTTTGTGGTCATCGGCGACGACGAGCTTGACGCCGCGCAGGCCGCGATCGGCAAGGCAGCGCAGGAAGTCTGTCCAGAACGTCTCCGCTTCGGACGGCCCGGTGGCGACGCCCAGCACCTCGCGCTTGCCATCCTCGTTGACGGCGACGGCGATTATCACGGCACGGCTGACGATCCGGCCGCCGTCGCGAACCTTGAGGTAGGTGGCGTCGAGCCAGAGATAGGGCCAGCGACCTTCCAAGGGGCGGCTGAGGAAGGCGTTCACACGGGTGTCGATCTCGGCGCAGAGCCTCGAGACCTGGCTCTTCGACATGCCGCCCGCGCCCAGTGCCTTCACCAGGTCATCGACGGCGCGTGTAGAGATGCCGTGGACGTAGGCTTCCTGCACCACGGCCACCAGCGCCTTCTCGGCGGTCCGGCGGGGCTCCAGGAAGCTCGGAAAGTAGGAGCCCTTGCGCAGCCGCGGGATGGCCAGCTCGATGCGGCCGGCACGGGTGCCCCAGTCCCGCTCGCGATAGCCGTTTCGGTAAACCTCGCGCAGCGGGCTGCGCGCGCCCTTGGCCGCGCCGGCGGCCGCCTCCGCTTCGGCGTCCATGATCCGATCGGCAGCGAAGGCCAGCATGTCACGCACCAGGTCGGCGTCGGCGCCCTTCTCCACCAGTTCGAGAAGCGCCATCCTTTCGTCGGTCATCGTTGGTCTCCGGTTCGGTGAGAGGTCTCGCAACCCGAACCTACCGAAGATCGGCGGTGACCGCCCACGACGCCGCCGGCCGCGCGCTGCGCTACGCCAGGGGCTCCGCGCGCGGCCTCTTACACCACGCCCTGGGGCACAAACGAGATTCCGTAGAGACAGGACTAGATGGTCGGGTAACCGCGATCGTCGGCTCCAACGGGGCTGGCAAAACTGCCGTAGTAGCGGCGCTGCAAACGCTTTTCGGTGTCAGAGCGGAAGATCGTCGGATCACCCGAGAGGATGTCCATTTTGGGCTGAATGAGGAGCCGGGCCTTCCGATACCCTCAACAGATGAAGACGAGGCCGTGCCAGCGGCCGAGAGGTTGTTGATCTAAGGGCTTAATTCATGGGATGCGGGAACGCGCAGCCGACGATACCAATACATCACGGTGACCATCTAGGTTGCGCCCGCACCATCGCCCGAAACACAGCCGGCAACTGCCAAATCCCAGCCTGGCGCGGCCAGCTTCGCCACGTCATCCCACGCGCCTTCGGCAAGCACCCTGCCCTGCGCCAGGACTACGACATGGGAAGCATGGCGGGCAACGCCCGCGCGGTGAGTGGTGACCAGCACGGTCTTCCGGCCGACCAGGTGCAGCAGCACCTCCATCACCTCCTGCTCCGCCACCGGATCCAGCGCGGCTGTCGGTTCATCCAGAACCAGGATGGAGGTGTCACGCAACAGGGCGCGGGCCAACGCGATACGCGCCCGCTCCCCGCCTGAAAGGCCTGCACCGCCTTCACCCAGCGGCGTGTCAATGCCCTGCGGCAAGGCTCGCACAAATCGCTCGGCCCCCGCTTCCCGCAGCGCGGCCCACAGCGCGTCCTCGGCTGCCGAGGGGTCCGCGAGGAGGATGTTGAGGCGGATTGTCGTGGCGAAGAGGAAGCCATCCTGTGGCAGATAGCCGATCCGCGTCCGCCAAGCTCGACGCGCCTCGGGCGGAAGGGCGACGCCGTCCACCAGCAGCGAACCGTCGGTCGGTGTTGTCAGGCCCGCGACCAGTTCCGCGACACTGGTCTTGCCGCCGCCGGAAGGCCCGACCAGCGCCGTCATCCGCCCCGCCGGGATGGACAGGGTCGCGCCAGCCAGCGCGGGACGCCGCGTGCCGTCATGGCGCAGCGTCACGCCAGACACGGTGATGGCCCGGCCCGGGGCGGGTGGCGCCGGGGAGCCGAGCGGCTCCGCACTGGCGCGCAGATCGTGCAGGGTTGCCATCAGGTGTCCATGGATGGGCAGGATGAGGTCCACCTGCGACGCGGCCTCCCACAACCGCGCAGCAGAGCTGCCCAGCCGGGCGAAGACGGCGCCTAGGACGACAAGCTCCGCAACGCCGATACCCAGCCCCTCCACCCCCCACAGCACGACGAGGATGGCGGAACAGGCCGCCAGGATACGCCCCACCGCACGGTGAGTCGAAGCTGCCCGGGTCTGCGCCGCCTGCGCCGCTCGCTGCGCCTCGCTGGCGCTGGCAAGCGCCAGCCCGGCATCGCGCTCCGCCCCGAAGGCCTTGATGGTGCGGAGGCCGGCGAGGCCTTCCGACGCTTCCGCATGAAGCCTGGCTTGCGCATGGCGCAATCGCTCGCCCGCGGCTTGCACCTGCCGCCGGAGGGCACGCAACGGGATCACCGCCAGCGCGGCCAGGAGCACGATTCCTACCGTCGCGCCTGGAGAGACAAGCAGCGCCGCCACCAGCATCGCGGCCACCTGCGCCAGCGCAGCGGCGATGCGCAGCACGGCATCCGCCGCGACGCCGCAGCGGGACGTCTCAGCGACGAGGGCGTGCAGCAGGCCGGCACGAGACCGCGCGGCCAGGAAAGCGGGATCGGCGCCCAGGATGGCGGCGTGCAGCGCGGATCGCACGGTATTGGTATAGCGCTGTACCAATTCCGCCCCCGCCACGGCGCGGGCCCAGATCACGCCGGCAGCAAGCATGACGAGGATGACGTAGAGCAGCAGCGCGGCGCGAAGCCCCAGCGCCTCCCCGATCATACGCAGCGGCGCCGCCGCATCCGGGCGCGCCAGGCCCAGCGCATCCAGCAGCGGCAGAAGCAGCAAGATGCCCACCCCCTCGGCCATCGCGGCGAGGAGGCCGAGCGCCGTCACCAGCAGGAAGCGCCAGCGCCCGGCCGCCAGCACATCGGCCAGCAGCGTGCGAAGGCGCCCGCTACGCCCGCCGCCGCCAGCAGCCTCGATCAGAAGCGGCGCTCCTGCACGCGCACGATGTCGCCCGGCAGCAGGGGCGTAAGCTCGGTGGCGCGAAACTCTTCCAGCCGTCCCGCCGTCTGGCGGATCAGCAGCACCTCCCCCTGCCGCGCGCGGTAGTCGTAGCCACCCGCGCGGGCGATGGCGCTGAGCACGGTGACGCCGCTGAGGTAGGGGAATTCGCCGGGCTGCTTCACCTCCCCCAGCACATAGAAGGGACGGAAGGACAGCACCTCGACCGAGACATTGGGGTTCTGGAGGTAGTTCTCCTGCCGCAGGCGCGTGGCGATGCGGGCGGCAAGGACATTGGCGCTGATTCCGGCTGCCTGCACGCTCCCTGCCAGGGGCAGCGCCAGGTTGCCGGCATTGTCCACATTGAACTCCCCGGACAGGCTTTCCTGCCCGAAGACGACGACGCGAAGCCGGTTGCCGGCTTCCAGCACATAGCCGTCGTTCAGCGCAGGCAGCGTTTGCGGCGCCGCCGTGGCCGGCAGCGGGCCGGAAGCGCTGCAGGCCGAGAGGCAGCCGGCCAGCAGGGCCAACAGGGTCAGGCGAAGGGCACCGTTCATCGACGTCTCTCCTCCACGCGGCGCAGCAGCCCGTGGGTCTGGGGTTGCGCGGCCATCAGCCCCCGTCGGCCGCCCCGCGCCCGGTGGGGAACCGGCGCAGGCCGAGCGCCTGGCAGAGGCTGAGGCCGATGAAGGCCGGAATGCAGCGCGCGTAGCGGGACGCCAGCCGCCGGGGCTCGGTCGCCAGGCGGAAGCACCATTCCAGGCCGTTCCGCCGCATCCAGCCCGGCGCCTGGGGCTTGGCACCTGACAGGAAGTCGAAGGCCGCGCCGACGCCGACCATGACGGGCGCCTCGAGGCGGCCGAGGTGATCCGCCATCCAGCGTTCCTGCTTGGGCGCGCCAAGGCCGACCCACAGGATGTCGGGCCGCGCCGCGTTGATGCGCGCGACCAGATCCGCATCCTCCTCCGCCGTCAGCGGGCGGAAGGGCGGCGCGATGCGGGCCGCGACCACGAGGCCGGGGGCGCGTGCGCGAAGCCCTGCCTCCAGCGCCTCCAGCGTCCGCTCGGTCGACCCGAACAGGACATGCCGCAGGCCGAGCGGCACGGAGGCCGCGCAGGCCGCCAGCATCAGGTCCGGCCCATAGACGCGCTCCGCCGGGATGCCCCGCAGGCGGCAGGTCCAGACCAGGGGCATGCCATCCGTCGTCACCATCGCGGCGCCGCCCAGCACGGTGCGGAATCCAGGGTCGCGCTGCGCCTCGGTGATGACATTGGCGTCGGCGACACAGACATAGCGGCGTCCATCGGCCCGCGCCCAGCCCAGCAGGCGCGCCGTCGCGTCGCGCAGCGTCTGCGCCGCGACCTCTACCCCCAGGATGTTGACGCAAGGAGGCGCAGCCAGGGCGTCCGCCATCACCAGGCGCCCGTGCCGCGCAGCACGACGGGAATCGTGCGCAGCAGGATCAGGATGTCGAGGCCGAGCGACCAGTGGCGGACATAGAGGGCATCGGCGCGTTCCAGCGTCGCGTCATCCGTCGTGCTGCGGCCGGATACCTGCCACTGCCCGGTGATGCCAGGCCGCATCCGGCAGCGGCGGCGCACCGCGCCCGGCCGGAGCCGCGCCAGGTGGTAGTCCGGCAGCGGTCGCGGGCCCACCATGCTCATGTCGCCGCGCAGCACGTTGAGGAGCTGTGGCAGCTCATCGATGCTGTAGCGGCGCAGGAAATGCCCGACCACCGGGATGATCCGCGGATCATGCCGGAGCTTCGAGGATCCCTCCCATTCCGCCACCAGCGCGGGCTGGGCGCGGAGGAGGCGGGCCAGCACCGCATCGGCATCCGGCCGCATGGTCCGCAGCTTCCACATGCGGAAGGCGACGCCATCAAGCCCGCGCCGTGACTGCGCGTAGAAGACCGGCCCCGGGGAGGCCAGCAGGATCGCGACGGCTGCCAGCAGGATGAACGGCAGCGCCAGGATGCCGGCGGGAATCACCAGCGCCAGGTCCAGCGCGCGCTTCAGGGCCAGCGCGCGGCGGCGGGACGCAGACTGCGCCGCCTTCACCGACACCAGCGCGGGTGCCGCCCCCCAGCGCGCGGCCAGCGCCTCACGCGTCATCGTCGCGGGAACTCCAGGATTGCGCGTAGCCGAGGCCGAGCAGCAGGGCGAGTGTGGCGGCCACGGCGGGGATCTGCGGGCTGAAATCGACCAGCCCATGCGCGCCTGCCAGCACCGCGGCGGCGACGGCAAGGATGGAATACACTTGGTCCCTGCGCCGCCGCAGCGCACCGCGGATGCAGCGCAGCAGGATGAGCAGCGGCGCCAGCAGGAACAGCCCGGCCGACGGCAGGCCAAGTTCCATCGCGGCCTCCAGGTAGCTGTTATGCGCAAATTCCCAGACCAGCGGCGCGGCCAGCTCCGTGTCGCGGTAGATTCGGAAGGCCGGCAGGAAGGCGCCATAGCCATGGCCCACCAGCGGCGCCGCGGCGATCGCGTCCAGTGTCAGGGCATTCAGCGGTGCGCGCGCGTCGTCCGCCATGCGCTCCGGCGCATCGCCCACGCGCTCCGCCGTCTCCGCCAGGCGCCACAGCGTGCCGTCCCCGCTCATGCCCAGCACCCCGCCGCCAACAAGGCAGAGGAGCAGGGCAAAGGCCCCGGCCTGTACCGGCTTGACGAAGCGCGTGGCCGCGACGACCAGCAGCAGCGCCAGCACGGCCAGTGCGGTGGCCAGGAAGGCGCCGCGGGAATGGGAGAGCAGCAGCGCGGTACCCGTCAGCGCCATCGCGGCCAGGTACGGTGTGCCACGCAGCAGCAGCGTCTCCGCGACGTCCCGCGCGCCGACCCGGCGCGCCCCCAGCACGGGGCGCACCGAATCCAGCAGCAACAGGGCGCTGGCCAGCAGGCCAAGTCCTGCATAGGCGCCATAAGCGTTGCGGTTCACGAAGGTGGAGGTCAGGTCGCCGAGATAGGCTTCCTTTGCAAACCACAGGATCGCTTCCCGTCCCGAGAAATGCATGACGAGGCCATAGGCCGCATAGGCGATGCTGGCCGCGACGAAGGCGACCACCGCATGCCGCGCCCGTTCGCGGTCACGGCCGAACTGCACGGCCAGCCAGAAGACGAGGGCGAAGGACGCCGCGCGCAGCAGCGCCTGGATTGTCCGCTCCGGATCGACGGAGATGGCGTCGGACGTGCCAGCCCCCAGCGCGGCGGCAGCTTCCGCCCAGAGCGGATGGGAGACGTGGGTCAGCACGCCCCCCGTGGCCTGGAACGCCGCCCAGAGCAGCGCGAGGGCGAAAGGCAGCGCCACGGGCGCGAGCTGCCTCGCGGAAACGGGCGCGCGTTGCACCCCCAGGGCGAGGCGAAGCGCCAATGCGAAGGCGAGGGCGGCGACGACGACGGCGAACAGGTTCCACGCGACCGGCCGCTGCCCCCCGAGCGCGAGGGGAAGCAGCAGCACGGCCGCCAGGAAACCACGGAACAGGCCTGTCTCGATGGTACCGCTCAAGGACCGCTCGCTTCGCTGGGCTGCCCCGGCGGGGAGTGTCAGGTTGGGCTGCCGGAGACGAAGGGGTTCTCGCCACGGCCGTCGCGAATCAGGTTACCGGGCTGGTTCTGCACGGGCTGCTGGCTCTCCCGTCGCGGCTCCGACTCCTGCGTCGTCCCGACGCCGAGGATCTGGGCGATCATGGCGGGGTTCTGCGGATTGACGCTCGACAGGGCCTGCTGCTGGCTGGCCACGAGGAGCTGGGTTCGCACGGCATTGGCGCCGTCCGGCACCGCGGCACGCACGGCCGGCGCATTCACGGCGCTGTAGGCGACCGACATGACCTGGAGCGCGGCGGTCGGGCTCTGCGCGTAGACCTGCGGCTGCGCGGCCAGGTGGACCATGGACTGCGCGGTGGCCCCGACGCCGCGGGGATCGGCCATCTGCACGGAAGGCTGCGCGACGATCCGCGCCGCCGACGTCAGCACGGAGGCCGCGGACTGGGGGGCAGCAGTCTGCACCGCGCTGTTCCCTATCACGGCGAGCGCCGCGGTCGCGGATTGCAGCGCGGCGGCCGGGTTCGTCGGCGCCAGCCGCTCCGCGTTCTGCACCACGAGCACGGCCAGGCTGGCGACGCGCTGCGGATCGCCGCCCGACAGGGTCAGGATGGCCGTCTGGATCGCTTGCGCGTTGCCTGACAGCACCGCTGCGGCGAGTGCCGGCGGCAGCGTTCCCTGCTGCGACTGCTGCGCGCCCTGCCGTGCCTGCTGGGCCACGACGCTGACCGGCGAAAGCCCGAGCGAAGCCACGGCCAGCGCGGCGATGATCGCGAAGCGCCTGGCGCTGTGGCTGAAGCCGGATTCACCCATGTCGGAAGCCTCCGAAAGGCGGGACGGCCAAGGCGCCCCGCGGGACTGGCGTCCCGTATCCGCCTTACATATCGCAGACTCCGCCCCCCGTCGCAACTCCGTGATCGCTGGCCAAGGAAACCGTATCGGCGCAGTAGCGAGAGCGCGTGCGACGCGATACACAATCGGTTGATGCGCGCCGTCGCGTCCCTCCAGCATGTCTCCATGGGCCGGATCCTTGTCCCTCGTCACACAGCAATCGTTGTTCGGCGGGATCGCCCCCACGCCCGTTGCCACGCCGGGACGTGCCGCACAGCTGCGGCAGACGGCCCGCTGGATGCTGCGCCTGCTGCTTCGCAGCAAATACATCATCATCGCCTGCCTCGTGCTCGGCATGCTGCCCGCGGTGCTCTACGTCCAGCAGACCACGCCGCTCTTCACCGCGGAGGCACAGATCGTCGTGCAGGCCGCCGGCACGAACGACGTGCTGCGCGACCGCGCAGGACCGCCGCAGAACCTCAATGACAGCGTCATGGCGACGGAGGTCCGCGTCGCTTCCTCCCGCGGCCTGGCCGCGCGGGTGGTGGCGGAACTGCGGCTGGACACCGATCCGGAGTTCAACCCGGAACTGCGCCGCCCCGCCGCGCTGCCGGGCCTGCTGCGCTCGCTGAACCCGCTGTCCTGGCTACCCCGCCCGCCCCCCCCCGGGCGGACGGAGGAGGACGCCATCAGCCCCGCCGGGGCGGAGGCGGTCCGCAGCGCCGCCATCCTGAACGGCGTGCTTTCCCGCCTGCGCGTCACGTCAGACCGCCGGTCCTTCGTGCTCACCATCCAATTCGTTTCCCAGAACCCGGAAAAGGCGGCCCGCATCGCCAATGCCTTCGCCGCCGCCTATGTGCGCGAACGCCTCGAGGTCAGCTTCGAGGATGCGCGCCGCCTGACGGACTGGCTCGGCGCGCGGCTGGAGGGGCTGCGCCAGGATGTCGCGACCGCCGAGGGCGCGGTGGAGCGCTTCCGGTCCGAGAACGGGCTGCGCGCCACCGGCGGCCGGCAGGCGACGGTGAACGACCAGCAGCTGTCGGAGCTGAACTCTCGCCTCGTCATCGCGCGCGCAGACCTGGCGCAGCGCCAGGCGCGCCTCGCGCAGGTCCGTTCGCTGAACCGCGGGAGTGGAGTCGGGACCTCCACCGACGTCCTGCAATCGCCCGTGGTGCAACGGCTGCGGGAGCAGGAGACGATCAAGGCGCGCGAATTGACCGAGGCGCTCCAGGTCTACGGCGAACGCCACCCGCGCACCATCGGCCTGCGCGCGGAACTCGCCGAGCTGCGGCGGGGCCTGGGGTCGGAAACCGACCGCATCGTGACGTCCATCGCCAATGAGGTGGAGGCGATGGCGAGCGGCGTCGCCTCGCTGGAGCGGGAACTGCAATCGCTGCGCGACCGGACGGACTCTGCCGGTGAGGTCACGGTGCGTCTGCGGGAGCTGGAGCGCCACGCCGAGACCAGCCGCGCGCTCTACGAAACCTTCCTGACGCGCTTCCGGCGGGAGGGGGAGCAGCAGCAGATGGCGCTGCCCAATGCGCGCGTGGTCTCCGCCGCGACCATTCCGCTCTCCCCTTCCGCCCCGCGGGCGATGCGGATCTATGCCGCGGCCTTCCTGCTGGCCAGCGGCTTCGCCATCGCCCTCGTCTTCCTGCTCGACAAGCTCGACAACGCCGTGCGGTCGGCAGACGAGGCGGAGGAGGTCACGGACCTCCCGGTACTCGCCATCCTCCCCCGGCTGCAGGGCCGCAGCCCGGACGTGGTGAGGATCGTGACGGAGCAGCCGCGGTCCGCCCTCTCCGACGCCCTGCGCGGCCTGTGCACGGCCCTCGGCGGAGACGGGGAGCCGGGCCAGTCACGCTTCATCCTCATCACCTCTTCCGAACCCGGGGAAGGCAAGAGCTTCACCTCCGCCGCGCTGGCGCTGACCTTCGCCCGCGCCGGTGAACGCGTGCTGCTGATCGATGCTGATACCTGTCGCCCCCGGCTGCATGACGTCTTCGGCGTGCCGAACGAGACCGGCCTCGTCGACCTGCTGGCGGGCGAGGCGACGCTGGATGCCGCGGCCCGCACCACGACGGAGGCGAAGCTGGACTTCATGCCGGCCGGCCGCCGTGCGGACGTCACGACCGTGTTCCAGGCGGCGCGCTTCGCCGCCCTGAAGCCGGCCCTGGCGGCGCGCTACACCCGCATCATCGTCGACACGCCACCGGTGCTCGCCGTCTCGGACGTGCGGGTGCTGGCACCGCTGGTGGATGAGGTCGTGTTCCTTGTGAAGTGGAACGCGACGTCGCGCGATGCCGTCCGTACCAGCGTGAAGATGCTGCGCGCGGACGGCACGCCGCCCGCCGGCATCGTCCTGGCGCAGATCGACCGCCGCCGCCATGCCCGCTACGGCTATGGCGATTACGGGCAGTATTACGGGCGCTATGCCGAATACTACGGACGCTAGCGCGACCGCGCCGCGGCACGTGGCCGCTTCCGCGCCGCGACCGGCGACCGCGTCCCAACGGGTCGCCGCGCTACTGGTCATGGCCGCGGCTTCCGCCACCCTGGCCCTGGCCTTGCCGCGCCTGATGGCGTCTGTCGCTGCGTTGCAAGCCCGCGACGCGGTGCGGGCCGTTCATGCCGGCGCCGTGCCGGATGCGCCAGCGCTGGCCGCGGCGACGGAGGCGCTGGCGCGCGCCGCCGCCTGGGTGCCGGAAGGAGAGCGGGAGGCGGAGCGGGGCCTGCTGCTGCTGCAGCGCGCGCTGCTGGCCGAAGGCCCGGAGCAGGACGCCCTGCTCGCGGCAGCGGAGGCTGCGGAGCAATCGGCGCTGACCCTGGCGCCGGTCCAGCCCAGCAGCTGGAACCGGCTGGCACTGCTGCGCGAACATCGCGGGGATCTGGCGGGGGCGGTGGCGGCGCTGCGCCTGTCGCTCCTCACCGGCGGCTTCGTGCCGGCGCTGACCGAACCGCGCATCCGCCTCGGCCTGCGGCTGCAAGCCCTGCTGGATGACGAGACGACCGAACTCCTGAAGCACCTGCTGCGGCGCGCCTGGGTGACGGAACCGGGTATCATCCGGGCGATCGCCGCCGATCCGGCGGCCGGGGCATTCCTGCACGCGGCGCTGGACGGCGTGGCGCCGCAGGAGGCATGGCGGCCGGACCGTGGCCGCTGATCGCGCGCGCATCGACATCGCGGTCTGCACGCGCGACCGGCTGCATCGCCTCCGCACGCTGCTGCCCGCGCTGGTGACCATCGCGCACCGGCGCCCTGGCACGCGGGTCCTGGTGGTGGACAATGGATCCTGCGATGGCACCGGCGCCTGGCTCGCCGACCAGGCAGCGCGGGAGCCGCTGCTCGTTGCGCTGGCCGAGGACCGGCCCGGCCTCTACCACGCGCGGACCTGCGCCATCGCGGCCAGTCCGGCGGAAATCCTGCTGTTCCTCGATGACGATGTCGGCGTGGCGCCGGGGTTGCTCGACGGCATCGACGACCTCTTCGCCGATCCCGCCATCGGCGTCGTCGGCGGTTCGGTGGAGGCGACGAGCCTGGCGGGGCTGCCACCCTGGTTCCCGCGTCGGTTCCTGTCGGCCCTTCCGGTGATCCCGCTATCGGCCGCGATCGAGGACTGCCTCTACCCGCGCTACCCCATCGGGGCCTGCCTGGCCGTGCGGCGGCACCCGAGTCTCAGCCTCTACCTGGCGCCGGAGCGGTCGCGGGCAGCGCTCGGCCATGGCGCGGAGGGACCGGCCGGGCAGGCAGCGGTGGGGGGGGAGGATACCGACCTCTGCGAGATCTACGCCCGGGCGGGGCTGCGCGTGGTCCGGTCCGCGCGTCTGCGCGTCACCCACCCGCTGCACCCGGAACGGCTGACGCCGGCCTGGCTGATGGAGCAGCAGGCGCGGGAGGGCCGGTTGCGGGTCAGGCTGGCGCGGCTGCGCGGCAAGCGGGCCCTGTGCCGGGAGACGGCGGCGATCCTGCTCACCCTGCCGGCCCTGGTGGCATTGCGGCCCCTCGCCGCCCTGCTGCCTGCGGCACGGGGCGTGACGCTGCGCGCGCGACTGGCCAAGTCACTGGGTGCGTGGGCGGAGATGGTCGGCGGCCCGCGGCACCTGGTGCTACCCTATCCGGCCCGACGCTGATGCGCGCGCGCCGCCTGGCCCGCGCGGTCCTCGGCCTCGGTGCCTGGCTGTGCGATCCGCTGCTGCGCAACCCGCTGCCGGGCGCAGGCGCGCGCCCGGGCCCCGGGGGCGTTCCGGTGCTGCTGATCGTCAGGCTCGACCGGATCGGGGATTTCCTGCTGGGCCTGCCGGCCGCCACGCGCATCGCCCGCAGTTTCAAGCAGCGAGGCTGGCGAATCGTCGTCGTCGCCAATGCCGATTTTGCGGATTGGGTGGCGGATATCCCGGACCTGGCGGATGAGGTCATCGGGGTGCATCGCCATCGCTTCGTGGCGAAGCCCCTCTACCGCGCGCGGCTGCTATCCCGCATCCGGCGGCTGGCGCCCACGGTCGCGATCCAGCCGACCTGGTCACGCGAATTGCTGACCGGCGATGCCATCATGCGCGCCAGCGCTGCCCCGCGCCGCGTCGGCTGGGTGGGCGACACGGCCAATGCAACGGCGCTGGAACGCTGGCTGGGCGGACGCGCGCACACCGAACTCCATCGCACGGCGGAGAAGACCGAGCTGCGCCGGAACGAGGCTCTGCTGCCGCTGATCGGCGTGCCGGCGCAGCGGGAGGCCGCACCCGCCGTGCCGGCCGCGCCGCTGGAAGGGCTGGGCCTGCCGCCGCGCTATGCCGTGCTGGCGCCTGGCGCGAGGTCCGAGCTGCGGCGCTGGCCGCCTGACCGGGTTGCGGCGATTGCCACCTTGCTGCTGGAGGGCTTCGGGATCGCGCCCGTGCTGTGCGGGGGGCCGGCGGAGCGCGCGGTGGCGGATGCGGTGCTGCGCCACGCGACGGTGCCGGTGCTGGACCTTGTCGGCCGCGACCTGCGCCTGCTGTCCGCAGTGATCGGCGGTGCACGGTTGGTGGTCGCGAATGACAGCGCCGCGATCCATTTCGCGGCCCTGCTGGGCGTGCCATCGGTCTGCGTCGCGGGCGGCGGTTTCCCGACCGAACGCTTCCTGGGCTATGCGGACTCCGCGCTGTTCACGCCGCGCCAGCCGCTGGTCGCCGTGCGGCCGATGCCGTGCTTCGGCTGCCAGTGGGAATGCCGCTTCCGGCCCGGCCCCGCGGAACCGGCGCCCTGCGTCGATGCCATTCCGGTGCAGGCGGTGGCAGCCGCCGTCGCGTCGCTGTGTGCGGACGACGCAGCGGCGCGCTGAGGCCGAGGGTTGGAGCGCAATCCGTCCAGCCGGACGGATCTCGTGCTCTGGAAGTTATCGTTTCTGAAGCACGAAATCCGATCAAGCTGCTTCGGCTCGATCGGAAAGCGCTTCAGAGCCGCGCGCCGATCCTGAGCGCGATGATGCTTTCGTTGAAGCCGTTGTCGGGCGCGGTGGAGGTGCGGCGGCGATAGCCGGCGCTGGAGGTGACGTAGAGGTTGGGCGTCAGCGCGTAGGTGATGCGCGCCAGCGTGCCGACGGTCGTATCCTCGCGCGGCAGGCCGCTGAACTCGTCATAGGCGGCATAAGCCGAACCTGTCAGCACCGTGTTCCGCGCCAGCTCGTGGCGCACCACCACGCTGCCGGCGGTGCGGACGACGCTGGACGCATTGGTGACCGTCTCCACCACCGTGCGGTCGAGCGATGCCGCCACGACCGTGAGGCGCGACGGCGTCCAGTTCAGGACGCCGCGGGTGGAGAAGCCGCTGGCATCGCGCAGGCGGTTATCCTCGTAATCCTGCTGCAGGTAACCCACCAGGAAATCCGCGCGGATCAGCTGCGTCAGGTCGACGCCGATGCCCGCCTCGGTCCGGAAGCCGCGGCTGTCCCGGTTGAAGCCGAGCGTGTCCACGCTCGAATCGTAGTTGCGGATATTGCCTTCCACGCGCGCGACGGCGGCGTAGCCGGGGAAGAATTCATAGGCCGCGCGGGCGGCGCCGACGAATTCCCAACGGTCGCGCAGGCTGTTCCGGATGGGGGTTCCGGTGCTGGTCGAGACATCGTCGAATTCGCGGCGCGTCGCCTGGATGTCGGCGCCCAGCGAGATGGCGCCGAAGCGCGCGACGCTGCCGGATTCCGCCACATAGCCGGATGCGCGCGTCGGTTCCCTGCCGCGCCGGTCATCCGGGCTGCCGCGATCTTCATGCGTGCTGAAATAGGCGGCTCCGCCATAGATCCAGGCATCGCGGCTGATGTCGAGCCGGCCATTGGCCGTCACCTCACCATCCACCCGGTCTTCGCTGGAGTAGCGGGAATAGGTGTAGCTATCGATGCGGGCGGATGCGTTGACGGCATGCACCGGCAGGTCGCTACGCGCCGCCCCGGCGGCCGTCACGCGCGTGATGAAGTCGGACCGCGCGGCGGGCTGGGCGAAGATGTTGGAGTTGTAGCGCCCCTCCGCTTCCACGAAGGGGTTGATGATGAAGTTGCCCACGCGGACGCCAGGCGCGATGTAGGCCGGCGCCACGCGGTGGGCGTCGTTCTCGCCCGTGCGGTCATTCTCCGGAGAGCGTTCCTGCGTCACCCGCGCGCTGTTCCCCTGGCGGCGCGGATCCTCGGCCTTGTCGGTCGGCAGCCTGGAGTCGATGCCCTGGGCCAGGGCGCCGCCTGGGGCGGTCAGGGCGGGCGCCATGAAGGCGAGGACGCCCAACGGCAGGACCAGTCGTTGCAGCATGCGCGGGCGTTCCCGATTGAGCCCCGGGGGAGCTGGCGGCAGTGGAAGGCTGACGGGCGTGCAACCAGAAGCGCCCGACCGAGCCATCGCGCAACCTACACGTTCGTTGCGCCCCTGCCAATCTCAACCCGCCGGCCGAGAGGCGACTTCGCACGAAGCGCGATCATGCCATCGCGCGGCCGGCGGCCGCCCCCTCCCCGCCTGCCAGCACGCGGTCGAAATAGGCGATGGTGCGGAGCAGCCCTTCCTCCAGCGGGACGGACGGCGCCCAGCCCAGGACCTGGCGGGCCTGGGTGATGTCGGGCCGGCGCTGCCGCGGATCATCCACAGCGGCCTTGAGGAAGACAGGCCGCGACCGCGATCCGGTCAGGCGCACCACCATCTCTGCCAGTTCCGCCACCGGTATCTCGGCGGGATTGCCGAGGTTCATCGGCCCGGTCACGGCATCTGGCGTGCGCATCAGGGCCAGCAGGCCCGTGACGAGGTCGGAGACGTAGCAGAAGGACCGGGTCTGGCGGCCATCGCCATGGATGGTGATCGGCTGGCCCAGCAGCGCCTGGACGATGAAGGTGGACACCACACGCCCGTCGCCCGGCCGCAAGCGCGGTCCATAGCAGTTGAAGATGCGCGCGACTTTCACCGAGAGACCATGCTGGCGGCGGTAGTCGAAGAACAGCGTCTCCGCGCATCGCTTGCCTTCGTCGTAGCAGGCGCGCGGGCCGATCGGGTTGACGTGGCCGACGTAATGCTCGGGCTGCGGGTGGACCTGCGGGTCCCCATAGACTTCGCTGGTCGAGGCCTGGAGGATCGCCGCGCCGCGGGAGCGCGCGAACTCGAGCATGGTCGCGGCGCCGAACACGCATGTCTTGAGGGTTCGGATCGGGTCGGCCTGATACTGCGCCGGAGAGGCAGGGCAGGCGAGGTTGTAGATCGCGTCCACCTGCGCTGCCTCAACCTCCGCCGTGACCGGCGCGGCGACGTCGCCCTGCAGCAGCCGGAAGCCCCGATGCCCTTCCAGATGCGCCAGGTTCGCTCGCGTGCCGGTGCTGAAGTCGTCCAGGCAGACAACCTCCTCGCCGTTCCGCAGCAAGGCCTCGCACACATGGCTGCCAAGGAAGCCGGCGCCGCCGGTCACGAGGATCCGGCCTGGCCGCTTAGCCACAGATCGGGCCGACGGGATCTGCTGTTCCTGGGCCAAGCGGGGCAAGGATCCCTGGCTGTGATGCGTCAAGGGCGACCAGACACGGCGCCCGCAGCCGGCCGCGCGCAATGCCAGGGCTTTCTTCGCCCGCAGGTTTAGATTAGCTGTAGCTCTTGTCTGGCACAATCGGGGGTATCGCTGTCGTTGTTCGGACGGCTGCTTCGCAACGTCTTCCGGGGCGACGACCCTGCCACGGCGCTTCCTGCCCGGGCGGCGGAGGGCGTCGCGCTCTATGCCATCGGCGACGTGCATGGCGAAGCGACTTTGTTGCGGCGATTGGAGGCGGAGATTGCCGCCGACAGGGTCACGCATGCCGCCGGGCTGAGATGCCAGGTCATCCTGCTCGGCGATTATGTGGATCGAGGGCCGCACAGCCGGGAGGTGATCGAGTTCCTGAGCGGCGACGCCTTCGCCGGCTGCGAACGGATCTGCCTGCGCGGCAACCACGACCAGCTGATGGTCGACTTCATCGAGGACCCGGTGGCCCATGGCTGGTGGCTGGAGGTTGGCGGCGCGCTGACGCTGGCGAGCTATGGCATCCGCGCCTCGGTCGGCGCGACCGACCCACGCCGGCTCAGCGCGCTGCGGGATGCGCTGGTAGCGGCGCTGCCCCCCCACCACTTGGCCTTCCTGCGCAGCTTGGCGATGACGGCGGCCTCGGGCGACTACGCCTTCGTCCATGCGGGCATCCGTCCGCGTCGCCGGATGCAGGACCAGGTGGCGGAAGACCTGCTCGGCATCCGCGAACCCTTCCTCTCCCACCCCGGCCCGCATGAGCGGATCATCGTGCATGGCCACACCGTCGTCGGCGCGCCGGAACGCCACCCCTGGCGGATCGCGGTGGATACCGGCGCCTACATGAGCGGCATGCTCAGCGCCGTTTTCCTGCGGGGAGAGGAACTGCGTTTCCTCTCGGTCGGGGCGTGAGGTGCAGGGCATGATCCCGCTGCCGCACCGCGCGGGGCTGGCCGCGATCGGCCTTCTGCTGCTCGGCTATCTCCTCGGCGGGCGGGGCTTCGCCCATCTCGGCCTGCCGCCCGTGTATGTGGGCGAGGTCGTGCTGGTCTTCGCCGGTGCCATGTTCCTACTCTCCCCCCGCATCGCGCTGCTGCTCCACCTGCCGACGACATGGGCGATCATGCTGCTCTGCGCCTGGTGCATGTTGCGTACCCTCCCCTATGTGGAGACCGAGGGCATGGACGCCCTGCGGGATGCCGCCATCTACGGCTATGCGGGCTTCGCCATCCTGGCCGGCGCTTTCCTGGCGCAGGCGGCGGCGCTGGATGCCGCGGCCCGCGCCTATGGCCGAGCGGCCTACATCGCGATCGCGGTCATGCCGGTGGTGCTGTTGCTGCAGCCGACGATCTTCGAACCGGGGTCGAGCGACTTCTTCTTCGTCAAGTCGGGCGACCTGGGCGTGCACCTGGCCGGCTTGCTCGCCTTCCAGTTCCTCGGGCTGCGGGAGTTGACGCTGCCGCGGCGCAGCCTCGGCGACCTCGCCATCGATATCGCCACGGCATGTAGCGCGCTGGTCTGTCTGCTCTGGGTGGGGTCCACCAGCCGGGGCGGGTTGCTGTCCGTCATTGCGGCCATGGCGGTGTTGCTGGCCCTGTCGCCGCGCCGCGGCCGCTGGCTCGGCCTCGCCTCGCTCGGCATCGCCGCACTGCTCGCGATCGGGCTGCTGGATGTCAGCCTCGGCGGCGACCGACGGGAGGTATCCGGCGGGCAGATCGCATCGAATTTTCTCAGCATCTTCAACTTCGGCGCCAGCGCGGCGCAGTCCGAGCTGGTGTCGAACATCGTCTGGCGGCTCGACTGGTGGCAGGCCATCGTGGAGGACACGCTATTCGGCGACCTCATCTGGACAGGGCATGGCTTCGGCCTGAACCTCGCCACCTTCTACGGCTTCCAGGTGGACGTGGAGGAAAGCCTGCGCAGCCCGCACAATGGCAGCGTCACCTTCCTGGCGCGGGCGGGCGTCCCGGGGCTGCTGCTGTGGCTGGCCGTGCCGGCGACGCTGTTCGTGGGGCTCGTGCGGTCCAGCCGCCGGATGCGCGCCATGGGCTTCGGCGGGATGGAACGACTGAATGGCTGGGTGCTGGCGTATCTCGCCGCCGCCCTCGTCAACGCCACCTTCGATGTCTACCTGGAGGGGCCGCAAGGCGGCATATGGTTCTGGTCCGTCGTCGGCCTCGGCCTTGGCGCGCTATCCCTGCAGCGGGAAGCGCTGCGCCCGCTACCGGCTGACCCGCGGGCCGTGCTCCCCATGCCGGCCGGGCGGCGGGCGTGACCCTCCGGGAGAAGCTCCGCCACCTGCGGCTCGTGGCGCGCGGGCGGGTGCGGCGGATGCCGCGGCTCTACACCATGGTCCGCCTGCTCAAATACGGTCCCTATCGCGGCTTCACCGGCGGCCAGCCCTGCCAGGACCTGCTGGCGCAGGCCCGGGCGGAGGGGTGGCGCGTGCTGCACCTCGGCAGCGGGGGGCGCCACCTGCCGGGGATGGTGAACGTCGACATCGATGCGGAGACGGGCCCCGACGTGGTCGCCAACGGCCATGAACTGCCCTTCGCCGATGGCTGCTTCGACCTGATCTGGTGCGAATTCGTGGTCGAGCATGTCGAGGACCCGGAGGCGTTCCTGGCCCATGCATCCCGCTGCCTGCGCCCCGGCGGATATTGGTGCCTGACCGCGCCCTTCCTCCAGCCTTTTCACGCCGGCGCCGATTTCGGCCGTTGGACGCGGGCGGGCTTTCAGGCCGCGCTTCGCCGCGCGGGGCTGGAGCCGGTGGCCGCCGGCACATTCATGGGGCCGGGCTTCATGCTGGCCTGGATCCTGCGCGAATGGATCGCGCTGCTGCTCTCGCTGGGCTTCGCGCCGCTGCGTCAGGCGCTGCGCTGGCTGCTGCTCTGGCCCTCCGCGCCGCTGCTGCTGACCGACCTGCTGCTGCTGCGCCTGCGCGGGGCGGATGAGCTGGCCTGCGATACCTGGCACATCGCCCGGCGTCCTGGCACCGCGCCGGGGGGATGAAGCCGTCGCGGTGAAGGGGATCACGCTGCGTCACGCCGCCGGGCAACTGGCCGGCAATGCGGGTGGGGATGCGGTGCTCCGCTTGGCGCAGCTCGGGGCGCTGACGCTGGGGGGCTGGCAGCTTGGGCCGGCGGGCCTGGCCGTGGCCGGCCTCGCCTGGTCCATCGCCGCCATCGCCGCGAACGTCACGCAGGGCGGGCCGGAAATGGCGGGGACGAGGGCCGTCGCCCTGGCGAGCGGCGGGGTCGCCTCGGCCATCCGCGGTACCACCGCGCTGAAACTGGCCGCGACGCTCGCGATGCTCCTGCTGCTCGGCCTGGTGCTGGCGCTGCCGGTCCTGCTGCCGGCGGTCACGCTCCCGGCAGGGCTCGGCGCCCAATTGCTGGGGCAGGGCCTGGCCGCCCTGGTCGCGGCGTGGAATCCGGCTTGGGCGCTGCGCGCCCTCGGCGAGGCCGGTTCCTATGGCCGGGTGCGGGCGCTGCAGGGGGCCATCCTGCTGGCCACCACCTGGCTGTTCCTGTCGCTGACGGCGTCGCCGCTGGCGCTGCCGGCGGCGGAAGGCGTGGCGCTGCTCGTGGCCGGCCTGGTCGCGCATCGCCGGCTGCCGGCCCTGGGCGCGCCGGCCTGGCACCGCGGCATGCTGGGCGCGGCGGCGCATCTCGGTGTGGCAGGCTTGCTCTCCTCCCTGCTCTGGGCCGCGCCGCTGCTGGTCGGCGCCGCCGTGCTGACGGAAGCGGAGCTGGGCTTGCTGGCGGGGGCGCTGCGCCTCGTCATGGGGCTCTCGGGGCTGCTGCAGATGGCGCTGCAGGCGCTGTATCCGCTGATGGCGCGCGCCTTCGCCGACGATCCGATCGTGGCCCGGCGCGCCACGCAGCGGCTGACGCTCGCCGCCGCCGCCGCCACGGGGCTGGGCGCAGGGCTGCTGGCGGCGGCGGCACCGGTGCTGCTTCCCCTCGCCCTTGGTCCCGGCTTCGCGGAAGGCGTGACGGTCTTCCGCATCCTGCTGCTGCTGCTGCTGCCGATCGCGATCGCCTCCCCCGCCGCCTATGCGCTGCTCGCCTGTGGGGAGGTGCGTTTCGTGGCATGGCTGCAGGGCGTGGCCACGGCAGGCGTCCTCCTGGCCTCCATCGCCGCGGGGTTCACGGCCTCCGCACCTGTGATGGTGGCGGCGCTGCACCCGGCCCTGTGGGCGCAGGCGGCGGCGACGGTGGTGCGCGCCCGGCGGCTTGGCGCCGCCCTGCCCGCGCGTTGTCCGGGCGGGACCACGCGCCTATGATCACGCGGGGGCGCAACGGGCGGGGGCGATGGACAGCACGGGCAGAATCGCGCTGATCACAGGCATCACCGGGCAGGATGGCTCCTACCTGGCGGAACTCCTGCTCTCCAAGGGTTATGTCGTCCATGGCCTGAAGCGTCGTGCCTCCTCCTTCAACACCACGCGGATCGACCATCTGTACCGCGACCGGCATGAGGAGGGCGGCCGCTTCTTCCTGCACTACGGCGATGTGACGGACACCACTGCGCTTCTGCGCCTGCTGGCCGACATCCAGCCGCATGAAGTCTACCACCTGGCCGCGCAGAGCCATGTCGCGGTGTCGTTCCAGATGCCCGAATACACAGCCAATGCCGATGGCATCGGCACGCTGCGGCTGCTGGAGGCGATCCGCCTGCTCGGCGCCGGGGCCCGCACCCGCTTCTACCAGGCCTCCACGAGCGAGATGTATGGCGACGTGGCGGCCACGCCGCAGGACGAGGCGACCCCCTTCCGCCCGCGCTCCCCCTACGCAGCCGCCAAGCTCTACGCCTACTGGATGACCGTGAACTATCGCGACGCCTACGGCATCCACGCCTCCAACGGCATCCTGTTCAACCATGAGAGCCCGCGGCGCGGCGAAACCTTCGTGACGCGGAAGATCACGCGCGCCGTCGCCGCCATCCATCACGGACTGCAACCCTGCCTCTACCTCGGCAACCTCGATGCCGTGCGGGACTGGGGCCATGCGCGCGACTTCGTGGAAGGCATGTGGCGGATCGTGCAGCACTCCGTCGCCGACGACTTCGTGCTGGCGACAGGCCGCGCCCATACGGTGCGGCAGTTCACGGAGATGGCGTTCGCCTGCATCGATGTCGCCATCGCCTGGGAAGGGCGCGGCGAAGAGGAGGTCGGACGTTGCGCGCGCACGGGTCGCGTCCTGGTCCGCATCGACCCCGCCTATTTCCGCCCGACCGAGGTGCGCGCCCTGCTGGGCGATGCATCCAAGGCGCGCCGCCTGCTCGGCTGGCGCCATACGGTGGACCTTCCCGAGTTGGTGGCGGAGATGGTGGCGGCGGACATCACCACCATCGCTGCGGAAGCCCGCCCCACGCCGGTGCCCATCGGCCATGGCTGAGGCAGATCACTTCGCGCTGGCCGGGCGGCGCATCTGGGTCGCGGGCCATCGCGGCATGGTGGGCAGCGGTATTGCGCGCAACCTCGTGGCACAGGGCGCCACGGTGCTCACGCTGGGTCGGGAGGAGCTCGACCTGCGGCGGCAGGCGGCCGTCGAGGCGGCCATGCAGGACCTGCGCCCCGACGCCGTCGTCATCGCCGCGGCCAAGGTCGGCGGCATCCATGCCAACGACACCTACCCCGCCGATTTCATCTACGACAACCTGATGATCGAGGCGAACCTGATCCATGCCGCCCACCTGGCCGGCGTGCGGCGGCTGCTGTTCCTCGGTTCCTCCTGCATCTATCCGAAGGAGGCGCCGCAGCCGATCCGCGAGGACGCGCTGCTGACCGGGCCGCTGGAGCCCACCAACGAATGGTACGCGGTGGCGAAGATCGCGGGCATCAAGTTGTGCCAGGCCTACAGGCGGCAGCATGGGCGCGACTACATCGCCGCCATGCCCTGCAACCTCTACGGCCCCGGCGACAATTTCCATCCCGAGAACAGCCACGTCATCCCGGCGCTGCTGCGCCGCTTCCACGCGGCGGCACAAAGCGGGGCGGAGGAGGTCGCCTGCTGGGGCAGTGGTCGGCCACGCCGGGAATTCCTGCATGTGGACGACCTGGCGGAGGCCTGCGCCCTGCTCCTGCGGCGCTATTCCGGTCATGACCACGTCAATGTCGGCACCGGCACCGACATCACCATCCGCGAATTGTCGGAGACGGTGGCGGCGCTGACCGGCTTTCGCGGCCGCATCGCCTGGGACGCGTCGAAGCCGGACGGCACGATGCTGAAGCGCATGGACACCACGCGCATCACCGCCATGGGCTGGGCGCCGCGCATCCCGCTGCGGGATGGCCTGGCGCAGGCCTATGACTGGTACCTTGTCCACGCGGCCGGCTGAAACCCGGCCTCAGCGGAACCGGACGATCTCCGCCTGCCCGTCCGGCCTGCCCCCGCCGATGACCACCTGCCCCCCCAGGGTCAGCCAGGCATGCGCCGCGGCCTCGGCCCCGCCCCCCATGCGGACCGAGAGATGCAGCGTCGTCGCATGGCCGCGGCGCGCGAGCATCAGTCGCGCCGCCATGGCCTCGCGCAGGCAGAGCGTCGGGAAGGGAAGCCGCCGGCTGGCCCGCGTGACGGCCCAGGCCACGAGCGAGGCCTCATCCGGGGGCGGATCCGGTCCGGCGGGCAGTGGCGGCGGTCCGCCATCCACGGCGCTGGCCCTGCCGATCAGCAGGCGGGCGGCGTGCCGGAAGGGCAGCAGGCGCAGCGCCAACGCCGCCACCGACAGGGCCAGCGTCGCTTCCAGCTGCAGTGCCCGGCCCCGCCAGCGACGGCGCCAGGCCGGGATCGCCGTCATGATCCCTTCTCCGCCGGCGTCGCACCGGACAGCCGGCAGGCCGCGATCAGGAAGGCGACCGCCAGCAGTGGAACCCAGGCCGGCTGCCCGGCCGCCAGCCCGCCCGGCGCGGCGCGGACATGCCCTTCGCCCCGCCCCGCCACCGGCAGGCTCGAAAGCCCGGCCTCGATGGCATCCAGGTCGAACAGGTCACCGATGCCTGCGGCCCCACGCAGCGTCGCCAGCCGCGCCAGCAGGGCGGCCCTGCGATCGGCATAGTGCAGGAAGCGGCCATCGAAGAGGCCGACCTTGTGCCGGGACAGCCTTACCCGGTCCGGCAGGATGCCGGCCATGGCACGCCGGAAGGGCTGCCTGGTCTGTCCGTCGGCCAGGAACATCGGCGTGGGCAGGGACAGCATGAACTCCACGACCTGACGGTCCAGGAGAGGGAAGCTGGGTGCGACGCCATGCCGAGCGCCCATGATGGCGTGAAAGGCGCAGCGGGAGGGAATATGATGATCCGCAAAGGCGCGGACGCGTTCCGCGGGGCTGTTCCGGCGCAGGATCGGCAGCATCCGGCGGGCCAGCACCGCCTCGCGCAAGGCGGGGCTCAGGTAGCGCACGGCGCCAAGGCGCGGGTCCATCACCCCGGGCCGCCTCTTCAGCCATCGCCACAGGAAGTCGGGAATCAGCGGCACGGCCAGCCGCGCCAGGATGGCGCGGCGCAGGGGAACGCCATCCCGCCGCGCCCTTGCGGGCAATTCGCGCGACAGGGTGCGCAGCCGTCCCTCCAGCAACAGGCGGCCATAAAGGTGGGCGCCGTTATAGGTCGCCCCCTCATCGCCGCCGACGCCACTGAGCAGGCGCCGCGCCCCAAAGGCGGCGGCTTCCCGCATCATGCGATCGTCGGGCCCGTCCGCCAGGCTGCCGGGCCAGTCCGGATCCTCGGCCTGGTCCGGCATCGGTGGCATGTCATGCACAAGCGCATGGGCGATGTCGGGCTCCTGCGCCAGCACCGCCGCGATCATCGGCCGCTCATCCAGCTCCGGCGGCCCCACCGCCTGCGGGCTGGCCATGCTGAGGGCCAGCACGCGGCCGCCGGCAGCCCGTGCGGCGCGGGCGGCCAGGACGGTGATGGCGGAACTGTCCAAGCCGCCGCTGAGGTGGCAGGCCACCGGCTGGCCGGGGGGCAGGCGTCGCAGCACGGCATCCCGCACCAGGTCGCGCAGCCTCTCGGCCGCCGCCTCGGGGGAACCACGCCAGCGCCCCACCCGGGCGGGGTCGGGGCGGAAGGCGCGGTGCGGCTCCGGCAGCCCGGCATCGCCCGGACGAACGCACAGGCTGTGGCCGGCGGGCAGATAGGCGATGGCGGCGAAGCCGCTACCGGCGCCGTGGAAGAACTGCTGGGACAACTGGATTCCGAGGGCCACCGGGTCGATGGTGGCGGAGGCCATGCCGGCGCCGTGCAGCCCCTTGGGCAGGCTGGCGAAGGCGAAGCAGTCGTCTCGCCAGGTCCAGGCCAGGGGCCGAGCGCCGATAAAATCGCGCCCGAGCCAGAGCTCCTGCCTGTCCGGCCGCCACAGCGCCACGGCAAAGTCGCCATCGAGATGGTCGGGGAAATCGGCGCCGTCCCGGCGCAGTGCCGCCGCGACGGCAGCCTCCGCCGGCCCCTCGGCCCGATCCAGCCGCGCATCGGCGGCGACGGTCCAGCCATCCCCGGCCTGCAGCGCTGCGGGCGCGCCCGTGAAGTCCAGCACCGCAAGGCCCAGTGCGCCCGACAACCGCTGCGTCACCCTAGGCGACAGGCCGGGCGCGGTCATGGCGGCGACCATGCGGTCCAGCGTCGCGGCGGTGGCCGACTGGCCATCCCGGCGCAACAGGCCGCAGATCAGCCGCATCGGATCAGCCCGCGGCCAGCAACCCGCGATCGCGCAACAGGGAAAGGAAGGCCGATACCTCGCGCTCGCATTCCTCCTCCGTGACCTCGAACTCCGCGACAAGCCGCTGGACCAAGGCGGCCTCCGCCATCGGTTCGGCCAGCAACTCCCAGATCCGGGCGCCGACCGGGTTCAAGCCATGGTAGCGACCGGTCGTCGCGTGCAGCAGCAGGGTCTGGTCGTGCAGCGCGGCCGCGAAGACATCATCGGCCCGTTGGTGGACCGGGCCGCCTCCCGCGCGGCTCGTCGCCGGTTCTCCCATGCCGCCTTCCTCCCTCATCCCGGTGTCGCGCCGGCCGGGGCGTAGCCGAAGCGGATCATCACGGCGCCGAAGTGCTCCTCGATCGTTTCAAGCTGGGCCGGCGTCAAGACGCGCTGCCATTCGCCAACCTGGCCGGCGCGGAAAAAGCGCGCCTGGCCGGGCTGGCGTTCCCGGAAGCCCTTCGCAGCCTCCTGCCCTTGCAACGCCTCCAGGCTGGAATGGGCGATGGCGCGGCTGACCTCCACCTCCGTCGCCTGCCCGCCCAGGAAGCGAAGCACGCCGCGCAGCACGGCCGCCGTGTCACGGCGAAGATCCTCGTACCGCACCACATGCGTCGGGGTCAGCCCCTGCCCTGTCCAGCCCGCGACATGCCCGCCCCAGTCGCCAAGCAGGTAGGGCAGCTGCCGCGCACCGCCGAAATGATGCGCTGGATCCGTCATGCGGGCCAGCGCTTCATCCACCGTCGCGCCGAGGTGGTAGGCCAGGGAGATCGCTACATCGCGGGGATCCCGCAGCAGGTACACCGCACCCCGCGCGGCGGCGCCGAGGCTGGGCGCGCCATCCTCCCCCGCGAAGCGGTCATGCGTCTTGCAGAAGAAGGGCGTTGTCTGGCGGGAAGCGACGAATCCGGCATGCAGGGGGCGCATCCGCGCGAGTTCCCTCGAGTCCAGCAGGTCCGCATCGACCAGCATGTCGTCGCCGAAGCGCCACCGGCCCATCAGCGACTCTTCCTCCGACAGCCGGTTGATGTCCGCCGGCTCCGCCCGCCCTGCCAGCAGGTTGGCCAGCAGGATCCGCATCCAGGTGTTGCCCGATTTGGGATAGGAGGCGAGCCAGACGAGCCCGGCGGGGAAGGCTGCCATGGTGTCAGCGCAGCGTGTCCCAGTGGCGGAACAGCATCGCGATGGTCCCGTCCAAGGCGGCGAAGTCACGATCCTGGTGCAGGACGCAGACCCCGGCATGGTGGAGCAGGGAGGCGATGCGGGGCGCCAGCCCGCCGGATCCGCCATAGGCCAGCGCCAGGCGCCGACGGTAGGACAGGCGCAGCAGGGCCTGAGCTGCTGCGACGGGCGCAAGGGGAGTGATGCCGGGCGGCGTCGCCGGGCTGGCCTCCATCAGCGCGTAGATGGCCGCGACCGGCACGCCCGCGCCGGTTGCCGCCGTGCCGCCAGGCGGCGACACGTGGAATTTCGGCACCTGCTGGCGCACCGGCGGGCCCATGGCATCAGCCAGGCCGACATGCCCGATGCTGTCGCGGTACAGCCGCAGCACCCGGCCATCCGCCTGCACCAGGGGCGGCCCCTCGGCTGCCGGCTCGATGGCGCAGACATCATCGGACAGGAAGCCACAGCCCGCCCGGGTCAAGGCCGCTGTCAGGGTCGATTTCCCGGCCCCGCTCGGACCGCAGAACAGGAAGGCCCGCCCGTCATGCACCACCGCGGAGGCATGCAGCAGCATCGCCCCCCGCTGGTAGAGGATCGCCGCCAGGCCGGTGCCGGTGGCAAAGACGGTGATGTCCTCCAGCGCCACGCCCGGCGCCGGCGACAGGGCCAGCCGCCGCCCATCCTCCGCCAGAAAGCGTCCGATGCCAGGCAGGTCCAGCAGCAGGCGGCGATCATCCGCGGTCCAGTTCGGCCCCTCCCTGGTCGGCTGATCCAGCCGATCCGGCACTGCGGCGTGGCTCATGGTCACGTCGGCGGGCGGGGTGCCCATCGGGTCCAGCAGCGTGCGCATCGGCAGCGCGACGTCGGACGCGACGATCAGCCCGGATATCCGATAGCGATAGGGCGGTGCGGATTGTTCAATCACGACGTGCCGCTTGTAGGGCCGTAGTGCCCGCTGGCAAGAGAAGTCCAGGGGCGATGCACTGTCATTGACATTGGACAGCCTGCCTTGTTACGGCCTCGTGATGCGGCGTGCACAAGGATCATATCGATGGACGGGAGCAAGTTGCAGGTCCCAGCCGATGCCCCGGCGCAGGCCCCGGCGCAGGCGCGAAAGCCATGGCTGAAGCCGGCCATCGAGGATGCCGACATCGGCGCCCTGACCAGCGGCGGCGGCACCTCGGGCGTTGAGGGAACTTCTTTCCTGAAGGCAGGGTCCTGAGCGCGGAGCGGCAGCCCCAGCGACGCGCTGCCACGCTAAACCACCCCGCTCAGGACAAGGCGCTCGCCCGGGGATCCGGCCGCGAAGATCCTGGGCAATGCTGGCCCTGAAGCGGTTCTGGCAAGGTCTGCCTCATGATGGGCTGGGCTGGGCCGCCGGGCCCGATCCGGATCTGGATGCCCTGCGGCGCCGCGCCGCCGCCGCATGGCGCCGCACGCGGCCACTGCCGCTTCGTGCGCTGCTTCGCGTTGCGGATCGCGCAGCCTGGCCCGCTGCGGCTCTGCTGCAGACGCTGGCCTACGCACGCCACCGCGGCCTCGGCGGGTCCCCGGTATGGCGCATCCTGGCGGATTGCGTGTTGACCGGCGCCCGACCCATGGAAGCGCATGTCTGGCGCGACGTCGCAGGCGGCCGTCACCCGTTGCCGGCACGCGCCGCCGCGCTGCTGCTGCCCCGGCTGGGCGATTCGGCGGCCCATGCGCTGCTGGCGGACAAGCTGGCCACGGCGGACCATCTGGCTGCCACCGGCATCCCCTTCCCCGCGCTGCATGGGATGCTGCGGCGGGGGGAGACTCCGGACCTTCCCGCGCTGGCCCGCCACGCGGCCCAGGGTGCCCTGTTCCTGAAGCCGCGCCACGGCCATGGTGGCCGGGGGGCGTTCACCCTGGCCTGGCAGGCGGGGGAATGGTTGCTGGATGGCCGCGTGTTGGCGCCGGCGGCCCTGGCGGCACGGCTGGAACAGCTGACCCGGCGGGACGACATGCTGGTGCAGGAAAGGCTGATGGCACCAGCAGCGCTGGCCGATTGGGTCGTCGCCGGGCGCGCGCCCGTGCTGCGCCTCGCCACGGCCCGCCACCCCGGCGGCATGCCCTTCCTGCACGGCGCACTGCTCACACTGGCCGTTCCCGGCCGCAGCCCGCACCATTTCCTGGACGGGGCCATCCATGCCGCGTTGGACCCCGCAACCGGCCTGCTTGCCCCGGGCCGATCCCTGGCTGCGCCGCGGCGCCGCACGACGCGGCTGCCCTGGAACGGCGCCAGGCTGGAGGGGCTGCCCGTGCCTGCCTTTCCCGACGCCGTCGCCGTGGCGTTGCGCGCGATGACTGCCCTGCCCCCCGTTCCCCTGATACACTGGGACATGATCGTCACCGACGCAGGCCCGGTGCTGCTGGAGGGAAACAGCGCCGGCAACTGGATCCTGGCCTCCCTGCCGGGGCTTGACGGTCTGGATGCCGGGCCGCTCGCGCCCCTGCTCACGGCCTGGGCCGCCGTCGGCGCAGCCGCGGCGGGTCTACTGGACGCCCCCCGCCATCACCGATAATGCGACAGGCGCCAGGGCAGCGCTTCCCACGCTGCCCGCATGGCTGGCGAGGCGGCGCATGCATCCCCCGTCGGGGCGACTGCCCGCCCTGAATCCCGGCTTCGAGTTGCTCTGCCTGGGCGTCGGGCGTGCCCTCGGGCGGGGATCCCCGCATCTGGCGGCCATCCTTGCCGCCGACCATGATTGGGACGGCGTGCTGCGGTCGGCGCTGCGGCACCGCTGCCTCGGGCTGCTGGCGCACGGGCTTGAAGGCCTCCCGCTACCGGATGCGCCCGCCGACGCGCTGCGGCGCCTGGCGCGCCGGCAGGCGCAGCGGGCGCTGGCCTGCGCGGCGGAGACGGCGCGCCTGGCCGCGCGGCTGGAAAACGCAGGGCTGCGGCCGCTGACCTTGAAGGGCCAGGCGCTGTCGTTGCAGCTGCATGGCCAGCTCGCCCTGCGCGACCCCGGCGACATCGATCTGCTGGTGGCCCCGGCGGAATTCTGGGCCGCCGTCGCGCTGCTGGGGGAGGCCGGCTACGCGCCGCTCCAGCCCCTGCCATCCGAGGGCTTACGGCAGGCGGCCGGCCACCGGCTGCGCGACATCGGCTTCCGGCACGAGGGCAGCGGGATGCTGGTGGAACTGCACCAGCGCCTGACCGCCAACCACCACCGCTTGCCGGTGGAGTTCGACGCCATCTGGGAAGAGCGGACCATCATCGCCCTGGCCGGCCACCGCGTGGCGACGCTGCCGGAGGCGCTGCTGCGGCTCTATCTCTGCGTACACGGCGCGCACCATCGCTGGGACCGGCTGTCCTGGATCGCCGACATGACCGCGTTGCTGAACACGCCAGCCGCCGCGGCAAGCGCGATCGAAGCCGCCACGCCGCTGGGCCTGGACCGGGAGATGCGGCTGGCAACGCTGCTGGGGGCGCGCCTGTTCGGCGAGGTCGAGGCCGACGCCGGCCTACCCGTCGGCCAGGCCGATCGCGACCGCGCGAATCGCTTCATCGCCCGGCATTTCGGCGCCGCCTCGGCGGAGGGGCGCCTGCCCCGCCTGCGTGACGCCGTCGCGCGCCACATCCACCGCTACAGCTTCAAGCCTGGACTGAGGGCGCGGCTGCATGAGCTGAGCGCGGACCTGACCAACCCCACGGACCTGAACCGCTTCCCGCTGCCGCCGGCCTTCCTGTGGCTCTACCCGGCCTTCCGCCCCTTCGCGCTGCTGGCCCGCAAGGTGGCCGCCTGGCGCGAGGCGAAGCGTGTCGGCCCGCGGTCCTGACCGACACGCCCATCGTCAGCACGACGCCCGCGCCGTCATCCGAGGCACGGCAGGAGGCAGGCGCGAACCGGCGCGCGGTGACCCGCGAGCCAGCCGCAAGGAGGGCAGCCTCGTTCCACGCTACGGCGGACCGACCGACCGAATATCAATCTGGCGATACCCGCTTCGGGGACGGATCGCCGTCAATCCCCGGCACTGGCCAGGCAGCGGCGATTCCCTGCGCCGGCTTCAGCGCCCGTTTTCTGCTTCCGGCGCTCTGGGCAGCAAAAAGCCCCTAGGTTCTGTGGACACTTACCTGAGCCACAGGACCGTGGCGGCGATGGTGACGACGGCGAGGTAGTTGCGGGCGGTCTTCTCGTATCGGGTGGCGACACGGCGGAACTGCTTCAGCTTCGAGAAGCAGCACTCAATGAGGTGCCGCTCCTTGTAGAGCGTCTTGTTCAGCGGGTGCTTGAAGGTTAGCGAGGGGTTGTTCGGGATAACGGCGATGGCCCCTGCTTGGGCGATGGCCTGGCGGAAGTAGTCAGCGTCGTAGGCCGCATCGGCCAGGACGGCATCAGGCCGGTCGTCTCCGAGCAGGGCGATGGCCTGGGGGGCGTCACCGCGGTGCCCGGCGGTCAGCACGATCCGAGCGGGGCAGCCGAGCCCGCGGACGGCCAGGTGAACCTTTGTGCTCAAGCCGCCACGCGAGCGACCAATGGCCTGATCGCCAGCCCCTTTTTTGCTCCCGCCGCATGCTGGTGGGCACGCACGATGGTGCTGTCGATGATGAGGTATTCGAAGTCCGGATCGTCGGCCATGGCCGCGAAGATGCGCTGCCAGACGCCTTTCGTGCTCCATCGGCAAAAGCGACGGAATACGCTGTTCCAGTTGCCGAAGGCCTCCGGCAGGTCGCGCCAGGGCGAGCCGGTACGCACAATCCACAGCACCGCCTCGACGAACATCCGGTTGTCACGGCCCGACGTGCCGCAGCTCCGCTCATCCCCGATGATGTGCTCGGCGACCCGCGCCCATTGCGCGTCGCTCAGGATCAGCCGATCCGCCACACCCATCCGCCGCCTCCAAAAGGCAGCCTTGAATCACGCCTCACTCAGCAAGGGAATCCTAAGAGTCCACAGAACCTAGGCGGTAGAGTCCGTTGATGCATGACTGGAAGCCGAGGAAGGTGACCGGCAGGTCGGGCGGCGTCGCGGCGGCGATCTCGTCCGCCTTGGGGCCTTCACCAGCCATCAGCACATGAAAGTTCAGATCGGGGTGGCGCACCCGCAACAGGCGTGCCGCCTCGACGGATGCACGCCAGCCCTTTCGCTCGATGCCACGCGCGACGAACGCGAAGACGACTGTATTGTCATCAAGACCAAGCGCCGACCGACTGTGCGGGAATGGCCGATCGTCACGCGGCATCGCATTCGGGATCTTGCGCATGGCCGAGAAATCAAGTGGAGCACGACCGAAGATGCGCAAGTTCTTCTCGGTCAGATAAACCCAGCGGGACACACGACACAACATGCGGAACAGCAGCGCGTCAATATTGAGGTGGGCGCCTTCATGCGAGCCGTGAAGGGTGACAACATAGGGAAAGCCGTCCAAAGCCCGTCCATGCTTGAAGCAAAGGTCATCTACGTTAATTACGTGCGAATGTAGGATGGTGGCGCCGATTCGCTGCAGAAAGGCGGACGGCCCGGTGCTCTTCGCCTCATCGGCGTCATAGACAGGGATGCGCGGATCGAGGCGCGCCTGAATTTCCTCGTTCATATCAGTCAGGTTCATGCACATCATCGACACGCGCTGCCCATGCTGGACCAGCGCATTGGCGAGATGAATGGGAAACAGTTCGCCGCCGCCGAGCATGAGGCCGAGACTGCCAATAACAATATGTTCGCGCTTGCGCCGAGACAACTCCGCCAAGCCTGGCAGCGCAGAGGCGATGTCGCCGTGGCGTTCATCCATTCGGAAGTGTCGCCATTGGGCGGTTAAGCTTTGAACGAAGCCGTCACGAGTTTCCGTTGGGATGTCCCAGCTCTCGGCAATCGCGCCTAGGATGCGTTGATGTTCTTCGTAGTAGTACATCTGGCCAAAATTAGAGGCAGACGTATTCGTGCCGTGCTGCCGGAAGTACGTGACAGCGCGAGGGTCGAAAGCGATCCGGCCACCCGCGGCCAATTGGATATAGAGATACCAATCTCCACAGATTTTATAGGTCCGCGCCTCTGCCCAGATCTCCGGCTCAAGCGATTGCCGGCGGATGAGGCAGCCGCCCACATTGGCGATAACATTGTTCTTGCCGAACCCACGACTGAACCACTCGGCAGCCGGCCGGACGATGGGGCGCGCCCAGATGCCAGCCTCCGCACTCTCGCGATATGCGTCTAGGCCCGGCATCAGGGTGAGTGTGGCGTCGCAGAACTGAATGCGCCCAAAGGAGATCATCACCGCACGATCGGCAAAATAGGGCACAAGCCGTTCGAGGAAGTCAGCCTCGCAACTGTCGTCGCTCTCGCAAATCCAGATGAGCTCCCCAGTGGCAATCTGGAAGCCGCGTTCCCACTGGGAGAACACGTTACCCGAGTTTCGCGCGTTGTAGACCTTCGTCACAACAAAGGGCGAATCAAGTGCAAGGCGATCGAGCCGCCCGCGACTGTCATCGCTTGAGCAGTCGTCGAGCAGGATGAGTTCGACATTGCGATACGTTTGACAATAGATTGACGCTAGGCGATCTGCAAGGAAGCGGCCGTGATTATAGTTGGGAACGATGACGGAGACCAACGGCCGGTATTGCTCCTGCCGCGCCCAAGCATACGGGATTGCCGGCCGCTTCTCGCGTCGACCAGCGCGAGCATAGTGTAGCAGCGGATTGACGCCCGCATTGGCAAGCTCAGGGTTACTGCGCAGGTAGAATTCAGTGGAAAAGCAGCGCGAGGGATTGAGCCCATGACGCCAGCCAACCGTCATGTAATGGTGCAGCAAATCGAAACCGGCATTCGCCAGGCCTTCGGCTTGGTCTGCATAAAATGCCGCATCGAATAGGTCCGCGACAGCGTTTAGATCGTCTGCCGTAAGTCCCACCGCCGCAAGCGCCGCTGGCGGGGACAAAAGCGTCTCGCGCTGCACAACGATCTGATCACCCACGAATCTTAATCGTTGTTCTGCACGCCCGTGACGCACCCAGTGGACGAGCGGATTTACACCGCACTCGCGAAGAGCAGGATCGTTCGCAATGTAGAATTCAGTGGAAAACTGCGGGGACGGGTCCATCCCTTCGAGCCAGCCTGTCGTTAGGTAGTGGATAAACAGGTCATCGTCGGAGCCGCTGAGCTCCGGCTTTCGTCCGCGGTAGAAGCGCGCGTCGAAATAGGGGCGCACATCAGCATAGGTGTCGATTGTGCTTGCGGTCTCGCTAGCCGATACGCTGGGCGTGGAAGTAACGCCCAAGCCAGCGCCGCCTACTTCCCCAACAGACGCGGTTGGCTGTACCCGGACACCATGCCATCCCGCGCCATTGACCTCGATCTCTACGCATACTGCTCCAAGCGAGCGCAAGTCGTCGATGACCGCCTCGCTCTCCGCTACATTGATCTCAAGTTCGCCGTTGGCGCATATGGGCGGGATGTCCACCGTGACCGTCGTGATCTGGTCACGATGCAGTAGCGCATGCCCGACTTCGGTCGAGCCGGCGACGAACACAACTGCCTTCGCGGAGTTGCCGTTGCGCGGCGGTAAGTAGAATCGGAACCCTAAAGTCTTGACGCCTACGAGTTGCAGGGACGCGGTTTGGGCGATCCAGTTATCGTCGTAAAGCCCCTCCAGCCAGCGTATCCGTGTCAATCGAGCACATCTCCGTTATGTGAGCCGGGGCCTTAAGACGGTGGAGAAGGGGTTACGCCGCAGGGGGCAGTATGTCCCGGGTTGCCGAGCCCCGCGGGCAAGACCAGCACTGACCGTTCAGGGATCCGGCCGCAACGCTGCGATACCGAAGCGCAATCATATCGCTAGCGAGCGCAGTGTCCAGCCTCCATTATGCACGCAGTGGACTTGCCAGCCTTTTTAAGAGGCTGCGGAAATTCGCTCCCATGGGGCTGATATGGCTTTGCTCTGGAGGCGGTTGGATAGCGAGATTGAAGTCGGGATACTAAGAGCGTCTAACGAAACCTGCTCTGGTGCGTTGGTGCTGGTATGGCGAGGCCCCGTGTCTCCGATGACCTCTGGGCGGCGGTCGAGCCGCTGCTACCGCCGGAGCGCCCGAAGCCGATGGCCGGTCGGCCGCGCCTGCCGGACCGTGCGGCACTGACGGGCATCCTGTTCGTGCTGGTCACCGGCACGCCGTGGGAGCGGCTGCCGGTGGAGATGGGCTGCGGGTCGGG
>NZ_JAAIKB010000026.1 GCF_011040385.1 Falsiroseomonas algicola | reverse complement strand
CGCTGGCGACGGTGGTGGACACCTCGATCAGCGGCGCGCGGGTGGTGCGCGAGCTGGAGCGCTTGGTGGCCGAGCGGTATCCATCCGGCCAAGGCCGCGGGTGCTGAGCACTGGTACGAGGTGGCTGGTCACCGCTTCTGATCGGCGATTAGTTCCTTGAGGCTTTCGATGCCGCGCTCGGTGAAGCCCAGGGTGGCGTGCTCGTTGGTGTCGTAGATCCAGAGGCAGCCGTCCTCGGGCTCGAGTTGGTCGGCAATCTCGTCGAGGAGATCAACGGTCTCGCCGAGCATCTCGGCGGCGCGGGCGATGGTGAAGACGACGCCTGGGGCGGCCACGGTCAGGCGGCTTCGGCGGCGGGTCTGGCCTGCGCTGCCTTCCAGTTCCAGGGCAGCAGTTCGTGCAGGCGCGACGCCGGGTGGTCGGCGATGCGGGCCAGCACATCGGCGAGCCAGGCGCGGGGATCGACGTCGTTCAGCTTGGCGGTGGCGATGAGCGAATACATCGCCGCGGCACGTTCGCCGCCGCGATCGGAGCCGGCGAACATCCATGCCTTCCGGCCAAGGGCTACGCCACGGAGCTGTCGCTCGGCTGCGTTGTTCGTCAGGCAGATCTTCCCGTCGTGGAGGAAGCGGCTGAAGGCGTCCCAGCGGGTCAGCATGTAGTCCATCGCCTTGGCCACCTCGGCGTGGCGGGACATGCGGGCGCGCTGTTCGCGCATCCAGGTCTCGAGGTCGGTGACGAGGGGTGCGATTTGCTGCTGCCGCACGGCAAGGCGCTGTTCGGCGGGTATGCCGTTGATGGCGCGTTCTGCCGCGAAGATGGCGTCGATGCGCCGGACCGCCTCGGCGGCCAGCGGGGCGCGGGCGACCTCGGCGAGCTTGAACAGCTTGCGCCTTCCATGCGCCCAGCAGGCGGCCTCGGTGATCGGGCCTGGCTTTCGGTCGGGCGCGTAGAGCTCGTTGAACCCGGCATAGGCATCGGCCTGCAGGATGCCCGCGTAGCCGGCGAGGTGCCGCTGCGGATGCTCACCGGTGCGGTCGCGGGAGTAGCGGAAGGTCGCCGCGGGCGGTGCCGGCCCGGCAAAGGGCCGGTCGTCGCGGACATAGGTCCAGACCCGGCCGACGATGGTGCGGCCGCGGGCCAGCACGGGCACCGTGGTGTGGTCGCCGTGCAGCCGCGCGGCGGCGAGGACATGGGCGTCGATCAGCGCCATAATCGGCGCCAGGCCGGCGGTGCAGGCGCCGACCCAGTCTGCGACGGTGGAGACGCTGAGTTCGATCCCCTCGCGGGCGTAGGTTTCGCAGAGGCGGTTCAGCGGCAGGTGCTGGCCGAACTTGGCCTCCAGTATCATCGCCAGCAGCTGGGGACCGGCGCGGCCACGCGCGATCGGGTGGAACGGCGCGGGCGGCTGGGTGATGGTCTCGCAGGACCGGCAGGAGAACTTCTCGCGGACGGTCTGGATGACCTTCCACTGCCGCGGCACAACCTCGAGCGTCTCGGTGATGTCCTCGCCAAGCTTGGAGAGCTTGCCGCCGCAGCACGGGCAGGCGGAGGGCGCGGCGATCACCACGCGCTCGCGCGGCAGGTGCTCCGGCAGCGAAGTGCGGACTGGATGCCGGCGTGGTGACGTGCCGGTGGACGGCTTATCCTTGCCCGCGGCGGCCTCGGCCTTGGCGGCATCCTCGCTGGCGGCGGCGACGAGCTCGCCGAGTTCCAGCTCAAGCTGGTCGATCAGCTTGCGCCCGCGTTCGGAGGAGGCGCCGAACTTGTCATGCTTGAGCTTGGCGATGAGCAGCTTGAGGTGCGCCACCATGGCCTCGGCGCCGGTCGCCCGCGCCTCGGCCTCCTGTCGTGCCAGGCGCTCGGCCGCAAGCGCCGCCTGCAGGGCGGCGAGGTCGTCGGCGGTGCTGTCCGGCGCGGGCATCACGTCGAGGATCGAATCACACCCGACCCGCGGCAGGAAGCCGAAATTCGCTGCGACGACAGTCTATCCAGCGACCTCGGGCCGCCAAGTTCGCTGCGGGTTCCGCCAGTCGATCCCGTCGAGCATGTAGGCCAGCTGTGGGCCGGAGATCGCCACGCAGCCCTCCGTCGGCGAGGGCCATATGAAGCGACCGCGCTCCAGCCTTTTCATGTAGAGCGACATGCCGACCCCGTCGTGCCAGATGATTTTGACCAGGTCAGCCTTGCGGCCTCGGAAAACAAAGAGATCGCCGGCATGGGGATCGCGCCCGAGCGTCTGCTGCACCTGCAGCGCAAGGGACTGCATGCCGCGGCGCATGTCCGTGTGACCCATCGCCAGCCAGACGCGGACGCCGGAGGGGACCGGGATCATCCGCGCAGCGCCGACAGCACACGACGAAGGGCTGCGGTGCCGACCGTCTCGGGGACCCGCACCGCCGTGCCGTCGGCCAGCACGATCTCGATGCGGTCGTCGCGTTCGACCGACGCATCGGCCGCAGGCCGCGGTGCAGTGATCCCGGCCGATGGCGGCGCTGCCATCGATGTCCGCTCCGGCGCGATCTGCACCGGCATGAAGGACGGCGTCTCCTCCGCCACCAGGACGCCTGAGCGAACCTCCTTGCGCCAGGACCACAGCACGCTCCGGCTCACCTCGTGCCGCCGCGCCACCTCCGCGAAGCACGCCCCCGGCCGTTCAGCCTCAGCGACGATCCGCAGCTTATCCTCAACACGCCATCGGCGCCGACGCTCGACGCCGCTGATGATTTCCATGCCGCCAACCCGCTCCGTCCTTAGCAACACTCTTACGAGCGTCGATAAGATCAGAAGGCAGGTTCACCCCCGCGCCGGAAGGCGGCCCTCACCGGAGGAATACGCCGAGCGGCGCTTGCCTGCGATGATCGTCAGCGACAACGGCACGGAGCTGACCTCGGTGGCGGTGCTGCGGTGGGCGGAGGAGCGCGGCGTCGAATGGCACTACATCGCGCCGGGCAAGCCGCAGCAGAATGCGTTCGTGGAGAGCTTCAACGGCCGCCTGCGGGACGAATGCCTGAACGAGCACGTGTTTGGCTCGCTGAGCGAGGCGCGTCGGCTGATCGAGGCCTGGCGCGAGGACTACAATCGGGTCCGGCCCCACGGCAGCCTCGGCGGCCTGACGCCGGAGGAGTTTGCGAGACACAGCGCCCGCGCGAAGGATCGGGCCGAGGGCGCTGCGCTACTCGAGGGCTCCGCGCCCTCGGCCCGATCCACCACAGCCCCGACCAGGGGCAAACGAAGAACGGGTCCAAGTTATCCGCGGTAGGAAAGCGGGGAGCACGTCAGCCAGCATGCCGTTGTCCTGCGAATGGCGGCCGAAGAAGTCGTGGGTCCGTGACAGGAAGGCGGTCCATGCCTTCGGCGACAGTGCGCCCCGCTGGTCTTCCCCTTCATGGCCAAATCGCACCGTCCGTCTTGACTAGCGGTGTTGCCATGGCGTCGCGGCTGGCGGCCATGGCGAGACCGCGCCGAACAGCGAGCTGTCTAAGCCGGGCAGGGCTCTGGTCGGCCGTCACCGATCGCCGTGCTTGCGGCTGGCCTGGGTCGCCTTGTTGACGCCGCCGTGCTTCAGGTCACCGCTGTTCCTGGAGCCCGCGCGGGCGTCCTTGGGGTTGGCCTTGCCGGGGGCGGCGTTGTTGCCGCCCTGGGGCGCACGGCCGGCGGCGGGGAGGGGAGGGAGCTTGGCCATGCTGCTGGTGTCCTTTCGGGACGGCGCCGCCGGCGTCCGGCGTGCGGTAAATGCGAAGTAGCGACCGGGTAGCGGTGGAAACCGCAGAATCCCGGCGTGGGTCGACGCAGCAAAGCTAAGGCAGATCAACGTTGTAAGGCTTGTGGGGTAGATCGGGCTACCCTCAAGGTCCAGAGAGTCCCCGGCGTCCAGAGAGCTGTTAGGGCCGTTCGTTCCGGCCTCGATCCATCAACCCTAGCGCCAAAACCGTGGCGAGACGGGCGTTTCTACGCGGTCTGCACAGTGGTGGAGAGGGTTTGCGGGAAGTCCGACTGGAGCAGCGGTGGAAACCGGGGAATGAAGTTCTCTGGGCTCATTGCGTAGACCGCCGCGGCATCGCCTGCAGGCGGCGTTGGTGAGAGGCGGATTGCGACAACCGCCTCTCGGCGCCGACCGAAGGCTCAGCGCTGGATGAAGGCCAGCAGATCCGCGTTCACCAGATCCGCGTTCATGGTGCACACCCCATGGCCGAGACCCTGATACGTCTTCAGGGTGCCGTCGCGGATCAGCCTGGCTGCGAGCGGCGCCGAGTCCGCATAGGGAACGATCTGGTCGTCGTCGCCGTGCAGCAGCAGCACCGGCACGGCGATCGCCTTCAGGTCCTCAGTGAAGTCTGTCTCGGAGAAGGCTTGAATGCAGTCATACTGGGGCTTGATGCCGCCCATCATTCCCTGGCGCCACCAATTGTCGATTACCCCCTGGCTGGCTGCGGCACCGGGCCGATTGAAGCCGTAGAACGGGCCGGCGGGCACGTCGCGATAGAACTGCGCGCGATTTGCAAGGAGCGCTGCGCGGAACCCGTCGAACACCTCGATGGGTAAGCCACCCGGATTGGCGGCGGAGCGGACCATGATGGGCGGAACCGCCCCGATCAGCACGGCCTTCGCGACGCGCCTCCCGCCATGGCGGGCGACGTAGCGCGTCACCTCGCCGCCGCCGGTCGAATGGCCGATATGCACGGCACCTTGGAGGTCGAGTGTTGCCGCCAGGGTCGCCACATCGGTGGCGTAGGTGTCCATCTCGTTGCCGAGCCAGGCCTGGCTGGACCGTCCATGGCCGCGGCGGTCATGGGCGATCACGCGAAACCCCTTGGCCAGGAAGTAGGTCATCTGCGCGTCCCAGTCGTCCGCGCTCAGCGGCCAGCCGTGATGGAAGACCAGGGGCTGCGCGTCCTTCGGGCCCCAGTCCTTGTAGAAGATCTCGGTGCCATCGCGCGTCGTGATCGTAGGCATCGGCAGGTGCTCCTCATTCCCATCCCGGCCGGAACGTCCCGGCGCGTGGCGACAGCATGTTGCAGGGGCATAGGGGAGCGCTTGCTCAGGACCTCCCGAACATGTCGGAAGTTGCCGCCGTGTTGTCGCATGCCAGGCGGCGGCTAACGGCAAATCAGGATGCCTCATGCAAGCCGCGGCTACCGTACCTCGCCATGCTTCGCGCGGTGCCATGTGATGGCGCCGCGATCCTTTGGAATGGGAGCTGACAGCATGGATCATCAGGAGAAACGGGGCACTGCCCTCATCACCGGCGCCTCCTCTGGCATCGGCGCAACCTACGCGGCCCTGCTCGCTCGCCGTGGCCATGACCTGCTCCTGGTGGCACGCGATGCGGGACGGCTGCGCGCGCTGGCCGATCGCCTGCGCGCCGAGGCCGGTGTGATGGTGGACGTTTTGGTGGCTGACCTGACGGAAGCAGAAGGCTTGGCGGCGGTGGAACATCGCGTGCAGTCGGATTCCGCCATCCGTATGCTGGTGAACAATGCGGGGCTGGGGCCGACCGGGCCGGCACTGGCGTCGGACCTTCGGCAACTCGATCGCATGCTGGCCCTGAACGTCGCCGCCCTTCACCGCCTAGCGCTGGCGGCCGCGCAGGCCTTCATCGGGCGCGGCGGCGGCACGCTCGTCAATATCGCTTCCGTGGTCGCGCTCAACCCGGGCGTCTTCCCGCCCACCTATGTAGCCAGCAAGGCCTTCGTGTTGGCGCTGACCGAGTCCCTGGCCGGCGAGACGGCGGGCCGCGGCCTGCGCCTGCAGGCGGTGATGCCGGGCCTGACGCGCACCGAGATCTTCGAAAGGGCGGGCCATGATGCGAACCGCCTCGACCCGGAGATGGTGATGGAGGCGGAGGAGATGGTGTCAGCCGCCCTGGTCGGGCTGGACCAGGGCGAGCTGGTGACCATCCCGTCACTGCCCGATGCCGGTCTCTGGGCGGCGCTGGTTGCTGCACGTCAGGCGATGGCGCCCGACCTCTCGCGGCGCCACCCTGCGGCGCGCTATCGCCTTCCGGCCTGAAGGATGGTGCCGGGGGCGCGTTCGTCAGCGCCTCCGGCCCGCGGGCTTGCTGCTGGACAGTGCCTCCGGCAACTCGCCATCGGCGTCGAAACCGATCGCGTCGGCCCAACGGCTCTCCACCAGGCCCGCGGCCTCCGCGGCCGCCAATGCGCCGGATGCGATGATGGGCCAGCGGAACACCGACCGCAGCCGCTGGCGCGCCTCGCCATGGGCCGGCGGATCCGGCAGATGCACGAAGCCCAGTTCCAGCTCGTTCAGGATCGCGAGCAGGCCAGCCGTGGCATCGAAAGCCGCGCGCTGACCGCTGCCGGGCAACCGCACGGCCAGCCGGGCGGGACCCCAGCGGCGAATGGCGTCATCGAGGATGGGCAGCAGTCGCGCCGGCGTCAGGCCCGCGGAGTCCAGTTCAAGCCCGTCGCAGCCGCCATCCATGGCAGCGGCTGCCAGGCGCGCCGCCCCTTCGGCAGGAAGGGCGGCGACGATGTGGCTGCCTGTTGCGTGCACCGCGGCGGCGGCGCCGGCCCAATCCTGGCCGGCTGCGATGATGACGCCGCCGGCGCGCAGGCTGGCGTGCCGATCCAGCGCGGCCGGCACCGTGTGGGCCAGCAGCACCGCGCGGTGCGAGAGATGCATGGCGCCCAGCGTCAGCGGTGTCAGGATCTTGGGGGTGGCGGCCATGCTCATTGGGGCCTGGTCCCGCTGGGTAAGCGGCGATGGGCGCCGGGCCCTGGCTCGGGTCGAGACGACGCCGCGCCGCTGTTCGACGGCGCGGCGGCTTCCGGATCAGCGCACGAGCGCTGTGTCGATCACATGCACGACGCCGTTGGAGCACAGGCGGTCGCCGAGCGTCACCACCGCCCGCTGGCCGTTCGGGGCTGTGAGCACATAGGCACCGCCCTCATTGGCGATGGTCAGCTGCGTGCCGGCCCGCGTGCGCATCGTGACACTCTCCCCCGGCCGCAGCGAGGAGGAGGTGTAGCGACCCGGCAGGATATGCGCGTTGATGACCGCCGGGCCGACGACCGGATCGGCCGTCCGTTCGCCGCTCGTCTGGCCGGGGAAGACGACATTGGCAAGCCCCGGCGCCACCTTCGCGACGGCGTCGTCCGTCGGCACAAAGATGGTGAAGGGGCCGACCTCGCGCAGGTCCTGCGCCACATGGGTCCGCACGGCGACATCGACGAAACGCGAGGCGCCGGGCATGGCGGCGAGCGTGTCGATGCAGTTGGTGTTCTGCGCCGCGGCGCCGCCCGCGGTCAGCACGAGGCCGGCGAGGCCGAGCGTGGCGGCAGCGATGCGCGGGAGGATCGGTCGGCTGGTCATGGCTTGGTCTCCGCGATGTCGGGCGCCGTGCGGCTCACCCGGGTTTCTGGGCGTCCCGCCATGGCCTTCCGGCCGTGTCGCGACGGGGCAAACCATCGCAGCGCCACCCTGTTGACGATTGCATGAATGGCTCGCGGTTTGGACCGTGCCGCCGTCCCCGCCCCTCGCGCGGCACGGCGCATTTCGCCAAGGCCGCTACGCCACGCCAAGCGGGGTCGCGCCACGCAAAGCCATGATGGCGCCATGGCTGCCCATACGGGGGCAGCGCAACAAGGGAGTGCGATCATGCCTGGCGTATCCTTCGAGGTCTTCACGGCGCTGCACATCGGGGTAAGCCTGGCCGGCATCGGCACGGGGCTGGTGGTGCAGGGCGCGCTTCTCAGCGGTCACTGGCTGCCGCGCTGGACTGCGGCCTTCCTGCTGACCACCACGCTGTCCGCTTTGAGCGGCTTCATGTTCCCCTCCGGCATCACGCCGGCGCAGGTGGTGGGCGTGCTGACCATGCTGGCGCTGCTGGCCAGCGCCTGGGCGCTTTACGCATCAGGTCTGCGCGGCGCCTGGCGCGGCGTCTTCATCGTCGGCGCCGCGGCCGCGCTGTACTTCAACCTTTTCGTGGCCGTGGTGCAGATGTTCCAGAAATTCCCGAGCCTCTCCCTGCTGGCTCCGACGCAGACGGAGCCCGCCTTCGTGGGCACGCAGGTTGCGCTGCTGGCCGGCTTCCTGATCCTGGGCCGTGTCACCTGGCGCGGCTTCGTGTCACGGCGCGGCGAGCAGGGCGTCGGCGTGGCGGAGATCGGCGGTGGCGACGCCCTGCTTAAAGCGGGCGCGCACCGCCTCTAGCCGGTCCAGTGCCGCGCGGCGCCGTTCGCCCGGCAGGTCATGCTCCGCGAGGCTGGTGGCGACGCGCAGCTCCCAGCCCAGCGCGCACTGCCGTCGCGTCAGTTCCAGGGCCCGGTGCAGCGTCTCCGCCGCCGCCGCACCGTCGCCCCGCTGCAGCAGCGCCAGCGCCTCGCCGCGCAGGATCTCCGGGCCGCACCAGGTATCCCCATGCTCTGCCGCGCGCCGAAGGGCCAGTGGCGAGGCAAGAAGCGGATCAAAGGTGCCGAGGAGGTCCGCCTGGAGTGCGCCCAACGGCAGGCTCCGCAACTGCATGGCGATCCTCGGCCGCGTGTCCGCATCGGCGCGTGCGAAGTCCAGCACCTGGCCGTGGAGGCGACGCCAGCCTTCCCAGTAGCCGAAGCTGAGATTGGCGGATTGGTCGAGCAGCAGCGACACATAGTCTGCCGCTGCGCTGAAGTCGCCGTTCCAGAAGGCGATCGGGCAGGCGGCAAACGACAGAAGGTAGCAGAGCGGTGGCGGGTAGCCGAGGGATTGCGCCTGCTCGACCCCCTCCGCCGCCATCGCCGCCGCCGCGTCAGGCTCGCCCTGGATCCACAGGATGCGGGATAGATGGGAGCGCGCGGCGACGCGGTTATCGTATTCGTGGAAGCTCTTGTGGGTGTTGCGGAAAGCCTCCGCCGGATGGCCCAGGGTGCGCGCCGCGTAGCGCCGCGCCTCCGCCTGTCGGCCCACCAGGTGCAGGCCGAGGCCCATCATGCGGTCCCTGACCAGCGTTTCCGGGATGTCGCCGCAGGCGTCGGTGACGGCCGCGAAGCGTTCGCAGAAGCCGAGGGCACCGTGGTAGTCGCCTTGGACATACCGCTCCCGTGCCAGGGCCCAGAGGGCACGGAGCTGATGCAGGGTGGAGCCGAGCGATTCGGCCAGCGCCAGCGCACGGGCGGACAGCGTCGCCATCTCCGGCGTGGGGCCTCGCGTGTTGAAGATGGCGGCGCCGGCTGACAGGCAGAGGGTGAGTTCCACCTCGCTGCCGCGCAGCGCGGTGTGCGGCAGTCTGGCCAGCGCCTCCTCGGCGCGGGCCCGAAACTCCTGGCCCAGCGACAGGGCGAACCAGAGCGGCGCCGAGGCGGCGGCCAGCGCAATACCCGTCTCCAGCGCGCCGTTCGGGGCGAAGCAGCGGTCGAGCGCGGCTCTGACGTCGTCGATCCAGGCGGCGTGCCGATCCAGCCAGGCCGACCGCTCCAGCACCTCCCAGTCCCGCTCGGCCCCGACCAGCGTGGCGAGGCAGAGCCGGGCATGGCGCGCCGCCACCTCGGGCTCCTCCGCCGTGGCGGCCAGCTTCTCCGCGGCATAGGCACGCGTCATCGCGAGCAGCCGGTAGCGCGGCACCTCGCCGCTGATGTCGACGGACAACAGGGACTTGGCGGCGAGGCTCGCCAGCCCTTCCATCGTGTCGCCCCGGTTGGCCTGCGGGCCGCCGGCCACGTCATGCGCGGCCGCCAGGGTGAAGCTGCCCCGGAAGACGGCGAGGCGCCGCAGCAGCGCCTGTTCCGCGGGCTCCAGCAGCGCATGGCTCCAGTCCAGCGTGCCGCGGAGCGTGCGGTGGCGGGGCAGCGCGGTGCGCCGGCCCGCCGCGAGTGAGGACAGGCTGTCGTCGAGGCCTTCAGCCAGGCCGGCGAGGCCGAGGAATTCGACCCGCGGCGCGGCCAGTTCGATCGCCAGCGGAATGCCCTCCAGCCTGCGGCAGATGGCGGCGATGAGCGGCGCTTCCGCGTCACCCGGCGCGAAGCCATCCATGCAGGCCGCCGCCCTTTCGTGGAAGAGCTGGACGGCTGCATGGCGCATGGCTTCCGCCATCGTTAGAGGCCCCGCAAGCGGCAGCGCCAGCGGCGACAGCCGATGCACCCATTCGCCGCTGGCGCGCAGCGGTTCGCGGCTGGTGGCAAGCAGCCGCAGGCCTGGCAGGCCAGCCAGCAGCGTTTCCGCCAGCGTGGCCGCGGCATCCACCAGATGCTCGCAGTTATCGATCACCAGCAGCAGCGACCGGCCACGCAGGGCAGCCACCAGGTCGCGCGCCTCCCCGCTCGGCAGCGGCACGTCGAGCGTGCCGGCAATGGCCGTCGCGAGATGCGCGGGATCGGACAGCGGGGCGAGATCGACGAAGCGGGCATCCTGCCCATGGCGTTCCGACAACGCCTCCGCCACCGCGACGGCCAGCGTGGTCTTCCCCATGCCCCCCGGGCCGACAATCGTCATGAAGCGGCGTTGCGCCATCTGCGCGGCCAGGTCGCGGAGCGTGTCCTCCCGCCCCAGCATCCGAACCAGCGTTGGCGGAAGGCGGGATTCGGCCGGGCGGGGTGCCGGCAGCGCCGCGCCCGGGCCATCGATCCGCTGCACCGGCGCGGCGAAGACATACCCGCGGCCAGGGACATTCACGATGTAGCGGCGCTCGGCATCATCCGCACCGAGCACCTTGCGCAGCGCGGCGACGTGAACGCGCAGCGTGCTGTCATCAACGAAAACGCCGGGCCAGACGCGCGCCTCCAGCGCATCGCGCGTCATCAGTTCTCCCGATTGCTCGACCAGTGCGCGCAGGATGTCGAAGGCCCGGCCGCCGAGGCGCACGCGGCGTTGGCCATCGAAGAGGGCCTGCTGCTGCATGTCGAGACGGAAAGTCCCGAAGGTCCAGATCGGGGCGGTGGTCACGAGGTCGGCCATCAGCACCATGTGGCAGGCTCGCCCGTCGCGATGGTTTGGTGTGCGATGCGCTGCGGCGCCGTGCTACAGGCTAGGACGACAGGAGGCGACCGATGTCGACCAGCCGCAGAGCCGTTGCCGCCGGCCTTCTCGGTGCGGTGCTGTCCCGCCCCGCCCTCGGCCAGGGAAGCTGGCCATCGCGCCCCATCCGCCTCGTCGTGCCCTTCGCAGCGGGCACCACCGTGGACACGCTCGCGCGCCGGCTCATCGGCCCGCTCGGCGACGCGCTTGACCAGCCGGTGCTGGTGGATAATCGCGGTGGGGCCGGCGGGAATCTCGGTGCTGTCACGGTCGCCCGCGCCCCAGCGGATGGCTATGCGCTGCTGCTCGGCACGATCGGCACGCATGGCGTGAACGCCAGCCTCTATGCCGATCAGGGTTTCGATCCGCTGCGCGACTTCAGGCCGATCTCGCCCTATGCGGAGACGCCGAACGTGCTGCTCGCCCGCAGCGACCGATTCACGGATCTTAACGCCCTGCTCACGGCAGGCAGGCGCAGGTCGGTTTCCTTCGCATCCACCGGCACGGGCACTACGGCGCACCTCGCCATGATCCTCTTCGCTCGCGCCACCGGCATCCAGGTCGAGCACGTGCCCTACAACGCCCCCGCGCAGGCGGTCGCCGACCTGCTGGCCGGCCGCGTCGATGCGATCTTCTACCACCCCGGCATCTTCCGCGGGCAGATCGAGGATGGCGTGCTGCGGCCCTTCGCTGTCACGGCCCCGGAAAGGGCAGCGTTGCTGCCTGGCGTGCCGACGACGGCGGAGCTGGGATGGCCGGCGGTGCGCGTGCAGGGGTGGTGCGGCATCTTCGCACCGGCCGGGCTGCCCGACGCTGTCGCCCGCCGGCTGGAGGAGGCGATGCGGACAGCGAAGCAGGAACCGGCATTGGATGCCGCGCTGGTGGCGCTGGGCGCGGCGCTGATGCCGGGCGGTGCAGCGCAGCTTGCCGATCTCGCGATGCAGGAAGTGGAGCGTTGGCGTGGCATGATCTCGCCCTAGGCCGGCCAGCGGCAGCGCAGCGAATCTTCGCAAGCCTTCACTCACGCTGCGCAGGCTTGGCCCGGCAACTTTCCCTCCACGGTCGCCCTGGCCCATTGGGCACCGCCGAGATAAGGAAGGAATCGAGCCATGCAGACCCAGCACCAGCCCATTAGTGTCTCCGCCGGCACTACGCCGGGCGGGCCGCCGCATCTGGCCACCGCGATCCTGGCCGATCTGCTCGAACGCGCCGACCATGAGATGGGCCGGGACATCGTTGCGGCTCGCGGGCTGCTCGCCCGCGCCACGGCGCTGCTGCGCCCCGTGACGGCTGCGCCGCAGGCCGCCCGTGCAGGCTGCCTCGCGCCCTGGCAGCAGCGCCGCGTCCGCGAACTCGTCGCGGTGAGCCTGCATGAGACCTTGCGCGTCGAGGACCTGGCCTCGGCGGTCCGGCTGAGCACGAGCTACTTCACCCGAGCCTTCAAGGCGAGCTTCGGCGAGACGCCACATGGCTATCTGCTGCGCATGCGGGTCGAGCAGGCGCAGCGCATGATGCTGGAGGGGTCTGAGCCCTTGGCCCAGATCGCGCTGGCGTGCGGCCTGGCCGACCAGGCACACATGTCGCGTGTTTTCCGCCAGGCGACGGGCAGCAGCCCGAGCGCATGGCGGCGCCGGCACGCTGCTGCCATTTGAAGCCTCCAGGCCTGCTTCCACTGCGGACATGGGCCAGGAACCTGCCAAGGCTCTGACCTGGCTGTCGCCTATACGAAGGTATAGGGCGATCTGGGACCTGAAGGGGCAGAAGCGGTCTTGCTGGAAGCACCGCAAGGCCTAGGCTGGCGTTCCAGCGGTCCCCCTGGGCCTGGAGGTGGAAGGAGACGTCCCCATGCGGGCCGAGACAGCGAAGCCCGTTTTTTCGCTGTGGCCGGGGCAGCCGGGCGCGGCGCCTGCGGAAGGCGGCACGCCGTCCACCGGAATGCCGGCCTGGGCCAGTGCTGCCCGGCGGGCGCCGGGGCGTCTTACCGCTCTGGGTCTCGTCGCGCTTGGCTTTGTCCTGGCCGCGGCCGTTGGGGGCTATCTGCTCGGCCTGGCCGGCGATGACGCGCCCGGCGCCTGGCATCTGCCAGCCATCGTCGTCGGCGTCCTTGCCGTCTGCCTGGCGCTGGCAGGATCCGGGCTGCTTGCTCTTCGCTTGGTCCGGGCGGAGAGGCGCGCGCTGGCGATCTTCGAACGCGCTGGCGTCTCCCTCTGGGAGGAGGATTGGAGCCCCGTTGCGCAGGCGATCATCGCGCTCAAGCGCGCCGGCATCCACGACATGCAGACCCATTTCACCGCCCATCCGGACGCGCTGCGCGCGCTGCGCCGGCAGGTGACGATCCGCAACGTCAACGCCTTCACCGTGCAGATGATGGGGGCGCGGAGCCCCGCCGACTTCATCGGTCCGCTCGACCGCATCCTGCCGGACACCGACCAGACGTTCGTGCAGTGGCTGGTGGCGCTGGCGGCCGGCGCGCCGGTGTTCCGATCGGAAGCCCACATCACGCGGCCGGATGGCAGCGTGATCGACACACTCTTCGCCGCCGAACTGCCATCCGACCTCGATGGGTTCCGCCACATCATCGTCACCGCCATCGACATCACCGGCTACAAGGCATCCCATGCGCGCCTAGTGGCCGCGGAGACCGAACTGGCGCGCGCGTCGCGCGTCATCACCGTCGGTACGCTCACGGCTTCCCTCGCGCATGAGGTGAACTCTCCCCTTTCCGCCATCGTGCTGAACGCAGAAGCCTGCATGCGCTGGCTGCGACGACCGGTCCCGGAGATCGCGGAGGCCGAGGCCGCGATCGCTCAACTGATGCAGGAGGCGACGCGGGCACGCGACGTGGTGGCGCGCACCCGTTCCTTTCTTAGCAACACACCCCGCCACCGCCGACTCGTGGATCTAGCGGAGACAGCGCGTGATGCCATCATGGTGGTCGGCCGAGAGATGAGGGAGCTCGGCATCTCCGTTCATTTCGATGCCGATGCCGGATTGCCACGTGTCTCCGCGGACGCCGTGCAGATCCAGCAGGTACTGGTGAACCTGCTGCTGAACGGCGCACAGGCGATGTCAGAGGTTCCCGGGCCCCGGGACCTGACCATCCGGCTGCATGCGGCGGCCGAGGCCGTGCAGGTGGACGTGCAGGATTGCGGCTGCGGCATCGCCGCCGGATTGATGGAGCGTATCTTCATGCCCTTTCAGACCACGCGACCCGGCGGCATGGGGATGGGCCTTGCCATCTGTCGCAACTGCATCGAGTCGCACGGTGGAAGGCTGTGGGCCGACAGCACGCCGGGGCAAGGCACGACCTTCCACTTCACCTTGCCGGTGCAGGGCTGAGGTGATGGACGCCCGTGTGATCGCCGTGGTGGATGACGACCAGGGCATACGGATGGCGTTGCGCAGTCTTCTCCGATCGGTCGGCTACACTGTTCAGCTTTTCGCCGACGGGCCGAGCTTCCTTGCCGATGCCGACCCCACACCGCCAGACTGCCTCGTCACCGACATCCAGATGCCCGGAATGAGCGGGCTCGACCTGCAGCGCGCCGTTCGAGCCCGGTATCCTCACCTTCCCGTCATCATCGTGACAGCATTTCCTGAGGAGGCAATCCGCAAGCAGGCCATGGCCGATGGCGCGCGCTGCTTCCTCAGCAAGCCCTTCGATTCCGAGGCCATCCTGCGCTGCCTGACCGAAGCGCTCGACGAGACCGGCTGACGACGATGGACAACGCCCGGCCACCCTTCGCCGATACGCTGGACCGGACGGGCATCTCCATCTGGGAGGAGGATTGGTCGGCCGTGGGTGCCGCACTGGGGGCGATGCGGGCCGCAGGTCACGACCCCCTCGCGCGACTGGCAGAGGAGCCGGCGTTGCTGAGCAGGTTGCACGGCACCGTGCGGATCACCGATGTCAATCAGGCCACGCTGCAACTGATGGGTGTCACGCACCGGCACGCGCTGATCGGATGGCTAGCCGATATCGTGCCATTCTCGGCGCAGACCTTCACTGCGTGGGTTTCGGCCCTGGCGCGCGGCGACAGTTTCCTGCGCGTCGAGAGTCATGTCAGGCGCGCCGACGGAGCGCTGCGGGACTGTCTCGTCATGGCGAAGCTTCCGGTGCGGGAGGCGGACTTCGCGCGGCTGCTCGTCTGCGTAGCAGATATCACGGACTACAAGGCGGATCAGGCGCGGTTGGCGGAGGCCGAGCGCGAGGGTTACCGCGCGTTCCGGACATCGGCCGTCGATGTGCTGACGGCGGCGATCGCCCATGAAGTCAAGAACCCCCTGGCCGCCGTTGTCACCAATGCGGAGGCGGCGTTGCGCTGGCTTCGTCGCCTCCACCCTGATATCGCCGAAGCCGATGCAGCCATCGTGGCGCTGATTGAAGATGCGTTGCGCGCACGTGACGTCGTCGACCGCACGCGTCTTCTGCTATCACGGAGCATGGCTCGGCCCCTTGCGGTGGATGCACGGCGCGCCGCCGACGACGCAACCCGCTTGGTCGAGCACGACATGCGCGCCGCGCGGGCTGAGCTGCACCTGGAGGCAGCCGCCACTACTCCCAGGATTCTGGCAGACCCCGTCCAGCTCGGCCAGATCCTGGTGAACCTGCTGCGCAACGCGGCGCAAGCCGTTGAAGGGGCGTTTGGCAGACGGGACGTCGTGCTTCGCCTGTGCCCGCATGACGATGGCGTTCTCATCGAGGTCGCCGATAGCGGGCCAGGCATCTCCGCGACGCAGCTGACCCGCATCTTCGAACCCTTCTACTCGACGAAGGATGGCGGGCTGGGGGTGGGTCTCGCCATCTGCCGGCGGTGCACGGAGGCAAATGGCGGGCGCATCTGGGTGACGAATGGTGACGCAGGCGGCGCAATCTTCCACGTTGTGCTGCCGGCGGCACCCTGACCATGGAACCGTTGATCCACATACTCGAGGACGATGCCTCGCTTCGTGATGCGCTTGTGCGGTTCTTCCGTTCCACGGGGCTAGATGCGGTGGCTTACGCCTCGGTCGCGTCCTTTCTCGAGGAGCGGGATGTTAATCGGCCGGGCTGCCTGATTCTTGACGTGCGCCTGCCAGACATGGACGGCCTCGACCTTCATGCGCAGTTCAATGGGCTCGGGATCACCCTTCCGACCATTGTCGTCACGGGACATGGCGACATCCCCATGTCGGTACGCGCCATGAAGGCCGGCGCCGTAGACTTCCTGGCAAAGCCCTTCCGGGACGCTGACATCCTGGCCGCCGTGGAGGTGGCGCTCGAGCGCGATCGAGAGCGTCGAGCCTCAAACGGGGAGGTGATGGATGTGCAGTCCCGCTACGCGACGTTGTCACCGCGAGAGAAGGAGGTCGGTGGCCTGATCGTGCGTGGGCTGATGAACAAACAGGTCGCGTGGGAACTGGGCTTGAGCGAAATCACGGTGAAAATCCATCGGCGCGCGGTGATGCAGAAGATGGGCACAAAGTCGTTGGCTGACCTTGTGAGACTGATGGAGCGGCTTCGGCGGCTGTGAGGCAAGATCTTCGAAAGGAGCCTTCAGCTGCAGGATGTTGCCCCTTCAATAGACGCTGTCCGCGCCTGGCGGCGACCCGACAGGCTGGCATTGAGACAACTAGAGGCGGGCTGCCGAGGGGATCCGCGCTAAACTAACTTCGCTTGGCTCCAGACTTCGCTTGGCTACCGCGCGCCGTAGAGCGAAGTGTCCGTCACGCGGAGAGCGAGACGGAGACGGCGATGACGAAGCAGGAAGCCAACCAGCAGCGCAGCCTCGACGCCTTCATGGCGAGGAAGGCGGAGTTCGACGCGGTGCTCGGCGAGCTGCAGCAGGCCAGCGCGGACCACTTCGGCGCCGACCCTGATGCGGTGCTCTGGGGCGAGGCGGCCTGGCTCGCCGACGCCACTGCGAAGCTGAAGGACATTGCTGACCAGCACTTTCGGCGCGGCGGATACGCGCCGTAACGCGGCGCTGACCCCGCCACGCCCCGACAGGCCAGGCCTGCGGGGCTCGGGCTCGTAGCACCCGGATGGTCGGGTGCGGCACGAGGACCCCGACGATGAAGCTCTCCGACACGCAGACGCAGATCCTGGCCGCGGCGGCGACGCACCCGATGCGGCTTGCCATCCCGCCCGCCAAGCTGCCGACCGCTGCCCGCGAGGCGGTCCGCAAGAGCCTGCTCGCGAAGGCGCTGATCGAGGCGGTGGAAGTTGATGCCGCCGACGAGCGCGACGCCTGGATTACTGAGGCCGGGCCGGTTACCTATCGTCTTGTGGCGCAGGGGCCCGCAGAAGCCGCTACGGCGGCCGTACAGGCCATTGAGGCCCCCGGCGGCCGCGACGGCGCGGCGGAGGCGACACCGCCCCACACGGCGCCCACAGAGTCCCTGGCGACCGTGTCCACGCATCAGCGCCCCAGCGGCGTGCGCAACGCCGCCACAGCCGTCCGGGCCGCCTGGGAGACCCGCAGCGATAGTCCCGGCGCGCTGGAGGTCGCCATCGCCACGCTCCAGGCTGCCGTCGCCGGTAAGCCCGCCCGACCGGCCCGCGAGCCAGGCGCTCCCCGCGCACCGCGCCAAGGCACGAAGCAGGAGCAGGTGCTGGCCCTGCTGCGCCGGCCGGAGGGCGCCACGATCGCCCAGGTCATGGAGGCGACCGGCTGGCAGCAGCACACGGTCCGGGGGTTCTTCGCCGGCATCAAGAAGCGCCAGGGCATCGCGGTGGAGGTCATGGAGCGGGTGCGCCAGGTCGGGCCGAACAACACCGGCGCGAAGGGCTCCTACAGCATCTACCGCATCGCCGAGGCCGGCTGATGCGGCCTGGTGCTGCGGCGCCGCGCTACGCGGTCGGGCTCTACCGGGTCTCTACCGCTGAGCAGGGGCAGAGTGGGCTCGGGCTGGAGGCGCAGGCCGCCTCCGTCCGCGCCTTCGCGGCGAGCCAGGGCTGGTTCCTGGTCGCCGAGTATTCCGACATCGCCAGCGGCAAGGACGACCGCCGGCCGGGCTTCCAGGCGGCACTGACGCGGTGCCGGCAGCTTGGCGCAGTGCTGGTGGCGGCGCGGCTCGATCGGATCACCCGCCGCGCCCATACGCTGTCGCAGCTGCTGGAGGACGGCGTCTCAATCCGGGCGGCAGACATGCCGGGCGCGGACGACCTGATGATGCGGGTGTATGCGGCAATGGCGCAGAAGGAGCGGGAGCTGATCGCCGAGCGGACCAGGGCCGCTCTGGCCGCCGCCAAGGCCCGTGGGCGGCTGCTAGGCGGCGACCGGGGCTACCGGCCAGCTGCCGGACCCGACGCCGCTGCGGCCGCCCTGGCGCGGCGAGAGACGGCAGAACGGGCGGCGCATCGGCTGGTGCTAGAGGTGGAGCGGCTGCGGGCCGAGGGCGTCGAGGGTCAGGCGGCGATGGCGCGGGCGCTGAATGAGCGCGGGGTGCCGACGCCGCAGGGCAGGGGTGCCTGGACTCATACGACGGTGGCGCGGGTGATGGCGCGGAGCGGCGGCGCATAGGACATCACGCTGCGCTTGCCATTGATCGCGAGTTCTGTTTTTGTTCTGGGGCTCCCTGAGCCCAGGAAGACGCATCATGCCGGATCCATCGACCCCTCCGGCGCACCGCGCGCCGCCATTGATCTCGCCGGTGGTCTGGCACGCCATCAGGACGGCGCGGGATGCCGCCCTGGCCGCGGGCGCGACCCCGGCGGATGCGCTGGAGTCGGCCCGTCAGCTGGCGCTCGCCGTGTTTCCGGCGCTGCCCCGGCCGCATCTGCGTGAAGCGCTCGACGCTCTTGCTTCGGCGCCGGCGCGACCCGCCGGCAAGGGGCGGCTTGACCATGGCGTGGGGCAGCCAGTCACCTTCCGGCTCACACCCCATCCCGATCGGCGCTGGCATGCTGACTGGCTGGCCAGCCGCTACGCCGGTCCCTGCTTCGTCAGCGCAGCCGACGAGGATGGGGCACGAACTCTCGCGGCCAGGCATTTCCGGGCGCCGCGGGAGATGCCCTTCGGTGGCGATCCATGGCGGCGCCGAGACTTGGTGGAAGCCGCGGTGGGCGGGAAGCTGCCGCCGCTGCCGTATGGGATGGTGGTGCCGATGGCAGGACGGATCGGGGCGTAGGGCTCATCATGCCCAGAGCGTCTAGCGAAGGCGCCAATACTGCAATATCGTAATGAGCGATGCTGAGCTGCTGTGCAGTTCGGGTCGCGGATTGGTGCAGGCGGGGTTGGCCGATGTCATGGGAGGCGGGGTTAGTTGCCAAGATCTGGTCTCAGATTGACAGGCCGGCGAGCTACAATTGGAAGCTCAACCCGATAGCCCGGCAGCGCTTGGTTGCATTGTCCGAGAAAATCGATCTCGCTTCGGCGCCGGAAGACTCCAGCGCCTTCAATCGCAAACTGCGCGAAATCATCTCGCCGCACCTTCGTGGTGGCAACCCAGATCTTCGTAGGTCGCTGATCGCTTGGATCATCGTGGAGTGGGGCGGGATAAAGCGAAATCACGCTGCCAAGCTCGATGGCTATGCTCATCGCCTGAAAGCGTTCGACGACGCGAGCATCGCCTCCTTCATTGCCAGCCAGGGTACCGAGGGCGTTTCCAGCTGGAGCAAGGTCATCGCGCTTGCGCGCCCTGGTGAGCACGCGATCTATGACGCACGGACAGCCGTAGCGTTGAACTGTGTACTTTCTCACCTCGGGGACCAGCGCGCGTTTGCGATGCCGCAGAGCCAGAGTCGCGTGATAAGACCAGCCGCTATCCGACTGAGGACGTGCCGACGTAAGACGCATCTCCAAGCCGATTGGTCCGGCTACATTGAATACTTGCAACTCCTCCGAGCCATGGTCGCGCTCCCAGCGTCGACGGCGCCTAAGTCCATCTTGGATGCTGAGATGCAGATCTTTGCGGTGGCGCCATTAATCGCTAGCGAGTTCCTGCTGACTTCGACGGTCCAGTGAGCCTGCGGAGCGTTTGGCACCAACCTGTTCACCACCGACCAACTGTCGTAGGTCGGTGGTGAACAGGGGCGCCGCCGTCACGCGACCTTCCAGCCGCTGACTGATCCATCGCGATCCCGATCGAAGGCCCGCGCCCATCGGTCGATCGGTACCACCTTCTCGTGCCGCGGCGTCCGGCCCGATACCATCCGATCCAGCAGCTGTCCGACCAGGCCGAGCGCATCGACCTGATCGTCGTGCTTGCCGGCAGGGAAGGTCAGCAGCTCCGCCTCGAAGGCCTGCCGCCACGGCGCCTGCCGCAGCACGTGCAGCCCCTCCAGCGCCATGCGGCCTCGGATTGACTGCGCCCGCACCGCCTTGTCGCCGCGGGTCGGGAAAGCCTGGCGTGCGACATAGGCCTGCCGCTCCCTCATGCGGCGCCCGAGGAAGGGCCCGATGCCGGCGCGGATCTGCCCCGTCTCCTCCGCCCAGCCGATCGGACGCCACTGCCGCACGAGATCGCAGAAGGCCTCGATCCAGATGTCGGACGCCGCCTGGCCGCGCCAGAGGTCCAGCAACCAGAGCCGCCCCTGCGGGTCCATGCCGACCACGACGTGGACGGTGTAGTCGCCGCCATTCGCCGTGACCGCGTAATCCGAGGCGCCGTAGATCCGCATCGTGGCCTGGTCCGGCAGCTGGTCCGCCAGTTGCAGCCATTCCCGCCGGAAGTAGTCGCCAGTGTCGGGCACGGGCTGCTGCTGGTAGAGCGCGGACCAGCTGCGCGTGCTCGCCTCGGCCTTCACACGGGCGAGCGAGGCGGCATAGCCGTACCCGTCATCGCCCCAGAGCATCTCGCCGGGCGCCCGGCCCAGCGGGTCGTCGGCCTCGGCTTCCGCCGGCAGCGACACCACGCGCCACTGGCCGCGCTGCGCTTCCAGCAGCCGGCCTGCCAGGTCGTCCTCATGCCAGCGCGTCTGCACCACGACGATGGATGCGCCAGGCTTCAGCCGCGTGCGGAGGTCATCCTGGAACCATTCCCAGACCCGGTTCCGTCGGACCTCGCTGTCCGCCTCCTCGCGCGACTTCACGGGATCATCGATCAGCGCCAGGTCGGCACGCAGGCCGGTGATGACCCCGCCGATGCCGGCAGCGCGGTACTCGCCGCCATTCGTCGTGGTCCAGAGGTCCTCGGCCTCGCGCTCCAGCCTGTAGCCCAGCGCCAGGCCATGGCTGCGGATGCGGCCCCGGACGCGGCGGGAGAAGGCGCCGGCGAGGTCGGCGGTGTTGCTGGTGGCGATGACGCGGCGATCGGCGCCCTGGGCCAGGAACCAGGCGGGGAAGAGGTCCGAGGTGTAGGTGGACTTCGCCGACCCCGGCGGCATGAACACCATGAGGCGATCCTGCCGACCATCGGCCACCGCCTGAAGCTCTCGGATGAGCAGGCGGTGATGCGCCGCCGGCACAAAGCCCTGGGGTGCCAGGGCGTGCTCGCACCACAGGCCGAAATCCCGGCGAAGCGCGCGGCGCTGGGCGAGTAGGGCGGCTGGGCTAATCTCCATCGATCGTCAGGCGCGCAGTGCGTTCCCGCGCGATCTCCTGCGCAAGTTCCTCGTCCGTCATCTCGATCACCGGCTTGGTGGAGAGGACAATCTCCTGCTTCTCGCGCCAGCCAGCGCGGGCCTTCATCCAGAAGATCGCCGCCGCCGTGTTCTGACCGGAGGTGGCCATACTGAACAGCGTCTGCGCCACCTTGGTCGTGGCTTCGATGGAGCCGCGGTCGAGCTCACGCCGGAAGTGCTTGCGCAGTGTCTTGGCGTCGATCTCGAGGATGGTGGCGATGTCGGTCTGCGGGATGCCGTAGCCCGACATGGCCCGAACGGTGCGCCGCTGCTCCTCGGTCGGCTGGTAGGTGGTGCCGGACATGATCAGGTACCTTCCGCGGCGCGGGCGGAAGCGATCTCGGCAAAGCTGCGTCCGTCGCCGCTGAGCAACGCTGCCTGCCCGGCGAAGGCCTGCCAGCGCAGCACCGCCACATCGACATAGGCCGGCGAGAGCTCCACGGCGTAGCAGGCGCGCCCGGTCATCTCGGCGGCGATCAGCGTGGTGCCGGAGCCGGAGAAGGGCTCGTAGACCGCCTGGCCGGGACTGGAGTTGTTCTCGATCGGCCGGCGCCTGCACTCCACGGGCTTCTGGGTGCCATGGACCGTCTCGGCATCCTGGCCGGTGCTGGCGATCTGCCAGAGCGTGGTCTGCTTGCGGTCGCCCATCCAATGGCCGGTACCGCGGACGGCGTACCAGCAGGGTTCATGTTGCCAATGATAATGCCCGCGCCCCAGCACCAGGCGATCCTTCGCCCAGACGATCTGCGCCCGGATGTCGAAGCCGCAGGCGACGAGGCTCTCGGCGACCGTGGTGGCGTGCAGGCCACCGTGCCAGACATACGCAACATCACCCGGGAACAGCGCCCAGGCCTCGCGCCAGTCAGCGCGGTGGTCGTTCAGTACCTTGCCCGTACGAGCGGTCTTGCTGCCGGCGAGCGCCGAATTCCGCCAGGCCGGATCGTACTCCACGCCGTAAGGCGGGTCGGTCACCATGAGATGCGGACGGACGCCGGCGAGCACGCGCTCCACGGTGCCGGCGTTGGTGGCATCGCCGCAGATGAGGCGGTGCCGGCCAAGCAGCCAGACGTCGCCAGCCTGGCTGACGGGCGCTTCGGGCACCGGCGGCACGGCGTCGGGGTCCGTGAGGCCACCGCGTTCGTCGAACAGCAGCTTTACGATCTCGTCGCGGTCAAAGCCGGTGAGCGCTAGATCGAAGCCCTCGGCCTGAAGGTCGCCCAGCTCCAGCCGCAGCATCGCCTCGTCCCAGCCGGCGGAGAGCGCGAGGCGGTTGTCGGCGAGGACATAGGCGCGGCGCTGTGCGGCGCTCAGGTGGCCCAGCTCCAGCGTCGGCACTTCCGCCATGCCGAGCTTGCGCGCGGCCAGCAGGCGCCCGTGGCCGGCGATGACGCCGCGCTCACCATCGACGAGGATGGGGTTGGTGAAGCCAAACTCGCGGATGGACGCGGCAATCTGCGCCACCTGCGCGTCGCTATGCGTGCGCGCGTTCCTCGCATACGGCACCAGGTCGGCGACGCGGGCGGTGTTGTAGGCAGGGAAACAGTGGCTCGTGGTCATCCTGCGCCTCTCGCCGCAGCGCGAGGTCGGCGCCGCGTGCGTCACAGAATGCACGAGCAGGAATCACGACTTCAACGCGACGTTCTTGCGATGGGATACGTAGGACTACGATGTGTGCAGTAATTTACCAAGAACTGTTCCGAGCCTGTCGCCGGCGTGAAGCGCGTGTCTGCGATCGTGGCGGTGGGTTCGGTTGATTCCGATCGGTGTTTCCAGCCCTACTCATGAAACTGTCAACACACATGCACACACACATAGTGATGTACCTGTCTGCCACTTTCCATGCCTTGCTTAGAAACACCGACCGACTTCCACCTAACCCACCGGGTTGCCGTAGCGCGCCGTAGTTCAGCGCGTGACGGCGCATCACTCCTTCTGTTCGAGCCGCCACGTCATCGTGCCCTCGAGGAAGCCGCAACGGACGATCCGCATGCCTTGGACGATGCGATCCTCGTGTTTCTTGATCCATTTGCCGAGCCTGCGCCCATTGACCGAGCCGTTATCGCCAGCCACGGCGAGCAGTGCTTCGCGGAAGTCGGGGTACAGGTACTCGACGCGGATGCCCATGCCGAACACCGCACCTGTCGACGCCGGCTGTGTGGCGCGCTCGATGATGGCGCGGGTCGAGGTGCGGGCGCTGCCGATCACCGAAGCCCAGTGGCTCAGGACGGTGATCTGGGCCTCCAGCTGCGGGTCTTCTTCCCGGAGTTCCTCCATCGTGCTGACCGGGTCAGCTAGGCCAAGCCACAGGAGCGCGCCGCGGACCCAGCCGCTCCAGGTCTCAAAGGATCCAAGCGCTGGCGGCTGATCCGGCCTGCCCGCGACGTGGTAGGCGCGCAAGACGGTGAGGGCCGCGGCGAGGTAGGTGTGGCGGTTCTCCCGAGCCGTCGTCATTGGGTTGCGATCGAATTCCCGCAGTTCGGGCCGCTCCACCTTTGGATTCAACGTGCAGATGATCGCGCGCCGCGTGAGGTCGCCAACCAGCACTAGATTGTTCCCGGTCGCGGTGATCAGGCCGTTTGCGGGCAGCTCCGGCGCCTCTGAGCGACCGAGGATGCGCGGTCGCACCTTGGCCTGCGTCAGCATGGAACACAGGAACTCGCTGTCGATGGGGTGCGCGCAGTTATCGATGGCGATGATGAGGTCACCGGCCAGCAGCAGGGCGCCGAGGCGCTTCTCTAATTCCTCCTCACTCTTGCCCTGGGAGATCACGCTGGCATCGCGGCCCGTGGCGATGATGCTCGCTAGGTCGACCAGGGTGGACTTCCCGGAGCCGGCGACCGGCGCCGTAAAGGCATGCAGCGGTGCTGTCGGGAGCGACCGCCGGATGCAGGCCGTAAGGATGACGGAGTACGCCACCGACCGGCTGGCCTCGTCGACGAAGGGGAACGTGCTCAGCAGCTCAGCGAGCGTCGCCAGTGCCTGCTCAGCCTGGGCCTTGCTCGGCTGGCGCGGGATCGCCGGAAAGCGCATCCCGCGGGCGTCATAAAGGAGGCCGGTCGCCGCATCGTAGCCTACCTGGTCCAGGATGCTGCCATCGCTGCGCAGCGTCGGCGCGTCCACGAGGCCGGTCAGTACCGGGAGACGCCGACGGCCGGTCCGCTGGATGTAGGCTTTGGCGACCCTGTTGGGTGCGTCGATGCGGACCCAGCTTTCCGAGCGGCCATCGAACTTCTCCCAGTCGGCATGCCGGGTCAGTTCTTCCACCAGCGACATCTCCTGCACCTCGGTGATCCGGAGGCTGGAGATCCCGCGCTGGTCGACGTCCACCTTGATGACGCCGGGCCGGACGATGTAGCTGCCGCGCTGATAGATCCCGGCGGCGGCCTTCACCAGCACCTGCTCCGCCTGATCGACGATCCGGGGCAGATCTCCGGCGAGGTACCGGATCAGCGGGCGCGGTGCCTTGCCCGACAGGTAGTAGGCCGGGTTCTCCAGATCCTCCGGCAGGAGCCACCGCTGCTCCAGCATGCGACGGAGCATGTATAGCCTGTCGCGGGTGACGCAGTGGTTGTGATGGCAGAAGTAGATGAAGCCCTTGCTGTCGCTCTCCGAGGCGTCGATGACGATGGTCGCGGTGTCGGCGTCGGTGCTGCTGTGCTCGTCGGCATTGACGCAGGTGAGGTGGTGCTTGACGCCGTCCACCACCTTGCCGAGGAACACGCCGGGCCTGCGCGCCTGAAGGGCACTGCGCAGCTGGAACTGCCCGCCGCCGCGGCTGGCCCAGGCCTGGAGCTCGACGATCTCGCCGGTATCCGGGTCCTGGAAGGTGACGCCGTCGCCCTCGGCACTGACCTGGACCCCCATGGCCTTCAGCAGCTTGGTATTGGCATCGGGCCGGAGCCGTCGTCGTCGAGCCTGGCCGGGACGGGGTGGTTGCGGTGGCGCCGGCAGCGCGAAGATGTCGCAGTGCTCGCCATCCAGGACGAGGTACTCGGGCGGCGGGCCGTCCGGCGGCCGGCGCGGCAGGTAGAAGAGCCGGGACGTGTCGGTGCAGGACTGGTCGTGGTTCAGGCTGAGGGCGGCCGCCAGCGCCTCAATGCGCTCCTTCCAGGCGGCGTTGGCCTGGGCCTGGCTGTCGTAGGCGGCGGCGAGCCACGCCCGGGCCAGCGGGATGATGACCCGGAACTTCGGGCAGGGCTGGTGTTCGAAGGTCACCTCCTCCGTGGTGGTACCGACGACCTTCGCGCCCTGGGTGATGTGCGGCAGGTAGCCCTTGCTGAGCAGGAAGGCGGCCGGCGCTGTCTCTGGATCACCATGGGTGGCCAGGAATTTGTCCCAGGCGCCGCGCTTGCTGCTGGTCCGCGGCGTCAGGTGGGAGTGGGTGGAGGTGATGATGGCGCGCCAGCCCTTGCCAGCGACGGCCTGGCGCAACTCCTCCAGCGTGTGGCCGACGTCGCTGTCGAGCAGCGCCACGTCGATCTGCTGTGCCTCGGTCTTCTTGCGGGCGGCACCGTGGAAGCGGGCGGGGACGATGCAAGACCCGCTCTTGGGGCCGACAGGGTGGCTGGTCATCAGCGTGACCAGGTCGGGCCAGGTGAGGGAGCGAACATCCTTCCAGGCTGCCTGGGTCTGATGGTCGCCGAAGGTGAAGCTATAGAGACGCGCCGCGTCGACGGCGCCCTCCGTGGCGGCGGCGTTGCTCATCGCAGGGCCTCCTGCAGGCGGGAGGCCTCGTAGGCGAGGACGTCCTCGATCCTGTACCGAACTGCGCCACCAATCAGCAGGTAGGGCGGACCCCGGCGCGTCTGGCGCCACTTCTCCAGCGTCCGGCCACTGACCTTCCAGCGTTCGGCGAGCTCGTGCTGCTTGAGATGGTGGCCACGCGACTGCTGCGCCCCGCCTTGATCGCTCCTGTCGTAATGCACGCTGATGCTCCCAAACCTGAGGTCTGGCAGCAGCGGAACGGCATTTCTGACGCGCGATCCAGCGGCGCGATTCAGCGATTCAATTTCTGAATCGCGGCATTGGATCGCGCCTTCAGCTGCGCGTACTCACGACCCAGCACTTTGCTGATCGTCTTCGACCGGGGTTTCGGATGTCCTTCGACCTTTTGCTCGATCCAGGCTGCAAGCCAGTCAGCTTCTTCGGAGACGCTCGTCAGCAGTTCGCCCGTTGCAGCTCGGTCGCGCATCTTTCGGGCGATGAACGGCAGCAGCGAGAATTTGCCCGGTTCCCTCAGTTTGGCGTCGGGGCTAGCGGCAACCCTGTCCAGGTATCGCTGGAGGATAGTCAGCAAGTCGTCATCGCTGAGATCTTCGACGGGCCGTGCTTCACTTCTTGGCGCTACGTCCGGCGGTGCCAGCGGCGTGGCTGTGCTCTGGGGCGGTGCCGGATCGGTGAACGGTTGGCATGCCACAACGACAGCGAGGTATCGGTCAGCGCCATCAACTACGATGCTTCTGAACGCGTCTATAGTGAAGTCTCCCGCTCGTGCGTGAGGGAGCGTGAAGCTGCCGGCGTCGACGCCCGCCCGGATGAGGAAGCCCCGCGCGAAGAGTGTTCGGTTCGACAGCCGCCAACGGAGATCATTTTCAAGCATCGAGTGGGCCCGCGCACACTGCGAGACGAGGGCGCGCTCGTTCGCTTCCCAGAGCGCCTGAAGTGCGGCGGCGTTCGCCAAGGTCGCAGAGCTGGGCGCCTCAACTTGAATTCGGCGCTCAAGGCGAAAATCGCCAAGGGCTCGCGACGCGTCGCTCCATGCGGCGACCAAGCGCGGGTGGCACCATTTCAGGAGGGCTGTGCCGATCGACAGGACCTCAGCTTCGGCTTGTCGCCCTTGCCCCCGCTCAGGCTTCCGTTTGGGCTGGGATGGGTCGATGGGCTGTTTCATTCCTCGGGCCCTGCGCAGCGGGGAGTCAATAACCGCAGCGTTGGCCGATTCGCTGCAACTCCTGGGCGCCGGTCGGCCGCCGGATGAGCAGAGCCGATTCATCCAGCGCGCCGGGCTTGCTCCACCTCCCGCCCCACCTCCGCGAGGTCTGCCAGATCCTGGCCGCGGGCCTGGTGCGGCTACGAAGCCGCACTGCCGAGGAGTTCGACCAGGATGCCGGGGGGCAGGGAGAGACTTCGCTACACTCCACCGCCCGGCAGAGCGTGTGTGTGACCCCCAAGACCAGGAGGTCCCGATGACGCGCCCCACCAGGGCAACCCAGGCGCCCGCAGCGCCACCCACGCCGGTCATCCCCGCCATCCCCCGCGACCAGGTGCTGAGCCGCCTGGCAGCCCTCCAGACGGCGCCGGCGGCGGAGCTGAAGGCGCAGTGGCGCGCGCTGTTCGGCAAGGAGCCGCCGCCCTTCAACCGGCCGTACCTCGTCAGCCGGCTTTCCTACCGTGTCCAGGAGCTGGCCTATGGCGGCCTGAAGCCCGAGACCCGGGCGCGGCTCGAGGCGCTGGGCGAGCAGCTCGATGGCGGCAACGTGGTGCTCCGCCGCATCCGCGCCGACAGCCGGCCGCTGCCGGGCACCAGGCTCATCCGGGAGCATGCCGGCGTCCAGCACGTGGTCACGGTCCGGGCGGACGACTTCGAATACGAGGGCCGGCCGTACCAGTCGCTGTCCGCCATCGCCCGGCACATCACCGGCACGCGCTGGAACGGCTGGACCTTCTTTGGTCTGAAGGGGAGGCAAGGGGTATGAGCCGCCGCAAGCTGCCGGACACCATGCCGTCGACGGTCACCAAGCGTCGCTGCGCCGTCTACGCCCGGAAATCCACGGATGAGGGGTTGGAGAAGGAATTCAACACCCTCGACGCCCAGCGCGATGCCTGCGAGGCGTACATCGCGAGCCAGCGTGCCGAGGGTTGGGTGCTGGTCCGGGACCACTACAACGATGGCGGCTTCTCCGGCGGCACACTGGAGCGGCCGGCCTTGCTGCGGCTGCTGCGCGACATCGAGCAGGGCCTGATCGACGTCATCGTGGTCTACAAGATCGACCGGCTGTCCCGGTCGCTGATGGACTTCGCGAAGCTGGTGGAGGTGATGGACGCGCATGGCGTGACCTTCGTGTCCGTCACGCAGAGCTTCAACACGACGACCAGCATGGGCCGGCTGACCCTAAACATCCTGCTGAGTTTCGCGCAGTTCGAGCGGGAAGTGATCGGCGAGCGGATCCGCGACAAATTCGCCGCCTCCCGCGCCCGCGGCATGTGGATGGGCGGCAAGGTGCCGCTCGGCTACGACGTGGTGGCCAGGAAGCTGGTGGTGAACCAGGCCGAGGCGGCCAGGGTCCGGCGGGTGTTCGAGCTCTTCGTCGAGACTGGGTCCGGGGTGGAGACGGTGCGCCGGCTGCGGGAGGAGGCGGTGACGGCGAAATCTGGCCGGCCGCTGAACAAGGGTGACGTCTACAAGATTCTGCACAACCGGACCTACGTCGGCGAGGCCACGCACAAGGGCAACGTCTATCCTGGCGAGCACGAGGCCATCGTATCCCGGGCGCTTTGGGACCGGGCGCATGCCATCCTCCAGACCAGCCCGCGGACACGCGCTGCGCAGAACCGCCAGCATGCCCCGGCGCTGCTGAAGGGTCTGATCTACGGCCTGGATGGGCGGGCGCTGTCGCCGACGCACTGCCGGCGGAATGGCCGGCTCTACCGCTACTACGTGGCGCAGCAGGTGCTGAAGGCCGAGCCCGACGCCGGCAGCGCCCTGGTCCGGCGGGTATCGGCGGCGCAGATCGAGACGGCAGTGGTGGACCAAGTCCGGACGCTGCTGCGGCAGCCGGAGATCGTGGTCGGCACCTGGATGGCGGCCAGGGCCGACGCGCCGGAGATCACGGAGCGCGACGTCCGGGAGGCGCTGGAGCGGCTGGAGCCGGTGTGGGGCGAGCTGTTCCCGGTGGAGCAGGCACGGGTGGTCCGAGCACTGGTGGACCGGGTGGTGGTTGGGCCGGCGGGCGCTGACATCAGGCTGCGGGTGGAGGGGCTGGCCGGCCTGGTCAGGGACCTCGGTAGGGTGAGGGCGGCGGCATGAAGGGGTCGCTCGCTGACCGACGCGTTGGAGCGTTCAGCCCTGTCGCCATGGCATCACCGGCAAACGGTCGACGGACCCATGTCAAAGTGGAAGTGGTCGGCGTGCGCTGCATTGTAGTCTGGGCTGAGGACGGCCCGAAACCATCGGCACGCGCCGTCGCGGATAGCTCGGAGGAACGCTGCCTCAGCGTCGTCGCCATGCCAATCGCGAACCAGTCGAACTTCGCGACCATCGCCGAGGAGAAGTGCGGCGATGTCGATCGCGTTGGCGGTCGCGTGTTGGCTGCGCCGACCAGCTGCGGCGCTGTTCACATTTCGACAGCTGTACGTGCCGAGATGGCGGACACCGACGACTTCTGTTCCGAGGTGCTGCCTTGCGGCAGGCTGAAGGGAATGGCGCTCGAACAATGCCCAGGCCGCGGCGACGCGACAGGTGACTGTGGGACCACGCGGCGTGACCCGGACGCTACTCGGAAGCAGCACGGCGTTCTCAATCCCACACGATACATCGGAAGGTCGGTCTGGAACCCGGGTAAGCAACATGCCCGAAGCGGCAAAGGCGGCAAAGCATGCCTCCGGTTCGCGGGCGAGCCGCGAGACCTTGACGCGCGTCATCAGGCCCGGCTCGGCCCGAAGATCAAGTGGCACGGCAGGATCCCACTCGGGGGGCAGATTCCGATAGGCGATGATCCCTATGACGATCAGGAGGGAGATGATGAACAGCGGGCGCACGGCGCGGATGTGGCGCTGCGGCTCGGTGTACCAACGCGAGGGCACGAAGTTCTGACAACGCGTCAGTTGCCGCAGAGAATTCGACCAGTGATGCGGAGGAGGATGGCATGAGCGGCGCGCCGTACATGACGGTCCGGGTGCCGCTGACCATCCGGCATCGGCCTGGGCGCAAGACGGTGGTGACGCCGGTGCTGCCGGGAGCCCTGCCGCTCACCGCCACCAGGGCCGATCCGGCGCTGGTGAAGGCCTTGGCCAGGGCGTTTCGGTACCAGCGACTGCTGGACGAGGGGCGCTACGGGTCCATCAGCGAGATGGCGGCGGCGGAGGAGATCGAGCGGGGGTACCTGGGCTCGCTGCTGCGGCTGACGCTCCTGGCGCCGGCGATCGTGGAGGCGCTGCTGGACGGGCAGGAGCAGAGCCTGAGCCTGCCGCGATTGCTGGAGCCGTTTCCAACATCGTGGACCGAGCAGGAAGCGTTGTTCGGTCGAGGACCATCACCCCGACAAGGAGCACATCAATGAAGCGCATCACCTTCACGATGGACGAGCGTGGGCTCATCCACCGCATCTGCGCGGACGAGGAAGTCGAGGTCTACATCGTCGGCCCGCATGTGCCGAAGGATCGGGTGTATCGGTGGAGCTCGCTGCGGGTGGGGCCGGCGCAGGTCGATGAGGAGATCGGCGGCTGGCCGATCGGGGACAGGCACTACATGCCGGCCGTGAACTGACCACGCCCTGCGTTCTGACGCTCAGCCGTGCCGTCCAAGCACACGGGCCAGCACCATGAGTACGATGCCGCCGGCGATCAGCCCGTAGGTCTCGGGCTGTTCCACGGCCATCTCCATGGCGGCTGTTGGCAGCCACAGCAGCGCATCCCAGCCGAACACAAGGGCTGCGATCCCCAACGTAATCAGCAGGCTGCCCGCCGACCAAAGTAGTCTCGCCAATCGCTGTAGGCCTCCTCGCTCTGGCTGCCACCCGGCGGTGCCAACGCTGCAACGGTCGACGTGTTCCTAGATACAGTGGCCGGTCAACTTGCGCCGTGGCCGGCATCGGCGGGCTCATCCGCGACCTCACCGCCATCTCGCCGGATGCGCTGAGGTAGGCAGCATGAGTTCGGCGACCAGCATCACGGTCCGAGTGCCGCCGCGATGCGGCACCGCCCCGGCAGGAAGACCGTGGTTACACCGATGACTAACGGCGTGGCGCCGGTCGCTACGCGGGCCGACCCGGCGCTGGTGAAGGCATTGGCCAGGGGGTTTCGGTATCAGCGCCTGTTGGACGAGGGCCGATACGCGTCGATCAGCGAGATGGCAGAGACCGAGCGAATCGAGCGGGGCTACCTGGGCAGCCTGCTGCGACTGACCCTCCTGGCACCCGACCTCGTAACCAACGCTCTGGACGGTCGGCATATGCCCTCGGTCGCCCTGGCCGCCCTGTTGGAACCATTCCCCCTATGCTGGCGCAGCCAGGGCGAATTGTTCGGCAATGACCGGACGGGAAAGTAACGGCCGCGGCCACATGGCCATTATGCGAAGGCACAGTCCGTGGCATCTTCGGGGCGTGACAGGCCCCGTGATCGACACCCGGATTCTCAATAGCCCCTTCGCGGAACCGTCCCGCCATTGGGAGCTCGACGAGAACGGCATCCCCACTGGCACACCGGCCTCCGGCCGGCGGCGCAGCGAATTCATCGTCCCCGTCCCCCCGCCGAAGCACAAGGTGAAGGCCCAGGCTAACCTCCAGAAAGCTGGCGTGCAGAACACGAAGAAGGATGAGCGCCTGACCTTCGCCACGCTGCGCCCCTGGCCTGGCGGCAGCCGCGTCTCGGCCGAGGGCGAATACGAGGAAGCCGGCGTGAAGAAGCGCGCCGCCATCGTCATCGGCCCCGAATACGGCACCGTCGGCCCGGACCTGGTGCGCGAGGCCGCGCGCGAATGCCGCGACTGGGCGGATGCCATGGTCGTGTGCGGCTTCGCCTTCGACCCGCAGGTGGGCGACAGCACCATGAACCTCGGGCGCCTGGTGGTGCTGAAAGCGCGCATGAGCCAGGAGCTGCGCGCCGCCGAAGCCTACAAGGCCGGCGGCGGCAACCTGTTCGTGGTGTTCGGCGAGCCGGATATCGCGCTCGACCAGGCCGATGGCGCATGCGTCGTGCGCCTGAAGGGCGTGGACATCTTCGACCCCACCACGGGCGAGGTCCGGTCCTCCGGCCGTGTCGAGGACGATGTGGCCTGCTGGTTCGTGGACACGGACTATGACGGCGACAGCTTCTTCGTCCGCCACGCCTATTTCCTCGGCGGCAAGGACCCCTTCGAGAAGCTGAAGACCGCACTGAAGGCCGAAGTGGACGAGGACGCCTGGGCGAGCCTCTACCGCACGGAAAGTCGCCATTTTGCTAAGCCGAAGTCGGGACGGATCGCGGTGAAGGTGATGAACCACTACGGCGATGAGGCGATGAGGGTGTTCAAGATCTGACGATGACGATCCTCGTGGCCCGCAGGTTCTCTGCCGGATTCGCCCCTGTATCGCTTGCTTCCGTCTGCGAAGGGCTGCCTGACCGGCAGCGCAGCGGGCGGGGCTCGCGCGGTCGGCGATGTTACAATTCCTGCCATTGAGAGGTCACGAACGGTGCGCCTAGGCTCGCAAGCCGACACGCCGTCTGGCTCGGATGGCCCCCTGCCATGATAAGTGGCATGGAGGTCGCATTCCGGACCAAGACGCTGCGGAGTCTGTGCGAGAACGAGGAGCTTATGGAGGAGAGATTCGGTCCGGAGATAACCAAGGCGCTGATGCGGCGCTTGGCCGATCTGCGTGCATCGACCTCCCTCTCCGATCTCGTCCTTGGCGACCCTCGGGACGTTCCAGGGACCAATGGTCGGTCCAAGACGATTGAGATCGCGTCCGGCCACCGTCTGGTCGTTCGCGCCAACCATGCGAAGAACCCCACGTTGAGTGACGGTACGACTGACTGGCGAAGGGTCAGCCACGTTCAGGTTATGTCGATCGAGGTACCCCATGCCTGAATCTGGGACATTTGAGCCGAACTGGGTCTCGCCACCTGGCGATACGATCGCGGAGTTGCTGGCCCATCGATCGCTATCTCTCGTCGATTTTGCGGAGCGTATCGGCACGCCGGTCGCTACGGCCGACGAACTGGCACGGGGGCTTGTTCAAATAGATCGGCCGCTGGCGGAGCGCCTCGAGCGCGCACTTGGTCCATCCGCAACGTTCTGGATCAACCGTGAGGCCCAGTACCGCGCCGACGTAGCCAGGCTGGGCTCTCGCGCGACTGCGGCTGCAGACAAGGCATGGATACAGGGGCTACCGACACGCGATATGGCTGCGTTCGGATGGATCCGCGCCACAGAGACGTTTGCTGACAAGCTGGCGGAATGCCTCCGGTTCTTCGCGGTGCCGAACGTCGATGCTTGGCATCGGCAGTATGGCGGTGCGGCTGCAGTCGCGGCTTTTCGCATGTCATCCGCGTTCGAGTCCCGCCCGGGTGCGGTCAGCACTTGGCTCCGTTGGGCAGAGATTGTAAGCGGCCGCGCCGAATGTCGCCCATGGGCACCTGAGAAGTTCCGCGCCAAGCTGGACGAAATCAGGCGCATGACGTGGGTCAAGGATCCCTCGGTTTTCCTTCCGAAGCTGCGGAAAATCTGCGCTGATTGCGGCGTTGCCGTTGTTGTCGCCCGAACTCCAAACGGCTGCCCGGCGAGTGGGGCAACCCGCTTCTTGACGCCTGACAAGGCGTTGATGGTTCTGAGCTTTCGCTATCGGACCGACGACCAGTTTTGGTTCACCTTTTTTCATGAGGCAGGTCACCTGCTTCTGCACGGAAAGGACGCTCTTTTCCTGGAGGACGGGAGCGACGTCACCTCACCGGAGGAGGCTGAAGCGAATGAGTTCGCCGCGCGGCTGCTAATCCCCGATGCACTCCTGACAGAGTTCCGTGCGCTCCGCCCGTTGCCGAAGGACATCTTCGATTTCGCGCGGAGAGCAGAGGTCGCGCCAGGTATGATCGTGGGCCAGTTACAGCATCACAATCGCTTAGGGAAGGATCGATTGAATTATCTAAAGAGGCGATACTCTTGGGATGCAATCCTCTCCGATAGCGCTACCCCTTAAACGAAATAAATTTCCCTGGGCTTTTTTGCCAATTACAAATGGCATCTTCAAGCGTTTGCATACCCACTTGCAGGTGATCGTCTAGGGTCAGCAAGCTCTGGTCGAGAATTTTCCCGCTGAGTGCGGAGTGTGCATTACCGGTGAATAGTAGCCGAGCACCACGCAGTGGCCCAGTGGCCTCACCTAGATAGGCTGATCCTGGGTCGATGGGCGCGATCCCAAGCTTACCCAACATCGTGAGGTAATCGAACTTCCCCAGCCTGCCGAAGCGGCTGACTGCATTCATTTGAACATACAGGTGATTGAAGACTTCCTTCGGATTCTGTCCGACCAGCTTGTGGGCGTCCCTGATCAGGTCCTGGTGGGTGCGTGGTGGCCGAACCCACTGAACGTAGGAATCGAACACAGCCGCGGTTCCGGCTGCCGACGACGCCTTCAGGCTCTCATACTTTCGGTGATTGCTGAACCGGCGTGAGACGCCGTCACCACCTGACAGGCGTCTCTCGTGAGCAGTTAACCAAACCCGGAATGCAGCGGGGTTCGCGCTAATCGTTTTCCAGTCCCACAATCCGGGTCCGCCTAGTTTGCCGTAGACGTCGCGGGCCAGGCGCCAGCCATCTCGCGCATGCTTTCCAAAGTGCGTGGCGATGAACGTCAGCCAATACGCCTCGTCGGTCTCACCGCGCCGAAGCCGCAAAGCTGCGGCCCTCAACGGGTCAAATAAGTCAGAATGTGGATCCATCCGGCGCGGGTCGTGAAGGTTGTCCCGAACCCAGTGGACAAATTCGATGCGCCGCAGGCTCTCGACGAGCTGTTCAACAAGGCAGTCGAGGTGCCCCGGCGGGTGGATGCCCGGCAGTTGCTGCACTTGCGCGTCAATCCTCTGCAATTCTGCTGAAAGACGCAGACCGCGTTGACGCTCCCCAGGCTTCACGGCACTGCCACCAGCTTGTTGCTGCCTCCATCTATGATCCCTGGAAGGCCTTTCTGAGGCTCGTCCGAAGCTGCTGTTAGGGCCTGGGCCTTGCGACGAATGAATGAAGCGTAGGCGCCGCTATGCATTGCTTTCTGCTCCTCCACGATCCCGCGACGGTTCTTTGCATTAATCAAAGCGAAAATGCGGAGAAGTCGCGCCAGGTCAACCCAGTACGGATCAACACCATCTGCCTCAAGCGGGGACAGGCGCCCCTTTCTGATCGCCTCTTCGTTTACTCGTAACCAGTCAATAGCGGGCCATGGATCACCGATCGGCATCGCGGGCATTTCGGTCCGGGACTGCCAACCCTCCGCCAGGAAATCGCGCGCCCTGCGTTCATCTTGATCATAGAGATGAAGGCTACCCACGGAGTGTGTATAAGTTCCGAGCTCTAAACCCACGTCACGCGCCACGATTTCCTGCATGAACGTAAATGCGAATACGTCGTGCGGCAGACCGATGTAGGCATCGTTTGATCGCATGTGAACAACCATATGCAACCTTCCGCTCCTTGGAAGGAACTGGAGGGTACAGGTGCAGGGCACATCTGAAGAATTTTTGAACAGGTCAAGTTTATCGTAAATTTGAATCACTGCTTGTCGAGTATCGGATTTTCCATCCGGATCAGCCAATTTCCGTCGAATCAACTGTATGGCCGCATTCATCTGGCTTTTATTGGCGGTGCCGAAAATGCGAGGTCCGTAACCGCCGCTCGCGAGTCTTGCGCCTTTCTTTGCCCCCGAGAGCTCCCGATATTTTTTTATGTAGTATGTGATGTGATCGAGAGAATTGGATCCGGAGAGATACCATAGAGTTTCGCCGAGGCAGCTAAACAAGACTGCTCGATTCTCTGTTCTGCTGAAGCGAGCACGAGGGTTTCGGATCTTCAAAATCGCACCGACGATTTCGCGCGCCAAACCCTTTCCCGAGCTCGTGCGCGACTTGCTGCTCAAAAGGCGGGTGAATGCCTGACGAAGAGCGTCATCAAGCGTGTCGGCACTGATGAACATTCGCTCCGATTCGCTAACCGCACAGCGCGATCAACCTACCGGCGAATGCACTACTGACCAAGGTCTCGTTCCGGGTGTCTACCGCCCAGGCGATGTCACGAGCGCCTCCAAGCGGGAAGGCGGGCCGGTAGATTGGCCTTCTCCCGGGCACCAAGCTTGTAGGTGAGCAACGAACTTCGTGCTCCAGTTCCCTTTGCCAGGCGGTCGACTTGTTGAAGCAGTCTAAGCTTGTCGCAAAGGAAAATCAGCAATATCAATGTTATAAAGCTTGAGGGTTAAATCGGGCTACCCTCAAGATCCGGAGAGTCTCCGGCGTCCGAAGAGCCGTTCGGGCCGTTCGTTCCGGCCCCGACCCATCAACCCTCATACAAAAATCCTATGCAGACAGGCGCCTTTGCGCGGTCTGACGAAGGGTGGAGAGAGTTTGTGGGAGGTCCAACTGGATCGATCCGGCCCATCCGCTGGAGGAGTACGACGCTTCGATCCTGTGCGCCGTTGGGATGCCCGATTAACCGGAAGGCAGCGGCGCCGGGCAGCGGCCGTTACCGAGCCCCGGGTCCCTGAAGCCCGGGCGGCGGCGTCCCGTCCTCCGCATCCGGATCGCGGCCCTGCTGGCGATCGAGCGCCCGCATGATCGGCGTGACTGTCAGCCCGTGCAGGAGGATCGACATCAGGACGACCAGTCCGACCAGGCCCCATAGCCGCTCCGAGGCCCCCACCTCCATGCGGTTGAGACCGTAGGCGAGGTAGTAGAATGAGCCGACGCCACGGATGCCGAAGAAGGCGAGCGTCAGCGTCTCGCTCCGGCTGGCCCCGAAAGCGAGCAGACCGACAAGGCCGGTCACGGGGCGGATCACCAGCAGGATCGCGGCGGCGACGCCGACATCGGTCCAGGTGACCGGTGCAAGCAGCCCGCGGACGAGCGCGCCGCCGAAGAGCAGGAGCAGCAGCATCATCGCGATGCGTTCGATCTGCTCCGTGATCTCGTGCATCTCGAGATGGAAATCGTGGTCGCGGTGGGAGGCGCGGAAGGTCAGCGCCGTGACGAAGACGGCCAGGAAGCCGTAGCAGTGCATGATCTCCGTCAGCCCGTAGGACACCAGCGTTGCCGACAGCGCGATCAGCCCGTCGCCGGTCTTCGCCAGCTTGGTGGCGGCGGGAACGTGGAAGGTGAGCCAGCCGAAGGCGCGCCCGATCAGCCAGCCGGCCGCAATGCCAGCGCCAACCTCCCACAGCACGCGGTAGGTGAACCAATCGACGAGCCAATTCTCCCCCGTGGCGGTCACCGCGGCCAGGGCGATGGCCAGGTGGACGAAGGGGAAGGCGAGCCCGTCATTCAGCCCGGCCTCCGAGGTGAGGCCGAAGCGCACCTCGTCCTCCTCGCCGGTCTTGGGCGGGCCGACCTGAACGTCGGCCGCGAGAACCGGGTCAGTCGGCGCCAGGCTGGCGGCAAGCAGCAGGGCGATCGCCCAGGGCAGGCCCTGGCCCCAGCCGAGCAGGAGGGTGATGGCCGCGATGCCGAGCGGCATCGTCACGCCCAGCAGGCGCCAGGTCACCGACCACCGGCGCCAGTCGAAAATCCGGTCGAGCTTCAGGCCTGCGCCCATCAGCGCGATAATCACGACGAATTCGGTGAAGCGTTCGGCGATCTCGGGATGGTCGAGCGGCAGGGGACTGATCGTGACCTGCGGCAGGGAGAACACCGCGGCGCCGAGCGCAATGCAGACAATGGGCAGGGAAAGCGGGAGGCGCGTCAGCACCATGGGGAGCCACGCGACCAGCGCGACGAGGATACCGAAGCCTGTCAGGGCGAGGATGTAGGGATCCGGCAACCAGGCCTGCTCTGTCATCCAGGCCTAACGGCAGGTCACTATCAATGTTCCGGCACGCGGTTGGGCGAAGTCCCGGCCGTGGAGAGGGCGGCTCCGGCGATGCGATCGTGCCCCGGTTGCCGGAAGACGATGGTGCGGAGAGCGCCGGCAATAGCCTGCCGACGACGGATGGCGCCACGGCATGGCCGCCATTGCCGACGGGCGGCCTAGGCGAAGCCCTTGCTTACCAATCCGCCTGCTTACCGATCTCCATGCTTGCGGCTGGCCTGCATGGCCTTGTTCACGCCCCCCTGCTTGAGGTCACCGCTGTTCTTCGACCCCGCACGGGCGTCCTTCGGGTTGGTCTTGCCCGCGGCAGCGTTGTTGCCGCCCTGGGGAGCACGGCCGGCGGCGGGGAGGGGAGGGAGCTTGGCCATGCTGCTGGTGTCCTTTCGGGACGGCGCCGCTGATGTCCAGCGTGCGGGAAATGCGAAGTAGCGACCGGGTAGCGGTGGAAACCGCGAACTCCCGGCGTGGGTCGGCGCAGCAAATCCAAGGCAGATCAACGTTGTAAGGCTTGTGGGGTAAATCGGGCTACCCTCAAGGTCCGGAGAGTCTCCGGGGTCGAGAGAGCTGTTCGGGCCGTTCGTTCCGGCCTCGACCCATCAACCCTCGTGCAAGAACCCTGGCCAGACAGGCGCTTCCGCGCGGTCTGCACAGCGGTGGAGAGGGTTTGCCGGAAGTCCGACTGGAGCAGCGGTGGGAACCAAGAACACAACTCTCTCTGGGGCGTAGCTCCTGGCGGAGAGCTCGAGATTCGAAGCCGAGGTACGCCCCAACGGATCAACATCGAGAGAGGCTACTCTCCGGGTGCCGCAAGGGGTGCCACTTTTTTGATTGGCTTGACGCGGATGGGGGCCACCACCTGGGGCACGACGCACGCATCCACGCATGTACGGGCGCTGCCACAACGTGTGGTAGCCGCACGGAGTAGGTGGCGCGGCCAGTTACCCCGTCCGACCCACGAGGCCCTCCGCCGCCGCGGCGTCCCAGCGCGCGGCATCCGCTGCCAGAAAAGCGCGCGCGTCCTCCGGCCCACGCAAATCCGCTTCCAGCCCCAGCGCATCCAGGCGCGCACGCAGCGCGGGGTCGGTGAAGGCCGCACCCAGCGCCGCATGCAGCCGCGCCATCACCGCCGCGGGCAGCCCGGCGGGGCCGAGTAGCGCGCCCCAGCCGGCAACCTCGTAGCCGGCGAAGCCAGATTCGGCGACCGTCGGCACATCCGGCAGCGCTGGCGAGCGCGCCGCGCCGGTCACCGCCAGCAGACGCAGACGGCCGCCCGGCAGCAGCGGCAGCGCCGTCGCCGTGGAGGTGAAACCGACCGGCAGGTGGCCTGCCATCAGGTCCGTCATCATCGGCGCACCGCCGCGATACATCGCCTCCTCCAGCCGAACGCCGGCGCGACGGGCGAGGTCCTGGCCAGCGAAGGAGGTCAGCGCCTCGGTCGCGCCAATGGTGATCGGTTGCGGCGCCGCGCGCGCCGCAGCGAGGAAGCTGGCAAGGTCGGTGAAGGGCGAGGCGGCGCCGGTCGCCAACGCCATCACCTGCCGCGAGAGGATCGCAACCGCCGCGAAGTCCCGCAACGGGTCATAGGTCAGCGTCACTTGGTGGCGGTTGATGTTGTGGGTGGAGGAGGCGATCAGCAGCGTGTGCCCATCGGCCGCAGCCCGCGCCACGGCCTCCGTCGCGATGGCGCCGTTGGCGCCGGCGCGGTTCTCCACGACGAGCGGTTGCGGCAGGTGCGGGCGCAGGGCTTCGGCCACTGCGCGGCCTACCAGATCCGTGCTGCCGCCGGCCGGGAAGCCGATGATCAGGCGGATCGGCCGCGTCGGCCAGGATTGCGCGCGCGCAGGGGCAGCGAGTGCGGCGAGCGGCAAGGCGAGGGCGGCGCGGCGCGAGGGCGACATCGGTGTTTTCTCCGGTATGCAAGAGTGAATAGCACGGATGGTCTCGGACGCGGAACGGGTTACCTCGCTGAGACGCGGAACGCGTCTCCTCAGCGCGGCTCAGCCGGGCCGGTCGCGCAGCAGCCGCCCCGCGCCCTGAATGCGGTTGCCCATCCCGAACAGCCGCAGCAGCGCCCACATACCCGCTTGGTTGGTCGAGACCATCGGCTTGCGGATCCGCGCCTCGATCTCCTCGGCCAGGGCGAGGCACGGCATGTTGCCGCCGGGCATGAGCAGCGCCTGCGCATCTGGGTGATCGGCTCGCAAGGCGAGGTCGATCACCGCCGCACGCTCCATCTCCGCGATGGCGAAGTTGTCCCGCAACTCGCCGAAGGCGCTGCGAAGGACGGTGATGCCGCACGCGGTCAGATAGCGCAGGCTGGCCTCGCCGATCTCCGCGGGGAAGGGCGCGGCGAAGCAGATGCGGCTCGCGCCGAGGGCAGCCAACGCATCCAGCACGGTGGCGGCGGCGGTAAGGGACGGCGCGTCTGCCCACTCTGCCATTTCGCGCTGGATCGCGGCATCCCAGTCGCGGCCCATCCAGTAGCTTGTCGCGGTCTGGCACAGCAGCACCGCGTGCACGCGCGCGTCGCGCAGGCTGGCGACCGCGCGCCGCATATCGGCCGCTTGCTGCCCCATGCCGTCTGCATCCAGCCGCGTCAGGGTGAGGCGCGCGAAATGGAATGACAGGTCGCGCGGCATCCAGGCCGGGTACTCGCGCTCGATCGAGGTGTTGGACGAGGGGATGAGCATGCCAACACGACGCCAGTTGGAACCCGTTGTGCCGTCGTTCTGCGTCATCCTGCTGGCTCCTTCACGGTGCGGCGGCCGGGCTCGTCAGCGCGAGCCAATCGCGTGTAGCGCGGTCGAGCAAGCCGTCGGCGTCCGGCCGGCCCATTGGTTCCCAGAACACCTCATACTCCACCGCGCCAGCGTACTCGGCCGCGTCGAGGTCGCGGAGGAACAAGGCAAGGTCGGATGGGCCGGCGGACAGTTCCGCGCGCACCGGCGGCGTGCCATCTGCGGGAACGCCCAGGCCGCAGACTTGCGCGACGAGGACGTCCGTCTCCGCGACCGCGGCTGGCAGGTCGGCGTCCCACCAGGAATGGTAGAGGTCGAGGGTCAGGCCCACGCCCGGATGCCGTGCTGCAAGGGCGCGCACGTGGGAGATCTGGTTGATACAGCCCTTCGTGCCGACGGCGAGCGGGTGCATCGGTTCCAGCGCCAGGCGGACGCCGGTGGCGCGGGCGTGTTCGGCGAGGCGGGCCAAACCCTCCGCCGCGCGACGCCAGGCCTCACGTAGCGGCGGCGCTTCGCCGCCGGGAGCCGCGGCGTGCAGCGTACCGCCGAGGATGACGTTGACGGGCGCATCCAGCGCGGCGGCGGCGTCGAGCAGTTTCACGTCGAGTGCGGCCTGTGCGGCGACGGCGGCCGGATCGATGTGCAGCACGTAGCCGGCGCTGTTCAGGGAGGTGGCGCGAAGGTCGTGATCGCGCAGCAGGCGCGCCAGTGCCTCAGGGTCCAGGTTCTCCACCGCGCGCGCGGTGAGGCCGATGCCGCCGATCCCGCGCGCCGCTAGCATCGCGCAGAAGCGCGCCACCGGCAGGTCGGGCGGCGCAGCGTAGAGACTGACCGCGAAGCGTCGCAGCCGATCCACCGCGGCGCCTCCGAACAAGCGTTTCACTGCGCGGCGTGCGTCAGTGTCCGTCGTGCGCGAATTAGGATGGGATCGTCCACCGTGCTGCCACCAGGACGGGGTTTGTCTCTCTCTTGCTCGGTTTACCATCGAGAACTCCAGTCGCCCCGGTTGCGTGAACCGGTCGTGTCCCAACACGTCGTGAAGACCTTGCGATCCTTGGCAGGTTCAGCAGCCGCGTCATCCGGCTGAGGGGGGGCAGACTAACGACGGGATTGTCGCTCACGGATCCGATTGTTTCCAGGGTCATATAGCGGGCGCGCTGTGTGGGCCATTCGTCGAACTGCTCGAGGAGGATGGCGCCGACGAGGCGGACGACGGCGGCTTCGTTCGGGAATATGCCGACGACATCGGTGCGGTGCTTGATTTCGCCGTTGTGGCGCTCGATCAGGTTGGCACGAGAAGGATAAGCAACAATCGCTGGAGGAGTCTTGTCCATCTCATCCGTGCTCCGGATCTTGGCGCGATGCTGTCGCGGGAAGTCCATGTAGGCCAGGACATCATGCTCGGCGGCGTCCATCAATTCGGCCAATTTGGGCACATTCGGGTGGAACTGGTCGGCGGCGCGGCGCCACTGGGCATGGGCGGAGGTGCATCGGCCTCGGAGGCGCCGATCGCCATGCCGAGCCCCTCGCGCCGGCCATCGCCGTTGACGCCGACCAAGATGGTGACGGCGACAGGCACGATGCGCCCGGCCTCGCGGACCTTCACATAGGTGGCGTCGAGCCACAGGTAGGGCCAACCGCTCTCGATGGGCGGGACATGCTGTTCGGCTGGTTCATCGGGCTGTCGATGGACGTCCCGGACTGGGACGTGACGGTGTTCACCAAGAACCGGGACCGGCTGCTGCGGGGCGAGGTGGCGAGCAAGTTCTTCGCGGCCGTGCTGGCGGACCCGCAGGTGAAGCCGCCGCTGTCGTTGGAGCTTTTCTCCGTGGATGGCACGCTGATCGAGGCCTGGGCGTCGATGAAGAGCTCCCGGCTGAAGGACGGCTCGGGCGCGCCGCCCGGGCCAGGCCGGAACCGCGGGCGTGACTTCCGCAGCGAGAAGCGCAGCAACGAGACCCACGCCTCGAAGATCGATCCCGATGCGCGGCTGGCGCGGAAGTCGAACGGGCAGGCCTCGAAGCTCTGCTATGCCGGGCATGTGGTGATGGAGAACCGGCACGGCCTGGTGGTGGCGGCCACCACAACACGGGCGACCGGCACCGCCGATCGGGATGCGGGCAAGACCATGATGGCGGGGCTGGATCGCGCGCCGCGCAGCACGCTGGGCGCGGACAAGAACTACGACACCAGGAATTTCGTGGAGGCTCTGCGCGACCTTGGGGTAACGCCGCATGTGGCGCAGCACACGAACGGCCGCCGCTCGGCGGTTGCCGGGCAAAACACCCGCCACCCCGGCTACGCGGCCAGCCAGCGCATCCGCAAGCGGATCGAGGAGGTGTTCGGCTGGGGCAAGGAGATCGGCAGCATGCGCCGCACTCTCCGGCGCGGCCTGGAGCGTGTCGGATGGAGCTTCACGCTGCGGGTGGCGGCCTACCACCCGATCCGCCTACTGAAGCTGCTGGCAGCGCCTGCCTGACGGCCGCCAGATCGAGCGCAAAGACGGTAAACTGCGACGGCCAGCCGCCACAAACTCAGAGCGCCTAACAGAACCTGTTGATTTGGTTGAGGCAGACGAGGGCGGCGGCTAGGGTCACGAAGGCGAGGTGGATGTCTTCGCGGCGTTCGTATTGGACGACGAGGCGGCGGAAGCGGGCCATCCACGCGAGGGTGCGTTCGACGACCCAGCGATGGCGGCCAAGCCGCTTG
>NZ_JAAIKB010000025.1 GCF_011040385.1 Falsiroseomonas algicola | reverse complement strand
TACCTCCAAAGCCCCCACGGCCACCGCCGCGGGGGCTTTCGCACGTCCAGCCCCGGAGACGCGCAGCAAAGACGCCAAGTTGCCACTGATCTCGAGCCACAACTCGCCAGGCGCTGTGACGTGCTCCCCGCCTTCCTGCCGCGGATGACTTGGATCCGTCCTCCGTCTGCCCCTGGTTGGGGCCTTGGTGGATCGGGCCGAGGGCGCGGAGTCCCCAAGTAGCGCAGCGGCCTTGGCCCGATCCTTCGCGCGGGCGCTGCATCCGGCAAACTCCTCGGGCGTCCGACCGCCGAGGTTGCCGTGCGGCCTGACACGACTGTCGTCGTCCTGCCAGGCTTCGATCAGCCGATGCGCCTCCGTCAGCAAGGCGAACACATGCTCATTCAGGCATTCGTCCCGCAGGCGACCATTGAAGCTTTCCACGCACGCATATGGATAGGAGCCGGCTCGACCGAGGCAATGCCGCTGCGGCGGGCGCCTTCGGTTCACGCCCTCGCCGTCAGGATCGAATTGCACGTGTCACGTCGGTTTGAGCCTCCTGTCCCGGACGTCCCCCCAATCTAAATGTTGCAGGCCCCAGCAACGTAACTGTTCCCGGCGGGTTTCCATGCAGGCTGACGGGTCCTCCAGGCGCGCCAGCTCCATTTCACCCACGGGAGCAGCCACTTGACGACGGGTTTCCATGTCTCAAACGAAGGCACCCGCTTGCATCCTGTCGCCAGTCTCCTGACCACAGCCGCCGTGCCCGTCAGCCCGACCACGCTGCACAGCTTTGACGTGTTCGATACGCTGGTGACGCGGACGACCTGGCGGCCAGAGGATGTGTTCCTGCTCCTCGGCTCGCGGCTTCATGCAGCAGGGTTGCTGCGGACGAAGCCCGAGTTGTTCGCCGCGCACCGCATGGCGGCCGAGGCTGCGTTGCGCGCTGCTCCCGGAACCGAGGAAGTCGACCTTCACGCCATCCATGCTGCGCTGGCCGCCACCCATGGCTGGGGCATGGCAGAGATCCAGCGGGCGATGGAACTGGAAGTGGAGGTCGAGACACTCTGCATCCGCCCCATTGCCGCCAATGTCGCTCGGCTCGCGGCACTGCAAGCCGCTGGCGCCGAGGTTGCGCTGCTGAGTGATACCTATTTCGACCACCCGTCTCTGCTGCGTCTTCTGGCCCGCGCCGGCGTCACCGTTCCGGCAGAACGCGTCTTCGCCTCAGCGCCACTCCAGGCCACCAAGCGGACGGGTCTTCTGTTCCATCACGTAGCCAACGAGCTGGGCCTGCTGCCGACACAGATCAGCCATTGTGGCGATCATCCCCATTCGGATCTGGCGGTGCCTCATCGCTTGGGCATCGATGCCACGCATTGGCTGGACGGCATGCCAACGCGGCACGAGCGCATGCTGCATGCGGGTGCCGAACGCCACCCCGCCCTGTTGCGCTCGCTTTTGGCCGGCGCCGCGCGTGTCGCGAGGCTGTCGCCCGGCCCGCTGACGCCGCATGAGCGTACTCTGTGGAACACGGGCGCAACGGTCGCAGGACCGCTTCTCTGCGGCTTCGTGCTGTGGGTCCTGCAACGCGCGCGGGCCATGGGCGAGAAGCATGTGCACTTCGTTGCCCGTGACGGCCAGGTGCTGAAGGCGATTGCGGAGATCCTCCTTGCCGGGCTGGGCTGGGACATCCGATGCAGCTACCTGCACGGGTCGCGGCAGGCGTGGCATCTGCCAGCGCTGGACGGGTTGGACGAGACGGTCCTGTCCTGGTTGTCGGACGATGCACCTCACGAGCCGCTGCGCAGCATCCTGGCGCGGGCCGATCTGCGTCTGGAGGCGCTGACGGCACCGCTCTCGCGCCACCAGATGGATGGGGCGGAAGCGCTTGATCGGCCGGTCGCCAAAGACAGGCTGCGCGCGTTGCTGGCGGAGCCGGAGGTCGAGATCGAATTGCGTCGGGCGGGGCGCCGGCGCCGCGCCGCCGCGCTCGGCTATCTCCGGCAGCAGGGTGTTGTCGGCGTGTCCTCGGCCTTGATCGTGGATCTCGGTTGGCATGGCCGCTTGCAGCGATCGCTCCGTCGGCTGGTTGAGGTCGGCGCGGAGAAGGGTGAGACGACGCGGCTGACAGGCTTCTACCTTGCGCTGCGCAGCAGGCCGGAGGGCTTCGCTGGTGCGGAGATGCAGGCATACATCGAGGATCCGCGATTCCTGAAGCGCCTCAATCCCGTGCTGCTGGAGATCTTCTGCTCGGCAGACCACGGCACGACACGCGGCTATCGCCAGCGCGCCGACGGCAGGTTCGAGCCGGAGTTGGCCGAGGAGACCGACACGCGTGTGCTTGCGTGGGGACTCCGCAGCCTGCAGGGCGGCATGCTGGCCTTCGCGCATGAACTGACGCGTGCGATGGCGCTGACAGGCAACACCGAGACGGAATCCTGGACGGCCGCGCTGCGCGATGCCGGGGTCGCTGCCTATGACGACTTCCGCCGCGATCCGAATGAGGCGGAGGCCTTGGCCTTCGGCACCTTCCTGCATGCCGATGGGCAGTCGCATGACGCGTGGAGTGAATGTGCCCCGCTGGTCGCTCAAACGGCGCGGCTCCGGCTGGCCTTCGGGCTGCGGGTGCCCGGCTATACGGGCCACTGGCCGGAGGCATCGGTTCGACGGGATGGCGGAAGGCTGGGTGAAGGGCTGATTGCGCTCAAGCGACTGCGCGTCCGGCTGTTGGCCAGGATGGCGTCAGCGCGGGCCTGAACGGCGCACTCTCGGGCAGAAGGTGCCCGCTGCTTCCGGACGCCGGGCGACGGTGGCCGTGCCATCGAAGGGATGTGCTGGAGCGCCGAAAAGGGGGCGCAGCCGATGCGGTCGAGGACGACGTCACGGGGACACTCCGCATCGGCGCGGATGCCATCCCGGTTGAGCCAGGATCGGTGCCCCTCTCGCCAACCGGGACCGCTTGAGGGCGATGGCCGAACAGGCAGCGGCGAGGGTGCGATCGGGGTTCGTCGGGTCCAGGACACTACCACGCTACCTGACGCTGGCAGGGCTCATGCCGCTTTGCAGAAATGCTGACGCATTTCCGCGCTCAAACGCCGGCGCGGCCATCCGGCCGCCTGGCTTCGCCGCATAAGCGGCGGGCCGCAGTCGCGGCCTCGGCTGGCGGTGTCGGCCGCAGGTCACGACATGTGCGCGGCGGTATCAGACAGGCACGGGGGCCGCGCTGCGCGTGCAACCTCGGTCGGGTAATTCCTGGTCGGGACCGCACGACTGTCAGAACTGGAAATGGACGAACTCCCGCCCGTCAGCCATCAGCGTCAGCGCGAAGAGGAAGCCCAGCGCAGCAAGCGGCTTAGCAACCCAGCGCGCCCGCTGCATGACCCTGCAAAACCATCGGCTCTGTGAGCAGCAATCCCACCGTCAGCCTGCCCGCCGCGGCCGCCTGACCCGGCGGCCCAACCTGCCAAGCAGCTCCGTTCCTATGCCACGCCTCGGGGCAGGATCGACATGCGCTCGGTGCTGGGAAGGGTGATGGATATCCTGAGCACCGGGTGTCCGTGGGCGGCGCTCGGACGCAGACCGGACGCTCGATCGCATCCGCATCAGGCAATGATCCCGGACGAGGCCTCCGCAGACCACCTGTCTAATTACTGGAAATTTAACCTGGAATCACCTTTGAGGTTAGACAATTTCTCGTTAAGGGTGAGTTCGGATCATTTTGGCAGCGAATTGCGGACCTGGCGCGGCTCTTGACCGGCCCCTCGACTGTCCGCTTTGCAAGACCCGGCGGGATGGACGATGGAAGGCACTGACACGCTTGTTTTCCCGGTCTCGCGCGACTTCTTCCTCGCTCCCGAGCAGCGCACGGTTCAGGTCACCTTCAACAATGAGGAAGCAGGCTGGGACGCCTATTGGGAAGATGGCGCGGAGCTGATCGAGGTCCCGCAGCTCCTTGTGGGTCTGATGCTGAGCACTGGAGGTGTCGCTGGCGCCGGCGTGCTGGCGGCGGCAACCGCCATCGCGATCAGCAACGAGGACGTCCTCCGCTTCTTCTTCGATCCCGGCGAGATCCTGGGCGAGATCCCTGTCATCGGCGGGCTCCTTGGCGCCCTGCCGCTGACCTTCGCCGTGCTGCTGGAGGCGGGCAGCGCCGATTCCGTCATGGGTACCGCGGGGAAGGACTGGCTCCTCGGCGGTTCGTCCAACGATACGCTCTACGGCCTGGGCGGCGACGACAAGCTGGAGGGCGGCGAGCGCGAGGACATCATCTATGGCGGCGCCGGCGATGACCTGATCACCGGCGGCGGCGACAGCGAGGAAGCGGACGAGACCTTCACCGACGGCTCCTCCCAATGGTCTGAGAAGATCCAGGGCGCGGCCGACATCACCTGGGATGGCGACACGCTCTACGGCGAGGCCGGGGCCGACGTGGTGCGCGGCGACTACGGCAGTGACTACCTCTCCGGTGGCACGGGGTGGGACGCCCTCATGGGCGGGATGGGGAATGACACGCTGCTCGGTGACGAGGGCAACGATCTCCTCATCGATGGCGGCGATGTCCGGGGCCGCGACTTCGAATGGATCAGCCTGGAGGATCTTGCCTCCCCATCCAATGTCGCCGACCCCGTGGGCTTCATCCAGGGCAAGCTGCGCGATTTCGGCCTCTTCCTGGTCATGGAACATGCCGTCTCCTCCCCGGAGGATGACGTGCTGTATGGCGGCGACGGACGGGACACGATCCTGGCCAGCCAGGGCACCAACCAGCTCTATGGCGGCTATGGCGACGACAGCATCGAAGGCGGGAACGGCCGCGACACCATCAATGGCGACAGGCTGATACGCTGGAGCGGCAGCTACAACGGCCAGGCCATGGTGGACACCTATGGCGACGGCACCGGCAACGATACCATCGACGGCGGCTATGGCCAGGACGTGCTGGAAGGTGGCGATGGCGACGACGTCATCACCGACCCCGGCAGCAACGGCCACACCTTCGGCACCTCCCTCGCCAACCTTTTCGGCGGCGGCAAGAAGGTGGCCGAGACCGACTTCCTGTACGGCGGGAACGGCAACGACACGGTCGGCAGCGGCAAGCGCTTCGACCCCTCGCGGCTGGAAGGCGAGGCCGGCGACGACGAGCTGCGCAGCGGCAATGGCGCGGATACGATGGTCGGCGGCGCGGGCAATGATTCCTACTACGGGATCGATTCCGGCGACCAGATGATCGAACTTGCCGATGGCGGGTCGGACTGGATCTACGCTTTCGGCAGCTTCACCCTGTCCTTGAACATCGAGCGGGTGACGACCTCCACCGAGCTCGATCCCGACCTCTTCGCCGGCTACGCCCTGCGGACGACGGCCATCACCGTCACCGGCAACGCCCAGGACAACTGGTTCAAGGCCGGTTGGTCCGGGGATGTCTTCATCGGCGGCGCCGGCAACGACACCTATATCGGCACGGAGAACATCGTCGAGGAAGCCGATGGCGGCTTCGACATGGTGGTGGTCCGCCAGGGCGGCCGGCTGCGCGACAACATCGAGGCGATGGAACTCGCCAGCGGCAACGCCGACGGCAACAACCAGGACAACCTGCTGCGCGTCACCTCCGTGCAGTATGATGGACGGATCCAGGGCTTCGGCGGCAATGACACGATCGCCGTCGAGAATTCCGTCCAGAGCGCGGTGCGCGGCGATGGCCGCGGCAACATGTCCGGCCAGCTCGGTGCCCAGATCCGCTTCGGCGATCGCAACGCCACGCTGGATGGCGGCGAGGGGCATGACAGCATCATCGCCAACGACCAGGACACGACGCTGATCGGCGGCGCGGGCGATGACACGCTGGCCGGGGGCCGGGGGCGGGACTGGCTGTCGGGCGGCGCGGGCAACGACCTCTACCGCTTCAGCGGCGGCGATACGATCACCGGCGAAACCGCCGGCGCGGACACGATCGAATCCATCGATGATGTGTCGATGGGCCGCGGCATCGAGGTTCTGCGACTGACCGGCACGACCGGCGCGGGGGGCGTCGGCAGCGCTGACGCCAATCGGATGATCGGCAATGCCGGGGCCAATCGCCTGCTGGGCCAGAGCGGCGACGATACGCTGGATGGCGGCCAGGGCAGCGATACGCTGGAGGGCAGCTCGGGCAACGACCTGCTGGCGGATAGCGCGGAGGCGATGCCCACGCTTACCAGCAGCTTCGATCGCGGCCTTTCCGCTTCGGTCTGGGAACGCGATCCCGACAGCATCCGGGTCTCCGACCGCCTGATCGAGACGGTGCTGGTGGACACCGCGCAGAACGGCACCAGGGCGCTGTATGCCCTCAGCGCCGATCAGCGCTACCTCGTCTTCACCTCCACACCCGGCCTGGTCGATGAAGGGCGTGGCAACACGCCCGTGCTGTTCCGGATGGACCTGCTGACGCGCGACATCCTGAAGGTGCCGGGATCGGATCTCGGCAGCGTCAGCGATCCGAGCGTCTCGGTCGATGGCAACCTGGTCGCCTTCACCTTCACGGAGGGCGGCGTCCAGAAGATCGGCCTGTCCTGGTTCCAGGCCCTGCCCAACCAGACCTGGCCGCGCCAGAACGGCCAGTACTTCGAGGTGGCGAGCAACTGGTACGCCTCCGCGGCCAACAGGGCGGGGGAGGCCGCGGATGGCGACAGCCGAAATGCCGTGCTCTCCGCCGATGGCGGCTGGCTGGCCTTCGAGACGCTGGCCAGCAACCTGTCCCGCACGCCGCAGGGCGAACTGCTTGACCTCGTGCCGAACGATACCAACGGCACCTGGGACATCTACCTGCGCAGCACCGCGCCGATCGGCGCGGTGGACTACTATAATGGTCCCGCCGGCTACTCCGTTGCCTATGGCAACATGACCCGCGTCTCCATCGGCATGGGCGGTGCCCAGTCGAATGGCGCCAGCGTCAGCGCCGACCTGTCCACCGATGGCCGCTTCGTCGCCTTCCTCAGCGATGCCAGCAACCTTGTCGTCAACGACGCCAACGGGCTGCGCGATGCCTTCGTGCGGGATGTGGAACTCGGCGTCACGCATCTGATCACGGCTGGCGCCAACGCCGCGACAACGCGCGTCGCCCTGTCCGATGGTGGCCAGACCGTCGCCTTCATCACGCGCGCGACGAACATCGCCGCCGTGCTCCGCCCCGGGGAAGCCCGCCCGGGCTGGCTGGATGCCGCGCTCGCTGACGGGCAGGCGCATATCTACGTCCAGAATCGCGCCACCGGTGAGACGGTGGTGCTCACAGACCGCGACGGCAACCTCGTCATCGCGCGTGAGGACATCGCCCTCAATCTCTGGAATGCCGATGGCCGCCTCTGGCTCTCCTACGGCACGACGAACAGCCCCTCCGGCGCGATCGAGCAGATGCGCACGGTGGATGAGTATTTCGGCCGCGTCAGCAATGACCTGCTGGAGGGTGACACCGGCGACGACACGCTCTCGGGCGGTATCGGGGCCGATACGCTGGATGGCGGCGCGGGGGCGGACAGCCTCTCCGGTGGGGCGGGGCGCGATACCTACATCCTCACCGATGCGCTCGATCGCTTCGCCGCCGATACCGGAGAGGGCAATGTGCTGCGCACCGCCCTCGACTACGACGCGGCCGATTATCCCGTCTTCTTCGACACGGTCCGCCTGCTGAATGCCGAGGGCGCCGACTTCGCCCGCGGCGGATCGGGGAACGAGACGCTGGAAGGCAATGTCAGGGCCGATACGCTGATGGGCGGCGGGGGCAATGACAGCCTCCAGGGTTCCGGCGGCACCGACTCCCTGGAGGGCGGTGAGGGCGCGGATACGCTGGATGGCGGTTCGGGCGCGGACACCATGTCGGGCGGGGCCGGGCAGGATGTCTTCGTCATCGGCAATGCCGGCGACCGCATCATCGATGCGGGCGGCGGCATGCGGATCATCGCCAACACCTCCGTGACGGCGGACAATCTCCTCGCCGGCACGGCGGCGCCCGTGGCGGTCACGCTGATCGGCAGCAGCCAGGCCGATGTCAGCCTGGTCGGGATGGAAGCGCAGGGCGACGCGACCCTGATCGGCAATGAGGCCGCGAACCGCCTCATCGGCGGCAGCGGCAACGATTCGATCGAGGGTGGCGCCGGTGCCGATACGCTGGTCGGCGGCGCCGGCAACGATAGCGTGTCGGGCGGGGCCGGCGACGACATCGTCGCCTATGAAACCGCCTGGCTGCAGGCGACTGTCAGCTTCTTCGGCTTCGGCGGCGGTGCCATCGCCCTCGCAGGGGGCGAGCGGGACGTCTTCGGCACCGATGTCGAGCGCGTCAGCTTCAACGGGCTGGTCGGCACGCTGGAACAGGCCGTGCGTGCCTCCGCCAGTGCCATGTCGATCACGGCCAATGGCGTGACCGCCATGGCGACGGCGGCGAACCCCTTCGCATCCACGCCGCTGCGCATCAGCCAGACCGCGACCGCGGGCCAGGTGGTGGCGACCATCGCCGTCACCGACATCAACGCCCCCTTCGGCGACACGCAGTCCCTGTTCTGGGTGGCGTCGGAGGCGGCGCGCCTCGGCCTCGACCGGCTGTTCGAGATCACGAACAACCAGATCGTGGTCAGGGCGGGGGCCGATCTTTCGCAACTGCCGACGAGTTTCTCCGCCAACATCGCCGCGCGGGGGCTGGACGAGCTGCAGCGCGGCTTCAGCTTCCGCTTCACCATTGCCATCGATCCGGTGGATCGCATCGGGACGGAGGGTGCGGACAGCCTGGCCGGCGCGGGCGCGGACGACACGCTGCGCGGCCTGGGCGGGGACGATAGCCTCGCGGGCGGCGCGGGTGACGACAACATCCAGGCGGGTGGCGGCGCGGACAGCGTCTCGGCCGGGCTGGGTGCGGATGCGGTGGCGGGCGGCGAAGGCGCCGATACGCTGCTCGGCGGGGCGGATGCGGATGTCCTGTCCGGCGAGGCCGGCGCCGATTCCGTGCGGGGCGAGGATGGCGCCGACACCATCTCGGGCGATGCCGGTGCTGACCGGCTGCAGGGCGATGCGGGTGCGGACGCCCTCTCGGGCGGCGATGGCGCCGACCTGCTGCAGGGCGATGACGGGGCGGACAGCCTGCGCGGCGATGCCGATGCCGATACGCTGCTGGGCGGTGCGGATGCCGATACGCTGGATGGCGGCATCGGCGCGGACAGCCTGGTGGGCGGCACGGGCGACGATCTCTACCGGCTCGACAACCCCGGCGACGTGGTGGTGGAAGCCGCGAATGGCGGCGCCGACACGATCGAGGCCTCCTTCGTGCCGAGCCTCGCCAACATCGAATATCTGCGCCTGACCGGCGTGCTGCCGATCTCCGCCGCCGGAAGCGCGGGGGGCGAGACGATCGAGGGCAATGGCGCGAACAACGTGCTGTCGGGCCTGGGTGGCGATGACGGGCTGATCGGCAATGCCGGCGACGATACGCTGACCGGCGGCGCGGGGCGCGACACGCTGATGGGCGGCGCCGATGACGGGGACCTCGCCGTCTTCTCCGCCGCCTGGTCGCAGACCGCCCTGGTGGCGGCCGATGGCGGCTACTGGCTGCGCGATGGCACGGATGCCGCGGGGGCGTCGGTGGAAGGCCTTGCCGGCCTGTGGCACGACCGGCTGACGGGGATCGAGTTCGTCAGCTTCGCCGGCCGCCAGGGGCGCATCGCCGATGCCGTCGCCGCCGCGGCGGATGGCATGACGCTCACCGATCCCTCCCCGGGTGACGATGGCGGCATCACGCTGATGGTCAGCGCCGGCACGGGCACGGTGCTCGGCCGCCTGGCGACGACGGACCGCAACGCCGCCTTCGGCGATGTCCAGTCCTTCGCCTTCGCCGATGCCGCGGGCGGGCTGAGCGCCGCCGCTGCTTCCGCGGTCTTCGAGATCGTCGGCCAGGAGATCCGGCTGCGCGATCCCACCGCGCTGGCGGGGCGCGTCGCGGGCGATGTGCTGACGCTGGCGGTGACGGCCACGGGCCTCGATGGCCTGAGCTTCACCCGCAGCTTCACGGTCACGATGACGACGCTGGATGTCGCGGTCAGCGGGACGGAGGGCGCGGATACGCTGAACGGCGGCGCCGGCAATGACGGGATCGCCGGTCTCGGCGGGGCGGACCTGCTCGGCGGAGCCGGGGGCGCGGATACGCTGCTCGGCGGCCTGGGCGCGGATACGCTGTCCGGCGGCGATGAGGCCGACCTGCTGCGTGGCGAGGCCGGTGACGATGTGCTGAATGGCGGTGCCGGCGCGGACACGCTGGATGGCGGCCTCGGCACCGATCGCGCCACCTACACGGGGGCCTGGACGCCGACGCGCGTCACGGCGTCCGGCGCCGGCCTCGCCGTGGATGGCGACCTTCTGCTGGGCGTGGAACAGGTGACCTTCGGCACCACCACGGGGCTTCTGGCCGATGCGGTGGCGGCGGCGCCGACCGGCATTCTCCTCGGCACGGGGGGCGGCGGCGCGGGCGTCATCGGCACGCTGTCCGCCTCGGCCCCGGGCGGCACCTCGCTGGGCGCCATCACGGTCATCGATCCCAACCGCGCCTTCGGGGAGACCTACAGCTATGCCATCACGGGCCAGGTCGGCCTGTTCAACGCCGCTTCCGTGTTCGAGGTGGTGAATGGCGAACTCCGGGTCATCGATACCTACCTGCAGGATGGCATCCTGTCCGGCGCCATCCGCCCCGGCGTCGGCTTCACGTTGCGCGTGACCGGCCAGGATGGCCTAAGCTTCGAGCAGCGCATCGACATCGACGTCGTCGGCCTGGCCCAGAGCATCCGTGGTGGCGATGGGGCGGAGACGCTGACCGGCGGCGTCGGCAATGACAGCATCCATGGCGGCGGCGGCAATGACGTCATCTTCGGCGGCGGCGGCGCGGACAGCCTGGTGGGCGGCGCCGGCGACGACTACCTCGATGGCAATGCGGGCGCCGATACCATCGCCTTCGACGAAATCACCGACGAACTGAAATACGACCTGTTCGACCTGGTGGTGACGAGCGTCAGCGGCATCGACCTCGATGCCCGCATCCGGCAATTCGCGCCGGACAGTGCCGCGATGCAGATGTTCGGCCCGCAGATCCAGCTGCTGGGCAGCGACTTCATGTTCATCCGCGGCACCTCCGTGCGCGCCGACCGGATCACCGGCAATGCCGGGGACAACCTGTTCTACCTGGACAACGACCACACCCTGTACGGCGGCGCGGACACCGTCGCGGGTGGCGCGGGCAACGACACCTATTGGCTGGATGGCGACGAGCAGGTGACGGAGCTGGCAGGCGGCGGCTTCGACGTCGTCTTCAGCAATGGCAGCCGCGGTGCCTTCACCCTCTCCGCGAACCTCGAGACCCTGACACTGGTCGGCGAGCTCGATGCCGATGGTGGCGGCAATGCCGGCGACAACACGATCGAGGGCAATGCCGGCGCCAACAGCCTGGCCGGGAATGGCGGCGATGACCGGATCTTCGGCATGGCGGGCGATGACCGCCTCTCCGGCGGCCAGGGCGATGACGATCTCATCGGTGGCGAAGGGTCGGACACCGCCGTCTTCGGCGCTGCCTGGGCCGATGTCGTCGTGGCGCAGGTGCAGGACGGTGTCTATGCCGTCACCGGGCCGGAAGGCGCCGACACGGTCACCGAGGTCGAGCGCCTGGCCTTCGCGGGTGGCGAGGGCGATATCGCCGACGCCATCGCCAGCGCGGCCAGCGCCATCGCGCTGACCCCGGCCGACCTGCCCTTCGATGCGGCGGCCGGCACAGAACTCGGCCTCGTCACCGTCACCGATCGCAACGCGGCCTTCGGCGACGTCAACACCATCGGGTTCCGAGACGCGGCGGGCGGGCTGACGGCGGCGGAGGCGGCGGCGCTCTTCGTGCTGGTGGCGCAGGATGACGGCACGCGCATCGAGGTCCGCGGCGATGCGGTGCTGGAAGCCTATGCCGGACGCACGCTCACCATCCGCCTGGCGGCCACGGGCCTCGATGGCCTGACGACGGAAGCCGATTTCGCCGTCGTCATCGGACCTGGCGGCGTGGCGCTGGAGGGCACGGAGGGGGCGGATACGCTCATCGCCGGCTCCGGCCGCGATACGCTGCTGGGCTTCGAGGGCGATGACACGCTGCTGGGCGGCACGCGCGCCGATACGCTGGATGGCGGCAGCGGCGCCGACAGCATGGTGGGGGGCGCGGGGAACGACACCTATGCGGTGGACGATGCCGGCGACCGCATCCTGGAGGTCTTCGGCGAAGGCACCGACCGCGTCATCACGTCGGTCGAGGATTACGTGCTGGCCGACCGGGTGGAGGAGCTGGAACTCGCGCCAGGCGTGCTGCGCGCGACCGCGCATGACAGCTTCAGCCTGATGCTGGGCAATGACGGCAACAACCGCCTCGACAGCGGTGGCGGCAACGGCACGATGGCGGGCGGCGCCGGCGACGATGTCTATGTCCACGTCCTGACGCGGTCCCGCCCCTTCGGCAGCAGCTTCCCGACCATCGTGGAGACGGCTGGCGGCGGCATCGACGAACTCCGCATCCGCGTCGCCGACTGGAACGCGACGCTGCCCGATTTCGTCGAGAACATGACGCTGCTCTCCGACGGCGCGACCCACCTCTCCGGCACGGGCAATACGCTCGACAACCGCATGGTGGCGGGCGGCGGCAACGACTTCATGGGCGGCCTCGGCGGCGCGGATACGCTGGATGGTGGCGCGGGGAATGACTGGCTGGAGGGCGGCGAGGGGCACGACCTGCTGATTGGCGGCCTCGGTGCCGATACGCTGCGCGGGGGCGTCGGCAACGACACCTATGAGGGCGTCGAGGATGGCGATGCGCTGCTCGACCTCGGCGGCATCGACGCACTGCGGGGCACGTCCAGCATCACGCTGCGGGACGAGGCGATCGAGAACCTGCTGCTGACCGGCACCGCCGATGCCGATGGCACCGGCCATGGCGGGGACAATCTGCTGTCCGGCAATGCCGGCGCCAACCGCCTTTCGGGCCAGGGCGGCGCCGATACGCTGCTGGGCGATGCGGGGGCCGATACGCTGATCGGCGGCGGGGGCGATGACAGTCTGCTGGGCGGTTCCGGCCAGGATGTCGCCGTCTATGACGCGGCCTGGACGGATCTGCGCGTGGAGGCGGTGACCGGCGGCTGGCGCGTGACCGATCTGCGCGGCGGTGCCCCGCTTGGCATCGACACGCTGGTGGGCGTGGAGTCCATCCAGATCAACGGCGTCGTCACCGCGATCAGCGACGCCGTCGCCCAGGCTGCCAGCCTGGTGCTGCTGATCCCGACGGATACCACGCAGCCCGTCGGCTTCACGCAGGTGGTGGCGCCGGGCCTGGCGACCGGCGCCGTCCTCGGCCGCATCGGCGCCGTGGATTCGAATGCGCCCTTCGGCGATACGCAGACCCTGACGCTGGCCGATGTGGCGGGCGACGCGGTGGATGCCACCACGCTGTTCCACATCGCGGATGGCAGGCTGGTGGTGACCGATGGCGGGGCGTTGTCGGCCCTGGCCGGACAGACGCTGCGGCTCGAGATCCGGGCCACGGGCCTCGATGGCCTGACGGGGAGCAGCACGCTCGAATTCGTGGTGGGGGAGGGTGGCCGAACCCTGGAAGGGACGGCGGGCGCCGATACGCTGACGGGTGGGGGCGGCAACGACCTGCTGTCCGGCCTCGACGGCGCGGATCTGCTGGATGGCGGCGCCGGCGCCGACACCATGCAGGGCGGCGCGGGCAACGATGCCTACAGCGTCGGTGCCGGCGATGTGGTGCGAGAGGCCGAGGGCGGCGGTGCGGACACCGTCATTGCCAGCACCGACCATGTCCTGGCCGAGGCGATCGAGGACCTGGTGCTGGCCGATCTCGCCGCCGTCTCCGGCACCGGCAATGCGCTCGCCAACCGCATCACCGGGCTTGGCGGCGCCAACATCCTCTCCGGCGAGGGCGGCGCGGACACGCTGGCCGGCGATGGCGGGGCGGATACGCTGATCGGCGGCGCGGGCGATGATGCGCTGCTCGGCGGTCTCGGCGATGACAGCCTGGCCGGCGGGGAAGGCAGCGGCGATACCGCCGTGACCGATCTCGGCTGGCAGCAATTGTCGATCCGCCTCGGCAGCGATGGCACCGTGGTGATCGAGGGCGAGGGCGCGGATACCCTGTCCGGCGTCGAATTCCTGACGGCGGGCGGCGTGACCGGCAGGCTGGCCGATGCGGTGGGCCAGGCGGCGAGCGCGATCACCGTCACGGACCCGACCCCGGGCTCGGGCAGTGCCATCACGCTCCCCGGCCTGGCCGCCGGCGGCGCCCTGGTGGCGGAGCTCTCGGCCACGGATGCCAATGCGGTCTTCGGGGACGTGCAAAGCTTCAGCTTCGGCGACGCGGCCGGCGGGCTGACCGCGGCGCAGGCGCAAGCCTTCTTCGTCATCGATGGCAACGCGATCCGCGTGCGGGACGGCGCCACCCTGCCGCTCTCGACCGACCTGGTCGTGGCCCTGGTCGCGACGGGGCTCGACGGCCTGTCCACCACGCGCGTCGTCACCATCGCGGTGGATGGCGGAAACGTCGCGACCCCCGTGGCGGTGGAGGATTTCGGGGGCGGGACGGAGGACGAGGCGATCGTCACCGACGTCATCGCCAACGACACCGATGCGGATGAGGGCGATGTCCTGACTGTCGCGACGGGTGCCGCGGCGCCGCGCATCACCGGCATCCGCTTCGGCGCCGACGCGACGGTCATCGATGCGACGACCGGCGCCATCGATGTGAACGGCATCGCCACCACCGGCGCCGTGCTGATCGCGGCGTTGCAGGCGCGTCTGTCGGTCGTGGATGGCACCAGCATCCGGCTCGACCGCAGCCCGCTGCTGGAGGCGCTGCTGAACGACGAACTGCCGCTGTTCGGCGAGACGGCGCAGGGCCCGGGCGTCGCCTATATCGAGGTGGCCTACAGCGTCGCCGATGCCGTCGGCCATGTCTCCATCGCACCCGGGACGCTGGAGATCGCGGTCTTCGGGCGCAATGAGGAGATCCTCGGCACGTCGGGTCAGGAGACGCTGCGCGGCCTGGCCGGCCATTCGGCCGACCTCATCGTCACGGGTGGGGGCGCCGATCTGGTGCTCGGCCGCGGGGGCGATGACGTCCTCTCGGTGATGACGGCGCTCGGCACCGATGCCGGCACGGCCGGCGCCGTGCTGCTGGGCGGGGCCGGCAATGACCAGCTCAATGGTGGACGCGGCGCGGACCTGCTGCGCGGTGGCGTCGGCAATGACGAGCTGCGCGGCGACTGGCGCCGCGGCCGGGACGGCGATGGCAATGACACGCTGCTGGGCGATGCCGGTGACGATATCCTGATCGGCGGCGCCGGCGCCGACCGCTTCAAGGGCGGCGCGGGCAACGACCTGATCCGGGATGAATCCGGTGCCAATGACGGCGCGGCCGATGTCGCGCTCTACAGTGCCGGCTGGGCGAACTACCGGGTTGAGTGGGATGCCGGCGGCGGCTTCTACACCGTCACGGATCTTCGTGCCGCCGGCACGCTGGACCACGACGGCGTGGACACCGTGCAGGGCGCGATCGAGCGGCTGCAGTTCGGCGGCCGCAGCGGCGCCATCGTCGATGCGGTTGGCGTCGCGGCGACCAAGGTCACGCTGACCCTCTCTGGTGGGCGGCTTGGCGTGATGGCCGGCGATGGTGCAGGTACCGCCATCGCCACGCTGTCGGCGATCGATGCGAACAGTGCCTTCGGCGATGTGCAGTCCTTCACCTTCGGCGATGCCGCGGGGGGGCTGGATGCCGCCGAGGCGGCGGCCCTGTTCCGGATCGATGGGCGGGTGGTCTCGGTGGCCGCCGACGGGGCCTTCGCCACGCTCGGCACGACGGAAGTGGTGGTGCGTATCGTCTCCACCGGCCTCGATGGGCTGAGTGCGAGCACCGACGTGACCATCCGCGTCTTCGGTGCCGGGGTGGATCGCGTGCGCCTGGGCACCGACGGGAATGACTCGATCGCCGCCCGTGCGGGCATCCAGCGTGACCTGATCCTCGGGGGCGCCGGCAATGACACGCTGCGGGGCGGGGAAGGGGCCGATACGCTCGATGGCGGTGCGGGCAACGACCTGTATCGCCCGGCTGGCCCGGACGATGTGATCCGCGAGGCGGCCGGCGCCGGCGCCGATACGGTGCGGAGCGAGGTTGACTGGACGCTTGGCGACCATCTGGAGCATCTGCTCCTCACCGGCAGCGCCGGGCTGCGGGGCACGGGCAACACGATTGCCAACCGCATCACGGGGACGAGTTCCGCCGATACGCTTTCGGGTGATGGCGGCGCCGATACGCTGGTCGGTGGCCGGGGGGCGGACAGCCTCTCGGGCGGCGCCGATGCCGACATCTTCCTCTGGAACTTCTGGCGCGAAGGGGGGGACACCGTGGCCGACTTCACCGCCGGGGTGGATCGGATCGTGGTCAAGGCGGCGGGCTTCGGTGGCGGGTTGTCTGAAGGCGCACTCTCCGCCGCGCAGTTCCGCAGCGGCGCGACGGTGTCCGACAGCCCCAGCGGCCTTGGCCAGTTCGTCTATGAGGAGGCCGCAGGCCGGCTGTGGTGGGATGCGGATGGGGCGGGTGGTCGCGCCGTGCTGATCGCGACCTTCACGGGCGCGCCGGGGCTGGTGGCGTCGGATATCCAGGTCATCGCGTGACGAACGGCGGGGGGCGTCCAGGGGCACAGCCCCATGGCTGAGATCGGGCGCGGCGCTTTGCTGGAGACGCTGCGGGCTTCGTCCGACGCGTCGCGACGATGGGAGAGGTGCCAGGCGACACGCTATCTCGCCTGGCTACCGCGCACGGTAGAGCGACGTGTCCGTCATGCAGAGAGCGGGACGGAGACGGCGATGACGAAGCGGGAAGCCAACCGGCAGCGCAGCCTGGACGCCTTCATGACGGGAAGCGCGAATGCGACGCCCCGCTTGCCGAACTGCGGCAAGCCAGCGTCGAGCACTTCGGCGCTGAACCAGTCGCGGTGTGCTGGGGCGAGGCGGTCTGGCTCGCCGGCGCTACCGCGAGGCTGAAGGACATCGCTGACCAGCATTTCCGGCGCGGCGGATACACGCCGTGACGCGGCACTGATCCCGCCACGCCCCGACAGGCGAGGCCTGCGGGGCTCGGTCTCGTAGCACCCGGATGGTCGGATGCGGCACGAGGATCCCGACGATGAAGCGCTCCGACACGCAGATACGGATTCTGGCCGCCTCGGCGGCGCATGCGGATGGTCATCAACCTGATGGCCGCCGTAACCGATAGATGCTGCGCCGTCGCCCCGACTTCTGGAGGTGCATTTCCGGGCGCCCTCGGCCGTCGGTCTCGCGCGAGGGGCCGACTTCCGGTCCCGGAGCGCCGCGGCAGGCTCAGCGATCCCCGTGCTTCCTGCTCGCCTGCATGGCCTTGTTCACGCCGCCCTGCTTGAGGTCGCCGCTGTTCTTCGACCCGGCGCGGGCGTCCTTCGGGTTGGCCTTGCCGGCGGTGGCGTTGTTGCCGCCCTGGGGAGCACGACCGGCGGCGGGGAGGGGAGGGAGTTTGGCCATGCTGCTGGTGTCCTTTCGGGACGGCGCCGCCGGCGTCCGGCGTGCTGGAAGGTGCAGTGTCGCGACCGGGTAGCGGTCGAAACCGCAAACTCCCGGCGTGGGTCGGCGGAGCAAAGCCAAGCCAGATCAACGTCGTAAGGCGTGTGGGGTACATCGGGCTACCCTCAGGGTTCGGATAACCGTTCGGGCCGTTCGTTGCGGCCTCGACCCATCAACGCTCGCGCAGAACCCCGGCCAGACAGGCGCCTCGGCGCGGTCTGCGCAGCGATGGGGAGGGTTTGTGGGAAGTCCGACTGGAGCGGGCGAAGGGATTCGAACCCTCGACCCCAACCTTGGCAAGGTTGTGCTCTACCCCTGAGCTACGCCCGCGCTCCGTTCGGCGTGGGCGGGTGATTACCATGCCGGCGGCGGATTGCAACACCCCCCTCTCGACCATGGACAAGAAGTCGCGCAGGGGGAGGATGCGCCCTGCGCATGGCATCACCCGGAGGTCGTCGCCCACCCATGGAAACACCCGAAGGCCTGCTCGCCCGCCTCGCGGCGCTGGGGATCGAGGCGCGGACCGTCCGCCATCCGCCGGTCTTCACGGTGGCGGAAAGCCAGGCGCTGCGGCCCGACCTGCCGGGCGGGCATTCCAAGAACCTGTTCCTGAAGCCCGCCCGGGGCGAGGGCCCCTTCCTGCTGCTGGTGCTGGAGGAGGAGCGCCGCGCCTCGGTCAACGCCCTGGTCCGCGCCGCCGGCGCTCCGCGCAGCGCCTTCGCGGAAGCGGAGCACCTGCGGGCGCAGCTCGGCGTGGAGCCGGGCTCCGTCACGCCCTTCGGCCTGGTCAATGCGCGGCCCGGCGCGGTGCGCGTCGTGTTCGACGAGGGGCTGATGGAGGGGTTCGAATGGGTGAACTTCCACCCGCTCACCAACACCATGACCACCGCCATCCGGCCGGCGGAGATGCTGCGGTTCCTGCGCTCGCTGGGCCATGAACCGGGCCTGCTGGCGGTGCCGGAGACGGGCTGACAGGCACCCCCCGCTTGCTTCGCGCCTCGCGGGGCGCATCTATGCACCAAGAACCCCCGCGCCGCGCCCTGCGCGCGGCTGGACCGAGGAAGAGCCTGCCATGGACGTGATCTTCGACCCGACCCGCCAGACCGCACCCGGAGGCGCTGCCGCGGCCTCCGACGTCATCAAGGATGGCGACCAGCGGACCTTCATGGCCGATGTGGTGGAGGCGAGCCGCGAGACCCCGGTCCTCGTCGATTTCTGGGCGACCTGGTGCGGCCCCTGCAAGACGCTGACGCCGACGCTGGAGAAGGTGGTCCGCGCCGCGCAGGGCCGGGTCAAGCTGGTCAAGATCGACATCGACAAGAACCGGCAGCTGGTCCAGCAGCTGGCGCAGATGGGCCTGCCGCTGCAGTCGGTGCCGACCGTCGTCGGCTTCGTGCAGGGCCAGATCGCGGACCTCTTCCAGGGCGCGCTGCCGGAAGGGGAGGTGAAGAAGTTCATCGACAACCTCCTCAAGATGGGCGGCAGCCAGAGCCCGGCGGCCGATCTGCTGGCGGAGGCCAAGGCAGCGGTCGAGAATGGCGACCACGCCGCGGCCGTGGAGCTCTTCGCCGCTCTGGCCGAGCAGGAGCCCGAGAATGCCGAGGCAGTGGCCGGCATGGCCCGCTGCCTGGTGGCGCTGGGGGAGGAGGAGCAGGCGCAGGAGGTGATCGACCAGGCGCCGGCCAAGATCCGCGACCACGCGGAGATCGCCTCCATCCGCTCCGCCCTGCAGCTGGCGGCGGAAGGGCGGCTGGCGCGGGAGAAGCTCGGCGAGTTCGAGCGGCGGCTGGCCGCCAACCCGGACGACCACGCGGCGCGGATCGACCTGGCCGTCGCGCTGAACGCCATGGACAAGCGGGCGGAGGCGGTGGACGCGCTGGTCGAGGCGATCAAGCGCGACAAGGCGTGGAACGAGGAGGCGGCGCGCAAGCAGCTGCTGAAGTTCTTCGAGGCCTGGGGCTTCACGGACCCCGCGACCCTTGCGGGACGGCGGAAGCTCTCCACCCTACTGTTCCGCTGACCATCGCGGCCCCCAGTCCGGGGGCCATGGGTGACAGGCGGCGCCACAATGACCGCCGGGCGACTGAGGCCCGGCGGCGGAAACGGAACCGATGCCCCCCTTCCATCCCGCCTTCGACGAGTTGCCCGGGGAGATCCCGATCTTCCCGCTTTCCGGCGCGCTGCTGCTGCCGGAAGGGCGATTGCCGCTGAACATCTTCGAACCACGCTACCTCGCGATGGTGGAGGACAGCCTGGCGGCGGGGCGGATGTTCGGCATGGTGATGCCCGATCCCGGCCTGCCGCGGACGGAGATCGGCAGCCAGATCTACCGCGTGGGGTGCCTCGGCCGGCTCTCCTCCTTCGCGGAGACGGATGACGGGCGCTACCTGATCACGCTGACGGGCGTGATCCGCTACCGCGTGGTGGAGGAGGTGGCGATGCGCCGCGGCTACCGGCGGGCGCGCGTCGAATATGGCGACTTCGCGCCGGACCTGGCGGTGGGCGTGAAGCCGCAGATCGACCGCGCGGCGTTGGTCGGCGCGCTGCGGCCCTACTTCAAGGCGCGGGGGATCGAGGCGAACTGGGAGGCGGTGGAGAACACCAGCGACGCCATGCTGGTCACCACGCTCTGCATGGTCTGCCCCTTCGATGCGCGGGAGAAGCAGGCGCTGCTGGAGGCGCCGGGGGCGGAGGAACGCGCCACCATGCTGGTGGCGCTGATGCAGATGGACATGCACGCCACCGGCATGGCGCCGGAGGGGCGGCCAAGCTAAACCGCGGCAGCATCGACGGAGCCTGAGGATGAGCGAGACGAGCGCCGGCGCGGTGGACCCGCGGCTGCTGGAGATCCTGGTCTGCCCGGTCACCAAGGGGCCGCTGCGCTATGACCGGGAAGCGGGGGAGCTGGTGAGCGAGAAGGCGGGCCTCGCCTATCCCGTGCGCGACGGCATCCCGATCATGCTGCCGGACGAGGCGCGCAAGGTCGGCTGACGCCACGCCCTCCATGGCGAAGCTGACGGAAATCCGGCTGAACCGGGCGGAGAAGCGGCTGGAGCTGGCCTGGGAGGACGGGACCCGGGCGGCGCTGGAGGCGGAGTATCTTCGCGTCGAGAGCCCCTCGGCCGAGGTGCAGGGGCATGGGCCGGGGCAGAAGGTGGTGGTGCCCGGGCGCCGGCATGTCGGCATCATGCGGGTGGAGCCCGTCGGGCATTACGGCGTGCGGATCGTGTTCGACGACCTGCACGACACCGGCATCTACAGCTGGGACTACCTCCGCGCCCTGGTGGAGGAGCGGGAGGCGCGGTGGGCGGCCTATGAGCAGGCGCTGGCCGCCAAGGGGCTGTCCCGCGACCCGCCGGCGCGGTCCGGCCGGCAGGGGATCGCGCCTACTGCTTCCTGAGGGGGCTCGGCACGGCCGGGGCGCGGGCGGTGCGGAAGGCTTCCCGCAGGCGGGTCACGACGGGGTCCACATCCTCGAACCGCGCGGCGGTGCCGGTGACGGTGACGACGTTGCGTTCCGGGATGCAGTAGAAGACGTAGAGCTGGTCCTGGGCCCGGTTCTCGGCCCAGACGGCGCGGCTGGTGGGGTTCATGAGCTGCAGGCCGACCTGCTGCACGGCGCGGGTCGCGCGGTTCATGCATTCCTGCAGCGGCGCGCCTTCATTGAGCCATTCATGCCCGACCGAGAGGCCAGCGGCGCCGGCCGGCGCGGTGGCGAGCAGCATGAGGGCGATGAGGGGCGCTCGGCGCATGGGCGGATCCTCCAGCTTGGCAGGCCATGATGCCAAGGCACCGCGCGCGGGCAAGGCCGGCGCGGTTTCGCGCATGTCACGAGGCTGCCGCCACGTGGGGAAGTCCGCGAGAAATACGATGGATTTAGCCGATTTAGGATCTTTAGCACCGAATCGCGGGCCGCTTTTGGACAAATTCCCGGCCCGGGGGCGGGCCGTGGGGAGGGGGCGGATGGACGGGTTCAAGGAGCCGCCCCGATGGGCGTTTCCGGAACATAATACGAACAAATGGGGTGGGGCCAGGGGAATCAGCGGGGCGCGCGCGCTTGGCTGAGGGCGAGGGCGTCTTCCTCCGTGATGTCCGATGACCAGCCATGGGCGCGCGCGACGGCGGCATCAGGGCGTCCATCCATTCGAGACGGTCCAGGGCCGTCACGGCCCTGGCGGATGGGGTGTGGGGAAGGCAGCGCCTTCCCCACGGCGTCACCCGCGATTCATGAAAGGCCGCGCCGCCGCGATCGCCGCCTCGCATCCCGGCGCCGCGTCCCGCAGCACGGATTCCGGCGCCACCGTGCCGATGCTGGCGCCGATGGCGGTGGAGATCGCCCACCAGGGGTCGCCCAGCGCGCGGTCCACCAGGCCGGGCGTGGCGTCCGCCGCGCAGCGCGTGACCTGTTCCACCACGGCGGCGGGGGCGCGCCCGGCTTCCAGCGCGGCCGTCATGCCGGATTGGAGGGGGCCGAGGAGGAAGGTGGCGACGAACCAGGCGAAGAGGGCTTCGATCATGTCAGGCGCTTTTCCGGCCGCGGATCAGGGCGTGGGCGAGGCCGGCCAGGGCGAGCAGGGCCACCAGGGCGGTGGCGGCGCGCGACGCGGTGGCGGGCCCGGCCTCCCCGGCCAGCACCGCCGGCAGCTGCGGCAGGGCGGAGCCGCCGCCCATAAGGGCGATGACGCAAACCAGGGCGCCGAGGCCGGCGGCGGCATAGGGGTGGCGGAGGCGGGAGGCGGCGAGGGCGACGCCGCCCAGCATGGCGGGGATCAGCGCCGTCCAATGCACCGGGCCGGCCGGCAGGGTGTAGCCCGCGATGCCGATGAGGAGGAGCAGGAGGCCAGTCGGGCGCAGAACCCAGGCGAGGCGCGGGTTGGCGGCAGGTCGGGCGATGGCGGTCACGGTGCAGGCCCCCAGGTCGTGGCGCCCCGGACGGACCGCCGTGGCGGATGCCGGAGGCACGAGGTGGTGATCCGACATCGCGCGCCCTGTCCCGCTTCCGGAACATCGGCGCGCCAGAGGGGCCCGGATCGATGCGCGGGAGATGGCCGCAGGGTCGGGCGGCTTCAAGGGTGGGGCGGGGCGTGTGGCGCGCTCACCCCAGCGCGTGCATCACATCCTTCACCGCGCCCAGCACGCGCCGCGTGGTGGCGAAGAGGGTGATGAACTCATAGGCCACGAGGAAGACGAGCAGGGAGAAGACGGCCGGCGCCTGGCGCAGCACGCGGTCATGCAGGCGGAGCGGCGCCTGCGGCCAGGGCAGCGCCATGACCAGGCGGGTGAGCGCGATGCCGAGGGCGGCGCCGGCCAGCAGGTCCGTCAGGTAGTGGAAGCCGAAATAGAGGCGGGGGAAGCAGACGACGAGGGCGGCCCAGAGGGCGGCGACCAGGCCGAGCCGCCGGTCGAAGGCCCAGGCTGCGGTGGCGAGCGCGGCCGCCAGCACCGCATGGTCCGAGGGAAGGGATGACCACTCTCCCAGTGTCGGCAGTTCGGCCGATTGCGGGAAATACTCGGCCGGCAGGGTCAGGCGCGGCCGGTCCCGGGGGGGCATGGCGTCCTGGATGAAGCGGCCGAAGGCGATGGTCACGATCACGCCGGCGAAGCTGCCGATGACGCGGCGGGAGCGGTCGGTGGGTGACTCGTCCTGCCGGGTCGAAAGCCAGGCGTAGACAGCGCAGAGGACGGGGATTCCGAGCTTGGCGAGATCGACCGTCAGCAGGAAGCGGAGCGCCCAGTCGAAGACCTGCGACTGGCCGGACAGGGCGTGGACCAGCGCCATGCCCGCGGCGTCGATGGGGTTGAGCGAGGCACCCGCGTTCGGTTCCATCCCGGATTCGTTCCCCCATCCCATCGCTGCTGCGCAACGCGATGGGTGTCATGGGGTTGCCATCAAACGTATACAATATTGTCTTGACGGGGCGTGCTCGAACCCGACGGGCCAGGGTTGCCCCCCGGCGCTGGCTACCGCGGCGTCAGCAGCCCCTGCCCACCCAGCAGCCCTGTCGTCCCGGGTCCCATCCCCATGGCGCGTTCCGCGAAGGCGCGCTTGAGGCGCGGCATGCGGTCCACCAGCGCGATGCCAAGGCGCCGTGCCAGGCGCACCGGCGGCAGGTCGTTGCCGAAGAGCTTCTCGAGCCCATGGCAGGCCGCCAGCATCAGGCCGGCATCGGGGCGGGCGCGGCGGTCGTAGCGGGACAGCACGGCGGCACTGCCGGGGTCCTCGTTGGCGGCCACGGCCTCGATGATCGCCTCGGCCAGGGCGGCGACGTCCCGGAAGCCGAGGTTGAGGCCCTGGCCGGCGACGGGGTGGATGCCGTGCGCGGCATCGCCGACCAGCGCCAGGCGCGTATCCACCTGGCGGGAGGCCCAGAGCGCGGTGAGCGGATAGGACCAGCGGCGGCCGATCGGGCGGATGCGGCCGAGATGGTCGCCGAGGCGGCGGGCGAGTTCGCGGCCGAAGGCGGCATCGTCCATGGCCAGGAAGCGGGTGGAGAGGTCGCGGCGGTCCGCCCAGACGAAGGCGCTGGCATGGGGATGGTCGGCGGTGCCGAAATTGCCCGGCCCGGCGAGGGGCAGCTGCGCGAAGGGGCCGTTCGGCAGGAACATCTCCAGCGCCGTGCCGTGGTGCGGCTTCTCATGCGCGAAGGCGCCGACCATGCCGGTCTGGCCGTAGTCGTGCGTCGCGACGGTGATGCCGGCCTGCTGGCGGAGGGGGGAGTTCCGGCCCTCCGCCGCCACGACCAGGCGGGCGGTGATGGTGGTGCCGGCGTGCTCGCCCTTGGTGAGGCGGAGGGTGGCGGCGTCCGGCGTGCGGGTGACCGCGGCCTCGGCGGGGGTGAAGACGTGGAGGTTGGGCAGGTGGGGGAGGCGGGCGTTGAGCGCAACGCGCAGCGCCCGTGCCTCCACCATCCAGCCGAAGGGCGTGTCGCTGCCAGGCTCCGTCACCTCGGCGGCGTTGAAGTCGAGCTTGAGGGGGGAGGGGCGGTGGCCGGGGCGGCCATCGGCGACGCGGATGTGGCGGATGGGCTGGGGTTCGCCCGGCAGGCGGTCCCAGATGCCGGCGGCGGCGAGCAGGCGCTGGCTGGTCAGCGCGATGGCATAGGCGCGGCCATCGAAATCCGGCAGTTCCATGGGCGGCAGCGGCGCCTGGTCCAGCACGGCGGTGGGGATGCCGGCAGCGGCGAGAGTGGCGGCGAGGGTGGCGCCGACGGGCCCGGCGCCGACGATGGCGACGGTGACGGAGAGGCTGGCGGGCTGGCTCATGGCTGGGAGAGTCGGCCTGGAATCGTGGTTCGGCAAGGGTCTGACACGAAAGAGGCAACTGCACAAAAATTGTGCTGACGTTGGATGCCGCGGCGCAGCATGACAACCGCGGGGTGAGTGAGTCCGCGGCGCAACGGTGTTGCGCGCGTGTGGCACGGTCCTTGGATTGGCCCTTCCGGCATAGGCCTTGGGAAGGGGATCTACGGCGCGATGAAGCTGGTGATGGCGATCATCAAGCCCTTCAAGCTGGACGAGGTGCGCGATGCGCTCACCCCGCTTGGCGTGCAGGGGCTGACGGTGACCGAGGTGAAGGGGTTCGGCCGGCAGAAGGGCCAGACCGAGATCTACCGCGGTGCCGAGTACCATGTGAGCTTCCTGCCGAAGCTCAAGATCGAAGTGGCCGTGCCCGCCGAGATGGTGGATGCGGTGGTCGAGGCGATCGCGGGTGCCGCGCGCACCGGCAAGATCGGCGACGGCAAGATCTTCGTCCTGGATGTGGAGCGGGCGCTCCGCATCCGCACGGGCGAGACCGACGACCAGGCGCTGTGACGATGCAGGGCCGGAATGCAACACCGATGACGGGGATTGGGGGAATGAGGATGCTTGCGCGCGCCGCGGCGATGGCGCTGCCGGCGATGCTCGCGGCTGGCGCGGCCTTCGCGCAGGACGCGGCGCCGGAGGCCAAGATCGACACCGGCGACACGGCGTGGATGCTGACCAGCTCCGCGATCGTGCTGATGATGTCGGTGCCGGGCCTGGCGCTGTTCTATGCGGGCATGGTCCGCAAGAAGAACGTGCTGGCGACCATGATGCAGACCTTCGCCATCACGGCGCTGGTCGGCGTGCTGTGGATGGTGGTGGGCTACAGCCTCGCCTTCGGCGAGGGCAATGCCTATATCGGCGACGTCTCCCGCCTGCTGATGGGCGGCATGGCCGAGAACTGGGACAAGCCCTTCACGCTCGGCAGCGGCGACGCCGCGGTCGCGACGACGATCCCCGAGAGCGTCTTCGCGATGTTCCAGATGACGTTTGCGATCATCACCGCGGCGCTGATCACGGGCGCGGTGGCGGACCGCATGAAGTTCTCCGCGCTGATGCTGTTCACGGCGCTCTGGACCCTGCTGGTCTATTCCCCGGTCGCGCACTGGGTCTGGCATCCGAATGGCTGGATCTTCGCGCTCGGCGCGCTGGACTTCGCGGGCGGCACGGTCGTGCACATCAATGCCGGCGTGGCCGGCCTGGTGGCGGCGATCGTGCTGGGCAAGCGGGTCGGCTACGGGACGGACAACATGTCCCCCTACAATCTGGCCTTCGCCGTGATCGGCGCCGGCCTGCTGTGGGTGGGCTGGTTCGGCTTCAACGCGGGTTCCGCGGTGGGTGCCTCCGCCCGCGCGGGCATGGCGATGCTGGTGACGCAGATCGCGGCCGCCGGCGCCGTGCTGGCCTGGCTGGTCGCGGAATGGGCCACCAAGGGCAAGCCCTCCGTCCTCGGCGCCATCTCCGGCGCGGTGGCGGGGCTGGTCGCCATCACCCCGGCTGCGGGCTTCGTGCTGCCGGGCTCCGCGCTGGTGATCGGCATCGTGGCCGGGCTGGCGGGCTTCTGGGGTGCGACGGCGCTCAAGCACTGGTGCGGCTATGACGACAGCCTGGACGCCTTCGGCGTGCACGGCATCTGCGGCATCACCGGCGCGCTGCTGACGGGCCTCTTCGCCTATGGCCCGCTGTCGGCCTCGGCGGCGACGCCGGAGGGCTACGGCGCCTCGCTGTCCCAGTTCCTGATCCAGGTCTATGCGGTGGCGGCGGTCTTCGTCTTCACGGCGGTGGTGACCTTCATCCTGCTGAAGGTGGTGGACGCCATCGTCGGCCTGCGGGTGACCGAGGAAGAGGAGCGCGAGGGCCTGGACGTGACGCTGCATGGCGAGCGCATCGGGTAACCTGCCGGCCCTTGCCGGAGACTGAGGAACGCCGGGGGGCAGCCCCCGGCGTTTTTCATTGGGGGGCGGGGCGTCTTTCGTTGGGATGTCCTGCACAAAAGCAGGCGAGGGTTGCATCCCACGCTTGGCCTTACCCCTTGGCCATTCGCGGGGGCGGGAGTAGATAGCCAGTATGCAGGCACGCAAGCTGTTTGATTTCAATGACCGTCGCAACGCGGCGGAAGAGGCCCGTAAGAAGGCAGCCGAGAAGTTCCAGGCGCTGAAGAGCCGCCTCGACGATCCGGCCGTCCAGCAGAAGATGGCGGAGCAGAAGGCGATCGCGGAGGCCCGCGCGCAGCGCCAGGCCGAGCGCGCCGCCGCCAAGGCCGCCGAGGCCGCCCGGATCGCCGCCGAGAAGGCCGCCGCCGAGGCCGCCGCCGCCGCCGCAAGGCGGGAGGAAGAGCGCCGCGCTGCCGAGGAGGCGATGCGCGCCCGCGCCGCCGAGATTGACGCCGCCAACCGCGCCGCCATCCTGGATGCCGAGAAGAAGGCCCGGGCCCTGGCGCTGGCCGCCGAGCAGAAGGCGAAGCGCGACGCCCGCTACGCCGCCCGCAAGGCCCGCACGAAGTAGCAACCGCAAGTCCTGCGGACAGACGCCCGGCCGGCCCCGCGCCCGCCGGGCGTTTGTGTGTTCAGGCGCCGAGCATCGCCGCCAACTCCGGGTTGCAGGCCGTGAGCGCCGGGCCCGGCGGCAGGCCGAGGCGCTTCGAGACCGCCCAGGCGGAAGCCAGGTTGGAGGAGAGGAGGGGCACGCCCAGCCTCTCCCGCATCCATTCCATGGCATCCAGCGTCGGCATCCCGGTGCCGGAGAGCAGCACGGCGCAATCGGCGGGCGGGCTGAGTTTCGCCAGGCCGTCGGCCACCTCCTCCGGCGTCAGCTCATAGGCGCGGAAGCTCTCGCTCACCTTGAAGCTCTCCACCAGCTCGAGCCCGGCGGCGCGCCAGTAGCGCTCCGCCCGTTCCGTCAGCCAGCCGGGATAGGGGGAGAAGAGCAGGAGCCTGGGGCGGCCGAGCGCGGCCAGCGCCTCCGCCAGGCCGCGGGCGGCCAGCACCATCGGGCGGCCGAGGGCGGCGGAGGCGCGGTCCTGCATGGCGGCGTCCTCGGCCGGGGGCAGGGCGTAGCTGGGGCCGGTGATCCCGTAGATCGCGGCATCCATCGCCAGCGCGCCGAAGCCGTCGAGCGACCGGTCCAGCGCCTCCAGATAGGCGGCGTTGCGCTGTTCGAGGGTGGTGCCCGGCATGACGGGCATGCGGGTGACGTGCAGCGCGGCCTGGGGGGCGAGCAGGTGGCGCGTCTCATGCTCCACCGCGGGGTTGGCGGAGGGGGTGACGAGGGCGACCCGATGCGTCGGGTGCCAGGCGCGGGGCGGGTGGGTCATGCGGGCGCCCCTACCTTGGCGATGTCGAGCATGCTGGCCTCCCGCGCCCAGGTCAGGGTTTCGGCCGGTGTCAGCGCGGCCATGCGGGCAACCTCATCGGCCGGGGAAGCGGCCACGCGGGCATCGGTGCGGGGCAGGAGCGCGTCGCGGACGGTGCGCAGTCGCGGCTCGGCCCAGGATTGCAGCAGGGCCTCGGGCGCGCCGCGCAGCACGGCATCGAGCGTCGCGGCCAGGGTCATGGCATCATGGATGCCGGCATTCATGTTCATGCCGCCGCGCGTGTTGGTGAGGTGGGCGGCATCGCCCGCGAGCAGCACGCGGCCGGCGCGGTAGGACAGCGCCATGGCGCGCTTCACGCCATAGACGTCCCTTCCCTCGATCGGCAGGTCGCGCAGCGCGGGCAGGAAGCGGGCGATGCGGGCGCGGGCATGGTCTTCCGCCAGCGCGGCCTCGTCCGACATCTCCGGCGCCACGCGGAAGATCAGGCGCCAGACCTTGGGCATCCGCAGCAGGGAGCAGGAGCCGGTGGCATCGTATAGGTAGCCGAGGCCATCGAGGCCCGGGATGTGGTCGCGCAGGTCCAGCGGCGTCAGCAGGCGCAGCACGCGATGGGCGTAGTCGTTGGTCTCGGCCTCGATCCCGGCCAGCGCCCGGATCGCGCCGCCGGCGCCGTCGCAGCCGATGGCGTAGCGGGCACGATGCCGCGTGCCATCCGCGGCGGTGACGGTGACACTGTGGGAATCCTGGGACAGCGCCGCGGCGCCGGCATTGAACCGCACCGTGCCCGCCGGCAGGGCGGCGAGCAGGGCCGGCGTCACGTCCTGCTGTTCCCGGTGCCAGCGATGGGGGAAGCCGGTCTCGGCGGCCAGGATGCCGAGGTCGATCGTGGCGGCGCTGCCGTCATCGACGCGCCGCCAGAGAATGCGGTCGATCCGCACGCCGCCCGGCAGCAGCGGCTTCAGCACGCCCAGGCTGTCCAGCGCATCCAGCGTCGGCGGGTGGAAGGTGGAGGCGCGGGAGGCGGTGGAGAGCCCCTCCCGCTTCTCCAGCACCCGCACGGCGATGCCGCGCTGGTGCAGGGCGAGGGCCAGGGTGAGGCCGACCGGGCCGGCGCCGGCGATCAGGATGTCGGTATCGTGGGCGGTCACCCGAAGAGGTCCTTGGCCGGCTGGTCATGGAGCAGGGCGGCGATGGCGGCGGTGGTGGCCGCCTCGCCGAGGGTCGGGGTGGCGAAGCGCCTGAACTTCGCGACCGCCTCGGCTTCGGACATGGGGCGGTCGGGGTCGCCGGTGACGCCGGTGATGGTAGCGGAGGCGTCGCCGATGGTCAGGGTGGCGCCGCGTTTTCCCGCTTCCGTCAGGGCCGTGTCCTCCCGCAACTCGATGGCGGCTTCGAGGGCACGGAGTTCCGGATCGGCCAGGGCTTCGTCCGTATAGGCGGCGGGGCCGAGATCGCCCTGGACCAGGGCGGCGGCGACGGCCCAGGTGAGGCTGAACTGTGCGGCGATGGCGGCGGTGGGCGCGCGGTTGCCGGCGTAGCGCAGGGCCTCGGCATAGGTGGAGAGGGTGATGCGGCCGGCGGGGGCCACGCCGCGCCCGCGCAACTCGATCGCCGCCGCCGCGCCGTAATGGGCGTGGCGGACGCCGGCGAAGGGTTTCAGGTAGGCGGCTTCCAGCAGCCACTCGCCAGGCGGCGTGACCTGCGCCTCGGCCTCATGGCCCAGCGCGATGCGGCGGCCCTCGGCGAAGCCGCCCTCCGGCGCGTCCATCCCGGCGGCGGCGCCGGCGGCGGCCATCACGCCGAGCAGCGCGGCATGGCTGGCATAGCTGTTGCGCCCATCCATCCCGGCCGCGATCGGCGCATAGAGGGAGAAGGGCACCTGGCACGACGCCAGCCGCACCGCGCGGCTGATGCCGGCCTGGTCCAGCCCCGCCAGCGCGGCGGCGCAGGCGGCCGCACCCAGGCTGTGCCAGGACCCGTCCACATGCATCCCCGGTTTGATGCGCCAGGCCTGGCCGGCGCGCGCCGCGACCTCATAGCCCAGCGCGAAGGCGGCGAGCGCCTGGCCGGGATCGCCGCCCCGGGCGCGCGCCACCAGGGCGAGCGGCGCCACCGGGAGTGCCGGGCGGCCATGGGCGCTGGCCAGGCCCTCATTCGCCTCGTCCCAGCAGGTGGCGGCGGCCAGCACGGCGGCGGCGGCGCCGGGCGCCAGGCGGGCGCCGGCCAGCGCGACATCGCCGGGGAAGGCGTGCTGGATGGCCGTCGCGTAGGCGGCCACGCGGGGATGCCGCAGCCCTGCCAGGGCGCAGCCGAGGCTGTCCAGCAGCAGCAGCCTGGCCTTGGCGGCGGCCGCACTGCCGGGCGGCGGACCGGCCGCCGCCCAGCTGATGACGGGGGAAAAAATCACTCGGCGCGGGCGCCGGAGCGGCGGACGGCCTCCCGCCAGGTCTGGCGTTCGCGCTGCATCAGCGTGGCGAGGCCGGCGCGGCCCTGGGGCATGGCGTCGGCCTCCCGCTGCGCCAGCACGGCGGCCCAGGCGGGGCTTTCGAGCACGGCGCGGAAGGCGGCTTCCAGCCCGGCCTGGATCGGCTCCGGCGTGCCGGCATGGCCGAAGACGCCGTACCAGGGGCTGGCATCGAAGCCCGGCACCGTCTCCGCGATGGCGGGCACATCCGGCATGGCGCGGAAGCGGCGCGCGCTGGTGACGCCGATGGCGCGCAGCGCGCCGCCCGCGCTGACCTGCGGCTTGGAGGTGGCGAGGCCGTCCAGCGCCACGGGAATGGTGCCCGCCACCATGTCCGTCAGCAGCGGCGCGCTGCCGCGATAGGGCACATGGGTCATCGGCACGTTCAGCGTCGCGCGCAGCAATTCCATCGAGAGATGGGTGAAGCTGCCGACGCCGTTCGATCCATAGGGCATCCCATCCGGCGTGGCGCGCAGCTTCGCGACCAGCGATGCCACATCCGTCACGTCCGGCAGCGCGCGGGGCGAGACGACGAGCAGATTCGGCTGCTGCGCCAGCATGGCGAGGGGGATGAAGTCGGCGTCCGGGTCGTAGCTCAGGCGCTCGAACAGCACCTTGTTGATGGCGATGATGCCCTGGGTCGCGACCAGCAGCGTGTGGCCATCGGGGGTGGCGCGGGCCACCGTCTCGGCCGCCAGATTGCCGCCGGCGCCGGCGCGGTTCTCCACCACCACGGGCTGGCCCCAGCGGGCGGAGAGCTGGTCCGCCGCGGCGCGGGCCAGGATGTCCGTCAGCCCGCCCGGCGCGAAGGGTAGCACCAGGCGGACGGGGCGCGTCGGCGCCCAGGCGCCTTGCGCGCGCGCGACCATCGGCATGGCGAGGGCGGCGCCCAGCAGCGTGCGGCGGGGAAGATTGAACATGCGGGAGCGATTCCGTTGCAGCCTTGGGAGGGCGCGCACGGTCCCGCATCCCGGTGGCCGCGTCCAGAGAGGAGGCTGTGCGAGGTCGGCATGCGCCAGAACCTCGCGGTCCAGGGTCCCGCCGGACCCTGGCCGGGGGGTTGCAGGGGGGCGGGCAGCCCCCCTGCGGACGTTACGCCTCCACGGGCAGCCGCGCCTCGGCCTCCCCGTGTTCTTCCAGCAGCGCCAGCAGGCGGCGGCGCATCTCGATGCCGGGCTTGTCGGAGGGCATGTGCAACTCCTCCGACATGGTCAGCGGCACGTCCCAGGTGGTGCTTTCCAGCACATGCCTGTCCTCGATCGTGACCGCGCGGTCGAAGGCTATGACCTTCTCGGCGGGGGAATCGGCCTCGGTGTCGTTGCGATAGACCCATTGGCAGATCTGGCTGCGGCGGTCGTCGATCGGCGTCGCGGCGGTGACCAGCACATGCGTGAGCCCCGTCGGGTAGTCGATGCGGCTGGCGCGCATGAAGGGGAGGAACCAGCGGCCCTCGATGATGCGGACGGTGCGTTCGCCGGCATCCTTGATCAGGTCCTTGGAGATGCCGCGATTCGCGACCGGCGCCTCGCCCCGCATGATGAAGCCCCAGCCCGTATGCTCGATGGTGACGGGGGCGGGCTTCGGGTCCTCGAGGATGCCGAAGGTCTCGGCATGGACGTAGCTGATATGCGCCATGTCGAAGCTGTTCTCCATCAGGCGCAGGCCGGAGACGGCCCATTCCTCGTAGAACTCGTCGATCTGGCGGAAGGCGGCGTCGGCGGCTTCCGGGATCTCCGGGATCGGCTGCAGCGGATCCTCCAGCGCCACCCAGATCCAGCCGTAGCGGGAGGCCGCGTGGTGACCTTTCGCGCCGGACTTCATGCCGCGGTTGGGGTCATGCGCCTGCGGCACCTTCACGCAGCGGCCATCCGCGCCGAAGGCCCAGCCGTGATAGGGGCAGCCGAGGGCCGGGCCCTCCGGCGCGGCTTCGTCGATGAAGCCCAGCGAGAGCTTCGCGCCGCGATGCGGGCAGCGATCGGCGATGGCGGCGGGGGCGCCCTCGGCCGCGCGCCACAGCACGATCTCCTGCCCCAGCAGGGTGAAGGGCACGGGCTTGCCGGCGGGGAGGGAGGCTTCCGGCATCACGGGATACCAGAAACGGCGGAGCAGCTTTTGGCGGGTCGGGACCATGCGGGGGGCGAGGCAATGAGTATGCCAGCCTGCAATGGCGGCAGATGAGTGTAATCGTGACGGCGGCTGCCCAGCATCTGGGCGGAATGGCGAGGAATAGGGCGGATCGCTGGGGAAGGCGCTGCCTTCCCCAGACCCCATCCGCCAGGGGGCAGAGCCCCCTGGACCATCGTCAGTTCAAGGGTTCCAAGGGCCCGCTGGCCCTTGGCGAGGGGGTGCAGGGGGAGCAGCGCTCCCCCTGCAAGGCCCGGCACACCCGTTGCTTCCCCCGCCCCGACGGCCGCCAAACGGCCGCGCAGGAGAGGCGGATCATGACCACCACCCGACGCATGCTGCTGGCCGCCGCCGGCGGCCTGCTCGCAACCCCCCGGATCGCAGGCGCGCAGGGCGCGCTGACGCCGGTGAAGTTCTCGCTGGACTGGGCCTTCCAGGGGCCGCAGGCGCCCTATCTGCTGGCTCTGGAGAAGGGGTACTACCGGGACGAAGGGCTTGCCGTCACCATCGACCGCGGCTTCGGCGCGGGCGACGTGCCGGTGAAGATCGCTTCCGGCGCCTATGAATTCGGCGTCGGCGACATCTCCGCCGTGGCGCGGTTGCGGCTGACGCAGCCCGGCACCGACGTGATCTGCCCCTTCGTGCTGGCGCAGGGCAGCCCGCTTTCGGCCATCACGCTGCGGCGCACCGGCATCCGCAACCCGAAGGAGCTGGAAGGCAAGCGCGTGGCGGCGCCGGAAACGGATGGCGGCCGCCAGTTCTTCCCCGCCTTCGCCCGCGCGACGGGGATCGACACCGCGAAGATCAACTGGATCACCGTCACGCCGCAGCTACGCGAACCCATGCTGGCGCGCGGCGATGCCGATGCCATCACGGGATTCGAGACGTCGGGCGTCTTCAGCCTGCTCGCGCTCAACGTGCCGCGGGCCGACATCGTGGTGATGCGCTATTCGAATTTCGGCGTGGCGCTGCTCTCCACCGGGCTGCAGGTGCGGAAGGCCTATGCGGAGGCGAATCCGCGCATCGTCACGGGCATGATCCGCGCCATCATCCGCGGCCATCTGGACGCGGCGCGTGATCCCGATGGCGCCATCGCCGCGCTGGTGCGGCGGGACGCGACGGCGCCGGTGGCGCTGGAGAAGGAGCGGCTCGCGGCCAATTTCGAGTTCATCCGCACGCCGGAAGTGCTCTCCGGTGGCTTCGGCAACCTGCCCATGTCGCGCGTCCAGGCCTCGATCGAGACCATCCGCACGGCCTTCAACATCAGCGCCACGCTGGCGGCGGAGGATTTCTACCTGCCGCAATTCCTGCCGCCGGCGGAGCAGCTGCGCTTTCCCGCCGCGGCGGGCTGACCGGCCCCGGGAGGCACCGCCGTGCCTCCCTTTTTCGTGCCTGGATCGTGGCGGAAAAAAGGCGTATACGACATCCAGTGGCCATGATTGGCCCTGGTTCAATATCAGGACCCCATTCCAGGAGGAGCCGCCATGTTGATCGCCCTGTGCCTTATCGCTGGCTTCACGGCGCTGGCGGGCATGTCGACCGTGGCGCTGTCGCTGGTCCCGGCGATGGGGCTCGGCCTGGTGGGGATCGCGGCGGCGGCCGGCTTCGGCGTGGTGTCGCTCGGCACCGGGCTCGGCGCCGCGATGATCGCGCTGTCTCGCGAACGGATGGCGGCGGGTTGAGGGCCGGCTACAGCGGGATGAAGGGCGCGAGTTCCGGGTCCGCGTAGCGGATCGCGCCTTCGTCCATCCGGGGCGGTCCGGGATCGGCGCCGGTCACCACCGTCAGGCAGAGATTGGGGCCGGAGAGGCCAAGCCGCTTGTCACCCCGCACCGGCAGCGGGATCCGCGCGCCATGGCAGAGCACCAGCAGCACCTGGTGCAGATCCTGCCGCGACACCTCCCACGACAGGGTGGAGCGGCTTGCGGCGCGGCGGCGGATGATGCGGGCCACGACATCGCCGCGCGGATCGGCGGCGAGTTCCAGGTGGAAGCTGTCCGCCGTCTGCGACGGCGTCGGGCGGCCCTGCATGGCCTGCTCCATGATGGCGCGCAGCAACTCCTCCGGCGTGAAGAGGATGTGGCGGACCTCCTTCGGCATGGTGTTTCCCGGACGGAATGTTGTCCCGATGACCTAGCGCCCTCCCCCTGAAGGAAGGCTGAACGGGTCAGGGGAGGAGGATCGGCAGGGGCGCGGGCGCGTCCTCGATCCGGGCGGGCAGGCAACCCGCGGGGTCGCCATCCGCCTGGAGCGCCACGCCGGGGCCGGAGAGGGTGACCCGGCTGGCCGGCAGCAGCCGCATGCCCGGCAGGCGCGGCAGCAGGCCGAGCGGGAGCGCGAGCGCGGCCGCCACCACCGCCCCGGGACCGCCGGCATCGAGCAGCGCCACCTGGAAGCCCGGCGCCGCGGGCCGCGCGGCGGGGGCGAGGAGGTGGCGCCCGGCATAGAGCCTGCCCTTGGTGACGATCACGCTGCCCGCGCGATGCCGCGTGCCGTCCAGCACCGCCTCGATCGGGGCGAAGGGGTGGCGCGCCACCTCCCGCATCGCCTGGATCACATAGGCCGCGCGGCCGAGGCGACGCTTCAGGCCGAGGTCGAGGCCCTGCACCACGGCGGCATCGAAACCCGCGCCGGCCATCTGCACGAAAAGCCGCTGCGTCCCGGCTTCGTCGGTGATGAGGCCGGGGTGGATCAGGCGGCGCGTGCCGGCGGCGAGCACCGCGGCCGCCTGTTCCGGCGCCAGCGGCACGCCGAGTTCGAGCGCCAGCACATTGGCGGTGCCGAGCGGCAGGATGCCGAGCGTGGCAGCGCTGCCCGCGATCCCCGCCGCGACTTCCGCGATGGTGCCGTCGCCGCCGGCGGCGACGATGACCGACTCGCCGCGCGATGCCGCATCCGCCGCGATCAGCCGCGCATCGCCGGGGGCGCGGGTTTCGGCGACATCGGGCGGCAGGCCTTCGCGGCACAGCCAGTCGATGGCGCGCGACAGGCGGCGACGGCGGCCGGCGCCGGCGGCGGGGTTGAAGATGACGAGCATGACGCCTTGTGGCGCAATGCGATGACGATCCGCTTGCGATGCGTTGACGCCCGCGTGACATGCGCGCAGGCCCGCTGCTGCTTTCATCGAGGATTCACGTCACGCCCGGTGCCGTCGCGTTACAGCGCGGTCGCGCAACGGCGGGGCGACCGGCGCGTTGCGCGATGCGCCGGCATTCTTCCGCCGGCACGGCCAGTATGATCGCGAGGCGCTGACGCATGAACGGAACCGAGGCGAAACGGCGATACCGCACGGTGTTCCTCTCGGACCTGCACCTCGGCACGCGCGGCTGCCGCGCGGATTTCGTGGCGCAGTTCCTGCGCTCCGTCGAATGCGAGAGGCTCTACCTGGTCGGCGACATCGTCGATGGCTGGCGGCTGCGCAAATCCTGGTACTGGGACGCCGACCATGACGAGGTGATCCGCCTGGTGCTGCGCATGGCGCGGGCCGGGACGGACGTCACCTACATCCCCGGCAACCATGACGAGATGTTCCGCGCCTGGCTCGGCCTGGAATTCGCCGGCATCAAGCTGGCGAAGGAAGCGGTGCACCGCACGGCGGATGGGCGGCGGCTGCTGGTGATCCATGGCGATGAATTCGACAGCGTCGTGCGCTACGCCAAGTTCATCGCGCATCTCGGCGACTGGGCCTATGACGCGGCGCTGGCCGCGAACCGCTGGTTCAACGCGGCGCGACGGCGGCTCGGCTATCCCTACTGGTCGCTGTCGCAATGGCTGAAGCGGCAGGTGAAGGGCGCGGTTGCTGCGATCGATCGCTTCGAGGTCGCGCTGGCGCAGGAAGCGCGGCGGCGCGGGCTCGATGGCGTGGTCTGCGGCCACATCCACCACGCCGAGATGCGGGAGGTGCAGGGCGTCCTCTACATGAATGACGGCGACTGGGTGGAAAGCTGCACCGCGCTGGTGGAACACGCCGATGGGAAGTTCGAGCTGGTGGACTGGGCGCGGGAGAACCGGCTGAGCTTCTTCCGGGGCGAGACGCAGCCCGAGCCCCAGGCCGCCTGATCTCCTTGGACGATTCGTCATCGACGGTATGGGGCATGGGGGCCTTCGCCATGGCGGGCACGCCGGCGCTGGCGGCGGGACCGCGGCGCATCCTCATCGTCTCCGACGCCTGGGCGCCGCAGGTGAATGGCGTGGTGCGCACGCTGCAGGCCGTGGTGGGGGAATTGCGCGCGGCGGGCGACGTGGTGGAGGTGATCGGTCCCGACCGGTTCAGCACCATGCCGATGCCGGGCTATGCGGAGATCCGGCTGGCGATCGCGCCGCGACGGCGGCTGCGGCGGCTGGTCGATGCCTTCGCGCCCGAAGCGCTGCACATCGCGACGGAAGGGCCGCTGGGCTGGGCGATGCGGGCGCTCTGCCGGAAGCGCGGCTGGCGCTTCACCTCCTCCTTCCACACCAAGTTCCCGGACTATGTCCATGCGCGCACGCGCATCCCGAAGGCCTGGTCCTGGGCGCTGATGCGGCATTTCCACCGCCCCTCCTCCGCCACGCTCTGCGCCACCGCGTCGCTGGCGGCGGAGTTGCGGGGGCGGGGCTTCGCCCATGTGGTGCCATGGTCGCGGGGCGTGGACCTGCGGAAATTCAATCCCGATGCGGGGGCGGAGCCGGAGCCGTGGGAGGGCCTGCCACGGCCGATCTTCCTGGTGGCCGGGCGCGTCGCGGTGGAGAAGAACCTGGAGGCCTTCCTGGCGCTCGACCTGCCGGGCAGCAAGGTGGTGGTGGGGGATGGGCCGCAGCGCGCGGCGCTGATGCGGCGCTTCCCGGACGCCCATTTCGCGGGGTGGCGGGAGAATGGGCGGCTCGCGCGGTCCTATGCCGCGGCGGATGTCTTCGTCTTCCCCTCCCGCACCGACACCTTCGGCCTCGTGCTGCTGGAGGCGCTGGCGAGCGGCACGCCGGTCGCGGCCTATCCCGTCACCGGGCCGCTCGACGTGATCGGGGAGGCGGCGGTGGGCGCGCTGGACGAGGACCTCCGAAGCGCCTGCCTGCGCGCGCTGGGGGCGGACCGGGCGGCCTGCCGGGCGCATGCGGCGCAATTCTCCTGGGCGGCCTGCGCGCAGCGGTTCCGGGACAGCCTGGTGCCCGTGGCGGCCAGCCAAGGCGGCTCAATTCCCTAACCTCGTATCGGCGTGCTACGCGGTTGCCTTGATGGTGACACGATTGCGCGGCGCCCCCGCTGCCAACCACGCTGACGGCCGCCCATGCGGACATTGATCCGCCACCCCGTCACCCAGGCGGTGCTGGCGCGGCTGGTGGGGCTGTACCTGGTGCTGGTGGTGCGGACGTCCCGGTGGGAGCTGGTGGGGGCGGGGCCGGCGCTGGCGCGGATCGCCGCGGGGGAGCCCCTGATCCTCGCCTTCTGGCATGAAAGGCTGCCCATCATCCCGCCGCTGCGCATGCTGGCCGGGGCGGTGGAGCCGGCGGCGCGGCGTGTCACGCCCCGCGTGCTGGTCAGCCAGCACCGGGACGGCCGCTTCATCGGGGAGGCGGTGCGGCGCTTCGGGGTGGAGATGGTCTATGGGTCGTCGCGGCGGGGTGGCGCCGCCGCGCTGGCCGGGCTGCTGCGCACGCTGAAGGCGGGCGACCCCATCCTGATCACGCCGGACGGGCCGCGCGGGCCGCGACGGCGCGCGGCGCCGGGGGTGGCGCAGCTGGCGGCGGTGGCGGGCGTGCCGGTGGTGCCGCTCGGGGCGGCGTCCTCCGCCCATCGGCGGCTCGGTTCCTGGGACCGGATGATGTTCCCGCTGCCCTTCGGCCGCGGCGTGCTGGCCTGCGGGCCGATGATCGAGGTGCCGCGCGACGGCGCGGAAGCGGCGCTGCCGGCGATCGAGGCGGCGCTGGATGCCGCCTGCGCGGCGGCGGATCAGGCCTGCGGCATTCCCGTCGAGGGGCGCCCGTGAGCCTCGCGGGGCGGGCCTGGGCGATGGGCGCGCGGATGATCGCGCCCTTCCTCGGGCTGCATTTCCGCAGGCGCGTGCGGATCGGCAAGGAGATCGCGGAACGGCTGGAGGAACGGCGCGGCGGCGGCGCGGCGCGGCCGCCCGGGCGGCTCTTCTGGCTGCATGCGGCGAGCGTGGGGGAGACGATCTCCGCCCTGCCGGTGCTGGAGGCGATGGCCGCGCGGGATGCGGGGCTGCGCTTCCTGTTCACCACCGGCACGGTGACGGGGGCGGAGATGCTGGGGCGGCGCCTGGCGCCGGATCTGGCGCGGCGGGTCGAACACCGCTTCATGCCGCTCGACGTGCCGGGCTGGGTGGCGCGGTTCCTGGAGGGGTGGCGGCCGGATGCCGCCGGCTTCGTGGAAAGCGAACTCTGGCCGAACCTGCTGGAGGCCGCGCGCGCGCGCGGCCTGCCCATGGCGCTGGTGAACGGCCGGATGAGCGGGCGGTCCTTCGCCCGCTGGCATCGCGCGGCCTCCCTGGCCGGCGAGGCGCTGGGCGGCTTCCGCCTGGTGCTGGCGCGGTCGGAGGGGGATCGCGGGCGGCTGGCGGCGCTGGGCGCGCCGGGCGCGGTGTGCTGGGGCGACCTCAAGGCCGCGGCGCCGCCGCTGCCCGCGGATGGCGCGGCGCTGGCGCGGCTGCGGGCGCTGGTGGGGGCGCGGCCGGTCTTCCTCGCCGCCTCCACCCATCCGGGCGAGGAAACGCAGGTGGTCGCGGCGCATCGCGCGCTGCTGGACCGCTTCCCGGACCTGCTGACCGTGCTGGTGCCGCGGCATCCCGAGCGGGGTGAAACAGTCGCGGCGGAGGCGGAGGCGCTGCTGCCGGGCGCGGTGGCGCGGCGGACGCAGGGGGGGGCGCCGGGGCCGGGCGTGGCCGTCTATGTCGCGGATACGCTGGGAGAACTCGGACTGTTCTACCGGCTGGCACGGGTGGCGCTGATCGGCGGCAGCCTGGTGCCGCATGGCGGGCAGAATCCGCTGGAGGCGGCGCGGCTCGGCTGCCCCATCCTGTTCGGGCCTCACACCCAGAATTTCGAGGAGGCGGTGGACCGGCTGCTGGCCGCGGGGGGGGCGATCCGCGTTCAAGGGGGGGCGCTGGCGGATGCCGTGGCGGGCGTGCTATCCGATGAGACCCGGGCCAAGGCGATGACAGAAGCCGCGTCCGGGGTTGCCGATGCGCATGCCGGGCTGCCGGGCCGGGTGGCGGAGGCGCTTCTTGATCTGCTGCCCCCTGCCTGAGGGAAGCGGATCGGGCGTTCTGGTTGGAACGGGCCTGGGCGCGCAGGATGCGCCGGGGTCCCATCGCGTAGCGCCCGCAAGGGCACCAACACGGGGTCGAGGAACGGTTCGGCACGATGCGAGCACCCGCCTTCTGGGCGGGCGGCGGTGGCGTGATGCCCCTGCTGCTCGCCCCCTTCTCCGCGCTCTATGCGCAGGCGACCGCGCGGCGCATGGCGCGGCCGGGCTGGCAGGCGCCGGTGCCGGTGATCTGCTGCGGCAACGCCACGGCGGGCGGTGCGGGGAAGACGACGGTCGCGCTCGATATCGGGCGGCGGCTGGCGGATCGCGGCGTCGCCGCGCATTTCCTGCTGCGGGGCTATGGCGGCACCACCAAGGGGCCGCTGCTGGTCGATCCCGCGACCCATGACAGCACGCTGGTGGGAGATGAGGCGCTGCTGCTGGCCGATGTGCGGCCGACCTGGGTCTCCGCCGATCGCGCCGCCGGCGCGAAGGCCGCGATCGAGGGCAATGCCCGCGCCATCGTGATGGATGATGGGCTGCAGAACCCCGGCCTCGCCAAGGACCTCTCGCTGCTGATCATCGATGGCGGCTTCGGCTTCGGCAACGGCCAGATCATCCCGGCCGGGCCGCTGCGCGAACCCGTGGCGGCCGCCGCGGCGCGCTGCCAGGCCGCCGTGCTGATCGGGGAGGATGAGACGGGCGCGCTGGCGCAACTGCCGCCGGGCATGCGCGTACTGCGGGCGAAGCTGGTGGCGGGGCCGGAAGCGGCGATGCTGCGCGGCCAGCCGGTCTTCGCCTTCTGCGGCATCGCCAACCCGCGGAAGTTCTTCGCGACCCTGCAGGAATCCGGCGCCGTGCTGGCGGGGCGGGAGGCCTTCGGCGACCACTACCAGTACGATGCCGGGGAAATCCAGGACCTGCTGGCGCAGGCGGAAGCCGCCCGCGCGCTGCTGGTGACGACGAAGAAGGATTTCGTCCGCATCCCGCCGCAGTTCCGCAGCCGCGTCACGGTGGTGACGGTGGCGCTGCAATGGCAGGAATCGGCGGAGATCGAGGGGCTGCTGGACCCGCTGGCGCAGCGGGTGCCGATTCCGGCCTGATTGCCGCATCCGGCAGCACCCTGCCTCCCCGCCCTGGCGGTGGGCGGCGCAGGGGGCGCTGAATCGCCGCCAGCGGGCTGGCGCGGCGCTTGCATCCCACCCGTCCCACCAAAGGACGGAGAGGGCGGATGAAAGTCGGCGACGCACCGGTTTTCCGGAAGTTCTGGTACGTGGCCATGCCGGTCGCGAAGCTGAAGCAGGGGCCGCAGCCCTTCAGCCTCTTCGGCGAGGACATGGTGATCTGGCAGGCGGAGGACGGCACCGTCTCCGCGCTGCGGGACGAATGCTGCCACCGCGCGGCCAAGCTCTCGCTCGGCGAGATCATCGGCGATTCGATCCGCTGCCCCTATCACGGCTGGGCCTTCGGCGCGGATGGCCATTGCACGAGCATCCCGCAGCGCCCGGGCCTGACGCCGGAGATCGCGGCGCGGGCCTTCGTGAAGAAGTACCGGGTGCAGGTCCGCTACGACTATGTCTGGGTCGCGGTGGAGGAGCCGCTGATGGACATCCCGCATCTGCCGGAATTCGGCGCGGCGGGGTTCCGCTTCATCGACTGCTTCCACGAGGAATGGGACATGTCGCTGTTCCGCCTCGCCGACAATTTCTTCGACCTGGCCCATGTCGCCTTCGTGCATCGCGACACGCAGGGCGACATCAAGAACCCCGTGCCGCCCTCCGAGGATGTGGAGGAGACGGAGTTCGGCATCGTCAGCCGCTCCATCGTGCCCGTCGCCAACCGCCAGGTCGGCCAGGACTATACGGGGATCAAGGAGACGACGACGGTGCGCGACCGCACGGCGACCTGGTGGGCGCCCTGCACGCGCAAGCTGCACATCAAGTTCCCGAACGGCGTGCAGCACATCATCTTCACCGCCGGCACGCCGCTGGCCGACAAGAAGATCATCTTCACGCAGTTCTGCATCAGGAACGACACCGAGGAACAGGTCCCCGCCGCCGCCGCCATCGCGCATGACCGCAAGGTGACGCTGGAGGACAAGTTCATCCTGGAATCCACGCGCGCCGACGTGCCGATCATGCCGTGGGAGACGCCGGAAGCCGGCATGCCTGCCGACAAGGCGAACAACATGGCGCGCAAGAAGCTGCGCGAGATCGTCGAGCGCTACAGCGACCCCGTCGCCGCTGCCGTTCCCTCCAAGGCCGCCTGAGGAGATGCCCCGCATGATCACGCGTCGTTCCACGCTGGTGGCCGGCCTCGGCGCCGGCCTGTCGCTGCCCGCGCTGCAGGCCCGTGCGCAGATGCGCAGCACGCGCTTCACGCTGGACTGGGCCTTCTCCGGCGCCTCCGCCTTCGCCATCGCCGCCCATCGCCTGGGCTATTTCCGGGACGAGGGCATCGATGCGCGCGTCACGCGCGGCTTCGGATCGGGCCGCGTGCCGGTCGACATCGCGGGCGGCGCCTATGACATCGGCTTCGGCGACTTCTCCTCCATGGCCAAGTTCGTGGCGGAAAATCCCTCAACCGGCCTGATCTGCGTGATGATGACCTTCGACGGCCTGCCGCTGGTCTGCGTCTCCCGCGCCGGCGGGCCCATCCGGGAGCCGAAGGACCTGGAGGGCAAGCGCCTGGCGGCGCCGGAAGGCGATGCGGGGCGGCAGATCTTCCCGGTCTTCGCGGAAGCGGCGGGCTTCGATGCCTCCAAGGTCAACTGGATCAGCGTCTCCCCGGAATTGCGGGAGCCGATGCTGGTGCGCGGCCAGGCGGATGCGATCACGGGCTTCGTCAGCTCCGCGGTCATCAGCCTGGAAGGGCTCGGCGTCGCGCGCGCGCAGCAGAACATCATGCGCTACCGCGACTATGGCGTGCCGCTCTACTCCAACGGCGTCATCACCACGCGGCGCTATGCGGAAGCGAATCCTGACATCGTCCGCGGCATCGTGCGCGGCATCAGCCGCGGCGTGCAGCTGATGGTGCGCGACCCCGCCGCCGCGGCCGCGACGGTGAAGGAGGCCGAGCCGCTGGTGGACCTGCCGCTGGAGACGCGGCGGACGCAGATCGTGGTGGATGAGATGATCATGACCGACCATGTGAAGGCGAACGGCCTGTCCGCCGTGGTGCCGGCGCGGCTGGAGGCGGGGCTGGGCATCCTGGAGAAGGTCTACCGCTTCCCGCGCCGCCCGGCGGCTTCCGAACTCTATACCGACGCCTATCTCCCGCCGCGCGCGGACCGGCTGGTCGCCTGATCGCCTGACTGTACCGGCTGGACGGTCGGGATCTTGACGAACCGTCCGGCCGGTATAGCTAAGGGGACATGGACGATCCCCCGGTAACCACCGCGCCTGCGCCCGATGCCCGTACGCGCATCCTCGATGCGGCGGAGGCCATCGTGCAGGCCCGCGGCGTGCCGGCGCTGACGCTGGAGGCGGCGGCGCGGGATGCCGGCGTCTCCAAGGGCGGGCTGCTCTACCACTTCGCCTCGAAGGAGGCGCTGCTGGCCGGGATGCTGGGCCGGCTGGCGGAGGCCATCTCCCACGATTTCGACGCAACGGTGGCGGCGCAGGCCGAAGGGCCTGGGCGCGTCGCGCGCGCCCTGCTGGCCTGGGCCTTCGAGGAGATGGCCTGCGAACACCAGGACCGCGCGGCGGCGGTGTTCCTGGCCGCTTTCCACCACGACCGCGCGCTGCTCGATCCCGTCCGCGTGGTCTTCGCGCGGATGCGCGCGGCGCTGGCGGCGGATGGCCTGCCGCCAGGGGCGGGTCAGGCGATCATGTGCGCGACCGATGGGCTGTTCATGTCACGGGTTTTCGGGATGTACGAGTTGGATGCGGCGGAGCTGAGGACACTCCGCGCGGCGCTGGAGCGCCTGCTGGAGTCTGCACCATGACGCGCCGCACGAAGCTGCTGCTGGGGACGGTGGTGGTGGTGGCCGCGGTGGCGGCGGGGTTCCAGGCGATGCAGCCGGGCGCGCCGCCGACGCCGGTGGTCGCGCCGGCCGCGGCATCGGCCCCGGCGGGTGTCGGCGCGCTGGGGCGGGTGGAGCCGGCATCGCGCATCCGGCGCCTCGCCCCCGGCAATGCGCAGGAGGGAGCGCGGATCGACCGGCTGCTGGTGGCGGAGGGCGATGTCGTCGCCGCCGGGCAGGTGGTGGCGGAATTCCATGACGCGGCGCTGAAGGACGCTGCGCTGGCGCAGGCGGAGGCGCAGCTGGCGCAGGCGCGGGCGAAGCTGGAGCGCACGCGGGCGGCCGGGCGGCCTTCGGAAGTGGCGGCGCAGCGCGCGCGGATCGAGGCGCTGACCAGCGCCGAGGCCTCCGCCCGGCGCGATGCGGAGCGGGCGGAGCGGCTGGAGCGGACGGGGGCCGGGGCGGAGGCAACGGCGGAGCGTGCGCGCTTCACCGCCAACCGCGCCCGTGCCGAACGGGCGGAGGCGCAGGCGGCGCTGGAAACCCTGCTGAGCCCGCGGCCGGAGGACCTGGCGCTGGCGGAGGCGGAATTCGCCGCCGCCGAGGCCGCGGTGACGCGCGCCCGGGCGGAAGCGTCGATGGCCAGGCTGCGCGCGCCGATCGCGGGGACCGTGCTGCGCGTGATCGCCCGCGCCGGCGAACGCGTGCCGACCGATGGCGTGCTGGAGATGGCGGACCTCTCGGCCATCGATGTCGTCGCCGATGTCTTCGAGACCGACCTGCCGCGCCTGCGCCCCGGCGCGCCGGCGGAGATCGTGGTGTCCGGGGAGGCCCGGCGCTTCGCGGCCGTGGTGCGCGAGATCGGCTGGCAGGTGCGACGCACGACGCAGGCCGGCACGGACCCCGTGGCGGCGGTGGATGCGCGCACGGTGGAGGTGCGCCTCGCGCTTGGGCCGGATGGCGTGGCGGCGCTGGCGCGGCGGTCCAACATGCAGGTGCAGGTGTCGATACGGCCGTGAACGACCAGCTGCCACCTCTGCTCCCCTGGGCGCCGGAACTCGCGACGCCAACGGGCGGCCCGCCCGCGGCCGCGCCGCGCCGCGCGCCGGGCTTCGTGGCCGCGAGCCTGCTGGCGCTGCGCCTGGCGTGGCGACAGCTGCGGAGCGAGAAGGCGCGCTTTGCCTCCGCCATCGCCGGCGTCATGTTCGCCTGCGTGCTGGTCTTCATGCAGCTGGGTTTCCGCGCGGCGCTGTTCGACAGCGCGGCGGCGGTGATCGGCGCCATGCGCGGCGACCTGTTCCTGATGCATCCGATGACGCTGGCGAGCTTCAAGCCGGAGCCGCTGCCGCGCATCCGCGCCTATCAGGTGCTGGCGCTGCCGGAGGTGGAGCGCGCCGTGCCGGTCTACCTGGCGCAGGCGACCTGGCGGAATCCGGAGGACGGCACGCGCCGCGCGATCCAGCTGATCGGCGTGGATACCGATGCGGGGGTGCTGGACTTCCCGGGCCTGGCGCCGCTGGTGGAACAGCTGAAGCGCGCCGACACCGTCGCCTTCGACCAGCGGTCCCGCCCCGAATTCGGCGCCGTGGCGCGGCTGCTGGCGGAACGCGGCCCCTTTCCGGTGGAGGTCGGCAACCGGCAGGTGGAGGTGGTCGGGCTGATCGAGATCGGGCCGAGCTTCGGCGCGGATGGCAACATCGTGCTGTCCGACGTGAATTTCCGGCGCGTCGTGAAGGAGCGGCTCGTCTCCGCCATCGACCTGGTCGCGATCAAGCTGCGGCCGGGCTCCGACGTGCTGGCCGTGCAGCGGCAACTGGCGGAGATCCTGCCGGGAGACGTCATGGTGCTGACCCAGGCGGAGCTGAATGCGCATGAGCGGCGCTACTGGGAGCAGGGGACGCCGATCGGCTTCATCTTCGCCTTCGGCAGCCTGATGGGGCTGATCGTCGGCATGGTGATCGTCTACCAGATCCTGTTCAGCGACATCGCCGGCCACCTGAAGGAATACGCCACGCTGAAGGCGATGGGGTATTCCAACGGGTATCTCGGCCGCGTGGTGCTGGGGGCGTCGCTGATCCTGGCGGTGGCGGGGTTCGTCCCGGGCTTCGTGCTCTCCACCTTCCTCTATGACGTCATCGGCGCCAGCACCTTCCTGCCGCTTTCGATGGATGTGCCGCGCGCGACGTCGGTGTTCCTGATGATCTTCACCATGTGCGCCGTGGCCGGGCTGCTGGCGATGCGCAAGCTGCGGGATGCCAACCCCGCGGACATGTTCTGATGGAGACGCTGCGTTCCCCCATCCCCGTCGATCTGCGCGGGCTGAACTACGCCTATGGCGAGGGCGAATTGCGCCGCCTGGTGCTGCGGGATGTCACGCTCGCGGTGCAGCCGGGCGAGATCGTGCTGCTGACAGGGCCTTCGGGCAGCGGAAAGACGACGCTGCTGACCCTGATCGGCGCGCTGCGGTCCATGCAGGAAGGCAGCGCGCGGGTGCTGGGGGAGGAGCTGCGCGGCGCGAGCGAGGCGGCACGCGTCCGGCTGCGCCGGCGGATCGGCTTCATCTTCCAGAACCACAATCTGCTGGGCTTCCTGACGGCGCGGCAGAACGTGGCCATGGCGCTGGAACAGGATGGGACGCAGTCGGAATCCGCGCGGCTCAGGCGGGCGGCGGAATTGCTGGGGTCCGTGGGGCTGGCCGATCATGTGGACAAGCTGCCCGCGCAGCTCTCTGGCGGGCAGCGGCAGCGCGTCTCCGTGGCGCGCGCGCTCGCCGCCGATCCCGGCCTGGTGCTGGCGGATGAGCCGACCGCGGCGTTGGACAAGGCGAGCGGGCAGGAAGTGGTGAAGCTGCTGCGCAACCTGGCCAAGTCGCGCGGCGTGCCGATCCTGCTGGTGACGCATGACCCGCGCATCCTCGACATCGCCGACCGGATCGTCGCGATGGAGGATGGGCGCATCGTCGATACCGCGAAGGAAAAGGCGGGCTGAGATGCAGCATTTCGTGTGGAACGCCGCGCCGGGGCGCGTCGTCTTCGGCGCCGGGTCGCTGGGATCGCTGGCGGAGGAGGTGGCGCGGCTCGGCGCGCGGCGTGCCGTCGTGCTGGTGACGCCGACCCAGGCGGATCGTGGCGCGCGCATCCTGGCGACCCTCGGCGACCGCGGCGCGGGCGTCATCGCGCGCGCGGCGATGCACACGCCGGTGGAGGTCACGGAAGCCGCGCTTGGCGAACTCCGCGCGATGGAGGGCGATTGCCTGGTGGCGATGGGCGGCGGATCCGCGATCGGCCTCGGCAAGGCGCTCGCGCTGCGCACGGGGCTGCCGCAGGTCGCGGTCCCGACGACCTATGCGGGGTCGGAGATGACGATGCTGCTGGGCCAGACGGAGGGCGCGCTGAAGCGCACCATCCGCGATTCCGCGGTGCTGCCGGAAGTCGTCGTCTATGACGTCGATCTCACGCTCTCCATGCCGCCGGCGCTGACCGCGACATCGGGGCTGAACGCGATGGCGCATGCGGTGGAGGCGCTCTACGCCGTGGACGCCAACCCCGTGACCTCCCTCATGGCCGAGGAATCGCTGCGGCTGCTGGCGGGTGCCCTGCCGCGCTGCGTGGCGGGGGATGCGACGGCACGGTCCGATGCGCTGCAGGGCGCCTTCCTGGCGGGGGTGTGCCTCGGTGCCGTCAGCGTCGCGCTGCACCACAAGATCTGCCATGTGCTGGGCGGCAGCTTCGGCCTGCCGCATGCGGAGACGCATGCCGTGATGCTGCCGCATGCCACGGGCTTCAACGCGCCCGCGGCGCCGGAGGCGATGGCGCGCGTCGCGCGGGCGATCGGCGCGGCGGATGCGGCGCAGGGGCTCTGGGACCTGGCCGCGCGGATCGGCGCGCCGATGAGCCTGGCGGCGCTGGGGCTGCGCGAGGAAGACCTGGACCGCGCGGCAGCGATCGCGGTGGCGAGCCCCTACCCGAATCCGCGGCCGCTGACGGAAGGCGCCATCCGCGCGCTGCTCGGCGACGCCTTCGCGGGACGCGCGCCGTCGCGATAGGTGATTGACGCCTTTATCCGGTGGCGAGACGATCCCTGCACTGCAAACAGGGAGCATCAATCATGTCATGGTTCCGGGGCCTCGCGGCCGCGGCTGTTGCCGCATGCGCCGCCTTTGCCGCTCCTGCCCAGGCGGGGCCGACGCTCGATGCCGTGCGGGCACGCGGGCAACTCGTCTGCGGCATCCATAACGGCGTGGCCGGCTTCGCGTTGCCGGATAGCCGGGGCGTGTGGCAGGGCATGGATGTGGATCTCTGCCGCGGCCTCGCCGTCGCCATCTTCAACGATGCCAGCAAGGTGCGCTTCGTCACGCTCTCCTCCTCCACCCGCTTCACGGCGCTGGGCTCGGGCGAGGTCGATGTGCTGTTCCGCACCTCCACGCAGACCATGCTGCGCGACACCACGCTCGGCCTGCGCCATGCGGTCACCTACTTCTACGACGGACACGGCTTCATGGTGCGCAACACGCTCGGCGTCTCCCGCGTCGCGGAGCTGAACGGCGCGACGATCTGCCTGATCCAGGGCACGACGAACGAACAGGTGACGGCGGATTATTTCCGCAGCATCAACGTGCCCTTCCGCCCCGTGGTGTTCGAACGTACCGACCAGGCCTCTGAGGCGCTGCAGGCGGGGCGCTGCGATGCCTTCGGCACGGATGCGTCGCAGCTCGCGGGCGTGCGGTCCTCCATGCCGCGGCCGGCGGACTGGACCATCCTGCCGGAGCGCTTCAGCAAGGAACCCTATGGCGCCTATCTCCGCCGCGGCGACGAGGAGTGGTTCGACCTGGTGCGCTGGTACACCTACGCCGTGATCGAGGCGGAGGAGCAGGGCGTCACGCGCGCCAATGCCGAGGAGCAGCGCCGCACCAGCGTGAACCCGAATACGCGCCGCCTGCTGGGCGTGACGCCGGAGCTCGGCCAGTCCCTGAAGATCGATCCCGCCTGGGCCTACAACGTCGTGCGCGCGATCGGGAATTACGGGGAGCTGTATGACCGGCATTTCGGGCCGCAGACGCCGGTGAACCTGCCGCGCGGGCCGAACAACCTCTGGACCAATGGCGGGCTGGTCTACGCGCTGCCGCTGCGCTGAGGCGGGCGCCCTCTCCCCTGCCGGGGCTACGGCATTCACACAACTCGGCTTGCGCAAGGTTGTTTGTGCTGATTCGCTGCTGTTAGAGGCGATGGAGCGGCA
>NZ_JAAIKB010000024.1 GCF_011040385.1 Falsiroseomonas algicola | reverse complement strand
AGGCCGGCAAAACCGCTCTCAAAACCCTCCAGACCTATGCAGATGTGTGAATCTACTAGCGCGCTTGCGGGGGAGGGTTGGGGTGGGGGAACTCCCGCACCTGCCCGTTGAGGGTCAGCCGATGGTCGCCAGCGCCCGCGCCATCGCCTCCACGGTCTGCGCCACCTGAGCCTCCGTCACCACCAGCGGGGGCGAGAGCACCATCGTGTCGCCGGCCGCGCGCACCAGCACGCCATCGGTGAAGCAGGCATCCGCCACCGCCGCACCGCGCGCCCCGGGGGCGCCCTCGCGGGGCTCCAGCTCCACCGCCGCCAGCAGCCCGCAATGGCGGACATCGATGACATGCGGCGCGCCCTGCAACGCCAGCAGCGCCGCCGCGAAGGGCTGCGCGATGCGGGCCGAGGCCTCGAACATCCCCTCCTGCTGATAGGCATCCAGCGCCGCCATCCCCGCCGCGCAGGCCAGCGGATGGGCGGAGTAGGTGTAGCCATGCATGAGTTCCGGCGCGCCGGCCGGGCCCTGCATGTAGGCGTCGAAGACGCGGCCATCCACCAGCGTGGCACCCATCGGCACCGCGCCGTTGGTCAGCCCCTTCGCCAGGGTCATGATATCCGGCCAGACACCCAGCGCCTCCGCCGCCGTGCAGGCGCCGAGCCGCCCGAAGCCCGTGATGACCTCGTCGAAGATCAGCAGGATGCCGTGCCTGTCGCAGCGCGCGCGCAGCGCCTCCAGGTAGCCGATCGGCGGCGGGTAGACGCCGCCCGACCCCGTCACCGGCTCCACGATGATGGCCGCGACGGTGGAGGGATCCTGCACCGCGAGAATGTCGTCCAGCCCCGCCAGCCAATGGTCGCCCGCCGGCGGGCGGTCACGGAGAAAACGCTGCGCCGGGTCATGCGGCAGCGGCATGTGGAAGACATCCGCCAGCAGCGGCCCGAAATCCCGCTTGTGCCGCGCGATGCCGCCGACGCTGAGGCCACCGAAGCCGACCCCGTGATAGCTCTTCGCCCGCCCGATGAACTTGGTCCGAGCCGCATCGCCGCGGGCGCGGTGGTAGCCGCGGGCGATCTTCAGCGCGGTGTCCACCGCCTCCGACCCCGAATTGCTGAAGAAGGCGCGCGCCATCCCCGGCACGGCATCCAGCAGGCGTCGGGCAAAGGCGAAGGCGCCGGGATGCGACATGCGGAAGGAACTCACGAAGTCGAGCTTCCCCGCGGCCTCCCTGATCGCCGCCGTGATGCGCGGATGGGCGTGCCCCGCATTCACGCACCAGAGCCCCGCCATCATGTCCAGCACCCGATGGCCCTCGGGGGTGACGTAGTGCATGCCCTCGGCCCGATCGAAGATCATCGGCGCTTCGGTGAAGCCGCGCATGGCGGTGAAGGGCAGCCAGACGCCGTCTTCCAGCACGGGCGTGTTCGGCAGGTGGTTCATGCGGTCCTCGCGCGATCCAGCGCATCCCGCGCCCGGAAATACAGTGATCCGGCGGCGGCATAGACGCTGCGGAAGGGGTGCAGCGGAATGGGGCGAAGGGGCGTGACGGGCGGCAGCGCCAGGTCCTCCGGCGGCGCGCCCGTCAGCAGGTCGGCCAGCGCAGGCCCCGATGCGGTGCACCAGGCCACGCCCTTGCCGTTGTCCTGCATCACGGCGAAGACGCCCTCCGCCAGGTGGAACAGCCGCGGCAGCCGGTCCGGCGTGATGCCGACGCGCCCGCCCCAGTAGTAGTCGGGCGCCACATCCGGCAGCGCGGGATAGAGCCTGGCCCGCATGCGTTCCGGCACGCTGAAGGATCGCGGACCGCGCGGCGCGCGCAGCGTGCCCTTGCCGCCGACCACCAGCCGCCCCGCCGCATCGCGCCGCCAGTAGCGCAGCACGCGTCGCGTATCGGACACCACCTGCCCGCCCGGCAGCACGCCGGCGCCAGGCCGCGTCGCGGTCTGGAAGGACCAGACCGCCATGATGGTATGCGCGAGCCCCGGCCAGAGCCGCCCCGGCGCCGCATTCGTCGCCAGCACCACGCGCCGTGCCCGAAGCGCGCCCGCCGCCGTCTCCAGCCGCCAGCCCGCGCCTTCCGGGCGGATCGCGGTGACTCGCGATGGCGCATGCACCCGCGCGCCCGCCGCCATCGCCGCCCGCGCCAGCCCGCGCGCCAGCGAGAGCGGCTGCACGCTGCCGCCACGCTCATCGATCCAGCCGCCGAGGTAACCGACCGCCCCCGTGATGGCGCGCACCTCCTCCGTCCCCAGCATCCGCACCGGCGCGCCCCATTCAGCCCAGGCGCGGGCCCGCTGCCGGCATTCCTCCAGCGCCACCGGGTTGTCCGCCACCTGCAGCCAGCCAGCGCGCGTCGCCTCGCAGTCGATGCCGAGCCGCGCGATCAGCGCGAAGAGCGCATCCGTATCCACGGCACCCGCCTGGTGCAGCCGCCGTCCGAGCGCATCGCCGAAATCCTTCACGAGGTCCTGCACGAAATGCTTGAGCCCCGGTATGACCTGCCCGCCATTGGCGCCGGAGGCACCCGCGCCCGGTGCCTCCGCCTCCAGCACCGTCACCGCCACGCCGCGTTCCGCCAGCGCCAGCGCCGTGGACAGCCCCGTATAGCCCGCGCCGACGATCGCGACCTCGGTCTCCGCCACGCCCTCCAGCGGCAGCAGGGGCACGGGTGGCGTCGCGGTGTCCTGCCAGAGGGAGCGCTGCCTCATGGGCCCGCGCAGCGCAGATGGTCTTCCAGCAGCATCGCGGCGCGCTCGTTGTCGCCGGCTTCCAGCGCATTCAGCACCGCCAGGTGCTCGCGGCAGCTGTCATGCGCGCGGTTGTCGCCGAAGCGCCAATCCGCATTGACCAGCGCGCGCAGCCGGTTCTGCGCCTCCACCGCATCGATGAAGAAGCGGTTGCCGCTGCCCTGCGCCAGGCCGAGGTGGAAGGCCGCATTCATCTCGAACAGCCGTACCGCCTCCACATCGCGCCAGGGCCTCGCCAGCACTGCCTCATGCGCCTCCCGCATCGCCCGGGCGAAGGCCGGGTCCAGCGCGTAGCCGGGCTGGCGCAGCGCCGCGGGTTCCAGCACCAGGCGGAAGCGCATGGCCTGCATGCGCTCCTCCTCCCCTGCCAGCGTCGCCGCGAAGTGCCACCCCTGTGCCGGGTTGCGCGCCACCACGCCGAGCGTCGCGAGCTTCGCCAGGGCGCGGGAGACGAGGCCTCGCGGCTGGCCGAACTCCCGCATCAGATCGGATTCCCGGACGATATCGGCCAGGCGGCGCTCCTCCCGCGCCCGGGCGATGGCGCCGACCAGCGCATCGACGGGATCGCGCGCCTCCACCGCCGGCAATTCGCGGGCGGGATCGGCCACCACCATCAGCCGGCCACGCCGCTGCGTGATCCCCGCCTCCTCCAGCAGCCGCAGCGCGGCGCGCACCGGCGTGCGGGAAACAGCGAGCCGCCCCGCCAGCACGGCCTCCACCACCGGGCTGCCGGGCGGCGTCCCCTCCGTCAGCCAGATCTGCCGGGCGGCACGGGCGAGGTCGTGATGGAGGGGGGAGATCGGGGCTGTCATCGTCACGCTTGAACCTAACGCCGTTTTGGTATTTCGTGCAAATGAAGAACCGAAACCGGCGGGAAAAGGGTTGATCGATGAAGTTTCGCACTGCCCTCGCGGCCTTGGCCACAGCCTGTGCCCTGGCCGCCCCGGCGGCGGCGCAGGACCTGCTGCGCATCCGGATGAACGCCGACATCCGCTCCACCGACCCCGGCGTGAACCGCGATGCCAATACGGATGGAATCGCCTGGCACATCGTGGAGGGCCTGGTCGCGCTGCGCGACGATGCGACGGTGGCGCAGATGCTGGCGGAGCGTGTCGACGTCTCCCCCGATGGCCTGACCTACACCTTCCCGCTGCGCGCCGGCGTGCGCTTCCACAACGGCCAGGCGCTGACCTCGGCCGACGTCGCCTTTGCCATGCAGCGCTACATGCGGCGGGAGACGAATTGGCGCTGCCGTGCCGACCTCGATTCCGCCGCCACGCGCCTGACGGCGGTGGAGACGCCGGATGACCGCACCGTCGTCATGCGCCTCGAGAAACCCTCCGCGCTGTTCCTGACCATTCTCGCAAGGCCGGATTGCGGCCAGGCCGGCATCTGGCACCGGGACAGCCTGAACGCGGATGGCAGCTGGCGCGCGCCCATCGGCACCGGCCCCTTCCGCCTCGGCGAATGGCGCCGCGGGCAGTTCGTGGAGCTGACGCGCTTCGCCGACTACGCGGCCCTGCCCGGGGAGCCCACGGGCCTTGCCGGCAACAAGACGCCGCTGGTGGAACGCGTGCGCTTCACCATCATCCCGGACGAGGCCGCTTCGCGCGCCGCGCTGATCGCCGGCAATATCGACATCCTGCCCGATGCACGGTCGCGGGACCTGCCGGACCTCCGCGCCCGTCCCGGCTTCAGCGTGCACTCCGCGCCGTCGATGGATCTGCAGACGGTGCTGATGCAGACGCGCGATCCGCTGCTGCAGGATGTCCGCATGCGCCGCGCCATCGCCCTGGCGCTCGACGTGCCCGAACTCGTGCGCGCGGTCAGCGAGGGCGGATCGCGCCCCAGCCGATCCCCCATCCCGCCGGGCTCCGCCTTCAACACGCCGGCGATGCTGGAGGTGCCGCCGCGGGACCTGGCGCAGGCGCGGCGGCTTGCGCAGGAAGCGGGCTATCGCGGCCAGAAGCTCCGCATCATCACCACCCGCCGCTACGAGGCCTTCTACGAGATCGCCGTCGTGGTGCAGGACATGCTGAAGGAAGCGGGCATCGAGAGCGAGCTGGAAGTGCTGGAATGGGCGACGCAGCTGGATCGCTACAGCCGCGGCGACTACCAGATGATGGCCTTCGGCTTCTCCGCCCGCCTCGATCCGTCCCTGTCCTTCGAGATGTTCACCGGCCCCAAGGCGACGCAGCCCCGCAAGGCCTGGGACAATCCCGCCGTGCAGGCGATGCTCGACCAGACCATGGCGGAGGGCGACCCTGCCCGCCGCCGCTCGCTGTTCGAGGCGATGCAGGCGCGGCTGATGGAGGAGGTGCCGATCATCGCGCTCTATTCCTCCACGACCCATGGCGTGACGCCGCGCCATGTCCAGGGCTACCGCTCCTGGGCCGTGGACGCGCCACGCGCCTGGGGCGTGCGGATCGTTCGCTGAGGTGGCGCTCTACGTCCTGAAGCGCCTGCTGGCGGCGATCCCGACCCTGCTGCTGGTCGCCGCCAGCGTCTTCTTCCTGATGCGCCTCATCCCCGGCGACCCCGCGCTGCTGGTGCTGGGCGATGCGGCGACGCCGGAGGCCATCGCGGACCTTCGCGCCAGCATGGGCCTGGACCGCACGCTTCCCGTGCAGTTCGCGCTCTGGCTGTCGCAGCTGCTGGGCGGCGACCTCGGCTTTTCCATCACGAGCGGGGAGGCCGTGGGCCCGCTGATCCTGGACCGCTTCGGCGTCACCGCCGCCATCGTGCTCGCCGCCGTCGCCATCGCCGTGCTGCTGGCCGTGCCGGCGGGCATGCTCGCCGCCTGGAAGCAGGGCAGCTGGGGCGACATCGCCGCGGTGTCGCTGGCGACGCTGCTGCTCTCCATCCCCTCCTTCTGGCTCGGGCTGATCCTGCTGCTGGTCTTCGGGCTGAAGCTCGGCTGGGTGCCGGTCGTCGGCTACGTCACCTTCGCGGAGAACCCCTGGGCGGCGCTGCACTACATCCTCCTGCCCATCGCGACCCTTGCGCTGGTCGAGATCGGCGTGCTGATCCGCATGGCCCGCGCCTCCACGATCGAGGTGCTGCGCCTCGACTACATCGCGCATGCCCGCGCCAAGGGCGTGCCCGAATCCCGCGTCCTGCTGCGCCACGCCTTCCCCAATGCCTTCGCGCCGACGCTGACGCTGGTGGGGCTGGTGCTCGGCAATCTGCTCGGCGGCATCGCGGTGATCGAGACGGTCTTCACCCTGCCCGGCCTCGGCCGGCTGCTGGTCGATGCCATCTTCGCGCGCGACTATCCCGTCATCCAGGGCGTCATGCTCTTCATCGCGCTGGTCTATGTCAGCGTGAACCTGGCCGTGGACCTGCTCTACCCCGTCTTCGATCCGCGCGTGGCGGCCGAATGATGCGGCTGCGGCTGAACCTGGTGATCGGCGGCACGCTGATGGGCGCCGTGCTGGCCCTGGCTGTCCTCGCCCTGGCCTGGACGCCCTATGACCCCACGCGCACGAATCTGCGCCGCCGCCTGCGCCCGCCCTCGGCCGACTACTGGCTCGGCACCGACGAGTTCGGGCGCGACGTCGCATCGCGGCTGATGGCGGGCGCCGTCACCAGCCTCGGCGTCGCGGCGGCGACGGTGCTGGTGGCGCTGGCGATCGGCATTGCGATCGGTCTCGCCAGTGGGTTCCTCCGCGGCTGGGTCGATCGCGTGCTCGGCGCGGTGAACGACACGCTGCTGGCCTTCCCCGGCATCCTGCTGGCGCTCGGCCTGCTGGCCGTCATCGGCCCGTCGCGGTCCGGCATCGTCCTGGCCCTGGGGCTCGCCTATGCGCCGACGGTCGCGCGCGTGGTGCGCGGCAGCGTGCTGTCGATCCGGGAGCGTGAGTTCGTCGAGGCATCGCGCGCGCTGGGCAATTCGGAGGCCTATACGCTGCTCCGCCACGTGCTGCCGCACACGGCAGCGCCCGTCACGGTGCTCGCGACCTCGCTCTTCGGCTGGGTGATCCTGTCGGAAAGCGCGCTCTCCTTCCTCGGCCTCGGCGTGCCACCGCCCGCCGCCACCTGGGGCAACATGCTGGCCTCCGCCCGCCCCTTCATGCAGGAGGCGCCGCTGCTCTCCATCGCCCCCGGCGCGCTGATCGCCATCTGCCTGCTCGGCGCCAACCTGCTGGGCGATGCGCTGCGCGACCTGCTCGATCCGAGGGACGGCGCATGAGCGTGCTGGAGGTCGCGGCTCTTCGCATTGCCGCCGGCATGCGGGAGGTCGTGCGTGACCTTTCTTTCACGGTGGCGGAGGGCGAGACGCTGGCCCTGGTCGGCGAAAGCGGATCGGGCAAGAGTGCCACGGCCCGCGCCGTCATCGGCCTGCTGCCGCCGGGGCTCCGCCAGTCTGGCGGCCGCATCGCCTTCGCCGGCCAGGGCCTCTCCGCACTGTCACCGGCAAGGCTGCGCGCGCTGCGCGGCCCCGGCATGGGCATGGTGTTCCAGGAACCCATGACCTCGCTGAACCCCGCCCAGCGCATCGGCGCGCAGATGGAAGAAGGCCTCGCGCTGCACCGGACGCTGGATGCCAGGTCGCGGCGCCAGGCCTGCATCGCCATGCTGGAGCGCGTCGGCATCACCGATCCGGAACGGCGTCTGCAGGCCTTCCCGCATGAATTCTCCGGCGGCATGCGCCAACGCATCATGCTGGCCTCCGTCATGCTGCTGCGCCCGCGCCTGCTGATCGCGGACGAGCCGACGACGGCGCTCGACACGCTGACCCAGGCGGAGGTGCTGTCGCTGATGAAGGAATTGGCGCGGGAACAGGGCAGCGCGATCCTGCTGATCACGCATGATCTCGGCCTGGTCGCGCGCCATGCCGACCGCGCGCTGGTGATGCAGGCCGGCCAGGCGGTGGAGGAAGGCGCGGCCGCGCCTCTGCTGGCCGCCCCGCGGCAGCCCTACACGCAGGCGCTGGTGGCCGCCCTGCCCCGCCGTGGTCCTTCGCGTGCCCTGCCGCAAGCCGCGCCACTGATCGAGGCGCGCGACCTGTCGGTGGCCTATCCCGGCCGCGGCGGATGGTTCCGCCGCGCCGCGCCGATGCAGGCGGTGCAAGGGGTTTCGCTGAGCATCCATCCCGGGGAGGTCGTGGCCCTGGTCGGCGGCTCCGGTTCCGGCAAGACGACGCTTGGCCGCGCCATGCTGCGCCTGCTGCCCGCCAGCGGCGGCTCGCTGCTTTTCCGAGGTCAGGACGTGACGGCCAGCACCGGCCCGGCGCTGCTCGATTTCCGCCTCGCCTGCCAGATCGTCTTCCAGGATCCCTATTCGTCGCTCGACCCGCGCATGCGCGTGCGCGACATCGTGGCCGAACCGCTGCGTCTGCCCGCCGGCATGCCCATCCCCGAACGCCAGCGCCGGGCCGAGGCGATGCTGGCGGAGGTCGGCCTCGGCGGCCTCGGCGACCGCTATCCCCACGCGCTGTCCGGCGGCCAGCGCCAGCGCGTCGCCATCGCGCGCGCGCTGGTCCGCAACCCCGCCTTCGTCGTGGCCGACGAAGCCGTCAGCGCGCTGGATGCGACGGTGCGCAAGCAGGTGATCGCGCTGCTGCGCGACCAGCAGCGCAAGCGCGGCTTCGCCTGCCTCTTCGTCACGCATGATCTTGGCGTGGTGGAGGAGATCGCCGACCGCGTCGTGGTGATGCAGTCCGGCCGCATCGTGGAGGAAGGCCCGCGCGACCAGGTGCTGGATGCGCCCGCGCATGACTACACGCGGGCGCTGCTGGACGCGTCGCTGCGCCTGCCCGCTACGGCTTGACCAGAACGACCCCCTCCGGGTCCAGCGCCAGCATGACGGCTTCGCCGGGCGCGCGCCGCTTCAGCCGGTCCGCGCCGACCGCGAACAACTCGCCCGCCGCCGTCGCGAAGTGATATTCGGTGTGCGACCCCATATAGGTCGCACGCGCCACCTTGGCCGGCAGGCCTACGGGCGAATTGCTGATGCGGATCGCCTCCGGCCGGATGACGATATCGACCGGCCCGGGCGTCGTCCCGCGATGCGGCAGGGTCAGCACCGCCTCATCCAGCTTCACCGTCGCCAGCGCGCCGTCGATGCTCTCCACCACGCCGCGCACATGGTTCGCCTCCCCCATGAAGGTGGCGACGAAGACGTTGCCCGGCTGGGTGTAGAGTTCCTCCGGCGTGCCGGCCTGCGCGATCTCCGCATTGCGCATGACGACGATCTTGTCGGAGACGGCCAGCGCCTCCGCCTGGTCATGTGTCACATAGACGACGGTCAGGCCGAGCCGCTGCTGCAGCGCCCGGATCTCCTCCCGCATGCTCCGCCGCAGCCGCGCATCGAGGTTCGACAGCGGCTCGTCGAACAGCAGCACCTCCGGCTCCAGAACCAGCGCCCGCGCCACCGCGACGCGCTGCTGCTGCCCGCCCGACATCTCCGACGGCAGGCGCCCGCCGAAGCCCTTCAGGCCCACCGTTTCCAGCGCCGCCTCGGCCTTCGCATGCGCATCGCGCTTGCGGATGCCGGAGGAGACGAGGCCATAGGCGACATTGTCCAGCACCGACATGTGCGGGAAAAGCGCGTAGGACTGGAACACCATGGAGACGTTGCGCTCGCCCGCAGGCAGCAGCGTGACGTCCTTGCCGCCGATGAACAGCCGCCCCTCCGTCGCCTGCTCCAGCCCCGCGATCATGCGCAGCAGCGTCGTCTTGCCGCAGCCGGAGGGGCCGAGCAGCGTGACCAGCGTGCCGCCCTCGATCACCAGGTCGAGCGGCTTCACCGCCGTCACCTGCCCGTAGCGCTTGCCGATGCCGGCGAGGCGCACCTCCGCGCCGCTGAGCTTCAGGGGCAGGGTCATGCGGCGGCTCCGGCAGGCTGGGCGCTCCGTCGGCCGAGGCGACGACGGCCGACGACGAGGTTGATGAGGCCGATCGCCGTCATCATCAGCACGATCAGCACGGCGCAATAGGCGATGGCGAGGCCGTAATCGCCATTGATGACGCGGTTGATGATGAAGACCGTCGCCATCTCGTATTCCGCGGAGACCAGGAAGATTACGGCGGACACCGTCGTCATCGCACGGACGAAGGAATAGACCAGCGCGGTGACGATGGCGGGCTTCAGCAGCGGCAGCACCACCGTCGTCAGCGCCCGGAAGGTGGAGGCGCGGAGCGTGATCGCGGCCTCATCCAGCGACTTGTCAAGCTGGCTCATCGCCGCGACGCCGGATCGCACGCCGACCGGCAGGTTACGGAAGACGAAGCAGGCGACGAGGATGAAGGCCGTGCCGGTGATCTCGAGCGGCGGGATGTTGTAGGTCAGGATATAGGCGACGCCGATCACGGTGCCCGGCACCGCGAAGGTCAGCATGAGCGCGAATTCCAGCGCCGTGCGACCCGCGAAGCGCTGCCGCGTCAGCACCCAGGCGGCGAGCAAGCCGATGCCCGCCGTGATGGGTGCCGCGACGGCCGCCAGCTGGATCGTCGTCACCAGCGAATGCCAGGCGCCGCCGCTGAACAGCATGCGCCCATCGGCCGCCCATTCGATGGCGAAGGCGCGCTGGAAATGGCTGAGCGTGAAGGTCCAGTCGCGCCCCCAGACGCGCACGAACGCCCCGGCCATGGCCATGGTGTAGACCGTGATGGTCAGCACCGCCCAGGGGATCGCGATGGCGAAGGCCACGATCTTCACGGGCCGCGGCAGCACCTGCTGCAGCCCGCCATCGCCCTTGCCGGTGACGGAGACATAGGACCGCCGCCCCACCACGGCCCGCTGCAGCATGAAGGCTGCCAGGCCCACCACCAGCATGATCGCCGCCAGCACCGCCGCGCGGCCGAAATCCTGCTGCGCGCCGACGACGGCGAAGAAGATCTCGGTGGACAGCACGCCGAAGGATCCGCCGAGCACGATCGGGTTGCCGAAATCGGCCAGGCTTTCCACGAAGACCACCAGCCAGGCATTGGCCAGCCCCGGCACCATCAGCGGCAGCGTCACGGCACGGAAGGTGCGCATCTTGGACGCGCGCAGCGTCTGGGACGCTTCCTCCATGGTCGGTGAAATGCCCTCCACCACGCCGATCAGCACCAGGAAGGCGGTGGGGGTGAAGGAGAAGACCTGGGCGAGAAAGACGCCGTTGAAGCCGTAGATCCAGCGCCCGAGCTCGACGCCGAAGACGGAGGCGACGATCTGGTTCACGACACCCGACCGCCCGAAGATCAGGATCAGGCCAAGGCCGATGACGAAGGGCGGCGTGATGATGGGCAGCACCGTCAGCAGCCGCATCGCCCGCTTGGCCGGAAACGCCGTGCGGGTGACGATCAGCGCGAAGCAGAGGCCGAGCATCGTCGCCGCCGTCGCCGTGCTCGTCGCCAGCACCAGCGTGTTCCAGAACACGCCGCAATTGACGCGGCCCGTCACGCAGCCGAGGCCCCAGATCTTGTTGTCCACCAGCCGGTCGGCCATGGAGGCCGCGATGGACATGTCGCCGCGCGGCGCGAACATCTGGCTCATCATCGTGAGCACCGGCCAGGCGGTGAAGACGATGATGGAGGCGACGAGCAGCCCGACCGCGCCCGAGACGAAGCGATCCCCCTTGAACAGCCCGCGCAGCGCCAGGCCATCCGTCAGCATCACCAGGCAGCCGAGGAAGGCCATGCAGGCGCCGAGGCCGAAGCCGAACTGGCGATCGTTCAACTCGCCGAAATTTGCCTCCAGCCAGGGGAAGGACCAGCCCTGCACCCCGATGGCGAGGCCCTGCGCCACGATGGCCGCCAGCCCGAGCCCGCCGCCCCAGAGCAGGAAGGTGGAGCGCGCCCGCGCGCTGCCGGCGGGAAGCGCGCCCGGCAGCGCCAGCGCCACCAGCGCCACCACCGGCCAGAACCACCAGCGCCCATGCGCGATCGCCTGCCACAGCGCGGAAGATGCTTCCGGATCCTCCTGCCCCAGCGCCATCAGCCCGGGCACGGTGAGCCCATCCTGCTGCATGTGCCAGGGCACCAGCGCGGTGCCGATGGCGGCGATCAGCCAGAAGAACAGGGAGGATCCGGCAAACCTCATCGCGGCAGCGCGCCCACTTCACGGTCCCAGCGCGCCAGCAGGCGGCGGCGCTCGGCACCCGCGCCGAAGCGGGCATTGTCGTAGTCGATGATCCGCGCCGTCGCCATGTTGGGCGCGCCATCGGTCAGCGGCACGTTGCGGTTGGCCATGGTCTGCAGCTTGCGCGCTTCCGCGCTCGCCGCGATCTGCGCCTCCGCACTCAGCGCCCAGTGGTAGAAGCGCTGCGCATTCGCCATGTTGCGGGCGCCGCGGATGATGGACATGGACCCGATCTCGTAGCCCGTGCCCTCGCACGGCACGGCATGGCCCACGGGGAACCCCGCCGCCGCTTCCTCCGCCGCGTTGTGGACGAAGGAGATGGACAGCGCCGTCTCCCCCCGCGCCACCGCCGTGATCGGCGCCGTGCCGCTGCGGGGATAGGCGTTGATGCTGCCATGCAGGCGCTTCAGGTAGTCGAAGGCCGGCTCCTCCCCCATCATCTGCACCAGCGTCGCGATGACGATATACGCGGTGCCCGAGGAGTTGGGATTGGCCATCTGGATCTCCCCGCGATAGGCGGGGTTCAGCAGATCGGCCCAGCAGCGCGGCGCGGGCAGGTTGCGGCGCGCCACCAACTCCGTGTTGAAGCCGAAGCCGAGCACGCTGGCATAGACGCCGACGGTGCGGCCCTCCGTCTGCCGCCACTGCGCCTGCGCCCAGTCATGCAGCTCCGCGATGCGCGGGCTTTCATGGGCGACGGTGAGGCCTTCCTCCCCCGCCGCCACATGCGGATCGCCCGTGCCGCCCCACCAGACGTCGCCCCGCGGGTTGCGCGCTTCCGCGCGCAGCTGCGCCAGCATCTCGCCGGTGGATTTCTGGCTGAGCACCACGCGGATGCCGCTCTCGCGCTCGAACCCTCGCGCGATCGGCGTGCACCATTCGATGGTGGCGGAGCAGTAGAGGTTCAGCGATCCCTGCGCGGAGGCCGGCAGCGCAGGGAGCAGGAGGATCGCGGTGCAGCCGAGTGCGGCCCTCATCGCGGCAGGGACCCGATCTCGCGGTCCCATCGCGCGAGGATTCGCCGGCGCGTATCGGCCTGGCCATAGGCGGCGAAATCGTAGTTGATGAGGTTGACGCGCGACAGGTCTGCGATCCGCGCATCCGGCGCCGCGTCGCGATGCGCGGGGGTGTGGAACTGGTTGGCCGTGGTGGCGATGTTCATCGCCGCGGGGGTCAGGTACCAGTCATAGAAGCGCCGCGCCTGCGCCAGGTTGCGGGCGCCGCGGATGATCGACATGCAGGCCACCTCGTAGCTCGTGCCCTCCGTCGGGAAGACCAGCTCGATCGGGAATCCCGCCTGCTGCATGGAGGTGACCTCCATGTTGAAGCTCACCGCCATCGCCGTCTCGCCCCGCGACACCGCCTGCATCGGCGCGGCGCCGGAGCGGGTATAGGCGTTCACATTCGCATGCAGGCGCTTCAGGTAGTCGAAGGCCCGATCCTCATCCCAGAGCTGCACCAGCCCCGCGATGATGGTGTAGGCGGTGCCGGAGGAGTTGGGGTTCGGCAGCTGGATCTCGCCGCGATAGGCGGGGTTCAGCAGATCCGCCCAGCTCGCCGGCAGCGGCAGGTTCTTCCGCGCCATCAGCTCCCGGTTCCAGGCCAGGCCGATCGCGCCCGACGACACGCCGACGCAGCGCTCCCCGGACATCGCGTGCACGCGCTGCGCCCAGGGATGCAGCCCCGCCATGTTCGGCGATGTGTAGGGCTGCAGCAGGTTCGCCTCCGCCGCCGAGATATGCGTCTCCGCCGAGGCGCCGAACCAGATGTCGGTGCGCGGATTGGCCGCCTCCGCGCGGATCTGCGCCAGGATCTCGCCCGCCGATTTCCGCGCCATGGCAACGCGGATGCCCGTCTCCCGCTGGAAGCCGGCAGCGATGGCCTCGCACCAATCGGCGGCGGGCGCGCAGAGCATGTTGAGGCTGCCCTGCGCCATGGCGGGCGTGGACAGCGCGAAGACCGCGCCGGTGGCGGCAATCAGGCGAAGGGACATGGGCAGGTTCCGTCGGGCTCGGGAGATGCGGGGGCGATCAGCGCGGCAGCGAGCCGACCTCGCGGTCCCAGCGCTCGATCAGGCGCCGGCGCTCCGCGGCACGGCCATACTTCGCGAAGTCGTATTCGATGAGGCGAATGCGCCCGAGGTCCGGCGCATTGGGCGGCAGCGGCGCGCTGCGGTTGGAAGGCTGCTGCAGCTGGCCGCCGGCCTCGAAGCCCAGGCGCTGCGCGGGCTCCGTCAGCGCCCAGTCATAGAAGCGCCGCGCCTGCGCGATGTTGCGCGCGCCGCGGATGATGGACATGGAGCCGATCTCGTAGCCCGTGCCCTCGCAGGGCGTGTTGTAGGCCACGGGAAAGCCTGCATTCCGCTCCGTCACCGCATCATGCACGAAGCTGAGCGACACGCCCGTCTCGCCCCGCGCCACGGCCTTGATGGGCCCGGTGCCGCTGCGGGCGTAGCTGTTCACGTTCGGGTGCAGGCGACGCATATAGGCGAAGGCTTCCTCCTCGCCCATCAGCTGCACCAGCGTCGCGATGATGACGTAGGCGGTGCCGGAGGAATTGGGGTTCGCCACCTGGATCTCGCCGCGGAAGCGCGGATCGGCCAGGTCGGCCCAGCAGGTCGGCGGCGCGATGTTCTTCCGGGCAAGGAGTTCACTGTTGTAGCCGAAGCCGACCGCGCCGGCGTAGACGCCGATGGCGCGGCGGCCGGACTGGTTCCACTGCGTCAGCGCCCAGGGATGAAGCGCGGCGTTGTTGCCGCTTTCATAGGCCTGGGTGAGGTTCTCCTCCGCCGCCGCCAGATGCGGGTCGCCGGTGCCGCCGAACCACACATCGCCGCGCGGGTTCTGCGCCTCGGCCCGGATGGCGGCCAGGCTCTCGCCCGATCCGCGCTGAGTCATGTTCACGCGGATGCCGGTGTCGCGGTTGAAGTTGGTCGCGATGGCCTGGCACCACTCGATCTGGACGGAGCAGTAGAGGTTCAGCGTCCCCTGCGCCGCGGCGGGCGAGGCCAGGCCGAGCGGCGCGGCCAGGGCGATGGCCGGGATCAGCAGGCGGCGTTGCATGGTTCTTCTTTCCCTCATCCCGTGTGATGCCGCGGGCGTGGCACAACCGCCTCCCGTCGCCCCGCGCTCCTGCCATTCCATTGCAACAAAACTGTCACATGCGCAAGTTTGCTGCGCGCATGGAAAACCCGCCGCCCCCAGGGTGAAACCCCGGGAACGGCGGGTTGCGAAACGCCCGGGTTGATCAATCCGCCTGGATGTTGTTCCGGCGGATCACCTCGCCCCACTTCGCGTTCTCCCGCTGGATGAAGGCGCCGAACTCCTCCGGGCTGTTGCCGCCGGGAATGGCGCCCTGCGCGTCCAGCAGGCGGATCACCTCCGCATCCTGCAGGGCCCCGATCGCGGCACGGCGCAGCGCCGCCAGCGGGCCGGCGGGCGTGCGGACGGAGGCGACGAGGCCGTGCCAGTTGCTGGCGTCCACCGCGGCCAGCCCGACCTCCGTCATCGTCGGCACATCCGGCAGCCAGGACAGGCGCCGAGGCGTGCCCACGGCCAGCGCGCGCAGCGACCCCGCCTGGATCTGCGGCAGCAGCACCGGCAGGTCGGCGAAGCCCAGCTGCACCTCGTTCCGCAGGATCGCCGTCGCCAGCTGGCCGCCGCTGTTGTAGCTGATGTGGACGATCTCGATCCCCGCCGCCGCGCGCAGCTGTTCCGCCGCCAGATGCGGCATGCTGCCATTGCCGGTGGACCCGAAATTCAGCGCCCCCGGCCGCGCCTTGGCCCCCGCCACCAGCTCCTGGATGGTGCGGAAGGGGGAAACGGCCGGCACCACCACCGGCTCCGGCACCAGCACGCCGAGCGTGATCGGCGCCAGGTCCCGCACGGGGTCATAGGGCGTGCCGCGGCCGAGATTGGGGGAGATCGCCAGCGCGCCGGCGCTGCCGATGGCGAAGGTGTAGCCATCCGGCGCCGCCTTGGCCGCGACATCCACGCCGGTGACGCCGCCTGCGCCGACGCGGTTCTCCACCACCACCGGCTGGCCGAGCGTCGCCGCCATGCGCGGCGCCATGATGCGGGCCACGATGTCGGAAGGCCCGCCGGCGGCGAAGGGCACGATGAAGCGGATGGCGCGGTTCGGGTAGGTTTCCTGCGCCGCGGCAGGCATGGCGAGCGCGCCGCCCAGCAGGGCGGCCAGCAGCATGCGCTTCGTCATCGACGTCCTCCTTGATGTTGTGCCGCTTGTCGCGCCGCCCTGCGTCCCTGTCCAGCCGGCCCTACTCCGGCCGGATGCCCGCCTTCTCCGCCGCCACGCGCGACCGTTGCAGGTCCTCCGCGATCAGCGCCGCGAAGCCGGCCGGCGTCGCCAGCGCATCGGACGCGACCTCGCCCCCCATCGCCACCATGCGGGCCCGGAAATCCTCCTCCCGCACGATCGCCGCCATGGCGCCGCCCAGCGCCCGCATCGCCTCCGCCGGGATGCCGGCGGGCGCCAGCAGGCCGACATAGGACCCCGCCAGGAAGCCCGCCGTGCCTTCCTCGATCATCGTCGGCACCTCCGGCAGCGCGGGCAGCCGCGCGGCGGATGCGATGGCCAGGATGCGCCCCTGCCCCGCGCGATGCAGCGGCAGCGCCGTCGAGAATTCCGTGAACAGCAACGGGATGTTGCCCGCGATGAAGTCCGGCACCGCGGCGCCACCACCGCGATAGGGCACATGCAGCAGCCGCGCGCCGCTGGCCGCGGCGAAGGCCTCCATCGACAGATGCGTGGCACTCGCCACCCCTGCCGTGCCGATGCCAAGCCCATCCGCACGCGCACGCGATGCCGAAACCAGTTCCGCCAGCCGCCGCTGCGGCGCATTTGCCTGCACCACCAGGCAATGCGGCACCTGCATCGCCATGCCGATCGGCGCGAAATCCTTCGCCGCGTCATAGGGCAGCCGCGCCTGCACCACGGGGTTCACGCTGAGCGGCCCGTTCGACCCGATCAGCAGCGTGTAGCCATCCGGCGCCGATCGCGCGACGGTTTGCGCGCCCAGGCTGCCGCCTGCGCCGGGCCGGTTCTCCACCACCACCGGCTGGCCGAGCCGTTCCTGCAACCGCGGCTGCAGCAGCCGCGCCACCACATCCGCATTGCCGCCGGGCGCGAAGGGCACGACCACGCGGATGGGCCGGTCCGGGAAGGCGGCGAGGGCAGGCTTCGCCGCGAGCAGCGCGGCGGCAGCGCCCAGCAGGGCACGGCGGCTGGTCATGGGGTTTCCTCCTTCGGTTGCGCCCAGCATGGCAGCGGGGTTCACGCCTGCAAAGCCGGCGGTTACGCTCGCGCTCCCACGACAGAAGGGCTACCCATGCGCATCGCGGTGATCGGCAACGGCATCGTCGGCAGTTGCTGCGCCGCCTGGCTGCAACGCGATGGGCATGAGGTGACGTTCATCGACCCGCTCGGCCCCGCGGAGGCCACGAGCTTCGGCAATGCCGGCTCCCTCTCCCCCTCCGCCTGCCTGCCGGTCGGCATGCCGGGGATGTGGAAGAAGGTGCCGCGCTGGCTGCTCGACCCGCTCGGCCCGCTGACGGTGCGCTGGTGGTACGCGCCGATCGTCGCGCCCTGGATCGCCCGCTTCCTCCAGGCCTCCACGCCCGCGGAGGTGACGCGCATCGCCACCGCCATGCGCGGCCTGCTGGCGCCCATCTTCGACTGCTATGAGCCGATCCTGCAGCGCGCCAACGCCACGGGCCTGATGCGCCGCAGCGGCTGCCTCTATGTCTATTCCGGCGAGCAAGCGGCGCGGCAATGGGCCTGGGGCATGAAGCTTCGCCGCAGCCTCGGCGTCGAAATGCGCGACGTGGGCGAGGACGAACTCGTCGCGCTGGAGCCCGACCTCAAGGGCCGCTTCCGCTTCGGCATCCTGGCGCCGGAGAACGGATCGACGCTCGACCCCGCCGCGCTGACGCGCGCGATCTTCGACCAATGCGTCGCCGATGGCGCGCAGGTGGTGCGCGCACGCGTCACGGGCCTCACGGTCAAGGGCGGCTCCGTCACCGGCCTCACGCTCGATGACGGCACGAGCCGGGAGACGGAGGGCGTGGTGCTGGCCGGTGGCGCCTGGTCGGCGAAGCTCGCCGCGCAGCTTGGCCCCGCCATCCCGCTGGAGACGCAGCGCGGCTACCACGTGACGGTGGAGAGCAACAACCTCGCACTCCGTCACACCGTCATGGCGGTCGAGCACAACATGATGGTGAACCCGATGCGCATGGGGCTTCGGCTTGCGGGCTCCGTCGAATTCGCGGGGCTGAAGGCGCCGCCCGACATGCGCCGAGCCGCTGCATTGCTGGAGCGGGGGCGGGAGATGTTCCCGCATCTCGACACCTCGCGCACCAGCGAATGGATGGGCCACCGCCCCTGCCTGCCGGATTCCATGCCGGTGATCGGCCCGGCGCCGCGCGTGGACAATGCCTGGTTCGCCTTCGGCCATGGCCATGTCGGCATGTGCGGCGCGGCGACGACGGGGCGGGAGGTCGCGAACCTCGTCGCCGGGCGCGATCCGGAGGTGGACCTGGCGCCCTTCTCCCCCACCCGCTTCCGGCGCGCGGCGTGAGGCCGCGCCACGCCCTGGCGCTGGACCAGGGCGGCAGCTTCCTCGACATCATCGCGGCGCCGGAGGGCGGCGGCCCCGCGCGCATCGCCAAGCGCCCGCGCGCGGAGGCCACGGACCTTGCCGCCGCCATCATCGATTTCTGCCAGGCGGAGCGCCTCACGCCGGCCCGCATCACCATCGCCACCACGCTCCCCGCCAATGCGATCCTGACCGGCACGGCCTCGCCCGTCGTGCTGATCACGACCCAGGGCTTCGAGGATTTGCCCGATCTCGGCCGCCAGTCGCGCCGCGACCCCGATGCGCTGGACCCGCCGCCGCCGGTGCCCGCCTGGCTCTCCCCGCCCAAGCTCCGCTTCGGCCTGCCCGGCCGCATCGATGCGCGCGGCGTGGAGGTCGCGCCGCTCGACCTGACGGCCCTGCCCGCGCTGCCCGACCTGCCCGTCGCGGCCTGCCTGCTCTTCGCGCATCGCAACCCCACGCATGAGCGCGCTGTTGCGGCCGCCCTGCCGCGCGGCACGGCGCTGTCGCTGTCCCACCGCGTCGATCCGGAGACGCGGGAGTTCGAGCGCTTGCTGGCCACAATGCTCGATGCCTCGCTGAAGCCGTTGGTGGCGCGGACGCTTGCGCCGGTCGGACAGGCGCTGGTCGCGGCCGGCCTGCCCGAGCCCCGCTTCGCGCTCGCCGATGGGCGCGCCGCCTCGCCGAACGAGGCGCTGGCAGCGCCCCTGCCGCTGGTGCTGTCGGGCCCCGCCGCCGGCGCACGCGCCGTGGCGCGTTGGGCATCCGATGTGCCCACCGCCATCGGCCTCGACATGGGCGGCACGACGGCGGAGGTCAGCCTGGTGCGCGATGGCGTCGCGCTGGAGACGGGCAGCGTGACGCTCGGCCCCCTCGCCTTCCGGCTGAAGGCGCTGGATGTGGAGAGCCTGCCGATCGGCGGCGATGCGCTGACTCCCGCCGCCCGCGCCGCCGGCTGGCTGCCGGGTGATGGCAATGGCGATGCCGGCACGCTCGCCATCGCGGAGGCCATGCTGGCGGAATCGCTCCGCCGCATCGCGCTCCGTCGCAACATCCATCCCGACCTGTCGCTGCTGGTCGCCGGCGGCGGTTTCGGCCCGCTGCTGGCCGCCGCCATCGCCGCCCTCATCGGCTGCCCGCGCGTGCTGATCCCGCCCTGCCCCGGCGTGATGGCGGCGAGCGGAATGCTCGATACGCCGCCCGCCCTCCCCGCCGCCTGGCGTTGCCGGAACGGCACGCCCTTCACCGGCACGGCAGCCGGCCCGCTGCTGCTGGACGACGGCACCGCCACCGCGCGCATCCCCGCGGGCTGGCGCGCCTCGCTGCGAAGCGACGGCGCCCTGCTGCTGGACCGCGCCGCATGAGCGACACCGCCATCCTCCGCATCGCCCTCGAAGGCCTTGCCGACCGCATGCAGGACATGCTGCTGGCCAAGGCGAAGTCGCCCGTGGCGCGGGAGGGCATGGATTGCGCGGCCGCCCTCTTCCTGCCCGATGGCCGCGTGCTGGCCCAGGCGCGGTCCCTGCCCCTGCTGCTCGGCGGGATGATCCCCGCCATCGCCGGCATGCTCCGTGCCTTCCCGGCAGCGGGCATGGCGGAGGGCGACGGCTTCCTGACCAACGATCCCTGGTCCGGCGGCACGCATCTGCCGGACCTCATCCTGCTGCGCCCGATCCTGGCGGAGGGCCAGGTCGTGGCCCTGGCCGGCACCATCCTGCACCACCAGGATGTCGGCGGCCTGGCGCCCGGCTCCATCCCGCCCGATGCCCGCGACATCTTCCAGGAAGGGCTGCGCCTGCCGCCGGTGCAGTGGCGCCGCGGCGGTGCCGAGGATGCGGGCATCGCCGCCATCCTGCTCGCCAATACCCGCACCCCCGCCATGCTGCGCGCCGACCTCGACGCGCAGTGGGCCGCCGTCACGCAGGCCGCCAGCGAGGTCTCCGCCCTGGCCACGCGCATCGGTGTGGCGGCCTTCGCAAGCCGCGCGGCGTCGCTGCTCGACGAAGCCCGGGACGCGCTGGCGCTGGCGCTGGACGCGATCCCCGAAGCCGAGGCCAGCGCCGAGGTTGCGCTGGAAGGCGATGGCATCACGCCCGATGCCGTGCCGATCCGCGCCACCCTGAAACGCCTGCCCGGCCCGCGCCTCGCGGTGGATTTCGCGGGGTCGGCGCCACAGACGGCGGGGCCGGTGAATGCCGCCCCCTCCGGCCTGCTCGCTGCCTGCTTCGCCCTGCTGCAGCGCATCGCGCCGGGGGCCGCGGCCAATCACGGGCTGCTCGACCTTCTGGACCTGTCGCTGCCCGAGGGCAGCGTCGTCAATCCGCGCTTCCCCGCCGCGGTGAATGCGCGCACCGCGACGGTGAAGCTCGCCACCAACGCGCTCTTCGCCGCACATGCCCGGCTGGCGCCACGCCGCGCCCGCGCCTCCAATGCCGGCGTCGCCGTCGTGCTCGCCGTCGCCGGCACCGATGACGAGGGCAGGCGCTGGATGTTCACTGAAATCCTGGCGGGCGGAGAGGGCGGTGGTCCGGACCGCCCCGGCCTGCACGCCCTCTCCGCCGATGTCTCCAACGCCCGCAACCTGCCCGCCGAGGTGCTGGAGGAGATCGCGCCCATCCGCGTGGAGGCCTTCGCCCGCCACCGCGGTTCCGGCGGCGCAGGCGCCATGCAGGGCGGCGATGGCGTCCGCCGCGCCTATCGGTTGCTGTCGGGCACGGCGGAGATCTCCTATCGCGGCGAACGCCACCTGGCCGGCGCGCCTGGCGCGCTCGGTGGCGGCGCGGGCGGCGTGGCGCGGCTTCGGCTGGTGGCCGTGGACGGGACCGAACGCGCCTTCCCCTCCAAGGCCCGCTTTGCCTGGCTGGCCGGGGAATTGCTGATCATCGAGACTGCCGGCGGCGGGGGCTGGGGCCCGCCATCCAACGGGGAGACCTGACGATGACCACACTGACGCGCCGCCTGCTCGGCGGCATTGCCTTGACCGCGATCGCCGCGCCCGCCCTCGCGCAGGCCTGGCCCACGCGCCCCATCCGCATCGTCGTCCCCTTCCCGCCCGGTGGCAGCACGGATCTTCTGGCGCGGCGCCTGGCGGAGCGCATGACGGCGAGCCTCGGCCAGACCGTGCTGGTGGAGAACCGCCCTGGCGCCGGCGGCACGACGGGCGCCGACATGGTCGCGAAATCGGCGCCGGACGGCCACACGCTGCTGATGGGCGTCACCGGCAGCAACGCCATCGCCGCCAGCCTCTTCCCCAACCTGCCCTATGACCCCGTGCGCGATTTCGCGCCGGTCTCCCGCCTGGTCTCGGCGCCGCTGGTGCTGGTGGTGAACCCATCGAGCCCCGCGCGCGACGTCGCCGGCTACATCGCCGCCGCCCGCGCATCCGCCAGCGCGCCGCTGACCTATGCAACGCCCGGCAACGGCACCTCGATGCATCTGACCGGGGAGATGTTCGCCCAGCGCGCCGGCGTGCCGCTGACCCACGTGCCCTATCGCGGCTCCGCCCAGGCGACGACGGATCTCATTGCGGGGCTCGTCTATTCGTCGTTTGCCGATGTCCTGGTCACGCTGCCCCACATCCAGTCCGGCGCCGTGCGCGCGCTCGCCGTGACCTCGCCGGAGCGCCACCCGCTGCTGCCCAACGTCCCCACCATGGCGGAGGCCGGGCTGCCGGGCTTCGAGGCGACCTCCTGGCAGGGCCTCTTCGCCCCCGCCAACACGCCCGCCCCCGTGCTGGCCCGCCTGCACGCTGAAGTCGCCGCCGCCCTCGCCCAGCCGGAGATCCGCGACCCCTTCGCCGCCCAGGGCTTCATCGTCGCTGCCTCCACGCCGGGCGAGTTCGCCGCGCTGGTGCGGGACGAGGTCACGAAGTGGCGGGACGTCGTCCGCGCCGGCAACGTCACCCTGAACTGAGGCTCAGTCCGTCACCGTCAGCCCGAGCCGCGTGATGACGGCGCCCCAGCGCGTCGTCTCCCGCTGCTGCAGCGCCGCCAGTTCCGCGGGCGCGGAACCGACGATCTCCGCCCCCGTCTCCTCCATGCCGCCCCGGGCCGCGGGGTCCTTCGCCATCGCCTCCCGCGTCAGTGCCGCCAGGCGTTCCGCGACCGCGGGCGGGAAACTCGCCGGCGCGATGATGCCGGTCCAGCCGAAGAAGGCGCTGTCGGGCAGCCCGGCCTCGGCCAGTGTCGGCACGTCGGGCATCTGGGCTACGCGCCGGTCGCCGGTCTGCACCAGCGCCGTCAGCGCGCCGGCCCGGATGTGCTGCAGCGCGCTGAAGGGGGAGTGGAACATCACCTCCACGCGCCCCGCCAGCAGGTCGAGCGTCGCCGGCGCGAAGCCGCGATAGGGCACGTGCTCGATATCCAGGCCGAGCCGCTGCTTCGTCTCCTCCATCGCCAGGTGCGTCGTCGTCCCGGGCCCGATCGAGGCATAGCGATACTTGCCCGGATTGGCGCGCAGCACGGCGACGAACTCCGCCCATGTCTTCGCCGGGAAGGATGGATGCACCGTCAGCACGAAGGGAGACCGCGTCAGCAGGCTGACCGAGGAGAAGGCCGTCGCGGGGTCATAGGGCAGGCCCGGGTTCAGCATCCGCGCCGTCGTCGTCGGCCCGCCGAAGACGAGGCCGATCGTGTGCCCATCCGTCGCCGTCGCGACCGCCTGCGCCGTGATGGCGCCCCCCGCGCCGGGCCGGTTCTCCACCACCACGGGCTGGCCGAGCGTGGTCTGGTAGTGCCCCGCCAGGGCGCGGGCCATCTGGTCGCTGCCCGGTCCCGGCGGCGTCATGACGATGAAGCGGATCGGGCGGCTCGGCCAGGCGGCCTGCGCCGCGGCATCGCGCAGCGCAAGGGCGCCGAGGCCGGCGCCCAGCAGCGCGCGGCGGGTGACGGGGGCGGGCGTGATCGGCATGGGGCGTCCTGATTCGGGGCGGCGACGGCACGGTCCCACAGCCCGGCGCGGCTTGTCCAACGCGCTTGCGCCACTCGCCCCGCTTCGATAACCCCGACGCATGACCGCCTCCCGCCTCTGGCAGGATCTTCCCTGGCCCGCCTTCCGCGACCTGCCGCGCAACACCATCGCGATGCTGCCGGTCGCCAGCACCGAACAGCACGGGCCGCATCTGCCGCTTTCCGTCGATACGGTGATCGGCGAGGGCGTGGTGGAGGCGACGCTGGCCCGCCTGCCGGCCGAGGTGCCGCTGCTGGTCCTGCCAACGATCAAGGTCGCGCTTGCCGCCGAGCATCTGCGCTATCCCGGATCGCTGACCCTCTCGGCGGAGACGCTGCTGGCGCTGGTCAGCGATATCGGCGCCAGCGTCGCACGGGCGGGCCTCGACCGCCTCGTCATCATCAACAGCCATGGCGGCAACATCCCGGTGCTGGAAGCGGCGGCCTTCCGCGTCCGGCAGGCACACGACATCCTCGTCCTCAATACCGCCTGGCCGCGCCATGGCCGCCCCGCGGCGCTGCATGACCCGGTGGAGGCCGCCTTCGGCATCCATGCCGGAAGGGACGAGACGGCGCTCATGCTCGCCCTCTCCCCCGCCAGCGTGCGGATGGAAAGCGCCTGCGACTTCACCAGCCGCCTCATGGCCCTGCCGCCCGCGCTACGCGCCATGCCGCCGGGCTGGCAGGCGCAGGACCTGCATCCCGCCGGCGCCGTGGGCAACGCCGCAGCCGCCACGCCCGCGATGGGCCAGGCGCTGCTGGACCACGCAGCCACCCGGCTGGCAGACCTGTTCACGCAACTCGCCGCCTTCGATGTCGCGGCCTGGCTCAGGGAAGACGAAGCATGACCGGTGGCGTGACGGCCGTGATGAACGCGCTGCCAGGGCTCGACTGGACCACCGACCCGGCCCTGGTGCGCCAGAAGTCGCGCGACTTCTTCTGGTACTCCCCGGTGCTGAAGCGCCAATTGAATCGCGTCACCGGCGAAGCGGTGGTCGCGCCGCGGGACGAGGCGGAGCTCCGCGCCCTCCTCGCCGCCGCCTATGCGCATGACGTGCCCGTCACGCCCCGCGGCGGCGGCACCGGCAATTACGGCCAGGCCATGCCGCTCCGCGGTGGCATCGTGCTCGACCTGCTGCGCCTCAACCGCATCCTGCACGCCGAGCCCGGCATGGTCCGTGCGGAGGCCGGCATCCGCCTCATCGACCTCGACGCGCAGCTGCGCCGCGATGTGGGCGGGGAGCTCCGCATCCATCCCTCGACGCTCCGCACCGCCACGCTGGGCGGCTTCATCGCGGGCGGCTCCGGCGGTGTCGGCAGCATCACCTGGGGCGGGCTGCGCGCACCGGGTAACATCCTCGGCCTACGCGTCATGACCATGGAGGCCGAGCCGCGCGTGCTGGAACTCCGCGGCGCGGAGATCCAGCAGGCCAACCATGCCTATGGCACCAACGGCATCATCACCGCGCTGGAGATGCCCCTCGCCCCCGCGCATGAGTGGATCGACGTCGTCGTGGCCTTCGGGACGCTCCCCGCCGCCTGCCGCTTCGCCGATGCGCTGGCGCGGCGCGACGACATCACGAAGAAGCTCGCCTGCGTCGTCCCCGCGCCCCTGCCGCAGAAGCATTTCCGCCATTGGGGCGCGAAGGTGCCGGCGGGCATGGCCGTCGCGTGCCTGATGGTTGCAGCACCCGACCTCGCACGGCTGGATGGGCTCATCGCCGATCACGCCGGGCAGGAGATTCATCGCGAACGCACGGAAGACGCCGCCGTGCCCTGCTACGAGCATTCCTGGAACCACACCACGCTGCAGGTGCTGAAGACCGACAAGACCATCACCTATCTGCAATCCCTCTTCCCGGCTCCCGACCACCTCGCCCTGATCGAAACGCTCGAGAAGCGCTTCGGCGACGAGGTGCTGTTCCATGTGGAGGCCGTGCGCTTCGCCGGCACCGTCTGCGCCATCGGCCTGCCGATCGTCCGCTTCACGACGGAGGAGCGCCTGGCGGAGATCATGCGCATCCACGAGGAAGCCGGCAGCCCCATCTTCAACCCGCACACCTTCCTGCTGGAAGAAGGGGGCATGAAGCTGGTCGACCAGGCGCAGCTCGACTTCAAGCGGCAGGCGGACCCCAAGGGCCTGCTCAACCCCGGCAAGATGGCCGCCTGGGACGATCCCGACTGGAAGCCCGGCGCCATCCCCCCGATCGAGCTCTACGAGACCGACCAGGAGGCGCCGCCGGAACTGCTGGACTAGCCGATCAGGATGTCGCTCGCGGTCAGCGTCGGCAGGGTGTCGAAGGTGGCGATATGCACGGCGCTGCCCGCGCCATTCCCATCGGCATCCCAGCTCAGCGCGCCGGTCCCGGTGTTGTAGAGGAACTGCCCGAAGCCGGCATTCGCCTGCGCATTCGTCCCCGCCACGAAGCGCCCCGCGGCCAGCGTGCCCACGGCAAGCCCACCGCCGAAGCCCGCGGCCTCGAAGACCAGGCGGTCACCGCCGGCGCCGCCCGCGAAGTCGAACACCGTATCGCCGCCCTGCCCGCTGTTCTGCCACAGGAACCGGTCCGCGCCATCGCCACCGGTCAGCTTGTCCGCGCCCGTGCCGCCGATCAGCGTATCCGCGCCCATGCCGCCGAACAGGCTGTCCATCCCGCCGCGGCCATCCAGCCGGTCATTGCCGCCGAAGCCGGACAGCCGGTTGTCGATGTTGCTGCCGAAGATGGTGTCGTTGTTGGCCTTGGACCCCACCACCTGCTCGATGGAGATCAGCGTATCCACCGTGCCGTAGCCGTCCTGCGCCGTGCCGGCGATCAGGTCCACCAGCACGCCATTTTCGCTGCTGAACCAGCTGGCGAGGTCCACGCCATCGCCGCCATTGATGACGTCGTTGCCCTTCTCGCCGCGGAACCAGTTGTCGCCCGCATTGCCGGTCAGCACGTCATCGAAGGCGCTGCCCCGCGTGCCGCCGATGTTGATCAGCACGTCCTGGAAGCCCCAGCCATCGGTGGCCGTCTGCGTCGACAGGTTCACGGTGACGCCCTTGGTGTCCGTCATGTAGTCGGCGGAGACCCAGCGCTCATCGCCCGCCGCGGCGCGCAGCGTGTCCTGCCCCGCGCCGCCGCGCAGCTGGCATTCCATCTGCTCCGCGATCACGCCGGCATCGGCGATCTTCTTGCCGGTGAAGTCGTCACCGAAGGCGGTGCCGAGCAGCACCTCGAACTCATTGTTCGCGCCCAGGCTCTCCACATTGCCCCAGCCGTCATTGGCGATGACGCCCGTCAGCAGATTGGCGATGGCGCCCTGGGTCTGCGTACCCTCGGAGGAGGCGTAGGCCGCGAAGGACAGGAAATCCATGCCCTTGCCGCCGACCAGCACATCCACGCCCTGGCCGCCGAACATCGTATCGTCGCCCCAGCCGCCGATGATGGTGTCGTTGCCGGCCCAGCCGAGCAGGCGTTCGCCATACTCCCAGGGCTGGTCGCCGCCCTGGATCCAGTCGCCCTGGCTGCTGCCGATGATGCCCTGGATCTTGTCGAAGGTGTCGACGAAGCCGTGGCCATCCTTGCCGGTGCCGGCCGCGATGGTGTTGCCGAAGCTGCTGACGGCATCGATGGCGGAGAGGTTGATCTCGATCGCCTGCGGGCTCTCGCGGTAATCCGCCAGCACCGGCTGGTCCGCCAGCGGGGATCGCAGCGTGTCGTTGCCACCCAGCCCCTTCAGGTGGTTGTTGTTGTCGCCGCTGCGGCCGGTGATGTCATCCGCGAGGTCGGAACCGACGATCTCCTCGATGTTGGACAGCGTGTCCTTGTTCCCCCAATTGTCCGTCACCTCGTTGGCCTGCAGGCTGGCGATGATGCCCGATGGCAGCGTGCCGGCCGTGCCGTCCGTCGTGCCCGCAAGGTCGTAGCGCACGCTGTCCCAGCCCGCGCCGCCATCGATCTGGTCGGCGCCGGCCATGCCGCGGAAGACGTTCACCTGGTCATTGCCGATCAGCGTGTCGTCGCCGCTGCCGCCGGTCGCGTTCTCGATGCCCGTGAAGCTGTCGGTGGCCCCGCCGCCGTCGGTCGCCTGCTTGGCCGCGATGTCCACCTTCACGGCGGCACTCTCGTCGGAGTAGTCGATCCAGTCCTGGCCGCTGCCGCCGCTGATCGTATCGGTCCCCCGGCCCGGCATGAAGGTTTCCGCCGCGCCGCTGCCCGACAGCGTATCGTTGAAGGCGGTGGCGCGGATGCGGATCACCTGGTCCAGCGTGTCCACCTCCGCGCCCGTGACGACGCTGCCGGTCGTGCCGAGCGTCGCCTTGATGCCCTGCGCGGCCTGGCCGTAATCCGCAATGTTGTCGTAGATGCCGTAGCCCCTGATCGTGTCGTCGCCGGCGCCGCCGGCGAGGAACACGTTGGCCCCCTTCACCGCGGCCTGATGGCCCATCAGCAGGTCGGCTCCCTCCCCGCCATCGGCCATCTCCCAGAGATCGCCGATGCCGGCCTCGGTCAGGTCCAGCCGGTCATTGCCCTGCTCGCCCTTGAGCAGGTCGTTGCCGAAGCCGCCGAGGAGGGTGTCGGCACCCGTGCCGCCGAAGACCGTGTCGGCACCCGTACCACCGGCGACGCTGTCATCGTCAGCGCCGCCCAGCAGCCAGTCATTGCCGCCGCCGCCATCGATCGTATCGTTGCCGCCCGCGCCGTCGATGGTATCGGCGCCGAAGCTGGGCCGGGTGCCGATGGGCCGGGTGGTGGTGACGCCGGGCGTGATGATGTCCGCTGCGGCGCCGCCGATGATGACAGGCATGGGGGTGGTCCTCGCTGGGGTTGATGGCCCCGGCGGGATAGCCTCGGCTGCGTTTCAATCCTGCGGCGCAGGCGCGCAACACGGCTGCGCAGCGTTTCGGGCGCAGAAACACGGCTTCGCCTGCCGGAAGGGCCGGCCAGCGCGATCATTATGCATCATAACGTTGACGGCGGCCCCCACCCCGGGCCACGCTTCGTCCGCGCCGCCTGACCGGGGCGCGGGGAAACGAGACCATGAACCACGAGACCGTGCCGGATCGCTTCGATCCCTGGCCGCCCGGCATCCAGCCGGATGTCCCCATCGCGGGCTATCCGAACACCTGGACCCACACCCCGTCCCAGCCCCTGATCCGGCGCCCCACGACGCGCACGGAAGCCACCGGCCCGCTGCGGCTCGACCGCAAGCTGCCTTGCGGCGACGCCAACCTGGCCGAGCCCATCCCGGGCCGCCCCGCCATCGGCCAACTCATGCACCTCGCCGGCCGTGTGCTGGATGAGGAGGGCCGGCCGGTCCGGGGCGCGGTGGTGGAGCTGTGGCAGGCCAATGCCTCCGGCCGCTATTTCAACCCGATCGACCAGCGCGCCGCGCCGCTCGACCCCAACTTCGTCGGCAATGGCCGCGTGCGCACGGATGAGGAAGGCCGCTACGCCTTCTTCACCATCAAGCCCGGCGCCTATCCCGTCCCGGTGAAGGAGACCTGGTGGCGCCCGCCCCATATCCACTTCTCCGTCCTAGGCCCCGCCTCCCTCTCCCGCCTCGTCACGCAGATGTATTTCGCCGGCGACCCGCTGAACGCGATCGACCGCATCCTGCAATCCGTCCCCGACGAGTCCGCGCGCCAGCGCCTGATCGCCAAGGACCTGCCGCCGGCGGAGGTCGGTGACCTCTGGCTCGGCTACAGCTTCGACATCGTGCTGCGCGGCCGCCATGCCACGCCGGAGGCGCCGTGATGTCGCTGCCCAGTTCCGAGCACACCATCGGCCCCTTCTTCCCCCGCACCTTCTTCCGCGCGCAGGACAACGACCTGACGGTGGTCGCCGACGGCGCCACCGGCACCGCGACCGGCGAGGTCATCATCCTCCGCGGCCAGGTGCGGCGGGAGGATGCGGTGCCCTGCCTCAACATGATCCTGGAGGCCTGGCAGGCCGATGCCGGCGGGCATTTCGACCATCCGCTCGATCCTGGCCGCGACAAGGCCGATCCCAACTTCCTCGGCTGGGGCCGCGCCTGGACGGATGCCGAGGGACGCTACGAGTTCCGAACTGTCATGCCCGGCGCCTACCAGGACGAGGCCGGCCCCCGCGCACCGCACATCAACATCGCCATCATGGGCGCCGGCCTGATGCGCCGTGCCCAGACCACCGTTTTCTTCCCGGATCACGAAGCCGCGCATGCAGCCGATCCCGTGCTGACGCTCGTGCCGCCCGCGCTGCGACCGAAGCTCGTCGCGGTGGCGGACGGCACGGAAGACGGCCTGCGAATCTTCCGCTTCGACATCCGCCTGCGCGGCCCGGCGGCAGAGGAAACGCCTTTCTTCGAGGATTGACGCCGTCGCGGCCCCGCATGCGACACTCCCCCCGCACAACAGGCCGCGTGACGGCCATGGGAGGAAATCTTGGGAACGACCCGCCGCGGGATCCTGGGTGGCGCGCTCGCGCTGCCCTTCATCGGTCGCAACGCCTTCGGGCAGGCCTTCCCGAACCGGCCGCTGACCATCGCCATCCCCTTCGCCGCCGGCGGCCCCACCGACATGATCGCTCGCCTGCTGGCGGAGGGCATGTCGCGCGAACTCGGCCAGCCCGTGGCGGCGGAGAATGTCACGGGCGCCGGCGGCACCATCGCCGCCGCCCGCATCGCGCAGTCGCGCCCGGACGGCCACACGCTGATGATCCACCATATCGGCCTGGCCGCCGCGGCCACGCTCTACCGGCAACTGCCCTTCAACATCGAACGCGGCTTCGCCCCCCTCGGCGTCGTCTCCCATACCGGCATGGCGGTCGTCTCCCGCCCCGATTTCCCGGCGCGCGACCTGCCCGGCTACCTCGCCGTGCTGCGGGAGCAGGGTGACCGGCTGAACCTCGGCCATGCCGGGCTCGGCGGATCCAACCAGCTCTGCGGCATGCTGATGCAGGCCGCGGCGGGGCGCAGCGCAACCACCATCGTCTTCCGCGGCAGCGCGCCCGCGATGACGGAGATGATGGCCGGCCGGCTCGACATCTCCTGCGAACAGGCGACCGTCGCCGCCCCCTTCGCGCGGGACGGGCGCATCAAGGCCTATGCCGTCACGCTGCCGGAGCGCATCCCGGGCTTCGACGTGCCGACGGCACGCGAACAGGGCGTCGATCTCATCATGTCCGCCTGGCACGGCCTCTATGCCGTGGCGGGCACGCCGCCCGAGATCCAGCAGCGCCTCGCCCAGGCCATCCGCGCCGCGCTGCGCGACGAACGCCTGCGCCAGCGCTTCGCGGAGACGCTGACGACCGTCGCGCGGGACGAGGAGGTGACGCCCGAGCATCACACCCAGTTCCTGGCCTCCGAGATCGCGCGGCTGCGCCCGCTGATCCTGGAAGCGGGCCAGTTCGCGGATTGAGCACGGCGCCACGGGCGCTTCATTCTTGCCCCCCATCTATCGCACCGGTAGAATATGGGGCGCATGACATCGCCCGTGGCGCCCCGTTTCGGATCGGTCAGTGAGGAACGCCGACCGGGCGACCGGTCGCTGGCGACGCGGGGCGAGGGCGCGCTGGCGCGGCGCGACGCCAATGCCACCATCGCTCCGCTGCCGAATACCTGGGCGCCACGCCGACGGTCCCGCAAGGGCCTGCTAATCGGCGCGCTGGTCTTCCTGCTGCTGCCACTCGCGGTGACCGCGGGCTACCTGCACTATCTCGCCGCGGACCAGTATGTTTCCGAATTCCGCTTCACCGTCCGCCGCCAGGCGGTGACGCGCGCGGACCAGCCCTCCGTCATGGGCGCGCTCTCCGGCGTCAATCCGCTGGCCGCCCTGCTGCAGGACAGCGAGATCATCAACCAGTATCTCCGCAGCCGGCAGGCGCTGGACGACATCCGCGGCGATCTCGACGTCACGACGCTCTGGGCGCGGCCGGAGCAGGACTGGCTGTTCAGGCTCGACCCCGCCATGCCGATCGAACAGCGGCTCCGCTACTGGCGCGGCATGGTACAGCCCTATCTCGACAACACCACGGGCGTCACCACCGTCCGCGTCTGGGCCTTCTCGCCGGAGGATGCACAGCGCCTCGCCGCCGCGCTGCGGGACCAGGCCGAGTCGCTCGTTAACGGCCTCGGCCGCCGGTCGCAGGATGACTGGCTCCGCCAGGCCCAGCGCGACCTCGCCGAAGCCGAGGCCGATCTCCAGCGCGTCCGGCTGGAGATGGCGGAGTTCCGCAACGCCAACGAGATGCTGTTCCCCAACCTGAACGCCCAGATGGTCAGCCAGGTGGAAACGCGCCTGCGCGAATCCCTGGCCGAACTCCGCAGCCAGCTTGCCGTGCAACTCGCCAGCGGCGGCAATCCGAATGCCGTGCATGTCGACAACCTCCGCCGCCGCGTCACGGGGCTGGAGCAGGAGATCATCCGCGTGCGCGGCGAACTCACGGGCCCCGGGCCCAGTGGCGGCACGCAGGACCGCTCCATCGCCTCCCGCCTCAGCGGCTACACGGCGCTGGAGGTCGAGGAACGCCTCGCCGTCGCCCGGCTGGAACGCGCCCAGACCGCGCTCTCCGCGGCGCAGGCCGAGGCCGCGCGGCAGCTCGTCTACCTCACCACCTTCGTCGCACCGACCCTCGCCGAGACCTCGGAATGGCCGCGGCGCTGGCTGATTCTGCTGCAGGTCGCCGCCGGCGGCACCGTGCTGTGGCTGCTCGCCGCCTTCGCGCTGCGCTCCATCCGCGAGCATGCCTGACAGCCCGCCACCGGAGGCCGCGGACTGGCCGCCAAGCCTCGACACCCCGATCGACGTCATCGCCCGGCGCTGGCTGACAGACCGCGACGCCTTCGATGCCCGCGCGCTGGAAGTGGCGATCGAGGTCGCGCACCGCGCCGGTGACAGCGCGCTGACGGCCGCCTGGCTGCAGGCGCTGATCGCCGCCCATCCGGATCGCGACACGCCGGCGCAGCGCTGGCGCCTGGTCGGCGTGCTGCTGCGATCGGGGGATGAGGCCGCCGCCACCGCCGTGATGCGCGCCCATCTGCTGCGCACGCCGCAGGACTGGCAGGGCTGGGTGCGGCTGGCGGAGATGCTGGTCCGCCAGGGCGACGGCTCCGGCGCGCTCGCCGCCCTCGCCCAGCTGCCCGCGACGGGCCGGCGGGAAGCCGCCCTCGCCATCGCCCGCGCCCGCATCCTGCTGCATCTCCGCAAGCCGCTCGAAGCCCGCGCCATGCTGGATGCGGTGACGCTGGAGGACCCGGCCGCCCATGCCGATGCCTGCCGGCTGCGCGCCCATATCGCCTCCTCCCTCGGCCAGGCGCGGGAGATGGCGGAGGCCGCCTTGCAGGGGCTCGCCCAGGCGCCGGACGACACGACGCTGCTGATGATCCTGGCGCGCGGCCTGGCGGCGGAGCAGGACTGGGCCGCGGCGCTGCCCGTGCTGGATCGCGCGGCGGCCGCGGGTGCCGACGGGGTGGATTTCCACCACCTCCGCAGCGCCGTCCTGCTGCATCTCGGCCGGCTGCGGGAAGCGCTGGCCGGCGCGCTGAAGGCGTTGGCGCTGCGGGAGGGCGACCCCGCCCTGCTCTACCACGCCGCCGGCATCGCCATGCGCCTGCACGACCTCGCCGAAGCGCGCTCGCTGCTCGACCGGCTGCTGGAGGTCGCGCCCACCCATGCCGAAGCCTGGCTGCTCCGGGTCGAACTCGAATCCGCCGCCGGCCAGCGCCAGCTGGCGCTGGATTTTGCCGACCGGGCGCGGGACGCATTGCCGGCCGATGAACGGGTGCGGCAGCGCCGCGCCACGCTGCTGCTGCAGGCGGAACCCGACATCACGACCCAGGCCGCCGCCCTGCCGGATCGCCCGCTCCCACGCCGCCCCGGCCGCGCAGGGCCGCCCCGATCCGAATGGGATGCGCTGCGCCGCGGCGCGGCGGGCCAGGCGCGGGCGCTGAACGCGCTGGTCGGCTACCGCATCCACCACATGACGCAGTTCTCCCGCCTCGGCCTCTTCTCCGCGGTGCTGGAGCCGATGCTGCACATGGCCGTGCTGGCGGCGGGCATGTACTACTTCAACCATGGCCGCCCGCCGCTGGGGAAGGACCTCTTCTTCTTCTACGCCTCGGGCGTCCTCGTCTTCCTCGCCTTCACGCACATCACCCAGCATTCCTTCAACGCCTATCGCGAGGAAGCGAGCCTGCTGCAGGTGCCGCAGATCCGGCGCCTGGACCTCGTCTTCAGCGTCGCCCTCGCGCATCTCATCGTCGATGGCATCGCCTGCTTCGTCGTGCTCGGCGGCATGGTGCTGCTGCGCGAACACGCGCTGGTGGATGATTGGTGGACGGTCGCGGCCGCCTTCCTCGCCGGCATCGCGCTCGGCACCGGCCTCGCGCTGCTCGGCGCCGCGCTGAACAGCCTCAATCGCGGCGTGCAGAAGCTCTGGGTCAGCGCGCAGCGCCTGCTCTACATGGTCTCCGGCATCTTCTACCTGCCCATGCACATGCCGGAATGGGTGCGCGACTGGATGATCATGAACCCCGTCCTCCACCTCATCGAGTGGTTCCGGCACGGCATCTTCCCGCAATACGAACCGCCCTGGCTGTCCCCGCTCTATGTCCTGCAATGGGCGGTCTGCCTCACCGTGCTCGGCCTGGTGCTGGAGGTGGCGCTGCGGCGCCAGGTCCGCCCATGATGCGATTCGAGCGTGTCACCAAGACCTTCCGCCGCCGCGGCGGCCACCAGGTGATCCTGGACGACGTCTCCATCGACCTGCCCGGTCGCATGCGCCTCGGCATCCTCGGCCGCAACGGCGCGGGCAAGAGCACCCTGCTGAAGCTGCTCGCGGGCAGCGAGCCGGTGGATGCCGGCCGCATCGTGATGGAGGGCGCCGTCTCCTTCCCCGTCGGTTTCACCGGCACCTTCCACCCCATGCTGACGGCCCGGCAGAACCTGCACTTCCTCTGCACGGTCTATGGCATGGACCATGCGGAGACGGCGGGCTGGGTGGAGGAGTTCACGGAGCTTGGCCCCTATTTCGACATGCCCGTCGCCACCTATTCCTCGGGCATGTTCGCGCGCATGGCGATGGCCTCCAGCTTCGCCTTCGACTTCGACATCTACCTGGTGGATGAGGCTTTCGAGGTCGGCGACACCGCCTTCCGCGCCAAATGCGCCGCCGCCTTCGATGCAAGGCTGCACGACGCCTCGCTGATCCTGGTGTCGCAGAACATGGACACCATCCGCCGGCATTGCGATTGCGCGGCGGTGATGCATCAAGGCCGGCTCGATGTCTTCGACCGCCTCGACGATGCCTTCGACTATTACGAGGCGACGCTGCTCGCACCCGCGGAGCAGCGCGCGCCGGAGTAGCCTCAGCCCTTGTTCAGATGGAAGAACCGGATGAAGGCGCCGGGATATTCCGCGAGTTGCGTCAGCCGCCCCTGTTCGATCAGCGGCTCCACCCAGGGCTTCACCGTCGGCGTCTCCGGCCTGCCGACATCGTCGATGCCGACGATGGTGTTGGGCCCGATCAGCGGCAGGATGCCCTCGAAGACCGGCGCCATCAGCACATCCATGTCGAGGTCGAGCCACACGAAGGAGAGCGGCTTCGTCAGCTGCCGCCAGGTCTGCGTGGCATCGCCCTTGATGGGCCGGATCGGAAGAACATGCGACCAGGCCGTCAGGTGCTCGAAGGCATTCTCGTTGTCGGAATAGGCGCCGATGCCGAGCGCCCCGCCGCCGGGATCATCGATCTGGAAGCCTTCGAAGGTATCGAAGGCATAGACGGTCTTCTCGGCGGTCAGGCCGAGTTCGCGCAGCGCCCAGGCAAATTTCAGCGACATGGTGCCGCGGAAGCAGCCGATCTCCACGATGTCGCCCGGCACGGAGAGCGACTTGAAGAACCACGGCTCGATCACGCCGAGATTCGCTTCCGTGCGCAGCTTGAAGATGCTGGCGGGCAGCAGGTCCTTCAGCGTCGGCAAGGGCGGCGGTGCCGGTTCCGGCGCCGCTTCCGCGGCGAAGCTAGCTGGCGACAGGTCTGTCGGCATGCTGGGCGGCGAGGGATCGGAGTGCGAGTCCAAGGCGGGGATCTCCCAGTGTGGCCGTGCGACGGATGACGGGTGGCAGGGGCGTGGCGGCGGCGGCGCGGGCGCTGGCGACGCGCCAGGCGGCATCGGCGTAGACATCCTCGACGATGTCCCGCACGCGCCGCTGCGGCACCCAGCCGGTGCGGCAGCGCAGCCGCGTGTTGTCGCCGGCGATCACCGGCTCATCGGTCGGGCGCAGCAGGCTTGTATCGACATCGGGCGTGGCGCGCTTGCCGGAGATGGCTTCGAACATCGGCAGCAGCGCGCCGACCTCCACCACCTCCTCGCCGCTGATGTTGTAGGCCTCGCCCGGCGCGCCCTTCTGCGCCAGGCCGATCAGCGCCTCGATCAAGTCGGCGACATGCAGGAAGGCGCGGCGCGTGCGGAGGTTGCCGACGCGCAGCGTGCCCCCTTCCGCCGGCAGCGCCGCGATGCGGCGCGCGAAGTCGGACACCACATCGCCCTTCTTGCGCGGCCCGCTGCAGTTGAAGATGCGGGCCCGGATGCTGCGGATGCCGTCCGACTTCCAGTACTGGAAGGCGAGGAGATCCGTCGCCGCCTTGCTGACGCCATAGGGATGCAGCGGCAGCAGCGCCGCATCCTCCGTGATCGGTCCGTTGCTGTTCAGCAGGCTCGCGCCGTAGGAGGCGGAGGAGGACGCCACCACCACCACCGGGTCGTAGCCCGCGCTGCGTCGTCGCAGCATCCGCACCGCCTCGAACACATTGGCGGTGCCGACGACGTTGGTCTCCAGCGTCTCCTGCGGCCTTTCCCAGGACACGGTCGGATAGCTCTGCGCCGCCAGGTGGAAGATGACGTTCGGCCGCAGCCGCTCGATCACCTCCGTCACATGCTGCCCGTAGCGGACATCCATCTCCACCAGCCGGTCGGCCAGCGGCAATTCGCGGATATCCGTGGTGGGCTTGGTGTAGGTCCCGGTCACGGAGGCGCATTCCGCCTGCAACCGTTCATACATGTGCGACCCCACCATGCCGCAGGCGCCGGTGATGAGGACGTTCCAATGCGCGCGTTCAGGCATCGATCAGATCCATGTAGGTTTGAACCATGCCGCGGGGATTGTAGGTCTGCAGCGCCTTCTCGCGATTCGCTGACAGCTCCTGCCGGAAGTTCGGGAAGCGCTGCAGCGCCTCCGCCAGCTCGACGAAATTGCCGATGTTGAAGAAGCCCATGGCGCCGTCGAAGTACTGGCCCATCTCCCGGAACACTGGCGCGTTGCTGAACAGCGCGTCCGATCCGAACTCCACCGCCATCGTCGCGGGCCCCGATCCGGATTGCCCCGACATCGTCTTGATGTAGGGGTGCACGGCGAAGTCCATCGCGTGGTAGTAGCGCGGCATCTCCTCGTCGCTCACCTGGCCGAGGAAGTGGATGCGGTCGCGCAGGTCGCGCGATGGCAGGAAGTTGCGGAATTCGGAGTAGCGGAACAGCTCCGTGCGGATCTGCTGCTTCTCGTAGGAGACGGGCTTCATCGCCTGCCCCTCCCCCGGCAGCGCGACCATCGCCTGGTCCGCGCTTGCCGGCCCCTCCGTCGTCAGCCCGAAGGCGAGGAGCTGGCGCACATAGGGGCCGATGTCGCGATCCGGCGAAAGGCCCTGCGGATGCTCGCCGCCGATGATGGACAGGTGCCAATCGTCGGGCAGGTATTCCAGCGCCTTCATGGCCGTCATGTGGCCCTTGTAGGCGTTAAGAAATCCGTAAACCGCGAAGTGCTTGTGCCGGGGATCGAGCCCCACCTTCCGCAGGAAGAGATCGCGGTCCACCGAGGCGCGGATCTCCCGCGCCTGCTCGGCTGAGAAGTAGGTGATGGGGTAGTTGGTGATGCGGCTGAGCCCGTAGAAGCGCTTCAGCAGCGTCTCGTCGCCGCGGCAGAAGGTCATCACCTTCACATGCGGCGCGCTGGCGACGAATTTCCAGAAGCGCCCGATCTCATCCACCAGGCCGCCGACCGTGATATGCGCATAGGCGCGCCGCAGGTCGCGGTCGATCAGCGCATCGATGGCGGAGAGCACGCCCGCGCCGGCGGAGGCGCGATCGAATCCATGCACGGTGACGATCGCGTTGCGCGCCGCCTTCAGCAGCTTCGTCACGCGCCGGTACGACGTGCGTCGGTTGCTGCCATAGAGCCCGGGCTCGAACTGCAGCAGCACCGCGTCGTAGTCGCGCAACTCGCCCGCGATCTGCGCCACCGCCTGGTCGCCCTTGTTGCGGATGACGCGCGGCGTCTGCACCCGCAGCAGGGAGACCGGCAGCCGCTTCACATCCACCTGGTGGCCCGCGGCTTCAAGATGGACCTTCAGGCGCGACGAGTAGAACGCCGCGCCGCATTCCTCGTTGAAACTCGACACAATCGCCAGTCGTTTGCCCATCAGGCTCGGTCCCCCGTCTTGGGCCATTCGAAGACCCGACCGGATCGCTGCCGGCCGTCCCAACCCGTTGCAGCGCCGCCGGGCCGGCCCGTCCGAGGGTCCTCAACCGGAAGCTAACGGTCGCCAGCGACGATGCACCACAGGTGGAATATTCTCCACCCCAATATCGCCTCAGAGGCGATTTTCTTCACCGGTCCTGTTCCATTCCGCGTGACACGTCCCATCGGCGGGTCAATCTCGCCCCTGGCACCGCCCTGCCGGACGCCGTCCTATCGACGCCGCAGCGCTTCCTCGGTCAGCCAGTCCATGATGGCCACCAGGTTCTGCACCGCATCCGCCAGCACCCGCGTCGCGCGCGGGTCGCCCCGAGGGAAGGCCTCCGGGACCGCCTCCGGGCCCCTCTCCACGCGCGCGAAGCCCGGCGGCGCCGGTACCCCGGGAAGCCGGGCGAGGGATTGCGCCACCTGCCCCCGGACCTCCTCCTCCAGTCGCTGCCGCGCCTCCGGCGCCAGCCCGGCCGCCTCGGCGCCGGCCGCCACCAGGTCGATCGCCGCCGCGAACACATCGGCGGCGGTGAGGCATCCCGCGGCATGCTGCCAGCCGGCGGCGAAGCGCAGGTCGAAGCGGCGGCAGAAGGCTTCCGCCACGCGCCCGAAGGCGAGGACCGCCTCCATCTCCGTGGTCAGCATCGGCCGGGCGCGCAGCGCCCCGACGGCCTCGCGGAAGGCCACATGGCCACGGACGCGTTCCTCGCCGTAGTGGCGACGTTCCGCATCCACCGCATCGGCATCGGGCGGCGCGATCCAGTCATCCGCCGTGATCGCGAAGCCGGCAACCTCGATGCCCACCTCGGCCTCGGTCGGCAGCAGGATGGCCAGGTCGCACAGCCCCGGCTCCAGCACCGTGAACGGCGCCTGCAGCCGCCAGCGCCCGTCCGCCATCTGCTCCGCGACCGCGTCCGTCACCCGGTCGCCGCAACGCAGCCGCGCGCCGAGGATCGTATTGGCGTCGTTCGCGCCATAGACATCCAGCGCCAGCGCATAGCCGCCGGGCTCGCCGCGAAAGGACAGCCAGGGCTCACTGCGCGACCAGCGGCTGGCGTGGCCGTCGGCGCGCCGATGATGGGGATGCCAGCCTGGCCCGCCCGGCGGATCGGCGGCATCCCGCTCGATCCGCTCCCCGCGCCGAACCTCGCGTCCCATGTAGTCGGCCCGCGCGGACCGCGTGAGCCGCGGCTTCGCATCGATCATGCGGCAGGCTTCGCGGACCAGGATCTCATCGAGGCGGATGAAGGGCGCGATGGCGTCGGCGACACCGGGATTTCCCTCATCGCCGAAGGAGGTTCGTGCATTCAGCACCGGCAGGCGTCGCGGCAGGCGCAGGCCCAGATGGTCGAACAGTTCCGGCACCTGCGTCGCGAAGCGCTCCGTCAGCCCGATGAAGGACAGCCTCTCCAGCTTCGCCAACGCGACGTCGAGGATGGCATCCGCCTCCGCCTCCAGGAAGGCGCGGAAGGCCTCGCCCGTCTCGAACAGCGTGCAGGGCTCGCCGAACGCCAGGTCCTCGCAGCGTTCGCGCCCCAGCCGCGCCGTCAGGACGGGCCAGAGGCCCATCGACAGCGTCTGGTGGTTCCACATCGACGTCATCGCGATCGGATGCTCGGCGATGGCATCGAGGAAGCCCCAGATGTCGAGCGTCCTGAACCGCGCCATGGCGCGGGACGGCGCTTCCGGCGCCGCGGCCAGGTCCTCGTCGCTCGCCTGCGACCATTGCCGGCGCTCCGACAGGAAGCGGGACAGCGGGTCGCGGAAGAAGGCGAAGACGAAGGCGTCCGGTTCCTCGAACCAATCGATGGAGCCGTGGCCATGAATGTAGAGGTAGCGCGCTCGGTCCGCCTCGGTGATCCGGCTGGTGATCCGTTCATGCCGAAGGCTGCTGGCACGCGCCGTCCGGTCGCTGGCGATCAGGTCATCCAGCAGCGAATGCAGCGTCGTCCCCGCGGTCTTGCGGATGTGCAGGAAGCGCAGGCGCCGAGGCAGGGATTCGCCAGGCACCTCGTCCCGCAGCACCGGCTCGGCAGTCGCAAGGCACAACTCGGCGCTCATTCGGCATCGTCCGTGTCTTGGACCCAACGGGCCCGCATTGGGCAGCGGCGGGGCCGTGATCCAAACCCGAAATCCTGCCGGTCACCACCGTCGCAATGATCGCCCTCGCTCACCCATGAGTCAAACAATTAGCGATGTTCATCAACCTTAAGTTCTGTCGCTCGTGCCTGCGCCAGCGCCCGATGAACCCGCCGATAGAGCGCGACATTCGTGTTGACGGTGAAGGGCAGGAAGCTGCCGTCGCGACGCTCGATCGGCGTGAGGAGGCGTTGGGCCAGTTCCACCGCGTTGCCGATGTCGAAGAACTCGATCAGCCCCGGCATGGCGCGATCCAGCTGCAGGAAGTTCCGCGTCCGGGACGCGACGACGCGGCAGCCCAGTTCCAGCGCCATGGCGACCGCGCCGCTGCTGGTCTGCCCCACCTCGAGATAGGGCATCGCCACCACGTCGCAGATCGCCATCGCCCGCGCGAAATCCTCATCCCCCGGACTGCCCATGAAGTGCACGCGCCGCGCCATGGGCCCGCCACAGGCCTGCACGATGCGCTGGAGGTAGGGATCAATCGCCTGATGCGGCCGGTAGCGCTGCGCATGGACATTGCCGAACAGCAGCAGGTGATGCGTCTCCGGCAGCAGGCGCATCGCCTCGATCGCCGTCTCGATGCCCTTGTAGGGCGACAGGAAGCCGAAGACGCCGACCAGCACCGCATTGGCCGGCAGCGACGCGATCTGCGCGAATTCCGTCCGGCTGGCCGCTGCCCGCACGGCCTGCGCCTGCGCTGCCGTCAGGAAGGCCAGCGGGTGATGCTCCACCGTCCCGTAGCCATGCAGGTCCCGCAGCAGCCGCGCCTCCCGCGCGCCATGCACGATGATGGCGAAGGGGCCGCGCCGTTCCGCCTGCCGCATCAGCCCGTGCAGCCCGCGGGCCAGCCGCGCCTCATGCACCGCGGCGATGAAGCGGTCGAACACCTCCCGCGGCCTGCCGCCGCCGATCGTGCCCCAGCCCCCCGGCTCCGGCACCCGGTGCAGCGTGAGGGAGAGCGCCGGCGCCGCTTCCATCAGCCAGCGCAGCCGGCGCAGGATCCGCGGCGGCGTCAGGCCGAGCGTGCCGAATTCGAGCTGGATGTTCACGACGTCGAAGCCCGCGAGCCGTGCCGCGATCGCCTCGATGTGGCGGTCACCCAGCGCGGCGAGCCGCGGATGGCGCTGCAGCAGCAGGTCCTGGTCCAGGCCGAAGACCTCGACCTCCATCCAAGCCTGCAACTGCGGCGCGAGCGCCCGCGTGTAGCTCGCGATCCCGCACAGGGCATCGGTGGTGCTGACCATGGCCAGGCGGAGGCAAGGCGCCTCCCCCATCCCGCCCTCGCTCATCGCGCGACGCCGCCATCGCGGGCCGTGGCCTCGCGCAGATCGGCCCGCAGCGCCGCGCCATAGCCCCAGCCCATCGCCACCACCCAGGCCCAGCCGCCGAGGTCGAGCGCCGTCCACCCCGCCATCACCGGCGCCGCGGCCATGCCTGGCGGAGCCACCGCCAGCAGCGTCACCACGCCGGCGAAGATCACGCGCAGCTCCGTCGTGCCGACCGGCCCGGCCGAGAGGTCGAGCACATTCGTCACCGCCAGCCGCGCCGCCGCCAGGTTCACCAGCATGAAATGCAGCGCCACCGCGATGAAGGGCAGCGCCGGCCACATCAGGCCCGACACGGCGAAGCCGATGGCCATCGCCAGGTAGCCCAGCATGTCGAGCCCGTTGTCGAGGATGTAGCCCCGTCGCGGCCGCGCCATGCCACGATGCCGCGCCAGGCGGCCATCCAGCGAATCGCCGAACCAGTTGAGCGCGAGCCCGAGCACCGCCACCAGGCACCAGGCCGCGCCCTCCGCCGCCAGCGCGACGCCCAGCGCCGCGACCACCGCGCCGACCAGCCCGATGGCGGAGAGCATGTCCGGCATGACCCAGCGCGGCAGAATCGGCAGCAGCGCATCCAGCGCCCGCGCCTCCGGCGCCGCGAGCAGCCCACCATTCCGCCGCAGCGGCGTCATCCCGTGAGTTCCGCCAGCGCGGCCAGGGCGGCATCGATATCCGCGGGCGCGTGGTCGGCGGAGGCGAAGAAGCGCAGCCGCGCCGTCCCCTCCGGCACGCCCGGCGGCAGGACGGGGAAGGTGCAGATGCCCGCCTCCTCCAGCGTTTGCGCCGCGTGCAGCGTGGCCGGCACCTCGCCCAGGATCACCGGCACGATCCCCTCCCCCCACGCCGTCCCGGCATCGAGTCCGAGCGCCCGCACGCCCTCCAGCAGCCGCCGGCTATTCGCGCGCAGCCGAGCCACCCGCGCCGGCTCCCGCCGCAGCACGCCGAGGGCCGCCAGCGACGCCGCCGCGACCGGCGGGGGCATGCCGACGCTGAACACCAGCCCCGGCGCCCGCGCCCGCATGATGTCCACCAGCGCCCGCGACCCCGCGACATAGCCGCCGCAGCCGACCAGGGACTTGGACAGCGTGCCGAACCAGACCTCGACCTCGCGCGGGTCGATGCCGGCGTGTTCCGCGATGCCGCGCCCCGTCGCGCCGAGCACGCCGAGCGCATGCGCCTCGTCCATCATCAGCCAGGCGTCGTGGCGCTGCTTGATCCGCAGCAGGGCCCGCAGGTCCGGCCCATCGCCGGACATGGAGAAGAGCCCCTCGGAGACGATCAGCACCTTGTCATGCAGGTGCCGAGACCGGCGCAGGATCTCCTCGAGGTGGTCGAGGTCGTTGTGCCGGAAGGCGAGCCGCGCGGCGCGCGAGGAATCGGCGCCCAGCACCAGGCAGTTGTGGGCCAGTGCATCATGCACCACCAGGTCGCGCGGCCCCATCAGCGTCAGGATGACGGAGATCGCCGTCGCATGGCCGCTGACGAAGACCGCCGCGGCCTCCGCGCCGGTGAACGCCGCCAGCTCCCGCTCCAGCGCCCCATGCACGGGCCGCTCGCCGGAGGTCATTCGGCTGCCCCCCGCGGAGATGCCCCAGCGGGATGCCGCCTCCGCCGCCGCCGCCAGCACCTCCGGATGCCGGTTCAGGCCGAGATAGTCGTAGCTGGCGAAGTTGCGCATCACCCGGCCATCCAGCCGGGCCTGGCCCTCCGGCAGCGCCTCCCGCACCCGGTAGTAGGGATCGCGCACGCCGAGCACGCCGCCCCAGTAGCGCTCCTGCTCGATCTCCTCATGCAGGGGATGCTGCAGGAAGGGGTCATCGCGCGCCGGCGCCGCCGGCAGGGCGCGCTGCCTGACGGGGCGGCTCATGCCCGCGCCTCCCCCGCCACCGGCTCGGCCGGCTGCTGCTCGGGCGGCGGCGTGGCCTCGCCCTCCGGCACGGTGCCGACCAGGCCCGGCAGCAGCCGGTGCACCAGCTGCCGCGCGGATTGCCCGCCGCCCAGCGCCGCCAGCCCGGTCATCGCCGCGCCCGTCCGCTTCTCCAGCGCCAGGCGGAGTTCCAGCGCCATCAGCGAATCCAGGCCGAGGTCGATGAGGTTGCGGTCCGCATCCACCTCCTCCACCGGCAGGCGGAGAATACGCCCCACCTCCTCCCGCACCGCCGCCAGCAGCCGCTCCGCCGCCTCCTCCCGCGGCAGGGCGGCAAGGTCGAGCAGCGCGCCGGCCGCTTCCTCCTCCTCCACGCCGCCAGCGAACAATTCGGCGAAGAGCGGCGCCCGCACGGTCGCCAGCCCCCGTGCCCCCGCCGCCCAATGCGCGACGGTATAGGCGCTGACCACGGGCGCGGCGGCGGGATCGGCGAGCAGCCGCTCGAGATAGGCCAGCGCCTCCGCCGCGGTGACGCCCGCGACACCGGTCGAGGCCCGCAGCCGCTCCGCCAGGCCGCGCGTCCGCGCGACGACGCCGACATCCGCGATGGCGCCCCAGCACACCGCCAGCGCCGGCAGGCCCTGCCCGCGCAACTCCCGCATGGCGCCTTCCAGGAAGCCATTGGCGGCGACATAGGCGCCCTGGCCGGGACTGCCGACCATGGTGGTCACGGAGGAACAGGCGAGCAGGTATTGCAGGCCCTGCCCCACCAGCGTCGTCCCCACGGCGCGGATGCCATCGACCTTGGGCGCCAGCACGCGGTCCAGCGTCTCCGCCGTCACGCCCTGCAGCAGCCCGTCCTCCAGCACCATGGCGGCGTGGACGACCCCCGCAATGGCGCCATGCGCCGCCCGCCAGCGTTCCACCGCGCCCGCCATCGCGGCCGCGTCGGTCACGTCCAGCGCCTCGACCTCGAAGACGACGCCGCTCGCCCGCAGCGCCTCGATCCGCGCCAGGGCGTCGTCATCCACCAGCCCGCGCCGCGACGCGACGAGGATCGCCCTCGCCCCCCGCTCCGCCAGCCAGAAGGCGATGGCCAGCCCGAAGCCGCCCGTCCCACCCAGCACCACATGCAGCCCTGGCGCAGGGACGAAGCCCGCCGCCGCGCGGGCCGCGCCCTGCCGCGCCGGCCGCACCACGATCTTGCCCACATGGCCGGAGGCCTGCATCAGCCGGAACGCGTCGCTGACCGCCGGCCCCTCCAGCACCAGAGTCGGCAAGGGCAGGGTCTTCCCGCCCGCTACCGCATCCAGCGCCGCCGCCGCCGCTTCCAGCGCCACCGCCGGCGCATGCGCCAGCAGCTGGTCCAGATCGACGCCGATGAAGGCGATGTTGCGCGCGAAGGGCCGCAGGCCGAGCCGTGTGTTCTCCAGGAAATCGCGCTTGCCGAGTTCGACGAAGCGCCCGAAGGGCCGCACCAGGCGCAGCGTGGCGCGCATCGCCTCCCCGGCCACGGCGTTCAGCACGACATCGACGCCATCCGCCACGGCGCGCACCTGCGCCTCGAAGTCCGGCGCGCGCGAATCCACCACGGCATCGGCGCCGAGCCGCCGCAGCAGCGCGCGCTTCTCCGGCGTGCCCGCCGCCGCGATCACCCGCGCGCCCCGCGCCCGCGCGATGCCGAGCGCCGCCAGCCCCACCGCGCCCGCCCCGCCATGCACGAGCAGCGTCTCCCCGGCCCGCAGCCCCGCACGGTCCACCAGCGCGTGCCAGGCCGTGGTGGCCGCCACCGGCAGCGCGGCCGCGGCCTCGATCGGCATCCCCGCCGGCGCCGGCAGCAGCTGCGCGGCCTTCACCACCAGATGCGAGGCGAAGGCATTCTCCGCGAAGCCCACGACCGCCGCGCCGGGCCGCAGGTGGTCCGGCACCCCTTCCCCCACGCGCAGCACATGCCCCGCGAATTCGAAGCCGAGGCTCCCGCCCGTCAGACCCTCCCCCAGGATCTCCTCGTCCAGCAGCCCGATGGCCAGCATCACGTCGCGGAAATTGAGCCCCGTGGCCGCCACCGCGACCTCGACCTCCCCTGGCCCGGGCGCCGTGCGGGGCGCCAGCACCCAGCCCAGGCCATCGATCCCCGTGCCCTGCTGCACCAGCAGCGTCCGCTCATCCTCACCCGGCGCGCACGGCGCCGGCCGACCGCGCCGCAGCCGGGCCACGGTCATGCCCGCCGCATCCACCCGGATGTCCCGCTCCCCGGCATCGAGGAAGGCGCGCAGCCCCGGCACGACGCCATCGGCGGTCGCGCCATCGGCCAGCCGCAGCACGCCCATCGCCACCGCCTGGCATTCATTGGCCAGGCTGCGCACCACCGCGCCGGTTGCCGCCGCCAGCGCGCCGTCGCCCTCCACCACCACCAGCAGCCGGCGTCCGGGCGCCGCGGCCAGCGCCTGCGCCAGGTCGCGCAGCCTCAGGATGCGGTCCCGCAGCGCAGCCCGCTCCGCCATCGCCGGCCCCGGCTCCAGGTCCAGCACCAGCTCGCCTTCCGCCGGATCGGGCAGGCCGGCGCCATGAGCGCGCAGCTCCAGGTCGGGGAACAGCGCGCGCGCCCGGCCCATCGCGGCCTGCCGCACCCGCATGGGCGGCAGCGCAGGGGCTGGCGGCGCCGCGACGGCATCCGTGCCGCCCAGCAGCATCAGCCCTGCGCCATCGGCGTCCAGCCGCTCCGCCACCACCGGGCCGAGGCCGGCGGCCAGCACCGCCCCCCGCGTCTCCGCCGGCAGGGGCCATTGGCCGACCGGCGCTTCGGGGTCCGCCGTCAGCGCCCACCACCCCTCCTCCGCCCCACGCAGCAGGTCGATCACCGGCAGATGCGGCGGCACGCCCAGCAGCAGGGGCACCCCGCCGCCCAGCGCCCGCATCTGCCGCAGCGGCTGGGAAAGCGAGGCGTCCAGCGGCTGGACCGCGACGACAGCCACCAGATCCGGCAGCGCCGCCCGAGCCTCCGCCGCCTCCCGCACCGGCACCAGGCCGCGCGCGCCGAGACGCGCCAGCACCGCCTCCGCCTGCCGCGGCGTGGCGGTCAGCACCTCCGCCACCAGCCTCCCCTCCCGCAGCGCGGGCAGCAGGCGCGGCAGCAGCCCCTCCAGCCCGGGCTCGAGCAGCGCGACCCTCAGCGGCGCGCCTTGCCCCGCCCGGGCCAGGATCACGGAGGCCACGGCCTCCATCGTCGGCGCCACCAGCCGCGACCGCGCCAGCCAGCCATCCGCCAGCGAGGGCTCCGGGGCCGCGGGCACGCCGCTGCGCAGGAACTCGCCCAGCCGGTCCATGGCATGCGAGGCCAGGCGAAGATCGGCCACCGCCGCCGGGCAGCGCCGCAGCAGGTCGCGCAGCGCCGCTTCAGGATCGGCGGGCGAACGCCCCTCCCGCAGGACCTCCCGCAGCGCGTGCCACAGCGGCCGCGCCGTCGCCGGCACCGCCTCCTCCGGGTCGGCCGGCAAGCGCCCGGCCAGGGCCACCGCCCAGTCGGACAGCGCGGCCGCCACCTCCGGCTCCGCCGTCAACGCCGGCAGCGCCGGCGCCTCCCGCAGGGCCAGGCGCCGCCTCCCCGCGTCATGGTCGCAGGGCAGGATGATGCGGTCCGCATCGCGCCAGGCCGCGAAGACGACGCGCCGCATCACGGCGCCGTCCACCCGTGCCACCAGCGCCCCGTCGGCGCCCATCAGGTCCACATCCACCACGCGGGTGCCCCGGCTGCGGCGCACCACCCGGGCGACGGCCCGCGCGATGCGCGCCCGCGGCACGAAGAGCGACAGGCGCCCGACGCGCACCGGCAACTCCCCCGCCGCGCAGTTCGGCACCGGCATCAGGTCCAGGAACAGCCCGTGCAGCGCCGCGTCCAGCGTCGCGGGATCGGTCACCATGATCGGCGGGAAGGCACCGAGGTCCGGCGCCGGCCCCTCCAGCACCGCCGCGAAGCCGCCCGAGAATCGCGTCAGCGCCGTCACGGCCCGGAAGGCCCCGCCATAGTCCAGCCGCGCGCGCGCCGCCGCGGCATAGACCTCGCGGGCCTCCACCGGCGTGCCCGCCTCGGCCGGCAGCGCCGGTGCCGGCGCCTCCCCGGCCAGGACCTGCGCGGTGCCGCGGGCATGCAGCACGAAGGGCTCGCCATGGTCGGTGCGGGCGCGGGACCGCACGGCCAGCACCTGGTCGGCCGGGTCGAAGGTGATGCTCACCTCCCGCGTCTGACCGGGCTCCAGCACCAGGGCGCGCAGGATGTCGAGGTCATGCAGCCGCAGCCGCGCCGTGCCCAGCACCTGCTCCGCCACCGCCGCCATCATCTCGATGAACCCGGTGGCGGGCAGCACCGCCTGGCCGTCCACGCGGTGCCCGGCGAGGAAGGGCACGGTTTCCAGGCTCAGCCGGTGCCGCCACTCCAGCCCGCCCGGCGCCACGCGCAGCCCGGCCAGGGGATGGCATCCCGGGCTGCCGGCCTCGCCCTCATAGAGCCCATAGGCCTCCGGCGTCCGTTCGATCAGGTGATGCGCGCGGTTCCAGGCCATGGGCGGCAGCACGCGCCGGCCTTGCCCGCGCGCCACGCCCCAACCCCGCGGCACCGCGCCCCGCGCCACCGCCTCCGCCAGGATGGCGCGGATCGGGTCGCTCCCCGCCGGCGGGTTGGGCGCCAGGCTGCCCATCACGGCCACCGCCTGCCCCGCCCGCCGCGCCACATCGGCCATGGCATTGCCCAGCAGCGGCCGGGGCCCGATCTCGATGAACAGCTCCGCCTGCCCGATCGCCGCCGCCATCGCTGGCGCGAAGAGCACGGGGGAGCGGATATTGTCCCACCAGTATCCGGCGCCGAGCGTGACCCCCGGGGCGATCGCCCCCGTCACGGCGGAGACCAGCGGCACCTGCCCCGCCGCCGGCGCCAGCCCCGCCAGGGCCCGCAGCACCGTGTCGCGCTCCGGCTCCAGCAGCGCGTGGTGGAAGGGGTAGTCGATGTCGAGCAGGACGGAGGGAATGCCCTCCCGCCGCGCCGCGGCCATCACCGCGCGGATCGCGGCGGCAGGGCCGGAGATGGTGGTGGAGGCCGGGCCATTCTCCGCCGCCACCTCGACCCGCGCGGCAGGGGACGCCCCCTCCTCCCGCGCCAGCGCCTCGGCCAGGGCGCGGGCGCGCCCGGCCTCGCAGCCCAGCACCGCCATGCGGCCGAGGCCGCGGATCGCCTCCTGGCAGGCGCTGCGGGCCGCGATGACATGCGCGGCCTGGGCACGGTCCAGGATGCCGGCCGCCGCCGCCGCCGCGACCTCCCCCACCGAATGGCCGAGCACCAGCGCCGGCGCCAGCCCCTCCGCCGCCAGCGCATCCACCAGCCCCATCTGGATGGCATAAAGCGCCGTCTGCGCCGCCGTGGTGGCGGCCAGGCGCTCCTCCGCATCCGGCGCGTGCAGCGTCTCCAGCGGGCAGGTGCCGCCGGCATCGCGGATCAGCGCCGCGGTCGCCTCCACGCTCGCGCGGAAGACGGCGGAGCGCTCCAGCGCCTCCAGCGCCATGCCGGCATATTGGCAGCCATTGCCGGTGAAGACGAAGGCAATGCGGGCCCGGGGGGCGATCGCCTCCCCGCTTCGCCCCCCCATCCCGCGCAGGGCCGCGGCGGGATCGGCTACCTCCTTGAGGTCCACCACCAGGCGATGGCGCAGCAGGTCGCGCGTTGCGGCGGCGGCCGCCGCCACCGCGGCTCCGCCGAGGCTCTCGACCGCCGGCGCATAGGAAGCGGCCAGTCGCGCCAGCCCCTCCCGCGTCGGGGCGGAGATCACCAGCAGGTCCGGCGCCGCCGCCGCCGGTGCCTCGGCGCGCTGGACACCCTCCAGGATGGCGTGGGCGTTGGTGCCGCCGAAACCGTAGTTGCAGATGCCAGCCAGCAGCGGGCCCGTCGCCGGCAGGTCCAGGGCCTGGCGGGCCGGCGCCAGCTTCAGCGCCGCCACGTCGATGGCGGGATTGATGGCATCGAGGTGCAGCGTCGCGGGCAGGTGCCGGTGCTCCAGCGCCAGCATCGCCTTGGCCAGTCCCGCCAGGCCCGACACCGCCTCGAGATGCCCGATATTCGACTTTACCGAGCCCACGGGCAGAAGCCGGTCGCGCGGCTGCCCCAGCGCCTCCCCGATCGCCCGCGCCTCCACCGGGTCCCCGACCGCGGTGCCGGTGCCATGCGCCTCGACGAAGGCGAGCGAGCGGGGGCTGATCCCGGCCTGCGCATAGGTCGCCGCCAGCAGCGCCCGCTGCCCCTCCACCGAGGGGAAGGCGATGCCGTTCTTCCGCCCATCCGAATTGGTGCCGATGGCGCGCAGCCTGGCCCGCGCCGGCAGCGGGCGATCCGCCCCCGGCCGCCCGAGCACCAGCGCCACCGCGCCCTCCGCCCGCACATAGCCATCGGCCGCCGCGGAGAAGGGCCGGCAGCGCCCGGTCGGCGACAGCATGCCCGCGCGTGAGAAGCCCACGAAGGGCGCCGGCGAGGACAGGATGTTCACCCCCGCCACCACCGCCATCTCCACCTCCCCGCGCTCCAGCGCCACCGCCGCCTGGTGCAGCGCGACGAGGGAGGAGGAGCAGGCGGTATCGACCGTCAGGCTCGGCCCGCGCAGGTCGAAGACGTAGGAGATGCGGTTGGCAAGGATGGAGAGGCTGTTGCCGACCATGAAATGCGCGCCGATCGCGCCGAGGTCGAGCAGCGGCACATCCGCGTAGTCGGTTGCGGAGGCGCCGACAAAGACGCCGACCCGCCGCCGCGCGAGGCTGGAGGGCGGGATGCCCGCATCCTCCATCGCCTCCCACACCACCTCCAGCAGCACCCGCTGCTGCGGATCGGTCTGCGCGGCCTCCCGCGGGGAGAAGCCGAAGGCGGCGGCGTCGAAGCCGAAGACATCGTCGAGGTAGCCACCCGCGAAGGTGTAGGTCGTGCCGCGCGCGGCCCGGTCCGGACTCAGGAAGCGCTCCGGCCGCCAGCGCCCCGCCGGGACCGAATCGGAGACGGTGCAACGCCCCTGAAGCAGCGCCGTCCAGAAGGCGTCGAGGCCCGGCGCACCCGGCAGGCGGGCGGCAAGGCCCAGGACATCAAGCCCCTTCTCCGGCGCGCAGATCACCCGGCTGGCCCCGCCGCGGCGCCCGATGGGCAGCGGCCGATCGACCAGGGGGCGGTGGCGCCCGCATGCGGGTCACGCGGCAAGGGCGCCTCCATCATCCCATTGATCCCGGCAGTGTCTGGCTGGACGATGTGCCGCCGCCGCGACGGCCCGCCGAGGAAGGGGGCACCACCAGCACAGCCGATGGAATGCGGGGCGCCGGCGAGGTCCGGATGGTCGTTGGCATCGCGCATTTATATTCACCGCCGCTTGCCGGCCGAAAGAGGAAAGAAAGCATTTCGCGATTTATCCTGGCCATCATCAACTATATGGTTTGCACCACCGGAGGCTTCAGGACGACGCGTGGGACTGGCCATCATCACCGGCGGATCCAGCGGCATCGGGTTGGCGATGGCCCGCGAACTGCTCTCGGCGGGCATGGAGGTGCTGGCGATCGCGCGGGGCGAGGACAGGCTCCGCGCCGCCCGCGCGGAACTGGGCGCAGCGGGCGCCCGCTATGCGACCACCGCCTGCGATGTCCGGGACGCCTTGGCCCTGCGGGCAGCCTGCGGCGCGTCCATTCTTCGGCACGGGCCGCCAACGCTGGTGATCGCCTGCGCGGGCATCGCGAAGCCGGGCGTGTTCCTGGACCTGCCGCTGGCCGATCATGAGGCGGCGATGGCAACCAACTACCTGGGCAGTCTCAACCTGGCCCATGCATGCCTTCCCGCCATGGCGGAGGCCAGGCAGGGCCGGCTCCTGCTCGTCTCCTCGGCGGCAGCGCTCGGCTCCTTCCATGGCTTTTCCGCCTATGCACCGTCGAAGGCCGCGCTGCGCGCCCTTGGCGATGTGCTGGCGCTGGAGATGGCCCCGCACGGCGTCACCGTGACAGTCGCCTTCCCGGGCGACACCGACACGCCGCAACTGCGAGCCGAGATCGCTGAGCGCCCACCCGTCGCGCGCCGCTACCTGCGCGACGCGCCCATCCTGTCGGCGGAGGCTGTTGCACGGAGCCTGCTGTCCGCGACGCTGTCGGGCCGCCGCTACGCCGCGCCGGGGCTGGGGCCGCGAGCGATGCTGGCCTTCCCGCGCATCAGCGACTGGTACGGGCGGTGGTGCCAGGCGCGCCTGGCGCGCGACTTGTCCCGCGACGTGGCAGGGCCGCCAGACGGCTGATCCGGCGGCGTCCGGCCTGGGGGCAGGAACTCGCGGGACCGGCCGTTGCAGGTCAGGGTGCCGGCCGGGCTGTTGGATGCGGTGGCGCCATTCGGCGGCCGCGCGGCGGAAAGCCGCCTGGCGCCCTGGGCGAGGCGATGCCGCCGCGCAGGGTCATATCGCGTGCCGTGCAGCGGGAGAGCGATCGCGGGCTGCCCCTCCGTCGGGTCGCGCAGGCAGAAGGCCGCCTGCGAGGCAGATGACGACGGCTTCGTCGGCAGCGCCACGCGGAGCCGGGAGCGGCGGGCGGCACCGCGCCACGCCGCCCCGGCCTTCCATCAGCCGCCGCCGCCGGTCGCGGCGGATTGGCCAGACCAGAAGGCGCGCACGTCCTCCGCCAGCCGCCCATGGGCCTCCGGCGTGCGGGACAGGTTGCGGTCCAGGCGCGGCGCCGCGTCCATCTGCGCCCGCGTCGCATCCAGCACGAAGGCATCAAGGCCAGGCGTGACGCGCAGGGCCTGCCAGGGCACCGCCACATGACCGCCCCCGACGCCGAGGAAGCCGCCCCGTCGCACGACCGCGAGCGCGGGTTCGCCGCCTGGGCCGATGACCAGATCGGCGACCCTGCCGAGGTATTCGTCCCGGGGGTTACGCAGATCGGTGCCCTCGATCACCTCCGACGGCAGCGGCCCGGCCTCGGCCACGGGACGGGCGATGGCGAGCTGCTTCTCGCGCCAGCTGCTGATGTCGGCAGGCCGCACGCCGGCCTGACGGAGGCGTTCGATATAGCCCTCATAATCCTGCTCGGCCGCCGCGAGCACGGCCCGGCAGGGTTCCTCCCGCCCCGTCTGGCCGAGGATCTGGGCCGCTGCGAAGAGCATGCGAAGCGCCTGTGCAGGCGCGCCGTCCCAATCCACCGCGGCGAAGGGGCTGACGCCCCCATCGGTGCCCGCATCGGTGCCCGCCGGGGGGCGCGTCGGAGCAGCGCCCGCTGCCACGGCGCCGCCAGGCGCCACAAGCCCTGGTGCGCGCACGCCCATGTTCGGCTCCGTCCCGGGCGGGGTCGCGACGCCGCTCCACCCCAGGCTCGCCCGGTAGCCCGACAGCCAGAAGCCGTCCTGGTCCATCCGGCGGTCCAGCGCGCCGAGGCTGTCGAGGCAGGACGCGGAAGGCGCCCCCTGCGCGGCGGCCGGCCCGGCCAGCAGCGTCACCAGCGCCAGGCCTGCGGCCATCCGTGTCGTGAGGCCGATCATCATCCCTCCTCCTTGCCCGTTGGACCCTGCGCCAGAGCGCAGTGTCACGGCCGAACGGCACCCTCGGATCGCGGTTCGGCGCCGGCGGCGATTTCCCGAATCCTTCCGTTGGTTCGTCTGGCAGGCCGGACAGGCGGCCTCACCGCCGAACGCCGGGCCTCGCCCCGTTCGTGGCAGCGGACATGTCACGGTGCCGTTCAGGCGGAGATCGGGGCGTCGACGCGCTGGGCCAGCATCGCCTGGCACCGCCTTTGTCGTCGGTCCCTGGTTGGTGGTACGCGGTTGGGGAAGCGGCCGCCCTGGCGTCTTTGCTGCGCGTCTCCGGGGCTGGACGTGCGAAAGCCCCCGCGGCGGTGGCCGTGGGGGCTTTGGAGGTATCATTGGGATGCGGGGACAGGATTTGAACCTGTGACCTTCAGGTTATGAGCCTGACGAGCTACCGGGCTGCTCCACC
>NZ_JAAIKB010000023.1 GCF_011040385.1 Falsiroseomonas algicola | reverse complement strand
CGCTCTCAAAACCCTCCAGACCTATGCAGATGTGTGAATCTACTAGCGCGCTTGCGGGGGAGGGCTGGGGTGGGGGTAACGTGCAAACCATGCCCTCCTCTTCTCCACCTTGGGACCCCACCCGCTTCCTCGCCGCGCAGGACCCGGTCATCGACCAGGTCCGCGCCGAACTCGCCGCCGGCCGCAAGCGGAGCCACTGGATGTGGTTCGTCTTCCCCCAGCTCGACGGCCTCGCCCGCAGCGAGACCGCCCGCTTCTACGCCCTCCATTCGCTCCAGGACGCGAAGGACTGGCTCGCCCATCCCACCCTCGGCCCGCGGCTGCGGGACTGCACCTCGCTGGTCAACGCCGCCGCGCCGAAGCCGCTTCCGGACATCCTCGGCGACATCGATGCGCTGAAGTTCCGCTCCTGCATGACCCTCTTCGCCGCCGCCGCGCCCGAGGACGCCCTCTTCCGCCACGCCCTCACGCTGCACTGCCAGGGCGAGCCCGACCCTCGGACCCTCGCCCTCCTCGCCACCCCGTGACCCCGGCCGGCCACGCTCTAATTGCGAACGCTTCTCAATTGCGATAATCCTGGGTCCCGACAGGCAGAGGAGCGATTCCCCATGGCGACAACCGGCCTCCCCAATTGGCCCTGGACCAATGCCGAGGCCGAGGCGCTGCCGCCGGCCGAGCGCCTGGCCATCGACGCCGCCCGCGCCTGGGCCCGCGCCGCCCGAACCGGCACCCCGGCTTTGCCCGCCATCCGCCACCTGCTCGCCACCGAGGATGCGGGCGATGCCGCGGAACCGCTGGACCGCCTTCTCCGCGCCCTCGCCCAATCCCCCCTCACCGTCGGCTGCCCCCTCTGCCCCCGCCTGGTCGGGGAGGAACCGGCCCTGCTCCTGGCACTCGCCTGCGCCCAGCGCGGCCCACGCCGGGAAGCCCTGGCCTGCCTGCTCCGCCGCCTGCCGCCCTGGGACGCCTATGCCGCGACGGCAGCGGCCATCGAACTCGGCTGCGCCTTCCGCCGCGCGGGCCTGCGCTTCGCGGATCCGTGGGGCGAGACGCCGTGATGCAGACAAATCCTTCCCGGCGCCCTGCGGCAGCCCCATACTGTCGCAGGAAGGAGCCCCCTCATGGCAGCGCCACCCGACGCCCCCAGCCCTCCGGACACGCCGACAACCTTCGTAGAGCTTGACGTCGAAGTCGAGGACTTCGCCGCCGCAGCGGCACAGTTGAGTTTCAGCGCCGCTACCGAACCGGACGCCGACGCTGGCATGGGCACCGCCTACGACGGCATAATCGGGGCCTTTGTGCAGTCCATAGGCACCGTCTCCGGCCGCATAACCGGGGCCTACTTGGCGGCCGCATTAGGCCGCATAAACCAGTCCCAGATCGCGGATGCAGTCGACCGAACGAGCGAGGCAGACATGGCCGCCGCCTTCGATCGCATGATCGAAGCTGCGATCCCCGATTACCAGCGCCGCGTGACGGCCATGCATGACCGGCTCGACGCCATCCTCCTGGGTGGCTGATCCGCGTGTCCCTGAACCCGGTCTCCTGGATCAATGCCTCCGCCAAGTTCAAGGAATTGCTGGACCTGACGGAGAAGACCACCAAGGCCCTGACGAGGCTGCATGAGGAGGTGCAAGCGCTCCGCCTCGATGTCGAACGCCTGAAGGCACGCGAGGAACTCGTCATCACCAAGGCCGAGGCCGCCGCCAGCGCCGCCTCCACCCGGATCGCCAGCGAATTGGCGCGGGAGCTTGGCCGGATGGAGGCGCAACTCCACGCCCTCGGCGCGCACCGACCTTCCCTGCCCCCGCCCCGCGACTGAAACCCGCCCGTGACCAAACCCTAACATGACCTCGCGCCACCCCTGGTGCATATGCACCAGGTGACGCCCGAACCCGACCTCCGCGCCTGCTTCGGCTTCCGCACCCGCCGCGCCATGCGGGCGCTGACGCGGCACTACGAACGGCACCTGGCCCCCACCGGCCTCAAGCCCACGCAGTTCAGCGTCCTGGCCGCCTTGCGGCTCAGGAAGCACCGCGACCTGACGCATCTCGCGGAGTTGCTGGGGCTGGAACGCACCAGCCTGCTCCGCGCGCTGGCGACGCTCGCCGCCGCCGGCCTGCTCGCCCCGGACAACGCCCTGACCCGCCAGGGCGAGGCCCGCTTCGCCGCCGCCCTCCCCCTCTGGCAGGCGGCGCAGGACGCCGTCGCCGCCGAACTCGGCGAGCAGGCGCAGGCCATCACCATCCTTGAACAGCTTGGCGAGCGGCTCGGCCGCCCCGCCCGCGCCTGAGGCCACCACCATGGATCGCCGCATCTGGCTGCTCACCGCGGCGCAATTCGCCTCCGCCACCGGGGCCTATGCCTTCACCGGCCTCCTGGCCCATCTGGCCACCGATCTCGGCGTGTCGCTGGCCACCGCCGGGCAGCTCGCCGCCGCCTATGCGCTGACCTATGCCATCGCCGGCGCGCCGGTGGCGGCGCTGACGGCGCGGCTCGATCGTCGCTCCATGCTGGTCTGGGGCCTCGCTTTGGTCGCGGCCCTGAACATCGCGACCGCCTTCGCCACCGACTTCACCGTGGCGCTGCTGCTGCGCGTCGCCGCCGGCCTGGCGGTGACGCTGGTCATGCCGGGTGTCGCCGCCAGCCTGCTGGTGCCGCCGGAACAGCGCGGCCGCGCCATCGCCATCGTGCTGTCGGGGCTCACCCTCGCCTTCTCGCTCGGCATCCCGCTCGGCACCGCCATCGGCGGCCTGGTGGGGTGGCGCGGCTGCTTCGTCTTCTCGGGCGCGCTTTCGGCGCTGGCGGCGCTCGGCGTTCAGTTCGGCCTGCCCCGCCTGCCCAGCACGGATCGCGGCGGCGCGGCCTCCCTCGGCATCGTGCTGCGGCCCGCCATCGCCGGCGTGCTCGGCACCACGCTGCTGGCCTTTGCCGGGCTGTTCTGCATCGCCGCCTATCTCGGCCCCATCGTGACGGCGACCACCGGCATCGAGGGCAGCGGCATCGGCGCCATCCAGCTTTTCATCGGCCTCGGCAGCCTGGCCGGCATCGCGCTCGGAAGTCGCGTGGCGGCCGCGCCCGGGGCGCGGGTGCCGGTCATGCTCTTCCTGCTGCTGGCCGTGGCGCTCACCGGCTACACGCTGCTGCTGCTGACGCCGCAGGCCTTCTGGCATGCCGCGCCACTGGCGCTCTGCGTCTTCACGGGCTCGCTGGCGCTCTTCGCCCTGGCGCCGCTGGTGCAGACGCGGCTGCTGCACCTGGCGCCGCAGGACCGCGCCGTCGCCATCGCGCTGAACGGCGCCACCACCTTCGCGGGCCAGGGCGCCGGCGCGGCCTATGGTGGCGTGATCATCGGCGCCGCCGGCCTGGCCTGGACAGGGCTCGCCGGCGCCATGCTCGCCGCCGGCGGCGCCGCCTTGGCGATCCGCGCCTTCAGGCGGTAGCGCCTACCAGCGGCGCACCGGCCCGCAATCCAGGTGCACGAAGCCGTCCCGCGTGTAGAGCCCGACGCCGCCAAGCTGCAGTTCCGACGCCACCCGCGCCAGCCCCAGCCCCTGCCGCCCCGGCAGCCGGCAATCCGCCGCCATGCCCGACATGTGCAGCGACACGGTGGAGACCCGCCGGCTCCGCCCCGCATTCCGCGCATTCGTCTCCGGCGTGCGGTAGCCGCTGACGACCTCATAGGTCTCGTCGCTGTCCAGCGCGCGCGCCACCGCCGACATCACGTCGAAGAGCCGCGGATCCATCGGCGTCAGCTCCGCCGCCGAGAGGTCGCGGAACACGGTGTCGAGTTGCCGCAGCGCCTCCCGGTCATAGCGCCCGTCGCGCCAATAGACGCCGGAGAAGGTATCGCCCACCACCTGGCGCCGCACACGCAGCACCCGTGGCTCCCCATTCTGCGCCAAGGCCGGGGAAGCGATCGCCGCCGCCGCACCGCCCACCGCCGCGGCGATGAAGCCGCGCCTCGTGACCCCCTGCCCGTCGCAGCAGGGGCACCCCCCGAAGAGATGCCGCATCACCGCGCCGCGACCTGCACCGGCCGCGCGGCCGCCATGGCGCGGGCATAGGCCGCGTCCAGCTCATAGATGTCCGGCCTGATCCGCACGCGACCCCCTGCTTCCACCATGACCGTGTCATAGCGCAGCAGGACCGGAAGTTGCCGGCGCAGCTGCACGCCGCTGGTGGTCCGTGCCTCGATCGCCCGCAGCGCGCGGGGCAGGTCCCAGCCCGGCATCCCGTCCAGCAGCAGCGCCATCAGGTCGTTCGGCCGTTCCAGCCGGATGCAGCCGGAGGAGAAGGCGCGGTCCGGCCGGCGGAACAGGTGCCGGTCGGGCGTGTCGTGCAGGTAGATGTCGTCGTTGTTCGGCATGATGAACTTGATCCGGCCGAGCGCCGAGAAATCGCCCGCATCCTGCCGGATGAAGAAGGGAATGCGCTGCGGGTTGATGCTGGCCCAGTCGATGGTGCGGGGATCGATCTCCTGCCGCACCCCATCCACCACGCCGAACACCCGGAAACCCTTGTCCACCATGCCCTGAGGGTCGCGGCGGAAGCGCGGCAGCAGGTCCTCCCGCGCGTTGCGTTCCGGCACGCCCCAGGGCGGGTTGAACTGCAGCGCCGTCATCCGCACGCGCAGCATCGGCGTCTGCCGGTCCCGCCGCCCGACGATGACGGCCATCGCCAGCAGCTCCCGCCCCTCCTCCAGCACCTGGAGGCGGTAATCCGGCACGTTCACGTCGATGCGCCGCTCGCCGGGCTCCGGCATCCGCGCGCGGGCCATGTCCATCGCGACCCGCACCTGGTCCACCCGCGCGGCCAGCGGCCGGTTCAGCAGCCCGATGGAGATGCGCCCGACGCGCCCATCCACCTCCAGCCCCTGATGCGCCTGCCAGCGCCGCACCGCCGCTTCCAGCACCGCGTCGTAGCGCGCCCCCGCATCCGGCGCGGCCGCGAGTTCCGCATCCTCCACCGACAGCCGTGCCCGCAGCGCCGGCACGCGCACCATGTCCACGCTGCCCGGCTCGATCGTCGCATCGCCGGGGATGGTGGCGCCGTTGCCGCGCCGCGCGATCTGCCGCTGCGCCAGCAGCTCCGCCTTCAGCAGCGCCGCGTTCGGCGCCAGAAGCGACGCCCGCTCGATCACGCCCGCCGGATCGGCGCTCGCCGCGAGTTCCGCCAGCCAGCGATCCATGCCGACCGAGGCCAGGTCCCGCCGCAGGTCGGGCCGGTTCGGAAGTTCCCGCACCCGCCCGCCCAGCAGATCCATCAGCGCCAGCGACGCCGCGCGGTGCAGCGCCGCCCGCCAGGCGCCCGCATCCGCCGCCGCCAGCGCGGTGTCGGGGATGCCGTAGTGCCGCGGGTCCAGCCCATCCTCGTCGAGGCGCATCAGCCGCTCGACCAGGCGCAGCAGGGCGCCCGTGCTGTCCGCCGCGAGGCCGGGGCGTTCCTGCGCGCCGGCGATCGGCGCCCCCAGGACGGAAAGGGCTGCGGCAAGCAGGGGGCGGCGGGCCGTGTTCATGCGGCAGAAATACCGAAGCGCCAAACCCGTTGCAAACCTTACGATTCGTTATCGCCCCCCACCGATGGGCAGAACCGCGCCGGTGACATAGCTCGCGGCCGGCGACAGCAGGTACAACACCGCTTCCGCCACCTCCTCCGCCGTCCCCATCCGCTTCATCGGCACGCCCGGCAGGATGCGCTCGATCCGGCCCGGGATCTCGGCATGGATGTCGGTATCGATCATCCCCGGCGCCACGGCGTTCACCCGCACGCCCTCCCCGGCCATCTCCCGCGCCAGGCCCAGCACCATCGTATCCACCGCCCCCTTGCTGGCGGCGTAGTGCACCCATTCGAAGGCGGAGCCGATCTGCGCGGCGCGGGAGGAGACCAGCACGATCCCCCCGCCCTTCCCGCCGCGGGAGGTCGCCATGCGCCGCAGCGCCTCCCGGCACGCACTCGCCAGGCCCACCACGTTGACGCGGAACACCGCCTCCCAGGTCTCGTCGGTCGAGGACAGGAAATCCCCCGCCGGCCCGGTGATCCCCGCATTGCCGACAAAGGCGTCGATCCGCCCGAAGCGCGCATCGCAGGCGGCGAAGGCGCGGGCGGTATCGGCGGCGCTGCCGGCATCCGCTACCACCGCCTCCACCGCCGCCCCCGCGGCCTCGCAGGCCGCGACGGTGTCCGCCATGGCGCTGCCGCCGCCGCGCCAAGTCAGCACCAGATCATGCCCCCGCGCCGCCGCCAGGCGGGCCACGGCCGCGCCGATCCCCCGGCTCGCGCCGGTCACCAGCATCACCGGCCGGTTCATGCTTAGGCCAGCAGGCTGTAGAGCAGCCAGGCCACCACCGCGGCGCCCAGGATGAACAGCAGCGCGCTTTTCGCCGCCGCCCAGCCATCGCCGCCCGTGCCGCTCTCCTCCGGGTGGGAGTTCGGCCGCATCACCTTGTGGTCGCCCTCCACCGCGAAGGGGTCGGGCCGCGCCTCGATCGGGCGAGGCAGGACGTGGTGGTCCGGCCCGTGTTCCGGGCGCGGCGCATGCACCGGCGGGTCATTCGGCATCGGTCGGCATCCCCGGTTGTCACGGGGAAGATTACGCCCTCAGGCGGAACGCGCCAGCAGCCATCCCATCACGAGGATGACGCCGGCCGCGATCAGCAGCGCCTTCGCCACGCTCCAGAGTTCGGACCGGTTGCCGCCACCCTCCTCCTCCTCCTCCGGCAGGTAGTTCGGCCGCATGGGCAGGGCGCCATGCGCGAAGGGATCGGCCCGGCCGCGCCGCTGCGTCGCCAGGGAAACGGGAGCCTCCGCGCCTTGCACGGCCGGGGTATCGGTGCGCTGATCTGCCATGGCGGGGGGACCTGTCCAGAACGGCTGCCAATATGTAGCCCCGCCCTCACATCGATGCAATCGTATCGTTTTCAAGACAACACGGACCACCCCATCGCCCCGCCCCGTTGACGCGCCGGCCCCGCCGGTCCACCCCTTTCGTGGTTGGGGAGAGGAACGCGGACCATGCGCGCGACGGCTGACAGCGTGAGGATGCAGATCCTCGCCATCCTGGGCGCCTGGGGCATGCCCCGGGACCTGGCCGAGGAAACCGCCACCGTCATGCTGGACACGGACCTCATGGGCGTGGACAGCCACGGCATCGGCATGCTGGCGGCCTATGAGCGCATGCGCCATGCCGGCCAGGTCAAGCTGGAGGCGCGGCCGAAGGTGTTGCGGGACAATGGCCCGACCGCGCTGGTCGATGGCGGCGCCGGCCTCGGCCATCCCGTCGCCGCCTTCGCCATGCGGCTTGCCGTGAAGAAGGCCAAGGAATGCGGCATCGGCGCCGTCGCCGTCGTCAACTCCCACCATTTCGGCGCCGCCGGCTGGTATGTCCGCCTGGCCGCCGCCGAGGGCTGCGTCGCCCTCGTCACCAGCGGGACCAAGACGCTCGCCATGGTGCCGACGCGGGGCGCGGTGCCGGTGCTCGGCACCAACCCCATCGCCTTCGCCGCCCCCGGCCGCCGCCAGCCCCCCGTGGTGCTCGACATGGCCACCACCACCGCCGCCGCCAACAAGGTCCGCGCCAAGGCGCTGCGCGGCAAGCCGATCCCCGAGGGCTGGGTGATGGATGGCGAGGGCAAGCCCGTCACCGATGCCGAAGCCGCCGTCGCCCAGGTCTTCAACAAGCCCGAGGGCGGCCTCTCCCCGGTCGGCGGCACGCCGGACATGGCGAGCCACAAGGGCTACGGCCTCGGCATGATGGCGCATATCCTGGGCTCGACCCTCGCCGGTGCCTCCTTCTCCCCCATCCGCAACCGCACCCAGCGGCCGGAAGACCCCGACAATATCGGCCACTTCATGCTGGCGCTGGACCCGACGGCCTTCCGCCCGGACGGCGCCTTCGAACGCGACCTCGACGACATGGTGGAGGTGCTGCGCGCGACGCCCCCCGCCGACCCGGCACTCCCCGTCCTCATCCCCGGCGACCCGGAAGCGGCGGAGCGGGAGGCGCGGCTCGCCGATGGCATCCCCATCCCGCCGGCGCTGGACCGCCAGATCCGCGACATCGCGCTGCGCGCCAATGTCGGCTACCTGCTCGAACAAGCCTGAAGGAGACAGAGACCATGGCCCATCCCAGCCTGCGCCAGGCGCTGAAGAACGACGAATTCATCCTCGCCCCCGGCGTCTTCGACATGATCTCCGCCAAGGTCGCGGATGGCATGGGTTTTCGGGCGCTCTACGCCACCGGCTTCGGCGTGACCGCCTCCCATCTCGGCCTGGCCGATGCGGGCATCGCCACCTACACCGACATGGTCAGCCGCATGGGCACCATCGCCAAGGGCTGCAAGACGCCGGTGATCTCCGACGCCGACACCGGCTATGGCGGCCTGCTCAATGTCCGCCACACCGTCCGCGGCTATGAGGATGCGGGCGTCACCGCCATCCAGCTGGAGGACCAGGAAGTCCCCAAGAAGTGCGGCCACACGCCCGGCCGCAAGGTGATCCCCGCCGAGGAAATGGCCCTCAAGATCCGCGTCGCCGCCGAGGCCCGCCAGAGCGAGGATTTCCTCATCATCGCCCGCACCGATGCCCGCACCGCCCATGGGCTGGATGAGGCGATCCGCCGCGGCAGGATGTATGCGGAGGCCGGCGCCGACGTGATCTTCATCGAAAGCCCGGAGAGCGAGGCCGAGATGGCCGAGGTCGGCCGCCACATCAAGAAGCCGCTCTTCGCCAACATGGTCGAGGGCGGCCGCACGCCGATCGTCCCGGCCGAGAAGCTGCACGCCATGGGCTACCGCATCGCGATCTACCCCGCGGTCGGCTTCCTGACCGTCGCCGGCGCCCTCGAACGCGCCTATGGCAAGCTCAAGGCCGATGGCCATTCCAACAACATGACGGTCAATGCCGACTACAGCTTCGCCAGGATGTGCGAGCTGATGGGCTTCCCGGACGTCTGGGAGTTCGACCGGAAATGGGCCGAGGCCGCCGGCAACCTGCCGCCCGCCAAGGCCGCGGAATGAGCGGGATCGACGGCGTCAAGGCGCTGGTCTTCGACGTCTTCGGGACGGTCGTGGACTGGCGCAGCGGGGTGGCGCGGGAAGCCGCGCCCTTCCTCGCGAAGCATGGCATCGCGGTGGACCCCGCCGCCTTCGCCGATGCCTGGCGCCGGCGATACCAGCCGGCGATGGAGGCGGTGCGCAGCGGCGCCCGCCCCTTCACGCGCCTCGATGTGCTGCACCGGGAGAACCTGGAGGCGGTGCTGCGCGACCACGACCTCGACCCCGCCACGGTCCCCGAAGCCGAACTGGACCACCTGAATCGCGCCTGGCACCGCCTGGACCCTTGGCCAGATAGCGTCGCGGGCCTGACGCGCCTCAAGACCCGCTACATCATCGCGCCGCTGTCGAACGGCAACGTCGCGCTGCTGCTGAACATGGCCAAGCGCGCCGGGCTCCCGTGGGACGCGATCCTGGGGGCGGAAGTCGCCCAGGCCTACAAGCCGAGCCCGGCCGCCTACCTCAACACCGCGGCGGTGCTGGGCCTGCGGCCGAAGGAGGTGATGCTCTGCGCCGCCCATAACGGCGACCTGGCCGCGGCGCGCGTGACCGGCTTCCGCACGGGGTTCATCCCCCGGCCGATGGAGCATGGGCCGGGGCAGACGAAGGATCTGGCGCCGGCGCAGGAGTGGGAGGTGGTGGCGAAGGATTTCGGGGCGCTGGCGGATGCGATGGGGTGTGGGGGGTGAGGGGCCGTCCTGTGCAGCGGATGGGGTGCTCATGCATGCAATCGAAAGCTTTCTTTTGCCGTTGCGTCAGCGAGGTCAGGTCTACGGTGGACGCGCCGTGTGTTCGGTAACATGAGATGGGATAGTACATGCCTTAGCGACCAGCTAAAGCGGTTCACTCACCGAAGGGATCATTTGCATGCCGAACGTGATGTCTTCCGGAAAAGTCCGCGAAAAAAAGCCAACAGTTTTTCTAGACACCAACGTAATCATTAAATATTACGCCGGCAATTTGAAAGAGCTCTTTCAAGACGACGCTTTGAAACGATTTCGCTATGTTGTGAACCCAGTCGTGCTACAAGAAATCGTCCTTTTTGCGACACAAACTGGCAATTACTCGAATATCGATGAGGTCACCAAGAATACTAGCGTGGCCCCGCTCAACATGAAGACAACTACTGACCTTGCGAAGCATGTAAGAACTCTACGAAATCGGAAAATACACTCGAACGATTTATTGATATTAGGAAGTGCTTCAGACTGCGATTATTTTGTTACGGATGATCATTCACTGAAGAAGGATTGGGGTAAGCCCAAACCTAAACTTATTTCGTCAGCCGAATTCCAGGCTCTGCTCGATGGTAAGCAAAGATGAGAATTCTTATCGAGACCGGAATTCTCATCGATTATTTGGCGAGAGGCCAATATGCGGTACTTAGAAAGGCGCATCGGAGCGGCAGAGACCCTCAAGCGCTTTACAGCGATGCGCAAAATCTGCTGGATTTGGTAGCCACTTCCCCCGTTGAGGGCACGATATCGGCCTTGACTTTTTACGAGGCAGAAGAAGCGCTCTACCGTGAAATATCTCCTTCTATAAAAGCCGTGCCGAATGCCGAAGCTCTTCGACTAGCGGTCTGCCGTCCGATCTTGAATCAAGCTCTCACGGCCGCACAATTATTCAATCTAAGAATTCTTGAACTTTCGGAGAATGCGGTTATGGCAGTCCCCAGTTTACCCCTTTTAGCGGAAAAGGGGGTTCGAGCCGCAGACTCGTTACACGTTACCACCGCCGCAAACCACGACGTTGATGTTATCGTCTCAGCTGATAGCGATATAAAGCAACTTGACATGCTTGTGGCTAACGGGAAAAGAAGCAAAATGAGGTGCGTGGACTCAGATGTTGCTCTTGCACTTTTAAGATCATCGATCTCGGATTCGTTTTGACCAACGAGCGCAGATCAGAGCGATGACCCTGGCCTGAACAATACACCTTTAGCAGGCGATACCTCGGCAGGGAACGTGGCCCCTTTGATGCTAGATTACGCCGGAAGCGCAGCCCTTTCAGATTCGATCACGGCGCGGAGGTTGTTGTAGCAAAATTCAGACTTTGCTCGCTTGGGAGTTACACTCGACTTCTATGCAGAGAGCAATATACCGCAGCCTTCCGGCTATTTTCACCGTTTCCGCCCAATGAGAGCGGCAGCCTCCGGTCCCGGCCGGCTGGTTTCCCGTGCCTTTGCACGACGCTTTTGCGTTGCAGCCGAGACGCCTCCGATCGCGTGGGAAATATGGCGGGCCCGCAGAAAGCGCACGATGCAGCCAGCCAGCGCTCCCCTCCGCTTGCCCCCTTCCCCCACCTCCGCGACACTGCGCCCCCCTACGCCCGCAGACCGGATCCCCATGTCCTTCCCCCACGACGACAAGCCCTGGGCCGCCACCGCCGAGTTCCTGCGCTCCCGCCTCGCGCCGCCCGATCGCGTCCTGGCGCCGGATCTCTTCCGCTTCGTCATCCCCCGCGCGGAGCGCTACAGCGCGGCCGAGGATGCGGCGCCCCGCGCCTTCACCTGGATCGTCGTCCACAAGGGCCAGCTCACGGAAATCCCCCGCCCCTTCCTGAAGGCCCTGACCGGCGCCGCGCGACCGATCTTCGCCAATGAGGTCTTCGTCGTCTTCGCCACCGCGCCGGGCCCGAAGGACAAGGACCTCGGCGATACCGCCCATGTCCGCGCCTTCCACGCCTATCGCGACGCCCTGCCGCCGGAGCCCCCGAAGCCGTCGCCCGCATCGCCCCCGCCAGCCGCCGCGCCCGCCCCGAGCCCCGCTTCTGTCCCCATCCCCCGCCCCGCCCGCGGCTTCGCCAAGCCGGAATTCCGGGACGCGCCGCCCCGCCCCTGGCTCGCCCCCGGCGGCGTGCCCGGCCAGGCGCGGGAACGCGCCTTCCAGGACGAAACGGATCGCCTGATCGCGGACTATCTCGGCACCGGCAGCGGCCTTGCCGTGCTGGATATCGGCTGCGGCGGCGGGCGCCTTGGCGGGCTGCTGCCGGATGCCGCGCTGGTCGCGGGCATCGACATCGCCGAACCCGCCCTCTCCCGCGCGCTGACGCGCCATCCCGCGCGCTCGCCCTTCGCCTTCGCCCGCATGGACGCCACGCGGCTCGGCTTCGCGGATGCGACCTTCGACGCGGCGCTGATGATCGACACGCTCGATGTCCTGGCCGACCCCGCCACCGCCCTGGCGGAGGCCGCGCGCGTGCTCGCCCAGGGCGGCCGCCTCATGGTCACCGCCCACAACAAGGACAGCCTGCCGATGCGCGCGCTCCGGCGGCTCGATCTGCCGGTGCCGGCGGGCGGCTTCTCGGTGCAGGAGGTCACGGGCATGCTCCGCGCCGTGGGGCTGACGGTGATCCGCAGCGACGGGATCTTCCTCTCCCCCGGCTGGGCCCTGCCCGGCGCCTCCGCCGGCCTGGCGCCGCTGGAGGAAGAGCCCGAATTCGTCGAGGCCGCCCGCCTCCTCGGCCGCCGCGCCGGCCCGGACTACGCCCTGGCCTTCGCCCTGCTGGCCCGCAAGACCTGACGAATAAGCTGGCCCGCCGCTCCCGTTCCGGCTATGTTCGCCCCCATCACCGCCCGAACCACGCTTGGCGCCCCGGAACGGCAGGCGAAAATCGGTGCTAAACGCACCTAATCGGCATAATCGGCTTAAGTCCCTTAGCGACTAAAAAGTCACACTTCCTGCCCGAAGGTGATCCGGTTGCCATCGGGGTCCCGCAGCGAGAATTCCCGCAGCCCGTAGTCGAAATCGGTCGGCGGCACCTCGATCGCCACACCCCGCCCCGCGATCTCCGCATGCAGCCCGTCGAGCCCCGTGACCAGCACATGCAGATGCGCCTGGCCGAGCGCCGCCGGCGCGCGGGACGCCGGCATCAGGTTCAGCACCAGCGCGCCGCGCTCCACCGCCGCGTAGCTCGGCGGGTCGCCGACGCGGAAACACTCGATGCAGCCGATCTTCTCGACATAGAAGCCGATCGCCCGCGCCACGTCGCGCACCACCAGCACGGCGGTCAGGCGCAGCAGCGCGGGCGAAGCCGTCATTCCACCCGGATCCCGCCCTCGCGGATCACAGGCGTCCAGCGCGCCACCTCGCGCCGGATGTGGTTCGCGAAATCCTCCGGCGATCCGCCAACCACGGCCCCCGCCTGGGTGTCGAAGATGCGCTGCTTCACGTCGTCCATCGCCGCGATGCGGCCGAACACCTCGTTGATCCGCATGGCGAGCCCCGCCTCCATGCCCGCCGGCGCCACGATCCCGTGCCACACCGCGCATTCGAAGCCCGGCAGCACGGTGGAGACGGCGGGGACGCCCGGCAGCAGCGGCGTTCCGGACGCATTGCCCACCGCGATCGCCTTCGCATTGCCCTGGCGGATCTGCCCGATGCCGGAGGAGACGGTCGGGAAGCCGAACTGCGCATCGCCGCGGATCAGCGCCGTCACCATCTCGGCGCCTGACCGGTAGGGGACATGCACCATGCGGATGCCGGCCTCCTTCAGGAACAGCGCCATGAAGAGGTGGCTGCCATTGCCGTTGCCGGCGGAGGAATAGGTGAAGCCGTCCGGCCTGGCCTTCGCCTGGTCGATCACCTGCTGCACGGTGGTGGCGGTGACGGAGGTATGCGCCATCAGCACCGCCGGCAGGTTCACCAAATGGATGATGGGGGTGAAGGCGGTGGGCGGGTCGTAGCTCAGCGTCGGGATCAGCTCCTTGCCGATCGCATTGGCGCCGATATCCGCCATCATCAGCGTCAGCCCATCCGGCCGCTCCCGCGCCACCGCCGCGCCCGCGATGGTGCCGCCCGCGCCCGGGCGGTTCTCCACCACCAGCGTCTGGCCGCCGGTCACTTCCGCGAACTTGGCGGCGACGGTGCGGGACAGCGTGTCGATCGCGCCGCCGGCGCCGAAGGGCACGATCAGGCGGATCGGCCGGTCCGGCCAGGCACCCTGCCCGAAGGCCATGCGCGGCATCAGCGCGGGGGTGGCCAGGACCGGCATTGCCGCAAGAATGCTGCGGCGCGAGATGGGCGAGCGCATGGACCATGTCCTCCCGTTGATCGATCTTGGCGCAAAATGGCCGCAGACCCCCTGGCGCGCAACCGCGCTTCAGCCTGTAGTCTCCGCCTTCTGTAGAGTCGGAACCTCGCCATGACCTGGTCGGTCGTCGCCCATGATCCCGAGACGGGGGCCTTCGCCGTCGCCGTCACCACCTGCGCCTTCGCGGTCGGCGCCTCCTGCCCCCATGTCCGATCGGGGGTGGGCGCCGTCTCCACCCAGTCCATGACCAACCGCTATCTCGGCCCCGCCGTGCTGGACGGCATGGCGCGCGGCCTGTCGCCGGCGGCCGCCATCGAGAGCGCCCTGGCGGCGGATGAGGGCCGGGGGCTCCGCCAGATCCACGCCGTGGACCGCCACGGCCGCAGCGCCGCCTATACCGGCAAGAACTGCGTGGAATGGTGCGGGGACGTGACCTCCGCCCATGTCTCCTTCGCCGGCAACATGCTGGCCGGCCCCGCCGTGCTGGCCGATACCTACGCCGCCTTCGCCACCAACCACGACCTCAAGCTGGCGGAGCGGCTGCTGGCCGCGCTCGATGCCGGGGAGGCCGCGGGCGGTGACCGCCGCGGGCGCCAGTCGGCGGCCCTGGTGCTGACGACGACCGAGGATTTCCCGGACCTCTCGCTGCGCGTGGACGACCATCCGCTCCCGCTGGTCGAACTGCGCCGCCTCTATGACATCTGGAAGCGCGACCGCGCGCCCTATCTCCGGGAACAGCCCTCCAAGGCGCGGCCTTCGGGCATCACCGACCTCGACATGATCGAGGGCCGCTGGATCCGCCAGGGACTGGACATCCGGCTCCGACGCTGATCCGCGCGGGATGAAACCTTGGGTCGCGGCGCTGTCGGCCACGCTGCTGATGCAGACGGTGGGCAGCTTCCTGAACCAGATCATCCCGGTCGTCGCGCCGCTGATGTTGAGCGACCTCGGCCTGCCGCCGCAGACCGTCGGCAATTTCTCCTCGCTCAACACCCTGGGTGCGATCGCCTTTCTTCTGTTCGGTACGCCGCTGGTGGCGCGGCACGGGCCGCTGCGGATGATCCAGGCGGGGGCCGCCATCGGCAGCCTGGCGCTGGTCCTGGCCTCCCTCGGCATCCCCTGGCTGATGCCGGTCGCGGCGCTGATGCTGGGCTTCGGCTATGGCCCGACCGGCCCGGCCGGCAGCCGCATCCTGCAGCAGCACGCGCCGAAGCGGCACCGCGTCCTGATCTTCTCCGTCAAGCAGGCCGGTGCCCCGGCGGGCGGCGCGCTGGCTGGTTTCCTCGCCGCGCCCATCGCCGCCGCCTTCGGCTGGCAGAATGCCATGTGGGTGGCGCTCGCCCTCGCGCTGTCCTGCGCCGCCCTGATCCAGCCGCTGCGTCCGGCCCTGGATGCGGAGCGGGACGAGACGCGCGACTGGCGGGAGGCGCTGACCATCCGCCGCCTGCTGGTGCCGATCACGGCGCTGCGCCTGCATCCGGTGCTGCCGCCCCTGACCCTGCAGGCCTTCGCCTTCGCAGCCCTGCAGGGCAGCCTGTTCAGCTTCACCGTCACCTGGCTGGTGGAGGAGCACGGCATGGGCCTGGCCGCCGCCGGCAGCATCTTCGCCGCCATGCAGTTGGCGGGCGTCACCGGCCGCCTGGTGCTGGGCTGGGCGGCAGATCGCCTCGGCGATGCCACGCGCAGCCTGGCGCTGCATGGGCTGCTGGCGGCGGGGCTGTCGGCGCTGTGGATCACGCTCGGCGCGGGCAGCCACTGGCTGGTGGCCTTCCCGCTGGCCATCCTCTCCGGCTTCACAGCGGCCAGCTGGAACGGGATCTTCCTGGCGGAGGTCGCCCGCGTCTCGCCGCCGGATCGCGTGGCGGAGGCCTCCTCCGGCGCCATCCTGCTGTGCTTCCTCGGCTACCTCACCGCCCCCACCGCCTTCGCCTGGGCGGTCGGCGCCACCGGCAGCTGGCGCCTGCCCTTCCTGACCGCCTGCGGGCTGCTGGCAATGGTTTCCGCCATCGTCTTCGCGCTGCGGGCTGGACGGGACGCCGCCCTGCGTTAAGTCACGCCGGGACATCGGGGGACAGGCTGCATGGTCAGGCTCGGCATCGTCGGCTTCGGCATCATGGGGGAGCGCCTGCTGCGCGCCGCGCTGACGCATGAGGAGGTGCGGCCCGTCGCGCTCTGGGACCCCTCGCCCGCCGCCGCCACACGCCTGGCGGAGGTGGCACCCGGCCTGCCGATGCTGGACAGCGCGAGTGCGGTGATCGAGGCCTGCGACGCGCTCTACATCGCCTCGCCCCCCTCCTCCCACATCCCGCATGCCGAGGCCGCCTTCGCCGCCGGCCGCGCCGTATTCCTGGAGAAGCCGCTGGCCAGCGACCTGGCCGATGCGCGCCGCTTCGTGGCCGGCGCCGAATCCTCCGGCGCCCGGGCCGCGGTCAACTACCCGATGGCCTCCTCCCCCGCCGTGGCGCAGCTCTCGGCCTGGCGCGCGGAGATCGGCAGCCCGCGCACGCTTTCGATCACCGCCGATTTCGCCGCCTGGCCGCGCAGCTGGCAGATGGGCGCGGCGTCCTGGCTCTCGAAGCGCGCCGATGGCGGCTTCACGCGGGAGGTCCTGTCCCACTTCCTGTTCCTGACGCGCCGGCAGCTCGGCGCCCTCACGCTGCTGGATCGTGACGCGACCTTCCCGGAGGGCGATGGGGCGGAGACGGCGGTGCGCGCCACCCTCATGGCCGGCGCCACCCCGGTGGCGCTGCGCGGCGGCGTCGGCACCACCACGGCGGACGAGGCGAATGAATGGCGCCTGGCCTGCGAGGCAGGCTCCATCCGCCTCCGCGACTGGTCCTTCGCCGAGAAGCGCGAGGCGGATGGCAGCTTCCGCCCCGCCCCGGACGCGATCCCCAATGCCGAGATGCGCCCGATGGTGCTGCGCGGCCAGCTCTCGAAACTCGCCCGCCTGACGAAGGGAGAGCGCGTGGACCTCGCCACGCTGCGGGAGGCGCTGGAGGTGCAGGAGGTGGTGGAGGCGATCCTTGTGGGCTAGTCGCCGCGCCTTCCTGCTGCTGCTGGCCGCGACGCCGGCCGCGGCCCAGACGCGCCTCGTGCCGGTCACCGCCGACCAGCCGGCCGGCGCCGCGCTGGTGGAGCGGCTGCGCGCCGGCGGCCTGGTGCTGTTCTTCCGCCACGCCGATACGCGCGGCGAGAATTGCGACCGCAGCTACCGGATCGGCGACCGCGCGGGCCAGCGCAACATTTCCTCAAGCGGCCGCGCGCAATCCGCGCGGATCGGCGAGAGGCTGCGTGACCTCGGCATCCCGCTCGCCCAGCCCATCCTGGCCGGCCCCGTCTATCGCGCGCGGGACACGGCGGAGCACGCCTTCGGCACGGTGACGGTGACCGACAGCCTGCTGGCCGACGACTATGCCGGCGATCGCCTGGCCTGGGTGGTGGCGGAGCACCGGCGCCTGTTCGGGGAGGCCCCGCCGCCCCGCACCAACCGCGTGCTGGTCGGCCACCGCACCCCCGCCATCATGGTCTTCGGCGACCCCGTCGCCGGCCGCGCCTTCCCGGAGGGCGGCGCGCTGGTGATCGATCCCCGCAACGGCGATCCCCGCGTGCTCGGCATCCTCGAACTCGCGCCCCTGCCCAACGGCGGTTTTCATGAGTGCAGCGGCGGCTGACATCGGCGTGAGCGAAACAGGGAAACACGCGATGACATCAGGGATGTCGCGACGCCGCCTATAGCGCTGCCCGTCCAGCATGACGGAGACTTCGATGCGCCCGGCTGCCCTTGCCCTGCTTGCCCTCGCCCTCGCCCCCGCCGCGCAGGCGCAGCAATACTGGCTGCCCAATGGCCCCGGCGGCACGACATACAACAACCCGCAGGGATCGCTGACGGGCACGATCAACGAGCACATGCTCCAGCGGCACATGCAGCAGCGGCAATGGGAACGGCAGCGCGCCGCCGGCGGCAGCTACGTGCCCCCCGTCTCCACCCTGGCCGATCCCAGCTTCCGCCTCGGCAATACCGGCGGCCTCACGATGCGGGAGGTCTATGTCTCCGGCGCCAATGACAATGGCTGGGGCCCCGACCGGCTCGGCAGCCAGGTGCTGCAGCCCGGCCAGCGCCTCGTGGTGCGGCTGCCGGCCGGGCAGTGCGTGAACGATGTCCGCATCGTCTTCGCCAATGGCCAGACGATCGAGCGGCGGCGCGTGGATACCTGCTCCATCACGGACCTCAACCTGCCGTAGCGCGCTTCCGCAGCAGGTAGCGGTGCCGCCCCTCCAGCACCTGCACGCCGCGCTGGTTGTGCACGGTGCTGCGCAGGCCGACCACGCCGGTGCTGCGGTTCGGCGACAGCTCATCGACCTCGAGGCAGGGGTAGAGCGTGTCGCCCTCGAAGACCGGCGCCAGGAAGCGGCTCGACTGCTCCAGGAAGGCCTTCAGCGAGTCCTCGACCATGTGCGGAAACAGCCCCGCCCCCGCCGCGGTCTGGATCGCCACCTGGTAGCCATGCGCCAGCATCCCCGGCAGGCCTCGCGCCTGGCAGTAGTCCCGGTCGTAGTGGATCGGATGGTTGTCGCCGCTCGCCGCCTGGAAGGCGGCGAAGAGGCCGCTGGTCATGGTCCGGCTGGGCAGCGGGAAGCGCTCGCCCAGGGTGAAATCCTCGAACCACCGCTGCGCCGCCACCAGGCGGTGGGCGCGCGGATCGAAGCCGGTCATGGCTCAGACCTCGTAGGGCAGGCCGACATAGTTCTCCGCCAGCGTGGTCATCGCGGCCTTGCTGGTGGAGACGTATTCCAGCTCCGCCACCTGCACCCTGTGCTCGAAGGGGTCGTTCCCGTCGAAGCGGTGCAGCATGGAGGTCATCCACCAGGAGAAGCGCTGCCCCTTCCAGATCCGGCGCAGGCAGATCTCCGAGTAGCGGTCGAGCAGCTCCGTCTCCCCCTTGGCGAAGAAGCGTTCCAGCCCGCGGGCCAGCACGCGGATATCGGCGATCGCCAGGTTCATGCCCTTGGCACCGGTCGGCGGCACGATGTGGGCGCTGTCACCGGCGAGGAAGAGGCGGCCATGGCGCATCGTCTCGCAGACGAAGCTGCGCATCGGCGTGACGCCTTTCTGGAAGATCTCGCCTTCCTCAAGCTCGCTCCCCACGCCGAGGCGCCGGTGCAGCTCCTCCCAAATCCGCGCGTCGGGCCATTCGTTGATGTCCTCCTCCGGCGTGCATTGCAGGTAGAGGCGTGAGATGGTGTTGGAGCGCATCGTGGCCAGCGCGAAGCCATCCTGGTGCCGCGCGTAGATCAGCTCCTCCGAGACGGGGCGGGAGCGAGAGAGGATGCCGAGCCAGGCGAAGGGATAGACACGCTCGAAGATCTTCAGGTCGGGGATGGCCGGGCGGCAGATGCCGTGGAAGCCGTCGCAGCCGCCGATGAAGGCGCATTCCAGCACCTGGTCCTGGCCGTCGTGCCGGAAGGTGATGCGGGGATTGTCGGAGGTGACGTCATGGACCGCCGCATCCTCCACCTCGAACAGAATCGGCGGGTTGCCGGAATGCGTGCCGGCGGCGAGCCGCGCGGCGATGAGGTCCTTCACCACCTCCTGCTGCCCGTAGATCGTCACGACCCGGCCCGTGAGGTCCGTCAGCGGGATGCGGTGGCCGATCCCGTCATAGCGCAGCTCGATCCCGTGATGGGCCAGGCCCTCCCGGTGCAGCCTTTCCGCGACGCCGGCTTCCGTCAGCGTATCGACGCTGCCCTGTTCCAGCAGACCCGCGCGAACGCGCTCCTCGACGTATGAACGGCTCCGCGCTTCCAGCACCACGCTGTCGATGCCCTGGAGGTGCAGGAGGTGGGACAGCAGCAGCCCCGCGGGACCTGCGCCGATGATGCCGACCTGGGTGCGCATGAAAGACTCCCGATTGTTATGTAGAATAACTGTTCGGCGCATGATGCCGCATTCCACGGCCGCCGTCACGGCCCCCTTTCCCAACCTCTGGTTCCGGCCGAAGCTGCCCCCGGAAGCGGCCTTCGCAAGGGGAAACGGGCATGGCGGATCGCAAGGTGGCGGTGGTGACGGGCGGCGCGCGGGGGATCGGCCGCGGCTGCGCCCATGCGCTGGCGGAGCGCGGCTTCGACCTGGTGCTGGTCGATCTGCTGGCGCCCGAGATGGCCCGCACCAAGGCCGAGCTGGAAGCCATGGGCCGCGCCTGCCTGACCTTCGAGGCCGATGTCGCCGACCACGCCCGGGCCAAGGAGATCGCCGCCGCGGTGGAGGCGGAGTGGGGCCATTGCGACGTTCTGGTGAACAACGCCGGCAAGTCCAACCCCCGCACCATCATGGAATGCCCGGAGGAGGAGTTCGACCGCACCATCGCGATCAACCTCAAATCCTGCTTCAACTACATCCAGGCCTTCGTGCCGCTGATGCGGAAGGTCGGCGGCGGGCGCATCGTCTCCATGTCGTCGTTGAACGCGCATACCGGCGGCGTCACCAGCGCCGTCAGCAAATTCGCCTATGCCAGCGCCAAGGCCGGCATCCTCGGCATGACGAGGGCGCTGGCCAAGGAACTCGGCCCCGACATCGCGGTGAACGCCGTCTGCCCCGGCGTGATCGAGACGGAGATCGGCAATACCCTGACGCGCTCTCGCGGCGCGGAACTGGCGAAGAAGATCGCGCTGGGCCGCGTCGGCAAGCCGCAGGACGTGGCGCGCGTCGTCGCCTTCCTGGCCGCCGAGCAGCCCAGCTTCATCACCGGCCAGCACATCGTCATCGATGGGTTCCAGTGGGAGATCTGAGCCGTGCGTCGTGCCTTGCTGCTGCTGGCGCTGGCCGTCACGGCCTGCGCGGAACCTCCGCTGCCCCTGCCGCCTGGCGCGCGCCCGGACCTGGCGCGGGAATGGCTGACGCCCCAGGGCTATCGCTGGCCGCCCGATAACGGCTTCGGGGAGCGGGCGACCTGGATCGTGCTGCCGCCGGGGATGCTGCTGGACCGCTTCGGGCCGGAGACGGGGCGCTTCCTGAGCCCCCGCGGCGCCGCCTTCGGCGCCCGCGCGCTGCCGGGCATCTGCCGCGACCTGCCCTATCACAGCTACCGCGTATCCGCGCCGCTGCTGGCCCGCGTCGGCTACGCCCTGCCCTGGTTCGGGGAGCCGGGCGGCGCAACGCAGCTCTTCACCGATGCAACCGTCGCGCAACTGCTGGCGGATGGCACGCTGGTCGCGGTGCCGGCCGGGGATGCGCCCTGCCCGCGCTGAACGCGGGCCGCCAGCCTCAGCCCTGCCGCTCAGCCTTCACCCGTTCGAACACCTCGTGCGCGTAGGCGCCGATCTCTTTCTTCCGCTGCCTTAGCTGCTCGATTTCGAAGTTCGTCAGCTGTCCGGAAGCCGATGAGGTACTGGGCTTCATCGCCGGTGAGACTGGCGGGAGCGGCTTTACAAACGGATCTGATTTCATCGCCATAGCGCCCTTCCAATTGCCGCACCCTGGATTGCGGCACCGCCAGCTGTCCTGTCCGGCTGGCGAAGACCAGGACCACCACGCCCGCGATCCTGCCGCCGCCGTGGTGAATATAGTCAGCCAGCTCCGCCAGCGTACCACCCATCGTCAGCACGTCATCGACCAGAACATACGGCGCATCACGGCAGACGGGCCCATCGAAGGATGCGGGCGAGATCAGCCGCTCCATCGGGTCGGCCCCGGTGTGCCACACCTGGTTCGCCTGCGTGATGTCGTCGTCGCGCACGCCACGGCAGAGACTGGCCATCGCCGCCGCCAGGACTGCCGGAATGGCATTGTCGCCGGCGGCCTCGATGGCATGGGGTGCGACATAGCGCATGCCAGGCGCGAAGCGTCGCTCCGCCTCGGTCACCAGCTCCATGCCCAGGTCGATGACGACCCGTGCCGCAGCCTCGGCATCGCCCGCCTTCGCCGCGCGGTAGGCGGCATGCGCCTTCAGTGGCGCGTCATGGCGAAACCGGTGGAGCGGCACCGCCGTGGCGGCGCCGAAGCCGACGCGCCTCAGGCGCTCGCCCGCCTTCCGCCCTGGGCGCCCGGCCCGGGCAGGTCGATCTCGATCGCCAGCGTCGACATGTCGCCGCCCCGGTCGAGCGAGACGTTCACACGCCCCGGGTCGATCGAGACATAGCGCGCCACGACCGCCACGATCTCCTGCTGCAGCTTCGGCAGGAAATCCTCGCGCGTGCGCCCGATGCGCTCATGCGCCAGAACGATCTGCAGCCGCTCCTTCGCCTGGGATGCCGTTGCCGGCTCCGGCTTGCGGCTGCGGAAGATGTCCGCGAGCCAGCTCATGCCGCCCTCCCCCCGAACAGGCGCGAGAAGATGCCCTTCTTCTGCGGCTCCAGGAAGCGATGGTCCACCTTCTCCCCGAGGAAGCGGGAGACGGCATCCTTGTAGGCCTGACCGGCGACGCTCTCCTGGTCCATGATCACGGGGTTGCCCGTGTTGGACGCCTTCAGCACGCTCTCGCTTTCCGGGATCACGCCGAGCAGCGGGATCGCCAGGATCTCCCGGATGTCGTCGAGCTTCAGCATCTCCCCCTTCTCGACGCGGGCGGGGTCGTAGCGCGTGACCAGCAGGTGTTCCTTCACCGGGTCGCGCTTCTCCTCCGCCCGGCGGGACTTGGATTGCAGCACGCCGAGGATGCGGTCGCTGTCGCGCACCGACGACACCTCGGGGTTCGTCACCACGATCGCCTGGTCCGCGAAATAGAGCGCCATCAGCGCGCCCTTCTCGATGCCGGCGGGGCTGTCGCAGAGGATGTAGTCGTTGTCCTTCGACAGTTCCTCGATGATCTTGCCGACGCCTTCCTTGGTCAGCGCATCCTTGTCCCGGGTCTGGGACGCGGGCAGGATCTGCAGGCAATCCACGCGCTTGTCGCGGATCAGCGCCTGGTTCAGCCGGGCCTCCCCGCTGATGACGTTGACGATGTCGAACACCACGCGGCGCTCGACCCCCATGATGAGGTCGAGGTTGCGCAGCCCCACGTCGAAGTCGATGACAACCGTCCGCTTGCCCCGCTGCGCGAGGCCCGTGGCGAAGGCGGCGGACGACGTGGTCTTGCCAACCCCCCCCTTGCCCGACGTGACGACGATGACTTCCGCCATGCTGACCCCCTGCCCTTCTTCTCTGCCCGGCGCGCCCGCGGGCGCTGCCACGATTGACGAAAACCCGCTCAGCCGAGCGGGTCGAACCGCATATGCTCGCCGACCAGCCTGGCCATGACGGCCTTGCCGATCGGTGCCTCCCCGAGCCCTTCCCGTACGGCGTAGTAGCCGGCGATGGAGACGAGTTCGGGGTCGAAATTCATCGCGAAGACCCGCGCCTCCGCATTGTCCTGCCCGCCGGCGATGGCGCGGCCGAGCAGGCGGCCATAGACGTGGATGTTGCCATCCGCGATCACCTCCGCGCCCCGGTTCACCGTGCCGACGATGATGAGGTCCGTGCCCTGCGCCCAGATGCGTTGGCCCGCACGCACGGGCTGGTCGATCACCATGGCGGCCTGGGCGATGCCCTGGGGCTGCGGTTCCGGCGGAGGCGCGGGCGCGGGTGCGTGGTAGACGGGCGGCGGGGCGGCGGAGGGCGGCGGCAGGGGCACCTCCTCCTCCCGCCCGCCGGCCATGCGCAGCGGCGGCAGGCCGGCGCCCTGGGCGGCGACGCGCATCTCCGGCGTGCCGCCGACGGTGCCGATGGGCACGATCTCGATGGCGCGGAGCTGCTGGACGAGGCCCTGGAAATCCACGTCGTGGGGCCGCGCCTGGATGTCGTCCAGCCCGACCACGATGGGGGCGAAGCGCAGGAAGCCCGGGGCGCGGCGGAACTGGTCGCCGAGGGCGGGCACCACCGCCTCCACGCGATGGTCCAGCAGCCGCATCACCAGCAGGTTGAAGTTCGCCCCACGCAGCCGGAAGGGCTCGAGGCGGGGCGTGGAAGGGCTGGGCGCGAAGGACATCGCGGCGGGGGGTTCCTCGGGTGATCCGTCAGGCATCGGGAACCACGCGGAGGGGGCGCCGCGCGGCCATCCCCACCCTATAGCCGCGCCGCCCTGCGGAGCGAAGCCTTGTCGCGAAGCCATGACGGAATAGAGACGGAAGGCGCGCGATGTTCAGACGCGCGCTGAAGAGCGAATCGGGCGGATCAGTTGCCCCGGATGCCGAGTTCCCGCACCAGGCCGCCCCATTTCGCGACCTCCACCGCCAGATGCGCCCGCGCCGCCTCCGGCGAGGGATCGGCATAGGCCTCCACCCCCGCGGCCGAGAGCTTGGCCAGCACGCCGGGATCGCGCAGTGCCCGGGCCGCGGCCTCCGCGATCGGGCGCAGCACGGCGTCCGGCGTATTGGCCGGTGCATAGATCGCCTGCCAGGCGGTGGCGTCGTAGCCCGCGACCCCGGCCTCAGCCAGCGTCGGCAGCTGCGGCAGCATGGAGGAGCGTTCGCCACTGGTGACGGCCAGGCCGCGGACCCGCCCATCGGCCATCAGCGGCGCGAGCAGGGTCTGGCTGTCGATCATGAAGTCCACCCGCCCGGCCGTGAGATCCGCCACCGCCTGCGGCGTGCCGCGATAGGGCACGACGGTGAAGTTGGCGCCCGTCAGCTTCCGCAGCAGCTCCGCCGCCAGGTGCGAACTCGCCCCGATACCTGCCGTGCCGAAATTCGCCTCCCCATTGCGGGACCTGAGCCAGGCGAGGAAGGAGGGCACGTCGGTCGCCGGCACGCCGGGATGCACCACGACGACGAAGGGCTGGCGCGTCACCAGCGCCACGGGCGCGAAGCTCGTGATGGGGTCGAAGGGGAAGCTGGCGTAGAGCGCCGACATCGCCGAATGGCCCACGCTGCCGACCAGGATGGTGTTCCCGTCCGGCGCCGCCCGCGCCACGGTGCTGGCGCCGATGGTGCTGCCCGCGCCGCCCTGGTTGTCGATCACCAGCGGCCGGCCGAGCGTGACCGACATATGCTCCGCCAGGATGCGCGCGACGACGTCGGTGAGGCCACCGACGGCGAAGGCGACGACGACGCGCAACGGTCGCGGCGCCTGCGCCCATGCGCCGTGCGCCAGCATCGGCGTGGCCAGCGTTCCCAGCAGCAGGCGGCGCGACATCATCATCGGGGAGGACCCTCTTCTCCGGCAGGCGGCAATCATGTCACATCGCGCGAAACCTTACAGCCGGAGCACGGGCCATGAACGCCATCACGCTGCAGGAGCCCTTCCGCGCCCTGTTCTACACGCCTTTCTACGCCGCGATCGCGCGGGGCGACTTCGCGTCGGCCGGGGTGGACGTCACGCTCATCACTGTGGGGGAACCCGATCGGGCGGTGGCCAATCTGCTGTCGGGCGCGGCGCACATGGCCTGGTCCGGCCCGATGCGCGTCATCCGCGACCACGCCGCGAATCCGGCCAGCCCGCTGGTCAGCTTCGGCGCCGTGGTGATGAAGGACCCCTTCCTGCTGGTCGGGCGCGGGCCGCGTCCCGGCTTCTCGCTCCGCGACCTCAGGGCGCTGTCGCTCGGCGTGGTCAGCGAGGTGCCGACCCCCTGGTGGTGCCTGCAGCGGGACCTGCTGGAGGCCGGCATCGACCCGGCATCGCTGACCACGGTGCAGGGCCGGAGCATGGCGGAGAATGCGGCGGCCGTCGCCGCCGGCACGCTCGACGTGGCGCAGGTCTTCGAACCCTTCGCGACGCTGGCGGAAGCGAAGGGGTGCACCGCCTGGCATGCGCAGGCCGATCGCGGCCCGACCTCCTACACCGCCTTCTACGCGACGCGCGCGATCCTGGCGGAACGGCGCCCCGCCGTGCTCGGCATGATCCGCGGCCTGGCCTCGATGCAGCGCTGGCTGCACGCCAGCGATGCCGCCACCATCGCCGCGACCGTGGCGCCCTTCTTCGAGGGCATGGACCGGGCGACGCTGGAGGGCGGTATCGCGCGCTACAGGAAGCTCGGCCTCTGGGCGCCGACGCCCTTCTTCCCGCGCGACGCCTATGAATCGCTCGAAGCCTCCATGCTGCGCGCCGGTGCGATCGCCGCGGCGCCGGGCTTCGAGGCCTGCATCGACAACGCCGTGGTGCAGGAAGCGCTGGCATGAGCAAGGCACTGCCGGTCCGCGCCGACTACCGCTTCTTCCTGCCCATCCCGACGCGGTGGATGGACAACGACATCTACGGCCACGTCAACACATGAACCCGATGGTGTGAAGGATCGCCAATGACTGAGCGTCCGCCCACTGCCCGCCTGTCCGACTTCCCACATCATTGCGCCATCAGCACACGGTGGTCGGACAATGACGCGTATGGGCATGTGAACAACGTTGTTTTTTATAGCTTCTTCGACACGGCGGTGAACCGGTGGCTCATCGCCGTTGGCGCGCTGGACATCGCTGCCAGCAACGTTGTCGGCCTAGTCGTTGAGACTGGATGCCGATACCGAAAGCCCGTCGCCTACCCACAGGACATCGTCGTTGGGATGCGACTGGCGAAGCTCGGCACAACGTCGGTCCGCTACGAACTGGCTGTGTTTGTCGCTGGCGAAGAGGAAGCGTCGGCCGAAGGACATTTCACGCACGTCTATGTGTCGCGGCAGACTGGTCGGCCCGTCCCCGTGCCCGAGCATCTGCGAAACGCGCTTCAAGCCCTCAAGTAGCATTGCCCCGCTCCCGGGCGGAGGTGCCAACACCACATGTGGTGGAAAGCGAGGGGCGTGGACGCCACCACTTGAATTGCAACCGCCGTCGACACAATTCTCCGGTATACGCATGCCGGAGGCATTTTTGGACAGCATCACCGACCGTCCCACCACCCCTTCAGACCAAGACCTCGACATCCCAACCCCGCCCATCGCCGAACCGTTCGCGGGCTTCGGCGCGCTCGTCGAAGACTGGCGCAGGCGTCTAACCGAGCACTTCGACGCCGGTCGCCCCGCCGAGGCTCTGCCGCTTCAACGCCGCCCGCCCGCCGACAAAAGCGATTTCGCCATCGTTGGGATACTGCCCCGACGAAAGCATGAATCGGCGTTTTACGCGTGTAGTTTCTGCGAACGCGCATATCAGTTTGGGAATGACGGAAAGGTCGTTCTGTCGCAAAGCGACATGGGCTTACGCCTTATCGGTCCCGATTGTCACGCTCGTCACTTTGAAGGCAATCGCTACGCCGAAGCGCTAGCCGACCATCGAGCCTACGAACGCCGACAGAAATTCGAGTTGCTCCGCAAGCAACTTCAAACTCCATTACACGCGGCAACTCGCGCAGCGTATGAAATGCTGTTCCATCACGAACGCACGTTGATCGAAATCGCCGAACTTCCTGCGACGCTCACGGCCGCAGCAACCCCGCTCGTCGCTCATCTCCGAAATGCGAGCTTCGTCGGCGGCGCGCTCCGGACATTCAACGAGAACGAAGAGCCAAGCCTGTTTCAACAAGCAGGAGGCCGCAACTACGGCGGACGGCAAGACTTCCGCACGATCCACGTCGCGGTCGGTTTGAACGCAATCTTGAACCGCCAGAACCCTCGCGAAGAGCTTACGCGAGCACTTGACCAGTTTCGGGCGGTCAAGGTCATCATCGAAGAAACGCACTGGGAAGAACTGACAAATAGAAAGGCGGATCGAATGATTTCATCGGTCCGCGCGAGCCTCGACGGCGCGTTCAAATCGTTCAACGCGGCGCGCAGCGCGATAAACGACGTCAAGCTGTTCTTTAGCGAGCGAAATCTTGCTGGGATCGTGAGATGGGCAAACGATAACGATTCGCCACTATGGTTTCAGCAGCGCGGCATGAAGGAAATCCCATCCGGGATACTGTGGGAACCCGACTATGGAAATGCGGTGCGCATCGTAGCGCCATCGCATCTCAGAGACCTCGCCTTCCCGGACACGTCGGACATCGAACAAATTATCCGAACGCTTTAATTGCATAGCCATCGCAACGGGGCGAGTCGATTAAATCGAGCGTGTCCCGGTGCAAGCGAGATATCCGACGCACCCGTAAAATCGCCGCCCGGCGTGACGACCGCGTCGGGCGGTCCGGGTCAACATTGCCCGGGAGCACTTCGGGCATTTGATCACCGGTCGCGTTGACACCGGACCCGATGAAACCGGTGAAACGGGCGATACAGGTGGCGGGGGCGGTGTCTTCCTACCGAAGACCTTCGAGAGCCCGAAGATCGCCGCACCGCCGCCCAGCAACCACAGCAACCAGCCGCCACCGCCACCACGACCGCCGCGACTACGACCGCCGCCGCGCCCTCCGCCGCCGCGCCCTCCTCCCCGGCCGCCCCGTGCTTCGGCGACGGTGGGAACAGAGAGTGCGGCAACCAACGCGACGAGCATCCGGCGGGGCCTGCGCATGCCACATCGTTACCGTCGCGGAGCGACCCTGTCTACGACGAGAAAACTGCTACTCCGTTATAGCCGCAGTTAACCCGAAAACTCGCTGCGTAAATACTGTCGTCGAGAGCAATCAAGCATCGACGCAGTATCGAGCGAGTTGTTATCGTGTCCAATACCGTTGAAATTAATGCGCCAGACGCCGAACTCAACTACAATCATCCGCTCTACCGGACGTGGCTCAATATGCACGCGCGCTGCTACAACGAATCATATCACAATCGTCGCCGCTACGGCGGGCGCGGAATTACCGTCTGCCCGCGCTGGCATGTTTTCGCGAATTTCGTCGCTGATATGTCGGACGGATATCGACGCGGCCTGAGCCTCGACCGCATCGACAATGATGCCGGTTACAGTCCCGAAAATTGCCGATGGGCAACGGCAGCAGAACAAGCCCGAAATACGAGCCGGACGGTTCGAGTTGTCGTCGGCGACATGGCGATGTGTCTGAAGGACGCTGCGAAGCTCCTGAAGACGACGCCGAAGACGCTCAAGCGGCGGCTCTCGAAATCGGCGATCACAGTGCCGCTTCCACGCCCCCATCGCCTTCCCGGATGAGGTGACGGCCGGGCTGCGGGTGGAGCGCGTGGGCAATACCTCCGTCCGCTACGGCATCGGCATCTTCAGGGCCGGGGAGGAGAGCGTGAGCGCGGAGGGTCACTTCGTGCATGTCTATGTGGATCGCGCGACGCAGCGCCGGCCGACCCCCCTTCCCGACACGCTTCGTCAGGCAGTGTCAGGAATTCTCGTTACTGGGACGGTTGAGACCAACCGATAGTTGCGGCCCGCCCGTCACCTCGCCTAGGGTCGTGCAGAGGCGAGGAGACAGCGTCGTGACGCGGCAGCCGGCATGAGCATCATCGGGACGCAGTCGCCCTGGCGCCTGGGCAGCCGGTCCGCGATGCCGGCGGGGGAACCCATCCTCGGCATCCGTGCGCTGGCCTATCGGGCCGAGGGCCAGCCCGGCCTGCTGCCGCCAGTGGCGGGGCTGAGCATCAAGGCCATCGGCATCATCGGTGCTCGTCCCGAATGGGACCCTGCCTCCGGCCAGATGCGCTTCGCCGACCTGCCGCCGGGCCCGCGCCGGATCGTCGTGACGGATCCCGAACGCCGTTTCCAGCCGGCCGCCATCATGGTGGAGGTGCCGGACCGCTACCCCACGCGCCCGACCGCGGGCGGCGCGCCCATCCCCGTGCCGCCGCATCCCGTTCGCCGCACGGTGCTGTTGCGCCCGGCGCCGGGCCGGTCCATCCCCGCCGGCAGCACCGCCGTGATCGGGACGCTGCGGGACGAAGCCGGCCGCGGCATCGCGCTCGGCCGCCTGGCTGCCGCGACCGATGCCGGCCTGATGCGCATCGTCGCCTGGACGGATGAGGCCGGCGGCTTCGTCCTCCTGCTGCCGGACAGCGAGGCCGGCACGCCCCCGGCCACCTGCAACCTGGCCGTGCATGTCCCGGCCGCTCGCCTGGCCGGCGCCCTGGCGCTGGATTGGCTGGGCGCCCTGCCGGCCGACCTCGACCAGGTGGACCCGGAAGGGCCCCATGGCGCCTTTGAACGCCGCACCGTCACCGCGCTGGCGCCGGACGGCATGCCGGCCCCGGCGACGGCGGGCGCAATCCCGCTGCGCCCCGGCCGTACCATCCGCTGGGACCTCGTCGCGCGCTGAGCCCTGGACTCCGCCGCGCCGGCGGTCCACGCAGGGCGGATGGATGAGGATGCGAAACAGCGCCTGCTGATCGCCGCCGGCACGGGACTGGCCCTCGGTCTTTTGCTCCGCCTCGTCCCCCTTCCCACGCTGTCATCCCTGGCCTTGGCCGCCGGCACCGTCGTGGTGCTGGGCGCGCTGCTGCTGGAGATCCTGCGCAGCATCGCCCGGCGGGACTTCGCGCTTGACATCGTGGCGGCCCTTGCCATGGGTGGCGCGCTGGCGCTCGGCGAATGGCTGGCGGGCGCCGTCGTCGCGTTGATGTTCGCCGGCGGCCAGGTGCTGGAAGCCCGCGCCAGCGCGCGCGCGAAGCGGGAGATGACGGCGCTGCTCGCCCGGCAGCCCCGCACCGCGCTCCGCCAGCACGATGGCGCGCTGGAGGAGGTGCCGATCGAGGCGATCCGCCCCGGCGACCGCCTGCTGATCCGCAAGGGGGAGGTGCTGCCGGTCGATGGCGCGCTGGAAGGCCCGGCGCTGCTGGATGAGGCCGCGCTGACGGGCGAACCCCTGCCCGTTCCGCACCCCGCCGGCGACGCGGCGCGCAGCGGCGCCACCAATGCCGGCGAGAGCCTGGTCCTGCTGGCGACGCGTCCGGCGGCGGAGAGCACCTATGCTGCCATCGTCCGCATGGTGGAGGGCGCCGCCGCTGCCAAGCCGCCCATGGCCAGGCTGGCGGAACGCTGGTCCGTCGCCTTCCTCCTGGCGACGCTCGCCCTGGCCGGCGGCGCCTGGCTGCTGGCGGGCGACCCCGCCCGCGCCCTGGCCGTGCTGGTGGTGGCGACCCCCTGCCCGCTGCTGCTGGCCGTGCCCGTCGCGCTGGTGGCCGGCATGAACCGCGCGGCGCGTGCCGGCGTGCTCGTGAAGTCCGGCGCCGCGCTGGAACGCCTGGCCGCCGTCTCCATCCTGGTGCTGGACAAGACCGGCACGCTGACGGAGGGCAGGCCCCGCCTCGTCTCGCTGCGCCCGGCGCCCGGGGTGACGGAGGCCGAGTTGCTGCGGCTGTCGGCCGCGCTGGACCAGGCCAGCGGGCATGTGCTGGCGGAAGCGCTGGTGACCGCCGCGCGGGAAGCCGGCCTTGCGCTGCCGATGCCGGAAGCGGTGGAGGAGGCCGCCGGCGCAGGCCTCGCCGGCGTGGTGGAAGGCCAGGCCGTGGCGGTTGGCGCGCGCAGCTTCGTGGCCGGCCACGCCGCCCTGCCGGAGGCCGCCCCGCATGAACCCGGCACGGCCGCCGTCACCGTCGCCATTGCCGGCCGCTACGCCGGCACGCTGCTGTTCCAGGACCGGCTGCGACCCGAGGCGCCCGGCGTGATCGCCGCTGCCCGCCGCGCCGGCATTGCGCGGGTCATCCTCCTCTCCGGCGATGCGGAGGGGCCGGCGCAGGCGGTCGGGCGGCAGGTCGGCGCGGATGCCGTCTTCGCGGACCATGACCCCGCGCGGAAACTCGCCGTCATCGAGGCGGAGCGGCGGGGCGGCCGCGTGCTGATGGTGGGCGATGGCGTGAACGATGCGCCCGCTCTCGCCATGGCCGATGTCGGCATCGCCATGGCGGCGCGCGGCGCCGCCGCATCCGGGGAGGCCGCGGATGCCGTCGTGCTGGTCGACCGGCTGGACCGCGTCGCCACCGCGCTCTTCGCCGCGCGACGGGCGCAGGCCATCGCGCGGCAATCCGTCGCCGTGGGCATCGGGCTTTCCGTGATCGGCATGCTGGCCGCCGCCGCCGGCACCCTCACCCCCGTGCAGGGTGCCCTGATCCAGGAGGCCATTGACGTGGCCGTCGTCCTCAACGCATTGCGGGCCTTGTCACCTGGACGGGAAGAAACGGCATGAGCGCGCTGACGAAGATCGCGATCCTCGACGACTACCAGGGCGTCGCCCTGTCCATGGGGCCCTGGGACCGGCTGCCGAAGGGCATCGAGGTCACGGTCTTCCGCGACACGCTGAAGGACCGCGATGCGCTCGTGGCGCGGCTGCTGCCCTTCGACGGCATCCTGGCGATGCGGGAACGCACGCCCTTCCCCGCCGCGCTGATCCAGCGCCTGCCGAACCTCAAGCTCCTCATGACGACCGGGGAGCGCAACCGCGCCATCGACGTTGCCGCCGCGGAAGCGCAGGGCGTCACGGTCTGCGGCACCTCCAGCAGCGGCGCGCCCACCGTCGACATCACCTGGGGCCTGATCCTGAACCTGATGCGCCAGCTGCCGCAGGAAGCCGCGAGCCTTCGCGCCGGCACCTGGCAGCAGGGCGTCGGCACGGCGGTGGAAGGGCAGACGCTCGGCATCCTCGGCCTCGGCAAGCTCGGCACGCGGGTCGCGAAGGTCGGGCTCGCCTTCGGCATGAAGGTCATCGCCTGGTCCACCAACCTGACCAGCGAAGCCGCGGCCGCCGTCGGCGCGACCCGGGTGGAGAAGCAGGAGCTTTTCGCGCAGTCGGACGTGGTGTCGCTACATATGATCCTTTCGGACCGCAGCCGCGGCATCGTCGGCGCCGCCGAACTCGCCGCCATGAAGCGCAGCGCCTACATCGTGAATACCAGCCGCGGCCCGCTGATCGACCAGGACGCGCTGATCGCCGCGCTGAAGGAAGGCCGCATCGCCGGCGCGGGGCTCGACGTCTTCGACCAGGAACCGATCCCGGCCGACCACCCGCTGCTCGGCGCGCCGAACGCGCTGCTGCTGCCGCATCTCGGCTATGTGTCGCAGCAGAACTACGGCGCCTACTTCAAGGGCGCGGTCGAGGTGATCGAGGCCTTCCTGGCCGGCAACCCGATCCGGAAGCTGGCGCCGTGAAGGCGCTGCCGGATTTCTGGGCCACGGCCAGCCAGGCGGAGCGTGACGCCGCCTACAACAATGCGGAGGCGGTGGCGGACAGCCCCGCCCTGATCGCGGCACGGGACGCGGCGGCGGCGACCTTCCGCGCCGCGCATCCAGGCCATCTCGACCTGGCCTATGGGACGCGGGACCGGGAGGCCTGGGACCTGTTCCCGGGTCGTGACCCCGGCGCCCCCTGCCTCGTCTTCATCCATGGCGGCTACTGGCAGCGCAACAGGCGGCAGGATTTCTGCCATTTGGCAGAGGGCGTGCTGGCGCTGGGCTGGTCCGCCGCCTTCTGCGGCTACACCCTGGCGCCGGATGCCAGCCTGACGACCATCTGCTGGCAGGTGAACGCGGCGCTGGACTGGCTCTCCGCCCATGGCGCCGAGCATGGCATCACGGGCCCGATCATCGCCTCCGGCTGGTCGGCGGGCGGGCACCTCACCGCCATGGCGCTGGAGCACCCGGCGGTCAGCGCGGGGCTCGCCATCTCCGGCGTCTTCGACCTGGAGGCGATCCGGCAGACCTACCTCGATGCCGCGCTGAAGCTGACGCAGGAGGAGGTGCAGAACCTCTCGCCCGCCCGGCGGCCCGTGGTGATGAAGCCGCTCGCCATCGCCTATGGCGCGAAGGAGTTGCCGGAGCTGGTGCGCCACAGCCGCGACTTCCACGCGCTGCGCAGCGAAGCGCAGGCACCCGGGCCGCTGGTGCCGATCCCGGGCGCCGACCATTTCCGCGTGCTGGAGGCGCTGCGCGTGCCGGGCGGAAGCTTGGTGCGCATCGCCGCCGCCCTGCTCGACTGACCGCTACGGCAGCGTCGCCATGAAGCGGCGGAGGTCCTCCGCCCAGAAGCGCGCATTGCCGGTCGTGCCATGGCCGAGCGTCTCGGCGCTGGCCGGGATCAGCAGCAGCTGGCCATGCGCCACGCGGCGCATCGCCGCCTGCATCAGGCCGGTCTCCGGCGGGTTGCGTTCGTCATCCGCGGCGTTGATCGCGAGCACGCGCGCCTTGATGCGATCCAGGCGCGGCGCCGGGTTGTAGTCGCGCGACGAATCCCACTGCCAGATGAAGTCATTGGCATCCGCCGGCGGCGGCGCGGCCAGGCGCTGGTCGATGATGCGGTCCGCGGCCTCCCGCGTCGGCGCGATGGAAGCGAGGTTCAGCGTGCCGCCATTGGTGCCGGTGGCATAGACGACGTTGGCGAGGCCGAGCGAGGCCGGCTGCTGGGTGTAGAAGCCGTTGTTGTAGCCGGGGTCGCGCCGCACCGTCTCGATCAGCAGGCGGCGCATCATCCAGTTGCGCGCCGACATCTCCGTGGGTTGCGACGCCATGGGGACGATGGCGTCCATGGCATCCGGGAAGTTGGTGCCCCAGAGCCAGGCATGCATGCCGCCCATCGAATTGCCGATGACGAGCCGCACGCGCGGGATGCCGAGCCCCTCCGTCACCAGCCGGTGCTGCGCCAGCACCATGTCGTCGTAGTTGTAGCGCGGGAAGTTGCCGCGCAGCCCGTCGCTCGGCTTGGTGGTGCGGCCGGTGCCGATGGCGTCGGGGATGATGATGAAGTGCCGCCGGGCATCCAGCGGCTGGCCCTCCCCGAAGAGCTGCCCGGCAAAGGCCGGCGTCAGCATGCTGCGGGCGGAACCGGCCGTGCCATGCAGCACCACGACGGGGATGCCGGAGGGATCGCCGACCGTGGTGTAGCCGATGCGAAGCTCCGGCATCACCTCCCCGGTGTGGAAGCGGAAATCCCGTGCCACCCAGGTTCCATCACGCGGCGTGGGGTAGTCCGCGGCCAGGGCCGAGGTCGCGGCCATCGCCAATCCGATCATGAGTGCGGCGCGCCGCGCGAAACGCAGGCTTTCCATAGTCGTTCCTCCGGAAGGCTTCTTGTGCCGGAAGCCTAGCGGAACCTTACGGCGCGCGGATATAGGCCAGGAATACCAGGAAGGATGCTGCGCCCGCCGCGACATGCAGCCCGAGCACGGCGCCGCCGCCACGCCGCAGCCAGCGGAAGGCGCCATAGCCCCCGGCCAGGGCGAGCGCGACCATCAGCGGCGGCACCAGCGCCGGCATCGGCCCCGGCGGCCCCGCCACGACCCGCGCGGCCACGACGACGAGCGCCGCGATCGCCGCCACCAGATGCGCCGTCACCACCCAGCGGCGCCGCGTCCGCGTCAGGTAGTGGAAGCCGGCGACGGCGCCCAAGGCCAGGGTTGCCAGCAATGCGATGATGCCAGGCGTGTTCATGGACCCATCCCCTCCGTTCCGGATGCAGATAGGCCTTCGCCGTCAGCCTGCCAGGTAGCGCGCCGCACCCTCCGCCAGGACCTCGACGCAGAGCGCCAGATCCTCCTCCTTCGTATCCTCGCTCCAATGGTGGCTTATGCCGCCGATGGAGGGGCTGAAGAGCATCGCGGCCGGCATGCGCTTCGCCAGGTACTGCGCATCATGCCCGGCGCCGGAGGGCATGTGCCGCCAGGCGCCCGGCGCCAGTGCATCCGCCGCGCCGGCCAGCGCCGCCTGCATCGCCGGGTCGCAGAGCGCGGGCTTGGACAGGCTCATAGGCTCCAGCACCGCGTGGCAGCGTTCGCGGCGATTGCTTTCCTGCACGCAGGATTCGAGCACCTGCGCCATCCGCGCCAGCACCGTCTCCTCCACGTCGCGGAACTGGAACAGCACTTCCGCCTTGCCGGGGATGATGGAGGCCGCGCCGGGGTCCAGCGCGATGCGCCCGCAGGTCCAGGTGCTGCGCGGGCCGCAGGCCATGGGCATGCGTTCATCCAGCATGGCCAGCAGGCGCACGGCGGTCAGGCCGGCATCGCGCCGCTCCGCCATGGTGGTGCCGCCGGCATGGTCCTGCATGCCCGTGATGGTGATGCGGTACTGCCAGATGGCGACGATGCCGGTGACCACGCCGACGCGCTGGCCGGCGGATTCAAGCTGCGTCCCCTGCTCGATATGCAGTTCGAGAAAACCCTTGTGCCGGCCGGGCTCCATGGCGATGCGCGGCAGGCCGGCGAGGCCCGCTTCCTGCAAGGCGGTGCGGAGCGGCTTGCCGTGGTAGCGGTTGGCGAGGCGGTCGATCTCCTCCTCCGGCAACTCGCCGATGAAGGACCGGCTGCCGATGAAGCCGCCATAATGACCTTCCTCATCCGCCCAGGCCGCGACATCCACGGGCAGGCCCGCGCGCGCCAGCGCCACGCCGGCCATGACGCCCAGCGCGCCGTCCAGCCAGCCGGCGTAGTTCTGGCTCTCGATATGGCTGCCGACCAGCAGATGCGGGCCCGCGCCCTGGTGGCGGCCGATGACGTTGCCGATGCCGTCCATCGTCGGCTCCAGCCCGCATTCTCGCATGCGATCCATCAGCCAGCGCCGGCTTTCCATGTCTTCAGGCGAATAGGTCGGGCGGTGCACGCCGGTCTTGTAGGCGCCGATCTTCCGCAACTCGTTCAGGTCCGCGAGGAAGCGGGCGGTATCGACCTTCGGCATGGGGAACGGAGACCCGTGGCTGTTGCGCGCGCATGGTGGAACCGGCATCCATCGCGCCGCAAGACCAGGGAGAACGTCCGATGCCGGAAATCACGCGCTTCATGCCACCGCAGGGCGGCCGGAAATACCCGCCCTTCGCGCAATCCGTTCGCCACGGACCGACGCTCTACGTCTCCGGCATCGGCCCCATGGGGCCGGAGGGCGTGCCGGAGGGGTTCGAGGCCCAGTTTGCCCTGGTGATGGAACACCTCAAGCGCGCCATCGCGGAAGGCGGTAGCAGCATGCAGGGCATCCTGAAGGCGAATGTCCTGCTGACGCGGGCGGAGGATGTGGGCATGATGAACCGCCTCTATGCCGAGGCCTTCCCGGCGGATCACCTGCCCGCGCGCACCACCTGCGTGGTGGCCGCGTTGCCGGTGCCGGAATTCCTGCTGGAGATCGAGTGCATCGCGGCGGTCTACTGAACCTCCCGCCGCAGCAGCCGCCCCGCCGGCGTGTCGCTGGCGCCGGCGGCATGGGTATAGACGGATTGGCCGTTCACCCAGGTCTCGATGATGCCGTCCGCGACCTGGCGCGGCTCCACGAAGGTGGCGCGGTCCAGCACCGTATCGGCATCGAACAGCACGAGGTCGGCGAAGGCGCCTTCCCGCAACGTGCCGCGGTCCGGGATCCCGAAGATGGAGGCGGTGCGGCCCGTCATCTTGTGGACGGCGGTCTCGAGGTCGAAGAGCCCGAGTTCGCGGCAGTAGCGGCCGAGCACGCGCGGGAACGTACCCCACAGGCGGGGATGCGGGTGCTTGGCCAGCGGCCCGCCATCGCTGCCGATCATGGAAAGGCGATGCGCCATGATACGCCGCACATCCTCCTCCGCCATGTTGTGGAAGACGCCGCCGCCCGGCGTCAGGCGCTTCGCGGCTTCCTCCAGCGACACGCCCCATTCCTGCGCGATGTCGGACAGCGCACGGCCCGCCATCTCGGGATGCGGCAGTGACGTCGTGACCTGCACGGGCACGTCCGCGCGCGGCTTGCGCGCGGAAAGCGAGGTGGAGGAGGCGGTGTAGGGATAGACGTCGAAGGCCACGGGATAGTCGGCCGCGTGGCGCTCGATCAGCGGCAGGGTCTGGACGGAGCGGCCGTGATTCTCGGGCTGCGCGCATTTGTGGTGGCTGATGATGATGGGCGCGCCGACCGCCTTGCCGATGCGCAGCGTCTCCTCGATGCTGTCCAGCACGCCATCGGCCTCGTCGCGCATATGCGTGACATAGAGGCCGCGATGCTCGCGCAGCGCCTCCGCCACCGCGATCACCTCCTCCGTCGGCGCATGCTTGCTGGGGGGGTAGAAGAGGCCCGTCGAGAACCCCGCCGCGCCTTCCGCCAAGGACTGCGCCAGCTTGCGGCGCATGCGCTCGGCTTCCTTGTCGGTGGCCGCGCGGGTGGTGTCGCCGCCCATGGCCGCCACGCGCAGAGACATGTGCCCGATCAGCGCCAGCGTGTTGACCGAGGAGGGCTGCTTCTCCAGATGCTCCGCATAGGCGCCGAAGCTGTCGAAGATCCACCATTCCGGCGCGCAGACGCCATCGAGCGGCGCGGGCGGCCTCTCCTTCATCGGCTCCGGCGCCAGGCTGATGCCGCAATTGCCGACGACGACGGTGGTGACGCCCTGCGACACGCGGCAGAGCATGCAGGCGGGACCGCAGAGCACTGCCTGGTCGTCATGCGTATGCGCATCGATGAAGCCGGGCGCGAGGATGCGCCCCTCTGCCATCACCTCCCGATCCGCGGCCATGGCCGACAGATCACCGACGCCCACGATCCGGTCGCCCTTCACGCCGACATCGCCACGACGGCGGGGGCCGCCCGTGCCATCGACCAGCGTGGCATCGCGGATGATCAGGTCGCAGCGCAGCGTCATGGCTTGGCCCTCCAGGACGGCAGCATGGAACGCGTGGCACCAAGCGCCAAGCCATGAAGAAACACCGTTCCCCACCCCGCATCCCTGTTGCATCGTGATGGCGTCGCATCCGGATGGAGGTCAGACCATGCCTACCCGCCGCCAGATCCTCGGCACCGCCGGCGCCATGGTCGCAGCACCCCGCATCGTCGGCGCGCAGGGCGCGGCCTCCCGCACCTTGCGCTTCGTGCCGCAGGCGGACCTGGCGGTGGTGGACCCGGTCTTCAACACCGCGACGGTGACACTCACCCACGGCTTCATGGTCTTCGATACGCTCTACGGGCTGGACGCCGACTACAACCTCCACCCGCAGATGGTGGAGGGCCATGTCACGGAGGATGAGGGCCGCGTCTGGACGCTGACCTTGCGCGAGGGGCTCCGCTTCCATGATGGCGAACCCGTGCGCGGCCGCGACGTCGTCGCCAGCATCCGCCGCTGGGCGGCACGCGACATGTTCGGTGCGGAGCTGATCGCGGCGACCGACGAGCTGACGGCGCCCACCGACCGCACCATCCGCTTCCGTCTGAAGCGCCCCTTCCCGCTGCTGCCGCGTGCACTCGGCAAGGTGACGGCGGCGATGCCCGCCATCATGCCCGAACGCCTGGCCAGCACCGATCCTTCGCGCCCCGTCGCCGAGATGATCGGCAGCGGGCCCTTCCGGTTCGAGGCACGCGAACGCGTCTCCGGCGCCCGCCTCGTCTATTCGAAGTTCGAGGGCTATGTGCCTCGCGCCACCGGCACCGCCAGCCGCTCCGCCGGGCCCAAGATCGCGCATATGGACCGCATCGAGTGGCACATCCTGCCCGACCCCGCGACGGCGGCGGCGGCGCTGCAGCAGGGGGAGGTCGATTGGCTGGAATATGCGCCGAACGACCTGCTGCCGGTGCTGCGCCGCAGCCGCAACGCGACGGTGAAGATCACGGAGGACAGCAGCATCAGCGTGCTGCGCTTCAACCATCTCCATCCGCCCTTCAACAACCCCGCCATCCGCCGCGCCATGCTCGGCGCGCTGGACCAGTCCACCTACATGACCGCGGGCTTCGGCGATGACCGCAGCCTGTGGCGCACCGATGTCGGCGTCTTTCTGCCGAACACGCCGATGGCGAATGACGAAGGCATCGGCGTGCTGCGCGGCCCGCGCGACATGGAGAAGGTGAAGCGCGACCTGGCCGCCGCGGGCTATCGGGGCGAGAAGATCATCGTGCTGCAGCCCATGGACTTCGCCTTCCTCAAGGCCATGGGCGAAGTGGCCGTGGACATGTTCCGCCGCGCGGGCATGAATGCCGAAGCCTATGCCGCGGATTGGGGGACCATCGTGCAGCGCCGCGGGTCCCGCAATCCGCCGGAAAGCGGCGGCTGGAACGTCTTCATCTCCGGCTTCAGCGCGGCCGGCCTGCTCGACCCCGTCGCCAATCTCGGCCTCCGCGCCAATGGCGCCGGCGCCTGGTTCGGCTGGCCGGACAGTCCGCCGCTGGAGCGGCTGCGGCAGGAATGGATGGCGGCGCCCGACACCACCGCGCAGCAGGCCAAGGCGCGGGAGATCCAGGCGCAGTTCTGGCAGGACGTGCCCTACCTGCCCCTCGGCGAGTATTTCCGCGTCATCGCGCATCAGCGCAACCTCGTGGATATACCCGTCGGCCTTTCCACCTTCACCGGCGTCAGGCGCGTTTGACGCGTCGTCGCGGCGATGCCTAGCATCGCGGATGAAATCGCACGCGATGCTGTGCTGGCATGGATGGAATGCGGATGGTTGATGGCATGGACGATCGCGGCAGCCTCTCGGTCGCGGTCGATGCGGGCGGCACCTTCACCGACATCGTGCTGGTCGATCGCGCCAGCGGCCAGCGCTGGCAGGCCAAGGTTTCCTCCACGCCCGATGACCGATCCCGCGCCTTCGCGGAGGGTATCGCGCAGGTGCTGTCCATCGCCGGCCGCAAGCCCGCGGAGGTCACGCATGTCCTGCACGGCACGACCGTCGCGACGAATGCGATCCTGGAACAGAAGGGCGCCAAGGCCGGCCTGCTGACGACGGCCGGGCTTCGCCATGTGCTGGAGATCGGCCGCCACGACATCCCGCGCCACGCGAACCTCTATGCGTGGCAGAAGCCGCGCCGCCCCATACCGCCGGAGCATGTGCGGGAGGCGCGTGAGCGCCTGGCTGCCGGCGGCGCCGTGGTGGAGCCGCTGGTGGAGCAGGATGTGCGCGATGCCGCGGCGGAGTTCAGGCGGCTCGGCGTGGAGGTCGTCGCCGTCTGCTTCCTGCACGCCTATGCCGACCCCACGCATGAACGCCGCGCCGGCGCGATCCTGGCGGAGGAATTGCCGGGCATTCCCATCACGCTGTCCAGCGAGGTGCTGCCCGTCTTCCGCGAATACGAGCGCAGCATGGCGACGGCGCTCAACGCCTATGTCATGCCTGCGGTGGCCACCTATGTCCGCCGGATCGAGGACCGGCTGAAGCAGGGCGGCATCGCCGCGCCGCTGCTGCTCATGAAGTCCTCCGGCGGCGTCATCCGCGGCGAAGGTGCCGCGAAGCAGCCCGTGCAGACGGCACTCTCCGGCCCTGCCGCCGGCGTCGTCGGCGCGCGCGCGCTCGGGCTGCGCGCGGGGCATCCGAAGCTCATCACGCTGGATGTCGGCGGCACCTCCGCCGATATCAGCCTGATCGATGGCGATCCGCGCCTGACCAGTGAGGGCAAGGTCGGCGACTGGCCGCTCAGCCTGCCGATGATCGACATCCACACCATCGGCGCCGGCGGCGGCTCCATCGCCCGCGTCTCGCCGGAGGGCGCGCTGCTCGTCGGCCCCGCGAGTGCCGGCGCCATGCCCGGACCCGTCGCCTATGGCCGCGGCGGCGTGGAGCCGACGCTGACCGACGCCAATCTGGTCCTCGGCCGCCTGCCGCCCTCGCTGCTGGATGGCGCCATCACGCTGGATGTGGACGCCGCCGCGCGCGCGATCGAGGCGCGGATCGCGAAGCCGCTGGGGATGGACCTGCACGCCGCCGCGCGCGGCATCATCGCAGTGGCCGACAACGCCATGGCGGGCGCGATCCGCGTGGTCTCGGTGCAGCGCGGGCATGACCCCGTCGATTTCGCGCTGCTGCCCTTCGGCGGCGCGGGGCCGCTGCAGGCCGGCGCCATCGCGCGCTTGCTCGGCATGCGGCGCATCCTGGTGCCCGCGAGCCCCGGCGTGCTCTCCGCCGAGGGGCTGCTGGCCGCGCCGCTGCGCAACGAGTTCTCCCGCACCGTGATGATGCGCGCACCCATCGCGGACCCCGCGCCGCTCGCCGCCGCCTTCGGCGCGCTGGATGCGGAAGCGGCAGCCTGGCTGGAATCGGAATCCGTGCCCGCTTCCGCGCGGGATATCCGCTGGCGCGCGGGCATGCGCTACATGCACCAGGGCTTCGAACTCTATGTCGATTGGCCCGGCCGCGCCGCAGACCATGCGGGCCTCGAGGAGGCGATCGCGCGGTTCCATGCGGAGCATGAGCGTCTCTACACCTTCGCGCAGCCCGACACGCCAGTGGAGATCGTGACGCTGGAAGTGGCGGCGCTCGGCACGCTCCCCGGCCCGGCGCCGGAAGCGGCGCCCGTGGCGGGGCCTGGCGCGCCCTACACCCATCTGCCGGTGCATCTGGAGACGGGCCTCGCCCGCGTGCCGGTCTGGCGGCGCGATGCGCTGGGCGCCCGCGCCACGGTGCTTGGCCCCGCGATCATCGTGCAGATGGATGCAACGACCTATCTGCACCCCGGCGACAGCGCGGTGATGGATGCCTTCGGGAACCTGGTGGTGGAGGTGCCGGCGGGCTGAACCTCAGCTCGCCATCGCCTCCCACCAGGCATCCGCGTCACGGTAGGCGCCGTGGCGGTGGAACATCCCCTCCGCCGCGGGGCGGTCGGCGCGCAGCGCGGCGGTCGCGGCTTCATCCACCTCGCGGTCCGGCGTCTCCGCCAGCACCACGCCGTAATCCGCGCGCGCGGCCTCCACAGTCACGAAGCCGCCCAGCACATCCTGCCGCACGCGCCAGGCCTCCCGGTCGAAGGGATGGCCCCAGCCGCCGCCGCCCGTGCTCTCCATGCGCACGACATCGCCGCGCTTCACGGGAATCCCCTGTGCCAGCCTGGCGACTTCGCGCTCATCGGCGCGGCCGGGGTTGATGATGAAGCGGCCGGGCCTTCCGCTCTGGCCGCCCTTCACGCCCCAGGGCGGGTTCTCGACATTGTCCATGCGCGTGTTGAGCGTCGCGCCATCGACCAGGATCTCCATCTCCCGGATCATGCCGCAGCCGCCGCGCCAGCGCCCGGGCCCGCCGCTGTCCGGCCGGATGGCATAGGTGCGGATGCGCACCGGCATGTCGGTCTCGAGGAACTCGATCGGGTAGTTCTGCTGCGCGACGTAGTAGATGACGTCGAGCCCATCCGCGAAGGGCCGCGCCCCCTGCCCCGTGCCGTGGCCGCCCGATTTGTAGAACAGCGATCCATCGGAGGGCTGCCGCCCCGTCAGCGTGTAGATGGTGTAGATCGAACTTGCCGCGGGGCTGTTGCCCTCCGTCGCCTGCGCCAGCAGCCCGAGGCAGCCGGAGATGACGCGCGCCAGCGTGTTGGATCGCTGGCCGAGCGGCGCGGGAAAGGCCGGCTGGATGATGGTGCCGGACTTCACCAGCACCTCATCGATCGTGCGCAGCAGCCCGTCATTCATCATGACGTCCGGCTCATTGGCGAGGAGGTACAGCCCGAAGACCGTGTTCGGCACGGTCGGGTTCATGAGGAAGTTGATCGGCCCCTTGGCCTGGCCATCCGACTCGCGCGTATCCAGCGTGAAGCCATCCTCCCGCGCCTTGAGTTCGAAGCGCACCGTGAAGGGCCCGCCGCCCTTGCCGTCCCCATCCACGCGATCGGCGAATTTCCAGCTGCCGCCGGCGGGGAAGACTTCCGAGAGGCGGCGGCGGAACAGCCGCGCCGACTGCTCCCGCATCGCCGCGATGGCACCCAGCAGCACCTTGGTGCCGAAGCGGTTGAACAACTCCGCGAGCCGCTTCTCGCCAAGCCGCACGGCGGCCGTCAGCGCCCGCGTGTCGCCGCGGGCATGCTGAGGGAAGCGGGAGTTGCGGACGAAGACCTCGAAGAGGTCGGTGTTCAGCACGCCTTCCCGATAGAGCCGCACCGGCGGCACCATGATGCCTTCCTGGAAGACGCTCTCCGTGCCCGGCGTGTTCGATCCCGGCCAGGCGCCGCCGATATCGCGGAAATGCGCCCAGCTCTGCGCGAAGGCCACGAGTTCGCCGCCCACGAAGACCGGCGTCGCGAAGACCTGGTCGGAGGTGTGGGAGACGCCACCCTTCGAGATGTAGCAGTCATTGTACCAGAAGATGTCGCCGGGCCTGATGTCCTCGGCCGGGAAGCGGTCGAGGATCGGGCGCATCACGTCGCCGAACAGCGGCAGCTTCGTGCCCGTCACCAGGCTGCCATCGGCGGCGTAGAAGCCGATGAAGTAGTCCTGCTTCTCCCGGATCACCGGCGACATGGCGGTGCGTTCGAGCAGCGCCTCGCATTCCGCCTGGGCGGAGCGGAGTGCGCCCTTGATGATCTCCACCGTGACCGCATCCGGTGCCGTCAGCCCGACCGACCCGTCCATCACCGTCTCCGCCTTGGTGGCAGGGACGCTAGCGGTGGCCTAGGGAGAGCGCAACGCGAGGCTCGGCATCACAGTGATCGCCCTTCGGACCTCAAACGCCGGTGGGCTTCGCCGGACGACCGGCGGGCCGCATTCGCGGCCTCGGCCGCTTGCAGCGGCCGCCCTCCCGCGCGCTAATCCCGCCGCGCATAGCCGCGGGGCGGCGGCGGGCGCTTCGGCCCCATCACCACGTCGATCTCCGCCTTGGCCCGGTTCAGCATCTCGCCCAGCGTCTCCCCGGGATGCTCGCGCACCATCTCCCGCGTCTGGCCGCGATTGGCCGGCGGATGGATCAGCACGGTGAAACCGGCCTTGCCGCGGTCGAAGACCTCCATCCGGTGCAGGCGGTACTCGCGGGTCTGGACGACGAGAAGTTCGGGCATCGGGCTTCCTACGACTTGGGACAGAGGTATGACCCATTCGTGCTGCGCCGCAACACCCGAATTGCAACGCCCTTGATCATCGCCCTCGCCGCACAACCCCACGCTGTCGCCGCACAACCCCCGGGTGCCTGCCCGTCCGCGCATTTTGTTGTAGCGTGACGGAAGAGCGAGGAGCGCCCGCATGATCCCTGCCCCCCTCACCCGCGCGGCCCGGCCGTGAGCCTCGACCCGCGCGCCCAGCTTCCCGCAGGCCCCCGCCATGCCGGCATCGGCGCCGGCTTCATCCGGGACTGTGCCCTCGCGGGCGGGGCGGAGGAGAGGCTGGCCAACCGCCTTGCCCTGATCGCGGAGGAGGTGCTCGGCGCCGCCCCCGCCAATGCGGGCCTGGTCGGCCTGACCCTGTCCGACCGTCGCCATGCGATGCGACTTTCCGTCGATTTCACCGCCGCCGACCTCGACCTCGCGGGCCTCGACCAGTCCCGGCGGGGGGATGCGGAGGATGCGGAGGAGATCGGACTCTACCTTGCCGCGCGACTCGCCGACCGGCTGACGACCGAGCCGCTGGACCGAGGCGGGCTTCGCCTCGGCTTCGATGTCGGACGCGCCTATCCCCCCCAGGCAGCGGCCACGGCGCCGGAGGCGCTGGGCCCGATCAGCGGCGCGGCCGTCGATCCCGACGACGCGACGCTGGCGCTGCTGGTGCAATGGGCGGAGGCCGCGGAACTCGGCGGTCCCGCCTTCCGCCTGGCGCCCCGCGTGCTGGACCAGCGGGCGCAGGGGGACCTCTTCGCGCGTGTGGCGCTGGATGCGCGGAAGCGCCCCGTGGGCGGGCTGTTCTGGCAGCCCTTCGGCCGGCGCCTGATGGAACTCTCGGGCCCCGCGCTGCTGCTGCCGGACGGCGCGGACCGCGCCGCGGTGGCGGAGGCGCTGCTGGAAGCGGCGCTGGCCGGGCTGGTGCGGAAGAAGATCCAGGGCCTGGTGGTGCTGGAGCCCTCCCCCGACATGCCGCGCCAGGGCTTCGAGACGGTGGGCCAGCTGCCCGCCGCCGATGGCACCACCTGGCCGGTGCTGTTCCGCGCGCTGGAGGAAGACCCGGGCGGCATCAGCTGGGTGCCGCCGGTGCTGGCCGACTGGGTGACGGCGGCGACCCGCCGCCTGGCGCTCGGCCGCGACATCGAGGAGCCCGCCCGCCCGAAGCGGGCCACGGGCGCGGCCATGGCCGCCGAGACCGACCGCGCCCGCGGCCGGGTCACGCTGCGCAGCCTGATCGCCGCCGGCGACGCCGCCGCCGTCGCCGCCGGCAATGTCGCGCTGTTCCGCGACCAGGGCTTTTCCGAAATCCGCGCGATCCTCGACCTCGGCAAGCCGGACCAGGCAGCCTTTGCGGAGGGGCTGGTGAAGGCGGGCCTCTCCCCCGCCGCGCTGATCCCGGATGCGGCGGGAGACCTGCTGCTGCTGGCCGCCGCGGAATGACGGAGTTTGCGCTGGATCGTCTGGTCCCGGCGCATGTCCGGGCCTTCGAGGCCTATGTCCCGAGTCCGCCGGACGACGTGCTGTGCCGCCGCTTCGGCGTGCCGCATCTCCATCGCCTCAACAACAACGAGAACCCGATCGGCCCGCCCGAAGCCGCGCGGGCGATGATGGCGGCTTGGAAGCCTGAACAGGCGGCGCTCTACCCCCAGGGCGATGGCTGGCACCTCCGCCGCGCGCTCGGCCGGCGCTTCGACATCGACCCGGAACAGGTGATCCTCGGCAATGGCGCGAACGAGGTCATCGCCTTCGTCATCAAGGCCTTCTGCGAGCCGGGCGACAACATCGTCACCGCCGACCGCACCTTCGCCGTCTATGAATGGCTGGCGAGCTTCTCCGGCGTCGAGCCACGCCTGGTGCCGCTGCGCGACTATGCCTTCGACGCGGAGGCGATGCTGGACGCGATCGACGACCGCACGCGCGTCCTCTTCGTCTGCAACCCGAACAACCCGACCGGCACCTGGTGGAGGCATGACGAACTCGACCGCTTCATGGAGGCGGTCGATGGCCGCGCCATCGTGGTGGCGGACGAGGCCTATGCCGAGTTCGCGGAGGACCCCGCCTTCCCCGACAGCTTCGCGCTGATGCAGCGCCACCCCAACCTCATCGTCTTCCGCACCTTCTCCAAGATGTGGGGGCTGGCGGGCTTGCGGATCGGCTGGATGGCGGCGAGCCCGGACGTAGCCGCGACGGTGAAGAAGACCTCCATCAGCTACAGCGTGAACATCCTGGCGATGGAGGCCGCGCGGGCGACGGTGTGGGACGAGGCGCATGTGCAGGCGACACGCGCGCATATGCGGGGCTCCCGCGCGGCCGTTGCGGCCTTGGCGCAGAAACTCGGCCTGACGATGATCGGCGATGTCGGCAATTTCGTCATGCTCAAGCTGCCGATGAGCGACACGGTCGCGCATCGGCGCCTGATGGGGCGCGGCGTCATGGCGCGGGCCATGACGAGCTTCCGCTACCCCGGCTGGCTCCGCGTCAGCCTCGGCCCCGCCGATGCCATGGCAGCCTTCGCCGGGGCGCTCGAGGAGGTGCTGGCGGAGGGCTGAGGCTCAGCCGCGCCGCTGGAACAGCGCGGAGGCGGCGATGACCAGCGCAACCTTCGTCGCCTCGCCCAGCAGGAAGGGCAGCACGCCGATCGCCAGCAGCCGGTCCGCCGGCACGAAGAAGGCCAGCCACGCCACGCCGCAGCCATAGATCGCGACGACACCCGCGAGCAGCGCCAGGCTGCGCCCGAGCAAGCCGCGGCCCTGCGCCAGCGTGCCGGTCAGCCAGGAGGCCAGCAGGAAGCCCGCGAGGTAGCCGCCCGTCGGGCCGGCCATGTAGGCCAGGCCGAGGCCGCGCTCCGGCGAACCGGCAAAGACCGGCAGGCCGGTGGCACCGGCCATCAGGTAGGCCGCCATGATCGCGGTCGCCATGCGCGGCCCGGCCAGTACGGCGAAGCCCAGCACCGCCATGGTCTGCAGCGTCATCGGCACGGGCCAGAAGGGGATCTGCGTCTTGGCCGAGAGCGTCATCAACGCGACTCCGACCAGCAGGACGATGCCCTGATGCAGCAGGCGCTGCGGCGCTGGCGCGGCGGCGGCAGGGTGTAGAATGGACATGGCAAGTTCCCGGATTGGTCGTTGGCAGGCACGCCAGGATTGATTGACGCATCCGCACCCGCCAGCGCAAGCCTCCGGTCAGCGCGGCAGCCGCAGCAGCATCGGCGCGGCCGGTGCCAGCAGCACCGCCGCCATCACGAAGGCCGCCGGGTATCCGGCCCAGTTCACCACCAGCCCGCCCAGCAGCGGGCCGAAGAGGTAGCCCACCTGCAGGGTCAGCATCATCAGGTTGATGTTGGCCCCGCGCTGCGCCGGCGGCGAATGGTGGTGCATCAGCGCGTTCAGCAGCGGCAGCATCGCCCCGAAGCCGATGCCCAGCAACAGCGCCACCGGCACCAGCACCCAGGCGCCCAGGGCGGTGCCCCCGATGGGCAGCGCCAGCAGCAGCACCGCGAGCGTCACGACTACCGCGCCGAAGGCGGAGACCCGCCGCTGATCCCAGCGGTCGAAGAGATTTCCGGCCGAAAGGCGCAAGACCATGACCGTGCCGGTCTGCAGGGCAAAGAACAGGCCGACCACGGCCTCCCCCTCCAGCTCCAGCGCCCGCCCCTTGGCCATGCTGAACAGCACGGCATGGGCGACGAAGGCGGCGGTGTTGATCAGCAGCAGCGACCACACCGGCCCGCTGCGCGGCCCCGCCTTGCGGGCCGCCCCGCCTGCGACATGGGATCCCGCCCCGATCGACCGCCGCGCCAGCACCACGGCCAGCAGCAGCGCCGGCGCCTGCAGCAGCGCCATCGCGGCATACTGGTTGGCGGCGTCGCCGCCGAAGGCCGGCAGCGTCAGTTCCAGCAGCGGCGGCAGCAGGGCGAAGGGCAGCAGGTCCGCCACGGAGAAAAGGCTGTAGGCCTCCCCCGCCCGCTGGGGCGGCACCAGCGCCACGAAGCGCGTGGTGATGCCGACCAGCGTCAGAACGAAGCCGAAGCCGTGCAGCAGCCGCAGCCCGACGAAGCCCGCGAAGCCATCGACGACCAGGTAGAGGGGCAGCACCAGCAGCGTCACGCCGAAGCCCGCCACCGTGCACCAGCCCGCGCTCGCCACGGAGACACGCGCCGCCACCGCTGGCATCAGGAACAGTGCCACCAGGGTGAAGGCCGCGATGGTGCCCCCGGCCTGCGCCGCATCCAGCCCGCGCGACCGCAGCCAGGGTTCCAGCCCGTAGAAGGCGGCCAGGTTCGCGAAGCCCAGCAGCGCCAGGGCCAGCACGCCCGCGAAGTCGCCGCGCCAGAGGCGCGGCGGCGCGTCCCGCAAGGGCGTGTCCATCATGGTCATCGCGGCCCCTCCCCGACCGCAACGAGGCTATCAGCGCCTCAGGGCCCGAGGAAAGTCCGGTCATAGAGGTCCGACAGGCGCGCGGTGACGGGCCCCGGACCCTCCCCGCCCAGGCGCCGCCCATCCACCTGGCAGACGCGCGTGACGCCGCCGAAGGTGCCGGTGACGAAGGCTTCCTCCGCGCCATAGACTTCCGCGAGGGTGAAATCCTCCTGACGGCAGGGGATGCCGTGCGCCGCGCAGAGCCCGATGACCTTGGCGCGTGTGATGCCCTTGAAGCAGAAGCGGCCCGTGGAGGTGAGGACGGCGCCGTCGCGCACGATGAAGAAGTTGGTGCTGTTGCAGCTGGCGACGAAGCCGTTGGGATCGAGCATCAGCGCCTCATGCGCCCCTGCCTGGATCGCCTGCAGCAGCGCCTGGATCAGGTTGAGCCGGCTGTGGCTGTTGAGGCGGAGGTCGAAGACATCGGGCGGGGAGCAGCGGATGGTGGAGGTGAAGAGCTTCAGCCCCGCCTGCTTCACCGCCGGGTCCGGCTGCTTGTATTCGGCGGTGACGACGATGGTCGGCCGGCCCAGCGCGTTGCGCGGGTCCTGGTGCACGGTCTTCTTCTCGCCCCGCGTCACCATCAGCCGCAGATGCGCGCCATGGGTCATGCCATTCGCCGCGCAGGTCTCCTCGAGGATGCCGCGCATCCCCGCGGGATCGATGCCGATATCCAGCGCGATGGCCTTCGCGCCTTCATAGAGCCGCTTCAGATGCTCATCGACCGCGACCAGCCGCCCATGCGCCAGCCGGATGCCCTCCCACACCCCATCGCCGAGGCCGAAGCCGGCATCGAAGATGGAGACCACCGCCTCCTCGCGCCTGACCATGCGGCCGTTCAGGTAGATCAGCACATGCTCGTTGCGCGGATCCTCGGCGGGGGTCTGCGCGCCCTTCGATTCCATCATGCTGGCAGGTCCTAGAAGGCGAAGGTGGAGTGGCGGCCGATGAAGGCGCGGGTTCGGTCCTGGCGCGGATGCTTCAGCACCTGCTCCGGCGTGCCTTCCTCATGGATCATGCCCTCATGCAGGAAGATCACGCGGGTGGCGAAGTGGAAGGCGAAGCCCAGCTCATGCGTCACGAGCAGCATGGTCCGACCCTCCCGCGACAGGCCGAGGATCGTCTCCAGCACCTCCCCGACCAGTTCGGGGTCGAGCGCGCTGGTGGGTTCGTCGAACAGCAGCATCTCCGGCTCCATCGCCAGCGCGCGCGCGATCGCCACGCGCTGCTGCTGCCCGCCGGAGAGCCTTGCGGGATAGGCCTCCGCCTTTTCCGCCAGCCCGACCTTCGCCAGGTGCTGGCGCGCCCGCGCCTCCGCCTCCGCGCGCCCCACGCCGAGGACGGAAAGCGGCCCCTCCGCCACGTTCTGCAGCGCGGTCATGTGGGGGAAGAGGTTGAACTGCTGGAAGATCATGCCGATCCGCGTGCGCAGCCTCGCCAGCTCCGCGGGCCGGTAGCACCGCCCGCCGCGCGCCTCCTCGCCCACCGGCGTGCCGGCCACGGTGACCGTGCCCGCGCTCGGCACCTCCATGAAGTTGATGCAGCGGAGCAGCGTGCTCTTGCCCGATCCGCTGGCACCGAGGATGGCGATGCGCTCGCCCTGCTGCACTGTCAGGTCGATGCCGCGCAGCACCTCGTTGCTGCCGAAGCTCTTCCGCAGCCCGTCGAGGCGCAGGATCCCGCTCATGCCGCACCGCCCCGCGTCGCCAGCCGGCGTTCCAGCAGCAGCGCGCCGAGCGTGCCGGGATAGATCAGGATGAAGTAGATGGCGGCGACCACGGTGAAGGTCTCCAGCGGCAGGAAGCTCTGGGTCGCCATCGTCCGCGCCTCATGCATCAGCTCATGCACGGTGATGACGGAGGCGATGGAGGTCATCTTCGCCAGTTCCACCGCGCGGTTGGTGAAGGCGGGCAGCATGCGCCGCAGCGCCTGCGGCAGGATGATGCGGCGCATCAGCGTCGCCTCGCTCATCCCCAGCGCGCGCCCCGCCTCCCACTGCCCTGCCACGATGGATTGCAGCCCCGCGCGGTAGATCTCCGCGCAATAGGCGGAGGTGTTGAGGCAGAGGCCGAGGCTGGCCGCCACGAAGGGGGAGACCTGCACGCCGGTCAGCACGGGGAAGGCGTAGTAGAACCAGACCAGTTGCACCAGCACCGGCGTGTTGCGGAAGATTTCGATATACGCCGTCGCCGGCCAGTTCAGCGCGCGGCGCGGCGACATGCGTGCGATGCCGAGGAACAGCCCCGCCGCCAGCGCGGTGACGAAGGCGATCACCCAGAGCGCCGCCGTCAGCCGGATGCCGCGCGCCAGCAGATCCCAGTCCCGCAGGATCTCCCCGAAGGCGAATTCGTATTCCATCAGCGGTGCCCACGCCGCAGCACATGCTCCACGCGCCGCATGCCGAGGCTCGCCAGGAACAGCACGGAGAAGAAGATCACGGCGACCGCGGTGTAGATCTCAAGCGGCCGGAAGGTCTGGGAGGCGATGACCATGGCGCGATAGAGCAGCTCCCCATAGGCGAGCGTCGCCGCCAGCGCCGTCGTCTTCACCAGTTCGAAGCTGCGTTCCATCAGCGGCGGGATCATGCGCCGCACGGCCTGGGGCAGGATGATCCGGCGCATCAGCCGCGCCTCGCTCATCCCCAGCGCGCGGCCCGCCTCCCACTGCCCCCGCTCGATGGAGACGATGCCGCCGCGGAAGATCTCCGCGAAGAAGGCGCCGGACTGGATGGACAGCGCCAGCAGCGCCGCGGTGAAGGGGCTCATGCTGACGCCGATCAGGATCGGCAGGCCGAAGAAGATCCAGAAGAAATGCACCAGCGGCGGGGTGTTGCGGTAGAACTCGATCACCACCAGCGCCGCGACGCTCGCGATGCGGGACGGCGACAGCCGCAGCAGCGCCAGTCCCAGCCCGAGCGCGAGCCCCAGCAGGATCGACCAGCCGGACAGCCACAGCGTATTGCCGAGGCCCTCCAGCAGCGGTCCGGCATTGCGCCAGACCGGGGAGAAATCCCACTGGTAGCTCATCAGCGGCGGCCGGGGATCACCCGCGGCTCTGCCACATCTCCCGCATCACCGGCGGCGCGCTGCCGGCCTCCACGCCGCGCGTGGCCAGGTAGTTCTCGTAGATCTTCTGCGTCTCGCCGGTGACGTAGAGGTGGGCCATCGCCAGGCCCAGCCAGTCCCGCCAGGACTTGTCGGCTTCCCGCCGCACGCCGGCGCTGGTCGCGGCGGCGCGGAAGGGCTCCGGCAGCAGCACCGTGCCGCGTCGCACGCGCGCGCGCAGCATGACCAGCGCGGGGTGGAACAGGGAGATGGCATCCACGCGCCCCGCCTGGAAGGCGGCCGCGACCTCATCGGCCGTCGGGAAGCGCTCGATCTGCGCGCGCGGCAGCCGGGCCGTGACGTCGCGATCGGGCGAGGTGCCGAGCACCACGCCGACGCGCACCTCCGGCTTGTTCGCATCCTCCCACAGCCGCACGGTCAGGCCCGGGCGAACCAGCAGGCCCTGCGCGTAATAGAACATGGGCTGCACCGGGAAATCGATGGCGAGTGCCCGCTGCGGCGTCGCATCCAGCACGAACATGACGTCGAACTGGTTGGCCTGCAGGCCGGCCACCGCATTGCCCCAGGTGGTCTCCACCGGCACGGGGCGGACATTCAGCTCCCGCGCCAGCGCCACGCCGACGCCCCAGCCGATGCCGGACCATTCGTTGCTGCGCTGGTCGCGGAAGAACCAGGGCTCGCCCGGGGCCACGCCGATGCGAAGCTCGCCCTTGTCGCGGATCGCCTGCAGCGTACCGCCGGGAGCGGCCTGCGCCAAGGCGGGTGCGGCCTGGGTCGCCGCCAGCACCGCCGCGCCGCCACCGAAGATGGCCCTGCGGCCGGACCTGTCTGCTGCCATCACACTCTCCGCGGGCTGAGTCGCGGCGCAGCTTCGCGTGGCCTGCGCAGGGGTGTCAAATCAGCGCGCGGCACGGACCAGCACGGCGCCTTCGAAGAGCCGCCGCTGCGTGCGGAACAGCGTCGCGTGCTCGCAGTGGAAGCCGCCCTTCGCCTCGGCGTCCGGCCGCACCGCCGCATCCACCACCGCGATGCCGGAGGCATGGCCGATGCGGATGGGCTGCGCGGGGTCGGACGATCCCAGCATCCCGGCCGCGACGCTGCCCGGGATGCGGCTGGCGACCGCCAGGCACAGCGCCCCCGTCGCCGTCACGGCGCGATGCGGCTGGCCCATGGAGATGATGCGGATGTGCAGGTCGACCTCCGACGCCGCCAGCACGCGGCCATTCGCCAGCCGCGCCTCGCAGGGCGCCCAGAGCATCGCGACCCGCGGCAGGCTCGGCCGGGCGCGCGCGGCCTCGGCATCCTTCGCCACGCCCATCGCGACGGCCGCCTGGCGGCGGATGGCGTCGAGGCGCTCCAGCAGCGCGCCCTCCCCGTCCAGCGCCTGTGCCGTGTCCACCGCCCCACGCCCCATCGCCATGGCGGCCACGAAGACGCAGGGGCTGGCGGCATCGACCATCGTCGCCTCCACCACGCCGACGCCCGGCACCTCCAGCCGGTCCAGCACGCGCCCGGTCGGCAGCAGCGCGCCGGTGCGGGCGCCGCCGGGGTCGAGGAAATCGAGCCGCACGGGCGCGCCGGTGCCGGCGACGCCGTCCAGCACGAAGTCGCCATCCACCACCGCCTCGCCGTCCCGCGCCTCGAACCGCGCGCGGATGATGCGGCCGGCATTGGTGTCGTGGATGCGGACCTCCACGGGCCCGTCCTTCGGCGCCTGCGGCAGCATGCCCTCATCCAGCGCAAAGGGGCCGATGGCGGAGGACATGTTGCCGCAACTGCCGCCGTAATCGACCAGCGCTTCCTTCACCGCCACCTGGCCGAAAGTGTAGTCCACATCGGCATCGGGGCGCGTCGGCGGGCCCACGATGCAGACCTTGCTGAGCGAGGAGACGCCGCCGCCCATGCCATCGAGCTGCCGCGCCTCCGGGTCCGGCGATCCGATCGCGGCCAGGAAGATCGGGTCCCATTCGGCGCGGTCCGCCGGCAGGTCCTGCCGCCGGAACACGATGGCGCGGGAGGTGCCGCCGCGCATGAACACCGCCCTGAACCGCCGCTGTGGCATCGCCGCCGCTCCCCCCGATGGAGCGGCGGTTCTAGGGCCGCAGGACGGTGCCCGTCACGCCTCCCCCGCGCGGAGCCCGACCGCGCCCGCCACGGCGGCGAAGCGTGCGGCGGTATCGCGCAGCAGCGGGCCGAAGCGATCCGGCCCATGGCCCGGCGTGTCGAAGCCCAGCGCGCCCAGGCGCTGCGCCACGCCGGCATCCCGCAGCGCGGCCAGGCTGGCGGCATGCAGGGCCACGATCACCGGCGCGGGCGTGGCGCGCGGCGCCAGCACGCCCATCCAGGTCTCCACCTCGAAGCCCGGCGCCACGCTCTCCGCGAAGGTCGGGGCCTGCGGCAGGGCCGGGCTGCGGCTCGGGCCGCTGACGCCCAGCGCCACCAGGCGCCCGTCGCGGATCTGGTCGATGGCTGCGCCCAGCGTCACCACGCCGCCATCGATGGTGCCGCCCAGCAGGTCGATCAGCAGCGGCCCGCCGCCGCGGTAGGAGACGTGCTCCGGCCCCCCGCCCAGCGCCTGCGCCAGCAATTCGCTGGCGAAGTGCTGGGACGAACCCAGGCCCGGCACGCCGATATTGGTCGGCCGCCCGGCCCGCAGCCGCGCCGCATAGGCGGCCGCATCGGCAATGCCTGACCGCGGATGCGTCACCAGCGCCTGCGGCGCGGAGGCCGCCAGCAGCACCGGCGCCAGCCCGGCGATGAAGGGCCCGCTGCCCGCCACGGGCAGCGCCTCGATCGCCGCCAGCGTGTCGTTGGTGATGAGCAGCGTGTGCCCATCCGGCGCCGCCCGCAGCACCGCCGCGGTACCGAGCCGCGATGACGCGCCACCGATATTCTCGATGACGACGCTCTGTCCAAGCTGGGCGGAGAGCGCCGGCACGAAGGCGCGCGCGAAGGCATCCACACCGCCGCCTGGCGGGAAGGGCACGATGGCGCGGATCGGTCGGTTGAAGCCCTGCGACAGCGCGGGCAGCGGAACCGTGGCCACGGCAACGGCCAGCAGGGTACGGCGAGTGATCATGATGGTCATGTCCTGCGTCAGACGGTTTCGGCGCGGATGCCGGCAGCCTCGATCGCCGTGGCGAAGCGGCGTTCGCTGTCGGTGATGGAGGCGAGGAAGTCGGCGGGGGTGGAGCCGGTGACGATGAAGCCGAGCTCGCTGAGCCGGCGATGCACCACGGGCTCGAACAGCGCAGCACGCCAGGCCTGGTGCCAGGCCTCGATGATCGGCGCGGGTGTCGCCGCGGGCAGCAGGATGCCCTGCGTGCTCGGCACGTCGAAGCCCGGCGCCACCGTCTCCGCCAGGGTCGGCACCTCCGGCATCGCGGGATCGCGCGCGGCGGTGGAGACGGCGAGCGGCACCAGCCGACCGGCGCGCACATGCGCCGTCACGGCCGGCAGGGTGATGATCATGGCATCGAGCTGCCCGGCCATCAGGTCCAGCGTGGCCGGCCCGCCGCCGCGATACGGCACATGCACGACTTCCACGCCGCCGAGCTGGCGGTTCAGCATCTCGCTGATCACATGGGCGATGCCGCCATGGCCGGGCACGCCGAGCGTCAGCGCGCCGCGCCGGCGCCGTGCCTCCGCGACGTAATCCCCGACGCTGCGAATACCGCTGCTGGGATGCGTGACCAGCAGCTGCGACGCGCCGATGGTGAGCGTGACGGGCGCGAGGCGCGGCCGCAGCAGCCCCTGCTGGCGCCCGAACAGGATGTCGCTGAGCACCAGGCCATCGCCGGAGGCCACCAGCAGCGTATGCCCATCCGGCGCCGCGCGGGCGACGATGGCGCCAGCGCCGCGGCCACTCGCGGTGCCGTTGTTCTCGATGACCACCGTCTGGCCGATGCGCTCCGACAGCACCGGCGCGGCGGCGCGGGCGTGGATGTCCTGCGTGCCGCCTGGCGCGGCGGAGACGATGAGCTTCACCGTCTGGGTCGGCCGCCAGGCCGGCGTCGCCAGCGCCGGCCGCGCGAGCAGGGGCAGGCAGCAGCCGAGCATCGCGGCGCGGCGGGTCAGGGCCATTCGATGCATCGGGAACCTCCTCATGATCCACGCGGCAACGCCGCTGGATTCAGAAATTCACGACATGATGCGATGAATCAATACCAATTCCGTAGGAGATAAGGAGATTCTATGCTTGCCCTGCGCCGCGATGGCGCGATGCTCAGTCAGCGCCTTCCGGCAGCGCGGCCTTTCCCCGCTTGCCCACGGCTCCGTGCCAGGCAAGATGGCCGGTACTCTCTTTGGACGGAGAACCCGATGGACGCGGCCGCCCCCTTTCCCCTCTACGAACTCTCGGGCGCGCCGGAGGCCAGGGGTGAATCCTATGGCCGCCAGGCCGCGATCCGCGTCCGGCGCAGCATCGGCCACTACCACGCGCAGCTCACCGGCGGCGGGCTGGATGCCGCGCGCATCCACCGCCTGGCCCGCGCCTTCGTCCCCCGCGTGGAGGCCTTCGACCCGGCCTATGTCGCGGAGATGCGCGGCATCGCGCGCGGCGCCGATGTGGCCTTCGAGGATGTGATGCTGCTGAACTGCCGGACGGAGATCCTGCAACTGGCCAAACGCGGGCTGCCGGAAGCCGATCCCGATGGCTGCACCGGCGCCATCGTCACGCCCGCGGCCAGCGCCGATGGCACATTGCTGCACGGCCAGAACTGGGACTGGAAGAGCGAGTGTGCCGAGACCGGCGTCGTGCTCCGCATCCGGCGCGAGGATGGCCCCGACATCCTGACCTTCGTCGAGGCCGGCGGCCTGGCCCGCGCGGGGCTCAACGCCGCGGGCATCGCCATCACGGCGAACTACCTGGAATCCGATCGCGACTACCGGCAGGAGGGCGTGCCCCTGTCCCTGCTGCGGCGGAAGGTGCTGGAGCAGGAGCAGGTGGCGCTGGCGGTGCGCGCCGTCTACGCCACGCCCAAATCGGCCTCGAACAACGTCATGCTGTCGCACGCCTCCGGCTGGGCGATGGACATCGAATGCGCGCCGGATGAGAGCTTCCTGCTGCACCCGGTGGATGGGCTGCTGGTGCATGCCAATCACTGGCAGTCGGCGGTGGCGCTTTCCAAGCTGAAGGACACCGGCATCCAGACCACGCCGGACAGCACCTATCGCGACCAGCGCGTGCTGGCGGCGCTGCGCGCGAAGGTGGGCGCGATCACGCTGGATGACCTGCGCAGCGCCTTCTTCGACGATTGGCAATCGCCCTGGGCCGTCTGCCGCCCGCCGCGGATGAGCCTCGGCGGCAACCTCTCCGCCACCGTCGCGATGATCCTGATGAAGCCGGCGGAGGGCCACATGGAGATCGCGCCCCTGCCCGCGCTGAACCGCCGCTTCACCACCTACACGCTGAAGCCGGAGGGGCTCGCGAAGGCCGCGGAGTAGGTCGCGCACACCACCACCCCAAACCTCCCCCGCAAGCCCGGGCGAGGAAGTATCGGACGCACCCTCCCCCGCGCTTGCGCTACGGCATTCACACAACTCGGCTTGCGCAAGGTTGTTTGTGCTGATTCGCTGCTGTTA
>NZ_JAAIKB010000022.1 GCF_011040385.1 Falsiroseomonas algicola | reverse complement strand
CATCCTCAACGCCATCATCCGAACCGGAAAGCCATGGGACGCAAAACCCGCTTGACGACCAACACAGTCGCTCAGTCTTCTCGATCCGGCGAAAGCGGACGACGTAGGCGTCCGGGTCGCGGCCGAGGCAGGCCCCGCCCGAAGCGCAGCCGAGCCCCTCGGATATGCGCTCGATGCGCACCGTCGTGCGGGTGCCGAAGCGCCGCCAGGGGCTCTCGGGGCTGCGGGCGTCTGTCCGCGCCTGAAAGGTGTCCCCCGTGGCTCGGTCGGAGAGCATGAAGACGATTTGCTGGTCGTCGGCGTGCGTCGCGGTGTTGAAGCGCTCCACCGCGGACACGTAGAGCCAGAGCGTGGAGGCCATCGTCGCCTCGCGCAGGGACTGCGGCACGTCGGACTGGTTGACCGTGGTGGTGTAGGTGCCGTCCGAGTTGATGTGCACGAAGACGGGCACGACGCGCTTGAGGGGCATCGCGGCGACGAGGGCGCCGGCAAGCGCCAGCGTCGCCAGGCCGAAGGTGGAGGCCAGCACCAGGTGACCGCGCTGGCGGCGCCGGTCGCGCGCCAACTCGGCCTCATGGGCCGCCAGCACGCGGGCATAGTCCTCCGCAAGCTGGCCGGACGGCACGAGCGCGGCACGACTGGACTCTGGCGGGAAGCCCGTGGTGGCGCTCATTGGGGTATCTCCCCTGGCGCCGGCGTCCAGAGCCCCGGATTCAGGGCAAAGGCGGTCCCGGAGCAGGATGCAGCCACGCGATCAGAGGAACATGCCGACGTCAGGCAGAGGGCAAACATCAACGCGGCCAGGGCTTTGCGCATGGCGGCGGTTCCAGATCCTTTCAGGGGGAGGGGAGGGCGCGACATCACGAGCGCCCCTGCTTCGAGGCACGCGAGACGGCCGAGGCCGCCCGGCCTATGCGGCCCATGGCGGCGCTGGCGACGGAAGCGAGGTTGGATGCGCCCGCATGGACGCCGCTGGAGGCACCCGAACCGACGGAGGCGAAGTAGGGCAGGGCCAGCATCACGGCGAAGTCGATCAGGATCCAAACGCAGAGCTTCCACAGCCCGTCGACCCGCTCGGACAGGCCGGCGGCGTAGGCGGCGGTGCGCTGGACCCACATCAGGGTGCCGGCGAGCATCATCTCTGCCAGCGCCGTGGAGCAGAGCGACCAGACGGCCAGCGAAACCAGCTTTCCCACCCAGCCGATGACCCATCCGCGCGTCGCATCGAAGATCGCGGCGATCAGCAGGAACGGCCCGACCGAGATCAGCAGGGCGGTGGCGACACGCGCGACCAGCCAGAGAGCGAAGCACAGGCCGATCGTGATCAGCATGAGCCCGTGCGCCAGCGCGATGCCGAATTGCGGGCGGATATTCCACAGGCCGGTCGCCTGAGCGTCGGCTGCGGCCACCACATGGGACGCGGCGTCGGAGATCACGTCGAACCGCCGCGCCGCTGTGACCGTCACGCTGCCGCCCGCGAAAGCCGTGGCGACCAGGTTCGGCACCGTCGTCCAGAAGAAATCCCGGACGTACTGGTTGTAGGCACCGGCCTGCAGCAGGGCGATGATGATCAGCGCGATCACCACCCGCCGCACCACCCACCAGAGGTCCAGCCGTCCCGTCCACACCAGCACGGCGGCGACGGCGACCATCAGCATCAACGCGCCGCGCATCCAGCCGAGCGCCGTCTGGACACCGGTCTGGATGGTTCGGTCCAAGAAGGCCGTCGTCATCTGGTCGGAAAAGGCGGCGAACTGCTCGTACACGGGGGTCAGCTCCCCCGCGGGCAGTAGCGCCCCAGAAGGCCGCGTTCGGCCGGCGGCCTGGCGCAGGCAACACGCGCGGCGTCGAGCAGCATCGGCGTCTCGAAGGCGGGCGGAAGCTGCCCGGATCGGACGCCCGACTGCGCGCCGAGGCGCCGCGCATGGACGCGGTTCTCGGCGATCTCGGCGTTGCCGCAGCGCGCGTCGCGCGCAATCCGCGTGTCGTCCCGGCAGGAACGCAGCCATTGGGCGCGGGCCGTAGGATTGGCCTCGAACCATGGAATGTCGAACTCGGCCGCAGTGGCCGGCACGGCTGCCAGGAGGGACAGGGTGAGGGCGAGCGAAGGGGCGTGCATGGCCGTCACCAGCCGTTCAGCGCGGGACGGGTCCGCGTCATCCAGTCGTCCACGTCCCGGCGCCAGGCCTGCTCGCCGCGCTGCGTCGTCACGCGGTCGTCTGCCGCGAGCATCAGGCGGATCTGCTCCAGCTGGAGGCGCGACGCGTCGAGCCGCTGCCGGGCCAGGGAGAGCCCGTTGCCGACCGCGACACCCGCCGTGCCGTCCGGCGCCGCCTCCACCTCTCCGCGCATCGCGTCGAGCGAGCCGATCTCCTGTTCGGCGTCCTCGATGGCCGCCTGCGCCATCGCCTTGGCGTTCGCCGTGACCCTCTCGCGCCGCTCCATCTCGCGCGCCCATTCATCGCGCTCGGCGGGCGCGTAGAGGCGGTCGGCGTTGAGCATGGTGCCGGCCTGGCCCCACTCTCCGCCGCGGCCGGCCATCATGTCCGGCACCTGCGTGGCGGGCGGCATAATCGTGCGTGAGAGGCCCCGGACCGCGCCGGCGACGCCGCCGATCGAGGTCGGATGGGCGATGGCGTCGTAGGTCCGGACGAGCTGGTCGTACTGCTGCCGCAACTGCTCGATCTGCTGGAGCGCGCGAGCGGCGGTGACCGTCGTCTGCGCCAGGTTCGCGCCGTCGATGACGGCGAGCTGGGCGGCGGCCGGCGCGGCGGCCCCGACCGCCAGCGCGAGGGCCAGGGCCGTCCGGGTGCGGGTCATGGGCGCGTCCTCCTCATGCTGCGTGGGCAGTGAGCTGCCGCCGGAAGGCGGGCAGCCAGCGGGCGGGATCGGTGCCGTGCTCGCCGACCGCCTCGGCCATGGCGCGCAGCGTGCTGGCGCGGCCGGAGAGGACGGCGACGTGGCCGGGGAGGGGGGTGAGGTCGAGCCGCAGGAGGACCGACGTCTCCTCGCGCATCAGCACGAAGGAATGGGGCCCGGCGAGCATGTCGCGGCTGACGGCCTGGAACACGCGCTCGGTGCAGCCCAGCCCTTCGAGGTAGGGGCCGCGGCGCGCATCCGGGTTCCGGTAGAGCGCCCGCGTCTTACATTGCGCCACCAATGATGGCCCCACGGGGTGGTCGAGGATGTGTTCCGGCTGCTGCGTGGCGATGTCGAGCGACAGCTCCTGCTTGCGGCCGGTCAGCGCGAAATCCTCGAATCCCTTGTCGAAGCGCGCCTGCCGTTGTCCGCCCACAAGGCGGAGGTCGGGCAGGTACGCGCGGAACTCGTCCGCGTGGAGGACAGTCGGTCGACCGTCCACAACCAGCCTGGCGCGATGCAGCAGGTACGCCGCCATCGCCGGCATGACGGCGCCGTCCGGAAGGAGCGCGGTCGGATCGACGCTGGCGATGGCCCCGCTAAAGTCCAGTAGGTCCGTCTCGCCGTCGAAGGCCCATCCAAGCGGCCCCCCGCGGCACCATTTTTCCAGCCGCGCGCCGGCGCCCGTGGGGTCGGTGTGGCCAAGGAATTCGCGGACGCCGGCAATTGACCGCAGGCCAAGCGGCATCCGCATGACGAAGGTGATGCCGAGCGCGAGGCGGCGGGTGTCCTCCGGCGTCGGTGCGCCGCGGCCATCGTCCATGATCAGGCCGGTCAGGAACTCGTGCAGCCAGGCGCGCGAGGCCTCGGTGTCCGGCAGGGCACGCAGCGGCGCCGCACCGGAGGCCTCGCCGCGACGTAGCCGTGCGACGACGCCGCCCATGGCACGGACGAGGATCTCGTTGCCGCCGTCCTTGTCGAAGATGATCTGCCGGCCGCCGCGCGCTCGGACGAGCGGGTCAAGCATCACCGTCTCGAAGGCCATGTGCAGCGTCTTGCCGGAACCGGTTGGGCCGATCCGAAGCCGATGGCCGACGTCGCGGAGGTGCCAGGGCGCGTCGTAGGCCGTGCCGGCCGTGGTGCGCGCGCGGTAGAGCGGCCGGCCCCAATGGTGCCGGGCGTCGCCACGCGGCGGGGCGTGGAGGGAGGACATCGCGGCGAAGGCGACGGAGGGCAACGCGCCCGCGCGGGCCCGCAGCCAGGCGGGCGCGCCCGGCAGCTGCGCCCAATAGGCCGCCTCCATGCCGACATCCTCGGCCGCCAGCACGGCGCCGGCATCGGTCACGGCCGATCGCGCCGCGGCGGCGTTGGCTTCCAGCCCGGCCACGCCATCTGCGTGCACGGCGAGGGACCAGTGGTGCGAGCCCATGACGTGCTCGCCGCGGTCGATCGCGTCGATGGCGTCGTCGAGCTCGTCCCGCAGGGAGGCGGCGCGGTCGCCGACGTTCTCCATGCGCTGCGCGCGGACGGCGAGCTTGTCGCCCGCCTTGGTCCGGCCGTGGAAGTCGTAGCTGTTGGTCAGCACGAAGCGGAAGGGCAGGGCGAGCAGCGCGTCGAACATCCCGACCCGCCAGCGGTTGGGATAGACGCGAAAGCCGAGCATCAGCCCGTGCGGCTTCTCCGCATCCGGCACACCGGCGGCCTCGACGCGGAAGCAGGCGGAGGAGCACACGATGCGGTCGGTGTAGATCGATGCGCCAAGTGAGCCCGGCGCCACCATCGGCACCCGCGCTCGCCGGGCGTAGAGCGCCAGCCGGTGCGCCTCGGCCAGTTCGGAGAAGGCGACCTCGCCCTCGATCCGGACGCCGAGCCGGCGGGGGGCGAGCGGTGCCAGCGCCTCCATGCAGGCGCGGACACGGTCCTCCAGGCGGGTGACGCGCCGGTCCATCCCCGGACCGGGCCGTGCGGCCTCCTCGCGCGGCTCGAGGCCGAGCATGGCCCGCCAGCCGCGGGCGGCGAAGGTTGGCCTCACCAGCACCGTCAGCAGCCAGGTTGTGGTCATCAGGTCGCGCAGGCAGGCGCCGGCGTAGTCGCGCGAGAGCTCGGCGCCGTAGGGCGTGGCGTGCTCGGCTGGCGCCGGTCCGGTGAAGCGCGGCGCGTCGTCGTGGCGCACCAGGTGTTCGACGAGCCCGACATCCTCGTCGGCGATGTTCCGCAGCAGCGCGGCGCGGACCGCGTGCCGGGCGTTCACCGCCTCGTCGCCCGCCATCTCATGCGGGAAGCCGCCTACCTCGATGACGGCGAACACCGAGCCGTCCCGCATCAGCCCGACGCCGTCGGAGATGTGGCCGAGGTGCCGGGCGTAGGTCGTGCCGGCGCGCTCATGCGCCGCGAGCTTGCGGAACTCCATCATCCCGCCATCCCCCGTGGCTCCCGCCGGCGATGGCGCGGATGGAGCGGGAAGTGCGAGACGCTGGCGCCGCCCCAGCGGGCGGAATCCAGGGCGGGGCCGGAGGTGCGGCCCCAGGCCATCAGGACCTCGATGGCGTACCAGTCGAAGCTGACCCAGGCCCGCAGCGGCAGGCCGACGGCGATCAGCAGCATTGCCGCATAGCCGACGCCCTTCAGCCCGCCGACCGCCATCTGGACCTCCGCCGCGGCGAAGAGCAGCGGGATCGCCGCCGAGAAGGGCAGCCCGACAAACGGCACCATCGGCGGCCGGGTCGCCCCGAGCGGGATGGGGCCGGTGCGCGGGCCGCGCGGTTCCTCGGCGGCGTCCACCGTTAGAACCCCATCCAGCCGACGATGGTCTGCGCGTTGGCCAGGATCAGGCCGCCGCCGAGCACGAAGCCGGCGAGCCGCAGCGAGCCCATCAGGAACCAGACCAGCACCGCCGCCGCGGCTACGGACAGCATGGCCACGCCGCGCGCGGGGCCGGAGACGAACCACTGCACGCCGGTCGAGAAGGGATCGGCGCCGCCCCCGGCCTGTGCCCAGGCCAGCGAGGGCAGTAGGAGAAGCGCGGCCGCCGCCACTGCGGATGCGGTCGCAAGGGATCGGGTGTTCATCGGGTATCGGCTCCCATGGCGAGGCTGCCCCTGAGACGGATGGGTTCGGCGGACGGGGGTGCCTGCTCGTCGGCATCCGCCGGATCGGAGTCCCGCAGTGCCGGCGCGGCGGCGGGACAGCGCGCCCAGACGTCCCAGGACGGGGCGCAGGCCGCCGGCGCCGGGCTGGCGAGCGGGGCAGGGCAGGGGCGAGCCGGTGCCGCCGCCATGGCCGTCCGCGCCGACACCACCCGGGCGACATAGCCATTGGCCAGGCCGCGGCTCGGGCTTCCGGTGTTGTAGGCGCTGAAGGCGGTCAGGACGCGCGCGCCGGCGGCGATCGAGCGGCAGGGGTCGAAGGCGTCCTCGACCGCGAGCCCGAGCCAGCCGAGATTGCGGCTGTTGATCTGCATGAGGCCGAGGTCGACGGACTTGCCGGCCGCGATCAGCGCGGTTGCCCGTGCCGCGGCTTCGGCCGGGGTCGCGGAGCGGACCGGCGTCGCGCCGCGCTCATTGATGCCGATGATCAGTGGGTCGAGACCGCTCTCGACGCGGGCGATCGCGGCGAGGGTTTCGGGTGCGACGCCAGGGGCGCAGGCCGCGGCGAGCTCGAGGAATGCGGCGAGTTCGAGGATCACGCGGCCACCGCCCGGCCGCGCAGGGCGGCGTCAGCCTGGTGCCGGCGTCTCGGTGTCGTCCCCGTCGGGTTGCGTCGTGTCGGACGTGCGGACGCGCGAACTCGTGGCGCCGGCAGGCAGCAGCGACTTGAACCGCGCGAGCTTCGGGCAGCCCTCGTCGTAGAGGGAAATGGGCAGGCCGAAGCCCAGGTCGTCGCGGAGGAAGCGGCGCAGGCGGTCGAGGTCGCGCCAGGCGCGCACGCCGGGGCCGCGGAACAGGGCGATGGCGACGTAGCCGCGGCGCCAGGATGGAAGGATGTAGGGGACGTGCTCGACCCCGCCGCCCGCGTCGCGGTAGGCGACGACGACGACGTTCTCGATGGTGCCGCCGCGGGCAATACCCGCGCGTAGATCTGCCTCGCCGAGCGTGTCGCCCACCGTTCGCCCGCGCCTCGTCCCGAATCGGCCGGGAAGCTAGACCGCACCGGCGTCGACGCGAACTGGTTCATTCGGCTGGCGCGGGTGGTCAGCTCGCTGCAAATGACCAAATTTTGCATTTCGGTATGCCATCAGGCGTGTTGCGATGGGCAATGCTACCGATGGTGGCAGAAGTCTCTCAAGAGACAATCGTCGGTCGTTCCGCACGCAAAGTACTGGAATGTCGTCACTCCAGCGTGAGGAACAAAACCGGATTAGCAAAGACGGTCAGAAACATGAGACGAGAATCAGGAGGTGCGCCGCGAGGAAGCCGCAGCGAGCGGGGGTGCCAGGGTGGCGGCCGCGTTGCGTCGCGCCGACGACAAGTCGTCGTTACCAAGCGGAACCGGCCAAAAGCACTCGACTGCACCCTCTTCGCCCCGCAGCGCCAGGAAGACCACGCGCCGCACTTCCCCGCCCTCGCCCGTCTCGACAGCGAGCCGGAACATCAGGCCGTCCGCCCCGCCAGCGTCGCCTAGGGCTAGCGCCAGTTGCTGTGCCTCGCTCTCTTGTTGGCGGAGCGTACGCTTGCTCGGCTCCTCTGCGTCACCGCGGAAGAATCGCACCGGCACGCCGTCGATCAGGAAGACGAAGTGGTGGGTGGCATCGAGCACGGCGAGCCAGCGGTAGCGGCCGCCCTCGGCCGCCTGGCGCAGGCGGTTACGCGAGAAAGAGTAGGCGCGGCAGCCGATCGACCAGGCGTCGTCGCCGGCCCAGGGATCCGCCATTGCCACCGCGTCGGCGCGACCCCGTGCCAGCAGGCGCGCGCAGGCTGAAAGCCGCTCCTCGGTCAGCGCGGGGTGGAGATCCCATGGCAGCCGTGCAGCGCCTGTCTCCGCGCCGCCCGTCTTGTCGTCTCCACTATCGCCCATGACACACAGTATCACCGGCGCTCCGTCGGTATCCAAGCGTTCTCGCCGGCCTGTAGCTGTAATCGGCATTGCCTCCGGCATCAGACTGTCTCACCCGAGTGCGAGCGAAGCTCCGCCGGGTCCTTGCTTTTCTGCAATACTATCGGGTGGGCGTCGCTGCGGGTGTGACGGTCGGGGTGGAGGGGTCGGTTCCGTGTGGGGAGGGGGAACCGGGTGGTGCGTCGCGCCTTCCACCATTATTGGTGTCTCCCGTGCGGTTCGAGCTTGAAGACGCTGATTGAATGTCGTTGTAGTTTCGTTGCCAGACTTGAATCCCGCTCAGCAGAGCCGTTGCGGTCTCAGCTGATGGCTTGCCCTGATCATCGAAAAGACATTCTTGGCTGGATATGAGCTGTCTCATCTGAGAGTGAAGCAAACTATTACTTGTTAACGTTCGCGATGCTTGGCTCCACTCGGCCTGAGGAGTATAGAACGCGACAATCGCAGCAAAAGCAGTCCCTAGGGCAGGAAGTGTAATAGCTGATGTCTTTACTGCTATTGCCCAGCGACTTGTTTGAGGAATAATATTAGCAGAGCTAATTGTTATAAGAACTGTTGTTAGAAATCCGATTAAAATACCCAGTATTGAAGTCTTCTCCCAAAAATTATAAGAATCGATTGATCTTGTAAGCAAGGTGCTTCTGTCTGCTGCAAGCGTCAAACTTAAATTGATAAGCGCACGTTCTTCACGGATGAGGGGAACGGTAATCCCCTGCGTCTGGTTTGTAGATGCTGCTACGCCGGTAATATGAACGGCACGCTGCATCCAGCCAGGAGCGTCCTCAGGAGAAAGAAAGCGCCGACACTCTAAGATCCAGCCGGCAATATAATTATGATCTGCCTGAAACTTTGAATTTGAAGCTGCTGGATCTCTAAGATTAGAAATACTTTGATTGTTTTTTGGAAATATAAAATAAATAACTAATATCATTGATATCAATAGAACCGACGCTGAAGCTATGACGATCTTCGTATTCGAAAACCAGGGTGCCGGCGGTGGCGGATTCGGATCAGTCATTGGTCGCACGTCGCTCGAAGGTTCGAGAAAATTCGCGAGTTGCCAAGCTGGTTCGATCTTCGATGATGATCTCTATCTGCCCATCAAGGCCTGGTTGACCGGGCCCCAAATTTCGGCCCGGTGCGCCAGGCGCCCCAGCAGCACCTCCGGTCCGACCTCCTGATCCGCAGCGACCACCAGATGAGCCGACTGCTCCGCCAGAGCCAGGAGATCCTGCCGGACCGGGTGGACCACCGGAACCGGCGAGGCCTCCCAGTGTCAGAACTGAAATGGTAGAGCCGGGGGCGACAGTCTGGAAACGTAGCGTGACTTGGCCGCCATTGCCGCCATCGCCACCGCGTCCTCCATCACCACCTGACCCGCCGTTTCCACCACCGCCACCAGTGCCTGGACCGCTTGAGCAATCGAAGATGCCACTTACGGCTGCACGCCCTTGACCTCCTGCGCCTCCGTTACCTCCCGCTCCACCAGGTCCCCCCGCGCCTCCGGGCTGCCCAGAGTTTACAATGCGTAGCCGACCGACAAAATTCTCAGCCTCAATCTGAATGGTCGCGGCGGATACACCCCTATGACCAGGTTCCCCCGGTGTGCCCGCGCCGCCGGAGGTTCCGTCCCCCCCCGCGCCATGGGCGCCGTTGGAGCCGTTCACCCCATTCTGCCCTGGTGTACCGGAAGGCGCCCTAGCCCCAGCAGGAAATGCACGAACCTCTGAGTTGTTCGCGATGATAGTTCTGGCGCGCAGCCGGATCGGTTGCCCGGAGGTTTCGAGGATAGCAGGAAGCTCAAGCACTTCCGGTACATCCTGCGGGTTGTTCGTTGTCCCCCGCACGATACCAACTACACATCTATTGTACAGTTCAAGCCCGTTCAGTTGATCATTGGGCCGCAGCGTGGAGACAAAATCAGCAAGAGTCAGTATTCGGCCCTGGCTACGAGCGGCGCCGTATACAGATACAAATACTTGTTGAAGGTTACTGGAAGCATCAATACGATTTTGCTCGATGCACTGCTCAAGTCGACTTCTAAACTCCTCAACTGGTACGTCTGAGCGGCCTTGCGCGGCACATATATTCGAAATAGGAGCCATTAGCAGAACGGAAAAAACGCCAAAGCATGAATTACGAAAGCGGTTGCTTTCGTAAGGCATCCTTGGATGTTCGTTACTACATGAATAATGCGATCTCAAAATTTATGCCTCCGTGCGCAAACAATCCGCTCCCAGGTGGGCTCTCGTAAAGCCTACATCCGTTCGATACGCTCGTGTCAAATCGAACGTGCCTAGCACTCCGTTCCTGCTCTTTTCGTCCCTCTTCGGGGTGATCCCAACCGTGCCACGGTGCTCACTCCAGGCAAGGTCCGGTCCTCGCCATCCTCGCCATGCTCGCGCCAATCGGCGCTGCGCGTGGCTCCGGGTGGCTACGGTCCTCCCCTGCCCTCCGCTGCGCGCCGTGGCCGCTGGGCCTGGTCGGGACGAGGGACGTCCCGACCCATCAACCGCGCCTCCAGCGGGTCGAACAAGGGACCTGGGTTCAGAAAGCGACTTGGCAGGCGAGTCTACGCATCGGTGTCCGGCTGCACCGCATTCGTCCGCCATCCCACGGGCAGCGGCAGCGCCGCATGCAGCGCCGCAAGCGTCTCCAGCAGCGCGGCTTCCTCGTCGTCCAGTGGACGCACCCCGCGCGGGTGACGCACGAAGCGCCCCTCGTCGCAGCCGATAGCGCGCGCAATCTCCCGCTGTTCCGGCGTCAGCGCCCCATGCAGCGCGGCGAGCAGTCGCAGCCAGGCCGCTAGGTTGTGTGCGACCGGCCGCGCCCCGCGCGCCATCTTCCGCAGTGCCGCGTCATCCACGCCGAGGCGCCGCGCGACCTCCCGCCGCGACCAGGGCAGGGCATTGAGGCAGTGGGCGATCTCATCCGGCGTCATGGGCATGGCGGGCAAAATGCCCGCCACCCCGGGGCGCCGGCAACCGCCGGCGGCCCTCATCCAGGACCCGGCGGGGAAGGTCATGAGGTCCCGCCTCCCGGCCCGCCGCTGGAGGCGATGCCCACGTCGTGCCGGGCGCGCTCGCGGTCGCGCAGCAGGGCAAGCAGCGCCGCCTCGACTTCGTCGCCGAGCAGGCAGGCAAACTGCCGCCCATCCGCGCCCTGCAACGAGAACAGCACGCACAGCGGGTCGGGCTCGAACGTGCCGAAGGTCATGGCCTCGCCGCCCTCGCCCTTGAAGGACTGCGGTCGGCCGAGGAACGGAAGGGGATTGGTGATCATGCGGGTGCGCTCCGGATGGGATGGGAGAGGGATGCGGGCGGGGGCGCTGGCCCCCGCCCCTGGCCTCAGGCGGCGCCCTTCAGCGTCGCCATCCGCTCCCCGAGCAGCCACAGCGCCCGGTTGAGCCGCACATCCTGGTCGATCCCCGTGACCTCGCGGGAGGTGACGCGGCGGGGCCGTCCGTTCGGGTCGCGACCCCAGGCCGAGAGCCCGCCCCGGATGGTGTTCTCCTGGACCCGGTTGAACACGGTCCAAAGATCGTCCGACCGGTCGGAGGAGCGCCGCGCCTCGAGCAGCTGCGCCGGGCGGATGGGCGTGTCAGCCTCGCCGGCCGCGTCGCCGAAGCGCAGCACATGCGCCGCCTCCGCCAGCGCCGCCTGTTCGTCGCGGCCGAGCGGCACGCCAGCCCAGGCATCCGCCGCTTCCAGGGCGCGCTGAGATTCGTCGAGGACCACGTGCGACCCCTCGATCACCTGGCGCACCACGTCGCCCTTGTGCGGCACCCGGACCTCGGTGCCGCGGCGGTCAGCGACCACCATGCCGTTGAGGCAGACGAGCCGGAACACGCCGGACATCAGGTGGTAGGAGGACGAGCCGTCGTGCGAGTTGATCAGCACGATCTCGGGGAAGCTGTCGCCCACGCGGCGCGCCGGGCTGACGCCCTGCCGGCGGAAGCGGACCATGTGCTTGGTGTGCTCCTGGCGGCCGGCGTCGCGGCAGCGCGCCTGCTTGGCGAAGACTGGCAGGAAGCCCTCGGCGCGCATGCCCTCGATGACGGCGGAGGTCGGGATGTAGGCGTAGCGGGCGCTGCGGCTTTCGTGCGCCTCCGCGGCGAAGGCGCTCGGCGCCAGGGTGCGGATGCTGTCGTCCGACAGCGGCTCAGCGCCGGCGCGGGTGGAGAAGGAGCGGGAGAAGTTGAAGGTCATGGTGTGCTGGTCCTTGCCAACTCGCCGGGGCACTGCGCCGCTCGGCTAAGAAGGAAGATATGAGATACACTGCTATATAGCAATACAAATGAATCCTAATCGCGCTCCTGTGATATCCCCTAATCCCGACCATGTGTTCTTGCTATATAGCACTGTATTTGTATATTGAGGACGGCACCAAGGAGGAGCCGACCCCATGCCAGCCAAGCCCTTCGACGCTGAGACGATCCATGTTCCCCTCAACCGCCTCGATCTTGCCGAGGCCAATGCCCGGCGCACCGGGCGCGAGGAGGGGTTAGAAGAACTCGCCGCCTCCATCGCGGCCCATGGCTTGCTGCACAATCTCGGCGTCGTGCCGGCGCACGACGCCGAGGGCGAGCCGACCGGCCGATACGACGTGATCGCCGGCGGTCGCCGCCTCGCCGCGCTGCGGCTGCTGGCGGAGCGCCGGAAGATCGCCAAGGGCGCGCCGATCCCGTGCCGGGTGCTGGCGGCCGATGGCGACGTCACCGGCGCCAGCCTGGCCGAGAACGTGGTGCGCGTCGCCATGCACCCCGCCGACCAGTTCGAGGCCTTCGCGCGGCTGCACGCCGAGGGCCAGGACGTGGAGCGGATCGCGCGCCGCTTCGGCGTCTCGCCGCTGACGGTGCGCCAGCGCCTGCGGCTGGCCTCCGTCTCCCCTGGCCTCATCGCCGCCTTCCGTGCCGGGGAGATGGGGCTTGAGGCGGTGACCGCCTTCGCCGTGACTGACGACCACGAGGCGCAGGAGCGGGTCTGGCGGCAGTCCCAGGGCTACGGCATGCATCCCGCCAGCATCCGCCGGCTGTTGGTCGAGGGCCGGATAACGCTGGACGACCGGCGCGTGCGCTTCGTCGGCTTGGACGCGTACGAGGCGGCCGGCGGCAGTGTCGAGCGCGACCTGTTCAGCGAGGACGGCGAGGGTTGGATTGCCGACCCCGCTCTGCTCGCGCGGCTTGTGGACGAGCGCCTCGCCCGCGAGGCCAAGGCGGTGCGCGCGGAGGGCTGGGGATGGGTGGACGCCCTGCCCGCATTGCCGCCCGACCTCTGGCGCATGGCGCGCCTGCGGCCGCAGCGGGCCCCGTTGTCGGCCGAGGACGAGGCGCGCCTTTCCGCGCTCGGGGAGCGGTTCGACGCCATCGAGGCTGAATGCGGCGACGAGCCTGACGAGGACCAGTCGGCCGAGCTCGACCGCATCGAGGCGGAGATCGAGGCCATCCGTGCGCGCGAGGTCGCGTGGCGGCCCGAGGACCGCGCCCGTTCCGGCGCCATCGTCGCGCCGGATGCTGGGGACGGCGTCCGCGTCGAGCGCGGCCTGATGCGGTCCGGTGAGGCGGCGAACGACGACGCGGTGCCGGAGGAAGAGGAGGGCGACGAGGCGCCCCGGCCGGCTGCGAAGGAGCGCCCACCTGCCGGGCTGCCGGCGGCGTTGCGCGGCGAATTGCTGGCGCACCGCAGCGCCGCCTTGCAGGCCGAGGTCGCGGCGCGGCCCGACCTCGCGCTGCGGGTGCTGCTGCACGCCCTCATCGTGGAGCGGGACAACCCGTGGCGGGCCGTCGCCAGGGTGACGCTACGGTCCCCGGCGCTGCACGTCGCCTGTCCTGGCATCGAGGCCGCACCCGCGCACGCCGATCTCGAAGCCCGCAGCGCCGCGGCGCTGGATGCCGCGCGCGTTCCGGAAGGCGAGCGGCTATGGCCGTGGCTGCTGGCACTCGACACTGCCGCCGCGCTCGACCTGCTGGCCGTGCTGGTGGCGCCGTCCATCGACGCCGGGTCGGAGGACTGGACTGTTCCGGGTGGAGCACTTTCGCCGGCCGAGCAGGTGGCGGCATCCGCCGGCCTCGATATGCGGCACTGGTGGAAGCCGACCGCCGAGGGCTTCCTCGGCCGGGTGACCAAGGACGCCATTGCGGCGGCGGTGCGCGAGGGGGCCGGTGAGGACGCAGCCAGGCGGATTGCCGGGGCGAAGAAGCAGGCGATGGCGGAGGCCGCCGAAGGCTTCCTGAACGGTGCCGGGTGGCTCCCGGAGCCGCTGCGGGCACGGCCAGCGCCCGACACGTCGCCGGAGGCCGAGACCATGCTGCAAGCGGCCGAGTAAGCAGGCTACCCAGAAGCCGGAGGCCGCAATCGCGGCCCCGGCGACGGCCGACGAATGCCATGCGCGCCGGATGGTGAGCGAGAAGGGAGTTGCAGACCAGCATAGGGCTATATAGCTGTTGCGGTCAGACGCTATCCCCGCCCCGGAGATCCATCATGCCGGCCCGCAAAGCGCCACAGGCTCTGCCCGAGACGCCGAAGCCGGCGAGCAAGCCGCGTCAGCAGGCGCGCGGCCACATGACGACGATTGACCTGCCCGACTACGTGGTCCCGCAGATCAGCGATTTTCTCGCCAAGCACCCGGAGATGCGCTTCCGCCAGGCTGTGCTGCTCGGGTTGTCCAAGCTCGGCATCGAGGTGAAGCCTGAAGACCTTGTTGCGAAGCGCGGGCGGGGGATTAGGTAGGGTCGAGGCGAAGGTTCCATCTGGTTAGATGGACGTGACGGGTCGCCGGATCGAAGCGGCGGTGAACGCCGCGTCACTTGGCCGGATCATGCCGGTCGCCCTCAGATTCCGCGAATCTCGTTCGCTTATGGCGTTGGCGGCGCTGTAGCCGAGATCATGTATTGTTCCGCTCCCAGAAAATAAAGCTTGTCATACGATTGCGCGGCCGGGTTAGCTGTTTCCTGGCAGTGCCAGATTGCGCGCCGCCCGGACGAAGGGAGGCCGGCATGACGCTTCGCGCCGCAGCGGCGATAGGCGTTCTCGCTCTTCTCGGCGGCTGCACCAGGCCGCCTGAGATCAACGTGGAGCAGCAGTGGGGCGACGCGATGCGCCGCCTGAACATGTTCGCCTTCTATCCGATGAGCGAAGACGTGCGGGTAGGCGACGTATTCCTCCACGTCCCGCCGCGCGACGGCAGCCCCCCAGTCGCGCGCTTCAGCCTGTTGCGTGTCGGCTCCTTCCACCACGACGACGTCCTGGACCTGCTGGAGGACCAGCAGAGCCGCCGCCCGCAGATCCGCCCATTGCCGGAGCGGCGCAGCACGGACGGTAAGCCTGTCGTCGGGGCTGCAAGCACCATCAGTGATTGCGCGGAACGCCAGATCGGCCACGCTGACAGCGGCTGCCCCTTGCGCCTGCAGCGCTCTGCTGTCCCCGCGCTCACGGTGGGGCGGATCACCGCGGGCCAACTCGGCGCGTCGGGACTGTTCGGCAATTTCGGCGCGCGCCTCGGCCTTGGTGCGAGCAGCCAGAGCGCCGTGTCCATCAAGGTCGACAACATGCAGGAACTGATGCTCGACGCTTGGCGCTTCGACCGCCTCATGCGCGGCGCGACAGCCCGCCCGGACAGCCAGGCGCGCGACCCCATTACCGACGTCGTCTGGGCGGAGGCGCTGGTGCGCGACCTAGCGGAACTCGCGCAGGGGCGGCCCGAGCTGGTTCGCGCGGCCTGCCACGGCGACTCCGCACGGCTGGCGGCCGAGCGTGTGGAGGTCGTGGTCATCAACCGCGTCGTTTACGCAGGTCGCGTCGAGTACAGCTTCACCAACTCGGCCGAACAGGCGATCCGCGCGGCGGTGGATCTGCAGAGCATCCTGCCGGGCCAGCCGCAGGCGCCGCAGCTCCCGCAACTTGCCGGCGGCACGCCAACGGCGGAGGCGCTGCGCGCGCAGAGCACGGATCCTGCCCGCCAGCGCGAAGAGGCCGGGGCGCGGCTCGCCGCGCTGCTCGGCGGCATCACCGGCGATTCGGGCGGCGGCGCGCGGGCCGGCGTGACCACGAGCTTTGGGCTCGGCACCTTTGGCATGCTCGCGCTTACGCAGGACTTCAACCGACCGATCGCGGTCGGCGCCGGCAGCCGGCGCAGCGAGGGCCTCCACGTCTGGATGGCAGGCCCCGGCGCGGACGACGCGCTGCGCGCCCGGCGCTTTTGGTACGCCCACGACGAATGCGCGCGTCGGCTTGGCGGGCTCGACCCGCAGCGCCTTGCCGCGGCGATGGGCTTCGCCGCCGTGCCGCCTCGACCGCAACCTTCGACACGGAACTGAAGGCACCATGCGCCTGCTCGTCCAGACCAGACCGGGCGCGGGGCGGCTCCGCCTCCAGGGCCTCGCCGCACGGCCCCTTGAGGTCGCGCTGCGCCCACTCATGCCCGCCACCGCCGCCGCGGGCGGGGAGGCCATGGGCTTCGCCGCCGGTGCTGCCCCCGCCTGGCACGTCACAGGCGATCTACCAGAAAGGGCGAACCCGTGGGACGCCTGCCACATGCTGCTGAGAGAGGGGCTGGGGTTCGGCGCTGGATCCGCCGTCGCCTTCGCCGAGCCCGACATCGAATGGTCCACCCCCGACCACGACGACCCGCCGCGCACCTCCCCGGGCGGTAACCCCCAGCGCGCGGATCACCCCCGGGGCCCCGGCGACAACTGGTTCCTACGTCGCGAGTTCTCGGGCCTCGCTGCGGCGCGCGAGGAACTGGCGCGCCACCTCGGCGCACAGAAGCCCGCGACGCGGCTGGCGCATTTCGACACCGGGTTCGACGCGAGCCACACCACCTGCCCGCTGGGTCTGCGTCCCGACCTCGCGCGCAATTTCGTAGAACGGAACGACGAAGGCGGTCCCGCCCATGAGGCACTCGACCGCGCCGACGGCACCCTTTCCAACCCGGGCCATGGCACGGCGACGCTCGCCATCCTCGCTGGCAGCAAATACGGCGGCGCGCATGGCTTCGAGGTTGCGCCATTCCGCGTCTGCCCGCGCGTCGTGCTGGTCCGGACGTCAGCGTTAGCGGAGGCAATGGACACGGTGCTCGGGTGGCGAGGCGACGCGCAGACACGCTGCGACGTTGTCAGCATGAGCATGGGCGGCCTCGCTTCCAAGGCTTGGGCCGACGCAGCCAACGCGCTCTACGAGGCGGGGGTCGTCGTCGTCACCGCGGCGGGCAACAATTTCGGCGGACTGCCGGTGGAGTCCGTCGTCTTCCCGGCGCGCTTCCGCCGCGTGCTCGCGGTGGCGGGCATCCGCGCCGACGGCTCGCCCTACGCTGACCTCCCGGTGCAGCTAATGGCCGGCTGCTACGGGCCGGCGAGCAAGATGCGCACAGCGCTCGCGGCCTGGACGCCCAACATCCCATGGGCGCGGCGCGGCGCCGGCGCGGTGGTGGACCAGGACGGCGGCGGCACCTCGGCCGCTACGCCGCAGGTCGCAGCGGCCGCGGCCTTGTGGCTCGAGCGGTACGCCGCGGCCTTGGCCGCCATGCCGGGCTGGCGCCGGGTAGAGGCGGTGCGCCACGCGCTGTTTTCCGCCGCCGCGCAGCCCGCACAGGGCAACGCGCCCCACAAGTATTTCGGCCGCGGCGTGCTCGACGCGCGCGCCGCGCTCGACTTGCCCCCTCGCGCCGACGTCTACGCACCGGAGGAAGCGGACACCGCCCGCTTCGCCGCGCTGCGCCTGCTGACCGGCTTCGGCGTTGTCGCCGCCGGCTCGCGTGCCGAGATGCTGGAGATCGAGGCGACGCAGCTCGCCCAGCGCTCGCCCGCCGCGCGCGAGGCGCTCGACGGCCACGACCCCGACGACCCGGCCGGTCTGCCGAGCGCGGTGCGGCGGCGCGTGGTGGAGGCGTTGGCCGGTGACCCGCTCGCCTCCGTCGCGCTGAAGGCTGCGCTGCGCGAGGCGTTGCCCGCCCCGGTGGGCGGTGCTGCGCCCGCCGTCGCCGAGCCGGCGCCCGCGCCGGCCAGGACCGCGCCCGCGCGCAACAGGCCCGCGGGCGGTGAGGAGATGTCCGCCGTGGCGCCGCCCGCGCATCGCCGGCTGCGCATCTTCGCTATCGACCCGACCCTGGCTGCCGCGATGGACACGCGCGACTTCGCCACGGACATTGTTGCCGTGCCATGGGAAGCTGTGCAGCCGGGGCCGGTCGGCGAGTACATCGAGGTCATCGACATCGACGCTGCCTCGGGCCTCGCCTACGCGCCCGTGAACCTTTCTCGCCCGGAGGTGCTGGCGCAGGACGGGCTGGTGCCGAGCGAGGGATCGCCACAGTTCCACCAGCAGATGGCGTACGCCGTGGCGATGCGCACGGTGGACGTGTTCCGCCGCGCGCTCGGGCGCACCCCCTTCTGGGCGGAGCGCGTGACACGCGACGACGACGGCGCCTTCCGCCGCGGCTTCGTCCGGCGGCTTCGGATCTACCCGCACGCGATCCGCGAGGCGAACGCCTACTACAGCCCGGCCCGCCGCGCCCTGCTGTTCGGCTACTTCCGCGCGCAAAGCGAGCCGGGAAGCCAGGTCCTGCGCGACGGCATGGTCTTTACCTGCCTGTCGCACGACATCGTCGCGCACGAGACGTCGCACGCTCTGCTCGACGGGCTGCACCCGCGCTGGCGCGAAGCAGCGAACCCGGAGGCCTTCGCATTGCACGAGGCTTTCTCCGACCTCGTCGCGCTGTTCCAGCACTTCACGATGCCCCGGCTGATAGCCCATGAGATTCGGCGCGCGAAAGGCCGGCCCGGCATCGGCTCCGCCCTTGGCAAGCTGGCGCGGCAGTTCGGCGAGGCAGTCGGCCAGCGCGGCGCGCTGCGCGACGCCCTCGGCACTCCCCCGAAGCCGACCGACTTCCAGGAGGCGAGGCACAAGGGCGAGCACGCACTGGGAGAGGTGCTCGTCGCGGCCGTGTTCGACGGCTTTCTCCGCGCCTACAACGAGCGCGCCGATGGGCTGTTCCGGCTGGCCAGCAACGGCACTGGCGTGCTGCCGCCCGGCGAGATCCCGGACGAGCTGGCCGAGCGCCTCGCGCAGGAAGCTGCCACCGTCGCAGGCCATTTCCTGCGGATGTGCGTACGCGCCCTCGACTACTGCCCGCCGGTCGAGCCGACCTTCGGCGAGTACCTTCGGGCGCTGATCACCGCCGACTGCGACCTCGTCCCCGACGACCGTCGCGGCTACCGCGTGGCGCTGATCGACGGCTTCCGCAAACGCGGCATCCGGCCGCCAGACGTCGAGACTTGGTCGCCGACCGCGCTGGTCTGGGGTGGACCGCTTGACCCGGAAGCGCTGGCGCCGCTGCGGGAGGTGATAGCCGCCATGTCGGCACGCTGGCGTCTCGACGGCGACCGGCTGGCGGCGTGGCAGGCCTCGCGCGACGATGCGCGGACGATCAAGGTCGCCATCGACCGCTTGCCCGACGCCCCGCGCAAGGCGCTGTGCCAGGAGCTCGGCCTGCTCGACTTCGACGACGATGGCGAGCCCGTGGGGCCCGGCGGACGGCGCCGCGCAGGCGAAGTGGAGGGGCCGCGTGGTACCTTTTCGAGCGGCACCTTTTCGCGGATCGAGGTGCACTCGGTACGCCCGGCGCGGCGTGTCGGCCCGGACGGCGAGCTGCTGGCGGACACGGTCATCGAGATCACCCAGCGGTGGTGGCCCCAAGGATCGGATGAGTTCGTGCGCGGCGGCTGCACGATTATCTGGGACCGCGAGCGCCAGGCGGCGCGCTACGTCGTCTCGAAGCGCGTCGGCCACCCGAAGCGGACCAAGGAGGAACTCCGCCTGCGCGCCAAGGAGCGCGAGACGGCGGAGACCTCGGGCTATGTCGGCGGCGCGGCGCTGGCCGACGCCGACGAGCCCTTCGCCTTGCTGCACGGGAGGGACTAGGCGACATGGCCGTCCAACGCCCTGCGAGGAGGTCGGCCCGGAAGGCCACCCAACGCACCGCCACGAACGCCCCCAGGAAGATCACGGACGCCAAGCGGGGAAGGACGCCCGCCAACGCCGAGGCGGCGTCGTTCGACCGGCTGCGTATCCGCATGTACCGCCTCGGCATCGGAGATTGTTTCCTGCTCACCCTGCCCGGCACGGCGGGGGCGCCCTTCCACCTGCTCATCGACTGCGGCACCCACAACTCCGAGCGCACGGGGCCCAAGGACAACCCTGACCCGTGGCGAACCGAGGCCGCCGCGGCGGACATCGCGGCCGTTACGGCGGGCCGGCTCGACGCCGTCGTCGGCACGCACGAACACTGGGATCACCTGTCCGGCTTCCTGCAGGGCAAGGCAGCCTTCGAATCATGCGAGGCGGCGGCCATCTGGTGCTCCTGGGCAGAGGATGTCGCGAACGAGCCGATAGCCCGCGAGCTGGTCGGGTTGCGCAACGCGGCGCAGGACGCGCTGTGGACGGCGCGCACGCGACTGGACTCGCTCGGCCCGGAGCACGCTGAGGAGGCGGCGGCGCTCCGCGACCGGCTGTCGGCGCTGTTCGGCTTCTTCGGCGAAAGCCCGGGCGTGGGCGAGCGCGCCCGCGACGCGGCCGAGGCGCTGCGCGCGCTCGGCCGCGACCGCGTGCGCTATCTCTCGCCTGGCGCGCCACCCATCGAGGGGCCGGGCGGAGATTGGCGGATCTTCGTGCTCGGGCCGCCGCGCGACCTGGCGCTGCTGCGCCGTGACCAGCCCAGGCAACCCGGCGAGGGCTACCCGCTCGCCGGGCTCGCCGCGGCGGAGCGGAACCTCGCGGCCGTGGCGGCAGCGCTGGGGGCGCCGGACTGCGACCCTCCGTTCAAGGCGTCGTTCCAGATCCCGCTCGATGAAACGCGCGGCATGGCGTTCTTCCAGCAGCGCTACTGGCATGACGCGGCGCCGGGTGCGGCGCGCGGCGAGGAGCCGGCACAGGATTTCCGCCGCATCGGCCTCGCCCACCTCGGTGTAGCGGAGGCCTTCGCGCTCAAGCACGACCGGCTGACCAACAACACCTCGCTCGTGCTTGCGCTCGAACTCGGGCCGCCGACGGCGCGGGACAACCCGGTAGTGCTGTTCGCGGGTGACGCGCAGATCGGCAATTGGCTTTCCTGGCGCGACGTGGTGTGGCCCGACTATCATGGGCGGCGCGTCGACGGCGCCGACCTCCTTGCGCGCACCGAGATCTACAAGGTGGGCCACCACGCGAGCCACAACGCCACGCTGATGGAGGGCGGGCTGGAGGCGATGCACCGCCTGCGCGTGGCGCTGGTCACGGTGAGCCAGGCCACCGCGACCAAACTGCATTGGGAAAAGTCGCTGCCGCGCCCCTCCATCCTCATGCGGCTAGCGGAGGTGGCGCGTGAGGCGGTGATCCGCAGCGACGCCGGTATTGAGCGGCGCCCTGGTACGGCAGCGCCGACCATCACACTGTGCGAGACGGAACTCTACGTGGACATCGAACTGGCCATTGCGAAGTTCTGACGGCCCCTTTCCGCTGGATCTCCGGCGGGTAGGGCACCGTGGATTTCGGCATCCCGAACACCTTCGTCTCAAGCCTCGAGGTGTCCACGAAACCGGTTCAACTCCAAGGTCCGCTCCGGGTCGGACCTTCCTGTGCAGGTCGCCCTAGCCATCCCGTCGTGCGTAAAACCGCGCGACGGCGCCACGGCCGGCGAGCGCGCGCTCGGCGTAGCGCGCCGGCATGGCCGGCGACTTCCAGCGGCCCGCCTGCATGATCGCTGGCAGCTCGGAGCCGGAGGCGGCAAGATCCTGCGTCATACCGACGCGCGCCGAGTGCCCAGAGAACGCCGCCGGATCGAGGGCGGCGAGTGCGGCGAGGCCCTTGAGAATCGTCGGGACGGCGGAGGGCGCGAGCCGGCCACCCGGCCGGCCCGCCTTGCTGAGCCGGCGGAAGATCGCACCCTCCGTGACGCCCGCCAGAGTGGTCCAGCGGCGCAGGTGCGCGGCCGCCCGCGGCGACAGCCAAAGCATTGCGCCGCCGCCCTCCTGGTCGGTCTTCGAGCGGCGGATGAGCGCCGTCGCGCTGCCGTCCGCCGCCGGGGCGATGTCCTCGACGTCGAGCGCCACGGCCTCGGCGCGGCGCGCGAGGAGGTCGCGCATGACGAGCAGAAGCGCCACGTCGCGCTGGAGGCGGATCGCGGGCTCGGCGCCGACGACGCGCAGCAGCAGGCGGACGTCGTCCTCGCCGATCGGCGCGGCCTGGCGCTGCCGCGTGCCGAGCGCGCGTGCCATGCGCTTGAGCGCAAGACGCACCGCCTCGGCCCGGACTGGGTCGTCAAGGCCGGCGGCGCGGTGCAGCGCGCCGATCGCCCAGACCGCCTGGCGGATGGAGGCTGGCTTCAACGGCCGCGCGGCGAGCGCGTCGACATAGGCGGCGACCGCCGTCGGCGGGCATGGCAGAGCCGGCACGCCGGCCTCGGCGGCCCAGGCGGTGAAGGCCGCCGAGGCCTTGCGCAGCGCGCGCTCGGTCTCGGGCGCGAAGGCGCCGCGAGCGGCGTGGGCATGCGCCTCGAGCCGCTCGGCGACCGCGGGCGCCACGGAGCCGCCGGGTGTCAGCTCCGCCGCCTCCGCGGTCAGCGCCAACCCCCGCTTGTCGTCGTCCGCCGCCACAGGATCCCCCCGGATCGCCCCCGGGGCACCCTGCCCCGGCGCCGGCCGAATTACCAGCGGTAATTTCAGTTACCGTGGATAATGGTGCCAGCTGGGCTCAAGAATGCGAAAGGCATCGCCATCCGGCATGATGAACGGCAGCCTTGGCCGCAACACTATCCTGGCAGCTCGCTACAGCGACAAAGTCTACTCCGGCTGCCATAGATGGGTCCGATCGAGCACCTTCGGCAACGACTCAGCGCGCGGGCCTTAGTGCCGCGACGACACGGGCGCGACGCCTCACACGCCCGCGCCTCATCGGATTCCACTATTCGGTTGCCTAGTGGCAGCCTCCTTGGCAACCACAGCGCGTCCACCTAACAATGTGGGACGATGTCGTTCACATTTGCCGCTCGCACGCTGCTTGAGCTTGGGAAGGAGCTGATTAGCTCAGACGAAGTCGCGCTTTATGAGTTAATCAAGAATTCCGTCGACGCGAAATCGCCGAAAATATTCATTTCGGCTAGAATCGTTTTCACAAGATCGATCCTGAACGGAGCAATCAGCATGCTCCGTGATAAAGACGCTAAGAAAAGTAAGTCTAGTTTAAGTCTTGTAGAGGACGTTTTCCATTTTGTTAAATCCTCACTAATCGAAACCGCTCCTGAGGAAGCTAAGCAGGTTCTATTAGGGCGCCTTTCGGAGGCGACGGTAAGTGCGTCACGCTTCGAGGCAGAACTAAACGCCTCTTACATAGAGGAGAACTGGATCGAGGTCCGAGACATAGGCGAGGGAATGTCATTTGAGGACCTGAGCAAGGTCTTTCTGCGTATCGGAACCCGCTCTCGCCGTGCCGACAACATCGCCGGGGCGCAATACCTCGGCGATAAGGGAGTTGGCCGACTTTCCGCTATGAGACTCGGTGAACGACTTGGTGTCCGGACTACGCGTGCAGGCGACACCAGGTGGCATCTCCTCGACATAAATTGGCGTCTCTTCTCGCATGACACAGACGTCGACATCTCAGATGTGAAAATCAAGCCCACCGAAGGCGAATTTAAAAAAGATCAGACGGCCAAAGGGACAAGGATCCGCATATCTGATTTGACGGGTGATTGGAATCCGGATCGCTTTCGTGACCTGCTTCAGGGGAAGATCGCTCGAATGATCGATCCGTTTGAGGCTGGACTGGCAAACAAGCTTCTTGAAGTCCGTCACAACGAGAATCGTATCTTGGTTCCGTCGGTTCCGCCCTCCCTTCTTTCCGCCGCTCACGCGTCTGCCCATGGCAAGCTGTACTTTGACAAGGAAGAGCCGGTGCTCGAAGGCAGGGTAGCGTACCATCGCTATGCTGCGGAGCGGCCGATCAATCAGCGTGGCGCTGAAATTTTCTCGCTTGCGCAGGAAGAGATAAAGCGACGAGGTAAGCGTGGTCACGCAGCGGTAAGGCTCGTGCCGATCCAGCCGGATGCCCTTCGCGCGCTAGGTCCATTTTCGTTCGACGTATACTGGTATAACCGTAGGGTCGTCGAAAAAGTACCAGACCTTACAATGAACTCTTCCGAGACGCGAGATCAAGTCGCGCAATGGTCCGGCGGACCGATGCTTTATCGGTATGGGTTCCGTGTTCTTCCTTATGGCGAACCACAAGATGATTGGCTTAGCTTAGACGTAGTGGCGTTCGGTGTGTCAGGTTTTAAGCTGAACCGACAGCAGGTGATTGGCCGCGTTCGCGTGTGGGCACCCCACACAGCATTAAGCGAACAGACAAACCGGCAAGGACTGATCGATTCAGACGCGGCTTCAGCGCTACGAACCATAATGATGTGGGTGTTGCACGTCGAACTGCGGACCCTGATCAACGAGGTCGATGCCGCCGAGAAGGTCACAAAGCGGAACGCGGAGATCAAGGCACTTGCCTTCCGCGATACGCACCAAGAGGTCCAGGACGCCGTCAGGGCACTCCGCGAGCGCTTGGACCCCTCATCGCAGCCGTTAGTCGCGCGAGTTGCGAGCGGTGTCGACGAGCTCGCGTCGCAGTGTGCGGCGCTCGTCCAACGAATCGATGACGCCGTCAAGGAGGTTACGAGCGACCGAGAGAAGTTTGTCTATCTGGCCGGCATAGGGCTAATGACGGAGTTTATCTTCCATGAGTTAGATCGGTCGGTGTCGCACACACTTCGCTTAGTCAGCGATAGTCGAAAATCATTAACTGCATCTAGCCTTAGGGCGCTGGAAGACCAGCTGATTACACTTCAGAAGCGCATATCCGCGTTCGATGACCTAACGGGTGAACGTCGTCAGTCCAAGTCGACTTTCGATATGGCGGACTTGGTTCGCGACGTGTTGGAAAATCACGCTGGAGAACTTGCGAGACACGGCATAAAGCTGCACAGCAAGCTACCTTCGTTGAAGGTGAAGGCTGTGCGGGGTATGGTCATCCAAATTTTGGAGAACCTCTTTGCTAATGCGATTTACTGGCTGAAGGCGCAGGATCGCTATCAAGTAGGTTTCCACCCGCAGATTTGGGTGGAGCTCAACATTAGCGAAAAGACGCTCACTGTAGAAGATAACGGGCCTGGAATCGCTCCAGAGCGTCGTGAGCTGATTTTCCAACCATTTATCACGTCAAAGCCAGCATCGATTGGTCGTGGGCTTGGTCTATACATTTCAAGAGAACTTGCAGAGTACCACGAGTGGCAGCTCTACCTCGATAGCGCAGTTGGCCGGCACCGCAAAGGACGTCTTAGCGTTTTCGTTCTCGACATGGGGGGCTAATGGTGGATCACGCTAAGCGGATCATCGCCGCAATCGAGAAAGGGGGAATCAACAGGGTTGTCGTCATTGACGACGCCTTCGACGTCCCGGTGCTCACTAATGAGGACGCGGGACCATTGTTGGACTTCTTGGAGAGCGACGCCGCCATCGCTCAACGCAAAGCGCTGAAGATCAAAGGCGATATTCTTGAGCAGGCGATTGCTGCGCTAAATGAAAGTGAGTTCGGAAACGAGGCCCTCACAAGCGTTACGCGGGCGATTTATCACAAATTCGTCGAAAATCTCGATAACAAATTTGATCCGGCTGGGCGCTTTAAGGCAATAAAGGGCTCGAATCTAGAGAAAATTCGGCCGCTTATTAAATTGCTCGCGAAATGTACAGGAATAGAGGTAATTCGCATAGGATCTCATGCTGCTGATGGCGCATTACAGGAAGTCCAGGCACAGGTAGTGTTTATAGATTATCTGCTCGACGGCGCGCTGACCCCAGAAGCAGATCCGGAAACCTCTTCAGGTGCGAGCGCAAGGCAAGCATCCCTGCAGATTGTTCGGAAGGTCTTGAACGCTCAGCCGGGAGCTGGTCCGTCGGTAATTTTGATGTCTTCACATGATGTGCGCGACAAGGCTGATGCATTCAGAAAGGAGATCCGTGACAGCAAAAGGCCCATCTTTGCCAGCCGGTTTCATTTTCTTGCGAAGGATGATCTTGCTGAGCGGGATGGGTCAATCACCGTGGCCTCCGCAGCCGCTGAGGCACTTCTGGACATTGCTCAGCAGCATGTGTTTGCCGGAGCAATCGAAGACGCTCTGACCCACTGGAAGGCAGGTGTTGATAAGGCGGTTGCGGGCGTCTGGCAGGATATCTCGGAACTCGAACTTAAGGACTTGGCCTACCTTTCAAGGTTTAGGTTGGCAGAGGAGGGCCAAGCTCTCACCAGCTACCTAGAATGGTTTTTCGGGGAAGTTCTCGTTGATGCGGTGGCACGTTCCGTGGATTGGAAACAAAGTAGTTTCAGTCTGTTGAACGAGAGCGCTGCGAAGGGTAAGCCAGGCAGCCAGATTGAGGGCGCATTCGACGGCCCAACAGTAAGGATTGCAGAGTTGTACTATCGTACGCGAGTCGACGTGCGACTAGATCGCGAAAATATAGATATGCGTACAGGAGATATCTACAGTTCGCCAAAGCAAAATGAGGTACTTGCGGTCGTCACGCCAGAATGCGATTTAGTGTTACGGAAGGGAAAGCGTGCGGCACCACGTCTCACAGTCGTCGCAGGAATTGTTCATCGATTAAACGCTCCTGATTCGTCGATTGCAGATTTTATAATGCGCGGCAACATGCCTGCTAACGTAACATGGAACCCGAAGGACGTTCGAACCATTGACTACGCTGACGTCGGCAACGAGAAGCAGCACCGACTGCTCGGCACGCTCCGGCCGCTTTACGCGTACGAACTGCAAAGGCGAGTGCTTGCCGAAATGGGTCGGGTTGGTCTCGCAGTAGCTCCGGCCATGGGCATGACCGCAAGGGCCGAGGTCGTTGTTCGTGGCAAAGCAGGTCCGATTAAGCTCGAGCTGCCAGGCGGCGAACTTGCTGCCTGCGCCGTGATTCCGTCGCGAGGCGGGACTGACAAGCCGCGCATCATTTACCATCGGAGCTTCGTCGAGAACCTGCTTGAAGCCCTCCAGAAAATTCAAGCGTGCGCTGACGAGGATGCATCCACAAAAATAGTGGCCGTTCTCCAGCCGAAGGCGCAGATCTCGTTGCTCGAAAAACTCTGCCGAGATGGCCAAGCGGACGGCGAGCAGGCGTACAACATTCTTTCAAGCCTAAAGGCAATCGACAGCAGTCCGAAGGCTCCTTGGTGTCAAATCCTCGTCCAGTACGAAGATGGCGAAGCCGTCGAGATATCCCAAGATGACGCAGCATGATCAAATGCATGCGCGTTCGCGCGTATGCTAGGGGTCCGCTTTTTTGTTCAGAGCTAGCTGGACTACGGTTTCAATGAAGTCGGGCGTCACGTAAGGAACTTGCGCGTAAACGAGCTCTCTCTCCCCCTCCAGCTTGGCCAGCAGATGGCCCCGACCGAGGAGCCTTTCCGCTCCCCGCTCGCCCAGCGCTATCTCGGAGGTGCCTTCTGAATCCACTCGAAGAATCAGCCGGTTTCCAAGATTTGCGCGAAGCTGCATTGGCATGACGTTGGCGTCGGGTCGCTGCGCTGCGAAAATTAGGTGAATTCCGGCAGCGCGCGCCTTCACTCCCAACCGCTGCACCATAGCGGAGATCGCCTCGCGGTACTCTTCGGTCAGCATCCACTCTGCGAATTCGTCGTGCACAAGCCAGATGACTGGAAGCCGATGCTCTGGCTGAGCTTTTGCATTGAAGCTTGCAAGGTTTGACGTACGCGCCTCTCGGAAGAGGACGTACCGACGATCCATCTCCCGCACGAGGTCGGCCAGGCGCTGGGTCGCGATCTCCTGGTTGTCGATGATTCCCCCGTCGAGATGCGGGAGATCCTCAAACGCGAAGTAGTCCACACCCTGTTTCGGATCGATCATCACAATGCGTGCTTGCTCGGGCGAGTTGGTTGCGGCGATCGCAAGGAGGATGTTCTGGACAAGAACGGACTTGCCGCTACCCGTGCTGCCCGCGATCAGGGTGTGGGGCGCGTGCAGCGACGACGGTGCAAGGATCAAGGGGTTTCCATCGCGCTCCCGGACGCCGATCAGTAGCTCTTGGTTGCCCCATCCGTTCTGTGGCGGAGTCCACGACGACCAGAGGGTCTCTATCGACACTATCTGTCTGGGGTCACGCTCGACGGCCAGCACCACTGCCCCCGGCTCTGGCCGGATCGAGATGATGTTCAGGCCAAAGGTGGTGAGCAACTCTGATCGCCGCTTGTTCACCTGTTCGACGGTTAGGTTCGCGCTGCCCGCGAACCGCAGGAGTGCGCTGTTGGGCGTCAGAGACGCGCCGAGGAGTTTGGCCTGTAGCTGAAGCTGCTGGAGCGCACCCTTGGTGGCGCTGGACACCCGGGAGAGCCACTCGCTCGAACCGTCGGTTGGCAGCGTCGCTGCTTCCGGAGCGCGCAGCAAGACGTTGATGTCCGGGTGCGCCCAACCTGAAGGCTGCGCGCTCGATGCGGCCAATGGGGGCTGAGCCGCGGATCTTGGAGGCGAGGCCTGCGCAAGACGTTCCGTCGAGGGCGTCTCTGAAGTAATCGTGGCTCTGGTCGAAGGACCACGGCTTTCCAGGTCCGGCGCGGGCTCTGCGCGGCTCGGCCGCCGCCAGGACGGCGCTGCGTTGAGGTGGTCCGCTCCTAACTGCCGCCGAATGTCTAGCGTGCTTCGGCGCTGCCAGTAGGCCATCAGCAACCGCTTCAGCGCTCCGCGCCCGTAGACCTCTTGATGCGCGCCGGCCGCGCCGGGGAGCTCGGAGAATTCGGTGGGGTCCTCGTCGGCACCTGTCGGTACGAAGACGTGTGAAACGCCGCGGAGCTCGATCTCGCAGCGCCCTTCGCGCATGGCGCGCCGCCATTCGCCCAGGTCTACGCCGCTGGCTGCCGGGACACGGATGCCGTCGAGCATCAGGTCGGCCAGGCGCGAGAGCCAGGACTGGCGGTCCAGGCGCTCCGGCTCGCCGAACACCGCCTCGTCGATGCGCTTCAGCGTGTCTCGCAGCTGCTTCTGGGACTCCTTTCGCTTCGCGGCGAGGCTCTCCAGCTCTACATACTTCGCCTCGGCCACGAGGAGTGACGCGCGCAGAACGCCGCCGGGCCCCACCATGGGGCTTATGGCGAGCAGGTCGGCGAGTTGCTCCTCGCGCTGTCCGACCCAGGCCGCATAGTCGTCGAGGAAGTACCAGCCAGCCAGGCGATCGTCGCCAAGCTCGTCGCGCAGAAGGCGGCGGCTGAGCACAACGCCGATTAGCTCGCTCGCGCTTTGGCCGCGCCGAGCAGCTCGGAGCACAATATCACCGGACACGTCATTGGCGTCGTCGATGAGCCGGTCCGCTAGTGCTCGCAGGTCGGCCTCGGAAAGGTCGAGGGCGAGCGAGCGCAGGCGGTGGAGAATCATTGAGCGAAGAAGGCTCAAAGGCGCCCGCGACGAGATGATGAGATTGCGACCCTGCGTGGATGTCTGCTTGAAGCGGATCACGCGGACGTCTTGATTTAGGAGCTGCCGACGGTCGAGAAGGTCGTCGAAGTTCACCACCCATCCGCCCAGGTCGTGGGTCTCTTGGAAGATGCGAGAGGTCCGCGGATCACGGAAATCGAGCTGCCGCACGGGTAGGAGCCGGCGCCCGGTGTCCCCATCCCAGTCGCCGCGGAAAATCGTCGCCATGGCAGAGAGGTAGGACCACCCCTCAAGAGGCTGCACTGGGCAGCACAGGTAGGCCGCTGACTTCAGGTCGTCCGCCGCTGCCGGCCGCCGGCGCGACCACCGGGAGGGCATGAGCGCGGCGAAGTCAGCAGGATCAGCCTTCTCGGGGTACCACTCGACGCGCGCGTGCCGGGAGATGACATCCTGCGAGAAGACAATGTCGTATGGGCATCCGTCCCTCGGATCGGGCGGCGGGGCTTGGTCCGCCACGACGGAGATACGTAGCCGCGCCATGAAGTCTTGAGTCGCCTCGCTCGGGCTATACGCGTCGGCGTCCACTTCGGCCGATAGGATCGCACGATAGAGGTCGCGCAGTCGGCCTCCGTCCACGTGTCTGAGGAGGACTTGGCAACGGACGTCCTCGTCGTCCTGAATGGACGCAACGCGCTCAACCACCGCCTGCGGCAGCCTAGCGGAATCGCAGTTGAACAGCACGACGGACAGGTTAGCCCGCTCGTGAGGGTTAAGGGCGAGGTACCGCCGCACCAGGTCGAGCACACACGCGCTCCCCTCCGCCGGATTCTCGTTGGTGTCCTCGCCGGCATCGGGAGTTGTGACTGGAGGCTCGTTGAGGGTGTAGTCCCCCACGACGTCGCTCACTGCCAGCAGGCGCGGCTCGTCTGCAGTCCAAGCGATGACAATCTCAGGATAGAGGGGGTGTGCTAGGTCGGCGGCCAAGTCGCGAAAGAAAAGGCGCGTGTCGCCAGCCGCCGCGTCGCGTGAAGTGAGCAAGCGCTGCACCAGGTCGGCGACTAGGCGTGCCTTCCGCCAGAGCGCGGCCAGGCGCAGTGGGTGCCAAGGCGCGACAACTGCCGCCGGGGCGCCCCCGTCCACCGGGACAACGCCGATCTGTAGAAGAGGCTGCAGCAGTAGTCCGCGGTTGCGGTCACCTTTGGCGAGAGTAAGCACCAGCTCCAGGAGCGACGCGAATGCGGTTACTTGGGTGCGGTTGGCATGTGCCGCGGCGCCGTGTGATGGAAAATTGCGGATTGCCTGGCTGTAGGCGTCCTCAAAGCGGCTGAACGCCGCTTCCAGCGAAGCGGCCGTAGCAGCGGAGAGGTATCTGCCTTCGAGGCAGGCGCGAAGATTCCGGCGCCAGTGAATGGCGATGTCTCGATCAGCCTTGTAGGCCGGCACGAAGGACCCGCGGTCACGGTCATACGCCGGGACGAGGGTCCGGACGTCAGCAAGGTTGATCGTTTGCGCCCGAGCCTTTGATCCAAAGTCGCGCGAAGCCCTGCATGCGATGAATGGATGCTTGGCCAGTCGCCCCCAATCCTCGGGGAGCTGGCTCGTGACGGCGTTCGGCTCGTGGCGCCAAACGAGCTGCGCTGAGCAACTCTGGGTGCTCCCCGTCTCCGTGTCTGTCTCGAGTTCCAGCACGAACCGAAGCTGCAGCGCAGAGCGCGCGACTGATCGGTTTAGGCCGCCCTTGCCGGCAGAGCGCCAGGCAACGGTAAGCTCGGGGAAGGCGAAAAGATCACCGACGTCCCAAGCGACGTTGTCCCCAAGAAGTCTCTCCAGACCAGCGTAGCGGTGGGCGAAGAAGAGGCCGGCGTCCACGTTCAGCTCACGCAGATCGCGCTTGGTGGCGCGCTCGCACCGGATACTGAGCCGACGGCCCACTCCGGAAGGGGCTCGATTGAAGAGAGGCTCCAGGGCGGCGCTCAACCCCGCTAAGAAGTCAGTCGCCTCGATGGGCCTGCCGAAGACGAACCGGTCCCAGGCGGACTTCAGCTTTCGGTCTTCCTTGAGCTCACCGCGGTGCGCCTCGTAGAACCCTGCGTCGTCCTCGGTCGCCTCGCTGGTGCGGCGGCCGGCAAGCAACTTAAGGTACTCCCGGTCGTCGTCCGACAGCAGGCCTGGCTCGCGCTCTGCGTAGAAGTCGAGAGTCCCCTGCGCAAGATTGAACTTCTCCCGCTGCAGGCCGTCGAAGAGGGGCTTTACCTCTTCCCACTCACACTCAGAGAGCCGGGCTGCCTGCGAGTTCCAGCCGCTCGGCGCGGCGATAAAAGCCGTGACGCTGGGGTGATGTGCCTCCGGAATAGCCTCGCGCACCTTCTCGAAGGCCGAGGAGAGATCGTCCTCACCCAGAATCAGTTGAGAAGCTGTCTGCTTCAGGAGCAGGCCGCCGCGGCGACGCTGGGCATTCGCAAACTGTGCACGCCAAGCCGACGCGTGACCACGCACCTTCTCCTTCAAGCCAAGGAAGTACGAGCTGTCACGCGGGAGGCGCAGCGCCGGAAGCGCGAAGCCCATCGCACGCAGCAGCGGCAGGCCGTCGCCCTCTACGGCGTCGCGCGTCCGAAGAACGTAATCCGCAAACCTGTCGAGAGATACGAGGCGGAGGTCCCGGAGGCCGGCGAGCGCCTTCTCCCACCAGCGTAGCTGCTCCTCAGGAAGTGTCAGACCCGCCGACGCAATGCGAACCCAAAGATCCAGACGCTCCAGCAGCTCAGAAGGCCCGAGCCGAGCGATTTCGTTGAAGGAGGCCTCCTCGTCGTGCTCGACGCTCGCAAGCAGGAAGGCCGCTTTGGAGCAGTCCGCGTTGCGGAAATAGGTCGCCGGCAGCGACGTGAGCGTCTCGTCGGGCAGGCCGTATCCCGCGAGGTAGTCGGCCGGGAGCTTCAGCTCGATCCGTTCCTGGAGCACTGGATCGGCGAGCACAGCCTTCGCGACCGCGGCCGTCTGCTCCGGCCCGAGGTTGAGCGCGTAGCGGCCGGTGCCCTGCGAGCCGCCTGTATCGGGTGCGAGCTCCTCGGAAAGGATAGCTGCGGCGACGGCACCGATAAGCTCGGAGGCTATCATGCCGCGCCTCTTTGGTAGGGGTTCTCCACGTAGGCGCAAGCGTCTGACAGGCGCCGCAGCATCCCCAGAGTTCGGAGCCGTCCTTCCAGCCGCTCGGAGTTTGCCTGAAAGGCACGCTTGTCGAAATCCTCGGCGCTGAGTGCCTGGCGCGCCTCCCGCTCGCCGAACACCAAGCCGTAGCGATCGAAGAGGACAGCGAGAAACTCCCCGTACTCCATCCGTGATGGCACGTTGGCCAGGATGAGAGCTTTAAGTAGACCGTCGGTCGGGGCGTAGCGAAGCCGGTTCGTGCCGCGACGCGATACTAGGCCACACCCGCCGCCGTAGCTCCGATGGACGTTGGCGACGTGCTGCCGGTGCCGCGCGACCGCTGCGCGCCGGAGGGCGGCGAGTAGCGCTTCGGGGTCGGCTGGACCCTCGTAATCGTCGTCGTCACGCGGCCAACTTACGCGCGCGCGAAGCTGCTCGCGACACGCCGCGAACCCCGCGGGGTCGGAAGCTGCCGCTTTCCAGTCGGCGCTCGCGCCGATATTGGCCACGTACCGCTCGACGGCTCGCTGCGGAAGCTGCGTGTTCTGCAGGTAACTCATCACCGAGAGCTCACGGACGAGGCTCTTGCGAGGCGACACGACCTCGCAGACCAACGTCGGGCGCGGCTCGGCACAGACAGCTGCGGCCACAACAAGCTGGTACAAGGCGAGATGAAGCGTGCTCAGAGCCGCAAGATGCGGGTACGCGTCGAAGCGCGGTAGCCCAGCCTCAAAGACAGACAACCAGTCCTGCGCGAGGGCGTCGAACGCTGGGTGCCGGGCATACGGCAGATAGCTGTTTCCTCGGACCTGCCTGTCGTCCGGTCTGTCCGGCTGCAAGAGCCGCAGCAGCCTGTTACAGGGGTCATCCCGGTCGAGCGCTGCGGCCAGGCGTGGACGCAGTTCGTCGACGTGCCGGGAGCGGGCGAGCATCTGGTAAAGGAGCTCGCCAGGCCGCCCGAAGTATATGTATTCCCGACTGGCCGAGCCGCCCGCTACATTCAGATCCTCGTAGATGGCATACCGACCGAACGGAAATACAAAGCGCGAACTCCATCGTTTGTTGGAGCCGCTCTCGATAGTGGTGGAGCGCAGCATGCCGACGAGGGAAGCAAATTCGGCAAACGAACGAAAGCGGTGTCGAAGGTAGGAGAAGTCGCGGTCGGGCACGCCCTGCGCGTTGTCCTGCATCCACGCGAGCCAATTCGTCCACGCCGTCGCATCGTCGGTGTGTCGCCGTGCTACATCAGAAAGGGCCTCGTTGTTATAAAGGATGTTCCTGAGGTGAAGCCGCTTAGAGGGGCGAAAGATCAGCGGGAACTCCGGCGCACGTGACAGCAATCGCGCGTCAGCGTGTGCAGCTTCAGCTACGGTCAAGAACTCGAGAAAAATGAGCCACGGGCTTTGGGAATCCCAAAGGCGGTGGCCCCAGATCTGCTCGTCGAGCCACATCGCATTGTCGTGGAAGTAGCTCGGCGGTGGCGGCGGGAGCTGCACCACATCAACCATTGGACGCCTCAATCACATCGTCGACCGGGTTTCCCGCTCCGTCGAGGCTCAGGAGCCTGAACGCGAGGCCGTCGTCGTCGCCATCGCCCTGCTCGCGTTGTACAGCTGCGAGGAGTGTGCTCTTGAACGCGAGGATGTCTTCGTAGCACTCGCGCGAGAAATTTCCGGGGAGCGCGCCTTCGCTTACGCGCATGAGGAACTCGTAGCGGGTGAGGTTAAGTCGCAGGGATCGGAGTGCGCCAGTCGGAAGGTGGACGTCGAGGTGAGGAAAGCCGCGTCGCAGCGAAACCTCGATCCGCTCCTGGCGGCCTCTAGCGGAGACCGCGATCCGGTCCTCGAGCAACTGGCTTACTGGCGCGCCGGAGAACGAGAGGCTGGTCGCCAGCAGTAGCTCGCGCTCCGAGGAGACGAGAAGCCCAGTGAAGATGCGGTTAAGGCCGCGAACGAGTCCCGCCACAACGTGCTTGGCAACGCGGCCGCCAGAGAGCAGAGGCGCGGTGACGTCGTCGAGGTACTCGCCCGCGCCCGTAAACACCGTGAGGCGCCATAGATTGAGCTCGTTCGCCTGCGAATCAGGGATGCGGAAGAATAGCGCGCGACGCTGCTCCGTGAGTGCCTCCAGAAAAGGGTGCTGCTGGCCGCCAGCCCCCTCTGGGGCTTCCACGTACGAACGCTGCTCTGCGCGGAAGCGCTCCGTGCCCCCGTAGAATGGGTCGGACGCCACGAGGGTATCGTAGTAGGGGCGCAAGGTCTCGTCCTCTGCCCCGAAGATCAGGATGTTGTCGATCCTGTTGGTGGTCTCCTGGCCGATGCCAAAGCGGGCGAGGTACTCGAATATCTCGAGGGACTCGCGCTTCGTCGCAGTCAGGTTCGCACCGAACAGGTTCGAGAACAGGCTAGCGCCGCGGAGGTCTCCAGACCGGAGTAGTCCGCGCACGTCCCGCGGCGCCATAAGCCGGTCCCTGGCTGCCGGATGCCCGAGCACTGCATTGGCCAGGAGCATCAGCACGCGCCGCACGGGCGTATGAAGCTCATTGAAATCGCAAAGACGAAACAGCGCGTGCAGACGGGCGCGCACGAGCGGTTCGCCCAGGAGTTCGTAGTTGCGCCGGATGGGGCACCGCGGGCCGAAGAAGCCGTCTGGCTCGGCCTCATCGTAGCAGGCGCGCCAACCCTCGTGAGCGAGGAGGGAATCGAGGGCGAGTGTCAAAACCTCCGAGCTAGGTACCGAGCTCAGGTTGAAGAAGCGCAGGCGGCGGACTTCATTCGGATCGCCCTCCTCCATGAGGCGCGCCTCGAAGAGGGCGTGGGCCCTCGCCGTCGACGGTGTCCCGCCGAGCCGCCGCCATTTCTCGACAAGCTGCCCGTCATTGGCAGCCAAGAGGAACAGGTCTGGCCCTGGCTCAAAGAGCGCGTCGCTGAGGCGCTGCAGGAGGGCCGACTTGGTGGTGTAACGGCCTTCGGGGTCGTGGTCCGGCAGAGCCGTGAGGTCGCGGATCACGTGCAGGGTGCGGGGTTGGCCCCCGGCTGAGACGTTCATCCGGAAGTACACGTTGTTCGAGGCCCACGCGGCAGCATCGCCCCCGAGAACTTCCCAGATGCGGCCGCACAGGTAGCTCTTCCCGTCTCCGGCGGTCCCGGTGAGCACCACCGCGCCCAAGCTGGCTGGGTCGTCCGAGAGCGTCCCGAGGAGGGCTTGCTCCATCGGGTGGTCGAAGACGATCGGCAGCACTCCCAGGCGCCCTGCTGAACGCCGTATGTGCTCGTCGAACATGTTGTCGTTGCGCGAGATCGGCCCGTACTGCCGAAGAAACCTGACCCAGCGCTCCCCTGCCCCCCCCATCGTCCCCTGCCTCCCGGCTAATTGCCGCCCAGGACGGCTAGGCGCCTGAGGGTCGCCACGGGCGTCACAGCGAACAAATCAGGCATCCTTCGCGCAGCCCGGGGTCGTCCTCGGCCTCCATGCCGCCCAGCGTCTCCACGAGCGTCAGGCCTTTGCGCTTCGACCGCGAGCGCGCCTGGGCAGCCTCCCAGTTCTCCTTAATCTGCTGCATGCGCTCGGGGCGCTCGAGGTCCGCCAACCTTTCGTTTCGGCACCAGTAGAACTGCTCGCCGTGGAGAACAGCCCTCTCCTCGTATTCCTTCGCTTGATCGAAGTGATCAGGATGTTGCTCCTTCAAGCGGACCCACTCAATCTTTTGCTGATAGAAGCAGAAGAAGCAGCCCGATCGCGAACGGCCCCACTCCATGTAAGGCGGTAGCCCCAGACCCGAATCCTCCAGGATGCGCATAATGTCAGCGCGGACGAGGCCGTCCTCTCGGAACGGGTAGACGGCGGTAATGTTCGGTTTGGTACTGATGTAGCCGGTCCGCTTCTCGTCGGCACGGAGGCCGACGTAGTTGATGACCAGATCATCCCCTACATAGTTCTCGAACGGCTTCAGCTTCAGCATCTTCGTGCACCACCTGCGGTGGTTCGAGGGCAGCATCATCCCGTACACGACGAGCCAGTGGTCAAAAGTGTCTGTCGGCGACGTTCGGACGACCGGCTGCCCAAGTATGGCCTCTAGCCGGGCAATGTAGTCGTATGTCTCGGGAAGTTCTTTGCCGCTATCGTGGAAGATGTATTCCATTTCGGATACGCGGTCGCGCATGTAGATCGCAAGAGCCGCGCTGTCCTTGCCTCCAGAGAGGCTCAGGATATGCCGAGACGGACGCTCAGCCCCGTCCGCCGCGCTCACCGCTTGCGCTCCAGGTGCGAAGCAGCGGCCGCATCGGTTGTCTCGTCGCGCTCGGCTCGATCATCTGACACGGCGAGTTCCTCCCAGAGCAAGCGGGAAAGTATTTGGAGCCGGAGAGCCCGGCTTCGCGGGAGACGGGCGGCAGCGGCGCGCACCAGGTCTTCGGGCGGCTCCGCCTCGCCCGTCTCAGGCAAGACAACCCGGACGCGCTCAACACCGTCAGCGCGCGTCAGGCTGACCCGCACCGCCTCCTTCACTGGTACAGTGCTCCCGCCACGGCTGAAGGCAGCCGCCTCAACGCGGTGGAACAGCTCAGCCAGAGCGCCGACTTCCTCAACGAACCGCGCCTCGTCGGCGCTGCTCCACTGCTTGGGCGGCTTCGCCACGATGAAGCTGCCTAGGGCTTCGGCCCACGCCTCGTCCGACAGGCCGGGGTCGCGGAGGCGAAGGGCGAACGTTCGCAGGCGCGGCTCACGCGCGACGAGAGAAACCGACGCCGCGCGCTGCGCAAGGCGCGTGCGGTCCAGCGCCTCGCCGGTGTTCCCGACCGCAGAGGCAACCCCCCGAATGGTCCGCCCGATGAGCTCGTGGTAGGCCGCGCGCAGCTCGTCGAGCGCCTCCCGCAAGACTTCGACAAACGCGCGCACACGCGCAGGATCGGCCGGCTCGTTCAGCGCGAAAGGCGGCATGTCGAGCGCCTGCGGCAGCTCTCTGAAGAGCAGTGGACCGGGCTCGCGTGCGGATAGGAGTACGTCGCGCACCGCGAGCGTTTGTCGGCCTAGGATGCTGGTCCGCCGCGTGTACTCCGGCAATCTCGCCGCGAACTGGCAAAGCGTCCGCACGACGTCCAGGACGTCCGGCCTTCGGCCAACAGGAGGCTCTGCGAAGGCCGCGGCCAGCTCCTGGAACACATCCGCACGGACACCTTCAACACTGCAGTGCTGGATCTCGAAACTGGCAGGCGCCTTGGTCAGGCGGAGAAAGTCTGGCGGGCCAAACCTATGGAGGAACGTACCGTTTTCGTAGATGGCCAGTTCATGCGCGCGCGTCCGTAGCACAATCGCAAGAAGGAGCAGTGCGACGCCGTTGCGCACTCCGTACTGCGGGCGCCGGATAACGTCCAACAGCTGAAGAACCGCGACCCGTCCGCCCTGCGCCGCCGTGACGACATCAATGATCTTCGAGATGGCCGGCCGCAGATTGAGCGGATCCGCCTTCTCGGTAGGCTCGACCAGCCGGTAGCGACCGTTCTCCTCGACGTGCACGAGCCCCTTTTTGAGCACGGAGAGATACATCGATTTCTCGGGCGGCGACTTTAACGGATCCATGCCGAAGAGGGGCTGGTCGGAGGCCTCGAATATCCCTCCAATGAGCCGCATGCGCGCCCCTGCAGCCGCGCTGCTGAGTGCATTCCGGTTGAGCAGCTCATTCTTGATGCGCGGCGCATCCTCGAAAAGCTTATCGCAGATGCTGGACAGCAGGCGCGATATCCCACGGCCATCCATAGGGCCGAGCTGCTTTCCGCGGCGGAACAGCAGCTGGCCTGGTGCACTGCCGGTGCGCAAGCCTACCGCCTCTACAAGGCGCACTGAAAGGGCGCGCCGCGCGGCAGACAGCTGTCGCTCCACCTCGGCGGCGGCATAGCTGTCCTCGGCTAGCGCGGGCGTGTTGGCCGCGACCCACGTCCAGCAGCGCACGTCGTGCAGTTCCGGAGCCAGGCTTAGGAGTGGCGTGGTGACGCAGACGACGACGTTGTCATGGGAGGTGTAAGGCTCTGCGAGCGCCAAATCGACGATGGCTGCGCGCTCAGCCTCGGTGTCGACGAGGGCGACCACGATTGCTCCGTCGCCCTCGATCGGCGTGGCAAGTGCGGTGGAAAGAGCGGCCGAATGCGCATATCGAATTTCAAAGTAGCGCAGAGTGCCCCGTTCAACGTAGTGCCGCCTGGCCAGGATGGGCTCTCTGTCGAGATACTGGTCGAGCCCGCTGGCCACGGTCTCGACCGGACCGAGGGCGCGTGTGGCCTCGGCGAGCGCCATATCCAGGCTCACACTGGAGGTCGGCCATAGGCGATAGGCACCAGCCTGGCCCCGGCCAAACAGAAGGCCGCGCTCCGCCAAGCGGGCGAGCACGCCACCGACGTCGGACGTGCCCGTACCCACGAAGCTTGCGCGAATGGCGCGTTCCGTTGGCAAAAGGTCGTCGGCATCCAGCAGGTTTAGGACCGCGACAGCCTTCAACACGGCGATCTCGCGTGGCTCAAGCTCCGCCACCGCGTCGATGCTCGCTGCGATGCGAAGCCACTGACTGCGGTAACTGGCGCCCGCCAAGCGGTGGCCGAAAGCCGCACGCACGTAGTCGTAGAAATCAGCGAGCGTGTACCACGCCTCAGGCGCCACCGGTCTCGCGGCGAACGCCTGAAGCGCGAAGGGCTCCGAGGAAAGCAAGAATCCGAAGAGCGACCGCTCATGCTGCCCGAAGCGGGCGAAAAACCGGACAAGCACAGGCAAAAGGGTCGGATGAAGGGGGTAGAGCTGCTCGGCGTCGAGCGTCGCCGCTGCGGCCGTGGCACCGCCAAGCCATCCGGACGCAGCGGTGGCCCGCGCGACATCGCGGGCGACGTTGCGCACGCCCTGAGGCAGCCTGCATTGGTCTATGCCAATGGCCCCGGACACCAGAGCCGCCGTGTGGGCAAGCGGCTGGTCGAACACAAGCTCCTCGAAGCGCCCGGCCACCTTGTCCCATTCGTGACGGAGCGCCGAGGGCAGCCGCTCAGCGTAGGCGCCGAAGCCTTGGTGCAAAAGGCCTAAGAAGAGAAGTGGTCGCTCGCCGCTGCGTGCAGCGGCCTCGGCTACTGTCTGCAGGACAAAAACGTCCTCGCGGTCTGGATGTTGGGCGGCGTACTCAAGCAGCTTGCCCATCTCATCGACCACAAGCAGCACACCCGCGTGGGTGCGTGCCGCATATGCGCGGACCTGCTCGATGAGCTTCTCTAGATCTGCCGCACTGCCAGAATCGGCGACAGCGTGGGCGAACTTGATCAGTCGCCCAGCCTCGCGCCCGTCTTTGTTCTGGTCCAACGCACGCCAGCGTTCGACGGATTGTGCGATGCCGTGGGCCAAGGCCGGCACGATGCTAGTTCTCGATCCCGTCACGAGCACTGGGCGGAGCGTGGGCCTGTCGCTGCGGCCCACGTGCCAGCCGAGTTCGCCTGCGAGCCGCGCCATCGGACCACCCCGCATGCCCCCTAAAACATGGGCAAGAGCGAGCGCGAAGGACGACTTTCCGACGCCGTAGTCCCCGGTGATCCGCCAAGCCCTATGCCCCGAGCCTGGCCGCAGTCCGTCCTTAAGGCGCTGGAACGCGTCGGCCATCGGCGGTGTCAGGACGTAGCCATCCAGCGCGGACGGATCGTCAAAATCCCTTTCAAGCTGCGCCGATCGGAGGAAGCGCCCAGGTACTCGGAAGAATTCGGCGATGTTTGGGATGATCGCCTTACGCATTTACAGCCTCCGCGTCGTAAACAGACGCGAGGTCTACCGGCCGGCCTCCACGCTGGCGGAACAAAAGGCCCTGGACCGCAGAAGGCTGGAAGCGGAATGGTTTCTTGCTGGCCTTAGAGTCTACGGCGTAGCTCTCCAGACGCGACCTGATGTCGTCCTCAGGAAGCTTGAAGACCTGGCCGGGCGAGCACGGTGCCAGCGTCAACTCGCGCAATGTCAGCGTCTCCTCGCCCGGGCGAAAGCGATCCCAATAATCGATCACGCAGTACTCAAAGAGAGCGGCCGTGATCTCCGGCTTCGGCTCGCGCCTAAACGCAAGCACCGTCTCCCAGCGCCCGCCATCACCCTTGCGCTGCCCAATGGGCTGCAGGAAGCCTAGCTCGGCGAGCGGTCCATCGAGGGAGTCCTCTACGCTCGCTGCAGCCCCGCGTGCAGGGCTGTAGGTGTGAAGGAAAACGTCGAGGTGCTGCGTGAGGGTCACCGCACTGTGGGAATGCCCGAGGCGCTTCGACTCCCGTGTGAATGCGGCGAGTGCCTCGGATCTGACGAACTCGGGGAAGGGCCAGTGGCTCAGAAGGAGCCTCCATGCGAACAGAGCCCCTTGGCTGCGCGAACCCAAATTCCAGTGCAGCAGCCACAGCGTTTTGATGTCCTCGAGGTACGGGTCACATCCGTCCTTTGTGCTGAGCACCACTCGGCCGAAGCGGGTCGGGATGAGGCCCTGACCATCCGGTGCCGGCTCCGCCACTCCCATAGCCTCCACCCAAAAACGGAGTGAACGAACCATGTTCTTGCCCAGGCCAAGCTCGACCATGGCGCTTTCTTCGTTGGCGAAGACCCACTGATCCTTTCGAAGCGCCCGGTACGCTTTCGGGAGCCACGCATACCGGCAAGCAAACGTCTCATGCCCAGAGAACTTGAAGCTCCCGGATATCCCCGTTTCCGAAACTAGAGAGACCGTCACGTTCGCATGCCCATCGCTGTCCTCACGTCGGCGATCGCTGCCGCCAAGAGCGCCGCAGCCCTGTCGACCTCGTCCGTGGTGGTAAATTTGCCCACGGAGACGCGCAGGGCGCTGTCTTGAATGTCCGCGGGCAGCCGCATGGCTCGGAGCACATGCGATGGCGCGTCAGAGCCCGATGAGCAGGCCGAGCCTGTAGAGACGGCGACGTCGCGCCGCACACGGGCGACGACTGCGCCGTTCGGTACCCCCGGCGCACTGATGTGGAGATTGCCCGCTAAGCGGTTCGCCCGGTCCCCGTTGACAACGAGCCTAGGCACAGACGAGAGGAGCGCGGCTTCAAGCCGATCGCGAAGCTCACACAGCCTTACCTGGTCGCGGTCCCTCTCCAAGAGCGAAAGCCGACTGGCTTCGCCGAAGCCGGCCAGCGCGGGCGAATTGGGCGTACCGCTGTGCCCGGCGGCGAGCTCAGCAGCTTCGGAACACGCGAGAGGACCCACAAGCGCACCGGCGCCCTTCGGACCGTAAAGCTTGTGTGCGCTTAGCGCGAGGTAGTCGATGCCCCAGTCCGCTGCGCGGAGCGACCCGGCAGAAGCCGCCTGGGTAGCGTCTACGAGTATTGCCGCGCCCGCACGGCGGGCGATCGCAGCCGCGTCCTCGATGGGGTAAATCGTGCCCACCTCATTGTTCGCTGCCATGAGGCACAGCAAATCTGCTCCCTCGGCAACCGCCGCCGCGATGGCCGAGAGTTCCACGCGGGCTCGCTCGTCCACATTGATCCATACGACCTGCGCCCGCCCGCGGCGTTCCCAGTATGCCAAAGCATCGAGGACCGCCTTATGCTCCACGCGCGTCGCGGCAACTCGTAGCGGTCGGCCTTGGACCGCCTCCTCCGCGATGCCGAGAGCGATCCGGATGGCCTCGGTTGCACCCGAGGTGAAGCGGACATGCTCCGGTTCTGCTCCCACCAGCGCGCCGACATGCTCGCGCGCCTCTGAGAGGAGCGCGGCGGCACGGTCGCCAAAGACATGATCCACGCTGTTCGGATTGCCGAAGCATTCCTCCATGACCCTGCGAACAACAGTGATGACCCGCGGGTCCATCGGTGTTGTCGCGTGATGGTCCAGGTAGATCGGTCGGGGAGGCGCGAGACCGTGCGCGTCCGATGCCGGGCAGGTCGACGTCCATACTCCGGGCGCGCCCTCCCCCTCCCCAGCTCTCGAGAGGCTCGACGCGTGATCGCGGGAGTGAAGCGCTTTCATGCCCCTGCAGCCGCGCGTCGACGGTGACCGCGGCTGCCGGAAGGGGCTGCCGCGCGGAGCCCTACCTGGGTCTGTCGCTGGTAGGCGCGGAGATCCTCCAGCAGGACGCGTCGCTTGCGCCCGACCTTCCGGTGGGGAATGCGCCCCTCGTCGAGGAGGCGGACCAGAAACGGGCGAGACACCATCAGGAAGGCGGCGGCCTCTTGCGACGACAGGTCCTGACGGAGAGGCAGTACGGCCACGTCGTCGCCGCGGCTGAGGTGACCGAGGGCAGTCATGAGCGCCGTCACGGCGGCTCTAGGCAGGGTCACCGGCGACGCGTCGACCAAATCCGTTATCACCCGAACCGTACGGCTAGGCTGCCCAGCACCGGCTTGACGGAGGGCGGCAACGGCCTCTTCCGCGCAGGCGGAGCGTGTCCTTGGCGCAGATGCAGGAAATGAGCCCATCGAATCGCCCCCAGCCCTCCCCAATTCGGCTTACGCGGCGAACGAATCAAACGCAACAGAAGAATGCTGCAAGCTGAGACCCTTGCATGCACCCGAAGCCGGTTTGTGGTCCACTATCCGCCATGCTAGGCCACGATGGGGCTGCGGACGCCGGCGCTTGCCCGGCGCAGCCTCAAAGAGCCAGTTTTCACCAGCACTCTCTGGTGAGGCCATAGGTGGACCGGGGTCAGGTCGCTGATGGAGGGTTCGTCTTGAGGCTGCTGCCGCCGGATCAGGCCATTGATCGGGTCGCTCCGAGCGATGGTCGGCATGCGGCAACGATGCGCCTCGTCGAAGGAGGCAAGCGGGTGGGGCAAAGCGTGTACCTTCACGTTTCGCTGCTCGCGTTGCAGGCGCAGACGGTCCGAGAGCTGGTGGCGGGGGCAGTGGCGTTTGCGGGTCCCGCCTCTACCGGCTTTACCGTGGTGCGCTTCAATCTCCAGAGGCCGGAAGTTGCGCTTCTCGACTATCCCAATTTCTTCGAGGAGCCGTTCCCAACGCTGCGAACCTCGTGGTTCGTCGATCTTCCTTCGAAGAGCGCGAGGGAGATCGACTTCTCCACGCGTGAGAACCCGCCCATCCTGCATCGTAAGGAGCTGCTGCTTCCGGCGAGCCATCCCGAGCGCGTCCGGTTTGCTCGCCTCACTGCGGCACTCGAAGACTATGGCGCCTTCGCTCAGCCGTCACACCTCATTGGACAGCGGGACTACTGAAGCCGCGCCCTCGCTGCGCTCGGGTTGTCCGTCGACGGCCATGAAGTGCGCCTGGTGCAGCGAGGTATTGACCGGCCGCCAACCGCAGCGGCCTTGTCCGGCTCGGTGGCCGTCGAGAGACATCGAACTGCGATCTCGCGCAGTGGTTTGTCAGCCCCGATGCAGGCGCTCGCGCGCTGGGGCTTCCTGGACGGAGCGCCGACCGTTTTGGACTACGGCTGCGGCCGCGGTGACGACGTCCGGGCACTCGCAGCGGCGGGCCTTCGCGCGGTCGGATGGGATCCCCACTTCGCGCCGGACGCCCCTCGCGAGCCATCCGAGGTGGTCAACCTCGGCTTTGTCCTAAACGTCATCGATGACCTTGAGGAGCGGAACGCGACCCTTCGCGCTGCCTTCGGGCTCGCCAAGTGTGTGTTGTCAGTCGCCGTTATGACAGTCAGGAAGGGTAGCGGCAGCGACCACGCCGACGGCCTCCTCACAACGCGCGGCACCTTCCAAAAGTACTTCGGCCAGACAGAGCTGCGCGCCTACGTGGCCGAGGTGCTCGGACGCGAACCCGTGACGGTCGGGCCGGGGCTCGTCTTCGTCTTCCGCTCCGACGAAGAGGAGCAGTCGTTCCTCGCGCGCCGGCAGCGCCGCGCCACACTGGCGGCCAATGACCGCTTCGAGATGCCCCTGCCGCCGGCCTCGGCGAGGGCTGGCCGGTCCTCGGCCTACGCGCGGCACCAGGACCTCTTGGACGCCTTCTGGTCGGCGGCTCTGGAGCTCGGGCGCCTGCCGGAAGCGGACGAGTTCGGGCGTGCGGACGAGCTCAGCGCGGGCCTCGGGTAAGCGTGCACTGGCGGCTACGGCGTCGATCAGGCTGTGTCGGGCTGTAGGTTCCAGGGTGCGAATTCGCCGAGGGTCGTCCGCGCCAACGGCGTCATGGTGTCGCGGCGGATCGCCGACGTACGCGGCGTCGAGCCAGCGCGAAGGGCCAGCCGATATGCCATCAGCGAGCGCAGCGTTGCGGGTCAGAGGGTTGCGTGGCGGGGAGGGCGTCTGGACACGCCCTGAAAACGGCGCCGCTGCGGCGAGAGGCCAGTGGGGGCGTGCGTCGCACGCCCCCGAGGTAGGTCAGTCCAGTCCGAAGAACTCGCGGAGAGACTTGTGGGTGGCCGCAGTCACCCCGTAGTGCCCACAGCCGGCGGCCTGATTCTCCGCGGTGGACCAGTCATCCCAGCCCAAGAGGAAGGCGTGCCGGTTTTTCGTGATCGTCCGCGTCCTCTTGGTCACTCGGCCCTGGAAGTGCCGGTAGTTGGCGATTCCAGCGGCGTTGAGCTTGCTGGCCCTGATGATCGGCCCTTCCTCGGCGAACACCCTGAGCCCCGCGACCGTCTCCGCGTGGCACCCTTCCGCGAACTCTCGCACTTGCGGCAGGGTGAGATCCACGACGTCCACCCAGTCGAACCCTGGAGGCTGATTTGGTATGATTTGCACTCCGCCCGGCGTGGTCGGGACGATGAACTGTAGCGGCGTGCCGCCGAACAGATCCTGTAGTGTTGCGGGCTTCTTTTGGCTAAGTTCCGCCATGTCAAAGACGATCCACACGTCTTCGATCCTTCCTTGTTAGGGTTGTGCGAGGCCGTCAGTTGCAGCTGGCGGCCTCAAACCTTATGCGCGCTGTTTTTGGGATGGGTCAAGCGGATTTTGGGTCATCCCAAGAAGAAATTGGGGGGCTGACCTTCGGGCGTGGCGGTGGTGTCCGGCCCGATCCTTGCCCCTCAGCAGCCGTAGCGGCGTCCCTCGAACTCGATCGACAGCGACTCCCACTGCGCCACCGTCAGCTTGGGGATGGGATAAGCGTGCAATACCGACTACGGCGTCGGCGGCTTGACGGTGGTCAGGCTGTGTCGGGCCGCAGGTTCCAGGGTGCGAGTTCGCCGATGCGGTTGATCGGGTGATCGGCGATGCGGTCCAGGAGCACGCGCAGGTAGGCCTGCGGATCCCAGCCATTCAGCTCCGCGGTGCCGACCAGGGTGTAGATGATCGCCGCGCGCCTGCCGCCCTCGATCGACCCGGCGAACAGGTAGTTCTTCCGGCCCAGCGCGAGCGGGCGCATCCGCCGCTCGGCGGCGTTGTTGTGCAGGCAGGCGCGGCCGTCGCGGAGCACCGTCGTCAGCGCACCCCACTGCGCCAGCGTGTAGCGGATGGCCTTCGCCAGGTCCGACTTGCCGGAGATCCGGCGCAGCGTTGCCTCGAGCCAGGCGTGCAGGTCGGCCATCACCGGCGCCGAGCGGGCGAGGCGGGCGGCGAGGCGCGCCTCCGGTGGCTGGCCGTGTATCTCAGACTCGATGGCGAACAGCGGCTGCATGCGCCCGATCGCCTCGCGCGCGATCAGGCTGCCATTGGCCAGCAGTTCATCGTGGAAGTAGCGCCGCGCATGCGTCCAGCACGCCGCCTCGACCACGCGGCCGCTTTCGTAGAGCGCGTTGAACCCAGCGTAGGCGTCGGCCTGCAGGATGCCCGCGAAGTCGTGCAGGCGCCGCTGCGGGTGCTCGCCCTTCCGGTCCGGCGTGAACTCGTAGAACACCGCGGGCGGATCGCGCCCGCCGAATGGTCGGTCGTCGCGGAGATAGGCCCAGAACCGCGCCGCCTGTGTCCTGCCGCGGCCGGGCGAGAGCATCGGCATCGGCGTGTCGTCCGCGTGCACCCGCGGCCCGGCCAGGGCGTGGCGGCCGATGTACGCGGCCATGGGCTCGGCTAGCGTCGCCGACTTGCCGACCCAGCCCGCGAGCAGCCCCCTTGGCAGATCCAGGCCATCGCGGGCGTAGATCTCCGACTGCCTGTAGAGCGGGAGATGGTCGCAGTATTTCGAGACCAACACATGGGCGAGCAGCCCGGCCCCCGGCCTGCCGCGCTCGATCGGCAGCGATGGCATCGGCGCCTGCGTCATCGCCTCGCAGGTCCGGCAGGAGAACGCAGGCCGGATATGGCGCACCACCTCGAACCGGCCGGGGCGATACTCCAGGATCTCGGTGATGTCCTCGCCCACCTTGCGCAGCGCGCCGCCGCAGGCGCGGCAGGTGCAACCTTCGGCGGGCAGGTGCTCGACATCCCGCCGCGGCAGGCTGTCCGGCAGCGGCTTGCGGCCGCGGCGCCGCGTCTTATCCTCCGGCGCCTTGGCGCTGGCCGCCTCGTCCTCGGTGTCGTCCGCGCCACCCGACGCGGCGATACCGGCCAGCACCTCGTCGAGCCGCAGTTCGAGCTGTTCGACCTCGCCCGTCAGCCGCTCCGACGATCGCCCGAACCGCTCGTGCCGGAGGCGCGCGATCTGCACCCGCAGCCGCTCCGCCTCCAGCGTCTTGGCCTGCAGGCCGAGTTCCGCAGCACGGCGCGCGGCGCGCTCCTCGGTTAGCTCTCCGCGCAGCGCCGCGATCATCGCCACCAGCGCGGCGGGATCCTCGGGCAATGCGCTGTCGGCGTGCGGCGTCACGCCGGAATCGTCACAGACGCCGCCGCGTCGGCGCAAGAGGCTACACCGCGATCTCGGGCTTCCAGCTCGGCGTCGGCGTGCGCCAGTCCAGCCCCTCCAGCAGCATCGCCAACTGCGCCGTCGTCAGCGTCACCACGCCCTCGCGCGCGATCGTCGGCCAGATGAACCGACCCTTCTCGAGCCGCTTGGCCAGCAGCACCAGGCCCTGGCCATCCCACCACAGCGCCTTCAGGAGATCGCCGCGCCTGCCGCGGAACAGGAACAGATGGCCGGAGAAAGGATCGGCCCTCAGCACCGTCTGCACCTGCGCGGCCAGCCCGTCGAAGCCCTTGCGCATGTCCGTCGCGCCAAGCGCGAGGTGTACGCGCATCCCAGCATGCAGCGCCAGCATCAGCCGTCCAGCGCCGCCGCCAGCCGTCCCAGCACCTCCGGCGCGATCGCTTCCGAGACGCGCAGCACGCGCCCGTTCCGCAGCACCAGTTCGATCGTCGCGCCGGACCGCGCAGGTCGTTCAGGACGTGACGAGGCGGGAGCCTTCGGCTGCGGCGGCGGATCCTCGACGACGCGAACCGGCACCAGAGTGGGCGGGACCTCCGGCTCCGTCCGGACCAGGCCCGGCATCGTTCCTTCGCGAGCCTGTCGCCGCCACTCGAAGAGAAGGCTCCGGCTCACGCCACGGCGGTCGGCGACGCCCGCCACCGAAGAGCCGGGGCGCATCGCCTCCTCAACCAGCGCCAGCTTCTGCTCCGTCGTCCAGCGGCGTCGCCGCTGCACCACGCTGATCACCTGGCCACGCTGACCGTCCGGCAACGCCCATACCCCTACGCGTAAGGGCGACAACCGACATCCGCGCCGCCCACCAGCCGCGTAGGTCAGCCGACCAGCATCACGTGCCGCATGGCAGTCGAGGGAGGACGCTTACGGCCTCGGTTCGCCTCGCCGGGCCTTTGCCGCCCTCCCGCATCCGGAGAAACAGTTTGAGCTGGCGCGTGCGGCGGAGCGCCGCTCCGAGGACATGCTCGTCTACCTCGCGCTCAACCTCTTCGAGCGGAGGGCTTCGGTGGGGTCGCTCCCCCTTGCCGTCCAGCGCGACATCCGCGCCTTTTTCGGGAGCCACAAGGCCGCGCTCGAGCGGGCGGAGGCGGCACTGCTCGCCGTGGGCGACCAGGCGCTGACGGCAGCGGCGGCCACCGCCGGCGCAGCGAGGGGCGACGGGATCCTCGACCACAGCGACGGCGACTACACGTTCCACGTGGCTCTCTCGGAGGCGCAGCCCGTGCCGCTGCGGATCCTCCTCGGCTGCGCGGAGCGGCTGGAGCCGCTTCCGGCAGACGCCGACCTCGTGAAGGTTCACGGCTCCGGGAATCGCGTGAGCTACCTCGCATTCGACGGCTTCGAGGAGCGGGCGCTGCCCACGCTCGCGCGCCGCACCGTGGTCGACCTCCGCCGGCGACGCGTGTCGGAGGTCCCGGTGGACACTGCGGACGGACGGCGGGTCCTGCTCGGTAAAGCAAGCCTGATGCCGACCGACATGGGCGGGCGGGAACGGCAGGAGCGGTTCGACGACGGCCTCCGGGCCCGCGGCGTGTTCGCGCAGCCTGGGCTCGGCCCCGGCCTGCGCCTACTCACGCGCCGCCTCGTCGAGGCAGGCATCGTGGCGGGCCGGAGCGGGGCCGCGGGGAAGCGGTGCTGACGGCCGGCGATCTCGACCGGCAGTGCGGGCGGCACGTGCGATTCCGCGACCTGATCGAAGCCGGCGAGACTTGGCGCCGAGTGCGGGTACCGAACCTCCCAGAGCAGCCCAGCACCGTGGCCGCGCTTCAGCAGCTGGCCGGCGAGGTGCTTGATCCGGTTGTCAACAAGTTTGGGCCGATCGAGATAACCTATGGCTTCGCCTCGCGGGAACTTACTCGGCACGTGCCGAATCGAATCGCCCCCTCCCTTGACCAGCATGCTGGGCACGAAATTCGGGCCGATGGGCAGCCAATCTGCCGGAGGCTGGGCCAAGCGGCCGACTTCAGGGTCCCGGGGGTTTGTTCAGGGGTTGTCGCCGCCTGGATCGTCGCCAAGCTCCCTTTCGACAGGCTCTACTTCTATGGGCCGGACCGGCCCATCCACGTCAGCATCGGGCCGGAGGAGACGCGTGGTGTGATTAGCATGCTTTCCGGTCCAAGCGGCCGACGCATCCCCCGCATACGTGCGTCAAGCTGGTTGAGCGATCGATATGGGTCCCTCTGAACCCAGCCCAGCGACCGCGGCAAGCGACTGGACTCTTGCGGGAAACTCATGCGAGTCGTTCGCCGCTCTGGTGTCGCTGGTAGCCGAATTCCCCAGGTCTACTGCCGTAGCGAACCTGATCTTTGTCGGGAGAAAACTGGACTTTATCAGGAAGTGCCGGTGGCAGGTTTTTCCTTATAAGAGAATGGCTTAGGTGATTATCCCCTGGACTCTATCCGCCCTCTACAAGAGTCTCTACAAATAATTCTGGCAAGGCCCGGCAGAGTCCAGCATGACGAATCTTGGCTGTCTTGGCACATTGGCGGCCATTCCGATGGGTAACCGCCATGGGTGAAGTCCACAGGCTATTGAAGGAAGCGGGCCGTGAGGCAGCGCTTCGATCTGATTTCGATCGCCGGGTGGTAGAAGCGGCAGCCGCCTACCTCGCCAGCGAAGACGTGGAAATCGGCTTTCTTTACTCAGGGTGGTCCCAGGCCGCCCTTCCCCACAAACGTCTTCCAGACGACGCTCCGTGGCAGGTCACCACAGAACGCGTCACGCTCATCGTTCAGCCCGGGCTCCGCGCCGTACCGGGCGGCGAGCCGGTTAGCGTAGGCGTCCCCTACGGCAGTCGCGCTCGCCTCATCCTGCTTTACCTCCAGTCCGAGGCGCTCCGCACGAACAGCCGCGAGATCGAGCTCGGGAAGAGCCTGCACGCTTGGCTTCGCCGCCTCGGGATCCCAATCGGCGGCAAGTCCATGAAGGATGTGCGCGATCAAGCAGAGCGATTGAGCCGCTGCAGGATGACCTTCACCATCAAGCAGGGCAACCGCACCGGCCTCGTAAACCAAAACATCTTGGACACCTCGATGTTTGTCGAAGACGATAGCGCTCAGGGAAGCCTCTTCATCGAGACGGCGACGCTGTCGGAAATGTTCTTTCAGCAGCTGAAGAAGCACCCTGTACCGATCGAAGAATCCGCAGTCCGCCAGATTGCCAACAACAGCATGGCGCTCGACGTCTACTGCTGGCTTGCCTACCGGCTGCACGCGCTGACGGAGCCCACGCCGATCGGCTGGCGCGCATTGCATCAGCAGTTCGGCCGCGGCGTGAAGCGGCTCGACCACTTCAAGGACCAGTTCAAGGACACGCTTAACTTGGCGACCGCCGTCTACCCCGACGCCGATGTCGGTGTGCACGAGCGCGGCATCACACTACGCCCGTCTCGCCCGCCGGTGGCACCAAGCACGCCTCGGGTTGTGGCCCTCAACGGTCGTGGGCCACGGCGCGCCGCCAGCGGCTGAGCCCGCCAGAGTCCAGGCCCGGAAGGAAGGCCCCGGAAAAGTCCAGGCGAGCGTTACCCGGCATAGTCCAGCGCCCTCCCAATCTTCAGGGGCCCTAGCAAGTCCCGCAGTGTAAGCGTCTTCCCTCGACTGCCTTGCGGCGTGTGGTGCTGGTCGGCTGACCTGCGCGGCTGCTGGGTGGTGCGGAAGTCCGTTGCCGCCCTTACGCGCAGGGGTATGGGCGTTGCCGGACGGTCAGCGGGGTGAGGTGATCAGCGTGGTGCAGCGGCGGCGCCGCTGGACGACGGAGCAGAAGCTGGCGTTGGTCGAGGAGGCGATGCGTCCGGGGTCGTCGGTGGCGGGCGTCGCCGACCGCCGTGGCGTGAGCCGGAGCCTTCTCTTCGAGTGGCGGCGACAGGCTCGCGAAGGAACGATGCCGGGCCTGGTCCGGACGGAGCCGGAGGTCCCGCCCACTCTGGTGCCGGTTCGCGTCGTCGAGGATCCGCCGCCGCAGCCGAAGGCTCCCGCCTCGTCACGTCCTGAACGACCTGCGCGGTCCGGCGCGACGATCGAACTGGTGCTGCGGAACGGCCGTGTGCTGCGTGTGTGTGAAGCGATCGCGCCGGAGGTGCTGGGTCGGCTGGCGGCGGCGCTGGACGGCTGATGCTGGCGCTGCATGCTGGGATGCGCGTTCACCTCGCGCTCGGCGCAACGGACATGCGCAAGGGCTTCGACGGGCTGGCGGCGCAGGTGCAGACGGTGCTTCAGGCGGATCCGTTCTCCGGCCACCTGTTCCTGTTCCGCGGCAAGCGGGGCGACCTGCTGAAGGCGCTGTGGTGGGACGGCCAGGGCCTGGTGCTGCTGGCGAAGCGGCTGGAGAAGGGCCGGTTCATCTGGCCTACGATCGCGCGCGAGGGCGTGGTGACGCTGACGACGGCGCAGCTGGCGATGCTGCTGGAGGGGCTGGACTGGCGCACGCCGATGCCGAGCTGGAGACCCGAGATCGCAGTGTAGGCCCTTGCGCCGACGCGGCGGCGTCTGAGACGATTCCGACGTGACGCCGCACGCCGACAGCGCACTGCCCGAAGACCCCGCCGCGCTGGCGGCGATGATCGCGGCGCTGCGCGGGGAGTTGGCCGAGGAGCGCACGGCCCGCCGCATCGCGGAACTCGGCCTGCAGGCCAAGACGCTGGAGGCGGAGCGGCTGCGGATGCAGATCGCGCGGCTACGGCACGAGCGGTTCGGCCGATCGTCGGAGCGCCTGGCGGGCGAGGTCGAGCAGCTGGAACTGCGGCTCGACGAGGTGCTGGCCGACATCGCTGCTGCGGGCGGTGCCAACGACACGGAGGACGAGACCGCCAGCGCCCCGGCGCCTGAGGAGAAGGCGCGACGCCGCGGCCGCAAGCCGCTGCCGGACAGCCTGCCGCGGCGCGATGTCGAGCACCTGCCTGCCGAGGACTGCGCCTGCCGCGCCTGCGGCGGCATGCTCCGCAAGGTTGGCGAGGACATCACCGAGATCCTGGAGTATCGCCCCGGCCGGTTCGAGGTCGTGCGCCACGTCCGCCCCGCGTTCTCCTGCCGGACCTGCGAGGCGATGACGCAGGCGCCGATGCCGTCGTTGCCGATCGAGCGCGGCAGGCCGGGCCCGGGGCTGCTCGCCCATGTGCTGGTCTCGAAGTACTGCGACCACATCCCGCTCTACCGGCAGTCGGAGATCTATGCCCGCGACGGTCTGGACCTGCCGCGTGGCCTGCTCGCGGGCTGGGTTGGCAGGTCTGCCGCGCTGACCGAGCCGATGGCCGCCTACATCGGCCGCCACGCCCTGGCCGGGCCGCGGGTGCATGCCGACGACACGCCGATGCCGATGCTCTCCCCTGGGCGCGGCAGGACGCAGGCGGCGCGGGTCTGGGCCTATCTCCGCGATGATCGACCATTCGGCGGGACCGACCCGCCCGCGGTGTTCTACGAGTTCACGCCGGACCGGAAGGGCGAGCACCCGCAGCGGCGCCTGCGCGACTTCCAGGGCATCTTGCAGGCCGACGCCTACTCGGGGTTCAACGCCCTCTACGAGAGCGGCCGCGTGATCGAGGCGGCCTGCTGGACGCATGCGCGGCGCTACTTCCACGACGAACTGCTGGCCAACGGCAGCCCGATCGCGCGCGAGGCGATCGAGCGCATGCAGCCGCTGTTCGCCATCGAGGCGGAGATCCACGGCCAGCCGCCGGAGGCGCGCCTAGCCGCCCGCCAGGCCCGCTCGGCGCCGATCATGGCCGACCTGCACGCCTGGCTGGAGGCGACGCTGCGGCGGATCTCCGGCAAGTCGGACCTGGCCAAGGCGATCCGCTACGCCCTGGCGCAGTGGGGCGCGCTGACGACGGTGCTCCGCGACGGCCGCGCCTGCCTGCACAACAACGCCGCCGAGCGGCGCATGCGACCCCTGGCACTGGGACGGAAGAACTACCTGTTCGCCGGGTCGCTCGAGGGCGGCCGACGCGCCGCCATCATCTACACCCTGGTCGGCACCGCGGAGCTGAATGGCTGGGATCCGCAGGCCTATCTCCGCGTGCTGCTCGACCGCATCGCCGACCACCCCATCAACCGCATCGGCGAACTCGCACCCTGGAACCTACAGGCCGACGCCGTCTAAACCGCGCCAAGCCAGCGATGCCGCAGTCGTCGGCGGACGCTTACCCCGCAGTGGTCCCTCCCGCCAGAGTCCAGGGGCGTTCAGGGCGAAGCGGGTCCCCTGCCCTCCCCTTTCCTAAACCTCCCTACGCAATCGCCTCGGCCTCGCCGTCGATAACCGGCGACATAAGATCGTCAATCTGAGCTATCCGGCGCTCCACCACCGCCAGCTCCTCGACCAGACGGGCCCGCCTCTCACCAAGCCTGGCGCGCTCCTCCCGCAGCCGAGCTCGATCGAGGCGCCCAGGCGGCAACGGCTCGAGCCCATCGGCCGGCACCTCCCGGCGCAGCTGCATGATTTCGCGCCGCGTCACGTCTGAGCGGATCAGTCCCCTCTCCCGGGCAACACGGAGCTGGGGTTCGGAGAGCAGCGTGATCTGGTAGGCGGTGCCGTAGCTCCCCGGGCACGCCTCGACCGGTATGCGGCCGCCATCGACTGCCCGGGCTATCTGCCGGAGCTGGGTTGCCGTCGCGTCGGAGAAGGGAAACAGGCGCTCTGTACCGTGGCGCAGGCGCGCGAACTCCGCCTTCGTCAGATCGCCTTCGAGCGCGAGCAGTGCACGGCCGATGGCCAGGAACGAATCGCGAGCGTCGCCCCACTCCTTCTGGATCTCGCTCCGGGCGCGGAGGATGCGCCGGACCTTCTCCTGGTCCTCCGGAAGGCTCGTACCGGCGAAGACCTCGCGGATCGCCTGGAGCGCGGCGGGGTCCTCGATGCTGAGCGAGCGGAGCTCCTTGGCACGGGGATCTGCGGCCACGCCCTCGCCAAGGGGATCCTCCTCTGCCGCGAGGAAGGCCTTCAGCGCTGCCTTCGAGCGCTTACCTGACGCAGCACTCACAGCCCGATCTCCCGGCGAACGTAGGCCCAGATCTCCTCGAAGGGTTCGATCCCGCGCGACTTGGAGTAGTCGAGCAGCGTGAGCCCCTTCGTGGACGGCACGTGGATATCTTCCAGCTGTGGCAGTTCCGTCGGGCAAACGGAACCGGCCTTCACCAGGACGCCCCGCATTCGCGCGTAGCTCGTTGTGCGGCGGTTGGCGCGGTTAAGGACAACTGATGTGGCGAAACCCTTTGCGGCGAGCGCCTTCACCCAGGGAGCGACTGATTCAACGTCATCCTGCGTGCACACTGCCGGAACTAGAATCAGGTCGGCAGCTTCGCCGAGACCGTCGATCGCCGGCAGGTGGTCCTCCACGCTCGGCGGTGTGTCAAGAATGGCAAGGCTGTAGCCCTCGGTCCGGCGGAGCGCTCCGCGCCAGTGGGTCAGCGACACCGGCTCTACGACCGTCTCGGCGAAGTCTGGGAATGCCTCGCGCGTGCGCGCGCGCCGCGCCGCCCACTTCGAAAATGTCTGCTGCCGGTCGAAGTCGAGCCCAATGGCCTTAATGCCTGCCTGAGCAGCGCTCACGAGGATATGCCGGCTGAGTACGGACTTTCCCGATCCGCCCTTAGGGCTGCTAATCAGCAAGATGCGGCACTGCGCACCTTTCACCTCAACGGCGCGCTGGCGCGCGGCGGCCTGCGGCATTCCCTAATTCCCCCAATCCCCAAAGGGCCATACCTTTCTGTGCACCGCCGTGTCTACAGCGACGCAGCGACAAGGGGCAGAAAGTTCAAATTAGACATGTCTAACCGGCTTGGCCGTCAAGGGCGGTGCGGGATGACCGATCTCAGCCAGAAGCAGGCAGCGGCAGCAAGCGCAAACATGGTGCCCTGCCCCCACGCTCCGCCTGTTCCTTCGGTGGCATGTGCGAAGGCGCCAAGGGCAGCTACGGTCGTAGCACTTCCCATAAGCCATAGACTCAGGCGCGCCACGGGTGCAGCCAGCATATACGCCGGTAGAAGAGATGCGCGGATGAAACGCCGCACCGGCCTCCCCTCCCTGTTCACGGCCTGGGTTGCGTAGGAACCGGACTACCCGGTTCGAGGTAGAGGGTGATTGTTCCTGCCCGCCAGCCGGTCCGCTCGTCGCGGAAGGCTTGGCTGCGGGCAAGCGCGGGCCGAGGGTCAGGGTTTGCCTGGAGGATCGGCACCCAGGCTGCGGCAGCCGCCAATGATGTCCGGATTTGATGCTCGGCGATGGCGACCTCACCAGGCAGGCTGGTGCGGCCGGCCCACCAGCCTGCGACCCCGCCCAGCATCGCAGCACCAAGGAGCGCCGCACCGGCGAGGATCGCCGTCCGCCGCGCTATCACCGGCCCAGCGGTGGCGGCTCCCCGGCGGGCAGCTTCCTCGACCCGCCGGAGGAGCTCGGCCTCCACCTTGGGCGACAGTGGTTGGCGTACCGTCTCCGAAGCCGCCTCGACGCGACGAACGGCAGCCGGGAATACGACGAGGCTGGACGATAGGGCAGCCAGTACGAAGCGCAGCGGGTCGCGGCGAAGGCCCCCTGTGTCAATGGCCTCGGCCAGTTCGGACCGCGCGACAGCCACTGCCTGCTCGAGCTCCCCCGGCACTGTCGAGGTGATGTCCTGGCCGCTCACGGCAGCCAGGAATCAACGGGTGCGAATGCGCGCTCCATGCGATCCATCCAGGCGCGTACGCCTGCACGGTCGAGCGGCCCAAGCCCGCCCTCACCATCCCGGGCGGCCCCAAACCCGAGCCGCTTGCGCTCGACTTCCAGCGCCAGTTCTGGCGGATCGAGACGCGGCATCTCAACCATGATGGCCCCACGCGAGACGGCAGCGCGGAAGACGGAATGGCGCTGAATGGCAGCAAAAGCCTCGCCTGGGTCGAGGCCGGCGTCTACTCGGGCCGTGTTCAGGATCAGGACCGTTGAACGCGGCCGAAAGCCAGACGCTTCGAAGGTCGCTAGCGAACTGAGGTCGTCCACTCGTGGCCCAAGGAAGTAGGAAGCAACCGGCGCAATTCCGGCTTCCTCCATGGTTTGGGCCAGCGCCGGGAGATCGGCGATCAGACGGGCGAGCGAGGTGTCCCCGCCGCCCATATCGGCTATCGCCGGGAGGCGCTCGCGCATCAGGTGTTCGACGAGGGCGCGCAACCATCCGGGTGTTAGGCTGGGGTCCGCTGAAGCAGGCTGTTCGACACCTTCGAAGAAGTCGGTGAGCGTGCGGTTCAGCGGATCGAGAGCCGCAAGGAGGGCCGAGCGCTTCGCCGCGAGCATCCGTTCGGCTGCCCAGCGCGCGAAGGTAGTCTTGCCGCTGTAGTTCGGGCCGATCAGCAGCCACACGGGCGGGTTACCGCCCAGATCCGCTACCCGTGAGCGAGCCGTGGGTCCGTCCGTCGCCGCCAACGTTCGCATCGGAGGCAGGCCGACCCGGACCTCAACCTCATCCGCGCTTTCTCGGCCTCTCCGAAACAGCGATCGAACACTTGCCTTCTCAGGGGCTGAAAGGATCTCCGCGACGTCTGCGGTGACGGGCGTCTCAGGCATCGATGGCTTGCCCATTGGCTTCACTCCTCAAGATCGTCGCTGGGGGGGTGTCCACGTTTTCGGACGGATACCGGTGCCGAACCGATGCGTTGAACGCGGCCCGGGCATCGGGCTGGGATCTGGCGGGAGCGGGCTTGGACCCGCTGCGGGAGGCACTGCGCGCGAGACGGAAGCGACGTCGCCGCCTGACCCTTTGGCGTCAGGCATACGCCGGCTCGTGGCTGCCTTGTCCTTCCGGACGCGCCACCAGGTCTGCCGCACCGTCTCGGCCCCCGGCACTTCGCCCCAACCGTCGAGAACGGACGTGTCGCCAGCCTGGGCCAGGGCTGCCATGGCATCGGCCACCGACCGCCAATTTGGCCGCCGAGGTGGGCTCAACTCCACCGATAGAGCGTCGAAGCGCGCCCATAGCCACTCGTAGAGGGGACTGTGGCCGCCGCCGCCCCGTGCCCCGGACTGCCGACGGGCGGCCGCGAGGACATCGTTCAGCCCGGCATCGGCGTCCATCTCATGGCGCCTCTTACGCCTCCGATCCGTCGAGGGTTCGTCGGGCTTCTGTCGGGGGACCGTCTGGACTTTGTCGGGGGCACGCTGCGGGAATGGGTTTTTACAGACCAAGTCACCCCTCAGCGGGGTGCCCGCGCCTTCCGGCGCGGGTTCTCGCATGCCGCCGGGCCGCACTGCCGGGCCATCATCCGGCGCCATCAGCCGGAGAGCGCCTGGCGCTGCCGCGCCGCTCGCTTGCGCTCCTCGCCTTCGTCGCCGCCCTTGCCGGCGGAGGCGCGTTCGGTTTCTACCTCACCGCGCCCCTGGCGGGCAGCCTTGCCCGCCTCCGCTACGCGGCCCCAGTAGGCGCCCTCGCGCTCGCGGACCTTCGTCCGCGCCTGTTTCACTTCGCGTTCCTCGGCCATCTTCAGGCTCCCATCCTCGGGCCTTGCCGTGCGCCGGCCCGTTCCCGCATGCGCGCCGGCACGGACGGCGCCTCCGACGACCGAGGCGCTTCGGCCTGACCGTCCTTGTCCCGCTGCAGCGCCGCGCGCAGCGCATCGCGCGCCGCTGCCAAGCCGCGCCGGGAGGCGAAGTCGTTCCAATCGGTGCCGCGGTCGGCCGGCGCGAAGTCGGGTACCGCTAAGCGCCCGCCGACGGCGGCAGCGGCGGCCCGTGCGCGCTCGATGCCGACGTTGGGCAGCGGGTCCGCCCGGCGGGGAAGGTGATGGTCGTTGTCGGCCGCGATGAGCAGCGGTCGCGCCGGATCGCGCGCCCTGACCGCCGTGGCGACCGCTGTGAGGTTTGACGCGTCCAGCGCCACGACGGCCTGAAGGCCCGTGGCGGCGTGCACTGTCGCTGCGGTGGCGAAGCCCTCGGCAATCCAGAGCGGACGCTGCGGCCCAGCGTCCTGGCCAATGGTGAAGAAGGTCCCGACCTTCCGAGCGCCGGGGAGGAGCAGCTTCTCGCCACGCGCGCCTATCGTCTGCAGGTTCCACAGACGTCCTTCGCCGTCCCGGAGCGGCACGACGAGCCGGCCGCTCAGGTCTTGGACCAGGCCGTGCGAGGCGACCGCCTTCCGCGCCAGATAGGGGTGCGACGGGTCTGCCGGTCGGCAGCCCTCGAGCAGCCAGGCCGCGACTGCGGCGCCGGCCTCTTCCCGTCTTGCCCGTTCCGCGGCTTGGCCTGCGCGGCGCGCCTCGGCCGCCGCAGCGAGGCGAGCCGCATCCTCCGCGCCCAACGCGACCATCTCGCCGGAGGCGATCCACTTCGCTTTGGCGCCCGTCTTGTAGTTCCAGAGCAGGGCGTTCGGGACGCCCTCGTCGTAGAAAGCCATGTAGGCGCCCGACATGCGTCGCCCTTGGTTGCCGTCGACCGGCACGTAGTGCCGCTGGCCGTCCATTGCCGGCGGGCAGCTCGGGCGGAGACCTGCGCGGCGCATCGCCTCCATGAGCTGCGCCTGGGCCTCTGCCTCCGAGATCTTCACGCGCCGGAAGGCCGGCCGAGGCGAAGCGGCCGAGGAGGGGGCAGCGGCCTCTATGCTCCGGCGCGCAACCGTCTCGATGCGGGCCGCGACGGCGACGAGGCCGCGGGCGGCCCCGCCCATCGCCGCAGCGAGCCGCGGCAGCGCCCGGTTTGCCTGCGCTCGCTCCAGAGCGCGGCGGAGGGTCGTCGCCGGCGCACCGGCCGCCTCGCGGGCCTCGGTCCCGCGCAGAGCGCCCTGGAACGCCCGCGCCCCCTCCTTCGCCTCCGCGACCGTGGCCCGGAGCAGACCGAGCGCGGTCTCCCGCACCGGCTGCCGGGCCAGGTTCCGCGCGACGTTCTCCCACGCCTCGGCTGCCGTGTCGGCCGGGGGCGGTGCGTTCATCGGCCGTCTTTCCGCGGCGTCGCGCAGTTCCGCGCCGGCGGATCCGACGAGCCAGGACGTCACGCGGTGCCGGCTCTCCGCCACGTAAGCCTTGAAGCCTGTGACGGCGCGCGAGCCGCTGGGCAGGGCGTTGACGTGCTCGTCCGAGGTGAGGCCCTGGCTGCTGTCGATGGTGAGGCAGTCGCCGTAGGCGAGCCGCACCCTGCCGGAGCCCTCGTCGCGGAGCTTCTCCCAGGCGACGAAGCCTTCCTTCCCGGCGGCGGTTCGCAGCATGAGCCCGTGCGCGGGCCGGACCTCCGCCACCTCCAACACCGAGCCGTTGTCTCCAATCGCCGCCGACTTCCCGCGCCCGCCAGGACCGGCGAAGACACCGCGCGTCCGGGCAAAGAGCCGTACCCGGTCGCCCGCCGCCAGTTGCAGCGTGTAGGCGTTGCCGGCGCCGTCGGTCGCGCGCACCGCCAACCGGTCGGGGCCGACTTCGCCACGGGCCTGCCGGCGCGAGCGGATGGCCCGCCCGATCGCCAGCGCATCGGCATTGGTCGGCGCCGAGACGGTCACCGTGTAGCCAGGACCGCCCGCGTCGCGGCGGGTAAGGACGAGGTCGGCCGTGCGCTCGACAACCTCCCGGTAGCCACCCGGCACCAGCTCCGCCGTGCCGTCCTCGCGCTTCATGCCGAGCGCCCGGGTTACGTTCGCCGCGTGCGCCTCAGCGCTCTCGTCGCCAGTGCCGCGAAAGAGGCCGGCGATCTCGCGCTCCCGCTCGCCGCGCTGCCGGACGGTCGTCAGCACTTCCGGGACCGCCTTCGGCCCGAGCCCCTCGCGCAGCAGATCAATCACGGGCCCGGCCTCGATGCTCTGGCACTGGCGCTCGTCGCCGACCGCGACAACCTTGAAGCCGTGCCGCGCCTGGAAGCGCAGCAGGTCGAGCAGCTGCCGTGTGCCGACCTGGCCGAGTTCGTCCACCACCACCACTGCGTTGCGGCCCGGGGTAACCGAGCCATTCGCGAGCCCGTCGAGAAGGGGCTGCAGCGCGCGGAGGCGCCCGCGCCCGATACCCGCTTCCTCCAGCGCGCCGGCCTGCCGCCAGGCGAGCGCCGCGCCCCAGACCTCGCGCCCTTCCGACGTCCAGGCATCCACCAAAGGCCGCAGGAGGGTCGTCTTCCCTACACCGGCTGCACCGACGGCGACGGCGAGCCTCCCGCCCTCGCCAAGAGCGCGAGCCGCGGCCTCCTGCTCATCGGAAAGGGCGATGCCGCGGCGCTGTGCCACCTCGGCCAGCTTCCCCGACGACAGCGCGCCTCGGCGATCGGCGCCAGCGGCGCGCGCGAGGCGCACCAGCTCCTCCTCCTGGTCGCGGTGCAGCGCCGTGGTGACGCGGGCGCGCCCATCCTCCGGCCCGCCTCCTCGCCAGATGAGCGACGTCCTCCGGCCGTCCTGCTGGACGCCGTCGCGCGCCATTGCCCGCGTCACTGCCAGCACGTCGTCGGCCGAGGCGGCCCCGGTAGAGATCAGTCCTCGTGCCGCCGCGGCTCGGACGTCGCCAGAGACCAGTACGGCCCGCTTTTCCAGGTCACGGCCGAGGAGCTCGCCGGCCACCTCGCGCGCCGCGGCGACGCGTTCGGCATCCGGCAGGGCAGGGGAGGGCGGTCCCGCCCGGACGGCGGACCGGTGCGACCAACCGAGCGTCTCGGCCTGGGCACGCCACGCGTCCGCGTCGGCCAGGTCATCGCCCTTGCCCTGCCGGCTTGCCTTCGCGCCGCCCTTTAGGAAGGCGACACGCGCCTCCTCCGGCATGGCATCCCAGTCCCGTCCGCCGCGAGCAGCGTGCTCGCGCGCCGCCGACTGCGCGTCGCGCGTGCGCTGGCTGAACTCCTCGCAGACCGCCTCGGGAATGCAGGGAAGGCGGGCGGCGAGGGTGCGGTTGTCCAACTCGACCTCGACGCCGATGGCCCGCAGCCGACGCGCAAGCATCGCTTGGTAAACGGCGCCGAACTCGTGGATCCGGTCCCGCATGAGGTCCCGGTTGACGGACAGGACGCGCCCCGACGTGGTCACCAGCAGGTTCGGCACGACGCAGTGCGAGTGCAGTTGCGGGTCGCCAGCGCGGGGCAGGGTGTAGAGCTCCGTGGCGACGACGCCGGTCGCCGGGTCCGGCCGCGTCACCTCTACCGTCGGCCGCGCAGTGAAGTGGTCCACGGTGATCCAGGCGAGCTTGCCGCGCTCACCGTCGCGGGCCACGCCGATCTCCCGCTCGATATAGGCCAGCGCCTCATCTCGGGCATCGCGGTGCGCCTGGAGAATGCTGTTCCGCTCGGCGTCATTTTCGGCGAAAGCCCAGGCCACGCTGACCGACTTCGGTGCGGAGAAGCAGAGGTCGACGCCGGCGATCCGGTGCCGCTCGGCACCGCCATCCTCGGCCTCGTAGCGGCGGATGCCGCGTTGATGACCCTCCATCTCCTCGCCGGTCGCCGAGCGCCCTCCCAGAATGTTCTCTATACGTTCCTTTGAGAGCGTCTCGCCAGGAGTTATCCCCAGGACTCTGGCGGAGACCGGATCGATGTCTTCCCGTGCGATCGGGATCGAGCCGAGCCCTTCGGCGAGGGCCTCATCCGGGCTGCCGGCGCGGGCGTAGTAGGCGGCCATGCGCTGCTCGGTCTCGTCCACGGTCCGCTCAAGCAGGTGGAGAGCGTAGGCATTGGCGGCAGAGGGCGCCCCTGCGACGAAGGTGCGGTAAGTCAGCACGGAAAGGGCTCACAGGGGTTCACCGCGCGGGTTCCCGCGACATGGCCTGACGGGCACCCCGCGCCGCCGCCTCCTCGACTGCCTCCGGCAGGTCGGAAAGCGCCTGCGTGGTGCGCGCCTGGGCATCCGTCATGGCGGTCAGAGCGACTTCGACCTGGCGCAGTGCCTCGGCTAGTTCCGAGCCGCCCGCGTCCTCCCCGGCGGCGGCCTCAAGGATGCGCTGCAGCATCTCGCGGTGCGTGCCAAGGATCGGGACGATACCTGCGACGGTGGCGACCACGCTGCGCAGCGCGTCCTCGATCCCGTCCAGCCGGCTCGCGGCCTCCGCCTGGCCGGTGAGCAGCGCATCCAGCTTACGGGACAGCAGATCCGTCGCGTCGTTCATGGCGCGCCCCCTGCGACGGCCGGCGCGAAGCGGTTCTCGGCAACGAGCGCACGCAGCGCGGGACGGCGGAAGTAGACTGCCGCAGCGCAGCGCAGGGGCCGCCCGGCGGGGACGAGGACGATGCGTTCGTCGCGCGCGATCTCCTGCAGCACCTCGAAGGGCTTCGCCAGTTCCCGGCCGATTTCGTGCTCGTTGAGGTTCGACCCGCGCGAGCGTGAGCCGAGCTCGAGACCGCGCGCGCTTGTGCCGCTGTTGGAGCCTCTGCTGACGGCGACCGCACCGAAGGTGCCGAGCGCGGCCGAGAGATCCTTCGCCGTGGCGAGCGACTGCACGCCGCCGTAGGCGCGCCAGGACACGCCGTCGAACCAGGATTCCCGGCCTGGCCGGCCCCAAACCTCCTCCACCTGCCCCTCGGACTGGTAGAAGAGTTGCAGCGTGATCCGGTACTTCCGGCCCTGGTCGCGTGCGACCTGGAGCGCGGCGAGCGGCCCGAGCAGCACTGCCTCGTCGATCGCGAAGAGCACGCGCCCGTCGACCACGCCGTCGGCGGCCATCACCGCGTCGAGCAGCGAGCCGACCACGACGCGCGCCACCGCCGGCGTTTCCTTCAGCGCGTCGAGCGGCACCTGGAGGAAGACCGAGAGGTCGCCGCGGGCCAGGTCACGCGCGTCGAAGGCGTCGCCGCTCACCATCTCGGCGTAGGCGTCGGCCGACAGCCAGGCTGTGTCGCCGGTTGCGTTGAAGTAGGCGCCGGAGAAGGTTTCCGGCACCAGGTTCATCAGTGTGCCGGCCACGTCGCGGGCCATCGGGCTGTTGCTAGTGGCGTGGATGCCGGCGAGCACGTCGCGCAACTCGGGCTCCGGCAGGGCGACGCCGCGGCGCAGGCGTCGGAGTGTCTTCTCCTCCGGCGGCACGGTGTCGTCCCACATCATGTGGGCCAGCAGCGCGGTGACGATGTCCCGACCCGCCGCCTTCCAGCGCTGTGCGTTGTCGTCGGCGCGAGAGGGGAGGGGCCCCACGACCCGCTGCGCGACCGCGCGGACCTTCATCTCGGCCAGCGGCTCGGCCGTGTCGATCGCCGCCAGCACGTTGAAGCCGGACCCGTCCCCGACCCGCAGCTGCACGACCTGCTGCCCCCTGTCGGATAGGGCACCTTCCAGCATCGGCCCAAGCTCGGCCGACGGGTCCATCACGACGCGCGACTTCCGCCAAGTCAGCAGCGTGGCGACGAGAGACGTCGTCTTGAACGCGCCGGAGCCGGCGAGGACGATCGAGTGCGTTGGCCCCTCCCGGCAGGGATCCACCAGCAGGGCTGCCGCCCCCGGTGCCTCGCCGAGGTCGAGCCGCGCGGCCTCGCCCACCACGACGCCGCCGACGTCGGCGTCCGGCCCCGGGAAGCGCTCGCGGGCCTCCGCCATGTCCATCCAGCGCGCCGCGCCATGGTTCGCGGTCGCGCCGCGGCGCGGCTTCCGCGCCAGGCCAAACGCTTGGCGCAGCCGCGTCCGGCCAAGCCATCCGGCCCGCGCTAGGATCGCGGGGGCGAGAAGGCCGGCTGCGGCGCCACTCCAAAGCCTGCTGCCGAGCGCCTGCCGGAGATGGTCGTCCAGCGCATAGGACCACCAGGCCCAGGTCCAGCCCAGGCCGGCGGCGAAGTGCGGGTGCTCCCAGAGGCCAGCCAGGACGAGCGTGGTGGCGCTGGCGATCGCGGTCCATCCGGCTGCGGCGAGGGCGAGGGCGGACGTGCCGGCGAGGAGGAGCCCCTTCATGGCGGTCAGTCCTGCGCCAGGAGGTCGGCGGCGGTGTCGCCGCGGCGGGCCGCGTCGTCCTTGAACCAGACCTCGCCGATGCGGAATGCGCCTGCTTCGGTTCGCAGTGGGATGATCACGTCCACTGCGTCGGCGATCATCCGGGCGAGGCGCGCATCATCCATGGCGCCGCCGCCGGGCGTACCCTTGCAGAGCGCGAACATCCGGCGGAACGCCTCCGCCGGGTTGCGACCGTGGATCGTGGTTGGGCTGCCGGGATGCCCGGTCATGATGCCGTTGAGGTAGACCCAGGCCGCTTCGCCGGTCCGGACTTCCTGCAGGGGGATCCGGTCGGGGCGCATCCGGAGCGCCGCGACCATCAGGTCCTCGGCTGTCGCCGAGCCCGCGCCGCCGTGGCTGTAGAGCAGGCGGACGTTGTTGGGCTGCGGCACGACCAACTCGGCGGCGTCCTCAACAGTGACGATCCGCTCGCCTTCCGGAACCTCGCGCAGGAGGGACTTAAACAACGTCGTCTTGCCGCCGCCGGTGGCGGCGCACATCCAGACGTTCAGCCGCGCCCGCATCGCCTCGGCGAGGAAGCCGGCCGCGTCGCCTTCATCGAAGGCGGCAAGCACCCGGCCCGACGCGGCGGCCCGCCTGTCGTGCCGACGATCCCAGAGGTTCCAGCCCTCCGTCCGGTAGCGCTTGGAGATGTCTTCCAGCGGCGCGGCGCCGTCGCCCGGTCGCCGCCAGGTCAGGCTGACGGTGCCGCTGGGCACGGCAGGCGGCAGGCAGGCCTGGAGCCGCAGCAGAGCGCCGCCCGGGCCAGGGGCCTCCGTCGCCAGCAGTGGCGCGAACCAGCCGACGTCCTGACCGCGCAGCGCCGCCGAGAGGATCGCAACGCCTTCGAGCGTTGGGAAATCGAGTTCGGGAAGGGCATGACGCTCCCAGGCGCCGCGTCGGCGGACCCAGGCTTCGCCCGGCATGTTCACCGCTACGTCCTCCGTCTCCGGGTCCTCAAAGAAGGGCGCCAGCGGGGCCGCGGCGTGTGCCAGCAGGGGGAGGGCAGAGCTCGTCATTGGCCCGTGGCCCGCAGGCGGTAGACGTCACTGAAGTCGAGGTCGCGGGCCACGAAGACCGCCTCGGCCTCGCCCTGCGGCGCGGTGCCCCAGGGCGGAATGTTCACCGTGGCGTCGAGCACCCGCGCGGCCGCACCGCGGCCGCCGGCCTGGAGCTGGAAGAAGTTCAGGCGCGGCCCGCTGCCGTCGCCCCCGGCGACAGCGTTCGAGGCCGCGATCGCCGCGGCCTGGAGTCCGGCATCGATGAAGGACAGCATCACCGCGCCGCCGAAGCGCGCCCAGAAATTCGTATGCACGTCGACCGCGATGCCGTTCTGGCCGAGGGCATCGGTGCCCGGGCTCGCCAGCTCGACGATGACGTGGTCCGGCGTCTCCGCCCGGGTCCAAAGCACGAAGGCGCGGTTGGTGCCGTGCTCGAGGGACCGCTGGATCTGGCCGACCATGCGCGTCCCGGCGCCGAGCAGGACGACGCGACCGGAGGTCCCGTAGACGTCGACAGGCACCGTGCAGGCGACGAAGCCCGGAAGCTGCGTGTTCACCGGCGTGTTCCGCGTGCAGGGCACGACCGCCCCCATGGTGATGGTGAGGTCCGGATCGCGAAGGCGACGGGCGCGCGTTGGCGGCGTTCGGGTGGCCTGAAGTCGGGTGGCAAGCGCGTCCTCGGCGACGTCCGCGCGCTGGGGATCCGCGCCGCCCGCGGTGCTGCGCCCGTCCGCGACGTCCCGTGCCGCTTCCCAGGCCATGATCGGCGCGGCGCGGGCGGGCTGCGCGGCTGCACGCGACGGGTAGGGGCGGGGCGGTTGCTGCGGTGCGGGTAGGGACGCCTGCATCGACGCGGGCATCACAGGGAGGGACGGCGGGTCCGGTGGCGGGAGGACCACGCTGCGCAGCGCCCCGGCCGGCCCGGCCGAGCCGCCGATGTCCTCGGGCTGGGCACGAGGCGCGTCGCTGCCGCCCATCCAGTAGAGCACCACGAGCAGGCCGGCGACGCCGGCGACCAGCCCAAGCTTGCTTCCAGCCGAAAGGGGCGCCCGTGCGCCCCCGACTGGGGCGGGCGGCGGGGCCGCTGATCCGCTCATGATCGGCGTTCCGGCGGCTGGACGGCCTCACGCACGACGCTTGGCGTGACGGTGCCGGTCCGGTCGTCGCGCCCGGGCATCCCGAGGCCGAGGTTCAGGATGCAGAGCGCCCGGCCGGCATCGCGCAGCGTGAGCCGCGGCGCTCGGGCATGGACCGTGACCCAGCCCCCCGACCCAGGCGTCACGCCCACCGCGCCGTCGCGGCCATCCGGCAGTGACGCCTCGACGGCTGGGATGCGCTGGCCTGGCGCGAAGCGGAGATGTGTTTGCCGGCCGTCGTCGCAGACCTCCTGCGGCGCCAAAGCGGCGTCGCCGCGGCCGGCGAAGCGATGATGCACCCCGGCTGCGGCGCTGCACGGTGCCGAGCTGGCCTGCGCGAGGCGCTCGCGCGCGGCGCGCTCCTGGCGCGCCGCCGCCATTGTCTCCCACCGTGCCCGGCGGTCGCCTTCCTCGGCGGCGACGTTGCGCAGCCTGACGCTGTAGAAGCCGGCACCGGTGCCGACCGTCTCCAGCTGGAAGCGGTAGCGGGTCGGGCGGCCGCCATCGCGCTCGGTGAGCACGAAGAAGGGCTGGGGCATCAGGTCCGCATGCGGCTTCAGGACGACCGTGCTGCCGCGCACCGCGACCGAGAGATTCCCGTCCACCGTCGGTCGGTCCTCGGCTGGCCCGGGACCCTCGGCCACGACGCGAACCGAGCCGGCACGGCTCCCGCGCATCAGCATTTCGTCGCTGACCGGCACCCCGACGACGCGCTCGCCGTCCGGCAATTCGATGAGCAGGGCCGCGCCGCGCTCGGCGCGCAGCAGCACCACCTTGTCCGTGGTCACGTTGGCGCAGCGGACGCGCGGGTCGGCCCCGACGTTGGCGGAGCAAGGCGCCGGCTCCTCCAGCGCCAGGGCCGGTGCGGCGGCGGCGCAGAGGATCGCGGCAAGCGTGGCGACGCGGGAGCGCGGCATCAGCGCATGCTCCCCTCATCGGTCCAGGAGTATTCGACCACCTGGAGCCCGAGCGGGTTGTAGGTCACGCGCTGCCAAGCCGGGATCTCCGGCGCCAGTCGGAAGCGGATGCTGGCCTGCCTCTGAGTGATGACCTCGCGCTGGCCCTTGTAAGTCTCGTTCATCGGCGTCGGCCTGTCATAAGCTGGCTGGCGCGGTGGCGGAGGGGATGCCGATCTGC
>NZ_JAAIKB010000021.1 GCF_011040385.1 Falsiroseomonas algicola | reverse complement strand
TAACAGCAGCGAATCAGCACAAACAACCTTGCGCAAGCCGAGTTGTGTGAATGCCGTAGCGCAAGCGCGGGGGAGGGGGCAGCGGCGCGCCCGGACTCCCTCCCCCGCGCTTGCGGGGGAGGGTCGGGGTGGGGGTCTCCCGCCAGCCCGAATTCGCCTCTCATCCCCGCCCCATCGCCGGCGCCAGCAGCCCCTTCAGCAGCGCCCGGTCCGGGTCCCGGTGGTAGAACAGCCGATGGAAGGCCGCGACGCGATCCTCCAGCCCATCCGGCGGCGCCAGGCCGAACAGGATCGGCAGCCAGACCAAGCCGAGCAGCCGGTTCACCGCCGGCGGGAAATCCACCCAGCCGAAGGGCGTGTTCGGCACCTGCACCAGCCGCCCCTGCCGCACCGCGCGCAGGCTGCGCCATAGCGGGTCCTGCCGCGCCATGGCGATGAAGGCCGGGTCCAACGACATGACGTAGTCCGGGTCCCAGGCCAGCACCTGCTCCACGCTGACCTGCGCCAGGCCGCGCGCCCCGGGCGGGCCGACCGCCACATTCTCGGCGCCCGCATACTCGATGATCTCGGCATTGATGGACCCGTGGAGCGCCGTCTCGGTCCCCCGAGGCCCGCGCGCATAGAACACCCGAGGCCGCCCCCGCTGCGCCAGCAGGGCGGCGGCCTCCCGCGCCTCTGCCAGGATGCGGGACGCCTCCGCCGCGCGCCGCGCCGCCTCCGGCCGTCGGTCGAGCATCGCGCCCAGCGTCTCATAGGTCTCGGGGATCTTCGCCAGCGACGCGTCCAGCAGCAGCGTCGGGATGCCGGTCTGCGCCTGCACGCGCTCCGCCAACTGCACGAAGACCGGCGCGACCGATCCATAGTCCAGTACCAGATCCGGCCGCGCCGCCAGCACCGCTTCCAGGTTCGCGGTGTTGTCCCGCCCCGTCAGCCGGCCCACTTCCGGCAGCGCCGCCGCCGCGGGGTCCAGGAACACCGCCTCATGCGGGCGGGGAGGCCTCGCCGGCCAGCCCGCCAGCAGGTCCGGCGCTACCGTGTAGACCAGGATCGCCGCCGGCGGCCCCGCGGGGAACACGCGCGCCACGCGCCCCGGCAGCGCCACCCGCCGCCCCGTCGCATCCGCCACCTCCCGCGAGGCCATCGCCGGACCCGCGGCGAGGAGGAAGGGCGTGGCGAGCAGGGGACGGCGGTTGATCATCAGGGAAGCGGCTCCCGCGGCTGGGTCGGCGCCTCGAACCCATGCCGGGCCAGCACCGCCTGCCCCGCGGGGGAGAGGATGAACAGCCCGAGCCGAGAGGCGCCCGGCGTCTCCCCTAGCACGACCAGCCCGTAATCCGCAGCGACGGACAGCGCCTCCGGCAGCGCCACCACCCGCCCGCCCGGCACCTGGCGCACCGCGACGGCGGCGTTGGTGCAGTAGGTCAGGAAGATGTCGGCCCGGCCCTCCGCCACATGCCAGGCATAGCCGTCGATGCCCGCGGGAGGCTGCGCGCTGTTCGCGCCCCCCGTCAGGGTCAGCGCCTTCGCCTCCAGCGCCGCCCGCGCGCCGGGCCGGATCGCCTCCGCCCGCACGAAGGATGCGAAGGCATAATCCCCCGCCGGATCGGCGCGCGGCGTGGAGGTGCCGAGCTTCACGCCAGGGTCCAGCATCCGCTCCAGCAGCGTGTCGCTTTCCACCGCGACATCGCGCCCGACCAGCGCGCAGAGCCGGTTGCGGGCGAAGAGCACCACGTCCCGCCCCCGCGCAGTCGCCAGCGCCAGCGGATGCGTCATGTTGGCGGCGGCGAAGACATCCGTCGCCTCGCCCCCCGCGATGCGTTCGCGCAGCAGGCCGGATGGCCCGAAGCTGGCCCGCACCGTGCCTCCGCCCGCCGCCTGGAAGGCGGCCGCGACCTCCGTCAGCGCCGCGCGCAGCGACCCGGCCGCGTGCAGCCGCACCTCCTGCGCCTGTGCCGCTCCACCCATCAGCAGCACCGCCGCCAGTGCCAGCGCGCGCATCACGCCCCCGGCTGGTTGGCGTTCGGGAAGAACAGTTGCTCCCCGTTGATCTTGTAGCCCGCGATCGCCTCCTGCCCCGCGGGCGAGACCAGCCAGTCGATGAAGCGCTGCCCGGCCTCCGTCTTCACATGCGGGTGGCGCTGCGGGCTGACCAGCATGACACCGTACTGGTTGAACAGGCGCTCATCGCCCTCCGTCACGATCCGCAGATCCTGCCGGTTGCGGAAGGCCAGCCAGGTGCCGCGATCGGCCAGGATGTAGGCGTTCTGCGCCGCGGCCGTGTTCAGCGCCGGGCCCATGCCCTGGCCGACTTCCCGGTACCAGGCGCCGCGCCCCGCCGCGACGTCGATGCCCGCCTGCTGCCACAGCCGCAACTCCGCCGCATGCGTGCCGCTGCGGTCGCCCCGGCTGATGAAGGGCGCCCGCGCGGCGGCGATGCGCTTCAGCGCCTCCACGCTGTCGCGCAGCCCGTTGATGCGGGCCGGGTCGCTGGCCGGGCCGACGATGACGAAGTCGTTGAACATCACCGCGCGCCGCGGCCCGCCGAAGCCCTCCGCCACGAAGCGCTCCTCCGCTTCCCGGTCATGCACGAAGACCACGTCGGCATCGCCCCGCCGCCCCACATCCAGCGCCTGCCCGGTACCCAGCGCCACCACGCGCACCGCGATGCCGGTGGACTGCGTGAAGATCGGCAGGATGTGCCCGAACAGCCCAGACTGCTCGGTCGATGTCGTGGAGGACACCGTGATCGAATTCGTCTGCGCCGCGAGGGGCAGCGCCAGCGCGACAGCCAGGCCGAGGCCCAGGAACAACCGGCGGATCATTGGTCTTCTCCCTTGTCTCACCACAGCAGGTCGCCGCGCAGGAAGGCCGCGGCCTCCCCGCTCGGCGGCCTCTCGAAGAAATCCGGCGCGCGGCCCGCGGTGTTCACGCGGCCCGCCACCACCAGCACCACCTCCTCCGCCAGGCGCCTGGCCTGGCCGAGGTCATGCGTCGTCATCACCACCTTCGTCCCCTGCGCCGCGATGGCGCAGACGATCGCCTCCACCTGCCGCGTCGCCGCGGGATCGAGGCTCGCCGTCGGCTCATCGAGGAACAGCACCTCCGGCCCCATCGCCCAGGCCCGCGCCAGCGCGAGGCGCTGCTGCTCGCCCCCCGAGAGCTTCCGCGCCGGCCTTCCCGCCAGGGCCGAAAGCCCGACGCGCTCCAGCGCAGCCACGGCGCGGGCAGGATCCAGCCCCGCGAGCTTCAGCGGATACTCGGCATTGGCCAGCACCGACCGCCGCAGCATCACCGGCCGCTGGAACACCATCGCCTGGCGCTTCCGCGCCACCTCCTCCGGCAGCGCCCAGGCGACCCGCCCGGCGGTCGGCCGCAGCAGCCCGTGCAGCAGCCGCAGCAGCACGGATTTGCCCGCGCCATTCGGCCCGATCACCATCGTGGGCCCGCCCGCGCGCAGCGTGAGGTCGATGCCGCGGATGATCTCGACGCCGCCGGCCGAGAAGCCCAGCCCCTCCGCCCGCAGCGGCAGCACACCCGGCACCATCATGCGCCGCGCCTCGCCGCCAGCTCGCGCAGCCCCTGCGCGAGCGCGTTCACGCCCAGCACGATCGCCATCAGCACCACGCCCAGCGCCAGGGCCAGCGGCAGGTCACCCTTCGAGGTCTCGAGCGCGATGGCCGTGGTCATCACCCGCGTGAAGCCCTCGATGTTCCCGCCGACGACCATCACCGCGCCGACTTCCGCGCTCGCCCGCCCGAAGCCCGCCAGCAGCACCGTCAGCAGCATGAAGCGCCCGTCCCAGAGCAGCGTCGGCACCGCGCGCCACACCCCCGCGCCGAAGCTCCGCAGCTGCTCCGCATATTCGTCCCACATGGCCTCCAGCACCTGCCGGCTCAGCGCCGCCAGGATCGGCGCGATCAGCAGCGCCTGCGCGATCACCATCGCCGTCGGCGTGAACAGCAGCCCGAGCGCGCCGAAGGGACCGCTGCGCGACAGCGCCAGGTAGATCAGCAGCCCCGCCACCACCGGCGGCAGCCCCATCAGCGCGTTCAGCGCCACCACCAGCGCCTGCCGCCCCGGAAAGCGCGCCACCGCCAGCAGCGCGCCCAGCGGCAGCCCCACCAGCGCCGCGATCGCCACCGCCGTCAGCGATACCCGCAGCGACAGGCCGACAATCCGCGCCAGCCCGTCATCCCCCGACAGGATCAGCCCGAGGGCGAGCGAGAAGGCGGTGCCGAGGTCCTGCATGCCCGCCCCAGGTAAGGCCGGCATCTGGCGGCGTCCATCGCAGGACGCTACCCTATCGCATCATCATCTGCCTGAATCTGCCGGAATCTGCCGATGCCTGCCCGTCCGACGCCTTCCGAGATCATGACGCTGAAGGAAGCCGCTGGCTGGCTTCGCCTGTCGGAACGCGCCCTTTACGACCTGGCGCGCCAGCGCCGCGTGCCGGCGGCCCAGATCGGCGGCAAATGGCTCTTCCCCCGCACCGCCCTCAGCCTCTGGCTCGGCCGCCAGGCGGAGGCGCCGGACCATCGCATCACGCCGCCCCCCATCCTGGCCGGCAGCCATGACCCGCTGCTGGACTGGGCGGTGCGCCAATCCGGCTGCGGCCTGGCCTTGCGCGCGGGCGGCAGCCTCGATGGGCTGATGGCGCTGGCTGCCCACCAGGCCTGTGCCGCCGCCGTCCATGTCCCCGATCCCGACACCGGCGGCTTCAATGAGACGGCGACGCGGGCCGAGGTCCCGGGCGATTCCGTCGTCGGCCTGGTCTGGGCTTGGCGCGAACAGGGCCTGATCCTGCCCGCCGGCAATCCGCAGGGCCTCGCCACCGTCGCCGACCTGGCGCGGCCCGGCATCACCGTCGCCGGCCGCCAGGCCCGCGCCGGCAGCCACCTGCTGCTGGTGCATCTGTTGAGCGAGGCGGGGTTGCGCCTCGATGCGCTGCGGTTCCTGCCTGCGCCGTCGGCGACCGAGGACGAGGTCGCCGCCGCGGTGGCGGAAGGTCGCGCGGCCGCCGGCTTCGGCATCCGCGCGGAGGCCCTGCTCCGCGGCCTGCATTTCGTGCCGCTGGTGCGGGAGCGCTTCGACCTGGTGGCGCGCCCGCGGGACTGGTTCGACCCGCCCCTGCAGCGCCTGATGGAGTTCGCGCGCGGCGTGGCCTTCCGGGAGCGCGCCGCGCGCCTCGGCGGCTATGAGGTGGAAGCTACCGGCAGCGTCGCCTTCGCCCTCTAGCCCTACGCCGCTCCGCGGCCGGAGGCGCTACGCCGCGCCGCGGCCGGCCGCGCGCGTCGGGTCGTTCGCCGCGCTGTCCGTCTCCACCTCGCCCGCCGTCACGCCGGGCCTGCGGGTGGCGTAGCTGCGCACGCGGGCGCGGCCGGGCGGCAGGGCCGTGCCGCCATCCCCATCGACACGCCCCATCGCGCCCGCGCTGGTCAGCGTGCCGGTGGTGCGGCCCATGCCCGCCGCCATCCCGGCATCCGCGCTGCCCAGATTGGCCCCGCGCTGGCGCGGATCGTCGCGATCCTCGCCCTCTTCATCCGCCTTCTCCGCAAGCCCGCCGCTGAGCGGCGTCGTGCCCGTCAGGCTCGTGCCGGCGGCGCCCCGCGGCGTGGTGCTGACCCAGCCCGAGCCGCGCCATTCCTCCGCCCGCGTGTCGAGGTCGAAGGCGCCCGCGGCCTCCATCACGTCCATGGCAGAATCGAGCTGCGCCTCCGGCACCTCGGCGGAGACCAGCACATGCCCGCGGCGCAGCCCCTCGCCATAGGTGTTGCGGTCGTCATCCGGCACGAAGAGATCGGCGATGGCGGCGAGGATGCCGCGATCCTCCTCCGGTCGCGCACCCGGCGCGGCGGTGCCTTCTGTGGCGCGGATGCGCACATCCTGCGCGCCCATCTGGCGCAAAGCGTGCGCCGCCTGCTCGGCCTCCGCGCGCGTGTCGAACATGGCTGTGATCGTGCGGTCCATGCGGCTCTCTCCCGTCCTGTCCTTCGTGGTCTCGTCGGCCGGCGGGCCTGCGGGCCGCGCCTGGTGCCGGGAAGGCACTCAACGGTAGCGCGCATCCCGCGTTCCGCCCCGCCCCGAACATCCTGCGGTGAGGCCCCGCCAAGCGGGCTTGCGGCCCGCGCCGCACGATGCGTAACCTTCACGTCGCAACCAGGCAGGCCGGGATAACGGCCGCATCAGGGCAGGAGGAACGGATGGCTCAGGGGATGACCCGGCGCGACATGCTGCGCGCCGGTGCAGGCGCGGTCGCGATCGCCGGCGGCACGGCACTCACCGCCCCCGCGGTGCACGCCCAGGCGACCACCACCTTGCGTTGCGGCTTCTGGGACCACTGGGTCCCCGCCGGCAACGGCATCATGCGCGAGCTCTGCGCGGAATGGGGGCGCAACAACCGCGTCGACGTGCAGGTGGACTTCATCACCTCCGTCGGCAACCAGAACCTGCTGACCATCGCCGCCCAGGCGCAGGCCCGCAGCGGGCACGACATCCTGAGCTTCCCGACCTGGGAGCCATCGGCCCATGCCCGCCTGCTGGAGCCGGTGGACGACATCGTCGGCCGCCTGATCGGCAAATACGGCCCGATCAACCCGACGGCCGAGTATCTCGCCAAGCGCGAAGGCGCCTGGCGCGCCATCCCCGCCGTCTCCGGCTCCCAGCACAAGCCGTCGCTGGCCCGCTTCGACCTGCTGCAGGAACACGCGGGCCTCGATGTCCGCGCCATGTATCCGGCCGAGGACCGCGCCGGCCCGGGCGTGGACCAGTGGAACTGGGCCACCTTCCTGACGGCGGCCGAGAAATGCGCCGCCGCCGGCTTCCATTTCGGCCTGCCCATGGGCAGCTTCACCGATGCGGTGGACTGGGTCGGCGCCTTCTTCCGCAGCCACAACGCCAAGTTCATCGACGAGAACGGCCAGGTCACGGTGCGCCGCGACCCCGGCGTGCGCGCGGGCCTGGAATACCTCGTGCGCCTGGCGCGCTTCCTGCCGAACGATGTCTGGGCCTGGGACGATGCCAGCAACAACCGCGCGCTGATCTCCGGCCGCTCCGCGCTGATCTTCAACCCGCCCTCCACCTGGGCGGTGGCGAAGCGCGATGCGCCGGCGGTGGCGGAGAAGTGCTGGACCTTCCCGATGCCGGCGGGCCCGGCGGGCCGCTTCACGCCGTATCTGCCCTATTTCTGGGGCATCTGGTCCTTCAGCCGGAACAAGACGGCGGCCAAGGGCCTGCTGGAATTCCTGTCCGACCGCACCAGCGCGGACCGGCAGACCACGACCAGCAGCGGCTACGACATCCCGCCCTTCGGCAGCATGTCGAACTTCGACATCTGGCGCACGGAAGGCCCGCCCACCGGCGTGGTCTACAACTACCCGCTGAAGCCGCACCACCAGGCCCAGCAGTCCATCGCCTTCGCGCCCGCCCCGGCGGAGATCGCCGTGCAGGCCTACAACCAGGCGATCAACACCAAGCTCGTCGCCCGCGTCGCGCAGGGGGGCGAGACCATCGACCAGGCACTGACCTGGGCGGAGCGCGAGCTGCGCAACTTCGCGCGCGGCTGACGCCGGCAGGGCAAGGGCGGGGGCCGGAAGGCTTCCCGCCCTTCGCATATCCACCGCGGGACAGGAGACCATCCGCATGTCGGCCAGCGGCGCGACCATGACGGCAGGGCGCACGGAGGGGGTCACCTCCCTCCAGCGCTTCACCCGACGGCGTTCGACGATCGCCTTCCTGATGACGCTGCCGCTGATCGCGGTCATCGGGGGACTCGTCGTCTATCCCGCGGGCTACGCGATGTATCTCTCCACCCTGAACCGGCGCATGACCGAGTTCATCGGGCTGGAGCAGTTCGCGATCCTGCTGGATACCGACACCTTCTGGATGGTGATCGCGCAGAGCTGCATCTTCGCCGTCTCCGCCGTGCTGCTGAAGGCGCTGATCGGGTTCTGGCTGGCCCATATGCTGCACGACATCCCGGCCAAGGGGCAGCGGAAGTGGCGCGGCATGCTGCTGGTGCCCTGGGTCATCCCGCCGGCGCTCTCCACGCTCGGCTGGTGGTGGATGTTCGACCCCAGCTATTCCTCCATCAACTACCTGCTCAACGTCTTCGCCGTGCCCTCGGTCCCCTGGCTCGGCGAGCCCTGGTGGGCGCGCACCTCCGTCATCATCGTCAATGTCTGGTACGGCGCGCCCTTCTTCATGATCATGTATCTGGCCGCGCTGAAATCGGTGCCGGAACAGCTATACGAAGCGGCGGCCATCGATGGCGCGACCGGCTTCCAGCGCCTGCGCTACGTGACCCTGCCGATGATGCGCAACATCATCAGCATCACGGTGCTGTTCAGCCTGATCGTCACCTTCGCCAATTACGACATCGTCCGCGTGCTCACGAATGGCGGGCCGCGGGACCTGACCCACGTGTTTGCGACCTACGCCTTCCAGGTCGGCATCCTGTCCGGCAACGTGCCGCGCGGCGCCGCCGTCTCGCTCTTCATGTTCCCGCTGCTGGCGATCTTCGCCTTCTTCGTGCTGCGCGGCGTGACCCGGCGGAACAAGGAGGAATCGTGAGATGAGCACGACCGGTGCCACCCGCGACCTGCCCGACATCTACCACAAGGCGGGCAGCCTTTCCTCCGAACGCCGCTGGGCGCTCTGGACCGCCTACATCTCCCTGATCTTCGCCGCCATCATCTTCCTGGCGCCGCCCGTCTACATGTTCGTCACCAGCCTGAAGACGAGTGCGGAGGTCGCCAACCTCCAGGGCAATCCCTGGCTGGTACGCAACCCGACGCTGGAGAACTACACGGCGATCCTGAGCAACCCGACCTTCCTGGTCTTCTTCTGGAACAGCGCCAAGATCACGGTGATGGTGGTGCTGATCACCATGGTGATCTCGACGCTCGCCGCTTTCGCCCTCGCGCGCATGCGCTTCTGGGGCAGCCAGGCGCTGGCGACCGGCGTCTTCCTGACCTACCTGATCCCGGAGACGCTGCTCTTCATCCCGCTCTACCAGATCGTGGGTGGGCTCGGGCTGCTGAACTCCTCCTGGGGCCTGGTCGTCGTCTATCCCACGCTGACGGTGCCCTTCTGCACCTGGATCATGATCGGCTACTTCGCCTCCATCCCGAAGGAGCTGGACGAGGCCGCGCTGATCGATGGCGCGTCCTGGTCCCAGATGCTGCTGAAGATCTTCATCCCCGTGGCCATGCCCGGCATCATCGCGGCGACGATCTTCGCCTTCACCGTCAGCTGGGCGGCCTTCGTCTATCCCACCGCCTTCGTGACCACGCCGGATGAGATGCCGCTGACCATCGGCGTCGTCTCCCAGCTCGTGCGCGCGGACACCTTCGCCTGGGGGCAGATCATGGCCGGCGCGCTGCTCGCCGCCCTGCCGCCCGTCATCGTCTATGCGTTCCTCATGGATTACTACATCGCCGGCCTGACCGCCGGCGCGACGAAAGGCTGACAATCCGATGGCTCAGGTATCCATCCGCAAGGTCGTGAAGGCCTATGAAGGCGGCGTGCAGGCGGTGAAGGGCATCGACCTGGAGATCGCCGACCATGAATTCGTCGTGCTCGTCGGCCCCTCCGGCTGCGGGAAGTCCACCACGCTGCGCATGATCGCGGGGCTGGAGGAGATCACGGGCGGCGAGATCGCCATCGGCGGCACCGTCGTGAACGACATCCCGCCGCGTGACCGCGACATCGCCATGGTGTTCCAGAACTACGCGCTCTACCCGCATATGTCGGTCTACGAGAACATGGCCTTCGGCCTGACGCTCCGGAAGTTCCCGAAGGAGGAGATCAAGCGCCGCGTGGAGAATGCGGCTCGCATTCTCGACATCACGCCGCTGCTCGACCGCAAGCCGAAGGCGCTGTCCGGCGGCCAGCGGCAGCGCGTCGCCATGGGCCGCGCCATCGTGCGGGACCCGAAGGTCTTCCTGTTCGACGAACCGCTCTCGAACCTCGACGCCAAGCTGCGCGTGCAGATGCGGACCGAGATCAAGAAGGTCCACCAGACCGTCAAGACCACCACCGTCTACGTCACCCATGACCAGGTGGAGGCGATGACGCTGGCGGATCGCGTCGTCGTCATGAACCACGGCATCATCGAACAGGTGGGCCCGCCGCAGGAACTCTACCACCACCCGAAGACGCGCTTCGTTGCCGGCTTCATCGGCAGCCCCGCGATGAACTTCATCCCCGCCCGGGTCGAGAACGGATCGGGCGCGCTGCGCGTGACGCTCCCCAACGGCATCACCGTCCCCGTCCCGGAATCCCGCACCGCCCGCTACCAGACCGCCGCGGGGCGGGAGGTTCTGTTCGGCATCCGCCCCGAGCATCTGACGGAGGTGAAGAACCTCGACCGCGACAACATCGCCGTCTTCGAGCTGACGCCCGAGGTGATCGAGCCCATGGGCATGGAGACCCTGGTGCATCTCTGGCTGCAAGGCGCCGAGGTCTGCTGCCGCATCGACCCCACGACGCCGGCCGAACCCGGCCGCCCCATGCAGTTTGCGGCGGACCTCAACCACATGCACCTGATCGATCCCGAATCCGGGAAGGTGCTGTAGAAGGAGGGCATAGCAGCCTCAGGACCGGTCGCATCGACGGGTTTGCCCCGCATGGCGAAGGTGCTTGCGGTTCTCGCGGTGCTGTCTGCTGGCTGGGTGTACCTGTCGATCCCTGCCTACCTCGCCACAATCGTCGTGGTGTCGGAGGTGCCGCTCAGCGACGTGAACCTGTCAGCGGAGAATAGGCCATCGGTCGCCCGCTTCCAGGGCCGCCCGGAAGATGCCCTTCATGTCTTCGAGCACAGGCTGGCACGCGGCGCGCGTCCGGAATCCCGCATCTGGATCGGCTGGCGCAGTCCTGACGGGCGGCAATGGACGCTGGAACAGCGCATCTACCACGAAGGGAAGGAAGCGCGGTGTGTGCATGTGCTCCGCGTGGATGTCCTCGGCGTGCCTGTGCAGGTGGGAAGCTATCATGGTGGCCTGCCGCATTACCGGCGGAGCGCCTGCCAGACGCCGCTCCATCCCGGCTGAGGCGGCGCGGCGAGCACGGCGCCGGACAGGTCGCCGCCCATCAGCGATCCGCCCCTCGCTGACCACCCGGGGCTGGACGCCCCCAGGCCTCGCGTGCACGTTTCCTCCAACCCGAGGAAACAGGCACCCATGGCCGATACCATCCACATCCCCGCCCAGCAGGTGGAGCATTTCGTCACCCGCATCTTCGCCGCCGCCGGCTGCGACCAGGCGGAGGCGACGCGCATCTCCACCCATCTGCTTGACGCCAACCTCGCCGGCCATGACAGCCACGGCGTCGCCCGCGTGCCGCGCTATGTCGAATGGCTCCAGGCCGGCTACGTCCTGAAGGGCCAGAACGTCGCCACCGTCACCGATGGCGGCAGCTTCCTCCTGCTCGACGGCCTCTTCGGCTTCGGCCAGACCGTCGCCCCCCAGGCCGTGCGCATGGGCATCGAACGCGCGCAGCAACACGGCATCGCCGTCGTCGGCTTGCGCAACGCCGGCCATATCGGCCGCGTCGGCGCCTATTCCGAAATGGCGATCGAGGCCGGCCTCCTCTCCGTCCACTTCGTCAACGTCGCCGGCTCCGTCCTCGTCGCCCCCTTCGGCGGCACGGAGCGCCGCTTCTCCACCGCCCCCATCAGCATTGGCGTCCCGCTGCCCGGCCGCCCCCTCGTGCTCGACTTCGCCACCTCACTGGTCGCGGAGGGCAAGGTCCTCGTCGCCTCCAACGGCGGCAAGGCCCTGCCCGCCGATGCGCTGATCGAGCCCGATGGCCGCCTCTCCGGCGACCCCCACACCCTCTACGGCCATTACGACACCATCGGCCCCCGCAACCCCGCCAACGGCCGCGGCGCCATCCGCGCCTTCGGGGAGCACAAGGGCAGCGGCCTCGCCTTCATGTGCGAGATGCTGGCCGGCGCGTTGACCGGCGGCGGCACCTCCGGCCCCGTGGAGGCGCGCGGCCGCATCGCCAATGGCATGCTCTCCTTCTACGTCTCGCCCAAGCACTTCGGCACCCAGGCCGAATTCGAGGAAGCCGGCCGCGCCTATGTGGACTGGGTCGTCGCCACCAACCCCGCGACGGAGGGCCAGCCCGTGCTGGCCCCCGGCGACAAGGAAGCCACGACCAAGGCCGACCGCCTGGCCAATGGCGTGCCGCTCCAGCGCGACACCTGGGACAGCATCCTCGACACCGCGCGGCGCCTCGGCATCAACGACCCGGCCTGATCAGGCGAAGACGATATCCGCGGCGGTGATCGACGCCGCCGCGACACCCTCCAGCACGATGCTCTGCCCGTCGCCCCAGGCCAGCACCGCATCGCCATCCCCGTTCTCGGCAATGCTGACCGCGCCGAAGCCGCCGGCGCCGATCAGCACCAGCCTGTCCACGCCATCCTGGAAATCCAGGATGGTGTCGGCACCCGATCCCGCGCGGAAATAGAAGCGGTCCGCATCCGCGCCGCCCGACATCGTATCCGCGCCCGCATCGCCATAGATCCGGTCCCGCCCGGCGCCGCCCGCGATCGCGTCCGGCCCGTTACCGCCGAACAGCGCATCGTCGCCATCCCCGCCATTCAGGATGTCGCTGCCATCCTCCCCGAACATCCGGTCATTGCCATCGCCCCCAGCCATGGCATCGCCTTCCGTCCCGCCATACATCCGGTCATCGCCGCCATCGCCATAGAGCGCGTCATTCCCCGCCTGGCCGCGCAGCACATCGTTCCCGGACCCGCCCGTCAGCGCATCCGTGCCCTCGCCCCCGCGCAACAGGTCGTCGCCGTCACCGCCGGCCAGCGCATCCGCCCCCGCGCCGCCATCCAGCGTGTCCCGCCCGCCCGCGCCATACAGCGCATCGGCATCGGCCCGGCCATACAGCGCATCGTCGCCGCCCCGCCCATCCAGGATGTCATACCCGCCGAGTCCGTAGATCCGGTCCGCCTCCCCGGTCCCGACCAGCCGGTTCACGCCATTCGTGCCCACGATGCGCGCCATGGATCATCCCTCCGTTTCCACAACCCAAGAGAGAAATCCACGACCGAGGGTTGCGATGCGTCGGCCCGCGCAACGGTCCCGTCACGCCTGCGCGATCGCTGTCCCCGCGCCTCACGCCGAGGCATAAACGCCCCATGGACCCGCTCACCCGCCTGCTCATCCGCCTCGCCCAGTGGTTCCGCCACCCTCCATCCCCGACCCGCATCAAGATCATCCTCGCCACCATCGCGATCTGCCTGGCCCTCGTCGCCATCGAGAAGTTCGTCGGCTGGCCCGACTGGATGACCGCCGAACGCGTCCCCATCCGCCGCTGAGCCTTGCGCGCCCGTCCGTGGCGCGCGACCCTCCCCGCAACGAATGGGAGGACCCGCACCATGCTCCGCCGCACCCTGCTCGGCCTGACGGTCGCCGCCGCGCTCGCCACCCCCGCGCTCGCCTATCCCGACCGCACCATCACCCTCGCGGTCGGCTTCGCCCCCGGCGGCTCCACCGACGTCACCTCCCGCCTCCTGGCCGACCGCCTCGGCCCCGCCCTCGGCCCGAATGGCCGCGTCGTGGTGGAGAACCGCCCCGGCGCCGCCGGCCTCATCGCCAGTGACTGGCTCCGCCGCCAGACGCCGGACGGGCACCTGCTGATGCTGGTGGAGGCCTCCTCCCATGCCCTCGCCCCCAATGCCGTGCAGGGCGGCACGCGCTACGACCCGATCGGCGACTTCACCCATATCGCCGTCGTCGGCACCGGCCCGATGATCGTCGTCGCCCCGCCATCCTTCCCCGCCCGCACCCCCCAGGACGCCATCGCGCGCCTCCGCGAAGGCGGCGAGAACCTGCCCTTCGCCTCCTCCGGCGTCGCCTCCATGCCCCATCTCTCGGCCGAGATGGTCGCCGCCGTCCTCAACATGCCCGGCCGCTTCCCCCATGTGCCCTACCGCTCCGGCGGCCTGATGGTGGAGAGCATCGCCCGGGGCGAGACGCAGTGGGGCGTCGCCGTCCTCGCCTCCGCCGCCGGCCAGGTGCGGGACGGCCGCGTGCGCGGCATCGCCGTCACGGGCCTCGAGCGCTTCCCCTCCTTCCCCGACATCCCGACGCTCGCCGAATCCGCGCTGCCGGGCTTCGACCTGGAGAACTGGTTCGCCGTCATCGGCCCCAAGGGCATGCCGCCCGCCGTGGTCGAGACCCTCAACCGCGCCATCCGCACCGCCATCGCGGAACCGCAACTGCGCGAACGCCTCCTCGTCGCCGGGGTGAATCCCTGGACCCGCCCCAACGCGCCGACCGATGCCGAGGCCTTCTTCCGCGCCGAACTCGCGAAATTCGGCCAGGTGGTGGCCCGCACCGGCGTGAAGCTGGAACCGTGAGCAACACTACAGCCGACGTCATCGTCATCGGCGGCGGCTCCGCCGGCTGCGTCGTCGCCGCCCGCCTCTCGGAAGATTCCTCATGTCGCGTCCTCCTCCTTGAGGCCGGGCCGCCGGACAAGGACCCCTGGATCCGCCTGCCGCTGGGCTACGGCAAGCTCTACGGCACCGGCCGCTACGACCCGCGTTTCATGACGGAGCCCGAGCCCCAGCTCGGCAACCGCCAGATCCACTGGCCCCGCGGCCGCGTCCTCGGCGGCTCCGGCTCCGTCAACGGCCTGGTCTTCCTGCGCGGCAGCCCGCATGACTACGACCGCTGGGCCCAGGCCGGCGCGCGCGGCTGGTCCTACGAGGAGGTCGCGCCCTTCTTCCGCCGCATGGAAACCTGGCTCGGCCCGCCCAGCGAGGCCCGCGGCACCACCGGCCCCATCCAGGTGGGCGAGCCCCGCCGCCTGGCCGAGGCCCCCCGCGCCTTCATCGAGAGCTGCATCGAGGCCGGGCTTCCGCGCCTCGGCGACGTCAACGCCGGCGGCAGCATCGAAGGCGCGGCGCCCATCCAGCTCAACGTCGATGGCCGCTGGCGATCCTCCTCCGCCCGCACCTACCTCCGCCCCGCCATGGCGCGCCCCAACCTGGAAGTCCGCACCGGCATCCAGGCCCACCGCCTGGTCTTCGAACAGGGCAGGGCCGTCGCCGTGGAGACCGCGCAAGGCCGCTTCAACGCCACCCGATCCATCGTGGTTTCGGCGGGCGCGATCGAGACGCCGAAACTGCTGATGCTGTCGGGCATCGGCGACGGCGCCGCCCTGCAGGCCATGGGCATCCCCGTGGTCGCCCACAGCCCCGATGTCGGCCGCAACCTGCAGGACCATTTGATCGCGAAGTTCATCTTCCGCACGAAGCCCTGCGGCACGCTGAACGAGATCCTGCAAAGCAACATCAGGAAGGCCGCGATGGGCCTGGACTGGCTGCTGCGCCAGGCCGGCCCCCTGACCATCGGCGCCGGGGAGGCCACGGCCTTCGCCCGCATCACCCCCGGCGCGGAGGAAGCGGAGGCGCAACTCCTCTTCGTCAACTTCTCCACCTTCGACTATTCGAAGGGCCTGCACAGCCACCCCGGCGTGATGCTGAACTACGGCCCCTGCCGCCCCGACAGCCGCGGCACCCTGCGGCTCCGCAGCCCCGACCCCGCCGACCACCCGATCATCCACGCCAACTACCTGGACCACCCCAATGACTGGCGGATCATGCTCGGCGCCGCCGCCCTGTGCCGTCGGATCGCGTCAGTTGGCCCCCTGCGCGGCTTGATCGAGGAGGAACTGCGCCCCGGCGCCGGGGCGGCCTCCGACGAGGCGTACGCCCAGAGCATCCGCGACACCGCCAGCACCGTCTTCCACCCCTGCGGCACCGCCCGCATCGGCAGCGACGACCGCGCCGTGCTGGACCCGGAACTGCGCGTGCGGGGTGTGGACGGGCTGCGCGTGGCCGATGCGAGCGCCTTCCCGCTGATTCCCTCGCCGAACATCCAGCCGGCGGCGCTGATGGTGGGGGAGCGGTGTGCGGGGTTTATGCGGGGATAACGAGTTATTGGAGATCAAAGCCTTTCCAATGGTTTGCTTCAAATTCGGCTTGGAGCGCGATAAGTGCGATTCCGCGCAATCCCAATGAGTATTTTAGGGTGGGCGACCCTTTTCGCGCCGCCCACCACTCAACGATGTGCGTTTGCATTGGGTTTTGGCATTGATATGACTATTCCGCTTTTCCTTTCTGGTCGCTCTCTGCCGTCGGCGTTGGCACTGAATTTTTTGATAGTTTTCGGAGTTTGACTAACAGCTTTGGTGGGCCATTTTTTTTGAGTGCCCCAGTTGTGGTGTTGTCCGCGGCTGAAGCCTGCTCGAGCTTGTCGGTCTGCGGTTGACTGTCAACTTCATTGTAGAGTCTCTCGGACTGTCGGCTGAGACCCTTTTCGAGGGCTTTAAAAAGGCTGATCCAGCGGTCCATCCAATCTTGATTCGGCTCTCGATCCGCCCTGGCAAACATCGCCGATGCAAAAGATTTTTTGCTATTCTTGTGGATAGAAAAGGGCTGTAAGGCGCCGGCGCTATCCACCGAGAAATCCTCAAACCATTGCCGGTGCGTTGCATGCGTCGTTAAAATCCACTCGTCGGGGAACAGTCCCTCTATCGCGAATCGATCTCGGACGACAATAAAATGATCGTTTGCTTCAAATGGAATCTTCTTCTCGCCAAAGAATCCTTGCAGATCTCTACGGCATTTGTCGCCAGCGGCATCCCCATCAAGCATAGCGACGCAAGCGCGCTCTGCGCGAATCATTTGGTACGTAGCCCTGAGAAACCCTTCAATCCCTCGCACACCGCCAAAATCTAGTATTGCTAACCGCTTAGAGCAAAGCAGCGGGAAATTTGAAGCGGCGTCGGTATTTTGGGAAATGCGCTTTAACATATAGTCGAGATAATCTCGGTCCGTTTCCCCTTCTACAAAAATGTTGAAGCGGTCGAGGTTGTAAAAATCACTGAATCTTACTCCAAGAGATTGTCTGATCGCACTCGTTGCTTCAATGTACGTCTTAAAATATTTCGGTACCGTCCAGCCGCTTGCAAGCTCGGTGCCAATTATTCGTTTTGGATCGTCCGGAACAAAGCTAAGCGAATGCGTTGTGGTTACAATTTGGGAATTTGTTGAAATATTTTGAATCAAATTTCGGCATTGTGTTGCGAGTTGAGGGTGCAGATATGCTTCTGGCTCTTCGAGTAGCCACAGCACATTTTTTCCACTCTTTTTTTCTTCTTCGGTGATCCAGCTGAAGGCTGCAAGGAGGGCAGTAGATTGGATACCCATGCCCTTCGAAGCGATGCCTGTCAAATTGGGATCCTTGATGGAAAAATCCACCTCACGGAAAAATCGATCCGGGTGTTCCGGTACTGAAAAATCGCAAGAAAGCCCACTTAGTCCGGAGTCCTGCAGCGCCTTGTCTAAGGCGGCCGCTGCGTTTCTCATAGCATTCTTCATTTCGTGGAGGTGCGGCTGGATCGATATGAAAAGCTGCCTTTTCAAGAACGGCGTAACAAGTTCCTGGTATAACTGGGTCGTGCTTTTTTCTGACGGAATATAATGAACGGAAAACGAATCAAGAATACTTTCAACAAGTTTTTTTTCGAGGCGAGAATATTGGACCTTCGTATTGGGAGCGTTTGGTCGTCTAAGATTTGGGTATACACGATAGCTTGGCTTGGAATTCAAGGAGAACGTCAAGTATACTGTTAGCTCTGAATTGTCAGATTTATCGCTGGGGACAACTCCCAGGAGCCGTCTAACGTTGCTCAAATTGGCAATAATTTCTTGATCGGCAACGTCATCGCTGAGTGAGAATGTCATCGATATATTTGTTTGCGCGGGTGCTTGGTCAAAGCTGAGATCATGATGGCGTGAGTAGCCCAATTCATTCTCATGGCCGGTAAAAAATAATCTAATACCTCTAAGCAAATTCGTCTTCCCGGTATTATTTGCGCCGACTATTGTTACGCCGTTCGCGATGGGGATCTCGATTTCATCCTTGATTGTGCGAAATGTTTTTATTTTGGCGGCTTTAATTTGCATGAATTCGCTGCTTTTTGCTGCTTGTGGGTTGTACGCTGAGGATACCTCGCTCGGTTATTTGATGCAACGACATTCATTTCGCTATGAACAGTTTGCGTATGATGGTTGTACTGTAGCGTCGCCTTAGCCTTCTGCGCGTTGCGCACTGTCAACCTTCGGCGTTGGCCATGTCTGACACCATATCGCTCGCTTCTGCCATGGGTCCGCTGCCCGAACGGCCGAGCCTGTGCGGGTTTCCTAGGCGCCCAACCGCCTCTATGCCAGCCTGTGTGATTCCTTCCTGGTTCCACCGCCCACGATGACCGATGTGGGCCAAGATTGCTCTCTTGATTGGTATTCCGGACTGCATTCGCGCCGCGCTGCCTTGCGCTTTACCTATCTTTTGTTTCTATTCCCGAAATCAAAACGCAGCCATGATAACCCATGGTAACTGCCCTATTCCACTAGACTCGGCGTTCCGTCTCGCGTTATAGGAACATATGCCTCGCGCCACCCAGCCCGAGGCCGCTCCTTGAACCCGCGAATCAGGCTGCCCTTTTGTCCAAAAGCACCCCGCTGATTCGGTGCTAAACGCCCTAAATCGGCTAAACGCCCCTTACGTTTCGGCTCCTAACCCCCTGGCACCAAACGATTCCCACCCGATTCTAAAATTTCTAAACCCGTAGTATCCCATCTTCTCAACCCCTTAGAGACGGTCCAGGGCCGGTTCGGCCCTGGCGGGAGGGGTATGGGGAGGGCAGCGCCCTCCCCATGCACTACGCCCCCACAAACTCCCCCTTCCGCATCAGCGGTTCCACGCCTCCCGTCTTCGTCACCCCGTCGATGTCGATCTCGCCGCTCCCGATCATCCAGTCGATATGGATCAGCGACGCGTTGGCCCCCCGCTCGGCCAGCACCTCCATCGGCACCCCTGCGCTGTCCCGCAGGCAGGTCGTATAGGCCTGGCCGAGGGCGATATGGCTCGCGGCGTTCTCGTCGAACAGCGTGTTGCGGAACAGCAGGCCGGATGCGCTGATGGGCGAGGAATGCGGCACCAGCGCCACTTCGCCGAGGCGCGGGGCGCCTTCATCCGTCTCCAGCACCTTGTGCAGCACGTTCTCGCCTTTCGCCGCGTGGGCTTCGACGATGCGGCCGCCTTCGAAGCGCACCTGGATCTCGTCGATCAGCGTGCCCTGGTAGGCGAGTGGCTTGGTCGATCGCACGGTGCCTTCCACGCGCAGCTTGTGCGGCGTGGTGAAGACTTCCTCGGTCGGGATGTTGGGGTTGCAGACGATCCCGTTCTTGGCGGGCTCCGCGCCCCCGGCCCAGAGGTGCCCGTCCGCCAGCCCGATCACCAGGTCCGTGCCAGGCCCGCGGTAGCGCAGCTCGGCGTAGTCTTTCCCGTTCAGGAAGGCCGTGCGGGCGTGCAGCGTCGCGTTGTGCGCCGCCCAGCCCGCCACCGGGTCGTCCTGGTCCACCCGGCAGGCCATGAAGATGGCGTCCCAGAGCTTCGCCACCGCCTCATGTTCCGGCAGGCCCGGGAAGACCTCCCGCGCCCAGCCGGGGGTGGAGGCCGGGACCAGGTTCCAGTTGATGGCGAAGCTGGTGATGAGTTCCAGCGCCGGGCGATAGGCGATGCTCCGTGCCCGGTTGGCGCGGGCCACCTTGGCCGGGTCCTGCCCCGCCAGCAGGGTCGGGTCCTCGCCCACCACCGCCAGCCGCGCCGCGCCGCCGCGGAAGGCCGCCGCCATGCCCTCGAACAGCCAGCCGGGCGCCGTGTCGAAGGCGTCGTCGGCTGCGTGGCGGTAGCGGGCCAGCGCCACCTCGTCATCGCCGATCAGCGGCGTCACCAGCGTGGCGCCGGCCTGGTAGGCATGGGCCGCGATGCGGCGGACCAGGGGCAGCGCCTCCACCGGCGCCGTCATCACCACTTCCTGGCCCGGCCGCAGATTGAGGCCGACCCGCACGGCCAGCGCCGCCAGCTTGTCGAGCCGCGTCTCAAACAGGGTCGGGTGGGCTGCGTCGTCAGGCATGGTCGTTCCGTTCTCTAGCTGCGGATGGTGGCCGGCGCGGCGGCCGGCGTGCGGGTCAGGCGGCGGATCACGGCGACCACCTCGGGCTGGTCCCAGGCGGCCTCGCCCGTCAGGCGCCCCACCTCCAGCCCCCGCCGGTCGAGGATCAGGGTGGTGGGCAGCACCCGCACCTCCAGCGCGCGCCCCGTGGCGCCGCGGGGGTCGAGCCAGATGCCGAGGTGCCGGAGCCCCGTGCGCTGGTAGAAGGGCTCCACCTGCGCCCGCCCGCCGCGATCGTTGGACAGGGCCAGCACCTCGATCCCGTCCCGGGCGACCATGGCGTGGAGGCGGTCCAGCGCCGGCATCTCCGCCACGCAGGGCGGGCACCAGGTGGCCCAGAAATTCACCACGAGGCCCTTGCCCCGGAAGGCGTCGAAGCCCGTCACGCGGCCCTCGGCATCGGTGAAGGTCAGGCCTTCGGGCAGGGGGCGGCCTTCCGGCGTCTCCCGCAGCCGGGACAGGCCATGGTCCCCGCCCGCGACCGGTGTTAGGGAAGGCGCCGCGCCCGCTTGGCGCGCCAGCCCTGCCGCGAGTAGGGTCGGCACCCCGGCCAGGATGGCCCGGCGATCCCTCGAAAACCTTCGCACCGAAAGAGACTCCTCCGTGACCGAACCGCGTGCCAGCAATGATCTCTGGGGTGGCCGCTACGCCGAGGGCCCCTCTGCCATCATGCGGGAGATCAATGCCAGCATCGGCTTCGATCGCAAGATGTGGCGGCAGGACATTTCGGGCAGCCTCGCCCACGCGAAGATGCTGGCCCATGTGGGGATCATCAGCGCGGAGGACGAGGCCGCCATCCGCGAAGGCCTGGCCGCCATCGGGAAGGACATCGAGGAAGGGCGCTTCCCCTTCAGCGAATCCCTCGAAGACATACACATGAACATCGAGGCAAGGCTGACGGAGCGGATCGGGGAGGCCGGCAAGCGCCTCCACACCGGCCGCAGCCGGAACGACCAGGTGGCGCTCGATGTCCGCCTCTGGGTGCGCGACGCGATCGATGGGCTGGACGCCCAGATCGCCGCCGTGATGCGGGAGATGGTGGCGCGGGCCGCGGAGCATGCCGGCACGGTGATGCCCGGCTTCACCCACCTCCAGCCCGCCCAGCCCACCACCTTCGGCCACCACCTGCTGGCCTATGTGGAGATGCTGTCGCGGGACCGCGGCCGCCTCGCCGATTGCCGCAAGCGGCTGAATGAAAGCCCCCTCGGCGCCGCGGCCCTCTGCGGCACCGGCTTCCCGATCGACCGGCACATGACGGCGAAGGCGCTCGGCTTCGATGGCCCCACGCGCAACAGCCTGGACAGCGTGGCGTCGCGCGACTTCGCCGCCGAGTTCCTCTTCGCCTGCGCCATGTGCGCCACGCATCTCTCCCGCCTGGCGGAGGAGATCGTGATCTGGACCAACCCCTATTTCGGCTTCATCAAGCTGTCGGACGCCTTCACCACCGGCAGCTCCATCATGCCGCAGAAGCGCAACCCGGATGCGGCGGAGCTGGTGCGCGGCAAGACCGGGCGCATCACTGGCTCGCTGGTCGGGCTGCTGACCGTGATGAAGGGCCTGGCGCTGACCTATTTCAAGGACATGCAGGAGGACAAGGAAGGCATCTTCGACGCCGCGGAGAGCCTGACCCTCGGCCTCGCCGCCATCGGCGGCATGGTGCGCGACATGCAGCCCCAGGTGGAACGCCTGGCGGAGGCCGCGGGCGCCGGCTTCTCCACCGCGACGGATCTGGCGGACTGGCTGGTGCGGGAGCTCCGCTTCCCCTTCCGCGACGCCCACCACGTCACGGGCCGCCTGGTCGCGCTGGCGGAACAGAAGGGCGTTGACCTCGCGGGCCTCACGCTCGAGGACATGCAATTCGTCGAGCCCCGCATCCACCAGGGGGTGTTCGACGTTCTGACGGTCCAGGCCTCGGTCGCGTCGCGGACCAGCTACGGCGGCACGGCGCCGGCGAATGTCGCGCGCATGGCGCGGGAATGGCAGGAGAAGCTCGGATGAGGCGGTTGGCGGGGTGCCTGGCAGTCCTGATGCTCGCCGTCACGCTGTCCGCCTGCGGCCGCGCCGGCTCCATCCGCCCGCCCGGGCCGCCGGACCAGGTGACGCATCCCCGCGCCTATCCGAGCCGGTGATTTTCGTCTACCTAAGCTATTGTCCATGTCAACGAACAACACATCGCCCGGTGCCGAGACGGACCTCGCCGCGAGGCGGGGTTACCATCACGGCAACCTGAAGGAGTCCCTGCTGGAGGCCGCGCGGCGCCTGGTGGCGGAGCGCGGCCCGAACGGCTTCACCCTGGCGGAGGCCGCGCGCCTCGCCGGCGTCTCCCCCTCCGCCCCCTATCGCCACTTCAAGGACAAGGAAGCGCTGCTGCAGGAACTGGCGCAGCGCGGCTATGCGGAGTTCGGCGCCCGGATGCGCGCCGCGGGGGCGGAAGGCGGGCTCGCCGCCATGGGCCCCACCTATCTCCGCTTCGCGCGGGAAGAACCCGGCTATTACAGCGTGATGTTCGCCTGGCGCCTGCCCAAGGAAGGGGAGGTGGATACCAGCAACAGCTTCACCGCCCTCGTCGCCGCCATCGCCCGGGCCGTGCCGGAAGGGGCGGGCAGGGACCATGCGCGCCTGCTCGGCCTGCAGGTCTGGGCCATGTCCCATGGCGTGGCCGGGCTGGAGCGCGCGGGCTGGCCGCACCCGTCCTCCGGCGTGCCAACGCCGGAGAAGGTGCTGGGCATGGCGGTCGAGGCCCTGATCCGACCCCGCTGACCATCGATTCTGCTTGACCCAGGCTCCGCCACCTCGCTATGTAAATGTCATCAACATTCACATCGAGGAGCCGATGACCCCCGCCACCGCCTTTCCGGGCTTCCCGCCCGCCACCGCCGATCGCCCCTGGCGCCAGCGCTTCTTCCTGCGTGGCTGGCGGCTGCCCGTGATGATCGCGGGCTTCATCGCCTGGTGGCCGATCGGCCTTTTCCTCCTCGCCCTCTTCGGAGTCCTGCACGCCATGCCCTGTTCTGCCCGTTTCGCCCTCCGCTCCCGCCTGCGGGACCGCATGCCGGCCGCCCTGGCCGGCACCTCCGGCAACTCCGCCTTCGACGAACACCGCGCCAGCGTCCTGCGGCGGCTGGAGGAGGAGCGCCGGGCGCTCGATGCCCAGCAGGCCGAATTCGCGGCCTTCATGGACCAGCTCCGGCGCGCCCGGGACCGCGAGGAGTTCGAGCGTTTCATGCAGGCGCGTGACGCCCGCGTGTAACGGACGCAGGGTGGCGGCTTGGCGGAACGGCCCCGCCACCCCAATACTGAGGGGATGGCCGCTCTCCCCGCACTCGCCCCCGCTTCCCATGGCGCCGGCGAAGATCCGACCTTTGCCGAGCTGCTGGCGCTGCGCCCGCACCTCACCATGGACCCCTCGGCGGGGCTGATGATGGAGGGCGTGCCGCTGGCCGCCATCGCCCGCGCGCATGGCACGCCGAGCTGGGTCTATTCCGCCGGCACGCTGCGCCGCCGCCTCGGCCTGTTGCAGGGCGCGCTGGATGAGGCCCGGGCGGATGCCCAGGTGCATTTCGCGGTGAAGGCCAACCCCAACCTCGCTGTGCTGCGCACCCTGGCCGAAGCCGGGGCCGGCGCCGATGTGGTGAGCGAGGGCGAACTCCGCTTGGCCCGCGCTGCCGGCATCGCCGCCGACCACATCGTCTTCTCCGGCGTCGGCAAGACGCTGGCGGAAATCCGCTACGCCCTGGCCGAGGGCATCCAGCAGATCAACGCCGAATCGGCGGAGGAGGTGGAGATGATCTCCGCCATCGCCACCGCCATGGGAGTCGAGGCGCCGGTCGCGCTGCGCGTGAACCCCGACGTGGACGCCAAGACCCACGCCAAGATCACGACCGGCAAGTCGGAGAACAAGTTCGGCATCGCCATCGGCGACGCCCCCGCCCTCTATGCCCGCATGGCGTCATTGCCCGGCATCCGTCCCGTCGGCGTCGCGGTGCATATCGGCAGCCAGATCACCGCCGGCGTCTCCGCCTATCGCATCGCCTATGGCCACCTGGCCGACCTGGTCCGGTCCTTGCGCGCCCAGGGCCTGACGGTGGAGCGCGTGGATTGCGGCGGCGGCCTCGGCATCCCCTATCGCGACGAACCGCCGCCTTCCCCGGCCGCGCTGGCCGGCGCCATCGCCTCCACCCTCGGCAATCTCGGCGTCGAGCTGATGGTGGAGCCGGGTCGCTGGATCTCCGGCCCCGCCGGCGTGCTGCTCGCCTCCGTCATCCTCCAGAAGATGGGGGCGGAGCGCCGCTTCGTGGTGGTGGACGCCGCGATGAACGACTTGATCCGCCCCGCCATGTATGACGCCTGGCATGGCATCGTCCCCGTCTCCCCCACCGACTACGTGGCGCCGATCGCCCCCTGCGACGTCGTGGGCCCGATCTGCGAGACGGGGGACACCTTCACCAGAAATCGTGGCCTTCCGGGTTTCGATCCGGGTAGCCTCGTCGCGTTCCTGGATGCGGGGGCCTATGGCGCGTCGATGAGCAGCACCTACAACAGCCGGCCCCTCGCGGCCGAGATCCTGGTGGATGGCGACCGCTTCGCGGTGGTGCGGGAGCGGCAGACGCAGGAGGCCCTGCTGGCCGGCCAGTCGCTGCCTTCCTGGATGACGGGCCCCTCGCCGACGAGCCCGGCGTGACGGGGCGGGACCCGCTCGCCGCTCTCCCCCGACGCCGCGCCCTGGCGCGGCTGGCCCTGGCCTGGGAAAGGCTCTGGCCCGCGCTCTGGCCGCCGCTCGGCGTGCTGGGGCTGTTCCTGACCATCTCGCTGCTCGGCCTGCCGCTGCTGCTGCCGAACTGGGCGAGGCCTGTCCTGGCCGTCCTCTTCGGCCTGGCCTTCGCCTTCGCCGCCTGGCGCGGCTTCCGCGCCTGGTCCCTCCCGGTGGAGGAGGAGGCGGATCGCCGCCTCGAACGCGCCTCCGGCCTGCCGCACCGGCCGCTGGCCGCGCTCGCCGACAAGCCCGCGGGCGGGGATGCGCTGGCGCTGGCGGTGTGGGAAGCGCATCGCCGCCGCGCGGCGGCCTCCATCAGCCGGCTGCGGGTCGGCATCCCGCGCCCGGGCCTCGCCGCCCGCGATCCCATCGCGCTGCGCTGCGCACTCGGCGTCGCGCTGCTCGCCTCCCTCTTCGTGGCGGGGCCGGAGGCGCCGGAGCGGCTGCGCCGCGCCGTGGTGCCGGGCTTCGCGGTGGCCGCGGCAACGCCGGCGCTGCGCGTCGAGGCCTGGGTGACGCCGCCCGCCTATACCGGCGCCGCGCCCCTGTTCCTCGACCCCGCCGGCGGTGCCGTGACCGTGCCGCAGGGCAGCCGCCTGCAGGTCGCGCTCTCCGGCGGCAGCGGTGGCGCGCCGGAACTGCAGCTCGGCACCGAAGCCACGCCCTTCCGCGCCCTCGATGGGCGGTCCTGGGGCGTGGAGGCGCAGCTGGACCAGGGCGCCCGCCTGGTGATCCGGCGCGATGGCTTCGAGGTCGCGGGCTGGACCCTGACGGTGCAGGCGGACCAGCCGCCGACCGCCAGCTTCGCGGAACCGCCCGCCCGCGCCGCGCGCGGCCTGGCGCTGCGCCTGTCCTGGCGCACCGATGACGATTGGGGCGTCGCCAGCCTGCATGCCGAGATGCGGCTCAAGCCCCGTCCCCAGGCGCCGGCCCATGTGATCGAGATCGGTCTGCCCGGCGGCCAGCCCCGCAGCGCCCGCGGCATCGCGGGGCCCGACCTCTCCGCCCATCCCTGGGCGGGGCTGGAGGTGGAGATGGTGCTGGTGGCGCGCGACGGCGCCGGCCAGGAAGGGCGGTCGGAGGTCGCGACGCTGACGCTGCCGGAGCGCAGCTTCACCCACCCCGTCGCCCAGGCGCTGATCGCGCTGCGCAAATCGCTCTCGCTCGATCCCACCAGGCGCGTGGAGGCGCGGCAGGAGCTGGATCGCATCGCCGCCGCGCCCGATGCCTTCGAGCACGACACCACCACCTACCTCGCGCTGCGCAGCGCCCGCCACCGCCTGGTGCGGGACCGCCGCCCCGATGCGGTGGGGGAGGCGCAGGAGATTCTGTGGGAGACGGCCCTCGCGCTGGAGGAAGGCCGCGCCGAGCGCACCGCCCGCGCGCTGGAACAGGCCCGCGCCGCCCTGCGTGAGGCGCTGGACCAGGCGGCGCGGGAGCAGCAGGAGAACCGCGAGCAGAACGCCGAGCAGCGCGCCGAGACCGAACGCCGCATCCAGGAACTCCGCGACGCCATCCGCCGCCACCTGGAAGCCCTCGCGGAACGCCTGCAGCGGGAGAATGCGGAGGCCATGCCCTTCGACCCGCAGAACCGCATGATGGACCGGCGCGAACTCGACCGCCGCATGGAGCGGATGCGGGAGGCGAACCGGGAGAACCGCCCGCAGGATGCGCAGCGCGAGTTGGCGGAGCTCGAGGAACAGCTCCGCGCGCTGGAGGAAGGCCGCACGCCCCGCAACGAGGCCGAGCAGCGCCAGCGCCAGCAGCGCGAACGCGGCCAGCAGCAGATGGGCGTGGTGCAGGACATGGTCCGGCGCCAGACGGAGATGATGGATAGCGGCCACCGCCGGGCGGAGGCGGAGACGCAGCGGCGGGAGGCCGAGCGCCGCGCCCAGCAGCTGCAGAACCGCGCCCCCTGGTCCCGCCCCAACCCGCAGCAGGAGGAACAGGCCCAGGCCCAGCGGAACGAGGCCGAGCAGGCCGCCCGCACCGAGGCCGGGCGGGAGGCCCGCACCCAGCGCGCGCTGCGCCGGGCGCTGGGCGAGGTGATGCAGCAATTCGGCGACCTGACCGGGGAGGTGCCGCCGCAGCTCGGCCGCGCCGACCAGGCGATGCGGGAGGCGCAGGAGGCGCTGACCGAGGGCCGCGACGCCCGCACCCCCCAGCAGACCGCCATCCGCGAACTCCAGGAAGGCAGCCGCCAGATGGCGCAGCAGATGCAGCGCCAGTTCGGCCAGGGCCAGGAGGGCGAGGAGGAAGGCGAGGGCGAAGGCGAGATGATGGGGGAGGGCCAGGGCGGGGGTCAGGGCCAGGACCAGGCGCAGGACCAGGGGCCGGGCCGCGATCCGCTTGGCCGCCGCACGCGCGAAGCCCCCGGCGCCCAGGACAATGGCAGCGATACCCGCGTGCCGGATGAGGCCGAGCTGCTCCGCACCCGCCGCATCCAGGAGGAACTGCGGAAGCGCGGCGCCGAACGCGGCCGGCCGCAGGAGGAGCTGGACTATATCGACCGCCTGCTGAAGCGCTTCTGATGGCGGCCAAAGTCATCGCTGTCGCGAAGGACTCCACGCATCGCTTCTCCAAGCATCCCGTCCCCGCCATCACCCTGCTGGCGGGGCTCGGCGTGGAGGGTGATGCGCATGCGGGGGTGACGGTGAAGCACCGGTCCCGCGTGGCGAAGGACCCGACCGTCCCCAACCTCCGCCAGGTCCATCTGATGCAGGCGGAGCTGTTCGACGAACTCGCCGACGCAGGCTTCGCCGTCGCGCCCGCCGCGATGGGGGAGAACGTCACCACGCGCGGCATCGACCTGCTGGCGCTCTCCACCGGCACGCGGCTGCGCCTGGGCGGGGCGGCAATCGTGGAGGTGACGGGGCTGCGCAACCCCTGCCGCCAGATCGATGCCTTCCAGCCCGGGCTGATGCAGGCGGTGCTGGGACGGGACGCGCAGGGCGGCCTGGTCCGCAAGGCCGGCGTGATGGCGGTGGTGCTGCAGGGCGGCCCGGTGGCGGCCGGCGATGTCGTCTCGGTGGAATGGCAACCATCCCGGTTCCACCCTCTCGCACCCGTGTAGGCCGCCAGGCCGTTCCGGCCCTATCCCATCGCAGCCGTGATCGCCTGCCCCCTCCCATTGGGTGAAGGCGCCGCGCAGGATATCGCCTTGGCGGAAAGAGTCCCCGGCCGGATACCCGGGGCTCCACGCGGCATCGTCGCCGCGCTCCGCGGGAGACGTGCATGGGTGGCTGGCGTGACGACCCCGCGATGGAGGACGACGATCCGCCCCGCATCTCGACCGGCAGCAGCGGGCTCGACGACATCCTCGGCGGCGGCTTCGATCCCGATCGCGTCTACCTGGTCGAAGGCCGCCCCGGCGCGGGCAAGACGACGCTCGCGTTGCAGTTCCTGCTGGAAGGCGCGCGGAACGGGGAGACCACGCTCTACATCTCCCTCTCGGAGACGGAGCGCGAGCTGCGGCTGGTCGCCAAGCGCCATGGCTGGTCGCTCCGCGGCGTGGAGATCTTCGAACTCGTGCCGCCCGAAGCCAGCCTCGACCCCGATCGGGAGCTGACGGTCTTCCACCCCGCGGAGGTGGAACTCAGCGAGACGACGCGCCTGATCTTCGACAAGGTGGAGGCCATCAACCCGAAGCGCGTCGTCTTCGACAGCCTGTCGGAACTGCGGATGCTGGCGCAGAACTCGCTGCGCTACCGCCGGCAGATCCTGGCGGTGAAGCATTTCTTCGCCACGCGTGCCTGCACCGTGCTGATGCTGGACGACCTGTCGAGCGGCAAGGACGACCTGCAGCTGCATTCCATCGCGCATGGCGTCATCATGCTGGAGCAGGTGGCAATCGATTACGGCGGGGACCGGCGCCGGCTGCGCGTGATGAAGATGCGTGGCATCCCCTTCCGCGGCGGCTACCACGACTTCACCATCCGTCGCGGCGGGCTTGCCATCCATCCGCGCCTGGTGGCGGCGGAACACCACGCCACCTTCAGCAGCGCGCCGACGCCATCCGGCATCCCGGCGCTGGATGCGATGCTGGGCGGCGGGCTTGAACGCGGCACCAACGCGCTGCTGCTGGGCGCAGCGGGCGTCGGCAAGTCGTCCCTCGCCCTCGCCTACGTCGCGGCGGCGGCGAAGCGCGGCGAACACGCCGTGTTCTACGCCTTCGATGAGGGCCTGGGCACCATCCTGGAACGCGCCGCGTCGCTCGGCACGCCGCTCCAGCCCTACATCGCCTCCGGTCTCGTCCACCTCCAGCAGGTGGACCCGGCGGAACTGGCGCCGGGCGAATTCGCCGCCCTGGTGCGCCACGCGGTGGAGGTGGACCATGCCCGTGTCATCGTCATCGACAGCCTGAACGGCTATCTCAGCGCCATGCCGGATGAGCGCTTCCTCGTCCTGCAGATGCATGAATTGCTGAGCTACCTCGCGCAGCTCGGCGTGCTGACGATCCTCGTGCTGGCGCAGCACGGCCTGATCGGGCCGTCCCACAGCGCGGTCGACCTCAGCTACCTCTCCGATTCCGTGCTGATGCTGCGCTACTTCGAATTCCAGGGGCAGGTGCGGCGCGCGCTGTCGGTGGTGAAGAAGCGCAGCAGCGCGCATGAGACGTCGATCCGGGAGTTCCGGCTTGGCGCGCAGGGGCTGCGCATCGGGCCGCCGCTGCGCGAATTCAGCGGCATCTTCACCGGCGTCCCCACCTATGCCGGCCCCCCCGACCCGTTGCTGCATGATGATGACCCCAGGCTCTGACGGGCACGCCTGGACCGTCCTTGTTCTGGCGCCTACCGGCCGCGATGGCGCAGCCACGGCCGAACTGTTCCGCCGTGCCGGGCTGCAGACTCGGCAATGCGGCGATCTGCCGGCCCTGGTCGCCGGGTTGGAGGAAGGCGCGGACGCCGCCTTCGTGGCGGAGGAGGCGCTGTTCAACGCGAAGACGGACGCGCTGGTCGCCTGGGTGCGCCGCCAGCCGCCCTGGTCCGACCTGCCCTTCGTCGTGCTGACCAGCCATCGCGAACAGCCCGCCGTCGTCGCCGGCCGGGCGCGCATGGTCGCGGCGTTGCGGAACGTGTCCCTGCTCGAACGCCCGGTGCAGGCGATCACGCTGACCAGCACCATCCAGGCCGCGCTGCGCGCCCGCCGCCGCCAGTACGAGCTGCGTGCCCACCTGGCGGAGCAGGCCCGCACGGCGCGGGAGCTGGAAGGGCTGGTCGCGGACCGGACGCGGGCGCTGGAGGAGGCGAATGCCGCGCTCCGCCACCAGATCGCTGAGCGGGAGCGCATCGCGGAATCGCTGCGCCACGCCCAGAAGATCGAGGCGATGGGCCAGCTGACCGGCGGCGTCGCGCATGACTTCAACAACCTGCTGATGGTGATCTCCGGCGGGCTCGACATGCTGGAACGCCAGGGGGACCCCAAGCGCCGCCGCCTGCTGATGGACGGCATGCGCCAGGCCGCCGCCCGCGGCGCGGGGCTGACGCGCCAACTCCTCGCCTTCTCCCGCCGCCAGGCGCTGCAACCCGAACCCGTCGATCTCCGCCGCCACATCGGCGGCATGCGCGAACTGCTCGACCGCAGCCTGCGCGGCGACGTGCATGTCGCGCTGGACTTCCCGCCCAGCCTCTGGCCCGTGGAGCTCGACCCCGGGGAGCTGGAACTCTCCATCCTGAACCTGTCGGTGAATGCGCGGGACGCCATGCCGGGCGGCGGCACCATCACCATCCGGGCGGAGAATGTCGCGGGGCTGGAGGAGCCGGAGTTGCGCGGCGACGCGGTGCGGCTGTCCGTCATCGACAGCGGCACCGGCATGTCGCCCGATGTCGTGGCCCGGGTCTTCGAGCCCTTCTTCACCACCAAGGACATCGGCAAGGGATCGGGGCTCGGCCTGGCGCAGGTCTATGGCTTCGCGCGGCAATCCGGCGGCGCGGTGCGGATCGACACGGCGCTCGGGCAGGGCACCACCATCTCCCTCCTGCTGCCGCGATCCCATCGCCGCCCCGCGGATGACCATGGGGGCGGCATGGCGGAGGCGCCGGCCGAACAACTGGCCGGCCATGTCCTGCTGGTGGAGGATGACGACGAGGTCGCGGCGCTGGTGCAGGAGATGCTGGCGCAGATCGGCTTCACCGTGACGCGGGCGGCCAGCGCGGCCGCGGCGCTCGGCGCGCTGGCGGACCACCGGAAGATCGACCTGGTGTTCAGCGACGTGATGATGCCGGGCGGCATGAACGGCGTGGAACTGGCGCGGGAAGTGCGCCGCCGCCGCCCCCGCCTGCCCGTGCTGCTGACCACCGCCTATGCCGCCGCCGCCAAGCGGGATGCGGAGGCGGAGGGCATCGGCCTGCTCCCCAAGCCCTACCGTATCGAGGCGCTCGCCGCCGCAACGCGCGCCGTGCTGGGGGATGAGGCGGCGCGCCGCGCGGGATAGGGGTCAGCCCTTCCCCGGCCAGACCCCCGGCCGCACCGCCGCCGCCGCCAGCAGGCCATAGGCGGTGACGCCGAGCGCCACGGCGATGAACTGCCCCTCCAGCCCCAGCGAGCGTTCCAGCAGCCAGCCGCCGCCCACCGCGATGGCGATGCGGGCCAGCCCCGCTGCCGCCGGCCAGCGCATGCGCCCCGCGCCCATGGCGGCGAAGTAGAAGGCCATGCCCATGCCGAAGCCCGGCAGCGCCGGCCCGATGATCGCCAGCGCCTGCGTCGCCAGCGCCACCACGGCCGGGTCGCTGGCGAAGGCGCCGGCGACCGCGCCCGGGAAGATCGCCACCAGCAGCCCCGCCGGCCCCGTGACGGCCAGCGCCAGCAGCGCGCCCGTCCAGGCGATGCGCCGCGCCTCCGCCCAGTCGCCGGCGCCGACCGCGCGCCCGACCAGCGCCGTCAGCGCCGACCCCACGCCGAAGGCCAGCGGGATCATCAGGAATTCCAGCCGGGCGGAGACGCCATAGGCCGCCACGGCCTCCGGCCCATAGTCGCGGATGCGCGCCGTCACCAGGATGGTCGTCAGATTGGCGACGGAGGCCAGCAGGCTCGCCACCAGCCCGACCGAGAGGATGCGCCAGAACAGCGCGCCCTGGATCGGCACGCGGAAGGTCGGCTGGAACCCCGCGCCGCCCCGCAGCACCACCACGCCCTGGCCGATCGTCGCGGCCAGCATGGCCAGCGCATAGGCAAGGCCCGCCCCCGCCAGCCCCATCCCCAGCGGCTCCGCCAGCAGCCAGGCGAGCGGCGGATAGGCGAGGGAGGTCACCAGCATCACCCGCGCCGCCACCGCATGCCGCCCGCCGCCCCGCAGGACGGAGGCCAAGGTATTCGCCAGCCAGGCCGGCACCGCGCCAAGCCCGAAGAGCCAGATGCTATAGCCGGCAGCGGCCTCCGCCGCCGTGGCGCCGCCGACCAGCCCGAGCACCGCGCGGGGGAAGCCGGCCAGCGCGATGGCGAAGAGGAGCCCCGCCGCCACCGCGATCAGCACGGCATGCAGCACCAGCGCCGCCGCTTCCTCGGGCCGCCTGGCGCCCAGCGCGCGGGCGACGGCGGAGGCGACGCCGCCGCCCATGGCGCCCGCCGACATCATCTGCATCAGCAGCGCGAAGGGCAGCACCACGGCCCAGCCCGCCAGCGCCGCCGTGCCCTGCCGCGCGGCCAGCCAGGTCTCGAACAACTGCCCGCCCGCCTGCACCGCGGCCAGCAGCGTGGTCGGCGCGGCCAGGGCCAGGATGCGGCGCATGCGCCCGGCGGTCACGGCTGGGCCAGACCGGAAGCGGTTGGTGCGGCAGGCATCGCGATACCTCGGTCAGGGTTCAGGCGTCGGCGGGCAGGGAGGCGGCGAGGCGATTCCGCGCCGCTTCCAGGATGCGCTCGGACAGCGCCGGGTCATCGACGGCGCGCGCCAGCGTCATCGCCCCGATCATCGTCGCGACCACGGCCAGCGCCTCCTCCTCCGCTGTCGCGGAGGCCGGCGCCAGCATCGCGGCGACGTTGCCCGCCATCAGCCGCAGCCCCTCCGTGAAGCGGGCACGCACGCTGGCCGGCTGGCGCGGCACCTCGCTGCCCATGGCGGCGAAGGGGCACCCCGTGCCGGGGGCGTCGCGATGCCGCGGCGAGAGGTAGCTCTCGACGAAGGCCCGCAGCGCGCCGGTGCCGGGACTCGCCTGGCCGAGCTTCGCACCGCCGCTGCCGGCCATGGCCAGGGCAACCGCCTCCGCCGCCAGCGCCTCCTTCGACCCGAACTGGCTGTAGAGGCTGCCATGGGTCATGCCCGCGGCCTCCCCCAGCGCATCGACGCCGACGCCATGGAGGCCGCGTTCGCGGAACAGCCGCGCCGCGGCCTCCAGGATCCGCGCCCGGTTCTCCGCCGCCTGCTCCCGGGACACCCGCATCGCCAGCCCTCCATCGCCCGCTTGACAGCAATAATAGCGATCGCAATCTTAACGTCAATGATGGCAACCGCTATCAAAAACGGCGCGATGGCGCCCCGGAGATCCCGATGAACCAGAAAGCCCAGGGCATGACCGCCCTCGTCACCGGCGCCTCCACCGGCATCGGTGCCCTCTATGCCGACCGCCTGGCGCGGCGCGGCCATGACCTCATCCTCGTCGCCCGCGACCAGGCGCGGCTCGATGCCGTGGCCGCGCGGCTGCGGGCGGAGACGGGCAGGGCGGTGGAGGTGCTGCCGGCCGACCTCGCCGATGACGGCGCCCTGCGCGGGCTGGAGGCGCGGCTGCGCGAGGATGCACGCATCGGCGTGCTCGTGAACAATGCCGGCATGGCCGTCGCCGCGCCGCTGCTGGCCGCCGATCCGGGCCGGCTGGAGGCGATGGTCCGGCTCAACGTCGTGGCCGCGATGCGGCTCGCCGTCGCGGCCGCCCAGGCCTTCGCGCCGCGGGGCGAAGGCACGATCATCAACATCGCCAGCGTGCTCGCCCTGGTGCCGGAGATGTTCAACGGCGCCTATTCCGGCACCAAGGCCTTCGTCCTGAACCTGACCCAGGCCCTGCAGGCGGAACTCGCGGGCAGGGGCGTGCGCGTGCAGGCCGTGCTGCCCGGTGCCACCCGCACCGAGATCTGGGACCGCGCCGGCACCGCCCTCTCGGCCCTGCCCGCCCAAATGCTGATGGAGGCGGCGGAGATGGTGGATGCGGCCCTGGCCGGGCTCGACCTGGGCGAGGCCGTGACGCTGCCCGCCCTGCCGGACCTCGCGCAGTGGGAGGCCTTCCAGGCCGCCCGCGCGGCGATGGGCCCGAACCTGTCGCTGAACCACCCCGCGGCGCGGTATCGCGGCGCGGCGTAGTTCTCAGCGTCCGGCCTGGCGCGCCACCGCGGCGCCCAGCATCTCGCCGAGGCAGGCCTCGCCGAGCGCGGCGCCGGGCGCGGTGCCCTGGCGCGACCAGGCCTCCATGATGGCGTAGCGGCGGAAGACCGGCACGGGCATGCCGCGCACGGCGCCGCCGAGTGCCTCCACATAGCGCCGATAGGTCGGCTCCTGCGCCGATCCCGCGTGATAGGCCAGGTCCACCAGCACCAGGTCGGACTGCTGCGCCGCCAGCCATTCGGCGACGCGGCGGATGGTCAGGCCGAACTTGGCGGGATCGGTCATGGACAGCGCATCGGCCATGCCGGTGCGCCAGACCACCAGCGCGGGCTCCGTCTCCGTCGCCGCCCGGCGCACGCGCTCCGCCGAATCCTTCGCCAGCATGCCGGTGGTCGGGATGATCTGGATGCGCACCTCCCGCCCCGGCAAGCGGTCCTGCAGGGCCTGCGCCAGGCTCTGCGCGAAGGGGCTTTCCTGCCCGCCGGCCCGCGCCCCGCCCATGCCGACCAGCAGGATGTCCACGGCCTGCCCGGCGCCCAATGCGGCGGCCAGTCGCGGCAGCCCGGCGCCGAGATCGGCCTCCGGCACCGGTCCCGGGCAGGCGCCCGCCCGTGCGGTGCCTGGCGTCCAGGCCAGCGCCCCTGCCAGGAACCCTGCCAGCAGCAGGGTCGGGATCATCCGTCGCATCACGCCCCCTCCGTCGCGGCGCCTTCCGCCAGCTTCGGCCGTGCCGGCGCCTTGCGGCCGCGATCCATCCAGGCCAGCGTCGCCGCCAGCGCCACCTGGATCGCGATGCCACCCAGCACCAGCGCCATCTCCAGCGCCACCCCCGCCTCCCACACGAAGCGGGCGACCTGCGCGCCGATCGCCAGCACCGACCCCGCGCAGAAGACCGGCAGCGCGTTCCTCCCCAGCATCACCAGCACGCCCCGCCGGTCCAGCGCCGCCAGCGCTTCCGCCACCGGCAGCCGTGCCAGCACCAGGGCGAGGGCCAGCGCATGCAGCAGCCGCGGCAGGGTCAGCCAGGTCTTGTCCAGCCCGTAGAGGAACCAGGGCAGCGGCAGCACCGGCCAGACCAACTCCTCGTCCAGGCTGATGACCAGGGTCACCAGCAGGTAGCCCACCGCCAGCGCCAGCAGCGTGTTGGACCGCGGGACCACCGGCAGGCCGCGCGCCATCCGCGTGCCGATGACGAGCCCGATGACGAAGAGGAACTGCCAGGCCAGCGGGTTGAAGAACCAGCCATCCTCGTTCGGATAATGCGGCAGGTTGAGGTTCCAGTGGTTCGCCACCGCCCAGACCAGGCCCGAGGCCAGCAGCAGCGCCCGCGGCCGCGCCGCCGCCAGCGGCAGCAGCGCCGGCAGCAGCAGCAGGAACACGATATAGAGGGGCAGGATGTTCAGGTAGCCGGGCTGGTGCCCCAGCAGCACCACGCCGACCAGCGCCGCCGCCGTGTCGTCGAAGACCGGGCCGAGATTGACCCAGCCCAGCAGCCGCGGGTCGCCCTGCGCGCTGGCGGCATGCGCGACGATGGCGCAGGCCAGCAGCACGGTCAGCAGATGCGCGGCATAGAGGTCGAAGGCCCGCCGCCAGGCCTGCGCCGTCACCGCGACGCCGCCCCCCGCATCGAGGCGCTTCAGGAACACCAGCCCCGCGGCGATGCCCGCCATCAGCACGAAGCCCTCCGCGGCATCGGAGAAGCCATAGGCGGCCGTGGTGAAGGCGGTCAGCGGATTGTCGGGGATGTGGTTGACGAAGATCATCACCAGGGCGAGGCCCCGGAACAGATCGATCCGCCATTCGCGCTGCATGGTGCCACCTGCCCTGGGCCCTGAGGCCAGCCGCGTCCCGCGCGGGCAGATGGACGTTCTGTAATCTGTATTCAAGACGCACGGGAACGGGAAAGGGGGGCCTTTCGGCCCCCCTCGGTTCAGCCCGTCTGCTGGATGGCGGAAAGGCGCCAGGCCTCGCCGGGGAAGCGGACGAAGGTCCAGAGCTCCGTCGCCGTCTCGCGGTTGGTGGGGTGACCCTCCACCACCTTGCCGGTCGCGTCGCGCGTGACATCGACCAGGGAGAAGCGCATCGCGACCGTCGCGTAGTGCTGGCCGTTCTCCTCCCAGGCCTCGCTGAGGTCGCCGGCTTCCAGGCGCACGTCGCTGCTGGTGTTGGTCCAGCCACGGGCGCGGAGGTCCGACAGGTCCTGCGCGAAGTAGTTGGTCATCTCCGGCGTGGAGAGCCGGCGCAGCGCCTCCAGATCCTGGCGGGACCAGGCGGCGTTCACGTCCAGCAGCGCCTGGCCGAAGGTCTCGAAATCGGCCGGCGTGACCTGGATGGGGCGGGTGGCGACGGCGGCGGCGCCGCCGGCCATCGCACCCATGCCCATGCCGGTGTTCATCGGACGGCGGCCGTCACCGGCGCCGTTCATGTCCCGCGCATAGCCCTGCGGCCCCGCGGCCACGGCCGGGCGCCGCGCGCCCCGCACCAGGCGCATCACCAGGAACACGAGGCCCGCGATCAGCGCGACCTGCAGCAGCAGGCCGATGAAGCTCGCGAAGCCGGCCATGCCGCCGAACAGGCCGGAGCCCGAGAGCAGGCCGAAGAGGCCGGCGCCCAGCAGGCCGCCCATCAGCCCCGCCATCATCGGGTTGCGGCTGAAGAAGCTGCCCTGCGCGGCGGCCGGCACGCCGGGGCGCGCGGCCGCAGCGGCCGGGTTCGCGGCCTGGCTCGGCGGCTGCTGGGTACGCTGCATCTGCTGCGCGCTGCCGGGCGCGGTCTGGGTGCTCGGCGGCGCGGAATAGGTCTGGCTGCCCCGGCTGCCCGAGGAGGAGCGCCCGCCCGGTCGCGCCTCGGCCAGAGCCGGGCCGAGGGCAAGTGTCACCACGGCAAGGGCGGTCATAAGGCGTGCGGTGCGTCGCATGGGGGGGTCGAATCCTCCGGCTTTGGGTTTCCGATCGGTAATATAGGAAGGGTCCTGCAGAATTGCGAATGCCCCTTTTCTCGGAAGTTGTCGCGCGCCACCCTGTCGCCCTCGTAAGGACAGGGGATCAGCGAATGGCGCGACGGACATGGATGCTGGGGGTGGCCGCGGCCGCCCTGCTGGGCGGTCAGGCCCTGGCGCAGGGAACGCCGTCCTCGCCCGGCCGCGTCTTCCGCATGGCCACCAGCGTGGACGCCGCGACACTCGACCCCCACGCCACCAACGCGCTGTTCACCTTCCTCGTCGTCCACCAGGTCTATGAGGGCCTGACCCATCGCGGCGACGACCTCAAGGTCCAGCCCGGCCTGGCCTCCCGCTGGGAACAGGTCGAACCCACCCGCTGGCGCTTCCACCTGCGGGATGGCGTGAAGTTCGCGGGCGGCGAGGCCTTCGACTCCGACGACGTCGTCTTCAGCATCCAGCGCGCTTTGGCGCCCACCTCCAACTACGGCATCTTCGTCGATACGGTGGCGGAGGCCGTGGCCGTCGATCGCCTGACGGTCGACATCGTCACCCGCGTGCCGGACCCCGTCATCCCCGACAAGCTGACGCGGGTGATGATGATGGATCGCGGCTGGGCGGAGACCCACCGCGCCACCGTGCCGCAGAACTTCGCGCAGCGGGAGGAGACCTTCACCGTCCGCAACGCCAACGGCACCGGTCCCTTCGTGATCCGGTCGCGGGAGGCCGAGCAGCGCACCGTCATGGTCCGCAACCCCGCCTGGTGGGGCACCGCCGCCGGCGTGGCGCCGCGGGGCAACGTGACGGAATACCACCACATCACGCTCACCTCCGACGCCACCCGCATGGCCGCGCTGCTGTCGGGGGAGGTGGACATGGTCCATGTCGTCCCCGTGCAGGACGTGGCGCGCATCCAGCGCGACCCGCGGCTCCGCATCCTGGAGGGACAGGAGAACCGGACCGTCTGGCTCGGCCTGCGGCAGGATGTGGAGGAGCTGGCCGGCAGCGACGTGCGCGGCCGCAACCCCTTCAAGGACCTCCGCGTCCGCCAGGCCATCGCCCATGCGCTGGACCTCGATGCGCTGCGGCGGACGACGCTGCGCGGCCAGGGCGTGCCGACGGGCAGCATGTGGACGCAGTTCGTGAATGGCTGGTCGCAGGACGCCGATCGGCGCCTGCCCTTCGACCTGGCGCGCTCCCGCGCCCTGCTGGCCGAAGCCGGCTACCCCAACGGCTTCACCGTCCCCTTCGAATGCCCCGTCGGCACCTATGACGAGGCCTGCCAGGCGGTGGCGGGCATGCTGGCCCGCGTCGGCATCCGCGCGCAGCTGACGATCCAGCCCAACGCGGTCTTCAGCCAGCGCATCCGGCGGCAGGAGCCGATGATGTATGCCCTGTCCTGGGGCGTGCCGACCTTCGATGCCAGCTACACGCTGCGCGCCATCATGGCCTCCCGCAGCGTGGGTGGCGCGGCCACCTGGAATGGCGGCGGCTACAGCAACCAGGCCTTCGACGCGCTGATCCCGCGCATCGACCAGGAAGGCGACCCGGAGGCCCGCCGCGCCCTGATCCGGGAGGCGCATGCCATCCACAACGCCGATCTCGGCCACATCCCGATGTACCACATGATGATCCCCTGGGCGCATCGTGCGGGCGTCGCGGTGACGCACCGCGCGGACAACCAGGTGCAGGTGCGGGAGATCCGCGTGGATTGATACCAGCGGACCGGTCTCTTGACCGGTCCGAGCGCCCGAATGGGCGCCGCGGCCTATGCGTCACGCCGTAGGCGTGCCTCCGGCACGACGCGTCTGAGGGGGGCCTGAGCGGTCACGCGAAAGGGCCGTTGCTATGAGCGGCTCAGCCCTCGCGCCCGGCTTCCGGGCGCGGGGAAGCCTGGGGTGGAGCCAGCAGGGCCACGGCCTCCCCCCGCCGCGTGATCACCACCGTCTCGCCTTGCGCCACCAGGTCGAGCAGCAGGGCCAGTCGCATCTCGGCCTCATAGGCGGTCACGCGGGTTTCTCGGCTCATGCAGGCCAACCTACTCGGAACAGGCGTTGGAACCGTTTCGGTCCGTTTCGTCTAGCCAGCCCCTCCGTATAGCAGCGTCACGCGATCCGTCAGCCCCATCCCGTCCCATCGCGCGGCGCTGTCGCCGGGCAGCCGGCGCGCCACGCGGGCCTGCTGCGCGGGTGTGAGTTCCGACCAGAAGCGCGACAGCCAGGGCTGCTGGCGCAGCAGCGCCTGGGTGCGGGTGGCCGGGTCCGGGGCGGGGACGGGATCGGGTTCCGGGAACCACGGCGCCGGATCGGCCTCCGGCGCCTGCATCGCCACCGGCTCGGGTTCGGGCACGGGTGGCGGCGGGGCAGGGGCGGGGAGGGGCGCCGGCGGCGGGCGGAAGCGCTCGGGCTCGAAGACCCGGTCCAGCAGGTCGATCCGTCTCAGCCGGTCATCGACGCCCTGCGCCGCCTCGCAGGCCGGCAGCAGGGCCAGCAACACCAGGGTCCATCGCATGGCGCCGAAACGGTGGCGCCATGCGCGGGATGCCGGCGTCGCGCGACGGTGATCAGGCCCCCGCCAGCGTCAGCCCCTCGATCCGCAAGGTCGGTGCATCCGTGCCGCGGCGGAACACCAGGTCGTTCGCCGCCGTCAGGTTCAGGAAGATGTCCTTGAGGTTGCCCGCGATGGTGATCTCGCTCACCGGCTCCGCCAGCGCGCCGTCGCGGATCATGAAGCCCGCCGCGCCGCGGCTGTAGTCGCCCGTCACGCCATTCACGCCCATGCCGATGAGGTCGGTGACGTAGAGGCCTTCACGGATGTCCGCCATCAGCGCCGCCGGCGTCAGCGCGCCCGGCTCCAGCCAGAGGTTGGAGGGCGCCGGCCCCGGCAGCCCGCCCGTCCCCCGGCTGGCATGGCCGGTGGACTCAAGGCCCAACTGCCGCGCGCTGCGCCAATCCATGATCCAGGTGTTCAGCACCCCATCCTCGACGATGGCGCGCGGCGTGCCCGCCATGCCTTCGCCGTCGAAGGGGCGGGACCGCAGGCCGCGCCGCCGCAGCGGGTCGTCCTTCACCGTCAGCCCCTTGGCCAGCACCTGGGTGCCGACGCGCCCCGCCAGGAAGCTCGTCCCCCGCGCCACCGCCGCCCCGTTGATGGCGCCCAGCAGATGGCCAAGGATGGAGGACGACACGCGCGGGTCGAACACCACGGGGATGCGCGCCGTCTTTGCCCGCACCGGGTTCAGCCGTGCGATCGCCCGCTCCGCCGCCCTGCGTCCGATCGCCGCGGGATCGTCGAGGTCCTCCAGGTGGACGACCGACGAGAAATCGTAGTCGCGCTCCATCCCCGTCCCGCTGCCCGCCAGCGCGGTGCAGGAGATGCTGTGGGAGGACCGGGAATAGGCCCCGGCGAAGCCCGCGCTGGTGGCGAGGGCGATGCGCACGCGCCCCCAGCTGGCATCCGCGCCCTCGCTGTTGGTCACGCCCTGCACCGCCAGCGCCGTCTCCTCCGCCGCCGCCGCGCGTTCGATCAGCTGCTCGGCCGTCGGCTCGCTGGGATCGTCGAGGTCGAGCGGCCCGGCATCCCGCGGCGCGTCGAAGCGGTCGGCGAGGCCCCCGAACGGGTCCTCCGGCACGACCTTCGCCATCGCCACCGCGCGCTCCGCCAGCGCCGCGAAGCCGCGCGGATCGGCGACGGTCGAGGAGACGATCGCCTGCCGCCTGCCCAGGAACACGCGCAGCCCGAGGTCGAAGCCCTCCGACCGCTCCAGCTGCTCGATCTTGCCGAGGCGGCGCGCGACGGAGAGCGAGGCATTGCTGACCAGCAGCGCATCCGCGCTGTCGGCGCCCGCCCGCTTCGCCGCCGCGACGAGGTCCGCGAGCACGTCCAGATTGTTCATGCCGCCAGCCGCTCCCGGATCGCCGCCAGCCCCGGCACCTTCGTCGCCGGGCCGAGCGCCGTCAGCGTCGGCGCGCCGCGGAACATGCGTGCCGCGGCTTCCTGCACCTGCTCCACCGTCACGGCGGCGATGCGGGCCTTGGTCTCCTCCACCGGGATGATGCGGCCATGCACCTGCAGCTGCCGCGCCAGCTGTTCGCAGCGGCTGCCGGTGCTTTCCAGCGACATCAGGAGAGAGGCGCGAAGCTGCGCCTTGGCGCGGTTCAGCTCATCCTCCGTCACGTCGCGCTGCACCTTGAGCAACTCCGCCAAGGTCACTGGCACCAGCTCCTCCGCCTGGTCCTCGCCGGTGCCGGCATAGACCGCGAAGACGCCATGGTCCTGGAAGGGGGAGGCGAAGGAGTAGATGGAATAGACGAGGCCGCGCTTCTCCCGGATCTCCTGGAACAGCCGGGACGACATGCCGCCGCCCAGCAGCGTGGAGAGCAGTTGCGTCGCCGTGTGCAGCTTGTCGGTCGCCGAGACGGAGGGGAAGCCCAGCACCAGATGCACCTGGTCGAGGTCCCGTTCCTCCCGGAACTCGCCGCCGGTGTAGATCGAGGGCTCCGCCGACGCCTCCGCCGCCTCCGGCAGGTCGGCGAAGTGCTTGCCGACGAGGTCCAGCAGCGCCTCGTGCTCCAGCGCGCCGGCGGCGGCCACCACCATGCGGCTCGGCCCGTAATGGCGGCGCATATAGCCCGTCAGCGCGTCGCGCGTCATGGCGGAGACGGTCTCCTCCGTCCCCAGCACCGGCCGCCCCATCGCCTGCGCGGCATAGGCGGTGGACTGGAAATGGTCGAAGACGATGTCGTCCGGCGTGTCGTTGGCCTGGCCGATCTCCTGCAGGATCACGCCGCGCTCGCGCTCCAGCTCCTCCGGCACGAAGGAGGAATGGCTGAGGATGTCGCCCAGGATGTCGGCCGCCAGCCCCACATCCTCCTTCAGCACCTTGGCGTAGTAGGCGGTGTTCTCGCGGGAGGTGTAGGCGTTCAGGTGGCCGCCGACATTCTCGATCTCCCGCGCGATGGCCGCCGCATCCCGGCGCTCCGTGCCCTTGAAGGCCATGTGCTCGAGGAAGTGGGAGACGCCGTTCTCCGGCGCCGCCTCATGCCGCGTGCCGGCATTGACATAGGCGCCGATGGAGACGGTCTCCACCCGCGGCATGCGCTCCGAGACGACGGTCAGGCCGTTCGGCAGGCGGGTCAGGCGGATGGCGTCGTTGGTCGCGTCAGACATGGGTGTCGTTGTCCTTGCGCCCGGTGCCGGGCGATGCGTCGTGGAACGGCTCAGGCGGTGTTCCGGCGCGCATGGGCGCGCACGAAGGCCTCCACCTGGGCGAGGTCATTGGGCAGGCGCGTGAAACGCTCCGGCCGGTCATACAGATCGGAGAGGCGCGGCGGCAGCGGCGCCTCCACCCCCGTCGCCTGGCGCACCGCATCCGGAAACTTCGCGGGATGCGCGGTGGCGGCGACGATCACCGGGATGGCGGGATCGCTCGGCGGCACATGCATCGCGGCCGCGATGCCGATCGCGGTATGCGGGTCCGCGAGATACCCCTGGCCATGCAGCCTGGTGATTTCCTCGAGAGTCCCCGGATCATCCAGCGCGAAGCCACGGAAGACCTGGCAGGCGCTCCGCCACGCGCCATCGGGCACGGGCATCCGCCCCTCCGCCCGGAAGCGCCGCATCGTCTCCGCCGTCGCCTTCGCATCCCGCCCCAGCAGCTCGAACAGCAGCCGCTCGAAATTGGAGCTGACCTGGATGTCCATGGACGGGCTGTGGGAGGGCTCGACCGCCCGCGCCGACATGTCGTTGCCTGTGATCCAGCGCACCAGGATGTCGTTGCGGTTCGACCCCACGATGAGCTGCGCAATCGGCAGCCCCATCCGCCGCGCCGCCCAGGCCGCCAGCACATTGCCGAAATTGCCCGTCGGCACGGCGAAGGCCACTTCCCGGTCCGGCGCGCCCAGCGCGAGCGCGGAGGCGACGTAGTAGGGGATCTGCAGGGCGATCCGCGCCCAGTTGATGGAATTGACGGCGGACAGCCGCATCTCGCCGCGGAACCCGGCATCGGCGAACATCGCCTTCACCAGATCCTGGCAATCGTCGAAGGACCCGTCCACCGCGACATTGGCGACGTTGTCCGCCATCACCGTGGTCATCTGCCGGCGCTGCACCGCGCTGGTCCTTCCCTCGGGATGCAGGATGACGATGTCGATGGCGCTGCGATCCCGGCAGGCCTCGATCGCCGCCGAACCCGTGTCGCCGCTCGTCGCGCCGACGATCGTCACCCGCTCCCCACGCCTGGTCAGCACATGGTCGAAGAGCGGCCCCAGCGCCTGCATCGCCATGTCCTTGAAGGCGAGCGTCGGGCCGTGGAACAGCTCCAGCGCGAAGGTCCGATGGTCGATCTGCACCAGCGGCGCCACCGCGGGGGTGGAGAAGGAGGCATAGGCCTTCTCCAGCATCGGGCGCAGCGTCGCCTCATCCGGCTGCCCGCCGGTGAACAGCGACAGGATGCGCGCCGCCAGCTGCGGATAGGGCAGGCCCCGCAGCGCACGCCACTGCGCGCTGGTCAGCACCGGCCAGGTCTCGGGAACGAACAGGCCCCCATCCTCGGCCAGCCCGGCCAGGAGAACGCCTTCGAAGTCGCGGGGCGGAGCCTCGCCACGGGTGGAGATGTAGCGCATGGCGCGCAACCTAGTGCGGCGGGGGGCTCCGGGCGAGGGGAGGGGCGGGGAAAACGGGGAGGGCGCTGCCCTCCCCGGACCCCACCCGCCAGGCCCGAGACGGGCCTGGACCGTCATCAGGTTGGAATTACTCGACAAACCGGGCGGCACGCACATTGCAGAACCCAAGGCGAAACCGCGGGAAACCACCTGATGCGCGCGCTGCTTGCCCTGTTGCTGGTCATTCCGGGCCTGGCCCATGCCCAATCCGGGCCCGCCATCCGCATGATCGTCCCCTTCGCCCCCGGCGGCGCGTCCGACGTCACGGCAAGGATCGTGGCACCACCCCTCTCCGCCGCCCTCGGCCGGACCATCGTGGTGGAGAACCGCCCCGGCGCCGGCGGCATGCTGGGGGCGGAGGCGATGGCCAGGGCCGCGCCCGACGGCAACACCATCGGGATCTCCAACACCTCCCCCCACGGGATCGTGCCGCTGGCCGCCGCCAACCCGCCCTACGACAGCGACCGCGACTTCACCCACATGGCCATGGTGGCGGAGACGCCGACCGTGCTGCTGGTGCCGGCCGCCAGCCCCTACCGGAGCCTCGCGGATTTCCTGGCCGCCGCGAAATCCCGCGCCCAGGGCCTGAGCTTCGCCTCCACCGGCGTCGGATCGCTCCAGCACCTGCAAGGGGAGATGCTGGGCAGCCTGACCGGCGCCCGCCTGGTCCATGTCCCCTATCGCGGCACCGGCCCCGCTTTGCAGGACCTGATCGGCGGCACGGTGGACAGCCTGCTGACGCCACTCGCCGGAACCACCGGCGCCATCACCGGCGGCCAGGCAAGGGCGCTGGCCGTCTCCTCCACGGACGCCTTCGCCCCCCTGCCGGGCGTGCCGACCTACGCCTCCCTCGGCTTCCCGGCCCTCTCCGCCACCAGTTGGACCGGCGTCTCCGGCCCCCGCGGCATGGACCCGGCCTTCGTCGCGCGGGTCAACGCCGCCGTGGCGCGCATCGTGACGGAGGCCGACACCGTGCAGCGCCTGGAAGCCGCCGGCCTCTACCCGCCGGCCCGCGCCCTGACGGCGGCGGAATTCCAGGCGGTGGTGGCGGATTTCGCGCGGGTCTGGGCGCCGGTGGTGAAGGCGGCGGGGGTGCAGCAGAATTGAGCGGAGGAGCCCCGCCGCGATGCCGACCCCGCCCACACGCCTCGTCGAGCGTTTCTACCATGAGGTCTGGAACCAGGCCGACGAGGCCGTGGCGCGGGAGATCCTCAGCCCCGGTTTCCGCTTCCGCGCCTCGCTGGGGCCGGAGAAGACGGGGCCTGAGGGCTTCATCGACTACATGCGCCTGATCCACGCCGCGCTCGGCGGCTATACCTGCACGATCGAGGAGATCGTCGCGGAGGATCGCCGCGCCGCCGCGCGCATGCGCTTCGCCGGCACCCATCGCGGTCCCTTCTTCGGCGTGGCCCCCACCTTCCGCCCCATCGCCTGGTCCGGCGCCGCCTTCTTCGCCACGGATGGAGAGAGGATCACCAGCCTGTGGGTGCTAGGCGATGTCGATTCGGTGCGCCAGCAGCTGGGCGCCACGGTCGCATCCCTGCCCTGAATCTGCTGGATTCCGCGTCTTGTTCCGTCTATGTTCTTGGCATCACGCGCCGGAATCACGCTCGGAGCCTCGCGGTGCAGAGGCCCGCTGGACCCTGGCTGGGGGGGAGCAGCGTCCCCCCCCTTCCATCCCGAACGCACGCCCGAAAATCGGTGCTAAACGCCCATAATCGGCATAATCGGCATAAGTCGCTTAGTGACTAAAAAGCCACACTTCACGCCGTCCAGGCCACCATCGTCGCCCGCGCGCACTCATGCATCACGGTCAGCGCCCGCTGCGTCGTGCCCACGCCGTTGACGAAGAGGTTCTCGCCCCCGCCGCGCATCCGCTCCAGCTTGGTGATCGCCTGGTCGAAATGGCTGTGGTTGGACAGGAACACGTCGATGTTGCGCTGCCCGGCGACGTCCCGCGCCCGGGCGGCGCCGTCGATGTAGCTTTGCAGGCGCGGGATGCGGTCGGGCTGGCGGCCGAAATTGAAGGAGGTCCCGCCCCAGAGCATCGCCCGGTGGGTGGAGGCGCCCTGCTTCAAGTCGAAGATCAGGCTGATCGTGCCTCGGGTGTGCCCTGGCGTGGACAGGATATCGACCACCGTGTCGCCGAGCCTGACCTGGCTGCCGTCGCTGACAGAGATGTCGCGCCGGGGCGGGCGGCCGAGTTCGGGCCGGTCGAACTCCAGCCGCCCGGATTCCATCATCTGCCAGTCCACCTCGCTGGCCACCACGCGGCTGCCGTAGCGGCGGGTGAAGTGGCCGCAGCCGCCGTAATGGTCGGCATGGCCATGCGTCACGATCACCAGCTTCACCTGGGCCGGATCCAGGCCGAGCCGCCGCAGCCCGCCATCGATGTCCCGCTCCGCCATGGCGTCGTGGTCCATGCCGTCGATCAGGATGATGCCGTCGCTGGTCAGCAGCGCCCAGGCGCTGACCCAGTGGTTGCCAAGGAAGACGAGGTTGTCGAAGGCCCTGGCCGGCGGCGGCGTCGGCATGGCGCGCAGGTCGTTCGGCGTGGGCAGGCGCAGCCCGGGCGTCGGGGACGCCTCCTCGCCGAGGCGGAGCAGGTGCTGCAGGTCGCTCCCCGCGGCCTGGCGCGCCGCTTCCAGGTGCCGCTGCACGCCGGCGGACTGGGCCACGGCCTCGCTGATCGGCAGGCCGGAGGCGACGCAGCAGGCGCAGCCCATGGCCAGCAATTGCCGTCGCGATGGCGCCACCGCCTCCGCCCGCAGCCTTGTGGGCGCGCGCCTGCCGAAGATGCTCATGGGGCTTCCTCCGATGTTGGGGGGATGCTGCGCCTGCCGGCCGCGCCCTGCCAACGGGAAAAGCGCCCGGCCTCGTGACGGGGGCGCACCTTCCCAAGCCGCGGCCTTCGCCCTACCCATCAGGCGGAAGCGACGATCCGGGAACGACGATGGAAGAGGTCGAGTGCGTGGTGGTGGGCGCGGGCGTGGTCGGCATCGCCGTCGCGCGCGCCCTGGCCCTGGCGGGGCGGGAAGTCCTGGTGCTGGACGCGGCGGAGGGCATCGGCACCGAGACCTCGTCGCGCAACAGCGAGGTCATCCACGCCGGCATCTACTACAAGGCCGGCAGCCTGATGGCGAAGACCTGTGTCGCCGGCAAGAAGAAGCTCTACGCCTATTGCGCCGAACGCGGCGTGCCGCACCGGAATTGCGGCAAGCTCATCGTCGCCACCAGCGCGGCCGAGGCTGAGCAGCTGGAGGGCATCCGCCAGCGGGCCGCCGTGAATGGCGTGGACGACCTCCGCTTCATCACGGGGGCGGAGGCGCGGGCCATCGAGCCCATGCTGACCTGCACCGCGGCCCTCGTCTCGCCCTCCACGGGGATCGTGGACAGCCACGCCTTCATGCTCTCCATGCAGGGCGACGTCGAGCATGCCGGCGGCATGTTCGTCTTCCATGCGCCGGTGGAGGGCGTGACCGTCACCAATTCAGGCTTCGCCCTGCAGGTGGGTGGCGCGGAGCCGATGCAGCTGCACACGCGGATGCTGGTGAACGCCGCGGGGCTGCATGCGCCGGCGCTGGGGCGGAAGATCGCGGGGCTGCCGGCGGAGCATGTGCCGACGGCCTATTACGCCAAGGGCAACTACTTCACCCTCGCGATGAAGTCGCCCTTCTCGCGCCTGATCTATCCCGTGCCGGTGCCGGGGGGCCTGGGCACGCATCTGACGATCGATCTCGGCGGCCAGGCGCGGTTCGGGCCGGATGTCGAGTGGATCGAGGAGATCGAGTACAGCGTCGATCCGCGGCGCGGCGACAGCTTCTACGAATCCATCCGCCGCTGGTGGCCGGAGCTGCCGGATGGCGTGCTGGCGCCGGGCTATTGCGGCATCCGTCCCAAGACGGTGCCGAAGGGCGCGCCCGGCCAGGATTTCGTGGTGCAGGGCCCTGCCGTCCACGGCGTCCCTGGCCTGGTCAACATGTTCGGCATCGAGAGCCCCGGCCTCACCGCCTCGATGGCGCTGGCTGACGAGGTGCTCGCCGCCTTCGGCTGACTCGATAAGCCCTCTCCCCACCGGGGAGAGGGCGCCCTGCGTCAAAGGGTGAAGGGAACGCCAATCTCCGGCACCAGCACCTTCGCCGACGCGCCGTCCATGGCGCTGACGAAGGCATCCGGCGTCGCCGCCAGCATCCCGAAGGTGCCGAAGTGGCACGGGATCGCCGTCTTCACGCTCGGCAGGAAGCGCTTCACCGCCAGCGCGCCGCGCTTGCCATCCATGGTGAAGCGGTCGCCGACCGGCACGAAGGCGACGCTCGGCTTATGCAGCTCGTCGATCAGCGCCATGTCGGAGAACACGTCGGTGTCGCCCATGTGGTAGATCGTGGGCTCCCCCGCGATCTTCGGCGTCACGACGAGCCCGCCCGGCAGGCCGAGGTCCTGCGTGATGCCGTTCTCGTCCATCACCGCGGAGGAATGGAAGGCGATGGTCATGGTCGTCGTGAACTCGCCCTGGTCGGTCGTGCCGCCGGTGTTCATCGGGTCCATGGCCTTGAGGCCCTTGCGGGCCAGGAACATGCAGATCTCGAAATTGGCGACGACGGCCGCGCCGGTGCGCTCATGGATCGCCAGCGCGTCGCCGACATGGTCGCTGTGGCCATGGGTGATCAGCACGTGCGTGGCGCCGGCCGAGGCCGCGACGGGATCGCCCTTGAAGACCGGGTTGCCGGTCAGGAAGGGGTCGATCATCACGACGGAGTTGCCGAACTCCAGCCGATAGGCCGAGTGGCCGAACCAGGTGATCTTCATCAGATGCTCTCCCGCTAAGCTGGCGCCGTTCTAGCAAGGGATGGCGCGCGGCGCAGCCCGGGGTCACGACCGGGGCGACAGCACCTTCCATATCCCGTTGGCAGAGAGCACGGGCTTGCCGTTCTGCGTCAGCGTGCCGCGGATGAAGACGATGCTGCGCGTCTGCCGCGTGATGTCGCCCTTCACCGTCACGAATTGCGTCACGTCGCCGGGAGCGAGGTAGTGGAGGTCGAGCTGGATGGTCGCGATCGGCACGCGCCCCACCGCTTCCCGCACCGTGCGGCCGAGCGAATGGTCCATGTAGGTCGCAAGGATCCCGCCATGGATCACGCCGCGGCCGTTGTTCAGTGCGGGGCTTGGCTGGAAGCCGCAGGAGAAGCCCGTCTCGTCGGGGCGCATCCACATGGGGCGGAGGAATTCGGGCAGCCCCCAGGCATCGGTCTGTTCCCAGCCCTCGGTCGCGGGGTCGAAGCTCATGCGGAGGAGGTCTCGTCCAGTGTCGGCGGCACCATGTCCCGCCCCCGGCGGGATGGCCAGCCTCAGCGCCGCGCGCCGCGGGTCGCTGCCGTCCGGGGCGCGCGGCTGGCGGGCGCGCGGCTGACCTTCGCGGCCGTGCGCCGGGCAGGCTGCGCCTGCGCCATGGCGAGCACCAGAGCGGCCATCTCGTCGGCCAGTTCCTCGACCGAAAGCCGCCCCGCCGGCCGGTACCAGACATAGGCCCAGCCCACCATCCCGCCGATGGCAAGCGCCGCCAGGCGCGGATCGGCGATGCGGAACTCGCCCTGCGCCACGCCTTCCTCCAGCAGGCCCGAAAGCTTGTGGTCGAAGTCGCGGCGCATGCGGCTGACACGCTGGAAGTCGCCGGGCAGGAGGTTCTTTTCCTCCCGCGTGAAGATGGCAATCAGCTTCTGGCTCTGCAGCACCGCCGTCACGAAGCGGCGGCCCAGCGCCGCCAGCTTCTCGGCGGGCGAGGCACCTTCCATCGCCAGCGCGGCCTCCATCGCCCGGACGGCGGAGGCGACGCCCCGCGTGCAGATCTCCGCCAGCAACTCGGTCTTCGCGCTGAAATGCGCGTAGATGAAGGGCTTGGTGACGCCGAGCCGTTCCGCCACCGCGTCCAGCGTCGTGTTCTCGTAGCCGCGCTCATAGAAGAGTTCGACGGCGGCGGTGATGATCCGCTCGCGCTTCAGCGCGGCGACCTCATCCCGGATGCCCATGACGGGCGCGGGGCTTGATGTCGTCATGACCGGGGAGGGGCAGCCTTCGTGCAGTCGAGTCTCGCCGACATCTGTATAGCCCATACAGGTTGAAGGCCAGCGGGAAGGCCGGTCCGCGGCCGTCCGCAGGTCGCCAGCGGCGCTGCGTTCCGCGCTGCATGACGCGGTCCTTGGCTGACTCGGGAATGCGCCGTTGCCTGGCCTGAGGCAGCCGCCTCGCGGAGGCCGGCGTCCGGCCGGTGCGGCCAGCCTCAGGCGCGGGCTGACAGCGCCGAAAGGAGCCGACGATTCCAGGGCATCTGGCGAAGCACCTGCATCGCGCTGACCTGGCCCGTCAGGCCGCCGAAGACCAGGAAGACGCCGATGGCCACGGCGACCAGGTGGAACCAGTCGGAGACGAACAGACCCAGCGCCTCCCCCGCCAGCAGCAGCCCGCCGACGGCGATCTGTCCCTGGCGGGCGAGGTCGAGGGGCTGGCCGGCTTGCTCCACGATGGGCAGGCCGGCGGCGCGCCATTCATCCATCCCACCCTCCACGATGAGGGCCTGGCACCCCGGCACCCGCGCCAGAAGTCGCGCCGCATGGGCGGCGGTGCGGGCGCCGGTGCCGCAGTGGAAGATGACCGTCGCGCCCGGCGTCACCGCCAGCGCCACCTGTTCCAACCGCGACAGGGGCAGGTTCCGCGCCCCCGGGATGCGCATCGTCGCGTGCTCATCGGGCTCCCGCACATCGACGAGCACGGCTCCGTCCTGATGCATCAGGCGCGCGGCTTCGACGGGAAGGATACTGCGCGGCATGGGCGGCGACGTCCCTGTCATCGCAAGGTGATCTTGGACAGGACTTCTATCTGTCCCAACAGTGGTGGCAGGTCCAGCGGAAAGACGAGGCGTCGCGAAGCTTTAAGGACAGGACAAGGGAAGTGCGTTCGTTAATAATTTCCTTGTCCATATCTGTGACGTCTTTTTCAGAAATTGATGCCAGAGACCCTGCCTGTCATCACCCGCAGCGCACCGACATGCCGCCATCCACCACGAGCTCCGTCCCGGTGATGAAGCGGGCTTCCTCCGATGCCAGGAACAGCACGGCATTCGCGGTATCCCGCCCATCGCCGGCGAAGCCCATCGGGATGCGCGCGATGCGCGACCTGATCAGCGCCTCCACGTCGCCGCCGGCACGCTGGCCCGCGAGCCGCGTCTCCACCATCGGCGTATGCATCTGCCCCGGCACCACCGTGTTCACGCGGATGCCCTTGGTGGCGTACTGGATGGCCACGACCTTCGACAGCTGGATGACGCCGGCCTTGGAGGCGGCGTAGGCCACCTGCGCCGCGCCGGTCCAGCGGATGCCGCTGGTGGAGGCGAGGTTCACGATGGCGCCGCCGCCCTGTGCCTCCATCACCGGCAGCACATGCTTGCAGCCCAGGAAGACGCTTTTCAGGTTGTGGTCGATCTGCGCGTCCCACACCTCCTCCGCCATCTCCACCGGGCCGCCGGCCGCCGATCCGCCGACATTGTTGACCAGCACGTCGATCCGGCCGTGCTTCGCCACGATGTCGCGAACGATGGCGGCGACGCCTTCGCTCTCCGTCACATTGCCGGTCACGGGGATGAAGCGGCCCTCCACCTCGGCCGCCTTCGTCGCGGTCTCCTCCATCGCGGCCGCGTTGCGGTCCACGCCGATGACGGTGGCACCCTCCCGCGCGAAGGCGACGGCGATGGCGCGGCCATTGCCCCAGCCGGGCCCGACCGATCCCGCGCCGGTCACCAGCACGACCTTGCCCTCGAAACGCTTCGTCATCGTCAAATCCTCAATCCAGTACGATGTTCGCGGCCTGCGCCACGCGCCGCCAGCGGGCGATCTCCGCGCGCTGGAAGGCGCCGTATTCCGCCGGGCTGTTGCCGACGACCGTGTAGCCGCCGGCCGCGAGCGTCGCGGCGTTGGTCGCTTCCTTCAGCACGGCGGCGATCTCCGCGCTGATCGTCTCCAGCAGCGGCGGGGCCATGCCCGCCGGCCCCATCACCGCCTGCCAGGAGGAGACGTTGAAGTCCGGCAGCCCCGCCTCCGCCGCCGTCGGCACCTCCGGCAGGAGGGGACTGCGTTCGGCGGCGGTGACCAGCAGCGCGCGCAGCCGGCCTTCGCGCACCGGGCCGATGATGCTGCCGAGGCCCTGGAAGCTGACCTGCACCGTGCCCGACAGCTGGTCCATGACCGCCGTGGCGCCGCCGCGGGAGGGGACATGAGTCGCCTCCGTCCCCGTCATCTGCGTGAACAACTCCATCGTCAGGTGGGGGGAGGAGCCGATGCCGCTGGTGGCGTGGAAGACCTGGCCCGGCCGCGCGCGCATCCAGGCGACGAGTTCCGGCAGGTTGCGCACCGGCGCGACGGCGGGGTTCACCACCAGCACGTTCGGCGTCGTCACCGCCAGCGTGACCGGCGCAAAATCCACCAGCGGATCATAGCCGGGGTTGCGGTACAGCACGGCATTCAGCGCGAAGGCGCCGATCGAGCCCACCATCAGCGTGTGCCCATCCGGTGCCGCGCGCATCAGCAGCCGTGCCGCAAGCTGGCCATTGGCGCCAGGCCGGTTCTCCACCACCACGGGCTGGCCGCGTTTCTCCGACAGCCGCGCATTGATCGCGCGCGCCGCGATGTCGGAAGCGCCGCCCGGCGCGAAGGGCACGAGCAGCGTCACGGGCCGGGACGGCCAGGCGCCCTGCGCCAGCGCGGGCGTGGCCAGCAGCGCGGCCATGGCGCCAAGACCCTGCCGGCGGGTGATCCCTGCCATGCGCTTCCTCCTGCCTTCTTCTGCCGACAGCGTTAGGACGCTTCGCCACGCCCGGCAACCGCTTGCCAGCCGCGCCTCGCCCTCTAGGCTGGCGCGCAACAAGCCCCGAGGAAGCGCCATGGCCCGATCCACCCAGCACTACATTCCCGTGCGCGAGGACTGGCTGGCCCTGGGCCGGGAGGAGGCGCTGGATCCCGGCCAGAGGATCGTCGATCCGCATCACCACCTATGGGACCGTCCGGGCTGGCGCTACCTGCTCGATGACATCCTGGCCGATATCCGGACAGGGCATGACGTGCGCGCGACCGTGATGGTGCAGGCGCGCGCCATGCACCGCGCGGAAGGGCCGGAGGCGATGAGGCCCGTGGGCGAGACGGAATTCGCCAACGGCGTCGCCGCCATGTGCGCCAGCGGCATCTATGGCGAGGTGCGCGTCTGCGCGGGCATCGTGGGCCATGCCGACCTCACGCTGGGCGATGGCGTGCGCCCGGTGCTGGAGGCGCATCTCGCCGCCGGTGGCGGCCGCTTCCGCGGCATCCGCCACATCGCCACCTGGGACCCCGACCCCGCGCTGCTCAACCCCGCCTATACGCCAGCCGAGGAGATGATGGCCTCCGACGCCTTCCGCGCGGGCTTCGCGCAGCTGGCGGCACTCGGCCTCAGCTTCGATGCCTGGATCTACTTCCACCAGATCCCGCGCCTTGCGGCCCTGGCGCGAGCGTTTCCGCAGGTGCCGATCGTGCTCGACCATTGCGGCGGCATCCTCGGCATCGGGCGGTATGAGGGACGGCGCGACGCGGTGCATGCGGAATGGCTGGGCCACATGCGCGACCTCGCCACCTGTCCCAATGTGATGGTGAAGCTGGGCGGCCTCGGCATGCGGCTGCCCGGCTTCGGCTTCGAGGATGGCCCGAGGCCGCCGGACAGCGCGACGCTGGCGGCAGCCTGGAAGCCCTGGATGGAGCCGGTGGTCGAGCTGTTCGGCACCGGCCGCTGCATGTTCGAGAGCAACTTCCCGGTGGACAAGGGCAGCTACGGCTATGGCGAGGGCTGGAACGCCTTCAAGCGCCTGGCCGCGCAGGCCAGCGCGGAGGAGAAGGCCGACCTGTTCTGGCGCAGCGCCACGAGTTTCTACCGCTTGCCTACCACGCCGGGGTGAGGCCGAGGCCAGGGCCGGCTGGCACGTCGATGAACCCGTCGCGCACGGCCAGCGCCTCCCCATAGGGCGGCGCCTCGAGATCGGCAAAGTAGATCTCGATCGGCTCGGCCTCGGGCGCGGCAGCCAGCATATGCAGCGTCGCCAGCAGCCCCGGGCCGAAATAGGGGGAATGCGGCACCACGGCGATGCCGGCATCCCGCGCCATGGCGAAGACGTCGCGCAGGGCGGAGACGCCGCCATGCTTCGTCACGCTGGGCTGCGCCACATCGACGGCGTTCCCTTCGATCAGGCGCGAGAAATCATGCGGGTTCGACAGGTTCTCGCCCGCGGAGATGGCATGGCCTTCGCGGCGCAGGGCCGCCATCGCGCAAAAATCCTCCGGCGGCCAGGTCGGCTCCTCCACCCAGCGGACATTCATGCCCGCCACGGCGCGGCAGAAGGCGCGCGCCTCATCGAGCGTGCGCCAGGCGCAGTTGATGTCGAGCATCAGCGGGATGTCGTCGGGCGCCGCCGCGCGCGCGGCGCGGATGCCGTCCAGCGCCACCTCATGCAGCTTGATCGCGCGATAGCCGCGGCGCACCGCTTCCCGCACGTTCCGCGCCACGGCATCCGGATCGTCGTAGCGCAGCAGGCTGGCATAGGCGGCGACGCGCGGGCGGGCGGCCTTGCCCAGCAAGGCATGCAGCGGCTTTCCCGCGCGCTGCGCCGCGATGTCCCACAGCGCGATGTCGATGGCAGAGATGGCGAAGCTGACCGGCCCGTTGCGGCCGAAATTGTGGAAGCGCCGTTCCAGAAGCTGCGTGAGCGCGGCGATGTCCGCTTCCTCCTGGCCGAGGCAGGCGGGCGCCACCAGCCGCTCCAACGCATCGCGCGTCGTCTCCACCAGCGTAAAGCCGAAACCCTCGCCGAAGCCCACCAGGCCGTCGCTCGTCTCGACGCGCACCAGCAGCGTATCCATGCTGCGCAGCCGCAGGTTCCCGCCCTGGCTGGCCGCGCCCGCGCCATAGGTGAAGGCACTGCGATGCACACGGCTTTCCAGGCGGGTGATGGTCATGGCGTTTCCCCTTCGTCAGGGGCGCATCCTGGCATCCATCCCGGCGCGCGTCTCCCGGTCCGTCTCCGCCAGCAGCGCCTTCACGCGCTCGGCCAGCACCGCGGCCGCAACGGGCAGGGCGCGTTCCCGCCGCGCCAGCAGCGCCAGCCGCCCGGCCTTCACCTGCGGATCGACCAGCGGCACGAAGACCAGCTCCCCCGTCGCGAGTTCCGCGCGGATGCCGATGGGGGATCGCATGGCAAGCGCCAGCCCGGCGCGAACCAGCGCCGCGACGGCGCCGGGCGAGTTGGTCTCCGCCACCTCGGTCCGCTGCGCCCAGCGGCGCACCAGCCCATGTGCGTCCGGCTGCGCGCCGATGCCATGTTTCAGCATCACCACCGGCTCCGTCGCAAGGTCACTCAACCGCAGGGCGGCGCGCTTCGACAGCGGATGGTCCGGCCGCATCACCGCGCCGATCGGCACCGCCGCCTCCGCCAGCACCACGACATCGGCGTGCCGCTGCGGATGCATCGCCAGGCCGAGATCGGCCTGGCCCTCCGCCACCGCCTGCAATACGGCCGGGCCGGTCATCACATCGATCCCGAAGCTGACGCGGGGGAATTCCTGGTGGAAGGCGGCCAGCACCGGCGGCAACACGTCCCGGATGATGCCGTCCTCGCTCGCCAGCCCGACGCGGCCGCGGCGCAGGCCGCGCAGGTCATCCAGTTCCGACAGCGCGCGGTCCAGCAGCTGGTCGATCTCCCGCGCGTGGCGGTAAAGGACCTCGCCGGCACCGGTCAGCCGCACGCCATCGGCCATGCGCTCGAACAGCTTGCATTGAAGCTGATCCTCCAGCTTCAGGATCTGGCGGTTGATGGCGGAAGGCGCGACGCGCAGCGCCTCCGCCGCCTGGCGCATCGAGCCACAGCGCACCGTCTCCCGGAAGTAGCGCAGCGCGATGAGATGGACATGCATGAAGCTCGACACGCGCGCCCCTCGACCCTGATCGGGTCAGCCTATGGCAGGCGCACGGTGATGGCGATGTGCGTCATGCCGTGGCGGGCTCGGCGACCGCGCGCTTCAGCAGCGGCTTCACCGCCTGCTGGATCAGCGCCATCGACCGCCGCACCGCATCGGTCCTGAGCCCCGGCACCTGCACCATGAGGTCGAGGCGATCCACGCCCGTCTCCGCCACATAGGCGTTGAGCAGCGCCGCCACCTCCTCCGGCGAGCCGATGATGAAGTTCACGCCGAGCGCCCGCTCCTCCAGCGTGCGCGGATCGGCGGCGAGCAGCCCCTTGGTCATGGCCTCCGCGTGGTAGCCCTTCCCGCCCATCTGGCCGAGATAGAGCGACAGTGCCTCGTCCGCGTCGCGCATCGCCTCCGCATGGCTCTCCGCGACGAAGACCAGTCGCACCCCGCGCACCAGGCCCGTGCCGCCGGCGGCGCGATAGGACTTCACGATCGCGGCCTGGATCGGCGGCAGCTCCGCCTGGCCGACCACCAGGTTGATTCCGGCATCGGCGATGTGTCGCAACGTCGGCTCATCGCGTGCCGCCGCCCAGATGCGGGCGGCCAGGTCCGGTGCCGGCGCGGGCGAGATCGGCGCGCCTTCCGCCGTGCCGCTGAGATGCGCGACGATCTCGCTCAGCAGCGCGCGGAACCGCGCCGCCTTCTCCGCCCGCGCGGGATCGCCGGGCTTCACATCCGGCGTCGATCCCAGCCCCACGCCGAACTCGGCGCGCCCGCCGCTCAGCAGGTCGAGCAGGCTCATCTCCTCCGCCGTCCGCTGTGGCGGCGTGGTCGACAGGATGCGCACGCCGGTGCCGAGCGCGATGCGCGTCGTCTTCGCGGCCAGATGTGCCAGGAACATCTCGGAGGCCGGGATGCGGCCATAGAAGCGCGCGCCGGGGCGGACATTGTGATGCTCCCCGATCCAGACGCTGTCGAAGCCGAGTGCCTCGGCCAGCAGGGTCTCCTCGATCGCGGTGGCGACGGCTTCCGCATCGGTGGTGGCGTGCGCCGCCCACATCTGGTTCATGATGCCGATCGCATTGCTCTTCAGCATGGCGTGTCGTTCCTGTGATCTGGCGTTGTCAGGCAGGGCCCGGCCGTTCACGGCGCCACGGCATCGCCAGCCGTTCGGCCAGGCAGACCAGGCCGTAGACGCAGAGGCTGGCGGCGGTGCAGAGCAGCACGGCGCACCAGACTTCCGTCATGCGGTACTGGGAACTGGCGAAGACGATGACGTAGCCAAGGCCGGTGGTGGATGCGACCCATTCCGCGACGACGGAGGCGACGAAGCAGCCGCAGGCGGAGAGCCGGAGCGCGTTGAAGACGAAGGGCAGGGCGGCGGGCAGCCGCACGATCAGCAGCCGCTGCTTCCAGTCGGCGGACAGCGTGTGCAGCAGCTCCGCCACCTGGTCATCGGCGCTGGCGAGGCCCCGCATGGCATTCACCAGCATCGGGAAGAAGACGAGGAAGGAGGCGATGAAGAGCTTCGGCTCCACGCCGTTGCCGAGCCAGAGCAGCAGCGCCGGCGCCACGGCCACGATCGGCACGGCCTGCGCCATCATCGCCAGCGGCAGCGCAGTGAGGCGCGCGAGCCGGAGATGCACGAAGACCACGGCGAGCGCGAAACCCAGCGTGTTGCCAAGCACGAAGCCGCCAAGCGCCGCCATCGATGTCCAGCCGAGATGCAGGAACAGGCGCGGCGCCGAACTGACGAAGGTGGCGGCCACGTCGCTCGGCGCCGGCAGGATCAGGGGCGAGACGAGGCCCGCCCGCGTCACGCCCTCCCACACCAGGAGGATGGACAGGAACAGCAGCGCCGCCGGTCCCACCTGCCGCAGCGCAAGCGCCAGTGCATCGAGGCCGGGCAGGCGCAGCGAAGGCAGCGCGGGCGCCGGAACGGAGAGGTCCGATGGCATCAGGCCATGCCCTCCCCACGCGCCGTCCAGCGGCCCAGCAGCTTCTCCACCAGCATCACGCAGCCCAGCGTCACCAGGGTGAGGCCGGAGGCGACGATGATCGCGGACCACATCATCGCGAGCTTGAAGTATTCGCCCGAGATGACGATGAGGTAGCCGAGCCCCGCACTGGCGCCGACCCATTCACCCGTGATGGCGACGATGAAGGCGATGGAGGCGCCGATCTTCAACGCGGTGAACAGGAAGGGCAGCGCCGCCGGCAACTCGACGATCAGCAGGCGCTGGAGCCGGCTGGCGGACAGCGAGTGCAGCAGCTCATGGTACTCGACATCCGCTGATTCCAGCCCGCGCACCATGGTGATGAGCGTCGGGAAATAGACCGCGATGGAGACGACGGTGACGATGGGCACCAGCCCGCGATCCAGCATGAGGACCAGGATCGGCGTGATCGCCACCATCGGCATCCCGCGCGTGACCAGCGCGAGCGGCAGCACGCAGCGCTTGAAGGCGGGGAACCATCCCATCAGCACGGCCACGACGACGCCGACGATGTTGCCGATGGCGAAGCCGAGCAGCGCCTCCATCGCCGTGAGCTGGCCGTGGCGCCAGAGCGGCTCGTTGTTGGTCAGGATCTCCGCCAGTACGGCCGAGGGCTTCGGCAGCAGATAGGGCGCGATGATGCCGGCTTCCGTCAGCACGGCCCAGGCTGCCAGCAGCGCGGCGAGACCGAGCGCGGGCGGAACCACGCGGGCCGCACCGCGCCAGGCCATGGCGCCGCCAGCGGAGAGGGTGAGGGACATCAGATCCTCGGCATGCCGGCGCGTTCCAGGATCTCGGTGGAGAGCATGGAATCGGTGTCGATCACGGTGCTGGTCACGCCGGAAAGCTGGAGGTTCGTCGCCGTCTCCCGGTAGATCGCGGGATCGACCCACATGAGGCCACGCTCCGCCGTCAGGGCGCTGCGCATGTGATCCGCCTGGCCGCGCGCGAGGAAGACCTGCTGGTCAAGGTCGAGGCCATCGATGAACTTCTGGTCGATGATCCATTTCGCCGCGGCGGCGGGGTCCTTGAAGTACTCCTCCCAGGCCTTGGCCTCGGCGCGGAGGTAGCGCACCAGCACGTCCCGCTTCGCGGGATCGGCGAAGGCGCGTTCCTGCGTGAAGTAGGAATTGGTCTGCGCGTTCATCCCGTACTGCGCCAGCGGCATCAGGTTCACGGGCACGCCCGCCATCTCGATGCTGCGCGGTTCGTTGAAGGCGAAGGTCGTGATCATGGCGTGGACGCGGCCGGAGATGATGGTCGCCACATCCGTCCTTCCGATCGGCGTCACGGTCACCTGGCTCGGCTGCAGCCCGTTCTTGCGCATGAAGAGCTCGAAGAAGGTCTGAGCGGGAATCTTCACCGCGATCGGGCGTCCCGGCAGCTGGGACGGGTTGGTGAGGCCGCTGTCCTTCCGCGCCGTCATGCAGACCGGGCTGCGCTGGTATTGCGCGGCGAAGATCTTGAACTTCTCGCCCCGCCCCGCGCCGGCGATGATCTGTTCAGGCCCGACGATGCCGATATCCGCGCGTCCGGCGGCCACCATCTGCACCTGATCCACGCCCGTGCTGGCAGGCACCGCGTTCACCGTCAGCCCCTCGGCCGCGAAGAAGCCGGCGCGCACGGCGTAGAGCGGGCCGAACATCTCCACATTCGGCGCATAGCCCAGCGCCACCGTCAGCCGAACGGGGCCTTGTGCGGAGGCCATCCGAAAGGAAGGCAGCGCCAGCGTGGCGGACCCCGCCAGCAGCAGGCGGCGATTGAGGCGGATCATCGCGTGCATCTCCTCAGGCAAAAGCGGGTTCGCGAATGGCGGGGCGCGTAACGCCGGGGTCGCCATGCAGCGCATGGCGAAGCTCCGCCTCATGCGCGGCGAAGGCGGGGTCGTCGCGCATCGCATCGGTGCGGTGATGGCCGAAGCCGATCTCCAGCTTGTGCACGATCCGCCCCGGCCGCGGTGACATCACCGCCACGACATCGGACAGGATGATCGCCTCCGCGATCGAATGCGTCACCAGCAGCAGGGTGGCGGACGTCTCCTCCAGGATACGCAGCAGCTCGAAGTTGAGGCTCGCGCGCGTCAGTTCATCGAGCGCGCCGAAGGGTTCGTCCATCAGCAGGAAGCGCGGTCGCAGCGTCAGCGCGCGGGCGATGGCGGCGCGCTGACGCATGCCGCCGGAGAGCTCATGCGGGTAGGCGCGTTCGAAGCCGCGCAGCCCCACCAGTTCGATCGCCTCCTCGGCCCGCCGGCGGCGCTCTGCCCGGTCGGCACGAGCCACTTCCAGGCCGAGTTCCACATTCTCCAGCATCCGCCGCCAGGGCAGCAGCACCGATTGCTGCGAGACGAGCGCGAAGCTTCGCGTCGCACGCGCCTCGGCCGGCGTCATGCCGCCCAGCGTCGCGCTGCCGCCGCTGGGCTGCACGATATCGGCCAGGATGCGGAGCAGCGTGGACTTCCCACAGCCCGAGGCACCGATCAGCGACGCCCAGCCGCCTTCCGGGATGGTCAGCGAACAGGCCGACAGCGCCTGGGTCACCTCCCGCCCGCGGCGATAGGTCATGGAGAGGTCGCGGATGTCGATCCCGCCGCGCTGCGACGTATCCTGCAGTCTCGCCAAGCATCGCCTCCCCAGGCCCGCGCGTGTCGGGCCATCCAGTCGTTGCGATCGGCATGGCTGGCGTGATGGGTTGCGGTTGACGCGTTGCAGCGTCCGCTTTCCCTTTCCTCGGTGGGAAGGCTTTCATGCGCCACGCGGCGCGGTCAAGCGCCGGATGGGCGACGGGGCGTTGCTCATCCGGCAACGCCTGCCCCTCGCCACCGGCCTTGCGTGATGTCTAGACTGGACGGGAAAGACGGGGGGAAGTGCGCCATGCGGATCGCGCGACTGCGCAGCTTCATGAGCCGCGACGGCGACCGGCCACGCGTGATCGTGGCACTCGACACCGAATGCGGCATCACCGGATGGGGCGAGTGCTACAACCACGGGCCGGACCGGGCCCTGCCGCCGCTGCTCGACTACCTCACGGACATGATCGTGGGGGAGGATCCGCGGCGCGTCGAATACGTGACGCTGAAGCTGGTGCAGCAGGCGCGCTTCCCGCCGGGTGCGCTCGGCCTGGCGGCCATCGCGGCGATCGACCAGTGCCTCTGGGATATCGCGGCCAAGGCGCTGGGCGTGCCGGTGTATCAGATCCTCGGCGGCGCGATGCGCGACCGCGTGCGGGTTTACCAGGGCATCTACACCGCGCCCGATCCCGCCATCGCGCGCGATCGCGTGCAGGAACTGAACGACCGCTTCGGCCTCACGGCCTTCAAGCTCAGCCCCTACCGCGTCGACCTGCACGCCCATCGATGGGGGGAGGTGGTGCGCCAGGCCGGAGAGTATTTCGGCAGGCTGAGGGAGATCGCGCCGGCCCAATTCGACTTCGCCTTCGACGCCCACGCGAAGATCTTCGAGCCCTGGCAGGCCGTGCAACTCGGCAACGCGCTCGCCCCCAATGATCCCCTGTTCTTCGAGGAGCCGATCAGGCCGGAGCATTTCCCGGCCTGGGGCGAGTTGAAGTCGCGCCTGGCCTGCCCGCTGGCGACGGGCGAATCCCTCTACAGCCGCTACGAGTTCCTCGCGCTGCTGAATGCGCGCGGCGCGGACATCATCCAGCCCGATGTCTGCGTCGTCGGTGGCGTCGGCGAGATGCGACGCATCTGGACGCTGGCGGAAGCGCATTACGTCACGCTCGCGCCGCACAACCCGATGGGCCCGCTGGCGACGGCGGCGAACCTGCACCTCTGCCTGGCGGCGCCCAACTTCAAGATCCTGGAATACCGCCTGCCGCCCGGCGTCGATACCGTGCGCAAGGATGGCGACACCGGCAGCTATGTCGTCGATCCCTACCTGCCGGAGGATGGCCACCTGCTGCCCCGCCCGGATCGCCCGGGATGGGGCGTGACGATGGACGAGGATTACCTGGCGACCGACCGCTATGTGCGGTGGGAGCGGAAGATGCCACGCAAGCCGGACGGGTCCTGGGGCTACCCCTGAGGGTTGCGAAGACGCAACCTCGCCGTCACCGATCGTGCTTGATGCCCTTGATGGCGCGTGCCAGCCTTCCCGCATCCGGGGCAACACCGGGCGAGGGAGGCTGCGGCCATGAAGGAAGAAGGGGTGGGGCGTCGCGCCCTGTTGCAGGGGGCAGCGGGCGTGGCGCTGGCGATGCCGGCGGGCATGGCCCTGGCCCAGGCGGCGGCGAAGGAAGCGCCGGATGTCGCGGCGGCCGTGCAGCAGGGGCGCCTGCCGCCGCTGGAACAGCGCGTCGGCAGCGCGCCCATGGTGGTCACGCCGAACGAGCCCAATGGCCGCTACGGCGGCACGCTGCGGCGCGGCCTTCGCGGCGGGTCCGACCACAACGGCATCCTGCGCCTGATCGGCAACCAGGGCCTGACGCGCTGGAACATGGAATTCACCGACGTCCTGCCCTGCGTCGCGCAGCGCTGGGAGGTCTCCGCGGATTCAAAGGAGTTCACCTTCCACCTCCGCCCCGGCATGCGCTGGTCCGATGGCGCGCCCTTCACGGCGGATGACATCCTCTTCGCCATCAACGACTGCATCCTGAACACGGAACTCTACCGGTCCCCGCCCTCGATGTGGGTGATCGATGGCCAGCCCGTGAAGTGCGAGAAGCTCAGCGACACGGCGGTGAAGTTCACCTTCGCCGGCCCCTACGGCCTGTTCCTGCAGCAGATGGCGACGCCGCTTGGCCAGCACCCGACGCTCTTCGCCAAGCACTATTGCGGGCGCTTCCACCCCAAGTACAACGCGGAGCTCGCGGCGACGCTGCGCCAGGCCAATGTCTCCGACTGGGCGCAACTCTTCCGCCAGCGCTGCGGCGACATCGAGATTCCCTCGCGCTGGGGCAATGCGGAAAAGCCGACGCTCGATCCCTGGGTGGTTGAGGAACCCTACCAGGGCGGCGCGACGCGCGTGACGATGCGGCGCAACCCCTTCTTCTGGCAGGTGGACAATACCGGCCGCCAGCTTCCCTACATCGATCGCTTGAACTTCCAGGTCTACCAGGACGTGGAAAGCCTGATGCTGGACGTGATCGGCGGGCGGCTCGACCTGCAGGAACGCCATGTCGATGTGCTGGCGAACAAGCCGGTGGTCGCGCAGAACATGCAGCGCGGCAACTACCGCATGTTCGACACGATCAATGCCGGCTCCACCAGCATGACGATCTACCCCAACCTCACCCACAAGGATCCGAAGATCCGGGAGATGCTGGGCAACAAGGAATTCCGCCAGGCCCTCTCGCTCGGCATCAATCGCGCGGAGATCGTGGACATCGTCTATCTCGGCCAGTCGGAGCCCTGGCAGATCGGCCCGCGGCCGACGCATCCCTGGTATCATGAGAAGCTGTCGCGCCAGTTCACCGAACACAACACGCGCGAAGCGAACCGCATCCTGGATCGCATCGGCTACAACCGCCGAGACAGCCAGCGCTTCCGCCTGCGCCCGGATGGCCAGCGCGTCTTCTTCGCCATCGACGTCATCACCGCGCTCTACCCCGACAACAACGATGCGCTGGAACTGATCAAGCGCCACTGGGCGGAGATCGGGATCGACGTGAAGATCAACACGATCGACCGCTCCCTCTACTATACCCGCGGCGACAACAACGACCACGACATCGCGGTCTGGCCGGGGCCGGGCGGGCTGGAGCCGATGCTGGACCCCCGCGACTTCTTCGCCATGCACACGCAGGGCACGCGCTACGCCGTGCCCTGGGCCATGTGGTACGCCAGCGGCGGGCGGGACGGGCAGGAACCGCCGGAGCACCAGAAGGAGCGCATGCGTCTCTACGACCAGGCGCGATCCACCGCGGATACGCGGCGGCAGGGCGAGTTGATGAAGCGCGTCTTCGACATCTGCGCCGAGCAGTTCGAATGCATCGGCGTGAACCTGGCGCCGAACCTGTTCGGCGTGGCGCAGAACCGGCTGCGCGGCGTGCCGGCGAGCATGCCCTATAGCTGGTCCTGGCCGCATCCGGGGCCGTCCCTGCCGCAGCAGTTCTTCTTCACCTCCTGAGGGAAGGGGGCGGGGCCGGCCGCGTGCCGGTCCCGCATCATCCGCATGCTGGCCTATATCCTCCGCCGCCTGGTCTGGATGGTGCCGTCCCTCGTGGCGGTGAGCTTCCTGGCCTTCTTCCTGATCCAGTTGCCGCCCGGTGACTACGTCACGACCTATGTCGCGACGCTGGCGGCCTCCAACGAGATCGTGGACCAGCGCACGGCGCAGGAGTTGCGCGAGCGCTTCGGGCTGGAGCAGCCCTTCATCGTCCAGTACTGGAAGTGGATCACCGGCATCCTGCTGCGCGGCGATTTCGGCCTGTCCTTCGAATGGCAGCAGCCTGTCTCCGGCCTGATCTGGGAACGGATGGGCCTGACGCTGCTGCTGACGTCATCGACCCTGGCCATGACCTGGGCGATCGCGCTGCCGATCGGCGTGCTCTCCGCCGTGCGGCAGTACAGCCTGCTCGACTACCTCTTCACCTTCATCGCCTTCCTTGGCTTGGCGATCCCCGGCTTCCTGCTGGCGCTGGTGCTGATGTATGTCGCCGTCGTGCATTTCGGGCAGGAGGTCGGCGGCCTGTTCAGCGAGGCCTACCAGACCGCGCCCTGGTCCTTCGACAAGTTCCTCGACCTGCTCGCGCATCTCTGGGTGCCGGTGGTGATCCTGGCGGTGAACGGCACGGCCGGCCTGGTGCGGGTGATGCGCGCCAACATGCTGGACGAGCTGCATCGCCCCTATGTGACGACGGCGCGCGCCAAGGGGCTGTCCGAGATCAGGCTGCTCATCAAGTATCCCGTGCGGCTCGCGATCAACCCGCTGATCTCCACCATCGGCTGGATGCTGCCGCAGCTGATCTCCGGCGCCACCATCGTGGCGGTGGTGATGTCGCTGCCGATCGCGGGGCCGCTGCTGCTGCAGGCGTTGCTGAGCCAGGACATGTACCTGGCCGGCGCCTTCCTGCTGCTGATGTGCACGCTGACGCTGGTGGGCATGCTGCTGTCCGACATCCTGCTGGCGCTGGTCGATCCGCGCATCCGGTACGACTGAGATGAACGCCATCCAGCCAGCCGCCGCGACGCCGCCGGGGGACCGCGCCATCGACCGCACGGCGGCGGCGTCCCAGTGGAAGCTGATGTGGTGGAACTTCCGACGCCACAGGCTGGCCATGGCCGGTGGCATCATCGTGCTGCTGCTCTATGTGGTCGCGCTGGTGCCGGATTTCCTCGCCACGACCGATCCCGGCAAGCAGAACGCCCGCGCCGTCTTCCACCCGCCGCAGATGATCCACTTCATCGACACCACCGATGAGGGATGGCGCATCCGGCCGCATGTACAGGCGATGCGCCTGACGCGGGATCGCGTGACGCTGGCGCCGACCTTCACGCCCGACCCCAACCGCAAGATCTACCTGTCCTTCTTCGTCGAGGGCTATGAGTACGACTTCCTCGGCCTCTTCACGACGAGCATCCACCTCTTCGGGCCGGAGAATCCGCGCGACAGCGTCTTCCTCTTCGGCGCGGATCGCCTGGGGCGCGATGTCTACAGCCGCATGATGAAGGCGGCGCAGACCTCGCTCTTCATCGGCCTGATCGGCGTCTTCCTCTCCCTCGTCATCGGGCTGATCCTCGGCGGCATCTCCGGCTACTATGGCGGGCGCGTCGACTTCGTGATCCAGCGCGTCATCGAATTCGTGCTGTCCCTCCCGACCATCCCGATCTGGCTGGCGCTGGGGGCGGCGCTGCCGCAGGGCTGGCCGCCGGAGCGCATCTACCTCTGCATCACCATCATCCTGTCGCTGGTGGGCTGGGCGCAGCTGGCGCGCGTGGTGCGCGGGCGGTTCCTCTCGCTGCGCACGGAGGATTTCGTCACCGCCGCGCGTCTCGATGGTGCGTCGGAGAAGCGGATCATCTTCCGCCACATGCTGCCCTCCTTCGCCTCCCACATCATCGCCTCCATCACGCTCGCGATTCCCGCGATGATCCTGGCGGAGACGGCGCTCTCTTTCCTCGGCCTCGGCCTGCAGCCGCCCGTCATCTCCTGGGGCGTGCTGCTGCGGGAAGCGCAGAACATCCGCTCCATCGCCACGGCGCCGTGGTTGTTCGCGCCGGGCGGCGCGGTGGTGATCGCGGTGCTGGCGCTGAACTTCCTCGGCGACGGGCTGCGGGACGCGGCGGACCCCTACCAGAAATGACCGATAGCGCCCCCGTGCTGGAGGTCCGCGACCTCCACGTCTCCTTCCCCACCCGCACTGGCCTGGTGCGTGCGGTGGATGGTGTGTCCTTCTCCCTCGCGCGCGGCCTCACCACCTGCGTCGTCGGCGAAAGCGGATCGGGCAAATCGGTCACCGCGCGGTCGATCCTGCAGATCGTCGATCCGCCCGGCCGGATCACCGGCGGGCAGATCCTGTTCCACCGCAAGGATGCCTCCACCGTCGATCTCGCCGCGCTGGACCCGCGCGGCCGCGCCATCCGCGACCTCCGCGGCGACGAGATCGCGATGATCTTCCAGGAACCGATGTCCTCCCTCTCCCCCGTCCACAAGGTCGGCGACCAGGTGGGGGAGGCGGTGCGGCTGCATCTTGGCCTGTCCCGCAAGCAGGCGCGGACGCGTGCCATCGAACTGCTGGCCTCCGTCGAGATCCCCGACCCGCATCGCGCGGTGGATCGCTACACCTTCGAATTCTCCGGCGGCATGCGCCAGCGCGTGATGATCGCCATGGCGCTGGCCTGCGACCCCGCCGTGCTGATCGCGGACGAGCCGACCACGGCACTCGACGTCACGACGCAGGCGGAGATCCTGGACCTCATCGGCCGCCTCCAGCAGCAGCGCGGCATGACGGTGATGTTCATCACCCACGACATGGGCGTGGTGGCGGAGATCGCGCACGACGTCGTGGTCATGGAACGCGGCAAGGTGCGGGAAAGCGGGCCGGTCCGCAGCCTGTTTGCCGCGCCGCGCGATGCCTATACGCGCATGCTGCTCGGCAACGTCACCAAGCTGGAACGCCCCTCCGACATCCGCCTGAAGCGTCCCGCACCCGCCACGCCGCCGCCGCCCATCCTGCGGATCGAGAATCTGTCGATGGTCTTCCCGATCGTGAAGGGGATCATGCGCAGGCAGGTCGGGGAGGTCCGCGCCGTCGATGGCGTGACGCTGGAGGTGCGACCGGGAGAGACGCTCGGCGTGGTCGGCGAAAGCGGCTCCGGCAAGACCTCTCTCGGCCGCTGCATCCTGCGTGTCACGGACCCGACGGGCGGCGCCATCCATTATCGGCGGGAGGACGGCTCGGAGATCGACCTGGCGAAGGCCGAGGGCGAGACGCTGCGCGCCGCACGGCGCGAGATCCGCATGGTCTTCCAGGACCCCTTCGCCAGCCTGAACCCGCGCATGACGGTGGCCCAGATCGTCGGTGAGCCGCTGCTGGTCAACGGCCTGGCACGCGGCGCCGAGTTGCGCGACCGCGTCGCCGCGCTGCTGGAACGCGTCGGCATCGAGCCCGGCTGGGCGGAACGCTACCCGCACGCCTTCTCCGGCGGCCAGCGCCAGCGCATCTGCATCGCCCGCGCGCTGGCCCTCAAGCCGCGCGTCATCGTGGCGGATGAGGCGACGGCGGCGCTCGACGTCTCGCTGCGGGCTCGGATGCTCGACCTGCTGCTGGACCTTCAGGATGAGCTGAACCTCGCCTATGTCTTCATCAGCCACGACATCAGCGTCATCCGCTACATGTGCGACCGTGTCGCGGTGATGCATCGGGGGAAGGTGGTGGAGACGGGAGAGGCCGCGCAGGTCTGCGACAACCCGACCCATGCCTATACCAAGGCGCTGCTCTCCGCCGTGCCGCGGCCGGACCCGGAGGCGCGGCGCATCCACCTCCGCCACCGATACGTCGCGGCGGCGGAGTAGGCATCAGAGACCGTTTGAGAACACCGGACGGGTCGGGTCCGCGGGTCTTTTCCGCCGCTGCGGCGTCAGCAGACTTGCCGATGCAACCAGCATCGGCGGCGTCTGCTTCCTGGCAGCAACGAAAAATCCCCTGCGGACCCTCAGCCGCCGGCATTCTCAAACTGATGCGGTGGACGGCCCCTGAGCGGCATCGATGTGCCAGGCTCGCGGCTGTTGAGGTCAGCGAGCAA
>NZ_JAAIKB010000020.1 GCF_011040385.1 Falsiroseomonas algicola | reverse complement strand
GCAGATCGGCATCCCCTCCGCCACCGCGCCAGCCAGCTTATGACAGGCCGACGCCGATGAACGAGACTTACAAGGGCGGAAATGCGTCAGCATGTCCGCACATCGGTATCAGGGTAACCCTCGCAACCGGGCCCCCACCATGGGCGGCGCCGCGCAACCGCCGGGAACCGGCGCCAGGGCGGGGTCCCCGCAAAGCCGCGAAGCGGTTTTGTGGGGAATGCTACAGCGGCGTCCCGCCCGCCTGCCGCGCCCGGTTGGCCAGCGCCTTGGTGATCACGGCCGCCAGATCCGCCGCCGAGACCGGCTTGACCAGGAAGGCATCCATCCCCGCGGCCTCCGCCTCCGCCCGCACATCGGCGCCGCCCTGCGCCGTCACCGCGATCACGGGCAGCCGGCCCGCCGGCCCCGGCAGCGCCCGCAGCTGCCGCGTCGCCTCCAGCCCGTCCACCTCGGGCATCTGCAGATCCATCAGCACCGCGGCATAGGGCCTGGTCTGCACCAGCGCGATCGCGGTCGCCGCATCGCCCGCCTCCTCATGCCCCCAGCCCGCGCGGTCCAGCACATGGCCGAGCAGCCGGCGGTTCACCGGCACGTCATCCACCACCAGCACGGGCGGCCCGGGCCGTCGCGGCGGGCTGGCGGGCGCCGGCGCCGGCGCTTCCGGCGGCAGCGCCTCCTCATCCGCCACGCGCGGCAGCGGCAGCGTCACGGTGAACAGGCTGCCCCGCCCCGGCGCGCTGGTCACCGCGATCCCGCCCCCCATCCGCGCCGCCAGGTCGCGGCAGATGGAAAGCCCGAGCCCCGTCCCCTCCTCGCTCCGCTGGAAGCGGTCGAACAGCGTCGCCATCCGGTCCGTGGCTATGCCCGCCCCGGTATCGCTGACCGAGAGTTGCAGATGCCCCGCCGCCGTCTCCCGCGCCTCGATCCGGACCTCGCCGCCCTCGGTGAAGCGGATGGCATTGGCGGCCAGGTTAGTCAGGATCTGCCGGATGCGCGCGGGATCGCCCCGCCAGGCCGCATGCGTCCCCGTGGCGATCGCGACGGCGAGCCTGTTGCCATGCGCCGCCGCCCGCGCGCGCAGCAGTGCCACCACCTGGTCCATCGTCTCGTCGATGCGGAAGGGCTCGGCCGCCAGCGGCGCCTTCACCTCGCCCGGCACCTCGATCAGATCGCGCAGCAGCAGCATCAGGTCCGCCGCCGCCTGCCGTGCCGCCAGCGCATCCGCCCGCGCGGCCCGCGACAGGCCCGTGCCCCCCAGCACCAGGTCCAGCAGCCCGAGCACCCCGCTCAGCGGCGTGCGGATCTCATGCGCCGCGGTCGCCAGCATGTCCGCATGCAGCTTGGCGGCGTGCTGTTCGGTCTCCGCCTTGGCGGCAGCGGCCCGCGCCTCGGCCTCCGCCTCCCCCCGCGCGACCTCCCCCCGCCACAGCACGGCGGCGACCAGCGCCATTCCCCCCATGACGATGACGAGCGTCAGCAGCGGCGCCTGCGCCAGCTCCGCCGTCATGAGGGACAGCACGCAAGCCCACAGCACCCCGGCCAGCGCCAGGATGGCGAGCAGCAGCGGCCCGAGGCGGCGAGCCCTGATCAGGCTGGCACTGCCCGGATCGCATCGGCCAGCGTGCCGAACAGCCGGTCGATATGCGGGCGCTCCACGATCAGCGGCGGCGAGAGTGCCACGATGTCACCCGTGACGCGCGTCAGCACCCCCATGTCGAAGCAGGTCTTGAACACGTCCATGGCGCGGGCCGTCGGCTTGCCCGCGCGCGGCGCCAGCTCGATCCCCGCCACCAGGCCCATGTTCCGCACATCGATCACGCCGGGCACGTCGCGCATCGAATGGGCGGCGTCCTCGAAATACCCCTCCATGGCGCGGGACCGGCCGGGCAGGTCCTCCGCCCGGTGCAGCTCCAGCGTCGCGATCGCGGCGGCCGCGGCCAGCGGGTGGCCGGAATAGGTGTAGCCGTGGAACAGCTCGATGCCGGAGGGCACGCCCTTCACGATGGTGTCGTAGACCTCGTTGCTGGTCGCCACCGCGCCCATCGGGACCGCGGCATTGGTCAGGCCCTTCGCCATGGTCATGATGTCGGGCGTCACGCCGAGGCGCTCCGCCCCGAAATTCGCCCCGATGCGGCCGAAGCCGGTGATGACCTCGTCGAAGATCAGCAGGATGCCGTGCTTGGTGCAGATCTCCCGCAGCTTCTGGAGGTAGCCCTTGGGCGGCACCAGCACGCCGGTCGATCCCGCCAGCGGCTCCACGATCACCGCCGCGATGGTGTCGCCATGCAGCGCGACCAGGTTCTCCAACGTCTCCGCCAGGTGCGCGCCATGCTCCGGCTGCCCCTTGGAGAACAGATTGCCCGGCACGCCATGGGTGTGCGGCAGGTGGTCCACGTAAGGCAGCTGCGCGCCGAACTGCTTGCGGTTGCCGCCGATGCCGCCGACGGACATGCCGCCGAAGCCGACGCCATGATAGCCGCGCTCCCGCCCCACCAGCCGGACGCGCTGGCTGTCGCCGCGGGCCTTATGCCAGGCGAGGGCGATCTTCAGCGCGGTATCCGCGGCCTCGCTGCCCGAGTTCACGAAGAAGACGCGGTCCATCCCCTCCGGCGTCATCTCCGCCACGCGGGCCGCCGCCTCGAAGGCGATGGGGTGGCCCATCTGGAAGGTCGGCGCGAAATCCATCACCGCGGCCTGCTTCTGGATCGCTTCCACGATCTCCCGCCGCCCATGGCCGGCGTTGCAGCACCAGAGGCCCGCCGTGCCGTCCAGGATCTCCCGCCCCTCCGGCGTGAAGTAGGACATGCCCTCCGCCCGCGCCAACATGCGCGGCTTGTCCTTGAAGGACTTGTTGTCGGTATACGGCATCCAGAACGCGTCGAGGTTGTTCGGACGCGGCACGCTGATCTCGTTCATGGGGCGGGGTCCTTCTGCGCCGCCACCAAAGCAAGAGGGCGATGGCGCCGCAAGCCTGCGATGGACGCGACTCCCGGGGGCGATTAGAGCACGCGCCATGCGCCTCCTCGTCCTCGATGGTTCGCTGGCCCGCTGCTCCGCCGCCCTGTTCCAGGACGGCGCGCTGGTCGCGCAGGCCGCGCAGGCCGGCGCCCGCGGCCAGCCCACCGCCCTGCCGCCCTTGGCCGAGCAGGTCCTGGCCGGCGCCCGCCCCGATGCCGTCGCCGTGGTGGTCGGCCCCGGCGGCTTCACCGGGCTGCGCACGGCCATCGCCCTGGCCGAGGGCATCGCGCTCGCCACCGCCGCCCGCCTGGTCGGCGTCACGACCGGGGAGGCCCTGGCCGCCGCCCTGCCCGAAGCGTTGCGCGAGGCCCGCGCGGTCTGGGCCGCCATCGACACGAAGCGCGGCCGCTTCCTGCTGGAACGCCTCGACGCCGGCACGCCGCCCGAGCCGATGGCGGAGCGCGACATCCCCGCGCCGCCGGGCCCCGTCGCCCTGGTCGGCGACGCCGCCCCGCTCGCCGCCGCCCGCCTGCTGGCCCGCGGCTTCGACGCCATGCTGACCGACAGCCGCCTCCCCTCCGCCGCCGCCGCCGGCCTGGTCGCGCTGCGGCGCCTGACTGGCGACATCCCCTGGCGGGACGCGACGCCCCTCTATGTCGAGCCCCCCGCCGTCCGCCTGCCCGCCGCTTGATGAGCGGCTTCGACATCGCCGAGGCCGCCCGCCTGCACGCCCTGGCCTTCGAGCCCGCCGAGCGCTGGGGCGAGGACGCCATCCGCCTGATGCTAGAGATGCCCGGCGCCTTCGGCGTGCTGCGTCCCGGCGAAGGCTTTCTTCTGTGCCGCGTCGCCGCCGATGAGGCGGAGATCCTGACCCTCGCCGTGGCGCCCGAGTCCCGCCGGAAGGGGGTGGGCAGCGCCCTGCTGGCGGAGGCCATGACCGGCGCGGTGGTGCGCGGGGCGGGGGCGATGTTCCTCGAGGTCAGCGAGCGCAACGCGGCGGCACGGGGACTATACGCTGCGTCGGGATTTTCGACGGTCGGCCGGCGGAAGCGGTACTATCCCGATGGGGCGGATGCGCTGGTCCTGCGAAGGGCATTGACGCCCACCCCCTGAGTGCCGCCGTTCGGCGACTTTTTGCATTGTCGCCGTCCGACGACATGCTACCCTCACGCCCTCTCCGCCAGGGCAGCCCCATGCAGGTCAGGACGCCGCGCGAGCTGGGCGCCTTCATCCGCGACACGCGCAAGCGCCAGGGCCTGACGCAGGCCCGGCTCGCCGAGCGCGCCGGGGTCTCCCGCAGCTGGGTCATCGACCTCGAGGCCGGCAAGCACAGCCTGGAAATCGGCCTCGTGCTGGCGGTGCTCGACCTCCTCGGCATCGCCCTCCATCTCGGCCCGCCCCGGGCGGCTTCCGCCAGCCAGGCCAACCCCTATGCCGCGCTGGAGATCACGCCCGCTGACGCCATCCTCGCGCGGCTGGACCCCAAGGCGGGATCGCGCCCGTGAAGGCGCCGAAGCGGATGCTCGTCCTGCTCTACGGGACCGAGATCGGCGCCGTTGAGGAGCTCGGCTCCCGCCGCTTCGTCTTCCGCTACCATGATTCTTGGCGGGACGCCGGGCCGGGCGTCCCGCTTTCCCTCTCGCTGCCCCTGACGCAGCAGGAGCATGGGGGGCCAGCCGTCGAGGCCTACATGGCCGGCCTGCTGCCGGACAATCCGCGCATCCTGCAGGCCCTGGCGCGCGACGCACCCTATCGCGTCTCGCCGAACAACCCCTTCGCCCTGCTGACATGCTTCGGGGAGGAATGCCCTGGCGCGGTCCAATTCGTCCTGCCCGACCGGCTGGAGGCCGCGACGGAGGACGGTCCGGTGGCGTGGCTGGACGAGGCCGGCGTGGCCGAGGCCCTGGCCCGCGCGCGGCGCGGGTTGCCGCCCCTGTCAGGCCCCTCGCGGCTCGGCCATTTCAGCCTCCCGGGCGCCCAGCCCAAGACTGCCCTCTACCGCGCCGGCACGGGCCAAGCGGAGCGCTGGGGCATCCCGTCCGGCCGCACGCCGACGACGCATATCCTCAAGCCGCCGATCCCCGACCTCGATGGCCAGGTCGAGAATGAGCACTTCTGCCTGACCCTCGCCCGCAACCTCGGCCTCACCGCCGCCAGCAGCGAAGTCCGGGTCTTCGGCGCGGAGAAGGCGATCGTCGTCGAGCGCTACGACAGGCATCCCGGCAGCGACGGCCGGCTGCTCCGGTCGCACCAGGAGGACATGTGCCAGGCGCTCGGCATCCATCCCGGCCGGAAATATGAGCGCGAAGGCGGCCCGGGCATCGCCACCATCATCCGCGACGTGCTGCGCGCTTCCGCCGCCGATCGTGACAGCGTGGAAGCCGATGTGCGCCGCTTCCTCGATGCCGTCGTCTTCAACTGGCTGATCGCCGGCACCGACGCCCATGCGAAGAATTTCTCCATCCTGCATGACCGGGACGGGCGGTACCGGCTGGCGCCGCTCTATGACCTGAACAGCGCGCTGCCCTATGGCGACCTGCGGCAGATGACCATGTCGCTCAAGGTCGGCGGCCACTACGACCTGGCCTTGCAGCCGCGGCACTGGGAGAGGCTGGCCATGGCATGCCGTGTGGACCCGGGGGAGGTGCTGGCGACGATCCGGCGGCTGCTGGCGGTGCTTCCGGATGCCGCATCTGCCGTGGTCCTACAGTGCAAGGCGTCCGGGCTGGCGCATTCCGTTCTCGACAGATTGCTGGACCTCATCGCGGCCCGCTGCCGGACGCTGCAGGCGACGGGCTATGGGTGACGGGAAGTCACTGCCGCCCGCCGCGGCATCACCCCCTCAAAACCCCACCTCCCCCTCATCCCCCCCGGCCCCCGCCCCCCGCAGCGGCACCTCCATCCCGCACACCAGCCCCGTCTCCCGCCACTCCACCGTCACGCCGCCCGACAGCTGCCCCCGCACCGTCGCGTCCAGCACCCGGCTCCCGAAGCCCCGCCGCGTCGGCGCCCCATCCACGCAGGGCCCGCCGGTCTCCACCCAGTCCAGGCACAGCACGCCCCTGGACCCGTCCTTCACCCGCCAGCCGATGGCAACGCGCCCTTCCGGCCGGGACAGCGCGCCGTATTTCACCGCATTCGTCGCCAGCTCATGCAGCGCCATCGCGATGGGCTGCGCCGCGCCCGGCGGCAGCACCACCCGCGCGCCCTCCACCACCGCGCGCGGCCCGGCATTGCCGACGAAGGCGGCCAGCTCCCCCTCCACCAGCGCGCGGAGATCCGCGCCATGCCAGCGGTCCTGGGACAGCAGCGTCTGCGCGCGCGCCAGGGCCGAGACGCGCCCCAGCGCCGTCTGCTGGAAGCTCGCCACATCCGGCGCCTGGGTCAGCCGCAGCGCCGCCTCCACCACCGCCAGCGCGTTCTTGGCGCGGTGGTCCACCTCCCGCATCAGCAGCGCCTGGCGCTCGGCCTCCGCCTTCCGCGCCGTCACATCCGTCACCAGCGCCGCCGCCCGCCCGGCCTCCACGGGATAGACCACCACCTCGTACCAGCGCCCCAGCGCCTCCACGAAGCGCTCGACATGCCGGGCCTCGCCGCTCTCGATCACGCCCGCCATGGTGCCGGCCCAGAAGGCCGCCTCCTCCGGCGGGATCACCGCGCTCGCCCGCCGTCCCACCACCGCCTGGCGCGACAGGCCCGTCTGCCGCTCCCACGCCGCATTGACCTGGAGGAAGATCATGTCGACCGCCCGGCCCGTCTCGTCGCGGATCAGCTCATTGAGCTGCACGCCCTCCTGCATCCGCTCGAACAGCCCGCGCCAGCGCGCCTCGCTCTCCCGCAGCGCCGCCTCGGCCAGCTTGCGGTCATGAATGTCGACGGAAGCGCCGAACCAGCGGATGATCTGCCCCGTCGCGGGGTCGCGATAGGGCTCCGCCCGCGCCAGGAACCAGCGCCATTCGCCGGCGGAGGACCGGATCCGGTGCTCGATCTCGAAGGGCGTGCCCTTCTCCAGCGCCGCCTGGAAGGCGCCGACCACGGCCATGCCGTCCTCCGGGTGGATGAAGCCCGCCGCCACCTCCGCCGGCGCCATGGAACGGTGCGGCGCGCCGGTGTAGTCCGTGAACTGCCGGTTGAAGAACTCCATCCGGCCCGTCGCATCCGTGATCCAGACGATCTGCGGCACCGCATCCGCCATCAGCCGGAAGCGCGCCTCGCTCTCCCGCAGCGCGGCCTCCACCTGCCGGGCCTCCGTCACGTCCCGCGTCGTGCCGGCCACCGCCTCCACGCGCCCCTCGGCGTCGAAGACCGGCACCAGGATGTAGTCGTAGATGCGCCGGCCGAAGGTGCCGGCGAAGGGCACCTCGCCCCGCACCGGCCGGCCCGTCGCCACCACCTGCTCGATCTCGCGGTCATGCATGGCGGCGTGCCAGTCGGGATAGCCGAGCTCGAGGCAGTTCTTCCCGATCGCCTCGTCCCAGCTCCGCCCCCACATCCGCAGCAGGCCTTCATTGGCGTAGATGAAGCGGTGGTCGAGCGCCCAGACATAGGCAAGGTCCGGCGTATTGCCGAGGATCGCCTCATAGAGCCGCCGCTGCCGCTCCCGCTCCGTCTCCGCGCGGTGCAGGTCCTGGCGGGTCCGCTCCCGCAGCGCCGCCTCGGCCTCCATCTGCGGCGTGATCTCGATGGCGGTGTGCAGCACGCCGGCCGCCTGCCCGTCCTCGTCGAAGACCGGGCTGAAGCCGTAGTCGAACCAGGCCTCCGCCGCCGCCCCGCCGCGGGAGAGCAGGAAGCGCTGCCCGCGGTTCCACGCCGTCTCCCCCGCCAGGGCGCGGGCGATCTGCGGCTCGATCCGCTCCCGCGCCTCCGCCCAGACCTCGAGGAAGGATCGCCCCAGCGGGTTCGGCTTCTCCCCCAGCAGGGCCAGGTAGGCATCGTTATGCGCGGCGATGGTCAGCCCCGGGCCCCAGAGCAGCACGCTCGGGACGGGCATGGCGAGCACGGTGGCGACGCTGGCCCGCTGCGCCGGCGGCCAGGCCCTCGCATCCCCCAGCGGCGTCGCCGCCCAGTCGAAGTCGCGCAGCCGCGCCGCCATCGTCCCGCCCATCCGGGGCAGGCCCGTCTCGGCCTCAGCACGCATGGCGGCGCGCGGCGGGGTCGGGCTTGGCGATCATGCCCGGACGGTAGGAAGTGCGGGCTGGCCCGCCAACCATCGGGGCGCTGACAAGCCCGAAGCCGCGATCACGCCTGCGCGCGGCCGGTCATTTCCGCCGCAGCCACAGCTCCGCGACCCCGCCCTCCCCCTCCCGCATCCCCAGCACCTGGTGCCCCTGCTCGGCCGCCGTGCGCGGCACGTTCCGGCGCGGCTCGTCCCCCTTCATGGTCACGCGCAGCACCTGGCCGGACGCCATGCGGTCCAGCGCAAGGCGCGTGCGCACGAAGGTCATCGGGCAAGTCTCCGCAGTGATATCGAGGGCCACATCGTGACTCTGTTCTTGCATCGCGGGCTGATTCATCACGGAACTGCCTTCCTGAAGGGGAAACGTCATTGCGAAACGGCGATTCACGGCAATATGGTGCAGGCGGCGCGTCGCGGCATCGGGCATGGAGCCCGCTCAGCCAGGCAAGGGTCCGGCCATCGCCGGCCGATCGACGCGGGCGGGAAACGAAGCATGGCCGACACCACGGCAAACGCTGATCTGCTTGGCCTGACGGCCGAAATCGTCTCGGCCCATGTCTCGAACAACTCCGTGGCCGTCGGGGATCTGCCGGCCCTGATCCAGGATGTCTACCGCACCCTCGCCGGCATCGGTCAGCCCGTGGCGGAGACCCAGGAACGCCCCCAGCCCGCCGTTCCGGTCAAGAAGTCGATCACCCCGGAATACCTGATCTGCCTGGAGGACGGGAAGAAGCTCAAGATGCTGAAGCGGCATCTCAAGACCTCGTTCAACCTGACGCCCGACCAGTATCGCGAACGCTGGGGCCTGCCGGCGGACTATCCGATGGTCGCGCCCAACTACACCAAGCACCGCTCCTCGCTCGCCAAGCGCATCGGCCTCGGCACCAAGCCCCGCCCGCGCCCCCCCGCCCGTGGCAGGGCCGCCGCCGCGGCGCGGGAAGGCTGACCCCCGGGTGGTGGCGCCCGGCGGCATTCGCTATTGATGCCGAAGACGCGCTGATCCCGGCCGATCCCAGGACCCCTCGCCGCCCGCATGCACAGCCACGACCGCCACGCCGAGACCGACCGCCCCGATCCCTCCCGGATCGAGCGGCTCTGCGTGGAACGCGGCCTGAAGATGACCGGCCAGCGCCGCCTCATCGCCCGCGTGCTGAGCGAGGCGGAGGACCATCCGGATGTCGAGGAACTCTACCGCCGCGCCGCCGCGCTCGATGACCGCATCTCGGTCGCCACGGTCTACCGCACCGTCCGGCTGCTGGAGGAGAAGGGCATCCTCGAGCGCCGGGATTTCGGCGGCGGCCGCGCCCGCTACGACCCGACCGACCGCGGCCACCACCACCACCTGATCGACGTCGATACCGGCCGCGTCATCGAATTCGAGGATGCGGAGTTCGAACGTGTGGCCCGCGCCATCGCGGAACGCCTGGGTTTTGCCCTGGTCGGCCAGCGGCTCGAGCTTTTCGGCCGCAAGGGCGCCCCCGCCCCCACCCCCCGCGGCCGCCCCAAGCCCAAGGCCTGACCCCCCATGAGCGTTGACGGCCCCCTGCCCGAGGATGCCCCCCTCCCGGCGGATCCCCCCCGCGCGGCCCCCCGCGCCGAGGGATTCGAGGAGCTGCGCGCCGGCAATCTCGGCCTCCGCATCGCCGAGACCGCCGCCGAGATCGACGCCGCCCAGTCGCTGCGCTTCCAGGTATTCTATGAGGAGATGGGTGCCCGCGCCGATGCCGCGACGCTGGAGGCCAGGCGCGACGGCGACGAATTCGACGCGGTCGCCGACCACCTCCTCGTCCTGGACCATGACCTCGGCAACGGGCCGGAAGCCGTCATCGGCACCTATCGCCTGATCCGCCGCCCCGCCGCCGAACGGCTCGGCCGCTTCTACTCCGCCAGCGAATACGACATCGCCCCGCTGCTGGCCTTCCCGGGCGAGGTGATGGAACTCGGCCGGTCCTGCGTCGCCGCGCCCTACCGCACCCGCGGCACGCTGCAGCTGCTGTGGCGCGGCATCGCCGCCTTCGTCTTCCGCCACCGGATCGACCTGATGTTCGGCTGCGCGTCGCTGGCCGGCACGGATGTCGATGCGCTCGCGGCGCAGCTCTCCTACCTCCACGCCAACCACCTGGCGCCGCCGGCACTCCGCCCCCGGGCCGTGCCGGGCCGCTTCGTGGCGATGGACCGCATCCCGCCCGGCGAGCTCGACATGCGCCAGGCCATGACGGCGCTGCCGCCCCTGGTGAAGGGCTACCTCCGCCTCGGCGGCTTCGTCGGCGATGGCGCGGTCATCGACCACCAGTTCAACACCACCGATGTCTGCATCGTGGTGAAGACGGACCTCATCACCGACAAATACTACCGCCACTACGAGCGCACCGCCGGCGGTTAGGGCCTTCTGCAGGCCTCAGGCGCCGGCGGCGCCCATCCGGGCGCTCGCCCGCCTGCGGCGGGCGCCGGTTCCTCCCTCACCGCCGCAGCACCACGGCCCCCACCATGGCCGTCAGCCCCGCCAGCAGCAGGTAGGGCACCAGGTAGCCGCCGGTCAGCCCGATCAGCCCGCCGAAGACCGACGGCCCCAGCACCGACCCCAGCGGCGTCAGCACCATGAAGACGCCCATCGCCGCGCCGATCTGCGCCCGCGGCGCCGCCGTCGCCGCCGCCCCCTGCGCCACCCCCGCGAAGCCCGCGATCGTCATCCCCAAGCCCAGCGCCGCCGCCCCCGCCGCCGGCGCGCCCATCCCGGCCCCCAGCGCCAGCCCCACGAAGCCCAGCGAGGCCGCGAAGGCGATGATCCGCAGCACCCGCGGCCCATCCCCGCCCCAGACCCGGTCCGCCAGCAGCCCCCACAGGATGCGCGCGATGGCGGAGACCACATGCGTCGCCCCGAAGATCAGCGCCGCCACCGCCGCCGACAGCCCCGCCGGCCCCACCAGGTACAGCACGAGATAGGCGTAGAAGGCCCCCTGCGCCGTGTTCAGCAGGAAGGTCGTCAGGCAGACCCGCATCAGCGCGCGGTTGCGCAGCACGCCGAGCAGCCCGGCCACCACCGGCCCCCGCGCCACCGCCGCGCCGCCGCCCCCCGGCGTCACCACCGCCAGCACCGCCGTCGCCACCGCCGCCACCGCGACCGCACTGGCCGAGACGCGCCAAGCATCCGGCCCCGCCAGCGCCGCGATCACGGCCGCGATCAGCCCGCCCGCCGGCACGCCGGCCTGCTTCACGCTCATCATCGTGCTGCGCCAGTCCGGCGGGAACCAGGTCACGACGCCGACACTCGTCGCCGGATTCACCAGCGAATAGGCAATCCCCGCCAGGATCAGCAGCGACGCCGCCGCCCCGCCCCCGGCCGAGACCGCGAAGAACCCCGCGCTGATCGCGACCCCGGTCATGGACAAGGCGAGCGCCGCCCGCACCCCGATCCGGTCCACCAGCCACCCGCCCGGCAGCGCCACCACCGGCTGCGCCCCGTAATAGGCCGCGACCAGCAGGCCGAAGGTGGCGGTATCCAGCCCGAGGTCCCGCTGGATGGCCGGCGCGAAGGCCATCACCCCCATGATGTTGATGGTGCCGACGCAATGCGCGGCAAACAGCAGGAACAGCCGGACGCCACCCACGGCTAGGGGAGCGGCCCGGTCCGGAACAGCGTCACCCGCAGCCCCCCATGCGGCACCGGGGGCCCCGGCGGCAGGAAGGGCAGCCGCGTCTCCCGCGCCAGTGCCGGCTCCGCCGCCACCAGGCCGACGCGCCACCCCTGGAAGCGGCTCCGCAGCACTTGGCCGAGCGCCCGGTAGAGCGGCGCCAATGCCTTCCGGTCCCCGATCCGGCTGCCATAGGGGGGGTTCACGATCACCAGCCCCGGCGGCCCCTCCGGCCGCTGCAGGTCACTGACAACGCCCTGCGCGAAGACCGTCCCCGCCGCCACCCCCGCCCGCTCCGCATTGGCGAGGCTCATGGCGACGGCCCCCGCATCCCGGTCCAGGCCGCGGCAGACCACGCCCTCCGCCGGCGCACGCGTCACCGCCCGCATCCGCCCCCACGCCTCCGCATCGAAGTTTTTCAAGTTCTCGAAGGCGAAGCTCCGCGCGCGCCCGGGGTTGAGCCGCGCGACCATCTCCGCCGCCTCGATCACGAAGGTGCCGGCGCCGCACATCGGGTCGAGCAGCGGCTCATTCCCCTCATACCCGCACTGCATCAGGAACAGCGCCGCCATCGTCTCCCGCAGGGGCGCCGGGTTCACCGCCTGCTTGAAGCCGCGCCGGTGCAGCAACTCGCCGGAGGTATCGAGGCTGAGCGTGCAGAGATCCTTCTCCATCCGCGCCCGCACGGTGATGGGCGCGTCCTCCGCCTCCTCCGCACCCACCCTCTCCCGGATCGCCATCGCGACCCGCTGCGCCACCGCCCCGGAATGCCAGAGCTTCGACTGCGCGCAGGACGCCTCCACCCGGAACGCCACGTCCCGCCGCAACAGTGCGCCCCACGCCACCTCCCGCGCCCGGTCATGCAACTGCGCCACATGCACCGCCCGGAACTGCGCGACGCGCGCCAGCACCCTGCTCGCCCCCCGCAGCCACAGATTGGCCCGCCACACCTCCGGCCAGCCGCCCTGGGTGACGACGCCGCCCGGCACCACCTTCGGCTGCCGGAACCCCTTCCGCGAGACTTCCCCCGCCAGCACCTCCTCCAGCCCCGGCGGGGCCGCCAGGAAGATCTCGAATTTCTCGTCAACGCCGGTCATGCGGAGGGGTCTTCGTGGAGTGCCTGACCCCAGGCTGTAACACCGGCGGCCGGGGGTGGCGATGGCGCGCGAACCCGGGCCGCCCCGCCCCGTTAGCGCCCGCGAACCCTCCGGCGGCGCCTCCCGGCCCCGGCGACCCAGCCTCCACCCGCGCCAGGGCGACCATGGCCATCCGCTTCCTCGCCACCTGGCTCGACCACCGGTTCCTGCGCTCGCTCTGCGCCATGGGCGTCTGGCTCGGCACGCTGTTCTTCGCGGCCTCCCTCACGCCGAGCCTCGTGCCGCGGGACGTGCTGCCCCAGGGCCTGCTCTCCGGCGCCTCCTTCGCGCTGGGCTATGGCATCGGCGTCGCGCTCCGCGCCCTCTGGCGCTTCCTCGGCCTGCGGGACATCGAAAGCCTGCCGCTCGGTCGCCTCCTGAAGCTGGCGGCCGCCCTCGCCTGCCTCGGCATCCTGTCCGCCTTCCTCTGGCGCGCCTCCGCCTGGCAGGATTCTGTCCGCCTGCCGATGGGCCTGCCGCCGGTCGAGGACCACCGGCCGCTCATCCTGGGCCTGGTCGCGGCCGCCACCGGCACCGCCCTGATCCTGCTGGGCCGCCTGTTCCGCCTCATTGCCCGGCATGCGGCGCGCCAGGCCGGCCGCGTCGCGCCGCCCCGCCTCTCCACCCTGGCCGGCATCGCCGCCGCCGCCGGCCTGTTCTGGGCGATCGGCGACGGCGTCCTGCTGCGCGCCGGACTCCACGCCCTCGATGCCAGCTACAGCCGGCGCGACGCCCGGATCGATGACGGCGTCGCCCCGCCATCGGACCCCCTCAAGGCCGGCAGCGTCGCCTCCCTGCTCCGCTGGCAGGACCTCGGCTGGATGGGCCGCGCCGCCATCGCCGCCGGCCCGGACCGTGCCGCCATCGAGGCCTTCACCGGCCAGCCGGCGCAGGAGCCGCTCCGCATCTATGTCGGCCTGAACGCCGCCGAGGGGATGGAGGAGCGCGTTGACCTCGCCTTCCGGGAGATGCTGCGCATCGGCGCCTTCGACCGCTCCATCCTCGTCATCGTCACGCCCACCGGCACGGGCCGCATCTATCCCGCCAGCCAGATGCCGCTCGAATACCTCCACCACGGCGATGTCGCGACCGTCGCGGTCCAGTATTCCTACACCGCCAGCTGGCTGACCCTGCTCGCGGACCCGACCTATGGGGCGGAGACGGCGCGCCACCTCTTCCGCCGCGTCTACGACCACTGGCTCACCCTGCCGGAGGCGTCGCGGCCGCGGCTCTACCTGCACGGGCTCAGCCTCGGCGCGCTCTATTCCGACCTCTCCGTCGACCTCTTCGACGTCATCGGCGCCCCCTTCCAGGGCGCGCTCTGGAGCGGCCCGCCCTTCAACAGCCGCACCTGGCGCCAGGCGACGGACCAGCGCCAGCCGGACAGCCCCGCCTGGCTTCCCCGCTTCCGGGACGGCTCGGTCGTCCGCTTCACCGGCCAGGAGAACCGGCTGGACGAGGCCACGGCCCCCTGGGGGCCGCTCCGCATCGTCTACCTGCAATATGCCAGCGACCCCGTGACCTTCTTCGAACCCAACGCCGCCTTCCGCGCCCCCGCCTGGATGCGCGGCCCCCGTGGGCCGGACGTTTCCCCGGAGCTGCGCTGGTATCCGCTCGTCACCTTCCTCCAGCTGGCCTTCGACATGGTGCTCTCCGGCTCCACCCCGATGGGCCATGGCCACCTCTACGCGCCCGAGCACTATGTCGATGGCTGGGTCGCCGTGACGGAGCCGCCGGGCTGGACGCCGGAGAGGATCGAGGCGCTGAAGCGCCACCTCCGCGCCGCCATCGACGCCGGCTGAGGGCAACCCCGCTAAGGGCAACCCCTGGGGCGCCGGGCCGTTGTAGGCCCGTTCAGATGGAGAGAAATTCATGCCGGAAAAGCATCCCAACACCATCCGCTGGGGCGGCCCGGGCGCGAGCCATGAGGATGCCACCAAGCCGATGCCCGAACCCGGCCCCGCCCATCCCGAGGACGCCGTGAGCACCAACCCCAGCGTCAGCCAGCGTTCCGGCGGCGGCGGCGAGCGCGATGCCAAGCACAGCCATGTGGACCCGATGCGATCCTCCAAATCGCACGCCACCGATGGCGCCAGCCCGTCCGAGACCGACCGCGCCTTCCGCGAGAACCGCTCCCGCCGCGACCGCGCCGCCGATGCCGAGGCCGCGCAGGACGCCCCGGAAGAGGATGACGGGGACGACGAGGCCGAGCCCGCGGAGGAGGAGGCCGAGGGCGTCAATCTTCCCGTCCTGCTGAACACCGACAGTTCCGTGCAGGGGACGGAGCGCCTGGCCGCCCGGACCGAGCGCCTGGTGCGCGCCCGGCTGCGCCACCTGGCGCCGCATCTGACCCGGGTCGAGGCCTTCATCACCGATGCCAGCCGCGGCTCCCAGGGCGCCCGCGACCTCCGCTGCGCGCTGGAGGCACGGCCCGTCAACGCCAGGCCCGTGAGCGCCGACCACAGCGCCGCCACGGCCGAGGAGGCGGTGCGCGGCGCCGCCGGCAAGCTCGCCCGCCTGCTGCGCACCCAGCTCGGCCGGCGGCGGGACGTGAAGGGCGCGGAGACGATCCGGACGATGGAAAGCTGACAAAAACCCGGCGGTCCAGGGTCCCCTCGGACCCTGGCGAGGGGGTTGAAGGGGGAGCAGCGCTCCCCCTTCGGCCCGCCTGATCCTCCCGTAGCCGGTTCCCTCCCGCCGACCCAGGCTTCAATCCGGTTGACGCAGTAGTCGCGCATCCCCTTCTATACCAGCGCAACCGGAGCCTCCTCGTGTCCACCACCGACCCGTTGCGGGAGGCCTTCCGCCGCCGCGCCATGGGCGCGGTGGATCGGATGGTCCGTGAATCCTCGGCCGAGATGCTCGTCGCCGCCCTCGCCGCCGCCACCGATACCGGCACCCTTGCCCGTGCCACCGCCGACCAGGCCGCCGCCGAGGCCACGCGCCGCCTCGATCCCCTTGCCGGCGCCATCGCCCGCGGCGCCGCGGCGAAGGCCGACCTTGCCGACCAGGCCGGCGGCCTGCTCTCCGCGGCGGCGGCTGGCCGGCTGCTCGGCATTTCCCGTGCCGCGGTGGACAAGCGCCGTGGCGCCGGCCGCCTGCTCGCGCTCCGCATCCGCTCCGACTGGCATTATCCCGCCTGCCAGTTCCGGGGCGAGGAGGTGCTGCCCGGCCTGGCCGAGGTGTTGGCCGCCATGGCCGACGCCTCCGGCTGGTCGATCCTGGCCTTCCTGCTGTCGCCCGATGACGCGCTGGCCGGCCAGGCGCCGCTCGACCTGCTGCGGCAGGGCAACCTGCCCCCGCTCCGCCGCCTGCTCACCGCCCGGACGGCCGACGCCTTCGCGTGAGGCGTGGCCCGGCCGACCCGGTGCCCCTGCCGCCGGATCGCCTTGGCGACCTGCCGCTGCGGCGCCTGCCTGCCGGCGTCCCGCTGCATCGCATCCACCGTCGCCAGCACGGCCCGCTCCACTGGTCCGGCGGTCCGGGCCGCCCGCGGGCCGGCCGCTTCGACAGCCCCTCTGGCCTCTTCGGCACGCTCTACGCCGCGCCCGACTTCGCCGCTGCCTTCGCCGAGACGGTACTGCGCAATCCGCGCCAGCCGCTGGTGAGCCTCGCCGAAATCGAAGCCCGCGCCGTGACGGTGCTGACCGTGGCGGAAGCGGTGGAGGTGGTGGACCTGACGGGGCCCGGGCTGTCCCGCCTCGGCCTGGACGCGCGCCTGCTGACGGCGGATTACGCGCTGCGCGGCGCCTGGGCGGAGGCGTTCTTCCACGCCTCGGACCGTGTCGCAGGGGTGCTGTACCCCTCGCGCTTCGACCCCTCCCTGGCCTGCGTGGCGCTGTTCGAGCGCGCCTCGGCCGCCATACGGCCGGGGAGCCCGGCGGCGCTGGGCGACAGGCTGGCGGCGGTGGCGTCGGTGCTGGACCGGTATGGGAAGGCGGTCGATACCGGCTGAAGCCGCCCGGGGCAGCCGCCACGCCTCCCGGCCGCGAAGGACGGTCATACCGCCGAGCACATGTCGTGACCTGCGGCCGACACCGTCGGCCGAGGCCGCGACTGCGGCCCGCCGCTTATGCGGCGAAGCCAAGCGGCCGGATGGCCGCGCCGGCGCTTGAGGGCGGAAATGCGTCAGCATTTCTGCACATCGGTATCAGACAGCGCCGGGGTTGTAGAGCAGCACCCGCGCGCCCCGGCCGAAGCGCAGCAGCAGGTCCATGTCCCGCCGGTTGGCGGTGACGAGCACCGCGCCCTGCTCCTGCGCGGTCAGGAAGATCAGCGCATCGTTCAGCAGGCGCCGCCGCTCGCCCCGCTGGCAGCAGGCCTGCTCCGCCGAGAGCGTCCCCTTCGCCCGCGCCAGGCCGAACTGCGTGCGGGCAAGGATGCCGGCCAGCATCCCCGCCTCCGTCCAGGCGGCCGGGGAGGGGGCGACGCAGTCCCTGAGCCGGATCGTCTCCAGCAGCCGCAGCAGCGGCGCCCGGTGCCGGGTCGTATCAGGATGGCCAGGGTCCATCATCCCGATGGAGATCGCGATCTCCTGCAGCGCCGTGCCGGCATGCAGCAGCGACCGGCCGGCGACGAAGCGCAGGATGCGGCCAGGCAGCCTGCCCTTGAGCTGGTCGATATAGGCGCTGGTGTCGAGCATCACCGGCAGGTCGGCGCCGAAGGCGGCGGGGTCGTAGGGCAGATCGGCCAGGTCACGCAGGGCAAGGCTGCGCGTCGTCGCATCGGGATCATGCACCAGCGCATCGCCGGCGCTCTCCGCGCCGGTCGTCCCGGCCGCCATGGTCAGACCGCCAGCTCGAACTCCTCCGGCAGCGTGCCCGCCGCGGTCAGGAACCAGGTCTTGAAGGGATCCTGCGCCGCCGCGGCGATGATCGCCGCATTCACGATATCCGAGGGCTGCGTCACGCCGAGGTTCCGCGCCGCCGCTTCCAGGATGCCGGGATCGACGCGCGCGGACACGCGCAGATCCTGCGATCCCGTCGCGACCTGGTCCTGCACCAGGCTGTCATAGGCCCGCCTGATCCGGCGTGGCGCGAGGTAGCCGAGTTGCTGGCGGGCGGGCTTGCCGGCCACGTCGGAGGCCTCCCGCTCGCCCGCCACGCCTTGGCCCCGGCCTGCCTTCCGTCGCGCGACCGCCATGACAACCTCCCGTCCGACAGAACTGCCTTAATGTCGGACAAGCTACCCTGTCCTTGCAAGCGCCATCGCGAAGGGGCGGCGCCACGGCCCCTCAGACCAGCGCCACCACCCTCCCCGGCCCCCCGGTCCCGCCCGCGATCTTCGGCGCCCCCGCCACCAGCGTCGCCCCCGTCACGGGAAGCTCCCGCAGCCCCGCCACGCATTCCACCCCCCAGCGCCCCGCGCCGAGCCATCCCGTGTGGAAGGCAAACGTCGAGGACCCGCCATGGTCCAGTGACAGCGTGTCCACCGCCACCCCCGCCACGCCGCGGTCCAGCAGCAGCGGCACCAGGTCCGGCCGGAAGCCCGGGAAGCGCATCGCCCCGCCGGCGCCCGCATTGCGGAACATCGGCCCCGCCACATGCGCGTCCCAGCCCGACCGCAGGGCGAGGCACGCCCCCGCCGGCAGGCGACCGGCCGAGGCCTCGAGCGCCAAAAGATCCTCCGGCGTCGCCTGGTAGTCCGGGTCGGCGGCGGCCTTGGCCGTCACGTCCAGGATGAACAGCGGACACACCAGGGAAGCCACCGGCAGCGCATCCACCGTCGCCCCCGCCGCGCTGAAATGGATCGGCGCGTCGAAATGCGTGCCGACATGCTCGACGTAGGTCAGCTTGTTGATGTTGTAGCCGTCCTTCGCGAAGGTCAGCACCTGCTCGATCTCGATCGCCGGCGTGCCGCCGAAGGTCGGGAAGGCCGGGTGCAGCGTGTGGGTCAGGTCCACCACCCGCGTCACCGGCGCGCTCCGCACCGCCTGTGCCCCCGCCGGGTTGGCGGAAAGGCCGAGTGTCGCCATCCCCGCCGCCACCGCCGCCATCACGCCCCGCCGGCCGAGCCGCCGGGACACGCCCTCCATCACGCAGGCATCGCACATCGCGCCAACCCTCCTGGTCGAGGCGCTGAGCCTGCCAAAGCACAGCCCCGAAAGGCCAGCGCGATCAGCGCAGCACCACGCCCCGCAGCCAGAGCGTCAGCCCCACCAGCCCTGCGGAGGCCACCAGCATGCTGGCCGTGAACCCGACCCAGACGATCATCGTCCCGAAGATCACCGACCCGATCGACTGTCCCAGGAACAGCGCCATCGCGAAGGCCGCGACCGCCGTGCCGCGCGCTTCCGGCAGCGCCTCCGTCGCGCGGGCCTGCAGCGATCCGTGCAGCATGAAGAACAGCAGCCCCACGAAGGCCTGCGCCACCGCCACCGCCTGCCACCAGGGCGACAGCGCGAAGACCAGCAGCGCCGCCGCCACGCCGAGGCCCCCCACCAGCACCATCCCCCGCTCGCCGAGCCTGGCCAGCAGCCGCCCCGCGGATTGCGTGTAGGCGAGCGAGCCCAGCCCGAAGCTCGCCACCACCAGCCCGGCTTCGGCCGCGCTCAGCCCGAAGCGCTCGATGAGCAGCGAGGCCAGGAACGGGAACGCGCCGCCGAACATCAGCAGCCCATCCAGCGCCGTCCCGATCATCAGCCGCCGCCCGGGCTTCTTCCGCAGCAGCCGCACGAAGCCGGAAAGCCCGCCGCCGCCCCCGCCCTCCACCGGCGCCCGCCACAACGGCGCCCCCAGCCGCAGGATGAAGAATCCCGTGATCAGGACAGCGACGATCCCGAGTCCGAGGAACGCCCAGCGCCACCCCGCATACTCGCCCGCAACCCCGGAAAGCGGCCCCGCCAGCAGCTGCGACAGCACCATCCCGTTGAGGAACTTCCCCAGCACCGCCTGGCGCTGCCCATAGGGCACGCTGTCCCCGATATGCGCCATGAACAGCGGCACGACGGCCGCGGAGGCCAGCCCCATCAGCACGCGGAACAGCAGCAGCGTGGAAAGCCCCTCCGCCAGCCCCGCCCCGATCAGCGTGCCCGCATAGAGCGCCAGGGATATCGCGACGACGCGGATCTTCCCGAAGCGGTCGCCCATCGGCCCGATCGCGAACTGGCCGATGCCATAGGCCAGCGCGAAGCCGCCGATCAGCGGCGCCACGCCGCCAAGCCCGACGCCGAAATCCCGCGCCATCATGGGCAGCAGCGGCTCGATCATCCGCATCCCGCAGCCCACCGTGAAGGCCGCGGTCGCCATCAGCCAGACGGGGGGGTTCACCGCGGGCGATATGGGGAAGGCGCTGCCTTCCCCATGCCCCATCCGCCAGGCCCGAGACGGGCCTGGACCGTCATCACGCCGCGTCCGCCTTCCGCGCCCGCTCGCTCTCCGTCTTCAGCTGCCCGCAGGCCGCCAGGATGTCCCGCCCGCGCGGCCGCCGCACCGGGCTCGAATACCCCGCCTCCTCCACGATCGCCGCGAAGGCGCGCACCGCCTCCGGCGTCGAGGTCTTGTAGGGCGACCCAGGCCAGGGATTGAACGGAATGAGGTTCACCTTCGCCGGCAACCCGCGCAGCAGCCGCACCAGCTCCCGCGCCTCCGCCGGGCTGTCATTCACGCCGCGCAGCATCACGTATTCGAAGGTGATCCGCCGCGCATTCGACGCGCCGGGATAGCGATGGCACGCCGCCATCAGCTCCTCGATCGGATACTTCCGGTTCAGCGGCACGATCTCGTTGCGCAGCTCGTTCGTCACGGCGTGCAGCGACACCGCGAGGTTCACGTTCAGCTCCGCCCCGCAGCGGTCCATCATCGGCACCACGCCGCTCGTGCTCAGCGTGATCCGCCGGCGCGACAGCGCGATGCCCTCATGGTCCATCACGATCCTGAGCGCCTTGGCCGTGTTCTCGTAATTGTAGAGCGGCTCCCCCATCCCCATCACGACGATGTTCGACAGGTGCCGCGCAGTACCATCCTTCGGGCTCGGCCACTCCCCATAGCTGTCCCGCGCCGCCATGAACTGCCCCACGATCTCGGCAGCCCCCAGGTTCCGCACCAGCTTCTGCGTCCCCGTATGGCAGAAGCGGCAGGACAGCGTGCACCCCACCTGCGTCGAGATGCAGACCGCCCCCCGATCCTCATCCGGCGAGGGGATGTAGACCGTCTCCACCTCCTGCCCGTCCCGCCACCGGAACAGCCATTTCCGCGTCCCGTCGGTGCTCGTCTGCTCCGTCGTCACCCCCGGCCGCCCCACGACGAAGCGCTCGGCGAGCTTCGCCTGCATCGGCTTCGCGATCGACGGCATCCGCGCGAAATCCGTGACGCCCTGGTGGTAGATCCAGTGCCAGAGCTGCTTCGCCCGGAACGGCTTTTCGCCAATCGCGACCATCTCGGCCGCCAGCTCCTCGCGGCTCAGCCCGACGAGATCCCGCCGCCCATCCGCCAGCATCGCCGGCGGCGGCGCGAACAGCGCCGACTTCGCCAGGATCCGGTCCCGCTCCGCGCTCGAAAGCTCCGCGCTCACCGCCGCCCCGCCGGCGCCCCGCTCGCGGGACACTCCCGGTTGATCGCATCATACGCCGCCGAGAACCCCGCCAGCGGGAAGGTATCCGTCACCGTCGGCCGGCCCGGAGGCCCCGGGCTCCGCACCACCGCATCCCGCCCGCCGCGGAACGCGCTCACCAGGCTCTGCCCGTTCTGGAAGAAGGCGCTGGACTGCACGACGCCGTAGCTGCGGAACTCCGTCGTCCCCACGCTCAGCACCGCCTCGCCCTGCCGCGGATAGGGATACCCCACCGAGATCGCCACCTGGTCCCGCCCGCCCGGCCGATGCGTGATGGTCAGCGTCACCGTCTGCCGGTTCGCCGGCGCATTCTCGCTCCGCGCCGCCCGGGCAAAGGCGTAGCACACCTTCTGCCCATTCTCCTGATGCGTCGCCGCCGTCCAGGATTGATGGGTGCCGAGGCGCTGGGGCTGGGCCGGCGTTCCCCGCTGCTGCGCGACGGCAGCCAGCGGCACGGCCAGTGCGGCGAGGATCAGGGCTGTGCGGAGCATGCAGCCTATCTACGTCCGCCCCCGCCCCCCGGCAACCGCGCATCCCCCGCTTCTTCCGCGCCCGCCCCAACCCCCCTATGCATGCACGCCATGCCCCCCCGCGACACCACCGACGCCGAGCTCGCCGCCCAATACGAGGCCTTCCCCTACCCCGCCCGCGACCCGCGGGAGGAGGCGAAGCGCCTCATCATCGGCAGCCCGTCACACCTGCGCGAGATCGACCACTGGGTCTTCGGCGCCCGCCGCCCCGCCGCCCAACCCCTCAACGCGTTGATGGCCGGCGGCGGCTCCGGCGACGGCACCATCATGCTCGCCCAGCAGATGACGACGCTGGAGCGCCCCGGCCGCGTCACCTGGCTCGACCGCTCCAGCCACGCTAGGCGCGTCGCGCAATCCCGCGCCACCGCCCGCGGCCTGACGAACATCACCTTCGAGGAAGGCTCCCTGCTGGACCTGCCCGGCAGCGGCCTCGGCCCCTTCGACTACATCGATTGCTGCGGGGTCCTGCACCACCTGCCCGACCCGGCCGAGGGCCTGGCCGCGCTCGCCTCCGTCCTCGCCCCCGGCGGCGGCATCGGCATCATGGTCTACGCCCCGCATGGCCGCACCGGCGTCTACATGCTGCAGGAGGCGCTCCGCCTCCTCGCCCCCACCGACCAGGCCCCCGCCGCCCGGGTCGAGACCGGCAAGCGCCTCTGGAAGCAGCTGCCCGAGACCGCCTGGCTGCGCCGCAACCCCTGGATCGACGACCACATCAAGGGCGGCGACGCCGGCTTCTACGATTTGCTGCTGAACCCCCGCGACCGCGCCTACACCATCCCCCAGCTGGCCGACCTCGTCGCCGGCGCCGGGCTGCGCATCGCCTGCCTGGTCGAGCCCCTGCGCTACGACCCCGACACCTACCTGACCGACCCGAAGCTCCGCGCCCGCACCGCGGGGCTCGACCCCATCGCCCGCGCCGCCCTCGCCGAGGCCATCTGCGGCAACATGGGCATCCACATCGCCTACCTCACCAGGGACGAACCCCCGCGCGCGGACTGGACCGACGACGCCGCCATCCCCGTCCTCCGCGAGCTCGACGGCCCCACCCTCGCCCGCTCCCTCCGCCCCGACGGCCTCCTCCCCGTCACCTTCGACAGCCTCCGCGTCCAGATCCCCCTGCCGCGCCTGGCCGCCGCCCTCCTCAGCCGCATCGACGCCCGCACCCCCTGGGGCACCATCTGCGCCAGCATCCCCGCCCCCCCCGACCAGATCGCCCGCGACCGCGCCGCCCTCATCGCCGCCCTCGAACCCCTCAACCGCCTCCTCCTCGCCGCCCCGTAGCAACCGCCGAAGACCACCCCCCGCACCCGCCACCCGCAAAGCCCTCTCCCCCCCAACGGGGGGAGAGGGTTGGGTGAGGGGGGCCTCCCGGAAACCGGAACGCCCCGCCCCATAACGACCCACCCCCCCGCCATCATCATCCTCGGCGCCGCCGTCCGCCCCGACGGCACCCCCAGCCGCGCCCTCCGCGAACGCGTCCAGGCCGCCCGCGCCTGGGGCGAACGCCAATCCCCGCCCGCCCACTACCTCCCGACCGGCGGCATCGGCCGCCACGGCCCCGCCGAATCCGAGGTCATGGCCCGCCTGCTGCAGGACGCTGGCATCCCCGCCACCCGCATCACCCAGGACCCCACCGCCACCGACACGCTCGACAGTGTCCTCGCCTGCATCCGGCTGCTGCGCGCGATGAATCATGCAGGCGAAGTCCGCATCGCCACCCACCGCTACCACCTCCCCCGCGCCCTCACCCTCTTCCGCCTCGCCGGCGTGAAAGCCCGCCCCGTCCCCCCACCCGCCGGCCCCGCCGCCACCGGCAAGCAACGCCGCTGGTTCTGGCGATTGAGGGAAGTGCCCGCCCTCCCCTACGACGCCGCGCTGATCCTGTGGGAACGAGTGAGACGGAGGCTGTAGGGCCGCATGGCTCCCTCCCCCGGGATTTCGGGGGGTCGCGGCACTGCCGCGACGCCGAAGGCTGGATGGGGTGGGGGATGGCGCAACAGCGGAAGCCCCCTTGCCACCAGCATGAGAGGGCTTCGCCCCCTCAAACTCCCCCAGCAAGGGGCAGCGGCCCCTTGCAACCCAGGTATTGGTTTCGCTTGACCAACGCAGCCCGACGCACCATCACTCCGGCCCAGTTGCGATATTAAGGAACCGCCCATGCGGTCCATCTCCTCCGCCGAGGCCGCGCAGAATTTCGACAGCCTCTGCGAAAGCGTCCTCACCCCCGGCGCCGAATCCGTCGCCGTAACGCACGCCAACATCCCCCGCGTCGTCGTGATATCCTTCAAGGACTACCACGACCTGCTCCGGAAAACGCGCTTCGCCGGCAAGCTCGAAGACCTGCCTGAAGACGACCTTGCCTTCCTCGCCACCATCGATGAGCGCAACCGCTGCGCGGCATCCCGCCGCTGGAAAACTTGACAACCAGACCAACACTTCACTTTAGATGCCAATAAGACGCCCACGATACGGCAAAACCTGCACACGCTGGCTGCCCAACAAGCAGTCAGATTTCGTTCTACAGTTATGGGCTTCCTGCATCACTGGCGATCACGGACGCGTGAGAAACGCAACCGAATAGCGGTCACACCACCAAACAACACCACAATACCGAAGCCGCAGTAACATATACGTTAACTTAACGTCATAAAATTACGATAAGACAGCACATTCGCGCAAGTACTCGCGAATTTTGTCGCGCCATCGAGACAGGCAATTCATGAAACCAAGACCGATGATTGACCCAGCGCTTGAGCAGGTCGTCGCAGATGATCTCGACTATTTATCGGCTATGATTTCAAACTCAACCATCAGAAACGCAAACATTCGTCATAGCAGCACGATTTTGCGGAACTTGATTTGCTACGACCACTTACAGAAGGTAGCCGACGCAAGGGGCTCCGTAATTCAGATCTCCATCCCCGAAGCGCGCGCACTGCTTCGCCATATTGAAGATGATCCGCTGACAGTTTTTTTCCAGCTCGCCGGATATTACATTTTCGGCGTGCAGCTTATGGCGGCCTTCTCCGAACGGAGGCAGCATCCGGCAGACCGTCCGTTTGATCCGAACGTCCGCTTCGATGCACCACTAAAAACCTTCAAAAATCAGCCCGTCTTCTTTTTCAGATCATTCGCAGACTTTAAACAAGATCCAGCGTGCGCGATGCCGCGCGTCGTAAAAGTATCGCGTGAAGCTGTAATCCGCTATATCACAAACAAGACAGGCGGCGCACATTACGACACAGATCGGCGCACTCCGGAAGAGCAGGTTCTAGAAATTGTGCAGCGTTCTATTTCCTTCTACATGCGCGATGGCAATCCTGCCTATGACATGCATCTTGAGGCGCTTGAAAATTTTGAAATCCGTTCGCGCAAACCGCTACCGGGTGTCGGACCCAACGGTCGCGATCGACTGGACGCCGTAAGTCTTGAATTGCTTGGCGCGGCCCAAATGTTGATCTCCAGCCCTTCGGTAATTCGGCTTCGAACTCAGCTGTGTACCTAAAATACATAAACAGAGCAGTGAGTTTTTTTCTTTAACGGGGTGACGGACTTAGTCGGACGCTCATCCGCTCCATGTTGCGCTCCATTGGCGAATTTGCAGTTCAAAAAAACCAATGCGGATATTGGAAAATATTCGCCTGCTTACATTAAGACCGGACTTCGGCACACAACATTCGTTTTCCACACCGCTTGCGAAGCGATACATCAGACGTTGCTGCAAAGTGAACCTCCTTGGGCACCCGCCAACGCTTGCAAACGAGACTATATTCCTATACCCTCCCTCGCTCCCTCCCCCCGCGAGGCCCTCCCCATGCCCCCGCTCACCTTCCCCCTCCACCGCACCACCCCCCACCCCTTCCGCCCCCTCACCGACGAGGAATGGCACGCCCTCGCCCCCCTCATCGCCCCCGCCGACCCCCGCGGCCGTCGCTCGCAGAACGCCCGCCGCACCATGGATGCCATCTTCTGGGTCGCCTGTTCTGCCGGCCCTTGGCGCGAACTGCCGAAGCGCTACGGCTCCCCCAACTCCGCCCATCGCATGCTGACGCGCATGGCGCGCAGCGGCGTGCTGGATCGGCTGCTGGTCGCCGCCTCCCGCCACCCCATGGCCTTTGCCTCCGTGAAAAGCCTGGAATGGAGGATCGTCCGCGCCTGGCGCCGCGCCGCGCGGCTCCTGCCCGTCACCAGCATGGCGCTGGTGCGCCGTCTCGGCATGGTCTCCGCCATGCCGGCCCCGCCCTGGTGCCTGCCCTATCCGGAGCTGGAGCCAGGCCTGGTCGACCTCGTCAGGAACATCTTCCGCACCCGCCGCGTGCCGACCGGGCCGGAGATATCGCTGCTCTCCCGCCTCCACCGCCTCATCGCCGGCAGGCCGAGGCTCTTCAGAACGACAGAACCCCCGGGCCTCGCGGCGCCGGGGGTTCCGTAGATGTCCAGGCCGATGCCGGGCCCGGGGATTTTGTCCAAAAGGGCCGCGTTCCCGGCCCTTAATCCCCTAAAACCACTAAAGGCCTCAGCCTTCCTCCTCGCGGTCGGTCTCGACCTCGATCTCCTCGCCCAGCGCCTCGGCGTCGTCTTCCAGCTCGTCCGCGTCCTCGATCGCCTCGTCGTCGGCGTCGGTCTCCACCTCCACCCCGTCCTCGGCATCGGCCTCCGCCACCACGGCCCGCTTCTTCAGCCGCTCATCCACCGCCGCCGGGGCGCGCTTCAGGCGGGGCTGCTCCGCCGGCTGCTCCGTCCCGCACTTCGGGCAGATCGCCGGCGCGCGCGTCAGGTCGTAGAACTTCGTGCCGCAGGCGACGCAGACGCGCTTCAATCCGAGTTCAGGCTTCGCCATGGGGAACATCAGCCTCGTGTCAGGCCCGCGCCAGGCACCGGGATCGATGCGCAGCCGGGGCGGAGGGGTGGTCGAAAGGGGTGCGCGCGATTGCCACTTCGCGCCCTGCATGTCAAACGCCTTGGCATGCAGGAACCCGCGCCGAACCACCACCAGGCCGCCCGGCCGCTCAAGGCGGCGGCGCCCGGCGCACCGCTGCGCGGCACCATCACCGTGCCCGGCGACAAGTCCATCAGCCACCGCGCCCTGATGTTCGGCGCGCTCGCCGTCGGCACCACCGATATCACCGGGCTGCTGGAGGGGGAGGACGTGCTGCGCACCGCCGCCGCCATGCGCGCTTTGGGTGCGACGGTGGAGAACCTCGGCGCCGGCCATTGGCGCGTCGCCGGCCGCGGCATCGGCGGCCTGGTGGAGCCCGCCGATGTGCTGGACATGGGCAACAGCGGCACCGCCGCCCGCCTGCTCTGCGGCCTGCTCGCCGGCCACCCGATCTTCGCGGTGATGACCGGGGATGCGTCCCTGCGGAAGCGCCCCATGAAGCGCGTCACGGACCCGCTCTCCGCCACCGGCGCCCGCTTCACCACCCGCGCCGGCGGCCGCCTGCCGCTGGCGGTGGAGGGTGCGGCCGACCCGCTTGCCCTTGATTATGCCGTGCCCGTTCCCTCCGCCCAGGTGAAGTCCGCCTGCCTGCTCGCTGGCCTCTGCGCCCGCGGCGTGACCCGGGTGCAGGAGGTCGAGGCCACGCGCGACCACACGGAGAACATGCTCCGCCACTTCGGCGCCGTGGTGGATGTGCAGGTCGAAGGCCATGGCCGCGTCATCGAACTGCTGGGCCAGCCCGAGCTCGTCGCCGCCCCGGTCGTCGTGCCCGGAGACCCCTCCTCCGCCGCCTTCCCCGCCATCGCGGCCCTGCTGGTCCCGGGGTCGGAGGTGACGATCCAGGGTGTCGGCATGAACCCGCTCCGCGCCGGCATCTTCCTGACGCTGCAGGAAATGGGCGCCAACATCACGGAGGTGAACCGCCGGATCGAGGGCGGCGAGCCGGTGGCCGACCTCGTCATCCGCGCCTCCGCGCTGCGCGGCGTCGATGTGCCCGCGCTGCGCGCCCCCTCGATGATCGACGAATACCCGGTCCTCTCCGTCGCCGCGGCGGTCGCCTCCGGCACCACCCGCATGCGCGGGCTGAAGGAACTGCGGGTGAAGGAAAGCGACCGCCTGGCCGCCACCGCCGCCATGCTGGTCGCCAATGGCGCCAGGGTGGAGATCGAGGGCGATGACCTCATCGTCCATGGCGCCGGCGGCCCGATCGAGGGCGGCGGCCTGGTCGAGACCCATATGGACCACCGCATCGCCATGTCGGCGCTGGTCATGGGCCTGGCGTCGAGGCGCCCCGTGACGGCCGACGACGCCGCCTTCATCGAGACCTCCTTCCCCGGTTTCGCGAGCCTGATCAATGGCTTGGCCGGCAATGGCGGCCCCGGCGGCCCGCTCTCCGCGCCATGAGTGCCCGGCCCCTCGTCATCGCCGTCGATGGCCCCGCCGCCGCCGGCAAGGGCACGCTGGCACGGCGGCTCGCGGCGGAGCTGGGGCTTCCCTACCTCGACACCGGCCTGCTCTACCGCGCCACCGGCCGCCGCGTGCTGGATCGCGGCCTCGACCCCCGCGACGCCATCGCGGCGGAGGCCGAGGCGAGGGCCATGACCGCCGCCGACCTGGCGCGGACGGATCTCCGCGGCCCCGCCGCCGACATGGCCGCGAGTGCCGTCGCCGCCATCCCCGCCGTCCGCGCCGCGCTGCTCGACTGGCAGCGGGAGTTCGGCCGCCGCCATGGCGCCGTGATGGATGGCCGGGACATCGGCACCGTCGTCTTCCCGGAAGCCCCCATCAAGCTCTTCGTCACCGCCGCGACCGGGGAGCGTGCCCGCCGCCGCTGGGCGGAGCTTCATGCCCGCGGTGTGGCCGCCGACCTCGACCAGGTGGAGGCCGAGCTCCGCGCCCGCGACGCCCAGGATGCCGGCCGCAGCACCGCCCCCATGAAGCCGGCCGAGGACGCCGTGCTGCTCGACACCACCGATCTGGATGCGGAGGCCGCCTACGCCGCCGCCCTGCTGCTGGTCCGCACGCGGATGGCCGCCGCCTGATCCCGCGCCGCACAAGGGATTCACCCTTGACTCCCGTAAGCTCCGGGGCGTAGGCGAGGGCACAGCCGCGCGCCCCTCCGGGAGCCCCGCGGTGCCCATGCCATCGCGGAGGGGGAGCCAGGGGGCGCGGATCGCGTCACCGGGATCACCGCATTGGCCCGGGCCGGCATCGGCGGACCGTCATCCCGTCATCAGACTGTGGGCCACGCGGATCCAGGGGACCGCATCCGGCCAGGTCGTGCCCGTGGCGGCTCGCCGCGGGGGCGCATACCCCATGCCCCGCCTCGCGGGGCATCGACCGGGAAACAACCGCTACATGGCAACCGCCAACACCCTCGCCACCGATGCCGGCGAGGACTTCGCCGCCCTCCTCGACGCGACGCTGGGCGAGAACTCTTCCTTCCACGGCTCCGTCATCACCGGGAAGGTCATCCGCGTCGACGATGACTTCGCCGTGGTCGATGTCGGCCTGAAGTCGGAAGGCCGCGTCCCCCTCAAGGAGTTCGCCCCCCAGGGCGCGAAGCCCGAGGTCAAGGTCGGCGACGTCATCGAGCTCTTCGTGGAGCGCTACGAGGACCGCGACGGCGCCATCATCCTGTCGCGTGAGAAGGCGCGGCGCGAGGAAGCCTGGACGAACCTCGAGAAGTCCTTCACCGCGCAGCAGCGCGTGAACGGCGTGATCTTCGGCCGCGTGAAGGGTGGCTTCACCGTCGACCTCGGCGGTGCCGTGGCCTTCCTGCCCGGCTCCCAGGTCGACATCCGCCCGGTCCGCGACGTGACGCCGCTGATGGGCAGCCCGCAGCCCTTCCAGATCCTCAAGATGGACCGCGCCCGCGGCAACATCGTCGTCAGCCGCCGCGCGGTGCTGGAGGAGACGCGCGCCGAGCAGCGCAGCGAGCTCATCCAGGGCCTCAAGGAAGGCATGGTGCTCGACGGCGTGGTCAAGAACATCACGGACTACGGTGCGTTCGTGGACCTCGGCGGCGTGGACGGCCTGCTGCATGTCACCGACATCGCCTGGCGCCGCATCAACCACCCGAGCGAGGCCCTCACCATCGGCCAGCAGGTCAAGGTGCAGGTCATCCGCTTCAACCCGGAGACGCAGCGCATCAGCCTCGGCATGAAGCAGCTGATGGCCGATCCCTGGGATGGCGTGGCGATCAAGTACCCGGTCAACGGCAAGTTCTCCGGCCGCGTGACCAACATCACGGACTACGGCGCCTTCGTGGAGCTGGAGCCGGGTGTCGAGGGCCTCGTGCACGTCAGCGAGATGTCCTGGACCAAGAAGAACGTTCACCCCGGCAAGATCGTCGCCACTTCGCAGGAAGTGGACGTCATGATCCTGGACGTGGACGGCCCGAAGCGCCGCATCTCGCTCGGCCTGAAGCAGGCCCAGGGCAACCCGTGGGAGCTGTTCGCCGAGGCCAACCCGCCCGGCACGGTGATCGAGGGCGAGATCCGCAACATCACCGAGTTCGGCCTCTTCGTCGGCCTCGGCCCGGACCTCGACGGCATGGTGCACATGTCCGACCTGAGCTGGGACGTCCCTGGCGAGCAGGCCATGACGTCCTACCGCAAGGGCGACATGGTGAAGGCCAAGGTCCTCGACGTGGATGTGGAGAAGGAGCGCATCTCCCTCGGCGTCAAGCAGCTCCAGGCCGACCCGGCCGCCGAGGTGCTGGACCGCATCCGCAAGGGCGACGTCGTCACCTGCATCGTCACCAAGATCGAGCCGAACGGCATCGAGGTGAAGGTCGATGAGGTGCTGACGGGCTTCATCCGCCGCGCCGAACTGGCCCGCGACCGTGGCGACCAGCGCCCCGACCGTTTCGCCGTGGGCGAGAAGGTCGATGCGAAGATCACCGCCGTCGACCGCGCCGGCCGCCGCCTGGCCCTGACCATCAAGGGCAAGGAAGTGGAGGAGGAGCGTGAGGCGATGAAGGAGTTCGGCTCCACCGACAGCGGTGCCTCGCTGGGTGACATCCTGGGCGCGGCCATCCGCCGCCGCAACCAGGTGGCCTCCGACGAGTAAGGCGTGCGTGCTCGATCCGGGCGAGATCGCCCGGATCGAGCGTGACCACTGCCTGGACCATCCGGCAGAAGCGGCCGACCTGGCCATCGTCTTCGGCAACCGCATCGCGGTAGCCGGGATGGCCCAGGCGGCCGCTTCGCTTTTTCTCGGGCGCCAGGTTCCCCGCATCCTCGTCACGGGCGGCGCCACGCCCGGTGGCCCGGCCACGGAAGCCGCGGTGATCGCCGACGCCATCGTCGCGCTAGGCGTGCCGCGGGACGCCCTCATCCTCGAACACCGGGCGACCCATACCGGGGAGAACGTCACCCTCTCCCTGCCGCTGATCGAGGCCGCCGGGCTGCTGGGCGCGCGCCGCGTCTTCTGCGTCGGCCTCTTCTGCACCGGCCGCCGCTACGCCATGACGCTGCACCGCCACTGGCCTGCGCCGGAGAAGCGCTGCCGCGCCGTGGAGTACGGGCCGGTCCGCCGCGGCGCCTGGCACCAGGACGACCGGGCCCGGGAACGCGTGCTGGGCGAGGTCGCGAAGGTCCCGCGCTACCTCGCCGCTGGCTTCATCGCGCCCTGGCCGGCGGGCTGAGGCGCCCTACCGCACCACCTCCGCCGCCAGGTCCAGCGGCAAGGCGCTCCGCCAGGTGTTGCGCACGGGGTTGTTCACGAAGAACTCGTCGCGCGGTGCCATGTCGGTCAGCGGCGCCGCGCCGCGTGGGGTGGCGGGACCCCAGACCAGCATCTCGCCCCCGATCTCCGCCGCCACGCCCAGGCCACGCTCCGGATTGCCCTCGCGCAGCCGCGCCTGGATCGCGGGGTCGGCCAGGCGAGCCTGCAGCCGGGCGCGCGCATCCGGGATGGGCTGGTCGCTGCCGATCAGGATGTTGCCCGGCCGCAGCATGACGACATGCGGGAAGACGGCGACGAAGGTCTCCACCACCGACCAGGTCGGCGCCCACTGCACCGCCAGCCCCCCGGGGGCGAGGCGCGAGCGCACCAGCTCCAGGTATTCGCGGCTGTAGAGCAGCCCGCTGTGGGAGGTCTGCGGATAGATCGCATCGGCCTGGATGATGTCGAAGCTGCCGGGCGCGCTGCGCGCCAGCGCCCGGCGGCCGTCGCCGGCCTCCAGCGTCACGCGCGGATCGGCGAGCAGCGTCGCGACGGGGCCGTCCGGGTGCAGGGCGGCATGGTCCCGCAGCACGCCCAGCACCGGCGCCACCAACTCCACCGCCCGGAACTCCCGCACCTCCGGCACGGCGGCGACGCCCCAGGGGGAGCCCGCGCTGCCCACGCCCACCGCCAGCACCCGCCCGGGCGCGGGATGCAGCAGCGGCCCCGTCGCGCCCAGCAGCATGTGGTGGGGGGAGAAGGGGATGCTCGCCTGGCTGTGGCCCATGATGAAGAAGGGGCCGGGGATCGCCTCGGCATGGTTCAGCCGCCTCTCCCGCCACAGGGCGACGCCGGACCGGTCCTCCCCCCAGGCATGGGCGCCGCCGGGGAAGACGGCGTGCAGCCGCTGCCACAGCGCGGCATTGGCGGGCACGATGGCCAGCGCCACGAGGCATCCTGCGAAGGCGGCCCAGCCGGGCCAGCGGGTGGCCGCGGGCAGGCGCCAGGACTGCACGAGCCAGATGGCCAGCAGCAGCACCGACAGCACCGCCAGCAGCCGCAGCGTGCCCGCCGTGCCGAGCAGGTGCAGCGTCACCAGCCCCGTCAGGATGGACCCCGCGGCATTGCCGAGGATGTTCGCCAGCTGCACCCAGCCGACCCGGGCCCCCACCGTCGCCAGGTCCCGCTGCACGGCGCGCTGCACGAAGGGGAAGGTCATCCCGATCAGGAAGGAGGGTGGGCCGACGACCAGCACCACCAGCAGCAGCGTCAGCGGGAAGGCGCGCCCCTCCAGTCGCCACTGGTCCACCTCCAGGTGGTTCACCAGCGGCCAATGGGCCAGCGCCCACCACAGCACCATCAGCAGCGCCACGCCAAGCAGGAAGCCGCCGGCCTGCGCCATGAAGAAGGCGGGGCGCGGGTCACTCATCCGCCGCACCATGCGCGCCGCGACCGCCATGCCGACCCCATCCGCCAGCAGGAAGACGCCGAGCACGGTCGGGAAGAGATAGGCGTGGAACTGCCCCACCTGCCCCAGCACGCGGACCCAGAGGATCTCCAGCGCCACGATGACATAGCCCGACAGGAAGACGAGCCCGCACCACAGCGGCAGGTTGCCGCCAGCAGCCGGCGCCGGCACGGCGGCGGCGCCGAGCGAGCGTGCCGGCGGTGCCGCCGGCTCCGGCGCCGCATCGCCCCTCAGCGCCGGGAGCAGCGTCAGCGCGATCGCCGCCGCCGCCAGGTCCAGCGCCGCGGCGACCGCCAGCGCGCCGGTGAAGCCGAGATGGCCGAGCAGCACCCAGCCCCCCACCAGCGCGCCCAGCCCGGCGCCCAGCGTGTTGAGGCCGTAGAGCCAGCCGATGCGCTCCGCGACCGTGTCGAGGCTGGTCGCGATGGCGCGGGCGATCAGCGGCAGGGAGGCGCCCATCAGCGTCGTCGGCAGCACCAGGCCGACGAAGCACAGGGCGAAGATCGCCGCGGGCTCATCCACCACGCCCGCCAGGCGCATCGCCAGCAGGTCATAGAGGAAGGGCTTCGAAGCCAGGGCGAAGGCGGCCACCACCACCTCGCACAGCGCGAAGCCGGCCAGCGCCCTCCAGGGCGGCAGCCGGTCCGCCACCCAGGCGCCGATCATGGAACCGAGGCCGAGCCCCGCCAGGAAGGCGCCCACCACCAGGGCGGCGGAGACCGTGTCCGACCCCGCGAAGATGCCAAGCATGCGCTGCCAGGCGATCTGGCAGAGAAGCGCGGCGAAGCCCGAGCAGAAGAAGGCAGCCGAAAGCCGGACCATGAGACCCCCGTCACCGATACCGAACGTTCCGCTGCCCGGCGCCCGGAGAAGCAGGGAGGAGGGCAACGGTTTCAGGGCCTGGGCGGATTGCCGCTGAACTTCGCGTCAGCGGGTGCGGGACTGCCATCTCCCCTTCCCCTGGCCGCGGGGGTGCGCCTATCTCAGCCCATGCCCCTCGACGCCGACCTCCTGCTCGATCGCCGGCGCCTCAAGCGCCGTCTCTCCCTCTGGCGCGCCTTCGCCGTCATCGCCACCGCGGCCGTGGCCGTCATCGCCGCCTGGCAGCCTGATGTCCGCACGCTGGTGACGGGGTCCTCGGGCCCGCACCTTGCGCGGCTCACCCTCCAGGGCTTCATCGGCGATGACCGCAAGCTGCTGGAGGCCCTGGACCGCGCGCGGCGCGATCCCTCCGTCCGTGGCGTCATCCTGGCGATCGACAGCCCGGGCGGCAGCGTGGCGGGGGGGGAGGGCCTGCACCGTGCCCTCACCAGCATCGCTGCCGACAAGCCCGTGGTCGCCGTCATGGGCGGCACCGCGGCCTCCGCCGGCTACATGGTCGCGCTGCCGGCGTCCCGCATCTTCGCGCGGGAGGCGACCGTCACCGGCTCCATCGGCGTCATCCTGCAGAGCTTCGAGGCGACGGAGCTGATGGCGCGCCTCGGCGTGCGGGCGGAGACCGTCGCCTCCGGCGTCTTCAAGGACCAGCCCAGCCCCTTCCGCCCGCTGACGGAGGAAGGGCGCGCCGAGCTCAACCGCGTGGTCATGGACCTCTACGAGCAGTTCGTGGGCATGGTCGTGGCCGGGCGGCGGCTGGAGCCGATGCATGTCCGCGCCCTCGCCGATGGCCGCATCTTCACCGGCCGCCAGGCGCTCTCCCTGGGCCTGGTCGATGCCATCGGCGGCGAGCCGGAAGCGCGGGAGTGGCTCGCGGCTGAGCGCGAGATCCCGGCCTCCCTGCCCGTCCGGGACATCGAGACACGGTCCCTCACCGAAAGGACCTTTGGGGCGGTCTTCGGGGCCTTTGCGAAAGGCCTTGTGAATGAATGGCTTGGCGTTGACCGCGTGCGCGCGCTTTGGCAGCCTTGAGCGCAACGAGGGAGAAGGCTGCAGGGTTGCCATGACCCGGTCCGAACTGATCACCCAGTTGGCGGCGGCGAACCCGCATCTCCGCCAGCCCGATGTCGAGCTGATCGTCACCACGATCTTCGACGAGATCATCACCGCGCTCGCGCGCGGTGATCGCGTGGAGCTGCGCGGCTTCGGTGCCTTCTCCACCAAGCGCCGCGATCCCCGCACCGGCCGCAACCCCCGCACCGGCACCGCCGTGGCGGTGGAGGGCAAGGCCGTGCCCTACTTCAAGCCGGGCAAGGAATTGCGGGAACGCGTGAATGGCGGCCCGCTGCAGGAACCGCCCCGCAAGGTCCGCGCCCCCGCCAAGGTCTGACTGCCGCCTCATCCCGCCATATCGACTCGCAAGGCGTTTGTTCTTGATTCGTTCGGAGAATAGGATTTAAATCCGTCCGTCTTGAGGAGATGGCGGAATGGTCCTGTTTCAGTCCGATCCGATGGGACTTCCCTCCGGGAGGCGGGCCGTGATCCCGCTGGCGATCGGCATGCTGAGCGGTCCCGCGCCCGCGATCGCACAGGACGCGGCGACCGGCGCGGCGCCGGCGATTCCCGTCGCGGCCCTTGGCGTGGTGCTGGTGCTGATGGTGTTCCTGGCGGGGTCCTGGGTGATGCTCCGCCGCCTGGCGCGGGAGATGCAGGCCCTGGCGCCACAGCCCGGAGGGGCGCAGTTGCCGGGCCGCCTGATGGACCTGCCCCTCGGCGTGCCGGAGGGGTCGATCCGCGCCCTGCTCTCGATCTTCATCATCGTGCTGGGCTTCCTGCTGCTGGCGCTGCAGGGGCCGCTCGGCCTCGGCTCGGGCGAGGCGCTGACCGGGTTCATCGGCGCCGTCATCTCCTTCTACTTCGCCGCCCGCAGCGGCGACCAGGCGCGGCAGGTGGCGGAGAGCGCGGCGGATGCGGCGCGGCGGGCGGCCGGCGCGGCGGACCGCGCGATGGACGCCACCACGGCCGCCACCGCCAGCCTGGCGAATGGCGCGCAGTCCGGCGCCATCGCGGCCGGCGCGACGCCCGACCAGCAGGGCTGGCAGGCGACGCTGCGGGAGGCGCAGGGCCAGTTGCAGTCGCTGCGCGGGCTGATCGCCGTCGTCGGCACGCTCGGCGTCGGCACCGGGGCGCTGGCGGGGGCTGACCGTGCGCTCGCGCGCATCGATGGGCTGCTCGACCGCATCACGCCGGTGCTCGGCGGCCAGGCGGATGTCGCCAGCATCGGCAGGCTGGCGGAGGAGGCGGGGGCGGCGCTGCGGGACCTCGGCGATCTCGGCCCCGTCGGCAACGCCGTGGCCGATGCCATGGCGACGGTCGGGCGCGTGGCGGCGGAGAGCGCGCCCATCGACGGGATGCTGCGCGGCTTGATGGGCAGCGCCGGGATCGGCGCCCTGGCCGGGCCGGCGGGCCTGGTGGCGGCGGTGGTGGTGGGGGGCATCGGCCTGGTGCGGGACCGGGAGAGGTTCGAGCGCTGGAAGGCCGCCATGCTGGACACGCCGCTCGACCTCGGCCTGCTGCCGCCGGTGGTGGATGCCAACCTCGCCGCCGCCGCGCTGCTGCGCTGCCCGCCTCTGGCCGCCCTGGCCAGCCAGGGTGCGGTGGAGCCCGCGCTGGCGCTCTCCGCCTGGGAAGCCGTGGCCGGCACGCCGCCGGAAGCCGCGCCGGACCTCGCGGCGCGCATCCTGGCGGGCGGGGTGGCAGGGCCCGGCGCGGCGGCACTGCGCCAGGCCTTCGCGGGCCATCCGGCGGCGCTGGCCGATGCCATCGAGGATTTCCGCGCCGCCATGACAGGCGCCGCCGCGCTGGCCGGGCTGAACCTGCCGCAGGTGGCCGTGGCGGGCGCCAGCATCCCGACCGTCGCGCTGGCCAATGCGGTGCGCATCGCCCGGCAGGACAGCCGCGTCGGCGCGGAGATCGAGCGCCTGGTCTACATGGTGGAATCGCTCGGCAGGGCGGATCCCGCCACGCTGGCGCGGGTCTCCGCGCGGCTCGCGGCGCCGGATTTCCTGGAGGGCGCGGCGCGGGCGGCAGCCGCCCCGCCCGCCAGTGCCGAGGGGGGGAGCGGCTGAGATGCGCGCCCTTCTCCTCCTGCCCCTGCTGCTCGCGGCCTGTGGGGCGGAACCGTCGCGGGAGGCGGTGGCGCTGGCGGGCTCCGTGCGGCGCGACCCGGCGGTGGCGCGCAGCATGGCCGACCGCGCCTTCGATTGCGGCGTGCGGGACCGCGCCTGCGCCACGCTGTGGCTGGCGCGCGGCGTGGCCTGCCAGGACCAGGGCCGTGCCGATTGCGCCCTGCCCGCCTTCCGCCAGGCGGAGGCGCTGACACAGGCGGATGCGCCGGCCGCGGAGCGGGCGGAGCCCACGCTCCGCCTGGTGGAGGCGCTGGAACGCCAGCGCGACCGGGCGGTGGCGGAGGCGCGCCGCGCCGACAATGACGCGATCCTGGCCGCGCTGGCATCGCTGCCCGCCGGCCCGGCCGCCCATTACCGCGCCGGCGTCGGGCTGAACCGCGTGCTGGCCGGGGATGTCCCGCCAGCCGGCCGCTGCGCGGTGCTCGACGTCGTGGCGGCGGATGTCGCCGCCGCCGCCTCCGTGCCCGGCCTGCCGCCGATCGATGACCGCATTGCCCAGCGCCGCGCCGCCCTCGCCACGGCCCGCGCCGCCCAGAACCCGGGGTGCCCCTGATGTCGCAGACCCTCGATGCACCTTCCCCCTTGGCCCGCAGCTTCTGGTTCACCCAGCCCCTGATGCGGGGCGACGCGGTCTTCCGCGCCCAGCGCCTGCTGAACGAGCGTGCCGGCGCGGCGCTGAAGCCCGATGGTCTGTTCGGCGCCGCGACCCGGGATGCCGTGAAGGCCTTCCAGCGCCGGCGCGGCCTGGCAGAGGATGGCGTGCTCGGCCCCGTCACCTGGGCGGCGCTGAACGGGGAGGCGCGCGTCGCCGCCGCGCTGGCGACCGGGCTGCAGGCGGTGCTGGACCCCGCGACGCTGGCCGCGCTGCGCACCCCCCATACCCGCTTCCCCGGCGGCGTTGCCTGGCGCCTGGTGCCGGGGGGGATCGAGGTGGAGGGGGCGCTGGAGAAACCTTCGGCCGCGGAGGCGGCGCTGGCGGCGCGGGTGCTGCGCGACTACGGCAACGCCATCGCGACCGCCGCCGCCCGCTTCCCGGTGCCGGCGGAACTGGTGATGGCGACCATCTGCACGGAATCCGGCGGCCTGCCCGCCGCGCGCCGGCTGGAGCCGGGCTGCGACCCGGTCGATCCCTCCCTCACGCCGCGCCGCGTCTCGGTCGGGCTGACGCAGACCCTGCTCTCCACGGCGCGGGAGGTGCTGGGGGATGAAGGGATCACGCTGGCGGCGCTGGAGAACCCCTCCACCTCCATCCGCGCCGGCATGGCGATGATGTGGCGCCAGGCCGCGCAGACGCGCTTCGACCCGCCGCTGGTGGCGGCCGCCTACAATGCGGGGTCGCTGCGCTTCGAGGGGTCGGCCGGCAATCGCTGGAAGCTCTGCCAGTATCCCATCGGCACGGGAAAGCATGTGGACCGCTTCTGCCGCACCTTCGCCGCCGCCTGCCAGGCGCTGGCCGCCGATCCCGGGGCGCTGCCGCCGCCGGGGGTGAGCTTCGCGGGACTTCCCTGATCAGGGCGTCGCGAAGTGGCGGAGCCGGCCGGCGATGACGCCGCCCACCGCCTCCACCGCCGCGCGGCGGGGGTAACTGGCGCGGTGGACGATGCGGATGGTGCGGCCGGCCGGGGTCGCGAGCGGCCGCAGCACCAGCCCCGCATCCTGGGCGACGCCGGCGGCGAGGCCCGGGATCAGCGTGGTGCCGTAGCCCGCCGCCACCATGTTCAGCAGGGTGGAGAGGCTGGCCGCGCGCAGCGTGCCGCCCAGCGCGCCACCCTGGGTGCCGCACGCCGCCAGCACCTGGTCCCGCAGGCAGTGGCCGTCCGACAGCACCAGCATGTCGGCGGCGAGTTCCGCCTCCTCCACCGCCTCGCGCCCCGCCAGGCGGTGGTCGGGCGGCAGGGCGGCCAGGAAGGGCTCCGCGAAGAGGACCTGCCCCGCGAGGTCAGGCCCATCGGCCTCCGTCGCCAGCAGCGCGGCATCCAGGTCATGCGACCGCAGCCGGTCGAGCAGCGCCGCGGTCTGGTCCTCCCAGGGCTCCACCTCCAGCGCCGGCAGCCCATCCCGCAGCGGGCCGAAGACGAGGGGAAGCAGGTAGGGCGCCAGCGTCGGGATGATGCCGAGCCGGAAGCGCCCGGCCAGCGGATCCCGCAGGCTGCGCGCGACATCGAGGATGGTGTCGGCCTCCGCCACCGCGCTCCGGACATGGCCGATCAGGCGTTCGCAGGCCGCGGTCGGGACCACGGATTTGCTCGCGCGCTCGAACAGCGTGACGCCGAGCAACTCCTCAAGCTTGCGGAGCTGGACGGAGAGGGTGGGCTGGCTGATGCCGCAGGCCTCCGCCGCGCGGCCGAAATGGCCATGCTCGGCGACGGCGAGGAGGTAGCGGAGGTCGCGCAGGTTCATCGGCAGGGTTTCATCGGCAGGTCATCGGTCAGATCGCCTTACATTATAGTCACGATCTATCGAACCGGTAGAACCAATTCGCTTCCGCCTATCCCGCCTCCCCCGCTAGCCTCCCGCGACGCCACGCGCCCGGAAGGGCGTGGGGGAATGGCACGGCCAGCAACGGAGAGAGAACGATGGACGGACATGGTGGGGCGGGCGCGGGCAAGTGCCCGGTGATGCACGGGACCGTGCATGGCAGCCCGAAGCATGCGACCTTCGGCGGGCGGTCGAACCGGGACTGGTGGCCGAACCAGCTGAACCTCAAGATCCTCCACCAGCATTCCAGCAAGGTCAGCCCGATGGGCCCGGCCTTCAACTATGCGGAGGAGTTCAAGAAGCTCGACATCGAGGCGCTGAAGCAGGACATCTTCGCGCTGATGAAGGTCTCCCAGCCCTGGTGGCCGGCCGACTACGGGCATTACGGGCCCTTCTTCATCCGCATGGCCTGGCACAGCGCGGGCACCTACCGCACGGGCGATGGCCGTGGCGGCGCCGGCAATGGCGCGCATCGCTTCGCGCCGGAGAACAGCTGGCCGGACAACGGCAACCTCGACAAGGCGCGGCGCCTGCTGTGGCCGATCAAGCAGAAATACGGCAACCGCATCTCCTGGGCCGACCTGTTCATCTTCGCGGGCAACTGCGCGATCGAATCCATGGGGCTGAAGCCCTTCGGCTTCGCCGGCGGCCGCGCCGACATCTGGGAGCCGGAGGAGGACATCTACTGGGGCGCCGAGGACACCTGGCTGGGTGACACGCGCTATTCCGGCGACCGCGAACTCGCGAGCCCGCTGGCCGCGGTGCAGATGGGCCTGATCTATGTGAATCCGGAAGGCCCGAACGGCACGCCGGACCCCGTCGCCTCCGGCCGCGACATCCGTGAGACCTTCGCGCGCATGGCGATGAACGACGAGGAGACGGTGGCGCTGGTGGCTGGCGGCCACACCTTCGGCAAGGCGCATGGCGCCGGCCCCGCCGACCATGTGGGGCGGGAGCCCGAGGGCGCGCCGCTGGAGGCGATGGGCCTCGGCTGGCTCAGCACCTGGAAGTCGGGCGTGGGCGGCGATGCCATCACCTCCGGCATCGAGGGCGCCTGGAAGCCCAACCCCACCACCTGGGACATGGGCTACTTCGACATGCTGCTCGGCCATGAGTGGGAGCTGCACAAGTCGCCGGCCGGCGCCCATCAGTGGCACCCGAAGGACCGGGCCGCCTGGACACTGGTCGAGGATGCGCATGATCCGTCCAAGCGCCACCCGCCGATGATGACGACGGCGGACATGGCGATGAAGATGGACCCGGCCTATCGCGCGATCAGCGAGCGGTTCCACAAGAACCCCGACCAGTTCGCCGATGCCTTCGCCCGCGCCTGGTTCAAGCTGACCCATCGCGACATGGGGCCGAAGGCCCGCTACCTCGGCCCGCTCGTGCCCGCCGAGGACCTGATCTGGCAGGACCCGGTGCCGCCGGTGACGCATGCGCTGGTGGATGCCGGCGACATCGCGGCTCTGAAGGCGGAGATCCTGGCCTCCGGGCTCAGCGTCTCGGAGCTCGTCTCCACCGCCTGGGCCTCCGCCAGCACCTTCCGGGGTTCCGACAAGCGGGGTGGCGCCAATGGCGCGCGCATCCGGCTGGCGCCGCAGAAGGACTGGGCGGTGAACCAGCCGGCGCAGCTGGCCAAGGTGCTGGGCAAGCTGGAGGCGATCCAGGCCTCCTTCAATGCGAAGGCGGGCGGCGGCAAGCAGGTCTCGCTGGCCGACCTCATCGTGCTCGGCGGCAATGCGGGCGTGGAGGAAGCGGCGCGGCGCGCGGGGGTCGGCATCACCGTGCCCTTCAGCCCGGGCCGCACCGATGCGACGCAGGAGCAGACGGATGTCGAGAGCTTCGCGGTGCTGGAGCCGGAGGCGGATGGCTTCCGCAACTACCTGAAGAAGCAGTTCGCCCTGACGGCGGAGGAGCTTCTGGTGGACCGCGCCCAGCTGCTGACGCTGACGGCGCCGGAGATGACGGTGCTGGTTGGCGGCATGCGGGTGCTCGGCACGCATGTCGGCGCCGCCAACGGCGTCTTCACCAGCCGCGTCGGCACGCTGACGAACGACTTCTTCGTCAACCTGCTCGACATGGGCACGGCCTGGACGCCGACCTCCGAGGCGGCGCAGGAGTTCATCGGGCGTGACCGCGCCACGGGCCAGGTGAAGTGGACGGCGACGCGCGTCGACCTCGTCTTCGGCTCCAACTCCCAGCTGCGGGCGATCGCGGAGGTCTATGGCCAGGCCGATGGCCAGCAGCGCTTCGTGGAGGACTTCGTCGCCGCCTGGACGAAGGTGATGAACGCGGACCGCTTCGATCTGGCGTAAGCGTTGACGAGGGGGGGGCGGCATCCAGGCGAGGGGTGCCGCCCCCTGTTTGCAAGCCGACAAGGCAGGACCGGGGAGGAGGCCATGGCGCAGGCGGTGGAAACCGCAGCGCGCGGAGAGCTGCGCCGCGCGGGCTTGCCGGCGCAGGGAAAGCTGGCGCGGCTGCTGATCGCGCTCCGCGCCGCGGCGGAGACGCATCTGACGCGCGGCGAGATCGATCGGCTGGCGGCCGCGGCCGGGCTCGGCCTGTCCGCTGCCGAGCTGGCGTCCCAGCTGGCCACGCTGGAACAGCACGGGCTGCTGGCGCGGCTGCCGAGCACGGGGACGGAGCCGGTCTTCGACACCGTGCCCGCGCCGCATTCCCACCTGCTCTATGAGGAGACGGCGCAGGTCGTGGACCTCGACGTCTCACCGGAGACGCTGATCGCCATCCTCCGCCAGGCGCTGGCCGAGCGACCGGGCGAGGTCGATATCCTGGTCAGGTTCCGCAGGCCGGGCGGCTGACCGCGGGACTTGCACCCACCCCCCATCCCGCCCTACCTCCCCGCCTAGGACTGGCGGCGCGCCGACGGCGCGCCGAGCGCCCGAACGGGCGCCGCCGGCAGTCCGGCGAGCCAAGCGCGCGGATGCGCGCGCCCGGCGCTTGAGGGCATGAACGAAGTGAACTGGATCAGCGACTGGGCCCTGCCCAAGGTGAAGGCGATCTTCGGGGGAACCCGGGAAGTGCCGGACAACCTCTGGCACAAATGCCCGTCCTGCGAGCAGATGATCTTCCACCGCGACCTCGAGCGGAACCTGCATGTCTGCACCCATTGCGGGCACCACATGCGGCTTTCCGCCAATGCGCGGGTGAAGGCGACGCTGGATGAGGGCTGGTCCCGGATCGAGCTGCCGAAGGCGCCGGCGGACCCGCTGCGCTTCCGCGACCAGCGGCGCTACGGCGACCGGCTGAAGGAAGCCCAGCAGAAGAACGCGATGGATGACGCGGTGCTGGTCGCGCAGGGCAGCATCGAGGGCCGCAAGGCCGTCGTCGCCGCCTTCGAATTCGCCTTCATGGGCGGGTCCATGGGCGCGGGCGTGGGTGAGGCGCTGGTCACGGCCGCCAAGCTCGCGGTGCTGCAGGATGCGCCGCTGATCGTCTTCACCGCCTCCGGCGGGGCGCGCATGCAGGAAGGCACGGTCAGCCTGATGCAGATGCCGCGCACCGTGATCGCGACGCGCATGGTGAAGGAAGCGGGCCTGCCCTTCATCGTCGTGATGTGCGACCCGACCACGGGCGGCGTGACGGCCAGCTTCGCCATGCTGGGCGACATCCACATCGCGGAGCCCGGCGCCATGATCGGCTTCGCCGGCGCGCGCGTGATCGAGCAGACGGTGCGGGAGAAGCTGCCGGAGGGCTTCCAGCGCGCCGAATACCTGCTGGAACACGGCATCCTCGACATGGTGGTGAAGCGGCACGACATGCGGGCGACCCTGGCGCGCGTGATCTCCCTGCTGCGGGAGCCGATGCCGATCACGACGCCGGTGCCCGAACTGCCGGCGCTCCCGGCCCCCGAAGCCCCGGCCGAGGCACCCAAGCCGGCGTGAGCACCATCACGGCCTCGCGCAGCGAGGCGATTATCGATCGTCTGCACAAGCTGCATCCCGTGCTGATCGACCTCAGCCTGGGGCGCATGCGGGATTGCCTGGCGAAGCTCGGCCATCCGGAGCGGCGCCTGCCGCCGGTCATCCACGTCGCCGGCACCAACGGCAAGGGCAGCACGAGCGCTTTCCTCCGCGCCATCGCGGAAGCCGCCGGCCTGCGCGTCCACGTCTACACCTCTCCGCACCTGGTGCGGTTCCATGAGCGCATCCGGCTCGCCGGCACGCTGGTGAGCGAGGAGGCGCTGACCGAGGCGCTGGAGCATGTGGAGCGCGTGAATGCCGGCGCGCCGATCACGGTGTTCGAGGTGACGACGGCCGTCGCCCTCCACCTGTTCGCGTCCGTCCCGGCCGACTTGCTGGTGCTGGAAGTGGGCCTCGGCGGCCGCTTCGATGCGACGAACGTCATCGACCCGGTGGCGACCGCGATCACCAGCATCTCCATGGACCACATGGATTTCCTCGGCGATACACTCGAGAAAATCGCCTTCGAGAAGGCGGGGATCATCAAGCCCGGCGTGCCCTGCGCCACCGGCGCGCAGGCACCCGGCGCGGCCGCCGTGCTGCGACAGGTGGCCGCTGACCAGGGCGCGCCGCTGCTGGCGCGCGGCGAGGCCTGGGATGTGGCGCGGCAGCCTGACGGGCGGCTGCGCTGGCAGGACGAGGCGGGCGTGCTGGACCTGCCGCCGCCGGCGCTGGCCGGGCCGCACCAGGCGGATAATGCCGGCATCGCCATCGCGACGCTCCGCGCCTGGAACCCGGACTGGCTGACGGCGGAGGCCATCGCGCGCGGCCTCGCCACCGCCACATGGCCGGCACGGATGCAGCGTTTGACCGGGCGGCTTTCGGCGCTGCTGCCGCCGGGCTGGGAGCTCTGGCTGGATGGCGGGCACAATGCCGGCGCCGGCGTGGTGCTGGGCGAGCATCTCCGCACCGCCTTCGCGGACCGCCCCTGCCACCTGCTGGTCGGCATGAAATCCTCCAAGCAGGCCAGCGAGTTCCTGGCGCCGCTGATCCCACAGGCCGCGACCCTGCAGGCCATCGCGGAGCCCGGCCAGCACCTGGCCATGCCGATCGAGGCCATCATCGCCGCCAGCGGCGGCGCCGCCACGGCGGGCGGCACGGTGGAACAGGCGCTGGCGGCGATCCCGAAGGATGGCCCGCCATCCCGCGTACTCATCTGCGGCAGCCTCTACCTCGCGGGCGAGGTGCTGAAGCTGGACGGCTCCCCGCCACGCTGACGAAACGTTGACGCCGCCCCCGGCGGGATGCGATGCGCGCAGGATTACGGTTGTCGCAACCAAACGGGGAGATCGTCGGCGCATGACAACCGGGACGCGGGCTGCCTGGGCTCTCGATTCGAGCCCGCCGCCCTCGGTCGTCTGGCCGGCCGCACTCCAGCATGTGGGCCTCGGCGCCGTCACGCTGGTCTTCCCGCTGGTGGTGGCGGAGGCCGCGGGCGCACCGCCCGAGATGGTGACGAATGTCATCGCGCTGGCGATGGTGGCGCTCGGCATCTCGACGCTGCTGCAGGCCTGGGGGCGGCATGGCATCGGATCGGGCTTCCTGCTGCCCTCCGTCTTCACCGCGGTCTACCTGCCGCCCTCCCTCATCGCGGCGCAGATGGGCGGGCTCGGCGCCGTGGCCGGGCTGACGCTGGCGGCGGGGGCGACCCAGATCGCGCTGTCCTTCCTGGTGCATCGGCTGCGGCCCTACCTGCCTACCGAACTGGCCGGCCTCGTCGTGCTGATGATCGGCCTCGTGCTCGGGCTGCTCGGCCTGCGGCTGATGATCGGCATCGGGCCCGGCGCGCGGAATCCGGCGCATGACATGGTGGCACCCATCGTCGCGTTGCTGGTCATCATCGCGCTGACGGCGTGGGGCGGGCCACGCTGGCGGCCGCTCGCGGTGCTGGCGGGGCTCGGCGCCGGCATTGCCACCCACCTGGTGGTGCTTCTGGTGGCCGGGGGCGCCGGGGCCATGGCCTTGCCGGCGCCGCAACTCGTGGCCTGGCCGATCGCGACGCCGGCCTTCCCGTGGGCGCTGCTGCCCGGGGTGCTGGTCGGCGCGCTGGCCTGCCTGGTCCGCGCCTCCGGCGACATCGTCGCCTGCCAGCGCGCGAATGATCCCGGCTGGAAGCGGCCGGATTTCGGCTCGATCCGCGCCGGCGTGCTGGCGGATGGGCTGGGCACCGTCATGGCCGGGGTGATCGGCGTGCCGGGGACGAACACCTATACGGCCAGCGTCGGCCTCTCCATCGCCACCGGCATCATGGCGCGGCGCGTCGCCATCGCGGTCGGCGTGATGTGGATCGCCCTCGGCCTGGTGCCTGGCGCACCGGCGCTGGTGCTGGCCGTGCCGCGCGGCGTGCTGGGCGCGGCGCTGTTCTTCGCCGCCGCTTTCATCGTCGTCACCGGCATGGGCATCGTCGTGCAGCGCGCCCTGGATGCGCGGCGCAGCCTGGTGGTGGGCGCGGCCTTCGTCATCGGCGTGTCCTACGACGCCGCGCCGCAGGTCTTCGCCACCCTGCCGGATGCGGCCCGGCTGCTGCTGACCTCCTCCCTCGTACTGGGGCTGGTGGTGGGGCTGCTGCTGAACGCCGCCTTCCGCGCCGGCGCCACCCGCCAGCGCGACGCAACCTGGCAGCCCGCGCAGGGCCATGCGGCGCTGGAGGATTTCGCGACGGAGGCCGGCAGCGCCTGGGGCGCGCGGGCGGAGGTGGTGGCGCGGCTGCGCGGCGCGATGGAGGAAGCGGCCGGGCTGCTCGCCCACCAAGCCGATCCCGGCACGGCGATCGAGGTCACGGGCCGCTTCGACGAATTCAACCTGGATGTCGCGCTGCGCTGGCGCGGCCAGCCCTTGCGCGACAGCGAGGCGCCCGTGCCGTCGCCGGAGGCCGATCCGGCGGTGATGGAGCGGCATCTCGCGGCGCTCCTGCTCTGGCACGCCGCCGACCGGGTCGTGGAGCTGACCCTGCCCGATGGCCGCCGGGAGCTACGGCTGCACTACGACCATTGAGGTGAGGAACCGCCGCCACGGCGGTCCTGCCCCAGGACGGTCAGAACCGCACGACGAGGTCCACCCAGGCTTCGGGCAGCGCCGCCGTCGCCACCGCCTCGATCCGCTTGTCGAGACCGGTAAGCACCAGCAGGCCGAACAGCGCCAGCGCACCACCCAGGACCGGGCGCATGGCCTGGCCGAGGCCGCCGAGGCGCCGACGCAGCAACGGCACGGAACCCCGCGCGGCATAGCCGAGCGCCACGAGCGGCAGCGCGGCGCCGAGCGCGAAGGCCAGCATGGTGAGCGCCGCCTGCGGCGCCGTCTCCGCCCGGGCGGAGAGCGCCACCGCCGCGCCAAGCGCCGGGCCCGTGCAGGGCGCCCAGGCCAGGCCGAGCACGGCACCGAGCGCGAACTGTCCGCCCACGCCGCGCGCGGTCATCCGCGCCGCGAAGGCCGTCACCGGCTGCAGGGCGTGTTCAGCCGCGGCGGAAAGCCGCGCGGCCAGACCCGCCGCCAGCAGGGCGATGCCGGCCGCCAGCATCAGCACCGCCGCGGCGACGCGCAGCACCTCCGCATCCAGCCCGATCGCGAAGCCGACCAGTCCCAGCACCATGCCGGCGCCGGCGAAGCTCACCGCGAGGCCACCGGCCAGGGCCAGCGGCCCCAGGCGGTGTTCCGCGCCGGCAGCCGCCAGCACGATGGGCAGGATCGGCAGGACGCAGGGCGACAGGCTGGCGAGGATTCCCGCCAGCCCCGCCAGCAGCAGGGTGGTCACGGCCGGGCTACAGCGCGCGGAACAGCAGGTCCCGGATGGCGGCGCCATCGGTGATGCCGGTGGCGCGGCCGCGCTCCTCCCGCCCCTTCATGGCGATCAGGGTGGATTGGGACCGCACCTGGAACCGGCGAAGCGCGTCCTTCTGGCTGTCGAAGTCGATGGAGAGCAGCACCGCGCCCGCCATGCGCGGGTCGGCCGCAACGGCATCGACATGCGGCTTCTGCGCGCGGCAGGTCGGACACCAGGGGGCCGTCACCTCGATGAGGATGGGCCGGTCCGCGGCCTGCGCCGCCTCCAGCGCCGCCTCCGTGAAGGGTTGGCGCTGCGCCGCCGCGGCCGGGCGCGGCAGCAGCGGCAGGGTGGCGAGGCAGGCGATGATGGCGCGGCGTTGCATGGCGGTTCTCCCGGGGCTGACCCGCCTTCGCGCGCCGCCGACGAAAGGTTACGCGGGTATCAATCGAAGAATTCTGCCCCGCCCCTCATCCGTCAGCACCAGCAGCGCGCCATCCGCCGCCACCACCACCTGGCGCATGCGGATGCGGCGATCGAAGAGCAGGCGCTCCTCCGCCACCACGCGCTCGCCTTCCGTCTCCAGCCGCACCAGGCCGGGCGGGTTGAGGGCGGCGACGAAGAGGCTGCGGGACCAGCCGGGGAAGGCGTTGCCGGTGTAGAAGTTGATGCCGGAGGGGCTGACCGAGGGCGTCCAGAAATGCAGCGGCGCCTCGATGCCCGGTGCCTCCTTCTGGCCGGTGCCGATCGGGCTGCCATTGTAGTCCACGCCGTGGCTGACGACGGGCCAGCCATAGTTGAGGCCGGGGCGAACGAGGTTGATCTCGTCGCCGCCGCGGGCGCCGAATTCCGCCTGCCACAGCCCGCCGGTCCAGGGATTGAAGGCGAGGCCCTGCGGGTTGCGGTGTCCGTAGGAGAAGATTTCGGCCCGCGCGTCGCCGCGCCCGAGGAAGGGGTTGCCCGCGGCCGCGCTGCCATCGCGTTCCAACCGCAGGATCTTGCCGGCCAGGTCGTCCAGGCGCTGCGACCGCATCTTGTCGTTCATGCGGTCGCCGGTGGAGAGGTAGAGGCGGCCATCGGGGCCGAAGGCGATCCGGCTGCCATAATGGTTGCGGCCGCTGGGCTGCGCCGGGGTGGCGTCGAGGATCGGCGTCACACCCTCCAGCGCCGTCGCATCGGCGGAAAGCCGCGCGCGGGTCAGCCGCGTCAGTGCGCCGCCCTGCACCAGCATGGCGTGGGAGAGGTAGACTTCGCGCGTCCGGGCGAAATCCGGGGCGATGGCGATGTCGAGCATGCCGCCCTGGCCGCGGGCCTCGACCTCCGGCACGCCGGCCAGCGGCGCCGAGACCTCCCCGGATGGCGTCACGCGCCGCAGCCCGCCGGGACGTTCGGTGACGAGCAGGCTGCCATCGGGCAGCAGCGCCGCGCCCCAGGGCCTGTCGAGGCCCGTCGCCAGCGTGGTGAGCCGGAAGGCGGCGCGGTCCGACCGCACCGTGTCGCCGGATTGGGCGAGGGCCGGCAGCGGCAGGGCGGCGAGGGAGGCGGTGAGCAGCGTGCGGCGGTTCATCATGCGCCGCATGTAGGAAGCGGCGGGTTGCCCGGAAGCACCCCGCCGCGGATCGTCAGCCGAGCCCGCCTGGATGCATCATCCCAGCTTGCTGGCGACCCATTCCTTCATGGCGCCCTTGGGCAGCGCGCCGACCTTGGTGTCCACCGGCTTGCCGTCCTTGAACAGGATCATGGTCGGGATGCCGCGCACCGCGTAGTCGTTCGGCGTCATCGGGTTGTCGTCGATGTTCACCTTCGCGATGGTCAGCTTGCCTTCGTATTCCTTGGCGATCTCGTCGAGGATGGGGGCCACCATGCGGCAGGGGCCGCACCACTCGGCCCAGAAATCCACCAGCACGGGGCCGGGGGCCTCCAGCACATCCTGCCGGAAGCTGTCGTCGGTCACGGCCTTGGTGAGGTCACTCATGGGGGGTCGTCTCCAGCGCCGGGCGGGGGCCCGGCCTTTCATGGCAAGATCGTGGCGGGGCCGGGCCCGGTCAAGCAAGGGTCACGTGAGGGCCACGCAGGCCGTCATGCGCCTGGCGCATGTCGATCCAGCAACTCACCCGGAAGCGGCATGAGTCGGGCGCCATAGGTCCAGACGAGCACGCATTCCACCGCACGCCCGGGAAAGGCGCGGGACAGCACGGCGCGGTAGGCGGCCATCTGCCGGAGGTAGAGGGACGGGACCGATTCGACCGTCAATGGCGGCGGGCGGTTGGTCTTGTAGTCCAGCACCAGCACGCGGTCGGGCGCGACCAGCAGCCGGTCCACCTGGCCGCTGACGAGAAGGTCCCCGACCTGCCCGGCGATGGGCGCCTCCGCCAGGCTGCCGGGGCCGAAGGCGGCGGCGATCCCGGGCGCGTCCAGCAGCGCCATCACCTCCGCCAGCGTCTCCGCCTGCTCCGCGGGATCGAGCCCATGGCCCGGCCGGGCGAGGAAGGCGCGGCCGGCTTCCTGGCGCCGGGCGGGGTCCTGGTCCGGCAGGTGCTGCAGCAGGGCATGGACGATCCGGCCGCGGCGGAAGCGGCGGCCGGTGGGGTCCGCGGCGCCATGCGGCGCGGCGGCGGGTCCGCCCTCATTCTCCCCCGGCACGGCGGAGGGGGCGAGCGCGTCCACCACCCCCTCCGGCGGTGCGGGCCGGCGCGCCCAGGCCGGCAGGTCGGCCGCGGCGGGGGGCGGCGTGTCGCGGCCATCCGGCACGGGGGCCGTTTCCTGCGGCGTGGCGAGCACCATCGCCTCCCCCGTCGCGAAGCGGCATTCGGCGGGGGCGCCGAACGCCTCCGGGTCGAAGGGCTCCGGGACCGTGGTATCCAGGCGGGCGAAGCCGCGGGCGACGAGGTCGTACCAGGTGCCCTGCTTCCAGGGCGCGTCCTTCGGGCGCTTCTTCTGCCAGCCGCAGACCAGCAGCCGGTCCTCCGCCCGGGTCAGGGCGACATAGAGCAGCCGGTGCTCCTCCTCCGCCCGCGCCTGCTTCTCGGCGGCGAGCAGGGCCGAATAGGCGGGGGCGTGGTGGTCCTTGTTGGGCGCCCAGAGCGGCAGGGGCACACCCTCCTCCGGCACATGCCAGCGCACATCCGCCTGGTCGCGGCCGCCGCCCATGGTGTCCGGCAGGATGACGATTGGGGCCTGGAGGCCCTTGGCGCCGTGCACGGTCATGATGCGCACGGCATCGCCGGCACCTTCCTGTTCCCGCTTCACCTCCGCCCCGCCACGCCGCAGCCAGCCGACGAAGTGCTGCAGGCTCGGCGGGTGGCGGCTGCCATGGTCGAGCGCCGCGTTGAGGAATTCATCGACGGGGTCGGCGGCATCGGGGCCGAGGCGCTTCAGCAGCCTCTCCCGCCCCTTGTGCTCGCCCAGCACCTCCGCAAACAGCGCATGGGGCGTCACCAGGTCCGCGCGCGCCATCAGCCCGGCGATCCAGTCGGCGGCCCTGCCCTCCGGCGTCTCCGCCCCGCGCGCCTTCTGCAGCACGGCCCAGAGGCTGGTGGTGCGGCCATGGGCGAGCGCGAAGAGCTGGTCCTCATCGAGGCCGATGAGCGGCGATTTCAGCAGGGCGGCGAGTTGCAGATCGTCATCGGGCAGCAGCAGGACATCGGCCAGCGCCAGCAGGTCCTGCACCGCGATCTGCTCGATCAGGCGGATGCGGTCGGCGCCGCCCACGGGCACGCCGCGTTCCTTCAACGCGCGCACCAGGCGGGGCAGCAGCCCGCCGGATCGCTTGCGCAGCAGCACCAGGATGTCGCCGGCACGGATGGGTCGGCCGCGGCTTTCCAGCGGGGTGCGGGACTTGATCCACTGCGCGATGCGCGCGGCGATCGCCTCCGCCAGCAGCGCATCAGCGCCGGTCGCCTGGGCGGGGGCTTCCGGCACCTCCCAGGGTGGCGGCGGCTCCGTCGGTGCCGCTTCCAGCATGGGCCAGAGCTCGACCCGGCCCGCATGGCCGGCGCGGTCGGGGCGATGCAGCAATTCCTCGCCGGGGTTCACCACGCCGTCCCGCGCCTCGCCCTCCGCGAAAACGGCGTCGACCAGGGCCAGCACCGGCGCGGTGGAGCGGAAGGAGACCTTGAGCTGGACGTCGCGCAGCGCCTCCCCCACCGCGGCGATGCGGCGCCCGAAATGGCCCTTCCACCGCGCGAAGCCGGCGGCGTCCGCCCCCTGGAAGCCGTAGATGGACTGCTTGATGTCACCCACCGCGAAGATGGTACGGGGCGTGGGCGGCTCATCACGGCGGGATTCGCGGCCGGCGCCGGCGAAGAATTCCTCCGTCAGCGCGGCGGCGATGCCCCATTGCGCGGGGTTGCTGTCCTGCGCCTCGTCCAGCAGCACGTGGTCCAGGCCGCCATCCAGCTTGAACAGCACCCAGGCGCTGCCGGGGTCCTGCAGCACGCGCTGGGCGGAGAGGATCAGGTCGTCATAATCCATCAGCCCGCGCGCCTGCTTGCGCGCGGCATAGCCCTGCAGAACCGGCGCGCCGAGCGCCAGCAGCGCGCGCGTCGCGGCCAGCAGGCGGCAGGCGCGGCGGCTGCCCTCCAGCGCCGCGATGCGCTCGGCCTCCCGCGCCAGCACTTCCGCGCATTCGGCCTGGCGGGGGCCGACCTGCTTGGTCGCCATGGATTTGCGGGGCGTGCCTTCCCTGGTCAGGAAGATCTCCGCCCATTCCCCCCAGCGCGCGGCGCGGTGGGCGGGGTGGAGTTCGAGCCAGGTGAGGATGCGGAGCCCCCGCGCCTGGTCGTTCTCGTTCCGGCTGGCCTGGAGGAGGCGGGCGGCCATCACGGCCTGGCGGTCCACCTGCTCCGCCGCCAGCGCCACCAGGCTCGCCTCATGCGCGCCATCCGGCAGGCCGAGGTGGCCGGCGATGGCGGCGCAGAGACCTTCCAGCGACCCGGTGCCGCGCAGCGCGGCGGAGAGGCGTTCGCGGTCGCCATCGAGGGCCTGCACCAGGCGGGCGAAGGATTCCGGCGGCACCAGGCTGGCCAGCGCCTCCAGCGCCTCCCGCGGCGTCATCGGCCCCGCCAGCACGGCCTCCCGCGCCTCCGCCAGCAGGGTGCGGGCATCGGCATCCTCGACGACGCCGAATTGCGGCGCGAGGCCGGCTTCCAGCGGGAAGGCACGCAGCAGGGACTGGCAGAAGGCGTGGATGGTGCTGATCCGCATGCCGCCCGGCAGTTCCAGCACCCGGCAGAACAGGCTGCGGGCGGTGTCGAGGTCGTCCCGCGTCGGCGCGCGGCCGAGCAGCCGGGCCAGCCGATCGGCCAGGCGCGATTCGGGATCGACCGCCCAGCGGCCGAGTTCGCGCGCGAGCCGCGTCGCCATCTCCGCCGCGGCCGCCTTTGTGAAGGTCAGGCAGAGGATGCTGGCCGGCCGCGTGCCCGGCGCCAGCAGCAGCCGCAGCACGCGGTCCGTCAGCACCTTGGTCTTGCCGGAGCCCGCCGAGGCACCGACCCAGGCGGAGGAGAGCGGGTCGGAGGCCCGGCCCTGCTCGAACTCGGCTTCCTGGCGGGGGGTGAGGGGGAGGTTCATGGGCGGGGCAGTCGTGGGGAAGGCGCTGCCTTCCCCACACCCCATCCGCCAGGGGGGAGACCCCCCTGGACCATCGTCAATTGATCCCGGTCCAGGGTCCGGCTGGACCCTGGCATGGGGGGCATCGGGGGGAACGGAGTTCCCCCCGGGCGACCAAGCAGCCCCCTCATTCATCCCCCTCCGCATCCGCCCATTCCGCGACGCGCGACAGGTGGTCGTAGTCATCGCCCCGCGTGCTGCGCGCGGGGTGGGGCCGTGCCGTGAAGGGGGCGTCGCCCAACAGGAAGCGATCGACCAGCAGGCCGAGGCGGTCCAGCGCATCCTCGGCGGCGGACTCCACCTCCTCCGGCTCGGTCAGCATGGCCTTCACCTCCCCGGCGGTCTCCCCGCCCGAGAGCTTCCAGTAGGTGAGTGCCCGCACGGGGCTGTCCGGCACGCCCTGGATGGCGCCGCGCCAGGCCATGGCGGCTTCGAGCGGCAGCTGGGGGGCGGTGCCGTCCACCAGATCGTCGGGGCTCGGCAGGGTGCCGGTCTTGTAGTCCAGCACCGCCAGCGTGCCGTCGCCGAGCTGGTCCACCCGGTCGGCCCGGGCCTTCAGCGTGACCTTGCCGCGGGGGCGCGGCAGGTCGAGCCGCCCGTCGCGCTCCACCCAGCTCTGCCGGATATGGCCGTCGCGGCGCATGTCGCGTTCCAGATCGATCACGAAGGCCCCGATGCGGGAGAGGCGCGGGCGCCAGAAGGCGGCGAGAGCGGGGCGCGGGCCCTGTGCGGCCAGCGCTTCCTCCGCCGCCTCCTCCCAGATCGCGCGAGCGGCGTCGTCGCCTGGCCAGCCGGCGCGGGCGGTGGAGACATCGCGCACGAAGCGGGCGAGAGCGGCGTGGACGATGATGCCGTAGTCCAGCGCGCCGACATCTGCGTCCAGCGGATCGAGCTTTCGCAGGTCCAGCACGCGGCGGGCATAGAAGGCGTAGGGGTCGGCGAGCAGGGTCGCCACCTCCGTCACGCTGATCTCGCGCGGGCGGAGCGCCGCCGGCGGGCAGGGCGAGGGGCGGCGGAGCGGCAGGACCTGCGCGGGCTGGTCGAGCGCCGCGGCCAGGCGGGCGGCCTGGCTCTGCGGCAGTTCCAGCCCCTGGCCGGAGAGGAAGGTTTCCAGCCGCGTGATCCAGCGCGCGGGCACGGTTGGCGCACCGCCCCGCCGCGCGGCCCGCGACAGGATCGCATCGGGTGCGGCGCAGGCAAACAGGAAAAAGTCCATGCAGACACGGCCGATGCGGGCCTCGGGTTCGGGCAGGCCGAACTGGGTCCGCATGGGGCGGCTCATCCAGGGGCCGGGGTCGGTCGCCAGTGGCCAGACCGTCTCGTCCAGCGCGCCGAGCACGACGCGGTCGAAGGCCAGCAGCCGCGCCTCCAGCAGGCCGAGAATCTCGACGCGCGGATGGGCGCCGGCATCGCGGCCGGCCTGGGCGCGGACGGAGCGGGCGGCGATGCCCTCGATCGCCGCATCGAACAAGGCGGGCCAGGCGCCGGGGTCGAGGGGCGGGAGCATCGCCATGGCGGGGGCGAGGTCCGCGAGGTGGGAGGCCAGCACCTCCCCCTCCTCCGCCGCATAGAGGCGGAGGCCGCCGGGCGCTTCCGGCGTGGTGGCCAGCGCCTCCGCCGCCGCCAGATGGGCGGCGAGCAGGTCGGCGGGCGGGCGCGGCGCGCCGTGGAGGGAGGCGAAGTCGCCGAGCGCGGCCGACAGCGCATCGTGCAGCGCCAGCAGCCGCGGCTTGGTGGCGCCTTCCGACAGGGCCTCGATGGCCGCGCGCAAACCGCCGAGCCCGCCCGGCGGCCGCGCGCCCCGCAGCACGCGGCGTTCCAGCAGGCGCACGGCATCCAGGAAATCCGCCCGGGCCATGCCTGCGGCGCAGATCGGGTGCTTCAGCAGGGCCAGCAGGGGGACGGGGGCGAGATCCTCCGCCACCGCGCGGGCCAGCAGGCGCAGGAAGGCGCCGGTCGGCGTCTGGCCCAGCGGCTCGCCGGCGCTGTCATCGGCGATGATGCCGTGGCGGATCAGCTCCGCGCTGACGCGCCGGGCCAGGTCGCGGTCGGGTGTCACGAGAGCGGCGCGCGCACCCGGCTTCTCCAGCGCCTCGCGCAGCAGCAGCGCGATGGCGGCGGCTTCCGCCTGGGCGTCGGGGGCGGCGAGCAGCTGCAGGCCTTGCAGGCCTGGCGCCCAGCCATCGGCGGCGGGCACGGTCCAGGGCGCCATGCCCTCCGGCGGCCGCAGCGCCATTTCCAGCAGGGCGGGGCGGGCTTCCGGCACGGCGCGGGGCTGGTGCAACCCGCAGCCGGGCCAGCGCCGCACCTGCCTCGCCTCCGCCCCCATCTCCGCCAGCAACCTCGCCTGGCTGCAGAAGGGGTGGGTGGGCGCCTTGGAGACGGCATCCCAGACCTGGCCGAGCGCGGCGCGGTCCAGCCCATGCAGCACCACGGCGCCGTGCGGCAGCGCGGCGACCACCTTCAGCAGCTCGACCGCCGCCGGGATGGTGCCGCCGACGCCGATGCCGGCGGCGATGATCGGCTCCGCCGGCGGCGCCTGCCGCCAGGCCTCGGTCTGGGCGCGGAGCGCGAGGACGCGGCGGAGCCCGATATCCAGCAGCTCCCGCTCCTCCAGCCACCCGGCCCAGGCGGTGGCGACGCCGCGGAGAAAGGTGGTGGTGATCTGCCAATGCGTCGCCTGCTCCCCCGGCACCAGGGATTCGAGCCGCGCGAGCCAGGCCTCGGCATAGGCGAGCGGATTGCCCTGGCGGAGCAGGTCCGGGTCCTTCTCCTCCAGCGCCACCTCGTCGAAGAGCCGCGCCATCTCCGCCGCCAGGCCCCAGGCCTGTTCGGGGGTGGCGGGGCCGCCATGGCGGGGCGGCAGGCGCATCACCATGCCGGTCAGCACGGCCTGGCGGGTCAGGGGCGCGACGGCGGGCGGCAGATCCAGCAGGGCGGGCAGCGCGAGTTCGTCGGCATCCTCGGTCGACAGCCCCGCCAGCGCCCGCATGCGCGGCAGCAGCAGCGCCCGGCCCTCCGCCGCGGCCAGAAAAGCATCGCGCAGGCCGCGGGCGGAACGGCGCGTCGGCAGCAGGATGGTGGCGCGGGCCAACGCCTCCGGCGGCGCGTCCTTCAGCGCATGCAGCACCCCCGCCGCCAGGCAGTCCAGGAAGGGCAGCTCGGCGGGGATGTCGTAGAGGTTCATCAGGGCTCCCGCGGTGACGCCCTTGGCGGCCGCATGAAGGGTTGGCGTGGCGGCTTCTTGCGGCCGCCTCAGAACAAGGCTGTCAGCATCCCGGCGCGCAGCATCGTCTCCGCCCGCTGCAGATCACGGGGCGTGGACAGATGAAACCAGGCGCCGTCATGCACCAGGCCGAACATCCGCCCTTCCTCGATCGCGCGGTCGAAGAGCAGGTTGAGCGAGAAGGGCCCGGCCGGCGCATCGCGGAACAGCGCGGGCGAGAGGATCTGCACGCCGGCGAAGAGGTAGGGGGAGATCTCCCGCTCCTTCGGTCGGCGGACGCGGCCGAGCGGATCGAGCAGGAAGTCGCCGCGCCCGACCTCCCCATCCACCTGGGACGTCCGCACCAGCAGCAGCAGCGCGTCCATCTGCTCCGGGTCGAAGGCGGCGGCCAGGCGGTCCAGCGCCGGCGTCGGGCCATCCAGCCAGAAGGCGTCGCCGTTGATGACGGCGAAGGGATTGTCACCGAGGTGGGGCAGCGCATTGGTGATGCCGCCGCCGGTCTCGAGCAGCACCTCCTCCCGCAGCACTTTCCGGCCCGGCGCGCCATGGGCTGCGACGGAATCGGCGATCTGGTCGGCGAAGTAGTGCGCGTTGACGACGTGGTGCGAGACGCCCGCCGCCGCGAGGCGGTCCAGCGCATGGTGCAGCAGGCTGCGGCCTTCCAGCGGCAGCAGCGGCTTCGGCCGGTCATCCGTCAGCGGCCGCATGCGGGTGCCGAGGCCGGCGGCGAGCACCATGGCGTGGGAGAGGGCGATCATGCCGTGGCGTCCTGTAGCACGAGAGGATTCTGTCGCATGGAAGGCGGCACCTGCGCATCCAGGAAGTCGCGCAGCGGCGCCGTGGCGGGATGTTGCAGCGCGCGGTCGAGCTGCGCCCAGCAGCGCGGCCCATGCACGAGGTATTTCGGCTTGCCGTCCCGCCGCGCCAGCCGCACCCAGAGCGCGGCCACCCGCAGATGCCGCTGCGCCGCGCAGGCCGCCAGGGCGGCGCGGAACCCGCCGGCATCGAGGTCGGGCCGCAGCGCCAGGTAGCGGGCGATGCATTCCTCCCGCAGCGCGGGATCGACGTCCCGCCGCGCATCCTCGGTCAGGGAGACGAGGTCATAGGCGGGGTGGCCGATGGCGGCGTCCTGGAAATCGAGGATGCCGATGTCGCGCGGCGCCTCGCGATCCGGCAGCGGCATGAGGTTGGCCGGGAAGTAGTCGCGGTGGACGAAGCCCTCACCCTGGAAGGGCGCGAGCATGGCGCGCATCGCGGCCTCGAAGGCCGCGGTCACCGCGGCCGAGGGCGCCGCGCCGAACGCCGCGGGCCACCACCACTGGAGAAAGGTGGCGCCGGCGGTTTCCGTCATGCGGTCCACGCCCCAGCCCGGCAGGCCATCGGGCGGCCGCACCGCGTGCAGCCGCGCCAGCGCGGCCGTCGCGGCCAGGTAGTGGGCCGCGGGGTCGTCGCCGGCATCCAGCAGCTGCGCCACGGTGGCGTCGCCGAAATCCTCCACCAGGCAGAAGCCCCGCGTGACGTCGGCCGCGATGACCTCCGGCGCCGAAAGCCCCGCATCCCGCAGATGCGCGGCGATGGCGAGGAAGGGGCGCAGATCCTCCTGCGGCGGCGGCGCGTCCATCAGCAGCACCGGGCGCGGCCCGCCGCGCAGCCGGGCATAGCTGCGGAAGGAGGCATCGGCCGGCAGCGGCGCGTAATCCGCCGCGCCATAGCCATGCTCCGCCAGGAAGGAAGCCGCCTCCGCCGCCCGCATCATGCCGCCAGTTCCTTCAGACGCCCGTCCCAGCCCGTGAGCGTCGCGATGCGTTGTTCATCCGTCCCGCCCGGCGCCAGCGTGATGACCAGAGCATCGGCCGGGCGGAGGTCGCCCAGCCGGTCCGGCCATTCGACCAGCACGATGCCCTCCCGCGCCTCCTCCCACCCCAACTCCGCGATGCCGGACGGGCCGTTCAGCCGCCAGAGGTCGAAATGGAAGGCGGGGCCGGCGGGCAGATCGTAGGACTGCACCAGGGTGAAGGTCGGCGATGGTACCTCCAGCGCCGGATCGCCGCTGGCGGCGCGCAGGAAGGCGCGGGCGAAGGCGGATTTGCCGGCGCCGAGCGGCCCCTCCAGCAGCACCGCATCGCCCGCCCGCGCGAGCCTGGCCAGGCGCGCGGCGAGCGACGCCGTCGCGGCTTCATCGGGGAGGTGCAGCGTGAGCGACATGAGGGCCCAATCTGCCCTCCCCCACCCCCCTGGCACAAGCGCAGCCGTTCCCAATTTGATCCCGCGGGCTTGATCGACCCCGGCGCTTCCGCCAAGGGGGGCGCGACGATCGGCGTGGGGACAAGGCGGATGACCGCAGTGGTCGAGACGGATGTGGCGATCATCGGCGCGGGCCCCGTGGGGCTTTTCGCGGTGTTCGAATGCGGGATGCTGCGGATGAAGACCGTGGTGATCGACGCGCTGGAAGCGATCGGCGGGCAATGCGCCGCGCTCTATCCGGAAAAGCCGATCTTCGATATCCCCGCCCATCCCGAGATCGCGGGCGCGGACCTCATCGCCTCCCTCCACAAGCAATGCGCGCCCTTCAATCCCCTGCTGATGCTCGGCCGCCGCGTCGATGCGCTGCGGCAGGACGGCGATGGCTTCGTCCTCGCCACCAGCACGGGCGACACGATCCGCTGCAAGGCCGTGGTGGTCGCGGCCGGCGCCGGCGCCTTCGGCCCGAACCGCCCGCCGCTAGAACGCCTGGCTGAGTTCGAGGCATCCGGCGGCGTGCGCTACATGGTCAGCCGCCGCGAAGATTTCCGCGGCAAGCAGGTGGTGATCGCGGGCGGCGGCGACAGCGCGGTGGACTGGGCGCTCAGCCTCAAGCAGATCGCCGCCAAGGTCACCGTCGTGCACCGCCGCGACAAGTTCCGCTGCGCGCCCGAAAGCGCCGCGCAGCTCAAGCAGGCGGCCGAGCGCGGCGAGATCGAGCTGGCGATTCCCTACCAGCTGCACGGCCTGGAAGGGCAGAACGGGCAGCTCTCCGGCGTCTCGCTCGCGACCCTCAAGGGGGAGGTGAAGACCGTGCCGGCGGACCACCTGCTGGCCTTCTTCGGGCTGTCCATGGAACTGGGCCCGATCGCCGATTGGGGCCTCGGCCTGGAACGCAGCCACATCGCCGTCACCCCCGCGACCTGCGAAACCACCATCCCCGGCATCCACGCCATCGGCGACATCGCCACCTACCCGGGCAAGCTGAAACTGATCCTGCAAGGCTTCTCCGAAGCCGCGATGGCCGCCCACGCCATCCACCCCCGCATCTTCCCCGGCGAAGCCCTGCACTTCGAGTACAGCACCAGCAAGGGCGTGCCCGTGGCGGGGTGAGGGGCGCGCGAAGGTTGCCCGGGGGGAACGCCGTTCCCCCCGTACCCCCCATGCCAAGGGGCAGCGGCCCCTTGGAGCCCATGAGATAACAACGACGAAGGGGGAGGGGGCCCAAGCCCCCTCCCCCTTCGTCGTTATGCCCGCGGTCCAGGGTCCCGCTGGACCCTGGCAGGGGGTGCAGGGGGACAGCGTCCCCCTGCAAGCCTCACGCCGCGACCTTCCTCGCCGCGCGCACGGCTTCGGCCAGGCTGCTGACCTGGGCCAGCACTTTCGTCACGGTGTCCGGGGTGGCGCGGCCTTCGGGGTCGAGGCTGGCGGCCAGCGTGTCCACAAGGGCGGTGCCGACCACGGCGCCGTCCGCGGCCTTGGCGGCTTCCGCGGCCTGGGCCGGGCTGCGGATGCCGAAGCCGATGGCGACGGGCAGGTCCGTGTGGCGCTTGAGCTTGGCGATGGTGGGGGCCATCGACGCGTAGTCGGCGCTGCGCGTGCCGGTGATGCCGGTGATGGCAACGTAGTAGATGAAGCCCGTGGTGGCCGCGAGCACGCGGGGCAGCCGCGCTTCGTCGGTGGTGGGCGCGATCAGGCGGATCAGGTCGAGGCCGTTCGCGGTGGCGTGCGGCTCCACCTCATCCGCTTCCTCTGGCGGCACATCGACGATGATGAGGCCGTCGGCGCCGGCGCTGGCGGCGTCCTTGCAGAAGGCCTCGACGCCGTAGGTGAGGATCGGGTTGTAGTAGCCCATCAGCACCACGGGGGTGGTGTCGTCCAGCGTGCGCAGGCTGCGCACCAGGTCGAGCACGCCGGCGGCGGTGGCGCCGGCCTTCAGCGCGCGCTGCCCGGCCTTCTGGATGGAGGGGCCGTCCGCCATCGGGTCGGTGAAGGGCACGCCGACCTCGATGATGTCGGCGCCGGCGGCCGGCAGGCCGTGCAGGATGGCGCGGTAGGTCTCCCGGTCCGGATCGAAGGCCTGGAGGTAGGTGACGAGCGCGCCGCGCCCTTCCTGGCGGAGCGCGGCGAATTTGGCGGCGATGCGGCTCATCTCAGATGTTCTCGCCCAGGTGCTTCGCGACGGTGAAGATGTCCTTGTCCCCGCGGCCGCAGAGATTCATCAGGATGATGCTCTCTGCCGGCATGGTCGGCGCGGCCTTGATGACGTGGGCCAGGGCGTGGGCGGGTTCGAGGGCCGGGATGATGCCTTCCTGGCGGGAGCAGAGCTGGAAGGCGGCCAGCGCCTCCTCATCCGTGGCGCCGACATACTGGACGCGGCCGATCTCGTGCAGCCAGGAGTGTTCGGGGCCGACGCCGGGATAGTCGAGGCCGGCGGAGATGCTGTGCGCTTCCGTGATCTGGCCGTCGCCATCCTGCAGCAGGTAGGTGCGGTTGCCATGCAGCACGCCGGGCCGGCCGCGGGACAGCGCCGCGGCGTGTTCATGCGTGTCGAGGCCCCGGCCCGCGGCCTCCACGCCGACCATCGCGACGTCCTTGTCGTCGAGGAAGGGGAAGAAGAGGCCCATGGCGTTGGAGCCACCGCCGACGGCGGCGACCAGCACATCCGGCAGGCGGCCTTCCGCTTCCAGCATCTGCGCCCGGGCTTCGGTGCCGATCACGGACTGGAAGTCGCGGACCATGGCGGGATAGGGGTGCGGGCCGGCGACGGTGCCGATGCAGTAGTAGGTGTCGTGGACATTCGCGACCCAGTCGCGAAGGCCCTCGTTCATCGCATCCTTCAGCGTCGCGGCACCGGAGGTGACGGGCACGACCTCCGCCCCCAGCAGCTTCATGCGGAAGACGTTGGGCTGCTGCCGCTCCACGTCGGTCGCGCCCATATAGACCACGCAGGGCAGGTCCATCAGCGCGCAGGCGGTGGCGGTGGCGACGCCGTGCTGGCCGGCGCCCGTTTCCGCGATGATGCGCGTCTTGCCCATCTTCTTGGCCAGCAGGATCTGGCCGAGCACCGCGTTGATCTTGTGCGCGCCGGTGTGGTTCAGCTCGTCGCGCTTGAAATAGACCTTGGCGCCCTTGCCGGGTTCGGCGGTCTTGCGGAGATGGGTGGTCAGCCGCTCCGCGTACCAGAGCGGGCTCGGGCGGCCGACATAGTGGGTCAGCAGCCGGCGCCATTCCGTCTGGAAGGCCGCGTCCTTCTTGGAGGCCTCGTAGGCGGCCTCGACCTCGAGGATCAGGGGCATCAGGGTCTCGGCGACGAAACGGCCGCCGAAATCGCCGAAGCGGCCGCGGGCGTCGGGGCCCTGGCGGAGGGAATTCGGAAGGGGCTTGTTCACGGGGCAATATTCCTGGGCGTTCCGCGGTGTTTAGCGCAGGGGCGCGGGCGGGTCACGGGCAGGTGGGATGCAAGACAGATCGCGCCAGACATAGGCGGTCTCGGAAACGGCGGTCTCGCCGTGGTAGCCGGTCTGGCTGATGCCGGGGACGGCGCCGGTCGCGACGTAGAAGGCGCGGGCCTGGTGGTTGGCGTCAAGCACCCAGGCCGCGGCATCCGTAAGGCCTTCCGCCAGCAGCCGGGCAGCCCCCGCGGCCAGCAGTGCTTGGCCGAGGCCCCGCCGCTGGGCGCGGCGCAGCAGGTAGAGGCCCGAGACTTCACCCCCCGTGCCCAGCGCCGCGTCCCGCGCCCGGCAGACGCTGATGAAGCCGAGGATGGCGCCGGCCTCCTCCGCCACGAAGGTGCCACCCTCCAGCAGCGGCTCCGCCAGGTTGCGCGCCCAGGCGGCGCGGCGGCGGGCGGGGTCGGTCATCTCCTCGAACAGGGCCGCCGGCACCAGGCCGGGGTAGGTCTCGACCCAGGCCTGGGCGTGCATCTCCCCGATCGCCGGGGCATCGGCGCGCGTCGCCGGGCGGATCACGCGCCTCGGGCGGCGGCGATGAAGGCCGCGATACGGTCCGGATCCTTCACGCCGCGCGAAACCTCGACACCGGAGGAGACATCGACGCCGGGCGCGCCGGCAACGCGGATGGCCTCCGCTACATTGCCGGGCGTCAGGCCGCCCGCCAGCAGCCAGGGGCGCGGGATGGTGCGGCCCGCGGTCAGGGTCCAGTCGAAGGGCGCGGCATTGCCGCCCGGCAGCGGTGCGCCGGGCGGGGCCTTGGCGTCCAGCAGGAAGCGATCGACATGCGGGACATAGGCCGCGAGCCCCTCGAGATCGGCGGCGGAGGCGATGCCGAGTGCCTTCATCACCGGCAGGCCGAAGCGGGCGCGGACCGCGGCGCAGCGGTCCGGCGTCTCCTCCCCATGCAGTTGCAGGACATCCAGCGGCACGGCGGCCAGCGTCTCCGCCAGCTGGTCGTCCGTTGCGTCCACGAACAGCCCGACACGCTGCGGGCCACCCGCCAGGCTGGCCGACAGCTCGGCTGCCCGCGCGGGCGTCACCGCCCGGGGCGAGGGCGGGAAGAAGACAAAGCCGAGAAAATCCGCGTCGGCTGCGGCCTGCATGGCGGCGGCATCGGTGATGCCGCAGATCTTCACCTGCATGGCGGCGCTACCAGCCGAGCGAGGCGGCGATGCCCTTCGCCGCGGCGGCCGGGTCGGCCGCCTTGGTGATGGGGCGGCCGACCACCACCCAGGTGGCGCCGGCTGCCGCCATCGCCTCCGGCGTCGCGGTGCGGGCCTGGTCGTCGGCCACGCTGCCGGCGGGGCGGATGCCGGGGACAACGAGGGCCGGCCCCTCCCCCAGCGCATCGCGCAGCGCCGAGACCTCCCGCGGCGAGCAGACCAGGCCATCGGCGCCGGCGGCGACCGCCAGGCGGCCGAGGCGCAGAACCTGCTGCATGGTGCCGCCCGCGACCCCGATCTCGCTCAGCGTCGCGGCGTCGATGCTGGTGAGCACCGTGACAGCCAGGATCTTCGGGCGGCTGGCGCCCCCGGCCTTCTCCGCTGCCTCCCGCGCCGCCGCCACCATGGCGGCGCCGCCGGCGGCATGGATGGTGATCCAGTCGGCGCCAAGGGGCGCAATGGACCCGATGGCGCCGGCCACCGTGTTGGGGATGTCGTGCAGCTTGAGGTCGAGGAAGACCGGACGATGGGCGGCGATGCGGCGCACCGCCGGCGCGCCCTCGGCCGAGAACAGCTCCAGCCCCACCTTCAGCAGCCCGGCGGAAGGCGCCACGGCCTGCGCCCAGGCTTCCGCCGTCGCCAGGTCAGGCGCATCCAGTGCGACGCAGAGGCCGCAGGGGACGTTCTGGACGGCGGCGCTCACGGTGCGGGCGCGGGCAGGCGGCCGAGATCGGCGTCGCGCCGCGCCTGTTCCTCCCGCGCCTTGTAGCCGGCGAGCTCGGCCTCCAGCAGCCGGGCGGCATTCTGCAGTTCCCGGGCGCGCCGGCGCGCGGGAAGCGCGGCTGCCCAGGCGATGGAGGCGCCCAGTAGGAAGCCCACGGCGGAGAGCAGCAGCACGGCGATGCCGAGCGGCGAGGCCCAGCCGATGTCGAAGGGCCAGAGGCGCAGCTCCACCTCCTGCGTATTCGACAGGGCGAAGAGCGCGATCAGGATCAGCAGCGGCACGAACAGAACCCAGCGCATGGGACCTCATTCTCCAGGCACGGGCCGTTCCTACGCGCCCGGAGGGCGGACGGGAAGCGTCCGCGCTCCGGATCGCGGTCAAACCGCCAGCAGCATGTCCTCGATGCGGCCCGCATCCTCGCGCGGAACCTTCAGGCGCAGCTCCAGCCCCTCGATCTCGGTGCAGTTGCGGTCGAGCGGCACGGCGCGGACCAGGTTCTCCAGCGCGAGCTTGGCGGATTCGGCATCCGGGAAGTGCCGGGTCAGCGTCACGGGATGGGCGGTCTGCTGATCAGAACTGGCCATCATCGCCTCCGGAGGCACGGCGCGGGCGCCCTGGGTGGCGGTGCCGGCGGGCGGATCGCTGGCGGGGAAGCTGTCCACCACCCCCTTCTCGATGTTGCTGTCCCGCGTGTTCTCGGGCCTTTCGTTCATGCTGGTCGGGTTCGGCATGGGGGGTCCTCCGGGCTGGAGCCGCCGGAGGGAAACCCCGGCGGCGATGCCTGGGGCGAACGCGGCCGGGGCGCGCGGGGTTGCCGGGGACCGAAACGGCTAGCAGGCTGCGGAAGAACGGGACGGGTCGGCTGGACGGCGCCTTTCCGCGCAGGATTCGTCTGCCGCTTGCCACGATGCAACCACATCGTGTCTGCGCGTCATCCTTTCCTGCACGAAAATTCGCTCGTCCATCCTCAGCCGCCCGTTCTTCCGCAGCCTGCTAGAGCCGCGCCTCCCGGTACAGGCCGAGTTTCTGCTGGGCCGCCGCATCCGAATAGCCGAACAGCACGAGGTCACTTGCCGCCGATAGGGTGAGACTGGACCAGGAGGGGATGACGATCAGGTCGCGCTCCGCCAGGGCGAAGTCCTGCTCCCCGATCCGGGCCGAGCCCTGGCCTTCCACCACCACCAGGACCATCGCATCGGTGGACCGGCGCGGGCGGGTGGCGAAACCCGCGGGCAGCAGGCGGACATGGGCGGCGATGGTCGGCATCACCGGCCCGCCATCGGCCGGGTTCACGAATTCGAGCGCGTGGCCCAGATGCGGATCCGGGGCGCTGACCCGCGCCATGGCGGCCAGGCTGTCCCGCCATTCGGCATAGGGGTAGTGGAACATCGGCTGGTGTGCCGGGCGCCTGGCCGCGGCGGTGCCGGCGAAGGGCCGGAGGTTGCGGCCGTAGCGCGACGCCGTGTCGCCCGCCGGCGCCGTCTCCGCATGCGCCATGGCGCCATCGGGCAGGCGTTCGGCGAAGCTGGCGGCGAAGTGGCGGACGGTCGGGATATCCAGCCCATCCAGCCAGATCATGGGCGCGTCGCTGGTGTTGCCGTGGTCGTGCCACTGCCAGTTCGGCGTCAGCACCAGGTCGAAGGGGCGCATCACCGCCTTCTCCCCGTCCAGGGCCGTGAAGGCGCCATCACCCTCCATCACGAAGCGCAGCGCGCATTGGGTGTGGCGATGGCAGGGCGCGACCTCCCCCGGCAGGATCAGCTGCAGCCCGGCATAGAGGCTGGTGGTGACGGAGGAGGAGCCCGGCAGGCCCGGATTCTCCAGGATCAGGACGCGCCGCTCCGCCTGTTCGGCGGAAATCAGGTCGCCCGCCCGCAGCAGGTGATCCCGCGCCTCCCCGTAATGCCAGAGATGCGGGCGGACGGGTGAGGAGGGCGTCGGCGTGACCAGGGCCGCCAGCACTTCCCACAGGGGAAACAGGTGCTTGGGCGCCATTTCGGCATAGAGCGCCTGGAGCAGCGCCTTCGGATCATTGGTGCCGGTCGGCGGCGCGTCTGTCATGGGTCGGGACCCTCCCCTTTGTTGGGGTGGAGGGTAGCCTAGGAGGGCCCCGCGTTGAAATGCCGGTGCTTTGCGCTGCCGGGGCTTCCGTCGAGCCCCGGCATTGGCTATGGAGGGGGAGCGGGACCCGTAGCTCAGCTGGATAGAGCGTTGCCCTCCGAAGGCAAAGGTCGTACGTTCGAATCGTATCGGGTCCGCCAATCTTTTCAGCCCATTAGGCCGCACCTCAGTCCAGGCGAAGATAACCTAGGTGGCGGATAGGTAGCGGCAGGGCCGGCAAAGCGTCGGGACGCGCCAGTCTGGCATCCCCACAATCGGGTTACCGGTCATGACGGGGGGCGGCCCGCTTCGGCGCTGATGGCGAGGAATGGTTTCCTCAGGCGGCGCACGTTGCGCGTTGCAGCCCGTTGCGCCCTTTTCAGCAACCTGTGGACAAGCAACCGAGCGGGACCCCTATCGGCGCGGGGATCCCCACCGGCAAGGCATTGTACCTACTGCATCTGCAAGGGGGACCCCCACGCCGACGCGGGGTCCCACAGCGTGCTGATCCACAGCCAACGGCCACACCGCAGAGCTGCAGAATCTCGAACACCTCCGTTTCAAGCCTCGGGGTGTCAACCAAATCGGGTTAACTCCGACTCCAATTCCCCTTCTCCGAGGCAGGTTGACTCACACACCACGCAGGTCACGCAAGGCTTATACGGGTCCTCAGCCTTGCCGCGAGGCCGCTGAGAAGGCTTGACTTTGCCGTACGTCCTGGGTCGCGATCGACAACGTCAACTGTCTGGACGTCAGCGAGGGCAAAATTATTGCTCGGGTAGCTAAAGCCTGCAAGTGAAGCGATATCTTCATCCATCGTCTGCCCAGACCCAGCGGTATACACGTAAGGATAGGCCAGCGGCGTACGATCGCTGTCCGCGATACAAATGGCTCCGCTGAAGCAAGCTCCTCTCCCAAGCCAAATTCTTGGGCGAATACAGAGTTGCCTCGAGGTGGTGACGATCGCTAACTGCCCCTTCAATTCAACATTTAAGATAGTTAGCGGCCCGTTCTCGTCTTCCAGATAAATGCCCCTGTGTGGGGCCCTAACAATTGGAGATACTGACCGCCCAACGTAAGGCGCAGCGAATTGAAGCGGCGGCACAGGGGTATGAAATAATCCCACGACAACATTGCCGCCACCGACCCAACGGATCGCTTGAGTGCATTGCCATCCTTCCCCCTCAATAATAGTCCGCACCGCCACCTTTCCCGCCAAACAACCCAACCAACGCGTGCCATTACTCGTCAAGTGAAAATCTTTATCGACGACGTGTTGATTGCCGGATACCATGAATACGGCCTCGGTAGTCGAGGCAACCTGAATTTGAGCCCTAGCGACTGCGAGTTCAACGCTGTCCACAGCATACTGGCCACCAGTCTGAAATAGGAAAACCGGCAGCTTTCCTGCCTGCCCGGTCGCATCACTAACATAAGAGCGAACATCTTCGATAAGCCTAGCTAACGCGCTCGCGTAGGCGCCTCGAGTAGTTGAGGCGTATCCGGTTTCTCCTTGGTTATAGAGTAAGCCGCCGACACTGAAACTGAGACCCAGGCGTGTCGCTTGCTTTTGGGCAAGCCTTATAGCATCACGAATACGGTGGAACAGATCTGGGCAGGCGCCAACGCTGAGTTCTGCGATTGTCTTACCGCCTACTCCGCACTGCGCAAATACAAACCTATTTGCAACATCTCCACCCGCCATGCCGCGAGAGCCGTACCAGGCGGCACCAAACTGTTGAGCAAATCCCTCCAACAGCGTCTCCCCACGGTTTGGAGCACCGGGCGTGAGCCTCGCCACCTCCTCATCCGTCAGCAGGCCCCGACCACCATCACGAACCGTCGCAACCAAAGGTGCCAATTTCGCCAATCCACCTACTGGCGCCCATTTCGCCCTGTTCTCGGCGGCGGGATGAACTGACTCGCCCATCATGTAGACGCTGGATAATCGCGCTGTCTTGGAAAGACGTGGCCAGCTTTCCCAACCGGCGGCAAGCGATTGGCCATAACTTAGCCACAGCACCAGACCAGATGTCGGTTGGTGCAGAGAAACTGATCGTCGCCTTATTGCGTCCGAATGACTACGAGCTTCGTTTTGGTACGCTGCTAGGTCGGCTTCCATGATTTCACAGCCTTTGCCATTTTACGTGTATCTCAGTTGTCGCGTAGGAGGCCGAGCGTTGGCGCGCTTAGCTAGGGCGCGCCCCAAAGGGAACCAGCGACACCAAGGGTACCGTCTGCGGACGTTGTGGAAATTCCGGCTTGGGCCGGGGCGTAGGGCTTGGGTGACCATCGGACCTGGCGGCTAGGGTGGAACACCGACGACAGATTGCCACTGGCGGGCCTACTGGCGAAGACAGGACACAGAGACTTCCTTCGCGGCATCGCTGAGGCGGTGCTGCCCACGCTGTTTGAGGCCGATATGGAGGGCCTGATCGGCCCCGGACGGCACGAGCTCACCGGCGAGCGGCTGAAAACCGCAACGGCGTCCGCGACCGGACGCTGGACACGCGCTTGGGGTCGCCGCAGCTGTGGATCCCGAAGCTGCGGCAAGGCCGTTGCTTCCTGCCCTTCCTGGAGCCCAGGAAGACCTCCGAGAAGGCCTTGGTGGAATTGATCCAGGAAGCCTGGATCGACGGCGTCTTCACGCGGCGCGTGGACGAGGTGGTGCACGCCATGGGCCTGAATATGGATCAGCATGGAACAAGAGCTCTGTCGCTCGTTGCGTGCTGAGCGGCGTTGACAGGGGCATTGCCCTTTCAGGAAGCCGATGGCGATGCCAAGCCTCGATCCACGTTCGCTGCTCCCGCCGGGTCTTGTCCTCAAGGCCGTCGAGGTCACCCCCGGCACAATCACCATCAGCGCACGCCGCGAAGGCGGCGCTGGCCACTGCCCGAGTTGCGGCGTCTGCTCGGCACTGGTTCACAGTCTGCACCTGAGCCGCGTGCTCGATTCGCCGGTTCATGACCGAGCGGTCGAACTGCATGTCCAGATCCGCCGATTTCGTTGCGGCGAACCAGGATATCCGCGCCAGGCCTTCACCGAGGTGCCGTCACCGTCGATTACAGGGGGCACGGGACGCCGCACAGCGCGGCTCGACGGTCTCCTTGGTGACCTCGGCCGGTGGCTTGGAGGTCGCCCGGCGGCGGTGCTGGCGAAACGGCTGATGCGGCCGGTCGGGGTGGATACCATGCTGCGGACCTTCCGGCGCCGAGTTACGCTCGATGGCGTACCGCTGCGGGTCATCGGCATCGACGAGTGGGCGTGGCGTCGGCGGCAGCGCTACGGGACCCTCATCTGCGATCTCGAACGCCAGCGGGTAGTCGACCTGCTTCCCGACCGCGACCCGGCCACCGTGCGGGCTTGGCTGTCCCTCCATCCCGAGGTGCGCGTTGTCGCTCGCGATGGTGCCGGCGGCTACACCGGCGCCATCGCCGCGGCTGCTCCGGGCGCGCTCAAGGTCGCAGACCGCTAGCACCTGATGGAGAACGCCAGCGCCGCTTTCCTGCAGGCCGTGCGGGGCGCCCTGGGGTCGATCCAGCGCGCCCTGGGTGTCGGCGCTATCGACCCCGAATTGCTGAGTTCTGCCGCGCGGCTCCAGTACGACGGCTACCTGCGACGACGCGACGACAATGCCGCCATCCGCGCCATGGTGGAGGCTTGTGTCGCGATCAAGCAGATATCCAGGCGCACCGGCCGCAGCCGCAAGCTCGTCCGCGCCGTCCTGCGCAACACGGAGGACGAGGTGTTCCGCAGTCGCACGAGCAGCCTCGCGCCCTGGCTGGCAACGATCGACACGATGTGGTCGGAGGGCTGCCGCAATGGCGCAGAGCTCTGGCGCCGGCTGCGCCTGCGGGGCTTCGCCGGTGGCCTTCGTGTCGTCGGCGAATGGGCCACACGCCAGTGGGAAGCGAGTGTCCTGGCGGTGCCATCGCCAGCCGGCTACCGCCGGCCAGATCGATCGCGCATGCCATGCTGGTGCGCCGCGACCGCCTGACACGTGCCGAGGCGACGATGGTGGCGGCCGTCGAGGCCGGGGTGCCCGAATTGGCGACGGCGCGAGACATCGTGGACGAATTCCACCGCATGGTCAGCGCCATGGCGCCAGCACCGCTCCGGGACTGGATCACGCGAGCCAGCGCCAGCATGCTGCCCGCGTTCGGCCACGGCATCGCAGCCGATCAGTCGGCCGTCCTTGCGGCGCTGACCGAGCCGTGGTCCAACGGAACGACCGAACGCCACATCTGAAGTTGGAGTTGAAGTTGGAGTTGGTCCGATCGGGACGGACGCCGGAGGAGCTTGCCAGGGAGTTCGAGCCGACGGCGCAGTCGATCTGGAACTGGGTGCGTCAGGCGGAGCGGGGCGACGGGGCCCGTAAGGACGGTGGCCTGATAAGCCCTGAGCGGGAGGAGTTGACGAATCTCCGGCGTGAGAACCATCGCCTGCGCCAGGAGCGCGACATCTTGGCAAAGGCGGCGGCCTAGTTCGCGAAGGAGAGGACCCACAGCGGGTCTTCCGGTTCATGAGCGCGCAGCAGGCCGAATTCCCCATTGCCACCATGGCCCGCGTGCTGGGCGTTTCGGTGTCCGGCTACTACGCATGGCGCAGCCGGCCGGCATCGGCCCATGTCACGGGCGACGCAGCGCTGCTGCGCCGGATCCGCACCATCCATGCCGCCTCGCACGGCACCTACGGTGCGCCACGCGTGCATGCCGAGCTGCAGGCCGAGGGGACGGCCGTGGCCTGCAAGCGGGTGGCGCGGCTGATGCGCGAGGCCGCGCTGCGTGGCGTCTCTCGGCGCCGCTTCCCGACGACCACGCAGTGGGAGCCGAGCCACAGGCCTGCCAACGACCTGGTCGGCCGCAACTTCCGCGCCGCAGGCCCGAACCGGCTGTGGGTGGCGGACATCACCTACGTGCCGACCGCGGCGGGCTTCCTGTTCCTCGCTGTCGTGCTGGACGCCTGGTCGCGCCGGATCGTCGGCTGGGCCATGGCAACCGACCTGCGCACGCGCCTGGTACTCGATGCGCTCGACATGGCGGTGACGACGAGGAAGCCCGCCGACGTGGTGCATCACTCGGACCAAGGCAGCCAACCCAGGTTCAACGGGTCGTCGCAACGCCTCTTTGCGCCGTCTGTAGCGCCTCATCAAGCGCCTCTGCTGGCGTGCTCCAGTTCAGCGTCT
>NZ_JAAIKB010000001.1 GCF_011040385.1 Falsiroseomonas algicola | reverse complement strand
GGCAGATCGGCATCCCCTCCGCCACCGCGCCAGCCAGCTTATGACAGGCCGACGCCGATGAACGAGACTTACAAGGGGCCTCAGCGCTGGCGCAGCCCGTCCGCAACCAGCGTGCAGCCGGCCACGGCCAGCAGGATGGCGAGGCCGGGCCAGAGGGCGACGCTCGGCGCGCTGAAGACGAGGTCCTGCGCATTGGCCAGCATGTTGCCCCAGCTGGCCGCGGGCGGCGCGATGCCAAGGCCGAGGAAGCTGAGCGCGCTTTCCGCCAGGATGGCGCCGGCGACGGAGAGCGCGGTGGCGACGGCGACGGGGCCGGCGATGTTGGGCGCGACGTGGCGGAGCAGCACGCGCGCCTCCGACGCGCCCAGCGCGCGGGCGGCGCGGACATAGTCGCGGGCGAGGATGGAGAGCGCGGCCGCGCGCGCCAGGCGGGCCACGCCGACCCAGCCGAAAAGGCTGAGGATCACCACGATGCGGAGGATGTCGGACGCGGCCTCCCCACGAGGCAGGCCGATCCTGCCGGTGTCCACGGCGGCGAGGACGACGAGGACGGGAAGCGCGGGCAGCGCGAGCAGGCCGTCCGCCAGGCGCATCAGCACCGCATCCACCACGCCCCCGCGCCAGGCCGCGAGAAGGCCGATGGCGGTGCCGATGACCGTGGCGGTCAGTGCGGTGGCGAGGCCGACGGCGAGCGAGACGCGGGCGCCATGAAGCAGCCGCAGCAGCAGGTCGCGGCCGAGATCATCGGTGCCAAGCGGATTGGAGGCGCTGGGCGGGCCGAGGCGGTTGAAGAGGTCGGGCGCGAAGGGATCGACGCCCAGCCAGGACTGCGCCAGCGGCGCGCCGAGGGCGCCCAGGGCCAGGGTGCCGATGAGGAGAAGGCCGAGCCGGAGCCTCATAAATCGCGGAGCCGGGGATCGAGGGCGCGCTGCGCGAGATCGGCCGCCAGCGTCGCCAGCAGGGTGACGAGGGCCACCAGCAGCAGGGCGACGAGCGCGAGGTTGGTGTCGTTGCCCATCACCGCGTCATAGATGAGCTTGCCCATGCCGGGGCGGGCGAAAAGGGTCTCCGTGATCAGCGCGCCGCCGACCAGTGCGCCGGCATCGAGGGCGGCGACCTGCAGGATGGGCACGGCGGCGTTGGGGAAGGCGTGGCGGAGCAGCAGCCGCGCCTCCCCATTGCCGCGGGCGCGGGCGGCGGTGACCCAGGGCTCGCGCAGCGTGTGGGACAGCGCGGCGGCGCTGTGGCGGGCATAGGCGGCGAGGTTGGCGATGGCGAGCGTCGCGACGGGCAGCGGCAGGAAGCGGAGTGCGTCGAGGCCGCCCGTTTCGCTGGTGCCGCCGGCGGGCAGCCAGCCCAGCGTCACGGCGAAGAGGATGATGAGGAGGATGCCGAGCCAGAAGGTCGGCGCCGATTGCCCCAGTATGGCGATGGCATCGACCAGCGGCGCGGCGCGGGGTCTCGCGGCGGCCAGCATCCCGAGCGCGAGGCCGAAGGTGGCGGCGACCAGCAGCGCGACGCCGAGCAGGGCGAGCGTCGAGAGCAGCGCGGGGCCGATGATGGCGGCGACGGGCTGGGCGAAGAGGCGGGAGAAACCGAACTCGCCCCGGAGCAGCGCGGAGGCCCAGGCGAGGTAGCGGGCGAGGAGCGGCTGGTCGAGGCCGTGCAGGGCGCGCAGCCGCGCGGCGTCCTCCGCGGTGAGGCGCGGATCGCCGGCGATGGCGAGGTCGATGGGATCGCCGGGCATCAGGCCGATCAGCAGGAACATGGCCAGCGAGAGGATCGCGAGCGTGATCGCGACCTGGAGCAGGCGGGTGGCGAGGAGGCGGATCATCCGGGCTCGGCCCGGTGGGCATCCCGGTGGACGGCCTCGATGCGGTTGCCGTCGGGGTCGAGGAGGAAGGCGGCGTAGTAGGTCGGGCCGTAATGCGGGCGCGGGCCGGGCGGGCCGTCGCAGGTGCCGCCTTGTTTCAGGCCGGCTTCGTGGAAGGCGTGGACGGCCTCGCGGGAGGGGGCGCGGAAGGCGGTGTGGGCGGCGGGGGGCGCGGCCGAGGGGGAGAGGCGGAGCGTGAGGTAGGCGGCGCCCGTGTCGCGGGGGCCGTAGCCGAGGGCGCGGTCCTCCGCCCAGACGCGGGGGATGCCGAGGGCGCCGAGGACGGCGTCGTAGAAGCGCCGCGCGCGGGGGATGTCGGTGACGGAGAGGGAGAGGTGGTCGAACATCAGGGGAGTGTCGCGCCGGACCCCCACCCCGACCAGCCTTCGGCGTCGCGGCAGTGCCGCGACCCCCCGCAATCGCGGGGGAGGGAGGGGCGCCATCACCGGACCCGCCATTCCTCGACCCAGTTCGAGGAGGCGTTCAGGTGGCCGGTGGGGCGCACGCCGTCGAGCCAGAGGGGCCAGACATGGGCGTCGCTGCGGAACCAGAGGGGGATGGCGGGAAGCTGCTCGGCATAGATCGCCTGGAGGCGGTGCCAGAGGGCGCGGCGGCGCTCGCGGTCGAGCTCGACGGGGATCGCCTCCAGCAGCGCATCCATCTCCGCATTGCGGAAGCCGGTGGTGTTCTGGCCGGACCAGTTGCGCTCCGCGGTCGGGATCTCCTCGGAATGCAGGCTGGTGCGGGGCACGTTCTCCGGGCTGCTGATCCAGGCGAACATGGCGGCGCCGCCATAGCGGCGGCGGGGCAGGGTCTCGCCGAAGAAGACGCGGGGGGGCTCGTTGCGGATGCGGGCCTCGATGCCGGCCTGGCGCCACATGCCCTGCAGCACCTGCTGGACCTGTTCGCGGGACCGGTTGCCGGCGGTGGTCATGAGGTCGAAGGACAGGCGCTCGCCGGCGGCGTTGCGGCGGATGCCGTCCCCGGGCGGGCTGGGCACGCGCCAGCCGGCCTCGTCCAGCAGCGCGCGGGCGCGGGCCAGGTCGAAGGGCCATTGCCGGACATTGTCGTCATGCATGCCGTCCAGCGGATTGACCGTGGTGTGGGCGACGGGCTGCCGACCCTCGAACAGGCGGGCGACGATCTGGGCGCGGTCGGTCGCCATGATCAGCGCCTGGCGCGTGCGGACGTCGCTGAGCTGGGGCAGGTCCAGCAGCAGGTCGAGGTGCTCGTAGATGAGGCCGGGCTTGTAGGCGTAGCGGAAGCGCTGCGGCATCCGGCGTTCCAGCGCCGAGACCTGGTCGAGCGGCAGCCCGAGTTCGCCGGCCACCATGTCGATCTGCCCGGCGAGAAGCTGGGCCTCCAGCGCCGCCGTGTTCTCCACCGTGCGGATGGCGATGCGGCGGAAGGCGGGCGCCTGGCCGTTCCAATGCAGGTTGCGTTCGAGGGTGACGCCGCTGCCGGGGGTGACGGCGCTGACGCGGTAGGGGCCGTTCCAGAGGCCGGGATTGGTCGTCTGCGTCTCGTAGAGCGTGCGGGTGCGGTAGGCGCGCGGGTCGGCCTGCCAGATGGGGCGCTCGAGATGGGCGGGGAGGGGGACGAAATCGCCGGCGCTGGCGAAGTCGAAGGTCACGCGGTCGAAGCGGAGCGTGATGGTGCGGGCATCGACGACGATCGCCTCATAGGCCTGGCGGTAGAACTCGGCGCCGCCGAAGCCCGTGGAGAAGTCGCGCCCGGCCTGCCAGGCGAAGAGCAGGTCCTCCGCGGTGACGGGCTGGCCATCGGCCCAGCGCCAGCCCTCGCGCAACCGCCAGGTGACGCGGATGCCGGGGCGGCCATCGGGGGTCTGTTCGCGGATCGCCAGGCCGTTCTCCAGCGTCGGCACCGTCTCGCAGCCGAGGCAGGCGAGCGCCCAGTCGGGGTCCCGCGCCGTCAGCGGGCGCCGGGTGAAGCCGCCGATATAGGATTTGGCGGCCATCGCCTCGATGTTGGGGTGGAAGGTGGCGGGGTACTGGGTGATGCCGATGGTCAGGCTGTCCCGCGCGGGTTGCGCGAGGGCGGGCGCGGCGGCGAGCGCGGCGAGGAGGGTCAGCGCGGGTCGAAGGGCCATGCACGGGCTCCATGCCAGACGGCGACGATGAGGATGAGGTCGGCCTCGATGCGGTAGACGATGCGGTAGGCGGTGCCGGGCACGCCCGTGGCGCGCAGGCCCGACGCCGTGATGAGCGGGCCGGATTCCGGGAATTCCTCGATCCGCGCGGCGCTGCGACGGATGCGCGCCACCTGCGCTGACGCGGCTTGCGGGTTGTCGTCCTCGATGAAGCGCCTGAGGTCGGCAAGGTCGCGCCGGGCGAGGCGGGACCAGCGCAGCCTCACCGCGTATCCCGATGCCGGGCTTCGAGGTCTTCCGCCCAGTTCTGGAGGTCAGCCATCACCTCCTCATGCGAGGCGGTTCGGCCGGCGGCGAGGTCGGCAAGACCCTCCGTGAGGCGGCTGTCGAGTTCTGCCTGGAACGCGGTGGCCTCCTCCGCCCAGCGGGACAGCAGGGCCGCGGGGGTCGATTGGCGCCCATGGGCCAAACGCCCCAGCGCCTCCGCCACCTCATCCGGCAATTCGACGCTGATGCGGACCATGCCGACCCCCTGTGCGCGAACTCACTCCTTCGGCTTGGCCTCCGCCAGGCTGCCGATGCCGCCATGGGCCTTGGACCAGCCCACGGGGTCCTCCAGGAACTTGCGGACTTCCTTCAGCGCCGTCTCGCTGAAATAGGGGCGTTCCCGGCACACTTCCAGCACATCCCACCAGGTGCAGAGGTGGTGCAGGTTGAGGCCCATGGACTTCATCTGCTCGAAGCTGCCGGGGAAGACGCCGTAGTAGAAGACGACGAAGGTGTGGTCGCAGATGGCCCCCGCATCGCGCAGCGCCTGGGCGAACTTGATCTTGGAGGCGCCGTCGGTGGTGAGGTCCTCCACCAGCAGGGTCTTCTGGCCGACGGGGACCTCGCCCTCGATCTGGGCGTTGCGGCCGAAGCCCTTGGGCTTCTTCCGGACATAGGCCATGGGGGCCATCATGCGGTCGGCGATCCAGGCGCCGAAGGGGATGCCGGCGGTCTCTCCGCCCACCACCGATTCGATGGTCTCGTAGCCGATGTGGCGGCCGATCTTCTCCACCGCCAGGTCGCAGATGCGGTTGCGGGCGCGGGGGAAGGAGATGATCTTGCGGCAATCGATGTAGACGGGGCTCTTCCAGCCGCTGGTGAAGGTGTAGGGCTCCTCCGGCCGGAAGTTCACCGCCTTGATTTCCAGCAGGATGCGCGCGGTGGTCAGCGCGGCGTCGCGGTCCCAGTCGGAGGCGTGGGGAATGGCCATCGTGACGAAATCCTCGGGTGTCGGGCGGCGTGTGTGCGGGTTGTTCGTAACCAAGTGAGCGGGGCGCGTCCATGAGTGCCGGCCCGGAACGCGTCTGGGTGCTGGCCGACCCGCGCGCGGGCACGGCGGCGCAGGCGATCGGCATTGCGGAGCGCCTGGGCGAGCCCTTCCGGACGGTTCCGCTGGAATGGGGCAGGCTGGCGCGGCTGCCGCTGCCCTGGCCGACGCTGATGGGGCTGACGCCCGAAAGCCGCGCCGCCTTCGTGGCGCCCTGGCCGAGGCTCGTCATCTCCGCCGGGCGGCGTTCCGCGCCGGTGGCGCTGTGGCTCAAGCGGCGCGGGACGCGGATCGTCCACTGCATGCGCGCGCCGGGCAGCGGCGGCTTCGACCTGCAGGTGGTGGGCGCGCATGACGGAATGCCCCCGGCGCCGAACCGGATCGAGATCCTGGGCGCCGCGCATCGGGTGACGCCGGCGGCGCTGGACGCGGCGCGGACCCGCTTCGAGGCCCTGCGCGACCTGCCATCCCCGCGCGTCGGGCTGCTGCTGGGCGGGCCGGTGCGCGCGGAGGGGCTGGACCCCGCCATCGCCGCCGCGCTCGGCCGCAAGGTGGCAGGCTTCGCGGGCAGCGTCATGGCGACGGCCAGCCGTCGGACGGGCGCCGCGGCGACGGCGGCGCTGGCGGAAGCGCTCTCCCCCGTGCCGCACCGCCTTCACGCCTGGGGGAGTGCCGGCGAAAATCCCTATCTCGGCATCCTGGTCTGGGCGGATGTGATGGTGGTGTCGGGCGATTCCGTCTCCATGTTGTCGGAGGCGCTGGTGACCGCCGCGCCGATCTTCATCGCGCCCCTCGGGGATGAGGGGCCGCGCCACAGGGCCCTGCATGCCAGCCTCCAAGCCGCCGGGCAGGCCCGGCCTATCGATGACGCGCCGACGCCCTTCGCCCGGCAGCCCCGGGACGAGGTCGCGCGCATCGTGGCGGCCATCCGCGAACGGGGTCTGCTGACGCATGAGTGAGGCTGTCCCGCGTAACGCCCGGGCCGCGCGGCGCGAAAGGGCGGGCATGAGCGCCACGACCCTCTCCCCTGATCGTCCTTCCATCCCTTGGCCCTGGCTGACCCGGGGCGGGCGCTTTTCCTGGACCCGGATGCTGGTGCTCATATCCGCCTTCGCGCCGGGGCTGGTGCTGCTCTGGCTGCTGGAGAGCGGACAACTCGGCGCGGAGCCCTGGAAGGCGGCGGCCAAGGAATCCGGGACCTGGGCGATCCGCTTCCTGCTCATCAGCCTGGCGGTCACGCCGCTGCGCCATGTCGCGGATTGGCCGAAGGCGCTGACCTTCCGGCGCATGCTGGGGCTGGTGGCGCTGGGCTACGCGGTCCTGCACCTGCTGATGTATGCGGGCCACATGGCCTGGGACCTGCCGGAGATCGCCAGCGAGATCCTGCTGCGCTTCTACCTGACCCTCGGCTTCCTGGTGCTGCTGGGCCTCGTGGTGCTGGGCGTGACCTCCACCGATGGGTGGCAGGCCAGGCTTGGCCGGCGGTGGAAGGTGCTGCACCGGGCGGTCTATGGGCTGGCGGCGGCGGGCATCTTCCATCAGTTCCTGCAGGCGAAGTCCCGCGCCGATGGCGCGGTGCTGATGGCGGGCGTCTTCCTGTTCCTGATGGCCTGGCGGGCGCTGCCGGGGCGGTGGCGGGCCTCGCCCCCGGCGCTGGCGGGGCTCGCGGTGCTGGCGGCCATCGGCGCGGCGCTGGTGGAGTTCGCGTGGTACGGGCTGTCCAGCAACCTGCCCGCGGCGCGCATCCTGGCGGCCAATCTCGACCCGGGCGCGGGGTTGCGGCCGGCGCAGCTGGTGCTGGTGATGGGGCTGGTGGTGGCGGTGCTGCCCTGGGTGACGCGGATCAGGCTGCCGCGGCGCGCCTAGAGCACGATCCGTCCAGTTGGACGGATCTCGTGCTCTAGAAGTTGTTGTTTTTAAAGCACGAAATCCGATCAAGCTGATTCAGCTTGATCGGATAGTGCTTTACACCCCCTCCCGCCCGGCCTCCGCATGCAGGGGGTCGGTGCAGTGGCCGTGCTGGTGGTCGGCCAGCACTTCCAGGATCAGGCATTCGCCGGCGCGGCCACCGCCGCAGGCCTCCGCGACCCGCGCCAGCTCGCCCCGCAGCGCCTGCAGCCGCCGGAGCTTGGCGTCGATGGCGGCGATCTGCGCCGTCGCCACCCCATGCGCCGTGGCGCAGTCGCGCTCCGGATGGCTGGCCAGGTCGAGCAACTCCCGGATCGCCGGCATGGGGAAGCCGAGTTCCCTGGCGTGCCGGATGAAGCCGAGCCGGCCGAGATGCGCCTCCCCATAGGCGCGGTGGCCGCCCTCCGTCCGGGCGGGGGCGGGCAGCAGGCCCTCGGCCTCGTACCAGCGGATGGTGGTGGCCTTCACGCCGGTGGCGCGGGCGAGGTCGCCGATGGAAAGGGTCTGTCCCATCGCTGCCAGATGGGGGCTTGAACCTCCAGTCGCTAGAGGTCCCATCCTGCATGCCGGATCGAGGATCGAGGGACGGCGATGGACGCGGATGGCAGGCGGGAATGGCGGGTGGAGGGCATGGATTGCGCCGCCTGCGTCGCCAGCGTGACGCGGGCGGTGGAACGCCTGCCGGGCGTCGCCGCGGTCTCGGTGAATCTGATGGCGGAGCGCCTGGCGGTGACGGGCGGCGAGCCGGCGGCGGTGGAGCGGGCGGTGGTCGCGCTGGGCTACCGGGCGACGGCGCTGGCGGGCGCGGCACCGGCGGGGGCGCCGCACGTCCATTCCCACACCCATGCGCATGGCGACCATGGCGACGATCCGGCCGAGGAAGGCCTGCCCTGGTGGCGGACGGGCAAGGCGATGCTGGTCTGGATGCTGGGGGCGCTGGTGGCCGCGGCCTGGGTCGCTGGGCTGGTGGTGCCGGCGGCGGAGACCTGGCTCTTCGTCGCGGCGACGCTGGTGGCGCTGCTGCCCTTCGGGCGGCGGGCATTCGCCCTGGCACGGGCGGGCAGCCCCTTCTCCATCGAGACGCTGATGGTCACCGCGGCGCTCGGCGCCATCGTCATCGGCGCGGCGGAGGAGGCGGCGGTGGTCGTGCTGCTCTTCGCGCTGGGGGAGTTGCTGGAGAATGTGGCGGCCGGCCGCGCGCGGGCGGGGATCCGGTCGCTCGCCGCGCTGATGCCGCGGACCGCGCTGCGGCTCCGCCCCGATGGCGGGACGGAGGAGGTGGCGGCGGAGCGCCTCGCCGTCGGCGATCTGGTGCTGGTGCGGCCCGGGGATCGCGTACCGGGCGATGGGGTGATCGAGGAAGGGCGCTCCGCGATCGACGAAAGCCCGGTGACGGGTGAGAGCGTGCCGGTGGCGCGGCGGCCGGGCGATGCGGTGGTGGCGGGGTCCATCAATGCCGATGGCGCGCTGCGCATCCGCATCACCCGCGGGGCGGCCGACAACACGGTGGCGCGCATCATCCGGCTGGTGGAGGAGGCGACGGCGGCGCGGGCGCCGACGCAGCGCTTCATCGAACGCTTCTCCGCCTGGTGGACGCCGGGCGCCATGGCGGTGGCGGCCGCAATCATCCTGCTGGCGCCGCCGCTGCTGGGCTGGGACTGGCAGACCAGCCTCTATCGCGGGCTGGCGGTGCTGCTGATCGCCTGCCCCTGCGCGCTGGTCATCTCGGTCCCCGCCGCCATGGCGTCCGGGCTCTCGGCCGGGGCGCGGCGCGGGCTGCTGGTGAAGGGGGGCGCGGCGCTGGAAGCGATCGGCAGCGCCCGCAGCATCGCCTTCGACAAGACCGGCACGCTGACGGAAGGGCGGCCGCGCATCACCGCCATCGTCGCGGTGGCGGGGCAGGAGGAGGCCGCGGTGCTGGCCCTGGCGGCGGCGGTGGAGGCGGGCTCCGCCCATCCGCTGGCCAGGGCGGTGGCGGCGCGGGCCTCGGCCTGGGGCGTGGTCGTGCCACCGGCGGCCGAGGCGGCGGCGGAGCCGGGCCAGGCGGTGCTGGCGACGGTCGGCGGCCGGCGCATCGCGGTGGGCAGCCCGCGCTTCGCGGCGGCGGCGACCGGCATGGCCGACCTGGCCGCGGAGGTCGAGCGGCTGCAGGGGGAGGGAAACACCGTCTCCGTCGTGTTGGCCGATGGCGCGGCGGTCGGGCTCATCGCCTTCCGGGACCAGCCGCGGGCGGATGCGGCGGCGGGGGTGGCGGCGCTGCGGGCGATGGGCATCGAGCCCGTCATGCTGACGGGGGACAATGCGCGGACGGGGTCCGCCATCGGCCAGGCGCTGGGGATCCCCGTGAAGGCGGAGCTGCTGCCGGCCGACAAGCTGCGGGAAGTGGCGGCGCTGCGCCAGGCGGGGCCGGTGGCGATGGTGGGGGACGGCATCAACGATGCGCCCGCGCTCGCTGCCGCCACGGTCGGCATCGCCATGGGTGGCGGCACGCAGGTGGCGCTGGAAGCGGCGGATGCGGCGGTGCTGCGGGACCGGGTGACGGGGGTGGCGGAGCTGGTGGGGCTGTCGCGCGCCACCATGGCCAATGTCCGGCAGAACGTCGCGGTGGCGGTGGGGCTCAAGGCGGTGTTCCTGGTGACGACGCTGGCGGGCGTCACGGGGCTCTGGCCCGCCATCCTGGCGGATACGGGCGCGACGGTGCTGGTGACCTTGAACGCGCTGCGGCTGCTGGGCTGGAAGCCTGGCGCGTGAGCGCGGCGTCGCGGATGCTGCGGGCTGGCGCACCGGCCTGACGATCGTGAACGCCGGCTTCAGCGAATCTTAACCTTTCGTCCCGCAGAACGACCGGATCGGGGGTTCCTGTTGACGACGTCGTAACAATCCGTGAAGGCCTGCCTGTCTTGGCAGCCTGCGGGATGCGACCCTTCCGGAACCGATTCGGCGGCCAGGAGGGGCGCGGCATGGCGATCATCGCGGAAATCGAGAGTGGGCTGACGGGCGCGGCCGGCGTGGCGGGGGCGCAGACCATCGCCGGTGCGGCCTTCACCGCGCGGGCCGCCGATGGCGCCGGCAGCCTGCATCCCGCGCTGATGACGGCGACGCTGACCGGCACCATCGGCACCACCACCGACCAGGACTTCGTTGCCGTCTACCTCGCGGCCGGGGAGGCGCTGGTGCTGGATGTCGATGGCACGGCGCCGCCGCTCGACCTGACGCTGACGCTTTTCAACCCCTCCGGCACGTTGGTGGCGACGGCGACGGATGCGACGGTGGTCGATGCGGGATCGGCGGGGCTGCTCGATCCCTTCTTCACCTTCACCGTGAACGCGACGGGCTTCTGGGTCATCGGGCTGCGCGCGGTGGCCGGCACCGGCGGCTACACGCTGAACGTCACCCGGCCCTTCCTGCCTGTGCTCTTCGAGGGCGGCGCGGCCAACGAGACCTCCCTGGGCTCCACCTGGGCCGACACGCTGCGGGGCGGGGAGGGGGCGGACAGCCTGGCGGGCCAGGCGGGGGCGGACAGCCTGGAGGGCGGCGGCGGGGATGACACGCTGCTGGGTGGCGCGGGCGCGGACACGCTGCGCGGCGGCGCAGGGCAGGATCGGATCGAGGTCGGCGAGGCGGGCGAGGGGGATGCCGACCTCGCCTTCGGGGGAGAGGGCAACGACACCATCCTGGCCTTCGGGTCCAACAACCGCCTGCTGGGGGAAGCCGGCAACGACAGCCTGGTGGGCGGCACCTTCGGCGACACGCTGGATGGCGGGGAGGGGGCCGATACGCTGCTGGGCGATGCGCCCGCCACCGCTTCGGTCCTGGGCCATGACGATTGGCTGCTGGGCGGCGCGGGGAATGACAGCCTGGTCGGCATGCTGGGCGCGGACCGGCTGGATGGGGGAATCGGCGACGATACGCTGTGGGGGGACCTTGGCGATGCGTCGGATGAGGGGGCGGGCGGGCGCGACACGCTGCTGGGCGCTGCGGGGAATGACCGGCTGGAGGGGAATGGCGGCGCCGACCTGCTGAATGGCGGGTCGGGCGCGGATACGCTGGTCGGCGGCACCGGGACGGACCGGCTGCTGGGGGGCGCCGGCAATGACCTGCTGGTGGCGGGCCGCCTGGCGGAGGCGGGGCCGGACCTGGAGCCCGATACGCTGGAAGGTGGCGCCGGGGCCGATCCGCTGCTCGGCGCGCCGCTCGACCGGCTGCTGGGGGGCGAGGGCGATGACCTGGTGGTGCTGCGCTGGCAGGGCGCCTTCACCGCCTTCGGGCTCGCCACGCAGCGCGGCCTGGCCGATGGCGGAGACGGGTCGGACATCCTGCGGCTGCTGCCGGGGGAGGCGATCGCGGCCATCACCGTTCTGCCGGATGCGGGCGCCGGCGGCAGCCTCACCGTGGTGCTGGACGACACCGCGGTGGGCGACCCCGTCACGATCCGCTTCACGGGGTTCGAGCGCTTCGACCTGACGGGCAGCCAGGGCGCCGACCTGCTGCGGGGCGGCGCGGGGGCGGACACGCTGCGCGGCGTGGCGGGCAGCGATGACGAACTCTCCGGCGGCGAGGGCGACGACGTCCTGATCGCGGCCGAGGAGGGGCTGGTGGTGGCGGAGGCGCTGCTGCGGGGCGAGGGCGGCGCGGACCTCCTGCTGCTGGGCGGCGCGGGCAGCAGCGGGGCGCTGGATGGCGGGGCCGGTGCCGATACGCTGGTGGCGGCGACGGGGACGGAGGCGCTGCTGCAGGGCGGCGCGGGGGATGATGTGCTGGTCCTCGGGCTCGGCAACCATGTGGTGGATGGGGGCTCGGGCCTCGATCTGCTGGTGGCGGATTGGTCGGGCCAGGATGATGCCGTCTTCGTCTGGTCCTTCGGGGATGGGGAGGGGCTGCTCGGCAGCGGGGCCTATTTCGCGGATTTCAGCGGCATCGAGCGCTTCGCGCTGACCGGCGGCGCGGGGGATGACGAGCTGGTGGGCGGCGATCTCTCCGACACGCTGGAGGGGCGGGGGGGCGCGGATACGCTGGATGGCGGGCTCGGAAACGACCTCTACGGCATCGACAGCGCGGGCGATGTGGTGCTGGACAGCGGCGGGCAGGACACGATCCGCGCCGGCATCAGCTGGACGCTGGACGCCGCGATGGAAGGGCTGGAGCTGGTCGCGCCGGGGCTGGTCGGCATCGGCAACGGCCTGGCGAACTGGATGCTGGGATCGGGCGGGTCGCAGACGCTCTCGGGCGGGGCGGGGGCGGATACGCTGGATGGCGGGCCGGGTGCGGGCAGCCTGGCGGGCGGGTCGGGCAACGACGTCTACCGCGTGGATGATGCGGGCGACCGGCTGCTGGATGGCGGGGGGCTCGATACGGTGGAGTCCAGCGTCAGCTGGTCGCTCGGCGGGGCGCTGGAGGCGCTGCGCCTGGTGGGGAGCGACTCCATCAACGGCACGGGCAACGGTCTGAACAACCTGCTGGTCGGCAATGCGGCGGTGAACACCCTGTCGGGCGGGGCGGGGGCCGATACGCTGGATGGTGGCCCGGGCGGCGACCGGCTGCTGGGCGGGACAGGCGATGATGTGTTCATCCTGCGGCTGGATGAGGCACAGGGGGAGAGGGTGGCGGATTTCGCCGGCAATGGCGCGGCGGCGGGCGACGTGCTGATGCTGGTGGGCTACGGGCCGGGGGCAACGCTGCGCTTCGTGTCCGGCGCGACCTGGCGGGTGGAGGGGCCGGCGGGATGGGACACCTTCCTGCTGGCGGGCACCTTCGACCCGGCCTTCGACGTGGTCTTTGCCTGACCCGGCTTGCCGAAGCGGGCCGCGGGCGGCAGGGTCCGCGCCCTGACCGGAGCGAGCCCGCATGAACACCACGAGAAAGCACCGCATCGCCGTCATCCCCGGCGACGGCATCGGCAAGGAGACGACGCCGGAGGGGCTGCGCGTGCTGGACGCCGCGGCGCGGCGCTTCGGCTTCGAACTCGAACTCAAGCACTACGACTGGTCCTGCGAGACCTATGCCGCGACCGGCAAGATGATGCCGGATGACGGGCTGGACCAGTTGCGGGACAGCGACAGCGTCTTCCTGGGTGCCGTCGGCTGGCCGGGGGTGCCGGACCATGTCTCGCTCTGGGGCCTGCTGATCCCGATCCGGCGCGGCTTCGACCAGTATGTGAACCTGCGCCCCTGCAAGCTGCTGCCGGGGTCGAAGTCGCCGCTCGCGAACCGCGGGCCGGAGGATATCGACTTCTACGTGGTGCGGGAGAATACGGAGGGCGAGTACAGCAGCGTTGGCGGGCGGATGTTCCCGGGGACGGATCGCGAATTCGTCTCCCAGCAATCGATCATGACGCGGATCGGCTGCGACCGGATCATGAAATACGCCTTCGAGCTGGCGATGACGCGCAAGCGGAAGAAGGTGACGAGCGCCACGAAGTCGAACGGCATCACCTTCACCATGCCCTACTGGGACGAGCGCTTCGCGGCGATGGCGAAGAACTATCCCGAGGTGACGACGAACGAATACCACATCGACATCCTCTGCGCGCATTTCGTCCAGCACCCCGACTGGTTCGACGTGGTGGTGGGATCGAACCTGTTCGGCGACATCCTGAGCGACCTCGGCCCTGCCGTGGCGGGCTCCATCGGCATCGCGGCTTCGGCCAACATCAACCCGGAGAAGACGGCGCCGAGCATGTTCGAGCCCGTGCATGGCAGCGCGCCGGACATCGCGGGCAAGTGGATCGCCAACCCGATCGGGCAGATCTGGTCGGGGGCGATGATGCTGGAGCACCTGGGCGAGAAGGCGGCGGCGGACTGCATCACGCAGACGATCGAGAAGCTGCTGGCCGAGGGCGGGCCGCGCACGCGCGACATGGGCGGGCAGGCCGGCACCGTCGATGTCGGCAAGGCGATCGCGGAGGCGGTGGCGCAAGGCTGATCGGGCGGCCGGGCTGCCTCGCCCAGGGGCAGCCCGCGCCGGGGCGGCCGGATCCGCCGTAAGAACAGGCTTGCGTGTTTGTTTGTGGGCTGTCTCAATCGCATGATGACAGTGATGCCGCGCCGCCGGACCCAGGAGGAGCGCCGGGAGGAAACCCGGGCGCGGCTGCTGCGTGCGACCGTGGAGGCGCTGCGCGACCAGGGGCTGACGCGGATGACGACGCCCGACATCGCGCGCCGCGCCGGCGTCTCCCGCGGCGCCCTGACCTACCATTTCGCGAGCCGGGAGGACCTGCTGGTCGATTCCATCGCCTGGCTGCTGGACCAGGCGACGGCGGGGTTGCGGAAGCTCTGCGACGCCTATCCCGCGCCGACCATGCCGATCGAGGCGCTGGTCGACTACCTCTGGGACATGATGGCGGGCGGGCTGTTCCAGGTGACCATGGAGTTCCTGCCGGAGGCCCGCCACAACGCGCCGTTCCGGGAGAGGCTGCTGCCGGTGGTGCGGGAATTCCACGCGGCGCTCGATGCTAGCTGGACGCGGCTTTCGGCGGTGGCGGGCATCCCGCGGGAAGAGGCGCAGGTCTCGCTCAATGCGACCATGTGCCTGATCCGCGGCATGATCGCGCAGAACGTGCTGCGCAATGATCCCGCCTACTACGCCGCCATGCTGGATTGGTGGAAGCGGCAGCTGCGGGGATGGCTCGGGCAGGATGCGGGGGGCGCGGCGCGGCCGCTGCCGGCGCCGATCCTCGCGGCCTTCGCGGTGGCCGAGCCGCCGCGCCAGCGCCTGGTGCGGGAACGCGCACGCCGGCAGGCGGGGGGCGGCTGATGGCATCGCGGGGCCTGCGGCGCCTGGCGCTGCGCGGCAGTGCCGGCTTCTCGCTGGCCATCATCGTGACGCCGCTGCTGCTGGTGGCCTGGCTTGCCTTCTTCCGGCAGGAAATCCCGTCCTTCCCGCCCACGGGCTATACGCTGCGCTGGTTCGCGGCCATCCCGGACAACCGCGCCTTCGCCAGCGGCTTCATGGTCAGCCTGCAGGTCAGCGTCATGGCGACCGCGATCGGGCTCGCGCTCGCGGTGCCGGCGAGCCTGGCGCTGGTGCGAAGCGGCCTGCCGCTGAAGCCCATCCTCAACACGCTGCTGATGCTGCCGCTGGTGGTGCCCGGCGTCGTGCTCGGCGCCGCCTTCTATGTCGGCGAGATGGAGGTGGAGATCGCGACGGAGTGGCCGCTGCTGGGATCCATGGCGGGCCTCGTCGCGGCGCATGCGCTGATCGTGATTCCCTGGTGCGTGCGGCTGGTGACGGCGAGCCTCTCCACCTTGAACCCCTCCATCGGGGAGGCGGCGCTGAGCCTCGGCGCCACGCCCTGGATTGCCTTTCGCCGCGTGACCCTGCCCGCGATCCGGCCCGGAGTCGTGGCGGGCGCGCTGTTCGGCTTCGTCACCTCCTTCGGCAATCTGGAGGCATCGATGTTCCTGGTGGCGCCGGGGCAGACGACCCTGCCGATCGCGATCCTCCAGTATCTCGCCTGGAAGATCGATCCCGTGGTGGCGGCGGTGTCGCTGGTGCAGATCGTGGTCATCGGCGCGGCCATGCTGGTCACCGACCGCTTCGTCAAACTCTCCCAGGTGGTGTAGCGCATGGCCAGGCTCGAGATCGCGAACCTCACCAAGCGCTACGGCGCGCTGACCACGGTGCGGGACGTGACGCTCGACGTCGCGGATGGGGAGTTCCTCGTGCTGCTGGGGCCCTCGGGCTGCGGCAAGACGACGACGCTTCGCATGGTCGCGGGCTTCGTGGAGCCGAGCGCGGGGGTGATCCGCCTCGGCGGGCGGGACATCACGGGCAGCCCGCCCTGGCTGCGCAACACCGGCATGGTGTTCCAGAACTACGCGCTGTTCCCGCACATGACGGTGGCGGAGAACGTGGCCTTCGGGCTCGAGATGCGGAAGGTGCCGAAGGCCGAGCGCGAGGCGCGGGCCATGGAGGCGCTGCGCATGGTGCGGATGGAGGCCTATGCCGCGCGCCTGCCGCGGCAGATGTCGGGCGGGCAGCAGCAGCGCGCGGCGCTGGCGCGCGCACTCGCCATCCATCCCGACGTGCTGCTGCTGGATGAGCCGCTGTCGAACCTCGACGCCAAGCTGCGGGAGGAGGTGCGGGTCGAGATCCGCCAGCTCCAGCGCCAGCTCGGCCTGACCACGATCATGGTGACGCATGACCAGGAGGAGGCGCTGACGGTGGCCGACCGCCTCGTGGTGATGGCGGAAGGCGCGATCCGCCAGGTGGGCAGCCAGCAGGACCTCTACGAACGGCCGGCGGATCGCTTCGTCGCAGGCTTCGTCGGGCGCAGCACCTTCCTGCCCGGGCGCATGGCGGGGCAGGGGCGTTTCGTGACGGCGGGCGGCGTCGATCTGGCCGTGCCGGAGGCCGCGCCAGGCCCCGCGGTGCTCGCGATCCGGCCGGAGGCGGTGCACCTGGCGCCGCCGGAGGGTGAGGAGAACCGCCTGTCGGGCGTGGTGGAGTTCGTCTCCTATCTCGGCCCGCTGATCGAACTGCATTGCCGCATCGCGGAGGGCGAGAAGCTGGTGGTGCATGTGCCCAATCGTGCGGGCATGCGCCCGCCGGCGCTGGGCGAGACCATTCCCATCGGCTGGCCGCGCGCGGCCGGCATGGTGTTCCCTGACGCGGCGTGAAGATCCGCGGGCTTCAACAAGGAGAGGCGAGCATGAGCAGGTTTTCGGTGACGCGGCGCCAGGCGCTGCTGGGGGCGGGCGCGGTGGCGCTGGGCGCGGGAAGCGCGCGGGCGCAGGGGCGCGGGCGCGTCGTGGTCGGCACCTGGGGCGGCGACTATGCCCGGCTGCTGACCAAGAATATCGAGGAGCCGATCCTGAAGCCGCAGGGCTGGGAGGTGGTGCAGGACCAGGCCAGCGACGCGCCGCGGCGCGCCAAGATGGTGGCGGAACGCCGCCTGCCGCGCGGCACGGCGGACATCCAGGGCTTCTCGGCGGCCAACATGCATGAGATGGGCGAGGCCGGCGTGGCGGAGGAGATCGACTACTCCCGCCTCCGCAACGCCGCCAACATCATCCCCGCGATGCGCTACAAATACGGCATCGGCCACATCTATTCGGGCAAGGTCGTGCTCTACAACCCGAAGCTGGTAGCCGCGCCAACCGGCTTCCGCGAAGCGATCGATCCGCGCCACGGCAACAAGATCGGCTTCATCGACATCCAGTACCAGTTCGTGATGGTGGCGGCGGCGCTGGCGGCCGGCGGCACCGTCTCCAACATCGAGCCGGGCAAGGAATTGCTGCTGGCGGCGAAGCGCGCCGGCGCGCGTCTCTATCCCACCAACGAGGCCTTCGCGGCGGCGATGCAGTCGGAGGAGATCGCGCTCGGCATGATGTGGAAGGCGCGCGGCGTGCAGTGGCAGAACGCCAATATCCCGGTGCAGATGGTCGCACCCGTGGAAGGCGTGCCGATGTATGTCTCCGGCTTCTCCATCGCGAAGAATGCGCCGAACAAGGCCGGCGCCTATGCCTATATGGACGCGATGCTGGAGAAGTCCGCGCAGGAGGCCTTCGCCGTCGACATGGGCTTCAACCCGACGGTGACGAATGCCGTGGTGGCGCCGGACCTCTCCGCCCGCATCGGCTTCACGGCCGAGGAGCAGCGGCGGCTCGTGGACCTCGACTACGCCTATCTGGCGCGCGAGAACAACGCGATGAAGGATTGGTGGGACCGGGTGTTCAAGGCTTGAGCCTGACCGTCTCCGACACCCGCCGCATTCCCTGGAATGCGGCGGGGCTGGTGGCGCCGGCCACGATCTTCGTCGTGGTGGCGCTGTTGGTGCCGCTCTGCCTGCTGTTCCGCTACAGCCTGAATGCCTTCGTGCCCGGGCAGTTCATGGTCGATGCGCTGACCATCGACAACTACGTTCGCTTCTTCACCGACGCCTTCTACCTGAACATCCTGTGGCGCACCGTGCGCATCGCCTTCGTGGTGATGCTGATCTGCCTCGTGCTCGGCTTCCCGCTGGCCTATGTGCTGGCGCGGACGCAGAGTCGATACAAGAACCTGCTGCTGATCGCCGTCGTGCTGCCGCTCTTCGTCGGCAATGCCGTGCGCGCGGCTGGCTGGATGGTGGCCTTCGGCGCGAAGGGCGTGGTGAATGCGTCGCTGATGGGGATCGGCCTCACCAGCGGGCCCATCGACATCATGTACACCGAGCCCGCCGTCATCATCGGCATCACCGCGGTGAACCTGCCCTTCATGGTGCTGAGCCTGCAGAGCGTGATCGAGGGCATCGACCGATCGGTGGAGGAGGCGGCCTTCAACCTCGGCGCCCCGCCCGCGCGCATGTTCTGGCGCGTGCTGCTGCCGCTCGCCATGCCGGGCGTGGTGGCGGGCTGCATGCTGACCTTCATCCTCGGCATGAACGCCTATGCGACGCCGGTGCTGATCGGCGGGCCGCGCTTCCAGATGATGGGGCCGCTGGTCTATGGCCAGTTCATCGAGCAGAACAACTGGCCCTTTGGCGGCGCCATCGCCTTCGTGCTGATGGCGTCCACGCTGGTGCTGACGGCAGTGGCGCATCTGCTGGCGCACCGCAAGCTGAACGCGCGCTAACGCTTCCAGCGCGCGAAGGCCATGACGGCGCCGCCGGCCAGCAGGCCCCAGAAGGCGCCGCCGATGCCCAGCACGGTGAGGCCGGAGGCGGTGACGAGGAAGGTGACGACCGCGGCCTCACGGTCCGCCACGTCCGACAGCCCCGCGACGATGGCGGCGCCGAAGCTGCCCAGCAGCGCGAGGCCGGCGACCGCCTGGATCAGGATCGGCGGCGCGGCGGCGATGAAGGCGGCCGCCGCGCCGGCGGCGAGGCCGAAGAGGCAGTAGCCGATCCCGGCGATGACGGCGGCCCACCAGCGGCGGCTGCGATCGGGATGGGCGGTGTCGCCCGCGCAGAGCGCCGCGGTGATGGCAGCGAGGTTCACGCCATGCCCGCCGAGTGGCGCGGCGGCCAGGCTGAACAGGCCCGTCGTCGTGAAAAGCGGCCCCGGGTCCGGGCGGTAGCCGTTCACGTTCAGCACCGCCATGCCCGGAATGTTCTGCGACGCCATCGCCACCAGGAACAGCGGCAGGGCGATGCCGACCATGGCGGTGGCATCGAAGGCCGGCACGACCAGCACGGCGACGGGGCTGAAGGACAGGTCGCCCATCGGCGGTGCCTGCCACCACAGCAACCCGACCGTGACCACCACGGCCGCCGGCACGGCCAGCAGGCGGTTGAGGCGCCCGACCACCAGCCAGGTGAGGATGACCGGCAAGGCGAGGGTTGGCATCTGCTCCACCGCGCGGACGGGGGCGAGGCAGAGGCCGAAGAGCACGCCGGCCAGCATGGCGTTCGCGATGGGGGCGGGGATGCGCGCCACGGCGCGGCCGAGCGGCTTCCAGAGCCCCGCCACCAGCACCAGCAGCGCGGCCGCGATGAAGGCGCCCACGGCCGCGGGGAAGCCGCCCTCCGGCACCGCGGAGCCCGCCAGCAGCGCGGCGCCGGGCGTGGACCAGGCGACGGTGATGGGCATGCGCCGCCACAGGCTGAGCACGATGCCGCAGAGCCCCATGGCGATGGCGAGCGCCGTCAGGCCGGAGGCCGCCTGGGCCGGGCTGGCGCCGACCGCGCTGAGGCCCTGGAGCACCACGGCGAAGGAGGAGGCGAAGCCCACGAAGGCGGCGAGGAGCCCGGCGAAGAGAGCCTGGGCGGAGAAGGAGGCGCGCATGGGGGCGTTGAAGCACCGGCCAGCTTGTGTGGCCATGGGGCGGAGCGGCCTGGCGCATTCCCCCTTCGTCAGCGCCCGCGCGACCCCCACCCCGACCCTCCCCCGCAAGCGCGGGGGCGGGAGAGGCCTCACCCCGCCTCGGGATCGAAGAGGTAGCCGACGCCGCGGACGGTGCGGATGGCCATGGGGCGGGCGGGGTTGCGTTCCACCTTGCGACGCAGCCGCATGATGCGAAGGTCGATGGCGCGGTCGAAGGCCTCGGGCTCCTCCTCGCCACTCGTGCGTTCCAGCAGCCAGTCGCGGTGCAGCGCGCGGTTCGGGTTGTCCACGAAGAGCTTCAGCAGGGTGAACTCGCCCTCGGTCAGCGTGTCCTCCCGCCCATCGGCAGTCAGCAGCAGGCCGCGCTTGAGGTCCAGCACGGCGCCGCCCATGCGGACCCGGCCGGGGGCCAGGTTCTCGGGCTTCTGGGGCGCCGCGGCGGCCTCGGCATGGGCGCGGCGCATCACGGCGCGGATGCGGGCCAGCAGCTCCCGCGGCTCGAAGGGCTTGGTGACGTAGTCGTCGGCGCCGGATTCCAGGCCGACCACGCGATCCACCAGGTCGCCCGCCGCGGTCAGCATGATGATGCCGACGCTGGGCGAGAGCGCCCGCAGCCAGCGTGCCAGGGCGAAGCCATCCTCGCCGCCCGGCAGGCCCACATCCATCAGGACGGCGTCGGGCATCGATGCCGCGATGGCGGCGCGGAAGGCGGGGCCATCCGCCACGCCATCGACCGCGAATCCCTGGTTGGACAGATAGGCGCAGACCGTTTCCCGCTGGAACGGATCGTCTTCCACCACCAGCAGGTTGGTCGTGCCTCCGGCCATGCCTGGCTCTCCTGTCACTGTGTGGCCGCCTGAAGCACCATCGATTCACGCTCCATCGATGTGAACCCATTTCGTGCTTTAGAAACAATATCTTCTACAGCAGGGGATCTGTCCATTCGGACAGATCGTGCTGTCGTCGACTCGGGCGGGGGCGCGGCGAAACCGATGAAACAAACCGTTGCATGCGGCGAAACACAATAAGCGGCGGAAAGCGGCATGATGGTGGCATGCCCGAACACGACCGGCCCGCCGGCGGATCGCCGCCGGACGAGGTCGCCAGCCTGCAGGCGGAGGCGCTGGCGCATCTCGCCGGGCCCTTCGCCCTGTTTGCCGCCGATGGGCGGCTTGTCTCCTTCAACCCGGAATTCAGCCGGCTGCTGCCGCCGGAGGCGCCGCCGCCGGTGGTGGGGGATGGGCTGCGGGATCTGCTGGCGGCGATCGGGCGGGGCGGCGCCGCGGCCAATCCCGGATTCGCGCGGCCGGAGGACCCGGATAGCTGGCTGCCGGCGGCGGGCGAGGCGGAGCGCGCCACCGTCTGGCGCACGGCCTGCGGCGCCTGGTTCCAGCTGCACCTCCGCCGGATGTCGCGCGGCCTGGTGCTGACGGCCGCCGACATCACCGACCTCAAGCGGCAGGAGGAAGCGCTTTCCGCCGCGCGATCCACGCTGGAGACGGTGTTCGACCACATGACCGACGGCGTCGTCATGTGGGATGCCGAGATGAAGGTGCAGTTCTTCAACCGGGAGACCATCCGCGTCGGCGAGTTCCCGCTGCACATGGCCTACAAGGGCGTCAGCGTGCTGGACGTGATGCGCTACCAGGATGAGCGGGGCGAGTTCGGCCCGCCGCCGCGCGACAAGGCGGAGCTGGAGGCGCGCGTGACGCAGCGCGCGGCGCTGCTGAACCGGCCGGGCGGTGTCTCCTACATCCGTCGCACGCCATCGGGCATGTGGCTGGAGGTGAAGACCATCCCCGTCTCGGGCGGCGGCGCCGTGCTGATGTATCGCGACGTCACCGCGCTGAAGCAGCGGGAGGAGGAGCTGGCCGGGGCGCGGGCCATGCACCGGCTGATCCTGGACAGCATGACCGATGGCGTCGTGCTGATGGATCGCAACCTCAACTTCCTGCTGGGCAACCGCGCCGCGATCGATTTCTTCGCGCTGCCGGAGGCGATCGGGCGGCCGGGCGCCTCCGCGGTGGAGGCGATGCGCTACCGGATGCGGCGCGGCGACCACGGGCCGGTGCCGGAGGACGCGGCGGCCTTCGAGGCGGCGGTGGAGGCGCGGCTGTCGCTCGCACGACATCCCGGCAGCGGGCCGGTGCAGGTGCGCGGCAAGCAGGGAGAATGGATCGAGGCGTCCTCCGTCGCGACGCCCGATGGCGGCGTGCTGGTCATCTACCGCGACATCTCCGCGCTGAAGGCGCGGGAGGAGGAGCTGCAGGCGGCGCGGGCGACGCATGAGCTGGTGCTCGACAGCATGCAGGACGGGCTGGTGCTGTGGTCGCCCGATTTCCGCGTGCGGCTGATGAACCGGCAGCTGGCGCATTACTACGGCATCCCCGCGGCGCTGGCCCGGCCGGGGGCGGAGGGGCGGGACATCCTGCGGCTGATGCTGCGCCGCGGCGACTACGGGCCGCCGCCGGCGGAAGGGGCCGCGATGGAGGCGGCGGTGGAGGCGCGGGCCGCCGGCATCCTGGGCGCGGGGGGGGAGCCGGATGTCAGGCTTTCGCCTGCCGGATACTGGATGGAGATCACGCGGCAGCGCCTGGCGGATGGCAGCGTGCTGTCGGCCTATCGCAACATCACCCGCCTGCGCGCGCGGGAGGATGAGCTGCGCCAGGCGCGGGACGTGGCTCAGGCGGCGGAAAGCAGCCTGGCGGTCACCATCCAGCATATGAGCCAGGGGCTGATCATGTTCTCGCCCGATCGGCGGGTGCAGGTGATCAACGGCCGGGCCATCGAGCTGCTGCGCCTGCCGCCCTTCCTCGCGCGGGAAGGGACGCGGTTGGAGGAGATCGCCGCCTGGCAGCTGGAGACGGGCGAATACGACCGCGACCCGGCGGCGGCGGAGCGGGCGCGGGAGGTGCTGGCGGGTGCCGCGGTGCATGAGGGGCACTACGAACGGCGCATGGCCGACGGGTCGGCGCTGGAGGTGCATTCCGTGACGTTGCCTGACGGCCGCACGGTCCGGACCTTCACGGACATCACGGAACGGAAGGGCCAGGAAGCGGCGCTGGCGGAGGCGCGGGACGCCGCGCGCGGGACCTATGCCGCGCTGACCGCGACGATCGAGGCGATGGGCCAGGGGCTGCTGCTGGTGGGGCCCGATGGGCATGTCAGCGTCATCAACCGCCGCGCCGCCGAATTGCTGGCGCTGCCCGATGCGCTGGCGCGGCCGGGCGTGCGCTTCGCGGAGATGGTGGCCTACCAGCGCGCGCGGGGCGACTACGACAGCAGCGCGGAAGGGGCGGAGCAGGCGCGGCGCGCGCTGGCCGACGAACCCATGGAGGAGAAGCGCTACGAGCGCGCGCGCCATGACGGCACGGTGCTGGAGGTGCATGCGCGGCGGATGGAGGACGGATCCATGGTCCGCACCTACACCGACATCACCGACCGCAAGCGCCAGGAAGGCGCGCTGGCCGCGGCGCGCGATGCGGCGGAGGCGGCGAACCGCGCGAAATCCGCCTTCCTCGCGGCGATGAGCCACGAGATCCGCACGCCGATGAACGGCGTGCTCGGCATGATCGAGGTGCTGGAACGCACGCCGCCCGGCCCGGCGCTGACGCGCTGCGTGGCGGTGATGCGGGAGAGCGCGGGATCGCTGCTGCGCATCATCGACGACCTGCTCGACTTCTCGAAGATCGAGGCGGGGCGGATGGAGCTGGAGGCGCTGCCCTTCTCGCTCCGCGGCCTGGTCGAAGGGGCGGTGGATACGCTGGCGGTGGAGGCCAAGCGGAAGGGGCTGCTGCTCTTCGCGGATCCATTGGGCCCCGTCACGCCGCAGGCGCCGGACCTGGTGGCGGGCGATCCGGTCAGGGTGCGGCAGATCCTGTTCAACCTGGTCGGCAATGCCATCAAGTTCACCGATGTCGGCTTCGTGCGGCTGCGCTGCTCCGCGCGGCCGGAAGCGATGGCGGAGGGCGTCGCCATCGTCGTGACGCTGATGGTGGAGGATAGCGGCGTCGGCATGACGGCGGAGCAGCTGGGGCGGCTCTTCCAGCCCTTCGCGCAGGCCGATTCCTCGACGACGCGGCGCTTCGGCGGCACGGGACTCGGGCTGTCCATCGTGCGGCGGCTGGCGAGGCTGATGGGTGGCGACGTGGTGGTGGAGAGCACGGCGGGGCGGGGCAGCCGCTTCACCGTGACGCTGCGGCTGATGCCGGCGGAGCCGATGGAGGCGCCGCCCGCGCTGGCCGCGCCGGCGCTGCCGCCGATGGAGGGCGAGGCCGCGCCACGGCTGCTGGTGGTGGATGACCATCCGGTGAACCGGGAGGTGCTTGCGCGGCAGCTGGAACTGCTGGGCTGCCAGGCGGACATGGCGGAGGATGGCGCGCAGGCGCTGGCGCTGTGGCGCCAGGCACGCCACCGCGTGGCGCTGGTCGACCTGCACATGCCGGTGATGGACGGGCTCGACCTTGCGCGCGCGATCCGGCGGGAGGAGCAGCTGGCGCCGGGCAGTGCCCGCACGGCGCTGGTGGCGGTGACGGCGAATGCGATGCGCGGCGAGGATGAGCGCTGCTACGCCGCGGGGATGGATGCCTTCCTGCCGAAGCCGCTGGCGCTGGACCAGCTGGCGCGGGTGCTGGGACGATTCATGCCGCAATCCCCGGGGCGGGTGGAGACGGCGGTGGCCGAGCCGGGGCCGATGCTGTTCGACCCGGAGGCGCTGCGCAGCCTGTTCGGCAGCGATCCCGCGCGCCTCGCCGGGCTACTCAACACCTTCCGGGAGGGGGTGAAGCGGGATGGGGAGGCGGTGGCGGCCGCGTTGGCGGCCGGCGACCTGCCTGGGGCGGCAGCGGCGGCGCACCGCCTGAAGGGTGCGGCGCGCATGGCCGGCGCGCGGCCGCTGGCCGACCTGCTGGCAGCGGTGGAGCAGGCATCCCGCGAGGGGCGGGCGGTGGAGGCGGGGGCGGCGGCCTCGGGCCTCGCGTCACTCGCCGAGCGGACGGTGGCGGCGACGCTGGCGGGGGGATAGGACCCCGCCGGTCAGCTGATCAGTCGCAGGCGCAGCCGTCGGTCGGCGTCTGGGCCGCGCGGACGATATGGTGGTCGATCCATTCGGAGACGAGTCGCCGCGCTTCCTGCATCGACGCCTCCGGGTGGTGGATGCGGTAGAGGGTGGTGCAGGCGGTGAAGGCCTGGATATCGGCCTCACCGCCGTCGCGCAGTTCGCGATACGCGGTCACGACGGCGCGTTCGCAGCGGCGGGCGATGTGACTGAATTCGCGGCCCATGGAAACTCCCGTCGGCAATGTCTGGTCAGGCGCAGGCTGAGGCGGTGCAGGCCAGAGCTGCAACTCGGGGGAGTTGCGACTCAGTTGAGAATAATTCTCATCTGCATGGCCGTTTATACGACGAGGCCGGTCGTCGGTTCAAGTGACCGCATCGCAATACGGCGCGGGCTGTTTCGATCATTCCGGGACGAAATCCATCGCGCGGGTATAGCCATCGAGGCGCGGCGCGTGGCGGCGGCCGGCGCGGTGGGCCCAGAGATGCATCTGGTGGTGCAGGGGGATGAGGGCGACGTCGCGGAAGGCGATCTCCGTCGCCTGGACCAGCAGGCGCTCCCGCGCCGCATCATCCAGCTCCGCCAGCGCCTGGTCGAGCAGCGAATCGAAGGCCGGGTTGCTGTAGCGGCCGCGATTGAACTGGCCGCGTCCGCGGGCCTCGTCCACCGTGCCCAGCAGGGTTACGAGGGGGGAGGTCGGCTCCCCGGTCTCGACGTTCCAGAGGCCGGTCCAGAGGCTGAACTCCCGGTTGCGGCTGCGGGCGACATGCATGACGTGGGGCATCGCCTCCACCGTGGTGCGCAGGCCCGCGCGGGTCAGCATCTGGGCGACGGCCTGGCAGATCTGCTCGTCATTCACGAAGCGGTTGTTCTGGCAGTGGAGGGTCAGGCGGAATCCCTGGGGGTAGCCGGCTTCCGCCAGCAGCGCGCGGGCGCGGGCGGGGTCGTAGGGCGGGGGCGCCAGGCCGGGGGCGTGACCATAGGCGCCGGGCGGCATGAACTGGCCGGCGAGTCGCGCCTGGCCGCCCATGACCCGGTCCACGATGGCGTCGCGCTGGATGGCGAGGGAGAGGGCCTCCCTCACCCGGTGGTCCAGCAGGGGGTTGCGGGCCAGGGGGGTGCCATCGGCGGCGGCGATGCCGGGGGGCGCGCGCTCCGTCATGTCCAGGTGGAAGCCGGCGACGGCGGGGGCGACGAGGGTGGAGACGCGGAGCCGCGGATCGGCGGAGAGGCGCGGCAGGTCCTGCGGCGGCGCGGCATCGATGGCATCGAGGTCGCCGGCCAGCAGCGCCGCGACCCGGGTGGCGGGCTGGGCCATGTTGCGGATGGTGGCGCGGGCCCAGGGCGTGGCGGGGCCCCACCAGGCGTCGTTGCGGGCCATCGCGACCTGGTCGCCGCGCGCGAAGCCCGTGAGGCGGAAGGGGCCGGTGCCGATGGCGGCGCGGCCGGAATCGAAATCGGCAGTGCTGGCGCCCGTCGCTCGGATGATCGGCACCTGGCTGAGATAGACGGGCATCAGCGGGAAGGGCGCGGCGGTGCGGAGGATGACCGTCGCGGCATCGGGCGTCTCCACAGCCGTGATCTGGCGGAGATAGACGGCGAAGGAGGAGGGGCTGCCGGGAACGTTCGCGGCGCGCGTCAGCGTGTGGGCGACATCGGCGGCGGTGAGGGGCGCGCCGTCATGGAAGGTGACGCCGGGGCGGAGGTCGAGGCGCCAGGTGGTCGGGTCCGTCGCCGTCCGGGCCGTGGCCAGGGCCGCGGCCGGGCGCTGCTGCGCATCGAGCGCCACGAGCGGTTCGTAGAGATGCGCGGCGAAGCCCTTGTTGCCGCCGAAATTGTGCCAGTGGGGGTCGAGGCTGTTGGGGAAGAGCTCCACGCCGATCCGGATTTCCTGCGCCGCGGTGGGCGCGGCGAGAAGCGCGAGGCAGGCGAGCAGGCGGGCGGCGCGGGGCATGGGCTTGGTCTCCGGCCCCGACGATGCGGGCCGCCAGCCGGCGCCGGCAATCCGGATAATGGGGCTCGGGGCGATGCCGAAGCGGGATCAGGCCGGGCGGTGGCAGTGGCGGATGGCGGCGCGGGCCAGGCCATCGATGGTGTCGCAGACGGGGAAGGGGAGCGCGGGGCCGGCGGCGATGCCGAGTGGGATCTCCGTGCAGCCCAGCACCACGGCGCGGGCGCCGCGCCCGACCAGCAGCCGCGCGGCCTCCGCCAGCGGGGCATAGGCGGCGGCGACGTTGTTGGCCTTCACCTCGGTGATGCCGGGGGTGACGAGGCGGTCCATTTCCTCGGGCGAGGGGGTCAGGCAGGTCCAGCCCCGCGCATCCAGGCGTTCCTGGTAGAGCCGCATGGCCAGCGTGCCGGCGGTACCCATCAGGCCGATCGGGCCGGGCGTCACGCCCTGGCGCAGCAGCTCGGCCTCCGCCGCATCGACGATGTGGAGGATGGGGAGGCGGGTGGCTTCCTGCATGCCTTCGAACCAGCCATGCGCCGTGTTGCAGGGGATGGCGATGGCGGTGGCGCCGGCGGCTTCCAGCCCCCGGATGCCGCGCAGCAGGGCGGGCAGCGGGTCCTCGCCGCCGGCGATCCGGGCCGCCGTGCGGTCCGGCACGCGGGGGTCGGACCAGAGGACGGCGGGGATGTGGTCCTGGTCCCGCGTCGCGGGCGTCAGCAGCGTGAGGCGCAGCATGAACTGTGCGGAAGCCAGCGGGCCCATGCCGCCGAGGACGCCGAGCATCAGATCAGTCCCTTCAGGCCATCATGGACAAGCTTGGTGCCGCTGATCGCGAGCATGACATAGACGATGCGATAGAAGACCAGGTCGCTCATCCGCCCCTGCAGCCAGATGCCCATGCGGACGCCGATCGGCACCAGCGGCAGCAGCACGAGGCTGGTGAGGACATTGGTCACGGAGAGCTGGCCGAGCAGGAAATAGGGGACGAGCTTCACGTAGTTCACCACGCCGAAGAAAACGACCGTGGTGGCAGCGAGGGCCGCACGCTCCAGCCTCAGCGGGTAGAGATAGACGGCCAGCGGCGGGCCGCCGGCATGGGCGATGGTGCTGGTCAGGCCCGACATCATCCCCCAGAAGGCGCCCTTGCCCCGGTGGCTGGTGGCGGGCGGCGGCGGCACGCGGCCGGGGCGGCCCTGCCACAGGCTGCGCGCCAGGAAGATGAGGGCGATGGCGCCCACCATCAGCTTCACCGCGGCATCCGGCAGGAAGCCGAAGATGGCCGCGCCGACCAGCACGCCGAGCAGACCGCCCGGCATGATGATCCAGAGCTGTTCCCGGGACCACTTGCCCCACCAGGCCTTCAGCGAGGCGATGTCCATGGCGCAGAGCAGCGGCAGGGCGATGCCGGCCGCCTGCGGCGCCGGGATCACCAGCGACATCAGGGGCACCATGGAATTGCCCGCGCCGGAGGCAAAGCCCGCCTTGGTGATGCCGGTCAGCAGCACGGCGGGGATGGCAAGCACCCAGAACCACGGGTCAGCGATGATCGGCACGGGGAGGGTCCTGGGGGTGACGACGCGGGATGCGGGCTGTATGGCACGGTCATTGCTGCACCACGGCGTGCGGCGCGCAAGAGTACCCCGCGCGGCGCAAGAGCGACCGCCCTTATTCCATCAGAGAGTGGCTTCCTTGGAACATATGTACGATCCGCTGTGGCTGGCCGGCCTGGCCGCGGCGATGGCGGCGACCGGGCTCTTCTCCGGCCTGCTCGCGGGGCTTCTGGGCGTGGGGGGCGGCATCGTCATCGTCCCCGTGCTGTTCAGCATCTTTCCCCTGTTCGGGATTCCCGAGGCGGTGCAGATGAAGCTGGCGGTGGGCACCTCGCTCGCGACCATCATCCCGACCTCCATCCAGTCCGCGCGGAAGCACTTCGCCAAGGGCACGATGGATGTGGCGCTGCTGCGCTCGCTCGTGCCCTCCATCGCCTTCGGCGTGCTGATCGGCACGCTGCTCGGCATCGTGGTGAAGGGCAGCGCGCATACCGCGGTCTTCGCCGTGATCGCGCTGCTGGTCGCGGTGAACATGGGCTTCACCGGCGTGGACTGGAAGCTGCGGGAGAGCTTCCCGACAGGCGGCCAGCGCCACGCGCTCGGCACCTTCATCGGCGGCATCAGCGCGATGATGGGCATCGGCGGCGGCACGGTGGGGGTGCCGATCCTGTCCATGTTCGGCGCGCCGATCCGCAGCGCGGTGGCCACCGCGAGTGCCTTCGGCGTCATCATCTCCATCCCCGCCACGATGGGCTTCATCTATGGGGGCTGGGGCAACACGCTGCTGCCGCCGCTGAGCCTGGGCTACGTCAACCTGATCGGCTTCGCGCTGATCGTGCCGGCGAGCCTGATCGCGGCCCCCTGGGGCGTGCACCTGGCGCATTCCATCCCGCCGCTGCTGCTGAAGCGGTGCTTCGCGGTGTTCCTGGGGATCACGGTGCTCAGGATGTTCTGGAGCCTGGTGAGGTAGGGCTGTCAGTCCGCGCCCCAGAGCGGACCGAGGCGGGTCAGGAGTTCGGGCTGCCGCCTTGCCATGGCGTCGAAGGCGGCCTGGATGTCGCGCCGCAGGTCGCGCGGGGCGCGGCCCGTGACGCCACGCGTCGGCGTGGCGAGATCCTGGAACCAGGCTGGCGTGACCGGCAGCCAGGCGAGGCGGCGGAGGTCCAGCCGGAACGGCTTGCGCTGCCCCAATGCTTCGGCGGCCGCGGCGGTGAAGGCGAGCACCCCTGCCGGCATTCGGCCCGGGAAGTCGAGGCCGCTCGTCGTGGTGTAGGCCAGGATGGCGCCGAAGCGGCCATCCGCCCGCATCTCCACATGCAGGGTGTAGCCGATGTGGCGCGGGCCCGGGCGCACCGGCGCCTCGGCCTCGGGAAAGGCGGTCCAGACGAAATCGCCGAGCTGGAGCGGCGGGGTCAGCGCTGGCCCGTCAACCAGGCGAAGGAGGCGCGGCGGCTGGCGAACTCGGCCTCCGTCTCTCCATCGTCGCGCAGCAAGCTGCCGCCAGCCGCGGGCTCCCCCACGGTCAGGGTGATGGGGCGTGCCTCGGCTTCGGCCAGGGCCTGTTCCTGCCGGACCAACTCCTCGATCACGCTGTCGGGCGTGCGATGCTGGGCGGCGGCCCGGCGGAGGACGAATTCGACCAGGGCCTCGCTGCGCAGCTGCACGGTCAGGGGCTCGCTCATGCCGAAGAGGTAGCGGGACGACGCGGCGGTTTCCAGCGTCTCGTCACGGCCGCCAGGGCAGGGTCCCTGCCGGCAGGCGCCTCGCCGCCAGCGTCGCCATGGCCATCAACGCCGCGCTCAGCAGCAGCGCGAGGCAGGAGACGGCGGCGGCCAGCGGCGACTGGCCGCTTTCCTGCAGGTTGAAGACGAGCACGCCGAGCGTCTGCGTCCCCGGGCCGTAGAGGAGCGAGGAGACCGTCACCTCGTTCACCGCGGTCAGGGAGACCAGGATGGCCCCTGCCGCCAGTGCCGGGGCCAGCGGCGGCAGGTGGACGCTGAAGAGGCGGCGGAGAGCGCCGGCGCCCATGCCGCGCGCGGCCTCGTCCAGCGTGGGATCGAGCCGCGCAGCGGCGGCGGCGACCGGGCGCAGCGCCAGGGCCTGGAAGCGGGTGAGGTAGGCGAGGCCGATGAGACCCAGCGTGCCGTAGAGCGCCCCGCCGCCGGGCAGGGACAGCACGACCAGGATCGCGGCCACGCTGGTGCAGGCGCCGGGAAGCGCATAGGGCAGGTCCGTCGCGGTGGTGGCGAGGCGCACGGCGCGGGCGCGCATCGCCATGGCGATGGGCAGCGCCGCCAGCGCCAGCACCAGGGCCGCGCCGGTCGAGAGCATCAGCGAATTGCCGAAGGACCGCGCCGTCTGCGCGCCGGGGGCGAGAGCGGCGAGGAAATGACGGAGCGTCGCCGTCTCCCCCGACAATTCCATGCCGATGGCGGGGACAAGCGCGGCGGCGACCAGCGCCAGCATCGGCACCAGCAGCACGATGGCGAGGTAGAGCAGCACGCCACCCAGGGCGGCGGCGCGGGTGGCGCGGCGAAGCGGAAGCGCCTCGAAGGCCAGGCGCCCGGCGGCGGGGGCGCGCTTCGCGGCGAGGGATTGCAGCACCAGGGCGGGCGCGGCCATGGCGGCGAGGATCAGCGCCAGCGCCGCGGCCTGGGCCAGGCTCGCCGTGCCGCCGGCGGAGAGCCGCTGCCAGATCAGCACCGGCAGGACGGGGATGCGGGCGGGGATGCCGATCAGCGCGCCGACGCCGAAATTGCCGAGCGCGGCGACATAGGCGAGGCCGGCGCCGGCCAGCAGGCCCGGGGCCAGCAGCGGCCAGACGGCGCGGCGCAGCGCCTGGTCCGGCGTGGCGCCGAGGCCCCGCGCGGCCAGCACCACCTCCCCGGGCACGCGGCGGAGCAGGGCGGCGAGGGCCAGGAAGACCAGGGGGGCGGATTGGACCGCGAGCAGCGCCACCATGCCTGCCGCGGAGTAGATCGGGTTCGGCGTGCCGATGGGCGGCGCGAGGTCGAGCGCCAGGAGGAGGGGGGAGGCCGGGCCGCCGGCCTGGATCCAGCCCAGCGCCATGACCTGCGCCGGCACCAGCGCGGGCAGCACCGCGCCGAAGATCAGCACGCCGCGCGCGGGCAGGCCGCGCAGCAGCAGCGCCCAGGCCAGCGCGGCACCGATCGCGGTGGCCAGCGCCGCGGCGCCGAGTGCCAGCACCAGCGACCAGGAGGCGGCGCGCCAGGTGGCGGGATCGGACAGTGCGGCGGGCAGGGCGGTGCCGGCCAGGCTTTCGGCCAGCAGCCGCGCCAGCGGCACGGCGCCGACCAGCAGCAGCCAGCCGACCGCGAGCACCGCCGTGGCGCGGCCCGGGCCCTCGGTCCTGGTCAAGCGGGGTGGCTCAGCCGCCGGTCAGTTGGGCGAAGCGGCGCAGGATGTCCTCCTGCTCCCGCGCCGCGCGGGCGGCGTCGAGGGGCATGATGCGGATCGACTTCGGGTCGGGGAAGCCGGGCGGGGGCGCGACCTCCGGGTCGATCGGCAGGAAGCCCTGGCGGGAGGCGAGTTCCTGGCCCTCCCGGCTCAGCAGGAAATCGATGAAGGCGATGGCGGCCGGGGCGTTGCGGGTGGTGGAGAGGATGGCCGCGGGCTCCGTGATGGCGGAGACGCCATCCTCCGGGAAGACGAAGCGGACCGGGGCGCCGTTGCGCTGTTCGCGGATCGGCAGGTAGTCGATGGCGATGCCGAAGGCGCGCTCCGCGCCCGCGACCGCCTGCATGACGGGGCCGTTGCCGCCGCGGGCCTGGACGCCGTTGCGGACCAGCTTCTCCACGTAATCCCAGCCCAGCGCCGGGTTCTGCACCAGCGCCGTGACATGGATGGCGGCGGCGCCGGAGACGGCCGGGGAGGGCATGGCGACCTGGTTGCGGGCCCGGGGCTGAAGCAGATCCTCCCACTTGCGCGGCGCGAAGGGCGCGCGGGCATGGTGCATGATGCCCGTGGTGATGAGCTTGGTGCCGAAATAGGCGCGACCGGCATCGACCTGGTCGGGCGGCGTGCCGGCGGTGGCGACCTCGGGGCTCGGGCGCAGACGGCCCTCGGCACGGAGGCTTTCGAAGGTCAGGCCATCGGCCAGCAGCAGCACGTCGGGGCGGGGCTGGCCAGCGGCGATCTCGGCGCGCAGCCGCGTCATGATCTGGCCGGTGCCGGCGCGGATCCATTCCACGGTGACGCCGGGGTGGCGGCGGCGGAAGGCCTCCACCGTCTGGGCCGCGTCGGGTTCGAGCTGGGAGGTGTAGAGCACCAGCGGGCCGCTGACGCCTTGCGCCAGGGCCGGACGGGCCAGCAGCGCGGTTGCCGCGAAGCCGAATAGACGCCTGCCGAATGCCATGCCGTCATGTCCCCCTTCATTTCGCCGCACGCATCTAACGGCGTCATGGCCGGTCGGGCAGGGGGGGAGTGTGAACTTCCTGTGTCAGCACCCCCATCGCCTGGCCACCCCGCCGGGGGTCCCCCGACCCCCGGCGCGGCGGCGAAGGCCTCAGGGTGGCGTCATGAAGTTGGCGGTGGCGCTGGCGCGGCCGATCAGGGACCGCATCTCCGGCGCCGTATGGCCATCCTCCGCCGTCAGGGCGTCCATCGGGCAGAAATACTCATGCGGCTGCGGCATCTGCGACCGCGCGAAGCCGAGGTAGTGGCGCGACTTCAGGCCGTAGAGCACGCGGAGGTCGCGCACCGGCAGCACGAGCGGTTCCGTCGGCACCTCCCGCAGCAGCCGGATCAGCTTCCAGCGCGGGGTGCGATCCTCCGGCCCCACCGGGTCCAGCAGCCAGCGCAGCGGACAGACCACGAGCAGCGAGGTGGTGGAGGGCGCGAAACGGGCGCGCTTGTCCTGGAGGTTGGCGATGGAGCCGCAGGCCTCGATGCACAGGATGTCGGCGTAGCGGTCGGCGGGGTCGGGGCTGAAATGCAGCCACAGGCCGTCCGGGATGGTGCGATAGGTGTTGGTGCCCGGCAGTTTCAGGAAGGGTTGGGCGACCAGGCTAGGCTCCCCGGGCCGGCCCCGCAGCCAGGTGCCTGGCTGCTTCGGCGTTACCGTCACGCCGGGCGGCTGCTGCGGCCAGAGCCGCAGACGCGCCCGCACCAGCTCGTCCAGCACCTTGCCGGAGCCGATCCTGAGCATCTCACGCAGTTGGTTTAATTTTACCTCTGGATATCAACCCTGCATAGATAGACTCCCGGAACTTCCTGAGGTTTCAAGGCGTTTTTTCAGAATCCGTTAAGAAACTGCGGCCCAGGGTTGTAGATGCCGTCCAGATGCGGCCGCGCGGTGTGGCTGAGCTGGCCAGTTCCCGGCGGGCGCGCAGGGTCCCCGCAATTGCGGCTTTCGAGTTTTCCACAGCGATTCAATTGCTTGGCGGGTCGCCGCAATTGCAGGCGCGGGCGCCCGCAATTGCAAATCGGTGGGTCGATGGCGGCGCGACGCTTGGCAGGCCGGCGCCTGGCGCAACCCTGTGGCGAGCGGCGGGGCCGGTGCGATGGCCGCCAGGCAGGCACGGACCGGCCCCTGCCCGAGGGGCCGGGAGGGCGCGGTGCGGACAAGGAAAACCCCGCCGGCGAGGCCGGCGGGGCGGGTTGGGCGCGGTCTGGGTAGCCGGGATCAGCCGCGGCTGGAAACCGGCACGTAGTCGCGCTGCGTCGGGCCCGTGTAGATCTGGCGCGGGCGGCCGATGCGCTGCGCCGGATCCTCCACCATCTCCTTCCACTGGGACACCCAGCCGACGGTGCGCGCCACGGCGAAGATCACCGTGAACATGCTGGTCGGGATGCCCATCGCCTTCAGGATGATGCCGGAATAGAAGTCGACGTTCGGGTAGAGCTTGCGGCTGACGAAGTACTCGTCCTCCAGCGCCACCTTCTCCAGCGCCATCGCCATGTCGAGCAGCGGCTCGTCCTTGATGCCGAGCTCGGCCAGCACCTCGTGGCAGGATTGCTGCATGATCTTCGCGCGGGGGTCGAAGTTCTTGTAGACCCGGTGGCCGAAGCCCATGAGCTTCACGCCGGAGTTCTTGTCCTTCACCTTCTCGATGAAGGCCGGGATGTTCTCCACGCTGCCGATCTCGGCCAGCATCTTCAGCACCGCCTCGTTCGCGCCGCCATGCGCCGGGCCCCAGAGGGCGGCGATGCCGGCGGCGATGCAGGCGAAGGGGTTCGCGCCGGTGGAGCCGGCCAGGCGGACGGTGGAGGTGGAGGCGTTCTGCTCATGGTCCGCATGCAGGACCAGGATGCGGTCCATCGCCTTCGCCAGGATGGGGGAGACGGTGTAGGGCTCCGCCGGGACCGAGTTCAGCATGTAGAGGAAGTTGGCGGCGTAGCTGAGGTCGTTGCGCGGATACACGAAGGGCTGGCCGAGCGCATACTTGTAGGCCATGGCGGCGATCGTCGGCACCTTGGCGATCAGGCGGAAGGCCGCGATCTCCCGCTGGCGCGGGTCGTTGATGTCGAGGTTGTCGTGGTAGAAGGCCGCCAGCGCGCCGACCACGCCGCACATCACCGCCATCGGGTGCGCATCGCGGCGGAAGCCGTCGAAGAAGCGGCGGATCTGCTCATGCACCATGGTGTGGTAGGTGACGCCCTTGCGGAATTCCGCGAGCTGCGCGGCGTTCGGCAGTTCGCCGTTCATCAGCAGGTAGCAGACCTCGATGAAGTCGGAGCTCTCGGCCAGCTGCTCGATCGGGTAGCCGCGGTAGAGGAGGACGCCCTCGTCGCCATCGATGTAGGTGATCTTGCTCTCGCAGCTCGCCGTCTCGCCATAGCCGGGGTCGAAGGTGAAGACGCCGAGATCGGCGTAGAGCTTGCGGATATCGACCACGTCCGGGCCGATGGAGCCCGAGAGGACCGGCAGCTTGGTGCTGCGGTTCGAGCCCTCGAGCGTGAAGGTGACGGACCCGTTGGGGGTTGTGGTCATATGATGCTTCCTCGCACTCGGGGTGGGTGCCGGGCCGCTTGCTCTCGGCACCGTTATGGTGCGGCGCAAGATAAGAGCGTGCCGCAGCGGTTGGCAACGTGGGGGGGTGTTCAAGCTTGCGGGGCCGGCCCGGGGGGGCAGTCCCTTCCGGACGTAGCTTGCGCCCGCGGCCGTTACCCCGGTGTTGCCGCCTTCGCCCTGGAGACGCCTTCAGTTACGGCGGCGCCAATCCTCGGGGCGGGTGAAGTTGCCGGCCCAGAGGCCGCGGCCGCTGGCGCGCGCCAGGGCTTCCCGCGCCAGCATGGCGGGATCGTCGCCATAGGCGAGTGCCCAGCCGGAGGAGACGAGGCCGGAGTTGAGATCGACGCCGCCGGCGGTGCAGGTGCCGAGGCCCCGGCCGAAGCGGTCCCGCCCGCTGACGGTGCAGAGGACGGAGCGGCCATTGACCAGGCGGGAGAGCGCCTCGGCCGCCGCCGCGCCGCAATCGAAGGCGAGGCCAGCGCCATCGGCGCAGGATTGGCCGCGTTCCGGCGCATCGATGGCGGCGAGGCGGAGCGTGCGGTCGCCGAGGCGGAGCGTGTCGCCATCCACGACCCGGACCTCGGCGGCCAGCGCCGACCAGTCCTGTTCGCGGGGGGCGGAGCCCATCAGGTCCGGCGGCAGGCCGACGCCGGAGAGCGCGCCGACGATGATCGCGCCGGCAATGGCCATGATCGGCGCCCGCCAGCGGCGCGGCGTCGGGGCGGGTCGGAACAGGCGGCGATGTCGGGTCACGGGGCCGTGAGTGAAATGAGGTGGGAGCAACGGGTAGCCCAGGAGGCAACGCGCGCGCAACCCATTCATTTATCTTCAATAATTGTAGGAAGAATCAGCAGTTCAGCCTTGATTCCAGAAGGGATCGGCCCCCAGCAGGGCATCCCATGCCTTGGCGGCGCGGCTGCGCGCCCGGCGGGACCGGGCCAGCACCCAGCCTTCCGCGACGCCGGTCGCCCAGTTTCCGCCGGGCGAGTCTGACAGTGGCGCGACCAGGGCGCGGGCCACGGCGGCGTCGTTGGCGAGGCCCATCTGTTCCTGCACGGCGGCCAGCCGTTCCAGGAAGCGCCGGCCGCGCTTGCGACCCCAGAGGGGCGCGAAGAGTTCAGCCAGGTAGCGCATCCGCTTGCCGTCGAGCCGCAGCGCATGGAATTCGGCGTCCGGCAGGTCCTCCATCGACCCGCCGGCGGCGGTGAGCTTCCGCCAGCGCTTCGCCAGCAGGCCGGCGGCGAAATCCTCCACCGGGCCGGGCCGGTCCACCAGCCAAGGGCGGCCTTCGACCAGGGCGCAGAGGTCCCAGAGCAGGTGGCGGAATTCGGCGCCGGCGAGGTGCCGGGCCAGCGCCGCATAGGCGGCGTCGCGGCGGAAGCGCGCCGCTTCGAGCAGGGCTGCGATGCGCGGATCCTCCGGCAGGGCGCCGGCGAGTTCGGCGCCGAGCCCGCCCAGGAAGACATCCCAGTCCCGTGCCGGGCCGAGCAGCGTGGCCAGCGCCTTCAGCCGCCGGTCGGCATCCCGCAGCGCCGGCCCATCCACGGCCGGGCGGAAGGCACGGAGCGCGGAGCGGAGGCGCCGCAGCGCGACTCGCATCTGGTGGACGCCGGCGGGGTGCTGGCCGGCCGCCGCGATGGGGGCGTGCCAGGCGAGCACGCAGGCGAGGTGGCCGATGACGTGGCGGAGCGCATCCTCCACGGACAGGCCCGGCCCGAGCAGCGGCGCGCCGAGGCGGCGGGGGCGCAGCCCGGTGCCGGCACCGAGCGCGCGGGCTTCCTCGGCCAGGCTGGCCAGCGGTGGCAGCAGGGGGATGCTGGCGGCAAGGTCGCGCATGGTGGCGATGACGGCGTCCGCCGGGCCCGCGAGGAGAAGGCGGGCGACCGGCTTCTCGGCATCGCCGAGCCGGAGCGCGCCGCGGATCAAGGTGGCTTCCACGCCCTCGGCCAGGGCGACGGTGGCGCGGCGGCCGAGCAGCGCGGCGAGCACCTGGTCGGCGCTGGCGGGTGGATCGCCGGGCCCTGCTTCGACCGGGCTGGCCGGGTGGATCAGGGCGGTGGCGGGCGCGATGGCATGGACGAGCCGGGGCGGGCCGCCGCGTGGTTCCTCCAGCGCCAGGCCGTCATCGGCCAGGCGGCCCTCCGCCGTGTCGCGCCATTCCAGCAGCAGGGGGGCGGCGCGCGTCGGGCCCGCGCGGCGGGCTGCGAGGGCGGGGTGGCGGAGCAGGCGGGGGGCGAGGGCGGGGTCGAGCGCCGCCTCCCAGGTGATCGGCGACGCCATCGTCATCGGATCAGGCCGCGGGGTCCGAGGCATCGGCGGGCTCGGCGCCGGGGAGGTCGGCCGGGGAAAGCACGCGCAGCAGGCGGGCGCCGCCTGCTTCCAGCTGCCGCCAGGGCAGGGCGACCGCGAATTCGGTGAGCGTCCCGGTGGGGTAGCCGGCGGCCAGGCGGCGGACCAGGGGGCCATCGCCGGCCATGGCGGCAGCGCCGGCCAGCGCCATGGCGAGGTCATGCAGCCCCGGGTTGTGGCCGATGAGAAGGACGCTCCGTGCCGTCTCCCTGACGCCGCGCAGCACGTCCAGCAGCGAGGTCCAGGTGGTGAGGTAGAGATCGTCCATCGGCTCGATCAGGGGCGTGCCCTCGATCGGGGAGATGGCCTCCAGCGTCTGCAGCGTGCGGCGGGCGGAGGAGACGAGGACGATGTCGGGCGAGAGGCCCAGGTCGCGCATCGCCGCACCCATGCCCACCGCCGCGCGGCGGCCGCGCGCATTGAGCGGGCGGGCGTGGTCGGAAAGCCGCGGATCATCCCAGGAGGATTTCGCGTGGCGCAGCAGCAGCAATTGGCGCATGGCGCCATCCTGCCATGGCGGGGGCCCGCTGTCTCCCGTCCACCCTTTCCCTCGCCGGGGTGCTGCCCATCTGAGCGCGAACGAGAGCGGATATCGGGTGCATGACGGGTCAGGTGCTGGTCTTCGGGGCGACGGGTGGGATCGGGGCGGCGCTGGCGCGGCGGCTCTCGGCGCGGGGGGCGAGGCCCTTCCTGGTGGCCCGGGGGGAGGCGCGGCTGGCGGCGCTGGCGGCGGAACTCGGCGCCGGCCATGCGGTGGCGGATGTGACGGACCGCGCCCAGGTGGCGGCGGCGGTCGCGGCGGCGGGGTCGCCGCTGGCGGGGCTCGCCTTCTGCGTCGGCTCCATCGTGCTGAAGCCGCTGGCGCGGGTGACGGAGGCCGATCTGCTGGAGGCCTTCCGGCTGAACGCGGCGGCGCCGGCGCTGGCCGTGCAGGCGGCGGCGGGGGCGCTGGCGGCGGGTTGCGGATCGGTGGTGCTGTTCTCCTCCGTCGCGGCGCGGAAGGGGTTTGCGAATCACGTGGCGATCGGGGCGGCCAAGGCGGCGGTGGAGGGGCTGACCGTGTCGCTGGCCGCCGACCTCGCCCCCAAGGTACGGGTGAACTGCATCGCGCCGAGCCTGACGCGGACCGCGCTGGCGGAGCCGCTGACGAAGAGCCCGCAGATGGCGGAGGCGATCGCGAAGCAGCACCCGATCCCGCGCCTCGGCGAGGGCGATGACAGCGCGGCGCTGGCAGATTTCCTGCTGTCCGACGCCGCGGGCTGGATGACCGGACAGGTGATCGGCGTGGATGGCGGACGCGCGGCGCTGGCGGGGCGCGGGTGATGCGGCGGCGGGCGGCGCTGCTGCTGCCGGGGGCGCTTCTGGCCGCGATCCCGGCCCGCGCGGCGCCGGCGCCGATCGGCTTCCGGCTGATCCGCAACGGCACGGCCGTCGGCACGCATCAGGTGACCTTCCGCGATCTGGAAGGCGGGGTGCTGGAAGCGCGGAGCCTGGTGCAGGTGGCCGTCACGCTGGTCGGCATCACCGTCTATCGCTACCGGCATGAGACGGTGGAGAGCTGGCGGGGGGAGCGCCTGGTCGCGCTGACCTCCCGCATGGACCGCAACGGCACGGCGGGCTTCTGCGAGGCGCGGGCGGAAGGCGGGCAGTTGCTGCTGCGCGGCACGGCGGGGGAGGCCCGGCTGCCCGCGACGGCGGCGCCGTTGACCTGGTGGCGGCGCGCGACGCTGGCGGTGGATGGGCCGCTCTTCGACCCCCGGCAGGGGATGGTGGTGGCGCCGCAGCTGACGCGCAGCGCGCTGCCGGGCGGCGGGTTGCGCGTGGTGCTGGTGGGGGGCGAGGGCGCCGATATCGCCTATGACGGCGCCGGCAGCTGGGTGGGCTTCGCCACCACGGGCGAGGATGGCAGCGCCGTGCGGTACGAACGCGCGTGACGATCCTTCGCGTGGTGCTCGGGGACCAATGCTCCCGCGGGCTGTCGGCGCTGGAGGGGTTGGACCCTGCGCGCGACGTGTTGCTGATGGCGGAGGTGCGGTCCGAATGCACCTATGTGAAGCACCACAAGCAGAAGATCGCGCTGGTCCTCTCCGCCATGCGGCACTTCGCGGCGGAACTGCGCGAGGAAGGGATCACGGTTTCCTATTCGGCGCTGGATGACGCGGCGAACAGCCAGACCCTGGCCGGCGAGGTGGCGCGGATCGCGACGAAGGTCGGCGCTTCGCGGATCATCGTCACCCAGCCCGGGGAATGGCGGGTGCTGGAGGATATGCGGGGGTGGGAGCGCGCCACCGGGCTGCCGGTCGAGATCCGGGAGGATGGGCGGTTCATCTGCCCGATCGATCGCTTCCGCGCCTGGGCGGGGGACCGCAAGCAGCTGCGCATGGAGTTCTTCTACCGCGAGATGCGGCGGGAGACCGGGCTGCTGATGGAGGGACCGGACGAGCCGACCGGCGGCGCCTGGAACTTCGATGCGGAGAACCGCAAGCCGCTCGACCCTGGGGTTCGCCCGCCGCGGCCGCGCCGCTTCGCGCCGGATGCGGTGACGAAGCAGGTGATGGCGCTGGTGGAGCGGGAGTTTCCCGACCATTTCGGGACGCTCGAGGCCTTCGCCTGGCCGGTGACGGCGGCGCAGGCCGAGGCGGCGCTGGCGGATTTCGTCACGCACCGCCTGGCCCGCTTCGGCGACTTCCAGGACGCGATGGCGGAAGGCGAGCCGACGCTGTTCCACGCGCTGGTCGCGGCGGCGATGAATTGCGGGCTGCTGGATCCGATGGAGGCCTGCCGGGCGGCGGAGGCGGCGTATCGAAAAGGCCACGCGCCGCTGAATGCGGTGGAGGGCTTCATCCGCCAGATCCTGGGCTGGCGCGAATATGTCCGCGGCATCTACTGGCTGCGCATGCCGGCCTATCGGGACACCAACGCGCTGGGCGCCACGCGCAAGCTGCCCTGGTTCTACTGGTCGGGCGAGACGCGGATGGCCTGCCTGCGGGCGGCCATCACCCAGACAAGGGACCTGGCCTATGCCCACCACATCCAGCGGCTGATGGTGACGGGCAATTTCGCGCTGCTGGCCGGCATCGACCCGGCCGAGGTCAATGACTGGTACATGGTCGTCTATGCCGATGCCTATGAATGGGTGGAGCTGCCGAACACCCATGGCATGGCGCTGCATGCGGATGGGGGTGTCATGGCCTCCAAGCCCTATGCGGCGAGTGGGGCCTACATCAACCGGATGTCCGACCATTGCCGCGGCTGCGCCTATGACGTGAAGAAGGCGACAGGGAAGGGGGCCTGCCCCTTCAACTTCCTCTACTGGGATTTCGTCAGTCGCCACGCCGAGCGGTTCGGCCGCAATCCGCGCATGGCCATGCCGATCCGGACACTGATGAAAATGGCGCCGGAGAAGGTGGCGGCGATGAAGCAGGAGGCGGCTGCCTTCCTGGCGGGGCTGGAATCGGGCGCCGCTACCCCAGATCCCGGTGCATCAGCACGACAGGGGAGCCTCGATATTGCTCCTCCCCCGACCGCACCCAGCCGCGCGCCGCGTAGAAGGGCGCCTGGTCCGGGGTGAAGAGCCAGAGGCGGCGGACGCCTTGCGCGGCGGCGAGGCCCTCCACCGCCCGCACCAGCGCGGTCGCGACGCCCTGGCGACGCGCTTCGGGAGTGACGAGGACGGAGGCGAGCCAGGGGGCGAGGTCCGGGCGGCTCGGCAGGTCATCGGTGTCGAAGGTGGCGGTGCCGAGGGGGATGCCATCCTGCTCCGCCACCAGGGCGCAGGGGGCGGCGGGGCCGGTGGCCCGGCGGAGGAAGGCCTCCGTTGCCTCCAGGCTGTAGCCGCCGGCCGCCCACCATTGGGCATGCAGCCAGGCCGCGATGGTCGGGAGGTGCGGGGTTTCGGCGACGGGGCGGATCAGCAGGGTCATGGCACCACCGTCGTAGCATGGCGGTGCCGCGCGGCGTGTGACCGTCAGGCGACCTGGCGGCGCTGGTCCTGGTGCTCCGCGGCGATCAGGGCACGGGCCTCCTCGGCGGGGACGGCGCGGCCATAGAGCCAGCCCTGGACCTGGTCGCAGCCTTCCTGCGCCAGCAGGCGGGCCTGGTCCTCCGTCTCCACCCCCTCCGCCACCACGGTCATGCCGAGGATGCGGCCGAGGCCCACGATGGTGGCGACGATGGCGGAGAGGCGGGGATCGTGGCCGAGGTCGCGGATGAAGGCGCGGTCGATCTTCAGCTTGCTGAAGGGGAAGCGCCAGAGATGCGCCAGGCTCGACCAGCCCGTGCCGAAATCATCCATGGCGATGGAGACGCCGAGGCCGCGAATGGCGCGGAGCAGGCGTTCGGTCTCCGCCTGGTCCTGCTGCAGCAGGCTTTCCGTGACTTCCAGTTCCAGGAGGTGCCCGGGCAGGCCTGTGGCGGCCAGGGCATCGGCAATGGTGGCGACCATCCCACCATGGCGGAACTGCGCCGGGGAGAGGTTGACGGCGACGCGCATCGGGGCGGGCCAGCGCGCGGCTTCGGCGCAGGCGGCGCGGAGCACCCAGGCGCCGAGCGGGATGATGAGGCCCGTGCGCTCCGCCAGCGGGATGAAGTCGCAGGGCGGGACCATGCCGCGCTCGGGGTGGTGCCAGCGCAGCAGCGCCTCGAACCCCACCAGCGCGTGGTCGCGCAGGCGGAACTGGGGCTGGTAGTGCAGCGTCAGCGCGCCATCGGCGATGGCGGCGCGCAGGTCGCGTTCCAGCTCCCGCTGGCGGCGCGCCTCCGCGTCCAGCGCGGGTTCGAAGCTGCGGATCGTGGCCTCGGGCTCCGACCGGGCGATGGCCAGCGCCTTTTCCGCGCGGTCGAGCAGCGTCTCCGCCTCCGCCCCGTCCTGCGGCGCGATGGCGAGGCCGATATCGGCCGTGACGGTGAGGGTGAGGCTGTCCGCGAGTGGGAGGGGCTCGGCGATGGCATCGGCCAGGCGGTCGGCAAGCCGCGCCGCCGCGGCGGGTTCGTGCAGCACGGATTGCACGATGGCGAAGCGGTCCCCGGCCAGGCGCGCCACCGTATCCTCCCGCCGCACCGCGCCGCAGAGCCGGGCGGCGATGAGGTGGAGCACGAGGTCGCCGGTGGCGTGGCCATGCGTCTCGTTCAGGTCGCGGAAGCGGCGGAGGTCGATGACGTGGACGCCGACCTGCCAGTCCTGCGACCGTGCCTGGGCGAGGGCGGCGTCGAGGCGCTCCCGGAACTCGGCATGGGTCGCGAGGCCGGTGGTGGCGTCATGCCGCCGGAGGAAATGGGCCTGCGCGACAGCGGAGCGTTCGCCCCGGCGGCGCAGCGCGACCCAGACGAGGATGGCGAAGGCGCCGCCGCCGAACATGGCGATCGCGCCTTCCGCCATGCGGACGGCGTCGCGGAAGACGGCGCGGCGCGGCGCCTGGTCCAGCACCGCCTCCAGCGTGCCCAGCTGCCCATCGGCATCGCGGAGCGCCGTGCGCGCGGCGATGGTGCCGGCGGAGAAGTCGGCGGCGCCGTCGCTGAGCAGGACGCGCCCATCGGTGCCGATCAGGCGGAATTGCAGCACATCGCCGCCGGCGCGGATGGCTTCGAGCGTGGCGAGGCCGGTGTCGGAGACGCCGCCGCCGCGCAGCATCGGCGCCAGGTCGGGGCTGCGGCGCAGCAGCTCCGCGCCCCAGCTTTCGACCCGGGCGCGGGCATCGGCGCGCAGCAGGCGTTCCGTCAACGCATTGCTCGCCAGCAGCGCCAGCGCCGTGACCAGCAGCGCCAGCATGGCCAGCAGCGCCGCAAGATGCGGGGCCGGGATGGGCGCGATCGGAGCCAGGCGGGCATGGCGGATCATGGCGCCATCATGCGCCGCATTCATGAACCAGCGGTTGCGTGGGGCCGGGATGGGCCGGCCGGGCTGCCTGGCCGATTTGCAGGCGGCGGGGGCAGGCCGGTATAGGGGCGCGGATGCGGGGGCGTTGACCCCCTGAGGACAGGGAATACGGGGCGATGGCCGGCCATTCGCACGCGAAGAACATCATGCACCGGAAGGCGGCGCAGGGGGCCAAGAAGGCGCGCGCCTTCGGCAAGCTGATCCGGGAAATCACCGTCTCCGCCAAGCAGGGCCTGCCCGACCCCGCCATGAACCCCCGGCTGCGCGCCGCGGTGAAGGCGGCGCTGACGGCCAACATGACGCGTGACACGATCGACCGCGCCATCAAGCGCGCCGCCGTCGGCGGGCCTGGTGAGGACTACCAGGAGGTCCGCTACGAGGGCTACGGCCCCTATGGCATCGCGGTCATCGTCGAAGCCCTGACCGACAACCGGAACCGCACGGGCGGCGACCTCCGCTCCATCTTCTCCAAGAATGGCGGCGCGCTGGGGGAGAGCAATTCGGTCGCCTTCCAGTTCGAGCGCAAGGGCGTGCTGCGCTATCCCGCCGCCGCCGGCAGCGCGGACGTCATGCTGGAAGCGGCGATCGAGGCCGGGGCCGAGGATGTCGAGAGCGGCGAGGAGGGGCACGAAGTGTCCTGCGCCGTCGAGGATTTCGCCGCCGTGCGCGACGCGCTCGAGGCCAGGTTCGGGACGGCGGAGGCGGCCAAGCTGGAATGGTGGCCCTCCACCACCATCGACCTGGACGAGGAGCGGGCGCGGGAGGTGCTGAAGCTGCTCGACCTGCTGGACGACCACGACGACGTGCAGAACGTCTATGCGAACTTCGAGGTCGATGCGGCCGCGATGGAACGCCTCAGCGCCTGAAACCGGCTAAAGGGGGTCATGGCCAACGCCCCGATTCGCATCCTCGGCCTTGACCCCGGCCTCCAGCACACGGGCTGGGGGCTGGTGGAGCATGACGGCTTCCGGCTGCGCTTCTGCGCGGAGGGGGTGGTGAGCACCAGCGCGGGGGAGGACCTGCCGGACCGGCTGCTGGCGCTGCATCGGGGCCTGGCGGCGGTGATCGCGGAGATGCAGCCGGATGAGGCGGCGGTGGAGCACACCTATGTCGCCCGCAACCCGGAAAGCGCGCTGAAGCTCGGCCAGGCGCGGGGCGTGGTGCTGCTGGCGCCGGCGCTGGCGGGGCTGCCGACGCGCGAATACGGCGCGATGGAGGTGAAGCGCGCCGTGGTCGGCAACGGGCATGCGGAGAAGGGGCAGGTGCAGGCGATGGTGAAGCAACTGCTGCCGGGTGTGACCTTCAAGCGGGCGGATGCGGCCGATGCGCTGGCCATCGCCATCTGCCATGCCCATCACCGCAGCACGCGGAACGCCTTCGCGCGCGCCGTGGCGAAGGCGGGGCGATGATCGGCTCGCTGAAGGGCTTCGTGGAGTCCGTCCATGAGGGCGGCTGCGTGCTGGACGTGGGCGGCGTCGGCTACCTCGTCCATTGCTCCCGCAAGACGCTGGACTGGCTGACGGCGCGGGAGGGGGTGCAGAAGCTGCTGGTGGAGACGCGGGTCAGCCAGGACGCCATCACCCTCTTCGGCTTCCTCGATGCGCAGGAGCGCGAGGCCTTCCTCGCATTGATCGAGGTGAAGACGGTCGGGCCACAGAAGGCGCTGGTGGTGCTCTCCGGCCTGACGCCGAACCAGCTGGCCCAGGCCATCGCCGCCAAGGAACGCAAGCGGCTGTCCGACGTGAAGGGCCTCGGCGCCGCCACCGCGACGCGGATCGTGGATGAGCCGGCGATGCAGAAATGGGCGATCGGCCGCGCCATGCCGGATGAGGATGGCGTCGGTGCCGTCGCCATCGCCGTCCCGGTGGTGGCGGGGGTGGAGGCGGATGCGGCCTCGGCGTTGACCAATCTCGGCTGGAAGCGGCCGGAGGCGGCGGCCGCGGTGGCGCGGGCGGCGAAGCGGCTGGGTGAGGGGGCCACGCTCAACACCCTGATCACCGAGGCCCTGAAGGACATGGCGCCGCGATGAGTGACGAGAGGCTGACGGCGGGGGCGCGGCAGGAGGAGGATGGGGCGGAAGGCTCGCTGCGTCCGCAGAATCTGCGGGAGTTCATCGGCCAGAAGACGCTGCGGGAGAACCTCGAGGTCTTCATCGGCGCCGCGCGGCAGCGGGCCGAGGCGATGGACCATGTGCTGCTGTTCGGGCCGCCGGGCCTCGGCAAGACGACGCTGGCGCAGATCGTGTCGCGGGAGCTGGGCGTGGGGTTCCGGGCGACCTCCGGGCCGATCCTGCAGAAATCGGGCGACCTGGCGGCAATCCTGACCAACCTCCAGCCGCGGGACGTGCTCTTCGTCGATGAGATCCACCGGCTGCAGCCCGCGATCGAGGAGACGCTCTATCCCGCCATGGAGGATTTCTGCCTCGACCTGATCATCGGGGAGGGGCCGGCGGCGCGAACGGTCAGGATCGACCTGCCGCCCTTCACGCTGGTGGGGGCGACGACGCGGGCGGGGCTGCTGACCCAGCCGCTGCGCGACCGCTTCGGCATCCCGCTGCGGCTGCAATTCTACACGGTGGACGAATTGCTGCTGATCGTGCGGCGGGGGGCGGAGAAGCTGGGCTTCGCGCTGGCGGATGACGGGGCGCTGGAGATCGCGAAGCGGTCGCGCGGCACGCCGCGCGTGGCCGGGCGGTTGCTCCGGCGCATCCGGGACTTCGCGCTGGTGACGGGCAAGGTGGCCGACCGCGTCATGGTGGATGGGGCGCTCGCGCGGCTGGAGGTCGATCACCTCGGCCTCGACGCGCAGGACCGCCGCTACCTCCGCCGCATCGCCGAACATCACAATGGCGGGCCCGTCGGCGTGGAGACGCTGGCCGCGGCGCTGGCGGAAAGCCGGGATACGCTGGAGGAGGTGATCGAGCCCTTCCTGATCCAGGAAGGGCTGGTGCTGCGCACGCCGCGCGGGCGGATGCTGGGGGAGCCGGGGTGGCGGCATCTCGGCATGGCGCCGCCTGCCTCGGTTTCGGCACAGCTCGACCTTCTGCGTGACATGCCCGCCCCGGACACTGACGCCTGATGGCAGCGCATCGTTACCCCCTTCGCGTCTATTTCGAGGACACCGATGCGGGGGGCGTGGCCTATCACGCCAACTACCTGAAATGGGCGGAGCGGGCGCGGACCGAATCCTTGCGCGCCATGCACTTGCCCCATGCGCTTATGATGGAGCGTTACGATGCGATGCTTGTGGTGCGCCGCATCGAAGTGGAGTATTCGGCCCCCGCCCGGCTCGATGACGCCCTGATCGTCGAGACCCGCCTGCACGCCATGGGCGCCGCCACCCTCGACCTCGAGCAGCTCGTGTTGCGGGAGGAAGAGGGGAAGGCGGTGCTGCTGGCGCGGCTGGCGGTCGGGCTGGTCTGCGTGCGTCCGGACGGATTGCGGCCGGTGCGCATCCCGGCGCCCTGGCGCGAAGCGCTGGGCGGGACGGCCACGCCGGATTAGGGGCGCGTAACGCGTCCGGACCTCGTCCGGATGGGATTTGGTGAAGGAGTTACGGCTTTGGGCAACGTCACCGCGCAGGCCCTGGCCCCCGTGGCGCACGACCTGTCGCTCTGGGCGCTGTTCCTGCAGGCGGACTGGGTGGTGAAGGGGGTGATGATCTCGCTCCTGCTCGCCTCCGTCTGGGTCTGGGCCATCGTGTTCGAGAAGATGACGGCGCTGCGCCGCGTGAACCGCGCGGCCGACGGCTTCGAGGACCGCTTCTGGTCGGGCGGGAGCCTGGAGGAGTTGTTCGCGAAGGAGGGCGAGGAGCCCGCCCATCCGCTGGCCGCCGTCTTCGGCGCGGCGATGCGCGAGTGGCGGCGATCCGCGGCCCGTAACCTCACCTCCGACCTGGCGGTGACGGGGCTGAAGGAGCGCGTCGAGCGCGCCATGGTGGTGGCGATGCAGCGGGAGATGGACCGGCTGGAGCGCTGGATGGTGTTCCTGGCGACGGTCGGCTCCGCCGCGCCCTTCATCGGCCTGTTCGGCACGGTCTGGGGCATCATGAACAGCTTCTCCGCCATCGCTGGCATGCAGAACACAAGCCTGGCCGTGGTGGCACCCGGCATCGCGGAAGCGCTGTTCGCGACCGCCATCGGCCTGATCGCCGCCATTCCCGCCACCATCGCCTACAACAAGCTGGCCACCGACCTGGCGCGCTTCGCCGGGCGGCTGGAAGCCTTCTCGGCCGAATTCGCCGCCATCCTGTCCCGCCAGTCGGAAGCGGCGGCGGAGCCGGCGCGTGGGCGGCAGCCCCAGACGGCGGGGAACTGAGCCATGGCGGGCGGCCTGATGGGCGGCCGGACCGGGGGGGGGCGCGGACGCCGCGGCACCTACCGGCCGATGAGCGAGATCAACGTGACGCCGCTGGTGGACGTCATGCTGGTGCTGCTGATCATCTTCATGGTGGCGGCGCCGATGATGACGGTGGGCGTGCCTGTGGACCTGCCGCGCACCAACGCCACGCCGCTGAACCAGGAACAGGAACCGCTCACCATCTCCGTCAACGCGGAAGGCCGCATCTTCCTGCAGGAGACGGAGGTGCAGATGGACGCGCTGGTGGCGCAGCTCCGCGCCATCCTGGCCTCGCAGCCGACCCAGCAGGGCCAGCCGGAACGCCGGATCTTCGTCCGCGGCGACCGCGCCATCAATTACGGCCGGGTGATGGAGGTGATGGGCACGGTGAACGCGGCGGGCTTCAGCCGCGTGGCGCTGCTGGCCGAACAGCCCGCCGGCGCCGCGCCGCGCCCGGCCCCCGCCCCGAACCGCCCGCAGGGGCGCTGAGAGGGACCGCGACCTGTGTCCGGCCTGCTGCTGCATCCGGAGCCTGACGACCGCGCGCTGCGGCGATGGCTCGCCGTGTCGCTTGGCCTGCATGCGGCTCTGGCGCTGGCGGGCTTCATCTATGGCTTCGTGAAGCCGCTCGATCCGCCGATCGAGACGGCGGTGGTGGTGGAATTCACCTCCCCCGTGCCGCCGACGCAGTCGCAGGGCGAGCAGCCCGCGCCGACCTCCTCCCCGGACCCGGTGCCTGCGCCGCCCGATGTCGCCCCCGTGCCGCCGGCGCCGACGCCGCCGCGGCCGGAGCCGGTGCAGCCCGCGCCGCCGCCGCCACCCCCGCCGCCGGCCCCGCCCGCGCCCGCCACGCCAACGCCGCCGGTGCCGGCGACGCCGCCCGTGCCGGTGCCGCCGCGCCCGACCACGCCCCCGCCGCCGACGCCGCCCGCGCCCCAGCCGCCGGAAACCCGGCCGCCGGAGCCGCGGCCCGTGACGCCGCCGCCGCCCCCGGCGCCGAGCGCGGTGGCGCCGACGCCGCCTCCGCCGCCGCCCGCCCCGCGGCCGCCGGAACCACGGCCGGCGCAGCCGACGCCGCCGACGCCGCCGGCGCCCGCGCGACCGGCGGAGCAGGCCCTGCCGCTGCCGCCGCCACCCCCGCCGCCGGCACCGCCGCAGCCACAATCGACGCCGACGGGCACGGCGCAGACGCCGCCCGTGGCGCGGCCGGAGGAACGGTCGAGCAGCGTGCTCAACACGCTGGAGCGGCTGCGCCAGCAGCAGGCGCAGCAGCAGCCGCCGACCGCGCGCCCGAACCCGGCCGCGGGGCGCCCCGCGCCTTCAGGCGGCGCGCCGCAGGGGCAGGACCCGCTTTCCGCCGGCGATCGCCGCGCGGTGGGGGAGCGCGTCGCGGAATGCTGGCGGGTGGACCAGGGGATGCTCGGTCTCAGTGACTTGACCGTGAGCCTACGCGCCATCGTCGACCAGGGCGGCGTTATCCGGGAAGTGAGGCCGGGGCCGGAGGGTGTGCCCCGTGATCCGCGCGCCAGGACGTTGTATGAGCAGGCGCGCCGGGCGCTGCTCGACCCGGCCTGCAGCCCGCTGCCGGTGCCCCGTGCCCGGCTGCAGGCGGTGAACGAGTTCCAGTTCAACTTCTCGCCGAGGGGATTCATCCGATGACGTTGCCGGGCTTCGGGATCTCGCGCCGCCATGTCTTCGCCGGCGCCGGCGGGTCGATCGTGGCGAGCCTGCTGCCGGAGGCCGTGCTGGCGCAGCCGACCACGGTCATCGACGTGACGCGGGCGCGGACGGACCCGGTGCCGATCGCGGTGCCGGACATGGCGGGGGCGGGGCCGGATGCGCAGCGGATGGGCCGGCAGATCGCGCAGGTGATCCAGGCGAATTTGCGCAATTCCGGCCTGTTCCGGCCGGTGGACCGCCAGGCCTTCATCCAGACGCCGGAGGCCGCGGCCGCGACGCCGCGCTTCCAGGATTGGCGCGTGATCGGCGCGCAGGCGCTGACCACGGGGCGCGTGGAAGCCAGCGGCGACCGGCTGCGCGTGGAATTCCGGCTTTGGGACGTGCTGCCGGAACAGCAGTTGCAGGGCACCGCCTTCACCGCGCCGGCCGCGCAGTGGCGCCGGATCGCGCACCTCATCAGCGACGTGATCTATGAGCGGCTGCTGGGCGAGAAGGGCTATTTCGACACGCAGATCGTCTACATCGCGGAGTCCGGACCGCGCGACCGGCGCACGCGCCGCATGGCGATGATGGACCAGGATGGCGAGAACCACCGCTTCCTGACCGATGGCAGCTTCCAGGCGCTGACGCCGCGCTTCCACCCGACGGCGCGTCAGGTCGCCTTCATGTCCTATTTCCGCAACGAGCCGCGCGTCTACCTCTTCAACCTGGATAGCGGGCAGCAGCAGGTGCTGGGCAGCTTCGGCGGCATGACCTTCAGCCCGCGCTTCCATCCGGATGGGCGGAGCGTCGTGCTTTCCGCCAGCCGCGGCGGCGATGCCAACATCTACAGCGTCGATATCGGCAGCCGTCGCGAAAGGCAGCTGACCAGCGGCGGGTCGCTCGACGTCTCGCCCTGCTATTCGCCGGACGGGACGCAGATCGTCTTCAATTCCGACCGAGGCGGCGACCAGCAGCTCTATGTCATGTCGGCGGATGGCGGCGGCGCGCGGCGCATCTCCTTCGGCAATGGGCGCTACGCGACGCCGGTCTGGTCGCCGCGCGGCGACCTGATCGCCTTCACGCGCATCTCCGGCGGGCAGTTCGGCATCGGCGTGATGCGGCCGGATGGCTCGGGTGAGCGCATCCTCAGCGAGGGCTGGGCGATGGAGGGGCCGACCTTCGCGCCGAATGGCCGCGTGCTGGCCTTCTACCGGGAGACGCCGGCGCGCGACGCGCGGGGCGGCGGGTATTCCTCTACCCTGTCGCAGATCGACATCGCCGGCTTCAATGAGCGGCGGATGGTCACGCCGACCGATGCCTCCGATCCCGCCTGGAGCCCCCTGCTGAGCTGAGCCGAGGGGCGACATACTTCGATACCAGGGAAGCGGCGGCACGCTGTTGCGATGTTAACTCGGTTCCGCGCAAAACTCGCGACGCACGTTGCCATGATGCCGCCGCACGGATTCTTGACCTTGCGGGCGCGTGCCATTAACGCCCGCGGCACAAGACGTCCCTAACCCTGGAAGGATTTTCAGAGCGATGAACATCAAGCTCCTCGGCGCGCTGGCCGCGCTGACCCTGCTCGGCGCCTGCGGCTCCGGCACCGACACGGCCGGTGCGGCCGGCGGTGGCGCCGCGACGACGGCGAGCGGCCCGCGCCCGGGCAGCCAGGAAGACCTGGTGGCGAATGTCGGTGACCGCGTGCTGTTCGACACCGACCGCAGCAGCGTCCGCGCCGACCAGCGCGCGATCCTGGAGCGCCAGGCGGCGTGGCTCGGCCGCTATCCGCAGGTGCAGGTCGCCGTGGAAGGCCATGCCGACGAGCGCGGCACGCGCGAATACAACCTGGCGCTCGGCCAGCGCCGCGCCAATGCGGCGCGCGACGTGCTGGTGGCCGGCGGCGTCGCCTCCGCCCGCATCGCCACCATCAGCTATGGCAAGGACCGCCCGGCGGCGCTCGGCTCCGACGAGACCGCCTGGGCGCAGAACCGCCGCGCGGTCACGGTCGTTCGCTGACCGTGACGCGGCGGGGATGGGGGCGGGTGGTCCGCGCCCATCCCCGCGGCTTCCGGACAGTGACAAGGAACAGCGCCATGCGCCTCTCTCGCCCCGCCCTTTTCGCGGCCCTGCTGGCCGCGCCGATGCTCCTGGCCAGCCCGGCCCGGGCGCAGGTCGAGACGCGGGAGGGCATCGCGTTGCAGAACCAGATCCTGCAGCTGCGGCAGGAGATGGAGGCGCTCAGGCGTGGCGGGCTCGGTGCCCAGCCCGCGCCGTCCGGCGGCAGTTCCGTGCTGGGCTTCGGTGGTGGCGCACCGCGCCCCGCCCAGCAGCAGGCGCCGCAGGGTGAGCTGGTCGGCCAGCTGCTCGATCGCGTCTCCCGGCTGGAGGAGGAGCTGCGCAGCGTGCGCGGCCGCGCGGAGCAGGCGGAGTTCCGCGAGCGCGAGCTGCGCGAGCGGGTGGAGAAGCTGACCGGCGACGTGGATTTCCGCTTCCAGCAGATGGAGGGCGCGCGCCCTGGCGCCAGCGCGGGCGCGCCGGCCGCGGCCGCAACCCCGGCGCGGCCCGCGGCGCCACCGGCGCAGGCTGGCGCGACGCCGCAGGCGCAGCCGGCGGCCCTGGCGCGGCCGCCGCAGCGCGCGCTGCAGGAAGGCCAGGCGGCGCTGGGTCGCCGGGACTTCGCGGGCGCGGAGGCGGCGGCGCGGGAGGTGATCGCGGCGCGCGATTCGGCGCGGGCGGTGGATGCGCAGATCCTGCTGGGCGATGCGCTGGCGGGTAAGCGGGACTTTGCGGCCGCTGCCATCGCCTATGACGATGCCTTCCGCCGCAACCAGCAGGGCACGCGGGCGCCGGAAGCGATGCTCGGGGTGGCGAATTCGCTGATCGGGCTGAACAACAACCGCGACGCCTGCGGCCAGCTGAGCGACCTGCGCAGCCGCTACCCGAACCTGTCGGGCAACATCGCGGATCGCGTGGCGGATGCGCGGCGGCGCGCGCAGTGCCGCTGATCGCGGCGCGTTAACGAAGCTCCCGCAAACGTGATGGATGGCCCGGGGGCCATCGGGGCGTCGGAATTCGACGCGCTGATGGCGCCCCTCGGGCCGTTCGGCGTCGCGCCGGTGATGGTGGCCGGCGTGTCCGGCGGGCCGCACAGCCTGGCGCTGGCGCTGCTCCTGGCGCGCTGGGCGGGGGCGCGCGGCGGGCGCCTGGTAGCCGGCATCGTGGATCACGGGCTCAGGGACGACAGTGCGGCGGAGGCCTCGACCGTCGCCGGATGGATGGCGGCACGGGGGATCGAGGCACGGGTGGAAGCGCTTGGCCTGGCGCCTGGTCCCGGCATGCAGGCGAGGGCGCGGGAGGGGCGGCTGGCGGCGCTGATGCGCGTCTGCGCCGCGGTGGGCGCGCCGTGGCTGGCGCTCGGCCAGCATCGGGGGGACCAGGCGGAGACGCTGCTGCTGCGCGGCTTTGCGGGCAGCGGGCCGGCGGGGCTGGCGGGCATGGCGGCGGCGCGCAGTGCCGGGGGAGTGCTGGTGATCCGGCCGCTGCTGGGCGTGGCGCCGGCGCGGCTGGAAGCGGTGGTGGCGGCGGCCGGCCTGGCGCCGATCCGCGACCCCTCAAACGAAAACAGCGCCTTCGCGCGCGTCCGGCTGCGCGTGGCGCTCGGCGATCCGGTCGGGGAGGGGCCGGGCGTGGCGGCGCTGGCGGCGGCGGCGGCGGCCTTTGCCCGGCGGCGCGTCAGGAGTGGGGAGGCAGTCGCTGCGCGGATCGCGCAGGCGGCGCGGCTGCATCCCGAGGGATTCGCGCGACTCGACCTTGCGGCGCTGGGCACGGATGGGATGGCGGTTGCGGCGCTGGCGGCGCTGCTGCGGGTGGTGTCGGGCGCCGCCTTCGCGCCGCCGCGGGACGCCGTGGCGGCGCTGCTCGCCCGCGGCGAGGGCACGCTGGGCGGGGCGCGGCTAATGCGCGGCGGTCTGCTGCTGCGGGAGGAGGCGGCGATGGCGCCGCCCGTGCCGGCGCTGCCCGGCGCCCGCTGGGATGGGCGTTTCGTGCTGGAGGGCAGGCCGCCAGAGGGCTGCGTGATCGGCGCGCTGGGGGATGCGCGGCTGCCGAGGCCCCCCTGGCTGCCGGCGGCGGTGGCGCGGACGATGCCCGCGATCCGTCGCGACACTGTGCTGGTCGCGGCGCCCGGCCTGTCCTATCCTTCATCCCAGGAGCACGCCGCCTGCCGCCTGCGCTTCGCGCCGGCGGGCGCGGCCTGTGCCTGAGCATTGCGGTCCTGGGATGGAAGAGGGCGGCAGCGTTCCTATCTGTGCAGCGGAGCGGCCCGCCCCCCGCATCGGTGCGAGGTGGTCAGCCTGGGAAGCCCCAAAGGGATGCCAACGTGAACAATTTCGGCCGGAACCTGGCGCTGTGGGTGATCGTGGCGCTGCTGCTGGTGGCGCTGTTCAACCTGTTCCAGCCTTCGGGCGGCAGCAGCCGCGCGGCGCAGCAGGTCGCCTATTCCGACTTCCTGAACGAGGTCAGCGCCGGCCATGTCCGGGACGTGACCATCACCGGGCGCACCGTCACCGGCCAGCTGAATGACGGGCGCAGCTTCCAGACCTACACGCCGGAAGACCCGCAGCTGGTCACGCGGCTGACGGAGAAGGGCGTGCGCGTGGTCGCGCGGCCCGAGGAAAGCGACGTCAACCCGCTGTTCCACTACCTGCTCAGCTGGTTCCCGATGCTGCTGCTGATCGGCGTCTGGGTGTTCTTCATGCGCCAGATGCAGGGCGGCGGCGGCCGGGCCATGGGCTTCGGCAAGTCCAAGGCCAAGCTGCTGACCGAGAAGCAGGGCCGCGTCACCTTCGACGACGTGGCGGGCATCGAGGAAGCCAAGGGCGAGCTGGAGGAGATCGTGGAATTCCTGCGGGATCCGCAGAAGTTCCAGCGGCTTGGCGGCAAGATCCCGAAGGGCGTGCTGCTGGTGGGCCCGCCGGGCACCGGCAAGACGCTGCTGGCGCGCTCCATCGCCGGCGAGGCGAACGTGCCCTTCTTCACCATCTCCGGCTCCGACTTCGTCGAGATGTTCGTCGGCGTGGGCGCCAGCCGCGTTCGCGACATGTTCGAGCAGGGCAAGAAGAATGCCCCCTGCATCATCTTCATCGACGAGATCGACGCGGTGGGTCGCCACCGCGGTGCCGGTCTCGGCGGTGGCAATGACGAGCGCGAGCAGACCCTGAACCAGATGCTCGTGGAGATGGATGGCTTCGAGTCGAACGAAGGCGTCATCATCATCGCCGCCACCAACCGGCCGGACGTGTTGGACCCCGCGCTGCTGCGCCCGGGCCGCTTCGACCGCCAGGTCGTGGTGCCGAACCCCGACGTGAACGGGCGGGAGAAGATCCTGCGGGTTCACATGCGGAAGGTGCCGCTGGCGTCTGATGTGGATCCGAAGACGATCGCGCGCGGCACGCCCGGCTTCTCGGGCGCCGACCTGGCCAACCTGGTGAACGAGGCGGCGCTGCTCGCGGCGCGCACCGGCCGCCGGACCGTGGGCATGGCGGAGTTCGAGGCGGCCAAGGACAAGGTGATGATGGGCGCGGAGCGCCGAAGCCTCGTCATGTCCGAGGATGAGAAGCGCATGACCGCCTATCACGAGGCCGGCCACGCGCTGGTGGCGATCCATGAGCCGGAATGCGACCCGGTGCACAAGGCGACCATCATCCCGCGCGGCCGGGCGCTGGGCCTCGTGATGTCCCTGCCGGCCGGCGACCGCTACTCCAAGCACAAGTCGAAGATGAAGGCCGAGCTTGCGATGGCGATGGGAGGCCGCGTGGCGGAGGAGCTGATCTTCGGCGCCGACAAGGTCTCCAACGGGGCTTCGGGCGACATCAAGATGGCGACCGACATGGCGCGCCGGATGGTGACGGAATGGGGCATGTCCGAGAATCTCGGCATGATCGCCTACGGGTCGAACGACCAGGAGGTCTTCCTCGGCCACAGCGTGACCCAGTCCAAGAACCTGTCGGAGGAGACGGCGCGGAAGATCGATGGCGAGATCCGCCTCATCATCGATGGCGCCTATGCCCGCGCGACGAAGGTGCTGAGCGAGAACATCGACGAGCTGCACCTGCTGGCCAAGGGACTGCTGGAGCACGAGACGATCAGCGGCGACGAGATCAAGCAGATCATCAAGGGCGAACCCATCGTGCGGGTGCGGCCGGATGAGCCGGTGAACCAGGGCCGCGGCAGCGTGCCGACCAGCGGGCGGCCGAACCCGCGCCCCAGCACGGGCGGCGGCTTCGCCCCCGCGCCGGGGACCTGAACGCGCCTCCATCGCGTTGACGCGAACGGCCCGTGCCACCAGGCGCGGGCCGTTTTCGATTCCGGGTTCCCGATGGCAGGAACGCGCGGCATCGTTGGATGCAGGGCGGATACCGGGGCGGCGAGTCGTGATGGAAAGCTGGGTCGAGCCATTGGGCCTGCTGCAAGGCCGCGCCGCCGCGACCGCCGTGGCCGCCGACCTGGCGCTGCCGCTGGCGGGCGGGCCTGGCGCCTTCACCATGGTGCGGCTGATCGGGCCGGGCGCGCCGGAAGGCGCGCTGGCACTGGCCGATGTGCCGGATGGGTGGCAGGAGGCGGTGCTGGCGCTGACGCGGGCTCCGGCGGCCTTTGCGGGTCTTGCACTGCCGCATGAGGGCGGGCGGCCGCTGGTGATGGGCATCCTCAACATCACGCCCGACAGCTTCAGCGATGGCGGCCATTTCGCGGACCATGCCAACGCGATCGATGCCGGGCACATGCTGCTGGAAGCCGGCGCCGATCTGCTCGACATCGGGGGGGAGAGTACGCGGCCGGGCGCGCAGCCCGTGGCGCCGGAGGAGGAATGCCGGCGCATCCTGCCGGTGATCCGGGAACTGGCGAAGGCCGCCACCATCAGCGTCGATACCCGCAACGCCGCGACCATGCTGGCGGCGCTGGAAGCCGGGGCGGAGATCGTCAACGACGTGACGGCGCTGCGGCATGACCCTGCCTCGGCCCGGGTGCTGGCGCGCAGCGAAGCCAGCGTGATCCTGATGCACATGCTGGGCGACGACCCCCGCACCATGCAGCAGGACCCCCGCTACGGCGACGTGGCGCTGGAGGTGGCGCAGTTCCTGGCGGACCGCGTGACCATGGTCGAGCGGCTCGGCATTCCGCGCGGGCGGATCGCCATCGACCCCGGCATCGGCTTCGGCAAGCGGCTGCCGCACAACATCGCGCTGATGGAACGCCTGCCGCTGCTGGCGGGGATCGGCGTGCCGGTCGTCTTCGGCGCCAGCCGGAAGCGCTTCATCGGGGAGTTGTCGGGGGTCGAGGCTCCGGTGGACCGCGTCGCGGGGTCGGTGGCCGCGGCGCTGCATGCCGCGTCGCATGGGGCGGCGATCATCCGGGTGCATGACGTCGCGGAAACGGTGCAGGCGCTCGCGGTCTGGAACGCGGTTTCCGCTGGCGGGGTGGAAGACGACGACGGGTGATGCCGCAACCGCACGTCGTGCTTGACGCAGGGCGGCAGGGCGCGGGAGCCTCCCTTTCAGCAAGGTCGTGCATACGACCGGTGGGATGGGGAGGCGATGATGATCAATCGACTGACGCGACGCGGGCTGTTGGGCACGGCGCTCGCTCTGCCCGCCCTGGGCGCCGTGGCCCGAGGGGCTCAAGCTCAAGGCAGGGGGCCGGTGATCGGCGTCTCCTGGTCCAACTTCCAGGAGGAACGCTGGAAGACCGACGAGGCCGCGATTCAGGCGGCGATCCGCGCGGCGGGGGGCAGCTACCTCTCGGCCGATGCGCAGTCCAACCCGGGCAAGCAGCTGACCGACATCGAAAGCCTCCTGGCGCGCGGCGCCAAGGCGCTGATCGTGCTGGCGCAGGATGCGGCCGCGGTGCGCCCCGGCGTGCAGAAGGCGATCAACGAGGGCGTGCCGGTCGTGGGCTATGACCGTCTGATCGAGATGCCGGAGGTCTTCTACCTCACCTTCGACAATGTCGAGGTCGGCCGCATGATGGCGCGCAGCGTCCTGGCCGCGAAGCCCGAGGGCAATTACGCCTTCATCAAGGGCAGCTCCGCCGACCCCAATGCCGACTTCCTGTTCCGCGGATCGATGGAGATCCTGAAGCCGCACATCGATGCGGGCCGCATCCGCAATGTGGGCGAGGCCTATACGGATGGCTGGCTGCCCGCGAACGCGCAGCGGAACATGGAGCAGATGCTCACCCGCAACAACAACCGCATCGATGCGGTGGTGGCGGCGAATGACGGCACGGCGGGCGGCGCCATCGCGGCGCTGGCGGCGCAGGGCCTGGCGGGCAGCGTGCCGGTTTCCGGCCAGGATGCGGATCGCGCGGCGCTGAACCGCATCGCGGCTGGCACGCAGACCGTCACGATCTGGAAGGATGCGCGGGAACTCGGCAAGAACGCGGCCGAGATCGCGGTGCGCCTGGCGGGTGGGGCGCGGCTGGCGGAGGTGCCGGGTGCGGTGCAGTGGAACGAGGGCCCGCAGCGCGCGCGGATGACGGCGCGCTTCCTGGCACCGGTGCCGGTGACGCGGGAGAATCTCGGCGTGGTGATCGAGGCCGGCTGGGCGCCCAAGGCCGCCGTGTGCCAGGGCGTTCCGGCGGGGCGCGTGCAGGCGTGCAATTGACCACGGTGGGGCGCCGCCAGGGCATCGGCTGAATGCGGCATCTGGAGGTTGACCCGCGGCTCGTCGGGATGCTCGGCGCGCTGGCGGTGATCTGGGTGGGGTTCGACCTGCTGTCGGGCGGCGCCTTCCTGACGCCGCGCAACCTCTGGAACCTCTCGGTCCAGACGGCCTCCATTGCCGTGATGGCCTGCGGGATGGTGCTGGTCATCGTCACGCGGAACATCGACCTCAGCGTCGGCGCCATGCTGGGCTTCATCGGCATGGTGGTCGGCGTGGTGCAGGCACGGTGGCTGCCGGAGGTGATCGGCCTCGAGCATCCGGCGACGGCCTTCATCGCGGTGGCGGTGGGGGTGGCGCTGGGGGGCGTGATCGGGCTGATGCAGGGCAGCCTCATCGCCTATCTCGGCATCCCCTCCTTCATCGTCACGCTGGGCGGGCTGCTGGTCTGGCGCGGCGCGGCCTGGTGGGTGACGCAGGGGCAGACGGTGGCGCCGATGGATGGGCGCTTCCGCATGCTGGGCGGGGGCATCGAGGGGGCGATCGGGGCCACCGCTTCCTGGGTGCTGGCGGCGCTCGCCTGTGCGGCGATCGTGGCGGGGATGGTGATGCTGCGGCGCCGGCGCCTCGCCTTCGGCTTCCCGGTGCGGCCGGGCTGGGCGGAAGGCGTGCTGATGGGCCTCGCCTGCCTGGTCGTGATCGGGGCGGTCGCGGTGGCGAACAGCTATCCGATCCCGGTCGGCGTGGCGCGGCGGATGGCGGAGGCGCAGGGCATCGCCTGGCCGCCGGGGGGCCTGTTCATCGCGCATGGACTGGCGATCCCGGTGATCGTGGCGCTGATGGTCGGCGTCGCCATGACGGTGCTGGCGACGCGGACGCGCTTCGGCCGGTATGTCTTCGCCATCGGCGGCAATCCGGAGGCGGCGGAGCTGTCCGGCGTGAACACCCGGCGCAGCCTGATGATGGTCTTCGGCCTGATGGGCGCGCTGGTGGGGCTTTCGGCCTGCATCGCGACCGCCCGGCTGAACGCCGCGACCAATGCGGCGGGGACACTGGACGAGCTCTACGTCATCGCGGCGGCGGTGATCGGCGGGACGTCGCTGGCCGGCGGCATGGGCACGGTGGCCGGCGCCATGCTGGGGGCGCTGGTGATGCAGTCGCTGCAATCCGGCATGGTGCTGCTGGGCGTGGATACGCCGCTGCAGAACATCGTAGTGGGCCTGGTGCTGGTCTTCGCCGTCTGGCTGGACGGGGCCTGGAGGAAGCGCATCCGATGAGCACGCCCCTCGTCGAGATGCGCGGCATCTCCATCGCCTTCGGCGGCATCAAGGCCGTCGATGACGTGTCGGTCGACCTGATGCCTGGGGAGGTCGTGGCCCTGCTCGGCCATAACGGCGCGGGCAAATCCACGCTGATCAAGATTCTCTCGGGCGCCTATCGCGCCGATGCCGGGGAGATCCGGGTTGAGGGGCAGGTCGCCGATATCGGCACGCCGCGCGACGCCAAGCGCTACGGGATCGAGACGATCTACCAGACCCTCGCGCTGGCGGACAATGTCGACGCCGCGGCCAACATCTTCCTCGGGCGTGAGATCGTCACCCGCTGGGGGACGCTGGACGATGCGGCGATGGAATCGGCGACGCGGCAGGTGATGGCGCGGCTCAACCCGCATTTCCGGCGCTTCAAGGAACCGGTCCGCGCGCTGTCCGGCGGGCAGCGGCAATCGGTGGCCATCGCGCGCGCCATCCACTTCAACGCCCGCATCCTGATCATGGACGAACCCACCGCGGCGCTGGGCCCGGCGGAGACGGCGCAGGTCGGCGAGCTGGTGAAGCAGCTGAAGGCGCAGGGGATCGGCATCTTCCTGATCAGCCATGACATCCATGATGTCTTCGACCTGGCGGACCGCGTCAGCGTCATGAAGAACGGGCGGCTGGTCGGCACGGCGCGGACGAGCGACGTGACGAAGGATGAGGTGCTGGGGATGATCATCCTCGGCAAATGCCCGGAAGCGGCGGTGCGGGGGCCGGGGGCGATGGCTGACTCGTAAGTTTTGAAACCGCCGGGCGGGGCGCTAGAACGCCCGGCATGAGCACGCCCCCTCGCAAGCTTTTCGGCACCGATGGCATCCGCGGCAAGGCCAACCAGCCGCCGATGGATGCGGGCACCGCGCTGCGGCTCGGCCAGGCGACGGGGCGCTTCTTCAACCGGGGCAGCCACCGGCATCGCGTGGTCATCGGCAAGGATACGCGCCTGTCCGGCTACATGCTGGAACCCGCGCTGACAGCGGGCTTCGTGGGCGCGGGGATGGATGTGATGCTGGTGGGGCCGATCCCGACGCCGGCCATCGCCATGCTGACGCGGAGCCTGCGCTGCGACCTCGGCGTCATGATCTCGGCCAGCCACAACCTCTTCGAGGATAACGGCATCAAGCTGTTCGGGCCTGACGGGCTGAAACTGTCCGACGCGCAGGAGGCGGAGATCGAGGCGCTGATGGATGCGCCCAATTTCCTCGAAAGCCTGGCGGCGCCGACTAGGCTCGGCCGGGCGAACCGGCTGGAGGATGCGCCGGGGCGCTACATCGAGAGCGCCAAGGCGAGCTTCCCGAAGGGGCGGAGCCTGGACGGGCTGCGCATCGCGATCGATTGCGCGCATGGCGCGGCCTACAAGGTGGCGCCGACGGTGCTGTGGGAGTTGGGGGCGGAGGTCGTTTCCACCGGCGTCACGCCGGATGGCTTCAACATCAACCGGGATTGCGGGGCGACGGCGCCGGCGAAGCTTGCGGAGCTGGTGAAGGAACGGCGCGCCGATCTCGGCATCGCGCTGGATGGCGATGCGGACCGGCTGGTGCTGGTGGATGAGCAGGGGCGCGTCATCGATGGCGACCAGATCCTCGCGACCATCGCCGGGTCCTGGCACCGGCAGGGTCGGCTGGTGGGCGGCGGCGTGGTGGCGACCGTCATGTCCAACCTCGGGCTGGAGCGGCACCTGGAGGGGCTGGGGCTGAGCCTGCACCGTACCCAGGTCGGCGACCGCTATGTGGGGGAGCGGATGCGGGAGGCCGGCTGCAACCTGGGGGGCGAGCAGTCGGGCCATGTAATCCTGTCGGATTTCGGCACGACCGGGGACGGGCTGGTGGCGGCGCTGCAGGTGCTGGCGCTGCTGGTGGAGGAGCGGCGCCCGGCCAGCGAGGTCTGCCGCCGCTTCGCGCCGCTGCCTCAGCGCCTGGTGAACATCCGCTACACCGGCGCTTCCCCGCTGAAGGATGCAGAGGTGACGGAGGGCATCGCGGCCGCCGGTGAACGGCTCGGCAAGCGCGGGCGCGTGCTGGTGCGGGCGAGCGGGACGGAGCCGCTGATCCGGGTGATGGCGGAAGCCGAGGATGAGGGCGAAATGCGCGCGACCGTCGACGACCTGGCGGCGCTGATCCGCGCGCGGGCGGCGGCGGGGGCGCTGCGCAAGGCGGGGGCGGCGGAATGAGCGGGCGCGTCCTGGTCTGCGCGGGGTCGGATAGCGGCGGCGGCGCGGGGATCCAGGCGGACATCAAGGCCGTGACGGCGCTGGGCGGCTTCGCGGCGACGGCGGTAACGGCGCTGACGGCGCAGAACACGCTGGGGGTGCAGGGCGTGGTCGGCGTGGCCCCCGATTTCATCCGCCTCCAGATCCGCATGGTGCTGGAGGATATCGGCGCCGATTCCATCAAGACCGGCATGCTGGCTGATTCGACGACCATCGAGGCGGTGTGCGGCGCGCTGGCGGAATTCGGCCCGGGCATTCCGCTGGTGGCGGACCCGGTCATGGTCGCCAAGGGCGGGCATCCGCTGCTGGCGCCGGAGGCCGTGGCCACGCTGACCGCGCGGCTGCTGCCCATGGCGGCGGTCATCACGCCCAACCTGCCGGAGGCCGAGGCACTGACGGGGTTGTCGATCGCGACCGTGGACGACATGAGGCGCGCCGCCGATGCGCTGCTCGGCCGCGGCGTGAAGGCGGTGCTGCTGAAGGGTGGCCACATGGAAGGCCCGGTGCTGACCGATCTGCTGGCGACCGCCGAGGGCACCGAGAGCTTCGAAAGCGCGCGGATAGAGAGCCGCCACACCCATGGCACGGGCTGCACCCTCGCCTCCGCGCTGGCCTGCGGGCTGGCGCAGGGGATGGCGCTGCGGGACGCCGTGGTGCGCGCGCGGGCCTATGTGCGGGCGGCGATGCTGGCCGCACCGGGGCTCGGCCAGGGGCATGGGCCGCTCGGCCACGGCGTGACGATGGACCCCGCGCGGGTGGAGCAGCTGTCTTGAGAAGATTCGAGTTCGTGACGGTCGATGTCTTCACCGACCGTCGCTTCGGCGGCAACCAGCTGGCCGTCTTCCCCGATGCGCGGGGCATGACGGATGCCGAGATGCAGGCGCTGGCGGCGGAGATGAACCTCTCCGAGACCACCTTCGTGTTGCCGGCGGCGGATGCGGCGAACACCGCGCGCGTGCGCATCTTCCACCGCACGGCGGAGATGCCCTTCGCGGGCCATCCCAATGTCGGCACGGGCTACGTGCTGGCGGACCGCGCGGTGGATGGGGTGCTGCGGTTCGAGGAGATCGCCGGGCTGGTCGAGGTGCGGATCGAGCGGGATGGCGCGGGGGCCGTGACGGGGGCCACCATCGCGGCGCCGCAGCCCCTCAAGCTCGGGCCGACGATGAGCGTGGAGATCGCGGCCGCCTGCGCGGGGATCGATCCCGCCGGCGTTGTGACCGCGCGTCACCCGCCCACCATCGCCAGCGATGGCGGCAATCCGCGGCTGCTGGTGGAGGTGACGGAGGCGGCGATGACGGCCGCATCGCCGGACATCGGCGCCTTCCGCCGCGCGGTGGCCTCCGAGCCGGCGCTGGGCGGCAAGCTCGCGCTGTATCTGTGGCGGCGTGAGGGGGAGGGGCTGCGGACGCGCATGTTTTCCCCGCTGGTCGGCACCTGGGAGGATGCGGCGACGGGCAGCGCGGCCACGCCGCTCGCCGGCTTCCTGCTGCACCTGTCGGGGGCCGAGGAGGGCGCCTGGGTGATGACCCAGGGTGTGGAGATGGGGCGGCCGAGCGTGCTGCGGACGACGGCGCGGCGGACCGCGCATGGGATCCGGGCGACGGTCGGTGGCGGCTGCGTGCCGATGTTCAGGGGCAGCGTGACGCTGTGAAGATCGACCGGGTGATGCGCACGGCGCCGACGCTGGCCTTCCTGCCGCTGCCGCTGCTTGCCATGCCGATGGGGCTGGGCGGCGCTGGCCTGGCCTGGCGGCAGGCGGCGCAGACGCTGGGGGTGCCGGGGCTGGTGGGGGAAGCGCTGCTCGCGCTGACCTTCGTGGTGTGGCTTGGCATCGTCGCCGCGCAGGCGGCGCGGTGGTGGCGGCACCCGGATGCCTTCGCGCAGGAAGCGGCGAATCCCGTGCGGCTGGCCTTCCTGGCGGCGCCGACCATCGGCTTCATGATCGTCTCCGCGGCCGCCTGGCCCTATGCGCCGCGGCTCGGCGCCGCGCTCTGGGCGATGGCGGTGCCGCTGCACCTGCTGGTGGCGATGCTGCTGCTGCGCCGCGTGCTGCTGGGGCGCGCCGATGCGGCGATGCTGGCGCCGCCGCTGCTGATCCCCTTCGTCGGCAACATCCTGGCGCCGGCGCTGGGGGCGCGGATGGGCTTCCTCGACGCGTCCTGGATGATGTTCGGCGTCGGGCTGCTGCTGTGGCTGATCATGATGCCGCTGCTGCTGCACCGCTTCTTCGCGGGGCCGAAGCTGCCGGCGCCCTTGCTGCCCTCGGTCGCCATCTTCCTGGCGCCGCCGGCCGTCGGCGCGCTGGCGCTGGTGGCGCTGACGGGGCAGGCGGGCGGGGCGAGCCTGTCGCTGACGGGCCTCGCCGTGCTGATCGCCGCCGTGCTGCTCTCCATGGCGCGGCACTTCGCGGCGCTGCCCTTCAGCATCGTCTGGTGGAGCTTCACCTTCCCCGCGGCCGCCTTCGCCATCCTGCTGATGGTGGAGGATTTCCATCCCGCCCTGTGCTGGGCGGCGCTGGCCATCGCCACGGGGATCACCGGCTATGTCGCCTGGCGCACGGCGATGGCGGCGGCGGTGGGCACCTTCTTCCAGCCCGAGGGGCATTGACGCCTATCCGCCGCTGATCGCGGTCATCACCAGCACCTCGCTGCCCGGGGGCAGGGGGGTCGCGAGCGTCGCCTTCTCTCCTGCGACGAAGACGTTGAGGTGCCGGCGGATGGCGGGGGTGGTGTCGCGGATGCGGTCCGCCATGCCGGGGTGCAGGGCATCGAGCGCGGCGATCGCCTCCGCCACCGTGCCCGCCTCCAGCTCGAAATGCCGCGGCGCGCCGGGGAACAGCCGCGCCAGCGCCGCGGGGATGGTGACGGCGACCGTCACGGCAGCACCATCGTCTCCACGGAGGTGATGGTGGGCAGGTGGCGGGCGATGCAGCGCCAGGTCTCGCCCTCATCCGCGCTGGCATAGACCTCCCCGCTGCCGGTGCCGAAATAGACGCCGGCGGGGTCGAGGCGATCGACCGCCATGGCCTGGCGGAGCACGCCGAAGAAGGCATTGCCCTGGGGCAGGCCGTTGCGCAGCGCCTGCCAGCTCTCCCCCCGGTCGCGGGATCGCCAGACGGCGGCGGAGGCATCGGGCATGTAGCGGCCGGCGGTGTCGCCGTTCAGCGGCAGCAGGAAGACCGTATCCGGGTCGCGCGGATGGGCGGCGGCGGGGAAGCCGAAGCTGGAGGGCAGCCCGGCCTCGATGCTGGTCCAGCTGCGCCCCGCATCCGTGCTGCGGTACATGCCGCAATGGTTCTGCTGGTAGAGCAGGTCGGGGTTGCCGGCGGCCATGGCGATGCTGTGCACGCATTGCCCGACCTCTGGGTAGCGCTGGTCCTCCGGCGCATAGTCCTGGCGGGTGCCGCGGTTGCGGGGTTCCCAGCTCTGCCCGCCATCCGCGGTGTGGAAGACGCCGGCGGCGGAGATCGCCACATGGAGGCTGGCGGGGTCCTGCGGGTGCGGGACGATGTGATGCAGGATCAGCCCGCCGCCGCCGGGCTGCCAGTGCGGGCGGGACGGATGGGCCTGCAAGGCCGGCAGGGCCGTGAAGCTGCGGCCGCCATCGGTGCTGCGGAACAGGCCGGCGGGCTCCACCCCCGCATGCAGCGCGCCATGCGCCAGCGCCAGGCTCCACACCGCCTTCACCGGCGGCTCGCCCTCGGCGTTGGCGAGGCCCTGGCTGGAATGGGTCCAGGTGGCGCCGACATCGTCGGATTGCCAGACGGCGGGGCCGAACCATTCATTGCCGCCGCCGGCCAGGATGCGGCCCGTGGCGGCATCGCCGATCACGTGGTTGATCGGCCAGGCGTCGCAGAATGGGCCGCGCAGCGACCAGCCCTGCCGCCCTGCGCTCCCCTCCAGGATGAAGGCGCCCTTGCGCGTGCCGAGGAGCAGGAAGAGGCGTGCAGCCATGGCGGTCCCCTCACGATTAACCTTATGGTTAAGCGTATGGCGCCAGGCGCGGCCGGGTCAAGTCCGGCCGGGCCGCATCACAGGGTCGTGGCGCGGGGTTCGCTGGCCGTGAAACCCGTGCCGGTCGGTGTCGGCGTGAAGGTGAGGATGATGTCCCGTCGCTGGCCGCAGCCCGACAGGGTCCAGGCCTCCGCCCATCCCGCCGCGCGGTTGGCGGTGAGCGGGCGGGTCACCCGCGTGCCGGCGACGGCGACGCTGTCGCATCCGGGAAAGCGCATGCGGCCCAGGGGCCTGACGGCCTGGTTGAGCACATCCCGCGCCAGCCACGGATCCACCTGGCTGCCGCCGATGATGTAGGTGTTCGTCGCCGCGCTGCCGTTATCGGCGACCGAGGTGACGGTCACGACGCGGTCGAAGGCGGGGCAGCCCTGCACCGCGATGGCCTGGATCCAGGAATGCCGCACCGGGCGGTCGTTCAGCATGAAGGGCGCGACGGGGGGGCGCCACGGCAGGGGGGCGTCGGCCTGGCCCGGCTGCGCATTGGCGCATCCATACTCGACGGCACTGCGCCGCGCCGCCGCTTCCAGGCGGCTGCGATGCTCCGGGGAGGCCGCGAGGCTTTCGACCGTGTCGCCGGCATTCGCGGGCGCCGCCGGCGGGGCTTCCGCGCCCGTCACGGGCTGGGACGGGCCCTGCGGCGTGCAGGCCGCGAGCAGCAGAAGGCAGGCAAGGAGGGGGCGGCGCGGCATTGGTGACGGTCCCGGCATGACCAGGCCGGGGCTATCACGGCGGCCGGCACGGGGCGCAGGGGTTCCGCCCCCCGCCCGCGGCGCGGCGCCTATCCTTCCCGCCAGGGGCGCCGCTGCCAGAGGCCGCGGATCGCCGCGAAATCCTCCGCCATCATGCGCTTGTAGTCGTCGCCGATGAGGGGGCGGAGCGGCATGCCCGTGCGCTCGGCATCCGCGATCATGGCGGGGTCGGACAGCGCCTCCCGGAACGCCTGGCGCAGGCGCTCCACGATCTCCGCCGGCATGCCGGGCGGGCCGGCGATGCCGCGGGCGGAGCCGCCCAGCACGTCGAAGCCCTGTTCGCGGAAGGTCGGCACTTCCCCGGTCGGCGCCCAGCGCTGTGGGCCACCCTGGCCGAGGCAGCGCATCCGCCCCTCCCGCAGCATCTGCAGCCCCTCGCTCATGTTCAGGCTGCCGATGGGCAGCGATCCGCCGAGCACGTCGCGCATCACCGGGGCGGTGCCGTTGTAGGGCACGTGCAGCAGGCGGCAGCCCGCCGCTTCCTCGAAGCCCAGCTGCAGCAGGTGGTCGTCGCTGCCGATGCCGGCGGTGCCGACGCCGATGCTCTCCGGGTTGCGGCGCGCGGCGTCCCGCACATCGGCCAGCGTCCGCCAGGGGCTGTCGGCGCGCACCCAGAAGCCGCCGGGGTCATCGACGACATTCGCGATGTAGGTGAAATCCTCCGGCCGGTAGCGCGGGCGGCGTTCGACGGCGATGGCGTGCATGGCGGTGTTGGTGACGGCGCCGAGCGTGTAGCCATCGGGGGCGGCGTTGAAATTGGCCTCGAACCCCAGCTGCCCGGCGGCGCCGGCGCGGTTCACCACGGCGAAGCGCGCGCCGGGCAGGCGCGGCTGCACGAAGTGGATGATGGGGCGCACCATGTTGTCCACGCCGCCGCCGGGCGGGAAGGGGACGATGACCTCGATGGCGCGGTCGGCGGGCCAGGCGGCCAGGGCGATGCGGGGCGCGGCGAGCAGCGTCGCGCCGGCGGCGGCGCCCAGCAGGGCGCGGCGGGTGGTCATGGTGGTTCCTCCCTGGGTCTTGGCGGGGAGGATGGAGGGCGCCGCAGGAGGCGGCAAGGGCGATGGTCAGCGCGCCTTCGGGCCGGCCTCCGCCGGCGCGGTCAGCGGCTTGTCGGTCAGCGCCTCCACGCAGCGCAGGAAGGCTTCCCCCACCTCACCGGCCGGGGGGATGGGGATGGCCAGGTCCAGTTCGGGCGCGCGGAAGGTGCCGCCGGGCAGCGTGGCGCGCAGGATGTCCAGCCCGCCTTCCGGGCGGGGGCGGGAGAAGCCGAAGGAGCGCGGCGCGACGGGAAGCCCGGCGATGGACCAGCCTGCCCCGGGCCCTTCGAAGATCATCGTCGCGGTCCTGGCGGGATCGAGCCGCGGCCCGGCGCCGTCCATGCGGCCCATGGCGAAGGCGACCGTGGCCGGCCGCGCGACCATCTGGACCTTGCCGGCCGCGGTCGCGGCTTCCAGCAGGCAGGTGCCGGCGCCGATGCGGGCGGCCCAGCCGCCGGTGCCCGGCGCGGCCGGGGCCGCGGGGCTTTCGGGGGCGGCGCAGGCCGCGAGGATCACGGCGGGCAGCAGGCGGAGGGAGGCACGCATGGCGCGAAAGGGTCAGGCCATGCCCCGGTCGCGCCGCGTGGCGTCGAGGTCATCCGCGATGAAGGCGCGGACCAGCTCCTCCAGCGTCTCCGAGACGACGAAGCCGAGGCCGGGGGCGCGGGTGGCGGCGAAGGCGGCGGGCCAGCCGGCGACGATCGCCTCCACCTCCGCATCCGGCACGCGCTTCGCCAGGGCCCGGGCCTCCGGGCCCGCGACGGCGGCGAGGGCATCCAGCATCTCCGCGATGCTGGCGGAGATGCCGGGCGGGTTGATGCCGCGGTCGCGGCCGAGCGGCGCCGTGTCCATCGCCGCGGCATGGGCCAGCCAGTCCACCGCGCGGCGGGGGGAGCAGACCCAGACCTTGAAGTCGTCCGGCACCGGGTACTGCGCGGGCAGGCCGAGCAGGGGTTCGCGCAGCACGGCGGAGACGAAGGAGCTGGCGGCGCGGTTGGGGCGGCCGGGGCGGACCATGACGGTCGGCAGGCGGATGGAGACGACGTCGAGGAAGCCGCGGCGGGTGGCATCGGCCAGCAGCAGCTCCCCGATCGCCTTCTGGGCGCCGTAGCTGTTGGTGGGAAGCTGGCGCCCCTCATCCGGCACCATCGCATCCTGCCCGCCATCGAAGGAGGCGACGGAGGAGGTGAAGACGATTCGCGGGGGCGCGGGCAGGGCGCGGCAGGCCTCGATCAGCGCCTGGGTGCCGGTGATGTTGACCCGGATGCCGAGGTCGTAATCGGCCTCCGCCGCCGCGCTGACCACGGCGGCCAGGTGGATGATGGTGGTGGTGCCGGGGGGGATCGCGGCCTTCAGCGTCGCCACATCGGCGACGTCACCGGCCAGGCAGCGGACGGGGAAGGGGGCATCCAGCGGCGCGGGCTGGTTCAGGTCGAACAGCGTGAGGCCGGTGATGGGCTTGCCCCCGATGGCGCCATCGGCGGCGAAGCGGGCCGCCAGCTTGCGCCCGAGGAACCCCCCGCCACCCAGGATCGTGACCTGCATCGTCGCCCCCGCATCGATTCCGGGCGCCACGTTGCCGCCCCGGCGCCGCCGCGCCAAGGTGGGGGCATGATCCCCGACCGCCCCTACCGCCTGCTTCTCAACCGCCGGCACGGCACGCCGGGGGTCGTCGTGCTGCCGGATGGCGGCTTCCGCCGCGCGAAGGCGGAGATCACCGCCTGGGACGGCTATGCGGTGACGCCGCTGCTGGCGCTGGAGGATGTGGCGAAGGCGGCGCGGGTCGCGGCCGTGCACTGGAAGGATGAGGGGCCGCGCTTCGGGCTCGGCAGCTTCAAGGCGCTGGGGGGCGCCTATGCGGTGCTGCGCCTGCTGGTGACGGAGCTGGCGCGCCGGGGCGTCGCGAATGCCGCGAGCTCCGCCGATCTGGCGGCGGGGACTCACCGGGAGGCCACGCAGGCCATCACGGTGACCTGCGCGACCGATGGCAACCACGGCCGGTCCGTCGCCTGGGGCGCGCAGCGCTTCGGCTGCCGCTGCGTGATCTTCGTGCACGAAACCGTCAGCCAGGGCCGCCGCGACGCCATCGCGAAATACGGCGCGGAGATCCGGGTGGTGCCGGGGACCTATGACGATGCCGTGCGCGCCGCCGCCCATACGGCGGAGCGGGAGAACTGGTTCGTCGTCTCCGACACCTCCTACGAAGGCTATACGGAGGTGCCGCGGGACGTGATGCAGGGCTACCGCGTCATGGCCGATGAGGCGGCGGAGCAGCTGGAGGGGAAGGCGCCGACGCATGTCTTCATCCAGGGCGGCGTCGGCGGCGTGGCGGCGGCGGTCGCGATCCAGATGCGGGCGCGCTTCGGCGCCGGCCCCCGGGTGATCGTGGCGGAGCCCGAGAAGGCCGCCTGCCTGCTGGCGAGCGCCGAGGCGGGGGAGGCGGTTTCCGTCCCCGGGGAGCTCGACACGCTGATGGCGGGGCTGGCCTGCGGGGAGCCGAGCCTGCTGGCCTGGCAGGAGCTGGAGCGCGGGACCTACGCCTTCACGGCGGTGCCGGATGCCAGCGCGGTGGATTGCATGCGGCTGCTGGCCCGCCGCAAGCCGCCGGTGGTGGCCGGGGAGAGCGCGGTGGCGGGCCTCGCGGCGCTGCTGCTGGCGGCGGCCGATCCGATGTCCCGCGGCCTGCTGGGCCTGGACGGCCAGAGCCGGGTGCTGCTGTTCGGGACGGAGGGGGCGACGGACCCGGACCTCTACGAGAGCTTGACCAAGCCGGACGATTGACCGGGAAGGTCCGGGACGGCAGAGGCACGGAACCCCCGCGGTGCTGACGCGCTGGCGGGTCCTGTCCTGGAGAACCGTCCCATGCTTCGACGCCACCTTCTGGGCGCCGGCGCGGTCGCGCTCGCTGCCCCCCTCGCTGCCCCCGCCTTCGCCCAGGGTGCCTGGCCGAACCAGCCCATCCGCCTGGTGGTGCCCTTCGCCGCCGGCGGGCCGACCGACATTCCTGCCCGGCTGTTCGCGGAGGAGATCGGCAAGGCGCTGCCGCAGCGCGTGATCGTGGAGAACCGGACGGGCGCCGGGGTCGTCGTCGGCACCGACATGGCCGCGAAGGCGCCGAAGGACGGGCATACGCTGCTCTACACCACCGTCGCCCATGCCTCGCTGCGGCCGTTGTTCCCGCGCCTGCCCTTCGACCCGCAGGCGGACCTCGTGCCGGTGGCGCTGGTCGGCGTGATCCCGATGGTGATCACCGTCGGCAAGGACTTCCCGGCGCGGACCCTGCAGGAACTGCAGGCGCGGCTGCGGGCGGAGCGCAATGGGCTGGACTACGCCTCCTCCGGCAATGGCGGTGCGCTGCACCTGGCGACGGAGCTGATGCTGCGCCAGATGGGCGTGCGCGGGAACCACATCCCCTATCGCGGCACGGCGGCCGCCATGCCGGACGTGCTGAACGGCACCATCCCCATCATCGTCGATGTCGCGACCTCCGCCGTGCCCTATGTGCAGCGGGGCGAGACGCGGGGCCTGGCGGTGATGGACAGCCGCCGCCTGCCGCAGCTGCCGGACGTGCCGACGACGGCCGAGGCGGGCTTCCCGGGGCTCGAGGCCTATACCTGGCACATGGTGATGGCGCCGTCCGGCACGCCGGAGCCGGTGATCATGGCGGTGAACCAGGCCTTCAACCGCGTGGCCGCCGATGCCGGCGTGCAGCGCCGGCTGTCGGACCTGGCCATGCGGCTGGTCAGCGACAGCACGCCGGCCAGCGCCGCCGATTGGCTGCGCAGCGAGACGGTGAAGTGGGAGAGCCTAATCCGGGAGGCCAACATCCGCGTGGACTGACGGCGCGCAGAGCCGCCGATGTCCCGCATCCCGGGACATCGGCGGTTGCCGCACGCGACAAGTCTCCCCATCATCAGTCCGTCCAGGACTGAAACGGCCGCCACAAGGCCAAAGGGAGACTTCGTCGATGACGATTCCGACCATCCGTCGCCGCCATCTGCTGGCCCTTTCCGCGCTCGCCGCCCCCGCGCTGGCCGCCGGTGCACGCGCGCAGGGCACCTGGCCCAACCAGCCGATCCGCATGATCGTGCCGTTTGCCGCCGGCGGGCCCACCGACGTGCCGGCCCGGCTGCTGGCCGATGAGATGTCGAAGATGCTGCCGCAGCGCGTGGTGGTGGAAAACCGCACGGGATCGGGCGTCGTCGTGGGCACCGATGTCGTTGCCAAGGGGCCGCAGGACGGGCACACCATCCTCTACACCACCGTCGCGCATGCGGTGACGCGGGCGATGTTCCCGCGCCTGCCCTTCGACCCGATCGCGGACTTCACGCCGGTCTCGCTGGTGGGCCAGGTGCCGGTGATCCTGCTGGTGCACAACAGCTTCCCCGCCACCAACCTGCGCGAGTTCATCGAGGTGATCCGCGCCAATCCCGGCAAGTACGACTACGCCTCCTCCGGCAATGGCGGCGCGGTGCACCTGGCGACGGAACTGTTCATGCATGCGGCCGGCGGCCTGCGGGTGAACCACGTGCCCTTCCGCGGCTCCTCCGCCGCCATGCCGGATGTGCTGTCGGGACGCATCCCGATGATCTTCGACATCGCAGCCTCCGCGCTGCCCTATGCGCGATCTGGCGAGTTGCGGGCGCTTGGCATCAGCACGCGCCAGCGTTCGCCGCTGGCGCCCAACATCCCGACCATGATCGAGCAGGGGGTGGCGGGGTACGAGGCCTATACCTGGCACATGGTGATGGTGCGCAGCGGCACGCCGCAGCCGGTGGTGGATGCGCTGGCGCGCGCGGTGGCGCAGGCGGTGGCGGTGCCGGCGGTGCAGGCGAAGCTCACGGAACTGGCGATGCAGCTGGTGCCGGAAAGCACGCCGGCCTCGGCCGCGGCCTATCTGCGGAGCGAGATGGCGGTGTGGGAACCGCTGGTGCGGGCGGCGAACATCACCGCGAACTGAGGCCGGAGCGGGCCTTCGGGCCCGCCCTATCCGCCCAGCCGGGGAATGGCATCCGCCACCGCGGCGGCGGCGGGACCGATGGCGACCTGGCGCAGCCCGCCCCCCGGCGCCTGCTGCCATTGGCACAGCACGGGCGCGGCGCGGAGGTTCTGGCCGCGATCATCGAAGCGCACGCCCCAGCTGGCGGGCGTCGTGCCCTCCGCCAGGTCGGTCGCCTGCACGGCGGCGCGGATGCGGTCGCGGTCGGTGGAGCCGGCGCGGGCCAGGGCTTCCAGCGCCACGCGGGCGCCGGCGAAGGCAGCGAGGCCGTGGCCGGAGCGCGGCTCGGCGCCGTAGCGGCGCAGGTAGAGGTCCGGGAAGGCGCGGGCGCCGGGGGCGACACGCTCATTCACCTCGAAGGGCGTCCAGTCCGCGCTCATGGTGCCGAGCAGGTCGTCGCCGATGCTGCGGGCACTTTCCGTCAGCCCGTAGCCGCCGGCAGCGCCGATCACCATGCGGGGCCGCCATGCGGCATCGCGCAGCGTGCGGAACAGCGAGACCTCGTCGCCTGGGGCACCGATGTGCAGCACCACCTGCGTGTCCTGGCCACGCAGCCGCTGCACCACGGCGGAGAGGTCCGAGGCGCGGGGGGCGTAGGTGATGCGCTCCACCAGGGTCAGCGACCGCACGCGGATCAGCGCTTCCTGCGCCGCGCCGATGCTCTGCCCGCCGGCGGCGTCCTCATGCAGGATGGCGAGCTTCAGCGCCTCCGGCGCCACGCCGAGGGAAGGGGCGACGATGCCGGTGACGGCATCAATGGCGGTCGCGGCGAAGTCCGCGGCGCGGGGTGAGAGGCGGAAGATCCAGCGGAAGCCGCGCTCCATCACCGCATCGGCCAGCGCGCCCAGCTCGAAATACGGGATGCCGGCGAGTTCGGCGACCTGGCTGGCGGGCAGCGCGATGGGGGTGGCGAAGCTGCCGAGGAAGGCGGCGACGCGGTCATTGCCCTGGGACAGGCGGCGCGCCTCGGTCTGCGCGGCGAGTTCATCGGGCGCATCGGCGCGGAGGAGGCGGATGGGGCGCCCGCCGATGCCGCCGGCGGCGTTGCGTTCCTCCACCGCAAGCTCGACGCCGCGGAAGCATTCGTCGCCGAGCAGCCCGGAAGGGCCCGAGAGCGGGAAGATGGCGCCCAGCCGGATGTCCTGCGCCGGGGCCTGCGCCCAGGCGGGTCGCGCTGCGAATGCCGCACCGGCCAGCCCGACAAGGGCCCGGCGGCCGATACCCTGCATCTTGCTCATGTCCCCAAGGCTGACGCTGCCACGATCCCATGGCCCGGCTTCGCGGCGCAAGCCCAGGCCTGCGTCATCGTACAGAATTCGTCCCAATTTCCGGGACGATGCGGGCACGGTTGAAACCGCCGCGGGCCTTGACGCTGCGCCTTGCCGCATGGTCCCTCATGCTGCCTGGAAAGGGGGCATCATGCCCCCTGATCACGAAGGAGCCGTGCATGCCGGACCTGCCCGCGGAGATGCTGCTGATCGACCATGGGAAGGGCGGCGGGCCGGAGGTTCTGGTGCCGGCGCGTGGGCCCGTGCCGGTGCCGCGGGCGGATGAGGTGCTGATCCGGACGATGGCGGTCGGCGTGAACCGGCCCGACGTCGCGCAGCGCAGCGGCAGCTATCCGCCTCCGCCCGGCGCGAGCCCGGTGATCGGCCTGGAATGCGCGGGCGAGGTCGTGGCCGTCGGTGCCGAGGTGACGCGCTGGAAGGCGGGCGACCGCGTCTGCGCGCTGACCAATGGCGGGGCCTACGCCGAATACGCGGCGGCGCCGGCGGCGCAGACGCTGCCCTGGCCGAAGGGTTACGACGCGCTGCGCGCGGCGGCGCTGCCGGAGACCTACTTCACGGTCTGGGCGAACCTCTTCGGGCATGGACGCCTTTCGAAGGGCGAGAGCGTGCTGATCCATGGCGGCACCAGCGGCATCGGCGTGACGGCGATCCAACTGGCCAAGGCCTTCGGCGCGACGGTCTTCGCCACGGCGGGCAGCGCGGCCAAGGTCGCGGCCTGCCGGGAGATCGGCGCCGACCACGCCATCGATTACCGCGCCGAGGATTTCTTCGAGTCCGTGAAGACGCTGACCAGCGGCAAGGGCGTGGATGTCGTGCTGGACATGGTCGGCGCGCCCTATTTCGCGAAGAACATCCGCTGCCTGAAGCTGGACGGCCGGCTGGTGATGATCGCCTTCCTGAACGGCCATGTCGCGGAGAATGCCGATCTGCGGCCGATCATGGTGAAGCGCCTGACCGTGACGGGCAGCACGATGCGGCCGCGCACCACGGCCGAGAAGGGCGAGATCGCGCAGGCGCTGGAGGCCAAGGTGTGGCCGCTGCTGGAGGCCGGCCAGGCAGGCCCGCGCATCCATGCGACCTTCCCGCTGGAGCAGGCCGCGGAGGCGCACCGGCTGATGGAAAGCAGCGCCCATGTCGGCAAGATCATGCTGACCGTCGGCTGATGCATTGGGTCCCGATGGTGCTGGGCGTGGTCATGCTGGCGCTGAGTGCGGCGCTGCGCGGGCGCACGGCGCGCGGGGCGGCGCAGGGGCTGGCGGTGCTGCTGGTGGCGACGGGGGTCATCCTGGCCTTCCGCCGCCCGGGCAGCGCCATCCACCTGCCGGGCTGGGGGCCGCGGCAATGGTCGCAGCCGTGACAAGCATTCCCGGGATCGTGGCATGAACCTGCATCGCCTGTTGCGGAAGCGCGCGGAGGAGGGGCGGCCGGTGCGCGTGGCCGTCATCGGCGCCGGCAAGTTCGGCTCCATGTTCCTGCACCAGGCGCCGCGCACGCCGGGGCTGCATGTGCTGGGCATCGGCGACCTCTCCGTGCCGCGCGCCCGGGCGGCGCTGGCGCGGATCGGCTGGGCCGAGGAGGCATCCGCTGCGCCGGATGCCGCGACGGCGGCGCGGACCGGTGCGACCTGGTTGACCGAGGACAGCCTGGCGCTGATCGCGACGCCGGAGGTCGAGGTGGTGGTGGAAGCCACCGGCGATCCCGCCGCCGGCCTGCGCCATGCCCGCCACGCCATCCGCCACGGCAAGCATGTCGTGATGGTCAATGTCGAGGCCGATGTGCTGGCCGGGCCGGTGCTGGCGCGGGAAGCGGCGGCGGCGGGCGTCGTCTATTCCATGGCCTATGGCGATCAGCCCGCGCTGGTGGCGGAGATGGTCGATACCATCCGCGCCGGCGGCTTCACCGTGATCGCCGCGGGCAAGGGCACGAAATACCTGCCGCACTACCACGCCTCCACGCCCGAGACGGTGTGGGATTTCTACGGTCTGAGCGCGGAACAGGCCGCGGCCGGCGGCATGAACCCGCGCATGTTCAACAGCTTCCTCGACGGCACGAAGTCGGGGATCGAGATGGCGGCGATCGCCAATGCCACCGGCCTGGCGCCGCCGGAGGATGGGCTCGCCTTCCCGCCCTGCGGCACGGGCGAATTGCCGTCGCTGCTGCGACCGCACAACGAGGGCGGGATCCTGCCGCGCAAGGGCATGGTGGAGGTCATCTCCTCCCTGACGCGGGAGGGGCAGGAGATCCCGGACAACCTCCGCTGGGGCGTCTATGTCGTGTTCGAGGGTGAGACGGACTACGCGCGGCGCTGCTTCTCCGAATACGGCGTCGCGACCGATCCTTCAGGACGATACGCGGCGCTGTGGCGGCCCTACCACTTCATCGGGCTCGAACTCGGCGTCTCCGTCGCTTCCGCCGCGCTGCGGCGCGAACCGACGGGCTGCTCGGAGACCTGGTCGGCGGATTGCGTCGCCGTCGCCAAGCGCCCGCTGAAGCGGGGCGAGGTGCTGGATGGCGAGGGTGGTGCCACCGTCTGGGGAAAATGCATTCCGGCGGCGCGGTCGCTGGCGCTCGGCGCCGTGCCGATCGGGCTTGCCCATGGCGTGGCGCTGGCGCGGGACCTGCCGGAGGGCGCGCTGGTGGCGGAGGCCGATCTGGTGCCGCGCGGCGCGGGCGGCCTGGCGGCGGAGGCGATTGCGATGCGCGCGGAACTGGCAGGCGCTTGAGGCCGCCAGCAATGCTTTCCCCCGATCTTCACGCGGCGGGCTATCCGCGACGCGCGGCACGTGTCTAGGCTGCGCCCCCAATGCCCATGGCCTCCGCCTTCCGGCTGCTCCTCGCGGCCGTCATCCTGTTCGGTGGCGCCTGGCCGATCACCAAGGCCGCGCTGGCGGATGCGTCGCCACTGTGGTTCGGCACCGGGCGATCGGCGCTGGCCGCGCTGGGGGCTGCGATCCTGCTGGCCTGCCTCGGGCGCCTGCGCCTGCCGCGGGCGGAGGACCGGATCGCGGTTGCCTTCCTCGGCATCTTCCAGCTCGGCGCCTTCTTCGCCCTGACCCACCTGGCGGTGGCGCTGGTGCCGGCGGGGCGGACGGCGGTGCTCTCCAACGTCGTCACCTACTGGCTGATCCCGCTTTCCGTGCTGGTGCTGGGGGAGAAGGTGTCGGCGCAGCGCTGGGCGGCGGCGGGGCTCGGGCTGGCGGGGGCGGGGGTGCTGATCGGCCCCTGGGCGGTGGACTGGTCGTCGCATGATGCGCTGGTCGGCCACCTGATGCTGGTGCTGGCGGGGCTGCTCTGGACCATCGCCATCATCGCCAGCCGGAAATGGCCGCCGAAGACGCCGATGTTCGAATTGCTGCCCTGGTGCTTCGGCATCGGCGCGCTGCTGCTGGCGCCGCTGGCGCAGTTCATGGAGCCCGATGGCGGCGTCGGCCTCTCCTCCTGGCCCTTCCTCCTCTACATCGGCTTCTTCGCGGCGCCGATCGGGACCTGGTGCGTGATCGAGGCCGGGCGGAAGCTGCCGGGCGCGGTGGCCTCCGTGGGTTTCCTGCTCGTGCCGGCCTTCGGCGTGACGATCTCCGCGCTGTGGCTGGGCGAGCCGATCGGCTGGGATGTCATCGTGGGAGGCGTGCTGATCATCGCCTCTGTCGTATTGGCGGCACTCGGATGAAGCTGAATCTGGTGGCGACGGGCGATGGCCCGGCGGTTGTCCTGCTGCACGGCCTGCTGGGCGCGGCGCAGAATTTCGGCGCGATCCAGAAGGCGATCGCGGCGAAGGGACGGCGCGTGCTGGCGCTCGATCTCCGCAACCACGGCAACTCCCCGCACGCCGAGGGCATGGGCTACGCGACGATGGCGGCGGATGTGGCGGAGACGCTGCAGGACGCCGGCGCCTGGCCCGCCGCGGTGATCGGCCATTCCATGGGCGGCAAGGTGGCGATGGCCCTCGCTCTGGCGCGGCCGGAGGGCGTGGAGCGGCTGCTGGTGGCGGATATCGCGCCGGTCACCTACCCGACGCCGGTCTTCACCCGCTACATCGCCGCCATGCAGGCCATCCCCCTGCGCGAAGGCCTGACGCGCCGCGATGCCGATGCCGCGCTGGTGGAGGCGGTGCCGGAGCCCCCGCTGCGTGCCTTCCTGCTGCAGAACCTGGTCTTCACCGAGCAGCCGCCGCGCTGGCGGATCGGGCTCGGGGAGATCGCGGCCGGGATGGGCGAGATCGGTGGCTGGCCGGCCCTGCCGGGGCGGTATGAGGGCCCTGTGCTGGTGCTGTCCGGCGATGCCTCGGCCTATGTGAAGCCGGAGCACCACGCGGCGATTCGCGCCCTGTTTCCGGCTGCACGCTTCGCCGGCATCGCGGCGGGGCACTGGCTGCATGCGGAAAATCCCCGCGCCTTCCTGGCGGCGGTGGAGGAATTTCTTGCCCCGGGATGACGGCCGGCCGTATCGTTAAGGTGCATCGGTCTCATTTCCGACCTTTCGTGACAAAGCCCGACTCGCTTCCCGACCATTACGCGTCCATCCCCCGGTAACGGCCAGGAAGGCTGCGGCTGGTATGGGTTCGCGTGGTCCCGCCGGCTGGGGACATGCCCGGGCGCGTGTCGGAAAGGGTTCGAGAGATGCGTGCACAATCCCTGAAGTGGTCGGGGGCGGCGGGCTGGCAGGGCCTGCAGCCAGCGCGCGCCGGCAGTGCGAGCCTCATCCTCTACGTCGCGGGGCGTGAGGCGCTGGAGGGCGGGGAACGGCACCGGGAACTGGTGGCGGCGCATCCGGGGGCGATGGTCGCGGGATGCAGCACCGGCGGGCAGATCGACGATGCGGATGTCGTCGATGACGGCGTCCAGGCGCTGCGGCTCGACTTCGACGCCACGGTGGTGCGCCTGGCCTGCGAACGACTTCACGGTGAGGGGGAGTCCCGGGTCTGCGGGTGGCGGCTCGGCATGGCGCTGGCGGCGCCGGATCTGGCGGGCGTGCTGCTGATTGCCGAGGGTCTCGACGTCCATGCCGGCGAACTGGTGTCCGGCCTCCGCGATGCGGTGGGCACGCAGGTGCCGATCGTGGGCGGGCTGGCGGGCGATGGCCCGCATTTCCGGCGGACCCTGGTCGGCGCCGGGGAGATGCCACCCCAGCCGGGCCTGGTGGTCGCCATCGGCTTCCTCGGCAGCGCCGTGCGCTTCAGCCATGGCTGCTCCGCGGGGTGGGACGCCTTCGGGCCGCTGCGGTCCATCACCGCCTCCGAGGGCCGCATCCTGCGGGAGCTGGATGGGGAGCCGGCGCTCGACCTCTATGAACGCTACCTGGGGCCGGAGGCCGCGGGCCTGCCCGGCACGGGGCTGCTCTATCCGCTCCGCATCTGGAACGCGGAGGAGCCGGAGCATGATGTGCTGCGGACGCTGCTCGGCGTGGACCGGGAGACGCGGAGCCTGATCTTCGCGGCCGACCTGCCGGTGGGCTGGCGGGCCCAGCTGATGCGCGGACGCTTCGGCGGCCTGGCGGATGGGGCGGCCATCGCGGCGGCCGGTGCGGGGCGGCATGGGGCGGCCCGGCAGGCGCGGGGTGACAGCGCGGCCTTCATCGTCAGCTGCGTCGGCCGGAGGCTGATGATGGGCCAGCGGGTGGAGGAGGAAGTGCTGGCGGCGCGGGAATGCCTGCCGCCCTCCATGCGCGTGCTCGGCTTCTACTCCTACGGGGAGATCGCGCCCCACCCCACGACGGGGCGCAGCGAGCTGCACAACCAGACCATGACGGTGCTGACCCTGGCCGAAGCGGCGGGATAAGGACGCCGCCATGCCCGCCGAAAGGCTGTTCCGCCGCCAGCTGGAACGGGCCACGCGCCCCGATGGCAGCATCGACCTCGACCAGCTGCGGCAGCTGGTCGTGGCCTGGTACGAGGATTCGGCGCGGGACCGCGAACGCACCGACCGTGCCATCACGCTGATGGCGGAAGAGCTCGAGGGCGCCAACCGGCGGCTGGAGGCGCTGGTCGAGAATCTGCGCGTCCAGAACCTCCGCTTCGAGGCGGCGCTGGACAACATGCTGCAGGGCCTCTGCCTCTATGACCGGGCGGACCAGCTGGTGGTGGTGAACCGGCGCTACCATGAGATCCTGGGCCTGCCCCCCGGGCTTCTGCAGCCCGGCATCAGCCATGCGGAGCAGCTGTCGATCGAGCAGGCGGCGGGGCTGCATGCCGGCCGCGACCTGCAGGAGATGCTGGAAGCGCGGATCGCCCTGGTGGACGCGCAGGACGGCCCGGCGCGGGCCGAGATCTTCACGGAGGATCGGCGGCGCCTGGATGTCGCGGCGCAGCGTCTGCCGACCGGCGGCTGCGTGGTGACCGTGATGGATGTGACGGCGGAGCGGGCGGCGGAGGCCCGCGCGGCGGCGGCGGGGCGGCTGACCTCGCTCGGCGAGATGGCGGCGGGGCTGGCGCATGAGCTGAAGCAGCCGCTGACGGCCATCGCGCTGGCGGCGGCCAATGCGCGGCGCGCGGCGGAGCGGGGCGACACGGCGGCGGCGCTGGTGCGGCTGGGACGCATCGCCGACCAGGCGGCACGGGGTGGCGTGCTGATCGACCATCTGCGCCGCTTCGCGCGCGGTGGCGAAGGCGCGGACGCCAATGCCACGGCCGATGTCGCTGCCGCGGTGGACGGCGCGCTGACGCTGATGGGCGGCGCCCTGCGGGAGGCCAGCATCGAGCTGGCCTTGGCTCTGTCGCCCAGCCTGCCAAGGGTGCGCGGCGATGGCATGGCGCTGGAGCAGGTGCTGCTGAATCTGCTGGCCAATGCGCGGGACGCGCTGGCCAGCAGCCGTGGTGGGCCTGGCGGCCGCATCGCGATCACGGCCTGCCAGACGCTGGAGGGCCCCGTGGTGCTGGAGGTGACGGATGATGGCGGCGGCATTCCGGCCTCCGTCATGGACCGGCTTTTCCAGCCCTTCGTGACCACCAAGGGACCGGATCGCGGCACCGGGCTCGGCCTGTCCATCTGCCACGGCCTCATCACCTCGCTCGGCGGCAGGATCGAGGCCGAGAACGGCGCGGAGGGGGCGGTGTTCCGCATCACGCTGGAGCCGGCGCCGGGCTGACGCGGCTTGCCGGTTGGCAGGGCGGCCCAAGATGGCGCCGCATGACCGAGACCTTCCCGACCGATCGCGCCGCCGCGCTGCGCCGCCTGTCCGACTTCGCCCCGCGCATGGGCCATCACTACGCGAAAGGGCGGAATGCCGATCCGGGGCCCGGGCGGCGGCGCGACGTCTCCCTTCTGTCGCCGGCCATCCGGCATCGGCTGGTCACGGAGGCGGAGGTGGTGGCCGCGGCCGTCGCGGCACATGGGCCGCGCGCGGCGGAGAAGTTCATCCAGGAGGTGTTCTGGCGCAGCTACTGGAAGGGGTTTCTCGAATTGCGGCCGGGGATGTGGCGCGCCTACCAGGCCGCGCGCGACGCCGATCGGGCGGCGATGCGGGGCACTGCGCTGGAGCGGGCGGAGAATGGCGCCACGGGGATCGGCTGCTTCGATGACTGGGTGGCGGAATTGCGGGAGACGGGGTGGCTGCACAACCACGCCCGCATGTGGTTCGCCAGCATCTGGGTGTTCACGCTGAAGCTGCCCTGGACCTTGGGGGCGGACTTCATGCTGCGGCATCTGCGGGATGGCGATGCGGCGTCCAATACGCTCTCCTGGCGCTGGGTCGCGGGCATCCAGACGCCGGGCAAGCACTATGTGGCCCGCGCCGAGAATATCGCCCGCTACACGGAGGGGCGGTTCGACCCGGCCGGCGAGCTGGAGGAGGACCCGTCCCCGATCGACGCGCCGCCGCCGCCGCGCGCGGGCGCGCTGCCGCCGGCGGACCGGGTGCCGGACGGGCCCTTCGCGCTGCTGCTGCATGAGGACGATCTGCATCCGGAGAGCCTGGTGCCGCCGGGCGCCAAGGTCGCGGCCATCGCCGGCGTGGCGGTGCCGGAGGCTCGGTCGCCGCTCGGCTGCTCGGCGCTGGTGGCGGAGAGTGCCGGTGCGGCGCTGGCGGATGGGCTGGCGCGCGCTTCCGCGCAATGGGGCGTGCCGGCGCGGCGCCTGACGCTGGAGGAGGTGCCGGCCTGGGCCGCCGGGCAGGGGCTGCCGGTGGTAACGCCCTGGGCGCCGGTCGGCTGGACGGCTGATGCGCTGGCGGGGTCTGGCGTGCCGATGCGGCGGATCCGGCGGGAGTGGGACGAGGCCTGCTGGCCACTGGCGACCAAGGGTTTCTTCCCGTTCCGGGAGAGCATCCCGACCCTGCTGGGGCGCCTGCTGCCCGATCAGCCCAGCGCCTCGGCCAGGTAGCCGGGGTCCACGTAGCGCTCCGGCGCGGAGAGCGGCCGGCCCTGCGGCCCATAGGCGGCGCGGAGCGACAGCGCGGTTGCGATGCCCGGCATGTCCAGCGCCGCGCGGCGGGGGAAGCCGGACACGGGGTGCAGCATGGCGTCGTAGGAGGCCTGGGCGAGCGGGGGCGTCACCTCCGGCAGGTTGCGGCCCATGATCGCCACGGCCTCCGCCCGATTGCCGGGCGCGTAGAGCCAGCCAAGGGCATCGAGATAGGCGCGGAGGAAGGCGACGAGACGCGGGCGTTCCTGCCGCGCTCGGTCGCGCTGCAGCGCGAAGGTCAGGCCCTGATAGGCGCCCAGCATCGCGCTGGGATCGGCCAGGACGTTGAAGCCGCGCTGCGCCGCCACGGCATCCAGCGGCACGGTCAGCAGCGTGCCCGCCTGGCGTCCGGCAAGCAGCGCCTCCATCCGCTGCGCGGTGCCGCCCACGCGCACGAGGCGCGCCTCACCCTCCGCCAAGCCGCCGCGTTCCAGCAGGCGGCGCAGCACGAAGGCGAAGCCGGTGGTCAGCGCATCCACCGACAGGTCGCGGCCGCGGAGATCGGCGAAGCTGCGCACATCCGGTGCGGTGACCAGGCGCAGGAAGCCATTGTTGATGCCGGCGACGGCGATGACGTCGGGCGGGCTGGCGGCGGCGCCGGGGGCTTCGCCCTGTCCTTCGACATAGGCGATGACGTTGTCGATGGCGGTGCTGGCGATGTCGGCCGTGCCGTTCATCAGCGCCGTGAACTGGGCGCTTGAACTCGGCGTCGGCGTCACGGCGACGGCGATGCCGCGGTCCTGGAAAAAGCCCTTCTCCTGCGCCACCCAGATCGGCCAGTTGCTGCCGGAGGGGAAGACGCTGAGGCGCAGCGGGGACTGCGCGCGGGCGATGGCGGGGGCGAGCAGCGGGAGGATCAGCGCCGTCCGGCGCCGGAGCGTGATGGCCATGGACGTATGTTCCCCCTCTTTGCCCGCCATTTCGCGACGCGGGTTTCGGGGTGTCAACGGTGATCTTCGAAGATCTGCGGACCTTCGAACCGGCCGCTATTGCGGCTTGAAGGTGCTGGCCTTGGCGGCATCGGCGGCGCGCCAGAGATACCAGGCGGCGATGCTGCGATAGGGTGACCAGGCCTCCCCGATGGCGGCCAGTTCCTTCGGCTTCGGCTGGGCATCGAGGAGGGCTGCGACCCTCCATCCCTCCCGCACGCCGAAATCGTCGATCGGCAGCAGGTCGCGGCGGCCGAGGGTGAAGATCAGCAGCATCTCCACCGTCCAGCGCCCGACGCCCCGGATCTGCACCAGGCGCTCGATCAGCTTGTCGTCGCTGAGGCGCGCGGCGGCGGCGCGGGTGGGGACGAGGCCGGCGATGGATTTCTCAGCGATGTCGCGGATGGCGGCGACCTTGGCGCCGGAGAAGCCGCAGCCGCGCAGCGCCTCCACCGGCGCTTCCAGCACCTGCACCGCCGGCGGGAAGTCATGGCCGGGGAAGAGGGCGATGAAGCGGCCAAGGATCGCCTCCGCCGCGCGGCCATGCACCTGCTGGTGGGCGATGGCGCGGACCAGCGCCTCATAGGGTTCGCGCTGCACGGGCCGCAGCGTGCAGGGGCCGATCTGGCGGATGACCTTCCGCAGCACGGGATCGCGGCGCAGATGCTTCAGCGCCGCCGGCCCTCCCATCAGGCGCGCGGGGCGATCCGCCCCGCGCTTGGGCGCGAGGGAGGGAAGATCCCCTGCACCGCCCGTCACCGGAACACCAGATGCGGCAGGGAGAGCGTGATCCAGGGCACGTAGGTGATGACCATCAGACAGGCGAAGATGACGCCGATGAAGACCGGCAGGTAGCGCATCATCTTCTCCATGCTGGTGCCGGCCACCTGCGCCGCGGCGAAGAGGTTCACGCCGAAGGGCGGCGTGATCATGCCCATCGCCAGGTTCACCACCATGATCGTGCCGAAATGCACGCCATCCACGCCGAGGCGCTCCGCCGCTTCCTGCAGGATGGGGGCCAGCACGATGATGGAGGCCGAGGTCTCCACGAACATGCCCACCAGGAAGAGGAAGACGTTGACGCCGAGCAGGTAGAGGCCGGCGCCGTCGAAGGTCTGCACTAGCCAGGCCGCGGCCATGTCCGGCACGCCCTGGCGGTTCAGCAGCCAGGAGAAGACGGCTGCGCAGGCGATGATGAACATGATGACGGCGCTGCTGACGACCGACTTCCGGAAGATGGGATAGAGGTCCCGCCAGCCGATCTCCCGGTGCAGGAACATGCCGACGATGATGGCGTAGGCGACGGCGATGACGGAGGCCTCGGTCGGCGTGGTGATGCCGCCATAGATGCCGCCCAGCACGACGACGGGCATGAACAGCGCGAAGCCCGCCTGGCGCGTGGCGACCAGGAAGGGCAGGCGCCCTTCGCCATCCTGCTTGCCCCAGCCCTTGATCCGGCACCAGACCAGCACCGTCACGATCAGCGCCGCGGCGATCAGGATGCCCGGGCCGAAGCCGGCGATGAAAAGCTCCGGGATGCTGGTCTGCGTGGTGACGCCGTAGAGGATCATGGGGATCGAGGGCGGGATGACGACGCCGAGTTCGGCGGAGGTCGCCTGCAGCGCGGCGGCGAAGGCCACGGGGTAGCCCGCGCGGACCAGCGCCGGGATCATGATGGCGCCGATGGCGAAGGTGGTGGCGACGCTGCTGCCGCTGATGGCGGCGAAGATCATGCAGGTGACGACGCAGGTGGCGGGCAGCCCGCCCTGGATGCCGCCCACGATCGACTTGGCGAAGTCCACCAGCCGCCGGCTGATGCCGCCGATATCCATCAGGTTGCCGGCCAGGATGAAGAAGGGGATGGCGGCAAGCGGGAACTTGTCGAGCGCCACGAAAAGCTGCTGCGCGGCGACGATCAGCGGGAAGCTGGTATAGCCGCTGATGCCGACCACGGCGGCGATGCCGATGGCGATGGCGACGGGGATGCTGGCGGCGAAGAGCACCAGCATCACGGTGAGCATCATGCCGCTCATCGTGCGGCGTTCCCGGGCATGCTGCGGCCGCGCGCGGTCCTGGTCATACGGCGGACTCCAGTTCCTCGTTGCGTCGGTCCAGGAAATGCGCGATCGCGCCGACCACGGCGAAGATGGCGCCGAGCGGGATGGCGGCGTAGCCCCAGGACATCGAGACTTCCAGCCCTGCCATCTCCTGGAACTGCACGCGGCCCGCCATGGTCCAGCCGAACCAGAACATGACGCCCATGAAGGAGAGGGTGCAGGCAAGGCTCGCGGCCTCCACCGCGCGGCGGAGCGGGCCGCTGGTGTAGCGGTGTGCGACATCGATCGAGACCAGCGCGCCGGCCCGCAGCGCCACGGCGACGCCGAGATAGGCCATCCAGACCAGCGCCGTGCGGACCAGCGCCTCCGACCAGACGGAGGGAGTTTCCGTGGCGAAGCGCGCGACGACCTGCCAGAGGCCGGCGAAGAAGGCGGTGGCGAGTGCCGCGCAGGCCAGCAGCGCGGCGAGGCCGGTCGCGACGCGGTCGAGGCGCAGGAAGGCGGCGCGCACCAGGCCGCGGGCGCCACCGCCCGAGCCCGCCCACAGGGCGATCGCGACGGCGGCGAGGCTGGCCGCCACCGTTACCTGCAGCGGCAGGACGTTCATCGCATTCATTACGGCCTTCCGGGATGGGAGAGAGGGGGCGCGGCAGGGCGCCGCGCCCTGGCGTGGTCAGTTCGCGCGCCAGTCGCGGATGCGGCGGAGCGTCGCGGCATCCAGGGTGCGCTCCCACTCCGCGAAGGCGGGGGCGAGGGCGGCCTGGAACGCGGCGGTATCGACCTGGGTGATCACCGTCATGCCGCGGCGCCGCAATTCCTCCACGCCCGCTTCCTCATCGGCGGTGACACGGGCGCGGTTGGCGGCCTGGGCGGCCACCGCGGCCTGCTGGAACAGGGCGCGATCGGCGGCATTCAGGCGGCCCACCGTGCCGGGATTGCAGATCATCACCTGCGGCGAATAGACGTGGCGCGTCAGCGTCATGTAGCGCTGCACCTGGTTCAGATTGTTGGCGACGATGACGGAGATCGGGTTCTCCTGCCCATCGACCGTGCCCTGCTGCAGGGCGGGGACGAGTTCGGAGAAGGCCATCGGCGTCGGCAGCGCGCCGAGCGTGGTGAAGGCCCGCATATGCACCTGGTTCTCCATGGTGCGGATCTTCAGGCCACGCACATCGGCGGGCGTGTTCACTTCCCGCCGCGAATTGGTCAGGTTGCGGAAGCCGTTCTCGATCCAGACGACGCCGACCAGGCCACGGGCCGGGAAGCGGGCGAGGACCTGCTGGCCGATCTCCGAATCCAGCACGCCGCGGGCATGGGTGGCGTCGCGGAACAGGAAGGGGACGTCGAAGAGGCGGACCTCGGGGACGAAATTGCCGACGGGGCCGGTGGAGGTGAAGGTGCAGTCGATCGTGCCGATCTGCACGCTCTCGATCATCTCGCGCTCATTGTCGTTGCGCTGCGTGGCGACGCGGAAGCGGCCATTGGTCAGGCGCTCGAAGGTCTGCGCGAAGGTGCTGGCGCCGACGCCGGTGTGGCTGTTCAGCGGCAGGGCGTGCTGGACGGTCATCTGCGTCTGTGCCGTCGCGGGCGCGACGGGCAGGGCGAGCGGCAGCGCGAGCGCAGCGGCCAGCGCCAGGCGGCGTGTTAGCGACATCCGGAAGTCTCCCCTTGTGCGGGAGCGACTCTGCCGGCGCCCCCTTGCACCGGAGGTATAGATGCAGTGCCGCGGCGGCATCAATGGCAGGCGGAACAGGCGGGGCGCGCCGTTTCGCGCCCCGCCACGCGCATCAGTTCGCGCGCCATTCCCGGATGCGGCGCAGCAGCGCGCTGTCGAGCTGCTGCTCGATCTGCGCGGCGCCGGGCACCAGCGCCTGCTGGAAGGCGGCGCTGTCCACCTGCGTGACGACGTTCATGCCGCGGCGGCGCAGTTCCTCGACACCCGCGGCCTCATCGGCCGAGTTCTTGGCGCGGTTGGCGGCGGCGCCGGCGCGGGCGGCTTCGTTGAAGGCGGCGCGGTCGGCGGCGTTCATCCGGTTCACCAGGCCCGGGTTGCAGATCAGGATGGCCGGCGAATAGACGTGGCCGGTCAGCGTCAGGTAGCGCTGCACCTGGTTCAGGTTGTTGGCCAGGATCACCGCGATCGGGTTCTCCTGCCCATCGACCGTGCCTTGCTGCAGGGCGGGGACGAGTTCGGAGAAGGCCATCGGCGTCGGCAGCGCGCCGAGCTGCGTGAAGGCGCGCATATGCACCTGGTTTTCCATGGTGCGGACCTTCAGGCCGCGGATGTCGGCCGGCGCATTCACCTCCCGCCGCGAATTCGTCAGGTGGCGGAAGCCGTTCTCCATCCAGACGACGCCGACCAGGCCGCGCGCGGTGAAGCGGGCGAGCATCTGCTGGCCGATCTCCCCATCCAGCACGCCGCGGGCATGGGCATAGTCGCGGAACAGGAAGGGCACGTCGAAGTTGCGGACTTCCGGCACGAAGTTGCCGACCGGGCCGGTGGAGGTGAGGGAGCATTCGATCGTGCCGATCTGCACGCTCTCGATCGCTTCGCGCTCATTGTCGTTGCGCTGGATGTTGACGCGGTAGCGGCCACCGGTGGCGCGTTCCAGCGCTTCCTTGAACGCCGTGGCGCCGGCGCCGTAGTGGCTGGCGAGCGGCAGCGGGTGCTGGACGGTGATGGTGGTCTGCGCCTGGGCCTGCGCAAAGGACAGGGGTGCAGCGAGCGCGGCGGCGATCGCCACGCGACGGGTCAGGTTCATGCAGGCGTCTCCCCAAGGGTGGGGCGGCCTTCGCGGCAGCCCCATGCGGCACCCGTATAGGAGAGGTGCGGCCGGAGCATCAATCCCGGGCCAGGGCACGGGATGACGCTACCGGCCGGTTCGCTTCAGTGCGGGTGCGGGGCCGGGATCGGCAGGCCGAGGGAGAGCGCCACATTGGCGGCCTGCAGACCCTCCCACAGCAGTTCCACGCCGATATAGGCGATCAGCGCCAGGCCGATATAGGCGATGATCTTGTAGCGATCGAGCAGCTTGGCGAGCGCCCCGCCGAGGACGCCCATCAGCACGATGGAGATCAGCAGGCCGATCACCAGCATGGGCAGGTTGTTGCGGGCGATGGCGGCGACGGCGAGGACGTTGTCGAGGCTCATCGACACGTCGGCAACGATGATCTGCCACAGCGCCTGGCCGAGCGTCTTCTCCTTCGCCTCATGCCCGTCGGCGTTCTCCTCCTCCTCCTTGCCGCGGAGTTCCTTCCAGAAGCCCCAGGCGATGTAGAGAAGCGCGGCGCCGCCCACGATCTCGATCCACCACAGCCCGAGCAGGTAGGTGGCGAAGATGGAGAAGACGATGCGCAGCACCGCGGCGGCGACGATGCCGAACAGCACCGCCTTGCTGCGGAGATGCGGCGGCAGGCCGGCGGCGGCGAGGCCGATGACCACGGCGTTGTCGCCGGAGAGGATGATGTTGAGCCAGAGGATCTGCAGGAACTGCGCGCCCTGCCCGAGAAGATAGTCCATTCCGAATCTCCAGGGGCGGCGCAACAGGCGGCCGCTTCCCCCCTTCGGAAAGCTAGCGGTTGCAGACGGCCAGCCGAAGTTTCCGGGCCGTGTCATCGGCGTCAGGCCGCAGATGTCGTGCCGTTCAGCAGGCTGATGAAGCGCGCATTACGCTCTGGCGAAGTGACGGCCCTTGGCGCGGCGACTCTAGCGCCTGCGCGTGTCGATGCAGGCCGATGATCAGCCGCCGACTGACCTGGCTGTAATCCCGCGCATTGCCGGCAACTCATCCGTGGGCAAGGCGCCCGGAGGCGCCGCGGTCAGCCGCCGCGTAGCAGCGCGTCCAGCGCCGGGGAGAGGCCCATGCTGGCGCGGCCTACGGGGGCGGCGTAGCTGCCCGACCGGGGCTTCGGCAGGCCGAGTCCGACAAGCCCCTCAAGCAGCTTCACGGCGCAGGCGATGCCGTCCAGCAGGGGCACGGGGCAATCCTCCTGCAGCTTCCGGTCCATGCCGGCCAGCGCGGCGCCGGCCAGCACGATGGCGTCGCAGCGTTCCGCCATGGCGCGCGCCTCCGCCAGCACCATCGCCGCCACGCCGTCGGGGTCCCGCAGCGCATCGAGCGGCGTGGCCGGCACGCCGCGCACCAGGGCGCAGCGCGCGGCAAGGCCGTGTCGCGCGACCAGATCCTCATAGGCCGCGACCTGACCGAGGGTCAGGATGCCGAAGCGGCCGCCGATCATGCAGGCGGTCAGGCACCCCGCCTCCGTCATCCCCAGCACCGGGCAGGGCATGAGCTGGCGCGCGGCCTCCAGCGCGGTGTCGTGGCTGACGGCCAGCACCACCGCCTCCACCCGCCCCGCATGCTCCGCCAGCATGGAGAGCAGGGCGTGGGAGGCGATGGCGTTCTCGACGCGCGTCGAGATGACGGCGGGGCCGAAGCTCGGCGTGCCCGCGATGATGACGGTGGTGGGGGCGGCCGCCTGGCGCGCGACGGCCGCGCAGGCATCGGTGATGGCGGCGGTGGTGTTGGCGTTGGCGACCAGGATGCGCATGGCGCGTCAGCCTCCGACCGTGTCGCTGGGCTTCGGCGCGCCGCCCAGCGCCACCAGCCCTTCCGGCAGGGCGCGCGACGTCTCGCTCAGCAGCAGCAGGCGCAATGCCAGGCGCGTGACGGGGGGCGGCGCATCGGGCTCCGCGGGTGCCAGGGCCTCCGCGTTCCGCTTCCAGACCTGGAGCGGGTTGAACAGCAGCACGTCGCCCGGCCGGACATCGAGGCGCAGCGCAAGGCCTTGCTCCGCGCAGAGGGAGTCGAGCAGGTCCAGCGCTTCCATCTGCGCGGCGGTCAGGCGGGGAGTCTCCGGGATGGCCTGGGCGGCCTCGATCGCGTCGCGGGCGTAGCGGCCGACAAAGGCGCCGGAGGCGGTGCTGAAGACGGGCAGGTCCACCACGCCGCCGCCGGGTGCGGCATGGGGCAGGGGGCGGTACAGCGCCTCCAGCGCCGGGCGGGCGCGCTTCATCATCTCGTTGTGCACGGTCGCGGCGGCGACGAGCATGACGGGATCGACCTCCGGCGGCTGGCGGAGGATCAGCATGGCCACGATGTCAGCGGCATCGGCATAGAAGCGCCAGCGCAGCGCGCCGCCGGAGGGGCTGGAGACCCGCTGAACGACGGCATCCTGACCGCTGCCCGCGACGGGGCGGCCGAGATGGGCGCCGAGCGCCAGCAGCAAGGGTTCGGCCGTCGCCTCGGCAAGGGGCAGGCCGCGCAGCAGCGCCAGCCCGCGGCCGGTGTCGAGCCGCGCGGCGGCGTTCCGCAGCACGGCGCCGAAGCGGGGTAGCGGTGCTTCCGCCGCCACCTGGGGGGCGCGGCCGCCCAGCGCGGCGAGGGCCGCTTCAAGCTCGGCCGCGTCCTCCGCGCCCACCGGGATCATCCAGTCGGAGGCGCGAAGATCGGCGGCACGCCAGGCGGCGGGGCCGGCCTGGGGGACCAGCCGGGGGCGGGCAGGGGTGGTGGGGGGGGTGGTCGGCGATGTGGAACTCATTGCCGCCACCCTACAGCAAGTCGCGGCGGCTGCCACATGAGGCCTGTGTCAGGCCGCTTGCCCGCATCGTTCCGAGGCAGCAGGCTGCGCGCTTGGATCGGGAGACGAACCGCATGGACGCGCCAGCCACCAGCCTCGATGCCAGCCAGCCCTGGCTGCAGTTGCCCTTCGATGCGGAGGAGATCCTGGGGGGCCTGCGCGGCTGGGTGGAATGCGAGAGCCCGACCTTCGATGCCGCGGCGGTCGAGCGGATGCTGGCGCTGGCGGCGCGGGATCTGGCGCTGCTGGGCGCACGGGTCGAGCACATCGCGGGCCGGATGGGCTTTGCCGGCTGCATCCGCGCCCGCTTCCCCCACCCCGCCGGCGATGCGGTGCCGGGCATCCTGGTGCTCGCCCATCTCGACACGGTCCACCCCGTCGGGACACTGACAAGGCTTCCCTTCGAGCGGCGGGGCGGGACCTGCCGCGGACCGGGGATCTTCGACATGAAGGGCGGCACCTACCTGGCGGTGGAGGCGATGCGGCAGCTGGTGCGCGCCGGCGTCACGACGAAGCTGCCCGTGACCTTCCTGCTGACGCCGGATGAGGAGGTGGGCAGCCCCTCCACGCGGGACCTGATCGAGGCCGAGGCGCGACGCGCCCGCTTCGTGCTGGTGCCCGAACCCGCGCGGCCCGATGGCGGCGTGGTGACCGGCCGCTACGCCATCGCGCGCTTCAACCTGCGCACCACCGGCCGCCCTTCCCATGCGGGCGCGACGCTCGGTGAGGGGCGCAGCGCCATCCGGGAGATGTGCCGCCAGATCCTGGCGATCGAGGCGATGACGACGGACAGCTGCACCTTCTCCGCCGGCGTCATCCATGCCGGGCAATGGGTGAATTGCGTGGCGACGCATTGCGACGCGGAAGTGCTGAGCATGGCCAAGCGGCAGGAGGATCTGGATGCCGGCGTCGCGCGCATGCTGGCGCTGACGTCGTCGAACCCCGACGTGGTGCTGGAGGTGAAGCGCGGCGTGACGCGGCCGGTGTGGGAGCCCGATGCGGGCGTGCGAGCGCTGCATGCGGAGGCGCGGGCGATCGCGATGGGCATCGGCTTCGACATCCCGCCGCAATCCTCGGGCGGCGGATCGGACGGCAATTTCACCGGCGCGATGGGCATCCCGACGCTGGACGGGCTGGGTGTTGCAGGGGCGGGGGCGCATACCCTCGACGAGCACATCGTGGTGTCGTCGCTGGTGCCGCGCGCGCGGCTGCTGGCGGGGCTCTTCACCAGGCTGGGCGCGTGACGATGCGCGTGATCCTGGCGGTGGCGCTGCTGGCGCCGGGACTGGCGATGGCGCAGAGCGCGCCGTTGACCGGGCCGAATGCGGCGGCGCTGCATGGGCAATCGCCGGCGGCCCGGCAGAGCCTGACGGCACCCGTGGCGCCCCCCGCCGCGCAGGCGCCCGGCACGCCGCGGCGCCAGGCGGCGACGGGCACGCGGCCGAGGGTTCGCAACACCTCGCCGCTCGGCACCGTCAATCCGCGGACGGCGACGGGGCCGCAGGGCGGGCGCACCTCCTCCAGCGAAGTGCGGCACGAGGCGCAGGTGAACGAGGCGATGCGCCGGCAGCGGGAGGCGCAGCGCCGCGCGGCCGAAGCGCAGGACGGGGTGCGGCTGGGGCGATAGGCCGGCAGGTCAGTCCTCGGCCCAGCGTAGCAGGACCCAGCCCTCCGGATTCGCCAAGGGGGCGAGTTGTGGCCAGGCGCGGGCGGAGAGGGAGAGGTGCCTGCGCCGGCGGCCCAACGTGCCGGGCGCGTTCTCCTGCATCGCGCGGCCTGGGCTGGCGGGCGGGTAGAGGTCGCAATCCTCCCATACCCGCTCGGCGTAGGCGGCGAAGGCGACGGCTCCATCGATCGTCGCGGTGACGCAGACCCAGCCGGTGGCGCCGGCGGAGAGGGTGACGGTCCCGTGCACGCCAAGGCTTTCGAAGGCGATGATGCCGTCGCGCCGCGGGGAAAGGCGCACCGGCCGGCCGCCGGCCGTGTCGATCACCCAGGCGGGATTATCGCGGGCGGTGGCGTCGAGGTCGGTGGCGAAGCGCCGCAGCGCCAGCTCGGGCGGCTCCTGGCCGCCCGAGGCGCTGTCGAAGAATTCCGGCGCGAAGCCGGGCGGCGTGTCCTCAGCTGCCGCCATCGACCGACAGGATCTGCCCCGTCACCCAGCCCGCATAGGCGGAGGCGAAGAAGAGCACGCCATTGGCGATGTCCTGCGGATCGCCGAGGCGGCGCATGGCGATGCTCTCCACCAGCGCCTTCTGCCCCTCCGGCCCGTAGCTCTCGAACTGCTTGATGGTGGCGGGGTTGGACAGGGCGAAGCCGGGTGCGACGGAATTCACCGTGATGCCGAAGGGGCCAAGCTCCCGCGCCAGCTGCTTGGTCAGCCCGACCAGCGCGTGCTTGGCGGAGCAATAGGCCTGGATGCCGGTCTTGCTGGGCTTGAGGCCGGCGCCGCTGCTGATGGTGACGATGCGGCCCGTGCCGGCCTTCTTCATGCCCGGCACCACGGCGCGGGCCATGTTGAAGGTGGCGTGGGTGTTGATGTCGAAGATGGCGTGCCAGTCCTCCTCCGGCACATCCTCCACCGGGCGGTTCACCTGGCCGCGCACGCCGCCGGCATTGCAGACCAGCGTGCTGATCGGGCCGCCGGACGCGGATTCGACCGACTTGATCCAGTCGAAGGCGGCGCCCTTGGCGGTCAGGTCGAAGGCGGCGGTGGTGATGCTGCCCTCGCAGCGCGCGGTCTCCGCCAGTTCCTCGGCAGAGAGGTCGCAGGCGAAGACCTTGCCGCCGAGCGCGGCGAAGCTGCGGGCGATGGCGCGGCCATAGCCGTGGCCGGCGCCCGTGACGGCGATGGTCAGGCCATCGAAGCGGATGTTCATGGCAGCAGCTCCAGCAGGTTGTCGTCGGACATGGGGCGTTCGCCACGCTCGCATTGATGGATCATGGCGATGAGTTTCTCGAGCGTGGGGCAGGGGATGCCATGGGCGCGGCCGATCGGCGGCACGGCGCCGATCTGCGCATCCGCGGGCGTGGCGCGGTGGCGGACCCAGAGATCGCGCCAGATGCCGGAATGGGTCTTACCGTTGGGGCGGTTGAAGGCCTCCATCGCGACCATGGAGGCGCGGGCCGCTTCCTCCGTCCCGCCAGGACCGAAGGCGGTGGCGTCGAAGCCGTTGAAGGAGAGAGGCGTGACACCCTCCGCGCGGGCGACCGTGATGACCTCCCCGCACAGTGCGCGGACCATCGGCAGCAGCTCGGGCCGCGCCATCATGTCGGCGATGCCATGCGCGGCGAGACCCTGGGCGTAGAGCAGCGAGGAATAGGCAAGCTTGCCCCAGAGATAGCCCCAGATGTTGTCGGTCAGTACCGCATCGGGCTCGAAGCTCTCCCGCAGCAGGGTGTGCAGCGCAATGGCGCGGGGCGTCCTTGCACCGTCGAGTTCGCCGACGACGACGGCGCCGCGATTGCCATAGGTGATGCGCCCGGGCTCCAGCCAATCGGCGCCGAAATTGACGAAGGCGCCCATGGTGCGGTGGGCGCCGCAGACCTCCGCGATCACGCGCTCGCAGAGGCCGTTCTGGGCGGACAGCACATAGCCATCGGGGGCGAGATGCGGCAGCAGCTGGCGGCAGGCGGCTTCGGTGTCATGCGTCTTCACCGCCAGGATGATCCGGCGGAAGACGCCCTTCACCTGGTCGGGCGTCGCGGCGGGGGCGACGACCTTGAGCTGCGTCACCGGGCCCTCGATGATCAGCCCGCGCGCCGGGTCCGAAATGGCGGCGACGTGATCGGGCACGACGTCGCAGAAGACGACGGCGTGGCGGGCCTTCACGAGATGCGCGCCGATGGTGCCGCCGATGGCCCCCGCACCCCAGACCAGGATCGGCCCGCGATCCACGGCCTCCCTCGCTGCCGCCTGCTCGGCTTCCTTCGCCACGTGGCAATTCCCTTCCATGAAGCGGGGGGCCGCCATGCAGGCACCGCGCTTGCGCGACGCGGCCGGGGCGGCCCACCCTGGCCCGCAACGCTAGCTGGGATACAAACGAGGTCAATGCATCGGTCGGACGCCTGGTGACTTCACCCACGAACAACCTGAAGGGCGCCGCGCTGATGGCGGCGGCCGCCGTCTTCTTCGCCACCGAGGTGCTGTTCATCCGCTGGATGACGATCCGCGGCATCCCGACGGAGGTGCAGCTGGCGTCGCGCGCCTTCGGCCAGCTTCTCTGGGTGATGCCGACCATGATGGTCAGCGGCATCGGCGTCTTCCGCACGAAGCGGGCGCCGATGCATGTCTTCAGGGGTCTGTCCTCGCTGATCTGCTGGGGGCTCTACTACTACTCCTTCACCCGGCTCGACATGGCGACGGGCACGGTGCTGTCCTTCACCAACGTGATGTTCACGACGATGCTGGCGGGCGTGCTGCTCGGGGAACGCGTGGATCGCTGGCGCTGGACGGGCACCATCGTGGGGCTGGTCGGCGTTGCCGTCATGCTGCGGCCCGGCGCGCAGGTGGACTGGATCGGCGCCGCGGCGGCGATCGGCGCGGCCATCGCCTGGTGCGGGATCACGGTCACCAGCCGGATGCTGACGACGACGGAGACGACGAAGACCGTGCTCGCCTGGGTCGGGCTCGTGACCTTCAGCGGCGTGCTCCCCTTCGCGATCCATGCCTGGGTGCCGCTCAATCTCGGAGACATGGCGCTGATGCTGCTGGTGGCGACGGTCTGCCCGGGCATCATCTTCCTGGTGACGGAGGCGCTGCGCGCCGGCGAGGCTTCCGCCATCGCGCCTTTCCAGTACCTGCGGATCGTGGTCGTCGCGGTGGCGGGGTGGATCCTGTATGGAGAGGTGCCGGACCTCTTCGGCTGGATCGGCGCGGCGATCATCCTGGGTGGCGCGATGGTCGTCACCATCGCGGAAGCGCGGCGCCGGTGATGACACCAACGACGCGCGCCGCGCTGCTGGCGCTGGGCGCGTCGCTGCTCTTCACGCTGGAGACGCTGGCGGTGAAGGCGCTGGTCGGCGTGCCGATCGCGACGCTCGTGCTGGCGCGGGCCATCGGTCAGCTGGCCTGGACGGTGCCGGACCTCATCCGCAGCCCGGCGCTTCTGGTACGGACGAATGAGCTGCCCATGCAGGTGTTCCGCGGCCTGCTCTCCGCGGTCGCCTGGTATCTCTACTACGTCTCCTTCTCCGGCATGCCCTTGGCGACCGCGACGGTGCTGTCCTTCACCACCGTGCTGTTCGTCACCGCGATGGCGGCGCCGCTGCTGGGGGAGAAGGTCGGCTGGCGGCGTTGGACGGCGACGCTGGCGGGCTTCGCGGGCGTGCTGATCATCATGCGGCCGGGCATGGTGCCGGTCGGCATCCCGGTGCTGGCGGCGATCGCCGCTTCCGTCTTCGGCGCGGGCATCCTGATCACCACCAAGCGCCTGGCGCGGACGGAGCGGACCGTCACGATCATGTTCTATGTCGGCGTCGTGGCGCTGGCCGTCAGCCTGCCGGTGGCGCTGCCGGGCCTCGCCTGGCCGGGCTGGTGGAACATGGCGTTGCTGCTGGCGGCGGGGTTCCTGGGGCCGAGTGCGATGTGGGTCTGGATCTCCGCGCTGCGCATGGCCGATGCCAGCTTCATCGCGCCGCTCTCCTATGTGCGGCTGCTTTTCGCCGTGGGCTTCGGCGTGGCGCTGTTCGGGGAGGTGCCGGAATGGTGGCTGCTGCCGGGTGGCGCGCTGATCATCGGCTCCACCCTCTACATCACGCGGCGGGAGGCGATGCTCCACCGCGCCAGGGCGGCGTCGAGCGCCGCCACATCAAGCGCGAAATCGGCGTAGCCGCGGCGAAGATGCGCGACATAGCCATCCGAAGGCGGGCCCGGGCGCAGGCGCTGTTCGACATAGGTCAAGGCGGGGCCATGACCCTCGATGTCCAGCGTGACGCGTCGATAGATGCCGAGCGCCACGCCTTCCGCGATGTCGAGCGCGCGGCTGTGCGGAACGGTGATGCGCCAGAGGCCGATGGGCACTGCAGAACCGGCGTCACGCTCGATCGTCGCGAAGCGGTTCACGGCGAGCCGCCAGCCCGGCAGCAGCGCGGCGCCGATGACGACGGCGCCGGGGCAGCGGCCGAGCATCCGGGCGTGGTCGAGGTTGCTGCCATAGGCGGCGTAGAGCATCGCCGCCCAGGCTGGCGCCACCGCTGCGATGTGGCAAGGATGGCTGCATGATCCTGTTGCTTCAGGCCGCGCCCCTGCTGCTGCTGCTGGCGCTTCTCGTCTCCGGCCGCGCGGGGCCGGTGCCGGCCGTGCTGGCGGCGCTGGTGGTGGCGCTGCCGGCGGTCCTGCTCTCCCTGCCCGAGGGCGTGGCGACGCTGCCCTTCCTGGGGGAGGAGACGCTGCGCGGCGCCTTCCTGGCGGCGAAGCCCATCGCGGTGGTGGTGGGCGGGCTGCTGTTCCATGCGGCGCTGGCCAGGCCCGTGGCGCAGGGTGGCGCGCCGGATCCGCGACGCATCTTCGTCGCCACGCTGCTGATGGGCGTCTTCATGGAAAGCGTCACGGGTTTCGCGGTGGGCGCCGTCTTCGCGCTGTCGGCGCTCCGCGCCATGGGGATCGGCGGCGCGCCCGCGGCGGCGATGGCGCTGCTGTCGCTGACCCTGGTGCCCTGGGGCGGGCTCGGCCCGGGCACGGCGCTGGGCGCCGCGCTGGTCGGCATTCCGGCGCAGCAGATCGCCACCATGGCGTCCTGGCCCAACGCCGCCTGGCTGCTGCTGATGGGGCCGGTGCTGTGGCGGCTTTGCGCGGCGGCGGGGGTGGTGGTGCCGCCTGGCGAGAAGCTGGCGCAGATGGGCTTCCTGGCCGCCATGGCGGCGATGCTCGTGCTGCTGCATCCCGTCCTGCCTTTCGAGGTGATCGGCGTCCTCGCCTCCGGCCTGCCGCTGCTGGTGGCGCTGTGGGGGCTCGATCCGCCCTCGGGCACGGCGGGGTGGCAGCGCGCGGGGCGGGCCATGGCGCCCTATCTCGGCCTGACGGCGGCACTGCTGCTGGCGCGAAGCTGGGCGGGCGCGCCGGCCTGGACGCCCTTTCCCGAACTGCCGGGCTTCCCGCTGACCCATGTGGCGGTCGTGCTGTGGCTGGCGGCGGGGGTGCTGCTGGCGATGCGGGCGGATGCGCCCGCGGTGGCGGCGGGCGCCTTCCGCCGGGCGTTGAAGCCGGCGACCGCGATGCTGCTCTACGTGGTGCTGGCGCGCTGGATGGCGGGGTCCGGCATCGCGGCCAGCCTGGCAACCGCGACGGCGGAGGCGCTGGGGCCCGCCGCGCCCTACGCCGTGCCGGTGATGGGCCTCGTTGCCGGCATGGTGACGGGCAGCAATGTGGGCTCCAACGCCGCGCTGATGCCGGTGCAGTTCGCCCTGGGCCGGGAGGCCGGGATGCCGGAGGGGCTGGCACCGGCGCTGCACAATTTCGCGGGCTCGGCCGGCGCCGGCATGTCCTTCGCCGTCACGGCGATGGTCTGCGGCCTACTGGCGGATGGCGCGCGGCCGGGCCAGGTCTGGCGGCTGCTGCTGCCCTCCATCGCGGGCGTGATCGTCATCGGCTGGGCGATGGTGGCGCTGCTGGGCTGAGCCGCGCCGCCACCGCCAGGCGCCCCGCTTCCGTCGCCGCGACCATCAGCGTGCCGTCGGGCGCCGGCGCGCAGGCGATCAGCGCGCGGTCGGAGGCTTCCTCCCACACCGTCAGCCGGGGGCAGGAGGTGCGCCAGGCCTCGATCACCTCGGCATAGGGGCGGGGGCGGGCGGCGACCCATTCGACGAGGTCGAGCACCAGCGGTTCGGTGGACATGCGTCTCTCCTCCTCACGGGAACAGCAGCAGCCAGCCGCCCTGCGCGATGTAGAAGGCGGCGATGGTGGTCACGATGCGCCCGGCCCAGCGGCGGAACTGGGCCTCCGTCATCGCCTCCAGCAGCCGTCGCGCCAGCACGGTGCCGGCCATGGAAGCAAGGATGGCCCCCATGGCGAGGGGCAGGGGCACGGAGCCGGGATCCGCCACCACCGCGCCGAAATAGACCAGCTTCAGCGTGTGGCCGAGCACCTGGCAGATCGCCTTGGTGCCGATGATGGCAAGGCGGTTCATGGTGCCGCCGAGGAAGAAGGCATCCAGCAGCGGGCCGGAGACGCCGGTCAGCAGCATCAGCGACATGCTGCCGACCGCACAGGCGGCGGCGTGGCTCGGGCGTTCGGAATCGGGGCGGAGACCGGCGGGCAGCAGCTTCAGCAGGAAGGGGCTGAGGCCGAGGGCGATCAGCGCGATGGGCTTGTCCGGCACCCAGCGGAACAGGGACCACGCCGCCATGGCGAGGAGGCAGCCCACGGAAAAGCCGGCGACGATGCGCCAGCGCACATGGCTCAGCATGAAGGCGCCGCGCCAGCCGTTCGACGCCACCTGCGTCACGGCATGCAGCGCCATGGCATCCGGCAGCGGCATCAGCACCAGCAGCACGCCGACCAGCACCAACCCGCCCGCCATGCCGAAGATGCCCGACAGCAGGGAGGTGCCGACCATCACCGCCAGCAGCAGCGCCGTCACGCCGAAGCCCATGGACCATCCTCCGCCTGGCCCTCATTGCGCCCGGCGTAGGTGCGACACAAACTGGATTTCCTGACCCTGAGCCCCAGCTTTCCTGATGGTGCACGCGCCCTTCCTGAACGGCATCCGCGCCTTCGAGGCCGCTGCCCGCGCGGGCAGCTTCGCGGCCGCGGCGACGGAGCTGCATGTCTCCCCGGCTGCGATCAGCCGGCTGGTGAAGCTGCTGGAGGACCGGATGGGCGTGGCGCTCTTCACCCGCCACGCCAACCGCCTGGCGCTGACCGAGGCCGGGCGGCAGTACCGGGACGGGCTGGTGCCCCTGCTGGATGGCATCGCGCGGCTGACGGCGCAGGTGGCGGAGCGGGGCGGACGCAGCGTGCTGACGGTGGGCGTCGGCCCGACCTTCGCCATCCGCTGGCTTATCCCGCGCCTGGCGGATTGGCAGCGCCGGCACCCGACGATCGAGGTGCGGATCACCACGGGCGGCGCCGCGGCGCCCTTCGCGGGGGGCTGGACCTGCGGCATCCGGCTGGGGGAGGGCGACTGGCCGGGGCTGGTGGCCACGCCGCTCTTCACCGCGGACCTCGTGCCGGTCTGCCGCCTGGATGTCGCGGCGGGGCTGGCGACGCCCGCGGCGCTGGCGGGGCGGAGCCTTCTGCGCGTGTCCCATGCGCCGGAGGATTGGCCGCGCTGGCTGGCGGCAGCGGGGGTGGAGGGCGTGGTCGCCGAAGGCCCGGTCTTCGACTTCTACGGCCAGGCACAGCAGGCCGCCGCCGATGGGCTCGGCATCGCCATGGGCATCCGCCCCTATGTCGATGATGACCTGGCGGCCGGGCGGCTGGTGGCGCCCTTCGCGCTGAAGGTGCCGAAGCGTGGCCGCTGGTGGCTGGTGCATCGTCCCGCGCGGGCGGAGGAGCCAGGCTTCCAGGCCTTCCGCGCCTGGCTGCTGGATCAGGCTGGCGCCTGACGGCAGCGCAACCGCGCTCGCGGAGGGACGTTGCAGGCCCGCCACGGAGGACGGGACGCCATGCAGCTGGGCGGTGGACGCGAAAGCGGGAATGTCGAGGATCGGCGGGGCCGCGGCGGTGGCTTCGGCGGAAGAGGCATCGCGGTGGGCGGTGGGCTCGGCAGCATGGTGCTGGTGGTGATCGCGCTGCTGCTCGGCGTCGATCCCGGCGTGATCCTGTCGGGCGGTGACCCCGGGCCGGCGAGGACCGAGACGCAAGGCGGCGGCGCACCGCCGGCCGACGACGAGGGGAGCCGCTTCGTCCGCCGCGTGCTGGCGGAGACGGAGGATGTGTGGAACCCCGTCTTCCAGCAGATGGGCCGCCGCTACGAGGAGCCGCGCCTGGTGCTGTTCTCCGGCGCCGTGCAGAGCGCCTGCGGCATGGCGCAGTCGGCGGTGGGGCCCTTCTACTGCCCGGGCGACAGCCGCGTGTATATCGACCTCGATTTCCTCGCGCAGATGCAGCGACAGCTGGGTGCGCCCGGCGATTTCGCCGCGGCCTATGTCATCGCGCATGAGGTCGGGCACCACGTGCAGAACCAGCTGGGCGTGCTCGGCCGGGTGCAGCAGCTGCGCGCCAGCGCCGGGGAGCGCGAGGGCAATGCGCTGCAGGTGCGCGTCGAACTGCAGGCGGATTGCCTGGCCGGGATGTGGGCGCGCCGTGCGAATGACGCGCGGCAGATCCTGGAGGATGGCGACATCGAGGAAGGGCTGAACGCCGCGGCGGCCGTGGGCGATGACCGGCTGCAGCGCCGGGCGCGCGGCACGGTGCAGCCCGACAGCTTCACCCATGGCAGTTCGGAGCAGCGCGTGCGCTGGTTCCGCACGGGGCTGCAATCCGGCCGCCTCGAAGCCTGCGACACCTTCGCGCCGGCGCGTCTCTGACCCCGGGATGGGCAGGCGCGGCGTCATGGCGATAGGATCGCGCCATGCCGCGCATCGCTGTCGCCCGCCTCTGGTTCGAGGGCAATTCCTTCACCCCGGTGCCGACCGGCATCGATGAACTGCGGTCCCGTGAATGGGTGGCGGGGCCGGAGGCGCTGGCCCGCTATGCCGGCACGGCGACGGAACTCGGCGGTCTCGCCTCCTTCCTCGCCGCACGGCCGGACTGGCAAGCGACGGTGCTGCGCTGCACCTCAGCCCAGCCCGGCGGGCCCCTGACGCGGGAGGCCTATGAGGGCTGGCTGACGGAGGTGCTGGAGGGCCTCGCGGCGGGCGCGCCCTGGGACGGTGTCTACCTCTCCCTCCACGGCGCCTGCGTGGCGGAGCACGAGCCCTCGGCGGATCTGGCGACGGTGCGCCGCGTGCGGGCAGCGATCGGCGAGACGCCGCTCGTCGCGAGCTTCGATTTCCACGGCAACATGGCACCGGAACTGGCGACGCTGCTGGATGGCGCCAGCGTCTATCGCACCTATCCGCATCTCGACATGGATGCGGTGGCGCTGCGGGCGCTGGCGATGCTGGAGCGGCGCCTGGCAGGGCAGCGCCTGTTCGGCGCCATCGCCAAGCATCCGGTCGTGCTGCACAGCTTCCATATGCGGAGCGAAGCCGGCCCGATGGCAGAGGTCTGGGCGGAGGCTGCGACGCTTGAGCACGGCGAGGTCCTGGAGGCCGCACCCTTCGGCGGCTTTTCCTGGGGCGACACGCCCCATGCCGGGCCGAGCGGCATGGCCTGGGCCACGACGCCGGAGGCAGCAAGACGCGCGGCCGAGGCAGTGCGGGACGCCATCGTCGCGCGACTGCCACGCTTCGCGGTGACGCTGCCAACGCCGCAGGACGCGCTGGCCACCGCGCTGGCGTCCCCGCCGGGGCTGGTCGCGCTGCTCGACCCCGCGGACAACCCGCTATCAGGCGGGGTCGCCGATACGCCCGCGATGCTGCGCGCGCTGGTCGAGGCCGGGCCCCCGGTGCCGACCGTCTTCGCCTTCCTGCATGATGCGGCCGTGGTGGCGCAGGCGGCGGCGCTGGGGGAGGGCGCTGCGGCGCGCTTCGCGCTGGGCGGCCGCACCACCGATGCCTTCGGTCCGCCCGCGATGCTGGAGGCGGTGGTGGAGCGGCTGACGGCGGGGCGCTTCGTCAATGAAGGGCCGATGGAGCGTGGCGCGCCGGTCGATCTTGGCCCGACGGCGGTGCTGCGCGCCGGCCTGCTGCGCGTGGTGGTGACGAGCCGGAAGGAGGCCGCGGTGGACCCTGCCTTCTTCGCGCTGCACGGCATCGACCTGGCGGCGACGCGGCTGCTGGCGAACAAGGCCAAGAACCATTTCCGCGCGGCCTTCGCGGGACGGTGCAGCGCCATCGTGGAATGCGACTGCCCCGGGCCGGCAGCACTGGACCTGGCCGCGCTGCCCTTCCGGCACGTGCCCGCATCCTGGCGCTGAGCAACCAGCCCGCCATGCCGTCATCGCGGTGACGGGAGGCGGGGACCTGGCGAGGTCCAGGCGATCAGCACGACGCCGTCCTTCCGCCGCCTCGGCCACCGCGTGACCAGCCCTCGCACAGGGGCTCGATTACGGCAGAAAGAATTATTAATGAGACAAAACAAGTAAATTGGAACTTTACCGTTGAGATCGTGCGTGGGATGACACTCCAGGTTGCACCCCTGGATGCCTTGCCCATGCCAACGCAGATCCTCTTCCAGCGCAGCGCCTCCTGGACCACCGGCTTCGTCGGGCAGGTCAGCATCACGCCCGACATGGCGCTGGATGGCTGGACGCTCGCCTTCGACGGCGCCTTCACCATCGACAGCATCTGGGGGGCGGAGATCGTCAGCGTCACCGCGGGGCGCTACCTCCTGCGCGGGCAGTCCTGGAACAGCACGGCCCCTGCCGGTGGGACGATCGGCTTCGGCTTCTCGGCCTCCGGCCCCGGCGCGATCGCGGACCCGACCGGCTTTGCGCTGGGCGGCGCGGATGGCCTGCCGCTCGTGCCGCCGCCGCCGCCCGGGCCGCCAAGCCTCAGCGTCGGCGACGTCGCGGTGCTGGAGGGTGCGGGCTTCGCGACCTTCGAGGTGAAGCTCTCCGCCGCCGCGACCGGCCCGGTGACCGTGAAGTTCGCGACGGCGAACGGATCGGCGAAGGCCGGGCTCGATTTCTCCGCGCTGAGCGGCGGCCTGACCTTCGCGGCCGGGGAGACGGTGAAGCGCGTCTCCGTCGCGCTGGTGAACGACCGCAGCCATGAATCGACGGAGAGCTTCAGCCTGAAGCTCAGCGCTGCGACGGGCGCCACCATCGCCGACGGCACCGGCGTCGCCACCATCCGCGACGATGACGTGGCGCGCATCTCCGTCTCAGATGCCAGCGTCATCGAGGGCAACAGCGGCAACACTGCCCTCGCCTTCAAGGTGACGCTGGCGGAAGCGATGACCAGCACCGTTCATGTCACCTACGCCACCAGCGGCGGGACGGCGGAATCGGGCATCGACTTCGTCGCGCGCAGCGGCACCGTCACCTTCAGCGCCGGCCAGACCGAGAAGATCGTCTATGTCACGGCCATAGGCGACCGCGCGGTCGAGATGGACGAGACGATGGTGCTGACGCTCTCCGCGCCCTATCGCGGCGTCATCGTCGATGGCACGGGCATCGGCACCATCGTCAACAACGACAAGCCGCGCATCGCCATCGCCGATGCGACGGTGACGGAGGGTGATCCCGGCGCGCCGGGCCTGGTGGGGGTGCTGTCCACCCGCGGCTGCGACATCGTCGATTCCACCGGCGAGGCCGTGAAGATCGCCGCGGTGAACTGGTTCGGGCTGGAGGGCACGACCTTCGCGCCGCATGGCCTCCATGTCCGCAACTGGCGCGACATGATGGACCAGATGGCGGAGACCGGCTTCAACGCCATCCGCCTGCCCTTCAGCGCGGAGGCGGTGCTGCGGGGCGGAACGCCGAACGGGATCGACTTCGCTCTCAACCCGGACCTCGCGGGCCTGACGCCGCTGCAGATCATGGACCGGATCATCGACTATGCCGGCGAGATCGGGCTGCGCATCATCCTCGATCACCATCGCAGCGCCGCCGGGGCGGGGCCGAACGGCAACGGGCTCTGGTTCGATGGCGGCTACACCCAGGCGCAATGGGTAGGCATGTGGGAGATGCTGGCGCAGCGCTATGCCGGCGATCCGACGGTGATCGGCGCCGACCTGAGCAACGAGCCGCATGGCGCCAGCTGGGGCGCCTGGGCGAGTGCCGCGGAACTGGCCGGCAACGCCGCGCTGGCGAAGAACCCGGACTGGCTGATCTTCGTCGAGGGCGTCGCCGAATACGCGAACACCTACTACTGGTGGGGCGGCAATCTGATGGGGGCGGCGGACCGACCGGTGACCCTGAACGTGCCGAACAAGCTGGTCTATTCCGCCCATGACTACCCCAACTCCATCCATCCGCAGAGCTTCTTCCAGGGGCCTGATTTCGCGGCAAAGCTGCCCGACCTGTTCGAGAAGATGTGGGGCTACCTGTGGGAGGGGGGCACCGCGCCGGTCTTCATCGGCGAATTCGGCACCAGGCTGGTCGATCCGAAGGATCGCGCCTGGCTCGACAAGATCGTGGACTACATGGGCGGCGACATTGATGCCGATGGGGACAAGGACATTGCCGGCCCCGGCATCTCCTACGCCTGGTGGTCCTGGAACCCCAATTCGGGCGACACCGGGGGCATCCTGGCGGATGACTGGACGACGGTGCTGACGGAGAAGGTCGCGGCGATCCAGGAGATCCTGCCGGAACCCGCGGAGGCCACGCGCAAGGCGAGCTTCACGGTCACGCTCAGCGATCCCGTCAGCAGCGCGGTGACAGTCGGCTGGCGCACAGCACCTGGCACGGCAGACGCCGCGTCCGACTACATGCATGCCTCGGGCGTATTGACCTTCGCCCCCGGCCAGACCCGCCAGGTGATCGAGGTGGAGATCCGCGCCGATGAGGTGGCGGAGCGGGCGGAGACGTTCCGGCTGGAACTCTTCAACGCGCAGAACGCCAGCTTCGCCGATGCGCTCGGGATCGGGCGCATCAGCGATGATGACTGGGTGATGTGAGGGGAGCGATCAGTCCAGCCGGGCACCGGACAGGCGCACCACCTCGCGCCACTTCTCGTTCTCCGCACGGATGAAGGCCTCGAACTCGGCCGGGCCGAGGTAGTGGGGCTCCGCGCCGAATTCGCGCTGGCGGGCGCCGATGGCGGGGTCGCGGGCGATCTCCCCGATCGCGCTGGCGTAGCGCTGCATGATCGGCGCCGGCATGCGGGCAGGGGCCTGCACGCCGAACCAGGCCACGGCCTCGAAGCCCGGGACCCCGGATTCACCGACCGTCGGCACCTCCGGCGCCGCGAAATAGCGGTCCTTGGTGGTGACCGCGAGCAGGCGCAGGCTGCCGGAGCGGACATGCGGCAGGTAGGCCGGCATGTTGTCGATGGCGACCTGGATGTTGCCGCCGATGAGGTCCGGCACCACGCCGCCCGTGCCGCGATAGGGCACATGCGTGATGTCGATGCCGGCGCGCGACTTCAGATACTCGCCGCAGAGATGGCCGGAGGTGCCGTTGCCCGGCGTGCCGTAGTTCAGGCGGCCGGGATTGGCCTTCGCATAGGCCAGGAATTCCGCGAAACTCCGCGCCGGCACGCTGGGGTTCACGATGACGCCATTCGCCACCAGGTTGACCAGCGCGACGGCGGAAAGGTCCTCCGGCCGGTAGGGCATGCGGCTGTAGAGGAACTGGTTGATGCTGGCGGTGCCGATGGTGCACATCAGCAGCGTATGGCCATCCGGATCTGCCTTGGCGACCATGTCGGCGCCGAGGTTGCCGCCGGCGCCCGGGCGATTGTCCACCACCACGGGCTGGCCGAGCACGGGGCCGAGGCGTTCGGCCAGCAGGCGCGCGGTCAGGTCCGTGGCGCCACCACCCTGGAAGGGCACCACGATGCGCACGGGGCGGGACGGGGCCCATGGTGTCTGGGCGCGGACGGACAGCGCGGGGAGGGCCAGCGTGACGGCGAGGGTCGCGCGGCGGGTGAGGGTCGTCATGGTCGTCTCCCTGTCGGTTGGGCGCCACTAACGACAGCCGCACGCGCCGCGCAAGGCCACCCGGCTAGGCCGCGAGGGCGCTTCGCCCCGGCATGGCGCCGCCGCGCAGCGCGCCCGCCGCGGTGCTGCCCCACTGCCCCGCATGGCCGGCGGGTAGCGCCCGGGAGAGGGGGCTGGCGAGCCAGATGCGCAGCAGGTTGCGGCGCGCACCTGCGGTTGCGTCATCCGCATAGGCCGTGCGGCCATGCAGCGTGACGTGCTGGTTCATGATCTGGATCTGCCCGGCCTCGAAGGGCGCCTCCACGCAGAGTTCATCGGCCAGCGCGGCCAGCATGTCCATCGCCTCCACCTGCGCTGGTGTCAGTGACGGCACGCCGGGCTGGCCCTGCGCCATCTCCACATAGGTGCGGCTGTACTGGCAGGTGAAGGCGCCATCGGGCCCGCGCGCGAAGACGGGCATGGGGAAGGGGCGGGACGCCATGCCCTCGCCTTCCTCATCGGCCGGGCGGGCGCGCCAGAAATCCTCGTAGAGCACGGCGAGCAAATCCGGCCGCCGTTCCGCCATCGCGTCATGGATCGCGATGGTGGAGACGACGCGCGACACGCCACCCGCGATGCCGTTGCTGGCGCAGAGCAGCGCCAGCAGGTCGCACTTGTCCGTGTGGAAGCGCAGCGGGCCGGTGGAGCGGCTGCGGTTGCGGGCGGAGCCATCGGCCCGCGCCTCGCCGGTGCCGGTCTCGTCCTTCACCTCGCCCAGCACCTCGCCCGTCGTGTTCTGCGGCAGCGGCGTGCCGATGTGGCACATCAGGCCCCAGAACAGGCGCTTCAGGTCGCGGGCGCCGTAGCGGGTGGGGTGGAGGCCCGTCAGGCGCACCAGGCCTGCGCCGCTCTCCACCTCCTCCGCCAGGGCGCGCAAACGGGGCGCGGTGCGGGGCAGGGGGAAATGGGCGGCGGTGATGCGGGGGATGTCGCGATCGCCGAGGCCGGCCAGCGCGGCCTCGATCTCCGTGACCTCCGCGGGGGCGAGCGCCACGGCCCAGTCGCCGAGGGTCTTGCCCGTCCAGGCGACGCGGCCGCCGATCGGTGACAGGTGCTGCACGTCGTTACTCTCCCGCTTGCCAGCGGCGCGGGGCCGGTGGACGCTGCCGGCATGATCCGCCGCCGCGCCCTTGCCCTCGCCGCTCCCTTCCTCGCCATGCCTGGCCTTGCCAGGGCACAGGGGTCGTGGCCCACGCGCCCGGTGCGCTTCATCGTGCCATGGCCGCCCGGGGGGCTCAACGACCTGGTCGCCAGGGCCTTCAACGATCCCGTGTCGCGCGCGCTCGGACAGCCCATCGTCAACGACTTCCGCGCCGGGGCGGGCGGGCGGATCGGGGTGGCGGAGGTCGCGCGCGCGGCGCCGGATGGCTACACGATCGGCATGGGCAATCTCGGCCCGCTGACCATCTTCCCGCATCTGTTCCGCGACATCCCGTATGAGTCGGGGCGCGACCTTGCCTCCATCGTCATGTTCGCCGCGGCGCCGCTGGTGCTGGTCGTCTCCAACGACGTGCCGGCCACCAACGTCGCGGAATTCATCGCCTGGGTGCGGTCGCGGCCCGGGCGCGGCAACTATGCCAGCGTGGGCATCGGCACCGCCCAGCACCTGATCTTCGAGATGTTCCGCGGCCGCGACGGCATCGCGATGGAACACGTGCCCTTCCGCGGCACGAATGAGAGCCTGCCCGCCATGCTGCGCGGCGATGTCCAGGCCATGTTCGACACGCTGCCGCTGATGCGGGCGCCGGTGGAGCAGGGGCAGGTGCGCGCCCTGGCGGTGACGACGCCCGCGCGCGTGCCGCAACTGCCCAATGTGCCGACGCTGATGGAGCAGGGCTACGACATCGATGTCGCCACCTGGTACGGCGTGATCGCCCCCGCCGCCGTGCCGGCGCCGATCCTGGCCCGGCTGCATGCGGAATACGTGAAGGTGGCGGAAAGCGCGGAGGGCCAGCGCTTCCTGGCGGAGCAGGGGCTGATCTACCTGCCCAATGCCCCCGGCGCCTTCGCCGCCCGCGTGGCGGCGGAGCGCGCGCGTTGGGGACAGATCATCGCGGCGCAGGGCATCAGGGTGGAGTGAGGGGGGCGCGCCGCGCCCCCGTCTTCTCCTACTGGTCGGCGGTGGCGCCGGAACGGCGCACCACCTCGCCCCATTTCGCGATCTCCGACTTGATGAAGGCGTCGAAGGTCTCCGGGCTGGTGCCGCCATCCGGCGTCAGCGCCGGCGCCATGCCGCCAAGTTCCGCCAGGCGCCGCGCCATGTCGGGGTCGCGGATGATGATGTTCATCGCATCCGACAGGGATTGGATGATGGTGGCCGGCGTGCGGGCAGGTGCCTGCAGGCCGAACCAGGCGGTGGCCTCCACGCCCGGCAGCCCGGCTTCAGCCGTGGTCGGCACGTCCGGCATGGCGGGGCTGCGTTCCTTCGTCGTGACGGCCAGCGGCCGCAGCCGGCCCTCGCGAAGATGGCCGATGACGGAGGGGAGGTTGTCCACGCCGACCTCGACACGGCCGGCGATGATCTCCTGCATCATCGGGCCCGCGCCGCGGAAGGGGACGTGCGCCATGTCGATGCCGGCTTCGAGCTTCAGCAATTCGCCCGTCATGTGCAGGGAGGTGCCGGCGCCCGAGGAGCCGATGTTGAGGCGGCCGGGGCGGGACTTCGCCAGCGCGACCAGTTCCTGCAGCGTACGGGCGGGCAGCTGCGGGTTGACGAAGATGGCGTTGGGCACGCGCAGCATCAGCGCGACCGCGGCCAGCTCCTCCGGCTTGATGGGCATGCGCGCGCCATAGAGGGAGTAGTTGATGGCGCCGCCGCTGATGGTCTGCATCAGCAGGGTGTGGCCATCCGGATCGGCCTGCGCGACCACCTGGTTGCCGATGTTGCCGCCGGCGCCGGGGCGGTTTTCCACGACCACCTGGGTGCCGAGCCGCCTTCCCAGCGGTTCCGCCAGCAGGCGGGCGGCGATGTCCGTGGTGCCGGCCGGGGTGAAGCCGACAATGAGGCGGATGGGCCGGCCGGCGGCCCAGGAGGTGCCCTGGGCGAGGGCGGGGGCGGCGAAGGGCAGGGCCAGGGGGGCGGCGATGGCGCTGGCAAGCGTGGCGCGGCGGGTAATGCGCAAGACGGTGTCCTCCTCATGCGCGCCATCTTCGCGGCGCGATTCTTATGGTCGGCGGCCTGGCGCGGGCTGGGAACTTCCGTCCCGCTCCACCGCTTCCACGCCGTTCCTGCCGCAAGATGGGCATCGCTTGCAAGCGGCGGGGGTGCCAAGGGCGTGCTACACGGGATTTGCCACCCGGCCGTGACTCGGGATACGCGCGGGGCGGGATGGAGGGGCGCGGTTCATGCGGTTCATGAGGCTCTACCTGCGGGTGCTCCGGCTGCTGGGTCCGGACCGTTGGGTAGCCTATGGATTGACCTTCGCGGCCCTGGCGCTGGCCGGGCTGTCCTTCCTGGAACCGGTGCTGTTCGGGCGGGTGATCGACCTGCTCTCGCGGTCCGACCGCATGGCGGAATCGGCGCTCTGGGCGGAAGCCTTCGCGCTGCTGGGGCTCTGGGCCGCTGTCGGGCTTTCCGCGATCGGCGCCAATGTCGCGGTCGCGCTGCTGTCGGACCGCATGGCGCATCGCAACCGCCTGGCGATCATGGCGCGCTACTTCGAGCATGTCCTGTCCCTGCCGCTATCCTTCCATGGCGACACGCAATCGGGCCGGCTGATGAAGGTCATGCTGGTCGGTTCGGACAACCTCTTCGGCCTGTGGCTGTCCTTCTTCCGGGAGCACCTGACCACCTTCATCGCCTGCCTCGTGCTGCTGCCGCTGACGCTGGTGATGAACTGGCGGCTCGGCCTGCTGCTGATCGTGCTGGTGATCCTCTTCGCCATCGTCTCCGCCTGGGTGATCCAGAAGACGGAGGCGGCGCAGGGCAAGGTGGAGACGCTGCATACGCGCCTCGCGGGCAATGCGCAGGATGCGCTGTCCAACGTCGTGGTCGTGCAGTCCTTCTCCCGCCTGGCGAGCGAGGCGCGGCTGTTCGGCGACATCGTCCGCCAGGTGCTGGACCACCAGTTCCCCGTGCTGAACTGGTGGGCCGTGGTGGCGGTGCTGACGCGTGGCGCTTCCACCATCACCGTCATCGCCGTCTTCGTGCTGGGCACCATGCTGCATGTGCGCGGGCAGGCGACGGTCGGCGAGATCGTGTCCTTCATGGGCTTCGCGACGCTGCTGATCGGGCGGCTGGAAGGTGCGGTCGGCTTCGTCTCCCGCCTCGTGTTCCAGATGCCGTCGCTGGAGGAGTTCTTCACCGTCCTCGATGCGCGGTCCTCGGTGGCGGAGAAGCCGGATGCGAAGGACCTGCCGCGGGTCGAGGGATCGGTGCGGTTCGAGAATGTGGCCTTCGCCTATCCCGGCGGCCCGCGCATCCTGGCCGATGTCTCGATGGATGCGCCGCCCGGCCGTACCATCGCGCTGGTGGGCCAGACGGGTGCCGGCAAGTCCACCGCCATGGCGCTGCTGCAGCGGCTCTGGGATCCCGTGGAGGGGCGCGTCACGCTGGATGGGCATGACCTGCGTGACCTCACGCTCGACAGCCTGCGGCGCAATGTCGGCGTGGTGTTCCAGGAAAGCCTGCTGTTCAACCGCTCCATCCGCGACAATCTGCTCATCGGCAGGCCGGACGCGACGCAGGAGGAGCTGGAGCGGGCCTGCCGGATGGCGGAGGCGCATGACTTCATCAGCGCCAAGCCGCAGGGCTACGACACCATGGTGGGTGAACGGGGCGCCGCGCTCTCGGGCGGCCAGCGTCAGCGCCTCGCGATCGCGCGGGCGCTGCTGAAGGACCCGCCCGTGCTGATCCTGGACGAGGCGACGAGCGCGCTGGATGCGGCGACGGAAGCGCGGGTGCAGCGCGCGCTGAAGGCGCTGATGGCGGGGCGCACCACCTTCGTCATCGCGCATCGCCTGTCCACCGTGCGCGACGCGGATGAGATCCTGGTCTTCGAGCATGGGAAGGTGGCGGAACGCGGCAGCTTCGATGCGCTGGTCGCGCAGGGCGGACGTTTCGCGGAACTGGTGCGGACGCAGCTCACCACCGCGGAGCCCGCGCCGGCCTGAACGGTCTCAACCCAGGCGCGCAGACGTCGCCGGGGCGCACGCAATCCTTGAATCCCGCTGCCAGGGGGTGTCACCATCCCCGCATGGTGGAGGCGGCGCCGGCTCTTCCCCCGCGCCCCCTCCCGCAACGGGAGGAAAGACGACCATGACCATCGGCATCATCCTGCGCCGCAAGGGCAACGACGTCGTGGCGATCCAGGCGCATGACAGCGTCGCGGAGGTGGCGAAGACGCTGGCGCGGCATCGCATCGGCGCGGCGCTGGTGCGCGACGGCGCGGGCGACGTGCTCGGCATCGTCAGCGAACGCGACATCGTCCGCGCCATGGCCCTGCACGGTGCCGATGCCGTCGCCATGCCAGCGGCCCAGCTCATGACGCGGGCCCTGCACACCGTCACGCCGCGGACACGGATCGGTGAGGCGCTGTCGCTGATGACCGACCGCCGCTGCCGGCATTTGCCCGTGATGGAGGATGATGGCAGCCTAGCGGGGCTGGTCTCGATCGGGGACCTGGTGAAGGCGCGGATCGAGGAAGCGGTGCATGAAGCCGAGGAACTCCGCCACTACGTCGAAAGCGCGGGCTAGCGCCCTTCTTCTCGCGCTGCTGGCCACGCCGGCAGCCGCGCAGAACCTGACGGTGGCGACGGGCGCGCCACCGACCTCGGTCGATCCGCATTTCTACAACGCGGCGCCCAACTTCGCGCTGTCCATGCACATCTTCGACCGGCTGGTGGAGCGGGATGCGGAGGTCAAGGCCTATCCGGGCCTGGCTGCCTCCTGGGAAGCGGTGGCGCCGACGGTGTGGGAGTTCCGACTGCGGCCCGGCGTCACCTGGCATGACGGCCGGCCCTTCACCAGCGAGGATGTGGCCTTCAGCGTAGCGCGGCCACCGCTGGTGCCGAACACGCCCGCCAGCTTCAGCCCCTTCGTGCGCGCCATCCAGCGGACGGAGGTGATCGACAGCCACACGGTGCGCTTCCACACGGCGCTGCCGCATCCGCTGCTGCCGGTCGAGCTCGGCTCCATCGCCATCGTCGCGAAGCATGCGACGGAGGGACGGACGACGGAGGATTTCAACAGCGGTCGCGCCGCGATCGGCACGGGGCCCTATCGCCTTGCTTCCTCCATCCCCGGCGACCGGTTCGAGCTGGTGCGGAACGACAACTGGTTCGGCCCGCGGGAGCCTTGGGCGCGCGTCACCTACCGCGTCATCGCCAACGACACGGCGCGGACGGCGGCGCTGCTGTCCGGCGATGCCGACCTGATCGACCAGGTGCCCTCCACCGACCTGGCGCGGCTGAAGCGGGATGCGCGCGTCAACATTGCCGAGATCCAGGGCCTGCGCCTGATCTTCATCGCCTTCGACCATTCCCGCACGGGCAACCTGCCGCAGGTCAGCGACAATGAAGGCCGGCCGCTGGCGGTGAACCCCTTCATGGATGTCCGCGTGCGCCGCGCCCTCAACATCGCGGTCAACCGCGATGCGCTGGTGGAGCGGGTGATGGAGGGCGCTGCGGCGCCGGCGGGGCAGTGGATGCCGCCCGGCACCACGACCCATGCGCCCGAAGTGCCGGTGCCCACCTTCGACCCCGATGCGGCGCGGCGCCTGCTGGCGGAGGCCGGCTACCCCCAGGGCTTCCGCATGACGCTGTTCACGCCGAATGACCGCTATCCCAACGACGCCCGCACCGCCCAGGCGGTGGCGCAGATGTGGACGCGGATCGGCGTGCGGACGCAGGTGGAGGCGCTGCCCTGGACCAGCTATTCCGCGCGCTCAGCCCGGCAGGAATTCCCGGCCCGCCTCGCGGGCTGGGGCAGCAGCACGGGGGAGGCGGGGAGCTTCCTGATCTCCGTCATCGGCACCTTCGACCGCGCGGCGCAGCGCGGCGCCGCCAATGCCGCCCGCTATTCCAACCCGGCGCTGGATGCGCTGACGGACCGCGCGGCGACCCTGCTGCCGCTGGAGGAGCGGGCGGCGGTGCTGCGCCAGGCGATCCGGCTGGCCAGCGACGACGTTGCCATGATCCCGCTGTTCAACATCACCAATGCCTGGGCCACGCGCCGTGGCCTGGTGCACCAGCCGCGGATGGATGAGCGGACGGTCGCGATGGGGACGCGCCCCGCGCCCTGACGGCGCCCTTGATCCGCATCAAGGACCGCGCTCGGCGCGCATCCCATCATGGCATCCAACCACGGCAGAGGATGGATTCCATGAACCACCACCATCGCAAGACGCTGCACGCCCTGTTCTCCCACCCCGTCAGCAGCAACATCGACCCGAAGCATGTGGCGTCGGTGTTCGAGGCGCTGGGCGCGGAGGTGACGCATGGCGGGCATGGCCAGGTGAAGGTCTCGCTCAACGGCCGTGCCCAGGCCTTCCATGACAGCCACCACAGCCTGTCGAAGGAGGAGGTCGGCGCGATGCGCAAGTTCCTGGAGAGCGCGGGCGTCGATCCGGCCCGGGACTACCCGCTGTAGCCGGGGGCTCTCCCGGGGGCTTGCTTCGCCCCAGGGGCTTGCTTCGCAAAGGGGTTGGGGGCGATGCTTCCGCCCCGGAGACGACATCCCCGGGAGACCTCACCATGATCAGCCGCCGTACCCTTCTTGCCGCCTCCGGCGCCGCGCTCGCCGCGCCCGCGCTGACCACGCCTGCGGCTGCGCAGACGCGCTGGCAGATGGCGACCCCCTATCCCGACGGGAACTACCACACCCGCAACATCCGCGCCTTCCTGCAGGAATTCGAACAGGCCTCGCGCGGCCAGGTCTCCGTGCAGGTGCATTCCGGCGGCGCGCTGCTGCCGATGCCGCAGATCAAGCGCGGCGTGCAGACCGGCCAGGTGCAGCTGGGCGAGATCCTGCTGACGGCCTATTCCAACGAGGACGTCTTCTTCGACGCGGACGCGATCCCGCAGCTCGTGACCAACTTCGCCGAGGCGAAGAAGCTGGCCGACCTGCAGAAGCCCTATATCGAGGCGCGCCTGGCGCGGCAGGGACTCAGCCTGCTCTACACCGTGCCCTGGCCGCCGGCGGGCCTCTATGCCCAGGCGCCGATCCCGACGATCGAGGGGCTGCGCGGGCTGCGCTTCCGCACCTTCAGCCCGGCGACCAACCGCTTCGCGGCCATCGTCGGCGCGCAGCCGACCCTGGTGCAGGCGGCCGAGCTCGCGCAGGCCTTCGCCACGGGCGTGGTGCAGGCGCAGATCACCTCCGCCCAGACCGGCGTCGATACCTCGGCCTGGGACTATGCGCGGGTCTTCACGCCGCTCGGCTTCTCCATGACCAAGAACGCGGTCCTCGTCTCCCGCCGCGCGGTGGAGGCGCTGCCGGCGGCGTTGCAGCAGGAACTCCGCGCCGCCGCAGCGCGGGCCGAGACGCGGGGCTACGAGATGGCGGCGGAAGCGGCGGCCAGCACCCAGGCGACGCTGGCCCAGCGCGGCATGCAGATCGTGCCGCCGACCGAGGAATTCCTTGCCGGGCTGCGGCGCGTCAGCACGCAGATGACCGATGAGTGGATCGCCCGCGCCGGGGAGGACGGGAAGAAGCTGATCGAGGGCTACCGGGCCTGACGCTCGACTGACGCCCCGGCGCGCAACGGCGCCGGGGCGGTGATCCTGGGGGGGACGACCATCATGATGTTCGGACGTCGCGCGGCACTCGGTGCCGTCGCTGCGGGGTTGGCGGCGCGTGGCGCCTTGGCCCAGGGCGCGCGCTGGCAGGCCGCCACGGGCTTCGCCGATGGCAACTACCATACGCGCAACCTGCGGGAGTTCATCGCGGAGGTCGCGCAGGCCACCGAGGGCGGCGTGACCATCCAGCTGCACAGCAATGGCAGCCTGATGCCGCAGCCGCAGATCAAGCGCGGCGTGCAGACGGGACAGATCCAGCTCGGCGAGATCCTGCTGACGGCCTATGGCAACGAGGATCCCTTCTTCGATGCCGATGCCGTGCCGGGCCTGGTGCAGAACCTGGAGGATGCGCGGCGGCTCGCCGCCGTGCAGGCCCCCTTCATCGAGGCGCGCTTCGCCCGCCAGGGCATGATGCTGCTCTACATGGCGCCCTGGCCGCAGGTGGCGATCACGGCGAACCAGAACCTGACGGACCCGGCGCAGCTGCGCGGGCTGCGGCTGCGGAGCTACAGCCCGATCTCGACGCGGCTCGCGGCGCTGCTCGGCGCGACGGGGACGCTGGTGACGGCGCCGGAAGTGCCCCAGGCCTTCTCCACCGGCATCATCCAGGCGCAGCTGACCACGGCGCCCGTGGCGGCGGATACGGCGGTCTGGGACTATTCCCGCTACTTCATCAACGCCGCGATCGCCACCAGCAAGAACGCCGTCTTCGTCAGCCGCCGCGCCTTCGAGGCGCTGCCCGAGGCGCAACGCGCGCTGGTGCTGCAGGCCGCCGAACGCGCCGGCGCGCGCGGGTGGCGATTGGCATCGGAAGCGCAGGCCGAAGCCGAGGCCCGGATGCGCGCCCGCGGCGTGCAGGTGGTGGAGGCGACGCCGGCGCTGCTGGGCGCGATTCGCACCGCCGGCCAGACCATGATCGAGGAATGGGCGGTGCGTGCCGGTGAAGATGGCAGGCGCATGCTGGAAGCCTATCGCGCCAGCCGGGGCTGAGGCGGGGGGCGCTTGCGCCCCGCCATCCCGCCCCCGATGATCCCGGATAACAGGACTCTCGGGGGCATCGCGGGGATGACGACAGGCATAAGCCGGATCGCGGCGGGGCGGGGCTGAGATGGCCGTGCTGCGCCGGGGGCTCGACGTTCTCTACCTCGCCGGCGGGATCGCCGGCGGTATCGCGCTGGCAGGCATCGCCTTGATCATCGCCGGCCAGGTGATCGGCCGGCAATTCGGCATTTCCCTGGATGGCGCCGACGACCTGACGGCCTTCGCGGTCGCAGGCTCCGCGCTGCTGCCGCTGGCCTACGCCTTCCGGCATGGCGCGCATATCCGCGTGGACCTGATCATCGGGCACCTCAAGGGTCGCGCGCGCTTCGTGATGGAGGCGCTGGCGCTCTTCGTCACCTTCCTGCTCTGCGCCTTCCTCGCCTATGCCGTCGGCGACCTCGCCTATGACAGCTGGCAGTTCGAGGATGTGGCGCAGGGCACGGTGCCCTGGGTCCTCTGGTACCCGCAGGGCGCCTGCGCGCTGGGTTGCGCGCTCTTCGCGGTCTGCCTGCTCGACGACCTCCTGGTGCATCTCACGGGCGGCGTGCCGTCCTATCGTCGCGCGGCGGAAGCCTCCGCGCTCACCCGTGCGATGGAGGAGCTGTAGCCATGGACCTCGCCCAGACCGAGGCCGGGCTGATCCTGCTCGGCTTCCTCTTCGCCGTCCTCGCCTTCGGCGTTTGGATCGGGCTCGGCCTGCTCTGCACCGGGCTCGTCGGCGTCATCGTGCTGCCGATGCTGATGTCCGGCATGGCGCCGCTGCCGCCGGAGAAGGTGCTGGGCAGCTCCGTCTGGGCGGCGCTTGCCTCCTGGACCCTGGCCGCGCTGCCGCTCTTCATCTGGATGGGGGAGATCCTGTTCCGGACGCGGCTGTCCGAGGACATGTTCAAGGGCCTCGCCCCCTGGGTGCAGCGGCTGCCGGGACGGCTGATGCATGTGAACGTGATCGGCTGCGGCATCTTCGCCGCCGTCTCCGGCAGTTCGGCCGCGACGGCGGCGACCATCGGGAAGATGTCGCTGCCCGCGCTGACGCAGCGCGGCTACCACCAGCCCATGGCGATCGGCTCGCTGGCCGGCGCCGGCACGCTGGGCCTGCTGATCCCGCCCTCCATCGTCATGATCGTCTACGGCGTGGCGGCGGAGGTCTCGATCGTCCGGCTCTTCATCGCCGGCATCATCCCGGGCGCGCTGCTGATGCTGCTGTTCAGCGGCTACATCGCCGTCTGGTCGATGATGAACCCGCAGCTGACGCCGCCGGCCGATCCGCCGATGTCGTTCCGCGACAAGCTGAAGGCCAGCGGGCAGCTGATCCCGGTGATCGGTCTCGTCGCCTTCGTCATGGGCAGCATCTATTTCGGCTGGGCCACGGCGACGGAGGCCGCTGTCTTCGGCGTGGTGGGCGCGCTGGCGCTCTCGGCCTGGGGGGGCACGCTGAACTGGGGGTCCTTCTCCGCCAGCCTGATGGGCGCGGTCCGCACCTCCTGCATGATCAATCTGATCCTGGCGGGCGCGGCCTTCCTTACCAAGGCGATGGCCTATTCCGGCATCCCGGCCGCGATGGCGGAATGGGTCGGCGCGCAGGGCTTCAGCCCCTTCATGATCATCGCGGTGCTGACCGTCATCTACCTGGTGCTCGGCTGCTTCATCGATGGCATCAGCATGATCGTGCTGACAGCCTCCGTGGTCCTGCCGATCATCGCGGCGACCGGCTTCGACCTGATCTGGTTCGGGATCTTCATCGTGCTGGTGGTGGAGATGGCGCAGATCACGCCGCCGGTCGGCTTCAACCTCTTCGTGCTGCAGGGGTTGACCGGGAAAGACATGCTGACGGTAGCCCGCAATACGCTACCCTTCTTCCTGCTGATGCTCGCGGCGGTCGCGCTGGTGACGCTGTTCCCGGCCATCGTCACCTTCCTGCCGAACACGATGTTCGGGGCCTGAACACAAGAACGGCGCGGCCAGGTCTCCCCGGCCGCGCCGCTTTGGCCTGTGGCCGGGCCGGGACGTTTCCGCTCCCGGCCCGGGGCGTTCATCTTTAGCGGATGGGCGCGCCGCTCGCGCCACCACCGGAGCCACCGGTGCCGCCGGCGCCCGGATCGGCGCCCGTCGCCGTGCCGCTGCGCTCGGCCGGGCCGCCGGCGCGGTTGCCGCTGGTGATCCCTGGCGTCGTCGCCATGCCCGGCATCGTGGACGCGCCGCCGCCGGAGCCGCCCGTGCCGCCGGTGCCCGGATCGGCGCCCGTCGCCGTGCCGCTGCGCTCCAGACGGCCGCCCGCGGGCCCAGGCATCGTGGGATTCGGGTTGCCGAAGCTGGGCTGGCCCGACAGGCCGCCGGGCGGCGTGGACGGCGTGCTTCCGCCTGACCCGCCCGTGCCGCCCGTTCCGGGATCCGCATCCGTGGCGGTGCCGCTGCGGTCGGGGTTGGTCTGGCTGACCATGCCGCCGCCCATATAGGCGCGGTCACGGTCGGACATGCGGCTGCGGGTGCCCGTGCTGCCGGCGGCGCTGACGTTGAGCGCGGCCATCGTCTGGCTGTCGAGGCGACCGCTCGGCTCGATGTTGTTGGCGCGCTGGAAGTCCATGGTCGCCTGCCGCGTGCGATCGCCCATGATGCCGTCAGCCGGGCCGGGATTATAGCCGCGCGAAGCCAGCGCCTGCTGCGCCTGGCGCGTCGAGCTCTGGCTCGCGCTGCCGCGGGCGCTGGTGTTGCTGACGCCCGGGACGCGCGTCTCCGGGTTTTCCCAGACCGGACGACCCAGGTTCACGTCCCGCGGGGAGGTGGTGGCGCCGGTGATGGCACCCGCGCCGCCGCCGATGGCCGCACCCGCCAACGCCCCGACCGGCCCGCCGAGCGCGCCGACGCCGGCGCCCGTCGCCGCACCGGCGGCAGCGCCACCCTGAACCCGCTCCTGCGGGTCCGTGCCGCAGGCGGCAACCATCAAGCCCAGCGCCGCTGCGCCCATAATCTTCGCGTACATCGCTTCGCTCCTCGTTATTCCGGCGCCGACCCCGGTTGGGCAGGGGGCGAGGTCCGGATCATCCGACGGGCGAACAACGCGGGTTCGATGGCGATGGTTGCGTGGCCGTGTGTGTCGAGCGCGAGCGGAAGCGGTCTTAGCCCGCGGTCGTGATCGCGCCCGAACCAGCCAGTGCGGCGACGCGGGCGGCGATGGCAGGGGTCGCGGTGCCATCCAGCCCGAGCAGGCGGACGATGCCGGGGGCGAGTTCGGCTTCCGTCGTCTGCGGCATGGCGGCCAGCAAGGCGCGTGCGGCGGCCTCCACCTCGGCCGGCGCGACCATGGCGGGGCGACGGAGATGCGGCGCCGCGGCGCGGCGATCGCGTGGCGTGACGGCGGGCGCATCCTCCGAGGTCCAGAAGCCGCCGGCCTCCGATACGCCTTGCAGTTGCGCGGCCAGGCGCAGCGCCTGCTGCGCCGCAGCGCGGTCAGCCGCGTCGAGCCGTTCCTTGCCCCAGAGCAGGCGGATGCGCTCCAGCACCGCATCGGCGTGGATCGGCTGCTCCGTGCGGATGATGCTGGCCAGCACTTCCGACAGCGCGGCGAAGGGCATGGCGGGGATGGCGGTGGCGCGGTCGATCTCCGGCGTCGCCTCGACATAGGGCGTGGCGAGGCCGGGATCGGGGCCGCCCACCGGCGCGGCTTCGGGCGCTTCCGGCGTGGCGCCCAGCGCGGCGCGCAGGCGGGCGCGTTCGGCTTCCGGGCGTTGCAGCCAGGCGAGCGACCAGGCGCGGTGCAGGCGCCAGCCCATCTGGCCGAGGGCGGCGGCGCGGCCACGTTCGCGGTCCCGTGCCGCGCGGATGCCAGCCCAGTCGCCCGCATCGGCCTCAACGCCCAGGATGAAGTCGTCGCCCTCCCGCGCCGCGACGTCGAGGAACAGCCCCGCAGTCCCCACGCGCCCCACGGCTTCCTTCCCTGCCGCCGCGATCTCGGCCCCGATCACCGTCCCCAGCCCCGCGCGCACTGCGCCCGTAGCCGGCGCCCCGCTTCGCAACCCACCCGCGGCAGCCTGAAGAAAAGATTTCAGGGCGGCGACGCCGCGGCCGGCGGCGCGGTCAAGGTCGATATCCTCCGCGCCGATGCCGCTGAAGACGATGCAGCGCTTCTTGGCGCGGGTGATGAGGACGTTGAGTCGCCGTTCGCCGCCATCGGCGGAAAGCGGGCCGAAGCGCATGGCGAGCTTGCCGTCCGCGCCGCGGGCATAGCCGACGCTGATCAGGATGGCGTCGCGTTCGTCGCCCTGCACGTTCTCCAGGTTCTTCACGAAGAAGGGCTCGTGCTCATGCGCCGTGAAGAAGGCCTCGGTCTCAGGGCTCTCACGCCGCAACGCTTCCACCGCGTCCAGGATCGCGTCGCGCTGCTTGAGCGAGAAGGCGGCGACGCCGAGCGTATCGCCCGGCGTTTCCTTCGCGTGGCGCAGCACGGCCTCGGCAACAGCGCGCGCTTCCGTGCGGTTCACGCCGGCGCCGGCTTCCCAGGTGCCATCGACGCGGACCAGCGAGAGGCCGAGCGTCGCGGAGCGCGCGCGCGGCGAGGGCAGGACGAAAAGGCGGCTGCCGTAGAACTCGGCGTTGGAGGTGGCGATCAGGCTTTCGTGCCGGCTGCGGTAGTGCCAGCGCAGCATGACGTTGGGCACGCCACGCGCATTGGCGAGGCCGAGGATGCTCTCCACCTCCCGCGCTGCCACGGCCTCGCCGGTGTCCTCGGCCTCCACGGCCTCGTCATCCTCCGACGTCATGCGCTGGAAGAAGCGGGTGGGCGGCATCTGCTTGTCGTCGCCGACGACGACGACCTGGCCGCAGCGCGCGATGGCGCCGAGCGCATCGACAGGTTCGACCTGCGAGGCCTCGTCGATCACCAGCAGGTCGAAGGAGAGGCCTGGGCGGAGGCCATGCGGCGGCGCCAGGAACTGCGCGACGGAGAGCGGCGACATCATCAGCACGGGCTTGGCCGCCTGCACGACCTGGCCAGCGCGCAGCAGCAATTCGCGCACGGGCAGGTGGCCGCGCTTCTTCTCGAACTCGCCCATCAGCAGGGTGAAGCCGGGCAGGTCCCGCAGTGCCGCGATGCGCGCGGCATGGGCGGCGCTGCATTCGCGGCGGGCCAGGTCGATGCGCGCGCGGTCGGCCTCCGCGAAGTCGGCCACCAGCCGGTCGAAGCCGGCGCCGTCGAAGGCGGCGAGTTCCGGGCGCGCGCGCATGGCGGCCTTCAGCAGCGCTTCCTCCAGCGCATAGTCGAAGGCGGGCCGGGCGGCTTCCGGCGCCAGGCGGCCATCGGCCAGGCGTTCGACGATGGGGGCGAGATCCTCGCCCGCCGCCGCCACCGCGCGACGCCAGCCGAGCCAGAGCGGCAGGGTCTCCGGCTGGCCGGCCCAGTCGCCGAGGCGGGCGGCGACGTCGGCGAGCGGCGGGTCCGCGGTGCCGAAGGCGGCCGCGCTGTCGAGCGCCGTGGCGGCGAGCAACTCCTCATGCGCAGCGAGGGCGGCTTCGACCAGGGCGGCGTCGATCATCGGCATCCCGGCAGCAAGCGCGGCCGCTGCCTCCGCGCCATGGGTTTCGCGCCAGTCCAGAAGCGCGGCCATGGCAGGGGCATCGCCCCAGAGGCTGCCGAAGGCGGCGCCGCCCAGCGCTTCGCCTTGTGCCACCGCGCGGGCCGCGTCCTGCCCCGCCAACGCGGCATCGAGGGCGGGGAGGGGATCGGCCCCCTCCGCCACCACGCGGGCGGCGAGGGCCTTGGCGTTGCGCTGGGTGGCGGAGAGGAAGCCGAAGAGGCCGCCGCCGCTGGCCAGCGCCGTGCGCGCTTCCGCGATGCCGGCCTCTGACAGGGCGCCGGGTTTCAGGCGACGATCCGATTGCGCGGCGGCGAGGGCCGCCTGGGCAGAGGCGAGGGCGCGGAGCGGCGCGGAATCGGCGGCCCAGGCGGGATGCGCCAGGGCGGCGCGGTCATGCGCCGGCGAAGCCGCGACGGCGGCGGAAAGGGCGAGCAGCGACCTCGCCGCCTCGGCGCCGGGCGCGGCGCGGCCCAGGGCCTGTGCCGCCGGGGCGGCGGCCCGTGCACCGGCCGACAGCGCCCGGATCAGCGCGGGCAGGCGCGCCAGCAGGCGCTCCTGCTCGATCGGAGCGAGGTCGGCGGTGACGCCGCGCCAGGCGCTGGACGGGCCGCCTTCCGCCGCGCGGGCGGCGAGTTCCTCGACCGCCGCCTCCGCCGCGGCGATGCGGTCGGCCGTCCAGTCGCCAGCGGCGAGGAGGAAATCGGGCGCGGCCTGGCCGCCGGCCCGCAGCCCGACCAGGCGGCCGACCACGGCATGCAGCGGCCGTCCGCTCTCGCCGATCGGCGCTTCCATGGCGCGGGCATGGCCGTTCAGGCGGCCGCGCAGCGAACCGAGCCGGCGGATCAGCGCATCGCGGTCCGGCCGGCGCGGCGGGGGCAGGGCGAGCGTCGCGCGAAGCTCATCCAGCACGGCCCGCTTCGACTGCTTCTCGCTGTGCAACTCCAGGCAGGCGGCACCCAGGCCGATGGCGCCGAGGCGCCGCTGCACCACCTCCAGCGCCGCCAGCTTCTCCGCCACGAACAGCACGCGCCGGCCATCCAGCACGGCCTGGGCGATGATGTTGGCGATGGTCTGCGACTTGCCGGTGCCGGGCGGGCCCTGGATGACGGTATGGCCGCCGCGCCTGACCGCCTCCGCCGCCAGGGCCTGACTGCCATCCACATCCATGACGTGGTCCAGGCGCTCGACCGGAATCTCCGCATCCACGTCGGTGTCATCGGGGAAGGGGGGCGGCGTGGCGAGGGCTTCGCCGCCGACGAGCGCGCGGACCATGGGGTGGGTCAGCAGGCCCGGATTGGCGGCGGGATCGAGGTCACGCCACATCAGGAACTTCTGGAAGCTGAACAGGCCGACCGCGAGCCCGTCCGGGTCCACGGACCATCCCTCGCGGCCGCCCAGGGCGATGCGGACGGCCTCCGCCCAGGCGGTAGGGTCGTAGGCTTCCGCATCGAAGGGGGGCAGTTCCAGCCGGAACTCGGCGGAGAGCTTCTCCCTGAGGCTGAGGTTCTCCTGCACCTCGAGCCCCGCCGCGCGCAGCCGGTAATTCTGGCCGACGCCCTCCCGTTCCAGCGTCACGGGCAGCAGGGCGAGGGGCGCCAGGCGTTCCGTCTCCGGCGTGGCGGGATCGCGCCAGGCCAGGGTGCCGAGGGCGAGGGAGAGGGTGGCGACGCCCGTCTCCTCCCGCGCCGTGCGGGCATCCTGCATCAGGTCGCGAAGGCGCCGCGAGAGATCCTCCGGCGAGAGCCGGACGCGGAGCTTGGTGTCGCGGCGCGCCTCCTCCGCGGATTGCGCCGCATCGGCGGTGGCGATGCCCTCGGCCCGGCGAGGACGGCCGGCACGGCGCCGGCGGGGCGCGGGGGTCTCGCCCTCGGCGGGCGGCGCTGCGGCCTCGGCGGGCGCGGACTCGAAGCCGAAGGCTCGACCGGCGCCCAGCGCCTCCAGCACGAAATCGGCGTCCTCATCCTCCAGGATGATGACGCCGCGGGACCGGCCTGGCTTCGGCAGGGCCAGCAGGCGGTTGCGGGTGGACAGGTCCAGCAGCCCGCGACGGGCTTCCTGCAGGCGGGCGGCGAGGGCGGCGTCATCCATGCCGCCGGAGTTAGTGCGCGGGTGCGGCGCCGAGAAGGCGGAGGATGCGGATCTCCTCCAGGTCATGCTCCAGTTCCAGCGCGGTGAGCAGGCCGTCATCCAGCTTGCCGTCGCGATGGTGGTCGAGAAGGGCGCGGCGGCCTTCCCGCAGCGCGGCCAGGCGGATCTGCATCCGCGCCTCCAGCTCCGACTGTCCGGTGCCCTTGGCGAGGGTGTGGAAGACCCGCGCCTTGTCGCTGTATTCGGAGAGCAGGTCCTGCGCGACGGGGCCTTCCAGGATGTCCTCCGCCCGGCGCTGGATCTCCGCCAGCGTGGCGGCGGCGACGTGGCGGCGGACGGCGGCTTCCTCCGGCGCCATGCCATCGATGCGCGGTTCCTCCACCTTGAAGCGGCGGATCACCCATTCCAGCGTGGTGCCCTGCACCACCAGCGTCGCCAGGATGGCGCAGAAGGCGAGGAAGACCAGCAGGTCGCGTTCCGGGAAATCCAGTGGCAGGGCCAGCGCTGCGGCCAGCGAGACGACGCCCCGCATCCCCGCCCAGGAGATGACGACGGCATGGCCGACCGGTGGCGGCGGCTGGTGGCGCCGGATGGCGGGCAGAAGGCGGGAGGCGTAGAGCGCCGGGAACACCCAGAGGAAGCGCGCGACGATCAGCGCCACCGAAAGGAGGACGGCGAGCCCCACCAGCTCTCCCACGCTGTGCGTCGTGATGCGGTCCAGGATCGCCCGCAGTTGCAGGCCGGTCAGGATGAAGACCAGGCTGGTCAGCACGAATTCGACGAACTGCCAGACGCTGACGGCCGCGACGCGGCTTTGCGGCGACAGGCTGGCATGCTGCTTCTGGCCCAGCACGAGGCCCGTGGTCACCACCGCCATGACGCCGGATAGATGAAAAGCCTCCGCCGCCATGAAGCTGGCGAAGCAGGCGATGAAGCTGGCGGCCACGACCAGCAGCGTGTCCTTCAGCCGCGGGAAGACCCAGGCGCCGGCGAGGCCGACGCCATAGCCGATGGCGATGCCGCCGGCCGCGACGAGGACGAAGGAGAAGGCGGCCTGTTCGATCGCGACGCCGCCTGCCGCGACGGCCGCGATGGCAAAGCGGTAGAGCACCAGCGCCGTGGCGTCGTTCACCAGGCTCTCGCCCTCCAGCACGGTGACGATGCGGCGAGGGATGCGCAGGCGCTGCAACACGGCGGCGGCCGCGACCGCATCGGGCGGCGCCACGATGGCACCCAGCGCCACGGCGGCCGCCCAGGGCAAGGCGGGGATCAGCAGCTTGGCGACCAACGCGATGACGACGGCGGTGAACAGCACGGCACCCACGGCGAGGAGCAGGATGGGCCGGATATTGGCGCGGAAGGCCCGCCAATCCGTCCGCCATGCGCTGGCCTGCAGCAGGGGCGGCAGGAAGAAGGCCAGCGCGATCTGTGGATTGAGCGTGACGGAGGGCAGGCCCGGCACGAAAGCCAGCGCCATGCCGCCCAGCACGAGGATGACCGCATAGGGCATGTTCAGCCGGCGGGCGACCAGCGCGAAGCCGATGCAGACCGCGATCAGGGCCAGCACGGCCTCGACGATTTCCATGCGGCAACCATAGCGGAAGCGGGGGGGAGGGCGGCAACCGCCGGTCTTGGGCGGGCGCCTCCTGCTTCCCATTTTGGGAGCCGAAAGGAACTTCTCGCATGCTCGATGCACCATTGCCCCCGGATGCGGGGCTGCTGGATGCCTATTCCGCCGCCGTCACCACGGCGGTCGGCCGTGCCGGACCCTCCGTCGTCAATGTCGCCGTCAGCAGCCCGCGCGGGCGCGGCGGTGGATCGGGCGTCATCGTCTCCCCCGACGGGCTCGTGCTGACCAACAGCCATGTCATCGCCGGCAGCACGCGGATCGAGGTGACGACGGCGGAAGGCGCGCGATTCGCTGCCACGCTGCTGGGCGACGATCCCGACACCGACCTGGCCCTGCTGCGGGCGGAGACGGCGGCGGCGCTGCCCGCGGCGATGCTGGGGGAGAGTGCAGGGCTGCGTGTCGGGCAGGTCGCGATCGCCATCGGCAATCCGCTGGGCTTCTCCAGCACCGTCACGGCCGGCGTCGTCAGCGCGCTGGGGCGGACGCTGGCAGGGCGGGGCGGGCGGCCGATCGAGGATCTGATCCAGACGGACGCCGCGCTGAACCCCGGCAATTCCGGCGGCGCGCTGGTGGATGCGCGGGGCGCCGTGATCGGCGTGAACACCGCCATGATCGGAGGCGCGCAGGGACTCTGCTTCGCCGTGGCCGCCGATACGGCGCGGCTGGTGCTGGGGCACCTCGTCCGCTTCGGCCGCGTGAAGCGCGCCTTCCTCGGCCTTTCCGGGCAGCAGGAGGCGGTGCCGCGCCGCTTCGCCCGCGCGCATGGCATCGCGCAACCGACGGCGCTGCTGGTGGCGGCGGTGTCGAAGGATGGCCCGGCCGATCGCGCGGGGATCGAGGCAGGCGACCTGCTGCTGTCGATCGCTGGCGATCCCATCGCCCATGTCGCCGACCTGCTGCGCTGGCTGACCGGGGAACGGGTGGGGCAGGCGGCGGAGGCCGTGCTGCTGCGGCGTGGCGACCTGCGGAGGCGGATGGTGGTGCCTGCGGAGCGGGGCTGAGCGCCCTTCCCATCGCGCTGCCCTGGGCGGGGCACCGGGAGTGTGATGGTGAAATACAACCTAGAGTATAGGGGGATTGGTGGCCCCCCTCAACCTTCGTTAATCATTCGTGGCATCCCGAACGTCCTGAGGCCGCGCCATGCGAGATATCGATCTGAACACCCTGTCCGCGGCGCAGGGCACGCGCATCGCCATGCAGGACTTCCTGGGGTTCGGGCAGGGGATTGCTGGCGCAGGCGACATCGACAATGACGGCATCGCCGACCTTATCCTCGTGACGTATGACGGCGCTCGAATCCTGTATGGCCAGGCCGGCGGCTTCGGGGCGACTCTCGATCTCGCCACGCTTGGCTCCGCGCAGCAGACCTTCGTCCTCCCCTATGCGCTCGGCGGTGCGCGCTTCGGGTTCTCGGTGGACGCCGGAGGCGACGTGAACGGGGACGGCATCGACGACATCGTCATCGGTGTTCCCAGCGAATCCAGTGGCTTCGGCGCCGATCCCGGTCGCGTGCTGGTGATCTATGGCAGGGATGGCGGCCTTGGCGCGACCCTGGACACAAACGCCCTGACCGTCGAGCAGGGCTTCTTGGTCGAGGGCCTGTCAACGGCAAGGGACGCGCCGTTCAGTTCGCTACGGTTCGGTTTCGATGTCGCCATGCTGGGCGACGTGGATGGCGATGGATTGGGCGACATCGCGACACTGTCGCAGCGCGCGAGCTTGTCTCGGCCACTCTTCGCGGCCGTGGTCTATGGTGACGCCGATCGTGATGACGGAACGGTGCGGCTCGAGGGCGTTCCGGCTGACCAGGGACTGACCTGGACCAACAACGGGAACAGCTTGGCGGGTGTCGGCGACGTCAACGGCGATGGTCGCGATGACGTCCTGCTGGCGACGGATGGCGTCGCCGTGCTTCTGTTCGGCCAGGACGCCGCGTGGGGGACGGTGGATTATGGGACGCTGACGCCCGACCGCGGCATCCGCATCCTGACCAGCAATCCGGGGTCGACGGGCACCATCGGGCACGTGGCGCGGGCCGGGGACCTGAACGGCGACGGCATCGCCGACATGCTGATCACGCAGACCGTGCCCATAAGTGGCACCGGCTTCTGGGTCGATCATGGCGACACCCCTGTCCATATCGTCTATGGCCGCGCCGAAGGCTTCAGCGCCGATATCGATCTCGCGACACTGTCCGCGGGCCAGGCCACCCGGATCATCCATAGCGGCGCGGCCGAATTCATCGGCGCCAGCATGGCATCGGCTGGCGACATGAACGGCGACGGCATCGACGACATCGTCGTCATTGCGGACCGCGGCAATGCGTTCTTCGGCGTGGCGGCCTATGTCGTCTATGGGCAGCTCGGGGGGCTGCCAGCCCTGATCGACCTGGCGAACCTGGAGGAGGACCAGGGCTTCCGCATCAGCCATGGCCTGCTCGATCTCGAAATCGGTGCCTACGTGATTCATCCGTCTCCCGCCGGTGTCGGCGACGTGAATGGGGACGGTGCCGACGACCTGCTTCTCGCCACGTTCGATGACTGGTCGACGCCGTTTCTCGTTTACGGCCAGGTCGAGGCCCTGGACTGGGGCGGCACGAATGACGCCGATGGCAAGTCCGGCACCAACCTCGATGACGTCCTGTCCGGCCGCGGCGGCAATGACTGGATGCTCGGCCGCGGGGGAGAAGACACGCTCCTCGGCGGCGCGGGTGGCGATACGCTGGAAGGCGGCGATCACAACGATCTTCTCGATGGCGGCCGGGACGGGGACCTGCTGAAGGCTGGTGCGGGGCAGGACACACTGATCGGCGGCGAGGGCGGCGACACGCTGGATGGCGGCGCCGGCGCAGATATGCTGATCGGCGGCGCGGGCTTCGATGTCTTCGTCATCGACGATGCGGGCGACGTCATCATCGATGATCCCTCCTCCTCCGGCCTGGTCGAATCGGCGGTGACCTGGCGGCTGACGGGAAGCCACCTCTTCCTGACCCTGACGGGCACGGCCGCCATCAATGGCTTCGGCAGCGCTGCGGGCGACGCGATGACGGGCAATGATGCCGCGAACCGGCTGGCCGGCCGGGATGGGCGGGATCGCCTGACCGGCGGGGGCGGCAATGACCGCCTGCTGGGTGAAAGGGGGGACGACACCCTGGTGGGGGAGGCGGGGAGTGACGCGCTGCTGGGCGGAGACGGTGCTGATTCGCTGGATGGCGGCGTGGGGTTCGACTGGATGACCGGCGGGCTTGGCGCCGACAGCTTCCGTTTCAGCGCGGCGCCGGTCTCGGCGGCGGCCGATCGCATCTACGATTTCTCGGCCGCCGAGGGTGATCGCATCGTCATCAGCCTGGCCGCCTTCGATCCTTCGGGCGCGACGGGTCTTGTCGCAGGGTCGCTCTCGGGCCAGGCGGGCCGCTTCCAGGCCAGCCTGACGGGCATGGCCGCGACGGCGGAGGCCCGCTTCATCTTTGAGACCGATGCGGGGCGGCTCTACTTCGATGCCGATGGTCGCGGCGGGGAGGCGGGGGTGCTGGTGGCGCGGCTCAGCGGTGCGCCGACCGTGCTGGCTGGCGACATCTGGCTGGAATGACGCCGCCGCCTCACTTCTTCCGCGTCAGCGCCAGCACCAGCACGATGGCGGCGATGAGGGCGACCGCCACCATCCCCTCCACCACCGGGAAGTTCGGCGCATCGCGCGCGACGAAAATTGCGGCGATGGCGCCGGCGGCGAGCAGCAGGATGCGGAGCAGCCAGGACATGACTCAAGCCTCCTTCGGCGGGCGCTGTTCCAGCGCCTCGATCCGGTCGAGGGCGCGGCGAAGCAGTTGCATCATCTCCAGCAATTCGCGTTCGCGCAGCAGGTCGATCTTCTCATGCAGCAGCGTGATGTCGGCCTCCGCGCGCAGGTTGACCTGGTAATCCGCGAGCGCGCGGTCCCGGTCGAGGTCGGACTGGCGGTTCTGGCTCATCATGATGATCGGCGCGGTATAGGCGGCCTGGAAGGACAGCATCAGGTTCAGGAGGATGAAGGGGTAGGGATCCCAGGCGTGGCCGCCGGCCAGCGCATTGGCCAGGATCCAGGCCGCCAGCAGGCCCGACTGTATCACGATGAAGCGCCACGACCCGACGGTGGCCGCCACCGAATCGGCCAGGCGCGCCCCCAGCGAAGGCGGGGGCGGGGCGCTGCCGCGGCGCTGCTTGGCGCGGGCAATGGTCCTGCGGAGATGGTTGGGGGGATGGGGGTGCGCCTGGGTCATGCGGGGTGGTCCGTCCCGTTTCGATCCCAGCCTATACCCATGGCGCCGGCGCAGCCCCGCGCTCCTTCAATGGCTGCGCCGCATCAATGGCTGTGGCGCAGCGTGCCGCCATCCACATGGATCACCTGGCCGGTGATGTAGCGCGCCCGCGGCGAGCACAGGAACGTCACCAGCACGCCGAGATCCTCCGGCTCCCCGATGAAGCCCACGGGCACTTCCGCGGCCGCCCAGGCCTGGCGGGCTTCCTCCGTCGGCAGGATGCGGGCGTCGATCTGCTCCGACCGGATGCGGCCAGGTGGTACCGAATTCACCGTGATGCCATCCCGCCCCAGCTGCCGGGACAGCGCCTTGGCCCAGATATGCACGGCGCCATTGGGGGCATTGGCCGCGTTGATGATGTGCGGCTCGTCGGAGCCCGTCAGGTTGACGATTCGCCCGTATTTCTGGGCGCGCATGGCGGGGACGAAGGCGTGGGTCATGCGCCGACCGGCGTGGAAGTTGATCTCCATCGCCTCCATCCAGACGTCGTCGGTGCCGAGGTCGGTCTGCGGGCGGCTGCCGCCGGCATTGTTCACCAGGATGTCGCAGCGGCCGAATCGGCCCAGCACCGCATCCCGCGTGCGCTCCGCCGCGCCCTTGTCGGTGAAGTCGTCGACGATCACCAGCGGCTCCGCAGTGGCGGGAAGGCTCGCGGCCAGTTCCTCCAGTAGGTGGCGGCGGCGGGCGAGGATGGCGAGCTTGCAGCCTTCCTCCGCCAGCAGGCGCGCGATGGTGCGGCCGAGTCCGGCGGAGGCGCCGGTGACGAGGGCGACCTTGCCCGTGAGTTGCAGATCCATGCGCGGGTCCTCCGTGATGCCGACGCAGGGTGCGTCGGGCGGCGCGCAAGCGAAAGGGGCCGCCCCTTGCGGAGCGGCCCCTTCCTGTCGGGTCCGGTGGCCAGGGCTGCGATCAGCCCTCGGCCAGCGCGGCTTCCTTCTTCTTGCGCAGCGCGGGCAGCAGCATGGTGATCAGCGCGATCGCACCGATGGCCAGCAGCGTGGCCGAGATCGGGCGCTGGATGAACACCATGGGATCGCCACGGCTCAGCAGCATGGCGCGGCGGAGGTGTTCCTCCATCATCGGCCCCAGCACGAAGCCGATCAGCATCGGCGCGCCTTCCAGCTTCAGCTTGGAGCAGAGGTAGCCGAACAGGCCGAACAGCATCGTCAGGTAGACGTCGAAGACGTTGTTGTTCAGCGAGTACACGCCGATGGCGCAGAAGATCAGGATGGCCGGGTAGAGGTGGCGGTAGGGCACCTCCAGCAGCTTCACCCACATGCCGATCATCGGCAGGTTGATGACGAGCAGCATCAGGTTGCCGACCCACATGGAGGCGATGAGGCCCCAGAACAGGTCCGGCTGGGCTTCGACCATGCGGGGGCCGGGCTGGATGCCCTGGATGATCAGCGCGCCGACCATCAGCGCCATCACGGCGTTGGCCGGGATGCCGAGCGTCAGCAGCGGGATGAAGCTGGTCTGGGCGGCGGCGTTGTTGGCCGCCTCCGGGCCGGCCACGCCCTCGATGGCGCCGGTGCCGAATTCATGCCGGAACTTGGAGACCTTGCTCTCCATCATGTAGGAGCCGAAGGCGGCGAGCGAGGCGCCGCCGCCCGGCAGGATGCCGAGGGTGGAGCCGATGGCCGTGCCGCGCAGGACCGGGGCGATGGAGCGCTTGAACTCCTCCCTCGTCAGCCAGAGGCTATCGACCTTGTTGGTGAGGACCGAGCGGCTTTCCGGGCGTTCGAGGTTGAGGATGATTTCGGCGATGCCGAACATGCCCATGGCAACGGCCACGAAGCCGATGCCGTCGGAGAGTTCAGGCACGCCGAAGGTGAAGCGCTGCTGGCCGGTCTGCACGTCCGTGCCCACCAGGCCGAGCGCCACGCCCAGCACCACCATCGCGATGGCCTTGACGATGGAGCCCTGCGCCAGGACCGCCGAGATGATCAGGCCGAGCAGCATCAGGGAGAAGTAGTCCGCCGGGCCGAAGGAGAGCGCGACGGAGGTCAGCAGCGGGCCGGAGGCCGCCACCAGCAGGGTGGAGATGGTGCCCGCGAAGAAGGACCCGACCGCCGCGATGGTCAGCGCCGCGCCGGCCCGGCCCTTGCGGGCCATCTTGTAGCCTTCGAGGGTCGTGACCACCGAGGAGACTTCGCCCGGCAGGTTCAGCAGGATCGAGGTGGTGGAGCCGCCATACTGCGCGCCATAGTAGATGCCGGCGAGCATGATGATGGCCGTCGTCGCCGACATGCCGAAGGTGATCGGCAGCAGCAGCGAGATGGTCGCCACCGGACCGATGCCCGGGAGCACGCCAATGGCGGTGCCGATGAAGGCGCCAAGCAGCGCGAAGGAGAGGTTCTCGAAGCTCAGCGCGACGCTGAACCCGAGATAGAGGTTGGCGAAGAGATCCATGGTTCCTTCTTTCCTCGCGCTCAGCCCATGCCCAGGAAGACTGGGAAGAGGTTCACCCGGATGTCGAGCTCACGAATGAACACGAACCAACAGAGCGCCATCAGGAACACCATCAGGCCGAGCACGCCGAGCGGGCGGTGCGTGCGGTCACCCAAGGCCGCGACGCCGACCAGGCCCGCGATCGACAGGAACAGGCCCCCGCTTTCCAGCAGCAGGGCGAAGACGACGAGGGAGGCGAGGATGAGGGTCAGCTCCCGCCAGGCCCAGCGCTCCAGCCGGTCCGGACCGTTGAAGAGCCCCAGGAGCAGCACGATGGCGCCGAGGCCCATCAGCAGCCAGAACGTCATCATCGGCATATAGCCAGGGCCCATGCGCCGGGCGGTGCCCAGCGTATGGTCCTGGTTCAGCCAAAGCCCGATGACCGCGATACCGATCAGTAGGGCTCCGGACGCTACGTCCTTCGCATTGATTTTCATCCGCACCTCGTTCCTGCCCGGCCTTCGCCGGTGCCAGTCCGTTCCCGTCAACCTTCACGAGGGCAGTGTCGCCGCCGCCCCCGCAACTCCCCACAAGGCAGACCACGGCCGCGGCCGCTTCACTGACCCTGCATTCACCCTAGGCACCGCGCCTTCGCTCACGCAATCGGGAGCAATCAGGATCAGCGCCTATTCGACTGGTTGTCTAGTCCGCCGTCGCCCCCGATGCGCGAACGACCGGCGCCCAGCGCTCGACCTCGCTGGCCACGAAGGCGCTGAACTGCGCCGAGGTCATGTCGCCCGGCGACCCGCCCATCTCGGCGAAGCGCTGGCGCGCTTCCGGCGTGGCGATCACCGCCATCGTCTCCCGGTGCAGCCGCTCCACGATCGGGGCGGGCATGCCGGCGGGGCCGGAAAGGGCGAACCAGGACGTGCTGACCAGGTCGAAGCCCTGCTCGCGGAAGGTCGGCACATCGGGGAAGGCCGGGTGGCGTTCGGCGCTGCTCATCGCGATGGCGCGGACGCTGCCCTGCCGGATGTGGCCGGCGGCGGAGGGCAGGCTGTCCGACATCATCGGCACCTGGGCCGCGATCACCGCCGTCATGGCCGGGCCCGCGCCACGGAACGGGACATGGGTATGCTCGATCCCCGCCAGGTCGCTGAAGCGGACCAGCAGGAGGTGGTTGGAGGAACCGGCGCCGGAGGAGGCCATGTCGAGCCCGCCGCGGCGCGTCTTCGCGATGCGCACGAGGTCGGCGAGGTTCGCGATCTCGCTGCGCGGGTTCACGACCCACACGGAGGGGTTGGTGATCACCATCGCGATGTGCGTGAAGGACCGCACGGCGTCGTAGCGGACGCGATTGCCGTAGAGCGCCGGGCTGATCGCATGGCTCGCGATGTTGCTCATCACCAGCGTCTGCCCGTCCGGCGCGGCGTCAGCGACCATCTGGCTGCCCGTCGTGGCGCCGGCACCCGGCCGGTTCTCCACCACCACCGGCACGCCGAGGCGCTGCGCCAGCCCATCGGCCACGAGGCGAGCGGCAAGATCCGTGCTGCCACCGGGGGCGAAGGGAACCACCAGGCGGACGGCGCCCGAAGGCCACGCTTGAGCACGCGACAGCGACGGCAGTGCCACCGCGGCGGCGGCCCCTGCGATCAGCGCACGACGATGGACGACCTCCGGCATTTGGCCTCCTTGAACGTTGGCAGGCGTATGGCATGGGGTTTTAACCCCTAGCAAGCCGCTGCGCCTTGCCATGAAGACTTCTTCACCTAGCATGGCGCCACGAAATTGCGCGGAGAAACTTCGTATGCTCATCAATGATCCCGGCCGGCGCATCCGGGAGGCTGTTTCCGTCCTGGAGCCCGGGCTGGTCGCCATCCGGCGTGACCTGCACGCTCACCCTGAATTGGCCTTCGAGGAGACACGCACGGCGGGTGTCGTCGCAGGCGAACTCGCGCGGCTGGCAATACCGCATCGAACGGGACTTGGCCGCACCGGCGTCGTTGGCGTCATCGAAGGCGGTCGCCCGGGCCCCACTCTGGCCATCCGCGCCGACATGGATGCGCTTCCGATCCAGGAGGATACGGGCCTGCCCTTCGCCAGCACGGTGGCGGGCAAGATGCACGCCTGCGGCCACGATATCCACACGACGACGCTGCTCGGCGTCGCTGCCGTGCTGAAGGACCTGGCGCCGCAACTCGCCGGCCGCGTGCTGCTGGTCTTCCAGCCGGCCGAGGAGATTCTTGAAGGTGCGGCCGCGATGATCGCGGATGGCGCGGCGGAGGGCATCGACCTCGCGCTCGGCTTCCACAACCACCCTGACATGAAGGTCGGCACCTTCGGCTTCGCGCGCGGCGCCTGCCTCGCCGCCTCCGACCGCTTCGACCTGATCGTCCGTGGCAGGTCCGGCCATGCCGCGCATCCCTATGCCGCGGTGGATCCCATCGTCGCCGCCGCGCATTTCGTGGCGCAGGCGCAGACGGTGGTGAGCCGGGAGATCAAGCCGCTGCATCCGGCGGTTGTGACGATCGCCCAGTTCACCGGCGGCACGACCTACAACATCATCCCCGAACGCGTGCATCTCCGCGGCACCGTCCGCACGCTGCACCAGGCCGCGCGCGACACGGCGGAGGAGGCGATCCGCCGACTCGTCGCCGGGCTGGAGACCACGATGCGCGTGGCCTGTACGCTCGACTACCAGCGCAAGGTGCCGCCGCTGGTGAATGATGATCGCGTGCTCGAACCCACCATGGCGGCCGTGCGAGCACAGTTCGGCGAGGTGGTGGAGGAGGGCGAGCCCTCCATGGGCAGCGAGGACTTTGCCGAGTTCGCCGCCCGGGCGCCCGCCTTCCAGTTGCGGATCGGCAGCGGCGCGGAGGGGCGCGACGACCGGCTGCACAACGACAAGTACCAGCCGGATGAGCGCTGCATCGGCCTTGGCGTGCAGGCGTTGAGCCGCGCCGCGCTGGAATTGTTGTCGTGAGAATCTGCGTCTTCGGCGCCGGTGCCATCGGCGGGCACCTCGCGGCGCGGCTCGCGCGCGGGGGGGCGGAGGTCTCCGTGGTGGCGCGGGGCGCGCATCTCGCGGCGATGCAGGCGAACGGCCTGACGGTCCATGCGCATGACGGCACGCATGTCGTGCCCGTGCGGGCGAGTGCCGATCCCGCCGATCTCGGCCCGCAGGATGCTGTGGTGGTCACGGTGAAGGCGCCGGCGCTGCCTGCCGTCGCCGCCGGCATCGGCCCGCTGCTGGGACCGGAGACGCCTGTCGCCTTCGTGATGAACGGCATTCCCTGGTGGTACTTCCTGGCGGGCGAGGTGCCGCATGCCGGCCTCCGCCTGACGGAGATCGACCCGGATGGCGTGCTGGAACGCCGCATCGGGATCGGGCGGACCATCGGCGGCGTCGTCTATTCGGCGACGGAAGTGGTGGCGCCAGGCGTGGTGCGATCCGAACACGGCAACATCCGCGTCATCGTGGGCGAGCCGGATGGCCGTATCAGCGACCGCGCCAAGGCGCTGTCGGCCGTGCTGGAAGCGGGTGGCATGCCATCGCCGGTGACGCCGACGATCCGCACCTCGGTCTGGACGAAGCTGCTGGGCAATCTCTCCTCCGGCCCGATCTGCACGCTGACGCGGCGCGGCGTGCGCGACAGCCTCTCCGATCCCGCGCTCCGCGCCATGGCCCGCACCATCGCGGAGGAGGGTCGCGGCATTGCTGCCTCCCTCGGCATCAGCATCCCCGATGCCGACATCGATCGCGTCGCCGCCAGCAACATGCAGCACAAGCCATCGATCCTGCAGGATCTGGAACTGCGGCGGCCGATGGAGATCGACGCGCTGTTCGGCGTGCCGCTGAAGCTCGCGGCGCTGACGGGGGCGAGCGCGCCGAACCTGTCGCTGCTGGTGGCGCTGGTGAAGCAGGCGGCGCGGGGCGAGGGGCTCTACCCGCCGATCGGGTAGGAGAGGGGCGCCAGGTCCGGCGCCACCCAGCCCCGGCGCGCGGCGACCGAGAAGAGCACGCTCTCCGACCAATGGGCGGCCATGATGCGCTTGCCGGTGCCGAGTGGCCCGGCGAGCAGCGTGTTCACGCGGACATGCGGGGGCGCGGTGGCGTCATCCGCCGCGAGGGCGTTCCGCAGCGCCGCCACGAAGAACAGCGTGATGGTGTGGTGGTAGCCGCGCATGTCGTTGTTCGGCACGCCATGGCTGTCGTTCAACCGGCGGATCAGGCCGGGCAGCGCCTGCTCCGGCACCAGTTCGGGATGCAGCAGCATGAGCCCGGCGGTGGCGGCGACATGGCCCTGATGGGTCCATCGCGCCTTGGGCAGGGTGGCGTCGAGCAACGCCTGGACATGGGCGGCGAGCGCCGCATCATCCTCGAAGGTCATCGGGGCATCTCCGCCTGCCCCAGCACCCAGCCTTCCCAACGGCGGATCCAGGGGTCGTCCGGCACATGGTCGGGCTGCCGGCCATCGAGCACCGCGATCATCGCCAGCAGGCCGAGCACGCAATCCAGCCGATCCTCCCCCGCCGCATCGGCGCCGAAGCCATCCCGCATCATCGCTGCCAGCGCCGGGGATGGCGTGACGCCGAGCCGAGCCATGGCGGCGGCCAAGGGTTCGGCGAGCGCACGGCGCGGCGCTTCCGCCCGCTTGCTGCCGCGCATCACGAGGCCGAGCTGGCGCAGCGCCTCCGCCGGATAGACCTCCGCCAGCACGGCCCGGCCAGGGGCGAGAAGGGCGTGGAGCGGGCCATCGAAGGGCCAGAGGGCGATGGGCGCGCCCTCGGCCAGTGCCGGCACCAGCCAGTCCCGCCAGGCGGCGATGGCCGCCTTGCCCGACTGGTTCGCACCCAGCGTCCAGAACACCGGCGCGCCGGCGGGTCGCAGCGCGGTGGCACGGTCGCACCAGCGCGACAGGCTCTGGGCGGAGCCGAGGCCGAGCGCAGCCGCATGTGCCGCGCGGGTCATGCCCTTCACGCCGCGGGCGGGGTAGAAAGGGCGCGCGGGCCCCACCGTATCGAGCGTCGCGCTGACGGTGAAGAAATCCGGCGTCGCACCGAGGCCAGACAGGAATTCACGAAAACCCGATTCAGGGCGCGAAGCCGCCCAGTCGCGCGGCACGCCGAGCGGCAAGTCCAGCCCGAGCGCCACCGGGTCACCCGCGGCCAGCAGGGAGGGAAGCAGCGCGGCGGTGTCGCCTACCGGGCGCGGCGCCTCCGCCTGCCAGGCGCCATCGCGGCGCCGCGCCACGGCCATCCAGCGCTTGCCGGGGCTGATGCTCCAATCCGCATGGGCGGCGATCACGGCGGCTTTCGCTTCCAATGGCTGCGCCCGCTCATGCCATAGTGGCGTCGAGGCCGGGAGAGGATGTCCGATGTCGAGCACCAGCGGGGTTCAGCCCATCCGCGGCCAGGACGCCATGCATCCGGACGGGCAGTATTCGGCACTGGCAAAGCTGTTCCACTGGGTCACGGTGCCGCTGATGGGCCTGGCGCTCGCCTCCGGCCTGGTCATCCGCTTCATCAAGGATGACCCGAAGATGCCCTTCTATGCGCTGCATGAGAGCCTGGGGCTGCTGATCCTCGGCCTGGCCGTGGCGCGCCTCGCCTGGCGGGGCCTCAGCAGGCCGCCGGCGCTGCCGGACCACCTGCCGGCCTCCATGCGCGCGGCGGCGGCGGGGGTGCATCACGCGCTCTATGCCGCGCTGATCCTGCAGCCCCTGCTCGGCTTCTTCACCACCAACGCCTATGGCTTCCCGCAGCAGGGAGCGACGGCCTTCCTCGGCTTCATCGACCTGCCGAAATTCATGGAGCCGTGGGAGGGGCTGGCCGTGGCCTTGCACTGGGCCCACAGCATCATCGGCTGGCTCTTCCTGCCGCTGCTCGCCGCGCATATCGGCGGCGCCATCTTCCACCACGCCATCCGCAAGGACGGCACGCTGATGCGGATGCTGTGAGGCGCTACTTCTTGAGGGGCTGGTGCGCCTTGTCGAGCAGGCGGCCGAACCATCCCTTGGGCGCGGCGGGCTTCTCGGCCTCCGCCACCTTGGCGGCTTCAGCCGCTTCCTGCTTCGCGCGGCGCTCCTTCTCGGCCAGCCACTTGTCCAGTGTCATGCCGGCCTTGGCGGCGCGCTTCGCCTCATAGGCGCGCTGACCCTCGGTGAGTTCCTGCGGCTTGGCCATGGGCGGAAGCACTCCCTCTCGCGCCAGTGAATGGCGCGGCGCGGGCCGCTTCGCAAGGGTAGCGCCCCCGGCGACAAGGGGGCGCTTGCAACCGGGCGCCGCTGGGCGGAGGGTGCGGCCCCATGGATCCACGCGTGAAGGCCGGCATCTGGGTTTCGATGGCATTGCGCCTGTCCGACATCGCCGGACGGTCGGGCGCGGTGCTGCGCAAGGGGGACCCGGATTCGGGGGGCATCCTCTGCGTGCTGCGGGGCAGGGAGGGGATCATGGTCCTCTCCCAGGTCCGCGATGCGGAAGGCCGCCCCGCCTGGCTGCGCGGCACCGGCCCCGCGCCGGTCGGTGACCAGGCGGCGGATGCCTATGTCGAACGCCAGGTGAAGCGGGACCCCGACCTCTGGGTGGTCGAATTCGACGCGCCGGACCTTAAGACCCCCTTCGAGGCGACGATCCTGTAGCGCGCCCGACCGGCGCGTCAGGCCGCGGCCTGGCGGCGCAGCTGGCTGGCCAGGTCGCCGATGGCGGCCTTCAGCGCCTCGCCCTGGCGGGCGACCTCGGTGCTGGCGCGCTTCACCTCCTGCAGCGCCGTCACAGCCTGCCTCGCCGCATCGCCGACACCCGCGATGCCGCCGGAGACGGTCTTCGTGCCGGCCGCGGCGTCGTTTGCCGCCCGCGCGATCTCCCGCGTCGCCGCGCCCTGCTGTTCGACGGCGGAAGCGATGGCCGTCGCGGTCGTGCTGGCCTTGTTCACCGCCTCCCCGATCCCACGGATGGCGTCCACGGCGGCGCGGGTCGTGGCCTGGATGTCGGCGATCTGGCGGTTCACGTCTTCCGTCGCCTTGGCGGTCTGGGCGGCCAAGGTCTTCACCTCGCCGGCCACGACGGCGAAGCCCTTGCCGGCCTCCCCGGCGCGGGCGGCCTCGATGGTGGCGTTGAGCGCCAGCAGGTTGGTCTGGCCGGCGATGTCGCCGATCAGGCGAGTCACCTCCCCGATCTTGCGGGCGCCATCGGCCAGCGCGGCCACCGTCTCATCCGTCGCGCGGGCGCGGTCGGCGGCCTCGCCCGTCGCGGCGGCGGAGGAGGCGACCTGGCGGGCGATCTCGGAGACGGTGGCGGAGAGCTCCTCCGCGGCCGCCGCCACGGTCTGCACCGAATTGCTGGCCTGCTGGGCGCCGGTGGCGGCGCCGGCGGTCTGTTCCTGGGTCAGCACCGCGGTCTGGCCGACCGTGGTGGCGGAGGCGTCGAGCTGCGTGGCGGCTGCCCCCAGCGTGGCGGCCACGGCACCCAGCGTGGCTTCCACCTGTTCCGCCAGCTGCAACGCGGTGGTGCGACGGACCTGTTCATTGGCCTCGCGGGCCGCGGTGGCTTCGGCTTCCAGCTGGCGGGCGCGGATGGAGTTCTGCTTCAGCGCCTCCACCGCCTGCGCCATGCCACCCAGCTCATCGCCGCGTTCGGTGCCGGGGACGGCCTGGTCGAGCTTCCCATCGGCGATGCTGGCCAGCGTGGTGGTCAGGCGCTTCAGCGGGCGGACGACGGAAAGCAGAACCATCAGCCCGGCCAGCAGCAGCGTCACCGGCAGGCCGAGCCCGACGGAGAGCAGCGCCGTGCGCTGGATGGCCTCGAGCGCATGGTCCATTTCCTCATGCTGGGCCAGGGCGAAGGCCGCGGCGCGCTCCTCGATCTGGCGGAGCAGCGTGCGCATCTCCGCCACCGGGCGTGCGCCCTCCAGCGCCAGCCGCCCGGCCTCGTCGAAGGTGCCGGCACGCGACAGGTCGCGGATGCGCTGGGCCGTGGCGTCATAGGCGGAGAGCGTCTCCCGCACCTTGGCGAGGTCGCGCTGCCCTTCGGTGCTGGCGCTGCGGGCGACCTCTGCCAGCCGCTCGGTCAGCAGCCCGCGCTCGCGCTCCATCGTCCGCTCGAAGGCCTGGCGGCGTTCGGCCGGCAGGTCGATCGGCAGGAACTCCACGGCGCGGGCATAGGACAGGAGGTTGCTGGTGGCGCGGCCGGCGTCGAATACCCGTTCGGACGCTTCGCGATTCGCATTCGACCGCGCGTCGATGTCGTTGGCTGCGCTGTAGGCGTTCCATCCCAGCAATCCCGCCACGACGCCGACCAGCGCGATGGCCGCCAGGATCTTGGGCAGCAAGCGGATGCGGTTGACCAGGGTGAGCATGCAGGGGGACCTCGATATCCAGCGGAGCCGGGCATCCCGCCCGTGCTCGCGTTCTTGTTATCGAGGGGGCTGTTGATGACTTCTTACCCCCGAAAACACATGACGGATTAGCCACGCCAAGCGAAGAACTGGTCCAGATCACTGCCGGGCATGCGCGCTGCCAGCGCGTCCAGGTCGCCGTCGCGCAGCCGGCCCACTGCTTCCGTCACCGCGCGCCAGGCAATGGCGGCGAGCGCGCCACCGATGCTGACGCGGCGCACGCCAAGCGAAGCCAGTTGCGCCATCGACAGGCCGATGGGCCGATGCACCAGCACATTGACGGGGCAGGGGCCGGCGGCGGCGACGACGGCCTCGATCTGCGCTGCCGTGCTCAGGCCAGGTACGTAGAGGATGTCGGCGCCGGCATCGCGATAGGCGGCGATGCGACGCAGCGATTCGGCCAGCGGATCGGGATGGCCCGTCAGGAAGCACTCCGCGCGACCGACCAGCATGACATCGGCGCCGCTGGCATCGATGGCGTCGCGCGCGGCGCGAAGGCGTGCGATCGAGTCGGACAGGGCGAAGAGCGGTCCTGCCGCATCACCCGTCGCATCCTCGATCGACAAGCCGGCGACGCCGGTGGCGACGCAGCGCGTGACCGCCTCCGCCACCGCCGCCGGGCTGTCGCCGAAGCCATGCGCGAAATCGGCATTCACCGGCAGGTCGGTCGCCCGCACGATCTCCTCGATGCTCGCCAGCGTCGAGTCGAGGTCCATCCCGCCATCCGGCAGGCCGCGCGCCCAGGCGGCGCCGCTGCTGGTGGTGGCCAGCGCCTTGAACCCTTGCCGCGCCAGGTAGCGCGCGCTGCCGGCATCCCAGGGATTCGGCAGCAGGAAGCAGCCTTCCGCATGCAGCGCGCAGAAGGCGGCGCGGCGGGCGGCCCAGGGGGAAGCGGCGCCGTCCATCACTCCGTGCCGAAGCAGCGGTCGCCGGCATCGCCAAGGCCGGGGACGATGAAGCCGCGATGGTCCAGCTTCTCATCCAGCGCCGCGGTGAAGATCGGCACGTCCGGATGCGCGGCGGCGAGCTTCGCCACACCCTCCGGCGCAGCGACGACGCAGACGAAGCGCAGATGCGGCGCGCCGGCTTCCTTCACGCGCTGCACGGCGGCGATCGCGCTGCCGCCAGTGGCCAGCATCGGATCGAACAGGATCGCCCCGCGCGTCTTCACCTCCGGCGGCATGCGCAGCATGTACTGGCTGGGCTTCAGCGTGTGTTCGTCCCGCACCAGGCCGACATGGCCGACCGGTGCCTCGGGCAGAACCTGCATGCCACCTTCCATCAGGCCCAGCCCCGCGCGCAGCACCGCCACCAGCACGGGCTCCGGCGCGGCCAGCATGCGGTGGTCCATCTCCGTCAGCGGCGTCGTCACCCGGGCCAGCGTCGTCTCCAGCCCGCGCGTGGCTTCCATCGTCAGCAGCGCGCCGATCTCCGCCAGCAGGCGGCGGAAGCGGGCGGAGGGGGTGGCGGCGTCGCGCAGCACGCCCAGGCGATGGGCGAGCAGGGCGTGATCGACGATGTGGAGTTGCGGGACCATCTCGGGCTTCCAGGCAGGGGTGGCGGGCAGTGTCTCAGCGCGGCGCGACTTCCACCACGGTGAGGTCGGCGGAGATGCGCTGGCCGCCGGCGCGGGCGGCGGCGATGGCGGTGCGGAGCGCCGCCGCGAAATCCGCCACCGGTTCGATGATCGGGCGCGGCGTGGCGAAAAGCGGTGCCTCCGACGCCACGGCCAACGCCAGATCCGTCCCGAAGGGCGGCTCCGCCATCCAGCCCGGGAAATTGGCGCGCGGCGTGCCGAGGCGCAGCCGCTGCCCCGCCTGCTGCCGGCCCAGCGTCTCCAGCGTCACGGCGTTGTTGTCGGAGGAGAGATAGACCAGCGTGACATGCGCGGCCCAGTCCGGCAGCGCGAGGTCGAAGAGCAGCGGATCACCCTCCCGCACCGGATTGCCGTTGCCGAGGCCGATGCGCATCGCCGCGGCGCTGGCGGAGGGCTCGACCGGGCGCAGCGCCTCCAGCACCGGGCAGTAGGGGCCGTCGAATTCGGCGATGGCAAGGCGCGGCGTGGCGCCGGGCAGCGCCGCGCGCAGTCTTGCCTGGCTGCCGCGCGGGCCGATCCCCGCCACCAGGCTGCCGCCCTGCAATTCGGCGAGGCGGCCGCAGGCGAGGCCGCGGATCGCTTCCTGCGCATTGCGCGCCGGCGCGGGCGCCGCGGCACGGGTGCCGGAAGGGCCGGCTTCCAGCCGCAACTCGATCCGCCGGTTGCGGGCGAAGGCATCCGGCGTGTCGCGGTCATCCAGCGGCTGGGTATCGCCGAAGGCGGCGGCGGCCAGGCGGTTGGCCGGGATGCCTTCCTGCATCAGCAACTGCGCCACGGCGATCGACCGCGCGGCCGAGAGTTCCCAGTTGCTGGCGAAGCGGCCGCCCGCGCGGATCGGGCTGCGATCCGCATGGCCATCGACGCGCAGCACCCAGGCCAGGTCGGGCGGGAACTGAGCGGCGAGGTCCACCAGGACGCGGGCGAGGTCGCGCACCTGCTGCTGGCCGCCGGGCGAGAGATCCGCCCCGCCGACGGGGAAGAGCACTTCCGACTGGAACACGAAGCGGTCGCCGACGATGCGGACCTCCGGCCGGTCGCCCAGCACGCGGCGCAGCCGCCCGAAGAAGTCGGAGCGGTATTGCTGCAACTCCTCCACCCGCGCGGCCAGGGCGGCGTTCAGGCGCTGGCCGAGATTGGCGATCTGCGCGTCCTTGTCGCGCCCGGCATTCTCCTCCGCCTCCAGCGTCGCGGCGACGCGGGAGAGTTCGGCGCGCAGCGCTTCAAGCTGGCGGGTCAGCAGCGCGACCTGGGCGCGGGCGCTTTCCGACAGGCGCGCATATTCGGTGGCCTGGCCTTCGGCGGCGGCGCGGGCCCGTTCGGTGTCCTGGGCGCGGCGGCCGGCTTCGGTCGCCAGCAGCGTGGCGGCGGCGCGGGCGCGTTCGGCCTCCTGGGCGGCGCGCTGCGCCTCCTGCGCCGTGCGGTCGGCGGCGGCAGCGCGGGCATCGGCGACGCCGGCCGCCTGCCGCGCCTCGCCCGCCTGGCGCTCGGCCTGACTGGCGCGCGCCACGGCGTCGGCGGAGGCGCGTTCCGCGGCGGCGGTGGCCTGCCGCGATTCGGTGGCGGCGCGGTCTGCGGCGCCGGCGCGGGCGGCGGCTTCGGCAGCGGCGCGCTCCGCCGCGGCGGTGGCCTGGCGGGCCTCGGCGGCGGCGCGCTCGGCCGCGGTGGCGCGGGCGATGGCCTCCGCGGCATCCCGCTCCGCGGTGGTCGCGCGGCCGGTGACGTTGGCCAGCAGGCGCTGCGCCTCGCCCAGCGCGGACTCCGCCGTGCCGCGCAGCCGCTCCTCCTCCCCGGCCCGGGCGAGGGCGGCGGCGGCCTGGCGTTCCAGCTGGTCCCGCAGCGCTTCCAGGCCGCGGATCTGGTCCGTCAGCCGCGCGATGTCGGAGAGCCGCGCCTCGATCGTCGCGCGATCCGCGCGCACGGTGCGGTCGAGCGCGGCCGCTTCCTCCCGCAGCGAGGCGATGTCCCGCTGCGCGGCGGCCAGGGAGGCGCGGGCGGCGGCGAGGTCGCGCGCCAGGGCCTCGGCCTCAAGCTGCCTTGCCGCCAGCGATTCGGCGGTAGCGTCGCGCGCCTGGCGCGTGGCGGTCAGGTCCCGCGCCAGGGCCTGCCCCTGTTCCCGCGCCTGCGCCAGGTCCCGTTCCCGCTGCGCGCGCTGGTCGCGTTCGGCGGTGAGGTTGCCGGTGAGCGCCGTGATCTCGTTCCGCGCCATGGCGAGGTCGCGCTGCGTCGCCTCCCGCGTCGCGCGTTCCTGGGCGAGGTCGCGCTGCGTCGCTTCGCGCGTGCCGCGTTCCTGCGCGAGGTCGCGCGTCAGCGCTGCCGCCTGGTCCCGCGCCGCCGCCAGGTCCCGCCGCACGGCCTCCAGCGCCGCGCGTTCGGCAGCCAGCAGGCGCTGGGCATCGGTGAGCGTCCGCACGGTTGCCGCGGCATCGCCGCCCGCCGCCTCGGCCCGCGCCAGCGCTTCCGCCAGCCTGCCTTCCAGTTCCGCGATGCGCGCGGCGCCGCCGCCGGCAGCGAGGTCGAGGTCAGCGATGCGCGCGGCCAGGCGATCACGCTCGGCCCGCGTCGCGTCACGCTCCTGCGCCAGGCGGTCGCGATCCTCCCGCAGGATCGACAGGTTCCGCGCCAGCGCTTCCCGTGCCGCACTGTTGGCGCGCAACTCCTCCGCCGTGCGGGAGAGCGAGGTGCGCAGCTCCTCCGCCTGGCCGCGTTCCAGCGCGAGCAGTTCGGAGAGCTCGCTGACCTGCCGGTTCAGCCGTTCCAGCGCGCGGTCGCGGGAGGAGAGCGCGACGGAGAGAAAGCCCTGCGCGAGCACGAAGACGAGCAGGACGAAGATGATGACCATGAGCAGCGTGGACAGCGCGTCCACATAGCCGGGCCATGCCTCCAGCCCGCCTCCGCCATGGCGCCTGCTCCGGCGTGCCATCAGCGCGGGGGTTCCTCGGCCAGCGCCGCGATGGTGCGGGCGAGGACCTTGATCTCGCTCCGGATCTCGCTGGTCGCCTGCATGCGGCCCTGGGTCATCTCCTCCAGGATCCGGGCGAGGAAGAGTTCCTGGTTGCGGATATGGCCGCGGCTCGCCTCATCCAGCGCGCCCTGCGCCGTCGCCTCCGCCATGCGGGCCAGGGTCGGCGCCAGCGTCGCCTGGCTTTCCGCCATGCGGGACATCAGCACCTGCGCCGCGCGCATCTGGTCGGCCAGGATCGACAGCCGCTCCGTCAGCGTCATCAGCGCCTGGTTCGACTGCATGCGCCCTTCCTCGCCGCGGGCGATGGCGCGGTGCAGTTCCTCCATGTTCTCGGCCGACTGTTCCAGCAGCGCCTGGACATAGGCGGGCATGGAGCCTTCCCCATCCGCGCCGAGCGCGCCGGAGGAGAGGCGGGTGGAGGAGGCCAGCCAATCCTCCAGCTCCACATAGAAGCGGCTCTGCGCCTGTCCCGCGGTCAGGTCGAGGAAGCCCAGCACGAGCGCGCCGGCGAGGCCGAGCATGGAGGAGGAGAAGGCGATCGACATGCCGCGCAGCGGCTCCGACAGCCCCTGCTTCAACTGGTTGAAGAGCTGGTTGATGTCGCCGGAGCCGACCGACATGTTGGTGATGACGTCGGAGACGGAGCCGATGGTCAGCAGCAGGCCCCAGAAGGTGCCGAGCAGGCCGAGGAAGATCAGCAGCCCCGTCGCGTAGCGCGACAGCTCCCGGCTCTCATCCAGGCGCGATTCGATGCCGTCCAGCACGCTGCGCATCGCCTGGGCGGAGAGCGTGAGGCGTTCAGACCGGCGCTGCGCGAACATGCTGGCCATCGGTGCCAGCAGCCGCGGCGCCCGCTCCGCCGTGCCAGCCATGGCGGGGTTGCGGAAGGATTCCAGCCATTCGACTTCCCGCGTCAGCGACAGCACCTGGCGGATGTTCCAGCCGATGCCGAGCAGCAGCACGGCGGCGATGACGCTGTTCAGCAGGATGTTGGCGCCAAAGGCATGGGCGAGTTCGCCCGCCAGCAGCACGACCAGCAGCAAGACGGCGCCGAGGAAGGCCAGCATGCGCCAGAGGAAGGTGGTCGGGCTGGTCATGCGGATCAGCTTCCTCCGGATCGGCGTTCGCCGGCGCGCGCCGCGCCGGGGGGCAGGATATCGGCGGCGTCCAACGCGGCGCTGGTGCGGCCCAGCGCGCGGACATCGATCCGCGTCTCGTCGAGCCCACCGGCGACCAGCGCATCCCGCACCGCCTGGGCGCGCGCCAGGCTGATGCGCCGCGCGGTGGAGGCATCCGCCGCGGGGCCGCTGGCATGGCCCTCGATGGTGATGCGGCCCGAACCCTGCGCATGGGCGACGGCCAGGCGCCGGCCGATTTCCGCGAGCGTCGGCGCCATGCCGGGCTGCAGCGTGGACTGGCCGACGAGGAAGGCGACGCGATAGGCGCCATCCCGCAGCGGCGACATGCCAGCAGGCAGGGCCAGCGGCGGCGGCGGCGCCGCGCGATGCTGCGCCGCCGCCGGCAGGGCGGGCAGGAACGGGGCCGAGAGGGCGGCCAGGAGGGCGCGGCGCGGGGGCATCCCGCTACCCTAGATCATTATCCAGGGTCGCGGAATCACCTGACCGGAATTGACGCGAAGCTTATCGATCGGCGACGCGATGCCTTACCGCTCCGCGACGGTCGCCCGGGCGGCCTGTGCGGCGGCGATGCCTTCCGCCACCACCTCCCGCAGCTTCGGGTGCAGCGCCTGGTTGCCGACGACGAGGTCGCCCGTCTCGTAATGCGTGTCGCCGCCGGCGGGGTCGGTGACGAAGCCGCCGGCTTCCTTCACGATGACCAGCCCCGCCGCGATGTCCCACTTGTTGAGGCCGAGCTCCCAGAACCCCTCGTAGCGGCCGGCGGCGACCCAGGCGAGGTCGAGCGCCGCGGAGCCGAAGCGCCGGACGCCCGCGACCTGCGGCATCAGCCGCGCCAGCGTCGCGGTGAATTCGGCCTTGCGCTGCACCTTGGCGAAGGGGATGCCCGTGGCGAAGACCGCCGAGACCATGTCCCGCCGCGCGGAGACGCGGAGCCGCTTGTCGTTGAGATAGGCGCCCATGCCCTTCTCCGCCCAGAAGAGCTCATTCCCCGCGGGGTTGTAGATGCAGCCGCCGACGAGTTCGGTGGTGTCGCCGACGCGCTTCTCGATGCCGACGGAGATCGCCCAGTGCGGGATGCCGTGCAGGAAGTTGGTGGTGCCGTCCAGCGGATCGACCACCCAGCGCCATTCCCAATCCCCATCCGCCTGGCCGCCTTCCTCGCCGAGGAACGCCCAGCCCGGGCGGGCGCGGGACAACTCCTCCCGCAGCGTCTGCTCGGCGCGGAGGTCGGCCTGGCTGACGAAGTCGCCCGGGCCCTTCGACGTCACCTGGAGGTTCTCGACCTCCCCGAAGTCGCGCAGGAGGCGGCGCGCGGCCTTCTGCACGGCGCTGACGACGACGGACATGGCGGGGGAGAGGCGGGGGGAGACGGCCATGGTGCGGGCGGGGTCCGGATGCGGGGGTGGAAAGAGCGGAACGGCCCGCCCCCTTTCGGGGTGCGGGCCGGGTAGGCGGTGTGTGAGCCCTGGCGTGGTGCCAGGGCGGGGCGTCAGCCCTTGGCGCGCTCGTAGTAGGAGCCGTCCTCGGTCTTCACCACGATCTTCTCGCCGACGGTGATGAAGGGCGGCACCATGGTCTTCACGCCGTTGGAGAGCACGGCGGGCTTGTAGGAGGAGGCGGCGGTCTGGCCCTTCACGACGGGATCGGCCTCCACCACCTCGAGCACCACCTGTTCCGGCAGGTCCATGGAGACGGGCTCGCCCTCGATCAGGCGGACATTCACCGTCATGTTCTCGACCAGGAAGGGCAGGCGATCGCCGAGGATCTCCTTCGGCACCTGGGTCTGTTCGTAGGATTCGGGGTCCATCAGGACCAGCATCTCGCCTTCCGCATAGGAGAAGGTGAATTCCTTGTCCTCGGTCGTCAGGCGTTCGACAGTATCCGCGGTGCGCCAGCGCTGGTCCTTCTTGGCGCCGGAGCGGACGTTGCGCATCTCCACCTGGATGACGGCGGCGCCCTTCCCGGGGATCATGATGTTCTGCTTGAGGATGGTGTAGCGCTGGCCTTCGAATTCGATGACCATGCCGGCACGCATCTGGTTGGCCTGCATCTTCGCCATGGCGGGTGGGCGTCCTGGATCAGCGGGGTGTGGAGTGTGCGGGGGCGCTTACAACGTGGGGGAGGGCAGGGCAAGCGCAGCCCGCTCAGCAGCCCAGGACGCTCACATGGCCTGTGGCGCCATAGGCCAGGATCAGCCGGTCCCGCGTGATGATCGTCAGACCTCGATCCCGCGCGGTCGCGATGATCAGGCGGTCGCCGGGATCGCCATGCAGATCGCCTGGCAGCCAACTGGCATCCACCGCGATGCCGGTGGTGAGCGGCGCTTCCCGGATGCCGGGCGCTGCCATGAACCGGGCGAACCACGTCTTCGGGTCCGGTGCGAAGGTCATCGGCTGCCGCTGGCCACGCGGGCGGCTGAGCAGGCCGATCTCCCAGGCTGATACCGGGGAGACATGGATGCCGGGGCCCTCGCCAGCCGCCTGGATGGCGGCCAGGGCGGGTGGCGCCATCGGCTCCCCATTTGCCAGCCAGATCACGGCACAGGTGTCGAGCAGGACGCCGGCGCCGGTCACCGGTGGACGGCGCCATCAGCCGCGGCGAACTCCTCCTCCAGCACTGGGGCAGTCAGGTCGAGGGCGGACGGGATCGTGACGCTGCCGCGCATGAAGCCATGCAGGCCGGCCACCGCCTCGGCGACCGGCGCCGGTGCGGTCACGACGGCCACGACCTTGCCGCGCTTCGTCACCTCCAGCCTCTCCCACTCCCCGGCATTCAGCCGGTCCAGCAGGTCAAGGCAGGTGGCCTTGAACTCGGTGGCGTTGATCAGCTTGGCGGCAGGCATGGGCTTCTCACATGGTCATTTGAAATGACCATATGGCGCTGCGCGCAACAGGCGCAACACATTCCCCCAGCCCCCCCGCGCTAGCCTCCCGGCCCACCGGCGCCCCGCCCGGCCCCAGCCAGGAAGCCCGCCCGCATGACCTACTATTCCCCCGCCGCCTATGCCGGCCTCTATCACGCCATCCCCATCATCGATCAGCGCCTCGGCATCTCCGTCACGCTCGACATCCAGCGCTACGTCAATGGATGGACGCCGGAGAACCAGGCCGAATACTACGTCCTGCTCTCCAAGCTCGCCGCCAAGCTGAAGCTGAAATCGCCCGCCGCGGTGCGCGGGCAGTCGCAGCCCTTCTTCATCAAGGGGCATGACGCGCTGATCAACCCGGCGGAGGAGTGGTACGATCCCTCCCTCTCCCGCGCCTATGCCTGCCGCGCCTCCCCGGACGAGATCGCGGATGCCGTGCGGCTCGCGCATTTCTGCGGCATGACCAACGGCAATCCCAAGGCCTATGGGGAGAAGTGGTTCGGGCTGGACTGCAACACCTTCGTCGGCAACTGGCTCGGCATCTCCCCTTCCTCCGCCATCTTCGCCTATGCCATGGGCTACGGGAAAAGCGACAAGCTCGCGGGCGCGACACCCGACGTCTATGCCACCCGCAACCGCCTGCCGCTGGCGCTGGTGACGGATCCCGCCAAGGTCACGGAAGGCACCGTCGCCTGCACCTTCGGGGAGAAGGATTCCCGCGGTTTCCGCTGGCGGCACATCGCGCTGGTGGAGAAGTGCGAGCTGGTGCAGGGCTCCACCTACAATCTCTGGCTCGCGGAATGGGGCACGAAGGGAAACATCGAGAAGCACCGCACGCCGCCGGCCAAGCCGAAGCAGGTGCAGATCACGTCAGGGAAGTTCTGCGCGGAGATGCCGACGAAGGAGGTCCTGGCCTTCGACGGCACGGACCCCGGCGGCAAGCCTGCCAAGCGCATCTTCTTCGATGGCAGCAGCCTCGATGACCTGCCGCATCGCGGCTGGCATGTCGGTGGCATGTATGGGGTGTAGCTAGCCGACCTCCCACACCGGCCCCAGCGGTACCTTCCCCGCGCCGCCCGGCCGTTCCTGCACGTAGTTGGGCCAGGCCAGGCCGGTGACGCGGTGGCGGAGCTGGCGGAGCAGGGCGCGGCCTTCCTCCGGCGGCACCTCGAACCGCGCCGTGCCGGGGGCGTGGTCGAGCTGGTGGAGGTAGTAGGGCTTCACGCGATGGCGCAGCATGGCGCGGAACAAATCCTCCAGCGCCTCGGCACTGTCATTCACGCCGCGCAGCAGCACGGATTGGCCGAGCAGCACGACGCCCGCCTGGGTCAGCCGCCGCAGCGCGGTGGCGGCGTCCGGGGAAAACTCCCGCGCATGGTTGGCATGGACGCAGAGGTAGAGCGGCTTCTCCACCGCCAGCGCCTCGGCCAGGGCCGCCGTCACGCGTGCCGGATCGGCGACGGGCACGCGGCTGTGGATGCGCAGGATCTCGACATGCGGGATGGCGGCAAGCCGCGCCAGGATCGCGCCGAGCCGCCGGGGGGAGAGGATCAGCGGGTCGCCGCCGGTCAGGATCACCTCCCGCACCGCCGGCGTGCGCTCGAACCAGGCGAGCGCCGCTTCCAGCGCCGCTTCCGTCAGCAGCCCGCCATCGGGGCCGACCACCTCCCGCCGGAAGCAGAAGCGGCAATAGACGGGGCAGGCGAGGAGCGGCTTCAGCAGCGCGCGGTCGGGATAGCGGTGCACCACGCCGGGCAGGGGGGTGAAGGGTTCGTCGGCCGTGGGGTCCAGCACCTCATGCGGGGCCGTCACCAGTTCCTCGGTGCGCGGGATGTACTGCGCGGCGATGGGGTCGGCGGGGTCGGCCGGGTCGATCAGCGCGGCCATGGCGGGCGTGACCGCGATGGAATAGCGCGCCTGCACCGCCTCCAGCCCCGGCACGGCGTCACGCGGCACCAGGCCGGCGGCGGCCAGGCCGTTGGCATCGCGGATCGTCCGGGTGTGGTGGGGGGCGGGGGCTTCGGGCATGATCGTGCCCCCCTAAACCGCAATGCGGGGCGCGCGTCCATGGCCGAGGCCACTCATCATCCCTGGGCCAGGCTCCAGGCCCGGCTGCCCTTCCTGAAGCGCCGTGCGCGGCTGACGGCCGATGTGCGCGCCTTCTTCGCCGCCCGCGGCTATGCGGAAGCCGAGACCCCCTGCCTGGTGCCGGTGCCGGGGATGGAGGTGCATCTCCGCGCCTTCGCCAGCGCCTATGAACCGCATCTCGGCGTCGGCGGCCGCGTGCCGCTGTGGCTGCGGACCTCACCGGAACTCGCCCTGAAGCGGCTGCTGGTCGGCGGGTCGGGCAGGGTCTTCGAACTGGCGCGGGTGTGGCGCAACGGGGAGGCGAGCCCACGCCACGCGCCGGAATTCACCATGCTGGAATGGTATGCGCCGGGGCAGGGGATGGCGGCGCTGATGGAGGAGACGGAACTGCTGCTGCGCTCCGTCGCGCCCCGCCATGTCGCCCATGGCGACGCCACCTGCGACCTCGGCCTTCCCTTCGAGCGCCTGACCATGGCGGAAGCCTTCAGCCGGTATTGCCGCGGCATGGACATCCTAGGCACCGTCGATCCCGCGACAGGGGAGGGCGATGCGGCCAAGCTCCGCGCCAATGCCGCGCGCGTCGGCCTTGCCATCCCGGACGGCGATGGGTGGGAGGATGGCTTCTTCCGCCTGATGCTGGACCATGTGGAGCCGCATCTCGGCCGCGGCCGCGCGACCTTCCTGACGCATTGGCCGACGCCCCAGGCAGCGCTGGCGCGGCGCGACCCGCGCGATGGCCGCGTGGCGCTGCGGTTCGAGCTCTTCGTGGCGGGGCTCGAACTCGCCAATGCCTTCGACGAGCTGACCGACCCGGTGGAGCAGCGCGCGCGCTTCGAACGCGACGTGGCGGCTCGGCGCGCGGAAAGCGGGGAGCAAGGCTGGGGCGTGGATGAGGAATTCCTCGCGGCGCTGGAGGCCGGCATGCCGGAGGGCGCGGGCATCGCCCTCGGCTTCGATCGCCTGGCGATGCTGGTGGCCGGCGCGCGGGACATCGAGGATGTGCTGTGGCTGCCCGCCGTCTCGCGCGCGGCGCCGCTGGCACTGGCGCCGCCGTTGAAGCTGCTGGAGGGACCGGGTTAGCGAAAGCCGTTACGCCATCAGCCCTTCCTGAAACCGGGCCGATCCCGCCGACGTTGCCGCAACCAATCGGGGAGTGGTGCCATGGGCCTGCATTGGGCGCGTCTTGGCGTGGTCGGCCTGCTGGTGCTGGCGCTGGCGGGGCCGGTCGGGCATGTGCTGGAAGCGCCGGGCAAATGGAACCTGCCGCCTGATGTCTGGCTGACCGTGCAGCAGCGCCTCTACGCAGGCACCGCCACTATCGGCGTGATCGGCTATGTGGCAGCGCCCCTCGCCTGCCTGGGGCTGGCCTGGTGGCGCAGGGGAACGGAGGAAGGGCATGTCGCCCTGCTCGCCACCCTGCTGGTGTTCGCGGCCTTCATGACCTGGTGGGTCGTCGTGGCGCCGGTGAATGCGCTGGTCGCCGGCGCGCGGCTCGGCGCCATCCCGCCGGATTGGGTGAACTGGCGCCGGCAATGGCATGCCGGGCATGGCGCCTGCGCCCTGCTGGTCGCGACCGCCCTCGCGCTGCAGGTCAATGCCCTGATCAGCCCGCCAGCCCGTCCCAGAGCAGCTTGAGCCCGGTGGCCACCAGCAGGATGTGGCACCACCAGTAGAGCCGCTTCTGGTCGAGCCGCTGATGCAAGGTCCAGCCGCCCCAGACGCCGATCCAGACGAAGGGCAGGCAGGCCGCCATCAGAAGCCAGGTGGACGGAGTCGGCGGCGCCGCCATCAGCCAGGGACCGACCTTCAGCAGATTGGCGATGGTGAAGTAGATGCTGGTGGTGCCGGCATAGACGGCCTTGGGCAGTTGCAGCGGCAGCAGATACATGGCCAGCGGCGGACCGCCGGAATGGGCCAGCATGGTGGTGATGCCGGACGCCGTGCCGGCCGCCACGCCGCGCACCGCGCTGCGTGGCCGTGGCGCGACCTCACCCTGGCCGATGAAGTATCTCGCGGCGAAGCCCAGCGTCACCACCGCCATGGCCAGCGCCACGCCATCCCGCGGCAGCAGCGCCACGATCGCCGTGCCGACGACGACGCCCATCGCCAGCCCCGGCAGCAGCACGGCCAGATCGGGCCTGGACCAGGTGCCGTGCTTCCAGTAGCGGAAGGCCGCCACATCCATGGCCAGGAACAGCGGCGCCAGCATCGCGCCTGCCTCGACCGGGTCCATCGCCAGCGCCAGCAGTGGGATGCCGAGCAGCGCGAAGCCGCCGCCGAAGGCACCCTTCAGCCCCGCGATCAAGGTGGTGGCGATGGGCGCGAGCAGCCAGGCGAGCCAGGGGAGATCCATCAGCCGCGAGCCTCGCGCGGCCGGCAGCCTCACGCAAGGCGCGCGATGATCTCGGCGTCCTGTTCAACCGGCCAGGCGGAGAAGGTGAAGATGTAGGGGTCGGAGGCCGCGAAGACCGCCGGGTCCGGGGACGCCACCTGCATGGTCGCGGCGTCGAAGGCCTCGATGGGATGGAAGGCGCCGGCGTGATGGAAGCGGACCAGATAGCCCAGCGAGGCGAGCAGCGCCGGCACGTCCCGCGTGCTGCCGGGGCGGTGGCGTTCCTCCACCTCCAGGGACAGCACCGGGCGGCAGCGGCGGATTGTCGCGCCGGCGCCGCGCAGGACCTCCTCCTCGAACCCCTCCGCATCCACCTTCACCTGCGCGAGGTCCGGGAGGCCGAGGCTGTCGATGGTGAGCACCGCGACGTCATGCCGTTCGACCGAGACGGAGTCGAAGCCGGCATAATCCTTGGCCGCACTCGCCCATTGCTCCTGCACGACGCCCTCCAACACGGGGACGGAGAGCGTCAGCGAACCGGGCGCGGCACCGATCGCCTCGGGCCGCAGCGCGACATGCGCGGGGATCGTGCCACCATGGGCCGCCCGCATCGCGGCATCGAGCCGCGCGAAGGCGCTCGGCAGCGGTTCGAAGGCCAGCAGCCTGCTGTCCGGCAGGCGGGAGAAGGGTACCGCCAGCAGCCCGTCATGCGCGCCGACATCGAGGATGGTGCCAGGCCTGTGCAGGCGGGTGTGAAACGTCAGTTCGTCCATGCGCCTGCCTGAAACGGGATGCCCGCCCGCATGTGGGGCGGGCGCCCCGGATCGTCAGGTCAGCGTGGCGCGATTTCGGAGATGCGCAGCTGTGCCGGCACGCGGCTCCCGCGATCGTAATGGCCGATCCAGATGTCGTATTGCCCGGATTGCGGATTGCGGAAGACGAGGCCTGCATTGGTGCTGCCGGCATGGTCGTCGTTGCAGGCCCATTGCCCGTTCGGCAGGTTCACCACCAGCGTGACATCGGCGCGCGACACGGCGGAGATGTAGAGGGGCAGCCCCTGACCCGCGCGGTAGTTCAGCCGCACATCCGGCGCATCGGCGATGGAGCCCACGCATTGGGAGCCGCCCAGGCGCTCCGCCGGCAGGTTGCCGCCCGCGGTCACCGCCACCACGGTCGGGTCGGGCGCGAAATTGGCGCTGAGGTTCAGCGTGCCGAAGGAAGGCGGCCGGTTGAAATTCTGCGCCAGCACGGGCGCGGCGATGACGAGGGTGGTCGCCGCCATGGCGGCCAGGGTGCGACGCTGCATCATTTCCTCCTGCGGCGCCTTGTGGCGCCTTCTTGACCGGCGCCATCCGCCTGCAGCGGCAAGCCGGGCGACGCTGCCCGATCACCGCGGCGTGAGGATGGTGCGGCAGCCTAGGCCGATGCGGGGTGGCAACGGAACCGTCGGGACGCCCTTCGACGCCTGTTTTTGCGCGACGCGTTCTTTTTTCGCCGTCGGCGGCATCCGGCGCCTTGGCCGGTCCGTAGGTCAGGCATGGGGAGTGTTTCCCCGTCGCAGCCGGAGGCCGCCCATGTCGCGATCGATGTTGCTGGCCAGCATGGTGCTGGCGCTGGCGCCCGCCGGTGCCGCGCTGGCGCAGACGCCAGCGGATTTCGCCGGCTGGCCGGTGCTGGAGCGCCGATTCGAGAGCACGGGTGGCGGCGGCTGGATCATCGACGACTACGATCCAGTCCGCATCGGCGCGGAATGCCGCACCGACTTCACCGCGGTTTCCCCGACCGGGGAGCGCATCCTGAACACCGTCGTCTTCGACGCCGTGCCGGTCCGCGGCGGCGGCGTGCTGTGCACCAATGGCCGATGGCGGGGCCGGGATGGTAGCGGCGCCGGCACCACGCCGCTGCGCGTCTTCATCCGGGCGGACGGCGCCCGCTTCCGCTCGCCCTGATGCCAGCGCTTCGGACTACAGGTAGAGCCAGCCTCGGCTGACGGCCACGACGCCGCCGCCGACCGAGGCGCGGATCACCCCCTGGTCGGTCCATGCTTCGACGGCCAGCTGGCTCGGGCGCCCCATCTCGATTCCCTGCTCGATCGATAGCGAAAGGCGCTGGCCGCCGGCGCGGGCAAGCAGCAGGCCGCCAAGCGCCACATTCGCCGACCCCGTTGCGGGATCCTCCGTCAGGCCGCCCAGCGGCGCGAACATCCGGCTGCGCAGTCGCATCAATCCATCCGACTCGCCCTGGCGGCAGAAGAGGTGAAGGCCGATGGCGAGGCTCGGCGGCAGGTGCCGGCGAAAGGCGGCGGCATCGGGCTCGGCGGAGGCGAGCGTTGCCTCATCCACCACTTCAGCCACGGCGAAAGGCGTGCCGCAGGACGCGATGACGGGCTCCCCGACCACGCTTGGCAGCCCGGCGCAGGCGGCGATGGCAGCGGGGTCCAGCGCCTGGCCCAGCGCGAAGGGCTTCGGTGCGGTGATGGTGGCAGCCACCACATGCCCCGTCTCATCCCGCGCGAGCGTCGCCTCCACCCGACCCGCCGCCTGGTCGATCCGCAACCGGTCCCCCTGGATGCCGAGGTAGCGCGCGATCAGCACCGCGGCGCCGACATTGGGGTGGCCGGCAAAGGGCAGTTCCATGGCGGTGGTGAAGATGCGGATGCGGGCGGTGGCGGAGGGCTCGTCCGCCGCCTCCACGAAGACCGTCTCGCTGAGGTTGAACTCCCGCGCCACGGCCTGCATGGCCGCCGTGTCCAGCCCGGCGGCATCGCGCACCACGGCCAGCGGATTGCCGCCGAAGCGGCGGTCGGTGAAGACGTCGCAGGTCTCATAGGCCAGGCGCATCGCGGGGCTCCTCCAGGTCGCGCGGCATGCGCCGGGCCAGCCCCGGGGGTCAAGGGAGGCAGCGTGACCCGGATTGCGGCCCGTGGCAGGGTCGCGGCATGGGCCCCGACTTCCTCGCGCGCATCACCGGCAGCGGCCTTCGGCGGCTGGCGGCGGGCATACTGCTGGCGGCGCTTGCCGCCATGGCGGTCGGCGTGCCGGCCGTCTCGCTCCTGGCGATGCTGCGCGGAGAGGCCGCGATGCCTGGGGACGCGGCGGCGTGGCGGGAGGCGCTGGACCTCTGGCTCGATTCGCTGCCGCTGCTGCCCTTCGCGATGCTCTTCACCCTGCTGGGCGGGCTGCCGATGCACCTGGCCCTCGCCGCCATCCGCCGGCAGGGCCTGCTGGCCTATGCGCTGGCGGGGGCGCTGGGCGGCGCGCTGCTGCTGGGCGGGCTGATCGGCGGCGTCGGTGCTGGGCTCGGCTGGCGGCCCTTTCTGCAGGGGGCCGCGATCGGCGCGGTGGCCGGCCTTGTCTTCCGCGCGGTGTGGCGGCCTGTCGCCTCAGGCTGAGGCGATCGCCTCGTTCATCGCGCGCACGCCGGCGGCGGGTCCCTCCGGGTGGCTCCACACGGCGCCCACCACCGCCAGGAAATTCGCCCCCGCGCGCACCAGCGGCGCGCAATTGGCGGCCGTGATCCCGCCGATCGCGACCGAGGGGAGTTCGAACATCTCGCTCCACCATCCCAGGATCTCGGGATCCGCGTGGTGCTTCGCGTCCTTGGTCGTGGTGGGGAAGAAGGCGCCGAAGGCGACGTAGTCCGCGCCCGCCTCGCCCGCTTCCATCGCCAGGTGGCGGGAGGCGTGGCAGGTCACGCCGATCGTCGCCTCCGCCCCCAGCAGCTTGCGGGCGGCGACGGGGTCGCCATCGCCCTGGCCGAGATGCACGCCATCGCAGCCCGCGCGCTTCGCCAGGTCCATCCGGTCATTCATCAGCACCGCGACGCCCGCGGCCTGGGCGATGGGCAGGATGACGGAGGCGGCACGCAGCACAGCCTCGTCCGGCACGTCCTTCAGGCGGATCTGCAAGGCGGCCACATCCCCGGCATCCAGCGCGCGCGCCAGGCTTTCCGCGAAGCCGGTCAGGTCCGGCAGGGCAGGGGGGGTGATGAGGTAGAGGCGGCAATCGCGTTCGGGGGCGGACATGGAACCGGTGTCGCGCGGCGGCGCGGCTTTGGGAAGGGGCGTCAGGCGCCGCCGAGCCAGCGATAGAGATCGGCCGGCCGCGCCTCCGAACCAGCCGCCGTCTCCGCCTCCCCACGCGCCAGGCGCCACCACAGCCACAGGGCCGGCGTCACGCCCAACTCCATGCCCAGCGCCAGCAGATGCGGCATCGGCGGGCGGCCTTGGCCGACCACGCCGGCAAGCCGCGCCAGCCCGCCCAGCGCCACGATCAGGACCAGGATGGTGAAGACCTCCCCCCGCCGCTTCAGGTCGGCGGCGCACCACCAGGCGAGGATGCCGAGGCCGAGCAGCAGGCCGGAGAGGTAGCGCAGATGGCTGTCCGTCGCCGGACCCGCGACCTCTCCCAGGAAACTGGCACCACCGATCGCCCCGGCCAGGCCGGCGATCAGGGGGACGAGGGCGGCGACGCGGATCGCAAGGACGAGCATGTCCCCGATACGGGCGGGCCCGGGCGTTGGATGCAACGCACAATCACGATATTCCCCGCCAGGCCAATTGCGCGCCGATGGCGAGCAGCGCCACGAAGAACAGGCGCCGGAACAGGAGGGGGGAGAGGCGGCCGCGCAGCCGCGTCCCGAGCCACATGCCGGCCAGCGCCGGCGGCAGGGCGAGCAGCGAAGCGAGCGACGTCGCGGGCGTGACCGCTTCCGCCGCGGCGAGTGCCAGGCCGAGCGCCACGGTCGCCGCCAGGAAGGCCAGGCCCAGCGCCTGCACCAGCGCATCGCGCGCGAGGCCGAGCGCGCCGAGCCAGGGCACGACCGGCATGACGAAGACGCCGGTCGCGCCCGTGATGACGCCGCCCGCCACGCCGATCGGGATGGCGCTGAGCCGCTCCGCCCGCGCGTTCAGGGTCAGCGGCGGTGCCGCCAGGCCCCATACGGCATAGGCAACCAGCGCCGCGCCGAGCAGGCCGAGTGCGAGCGGCCCGCCCGCGGTCAGCAGGCCGATCCCCGCGAAGGTGCCGGGCAGCAGCGCCAGCAGCATCGGCCACAGCCGCCGCAGCAGCGGCCGCAGCGCCGGCCCCGCGCATTGCATGATGTTGGTCGCGAGGGAGGGCAGCAGCAGCAAGGAAGCCGCCTCCGCCGGCGGCATCACCAGGGCCAGGAGCCCGATGGAGATCGTCGGCAGGCCGAGGCCGATGACGCCCTTGGCGAGTCCGGCCAGCAGGAAGACGAGAAGGATGAGGGGAAGGTTGTCCATGGCCCATCCTGCGCGTCACGCCGCGGCCGATGCTTCGCCATGGCCCGAAACGACCCCCGCGGCGGAGCCGCAAAACGAAAGCGGCGGCGGAGCCGCAAAACGGAAGCGCCGGCGGAGCCGCAAAACGGAAGTGCCGGCGGAGCCGCAAAACGGAAGTGCCGGCGGAGCCGCAAAACGAAAGCGGCGGCGGGGCATCCCCCACCGCCGCGCCGCGATCCAGGCCGGGCAGGCCGGGATCAGTTCTTGTAGACGTCGATGATGGCCTGCAGCAGCGCCAGCGCATCGGCCTTCGGCCGCTGGAAGGCGTTGCGGCCCATGATGGAGCCGTTGCCGCCGCCAGCATGGATGGCGCGGACCTCCTTCAGGATGTCCTCCGTGCCCTTCGCCTCGCCGCCCGAGAAGACCACCAGGCGACGGCCGCCGAAGCAGGCCTGCACGATATGCGCGAAGCGCTTCGCCGCATCGTCCTCGACCGGGTTCTTCGTGTAGGTCGCCTTCGCGGCATCCAGGCTGATCGCCGCGGTCGGCGGCTTCACCTTGATGATGTGCGCGCCGGTCAGCGCCGCCATGTGCGCGGCATAGGCGCAGATGTCGAGAGCGGTCTCGCCGACCTTGTCCAGCATCGGGCCGCGCGGATAGGACCACACGACGACGGCGAGGCCGACAGACTTCGCCTCCTCCGCCAGCTCCCGCAGCTCCTCCATCATCTCGAACTGGTATTCGGAGCCCGGATAGATGGTGAAGCCGATGGCGGAGCAGCCGAGGCGGAGCGCATCGCCGATCGTCGCCGTCACGGCCTGGTCCTTGGTCGTGGACAGGCTGTTGCTGCTGTTCATCTTGAGGATGGTCGGAATGCAGCCGGCATAGGTCGCGGCCCCGGCCTCAATCATGCCGAGCGGCGCGGCATAGGCGTTGAGCCCGGCATCGAGCGCCAGTTCGAACAGGTAGCGCGGGTCATAGGCGGCGGGGTTCGGCGCGAAGCTGCGCGCCGGGCCATGCTCGAAGCCCTGGTCCACCGGCAGGATCACCATGCGGCCGGTGCCGCCGAGCTTCCCCTGCATCAGGATGCGGGCAAGGTTCGCCTTCACCCCGGGGTTGTCGCTCTCGTACCAGGACAGGATTTCCTGGACCTTCGGCGTCAGTCGCATCGTGGAATTTTCCTCGTTCAACGGCGGTTGCGGGCTTGCGCGGGGGTCTAGCGCAGGTGTCCGCGCGTGTCATCCGGCGGAACGGCCAGCCAGGCGGCCAGCCGGGCGCGCGCGACAGGCCGCCGGAGGTCCAGCACGCGGGCCTCCATCGCAGGCGGGCGCTGGGGAAACAGCATCGCGCCGACCTCCGCGCCGGCCGCGGCGACGGCGCCGAAAGCCGGCGAGGCGCCGTCGAGCACGATGCCGCGACATCCGGCGCGCAGTGCCGCCAGCGCATCGCCCGGCGCGGCACCGCAGCACAGCAGGTCCGGCGCGGTGACGCCGGGCCAGGTGGCACGTGCGGCATCGACCAGCGCGCGCCAGCCGCTGGCACCGAGGAAGCCGGCGGCGCCTTCCGCCGACAGCAGCGTCACGCCCGCGGGCCCCGCCAGCGACAGCGCCGCCGCCGCCTCCTCGACCGACAGCACCATGATGGCGGGGGGAAGGGGGGCTGGACTCGTGCTCACCGTTGACCCGCAGGGCCTTGCATGCAAAGCGTTGCAGCATGCCGGGCCCGGCTGCGGCAAGCGCCTCGCGCGCTGCGCGGGCCACGGCAGGGATCAGGCTTTGGGGGCTTCGAACAACCGTGTCAGGGGCGCGCGCGTCAGGTGCGGGGATCGATGCCGGGGGTGACCCGACGGGTCGCGCCCTGGCGCGGCTGGAGGCTGCCGTGGAACGCCTGGCGGATGCCGCGGCGCGTCCGCGGCCGGAGGCGGTCGCTGGCGAAGGCGTGTCCCGCGCCGCGGTTGCCGCCATCGCCGACAGGCTGGACGAGACGATTGCGCGGCTTCGCGCGGCGCTCGGAGAGGATCAGTAAGCATGGGTCAGGTCACCGTTCGCGTCGGCGGCTACAGCCACCCCGTTTCCTGCGAGGATGGGCAGGAGGCGCACCTCGTCTCCCTGGCGGCCGAGGTGGACAAGCGCGTCAACTCCATCAAGGCGATGGGCGGGCAGTTCGGCGAAAGCCGCCTGATCCTGCTGGGCGCGCTGCTGCTGGCGGATGAGGTGCACGACCTGAAGGTGGCACTCGCCCAGGCCCGCGCCGGCCAGGTGGCGGCGGCGCCGCAGCCCGATCCGCGCCTGGCGGAGCGGCTGGCCCGCATCGCCGACCGCATCGAGGGCATTGCCCAGACCCTCGACCGCCCCTAACTAGGGTGGGCGGGGCTGCCCGGTTGGTGAGGCACTTTAACCCCCGGGGCCAATGAGCATCCTCCGGGGACTGGCGCTGTCCGGACCGTGGTCCGGGTATCTGGTTCCCACCTGCAACAGCAGGTCTCAGGAGGGTTATCACGCCCACGGCCATGGTGGCTCCGCGCTTGGATTTTTCCTGACATCGGTTGGTAGGCGCGGGTCGGACCCCCACCCCAGCCCTCCCCCGCAAGCGCGGGGGAGGGAGTTGACGCGCCGCTCCCTCCCCCGCGCTTGCGGGGGAGGGTCGGGGTGGGGGATTGCGGATCCTGCGCGCCATGCTCTGCCCTGTCCTGCTGGCTGAACTGAAGGCGGAGGCGCGGAAACTCGCGCTGGCGCGGCGGCTGGGGCAGGACGCCCTGGCCTGCGGCCTGGCGCTTTCGGGCCATGTGCTCCGGGACCTGCCGCCGCCGCCCGGCGCCGTCGTCGCCGGCTTCTGGCCGATGGGGCCGGAGATCGACCTCCGCCCGCTGCTGCACGCGTTGCATGAGCGCGGCCACCCCATCGCGCTGCCGGTCACGCCGAAGCGCGGGCAGCCGCTGCATTTCCGCCGCTGGCAGCCCGGCGACACGCTGGCGCGGGGACCGATGGGCACGTCGCAGCCTGGCCCGGATGCCGAGGCGCTGGTGCCTGACTGGCTGCTGGTGCCGCTGCTGGCCTTCGACCGCGCCGGCCGCCGGCTCGGCTATGGCGGCGGCTATTACGATCGGACGCTGGCCGCGCTGCCCGGCGCCACCGCCATCGGCACCGCCTTCGCGTGCCAGGAGGTTGACGAAGTGCCCGCGGGGCCCGAGGACGCGCTTCTGACCGCGATCGTGACCGAGCGTGGTGTCATCCGCGCCGGAGTGGCTGGCTGATGCGTATCCTTTTCCTGGGTGACCTGGTTGGCCGTTCCGGCCGCGATGCCGCGGGGGCCGCCATCCCCGTGCTGCGCGAACGCCTGGCCTTGGACCTCGTGGTGGTGAACGGCGAGAATGCCAGCCATGGCTTCGGCCTTGCCCCCGACATGGCACGGGCGTTGTTCGTGGCCGGCGCCGATGTCGTGACCCTCGGCAACCACGCCTGGGACCGCAAGGAGATCATCCCCTATATCGAGGGCGAGCCCCGCCTGATCCGCCCGATGAACTACCCGCCCGGCACGCCGGGCAAGGGCGGCTTCGTGGCCGTGCTGCCGGACGGCCGGAAGGCGCTGGTCATGCAGGCGATGGGCCGGCTGTTCATGGACGCGCTGGATGATCCCTTCCGCGGCGTGCAGGCGATGATCGCGCCGCACCGCATGGGCGCGGGCGGCACGGTGCAGGCCATCATCCTGGACTTCCACGCGGAGGCGTCGTCCGAGAAGCTCGCCATGGCGCACAGCTTCGACGGCAAGCTCTCCCTGGTGGTGGGCACCCACACCCATACGCCGAGCGCCGACCACCAGGTCCTGCCCGGCGGCACCGCCTACCAGACCGATGCCGGCATGTGCGGCGACTATGACAGCGTGATCGGCATGCAGAAGGGCGCCGCCGCGCTGCGCTTCTGGAAGAAGGTGCCGGGCGAGAAGCTGGCCCCGGCGGAGGGCGAGGCGACGGTCTGCGGCCTGTTCGTCGAGACCGACGACGCCACGGGCCTGGCGCTGCGGGCGGAGCCGGTGCGCATGGGCGGGCGGTTGAGCCAGGTGATGCCGGGAGCGTAGGGCCGCCACGCCCGTCCGGCACGCGGACGTCAATAGGCCGAGCCCTATTTTATTTTGACATCGGATCATTGCGTATATGCGTATCCTGTTTCAGCATCGCCTTGGCGCCCCTTGCGCCGGGAGAGAACGATGCTGAAGCGACTACTGCCCCTGCTGATGCTGGCCGCGCTGCTGCCGGCCTGCGCGACGATCACCACAGGGACGTCGCAGAACGTCTCCATCATCACCGAACCGCCGGGCGCCACCTGCCAGCTGGTCCGTTCCGGCAACGTCGTGGCCGTCGTCAATCCGACTCCTGGCACGGCGAATGTCAGCAAGTCCGGCCAGGACCTCGCGGTGAACTGCACGCGGTCGGGGTCGATGCCGGCGGTGCAGACGGTATCGTCGCAGTTCCAGGGCATGACCGCCGGCAACATCCTGCTGGGCGGCTTCATCGGCTTGGCCGTGGACGCGGCCTCCGGCGCCATGGCGCAGTATCCCGCCACGGTCACCGTCATCCTGCCACCGCAGCAATTCGCTTCCCTCGCCGAACGCGACAGCTTCTTCGATGCGCGGGTCGCGGCGGTTCAGCGTGACTTCGCGGAACGCATCACCCAGGCGCGGAGCAGTTGCAGTGCGAGCGATCCGGGTTGCGGGCCGCGGATTGCCGCCATCGAGGCGGAGCGGGACGCGGTCCTTGCGCAGCTTGCGACGCAGCGATCGACCGCGCGATTGACATAACCAGGCGGAAGCGCCGGGCCGGACCGCCCGGCGCTTCAGGCCCTGGTGCCTAAGCCGCGCGCCTGAACCTCGCCAGCGTCCCGCTCCGCAGCAGCGTGCTTGGCAGGCGGTGGCCGACCACCTCCTCCGCCAGCCGCCCGGCCTCCACCAGCGCGTCGAGGTCGACGCCGGTCTCGATGCCCATCTCCTGGCAGAGCAGCACCAGCTCCTCGCTAGCGATGTTGCCCGGGGCGCCGGGCTGGCCGGCGAAGGGGCAGCCGCCGAGGCCGCCCACGGTCGTGTCGAAGCGATGGATACCCATCCGCAGCCCCGCATGGGCATTGGCGATTCCGAGGCCGCGGGTGTCGTGCAGGTGCAGGATGAGGGAGAGATCGGGCCAGCGGCTGCGGACCTCGCCGACCACGCGCTCGATCCGCGCGGGCGTGGCCCAGCCCATGGTGTCGGCGAGCGTGGCTTCCGGCAGCGTCAGGCCGTTCGCGGCGCCGATGGCGAAGGCATCCTCCAGCGCCTGCATCACCGCCTCCACCGGCACGTCGCCGGCGTAGTTGCAGCCGAAGGCGGCCTGCACGCTGATGCGCGTCACCGGCACGCCGGCTTCCTGGTGGGCGCGGACATTGACGTGCTGCGCTTCGATATTCTTGGCGCGGTCGCGGTTCAGGTTCTTCAGCGAGAAGGCCTCGCTGGCCACGACCGTCACTGCCGTCTCCACCTTCATGCGGTCCCGGAAGGTCAGCGCGCGGTTCATGCCGGCGGCGTTGAACCAGAGCGCGGTGTAGGTGACGCCCGGCTTCGGGTCGAAGCCCGCCGCCACCTGCTCCGCATCCGCCCAGCCCGGGACGATCTTGGGGCTGACGAAGGAACAGACCTGGATGTGATGCAGCCCGGTGGCGGAGAGCGCATCGACCAGCGCGATCTTGCGCGCGGTCGGGATCGGCCCGGGCTCGATCTGGAAGCCCTCCCGCGGGCCTTCCTCCCGGATCTCCACGCGCGTCGGCAGGTCGGTCATGGCGGCATCCTCCGGCGGGTTGTGTAGCCCGCCGCCCGGGGCAGGGCTACTTCGTCCCGCGTCGCTGGTCCGGATGCAGCGCGGTGCCGAGGATGTGGGAGGACCGCCCGATGACGTGCCCGGCGCCGCCGACGATCAGCGGATCCGGCGCATGCACGACATGCTCATCCTTGCCTTCATAGGGCAGCGCGTTGAGGAAATGCCGCATCGCCTCCAGCCGCGCGCGACGCTTGTCGTTGGACTTCACGATGGTCCAGGGGGCATCGGCGGTGTCGGTGTAGAAGAACATCGCCTCCTTCGCCTCCGTGTAGTCGTCCCACTTGTCGAGGCTCGCCTTGTCGATCGGCGAGAGCTTCCACTGCTTCAGCGGATCCGTCTCCCGCGCCTCGAACCGCTTGAGCTGTTCGTCGCGGGTCACGCTGAACCAGAACTTGAAGAGGCGTATGCCAGAGCGCGTCAGCATCCGCTCCAGCTCCGGCGCCTGGCGCATGAACTCCAGGTATTCGGAGGGGCTGCAGAAGCCCATCACGCGTTCCACGCCGGCGCGGTTGTACCAGGAGCGGTCGAAGAAGACGATGTCGCCGCCGGCCGGCAGGTGCTGGACGTAGCGCTGGAAGTACCATTGCGTGCGCTCGCGCTCGGACGGCTTCTCCAGCGCGACGATGCGGGCGCCGCGGGGGTTCAAGTGTTCCATGAAGCGCTTGATGGTGCCGCCCTTGCCGGCGGCGTCGCGGCCCTCGAACAGGATGACGATGCGTTCGTTGGCATCCTTCACCCAGGCCTGCGCCTTCAGCAGCTCCACCTGCAGCGGCTTCACCCGCGCCAGGTATTCCTTCTCGGTCAGCCGGGTGGCGTAGGGGTATTCGCCGGTCTCGAAGGCACGTCGGACCGCTTCCGGGTCATGCCGCAGTGCCGCCAGCCGACGATGGGGGCGGGACAGGTCAGCCGCGGCATGGGCAATGCCTTCGGCCGCATCCGGGGCCGGGGCCGGGACCGGCGGGTCGGCCGCTTCGCGCGGTGCGGGCGTGGCTCCGGGCAGGATCGCGCCGTCGGTCGTCATGGGCCCCCCCTGGGTGGCGGTGGTGTCGGTGCGAGACTAGGCGCGGTCCAGGAGTGGCCGCATGATCTGTGTCAATTCCGTGACGATCGCCGCGTCAGGGGATCATCACCCGGATGAAGAAGGCATCCGTGGCTTCGAGATCCGCAGGCCGCACCGGGAAACGATGGGTGTCCATCGCCGTGCGGTTGGGCTGCGTCGCCGCCATGTTGAAGACGAGTGCCGCCGTCACGGTGGGCTCCCGCTCCGCATTCACGCCGACGAGTTCCACGCGCACGCTGCGCCGCGCCTCGGTCTGCTTCACCGCCGTGGCGGAGAAGCTGTAGAGCGCGACGGGCTGCCCCTCCCGCGCCTGGTCGGCCCGGGCAAGGACGAAGTTGTTCAGGCGCACGCCGCCGCCATTCAGCTCCAGGTCGCCGAGTGCCGCCGGCGCGATCCGTCGCCAGCCGCTGTCGAATTCCTGGGCCGCGGCACCGGCGGGCTGCAGCGCGGGCAGGGTGATGGCGGCGATGGCGATCAGGGTCTTCCGCACGGCGTCGCTCCATGAAGTTGACCAGGGAGATGAGGCGCGCCGCCGGCCCGATCAACCGACGGCGACGCCAGCCTTGACCCGGATGGGCTGAACTCCGCTTGAGCGCCTGCGGGATCACGCCCAGGCCGGCATGTCGATCCAGGCGAGGTGCCCGCCCTTGCCCGCCCCGCAATCCACGAAGATGGCACGGCCGCCCTGCGCGCCGTCCGCGACATAGGGCCTGCCATCCGTGCTGCGCCTGTCATGGCCGCAGACCACCACCATGTCGGCGGGGATGCGGTCCACCCAGTCATGCACGCGGTCGGGGAAGCCATCGGGGCGGATGCGGCCCGTCACCTGGCCGTAGAGGGCCCGGGTCATCAGCCCCTGCGCCTTGCGCTCTCCCGCATCGGGCGGCGGCGCGCTGTGCAGCATGCCGGGGTGGAAGCCGCCATGGACGAAGAGCCGCCCGCCATCATGGATCCAGGCCGGGGCGCGGGCGATCTCCTCGATCGCGCGGGCCTTCAGCGCCTCCCCATCCGGGGCGGCGTCCAGCTGCGCGAGGGTGCGGTGCAGCCCCTCCGGCTGGCCGCGCACCGGCGCGCCGGTCAGCGCCCGGCGGAGCTTGTGGTCGTGGTTGCCGAGGATGAAGAGGCCGCGCCCCTCGTCGATCAGCGCGAACATCCGGCGCAGCACCTCCGGGCTGTCGGGCCCGTGGTCGGTCAGGTCGCCGAGCTGGATGATGAACATGTCTTCGGCCAGCGCGCCCTCGATGGCATGGATGAAGGCCTCGGCCTCCCCATGCACATCGGCCACGACGCGAAGCCCCGCGAAGCCGCGCCAGAGATGGCCGACCGGGATCGGCAGCGGGTGCATCACCGATCCTCCCCGGCGGCGACATCCGCTGGCTTCTTCAGGGCCGCGAAGGCGGCCAGCGCGCGGGCGCGGCCCTCCGCGTGGTCCACGACCGGCCTCGGATAGGTGTTGCCGAGCCGGATGCCGCAGGCCGAGAGGATCCCCGCCGGTGCCTCCCACGGCTTGTGGATATAGGCCGCCGGCAGCTTCGCCAGTTCCGGCACCCAGCGGCGGACATAGGCGCCCTCGGGGTCGAACTTCTCGCCCTGCAGCACGGGGTTGAAGACGCGGAAATAGGGCGCGGCATCCGTTCCGCACCCCGCCACCCATTGCCAGGAGGCACTGTTGGAGGCGAGGTCGGCATCCACCAGCGTGTCGTGGAACCAGGCCTCGCCCGCCTGCCAGGGCTGCATCAGGTGCTTCACCAGCAGGCTCGCCGCGATCATGCGCACGCGGTTGTGCATCCAGCCCAGCTGCCAGAGCTGCCGCATCCCCGCATCGACGATGGGATAGCCCGTGCGGCCGCGCTGCCAGGCTTCCAGCAGCGTGGAATCGGGCGCCCAGGGGAAGGCATCGAATTCCTGCCGCAGCGCCCGCTTCGGCATCTCCGGCCGGTGCCACAGCAGGTGGTAGGCGAATTCGCGCCAGAGGATCTCCTTCAGGAAGGTCTCCGTCGCGCCCGGCGCCGCCCCGGCCGCACGGGCGGCGTGCCAGACCTGCACCGGCGAGACCTCGCCCCAGCGGAGATGCGGCGAAAGGCCGGAGGAACCCTCGATGCCCGGCAGGTTCCGGTCGCTGTCGTAGCGGCCGAGCGCCCTGGCGGTGAAGCGGGCGATCCGTGCGGCGGCGCCTTCCTCCCCGGGCTGCCACAGGGCGCCGAAGCCCTTCGCCCAGTCGGGCTCGCCCTTGACGGGGTAGAGGCCGAGGCTCCCCAGCGTCTCGCCCCCCGCCGGCGGCTCGACCCCCGGGATGCGATCGGGCGCGGGCAGGGGGGGCGGCGGGTCGCCGGCGGCGAGCAGGGTCTTGGCGAAGGGCGAATAGACGGCATAGGGCTTGCCGCTGCCGGACCCGAAGCCGTGCGGTTCGCGCAGGATGGCCGTGGTGTGCAGCACCAGGCCGCGCCCGTCGCCCTGCAGCGCCTCATGCACACGCCGGGACTGGTCGCGCGCCCAGGGCTCGTAGCCGCGGCCGGCATGCACCTCAGCCGCCCCGATCGCGGCGGCAAGCGCCGGGACGATCGTCTCCGCCCGACCCTTGGCCAGCAACAGCGGCGCGCCGCGCGCGGCCAGCGACCGGGACAGCGATTCGAGGCTGCCCTTCAGCCACCACCGCGCCGCGCCGCCATGCGCCCATTCCCCGGCCGCCTCGTCATCCAGGACGAAGACCGGCAACACGCGGCGCCCGCCGGCCAGGGCCGCATCCAGGGCGCGATGGTCGGAGAGCCGGAGGTCGTGGCGGAACCACAGCAGGGCGGGCGGAGGGGAGGCATCATGCGCAGTCATCCCCCTCATGTAGGACGAAACGCGCGGGACGCGAGCATCCCGAGAGAACCATCGCGGGTTCGCCGCGTTGGATGGCCGACCGCGAGAGACCGGAATGACCGCCGCATCCCCGGCGGGCTGTCGGCCTCGTGGGACACGGAAAAAGGATGAGACGCATGATCCCGATGCAGAGGCGCGGGCTGTTCACGCTTGCCGCGGCGGGCGCTGTGATGGGTGCCGGCCTGGCCGCGCCGACGGTGCTGCGCGCCCAGACGCAGCTGCGGACGCTTGCCGATACGCTGGCGGGCGACAACCGCTTCAGGGAATTCCTGAACATCATCACCCGCGGCTCGATGGTGGACAAGTTCCGCCAGGCGGCACCGATGACGGTCTTCGCGCCGATCGATGCGGCCTTCACCGGCGCGCCGGCCGGCCTGATCGACCAGCTCCTCGGCGGGGCGCAGTCCGGCGAGAACCGGAACGACGTGGATCGGACCCGCCTCGGCGCGCTGATCGACTACCACACGGTGCCCGGCATGCTGCGTGCGGCGGAGCTCACCGGTGACCGGCGCCTGCGCACCACGAACGGCGCGGACATCGCGCTGTCCTCCGCCAATGGCCGCCTGTCGCTGCAGAACCCGGCGCCGGCGCAGCAGATCGCGGGCTTCGGCGCGGCGGGTGCCAATGTCTCCGCCCGTCCGGCGCAGGTCGTGCAGGCCGACATCATGGCCAGCAACGGCATCATCCATGCCATCGACCAGGTGATCTGGCCGTAAGCCTTCCCGGCAAGGCACGAGGCGGGGGGCGACCCCCACCCGACCCTCCCCCGCGAGCGCGGGGGAGGGCTTTTCGTGTTCAGGGCGCGGAGGCTGCCTCGGCCTCCATGGCGCGCATGGCGCCGCGCAGCGGGCCGGTGGCGAAGCTGTAGAGGCGTTCCTGGCCGATCAGGAAGGCGCGACCGCCCCGATGGAACAGCCGCGCGATGGCGGGATCGCGGATGTCGAGTCCCCCGGTGAAGGCGCCGAAGGCCGGCAGCATCAGGCGCCGCCCATCCGTCAGGAAGCAGGGCCGCGTCACGCCGCCGCCGCGCACCGGCATGGTCGCCTTCGGATGGAAGTGGCCGGAGACCTCGATGACACCCAGCGGCAGCCGCGCCGGATCGGCCTCGTGCCGGAACAGGATGGCGCCGATGCGGAGTTCCGTGACGGCGGTGCCGGGCAGGCCCTCCGGCGGCTCGGGATCGTGATTGCCGAGCAGCCAGGTGACCTCCCGCCCCTCCAGCAGCCGCTTCAGCGTCGCGCAATCCGCGGGGGGCAGGCGGGCGCAGCCATGGCGGTCATGGAAGCTGTCGCCCATCAGGACCAGCTTCTGCGGGTTCCACTTGCGGATGACGGCGCCCAGGCGGTCCAGCGTCTCCCGCGTGTCGTAGGGCGGCACGAACTGGCCGCGCGAGGCGAAGTGGCTGCCCTTCTCCAGGTGCAGGTCGGTCACGGCCAGCAGCTTCTGGGCAGGCCAGGTGCAGACACCGGCGGGGTCCAGCATCAGGCGCTGGCCGGCCATGTGGAGCGGGGCGGCAGTCATCGGTCTCAGCTTCCGAGGTTCTTGGGGGCGGTGCGGACGAAGCGGTTGTAGCGGCGGTTCCGGTCGCGGTCGCGGGGGCGGCGGACCCGGTCGCGGTCGCCACGCGGCGGGATGGCCTCCGTGACATTGGCCAGAACCTCGTTGAAGGCATCGGTGCCGAGCGTGGCGTCGGCGACCAGCGCCTCCGCCTCCGCCAGCAGCGCATCCTCCGCGCCGCCCGCGACCCATTCGCGGCCCTCCTCGATCAGCGCGGGCACGGCCAGCGGCGAGACGCGGTCGAGCGCGCGGTGCCGGATGCCGCCGGCCTTGGCGCGGGCCAGGATCAGCCCGATGCGCGCGACGTCGGTGAGGCCCGCTGCCGCCTCCTGCCGTGTGGCGCGCAGCAGGATGTGGTCGGGCTCATGCTTGCGGAGCACGTCGTAGATCAAATCGGCATTCATGGTCATCTGCCGCCCTGACTTCTCCTGCCCCGGATGGTTCTTCTCGATCAGGCCCGCGATGGTCGCGATGTTGCGGAAGGTGCGGCGGAGCATGGAGCTTTCCGCCATCCATTCCTCCAGCTCCTCCCCCAATATGTCCTCCTCGAACAGCCGCTCCACGCCGGTGGGTTCGAAGGCGCACCAGGCGGCGAGGACGTAGTCGGTGGCGAGGTAGCCGAGCGGCGCCATGCCGAGCTTCTCCATCCGCTTCGTCACCAGCATGCCGAGCGACTGGTGCGCGAGCCGCCCCTCGAAGCAATAGGCGACGAGGAACCACTTCTCGCCGCGCGGGAAGGTCTCCACCAGCAGCCCGTCGCGCGGCGGCAGTTCCGACTGCTTCTGCTGCAGCCGCAGCCATTCCTGCACGGGGGCGGGCAGCGCCTTCCAGGCCTTGGGGTCGGCCAGGATCGCGCGGACGCGGGCGGCGAGGTAGGTCGTCAGCGGCATGCGGCTGCCGGCATAGGCGGGCACGCGGGGCTCGCCCTCGCCGCCCCGCGTCACCAGGCAGGCGGTGGTGTCCAGGCCCTCGAAGCGCAGCAGTTGGCCCGCGAAGATGAAGCAGTCGCCGGGCGTCAGGGTGGAGACGAACCATTCCTCCACCTCCCCCAGCACGCCGCCGCCGCGGAGCCGCACCTTCATCAGCGGCGTCTCGACGATGGTGCCGAGGTTCATCCGCAGCTGCCGGGCGACGGCGGTGGTCTTCACATGCACGTAGCCCTGCGCGTCCCGGAACAACTTGCGGAAACGGTCGTAGGATTGGAGCGCGTAGCCGCCATCCTCCACGAAGCGCAGCGCATCGTCGAAGTCGCGCCGGGCCAGCCGGGCGTAGGGCGCGGCGCGGGTGACCTCCGCATAGAGATCATCCGGCAGGAAGGGGCCGGCCACCGCGCAGGCCAGGATGTGCTGCGCCAGCACGTCGAGCCCGCCGGGGCGGGGCGGATCGCCATCCAGCTCATGCGCCGCGATGGCCTGGCGGGCGGCGGTGCATTCGATGACCTCGAAGCGGTTGGCGGGGACCAGCACCGCCTCGCTCGCCTCATCCATCCGATGGTTGGCGCGGCCGATGCGCTGCAGCAGGCGCGCGACACCCTTGGGCGCGCCCACCTGCACCACCTGGTCCACCGCGCCCCAGTCGATGCCGAGGTCCAGCGAGGCCGTCGCCACCACCGCGCGCAGCCGCCCGGCGGCCATCGCGGCCTCCACCTTGCGGCGCTGCTCCACCGTCAGCGACCCGTGATGCAGGCCGATCGGCAGATTGTCGTCGTTCATCTTCCACAGCGCCTGGAAGCAAAGCTCCGACTGGGCGCGGGTGTTGACGAAGACGATGGTGACGCCGGCTTCCCGGATGCGGCGATAGACCTCCGGCATCGAGGCGAGGCCCATATGCCCGCCCCAGGGCAGTCGCCCATCGGGCAGCAGGATGTCGAGCCGCGGCTCCGCGCCACCCTCGCCCACCACCAGCGCCACGTCCTGCACGCCGCCAGTGGGCGAGAGGTAGCGGCGCAGCGGGTCCGGGTGGGCGACGGTGGCGGAGAGCCCGACGCGCCGCGCGCCGGGCGCCAGCGTGCCGAGCCGCGCCAGGCCGAGCGCCAGCTGGTCGCCCCGCTTGGTGCCGGCGATGGCATGGATCTCATCCACCACCACCGCGGCCAGCCCGCCGAAGAAGCTGCCGGCATCGGGCAGGGTCAGCAGCAGGGCCAGGCTTTCCGGCGTGGTGAGCAGGAAGTTGGGGGGGTTCTCCCGCTGCCGCGCGCGGCGGTTCTGCGGCGTGTCGCCGGTGCGGGTCTCGATCCGGATGGGCAGGCCCATCTCCTCCACCGGGGCCGTCAGGTTCCGGGCGATATCGACCGCCAGCGCCTTGAGGGGGGAGATGTAGAGGGTGTGCAGCCCGTCCCGGGGCGCCTCGTGAAGGTCGATCAGGCTCGGCAGGAAGCCCGCCAGCGTCTTGCCGCCGCCGGTCGGCGCCACCAGCAGCGCGCTCTCCCCCCGCCGCGCGGCTTCCAGCAGCGCCAGCTGGTGCGCGCGCGGCGCCCAGCCGCGGCCGGCGAACCAGGCGGCAAATGGTTCCGGTAATGTTCGCATTCCTCCCCATTATGGCGCGGATGCGCCTTTCGGGAAGGGGCCACGCTCAACGGGGCATGGGAAGCTGGCGGGGGACCATGAAGGGGCCGGTCGCCACGCCGTCCGGCGCCTCGGCCGGCAGGGGCAGCGCATCCAGCGCCGCCCAGGCGTCCGACCGCTCGGCGGCGGAGAGGAAGCCCCGCTCCACCAGCCAGTCACCGAGCACGCGGTAGTCCAGCACGGTCGCGCCGTGCCGGGCACCGGCGCCGCGGCCCCTGACGATCGTCGCGTCGTCCGGAAGGCCGATGCCGGCGATGGCATCGGCGACATGCACCTCCGTCACCCCGAAGCCACGCAGCTGCTCGGCGAATTTCGCCTTGGCCGGCAGGCGTCGCAGCAGGATGCCGACGCGCTGCTCCGGCCGGGCGACATAGGCGTAGAGGTGCAGGGCGGAGCCCTCGGCGAAGACCAGCCGCCTGGCCGCGCGGTAGAGCGCGATCTGGTCGGGCACCGACATCGCCTCCGGCCGCATCACCTGCCAGCCGGCCCGGGCAAAGGCCTGTTCCAGCAGTTCCTCCCCGGCGAAGCGGGCGGGCGCGACCAGCCCGGCGCGGGAGACGTAGAGACCCGGCAGCGATCCAGCCTGCGGCCCGCCCGGCGCTTCACCCAGGCGGCGGATGAAGCGGCGGAAGGCGGGATGGCCGGCCGCGACGTCGGGCGGCCCGTTGAGCATCAGCACGGAGGGCACGGCCAGATGCTCGAACGCCGTGGGGCGAAGCACGACCTCGTGCCGGAGCGCGCCGAGGCCCAGCAGGCGAAGCGTGTCCCTGACGAAGGGCAGCTGCAGGAGCGTCGCCGCGAAGCGCGCATTGCCTTCCGCGCGCGGGGCGGCGAGCGTCCAGACGATACCCTCGGCCCAACCGTCCAGGCTTTCCATGGCCCAGAGCCGACCCAGGCTCTCCATCATGAAGTGCCCGAAATGGTGATGCAGGCTGCCGCCCAGGATCCAGCGGCCGGATCGTCGGAAGGGGGCGCGCCGGGCGGCGCCCTGATCCATCAGCCCGCGCTCGAGGTCCGGGCGCGGCATGTGCACGCGGCCGCCGGCGCGGTGCAATCCCTCCGGGATGATGGCCCCCTCGGCGGTATAGGCGCCGCCATCCACGATGCGGGTCGCAACCTCCAGGCCGTATTCGGCTGCCAGGGCCGGATCGGCCAGGGCATTGGCCCGGAGGGCGGGCAGCACGATGGCCTCCGCATGACGTTCGATCACCGGTTCGGCGTCGAAGGCGATGCGGCGGGCGAGGAAGCCGCGCAGCAGGGCGCGGTTGCGCTCGGGCTGGTCCGCCGGCGCTGGTGCGGCAAGCGCCGTCTGGCCCTCTGCTTCGCCCGGCGCTGCCGGCGTGGCCGCGACCACGGCCAAGCCAGGGCCAGCACCGGGGATGGTGGCAGTGAAGCGGGGCGGGATGCGGAAGGGTGCCGCCAGGCGGGCCGGGTCCCGCGCGGCATCGCGATCGGCGACCAGCGCACGGAAGGCATCCTCCCCCAGCAGCGGCGCATCGGCGGCGACGGTCGCGGGGAAGGCGCGGGCGACGATGCCGCGGGGGGCGACACGCCAGTGCCCGCCATGGCGGCTTGCCACGGCTTCCTCCGCCCAGGTCACGGATTGGCGCTTCGCCTGCGTCGCCTCGAACAGCGCGACATCGGCGTATTTGAGGTGCAGCAGGTAGAGGTCGGGGTCGATCGCCGCGGGCTGCGGGCAATGGTGGAAGCCGGGCCGCCAGTCCAGGGGGACGCGGGAGATCAGCGGCTTGCAGTAGCGCGGGTTGAAGCGCGCGAAGCCGCGCTGCGCCAGCACGGGCCTGGTCGGGTCAAGGGGGCCCTCCGTGCCCGTCACCTGGACGATGTCGCAGCCGATGGCGCGCAGCGTCGGCTGCCGCGATGCCGCGATGAGGGAGGCGAGGCCCGGGTGGCGCGCGGGATCGGCGACCAGCAATTCGTCCGCATCGCTGAAGATCACCGCATCGTAGTAGGCCAGCAGCGAGGCCTGGAAATGGCTGACGCAGCGGGCGCGCGGCACCTCCGCGAACTCGCCCCGCGGCAGGCGGATGGTGTTCGCCACCACGCCGGCCGTGCTGCCGTCGGTCGATCCATGGTCCAGGCAGTAGAGGTTCTCCGCGCCGACTTCGCGCCCGTAATGGGCGGCCCAGAGCCGGAGGAAGAACGGCTCGTTGTAGACCATGGTGAAGGCGGCGATCCGCATCGCGGCGTGGTGCTCCCGTGTCAGCCGCGATGCGCGCCAGGCGATGGGCTTTCGGAGTCGCGTGCCACGACGATGCGGCGGTGACAACGGCCCGCGGGCGACAGCCCCGGCGAGCGGCGCGGCGACGCAACCATGGCCGATCCGATCGGCCATGGCCATGGGACCGGGACCGAAGGCTCCGCCTGGCCGCTCAGCGCCGGCGGCGGGTCCTCGCGAACTTGCCGGGCGTCTTCGCCTTCGCAGGGGCGGCCTTCGCGGGCGGTTCTGGCGGGGCTTCCTGCGCCGCCGCGCTGTCACTCAGCGGCTTGGCCAGCCAGCAGATGCCCGCGGCATCCTCGGCGGGACGAAGCGCCGCGAGCGGCCGGTAGCCGAGGTGCCGGAAGAAGTCAGGGCTTTCGAACTCATAGGCCCGCACCAGGAGCCGGGCCATCCGTGCGCCGCGGGCCTCGGCCTCCGCGGCCTCGACCAGGCGCCGCGCGATGCCCTTGCCGCGGGCAGGTTCCGCGACCCAGAGGTTGCCGAGTTCAGCGACGCCGAGCGCGCCTTTCACCGACAGGGTGGCGATCGGCTGGCCGGCCGCGTCGCGAACGGCGAACCAGCGCTGGATGGTGCCCAGGCCGGGCTTGCCGGCCCCGCGCCGCTGCCGCTTCCCGGCGCTGCGCGCGGCGGCCAGGGTGTCCTCGGCGGGCTTGACGGTTGCTTCGATGTCGATGGGCTGCATGAAACCTTCCGGAGGATCGCCCGGCGCCACGCCAGGACAGGGAGGGAGGGAGGGAAGAGTGCTGCGTCTCAGGGTTGTGGCAGACGCAACCTATAATCGTGCGATCGTGAGGGAAAACAGACAAGGTTGTGATCGACCGGGGGCGTCGTCTTCCCTTGACGAGCGGGTCGCGGCCGGCGCGCCCTTGACCCTGGCGCCAGCGTCCTGATCTGCCCTGCCATGCCGCACCCTTCACAGTGGATGCGCGTCACGCCCCAGGGGCTGTGGTGCGAACCCGGCGACTTCTTCATCGATCCCGTTCGGGCGGTGCCGCATGCCGTGATCACCCATGGCCATTCCGACCATGCCCGGCCCGACCATGGCGCGGTGCTGGCCACGCCGGAGACGCTGGCCATCATGACCCAGCGCATGGGCGAGGGGCGGGCGGGCGTGACGCAGCAGGAGCTGCGCTACGGGGAGGGCGTGGTGCGCAACGGCGTCTCCATCCGGCTGGTGCCGGCGGGGCATGTGCTGGGCTCCGCGCAGGTGGTGCTGGACTGGCAGGGCAGCCGGATCGTCATCTCCGGCGACTACAAGCGGCGGCTCGATCCCACCTGCACGCTGTTCGAGCCGGTGGAATGCGACGTCTTCGTCACGGAGGCGACCTTCGCGCTGCCGGTCTTCCATCATCCGCCGGCCTCGGCGGAGGTCGGGCGGCTGCTGGAGAGCGTGCGGCTCTTCCCGGACCGCGCGCATCTCATCGGCGTCTATGCGCTGGGCAAATGCCAACGCCTGATCATGCTGCTGCGCCAGGCCGGCTGGGACCGGCCGATCTGGCTGCATGGCGGGTTGCTCGCGATGTGCGAGCTCTATGGGCGCTTCGGGCTCGACCTCGGCGATCTGCGGCCCGTGCCGATGCCGGCCAAGCGCGGCGGCGGCGGGCTGCTGGCGGGCGAGATCGTGCTGGCGCCCACAGGGGCGGAGGCGACGCCCTGGGTGCGGCGCCTGGCGGAGCCGGTGATCTGCGCGGCCTCCGGCTGGATGCGGGTGCGGCAGCGCGCCAAGGCCAAGGGGGTCGAGCTGCCGCTGATCGTCTCCGACCACGCCGACTGGGAGGAGTTGCTGCAGACGGTGGAGGAGGTGCGGGCGCCGGAGGTCTGGGTGACGCATGGGCGCGACGATGCGCTGGTGTATGCGATGGGGCTGCGCGGCGTGAAGGGCCGCGCGCTGCACCTGCTCGGCCGCGGCGAGGAGGATGAGGCGCTAGAGGCGCCAGCGGCGCCGGAACAGACGCCAGGCGCCGGCGATATGGCCGCGGAGCCCGGCGCGGAGCGTGAGCGTGGTGCAGGTGGTGCGGATGCGTGAGGCGCGGCCGAGGCGCCGCCCCCAAGCCTTCTCGAAGGCTTCCTGGCAGTCGAGGAAACCGCCATCGACGCGGCCGGGGCTGAGATGATGCAGGTGGAAGTCGATCACCCAGGCGCTGCGCCCGGCCTGCCGCGCGGCCAGACACAGATCGGTGCCGTAGAGGTGGAAGCCCGAGAGGTCGGGCGAGGGCACGATTCCCGTGCCGCCCTTCAGCAAAAGGAAGTTCTCGTCGAGGCTGTGCACCAGGCCCGGGAAGGGGCCGCGCCGCTGGTCGGCGCCGTGCGGGTCCGTGATACGGATGAGCAACTGCCCCTCGGGCGAGGCGCCCGCATTGCCGGCGATGGCCCAGGACGGGTCATGCGCCTCCAGCGCCGCCAGCCTCTCCCGCAGCACCGCCGCGCCATCGCCGATCAGGCGCACATCCTGGTGGCAGCAGATGACGAAGCGACCGCGTGCCTCGCGGATCATGGCGGCGAGGCCGGCATAGCCGCACCAGCGGTTCGACCGGCTGTTGTCGAGCTGGAGAAACTCCGCATCGCCGAAGCCATGGGCCACGAAGCTGGCCTGCATCGCCCGCCACTGGTCGTGGTCCGTCACCAGGGTGCAGATGGAGAATTCAGGCGCCGCGGCCGCGCCGGTGGTGGTCTCGGACAGGGCGGCGATGCTGTTCACGCGCCTGTGTTGTTACAAGAGCGCGATCGGAGCGGCAAGGCATGAGCCTGCCGGCCTTCGCGGCGCTGCTGGAGCGGCTGGCCTTCACCCCGGGGCGCAACGCCAAGCTCGCCTTGCTGCGGCACTGGTTCGCGACGCAGCCGGACCCGGACCGCGGCGTCGGCCTGGCGGCGCTGACGGGCGAGTTGTCGCTGAGCGCCGCCAAGCCGGCGCTGGTGCGGGAGCTGGCGGCGTCGCGCAGTGACCCCGTGCTGTTCGACCTCTCCTACGACTATGTCGGCGACCTCGCGGAGACGGTTGCGCTGATCTGGGTGCCGCGCGCCGGCGTGAACGCGCCGCCGCCCTCCCTCGCGGAGGTGGTGGAAGCGCTGGAGACGACGGCGAAGGCGGAGCTGCCCTCGCTGATCGCGGGCTGGCTCGACACGCTGGATGCCAATGGGCGGCTGGCGCTGATCAAGCTGGTGACGGGCGGGCTGCGGGTCGGCATCTCCGCCCGCCTGGCCAAGACCGCGCTGGCGGAATGGGCGGGCGAGGATGTCGGCGCCATCGAGGAGGTGTGGCACGGCCTCACCGTTCCCTATCTCGACCTCTTCGCCTGGCTGGAGAAGCGCGGGCCGCAGCCGGATGCGCGGGACCTGCCGGTTTTCCGGCCGCTGATGCTGGCGCATCCGCTGGAGGAGCCGGACCTCGCCGCGCTCGATCCCGCGGCGCATCGGGCGGAATGGAAGTGGGACGGCATCCGCGTGCAGCTCTCCGCCACCGGCGGCGGGCGGCGCCTGTGGTCGCGGGGCGCCGAGGACATTTCCGCAGGCTTTCCCGAGATCATCAGCGCCATGGATTTCCGGGCCGTGCTGGATGGCGAGTTGCTGGTGGTCCGGGACGGGGAGGTGGCGCCCTTCGCGGACCTCCAGCAGCGGCTGAACCGCAAGGTCGTCAGCGCGAAGATGCAGGCCGCGCATCCCGTGGGGGTCAGGCTCTACGACATCCTCTTCGACGGCGAGGAGGACCTCCGCGCGCTGCCCTTCGACGAACGCCGCGCGCGGCTGGAGGCCTGGTTCGCGCGGGTGAAGCCGGCGCGGATGGACCTCTCCGCCCAGATCGCCTTCGCCTCCGTCGAGCAGCTGGGCGCCATCCGCGATGGCGCGCGGGCGGCGGCGATCGAGGGGCTGATGATCAAGCGGGCCGACAGCCTCTATGTCCCCGGCCGCACCAAGGGGCTGTGGTGGAAGTGGAAGCGGGCGCCGCTCGGCGTGGATGCGGTGCTGATGTATGCGCAGCGGGGCCACGGGAAGCGCAGCAGCTACTATTCCGACTACACCTTCGGCCTGTGGCGGCCGGACGGGCAGGGGGGCGAGGAGCTGGTGCCGATCGGCAAGGCCTATTCCGGCTATACCGACCAGGAGCTGCTCTGGCTGGACCGCTGGATCCGCAACCACACCACCGCCCGCTTCGGCCCGGTGCGGGAGGTGGAGAAGGGCCTGGTGCTGGAGGTGATCTTCGATGCCGCCCAGCGCAGCGGACGGCACAAATCCGGCGTCGCGCTTCGCTTCCCGCGCATCGCCCGCATCCGCGCCGACAAGCCGGCGGAGGAGGCCGACAAGCTGGCGACGCTGGAGGCGATGATCGTGGGCGAGGAAGCCTGAACGCGCGTTCGGTGTGGCTTTTTAGTCGCTAACCCGTTTTAGCCGATTATGCCGTTTATGCACCTTTAGTCGCGTTTTCGCGGGGTGAAGGGCGCAGTTCGGGCGGTGATAAGGCGATCATAACGGGAACGGAAGCCAGAGGCCAGGACATTTCGGCCACCCTCACTCCATCCGCGCCAGCATCTCCTGCGCCGCCCGGGCCCAGCCATCCCAGGCCGCATCGGCGGCCGCGCCGGCGCGCTCCGCCGCCACGCTCGCGGCGTTCAGGCTGCGGCGGGCTTCCTCCCGCTCCGCGCCGGTCCGGTCCTCCGCCGCGCTGCGGGCGCGGGCGAGGGCGGCTTCCGCGGTCCTGTAGCCGCGGATCGCATTGCGGGCGGTGTCGAGCAGGCCGCGCAGCTCCGCCAGCCGATCGGCCAGCGCGGCCAGGCGGTCCCGCCCCGGCGCCTCGGCGGGCAAGCGTTCGAGGACGGTGCGGAGGTTCTCCAGCGTCGCGGGGCCGCCGGGCAGGCGGCGGAGGCTCTGCTCGACGTCGATGTCCCGCCAGCGCAGCAGCACCGGGTCGCCGAGGCCGGCATCCCAGACCGGCAGGTCGCGCCGCGTTTCCTGTTCCCAGGCGAAGCGCAGCGTCTGCGGGCCGCCCTCCAGCACCACCTCATGCCGCAGGCCGAAATCGCCCTCCGCCGCCACGGGGAAGCGGGGGGTGAAGCCGGGGCGGCGGGGCAGGTCCACGATCATGCGGGCGCCGCGGCCGGCATTGGCGGCATTCGCGGGGTCAAGCGCCAGGGCAGCTTCCTGGCGCAGCATGATGCGCAGCACCACCACGCCGCGGCGGAATTCGACGCCGATCGGGCGGTCCCCACCGGCGGTGGCGCTCGACATGCGCAGGTCGCGGTCCCGCGCGAAGCCGATCAGCCGCGTCTCCCCGGGCGCCACGGCGCGGATCTCGGCATCGCCCAGGAAGGCGCCGGCCTCCGGCCCCTCCGCGCCATAGAGCGTGGCGAGGCCATCGGGCAGGGTGTGGCCGGAGGTGTTGCGGAGCCTGAGCGCCGAGAGCGGGTTGCGCGCCGAGAGGTCCTGCACCCACCAGACCCGCTCCGCCGGGAGCGCGGCATCGAGGAAGGGGAGGTTCGCCGTCTCCCCGCTGCGGACCGTGACGGGGTTGGGCAGCGCGAAGGCGACGCGGCCGGCGGCGGAGGCGGGGAGCGCGGCGGGCACGGCCGCGACGCTGTCGGCAAAGCGCACCGCCTGCTCCTGCGCCACGCCGCCACGCGCGCGGGCGGTGGGGGCCGGGGCGGGCAGGGGCATGGCGGCCATGGGGGCGGGGATGGGCGGGGGCGGCGGCGTGGCGCCGGTATCGGCGCGGACGGAGACACCCTCCGCCACGCGCACCGGCAGGTCCGGCCGCTCGACGCGGATGGGGGCGTAGAGCGCCTGGGCGAAGGCGGCGGGATTGCCGGAGACCAGCGCCAGCCGCACCCGGTCCCAATCCGCGCCGGACCGGTTCTCCACCACCGCCCAGCCTTGCAGGCGCGCCTCCCCGGTCGAGGCCGGGACGACCAGGCGCCAGGAGGGTTTCCAAAGGGGTGCCGCGGCGACGTAGCCCAGCGAGACCTCCCGCGGCGCGGTCGCGCCGGCGAGGCGGATCTCCACCTGGCGGCTGTCCGCGGTACTCGCGGCGGCGAGCGCCTCCGCCGCGCGGCGGAGGCGGGCGGCGAGGTCGGGATCGGCGAAGCGCACGCCATCGCCATCCGGCAGGGTCAGGCTGCGCAGGCCCTGCTCCGTCACCAGCGTCAGGCGCAGCGCGGGGGGCGCGTTGGGGGCCTGCACCTCCTCCGCATCCACCAGGCGCCCCGTGGCCCCCGCCGCTTCGACGGCCTGGCCGCGCAGCGCGCGGAGCAGGGTGGTGCGGTTGGCGAAATCCTCGGCCTTGAGGGGCAGGCCGCGGAAGGCCTCCGTGACCAGGTCCTGGGCCGGCAGGCGCACGCCCTCCACCCGCCCGGCGGGGTCGCGGACCAGGAGGGACTTCAGGACATCGTCCACATCCTCGACCGGCACGCGGAAGGAGAGGGCGGCATCGGGCGCAAGGCGGCCGGCGCGCTCGATCTGCGCGAGGCCGGCGTTCGAGAGGGTGACGGCGGTGACCGGGAGGTCCTGCCCCCAGGCCGGCGCCGCGGCAGGGAAGGCCAGCAGCAGGGGGGCGAGCAGCAGGCGCTTGCGCATGGGGCGGGTTCCTCCGGCGCGCATGGTGGGGCGGGGAGGGGCCAAGGGGAAGGGTTAGCCGAGGGCCGGTCCGCTGCTGCCCGAAACCGGCCGGCGGCGTTTGACGATCGCAGCCGTGCCGCCGATAGACGCGCCATGCCAAGCGACCTGATCTCCCTCGCCCCGGCCGATCCTGCCGATATCCCCGCCTTCAAGAAGGAGTTGCAGGACGCCTTCGCCGTCGCCGTCGTCGATGAGTTCGGCGCGCTACCGGATGGGCCGATCCCGTCCGACGAGGTCCTCGACGCTGCGATCGCTGCCCCGAACGCGGTGGTGCTGCGGATCCTGCGCGACGGCCAGAAGGTCGGCGGAGCCGTGCTCACGATCGACCGCGAAACCCACCACAACGAGCTCGATCTCTTCTTCGTCAAGCGGGGCGAGGAAGGGCGCGGGATCGGCCTGCGAGCCTGGCTTGCGATCGAGCAGATGTTCCCCGAGACCATCACCTGGCAGACGCACACGCCATACTTCGAAAAGCGCAACATCCATTTCTACGTGAACAAGTGCGGCTTCAGGATCATCGAGTTCTTCAACAAGCACCATGGCCACCCGGACGAGCGCTTCCAGGAAGACCTGCCCGGCGGCCATGACGAAGCCTTCCAGTTCGAGAAGGTCATGAAGGGCACGGGGAACCTTTCCCGCTCCAGGTCCCGCTGACGGCATCCGCCCCACCGCGCTGCCGGGACGGTGGTGCGCAGGGGAGCCGAGCCGTGACCTGACCGGCGCATGCATCGCGTCCGCGGGGTGGCGCGGATGGGGCCGACGCTTTCGGCCCAGGCCGGCATGCGCCGCCGCGCGGCGCCGCTGAGCTAGCCGCCCATGCTGGAGGTGCTGACCACCGCGCCGCTGCCCTGCGCGCGCCGCACTTGCAGCGCGGCCTCGGCGACGACGCCGATCACCATCCTGTCCAGCGCCCCGCGGCACTCCTCCGGCAGCGGCGGTCGCCGATCGCGCGCGGCACAAGGGCACCGGCCGGCCGCCTCCATGTTGGGGGGATGCAAGGAAGGCCGGTGGGACAGCGCGGTGGAAGTTCCGCACACCCTGCGCCCGAGCGACCCGGGCTGCGCGCGGAACCTGGCAGTGGCGGCGGCATCGCGGGGATGCCGCCGCCGGTCGCCGTCAGACGAACCAGCTGCCGGTGGCCTCGTAATTCGCCATCACCTTCGCGGCGAGGGCATCCCAGTCGATGACGCCGTCCGGGCCGGGCTGGAAGCGCGGGTCGCCCTCCGGCTCCGGCGTCCAGCCCGCCTGCGGCTCCGGGGTCCAACCCGCCTGCGGCTCCGGCGTCCAGGTGTCCTGCGGCTCGGTCGGCTCGTAGGCGTAGTCGTCCCAGGACTGCTCCTCTCCGGTCACCACCTCGATATCCGGGGTCGGTTCCACGGCGGGCGCGGCCGGTTGCGCCGGCGCCGCGCCGCCGAGCGGCGTGTAGGTCACGTCGCGCACGGTGATGGAGGTGTCCGGGTTGTTGTTCAGGAACCCGATGGTGTTGTTCATGCCGCCATGCGCGAAGTCGGTCGGCACGTTGTCGGTGAAGACGGCCTTCTCCACGCCATCGACCTGGAAGGTGATGCGGCCCGCTTCCCAGATCATGGTGTAGTCGTGGAAGACCCCGCCCTGGACGCCGTCATAGACCACGGCCTCATAGGCATCGTGGCCGCCCTCGTTCCAGTGCAGCGTGCCATACTGGCGGCCGGAGCCGTCCGGCGTGATCTCGAGCAGGTCGATTTCCTGGCCCGGCCACTGGTTGTCGCCCGGCCAGAAGATGATGGCGGGCCCGGGCTCATTGCCCTCGGCCTTCGCATTGATGGTGTAGGTGCCATAGCCGTGGCCGGCCTCGCGCCCCACCGCCCATTCCATCATCGCCGAATAGCCGGAGAGCGTGACCTCGCCGCTGACCGAGGCATCGACATTCCACAGATTGCCGATCGTGCCGAAGCCATCGTCGAAGCTGATGTGAAGAGCGTCCGTTGCAGCCATGGTTCGCAAGTCCCTTGCTTGAAATCGTTGGAGCGTCGCGGCGTGCCGCGCCAGCCATGGGCGGCGTGCCGCGCCAGCCATGGGCCGGGCGCGCCGCCTTCGTCCCGGCCCCGGGTGTCCGGAACCGGGTCGTGCCGGGATGCGGCACTGTTCGGTGGTGGGTGCTCCGCGGGCGGTGCCGTGCACGGCGCGCCTGCGGTGCCGGGCGCGACCAGCGCGCCAGGCAGGGTCGTCACGCCTTCCGTCCGGACAGGCGTGTGGTGCCATCGTCAGCCGCCCATGGGCGCGGCACGGCTGTGCGGCCGGGTTACCGGCTCCCGTGGCCGCTCCCGTTCTCGTGCAGGGCATGTACACGGTTTCGTGGCGGCTGGCCGGGCCAAAGACACGGATCGTTGATCAACCTGGGCGCGCTTGCGTGAGGCTCGGCTGGCGCGGAGGGGCGCGGGACCAGGCGTCGGTCACGCCGCTCGATTGCGGCGGGAACGCAGCGCAAGCGTCAGGGCCGGCGTGCCGGGCGGCGGCGTCTCCGCCGGCCGCCGGGATCGCCGGTCTGCCCGCGGGCGTGGCCCGTCACCCCGCCTCCACCCGCGTATCCGCCCCCAACGCCGCCCAGGCGTCCATCTCCGCCAGCAGCGCCTGCGCATGGCCGCGCACGGCGTCGATCGCGTCCTGGCCAAGCGCGAGGCGGAGCGGCGTGACCGGTGCCGCCAGCGCGATGTGCACCGCGCGTGCGGCCTTGGCGGGGTCGCCGGCCTGGGTGCCGTGCATGCCCTCGGCGAAGGCGCGGATGGGGCCGACACTGCCGGCATAGGCCTCCATCCCCGGCATGCGGCGCAGCGCGGCGCCGGCGAAATCGGTGCGGAAGGCGCCGGGCTCCACGATCAGCACCTTGATGCCGAGCGGCGCGACCTCCTGCGCCAGGGCCTCGGACATTCCCTCCAGGGCGAATTTGGCGGCGGAATATGCGCCGAAGCCGGCGAAGCTGAGCTGGCCGCCCATGCTCGAGATGTTGACCACGGCGCCGCTGCCCTGCGCGCGCAGCACCGGCAGCGCCGCCTGGGTGACGGCGACGGCGCCGATCACCATCGTCTCCAACGCCGCGCGGAATTCCTCGAGCGGCGTCTCCTCCACCGCGCCGACCAGGCCGAAGCCGGCATTGTTCACGACGGTGTCGATCCGCCCGAAGCGCGCCATCGCGGCCTCCACCGCGGTTGCCGCATCGCCGGGGCGCGTCACGTCGAGGGCCAGGGCCAGCACGCGGGCGGGATCGACGGCGACGAGGTCCGCGAGGCGGGAGGGGTCGCGCGCCGTCGCCAACACGCGGCCGCCGCGGGCCAGGGTTTCGAGGGCGAAGGCGCGGCCGAAGCCGGTGGCGGCGCCGGTGATGAACCAGACGGGGCTGTCGGGGGTGGTCATGGGGCGGGTCCTTCGCTCGGGTTCCGGATGGGCGAAGGATGGCGCGCGGGATGTCCTGCGATAACGCCGTGCATTCCGCAGGGGTCATGCGATATGGCTCATGAATGGACCGGACCCTGCTGCCCCATCTGCCCGCCATCGTCGCCGTGGCGCGGCATCGCAGCTTCGCGGCCGCGGCGGCGGAACTCGGCATGGGGGCCTCCGCCGTCAGCCACGCCGTGCGGCTGGTGGAGGACCGGCTGGGCACGCCGCTGTTCCGCCGCACCACCCGCAGCGTCGCGCTGACGGAGGCGGGGGAGCGTTTCGCGGCGGTGGCGGGCCGGGCGCTGGAGGAGATCGGCGGGGTGGCGGCCACGCTGAAGGCGGGGCAGGGGGAGGTCGCGGGGCTGCTGCGGATCAACGCGCCGCGGATCGCGGTGGAGCTGGTGATGGCGCCGATCCTGGCCCGGCTGGCGCGGGCGCATCCCGCGCTGACGGTGGAGGTGGCGAGCGACGATGCGCTGGGCGACATCGTCGCCGGCGGATTCGATGCCGGCATCAGGCTGGGCGAGATGATCGCCGCCGACATGGTGGCGATGCGCCTCACGCCGCCATTCCAGGCGATCCTGGTGGCCTCGCCCGCCTACCTGGCGGAGCATGGGGAGCCCGCCTCCATCGCCGACCTCGCCCGGCACAACTGCATCGGCTTCCGGCTGCTGGCCTCCGGCCGTGTCTATGCCTGGGAGATGCAGGAGGGTGGGCGGGATGTGGCGGTGGAGGTGGCGGGCACGGTGCGCGTCAGCGATCCGGGCTTCGCGCGCGACCTGGCGCTGGCCGGCATCGGCATCGCCTATGTCTTCGAACCCGCGGTGCGGGGCGCGATCCGGGAGGGCAGGCTGCGGCAGTTGCTGCCGGGGAGCGCGATCACGGAGCCGGGGCTGTTCCTGTACTACCCGAAGCGCCTCGCGGGCACGCCGGCGATCCGCGCCTTCCTGGCGGCGGCGCGGGCGGGTGGGTAGCGGTGGGCGCCCGGTTGTTCTTGCGAACGCTTCGCAGTTGCGGTAAGCCAGGGTCGCCGCACACGGAAAGGCCCACAATGACCGCCACCGCGCCCCGCCGCCTCATGCTCGCCGCGCTGCTGATGGCAGCGCCCGCCCTCGTTCCCGCCGCGCAGGCCCAGGCCCCGAATCGCGGGGAGGTCGCGGTCTATTCCGCCCGGCACTACGACACCGACCGCCGGCTCTATGACGCCTTCACGCGGGAGACGGGCATCCGCGTCCGCCTGATCGAGGGCGATGCCGACCAGCTGGTGGAGCGAATCCGGACGGAGGGCGCGAACAGCCCGGCCGATGTGCTCATCACCGTCGATGCCGCGCGGCTGGCCCGCGCCAAGGATGCCGGCGTGACGCAGGGCGTGCGCTCCGCGACGCTGGAGGAGCGCATCCCCGCCGGGCTGCGCGATGCGGAGGGGCATTGGTTCGCCGTCTCCCAGCGCGCGCGCGTCATCATGTACGACAAGACCCGCGGCGTGCCGCAGGGCTTGGCGCGCTACGAGGACCTGGCGAATGAGCGGTTCCGCGGCCAGATCTGCGTCCGCGCCGCCAACCACCCCTACAATGTGAGCCTGGCCGCCAGCATCCTGGCCGCCGATGGTGCGGCGGCGACCGAGGCCTGGGCGCGCGGCGTGGCCGCGAACCTGGCCCGCCCGCCGCAGGGCGGCGACCGCGACCAGTTCCGCGCCATCCCGCCGGGGCAGTGCCAGCTCGCGATCAGCAACACCTACTACCTCGGCCATTTCGGCGCGTCGCAGAACCCGGCGGACCGGGAGCTGTTCGAGCGGATCGGCGTGATCTTCCCGAACCAGGGCGCGGGTGACCGCGGCACGCATGTGAACATCTCCGGCGTCGCGCTGGTCCGCACCTCCCCCAACCGGGACAATGCGGTGCGCTTCATGGAGTTCATGACGACCACCGAGGCGCAGCAGATCTTCGCGCTGGGCAACATGGAATACCCGGTGGTGTCCGGCGTGCCGCTGCACCCCGCGCTGCGGGCGATGGGCGAGTTCCGGGCGGAGCCGGTGCACGCGACGCAGTCCGCGGCCAATGCGGCCGAGGCGCTGCGGATCATGCAGCGCGCGGGCTGGCGCTGAGCGGCGGCGAGTCGAGCGTTAACGGGGGGCTCTCGCCGTGGTGATCTGCCTGTGTAACGTCTTGACGGACCGCCAGATCGCCGCGGCAGTGGCGGCGGGCGCCGACAGGCCTCATGATGTGTATGCCGCCTGCGGCTGCCAGGCCCAGTGCGGCTGCTGCACCCGGACCATCCTGGAGATGGTGCGGGCCGGGGTCACCACGGCGTCGCGCTGAAGGGCGGGCCTCGGTTGGGGCTCCGGGGCACAACACCAATGGCCGGAGCCCCAGCGCATGATGCGTGACCCCAAGGTGGTCGAACACCTCAACATCCAGCTCACCAACGAGCTGACCGCGATCAACCAGTACTTCCTGCACAGCCGGACGCTCCGCCACTGGGGCGTCACCAAGCTGGCGCGCAAGGAATACGAGGAATCGATCGAGGAGATGAAGCACGCGGACTGGCTGATCGAGCGCATCCTGTTCCTCGGCGGCCTGCCCAACGTGCAGCGGCTGAACCAGGTGCTGGTGGGCCAGAGCGTGCAGGAGATCCTGGAGGCCGACCTCAAGCTGGAGGAGAAGGCGCTGGCCGACCTGCGGGAGGGCATCGCCTATGCCGAGAGCGTGCGGGACTATGTCAGCCGCGACCTGCTGCTGAAGATCCTGGCGAATGAGGAGGAGCACGAGGACTTCCTCGACCGCCAGTTCGACCTGATCCGCCAGATCGGGATCGAGCGCTACATCCTGCTGAACAGCGACGCGGCGCCGGACCAGGAATAGCGCCAGGCCTTCACCCCCATTGCCAGGGCGTCGGCACGAAGCCGAAGCCCTGGCCGACCTTCTCGACATGGCCGAGGCCGGGCCAGGGGAAGTGGTAGCCCAGCACCTGCACCCGGTCCGTCGCCGCCATGTCCAGCGTGCGACGACGGGTCGCGACGGCCTGGGCGGCGTCGCTGTCGAAGCCGAAGGGCCAGTCGGGGCGGGACAGCGCGAGCACATGGTGGTTGGCGATGTCGCCCAGCACCAGAAGGCGCTGCCCCTCGCTTTCCAGGTGGAAGGCGATGTGGCCGGGGGTGTGGCCCGGCGTCGGCACGGCGCGGATGCCGGGCGCCACCTCCGCATTCACGGCCAGCATGGCGAAGCGGTCCCGCCGCGGCAGCAGCACGGCGCGCGTGCCCTGCACGAAGCTGCGGATCGGCTCCGGCTGCGCCAGCATCGCCTCATTTGTCCAGGTGTCGAAATCGGTGGAGGACATGGCGTAGCGGGCGTTCGGGAAGACGCTGTTGCCGGCGGCGTCGGCAATGCCCCAGGCATGGTCGGGATGGGCATGGGTGAAGGCGACGAGGTCGACCTCCCCGGGCTGGATGCCGGCCGCGATCAGCGAGTCGACCAGCCGCCCGGTGCCAGGGCCGAAGACGGGCTGCGCGCCGACGCCGGCATCGAGCAGGATGACCTGGCTGCCGGTGTTCACGACCAGGCAATTGATGGCGGTGGGCAGCCGGTCTTCCGGCAGGAAGGCGCGGCGCAGCGCGGCGGTGACCTCCGCCTCCGTCGCGACGCCGCCGCCGAAGGTCGGGTGCGGGGGCGCGAGGGTGATGGCGCCGTCCGACACGACGGTGCATTCGAAGGCGCCGAGGCGAAAGCGGTACCATCCCGCCACCTGCCCGCCGCGGAAGGGGGCGGCGGCGTGGGCGGGTAGGGCAGGCAGCAGCACGGCGCCGAAGCCGGCGAGGAGGGAATCGCGTCGGGTCAGGGGCATGGTAGCGGTCCTTCTCAGCCGGGCGCGAGCTGGGCGGCAGCCTCCGCGAAGCGCCTGGGGTCGGCGATGATGTGGGGGACCTTGTTCTGTCCGCCAAGGCGGCCGGTGGCGCGCATCCAGGCCTCGAAGCGGCCGGCAGGCAGCATCGTCACGGCGGGGGGGAGCAACTGCCCACCCTGGCGGTGGGCGGCGTAATCCGCATTGGCGGCGGCCAGCGCGTCATCCAGCAGCCGGGCGAGGGCCTCGGCATCGCCCGACGCCTCCACCAGGAAGCGATGGCGGCCCCGCGCACCCTCGAAGACCGGGCCGCAGCACCATTCGGCGGGGGCGATGCGGAGCGTGGCGCAGGCGCCTTCCAGCGCCGCCACCACCTCATGCCCCGCCAGATGCTCCCCGAAGGCGGAGAGGGTCCAGGCGGTGCGGCCGGTGATCAGCAGCCGGGGCGGATCGCGGTCGATGAAGCGGACGACGTCGCCGACGACATAGGCATGCAGGCCGGCGACGGTGGTGACCACGAGCGCGTAGTCGATGCCGGTCTCGATCGTCGCCGCCCAGTGGCGCGTGGGGTTGGGGCGGTCCAGCTCCGCCAGGGGCACGAATTCGTGGAAGACGCCGCGATCGAGCGTCAGGCGCAGGCCTTCCGCGTCGCCGCGATCGGCAATGGCGATGAAGCCCTCGCTGGCGGCATAGACTTCCCGCGTCGCGCAGCCCGGCGGCAGGAAGGGGGCCATGCGGTCGCGATAGGGCGGCCAGGCGACGCCGCCATGGACGAGCAGTTCGAGGTTCGGGAAGGGCTTCGCCTCGCCCATGCGGGCCAGCAGCATCAGCATCCAGGACGGCGTGCCGGTCAGCACGCGGATGTCCGGGCGCGGGGTCGTCATCGCCAGAGTGGTGAGCTTGCTGTCCCAGTCCGGCATCAGCGCCGTTCGCTCCGGCGGCCAGACGAAGGGACGCAGCACCCAGGGCACCTCATGCGCCGCGATGCCGGACAGGTCGCCGGCGCGGACACCGGGGCCGATGAGGTCGAGCGCCGTGGAACCCCCCAGGATGAAGGACCGTCCGGCGAAGGGGCGGGTGGTTGGGTGGTGGTGCAGGTGCCAGGCGAGGGTATCGAGCGCCGCGCCGCGATGGGCCCGCATCATGCCGGCGGAGACCGGGACGCGCTTGGTGCGCCCGGCCGTGGTGCCGGAGGAGAGCGCCATGTAGGGCACGCGGCCCGGCCAGGTGACGTCGCGCAGGATGGGGAAATCGGCGCGCCACCATTCCTGCCAGAAATCCTCGTAGCGCCGGAGCGGCACGCGGGACTGGAAGGTGGCGACGTCCCGGATGGCCCCGAAGCCATGGGCGCGGCCGAAGCGCGTCTCCCGCGCCTGGGCCAGCAGGTGCAGCAGCAGCGCCTGTTGCGTGGCGGCGGGGTCGAGGCGGGACAGCGCCGCGATGCGCCGGCGCGACCAGGCCGCGAGGAACGGCGTGCCATCCAGCATCAGGCGCGTCCCGTCATGTCGTGCCTTCCCATGATGGGAATGAAGGCCCGGTCGCACCCCGTGTCCAGGCGCGGGGTCAGCCCTTTCGCATGCCTCGCACGAGTGCGATCACCGGCAGCAGCCCGACCAGCACGATCAGCAGCGCGCTGGTCGAGGCCTCCGCCAGGCGTTCATCCGAGGCGAGGGAATGGACCCGCACCGCCAGCGTGTCGAAATCGAAGGGGCGGACGATGAGGGTGGCGGGGAGTTCCTTCATCGTGTCCACGAAGACCAGGACCGCCGCGGTCAGCAGGGCGCCGCGGGCGAGGGGCAGCTCCACCTCCCGCACCGCCTGGCCGGGGCGGCGGCCGAGCACGCGGGCGGCGGCGAAGAGGCTGGGCTTCACGCGCGTCAGGCCGGATTCGACGGCGGAGAGCGCGACGCCCAGGAACCGGACGAGATAGGCGAAGACCAGCGCCGCCATGGTGCCGGACAGCAGCAGGCCGGTGGAGATGCCGAAGCGGGCCCGCATCCAGGCATCCACCGCATTGTCGAACAGCGCGAAGGGCACCAGCGTGCCGACCGCGATGACGGAGCCCGGCAGCGCATAGCCGAGCGAGGCGAGGCGGTTGGCACCGGCGCGGAGGCGGGAGGGATGCAGGCGGTTGCCCCAGGCGAGCAGGGCGCCGAGCAGCACGGCCAGCACCGCGGTGACGCCGGCAAGCGTCAGCGAATTGAGCGCGAAGGGCAGGGTGCGCCGTGCATCCAGCGGATCGCCGGATTGCAGCATCAGGGCCAGCAGCGTGCCGCCCGGGATCACGAAGCCCAGCATCACCGGCGCGCCGCAGGCGAGGATGGCGGCCGCTTCCTTCCAGCCGCGCAGCACCACCGGGCGCAGCGGCGGGTGGCGCGTGGTGGTGGGGTGGAAGCGCCGCCCGCCGCGGGAGAGGCGTTCCAGAAGCAGCAGCAGGGCGACGACGCCCATCAGGCAGGCTGCGAGTTGCGCCGCCGCCGGCCGGTCCCCCTGGCCGAACCAGGCATCGTAGATGCCGGTGGTGAAGGTGCGGACGGCGAAGTGCTGCACCGTGCCGAAATCGGCCAGCACCTCCATCGTCACCAGCGCGATGCCGGCCGCGAGCGCGGGCCGCGCCATGGGCAGCGCCACATGCAGGAAGGTGCGGGGCAGGCCATGGCCGAGCGTGCGGCTCGCCTCCAGCAGGCAGACGCTCTGCTGCAGGAAGGCGTTGCGGCAGAGCAGGTAGACATAGGGGTAGAGCACGGCGGCGAGCATGAGGGCCGCGCCGGGCAGGCTGCGGATCTCCGGGAACCAGTACTGGCCCCAGCGCAGCCCCGTGGCGGCGCGGATCGCTTCCTGCACCGGGCCCGCCACGTCCAGCAGCCAGACATAGGCATAGCCGCAGACATAGGCGGGCATGGCGAGCGGCAGCAGCAGCGCCACTTCCAGCACGGCCCGGCCGCGGAAGGCGCAGGTGGAGACGAGCCAGGCGGCGATGGCCCCCATGCTGGCCGCCATCAGCCCGACCAGGACGGAGAGCAGGACGGAATTGACCAGCAACTCCGCCAGCATGGTGCGCAGGATATGCGCCCAGGCCTGGCCGCCGCCCGCGGCGAGCAGGGCGCTGCCCGCGGTGACCAGGACGGAGGCGAGCGGCGCGGTGATGAGCAGCGCCGCCAGCACCGCCGCCCAGGCCCAGAGCGGCGCGGCGCGTCGGCGGCGGGGCGCCGTGGGCGCGCGCGGCGTCAGCGCCGCCCCGGCCAGGCTGCCCGACACGGTGGGGCTACTCCGTGGCCTTCTTCCGCGCGGCCCATTCCGCCGGCGTGATGCGCGGGAATTCGACGCGGTCCCGCGTGGTGGAGTACCAGCCGCGGCCATGCATGCGGCCGACGAGGTCGAGCACCGGCGTGTCGATATAGGCGCGCTCGGGGTTCATCACCGCCTCATCCGCCACATGCATCGCCTTGACCTCCCCCATCACCATCGAATGGACGCCGACGGGGATGATCTTCCAGAGCGTGCATTCCATCGCGACCGGGCTGTCGGCGATGCGCGGCGTGGCGATCTTCGTGGAGGGGATGGTGGCGAGCCCGGCTTCCGCCAGTTCATCGACCCCGGGCGGGAAATCGGCGGCGGTGACGACCATCTGCTCCGCCAGCGCATGCGGGACGAGGCAGACGGTGAATTCGCCGGTGGCCTGGATGTTGGCCAGCGTGTCCTTGGCCGAGCCTTCCGGCCGCGGGCCGCAGGAGATGGCGACGACCGCCGGATCCTCCCCGAAGACGTTGAAGAAGGAATAGGGCGCGGCGTTCAGCACGCCGGCGGCGTCGCGGGACACGACCCAGGCGATGGGGCGCGGCACGACGCAGGAGACGAGCAGCTTGTAGCGGTTGCCATGGGGCATCGCGTCGAAGTCGAAGAGCATGGTCCGGTCCCGGTCTGCCTGCGGCGTGAGATGGCGCGGCGAAACTGACGCCGGCGGGGATGCCTGTCGAGGGGCGTCCGTTGCGGGATGGTGCCTCGGCCGTGCCGTCCGGTGAGACGGCGCGCTCGTGGCTAGGCCTGCATGCGCTGGCGGGGGGCGGGCATGAGCGAACGGAGTTCCGCTTCCGCCACCACCTCCGCCGAATCCGCCAGCGCGGCGGTCAGGGGCAGGCCCATGGCCCGGGCCGTGCGGCCAAGCGCCAGGCTGCAGGCCTTCAGGGATTCGAGGGACAGCATCCGGTTGGCGAATTCGAGGTCCTGCGATGCGCTTCCGGGTTCGACGAGGTCGAAGACATAGGTGCGGCTGCCGTCATCATTGCGCGTCACCAGCGGGGTCTGCCGCAGCAGGGCGTGCAGGAGTTCGAGGTCCGGCGTCGCGTCCAGGCTGCCGTCACGTTCCTGGACGAACAACGTTATCCGAGCCGCCTTTCTCATCCCATCACGACCCGCCTTGGGGGGCGGGTCCCCCTGGTTAGATTGAATCCGGAGGCGAACCTATCGCTATCCGAACGGTGGAAAGTTTATTGAGTGTATGCAACCAAAAATAGTTGGCCGTGACCGCCATGTTAAAGTCAATCACTCTGTGAGGGCAAAATGGCATCACCGCACCGCATCCGGCGCGACTGTTCCACGCAGCAGAACAGCATCGAGATTGTCGAGCGCGCGGTGGCCCATCGCGTTCCTCGTTTCCTCCGTCGCGCTCCCGAGATGCGGGAGGAGCGCGATGTTTTCGAGGCCGTAGTAGCCTTCATGGATGGCCGGCTCGCCGTCATAGACATCGAGGCCTGCCGCGCGGATATGGCCACATGACAGCGCCGTAACAAGGGCTGGATCGTCGACCGTCCCGCCGCGGCCGGTGTTGATGACGATGGAGCCGGGCTTCATCCAGGACAGCTTCTCGGCATTCAGCCACTTCCGAGTCGCCTCGCCCCCCGGGATGTGCATCGACAGGATGTCGATGGCGCCCAGGAAGTCCCGGGCATCGGCGTGGAAGATGGCGCCCTGTTCCAGTTCGGGCGCGACGCGGCTGCGGTTGTGGTAGTGGATTTCCATGCGCATGGCCCGCGCCATGGCGGCGAGTTCCTGGCCGATGCGGCCATAGCCCGCGATGCCGAGCTTCTTGCCTTCCAGCGTCACGCCCATGAGTTGCGTCGGCGCCCAGCCCGTCCAGGCCCGGGCGCGCACCATCCGCTCCCCCTCTCCGGCGCGGCGGGCGGCCATCAGCATCAGGGTGAAGGCGCATTCGGCGGTGGCGAAGGACAGCACGCCGGGGGTGTTGGCCACCGTGATGCCGCGCGCGGTGGCGGCCGGGATGGCCAGGTGGTCGGTGCCGACGGAGAAGGTGGCGACGATCCTGACCGAGGGGGGCAGCGCCTCGATCGTCGCGGCGCCCAGCGGATCACCGGCCGCGCAGAGGACGCCGGCGGCGCCGCATTCGGCCGCGCGGCGGGCGATCTCCGCCCCATCCTTGAACCAGGGGTCGTCGCTGCTGTTCAGGCGGGCGTCGTAGTCCCGTGCGGCGCGGGCCTCGATGGCGTCGGGCAGCTTGCGGGTCAGCAGCAGGACGGGCTTCGGCATCGGACAGTCTCCCTCGGGTCTTTGGGCACCGTTAGCAGAGCGGGCCCGGCTTGCCAGCCGCCACCGGGGGCGGCAGGGTCCGCCGCATTCTGCCGAGAGGGAATCACGCCATGGATCTGGGATTGAAGGGCAAGCGCGCCCTGGTGATGGGGGCGTCCAAGGGCCTGGGCCGGTCGATCGCGGACAGCCTGGCGGCGGAGGGCGCGCATCTCGTCATCTCCGGCCGGACGCAGGCGAGCCTGGACGCGGTGGCGGGTGAGCTGAAGGCGGCTGGCGCCGCTTCCGCCCATGGCGTGCCGGCCGATGTGGCCAGCGCGGCCGACATGGACCGGCTGGGCGATGAGGCGGTGCGCCTGATGGGCGGCGTCGACATCCTGGTGCTGAACCATGGCGGCCCGCCGCCCGGCACGGCGCTGGAGATCACGGAGGCGCAGATCGCCGAGTGGTTCCCGAAGATCGTGCTGCACCCCATCCGCCTGGCGATGAAGCTGCTGCCGGGCATGCGGGCGCAGAAATGGGGGCGCATCATCACCGTGGGCTCGACCGGCATGGTGCAGCCCATCCCGAACCTCGCGCTGTCCAACATCCTGCGCGCCAGCATCGTCGGCTGGAACAAGTCCCTGTCCAGCGAGGTCGCGGGCGACAACGTCACCTGCAACATCATCGCGCCGGGCGCCATCCTGACGGACCGCCAGAAGGAGACGCAGGGCAACATCGCGTCGAAGCGCGGCGTGCCGGTGGAGCAGGTGATGAAGGAGCGCGCCGCGACCATCCCGGCGGGGCGCATCGGCGATGCGAAGGAGTTCGGGCCGATGGCCGCCTTCCTCGCCTCCGAGATGGGGTCCTACATGACGGGCAACATCATCCGCGTGGATGGTGGCATCGTCAAAGCCTTCTGAGGGAGTCCTGCCGATGCTGCCGAACCTGACGCCCGATGTGGCGCTGGCCGAACGCCTGTTCGATGAACTGCGGGAGGCGACGTTCGACGGCATCGGCATCACCCGCGACGCCTATGGGGAGGGCGAGCGGAAGGCGCATGCCATCGCCCGCGCGGCGGCGGAGGCCATCGGGCTGGAATGCCGCGCCGATCCTGTCGGCAACCTGCTGATGACGCTGCCGGGCGCGGATCGCGCGGCCAAGCGCATCGTGCTGGGCAGTCACCTCGACAGCGTCGCCAATGGCGGCAATTTCGATGGCGCGGCGGGCGTGCTGACGGGGCTCGCGGCCGTCGCCGGCATGAAGCGCGCGGGCTTCGTGCCGGCGCGCGACGTCACCGTGCTGGCGATCCGGGCGGAGGAGGCGGGCAGCTGGTTCCCCATCTCCTACCCCGGCTCCCGCGGCGCGCTCGGCCTGCTGAAGGCCGAGGAGCTTCAGGTGAAGCGGCAGGACAATGGCCGCAGCCTGGCGGACCACATGCGGGCGGAGGGGTTCGATCCGGGCTTCGTGGAGGCGGGCGGCAAGACCTTCTCCGCCGCCGATACCGCTGCCTTCCTGGAACTGCACATCGAGCAGGGGCCGGTGCTGGAAGGCGAGGGCGTGCCGATCGGCATCGTCACCGGCATCCCCGGATCGCGACGCCTGCGCGCGGCGCGGGTGCTCGGCGAATACAATCATTCGGGGGCGACGCCGCGGAAGTATCGCCGGGATGCGGCGATCGCGCTGGCCGAGCTGGCGTTCCGCTGCGACGAGCGTTGGGTGCAGCTGGAGGCGCAGGGCCACCGCCTGGTGGTGACCTTCTGCGTCATGGGCACGACGGCCGAGGCGGGCTTCACCAAGATCGCGGGCGAGGCCCAGTTCCAGCTCGATGTCCGCAGCGTCAATCCCCACAGCGTCGATGCGCTGATGGAGACGCTCTACGAGGCGGTGCCGGAGATCGAGGCGCGGCGCGGCGTTAAGTTCGAGCTCGGGCGGGAGACGACGAGCCGCGCGGCGCCGATGGATGCGGCGATCCAGGCGGGGCTGGCGAAGGCGGCGGACGAGCTGGGCGTGAAGCACATGAGCATGGCGAGCGGCGCGGGGCATGACGCGGCCGCCTTCAACCTGGCGGGCATCCCCGCCGCGATGATCTTCGTGCGCAACCAGCACGGCAGCCACAATCCCAAGGAAGCGATGCGGATGGACGATTTTGCGCAGGCTTGCGCGGTGGTGCAGCGCTGGGTGGCGGGGGCGGCGCAGTGACGGCTCGGCTTGCTGTCGATATCGGCGGCACCTTCACCGACGTCGCCATCGAGAGGGACGGCGAGCGCTGGACCGGCAAGGTGCTGACCACGCCGCATGCGCCGGAACTCGGCGTGCTGGAGGGCGTGCGCGTGGTGATGGAGCGCGCGGCGATGACGCCGGCCGACATCACGCTGCTGATCCACGGCACGACGCTGGCGACGAATGCGATCATCGAGCGCAAGGGCGCGAAGACGGCGCTGCTGACGACGGAAGGGTTCCGCGACGTCCTCGCGCTGGGCAATGAGAGCCGCTACGACCAGTACGACCTCAACATCGACCTGCCGCAGCCCCTCGTGCCGCGGCGCTGGCGGCTGACGGTGCCGGAGCGGCTGGACAATGAGGGCCGCGTGCTGCTGCCGCTCGATGAGAAGGCCGTGGCGGAGCAGGTCGGCTTCATGAAGGCGGAGGGCATCGAGAGCCTGGCGATCGGCTTCCTGCATGCCTTCGTGAACCCCGCGCATGAACAGCGCGCGGCGGCGATCGTGCACGCGCTGTGGCCGGAGCTGAACATCTCGCTCTCCAGCGAGGTCTCGCCGGAGATGCGGGAGTGGGAGCGCTTCTCGACGACCGCCGCCAACGCCTATGTGCAGCCGCTGATGGCGAGCTACCTGAAGCGGCTGGAGGCGGGGCTGCGGGAAGGCGGCTTCACCTGCCCGCTGTTCCTGATGCTGTCGGGCGGCGGGCTGACGACGCTGGATACGGCGGCGCGCTTCCCGATCCGGCTGGTGGAAAGCGGCCCCGCGGGCGGTGCGATCTTCTCCGCCCATGTCGCGAAGCAGCGGGGCTGGCAGAAGGTCCTGTCCTTCGACATGGGCGGCACCACGGCCAAGGTCTGCCTGATCGACGACTACGCGCCGCAGGCGTCGCGCAGCTTCGAAGTCGCGCGCGTCGGGCGCTTCAAGAAGGGCTCCGGCCTGCCGCTGCGGATTCCCGTGATCGAGATGGTGGAGATCGGCGCGGGCGGTGGCTCCATCGCGCATTGCGACGCGATGGGCCGCATCCAGGTGGGGCCGGAAAGCGCCGGCGCCGATCCGGGGCCGGCCTGCTACGGGCGCGGCGGAAAGCATCCGGCGGTGACGGATGCGAACCTCTCGCTCGGGCGGTATGAGCCCGACCTCTTCGCAGGCGGCGCGCTGAAGCTGGACAAGCCGGCGGCGCTGGCGGCGCTGGGTCGCGACGTGGGCGAACGCCTCGGCCTGGCGCCGGAGATGGCGGGCCTCGGCGTGGTGGAGATGGTGGACGAGAACATGGCCAATGCGGCCCGCGTCCATGCCATCGAGAGCGGGAAATCCTATGCGGGGCGCGCGATCATCGCCTTCGGCGGCGGCGGTCCCGTGCATGGCTATCGCGTGGCGGAGAAGATCGGCGTGAACCGCATGCTGGTGCCGTCCGGCGCGGGCGTCGGCTCCGCCATCGGCTTCCTGCGCGCGCCGGTAGGGTATGAGGTGGTGAAGTCCCTCTACCAGCGCTTCAGGACCTTTGATGTCGGCGCGGTGAATGCGCTGCTGGGTGCGATGTCGGAGGAGGCGCGGCGCGTGGTGGCGGAGGGCGCCTTCGGGGCCGAACTCGCGGAGCACCGGCTCGCCTTCATGCGCTATGTCGGGCAGGGGCATGAGATCAGCGTCGTGCTGCCCGCGCGCGCGCTGACGGCGGAGGACATCCCCGCGATCCGCGCGGCCTATGACGCCGAATACACGCGCTTCTACGACCGTCCCGTGCCGGGCAGCGACGTGGAGATCCTGGCCTTCGCCGTGACCGTCGCGACGGTGTCGGAGGAGGTGCTGCCGGTGGCGGAGGTCGCGGATGCGCCGGCGCCCGCGCCCATCCGCGTGCAGCAGGTGCGCGACACCGCGACGGGCGAGGTCGCCGAGTGGAAGGTCTATGACCGGCCGGCGATGCCGCCGGGCTGCACCGTGCCGGGCCCCTGCATCGTGGCGGAGGCGGAGACGAGCACGCTGGTGGGGCCGGGCTGGCGCTGCCGGGTGGATGGGCTGGGCTACCTGGAACTCACCCGCGGGGAGGCTGCGTGATGAACGCACTCGAAAAAATCCAGCGCCAGATCCAGTGGAACCGCCTGGTTGCGGTGGTGGAGGAGCAGGCGCAGATCATGATCCGCACCGCCTTCTCCACCACGGTGCGGGAAGCGGGCGATCTTTCCGCCGGCATCTTCGATCTGCAGGGGCGCATGCTGGCGCAGGCCGTCACGGGCACGCCGGGGCATGTGAACTCCATGATGGAGTCCGTCGGCCACTTCCTCGCGAAGTTCCCGGCGGCGTCCATGAAGCCGGGCGACCATTACATCACCAACGATCCCTGGCTCGGCACCGGGCATCTGCATGACCTGACCGTCGTGACGCCGGCCTTCCGCAACGGCGCGATCGTCGGGCTGTTTGCCAATACCGCGCATGTCATCGATGTCGGCGGGCTCGGCATGGGGCCGGAGGGGCGGAGCGTCTTCGAGGAAGGGCTCTATATCCCGATCGTGAAGTGCTTCGAGGAAGGGCGCCCGAACGAGACCTTCTTCGACTTCGTGCGCATGGGCAGCCGAACGCCGGTGGAGCTGGAGGGCGACATCTACTCGCTCTGCGCCTGCAACGACGCCGGCGCCAAGCGGCTGGTGGAGATGATGGACGAGTACGGGATGGAGAGCATCGACCCGCTCGCATCCTACATCTTCGACGCCTCGCTCAGCGCGACGCTGGAGGAAATCCGCAAGCTGCCCAAGGGCACCTATCGCGGCACGATCAAGTCGGATGGCTATGAATCCGAGGTCACGCTGAAGGCGGCGATGACGATCAAGGATGACGAGATCGTCGTCGATTACGCCGGCACCTCCGGCCTGTCCGGCCGCGGCATCAACGTGCCGGCCGCCTATTGCCGCGCCTATGCGTGCTTCGGCATCAAATGCGTCGTGGCGCCGGAGATCCCGAACAACTGGGCGTCCCTCGCGCCCTTCCGGATGGAGATCCCGGAGGGCTGTATCCTCAATGCGCCGCGGCCCTATCCCGTCTCCGTCCGCCATGTGGTGGGGCAGTTGCTGCCGGACCTGATGATGGGCTGCCTGCACCAGGCGGTGCCGGATCGCGTGAATGCGGAGGGGTCCTCGGCGCTGTGGAATCCGCCGCTGCGGGGTGGCGCGCAGGTCAGCGGCGCGGCGGCGGAACTGCCGGATTTCGAGATCATCACCTTCAACTCCGGCGGCACCGGCGCGCGGCCGACCAAGGACGGGCTGGATGGCACGGCCTTCCCCAGCGGCGTGCGCACCATGCCGGTGGAGGCGACGGAGAACGTCGCGCCCGTGATCTTCTGGCAGAACCAGATCCGCCCGGATTCCGCCGGCGCCGGGCGCACGCGGGGCGGCTTCGGCAAGGTGATGGAGATCGGCGCGAAGGGGGAGGCGGAGTTCGCCGTCAACGCCATCTTCGACCGCGTCGCCAATGCGCCGAAGGGGCGGGAGGGCGGCGGCGACGGGGCCTCCGGCTGGGTCGGGCTGAATGACGGCTCGACCATCCGCACCAAGGGCTACCAGGTGATCCCGAAGGGCAAGCGGCTGCTGCTGAAGCTGCCGGGCGGCGGTGGCATGGGCGACGCCAGGGCCCGCGACCGCGCGCTGGTGGAGCGCGACGTGGCGGATGGGCTGGTGAGCCCGGACCAGGCGCGCGCGCTCTACGGCGCCTGATTACGGGATCGCAGCCTTTTCAGGGTGTAACGCGCGCTTGGGGTGCGGCTTCCGCGCCCCATCTGGCGGCCATGACCCTCACTCGTCGCGCGGCGCTGTCGGCCGCGATGGTGCTGGCGGCGCGGCCGCTGGCGCATGCCGATCCGCCGGATGCCGCGCTGCTGGAGGCCGCACGGGTACGTGCCGCGGCAACGCCCGATCTGCGCACGCTGATCGTGGCGCAGGGCGGCGTCGCGGTGATCGAGGATGCCTGGCGCGGTGCCAGGCTCGACCGGCCGGCCAACATCAAGTCTGCCTCCAAGACGGTGCTGGCGATGATGGCGCTGGTCGCGGTCTCCCGCGGCGTGGTGGGGCTGGATGACCGGGTGGCGCCGCTGCTGGGGCCGCGCCTGCCGCGGGATGCGGACCCGATGGTGCAGCGGATCACGCTGCGCCACCTGCTGGCGATGCAGGCGGGGCTGGAGAGCACCTCCGGCCGCAACTATGGCCGTTGGGTCAGCAGCCCGGACTGGCTGCGGTTCGCGCTGACGCGGCCGATGGTGGCGGAACCCGGCGGCGGGATGGTCTATTCGACCGGCACCTCCCACATCCTGGGCGCCGTGTTGGCGCGGGCGACCGGGCGGGATCTGCGCAGCCTGGCGCAGGAGTGGATCGGCGCGCCGATGGGCTTCACCGTGCCGGAGTGGCGGCGGGACCCGCAGGGGCTGCATTTCGGCGGCAACGACATGGCGCTGACGCCGCGCGCCATGCTGGCCTTCGGGGAATGCTGCCGGAATGGCGGCCGCGCCGGCGGGCGGCAGGTGATCCCGGCGGCACTGCTGGCGGAGGCCTGGCGGCCGCTCGGCCAATCCGCCTTCAGCGGGCAGGCCTATGGGCTGGGCTGGTGGGTCGGGCAGGCCCGTGGGCAGCAGGTGATCTTCGCCTGGGGCTATGGCGGGCAGATGATCTACCTGGTGCCGGGGCTGGATCTGACGGTGGTCATGACGTCGGACCCCGATGTGCCGCGCGTGCCGGGGCAGGTCTATACGCGCCACGCGCTGCTGGCGGAGGCGATCCTGCCGGCCTTCGGGGCCGGCGCCTAATCGTCGGGCCCGCCCTTGGTGTCGTCCGTGACGCCGGGCGGGTCGGGGTAGAGGTCGGAGGGGACCTTGGCGTCGGGGTTCCGGGTGACCCCGGGCTTCTGGACCTTGGCCGCCGTGTTCGGCGTCTCCGCATCCGCGCTGTTCATGCGCTCGGTGGCGCCAGTGGGGGCACCGGTGGGCTTGGGTGTGTCGGTCATGCCCACCGGAACGCGCGAAGGCCGCCCGGGATCAGATGGGGTAGGCGAGCAGCGTCTGGACGCGGGATGTGTCGTAGATCACGCGCTTCGTCTTGAACCGCCAGCCATCCGCCGTCCGCACCGCGGTGCTGGCGTAGCTGCCGGCCTGGTAGATGGCGGAACTGCCTTCCTGGCTGGTGTTCACGACGACGTAGTTGGCGCGGAAGCTTGCCTCCGTGTCGCTCGACGCTGTCACCACCAGGGCGGAGACCATGTGGCGATAGGCGGGCTTCTCGTAGATGTTGGCGTGGCGCAGGCTGGCGACGCGGTCGCGCAGCATGGCGGCGTTGTCGCAGCGGATCAGCGGCGCGGGCAGGCCCAGTTCCTCATTCTCCCGCGGGATGATCTCGTAGAGGCAGTCCTCCGTGAAGAATCTGATCCAGTCTTCCAGCCGGTCGTCATCGATGGCGGCGATGTAGCGGTCGAGCAGGTCCTGCATCTCGATCCGCAGCAGAAGCGCGGGGCTCATGCGATGCCTCGTTCGGGGATGGTCTCGTAGCGCATGAGGTCGCGGTAGCCGCGCCAGAAGCGGCGCACCAGGCCCTCGCTCACCATGCTGTCGAGGTCATTGGCCGCGCCGCGTGCCATGTCGAGCACGGAGTAGGAATCGCCGCCGCCGGTCACGGCGCGCTGCACCAGCTCCGTCGCCTCGGTATCCTCCATGGAGATGTAGCCGGCGGGGCCGACCAGGTTCGCCTGCTTGATGCGCAGCGCGCGCAGCTCCGGCGTATCGTCCTCATAGCCGAAGAAGTGGAAGACCAGCTCGAAGCGGTCATGCGCCTTGGCGATGAGCTGGCGTGCCACCAGCGTGTTGTGGATCTGCTGGATGACGAGCTGCGGGAAGATCGGCTGGATGTGGTTGGTGCTCAGCTCGTCATATTCGCGGATCATGCCGAGCACGCTGTCGTCTTCCAGGCGGAAGCCCTCGTCATAGGAGCGGATCGCCTGCTGCTTGTAGGCGCCGGCATTCTCCTCCTCGTTCTTCACCACCAGCAATGCGCTGTGCAGGCCGGTATCGTCCGTGGTGGTGCTGACCTTCATGCCGACGCGGAGGATGTTGAAGGTGGTGTGGAACAAATGGAGGAGGGAGGCGTGATAGGGGTCCTTCACATTCTCCAGGTAGAGCTTCCAGTTGCTGTTCGAATATTGCCGCGTGCAGCCGAGATAGACGATCGGCTTGCCGAAGATGCGATCGACATAGGGGCGCATCTGCGGGCCGAGGTAGCTCGCGACATCGCCGATGCCGTCATCGAAGGTCGCGAAGACCAGGCCGCGATAGCTCTCCACCCGCAGCTGTCGCAGGCTGTGGTTCTTCGGGTCGAAATCGGCGGGCATGCCCGCCATCTCCTTCATGCCGCGACGGAAGGGCACGCCCTGCAAATCGCCCTTCGCGGTGTAGTTCCACTGGTGATAGACGCAGGTGTGGTTCAGGGCATTGCCGCGCCGCAGCCGGCAGACGGCGGCGCCGCGATGCGCGCAGCGGTTCACCCAGGCGGCGAGCGTGCCGTCCTCCGCCCGCGTCATCACCACGGGCGTGTCGCCGATATAGGTGCTCTTGAAGTCGCCGGGCTTCGGAATCTCGGCTTCCAGGCCGAGGAAGTTCCAGGTGGGGCCGCGGAAGATGCGTTCCTGTTCCCGCGCATAGACCTCCGGCGAGGTGAAGACGGAATAGGGAACGCGGGAGGCGTCGGCGCGGGGGAAGACGGGGGCCTGGTCCATGGCGCTCAGCCCGCCGGCATGCGGCATTCCGCCGCGAAGGGATCGACCGCATTCTCGAACACCTTGCGGACGTGCTCCGTCTGCAACCGGCCATCCGGGCGGCGGCCGACCTGGGCGAGCCAGAAATCCTGCACGGGGAAGTTGTTCGTGCCGAAGCGGAAGGGGCCGCGGACGCTGCGGAAATCGGCGGCGCGGATCGCTGCGCGCAGCGCGCCCTTGTCGGCCAGATTGCCGCCGGTGCGTTTCACGGCGCTGTCCAGCAGCATCGCCGTGTCATAGGCATGGGCGGCGTAGCTGGCGGGTACGTAGTTGAACTGCGTCAGGAAGTCGCCGACGAAGCGCGCGTTCTGCTCATTGGGCAGGGTCGGCGTCCAGGTCGTGCCGGTGTAGAGGCCGAGCGCCGCATCGCCCTGCGCGGGCAGCACCGCCTCATCCACCGTGAAGGCGGAGAGGACCGGGATGGCGATGCCGGCCTGGCGATACTGCCGGACGAACTGCACGCCGAGGCCGCCCGGCATGAAGGTGTAGATGGCATCCGGCCGCCTGGCCGCGATCTGCGCGAGTTCCGCCGAGAAATCGGTGGTGGTGAGGGCGACATAGGTCTCGTCCATCACCTCGCCGCGGAAGGTGGATTTGAAGCCGGCGGCGGCGTCGCGGCCGGCCTGGTAGTTGGGGGTGATGATCATGACGCGGCGGATCGGGCGGCGGGTGCCACCGACCTCGATCCCGTCATTCGCCGCGGCGCCGAGGACCGCGTGGTTCTGGTCGTTCACGTAGGAAGTCGCGAAGAAGAAGGGGCTGCAGCCGCGGCCCGCGATGGGCGAGGGGCCGGCATTCGGGCTGATCAGGAAGGTCTGGCTTTCCGTCACCGGCCGGATGATGGCGGCGAGGATGTTGGAGAAGAGGGTGCCGACGATGAAGTCGCAGCGGTCCCGCTCCAGCGCCGCGCGGACCTTGGTGACGGCGGCATCGGGGCGGAGTTCGTCATCGATGACCAGCACCTCGGCCGGGCGGCCGCCGATGCGGTTCTCCAGGTGCCGCATGCCGAGCAGGAAGCCGTCCCGCAGATGGGTGCCGGGCGCGGCCTGCGGGCCCGTCAGCACCGTGACGAGGCCGATCTTCACCGGCGCCGCCTGGGCGCGGGCCAGGCCCGGCAAGGCCGGGGTGCCGACGGTGGCGGCAAGCCAGGCGCGGCGGGTGACGGGCGGGAAGACGGAACGCTGCATCGGTCGTGGCCCCCTGTTGCTTTCCCGCAACTAGAGAACAACCGGCGGCCCGACGCAACCGGGTGGCGAGCGGGGATCGCTCAGGTGGTGAGCGTGATTGGGGCGTAGTGGCGCAGCATATCGGTGTTGTGGCTGTGGCCGTTGATGCGGTCCATCTCCGCGGCGTGGGCGGCGATGTCGCGGTGCATGGCGGCGGGGTCGGGGACGGCGGCGCGGAGGAAGTCGGGCGGGCCGGCGAGGATGACGAGTTGCTCGCCATCGCCGAAGAGGGCGAAGCCGCGATCCGGGGGCAGCATCAGGGTCTGCTTGCCGCCGTGGCAGGCCCAGAAATGGCGAAGGCCGTGCGTGGTCGATGGCACGCGCCAGACGATGCTCGGCACCGGCGGGTTGCCGGCGACGATGCTGGCGGCGAGGTCGTGGGGCGCGCGATGGCGGGCGGCCGTGGCGAGGGCTTCGTCCTCCTCCTCGCTGGCGTCGAGGAAGGTGGCGATGACCGACCAGCCGCGACGCGTCACGGCCGGCATGGAAAGCCGCGTGGCGGGCCTGCCCCAGGCGGCGGGATAGGTCTCGATGAAGGTCATGGCCTCGGCGAACTCGCGGCGCATGGCATCGTCATCGCCATGCGGCAGGATGCCCCTCCGGGCCAGATCGTCGATCGGCCAATAGTCGGGGAGGCTCGATGTGTGGTGTGACTCAGTCATCTCATTTCTCTCCGTAGCGGAATTTGTGGGTGGGTCGCCCGCCACCGGCGCGCTGAATTTCGATCGTTGGTCGGCCATCGGCGCTACCGCGCGCGATCACGTTCCTCCCATCGGCTGTCGTTCCGGCGTCAACGGGACCGAGGTTCCCCGGCCTTCGGGTCACGGGCCGCCCCGCTGTCATCGCACCGAAATCCTGCATCATCTGCCCTGGGCCCTCCGGTACGCGCATGACGTAGGTTCCCCTGGATAGGCGGTTCTCCGGGATCGACCGGCTGGCCAGTTCCTCCGGCGTCTGGGCGCCGGGGCGCGGCGGGGCGGGGGTGGCCGGTGTGGGTTGGGTGGGTCGGCCGGGCTGGGGGCGGGTGCCGCCACCGCCTCCGCCGGGTCCCATCGGGCCGCCGCCCTCCGAGTATTTGGGAAACATGTCGTCGCGCGGGCGGCGTGCTGTGGGCGTCGCGTCGTCCACCCCGCCCGCGCCGGGCTTGTGGGATCGCCAATGGCCGGAGACGTCCTCCTTCCGGCCGTCGCGCATGCGCGAATAGGGCTCGACCCATACCGAGCCCGCCTTGCTCGCGTTACCCTCGCCATACAGGGCCTGGAAGCCCCTGGTGACCCGGTCGACATCAGTGACCGTCCGCAAATGCCGGCGGGTCGGTTTCGCTGGGATTTTCCGCCCCTGGTTCGTCACCGGGCTTGCCGATGCAACCAGCATCGGCGGCGCCCGGCTCCTGCCAGGTGCGAAAACTCCCTCGCGAACCCTCAGCCGCCGGCATCTCCGGACGGTCACCCAACCTGCCTCTCCGGGTTGCCACTTTGCCAGTAGCGGGGGTTGCGCATGAAGAACGCAGAAGCAACAAACCGGTCCGGGCGCGGCCTGGCGGCAGGCGCAGGGCGCACGGCATCCCGCCCGCTTCCGGCTATGCCCCCCGCGCGTGCTAGTATCGCGCCGCGCAGGCCGAGGAGGGCGCCGGGGTGAAGATCGAGATCGGTGATCGCTTCAAGGGCGTGATCGCGGAGGCTGTGGAATCCGGGCTCTACACCTCGCCCGAGGATGTGGTGCCCCCGGGTGTTGTGACAGGGGCGCTGCGGCTGTTCGCGGCCGACCAGGCCAGGCCCCAGGCGCTACGGGAATCCATCGCGGAGGCGCTGGCCGATGCGCGGGAAGTCAGCGAGGCAGAGATCGAGGCAGCACTGGCCGAGACGATGCACGGCCTGGCGGCACGCGGCATTCCGGAGTGAGGCCGCGCGCCCGCCTTCTGCCGGGGGCGCTGGCCAATCTGACGGACATCGCCGCCTGGATCGCGACCGAGGCGCAAAGCCAGCGTGTGGCCCTGGCCTTCATCGCCCGGCTTCGGCAGCGCTGTGACGAGATTGCGGGCCTGCCGGGTACGCTCGGCCGGTCGCGCGACGATTTGGGTCGCGATATCCGGCCCCTGGCTTGGCGGGACTACGTGATTCTGTTTCGCTACGCCGGGGAGCGCGTCCAGGACATCCACGGCCAGCGCGACCTGCCCCGCATCGTGTCACCGATCCCTGACGCCTAGGAACATCCCATGGCCCTCCGCTGCGACCTCATCATCCGTGACGCGACGCTGTTCGATGGGACGGGCGCGCCGCGCCGGGTGGGCGATATCGGGGTGAAGGGGGACCGGATCGCGGCCATGGGCGACCTCGGGGGCGCGTCCGCGGACCGGGAGATCATCGCGACGGGCAAGGCGGTGGCGCCGGGCTTCATCGATGCCCATACCCACGACGACCGCGCCGTGCTGATGGGCCACCAGGCCACCACCTGCAAGACCAGCCAGGGCGTCACCACGGTGGTCTGCGGCTGCTGTGGTGTCTCCCTCGCCCCCGCGCGGTTCAAGACGGCGCCGCCGCCGCCGCTCGACCTGATCGGGGCGGAGGGCTGGTGGCGCTTCGGCGATTTCGGGGACTACGCCCACGCCATCAACTCCAAGGGATCGGAGGTGAATGTCTACGCGCTGGTCGGCAACCAGACGCTGCGCGTGGAGGCGATGGAGGGCGATGTGATGCGCCCGGCCAATGAGCGGGAGATCAACCACATGCATGCCCGCGTGAAGCAGGCCATGCAGGAAGGCGCCTCCGGCTTCTCCACCGGCCTCTACTACGACCCGAACAAGCATGCGACGACCGACGAGGTCATCGCGATCACCGAGGCGCTGAAGCCCTATGACGGGCTCTATTCCACGCATATGCGCGACGAGGCCGATCGCGTCCTGGCCTCGATCGAGGAGACGATGCGGATCGGCAAGAAGGCCGGCGTCGCGGTGCAGATCAGCCACCACAAATGCTCGCTGCCGGAGAATTACGGGCGCTCCGTCCAGACGCTGCCGCTGATCGAAGCCTATTCGCGCAGCCAGGAAGTCGCCTACGACGTCTATCCCTATCCCGCCGGATCGACGGTGCTGATGCCGGACCGGCTGCGGGACGACGTGCCGGTGATGATCACCTGGTCGGTGCCGCATCCCGAGATGGCGGGGAAGTACCTCTCCGACATCGCCCGCGGCTGGAACACGGATATCCGCGCGGCGGCGCAGAAGCTGACGCCGGCCGGGCAGATCAGCTTCCAGATGGATGAGGATGACGTGCAGCGCATCATGGCGCATCCGCTGTCCATGATCGGCAGCGACGGCATCCCGCATGACGCGCATCCGCATCCCCGGCTCTGGGGCACCTTCCCGCGCGTGCTCGGGCACTACAGCCGGGGCATGAACCTGTTCAGCATGGAGGTCGCGATCCACAAGATGACGGGCCGCTGCGCGGAGGCCTATGGCATCGTCGATCGCGGCGTTCTGCGCGAAGGCGCCTATGCCGACCTGGTGCTGTTCGATCCCGCGACGGTGATCGATGCCGCGACCTTCGAGACGCCGGCGCTGCCCTCGATCGGCATCGAGGAGGTCTGGGCCAATGGCGTGGCGACCTTCCGGCACGGCCATGGCGACAAGGGCGGCGCGACGGGCGAGCGGCCCGGGCGCCTCGTCACCCGGCACAGGGCCTGATCCGCTGGTCCGCGCCCCCGCCTGGCTGCCGATGAAGCGGCGCGTCGCCAATGACGATGCGCCGCCGGCCAAGACGCATACCGCGCGCAACGCCCTGATCATGGTGGCGCTGATGCTGGGCGCGCTGCTGGTCGCGTCGCAGGTGTTCCGCGGCGGCTGGACGGCGGGGCCGACGGAGATGGAGCGCTATGTGCGCAACGGGCCGCGGCTTGGCGCCGAGGCGCTGGAGCGGGACCTGAAGGGCGCGCATCCGCCGGGGAGCGATGTGGGGTCGCTGTTCAACCGCCTGTCGCGCTTCGGCTTCACCTGCGGGGCGCCGCCGGCGCCGGGCGCGCCGGTGGAATGCCGCTACCGCGCGCGGCGGGAGGATAACCGCCTGGTCTCCGTGACGCTCGATATCGCGCATGACGGGGTGCGGGTTCAGGGCATTGCCGCGCGGATGGCGGTGACCAACCCCTGACGCATGGCTGCCATCTAGGTCAGGATTATTGACCTTATGGGTGGCGCTGGCAGGCTGGGTGCATGACGGACTGGCTTCCCCTGCTGGGCTTCGCGATCGCCACCTCGGTCACGCCGGGGCCGAATGTCCTGATGGTCGCGGCGGGTGCCGCCAGCCACGGGGTGCGCGGCGTCGTGCCGCACATGCTCGGCATCACCATCGGCTTCGGGGCGATGCTGCTGCTGGTGGGGCTCGGCCTGGCCGGGCCGCTGGCGGCCAGCGCCTGGCTGCATGAGGGGATGCGCTGGGCGGGTGCCGCCTGGCTGCTGTGGCTGGCCTGGAAGATCGCGAGCGCCCCGCCGCCCGGCGAGGGGCCTCGCCGGCCGCCCATGGGCTTTCGGGGCGCGGCGCTGTTCCAATGGGTGAACCCCAAGGCCTGGATGATCGCCGCCGCCGTCACGCCCGCCTTCACCAGGGCCGGGGAGCCGCTGCTGCCGCAGGTCGTGGCCATCTCGCTGGCCTTCATCGCGGTCTCCATGCCCTGCCTGCTGGTCTGGGCGGGGCTCGGTGCCGGGGCAGGGCGGCTGCTGCGCAGCCCGGGGCGGTTAAGGGCCTTCAATATCCTGATGGCGGCTCTGCTGGTGGCGAGCCTGGTGCCGATGCTGCGGTAGCGGGCGCAACCGTTCCCCACCGCGTGCGTTCCTTGCGCGGCCGAACGTTTCGGCCGAAGGGGAGTAAGCCATGCGGCGAACGACGATACCGGGCGCAGTCGCGCTTTGCCTGGCGGCGGGGGCGGCCTTCGCCCAGCCCGCGGCCACTCGGCAGCAGGAAGACCTGATCGACAACGTGAACACGGTGGCGGACCTTGCCGCCGTCTGCCAGCCGAGCTGGGGCGGCGTGCCGCGGCTGGAGGCGATCGCCTATTGCCAGGGGTTCCTGACGGCAGCGGGCCAGTACCACGCGCTGCTGCACCCCTCGGGCGGCCCCATGCGGCCGCTGTTCTGCACGCCGACGCCGGCGCCGAGCATAGCGGAATCCGGCATCGCCTTCAGCAACTGGGCGCGCGCCAATCCGCAATATGCGCGGGAGCCGGCGCTGGACGGCATGCTGCGCTGGGCGCAGTCCGCCTATCCCTGCCCGCAATCCACGACGCCGCCGGCCCGCGCGCCGCGCGCGGCGCGCTGAGGAGGACGCCAGCATGCGCACGATGAAACTCGGCATCCTGCTCGCGGCCGGCCTCGGCCTTTCGGCCTGCGGCGATCTGAACCCGACGCAGCAGCGCACGGCAACGGGCGCGCTGGGCGGCGGCGCCGTCGGCGGTATCCTCGGCAGCTTCAGCGGCAATGCGGGCCTGGGCGCGCTGCTCGGCGCCGGCGTCGGCGGCGCGGGCGGCTACCTCTATGACCAGTCGCAGCGGTCGCAGCAGCAATACTACCAGCAGCAGTACCGCCAGCCGCGCGGCCGCGGGCCGTATCGCGACCGGGGCTGGTGACGGCGATCTCCTGGACAGGGTGCGGAGTTGATCTTACTTCGCCCCTGCCAGGAGAGACGCCATGGACATGCACCACGCCGCCACCGACCCGCATGCCGAGATCCGGGAGGAAGTGCGCAAGCTCTGCGCCCGCTTCCCCGGCGAATACTGGCGGGAGCTGGATGCCCGGCGCGGCTATCCGACGGAGTTCGTGACGGCGCTGACGGAAAGCGGCTACCTGGCCGCGCTGATTCCCGAGGAGTACGGCGGCGCCGGCCTGAAGCTGTCCGGCGCGGCGGCGATCCTCGAGGAAATCCACGCCAGCGGCAGCAATGGCGCGGCCTGCCACGCGCAGATGTACATCATGGGCACCATCCTGAAGCATGGCAGCCCGGCCCAGAAGGCGCAGTACCTGCCGGGCATCGCGGATGGGTCGCTGCGACTGCAGGCCTTCGGCGTGACGGAGCCGACGAGCGGCACGGACACGACCGCGCTGCGCACCACGGCGCGGCGGGACGGCGACAAGTGGATCGTCAACGGCCAGAAGATCTGGACCAGCCGGGCGGAGCATTCCGACCTGATGCTGCTGCTGGCCCGCACGACGCCGAAGGATCAGGTCGCTAAGAAGACGGACGGCCTTTCCACCTTCATCGTGGACATGCGGAAGGCGCTAGGCAACGGCCTGACGATCCGCCCGATCCGCACCATGATGAACCACAATTCCTGCGAGGTCTTCTTCGACAACATGGAAGTCCCCGCCGAGAACCTCGTCGGCGTGGAGGGCAAGGGGTTCCGCCAGATCCTGGACGGCATGAATGCCGAGCGGCTGCTGATCGCCAGCGAGTGCATCGGCGATGCGCGCTGGTTCACCCAGCGCAGCGTGGCCTATGCGAAGGAGCGCGTGCTGTTCGGCCGCCCGATCGGCCAGAACCAGGGCGTGCAGTTCCCGATCGCCAAGGCCTATGCGCAGATGCGCGCGGCGGAGGCCATCGTGAAGCAGGGTCTCGAGAAGTTCGAGCGGGGCGAGAACTGCGGCGAGGAGGCGAACATGGGCAAGATGCTCGCCGCCGATGCCGCCTGGGCCGCGGCCGAGGCCTGCGTGCAGACCCATGGCGGCTTCGGCTTCGCTGAGGAATACGACATCGAGCGCAAGTTCCGCGAGACGCGCCTGTACCAGGTGGCGCCGATCAGCACGAATTTGGTGCTGAGCTACATCGGCGAGCATGTGCTGGGGATGCCGCGGAGCTATTGAGGGCGAGGCGGCCCGTCCTGGCGCTGTTCTGGCGCGGAATCCAGGCGGCCCTCTATGTCGCCCAGATCATGCTGTGCGCCTGGGTAGCCTTGGTCGCGGGGCGAGCCGTAGTGGTCAGGCCGCTCAGCCTGGGCGATCAGGTGCTGTGGACCTGCGGCGCCCTGTTCTGCGTCTTCGCGGCGTTCTGGTTCACGCGCCAGTTGCTCAGCCTGCTCGGCTTGCGGCGACTCTAGCGCTCTCCGCTGCCGGTGCGCCGCGGCCGGCCTCCATCTCCCGATGATGCCGGATGAGGTCCGGCCCGCAGGAGAGCTTGCGGGCCAGCGGCGTCTCCGGCGCGATCAGGCGCCAGAAGGGGGCGGGGTTCTCCGCCATCCGCTCCAGCGCGCGTTCCGCGACGATGCGGAGGAAGATGGCGGTGGAGGTGGGGCAGGTGGCGTCGGCGCCATGCTCCCGCGCCAGGTCGGCGCGCAGCGCAGTGATGTCCAGCGTGGTGCCGGCTGGAATGGCGCGGATGCGCGCCTCCAGCAGCGCGGGCGTTGCGATGAGGAGGCGCTGGCCGGCGCGGAGGCCGGCGAAGGGCTTGGCCAGCACCGCCACATGGGCGGGCCTGGCGCCCTGGTACTTCTGGTCCCAGCTTTTCGGCATGCGTCGATCCCGGCGCGGCGTCACGGCGCGGAGGTTGGGTGCGCCGGGCGAGCGCGACAAGGCCGGATGGCTTGACCGATCCTGCGCATTCGATGGCCTGCCGCTTCGGTCCGCGATGCGGCGACCCGGTGGGGCGGAGGCGCGAGTCGCGGCCGGCAAGGCCGCGACCGGTGGCCCGGCGGGGCTGATCGCGGTGGATCCGGTCCTAGTCACCGGCAGAGCGTTGCACCAGAGGTGAGCAAAGCTTGCTGCCAATGCATCCTTTCGGATGATGGCGTAGGCGTTTGTTAAGCGCTGGGCGCAGGCTGTTAACGTTTTCATGCGCTGGATGCATGGCTGTGCTGCGAGGTCAAAAAGACCTTGCGGGCAGGTCAGGTCATCCCTATTTTGTGCATCGCAGCAACACGGCACCGCCGAGTTGTCTGTCTTTCTTGGACGTTTCCTCCCTAAACTCGGCGGTCCCTCGCGGGACCGCCTTTTTTTTGCCCGCGCGTCGGCGGCGCACATCAAGGAGTTAGGCGGTTACTCTGAGAAACCGCTTAGGCCGGCGCCTCCCGGCTGGATGCGGATATCAGCGCAGAAACGTCCAGTCCGTGGCGGCCAGCACGCTGATCAGCCGCTTCAGGTCGCGGATCAGCGGCCCCATCCCCGGCGCCCGCTCCACCCGCGCCTCGTCCATGTAGAGGCTCCGCGCGATCTCGATCTGCAGCGCGTGCACGGCTTCCCTCGGGCGGCCGTAGTGGCGTGTCACGTAGCCGCCGGCATAGGGGTCGTTGCGGCGCACGCGGTAGCCCATGCCGGACAGCGTCTCCTCCACCAGCCGCGTCGCGCGCGGCGCGCAGGCGGTGCCATGGGCATCGCCGAGGACGAAGTCGGCGGGGTTGCTGCCATGGGCGGGATGGGCCGGCATGGAGTGGCAATCGATCAGCAGGCAGAGGCCGAATTGCGCGCGCGTGTCGGCGATCAGCTCGCCCAGCGCGGCGTGATAGGGCTGCCAGCAGCGCCGCACGCGGTCCTCGGCCTCCGCGAAGGGCAGCTTGTGGCGATAGACGGGCTCGCCGCTCGCCACCACGCGGGCGATGGTGCCGAGCCCGGCGCCGACGCGGGGGCTGGCGCTGTTCACCCAGGCGGGGAGGGGGCCATCGAACATGGTGGGATCGAGCTCCCACGGCTCCCGGTTCGCGTCGCAATAGACGCGGGGGAAGGTGGCGGTCAGCAGCGGCGCGCCGTAGGCGGGGGCGGCGGCGAAGAGCTCATCGACGAAGCTGTCCTCGCTGCGGCGCAGCGCCGTCGGGTCCAGCCGCGCATTGGCGAGGAAGGCCGGGCTGTAGTTGGTGCCGCTATGCGGGCTGGCGAAGACGAGCGGCACGGTCTGGCGATCCGGCCGCGCCACCCGGAAGGGCGGCGTGTCCGCGGCGGGCGCCTCGGTCTTGAGGGGGAGGTCCATGAGCTTCCAATCAAGCCACAGCGCGGGCGTTGCTGTCACCCCGCATGCGCCACCTCCACCCGGTCCCGGCCCTTCTCCTTCGCCGCATAGAGCGCGGCGTCGGAGGCCGCGAGCGCCGCGGCAAGGCTCTCCGCCGGCGCGCCCGGGCCGAGGGGCGCGACGCCGATGGAGACGGTGGTGAGCGTGTCCCCGCCCGCGGGGTGGGGGACTTCCGCGCGGACGGCCTGGCGCAGGCGTTCCGCGAGGGCCGCGGCCTCGGCCAGGGTCGTGGCGGGCAGCAGGGCGGAGAACTCCTCGCCACCCAGCCGGCCCAGCACGTCGCCCGCGCGAAGCTGTCCCGCCATGGCGCGGGCGGCGCCCGCCAGCACGGCGTCGCCGGCGGCGTGGCCCCAGCCATCATTGATGCGCTTGAAGCGATCGAGGTCGAAGGAGAGCAGGCAGATCGGCTGGCCCTGGCGGCGGCAGGTGGCGATGGCGGCATGCGCCCGGGCCTCGAAGCCGCGGCGGTTGGCGAGCCCCGTCAGCGGGTCCGTCACCGAGAGCGCCGCCAGCCGCGCCAGTGCCGCATCGCGCTGCGCCATCACCCGCACGACGGTCAGCGCCAGCAGCGGCACCGCCAGGTCGAAGCCGATCCAGAGCCAGTTGGTGAGGCCGATGGGGTCCGTCGGTGCCTGCACCACGTTCCACCAGCCATCCTGGATCGCCTCCGCCACGCCGATCCCGAGCACCAGCGCCATCAGCCCCAGCACCGGCTCCGACCGCCCGGCGCGGGCGGCTGCGGCGAGGCGCCAGAGCGCCAGCACCGCCGCCAACCCGCAGAGGCCGCCCATCAGCAGCCGCGCCAGCAGGAAGAGGAGATTGTCGGTCGTCATGCGTCCGGGAGGTGCCGCTTCGGGGGGGCTTGTCTCCCCCCGGGATGGGCGCTAATGAGCGGGCCTTCCCGGCGGTGGGGCGCTTAGCTCAGCGGGAGAGCACTACCTTGACACGGTAGGGGTCACAGGTTCAATCCCTGTAGCGCCCACCACCTTTTTCCCTCCTCGCATGACGTTGACCGGCGGCGATTGCTGCCGCAAACCTCGCCCGCCAGATCGGGGAGAGAACAACGCCATGCGCCGCCGCCATTTGCTCGCTGCATCCGCTGCCATCACCGCCGGGGGCATCGCCGCGCCGGGCATCGCCCGCGCGCAGGCCGCGGTGACCATGCGGCTGTCCCACCAGTTCCCGCCCGCGCACCACAATGCCCGCGTCATCGCGAGCTTCGCGGAGGACGTCGCCGCGCGGTCCAACGGCCAGGTGCAGGTGCAGGTCTTCCCGGCGGAGCAGCTGGCCCGCGCGGCGGAGAACTTCCCGGGCGTCGCGCGCGGGTCCTTCGAGGCGGCGGCCGCCGTGAACTTCCAGTGGGGCACGACCCTGCCGGAGATGAACGCGATGACCGTGCCCTACTTCTTCACGGATTTCCCGCGCATCCAGCGCTTCGCCGGCAGCGACGCCGCGAAGTTCCTGGAGACGGCGCTGGAGCGCCGCGCGGTGAAGAACCTCATGTGGCTCTACACCACGCGCCAGAGCATCTTCACCAGTGGCCGCCGGCCGATCGTGAACCTGGAGGATTTCCGGGGCCTCAAGATCCGCGGGCTGAACGCGCTGACGGATCATGCGCTGACGGCCGTCGGCGCGGCGCCGTCCTCCATGCCCGGGCCGGAGGTGCCGCAGGCGCTGCAATCCGGCGTGCTGGATGCGGGGCTCACGGACCTCTCCGCCGCCGTGTCGCGCCGCTTCTACGAGATCCAGCGCTTCGGCACCGTGACGCCCTACTTCACCGTCATCAGCCATGTCTACGTCAACCCGCGCTGGTACAACGGGCTTCGCGCGGAGCATCGCGCGGCGATCGACGCGGCCGCGCGCAAGGCGGAGCAGGACCAGCTGCGCGTGACGGAGGAGACGGCGGCGGCGGCGGTGACGGAACTCCGCGCCCGCGGCATGACGATCCATGAGCAGACGCCGCAGGAACTCGCGACCTGGCGCGGCGCCATGCAGCAGCCCGTGATCGACGCCTTCCTGCGCATCGCGCCGGAAGGGGGTGCGCGCATCCTCGACCTGCTGCGCGCCATTCGCGCGGCGTGATCCCGCTGCAGCGCCTGGTCGCGGGGCTCAGCCGGATCGCGGTCGCCATCGGGTCGGTGGCGACCGTGACCTGCCTGTTCCTGGTCGGCTACTCCGTGCTGATGCGCTACGCCTTCGGCGCGCCGCAGCCCTGGGTGGACAAGGTGGCGGGCTGGCTGGTGCTGGGCCTGGTGATGCTGGCGGCGCCGGAGGCGCAGCGGCGCTTCGAGCATATCGGCGTCGACATCGCGGTGACGAAGCTCGGCCCCCGCATCGCGCGCATCGCGCATCTCATCGGCACCATCAGCGTCGCCATCGTGGCCGCCGTGTTGCTGAAGGCCGGGTGGGAGGCCATCGAGTTCAGCCTGATGGTCGGCATGATGACGGATATCGAGGGCGTGCCGGAATGGTGGATCCAGCTGCTGCTGCCCATCGGCGCCGGGCTGCTGCTGCTGGTGGCGCTGGTGCAGACGCTGGTGCTGGCGCTGGGCGGCACGCCCGAACACCTGCCGACGGGCGACGAGGAATTGCCGCGCGACACGCTGGCGCGCGGGGAGTGAACGCGTGACCTTCCTTCTGCTGCTCGCCGCGCTGATCGGCCTGCTCTACCTCGGCATGCCGATGTTCGCGGCGCTGTTCCTGCTGCCGCTCGGCGTGCTGATCGCCCTCGAAGGCGGCGTGCCGGCGCTGGGCGAGATGGTGATCGGCAAGCTCGATGGCTACCTGCTGGTGGCCATCCCGCTCTTCATGCTGATGGCGCATATCATGGTGCGCGGGCGGGTGGTGGAGGACCTCTACGCCGCGGCCTTCGCGCTGATGCGCAAGGTGCGCGGCGGCGTCGGCATCGCGACCGTCGCGGCCTGCACGATCTTCGCGGCCATCAGCGGATCCTCCGTCGCGACCGCGCTGACCATCGGCAAGATCGCCATCCCGCAGATGCTGCGATACGGCATGTCCCGCCGGGGCGCCTTCGGCGTCGTGGCGGGCGGCGGCACGCTCGGCATCCTCATCCCGCCCTCGGCGCCGATGGTGCTCTACGCCTATGTCACGGAGACCTCGGTCGCCGCGCTGTTCCTCGCGGGGCTGATCCCGGGGCTGCTGATGGCGGCGATGTTCGCGGGCTACTGCTTCATCACGGAAGGCAAGGCCGTGGTGCCGGCCGATGAGAAGGTGCCGGAGGCGGCGCATCACGCGCTGGCCCGGGCGGGCTGGTCGCTCAGCCTGCCGATCTTCGTGCTCGGCGGCATCTACATGGGCGTCTTCACCGCGACGGAGGCGGCGGGGACGGGGACGCTCTATGCGCTGCTGATCGCGGGGCTGATCTACCGCACGCTGACCTGGCGGGACGTGGTGCAGGGGGTGGAGGAGGCGACGCGCACCTCCGCCATGCTGCTGATGATCATCGCGGGGGCCGCGATCTATGGCTTCATGCTGACCAAGCTGCAGGTGCCGCAGGAACTGACGAAGCTCGTGGCCGACCTGGGGCTGGGGCGCACGGGCTTCCTGATCGCGATGATGGTGCTGCTCTTCGTCCTGGGGCTGGTGCTGGAGAGCTTCTCCATCATCCTGCTGACCATGCCGGCGATCCTGCCGCTGCTGGACACGCTCGGCATCGACAAGGTCTGGTACGGCATCCTGCTGACCTTGAGCCTGGAGATGGCGCTGATCTCCCCGCCCGTGGCGCTGAACCTGGTGGTGATCAAGGCGATCACCGGCGCGCCGCTGTCGGAGGTGAACCGCAGCATCTACCCCTACATGCTGATGCTGGCCTTCGGGACCGCGATGCTGATCGCCTTCCCGGAGATCGCGCTGTGGCTGCCGCGGCAGGCGGGGTATGGCGGGTGAGTGTGGCTTTTTAGTCGCTAACCCGTTTAAGCCGATTATGCCGTTTATGCGCGTTTAGCACCGTTTTCGCGGTGCCTCCGGCGGGCGTTCGGGGCTCAGGGGCGGGCGGCGGACGCAATAGGGGTGCGTGATTTCCGGAACATAACAAAAACAGATAGCCGGGCGCCAGCGGAATCGGCGGGTGGTCAGGACTACTCCGGCGTTTGCGGCGGGCGCAGCGGCAGGTCGGTGAAGCCGGCATCCAGACAGGCCTGGCGGAGTTCGGCGGAGACGAAGTAGGTCCCGCGCCAGTTCAGGTCCCGGAACAGATGGACGCCCTCAGCCGGCAAATCGTCGCGCAGCGCGAAGACCCTGGGGTGGGGAAAGTACTCGACGGTGTCGGAAAGAGGCTTCGGCGGGCGAAAGGCGAAGACATCCATGGCCGCAAGGTCGAAGGCCGGCAGGCAGCGAATGATGTCGACGCAGAAGTAGCCCTCCGGCTCGGACTGGTCGCGAAGACCTTCGACGTGGACCGGCAGGATGTCGAGCGCGGCGGGATCGAAGCTTTGCCAGACATCCAGCAGCGGCCGCGGCAGGATGTGGGCGCCATCAAGCCCGACAACGGCCAGTAGGGTCGGCGGGCGACCGTCGTTCAGTCGGAGGCCACGGCTGGGCACAAGGCGGAGGGGAGGCCGGTGGCGACATGCGTCCCAGCCGCGGCCATAGCTCCCGTGAATCCGATCGAGATCCTCGCCAGGCGCCCCTTCAAGCCAGTCCCAGACCGGACCCATGACGAAGAAGCGTCGATTCATGGCGGGGATACGTTCAAGGGCGGGGAACATGGGTTCGGCTCGCTTGAATAGCCGTAAGCGAGCACGGAGGTAGTCCATGTGAAGCTCTGACCGTTCCGGCCCGTCCTCTGGGGCGGAATAGAGTGCATCGCGGACGCGGCACAGTTCTTCGTAAGCGTCCCTGGCGATGTTCATCGGCTGTGCTCCGGTGGCGCCGTCGCGGCCATCAGACATTCCGCGCGTGGTGCAAGGCAAGCCCCGGGGGCTATCGCCTCACCGGCAGGCCTCGATCGCGAAGAAGGGCGCGGGGTCCAGGTGCCGCCCCTCCCGCAGCACTTCCAGATGCAGATGCGTCCCCGTCGTGATGCCGGTGCGGCCGATGCGGCCCAGGGCCTCGCCCTCCGCCAGGCGGCGGCGGCCATTGGCGAGGGCGGGGGCGACGGTGCCGAGATGGGCGTAGCGGGTCACCAGCCCATCGGCGTGGCGCAGCTCCACCTCCAGCCCCGTGCCGGCGCGGGTGCGGCGGATGCTGGTGACGGTGCCGGCGGCGGCGGCGCGGACCCAGGCGCCCGCCGGGGCGGGGATGTCGATCCCCCTGTGGTCGCCGGAGGCGCGGGGATTCGGCAGGTTCCGCGGGCCGAAGGGGGAGGAGATGCAGGCGGGCGTCACCGGCAGGGCCAGTCGCGGCTCTTCCGCCTGGGCGACGGCCGGCAGCAGGAGCAGAAGAAGCAAAGCGCGGCGCATGGCGCCTGCTACAGCGGGCCGGGCCTGCCGAACAGCCAGCCCTGGCCGTAATGCACGCCGAGGCTGCGCATCACCTCGGCCTCCTCCTCCGTCTCGATGCGCTCCGCCACCACCTTGGCGCCGACGGCCAGCGAGAGGTCCACCATGGCGGCGACGAAGCTGCGGTCGCGTTCGCTGGTCAGCGCGGCCTGCACGAAGGTGCCATCCACCTTCACATAGTCGGTCGGGAAGGATTTCAGGTAGCGGAAGGCGGCGGCGCCGGCGCCGAAATCATCGATGCAGACGGGCACGCCGCGGGCCCGCAGCGCGCGGAGCGTGGCGGCGGCGGCATCCTCATCCTCGATCTCGGCGCTTTCGGTCAGTTCCACCATCACGCGCCGCGCGCCCCTCGGGTCGCGGTCCAGCAGCGCCAGCAGGCGGGTGCGGAAGCTGCGGGACTGGGTGGAGAGGCCCGAGATGTTGAAGGCGAGGTGCTGGCCCTCCGGCACCGCATTGGCGGCGGCGATGGCCATGGAGGCGACGGCGAGGTCGAGATCCTCCGTCAGGCCGATGGTCTCGGCCAGCGCGATGAAATCCTGCGGGCCCTCGCCGGGTTCGAGCACGCCGTGCTCGAGGCGCATCAGCGCCTCGTGGTGGTGCAGCTGGCGGGTTTCCAGGTCCACGATGGGCTGGAAGTCGAGCCGGAAGCGGCGTTCGGCGACGGTGCGGCGCAGCGCGGCGGCGCGGGAGGTGACGCGGGCGACGACGCCGCCGAGGCCATCGGCGAATCCGGCATCCCGCAGCCCATCGGCGCCGAAGCGGGCAAAGGCGGCCAGGCCATGGCGGAGCGCGCGGGCGGCCTGGGCGGGGGTCAGGCCAGCCGTCGCCAGGTCGATCGGCGTGGCGACGATGGCTACCCGGTCCTTCTCCGGCCCCAGCAGGGATTCAAGCTGCTTGGCGACGTCGCAGAGGTCGGGCAGGGCGCCGCCCTCATCCGGCACGACGCCGTAGCGGCCGGGGGCGAGGCGCGCGGCGATGGCGCCGCCGACGGGCTGGCCGAGCAACTGGTCGATGCGCTGCTCGGCTTCCGTCCCCGCCACGCCCTTCACCTCCACGAGGCCGAGCTTCACCGGGCCGCCGGCGCGGAGCTGCTGGGTCGCTTCCCGCAGCAGGACCTGGCTGTCGCTGGCGCGGAGTTCCGGCGGCGCGGGCATGGGAGCGAAGGCGAGGCAGAGGCGCTGCCCGGCATCGGCGCTGGCGAGCTGCAGGCCGGAGACGGAGAAGACGGTGCGGCCGGGATCGGCCAGGCGGAAGGCGGTGGGGCCGAGCCGCCCATGCGGCGGCAGCAGGGCGAGGGCGGTCTGGAAGGGGCCGCGATCCTCCGGCGCCAGCACATCGGCGGCGTCGCGGCCGATCAGGCTTTCCGGGGTGCGGTTGAGGCGGGCGCGGAAGGCGCCGGCGGCGAAGGTGATGCGGCCATCGGCCCCGACCTCGACCAGCAGGTCTGCCGCGGCGAAGGCGAAGGCGACGAATCGCTCGCGGTCACCGAGTGAGCGTTGCTGTGCTGCGGCCATGCGGCGAGGGTAGGCCGCGACAGGTTGAGGAAGGGTGTCGGCGCGGGGCCGATGGCGCCCTCTCCCCGATGGGGAGAGGGCTTCCAGGGTCAGGCGGCGGCGCGGAGCGTGCTGGCCAGCGCGTCCTCCGCGTCCAGCACGCCGGCGACGGCGTGGACGACGGAGGCGATGCGCACGGCGGCCTGGACGGCTTCCTTGCCGAGGCCGCCATGCAGGACGACCTTCTCATGGCTTTCCATGCACATGCCGCAGCCATTGATGGCGGAGACGGCGAGCGACCAGAGTTCGAAATCCACCTTCTCGACGCCGGGCTTGGCCATGACGTTCATGCGCAGCTTGGCGGGCATGGAGGCGTAGTCGCCGCCGACCAGGTGGGTGAAGCGGTAGTAGACGTTGTTCATGCCCATGATCGCGGCCGCGGCCTTGGCGGCGGTCAGCGCTTCCGGCGTCAGCTGCGCGCCGAATTCGGCGACCATCGCGGCGGTCAGCTCCGCGTTGCGGCTGGCGATGGCGGAGGCGACGAAGGTGCCGGCGCGCTGCTGCTGCGTCAGCGCCGGCTCCGTGGAGAGGCTGCCGAGGTTGAGCTTCAGGTCCTTGGCGTAGTCGGGCAGGCGGTTGCGGATGGCTTCGAGGGACATGGGGAGGGACCTCTGGCTGGAAAAAGAGCGTCCTCCTCCCGCGCGGTCAGCGCGGGAGCGGGGGGTTTACGGGGGGCTGGATGCCCCCCGTTCGCGCGGAGCGGTAGGGTTGGAGTCGCGGCTACCGCGCCGCGCGAAAGCGAACTCTTCAGGCCGCCTTCTCGAACAGCTGCTGCGGGTTCAGGGCTTCCTTGCCCTTCTCCCAGTTGCAGGGGCAGAGCTCGTCGGTCTGCAGCGCGTCGAGCACGCGGAGCACTTCCTGCGGGTTGCGGCCGACATTCAGGCCGTTGACGGAGGCCCACTGGATGGTGCCGTCCGGATCGACGATGAAGGTCGCGCGCAGCGGCACGCCGGCGTCCTTGTCGAGGATGCCGAGCGCCAGGGAGAGCTCGCGCTTCACGTCGGCGAGCATCGGGATCTCGAGGTTCTTGATGTCCTCGTTGTAGACGCGCCAGTTCAGGTGCACGAACTCGCTGTCCGTGGACACGCCGTAGACCACCGCGTCACGGTCGGAGAACTCGCCGGCCAGCTTGCCGAAGGCCGCGATCTCGGTCGGGCAGATGAAGGTGAAGTCCTTCGGCCAGAAGAAGACGATCTTCCACTTGCCCGCGTCGGTGCTCTCGGTGATCTCGGTGAAGGACTTGCCGGGGCCGCCCAGGCCTTCCTTGCCCGCCTTGACGGCGGTGAGCTTGAAGGCGGGGAACTTGTCGCCAACGGTCAGCATGAGGGGGAGCTCCTGTCTGCGGTTTGTGCGCGGCGCGCGTCACGGGCGGGGCCCGGTCGCGCGTCTCGCTGCACTGCGATATGCTGCACCTGCTCACACGTCTCCAATGAATTGTTTTCTCGCCTTCCATCGACGCAGCCGATCATCCGGCCGATGGTGGGCCGCTTCCACGATTGGAAGGACCGATGATCCTCCCCAGCCCGCAGCAGCTCCGCTACCTCGTCGCCCTGGCCGACCATGGGCATTTCGGGCGCGCGGCGACGGCCTGCGCGGTGACGCAATCCACGCTGTCGGCCGGGCTGATCGCGCTGGAAAGGCAAATGGCGGCGCAACTGCTGGAACGGGGCGCGGCGTCCAAGCGCCCGGTCTTCACGCCGCTGGGGCGGGAGGTGGTGGCGCGGGCGCGCTCGGCCCTGGCGGCGCTGGAAGCGGTGGCGGAGACGGCGGCGGCAGCACGGGACCCGCTGACGGGGCCGCTGCGACTGGGCGTGATCCCGACCATCGGGCCCTTCCTGCTGCCGCGGCTGATGCCGGCGCTGCGGCGCGCCTATCCGCGGCTGCGGCTGTGGCTGCGGGAGGATCTGACGGAGCGGCTGGTGCAGGGGCTGGAGGCGGGGCGACTCGACCTGCTGCTGCTGGCGCTGCCGGCATCGGGCGGGTTGGAGACGCTGCCGCTGGGGGAGGACCCCTTCAGCGTGGCGCTGCCGGCCGGGCATCGGCTGGCGGAGCGCGATTCCGTGCCGGTGGAGGCGCTGGCCAGCGAGCGGATGCTGCTGCTGGAGGACGGCCATTGCCTGCGGGAGCATGCGCAGGCCGCCTGCGGGCTGCCGCGGGGCATCATGCCGGCCGGCGAGGAAGGCTTCGCGGCGACCAGCCTGCACACGCTGGTGCAGATGGTGGCGGGGGGTCTCGGCGTCACGCTCCTGCCCAGGCTGGCGCTGGATGGCGGCGTGCTGGCCGGCGCGCCGGTGGAGGTGCGGCGGCTGGACGGTGCTGCACCCGGGCGCGTTCTCGCGCTGGCCTGGCGGCCGAAAAGCCCGCGGGCGGCGGAGTTCCAGGGGCTCGGACCCGCCGTGGCGGCGGCGATCGCGGGCGGCTGACGCAAGAAGGCGCGATCATTCGTATACAATGACATCTCCGTTGCGTTGCGACGACAACGGAGAGACAGAGTGATGATGATCGGCACAGCCCGCGGCCCGGCGGCGGCGGCGGAACTGCACGGGCTGCTGCGATCGCGCCTGATGCTGGGCCTGGCCGGGGTGCTGATCCTGGTCGATGTCGGGTTCCTGGCGGCCCATGCGGGCCAGGTGCTGGCGGAATGGCAGGGACGCATCGGGCCCGGCGAGGCGCGGTTCAGCATCGAGAGCGAGGGCGGCCCTTCCGAGATCTACGAGGGGGTGAAGGCGCTGGCCTGCGTGGTGGCGCTGGGGCTGGCGGCGCGCCGGGTGGGGGAGCCCATCTACACCGCCCTGGCCGCCGCCTTCGCGCTGGCGCTGGCGGATAATGCCCTGGCGCTGCATGAGCGCTGGGGCGGCATGGTGGCGCCCTTGCTGCCGCTCGGCCCGGGTGCGGCGGTGCCGGTCGGGGAGCTGAGCTTCTTCCTGGCGGCAGGGCTGGTCATCCTGCTGGCGCTCGGGGTGGGGTTCAGGCGCAGCACGGCGCGGCACCGGCGGCTGGGCCTGCCCTTCCTCGGCCTGCTGGTGGCGCTTGGCGGCTTCGCGGTGCTGGTCGATCTGGTGCACGCCGCCGTCGCCGGGCAGAGGCGCGCCTTCGATCGCCTCTTCGGCGTGGTGGAGGATGGCGGGGAGATGATGGTGCTGTCGCTGGCCTGCGCGCTGGCGATCACCCTGCTGGCGGCGCTGCGGGCATCGTCGCGAAAGCCCGCCTGACCTGACGGCGAAAGGGATGGTTCACGATTTCGTGTCAGGGAAAGGGGGCGCTCAAGGCGGCTTGCAGGGAAGGAATCGTCATGTTCGGCATCTTCGGTCGCGGCGACCATGCGATGCGGGAGCGTTCGGAATGGCTGGAGGTTCTGTCCAGCCATTCGGGCGTGGGGCTCTGGGACGCGATCCTGCATGAGGGGGATGCGATGCATCCCAAGGCGCGCTGGACCTGGTCCGCGGAATTCCGCCGGCTGGTCGGCTTCTCGAGCGAGGCGGAATTCCCGAACGTCGTGCAGTCCTGGTCGGACCGGCTGCACCCCGATGACGCGGCGCCGACCTTCGCCGCCTTCGGCAAGGCGCTGACGACGGGCGACCGCTACGACGTGACCTACCGGCTGAAGGTGAAGGACGGGTCCTATCGCTGGTTCCGGGCGACGGGCGGCGTGATCCTGGACGCCAACCGCAAGCCGCGCCGGGCCTGCGGCAGCCTGGTCGATATCCATGAGGCGCGATCGGCGGAGGAGCGCCAGCGGAAGACGACGGCCGACCTCGCGCGGCGGTTCGAGGCGGAGATCCTGGCCGCGGTGGCCGATGTGACGCAGGCGGCGGACCGCTTCCAGGCGGATGCGGGCAGCCTCGGCGAGGCGGCGGAGGAGACGCGCCGGCGCGCGGTCAGCGTCGGCGGCGCCTCGGCCAGCGCGGCCACCAATGTCGAGAGCGTGGCGGCGGCGGCGGAGGAGATGAGCGTCTCCATCCGGGAGATCGGGCAGCAGATCGCGCGGTCGGCGGCCGGGACGGCGAAGGCCACGGGCCAGGCGCAGGATGCGACGCAGGTGGTGAACAGCCTGGTCGGCGACGTGCAGCGGATCGGCGACGTGGTGCGGCTGATCAGCGACATCGCTGGGCAGACGAACCTGCTGGCGCTGAACGCGACCATCGAGGCGGCGCGGGCCGGCGAGGCCGGCAAGGGCTTCGCGGTCGTGGCGTCCGAGGTGAAGACGCTGGCGGCGCAGACCGCCAAGGCGACGGAGGAGATCACGACGCGCATCGGCGCCGTGCAGGCCGCGACGTCGTCCGTGGCGCAGGCGATCGAGGCGGTGGCCGGCACCATCACCCAGCTGAACGAGACGGCGACCGCCATCGCGGCGGCGGTGGAGCAGCAGGGGCATACGACGACCGAGATCGCCCGCGCGGTGCAGGGTGCGTCGGTCGGCACGCAGGAAGTCAGCGCCAGCATCGGCGCCGTGGGCAGCGCGGCGGAGGATACGGGGCGCGTGGCCAGCGGCATCAAGGACGCGTCGCGCGGCCTGGCGGCGCAGGCCGGCACGATGCGCGGCAATGTGGACCGGTTTCTGGGGGAACTCCGGGCGGCCTAGAGCACGATCCGTCCAGTTGGACGGATCTCGTGCTCTAGAAGTTATTGTTTCTAAAGCACGAAATCCGATCAAGCTGATTAATCTTGATCGGATAGTGCTTTAGAACCCGCCTCCGGCGGCGAGCCAGGCTGCCTCCTCCGGCGTGCTGTCGCGCCCGAGCGCGGCGTTGCGGTGGGGGAAGCGGCCGAAGCGCTGGATGACGGCGCGATGCGCCCAGGCATAGGTGATGACGCTGCCGGGCGCGGCCAGCGCCGGCGTGTCACGCAGGCCCTCGAACAGCGCGACCGACAGGTCCTGGTCGGCCATCGCCTCCCCATGTTCGAAGGGCAGGTAGAGGAAGACGCGCTGCAGCGGTGTGAGGGCCAGGTCCAGCTTGCGGTCGAGCACGACGCGGCGTGCGATGGCGCGGGCGTGTGGGTCGGAAGCAAAGGCCTCCGCGCTGCCGCGGAAGAGGTTGCGCGGGAACTGGTCGAGCAGGAGGAGAAGCGCGAGGGCGCCCTGTGGCGTCTCCGCCCATGCGTCCAGCGCGCCGTCGCGGGCCGGGACGACCAGCGGGCCGAAGCCGTCGCGGCAGGTCGTGTCGAAGGCTTCGTCCTTCACGAACCAGGCCTGGCGCCAGGTATCGGGGCCCTCGCTGAACCAGAAGGCGAGCAGGCGGTCGATGTCGGGGCTCATGCGAGGGCCTTGTCGAGCAGGCGGATGGAGTGCAGCGCGTGCCGCCCCGCGAGGTCGCCGATCTGGTGGCGGCAGGAGGTGCCGTCGGCGACGATGAAGGCCTGCGCGCTGGTCTTGCGGATATGAGGCAGCAGGGAGAGTTCGGCCATGGCCTTGGAGGCGGGGAGCTTCGAGGCTTCATAGCCGAAGGCGCCGGCCATGCCGCAGCAGCTGGACGTGATGGGCGTTACCTTCAGGCCGGGGATGGAAGCCAGCATGGCGACGGCGGGGGTGAAGGCATCGAAGGCCTTCTGGTGGCAATGGCCGTGGATATGCGCCTCCGCCCCGATGGGCTTGAGGCGCAGCGGGGCTTTCGTCCGCGCCAGCCATTCGGAGACGAGCATGGCGCGCGCCGCCAGCTTTTCCGTCGCCTCGCCCGGCAGCAGCGCCAGGAACTCGTCGCGCAAGGTCAGCAGGCAGGAGGGTTCAAGGCCGAGCACGGGGCTGTCGAAGGGGGACAGCGCCTCGACCGTCCGGCGGGCCTCGGCGCGGACCTGGTCCACCATGCCGGCGGCGAGCCAGGTGCGGCCATCATCGAGGGGACGCATCCCGCGCGGCGGGCGGGCCACGGCGGGGTCGGCGCCAGCGGCGCGCAGCACGCGGAGCGCGGCGCGGAGGTTCTCCGGTTCGAAATAGCGGTTGAAGAGGTCGGGGAGGAGGATCACCTCGCCCGGGCGGCCATCCGGCGAGCGGCATTCCCAGTCATGGAAGGCGTCGAGCCGGAAGCGGGGCAGGCTGCGCCCGGCGGCGAGGCCCAGCATCGCCTCCGACAGGCGCTTGCCGCCGGGGATGAGGTCCCGCGCATTGGCGAGGACCGGCACCATCGCGGCGAAGGGCGCCCAGCGGGGCATGGAGCCGATGAGGCGATCGAGCAGCCGCGGGCCGTGCTGCGCGTTGCGCGCGGCGGCGGCCTCGATCTTCATCTTCGCCATGTCCACGCCGGTGGGGCATTCGCGCTTGCAGCCCTTGCAGCCCACGCAGAGTTCCATGGCTTCCGCCACGTCGTCGGAGGCGAGGCCGCCGGGCAATTGGCCGGTCAGCGCCAAGCGCAGCGTGTTGGCGCGGCCGCGCGTCAGGTGCTTCTCCTCCCGCGTCGCGCGGTAGGACGGGCACATGGTGCCCGCATCGAATTTCCGGCAGGTGCCGTTGTTGTTGCACATCTCCACCGCGCCCAGCAGGCCGCCCTGCGGACCGGGCCAGGCGGACCAATCGAGCGCGGGGGTGATGGGAGCCGGCGCGTAGCCTTCGTGGTAGCGGAGCAGCGAGCGGTCATCCATGCGCGGCGGATGGACGATGCGGTTGGGGTTCAGCAGGCCATGCGGCAGCGCCGGCGTCGCGGGGTCGAAGGCGTCCTTCACCGCCTCGAAGGCGCGGGCGATGCGGGGGCCGAACATGGGTTCGTTGAATTCGGAGCGGACGATGCCGTCGCCATGCTCGCCGGAATGGCTGCCCTTGTATTCCCGGACCAGCGCGAAGCATTCCTCGGCGATGGCGCGCATCTTCGTGACGTCCTCGCCCGACTTCATGTTCAGCACGGGGCGGACATGCAGGCAGCCGACGGAAGCATGCGCGTACCAGGTGCCCTTGGTGCCGTATTTCTCGAAGACGTCGTTCAGGCGTTCGGTGTAGTCGGCGAGGTCGTCGAGGCCGACGGCGCAATCCTCGATGAAGGAGACCGGCTTCCCGTCGCCCTTCATGGACATCATGATGTTGAGGCCGGCCTCCCGCACCTCCGCGACCTTGGCCTGGAAGCCGGCATCGGTGACGCGCACGACCTGGCCGGGCAGGCCGAGGTCGCCCATCATCTCCTCCAGACGGTCGAGGCCCTGCAGCAGGCTCGCATCGTCATGGCCGTGGAACTCGACGATCAGCAGGCTGTCGGGCTCCCCGATCAGGATGCGGTCGATGGTGTCGCGATAGATCGGGATGGAGCGGCCGAGGTCGATCATGGTGCGATCGACCAGTTCCACCGCCTCCGGATCGAGCGTCACCAGGTGCTTCGACGCCTCCATGGCGCGGCGGAAGCTGGGGAACTGGCAGATGCCCAGCACCTTGCGCGGCTTGATGGGCCAGAGGCGCAGGTCGAGCGCCGCGGAGAAGGCGAGCGTGCCCTCGCTGCCGACCAGCAGGCGGGCGAGCGAACCGCGCCCATTCGCGCGGGCATCGGGCGTCAGCGCATCGAGGTTGTAGCCGCCGACGCGGCGGAGCTGTTCGGGGAAGCGGGCGGCGATCTCCTCGGCCTCCCGCGCGCCGATCGCGCGGAGCTTCGCGATCAGGTCGCCGATGCTGCCGGGGAGATCGGGGCCGAGATTGTCGGGGATGTCGCCGAAGGTGAAGCGCGTGCCGTCCGCCAGGATGGCGTCGATGGCGCGGACATTGTCGGCCATCAGGCCGTAGCGGATGGACTTCGACCCGCAGGAATTATTGGCCGCCATGCCGCCGATGGTGCAGCGCGCCCAGGTGGAGGGATCGACCGGATAGAATTTCCCCCGGTTCTTCAGCGCATCGTTCAGGGCGCCCAGGGTGATCCCGGGCTGGACGCGGGCGGTATCGCCCTCCACCGACAGCACGTTGCGCAGATGCCTGGTGCAGTCGATCACCAGCGCGTGGTTCACCGTCTGCCCGCACTGGCTGGTGCCGCCGCCGCGGGGCAGGACGGGCACGCCTTCCTCCCGGCAGATCGCCATGGCGGCGGCGACGTCCTCGATGGTCCGGGGCACCAGCACGCCGACCGGCTGCATCTGGTAGATGGAGGCATCCGTCGCATAGCGGCCGCGATCGCCGGCGGAGAACAGGACCTCGCCCTCGACATGGCGGCGCAGGCGGGCGGCGAGCGTGCTGTCCTGGCGGCTGGTGATGGCGTTCATGCGGTGGCGGTCCCTCTTTCCGGCAGGGTGTAGCGCGACCCTCCCGGAAAATCCGATCTATAATGCTCATCAATCCGACAAGGGTTACTCATTGGCGGGCGGCATGGAAGGGCGGTAGGGAAGGGGCAGAAGAGAGGGATCGCCCCATGGCCTATTTCCAGTCCAAGCCCGATTCACGCCGGCATTTCCTGCACATCCCCGGCCCGTCCAACGTGCCGGACCGCGTGCTGCGGGCGATGGACAACCCGACCATGGACCATCGCGGGCCGGATTTCGGCGCCATGGGCAAGCAGCTGCTGGCCAAGGTGCGGAAGGTGTTCCAGACCGAGGGGCCGGTGGTGATCTACCCGGCGTCGGGCACCGGCGCCTGGGAAGCGGCGCTGGTCAACACCCTCTCCCCCGGCGATCGCGTGCTGATGTGCGAGACCGGGTGGTTCGCGCATCTCTGGAACGAGATGGCGGAGCGGCTGTCCATCCAGGCCGACTTCATCAAGACTGACTGGCGCCGCGGCGCGGATGTGGAGCAGATCGCGGAGCGGCTCGCGGCCGACAAGGGCCACGCCATCAAGGCCGTCTGCGTCGTGCACAACGAGACGAGCACGGGCTGCACCTCCCGCATCGATGAGGTGCGGAAGGCCATCGACGATGCCGGCCATCCCGCGCTGCTGCTGGTGGATACGATCAGCTCGCTGGGGTCGATGGACTACCGGCATGACGAATGGGGCGTGGATGTCACCGTCTCCGGGTCGCAGAAGGGGCTGATGCTGCCGCCGGGGCTGTCCTTCAACGCGATCAGCGCCAAGGCGATCAAGGCCAGCGAGACGGCGAAGCTGACGCGCAGCTTCTGGGACTGGAAGCCGATGCTGGCGGCGAATGCGACCGGCTACTTCCCCTACACGCCGGCCACCAACATGCTCTACGCGCTCGACACCGCGCTCGACATGCTGCTGGAGGAAGGGCTGCAGAACGTCTTCGCGCGCCACGACCAGGTGGCGGAGGCGACGCGGCGCTGCGTGCGGCATTGGGGGTTCGAGACGCAGTGCCAGGACCCCCGGCATTTCTCGAGTGTGCTGACCGCGGTGCGGCTGCCCGAAGGCCACAGCGCCAATGCGCTGCGGGCGACCATCCTGGAAAAGTTCAACATGTCGCTCGGCAACGGGCTCGGGCAGCTGAACGACAAGGTGTTCCGCATCGGCCATCTCGGCGACATCAGCGAATTGCAGCTGGTCGGCGCGCTGGCGGGGGTGGAGATGGGGCTGCGCGCCGCCGGCATCCCGCACAAGGCGGGCGGCGTGCAGGTGGCGATGGAGTATCTCGGCGGGAATGCGTGAGGGGCGGGGCTTAGCTCGCACGGCTACGGCGACCCCCACCCCGACCCTCCCCCGCAAGCGCGGGGGAGGGGGGAGGTTGTGTTACTTGCGCTGCACCACCAGCACGGCCTGGAAGAAGCGGGCGGGGTCGTCGACGTAGTCGCGGATGGTGAACCATTCCGACCACTGGCCTTCGATGAAGGAGAGGGGGACGGCGGCGTCGCCATAGACGGCGCTGCCGAAATCGCCCTCGCCGCCGCTCGGCAGGAAGGCGATCTCGCCGGCATCGAATTGCGCGCGCAGCCGGGGGATGGAGGCGTGGTGGCGGCGCAGATCGCCCTCCCACCCCGTGGCGCCTTCGGGCAGGGCCTCGATGAAGTCGAGGAATCGGCGCGGCTCCAGGGTCAGCGCGAAGAGGCCGCCGGGGCGGAGCACGCGCGCGATCTCCGCCACCCAATGGCGGTGCGGCTTCTCCGGCAGATGGGTGAAGACGGAGTAGGACATGACGACGTCCATGGAGGCGTCGGCATAGGGCAGGCGGCCCCAATGGTAGAGGCGGTCGAGGTTGCCCGGCACGCCGAGCTCGCGGCAGAGCTCGATCGCCTGCGGCCAGACATCGCAGCCATGCAGCGCGGCGGCGCCGACATCCTTCCAGAAGAAGCGGAGGAAGCGCCCCCAGCCGCAGCCGAAATCGAGGAAGGCGCTGCCCTGCTGCAACGGCCGGCCCAGCGACGCCGCGCGGTCCTTCAGCAGGGCGTAGAAGGCGAAGGCCTCATGCAGGGTGGAGGGCCCGTCGGCGCCGACGAAGCGGCGCTGCGTCTCCGCATCCGGGAAGGCGGGGAAGGTCGCGCCGGCGACGTCGCGCGACACCAGGCTCTTCAGCAGCAGATCCAGCCAGGCGCGGTCATCGAGGGCGCGGATGGCGGGCGGCAGGTCATGGTCGGGCAAGGGGGCCTCGCGGGTCGGTATCGGGCTTATAGCGGCAGGCGTGACGCAGCGCAGCATCGCGGGGGCATGGCGACCTTGACCCAGCGGGAGGGCTGCCGTGCGTGGCTTGCAAGCGCGGCGGCGGCGGATCAACGTCCGCGCAACGGGATGAGGAGGCGCGCATGGCGATCGAGGTCTGGACCTGGCCGACGCCGAATGGCCACAAGGTGCATATCGCGCTGGAGGAGCTGGGCCTGCCCTATACCGTGGTGCCGGTGAACATCGGCGCGGGGGAGCAGTTCCGGCCCGAATTCCTGGCCATCACGCCCAACCACCGCATCCCCGCCATCGTCGATCCCGAGGGGCCGGGCGGGCAGCGCATCACCCTGTTCGAGTCGGGCGCCATCCTGCTCTACCTCGCGGAGAAGACCGGGCGCCTGGTGCCGTCCGATCCGGCGGGGCGCTACGCCTGCCTGCAATGGCTGATGTTCCAGATGGGCGGCGTCGGCCCGATGTTCGGGCAGTACGGCCATTTCCACGCCTATGCGCCGGAACAGATCCCCTATGCGAAGGAACGCTACGCGAAGGAGGTCGGGCGCCTGCACCGGGTGCTGGAGAAGCGGCTGTCGGAGGCCGAGTACCTGGCGGGCGACGCGTATTCCATCGCCGACATCGCGACCTTCCCCTGGGTGCGCAATCCCGCGCGCCGGAACATCGACCTGGCGGAATTCCCCGCCGTGAAGCGCTGGCACGATGCGATCGCCGCGCGGCCCGCGGTGATGCGGGGCGTGGAGGTGCTGGCCGCGAACCAGCGCACCGGCGCCATCACGGAGAAGGAGCGCGAAGTGCTCTTCGGCAACACCCAGTTCAAGGCGGGCTGACCATGGCTGAGATCGACCACATCGTCATCGGGGCACGGACGCTGGAGGAGGGGGCGGCCTGGGTGGAAGCGCATCTCGGCGCGCGGCCGCAGCCCGGCGGGAAGCATGAGGGGATCGGGACCCACAATCTGGTCATGGGCCTTGGCCCCGATTGCTACCTGGAGGTCATCGCGGCCGATCCCGACCAGCCGGCGCCGGCGCAGGGGCGGCCCTTCGACCTTGATGATCCTTCCGTGACATTGATGCTGGAGGCGGGGCCGCATCTGATCGGCTGGGTCGCCCGCACCCCGGCGCTGGAGGCCGTGGCCGCGCGGCTGGGCCCGGCCGTGGCCGGGAAGGTCAGGCCCTGGAAGCGGGGCACCCTGTCCTGGCGGATGGCGATGCCGCCGCAGACGCAGGACATGCGCAACCTCGTGCCGAGCCTGATCCAGTGGGATGACGGGCAGGGGGCCGCGCCGCGCCTGCCGGATTCGGGCTGCCGGCTGGTCGCGCTGGAGGCCGAGCACCCGGATGTGGATTCGGTGCGCCGGGCGCTTGGCATCCGCGGGCTGGATGAGGCGGTGACGGTGCGCCGCGGCCCGCATCCGCGGCTGGTGGCGCGGATGCGGCGGGCGGACGGGACGGACGCCGCCCTTGCCAGTGGTTGAGCAGGCCGGGTCGCTGCGCAAGGCAAGGTGGCGGCTGGGTTAATTCCGTCCGTCGGGCGTTGCGGGACGGCGTGCTAGCGGGCAGGCTGGTAGTGCCAGACGCTGGCCGGCGGGAAGTTGAGGGGGGTCCAGGCCTTCCGCTTCGCGTCCAGGCCCAGGTCGCGCCATGGCAGCGGCGAGGTGATGCAGTAGGTGTACAGCAGGAAGCCCTTGCCCGGGGCCACGGCCTCGACCGCCGCGACGAAGCGGCGCTGCTGCTCGATGGGCAGGAGCACGAGGGGGATGCCGCAGATGGCGGTGCCCACCTTGCCGTGCAGCCGTGCCGGTAGGGCGTCGGCCAGTTCGAAGGCATCGCCCTGGATGACCGTGACGCCGGGCAGCACCCGTCGTAGATGGTGTGCCATGTCGGGCACGATCTCCACCACCACCAGCTTCTCCGCGGGCACGCCGGCGGCGAGCAGCGCGCGGCTGATCACGCCGGTGCCGGCGCCGAGCTCCACCACGACCTCGTCTTCCGCGCGCCGCACCAGGGCCGCGATCTTCCCGCAAAGGGAAGGGGAGGAGGGGATGATGGAGCCCATCTGCAGCGGATTCGCGAGCCATCGCTTGAAGAAGAGGGTGGCGTTGGCGACCTCGGTATGGGCGCGGCCGCCGGTCGTGGTGTCTGCCATGATTTTCTCCTTGACAGATTTATGACGATGTGCATTGCGGGTAACGCCGCCCCTCTACGCCGATTCGTCACGCGCCGCCAGTCGGGGATGGCGGGCGCATGACCGCGCGCATCCTGGTCGTCGACGACATCGCGGCGAATCTCCGCCTGCTCGAGGCCAAGCTCCTCAACGAGTATTACGAGGTGCAGCTGGCTTCCTCCGGGCCGGAGGCGCTGGCGACGGTGCAGCGCTGGATGCCCGACGTCGTGCTGCTCGACGTCATGATGCCGGGGATGGACGGCTATGAGGTCTGCCGGCGGCTGAAGGCGCAGCCGGGGACGGCGCATATCCCCGTGGTGATGATCACGGCGCTGACGGATCCGGTGGAGCGCGTGCGGGGGCTGGAAGCGGGCGCGGACGACTTCCTCTCCAAGCCCGTGGACGATGCGACGCTGTTCGCCCGGCTGCGCGCGCTGCTCCGCATGAAGCAGGTGCTGGATGCCTGGCGCCTGCGGGCGGAGACGGCGCGCGATTTGGGGTTCGAGCCGCCGCCGGGGCCATCGCCGAATGTGGCGGGGGCGCGTGCGCTGATCGTCAACGAGGATTTCGATGAGGCCGATGCGCTGACCCGGGTGCTGGCCGCGGATGGCATCGATGTCGGCCATTGCGCGGACAGCGCCGAATCCTGGGACATCCTGATGGATGGCCAACATGACGTGGTGCTGCTGAGCCTCTCGCTGGATGGCGGCGATGCGCTGCGCCTGGCGTCGCGGCTGCGCGCCCAGGCGGCGACGCGCGACCTGCCGGTGCTGCTGGTGGCGGATAGCGGGCAGAAGGGGCTGGTGCTGCGGGGCTTCGACCTCGGCGCCAATGACCATGTGCTGCGGCCGGTGGACCCCAACGAATTGCGGGCGCGGGTGCGCAACCAGATCCGGCGCAAGCGCTACCAGGAGAGGCTGCGGGCGGACCTCGACCGCAGCCTGGAGATGGCGGTGACGGACCCGCTGACGGGGCTGCGCAACCGCCGCTATGTCCGCCGCCACCTGGAAGGCGTGCTGCGCAATTCCGGCGCGGCCTGCCTGCTGATCGACGTGGACCGCTTCAAGTCGGTGAACGACACCTACGGCCACGCCGCCGGCGACGTGGTGCTGCGGGAGGTGGCGGAGCGCGTGCGCGGGCACCTCCGCGCCGCCGACGTCATCGCGCGCTATGGCGGGGAGGAGTTCCTCATCGTCATGTCGGGCGCCACGACCGAGGACGGGATGCTGGTGGCGGAGCGGCTTCGGGCCGCGATCGCCAATGTGCCGATGGTGGCGGAAGGCCAGGCGCTGAACGTCACGGCCAGCATCGGCGTCGCCTCCGGCGGCATCGGGGCGCAGTCCGATGACGTGGTGAGTGCCGCGGATGCGGCGCTGTACCGCGCCAAGAACAATGGCCGCGACCGGGTCGAGCCCGCGGTGGACGAGGATTGGCCGCCGAGCGCGGACCGGGGCACGCCGGCGGCGCGGCAGGCGCGGTAGGGCGAGGATTCGGCGGGGATCGGATCGCCCCCACCCAACCAGCCGCTGGCGTTGCGGCAGTGCCGCAACGCCCCGCAAGCGCGGGGGAGGGCTCCCAGGACATCACCGACGACGAAAACCGCGCCGGACCCTGGGGTCTGGCGCGGTTCGCGTTGGATCAGGCTGACGTGGGGCCCGGGGGAGAACCCGGGGCCCCGCGCGGGATTACTTGATCTTGGCTTCCCGGAAGACGACGTGCTTGCGCGCGACGGGGTCGTACTTCTTCAGCTCCAGCTTGCCCTGGGCATTCCGGGTGTTCTTCTTCGTCACGTAGAAGTAGCCCGTCGCGGGCTCCGCCGTGCTGACGAGCTTGATCAGGATGGTATTGGCCTTGGCCATCGTTCAGGTTCCAACGCGCGAAACAGGTTGCGGGCGAGCCTTGCGGCCCGCCCGTCGAGAGGCCGCACCATAGTCGGGCGGGCGGGAAGGTCAAGCGGGACGGGGTGATGATGCGGCCGCCATGGGCGGCCGAGGCCGCGACGGGTGCCCATGCGCGTTGCTCCGCAACGTGCATGGGGTCCCGGAACGCGGCCCGCGGCAAGTGCCGCGAAGGCAAGCCGGCGGAGCCGGCGCCCGCCGTTTGAGGGCAGAAGAAGACTCAACCACCCGGGCCGCGGATGGCGGTGCCGTAGGCCGCGGGCGATTCGATCAGGGCGCGCGCGGCGGTGAGGTCCGCGCCGCGGCCCTCCGCGGGCGGGCAGGTGCCGCGCAGCGCCGACATCTCGCTGGCCAGTACCGGGGCGCGGGCGGCGCGCTGGCGCAGCAGGGCGCGGCCCATGGGCGGCTCGCCCTGGTTCAGCCGCGCCAGGCCCTGCGCCAGGGCTTCGGGGCCAAGGCTGGTGCAGAGCGCGGGCAGCACGCCCATGCCCTGGATCGGCCAGCCGCTCGGCGCCACGACTCGCGACCAGGTGACCAGGATCTCGCCCTCATTCGGCAGGGGTGCCACCAGCTGGATCAGCCCCTTGCCCATGGTGGCGCTGCCGACGATGGCGGCGCGGCCGCGTTCCGCCAGGCCCACCGCCACGATCTCGGCGGCGGAGGCGGTGCGGCCATCGACCAGCACCACCACCGGCATGCCCTGCGCGAGGTCCTGGCCGCCGGCGCGGTAGCGGCGATTCGCCTCGGGGTGGCGGCCTTCCGTGCGCACCACCTCGCCCTCCGCCAGGAAGGCATCGGCGACGGCAACCGCCTGGCCGAGCAGCCCGCCGCGATTGCCGCGGAGGTCCAGCACCACGCCGCGGGGCTGGCGGGGGCCGCCGAGGCCGTCGCTCAGCACGGTGGCGACTCGACGGTCCGTGACGGCGGAGAAGCCGGTGATGCGCAGCCAGAGGATGCCGTCCCGCGTCTCCGCCGTCACGGTCTCCGGCACCACCACCTCCCGCACCAGGGTCACCTCCCGCCGCATGCGGCCGCGGGCGATGGTGAGGCTGACATCGGAGCCTTCGGGGCCTTCCAGGAGCGTCGCGGCCAGGCCGGGGTCGCGGGGGCCGAGGCTGCGGCCTTCCACCGCGACCAGGATGTCCCCGGCGCGGATGCCGGCCTGGGCGGCGGGGCCGTCCCGCACCACCTCCGCGATCACCAGCGCGTCGCGGCGGGCGGCAACGCGGAGGCCGAGGCCGGACTGGCCGACCCGGCGTTCGCGGGCGGCGCGCGCCTCGGTCGGCGTTACGTAGCGGCTATAGGGGTCGAGGTGGTTGAACAGCTCCTCGAACCCCGAGGCGACCAGGCGTTCGGCGCCGGCGCGGCGTAGCGCCGGGGAGGCGCGCCAGGCGGCCTCGTAGAGTTCCGTGAGCGAGGCCGCGACGGCGTTGCCCAGCTGCTGCGGCGCGGCGCGGGCGGTGAGCGGCGCGATCGGCAGGCTGGCGAGGACCCGGTCCTCGCCGAGCAGGCGCAGGCGATCCTGGCGGATCTCCGCGCCGAGGCGGGGATCGATGACCGTCAGGCCGCGCAGCGACCAGAGGGCGAGGTTGGCGGGGTTCTCGGCCTCGATATGTCGTTCGAGGACAAGGAAGTGGCTCTCGGCCAGGACGGGCTCGATGGCGCTGCGCGGGAAGGTGTTCTCCTGCGCCCGCGCCGGTGCGGCTATTCCCGCCGCGAGGAGCGTTCCGAGGGCCGCCGTGCGGGCGCCTTGGACAAGCGCTTGCCAGAGGCGCGGGAGCGGGCGCCGCGCGGGCGGATGGCGGAGGGGTCGCCCTGCATCATGGCGAAGACCATCCCCCCCGTCCGCGGAGTCGCCTCCGCCAGCCGCACCTCGACCGCCTGGCCGAGGGAAAAGGTCAGACCCGTATTGCGACCGGACATTCCGCGCCCGGCCTCGTCCAACGTCCATCTGTCGTCCGGCAAGGACGCAAGCGGTACGATTCCACTGGCGCCGTTCTCCTCCACGGTGACGAAGAGGCCGAAGCGTGTCACCCCCGAAATCCGCGCTTCGAACAACTCTCCGACGCGTGTTGCCATGAAGGCAGCGAGGTAGCGGTCCACCGCCTCCCGCTCCGCCGCCGCGGCGCGGCGTTCGGTGCTGGTGATATGCTCGGCGGTGTCGGGGAAGCGTGCGGTTTCGGCATCGGTCAGCGCGCCGTCGCCCTTGGACAGGTTCAGGCCGCGGATCAGTGCGCGGTGGACCAGAAGGTCCGCGTAGCGGCGGATCGGGCTGGTGAAATGGGCGTAGCGCGCCAATGCGAGGCCGAAATGGCCGATATTGTCGGGGTCATAGGCGGCCTGGGACTGGCCGCGCAGCACGGCCTCGTTCACCAGGCGCTCCTCCGGCCTGCCCTTCACACGCTCCAGGATGCCGCCGAAGTCGCGGGGATGCAGGCGGTCCCGCGCGGGCAGGTTCAGGTCGAGCGACTGCAGGAACTGGCGCAGCCCCTCCAGCTTCTCGTCGGAGGGCCGGTCATGGACGCGATACATGCAGGGCTGGCTCAGGCGCTCCAGCTCCTCCGCCGCGCAGACATTGGCGGCGACCATGAATTCCTCGATCAGCTTGTGGGAATCGAGGCGGGCGCGCGGGACCACGCCCTGCACCTGGCCGCGGGCGTCGAGCAGGACGCGGCGTTCGGGCACTTCGAGGTCGAGCGTGCCGCGCCGCGCGCGGTCGGCCAGCAGGGCCTCATAGGCGCCGTAGAGGTGGCCGATCAGATCGTCGGGCACGCCATCGGGGACGGTGCCTTCGTCCCGCGCGGCCTGCACCTGTTCGTAGGTGAGCCGCGCGGCGCTTTTCATGATGCCGCGGCCGAAGCGGTGGCTGACCTTGGTGCCCGCTTTGTCGAAATTCATCTCGACGAAGAGGCAGCCGCGATCTTCCTTCGGGCGCAGGCTGCACCAGCCATTGGAGAGCGCTTCGGGCAGCATGGGCACGACGCGGTCGGGGAAATAGACGCTGTTGCCGCGGGCCCAGGCCTCCCGGTCCAGCGCGCTGTCGGGCTTCACGTAGTGCGCGACATCGGCGATGGCGACGAGCACGCGCCAGCCGCCCTCGCCGGGCTCGGCCCAGACGGCATCGTCGAAGTCGCGCGCATCCTCGCCATCAATCGTCACCAGCGGGATGGCGCGGAGGTCTTCCCGGTTGCGCTTGGTGACGCCCTTGGCGTCCTCCGCTTCCTCCAGCGCCTCGGCGGGGAAGACATCGGGGATGCCGTGCGCGTGGATGCAGATGAGGGAGACGGCGCGCGCCTCTCCCATGCGGCCGATGCGCTCGATGATGCGGGCGGGGCGGGCGCCGAGGCCGTGGCCGGTCGGCAGCGGTTCGGCCAGCACGATGTCGCCGGGTCGGGCGCCGTTCACCTCGTTGGCCGGCACGCGCCAATCCGCCTTCTGGCGGCGGTCGGTCGGGATGATCCGGCCTTCCTCGAACACGCCGAGGATGCGGGCGGGGGCGGTGCTGTGCAGGCGCTTGAAGGTGCGGCCTTCATAGCGGCCGATGCCGATGAACTTCAGCCGGGCCAGCACACGCTGGCCGGGGGCGAGGGCGGGCTGCCCGGCAGGTTCGCGCGCCATGTAGATGACGGGCGCTGGGCCGTTCGCGCGGTCCCACTGCACGGGGCGCGCGATGGGGTCGCCATCCGGGTCGGTGCCGGTCATCTCCACCACCGCCATGTCGGGAAGGCGGTCATGGGCGATGAGGCCCTTGCGGCCGATCGGCGTGGCGTGGCCGGATTCCGTGAGCTCGCGGAGCATGCCGCGGAGTTCGGCGCGCTGGTCGGTGTTCAGGCCGAAATGCGCGGCGATCTCCGTCTTGCCGACTCGCTGGCCCGCCGCCTGGATGAATTCCCGCAGTTTCTCCAGGGTCGGCATCACGCCTGGTTCCGCGGTGGCGGCCAGGCGGTGGAGGGCGGATTTCTTGCCGAGGGGCGCGCGGCTGCGCACCCCGAAGCCCTTCAGGGGCGGGGCGCGCCGCGGCATGTCAGGTGGCCTTCCGGGCGGCCGGCTTCTTGGCGGGGGCTGCCTTGGCGGCGGGCTTCTTCGCCGCCGGCTTCTTCGCCGCCGCCTTGGGGGCTGCGGCCTTCCTGGCGGGCGCCTTCTTCGGCGCAGGTGCGTCATCGGCGGCCGGGGCCTTGGCGGCGGCGGCCTTCTTCGGCGCGGCCTTGGCCTTGCCCTTCGCCCCCTTGCCACCCTTGGGCGGCAGGTCCTTGCCCTTCTCCGCCAGCAGCTTCACGGCATCGTCCAGCGTCACGCTGTCGAAATCCATGGTGCGGGGGAGGGAGGCGACGCGGCTGCCATGCAGCGCGAAGGGGCCGAAGCGCCCGCGCCGCACCTCCACCACGCCGCCGGAGGGATGGTCGCCGAGCGGCCTTCCGCGCGGCTTCACATCGGCCAGCAGCGCCATGGCGCGGTTCAGGCCGATGACCAGCACATCGTCATCGGGATCGAGCGACTTGAAGAGATTGCCCATCTTCACATAGGGGCCGAAGCGGCCGATGGCGGCCGTGATCTCCTCATGGGTCTCCGGATGCACGCCGACGATGCGAGGCAGCGACAGCAACGCGAGCGCACGGTCGAGCGTCAATGCCTCCGGGTCCATGCCCTTGGCCAGGCTGGCGCGCCGCGGCTTCACCTTCTTGCCCTTGGCGTCCTCCGTCTCCTCGCCCAGCTGGACATAGAGGCCGTAGGGGCCACGCTTCAGCTGGACGCGCAGGTTGGAGGTGGGATCGACGCCCAGGTCGCGCGCGCCCTCGTTGAAGCTGGCCGCGCCATCGGCCTCCGCGCCGGGGGCGACGAGCGGGCGGGTGTAGCGGCACTCCGGATAGTTATTGCAGCCGATGAAGGCGCCGGTGCGGCCGAGCCGCAGGCCGAGCCTTCCGCCAGAGCAGGCCGGGCAGGCGCGCGGGTCGCTGCCGTCCTCCCGCGCCGGGAAGAAGTGCGGGCCCAGATCCTCGTCCAGCGCATCGATGACGTCGCTGATGGTGAGTTCGCTGGTGGAGGCGATGGCCTTGCTGAATTCGTCCCAGAAGGCGCGCATCACCGCGCGCCAATCGGCGCGGCCGCCGGAGATGTCGTCGAGCTTCTCCTCGAGCCCCGCAGTGAAGCCGGTATCGACGTAGCGTTCGAAGAAGGCGACGAGGAAGGCGGTGACGAGGCGGCCGCGGTCCTCCGGGATGAAGCGCCGCTTGTCGAGGCGGACATATTCCCGGTCCTGCAGCACCTGCAGGATGGAGGCGTAGGTGGAGGGACGGCCGATGCCGAGCTCCTCCAGCCGCTTCACCAGCGTCGCCTCGGAATAGCGGGGCGGGGGCTGGGTGAAGTGCTGGTTGGCGGCGACGGGGCCGTTTCGCAGCGCATCCTTCTCCCGCATCGGGGGCAGGATCTTGCTGTCCTCATCCTCGGCGGCGGCGGCCAGGCCAGCGCGGGCGTCGGCGGCGCGGTCGTCCTCGTCCTCCCGATAGAGGCGCAGGAAGCCGTCGAAGGCGATGACGGAGCCGTTGGCGCGCAGCCGCGTGCGGCCGCTGGCATCGGCGATGTCCACCGCGGTCTGGTCAATCTCGGCCGATTGCATCTGGGAGGCGACGGCGCGCTTCCAGACGAGTTCGTAGAGCTTCCGCTGCCGGTCATCGAGGAAGCGGGCCACCTGGTCCGGCGTGCGGGTCACGTCGGTCGGGCGGATCGCCTCATGGGCTTCCTGCGCGTTCTTGGCCTTGGAGGAATACTCGCGCGGCGCGCCGGGGACGTAGTCCGGGCCGAAGGCTTCCTTGACGTGGTCGCGGATGGCGAAGATCGCCTCCCGCGCCATCTGCACGCCATCGGTCCGCATATAGGTGATGAGGCCGACGGTCTCGCCGCCGATATCGACACCCTCATAGAGCTGCTGTGCCACGCGCATCGCCGCCTGCGCGCCCATGCCCAGCTTGCGGCTGGCCTCCATCTGGAGGGTGGAGGTGGTGAAGGGCGGCGGCGGGTTGCGCTTGGTGCGCTTCTTCTCGATGGAGGCGACGCTGAACTTGCCGGCCTCGACCGCGGCCTTGGCGGCCATCGCCGCGGCCTCGTTCGGCAGGTCGAACTGCTCGAGCCGCTTGCCCTCATGGTGGGTCAGGCGGGCGGTGAACTTGGCGCCCACGGGGGTCGCGAACTGGGCCTCCACCGTCCAGTATTCGCGGGCGCGGAAGGCCTCGATCTCGGCCTCCCGCTCGCAGATCAGGCGGAGTGCCACGGATTGCACGCGGCCGGCGGAGCGGCTGCCGGGGAGCTTCCGCCACAGCACCGGGGAGAGGTTGAAGCCGACGAGGTAGTCGAGCGCCCGGCGCGCCAGGTAGGCGTCGATCAGCGGCACGTCGAGCGGGCGGGGGTTGGCCACCGCATGCTGGACGGCGCGCTTCGTGATCTCGTTGAAGGTGATGCGGTTGACCTGCACGCCCTTCAGCGCGCCGCGGCGGGCCAGCATGTCCTGCACGTGCCAGGAGATGGCCTCGCCCTCCCGGTCCGGGTCGGTGGCCAGGAAGAGGCGGCGCGCGCCCTTCAGCGCCTTGGCGATGGCGCCGACCTGGCGCTCGCCGCGCTCATCGGCCTCCCAATCCATGGCGAAGTCTTCCTCCGGCCGGACGGAGCCGTCCTTGGGCGGGAGGTCGCGGACATGGCCGAAGGAGGCGAGGACGGTGAAATCCGAGCCAAGATACTTGTTGATCGTCTTCGCCTTGGCGGGGCTTTCGACCACGAGGACGTCGGGCATTGTGTATCGGTCTGCTTTCGGCGCTTGTCCGCGTTTCCCTAGGAGAGGGACCGCGCGACCCGGTTTCCGGGCAGGGTTTCCACCAGCCCGGACAACTCCAGGTCAAGCAGGATCGCCTGCACGGACGGGGCGGATAGCTGGCAGCGACGGACCAGATCGTCAACGGCCACGGGTGTGGTGCCAATCAATTCAAGCACTTTCGACGGCTCGCCCGGGGGGGAAGGGGCCTCCGCCCGGGGCTCCGGCTGTGTTTCGGGCGTGTTTCGCGGGGCGAAGAGGGGCAGGTCCCGGGGCGCTTCGGGGAGGAATTGCAGGACATCCTCGGCCGTTTCCGTGAGGTGCGCGCCCTGGCGGATGAGGTCGTTGCCGCCCCGGGCACGGGGGTCGAGCGGGTTGCCGGGCACCGCGAAGACCTCCCGCCCCGCTTCCAGGGCGAGCCGCGCGGTGATGAGGCTGCCGGATTTGGGCGCGGCTTCCACCACCACGACGCCCAGCACCAACCCGGCGACGATCCGGTTGCGGCGGGGGAAGTGGCGGGCGAGGGGGGCGGTGCCGAGCGGGGCCTCCGCCACCACCGCGCCGCCTTCCGCGACGATGCGGGCCTGGAGGGGCGCGTTCTCCGGCGGATAGGGCTCATCGAGGCCGCCGGCGACGACGGCGATGGTGGGGCCGGGGGCGGCCAGCGCGCCTTCATGCGCCGCGGCGTCGATGCCGCGGGCGAGGCCGGAGGTGATGGCAAGGCCGGCGCCGGCGAGGTCGCGGGCCAGTTGCTCCGCCATGCGGCGCCCGGCGGCGGAGGCGGAGCGGGCGCCGACCAGGCCGATCTGGCGGGAGGCGAGCAGGGCGGGGTTGCCGAGGACGGCCAGCGCGGGGGGCGCATCCTCCAGCAGGGACAGCAGCGGGGGATAGAGGGGGGAGCCGAGGAAGAGGAAGCGGCCACCCAGCATGGTCAGCGCCGCCATCTCCCGCTCCGCCTGGGCGGCGGGGTAGGGGGTGAGGCTGCGGCCGCTGCGGGCGGCGTGGCCGGGCAGCGCCTCCAGCGCCGCGCGGGCGCTGCCGTGGCGGGCCAGCAGGCGCCGGAAGGTGGCGGGGCCGATCCCCTCCGTCCGCGCCAGGCGCAGGCGGGCGAGGTCATCGCCGGGGGAAGGAGTGGCCGCCATCCTGTCGTCCAGGTTGATAGACGGCCAGTGTGATCGCGCGCAGGGTGCTAAGGCAAGCGGGAGGTGTCAGGCCTTCCTGCTGCCGAAGCTGGATTTCGGCTCGGTGCCGGCCATCAGCCGCTGGATGTTGGCCTTGTGCCGCCAGGTGATCAGGGCGGCGAGGCCGAGGGCGAAGAGGGCGAGCTTCACGTCGCCGAACAGGATCGCGATGACCGGCGCGATGGCGCAGGTGGCGAGTGCCGCGGCGGAGGAGATGCGGGTGGCGGCAAAGACCGCAATCCAGGTCAGCAGCGCGGCGAGGCCCAGCCACCATTGCGCGGCCAGCAGGACGCCGGCGCCGGTGGCGACCCCCTTGCCGCCCTTGAAGCCGAGCCAGACGGGGAAGGCGTGGCCGGCCATGGCGGCGAAGCCCGCGACCAGCGCCGCATCCTCCCCCCAGGCGGCGCGGGCGATCAGCAGGGCGGCGACACCCTTCAGCACATCGAGGGCCAGGGTGGCGGCGGCCAGCTTCTTGTTGCCGGTGCGCAGCACGTTGGTGGCGCCGATATTGCCCGAACCGATGGCGCGGATGTCGCCAAGCCCCGCGGCGCGGGTCAGCAGCAGGCCATAGGGGACGGAGCCGAGCAGGTAGCCGAGCAGGGCGGCGAGCAGGAGCGACATCAGCCGAAGACCCTCCGCCCCGCCTTCCAGGTGCCGATGACGCGGCCTTCCAGGGCGCGGCCATCGAAGGGGGTGTTCTGCGCCTTGCCGGGGAGCCTGCCGGCCTCCACCCGCCAGCCGCGCTCGGGCTGGAACAGCATGAGGTCGGCGGGGGCGCCCTTGGCCAGCGTGCCGGTGGGCAGCTTCAGCAGGGCGGCGGGGCGGGAGGTGAGGAGGGCGAGGGCCTGGGGCAGCGTCAGGTCGCCGGCATGGACGCGGGCGAGGGTGACCGCGAGCAGGGTGGCGAGGCCTGCGCCGCCGGCCTCGGCCTGGGCGAAGGGCAGGCGCTTGTCATCGGCGTCGCGGGGCTGGTGGTCGGAGGCGATAGCATCGATGGTGCCATCCTTGAGGGCGGCGACGACGGCCAGGCGATCGGCCTCGATCCGGAGCGGCGGCGAGAGCTTGGCGTAGGTACGGTATTCCCCGATCGCCGTCTCGTTCAGGTCGAAATAGGGGGGCGCGGTGTCGCAGGTGACGGCAAGGCCCTCCGCCTTCGCGGCCCGGATCAGGTCCAGCGCGGCGGCGGTGGAGACATGGGCGAAGTGGACATGGCCCTTCGTCAGGCGCGCCAGGGCGATGTCGCGGGCGACCATCATGGATTCGGCGGCGGGCGGGATGCCGGGCAGGCCCATGCGGGTGGCGCGCTCGCCCTCCGTCGCCGCGCCATTGGCGGCGAGCGAGGGGTCCTCGGGATGCTGGATGATGAAGCTGCCGAAGGCGCGGGCGTAGGAGAGGGCGAGGCGCATGAGCCGCGCGCTGCCGATGGCGCGGCGGCCATCGGTGAAGGCGATGGCGCCGGCTTCCTGCAGCAGGCCGTATTCGGCGATGTCCTTCCCCTCGCAGCCGGCGGTGGCGGCGCCGTAGGGGAGGATGGTGAGGCTGCCGGTGATCTCGCCCCGGCGGATCAGGAACTGCACCAGCGCGGCATCGTCGATGGGCGGATCGGTGTCCGGCAGGGCGCAGAGCGTGGTGATGCCGCCGGCGGCCGCGGCCTGGGCGGCGGAGGCCACCGTCTCCCGATGCTCGAAGCCGGGTTCGCCGAGGGCGGCGCGCATGTCGATGATCCCCGGGGCGAGGACGGCGCCGGCGGCATCGACGATGGTCGCGCCATCGGGGACGCCAAGGTTGCTGCCGTGGTCGAGGATGACGCCATCCCGCACCAGCAGCCCGCCTGGCGCATCGAGGCCGGTGGCGGGGTCGATGAGGCGGGCATTGGTGAGGAGGGTGTCGGCCATGGGGCGCTTATAGCGTGGTGGCGGAGTCCCGCCATCGGGCGTGGCGATGGCGTCGGCTGGCGCCATGGCATTGATCGTTGAAGTCCGGCGAGTTCCACCGTACCGGTGGCGCGCCAAGGGTCCAACACTCGGAGTATCATCGTGCCGCCTGCCCCGGTTCCCGCCAATGAATCCGACCGCCTGGCGACGCTGCGTGCCTGTTCCCTGCTTGATACGGCCTTCGACGATGCTTTCGGTGACCTGACGCAACTGGCCGCGAGACTGACCGACAGCCCGATGGCCATGATCTCCCTGGTTGAAGAAAAGGAGCAGATCTTCAAATGCCGCGTCGGTGTCGAGGCCGACCGGACGTCGCGCGACATCTCCTTTTGCGCGCATGCGATCCTGGAGCCGGACCGCACCATGGTGGTGCCCGACACGACGCAGGACGGGCGGTTCGCGGACAACCCGCTGGTGACCGGGGAGGCGGGCATCCGCTTCTATGCCGGTGCGCCGCTGGTGACGCTGGAGGGACATGCGATCGGGACCCTCTGCATCGCCGACCGGCAGCCGCGGGAGTTGGGCCAGGCCCAGGTGGAGATGCTGGCATCGCTCGCGAAGGCGGTCAGCAAGACGATCGCCCTGCATCGCGCGGCGCGCCAGGTGCGCGGCCTTGCGCTGACCGACGCGCTGACGGGCCTGGCGAACCGGGTCGCCTTCATGGATGCGCTGGAACGCGCCATGGCGCGGCAGCGCCGCGATGGACTGCCCTTTGCGCTGCTCTACCTCGATCTCGATGGGTTCAAGGGCGTCAATGACCGCTTCGGCCACGCCGCGGGTGACGAGGTGCTGCGGGCGACCGCTTCGGTGCTGAACGCCGCGCTGCGGCGCGAGGATCTGGCGGCGCGGATGGGGGGCGATGAATTCGCCTGCCTGCTAGTCGGTGGCGACCAGCCCGACATGGCGGCGACAGGGGAGCGGGTGCGGGCCGCGCTGGTGCAGCGGATGGCGGTGCTGGGGCGCGCGGTCTCGGCCTCGGTGGGCGCTGTCACCTTCCGGCGGCCGCCGGAGGATGCGGCGGCGGCGCTCGCGAGGGTGGATGCGGTGATGTATGCGGCGAAGGCGGCCGGCAAGGACCGGGTGATCGACGCGGAGGTGTAGGGCGCCCGTCGATGGCGCCTGGGGCGGGCGATCGGTTGGTGAAGGCAGGCGTTGGCCCGGGGCCGCTGGCGGGGCGGATGTCGATGGTGCCATGCCCTGCTCCGCGCGCGGCGGCGCAGGACCTCCATAGGGCCTCAGGCGCGGCCCGCGCGTTCGCGCAGGACCTGCCTTGCGGCGCGGTGGCCGATGAGGGCCAGGGCGGTCGGGATGATGCCGAGGATCGTGACGAAGACGATCGCGACATACTGGCCAAGATTCAGGAGGGCGCTGTCCGGGATGACCCGGCTCAGGTCGTCCGGATCGGCGCGGACGTTGATGCGCTCCCCAGGCTGGGGTTGGCGGGGCGGGCTGGACCAGCTTCCGCGCAGGCAATGCGGGTGCGAGGTGGTGGTGACGGTGGGAACCGCGCTTCCCGACGCCTCGACATCGAGGCGCAGCCGGAAGCAGGTGGTGTCCTTGCGCGCCTGAACGACGCGCTCCGCGTTGACGATGGTGGCTGGCATGGGTTGCCAGGCCCAGCGGGTGCGGAGGTCGTCGACCATGTCCGGCACGAAGATCACGGCGACGATGCAGGACACCAGGCCGCACAGCAGCACCCGCGCTTCCGATCGCCGAAGGCGGTCTTCCGGAAGGCGGCGGGTCTCCTCCAGCAGGGCGGGCCAGAACAGGCGCGAGCCTCTCAGGAGATGGAGATGGCTGGGCCGGTAGGGGCCTTGGGATGGTCGCTCGCCGGGTGGGTCAGACGCTGCGGTCATGTGGTCCACGCTTCCGCCGCAGCAGGTCGAGCAGCCCTGTTCCAGCCGTGGCATCGCGCCGCGACATGGGGGGATGGTTGCGGAACAGCGAGTAGAGCAGCGAGGCGATGATGAGGAGGACGAAGCTCTCCACCAGGGGGCTCTGCCCGTAGGCCAGCGCGCGCTCTGGCGTGATGCGGGGCGGGTCGCGCCCGGTGAGGCGCACGGCGACCCGGTCGCCTTCCTGCGGCGTGCGCCGCGTCCATTCGGTGCTGCCCCTCGCCGGCGGGATGATGACGGTGCGGAGGGGGTGGGAGGCGATCGCCTCGATCGTGGTGCCGTCGGGCCGGGTGATGGACAGCAGCGGCCAGAAATCGGGGCCACCGCGGTCGGTGCTGGGTGTGGGCGGCGGGGTGCCGATGATGACGGCCTCCGCCCTGATCCCGACCAGGCGGAGCCAGGCGACTTCCGCCGTGCGGCCCGGGATGCCGACGGCGAGCGCGGCGAGCAGAAAGGACAGCGGCAAGGCGACGCGGCGGCGGAGCGGCTTGCGCAGCCAGGGGCGCCAGCCCGGCGGGCAGGCATCGGGCGTGTCGGGCCGGGAGCCGCTCATCGGCTGCGGCGGATGAGAGCGTTGAGCCGGGCCGGGTCTTCGAATGGAAGCCGGCCGTCCGGCTTGCGGCCGCGCAGGATCGGGTAGGCGATGGAGGTCAGGGCCAGGAGGAAGATGGCCTCCACCAGCGGTGACCAGTTGAAGGCGAGGGCCCGTTCCGGCGTGAGCCGCACGGGATCGGCGCCGTGCAGGCGGATGGCGATGCGGTCGCCCGCCTGGGGCGGACGCCGGATCGGCGCGGTAGCCTCGTTGGCGCCGGGGATGATCTCGACCTTGAGCGGATGGGAGGCGGTCGCGGTGACGGCGCGGCCGTCCGGCAGCGTGACCTGGAGCATGGGCCAATGGTTGGGCCCGCCGCGCCCGCTGCTGGGCTCCACCCGGGGAGGGCCGATGATCACGGCCTCGGCGGGCGTGGCGATCAGGCGGATCCACGCGATCTCCGCGCAGCGACCGAGCCAGGCGACCGGCAGGGCGGCCAGGGTGAAGGCCAGCAGAAGCGCCTGGCTGCGCGCCAGGGGGTTGCAGGCGAAGGGGCCCCAGGGGGACGGGGGCGCCGGATCAGGCACGGGTCGGGCTTGCCCAGGCTGCGCGCATGTTGTGCATCGAGCCGCATGCTACGCTGGCAGCAACGGCGCCGCCATCGTAACGGAGGCTTGCCAGGCTGGTGGCGACGGCGTGCCGGTGGCCTATGGTCGAAGCTTCACCCCGAGGCCCGCCGCATGCATCGTCGTTCCGCCCTTCTCCTCCCCGCCCTGGCGCTGCCCGGCATCGCCCGCGCGCAGGCGCCCTGGCCGACGCGGCCGGTGCGCATCGTGGTGCCCTTCGCGGCGGGGGGCAGCACGGATGTCTCCACCCGGCTGCTGGCGCCGCGCATCCAGCAGGTGCTGGGGCAGCCGGTGGTGATCGAGAACCGGGGCGGGGCGGGGGGCACGATCGGGTCGGACAGCGTGGCGAAGTCGCCGCCGGATGGCAGCGTCTTCGTGATGGGGACGATCTCGACCCATGTGCTGGCCGTGGGCCTGTATGGCGCGCGGCTGCCCTATGACCCGGAGCGGGATTTCGTGGCGGTGGCGCCGACGGTGATGGTGCCGATCTGCATCACGGTGCATCCGTCATTGGGAGTGAGCGATCTGCGCGGGCTGGTGGCGCTGCTGAAGGCCAATCCGGGCAGGTATGCCTATGGCACCGGGGGCGCGGGCGGGTCGGCGCATATCGGGGCGGTGGCTTTCCTGAACGCCATCGGGGCGGAGGCGACGCATGTGCCGTATCGCGGCAGCGCGCCGATGCTGACGGACATGCTGGCGGGGCAGGTCTCCATCTGTTTCGACACGCCGGCGCTGATCGCGCCGCACCACGCGGCCGGGCGGCTGCGCTGCCTGGCGGTGGCGACGGGGGCACGGTCTCCGCTGATGCCGGATGTGCCGACGGCGGCGGAGGCAGGGCTGCCGCAGTACAAGGCCTATTCCTGGTTCGGGCTTTTCGCGCCTGCCGGGACGCCGGCCGCGATCGTGACGCGAATGAACGAGGCGGTGCGGGCGGCGGTGACGGACCCCGGGAACAAGGCAAGGCTGGAGGAGCAGGACCTGCCGCCGATCGCGGAGGGCAGCCCGGCGGAGTTCGCCGCCTTCCTGCGGCGGGAACTGGCGGAATGGGTGCCGGTGGTGCGGGCGAGCGGAGCGACGGCGGATTAGGCGAACAAATCCCCGCGCGGCTTACGCCGCGACGCGCAGCGCAGGCGTGGCTTCCAGCGCCAGTGCGTCCACGCCATTTCCCGTGCCGGTGTCGAAGCGGGCGGCGAGGTCGACCGCCTCCGCGGCGCTGCGGCCGCACGCCATGGCGGCCAGGGCGAAGTCCCGGCCCGAGCCGATGGCGAAGAAGGGCTGCTCGATCCGCCAGCGGCTGTCGCGGCCGTGGCACCAGCAGGCGCCGTCGGGGGTGATTTCCAGCACGGTCGCCCAGCGGTCGGTGTCCTGCTGGGGAGGGCGGGCGCCGCCCCGATCCAGCCAGTCCAGCATCAGCATCCCGACGCCGATATCGCCGGAGAAGCCGAGCAGGCGGCCATCGCCGGTGCGGCGGATCTTGATCAGTTCATAGGCCATGCCGCCGGCATTGCCGCGGCGGTCGCCGGCAAGGGTGCGGCCATCCCAGGCGATGGTGGTCATGCGAGGCCTCCGTGGGGATGCGCTCAGCATGGATCACGGCAGCGTGATCGACAAGAATAAAGTATGCTATTTTGGCTTGGTGCTGCTGAAGCCCCAATGGAGCGCGGCGGCGACGAAGAGCCAGAGGAGGGCCATCAGCCAGAAGAATGGCAGGATGGCGAGAGTCCCCCGCGCCGCGGTTCGGCCGTCCACCGGCACCAGCTCGGGGAAGCGGTCTGGCGGCAGGTAGACGCGGAGTTGGTCGCCGGCGCTTGGAACCTTGCCCCACATGCCGAGGCCGACCTCGCCGCGATAGCGTTGGCCGGCTTCGATGGTGGCGGCGTTGCCGGCGGGATCGGTGACGATGAAGGCCATCTCGACCCGGCGCGGCTTGCTGAAGGAGCGGCCGGTCCATTCCACCAGCACCTCGGAGGGCTCGCCGGGGTGCGTCGAGGCCTGGCGGAGCACGATGCCGGTGATGATGAGTGCCAGCAGCAGGGGGGCGATGGCGCCCCACAGGAAGCCCCAGGTCAGGTTGCGCGTCATGGGGGCTGGCTTGGTCATGCCGTCCAGGCGCGCCAGCGATCGCGCAGGCTGTTGAGCAGGATGATCAACGCGATCGACCCGAAGATCATCAGGCTTCCGCCGCGATCGTGCAGATTCTCCCGTGGCATCGCGCGGCCATCGCCGGCGGGATGGAGGTGCACCGCCAGGCGATCACCCACCCGGGGCGGCGGTCGGCTGCCGCCTTCGGGCACGGGCTCCAGGGTCGAGTAGGCGCTGGTCAGCGGCGCCAGCGCCGGCGCCTCCTGCCGCTGGCCGTCGGGGCCCTCGACCGACAGGCTGACGCGGTAGGGGAGGCCCTTGGCTTCCCGGAAGCCGTTCAGCCGGGGTCCGGGCGGCCCGACCGCGGTCACGATGGCGTCCGCCCTCGGCCAGGTCTGGGAGATCCAGGCGTCGCGGAGCGCGATGTCGATGCCGAAGGCGACCAGGAAGGCAAGGCAGGCGGCGGCCGAGGCGCCGATCCGCGACCAGCGACGGTGGCGCGCCTCGCCCGTCATGCCATCCGCCGCGCGCGGCAGCGGTGCCGCTGGGCGGAGGTGCCAGCCATGGGGGAAAAGGGCGGCGTCATGGCGCCGGGGGCGGGTTGAACAGACGCCATAGGCCGAAGCCGATGGTGAGCAGCGGGAGGGCCACCCATGGCACCGTCAGCCAGAAGGGCAGCATGCGCTCGACCGGCACGAAGGCGCCCGTGCCGTGCGCATCGACGTAGGCCGGCAGCGTCTGACCCGGCTGCGGGGCGCGGGAGCGGTGGGTGCTGGACCTGGCGGGTGCGCCTGGGTCGAGTGTCCGGCTGAACAGCAGGACGGGCGCCGGCGTGGCCATCACGCGTCCGTCCGGCAGCGTGGCTTCGAGCGAGACCAGGAACGGAAATCCTCGATTCGGATGACGCTCTCCGCCCGGGGCCACGCCGGTGACGCTGGCCTCCACCTTCGTCCAGGTCAGCGCCATCCAGCGCTCGCGCAACAGCCGCGCGAGACTGCCTTCGAGTATCAGGAAAGCGGTCGACATCACGATCCAGGCCAGCGCCACGCGCCGTGTTGCCGGGATGAAGCGGTTCCGGGCGTCGGCCGCCTGGCTGGCCCGGTCGCGCCATCGCAGCGCGTGCAGGAAAGGCCGTTCCGTCATGGCGGGTTCTGCAGGCGCCAGACGCTGATGCCGATGTTGAAACTCACGAAAAGTCCCAGGATGATGGCCAAGCCGACCTTCTTCATGTTCTCGATCGGCAGCAGGGTCCCGGCGCCGCGCGCATCCGCATAGGCGGGCACCGTTTCGCCGGGCTGGGGCGGGCGCCGACGGCCTTCGCCGTAGGGCTGGCGGGCGCTGGGGTCCAGGGTGCTGCTGTACAGCGTCACCGGGGCTGGCGGGGCGATCCGGCGGCCATCGGGCAGCGTGGCTTCCAGCATCACGTGGAAGGGGTAGCCCTGCTTCTCCAGTTCACCGCCTGGTACAGCGCTGGTCACGGTGGCCTCCACCCGGGGCCAGGTGATGGCGATCCAGCGTTCCCCGGGCAGGCCGCTAATGGCCAGGAACAGCAAGAAAAAGCCAAGGCTGCCCACGATTCGCTGGATCGCCTCGCGCCGATCGGCCGGGACCAGGCGGCGGTGCGCAAGGTAGCGCGCCGGCGGCGGCTGATCGGTCACCAGGGCTCCTCCCGCGCTGCCGCCTGTCGATGCGATCCAGCATCGGTGCAGCCAAGCTGGTCGATCGAGGACCCGCCTGCAACCCTGGCGGCGCGGCCCGACCGTTCCGGCCGCGACAGCCGCTTCATGGCGAAGGGGGCAGGTTCCGGGCGCGCCATGCGCCGTAGATGAGGGCGGCGGCGATGAGCGACATCCAGGAAAGCGCAAAGCCAAGGCGCATCAACGCCTCCTCCAGCACCAGCCTTCCGGCGCCGCGCGCATCGGCATAGGCCGCAAGCGTCTCGCCAAGGAGGGGCGGGCGCTGGCGCTGGCCGCCATGGGCATCGCGCGCGTCAGGGTCGAGGCTCATGCTGAACAGCGTGACCGGGGCCGGCGTCCGGACCTGCCGGCCGTCGGGCAGCTGGGCTTCCAGCGTGACGAGGAAGGGATGGCCGCGCTTCGGGACACGCTCCCCGCCCGATGTCACGCCGGTGACGGTGGCCTGGACCGAGGTGCCGGTGATGGCAATCCAGCGCTCCCGCGCCAGGCGCGGCAGATCCGCGGGGAACCAGCACAGGGCAAGCCAGATCACGACGCAGACCAGGACCTCCGTCACCGTGACGGGGCCGGAGAGGCGGAAGGCGTCGGGTGGTGGCGGCTTGCCGCTGCTCACGCGTTGCGGCGCAGGCCCCGCGCCAGCACGTCCAGCACCGCCATCCGCACGGCGACGCCCATCTCCACCTGCTCCCCGATCACGGACCGCACGGGATCGTCGGCGATGGCGCTGTCGATCTCGACGCCGCGGTTCATGGGACCGGGGTGCATGACGATGGCGTCGGGCTTGGCGTGGGAGAGCTTCTCGGCATCCAGGCCGTAGAAGCGGAAGAACTCCCGCGCGCTGGGGACCAGGCCGCCGGTCATCCGTTCCTTCTGCAGGCGCAGCATCATGACGACGTCGGCGTCCTTCAGCCCCGTCTTCATGGAATGATGCACCTCGACGCCCAGCGACGCGGCCTCGGCCGGGATCAGGGTCGGCGGGCCGACGATGCGGACCCGGCAGTTCATGGCCAGCAGGAGATGGATGTTGGACCGCGCGACGCGGGAGTGCAGCACGTCGCCGCAGATGGCGACGGTCAGCCCCTCCAGCGTGCCCTTGCGGCGGCGGATGGTCAGGGCATCGAGTAGCGCCTGGGTCGGGTGTTCATGCGTGCCGTCGCCGGCATTGATGACGGCGGCGTCCAGCTTCTGCGCCAGCAGCGCCGGCGCGCCGGACTGGCCGTGGCGGATCACCAGCAGATCCGTCTTCATGGCGTTCAGGGTGGAGGCGGTGTCGAGCAGCGTCTCCCCCTTGTTCACGCTGCTGGTGGAGACGGACATGTTGACGATATCGGCGCCCAACCGCTTGCCCGCGAGTTCGAAGCTGGTGCGCGTCCGCGTGCTGTCCTCGAAGAAGAGGTTGATGAGCGTGCGGCCCTTCAGCAGGTCGCGCTGCGTCTTCCCCTGGCGGTTCAGCAGGGCGTAGCTCTCCGCGAGGTCGAGGAGGTCGGCGATATAGGGGGGCTCGAGGCCCTCGATCGCGAGCAGGTGGCGGTGGGGGAAGGGGAACATGGGGACTCGCCGCTGGTTGGGCGGAACCTAGCCGGGGGGGACGCTCGCGTCCAAGGCCGCCTGCAGCATGTAGGCCGCCGCCGCCGCATCCACCGCCTTGGCGCGCTTCGCTCGCGTCACGTCGGCCTCGATCATTGCCCGGTTCACCGCCGCCGAGGACAGGCGTTCGTCCCAGAAGGCCACCGGCAGCCCGGCGGCATTCGCCAGGTCGCGCCCGAAATCCTTCGCGGCCTGGGCGGCGGGGCCGAAGCTGCCATCCATGGAGAGCGGCAGGCCGACCACCAGGCCGCCCGCGCCCTCCTTCGCCGCGATCGCGGCCAGGTCAGCGGCCGTCCTGCCCATCTTGCCGCGGGGCAGCGACCCATAGGGCGTCGCCAGCATCAGCAGCACGTCGGACAGCGCGAGCCCGATCGTCCGCGCCCCGGGGTCGATCCCGATCAGGCGGGAATGGCGCGGCAGCGCGGCGCGGAGGTCGGCCATGTTGAAGATGGGCATGGCGGAAGTTATGGTCCGGCGCCTCGCTTTGGGCAAACCAAGCGATATCAAGGATTTTCGCCTCCCCATGTCCCTCGATTCCGCAACCGTCCGGCGCATCGCCTCGCTGGCCCGCATCCGGCTGGAAGACGACGAGCTTTCCCGCATGCAGGCCGAGATCAACGGCATCCTCGGCTGGATCGAGCAACTGCAAGCCGTTGATACGGAAGGGGTGGAGCCCATGGCGGGCGGCAGCCCGGTGGGCCAGGTACAGGCAAGGCTGCGGCCGGATGCCGTGACCGATGGCGATCGCGCGGAACAGGTCCTGGCCAATGCGCCGGACCGCATGGGCGCCTGGTTCGGCGTGCCGAAGGTGGTTGAGTGATGCATCCGACCGATTTCACCCTGGCCGGCGCCCTCGCCGCGCTGGAGGAAGGCGCCATCAGCAGCGTGGAGCTGACGCAGGCGCATCTCGACGGGATCGCGAAGCTGAACCCGCGACTCAACGCCTACATCACCGTCACGGCGGAGAAGGCGCTGGCCCAGGCGGCGGAGAGCGATGCGCGCCGTAAGCGGGGCGAGGCGCGGGCGCTGGAGGGCATTCCGCTCGCCATCAAGGACCTGTTCTGCACGGCGGGGACGGAGACGACGGCGGGCAGCCGCATCCTCAAGGGATTCGTGCCGCCCTATGAGAGCACGGTGTCGCAGAAGCTGCTGGATGACGGGGCGGTCTTCCTCGGCAAGGCGAACCTCGACGAATTCGCCATGGGGTCGTCCAACACGACCAGCGCGGCGGGGCCGGTGGAGAATCCGTGGTCCCGCGCCAACGACCCGGACACGCGGCTGGTGCCGGGCGGGTCGTCAGGCGGCTCCGCCGCCGCGGTCGCGGCGCGGATGGCGCTGGGGGCGACGGCGACCGACACGGGCGGGTCCATCCGCCAGCCCGCGGCCTTCTGCGGCATCGCGGGCATCAAGCCGACCTATGGGCGCTGCTCCCGCTTCGGGATCGTGGCCTTCGCGTCGAGCCTGGACCAGGCCGGGCCGGTGGCGCGCACGGTCGAGGATTGCGCGCTGCTGCTGACATCCATGGCGGGCTTCGACCCGAAGGATTCCACCAGCGCCGACATCGCGGTGCCGAACTTCGCCGCGGCCTGCCGTCGCGGCGTGAAGGGGCTGCGGATCGGGGTGCCGAAGGAATACCGGCTGGATGGCCTGGCGCCGGAGATCGGGGCGCTGTGGGACCAGGGCCTGGCCTGGCTGCGGGAGCAGGGCGCGGAGACGGTGGAGATCAGCCTGCCGCACACCAAGTATGCGCTGCCGACCTACTACATCGTGGCGCCGGCGGAGGCGTCCTCCAACCTCGCGCGCTATGACGGCGTGCGCTTCGGCAGCCGGGTGACGGAGCCGGGTTCCGACCTGCGGGACCTCTATGAGCGCACCCGCGCCGCGGGCTTCGGGGCGGAGGTGAAGCGGCGCATCATGATCGGCACCTATGTGCTGAGCGCCGGCTACTACGATGCCTACTACCTCAAGGCGCAGAAGATCCGCGCGCTGATCCGGCGGGACTTCGAGGAGGCGTTCAAGCAGGTGGACGCCATCGTCACCCCCGCCACGCCCTCGGCCGCCTTCGGGATGGATGAGAAGCAGGACGACCCGGTGACGATGTACCTGAACGACGTCTTCACCGTGACGGCGAACCTGGCGGGCCTGCCGGGGCTCGCTGTGCCGGCGGGGCTGGACGGGCAGGGGCTGCCGCTCGGCCTGCAGGTGATCGGCAAGGCCTTCGACGAGGAAAGCGTCTTCGCAGTCGGCCACGCGATCGAGCGGGCCGCGAATTTCACGGCGGCACCGGGGCTGAGGGCTGGGGCATGACCTACACGATCGAAGGCCGCACGGGCCCCTGGGAACTCGTCATCGGGCTTGAGGTCCATGCCCAGGTGATCAGCCAGTCCAAGCTGTTCAGCGGCGCCGCCACCGCCTTCGGGGCGGAGCCGAACAGCCAGGTCAGCTTCATCGATGCCGGCTTCCCCGGCATGCTGCCCGTCATCAACCAGGAATGCGTGGCGCAGGCGGTGCGGACGGGGCTTGGCCTGAACGCCAAGGTCAACCTCTGGTCCCGCTTCGACCGCAAGAACTACTTCTACGCGGACCTGCCGCAGGGCTATCAGATCAGCCAGTTCGCGCACCCCATCATCGGGGAAGGCGCGGTGGAGATCACGCTGGCCGACGGCACGGTGAAGTCCATCGGTATCACGCGGCTGCACCTGGAACAGGATGCGGGCAAGTCGCTGCATGACCAGCATCCGTCCAAGAGCTTCATCGACCTGAACCGGTCGGGCGTGGCGCTGATGGAGATCGTCAGCGAACCCGACATGCGGTCGCCGGAGGAAGCCGGGGCCTACTTGTCCAAGCTGCGGCAGATCCTCCGCTACCTCGGCACCTGCGACGGCAACATGGACGAGGGGTCCATGCGGGCCGACGTCAATGTCTCCGTCCGCAAGGCCGGCGAGGGATATCGCACGCGCTGCGAGGTGAAGAACGTCAACTCCATCCGCTTCGTCATGCAGGCGGTGGAGGCCGAGGCGCGGCGGCAGATCGAGGTCTGGGAGGATGGCGGGGAGGTGGTGCAGGAGACGCGCCTCTTCGACACCAGCCGCGGCACGACGCGCTCCATGCGGTCCAAGGAGGATGCGCATGACTACCGCTACTTCCCGGAGCCCGACCTTCCCCCGCTGGTGCTGGAGAGCGACTGGGTGGAGGCGCTGAAGGCCGCGCTGCCGGAACTGCCGGATGCGCGCCGCGCGCGCTACGTCGCCATGGGGCTCTCGCCCTATGACGCCCATGTGCTGACCTTGGAGAAGGAGACGGCCGTCTTCTTCGAGGCAGTGGCCAAGGGGCGCGACGCCAAGACGGTGGCGAACTGGCTGACCGGCGACTTCTTCGCGCATCTGAACAAGCGCGGCGTCGGCATCGAGGAAAGCCCGGTGCCGGCCGCCGACCTCGGCGCGCTGATCGACCTGATCGCGGACAAGACGATCAACGGCAAGATCGCCAAGGACGTGCTGGAGATCATGTTCGAGGAGGGCAAGACGCCCGCCGCGATCGTGGAGGCGCGCGGGTTGAAGCAGGTGACGGATACCGGCGCCATCGATGCCGCGGTGGACAAGGTGCTGGCCGCCAATGCGGGCCAGGTGGAGCAGTACAAGGCCGGCAAGGTGACGCTGTTCGGCTTCTTCGTCGGCCAGACGATGAAGGCGCTCCAGGGCAAGGGGAACCCGGCCCTGGTGAATGAGGTGCTGAAGGCGAAGCTGGGCGGCTGACTCGAAAAGCCCTCTCCGCCGGTTGGGGGGTCGGGCGCACTGCGCCCGACGGTGGGTGAGGGGGTCGATGCCTAGGCCGGCCGTACCCCCCACGGGTACGGCATGCTGCCCTTCACCATCCCCGTGATGCTCCGCCGCCAGGCGTTGCGCACCGTGAACTGGCCGAGCGGGATGGTGGCGACATCGTCCTGCGCCAGGCGGTTGATCTCGTTCGCCAGGGTCTGTTGCTGGTCGGCATTGGGTGCGTCGAACCAGGCCTGGATCAGCTCCTGCGCGCGGGCGCTGTCATACCAGCCGAACCAGCCCGTCGGCCCGGGCCCCTTCACCAGCGACGACACGGCCGGGTTCAGGTAGCCGAGCGAGCTGCCATAGGTGTGGAAGATGCTCCAGCCGCCGCGCTCGGTCGGTTCGGTGCGGACGCGGCGCTGCACGACGGTGCCCCAATCGGTCTCGGCGAGTTCGACATTCATGCCGATGCGCTTCAGCCGGTCCGCGGTGATCTGGCCATGGGGGCCGATCAGCGGGAAATCGGTGGGGTTGATGATCACCACCTTCTCCCCGTTGTAGCCGCTCGCCTGGAGCGCGGCGCGGGCGCGGTCCAGGCTGCGCGGCGCGGCGTTGAGTGGTGAGAGATCCTCGACGCCATAGGGCGTGCCGCAGGGGAACAGGCTGTGGCATTCGCGCCAGATGCTGCGGTCGTCGCCGAGCGTCGATCGCATGTATTCCGACTGGTCCACCGCCAGCGCCACGGCCTGCCGGACCTTCAAATTGTTGAAGGGCGGCTGCAGGTGGTTGAGGCGCATGATGGACATGAGGCCGGCCTCCGCCAGCACGCCCACCTGGATGTTGCGGTTGCGCGCGAGCGTCGGGATCAGGTCGGACAGGGGCTGTTCCAGCCAATCCACCTCGCCGGCCTGCAGCGCGGCGGCGGCCGTCGCCGGGTCCGGCAGGATGTGCCACTCGATCCGCGGGAAATGCGCGACCTTACCGCCGGAGGCGCCTTCCGCGGCTTCGGATCGAGGCTGGTAGGCCTCGTTCTTCGCATAGACCACGCGGCTGCCGCTGACGAATTCGTCGCGGACGAAGCGGTAGGGGCCGCTGCCGACGGGGTCGCTGACCTGGGCGTTGGCATCCGTCGCGGCCAGGCGAGCGGGGATGATGAAGGGGACGTTGGCGTCGGGCTTGGCCAGCGCCTCCAGCAGCAGCGGGAAGGGGCGCTTCAGCCGGATCTCCAGCGTGCGGTCGTCGGCGGCGCGCCATTCATCGACGGATTGCGCCAGGATCTGGCCGAAGGGGTCGCGCCGCGCCCAGCGCGCCAGGCTGGCGGCGCAATCCTGGGCGCGGACGGGTTCGCCATCATGGAAGCGGAGGCCGTCGCGCAGCCTGATCCGCCAGGTCCGGCCATCGGCGGAGGTCTCGTGTCCCTCCGCCATCTGCGGCTTCGGGCGCAGCTGGCCGTCCAGCGCATAGAGCGTGTCATAGACGTGGTAGCCATGCATCTGGGTGACGATGGCGCTGGTCCAGATGGGGTCGAGCGCCGTCAGGTTCGCCTGCGGCACGAAGCGCAGCGTGGCCGCGCGGGCGGGCTGGGCGATGGCGGGCGCGTGGCCGGCGAACAGGCCGAGCCCCGCCCCCGCCTGAAGCAGGGAACGACGTTGCATGGCAGCTTCCTCCTCGCTGTTCTTCGCGACAGCGGGGGGAGGCTAGGCACCCTTGCGGCGGCGGGTCAATGCGGTCGGTCCAGCACGCCCTCCAGCCCGCGGGCGAGGTCGAGCAGCGCGGGGCGGGCTTCGTCCAGCAGCGCCTCCTGCGAGCAGACGAAGGCGGGTGCGCCGACATTGATCACCATCAGCGGCAGCCCGCCGCCGGGCCGGAAGCTGGTCGCGATGGCGTTCACGCCGTCCTGCCATTCGCCGAAGGAACAGCAGATGCCGATCCGCGCCGCGTCCTCCCGCGCCTTCGCGATGCCGGCGGCGATGCGGGGCCAGGCGCCGTCATCGAGTTCCCGCAGCCGCAGCAGCGCCTCCTCCCGCTCATTGGCCGGCGCGGCGGCCAGCCAGGCGCGGCCCATGGCGGAGAAGGCCAGCGAGATGCGCGACCCGGCCTCCAGGTTCAGCGAGATCGGCGCGTCGCTGCGGACCACTTCCAGGTAGAGCATCGACAGGCGGTCCCGCATGCCGAGCGCCACGACGGCGCGGGTGCGGTTCGCCAGTTCCTGCATCGGCGCGCGGGCGATGCCGCGGATGTCGAGCCCGCCCAGCGCCGCGCCACCCAGCGCGATGGCCGCGGGGCCGAGGCGGTAGCGCTGCGTCTCCGGCACATGCAGCAGCCAGCCCGCGCGCGTCAGCGTGGCGGTGAGGCGGGAGACGGTGCTGCGCGGCAGGCGGACCCGCGCCGCGATCTCCTGGTTGCCGAGCGGGCCATCGCCGCGTCGGAAGCAGCCGAGCACGTCGAGCCCGCGGGTCAGGGCAGTGACGGTGTCCGCGGCCTCCGCAGGCAGGGTTTCGCCGGCGCGGCGCCTGGCCATCAGCGCAGCCTTTCGCGCGCCTCGGCATATTCGGCGCGGAGCCGCGCCACGACCTCCGCGGTGGTGGGCGCGTCGGTGATGCTGCCGACCCCCTGGCCGGCGCCCCAGATGTCCCGCCAGGCCTTCACGCTGGTGCTGCCGAAATTCATCGCCGTCTTGTCGCGCGGCGGCAGCGCATCGGGATCGAGGCCCTGGGCCACGATGGAGGGCTTCAGGTAGTTGCCGTGCACGCCGGTGAAGAAGGGGGTGTAGAGGACATCGGCCGCGCTGCTTTCGACGATCATGCGCTTGTAGCCCTCCGCCGCATTGGCCTCCCGCGTCGCGATGAAGCGCGTGCCGATATAGGCGAGGTCGGCGCCCATGGCCTGGGCGGCAAGGATCTGCCCGCCCTGGGTGATGCTGCCGGACAGCGCGATGGGCCCGTCGAAGATGCGCCGCACCTCCGCGACGAGGGCGAAGGGGGAGAGGGTGCCGGCATGGCCGCCGGCGCCGGCGGCGACGAGGATGAGGCCATCGACGCCCGCCTCCAGCGCCTTCTCCGCATGGCGGAGGTTGGTGACGTCGTGAAAGACGATGCCGCCCCAGGCATGCACGGCGTCGATCACGGCGTTGGGCGCGCGGAGCGAGGTGATGATGATGGGGACGCGGTGCTTCGCGCAGACCTCCAGGTCATGCTCCAGCCGGTCGTTGGAGGCGTGGACGATCTGGTTCACGGCGAAGGGCGCGTCGCGATCCGTCAGCGTGGCGCGGAGATGCGTCAGCCATTCGTCCAGCGCTTCCTTGGGGCGCGCGTTCAACGCCGGGAAGGAACCGACGATGCCGGCCTGGCATTGCGCGATGACGAGGTCGGGGTGGGAGACGATGAACATCGGCGCGGCGATGGCGGGCAGGCTGAGGCGGCCCTGCAGAAGCGCGGGAAGGGGCATGGGGGGCTCCGGCTCGATCGGGCGGAGGATGGGGGCAGGCAGGGGGCGCGGCAAGCCTTCCCATCATAATTCCGAAATTCGGAATTGTGGCATGGTGGCGCTGACGGCTTGACGCTCTGCCGGGGATGGGCGACCAGTGTGGCGGAAAACGACCATTCATTTCCACGATACGGAATAAAGGGAGCGCAGCATGGCCGATCTGGTCCGGTTCGAGGTGGTGGACGGCATCGGCGTCGCGACGCTCTCGAACCCGCCGGTCAATGCGCTCTCGGCCGCGCTGCGCGCCGCGCTGTTCGGGGCGGTGAAGCGGGCGGAAGCGGATGCGGCGGTGCGCGCGCTGGTGATTGCGGCGGAGGGGCGGACCTTCATCGCCGGCGCCGACATCTCCGAATTCGGCAAGCCGCCGGCCTCGCCGACCCTGGCCGACCTGGTGGCGGCGCTGGATCAGGCGTCGAAGCCGGTGGTGGCGGCGATCCATGCGGCGGCGCTGGGAGGCGGGCTGGAAGTGGCCATGGCCTGCACGGCGCGGCTGCTGGGGCCGAAGGCGAGCCTCGGCCTGCCGGAGGTGAAGCTCGGCCTGTTGCCGGGCTCCGGCGGCACGCAGCGGGCACCGCGGCTGATGGGCGCGGCGGCGGCGCTGAAGCTGATGGTGCAGGGCGACCCGCTGCCGGCGAAGGCGGCGGTCGAGGCGGGGCTCGCGGACGGCATCGCGGAGGGCGACCTGCCGGCGGCCGCGCGGGCGCATGCGGCGGCGCTGGCCGATGGCGCGACGCCGAAGCCGGTCTCGGCGCGGGATGAGGGGCTGGGATCGCGGGAGGCCTTCGAGGCGGAGGCCGCGAAGCTGGCGGCACGCGCGAAGGACGAGCCGCAGATCGCCGATTGCATCGCCTGCGTCCGCGCGGCCTTCGACATGCCCTTCAAGGACGGCGTGGCCTTCGAGCGTGCGGCCTTCCTGCGGCTGCTCGACGATCCCCGCAGCAAGGCGCTGCGCCACGTCTTCTTCGCGGAGCGCGAGGCGGCGAAGATCGCGGGCGTGCCGGCCGGCACGAAGCCGCGGGAGGTGAAGCGCGCCGCCGTGCTGGGCTCCGGCACCATGGGTGCGGGCATCGCCATGTGCTTCGCCAATGCCGGCACCCCCGTCCGCGTCATCGAGACGGACGAAGCCGCGAGCGCCAAGGGCATCGAGCGCATCCGTGGGACCTACGAGGCCAGCGTGAAGCGCGGCAGCCTGACGGCGGAGGCGCGCGATGCGCGGATGGCGCTGATCGAGGGGGCGGTCGGGCTGGAAAGCGCCGCCGAGGCCGACCTGGTCGTCGAGGCGATCTTCGAGGATCTCGACCTCAAGAAGCAGGTTTTCGCGACGCTCGACCGGGTGACGAAGCCGGGGACGGTGCTGGCTTCCAACACCTCCTACCTCGACATCGATGCGATGGCGGCGGTGACGACGCGGCCGGGCGATGTGCTCGGCATGCATTTCTTCTCCCCGGCCAATGTCATGAAGCTGCTGGAGATCGTGCGCGCGAAGCACACGAGCGCCGAGGCGCTGGCGACGGCGGCGGAGATCGGGCGGAAGCTGAAGAAGGTACCGGTCGTCGTCGGCGTCTGCTTCGGCTTCGTCGGCAACCGCATGCTGGCGCAGCGGTCTCGCCAGGCGGAGCGGCTGCTGCTGGAGGGCGCATCGCCGGCGCAGGTGGACGCCGCGCTGATGGGCTTCGGCTTCAAGATGGGCCCGTTTGCGATGACGGATCTGGCGGGCCTCGATATCGGCTGGCGCGTGCGCAAGGCGACGGGCGGCCGCGCGCCGGTGGCGGATGCGCTGGTGGAGGCCGGCAGGCTCGGCCAGAAGACGCAGAAGGGCTTTTATCTGTATCCGCAGGGTGCGCGGACCGGCGTGGCCGATCCGGATGTCGATGCGCTGATCGAGAAGGTCGCGAGCGCGGAGGGCGTGACGCGGCGCACGATCGATGGTGACGAAATCCTCGACCGTCTGGTGCTGCCGATGGTGAACGAAGGCGCGCGCATCCTGGAGGAAGGGATCGCGGCGCGGCCCGGCGACATCGATGTGGTCTGGCTGAATGGCTACAACTGGCCAGCCTGGCGCGGCGGTCCCATGCACTACGCCGATGCGCGGGGCCTGGCGGAGGTCGCGGCGCGGCTTTCGCAATTCGCTGACCAGACCGGCGATGAATCGCTCCGCCCCGCCCCTCTGCTGGCCAGGCTGGCGGCGGAGGGCAAGGGCTTCGGCAGCCTGAAGGCGGGGTGATGCGCCCCTGGGACGCCGCATACCCGCCGGAATGCCGGTGGGACGTGCCCATCCGGACGGGCACGCTGCCGGGCTTCCTGGACGATGTGGCGGCGCGCTTTTCCGCGTTGCCCGCGCTGGAATATCGCGGGCATGTGCTGCGCTATGCGGAGCTGCGCGACTGGTCGGACCGCATCGCGGCGGGGCTGATGGCGCGGGGCATCGGGCGCGGGGATTGCGTGGCGCTCTACCTGCCGAACACGCCCTGGCATCCGCTCTGCTTCTTCGCGGTGCTGCGAACGGGGGCGCGGGTGGTGCATCTCTCGGCGCTGGATGCGAAGCGGGAGATCGGGCACAAGGCGCGGGATGCGGGGGCCACCTGCGTCATCACCACCGGCTTCGGATCGCTGGTGGCGAATGCGCAATGGCTGCGGGAGACGGGCGCGGTGCGCGACGTGTTCCTGGCGCCGGAGGCGCGCTGGGGCGGCGAGGATGTTGCCAACGATTTCCTTCCGCTGCCCGACGCGGATTTGCCCGACGCCTGGCCCGCGATCGGCGTCGAGGATATCGCGCTGCTGCAATACACCGGCGGCACCACCGGCACGCCCAAGGGCGCGATGCTGACGCATGGGAACCTGACGGCGACGGTTGCCTGCTACAAGGCGTGGCGGGATGCGACCTCCCTGCCCGAGGGCACGGCGCGGGTGCTGGTGGCGCTGCCGCTGTTCCATATCTTCGCGCTGACGGCAGTGCTGCTGCGGCAGTTCTCCGAAGGCGCGCTCTGCCATCTGCGCGTGCGCTTCGATGCCGCGGCCTGGGCGGATGATGTGGAGCGGCTGCGCATCACGACCTTCCCCGGCGTGCCGACCATGTGGATCGGCATCCTCAACCTGCCGGGGATCGAGACGCGCGACCTGTCATCCCTGCGGCAGTTGAGTTCGGGCGGCGCGCCGATGCCGCACGAGGTGCAGCAGAAGCTGGAAGCGGTGCTCGGCCAGCGCATCGGCGGCGGCTGGGGGATGACGGAGACGGGGCCGGCCGGCACGCGCCTGCCGCCGCACGCGCCGCGCCGCGCGGGGCTGATCGGGCTGCCGCTGCCGGGCGTGGATGCGCGGATCGTGGCGCTGGACGACCCCAGGCGTGTCCTGCCGCCGGGCGAGGTGGGGGAGATGGCCGTGCGTGGCCCCAACGTCTTCGTGGGCTATTGGGGGCGCGACAATGCCGACACCTTCATCGATGGCTGGTTCCTGACCGGCGACAATGGATGGATGGACGAGCAGGGCTACTTCACCCTGGTCGATCGCCGCAAGAACATGATTCTGTCCGGCGGCTTCAACGTCTATCCCGCGCAGATCGAGCAGGCGATCTACGAACACCCGGCGGTTGCGGAATGCATCGTCATCGGCGTGCCCGACGATTATCGCGGCCAGGCCGCGAAGGCCTTCTGCGCGTTGAAGCCGGGCGCGGCCCCCTTCACGCTGGAGGAACTGCGCGCATTTCTGGGCGACCGCCTCGGCAAACATGAGCTGCCGGCTGCGCTTGAATTGCGGGAATCGCTGCCACGCAGCGCGGCCGGGAAACTGATGGCCGCGACGCTGCGGGATGAGGAAGCGGCGCGCGTGACGCGCCCCTAGGAGAGACGCCATGGAACTCCGCTACACGCCGGAGGAGATCGCCTTCCGCGACGACCTCCGCACCTTCTTCAAGACCCAGATCCCGGCGGAAATCCGCCGCAAGGTGAGCGAGGGGCGCAAGCTGTCGCGCGAGGATATCGTGACGACGCAGCGCGTCCTGCATGCCCATGGCATGGCGACGCCGAACTGGCCGGTTGAGTGGGGCGGCAAGGACTGGTCGCCGGTGCAGCGCTACATCTTCAGCGAGGAGATCCAGGCCTGCGCCGTGCCGCAGCCGCTCTCCTTCAACGTCAACATGGTCGGCCCCGTCATCGCCACCTTCGGGTCGCAGGCGCAGAAGGAGCGGTTCCTGCCGAAGACGGCGACGCTCGATATCTGGTGGGCGCAGGGATTCTCGGAGCCGGGCGCGGGGTCGGACCTCGCGTCCTTGAAGACGACGGCGAAGCTCGAAGGCGACGAGTATGTCGTCAACGGGCAGAAGACCTGGACGACGCTCGGGCAGTATGCGGACTGGATATTCTGCCTGGTGCGCACGGACCCGGCGGCCAAGAAGCAGCAGGGCATCAGCTTCCTGCTCATCGACATGAAGACGCCCGGCATCACCATCCGCCCGATCATCACCATCGATGGCGGGCATGAGGTGAACGAGGTCTTCTTCGACGATGTGCGCGTCCCCGCCGAGAATCTGGTCGGCCAGGTCAACAAGGGCTGGGACTACGCGAAGTTCCTGCTCTCCAACGAACGCATCGGCATCGCGCGCATCGGGCTGACGAAGGAGCGGCTCGCGCGGGTGAAGCGCCTGGCGCAGGAGACGCCGGCGGGGGAGGGGATGGTCTGGGACGATCCCGATTTCCGCCGCCGCTTGGCCTGGTCCGAGATCGAGCTGAAGGCTCTGGAGATCACGCAGATGCGCGTCGTGGCCGCGCAGCGCAGCAAGGCCAGTGACAAGCCCGATCCGTCGTCGTCGATCCTCAAGATCAAGGGCAGCGAGATCCAGCAGCAGGCGACGCAACTGCTGGTGGATGTCGCCGGGCCTTATGCGATGCCGCGGCCGGACCGGGAGGAGGAAGGGCTGAACCTGCCCTCGGTCGGGCCGGAATGGGCGGATGCGGCGGCGCCGCTGTTCTTCAACTACCGCAAGGTCTCGATCTACGGCGGCAGCAACGAGATCCAGCGCAACATCATCGCAAAAGCCTTTTTGGGGCTCTGATCACCGATGGATTTCGACCTGACCGACGAACAGCGCATGCTGGCCGAGAGCGTCAATCGCCTCGTGGCCGATGCCTATGGCGATTTCGAGCATCGCAAGGGCTACCGCGCCGAAGCGCGCGGCTTCGCCGATGCGAACTGGAAGGCGCTGGCGGAGATGGGGCTGCTCGGCCTGCCCTTCGCGGAGGAGGATGGCGGCTTCGGCGGCGGGCCCGTCGAGACCATGCTGGTCATGGAGGCCTTCGGCCGCGGCCTGGTGCTGGAGCCCTTCCTGCCGACCGTGGTGCTGGCCGGCGGGCTGCTGCGGCGCGCGGGCAGCGCCGCGCAGCGCGCGGAAATCCTGCCGGGGGTTGTGGAGGGCAGCACTGTGCTGGCCTTCGCGCATCAGGAACGCCAGGCGCGGCATGACCTGCACGACCTCGCGACGACGGCGAAGCGGGATGGCGAGGCCTGGGTGCTGGATGGCGCCAAGGGCGTGGTGCTGGCGGGTGACAGCGCGGACCGGATCATCGTCTCCGCCCGCACATCCGGCGCACGGCGGGATCGCGAGGGCATCAGCCTGTTCCTGCTGGATCCCGCGACACCAGGCGTCACCCGCCGCGGCTATGCGACGCAGGACGGGCTTCGCGCGGCGGAGCTGGTGCTGGAAGGCGTGCGGGTGCCAGCGGACGCGCTGCTGGGCGCGGAGGGCCAGGCGCTGCCGCTGATCGAGCTGGTGGTGGATGAAGCGAATGCGGCGCTCTGCGCGGAGGCGCTGGGGGCGATGGAGGTGCTGCGCGACCTGACGGTCGACTACCTCAAGCAGCGCCAGCAATTCGGCCAGCCCATCGGCAATTTCCAGGCGCTGCAGCACCGCGCCGCCGACATGCTGGTGGCGACGGAACAGGCGCGCAGCATGGCGATGTATGCGGCGATGATGGTGCAGTCCGGCGATGCGGCGGCGCGGCGCACGGCGCTGTCGGCCGCCAAGGCGCTGGTCGCGAAGCTCGCCGACCAGCTCGGCAAGGATGCGATCCAGCTGCATGGCGGCATCGCGATGACGGAGGAATACAAGGCCGGCCACTACTTCAAGCGGCTGACCATGATCGGCACGCTGTTCGGCGATGTGGACCACCATCTGCGCGTCGTTGTTGCGGCGGGGGGCCTGCCCGAGGCAGTCTGACCCCCAACAAGAGGGGGAGACGATTCATGCCGGGAACGGGCTTCGGGCGGCGCGTGGCGCTGGGGATGGCGGGGGCGGTGCTCGCCTCGCCCACACTGGCGCAGGGTCGGTTCCCCGACCGCGCCATCCGCGTGCTGGTTCCCTTCCCGCCAGGCGGCACCACGGATATCCAGATGCGCGCGCTGTGCGAGGGTGCGTCGCGCCGCCTCGGCCAGCCCATCGTGATCGAGAACCGGCCCGGCGCCGGCGGCAGCCTGGGCGCCACGGCGCTGGCGCAGGGGACGCGTCCGGATGGCTACACGCTGTCCTGCATGCCGAATTCCATCTTCCGCATCCCCGTGATGATGGCGCGGCCAAGCTACGATCCGATGGAGGATTTCACCTGGGTCATCCGCCTGGTGGGCTACACCTTCGGCATCGTCGTGCGCGCCGATGCGCCGTGGCGCACGCTGCAGGAATTGCTGGCGGATGCGCGGGCGAACCCGGGGAAGATCACCTATGGCACGCCGGGCGTCGCCACGCTCGACGTGACGATGGAGCGGATCGCGCAGCTTTCGGGCGGCATCCAGTGGGTGCATGTGCCGTTCCGCGGCGGCGCGGACAACATCCAGGCGCTGCTGGCCGGGCAGATCAACGTCTCCGCCGAGAGCAGCGTCTGGGCGGAGCTGGTGCTGGATGGGCGCCTCCGGCTGCTCGCGACCTGGGGGGAGGAGCGGCCGGCGCGCTTCCCCATGGCGCCGACCCTGCGGGAGGCCGGGGTGCCCGTGGTGAACTCCTCGCCCTATGGCCTGGCGGGGCCGAAGGGCATGGACCCCGAGATCGTCGCCGCGCTGCACGACGCCTTCCGGGACGCGCTGCAGGACCCCGCGCATCTCGCCATCCTGGAGCGATTCAACATGCCGCTGATGTATGCGGATGGCGCCGCCTATGCCCGCTATGCGCGGGAATTCTACGCGGAGGACAGCGCGATGGTGCGGGCGATGGGGCTGCGGTTCTGAGCCTTATCGCTTCCCCGCGATCTGCTTGTTCTCCAGCCGCGACAGCAGCCGGACGCAGGGCCACAACAGAAGAAAGTAGGCCAGCGCGGCGACCATGATGGGAGTCGCGTTGTAGGTCACGCTCTGCGCCTGGCGGGCCTGGAAGAGCAGTTCGGGCAGCGCCACGACGCTGGCGATGGAGGTGAGCTTCACCACCTCCAGCGTGTTGCTGATGAGGTCGGGCAGCACGTTGCGCACGGCCTGGGGCAGCACCACGAAGACCCAGACCTGCCAGGGGCGGAGCCCGAGCGCGCGCGCAGCCTCCGGCTGGCCACGCGGCACGCTCTCGATCCCCGCGCGCAGGATCTCCGCGTAGTAGGCGCCGGTGTTCAGCAGGAAGCCGAGCGCGACCGCGCCCCAGGCGCCGAGGTCGAGCCCCGCGAAGGGCAGGCCGGCATAGAGGAAGATCAGCAGCACCAGCGGCGGGATGGCGCGGAAGAAATCGACGAAGGCCATCAGCGGATAGCGCAGCCAGGGATTCCTGCGCGTGGACAGCACCGCCAGCACGATCCCGGCGCCGAGGCCGAGCGGCACCGTCATCGCCGCCAGCAGCAAGGTCTGGATGAAGCCCTGGATGAGGATCGGGCTCGCCTGGCGGGCGATGTCGAGGTTCAGGAAGGTCTCGATGAAGTCTTCCATCAGCGCTTCCAGGCAAATTTCGTCTCGATCCATCGCCCGGCGAAGACGACGGGGAGGAAGAGGATGATGTAGGCGATGGCGCCGAGGGTCAGCGGGGTCGGGTTGCCGGAGAAGGCCATGGCGGATTGCGCGGCGCCGAGGATCTCCGCCACCGCGACGACGGAGCCGAGCGCCGTGCCCTTGGTGATGGCGATGGTGCGGTTGACCAGCGGCGGGATGGCGATGCGGATGGCCTGCGGCAGCACGATGCGGAACAGCGTCGGCAGGAAGCGGAGCCCGAGCGCACGCGAAGCCTCCCATTGCCCCGCGGGCACGGCGCAGATGCCGGCCCAGTAGATCTCCTCCGCAAAGGCCATGAGCACGAGCGAGAGGGCGAGCCAGGTGGCGCCGAAGCCGGAGAAGTCGATGCCGGCATTGGGCAGGCCGAAATAGATCAGCACGATGATGACCAGCGGCGGCAGCGCGCGGAAGACATCGACCGTGAAGATGATGAGCCAGTTCAGCGGCCGGATGCCGAGCGCGCGGATCGTCGCCAGCACCAGCCCCGCCACCAGGCCGGTGGCGATGATGCAGGCGGCCAGCAGGATGGTGAGGCCGAGACCCTCGATGATCTTCGGCGTGTAGTCCGCCGCGACCTGGGGGTTCAGGAAGGAGAAGGCGAATTTTTCCCAGCCCGTCATGCGGCGGGGACTCCGGCTTCAGGCATCCCTCTTCCCCGCAGGGGGGAAGAGGGCGTCGTGGCCGCCAGGATCAGCAACGCGGTTCGCGGGGCGTGGGGTCGTAGCCGGCCAGGCCGGGCACGCCGGTGCCCGGGAAGACCGTGTTCTCGGCGTCGTCGGCCGCGGGCGCGGTGCCGAACCATTGCTGCGACAGCCGCGCGATGGTGCCGTCCCGCTTCATGCACTCCAGCGCGTTCTCCAGCTCCACCCGCATGGCGGTCGCGCCCATCGGCAGCGGCGCGGACCAGTGGGCGCGCGTATCCGTCATGACGAAGTCGGCGACGAATTGCGGCGTGCGCGTCGCGGCGTAGCGCACGACGGTGTTGCCGCCGAGATTGGCGTAGGCGCGGCCGGACACCACGGCCTGCACGGCATCGGTCTGCGTGTCGTAGGTCTGCACGGTGAAGCCGTAGCGCGCGGCATTCGCGGCGGCCCAGGCGTCATAGGCGCTGCCCTTGTTCACCGTGATCGCCTTGCCGCGAAGGTCATCCATGCTGCGGATCGGCGCGCTGCCGCGGCGGATGCCGAACTGGAAGGCGGTGTAGAGATAGCCTTCCGTGAACAGCATGTTCGCCGCGCGCTCCGCCGTCGCGGTGGTGGGTGCGCAGAGGAAGTCGTAGCGGCCGGCATTCATCGCGGGCACCAGGCCGGAGAAGCTGGCGCTGTCGATCGTCAGTTCCCGCCCCATGCGGCGGGCAGCTTCGCGGAACAGGTCGATGTTGAAGCCCTGCACGCCGCCTTCGAGTCGCGGGAAGGCGTGGGGGGCGAAGGTGCCGTCCACCGCGCAGCGCAGCGGCGGCTGCTGCGCGCTGGCGGGCGCGGCGGCGAGCGCGCTGAATGCAAGCAGGCATGCGGCAAGGGTACGGCGCATGGGGCGGGCCTCCGGATAGGGGTGGTCTGGCGGGGGGACACTCCCACCGCTGGGCCGCGGGCGCCACGCGGCGGAGGCGCGCATTACCGAGAATTCACCCGATTTTGTGCCCCCCGATGCCCGCTGCGGGGGCGGATTGGCTGTGCGGAGGGCAAGTGACGGAAAATCCTGCGCTTCTTTCGTATGCAGGATGAAGGATGCCGCTGATCACATGCCCCATTTTCGCCGCGGCAGCGGCCCGTGCCCGCCAAACCGGCTGCGTAGAACGGGGATGCTGAATGACACCACGGCTCCTGGAACCACTGCGATGCCCCGGTTTGCGCTCTCCCTCGTCGTGCTGGGCCTGATGGCCATCCTGCTGACCGTGCTGCTCGTGCTGGGCGATGCGACGCTGCCTGGCCGCGTGCCGCCCTTCTTCGCCGCGGTGCTGGCGGGGCTGGGTGGGGTGTCGCTGGTCGCGGGGCTCTGGATGCTGGATGGCGCCGGGCCGGAGGAGGGCCGCGGAACGGCGCGGCCCCTGAACCCCATCAGGTGACCGGGATGCGTCCATCGCCGAGCACCGCCTTGTAGCGATCGATCTCGGCGGCGATGAAGTCGCGGAAAGCGGCGCCGCGACGGTCGGCGGGGATCGACCCGCCCCCTTCCAGCACGCGCTGCAGCCCGGGTGCCTGCATGGCGCGGTCCGTTGCCTGGGACAGCGCCTGCACGATCTCCGGCGCCAGGCCGGGCGGGCCGAAGACGCCGACCCAGCTCATCGCATCGATGTCGCCATAGCCCTGTTCGCGCAGCGTCGTGAGGTCCGGGTAGCGCGCGATGCGCGCCAGCGTGCCGGCGGCAAGCGGCCGCAGCTTGCCATCGGCGATCTGCGGCGCGACGGCGGAGACGCCGTCGATCGTCATGTCCACGCGCCCGGCGATGAGGTCCGCCATGGCCGGCGCGCTGCCGCGATAGGGCACATGCGTCAGCTGCACGCCGGCGGCCTTGGCCAGCATCTCGCAGGCCAGGTGGTGCACGGAGCCGATGCCGGAGGAGGCGTAGGAGACGGCACCCGCCTGCGCCTTCGCCGCCGCGATCAGGCTTTCCGTCGTGCGATGCGGAGAGGAAGCCGGCACCACGAGGAGATGCGGATGCACCGCCACCTGCGCCACCGGCGTGAAATCCCGCAGCGGGTCATAGGGCAGGTTGGTGAAGAGCGCGGCGGCGACCGCATTCGGCGTGGAGTGGCCGAAGAGCAGGGTGGAGCCATCGGGGTTCGCCTTCGCCACGGCATCGGCGGCGAGGGTGCCGGAGGCGCCAGAGCGATTCTCGATCACGAAGGGCTGGCCGAAGGCGCTGGCGTATTGCTCCGCGATGCCGCGCGCCACGATGTCCGTGAAGCCGCCGGGCGCGAAGCCCACCAGCATGCGCACGGGCCGCCGCGGCCAGGCGGGCTGCGCCAGCACGGCGGGGGCGGCGAGCGTGCCGAGGGCAAGGGCGGCAAGGGCGCGGCGGGTGGTCATGCAGGGGCTCTCCGGCGTTGCGCCGGAAAGCCTATTGCAGTGCAGCAGGAAGCGCCATCAGGCCTTGTCGGGGTAGAGGGCGCGCAGCCCGGCCTCGGAGGCGTCGCAGCGGCCACGCTCCGTGATCAGGCCGGTGACGAGGCGCGCAGGCGTGACGTCGAAGGCCGGGTTGGCGGCGGCGCTGCCCTCGGCGACCACGCGGATGGTCTCGATCCTTCCATCCGGCGTGCGGCCCGTGAGGTCCGTGACCTCCGCCGCGTTGCGCTCCTCGATCGGGATCTCCGCGACACCGTCGGCGACCGTCATGTCGAGGGTGGAGTGGGGGAGGGCGACCCAGAAGGGCACGCCATTGTCCCGCGCGGCCAGCGCCTTGAGGTAGGTGCCGATCTTGTTGGCGACATCGCCGCTGCGCGTCACGCGGTCCGTGCCGACGATGACGATGTCGACCTCGCCATGCTGCATCAGGTGCCCGCCCGCATTGTCGGCGATGACGGTGTGGGGCACGCCGTGGCGGCCGAGTTCCCAGGCGGTCAGCGCCGCGCCCTGGTTGCGGGGCCGCGTCTCATCCACCCAGACATGCACGTCCATGCCGGCGTCATGCGCCTGGTAGATGGGGGAGAGGGCGGTGCCGTAATCCACCGTCGCGATCCAGCCGGCGTTGCAATGGGTCAGGATGTTCACGCGCTCGCCCTGCTGCTTGCGGGCGGCGATGTCCTGCAGCAGCGGCAGGCCGTGTTCGCCGATGCGGCGGCAGGTCTCCACATCGTCGTCGCAGATGGCGGCGGCCTCCGCATAGGCCGCCGCGACGCGCTCGGCCGGCGAGAGGTTGTGGAGCGCGGCGCGCATGCGGGCCAGCGCCCAGCGGAGGTTGATCGCGGTCGGCCGCGTCTCCCCCAGCATCGCCACGACGCGGTCGAGATGGGCGGTGGAGGCATCCGCGCGGAGCGCCAGCGCCACGCCATAGGCGGCGACGGCGCCGATCAGCGGCGCGCCGCGCACCTGCATGGAGCGGATCGCGGTCGCAACCTGGTCTTCATCGGTCAGGCGCAGGATGTCGAGCGACCAGGGGAGCTTCGTCTGGTCGAAGATGCGGACGGACCAGCCATCGGCCTGGTCGACCCAGACGCTGCGATAGGGGGTGCCGTCGATCTTCATGCCTGTCTCCCGAAGAGTTTGCCTTGAACCATGCCCGGTGCCTCCTCATCCAGGGGCGGGACTAAGAAAGGACGATTGATGCGCCAGACCCTGACCGCCGCCCTTCTCGCCGCGAGCCTCGCCCTGCCGGCCTTCGCCGCGCCGCCCCCCGGCAATGCGCGCCCGGCCTCCGAGGTGCTGCGGATGATCGAGCAGCGGCCGGATTTCGCGTATCTGTCCGAGCTCGACTGGGACGATGACGGCTACTGGAAGGTGGAATACCGGACCCGGGACGGCCGCAAGGTGGAACTGCGCCTCGACCCTGTCAGCGGCGAGCCGCGCCAGCGCTAGATCCGCTGATGCAGCGCGCAGACCAGGGTGAAGAGTCGGCGCGCGGTTTCGAAATCGATCTCGACACGGCCGGCGAGGCGGGCGGTCAACAGCTCCGCCCCCTCGTTGTGCAGGCCACGGCGGCCCATGTCGATCGCCTGGATGCGGGCTTCCGACCCGCCCTCGGCCACCGCCTTCTCGTGGCTTTCCACCACCAGGTGATAGTCCTTGATCAGGCGGCGGAAGGGGCCGAGCGCCAGGACCAGCGCGTGAAGCGGCTGGTCCTGGGCGTCGCGGATATCCAGGATCAGGCGGCCGTCGCGGACGGCGATGGCCAGGCCATAGGGGCCGTCCGGCAGGCCCTGGGGCAGGAAGCGGTTGCCGGCCAGCAGATCCTCCACCGCCTGGCGGCGATCGGCCTCGGCATAGGGGCTGGGGAGCGGCGTCGCATCCGGCAGCACGATGCTGACGAGGTCGCGGGGGCCATGCACGCGGTCAGGCATCGGGCCTTCCGGGGGCCGGGCGCGGGGGCGGGATCGGGTCGTTGCCGTGTTCCGTGCCGTCGAAGCCCAGCCGCATCATCCAGCCCACCGTGGCACCCTTGATCGGGCGCAGCAGCAGCAGGCAGGCGATGGTGAAGGCCGGCAGCCAGACCACCATGTGCAGCCACATGGGCGGCTGGTAGGCCTTCTCGATCCACAGCACCGGCGGCACCAGCAAATGGCCGGCGACGAAGATGGTGAAGTAGGGCGGCGCGTCATCCGCCCGCAGCCGGCCGAGCGGCGCGTGGCAGTTGGAGCATTCCTTGACCACCGTGAGGTAGCCGGAGAAGACCTTGCCGACGCCGCAGACCGGGCAGCGGTTGCGAAAGCCACGCCCCGCGGCCTGCCAGAGGCTGGTGGGGGGCGTATAGGGCAGGGCGGCGGCCGAGCGATCGGGCTCCCAGCGCATGATGAGGCGTTCCTTCCGGCGTTGTGGCCCCATCCGGGGCGCGGCCGTCGGTGACGGCCGGGAAGCCCAGGCGTGCCCCGCCAATTGTGCAGTGCATCATGGCGTGGCGCCCGGGCGGGATCAAGCGTTGCGGTTGCATGGCAGGGTGGCAAGGCAGCGCCCGCTGTCATCGCTCGCCGCTTGAACGGCAGGGCGAGACCCGGGATGGTGGGGCAACGCGGCGGCGGGTCGGAAGGCTGCGCCCTTCAGCAGGGAGACGGGCGATGGCGGAGCGTATCCTGGTGATCAACCCGAACAGCAGCGCGGCCTGCACCCGGGGCATCGCCGACGCCCTGGCGGGCTTCGCGGCGCCGGGGATGCCGCGGCTGGAGGTGACGGATCTGCGGGATGGCCCGCCGGCGGTCGTCACCTGGCGGGACTGGTTCGGCGTGGCGGAGCCGCTCTGCCAGCTGGTGCAGCGGGAGCCGGCCGCGGCCTATGTGATCGCCTGCGTGTCGGACCCCGGGGTGGACGCGGTGCGGACCGTGACGCGGGCGCCGGTCTTCGGGCCGTTGCGCAGCGCCATCGCCGCCGCCCTGGCCCGGGCCGACCGCTTCGGGATCATCGCCTTCGCCGATCCTTCCATCGCGCGGCAGCGCCGTTCCATGGCGGCGATGGGGGTGGAGGCGCGGCTCGCGGGCCACATCCCGCTGAACCTGCCCATGGATGTGCTGACGGACCCGGTGGCGCCGCGCGCCGCCCTGATCGCGACCGCGAAGCGCATCGTGGAGCAGGGGGCGGAGGCGGTGATCCTGGGCTGCGCGGGGATGGCGGCGCATCGCGCGGCGGTGGAGGCGGCCTGCGGGGTGCCGGTGATCGAGCCCTGCCAGGCGGCCACGGCGCTGGCCATCCAGGCCGTGGTGGCCGGGCGCCCGGCGCTGGCGCAGGCGGCGGAATGAGGCGCGCGGCGGTGCTGGCGCTGGCCCTGCTGGCCGCGCCCGCGCTGGCCGTCCCGCCGACGCCGCCCGGCGATGCGGAGGTGGCGGAGGGCGCGCGGCTGGTCGAAAGCGGGCGCTACGAACTCGGCCTGCCGGTGCTGGAATCAGCGCTGGCGCGGCTGCCGGGGGATCCGGACATCCTGGTCTATATCGCCTTCGCGCAGCGCCGCCTCGGCAACCGGGATGCGGCGATGGAGGCCTACCTCCAGGCGCTGGGCAGCAATCCCAACCACCCCGGGGCGCTGGCCTACCAGGGGGCGTTGCTGCTGGAGATGGGGGATCGCGCGGGGGCGGAAGCCAATCTGGCGCAGCTCATGAACAGCTGCGGCAACTGCCCGGAGCGGGAGACGCTGGCGCGGGACATCGCCCGCGCCAGATAGGCGGACTTACTTCAGCTTGGGGCCGGCCGGCTTGCCGTCCCAGCTGTCGGTGATCCAGGTGAAGGCGGTCATCCAGGTGGGGTCGGCACCGGGCGGCAGCTTGCCGGCCTTGAGATCCTCCACCGTGATGCCATCGAGCTGGAGGTGCGGACGCTCCCCGGGCTTGGAGACCAGGCCCTCGTCGCGGCCGACGGCTTCCAGGCGGTCCCACATGAAGGACTGGCCCTCATCCGCGTCCCAGGACCAGCGGCCTTCGAGGGCCAGCACGAAGTCGGCCGCCAGGCCGAACTGGTGCAGGCTGTTCCAGGCCTGCACCGGCGTCAGCATGCGGCCGGACCGGCTGCGGCCGGAGGCGTAGAGGTGGTTCTGCCGCCAGGGGCCGCGCATGCCCTCATAGATGCCGAAGGGGATGCCTTCCGCGTTCAGGCGGGCGACGACGCGCAGCGCGCGGTCCCGGAAGGCGGTGTGCAGCATCTTCGGGTCGCGGTTCACGCGATCCACGTTCCGCCAGGGGAAGGTTTCCGTCACATGGGTCGGCGACTTGGCGCCGGCGACCTGGCGGCGGAGCAGGCCGGCGGGGGCGAAGCCCTGCTGGCCGCCGGGCGCCTCCACCTGGATCCAGCCATCCGCGGCCTCCGCCACCATCACCACGATCTGGTCGGCCGGCAGCGCGCGCACCGCCTTCTGGTCCGCGCCGGGGCCCGCGCGCAGCTCGGTCGCCGCGGTGACGCGGAAGAGGACGGGGTAGGCGGAAGGGTCGGTCATGCGGAAGCCTTCGCTGTGGAGCGCGTGCAGGCAGGGGTTTAGCGCGGGGCCCGGGGGGCCGCCTAGACCGTCGGCGTCCAGGCCGGCGGGGCCTCGCTGCCCGTCTGGGCGGTGATGCGGGTGTAGTGTTCCGGCCGGCGGTGGCGGGCGAAGTTGAAGATGGTGTTCCGGCCAAGCTCGCACATGCCGAGATCGCATTCCGCGACGATCACCTCGTCATCCCAGGAGGTCGCCTGGGCCATGATCTCGCCCTGCGGGTTCACGATGATGGAATGGCCGAAGAGTTCGTGCCCGTCCTCCGTCCCCGCCTTGGCGACGCCGACGCCGAAGCAGGCATTCTGGTAGCAGCCGGCCTGGATCGACAGGTGGCTATGGGCGACGCGGAGGTGATGCGCCTCGAACCCCCGGTTCTCCATGTTCAGGCTGGGCGTGTTGTAGCCGAGCATGACGAGTTCGACCTGCTGCAGGCCCAGCACGCGCCAGCTTTCCGGCCAGCGGCGGTCGTTGCAGATCATCATGCCGATATTGACGGGGCCCGCCGCGCCGATCGGCGCCCGGACCACGGGGAAGCCGAGGTCGCCCGGCTCGAAATAGCGCTTCTCCAGGTGCTGGACCTTGCGGACGGGATCGTATTCCGCGTGGCCGGGCAGGTGCACCTTGCGGTACTTCAGGACGACCTGGCCGTTGGGATGGACATAGACCGCGGTGTTGAAGCGGCGGCCATCCGGCGTCTTCTCCGCGTAGCCGAGGTGGAAGCCGATGTTCAGGCGGCGGGCGGCATCGAAAAGCGGCGCGGTCTCGTTGGACGGCAGCGCGTGTTCGTACCAGTGATCGGCGTCGGCCAGATTCTCGTGATGCCAGCGCGGGAAGAACGTCGTCAGCGCGAGTTCGGGATAGACCACGACCTCCGCGCCGCGCCGCGCGGCCTTTTCCATCAGGGCGATCATGCGGGCGACGGCGACGTCGCGGCCCTCGGCCTTCTGGAGGGGGCCCATCTGGGCGGCGGCGACGGTGAGGCGACGGAAGGTCATGCGCGATGCTTACCGCGCGCGGGCGGCACGCGGAAGTATGCGGTCAGCCCGCTTCCGCGAGGCAGGACCAGTCGGCCGCCTTGCCCATGGCGCCCTCCGGCAGCCCGGCCCCGAAGCGCCAGGCGCGGGGGCGTTCGGGCGGCGCCAGGGTCGCTTCCGCCCAGGCCGCGAGTGTTCCGCGCAGAACAGCAAGATCGGAGGCTGGGTCGCGGGGGACGATGAAGGCCTTGAGGCGATCCCCTTCCTCGGGCCGCATCAGCCGGACGGAAGCGGCCGCGACGGCGGGATGGGCTTCGAGGGCCGCGCGGATGCGCGCGGGGAAGACGTTGTGGCCCGCCACCTGCACGGCGCCATCCGCCCTGCCCCCGATGGTGAAGCGGCGGCCGCAGGGCAGGAAGGTGAGGTGGTCGGGCGCGGCGATGGCCTCGCCGTCGCGCGTCCAGCTAGGCAGCAGGGTGAAGGGGCCGTCCGGCGTGTCGCGCCAGCCGATGCCGGCGGTCTCCGACGAGCCGTAGACCTGCACCAGCCGCGCCAGGCCGCGATCCCGCAGTGCCATCGCGGTGGCGGGCGGGCAGGGGGCGGTGGAGGTGACGCCGATGATGTCCGGCGGCAGGGCGCCGGGGGCGAAGCGTGCCACGGCGCCCCACCAGGCGGGATGGCCGATGAGGAGGTCGCCCGGCTGCAGCTTGGCGGCGACGCCGGCGGGCGAGGTGCCACGCAAATCCAGCACGGGCAGGCCGCCGAGATGCCGCGGCAGCAGTTGCGTGAACAGGAAGCCGTAGATGTGATGCGACGGCACGGCGGACAGCACACGCTGCCGAGGGCCGATCAGCCCAGCGTGGCCCGCCGCCTCCGCCTCCAGCCGCGCCAGTGCATGGGTGCAGGGCTTCGGCTCCCCGGTGCTGCCGGAGGTGCGGAAGGTGATCGCGGCATCGAAGCGGGTGAGAGCCTCGCGCGCGATGGCGCGCCAATCCTCGATGCGGCGATGGGCGAGGAGCAGATCCTCGATCCCGCTTTCATGCAGGTGGAGTGCTTCGGACACGGCGGCGGCGACCGAGAGAAGCTCAATCGAGTCGAGCATGTCGAGCGGCGCCGCCGCAGGCTCGCCCGGGCGCAGCCGCGCGACCTCCGCGGCGATCAGGTCCGCGAGGAAGCGCGCGCGCGCCTCCTCCGCCTGCCACCAGGCCGTGACGCTCACAGGCGCTTCACGAAAACCCAGTAGGTGTCGGACGCGATGGCCTTCTTCATGTGCACCTTCACCTGCGTCGGCTTCATCTGGTAGTCGAAGGTGTAGGAGAACATCGTGTTCATGCTGCCGGCGGCGACGCCCTTGTCGAACTCGCCACGGAAGGCCGGGCGGTTGGTGCAGGGCGCGACCTCGGTGAAGAAGTTCTTGCCGATCACCGCCTTCGGGTCGCGGCCGGTGATCTTGCCCTCCGCGGAGTTGTAGCGAAGCACCTTGCCGGTGCGGTCGAGCTCGATCGCGCCGAAGGCCAGGCGGTCGATGTCGTTGGACGACATCCCCGACAGGACGTTGTCGATATCGCCCTTGGCGAAGCTCATGAGGTCGAGGCTGCCGTCCACCGCTGCGTTCCCTTGTCGAGGCTGGGCCCGCCATCCATCGACGGGCCGACGCAGGCTAGGAGACGGCGGCTAAGGAAGGGTTGAAGACGGGCGGTCATCGACCGCGCCCTGTCTTCCTTGCCGCGAATTCATCACGGGCGTGGATCAGGCCGGCGCCTCCGCGCCCACCTGGTCCACGATGCGGCGGTAGTGCTGCGGGCGGCGGTGCTGGGCGAAGTTGAACATCTTCTCCTTGCCCTGGCGGCAGGCGTCGAAATCGACCTCCGCCACGATCACCTCATCGTCCTTGGTCTTCGCCTGTGCCACGACCTGGCCGTTGGGATCGACGATGACGGACCCGCCGATCAGGCCGGCGCCATCCTCCACGCCCGCCTTGGCGACGGCGATGGCCCAGGTGGCGTTCATATAGGCATTGGACTGCGCGGCCAGGATGGAGTGGAAGGTGCGCAGTTCCTCGCTCTCGCTCTCCCCGCCATTCGGGTCATAGGCGGCGGAGTTGTAGCCGACCATCACCAGCTCCACGCCCTGCAGGCCGAGGCAGCGCCAGCCTTCCGGCCAGCGGCGGTCGTTGCAGACCAGCATGCCGAGCACGGGGCGGCCCCAGGCTTCCGGGCCCCGCTGCACGGGGAAACCCATGTCGCCATACTCGAAATACATCTTCTCGAGCTGCTGGTACTTCTGGCCTTCCTTCACGTGGTCGGAGCCGGGGAGGTGGATCTTGCGGTACTTGAACAGGATCTCGCCATCGGGGCCGACGGTGATGGCGCTGTTGAAGCGGTGTCCATCGGGCGTGAGTTCGGCGTAGCCCACGTAGAAGCCGACGCCGAGGTCGCGCGCGCGGTCGAACAGCTTCTGCACCTGCGGGTTCGGCATGGCGGCTTCGAAGCAGCCCAGCAGCTCCGGCGCATCGCGCTCCATCGGCCAGCGCGGGAAGAAGGTGGTGAAGGCGAGTTCGGGGAAGACCACGAGCTTCGCACCCTTCGCCGCCGCCTGTTCGAGCAGCGCGATGAGGCGTGCGAGGGTGGCGGCGCGGCTATCGGCGCGTTGGATGGGGCCGAGCTGCGCGCCGGCGATGATCAGCTTGCGGGTCATCGGAAGAGGTCCTTGATGTCCTGCGTGGTGCCGCCGAAGCCGCGCCAGAGCAGGATGAAGCCGAGGCAGAAGCCGGCGCCGAAGGCGAAGCCGGGGATGCCGGGGCGTGCCCCGGCGAGCTGGGCGAGGATGACGGCGACGATGCCCGCCGCGGTACCGGTGCCGACCGCCATGAACAACTGCGTCCGGCCCGGCTTCACCCGAGACTGCGGCTTTGGCGGCGCGGCGCGGGAGGGGCGCGGCGGGCGCTTGATCCAGCGCTGGCCGGGGGGGCGGCGGGGTTCAGGGGCCATGGAAGCGGGTGTAGCGCCCGCGCGGGCCCGAGTCAGCCCGGCCGCCGCGCCGGCGATGAATCGGCAAGGAGCCGATGCCATGATGGCGACCATGCGATCCCTGCTGATGGCCCTGATCCTGCTGCCCGCCCTGGCCATGGCGGAGGCGCCCTGCGCGGGCGAAGGCGATCCCTTCATCGAACGGCCCGGCTTCGGCGCCGCCACGCCGTTGCCCACGGCAGAGGCCCCGGCCCTTTCGCGGCGGGACGGCGGCACGCTGGTGCTTCAGGGAGAACTCGGCCCCATCCGGCTGGCGGATCATCCCGCCTGTGCGGAGTCGTCGGACCATGTCGAGTGCGTGACGCATCGGCTGGTCGCGGCCTTCGCGGCGCCGCGTGGCTACCTGGTGCAGCGCCAGCACTACGAGCATGCCGATCACCTGTGGGTGGATGCCATCCAGGGCCAGCGCGAATCGCTGGCGCACCTGCCACGATTCTCGGCCTCGCTTGGCTGGATGGTGTCGGTGTCCCCCTCCACCTATGCGGCGCTGAACGGGATCGAGGTCTTCGACCTGTCGCGGGGCGGCGTCATCCGCACCTGGCAGCACGTGCCGCGCCAGGGCGTCGAACGCTACGCGCATTTCACCTTCTGGCGCTGGACCGGGGAGGAGGAGGCGCTGCTCTGCGCCTGGCGGGGCAGCCCGCCCGAGATGACGGGGCCGGAGCCCGTCATGCTGCGCCGGGGCGAGTTCGGCTGGCGGATCGAACCGCTATGAGGCGCGCTGCGAGCGCGGGCCGATGGGGCAGGTCGCTTCGCGGCTGACCAGGTCGAAGACGAAGAGCATCTTCGCCATGCCGGTCAGCACGGCCGCGACCATCGCGAGTTCGACGATCTCGGCCTCGTTGAAGAAGCTGCGGAGTTCGGCCTGGAGCGCGGGCGTGCATTCGCCCTGCATGTTGGGCAGCGCCATCTCCGCGGCCAGGCGCATCACGGCGCGGTCGCGGTCGTCGAAGACGGGGTTGTCGATGTCGCCGATGGCGTCGATCTGCGCGGGCGTCACGCCGGCATCCAGCGCCGACTTCGTGTTGCCCTTGTTGCAGAAGGCGCAGCCATGGATGATGGAGAGGCTGAGGCGCAGCACCTCCTTCACCCGGCGCTCGACGCGGCCCTTGAAGAAGACCTCCGCGTAGAAGCCGTCATAGTACCAGGCGAGGAGTTCCGGCGCCTGGGCCAGCACCTCGATCAGCGTCGACTCACCGCGGATCTGGTCGGCCGTTTCGGCCACGCTTCGCCAGCGCGGCTCCATGGCAGCGCGTGGCAGGGGAGTTATGGCGGGGTTGGGCATGACACGGCCTCCGATGCCTTCAACGCCACAGCCGGGCGCGCGCCAGGACGAAGCCGATAACGCCGATGACGCTGGCAACCCAGATACCGCCCAGGTCCTCGGCGCTCAATTCCAGAATGAAGTAGGCGATCAGAGTCAACCCAGCGGAGATCAGGATAGCGATCGTGATCGCGGTCGCGCGCTTCGACGGCGGCGCATACTCCCGCTCATCGTCATCGGCCGGGTCGCGAAAGGGATCGTCGCGGCGGGGCGAGCGCGCCATGGTGCGGTGCTAGCTCTCTAGTTCGGGGCGGATGGCGTCAACGATGGGGCGGTAGCGGGCGGTCTCCGCCGCGATGAAGGCGGCGGCGGAGGCCGGTGTGCCGGGGGCCGCCGCTTCGATCCCGGCGCCAGCGAGTTGGGCCCGGAAGGCGCCATCCGCAAGTGCCGCGTTCGTCGCCTCCGACAGTCGCGCCATGATCGGCTCCGGCAGGCCGGGCGGGGCGAAGACGGCGTGCCACAGGACGGCGGTGAAGCCGGGGCGGCCCAGCGCCTCCGCCGCCGTCGGCACATCCGGCGCCTGGGCGGCGCGGGCTGCCGACGCCACGGCCAGCATGCGCGCGCGCCCGGCCTGGTGCAGCGGCAGCCCGGCGCCGAGGGTATTCACGGCCAGCGCCAGGGTGCCGGCGACCAGGTCATTCATCGCCGGCGCGGCGCCGCGATAGGGGATGTGGCTGATCTCAACGCCGCCCGCTTCCCGCTTCAGGATCTCGGTCGCGAGGTGCATGAGCGTGCCCGTGCCGGGCGACCCATAGGCCATGGGCGGGCGGGCGTTGCGGGCGGCGGCCAGGAAGGCGGCGAGCGTGCCGGGCTGCGAGGGGTTGGCCAGCCAGCAGAGCGGACCGCCGCCGAGCGTGGCGACCGCCAGGAAGTCCTTCGCCTGGTCGTATTGCGGCTGCGCGGTGACGAGGTTGTAGAGCGCGTGGGTGGAGGCGGTGCCGAAGAGCAGGGTGTGGCCGTCGGGCCTCGCCCGCATCACCTCCTGCGCCCCGATCGCGCCGCCGGCGCCGCCGCGGTTTTCCGTGACCACGGGCTGGCCGAGTTCGCGGGTCATGCGGTCTGCGTAGAAGCGGGCATAGACGTCGGTCGGGCCGCCGGCGGGGAAGGGGATCACCAGGCGGATGGGGCGCGCGGGGAAGGTCTGCGCCAGCGCGGGCGCGGCCAGGGTCGAGCCCGCGAGGGCTAGCAGGGAACGTCGGCTAAAGACCGGCATCGCGCCAATTCTCCACGGGGTTATCGGGATGGGGGGTGAGGCCCGCGGCGCGCACGCCGGCGATGGCCGCATATTCGTCCTTGTCGGAGGCATCGCCGCTGACCCCGACGGCGCCGATCACCGCGCCGTCCGCGCGGCAGATCAGCACGCCGCCTGGCACCGGGATGAAGCGGCCATCGCTGGCGGCCGCAATGGCCGACTGGAAGGCAGGGCGTTCCTTCAGCCGGTCGCGGATCACGCGGCTGCCGATGCCCATGCCGAGCGCGCCATGTGCCTTGCCGCGGGCGATCTCGGCCCGGAGGATGCCGGACCCATCCTCCCGCTTCAGCACGATGATGTGGCCGCCGGCATCGAGGACGACGACGGTCAGCGGCAGCAGCCCGGCCTCCCGCCCCGCCGCCAGCGTCGCATCGGCGATGCGCTCCGCATAGGCCAGCGGCAGTTCGACGGCGAGGTGCCTGACGTAGTAGTCGCCCCCCATCGCCGTCAGTCCAGCGCGCTGCGGCGGTGCTGGCGGGGCACGAAGCGGCCGGTGCCGGGCTTGGCCTTCACCTCCGTGCCGTTCCAGATCTCCTGCCCACGCAGGATCGTGCTGGCGACACGCGCCTTCATCGGGCGGCCGTGATAGGGCGACCAGCGCGCATCCTCCCGGTCCTGGATGATGCGTTCGTCGAAGACGAAGTCGCCGGTCTCCAGGATGCAGAAATCGGCATCGGCGCCGAGGCGGATGCCGCCCTTCACGGGATCGAGCCCGTGGTAGCGCGCGGGCTGTTCGCTGCACATCCGCGCCATGACGGTCGGCGGCAGGCCGCGCTCGACCAGCAGCGTGTACATCAGCGGCGCGAAGCTCTGCAGCCCTGTCAGCCCCGCGCCAACCGCGAAGATGTCGCCGGTATACTGCTTCTTGGGCTTCGGCCAGGGCGCATGGTCCGTCGAGATGTAGGCCATGGTGCCGGCCTTCAGCGATTCCCACATGCGCTCCACCTCCTCCGCCGTGCGGAAGGGGGGGTTGCACTTGCCGAAGCCCTGCAGGCGGACGATGTCCTCCTCCGTCATGCAGAGGTACTGGATGCAGGCCTCGCCGGAGGCCTTGGCGCCCATCTTCCGGTAGACCTGCGCCAGGTCGAAGCCGCGCGCGATGGAGGAATGCGCGATGTGGACATGCGCGCCGGTCTCCAGCGCCATCTCGAAGATCTCGAGATCCGCCATGCTCTCGGCCAGGGGCGGGCGGGTGCGGCAATGCCAGATCGGGCTGGTGTTGCCCGCGGCCTTCGCGGCTTCCGTCAGCTTGACGACGAGTTCCTGGTCCTCGTTGTGCACGGCGACCATCAGGCCGGTCTTCGCCATCTCCGCGAAGGCCGCCAGCATGGTCGGGTGATCGATGCGCGGGAAGCGGTGCGCGTCGTATTCGTAGGTGGAGACCTTGAAGGCGGAGGCGCCGGCTTCCGCGATGGCGGCGATGTCGTCGAGCCCCCCATCCTTCCGGATGGTGCCGTAGAGCGCCATGTCCACATGCGACAGGCGGTGCACATGCTCCACCTTGTCGGCGAAGATCGCGGCGCTGGTCACGGGGTTCGGCACATCATAGGGCATGTCGCAGACGGTGGTGACGCCGCCGGCGGCGGCCGACATGGTGGCCCCCTCGATCCCCGGCCAGCCGGTGCTGCTGGAGGTGTGCATGTGGCCATCGACCAGGCCCGGCATCACCACCTTGCCGCGGTGGTCCGCCACCGCCTTGGCGGGCGGCGCCTCGCCCTCGCCGATCGCGGCGATGCGCCCGGCGCGGATGCCGACGTAACCATCCGACACCACGCGGTCCGACAGCACGAGGTCGCCACGAAGCAGGAGGTCATAGGGGGCATCGGTCATCAGGAACTGGCCTCTCGGGACAAGGATGGCCCGCAGGCTAGGCTGCCGGGCGGGCTTCGCCAATCCTTGCCGCCCCGCGCTTCACAGCGCGGCCTCGCCCTCCGGCCTGAACAGGATCTCGGCCTCGACGCCGGCGGGGGCGAAGCGGAGGGTCACCGTGGCGTCGGCGCCGAGGTCCGAGGCCAGGCCGCGTTCCAGAAGCCTGGTGCCGAAACCGCGCCGGGCAGGGGGGGCGGAGACGGGCGGGCCGCCGGATTCCCGCCAGGAGAGGCGGAGCGATTCCCCCTGCCAGGCGGCCTCCAGCCGGACCTGGCCGCCCGGGAGGGACAGGCCGCCATGCTTCACCGCGTTGGTGGCCAGTTCGTGCAGCGCCAGCACCATGGCCTGGCCCTGGCGGGGGTCGAGGCGCACGCCCCCCAGCCCCCGCATCACCACCCGATCGGGCGCGTCCGGGGCGATCCAGGGCGCCAGGGCCGCCCGTGCCAGCGCGCCGAGATCGGCCGAATGCCAGGCGGTTTCCGTCAGCAGGTCATGGGCATGGGCCAGCACGCGCAACCGGCCCGCGAAATCCTCGGCGAAGCGCGCCGGATCGCCGCGGCTGCCGCGCAGCGTCTGGCTGGCGATGGCCTGCACCGTCGCCAGCACATTCTTCACGCGGTGGTTCAACTCGGCGACCAGCAGCGCCTGGCGGCGCTCCGCCTGGCGACGCTCCGTGATGTCCTGCACCATGGAGACGGTGCGCGTCGGCTGGCCATCGGCATCCCGGGCGGCGACGGCGGCGCTGATCCGGACCCAGATCACGGTCCCGTCGGGGCGCAGGTAGCGCTTGTCGCCCTCCCGCTGTCCCTCCGCCGACGAGGCGGCGAGGCGGGAGATGTTGATGCCACGGTCGTCGGGATGGGTGACGTCATCGGGGCCGAGGCCACGGTCGATGATCTCCGCCTGGTCGAGCCCGACCAGTTCGGTGAAGCGACGGTTGACGCGGCGGTAGCGGTTGGTGGCCACGTCCACCTCCGTCACCCCCGCGGCGGCGGTATCGAAGATGGCGCGGAACTCGGCCTCGCTGGCGGCGAGGGCCCGTTCGGCCTCGTCCCGCGCCGTCTCGTCGCGCAGCGTCAGCACGGCGCCGTTGGGCTGGCCCGCGGCGTCGCGCAGGGGTCGGGCGCTGCCGGCGGCAAGCACGACCGTCCCGTCCGGACGCCGCACGCGCCAGCGCGCATCGGTCACGACCTCCCCATGCCGCACGGCGCGGAACATGGGCAGGGTTTCCGGCGGGTGGGGACGACCATCCTCCGTCAGCAGGGTGTAGGCGGCCGAATAGCGCTCGGGCGGGACGCCGAGCTCGCTGGTCCCATGGATGCGGGCGGCGGCTTCGTTGATGAAGACGATGCGGCCGTCCCGATCCGCGACGACGACGCCTTCCGCCAGCTGCGACAGGATGGCGACGCGCTCCGCCGCCGCATCCTCCGACCGCTGCATGGCTTCGCCCAGCGCGGCGGTCCTTTCTTCCACCCGCTTCTCGAGGATGATCTTGGCTTCCGCGAGGCCCGCGGCGACGCGTTCCTCGGCCAGGCGGCGGCGGTTGAGGGCGGCGCCGATCACCAGCAGCGCCGCGGCCGCGCCGGTGGCGGCGAGGCCCTGTGGCAGGATGCTCCGCGTCCAGCGGCTGACGATGGCGCTGCGCGGGCGCGCGATGGCGACATGGGCGGAATACCCCGCCACGGCCTGCCAGGCCGAGAGGCGCTGCACGCCATCGACGCCTGACGCCCGCAGGGCCAGGAAGGAGTCCTCGCTCCGCTCGAGCTTCGCCGGCACATCCCCGTCGCGGGAGATGCGCAACTGCGTCGGATCCCCCGGCGGCGGCACGGAACGCGCGAGCACCCGGCCATCCCGCCGGACCAGGCTCAGGATGTCGGTCGGCTCCAGCGCCAGGCGGCGGAGGTTCTCCGCCATGTCGTCCACATAGATGGAGTAGTTCAGCACGCCCTCATAGGTGCCGCCGGGAAGGTTGCCGGAGGGCGCGCGCCGGCGCGTCAAGGCGAAGTAGGCATCGGGTTCGATGCGGCCGACATGCACGCTGCTGAGATGCGGCTCCGGCTCCGCCGGATTGCGCAGCACCTGGTTGAACTCGCGATCGGAGAGGTCGAGATCGCGCGGCACGGGATAGAGGCTGGCACTGACGAGGGGACGACCCGAGGCGTCGAAGGCGAAGATCGAGATGTGGTAGGTGGAGGCCGGGCCCTTGTCGGCGATGCGGGCGAAGGCGCCGTGCAGCCGCGCTTCCTGGTCACGGATCGCGTCGTCATCCAGACCGGCCAGCAGATCGTTCGCCCTGTCGAGCCGCAGGGCATGGCTGTCGAGGATACGGCGGACGTATTCGCTCGCGGTCTGGGCGCCACGGCGAAGGTCACTCGCCGCATCGTCCCAGGTCGCGTGCCAGGAATGGGCGGCGGAGATCGCGAAGAGGATGGCGGGGATCAGGATTGCGGCGACCTGGCCCAGCAGGTCCACGCGGGTCTGACGGCGTCGCAGGGGCGCGGGTGCGATGTCGCCTCGGCCGAAAGCCGTAGCCATATTTTCAGACGATCCTCCGCGGGGCGGACCGAACATCGCAGTTCAATACGCTTTCTCAACTCAAAGGAACGTCAGGGGTTGCTGGTGCCGATTCATTGATCAGATCGATGAAGAAGAAGGCCATCGCACCGTGTGGATGCGATCGTTTGCACAGAATTTCTCCAGAAGGTTGCTGGCACGTCGATTGCTAATGACCGCGGCGTAACGCACCGGGACGAGACCATGCAGCGTCGAAACCTGATCGCCAGCGCCGCCGCCGGCACCGCCGGGGCACTGGCCGCGCCCGCGGTCGCCACCGCCCAGACCACCTTCAACTGGCGCATGACCAGTTTCTACGGCCCGCAGGCTGCCTTCTATTCCACGGGCCCCGGCAGCGCGCGGGACCTGATCGACCGCATCCAGCGCATGTCGAACAACCGCATCCGAATCCAGTTCTTCGGCGCGGGCGAGCTCATCCCGGCGGCCGAGGGCTTCGACGCCGTCAGCAGCGGCATCGTCGAGATGAACTACGCCAACGCCTATTTCTGGACCGGCAAGACCTTCGCCGCGCAGTACTTCACCGCCGTGCCCTTCGGCCTGAACTTCCAGGGGCTGAACGGCTGGATGTATGATGGCGGCGGGCTGGATCTCTGGCGGGAGGTCTATGACCGCTTCAACCTGGTGCCCTTCCTCTGCGGCAACACCGGCGTGCAGATGACCGGCTGGTTCCGCCGCCCGATCGAGAAGATCGAGGATCTGCGCGGCCTCAAGATGCGCATCCCGGGCCTGGCGGGCCGCGTCTACCAGAAGTTCGGCGTCGATGTCCGCCTGCTGCCGGGCGGCGAGATCTTCCCCGCGCTGGAACGCGGCGTGATCGATGCGGCGGAGTTCGTGGGGCCGTTCCTCGACCGCCAGCTCGGCCTGCAGCGCGTGGCGAAGTTCTACCACACGACGGGATGGCACGAGACGGCGACGGCCTCCGAGCTCATCATCAACAAGGCCGCCTGGAACCGGCTGCCCGCCGACCTCAAGGCGATCGTCGAGAACGCCGTCGCGGCCTGCAACGTCATCAGCGAGGCCTGGTGCCAGAAGAACAATGCCGAAGCGATGCAGGACCTGGTGCGGAACCAGGGCGTGACCGCGCTGCCGCTGCCCGATGCGGTGATCGAGGCGCTGCGGGCGGAAACCGCGGCCGTGCTGGCGGAAGCCGTGGCGCGCGATCCCGTCACGAAGCGCGTGCATGACAGCTACATGGCCTACAAGGCGCAGTTCGACAGCTGGTCCGGCTACAGCGAGGCGATCTACCACGGCAAGATCCGCCAGGGTTAGTCGATGACACTGTCCGGTGCGGCCGACGCGATCGACGACATCGTCGATCGCATCGGCCAGCTTTCCGCGCTCGCCGTCGCGGCCCTCGTGCTGGTGATGGCGAGCAATGTCCTGCTGCGCTACGGCTTCTCGCTGGGCTCCGTCTGGGCGCAGGAGCTGGAGTGGCACCTGATGTCGCCCATCGCGCTGATCGGCGCGGCCTATGCGCTGCGGCATGGGGAGCATGTGCGGGTCGATGTGCTCTATGCCGGCTTCTCGCCGCGCATGAAGGCGCTGGTGGACCTGGTGGCGGGCATCGCGGGCTGCGTCGTCTGCGTGCTCGTGATCCAGCTGTCCTGGCGCTACGTGATGCAGAGCTACGGGCAGGATGAGGGATCGGCCAATCCCGGCGGCATCCCCGCGCGCTACATCCTGAAGGCCTTCATCCCCGCGGGCTTCGCGCTGCTGCTGCTGCAATTCGTGGCGGAGACGCTGCGCGCCGCATCCCGCCTGCGCGGCTGAGGACACCATGCCACTCACGGAACTCTACGCCATCCTGATGCTGGTGGCGTTCTTCGGGCTGCTCATGGCGGGCATCCCGGTCGCGCTGACGCTGGCCATCTCCGGCTTCGTGTTCGGCTGGCTCGGCTTCGGGCCGATGCTGTTCAACCTGCTGCCGGCGCGCATCTACGGCGTCGTCACCAGCTACTCCCTGCTCGCCATCCCGCTCTTCGTCTTCATGGGCGTGGCGCTCGAGAAATCGAAGCTGGCCGAGGATTTGATGGAGGTGGTGGGCCGGCTGTCCGGCGCGCTGCGCGGCGGGCTCGGCCTCGGTATCGTCTTCGTCGGCGTGCTGATGGGCGCGACCACGGGGATCGTCGGCGCCACCGTCGTGACGCTGGGGCTGCTGACGCTGCCGGCGCTGCTGCGGCGCGGCTATGATCCGGGCCTGTCCTGCGGCGTGATCTGCGCGTCGGGTACGTTGGGGCAGATCATCCCGCCGAGCCTGATCCTGATCCTGCTGGCGGACATCATGAACCTGTCGGTCGGCACGCTCTTCGCGGCCGCCATGATCCCGGGGCTGATGCTGGCGGGAATCTACTGCGCCTACATCCTGGCGCTCGGCATCCTGAAGCCGGAGATGGTGCCCGCGGTGCCGGCGGAGGAGCGGGCACTGATCTCGACGAAGCAGCTGCTGGTCAAGCTGGCCAAGGTGATCGCCCCGCCGCTCGGCCTGGTCTTCGCCGTGCTGGGCTCCATCATCGCGGGCATCGCGGCGCCGACGGAAGCGGCGGCGATGGGCGCCATCGGGTCCATGCTGGTCTGCGCGCTGGGGCGGCGGCTGGACTGGATGCTGGTCAAGGAAACGCTGCGCAGCACGGCGCGCATCACGGCGATGATGATGTTCATCCTGATCTGCGCCCAGGTCTTCGCGCTGTCCTTCCGCGGGCTGCAGGGGGAGCAGCTGGTGCATGACCTCTTCGCCTTCCTGCCCGGCGGCATCGAGGCCGATATCTGGTTCATGCTGCTGCTGATCTTCGTCCTTGGCTTCTTCCTTGAATGGATCGAGATCAGCTACATCGCCGTGCCGCTGTTCCTGCCGATCTTCGCGCAAGCCGGCGTGGACCCGGTCTGGCTCGCGGTGCTGATCTGCGTGATGCTGCAGACCAGCTTCTTGACGCCGCCCTTCGGCTGGGCGCTGTTCTTCCTGAGGAGCGTCGCGCCACCGGAGATCACGACGCGTGACATCTATGTCGGCGTCATCCCCTTCGTGGCGATGCAGGTGATGGCGGTGGCGCTCGTGTTCTTCGCACCCGCGCTTGCGACTTGGCTGCCCAAGGCCATCGGCTGGTGAGGCAGGACGGGGGGCGGAGCCCCGCCCCCCCCTTCCGGTTACGCCGCGAGCGCCGGGTAGTCCGTGTAGCCCTTGGCGCCGCCGCCGTAGAAGGTGGCGGTGTCCGGCGGCGTCAACTCGGCGCCCTTCTGCAGCCGCGCCGGCAGGTCCGGGTTGCTGATGAACTTGGACCCGAAGGCGATGAAGTCCGCCCGGCCGCTGGCGATATCCGCCTGCGCGCGGTCGCGGTCATAGCCGCCATTCAGGATGATCGGCCCGCCGAAGTTGCGGCGCGCCATGGCGGCGATGTCGAAGGGCGGCTTCGCATCGAGGATGTGCAGGAAAGCGAGGCCACGTCCGCCCAGCGCCTTCGTGACGTAGTCGTAGGTCTCCTCGGCATTGGGGTCGGCGATGTCGTTGAAGGGGTTGCCGGGGCTGATGCGCACGCCGACGCGGCCGGCGCCGATCGCCTTCACCGAGGCCTCCACGATCGCGACCAGGAAGCGGGCCCGGTTCTCCACGCTGCCGCCCCACTGGTCGGTGCGCTGGTTGGCGTTGGGGGCCAGGAACTGGCCGGGCAGGTAGCCATTGGCGGCATGCACCTCCACGCCATCGAGTCCGGCCTTCACGGCATTGGCGGCCGCCTGGCCATAGGCGGCGATCAGCGCCTCGATCTCCGCCGGTTCCAATGCGCGCGGCGTGGCCAGCGGCTTCATGCCCTCATAGGTGAAGATCTCACCCTTGGCGGCGATGGCGGAGGGGGCGACGGGCTGCGCGCCTTCCTGGAAATCGGGGTGGGAGATGCGGCCGACATGCATGATCTGCGCGACGATGCGCCCGCCCTTGGCGTGCACCGCATCGGCCACGCCGCGCCAGCCTTCGACCTGCGCGTCGCTGTAGAGGCCGGGGATGTCGATGTAGCCTCGGCCATTGGCGGCGGGGGTCGTGCCCTCCGTCACGATCAGGCCGGCGGAGGCGCGCTGCGCGTAGTATTCGGCCATCAGCGCATTGGGCAGGTTGCCCGGCGCGCGGTTGCGCGTCATGGGCGCCATGACGATGCGGTTGGCGACTTGGATGTCGCCGAGCTGCGCGGGGGCGAAGAGGTCGCGGGTTTCGGTCATCGGGGTAGTTCCTGGGAGGGGCCGGCGGCGGGGATGCGCCGCGGCGTTGGGGCGAGAGTTGGGCGCGGCGGGCGCGGCGCGCCACCTCGCCGCTTCGATGGCCGTCATTCGCGGGGGTGATGAAACGGGCTTGCGGCGCGTAAGGTCGGGCAGCGGGAGGTTACCCATGCCGCCATCCATGGCTGTCATCACGCTCGCCGTGGCCGATCTGGCCCGCGCCCGCCGCTTCTCCGAGGAGGGGTTCGGCTGGCCCCCCGTCTTCGCGAATGAGGAGATTGTCTTCACCCAGATGAATGGCTTCGTGCTGGGGTTGTGGCTGCGCCCGGCCATGGAGGCGGATACGGGCCGCGCCGCCACGGAATCGGGGGCCGTCGCGCTGGCGCGTAATGTGCGGACCGAAGCCGAGGTCGCGGCGGTGATGGAGCGGCTGCTGGCGTCGGGCGGCACCCTGCTGCGGCCCGCCGATGCGCCACCCCATGGCGGCCTGCGCGGCTATGTCGCGGACCGCGACGGCCATGCCTGGGAGATCGCCTGGAACCCTGCCTGGCCGATCGACGGCCAGGGGCGCGTGACCTTCAGCCCCGGATGACGGTGCGGATGGCGAAGCTCGACTGGATGCGCGCGACGCCGGGCATGCGGGACAGCGCTTCCTTGTGGATGCGCTCGTAATCGGCGGCGTCCCGCGCCTCCACCCGCAGCAGGTAGTCGGCGATGCCGGTCATCAGGTAGCACTCCCGCACCTCCGGGCAGCGGCGGACCGCTTCCTCGAAGCGCTTGAGGTGGTCGTCGGTCTGCCGTTCGAGGGTGATCTGGACGATGACGACAACGGCGCCCTGCGGGGCCGCATCCTCCACCACTACCGTGTAGCCGCGGATCGTCCCGTCCCGCTCCAGCATCCGCAGGCGGCGGAGGCAGGCGGAGGGGCTGAGGCCGACCGTCTCAGCCAGCTTCGCATTGGGCATGCGGCCATCGACGCGCAGGGCGCGGATGATGGCGCGGTCGATGTCGTCCATGGCGTCCGGTCGATCCTGCGGATTCTTCGCAGGATATTGCGTGAATTGCCCCCTGGCGAGGCATCCTGCGTCAATCGCGCAGGATATTCACCGCTTCGGCTTCTATCCTTCATTGATCAGCAACGGAGCGGTGGCAATGCGCGTCGTGGTGCTCGGCAGTGGTGTGGTGGGCGTGACGAGCGCCTGGTACCTGGCCCGCGCGGGCCACCAGGTGACGGTGCTGGACCGCCAACCGGCGGCCGGCATGGAGACGAGCTTCGCCAATGCGGGGCAGGTCTCCCCCGGCTATTCCGCCCCCTGGGCCGGCCCCGGCATCCCCATCAAGGCGCTGAAGTGGCTGATGATGCGCCACCGGCCGCTGGTGCTGTGGCCCAGCATGGATAGCGGCCTCTACGGCTGGCTGGCGCAGATGCTCGCGAACTGCACGGAAGCCGCCTATGGCCGCAACAAGGCGCGGATGGTGCGCCTCGCCGAGTATTCGCGCGACTGCCTGAAGGATCTGCGCGACGATACCGGCATCCAGTATGACCAGCGCACCCGGGGCACGCTGCAGCTGTTCCGCACGCAGAAGCAGCTGGATTCCATCGGCGCCGACATCGAGGTGCTGAAGGGCTTCGGCGTACGCCACAGCGTGCTGGACCCCGCCGGATGCATCGCGGCGGAGCCGGCGCTCGGCCTGGTGCCCGGCAAGTTCGTGGGCGGGCTGCAGCTGCCGGGTGACGAGACGGGCGATGCCCACATCTTCACCCAGCGCCTCGCGGCCCTGGCCGCGGCGGCGGGCGTGGTGTTCCGCCACGGCGTGACGGTGAAGGCGCTGGAGACCGAGGCCGGGCGCGTGAGTGGCGTCGTGACCGATACCGGCCGCGTCACCGCGGACCACTACGTCGTCGCCATGGGCAGCTATTCGCCGGCGCTGCTGCGGCCGCTCAACGTGCATGTGCCGGTCTATCCGGTGAAGGGATATTCGCTGACGCTGCCGATCACGGATGAAAGCGCCGCACCCGTCTCCACGGTGATGGACGAGACCTACAAGGTCGCGATCACGCGGCTCGGCGACCGCATCCGCGTGGGCGGCACGGCGGAGCTGGCGGGCTTCTCGCTGAAGCTCCGCAAGCCGCGGCGGGAGACGCTGGCCCACAGCGTCGGCGACCTGTTCCCGAAGGGCGGCGACATCGAGCGTGCGAGCTTCTGGACGGGGCTCCGCCCGATGACGCCGGACGGCACGCCGGTGGTGGGGCCGACGCGCTATGCGAACCTGTCGCTGAATACCGGCCATGGCACGCTGGGCTGGACCATGGCCTGCGGATCGGGCCGCCTGCTGGCGGACCTCGTCACCGGGCGCAAGCCCGACATCGCCGCGGACGACTTGGCGCTGGAGCGCTATGCCGTCGCCTGAGGCGGCGCCAGGGCGTCGAGGTGGCGGGCGACGAAATCCAGCCGGTCCTGGCCCCAGAAGATCTCGTCGCCGATGACGTAGCTCGGCGCGCCGAAAACGCCGCGCGCGAGCGCCGCCTCGCTCTCGGCCAGGCGCATCGCGGCCCAGCGGGGATCCTCCGCCAGCGCCAGCAGGGCAGGGGCGTCCAGGCCCGATTCCGTGACCAGGCGCGTCAGCGTCGCAGGGTCGGCGGGGTTCTCCTCCTTCTCCCACAGCGCGCGCAGGATGCGGTGTGCGAGCGTGACGGCCGCGGTGTCACCGATACTCTCCCGCGCCGCGATCACGACATGCGCGGCGAAGACCTCATCGAACGGAGAGTGCTTCGGCGTCAGGACGATCGGGGCGCCGAGATGGGCGCGCCAGCGCCGCAATTCCTGCATGCGGTAGGCCTGGCGCTGCGGGCTGCGCTTGGGCAGGGGCAGGCCGCCGGAGGCGGGGAAGATCGTCTCCCGGTAGTCGCAGGGATGAACGCGGAGCCTGGCCCCGTGCCTCGCGGCCAGGGCCTCGATCCGCGCGGCGCCCAGATGCGCCCAGGGGCTGTTGAGGCTGATGTAGTAGTCGATCATCGTTGGCATCACGATCTCCCTTTGCGGCGATGTTCGCGACGCAGGCGGCGCGGCGCAATCGTGATGCTTGCAGGGCGGCCCTGCGCGCGCTGCCCTACGACCCCGGCCGCAGCGGGATCACGCGCTGCATCGCGCAGGACACGGCATCGCCGGTGGCGAAGGCCGGCGCGGCGGCAGGCGTGACGACAAAGAGTTCGCCGGCCGGGGTCTGGACCTCGTATTCGCGGGTCTGGCCCAGGAAGGCCGCGCGCTGGATGCGGCCGGCCAGGCCGGGAGCGCCTTCGGGCTGGAGCATGATGGATTCGGGGCGAACGGCGATCTGCGCAGGGCCGGCCGGATGGGCACGCATGAGGGTGTCCAGCGCGGTGCCGCCCAGCGCGATGCGGTTGGGACCGAGCACTTCGCCCTGGATGACGTTCGCCTCCCCCATGAAGTCGGCGATGAAGGCGTCGGCCGGGTCCTCGTAGAGGGCGTTCGGCGTGCCCATCTGCGCGATCTTACCGGCGCGCATGACGCAGACGAGGTCGGAGACGGCCAGCGCCTCCTGCTGGTCATGCGTGACATAGACGACGGAGAGGTCGAGCTTCTTCTGCAGGTCCCGGATGTCCTCGCGCACGCGGCGGCGGAGGCGCGCGTCGAGGTTCGACAGCGGCTCGTCGAAGAGGAGGACCTTCGGGCGGAGCACGAGGGCGCGGGCGACGGCGACGCGCTGCTGCTGCCCGCCCGAGAGTTCGGAGGGCAGGCGCTGGCCCAGGCCCTCGAGCCCGAGCGTCTTCAGCATGGCCAGCGCTTCCGCCTCCGCGGAGGCCTTGCGGGCGCCGTTGACGAGCAGGCCGTAGGAGACGTTTTCCAGCACATTCATGTGCGGGAAGAGCGCGTAGGATTGGAACACCATCGCGATCTTCCGCTCGGCAGCCGCGAGGGCCGTGACGTCGCGGCCCTCGATCTCGATCCGGCCGCTGGTCGGCAGTTCCAGGCCCGCCACCAGGCGAAGCGTCGTGGTCTTGCCGCAGCCGGAGGGGCCGAGGAGAGTGACGAGCGCGCCGCGGGGCAGGGCGAAGGAGACCTCGTCCACCGCGCGGAAGCTGCCGAAGGCCTTGGTGATGCGGTCGAAGGTGATGGAGACGTCGGACATCGGCGTCAGGCTCCGGCGTGCATGGTGGTGGGCGTGGCAGCGCGGCGGCCGATCTGCGCGCGGCCGACCAGCTTCTCGATGCCGAGCACGACGGCCAGCATGATGACGATCAGCACCGTGGAATAGGCGATGGCGAGCGCCATCTCCCCGGCCTCCACGCGGCCGACGATGTAGACGGTGGCGAGGTTGTGCTGCGCGGAGACGAGGAAGATCACCGCCGAGACCGCCGTCATCGCATGGACGAAGCTGAAGGCCAGCGAGGCGACGATCGCGGGCCGCAGCAGCGGCAGCACGACGCGGCGTAGCGTGGACAGCGCGCCACCACCCATGGTGGCGGAGGCCTCGTCCAGCGACTTGTCGATCTGCGCCAGCGCGGCGAGGCCGCCGCGCACGCCGACGGGCAGGTTGCGGAAGACGAAGCAGATGATGAGGATCAGCGCCGTGCCCGTCAGTTCGACGGGCGGCACGTTGAAGGCCATGACGTAGGAGACGCCGACCACGGTCCCCGGGATGGCGAAGGACAGCATGGTCATGAATTCCAGCGTGCCCCGTCCCTTGAAGGACTGCCGCGCGATCAGCCAGGCGAGCAGGATGCCGAGGCCCGCCGTCAGTGGCGCGGCGATGGCCGCGACCTCGATCGTCGTGAACAGGCTGTCCCAGGCGCTGCCGCGGAAGTCGAGGCCGTTGTGCCATTCGACCTCGAAGCCCGTCAGGAAGTGGCGCCAGGTGAATTCCATGTCGCCGCGGCCGATGTCGCGCACGAAGCCGCCGACCAGGATGATGCCGTAGACCACGGCGGTGAAGGCCATCCAGGGCCACACCACGATGGAGCAGCCGAGCTTGAGGCCCTTCGGCAGCGGCGCCGGCAGGCCGCTGTCGCCCTTGCCCGTGACGGTGGTGTAGCGCCGCTTGCCGAGCCAGAGCGCCTGCAGCGCGAAGGCGCCGAAGGTCAGCGCCAGCAGCAGCAGGGCCAGCGCAGCGGCGCGGCCCGGATCGTGCCGCGCGCCGGCGATGGCGAAGAAGATGCGGGTGGAGAGCACGTCGAAGTCGCCGCCCAGCACGAGGGGGTTGCCGAAATCGGCAAGGCTTTCCACGAAGCCCAGCAGGAAGGCGGCGGCGAGTGCGGGCTTCAGCAGCGGCCAGGTGACGCTGCGGAAGACCTTGAAGCGCTTCGCGCCCATGGTGCTGGCGGCTTCCTCCAGGCTCGGGGCGATGGCGCGCAGCGCGCCGTCCAGCAGCATGAAGGCGACGGGGGCCTGGGCCAGGACCTGGGCCAGCAGCACGCCCGGCAGCCCGTAGATCCAGCGGCTGCGCGGGATGTCGAAATGCTCCCACAGGAAGCCGGTGACGATGCCGGTGCGTCCGAACAGGACGATCAGGGCGAGCGACACCACGAAAGGCGGCGTGATGAGGGGCAGGATCGTCATCGCGCGGAAGGCGACGGCGCCGCGGACATTGCCGCGCACGGCGAGCAGCGCGAAGCCGAGGCCGAGCAGGGTGGAGATCACGCCCGTCAGCGTCGCCAGCAGCAGCGTGTTCCACACCACGCCGCAGCCGGCATGGGTGGTGACGCAGGCGAGCGACCAGGCCTCCGGCGCCGTCAGGCGGGCGGCCATGGCCTCCGGCGCGAAGCGCCCATCCTCATAGATCGCGGCGGAGAGGATGGTGACGAGCGGGATGAAGACGAAGAGCAGCAGGAGAAAGGCGCTGCCGCAGACGAGGAAGCTGACGAAGGCATCCGCGCCGAAGCTGCCGCGCGCCGCAAGCCCCGCGGAGAACAGCGCGACGCCGCCCGCCAGCACCAGCAGCGCGCCCCAGCCGAGCGAGGGCTGCGCCGGGGGCGCGCCGAGCAGCGGCGCCAGGCCTTCCCAGGCCAGGCCGCGCAGGCCGATGGCGTGGCCCATCAGGAAGATCCAGGCGACGACGCCGGCGCCGGCGACCATCATCAGCAGGCCCTGCGCCCGGCCCCGCAGCAGCGTGGGCGCCACGGCGGCCAGCAGCGCCGCCACCGGCCAGAGCCACCAGCGGGAGCCATCGAGCAGAAGCGCCACCAGTGGCGAGGCGGCGCCACGCGGCCAGGCGGCCAACGCCCCATTCTCAAGCCCGTGCCAGGGCGCGAGGAGGAAGCCGATCGCGGCGCAGAGCAGCGCCGCGCGGCCGAGGGTCAACGCGCCCATGGCGAAGGCTTAGCGGGAGCCGGCGCGTACTTCGCGTTCCCAGCGGGTGATCACGCGCGTGCGCTCCGCCGCCGAGCCCCAGCGCGCGAAATCATAGTCGATCATGCGGATGTTCTCGAAGCGCGGCGCCTGGGGCGGGATCGGGGCGTTGCGGTTGGAGGGCAGCTGGTAGGAATTGGCCTGCCCCGCGATGCCCTGCGCTTCCGGCGACAGCGCCCAGTCATAGAAGCGCCGCGCATTGTCCAGGTTGCGGGCGCCGCGGATGATGGACATGGAGCCGATCTCGTAGCCCGTGCCCTCGCAGGGGGCGACGATTTCCACGGGGGCGCCAGCGATCTTCTGGGTGACGGCATCATGCAGGAAGGTGATGCCGACAAGGGTTTCGCCGGTGGCGGCCGCGCGCGCCGGCGCGGCGCCGGAGCGCGTGTACTGGTTCACGTTGCGATGGAGCGCGCGGAGGTAGGTGAAGGCCGGTTCCTCCCCCATCACCTGCAGCAGCGTCGCGAGCATGGTGTAGGCGGTGCCGCTGGTGTTGGGATCGGCCACCTGGATCTCGCCGCGGAATTCCGGCTTGGCGAGGTCCGCCCAGCAGCGGGGCGCGGCGATGCGGCGGCGGTTCAGTTCCGTGACATTGTAGGAATAGCCGAGCGCGCCGGCATAGATGCCGACGGTGCGGAACTGCGTCTGCTCCGCCTGGCGCACCGCCCAATCATGCAACTCGGCAAGGCGGGGGGAGCGGTATTCGACGGTGAGGTTCTCCTCCGCCGCCTGCATATGCGGGTCGCCCGTGCCGCCCCACCAGACATCGCCGCGGGGATTGGTGGCCTCCGCACGGATCTGCGTCATCGTCTCGCCGCTCGACTTGCGGGTCATGGAGACGCGCACGCCTGACGCACGCTCGAAGGCCTGCATCATCGGCCGGCACCATTCCTCCTGCACCGAGCAGTAGACGACGAGGTTCCCCTGCGCGCTGGCGGCGGCCGGGAGCAAGGCGGTGCCGCCCAGCACAAGGCCGGTGGCGAGGAGACGGCGGGTGAGGGACATGGACGGAAACCTCCTGGTGTGGCCGGCCTTATCGGGCCGGTCCGGGACTTTGACGGTTCAGTTAAGGCCGGGCGGGCGGCAGGCTCAAGGGCCGAGGAGCGGTGCCAGGATGGAACCCAGCGCCGGCGCGCCGATGCCGACGGGATTGCCGCTGGCCAGCCAGTCGCCGCTGTCGAACTCGTTCACCCAGGCGCCGGCTTCCCGCGCGATGGCGACGGCGGCGCAGGCATCCCAGGAATTGATGTGCTGCTCGATATAGCCCTCCAGCCGGCCATTCGCGGCCTCCACCAGGCCGAGCGTGCCGGACCCGCCGACGCGGAGCCCCGCACCCATGCCCATGATGGACTGGCTGAGCTGGTGGAAGGCGGCGAGCGGACGGCGCATCGACCAGCCGACCTCGATGGTCGCGCGGGCCATGCTGTCGATGGCGGAGGCCTTGATGGGGACGCCGTTGAGCGTGGCGCCGCAGCCCTTGGCACCGGCAAAGACCTCGGACGGCACATAGCGGGCGACGGCGCCGACCACGGCCTTGCCGTCGAGCGCCATGCCGATGGAGACGCACCAGCGATGCCCGTTGCGGGAGAAGTTGGAGGTGCCATCGATGGGATCGATGATCCAGAGCGGGCCGTCCACGGCGCCAAGGCCGCCGCCCATCTCCTCGCCCAGCACGGCCTCCCCGGGGAAGATGGTGGCGAGGCGGTCGCGGATGAAGCGTTCGGTGGCGCCATCGGCCTCGGTCAGGAAGTCCTGGGCGCCCTTGAAGCTGGCCGCGCCCATGCCGCGGGCGCGCATGAGGAAGGCGCCCTGCGCCGCATCCCGCGCGATGGCGGCTGCCGCGTCGCGCCGCAGCGCGAGTTCGCGAGTATTCACTCGTAAGCCCCCATGACGTTCTGGTCGAAGTCGATCAGCGATCCCGTGACGATGCCCGAGGCATCGGACAGCAGATAGGTCGCGAGCCCCGCGACATCCGGCGCGCTGACCAGCCGCCCGAAGGGCTGCGCGGGCGCGGCGCGTTCCAGCCAGTCTGGCGGGTTGCCGTCCTTCTGCTGGATCACGTGTTCGCCCGGCGTGTCCGCCCAGCCGAGATTGATGCCGTTGACCCGGATGCGGTGCGGGCGGAGGCCGAGCGCGGTGTTCTTGGTCAGCACCGCGAGCGCGCCCTTGGACGACGAATAGCCGGTCAGGAAAGGCTGCCCGCCGTGGCTCGACATGGTGATGACGTTGACGATGGTGCCGGTGCGCTTCTCCGCCACCAGGCGGCGCGCGACCGCCTGCGTCAGGATGAAGGGCGCGCGGGCGTTGATGGCGAAAAGCCTGTCCCACAGCGTGACATCGGTGCCGAGGATGGTGCCGCGGTCGGTCAGACCCGCGGCGTTCACCAGCCCATCCACCAGGCCGAGCGCCGCTTCCGCCTGCGTGACGATGCCGGCGGTGGCTTCCGCATCCGCCAGGTCGGCCGCGACGAAATGCGCCTGCGCGCCGAGCGCCGTCAGCGCGGCGACGACGCTGGCACCCCGTTCGGCGTTGCGGCCGGTGATGCAGACGGCGCGGGCCCCGGCCTCCGCCGCGGCGATCGCGCAGGCCTCCCCGATTCCCTGCGTGCCGCCGGTGACGAGCACGCAGCGGCCTTCGAGCGAGACTGTCGGCAGGACGGTCATGCCACCTTCACCGGGCGGCCCTCGGTGAGGGAGCGGTAGGCGGCGTCGGCCAGCACCAGCGCCTGGCGGCCATCCTCCGCGCCGACGGGCATGGGCGTGCCCTTCTCGACGGCGTCAAGGAAGGCCGCCAATTCGATGCGGTAGGCATCGGCGTAGCGTTCCAGGAAGAAGTGCAGCGGCAGGTCGGTGGCAACATGCTTGCCATCGGCCTGCTCCACCGTGGTGCCGATGCGGTTGCCCGCGATGAGCCGCCCGGCGCTGCCATGCACCTCCACGCGCTGGTCGTAGCCATAGGCGGCGCGGCGGCTGTTGTTGATGTGCGCCATGCGGCCGGAGGCGGTCTTGAGGATGATCATGGCGCTGTCGATGTCGCCGGCCTCGCCGATCGCCTTGTCCACAAGGACGGCGCCGGTGGCGAAGACCTCGACGGGTTCCTCGCCCAGCATCCAGCGGGCCATGTCGAAATCGTGGATCGTCATGTCCCGGAACAGGCCGCCGGAGACCTTGATGTAGGAAACCGGCGGCGGGCCCGGGTCGCGGCTGGTGATGACCACCTGCTCGACGGCACCGATGGCGCCGGCGCCGATGCGGCGGTGGAGCTCAGCGAAGTTGGGGTCGAAGCGGCGGTTGAAGCCGACCAGCATGGGCACGCCGGCCTTGGCGACGGCGGCCAGGCAGGCATCGACGCGGGGCAGGGACAGGTCGATCGGCTTCTCGCAGAAGATGGCCTTGCCGGCCTCGGCGGCGGCGATGACCAGGTCCGCATGGGTGTCGGTGGAACTGGCGATGATGACGGCGCCCACGGCGGGGTCAGCCAGCGCGGTCGCGGTGTCGCTGACCGTGGCGCCATGCTTCGCGGCGAGCGCCGCGGCGGAGGGGGCGTGGACGTCCACGATGTGCCGCAGTGCCGCCCTTCCGCTGGCGGCGAGGTTGGCGGCGTGGATGGCGCCGATGCGCCCGGCCCCGAATTGTGCGAATTGCAGCATGGCGTCCCTTATGGCCCCCTGGGGACCGCGTTTGGCGGCCCCGGCTTGTGGGGCCTGTCATCAATCCGTAACACTGGCCCGGCCGTCAACTCGGCCCCGCCGAAACGTCCAGGACCAGTCCCATGGCCACCATACGCCTGACCGCCGCCGAGGCCACGGTGCGCTTCCTTGCCGCCCAGATGACCGAGGTCGAGGGCCGGACGCTGCCCCTGTTCGGGGGCGTCTTCGCGATCTTCGGGCACGGCAATGTCGCGGGACTCGGGCCGGCGCTGGAGGCGAACCGGAAGGCGCTGCCGACCTTCAGGGCGCATAACGAACAGGCCATGGCCCATGCCGCCATCGCCTTCGCCAAGGCCCATGCCAGGCGCCGCATGATGGCCTGCACCACCTCCATCGGGCCGGGCGCCACCAACATGGTGACGGCGGCGGCGCTGGCGCATGTGAACCGGCTGCCGGTGCTGCTGCTGCCCGGCGACGTCTTCGCGAATCGCCGGCCGGACCCGGTGCTGCAGCAGGTGGAGAGCTTCGCGGACGCGACCGTCTCCGCGAATGACTGCTTCCGCCCGGTGTCGCGCTACTTCGACCGGATCATGCGGCCGGAGCAGCTGCTGGCGGCGCTGCCGGCGGCGATGCGGGTGCTGACGGACCCGGTGGAATGCGGCCCCGTGACCATCGCGTTCCCGCAGGATGTCCAGACCGAGGCCTTCGACTGGCCCGCCGAGTTCTTCCGCAAGCGCCTCCACCGCGCCCGCGCGCCGGAGCCGGATGCGCGGGAGCTGGCGGCGGCGGCGGAGGCCCTGAAGGCCGCGAAGCGCCCGCTGATCCTGGCCGGCGGCGGCGTGAAGTACAGCGGCGCGGAGGCCGCGCTGGCCGATTTCGCGCATCGCCACGGCGTGCCGGTGGCGGAGACGCAGGCGGGCAAGGGGAGCCTTTCCTGGGACCACCCGCGCAATGCCGGCGCCATCGGCGTGACAGGCAGCGCGGCGGCCAATGCGCTGGCGGCCAAGGCCGATCTGGTGCTGGCGGTCGGCACGCGATTGCAGGACTTCACCAGTGGATCGCGCGCGCTGTTCGGCGGCGCGCATCTGCTTGGCCTCAACGTCGCCGCCTTCGATGCGGTGAAGCATGAGGGCCAGCCGCTGGTGGCCGATGCCGCCCGCGGCCTGGCGGCGCTGAGCGGCGCGCTCGGCCGCTGGGCAGCGCCGCGGGAATGGCAGGAGAAGGCGGTGACCGCGACCGCGCGCTGGCACCGCATGGTGGAGAAGGTGACGGCGGCACCGAAGCCGAAGGACACGGCGCTGCCTTCCGACGCGCAGGTGCTTGGCGCCGTGAACCGCGCCATGCCGGCGGATGGCGTCGTCGTCTGCGCGGCCGGCGGCCTGCCGGGCGAACTCCATAAGCTGTGGCGCGCAACGGATGCGGCCAGCTACCACCTGGAATACGGCTATTCCTGCATGGGGTATGAGATCGCGGGCGGCCTCGGCGTGAAGATGGCGCTGCCGAAGCGGGACGTCGTGGTCCTGGTCGGCGATGGCAGCTACCTCATGATGAACAGCGAGATCGCGACCTCCGTCATGCTCGGCGCGAAGCTGACCATCGTGGTGCTGGACAACAGGGGCTTCGGCTGTATCAACCGTCTGCAGCGAGGCACCGGCGGCGCGCCGTTCAACAACCTGCTGCAGGATGCCGCGCCGCGCGTCGATTTCGCGCTGCATGCGAAATCCATGGGCGCCATCGCCACCAAGGTGGACGGAATCGCCGGGCTGGAAGCGGCGCTGCCCAAGGCGCTGGCGGCGAAGCGCACCAGCGTCATCGTCATCGATACCGACCCGCAGGTGAGCACCGCGGAGGGCGGCGCCTGGTGGGACGTGCCCGTGGCCGCGGCGCCCAAGGGCGAGGCCCAGATTGCAGCACGGCGCGCCTATGAGGCGGCGCTGAAGAAGCAGGAACACTGAGATGCGCGTGAAGCTGGCGATCAACCCGCTGACCTGGACCAATGACGACATGCCGGAACTCGGCGCGGAAACGCCGCTCGAGACCTGCCTGGCGGAGGCGAAGCTCGCGGGCTTCGCGGGTGTCGAGCTCGGCAACAAGTTCCCGCGCACGCCCGCCGCGCTGAAGCCGATCCTGGATGCTCATGGGCTGGCGCTCGCCTCCGGCTGGTACGGGTCGAACCTGCTGGAGCGCGACGTGGATGCGGAGATGGAAGCCGCGGAGCCGCATATCGCGCTGCTCTCCGCGCTGGGCTGCACGGCGATGGTGCATTGCGAGGTGACCAGCGCCATCCATGGCAACAAGGGCAAGCCGGTGGCGGAGCGGCCGGTCCTGACCGAGGCGCAGTGGGATGTGCTGCTGCCGCGGCTCGATGAGATGGCGAAGCGGCTAGGCGATCGCGGCCTGGCGATGGCCTATCACCACCACATGGGCACGCTGATCGAAAGCGAGGCCGAGATCGATCGCATGATGGCGGGCACGAAGCATGTCGGCCTGCTGCTCGACACCGGCCATCTGACCTTCGCGGGCGGCGATCCTGTCCGCGCCGCGAAGAACCACGCGAAGCGCGTGACGCATTTCCATGCCAAGGATATCCGCGCCGATGTCATGGCGGATGTGAAGGCGCGGAACCTCTCCTTCCTCGACAGCGTGCTGGCCGGCGTCTTCACCGTGCCGGGCGATGGCTGCGTGGATTACGCTGCCGTGCTGCCGCATATCGCCGCCGCGGGCTATTCCGGTTGGCTGGTGGTGGAGGCGGAGCAGGATCCCGCCATCGCGCATCCGCTCACCTATGCGCGGATGGGGCATGACAACCTCGCCCGCTTCGCGGCTGCCGCCTTCGGGTGACGAAGACCGTCATCCTGCATGCCGATGATGTCGGCATGTGCCATGGCGCGAATGTCGCGTACCTCGCGCTGTTCCGCGCGGGGCGGATCGACAGCGGCAGCGTCATGGTGCCGTGCCCCTGGTTCCCGGAGATCGCAGCCGAGGCTAGGTGCGATGCATCGCTCGACCTTGGCGTGCATCTGACGCTGACCAGCGAATGGCCCGCCTATCGCTGGGGGCCGATCTCCACGCGCTCCCCCGCGTCGGGGCTGATGGATGGCGATGGCTACTTCCCGCCCAACGTCGCGACCCTGCGTGCGACGGTGAAGCCGGAGGCGGCGCTGGCGGAAATGCGGGCGCAGATCGATCGTGCGCTGGCCATGGGCATCGATGCCACGCATCTCGACACGCATATGGGCGCGGCGCTGGCGCCGGAGATCCTTCCGCACACGCTCGACCTCGCCCGCGAATACCGGCTGCCGCTGCTGCTGCCGCGGGCGATCGACAGCTATCTCGGCGTGCTGAAGCTCGGCGAGGTGGATCGCGGACTCTATGCGGACGCCTTCGCGATGATGAGCGAGGCCGGCATGCCGGTGATCGAGCGCTTCGCCATGACGCCAAACCGCGACGTGACTGCGGAGAACTACAGCGACATCGTCGTGCCGGGTGGGGAGGGGATCACCTTCGTCTCGCTGCACCCGAATGCGCCTGGCGATATCGAGGCGATCACGGCGGCGCATCCGCGGCAGAAGCCGGAGTGGCGGATCGGCGAGTATCAGCGCTTCGGCGATGGCACCATGCAGGCGGTGATGGACGCGCACGGCGTCGCGCGAAGCGGCTTCCGCGTGCTCAGGGATCGCTGGAGGGGGTAGGCGGCACGGCCTCCGCCAGCAGCCAGTCGCGGAAGGCCGCGACGCGCGGCGCCGGCGTGCCGGGGGGCAGCAGCAGCCAGTAATGGTCGCCGGTCGGGGCCTCGGTCTTCGACAGCTGGACCAGCCGCCGGCGCCGCACCTCCTCCGCCACGAAGGCGGGCGAGCAGATGACGGCGCCGAGCCCTTCCGCCGCCGCCTGGATGGCGAGCGTGGTGCTCTCGAACAGCAGCGGGGAGGTGGGGGGCGGCAGGCCCTCGGCGTCGTGCCACAGTGCCCAGTCGCGCGGGCGGACGCGGCTGCCGAGCAGGCTCATCACCTCCAGCCGCCCGCGTTTCGCGGCGAAGGGCGCGACCATCACGGGTTGCAGGCGCACCGCGCCGCGGCCGGGCGGCTTGTCGGCCGGTGCGGTGCGGATGGCGGCGTCCAACGCCTCTCGCGCGAAATCCACCACCGGATCGGTGCTGGTCACCACCTCCACCTCCTGCCCCGGATGCAGGGCGCGGAAGCGGGGCAGGCGAGGGATCAGCCAGCGCAGGGCCCAGGTGGTATAGGCGCGGATGCGCAGCGGCGTGGCGCCGCGCAGCGCCGCCGTGGCGGCGGCGATGTCGGCGAAGGCGCGGCTCAGCGCCGCGGCGTAGCGCTCCCCTTCCTCTGTCAGCCGCAGCGCATTGGCGCCGCGATGCACCAGCGCCACGCCCAGCACCGATTCCAGTTCGCGGATGCGCCGGCTCATGGCGGGCTGGGTCAGGTTCAGCCGCGCCCCGGCCGCCGTCAGGCTGCCCGTCTCCGCCACCAGGGCGAAGCTGCGCAGCGCGGCAAGCGACGGAAGGTCAGGCTTCATGGCCGGGCAGCATAACCGCGGCTTGGGGTAGGGCAAGCATTGCGCGCTGGCGCCGCCTGCCCCATGCCGTCACACAGCCTGAACCAGGCGGCCGAAGCGCCGCCGACCGGAGGAAACAACCATGCGTCGCCGCGATGCCCTGAAGCTGCTCCCCGCCGCCCTGCTGCCCCTGCCTGCCTACGCACAATCCTTCCCTGCGCGCCCCGTGCGCATGGTCATCCCCTTCACCGCCGGCGGCAGCAACGACGTGGTCGGGCGCATGCTGGCCGATGGCATGGCCGCCAGGCTCGGCCAGCCCGTGGTGGTGGAGAACCGGGGCGGCGCGGGCGGCGTGCTCGGGAATGACGCCGTGGCCAAGGCGCCGGCGGATGGGCACACCATGCTGCTCGCGGGATCGGGCAGCTTCGTCATTTCCTCGCTCGTGCAGCCGCGCCTGCCCTACGACCCCGTGCGGGACTTCGCGGCCATCGCTTATCTCGGCGCCTCGCCCAACGTGATCTGCGTCCATCCGTCGCTGCCGGCGCGGAACCTGGCGGAGTTGCAGGCCTTCGGGAAGCAGCGCCGCGAACCGCTGCGCTTCGGCACGCCGGGCGTGGGCACCAACGGTCATGCGTTGGGCGCCATGATCGGCGTGGTGCTGGGGATCGAGTTGGAGGCGATCCACTACCGCGGCACCGGCCCGGCGCTGAACGACATCCTGGGCGGGCGGCTCGATATCCTGACCAATGCCTCGGCACCGCTGCAGCCGCATATCGCGGCGAATACGCTGCGTGCCTTGGCCGTCGCGGGGCAGTCGCGCAGCGTCGCGCTGCCCGATCTCTCCACCAGCGTGGAACAGGGTTTTCCGGAGCTGGACAGCGCCACCTGGTACGGGCTGCTGGCTCCCGCGGGGACGCCCGCCGACCGCATCGCCACGCTGCACGCCGCCGCCAAGGGCGCGATGGAGGATGCGGAGATCCGCCGCCGCCTCATCGAGGCCGGCGTCGATGAGATCGCGCCAAGCCCCGCACCCGACCACTTCACCCGCCTGCTGGCCAGCGACCGCGAACGCTGGGCCGGCGTGGTGCGTCGCGCCAACCTTCGAGTCGATTGAGGACCATCGCGTCATGTCAGACCCCGCCATCCTGCTGGCCGTCACCAACGGCATCGCGACGCTGACCTTGAACCGCCCGGCGGTGCGCAACGCGATCGACGATGCCATGCGCGGCGAGATGATCGAGGCGCTGGAGACGGTCGCCGCCGACCCCGCCATCAAGGCGCTGGTGGTGACGGGCGCCGGCACGGCCTTCTGCGCCGGCGGCGATGTGCGGGGCATGAAGAACCGCCTGGCGGCATCGGCCGAGGAGGTCGCGATCAATGGCTGGCGCCGCCAGGCGCGCACGCACAAGTCGATCACGTTGCTGCATTTGATGCCGAAGCCGACCATCGCGGCGGTGAATGGCGCGGCGGCGGGGCTCGGCGCCGATGTGGCGCTGGCCTGCGACTTCATCCTGGCCGGTGAGGCCGCGCATTTCACCATGAGCTTCATCAATCGCGGCCTGATCCCGGATGGCGGCGGCATGTATTTCCTGCCGCGGCGCATCGGGCTGTCGAAGGCCAAGGATCTGGTGTTCAGCGGCCGCCGCGTCGGTTCGGCGGAGGCGCTGGCGATGGGGCTCGCGGATCGCGTCGCGCCGGACGGCGATCTGCTGGCGCAGGCGCAGGCATGGGCGGAGCAGGTGGGGGCGGGGTCTTCGGCCGCGCTGGCGCTGGCCAAGGCGACGCTGGACCGCAGCCTTGAATCGACCTTCGAGCAGGTGCTGGCCATCGGCAGCCAGAGCCAGGCGATCTGCTACACCACCGCGGAACACCGCGCCTCCGTCACCGCCTTCCTCGAGAAGTCGAAGAAGTGAGCGCGGGCCTCGATGCGCTGCTGCGGCCCCGCAGCGTCGCGGTGGTTGGTGCCTCCACCGACCTGACCAAGACGGGCGGGCGGCCGGTCGGCTACCTGGTGCGGCACGGCTTCGCCGGTGATGTCTGGCCGGTGAACCCGCGGGCCACGGAGATCGCGGGGCTGCGCTGCTTCCCCGATGTGGCCTCGCTGCCTGGCGCGCCGGATGTCGGCATCGTGCTGGTCGGGCCGGAACGCGCGGAGCAGGCGCTGCGGGACCTGTCGGCCAAGGGTTGCAAGGCAGCCATCGTGCTGGCGGGCGGCTATGGCGAGACCGGCGAGGATGGCATGGCGAAGCAGGCCCGGCTGCGCGCGGCCTGCGGGCCCATGCGCCTCCTCGGCCCCAACACCACCGGCCTGGTCAACCTCGCCGACCGCATCGTGCTGAGTGCGACGGGCGCGCTGGAATTCGAGGATCTGCCCGCGGGCGGCCTTTCCGTGGTGTCGCAATCCGGCGGCATCCTCGGCGCGCTGCTGTCGCGCGGCGCGGCGGCGGGCATCGGCTTCGCGCGCCTCATCGCCACGGGGAACGAGGGCGACATCGAGGCCGCCGAGGTGCTGGACCACTTGGTCGATGATCCCGCGACCCGCTGCATCGCGCTGTACCTGGAGGGCATCCGCAACCCCGCCGCCTTCCGCCGCGCCGCGCGCCGTGCCGCGGCAGCGGGCAAGCCCGTCGTCGTCTTCAAGGTCGGGCGGAGCGAGGCGGGGGCGCAGGCCGCCATCTCCCACACCGGCGCCATGGCCGGCGCCGACCGCATGTATGACGCCTTCTTCGCCAGCCTCGGCGTGATCCGCGTCGATCGCTTCTCCGACCTGCTGGAGGTCTCCGCCGCGCTGTCCGGCGAGCGTCGCGCGGCGGGGTTCCGGGTGGCGGTGCTGACCTCGACCGGCGGCGCCGGCGCGCTGGTCGCGGATGCGACGGGGCTCGCGGGCGGCACGCTGCCGCCGCTCGACCCGCCGACGGCAGAGCGGATCGGCGCGCTGATCGGGGAGGCGGTGGCGGGCAACCCGGTGGACGTGACGCTGGCCGGCGTGCGGCCGGACCTGTTCCGGGGCGCCATCACCGCGCTGCTCGACAGCCCCTCCTACGACCAGTTGGTCGTCATCGTCGGCTCCTCCGCGCTCGCGCAGCCGACGCTGGTGGCGGATGCGATCCTGGAAGCGCGGGCCGGCAGCGCGAAGCCCGTCATCGCCTATGTCAGCCCCCACGCGCCCCACATCGCGGCCGGGCTGAATGCGCGTGGCGTCCCCGCCTCCACCACGCCGGAGGGGATCGCCGCGATCCTCGCTGCGCTCGCCCGGCCCACCCCGGCCCTGGCTCCCGAAGCGCCGGCCGAGGCGCTGGACCTGCCCTCCGGCCCGATGGATGAGGCGGAGGCCAAGCGCCTCTTCGCCCGCTACGGCGTGACTCCGGTGCGGGAAGTGGCCGCGCGGACGCCGGCGGAAGCGGGCGTCGCGGCCGCCGGGCTCGGCGACCGCCTGGTGGTGAAGATCCTGGCCCGCGACATCGCGCATAAGTCCGACATTGGCGGCGTGGCGCTGCGGGTCGCGCCGGGCGAGGTGGCCGCCACCGCCGCCGCGCTGGTCGCGAAAATCCCGCAGGCCGAGGGCGTGCTGGTGCAGGAGATGGTGACGGGCGGGGTCGAGATGATCCTCGGCCTGATCCGCGACCCGCATCTCGGCACCGCCGTGCTGCTGGGCGCCGGCGGCACGGCGGCGGAGGTCTTCGGCGACACCGCGCTCCGCATGCTGCCGCTGTCCCGGCCCGATGCCCTGGCCATGGTGCGCGGCCTCAAGGCGCATCGCCTGCTGGCCGGCTTCCGCGGCGCCCCCCCGGCGGATGAGGCCGCGCTGGTGGAGGCCGTGCTGGGCTTCGCCCGGATGGGCGAGGCGCTGGGCGACCGGCTGCTGGAGGCGGAGATCAACCCGCTCTTCGTCCTGCCGGCGGGGCAGGGGGTGCGGGCGGCGGATGGGGTGGCGATCCTGGCGTAACCGCCGGGGCGCACACTTCGTCACGGCCGGTTTCCTCCCCATGGCCGCCGGGATCGTCTATCCGGTCCCGGCCCGTGTCAGAGAATCCCCGCCCTTCCTCCCCCTTGCCGCGTTTCGGCGCCTCCCGGCCCGGGCCTGTGCCGCGCCGGTCTCGCCGGCGGCGGGTGCTGGCCTGGCTGCTGGGCTCGGCGCTGCTGCATGCGCTGGTGATGGCGCTGCTGCTCTGGGAGGGTCCGCGGGACCGTCGCGACCTCAACGCCATCGCCCCGGCCATCGAGGTTGTCTTCGAGGGCGGCAGCCCGGAGCGTTCGGCAGCCGAACCGCCCCCGGGCTTCGAGGTGCCGCCCGCGGCGGACGCGCCCCTGGTGGCGGAGGCCGTGCCCGCCCCGCCCCAGGCCAGCGCCCCGCCCGCACCCGTGGAAGCGCCGGAGCCGCCGCCTCCGCCCGCCACGCCGCCGCCGCCCGCACCGCCCTTCCCGGAAGCCCGCGTGGTGCCGCCACCCGCGCCCCGCCCGCCGGCGCCGCCTCCACCCCCGGCGCCCGCCGCCCCGCCCGCCGTCACGCCCCCGCCGCCACCCGCGCCACCCGGCGTGGTCGCCCTGCTGCCGCCGCCCCCGCCCACGGCACTGCCCGTGCCGGAAGCCCCGCCGCCGGAGGCGGCGGAGCCGCCACCCCTGCCGAGTGCGGCGGAGATCCTGCCGCCCGCCCAGCCGCTGCGCCTTCGCCCGCGCTTCGAGGCGCCGCCGCGCCCGGCCGCGGAGCCGCCGCGACAGCAGGCCGCGCCCGTGCTGCCGCCCGGCAGCGTCTTCGTGCCCGGTGGCGTGCAGCTTGGCGCGCCATCCCGCAGCGCGCCGCCCGGGCGGCGCCAGGCGCAGGGGCTGGACCTCACCGTCGATCCCCGCCTGGCGGAAGGCGCGGCCAGCACCGACCCCAGCGTGCGCGTCACCGGCGCGCAGGTCGGTGCCGACTGGAGCGCGGCCTTCCGCCGATGGATGGACCAGAACCTGCGCTTTCCCTTGCGGGCGGCGCAGCTTGGTGAGTCCGGCACGGTGCGGGTGCAGGTCATCGCGGGCCCGGATGGCCAGGTGCGGAGCGTGCGCCTCACCGGGCCTTCCGTGTCGCCCTCCCTCAATTTCGGGGCGACCTTTCCCTTCAGCGGCGCGACGCTGCCAGCCTTCCCGCCGCCCGCCGATCCGAACGGGGTGACGATCGATCTGACGGTGAACTACATCCTCATCCGGCGCTGATTGTCCGAAAAATGATCCGCGGTCGTTAAAACTCGATCCTGCAGGGGTGCCCGGTTAAGAAGGCTGGCAACACAAGCCGGACATAACGCGTTCGTGACCCCGTCCCCCACCGCCCGGCATTCGCGCCGCCCCTTCTGGCCCATCATCGCGGTGATCGGCGTGCTCGCCGTGGCAGCGGGCGCGCAATATGCGGGGCAGCGCTTCGTGGCGCGGGAACGGGCAGAGCATGAGGAGGTAGCGCTTGGGCGCGCGGAGGCCGCCGCCGAGATCGCCGCGCAATTCGTGCTTCGCAGCCTGGACGAGCTGTCCGGCTTCAAGGTGCTGGCGCAGCGCTGGGCCGCGCTCGACGCGGCGGAGCAGGGTCCGGTGCGGCGGGAGATGGAGGAGGCGCTGCGCCAGACTCTGCGCGACCGCGGCGGGCGGCCGACGCCCTTCCTCAGCATCGTCATCCTCGGCGCCGATGGCGGCCTACGCTGGTCCACCAACGTCATGGCGCAGAGCTTCAACGCCGCGGACCGTGACTATTTCATCGCGCTGCGGGACGGCTTCCCGGGCACCTTCCTGACGGCGCCGCAGATCGGGCGCGGCACGGGCCTCACGGTGATCCTGGCGGCCCAGGCCTTGCGCGACGCCACCGGGGCCTTCGCCGGCACCATGATGGTGGGGCTCGATCCCGGCGACCTCTCCCGCTCCCTCGCCTCCGTCGCCCAGCAGGATGGCGACGTGGTGGCGCTGCTGCGCCGGCAGGGGGAGTTGCTGGCGCGGGTGCAGAAGGGGGCGCCGGACGTCTCGGCGCGGCTGATCGGTCAGGTGCCGCCGAGCATGGAAGCCTGGCGCGAGGCCGGGGGCGAATCTGGCCGCGCCTCCTCCGCCGGCCGCAATGCCTTCACGGGCGTGGAGCAGTTCCGGGCCATCCGCCCCGTACCCGACACCAACTTGACGGTCTTCGCGGCCGTGCAGGCCGAGGCGCAGCTGCTGTCGCTGCCAGCGCTGGAGACCACCATCCGCCTGATGGTGCTGGGGCTGGCGGCGGCGGGGCTGATCGCCGTGGCGGGCGGCGTCGCGGCCTCCCGCGCCGCGCGCCTCCGGCTGGAAGCGGCGGCGCTGCTGCAGGGCCGCGGGCAGGTGGAAAGGCTGCATCGCGGCCTGCCCGTCGTGCTCTTCCTGCGCGACAGCGAGGGCCCGCGCGGACCCTCGCGCCTGCTCTATCGCGGCGGTGATGTGGAACGCGTCACGGGCTGGACGGATGGGCGGCTCAACGGCCTGACGGATTGGACATCCTACGTCGCCAAGGGGACGCCCTGGATCGATGAGTGCATCGCCGATGCGCTGGCGCGGGGCAGCACGGAGTATGACTGGCAGCTGCGCCAGCCCGATGGCAGCTATCGCTGGATGTCCACGGTGCTGGTCCGCGTATCGTCTCGCCCCGATGGCGGCGGGGAGGTCGTGGGCTACACCCGCGACGTCACGGCCCAGTACCAGGCCGCGCAACGCGCGGAAGCCGCGCGGCTGGAACTGGACCAGACGCTGGGCGCCGCCCCCGTCGTGGTGTTCCGCGGCCGCGTCTCCGACGACGGCACCTTTGAGAAGACCTACATGAGCCGCGGCATCGAGCGGATGGCCGGCTGGACGGTGGACGCGCTGGCCGGGCAGGGCGGGCTGCTCAGCATCGTGGACGACCCCGCGCGGCTTGCCGCCGAATGGGCCGCGCTTGCGCGCGATGGCGCGGTGAGCGGCGACCATGCGCTGCGCTGTGCCGATGGCCGCGTGATCACGGTGGTCATCACGATGCAGGCGATGCATGCCGCCGGCGATGGGCGGACGGAAATCGTCGGATACATCGCGGATGTGACGGCGGAGCGTGAAGCCAAGGCCCGCGCCATCACCGGCGCGCGCCTGGCCTCCCTGGGGGAGATGTCGGCCGGGCTGGCGCATGAGCTGAAGCAGCCCCTGCAGGCCATCACGCTGGCCGCCACCAACACGCAATCGGCGCTGGACCGTGGCGACAGCAGTGCTGCCGGGCAGCGGCTGCAGCGCATCATCGGCTACGCGCGGCGCGCCGCCGACGTGATCGAGCATCTCCGCCGCTTCGCGCGCGGGCCGGAGATGGGGGGCGAGCCGCAGCCCGTGCCCCTGCAGGCGGCGATCGAGGGCGCGCAATCCCTGGTCGGCGCCAGCCTGCGCGACGCGCAGGTGGAGTTGGTGATCACGCTCGGCGATCCGCCGCCGGTGGTGCTGGGGCATCTGGTGGCGCTGGAGCAGGTGCTGTCGAACCTGATCATGAATGCGCGCGACGCCGTGGTGCAGGGCGACGGGCCTCGGCGCATCGTGGTGGAGGCCGTGACGGACGCGGCCGCGGGTCAGGTCCGGCTGACGGTGAGCGATACGGGCGGTGGCCTGCCGGATGCCGTGCTGGCGCGCCTGTTCCAGCCCTTCGTCAGCACCAAGGGGCCGGACCGCGGCACGGGGCTTGGCCTGTCCATCTGCCACGGGCTCGTGACCGGGATGGGCGGCACCATCGTCGCCACCAATGAGGGCTCGGGCGCGGTATTCCGGATCACCCTGCCGGCGGCCTGATCAGCCCCTTCCGCGCTGCTGCGCGGCCATGCGGACGGCCGCGTTCACCGCGCCGAAGCCGGCATAGCCGCCCTCCCGCTCCGTGATCTCCAGGAAGAAGCGGTCATGGAAGGGCGCGGTATAGGCGTGCAGGAAGACGCCGCCGGTGCCGTCCTGGTCGAACAGCAGGTGGCGTTCGCGTAGGCCCGCGAGCGCCGCATCCTCCAGCCCCACGCGCGCGGCGAGGTCCTCGTAGTAGTTCTCGGGAATGTCGAGCAGCGGCGCGGCGCGGGTGGAGGCCGCATCGACCACCGCGGCGGCATCCTTCGTGGCGAAGGCGATGTGGTGCACGCCGGCGCCGGCCAGCGCCGAGACGAAACGCCCCGTGCCCGTGCGCGTGCTTTCGGAGACGTTGAGCGGCAGGCGCACCGACCCGTCCCCGCCCGTGAAGGCGCGGGACCGCACCAGCCCGTAGGGGTCCGGCAACTCCCAAGGCGCATCGGCTTCCAGCCCGAAGACCGCGCGGTAGAACAGGACGAAGCTGTCGAGCATCCCGGGCGCCAGCGCCTGCGCGACGTGATCGATGCCCGTCAGGCCGCCTTTGTCTTCCCCCGCATCGGGCAACAGATGAAAGTCGTCCTCCCAGATCGGGGTCGGGCTCGGCGACTGCACGAGGTAGATCAGCGTGCCGTCCGGCGCGCGCACGGCGGGGATGCGGCGCTCGCCCTCGCCGACCCGTTCGCGGAAGGTGGGGCAGCGCAGCGCCTCCGCCCTTGCCACGACGCGGGCGGGATCATCGACGCGGAAGGCCATGGCGCAGACCGTGGCGCCGAGCTGCGCGAAGCGCTCTGCCGCCGCGCTGTCGGGTTCCGCGTTCAGCACGATGTTGGCGCCGCCGTTGCGCCACAGCTCCACGGCCTTCGATTTATGCGTGCCGGCGCGGCGGAACCCCAGCGCGGCGATGAAGGCGGCGAGCTCGGCGCGCGCCGTCTCATCCACCGCGAACTCCACGAACTCGATCCCCGCGAGCCGCGGCACCGCCGGCAGCGCCGCGACCTTCGCCTGTTCGCCGAGCCAGACCAGGCTGCGCAGCCCGTCGCGGGCGATGCGGCGGGAGGGGGCGGCGCGGAATTCGTCGTTGAAGATCTCGAGCGAGAGGGGGCCCTTGTAGCCCGCATCCAGCGTGGCGCGCAGGAAGCCCGCGACATCCAGCTCCCCCTGGCCGGGAAAGGTGCGGTGGTGGCGGGACCAGGAAAGCGGGTCCATGCTCAGCCGCGGCGCATCCGCGAGTTGCAGGAAGAACAGTTTCTCCGGCGGCACCGCCTGCGACAGGCCCTCGAGGTCGTCGCCGAGGCAGAGCGTGTGGAAGCTGTCGAGGATCAGGCCGAGCGCCGGATGGTCCGCGCGCTTCACGATGTCCCAGGCCTGGCGCCATCGGTTGGTATGGCGGCCCCAGGCGAGGGCCTCGAAGCCGACGCGCAGCCCCCGCTTCGCGGCGCGCTCCGCCATCTCCCGCAGGTCGGCGCTGGCGCGGGCAGGGTCGTCGATCGCGGCGGCCTGGGTATTGGAGCAGACCAGGACCAGGTCCGTCCCCAGCGCCTGCATCGCATCGAATTTCCGCTCTGCCCGGTCCATGTTCCGGGCGCGCGCGGGCTCGGGCATCGACTCGAAGTCGCGGAAGGGCTGGAAGATGGTGATGGCGAGGCCGAGATCGGCGGCCATGCGCCCGGCCTCGGCGGGCGATCCATCGAAGGCGAGGAGATCCTGCTCGAAGATCTCCACCCCCTCGAACCCCGCCGCGGCGGCCGATTCCAGCTTGTCCGGAAGCGTGCCCGAGAGACAGACCGTGGCGATCGACCGCTGCATGCTTTCTCGTCCCATCAGGCGCCGGGACACGCATAGCGCATCCCGGCGGGTTCGGGATGCCTCTTACTGAAGGGTGATGTTGCGGCTGCGGATGATGCCGCGCCACTTCTCGTTCTCGGCGGCGAAATAGGCGGGCCATTCGCCGGGCGTGCCGACCACCGGCACCACGGCCAGCGCCGCCAGGCGCTCCCGCGTCTCCGGCGCTTCCAGCGCGGCCTTGGCGAGCGCATTGGCGCGGTTGATGATGGCATCGGGCAGGCCGGCCGGGCCCTGCAGCGCGATGTGTTCGTACACCTCGTACTCCGCGAAGCCCTGCTCCCGGAAGGTCGGGATGTTCGGCGCCACCGGGCTGCGCTCCCGCGTGGAGATGGCGAGCGCCTTGAGTTCGCCGGCCTGGATCAGCGGCAGCACGCCGGAGGCGGCCTGCACGATCATCGGCGTCTCGTTCGCCAGCACGCCCTGCACCGCCGGCGCGCCGCCGCGATAGCCGACATCGACCAGCTGCAGCCCCGCGGTCTGCAGGAACAGCTCCGTCGCCAGGTGCGTGGAGGAGCCGACGCCGGAATTGGCGTAGGTGACATTGGCGCCGGGCCGCTTCGCCGCGGCGACGAATTCCGCCAGCGTGTTGGCCGGAAAATTCTTGTTGACGCAGAGGATCATCGGCATCGCGGCCATCAGGCCGATGCCCACGAAGTCACGCTCGTTGTTGTAGGGCAGCGTCATCATGTGCGGCGCCATGGCGTAGGTGCTGACGGTGGAGACCAGCAGCGTGTAGCCATCCGGCCGCGCGCGGGCGACGGAGTTGAAGCCGATGGTGCCGTTGGCGCCGGTGCGGTTGTCCACCACGAAGCCGCGGCCGCTATCGGCGGTGAGCCTGGCGGCCAGGATGCGCGCCACCGCATCGGTGGACCCGCCGGCGGCCCAGGGGACCACGAGGGTGACGGGCCGGCTCGGCCAGGCATCCTGTGCGGCAGCGCCGCGGGCGATGAACGGCGCGGCGGCCAGGCCGCCCAGCAGACGACGCGTGATCATGGTCGGTTTCCTTCCCCTTCGGATCACCTGGGGCCGGCCCCGGGATGGGGGCCGGCCGATGGGCACGGTTTTAGCGATGTCGCAGGATCATTCCAGGGTGATGCCCCGGCTGCGGATCACCTCGCCCCATTTGGCGCTTTCGGCCGCCAGGTATTCCGGGAACTGGGCCGGCGTGCCGTCCATCGGCACGATCGCGACCTGGCGCATGCGCTCGATCACCTCCGGCGTCCGCAGCACGGCGGATTTCGCGGCGGCCAGCCGGTCGATGATCGCCTGGGGCGTGCCGGCGGGGGCGAGGAGCGACCAGTTGGTCGTCGCCTCGAAGCCCGGGAAGCCGGATTCCGCGATGGTCGGCACGTTGGGCGCCAGCGAGTTCCGCTCCAGGCTGCTGATCCCGATGGCGACGATCTGGTTCGCGGCCATCAGGGGAAGGGCGGTGACGCCATCGACGAAGGCGACCTGCACCTCATTCGCCACCAGCGCCTGCACCGCCGGCGCGCCGCCGCGATAGGTGACGTTCAGGACGTCGATCCCCGCCGCGCGCAGGAACAGCTCCGTCGCCAGATGGGCCGAGGAGCCGGCGCCGGAGGAGCCGTAGGAGAGCTTGCCCGGCTCCCGCTTCGCACGCGCCACCAGGCCCGCGATGTCCCGCACGCCGAGCGCGTTGCTGACGCAGAGGAAGATGGGGGAGACGGCGACGCGGCCGATGCCCGTGAAGGCACGATCATCGTCATAGCCGCGATTGGGGAAGAGGTGCCGCGACATGGCGTAGGTGGAGTTCACGCCGAGCAGCAGCGTCTGCCCATCCGGCCGGGCGCGGGCGACGGAGGCATGGCCGATCGTGCCGGAAGCCCCCGGGCGGTTGTCCACGACGACATTGCCCGGCAGTTCCCGTGCCAGCCCCTGCGCCAGCAGCCGCGCCGTGAAGTCGGAGGAGCCGCCCGGCGCCCAGGACACCACGATGGTGACAGGGCGCGTGCCGGGCCAGGCATCCTGCGCAAGGGCGGGGCGCGCGGCGGCGCCGGCGATCAGGCCAAGGGACGCGGCACCGAGGCCGCGGCGGGTCAGCTGGGTCATTCCTGGTCTCCGTTCCTCCGGTCCGGGGCTTCGCGCCAGAGGCGCGGCCGTCGATCCCGTTGACGTGTATGTACTGGTTAGTCCATAAATCACGCAAGCCCTTTCTGAAGCGGCCAAGACGAGACAGGATGCGTCCATGCCCGACAGCCTTCCGCCCGCCGCCGCCATGACCACGTTGCAGGAGAAGGGGCTGGTGCTCGGCCTGATCGGCGCGGGCATCCAGGCCAGCCGCACGCCGGCGATGCACATGGCGGAAGCGGCGGCGCAGGGCTTTCCCTGCGTCTACCGCATCATCGACCTCGATCGCATCGCGGGCGGCGCTTCGGTGCTGCCGGAGCTGCTGGTGGCGGCGGAGCGGATGGGCTACGGCGGCCTCAACATCACCTTCCCCAGCAAGCAGCAGGTGATCCCGCTGCTGGACGAGCTGTCGCCGGAAGCGGCGGCGCTGGGCGCGGTGAACACGGTGGTGCTGCGGGACGGGCGGCGGATCGGCCACAACACGGATTGCAGCGGCTTCGGCGAGAGCTTCCGGCGGGGCCTGCCCGGCGTGGCGCGGGACCGCGTGGTGCAGCTGGGCGCGGGCGGCGCCGGTTCGGCCGTGGCGCAGGCGCTGCTGGATGCGGGCGTGCAGCTTCTCGCGGTCCATGACGTGGATGCTGGGCGCGCGGCCGAACTCGCGGCGTCTCTCGCAGCCCGCTTCGGCGAGGGCCGCGCGGTGCCGGCGGCCGATCTGGCGGCGGAGGTCGCCGCCGCCGACGGCCTGGTGAACTGCACGCCCGTCGGCATGGCGAAGCTGCCGGGCACGCCGCTCCCGCCAGCGCTGCTGCATGCGCGGCTCTGGGTGGCGGAGATCGTCTATTTCCCGCTGGAGACGGCGCTGCTCGCGGAAGCGCGTCGGCTCGGCTGCCGCACGCTCGATGGCGGGGGCATGGCGGTGTTCCAGGCCGCGCATGCCTTCACGCATTTCACCGGCCTGGTGCCGGATGCGGAGCGGATGCTGGCGGGGTTCAAGGCGTCGCTGGGGCGCTGATTCTTCCGGAACGATGGGAACCCGGCCCACCCCGGGGGTGTTGGGCGCGCGTATCCATCAACCGGAGTGCGTCACATGTCCCGCCAATCCGTCATTATCGTCGTCGCGCTGATCGCCGCCATCGCGGGCGGCGTCGGCGTCTGGGCCTACAACAAGAACAACACGGTGCTGGATGTGAATGTCGGCGGCCAGCGCCTCAGCGTGCAGGCGAACTGAGGCCATGACGCTCGGCACCATCCTCCTCATCGCGCTGATCATCCTGCTGATCGGCGGCTTCAGCGGGCGCTTCGGCGGCTATGGCTATGGCTTCGGCCATGGCGGCGTCGGCGTGCTCGGCACGGTGCTGATCATCATCGTCGTGCTGATGGTGCTCGGGCGGATCTGATCAGGGCGAGACGTAGCGCAGCACCGCCGTCACGATCATCTCCCGCTGCCGCGCCGCGGTGGCGGGGTCCATCGTGTCCCGCCCGAAGATGGCGCCCAGCGTGTGGCGGTTGGAGATGCGGTAGAAGCAGAAGCTGCTGACCAGCATGTGCAGGTCGATCGGGTCGATGCCCCGCCGGAAATCGCCGCTCGCCTCGCCCCGCTTCAGCAGCGCCGACATCCGCCCGATCACGGTCGCGTTGCGCGCGCGGATGTCGGGCGATTGCTTCACGTTGCTCGCCTCGTGGATGTTCTCCACGCTGACCAGTCGGACGAATTCGGGATGCGCGGCGTGGTGGTCGAAGGTCACCTCCACCAGGCGGCGCATCGCCTCCGGCGGCGGCAGGCTGTCCAGCGCCAGCGCGGCCTCCGCATCGCGCATGCCGCCATACATCTCCTCCAGCACCGCGGCGTAGAGCTGCTCCTTCCCCCCGAAGTAGTAGTAGATCATGCGCTTGGAGGTCGCGGTGCGCGCCGCGATGTCGTCCACGCGCCCGCCGGCGTAGCCCTTGGCCGCGAACTCCGCCCGCGCCGCATCCAGGATGGCGCGCCTGGTCGCTTCCGGCGCGCGGGTGCGGCGGGGGGCGGGGGTGGCACTTGGCGTTTCCATGGTCTGGACTCTACGGTCCGTTCACCCTGACGCAAGCGCCCCGAATGGACGGCGCGTGGCGCCGGCGGTAGGCGAGGGGAAGCCAGGGGACGTCCGATGCAGCAGAACGCCACCAACCCGAATGGAATCGGCCAGCCCATCCGGCGGTTCGAGGATGCGCGCCTGCTGCGCGGCCAGGGCCGCTACACCGACGATTTGCGCGCGCCTGATGCCGCCGCCGCCGTCTTCCTGCGCTCCCCCCACGCCCATGCGCGCATCCTCTCCATCGATGTCGCCGCCGCGCTCGCCCTGCCTGGCGTGATCGCCGTGCTGACCGGGGAGGATGCGGTGGCGGATGGCATCGGCACGCTGCCCTGCGCCGTGCCTCGCCAGCGCCCGGATGGCAGCCCCATGCCCCGCCCGCCCTATCGCCCGCTGGCCATGGGTGCCGCCAAGCATGTCGGCGATCCCGTCGCGCTGATCGTGGCGGAGACGAAGCAGCAGGCGCGCGACGCCGCGGAAGCGGTGGAGGTGGAGTGGGAGGTTCTGCCCGCCGTCACCAGCGCCACGGCGGCGCTGGCCGACGGCGCGCCCCTGGTCTGGCCCGATCTCTGCCCGGACAATATCGGCTTCGGTTTCGCCCAGGGCGATGCGGCCGCCGTTGGCGCGGCCTTCGCGCGCGCGGCGCATCGCGTGGCGCTCGATTTCCGCATCAGCCGCGTCTCCGCCAACCCCATGGAGCCCCGCGCCGCCATCGCGGAGTGGGACGAGGCGGAGGGGCGCTGGACGCTGCGCAACGGCACGCAGGGCCCGCACAATCTGCGCGACACGCTGGCACCGGTGCTGGGCGCCGGGTCCTCCGCACTGCGCGTCGTGGCCAACGACATGGGCGGCGCCTTCGGGCTCCGCAGCCACCCCACGCAGGAACAGGCCGCGCTGCTCTGGGCCGCGAAGCGCCTCAACCGGCCGCTGCGCTGGGTGGCCGATCGCAGCGAGGCGCTGCAATCCGATGCCCATGCGCGGGACAATGACAGCACGGTCGAACTGGCGCTGGACGCCGAAGGCAATTTCCTCGCGCTCCGCATCCGCACCGTCGCCAATCTCGGCGCCTATCTCGCGCTGCTGACGCCGCATTCCTCCACCAACAACCTGGGCGGCCTGGCCGGCGTCTACCGCACGCCCGCCATCCATGCGGAGGTGCTGGGCGCCTTCACCAACACGCAGCCGACCGCGCCCTATCGCGGCGCCGGGCGGCCGGAGGCGACCTATGCGATCGAGCGTGTGATCGACATGGCGGCGCTGCATCTCGGCATGGATCGCGCTGCGCTGCGCTGGAAGAACCTGATCCAGCCGCAGGAGATGCCGTTCCGCACGGGCCTCGTCTTCACCTATGACAGCGGCGACTTCCCGCGCGGCATGGCGATGGCGCTGGAGGCCGCGGATGTGGCCGGTTTCCCCGCCCGCCGCGCGGAGGCGGCTTCGCGCGGCCGCAAGCTCGGCCTCGGCATCGCCAATGCCATCGAGATCAGCGCCGGCCCCGCCAAGATGCCGGGCGAGGAAGGTGTCGAGATTCGCTTCGGCTCCGATGGCCACTGCACGCTGCTCCTGGGCGGCCACAGCCACGGCCAGGGACATGAGACGGCCTTCCGCCAGATGGCGGCGACCATGCTGGGGCTCGATCCCCTGAAGGTCCGCGTGGCCTATGGCGACACCGATGCGCTGCCGCATGGCCGCGGCACCTTCGGCAGCCGGTCCATCATCGCCGGCGGCACGGCGATGACTCGCGCCGCCGAGCGCATCGTCGAGCGTGGCCGCCACATCGCCGGCCTGATGCTGGAAGCCGCCGGCGCCGACATCGATTTCGCCGAGGGCCGCTTCACCGTCGCCGGCACCGACCGCGCCGTGACGATCGAGCAGGTGGCCCGCGCCGCCCATGTGCCGGGCGGGCTGCCGCAGGGGGAGGAGAAGGGCCTGCACGCCACCGCCATCGTCGCGCCGCAGGACGCGACCTTCCCGAATGGCTGCCACCTCTGCGAGGTTGAGGTGGACCCGGAGACGGGCGCCGCGGCGGTCACGCGCTACACCGTGGTGGATGATGTCGGCACGGTTGTGAACCCGCTGCTGCTGAAGGGCCAGATCCAGGGCGGCGTGGCGCAGGGGCTCGGCCAGGCGCTGATGGAGGAGGCGGTCTTCGACCCGGAGACGGGACAACTCCTCGCCGCCTCCTTCATGGACTACGCCATGCCGCGCGCCGTCGACATGCCCTTCGTCGCCGTGCGGTCGAACCCGCAGCCCACTCCGATGAACCCCCTCGGCGCCAAGGGGGCGGGCGAGGCCGGGACGGTCGGAGCGCTTCCCGCGGTGATCTCCGCCGTCTGCGATGCGATCGGAGTCGCCCATCTCGACATGCCCGCGACGCCGGAGCGGATATGGCGCGCGATGCAATAGGCGCTGTCGGCACCGCGACACGCGCGATGTCGTGATCCCACGCGACACGCGCCTGGGGTAACGACGACAGGCTGCAACGAAACCGTTGCTACGTCTTGCGTTTCGTTAACCCTTCGGCGGTTCCACCTTTCCGCGAATTAAGGTTGGCTGTTGCAGCCACGACTTGATGCCGAGTTGAATTGTGTGCGCGCCAGCACGCGCGAATATGCCGCCCTCTCCAGCAGATGAGGGCGGCGATGGAAGACGTGGTGCGTGGAATCCTTGCGACCAATGGCGATCTCGCCGTGCCGGCCGCGCAGCTGTCGCTGACGGCCAACCTCTTCGATGCGGGCCTCTCCTCCTTCGGCGCGGTCGAGGTGATGGTAGGGCTGGAGGAACATTTCGGTTCAAGTTTCCCTGATCACTTGTTGCGACGTGAAACCTTTTCCACCATCGCCGCGCTGATCGATGCGGCGGAGGAACTGCATCGTCATTCCCTCGCCGCCTGACGCACGGGTCGCCGAGAGGAAACCGATGAATATCGCCATAATGGCCACCACCGAGACGCCGGCCGACCTGTTCCGGGAGGAACTGGTCCGCCATGGCCACCTGCTGCCGACGGGCGTCGATGGACTCTATGGCCGGGGCGAGGCGTTCGAGGCCGCGGTCGCCGCCGTCGATGCCATGGTCGGTCGCCTCGCCGATGGCGATCGCGTGGAGGTGCTGCGCTTCCCGCCCGCCATGACGCGCGCGGGCTTCGAGGCCAGCGGCTATTTCCGCAACTTCCCTCAGCTCACGGCCGGAGTTTCCTGCTTCTGCGGCGATGATTCCGCGCACCGGCGCGCGCTGGCCTGCACGCCGGAACAGGGCGGCTTCGCCAGCCACATGCAGCCGGCGGATGTGATGCTGACGCCGGCCTCCTGCTATCCCGTCTATCCCATCGTGGCCGCCCGGGGGCGGCTGCCGGAGGAAGGCTGGCTGGTGGACAGCTCCTCCTACTGCTTCCGGCGAGAGCCCTCCGTCGATCCCGTCCGCATGCAGATGTTCCGGCAGCGCGAACAGGTCTGCTTCGGCACGCCCGATCGCATCCGCGCCTTCCAGTCGCGCTGGATGGATCGCGCCATGGCGATGTTCGCGGCCCTTCACCTGCCGGCCGCGACCGACATCGCCAACGATCCCTTCTTCGGCCGCGCCGCGCCGCTGATGCGCGACGGCCAGCGCAGCCAGCGCCTGAAGTTCGAGATCCTGGTGCCGATCAGCGATCCCGATCGCCCGAACGCCTGCGGGTCCTTCAACTACCACGTCACGCATTTCGCCGAGGCCTATGGCATCCGCGCCGCGGATGGCGAGTTGGCGCATACGGGCTGCGCGGGCTTCGGGCTGGAACGCATCGTGCTGGCGCTGCTGCGCCACCACGGCATGGATCCCGCCGCCTGGCCGCAGGCGGTGCGCGACGCGCTCTGGCCGGCGCGATGAACGCGCCGGCACCTCCTCGCGCGGTGCCGGTCACCGTCGCGGGCTGCCACGGCTGGTTCCACCCGCCGGCCTTGCCCGCCCTCGGGCGTGGCGTGGTCATCGTGGCGCCGGAGGGGCATGAGGCGCTGCTGGCCCATCGCGGGCTGCGCGACCTGGCCATGCGATGCGCGGCGCTCGGCCTCCCGGTGCTCCGCTTCGACCATCCGGGCAGCGGCGACAGCCCGGGCGAGCGTTTCCGGCTGGAGGATGCGCGCGCTGCGGTGCTGGAGGCGATGGACTGGATGCGCGCCGAGGCCGGCGTCACCGAGGTCGCCCTGGCCGGGCTTCGCCTCGGCGCGCTGATCGCCGCGCAGGCGGCGTCACGCCGGCCTGGCGAGGTCGCCGCGCTGCTGCTGCTGGCGCCGGTGGCGCAGGGCCGCACCCATCGCCGCCACATGCTGCTGGCCGCGCAGGTCGGCGCAAGTCGCGACGACTGGGTCGATGGCATCGAGGTGGCGGGCCATCTCTGGCCGGTCGAGGAGCTCGAGGACCTGGCTGGCGCCGACCTTTCCGCGGCGCTCTGTCGCGCTGCCGTGCCGCGCGTCATGATCATGGACCGCGCTGCCGCGTCCGCGCGCCGCGTGGCCCCGGCCGTGGCCTTCGAGGCCCTGGAGGGGCTGGAGAGCTTCCTGGCGCCGGCGCATGAGGCGCGAGTGCCGGTCGGTGCCTTCGACCGTGCCAGCGCCTGGCTTGCGGAGGATGCGAGCGTCGCCACGGGAGCGGCAGAGGTGGCGGAGTCGTTGCCGCGGCCGGTCGGCGGCGGTGCGATCGAATCCGTGCTGCGCTTCGGGCCGGGCGGCAGCCTGGTCGGCGTGTTGTGCAGCCCGGCACCTGGCCAGGCGCGACGCACCGCCGCGCTGCTGCTGAATACCGGGGCGAATGGCCATGTCGGCGTCGGCCGCTTCGGCGTGCGGCTGGCGCGGCGCCTGGCCGAGGCGGGCATCCCCTCGCTGCGGATGGACCTGCCCGGGCTTGGAGACAGCGACGCGCCGGAAGGCGCCGACCCCGCCGTCGCGCCCGATCCCTTTGCCGATTTCCTGGTCCCGGCCGCGCGGGCAGGGCGGGACCTGCTTGCGGCGGAAGGAGCCTCCCGCTGCCTCGCGGTCGGGCTCTGCTCCGGCGCGCATGCGGCGCTGCGTCTCGCCTTGATCGATTCGCGGATCGACGGGCTGGCGCTGTTCAACCTGCCGGCCTTCGATCGTAGCCAGGGCGGTGCCCCGGCGCTGGATGGCGGGCCGCCACCGGGCGAGAGGCCCTGGCTCCGGCGCCCCCGCATGCTGGTCCGCCGGCTGAAGGCGGAAGCCGACCGCCTGCTGGCGAGGATCGGGATCGAGACCGGGCTGGACGCGCCCTCCGCCTGGATGCGGCGCCTGGCCGCGCGGCGGGTGCATGTGCTGCTGGGCTACAGCCGCGGGGATCGTGGGCTGCGGGAGCTGCGCGCCCATTTCGGGCGGCACGGCCGGCGGCTCTGCGGCTTCCCGCTGGTGCGCTGCCGGGTGCTGGAGGGCACGGAGCACGCGCTGGCGCCGCTTGCCATGCAGGCCGAAGCCGCGGCGCTGATCGAGGATGCGGCGCTCCGGCTGGACAGTGTGGAGGCGCCGGTCGGCGCGAATACCGGTCATCGCGACCGCGCCCTGCCGGGCGGCCTGCCCAACCTCGCGCTGCCCGCGCGCTGACACCGCGAAGGAACAAGGACGATGAGCGCCGTGCTGACCGCACCGCATGACCTCGCGCGCCCGGTGGAGAGCCCCGCCGCGCTGACGCAGACGATCGAATTCGCCCGCGTCGCGCTGGTGATCGGGCTGGTCTTCCTGCACTACTTCAACCTGCCGGGCGACCATCGGCAGCCCTTCCAGGGCATCGATCCGGACGGTCCGCGCGTCGCGACCTTCATCAACGGCTTCCTGACCTTCTTCTTCTTCAGCGCCGTGCCGCTGCTGAGCGCCGTGTCCGGCTGGCTGTTCTTCGGCGGTGGCGACCGCGCTGGGCAGGGGATCGGGCGCAAGGTGCAGGGCCGCATGCGGTCGCTGCTGCTGCCGCTGGTCCTGTGGAACCTGGCGACGCTCGCGATCGCCATCATGGCGCAGCGCGTGGCGCCCACCATCGGCTTCGCGCAGCAGTTCAACCTGCAGGTCGCGACGGCGGATGGCTGGGACTACGCCAATGCGGTGTTCGGCATCACGGAGGTGCCGATCGCCTTCCAGTTCTGGTTCGTGCGCGACCTCTTCGTCACGGTGCTCTGCGCGCCGCTGATCTGGCTGGCGCTGCGCCATGCGCCGATCGCGGGTGCGGTGGTGCTGGCCGCGGTCTGGGCGGCGGGCTTCACGCTCGGCATCTTCATCCGGACCGACGTGCTGTTCTTCTTCTACCTCGGCGCCCTGGCGCGGCGGCGGGAGTGGAACCTCCGGATCAGTGCGGGTGTCACCCTGTCGCTGCTGGTCGCCTATGCCGCCCTGACGGCGATGCGCACCCTGGCGCCGCTGGTGGTGGACATGGCGGACCCCGCCACCATCGCCTGGCTCGATGTCGTGACGCGCCTGATCCGTCCGCTCGGCGTCGCGGCCTGCTGGGGCGCCTGCCTGCAACTCGCTTCCACCGGCTGGGGCGGCCAGCTGGCGCGCTGGGGCGGCTTCGCCTTCTTCCTGCATGCCGCGCATTACCCCGCCATCGCTTTGGTGAAGGAGGTGCTGTCGCGCGTGATGCCCGCGACCGGGGAGGCTTGGCTGCTCGCGCATTACGGCGCCTCCGTCGCGCTGACCATCGCCATCGTCGCCGCGGCAGGCGTGCTGATCTTCCGGGTCTCCCCGGCGCTCTATGGCGTGCTCGCCGGCGGGCGGCGCCTGGCATGACCGACTGGCCCGGAGAGGCCGTGGACGCAGCGCCGCGGGAGCGTCCCGTGGCGGGCCCGATCCGCGGACACTGGACGTTGCTGGAGCCGCTGTCGGGCGACCATGCGGCCGCCCTCTGGCCGCAGGCGGCGGCGGCGCCGGAGAGCTTCACCTACCTGCCCTTCGGCCCCTTCGGCAGCGAGGCCGCCTTCCGCGGCTATCTACGCCTGGCGGCCGCGAGCAAGGAAGAGCTGTTGTGGGCCGTGCGTCCGCTGTTGGCCGATGGCCAGCCGGGGCCGGCGGCGGGCTGGATCGGCGTGCTCGACATCCGGCCCAACCACGCCTCGGCAGAACTCGGCAATCTCTGGTTCCCGCCGGGCCTGGCGCGCACGCGATCCGCGACGGAGGCCTGCTTCCTGCTGCTGGACCTGCTGCTGGGTGACCTGCGCTACCTGCGCGTGGGCTGGAAGTGCAACGCGCTGCACCCCGCCTCCGGCCGCGCGGCGGAACGCCTGGGCTTCCGGCATGAGGGGCGGCTCCGCGCCCACATGATCGCGCGCGGGCGGCGGCGGGACACGGACTGGTACGGGCTGCTGGCGGAGGAATGGCCGGCGCGCCGCGCAGCCCTCTCCGCCTGGCTGGACCCCGCCAATTTCGACGAGGCCGGGCAGGCGCGGCAGGCGCTGTCCCGCGCGGCTTGAGCCTGGCGTGATCCAGGCTTGAGCCCGCCGCCGGGTTGAGGCGAGCGGCACTCGGCGCGACACTCCGCCCAAAAGCCGGAGGAAAACGCCATGCCTGCCCTGACCCGCCGCGCGGCGCTGGCCGCGCCGCTGCTGCTCGCCCCCCTGCTGTCCGCCATGCCCGCCCGGGCGCAATCCTGGCCGACGCGCCCGATCCGCCTCATCGTCCCCTTCGCCCCCGGCGGCACCACCGATGTGATGGCGCGGCTGGTGGCGGAACGGCTCGGCGCGCAGCTCGGCCAGCCCGTGGTGGTGGAGAACCGGGCGGGGGCGGGGGCGACCATCGGCGCGGCTGCCGTGGCGCAGGCGGCGCCGGATGGGCATGTGCTGGCGATGTCCAACAGCACCTCCCACGGTGTCTCGCCGGCGCTCTACCCGGCCATCCCCTATGACGCGATGCGCGACTTCACCCATGTGGCGCTGGTGGCGACCAGCCCCTCCGTCCTGGTGGCCAACCCCGGGCATCGTGCGCGGGATTTCGCGCAATTCGCCGCCATGGCGCGGGAGGCGGGGGAGATCGACTTCGCCGTCGCGGGCATCGGCACCTCCAGCCACCTGGCCGGCATCCGGCTCGGCATGGCGCTGGGCGTGAAGGTGAATGCCGTGCCCTATCGCGGCGCGGGGCCGGCGCTGACGGACACCATCGCGGGCGTGGTGCCGGCCATGCTGGACAGCCTGCCGAGTGCCGGGCCGCATATCCGTTCCGGTGCGCTGCGGGGCCTCGCCGTCAGCAGCGCCGCGCGTTCCGCCCGCTTCCCGGACCTGCCGACGCTGCGGGAGAGCGGCGTCGATGTCGTCAGCGCCGCCTGGTTCGGCCTCTCCGGTCCCGCCGGCCTGCCGCCCGCCATCGTGGCGCGGCTGGCGGAGGCGGTGCGCGCCGTGCTGGCCGATCCCGCCACCATCGCGCGCTTCGAGGAGCTGCTGGGAGCCCCGCCGCCGGAGAGCACGCCGGAGGCTTTCACCCGCTTCGTGCAGGCCGAACTGGCGTCCTTCGCGCCGATCGTGCGCGCCGCCGGGCTCACGCCAGGCTGAGGATCGCCTCCTCCACCACGGCCGGGGAGGCGTGGTGGAGCATGTGGCCGGCGCCGGGCAGCAGGACCAGGCGACTGTCCGGCAGCATCGCGTGCAGGCGCTGTGCCTGGCGCTTCGGGCTGACGATCCGGTCCTCCTCCCCCGCCAGGATCGTGACGGGCAGGTGCAACTGGCCGAGGCGCTGCGACAGGCGGCGCGCGGCCGGGACCATCGCCGCGCTGTCCTCCGCCACCGCCCGGATCTGCCAGGGGCGGACGGTGAGGGGCAGCGGGAATTCCCGCTTGAATCGCCGAGGCACCGGCAGCGGCGCGAACATCCGCCGGATCATCGGCTTTGCGACCGCGCGGCCGAGCGGCGGGCCATAGGTGTAGCGGATGACGTCGCCGATGCCCGGGATGGCAGGCGGCGAGAAGAGCACGGCGTCCGCGCGCAGGGTCGGGAAGAAATAGCCGCTCTCCAGCACCAGCCCGCCGATGCGGCTCGCATGGTCCAGCGCCAGCGCCAGCGCGACCACCGCGCCGAAGCTGTGGCCCAGCACGATGGGGCGGACGAGGCCGAGCCGTTCCAGCGCCGCGGCAATCAGGGCGGCCTGCGCTTCCGGCGTCCAGTCGCGGTCGCGCGGCCGGTCGCTGCGGCCGAAGCCGGGGCGGTCGATCGCGACCACGCGGCGGTGGCGGGCGAGGAGGTCGATCAGCCCGCTGCTGTCGAAATCCTCCACCATGCTGCCATTGCCGTGCAGCAGGACCACGGGCGGGCCATCGGGCGCCGGCGGGCCGCGGTCCAGGATGTGCAGGCGGACACCATCGACGGCGATGAAGCGGCCGGGGGCGGCACGGGCGCGCTCGGCGTTGCGGGCGGCCTGGTGGGTGGCAAGGGCGAAGCCGCCCAGGGCAGCGGCGAGCGTCAGCAGGCGGGACATGGGCGGCGCTCCGGCGGGGTTGCCGGGTCAACAGGTGCGGGGGTGGCGGGGTTCCCCTTCAGCTGTCCGCTGTTTCCGGGTGGAACATCTCCTCCACCGACAGCCGATGGCGGGACAGGTGCTGGGCGTGGGACCAGCGGGCGATCGCCTCCAGCTCCGCCCGGTTGGCGGCGATGCCATAGGTCCAGGGATCGGCGCCGAGCAGCGCCTTCGTGGCCGCCCATTCCTCCGCCAGGAAGGGCAGCATCAGGCTGAGCGAGGAGTGGCGGAGATCGGCCTCCATGTCCGCGAGGCCGAGGCGGCGCGCCTGGTCGAAGGCGGCGTGCAGCTGGCCGGCGAGGCCGGGGTGCCGGGCCGCGATGTCCTTGCGCAGCCCGATGACATGCATGATCGGGTGGAAGCCGGTGCGGCGGTGCCAGGCGATGGCGGCGGCGCGCGGGTCCGGGAACAGCCGCACGACACGCGGATCGCCCTCCGCGAAGGCCAGGGGTTCCGTGGGCGAGAGGATGGCGTCGATCTCGCCCGCCAGCAGCGCGGCGTTGAGCGTTGCACCCTCCGGCAGCGGCCGCACATCCATGCCCGGCGGCAGTTCGAGCGGCAGGCGTTCGCGGCGCCCCGCCTGGTTGGTGCCGGCGGTGCGCCAGCTGATCCCGTTCACATCGACGCCGTGGTCATCGGCCAGGATCCCGCGCAGCCAGAGGCCGAGCGTCATCTGGTACTCCGGGATGCCGACGCGCCTTCCCTCCAGCCCCTTGGCATCGCCGATGCCGGCATCGGCGCGGAGGTAGATGCAGCCGTGCCGGAAGGCGCGGGAGACGAAGGCGGGGATGGCGTCATAGGCGGCCTCGCCGCGCGAGACCTGGATGAGCTGGGAGGAGAGCGAGAGCTCCGTCACGTCGAACTCGGCGCGGGAGAAGGCGCGGGGGAAGCTCAGTTCGGAGTGGATGGGCACCGGCACCAGGCGGATGCCAGGCAGGGTCACGCGCCCATCGAAGAGGGCGCGGACGCGGTCATAGGGGGCGCAGGCAATGGTGAGGATCAAGCCATGTCTCCTGGGGGCAGCCTGCGGCCGCCGAAGGCGGATCGGCGACGATCCGCGCAGCCAAGGGCATCAGGTCGGGCGGGCGACGCGGCGGCCGATCTCCTGCGCGATGCGGGCCTGCTCCGCCACGAAGGGCGCGAACTGGTCGGGCGGCATGGCGACACCTTCCAGGCCGAGATTGTCGAATTGCTGCATCACCTCGGGGTCCCGCACCGCGCTCGCGACGGCGCCGTGAATGCGGTTGACGAGCGCGGGCGCGGCGCCGGCGGGCAGCCAGAGGCCGAACCAGTTGACGACATCGAAGCCCGTGAGGCCCTGTTCCTGCAGCGTCGGCACATCCGGCATGCCCTTCCAGCGCCGCGCACCGGTCAGTGCGATGGCGCGGAGCCGCCCGGCCTGGACGTGCTGCAAGGCGATCTGCGTGCCGACGAAGAACATGTCGATGCGGCCGGCGAGCAGGTCCGTCGTGGCCTCGGCAACCCCGCGATAGGGGACGGAGAGGATGTCCGTGCCCGTCATGGTCTTCATCAGCTCGGCCGGGATGTGGCTGGCGGTGCCGTTGCCGGCATTGGCATAGGTCAGCGCGCCGGGCCTGGCCTTCGCCAGCGCCACCAGCTCCGCCAGGTTGGTCGCGGGGACGGAGGGATGCACCACCAGCGCCTGGCCGAAATTCTGCGCGGCCAGCGTCACATGGGTGAAGTCCCGCACCGGGTCGTAGGTCACGTTGTCATTGAAGGGCGGGATGTTGGTGTGGCTGGCGGTGGTGAAGAGCCAGGTCTGCCCGTCTGGCGGCGTCCGCGCGACATAGGCGGTGCCGACCAGCCCGCCGCCGCCGGCGCGGTTCTCCGTCACCAGCGTCTGGCCCAGCGTCGCCGACATCTTGGGCAGGATGGCGCGAAGGATCAGGTCCGGCGGGCCGCCGGGCGGAGAGGGCACCACCACGCGGACGGGGCCGCGCGCTTCCTGGGCGCTTGCGGTGCCGGCCAGCAACGCGCTGCCGGCCAGGAGGGAACGGCGTCGGATCATCGTCTTGTCCTCAATCCGCGCGGATGCCGGCGCGGGTGATCAGGCCGCGGAAACGCTCGAGCTCGCTCGCGATCAGCGCGCGGAAGGCGTCGGGCGTGCGGGGCGCGGCGTCGGCGCCCTCCATCACCAGGCGCTGCTGCAACTCGGGGTCGTTGAGCTGGCCGTTCACCGCCTCGTTGATCCTCGCGATGATGGCAGGCGGCGTCGCGGCGGGGGCGACCAGGCCGTGCCACTGCACCATCTCATAGCCCGGCAGCGCCTCCGCCACCGGGTTGATGCCGGGGATGGAGGCGGAGGGGCGCGCGGCGCTCATGCCGAGCGCCACCAGCAGGCGGTCGCGGACGCCGGGCAGCACCACGGGCGCGCCGGCGAAGGCGACCTTCAAGCGGCCGGCCAGCAGATCCGCCAGCATCGGGCCGTTGCCGCGATAGGGGACGTGGATCAGGTCGATCCCCGCGGCGTCGCAGAAGCTCGCCATGGTGATGTGGGACGCGCTGCCATTGCCGGCGCTGCCATATTCCAGCGTGCCGGGCCGCGCCTTGGCCAGCGCGATGAACTCCGCCGTGGTGCGGGCGGGGACGGAGGGGTGGATGGCCAGCACGCCGGGCAGCGTCGCCACCAGTGCGACGGGGGCGAAATCCCGCAGCACGTCATAGGGAATGTTGGGGTAGATGAAGGGGTTGACGGCCAGCGTGCCGACATGGCCCCACATCAGCGTGTGGCCATCCGGCGCGCTGCGCGCCACCTGCGCCGCGCCCACCGTGCCGCCGGCGCCGCCGCGGTTCTCCACCACCACGGGATGGCCGCCCAGCGCCTGCTGGAGCTTCGCCGCCAGCGGCCGCGCCAGCAGGTCGTTCGAGCCGCCGGGCGGGAAGGGCACGACGATGGAGATGGGCCGCGACGGCCAGGACTGCGCCAGCGCGCGGTCGCCGATCGGGATCGCGGCCAGGGCAGGGGCGGCGAGCAGCAGGGATCGGCGGGCCAGCATGCGAATTCCTCCTTCTATCCCGGAAGAATTGCGGCGGACCCGGTGGCAGGGGAAGCCCCGTCGCGAGGCGGATCGTGACGGGTGTGACATTTAAGTCGCTAACCCGCTTATGCCGATTATGCGCGTTTAGCACCGATTTCGCGGGGTGCGGGGCGCGGGTCGGGCGGCGGCGGACGAAACATACAAGGAACATCGCTTCCGCTGCCAGTGATTTCGACCGCCTACCCAGGCATGCGCCGAGTTGCTAGCGTTCGGTCCCCAACCTTGCAGGTGCGCCCATGGCCAAGATGCGGATCGAGGGATCCTTCGTCGCCCTCATCACCCCCTTCAACGCCGATGGCAGCGTCGATTTCGGCGGCTTCCGAACGCTGATCGACTGGCATGCGAAGTCCGGCACCTCCGCCGTGCTGATCATGGGCTCGACGGGCGAGGTCTCCATGCTGACGCCGGATGAGCGGCGGGAGATCGTCGAGAAGACCGCCGCCATGAAGGTGGGCGGCATGAAGATGTTCTATGGCTGCACGGGCACCAGCACGGCCGCCACCATCGCCTACCTCAAGCACGCCAAGGCCGCCGGCGCCGATGGCGCGATCCTGGCGGCACCCGCCTATATCTGCGCCCCCGAGGACGACATCGAGGCCTTCTTCGCGGAATGCGCCGATGCGGTCGAACTGCCCATCGGCATCTACAACAACCCGCCGCGGGTGAAGTCCGACCTGCATTGGGACCACCTGCTGCGCCTCATGAAGCACCCGAACATCGTGGTGCTGAAGGAAAGCACGACGCGCGTCGGCCAGGTGGCGCAGGTCTGCGCCGCGCAGCCCGACGCGACGATCATGTGCTGCGACAGCCCCAACCTGGGACTCGTCGTGCCGACCATGTCGCTTGGCGGGCATGGGACGGCGAACATGACGGGCAACATCGACCCGGCCGGCATGGCTCGGCTCTCCACGCCCTGGACGACGCCGGAGCAGTCCGTGGTGTTCCGGGAGACCTATCTCCGCCTGCTGCCGCTGCTGCACTTCACCTACAGCGCCATCAACCCGGTGGCGGTGAAGTCCCTGATGAAGGCGGTGGGGCTGCCGGCGGGCGACCTGCGGCGGCCGCTGACGGGCCTCAAGCCGGACCACCTGGCGCGGGGTGTCGCGATCGTGAAGGCGCTCGGCCTCGATGCGGAATATGGCTGGCGACTGCCGGGCCAGGCGATGCCGCTGGCCGCGGAGTAGAATTACCGCCTTGCGGGCTGGTCCCGTGCCATGGCTTTCTCCCTGCAACACAGGAGGAAACAGGCCATGGCACGGAAGCCCGAACGCTCCGTCGAGGAGCTCTATCGCGACGATCCCGAGCGCGCCGACGCTCTCGCCTTCGGCCGGCGCGGCGCGCTGAAGGGGGCTGCGCTCGCGGCCATGGGCGGCGCGGTCGGCGCCGCCATCCCCTTCGGCGGCCACCTGCCGGCGGGCGTCGCGCCCGCGCTCCTCACGCGCCCCGCCGCGGCGCAGGACGCGCCGCAATTCCTGCGCATGGAGGGCAAGGCGCCCCTCATCATCCAGGGTGAGCGGCCGCTCAACGCGGAGACGCCCGAGCACCTGCTGGATGACGCGGTGACGCCCGCGGACAAGTTCTTCATCCGCAACAACGGCCAGGTGCCGGATCCCGTGGCCGGCGATCCCCGCGGGTGGAAGATCCGCATCGATGGCGAGGTGAACACGCCCCTCGAACTCACCCTGGGCGAGCTGGAAAGCCGTTTCCCGGTGGTGACGCGGCAGTTGCAGATGGAATGCGGCGGCAATGGCCGCAGCCACTTCCAGCCGCAGACCCGGGGCAACCAATGGGGCAACGGCGCCATCAGCAACGCGGAATGGACGGGGGTGCGGCTGCGGGACGTGCTGGCGGCGGCGGGGGTGAAGCCCTCCGCCAGCCATACCGGGCATTTCGGCGCGGACCCGCACCTCTCCGGCGCCACCGACCGCGCCGCCATCAGCCGCGGCATGCGGCTGGCGAAGGCGATGGACGAGGATACGCTGATCGCCTTCCGCATGAACGGCGCGGCCATCCCGCAGGTGCATGGCGCGCCGGCGCGGCTGCTGGTGCCGGGCTGGCCGGGCAGCCTCAGCCAGAAGTGGTTCACGCGCATCACGCTGCTCGACAAGCCCCATACGGGCCAGGGCATGGGTGGCACGAGCTATCGCATCCCGGTCCGGCCGATCGTTCCCGGCAGCGAGAACAATGGCCGCGACTTCGCTGAGATGGAGAGCATGCCGGTGCGATCCATCCTGAGCAGCCACGCCCATGGCACCAGGCTTGCCGCCGGCACCCGGACGCTCGACCTGCGCGGCGCGGCCTGGGCCGGGGACGACACCGTGCGCGCCGTCCATGCCAGCGTCGATTTCGGCGCGACCTGGACGGAGATGCAGGTGGCGGCGCCCGCCAACCGCCATGCCTGGCAGCGCTGGACCGGGCGCGTGGCGCTGCCGGCGGATGGCTACTACGAGGTCTGGTACCGCGCGACGGACAGCCGAGGCCGCATGCAGCCTCACCTCGCCGCCAACTGGAACCCGCAGGGCTACGGGGCGAATCCCATCAGCCGCATCGCCATCCTGGTCGGCGCATGAAGGGGCGCCTTGCTTGCCTGCTGGCCTGCGCGCTGCTGGCGACCCCGGCCGGCGCGCAGCCGGTGTCCGCCACGGAACGGGCGCCGGAGGAAGAGACGATCCTGCCGGAGGGTGAGGGGCGGTCGGAGACCTTCGGCTACTGCACCGTCTGCCACGACACGGCACTGATCCGCCGCAGCCGCTTCACGCGGCGGCAGTGGGACGGGCTGATGGACTGGATGACGGAACGGCACGGGATGAACCCGCTGGAAGGGGAGTTCCGTGTCCTGATCGTCGATTATCTCGCGCAGCATTTCGGGCCGGCCCAGGCGCCACAGCGGGGGCGCAACCCGTTCCTGAATTGAGGCGGCTGCGCGCCTTGTCGCCGCGGGCGGCCGGGGGGATGCTGCCCCCGGAACGAGGGGGGATACGGCCATGATGCCGAACATGCTGCGCGGCCTGGCGCTGGGCGTGGCGATGCTGTCCGCGGGGGCGGGGCAGGCGGCGGCACAGGAATGGCCGACGCGCCCCGTCCGCCTCCTCGTCGGCTTCCCCGCCGGTGGCCCCACGGACATCCCCGCCCGCATCATTGCCGAGCAACTCCGCGCCCGCCTCCCGCAGCCCGTGGTGGTCGAGAACCGCACCGGCGCCGGCGGCCGCATCGCGCTGGATCATGTCATGTCCCAGCCGAGGGACGGGCACACGCTGCTGGTCTGCACCTATATCGACGCGCTCAACACGCTCGGCACCGCGCGGCCCTATCCGCTGTCGGACCTCGCGCCGATCTCCCAGATCACGCGGGCCTATTACGCGCTGGTCGTGCCGAACAGCCTGCCCGCGCGGGATGCGCGTGACTTCGCGGCGCTGGCGGCGGCGCGGCCGGAGGCGGTGGCCTTCGGGCATGTCGGCGGGGCCTCCATGCCGAATCTCGTGGCGCGGATCTTCGAGGGGCTGGTGGGCGCGCGGATGGTGGAGGTGCCCTATCGCGGCACGCCGCCGGTGCTGCAGGACCTCATCGCGGGGCGGTTGCAGTTGTTCGTGGGGCCTCTGGTGAACACCATGCCGCTGGCGCAGGCCGGGCAGGTGAGGGCGATCGGGATGACCAGCCCCGAACGGCTCCCGGTGGCGCCTGACGTGCCGACCTTGCGGGAACAGGGGATCGACCTGGTGGCGCAGGGCTGGCTCGGCGTCTGCGGGGCCAGCGGCATCCCGGCGCCGGTGGTGGCCACGGTGAACCGGCTGGTGGTGGAGGCGGTAGCGAGCCCGGAATACCGGGCGGCGGTGGAGGGGACAGGGGCGGGGGCGGTCTCGTCCTCGCCGGAGGCGCTGGGGCGGCTGATGGAGGAGACGGTGGCGCAGTATCGGGGGGTGATCCGGGGGTTCAACATCCCGCTGGACTGACGTCAGCCGCCGCGCTGGTCCACCGAGATTGACGAAAATCCGCGATTCAGGCGGTCCAGTTGGAACAGCGTCGGCGCGTCCTCCGGCAGCAGTGCGGCGACGCGGGTGAAGGCGGCGCGGGCGGCGTCGGCATCCTCGGCCAGCAGCGCGGCCAGGCCTTCGTCCCAGGCGGTGCGCGCCTCCTGCGGCGCATCCCAGGGCGCATAGACATCGACGGCGGCGCTGCGGCCGCGGGCGGCGAGGCGGCCGAGGCAGCGAAAGCCCTCCCCGGATTGCGCGGCGGCCGTCTCGCCATCCAGCAGCACCGTTGTGCCGAAGATCTTGTTGGCCTGTTCGAGGCGCGCGGCCAGGTTCACCGCATCGCCATGGGCGGTGTAGTCCAGCACCCGCCCGCCGCCGACATCGCCGACGATCGCGACGCCGGTCGCGATGCCGACCCTCGTGATGCCGAAGCCCTCGGCCGCGTGGCGACGGGCGAAGTCCTGGCCGTATTCGGCCAGCGCGATGCCACAGGCCACGGCGTGTCGCTCATGGCCGGGCTGGTCGAGCGGCGCGCCGAACATGACGTGCAGCGCATCCCCCACCACCTTGTCGAGCGTCCCGCCATGGCGGGCGATGATCTCGGCCGCGCCGGCGATATAGGCGTCGAGCATCCCGATCAGCGCGGCGGGGCCGCTGCGCTCCACCAGCGTGGTGAAGCCCGCGATGTCGGTGAAGACAAAGCTCATGCGCCGCGCCTCGCCGCCGATCCGCACCAGGCCCGGCTCTCGCGCGATGCGCGCCACCAGCGCGGGCGGCAGGGACTGCGCGAAGCGCGCCACCAGCCGCGCGCGGCTGGCGCGGGTGGCGATGAAGGCGGCGAGGGCGGCGATGGCGGCAGGGGCCAGCAGCGCGGCCAGCGGCAGCAGCGGGTCTGCCAGCAGCATGGTGGCCGAGAGCAGCGCCAGCACGCCGACCGGCACGGCGAAGAGTGCCGCGACGGCGAAGCCCGCCAGCGCGAGGGGCGGCAGCACCGCCCCGGCCGCGGCGCCCAGCAGGCTGAGCGCCGCGGCGGCGGCGATCTCCGCGCTGTCCAGCCAGGCGGGGCGGCGGGGCAGCCAGAGCGTCATGGCCTGGGCCAGCGCCTCCGCCTGCAACCGGATGCCCGGGACGAGCGGGGCGAAGCCGGCTTCCCGCAGCGCGCCGAGTTCGGGCGCGGTGCCGCCCAGCAGCACGATGTGGCCCTGGATGGCGGCGGAAGGGACCTCCCCCGCCAGCAGCGCGGCGGCGGAGACGGTCGGCAAAGGAGCGCCGGGGTGCAGGCGGATGGACAGGCCCTCATCCAGCGGCAGCACCACCTGCGGCAGGCGGATCGCGGGGCCGGCGGCGTCCAGCAGGGGGGAGGAACCGCCGAGCGCCAGGCGCAGCGCCTCCAGCACCAGGCCGGGACGGAGTTCGTCGCCGACGCGGACCACCAGCGGCACGGCGCGGACGCGGCCGCCCTCCAGCGAGGCCGCGCCATGGCCGGCGGCGGCGGCGACCAGGGCGGGCAGGGCAATGGCGGCGCCGGGGGCGGCGAGCGGCGTCAGCGCCGCGGGGCTGCCGAGCACCGCGAAGCCGCCGGGGGAAGCGGGTGGCGGCGTCGGCTCCGGCGCCAGCAGGAAGCCGAGCGCGACGGGGGCGGCGGCGAGGGAGATGGCGAGGGTCGAATCGTGGTCCGGCAGCCGCGCGGCGCGGAGGCGGAGCGCGGCGGACTCGTCGGGCGGGAGCGCGTCGGCCAGGCGGCGGGCGAGCACGGCGGGGGCGGCGCGGTCGGGCGCCTCGAAGAGGATGTCGGTGGCGATGGCGGCGGGGGCGGCCTCGGCCAGCCGGTCCAGGATGGCGGCGATGCGGTCCCGCGGCCAGGGCCAGGGGCCGAGGCTGGCCAGGCTCTCCCGGTCGATCGCCACCATCAGCACGGGGGGCGTGGGGCCGGGGCGGGGCCAGGCGGCGAGCAGCGTGTCGAGCGCGGCATCGCGCGCCTGGCCCGCGGGCCCCGGCAGCAGCAGGCGGAGGCCGAGCAGCAGCGAAGCGGCGGCGAGGCCCCAGCGGAAGGGGCTCAGCGCGGCAGGCCCACCATGGCGAGGGCGCGCGCGATCCGCGCGGGGGCCCAGCGCTGCGGATCCTCCGGCACGCCGCCCTCGATATCGGTGCCGAAGCCGGGACCGAGCGTGACAAGCCGCCCGCCCGCGGAGACCGCGGCCTCGCCCCGCTCGACGAGGACGGAGAAGCGGCCGTCGATCTCGCCCGCCCAGAAGGCGGTGCCGCGGACGCCGATCAGCGCGGCGGGGGAGACGATGGCGACGGGGGCGCGGGGGGCGGTCTCGGGGCGGCTGAACCAGAGCGCGCCGGCGGCGCGGCGCAGCACCGTGCCGGCCCCGTCCCGCGGGGTGGCGGGCACGCTGTCCAGCAGCAGGCGTGCCAGGGCGCCGAGGCGGAGTTCGATGTCGCCGGCGAGGCGAGCCAGCAGGCGGGAGTCGGCGCCGGTGACCAGCGTGTCGCCCTCGCCGAGCGGGGCGGCGGGGGCGAGGGGGCGGGTGGCGCCGGGGCGCTCCGCGCGTGCGGTGCCGGTGACCTCCACCGCCTCCCCGATCCGGCGCGGGGCCGGGCCGGCGGCGCCGAGCAGCAGGGCGGCGGCGGAAAGGCCGCGTCGGCCTAACAGGGTCTGCGTCATGGGGCGCCTTGCCGTTGCGGGGCTGGGACTATCGCGCGGAAGGGGCGGGTGGGCCAGCGGTGGTGCCATGGCTTGCCGGGGCCGGTTTTTGTCGATATTTTTTCTGTCGGAGCATTTTTGTCGCCCGAACCACGGCAGGGAATCGTCGCATGCGTCTGCTCAGCTTCATCGAGAATGGGCGCAGCGCGCCGGGGGTGCGGATCGGGGAGGAGGTGGTGCCGGTCGGCGACCTCGCCGGTTTCCCCACCGACATGCTGGAGATCGTGGGCCTGGGGGCGGAGGGGCTGGCGAAGCTGGCCGCGGCCGCTGCCTCGGCGCCGGCCTCCGCACGGCGGAAGCGGTCGGACCTCACGCTCGGCATGCCGATCCCGCGCCCTGGCAAGGTGGCCTGCATCGGGCTGAACTATGCGCTGCACGCCAAGGAAGGCGGCAACCCGATCCCGGACTACCCGGCGATGTTCCTCCGCGTGCAGACCAGCCTGGTCGGGCCCGACCAGCCGATCCTGCGACCCGGCGTCTCCGACAAGCTGGACTATGAGGCGGAGCTCGCGATCATCATCGGCAAGCGGGCGCGCTGCGTGAAGCAGGCGGATGCGCTGGACTACGTGGCCGGCTACTCGCTGTTCAACGACGGCTCCGTGCGCGACTACCAGCGCAAGTCCACGCAGTGGACGATGGGCAAGAACTTCGACGCGACGGGCGCCTTCGGGCCGGAGATCGTGACGGCGGATGAGCTGCCGCCGGGCGCGGCGCCGCTGCGCATCTGCGCGCGCGTGGATGGCCAGACGGTGCAGGACAGCACGACGGGCGACATGATCTTCACCGTCGCCCGCGCGATCGAGATCATCTCCGAGGTCATGACGCTGGAGCCGGGCGACGTGATCGCGACCGGCACGCCGTCCGGCGTCGGCTATGCGCGCAAGCCGCCGCTGTTCCTGGCGCCGGGCAAGGTGGTGGAGATCGAGGTCGAGGGCATCGGCGTGCTGCGCAACACCATCGCGGACGACCCCGCCTTCGCCTGAGCGACCGCCAGTCCCTTCCCCGGCGTCGCGCGCTGGGGATATGCTTCGCCCCATCAACGAAAACGATGATGGGGGGAAGCGGGACCATGGGGCGCATGATGATGGGCCGTCGCGCCGCGTTCGGCGCCGCGGCGGGCCTGCTGACGGTGCCGGCCTTCGCGCAGGCGCCCTGGCCTGACAAGCCGGTACGCATCCTGGTGGCCTTCCCGCCTGGCGCCAGCACGGATGTGCTGGCCCGGGCGCTGGCGAATGCGCTGACGCCGGCGCTCGGCCAGCCCGTGGTGGTGGAGAACCGGCCGGGCGCGGGCGGCAATATCGCGACCGTCGCGGTGCGGCGCAGCCCGCCCGATGGCAGCGTCTTCCTGGCGCATTCCGTCGCCTATGCCGTGAACCCGTCCCTGTTCCGCAATGCCGGCTACGATGCGCTGACGGATCTGGAGCCGGTGGCGATGCTGGCCTCCACGCCCAACATCATCACCGTCAATCCCGAGAAGCTGCAGGTCGGCAGCCTCGGCGAACTGATCGCGCAAGCGCGGACGAGGGGGCTGGACTACGGCTCCTCCGGCATCGGCACCACGACGCATCTCGGCATGGAATTGCTGTTCCGCAGCCTGGCGCGGGTGGAGGTGCAGCACGTGCCCTTCGGCCCGGCGCAGGCGGTGACGGCGGTGGTGGGCGGGCAGGTGCCGATCGGCAGCACGAGCCTGCCGCCGGCGCTCCCGATGGTGCGGGAGGGCCGGCTGCGCGGGATCGCCGTGACCAGCCTGCGGCGCGATGCCGCGCTGCCGGATGTGCCCACCGTGGCGGAGCAGGGCTATCCGGGCTTCGAGGCGCTGACCTGGTTCGGGCTGATGGCGCCGCACGGCACGCCCGCCGCCATCTGCGACCGCATGAATGCCGAGATCAACAAGGCGCTGACGGCCGCCGAGACGCGCGGAAGGCTGGACGCGATGGGCTTCGCGCCGGATGCGCGGAGCCGCGCGGACTTCGCCAGCTACCTCGGGCAGGAGGTGACGAAATGGGCCGCCGTCGTCCGTGCCTCGGGCGCCACGGCCGAATGAAAGACGCGCGTTCCGGTTTCAGAACGGGATCGGATTAACCGGTCCTTAGCGGATGCCTCGCTAAGCCCTGGCGGATCATGCGCCAAAAGGGCCCCTCGATGCCGTCTCCGCGTTCGCGACGCCTTTCCGCCGGTGCCGCCAGCCTGCTGCTGTCGGCATCCAGCCTGGCCCTGGTGGCCGGCCTGCCGCGCCTGGCGCCGGCCGCGACGGCGACCTTCTTCGACAGCATCGCGGAAGGGCGCACGGATTTCGACAACCGGGTCACCGCCGCCGGCGGCACGGTGAACACGGACCTGCTGTCGAGCCTGACCAGCAACCAGACCAGCTGGGCGCGCAGCGCCTTCACCATCACCTCCGGCGACGGCACCACGCGCAGCACGCGCACGTCGAGCTTCCAGAACATCCAGGGGCCGAGCGGCACCTTCAACAGCGGCGATGCCATCCGGATGGAGGCGTCCTCCGCCGATCCGCCGGGCAGCGGGCTGGTCTTCACCTTCTCCTCCCCGATCAACGCCTTCGCGGTGGAGCTGGAGGGCTGGGCGACCTGCTGCTACCCCAGCGCGCTCTACATCGCCTTCGATGGCGGCACGCCGATCCTGGTCGGCAGCGCCAATCAGCGGTCCGACAATCCCGGTGATGCGCGCTACGGCCAGGCGATGACCTTCGTCGCCGCGATCAGCGACAGCGGCACCTTCTCCTCCATCGCCTTCTACGGGGAGGCGAGCGGCGACACGATGTTCGGCGGCGGGACCATCCGCTATGCCGTGGTGCCGATCGGTGGCCTGTCCGGCGGCACGGCGATCGACACCAGCCGCGGGTCCTTCGACCAGACGGACAGCGCCGCGCAGGCCAGCACGGTGACCTTCCGCGGCGGCACCTTCCGCCCGACCGCTGCCGCCGCGCTGACCCAGCCGGTGGTGGTGGAGGCGACGAACGGCATCATCGACACCAGCCAGGGCCCTGTCGTGCTGCTGGGCGCCATCACGGGCGACGGGCAGCTGCAGCTGATCGGGCTCGGCCGCCTGACGCTGCAGGGCGACGCGCAGAATGCGGGCGGCGCGCTGGTGCAGCAGGGCACGCTGGTGGTGCAGGGCTCGCTGGGCGGCCCTGTCGTGGTGCAGGCCGGCGGCACGCTGACGGGTGGCGGCACCATCGGCGGCGCGACGACCATCGATGGCACGCTGTCCCCGGGCAGTTCGCCAGGGATCATGACCTTCACCGCGCCGGTGACGCTGGGCGCGGGATCGACCACGCGCCTCGAGATCGATGGCCCGGGCACCGGCACGGGCAGCGGATCGTATGACCGGATCCTGGTGACGGGTGCGGGCAACACGCTGACGGCGGGCGGCACGCTGGCGCCGGCGCTGCGCGGCATCAGCGGGGATGCGACGAACAGCTTCACCCCCGCCATCGGCCAGTCCTTCCGGGTGATCCAGGCGGAGGGCGGGCTGCTAGGCAGCTTCGCCGGGCTGACGCAGCCGACGGAAGGGCTGCCGGCGGGGTCGCGCTTCGATGCGATCTATGGCGCGAACACGCTGGACCTGGTGCTGACGCCGGCGCGCTACGCGGACCTTTCGGCGCTCGGCGTCGGGCAGCGCGTGAACCAGCAGGCGACGGGCGGGGCGGTGGACGCGATCCGCCCGGCGGCGGGGCTGCGGATCGAGGGCGATGCCGGGGCCGTCTTCGGCGCGCTCTACGCGCTGCCGGCCAGCGCCATCCCCGCGGCGCTCGACCAGATGTCGGGCGTGATCCATGCCGATGCGCTGGCGGCGTCGCTGGCGCATCGGCGCATCTTCGGCCAGGCGACCAGCCAGCGCATGGCGGCGATCCGCACGGGCGATGCGGGCCTGGTCGGTGCGCAGGGCGCGCTTGCGCCGCGCGTGGCGCTGGACAGCGCGCGCATCGCGCGGATGTCGGCCATGCCGGGCGCCGGGGTCGGCCTGGATGCCGATGACCAGCCCGCCGGCGATGGCGGGGATGGGGAGGGCTTCGGCCTGCCGGGATGGTCCGTCTGGGGCCGGGCGCTGGGCGGATTCGGGTCCACCGGCAGCGACGGCATCGCGCCGGGCTACAGCCGGCAGAGCGGCGGCGCGCTGGTCGGCGCCGACCGCCGCCTCGCCCCGGGGCTGACGGGCGGCATCGCGCTCGGCTTCCTGCGCGGCCAGGTGGATGGCGATGGATCGACCGGCGAGGTGCGGATCGAGAGCTACCAGGCGAGCCTCTACGGCCTCTACGCGCCGCCGACCGAGGCGACGGCGAAGCCCTTCCTGGATGTCACGCTCGGCACCGGGCTCAGCCGCTACGATGCGCGGCGCCCGATCGGCTTCGGCACCCTGTCGCGCCGCGCCACGGCGGAAAGCCAGGGCATGGACTGGTCGGCGGAGGCCGGCATCGGCGTCTCCACCCGGATCGAGGGGATCGATGTCGAGCCGCGGCTGCATCTGCGATGGGACCGCATCGCGCGGCGCGGCTTCACGGAGACGGGGGCGGGCGCGCTGAACCTGAGTGTGGACGGCCGCACGGCGGATGCGCTGCGGGCGGGCATCGGCGTGGCGGCGGGGCGTAGCTTCACGCTGGAGAACGGGCTGCAGCTGCGGCCGGAAGCCCGCATCGGCTATGTGAGGGAGATGCAGGACGGGCTCGGCCGGTCCACGCACCGGCTGGGCGGCGCGGCCTTCGGGATCGACTCCGCGCGGACCGGCCAGAACGGGCTGCAGGGCGGCATCGGCGTCACCGCCCATCGCGGCGACCGCTTCGCCGTGGTGGCCGATTACGACGCGCTCCGCACCGATCGCGGCACGGAGCATCTGCTGACCATCGGCATGCGCTGGACCTGGTAGGCGTCAGCGCGCGTAGCGCCGTTCCATCTCGTAATACGCGTTGAAGCCGACGCGGTCGTAGAGTTCGTCGAAGGGCAGCAGCCGGTCCGGGCCGGGGTGCTGCCCTTGCGCCATCAGGGCCAGCGCATCCTGCTGGGCGCGGATCACCACGTTCAGCAGCGTGACGCCGAGCAGCAGGATGTCGTAGCCGATCGCCTCCGCCTGCTTCGGCGCCAGGAAGGGGCGGCCGGGCTTCTCCACCTGGGCCAGCATGGTCGGCGTGGCGCCGGTGACGCGGTGCAGCGCTTCCATTTCCTGCGTCGACTGGGGCGCCTCGAAATAGACGATGTCGGCGCCGAGTTCGGCGAAGGCCTGGGCGCGCCACAGCGCTTCGTCGAGGCCGACCGCCGCGCGGCTGTCGGTGCGGCCGATCACCAGCAGGTCGCCGCCGGCCTTGCGGATGGCGTCGCGCGCATCGAGCGCGGCGCGAAGGCGCATCAGCGCCTCCTCGCGCGGTGCGACCTCCAGCCCCTGGGCGAAGCCGCAGCGCTTGGGGAAGACCTGGTCCTCGATCATCACGCAGGCGAAGCCGGCCTGGTGGTAGCCCGCGATGGTGCGGCGGACATTCACGGGGTTGCCGAAGCCGGTATCGGCATCGCCGATCACGGGGATGGGGCTCGCCGCGCAGACCTCCCGCCCCGCATCCAGCATCTCCCGGTAGGAGATCAGGCCGGCATCGGGCAGGCCGAGCCGGGCGGCGGAGACGGCGTAGCCCGAGAGGAAGGCGGCGGGCAGGCCGGCGCGGGCGATGAGCCGCGCGCCCATCGCATCATGGCAGCCCGGCACCACGGCGATGCCGGGCGCTTCGAGCACGGCGCGCAGCCGCGCGGCGGGGGAGGGGACGGGCCCCTCCGGTTCCGGGTCGAGCATGGTCGTTCTCCTCCGGCTTCCATGCTGGCAGTGGTGCCGGTGTCGTGGAAGTGTCACGCCAGGGCCGCGCGGGGTTGGTCTAGATGACCGGCCGTGCAACGAGGGAGCGCGACGTGACGTTCGAGGTGGTTGAGATCGACGGGCAGGCCCAGAAGATCGTGCTGGCGGGGCGGCTGGATACCGGCACGGTGGGCCAGGTGGAGACGCCCTTCACGGCGACGCTGGCCGCTTCGGGCAAGAGCGCGGTGCTGGACCTGACGGGGCTGGATTTCCTGTCCTCGCTGGGCATCCGGCTGCTGCTGTCGGGCGCCCGGGTGGTGTCGCGCCGCGGCGGCAAGGTGGTGCTGTTCGGCGCCCAGCCCATGGTGGCGGAGGTGCTGACGGCCATGGCGCTGGACCAGGTGCTGCCGCTGGTGGCGACGGAGGAGGAGGCGCTGGCGAGGCTGGCGGCCTGATGCTGCTTCTTTCCGTCCCCATCGGCATGGCGGCGATTCCGGGCGCGCAGGCGGCCATCGAATCCTGGGCGGCGGAGGCCGGGCTCTCCCCGGCCGCCACCTATCGCCTGGCGCTGGTGACGGAGGAGCTGCTGGCGAACCTGGCCATGCATGGCCGATTCGCGGGCGATCCGCCGCCGGCGCGGGTGACGGTGGAGGCGGCGGAGGGTGGCGCGGTGCTGGTCATCGAGGATGCGGCCGCCCCCTTCGACCCGCGGGAGGCGCCGGTACCGGCGGTGCCGTCCCTGGCCGATGACCGGGTCGGCGGCATGGGCCTGGCGCTGGTGCGCAGGATGGCGGCCAGCCTGGATTACGGCCCTGCCGAGGGGGGCTGGAACCGCACCCGCATCGCCCTGGCGGGATGATGAACTCATCGACAACCGGGCGGGTTGTCGCGGCCACTGTCATCGAAGCTTCATCAAACTGCAATCGAGGCGTCGCCTGCCGCGCCTAGAAGGCGCCGCGAGGGGTCCGCTTTCTCAGGGCCCGACGCACAGATAGCGGAGAGAGACACGTGGACAGGCGGCATTTCCTGCTCGGTACCGGCGCGGCGATCGGGGCTGGGCTCGTCTCCGGGCGGCAGGCCCTGGCACAGCAGGCGACGATCACCGGCGCGGGCGCGACCTTCCCCAACCCCGTCTATCAGAAGTGGGCGGAAGCCGGCCGCGCGGCCACGGGCATCGCGGTGAACTACCAGTCCGTGGGCTCCGGCGCCGGCATCAACCAGATCCGCAACCGCACGGTCGATTTCGGCGCCACCGACGCGCCGCTGACGGCGCAGCAGCTGACCGAGGGCAACCTGCTGCAGTTCCCCTCCGTGATGGGGTCGCTGGTCGCGATCGTGAACATCCCGGGGATCGAGAACGAGCAGCTGAAGCTGACGGGCGAGCTGCTGGCCGACATCTACCTCGGCAAGATCACGCGCTGGAACGACACGCGGATCGTCGAGCTGAACCGCGGCCTGACGCTGCCGAACCTGGCGATCGCGCCGGCCTATCGCGCCGACGGGTCGGGCACGACCTTCGTGTGGGTGTCCTACCTCTCCGCCGTGTCGGAGGAGTTCAAGAACCGCGTCGGCGTCGGCACCTCCGTCCGCTGGCCGGCGGGCACGGGTGCGCGCGGCAATGAGGGCGTGGCGGGCACGGTGCGGAACATCCGCGGCGCCATCGGCTATGTCGAGAACGCCTATGCCATCACCAACCGCCTGGTGACGACGCAGCTGCGCAACAAGGCCGGCAACTTCGTGCGCCCGACGCATGACAGCTTCATCGCCGCCGCCAGCAATGCGGATTGGACGGTGCCGGGCTTCGCGGCCAGCCTGATCGACCAGCATGGCGCGACGTCCTGGCCGATCGTCTCGCCGACCTTCATCCTGCTGCCGACCAACCCGACGGATGCGGATCGCAGCCGCAACGTGATGCGGTTCTTCGACTGGGCCTTCAAGAACGGCGCGGCCCTGGCCCAGGAGCTGGAATACATCCCGCTGCCGAACCAGGTGCATGACGCGATCCGCGGCGCCTGGCGCAACCAGATCAAGGTCAACGGGCAGCCGGTCTGGACCGCCTGAGGACAGGACCGGTGACCGCGTGGCGGGGGGACCTGGTCCCCGCCACGCGAATTCGGGCGTGACGACCTCGGGAGAGTCCCCTTGCAGCAAGCCGTGACCATGACGCCCGGCGCCGTGCCCAAGCCGGCGCGGCGTTCGTCGAATCTGGGCGACACCCTCTTCTCAGCCGCCTGCCATGCCGCGGGCGGCTTCGTGCTGCTGCTGCTCGGCGGCATCATCATCGAGCTGTTCATCGGCGGGCTTCCCGCCTTCCGCGCCTTCGGCCTGCCCTTCATCTGGTCCACCGAATGGGACCCGGTGCAGGAGGTGTTCGGCGCCGGCGTCTCCATCTACGGCACCATCGTGACGGCGGTGCTCGCCATCCTGCTGGCAGTGCCGGTCGCCTTCGGCGTCGCCTTCTACCTGACGGAGCTGGCGCCGCCCTGGCTGCGCCGGCCGGTCGGCACGGCGGTGGAGCTGCTGGCGGCGGTGCCCAGCATCATCTACGGCATGTGGGGCTTCTTCCTGATCGCGCCGATCATGGCGCAGCATGTGCAGCCCGCCGTGATCGACAGCGTGGGCGAGCTGCCCTTCATCGGCGCGCTGTTCCAGGGCCCGCCCTTCGGGACCGGCATCTTCACCGCGGCGCTGATCCTGGCGATCATGATCCTGCCCTTCATCGCCGCCACCATGCGCGACGTGTTCGAGCAGGTGCCGCCGGTCTACAAGGAAAGCGCCTACGGGCTTGGCTGCACGACCTGGGAGGTGATGAAGGGCGTGGTGCTGCCCTATACCCGCATCTCGGTCGCCGGCGGCATCATGCTCGGGCTCGGCCGTGCGCTGGGCGAGACGATGGCGGTGACCTTCGTGATCGGCAACGCCAACCGCATCTCGAGTTCCCTCTTCGGCCCGGGCAACACCATCGCCTCCGTCGTCGCGCTGGAATTCGGCGAGAGCGAGATGGGCAGCCTGAAGCTCTCCGCGCTGCTGGCGCTGGGCTTCATCCTCTTCGTCCTGTCCTTCGCGGTGCTCGCGCTGTCGCGCTGGCTGCTGCGGTCCCGGCTGAAGGCCTGATGCCATGAGCGCGACCATGACCCCTCAGGGGACGAATCACGGGGCGAACCCGGGCGTCTCTGGCCCCGCCAAGGACAAGGCGGTGGCCGCGGCGCTGGGCCGCAGCCGGAAGCGGGCGGACATCATCGTCCGCAGCCTGTCCTACGCCGCGACGGCGATCGGGCTGGTGTTCCTTGCCTCCATCCTCGTGACCCTGTTCTACAAGGGCTTCGGGGCGATGAACCTTTCCGTCTTCACGGAGGTGACGCGGCCGCCGGGATCGCAGGGCGGGCTGCTGAACGCGATCGTCGGCAGCGCGATCCAGGTGGCGCTGGCGACCATCATCGGCACGCCGATCGGCATGCTGGTCGGCACCTACCTGGCGGAATACGCCCGGGGCTCCTCCTTCGGCAATGCGGTGCGCTTCGTCAGCGACATCCTGCTCTCGGCGCCCTCCATCCTCATCGGCCTCTTCGTCTACCAGCTGCTGGTGCTGCCCTTCGGCGGCTTCTCCGGCTGGGCAGGCGTGGCCGCGCTGTCCATCATCATCATCCCCATCGTGGTGCGCACGACGGAGGACATGCTGGCGCTGATCCCGAACACGCTGCGGGAGGCGGTGATCGGGCTCGGCGCGCCGAAGTGGAAGATGATCGTGACGGTGTGCTGGCGCGCGGCGACGTCGGGCATCATCACCGGCGTGCTGCTGGGCATCGCCCGCATCGCCGGCGAGACGGCGCCGCTGCTCTTCACCAGCCTCGGCAACAATGCCTGGTCCACCAACCTGAACGGGCCGATGCCGAGCCTGCCGATCACCATCTACTCCTATGCTGGCTCGCCGTTCCAGGACTGGATCGAGCTGGCCTGGGCGGGCGCGCTGCTGATCACGCTCGCGGTGCTGCTTCTGAACATCCTGGCGCGCAGCGTGCTGCGCAGCCGCACGTGAGGGGACCGGAACCCATGAGCTCCACCGACGCGCCGACGGCGCCCGCGACGTCCTTCGGCGGCATGCAGGCACGATCCTCCGCGGCCATCAACCAGGCGTCGCGCATCTCGGTGCGCAACCTCGATTTCTTCTACGGGGCGAACAAGGCGCTGAAGGGCGTGAACCTGGAACTGCCGGACCGGCAGGTGACGGGCATGATCGGCCCCTCCGGCTGCGGCAAGTCCACGCTGCTGCGCGTGCTGAACCGAATGTACAGCCTCTATCCCGGCCAGCGGGCGGAGGGCGAGGTGCTGATGGAGGGGCGCAACATGATCGCCCCCGATGTGGACCTGAACGAGCTGCGCTCCAAGGTCGGCATGGTGTTCCAGAAGCCCACCCCCTTCCCGATGACGATCTACGAGAACATCGCCTTCGGCATCCGGCTGCATGAGAAGCTGTCGAAGTCCCAGATGGACGACCGGATCGAATGGGCGCTGTCCCGCGCCGCGATTTGGGGCGAGGTGAAGGACCGTCTGCAGAGCAGCGCCATGGGGCTTTCGGGCGGGCAGCAGCAGCGGCTTTGCATCGCGCGGACCATCGCGGTGCGGCCGGAAGTCATCCTGTTCGACGAGCCGACCAGCGCGCTCGACCCGATCTCGACCCTCAAGATCGAGGAGCTGATCGACGAGCTGAAGCGCGACTTCACCATCTGCATCGTGACGCACAACATGCAGCAGGCCGCGCGCTGCGCCGACCAGGTGGCCTTCTTCTACCTCGGCGAGCTGGTCGAGGTGGCGCCGGCCGCGCAGCTCTTCACCGCGCCGCGGGAGAAGCGGACGCAGGAATACATCACGGGCCGCTTCGGCTGATCGGGAGACTGGCATCATGCCGATGGAACAGGGCGAGCACATCGTCCGCAGCTATGACGAACAGCTCCGCCGCCTGCGGGACATGGTGGCCCGCATGGGCGGCCTGGCGGAGCGGCAGGTGAATGACGCGACGGTCGCGCTGACGCGGCGCGATGCGACGCTGGCCGCCGAGGTGATCGGGCGCGATGCGGCGCTCGACCAGCTGGAGCGGGAGATCGAGGCCTTCTGCATCCGCATCCTGGCGACGCGCCAGCCCATGGCGAGCGACCTGCGCTTCATCGTCGCCGCCATGAAGGTGGCGCATAATCTGGAACGGATCGGGGACTACGCCCGCAACGGCGCCAAGCGCAGCATCGTCATCGCGCAGCAGCCCGCCATCGGCAGCCTGAACGGCTTCACCCGCATGGCCCGCCTGGTGCAGGAGAATTTGAAGCTCGCGATCGATGCGCTGGTGAATGACGATGCCGAAGCCGCGGAGCGCGTCTGGGCGGCGGATGAGCCGGTGGACGATGTCTACAACGGCATCTTCCGGGAGATGCTGACCTTCATGATGGAGGATCCGCGGAACATCACCGCGGCCACGCATCTGCTGTTCATCGCCAAGAACCTGGAACGCATCGGCGACCACGCGACCAACATCGCGGAAACCGTGCACTACGCCGTGCGCGGCGACAGCCTGCCGGAGGACCGGCCCAAGGCCGATGCCTCCGCCTATGCCGTCGTCCGGCCACCTGAGTAAGGGAGCCCGCCATGCCCGAAGCCATTGGCAGCCTGGCCAAGCCCACCATCCTGGTGGTGGAGGATGAGGCGCCGCTGCTGACGCTGCTGCGCTACAACCTGGAGAAGCAGGGCTTCCGCGTGGAGGAAGCGACCGATGGGCAGGAGGCGCTGCTGCGCGTCGCGGAAGGGAAGCCGGATCTGATCCTGTTGGACTGGATGCTGCCGCAGCTCTCGGGGCTCGAGGTCTGCCGGCAGATCCGCCGCCGGCCCAACACGCGGGACCTGCCGATCATCATGGTGACGGCGCGGACCGAGGACCAGGATGCGGTGCGGGCGCTGGATACCGGCGCCGACGACTACATCGCCAAGCCCTACGTCATGGACGCGCTGCTGGCGCGCATCCGGGCGCTGCTGCGGCGATCCGGCGCGGTGCCGGTGAAGGGGCGGCTGAGCTACGCCGACCTGGTGATGGACCAGGACGCGCATCGGGTGACGCGCGGCGCGCGGTCGCTGCATCTCGGCCCGACGGAATACCGGCTGCTGGAGTTCTTCCTCAGCCATCCCGGGCGCGTCTTCACGCGGGAGCAGCTGCTGGACGCCGTCTGGGGCCGCGACATCCATGTGGAGCCGCGCACGGTGGACGTGCATATCCGCCGGCTCCGCAAGGCCGTGAACGGGGAGGGCGAGGTGGACATCATCCGCACCGTCCGCTCCGCCGGCTATGCGCTGGATGTCGAGGGGTAGGACCGACGGCATGATGGCGTGACTCGCGGCCGACGCAGTCGGCCGAGGCCGCGACGGGTGCCCATGTGCGTTGCTTCGCAACGCTCATGGGGTCCCGGAACGCGGCCCGCCGCTTATGCGGCGAGCCAAGGCCGCGGATGCGGCCGCCCGGCGCTTGAGGGCAAGAACCTTAAGGCTCGTCCGGTGCGCGGTAGAGGGAGGTGAGCGCCAGGCGCCGCAGGGTGTTGCGGGCGAGCGCCTCGATCTCCCGCCGGTCGGTCGTGTCGGGGTCCACCGTCATCCAGGCGGCGGAAAGCCGGCGCCAGAAGACGGAGATGTCGAGCAGCCGGTCGCGGTAGCCATCCTGTTCCAGGATGAGGCGCGTCGGTGCCTCCAGCGGCAGGGGGCGGCGCATCGCTTCCTCGGCCGCCGCGGCGATGGCGGCGCTGGCGCGGCGCGGGCGGCTGATCTGCGGCAGCAGATTGTCCATGGCGCGGGTCAGCAGCCCGCCGCCGACCCAGCCGCGATCGGCGCCCAGCGTCTGGCGCGTGCGGAAGACGACCTTCTCCATCGATTCGTAGTCCGGCTGCGCGGCGGCGGTGGCCAGCACCCGCGCATGGGCATTCGCCAGGCGCTGCAGGCGGCGCGCGAGGGGCGCCACCGTCGCCATGGGGAAGCCGAAGCGGGTGATGCAGCGGGCGACCGCGGCCTCGAACATCCCGGGGCCGGGGGGCACGCGGCGCATGGCCTCCGCCAGGGCCTGGCCTTCCTCCCCGGCCTGGCCGGCCAGGCGTTCCACCATGGCGGTGGTGGCGGCGTAGAGGTGGTGCTCCTCCGGCACCTCCTCCTCCTCATCCAGCAGGGGGCCGGGCAGGGGGTCGCCGGGCATGATGCGCTCCACGCAGCGCAGCGCGGCGGGCACCAGGCGCAGCAGGCGGAAGTCGCGGCTGCCGGGGGCGAGGTCGAAGAGCTGGTGCGCGGTATCGATATCCACGAGCAGGCGGAGATGGGCGAAGGACCGCACCACGGCGATGCCGCCGCTCGCGTCGCGTTCGAAGCCCAGGCCTGCCTCATGCATCCAGGGGGCGTGGAAGTTGAGGTGGGTGGGCGGCCAGACCTCCCCGGCCTCGGCGCCAGGGAAGACGACCGGGTCGAAGCGACGGGGATCGGGCAGCTCCGGCCGCGGCGGCGGGATGGCATGGGAGACCGGGGCAGGGCTGGCTTGGTCGGGCACGGTCGCAAGATGCGGGACGGATGGTTAACCGAAGGTGGCGCCACAACCGGAATGCGAGTGGCGTTTCCGTGTGGTGTGAAAACGGCGGTTAAGGTGCTGGCGTGATTGACGGGGACCGGGCCGCGGGCGACCAATGCGACAACACATCTGGGGAGCCCAGTTCGATGAATCGCCGCGCTTTCGGCCTTGCCGCCCTTCTCGCCCTGCCGGCCCTGGCCGCCTGCGCGCCGACCGACCCGATGGGCGCCCAGCTGGCGGCGCAGCCCGTCCGCGTCGTGTTCTTCGAGGATGACAGCATCGCCACCAGCGAGGAGGCCAAGGCCGTGATCCGCGACGCGGCGGAGGTGGCGAAGCGCTACCCCGGCGCGCCGGTGCGCGTGCTGGGCTTCTCCGCGCCCGAGCCCGGCCTGGCGCCGACGGTCGCCCTCTCCCGCGCCCGGGCGGAGCGGGTGGTGAATGAGCTGGTGGCCGCCGGCGTGCCGCGCGGGCAGATCACCCAGCAGGGCCGCGGCGCCGTGCCCTTCGATGCCGTGCCGGTGCAGAGCCGCCGGGTCGAGATCCATATCGGGCCGAATTGAGGGTCCGCAGGCTGATCCGCGGGCGGATCGGAAGCTGACGAAGCGCCCCGGGCATGGCAGAGGATGCCATGCCCGATGACGGCCGATTCCCCCCCGTAACCAGACCCTCCATGGAAACCAGCACGGACCCGGTTGAGGTCCTGTCCCGCGTCTTCGGCCATCCCGGCTTCCGCGGGCGGCAGGAGGAGGTGGTGCGCCATGTCGCGGGCGGTGGCTCCGGCCTGGTGCTGATGCCGACCGGCGGCGGCAAGTCGCTGTGTTTCCAGGTGCCGGCGCTGTGCCGGGAGGGGGTGGGGGTGGTCGTCTCTCCCCTCATCGCCCTCATGGAGGACCAGGTCGCGGCGCTGCGCCAGCAGGGCGTGGCCGCGGCCGCGCTGCATTCCGACCTGCCGGAGGGCGAGGCACGGAATGTGCTGCGGGACCTGCACCATGGCGACCTCAAGCTGCTCTACGTCTCTCCCGAGCGGCTGACGCTGGAGGGGATGCTCGGCCGGCTGGAGGAGCTGCCGATCGCCCTCTTCGCGGTGGATGAGGCGCATTGCGTCAGCCAATGGGGGCATCACTTCCGGCCGGAATATCGCGGCCTCGGCGTACTGTCGGAGCGCTTCCCGCGCACGCCGCGCCTGGCGCTGACGGCGACGGCGGACCAGCGGACGGTGGAGGACATCCGCCGGCAGCTCGGCCTGCAGGAGGACCCGGTGTTCCGCGGCGGCTTCGACCGGCCGAACATCCGGATCGAGGCCGTGCCGCGGGAGCAGGAGCGCGCGCAGCTGCGCGCCCTGCTGCGGGAGGAGGCGGGGAAGGGCGGGGCCGGCATCGTCTATTGCGGCACCCGCAACAAGACCGAGCAGACGGCGGAGTGGCTGCGCGGTGACGGCGTGGATGCGCTGGCCTTCCATGCCGGCATGGACAGCGAGGCGAAGCGGGACGCGCATCGCCGCTTCGCCCGCGGCGACAGCGTGGTGATGTGCGCGACCATCGCCTTCGGCATGGGCATCGACCGGCCGGATGTGCGCTGGGTGGCCCACCTGGATCTGCCGAAATCTCCGGAGAGCTGGTACCAGGAGATCGGCCGCGGCGGGCGGGATGGCCTGCCGGCGCGCGCCCTGCTGCTCTACGGCGCGGGCGACATCGCCCTCGCCCGTCACCGGATCGAGGAAAGCCCCGCGGCGCCGGAGCAGAAGCGGATCGAGCGGCAGCGGCTGGAGGCGATGGTGGCGATCGCGGAGGCCGCGACCTGCCGCCGCCAGATCCTGCTGCGCTGCTTCGGGGAGGATGACATCCCCCCCTGCGGCAATTGCGATGTCTGCCTGAGCCCGCCGAAACTCTTCGACGGCACGGTGGCGGCGCAGAAGATGCTCTCCGCCGTGCTGCGCACGGGGCGGCGCTTCGGCGTGGCGCATGTCGTGGACGTGCTGCGCGGGCGGATGACGGAGAAGGTGGCGCAATTCGCGCATGACCGGCTGCCGACCTTCGGCGTGGGGAAGGACCTGTCGGACCTCGCCTGGCGCGGCGTGGCGCGGCAGCTGGTGGCGCGCGGGGCGCTGGACGTGGCGGTGGAGAACCATGGGGAGCTGGTGCCCATGGAGGCGGCGCGCCCGATCCTGAAGGGCGAGGAGAAGGTCCTGCTGCGGGAGGATGTGCTGCGCGCCGGCACGGCGCCCGCGGGCGGATCGCGCGGCGTGCGGGGTGGCGGCGCCGCGCCGGTCGGCGACCGGGTGTTCGAGGCGCTGCGCGACTGGCGGCGCGGCGAGGCGCAGGCGCAGCAGGTGCCGGCCTATGTCATCTTCCAGGACAAGACGCTGGCGGAGATCGCGCAGGCGCGGCCACGCAGCCTGGACCAGCTGGCGGCCATCCCCGGGGTGGGGCGCACCAAGCTCGATCGCTATGGCGACGAGGTGCTGCGGGTGCTGCGGGGCTGCGACTGACTACTCCGCCTTGATGCCCCGGCTGCGGATCACGGCCAGCCAGCGGCGCCTCTCGCTGGCGAGAAACGGACGGAATTCCTCGGGGGTCATGACCCTCGGGAAGACGGCGCCGGCGCGGAGCTGGGCGATGAGGTCGGGCTGGCGCATCGCCTCCGCGATGCCCTGGTGCAGGCGCTGGACGATCTCCTCCGGCGTGCCGGCGGGGGCGAACATGGCCAGCAGCGTCGTGCCCTCGAAGCCCGGCAGCGCGGCTTCGGCGATGGTCGGGATCTCCGGGGCCAGCGGGCTGCGCTCCGCGCTGGTGACGGCAGCACCGATGACGTCGCCGTTGCGGATCAGGGGGAGCGCCGTCACCGCCTCCACGAAGGCCATCTCGACCTCCCCGGTGATGACGGCCTGCACGGCGGGGGCGCCGCCGCGATAGGTGACGTTCTCCACCTGGATGCCGGCCCCTTCCAGGAAGAGCTCCGTGATGATGTGGGCGGAACCGCCGGCGCCGGAGGAGGCGTAGCTGAGGCGGCCCGGCGCTGCCTTGGCACGCGCGATCAGCGCGGCGGTGTCGCGCGTCCCGTGCTTCGGGCTCAGGCAGAGGAAGAGGGAGGAGGTGCTGACGGAGCCGAGGGGGGTGAAGTTCGCCTCCTCGTCATAGCCGCGCTGGGGGTAGAGGTGCCCCGACATGGAATAGGTGCCGCTGCCCGCGAAGAGCAGCGTGTAGCCATCCGGGCGGGAGCGGGCGACATGGGCGCTGCCGATGGTGCCGCTGGCGCCGGGGCGGTTCTCCACCACGAAGCTGCCCCCGAGGATGCGGCCCAGCTGCTGCGCGACCAGGCGGGCGACGGTGTCGGTGGAACCGCCGGGCGCGAAGGAGACGACGATGGAGACGGGGCGCGTGCCGGGGTAGGGCGCCTGGGCGCTTGTGGCCGTGGGCAGCAGGGCGAGCGTGGCCGCGCCGAGGCTGCGGCGGGTGAGGTTGTGCATGGCGTTTCCCCCGTGATGGCCTGGATGGTAGGGGCGGCGGCGAGGGGGCTCAATCCGGGGGCGGGATGGATCGGCTGAGGGGGTGGGCGCGGGCGCTGAAGCGGCAGGCGATCCTGCTGTGGCTGGCGGCGCGGGATGCGCGCGTGCCCTGGGCGGCGCGGCTGCTGGCGGCGGGGATCGCGGCCTATGCCTTCTCCCCCATCGACCTGATCCCGGATGTCATCCCGGTGCTGGGGCTGCTGGATGAGCTGGTGCTGCTGCCCGGCCTGGTGTGGCTGGTGCTGCGGATTATCCCGCCGGGGCTGAAGGCGGAGCTTTCGGCGAAGGCCAGCGCCATCGCCGAACGCCCCGTGAGCCGGGCGGGCGCGATGGCGGTGGTGGCGCTGTGGGTGGCGCTGGGGGCCGCGGCGCTGTGGTGGTGGCTGGGTTGAGGGATCAGCCCTGGCGCCAGGCGGGGAAGGGGTCCTGGAAGCGGCCCCAGGCCTTGGGGCCGCCGCGCATCTCGTCCTCCGTCAGCAGGCAGGCATCGAGGGCGCGGCGCAGCGCGGCTTCCTCCATGCCCACGCCGATGAAGACGATCTCCTGCCGCCGGTCGCCGAAGGGTTCCTGCCAATTGGCCATGACGCCGCGGCGCCATTCGGGATTGTCGGGCCAGCGCTCCCGCGGCTGGGCGGCCCACCAGAAGCCCGCGGCCTCATGCCGCCCGACCGCGCCGGCCAGCTGCCAGGACCCCGCCCAGGGCATGCGGGTGGCGAGCCAGAAGAAGCCCTTGGCGCGGATCACGCCGGGCAGGTCGCCCTCGATCAGGCGCTTGAAGCGGGCGGGGTGGAGCGGGCGTCGGGCGCGCCAGACGAAGCTGGTGATGCCGAATTCCTCGCTTTCCGGCAGGTGCTGGCCGGAGAGCGCCTGCGCCCAGCCGGCGGCCTGGGAGGCGCTGGCGAAGTCGAAGCGGCCGGTTTCCAGCACATGGCGCAGCGGCACCTGGCCCTGGACGCTGGCCACGATCTCCGCCCGCGGGTTGAAGGTGGCGAGGATGCCGGCGAGACGTCCCATCTCCTCCGGCGTGACGCGGTCCGCCTTGTTCACGACGATGACGTCGGCGAATTCCACCTGCTCCACCAGCAGGTCGACCAGCAGGCGCGTATCCTCCTCCCCGGTCGCCTGGCCGCGGGCGCGGAGGCTGTCGGCGCTGCCGTAATCCGCGAGGAAGGCGGCGGCGTCCACCACCGTCACCATCGTGTCGAGGCGCGCGATGTCGGAGAGGGAGAAGCCATCCTCCGTCCTGAAGTCGAAGGTGGCGGCGACGGGCATGGGCTCGGAGATGCCGGTGCTCTCGATCAGCAGGGCGTCGAAGCGGCCTTCCCTGGCGAGCTTCGTCACCTCCTGCATCAGATCCTCCCGCAGCGTGCAGCAGATGCAGCCGTTGGACATCTCGACCAGGCGTTCCTCGGTGCGGGAGAGGTTGCTGGCATTGCCGACCAGGGCGGCGTCGATGTTCACCTCCGACATGTCGTTGACGATGACGGCGACGCGGCGGCCCTCCCGGTTCGCCAGGACATGGTTCAGCAGCGTCGTCTTGCCGGCGCCGAGGAAGCCGGAGAGCACGGTGACGGGCAGGCGGCGATCGGCACTCATGGCGCGGGGAACCGGCCGGGCTCGTCGAGGCAGAGGACGAGGCGGAGCGGCGCGTCATCGGGGTTGGGGGGCGATCGGTGGATGCAGCCATTGCCGGCATTGCCGGGCCAGGCCTCCCCCTTGAGGACCGCGACGTCGCCGGTGCCGAGGCGTTCGGGCTGCATCATCAGGTGGGCGGGGTCGAGCCGGCGGGCGAGGGCGGCGCCGCCGGTGAGGTCGAGCCATTCGGTGCCCGGGCCGGCATAGGTGCAGAGCAGGCGGAGCCCGACCGCATCGGCGTGCCAGCGATGGCAGCCGCGGCCGCGCAGCGCCTCCAGCCGGATGCGGACCCGGTCCTGGCCGACCAGGGCGGCGAAGGTGGTGGCCAGCGCCGCGATGTCGGCGCGCAGCATCTCCGGCAGTGGCAGGTTACGGGCGAGGGTGGCGAGGGCCGCGTCCGGCGCATCCTCCGCGATCGCGACGAAGGGGCCTCGGGCCAGCAGGGGCGTCAGGCCGGCGAAGAGGCAGACCGGCAGGGCGCGGTGCCAGGCCGCCACGTTGCTGCCATCCCGCAGCACGGGGGCGAGGGCGGCCATGGCGGAAAGGGGGGAGGGGCTGTCGGCGAGGTCGAGCGGCATCACGGCGTGTCCGAATGGTACAGTATAACATAACTGATGCGATCCCGGCTGCAAGGGCGAGGTGACGGGCGCGTGACTGGACGGCAGCGATGCTGTCGGGATAGATAGGCAAATGACTAACCATCAGGCGGTGCTGGACCGCGCCTTCCATGCCCTGTCGGACCCGACCCGCCGCGCCATCGTGGCGCGGCTGGTGCAGGGGCCGGCTTCCGTCTCCGACCTTGCCGCGCCGTTCACCCTGGCCATGCCGACGCTGCTGCAGCACCTGCGGGTGCTGGAGGGCAGCGGGCTGGTGGCCAGCCGCAAGACCGGGCGGGTTCGCACCTGCACGCTGAATGCGGCGGCGCTGGCGGAGACGGAGCAGTGGCTGGCGCGGCAGCGCGCGGCCTGGGAGGGGCGGCTGGACCGGCTGGAGGCCCTCGCCCTGCAACTGCACAAGGAGGAGAACGACCATGGCTGACGCGGCCCAGGATCTCGACCTGGTCTTCACCCGCGTGGTGGCGGTGCCGCCCCGGCTGGTCTGGCGCTGCTGGACGGAGCCCGCGCTGCTGGTGCGCTGGTTCACGCCGCATCCCTGGAAGACGATCCATGCGGAGGTGGACCTTCGCCCCGGCGGCATCTTCCACACCGTGATGGAAAGCCCCGAGGGCCAGGTGATGGATGAGCCGCCGGGCTGCTGGCTGGAGGTGGTGCCGCATTCCCGCCTGGTCTGGACGGATGCGCTGCTGCCCGGCTTCCGGCCGCGGCCCAACCCCTTCGTCACGGCGGTGCTGACCTTCGAGGAAGTGGCCGAGGGCACGCGCTACACCGCGCGCGTCATGCACAAGGACGATGCGGACCGGGAGCGGCACGCGGCGATGGGGTTCGAGCATGGCTGGGGCGCGGCGCTGGACCAGTTGGTCGGCGTGGCGCGGGGGCTGGAGGCTTGACCCTTCCCTGACCGCCCCCGATCTGCCGCCCACGCAACGACGGGAGAGGCGGGATGGCGATCGGCAGGCGGGTGGTGATGGGCGCGGCGGCGGGGTTGCTGGCCTCGCCCGCCCTGGCGCAGCCGGCCAGGCGGCCACGCGGGCCCTTCTGGCCGGGTGGTGCGCGCCTCGCCATCGGCGTCTGCATGATGTTCGAGGCCGATGGCGGCCAGCCCGCCATGTGGCAGAACGGCCCGCCCGGCACGCCCCAGGCGGGGCAGCGCTTCCCGAACCTGCCGATGATCCAGGGCCGCACCTATGGCGCAAAGGAAGGCGTGCCGCGGCTGCTGGACCTGTTCGACCGCCTCGGCATCCGCGTCTCCTCCTTCATGATCGGGGAGAGCATCCGCCGCTATCCGGAGCTGGCGCGGGAGATCGTGGAGCGCGGGCATGAGGCCGGCGGCCGCGCCATCCGCCACGCGCCACAATACCACCTGCCGAAGGCCCAGGAGCGGGAGTTCCTGCGGGAGGGGTTCGAGGCGCTGCGGAATGCGACCGGCCTCTGGCCCAAGGGCTTCAACGCGCAGGGGCTGCAGGGCAGCGTGAACACCAACGACCTGCTGCAGGAACTCGGCCTCATCTACTCCATCGACGACCGTTCCCGCGACGAGCCCTGGATCCAGGTGGTGAATGGCGACAAGGAGCTGTGCCTGGTGCCCTATATGGGGCACGTCAACGACCTCAACTTCTTCCAGAACCAGCAGCGCAGCCTGGACGATTACGAGCAGATGCTGCGGCAGGAATTCGAGGTGCTCTACGAGGAAGGCGCGACCCGCCGGCGGATGATGAGCGTGCCGCTGCATGATTTCGTCGCGGGGCGGCCGGCGGTGATCCCCTCCGTCCAGCGCTTCCTGGATTGGGCGGGGAAGCACCCTGGCGTGTGGTTCGCGCGGCGGGACGAGATCGCGGAATGGGCGCTGGGGCCGGGGCGCGCGCTGACGCCGCGGGATGCGCCGGTGCTGCCGGGGTGATGCGGCCTGCGTAGCCGCCTCGCGATTTTGCGCGCTCGCCGGCTTCGGGTACAGCTTGCCGGCAAACGCGTTGCGTGTCGGCGATGAACTGGCACGCTGCTCCCCGCCGGGAAGGCACAGCGCCGCGCCACCGCTCCTTGCCAAGCGGCATCGAAGCTCCTCATGGTCACTTGATGACGAGCACGCGCTTACCGGGCACACCCCGTTCCATGCTCCGCCTCGCGACGAAGCTCCTCGCCATCGCGATGCTCACGGCGAACACCGCCTGCTCGCGCCTTCCGCCGCCCTGGGTGCCGCCGGCAGGCGAGGCCCGACCTTATCGGGGAATGCCGACTGGCCTGGCCTTCTCGCCCGACGGCAACCGACTTGCCATCACCTTCGCCACCACCCGCCGCTCGCCGGTTGGGCCGCCCTTCGTGGTCCATCACGACGGCTTCGTCATCGTCGATGCGCAGGACCTGCGAACAGTCGCGGTGCAGGATGCGACGCCCGGCAGCATCCAGGCGGTCGCGCTCTCCGATGATGGCGGCCGGCTGCTCGCGCTCTGGCGGTGCCACGGCGGCGCACGGGGTTCGGGTAACTGCGACGAGGACGGGGTGTTCGAGCACCGCGTCGGCGAACCCGGCCGCATCCTTCTTCTGCGCGAGTCGCGCGGTTCGGATGGGCGTCTCCACGCCTTGTCCTACGACGGCACGGGCCGCGCCGTGGCGCTCGCAGCCGCAACCTGTCGGTACATCCATGGAATGGGCGGTCAGTGCAGCGACTACCGGCTGCTAGCGGCAGACCATCAGGACGCGACGGCGCCGCGAGAACTCGGCAGCTGGCCCGTACATTTTGCGACGAGTGCCCCGCCGCAGCTTGGGCGTGACGGGACGGTGCGGCTTTACGGCAATGGGAGCGAGATGCTGCTGCGCGTCGGAGAGGCTGCGCGGATCCTCAGGTCGGGCGAGCGCTGGCTTGGCCTCGTCGGGCGCCACTCCGCCGTTGGCGCGGGCGGGCGGGTGGTCGTGGCCGCCGAGACGATGGATCTGTCGGAGCCCCGCCCGAAAGACAGGCTCGTGGTGGTTCGGCCCGGACCGGGCGCGACGAGCAGCGTGTTGCCCGTCACGGAGTTCGACGCGGATATCGGCCACGTCGCGATGTCGGCGGATGGGGCAAGGGCGGCTTTCATCGCGACGCCCCTCGAAGGCACCGATCCGCAACCGGCGCTTCACATCGTGGATCTGTCGGATAGCGGTAACCCCGCGGTGCGGCGGACCGATATCCTTGCGCGCCATGGCCTCGGCCGCACGATGCATGCGACCCGCATGACGACCGACGAGCTCCTTTCGCGGCTCCGGGCCCTTCTTGACGCCAGGCGGCTCAGCGATGTCGAGGCTGTCGGCACGACGCTCGGGCTTCGGCCGGTCCTCGACCTGCCCCTCACGGATGGCCAGGGCTGGCGCTTCGTGGGCGAGCTCTCGCCGGCTGGGCAAGAGGTCCTGCTCGCGCTGCGCACGGACTGGAGCAACGTCGGCCAGTCGGTGGCGCGCCTCTACATGTCGCTGGGCGGCGTGGCGGGCCCGTGCCTGACCACGGAGGCCGTGGCGCGGGTGTTCGGTGAGCCGATCGAGAACGATCCGCCCTACACGGCGCCCCCGGGTTGGCCGCCGCGCCAGCCGCGCTGGAGCATGGCGTACCGGACGGCCGGGACTTCGGTGGGTGTCAGCTTCGGTCGCGGCTACTGCGCCTGGGCCCTCAGCCTGAATCAGGCCTTCCGTCGTTGACACCCAAGCGGATGGCCACAGCCTCCTGAACCATGCGTGACGCGGCGTAGGGCGACGACAGCCATTGGCGGGCCAACGGGCGCCATTGCGGCTACTGGCACGCCTACCCCGCCCGCAACGCCCCCTCCGCCACCACCAGCCGGCGCCCATGGAATTGCGCGACCGCGGGCCGGTGGGCGATGGAGAGCACCGCTGTCCCCGGCAGGCGCTCCGCGACCAGGCGGTAGAGCGCTTCCTCCCCGGCGGGGTCCAGGCTCGCCGTCGCCTCGTCCAGGAACAGGAAGTCGGGCTTCACCAGCAGGGCGCGGGCGATGGCCAGGCGCTGCTGCTCGCCGCCGGAGAGGCGCCGGTCCCAGGCATCCTCCTCATCCAGCCGGTCCAGCAGATGCGGCAGGCCGGCGGCGGAGAGGGCCTCGCGCACGGCGTCGTCGGGCACCGTCGTGGCGTCCAGCGGGTAGCAGACGGCGCGGCGGAGGCCGCCCAGCGGCAGATAGGGGCGCTGCGGCAGGAAGAGGGCGCGGGCGCCGTCGGGGATGTGGGCGGTGCCCTGGCCGAAGGGCCAGATGCCGGCCAGGGCCCGGAACAGCGTGGATTTCCCGCTGCCGGAGGCGCCGGAGATCAGCACGGCCTCCCCCTTCTCCAGCCGCAGCGAGACATCGCGCAGCAGCACGCGGCCGCCGGGCAGGCTGATGGTGACGTCGTCCAGCACTACCGCAGGATCGGCGCCGGGGGCCACGCGCACGCCATCGGTGGCGGCGCGGGCGGCCTCGATGGCCTGGCGGAAGCCGGTCAGGCGCTCCACCGTCGCGCGCCATTCCGTCAGGCGGGCGTAGTTGTCCACGAACCAGGACAGCGCGCCCTGCACCTGCCCGAAGGCGCTGCTGGTCTGGATCAGGCCGCCCAGCGGGATGCGGCCGGCGAAATATGCGGGGGCGGCGACGACGATCGGGAAGATGCTGGCCACCTGCGTGAAGCCCGCGGTGAAGAAGGTGAGGCGCTTGGTGGCGGTCATGATCGCCCACCAGTTCTCCGTCAGCGCCTGGAAGCGGGCGAGCAGGCCGCGCTTCTCATCCGCCTCGCCCTGGTGGAGGGCCACGCCCTCCACATTGTCCCGCAGCCGCACCAGGGCGTAGCGGAAATCGGCCTCCACGCGCTGCTGCAGGAAGTTCAGCCGGATCAGCGGCCGGCCGATCAGATGGGCGATCCAGGTGCCGAGCGCGGAATAGAGGATGGCGACCCAGACCATGTAGCCGGGGATGGTGATGCCGAAGACCTCGAGCGGCCCCGACAGCGACCAGAGCACGAGGATGAAGGAGAACAGCGTGACGACGCTGTTCATCAGCCCGAGGCCGAGCGACAGCGTGTCATCCACGAAGAGGCGGAGGTCGTCGGCAAGCCGCTGGTCGGGGTTGTCGGTCTGCGGGTCCGTCAGCGCGATGCGGTAATAGGCGCGGTCGGCCAGCCAGCGATCCAGGTAGTCCCGCGTCAGCCAGCGGCGCCAGCGGATCTGCAGCGCCTGGCGGAGATAGAGCTGGTAGACCGCGATCAGGATGTAGGCGACGGCGACGACGGTGAAGCCCGGGAACCAGGTGCCGTCGGCCTCGCCGCCGAGGAACAGCAGCGACCAGAAGGTGGCGGCGTCCTTCTGCTCCAGCGTGTTGTAGAAGGCGCGCTGCCAGTAGGTGAGCACCACCGTCATGCCGACCAGGGACAGGTTCAGGACGATGACGGCGATGAGGAGGAGGAGGCCGCGGCCTCGTTCCTCGCTGACCCAGTAGGGGCGCGTCAGCGTCCATGCATCATGCAGGAAGGAACCGAGGCGGCGCATGGGCGGGAATCCAGGGGAAGGACCCCGGCATTATCAGGGGGCGCGCAGTGCCCCGTCCATCCGCGCGCGCCATTCGGCGATGCGGCGCCTGTTCACGCCGAAATCGGAATAGCCGACCAGGCTGCGGGAATAGAGGAAGAGGCCGGAGCCGCCGGGCAGGGGCACGATCTGCCCGACCACGATGTCCGGGAAATTGGCGAAGCGGGTGCGCACCACCCACTGCACCTGCCGCCGGTCCGGCCATTCCGCCAGCTTCCAGGTCCGCGCCTCGCCCTCGCCCAGCATGCGCAGCGCCGCCCAGGCGGCCTCCGGGGAGACGGGCAGCAGCGGCGTCATCTCATGCCGTTCCGGCGTGGAGCCTGCCGGCGCGGCAAGATGCGCGTTGGGGGAGGGGGGCAGGACCAGGCCGTTGAAGTCGATCGGCTCGGCGGGCGGCAGGCCGGCGGTGCCGCGGCCCATCAGCAGGGTGAGCGTGCTCATGAGGCTGGCTTTCGAAGGCGGATGACGCCGCGGATCTCGGCATCGGGGTCGACAGGCTTGCCCTTGCGCAGCACCTCCACCTGCCCGGCCTTGGCGAGGCGGATGGCGGCGGCGCGGACGGGGCCCATCAGGCGGCGCCAGGCCTCCTCCTCCGGCGCCAGGGCGCGGGCGACCTCGCTTGGGCAGATGCTCTTCCCGATGCCGCGCTCGCTGGTCTGGCGGAGGATCTCAGCCTCCAGCGCTTCCGTGCTGGTCATGGCACGAGCCAGGTGGAGGCGAGGGCGCCGCCGGCGTCCCAGTCGAAGCGCGCACGGCGATGGCCGCTGGCGGCGAGATGCAGGGATTCGAGGCGGGCGAGGTGCAGGATCACGACGCAGAAATGCGGCCGCCCTGCCTCGCTGTCCAGCGGCGCGGGGGGCGGCGCCGGCACGGGTTGGCCGGGGGCGGGGGTGATCGCGTAGCACATGCGGCTGAACTCCCGGCTGGCGGCCCAGGCGGCATCCGCCACCGCATCGTCCCGGTGCAGGGTGGCGCGACCGGAGAGGCGAAGCTGCAGCTGCGCGGCCGCATCATAGAACAGCAGCGCGGCGCGTGGTTCCGCCGCCAGCTCCGCGACCTTGCCAGCCCGCGCATCCGTGTGCAGGCGAAGCTGCCGGGCGGCGGGGTCGAGGCCGCGCAGCACCACGGTGCGGGCCTGCGGGGCGCCATCCAGGCCCGTCGTCGCCAGGACGGGGGTGTGGAAGGCGTGGCGGCGGTCGGCGACGCCGCGGGCGATCAGCGCCAGCGCCCAGGCCAGCGTATCCTGGAGCGTGCCGGGGCCGGGGTCCCGGCTCATGCTCTCCGGATCGCCGCGGCCAGCGCGATGCCGCTATCCACCGCGGCCTCGGCGCGCGCATCGATCGCCCAGTCCCCGCCGGCGCCGAGGCCGAGCGTCGGGTCCCAGAGGCAGGGCGCGCCGAGCGGCTTTTCCACGAGGGCGTAGCGCCAGCGATGCGCGAGCTTGACGAGCGTCGGCGGCAGGGGCTGGCCGACCAGCTTCTCCAGCGCATCATGGAGAAGCTGCGCGACCTCCGCCGGGCGGCGTTCCAGATGGTCGCGGGACCAGTCCGCGCTGGCCTGGACGACCCAGTTCTCCTGCTCCGCCACGCGGCCGGGCTTGGAACTGTCCCGCGCCGCCCAGGCGATGGGCCCGCCGGTGAGACGCAGCGTGTCGGGCAGGGGGATGCGGGTGGGGAAGGCCAGCATCACCGTCCAGCAGGGCGCCATGACGACGCCTTCCAGCACATGGGCGAGGTGCGGCGCCGGCCCGGCCAGCAGCGGCACGGCCTGGGGGGAGGGCACGGTGAGGGCGATGGCGTCGAAGGGACCATCCTCCTCCGGCGGGCCTTCCGGCAGGGGGGCGCCGGGGGTGATCAGCGTGCCGTCGTGGTGGCGGAGCATCCAGGCGCCGGGGCTGCCCGTGATCTCCACGACCTGGCGGTTCACGGCGATGTCGAGGCCATCGGCCAGGCCGCGGCCGATGGTCGCCATGTTGGGGCGCCCGACCTTGCGGCTGTCATCCGGCCAGGGCATCGCGCGCGTCACGTCGAGCACGGCCGCGAAATGCGCGCCGCGCGCCGTCAGGTACTGCGCACCATGGTCGAAGGCGTGGGTCACGCCCTCCACCTCCACCCGCCGCGTGGCCAGGCGGCCGCCGGGGCGGCGGCTCTTCTCGAAGAGGCGCACGCGCGCGCCATGGGCTTCGAGCGACTTGGCGCAGGCCATGCCGGCCAGGCCGGCGCCGACGATGGCGATGTTCTGAGGGACCATGGCTGCGTGTATGGCGCGGCGCGGCGGGGAGGCAAGGGGCGAAGCCGGATGCCGCGGGGCGTGCCGGATTCCGCCGGCGAGTCGTGCCGAGGCGGCCAGCGCCCGGTCCTGGGGCGACGGCCCCTGCCGGGGCCGACCGCCCTTCTGGCGTTGGTCGCGGACGACTCCGTGAACGTCCCTTGTTAATGGGATGTTAAGGGTCGCCATCGGCGGATGCAGGGCATGCGGCTTTCGCGTCACAGGGCGGCGCGCCCCAGTCTGCTCACGCAGTCGTGGCGCCTGCCGGCCGTACCATCCACCCGTCGCGGCGCTAGGGTGGTTCCTGCAAAGGGAACATCATGGCACCGGCCCGCCAGGTACTGCTCGTCGAGGATGATCCGCTGGTCCGCATGACCCTCGTGGAGGGGCTGGCGGATTCGGGGTTCGATGTGCTGGAGGCCGAGGATGCGGAGACCGCGCTCCGTGTGCTGGCCCACCATCCCGACGTCGCGCTGCTGCTGACGGACATCAACCTGCCGGGCGCCGATGGCTTCGCGCTGGCGCGTGCGGCGCGGGTGCTGCGGCCCGACCTGCCGGTGATCTACGCTTCCGGCCGGCTGCGCGCGGCGGAGCCCGGGCGGGCGCTGCCGGATGCGCCCTTCCTCGCCAAGCCCTTCAGCGTGGCCTGCGCGGCGGCGACCATCGCCGGCGCGATGCGGCCGGGGGCCTAACCGGCGCGGGCCAGCACCGCGTCGATGAAGCCCTGGGTGGCGCCGAGGTAGCCGGCAGGGTCGGTCAGCCGTGCGATGCCGGCCTGGTCCAGATGAGCGGTCACGCGCGGGTCGCGTGCCAGGGTCTCGTCCAGGGTCGCGCCCTCGGCCAGCGCCACGTCGCAGGCGTGGTGGACCACGTCATGCGCCACGCCCCGGCCAAGCAGGGGGGCGAGGCCCATCATCACCGCCTCCGCCACGATCAGCCCGCCGGAGGCATCGAGGTTGCGGCGCATGCGGGCGGCGTCCACGACCAGCCCCTCCGCGATCAGCAGCGCCTGGGCCATGGCGCCGTGCGCGTGCAGGAAGATGGGGGCGAGGGCCAGCTGCTCGATCTGCATCGGCCCGGCGCCGCGTTCATGGTCATGCGCCATGGCGCCCAGCACCTGCGGCACCAGCGCCTGCGCCGCCCGGGCCTGGGCGATGACGTATTCGCAGGCGATCGGGTTGCGCTTCTGCGGCATGGTGGAGGATCCGCCGCGGCCGGGGGCGGCGGGCTCGCTGGCTTCCGACACCTCCGACTGCATCAGCAGCATCACGTCGGTGGCGGGCTTGGCCAGCACGCCGCAGAGCATGCCGAGCCAGCAGGCGGCTTCCGCCGTGCCGTCACGGGCGACGTGCCAGGGGATGGCGGGCAGCACCAGGTCCAGTTCCCGGGCCAGCTCCGCCGCACAGGCCTGGCCCTTGTCGCCGAGCGAGGCGAGGGTGCCGACGGCGCCGCCGAATTGCAGCTTCAGGATGCGGGGCAGGGCCTGGGCCAGGCGTTCGCGCATGGTCACCAGCGGGTCGAGCCAGAGCGCGGCCTTGTAGCCGAAGGTGATGGGCAGGGCCTGCTGCGCATGGGTGCGGCCGGCCATGACGGTGTGGCGATGCGCCTGCGCCAGCCTGGCGAAGGCGGCGATCAGGCGATCGAGGTCGGCGGCGATCAGGGCGAAGGCATCGCGCATCTGCAGGACCAGCGCGGTGTCCACGATGTCCTGCGTCGTGGTGCCCCAATGGGTCCAGCGGCCGGCATCAGGACCGGCGGCGGCGGAAAGCTGCTTCACCAGCCCGACCACGGGGAAGCCGGTGTTGCGGGTGGCGGCGGCTAGCGCCGGGATGTCGATGATCTCGACGCGCGCGGCTTCGGTGATGGCGGCGGCGGCCTCGGCCGGGATCATGCCGAGGCGTGCCTGGGCGCGGGCGAGCGCCGCTTCGGTGTCCAGCATGCGCTGGAGGAAGGCGCGTTCCCCCATGGCGGCGCGCATGGCGTCGGTGCCGTAGACGGCGCCGAAGACGGGGCCATCGGCGGGGGAGACGGTCATGGGGAGTGCTCCAACTTGGGGTGGAGCGCGTGACCCCCACCCCGACCAGCCTTCGGCGTTGCGGCAGTGCCGCAACCCCCCGCAAGCGCGGGGGAGGGAGCCTCAGACGTCCAGGAAGACCGTCTCGCCTTCGCCCTGCAGGACGATGTCGAGGGTCCAGACGCCGGCGCCGGCGGGCTTCGCGACCAGCGTCGCGCGGCGGGCGGGGTCGTCCACCATCGTCAGGACCGGGTCGGTGGCGTTGAGCGCCTCGCCCTCGAAATAGGCGCGGGTCACGACATGCTTCATCAGGCCGCGGGCGAAGACCGTGACGGTGATGTGCGGGGCCTGGGTCGCATTGCCGAGGCCGGGGACGGGGCCGGGCTTCAGCGTGGTGAAGCGGTAGCGGCCGTCATTGTCGGTCGCGCAGCGGCCGAAGCCGTGGAAGCCGGCTTCATAGGCGCCGTCGGGGCCGGCCTGCCAGATCTCGACCAGCCCATCGACGACGGGCGCGCCATCGCCATCGGTGATGCGGCCGGTCAGCGTGATGCGGTCGCCCTCCACGCCGGCATTCGGGCCATCGGCGCGAAGCAGGTCGGCCCATTCCGGGAAATCGATCATGTGCCAGTAGGGGCCGGCGGTCTGGTGCGCGGTCGCGGGTGTCATGGCGCGTCCCCCTCAGGCATTCTCGAAGGGCGTGGCGTCGCGGCCGCGCAGCACGATGTCGAAGCGGTAGCCGAGCGCCCATTCGGGCTTGGTGATCTCGAGGTCGAAGGTGGAGACAAGGCGGTTGCGCGCGGCCTCGTCCGCCGTGGTGTTGAAGATCGGGTCGAGCGCCAGCAGCGGATCGCCCGGGAAGTACATCTGGGTGATCATGCGCTGCGCCCAGCCCGCGCCGTGCAGGCCGAAATGGATGTGGATGGGCCGCCAGGCGTTCCAGTGGTTCCGCCAGGGATAGGCGCCCGGCTTGATGCTGGTGAAGGAATAGCGGCCCTCGGCATCCGTGAAGATGCGGGCGCGGCCTTCGAAGTTGGGGTCGAGCGGCGCGTCGTGCTGGTCGCGCGGATGGTGGTAGCGGCCCGACGCATTGGCCTGCCAGACCTCCACCATGGTGTTGGCGCAGGGGCGGCCATCCTCATCCGTCACGCGGCCGGCGACGATGATGCGCTCGCCAAGCGCACCGCGGCCGCCCACCTGGCTCATATCCGCCTGGGTCGCGTAGAAGCGCTGGTCGAAACGCGGCGCGCTGGTCTCGGTCAGCGTGTGCGGGACGCGCAGCAGGGCCTGCTTCGGGTGGCGCTTATGCGTGCTGCCATAGGACGGCGCGTCGTAGGGCGGCTGGGTCGCCGGGTCGGGGCGACGATAGGGGATTGGGTCGCTCATCGGCGATCACCCTTCCTTCAGGACGTTCTTCGCGATCTTAAACGCGGAATTGGCCGTTGGCACCCCGGCATAGGCGCCGACCTGCAGCAGCACCTCCCCGATCTCCTCCGGCGTCACGCCGGTGTTGCGGGTGGCGCGCACATGGAGTTCGAACTCCTCATGCCGGCCGAGCGCCGCCATCATGCCGAGGCAGAGCAGGCTGCGGGTGTGGCGGGGCAGGCCGGGGCGGGTCCAGACGCCGCCCCAGACATTGGCCGTGATCCATTCCTGGAAGGCGGCATCGAGGGGCGTGATGTTGGCGGAAGCGCGCGCGACATGCGCCTCCCCGAGGACCGATTTGCGGATGCCCATGCCGGCATCGTAGCCCGGCGCGGGGGCGAAGGCGGCGAAGTGGCCGGTGATGACGGCGGTGGTGTCGGCCGCGCGTTCGAAGGTCGGGATGTGCCCGCCTTCCGGAATCTCGACATAGCGGCTGCCGGGGATGGCGTCCTGGATGGCGCGGGACATCTCGGGCGGGGTCGCGATGTCCATGGTGCCGACGGCGACCGTGGTGGGGCAGGTGATCTTCCCCGCGACATCGACCGCGCGGGCATCGCGCAGCGCGGCGGCGGAGCCCGCATAGCCGCGGCGGTCCGTGCGCAGCAGCATCTGGCGCAGGCCCTGGGAGGAGGCGAGGGAGGGATCCACCACCCAGCGCGGCATCACCACTTCCACCAGCGCCTGGGTGCCGATCTCCAGCACCGCGTCGATGCGGTCCTGCCAGGCCTGGGGCGGCGGGAATTCCAGCGCGGTGTCCATCAGGATCAGCGACGCGACGCGATCCGGCGCCAGCACCGCCAGTTCCATCGCGATGCGCCCGCCGATGGAAAGGCCCAGCACATGAGCCTTGGCGATGCCGAGCGAATCGAGCAGCGCGATCGCGTCCCGCGCATGCAGCGCCATGGAGTAGTCGCCATCGGTGACGCCGGACATGCCGTGGCCCCGCATGTCCATGCGGATGACGCGGTAGTGGCGCGACAGCGACGCAGCCTGCGGGTCGAAGACGTGCAGCGAGGTGCCGATGGAATGCAGCATCAGGAGGGGCGGCGCTTCCGCCGGACCCTCCACCACCGCATGCACCACGATGTCCCCGAGTTGCAGAAACATCCTCGATCCCCACCCCTGCCCGCGACGATGCGTATCACTTCATCGCGCAGCGCGGGAGTGATCTGGGAACTGGTTCCAGACGCGTTCCGAATTCGTCCGTGTCAGACGCGCTCCAGCACCATCGCGATTCCCTGGCCGACGCCGATGCACATCGTCACGAGGGCATAGCGCTGCTGGCGATGATGCAGTTCGGCAACCGCCGTCTGCACCAGGCGCGCGCCACTCATCCCCAGCGGGTGGCCGAGCGCGATCGCACCACCGTTGGGGTTCACGAATTCGGCATCATCCGGCAGGCCGAGGTCGCGCGTGACGGCGAGCGCCTGCGCGGCGAAGGCTTCGTTCAATTCGATCACGGCAATGTCGGAAAGCGAAAGCCCTGCCTTGGCCAGCACCTTCTTCACCGCCGGCGCGGGGCCGAAGCCCATGATGCGCGGCGCGACGCCAGCGGTCGCGGTCGCGACGACGCGGGCGCGCGGCGTCAGGCCGGATTTCGCGGCCATCGCCTCGTTCGCGAGGATGATGGCGCAGGCGCCGTCATTGACGCCCGAGGCATTGCCCGCGGTGACGCTGCCGCCTTCCTTGCGGAAGGGCGTGCCGAGCTTGGCCAGCGCCTCCATCGTCGTGTCGGGGCGGGGATGCTCGTCCTTGTCCACCACGATGGGGTTGCCCTTCCGCTGCGGGATGGAGACCGGGACGATCTCCTCCGCGAAGCGGCCGCTGGCCATGGCGCGGCCTGCCCGTTGCTGGGAACGGAAGGCGAAGGCGTCCTGGTCAGCGCGGTTCACGCGAAAATCCTGCGCGACGTTCTCGGCCGTCTCCGGCATGGAATCGATGCCGAAGGCCGCCTTCATCTTCGGGTTCACGAAGCGCCAGCCGATGGTGGTGTCGTAGATCTCGGCGGCACGCCCGAAGGCCTCGGTGGACTTGCCCTGCACGAAGGGGGCGCGCGTCATGCTCTCCACGCCGCCGGCCAGCATGAGCTCGGCCTCGCCGGCCTTGATGGCGCGGGCGGCGACGCCGACGGCATCCATGCCGGAGCCGCAGAGGCGGTTGATGGTGGCGCCGGGCAGCGTGTCCGGCAGGCCGGCGAGCAGCAGGGACATGCGGGCGACGTTGCGGTTGTCCTCGCCCGCCTGGTTGGCGCAGCCGAAGATCACGTCATCCACCGCGGCCCAGTCCACGCCGGCGTTGCGCGCCATCAGCGCCTTCAGCGGCACGGCGCCGAGGTCGTCCGGCCGGACATCCTTCAGGGAGCCGGCATAGCGGCCGATGGCGGTGCGGGCGGCGTCGCAGATGAAGGCGTCGGCCATGGTCGGGATCCCTCCGTATGTCGCGCGTTGGTGCCGCCACGGGGCCGCGGCGTCAACAGAGGCCAGGGGCCCCGGCGGGAACCGATGCCGGGGCCCCGGCGGGAAACCGATACCGGGGCGAACCCGCGCGGTTGCCGCGCGTTGCGGCGGGACCGGAACGGAAGGGATCGACCGATGGAATCGCATACCGAACGCGGCAGCGGCGCCAATACCAGCACGGAGCCTGCGCGGAAGCCCGACCCCGGCCCCGCGCCCGTCGGCCCGGCGGTGCATGAGCCGCCGCAGCGCCCGGCCGAGACGCCGCACGACCCCGGCGCCGCGCCCCCCGGCCCGGCGGTGCATCCCGAGCGCACCTAGCCCGTCGCCGCCGCATCGCCCTATCCTGCGCGCGACGAGGGAGCGGGCGATGCGCAAGGGCTACAGGGATTTGCTGGCGGAAGCCGACGCGGTGATCGAGACGGTGCCGGCCGACCAGGCGCTGGCGCTGCGGAATGATCCCGGCGTCGTCTTCGTGGATCTGCGCGATCCCCGGGAGATCCAGCGCGAGGGCCGCATCCCCGGCGCCTTCCACTGCCCCCGCGGCATGCTGGAATTCTGGATCGACCCCGACAGCCCCTATGCCAAGCCGGTGTTCCAGGAGCCGAAGCGCTTCGTCTTCTACTGCGCCAGCGGGTGGCGGTCCGCGCTGGCCGCGAAGACGGCGCAGGAGATGGGGCTGGACAGCGTCGCGCATCTCGGCGGCGGCATCACCGCCTGGAAGCAGGCGGGGGGCGAGACGGAGGTCCCGCCGCCGCGCTGACCCTCAGGTCAGCACATCGACCAGCCAGAGGCTGAGCGCCGGGAACAGCACGCAGAGCACCAGGCGCAGGATGTCCATGGCCAGGAAGGGCATGACGCCCTTGTAGATCTGCGTGATCGGCACGTCCTTCGCGAGGCCCGAGACGACGAAGACGTTGAGGCCGATGGGTGGCGCGGTCAGCCCGATGCCGACCACGACCAGCACGAGGATGCCGAACCAGATCGCCGTCTCCTCCGTCGTCAGGCCGAAATCGAGGGCGGTGACGACGGGGAAGAAGACCGGCAGGGTCAGCAGGATCATCGCCAGCTCATCCATCACCGCGCCCAGGATGATGTAGGCGACGAGCAGGATGACGAGGACGCCATAGGGCGGAAAATCCTGCTCCGTGATCCACATGGCCAGCAGGTCCGGCGCCTGGGACAGCGCGAGGAAGGTGTTGAAGACCTCCGCGCCGAGCAGGATGGCGAAGATCATCGCCGTCGTCTCGGCCGTGGCGAAGAGCGCTTCCTTCACCTGGCGGGGCTTCAGCGTGCCGCGCAGCACGCCGACGGCGAGCGTGGCGATACAGCCGACGGCGGCGCTTTCCGTCGGCGTGAAGACGCCGCCATAGATGCCGCCGACCACGACCACGGCGATGAGCAGCACGGGGATGACGTTGAGGAAGGCGTCACGCCGCTCCGCGGCACTCGGCGCCTCGCCACGCGGGCCGTATTCCGGCTTCACCCGCACCAGGATCGCGATGGCGATGAGGTAGAAGATCGTCGCCAGCAGGCCGGGGATGAGCGCGGCCATGAAGAGCTTGGCGATGTTCTGCTCGGTGCTGATGGCATAGACCACCAGGATGACGCTGGGCGGGATCAGGATGCCGAGCGTGCCGCCGACAGCCACGGTGCCGGCCGAGAAGCCAGCGGGGTAGCCGAAGCGGCGGAGTTCGGGCAGCGCGGCGCGGCCGAAGGTGGCGGTGGTGGCGACGCTGCTGCCGCAGACCGCGCCGAAGCAGGCGCAGGCGCCGATCACCGCCATCGCCATGCCGCCGGGCTTGCGGCCGATCAGCGCATTGGCGGCGGCGAAGAGGTCCCGCGCCAGGCCGCCCCGTTCCGCCAGCGCGCCCATCAGGATGAAGAGCGGGATGACGGAGAGGGTGTAGTTGGCGAAGAGGTGGTAGGGCGTGGTCTTGAGGTAGTTGCCGAGCGCGGTCCAGTCGAGGATGTGGACATAGCCGCCGATGCCGACGATGAGCATCGAGAGCCCGACCGGCGCGCGGATCGCGATCAGGCCGAGCAGCACCGCGAAGCCCGTCGCGGCCAGGACGAATTCCGGCGCCATCAGCCGCGACCCCGCAGGTGCCGGGGCACCCACCACAGCGCGGCGATGCCGGTGGCCGCGAAGCAGAGCGCGCCGATGCCGATGGCCCACCAATAGGGCAGCGCCAGCAGGCCGATGGTGCGGGTGCCGGAGGCGAGCGTGTCGAGCGAGCCCACCATCATCCGCTCCGCCAGCCACAGCGTCAGCGCGGCCCAGACCAGGGTCCAGAAGCCGTCCATCACATCGGTCACGCGCTTCGGCAGCCAGGTGGTGAAGGTGTCCACCAGGATGTTGGCGCGCATCAGCGTGCCATAGGCGAGGAAGCCGAAGACGCCGATGCCCGTCGCGATCGGCACCATCTCGAAGTCGCCGCGGATGGGCTGGCTCGTGGTCCAGCGCATCACCACGCTGGTCGTGGTGATGCAGGCGCCGATGAGCAGCGAGACGCCGCCGAGGAAGGCGAGCGTGCGCGCCAGCAGGGCGACCGGGCCGGCGGTCGGCGCCGGGGGAGGGACATCAGGCTCGGACAAGGCCGGCTCCTGCGGTTGGTTGGGGCCGGCCCTGTCCGCGCGGCATCAGCCGCCGTGCTTGGCGATCAGGCCGCGGGCATCGGCCAGCAGGCCGGCGCCGTCGAAGCCGCGTTCGCGCGACGCGTTGAGCCAGGCATCGACCACCGGGCGGCAGGCGACCATCCAGCGCTCCTTCTCGGCGGCGGAGAGCTGGACGATGCGGTTGTCGCGGCGGCGGGAGACCTGTTCGCGCACCACCGGGCCCTGCTCGTCCCAGACCTTCCCGGCCATCTCGGCGGCGACCATGCCGGAATTGGCGTCGAGCACCGTGCGCAGCTCCGCCGGCATCGCCTCATACTTCGCCTTGTTCATGGCGAGGATGAAGGAGGCGGCGTAGAGCGTCGGCGCGCCCACGATCTCCGTGTGGTTGCGCACGAGCTCGGCGAGGCGGATGGAGGGCACGACCTCCCACGGCACCACGGCGCCGTCGATCACGCCCTGGCTGACGGCCTCCGGCACCTGCGGCACGGGCATGCCGATGGGGGCGGCGCCGAGGGCGCGCAGCGCCTCGCCGGCCTGGCGGGTCGGGAAGCGCAGCTTCAGGCCGCGCATGTCCTCCAGCCGGTTGACGGGCTTGTTGGCGTGGATGACGCCGCCATCATGCGTCCAGACGGTGATGGGGTGCACCTCCCGGAACTCGTCGCGGAGGTGAGTCTGGTAGAATTCCCAGGTGGCCTTGGCGTTGGGCACGGCCCTGGGGCTGCCGACGAAGGGCAGTTCGAAGACCTCGATGCGCGGGAAGCGGCCGGGCGTGTTGCCGGGCAGCGTCCAGACGATGTCCACCACGCCGTCGCGGGCCTGGTCGAAGAGCTGGGGCGGCGCGCCGCCGAGCTGCATGGAGGGGAAGATCTGGATGCGGAGCCTGCCCTGGCTCTCCGCCTGCACCTTCTGCGCCCAGGGGGCGAGGAAGTGGCGATGGACGTTGGAGACGGCGGGCAGGAAGTGGTGCAGCCGCAGCGTCAGTTCCTGCGCCGAGGCGGGGCGCACCAGCGCCGGCGAGGCGAAGGCGGCGGCGCCGAGGGCCGCGAGGTGGCGGCGTTGGATCAGCATCCTGGAAGCTCCCCTTGAGTTTTCATTGCTTGGACGCGGCGGAGGCCGCCGGCTGCGCAATCAATGCCCGCGCTCGCCCGTCCGGGCAAGCCAGGGATTTGTATCGACCATAACGGTCAGGCGGCGCGCAGCGCGGCCGCCTTGGCTGCCACCGCCGCGGCATCGTCGCCCGGCTTGTAGATGGCGCTGCCGATGCCGAAGCCCGCGGCGCCGGCCGCGCGCCAGGCCGGGATGGTGGTGGTGTCCATGCCGCCCACGGGCAGCACGGGCGTGCCCTTGGGCAGCACCGCGAGCATGGCCTTCAGCACGGCGGGGGAGGCGGCTTCGGCGGGAAAGAGCTTGAGGCCATCGGCACCGGCGGCGAGCAGGGAGAAGGCCTCGCCCGGCGTGAAGAAGCCGGGGACGCAGATCATCTGCTGCGCCTTGGCGGCGCGCACCACGGCGGGGTCGGCGTGCGGCGTGACGATGAGGCGCCCGCCCGCCGCCGCGATGCGGGCGCAATCGCCGGGGTTGGTGACGGTGCCGGCGCCGACCAGCGCGCGGTCGCCGAATCGCTTCGCCAGGCGGCGGATGCTCTCGATCGGATCGGGGCTGTTCAGCGGCACTTCCAGCACGGGGATGTCGGCGGCGAGCAGCGCATCGCCGATCGCCTCCGCCTCCTCCGGCTTGATGCCGCGCAGGATCGCGACGAGCGGGCAGCGCGCCAGCCAGTCCTTCAGGTTCAGGCCCATCCGAGACTCCCGCCGATATGGTGCAGCCCGGCCGCGACCAGGTCCGGGTCATGGGTGGTCACGCCGATCCCCGCCTCCCGCAGCGCGGTGGCGTAGAGCGCGGCGAGGCCGGCGGCGCCGACCAGCTGCACCTGCGCCGCACCGCGCGAAGCCGCCGCGACCTCATGCCCGATCAGCAGGCCGGAGAGGTAGGACCGGGTCTCGGTGGCCGGGAGCTGGTCCATCAGGTGGAGCGTGCGCGTGCCGAAGAGGTGGTGCAGCAGCCCGCCGGGCTGGCGCGCGCGGGCCAGGCCGCGGGCGAAGGCCGCCGGCTGGTCCGGCCCTTCCTCCGCCGTGCGGGCCAGGATGGTGTGCTGCGACAGCGCCGCGAAGGCCTCCCCCGTCATCTGCGTCGAGAAGCCGGTGACGCGGCCGCCTTCGAGCCGCGCCCATTTGGAATGGGTGCCGGGCAGGCAGGCCAGCGCGGGCGCGTCGCCGAGGAGGCGGGCGAGGGCGACGAGCTTCGTCTCCTCGCCCCGCATCACGTCGGGGACGCCGGCCTCGTCCATGCTGGTCAGGCCGGGGACGAGGCGCGTCTCCGCATCGGGAAAGGGCACGGGGATGGTGGCGCCGGCGATCTCGGCCGGGCCGGCGGGGCAGGGGAGGTAGGGCGCCTCCACCCAGCCCTGGCGGCTGCCGATCATGCCGCAGAGCAGGACGCGGGTCTCGCCCGCGGCGATCCAGGGGCCGATGGCGTCGCGCAGCGCCTCCGCGAAGCGGCCGCCCTCCACCGTCATGATGCCGCCCGGGCGGTCCAGCCGGTCGGTCACCGCGCCGCCCGGCCCGATGCGATAGGCCCGCAGGCTGCTGGTGCCCCAATCCACGCCGATCATGCGGCCCCCTCGTTTCCCCACTCCCTGTCGATTGGCGCGCCCCGCCCGTGCTTGCAAGCCCGTCGGGCCCTGCATCGCGCGGCGGTGAGGGCGGCGGATCACGCAGCCGGGCTTCCGATCCGGCTTGGGCGGACAGGATGTCGGGGAAGCCCCTTGTCGCGGGGGCGGCACTGCGTGCGCTGGCCGCGGCGCCGGCGCGGATCGTCGTCTCGGCGGTCCGGGCGCGTCACCAGGACGGGATGGTGACGGCAGCCGGCTTGCCCGACACCCGGATGTCTGGATGGAGCAATCGTGGATCGGCCAGAGTATTTTCAAGTCGGGCGGCATCGCCCGACGACTCGGAAAATGCGCCAAAACAGATGCCTGGACCGGTCTCGGCGTCGCTGGGGACGCTGAAACCGGTCTGGTCGGTGCCTGCCCCTGCCAGGGCAGGCACCGCCGCGCCGCTCAGCCCGCGAAGGGGTCGCGCAGCATGATGGTGTCGTCGCGGTCCGGGCTGGTGGAGAGCAGCACCACCGGCGCCTCCACCAGCTCCTCGATCCGGCGGACATACTTCACCGCCTCGGCCGGCAGCTCGGCATAGCTGCGGGCGCCGGCGGTGCTGCCCGACCAGCCCGCCATCACTTCCCACACCGGCTCGGCGCGTTCCTGCGCGGCGATGGAGGCCGGCAGGCGCCGCACCACCTCCCCATCGATCCGGTAGCCCGTGCAGATCCGCAGCTCCGGCAGCCCGTCGAGCACGTCGAGCTTGGTGAGCACCAGGCCCTCCACGCCGCCGACCTTCACGGCCTGGCGGACCATGCAGGCATCGAACCAGCCGCAACGGCGCGGCCGGCCCGTCACGGTGCCGAATTCCCGCCCCCGCTCGCCCAGCAGCTTGCCGGTGGCGTCATGCAGCTCCGTCGGGAAGGGCCCGGCACCGACGCGCGTGGTGTAGGCCTTGGCGATGCCGAGCACATAGCCGATCTGCTTCGGCCCGATTCCCGCCCCCGCCGCCGCATTGCCGGCAACGGTGTTGGAGGAGGTGACGAAGGGATAGGTGCCGTGGTCCACATCCAGCATCACGGCCTGCGCGCCTTCGAACAGCACGCGCTTGCCCTCGTGATGGGCATCCTCCAGCAGCGACCAGACCGGCGCCGCATAGGGCAGCAGCTGCGGCGCCAGTTCCAGCAGCCGGTCGAGCAGCGCCTGCTTCTCGAAGGTCGCGGCGCCAAGGCCCTTCAGCAGCGTGTTGTGGTGCAGCAGCAGCTCATCGAGCTTGTGCGACAGCACGGCGGGCTCCGCCAGGTCGCTCAGGCGGATGGCGCGGCGCGCCACCTTGTCCTCATAGGCCGGGCCGATGCCGCGGCCGGTGGTGCCGATGGCATTCGCCCCGCGCGCCACTTCCCGCGCCTTGTCGATGGCGGGGTGCAGCGGCAGGATCAGGGGCACGTTCTCCGCGATGCGGAGGTTGTGCGGGCCGACATCCAGCCCCTGCCCGTTGACCTTGGCGACCTCCATCAGCAGGTGCTCGGGGTCCAGCACCACGCCATTGCCGATGATGCCGAGCTTGCCGCGCACGACGCCGGAGGGCAGCAGCGACAGCTTGTAGACGTTGTCGCCCACGACGAGCGTATGGCCCGCATTGTGGCCGCCCTGGAAGCGCACGACGATGTCGGCCCGGCTGGCGAGCCAGTCCACCACCTTCCCCTTGCCCTCGTCGCCCCACTGGGCGCCGATCACGGCAACATTCGCCATCGCGCTGTCTCCCTGGGCGGCCCGCTGGCCGCTGCGTGGTGAGAAGAAACCGTCAGGCGGGAACCGCGTCGCCCGCTTCGTTCAGGACATGGGTGCAGCGCAGGCTGCTCGGCGTATCGCCGGCCGAAAGCTGCGCCACCGTGGCATAGCCCCGCGCCCGCAGCGCCGCCGCCTTCGCGCCGTCGGATCCTGCGGGGATGAAGACGCGCCGCCGAGGCTCCGCCGGCGCCACCGCGCGCAGCATGGCATCGGGGTAGAGCGTCATGCCGGTCGCCGGCTCCTCCCCGGACAGATAGCGGCCGCCCCGCGCCAGCTCGCCGGTCAGGCCCTCGCCGAAGATCGTGAAGGCGACGCCGGTGTGGTAGCGGAAGCCCCGGAACTCGACGGGATCGAGCGTGATGCGCAGACCCGGCGCCCGGGCGCGGAGCGCCACGACGATCGCCGCCGCATTGTCCGCGATGGCCCGCGCCGCGGGGGGCAGGTCGGCCGCCGAAAGCGCCGCCAGCGCGCCATCCACCGGGCCGGCCGCCGCCATCAGCGCCGGCAGCAGAAGCGCGGCGCCGCCGCCGGCTTCCGCCCGCGCCGTCACGGCGGCCATGTCCTTGCGGTCCAGCGCGCGGGCCAGGCGGCGCCGGTCCTCGCCCTCCACCCCGGCGTCGTCCAGCAGCGCGGGGGCGAGGCGCGGCAGGGTGATGTCCAGCGAGGCCCCGGTGATGCCGACCGCCGCCAGCGCCTCCGCCGCCACCGCCGCCACCTCCGCATCGGCCTCGGCGCTGTCGGCGCCGATCAGCTCGATGCCGGATTGGGGAAGCTGGCGGGCCGGCGCGAGCTGCGTGCCATGCACCCGCAGCACCTGCCCGGCATAGGAAAGCCGCAGCGGCCGAGGCACGCGGGCCAGGCGCGTCGCCGCGATGCGGGCCACTTGCGGCGTCGTGTCCGCCCGCAGCCCCATCATCCGGTGGCTGACCGGGTCCATCAGCCGGAAGGTCTGGTCCGCCACGGCGGCGCCGGAGCCCGCGAGCAGGCTGTCCTCGAATTCCAGCAGCGGCGGCTTCACCCGTTCATAGCCGTGCCGCGCGAAGACCTCCGCCAGCACCTCGACGAGCATCGCCTCGCGCTCCGCCTCGGGCGGCAGCACGTCGGACAGGCCGGCGGGCAGAAGGGCAGGGTTGGGCGGGTCGTCGGTCATGCTTCAGGGGTGTCGTCAGGCGGCGCGTGTGTGGCAGGGGGGGCGCCCCGCCGCAACCCCTGCCCCGCGCATGCCCGCCCCCGGGCCTAGGCGAGGAAGATGTCGAAGGCCGCGCGCAGCCCGCCATCGCCGGGCGTGACCCGCGCCGTCAGCAGCGCCCGCTGGTCCGGCGCCAGGCGCCGCAGCAGCATGTCGGACTCGTTCCGGGCCTCGTCCGGGAAATAGACCTGCGTGGTCAGCTCCGCCCCCGGCCGCGCCGCCCGCAGGTGGATGTGCCGCGTGCGGCCGGGATAGAGGCCAGGGCGGATGGTGCGGAAGGCGTAGCGCCCGGCGCCATCCGCCACGGCGCGGCCATAGCCCTGGAAGCCGGCATCGCGCTGCGCCAGGCGCGGGTCGCGGGGATGCAGGTAGATGCCCTGGTCGTCCGCCTGCCAGATCTCCACCCGCGCGCCCGGCAGGGCGGAGCCATCCGGCGCGCGGACCACGCCTTCCAGCAGCATCGGCACGCCCCGGGCCGGCGCGGACTGCCCGGCGACCCGCAGAAGGTCGGAATCCGCATCGGCCGGGATGGCGCGGGGGTAGTAGGGGCCCTCCATCTGGGCCGGGGTCCGCACCGGCTGCGCGGCGGCGGGCAGCGTCAGCAGCGCGGGCGCGGCCAGCAGGATGCGACGAGGCAGAAGGAGGCGCATGACGGGATCGTTCCGGCGGTTCCGGAAAGGCTTACGGCGGCCGGGCGCGCGCGTTCCAGTGACGAAGCGTGACCCGATTCCCGCTTGGCGCCGCGCGGCGGCATCGGCACTCTGGCACCATCAGACGGAGACCCCGCCATGAAGGCCCTGACGCGCCTGCCGCTGCTCGCCCTGCTTGCCCTCGGCGCCTGCGCGGACCCTGCTGCCGAGCATCTCGGCGGCTTCGGCGATCCGGTCCGGGGTGCCGCGCTGCATGCGCCCTTCATGCTGGGCGATACCGCGCTGCTGGCTGGCCAGCCCGCCCGCGCCGCCCGCGCCGCCGTGCAGATGGAGATCCTGGCCCAGGGCTTCGGGCGCAATCCGTTGTTCAGCCATGACGCACCAGGCAGCGTGCAGCACGCCACCAGGCTGGGGCGGGATGAGTTCCGCCGTGCCCTCGGCATCGCGCCGGATGCGTCGCCCGACCTCGTCATCGACACGCTGCGCGATGCCGCCGCGGCGCTCGATGCCGGCAGCCCCGCGCGGGCGGAAGCGGCGCTCTCCTCCCCCGCCTATCCCGCCGGCCCGGCCGCGACGTTGGCCCGGCTCAGCCGCCTGCCCTATCTGCCCCGCGTCGCGGAAGCCGCAGGCGCCGCCTGGCAGGAAGTGCGGCGCCGCGATGGGCTCGGACGCCGCGGCTGAGGCAGGGCCGCAACGGGATTCCGCAAGCCCCGCAACGCCGAAATTTCATGTCGAAACCGCGCCCCGCGATCGGCGCTTTCCCGCCAGCGACGCAGCCAGCGTCGCGAGGGAGCCAATCGACATGCCGCAATTCGCCGCCACCATCCGCCACGTCGCCGAGGGCGTGAAGGGCTTCACCATCAACGCCGCCGTCAAGAACATCGAGGGCTGGGAGGAGACGCTCGGCAAGGTCGAGACGCCCGGCGCCAAGGGCATCGTGCGTGACCTGGAGCGCCTGAAGAAGCTCATCACCTCCGACGACATCGATGGCGACGCCGTCAAGAAGCTGGTCGCCAAGCTGGGCGAGGAGACGGTGACCATGGCCGGCCGCGCCGAGGGCGCCAAGGCCGAGCGCATCAAGGAACTGGGCGAGGCGCTGAACAGCGCGTCGAAGTAGCGGCATCGCCCGCCGCCCCACGGGGCGGCGGGCGCGCCATTCAGAAGGCCAGCGGCACCGCGCGCACCACCAGCGGCAGGCCGCGCACCGTGGCCAGCACCGCCTCCGGCAGCGGCCCATCGAGCCCGACCAGGCAGATCGCATCCCCGCCCGGCTTGTCGCGGCCGAGGTGGAAGGTCGCGATGTTGATCCCCGCCTCCGCCAGCGTGGTGCCGAAGCGGCCGATGAAGCCGGGCCGGTCCTCGTTCGTGACGTAGAGCATGTGGGGTGCGAAATCGGCCTCGACCGCGATGCCCTTCACCTCGACAAGGCGCGGCTTGCCGGTGCCGACCAGCGTGCCCGCAACGCTGCGGGTCCAGGCCTCCGTCACCAACGTGACGCGCAGCAGCGTCGCGTAGTCGCCGCTGCGCTCCAGCACCGTCTCCGCGACCTCGATTCCGCGCTCCTTCGCCAGCGCCGGCGCGTTCACCATGTTCACCGCGCCCATCATCGGCGCGAGAACGCCGGCGAGGGCGGCCGCCGTCAGCGGCTTCTGGTTCAGCTCCGCAGCCGCGCCTTCGTATTCCACGCGGATGGCCTTCACCTCATCGCCGACATTGGCGGTGAGCTGCCCGGCCAGCGCGCCGAGCTGCCGCGCGAGTTCCATGTAGGGGCGCAGCCGCGGGGCTTCCTCCGCGGTGACGCTCGGCATGTTGATGGCGTTGGAGACGGCGCCAGAGAGCAGGAAGTCGCTCATCTGCTCCGCGACCTGCAGCGCCACATTCTCCTGCGCCTCCGCCGTCGCGGCGCCGAGATGCGGCGTGCAGACGACGTTCTCCAGCGTGAAGAGCGGGCTGTCGGTCGCCGGCTCCGTCTCGAAGACGTCGAGCGCGGCGCCGGCCAGGTGCCCTTCCTTCAGCGCGTCATACAGCGCCGCCTCGTCCAGCAGCCCGCCGCGGGCGCAATTGATGATCCGCGCGCCCTTCTTCAGCGCGAAGATGCGTTCGCGGGACAGGATGTTCTTCGTCTGCTCGGTATAGGGCGCGTGGATCGTCACGATGTCCGCGCGCGCGACCAGCGCATCGAGGTCCACCTTCTCCACCCCGATCTCCAGCGCGCGCTTCTCGCTGAGGAAGGGATCGAAGGCGATGACCTTCATCTGCAACCCGTTGGCGCGGCTGGCGACGATGGAGCCGATATTGCCGGCGCCGATCAGCCCGAGCGTCTTGCCCGTCAGCTCCACGCCCATGAAGCGGTTCTTCTCCCACTTCCCGGCCTTGGTGCTCGTGCTCGCCTCGGGAATCTGGCGCGCGAGGGCGAACATCATCGCAATCGCGTGCTCCGCCGTCGTGATGGCGTTGCCATAGGGCGTGTTCATCACGACGACGCCGCGCGCGGTCGCGCTCGACACATCGACATTGTCCACGCCGATGCCCGCGCGGCCCACGACCTTGAGGCGCGGCGCGGCGTCCAGCACTTCCCGTGTCACCTTGGTCGCGCTGCGGACCGCGAGCCCGTCATATTGCCCGATGATCTCCCGCAGTTCCGCGGGCTTCAGGCCGGGCTTGAAATCGACCTCGATGCCCCGCGCCTTGAAGATGGCGATCGAGGCGGGCGAGAGCTTGTCGCTGATCAGGACCTTCGGCGCCGACATCACGCGGCCGCCTTGTCGTGCTCGGCGGCGACCTGCGCGAAGGCCCAGTCGAGCCAGGGCAGCAGCGCCGTGATGTCGCTGGTCTCGACCGTCGCACCGCCCCAGATGCGGAGCCCGGGCGGCGCATCGCGGTAGTTCGCCGCGTCGAGCGCCACACCTTCCTTCTCCAGGATCGAGGACAGCTTCTTCGCCGCCGCCGCCTGGCCTTCCGCGTCGAGGGCCGTGAACCACGGCGCCACGATCTTCAGGCAGATGGAGGTGCAGGACCGCGTCGCCGGCTCATCCGCCAGGAAGGCGGCCCAGTCGCTGTCGGCCACCCAGCCCGCGATGGCGGCCAGGTTTGCCTCCGACCGCGCGACCAGCCCCTTCAGCGAGCCCACGGACTGCGCCCAGCGCAGCCCGTCCAGCGCATCCTCCACGCAGAGCATGGAGGGCGTGTTGATCGTCTCGCCCTTGAAGATGCCCTCGTTGAGCTTCCCGTCCTTGGTCATGCGGAAGATCTTCGGCATCGGCCAGGCGGGCTTGTAGGATTCAAGCCGCGCCACGGCGCGGGGCGACAGCGCCAGCATCCCATGCGCGGCCTCGCCGCCCAGCACCTTCTGCCAGGACCAGGTCACGACATCCAGCTTGGACCAGGGCAGGTCCATGGCGAAGGCGGCGCTGGTTGCGTCGCAGATCGCGAGCCCCTCTCGGTCATCGGCGATGAAGTCGGCGTTGGGCAGCCGCACGCCGCTGGTCGTGCCGTTCCAGACGAAGACGAGGTCGCGCGCCTTGTCCACCTGGCCGAGGTCCGGCAGCTGGCCATAGCCCGCCGAGATCACCCGCACATCGGACAGCTTCAGCTGCTTGGTGACATCCGTCGCCCAGTCCTTGGAGAAGCTCTCCCAGGCCAGGATGTCGACGCCCTTCGGGCCGAGCAGCGACCACAGCGCCATCTCGACGGCACCGGTGTCGGAGGCCGGCACGATGCCGAGCCGCCAGTCCTTCGGCATGCCGAGCACGGATTTGGACAGCTCGATGGTCTCGGCGAGCTTCGCCTTGGGGTCCTTGGCGCGGTGGCTGCGGCCGAGCAGCGCGCCATCCAGCGCGGCCAGCGACCAGCCGGGGCGCTTGGCACAGGGACCAGACGAGAATCGGGGGTTCGACGGACGGATGTCCGGCTTGGTGCTCATGGCGGTGGCTCCCTTCCAGAAGCGAATGCGCCCCGGTGGGGGGGCGTGGCCCGCCGCCACGCTTAATCCCGCCGGCCCGCCCCCGCAAGCCGGTCCACTTGCCCACTTCTTGCATGCTAGCGTGCCGACGCTGAATCGGAGCCCAGCCCATGCCTCGCCTGTCCCGCCGCGCCGCCCTGGCGCTGCCCGCGATCCTCGCAGCCCCGCTCACGGCGCGGGCACAGTCCCGCACCATCACGCTGATCTGCCCCTTCGGCCCGGGCACCAATGTGGACCAGATCGCGCGCCTCATCGCGCCGGAGCTGGGCAGCCGGCTGGAACGCCAGGTGGTGGTGGAGAACGTGACGGGCGCCGGCGGCACCATCGCCACCGAACGCGCCGCCCGCGCCATGCCGGATGGCACCACGCTGCTGATCGGCGTCGAGAGCACGATCAACGTCGCGCAGCTCGTGACACCCTCCACCACCCGCTATGACGGGCTGCGCGACTTCGCGCCGATCCACATGATCGCGACGCTGCCCCTGCTGCTCATCGGGCGGCCGAACCTGCCGGCGAGCTTCGCGCAGCTGATCGCGGACAGCGCCTCCCGCCCCGCGCCCTTCAGCTTCGGCAGTTCCGGCACCGGCACCTCGCTGCCTCTCTTCGGCGAACTGCTCGTGCAGCGGGCGGGCCTCAAGATGGAGCACGTGCCCTACCGCATGGGCGCGCAGATGCTGACGGATGTGATGAGCGGCCAGCTCGACCTCGCCGTCAGCACGCTGACCAGCAGCGCGCCCATGGTGCGGGACGACAAGGTGAGGGCCTGGGGCGTCTCCTCTCCGACGAGGCACCCCTTCCTGCCGGATATGCCGACCTTCGCCGAACAGCCGCAGACCGCGGGCATGTCGATGGAGGTGTGGCAGGCGGTCTTCGCGCCCGCCCGCACCGATCCCGCCTTCGTCGCCCGCGTCTCCGCCGCCGCAGCGGCCGCGATGGCGACGCCCGAATTGCAGCGCCGCATCCGCGACATCGGCCAGACGCCCAGCACCCTGACGGGCGATGCCCTCAACACCTTCCTGCGGGAGGAAAGCGCCCGCTACGAGACGCTGGTGAAGGCGGCGAATATCCAGCCACAGTAAACCCGGCCCCGGGGAGCCTTGGCGGCGCTGATCGAGGCTGCACGGCGCGCGGTTGCCGGCTGATGGTGGCGGCGATCGGGGACCGCGGGAACGCGGCCTCGATCGGCCTTCATGGTCCGCCAGGGCGTGAAGGTCGGCGGGGTGGAGGGGCTCCACCGCCGGCGCCCGTAGCTATGCCGAACCCCCGGCCGAGGCGGTGAAGCCTGTCCGTCGGGTCGAGGAGCTGGTGGAGGCGCCGGTGGTGCTGCTGTCCACCCGCCCGGACCGCGACGACACGATCATGCTGCGCGACCCCTTCGCCAGGTGAGCTGCGCGGCGGTGCCTGCCCTGGCAGGGGGAGGGACCATGCGGCGAGGCTACCGCTAATTCATCTAGACATCCGATTGTCGGACGAGGCGGCGGCTGTCACCATGTCGTCATGGTGACGATCCGTGACTGCCGAGACGACGACCTTCCCGCCATCGCCGCGATCTATGGCCACTGGGTGACCCACGGGCTGGCGAGCTTCGAACTGGAACCGCCGGATGCCGCGGAGATGGCGAAAAGGCGCCGCGCGATCCTGCAAGGCGGATACCCCTATCTGGTGGCGGAGGGTGAGGGCGGGCGCGTGCTGGGCTATGCCTATGCCAGCGCCTACCGCACCCGCCCGGCCTATCGCTTCGCGGTGGAGAACAGCATCTATGTCGCGCCCGATGCGGGGCGGGGTGGCATCGGGTCCCGCCTGCTGGCGGCGCTGATCGAGGCCTGCACGGCGCGCGGCTTCCGGCTGATGGTGGCGGTGATCGGGGATAGCGGGAACGTGGCCTCGATCGGGCTGCATGGCCGGGCGGGCTTCGCGCCGGCGGGGATGCTGCCGGCGGTCGGCTGGAAGCATGGGCGCTGGGTGGACAGCGTGCTCATGACGCGACCATTGGGGGAGGGTGCGGGCACCGCGCCATGACGCGGGAGCAGGCTGACCGCGCCTCCCGCGATGCCTCGCTGGTGCTGGCGATGACGCTGCCCGGCGACACGGTGCTCTATCTGCTGCTGCCGCTGCATGCGGCCGCCTTCGGCGTGTCGCTGGCGGAGGCCGGGCTGCTGCTGGCGGCGAACCGGCTGGTGCGCATCATCGGCTATGGCTGGGTGGCGCGGGGGTATGAGGTCTTCGGCCCGCGCCGCGCCTGCCTGGTGGCGGTGCTGGCCGCGGCCTGCGCCACCACCGGCTATGCGCTGCTGCCCGGCGTCTGGTGGCTGCTGCCGGCGCGGCTGCTCTGGGGCCTGGCCTTCGCCGCCATGAACATCGCGACGCAGGCGCTGGCGACGGCGGAACCCACGGGGGCATCGCGGCGGTCCGGCGCCTCCCGCGGCATCATCGCGGCGGGGCCGATGATCGGGCTTCTGGCCGGTGCCGTGCTGGCGGAGGTGGCGGGGCCGCGGGTGGTGTTCCTCTGCCTCGGCGCCGTGTCGCTGGTCGGGCTGGTCTTCGCCTGGCGGCTGCCGGCCGGGGAGGCGGTGAAGCTCCGCGCCGGCGGGCCGCGCTTCGCGCTGCCGCGGTCGCTGGATGTCTGGTCCTTCGTGCAGGGCTTCGCGCTGGATGGGCTCTTCGTGCTGGGCCTTGCCTTCCTTGCGGCGCAGGCGATGCCGGAGGGCGCGGCGCTGGCGGCGGGCGGCGCGCTGGCGGCGCGCTATCTGGCGGAGGTGCTGCTGGGCCCGCCCGCCGGCCGGCTGGCGGAGCGATTCGGCGCGGCGCGGGTGCTGCTGGTGGTGACGCTGGCCTCCGCGGCGGGGCTGGCGGTGATCGGGCTGGGCTGGCTCTGGGTCGGCAGCCTGATGGTGGTGGGGCTGCGCGGGCTGCTGCAGCCCTTGCCGGCGCCCGTCGCGGCCAGCCGGGCGGCGCCGGAGGAGCGGGTGGCGGCGCTCGCGCGGATGGCGACCTGGCGGGACATCGGCGCGGGGGTGGGGCCGCTGGTGGCGGGGGTGCTGCTGCCGCTGGTGCCGGCGGTGGTGCTCTACCTCATCGCCGCGGCGGTGCTGGTCGCGTCGTCCCTGCACGCGCTGCGGCGATAGCAGGCGCGCGGCTGTTTCGTTTGCGACGGGGCTGGGATATCCTCCGAAGGCGTTTCAAATCATCGTCCTAGTGTAGGGTCGGAAGCCGGAATGTCTCAGCCGTCGCTTTTTCGCGCCCAGGCTGTCGCCGACGCTGCCTCCCCCGATCGCTACGACGAACCGCTGCGCGTCCTGCCGGCCTGGACCTGGGTCGCGGGCATCATCCTGGCGGCGATGGCCGTCACGGCGATCGTCTGGTCCGCCTTCGTCCATGTGCCGATCAAGGTCACGGGGCGGGGCATCCTGCTGCCCTCCGGCGGCATCGCCGATGTCGTCGCGGATACCGATGGCCGCATCGACCAGCTGCTGGCCAGGCCCGGGGAAAGGGTGCGCGCCGGCCAGCCCATCGCCGTGGTGGACCAGTCCGAGGTCCGGCTGCAGCTGGCGCTGGCGGAGGGCCAGGCGGCGGATGCGGCGCGGCACCGCCGGGAGCTCGCGGAGTTCCACCAGCGGGAGGCCGCGGCGGCGGATGCCTTCCGCACCGTCCGCGACGCGGCGCTGGCGGGCAACCTCCGCATGCTCGACGAACGGCTCGGCATGATGAACCAGCGGGAGGAGGTGCTGCGGGGCCTGGTGCAGCAGAACCTGATCAACCGCGACCGCTCGCTCTATGCGCGGGTCGAGGTCTTCCAGGTGCGGGAGCAGATCGCGGCGGCGCGGAACGAGCGGGAGCAGCTCTCGCTTGACCAGGCGCTGAAGCGCACGCAGCAGGAACGCGAGACGCTGGAGGCGGAGCGCCGCGTCGATGAGACGGCGCGGCAGGTGGAAGCGCTGCGCGCGCGTCTGTCCCGGTTGGGCGAGGTGCTGTCCCCCTATGCCGGCCGCGTGGTGGAGCAGAAGGCGAATGCGGGTCAGGTGGTCACGCGCGGCACGCCGCTGCTGACCATCGAGCGTGATCCCGAGCGCGGGAAGGAAGCGCCCGTCGCGGTGATCTACGTGACGGCGCAGGACGGCAAGCGGCTGGCGCCGGGGCTCGCGGTGCAGATCTCACCCTCCTCCACGCAGCGGGAGGAGGATGGCTTCGTGCATGGGCGCGTCACGCGCGTCTCCCACATCCCGGCCTCCTCTGCCGGCCTGCTGCGGACGCTGCAGAACGACCAGCTGGTGCGGAACTTCACCATGGAACTGGGCGCGCCCTTCGAGGTGGAGGTGGCGCTGGAGCCTGATCCCGCGACGCCGAGCGGGCTGCGCTGGTCAAATGGCCGCGGGCCGGCCTTCGCGATCGAATCCGGCACGCTGGCGGAGGCGGAGGTGACGGTGCGCTCCGTGCGCCTGCTGGGCCTCGCCTTCCCGGCGCTGCGCAGCCTCTTCACCCGCATCGTCGGGCCCGAGGGCGCTTGAACCCCTTCGCGATCCCCTTCACCCTTTGGGGCGGCAGGCGGCCGCGCACGCCGACGCTGTTGCAGGCGGAGGCCGCGGAATGCGGCGCCGCGGCGCTCGGCATCATCCTCGGCCATCATCGCCGCTGGGTGACGCTGGAGGAGCTGCGCGTGGCCTGCGGCGTCTCCCGCGACGGCAGCCGCGCCAGCGCCATTGCGGCCGCGGCCAAGGGCTACGGCCTGGTGGTGGAGGCCTATCGCATCGAGCCCGCCAACCTGCCGGGCATGGCGATGCCGCTGATCGCGCATTGGGGCATGAACCACTTCGTGGTGATCGAGCGCGCGGTCGGCGGCGGCGCCTGGATCAATGACCCCGCCACCGGCCCGCGCCGCGTCTCGGCGGAGGAACTGGATCGCAACCTGACCGGCGTGGTGCTGGTGCTGCGGCCGGGGGAGGGCTTCCAGCGCGGCGGCGAACAGCCGCGGGCGATGCGCGGCCTGGCGCGCCGCATCCGCGGCAATGGCGCGGCCTTCGGCTTCCTGCTCGGGCTCAGCCTGCTGCTGATCATCCCCGCGCTGCTGGTGCCGGCCTTCTCCCAGATCTTCGTCGACGACGTGCTGGTGGACCGCTTCGATTCCTGGCTGCCGCCGCTGCTCTGGGGCATGGCGGGCACCGCCGTCGTGATGGGGTTCCTGACCTGGCTGCAGCTGACCGTGCTGCTGCGGCTGGAGACGCGGCTCTCGCTCGGCGGCAGCGCGGCCTTCCTGAAGCGGCTGACGGAGCTGCCCGTCTCCTTCTTCGCGCAGCGGCACCAGGGGGAGATCGCGGGGCGCGTGCTGCTGAACGACCGCGTGGCGCGCCTCGTCTCCGGCGATGCGGGGCGGGGCGTGTTGGGGTTGGTGACCGCGGCGGCCTATGCGGCGGCGATGCTGGCCTATGCGCCGGCGCTGGCGGCGGTGGTGGTGGGCGCGGCGGTGGCGAATCTGGCGGCGCTCATGGCGCTCAGCCAGTCCATGAGCGACGACAACCAGCGGCTGCTGGCGCGGATGATGCGGGGCGATGGGCTGGCGCGCAGCGGGCTGCGCATGATCGAGGATTATCGCGCCGCGGGGGCGGAGGACCAGCTGCTGGCACAGGTCGCCGGCGCGCGGGCGGGGGCGGCCAATGTGCAGCAGCGCCTCGCGCTCCGCATGGCGCTGATCCAGGGCATGCCGGGCTTCGTCGCCATCCTGGCCGCCGCCGCAGTGCTGGTGCTGGGCGGGCAGCGCATCATGGCGGGGACGATGACGGTCGGGCAGCTCGTTGCCTTCCAGGCGCTGGCCATGGGGTTCATGGCGCCGGTCGCGCAGCTCGTCGGCGTCGGCGCGCAGATGCAGGATGCGAAGGCGAATTTCGACCTGCTGGAGGACACGCTGCGGCATCCGCGCGCGGCGGAGTTCGAGGCAGCGGCGCCGGCGCGCGTCGCCGGGCTGACCGGCCATGTGGAGCTGCGCGACGTCACCTTCGGGCATAGCCGGCTGGCGCCGCCGCTGCTGGACCGGGTCTCGCTGACCATCGAGCCGGGGCGGCGGCTCGGCATCGTCGGCGGGTCGGGGTCGGGCAAGTCCACGCTGGCGCTGCTGATCGCGGGGCTCTACCGGCCCTGGTCGGGGGAGGTGCTGATCGACGGCCATCCCATCGCCGACATCCCGCGGGAGACGCTGCGGCGCGACGTCTCGGTGGTGGACCAGGCGGGCTTCCTGTTCGACGGCACGGTGCGCGACAACATCGCGCTGTGGGATTCGACGCTGGCCGAGGAGAGGCTCGTGCGCAGCGCGCAGGATGCCGCGATCCATGAGGACATCCTGGCCCGCCGCGGCGGCTATGCCGCGCCGGTGGCGGAGGAGGGGCGGAACTGGTCGGGCGGGCAGCGCGCGCGCCTCGAACTCGCCCGCGCCATCGCGACCGATCCCGCCATCCTGGTGCTGGACGAGGCGACGGCCGCGCTCGACAACCGGGCGGAGGCGGCGGTGATGGCGAACCTCCGGCAGCGCGGCTGCACCATGGTGATCATCGCGCACCGGCTGGCGCTGGTGCGGGACTGCGACGAGGTGATCGTGATGGCGGGCGGGCGCATCGTGCAGCGCGGCCATGCCGATGCGCTGGCGGCGCAGGACGGCCCCTTCCGCGCCATGCTGGCGAATGGCTGACGGCATGGACCAGCAGCCCGCCCCGCCGCCGAAGGACGGCTCGCCATCGGCACCGCCGAAGGGCGGCTCGCCATTGGCACCGCCGAAGGACGGCACGCCATTGGCGCCGCCCGATCGCGGCACGACGCTGGCGCCGCCGCCGACCACGCCGCCCTCCTTCCCGCTGCCGGCGCATGCGCCGCTGCGGCTGGACGACGCGGAGGCGCGATGGATCGTGGAGGCGGGGAGCGTGACGCTCTTCGCCAAGCGCCCGGCCGCGCCGCCGGCCAAGGAGGGCGCGCGGCGCTTCCTCGGCAGCATCGGCACGGGCGGCCTGGTCTGCGGGCTGGGCGAGGACCTGACGGGTATCTCCGCCATCGCGATCGGCGGTGCCGGCACGCGGTTGCGGCCGCTCTCGGCGGAGGAGCGGGCTTCGCTGCCGGCGGCCGCCATCGATGCCTGGACCGGCGCGCTGGCGGGCGGCGTGGCGCGGGGGCTGGAGCCTCGGCCGCGGGCGGATGCCATCGCTCTGCCGAAGGGGCCGCGCATCCGGCTGGCGGCGGGCGAGGTGGTGATGGCGGGGGAGAGCCCCGTCTGGCTGCGCATCAATGCGGGCGATTGGCTGCTGCTGGGGCTGGAACGGGTCCAGGGGCTGGTGCCGCTGCCGCCGGGCGCCTGGCTGACGAGCCTCGGCGCCGGCGTCTGCCGTCCGGTGCCCACGGCGGAGGTCGCGCGGTCCAGCGACTGGCCGGCAGGCCTGGCCGGCTTCAACGCGGCCCTGCTGGAAGCGCTGCCTTCCGTGCTGGCGCTGGATGCGGCGGATGAGCTGAACCGCCGCCGCCTGGCCGCGGCGCGGGAGGCCGAGGCCGCGCATGTCATCGAGGCCTCCTTCGGCCAGGTGCTGGGCAATGCGCCGTCGGAGGCGACGGGGTCGGAGGTCGATCCCCTCATGCCCGTCTTCCGCGCGGTGGCGCGGCATCTCGGCGTGGCGGTGCGGCGGCCGGCGCGGCGGCGGGCGCTCGACGTCGATGCGGCCTCCACGCTGGAGGAGCTGGCGCGGGCCTCCTCGCTCCGGCTGCGCCCGGTGAAGCTGGAGCCGGGCTGGTGGAAGGCGGATCACGGCGTGCTGTTCGGGCGTCGCGCGGATGGTGCCGTCGTCGGGCTGCTGCCGGCGCGGGGCGGCTGGCGGATCTGCACGCCGGAGCGGCCCTCCGGCGTGCGGCTGGATGCGACGACGGCGGCCGGGTTGCAGGCGGATGCCTGGGCGCCGCTGCTGACGCTGCCGGTGAAGAAGCTGGCGCTGATGGACCTGCTCTCGGTCGGCATGAAGGGTGCCGGGGGCGATGCGGCGGCGCTGGTCGCCACCATGTTGATCGCCGCGGCACTGGGCCAGGCGCTGCCGATGGCGACGGGCGTCGCCTTCACCCTGCTGATCCCGGGCGGGCATGTGCCGGAACTGGTCCAGTTGGGCCTGGCGCTGGCGGTGGTGGCGACCGTCACCTGGGTGATCGGCATGGCCGGGGAGGTGGCGCGGCAGCGGATCGAGGCCCGCGCCGGCCCCGCGCTGCATGCCGCGATCTGGGACCGGGTGATTCGCCAGCCGCTGTCGGTGCTGAAGCGCCAGACGGTGGGGGAGACGGCGTCGCGGGCCGGGGCGGCGGCGACGCTCGGTGCGCAGATCCGGGCGATCGGCTTCGGCATCGCCTCCTCCGTCGCCGTGATCCTGTCCTCCGCCGTGCTGATGCTGCTGTCGCAGCCGCTGGCCGCGGCCGTCGGACTCGGCTTCCTGGCGGTGCAACTTGCGGCCGCCAACCTCGCAGGCTGGCTGCAGGGCCGCGCCTATGCGACCGGGGAGGCGCTGACGGGCCTGGCGGATGCCATGGTGCTGCAGATCGTCTCCGGCATCGTGAAGCTGCGATTGGCGGGGGCGGAGGCGCGGGCGGAGGCGATCTGGGCGGAGCGCTTCGCCGGCATGCGGCGCCGCCTGGTCGCGGCGCGGCGCATCAGCAACGCCTATGACGGCTTCGTCGCGGGCTACACCATCCTGGCGACGGCCGGCGCCTTCTTCGTCATCGCCATGCTGCTGCGGGTGGAGCCGGGGCGCGCGCCGCCCTCGCTCGCTTCCGTCATGACCTTCCTCTCGGCCTATGGGCTGATGGCGGGGGCGGGGACGCAGCTGGCCAAGACGCTCTTCGCGCTGTGGATGATCCTGCCGACGCGCACCTTCGTCCGCCCGCTGCTGGAGACGCTGCCCGAGGCCTCCGCCGGCGGCGTCGATCCCGGGCGGCTCACGGGCGCGCTGACGCTGACCAACATCGCCTTCCGCTACGGGCCTTCGGACCCCTGGGTGTTCCAGGGGCTGAACCTGGAGGTGCGGGCGGGCGAGTTCATCGCGCTGACGGGGCGATCGGGCGTGGGCAAGTCTAGCCTGGTGCGGCTGCTGCTGGGGCTGGAGGAGGCGCAGGCGGGCGCGATCTACCTGGATGGCCACGACCTGCGCGGGCTGGATGCGGGGGCGGTGCGGCGGCAGGTGGCGGCGGTGCTGCAATCCGGCCGCGTGCCGGCGGGCAGCCTGCGGGATGCGGTGCGCGGCGGCACATCGGCGGATGACGCCGCCATCTGGAACGCGCTGGAGCGCACCGCGCTGGCCGACGAGGTCCGTGCCATGCCGATGAGGCTCGAGACCATGCTGACGGATGCGGCGCGCGTGCTCTCCGGCGGCCAGGCGCAGCGGCTGCTGCTGGCGCGCGCGCTGGTGCAGAAGCCGGCGCTGCTGGTGCTGGACGAGGCGACCAGCGCGCTCGACAACATCACCCAGGCCAAGGTGATGCAGGCGGTGCGGGAGCTGCCGGTGACGCGGCTGGTGATCGCGCATCGCCTGTCCACCATCCGCCAGGCCGACCGCATCGTGGTGCTGGAAGGCGGCAAGGTGGCGGAGAGCGGGCGGTTCGAGGAGCTTGTCGCGAAGCCGAACGGGTTGTTCGCCCGGCAATTCGCGACGGAGGCGCAGTGGCAGGCGGGCCACCAGGCGAAGCCGGCGGCGCCGGGGTAGCATTCAGGCCCGCGATCGGGCCTGCCTGTCGGCGGCATTGGCTGGCCGGCCAGGAGATGCCGGCAGGACGGGGGGCGATCGGCAAGGCCTTGGCTCGGCCACGCGCGGCACGCGTGGCAATCGTCGAACCCATCGATGTGACAACGCACGAATAGGCGCCGCCTATGTCGGGAATAGGCGATCCATCGCTTACCCGTCGTGAGAAAACAAAATACATTTCGTGCACACCAGATGAAGGAGTGCCGTCCGTGACCGCAACCAGGCCGAAGCCGCTGACGGATACCGAACTGTCGGGTGCCACCGGGGGCGCCTTCCAGCAGACGGGGGCGGGGAATGACTACGTCACCGGGACGGGCAGTGCCGATGTACTCTTCTCCGGCATGGGCCATGACACCGTCGCGTCCGGCGCGGGCAACGACCAGGTGTTTGGCGAGGGTGGCAGCGACGTCCTGCAGCTTGGGGCGGGCAATGACATCGGGTACGGCGGCGATGGCAACGATACCATCAATGGCGGGGCAGGGCAGGACCAGCTGCAGGGCGGCGCGGGGCATGACAGCCTGGATGGCGGCGCCGGCGATGGGGCGGCCGACCTTGCCTTCGGCGGCGAGGGCAATGACAGCTTCATCTGGGCGCCGGGCGATGGCAGCGACCAGTTCCAGGGTGGCCCGGGGAACGACACGCTGCAGCTCGACAACGTGACGCTGAGCCAGCTTCAGTCGGCGCTGACGCTGGAGGGCAACACGAACCTGCAGATGCAGGTGGCCAGCACCCCACAGGGACCGGTGATCACCTTTACCGATGCGGCCGGGAATCCGGCCACCTTCCAGGGGACGATCACCATCGGAGGCGAGACGCTGCGCTTCTCGGAGATCGAGCGGATCCAGCTGGTCTGATCGCTGCGATGCGGGGGCGGGCGGCGCATGTCGCCCGTTTCGTACGGACGCACGAGGGCCGCTCGCATGGAAACTCGGAGGTTTAGCGTGTGATGCCGGACCGCATGGGCGGATGGCGTCCCCTAGGGGATTCGAACCCCTGTTACCGCCGTGAGAGGGCGGTGTCCTAGGCCTCTAGACGAAGGGGACCCAGACAAACCGTCAGGCGCCGTGGCGCCGCGGTGAACGCTCTCTAGCGTCCCGGCCGGGGGGGATCAAGTCGCCCCCCGGCTTTTTCCTGTGGGCTGTTTCGCGGCCGCATAGCGCCCCGTCCGGCAGGCGTCGGAGCAGAAGCGCACTTGGTCCCAGTCCCGCGCCCATTTCTTCCGCCAGGCGAAGGGGCGGCCGCAGGCGGCGCAGATCTTCTCGGGCAGGGTGGGCTTGCGATGGGCCATGGCGGCGTCACTCGGCCGCGCGCAGCTCGCCGAGAACGCGGCCGCTGCGCGCATCGACCATCAGCACGCGCTCCGACCCGTCGGGGCGGGCGACCAGCACGGCCAGGCGTCCCTCGGCGCTGGCCAGGCTGACGATCCGCGTGCCCGCGGGCTGGCCCAGCGCGCGTGGCGGCATCGTGCTCGAATCACCACCGGCGCGCTGGACGACCAGCACGACCAGCGTCACGGTGCCCGCGATGATGAGCACCCCCATCCCGATCACCAGCGCCTTGAGCAATCCCACGACCCAATCCCCCCTGAAAGCCGAAGCCGATGGCGGCCAGACGGCGAGCGTGGTCGCGCCCGCCGAGGCTGCCGGCACCCGTGCCGACCGATTCATCACGGATGCCCTCGGCGCCGCGATAGGCGGTCTCTCGCGGTCCCGGGTCAAGGCGCTGATCGAGGCAGGGCAGGTGGCGCGGGACGGGGCCGTGATGCGCGACCCGTCGGAGGCGATCCGCGCCGGCGCGACCTATGCGCTGCGCCTGCCGCCGCCGGAGGCCGCGACGCCGCAGCCGCAATCCATCCCGCTGACCATCCTGTTCGAGGACCGGCACCTGCTGGTCATCGACAAGCCGGCGGGGCTGGTGGTGCATCCCGCGCCGGGCAACCAGGACGGCACGCTGGTCAACGCCGTGCTGGCCCATGCGGCGGAGGACCTGACGGGCATCGGGGGAGAGAAGCGGCCGGGAATCGTGCATCGGCTGGACAAGGACACCTCCGGCGTCATGGTGGTGGCGAAGTCGGAGCGGGCGCATACGGCGCTGTCCGAGGCCTTCGCGACGCGCGACCTGGACCGGGAATACCTGGCGCTGTGCTGGGGCCTGCCTTCACCCACGAGCGGGGAGGTGGATGCGCCGATCGGCCGCCACCCGATCGACCGCAAGCGGATGGCGGTGGTGGAGCGGCAGGGCAAGCATGCGCTGACGCGCTACCGGACGGAGCGCGGCTTCGGCACCGCCTGCGCGCTGCTGCGCTGCAAGCTCGCCACCGGGCGGACGCACCAGATCCGCGTGCATCTGTCCCATATCGGCCACCCGATCGTGGGCGATCCGGTCTATCTCAAGCGGACGCCGGCCAGCGCCAAGGCGCTGCCGCCGGCGACGCGGGACCTTCTGCTGGCCTTCCCGCGCCAGGCCTTGCATGCGGCGACGCTGGGGTTCCGGCACCCCGTGACGGGCGATTCCCTGGCCTTCTCGGCGCCGCTTCCGCCCGACATGCAGGCCCTCCTCGCGGCACTGGAAGGGCCGTTTCCAGCGGGATCAAAGGGTTAACGGCGTCTTACGCCTGTTACCGGCACGTTACCATCCGTAAACCTACCTTACAGGTCGGTTTTTCTTGCCGACCCCGCGGCGAGGGTCTACAACCCTGCTCGCCAACTTCGGGTGGGTGCCGCTTCGTGCCCTGCCCCGGAATCCGGGCTGCGGGACGCCTCGACATGGTGATTCGCGATCCGGAAGGCAGGAGCACCCCACCGCACCTCTCCCCGTCGTGACCGGGGGGGACGCGGAAAGGGAGGGCCCGACCGGCGTTGGCGGAACAGCACAGCCATCATGGACCCCGCCGTCACGGGGGGTACCGGTGGCATAGGAGGCAGTTCTCCCATGGCTTCCCTGTCCATCCCCATTGCTCCTGAGGGCAACCTCTCCCGCTACCTGCAGGAGATCCGCAAGTTTCCGATGCTGACGCCGGAGGAGGAGTATTCCCTCTCCAAGCGTTGGAAGGACGAGGGCGACGAGCAGTCGGCGCATCGCCTCGTGACCTCCCACCTGCGTCTCGTCGCCAAGATCGCGATGGGCTATCGCGGCTACGGCCTGCCGGTCGGGGAGCTGATCTCCGAAGGCAATGTCGGCATGATGCAGGCCGTCAAGCGCTTCGACCCCGATCGCGGCTTCCGCCTGGCGACCTACGCCATGTGGTGGATCCGTGCTGCCATCCAGGAATACATCCTCCACAGCTGGTCGCTGGTGAAGATGGGGACGACGGCGGCGCAGAAGAAGCTCTTCTTCAACCTCCGTCGGCTGAAGGGCCAGATGGCGGCACTGGAGGATGGCGACCTGAAGCCCGAGCAGGTCGAGAAGATCGCCCGCGTGCTGCAGGTGCCGGAGCAGGACGTGGTGTCCATGAACCGCCGCCTGGCATCGCCGGACAACAGCCTCAACGCCCCGGTCCGCGCGGATTCGGATGGCGAGTGGCAGGATTGGCTGGTCGATGACAGCGAGAGCCAGGAGACGGAACTGGCGGACCGGCAGGACATGTCGAACCGCCGGCAGCTGCTGGGGGAGGCGCTGAAGACGCTGAACGACCGGGAACGCCACATCCTGATCGAGCGGCGGCTGAAGGACGAGCCGACGACGCTCGAGGAGCTGTCGCAGCAGTACAACATCAGCCGCGAACGCGTCCGCCAGATCGAGGTGCGGGCCTTCGAGAAGCTGCAGAAGAGCATGAAGACGCAGATCGTCGAGCAGAGGCTCGCGGTTAGCTGACGCAGAGGCTCGCGGTCAGCTGACGCAGGGGCTCGCGGTCAGCTGATCGGCACTCTCGGCTAGTTGTAGGGGCGGGCCGATCCGGCGCGCCGACGAAGCCGATAGAATGATCCCGTAGGAATTGTATGACGCCCGGCGGAACCAGCGCCGGGCGTCAAGCTTTTGCGGGTCCCGTGGATCAGAAATCTCCCCCTCCGCCGGCCTCGGCGGCGCCCTTCGCCGACGCCAAGCCGACGTCCCCTGCCAATGAGGGGCGTCGCTTCGACCCGCCCCGCGCGCCCATGCCGGCCATGGTGCCGGGGCGCGACGACATCTTCTTCGCGGCCGTCGAGATGACGCGCATGCCGATGATCGTCACGGACCCCAACCAGCCCGACAATCCCATCGTCTTCGCCAACCAGGCCTTCCAGAAGATGACGGGCTACGCGGCGGAGGAAGTCGTTGGCCGGAACTGCCGCTTCATGCAGGGGGAGGGCACCGATCGCGACAGCGTCGCCATTATCCGCGACGCCATCGCGGGGCGGACCGACGTCTCGATGGAGGTGCTGAACTACCGCAAGGATGGCCGCCCCTTCTGGAATGCGCTGTTCGTCAGCCCGGTCTTCGGCGCCGATGGCAAGCTGCTCTACTTCTTCGGCAGCCAGCTGGACGTGACCCGTCGGCGGGAGGCCGAGGCCGCGGCGCGCCGGGCGCAGCGTCTGGAAGCGCTGGGCCAGCTGACCGGTGGCGTCGCGCATGACTTCAACAACCTGCTGCAGGTCGTGGTGGGGTCGCTGGAGATGCTGCGGCCGCTGGTCGAGGCCTCCGACAATCCCCGCGTCCGCCGGCGGCATGAGGGCGCGCTGGAGGCCGCGCGGCGCGGGGCCGCGCTGACCCGCCAGCTCCTGGCCTTCGCCCGGCGCCAGCGGCTCGAGGGGCGGCCCACGGACATCAATGCCACCCTGCAGGCGCAGACGGAGCTGATGGCGCGGGCGCTCGGCCCCGGGCTGACCCTCCGGCTCGACCTCGCGCCGGAACTCGGACAGGCGCATGTCGATGCCGGGCAGCTTGAGGCCGCGCTGCTGAACCTGCTGTTCAACGCGAGGGACGCGATGCCGGAACGCGGCGAGGTGGTGATCGCCACGCGCCGGGTCGGCGAGGCGGCTGCCATGGCCGATGCCGGGCCGGATGAGGAAACGCGGGCGCCGCACGGCTTCATCGAACTGGCCGTGCAGGATGCCGGCACGGGCATCGCGCCGGAGATCCTGGACCGGGTGACGGAGCCCTTCTTCACCACCAAGGATGTGGGGCAGGGATCGGGGCTGGGCCTGGCGCAGGTCTATGGCTTCGCCCGGCAATCCGGCGGGCATCTGCGGATCGAGAGCCAGCCGGGTCGTGGCACGACGGTGCGCCTGCGCTTCCCCGCCCTGCAGCCGGATGTGGAGGCGAAGCCGGGTCCGGCCGCGGATCGCCAGCGCCAGGCCGAGCCCCGCGGCGGCGGCGAGAGCATCCTGATCGTGGACGACAATGCGGAGGTGCTGGAACTCGCGGAGAGCGTGCTGACCGACCTCGGCTACCAGGTGGCGACGGCAGGAGATGCGAGGGCGGCGCTGGCCGCGCTGGAGGCTCCGGGAAGCCGCTACGACCTGCTGTTCAGTGACGTCATCATGCCGGGCGGCATGAACGGCATCACCCTGGCGACCGAGGCGCGGCGCCGCATCCCGGGGCTGAAGGTTTTGCTCTCCACCGGATTCGTCGACCCGCGGGAGGAAGCGGCGGCGGAGGGCATCCGGCCGCACGGCTTCCCCGTGATGCAGAAGCCGTACCGGCGGGTGGAGCTGGCGCGCCGCATCCGCCGGGCGCTGGATGAGGGCGGCGCGAGCGGCTGATCATTGTCGCGCCGTATGGCTTCAGGCACCGCCATCACGCGGATCGATGGCGCGTATCCTCCGGCCCGATTGGACCCGGCGCGAGGCGGCGCCCATCTTCGGGGCCACGGAGAAGGAACAGCCCGATGTCCACCGCCCTCGAACAGCCCGCCACCACGCACCATGTCGCCGATCCCGGCATGCGGATCGGCCATGTCCATCTGAAGGTCGCGGATCTGGAGCGGGGCCTCGCCTTCTGGCGGGACATCATCGGCCTGCAGGTCCAGCAGCGCATGGGCGACCAGGCGGTCTTCCTCTCGGCCGGCGGTTACCATCACCACATCGCGCTCAACACCTGGGAGAGTGCGGGTGGCAGCCCGCCTGGCTTCGGCGCCACGGGGCTCTATCACGTGGCCCTGCTTTATCCCGATCGCCCGGCGCTGGCGCGCGCGCTGAAGGCGCTGGTGCAGGCAGGCTGGCCGCTGGAAGGGGCTTCGGACCACGGTGTCTCGGAAGCGATCTATTTGCGCGACCCCGACGGCAATGGTGTCGAGCTCTATCGCGACCGCGACCGCGCGGAATGGCCCCATGACGCGAATGGCAGGCTCGCGATGGTGACGAAGCGGCTCGACCTGCGGGCGCTGCTGGCGGAGGCGGGGTGACGGGCGCGCTTTGCGCCCAGCCCGTAGACGGCGTATTGCCGTTGCGGAAAGCGCAACGCGCCGTCGCCTGAAAGTGGTGACTTCGAAACAGCGCTCTTCCTCGTTCAGACCTCGATTCCTGCCCTGATTCGCGGCAGGCGGCACCGCGCGCCCGACGCATCGCGGTGATGCCATTTGTTGCAGGCGCCAGCGCGAACCTTGTGAAGGGGCAGCGCGGACGCGACCGCGCGTCGCTGGCACGACCCTTGCTGTTCCGGCTGGCGTGCGGGCCCGATCGCCCGCCGCTGGGGAAGGGTTCGGCATGGCGCCACGCATGCACCTCGCGCTTGATCTGTCGATGACGCATCTCGACGGCCGATGGCGCAGCGCCGGGTCCTGGGTGAACAGCCTCTATCCCGATCCCGCGGTGTTCGAGGAGATCGCGCGCATCGCGGAACGCGGCTGCATCGACATGCTGTTCTTCGGCGACGGCACCGGCATCCCGAGCACCTGGAAGGGATCGGAGGAGGATGCGGTGCGCTGGGGCATCGGCTGGCCGCGCCAGGACATGTCCCCCTATATCGCGCTGATGGCGCGGGCGACGAAGCATATCGGCTTCGGCCTGACCTATGCCTCCACCTTCATGCATCCCTTCTACGTCGCGCGGCTGCTGAACTCGCTGGACCACGTCACGGGCGGGCGCATCGCCTTCAACGTCATCACCTCCACCCGCCGGGCCGATGCCGCCAATTACGGCTTCGATGAGCTGATGGAACACAATGCCCGCTATGAGCGGATGGAAGAGTTCATCGATGTCTGCAAGGGTTTGTGGCGCAGCATCGATGCGGATGCCTTCCAGTGGGACCGCGAGAGCGGCGTGGTTGCGGACCCCGCCAAGGTGCGCCCCATCCATCACGATGGCCGCTTCTTCAAGGTGCGCGGGCCGCTTTCCGTCGTGCCCTCGCCGCAGATCGAGCCGGTGCTGATCCAGGCCGGCGGTTCCCCGCGAGGGATCCAGGCCAGCGCCTATTTCGCGGAGCACGTCTTCGCCGCGGGACCCCCGCTGCCGCAGAAGCAGAAGCACCGCGCGGCGCTGGATGCGGCGCTGGTGAAGCAGGGCCGGGACCCGTCCAAGGTCGGCATCCTGTTCTCCACGCCGCTGATCGTGGCGGAGACGGAGAGCGAGGCGCGCGCGCGGAAGGAGAAGCTGCTGGCGATGATCCCGCCGGAGGGCGTGGGCGCCTATCTCTCCCACAACATCGGCTACGATTTCTCGAAGCTGCCATCACGCTTCAAGCCGGCGGAGCTGAACAAGGCGATCGCGGCGACCGGTGCCTCGCCCATGGGATTGCTGCACCAGCTGGTGCTGGCGCACGGGGAGGACCTGGAGATGACTCCCGAGGAGTTCTTCCAGCACGGGCTGCGCAGCGCGACGGGCTATGACCGCACCTTCGCCGGCGACGCGCGGCAGGTCGCCGACTACCTGGAGGGGGAGTTCGACGGCAGCGGCCAGCGCGGCGGCTTCATGGTCTCCCACCCCCAGGCGACGCCGCGGGACACGCTGAACCTGGTGGATTTCCTGGTGCCGGAGCTGCAGCGCCGGGGGCGTCTGCGCAGGCGCTACGAAGGCCAGACACTGCGCGACAACCTGCTGGCCTGAAGGAGGGACATCATGACCGATCTCCACGTCACCCGTCGCGCCGCCCTCGTCGCGGGCGCGGGCCTCGCCTTCAACGGCGCCCCGCTGCACGCGCAGGACGCGCCGCGCCGCGGTGGCACCGTGACGGTGCAGGTAGCCACCGACCCGCGCTTCCTGATGCCCGCGCTGCGCGGCAATTTCAGCATCACCAACCTGGCGGCGAAGGTGGTGGAGCCGCTGGTCGATCTGGGCGAGGATGGCCAGCCGCAGGGCCGGCTTGCCACCTCCTGGGACAGCACGCCGGACGGCCTGGCCATCACCTTCCGCCTGCGGGATGGCGTGAAGTGGCATGACGGAAAGCCCTTCACCGCGGCCGACGTCCAGTTCAGCGCCATGGAGATGTGGCGCCGCGTGCAGAACTACGGGACCATCGTCTTCCGCAACCTGGTCGCGGTGGATACGCCCGATCCGTTGACGGCGATCTTCCGCTTCAGCAAGCCGATGCCGCTGCGGCTGATGCTCCATGCCGGGACGGAGCTGTCCTATGTTGCGCCGCGGCACCTCTATGAAGGCACGGACTTCTTCGCCAATCCCGTGAACATGGCGCCCATCGGCACGGGGCCGTTCAGATTCGTGAACTACACGGCCGGCCAGCATGTGATCGTGGAACGCAACCCGGATTACTGGGATGCGGGCAAGCCCTACCTCGACCGCATCATCACGCGCTTCATCGCCGACCCGGCGGGGGCCGCGGCGGCGGTGGAATCCGGCGCGGTGGACATGAGCATCTTCTCCAGCCTGCCGCGCACCGATCTGGTGAGGCTGTCGCGGGAGGCGCGGTTCCGCGTCTCCCAGAAGGGGAACGAGGCGAATTCTATCGGCAACACGCTCTGCTTCAACCACCGCAAGCCGGAACTGCAGGATGTGCGGGTGCGGCGCGCCTTCGCGCATGCCATCGATGTCAATTTCTACGTCCGCAGCTTCCTGCTCGGCCTCGGCAAGCGCGGGCTTGGCCTGCAGCCGAGCTTCTCGGAGTTCTTCTTTCCGGGCCTGACCGACTATCCCTTCGATGCCCGGAAGGCGGAAGCCCTACTGGACGAGGCCGGGTTCCGCCGTGGCCAGGGCGGCATCCGCATGACGCTGCGCATGACCAGCACCAATGGCGACGATGCCGTGCGCTTCGCGACCTTCGTGCAGCAATCGCTGGCCCGCGTCGGCGTGCGCATCACCATCACCACCTATGACAGCGCGGGCTACCTCGCCAACGTCATGCGCGACTGGAACTTCGACCTGACGGGGGAGACCATCGGCTTCCGCAACGACCCGCAGATCAGCACCACCGTCTTCCTGCGATCGGGCCAGCCGCGTGGCGTGCCCTGGAGCAACCAGTGGGGCTGGGAGTCGCCGGCCATGGATGCGCTGATCGATGCGGCGGCGGAAGCCGTGGACCCCGATCGCCGGCGTGCCCTGTATCGGGACCTCGGGGAGATGGTGATGCAGGAACTGCCGATGTGGCTGGCGATCGAGCAGGTCTATACCTCCGTCACCGCCGTCAAGCTGCGCAATGACCACAACAACCCGCGCTGGACGGGCAGCCACTGGTCCGACCTGTGGATCGCCGCCTGAGATGCGCATCCTCCGCCTGGTGCTGCGCCGGCTGTCGCTGAGCATCCCGTGCCTCGGCATCATCCTGGCGGTGCTGTTCTTCCTGCTGCAACTGGCGCCGGGCGATGCGGTGGATGCGCTGATCGGCCAGATGGGCACCAGCGACGACACGCTGAGCAAGCTGCTGCGCAGCTATTACGGGCTGGACGGCAGCGTTGTCGCCCAGTTCACGGGCTATCTGGGCCGCCTCGTCACACTCGACCTCGGCCTGTCCGTCGCCTATGGCACGCCCGTCCTGGCGCTCATCCTGGAACGCCTGCCGGTGACGGTGGTGCTGATGGTGACGTCGATGGCCATGGCCTTCACGGCGGGCTGCGTCGTCGGCGTCATCGCCGCGCGCTACGTGCATCGCTGGCCGGACACCATCATCTCCGTGCTCGGCATGCTGGTCTATTCCATGCCGAGCTTCTGGTTCGGCCTCATGGCCATCGTGTTGTTCGCCGTCACGCTGGGCTGGCTGCCGGCGGGCGGCATCTCCGACCTCCGCGCGGGGCATACGGGGCTCGCCTTGATGCTCGACATGGCGAAGCACCTGGTGATGCCGGCGCTCACCCTCGGGCTGATCTTCTTCGCGGTCTATCTGCGGGTGATGCGGACCGCGATGCTGGAGGTGATGACGCTGGACTTCATGCGCACGGCCCGCGCCAAGGGGTTGCAGGAACGCGCCGTGCTGTTCCGCCATGCGCTGCGCAACGCGCTGCTGCCGATGGTGACCATTGCGGGCCTTCAGGCCTCCTCCATGCTCGGCGGCGCGGTGGTGGTGGAGAGCGTCTTCTCGCTCCCGGGCCTCGGGCGCCTGGCGCAGGAAGCGGTGGTGCAGCGGGACCTCAACATGCTGCTCGGCATCACCGTCATGTCCTCGGTCCTCGTCATCGTCGTGAACCTGGTGATCGACATCATCTACGCGAAGCTCGACCCCCGCATCGATGTGGGGGCCTGACCGCATGCGCGCACTTCGCCGCTACGCTTCCTCCTCCGCCGCCCTCATCGGTCTTGTGCTGCTGCTGATGGTCATCGGCATGGCGGTCAGCGCGGGCTGGCTGTTCCCGGATGACCCGCTCTCGCTCGCCGGCGCACCGCTGACGCCGCCCTTCACGGAGGAAGGCCTGCCGCTCGGCACCGACAGCGTCGGCCGCGACATCGCCGCGCAGATCTTCCATGGCGCGCGCGTCTCGCTGCTCGTCGGCGTCGTCGCCACCGGCATCGCCATCGGCATCGGCATCCTGGTCGGCGCCGTCTCCGGCTATTTCGGCGGTGCCACCGACGCCGCGCTGATGCGGCTGACGGAAGCCTTCCAGACGGTGCCGAGCTTCATCCTGCTTCTGATGCTGGTCGTCATCTTCGGGTCGGAGGTGACGACGCTGGCGCTGGTCATCGGCGCCGTGTCCTGGACCGCGCCGGCGCGGCTGACGCGGGCGGAGTTCCTGACTTTGCGGTCGCGCGACTTCGTGCAGAGTTGCCGCACGCTCGGCATGCCGCATGCGCGCATCATCTTCCTGGAGATCCTGCCCAGCGCCCTGCCGCCCGTCATCGTCTATGTCAGCGTGGTGATGGCACTCGCCATCCTGCAGGAAAGCGCGCTGGCCTTCCTCGGCCTGTCGGACCCGAACATCGCCTCCTGGGGCAACCTCATCGGGGATGGGCGGCGCGTGCTGCGCAGCGCCTGGTATGTGGCGGCGCTGCCGGGGCTCGCCATCATCGTCACGGTCCTGGCCATCTCCCTGGTGGGTCAGGGGGTGAATGACCTGCTGAACCCGAGGCTCGGCCGGCGATGACCGCGCTGCTGTCCATCGAGAACCTGTCCATCGCCCTGCCGCGCGGCGCGGATCGCGAACACGCGGCGAAGCACGTGTCCTTCTCCATCGACCGGGGGGAGGTCTTCTGCGTGGTCGGCGAAAGCGGGTCCGGCAAGTCGCTGACCGCCGCCGCCATCCTGGGCCTGCTGCCGCCCGGGGTGCGCGCCAGCGCCGGGCGAATCCTGTTCGAGGGGCAGGATCTTCTGACGCTCTCCCTGCCTGAACTCCGCCGCATCAGCGGCAAGCGCATCGGCATGGTGTTCCAGGATCCGATGACGGCGCTGAACCCGCTGCACACCGTGGGGTCCCAGGTCGCGGAGGTCTTCCGCATCCACACCACGCTCGACCGGGCGGAGATCGCGGATCGCGTGCTGGACCTGCTGGAGACGATGCGCCTGCCGGAGCCGCGGCAGATCGCGCGCGCCTATCCACATGAACTCTCCGGCGGCCAGCGGCAGCGCTGCGTCATCGCCATGGCCATGGCGCTGGAGCCCGCCCTGCTGATCGCGGATGAACCCACGACGGCGCTGGATGTCACGACCCAGGCGCAGATCCTGGCGCTGATCCGGGACCTGCAGGCGCGGCGCGGCATGGGGGTGATGTTCATCACCCATGATTTCGGCGTGGTGGCGGAAGTGGCGACGCGCATCGCCGTGATGCGGCAGGGGGAGGTGGTGGAGCAGGGTGACGCGCAGGCCATCCTGAATCAGCCGCGCCACCCCTACAGCCAGGCGCTGATCGCCGCCATGCCGGCGCTGCGCCCGCCGCCCTACCAGCCCAGCAGCGCGGCACCGGTGCTGCGGGTGGAGGGCGTGCACAAGACCTATCGCCGCCGCGGCCGCACGGTGGCGGCGCTGAAGGACGTCTCGCTCACCTTGCGCCGCGGCACCACGCTGGGGGTCGTCGGCGAAAGCGGGTCAGGCAAATCCACGCTGGCGCGCTGCCTGGTCAAGCTGGTGGAGCCCGAGCAGGGCGCGATCCGCGTGCTGGAAACGGACATCACGCGGCTCAGCGGCAGCGCCTGGCGGGCGCAGACAGGCCGCATCCAGATGGTGTTCCAGGACCCCTTCACCTCGCTCAACCCGCGCCGGCGGGTCGGCGACCTGGTGACGCAGGGGATCGCGATGCGGGGTGTCCGTGGGGCCGACCTGAAGGAACGGGCGCGGGACCTGTTCCGGCTCGTGGGCCTCGACCCCGCGGCAATCGACCGTTTCCCGCATGAATTCAGCGGCGGGCAGCGGCAGCGCATCGGCCTGGCCCGCGCCCTGGCGCTGGAGCCGGATGTGCTGGTGGCGGATGAACCGGTCTCGGCGCTGGATCTGTCGGTGCAGGCCCAGGTGCTGGACCTGCTGGCGGGGCTGCGCCGGAAGCTCGGCCTGTCCATGGTCTTCATCACGCATGATCTGCGCGTGGCGGCGCAGGTCTGCGACCGCGTCGCGATCATGCAGCGCGGGGAGGTGGTGGAGGAAGGGCCCGCGGAGACGCTGCTGACCGCGCCGAGCCACCCCTATTCGCGCGAGTTGCTGGCGGCGGTGCCCGGCCGGGGATGGGCCGGCGGAGCCTGAGGGCCCCGCCTGGGCCGGGACAAGGAAACGTGATAGGCAACCCGAGGTAGGGGTGCCGGTGGTCGGTCGCTCCATCGACCGGTCATGCCTCGCCCCGCCATGCAGCGCCCCGCCCCCCGGCCGAAGCCCGTGCCTGCCGCGCCGGACCCACAGGTGGCTGAGGCCGCCCTGCGGCTCCGGCTGCGCGACCAGCCTGGCAATGCCATGGCCTGGCAGCAGCTCGCGGCGCTGCTGGCGCAGTGGAACCGGCATGAGGAGGCGGTGGAGGCCTTTGCGCGCGCCGTCGCGGCAGGTGCCTCCGCCCAGGCCCTGGCGACGCCCCATGCGCTGTCGCTCAGCGCGCTGAAGCGGCATGAGGAGGCGGTCGCGCTGGTGGCGCCGGTGCAGGCGCGCAAGCCCAAGGATTTCGCCCTGGCCAACCTGCTCGGCGTGCTGCTGAAGCGCGCGGGGCGGCTGGATGAGGCGCTGGCGATGCTGGAGACGGCGCGCAGGCTGGAGCCGCGCAACCTCTCCCCCTGGCAGAACATCGGCAATACGCTGGAGCTGAAGGGCGACTATGCCGGGGCGGCGGCGGCCTTCGCCGGCGGGCTGAAGATCGAGCCGCGCAATGCGGAGCTCTGGCGCCTGCATGGCCGCTGCCTGCGGGCGCTGGGCGATCGCGACGGGGCGCGGGCGAGCCTGGAGAAGGCCTTCGCCATCGAACCGCGCGACCGCGACGTGGCGTCGCTGCTGACCAACCTCCTGATCGAGCTGGGCGAGCACGAGCGCGCGCTTGCCGTGGTCGAGAAGGCGCGCGCGGCGCGGCCCGGCGACCAGGCGGCGGAGGTGCTGGCCGCGCGGCTGCAGATGCAGCTCGGCCGCATCGAGGATGCGAAGCAGGCGCTGGAGCGGACCATCGCCGCCAATCCAGGCGACCTGAGTGCGAACCTGGCGCTGGCGCGGCTGCATGGCGACGGCAATCGCCGCGCGGCGAATGAGGCGCTGCGGCGCGCGGTGGAGGCGAACCCCGCGAGTTGGGAGGCCGCCGAGGCGCTGATGGAAAGCCTCAGCCGCAGCCGCTACGACGATGAGGTCGCGCATCTCGAGGAAGCCTACCGCATCGCCCAGGGGCTGCTGGAGAAGCATCCCGACCGCATGGCGCGGCTGGCGCGCGGGCTGCGGACCGTGTTCCAGCGCGTGCTGGATGAGGACCGCCTGGCCGCGACGGGCCCGGTTTCTGCGCTGCTGCCGCATTGGCTGGCAGAGGGGCGCCATTCCGCCGTCCATTACGAGCTTGGCCAGGTGGAGACGCTGCAGGACCGCATCGACATCGTCGAATGGCACCGGGCCTGGGGGCGTCGCGCCTCGGCGAAGATCAGGGCCGTCGCGCTGCCCGCGACACCTGCGCTGGCCACCGGGCGGAAGCTGCGCATCGGGTTCATGTCGAGCGACCTGCGCAACCATCCCGTCAGCTACTTCGCGCTGCCGCTCATCGAACTGCACGATCCCGACAAGGTCGAGGTCTTCTGCTACTCCTTCTACGAGGGCGAGCGCGACCGGGTGCAGGAGATCATGGAGCGCAAGGCGGCCGGCTTCCGCTGGTGGCCGCGCCAGCCCGACGCGCAGGTGGCGGAGGGCATCGCGCGCGATGGGCTCGACATCCTGTTCGAACTCGGCGGCAGCACGGCGATGAACAAGCTGGAGGTGATGGCGCATCGGCCCGCCCGCATCGGCGCCAGCTGGCTGGCCTATCCCCATTCCGCGGGGCTGGAGCAGATCGACTACGTGCTGGTCGACCCCTACATCAAGCCGGAAGACCCGCGCCTGCTGATCGAGCAGCCCTTCGAGATGCCGGAAAGCTGGGTGGTGCTCGGGCGGCTCGGCTTCAACGACCAGCCGATCCATGACGGGCTGCCGGAGGAGCGCAACAATTGCATCACCTTCGGCACCGCCAACAACCCCTACAAGATGACGACCGCCTGCCTCGATGCCTGGGCGGCGGTGCTGCGCGCGGTGCCGCGCTCCCGCTTCCTCTTCGTGCGGCCGGAAGCCTCGGGCATGGCCTTCATGGACAATGCGCGCCTTGCCTTCGCGCGGCGGGACGTGGATCCGACGCGGCTCGATTTCGTCGGCGTGCGCGGCAAGCATCTTCCCTACTACAACACCATGGACATCGCGCTCGACAGCCTGCCGCATGTCGGCGGCACGACGACCTGCGAGGCGCTGTGGATGGGCGTGCCGACCATCAGCCTGGTGGGCGCCGGCTTCCCGGAGCGCCTCGCCTATTCCAACCTCAGCAATGCCGGCGTCGGCGACCTCGCGGCCTTCAGCCTGGAGGAGTACGTCGCGAAGGCGGAGGCGCTGGCGCGGGACCGCGCGCGTCGGCGTGAATTGCGCCACGGCTTGCGCCCGATGATCCGGCGCAACCCGCTCGGCCAGCAGCAGCGCTTCGTGGACCTGTTCTACGCGAAGGCGCATGAGGTCGCGTCGCGATGAAGGCGGTGATCCTGGCGGGCGGGCGCGGCACTCGGCTGGCGGAGGAGACGACGACGCGGCCGAAGCCGATGGTGGAGATCGGCGGGCGGCCGATCCTGTGGCACATCATGCAGATCTACGCCGCGCATGGGGTGCAGGACTTCATCATCTGCCTTGGCTACAAGGGCTGGCAGATCAAGGAGTTCTTCCTGAACTACCGGCTGCACGCCAGCGACATCGCGATCGACCTGGCCAGTGGCGCCGTCGATGTGCTGCGCCCCGCGGACATGCCCTGGCGCGTGACCCTGGTCGATACCGGGGAGGAGACGCAGACCGGCGGCCGGCTCAAGCGCGTGGCGCATCTGCTGCGGGACGAGGACGCCTTCTGCATGACCTATGGCGATGGCGTGGGCGATGTGGATGTCGGCGCCTCCATCGCCTTCCATCGCGCGCATGGGCGGCTGGCGACCGTGACGGCCGTGGCGCCGCCCGGGCGCTTCGGCGCGCTGGAACGGCAAGGGGACCGCGTGACGGCCTTCACGGAGAAGCCGCCGGGCGATGGCGGCTCCATCAATGGTGGCTTCTTCATCCTCTCGCCGCTGGTCATCGACCGGATCGAGGGCGACGAGACGGTGTGGGAGCAGGAACCGCTGCGGGGCCTGGCGCGGGAGGGGCAGTTGCGCGCCTTCGACCATCCCGGCTTCTGGCAGCCCATGGATACGATGCGTGACCGCGACCTGCTGGAGCGCCTCTGGGCCTCCGGCACGGCGCCCTGGAGAGTGTGGTGAGTGATTTCTGGCGCGGCCGGCGCGTTCTTGTGACCGGCCATACGGGCTTCAAGGGATCCTGGCTGTGCCGCGCGCTGCACCTGCTGGGCGCCAGCGTCACGGGGATCGCGCTGGATCCGCGACCCGGCCCCTCCGCCTTTGCGGCGATGGAGGTCGGCCCCGTGCTGGAGGCCGATCACCGGATCGATATCCGCGATGCCGCCGCCGTGGCGCAGGCGGTGCGGGGCGCGCGGCCGGAGGTGGTGCTGCACCTGGCGGCGCAGGCCTTCGTCGGCGATGGCTATCGCGACCCCAGGGGCACCTTCGCCACCAACCTCGGTGGCACCGTCGCGGTGCTGGAGGCGATGCGGGGACTGGCGGGGCTGCGCGCGGCGGTCATCGTCACCTCCGACAAGGTCTATGCGAATGACAGCGCCGGCCGCGCCTTCACGGAGGAGGACCGGCTGGGCGGCATCGATCCCTACAGCGCCTCCAAGGCCGCGGCGGAACTCGCCGTCGCGTCCTGGCGCGGCAGCTTCGCGGACGAATTGCCGCCGATCGCGACGGCGCGCGCGGGCAACGTGATCGGCGGCGGAGATTTCGGCACGGAGCGGCTGGTGCCGGACCTCGTCCGCGCCATGGTCGCGGGGAAGACGCTGATGCTGCGGCGGCCGGATGCCACGCGGCCCTTCCAGCATGTGCTGGACGTGCTGCGGGGCTACCTGACGCTGGCGGAACGACTGGCAACCGGCGGCGCGCCGGCCGCGATCAACCTTGGCCCGCGGGATGGCGAATGGTCCGTCCGCGGCCTGCTGCAACACTGGGAAACGGCGACGGGCATGCGCGTGGACTGGCAGGCGGTGGAAGGCCCCGTGATGGAGGAATCGAAGCGGCTGGCGCTGGATTCCTCGCTGGCCGGGCGCGCGCTGGGCTGGGCGCCGCTGCTGGACACGCCCCGCGCCATCGCCGCGACCGCGTCCTGGTATGCCGCCTGGCAGCGCGGCGAGGCGATGGCCGCGGTGACCGATGCCGCGATCCGCGCGGCCTTCGCGCCGCAGGCGGTGGCGGCATGAGCAGCAACGCCACGCGCATCACCGCCTGCCGCGCCTGCGGCGCCCGGCTCGGTGCCGTCTTCTGCGACCTCGGCACCATGGCGGTGGCCAATTCCTACGTGCCGCCGGACCGCGCCGATGCGCCGGAGCCGGTCTTCCCGCTGCGCGCCATGGTGTGCGAGGGCTGCCGGCTGGTGCAGCTCGACACCATCGTCGATGCCGTCGGCATCTTCACGGACTACGCCTATTTCTCCTCCGCCTCCTCCTCATGGCTCGACCACGCGGCGCGTTTCTGCGCGGGCATGACGGAAAGGCTGACGCTGGGGCCGGACAGCTTCGTGGTGGAGGTGGCGAGCAATGACGGCTACCTGCTGCGCAACTTCGTCGCCGCCGGGATTCCCTGCCTCGGCGTGGAGCCCGCCGCCAATGTCGCCGCCATCGCGAACGAGGCGGGGGTGCCGACCGAGGTCTTCTTCTTCGGCGCCGAGAGCGCGCGGGATCTGGTGGCGCGGCGGGGCCTGGCGGACCTGGTCGTCGCCAACAACGTGCTGGCGCATGTGCCCGATGTGAACGACTTCGTGGCCGGCATGGCGATCGCGGTGGGGGATCGCGGGCTGGTCTCGATCGAATGCCCGCATCTGGTCAACCTGGTCGATGGCGTGCAGTTCGACACGATCTACCACGAGCACTACGCCTATTGGTCGCTGCTGAGCATGGAGGCGCTGCTGGCGCGCCACGGGCTGGCGGTGGTGGATGTGGAGCGGCTGCCGACGCATGGAGGGTCGCTCCGCGTGATGGCGCGCCAGGCACCGGCCGCCGCCTCCGATGCCGTGCTGGCCGTCAGGGCGGAGGAGAAGGCGCGGGGCCTCGATGGCGACGCCTTCTACCAGGGCTTCGAGGCGCGGGTGCAGGAGGTGCTGGCGGGGCTGCGGCACTGGCTGGCGACGGCGACGGCGGAGGGGCGGCGCATCGGTGCCTATGGCGCGGCGGCCAAGGGGAACACGCTGCTCAACGCCGCCGGCGTGAAGGCGCCCGCGATCCTCGCCGTCGCGGATCGCAGCACGGCCAAGCAGGGCAGGCTGCTGCCGGGCAGCCATATCCCGGTGGTGACGCCGGAGGCGCTGCTGGCCATGGGGCTGGACGACATCCTCGTCCTGCCCTGGAACATCGCGGGCGAGATCGCGGGCAGCCTGCGCCGCGGCGGCTTTGGCGGGCGCCTCGTCACCGCCGTGCCGCGCATCACCGAACTGCCGTGAGGTTCCGCGCCGCCGCGGTGCCGGGTGTGGTGGAAGTGCTGGCGGATCGCGCCCTCGATGCGCGCGGCGCCTTCCTGCGCAGCTGGTGCGCGACGCGCTTCGCGGAGGCGGGCATCGACTTCGCGCCGACCCAGGCGAGCCTGTCGGAGAACACGCATCGCCACACGCTGCGGGGGATGCATTGGCAGGCGGCGCCGGCGGCGGAGCAGAAGCTGGTCCGCTGCGTCCGAGGCGCGGTCTTCGACGTGGCGCTGGATCTCCGCCCCGGTGGCGGGCTGCGGCATGAGGCGGTGGTGCTCTCCGCGGAGGCGGGCAATGCGCTGTTCATCCCGCAGGGCTGCGCGCATGGCTTCCTGACACTCACCGATGACGCCGTGGTCGAATACCTGATCGACGCGCCCTACACGCCGGCGCTGGCGCGCGGCGCGCGCTGGGATGATCCGGCCTTCGCCATCCCCTGGCCGGCCGCACCGGCGGTGATCGGCGACCGGGACCGCGACTGGCCGCTGCATGGCTGAGCGGCTGCTGCTGACCGGCGCCGGCGGCTTCGTCGGCCGGGCGCTGCCGGCGGCGCTCGCCGCGCGGGGGTTCGCGGTGCATGCGGTGTCCGGGCGGCTCCATGCCGATCTGCTGCAGGAGGCCGACCAGGCCGCGCTGCTGCGCGAGGTGAAGCCGGCCGTGATCGTCCACGCCGCCTGGTATGTCGTGCATGGCCGCTTCTGGACGGCGGCGGAGAATACCGACTGGCTGGAGGCCTCCACCGCGCTCGCCCGGCGCTTCGCCGAACAGGGCGGCCGGCGCTTCATCGGGATCGGCACCTGCGCGGAATACGCGACGGAGCCGGACGAGGTGCTGTGGGCCGAGAGCCGCCCCATCGCGCCCACCACCCCCTATGGCATCGCCAAGGCGGCCCTGGCGGCGCGGCTGATGGCGCTGGAGGGCCTCTCCACCGCCTGGGCGCGGCTGTTCCACCTGTTCGGCCCTGGCGAGCACCCGGACCGGCTGGTGCCGTCCATCGCCGCCGCGCTGCGGGAGGGGAGGGAGGCGCGCTGCGCGTCCGGCCGCCCGGTGCGCGACTTCGCCAGCACCTGGTTTGTCGGCGATGCCGTGGCGGCGCTGACCGCCAGCACCGTCACGGGTGCGGTGAACATCGGCACGGGGGAGGGGCGTTCGATCCGGGATATCGCGGAGACGCTCGCGCGCCTGGCCGGGCGCCCCGACCTGCTGAGCATGGGCGCGCTGCCGGACCGGCCGGGGGAGGTGCCGCGCATGGTGGCGGACACCGCGCGGCTGCGGCGGGAGGTCGGCTTCGCCGCGGCGCCGGAGACGGATGCGGCGCTCGCGCGGCTGCTGCGCGAAGGCTGACGGGCGCGAACCTTGCGGGCGGTCGATAATGCGAATAAGTCGCATTCTCTGATTGCCTTCCGCAAGGAGCCCTCCCCATGGCGCCCACCCGCCGGCACCTGCTCTCCGCCGCCGCCATCCTGCTGGCCGCGCCCGCCGCCGCGCAGGGCCAGGCCCGACTGGTGCGCCACGCGCAGGGGGAGACGGCGGTGCCGGCCGACCCGCAGCGCATCGTGGTCTTCGACATCGCGGCGCTCGACATCCTGGATGCGCTCGGCGTGGAGCGCATCCAGGGCGTGGCCGGCACCACCTTCCCGCCCTTCCTCTCCCGCTACGCCGATGCGCGCTATGCCCGGCTCGGCACGCTGTTCGAGCCGAACTACGAGGCGGTGAACGCCGCGCGGCCGGACCTCATCGTCATCGGCGGGCGGTCGGCGGCGAAATACGCGGATCTGTCGCGCATCGCGCCCACCATCGTGCTGCATGGCGGCACCGGCGGCACGATCGACCGGGTGGAGCAGAATGCCCTGATGCTGGCGGGCATCGTGGGCAGGGAGGCCGCGGCGCGCGCCGCGGTCGCGGGGCTGCGGGACGCCGTGGCCGCCACGCGGGCCCGCGCGGCGGGCCAGGGCAAGGCGCTGGTGGTGCTGACGACGGGCACGCGGATGAGCGCCTATGGCCCCGGCTCCCGCTTCGGCGTGATCCATGACGAACTCGGCGTCGCTGCGGCGGTGCCGGACCTGGCCGTCTCCTCCCACGGCCAGGCGGTGGGGTCGGAGTTCATCCTGGCCGCCAATCCGGACCGGCTTTTCGTCGTGGATCGCGATGCCGCCATCGGCCGCTCCGGGGCGGCGCGGCGGCTGCTGGATAATCCGCTGGTGCGGCAGACCGCGGCCTGGCGGCAGGGGCGCGTGTACTACCTCGACCCCGTCACCTGGTATGTCGCGCCGGGCGGGCTGCAGGGCACGACGCTGATGGTGCGGGAGGTCGCGGCCGCGCTCGGCGCCGCCTGAGCGTGGGCGCGCGCCTTCTCCTCGCCGTCCTGCTGCTGCTGGCGATGGCGGTCGTCAGCCTCTTCGTGGGTGTCGGCACGGTGACGCCCGCGCGGCTGCTGGCGGAGGGGCCGGAGGGGCCCGCGATGCAGCTGCTGCTGGTCAGCCGCCTGCCGCGCACCATCGCGGTGCTGCTGGCCGGCATGGCGATCGGCGTGGCGGGGCTGCTGATGCAGCTGCTGGCGCGCAACCGCTTCGTGGAGCCCTCCACCGCCGGCACGGCGGAATCCGCCAGCCTCGGCCTGCTGGCGGTGATGGTGCTGGCGCCGGAGGCACCAATCCTGGTGAAGATGCTGGTGGCGGCGGGCTTCGCGCTGGCAGGCACGGCGCTGTTCCTGGCCATCCTGCGGCAGGTGCCGCTGCGGTCCGTGCTGATGGTGCCGCTGCTGGGCCTGATGCTGGGCGGCGTGATCGAGGCCGTGACCACCTTCCTCGCCTACCGCATGGACCTGCTGCAATCCGTGAATGCCTGGACGGCCGGCGACTTCTCCGGCGTGCTGGAGGGGCGCTACGAGCTGCTCTGGGTCGCCTTCGCGCTGACGGTGCTGGCCTGGTTCGCGGCGGACCGCTTCACCGTGGCGGGGATGGGGGAGGATGTGGCGACCAGCCTCGGCCTGGATCATCGCCGCGTGCTGGCGATGGGGCTGTTCATCGTCGCCATGGTGACGGCGACGGTGGTGGTGACGGTGGGCATGGTGCCCTTCTTCGGCCTGGTCGTGCCGAACCTGGTCGCGATGGCGATGGGCGACCATGCGCGGCGCGCCATTCCCTGGATCGCGGTGCTGGGCGGCATGCTGCTGCTGGCCTGCGACATGCTGGGACGGGTGATCCGCTTCCCCTACGAGATTCCCGTCGGCACCATCGTCGGCGTGGTCGGCGCGGCGCTGTTCCTGGCGCTGCTGTTCCGCCGCCAGGCGCGGCTGGGGTGACGGCCGCGCGCGATCCTCGGCTGGTGCTGGCGGTGCTGGGCGCCCTCGCGCTGGGCAGCGCAGCGCTGTTCATGACCTGGGGCGTGAACGGCGCCTGGGGCTTCGCGCTGCCCTTCCGCGCCGCCAAGCTGGCGACGATGCTGCTGGTGGCGCATGCCGTCGCCGTGTCCACCGTGCTGTTCCAGACCGCGACGGGCAACCGCATCCTGACCCCCGCGGTGATGGGCTTCGACCAGCTCTATGTGCTGGTGCAGACCGTGCTGGTCTTCGCCCTCGGCGCCAGCGCCTTCGCGGGCCTGGATCGCCGGCTGCTCTTCGCCGGGGAGGTCGCGGCAATGATCGCCTTCTCCTTCCTGCTCCACGCCGCGCTGTTCGGGGGCGCGCGGCGCAGCCTGCACCTGCTGGTGCTGGGCGGCGTGGTGCTGGGCGTGCTGTTCCGCAGCCTCGCCGGCTTCCTCCAGCGAATCATCGATCCCAATGAGTTCGCCTTCCTGCAGGACCGCTTCTTCGCCAGCTTCAACAGCCCGCATCACGGGCTGCTGGCCATCGCCGCGGCGATGGCGCTGGCGGCCAGCCTGCTGGGCTGGCGGGCGCTGCGGCGATGGGATGTGCTGTCGCTGGGGCGGGAGGTGTCCATCACCCTCGGCCTGGATCACCGGCGGGAAGTCACGCGCATCCTGGTGATGGTGGCGATGCTCGTCTCCGTCTCCACCGCGCTGGTCGGGCCGGTGACCTTCCTCGGCCTGCTGGTCGCGAACCTCGCCCATGCCGTCATGCCGTCCTTCCGCCATGCGCATCTGCTGCCGGCGGCCTTCCTGCTGGCCGTCATCTGCCTGGCGGGCGGGCAGGCCGTGCTGGAACACGGCTTCGGCTTCGACACCAGCCTGCGCGTCATCATCGATTTCCTGGGCGGCATCCTGTTCATCGCCCTGCTGGTCCGGGGGAAGGTGCGATGATCGAGGCCATCGGCGTCAGCAAGCGCTACGGCGAAACGGTGGTGGTGGATGGCGTCACGCTGCGCCTGCCGAGGGGCGGCGTCACCGCCATCATCGGGCCGAACGGCGCGGGCAAGTCGAGCCTGCTGTCCATGATCGCGCGGCTGCTGCCGATGTCGGCGGGGCAGGTGCGGGTGGATGGGCTGGACGTGGCGCGCACGCCCGGCGCCGTGCTGGCGAAGCGCCTGTCCATCCTGCGGCAGGACAACCATCTGCCGGCGCGGCTGACGGTCAGGGACCTCGTCGCCTTCGGGCGCTACCCCCATTCCGGCGGACGCCCGACGCGGGAGGATGCGGCGCATGTGGAGCGCGCGCTGCGCTACCTCGCGCTGGAGGGGCTGGCCGAGCGCTTCCTGGATGAGCTGTCGGGCGGGCAGCGGCAGCGCGCCTTCGTCGCCATGGTGCTGGCGCAGGACACGGACTACGTGCTGCTGGATGAGCCGCTGAACAGCCTCGACATGCAACACGCCGTGGCGATGATGCGCCTGGTCCGCCGCGCGGCGGAGGAGCTGGGCAAGACGGTCGTGCTGGTGCTGCACGACCTCAACTTCGCCTCCTGCCACGCCGACCACATCGTGGCGATGCGCGATGGCCGCGTGCTGATGCAGGGCAGCCCGGCCGCCATCATGACGCCTGAGGCGATCGCCGCGATCTATGACGTCGAGGCGACGGTGCATGAGATCGGCGGCAGGCTGATCGCCGCCTATTTCGCGTAGTCATCCGCGGAGGGGCGGCGCCGCGACCACGCCCGCGCGTTCCAGCGCGGCGGCGACGCGGAACAGCACATCCTCCCGCCACGGCGCGGCAATCAGCTGCACGCCGATCGGCAGCCCGTTCGGCGTGCCGGCCGTGCTGGGATCGGCCAGCGGCACCGCCAGCACCGGCAGGCCGATGCAGGAGATGGGCTGGGTGAAGACGCCGAGATTGGGGCGGATCGGCACCAGCTCTCCATCCAGCTCGATATTCGCCTGGCCGATGGGGGTGGCGGAGAAGGGCGTGGCGGGGGCGATCAGGATGTCCGTCTCGGCGAAGAGTTTCAGCACGGAGGCGCGATAGTCCGCGCGCAGCCGCTGCGCCTGCGTCACCCAATGCGCGGGCAGCATGGCACCGGCCAGGAAGCGGTCGCGCGTGCCGGGATCGAAGTCAGCCGCACGCGTGCGAAGGTCCGGCATGTGGAGGTTGCCGCCCTCCGCCATGGTGATGAGGAAGGCGGCGGCGCGGCCGCGCGCGGCATCCGGCACCACCATCCGCCGTGTGGCGCCGAGCACGCGGGCGATCGCCTCCACCGCCGCGAAGGCCTCCGGGTGGCCATTGCGGGCGAAATGGCCATCGGCGACGGCGAAGCGCAGGCCCTCGATGCCCGCGCCAAGCCGCGGCGTGACGGGTTCCACGGGCTGGCGGGTCTGCGCGGGATCCTCGGGATCGAAGCCCTGCAGCACGTCATAGGCCAGCGCGAGGTCGGCGACGTCTCCGGCAAAGGGGCCGAGGTGGTCGAGCGAGGCGACGAAGGGATAGCTGCCGGCGCGGGACAGCCTTCCATAGGTCGGCTTGAGCCCGAAGATGCCGCAGAGGGAGGAGGGGACGCGGATCGACCCGTTGGTGTCGCTGCCGAGCGTGATCGGCACGAGGCCCGCCGCGACGGCCGCTGCAGAGCCGCCGGAGGAGCCGCCCGCGATGCGGGTCAGGTCATGCGGGTTGCGGCAGGGCCCGTCATGCGCATTCTCGGTCGTGAAGCCGTAGGCGTATTCGTCCATGTTCAGCGCGCCGGTGCAGATGGCGCCGGCGGCGGCCATCCGGCGCACCAGGTAGCCGTCGCGCGCGGCGGGCTTCGCGCTGCGCTCGATCTTCGAACCGGCGAGGGTCGCGATGCCCTCGAGGTCGAAGAGGTTCTTCACGGCATAGGGCACGCCGGCCAGCGGGCCGGGGTCGCGGCCCTGCGCGATCGCCTGGTCCACGGCCAGCGCCTCCGCCCGCGCGCGCGCGGCGGTGACCTCGGTGAAGGCATTGTACCGGCTGTCGCGCGTGCCGATGTCGGCCAGCGCGGCTTCGGTGACATCGATGGCGCGGCGGCGGCCGGCGCGGATGGCCTGGGCGGTCTCGGCGGCTTTCACGGGCGATACACCGGCGCGGGTTCCTGATGCACCGTCAGCGCCTTGCCCTCCACCAGCGCCGCCATGCGCGCGGCAAGGCGGAGATTGGCGATGACGCCCGGGCGATGCGCCGGGTCCACGGGCAGGGAGAGTGCCGTGGCGGCGGCGTTCATCAGGGCCTCGGCCTGGTCTTCCGTCATGCTGGTTCCTCCGCGTAGTGGCAGGCGGCCTCGCGCCCGCCGCCGAAGCGGCGCAGCGCGGGCATGTCGAGCCCGCAGCGATCCGTACCAATGGGGCAGCGGCCATGGAAGCGGCAGGCATGGGGATCGGGGTCGATCGGGCTCTTCGGGTCGCCCGCCAGGCGTAGCGCGCCATCCCGCACGCCATCCAGCCGCGGCACCGCGGCGACCAGGCCCCGCGTGTAGGGGTGCAGCGGCTTGGCGAAGACCTGTTCGGCCGGCCCGGTTTCCACGATGCGGCCGAGATACATGACGATGACGCGGTCGCAGAGCAGGCGCACCACGTTGAGGTCGTGGCTGACGAAGACGTAGGACATGCCCAGCGTCTCCCGCAGCCGCACCAGCAGCTGCAGGATCGTGACCTGGACGGAGACGTCGAGCGCGGCCGTCGGCTCGTCCAGTACCAGCAGGTCGGGCCTGGTCGCGATGGCGCGGGCGATGCCGACGCGCGCGCGCTGGCCGCCGGAGAGCTGGTGCGGGAAGCGGTCCAGCAGCTCGACCGGCAGGCCGCAGAGCGTCGCGGCTTCCTCGACCTTCGCCTTGAGGTCAGGGCCCGTCACGCCCTTCAGCTTGCGCAGCGGATCGGCGATGGCGTCGGCGGCGGTGAAGCGCGGGTTGATGCTCTCCCCGGCGTCCTGGAAGACGATCTGGATGCGCGCGCGATCCGCATCCCGCGCGAAGCGCTTGGCGGGCAGGTCGGCCAGTTCGCGGCTGCCGAAGCGGATGGAGCCGCTGGTCGGGTCCGTGAGGCGCGTGATGAGGCGGACCAGCGTCGATTTGCCGCAGCCGGATTCGCCGACCAGGCCCAGAGTCTCGCCCCGTGACAGGGTGAAGGAGACGTCGTCCACCGCATGGACCAGGGAGGGATGGCCGCCACCGAACCAGCCCTTGCGACGAAGCGGGAATCGCTTCGACAGCTCCGCCACATCCAGCAGCGTGGAGCCGTCCGGTCCCGGGGGCGTAGGCTCGTTGCCGATCATGCCGGGTTCCAGCAGGCGATGCGGTGCGCCGGTTCGATGGTCCGCCAGACCAGCTTCGCGTCGCAGCCGGGCAGGCGCCGGTCGCAGCGGGCGGCGAAGCGGCAGGGCGGCAGGTCGTCACGCCGCAGGTCGGGCAGGTTGCCGGGGATGGAGCGCAGCGCGGCAAGGCTGCCCGCCGCGGTCGGCGTCGCGGCCAGCAGGCGGCGTGTATAGGGGTGGCGCGGGTTGGCCAGCAGCGTCTTGGTCGCCGCATCCTCCACGATGTGGCCGGCATGCATGACCGCGATGCGGGCGCTGCGCTCCGCGGCGAGTGCCAGGTCATGGGTGATGAGGATGGTCGCCATCCCCGTCTCCGCGGCGAGTTTCGCGACGATGTCCATCACCACGGCCTGGGTGGTGACGTCGAGGCCGGTGGTGGGTTCGTCCGCGATCAGCAGCGCCGGGCGCGTCGCCACCGCGATCGCGATCATCACGCGCTGGCACATGCCACCCGAGAGTTCGAAGGGATAGGCGCTGGCGCGGCGCGCGGGGTCGGGGATGCCGACCTGCTTCAGCATGTCGATGGCGCCGGCCATCGCGTCACGGCGCGACAGGCCGGCATGGCGGCGCAGCACATCGGCGATCTGCTGGCCGATCGGGCGGATCGGGTTCAGCGCGGCGCGCGGGTTCTGGAAGATCATCGCGGCCCGCTTGCCGCGGATGCGTGCGAGTTCAGAAGGGGAGGCGGCGGTGAGGTCCACGCCCTCCAGCACCGCGCGGCCCCTGGTGATGCGTCCCGCCGCGTCGAGCAGGCCGAGCAGCGCATAGGCGGTGACGGATTTGCCGGAACCGGATTCGCCGACCAGGGCCATCGTCTCGCCCCGCCTGACAGTGAAGGCGACGCGATCCAGCGCGCGGACGATGCCGCTGCGCGTGCGGAACTCGACGGAGAAATCGGAGACGTCGAGGACGGCGCTCACGTGCGCCTCCGGGGGTCCACGATATCCCGCACTCCATCGCCCAGCAGGTTGAAGCAGAACACCGCCGTCATCAGCGTGGCGCCCGGGAACAAGGCGACCCACCATTCGCCGGAGACGATGAAGGCCGCGCCTTCCGCGACCATGATCCCCCATTCCGGCGTCGGCGCCCGCACGCCGAGGCCGATGAAGGAGAGCCCCGCGGCGTTGAGGATGGCGTAACCCATGGTGAGCGACATCTGCACCACCATGATCGGCATGATGTTGGGCCCGACCTGGCGCAGCAGCACGCCCATGTCCCGATGCCCGGCGATGCGCGCGGCATCGACGAAGCCGGCTTCCCGCCGCTGCACCGTCTCCGCCCTCGCGACGCGGACATACAGAGGAAAATTGATGATCGCCGTCGCCAGCACGATGTTCGGCACGGTGTTGCCCAGCGCGGCCACGATCGCCATGGCCAGGACGAAGAGCGGAAAGGCCATGATCGTGTCGGCGATGCGCCCGACCAGCATGTCCACCCATCCCCCGAAGAAGCCGGAGGCGAGGCCGGCGAAGCCGCCCATGGCGAAGACGAGCGCGACGGAGGCCGCCGCGATGCCGAGGTCGAGCCGTGCGGCGACCAGAACGCGGGAGAAGATGTCCCGCCCGATCTGGTCCGTGCCGAACCAGTGCAGCGCGGAGGGCGGCTGCAGCGCGCGCATCGTGTTGCTCGCCAGCGGGTCATAGGGGGCAAGCGACGGCCCGAGAATGGCGGCGCCGACGAAGAAGGCGAAGAGCAGCAGCGCCAGGCCCGTCACGGGATTCTCGCTGACGACGTGGCGCGCGTGACGAAGGGTCGAACTGCTCATGAATGGCGCGCCCGGGGGTCGAGCGCCCGGTTCACCAAATCGATGGTCAGGTTCAGCACGACGTAGAGGATCGCCATGGTCAGGACGAAGCCCTGCACCGGCGCGCCGTCACTCGCGATCAGCGCCTCCACCGCATAGCTGCCGATGCCGGGCCAGGCGAAGACCTTCTCCACCAGCACATTGGCGCCGAGCAGGAAGGAGAAGACCATGCCGAGCGTCGTCACCACCGGCAGCAGCGCGTTCCGCAGCGCATAGGTCAGGATGATGGTGCGGGATGACAGGCCGGAGGCGCGGGCTGTGCGGATGAACTCCGCCCCCAGCACCGCGAGCATGGAGGCGCGCGTGATGCGCGCGATCGGCGCCAGCGCGAATAGGCCCAGCGTGCAGGCCGGCAGGATGATCTGCGCGGCGGCGCTCTGCCAGGTCTCCCAGTCGCGCGCGATGGCGGCGTCGATCAGGTAGAAGCCCGTGACGAAGTTCGGCGCGGTCGCGAAGGCATCGAGCCGCCCGACCGGTGCCGGTGCCCAGCCGAGCAGGTAGTAGAAGACATAGACCAGCAGCAGTCCGGTGAAGAAGACGGGCAGCGAGACGCCCGCCGTGACGATGACGCGGCAGAGATGGTCCGCCAGCGACCCCTGCTTCACCGCCGCCAGCACGCCGAGCGGGATGGCGATGCCCATCGCGATCAGCAGCCCGACCAATGTCAACTCCGCCGAGGCCGGCAGCCGGTTCACGAGATCGACCAGCACCGGCTGCCCCGTCGTCAGCGACATGCCGAGGTCGCCTCGCATCAGGGCCTGCACATAGCTCCAGAACTGCTCCGGCAGCGGGCGGTCGAGCCCGAGCGCCGCGCGGATCTGCGCGATGGACTCCGCGCTCGCGGTCGGCCCGGCGAAATAGGTCGCGGTATCGCCGGGCAGCACGCGCGTCAGCACGAAGGTGACGACGATGACGGCAACAAGGGCGGGGAGCGACCCCGCCAGCCGCCAGAGAACGCCTCTCATATCCATGCTCGCGGATCGAAGCCGATCCGCGCCTCAAGCGCCGGCGCTTCGCGTCGCGCCAACGGCGCGCCCTTGGCGCGACGCTCGCCGCACTGGCGGCGGGCCGCATTCGCGGCCTCGGCCGGCGTCGCCGGCCGCAGGTTGCGCGTGATGACTTCCCTCATCCCTTGGTCAAATACCGGAAGTCCGGCTCCCGGCACGGCCAGAACTGGTAGCCGCCGATGGTCCGCTGCATCGCCACGTCATGGAAAGGCTGCGCGATGGGGATGAAGGGCACGTCGTGCATGCCGAGCTCGAGGAAGCCGCGGACGTTCTGCGCATAGACCGCGGGATCCTGCGTGAAGCGCGCGGCGTCGATCAGCCGGTCCATCGCCGGGTTCTGGTAACTCGGGATGTTGAAGATCGAGTTGTTGCCGTGATAGTTCCAGAAGAAGAAGTAGTCCGGCCAGTCCAGCCAGCCGCCGAAGCGGTTGATCGCCATGGGCGCCGTCTTCTTGTTCAGCTCGCCGCGGAAATTGGCGCCGGGGATCTTGTTCAGCTCCACGGTGATGCCGAGCGGCGCCAGCGCTTCCTTCACCAGCACGGCCATCGGCTCCGCGATGGTGCCGGAGCCCGCGTCGAAGAGCAGCGACGTGGTGAAGGGACCGACGCCCGATTCGGCCATCAGCGCACGGGCGCGGGCGATGTTGGCGCTGTAGGGGAAGGGCACCGGCCAGGTCAGCCGCGCGGGCGTGGAGGGGCCGCCCCACATCGGCACGCCGCGCCCGAAGAGGGAGGCCTGCATGATCTGTTCGTAGGGCAGGGCCCAGGCCACGGCCTGGCGCAGCTTGACGTTGTTGAAGGGCGGGTTGGCGCTGTTCAGCGCGACATACCAGATCGCGTTCGGCACCGGCACGGCCGAGACGCGGATGCGGTTGCCCGCGGCCAGGTCGGCGAAGTCCTTGGGCGGCAGGCCGTAGCTGATATCGGCGTCGCCCCGCTCCAGCAGCGCGCGTCGGGTGGAGGGGGAGGGGATGTCGCGCGCGATGACGCGACGCAGCCTGGGCAGCGGGCCCGACTTCCAGTCGTCGTTGCGGACATAGATGGTCTCGGTGCCGGGCCGCCAGGCCTCCACCTTGAAGGCGCCGCCGCCGGCGATGTTGTTCTTGAGATACTCCTTCGCCCAGGGATCGCCGCCGGAATTGCGGATGGCGAGTTCGCTGTCGAAGACGAAGGGGATCGTGACCGCCAGATTCGGCATGGTCAGCTTGTCCCGCCGCAGGAAGTCGATGCGGAAGGTCTTGTCGTCCACCGCGACGAACTGCTCCGGCTTCTCCAGGCTGCCGGCATTCATCTGCGTGGTCGCGAAGCCGCCGATGGAGACGGCGCGGTCCAGCGACCACTTCACGTCCTTCGCCGTCACGCTGCGACCGCTGTGGAAGCGGGCATCGGCGCGCAGCTTGAAGGTGACGCTCGTGCCGTCGCTGGCTTCCTGCCAGCTCTCGGCCAGTTCCGGTTCCAGCGCGTTGATGTCGAAGCTGGTGGTGATGTCGTCCACCCGCTGGCGCTTGAAGCTGACCAGCCGGTCGTAGCAGTTCAGCGCCACGCCGTTCACCGGCTGCGACGAACCCAGCCCCTGCATGTCGAGGCTGTTCGGCCCGTATTCCTGCACCAGCAGCAGCGTCTCGTTGCGCGTCGGCGCCTGGGCCTTCGCCTCCCGGATCGCGGGGGCCGCCACCGCGGCGGCCGCGGCCGGCAGGGCCTTGAGGAAGTCTCGGCGATCCATCGCACCTCTCCGATCCGGCATGTCTGCCGTCACGGATCAGCAAGGGTTACGCCACTGCAAGAATCAGGGGGGCGGGAACCAGGCCGCCAACCGGTCCCGCAACGCCTCCGTGGCCGCTGTCCATCCCGGCGCGGCTGCGCCCTCCGCCGCCGCCGCCGCGGAAAGCCGCGCCACGCGGCCGGGATCGACCGCCAGGTCGCGCAGAAGGGGCAGCAGCGCCGCCTCATCCTCGACGATCAGGCCGGCACCACCCCGGACCAGGCCGGCGGCCGGGCTTTCTGTCGGCACTACCGGCACGCAGCCCAGAAGCTGGGCATCCCGCACCGCGAGCGCCGCCGCTTCCGCCATTTCCGGCAGCAGAAGGTCGGCGGAGGCCACCGCATCCGCCAGCGTCTCCGCGATGCCGACGCCGAGTGCGCCGAGCCGCCGGCGGAGCGCGCCGTCCAGCGCCTCTCCCGCCGCCACCCAGTCGATCGGCAGCCCCGCCTGGCGGGTCAGCGCGACCAGGCGAAGCCGCGCCTCCCGCAGGGCCGGGCCGGCGGAGGGACCCAGCAGCAGCGCCACGCGCAGCATGCCGGGCCTGCGGCTGCGCCGCGCCGTCACCAGCCGGTCCCGTTCCTCCGCCGTGATGGATAGCGTGGCGGCGGGCCGCAGCAGGCAGAGCTTCGCCTCCGGCACGCCCGCGCCGCGCAGCCAGTCCAGCAATTCCTGGGACGGCGCCAGCAGCAGGTCGTGCACATGCTCGAAAGCGAGGGCGAGATAGGGGTGGCCGATGCCCCGCCCGAGCGCGGAGCGTTCCAGCGCGTGGAGATGCCCGACCACCTTCGTGCCCTGCTTGCGCAGGTCGCCGAGTACGGCGGAGAGCGCCGGCACATGGCTGCACACCAGCACGTCCAGCTCCGTCAGCAGGCCGAGCAGCGCGGGCTCCGCGCCTTCCAGGTCCCCGGCGAGCGCGATGCGCTGGCCGAGGAAATCATGCGGGCCTTCCATCGGCAGGGCGCGGCCGAGGAAGGAGACGCTGTCGAAGGCGTCGCGCAGATCCTCCCCGAGCGTCAGGATCGGCGCGCCGAGCACGAAGAGATGGGTGGCGCAGCCCGCGCGCCGCAGCGCGGTGGCCAGCGCCGCCGCGACGCGGCCGACGCCATCCGCCACCCCATCCGGCACCGCGAAGCCGACATGGCGACGCGGGCCGCGGCCGCGCGCCCGCGGCATGACGTGATCGGCGCCCACGGCGGTGGCGAGGTAGTCGGCATAGCTGCGGATCGCGGGCGTCGCGCCGGCCTTGCGCCAGATCCAGCGGCGGCGCCGCGCCGGGTCATGGTCCTGGCGGAGGCGGGCGGCGGTGGCGACGGGGGTGGGGGCGTAGGCGCCGACCAGCAGCGCCTCCTCCGCGCAGGGGAAGCGCAGCACGAGGCGACCCAGCTGGGGGCTGTCCGCATCCTCCGCCACCGCCGCCAGCCAGCCATCGGAGCCCTGGTCGCGGATCGCCTCCCGCAGCGCGGCCTGGCCGGCGGCGAAGCCGATGGGGGCGGAGACCGGCGCGGCGGCGTCCGGTTCCAGCGCCACGCCGCGGCGGTCCGCCTCTAGATGGATCGCCACGGCCTGGTGGCGGGCGCAGAGGCGCTGGAGGTGCCAGAGGAGGTTGGCGAGGAGCCCCGCCTGGCGCAGCGCCGCGACGGCGGGGGCGGGCAGCCAGACGGCATAGGGCGGCGTGCCCAGCGTCTCCGGCTCCACCTCCTCCGCCGCGAAGGATTCCGCGTGCTGGTCGAGCGTCATGCGGCGCGGCGGTGCCTCCACATCGCTGAACCACAGCACCTCGCCGCCGGCATCGGTGAAAAGGGCGAAGCGCGGCGCTTCCTCATGCTCCCAGGCCAGCAGGTTGCGGAGCGAGAAGAGGTCGCGGTGCTTCTCCCGCATATAGGCCAGGATGCCGGCGCGCTGGCGGTTGCTGTCGCGGAGCATGGACTCGCCACGCTGGCGATACTCCAGGCCGAAGCTCGGATGGCAGCGGCCGCGGAAGCCGCGCGCCAGTGCCTGCATCCAGAACTCCCAATCCTCGTAGCCCGCCTTCATCGTCTCATCGAAGCGGATGCCGGCATCGAAGACGCGGCGATGCACCAGGCTGCCGGCCTCGCAGATATTGTCGAAGGTGACATGGGCGAGGCGGGAATAGGGGGCCTGGTAGTTGCCCGACCATTCGATCCCGAACTTGTCGATGCTGGGATAGACCCAGTCCACGCCGGCCTGGCGCAACAGGCCGAGGGCATTGGCCATGGCGGTAGGCGTCAGCCGGTTGTCGGCATCGAGGAAGTAGATCGCCTCCAGCCCCGGCCAGGCGCGCAGCGCGTAGTCGATGCCGACATTGCGGGCGGAGGAAAGGCCGCCATTGCGCTTGCGGAGGTAGGTCACGCGCTCCTCCGCCAGGGCGTAGGCGGATGCGATGGTGCGCGTTTCCTCGAAGGGGCAGCCATCATCGACGATGACGATGGCGACCGGGACGCCGCCCCGCTGGGCCAGCGCGGCATCGAGCGCTTCCGGCAGCAGGCCCGGATGCTTGAAGACCGGGACGATGATGGCGATGGCGGGTGGGGTCATGCCGCCCATGGGGTGCCGCCACGAGGCGGCGAAAGCAAGCGGCGTGATCAGGCGGAGATGCGGAGCCCGGTGCAGGCGACGGACAGCACGCGGCTGTCGCCCGGCGGCTGGTGGGCGCGGCCGAAGGCGATGTCCAGCACCACGCCGCGGTCGCGCCGGCGCGCGGCCTGGGGCAGGGGGATCACCACCGAAAGCCCGGCCTCCGCCGTGCCCGCCACATTGGCGCGGGTCGGCACGCCATTCACCGCGCAGGTGATGCTGCCCTCGGTCAGCCCCGGCGCCGCGGCGGCGACCAGCACCTCGATCCGCGTGGCGTGGCGGGAGACATTGTCGAGCTTCAGGTTCACATCGGCGCCGAGCCACCGCCAGGTGCGGTCCCCGCCGCCTTCCAGCGCGTGGAAGCCGGTGCCGCGGAAGTCCCGCGCCGCGACGAAGCTCTCCCCGACCTCCGTCTCATCCGCCTCCGCGACCAGGGGGGCGAGGGGGGAGGGCGCCGTCGGCGTATCCTTCGCCCGGCCGGCCTGGGAGGCGGCGACCGTCGCGCGCAGGCCGCCGATACGCGCGCGCGGCGGCGTGCCGGTGGCCCCGGCCTGGCGGCGCGTCAGCACGAAGAGCCCGCGCTCCCCGGCGCCCTCGGCCTGGAACAGGCGCAGCGGCGCCAGCCCGTCCTCATCCGCCATCACCCAGCCGGACCAGCCGATGGCGGGCGTGTCCTGGCCGGAGAGGTCCAGCGCCTCCGCCGCGGTGATCGCGGCGGCGAGGGCGAATTCGACGGGCTCCGTCACCTCGCCCACGAGGCGCCCGGTCGCCTGCGCGACCAGCGTGCCGGCGGGCAGCGCGCCGGCCAGCCGGCCCAGCGTGACGCCGGCGCGGGCGGGGTCGCAGGGCAGGCTGTCATCATCCAGCGCGCGGCGGGTGGCAGTGGCGCCATCGCGCGACAATTCGATCGTCTCCGGCAGGAGGGGCACTTCCTCCCACCCCTGGCCGAGATCGGCGCTGCCCTCGGCATGGTCGATGGCGGTGACCGGCGGCATGACGCCCGGCAAGCCTGTCCAGACGCGGAAGGCGAGGCTGCGCGGCGCGAGGGGCTGGCCATCGGTGCCGGTCGCGCGGAAATTCGGCAGCGGCTGATGGCCGCCGAGCGAGAGGGCGAGGGTGCCGTCGGGCACCGTCACCTCCAGGCTCAGCGTGCGGGACAGGCCGGTCAGCGCCCGCTCGATGCCCAGCACCTGCCAGCCCGGCTTGAGGCCCGCGGCCGGCAGGCGCCAGGAGGCGCGTTCCTGCCCATCCTCCAGGCTGGTCAGCCGGACCTGCAGAACCGCGTCATGCGCGATGGGGCTGTCATCCAGATGCACGGCGACGGCGCTGACGCCGCGGCTCGCGATGGGCAGCAACTGGGTCAGGCTGCCGAGATTGGCGCCGCGGCCGATCCGGATGGCCGCATCCTCCCCGCCCGCCGGCTCCTCCGCGAAGACCTGGTCGAAATCCTGCCGGTTGTCGCGCGCGACATAGGCTTCAAGCTGCGCGAGGCGGGTCTGGTGATCCTCATGCGCCGCGCGCATCTGGCTGAGGCTGCGGAGAGACCCCGTCAGCAGCGCGGCCTGGCGGCGCAGCATGGCGGTGGTGCCGGAGACGACGGCAGTCGCGAGCCCCATGGCATCGCCGGGCTGCATGCGCGTGATGGCCGGCACGGCGTCGCCGCCCGGTGTCATCGCGATCGCCTGGCTCAGCGCGGCCACACCCTCCTCCGTGAAGGCGATGGCGGCGACGCAGAGCGGCGGCATGGCGGGAAGCGGGAAGCGGCTGCCCTCGGCATGCAGCAGAAGGCCGGCCTCGGCGTCATGCTCGATGGCCAGAACCGGCACCGGCACGGCCAGGACATCCCGCGCCAGGTTCCATTCGACGGCGGCGATCAGCAGCACGGGCTCCCGCATGGCCGCGACCAGGGAGGGCGGGAGGGCAGGCTGGCGGCTGGCGGTGGTGCCCGCCTCGGAGGAGGCGAGCACTGCCCGGTCGCTGCTTGGCGGGTGCTGCGCGATCAACATGGGTTTCTGACAAACTCGTGACGGCCGACCCGACCGTAGGATGGTTGATTTGCCGTGAAAAGTATTTTTATTGAGATGATGTCAGGTTGAGAACCAAGGGGGCGACTACAACCGCCTCACATCGACGCAGTCTGCCGGCCTTGGCAAGGCAGAAACAGGGAGAGCCTGGGCAGGAGTTGTTAGCGCCGTGTAAAGACATGCTGTCCGGATGCGCAAAGAGGCGCCGAACCTCCTCGCATACCCATCGCCCTCCGCCCGTCACGGCGAAGTGATCAGACGATCCTGTTTTCTGGATCGTCCTGTCTAAGGCTGCCGTGACCGCGGCGGCAGGAAGCCATCCGGGCCGAGTTGCACCGACAGGCCCTCCCGCCCGAAGGCGCCCGCGCTCTCGGCCACCATGGCGGCGTAGCGCTTGTACTCGGCCGCGCCGTTGTAGTGCTGGCCGCGGTCGATCTCCTCCAGGATCTTCCGGCGGAAGCCCGCGTGGTACTTGAAGTGGGCGAAGACGGCGGGCTGGCGGGACAGGCGCAGATTGGTCGCGCTGTGGATGCCCTCGCTGACGCGGATCCAGGGCTGGTAGCGGAACAGCGCCACCTTCTCCGCCACGAAGCCGTTGGGTTCGCTGTCCGGCAGCAGGCGATGGCGCAGCGCGGAGACCTGCTGGCAGCGGTTGCTGTAGAAGCAACTGGTCAGGCGGAAGGCCTGCACCGGCTCCCGATCCATCCAGGTCGCGGCCTCGAAGGGGGGGCGCTGGGTGAAATCCGCCTCCTCCAGCGGGCCGGCCGGGTACATGTCCACCATCCAGAGCGGCACGGCATTGGCGCGCTCCGCCTCCACCGCCGCCACGAATTCCGCGAGGCTGCGGTTCCGCCAGCCGGGATAGATCAGGAACTCGTCCGCATCCGCCACCACCGCCCAGCGGCTGATGAAATGATGCGCCAGCACCGTCTGCTGCCAAGTCACGCCGTAATGGGAGGTGCGGTATTCCCCGGCCGCGGAATAGACGACGACATCGGGCTGGGCGAGCAGCCATTCGCGCGAGCCATCGTCGGAGGCGTTGTCCACGGCGTAGAAGGCGCGGACGCCGATCGACCGGTAGTGGTCCAGCAGATGCGGCAGCATCGTCATCTCGTTCCGCGCCGCCAGCACCACGCCGATCGGCTCCGCCTGCGCCCGGGCCAGCACCTCCCCGTCGCTCAGCAGTTCGAGCTGGTGGTGGGTGTGGTCGGTGCCGACGGAGGCGAAGCTGGGCCAGAGCTTCTTCGGGCTGAGGTCGAGCTGGCCGCGCAGCGCATGGGCGCGCGCCTGGTCGCGGTCCAGGTCGAGATGCGCGACCTTGGCGGGGCCGAGCGCGCTCGGGAAGAAGGTGTTCTCGTAGATGCCGATGGGATGCGCGGCCCCGAAGGTGCGGCGGCGCTGGTAGCTCTCGTAGTCGGTGTTGTCGGGAAAGATCTCCTCCATGGCCAGCAGGTCGCCGACGAGCTTGTCCTCCATGAAGGACCGCGCGATCAGGCGCTGGCCGTCCCGCCGCGCCGCGGCCGCGACCAGCCGCCCCATGGCGAAGCGGGACAGGGTGTAGACGCCGCCACCATCGCAGTAGCGGGAGGGTTCGGGCGAGCGGTCGATGCTGCGGGCGCGTTCGCTGCTGGACTTCAGGTGGTGCCAGACGCGGTCCGTGCCGCCGATCGCGCGTTCCAGCAGCCGGCCGTGATAGTGATGCGCGCGCCAGTCCAGCGTGCCGAAGTAGTTCTCTGTGCTCAGGTAGCAGTCGTCATCGATCTTGATGAGGTATTGCGCATCGGTGTTGGCATGCACCCATTCCACCATGCGCAGCGTCTTCTGCGGCAGGTCCTCGTAGCGGTCGGAGACCGCGAGGCGCAGCACGTCGCCATCCAGCCGGTCGTCGCCATCGCCCACGATGACGATGCAGCGCGCGCCGACCGCGGCCAGGTCGCGCATCCAGGTCTCCCGGATCGCGGCCACGCGGGTGTCGAGGTACTTGTTGCAGGAATAGACGCAGACCAGCACGTCGCCCGCGAGCGCCCGGGGATCGAAGGCGATGGCCGGGCGCTCCACCGGCGCCAGCGCCGGGTCGTGCCGGTGGCGGTAGCGGAGATGGATGGAATCCCGCAGCGCCTGCAGAGCCGTCACCGCTTCCGCCAGTTCCGGCAGGCGCTGGACTTCCAGCATCTGCAGCAGCCGCGCCAGGCCGGCCAGCAGCGGCGCCGGCAGCTGCGGCGCGCCGCCGCCATCCACCGCCCGCGTCATCGCCGCGGCGAAGCGCCGCACCAGGCGCAGCGCCATCGCGGCGCCGCCATGGCCCTGGCCCGGCGGGGCGGCGGCGAGGCGCACGGCCAGCAGGCTCAGCGCATCCGCGCCGACATGCAGGTAGCGCGCATCGGCCAGCATGGTCGCAAGGTCCGACGCTTCCTCCACCATGGAAGGGGATGGATCGGCGGCCAGAAGCAGGCGGCACAGGCTGCGCTGCGCCTGCTCCGTCATGCCGCGCGGCTGGGGCCGCATCTCCCGCAGCAGGTCGCGCAGCCCATCGGGCGCGATGCCGAGCCCGGACAGCCCGCCGGGCGCGGGCAGGCCCGGCATGGCGGCGATGCGCACCGCGTCGCGCGCATCCAGCGCGACGAGGTCCGTCAGCAGCCGGCCGATGGTGCCGGGATTGGCGGTGCTGCCGGCGCGCAGACCATGCGCCGCCAATTCGCGCATCCAGATCACGGCTTCCGGGTTGCCGTGGCCGCGGAAGAAGTCGAGCGCCGCGTGCAGCGTGCCCAGCCGCTGGTCCACCCGCGCGGGATCGCCGAGCGCGGCCTCGATCTGGCGGAATCGGCGATGGGCCACGCCCATCAGCGTGTCCGGGCCCGTCTCCCGCCGCGCGGGCCCGGCTTGCCACCGCGTCCAGAAGGCCGGGGAAAGCCCGTAATGGCGGAGCGCGGCGCGGACCATGTCCTGCGCCAGGTAGTCCGGCATCAGGTGCCGCCGGTCCATCAGCAGCACCAGCGTCTCCACCAGGTGCCGGTCATGCAGGCGGGAGAACCATTCCCCCTTGAAGGCATCGAGCAGGGCGAGGAAGGCGTAGCGGAAGCGTTCCAGCTCCGCCTCCGCCAGCAGCCCCTCCGCCGCCTGGCGTTCGAGGTGACGGAGCGCGAAGCCGATGCAGGCCGTGTTGATCCAGCCCTGCATGCTGCCGGCGAGCTTGTAGAGCGCATCGGTCGCCCGCCGGACCTCCCCCGCCGCCGCCAGCAGCGGGATGGCGGAGCTGAGCGCCCAGGCATCCGCACGCTCCTCATGGTGGAACCAGGTGGAAAGCGGCACCGCGCGTTCCAGCAGTGGCAATTCGTTGGTGGCGCAGAGGGTCGGCACCAGGCCGAACCAGAAATGCTCCCGCGCCTCGCCCTCCAGCTGGTGCGACGCCTCCACCAGCCTGGCGTGGTAGAAGATGGGGTCGCCCTCATCGGCCAGCCGCGCATTGACGGCGCGGAGCGCGCGCCAGACGGCGACGCGCTGGCGATCCTCCGCCGTGGCTTCGGGCGCGGCGCGGTGCAGGGTGGCGGCGGCCGGCGCCTTGGCGGCGTGGCGTGCCAGGAAGTCGCCGAGCTTCATGCGGCGGGCGAAGTCCCGGTGGAAGCGCGCCGCCTCCTCCGGCAGGTCCGGCAGGAACCTCCCGAAGCCCAGATGCTCCGCCGCGAGCAGCGCGTTGCACTGCCCGGCCGCCGTGCCATCGCCGATCTGCGCCGCCCGCACCAGCGCCTGCTGCGCCATGGCGCGCGTGAAGAGGAGGCGGGAGGGCTCGATCACCCGCCCGTCGATGACGACGTCGATGGCCGCATCCGGCACCGCGCCGATATCGGTCCAGATGGTGCCGGGCAGCTCGATCTCGAAACCGTGGCGGGCCTGGCTGCCGCCGCTGGTGCGCAGGCCCGGCAGCGGCGGCTCCACCCAGACCGCCGTCGCGACGTCCCGCGCCTGGCCGGCGACCATCAGGCCGATGCGGGGCGTCCGCCCGGGCGGCGTGCCGACCACCTCCCCCCGCAGGGTGAAGCCATCGACGTCCGTCACCGCGCTGGTCCAGGCGGGGGGCAGGGAGAGGGGACGGCCGCCGATCGACAGGCGGGCCAGGCGGAGGTGGCGGCCGAGCCGGCCGCGCAGCGCCTCCGGCAGCGTGGCCTCGAAGCCGATCCGCGTGCCGGGGCGTCCGAGCCGCGCCGCGAGGGCGGGCAGGTCCATCCAGCGCGGCGCCACGCGCACCGGGCCCTCGCCGATATCGATCTCCAGCATCGCATCGGGCTCGGCATCGACCGCCCAGCCCAGCACCGAATCGCGCAGGATCCGGTCCACCGCACCGGCCGGCGGCATGGGCGGCGGGGGCGGCGGGGCGGCGCGCGGGGTGCGGCGGGCGAAGCGCTGGTGCGGGCCGCGCACCGTCAACTCCTCGCTGCCCAGCAGCGAGCCGGTGACCTCCCCCCAGGGCAGGTGGTTCACGGCGATGACGCAGCGCCCCGCGCCGATCTCGACATCCACCACGAGGCGGTACCAGGAGGAGGGCAGGCGGCCGAGCACCGTCTCCGACCCCCAGACCCCGTCGGTGCAGTGGTTGGTGACCAGCCAGTTCTCCGCCGCGCGGTAGCGCAGGTGCAGCGGGATGTCGCCATTCGGCGCCACCAGGTCCAGCCACACATCCTCCGCGCTGGCGGGCGGCACATCCAGGCGCAGCACCTGCACCGCGCCACCCGCCTGGCCGGAGCCGACCGTCTCCTCCGCCACCTCGGCGGCGGGGGGCGGGCTGGGGGGTGGTTCCGCCTCCCGCTCCGGCCTGGCCAGGGCGAGGCTGCCGCCGATCAGCTTGGCGCCATCGCCCACCACCTGCACCCAGGCCCCGCTGGCGCGCAGGCGGGCGGCGGCATCCGGCGCCAGGTCGATGGTGAAGCTGCTGCGCCGTTCAGGCGCATAGCCATCGCCGCCTTCCTGCGGCCGGCGGCTGCCGAGCAGCGAGTCGCGGGGGAAGCGGGGCTCCCCGCCCAGCGTCACCTGGGCCGGCACGGGCGCGCCATCCAGCAGGACCTCCAGCCGGGGCGGCGCGCCGCGGCCGCGCACCCAGCCGGTGATGCGTCCTTCCGTCACGCCTTCGACCACGCCCGGGGCATTGACCCAGCCGGTGGCGGTGCCGGCAAAGGCAGGGTCGTCGATGCCGAATTCGATGGTGACGGGCGTGGCGCGGCGCTGGCTGGCCTCCGCCTGGGCCAGCGCGTCGCGCGAAGCGGGGTCGAGCGGCACCACGAAGCCCCTCGGCAGGCCGGGGGCGGAAGGCGCCGGCATGGCCTGGGCGGCGAAGCGGTCGGCGCCGATGGTGATGCCGACCGGCCCGCCCTGCCAATCAGGGGCGGCCAGGAAGCCGCGAAGCGCCTCCGCCCCGATCCCCTCGCTGGGCAGCCAGGCGCGGGTGCCGGCCGCGACGCTGAAGGGGTCGAAGGGCTGGGTGGCGAACCAGGGCATGCTGGCGCGGACGGTAACCTGGCGGCCCTGCGGCCACTGGACCGCGACGGTGGCGCGGACCTCGCCACCCAGGATCAGGTGGATATGCGCCGGCGTCGCGACCACGAGCATCGGCAGCATCTCGATCGCCGAGAGGTCGATGGGCAGGGTGCGCTCGACGCCCCAGGCGCCATCCACCAGCTCATTGACCACGATCTGCCGCCGGTCCGGCCGCACCGACACGTGGAAGAGGATGTTCTTCTCGTCGAGGTCGAGGTTCAGGCTGTCCCAGGCGCCAGTCCGCGGGTAGCAGACGCAGCGGTAGATCATCATCATCGAGCCGCTACCTCGGTCGGGACGAAGCCGATGAAGCCCCGATGCGCCTGTTCAACAACCGCCCCTGGACGCCCATATGACGGCAGGCCTGCCCTTGCGATGGCGCATGGCCCGCCTTCGGACTTTCTAGGGCGGGTTTGGCGGCCCGTAAAGTCTGTGTCACATTTGCGTGACAAATCTGGGATGGCGCCATGGCCAGGGGGTTGGCGCGCCGGGGGGAGACGCCGCGTGACGCGGGATGGAACATGCCGCCACGCCGCCATGGCAGGGTGCGGGCTGGGGAATAGTGGCGATCTTGGGTGAGGATGTGGAAGCCGGGCTGACCGCGGCGCTGGCATCGTTGCGGGGCGGCGACCGCGCCGCGGCCTCGGCGCATCTGGCGCCGCTGCTCGGCCGCGATCCGGATGCCTGCCTGCGCGAGACGGGTCCGCTGGTGGCGCTGGCGGAGGAGTTGTCGGCCGCGACGAAGTGGCGGACCGCGCATCTCGCCTATTCGCTGCTGGTCGAGGCCGGGCATCGCGACCAGGAATGGATCGCGGGGCGCGTGGCGGAACGGGCCGCGTTGCAGGACGACTTCATCGCAAGGTTCCACGATACGGCGGCGCTGGAGCGCCTCGGCGCCTTCCTGGCGCAGGCGACCGGCCACCCCGTGGCGTCGCTGGCGACGGCGCGCATGCGCCCGGGGCTGATCGGCATGGCGCTGTTCCGGCACGACATCGCCTTCGCCGATGGCGCGGCGCCGCTTTCCGTCGTGGAGAAGGTGATGCGGTCCGACAAGCGCGACATGCGCCGCGTGCGCGCGGAAGCGCTGCTGTTCGACAACATCGATGCGGAACGGCTGATGGCGCCGCGCCACTTCGGCGTGCTGGTGGATGGGCCCTTCACCTCCACCTTCCAGGCCTTCTTCGACGGCGCGCCGCTGCCGCTCGATCGCTGGATGGCGACGCATGACGAGCTGCTCTACCGCTACTGGGCGCAGGTGCCGCCGGCGAGCCTGGAGAAGGGGCCGAGCCTGGTGCCAGTCTTCCTCGACCGGCTGCGCGACCTTGTCGCCAAGGTGGTGCCGCCGGCGGTGGAGCCGCATCTGCGGCACTACTCGCTCGACGATGTCGCGCTGATCCTGGCGCGCCGGCACGATCACCTGGCGGAACTGCTGCAGCGCATGCCGCTCTTCGTCTTCCATGACGACATGCATTGCGGGAACATCCTGGTCGGCGCCGAGGGCGGCATGACGATCATCGACTGGGACAACTGGGCGCTGGCGCCGATCGGCACGGGATGGCGCTTCTACGCCACCGATGATGCGCTGCCGGAGCCCGATCCCGCGCGCATCGGCTGGGCGCGGACGCTGCCGCCGGAAGCAACCGGCTACAACATGATGCGCATGGCGGCGCTGTGGGGCTGGCACAAGGCGCTGCGGGATTCGAAGCCGGAACTGGCGGCGCGCTGGCTGGAGAAGCTGGTCCGCCACGCCTGACGGATCGTTGCCGCCACACGTCGGACGCGAGAGCGTGACCACCGTCGCGAGCGACGGTCGCAGTTATGGGTTGCGGTGACGGGGCGGAAGCCTCATATTCCTCCCGTCAGCCTTGTTTGGTTCGGCCTGCTCTCCTTGCTCGTGATCGAGCGCCGAGCCCGGGTTTCGTTTCCCCTCAAAGCTCGATCCGGCACGCGGCGTTCGCGTGACGGGACACAGACATGAAGGGGATATCCTCATGGCTACCGGCACCGTTAAGTGGTTCAACGCGACCAAGGGCTACGGCTTCATCCAGCCGGATGACGGCTCCAAGGACGTGTTCCTCCACATCTCCGACGTCCAGCGCTCCGGCCTGCAGGAGCCGCGCGAGGGCGACAAGCTCTCCTACGAGATCCAGCAGGGCCGCGAGGGCAAGACCTCCGCGACCAACCTGCGCGCGGCCTGAGGCCGGTTCCGGGGTGGGGAAACCCGCCCTGGATCCTGCTTCGAGCAGTGGCTTCGAGGCGGCGGGCGCGACGAGCGCCCGCCGTTTCGCTTTGCGGGGGTTTCGATCATTCCCCGTTGAGCTCCGACGACGGAGCGACTGGCGCGCGGACCGCCAGCCCTTCCGCCCCGCCTTCCCGGGGGCCGCGCGTTCCGCGAGGACAGCCCATGGCACGCCATACCTTCACGGTCGGCCAGACCATCGAATTCGTCCCCGGCCGCTATGACGGTTCCGCTCCGGCGGGCACCTACACCATCGTGCGGCAACTGCCGAACGACCAGATGGATCGCGAATACCGCGTGAAGCATTCGCGCGACGGGCATGAGCGCATCGTGCGCGAAAGCCAGATGCGCGGCCGGAACGCCGGCCCGTTCGGCTGACCCTCCACGCCGGTCAGCGTGAGAGGTGCAGCGGCAGCGTGGCCTCGATCTCCCGCCACGCCGCCTCCGCATCGCCGGCGAAACGCAGCAGCGCCAGCTCGCCGGGCGCGATCATGCCGGTCTGCTCCAGCGCCTCCCACCGGATCAGGCCGCGCCAATAGGCTTCGTCCACCAGGATGATCGGCACGGGGCCGAGACGCCCCGTCTGGCGCAGCGTCAGCAATTCGAACAACTCGTCCAGCGTGCCGAAGCCGCCGGGGAACACCACGAGCGCCCGCGCCCGCATCGCCAGGTGAAGCTTGCGGATGGCGAAGTAGTGGAACTGGAAGGTCAGCGCCGGCGTGGTGTAGGGGTTGGGCGCCTGTTCCTGCGGCAGGCGGATGTTGAAGCCGATGGCCGGTGCGCCGACGTCATGCGCGCCGCGTGAGGCTGCCTCCATGATGCCAGGCCCGCCACCCGTCGCGATGACGTTGTCCCGCACCCCTGCCACCGAGTGCAATGCGCCGCCCTGTTCGCTGGCGATGCGGCCGAAGGCGCGCGCTTCCGCATACCAGCGCGGCTGGTCGCCCGGCCCATCCTCCCGCACCCGCGATCCCCCGAAGACGACGATGGTGGACCGCACGCCCCAGGCGCGCAGCGCCTCATCCGCCTTGGTGCATTCGACCTGCAGCCGCACGCCGCGCATGGCGGGGCTCAACAGGAACTCGCGGTCGAACAGCGCCAGGCGATAGGCCGCGCCCTGGCCCTTCATTCGTCCGCCCGCGCGGCGCGGCATCGGTTGCCTCCCCCGTCCTGCGGTGACCATCATGCGCGCCAGGACGCCGTCGGGGAACACGCGGCGCGGAGGATGGAATGGCCGTCACGCTGACCTTCTGCGGCGCCGCGCGCACCGTCACCGGGTCCTGCCTGCTGTTCGACACGGGCGCCACGCGCTTCCTGGTGGATTGCGGCATGTTCCAGGGGCCGAAGACGCTGAAGGCGCTGAACCACGAGCCCTTTCCCTTCGACCCGCGCGGCATCGACTTCGTGCTGCTGACCCATGCGCATATCGACCATTCGGGCCTGCTGCCGAAGCTGGTGAAGCAGGGCTTCCGCGGCCGCATCCACGCGACGCCCGCCACCACCGACCTCTGTTCCGTCATGCTGCCCGACAGCGGCCATATCCAGGAGACGGAGGTGGAGCAGCTGAACCGCCGCAACCGCCGTCGCGGCCGGGACGGCGTGCTGGCGCCGATCTACACCGCCGCCGATGCGGAACGCGCCATGGGCGCCTTCAGCCCGATCGAGCCCGGCGCCTGGCTGACGCCGGGGAAGGGCATCCGCGCGCGCTGGTGGCCCGCCGGGCACATGCTGGGCGCCGCCTCCATCGAGATCGAGGTGGCGGGCCCGCCCGCGCTGCGCATGCTCGTCTCCGGCGACATCGGCCCGGATATCGGCGGCCTGCAGTCCGGCCCGGAGGGTCCGGCCGGCCTGGACCATGTGATCTGCGAAAGCACCTATGGCGATGAGGATCGCCCGGTCGTGACGCCGGAAGCGCGCCGCGCGGAACTCGCGAAGCTCGTGCGCTGGGCGGCGGAGCGGCAGGGCACGATGCTGATCCCGAGCTTCGCCGTGGAGCGCGCGCAGGAGGTCGTCTTCGACCTGGTGCGGCTGATGCAGGAAGGGCTCGCGCCGCGCGCGCTGATCCATATCGACAGCCCGCTCGCCAGCCGCGCCACGCGCATCTTCACGCGCCACGCAGCCGCGATGCCGGAAGGGGCGGCGATGCGGGATGCCCTGGCCTCGCCGCTGGTCCGGCATGTGCAGGATGCCAATGAAAGCCGCGAACTCGCCCGCGCGCAGGGCTTCGGGATCGTGCTGGCAGGGAGCGGCATGTGCGAGGCCGGGCGCATCCGCCACCACCTGAAGCAGCACCTGCACGAGGCCAATGCGCTGGTCACGCTGGTCGGCTATCAGGCGACCGGCACGCTGGGGCGGCTGCTGCAGGATGGCGCGCGCCGCGTGCGCATCCAGGGCGAGACCTTCGGCGTGGCGGCGCGCATCGCGATGATGCAGGGCTATTCCGGGCATGCGGATGGGCCGGAACTCGGCCGCTGGATCGCGGCGCGCGGGCCCGTCTCCGGCGGCGTCTTCCTGGTGCATGGGGAGGAGGAGGCGATCGAGGGCCTGGCGAAGCGCGTGGAGGGCAGGGGCATCGTGCCGGCCGACCGCATCCTGCGGCCCGTGCTGGACCAGTCCTACACCCTCGCGCCCGGCGCCGCGCCGGTGGCGATCGCCGCGCCCGGACGGCGGGGCGATGCCGCGGCGGTCGGCCGCCCCGACTGGCACAATGCGCGCGCCGCCCTGCTGCTGGGCATCGAGGATGCGATCGAGCGCGCGCCCGACGAGGCATCGCGCAGCGCGCTGCTGGAGCGGCTGCGCCAGGCGCTTCAGTAGCGCACCACCGCCTTCACCGCCGCGTTGGTCTGGGGGAGGGAGGCGATCTCCGCCACCGTCACCGGCTTGAAGGGCGGGCGCAGGCGATAGGTGCCGGCCTGTTCGGGCGTGATGCCGCGCGCCTGCGCCACGATCTCCGTCACCGTCAGGTTGCACAGCCGTCCCTGGCACGGGCCCATGCCGCAGCGCAGGAAGGCCTTGAGCTGGTTCGGGCCGGTGGCGCCGCCGGCCACGGCCTCCCGCAGCTGTCCCGCCGTGATTTCCTCGCAGCGGCAGACGATGGTGCTGTCCTCGGCCGGGACGCGGTCCGCCGCGGCGGGGCGGTAGAGCGCGTCGAGGAAGCCGCGGCCGCGGCCGAGCCTCTCCAGCGCTGCCCGCACGGGCGCGGCGCGGCGGTCACGCTCTGCCGCGTCGATGCGGCCGAGGCGATGGGCGGCGCCGATCGCGGCGAGCGTGCCGGATTCGGCCGCGCATTCCGCGCCGGCGATGCCGCCGCCATCGCCGGCAATGGCGACGCCCTCGACGCTGCTCAACAGCCATTCGTCGCGAATCGGCACCCAGCAGAGCTGCCTGTCGTCCCAGCGATGCGCGCAGCCGATGGCGTTGGAGATGACGGTGTTGGGCACCACGCCCTGGTGCAGCAGCAGCACATCGGCCTCGATGCGCTGCGCGGCGCCGCCGGCGGTGAAGGTGACGGCACGCAGGCGGTCCTCGCCCTCGGCACGCAGTCCGGTGACGCCCGCGATCCGCCTCGGTCCGCCGCGCGCCTTGGCGAGCAGCGACAGGCCTTTCCCGAGATAGGGCGATCGCAGGAAGTCGATCACATGCCGCGCGGCGCCGGCGCGGTTCGCGGCGGGCGTCGTGTCCAGCACCGCCGTGATGGTGGCGCCCGCCGCGCGCAGTTGCGCCGCCACCAGCAGCAGCAGCGGCCCCGTGCCGGCCAGCACCACGCGGCCCTGCGGCACCAACCCATGCGCCTTCAGCGCGATCTGCGCCGCCCCCGCCGTCAGCACGCCCGGCAGCGTCCAGCCCGGGATGGGGAAGGGGCGTTCCATCGCGCCCGTCGCGACGATCACCTGGCCCGCGAAGACCGGCCGCGCCTGGCCGGCGATGGAGACGCCAAGCTCGATCTCCGCATGGCGGCCGGGCTCGTCGCCGGCGGGCAGCAGGCTGAACAGCTTGGCGCCGGCGGCATAGTCCACGGCGCTGGCCAGGAAGCGCTGCGCGATCGGCAGGCCGCGCCAGTAGTCGGCGCCCAGCACGGCGCGGTCCGTGACCGGCGTCGTCGTGATGCCGCGATGGATCTGCCCGCCGGGGGCCAGGTTCTCATCCACCACCAGCGTCGCGATGCCGAGGCCCGCGGCGGCGATGGCGGCGGATTGCCCCGCGGGGCCGGCGCCGATGATGACGAGGTCGTAGCGCGCCTCCAGCTGCGCGGCCTCGGTGATGCGCTTCATGGCGCGACCGCCCGGCGCGCGCCGGCCTGGGTTTCCACGCGCATGCCCTCCTCCAGCGCCACCAGGCAGCCCTGGCGGTTGCCGGTGCCGTCGATGGTGACCAGGCATTCGAAGCAGACGCCCATGAGGCAGTAGGGCCCGCGCGGCGTGCCCTTGGCCGGCGTGGTGCGGCAGGAGGCAATGCCATTGGCGAGCAGCGCGGAGGCCACCGTATCGCCGCGCCGCGCCGTCAGCGCTGCGCCATCGAAGGTGAAGCGGAGCGTCTCCGCGGGGGAGTCAGGCAGCCTGCGGAACATGGAACCTCGTGCCGCTGAAACAGGAAAGCTCATCGGCCAGCGCGCCGGCCTGGACCTGCGGCGCCAGCACCAGCGCATGCGCGGCCGCCAGGGTGACGCCGGAATGACAGGTGACGACAAAGGCGCCGGGCGCGGTGCGCGACTGCGCGTAGATCGGGAAGCCGTCCGGCGACATGACGCGGGATGCCGACCAGGTGCGCACGACATTCAGGTCCCGCAGCAGCGGGAACATGCGCATGGCGCGCTCCGCCATCACGGAAATGACGGGGTTGGTCACGACAGTGTCGAAACCCGCATCCTCCTGGCTGTCGCCCATCATCACGCCGCCCTCATCCGTCTGGCGCACGGTGCCCATGGGGTAGTGGAGGAAGGGCGCCACCTTCTCCGTCACCAGCACCTGGCCCTTGGAGGGAATGACCGGCGCATCGAGGCCGACCATAGGCGCCAGCCTGGCATTGCCGAGCCCGGCGGCCAGCACGACGCGCGCGCTGCGCGCCTCCCCCCAAGCCCCGGTGATGCGGAAGCCGCCATCGCGCGCCTCGATCGAATCGACGACGCTCTCGGGGCGATAGGTGACGCCGCGCCGCTGGTTCGCCACATGCAGCGCGCGGAAGAGCTTGAGGGAATTCACATGCCCATCGGCCGGCGAATAGATCGCGCCCACCACATCGGGCCCGATATCCGGCAGCATCCGCTTCGTGCCAGCGTGGTCCAGCACCTCATAGGGGATCGCCGGCGCGCCGGGCTGGGCCTGGAGGCGTTCGATGTAGCGCCTGCGCGCTTCCATCTCGTCATCGGAGAGGCAGAGCGCGAAGCCGCCGGGGCGCTGGTGCACCACGTCGATCCCGGTCTCGTCGCGGATGTCCGCCGCGAAGCCCGCCCAGCCTTCGGAGGAGGCGTAGGACCAAGCCGAATACTGCGGCATGCCCATGCCCTTGGACTGCACCCAGACCAGCGCGAAATTAGCGCGGGAGGCGCGTCGCGCGACGTCGCCCTCATCCAGCACCAGCACGCGGGCGCCGAGCCGCGCGAGCCCATAGGCCATGCAGGAGCCCACCAGCCCGCCGCCGATGACGGTGACATCGGCCTCCATCCGCGATCCCCCTCGCAATCCGGGCGGCAGCATAGGCGGGGTGGCGCGAGGCGGCCAGGAACCCCCGGCCCGCAAGCCGCGCCTTCACGGCGGTTCGATCCTGTGTGTAGCCTGTATCCCACAGGAAGGCGGGAGACAGGATCATGAGGATCACGCGACGCGCGATGGCCGGGCTGCTGCCGGCGGTGGCCATGGCCGGCCAGGCCGGCGCGCAGGCGAACTGGCAGCCGGGGCGGCCGCTGCGCCTGCTGGTCGGATTCCCGCCCGGCGGCGCGGCGGACCTGCTGGCCCGCAAGCTGGCGGACAGCCTGACCCAGGCGCTGGGCCAGCCCGTGGTGGTGGAGAACCGCCCTGGCGCCGGCGCGCAGCTGGCGCTGGATGCGGCCGCCAAGGCGCAGCCGGATGGGCTGACCATGTCGCTGTCGCCCATGGGCCCGCTGGCGGTGAATCCGGCGCTGACGCCCGGCCGCCTGCCCTACAACGCGGCGGAGGATTTCACGCCGCTGATCCATGTGTGGGACCAGCCCAACGTCATCGTGGGCGGGATGGACGTGCCCCAGGCCTGGCCGGCCTTCGTGGAGTGGCTGAAGCGGCGGCCGGAGGAGCCCTATGCCTCGGTCGGGCCTGGCAGTTCCAACCACCTGACCGGCGCGCTGCTGTCGCGCGCGCTCGGCCTCAACCTGCAGCACATCACCTATCGCGGATCGGCGGCGGCGCTGACGGCGATCATGGGCGGCGAGATCAAGCTCTTCGTGGACAACGTCACGACCACCATCCCGCTGGCGCGGGAGGGACGGGTGCGCGCCATCGCCGTCACCACCGCGCAACGCAGCGCCGCCCTGCCGGAGGTGCCGACCCTGGCGGAACTTGGCCTGCCGGAGCTCACGGTATCCTCCTGGCAGGTGGTGGTGGGGCCCAAGGGGATGCCGCCCGCAGTGGTGGCGCGGCTGAATGCGGAGCTGAACCGCGCCATCCGCACCCCCGATGCCGTGGCCTGGATGCGCAGCCTGGGCGCGGAACCCGCGGGCGGCACGGCGGAGCAGGCGGCGACCATGCTGCGGACGGAGCGGGAGCGCTGGGCGCGCCTGATCCCCAGCATGGGCATCACGGTGGACTGAGCGGTCGGGCTGCCGTCACCGATAGATGAGTGTCGGCAGCCACAGCACCATGCCGGGCCAGAAGGTGACCAGCGCCAGGCAGATGAAGAGCGGGATGAGGAAGGGCGCGCAGGCCTTGGTGGTCTGCTCGAAGGTCAGGCCCGACACGCGCGCCAGGATGTAGAGCACCATGCCGACCGGCGGCGTCAGCAGCCCGATCATCAGGTTCAGCACCATGATGATGCCGAAATGCACGGGGTCGACGCCGATCGCGATCATCAGCGGCAGCAGCACCGGCACCAGGATGGTGATGGCGGCGATCGTCTCCAGGAAGCAGCCCACCACCAGCAGCAGGATGTTCACCAGCAGCAGGACCAGGATGGGGTTGTCGGTGATGGACAGCACCGCGCCGGCCACCTCCTCCGTCACCCGCGTCGTGGTGATGAGCCAGCCGAAGATGGAGGCGCCGGCCACGATCAGCAGCACCACCGCCGTCGTCTCGATCGTCTCCATGGTCACGCGCATCAGCCCGCGGAAGGTGAGCGTGCGATACACCACCATGCCGAGGATCAGCGCGTAGAAGGTGGCGGCGATGGCGGCTTCCGTGGGCGTGAAGGCGCCGCTCGTCATGCCGCCGACCAGCAGCACCGGCGTCATCATCGGCAGGAAGGCGCGCTTGGCGGTATGGCCGAGCCGCGCCCATCGGAACGCCGCATCCCGGTCGAAGCCGCGGACATGCGCGACCCAGGCGACGGAGGCCATGAGCGTGAGCGCCATCAGCAGCCCCGGGATCAGCCCCGCGGCGAAGAGCTGCCCGACCGAGGCATTGGCCGAGACGCCATAGATCACCATGGGCAGGGAGGGCGGGATGATCGGCCCGATGGTGGCGGAGGCGCCCGTGAGGCCGACGGCGAAGGGCAGGGGATAGCCATGCTCCTTCATCGCCTTGATCTCGATATTGCCGAGCCCGCCGGCATCGGCGACCGCCGTGCCCGACATGCCCGCGAAGATCACGGAGCCGACCACGTTCACATGGCCGAGCCCGCCCTTCAGCCAGCCGACCAGGGCGGTGGCGAAGCTGTAGATGCGCTCCGTGATCCCCGCTGAGTTCATCAGGCTGCCGGACATCACGAAGAAGGGGATGGCGAGCAGCGGGAAGCTGTCCACGCCACTCGCCATGCGGTGCAGCACCACCAGCGGCGGCACCGACTGGTCGAACCACACATAGATCAGCGAACCGGCGCCGAGCGCGACCGCGACGGGCACGCCCAGCATCATCAGGCCGAGGAAGCCCGCGAAGAGGATCCAGGTCATCGCGCCGCCCTCACAGATGCACGCCGCCGAGGGAGGGGTCTTCCACGCGTTCCGGCTCCCCGCGCCGGAAGCGCAGGATGGCGGCCTGCAGGGCGCGCAGCGTCGTCAGCACCAGGCCGGCAAGGATCGCCATGTAGACCCAGGAGAGCGGCCAATCGACCACGACCATGGGCTGGAACTGCATCGCCTCCGCCACCTGCCAGCAGAGCCAGCAGAGGATGGCATAGAAGCCCGTGGCGAAGAGGTTGGCCGCCAGGAACATCCAGCGGCGGGATGACGGCCGCAGCATGGTGGGGATGAACTCCACCGCGATATGCGTGCCGCGGCGCGCCGCCATGGCGCTGCCGGTGAAGGTCAGCACCATCAGCATGTAGCGCGCGATCTCCTCCGTCCAGGCGATGCTGTCGTTCAGGATGTAGCGGCTGAAGAACTGCAGGAACACCACGCCGGCCAGCGCCCAGAAGAGCAGGACGGAGAGCCAGTCCTCCGGCGCCAGATCCGCCTTCTCCTCCGGCGCATCGGCGACTTCCTGCGTGAGGGCGACGAAGAGATCCTCGTCATCGGTGCTCTTGTCCTTCACGCTTTCAGGGCTCCCCATGACGTGGTTCGATCGTATCATCGCAGGCAGGAACGGAGGGAATGACAACATGTCCAGGATCGAACGATTGGAAATCCTGCAGGTGGACCTGCCCCCCAAGGTGGCGCGGAGCGACGCGATCCAGTCCTTCGCGACGCAGGAAACGCCGATGATGCGGATCACCGACAGCGATGGCGCGACGGGCATCGGCTACAGCTACACGATCGGCCAGGGCGGCTCCTCCATCATCGCGCTGCTGCGCGACCATCTGGGGCCGATGCTGCTGGGGCGTGATGCCGACTGCATCGATGCGATCTGGCATGACCTCTTCATGAAGACGCATGCGCTGAGCGTCGGCCCGCTGGTGGCGCTGTCGCTCGCCGCCATCGACACGGCGCTCTGGGATCTGCGCGGGAAGAAGACGGGCCTGCCGCTGCACAGGCTGGCCGGTGGCGCGAAGCCGCGCATCCCCGTCTACACCACGGAAGGCGGCTGGCTGCATATGAGCGAGGCGGAGATCGTGGCGGATGCCGAAGCGGCGCTCGCGAACGGCTTCGCCGGCACCAAGATCAAGGTCGGCCGCGCCACGGTGCAGGAGGATATCGCGCGGCTCTCCGCCGTGCGGCGCGTGGTGGGCGACCGCTTCCAGATCATGACCGACGCCAACCAAGGCTTCACGGTGGCCGAGGCGATCCGTCGCGCCGGCGCCTTCGAAGCCGCGGGCCTCGACCTCGCCTGGTATGAGGAGCCGCTGCCGGCGGAGGATGTGGAAGGCCATGTGCGGCTCTCCGCCGCGACGCGCATTCCCGTGGCGGTCGGCGAGAGCCTCTATCACCCCGCGCAGTTCCGGGACTACCTGGCGCGCGGCGGCTGTTCCATCGTGCAGGTGGATGTCGCGCGCATCGGCGGGATCACGCCCTGGCTGAAGACCGCGCATCTCGCGGAGACCTTCAACGTGCCGGTCTGCCCGCATTTCCTGATGGAGCTTCACCTGCCGCTGGTCTGCGCGGTGCCGAACGGCGCGTGGCTGGAACACATTCCGCAACTCGATGACATCGCGGCGAGCCGCGTGGTGGTGAAGGATGGCTTCGCCACGCCGCCGGAGGCGCCGGGCAATGGCATCGAGTGGGACGAGGCGGAGATCGCGCGGCGGCAATCCTTCACGCCGATCGTGCTCCGCTGAGGCGGGTGCCGGGCCGTGGGGCCCGGCGCCCTTCATCAGCCCGCGCGGGATGCGATGGCCTGGAGGCGGTCGTAATGCTCCCGCGTCCAGCCCGCGCCCGCGGCGCTGTCATTGTGCAGGGGCTGCGCCACGGCGCGGAAGGCGGCGCGGTCCGGGCGCTGCACGGTCTTGCCCTGCGCCGTGAACCACTCCGGCAGAGCGAGCTCCGCCTGGCGAATCTCGTGCGTCGCGCGCGTCGAGGCTTCGCGCAGCACCTCCGTGAACACGCCCTTGTCGGCATCGTTCAGCCGCCGCCAGGTATTGCCGGAGACGATGGTCAGCAGGCTTTCCGTGATGTGCGCGGTCAGCGAGATGTGGCTCTGCACCTCGTAGAACTTCTTCGCCTGGATGGTCGGCAGCGGGTTCTCCTGCCCGTCCACCGTGCCCTGCTGGAGCGCCAGATAGACCTCCGCGAAGGCGATCGGCGTGGCATTGGCGCCGACGCTGCGCGTGAACATCAGGAAGAGCGGCGCCTGCGGCACGCGCAGCTTCATGCCACGCATATCCTCGGGCCGCAGCACGGACCGGTTCGCCGTGACATGGCGCTCGCCGTAATAGGTCAGCGCCAGCGCCTGGTGGTTGGTCTGGCGGCTGTAGCCCGCCATCATGTCCCGCAGCAGGTCGCTTTCGCGATAACCCATGAAGTGCTCGAAGTCGCGCAGCACATAGGGGGCGTTGGTGATCGCGATGGGGCGGTAGGTGGCACCGGCGAAGGCGACGCCGGTGTAGATCATGTCCACGGTGCCAAGCGCCAGGCCCTGGTTGATCGTCGGTTCGTTGCCCAGCGCGGAGGCCGGGAAGACCTCGATCGCCCAGCGGTTCTGCGTGCGTTGCTGGATCTGTTGCGCGGCCCAGAGCGCCTGGGTGTGATAGGCCTCGTTGGTCTCATAGACATGCGCCCAGCGCAGCCGCGTCTGCGCCTGGGCCGCACGGCCGAGCAGCGCGGGCGCGGCCATGGCCGTGCCAAGCAGCAGCCGACGGCTTGTGATGATGGACATTCCGCAACCTCCCACAGGCGCCGGTTGGGCCCGGCGCGTCATTCCGGGGTGAGGATGGAGAGGATCGGGCCTGCGCCGCAAGCCCGCCGTGCGATGGCGGGGTGACTACCAGCCGGTATCGAGCAGCGCCTGCACCGGCGCGCGCCGCGGCGCCGCATCCCAGCCGCTGCCGGCGGCCGCCTTCAGCGCGGCGGCGGCGGTGGCGAAGCGCGCGGCGTGCTCCACCGGCGCCCCCTCGGCGATCGCCAGCGCATAGGCGCCGTGGAAGACATCGCCGCAGCCCGTCGTGTCCACCGCCTGCACGCGCGGGGCGGGGAGGGGATGCGCGGCGCCGTCGCGCCACCACAGGCTGCCCGCTGCGCCCAGCGTGACGGCGAGCACCGCATCGAAGCGCGCGGCGACGGTGGCGAGGCCTTGCGCTGCATCGTCGATGCCGGTGAATTCCTTCAGGCCGCGCTCCGAGAACAGGATGTGGTCCGCCATTGGCGCCAGGCGGTGCAGCGCCTCCCCGGCCGCAACTTCGCCGTCCAGCACGCGGGGGATGCCCATGGCGTTCGCCTGCGTGAAGGCATGCGCCGCGCCATCGGGCCAGCGGGGATCGGCCATGACGGCGCCAACACCCTCCAGCGTGAAGCGCGGCACCTCCACCAGGCCCGCGCCGGGGAAGACGGCCAGGATGCGCTCGCCCTCCGGGTCCACCAGCACGGCGGAATTGGGGGTGATGCCGCCTGGCGCCACCAGCTCCGGCAGGTGCCGCACGCCCCGCGCGGCCAGCCCCGCGCGCAGCCATTCGCCGGCGGGGTCGTCGCCGGTGCGCCCGATCCAGAGCGCATCGCCGCCGAGCCGCGCCACGGCGACGGAAGCGGTCGCCGCCATGCCGCCGCCGACATCCTCATACCCCGCCGCGACGTACTTGCCCGGCGCCGGCGGCAGCCGCGGCATCCGGTAGGTGCGGTCGAGCGCGGCCATGCCGATGCAGGCGATGCGGGGGGCGGTCATGGCGCGGACGATGGCACCGGCCCTGCCGCCCCGGAAGATGGTTGGCGGCCGATGGCAAGGTGTGGCACCTTCCACATATGCCCCGCCGCACCTCCGGCGCGCCGTCCAAGGCGGAGCGCCATCGCAGCATCCTCGCCGCCCTCGCCACCGACCCCACGGTGCGCATATCCGCGCTCGCGCTGCAATTCGGCGTCTCCGCGGAGACGGTGCGGCGGGACATCGAGGAGTTGACCAGCCAGGGCGCCGTCCGCCGCACCTATGGCGGGGCCAGCGTGGTGCATGCGGGCCTGCAGCCCGAATTGTCGTCGCGGGAGACGATGGCGGTGGCGGAGCGCGCCAGGATCGGCGCCGCGGCGGCCGCGCTGCTGGCGCCGGGGGCGGTGGTGATGCTCGATGCCGGCAGCACCACCGGCCATGCCGCGCGGGCGCTGGCGGCGCGCGGCATCGCGGTGACCGTGCTGACCAACAGCCTGCGCGCCGCGCAGGATCTGGCGGACCATGCCCGCGTGATCCTCTGCCCCGGCGATGTCAGCGCCGCCGAGCAAGGCGTCTATGGGCCGGAGACCGGCGCCTTCCTGGCCCGGTTCAACGCCGACGTCGCCCTGGTTGGGGCAACAGGTCTGACGGCGGAGGGGCCGTGCGACGCCAACAGCCGCGCCGCCTGGGTGAAGCGCGCCATGCTGGCCCGCGCCACGCGCCGCATCCTGCTGGCGGATTCGGAAAAATTCGGGCGGGAGGTGCTGGAACGCATCTGCCCCATGGCGGAATTGACCGACCTGGTCACCGATCGCGCGCCCGACGGCGCCCTGGCCCGCGCGCTGGCGGAGGCCGGGGTGGCGGTGACGGTCGCGGGGCGGTGATCCCGGAAATTCTATTTGACCGTCCACACTGAACGTCGTACCTGCCACAATCATCCAGACGTCATGGAAACGCCCGCCCTGTCCGCCGTGCCGCACCCCGCCCCGCTCTCCGAAGCCGCCCCGGCCGCGCTCGCCGGGCTGCGCTGGGTGCTGGCCGATATCGACGACACCATCACGACCGAAGGACGGCTGGAGGCGGCGGCGTACACGGCGCTGGAGCGGCTGCGGGATGCCGGCATCGCCGTGGTGCCCGTCACCGGCCGTCCCGCCGGCTGGTGCGACATGATCGCGCGCTTCTGGCCCGTGGCCGCCGTGGTGGGGGAGAATGGCGCGCTCTGGTATTCGCTGGACCATGCCGGGCGTCGCATGCGCCGCTGGCAGGCCCAGACCGAACCAGACCGCCTCGCCCGCCGCGCCACCCTTGATGCCCTGGCCGCGCAGGCGCTGACGGAAGTGCCGGGCAGCGCCATCGCCGCCGACCAGGCCTTCCGGCTGTTCGACGTCGCCGTCGATTTCGCCGAGGATGTGGGTCCGCTCGAAGCCGGCGCCGCGGAGCGCATCGCCGCGATCTTCCATGCCGGCGGCGCTGCCGCGAAGGTCTCCTCCATCCACGTGAATGCCTGGATGGGCGAATGGGACAAGCGGGCGGGGGTCGAGAACCTCTTCGCGACGCTGTGGGAACCGCTGGATGAGGTCCTCGACCGGGTTGCCTTCCTGGGCGACAGCCCGAACGATGCGCCCATGTTCGGCCGGATCCCGCTTTCCGTAGGGGTCGCCAATGTGGCCCCCTTCCTGCCGGGCATGGCCACGCCGCCCGCCTACATCGCCCGCCGCCATGGTGGCGCGGGCTTCGTCGAGTTCACCGAGGCCGTGATCGCGGCCCGCAACAACCCGGAGAGGAAGCAGCACCCATGAGGAAACTCGCCCCCGCCACGGGCTTCGCCGTCGCGCTGATGGCCAGCATGTCCTGGTCGCAGCAGGCCGATGCGCAGGGCGCCGCCTGCGGCTTCCGCGGCTCCCTCGACGAGGCCTATTGCGACGAGAACCGCGACATGGTGGCCGATGTGCCGCGCGAGGCGTCGCGCCTGCGCGACCCCTCCACGCTGGTCTTCGCCTATACGCCGGTCGAGGATCCCGCGCTCTATGCCAGCCAGTTCCGGCCGCTGCTGGACTACCTCACCACCTGCACGGGCAAGCGCACCGTCTACTTCCAGGTCACGTCGAACGCGGCGCAGGTGGAGGCGATGCGCTCCGGTCGCCTGCACATCGCGGGTTTCTCGACGGGCCCCACCGCCTTCGCGGTGAATCTGGCCGGCGCCGTGCCCTTCGCCATCAAGGGCGGGCCGGAAGCCTTCGAGAGCTATCGCGTCGCCATGATCGTCCGCGCCGACAGCCCCTTCCAGACGCTGGCGGACCTGAAGGGGCGCCGCGTCGCGCACACCTCGGCCACGTCCAACTCGGGCAACCTGGCGCCCCGCGCCTTCTTCCCGGGCCTCGGCCTGACGCCGGACACCGACTATCGCGTCGTCTATTCCGGCGGCCATGACCGCAGCGTGATGGGCGTGAATGCCGGCGACTACGATGCCGCGCCGGTGGCGTCCGACGTCTACAACCGCATGATCGCGCGCGGCCAGGTGCGGCGGGAGAATTTCCGGGTGATCTGGGAAAGCGACCCGTTCCCCACCAGCAGCTTCGCGCTGTCGCATGACCTGCGCCCCGAACTCGCGCAGCGCATCCGCCAGTGCTTCTACGACTATCGCTTCCCGGAGGCGATGCGCCGCGACCTCGGCGGCAATGACCGCTTCTGGCCCGCGACCTATGCCGAGCAATGGGCCCCGGTGCGCGCCGTGGCCGATGCCGTGAACGCGCCCTACAACCGCGCCGCCTTCGATGCCGAAAGCCGGCGTGAGCTGGAGGCCGAGCAGCGCCGCAACCAGCAGCGCCAGCAGCAGCAGCAGGCGCCGGCCGCGCCGCGGGTGCAGTAACCATGTCCGCGCGGCAAGGGTTGGTCATCAAGGGCCTCGTCAAGGAATACGTGCCCGGCAAGCCCGTGCTGCGCGGCATCGACCTCGACCTGGCGCCGGAGGGGATCACGGCCATCATCGGCCCCTCCGGCACCGGCAAGTCCACGCTGATCCGCTGCATCAACCGGCTGGTGGAGCCGACGCAGGGCGAGATCACGCTGGATGGCGAGAAGCTCACCGGCATCCGCGGCGGGCAGCTTCGCCTGGCGCGGCGCCGCATCGGCATGGTGTTCCAGGAATACAACCTGGTCGAACGCCTGACGGTGATGGAGAACGTGCTGTCCGGGCGCCTCGGCTATGTGCCGCTCTGGCGCGCCTGGCTACGCAAGTATCCGGCCGAGGACATCGCGCTCGCCTTCGAATTGCTGGACGCCGTCGGCCTGCCGGACCACGCGACGCGGCGCGCGGATGCGCTCTCCGGTGGCCAGCGCCAGCGCGTCGGCATCGCGCGCGCGCTGATGCAGCGCCCGGCGCTGCTGCTGGCGGATGAGCCGACCAGCTCGCTCGACCCGAAGACGGCGGTGGAGATCATGGAACTGCTCGCGCGCCTCACCCAGGCCGCGAACGTCCCGGTCGTCATCAACATCCATAACGTCGAGCTCGCGAAGCGCTTCGCGCAGCGGATCGTCGGCATGGAAGGCGGCCGCGTGGTGTTCGACGGCCCGCCGGAAGACCTGCAGCCGCACCATCTGCGCCAGATCTATGGCGGCGAGGATTGGCTGTGAGCGCGACGATCGCGGCGCGGGACGCCTTCAAGCCGAACTGGACGGCGCGGCTCGGCCTCATCGCCGTCGCGCTCTACAGCCTCTACGCCATCGGGCAACTCGACATCTCCTGGGCCCGCCTCTCGGTCGGCTTCGGGGAGGCCGGCCGCTTCCTGGCGCGCATGGTGCCGCCCAATTTCGCGCGCTGGGAATTGCTGCTGGAAGGCATGATCGAGAGCCTGCAGATCGCCGTGCTTGCGACGGTGCTCGGCATCATCATCTCGCTCCCGCTCGGCCTGATGGCGGCGCGCAACCTGGCGCCCTGGTGGCTGTCGGCGCCGATCCGCGGCGTCATCGCGGTGTGCCGCAGCCTGCACTACGTCATCGTCGCGATCCTCTTCGTGAAGGCGATCGGCTTCGGCGCGCTGGCGGGCGTGGCCGCGCTGACGGTCGCCTCCATGGGCTTCGTCGCGAAGCTGTTCGCGGAGGCGGTGGAGGAGATCAGCATGAAGCAGGTGGAGGCGATCCGCGCGACCGGCGCCGGCCCCGGCGCCGTGCTGCTCTATGGCGTTCTGCCGCAGGTGGCGTCGCGCTTCATCGGCTTCTCGCTCTACCAGCTGGACAGCAATTTGCGGAATTCCACCCTGGTCGGCATCGTCGGCGCGGGCGGCATCGGCGGCACGCTCTTCGCCGCCTTCAAGCGCTTCGACTACGATTTCGTCTGCGCCATCCTGCTGTCCATCATCGCATTGATCTTCGTGGCGGAGCTCGTCTCCGGCCGTATCCGGGCGGCGCTGCGATGAACAATACCATGGCCCCTGGCATGAAGCCCCTGATGCGGGAATGGACCTACCTGACGCCGGCCGAGGCGATCGGCCGCTGGCTGGTCTGGCTCGCCGTCGTCGCAGCCACCGTCTGGGCGGTGCGCAGCATCGACATCATCCCGGAATTCCTGGCCGATGCGCCGGAACAGATGGCGGATCTGCTGGTGCGCATGTGGCCGCCCGATGCCGCGCACTACTATCCGGATGTCCATGCCGCGCTGATCGAGACGCTGCATATCGCCACACTGGGCACCATCCTGTCGCTGTTCCTGGCGGTGCCGATCGCGCTGCTGGCGGCGCGGAACATCTGCCGCATTCCCGTGCTGAACGTGACGGCGCAGCTGATCCTGGTCTCCTCCCGTTCCGTCAATTCGCTGGTCTGGGCGCTGATCTTCGTCGCCGTCTTCGGCCCCGGGCCGGCGGCCGGCACCTTCGCCATCGCCTTCCGCAGCATCGGCTTCGTCGGCAAGCTGCTGGCGGAGGCGCTGGAGGAGACGGCGCCAGGCCCGCTGGAGGCGCTGACGGCGGCCGGCGCGCCCTGGGGCAGCCTCATGCTCAAGGGCGTCTGGCCGCAGGTGCAGCCGGCCTTCTGGGGCATCGCGCTGTTCCGCTGGGACATCAACGTGCGTGAATCCGCGGTGCTCGGCCTGGTCGGCGCCGGCGGCATCGGCGTCGTGCTCGACGATGCCATCAACTTCTTCCAGTGGGACCGCGTTGCGACGGTGCTGCTGGCGATCCTCGCGGTGGTGGTGGTGGCGGAAATCGTCGTCACGCGCATCCGGTCAAGGCTGATCTGACACCCATGGCTGAACCCTTCGACCTTCTCGTCATCGGCGGCGGCATCAACGGCGTCGGCATCGCGCGGGATGCCGTGGGGCGCGGGCTGTCCGTCTGCCTGGTGGAGCGTGGCGACCTCGCGGGCGCCACCTCCTCCAACTCCTCCAAGCTCATCCATGGCGGGCTCCGCTATCTCGAGCATTACGAGTTCCGCCTGGTGCGGGAGGCGCTGGCGGAGCGCGAGGTGATGCTGAAGATCGCGCCGCATATCGTCTGGCCCATGCGCTTCGTGCTGCCGCACCGGCCGGAGATGCGGCCGCGCTGGATGATCCGCACGGGGCTGTTCCTGTACGATCACCTGGCGCGGCGCGTCAGCCTGCCGCCGGCCGAGAGCCTGGATTTCCGACGCCACGCCTATGGCGCGCCGCTGTCGGAGAGCATCGCCGCCGGCTTCGCCTATTCCGATTGCTGGGTGGAGGACAGCCGTCTCGTCGTCCTGAACGCCAAGGACGCGGCGCGGCGCGGCGCCGATATCCGTGTCCGCACCGCTTTCACCGGCGCGGAGCGCGATGCGGAAGGATGGACGGCGCGGCTGCGCGGCGCCGATGGCAGCGACACCGCCGTGCGGGCGCGAGCCATGGTGAACGCCGCCGGCCCCTGGGTGCTGTCCGCCCAGAATGCGGCGCATGCCCGGCCCGCCGGCAGCGTGCGGCTGATCCGCGGCAGCCACATCGTGGTCCCCGCGCTCTATGACGGCCCGCAGGCCTATATCCTGCAGAATGACGACCGGCGCGTGGTCTTCGTCATCCCCTACCAGGGCCGTTTCTCCCTGATCGGCACGACGGATGTGCCGCATGAGGGTGATGCCTCGACGGCGCATTGCACGGCGGAGGAGGCCGAATACCTCTGCGCCGCCGTCACGCGGCAGTTCCGCAAGCCCGTCACGCCCGCCGACATCGTCTGGTCCTATGCCGGCGTGCGGCCGCTCTACGATGATGGCGCGGACAACCCCTCCGCCGTCACGCGCGACTATGTGCTGAAGCTGGACACGGAAGCGGCGCCGCTGCTGTCCATCTATGGCGGCAAGATCACCACCTATCGCCGACTGGCGGAGGAGGCGGTCGAGAAGGTCACCCACGCCCTCGGCCGCGACGCGAAGTCCTGGACCGATACGGCGCCGCTGCCCGGCGGCGATTTCGGCGTACGTGACCTCGCTTCGATGGAGGCCGACCTCGCGCAGCGCTATCCCTGGCTGCCCGCCGACACCCGCGCGCGGCTGCTGCGCGCCTACGGGTCGGAGGTGCCGGACCTGCTGGGCGATGCGCAGGGCTGGCAGGCGCTGGGCCGCGACTACGGCGCCGGCCTGACGCAGCGGGAGATCGACTGGCTTGTGCGGGAGGAATGGGCGCGGACGGCCGAGGATGTGCTCTGGCGCCGCTCCCGCCTCGGCCTGCACATGACGGCGACGGAGCGCGATGCCGTCGCGGTGTCGATGGGCGGCTGATCAGCGGCGATAGAAGCCGATCAGCCCCGCGATCATCCCGCCCTCCTCGTCATCCGGAAGCAGGATGTTGTCCGGCACGCGCAGCCCGCAGGCGCGGAGATGCGCGAGAAGCGCGGTGGCGATGCCCTTCGGGTCGTGCCGCCGGGCGAAGCTGCCCTGGAAGCCCGTGACCTTGGCGATGGTCAGCGCCGTCGCCTTGCGGGGGCGGTGCACGCCGCCGCGGTTCGCATCCACCTTCTCCGTCGTGCTGCCGAGCAGGCTGTTGGACCGGCGATCGACCGGCATGGTCCGAACCAGCAGCCAGCCCCGCCGCGCCGCCGCCGTTTCCGGGAAGAGGTGATCGACGGCCAGCTTCTGGCCGTTCACTTCGGAGGCCGGCGCGCCATGGCCCAACTGCTTCACGAAGGCCGCCCAATAGGCGGCATAGCGGCCATCACCCTCCGCCTTGTCTTCCGGCTTCACCCAGAGCTGCGCTCGAGACCTCGAATCGTGGCGCATCAGCGCCTCGGTCGGCGGCGTGCCGGGCAGGGGGGACCAGCGGCCCGCGCCGCCGGGGAAGCCGGGTTCGGCCAGCTTATGCACCCAGCTCATGTCCGGCAGGGCGATCCAGGCGGTGTTGAGGCCCAGCCGGTCATCCAGGCCGAGCCAGGCATCCACCAGATCCTGCCACTGGCTGCGCAGGAAGCTCGCGTAATCCATGGCGTCTATCGCTCCTCCAGTTCCGCCAGGGCGATGCCGGACTCGCCCTGTACGGCGTAGAGGAGGAAGAGCCGGCCATCCTCCTCGAACACGCAGGGGTCGCGGAGTTGCCGGACCGGCACATGGACGGCGCCACGCCAACTCCCCTCCAGCGGCAGGTGGCCGCCCTCGTAGTCGGTCTCGGGGCGCAGCACCTCGGCCTCCCCTTCCGCGACCCAGCCGCGCCAGTCGCCGGCAAGCGACACGGTCGAGTGCAGGATGCGTTCCGGCGCGTCCGTCACCCGCGTCCAGAAGACATGCAGCGTGTCACCGCGGACCAGCACGGCGGTGTGGCGCTGAAGGCCATCCAGGAACAGGCGCGGACCCCGCTCGAAGCCGCGCATCCCATCGGCGGAGCGGAGGATGAGGCCCGGCATGGCCAGCGCATAGGTCGCGCCGCCATGGGCGAAGACGCGGAAATAGGAAGGGCCGAGCAGTTCCGGCAGCGCCGAGAAGCGCAGCCCGTCCGGGGAGGTCGCGGCGCGCGTCCGCTGCGTCCGCCAGCCTTCGAGGCCATGGTAGTACATCACGATGCGCCGGTTCGCGTGGTCGACATGCACGTCCGGACTCGCGATGTGGGGCTGGCGGCCATCCGTGTCGGGATCCTCCACCCCCGGCGTGCCGGGCGGCGCCGTGCCGGCCAGGCGATCGGGCGTGGTGCCGGGCTCCTCCGCCGGTGCCACGGTCGGGAACAGGCTGTCTTCCAGGGTCAGGCTGCCAGGCTCGTGCATCCGCCACGGGCCCTCGATGGCGTCGGCGACGGCGAGACGGATGTAGCGGCCCTTGTGGTCTGCGAAATAGAGGTAGTAGCGGCCGAGCGGGTCCGGCAGCCAGTCCGGCACGCGGATGAGCGACGGCCCCTGCACATTGGCGCCCATGCGGGCATCCATGTGCGGGCGGATCAGCAGGCCGATGCGGCGGGCGGCGAAGGGCATGGGGCCAGCATGCCGCCGGCGTCCCGGCGCGCGCAACCGGCGCGCGCCGGGCTGGCGATCAGTAGCGCTTGTAGCTGAGGAACTTGCCCGTCATCGTGATCTTCACACGGTCGCCCTTCTGGTCGGGCTGGCGTTCCAGGACCATGTCGTAGTCGATGGCGGACATGATGCCGTCGCCGAACTCCTCATGGATCATCTCCTTCCAGCTCGTGCCATAGACCAGCACCAGCTCGTAGAAGCGGTAGATCAGCGGGTCGGTCGGCGGCATGGGCTGGGCGCCGCGATAGGGGATCTCGCAGAGCGTCGCGGCGTCCTCCTCATCGAGGTCGAGGATGTCGGCGATCCCCGCCGCGTGGTGCGGCTCGGCACTCATCTGCCCCATGCAGAGCGCGCAGGTCCAGACGGGCGACATGGCGATGCGGTTGGCGATGTCGGCCCATTTCAGGCCCTTCGCCTTCTTGATCTTGAGGATCTTCTTGCCGAGCTCGGTCTTGGCGTCGTTCACGGACGTGTTCCTTTCAGGCGGCGGGTCGCAGTTCGGGCACGGCCCGCGCGGACCATCCGGCGGGCGGGTTGGTCGCCTCGAAGTCGCGCGACCGGGTGATCAGGAAGTCGAGCACATGGTCCCGCAGCGCGTGGTAGCCGGGCATGTGGTGCAGGCCGGCGCGGGTGCGCGGGCGGGGCAGGGTGTTCACCACCACCTCCGCGATGCGCGCGCCGGGGCCGTTCGACATCAGCAGGATGCGGTCGGCCAGCAGGATCGCCTCATCCACGTCGTGGGTGATCATGAAGCCGGTCTGGCCGGCCTCCGTCACCAGCCTCGACACCTCCTCCTGCAGCGCGCCGCGCGTCAGCGCATCGAGCGCGCTGAACGGCTCGTCCATCAGCAGGATGCGGGGCTGGATCGCGAGTGCCCGGGCGATGCCGACGCGCTGCTTCATGCCGCCCGAAAGCTGCGCCGGCTTGCGGTCCGCCGCATGCGCCAGGCCGACGCGCGCCAGCGCCTCCCGCGCCGCATCCTCGCACATCCGGCGGTTCCAGTGCGGGTTGCGGCAGGACAGCGCGAAGGCGACGTTCTGCGCCGCCGTCATCCAGGGCATCAGCGCGTGGGACTGGAAGATCACCGCGCGATCCAGCGAGGGGCCGGTGATCTCGCGCCCCCCCACGATCACCGCGCCATCATCCGGCGCGTCGAGCCCGGCCAGGATGTTCAGGATGGTCGTCTTGCCGCAGCCGGAATGCCCGACCAGGCAGACGAACTCGCCGCGGCCGACGCTGAACCAGACATCCTCGAACACCGCCGTCGCGCCGAAGCGGCGCGCGATGCCTTCCACCTGGACGTCAGGGCGATCCATGGCGCTCATTCCGACCACGCCACGGCGCGGGCGAGCAGCCCGAGCAGCCGGTCCAGCGCCAGCCCCACCAGCCCGATCATCAGGATGGCGATGACGATGTCGGCGATGGAGAGGTTGTTCCACTGGTTCCAGACCCAGTAGCCGATGCCCGTGCCGCCCACGAGCATCTCCGCCGCCACGATCACCAGCCAGGCGATGCCGATGGAGATGCGCATGCCCGTCACGATGGTGGGCGCGGCGGCCGGCAGGATGATGCGGGTCGCCGTCCGCCACGGCCCCGCTTCCAGCGTGCGGCCCACATTCAGCCATTCACGGCGCACGCTCGCGACCCCGAAGGCGGTGTTCAGCAGCATCGGCCAGATCGAGCAGATGAAGATGACGAAGACGGAGCTGATCGAGCTGTCCTTGATGGAATAGAGGGCGAGCGGCATCCAGGCGAGCGGCGAGACCGGCCGCAGCACCTGGATGAAGGGATTGAGTGCCGCATTCAGCAGCGGCGACATGCCGATGGCGAAGCCGAGCGGAATGGCGATGATCGCGGCCAGCCCGAAGCCGGCGCCGACGCGCAGCAGGGAATAGGCGATCTGCACGCCGATGCCCTGGTCGTTGGTGCCGCGGACGTAGAAGGGGTCGCGCAGCAGCTCGAACAGCCGCTTCGCGATGTCGCTCGGCGCCGGCATCGCGCTCTGCCCGCCCGTCGCCGCGGCCTGGCCCATCAGCGCCGCGTATTCCGGATCGACGGCCTGGCCGGAGGCCGTGGCGGCGGCGCGGATCGCGGCCTCCCACCCGCCGAGGAAGACGGCGAGGATCAGCAGCGAGAGTGCCGCCGCACGCCAGAACGGTACCTGGTGCTGCATGGGGTCAGGCGCGGATCGCGCGCTCGGTCCAGGCAGCGGGGTTCGCGGGGTCGAAGGGTCGGCCCATGATCGTCTCGGTGCGCATCGGGCTGCCGGGCACCGGCAGGCCCAGTTCGCGCATCGCCTTGCCGGCATCGAGGGCCAGGAAGACCTGGTTCGCGACCTGCGCGTAGTCGACCTCCTGCCGCAGCTGCCCCCAGCGGCGCATCTGCGTCAGCATCCAGATCGCCATGGAATGCCAGGGGAAGGGGTCGAAGCCGATGCGGTCCGGCACCCGGCGCACCTGGCCGAGCCCGTCCGCATAGGTGCCGGTCAGCACCTGGTTCACCACCGTCTCCGGCTGGTTCAGGTAGTTGGCGCCGCTGATCGCCGTCGCGACTTCCCGCCGGTTCTCGGGCTTGGCGGAATAGGCTGTGGCTTCCACGATCGCGCGCATCAGGGCGGCGAAGGTGTTCGGCGTTTCCGTGATCATGGAACGCGGCACGGCGAAGGCGCAGCAGGGATGGCCGTCCCACAGCTCCTTCGTCAGCAGATGAATGAAGCCCACGCCATCGAAGACGGCGCGCTGGTTGAAGGGATCGGGGCCGAGGAAGCCATCGATGTTGTCGGCGCGGAGATTGGCGACCATCTCGGGCGGCGGCACGGCGCGGATCTGCACGTCGCGATCGGGATCAATCCCGTTCTCCGCGAGGTAGTGGCGCAGCAGGTAGTTGTGCATGGAGAAGTCGAAGGGCACGGCGAAGCGGAAGCCGCGCCAGTCGCGGGGGTTCCGCTTCTCCCGATGCTTGGTCGCCAGCGTGATGGCCTGGCCGTTGACGTTCTCGATCGCGGCGACCGCGAAGGGGATCGGCTGCGCGACGCCGACGCCGAGCGACATGGCGAGCGGCATCGGGCTCAGCATATGCGCGGCATCGAATTCGCGGGCGATGGCGCGGTCGCGGATCACGGCCCAGCCCGCGGCGCGGATGACCTCCACGTTCAAGCCATGGCGCTGATAGAAGCCCATGGGATGCGCCATGATGATGGGCGTGGCGCAGGTGATCGGGATGAAGCCGACCTTGAGGTCCCGCTTCTCCGGCGCGCCGGCGGGCTGGGCCAGCGCTTCCCTGGCGGCATCCAGCGGGAAGACGGAGGCGAGGGCCGCCAGCACCGTCGCCGCGCCGAAGCGCTCCACCAGCGCGCGGCGGGTCGGGCCATTGCGGAAGGTGGCGCGCAGCACCGCGCCCTCCGCGACCTCCGCCATCGCCTGCTCGGCGGAGGGCGCGTCGCCGGCGCATTCCATCGCGCTGCCATGCTGGCCGCAGCCGCAGCGGGCAAGGCGCGTCTTGGGGTCGAGCGGATTGGCGGTCAGGCGGCGCATGGGGAGGCTCCCTGGGTCTCCGGCGCGGTTGCAACCGCCGTGCCGCACGCGCGCATCGCGGGATTCGGGCCGCCGCGCCTGGTCGCGGAACGGCTTCGCCCAGAAAACAGGCAGTCCCGGTTGCGACGCATGCAGCATCGCGCTGGCATCCGGCCGCGTCGCGGCGCTAGCCTTCCCGCGCTGCAGGAGGCACGGCCATGGCCCGTATCACCCTTCCCCTTCTCGCCCTGATCGGCGGCGTCGCGCTGGCGCCGGGCGGGGCGCGTGCGGATGCCATCGATGGGCATTGGTGCAGCGAGGGCGGGCTGCGCCTGACCATCCAGGGGCCGAACCTGCTCTCGCCCGGGGGCGCGCGGATGTCGGGCGACTATGACCGCCACGGCTTCAGCTACACCGCGCCCGCCGGGGAGCCCGGCGCCGGCGGCCGCGTCGATCTGCGGCTGATGGGGGAGAATGCGGTGCGCGTGCAGGCCGCGAACGGCCCCATCGAGCCGGTCTGGCGGCGTTGCGGGCCGCCGGTGTCCTGACGCCTCAGCCTGCCGTCGGAAAGACGCGCCCGCCGCGCGGCACCAGGTGGCAGGCATCGCCGCGCGCCAGGGTCGAGCCGGGCGCGGCGCGGGCATCCAGCACGAGGCCACCGGCCTCCACCACGAGGTGCGCGTCCCCGCCACCCTGCGGTCGCAGCAGCCTGACGGTGGCGCCGCTGCCGGGCTCCGCCAGCAACTCCGATGGACGCAGGAAGGCGGTGGCGGGGCCATCGGGCACCGCCGCGGGCAGCGGCGCGACGGGCAGCGGATCGAAGCGCGCGATCCCGCCTTCGACGCGGCAGGGCAGCCGCGCGGCATCGCCGATGAAGCCGGCGACGAAGGGGGTCGCGGGCTGGTCCAGCAGGGCGGATGGCGTGTCGAACTGCACGATGCGCCCGCGTTCCATCACCGCGACGCGGTCCGCCATTTCCATCGCCTCCTCCTGGTCATGCGTCACCAGGATGGTGGTGATGGCGAGGCGTTCCTGCAGCCCGCGTACCCAGCGCCGCACGTCGCGCCGCACCAGCGCATCCAGCGCGCCGAAGGGTTCGTCCAGCAGCAGCAGCCGCGGCTCGATCGCCAGCGCCCGGGCAAGCGCCACGCGCTGCCGCTGGCCACCCGAAAGCTGGTCCGGATAGCGCCGCGCAAGGTCGGGAATCTGCACGAGGGCGAGCAGCGCCGCCACGCGCCGCGTCATCTCCGCCCGGTCGGGCCGCGTGGCGCGAGGCCGGACATCGAGGCCGAAGGCGATGTTGTCCGCGACCTTCATGTGGCGGAACAGCGCGTAGTGCTGGAACACCACGCCGATCCCCCGCTCCCGCGCCGGGACGCCCGCCATGTCCTGGCCCGCGATGCGGAGCGTGCCGGCATCCATGCCCTCCAGCCCCGCGATCACGCGCAGCAGCGTGGTCTTGCCGGAGCCGGAGGGGCCGAGGAGCGCGACCAGTTCCCCCTCCCGCACGGTCAGGTCCACGCCGTCCAGCGCCGCGGCATCGCCGAAGCGCCGGGTGATCCCGCTGGCTTCCACCGTCACGCGTGGCGTCCCCGGCGTTCGAGCAGCGTCTTCGCGGCCAGCGTCACCAGGCCGAGCAGCGCCAGCAGGGCAGCCACCGCGAAGGCGCCGGCGAACTGGTATTCGTTGTAGAGGATCTCGACATGCAGCGGCATCGTGTTGGTCATTCCCCTGACATGGCCTGAAACGACCGAGACGGCGCCGAATTCGCCCATGGCGCGCGCGTTGCAGAGCAGGATGCCGGACAGCAGCGCCCAGCGGATGTTGGGCAGCGTGACGCGGCGGAAGATCTGCCAGCCGGAAGCGCCGAGTGTCGCCGCGGCCTCCTCCTCCTCCCGCCCCTGTTCCTGCATCAGCGGCAGCACGGTGCGGGCGACGAAGGGGAAGGTGACGAAGATGGTCGCCAGCACCAGGCCGGGCAGGGCGAAGATGATCTGCACGTCCCGCGCCTGCAGCCAGGGGCCGAGCCATCCCTGCGCGCCGAAGATCAGCACGAAGACGAGGCCGGAGATGACCGGCGAGACGCTGAAGGGCAACTCCACCAGCACCACCAGCAGGCGCTTGCCCGGGAAGTCATGCTTGGCGATGGCCCAGCAGGCCGCGAGGCCGCCGATGGTGTTGATCGGCACGGTGATGGCGGCGACGATCAGCGTGAGGCGGATGGCGGCCAGCGTATCTTCCTCCGCCAGCGCCGCCCACAATACGCCCCAGCCGCGGCGCAGCGCCTCGGTGAAGACGGCGGCCAGCGGCAGGGCCAGGATCACCACGCCGATGGTGATGGCGGCCAGCGCGAGCAGCGCCCGCGCCCAGGGCGCATCCTCCGCCGCGCTACGGAAAGGCGCGCTCATGCGTTATAAATCCGCGCGCTCATGCGCGACCCCGCCGCAGCAGGCGCTGCAGCACGGACAGCGCCAGCAGGACGGCGAAGGACAGCACCAGCATGGCCAGCCCGACCGCGGCCGCGCCGGCATAGTCGAACTGCTCCAGCCGGATGACGATCAGCAGCGGCGCGATCTCGCTCACCATCGGCATGTTGCCGGCGATGAAGATCACGCTGCCATATTCCCCGACCGCGCGCGCGAAGCCGAGGCCGAAGCCCGAGACCAGCGCGGGCGCCAGCGCCGGCAGCACCACCCGCGCCAGCGCCTGCGGCCGCGTGGCGCCGAGCGTCGCCGCCGCTTCCTCCGCATCCCGGCCAAGGTCCCGCAGCACGGGCTCCACCGTTCGCACGATGAAGGGCAACGCGACGAAGACCAGCGCGACCACGATGCCCGCCGGCGTGAAGGCGATTTTCCAGCCGAAGGCTGCGGCCAGCGGCGCGCCGAGCCAGCCATTGGGGGCGAAGAGCGCCGTCAACGCGATGCCCGCCACCGCCGTCGGCAGGGCGAAGGGCAGGTCCACCATGCCGTCCAGGATGCGCCGCCCCGGGAAGCGCAGCCGCACGATGGCATAGGCCAGCAGCAGCCCGACCGGCAGGCTGGCCAGCCCCGCCAGCGCCGCCGTGCCGAAGCTCAGCGCCAGCGAGGCCAGCACCCGCTCCTCCGAGAGCGAGCGCAGCACGCCCGCCAGCCCCATCTCCCAGGGCTTCACCGCCAGCGCCAGCAGCGGCACCAGCACGATCAGCGAGACCCAGAGCAGTGCGATGCCGATCGAGAGGCCGAAGCCGGGGATGGCCCTGACCGTCATCGTCCCGGCCGGTAGATCCGGTCGAAGACGCCGCCATCGTTGAAATGGGTGCGCTGCGCCTCCGTCCAGCCGCCGAAGACATCGTCGATGGTGACGAGGTCGATCGCCGGGAAGCGGGACGCATTGGCCGCCAGCACGGCGGCGTTGCGCGGGCGGTAGAAATGCTTCGCGGCGATGGCCTGGCCTTCATCGGTGTAGAGGCCGCGCAGATAGGCCTCCGCCACCGCGCGCGTGCCGCGACGGTCCACGACCTGGTCCACCACCGCGACGTTGGGTTCCGCGAGGATGGAGAAGCGGGGATAGACGATGTCGAACTTGTCGGCGCCGAATTCCTGCAGGGCGAGATGGGCCTCGTTCTCCCAGGACAGGAAGACATCGCCCTGGGCGCGCTGCGCGAAGGTGGTCAGCGACCCGCGCGCACCGGTATCCAGTACGGGAACCTGGCGGAACAGCCGGGCCGTCGCTTCCTCGGCGGTGGCGGCGCTGCCGCCGGGCTGGCGCAGCGCCCAGGCCCAGAAGGCCAGGTAGTTCCAGCGCGCGCCGCCGGATGTCTTGGGATTGGGCGTGATGATGGACACGCCCGGCTTCAGCAGGTCTCCCCAATCCTGGATGCCCTTCGGGTTCCCCTTGCGCGTCAGGAAGATGATGGTGCTGGTGTAGGGCGCGCTGTTGCTGGGCAGGCGGGAGATCCAGTCCCGCGCCAGCAGGCCGCGCTCCGCCACGGCGTCCACGTCATAGGCCAGGGCCAGCGTCAGCACATCGGCGGCCAGCCCATCGATGACGGAGCGTGCCTGGCGGCCGGAGCCGCCATGGGAGGTGTTGATGCGCACCGCCTGGCCGGACTGCGCCTGCCAGTTGCGGGCAAAGACCGCGTTGTAGTCGCGGTAGAGTTCGCGCGTCGGATCGTAGGAGACGTTGAGCAGCGTCAGTGGCGTCTGCGCGCTGGCACCGGTGGCGATGAAGGGCGCAGCCGCCAGCAGGGCGCGGCGAGGCAGCGCGAGGCCGGTCTTCGGCATCGGGGGTTGCTCCGTCAGGGATGTCGTCGGGCCGCGCGCGGGGCGCGGTTCAGGGCAGGCGCGAGGGGGTCTCGGCGCGCCGACAACAGGGCCGACAGGGAGTGTCGCTGGGCACGGCCACGGCATCCTCCGTCAGGGTCGGGTGGCCCGGGATCACCGGGATTGCCGAAACCCTATCGGGATGATGGGGATTCGATCAAGCCCTTTCCGTCACCGCATCCAGCAGGGCGGTCACGGCAGGGCGCGGCGTCGGGGTGGCGATGTCGGCCAGCATGGTGCCGTCCAGGATCTCGGCCGTGGCGTCGCGCACCTGGCGCATCACGCGGCGGATCGCGCAATCCGCGGGCTCTGCGCAATCCACGCAGGGGCGATAGGCCGTGAGGCTGGCGCAGGGGATCGGCGCCAGCGGGCCGTCGATGGCGCGGATCAGGTCGGACAGCGCGATCTGCGTGGCGGGCCGCGCCAGCGCATAGCCGCCGGACTTGCCGCGCAGGCTGTCCACGAAGCCGTGCCGACGCAGGTCGAGCAGGATGGCTTCCAGGAACTTGCGGGGTGCCCGGGCGCGTTCCGCGATCTCATGGATCGGCAGCGTGGCGCGCCGCGCGGGGGCCGCCGCGCCGGCTTCCGCCAGCACGGCCAGCGCCTTCAGACCGTACTTGGCCTTCTGCGTCAGCATGGCTTCTTCTACGATGCGATCGGGGCATGGCCAAGCCGTGGAACAGGTTTGTGCTCCGGAATTGGCGGCAGAGAGGAAGATTCATGTCCGGGATCGGCTCGGCGCCACGCGTCATTGGCCATGTGCGCGACCTCCGCCGCTTTCCCGTGAAGTCGATGGGCGGCGAGGCGCGGGAGGCGCTGGAACTCCGCTGGCCCGGTATCCTGGGCGACCGGCAATACGCCTTCCATCGGCTGGAGGAGCGCGGCCGCTTCCCCTGGCTGACGGCGCGCGTCGTGGCGCCGATGGTGCTGTTCCAGCCCCGCTACGCCGACCCCGACGATCCGCGCACCAGCGCCGTCACGGTCCGCACGCCGGAGGGCGAGGAGATGGACCTGCACGACCCCGCGCTGCTGGCGCGGCTTTCCGAGGCGGCGGCGCAGCCCATCGGGCTGATGCAGGTCGGGCGCGGCGTCTTCGACACCATGCCGGTCTCGATCGGCACCACGGCCGGGCTCGGCCTGGTCGATGCGAGGCATGGCGCGGCGCTGGATCCGCGCCGCTTCCGGCTGAACGTGCTGATCGAGACCAGCGAGCCGGAGGAGGCGCTGAAAGGAAGGCGGCTGGCCTTCGCGGGCGGCGCGAGCCTGCTGGTGAATGAGGGCATTCCCCGCTGCGCCATGGTGCAGGTCGATCCGGATACGGCGACGCGCGATCCCTCGGTCCAGAAGACCGTCATCCATCACTTCGACAATTGCGTCGGGCTCTATGCCGCCACGGCCGCCTGCGGCGCCATCCGCATGGGAGATGCGGTGACGCTGCTGGACTGAGCGCCTGGGAAGGCCGGGCGCGGCGGGCTACACAGGCGGCGTGACGACAGCCCGACGCAACCTCGCCCTCGGGCTGTTCTTCGGCCTTGCCGCGGCCATTACCTGGGGCAGCCAGGCGGTGGTGGCGCGGGCGGGAACGCTGGCGGGGTTCTCGCCGCTCGATCTTTCCGTGCTGCGCTTCGCCACCGCGGGGCTGATCCTGCTGCCCTTTGCCTGGCGCGGACGGCATGCGCTGGCGAGGGTCGGGCCCTGGCGGCTGCTGGCGCTGGCCTGCTGCGGGGGCTTCGGCAATTCGCTGCTGTTCGGCGGCGGCGTGGTCTTCGCCCCGGCGACGCATGGCGGGACCATCGCGCCCATCACCGCGGCCGTGACGGGCGCGCTCTTCGCCATCCCGGCGCTGGGCGAGGTGCCGACGCGGGGGCGGGTGGTGGCGCTGGCGGGGCTGGCGCTGGGGCTGGTGCTGCTGGGGTGGGACGGCTTGCAGGGCGACCATCCCGGCGCCTGGCGGGGCGACATCCTGCTGTTCCTGGCGGGCGCGATCTGGGGCGCCTTCACCGTGCTGCTGCGTCGCTGGGCGGTGCCGGCGCTGCCCGCCACGGCGGCGATCTGCGCCATCTCCGCGCTGGTGGTGATACCGCCCTGGGTGGCGCTGGGCTTCGGCGCCGTGCCCGATCTCTCCTGGCGGGACGCGGCGCTGCAGATGGGCGGGCAGGGGATCATGTCCTCCGTCATCGCCATCAGCCTCTACGCCAAGGCCACGGAATTGCTGGGCGCCACGCGCGCGGCCTGCGTCTCCACCATGATGCCGGTGGCGGCGCTCATCCTGTCCGTCACCCTGCTGGGAGAGAGCCTCGGCCCGCTGAAGGTCGCCGGCGTCGCGCTGGCGGTGGCGGCGATGCTGGGGGCGGTGCTGTTCACGGGGCGGCGGAGCGCGGCGCGCGCGGCCTAGACCGTCGGCACCGTGCCGCCATCGATCGCATACTCCGCGCCATGGATCGCCGCGGCGCGGTCGGAGGCCAGGAAGGCGATCAGCTCCGCCACCTCCTCCGGCCTGGTGGGCCTGCCGATCGGGATGCCGCCCAGCGCGTCCAGGATCCCCTGCCGCGCGGCCTCCGGCGTGGTGCCGCCGCTGGCGGCCAGGCGCTCGACCAGGGCCTCCGACGCCTCGGTATAGATCCATCCCGGCGAGACGATGTTCACCCGCACGCCCTTCGGCCCGACCTCCTTCGACAGCGCCTTGCTGTAGGTCGTCAGGGCGGCCTTGGCGGCGGCATAGGCGGTCGTGGACTCCGGCAGCGGCAGGCGGCGCTGGATCGAGCCGACATGGATCACGACCCCTGAGCCTCGGGCGATCATCGACGGCACCAGCAGGCGGTCGAGACGCACGGCCGGCATCAGGTTGAGGTCGAGTTCGGCCCGCCAATGGTCATCCGTCAGCGCCGCGAAGCCGCCGCCCGGGGCGCCGGAGCCGCCCAGGACATGGACCAGCACATCGACGCCGCCGAGGCGCTTCATCGCGGCCTGCGCCAGCGCCCGCGCGCCCTCGGCCGTCGTGAGGTCCGCGGCCACGAATTCGGCGCCGGCGAGGTCCCCGGGTGCCTGCCGCGCCGCGGTCATCACGTGGGCACCGGCGGCGAGGAAGCGGGCCACGGTGGCGCGCCCGGTGCCCTTGCTGCCGGCGGTCACCAGGACGCTCCGCCCCTCGAACTCACCCCGCGCGGCCATCACGCGATCTCCAGCGCGGTGATGGCATCGTCGCGAAGGGTGAAGCGGAAGGTGAAGGCGATCGGGCTGCCCGGGAAGTTGCCGCTGGTCAGGCCCTCCACGACGATCCGGCCGGCCTCCGCGCGCCAGTGCCGCGGCGTGAAGACGGCGCGGGCCGTGATGGTCGCGCCCTCGATCCAGGCGCGGATGGCGTCCCGCCCCGCATGGGTGCCGCCATCGTCCCGCACCACCGCATCCCGGGCGAAGGGGGCGAGCATGCCCGCCGCATCCAGCCTCGCATTGGCGGCGGCATAGGCGGCGATCGGGGGTGGCAGGGGTTCGGTCATGGCCAGTCTCCGCGGTTGCTTGTGTCGCGGGAAAGCTCGGTTCAGGGTGCCGCCATGACAAGAACGAACCAGGAAGTAAGGGACTTACCCGCAGGTGAGCGCCCGCCCTACACGGCCCAATCCGCGGCCGAGGGCGTGCATTCCGTCATCCGCATGATCGAGGGACGCTGGAAGCTGGTGATCCTGTTCCAGCTCTTCGGTGGGCAGGTGCGGCGCTTTTCCGACCTGGAGCGGGCGATACCGGGCGTGTCGCAGAAGATGCTCATCCAGCAGCTGCGGCAGCTGGAGGCGGATGGGCTGGTGGCGCGGATCGTCCATCCCCAGGTGCCGCCGAAGGTCGAGTATCACCTGACAGCATGGGGCCAGTCGCTTTGTCCCGCGCTGGACGGTCTGCTGCGCTGGGCCGAAGCGGCACCGTAGGGATGTGGCTTTTTAGTCGCTAACCCGTTTTAGCCGATTATGCCGTTTATGCGGGCTTAGCACCGTTTTCGCGGGGTGCGCCCTGGCGATGCACGCCCCGGTCACCCTCCCGCCATAGGGGGGGGAGGGCTTGAGCGGGCGTGGGTGTGGCGCGTGATGGGAAGAACATAGCCCGAACCGTGGCTGGTGTGCCAGCACATTCGCGGGTCAGGGCGCCGGGCGGGGCGGCGTGCGGCAACGCCACCCGCATTCCCCACGAAAGTACCGCATGACCGGCCAGTCCCGGATGCTAGGCCACCCCGCGACGATGGCGACGATGGAAAGGCCGCCCACCACCAGCCAGTCGCGACGGTTCAAGACTGCCTAGGGCTCCGGGTCCTGCCTGGCCCAGCGGGGCATGGCGCAGCCCATCAGGGCGGCCATCCGGTCCCGCGCCAGCAGGCGTTCGCGGGTCAGGCGGCGGATCGCCGCCTCATCGGGCACGCCGCGCGACCGTTCGGCGGCGATCAGCCGCTCCAGATCCGCCAGGCGATCCACCAGGCGACCCATCAGGGTGCTGCCGGGCGGTAAGCTGCCGTCCATAGTCCCCAGACCTCCTCATGCCGTCGCTGCGCGGGGGCGCGGCGGTTCAGTGGGAGGCCCGACATCGCGGATGCCGGGGGGCAGACCGCCAGAGGGGCCCGGGCCTCAGATCAAAGGCTGGACCCGGCCCGTGACGATTTCAAGGCTGTAATGCGACACGGTTGAGTGTTTCGCCGCAACGGTCTGGCGCCGATTCATGCCCTGGTAACCAGGCGCGGCACCGCCGCCCAACTTGTGGTCACATGCGCGCAGGGCTCGGCCGAACCTTCCGCCCGCAGCGTCACCTCGCCATAGGAGAGCGTGCGCCCCTTCTTGATGACCCGCGCCTCCGCCAGCACGGCGCCGGGGGGCGGCGCGCGGAGGAAGGTGATGGAGAGGCTGGCGGTCAGGCTCTCATCCCGCCCCTCCGTCAGGGTTAGCAGCGCCGCCCACATGGCGACATCGGCCAGCCCCATCATGGCGGGGCCGGAGACGGTGCCGCCCGGCCTCAGCAGGTCCTCCCGCTGGGGCAGGCGGAGCAGGGCGCGACCTTCCCCGGCTTCCAGCACCTCCACCCCCCAGGCGCCGGCGAGCGGCACGCCGGTGCGGACGCGCGCGGTGAGGTCGGCGGGAGTCACTGGCCCACCACAACGCGGCCGATACAGGGATTCCGACCAAGCCAGTAGCAGAGCTCCGCCGGCCGGTTGATGGCGAAGAGCGCCAGGTCGCAGCGCAGCCCCGGCGCCAGCGCGCCGCGGTCCCGCATGCCGAGCGCCGCGGCGGCATGGGTGGTGACGCCCGCCAGCGCCTCCGCCACCGTCAGCCGGAACAGCGTGCAGGCCATGTTCAGCATCAGCAGCAGGGAGGGCGCGGGGGAGGAGCCGGGGTTGAGGTCGGTGGCGAGTGCCATCCGCAGCCCCGCCGCGCGCATCGCGGCGATGTCCGGCAGATGCGTCTCCCGGATGAAGTAGAAGGCGCCGGGCAGTAGCACGCCGACGGTGCCGGCCTTCGCCATGGCGGCGATGCCCTCGGCGCTCGCATATTCGATGTGGTCGGCGGAGAGCGCGCGGTAGCGCGCGGCGAGGGCTGCGCCGCCATCGTCGCGCAGCTGGTCGGCATGCAGCTTCACGGGAAGGCCCGCGGCGCGGGCGGCGTCGAAGACCCAGGACGTCTCCTCGGCGTCGAAGCCGATGACGCTGTCGGTGAAGGCGTCCACCACATCGGCCAGGCCCTCGGCCGCGATGGCCGGGATGATGTCCTGCGCGACGTAGCGGGCGAAATCGGCGCGGCGGCCCTGGTATTCGGGGGGCACGGCATGGGCGGCGAGCAGGCTCGTCTGCAGCCCGACCGCGCGCTGCGCCGCGGCGCGCCGGGCGGCGCGGAGCATCCGTGCCTCCGTCTCCAGGTCGAGGCCATAGCCCGACTTCACCTCGATGGTCGTGACGCCCTCCGCCAGCAGGGCATCGAGGCGGGGCAGGGCGCTGGCGACGAGATCATCCTCGCTGGCCGCGCGCGTGGCGCGGACGGTGGAGAGGATGCCGCCGCCCTCCCGCGCGATCTGTTCGTAGGTCGCGCCTTCCAGCCGCATCTCGAATTCGCGGGCGCGGTCGCCGGCGAAGACCAGGTGGGTGTGGCAGTCGATCAGCCCGGGCAGGACCCAGGCGCCGTCGCATCGCGTGGTGACCGCCGCACCCGCGGGAAGGTCGGCGCGTCGGCCGACCCAGGCGATGCGGCCATCCTTGGACGCGATGGCGCCATCCTCGATGATGCCGAGCGGGTCGCCATCGCGCGGGACCATCGTGGCGAGGTGGGCGTCGGTCCAGACGCGGTCGAAGCTCATGCGGGAAGGTCCACCAGCGAGGCGAAGGCGCCATGCTGCACCAGACGCTTCACCGCCGCCATGTCGGGCGCCATGAAGCGGTCGCCATCCCAGGTCGCGGCCACGCCGCGCACCAGGCTCTTCGCCTGCTCGATCGCGGCGGAGGAACGCAGCGGCGCGTGGAAATCGAGGCCCTGGGCCGCGCAGAGCAGCTCGACGGAGAGGATGGTGGCGAGGTTGTCCGCCATCTCCGCCAGCCGCAGCGCGGCGTTGGTCGCCATGCTGACATGGTCTTCCTGGTTGGCGCTGGTCGGCAGGCTGTCCACGCTGCGCGGCGTGGCGAGGGCCCGGTTCTCCGCCACCATCGCGGCCGCCGTCACCTGCGCGATCATGAAGCCGCTGTTGATCCCGCCCTCTGCCACCAGGAAGGCGGGCAGGCCGGAGAGCACGGGATCGACCAGCAGCGCGATGCGGCGTTCGCTGATGGCGCCGATCTCCGCGATCGCCAGCGCGATGGTGTCGGCGGCGAAGGCGACGGGCTCCGCATGGAAATTGCCGCCGGAGAGCACATCGCCATCGGCGGTGACGAGGGGGTTGTCGGTGACGGCGTTCGCTTCCCGCAGCAGCACGGCGGCGGCGTTGTCGAGCAGGTCGAGGCAGGCGCCGGCCACCTGGGGCTGGCAGCGCAGGCAATAGGGGTCCTGCACGCGGCTGTCGCCCTCCCGGTGGCTGTCGCGGATGGCGCTGCCTTCCATCAACGCGCGGAGCGTGGCGGCGGCGCGGATCTGGCCGGGCTGGCCGCGCAGCGCATGGATGCGCGGGTCGAAGGGCGTGTCGGAACCTCGCGCGGCATCGACGGACATGGCACCGGCCATCAGCGCGGTGCGCAGCAGGTCCTGCGCCGCGAAGAGCCCCGCCAGCGCGATGGCGGTGGAGACCTGCGTGCCGTTCAGCAGCGCGAGCCCTTCCTTCGGGCCGAGTTCCAGCGGGGCGACATTCGCCATGGCCAGCGCCTGGGTGCCGTCCAGCACCTGGTCGCCGGCGAAGGCCTCGCCTTCGCCGATCAGCACGAGGGACAGGTGCGCCAGCGGCGCGAGGTCGCCGGAGGCGCCGACGGAGCCCTTGGCGGGGATGGCCGGCAGCACGTCATGCGCCAGCAGCGCCAGAAGGCTGTCCACCACCGCGGGCCGCACGCCGGAGGCGCCGCGCGCCAGGGACATGGCCTTGAGGGCGAGGATGAGGCGCACGACGGGGGCGGGCAGGAAGGCGCCGGTGCCGGCGGCGTGGCTGCGCAACAGGTTCAGCTGCAGCTTCGCCAACTGGTCCGGCGCGATGCGGGTGGAGGCGAGCTTCCCGAAGCCGGTGTTGACGCCGTAGAGCGCCTCCCCGGTCCGCAGCCGGCGCGCGAGCGCATCGGCGGAGGCCTGGGTGACGGCGCGCCAGCCGGGGGTGAGTTCCGCTGGCGCGCCCTGCATGAGGGCGCGGAGCTGGGGAAGGGTGGCGGCACCGGGTTCGATCACGGGTGAACTCCTTCAGAAATGCACGCAATGGTTGTTTTTCGGCGTTACGCGGGGTTAATCTCGTGCATGACCAGGGAAGCGGGAGGGCGGGGATGCCGGCGCATATCGGCGTGGGAGAGTTGCTGAAGCTGCCCTTCGCCCTGCTGTCGATGAACCTGGGCCGGCACAAGAGCGCACGCGATGCGCGGCGCCTGAATGGCGGGTTGCTGAGCCTTTCCCAACTCTACCGGCAACGGCGGGCGCACCGGGCGCTGCGGGAGCATCCGATGCCCAGCTACGACGCCTGGCGCGACTGGATGGATCGCTACGACCCTGACGACCCGAACAATACCCGCCCGCGCGGCTTCGATCCCGACTGGGAGCCTTCCGCTTTCGTTCCACGGACCGAGTGGACACTGTATCTGAGACCCGACACGCCCTTCGACCGCATGGTCAGGATGATGTTCGACCATCACAACGCTCCGCCGGAGGACGGAGAGCCGCCGCGGCCGCCGTTGGTGGTCACGTTCATCGACCACAAATCGAACCGCCGACGCCTGAAGCGGATCGAGGCGCAGGTCGGGACCGGTCCGGTCGCGATCCTCTGGAGCGATGCCTAGGCTCATCGCGCCAGCATCGGCAGGTCCAGCCCCTTCTCCCGCGCGCAGTCGATGGCGATGGCGTAGCCCGCATCGGCGTGGCGCATCACGCCCGTGGCGGGGTCGTTCCACAGCACGCGGGCCAGGCGGCGCGCGGCGGCTTCCGTGCCATCGGCGACGATGACCATGCCGGCATGCTGGGAGAATCCCATGCCGACGCCGCCGCCATGGTGCAGCGACACCCAGGTGGCGCCCGACGCCGTGTTCAGCAGCGCGTTGAGCAGAGGCCAGTCGCTGACGGCATCCGATCCATCCTGCATCGCCTCCGTCTCCCGGTTCGGCGAGGCGACGCTGCCGGAATCGAGGTGGTCGCGGCCGATGACGATGGGGCCGATCTCGCCCTTCGCGACCATCTCGTTGAAGGCCAGGCCGAGCCGGTCCCGCTGGCCGAGGCCGACCCAGCAGATGCGGGCGGGCAGGCCCTGGAAGGCGATGCGGCGCTGCGCCATGTCGAGCCAGTTGTGCAGATGCGGATCGTCGGGGATCAGCTCCTTCACCTTCGCATCCGTCCTGCGGATGTCCTCGGGATCGCCGGAGAGGGCCGCCCAGCGGAAGGGGCCGACGCCGCGGCAGAAGAGAGGGCGGATATAGGCGGGGACGAAGCCGGGGAAGTCGAAGGCGTTGGCGAGGCCTTCCTCCTTCGCCATCTGGCGGATGTTGTTCCCGTAGTCCAGCACGGCGGAACCCAGGCGCTTGAAGTCCAGCATGGCCTGGACATGGCCGACCATCGACTTCTTCGCGGCGGCCGCGACGGCGGCGGGATCGGATTCGCGCATCGCCTCCCACTTCTCCAGCGTCCAGCCGGCGGGGAGGTAGCCATTGGCGGGGTCGTGGGCGCTGGTCTGGTCGGTGACGATGTCCGGCACCACGCCGCGCTTCACCAGTTCGGGGAAGACATCGGCGGCATTGCCGAGCAGGCCGACGCTGATGGCGCGGCCCTCCGCCGTGGCGGCGCGTATCATGGCCAGCGCCTCATCGAGCGTGTCCGCGCGGTGGTCGAGGTAGCGCGTCTCCAGTCGCTTCTCGATGCGGCTGGGCTGGCATTCGACGGCGAGGACGCAGGCGCCGGCGAAGACACCGGCCAGCGGCTGCGCGCCGCCCATGCCGCCGAGGCCCGCGGTGAGGATCCATCGCCCCTTGAGGCTGCCGCCGAAATGCTGGCGCCCGGCCTCGACGAAGGTCTCGTAGGTGCCCTGCACGATGCCCTGGGAGCCGATATAGATCCAGGAACCGGCCGTCATCTGGCCGTACATCATGAGCCCCTTGCGATCGAGCTCGTTGAAGTGCTCCCAGCTCGCCCAGCGCGGGACCAGGTTGGAATTGGCGATCAGGACGCGAGGCGCGTCGGCATGGGTGCGGAAGACGCCGACGGGCTTGCCGGACTGCACCAGCAGGGTCTGGTCCTCCTCCAGCCGCTTCAGCGTGGCGACGATGCGCTCATAGCTTTCCCAGTCCCGCGCGGCGCGGCCGATGCCGCCATAGACGACGAGGTCGCCGGGCTTCTCCGCCACCTCGTCATCGAGGTTGTTCATCAGCATCCGCATCGCGGCTTCCGTCGTCCAATGGCGGCAGGAAAGATCGAGCCCGCGGGGGCTGCGGATGGCAGGCGCGTTGCGGCGGCGCGGATCGGACATGAGGGGCTCCCGGTCGAGGCGATCCAGCATTGCCGATGCCTCGGATTATGTCTAGACATAATGCGCCATGACCCGCCACGCCGCCATCCGCCAGCAGATCGAGGGGCTGATCCTCTCGGGCGCCCTGAAGCCCGGGGACCGGCTGCCTTCAGAGCAGGAGCTGGTGGCGGCGCATGGGGTGGCGCGCATGACCGTCAGCCGCGCACTGGCGGATCTGGTGGCGGCGGGGCTGGTGGTGCGGCGGCGCAAGGCGGGGAGCTTCGTCGCGGCGCCGCCATCCGAGGAGAAGCTGCTCGGCGTGCCGGATATGCGGGAGATGCTGCCGGGGCATTCGCATGCCGTGCTGAAGCGCGCGGTGCGGGTGGCGAGCGCGGCGGATCGGGCGCGGCTCGGCGTGGTGCCGAAGGGCGCGCGCGTGCTGGCACTGCTGGTGCGGCATGACAGCGAGGGCCGCGCCGCGGCGCTGGAGGATCGGCTGATCAGCCTGGAGGCGGTGCCGGAGGCGGCCGAAGAGCCCTTCGCCGCCTTGCCGCCCGGCACCTGGCTGTTGCATCGCGTGCCCTGGACGGAGGCGGAGCACCGCATCCGCGCGGCGGGCGCCGATGCCGTGGTGGCCTCCACGCTGGGGATGGGGCTCGAGGAAGCGTGCCTGGTGATGGAGCGCCGCACCTGGCGGGGCGACCAGCCGGTGACGGCGGCGCGGATCACCTGGCCGGGGGACCGGCATGCGGTGACGGTGCGGTCGGTGCGCGGGCCGTTGCGCGGCTGACGCGAATGGGCCATGCGGGAAGGGTGCAGGGGGGAATGCTGCCATGGTGACGCGGCGCTTCATCGCCACGGATGCGCTGCTGCCAGGCGGCTGGGCGCGGGATGTGCTGGTCGAGGTCGATGGCGCGGGCTTCATCGCCGCCGTGATGCCGGGCTTCGAGGGGCCGGCCGGCACCACGCGCCGCCTTCGCGGCCATGTCGTGCCGGGGGTGCCGAACCTGCACTCCCATGCCTTCCAGCGCGCCATGGCGGGCGGCGCGGAACGGCGCAGTCCCGAAGGCCGCGACAGCTTCTGGACCTGGCGGGAGACGATGTACCGCTTCGTCGGGCTCTTCATGCCGGAGGATGCGGAAGCCGTCGCCGCGCAGCTCTATGCGGAGCTGCTGGAGCACGGGTTCACGTCCGTCGCCGAGTTCCACTACCTGCACCACCAACCCGACGGCACGCCCTATTCCGACCCGGCCGAGATGGCGAAGCGGCATGTGGCGGCGGCGCGGCGGGTGGGCATCGGGATGACGATGCTGCCCTCGCTCTACCGGCATGGCGGCATCTTCGGGAAGGATCCGCATGACGGGCAGCGGCGGTTCCTCAACGACCTCGACGGCTTCGCGCGCATCGTGGAGGGCGCGCGGGAGGCGACGGCCGGTGATGCGCAGATGGCGGTGGGGCTGGCGCCGCATTCGCTGCGCGCCTGCACGCCGGCGATGATCCGCAAGGTCTCGGGCTTCGACGGACCGATCCACATCCATGCGGCGGAGCAGCCGAAGGAGGTGGAGGAATGCCTTGCCGTGACGGGCAAGCGGCCGGTGCGCTGGATCCTTGACAGCCTGCCGGTGGATGAGCGCTGGGTGCTGATCCACGCGACCCACATGGATGAGGGCGAGGTGGAGGACCTGGCGAAGACGGGCGCGGTGGCGGGGCTCTGTCCCTCGACGGAAGCCTCGCTCGGCGACGGCACCTTCGCGCTGACTCGGTTTCTTGGCGCGGGCGGGCGGTTCGGCATCGGCACGGACAGCCATGTAGGCACCGCGCCGCGCGACGAGCTGCGGCAGCTGGAGACGAGCCAGCGGCTGCGCGACCATGCGCGCGCCGTGGCGACGGGGGAGGCCAATCCGCATCCCGGGCGCACGCTGCTCGACGGCGCGCTGGCCGGTGGCGCGCAGGCGAGTGGCCGCAGGCTCGGCGCCATCGCGGTTGGGATGCGGGCGGATCTGGTGGAGCTCGACCCCGATCATCCGACGCTGGTCGGGCGCGCCGGCGACGGCTTGCTCGATGCCTGGGTGTTCAGCGGCCAGGGCAACCCCGTCCGCACCGTCGTCTGCGGCGGGCGCGTGGTGGTGGAGGCCGGGCGGCATGTGGACGCGGGCCCGATCGCGGAGCAGTTTGCGCGGACAATGCGGAGATTGCTGGCATGAGTGGTCAACTGGCGGGGCAGGTCGCGATCATCACCGGCGGCAGCCGGGGCATCGGGCGGGAGATGGCGCTGCTCTTCGCGCGCGAAGGCGCCGACATCGCCTTCTGCCACCTGGATGACGCGGCAGGCGCCGCCGAGGTGACGGCGGGGATCGAGGGCTTCGGGCGGCGCGCCTTCCATCGCTCCGTCGATGTCGCGGACAGCGAGGGGCTGCGCGCCTTCATCGGCGACGCGCAGGCGGCGCTCGGCCCCTGCGACGTGCTGTGCAGCAATGCGGGGATGAACCTCCGCGGGCCCTTCGAGACGCTGCCCGATGAACACTTCGACCGCGTCATCGCCGTGCATGTGAAGGCGGCCTGGGTCGGCGCCAAGGCGGTGTGGGAGGGGATGGCCGCGCGTGGGCGCGGGCGGATCATCGTCACGGCCTCGCAGCTCGCCTTCAAGGGCGGCATCGGGATCGTGCCCTATGTCACCGCCAAGGCCGCGCTGGTCGGCTTCGTCCGCGCGCTGTCGCGGGAGGGCGCGCCGAAGGGCATCCTGGTCAACGCCATCGCGCCGGGCCCCGTCACCACCGACCTGACGGCGCAGCTCGGCGAAGGCTGGGCGGAGCGGACGGGGGCGGGGCTGCCGATCGGGCGCGTCGGCAAGCCGGCCGAGATCGCGGCGGCGGCGCTGCTGCTCGCTTCCTCCCCGGGTGGCGACTTCTTCGTCGGCGCCACGCTGTCGCCCAACGGCGGGGATGTGATGCATTGACCACCGTCCGCACGCTGACGCCCGAGGAAGCCGTGACCGCCGTCGAATGGGCGGCGGTGGAGGGGTGGAACCCCGGCCTGTCGGACCTCGGCTGCTTTCTCGTGCAGGATCCCGGGCTGTTCCTGGCGGTGGAGGAGGGAGGGCGCCTCGCCTCCGTCATCTCCGCCACGCGCTACGGCACGGAGTTCGGCTTCATCGGCTTCTACATCGCGCGGCCGGAGGTGCGGGGGCAGGGCCTCGGCATGAGGGTCTGGCAGGCAGCGATGGCGCGGCTGGCGGGGCGGCTCATCGGCCTCGATGGTGTCGTGGCGCAGCAGGCGAACTACCGGAAGTCGGGCTTCTCCCTGGCCTGGAACAACATCCGGTTCGGCGGCGTGCCGGCAGGTGCGGCGGCGGCTTCGGCGGATGTGGTGGAGGCGTCGGGCGTGCCGTTCTCGGCCTTGGCGGCACTGGACCGGAGCGTGTTCCCGGCGGCGCGCGAGGCCTTCCTGCGCGCCTGGCTTTCGGCACCGGGGCATGTGGCGCTGGCGGTGGTGCGGGACGGCGAGGTCGCGGGCTTCGGCGTCATCCGCCCGGCGCGGGAGGGGCACAAGATCGGGCCGCTGGTCGCGCAGGATCGCGGCGTGGCGGAGCGGCTGCTGGTGGCGCTGATCGCCCGCATCCCCGCCGGCGGTCCCGTCTTCCTCGATGTCGCGGAGCCGCGGCGGGAGGCGGTGGCCCTGGCCGAGGGGCTCGGCCTCAAGCCGGTCTTCGAGACGGCGCGGATGTACACCGGCCCGGCGCCGGCCATCCGGCTGGAGCGGCTCTTCGGCGTCACCACCTTCGAGCTCGGCTGAACGGGGCGGGGCGCGCGCGATTTCGTGATCGGCCGCCGCCGGCCATTGGGCGGCGCCGAGCCCCGCGCCGGGAGGCAAGTGCCCGCGAGGCGTGCTAGCGCCGAAGCCGTGAAGGGGAGCGCCGTTCGTCCTGCCGGCCTGGGAATGCCCGCGCGCCACGCCGTGCCAGGCAGCCGCCATGCGTGACGCGCCGCGCCTCCGCTTCTCCCTGCTGCTGGTCGCGCTGCTGCTGGCGGTGCTGCTGCCTGCGCTGGGCTTCGGGGGCTTCGCGGCCTGGCAGGCCGTGCAGGGGCGGCAGGAGGCCGCGGAGGCGCGGCTGATCGAGTCGGCGCGCGGCCTGGCCGGCGCGCTCGACCGGGAGATCGACCGCCACCTCGGCATCGCGCGTGGCCTGGCGGCCGCCGAGGCGCTGGACGGGCCGGTGCCCGACCTGCCGCGGTTCGAGGCCCAGGCGCGGCGCGTCGCGGGCGCCTTCGGTACCAGCGCGCTGCTGCTGGACGCCGCGACCCTGCGGCCGATCCTGGACACCGCGCTGCCGCCGGGCAGCGACCCCGGCCCCCCGACCCCGGCCTATCGCGATGCCGTGGCGACGGGGCAGGCGATGGTGACGGACCTTCTGCCGGCGCCGCAGGCGGGGGCGGAGGAGCGGCTGGCGGCGGGGGTCGCCGTGCCGGTGGTCCGGGGCGGCGACACCCCCTTCGTGCTGGCGGTGCGGATGGATGCGCGGGTGTTCCGGCGGGTGCTGATGGCGCAGCAGGCGCCGGGCGACCACTTCGCGTCCCTGAGCGATGGGCAGGGCGTGGTCGTGGCGCGGTCCGATGCGCTGCATGCCCGACGCGTCGGCCAGCGCCTGCCGGAGGAGAACCGCCGGCTGCTCGCGGCCGGTCCCTCGGGCTTCTACCGCGCCGCCAGCATCGATGGCGCCCCGCACGTCTTCGGCTTCCAGCGCCTGGCCCATGCCGCGGGGTGGACGGTGGTCTCCGCCCAGCCCGCCGATGGCTTCGATGCGGGCTGGCGCGTCACGGCCCTGACGCTGGCCGCCGGCGCCTCCCTGGCCCTGGCGCTGGGCTGCGGGACGGCTGCGCTGGTCGCCTGGCTGGTGCTGCAACCTGTGCGGCGGCTGGAGGCGCATGCGCGTGGCCTGGCGGCAGGGCAGGGGCCGCTGGCGGTCGGCGGCGCCGCCGCCATGCCGCCTGCGCGCGTGGCGGAGATGGAGGCGCTGCGCCGCGGCTTCGTCGCGGTGGAGGGCGCGATCGCGGCGCGGGAGGAAAGGCTGCGGCAGGAGGCGGAGCGGGTGGATCTGGCGCTCGCCGCCGGGGCCATCGTCGGCACCTGGGACTGGGACCTGCCATCGGACAGCTTCACGGTGGATGAGCGCTTCGCCTTCTATTTCGGACTCGACGCCGCGCGGGGGCGCACCGGCCTGTCGCTCGAACAGGTGATCGCGACGGTGCATCCGGAGGATCTGGCCGGGCTGCGCGCCGCCATCGCGGAGGCGATCGGCCGCGGCGGCGCCTATGCCCACCAGTATCGCGTGCGCGGACGGGATGGCGTGTTCCGCTGGATCGAGGCGAATGGCCGCGTCGATCACGCCCCGGATGGAACGCCGCTGCGCTTCCCCGGCGTGCTGCTGGACATCGAGGTGCGCCGGACCCTGGAGGCGGAGCGGGACCGCTCCGTCACGCTGCTCCGGGCCTTCATCGCCGCCGTTCCCGGCGTGGTCTACGCCAAGGACCGGGACGGCCGGATGCTGGTGGCGAATGAGGGCGTGGCCGCGCTGGTCGGCAAGCCGCTCGACGCCATCATGGGCCGCACGGACGCCGAATTCCTGGACGACCCGGCCCAGGCCGCCGCGGTGCGGGCAAACGACCAGCGAATCATGGATGGCGGCGAGGCGGAGCAGCTGGAGGAGGCGGTGAGCCTGCCGGACGGCACGCCGGCCATCTGGCTCTCCACCAAGGCGCCCTTCCGCGACGCGGCGGGGCGGGTGGTGGGGCTGATCGGCTCCTCCGTCGACATCACGGCGCGCATCCATGCGGAGGACCGGCTGCGGGAGAGCGAGACGCAGCTTCGCCTGGCGAGCGAGGCGGGGGCGATCGGCTTCTTCTCCTGCGACATGGAGAGCGGCGCCACCTACTGGTCGGAGATGATGTACCGGCTCTACGGGCTGGACCCGGCCCTGCCTCCGCCCTCGATGCTGCCGGAGGGCGCGCATCTTGACATGGTGCATCCCGAGGATCGGGAGGCGCTGCGCGACCGGCGCCTGGCCGCGATGGCGGACCGGGCGATGGTGACCTTCGCCTTCGAATTCCGCATCCGCCGCGGCGATACCGGGGAGGTCCGCTGGATCGCGAGCCGCGGCGAATTCGTCCGCGCGGCGGATGGCGCGGTGCGGATGATCCGCGGCGGGCAGCAGGATGTGACGGCGCGGCGGGAGGATGCGGACCGGCTGCGGCTGATGGTGCATGAGCTGAACCACCGGGTGAAGAACACGCTGGCGACGGTGCAGAGCATCGCGGCGCAGACGCTGCGCGGCGCTGACCCCGCCATCCGCAAGGGGCTGGAGGCGCGCATCCTGGCACTGGCCGCGGCGCATGACGTGCTGACCCGGGATGGCTGGGCGGGGGCGCATATCGACGAGGTCGTGGCCGGCGTGCTGGCGCCGCATGGCGGGGTGGATGGGGTGCGCTTCCGGGTCCAGGGCCCGGCGCTGCGGCTGGTGCCGCGCGTGGCCGTGACGCTGTCCATGGCGCTGCATGAACTCGCGACGAATGCGCTGAGATACGGCGCGCTCTCCGTCCAGGCCGGGCATGTGACGATCGCGTGGGAGACGGTGGCGGGCGACCCCGCGCTGTTCCGGCTGCGCTGGACGGAGCGCGGCGGGCCGCCGGTGGTGGCGCCGGATCGGGCGGGCTTCGGGACGCGGCTGATCGAGCGCAGCCTGGCGCATGACCTCGGCGGCACGACGCGGATCGCCTTCGAGGCGGAGGGGGTGAGTTGCGTGGTGGAGGCGCCGTTGGCGGGAGTTGTGGCGCCTTCGGGGGTGGTGCCGCTGCTGCGGGTGGGCAGCGTCACCGCCTGACAAGGCGTCAGCGTTGCGGGGTGCGCTGCAGCCGCGCGATGTCGAAGCCCTGGTCGCGGGCGATAGCCACGGCCGCCGCGTAGTCGGCCTCCGCCATCGCCGGGGTGCGCGACAGCACCCAGAGGTAGTTCCGCCCCGGCGCGCCCACCACGGCCCAGCGGTAATCCGGATCGAGCCCGATCACCCAGTAGTCGCCGTAGAAGGGCCAGAAGAAGGTCACCCGCAGCTTCGCATTGCCGCTGCCCTCCACGGCATAGGCGCTGGCCGTCGCGACCACCTCCTCGCCGCGCGCATCCCGGCAGCGGTTGACGACGCCGACGGTGCCGTCGGGCCGGGCCGTGTAGGTCGCGGTGGTGTCGGTGCAGGCGCGGCCGCGCCCGTCCTGGAAGCTGTTGGGGAAGCGGGCGATCTCGTGCCAGGTGCCGGCGTAGCGGGCGAGGTCCACGCTCGCGACCGTCGCGGGCGGGGGTTCCGCGGGCGGCGTGGCGCAGGCGGCGAGCAGCAGGGGCAGGGCGAGCAGCAGGCGGCGGATCACGGTTGGCACTCCGGCGGTTTCAGGCCGTAACGCGGGAATCACCCGGAACGATCCCGGGCGGCAGGCTCGCCACATGGTCGAAGATGGCGCCGGCCGTGGTGATCCAGACGGTGTCGCGGTGCTGCGCGATCTCGGCCAGCGCGCGGCGGAGGTGCCGCATCCGGTGGGGCTGGCCGATGATGTAGGGGTGCAGCGCGATGCCCATCACCTGGGGCAGCCCGTCCCGCACCTGGCGCAGGCGCTCATGGAAATCGTCGAGGATCATGGCGGCGAAGGCGTCGCCGCCATCCTTGCGGCCGACGATGGCGGGGATGTCGTTCACCTCCTGCGGGTAGGGCATGGCCAGCAGGGGGCCGCCCCGCGTCCGCATCCAGACCGGGGCGTCATCGGCGCACCAGTTCATGGTGTAGCGGTAGCCGGCCTCGGCCAGCAGATCGGGGGTGGTGCGGCTTTCCGCGATCCAGGGGCTGAGCCAGCCGCGGGGCGCCGTGCCCTCGGCCGCCAGGATCGCGGCGGTCGAGTCGGCGATGAGCTTCGCCTCCTCGGCCTCCGCCAGCACCGACTGGCGTTCGGAATTGGTGCGGCCATGGCCGGCCATCTCGTCGCCCCGGGCACGATGGGCGGCGATCAGGTCGGGCGCGTAGTCGTACATGGCGCTGTTCAGCAGCAGCGTCGCGGGCAAAGCGAGCTCGTCCAGCGTCTCCAGCAGCCGCCAGGCGCCGACGCGATTGCCATAGTCCCGCCAGGCGAAGTTCAGGACATCGGGCTGCGGGCCGCCGGGGGCGAGTTCGGCACCCAGGCCCTCGCCGAAGGCGAAATGCTCCAGGTTCACGCCGAGATAGACTGCGAGCCTGCCGCCATTCGGCCAGGCATAGGGCGTGCGGCCCCGCCAGGCCGTGTAGTCGTAGCGTCCATGCGTCGGCAGCATCGTGGCACTCCGGCAATCCGTCGCGCCGGAGGTGGGTCATTTCGCGGGAGCCGGCAAGCCCGCGAAAACGGCGCCGCGGGTGGGATGACCGTTACGCGCCGGTGCCCTATGGTCCGCGCCAATGGGACGGGTCAGACAGGGTGAGGGGGCGGCCGGCGCGCTGCTGCGGCGCGAGGCGCGCGCGGCACGGGCGCATCTGGCCGTGCCGCTGGTGCTGGGCATCGGCCAGGTCGCGGCGGGGATCGGCCAGGCCTGGCTGATCGCGCTGCTGATCGCCCGGCTGCTCGGCATCGGCGAGGCCGGGTGGAACGAGCTGGCGGCCGCCGGCGCGCTGGCGCTGCTCTCGGCGGCCATCGGCATCGCTCAGGAGAAGGCGCTGATCGCAGCCGGGGAGGCCGCGAAGACCCGGCTGCGCAACGCCGTCTTCGCCAGGCTGCTGGCCACGGGGGCTGGGGACCAGCGCCCGGTGGGTGAACGCGCCGCGCTGGTGGTGGATCGGATCGAGGCGCTGGAGGGGTTCCTCACGCGCTGGCTGCCCGCCGCCATGCTGGCGATCGCCGGGCCGCTGCTGGTGGCCGCCGCCGCCTTCGCCGTGGATGCGACGAGCGGCGCCATCCTGCTGGTGGCGGGGCTGCTGGTGCCGGTCGCGATGGCGGTCACGGGCATCGGCGCCGCCCAGGCCAGCCGCAAGCAGTTCGCGGCGCTGGATCGCCTGTCCGGCCGCTTCCTCGACCGCATGCGCGGCCTGCCGACGCTGGTGCTGTTCCGGCGGCAGGAGGCGGAGGCGACATCGCTGCGCGTCGCGGCGGATGAGCTGCGCGGCCGCACCATGCGGGTGCTGCGCGTCGCCTTCCTGTCCTCCGCCTCGCTGGAGGCGCTGGCGGCGGCGGCGATCGCCTGCCTCGCGGTGCGCCATGGCGCGGTGCTGGGGCTGACTCATCCGGACCCCGCGGGGGCCATCTTCACCCTGCTGCTGGTGCCCGCCTTCTTCGCTCCGCTCCGCGCCTTCTCCCAGGCCTATCACGAGCGCCTCGCCGCCCGCGGCGCCGCAGCCGAGCTGGCGCCGCTGCTGGAGGATGACGGCGCGGCGCCGGGCTACCGACTGGAGGAGGTGCCGAAGAAGCTCGTCGTCACCTTCCAGGACGTGACGCTGCGCTACGACCCGGCGCGGCCGCCGGCGCTGGACGGTCTGAGTTTCCGGGTTCTGCCCGGGGAGACGCTGGTGCTGGCGGGGCCGTCAGGGGCGGGCAAATCCTCCGTGCTGCGGCTGCTGATGGGGTTCCGCCGGCCGGATGCGGGGCGGATCGCCTTCAATGGGCAGGACGCGACCCTGCTGGCGCCCGCGGAGCTTCGCCGCCTGACGGCCTATGTCGGCCAGCGCGCGCATCTGTTCCGCGGCACGCTGCGGGAGAACATCGCCCTCGCGCGGCCGGAGGCCACGGCGGCGGAGGTGGAGGCGGCGGCGGAGGCCGCGCGGGTGATGGATTTCGCCCGTGGCCTGACGAAGGGGCTGGACACGCTGGTGGGGGAGGGCGGGTTCGGCCTCTCCGGCGGCCAGGCGCAGCGCGTGGCCGTCGCCCGCGCCTTCCTGCGCGACGCGCCGCTGGTGCTGCTGGACGAGCCGACGGCGCATCTGGACCCGGGGACGGAGGCCGAGGTGCTGGAGAGCATCCGCCGCCTCTGCGCCGGCCGCACCGCCATCATCGCCAGCCATTCGCGCCTGGCGCAGCGCACCCTCGGCCGGGTGCTGGAGATCGAGGGCGGGCGCGCGGTCGGCGCCCGGATGGCGGGCGAATGAACGCTGACCTTCTGCGCGTGCTCGGCCTCTGGCGCAGCCGGGGCTGGTGGCTGGCGGCCGGGCTCGCCATGGCCTGCGCGGCATCGCTCGCCGGCCTCGCGCTGCTGGCGCTGGCCGGGCGCGGCGTGGCGGAAGGCGTGACGCCGGCCGCGATCTTCGCCGGCGGCGCGGCGGCCTTCTTCTGGCTGCGGCCCGTGGTGATCCTGCGGCCGGTGTTCCGCTACCTTGAACGGCTGGTGACCCACGCCGCGACCTTCCGGGCGCTGGCGGATACGCGGGTCTGGTTCTTCCGGCGGCTGTCGGAACGGCTGCCGGCTGGGCTCGGCTTCCGTCGGGCGGGGGATCTGCTGGGGCGGCTCGTCTCCGACATCGATGCGCTGGACCGCGTCTATCTCGGCGCCATCGTGCCGGGGGTGGCGGCGCTGGCCGCGGTGCTGGCCATCACCGTGGTGCTGGGGGCGGTGTCGCTGCCGCTGGCGGCGCTGGTCTCCGTGCCGCTGGCCTTGGCCCTGCTGCTGCCGCCGCTGCTGGCGCCGGGCGCGGCGGCGGCGGGTGAGCGCGTTGCCGTCGCCCAGGGGTCGCTGCGGGCCGCGGTGGTCGATCCGCTGACGGGCATCGAGGATACGCTGGCGGCGGGCGCGGAAGGTCGCGCCGCCGCCCGCGCCCACCAGGAAGGCACGGCGCTGGCCGCCGCGCAGCGCGCCCTGGCGCGGCGCGCTTCCTATGGCGGCGCGGCCGGGATGCTGCTGACCCAGGCGGCAATGCTGGGGGCTCTCGCCTTCGGGCTGGCGGCCGGCGAAACCGGCGTGGCCGCAGCCGTCCTCGGCCTGTTCCTGGCCACCGCCGCGGCGGAAGCCTTCGGCCTGCTGCCCCGCGCCGGCGCGGCCCTGGCCGCCGCGGGCGCCAGCGCGCGACGCCTGTTCGAGGCCGCGGACCAGCCCGCCCCCGTGGCCGAACCCACCGAACCCGCCGCGCTGCCCAAGGGCCACGCCATCAAGGTGGAGGGGCTGCGCTTCGCCTGGGCGCCGGACCGGCCGGCCGTCTTCGACGGGCTCGACCTCGAGGTGCCGGAAGGCGCGCGGGTAGCGCTCCTCGGCCCGTCCGGCATCGGCAAATCCACCCTGACCTCCCTGCTGCTGAAGCTGGCCGCGCCGCAGGGCGGGCGGATCACCCTGGGGGGCATCGATACCGCGACGCTCCCCGCCGACGCCGTGCGGTCCCGCATCGCCTGCCTGACGCAGGATGCGCGCCTCTTCGACGACAGCATCGAGGACAACCTGCGCCTGGCCCGGCCGGACGCGCCGGAAGCCGATCTCTGGAAGGCGCTCGACCGCGCCGGGATCGGGGAGATGGTTCGCACCCTGCCGGAAGGCCTCGCGACCCGATGCGGGGAAGCCGGCGCCCGCTTCTCCGGCGGCCAAGCGCGGCGCTTGGCGCTCGCCCGCGCGCTGCTGAGCGACGCGCCCGTGCTGATCCTGGACGAACCGGCGGCGGGACTCGACGCGGAAACCGAACGCGCCTTCCTGGAGACCCTCGGCGAAGCAACCCAGGGCCGCAGCGTGATCCTGATCGTGCACCGCCTGATCGGCGTCGAACGCCCGCACCGGATTCTGAGGCTGGCGGCAGGGCGCGCGCTGCCGGCGATGGGGTGATTGCGAGGGGCGCTGCCCCTCGCGCTCCCCGCAAAGGGGCAGCGGCCCCTTTGAACCCCTTTCATGGGAACAGGAGAGAGGGGCCGACGCGACCGCTGTGACAGCGCGCGTTCCGGCCCCTCTCTCCTGTTCCCATCAACATGAGGTCCAGGAGCCCGCTGGCTCCTGGTGGGGGGTGCCGGGGGGCAAAGCCCCCTGGCAAGCCACCCGCGCGACACGGCCCGCCCCCTCCGTCCGGCCCTCGCTCCCCAACGGGGACGGCCGGAGGGGTGCGGGCCTCGCGCCCTTTCCCTTACGGGAAGAGCGCTTCCTTCACGCCGCCCATCCAGAAGGCGAGGGTCGCTTCGGTGGGGGTCGTCGGCACGGGCTGTTCCAGCACGATCTGCGTGCGGGCGCCTTCGCTGCCGTTGCTGTTGGGCACGGGGGGTTCGACCTGCTGGATCAGGGCTTCCGCTTCCGCCACCGGCAGCACGCCGTAATGGCCGAGCATGCGGGCCAGGACGCCCCACTTCACGCGGGATGCGCCGTCCGCGACCTTGATGGCGAAGCCGAGGCCCCGTTCCGGCGCGGCGGCGAGCAGGTAGCCCTCCGCGCCGCCCTTCAGCACGACCTTGCCGTTGGTGGCGCGGACCAGGCGGGAGGTGGCGGCATCCATGCCGGAGAGGTGGTCGGGGTAGCTCGTCATGGCACGGACCACGCGCTTGGCGGCGGCGCGGCGGGCGTTGTTGCCGGACCAGCCGACGGCGAGCCGCGCCATGGCCGTCGCCATGTCCCGCATCGGGACGGCGGCGGCGGGCAGGCCGCAATGGTCGTAGCCCATCGGCAGCTTGCGGGCGTCCCGGCCGAGATATTCGCTCAGCACGTCCATGTAGAGCTGCTGGGCGGGGTTGGCGGGGTTGGCGTAGTCCAGCCCGGCGCCGAGCTGCTTCGCCACCGACAGGAAGCCGCAATGCTTGCCGGAGCAGTTGTGGAAGACGCGGCGGGGGCCGCCGGCCTGGCAGGCGGCGACGATGTCGTCCTGCCCGCGCGGCAGGGCCGGCCCGCAGACCAGCGCGGATTCATCGAGGCCGAGCCTGCCCAGCCAATCCTCGACGAGGGCGACCTGGAAGGGCTCCGCGCCGTGGGAGGCGCAGGCGAGGGCGATGTGTTCGTCCGTGAGGCCGAGCGCGTCGGCCGCGCCGCTCTCGATCAGGCCGATCGCCTGGAAGGGCTTGAGGGAGGAGCGCGGGAAGGTGACGGTCCCGGCATCGCCCCAGCAGCCGACCAGGCGGCCATCGAAGTTGGTGACCACGACCGCGCCGCTATGGACGCTCTCCACCGCTGGCCCGCGCCATATCCTCGCGAGCTCAACGAAATCCGTTGCGTCTGTCATTGGGGAGGTTTCCTTCAGTCGGCATGCACCGGCGGCGGAACGTCCACCGCAACGGCAGCAGTGCCACAAAACCGGTCACCGCGAACAGGACGATTTTCAGGCCGGCGGCAAGGAACCGGTTCTTTCGACGATCATCCCATAATGTTCAACACGCCGGTGGCGGGCGAAGTTGAACATCGTTTCCTTGTAGGGGATGCAGGCATCGAGGTCGCAGGCGGCCATGACGAGTTCGTCGCCGCGCGTCAGCGCCTGCGCCACGATCTGGCCGGAGGGGGCGATAATGCAGGACCCGCCGATCTGCATGATGCCTTCCTCCACCCCCGCCTTGGCGACGCAGACCGCCCAGGTGCCGTTGGCGTAGCAGCCCGCCTGCATGGAGAGGTGGTTGTGGAAGTCCTGCAGCGGGTCCGTCTGCGGCATGGCGGGGTCGTGCTGCGGCGTGTTGTAGCCGAGCATCACCATCTCCGCCCCCTGCAGGCCGAGCACGCGCCAGGCTTCCGGCCAGCGGCGGTCGTTGCAGATCATCAGCCCCATGACGCCGCCCATGGTCCGCCAGGCGCGCCAGCCGAGGTCGCCGATCTCGAAGTAGCGTTTCTCGAGGTTCTGGAAGGGGCGCCAGGGCTCGTGCCCGGCATGGCCGGGCAGGTGGATCTTCCGGTACTTGCCGACGATCGCGCCTTCCTTGTCGACCAGGATGGCGGTGTTGAAGCGGCGCTTGCGGCCGCCTTCGTGGACGAGTTCGCAGTAGCCGAGGTGGAAGCCGATCTTCAGGCGCCTGGCCTCGGCGAAGAGGGGCGCGGTCTCGTTCGACGGCATCGCCGTCTCGAACCAGGCGTCGAGCTCCGCCTCATCCTCGATCCACCAATGCGGGAAGAAGGCCGTCAGCGCGGCTTCGGGATAGACGATGATGTCGGCGCCGCGCGCGGCGGCATCCCGCATCAGGACCAGCAGGCGCTCGACGACCTGCGCGCGCGTCTCGGTGCGGGGGATGGGGCCGAGCTGGGCGGCCGCCATGGTGAGGATGCGGGGCAAGGCTGGCGCTCTCCGGGCGTGGACGCGCCAGCCTGCCGCGTGTTCAGTTCGCCGTCACGCGGGCGGCGCGCACCACCGGGCCCCAGCGGTCGAATTCCTCCCGCACGAAGGCCTCGGTGCGGGCGGGGTCCATCCAGATCGGCTCGCTGGCCAGGTCCACCAGGCGGGTCTTGATGGCGTCGCTGTCGAGGATGCGGCGCATCTCCTCCGCCAGGCGATCGACGATCGGGCGCGGCAGGGCGCGGGGGCCGAAGAGGCCGGTCCAGCTGCGCACGGCGTAGCCGGGCACGCCCTGTTCCGCGATGGTCGGGATGTCCGGGCGGAAGCGCACGCGTTCGCTCGTGCCGACGCCGATGATGCGAAGCCGCCCGTTCTGCGCCGGGCCGACCACGGTCGGCAGGTTCATGAAGGCCATGGGGATGGTGCCGGCCATGAGGTCCGTCGCCACCGGCCCGCCGCCGCGATAGGGCACATGCACCATCTCGGTCTGGGTGATCATCCGGAACAGCTCGCCGGCCAGGTGGTTGGAGCTGGCGGTGCCGGAGGAGCCGAAGGAGAGGCCGCCCGGCGTGGCGCGGATGCGGGCGATCAGTTCCTGGACGCTGGTGATGCCGGTGGCGGGGTTCACCGCCAGCACGTTCGGCACGTCCACCATCATGGCGATGCTGGTCAGCGCATCGCGCACGTCGTAGCCGAGGTCGGGCGAGACCAGCGGGTGGAAGACGTGGTTGGAAGCGGAGGAGATCAGCAGCGTATAGCCATCGGGCCGCGCGCGCACGACCTGGCCCATGCCGATGGAGCCGCCGCCGCCGGCGCGGTTCTCCACCACCACGGACTGGCCGAGGTGCTCCGCCAGGATCGGCGCGATGAGGCGGGCGGTGACGTCGTTGGACCCGCCGGGCGCCCAGGGGACGATGAGGGTGATGGGGCGGTTCGGCCAATTGTCCTGTGCCCGGGCGATGGCGGGCAGGAAGAGGGGGGCGGCGAGGAGCGCGCGGCGCAGCATGGGACGGACCTCCGGCGGGTTGTTAGGGGCCGAAGTAACGCCGCGCCGCGCCGTGCGCCAGGGTTCAGGTGGCGGCCTCGAACCCCTCATCCAGCCAGCCGGTCCAGCCGCCGATCATCATCTTCACCGGCCGGCCGAGCGCGGCGAGCGCCGCGGCGGCCTTGTCCGCGCCGTTGCAGTGCGGGCCGGCGCAATAGACGACGAAGAGGGTTCCGGCGGGCCAGGCTGCCATCCGCTCCGCCGTCATCTGCCGGCGCGGCAGGTTCAGCGCGCCGGGGACATGGCCGCGCGCGAAGGCGTTGGGCCCGCGGACGTCGAGCAGCACGAAGCCGGGATCGGGCGTGGCCATCGCGGTGTGGACGTCGTCGCAATCGGTCTCGAAGCCGAGCTTGGCGGCGAAGTGGCGCAGCGCCTCGGGGCTCGGCGCGGCGGCGGTTTCGGTGACGGCGTTGGGCATCGGGGGGCTCCCTGGGGTGGTGGAGCCAGGGTGACGGGCGGGGGTTTCGGTGGCGACTGGCCTGGATGCCAGCTATCGTCAGGATCATGCCAAACCCGTTGCACAACCCGCTCGTCGTCGCGCTGGCCTATGACGGGCTCTGCACCTTCGAATTCGGCCTGGCGGTGGAGGTCTTCGGGCTGGACCGGCCGGAGATGGGGCCGGGCTGGTACCGCTTCGCCGTCGCCGGGGAGCGCGCGGGGAAGCTGCGCGCGGCGGGCGGAATCAGCGTGGAGGCGGAGGCGGGGCTGGAGCTGCTGGCGCAGGCGGGCACGGTGGTGGTGCCGGGCTGGCGGGGGATCGAGGCGCCGGTGCCCGACGCGGTCTGCGAGGCGCTGCGCGCGGCGCATGCGAAGGGCGCGCGGGTGATGTCGCTGTGTTCCGGCATCGTGCCGCTGGCGGCGGCGGGGCTGCTGGAGGGGCGGCGCTGCACCACCCATTGGCGCTATGCGCAAGCGCTGGCGGCGCGCTTCCCGGCGCTGCGGGTCGATCCCGCCGTGCTCTATGTGGATGAGGGCAGCGTGCTGACGGCGGCGGGCAGCGCGGCGGGGCTCGACCTCTGCCTGCACCTGGTGCGCCGCGACTTCGGCGCGGAGGCCGCGAACAGCGTGGCGCGCCGCCTGGTGGTGCCGCCGCAGCGGGAGGGCGGGCAGGCGCAGTTCATCCCCCGCCCGGTGCCGCCGCGGCCGGGCACGCGGCTGGCGCCGCTGCTGGATGCGATGCGCGCGACGCTCGCGGAGGATTGGCCGCTGGAACGCATGGCGGCGGAGGGCGCCGTCAGCCTCCGCAGCCTGCATCGCCGCTTCGTGGAGGCGACGGGGATGGCGCCGGGCGCCTGGCTGCTGGCGGAACGCGTGGCGCGCGCGCAGGAATTGCTGGAGACGAGCGACCTGCCGATGGAGGGGGTGGCGATGCAGGCCGGCTTCGGCACGGCGGCGACGCTGCGGCTGCATTTCCGGGCGCGGACGGGAACGAGCCCGACGGCGTGGCGGGCGCGGTTCGGGAGGCGGGCGGCGTGAGGGGTGCCATGCCTCGCATTCAGGTGGAGAGCGTGGCGCCGGCCACCCTGGGCGCTGCGGCCGATCTTCTTTCGCGGTTCTTCCGGGAGGAGGGCTTCGGCACGCCGCCCGACCGCGTGCTGAAGAATGCCGGGCGGCTGGCCGCCGATCCGCATCACTGGATCGGCCTTGCATGGCTTGAGGCGGCGCCCGTTGGCGTCGTCACCGTGACCACCGCGCTGTATGTCGAATGGGGCCGGCTCGGTGAGATCGGTGACCTCTATGTCGTGCCGGAACGTCGCCGGCAGGGCGTCGCGCGCGCGCTTCTGGAGGCCGCGGAACGCCGCTGCGCCGGGCTTGGCTGTTCCTCACTGTCCGTCGTGGTCACGCGGGATGGCGAGGCGCGACACGGGCTGCACGCCTTCTATGCGCGGCAGGGCTTCGTTGGCGATGGGCGCCAGGTACTGACCCGTCCGCTGCGATAGCGGCGCCGCCTTCCGTCAGTATTCCGCGTAGAGCTCCAGGATGTTGTCCTCGGGATCACGGAAGAAGAGCGTGCGGTGGCGCCAATGCGGCAGGTCCGTCGGCGGGCGCAGGATCGGCACGCCGCGTTCGACCAGGGTGTTGTGCCAGGCGTCGATGGCATCGAGCGGCACGCGGAAGGCCAGCTGCACCGCCGCCGTGCCGGGTGGCAGGGGGCCATCGTCGCAGACGGACCAGGTGCCGCGGGGCCGCAGCGTGAGCAGCGTGGCGCCGAGGCGGAAGCTCACCCAGTTCGGCCGGTCCTCCGCCACCGCGAAGCCCATGATGCCGGTGTAGAAGGCGCGCGTCTCCTCCAGGTGGCTGCACAGGATGACGGTGTAGTCGAGATGGGTGATGCCGCCTGGACTCATCGCATCCTCACCCCACCGCCCGCCGCACCCCGTTCCACAGCGCCACCGCATCCGCGCCGCCGGCGTCGCGCGAGGCCAGCCGCACCGCGGTATGCGCCATCACCAACCCACTCCGCGGATGCACGAAGATCACCTGGCCGCGCACGCCCTGGAGCGCGAAGCTCTCGCGGTCGGGGAAGATCCAGGTCTGGTAGCCATAGCCGTAGAAGCGGCCGGCCTGCGCTACATGGGCGCGGGTCATGGCGGTGATCCAGGCCTCCGGCACCGCCTGGCGACCGTCGGGCGTGGCACCGCCGCGGGCCATCAGCAGGCCGAGCCGCGCATAGTCCCGCAGCACGGCGTTGACGCCCATGTAGCCGAGCTCCGTGCCGGCGGCGTCGGTGAGCCAGGTGGCCTGCGCCTCCGCCCCCATCGGCGCCCAGACGCGCTCCGCCAGCACGGCGGCAAGCGGGCGGCCGAAGGCGGCGCGGAGCACGAGCGCCAGCACATAGGTCTCGGCGGAGGCGTAGTAGAAGCGGGCACCCGGCGCGGCGATGCGGGTGTTGAAGGGGGCGAGCGCGACGGCGCCGCCGGCACTCGCGCGGCCCAGCGTATTGCGGCCGAGGATCGCGTTGTCGTCGCTGCCGTCGTAGTCCTCGCGGAACTGGACGCCGGAGGACATGGTGAGCAGGTGGCGGAGCGGTGTCGCGCCGTATTCGGTGCCGGCCAGGCCCGGGACATGCGCGGCGGCCGGCGTGTCGAGGCTGCCGATCGCGCCATCGGCCTGCGCGATGCCGACCAGCAGCGCCGTCACCGTCTTGGCCATGGAGAAGCTGGCGAAGCGGTGCGCGGGGGTGCGGGCATACTGGTAGCGTTCCACCAGGATGGTGTCGCCCTTCGCGACCAGCAGGCCGGTGGCGGGGTTGCGGTCCATGTAGCCGTCGATGTCGTAGCGCCCGCCGCCCAGCACGGCGGCGCCTTCGTAGCCGAGGACGGGCTCGCTGGCGGCGCGGCGCCAGGGCGTGGCGGTGGCGGCCGGGATGGGGTTGGCGGGGTAGAATTCGTCGTTGCGGGACAGGCCATCCACCACCGTCGCCGGCGCCGTCCAGCTGCGCGGCGTGGCGCGGGCGAAGCCGCCATCGGCCTGCGCGTAGATCGCCAGGTTCGGGCCGCCGGCGCGCGTGCCGATGCCGTTGGCGAAGGTGAAGGCGCCGCTGCCGGTGCTGGCGCCGGTGCAGGCCGGCAGCAGCGCGGGCAGGGCGAGGAAGGCACGGCGCTTCATCTCAGCCGGCCAGCCTGGCCGCGAGGGCTTCGCCGAAGGCGCGGGTGCCGAGGGGACCGCCGAGGTCGGTGGTGCGTGTCGCTTCATCGGCCAGCATCCTGTCCACCGCATCGTTGATGGCGCGTGAAGCCGCGCCCGCTTGCGCGTTGCCGCGCCGCTTCTCGTGCCACTCCAGCAGCATCGCGGCGGAGAGGATGAGCGACACCGGGTTCGCCTTGTCCTGCCCCGCAATGTCCGGCGCGCTGCCATGCTGGGCCTGGGCGCAGCACAACACCTCGTTCTCGTTGGTCGAGCCCGCGAGCCCGAGGCCGCCGGAGAGTTCGGAGGCGAGGTCGGAGAGGATGTCGGCGTGGAAGTTGGTGGCGACCAGCACGTCGAAGCGCTGGGGGTCGCGGACCAGGATGGCGGCGCAGGCATCGACGATGATCTCGTCCAGCACCACGTCGGGGAAGCGCTGGGCCACTTCGCGCACGCAGCGCAGCCAGAAGCCGTCGGTGACGATGAAGGTATTGGCCTTGTGCACCGCGGTGACCTTGCGGCGTCGGATGCGGGCGAGCTCGAAGGCGCGCTCCGCGATGCGGATGCAGGCGTGGCGCGTGAGTTTCCGCATGCTGATCGCGACATCGGGGGTGGGCATGAACTCCCCGCTGCCCATGAACATGTTGCGGTCGGGGTAGAAGCCCTCCGTCGCCTCCCGCATGATGACCAGGTCCAGCGGCTGGTGGCCGCGGCCGAGGCCGGGGCGCGTGCGGGCGGGGCGGACATTGGCGTAGAGGTCCATGCCGACGCGGAAGGCCGCCGAGACGTTGATGCCGCCCTTGTCCTTCGTCGGGTAGTCGAGATGGCTGATGGGGCCGAGGATCACGCCATCGCAGGACTTCGCGGCCTCCATGACGGAAGCGGGCAGGGTGGTGCCCTGTGCCTTCAGCGTCTTCAGGCCGATCTCGTGGAAGTCGTAATGCAGGTCGAGCCCGAAGCGCGCATCGGCGGCGCGCAGGACGCCGATCGTGGCTTCCGTGATCTCCGGCCCGATGCCGTCGCCGGGCAGCACGATGAAGCGGGGCATGGCGTTTCCTTTGTGGTTTTGCCGTCAGGCTAGGATGGTTGCGCGGCGTCGTGAAGGCGCGCGCGGATTTTCGTTGCATGGCACGCGGCTTCGCGTGTAGAGCGCGCGCCCCGCGCCGGGATGATCCCGCGCGGCAGCAGCAGGCCGGCAAGGTCTGGCCTGCGATCACCTCGAAGGAACACGACTGTGACCCGCCGTCCCGACCCGTTGGAGGAACGCGCCCGCGCCCTGGCCCTTTTGGCCGGGCAGGATCCCGAAGCCCGCGTGGAGAACCCGCTGAAGCCCGGCAAGACCATGCCGGCCTGGACGCTATTCCGCGATGCCGCGCGTGACGCGCGCAACAATGCGCGCGTCGCGGAAGCCGCGCTGAACATCGAGCAGCAGCCGGCGCCGTTCCGCGACTCCCCGCTGAGCATCTTCGGCGAGCATGAGGAAGCGACGATCGGGCAGATGCGCAACTGCATGCGCGTGGGCCATGCGGTGGCCGGCGTGCTCTGCGCGGATGGGCATCTCGGCTACGCGCAGCCGGTTGGCGGCGTCATCGCCTATGAGGGGCAGGTCAGCATCTCCGGCGTCGGCTTCGACATCGGCTGCGGCAACATGGCCGTGCGGCTCGACACGCCCTTCGCGGCGATCGAGGCGCGCGTGCCCGCGATCCTGTCCGACATCCGCAAGGCCGTCAGCTTCGGCGTCGGCCGCGCGAATGGGGAACGGGTGGAGCATGCCGTGCTGGATGACGATGCGGCGTGGGAGGCCTCGGGCATGCGCGACTACCGCCAGAAGGCGGCGGCGCAGCTCGGCACCGTGGGTTCCGGCAACCATTATGTGGACCTGATGCGGGACGAGGAGGACTTCGTCTGGATCGGGGTGCATTTCGGCAGCCGCGGGCTCGGCCATACCAGCGCGACGCAGTACCTGAAGGCCGCGGGCGGGAAGGATGGCATGCATGTGCCGCCGACCGTCGTCGCGGAGGATGGGGAACTCGGCACGCGCTACCTGGCCGCGATGGAACTCGCGGGGCGCTATGCCTATGCCGGGCGTGAATGGGTGGTGGAGCGCGTGCGCCGGATCATCGGCGGCGCGGTGACGGACAGCGTCCACAACCACCACAACTACGCCTGGCGGGAGGAGCATGGCGGCCGGATGCTCTGGGTCGTGCGCAAGGGCGCGACGCCGGCCTTCCCGGGCCAGCGTGGCTTCGTCGGCGGCTCCATGGGCGATGACGCGGTGATCGTGGAGGGGGTGGAGAGCGAGGCGTCGCGTGCCGCGCTCTACTCCACCATCCATGGCGCCGGGCGCGTCTTCGGCCGGCGCGAGGCGAAGCGCCGCTTCACCCAGGCGCAGATGGAGGCCTGGCTGAAGGATCGCGGCGTGCTGCTCTCGGGCGGGGACCTCGATGAGAGCCCGATGGCCTATCGCCGCCTGCCGGAGGTGCTGGCCCATCACGCGGGCACGGTGGTGGTGCGCCACCGCTTGCGGCCCTTCGCGGTGGCCATGGCCGGGGAGGGGGAGTTCGACCCCTTCAAGGACTGAAGCGCGCGGGGCGGCGGGGGAGACCCCGCCGCCCTTGGCGCTGTCCGGGCGTGGCCCTAGGTTCGGCATCAGGAGGACAACGATGCCGCATTCGCGTAACCCGGGCGGCGCCCGGATGATCACCGCCGAACAGGCCGCGGCGCTGGTGAAGCCCGGCGACGTGCTGGACTACGGCATCACCTTCAGCCAGCCGGATGCCTTCGACCGCGCGCTGGCGAAGCGCGTCGGCGAGCTGCACGACATCACCATCCGCAACTGCCTGTCCATGCGCCCCCGCGCGGTGCTGGAGGCCGATCCCGAAGGCCGGGTGTTCACCGTCTTCAACTGGCATTTCTCCGGCTATGACCGCCGCATGCATGATGCGGGGCTGACGCACTACATCCCCTGCAATCTCGGCGAGATCCCCGACTACTACCGCCGCTTCATCGACCGCGTGGATGTCGCCGTCATCAAGGCGACGCCGGCGGATGCCGATGGCTTCTACAATCTCGGCCCCACCAGCCTCTGGCACCGCGCGGTGATGGAGCGCGCGAAGACCATCGTGCTGGAGGTGACGCCATCGCTCCCGCGCGTCCATGGCAGCGATGTGCGCGTGCATGCGACGGAGGTCGATTTCCTCATCGAGGGCGATGCGACGCCCACGCCCGAATTGCCGAACACCGTGCCGACCGAGGTGGACCGCGCGGTCGCGCGCCTGATTGCGCAGGAGGTGGAGGACGGCGCCTGCCTGCAGATCGGCATCGGCGGCATGCCCAACGCCGTCTGTTCGCTGCTGCTGGAGGCCGGGGTGAAGGACCTCGGCATCCATAGCGAGATGCTGAACGATGGGCTGGTGGCGCTGTATCGCGCGGGGCTGGTGACGGGGGCGCGGAAAGTCACGGATCCTGGGCGCGTCGCCTACAGCTTCGCGCTGGGGACCAGGACGCTCTACGATACCGTCACGGACAATGCGGATTTCGTCTGCCATCCCGTGGACTACACGAACATGCCGGACGTGATCGCGCGGAACCCGAAGGCGATCGCCATCAACAACACGACGCAGATCGACCTGCAGGGCCAGGCGTCATCCGAGAGCGACGGCCACCGCCACATCAGCGGCACCGGCGGACAGCTGCAATTCGTCCGCGGGGCCTATGCATCGCCCGGCGGCAAGAGCTTCATCTGCCTGGCTTCCACCTATGAGAAGCGGGGCGAGCGGCGGAGCCGCGTGGTGCTGGAACTGACGGCGGGCAACGTGGTCACCACCCCGCGGTCGGACATGATGTATGTCGTGACGGAATACGGGATCGCGAACCTGAAGGGGAAGTCGGTGGCGGAGCGGGCGAAGGCCGTGATCGGCCTGGCGCATCCGGATTACCGGGAGGGGCTGGCGCTGGAGGCGCGGGCGAAGGGGCTGGTGCCGCGACACTATCTCTGAGTCGTGAGGAAACTCGCCACCGCATCGCCACGCTTCGGGGCCAGAATGGTTGCAACCCCGAAGGATACGCCCGTGCCCCTCCTCCGCCGCCACCTGCTGCCGCTTGCCGCGCTGCCCCTCATGCCGCTGCCCGCGAAGGCGGTGACGCGGCGGGAGATCGATGACCTGGCGGCGCCCGCGCTGCGGCGGATGCGGGAGGGGGAGGCGACGCGGGTGCTGTCGGAGAATGCGCGCGCCATCCTGATCTTTCCGCGCATCATCCGCGCGGGCTTCGCGATCGGCGGGCAATACGGCAATGGCGTGCTCTATGCCGGCGGCGCGCCGCATGCGCGGGTGGAGCGTGTGCCCGCGCCGCTGCCGCCGCCCCAGCCGCCCGGCACGCCGCTGGCGCCGCCCGTCCCCGTGCCGCCCGCCACCCGCGTCGAGACCCCGGCGCCGGAGCCCTGGTCCCACCTCGGCTACTACAATTTCGCGGGCGCCAGCTTCGGGTTGCAGATCGGCGCCCAGGCCTATGGGCTGGCGATGTTCTTCATGACGGACGCCGCCTTCGACTTCTTCCGCCGGACGGAGGGGTGGGAGATCGGCACGGGCCCGTCGGTGGTGGCGCTGGATGCCGGCATGGCCGGCAGCCTGACCTCCTCCACCATGAGCCAGTCCGTCTATTCCGTGACCTTCGGCCAGCAGGGGCTGATGGCGACGCTGAGCCTGGAGGGGACGAAGATCACGCGGATCAGGCCGGACTGATCAGCGCGTCAGCGCCTTCGCCACCATCCCGCAGAATTCGCCGACCTTCTCCGGGTTCACCCAGCGCAGCACCGCCACGACATCGGCGTTGGGCCACATCCAGGTGACGTTGCCGCCGGCGCCCATGGCGAAGACGCTGTCCGCCGGGGCGCCGGGCCAGCGGTTGGCGCCGTTGAGCCACCAGAGGAAGCCGTAGCTCGGGTTGAGCGGGCAGGGGGCGAGGGACTGCTTCACCCAGCCCTCGGGCAGGATGCGCCGGCCGGCCCAGACGCCGTCTTGCAGCACCAGGCGGCCGACCAGCGCCTGGTCCTCCGCGCCGATGCGCATGCCGCCGCCCCAATGGGTGCCGCCGGGGACGGAGGGCAGGCGGCGGCCGTCGATCTCGACCCAGGCATTGTCATAGGGGTACCAGACCCAGTCCCGGCTGCCGCCGATCGGGTCCATGATGCGCTCCGCGAAAACCTCCGGCAGCGGCCGGCGGAACAGATGCAGCAGGGACAGCGACAGGCGGTTCACGCGGACGTCGTTGTATTCCCAGTAGGTGCCGGGCGCCTGCAGGGGGCGCGCGATGCCCTTGGGGCCGGCACCCTCCCGCGCCAGGTCGCGGCCGCGGTCGATCTGGTCGGATTTGCCGAACAACTCGCCCTCCCATTCGGAGGTGTTGGTCAGCAGGTGCCGCCAGGTGATGTTGGCGTTCTGGTCGCTCTCGAAGCCGCCATCCCGGACGCGGTGCCGGACGGGCTCGTCGAGCTCCGGCAGCAGCCCGTCGCCATGGGCGATGCCGGCCAGCAGGCTGAGGTAGGATTTCGCCACGCTGAAGGTCATGTCGGCCTGGCGCGTGTCGCCCCAGCCGGCCAGGCGGCGCCCGCCCTGCTCGATCAGCCCGTTCGGGGCGCCGCGGGGGAAGACCGGGCCGATGACGGCGTTATGCGGCGGCGGGTCGAAATGGCCGGCCTCCAGATGGGCCAGCAGGTCCCGGGGGAAGGGGGATTCATTCGCCAGCGCGAAGGCGACGGCATCGGAGAGGGCGGGTTCGGTCATGCCGCGAGGGTGCCCCCGTATGCGGCGCAGCGGAACCCCCCGGCGAAGGGGGCCATAACCCCCTGACACCGGGCGGCGAAATGCCCACATTCGCTCGCAACATGAGGAGAGAGACCATGGCGACGGAAACTGCCACCCTGGGCGGCGGCTGCTTCTGGTGCATCGAGGGGGCGCTGCGCCACCTCAACGGCGTCAGCAGCGTCCATTCCGGCTATTCGGGCGGCCACGTCGCCAACCCGACCTACGAGGAAGTCTGCGGCAAGAAGACCGGCCATGCGGAGGTGGTGCAGGTGGTCTTCGACCCCGCCGTGATCTCCTATGCCGATCTGCTGCGGATGTTCTTCACCCTGCATGACCCGACGACCAAGGACCGGCAGGGCAACGATGTCGGCCCGCAGTACCGCAGCATTATCCTGTTCCACTCGCCGGAGCAGGAGGCGACGGCGCGGGAGATCATCGCGGAGATCGACGCCGCGCGGCTCTACCCCGGCCCGGTGGTGACCGAACTCGTGCCCTTCCAGCACTACTGGCCGGGAGAGGCCGAGCACCAGGACTATTTCGCGCGCAACCCCTGGTCCGGCTATTGCCGGGTGGTGGTGGCGCCGAAGGTCGCGAAGTTCCGCAAGACCTTCGCGGATCGCCTGAAGTCGGCCGCGGCCTGAGGGAGAGAGAAACCATGTCCATCTTCGGCAAGACCAAGCCGGCCGAGAGCTTTCCCGTGGAGAAGACGGACGCCGAATGGCGGGCCATCCTCTCGCCGGAGGCCTTCCGCGTGCTGCGCGGCCACGGCACGGAACGCCCGGGCACGAGCCCGCTGAACGGGGAGAAGCGGCCCGGCATCTTCGCCTGCGCCGCCTGCGGGCATGAGCTGTTCGACGCCGGCACCAAGTTCGAATCCGGAACCGGCTGGCCGAGCTTCTTCCGCCCGCTGCCCGGCGGCATCGCCACCACCACCGACCGCAGCTTCTTCATGGTGCGGACGGAGGTGCATTGCGCCAATTGCGGCGGCCACCTCGGCCATGTCTTCCCGGACGGCCCGCCGCCGACCGGGGAACGCTATTGCATGAACGGCGTCAGCCTGACCTTCCGGCCGGGTGAAGTGCCTCAGAACGCTGCGGAAAAGCCTGCGGCGGAATGACCTTAGTTTAGCCTCACCGCCGCTGGACATTCGGGTGGCCCGCCCCGATTTTGGGGCACCACACGGCCACCCGAAAGTCCTTCCACGTGTCCTGGCGCCTTCCTTCCCTGGTCTTGCCGATCCTGCTGGCTTTCGCCCCGGCGGCCCGGGCCGATCTGGTCTATGTGATCAATTCGGGGGAGGCCTCGATCACCGTGCTCGATGCCGCGACGCGGCAGGAAGTGCGGCGCATCCCCGTGCTGCGCGAGCCCCACCACATGGTGCTGACGCCGGACGGGTCGGAACTCGTCATCGCGGATAGCGGGGGCAACGAGGTCTTCTTCGTGAAGCCCGAGACGGGGGAGGTGCTGCGCCGCGCCCGCATCTCCAACCCCTACCACCTGGAATACAGCCCGGACGGGAAGTACCTGGTGATCGCCAGCCTGCGGCGGGACCAGGTGGACATCCTGGATGCGCAGACGCTGGAGCTGGTCCATCGCTTCCGGCCGGGCGACAAGCCCTCCCACGTCGCCTTCAGCCCGGACAGCCGCACGGTCTTCGTGACCATGCAGGGGGACCGCGCGGTTGCCGCCTTCGACATGGGGACGCGCACCCATCTCTGGACGCAGGAAGTCGGGCCGGAACCCGCGGGCATCATCTGGCATCGCGGCAAGCTCATCATCGGCGTCATGGGCGGAGACTACTTCGTGACGCTTGACCCCGTGACGCGGGACGTGGCCCGCGCCTTCACGCTCGGCCGGGGAGCGCACACCATCTTCCCCTCGCCGGATGGCCGCAGCCTCTACGCCACCAGCCGGGTGGACAGCCGCGTGGCGGAGATCGACCCGGAGACGCTGGCGGTCCGCCGGACCTGGGCCGTGCCCGGCGGGCCGGACTGCCTGACCTTCGATCCCGACGGCCGCATCTGGATGACCTTGCGCTGGATCGGCCGGATCGCCGTGCTCGACCCGCGGGGCGAGACCTGGGAGACGGTGCGCGTCGGCCGATCCCCGCATGGCATCTTCTTCAAGCCGCGGCGGGACGGGATCGGGGGCGATTTCGCGCTCTCCATGCCGGGCGCCACCTCCGGCAGCCGCCCGCTGGCCACGCCGCTGCCGCGCCGCCCGGCCTCGGGCGCCCCGGCGCCGGCCGGGATCACGCCGGGCAGCATCCCCGCCGCGCCGGCCATCCCCGCGGCGCTGCGCCGCAACCCGTGAGGCGCCGCCTCCTGCTCGGTGCGGCCGGCGCCCTGCTGGCTGCGCCCGCCCTGGCGCAGCGCGCGCCGCAGGGCTGCCGCGGCCCGGTCTACCTGACGATCGATACGGGCTGGAGCCGGGAGGCGGAGGCGATCGCCGCCATCCTGCGGCGGCATGCCGTGACGGCCACGCTGTTCATCGCGGATGAGCCGACCTTCCGCGGCGACCGCACGCTCTCCGATGCCTGGGCGCCCTTCTGGCGTGCCCGGGTGGCGGAGGGCCATGCCTTCGCCAGCCATACCTGGCGGCACTGGTACTTCTCGGGCGATCCCGCGCCGGGGCGGACCACCTTCCGGTCCCGGCGCAACGAGGGTCAGGAGGTGCTGGACCAGCAGGGGCTCTGCGCCGAACTCGCCCGCCCGATCGAGGCGCTGCGCCGCTTCGCGCCGGAAGCCCGCGTGCTGCCGCTGTGGCGGGCGCCGGGTGGCATCACAACGCCCAACGCCGTCCGCATGGCGGCCGCCTGCGGGCTGCGGCACCAGGGCTGGACGCGCAACGGCTTCCTCGGCGATGAACTCGACAGCGCCGCCCATCCCAACGCCGCCCTGCTGCGCCGGAACCTGGCCGCGATCCAGCCGGGGGAGGTGCTCGTGATGCATTGGGGCGTGCGCAGCCGGCGGGAACCCTTCGCCGGCATCCTGGAAGAACTGATCACCGGCCTGATGGCGCGTGGCCTCTGCTTCGAAGCGCTGCCGGCCGAGGGGAAGGCGTGATGGTCGACTGGCTGGCCGATACCTACGGCCTCTTCACCGGCTGGCTGTTCGAGGAAGCGGTGCAGCCCGCCATGTACGCGCTCGGCCTGATGGACTGGGCGGAGGAAGCCTTCCACTGGCTCGACTTCTTCGTCTTCGGGCTGCTCGGCATCGGCGTGGTGTACCTGGTGTGCCGGCCGCTGGAGGCCTGGCGCCCGGTGGAGCGCTGGCCGGATGGGCGCCTGGTGCGGACGGATGTGGTCTATACGCTGCTGGCGCGGCTCGGCATCCTGCCGCTGCTGGCCTTCGTGCTCTTCGCGGCCGTGCAGGTGCGGATCGAGGGGCTGATCGCGGATAGCGGCTGGGTGCCGCCGACGCTGGAGAGCACCTTTCCGGCGCTGCGCGAACAGCCGCTGCTGGCGCTGCTGATCTACATCGTCATCCTGGATTTCGGCGAATACTGGCGCCACCGCTTCCAGCACACCTTCGGCTGGTGGTGGGCGCTGCATTCGGTGCACCACGCCCAGACGCAGATGACCTTCTGGACCGATGACCGGAACCACATCCTGGACGACGTCATCGCCGCCGCCTGGTTCGGCGTGATCGCGGTGGCGATCGGCGTGCCGCCCGGCCAGTTCCCCGTCATCCTGCTGGTGCTGCGGCTCGGGGAGAGCCTGTCGCATGCCAATGTCCGCCTCGATTTCGGGCGCATCGGCGAAAGGCTGCTGGTCTCGCCGCGCTTCCACCGGCTGCATCACGGGCTGCTCTCGGCCGGCGCCACGGGGAAGAACTACGCGGTGCTGCTGCCGGTCTGGGACTGGATCTTCGGCACCGCCGATTTCGACCGGGCGCGCTATCCCCGCACGGGCGATCCCTCCGCCCCCGCGGCGCTGGTCACGGGCGGCTGGCTGCGCCAGCAGGTGGAGGGCACGAAGCGGCTGGTGCGCGCCCTGCGGGGCCGCGACGCCTGAGCGCTACGCCAGCGGCAGGCTCACGCTGAAGATGGTGGTCCCACCCTCGGACTGGACGGACAGCGTGCCGCCCATGTCGTTGACGATGCCGTAGCTGATCGACAGGCCGAGCCCCGTGCCCTTGCCCACCGGCTTGGTGGTGAAGAAGGGGTCGAAGATCCGGGGCAGGATGGCGGGCGGGATGCCTCCGGCGCAATCATGCACCGTCAGCGCCAGCCGATCCGCCGCGACCGCGGCGGCCAGGGTGACGAGGCGCGGTTTTCCATCCTCGTTCACGTCGCCATAGGCGTCGCAGGCATTGGCGATCAGGTTGACCACCACCTGTTCCAGCGGGATCGCCTGGCCCAGCACCATCGGCAGGTCGGGCGGCAGCGTGTCCTCCACCTGGACCTGGTGGCGTTCCAGCTTGAAGGCGAGCAGGTCCCGCGCGCCGCGCACCACGGCGTTGATGGAGACCGGGCCGTTCGCCTCTCCGCCCATGCGGCCGAAGATGCGCATGTGGTCGATGACGGTGGAGGCGCGGCGTGCCATCTGCACGATGCGGTCGAGCCGCGCGGCGAGCGTCGCCTGGTTTACCGGGCCGCGCTCCACCTGCTTCAGCGCGTTCTGCGCGGCGAGCGTGATGGCGGTCAGCGGCTGGTTCAGCTCATGCGCCATGCCGGTGGCGAGTTCGCCCAATTGCGCGAGCTTGGAGGCCTGGGCGAGCTGCGCGGCACGCTCGCGCTCCATCGCCTCCGCGCGCGCCAGCCGGTCCATCGATTCCGCCAGCAGGCGCAGCGGCACGGACCGCAGAAGGATGAAGGAGCCGCCGGCCAGCGCGATGCCGATGACGGCGAGGAAGCTGGTCCAGCCCACGACCTCCTGCATCGACCGGGTGACCTCCACCCGCCCCGCCACCACGCCGGCATCGTGGATCGGCACGCTGACGGTCAGGGTCGGAAGCCGGGCGGGAGTTCCGAGCAGGGCGGTGGCGTTGCCGGCCAAATCGACGACCCGCCAGGACTCGCGATCGGCGGTGTCCACGAAGGGGGCCAGCCTGCCGCGGATGCGGGCATTCTCGAACAGCCAATGGTCGGGGTTGCGGGTGACGAATTCCGTCATGATGGCGGCGGCGGATTCAGCCCTGGCCGTCAGGCTGGCGGTGACGGCCACGCGCGCGGCGACGAAATAGGCGGCCGGCAGCGCCACCATGATCAGCACGGAGACCGCCAGGGCGAGCGCGGTGATGACCCGGACGATGCGCGGTTCGATCCGCCCGGTATCGAGCGCCGTCACGGCCCGGGCGGGCCGTAGCCCAGCCCGGCCAGGATGGCCCTGGCCTCCGCACCCCCGAGGAAGCCGAGGAAATCGGCGAGCGGCGGAGCGGCGTCGCCGAGCCAGGCGGCGTGAAGGGTTCGGGACAGCGCGTAGCGCCGCTCCGCCACCGCCTCGGTCGTGGCCTCGACCCCCTCCAGCGTCAGCGGTCGCAGGCGAAGTCCCTCGGCCCGCAACTGGCCGATCGACATCAGCCCCAGCGACCCGGTGACGCTTTGCAGCGCCTCCGCATTCTCCTGGTCGGTGCCGACGGTGACGAGGCCGGGGCGGCGGATCGCGATGGCGACGCTGCGCCCCATCTCCGGCGACAGGCTGGCCAGCAATTGCCAGTCGGCGTCGGAGGCTTCGCGGCGGACGAGGCGCAGCCTTCGCCCGTCGGGCCAGGTATTGACGTCCCCGCGCAGCACGGCGGCGAGCTGCTGCAGGGTGATGTCGGTGCTGTCGGTGCCGCCACTGGTCACCACCGCGATCGGGGTGCGCGCATAGGGCAGGGCGCGAAGCCCCTGGGCGGCCTCCTCCGCCGAGGGAGGCCGGGCCAGCAGCCCCACATCGATGGCGCGGGCGAGGAGCGCGCGGATGGCGCCGCTGGTGCCGAGGCTTGGCAGCACCTCCACCCGGATGCCCGGTCGCTCGGCGGCGAAACGCTCCGTCACGCGCCGCAGGGAGGCGAGGGCCATGCCGGTGCCGCCGGCGCGCAGGGTCGCGGGCTGCGCCATGGCAGGCGGCGCGGCGAGTGTGGCGGCAACCAGGCCCGGCAGGGCACGGCGGGGCAGGCGCATGGCGGCGATGTTCTCCGCCATGACATAAAGCCCTGAGGCGTTGCGCGACCGTTACTGGCGTGCGGGAACGGCCCGGCTACTTGTAGTTGGGCTGGTAGCCCTGCGGCGGCGGGCCGTAGTGCCAGGTGCCATACTGGTCGTACCAGCCGCCGTAGCGGGGGTCATACGGCGCGGCCAGGCGCGGCTCTGCCGGGATGGCGTCCGGCTCGGGCGGCGGCGTCAGCGCCCCAGCCAGGGTGCCGAGCGCCCCGCCGATCAGCGCACCGCGCCCCGCGCTGCCGGTGACGGAGCCGATCAGCGCGCCAGCCCCCGTGCCGATGGCCGCCCCGGTCAAGGCCCGCTGGTTGCGGTCATTCGGATCGGAGCAGGCGGCAAGCGCCAGCAGCGGCGCGAGGATCAGGGCGTGGCAGCGCATCGGGCGGGACTCCTGGCAAGTCGGGCAGGGACGCAAGGCCGCCTGCCCCGAAGGCGCCTCAGCCGGTGCGACCGGGGCGACCAGGGGTGATATCGTTCGCCGCCGGCGATGGTTCCATGCCCATCTGTTCGCGCTGGGCGGCACCCTGTGGGCATGGCGGCGTCCGCATCCGCATCGCCCGGCCAGGCGCCGAAACCTTAATCCGAATCCATCTTCCGACGCCGTCAGGCTTTCGCTATGTGGGATTCATTCGACCAGGGAGTGGGGCATGAACCGCAGGGCGATTCTGGGCGGCGCGGCGGCGCTGATCGGCGGCATGGGGGCTGCGCGGGCGCAGCAGGCGGTGCCGCATCACGGGCTGCCGATTCCCTCCGACCGCATGGCGCCGCTGCGCGGTTCGGGCCCCGTGACGCTGACCCCCGCGCAATACGCCCAGCGCTTCGTGGACAGCCCCGCCCCCGCCGGGCCGCCCGGCCGCTGGGTGGAGCGGGCGACGCTGCCGCTGCCGCGCACGGAGATGGCCTGGGCGGCGGAATGGGACAACAAGCTGCATGTCATCGGCGGCTATGCCGAGCAGCGGGTGAACAACAGCTACCACCACGTCTTCGACCCCGCGACGAACAGCTGGGTGGAGAAGGCGCGGCTGCCGCGCGGCGCCAACCATGTCGGCGTCGTCGCCCATGCCGGGAAGATCTACGCCTTCGGCGGCTTCAGCGCGCAGAACCGGGACGCGGATGTGCTGGCCTTCGCCTATGACGTGGCGGCGGATCGCTGGGACCGGATCGCCGACATGCCGCGGCCCCGCGGCGCCGGCGCGCTGGCGGCGGTGGGCGGCAAGATCCACCACATCGGCGGGGCCTCCAACCCCGACACGGAACGAGCCTCGGTCGGCTGGCATGAGGTCTATGACCCGCAGGCGGATCGCTGGGAGCGGCGCAAGGCGCTGCCGGGCGCGCGGGACCATGCGGGCGTGGTCGTCCATAACGGCCTGATCCACATCGTCGGCGGCCGCTTCAACACCTTCGAGTACAATACGGGCCTGCACCATGTGTACGACCCGGCGGCGGACCAGTGGACGACGCGATCCCCCCTGCCGACGCCGCGGTCGGGCCATGGCCTCGTGGTCTATCGCGGCCGCTTCTTCGCCATGGGGGGCGAGAGCGGGGTCTTCGTGAACCGCGAACTGACCGGCCAGGTGCATGGCCAGATGGAAAGCTACGACCCCGCCAGCGACACCTGGCAGCACCACGCGCCGATGCCGACGCCGCGCCACGGCATGGGCGCGGTGACGATCGGCGACTTCATCTACGTGGCGGGCGGCGGCCCGGTGGTGGGCGGCGGCATCAAGACGGCGGTGCACGAGGCCTTCACGCTCGGCTGATGCAGCGCCGCCATCTCCTCGCCGCGCCCGCGATCCTGCTGGCGCGGCCCGCCTTCGCCGCCACCGCGCAGGGCGACGCCGCGCGGGCGCTGGTCGCGGCGCTGCGCGCCGGCAACGTCGTCGTCGTCATGCGCCATGGCATCACCGACCGCAGCCAGGTCGATACCGGGGACCTCTCGAACCGCGCCGGCCAGCGCAACCTGAGCGAGGCGGGGCGGGAGCAGTCGCGCCGCACCGGCCGCGCGCTGGCCGCACTCGGCGTGCCGCTCGGGCAGGTGCTGGCAAGCCCGGTCTTCCGGGCGCGCGACACGGCGGAGCTTGCCTTCGGCGCGCGATCGGTCGTGGAGCCCATGCTGACGGCGGATGACTACACGCCGGACCCGGCGCAACTCGCCCGCCAGATCGCCTGGCTGCGGGCGCGGACGGGCAGGCCTTCCGCGCCGGGCGTCACGGATATCCTTGTCGGCCACATCGTGCCCCTCGGCATGGTGCTGGGGCGCGGGCTGGCGCAGGCGGAGTATCCGGAAGGCAGCCTCGCCGTCTTCGCGCCCGGCGAGGGCGCGGGACGGTTGCTTGGCATCCTGGCGGCGGAAACCTTGCCGCCGGCATAGGGCGCCTCCTGCCACCTGGGCGGAGCCGCGCCTCCACCGCGCCAAGCGCGGCCGCGGTCACGCGGCCTTGCGGCGGACACTGTCCATGACGCTCTCCATGCGCGCCTGCGCCTCCGCCTGCGCCACCACCAGCCCCAGCCGCGGCCAGGCCAGATGGGCGACGCGCGCTGCGATGGCGCCCTCGCCGGGCAGCGTGACCGTCACCGACAATCCGGCGCGCAGCGAGGCGGGCATCGGCCCGCTGCCCTCCACGCCCATGCCGCCCCGCGACGCATCGAGCAGCCGGACAGGGAAGACCTCCCCGCCCGGCAGGCCGATATCTGCGGCCCTGCCATCGGCGAGGATGCGTTCGAACTGGCGGCGCTCGCTGCCATCCTGGCGCATCATGGCCATGAAATGCGTGATCTCCGTGCCGAGCGTCTCGGTCTCCCGCGTCACGGCCACGGCGGCGGCCTGAACCTCGCTGCTGGTCTCGCGCACGTCGCGCGCGGTCTGCCGCGCCTGCGCCATCGCTTCCACCGTATGGCGCGCACTCTGGAGGACGGTGGCGACGGAGGCGGCGATCTGGCGCGTTGCCTCCCCCTGCTGATCCACGGCGGCGGCGATCGCGGTGGCGCTGTCGCCCATGCCGCCTACTTCAGTGGCCATGCCGCGGACCGTGGCCACGGCCTCCTCCGCCGCGGACTGGATCGCCTGGATCTGGCCGCTGATCTCCTCGGTGGCCTTGGCGGTCTGGCTGGCCAGCGCCTTCACCTCATTGGCCACCACGGCGAAGCCCTTGCCGGCCTCCCCCGCGCGCGCGGCCTCGATCGTCGCGTTGAGCGCGAGCAGATTCGTCTGGCCGGCGATGTCGGAAATGAGGCGCGCCACGTCGCTGATCATCCGCGCGGCGTCGCTCAACCGCGCCATGGTCGCGTCCGCCCGGCGCGTGCGGTCCACCAGCGCGGCCGCCATGCGCGCCGCGGTGCCGGCCTGGCGGCCGATCTCCGTGACGCTGGCCGTCATTTCATGCGTGGCCTCGGCCACGGAGTCGAGGTCCCGCGTGGAGGCCTGTGCCGAGTCTGCCGTGGCTTCGGCCTGCTCCTCCGCCGTGATGGCGCTGCCGGCCATGCTGCCGGCGGCATGATCCATGCGCGCGGCAGAGCCCGAAAGCCCCTGCATGACGCCGGCCAGGGCGGCGCTGAAGTCGCGCGTCTGCCGTTCCAGCTCCTGCGCCCGCCGCTCACGCGCCGCGCGTTCCGCCGCGCTGGTCGCCTCCAGCGCCGCCTTGTCGCGTGCCTGGTCCCGGAAGACTTCCAGCGCCCGGGCCATGGCACCGATCTCGTCAGCCCGGTCGCGGCCCGGGATGGCCAGATCGACCGTGCCGGCGGCCACCACGCGCATCGCCTCGCCCAGCGCCGCCAGCGGTCTTGCAAGGGTGCGTGCCGCCAGCAGGCCGAGCGGCAGGGTCACCAGCATCACCAACCCCACCACGATCAGGGCAAGGTTGAGGGCTGCCGCCCTCGCCGCTTCCAGCGCCGCCGTGGACTGGGCGAGCAGGATGCGCCCCACCGCCCGGCCGGCGGGATCGGCCAGCGGCATCATCCGCAGGCGGTGGTCGCCGAGGCCAGGCAGCGCGATGTGGCTTGCGGGCGGATCGGCGATGGCGTCGGCCAGCATGTCCATCGTCACGCCCGGCACGCTGGCGCCGATCAGCTTGTCGCCACCGATGAGGACGACCTGGACCCCTGCCAGCCGGGACAATGCCACGGCATTCTCCGGCAGCAGGCGGCTGGCGACCCGGATGGTGCCCACCAGCGGGCCATCGGCGCGACCACCAAGCCGGACGGGGATCACGGCATTGATCGCGATGGCACCGCTGGCCCGGGACAGGGTCAGCCCGGTGTCGTTCCGGCCCGCCAGGGCCGCGGCGACGTCCCGGTCACGCGACTTGTCGTCGCCCCATCGCGGCGGGTCATAGCTCCGGAACAGGGTCTTGGCCCTTGCATCCGTGGCTTCCACGACGCGCACGGCCGGGTCCACCGCATGCAGCGCCTCATACACTTCCATCAGCATGGCGCGCGATGCCGCATGGTCGCCGGCCTGCAGCACCGCCGCCAGGTCCGGGCGCAGGGACAGGTTGACCGCATGCCCGAGCACGCGGCGGGTCGTGTCCGCCAATTCGTTCTCGATCCGGGCGACGCTCCGGTCCAGCTGCTCCGCTGCCTCGCGGGTGCGTTCGGTCATGTCGGACCAGGCCTGGTAACCCGCCACCATCAGCACCGCCGCCAGGGCGGGCATCGTCGCCAGCATCACGAGCCGGGGACGGAGGCCGCGCAGGAAGGTGGGCAATTGCATGGTAGGCCGCTCTCCGGTTCAGGGTCGCGGCAGGGTGCCAGACGCTAATTAATTGATTGCAGGCTTCCGCTACCCCAGTAGCGTACGCGCCGCGAAGCCGGCCATGGCGGTCACGCCCAGCGTCCGCACCACGCCGAGCTTGAGGACGAAAAGGCAGACCGCCGCCAGCGCGCTCAGCGCCGCGGCATCCGGCACCAGGCTCAGCGGGTCCGGCACGTCCAGCGCCACCGGGCCCATGGACACCTTCTCCACCCGCGCGAAGATCACGCGCAGCGCGAACCACAGCGCCAGGTTCGCGATCACGCCCACCACCGCCGCGGTCACGCCCGCCAGCGCGCCCTTGAGGCGGGGGTTGGCGTGCAGCGTCTCCACGAAGGGGGCGCCGAGGAAGATGAAGGCGAAGCAGGGGGCGAAGGTGACCCAGACCGTGAGCAGCGCGCCGGCCGTGCCGCCGATGATGCCACCCTCCCGGAAGGCCGCCAGGAAGCCCACGAATTGCAGCACCAGGATCAGCGGGCCCGGCGTTGTCTCCGCAAGGCCGAGGCCGGCCAGCATGTCGGCCGCCGTCAGCCAGCGATAATACTCCACCGCCTCCTGCGCCACATAGGCCAGCACGGCATAGGCGCCGCCGAAGGTGACGACGGCCATCTTGGAGAAGAACCAGGCGATGTCGCCGAAGGTGCCCGCTTCCATCAGCATGGCGACCGGCCAGACCCAGAGCACCACCGCGACCAGCCCGGCGCGGCGAGCGGTCGCCGCCATGGCGGGGATGCGGCCGGGATCGGCGGCGATCAGTGCATCCAGCAACGAGGGCGGGCCGGCCTTCGCCGCGCCATGGCCGCCGGTGGCGAAGGCTTGCGGCAGGGCGTAGCCGACCAGGCCGGCCGCGAGCACCACGGCGGGGAAGGGGACGGCGAAGGCGAAGAGCGCCATGAAGGCCGCGAGCGCCATGCCCCAGGCGATGGTCCCCTTCAGCGCGCGCCGCGCCACCTTCACCAGCGCTTCCACCACCAGCACCAGCACCGCGCATTTCAGGCCGAAGAACAGCGCCCCCACCAGCGGCACGTCGCCCAGCGTGGCGTAGAGAATGGTCAGCGCCAGCATCACCGCGACGCCGGGCAGGATGAAGGCGATGCCGGCCAGAAGGCCGCCCTTCACGCCGTGCATCAGCCAGCCGAGATAGGTGGCGAGCTGCTGCGCCTCCGGCCCCGGCAGCAGCATGCAGAAATTGAGCGCATGCAGGAAACGCGCGTCGGAGATCCAGTGGCGCTCCTCCACCACCTCCCGGTGCATCAGCGCGATCTGCGCGGCGGGGCCGCCGAAGCTGAGCAGCCCGATGCGCCACCAGACCGGCGCGGCCTCCTTCAGCGTGGGAAAGCGGTCGGGGGCTTGCGTGTCCATCAGCGGGGTCCCGGCACCAGCCAGTTGCGGACCCCCTCCGTGGCATCGCGGCAGCAAAGATGGAAGACGTCGCCGGGTGACAATCCGGCCTGCCGTGAGGAAGGCCGGCTGTCAGCGCGCCGGCCCGCCTGGGCCGGTCAGGCGGCTTCCGCCTGATGGCGCAGCTTGCGGACCACTTCCGCCAGGCCGCGCTGCAGCGTGCCGCCATGGCCGGCGATATCGTCCGCCACGGCGCGCAGCCCCGCGGCGCCGGCGCGCGTCGTCTCCACCCGGGTGGAGACGTGGCTGGCGGCGACGGAGACGGTGTCCGTCCCGCCCGCGGCCTGCGCCACCGCGCGGGCGATCTCCTGCGTGGCGGAGCCCTGTTCCTGCACGGCGCTGGCGATGCCGGTGGTGATCTCCTCCAGCGTCGCGATGGTGCCACCGATGGCGCCGACCACGTCCACGACGGTGGTGGCGGCCTCTCGCATGGCACCGATCTGGGCGCCGATCTCCTCCGTCGCCTTGGCGGTCTGGGCGGCCAGCGCCTTCACTTCCTGCGCCACCACCGCGAAGCCCTTGCCGGCCTCGCCGGCCCGCGCGGCCTCGATGGTGGCATTGAGGGCCAGCAGGTTGGTCTGGCCGGCGATGTCGTTGATCAGGCGCACCACCTCCCCGATCCGCTCCGCGGCATCGGCCAGGCCGCGCGTGGCGGCGCCGCCATCGCGGGACTGGGCGGCGGCCTGGGTGGTGACGCGGGCGGCCTGCGTCGCCTGGCGGGTGATCTCCTCGATGCTGGCGGAGAGTTCCTCCGTGGCGGCGGCGACGGTGCCGACATTGCCGGCGGTCGCGGTGGCGGCGCCGGCGGCGGTCGCGGCTTCCTGCGCGGCGCCGCTGGCGGCATCCGTCATCTCCGCCGCCGCACCTTGCAGCCCGCCGGCGGCACGGCCCAGCGCTTCCGCCACGGTGCCGAACTGCGATTCCAGTTCGCCGGCGACGCCAAGCAGGGTGGAACGGCGCGCGGCCTCGATCCGGGCGGCGGCCTGGCGCTGTTCGCCGCGCAGGCGTTCCGCTTCTTCCAGCCCTTCGCGGAACACCTCCACCGTCCGGGCCATGGCGCCGATCTCATCCTGGCGGGTGGTGCCGGGGATGGGGCTTTCGCGGTCGCCGGCGGCCAGCTTCTGCATGGCGCCGGTCAGCCGGATGACGGGGCCGGACAGGCTTCGCGCCACCAGCAGCCCCGCGGCGCCGGACAGCAGCACCAGCAGGGCCGCGACCAGGCCCACCGTGAGCAGCGAACGCTGCCGGTCGGCGACGACGGTGGAGAGATCGTAGGTGAGCTCGACCAGGCCGATGATGCGGTCCTGCACGTCCCGCAGCGGCGCCACCAGCACCGAGACGGCCTTGCCGCCGCGGTCCAGCGTGTCGCTGGCCACGCCGCCGGCGAGTGCCGAGGCGCGCAGCGGCGTCAGCGTGGCATCGACGCCGGCCAGCGTGGAGGCGACCGGCACCAGGCGCTGGTCGAGCGCGCGAAGAACGCTGATGTCGAGGCCGAGGTCGCTGCCGATGGCCTTCAGGCGATCGACGTTCAGCGACCCCGCGACATCGACCACGCCCACGACCTGGCCCGCATGCCGGATCGGCGCCGTGCCGAAAAGGCTGACGTCGTTGGGCTGGACGCCGGTCTCGATCCCGCTGACGGTGCGGCCCGTCTCGATCGCGCGCACCACGGTGGCGCGCCGCGCGCGGAGGTCATCGCCGAACTGCTCCGGCCGCCAGACCCGCACCAGGGCGATACCGGGCGAGCGATGGATGTTGAGGCGCTGGTTGCGCGTCTGCAGGGTGGCGTCCGCGTCGCGCAGCAGGGCGAGGAGCGTCGCGCGGTCACCGCTGGCCGTTGCCTGCTGCACGATGGGCAGGGCGGCGAGGCTGTCGGCGACCACTGCACTGGCCCGCAGCTCGGCCTCGATGACGTCGAAGAAGGCTTCCTTGCCGCTGGCCAGGGTGCGGGCCACGCGTTCCTCGCTCGAAGCCTGGTCCCGCATGGCGACGGTGACGCCGAAGGCCACGGATACCAGCATGCCGACGACGGCGGTGGCGAGCGCGATGCGCCAGCGGATGGATTTGAGCATCGAAACCCCTCATGGGCCCGACAGGTCGCGGGCGCTGCATCATGGGGGGACGATGATACCGGATGGTGAATGCGTGGCCTGGACCCTGTGGAAAGGCCCCGCCGGGGGATGCCCGGCGGGGTGCCGCGTCAGGAAGCCTTGCGCCGGCCGCCGGACTTGCGGTTCTCGTTGGCGGAGACTTCCTCCTCCGGCTCACCGCCCTGGGCCATGGTGATGAAGGCCGGGTTCACCTCGGATTCTGCCACGCCGGTCAGCTTCTGGTCGGTCTCCTTCTCCTCGGCGAGCGTCTGGGCGAGAAGGTCGGCGAGCTGCGTCTGGCCGGCAGCCTTGGCGAGCGTTACCATCGTGCCATAGGCAGCGATCTCGTAATGCTCGATGCGCTGCGCGGCGGCGATGATGAGGACGTCCATCATCTCGCCGCGGTCATTCTCCTCCATCTCATGCGTCGCTTCCTCGATCAGGCCGCGCATCGCCTCGCAGACCTTCCGGCCGGGCTTGCCGCCGACCATCTCGAGCGCCTGCTCGATCCGCTCCACCTGGCCCTCGGTCTGCTCCATGTGCATCTGGATGCATTCCTTGAGCGCGGGATGCGTCGCGTTCTTCATCATCTTTGGCATGGCCCGCAGCGCCTGGCGTTCCGCGCTGTAGGCATCCTTGAGCTGATCGATCATCAGCTTCGAGATTTCGTCCATGGCTCAAATTCCCCTTGCGACCGTGCCGCCCGACAGGGCGGAGGTGGCAGAGGAACGGGGCGGGACCGTCGCCGGTTGCCGTGTGGCGCGTGACTATTCCGCGGCGGCGGGCAGAAGGCTTTCGCCGGGCCTGACGCGGGTGAAGGAGACGGGCTGCCAGCCGAGTCCGATCCGGTTGCCCGCGTCGAGAGTCACGATGGTGGCGGCCAGCCCGCCGGCATCGCGATCCGTCTGCGGGAAGTCCTCCCGGAAATGGGCGCCGCGGCTTTCCCGCCGCGCGGCGGCGGCGGTGACGATGGCGCGGCTGACCAGCAGCAGGGAGCGCAGGTTGAGCCATTCCTGCCAGGCGAGGTCGAAGCCGCGCGCGCCGCTCGCGATGCCGGTGGCGTCCAGCTCCGCCTCCAGCGCATCGAGGCCGCTCGCGGCTACCGCCAGGCCTGCCTCGTCGCGCAGGATGCCGGCCTTGTCCCACATCAGCTTGTGCAGCGCGTCGCGCAGCGGCGAGAGGCTGCGGGCGGGCTTCGCGAAGGGCGCCTCCGCCAGCGCGATGGCGGCGTCGAGCGCCGCGGGGCAGGGGTCTTCGAGGGCGCCGTGGCGGGGCACCCAGCGCGCCATGCTGTCGCCGGCGATGCCGCCGAAGACGGTGGAATTGGCGACGCCATTGCCACCGAGCCGGTTCGCGCCATGGACGCCGCCGGTATCCTCGCCCGCGGCGAAGAGGCCCGGGAGATCCGTGCTGCCATCGGGGCGGAACACGACGCCGCCCATCATGTAATGCGCGGTCGGCACCACGGGGACGCGGCCGCCCGCGAGGTCGAAGCCCATATCGGCGCAGCGTTCCACCATGCCCTTGAACTCGCGCCGCACGCGATCGGGGCCGAGATGCGCCATGGCGATGTAGAGGCCGCCATGCTCGTTCGTGTTGCCGGCCAGCATCTCCCGGTACATCGCCCGCGAGACGATGTCGCGCGTGGCGCGCTCGTTGCGTGGGTCGTACTTGTGCATGAAACGCTCGCCGTCGCCGCCGAGCAGGAAACCGCCGGAACCGCGCAGCCCCTCCTCGATGATCGTGCCGGTCATGCGGGTGCCGGGGCCGGCGAGCACGCCGGTCGGGTGGAACTGCACCATTTCCATGTCGCGCAGCTTCAGGCCGGCGCGCAGCGCCATCGCCATGCCGTCGCAGGATTTGTCGCCCGACGGGGTGTGGTAGGTGTACATGGTCGGCCCGCCGCCGGTGCCGAGCAGCACGGCCTTGGCCTTCACGAGGACGTAGTCGCCGGCGCGGATATCGATCAGCAGCACGCCGCTGATCCGCGACCCGTCCTTCGAGGGGATGAGGGCGAGGGCGCGGTGCTCCTCCAGCCGCTCGATGCCCCGCGCCCAGCTCTGTTCCGCCAGGCGGTTGATGATCTCGATGCCGGTCAGGTCGCCCTTGTGGACGGTGCGGTCGAAGGTCTGGCCGGCGAAGGCCTTCTGGTGGATCGTGCCATCGGGGTTGCGGTCGAAGAAGCAGCCCCAGCGGTTCTCGAGTTCCCGGATCCGCTGCTGCGCGACGGTGACGAGCGTCCAGGCCAGGTCCTGGTCGTTCAGCCATTTCCCGCCATCCAGCGTGTCCATGAAGTGGCGCTCGGCGCTGTCTGCGGCGGCGAGGGCGACGTTGTAGCCGCCCTGGACCATGCGAGTGCAGCCGGATTTGCCGAGAAGGCCCTTCACCGCGACGGTGACCTTGAGGTCGGGCGCGCCGGCCTTGGCGTGCAGCGCGCCGAGCAGCCCGGCGCCGCCGGAGCCGAGGACGAGGATGTCGGTGGTGTGGTGGCGGAGCGTCGTCATCGGCGGTGCCTCCACGGGGTGTCGATCATCGAACCCAGCGCACCCCTGAATTGTTGTAGGCCGGATCGAGTCGAATCCGTATCATGAATGCGGTTGGGACGAATGAAGCAGGGGGTCTCGCTGTGCTGCAACGATACTGCGCTCTGGCCATCGCCGCGGTCGGCCTGGCGGCCTGCAACCCCATGCCGGCGGGCATGACCGAGGCCATCCAGGACCCGAGCCCGTTCGAGCCACTGACCTTCGCCTGCCCGCCTTCGGGTACAACCGTGACGCACTGGAACGCCCGTCCACTGATCTACGCAGGCCCGGCGTCGGACCCCGAGGTCTGCCTGGTCCGGGGCATGACACGGACCGAGCAACGCTTGTTTCTCGTGCTGGGCGCGCCGGACGCCGCGCCGGCCTTGCAGGGCGAGGCGACGATGCGCGCTGCACTGCGCGCTTTGTGGCCGCTGGCTCCCATGAAGACCGTCGAGTTCACCATCACGGACGCGCCGCGCTTCGGTACGCGACTCGCGGTCGTGCGGGAGCGCTGGCGGGTGCTCAAAGCGGAAACCGTGATGCTTTCGCGTGAACCGCGTCCGTCTGTCGTCGTCGAACGGTCGAGGGTGCAATTGCCGGACCAGTCGCCGCACACGATCTGGACCTATTGGATCGATCGCGAGACGCGCGCGGTGCTGCGGACTGACATGAGGGTCGTCCGCGGCGTTGTGGTGGCAGATCCCGAACCGTCGTTGCAGCCGCAAGGGCTCTCGATGTAGGAGGCGGTCGCGCTTCGTCATCGTGGCCCCCTTGGTGAGGAGGGCACGCCGCATCCGCAATCAGTCTGAACGGGGGCCTCCTGCGTCGTCGGCGGGTTCTGCGGCAGGGGCTGGGAGCGGCCGTCGGAGGCGCCGACGAGAACGGCGACCAGGACACCCACGGCGACGATGGCAATGGCGATCATGCTACCCCCAGTTTTGCAAGCGCGGCGGCGCGACGGTCCTGCACCTTCCGCTGCACCTCAGCGAACAGGCTTCCGCCATGGCTGTCCATCGCCACCAGCAGGGGCCCGAAGTCACGGATGCGGAATCGCCAGAGTGACTCGGGGTTGAGGTCATCGAGGTCCACATCCTCGATCGCCTCGATCCAGGTCGTCTCCAGCGCCGCGGTGCCGCCGATGATGGCGAGGTAGACGCCGCCCAACTCCGCGAAGGCCTGCTGCGATGACTCGCGCAGGCCCCCCTTGCCGATGATGATGCGCACGCCCTCGCGCTCCATCAGCGGCCGCGTGAAGCGCTCCATGCGGTCCGACGTGGTGGTGCCGATGCAGACGGCCTCGTAGCCGCTGTCATTCGTGCCCCGCTTGTCCACCTTGCGGACATTGGGGGCGGTGTGGATCACGGCATGGCCGTTGAGGTCGAAGCGCGTTCGGCGGCCATGATCGAACATGTGGATCTGCGTGGCATCGCGGATGCCGAACAGCGTGTCCTGCAGGGTGACGTGGTCGCCGACGCGCAGCTTGCGGATGTCGGCCTCGGTGCAGGGCATGTGCAGCGTGTGATGGGCCATGGCTCAGAACCCGATGCTCACGCCATCCGGCGTGAAGGTGGCGCTCGCGCGGCGCGCGCTGTGGCACTGGATGTTGACGGCGACGGGGTTCATCGTGATGTGCGTCGCCGCGACCTCGACATGCACGGCGAAGGCGGTGCTGTCGCCGCCGAGGCCCTGCGGGCCGATGCCAAGGCTGTTGACGGCATCGGCGAGTGACACTTCCAGCGCCGCGCCCTGTTCGTCGGCGCAGCGCGACCCGAGCGGGCGCGTCGCCGCGACCTTGGCGAGATGCATGCAGAGGTCGCTGGTGCCGCCGATGCCGATGCCCATGATGGTCGGCGGGCAGACCTTGCCGCCGGCCTTCATCGCGGCATCGATGACGAAGCGCTTCACGCCCGCCAGGCCATCGGCCGGGATCAGCATCTGCAGGAAGGACCCGTTCTCGCTGCCCGATCCCTTGGGGATCATGGCGAGCCGAAGCACGCGCTCCTCCTCCACGAAGTCGAGGTTGATGACGGGCACATGCGCGCCGCAGCTCGTATGCTCGTTCTGGCGCGTGATGGGATGGACGACGGAGCTGCGCAGCGGGTGCTCCCGCGTCGCGCGCTCGGTCCCCCGCCGGATCGCCTGCTTCAAGGCCCAGCCATCGAGTTCGACGTTGCGGCCGATCTCGACATTGAAGATCGGGATGCCGGTGTCCTGGCAGAGCAGGTTCTCCGTGCGCTCCGCCACGCCGATATTCTCGACCATCGTGGCCAGGATGGACTGGGCCGTCTCGTCCGTCTCCGTCGAGACGAGCTGGGAGAAGCCTTCCTTGATGTCGTCGGGAAGAATCTTGAGCGCGCGGATGTAGAGCAGCTTCGCCGCTTCCTCGATCGCCTCCGGCGCGATGCGCAAGGGCTCCACGCCCTGCCTGGTCATCAGCGTCATCGTTTCCTCCCTTACAGCACCAGCGACAGGCCGGAGAGCAGCAGCAGCGTCAGCAGCACGAGGCGGAAACCCTCGGCCGGGATCAGGCCATAGGCGCGGACGCCGAGCCAGGCGCCGGCGGCCAAGGCGGGAAGGCAGGCCAGCAGCATCATGGCGCTTTCGGCGGTGAAGAAGCCACCGGCGAGAAGCCCGATGGCCGCCAGCGCCTGCATGGCGATGATGAAGGGCTGGAAGATGGCCCGCGCCTCGTCCTTGCGCAGGCCCTTCAGGTCGCCCCACATGGCGGGCAGGGCGCCGGAGAAGCCGCCGATGCCGCCCAGCACGCCGCCGGCGAAGCCGATGCCGGCATCGGGCAGGGGGCCGGTGGTGAAGGCATGCGGCGCGCGCTTCAGCGCGATGCGCGCCAGGGTATAGCCGGCATACACGACCAGCAGCGCGCCGATCCCCACCGTGATGGCCTCGGCGCTCGTCACCTTCAGCACCAGCACGCCGAAGGGCGTGCCGAGCACGCCGCCGATGACATAGGGCCGCAGCACTGCCCAGCGCATGGCCGGCAGCACGGCGCGGATGGTGCCGAGCTGGATCAGGAAGGAGCCGAGCACCAGCACCGGCGCCGTCTGCTGCGGCGGCAGCCAGTGGAAGAGGATGCCGGCCGCGATCAGGTTGAAGGCGAAGCCTGCCATGCCGGAGGCGAAGGCCGCCACGAAGCAGGCGGCGACCATCACCAGCATGGCGGTGTTCATGCGCCGAGGTTCAGCAGGAAGAGCAGCCCGGCGGCGAAGGCCACGCCGGCGGAGGCCGCGACCATCGTCTTCTGCTGCGCCCGCCAGCCCAGGAACTCCAGCGCCAGCACCCGCAGCCCTCCGGCCAGATGGGCGGCCAACAGGATGACCAGGACCGTCTCGGCGACCTTCAGCACCGGGTTGTCGGACCAGCGGAGAAAACCCTCCAGCGCGGCCTCGCCCTGGATGGCCTGGCCGAGCGCCCAGAAATGCACGGGCAGGAAGAGCGCCAGCGCCAGGCCGGAGAGGCGGTGGACGAGGAAGGCGATCCAGGCGGGGTGGGAACGGCGGCGCCAGTCGCTCATGCGCTGTAAAGCCCCCAGGCGGCGCGGATGCCGAAGGCGGCGGTGAGAAGCGCGATGCCGATCCACGCCAGGTCATAGCCCCGCCCGCGCCAGCCCGCCCATTCCGCGGCGATGGCGCGGAGCCCGATCGCGCCATGCAGCCCGGCGGCGAGGGCGAAGACGCTGTAGAAGCCGAGCCAGGCCCAATTGCCGCGGGTGCGGCCGATGATCTCGGCGGCGGAGAGCCCGCCGCGAACCGCGACCAGGATGGTGACCAGGTGGACCACCACGGCCAGCGCCAGGACCATGGCCGTGGCGCGCTGCACGGCCCAGAGCTGCACGCCGTTCATCGCACCCCCCCTTTGAAGCCGGGCCAGAACAGGCTGCGCTTCAGCCCCGCGATGGCGCCGGAGGGGTCGATGCCCTTCGGGCAATGCGCGGTGCAGGATTGCGTCGAATGGCAGGCATGGCAGCCCGCATCGCCCGCCACCGCGGCCAGGCGATCCTTGCGCGCGCCATCGCGGACGTCATTCACGAGCGTCCAGGCCCGGTTCAGCGCGGCGGGGCCGAGATAGTCCGGGTTCCAGGCCACGATGTCGCAGCCGCTGTAGCAGACGCCGCAGCCGATGCACTCGATGCCGGCGTCCGCCTGCTGGCGCTGCTTCGTCGCGGGGGGCACCACGGCGAAGTCGTCGGGCACCGAGCCATCGGGGGCATCCTTCGGCTGGAAGGTGCCGCGCGCCTTCGCCCATTTGTCGAAGAAGGGCGCCATGTCCGTCGCCAGGTCGCGGATGACCGGCAGGTTCGACAGGGGCCGCAGTTCCAGCGCGCCATCCTGCGCCACGCGGCTGACATGGGTGCGGCAGGTCCAGCGGGGGCGGCCATTCACCACCATGGCGCAGGACCCGCACATGCCGACGCGGCAGGCGAAGCGGTAGGCGAGGGTGGGATCGACCTCCCGCTGGATGTGGGTGACCACGTCCAGCACGGTCTGGTTGGCGCGGGCGGGCACGGCGTAGTCGGCCATGGCGCCGCCCTCGGCGTTACCCCGCCAGACCTTCACGCGAAGCATGGCGGTTGCCTCGCCCATGCCGATCCTCCCCTTGCGCTATCAGAGGCTTGCATGGTCTTGTATCAGACACAAGACCCAGTTCCGGAGCAGATACCCCCATGAAACAGCGCGGCGCCGACATCCTGGTGAAGGGCCTGCAGGCGGCGGGGGTGACGCGGATCTTCTCCCTCTCCGGCAACCACATCATGCCGGTCTATGACGCGCTGGTGGGGTCGGGGATCGAGATCGTGCACACCCGCCACGAGGCCGCCGCGGTGCACATGGCCGATGCCTGGGCGCGGCTCTCGGGCCAGGTGGGCGTCGCGCTGGTCACGGGTGGGCAGGGCCATGCCAATGCGGCCGCCGCGCTCTGCACGGCCTGGCAGGGGGAGGTGCCGGTGCTGCTGCTGTCCGGCCATGCGCCGCTGAACCAGATCGGCCTCGGCGCCTTCCAGGAACTGGACCAGGTCGCGATGGCGGCGCCGGCGGCCAAGGCGGCCTGGGCGGCGCAGACGCCGGCGGGCATGGCGGCGGATGTGGCGAAGGCCGTGTCGATCGCGATGTCCGGCCGGCCCGGGCCCGTGCATCTCTCCCTGCCCACTGACGTGCTGGAAGGGGAGGCGGAGGACGCCCCCGTGCCCACGCCCGCGCTCGCCCCCATGCCGCTCTCGCCCACCACGGCGGGGCTGGTGGCGCAGGCCATCGCGGCGGCGAAGCGCCCGGTGCTGGTGGCACCGCCAGCGCTCTGCACCCCCGCCGGCTTCGCGCTGCAACGGGGGCTGGAAGCGGCGTCCGGCCTGCCGGTGCTGCCGATGCAGTCACCCCGCGGGCTGGCGGACCCGACGCTGGGGCTGCTGCGGGAGGTGCTGGGCCAGGCCGACCTGGTGGTGCTGATCGGCAAGGCGCTCGACTTCACGCTGGGCTTCGGCAAGCCGATGCCGGCGGATTGCCGCTTCATCCTGCTGGAGCCGGAGGGCGCGCTGCTCGCCCGGGCGCAGGGGCTGCTGGGGGATCGGATCACGCTGGCGGCGCTCGCGGACCCGACCAGCGCGATCACCGCGCTGACGGCGGCCGTGACGCCCGGCCATGCGGAATGGGCGGCGACGGTGCGGGAGGCGATCGGCTGGCGCCCGGCGGAATGGGCCACGCCGCAGGCGCCGGGGGCGATCCGCTCCGCCACCCTCTGCGCCGCCGTGAACGCGGCCGTGGCCCGGCACGGCGCGACCTTCATCTGCGACGGCGGTGAGATCGGGCAATGGGCCATGGCCATGGTGAAGGCCGAGACCCGCGCCGTGAACGGCGTGGCCGGGGCCATCGGCGTGGGCATCCCGTTCGGGATCGGCGCCCGCGCCGCGCGCAACGCCCCCGTCATCGCGGTGATGGGCGACGGGTCCTTCGGCTTCCACATGGCGGAGATCGACACCGCCGCCCGGCACGGCCTGCCCTTCGTCGCCGTGGTCGGCAATGACAGCCGATGGAATGCGGAACACCAGATCCAGATCCGCGACTACGGCGCCAACCGTGCCCATGGCTGCGAGCTGGCGCCGGGCACGCGCTACGACCTGGTGGCGGTGGCGCTCGGCGGGCATGGGGAACAGGTGACCGACGCCGCGGAGATCGGACCGGCCATCGACCGGGCCATCGCCTCCGGCAAGCCGGCCGTGGTGAATGTGGTGATCGAGGGCCAGCCGGCGCCGACGCTGAAGCGATGAACGCGCTCCGCCCCGATCCCCGGCCGCTCTACGCGCAGACGGAAGCGATCCTGACGCGGCGGATCGCCGACGGGGTCTGGGCGCCGGGCAGCATGATCCCGCCGGAGCCCGACCTGGCCGCCGAACTCGGCGTCTCGCCCGGCACGGTGCGGAAGGCGCTGGGCGGGCTGGAGCGGCGGCGGTTGATCGAGCGGCGGCAGGGCAGGGGCACCTTCGTCGCGGCGCATACCTCCGAACGCGCGCTGTTCCACTTCTTCCGGATCACCGCGCTGGACGGGCAGCGCCGCGCACCGACCAGCCATGTGCTGGATTGCGCGACGCTCGCTTCCAGCGCGGCGGAAGCGGCGCCGCTCGGGCTGGAAGCGGGCGCGGCTCTGCATCGCGTGAAGCGTGCGCGGCTGATCGGCGGCGCGGCCTGCATCCTGGAGCGCATCTGGCTGCCCGAGGCGCGCTTTCCGGGCTTCGCCCTGCCGGTGGGGCGGGAGATGACGGATGAGCTCTACGTCCTCTACCAGCGCGACCATGGCGTGACGATCGCGCGGGCGGAGGAGCGGCTGGCGGCGATCGCCGCGCCGGCCGAGGACGCGGCGCTGCTGGGGCTGCGCGAAGGCGCACCGCTGCTGGAGGTGGCGCGCATCGCCTTCGATTTGCAGGACCGCCCGGTGGAGCGGCGCGTGACGCTGCTGGACACCGCGCAGCATCGCTACGTCGCCAATCTCGACTGAGCGGCGCGGCGCGGGCAGGATGGCGCTCATGCCCGAAGCGCCCCTGACCGACCCGCACGCCGTCACGAGCCTGGAGGCGCTGGAAGCGCTCTATGGCCCGCCGAACCACAATTCGGTGGTGAAGGTCCGGCGCGACCTGGATGCGCCGAGCGCCGCCTTCATCGCGGGCAGCCCCTTCTGCATCCTCTCCACCCGCAACGCCGATGGCCGCGTCCATGGCACGCCGCGGGGCGACGGGCCGGGCTTCGTGCAGGTGCTGTCGCCGACCGAACTCGTCCTGCCCGACCGCCGCGGCAACAACCGCCTCGACGCGCTGCGCGACATCGTCAGCGACCCCAACGTGGCGCTGCTGTTCCTGGTGCCGGGGTCCGGGGAGACGCTGCGCGTCGGCGGCAAGGCGGTGATCAGCACGGATCCGGCGCTGCGGGCGCGGCTGGCGCATCAGGGCAAGGAACCGGCGACGGTGCTGCGCATCCGCGTCGAGGAAGTCTTCTTCCAGTGCGCCCGGGCCCTGCTGCGGTCGAAGCTGTGGGGGGAGGCGAAGCGGCCGGCGACGCTGCCGACGGCGGGGGACCTGCTGCAATCCGCGACGGGCGGCGCGGTGGATGGCAAGGCCTATGACGCCGAGGCGCCGGTGCGGCTCTCGACCAGCCTCTACTAGCCGTAGGGCGGCCTGGTGTAGCCGGCCGGGGAGAGGGTGAAGATCTCGACGCCGGTCTCCGTGACGCCGACGCTGTGCTCGAACTGGGCGGAGAGGCTGCGGTCCCGCGTCACGGCGGTCCAGCCATCGCCCAGCACCTTCACCGCGGGGCGGCCCGCATTCACCATCGGCTCCACGGTGAGGAACATGCCGGGGCGGAGCACCGCGCCCTCGCCGGGCCTTCCGTAGTTCGGGACATCCGGGGCGGCGTGGTAGGTGCGGCCGAGGCCGTGGCCGCAGAATTCCCGCACCACGCTGAAGCGCTCGGCCTCCACATGGCGCTGCATGGCGTGGCCGATATCGCCGACCGTGGCGCCGGGGCGGATGGCCGCGATTCCGCGGATCATCGCCTCATGCGTCACGTCCATCAGCCGCTGGGCGAGGGTGCCGACCGGGCCCACCGGATACATGCGGCTGCTGTCGCCATGCCAGCCATTCACGATGACGGCCAGGTCGATGTTGACGATGTCGCCCTCCGCCAGGCGGCGATCGCCGGGGATGCCGTGGCAGACGACGTGGTTGGGGGAGATGCAGGTGGCGTGCTGGTAGCCCTGGTAGCCCAGCGAGGCCGGGATGGCGCCGTAGTCGCGGACGAAATCGTGGCAGAGCCGGTCCAGCGCCGCGGTGGTGACGCCTGGTCGGACATGGGCGGTGATCATGTCGAGCGCCTGCGCCACCAGGCGACCGGCGGTTCGCATGGCCTCGAAATCCTCGGGCCTGTGGCGGGTGATGCGGCGGGCTTCGGCGATGTCGGGCATGGGGTCCTCAGGCGGCGACCGGCATGCCGGCATGGAGGTCTGCGATCAGGCGCGCGGCGTGGGGCGGGGGCGGCAGGGCGCGGGAGAGGGAGGGGCGCAGGATGGCGATGGGGCCATCGAAGATGAGGAAGCGGGCGCGGGCGAGGGTTTCGTCATCGGTCGCGGGCGCGATGCAGGCGCGGAAGGCGGCGTCGAAGGCTGTCTCGAGTCGGTCGAGCGCCTGGCGCTGGGTGGGGGGCGGGGGCGAATCCTCGAAGAGCGAGACCGGGTCGTGCAGCAGCAGGAAGGCGGCGCGGCGGGGGTTGGCCTCGGCCCAGGGCAGGATGGCCAACGCGGCCTCCCGCGCCTGGCGCTGGTGGAGCAGGGGTGCCAGCGCGCCGGTGAAGCTGGCATAGGCGCTGTTCCAGGCGGCGCCGAGGATGGCGGAGCGGCTGTCGAAGCGGTGGTAGATGGATCCGGTGGGCGCGCCGGTGCGCCGCGCGATGGCCTGCATGGTCGCGGCCGTCGGCCCGCCTTCCGCGACCAGGCTCATCGCCGCCTCGATGAAGTCGTCCTCGGTGAACCGCGCCGTCCTGACCATGCCAATTAGACTACACGTTCTGGAATGCGGCGTCCAATCCCTGGCGGTCCAGGGTCGCCTTCGACCCTGGCGGGAGGGGTACGGGGAGGGCAGCGCCCTCCCCGTATAAGCTTCGGGCTGTAGTGATCTGTTATTACAGCATTTCCAGCACGATCTTCCCCCGCGTCGCCCCGGTCTCGATCGCCTGGTGCGCCTCCCACAGCGTCGCGGCCGTCAGCGGCTTCGGCGTTTCCGCGATGGTCGTCCGCAGCGCGCCGGCCTCCAGCATCCGGCTCACTTCCGCCAGCAGCCGGTGCTGTTCCTCCATGTCCGCCGTCTTGTGCATGGGCCGGGCGAACATGAATTCCCAATGCAGCGAGGCCGACTTCATCTTCAGCATCCGGACGTCCGGCGGCGACTTCGGGTCGTCGATCAGGCAGACGGCGCCTTGGGGCGCGATGAGGCGGCACATGGCGTCCCAATGCGCCTCGGTCTGGGTGGTGGCGAAGATGGCGCGGACGGGCAGGCCGATCGCCTCCACCTGCGCCGCCAGGTCGCCGGCGTGGTCCACCACATGGTGCGCGCCCATCTGGCGCGCCCAGTCCTGGGTTTCCGGCCGGCTGGCGGTGGCAATGACGGTGAACCCGGTGAGCTGCCGGGCCAGCTGGACCGCGATGGAGCCGACGCCGCCGGCGCCGCCGATGATCAGCACGGCCTCCCCGGCCGGGGTGCGGCTGCGGGGCAGGCGGAGGCGGTCGAACAGTGCCTCCCAGGCCGTGATGGCGGTCAGCGGGATGGCGGCGGCCTCGGCGAAGGAGAGGTTGCCGGGCTTGGGGCCGACGATGCGTTCATCCACGAGGTGGAGTTCGGCATTGGTGCCGGGGCGGGTGATGTCGCCGGCGTAGAAGACGGCGTCGCCGGGGCGGAAGAGCGTGGCATCCGGCCCCACGGCGCGGACGATGCCGGCGGCGTCGTAGCCGAGGATGCGGGGCATGGCGTCGGGCGCCGTGCGGCCGCGGACCTTGGCGTCCACCGGGTTCACGGAGACGGCGCGGATCTCGACCAGAAGGTCCCGGCAGGTGGGCGCGGGCGGGTCGGGCAGGGTGATGTCGGAGAGGGTGTGGGGGGCGGTGAGGGCGATGGCCTTCATGGGGTGCTCCGGCGTTGGGGTTCGCCGCTAGATGCGGTGTGGCGCGGCGGTTGAAAATGGCGGCTCCGCGGCAAACACTTTCAACCGATGATCACGAATGCGCCCTTCGACCTCGATGACCTTCGCCTGGTGCAGCGCGTGGCCGGGACGGGCAGCCTGTCCGAGGCCGCGCGGGCGCTGGGGCTGACGCCGGCCGCGGCCAGCCGGCGGCTGGGGGTGCTGGAGGCGCGGATCGGCCAGCGCCTGTTCGCGCGGACCACGCGGCGGCTGCGCCCGACGGCGGAGGGCGAGGCCTTCCTGCCGCATGCCGACCGCGTGCTGGCCGCGGCGGCGGAAGCCGAGGCGGCGCTGGCCGGGGAGGGGGCTTCGGTGGCGGGCACGCTGCGGCTGACGGCGCCGGCGACCTTCGGGCGGAAGGTGCTGTCGCCCATGCTGGCGCGGCTGATGGCGGCGCATCCGGCGCTGTCGCTGGACCTGGTGCTGACGGATTCGGTGCTGGATTTGGTGGCGACGGGTCGGGATGCCGCGGTGCGGATCGCGCCGCTGCAGGGCCAGTCGCTGACCGCGCGGCGGCTGGCGCCGAACCGGCGCGTGCTCTGCGCCGCGCCATCCTACCTGGCGCGGCGGGGCGTGCCGGACAGCCGCGCCGCGCTGCCGCGCCATGATGCGCTGCTGCTGCAGGGCGTGGAGGGCTGGGCGCTGGTGCCGCCCGGTGGCGGGCCGGTGGACCGGGTGAGGCCGGCGGCCCGCATGGTCAGCAACAGCAACGAGGCGCTGCGGGAGGCCTGCCTGGCCGGGCTCGGCATCGGGCTGCATTCCACCTGGGATGTGGGGGAGCATCTGCGCCGTGGGGAACTGGTGGCGCTGCCGGAAAGCCTGGGGGTGCCGGAGGCGCTGGGGATCTGGCTGGTCTTCCCCGGCGGGTCGCAGCCCGCGCGGCTGCGGGCGCTGGTGGCGCTGCTGGCGCGCGAATTCGGACCCGTCCCGCCCTGGGAGCGGTAGCGCCGGGAACCGCCGGGTGGCGTGAACGTTCTGGCAACACAGGACGGAGGACCACCCATGGCGAAGCAGCCCGAACCGATGGACGACAACCCCAAGACCAATCCGGACCCCGGGTCCAACACCATCAAGGACCCCGCGGACTGGACCACGGGCGACGAGGCGATGACCGGCGCGCAGGCGTCCTACCTGAAGACGCTGAGCGAGGAGGCGGGCGAGGAGTTCGATTCCGGCCTGAGCAAGGCCGATGCCTCCAAGCGCATCGACGAGCTGCAGGCCAAGACCGGCCGCGGCCGCTAGGGACAATTCCTCGCGGTCCAGGATCCCGCCGTACCCTGGCGAGGGGGTTTCAGGGGGAGCAGCGCTCCCCCTAATCTGTTTTATGATCAGATACTTGTGCGTCGTTCTTCACGCATAGACTCGCTCCACCAGCGGCCCCGGCGCCGGGACGCTCGCAATCTCCCGGATGATCTTCCGCTTCACCGCCGTCTCGAAGGCCTCGAACCCTTCCGCGACCATGAGGAAGGCGCCCGGCCCGCCGATGACTTCCGTGCGGTAGTAGTCATCGAGCGGCGGCAGCCCCGCGGCCCAGGGGGTCGGCGTGCGGTCGAGCACGGCGAGGCCGTTCAGCACGATGCCCTTCTCCAGCGCTTCGGCGCGGGCATCGGCCACGGGCCGGCCGGAGTTGTTCACGCCGTCGCCGGAGATGTCCACGACCTTGCGCGTGCCCTCATAGCCCTGGCCAAAGAGCTTGGACGCGTAGTCCATGGCGCCGGAGATGGAGGTGTAGAGCCAGGTGCGGCGGGGCGCGGCGTCCACGGCGGCGGCGAAGCGTTCGCCGGCGGCGGGGCCGTCGATCTTCATCCAGGGGACCATCATTTCCTGGATGTGCCAGTCGGACCAGGTGAACATGGTCACGGCGATCTGGCCGAGCGGCCCGCCGGCGATGCCTTCCAGCAGCTTGGGGTCGCGGAAGGCGGCGGCGTAGCCGTTGAACTGGAGTTCCTGCTCGATCTCATCGACCGATCGGCTGACATCGACGGCGAGGACGAGCTCGACATCGACGGGTTCCTGCGCCCGGGCGCTGCCGGTGCGCAGGATGAGGGGGGCGGCGAGGGCGCTGCCCAGGACGAGCCTTCTGCTCAGGAGCGGGGAGGTGCTCACGTGCGGTTTCCTTCACCGGGGTGGTGGGCCGGTCTTGCACGTAACCTCCGCGCCTTAATTAGGAGCGAATATGCTGCGCCGCAACATCAGTCTTGCGGCGTTTTTCGGCAGATGCGCGGTTCTTGCACAGAGGGTGCGCTTCGAAGAAGGGCGCTGCCCCCTGTTTGGGCAATGGCAGAATGGCTTACCCTTTCCACCGCGTATCCCCGATGGCGGGGATGGCGTTTGCGCGGTCCCGCAGCGCCGAGAGGGCCGGGAATCGACCCGCGGCGAAGTCCGGCAGCACGGCGTCGGCGAAATCGAGCGCGCAGGTGACGGTGATGTCCGCCTGCGTCATGCGGTCGCCGCAGAGCCAGGCCTCGCCGGCCATCATGTCGAGCGCCGCGAAGCCGCCCGCGGCCTGGTCCAGCAGCTTGCCGGCTGCCTCCGCCCAGACCAGCTCGGCCGGACGGCGCTTCGTCTCCTGGTAGGCGGCGACGAGCTTCTCGGTCGCGCCGACCGCCAGGGCGAGGGCGCGCATCGCCGCGCGGCGGGGCGCGCCGGTGGCCGGCACCAGGGCGCGGTCGGGGCCGACCAGGTCGTCGATCGCGTCCAGGATGGCGACGCTGTCCACCAGCACCTCCCCATCATCCATCACCAGAGCGGGGACGCGGCCGAGGGGGTTGAGGGAGAGGATCTCCGCCCGCTGGTCCACCGTGCCGTAGTGGCGCTGCTCATAGGGGATGCCGAGCACCGCCAGGCTGGCGCCGACGCGCCGGACGAAGGGGGAGAGGTTGCGGCCGATCAGGATCATGGGGGTTCCTCCGGGTGATGTCTTGGCAGGCTCGCGCCCAACGAAAAAGGGGGGCGCCCTGCGGCACCCCCCTTCCGTGTCGGGCCGAAGAAGGTCCGGCGCTGATCAGCGCAGGACGATCTCGACGCGGCGGTTCTGCGGCTCGCGCACGCCGTCCGCCGTGGGGACGAGCGGGCGGCTCTCGCCGAAGGCCTGGATGGACATGGCGGAGCGGGCCACGCCACGGCGCTCGAGTTCCGCGGCCACGGCCTGGGCGCGGCGCTCGGACAGGCGCTGGTTGTACTGCGGCGTGCCGGAACGGTCGGCGTGGCCGGAGACCTCGATGCGCGTCGTGCCGGTGCGGCTGTTGGTCGCGGCCTCGCCGATGATCTGGCGGGCGCGGTCCGTCAGGTCGGCGCGGTCGAAGTCGAAGAACACCAGGAAGGTGCGGGCCGGGGCCGGCGCGGCGGCCGGCGTCGGGGCGACGACCGGGGCCGGGGCCGGGGCGGCGCCGAAGGCGTAGCGCAGGCCGATCAGCAGGCTGTGGTTGAGATTGTCAGCCTCGGCCGTGCCGCGCGCGCCATTGCCGTTGCGGATGTCGAACTCCACCGGCTGCGAGCCCATGAAGCGATATTCCGCCGTCACGGAGAGGTTCGGGTTGATCGGGAAGGCGGCGCCGACGATCGCCTGATAGGCGAAGCGGCCCTGGTCGCCATCGAGGGTGAGGCTGCCCGTGCCACCGCGGACGCGCACGCCCGAGTATTCATGGATCTGGTAGCCGAGGCCCGCGCCGATATAGGGGTGGAAGAAGGAACCGGCGCCCAGGTCGAAGTCATAGAAGGCGTTGGCCATCACGCCGTAGGAGCGGACCTTGCCATCGGTGCGGAGCGGGCGCGAGAACGCCTGGAAGCCGCTGGCGCCGTCCACCTCGTTCTCGCGGAAGCTGCCTTCGAGTTCCGCGCGCAGGCCGTTGCCGTAGCCGTAGCCGAGGCTGAGGACGCCGACATAGCCGTAATTGAACTCGACGGAGCCGCTGCGCTGCGGGCCGGTCAGGCCAGCGACTGCGGGGCCGGCCAGGCTGATGTCGGATTCCTGGAGCAGGTTCACGCCCGCGCCGGCGCCGATGTAGAAGCCCGTCACGGGCTGGGCCTGCGCGGCCAGCGGCAGCGCCAGCATGGTGGCGGCCAGGAGGGCCTTCCGGAACGTCATTCGATCAATCTCCTTGATCAACAGGTGCGTCGCACCCGTCCGGACCACCTCATCGACGTGTGACTGCCGATGCCCCCGTCCAAGGCGGCTGCATGGGAACCAAACTAACATTGCGCGAACGGCGATGTCAGCGCAGTTGCAGCACAATCAGCGATGTGTTGCTGGCGGGCCACAGCAACCCATGGCTCTTGGGTCACAGCGGCGAGAGATCGGCGGGATTCGGGGCCTCCGCGAGGGTGCCGAGCGGCAGCAACCGGTTGGCATGGCCAAGCTTCCGGCCTGGACGGGCCTCCGCCTTGCCATAGAGATGCAGCGCGACATCCGGCCTCGCGGCCAGATCGGGCCAGGCGGCGAACGACTCGGGGCCGACCAGGTTCTTCATCACCGCGTCGTGGTGACGTCCCGGATCGGGCAGGGGAAGGCCGGCCACGGCGCGCATATGCAGCTCGAACTGCCCATGGGCGCAGGCATCCATCGTCCAGTGCCCGGAATTGTGCGGCCGCGGCGCCATCTCATTCGCCAGCAGCGTGCCATCCGACTGGAGGAACATCTCCAGCGCCAGGATGCCGACCAGGTCGAGCGCCGTCGCCACCGCGGCGACATGGGCGCGGGCGGCGGCGGCCACGGCGTCCGGCACCAGCGCGGGCGCGAAGGACAGGTCGAGGATGTGGTGGGCGTGCCGGTTCTCCACCGCGTCGAAGGTCACCACCTTCCCATCGGCGCCGCGCGCCGCGATGGCGGAGACCTCCTTCGCGAAGGGGATGAAGGCTTCGAGGATGAGGGGGTGCGGCGCGAGGCGGTCGAAGGCCGCATCGGCATCGCCGGGCGCGCGCAGCACCGCCTGGCCGCGACCGTCATAGCCGAGCCGCGTCGTCTTCAGCACCGCGGGCAGGCCGAGCTCGGCGATGGCGGCGTGCAGGCCCTCGCGGCTGGTGATCTCCCGCCAGGGGCCGACCGGGATGCCGGCGCGCTCGAAGAAGCGCTTCTCCGCCACGCGGTCCTGGCCGATGCGCAGCGCCTCCACCCCCGGGCGGCAGGGCACGAGGGGCGCCAGGGCGTCGAGCGTCGCGGCGGGGACGTTCTCGAACTCGAAGGTCACAACATCGACGGCGGCGGCGAAGGCGGCCAGCGCGGCGGTGTCGCCGTAAGGCGCGACGGTGCGGGCGGCCGCCACCTGCATCCCCGGGCTGTCATCCTCCGGCGCGAAGACATGCACGCGGTAGCCGAGCGCCGCGGCGGCCAGCGCCGACATGCGGCCGAGCTGCCCGCCACCCAGGATGCCGATGGTGGAGCCGGGGGGAAGCGGCCCGCTCATGCCGGGCTGTCCGGCACAGCCTCGGTCCGCGCGGCGCGCCAGGCGGCGAGGCGGGCGGCAAGCGCCGGGTCCTCGATGCCGAGGATGGCGGCGGCCAGCAGGCCGGCATTCAGGGCGCCGGCCTTGCCGATGGCCAGCGTGCCGACCGGGATGCCGCCGGGCATCTGGACGATGGACATCAGGCTGTCCATGCCCTTGAGCGCATGGCTTTCGACCGGCACGCCCAGCACCGGCAGGGTGGTGAAGGCAGCGACCATGCCCGGCAGATGGGCCGCGCCGCCGGCGCCGGCGATGATCACCTTGATGCCGCGCCCCGCCGCTTCCTTGGCATAGGCGACCATGCGGTCCGGCGTGCGATGGGCGGAGACGACCCGCGTCTCATGCGGCACGTCGAGCGCGGCCAGCACCTCCGCCGCGTGGCGCATCGTCTCCCAGTCGGAGGTCGAGCCCATGATGACGCCGACGCGGGGCAGGGCCCCGGCGGCACTCGCTTCGGTCATGGCAGGCCCTCAGGCGATGATGTCGGGGACGAGGCGGCCTTCGAGCCAGGCGATCTCGTCCTTCAGCTTCAGCTTGCGCTTCTTGAGGCGCTGGAGCTGCAGGGCGTCGGTGCCGGCCTCGCTCAGCCGGGCGATGACGGTGTCGAGGTCCCGGTGCTCGCTCCGCAGCTCATGCAGGCGTCGGAGAAGGCTGTCGCGGTCGGCCTGCATGCGCCCCCTTCGTATCGGTGGAAGGTTGTGTCGGTGGGAGAGGGAGACTCGGGCCCCGAAACAACGGTTGATCAAGGGTTAACGCCCCTCGAAATATCGTCGCTCACGACCCGGCGGGTTGCAAACATAGTGCTGGACCCTGCCAGGGGCCGGCATAACATGAGAGGCGCGGGCGCAGAAGGGACGGATGCGCGCCCCCGGTGCCTTGGTGCCGCGTTCCTGGGTCTGTTGCATGGGATCGTGGCGCCGTCCGTGGCGCGGATCGTCCTGCCTTTGCCCCGCATGGCAACGGACAAGGAACCTTGCGCATGGCTGAAGCAGCACGCATCCGATCCCTCGAGGAGCGGCACGCGACGCTGGAAGCACGGATCGCCGAGGAGGGAGGCCGCCCCAGGCCCAATGACCTCGAGCTCGTCCGGCTGAAGCGGGAGAAGCTTCGGTTGAAGGAGGAGATGGAGAAGCTGCGAACGCGCCTGCACTGAGCCTGACGGGCTTAATCGGTGCGTTGCCCTCCCCCGCCAGAGCGGGGGAGGGGTTTCACCTCACGCCGCCTGGTCGTCCATCGGCAGGGGCGGGGGGATCGGCCCGCCGCCATGGCGTTCCATGGCGATGCCCACCGCCTCATTCAGCGCGGTCTGGGTGCAGAGGCCAAGCGTCACGGGATCCCGCGGCTTGATGTTCGGCGTGTTGGGATGCGTCTTGTCCCGCACCTTCGCGATCGTCTCCTTGGTCGTGGCCAGGAGCTTGACGATCTGCGGGTCCGACAGCTGCGGATAGTTGCGCAGCAGCCAGGCGATGGCATCGGGGCGCTCGGTGCGCTTGGCCACGGGGATGTAGCGCGCGCCCTTGCCGCGCTGCTTCGGCAGCGGCATCGACCGTTCCGTCAGCTGCAGCCGCGCGCCCGGCGAGGCCTCGCAGCGGGCGATCTCCTCCCGCGTCAGCTGGTCATTCGCCACGGGATCGTAGCCGACGATTCCCTGCGCAACCTCGCCATCGGCGATGGCCTGGACCTCGAGCGGATGCATGCCGACGAAATCGGCGATCTGCTCGAAGGAGAGCGACGTCTTCTCGATCAGCCACACCGCGGTGGCCTTCGGCATCAGGGGCGTCTTCATGTTCTACCCTTTGGTGGTCGGGCCGCCGCGCAGGCACGCGGAACGGCGCGCCGGGGCGCCCGCGCCTCGTCAAGATCGGATATAGAGAGGGGGGCGGGTCCGGTCAAAGCCCGAGGCAAGAAGGGGTGCCAATGATGGAGGAGGAGGGGCCGCGGCCCCAGAACAGGTTCAGGCCGCCGGTGATCGACAGCTGGGGTGTCGAGGAACTGCGCGCCTACATCGCCGAGCTGCGGGAGGAGATGGCCCGCGCGGAGCGGGAGATCGGCAAGCGGGAGGCGACGAAGGCGGCCGCGGCGGCCTTCTTCAAGCTGGGGCCGACCCCATAGAAAAGGACCGGCGGGTTGCCCCGCCGGCCCGTTCATCAGGCGGCCTGCTGGACCGCCTGGCCCTCGTTCTGGATGGCGCGGGGCGCGCCGGCCTGGATGGCGATCTTCCGCGGCTTCAGCGCTTCCGGCACCTGGCGCTTCAGGGCGACATGCAGCAGGCCGTGCTGCAGGTCGGCGCCTTCCACGACGATGTGGTCGGCCAGCACGAAGCGGCGTTCGAAGGCGCGGCCGGCGATGCCGCGATACAGCACGCGGCCATTGTCCTGCGGCGCCTGGAGCGCCTTGCCGGACACGGTCAGCGTGTTCTCATGCGCCACGACATCGATGTCGTCCGGCCCGAAGCCGGCCACGGCCATGGTCAGCACGTAGCTGTCGTCGCCGGTCTTCTCGATGTTGTAGGGGGGGTAGCTGGACCCCTCCGCCGCGGCGCGGGCGGTTTCCGCCAGACGGGCCATGCGGTCGAAGCCGATGGCGGAGCGGAAGAGCGGGGCGAAGTCGAGCGTGTTCATTGTCGGACCTCCTGCGGGAGCAAGGTCGTTGCACGGCGAATCCGAGGGGCTGTGACGGTCCCCGAAATCGGGCGACCTGGACCCCTGGTCCGCGCCGTCGGCCCCGATCGGGCACCGCCGGCAGCGCAGGAGTTAAGCAACGGCGGAGGGCCGTTCAAGAGGGATGCAAACGCGAAAAAGCGCGCCCCGGTGGCCCGGCGGCGCGCTTCGTCTTGCCCGTGATCCGTGGCGGGTCGCCCCGCCGCAGGATGCTCAGCCGGCCTTGCGGACGCCGATGCCGGCGAACTTCTTGTTGAACTTGGCGATCTGGCCGCCCGTGTCCATCACGCGCTGCTGGCCGGTCCAGGCCGGGTGGGACTTCGGGTCGATGTCGAGGCGCATCGTGTCCCCTTCCTTCCCGTAGCAGGACCGGGTGGTGAAGGTCGTGCCATCCGTCATGATGACGTTGATGGTGTGGTACTCGGGATGGATGTCGGGCTTCATCGGTCCGCCGCTCATACAGAAGGTCCCGCCGACGGTGACCGGCAGGCACAGGGAAGGCGCGCTATAGGCGAGGCGCCGCCCAGACGCAACCTTGCGCTGCGGTCGCGCGCCGGGGTTGATCCCCGCCGCCGGCCGGCGCCATAGCGGGGCGGGCAAGCAGGACGACGCGCATGAACCAGGCCACGTCACCCTCCGATTCCGGACGGCCGCTCAACATCCTCTCCATCCAGTCCTGGGTGGCCTATGGGCATGTCGGCAATGCCTCCGCCGTCTTCCCGCTGCAAAGGCTGGGGGCGGAGGTCTGGGCGGTGAACACGGTCCAGTTCTCCAACCACACGGGCTATGGCGCCTGGCGCGGCAGCGTCTTCGGGGCGGAGCTGATCCAGGAGCTGGTGGAGGGCATCGCGGAACGCGGCGCCCTGCCGCGCTGCGACGCCGTGCTGTCCGGCTACATGGGCGCGGCCGAGATCGGGGAGGCGATCCTGAACGCCGCCGCCCGGGTGAAGGCCGCGAATCCGGATGCGATGTATTGCTGCGACCCGGTGATCGGCGATGTCGGCCGGGGCATCTTCGTCCGCCCCGGCATTCCCGAATTCATGCGCGACCGCGCCATCCCCGCCGCCGACATCATCACCCCCAACCAGTTCGAGCTGGAATGGATGGCGGGCGCCCCGGTGACGACGCTGGATGACGCGAAGCGGGCCGTGGCAGCCTTGCAGGCCAAGGGGCCTCGCTGCGTGCTGGTGACCAGCCTGCGGGTGGAGGATACGCCCGCCGACGCGATGGACCTGCTGGCGGCGGATGGCGGCCATTTCTGGCGCGTCCGCACGCCGCTGCTGCCCGTGAACGTCAACGGCGCGGGCGATGCCATCGCGGCGCTGTTCCTGTTCCACCGCCTGCGCTGGGGGCAGGCCTCGGTCGCGCTTTCCGCCGCCGCGTCCTCCATCTACGGGCTGCTGCGGCGGACGGCGGAGGCCGGGTCGCGGGAGATCCTGACGGTAGCGGCGCAGGAGGAATTCGTGACGCCGAGCCGTGTCTTCCGCGCGGAAGCCTGCTGACGGCCTGCCGAATCTGGTTAACCTTCGACGCCTGCTGTGCCTAAGCTACCCCGGGTTGCAATACTTTATATACCTTCACGCGGGCATCTCGGGGGAAGCGGGTCATGGCGGGGCGTCGGATGGCTGGCGGCGTCGCGCCCCTGCTGGGGTGCCTGGCCATCGTCTCGACGGAAGCCATGGCCCAGGACGGGACCTGGAATGGCGGGTTGAACAACGACCTCGGCTCCGGCTCCAACTGGACGCCGGATTCGGTGCCGACCGGCACCGCCAGCTTCGGCACGGCGCCGGAGACGGCCCTGTCCATGGACCGGTCGCTCGGCTTCGGCAGCCTGTCCTTCGAAGCCGGCGCCCCGGCCTATTCCATCCAGCTCAATGGCGGCTTCGGCAATGATGTCGCGCTGACCCTGTCGGGTGCCGGCATCGCCAATGCCTCCGACTTCGCGCCCAGCCTGCTGCTGAGTCCGGTCAACCCGAGTGGCCCGGTGCGCGTGCTGCTGCAGAACGGTGCCAGCCTGGGTAATGCCCTGGTCAGCGGCGGCACGGCGGGGCCGACGCTGCTGCAACTCTCGGGCACCGCCACCGCCGGGACCGCCAGCATCGATGGGGTGCCGATCGCGCTGCTGGGCGCGTCGACGCTGGGCAGCGCGACGGTGACCAACGCCACGTCGATCGACGTCAACGTCACGGGCCCGGCCGGCACCGCGACGCTGGGCAACGCCACCATCGGCATGGCGGCGGGCGGGCTGCTGCGCGTGGCGTCGAACGGGTCGCTCGGCACCGCGACCATCACGCTGGGTGGCGGCGGCAGCGCCGTGCAGGTCTTCGACAACGCCACCGGCGACGGCGCGCGGGTCAACCTGGTGGCGGGCAGTGCCCTGCGCATGGGCGGCACCGCGGCGCCGATGGCGGCCTTCACCCTCGGCACGCTCTCCGCCACCGGCGGCACCATCGAGACCTTCGGGCCGGGCACGCTGACCATCCTGAACGTCGCCGGCGGCGCGCTGCCGGTCGACATCACCGGCCCCGGCAGCCTGACCTTCGCGGGCAGCGAGGCGCGGGTGCTGACCGGCACCAGCAGCCTGTCGGGCGCCATCACGCTCCAGGGCGGGTCGCTCACGGTCGGCAATGGCGGCACCACCGGCAGCATCGCGGGCAATGTGGCGCTGGCGGCGGGCACCACGCTCGGCTTCAACCGGTCGGACACGGTGAGCTATGGCGGCACCATCAGCGGGGCTGGCGGGCTGCTGAAGCAGGGGGGCGGCGCGCTGCTGCTGACGGCCGCGCACAGCTTCACCGGCCCGACGGTGATCGAGGGCGGATCGCTGCTGCTCGACCTCGGCGGATCGCTGGCGGGCAGCGCGGTGACGGTGGGCGCGGGCGGCACCTTCGACATCTCCGGCGCCACCCTGCCAGGCACCAGCATCGCCGGGCTGTCCGGCGCCGGGACGGTGCGGCTCGGCGGCAACCTGCTGACCGTCACGGGCGGGGCCGGCACCTTCGCCGGCGCCATCACCGATGGCGGCGCGGAGCCCGGGACGGGCGGGCGGCTGCTGATCGACAATGGCGCAAGCCTGACCCTTTCCGGCGCCAGCACCTATACCGGCGCGACGACGGTGCGCAGCGGCACGCTGGTCGTGAATGGCAGCATCGCCTCCCCGGTCACGGTGGAGGCGGGCGGCCTGCTGGGCGGCAACGGCACGGTGGGCCCGACCACCGTCGCGGGCCGCATCGCGCCGGGCAATTCCATCGGCACGCTGAACGTTGCCGGCAACCTCGTGCTGCAATCCGGCTCCGTCACCGTGATGGAGGTGCAGGGCGCGGCGGCAGACCGCATCAACGTCTCCGGCACCGCGGCGCTGGCGGGCACGCTGCAGCTGGTGCCGATCGGCACCAGCTTCACCTTCAACACGCCCTTCGTGCTGGTGAATGCCGCCGGCGGGCGCACCGGCGCCTTCGATGCCGTGACCACCGCGGGCAGCTTCGGCCCGGGTGTGAACCCGGAGGTGACGCTGACCGGCAGCGGCGTGACGCTGGTGCTGCAATCCCAGGCGCTGACGCCCTCCCTCGCGCCCGATACCTCGGAGAACGTGACCAACGTCGTCGCCGCGCTGGATGCACGGCCGGGCGATGCCAGCCCCTTCTTCGGCGTGCTGAACGCCCCCGCCGGTGAAAGCCGCGCCGCCGCCCGGCAGCTGACCGGAGAGGTCGGCACCGCCCCCACCGCCATCAGCCAGCAGGCGGCGGGCCAGTTCCTGGCCTCCATGCTGGATGGCGCGCGGCTGCGGCTGGGCCAATGGTCCTCCGACCAGCCCTATTCCGTCTGGGTCGCCGCCATCGGCGGCTATGCGCGGAATGCCGGGGAGGGGGGCGTCGGCTCCACCACCCGCCAGACGCGCAATGCCGGCAGCGCCGTCGGCACCGACATGCGGCTCGGCGCCGGCACCACGCTGGGCTTCGCCTTCGCCGGCGGGCAGGGGGAGGCGACGCTGGATGGCGGGCTCGGCCGCGCGAGCGGCGAGGTGATCCAGGGCGGCCTCTTCGGCTCCCACTGGTTCGGACCGCTCTTCCTGGGCTTCGCCGGCAGCCATACCAGGATGGAGGCCGATACCAGCCGGAGCATGAGCTACCTCGCGAGCTCGGCGCGGGCGGAGACGGTGCCGCAGACCTGGTCCACCCGGATCGAGGCGGCCTATGAGATGGCGAAGATCGGCGCCTTCACCCCCATCCCCGCCTTTGCCTATCAAGGCCACTGGACCCGCAGCGACGGCTATTCGGAAACGGTGGCCGGCAGCGCCCCTGCCGCGGGCCTGACGGTCCAGCCGGCCAGCCAGGCGACGACGCGGACCGAGATCGGCCTCGGGGGCGAATACGAACTCGGCCAGAGCCGGATGCTCGGCCGCTCGCTCGGCCTGAACCTGCGGCTCGTCGGGCGGCTGGCCTGGGCGCACTACTTCGACCGGGAGGCGGGCATGCTCTCCAACTTCGCGGGGGAGCGCAGCACCAGCTTCGTCACGCGCGGTGCCAGGCCCGATCGCAACGCCGCGCTGCTGGGGGCAGGCATGGAACTGACCCTGGCCGATCGCTTCACCCTGCACAGCCGGCTGGAGGGCGAGTTCAGCGGCAACGTCACCAGCCTCGGCGGCACCGCGCGGCTGCGCTACGAGTTCTGAGCGCGGTTCCTCATCTGTCTTAAATGTGACGCGCCATTAATCCTTCTTGGATGCCTTTTCATCATCCTGCATATCAGGCATGCTCATCACGAGCAGGAGAGCTGGTTTGGCAGAGATCTGGGAGGATTGGGGCTCGCTTGCCTATCTCGGCGTGTTCCTCTGGGCGTTCCTCGAGGGGGAAACCTTCGTCATCGCCGCGGCGGCCGTCGGTTCGGCAACGGGCCTGATCGACCCCTGGATGCTCATGATCGCCGCTTGGCTCGGATCCTTCTGCGGCGACCAGTGCTGGTTCTACCTCGGCTGGAAGTTCGGCCCACGGCTGCTGGAAAAGCGACCCAAGGCGCGAAAGGCGTTCGAGCGGGCGGCGGTGCTGCTGCACAAATACGGCACCGGATTCATCCTGAGTTTCCGCTTCCTCTATGGCATCCGCAACGTGGCGGCCGCCGCCTGCGGCATGGCCGGGCTGTCCTACCGGCGCTTCGCCATCCTGAACTTCATCGGCGCCGGCGTCTGGGCCGCCAGCTTCGTCGCCGCGGGCTGGTTCCTGGGCGCGCTCTTCGGGCCGGAAAACATCTTCTGGGCCATCGGCGGCATCGCCTTCTCCGTCCTCGGCTTCTTCCTGCTGCGCTGGTGGTGGCGCCGCCGCCGCCGCGCCGCTGTCCAGCCGACCTGACGCACCACAACCCCGGCGCGAGAAACGGCAATCCGGGGTTGTGACGAAACGATTACGGTTTCGAGAGAAGGCCCGGGCGGGATGAACGCCCGGGCCTTCCCGTTTCAGCTCGGCTCGATGCCCGCGGCGCGGATCAGCCCCTGCCAGGTCTGGCTGTCGGCGGCGAGCTGCGCGGCGAAGGCCTCCTCGCTCGTCGGGCGGGGGGTCAGGCCGCGCTTGGCGAATTCGGCCACGATCTCCGGCTCCGCCAGCACCTGGCGGATGACGTCGCCGAGCTTCTGGCGGATCGGCGCCGGCGTCGCGCGCGGCACCAGGATGCCGTCCCAGTTCAGCACCTCGTAATCCGGCAGCCCGGCCTCGATCATCGTCGGCACCTCCGGCAGTTCCGGCGCGCGGCCGCGGGTGCTGACACCGAGCGCGCGGATCGTGCCCGCCGCGATGTGGGTGGTGACGGTGCCCATGGGGGAGAAGGAGAAGTCGTGCTCCCCGGCCACCAGCCCCAGCATCTGCGGCCCGCCGCCGCGATAGGGGACGGAGACGGTGCGCGTGCCCGCGATCTTGTCCAGCAGGATGCCGCAGAGATGGCCGGGCGACCCGACGCCGCCGGTGCCGTAGGTGATGGCATCCGGCCGAGCCTTCGCCGCCGCCACCAGCTCCGCCACGCTGCGCCAGGGGCGGGAGGCAGGGACCACCAGCACGTTGGTCGCGTTGAAGATCAGCGACAGCGGCGCCAGGTCGTTAACGGGGTGGAAGGGCATCATCCGCACCAGCGCCGGGTTCACCGCCAGCGTGCCGATATTGGCGGAGACGAGCGTCGTGCCATCCGGCGCGCTGCGGGCCGCGGCCTCCGCCGCCAGGTTGCCGCCGGCGCCAGCGCGGTTGTCCACCACCACGGACTGGCCGAGCAGTGCCGAAAGCCTGGGCTGGATGATGCGAACGGCGGCATCGGAGGCCCCGCCGGGCGGGAAGCCGATCAGCAGGCGGATCGGGCGGTCCGGCATCCAGCCCGAGCCCTGCGCGCGCGCGGCGGCGGGCAGCAGGGCGGGCGCGGCAAGCAGGCCGGCAAGGCGGCGGCGGGTGATCATCGGGCGTTCATCTCCGGGCGACTTTCGCGCCATGGGACAAGCAAGCGCCGCGCCGCTTTCAGTTCACATAGGCCCGGGCATTGTCCTGCCCTTCCGCCGCGACGGGCGGCAGCACCGCGTCGCGATGGCGCAGCAGGTCCCGCAGCCCGACCAGGCCGAGCAGCCTGCCATCCGCCGCGCAGACCGGCAGGTGGCGCAGATCGCCCTCCGCCATCAGGGCGATGGCATCGGCCACGCTGCTGTCAGGCAGGATGGAGATGGGCGCGCGCCGCATCGCATCCTCCGCCGCCAGGCCGCGAATGCCGGCGCGGCGTTCCGCCACGATGCGAACGATGTCGAATTCGGAGAGCAGGCCGATCGCGTTGCCGCCGCGGTCCTGCACCACCACCGCGCCGATGCGGTGCGCCGCGATCAACCTCGCTGCTTCCGCCACCGGACTTTCCGGTGTTACCGCGATGACCCCATGGCTCGTCAGCCGCAATACGGCTTCGATGGTCATGGTCATGAGCGCTCCCTGCGCCGGTCCCTGGTGTGCGTTCCCCTCCGCTCGGCGCATATCGGGAGGGTTCACGCTTTCGCAATGTTGAGGCGGGGCGAATTCGTGCCGCGGATCGAATAAATCCGCGGTCAGTGCATCGAGGCACGCGGCGCGGCGAGGCGCCCGCCATTCGCGGCGTGCCGATGCTGGACCAGGTCCCGCAGGCCCAGCACGCCGATCAGCGCGCCTGCGCCATCCACCACGGGCAGGTGCCGCTGGTCGCTTTCCGCGATCAGGTCGATGGCCGCGGGGATGGAGGCCTCCGGCCCGATGGTCAGGGGGTCCCGCACCATCAGCGCTGCGGCATCGAGCCCCGCGACGCCACGCGGCCGGACCGCGACGGCGCGGACGATGTCGGCTTCCGACAGCAGGCCGAGCACGCGCCCGGCGCCATCGGTCACCAGCAGCACGCCGATGCCATGGCCCGCCAGCAATTGCGCGGCATCCCGCGCCGGCGTGTCCGGCCGGACGGCGATGACGGCATTTCCCTTGTGATGCAGCACGGTGGCGATCGACATGGTTCGGGGTCCTTCCCTTCGAACGATGCTTTCGCCTTGCTCAACCGGCGCGGGGTCTATCCCAGCCTGTCATGCCGCTGCAACAGGATTCACGCCCCTGCCGTCCGGCTGCCCGCGGGCGCCACCGGGCCGGTGATGGACATGGCATCCAGCGCGCGCCGCACCGTGCCATCGGTCTTGGCGGCCTCGATGAAGGCGGTGGCCCAGGCCTGCGACAGCGGCCGGTTGCGCGGCACGACGATGGCGGTGCCGAGCGCATGGAAATGCCCGTCCAGGATGCGCGCCCCCGGCAGCCGCGGCAGCAGGCTGTCCAGCGATTCGCGCCCGAGCGCCACGCCATCGACCTCGCCCCGCGCGATGGCGGCCATCACCTGGTCGAGGCTCGCGGCGGCGGTGTGCGTGGCTTGCGGCGCGGTGCGCTGGCTGGCGCGGATGGTGGTGGTGTTGGCCACGCCCCAGATCCGGATGCCAGCGCTGTTCGCCTGCGCGACGCTGGCGAGCGGGCTGCCCGCCGGCGCCAGGTAGGTGCTGGTGGAGAGGTAGTAGTCCGGCCCGAAATCCAGCCGCGCCACGCGTTCCGCATCGACCGGCATGAAGGACAGATCCCAGCGCGGCTCGGCGATGGCGCCGGCCTCCACCACCTCCCCGGAGGAGTTCAGCAGCAGCAGGTCGAGCGGCACGCCGAGCCGCCGCGCCGCCTCCTCCCCCAGCGCCACCGTCACGCCGCGCGCGCTGCCATCGGGCTGGCGCATGGCCCAGAAGGCGGAGGCCGCCGGGCCGACGCCGATGCCGACGCGAAGCCGCCCGGTCGGCACCAGCTGCGCCCGTGTCGCGGCGTCGGCGGGCTGGGCAAAGGCGGGATGCGCGGCGCAAAGCGCGGCGGCGGCCAGCAGGCTGCGGCGAAGCATGGCGGTTCCTCCCGGTGGTCTTGCGCGCAGCATGGGCTTGCACGGCGCGGTCAGGAAGGCCGTTCATCGGGCGGCACGTCGTAGCCCAGCGTGTTCAGGAGGATGTCGCGGACCCCGGTGGGGTTCATCAGCCGATGAATGCGGGAGACGCCGACCACCGCCGTCTGGTGGTCCGGCCAGTTGTAGTCCACCAGCGCCGGGATGGTGACGACGGACGCGCGCAGCATGGTCGAGCGCGCCGCCAGGTGGTCGCCGCCCTCATCGGGCAGCGTGACCTCGAAGCGCGTCATCAGGCGGCTGCCGCGGCGGTCCCCGGCGCGCGGCCCCGGCAGGGTGGTTTCCGTCACCGAGACGCGGGGGGAGGGCGCCCAATCCGCCTCCTCGATCGTGGCGACGCAGGGCCGCCCCGCCCGGCAGGTCTCGGGCGCGGCGGCGGCGTAGATGGCGCTGCGCGGCGGCGCATCCGGCGCCTGCCAGGTGATGCGCAGCCGGTCCACCTGGCCGGAGCGCAGCAGGCCCTCGCACAGCGCGTCGCAGCGCGCATCCAGGAAGGGCTGCGGCGCGCCCCGTTCCGCGACCGAGGCCACGGCAATCTCCAGCCGCCTCGGCGCCGCGCCCTCCACCCGCCCGGCGACGTCCTCCGCGCGCAGGGCCACGGCCTCCCGCTCCGCCACGAGGCGAGAGGCGAGGCCCGGCGGGATGGACAGGGCCGCGAGGAGGGCCGCGGCCAGCAGCAGCGCCGGGCGCCGCCGCCCCGTGATCCGCGCTACGAGGAAGGCGGGCCACCAGACTGACAGGGCCAGGGCGGCGTTCAGCGCTACCAGCAGCAGCGCGCCGATGGCCGGCATGAAGGTCATCAGCACCGTCGGCAGGCCCGGGCCGAGGAGGGCCGGCACGGACACCGCGATTGCCACCGCATGGACGATGGCGAAGGGCAGGAGCGCGTCCCGCCTGCAGCCCAGCTTCAGCACCTTCAGAGGCAGGGCGATCATGATCATGGCGGGGATGATGGCCAGCAACGCCAGCGCGATGACCTGCGCGACCGGTCCGGGCAGGCCGAACCACTTGGCCTCCGCCAGGATCAGGAAGGCCATGACAACGCCCGCGATGGCCACGACCAGGTCGCGCAGCCCGTCCAGCAGGTCGGGCTTCGCGCCCGGAGTGGGGGTGTGATGCATAGAGCGCTCCTTGAACGAGGTTTAATGCGCTATGCCATCGCCATGAACGGCGTTCAACAGTTTTATGAACGACGTTCAAGCGCTATGCTGTCCTCCATGTCCACCGCCGACCGCCAGGCCGCGCTCCGCGCCGCCCTGATCGACATCGCCGAACGCCGCATCGCCAAGGGCGGACTTGCCGCGCTGAAGGCGCGTGACCTGGCGAAGGAGGCGGGCTGCGCGGTCGGCGCCATCTACCTCCACTTCCCCGACCTCGACGCGCTGGTCTTCGCCGTGCAGGCCCGCACGCTGGACCTGCTGGATGCGGCGGTGTCCGCCGCGGCGGGGCAGGGGAGTGACCCCGCCGGCCAGATGCTCGCCCTCTCGCTCGCCTATCTCGACTGGGCCGCCGCGCATCGTCCGCGCTGGGCCGCGCTGTTCGAGCATCGCCTGCCGCCGGACGCGACGATCCCGGAGAGCTACCGCGACCAGCGCGCGCGCCTGTTCCGCCATGTGGAGGCGCCGCTCGCCGCGCTGATGCCGGGGGCGCCGGCAGAGGATCGCGCCGCGCTGGCGCGGTCCATCTTCGCGGCCGTGCACGGCATCGTCTCGCTGGGCCTCGACGAGAAGCTGGAGGAGACGCCGCTGCCGGCGCTGCGCGCGCAGCTCACCGCCGTGGTCCTGGCCCTGGCGAAGGGCATCGCGCGCTAGGACGCGAACTGCGCCTCATGCAGCCGGCGATAGGGGCCGGGGCGCGCCAGCAGGTCCTGATGCGTGCCCTGCTCCGCGATGCCGTCCTCCGTCACCACCACGATGCGGTCGGCGTCGCGGATCGTCGCCAGGCGGTGCGCGATGACGAAGGTGGTGCGTCCCTCCGCCAGCTCGGTCAGCGCGGCCTGGATCGCGCGCTCCGTCTCCGTGTCGAGCGCGCTCGTCGCCTCATCCAATATCAGGATTGGCGGGTTCATCAGGAAGATGCGCGCGATCGCCATGCGCTGCTTCTGCCCGCCGGAGAGCTTCACGCCACGCTCCCCGATCAGCGTGTCCAGGCCCGCAGGCATCGCCTCGATCAGCCCATCCAGCCGCGCGCGCCGCGCCGCCTGCATGATCTCGGCGTCCGACGCCCCAAGCCGGCCATAGGCGATGTTCTCCCGCATCGTGCCGGCGAAGAGGAAGACATCCTGCTGCACCAGCCCGATCTGTGCGCGCAGGGACGCCAGCGTCATCCGCCTGATGTCGATGCCATCGATGGTGATGCGGCCTTCCTGCACGTCGTAGAAGCGCGGCAGCAGCGAACAGAGCGTCGTCTTGCCCGCGCCCGAAGGCCCGACCAGCGCCACCGTCTCACCGGCCTTCACCGAGAGATCGATGCCGCGCAGCACCGGCCTCGCGGGGTCGTAGCCGAAGCCGACGCCTTCCAGCCGCACGTCGCCGCGCAACGCCGGGGCGGGCGTCGCATCCGGCGCATCGGTGATATCCGGCTTCGTCGCCATCAGCTCCAGATAGCTGCGGAAGCCCGCGATGCCCTTGGGATAGGTCTCGATGACGGCGTTGATCTTCTCGAGAGGCCGGTAGAACACGTTCACCAGCAGCAGGAAGGCGACGAAATCGCCGATGGTGAGGCTGCCCGCCACGATGAAGGCGGCGCCCGCCAGCATCACCACCAGCTGCACCAGGCGCATGCCGAGGTAGTTGAAGGTCGTGCCGATCGCCATGATGCGATAGGCATCGAGCTTGGTGCGCTGATAGCCCGCATTGTCGGCGGCAAACAGGCGCCGCTCATGCGCTTCATTGGCGAAGGCCTTCACCACGCGGATGCCGCCGACCGCCTCCTCGATCCGCGCGTTGAAGGCGCCGACGCGCCTGAACTGCGCCTGCCAGTTGCCGGTCATCCGCCCGCCGAAATGCGCGACCGCCCAGCCCACGATCGGCACGATCAACGCCGTCAGCAGCGCCAGCTCCGGGCTCACCATCACCATCAGCGCGAAGGCGCCGGCGAAGGTCAGGGCTGCGATCAGCAGATCCTCCGGCCCGTGATGCGCGACCTCCCCGATATCCTCCAGGTTCTTGGTCACGCGGCCGACCAGGTGGCCCGTCTTCTGCTCATCGTAGAAACGGTGCGACAGCCCCAGCAGATGATCGAAGGCCCGCCGGCGCAACTCCGTCTCGATCGCGATGCCGAGCACATGGCCCCAATAGGTCACCACCGCCATCAGCGCGGCATTCAGCACATAGATCGCGAGCAAGCCCACGATCGCCAGCACCACCACCTGCATGTCCTGCCGCGGCAGCAGGTGATCAATGAAGGCCCGCACCGCCATCGGGAAGAACAACTCCAGCAACCCCGACGCCGCGGCACAGCCGAAGGCAATCAACACCAGCCGGAGATGCGGGCGATAGAAACGGGCGAATTGTCGGATCATGAGGGGGCGATACACCCTGGCATGCGCCGGGTGCAAACGGGGAGTTGCGAGGAGGGCTTTGCCCTCCCCGCGCCCCACCCACCAAGGGACAGCGGCCCCTTGGAACCCCCTTCAATCGATGGATGATGGGAGGGGCGCGGAACGCCTTCCTGTCCGGCGGTACCGCCGAGCCCCTCCCATCATCCATCGATGCAAAGCATGAGGTCCAGGAGCCCGCTGGCTCCTGGTAGGGGGAGCCCGAGGGGGACAACGTCCCCCTCGGAGCACCGTCAGCCCCGCCGCACGTTCAGCGGCAGTGTCATCCCCTTCTGGATCCCCGTCAGGCCGCGGCGCCAGGCGGCGTCGATGAAGTACTGGCCGAGCGGGATGTAGGGGACGTCCTGCCAGACGGCGGCCTGCACGCGGCGCGCGATGGGGCGCTGCGCCTCGAGCGTCGGGGCGGCGAGCCATTCGTCGCGCAGCGATTCCAGCGTCGGGCTGGTGGGCCAGCCAAACCAGGCCTGGCGGCCATTGCCGCGCATCAGCGGGTGGACGCCGGGGTTCGCCAGGTCCACGCCGCCGAAGAGGACGATCAGCGCGTTCCACCCGCCCTGGCCGGGCGGGTTCTGGTTGGCGCGGCGCTGCAGGACGGTGGCCCAGTCGCTGGTGGCGCTTTCGGCGTTCAGGCCGCTGCGCTTCATCACATCCGTCAGCAGCGTCGTCAGCGTGTTGTTGTTGGTGACGTCGGTCGGGTGCAGGACAGTGACGGGGGTGTTCGCGTAGCCCGCGGCGCGCAGGGCTTCCCGCGCGCGGTCGGTACTGCGCGGGCTGGTCAGCGCGGTGATGCCTTCGTCGTTCGCGAGGGGCGAGGCGCTGGGGAAGGCGCCGATGCCGTCCGACCAGAGGCGCCGGTCGCTGCCCATGATGGCGGTCATGAAATCGGATTGCTGGATCGAATGCAGCAGGGCGCGGCGGATGGCGGGGTTGTCGAAGGGCGGATGCAGCTGGTTGAAGCGGAGATGCGCAACCAGGCCGCCGGTATCGACGCGGTCCACCACCACGTCGCGGTGGCGCGCCAGCACGCCGCGCAGGTCGGGTGCCACCTGTTCGTACATGTCGATCTCGCCGGATTGCAGCGCGGCGGCCGCCGTGCCGGCATCGGGAATCCAGTTGAAGACCACGCGCTCGAAATGCGCGACCTTCGCGCCGCCGAGCAGGCTGGGCGCGGCGGGGTTGGGGACGTAGCCCTCGAACCGCTGGTACACGGCCCGCGCGCCGGAGAGGCGTTCCGCCGCCACCCAGCGATAGGGGCCGGAGCCCACGACTTCCGTGAAGGGGCGCGCGGGATCGACGGTCGCGAAGCGTTCGGGGAAGATGAAGCAGGCATAGGAGCTGGGCTTGCCCAGCGCTTCCAGCATCGGCCCGAAGCGCTGCTTCAGGCGGATCTCGAAGCGGCGGTCGTCCAGCGCCGTGATCGCCTCCGTCCGGTCCCGCAGCGTCTGGCCCAGCGTGTCGCGTGCCCACCAGCGCTGGATGGAGGCGACGGCATCGCGCGCGCGGACCGGTTCGTTGTCGTGGAACTTCACGCCCTCCCGCAGCGTGAAGACCCAGCGCAGCCCGTCATCCTCCACGGTATGGCCGGCGGCCAGCTGCGGGCGGATGACGAAGTTCTCGTCCGGGCCGTAGAGCGTGTCCCAGCACATGTGGCCGTGGTTGCGCACGCCGTAGCTCGTCGTGCTCATGGGATCGATCGAGGTGACGTCGGCCTGCGGCATGTAGCGCAGCGTGGTCGCGGCGGTGCCCTGCGCCAGAGACGGTGCGGCGGGCAGGCCAAGGCTGGTGGTCGAGGCGGCGGCAAGGCCGGTCAGCAGGGTACGGCGGCGCATGGGATTCTCCCGGGCGGTGAAAGGCGCAGGATGCCGGGCCTTGCCCAGCCCGCGCAATGCCGCGCATGATCGCCCATCAGGTCGAGGTTGGGAGAGAAGATCATGGCCCTGTTCGTTCCGCGCCGCGCCGCGCTGCTCGGTGCCGCCGCCGCGCTGGCTTCGCCTTTCGTGCGGACCGCGCAGGCGCAGCAGACCTTCGAATTCGTGGCCGGGTCCGTCGGCGGCGGCTGGTACACCATCGCGGCCGGCTTCTCCTCCCTGGTCGCGGAGGAGAATCCGGAGATCCGCCTGCGCGTGGTGCCGGGCGGCGGCCTGGCCAATTCCACCCGCGTGAACAACAACCAGTCCCAGGTCGGCTTCGGCATCGATGCCTTCGCCGCCGCCGCCCGCCGGGGCGAGGAGCCGTATACGGCGAAGCACGAGAACATCTCCTCCCTCGGCGTCGGCTACAGCCCGACCGAGCACAACCTGATCCGCCGCGCGGATGGCGGGCCGGAGGGGATGCGGGAGATCCTGACCCAGCGCGGCCTGAAGATCGCCTGCCCGCAGCGGTCCTCGACCGATGAGATGACGCTGCAGCGCATCCTGCGCTTTCTCGGCACCAGCCCGGACGCCATCCGCAGCAGCGGCGGGCGCTACCTCAACGGCTCCTATGCCGACATCGCGGCGGCCTATAATGACGGCCAGGTGGACTATCTCTACTGCGCGCTGGCCAAGCCCGCGGCGATCCTGACCGAGATCGGCCAGGGCCGCCGCGCGACGCGCATGGTCGCCTGGCCGGAGGATGTGCGGAAGCACCTGCAGGACACCTACGCCTACAACCAGGGCCTGCTGCCGGCGAACACCTATCCGGGCCTCGGCCAGACGCAGGACATGATGGTGACGACCATGGACACCGTGATCATGGTCCACAACACGCTGCCGGAGCCGGTGGCCTATGGCATCACGCGCACCCTCATCAAGCATGCCGGCCCGCGCCTGACGCAGATCCATGCCAGCTGCGCCGCCTTCAACCCGCGCGAGGCCTGGAAGTACAACGGCCTGCCGCTGCACCCCGGCGCCGCGCGTGCCTTCCGCGAAGCGGGCGTGATGCCGGCGGCCTGATCGGGCGCCGGTATCCTCGCACGCCGGGATGCGTGATCTCTCCGGCCCACTGAAGTGGGTGTGTTGGGCATGGGCCGCGGCGGCAGCCGCGGTCCATCTCTATTTCGGCGCCGTGGGATTCCCCGAGCCCATCCAGATGCGTGGGTTCCACCTGCTGGTCTTCACGCCGATCCTGTTCCTGCTCTACCCGGCACGGCCAGGGAAATCCCCGGCGCGGCGGCCCTCCGTCTTCGACTGGGCCTGGGCCTTCGCCAGCGCCGCGCCGCATGCCTGGGTGATGTGGAACTGGATGGCGGTCGCGGACCGCATGGAATACGTCGATCCCTTCACGCCCACCATGATGGTGCTCGGCATCACCTGCATCGTCACGCTGCTGGAAGCGACGCGGCGCGCGGTGGAACCGGGCCTGGCCTGGATGGTGGCGGGCAGCCTCGCCTACATGCAGTGGGGCTACCTGATCCCCGGCATCTTCAACGCGCGCGCCTTCACGCCGGAAGAGATCGTTGAAGCGGCTTGGCTGGTGCCGACCGCGGGCGGCGTCTATGGCCCGCTGACCGGCATCGTCGCCACCACCATCGCGGTCTTCATCCTGTTCGGCAGTTTCATGCAGGGCAGCGGCACGGGCCGCCTGTTCAGCAACCTCGGCGCCGCGCTCGCGGGCCGCTACACCGGCGGGCCGGCCAAGGTCGCCGTCATCACCTCGGGCCTGTTCGGCACGATGAGCGGTTCCTCCGTCTCCAACGTCATCACCACCGGCGCGATGACGATCCCGCTGATGACGCGCATCGGCTACAAGCCCGCCGTCGCGGGGGGGATCGAGAGTGCGGCCTCCGTCGGCGGCGCGCTGGTGCCGCCGGTGATGGGCGCGGCCGCCTTCGTGATGGCGGAGATCACCAACATCCCCTATGGCGACATCGTCGTCGCCGCGGCCATCGGCGCATTCCTCTACTACTTCGCCATCCTCGCCGCCGTGCATTTCGAGGCGATGAAGCAGGGCATGACCGGCATGGCCCTGGCCGACATCCCCGCCTGGCGGGAGGTGCTGGCCGATGTCCACCTGGTGCTGCCGATCGCCGTCCTGGTCTGGATGATGATGGACCGCTGGTCCGGCAACTACGCCGCCTTCTGCGCCACCGTCGCCATGGTCGCCGTCGCCATGCTGAAGCACCGGTCGCGCATGAGCCTGCGCGACATCGTGGAGGCCCTGGCCCGCGCCGGGCTGACCATGGCGCCGCTCGCCGTCTCCATCGCCGGCGCCGGCATCATCGTCTCCGCGCTGACGGCAACGGGCATGGTCGTGGCCTTCGGCGGCATCATCAAGGGGCTGGCGGACGGCAATCTCGGCCTGCTGCTGGTGCTGCTGGCGCTGACCGTGCTGGTGCTCGGCCTCGGCATCCCGACGACGCCCTCCTACATCATCGCCGCCGCGATCGGCGTGCCGCAGGTGCTGGAACTCGGCAAGTCGATCGGCGTCGATCCGCTGGCCGCGCATATGTTCACCTTCTACTTCGCCGTCATCGCGGATGCGACGCCGCCCGTGGCCGCCGCCGCCTTCGCCGCGGCCGCCATCGCGAAAGCCAGCCCCACCATCACCAGCGTGCACGCGACGCGCTTCGGCATCGCCGGCTTCACCGTGGGCTTCGCCTTCATCTACGACCCCGGGATCATGCTGCGCGGATCGCTGCTGGACATCCTGCTCGCCACCGGCATCCAACTCGTGGCGCTGACCCTCATCACCGCCAGCTATGCCGGCTTCCTGCTGGCGCATACCGGCTGGCCGCTGCGCATCGCCATGGGCATCGCGGGCCTGGTCGCGGCCTTCGCGCACATGCTGGACGACGTGCTGCGCTTTGCGATCGGCGCCGGCGTGCTGGCCAGCATCGCCGGCTATCAATGGGCGGCGGCAAGAACCGCGCGCCTCAATCAGGGAGGTCTGTCATGATCCGCAGCACGATGGCCGCGCTGCTTGCCTTGGCGACGACGGCGCTGCCCGCCGCCGCCCAGGCGCCGGTGGCCGCCGGGCCGACGCTGACGCAGGTGCGCGCCAAGGGCGTGGTCGATTGCGGCGGCCACCCCGGCGCACCCGGCTTCGGCGTCATGGACAGCCGCGGCAGCTATGCCGGGCTGGATGCCGATACCTGCCGCGCCATCGCCGCCGCCGTGCTTGGGGACGGCAACAAGGTGCGCTTCACCACGCTCACCTCCTCCACGCGCATGACGGCGCTCCAGGCCGGGCAGATCGACGTGCTGCCCCGCACCACCACCTGGACCCATTCGCGCGATACCGCCAACGGCCTGAACTTCACCGCCGTCAACTTCTACGACGGCCAGGGCTTCCTGATCCGCCGCAGCCTCGGCGTCACGCGTGCCACGCAACTCGATGGCGCGACCTTCTGCGTCACCGCCGGCACCACCAGCGAACTCAACCTGGCGGACTGGGCGCGCGCCAACCGCCTGACCGTCCGTCCGCTGGTCTTCGAGAACAACGACGAAACCCGCGTCGCCTACCAGTCCGGCCGCTGCGACGTCTTCACCACCGACGCCTCCCAGCTCGCCGGCACCCGCACCGCACTCCGCAACCCCGCGGAACACGTGGTGCTGCCCGAACTCATCTCGAAGGAACCCCTCGGCGTCGCCGTCCGCCAGGGCGACGACCAGTGGTTCGACATCGTCCGCTGGACCATCTTCGCGCTGATCGAGGCCGAGGAACTCGGCGTCACGCAAGCCAATGTGGACGAGATGCTGCGCAGCGAACGCCCGGACGTGCGCCGCCTGCTCGGCGTCACCGGCGACCACGGCCCCTTCATGGGCCTCGACCGCCGCTGGGCCTACAACGCCATCAAGGCCGTGGGCAACTACGGCGAGATCTTCGACCGCCACCTCGGCGCCGGCTCCCCGGTCGGCCTGCCGCGCGGCGTGAACGACCTGTGGACGCGCGGCGGCCTGATGTACGCGCCGCCGATCAGGTAGGGCGCGCCTGCAGGGGGCTCTGCCCCCTGCACCCCCGCCGGGGGGCGTGGCGCCCCCCGGGCCCCGCCAGGACCTTACATGCAGAAAGGGAGGGGGGCCGAAGTGCCCCCCTCCCTTTCTGCATCTATTGCCGGTGGTCCAGGAGGCCCCTGCCTCCTGGTGGGTGGGGTGCGGGGAGGGCAACGCCCTCCCTGCGGCAACCCGTGCTACCGCCGCTCGTAGATCAGGCGCGCCCGCACCGTCCCCGGCAGTTCCCGCAGCTCGGCAAGGATCGCCTCTGCTTCCGCGCGGGCTTCGACGCTTTCGACCACGATGTAGCCGAGTTCGGAATCGGTCTGGTAGTACTGGGCGGCGATGTTGAGTCCCCGCCGGCCGAAGCATTCGTTGATGCGGGACAGCATGCCGGGTGCGTCGCGGTGCAGGTGGGTCCAGCGCGCGCCGGCCGGGCGGACGGGCAGCTGGACCTGCGGCAGGTTGACCGCGCCCATGGTGGCGCCGGTGTCGCTGTAGTCCACAAGCTTGCGGGCGACTTCCTGGCCGATGCGGTCCTGGGCTTCCGCGGTGCTGCCGCCGATATGCGGCGTCAGCAGCACGTTGGGCAGGCCCTGGAGCGGGCTTTCGAAGGGGTCGCCGTTGCGCTTGGGCTCCACCGGGAAGACGTCCACCGCCGCGCCCAGGATGCGCTTTTCCCGCAGGGCGGCGGCGAGGGCTTCGACGTCCACGACGGTGCCGCGGGCGTTGTTGATGAAGATGGCGCTGGGCTTCATCCAGCCCAGTTCGCGCGCGCCGATCATGCCGACCGTGTCCGGCGTCTCCGGCACATGGATGGTCACCACATCCGACTGCGCCATCAGGTCGCGCAGCGAGGACGCCGGCGTTGCGTTGCCATGCGGCAGCTTGTTGGTGTGGTCGTGGTAGAGCACCCGCATGCCGAAGGCTTCCGCGAGCACGGAGAGCTGGCTGCCGATATTGCCGTAGCCGATGATGCCGAGCGTCTTGCCGCGCATCTCCCAGCTGTTGGCGGCGGACTTGTCCCAGCCGCCGGCATGGGCGGCGTTGGACTTGTCCACGATGCCGCGCATCAGCATCACGGCTTCCGCCAGCGTCAGTTCGGCGACGCTGCGGGTGTTGCTGAAGGGCGCGTTGAACACCGCCACACCCCGGCGCGCGGCGGCGTCCAGGTCCACCTGGTTGGTGCCGATGCAGAAGCAGCCGATGGCGATCAGCCGGTCGGCGGCGGCGAGCACCTCCTCCGTCACCTCGGTGCGGGACCGGATGCCGAGGATATGGACGCCCTTCACGGCGTCGATCAGCGCCTGGCCTTCCAGCGCCTTCTTCTCGCGCGTGATGGTCACGTAGTCGGCGGCGCCGAACAGTTCGACGGCGCTGTCCGCGATGCCTTCCAGCAGCAGGATGCGGATGCGGTCCTTGGGGAGGGAGATGCGGTCGTTCATGGGGCGCTGGGCATCCGGGGAGGATGAAGGGGGCGCCTCTCTGCCCCCGTTGGACCGGCGGGGCAAGGGTGGCGTTGCCGCGGGCGGGAGGGGGGGTGCCGTCTTCGTGAAAATGCTGTAACCTTATGTCACTCGGCACCGGCGATTCCCTTGGCTATCCCTGGCGTTGGGCTGACAGGTTCTTCATGCGCGCCGGATCGCGTGCGCGTGGCGGGAGGAGTGGTGAGATGGCCGCGTCGCGGCATGGTTGAGTCCCGGCGGCAGATGGCGCTGCAGGGCGATGCGCTGGATGCGCTGGCCGAGATGGCCGGCGACGACCCGCGGGCGCGGGATGCGCTGGCGAGGGCGGGCCGGGTCGGGCTGAGGATCGGCCTCGCCGGGCCGGCGCTGCTGCTCTACGCGCTGTCGGCGGCGGAGGCGGTGCGGCGCGGCGACGACCCCGCCGGGCGCCTCGCGGCCGATCTCGCCCGGGCTGGGATCGAGGAGCCCTTCGGCGCTACCCTGCCCCACGCATAGCGCGGGGTGGGGTGATGGCGACTTCGGTGGTGGTCTTCGACGTCGGCAATGTGCTGATCGAATGGGACCCGGAGCATCTGTATCGCAAGCTCATTCCGGATGCGGCCATGCGGGCGGATTTCCTGGCGCGGGTCTGCTCGATGGAATGGAACCTGGAGCAGGATCGCGGCCGCCGCTGGGCCGATGCGGTGGCCGAGCGCACGGCGCTGTTCCCCGACCAGGCCGACCTCATCGCCGCCTATAGCGACCGTTGGCATGACATGGTGCCGGGGGAGGTCCCGGGGACGGTCGCGATCCTGGAGGGGCTGCGGGAGGCGGGCGTGCCGCTCTATGCCATCACCAATTTCTCCAGCGAGAAATTCGCGGAGGCCCGGGCGCGCTTCCCCTTCCTGGCAGGTTTCATCGATGTGGTGGTCTCGGCCGAGGAGGGGCTGCTGAAGCCCGATCCCGCCATCTACCGCCGCCTGCTGGACCGCAACGGCCTGGTGGCAGCGGATTGCCTGTTCATCGACGACAGCGAGAAGAACGTGGTCGGCGCGCGGGCGGTGGGCATGCGGGCGCATCATTTCCGCGATGCCGAAGGGCTGCGCGCGGCGCTGCGGGCGGAGGGGCTGCCGGCCTAGCCTGCCCAGTCGATCGCCGCATCTTCCTCCTGCGGCAGGGAGAGCGGGACGGTGATGTGGCAGGCCAGGCCCTCGGGCCGCCAGTCCAGCGTGATGGAGCCGCCCAGCTGCGCCCGGGCCGTGCCGTCCAGCACCCTCGTGCCGAAGCCGCTGCGAGCGGGCGGTGCCGCGATGGCGGGCCCGCCGGTCTCGATCCAGCCCAGATGCAGGGCGCCGTCTTCCACCCGCCAGGTGACCAGGAGCCGGCCCGATTCGACCGACAGCGCGCCATGCTTCATGGCGTTGGTCGCGAGTTCATGCACCAGCATGGTGAGGGGTTGCGCCGCGGCGGCTGGCACGACGACGGGGCTGCCGCGCAGCGTGGCACGGCTTTCGGCACCACCATGTTCGACCAGGAACGGCGCCAGCTCCCCCGCCACGACGGTGCGCAGATCGGCGCCTGCCCAGCGATCCTTGGACAGCAGCGTCTGCGCCCGGGCCAGCGCGGCGACGCGGCCTTCGACGGCGCGGGCGAAGCTCGGCAGGTCCGGCGCCCGGGTCAGGCGCAGCACGGCCTGCACCACGGCCAGGACGTTCTTCGCGCGGTGGTCCACCTCCCGCGCCAGCAGGGCCTGGTGCTCCTCCGCCTCCCGCCGCTCCGTGATGTCGAGCACGGAGCCGACATGGCCGAGATACTCGCCACCGGGGCCGAGCCGCGGCTCGGCGGCATCGATCGCCCAGCGCCAGACCCCATCGGCGCGGCGCAGGCGGTAGTCCAGCCGCAGCGGCGTTCGGTCCCGCACCGCCTGCAGGAAGCGGACCTTGCTGGCGGAGCGGTCGTCCGGGTGGACCGCGTCCAGCCATCCCGTGCCCAGCCCCTCCGCCGGCGTCTGGCCCGTGAAGGCGTACCAGCTGCGGCTGAGATGGGTGCAGTAGCCCGTGCGGTCGGTCACCCACATCAGGGCCGGCGCGGCGTCCAGCAGCGCGCGGAAGCGGCCTTCATTCTCCCGCAGCCGGCGTTCCGCCAGCACCTGGCCGGTGGTCTCGATGCAGGAACAGAACATGCCGGCGACGCGCCCGGCCTCGTCATGCGCCGGGCTGTAGGAGAAGGTCCACCAGGTGTCCTCCTTGTAGCCATGGCGTTCCATGAGGAGGTGGAGGTTCTCGCTCCAGGTCGCCTGTCCCGCCAGCGCCTGGCGGATCAACGGCCAGATGTCGTCCCAGATCTCGGGCCAGACCTGCCGGAAGGGCCGGCCCTGGGCGCCGGGGTGGCGCCCGCCCAGGATCGGCGCATAGGCATCGTTGTAGAAGAAGGCGAGGTCCGGCCCCCACGCCACGAACATGGGCTGGCGCGAATGGCGCATCAGCCGGAGGATGGTGGCCAGCGACGGGTCAGCGCCGTCGGGGCAGCGGGGAATGGGGTCCAGTCCTGCGCCCGTTGGCGGGGCATCGCCGATGTCGTCTCCGCCCATGCACCGTGTCTCTCGCCTGCCAGCGGCCCCGTTCGATGGGCGGCTGGCGCCCGCGCTCGCGGGAGCCGTGGCCATCTATAACCTTGAGCGGCGCTGCGTGGCGACTCAACTTCCGCGGCGTGCGATCGCGGTCGTCGCAACCTCAGCGGTTCGCCAGATCAACCAGGACCTGCGCCAGCACCCGCGCGCCATTGGCCAGCTGCGCGGGCGTGCTGAATTCCGCCGGGTGGTGGCTGACCCCGCCGCGGGAGGGGATGAAGATCATCCCCGTCGGGCAGATCGGCACCAGGAATTGCGCGTCGTGGAAGGCGCCGGAGGGCATGCGCCGGCTCCTGAGCCCCTGCGCCGCGGCGGCACCCTCGATCAGGTCCTGCACCAGGGGGTCGAAGCGGGCGGGCAGGGCGTGGAAGCGTTCCGTCACCGTCGCGCGGCAGCGCGTCAGCGCGCCCTTCACCGTGGCCTCGATCGCATCGCCCTTCGGCAGCAGCACGGCGGGGTCGGGGTGGCGGAAATCGATGGTGAAGCGCGCGCGGTCCGCGACGGTGTTGCTGGAATTGGGGGAGACCTCGATCCGGCCCACGGTGAAGCGCAGGATGTCCGTCGGGTCCGCCATCAGCGCGTTCAGCGCGTTGATGACGCGCACCATGTCCTGCACCGCGTCCTGGCGGAGCGACAGCGGCGCCGTGCCCGCATGGTCCGTCTTGCCCTCGATCTCCACCAGGAACCAGCGGCTGCCCTGGATGCCGGTGACGACGCCGATGTCGAGACCCTCCGCCTCCAGCAGCGGCCCCTGCTCGATATGCGGCTCCACATAGGCGAAGGGGCGGGGGCCTTCGACGATGCCGAGGCCGCGGCGCGGGATATCGGCCTCCGAGGCCAGCAGCGCGGCCAGTTCGTCGCCGAAGCGCAGCCCCTCCCCATCCAGCGTGTCGTTCCAGGTATCGGGCGGGCGGTGGCCGGACCAGGCCATGCTGCCCATGCAGCCCGGGGCGAAGCGGCCGCCTTCCTCGTTGGTCCAGGCCACGATCTCGATCGGACGCTTCGTGGCGATGCCGGCCTCGCGGATCGCCTGCACCGCCTCCAGCGCCGCCAGCACGCCCCAGATGCCGTCGAAGCGCCCGCCATTGGGCTGGCTGTCCATGTGGCTGCCCGCCATGACGGGTGCGGCCGCCGGCTCCGTCCCCTCATGCCGCAGGAAGAGGTTGCCGAGCACATCGACGGAGGGCTTGAGGCCGAGCGGCGCCGCCCAGCTCAGCAGCAGGCGCCGCGCCTCCCGGTCCAGCTTCGTCAGCGCGGCGCGGTTCACGCCCTGGTGGCCATCGGCATCGGTGAAGCCGCCGAGCCGCGCCATCTGCGCGATCCGGTCCCATTGCCGTGCCTCGGAGACGGCGGCGACCAGATTGGGCGCCTGTGCCGCCCTGCCGTCGCGCCATGCCGTCATCCCTCGTGCCCCCTTGCCAAGCCCGGTGCTGTTTGGCGGTCGGGCGCCGTGAAATCAACGGCGCGCCCCCCGGCCAGTGTCTCCATGGCCGTTGCCAGCACCTCCGCGCTGACCGGCTTGCGCAGGACCCGCAGCCAGGCGTCGTTGGCAAGGCGCTCCTCCAGCTGCCGGTCCAGCCCGGCTTCCAGATTCCCGGTCAGCAGGATCACCGGCAGGTCGCGCAGCGCCGGCCGGGCGCGCACCGCATCGATCAGGGCAAGGCCGTTCAGGCCCGGCATCTCGTAATCCGTCACCAGCACATCCGGCTTCTCGCCTGCGGCCAGCAGGGCGAGCGCGGCGGGACCGCCGCTGGCGCAGAGCACGGCCAGGCCCTGGTCGCCCAGCGCCTGCGCCAGGAAGTCCCGGACCATCACGTCGTCATCCACCAGCAGGATGCGCAGGGATCGCTGCGGAGGATCGGCGGTGGCGGCGGCAGCCGCGCCGTCGCCCTCCGCCGCCGCGGCAGGAAGCCAGAGGCTGACCGCCGTGCCCTGGCCGACCGCGCTCTCGATCGCCAGCGCGCCATCCGACTGTTCCGCGAAGCCGCGCGCCATGGCGAGGCCGAGGCCCGTGCCGGCGCCGGCGCCCTTGGTCGAGAAGAAGGGCTCCCCGGCCCGGGCCAACACATCGGGCGGCATGCCGTCGCCGGTGTCGCGGACGGTGAAGCGGACATAGCTGCCGGGGGCCAGGCCAAGGGCGTCCGCCGCCGCCCCCTCCAGCCGCTCCGCGGTGGCGGCGATGGTCAGCAGGCCGCCGTTCGGCATGGCGTCTCGGGCGTTGGTGGACAGGTTGACCAGCACCGTCTCCAGCTGGCCGCGATCCGTCACCACCGACGGCAGCGCTTCGCCCAGCCTGACCTCGACGCGCACCAGGCTGCCCAGCGTGTGCCACAGGATCTCCTCCAGCCCCCGCGCCAGCGCCGCGGGGTCCACCGCTTCCGGCCGCAAATCGCCGCGGCGCGCGAAGGAAAGCAGCCGGCGCGTGACGGAGGCGCCGCGCTGCGTCGCCTCCTCCACCATCTGGGCCAGGTGCCGCACGGCGTCGGGGCTTTCGGCGCGGCGGCGGATCAGGCTCGCCCCGCTCTGCACCGCCTGCATGATGTTGTTGAAATCATGCGCGACACCGCCGGCAAGCTGGCCAAGCGCGCGCAGCCGCTGGTCCTGCGCCAGCTTCAGCTGCGCGGCCTCCCGCGCCGCGACCTCCCGCTGCACGCGGTCCTCCAGCGAGGCGTTGAGCCGCCGGAGGTCCTCCGCCAGCCCCGCGCTGCGCGACTTCTCCTCCTCCACCCGGTTCACGGCGGCGTTCATCAGGTGGATGACGACGACATCGACCAGCAGGATGGCCGCGAAGAACCCCAGCGCGATCACGTCGGCCGTCGTGGTCAGCACGAAGGATTCGGCCGGTGGGATGAAGAAATACCAGGCGGCGAGGATGCTGAGCGCGGCCGCCAGCAATCCCGGCCCCATGCCGGCCAGGAAGGCCGCGAGCAGCACGGCGGGGAAGAAGGTCAGGAAGGGGAAGCCCGTCGCCGGCAGGACATCGGCCAGGGCGAAGCGGCCCGCCAGCGCCAGGCCGAACAGCAGCAGCGCCAGGCCATGGCCCCGGATGGAGCCGGGCCCGACGGCGCGGCGCGACTGCAGCGCCGATCGGAAGCGGGACAGGGACAAGCGGAGCCTCATCCAGCCGGCACGCGCCTGTGCCGCGCCCGGGCGGCGGAACAGGGGAGGCAAGCCGCCATGTCCCCGCGCAAGCGAATGGCCGCCGCCCCGCGCGCCGTCAGGGCAGCCGCACCGTCAGGCCGAGCAGCCTTGCGGCCTCCGCGCTCTGGCCCGCCAGCCCGGTCAGCTCCCCGAAGGCGATCGGCGTCAGCGGGCGCAGGCTGATCTCGATCTCCCGCGGCTGGCGGATGAACTGGGCCAGCGCCTCCCGCAGCGGCATGAAGGGGTCAGGCTGGCCGGCGGCAGGCGCGGCCGGCGCCGGCGCGGCGCCCTTGCCGGTGGCGGGCGCGGGGGTGGCGGCGCCCTTGGTGGCGGGGGCCGGTGGCGCGGCGCGGCCGCGGGGCGGGGCGGACGGCCCGGCGCCCGGGATCGGCATGCCCATCACCATCTGCGCCCATTGCTCCCGGATGCGCGCTTCCGGCACCCGCTGCTGGCGCGCCTGCATGGCGATGGCGCGGCCGAGCAGCCCCTGGTCGCGCCAGGACAGCGTCAGCTGTTGCAGCCGCGCCGCCAGCAGCGCCGCGGTCTGCGCATCCGGGTCGATCGGCGTGCCAGGCGCCGGCGCCGGCATCTCCAGGAAGCGGCCGGACAGGGTCAGGGTAGCCGCCTCGTTCCAGGTCGTGCGCCAGGGGCCGATGGCCAGCATGCCGCCCTGGCGGGCGAAGCTGCCCAGCATCTCCATCCCGCCCGCGATCTCGGTGTAGCCCAGCTGTTCCAGCGGCGCCGAGGTGCCGCGCGGCAGGGTGATGCGCAGCCCGTCCACCGCCAGCGTCCCGCTGATCACGCCATCCGCGGCCATGCTGCCATCGGTCTGGATACGGCCCAGGCTCAGCAGCGGCGCGCCATTCGCTTCCGCCGTGATGCCCTCCGCCAGGATCAGCTGCGGCACGCCGGGGGCCGGGTCCGGCGGCTGGACATTGGTGGACCAGGCGGTGGCGAGGCCCGCCGCATCGATGCCCTGCACCACGAAGCGGCCGAGGCGGAACACGCCCGGCCCCATCGCCCCGAACTCCGCGCCGAGCGAGACGCCCTCCACCGCCAGGTCCAGCAGCCGCCCCGGCGCCCAGTCGCGCATCGCGAGCCGGCCGAGGGCCAGGTCCACCTTCTTCTCGGGGTCCGTCAGCGTCGCGCCTTCCAGGCTGGCGCTGCGCACGGTGACATCCTTGATGTCGAAATCCTGCCCCGGCGCCGGCATGGTTACGCCGGCCACGGCGAAGCGGCCGATCCGGGCATGGTTCGACGTGGCGCCGGCGCCGCGGAACTCGAAGCCCTCCGCCGTCGCCTGGCCGAGCGCGCCGGGGGCATAGCCCTCCGCCACCAGGCGGCCCAGCTGCAGGTTGCCCTCCGGCCCCCGCATGGACACCGCCTCGGCCTCCAGCGTGCCGATCTCGAAGCGGGTGAAGTCCACGGCCCCCGTGGCCGGGATGGGGATGCCGCCCAGCACCAGGCGGGCGACTTCCGATCGCTCCCCCTTGCCCTCCGTCATCAGCAGCGACCGCATCTCCGCCCGGCCGAGCCGCGTGTCGGAGACGTCCGTGATCAGCACCTCCGCCACCGTGACCCGGCGATTGCCGCTGGTGACGGTGACATCGCCGAGCCGGGTGCGGCCGGTGACGGGGTCCACCTGCCGCAGGCCCCAGGCGATCCGCGCATCCGGCCCGATGGACTGGCGCAGGAACTCGATCGCGCGGTCCACGCGGCGCTCCGCCTCCGCCTGGGCAAGGGCGCCGGCCACCGGCAGGGCGATGGCGCCGGCGACGGCGATGATGACGAGGCGACGGCGCATCGGCGGCTCCCGGTGTTCGTTCCGCGGCAGGCTACAGCAGCGCCGCGCCTTGTCGAAGGGGAGCGTGGGGGGCGGGCACGGGAAGGTGAGCTTAACCGCTTGTTGGCGCCCTGGCCGCTATGCCGGCGACTGGACCCGGCAACCGGCCGGCGGAAAGGCCCCGCAGGATGCACCACAGCGCCCCCGACAACCCGCTCTACCTCCGCTTCCTGCAGGGCAGCCGGGACGCGCCCCCGATCCATAAATGGCACCACTATTTCGAGGTCTATCACCAGGCCTTCGCCCCCTTCCGCGGCCGGCCGGTGACGATGCTGGAGATCGGGGTGCAGCGCGGCGGCAGCTTGCGCATGTGGCAGGACTATCTCGGCCCGCAGGCCCGCATCTTCGGCATGGATATCGACCCGGCGACGGAAGCGCATGCCCTGCCTGGCGCCAAGGTCTTCGTGGGCGACCAGGCGGACCCGGATTTCCTACGCGCCGCGCTGGCGGAGATGGGGCCGCCCGACATCGTGCTGGATGATGGCGGCCATACCGCGCGCCAGCAGATCACCACCTTCGACGTGCTCTACCCCGCCATGCGCCTGCCCGGCGCCTACCTGATCGAGGACACCCACACCGCCTTCTGGGGCGGCCCCTTCGCCGACGACCCGCAGGGGCGGTCGATCTACGATGTGGCCTTCGCCGTCTGCCAGCGCCTGCATGAATGGACCGGGCGCGTGGGGTCCATGGACCGCCTCGGCGTCCCGCCGGCGGAGCGCGGGCCGGGCGACGCGGTGAGCAACCTCTGCCGGACGACGGAGAGCGTCAGCTTCTTCGACAGCATGATCCTGTTCCGTCGGGGCGAAAGGCCGGAGCCCTGGCACGAGGTGCGGTAGGCCGCCGGCGAAGGCCCTTGCCCGTGGCGTCCCGTTTCGCGATTGTTGCAGCGCAAAAAGACAGCGCCGTGACGCGCACCAGGGATGCCGATGGACCTCGCCTATCTCGCCGACTGGGCCAACCTGCTGATCCGGTGGCTGCACCTGATCACCGGCATCGCCTGGATCGGGACCAGCTTCTACTTCATCGGCCTCGACAACCAGCTGGACCCGCCGCGGGACGGCAACCCCCGCGTGAAGGGGGAGCAGTGGGCGATCCATGGCGGGGGCTTCTACCGGAAGGAGAAGTACCTGAACGCCCCGGCGCAGCTGCCGGAAAAGCTCCACTGGTTCAAATGGGAGGCCTACTGGACCTGGATCAGCGGCTTCTCGCTGTTCATGCTGATCTACTGGGGCCAGGCCAGCACCTACCTCATCGATCCCGCGGTGATGGACCTCTCCCCCGGCGTCGCGGTCGCGATCTCGGCCGCCATGCTGGTGGGCGGCTGGGTGGTCTATGACCTGGTCTGCCGGTCGAAGTTCGGGGAGAACGAGCGCAACCTCTCGATCTTCGGCGTGGCGCTGCTGGTGGTGGCGGCCTTCGTCGCCTGTCACGTCTTCAGCGGGCGCGGGGCGTTCCTGCAGATCGGCGCGATGACGGGCACGATCATGGTGGCCAACGTCGCCATGGTGATCATCCCCGGCCAGCGGAAGATGGTCGCCGCCATGCAGGCGGGGCAGGAGCCCGATCCGAAATACGGCCGCTGGGGCAAGCAGCGCAGCGTCCACAACACCTACCTGACCCTGCCCGTGCTGTTCCTGATGATCAGCCCGCACTACCCCATGACCTGGGGCAGCCAGTGGAACTGGGTGGTGCTGCTGGCCATCACGCTGGCCGGCGCGCTGGTGCGCCAGTACTTCGTGCTGCGCCAGTCTGGCCGCAACCAGGTGATGCTGCCCGCCATGGCCACCGCCGTGGTGGTGCTGGCGATCATGCTGATGCCGAAGCGCGGCCCCGATATCGCGGGCGTGGATGTGCCGAGCTTCGCGGAGGTGCAGGCGATCACCGCCTCCCACTGCGCCGCCTGCCACGCGGCCCGGCCGAGCTTCGAGGGCATTGCCGCCGCGCCCAAGGGCGTGCGCTTCGACGACCCCGCGCAGATCCGCCGCTGGGCGCAGGCCATGCGCCAGCAGGTGGCGACGGAGGCGATGCCCCCCGGCAACATGACGGAGATGACGCGGGAGGAACGGCAGAAGCTGCTGGCCTGGGTCGCGGCGGGCGCCCGGGCGGATTGAAGGGGGCCGATTGATGAAGGCCAGCGCGCTGACGACCCATATCCTCGACACCGCCTCCGGCAGGCCGGCGCAGGGCGTGCGGGTGGAGCTGTTCCGGCTGGAGGGCGCGGCCCGGGTGAAGGTGACGGAGGCGCTGACCAACGCCGATGGCCGCACCGACGCCCCCCTGATGACCGCCGCCGACTTCGCGGCCGGCACCTATGAACTCCGCTTCCACATCGGCGCCCATTTCAAGGGCGAGGGTTTTCTCGACGAGGTGCCGATCGTGGTGACGCTGCGGGCAGGGGAGGGGCACTACCACGTGCCGCTGCTCTGCACGCCCTGGAGCTACGCGACCTATCGGGGCAGCTGAGCGCGTTCCTGGGGCGGCATCACGCCGGGCGGCAGCCGAACCAGCGGCCTGATTCATCCTGGTGCTCGCCGAGCAGCCGGTCATCGGCCTGGTGGAACCATGTGGCGTAGTCCGGGCCATGCCGCATCCTCGGGTTCTCCTCGGCGCGCACGACCTCGCCGCTGGCAAGGTCGAAGAGCACGACGCGGCAGGAGCAATAGGCCTCCAGCACCTCGGCGATGCCGTGGACGAAGGCCGAACCCGCTGCCTCGCTTCGCAGGAATTGTCCCGAGAAGACGGTCGGGAAGACGCCGGATCGATCGTAGCTGCGCGACCCGACCGTCAGCCGGTGGTTGAATGCCCGCCTGGTCCGGAGGTGCCAGCCCGCCCGGAACTGCACCCCGCCGCGGTCCAGCGCCGCGCCGATGGCCGCTCGCTCCAGGCTGTCCGGCATGGCAGGCAGTAGGGCGAGCGAGTGGTGGCCCGCGGCGATGGAGGGCTCCCGCACCCGCTCCCACTGGAACCCGATCGGGTCGCCGCCCGCGTCATGCTGCGTCACCAGGCTCAGGACAGCGATGCCGGGGAAGCGGCGCCCCAGGCGCGCAAGAAGCGCTTCCGCATCCGCCGCGGTCAGCAAGGCATGCGCTGTCCAATAGGTCGTGCGTCCGGACAGGTCGCTGGTCGCGTCCGTCGCCTTCCGGTCTCCGGCGCTGCCGATGAGGAGAGGGAGCCCCCGCAGCCGGAGGCCGAGAAGTTCACCAAGCTGCCCCGCCGTGATGCAACCATCGTATTCCGGGCCCACGGCCCGCTCGAAGAACACCGATCCCGCCTCCGCCTGGGGGGGCGGCTCGATCCAGGTAAGTTTCAGCCAGCCATGGCGGTAGCTGATCTCGAAGGAACGGCCGTCCAGAAGCTTCGCCTCGCCCTGCGATGGGACTGACCCCACGACATGGATCCAGTCGAGATCGAAGCCGAGCGGCGGCAGGCTGGGTGGCGTGAAGAACATGGGCGGCCGTGCGTCTCCTGTGCCCGCAGTGTCGCGCAGCGGGGCGGCCGGCTCCAGCCGGCGCATCGGGCGTCCCAGGGTGGGCGTCTTGCCCCACCGGCCCCGCACGGGCAGGCTCGCGCCATGGGGGAACGACCGATGATGACCGGTGCCGAATGGCTGGCCGCAAGCCTGGCGGCTTCCGGGCAGAGCCACGTCTTCTTCGTCGATGCCGTGCTGCGGCCGACGCTGATGGCGCTGTCGCGGCTCGGCGTGAAGCCGGTGCTGGCGCATACGGAGAAGGCGGCCGTCTACATGGCCGATGCCTATGGCCGGGTCAGCGGCCGGCCGGGCGTGGTGGCGGCGCAGTCGGTGGGCGCGGCGAACCTCGCCGCCGGGCTGCAGGATGCGTATCTCGCCCGCAGCCCGGTCATCGCCCTGACCGGCCGCAAGCCCCACGCCGCCCAGCACCGCAACGCCTACCAGGAAGTGGCGCACGCGCCTCTGTTCCAGGCCGTCACGAAGTTCTCGGCGGAGGTGGCGGAGGCCGCGCATCTGCCGCGCCTGCTGTGCCAGGCCTGGGCGGCCGCCGTCTCCGTCCCCGTGCGGCCCGTCCATCTCGACCTGCACGGGCTGATGGCGGAGGTGGTGGAGCAGGGCCGCGTGCCGGACCCGCCCGCCGACCTGTCCGCGCTGACGGCGCCGCGCTTCCGGGGCGGGCCGGACCCGGATGCGGTCGCCGCCGCCGTCGCCGCGCTGGTCGCGGCGGAGCGCGTCGTCATCGTGGCCGGCGATGGCGCGATGCTGTCGGGCTGCGGGGCGGAGGTGCTGGCGCTGGCGGAGGCGCTGGAGGCGCCGGTGCTGACGACGCTCGGCGCGCGGGCGCTGGTGCCGACGGCGCATCCCCGCGTGGCGGGCGTGGTCGGTTCCTATTCGGCGCCGCCGGCCAACCGCGTGCTGGAGGGGGCCGGGCTGGTGCTGCTGGTGGGCTGCGACACCGGCGACCAGATGACCCATGGCTGGCGCCTGCCGCGCGCGGGCGTTCCCATCGTGCAGGTGGATGCCGACCCGCTCGACTTCGACCGCAGCCTGCCCGCGACGGTGGCGCTGCTGGGCGACCCGCGCGCCGTGCTCTCGGAACTGCTCGACCAGCTCGGCAGGCCTGCGCGCGACGAGGCCTTCGCGCGGGAAGCGGCGGCGCTGGTCGCCGAATGGCGCGCCTCGGTCGCCCCGCGGCTGGCGAGCGACGCCATGCCGATCGACCCGGCGCGCCTCTGCGCCGAGATCACCGCGGCGCTGCCGCCGGACGGCATCCTCGTCGCCGATACCGGCTATTCCGGCATCTGGACAGGCACCATGATCGACCTCTCGACGCAGGGCTACCAGCGCGCGGCGGGCTCGCTCGGCTGGGCCTTCCCGGCGGCGCTCGGGGCGAAATGCGCGGCGCCCGACCGGCCCGTGCTATGCTGGTCCGGCGACGGCGCCTTCCACTACCACCTGGCGGAGCTGGAGACGGCGAAGCGCCTCGGCATCGCCGTGGTCTGCGTGGTCAACAACAACCAGGGCTTCGGCCAGGGCTGGCCCAACCTCCGCCGCGCCGCAGGGAACGACCCGGCGGCGGCGGCGGAGCTGCTGCGCTTCGGCGACCACGCCGATTTCGCCGCCATCGCCCGCGGCTTCGGCCTGCGCGGCATCGTGGTCGAGCGGCCGGAGGACATCGCCCCCGCGCTGCGCGACGCGCTGGCGTCCAACGAGACGGTCGTGATCGACGTCCGCACCGATATCGAGGCGCGCGCGCCCGAACCCTACACACCGACGGAGTGACTGACAGGATGGCCATCAAGGTCGCGGTGATCGGCGCCGGCACGATGGGGCACGCCCTCGCGCTGGTCTATGCGCTGGGCGGGCATGAGGTGCGGCTGACCGACAATTCCATGGCGACGCTCGACAAGGCGGGCCCGCTGATGGAGACGGCCCTCGCCACGCTGGTGCAGGCCGGGGAGGCGCCGCCCGACCGCGACGCCGAATGGCTGCACGCCGCGGTCACGCGCCTGCCCACGCTGGCGGAAACGGTGGAGGAGGCGGACCTGATCGTCGAGGCGATCATCGAGAAGCCGGACGCCAAGCGCGTGCTGTTCGAGCAGCTCGATGCCGTGGCGCCCATGGCCGCGATCATCGCCAGCAACACCAGCTACCTCGATCCCTTCCCGCTGATTCCGGCGCGCCGCCAGGCGCGCGCCATCATCATGCACTGGTACACGCCGCCCTATCTGGTGGATTTGGTGGACATCGTCGGCGGCCCCGAATGCGACCCAGCCTGCGTGGCCTTCGCGCGCGAACTCTGCCTGGCCATGGGCAAGGCACCCGTGGTGATGCGGAAATTCGTCCCGGGCTACATCGCCAATCGCGTGCAATCCGCCATCGGGCTCGAGATCCAGAAGCTGCTGGATGACGGCGTGGCCACGGCGGAGGAGATCGACACCGCCATCATCGAGGGCATCGCGCTGCGCCTGCCCATCCTCGGCATGCTGGCCAAGGCCGACTTCACCGGCCTGCCCTTCATGCAGGCGAGCCTCGCCAACCGCATGTACGAACCGCCGCCCGTCCGCGGGAAGTGCGAGGCGGTGGATGCGCTGGTGGCGGAGGGCAAGACCGGCGTCATGGCCGGCGCCGGCTTCTACGATTGGGGCGGCCAGGACGCGGCCGCGCTGTTCGAGGCGCGTGACCGGCGGCTGATGGAACTGAAGCGCGCCATCCGGCGCATCGGGACGATGGCAGGGCAGGGACGCAGCGCATGATCACCTACGACCTCAAGGGCAAGGCGGCGCTGGTCACGGGCGGCGCATCCGGCATCGGCCTCGCCACCGCGACGCTGCTGGCGCGCAGCGGCTGCGCGGTGGCCATCAACCACCTGGCCGACGACCCGCGCGGGCCGGAGGCGGTGGCGAAGCTCGCCGCGGAGACCGGCGCCCGAATCGTCTCCGCCCCCGGCTCCGTCGCCGAAGCTGCCGGCGCCGCGGCGATGGTGGAGAAGGCCGTCGCCGATCTCGGGCGGCTCGACTACCTCGTGAACAACGCGGGCACGCCCGGCACCCGCACCACCGTCGCGCCGCATGAGCTGGATCGGCTGACGGAGGAACTCTGGCAGGCCGTGATCGAGGTGAACCTGCTCGGCGTCTTCCGTTGCGCCAAGGCCGCGGCACCGGCGCTGCGGGCCGCGCGCGGCGCCATCGTCAACACCGCCTCGATCGCCGGGATCAACTCGCCGGGGTCCTCGATGGCCTATGGCGCCACCAAGGCCGGCGTCATCAGCCTGACGAAGAACCTGGCGCGCGGCCTGGCGCCGGAGGTGCGCGTCAACGCCGTGGCGCCCGGCGCCGTGGACAGCACCTGGATGATCGAGTGGACGAACGAACAGCGGGCGTCGTCCATCGACAACGCGCTGCTCAAGCGCCGCTGCACGCCGGAGGATCTGGCGGAGGTGATGGTCTTCCTGCTGGCGGGTGCGGCGATGGTCACGGGCCAGACCGTCGTCGTGGATGGCGGGCTGACGGTGTAGCCGCCATGGGCCGGCTCATCGTCCGCATGAACGTCTCGCTCGACGGCTTCGTGGACCATGACCGGATGACGACCGGCCCCGCCCTGTTCCGCCACTGGATCGGCGCGGTGCGCGGCGTGGCGGGCGGCTTCTACGGCCGCCGCGTCTACGACCTCATGCGCTACTGGGACGAGGATCGGCCGGAATGGAGCGCCGACCAGCGCGACTTCGCCCGGGCCTGGCAGGGCCAGCGGAAATGGGTGGCGTCCGGCACGCTGGCCGCTCCCGGGCCCAACGCCACCCTCGTCACCGATGCCGTAGCGGCGGCGCGGCGCCTGACGGCGGAACTCGACGGCGACATCGCCGTCTCCGGCCCGACCCTGGCGCAGAGCCTGGCGGAGGCCGGGCTGGTCGATGGCTACCACCTCTATGTCCACCCCGTCGCGCTGGGGCATGGCCGGCCCTTCTTCGTCGGGCCGCGCCCGCCATTGCGCCTGCTGGCGCATGACGAGGTGGGCGATGGCGTCGTGCGGCTGGCCTACGCCACCGCGTGACAGGGCCGCGCAACGCGCGGTTCCGAAGGCTGTGCCGCTTCGATAGAAGCCGCCGATGGACAACAGCATGGCCACCACGCCCCGCAGCACGCTGAAGGGCGATGCCTATCGCGCCTATGAGGCGCTGCCGCCGGTGGTGCGCCGTGCCTTGCAGGAATCGCTGGTGGATTGGTGCCCGCTGCGCGCGCGGGAATGGCATCTCCGCCTGCTGAACCAGCAGCGGATGAAGCCGCAGCAGGCGGCGGAAGCCCTGGTCCAGGCCATCCGCGGGCATGACCAGGCGGAGGTGAAGGCCTTCGCCCGCGCCTGGCCCAAGGGCGCCCGCGCCTATCCGCATCTGGCGGCGGAGGCGACCCTGCAGCGCTATGCCGGCCCCGCCGGGATCCCTGCGCCGAAGCCCGTCCTCATCGCGCAGCCGGCGGCGCCCACGCGCAAGCCGAAACCCGCGCCGAAGCCACGGCCCAAGGCGAAGCCGAAGCGCGCCACTGGCCGCCGGTCCCGCCGCTGATCCCTATCGCGCCGCGGTCGATCCCCGCACCACGCGCCGCCCGCTGAGCATCACCTTCCGTACCGGCGCCTCCGGGTCCCGCAGCCGGTCGAAGAGCAGCCGCATCGCGCCGCGCCCGATCTCCTCCAGCGGCTGCTCGATCACTGTGAGCCCCGGCTCCACCAGCTCCGTCCAGGGTTCGTTGTCGAAGCCGCAGAGCGCGAGGTCGCCCGGCACGCGCAACCCCGCCTCGCGCGTGGCGCGCAGCGCGCCGAGCAATTGCAGGGAGTTGGCGGCCAGCAGCGCACCGGGGGGCCCGTCCCGCAGCGCCGCCAGCGCGACCTGCTCCGGCGGCGTCGCGGCCGGGATGAAGCGGGCATCGGGCGACAGCCCATGCCGCGCCATGGCGGCCGCATAGCCTTCCGCCCGCGCCCGGCCGGTGTCGCTTGTCTCCCCGAACAGGCCGGTGATGCGCGTGTGGCCATTGGCGACGAGGTGATCCACCAGGCTCGAAGCGGCCTCCGCATTGTCCAGCAGCACGCTGTCGAACAGGCCTGGCGGGCCGGCGCGGTCGATCAGCACGGTCGGCACATCCAGCGCCATGCCCGCCAGGCGCTGCGCCGTGGCGCGGGTCGGCGCCATGATGAGGCCCGTCACCCGCTCCGCCTGCATCAGCTGGAGGTAGCTGGCCTCCCGCGCCGGATCGCGGTCGGAATCGCAGAGGATGACGCGCAGCCCGGCCTCGAAGGCCGCATGCTCCACGGCGCGGGCGACGCCGGTGAAGAAGGGGTTGGCGATGTCCGCGACCATCAGGCCGATGGTCCCGGATTCCTGGGACCGCAGCCGGCGCGCGGCCAGGTTGGGGCGGTAGCCCGTGGCGCGCACCGCCTCCATCACCTGTTCGCGAAGCGCGTCGCTGATCGGCCCCTTGCCAAGCGCACGGGATACGGTGGCCGGCGCCACGCCGGCGGCGCGCGCCACATCCTTGATGCCGATGACGGGGGAGGGGGATGTGATCGATTTCATGGACGTGCCCCCAACAATGCCGAGGGCGACGCCAGGGTTCAACGCATTTCCGGCCATGGACCGCCCAATCACCGAAAAAAACTTTGACAGGATGAGTGGAAACGTTTTCACTCGTCGCAACGCAGGCAGGAACGTCCATCCATGGCGAATACAGCGCCCCAGACCGCCTCCCCCGGCACCGCCATGGCCATCGCGCCGGAACTGGTGCGCCTCGATGCGCGGCCGTCCGACAAGGCGGCGGCCATCCAGCAACTCGGGCAGCTCCTCGCCGCCGCCGGCTGTACCGATCCCGCCTATGCCGCCAGCATGGCGGCGCGGGAGCAGGCGGCGAACACCTTCCTCGGCCATGGCGTCGCCATCCCGCATGGCATGGCCGCCGACCGCCACCTGGTCCGGCGCAACGGCCTCGCCATCCTGCAGGTCCGCGACGGGATCGAGTGGAACCCCGGCCAGCGCGCGCATCTCATCGTCGGCATCGCCGCGGCGTCGGACGAACACATCGCCATCCTCCGTCGCCTGACCCGGCTGATGCAGGACGAGGCCTCGCTCGCCCGCCTCTTGACCGTCACCGACCCCGCCGCGATCATCGCCGCGCTCGGCGCCGAAACGCCGGACGTCGCTGCCGTCGCCGCGACGGATCTGGCGGAGCGCTTCGACTGGGTGCTCGACTACCCCACGGGCCTCCACGCCCGCCCCGCCACGCGCTGGGTGGAGGCGGCGCGCGCCACCGGGGCCCGCATCCAGGTGCGCCATGGCGCGCAGGCCGCCGATGCCTCGGCCCTCATCGCCCTGCTGCAACTCGGGCTCCGCCCCGGCGACGCCATCACCGTCTCGGCCGAGGGCCGTGACGCCGCCGCGGCCCTCGCGCGCTTCCGCGCCACCATCACCGGGCTCTCGGCGCAGGAGAAGGCGGACGCCGCGATGGCCGCCCGCCGCGCCACCACCGCGACGAAGGGCTTCGAGCCGACGGGGCCGGTCATCACCCTCGCCGGCATCGGGGCCAGCCCCGGCCTCGCCATCGGCCGGCTGCACCTGCTGCTGTCCCACCAGGTCGCCATCCCCGACCAGCCCCTGCCGCTGGCCGAGGGCGGCGCCCGGCTGGAACACGCCATCCGCGCCACCCGCGCCCAGCTGAAGGCGCTGGAGGATGACACGGGCAGGCGTCTCGGCGCCGCCGATGCCGCCATCTTCAAGGCGCAGGCCGGGCTGCTGGACGACCCCGACCTCATCACCACCACCTGCCAGCTGATGGTGGAGGGCCATGGCCTGGCCTGGTCCTGGCACCAGGCGGTGGACCGTATCGCCGGCTCGCTCTCGGCCCTTGGCAACCCCGTGCTGGCGGGCCGCGCCGCGGATCTGCGCGATGTCGGGCGCCGCGTGCTCGGCCAGATCGACCCTTCGCTCGCCGGCGGCAGCCTGTCCGACCTGCCGGAGGGCAAGGTGATTCTGGTGGCGGAGGATCTCTCGCCGTCGGACACCGCGGGCCTCGACCCCGATCGCGTGGTGGGCCTCGCGACCGCGACCGGCGGCCCCACTTCCCACACCGCGATCCTGGCGCGCACCCTCGGCGTGCCCGCCCTGGTGGCGGGCGGCGCGGGGCTCATGGACCTCAAGCCCGGCACGGAGGCCATCATCGATGGCATCGCCGGGCGCCTGCATCTCGATCCGACCGAGGCCGACCTCTCCGCCGCCCGCAGCTTCATCGCCCGCCAGGCGGAGCGGCGCGCGCGGGAGGCCGCGCAGCGCGCCGAGCCAGCCGCCACCCGCGACGGCACGCGGATCGAGGTCGCGGCCAACATCAACCTGCCCGACCAGGCCGCCTTCGCCCTCGCCCAGGGCGCGGAGGGCGTCGGCCTGATGCGGACCGAGTTCCTGTTCCTCGAATCCGGCGTCACGCCGGATGAGGACAGCCAATTCGCGACCTACCGCGCGATGATCGAGGCGCTACAGGGCAAGCCGCTGATCGTCCGCGCGCTGGATATCGGCGGCGACAAGCAGGTGCCGCATCTCCGCCTGCCGGTGGAGGCCAACCCCTTCCTCGGCGTGCGCGGTGCCCGCCTGCTGCTGCGCCGGCCGGACCTGATGGAGCCGCAGCTCCGCGCCTTGTATCGCGCGGCCGCCGCGGGTGGCGCGCTGTCCATCATGTTCCCGATGGTGACTTCGGTAGCGGAGGTGGTGGCGCTCCGCGCCGCCTGCGACCGCATCCGCGCCGCGGTCGGTGCGCCGGAAGTGCCGGTCGGCATCATGGTGGAGGTCCCCGCCGCCGCCGTGCAGGCCGATGCGCTGGCGAAGCATGTGGACTTCTTCTCCATCGGCACCAACGATTTGACGCAATACGTGCTCGCCATGGATCGCCAGAATCCCGAGCTGGCGCCGGAGGCCGACAGCCTCCATCCCGCCGTGCTGCGCATGATCGCCATGACCGTGCAGGCGGCGGAGCGCGCGGGGAAATGGACCGGCGTCTGCGGCGGCCTGGCCGGGGAGCCCTTCGGGGCCGCGCTGCTGGCCGGCATGGGCGTGCGCGAACTCTCCATGACGCCGCGCGACATCCCCGCCGTGAAGGCCGCGCTGCGCGGTGCCTCCATGGACCAGCTGCAGGCCGTGGCGGCCAAGGCGCTGGAGTGCGCGACGGCCGATGAGGTCCGCGCGCTGGAAGCCGACCTCGCCCCGGCGGAGCAGGCGGCGGCGTGATGCTCACCCTCACGCTCAACCCCGCCATCGATGCGACGGTGACGCTGGAGGCGCTTCGCCCCGGCGCGGTGAACACGGCGCTGCACACGGAACGCCACGCCGCGGGGAAGGGGATCAATGTCGCGGCCTGCCTGGCGGATTGGGGGGCGGATGTCACCGCGACCGGGCTGCTCGGCGCCGACAATGATTCGATCTTCCGCAGCCTGTTCCGGGAGAAGCTGATCGCCGATCGCTGCATCCGCATCCCCGGCGAGACGCGGACCAACATCAAGATCCTGGATCGCACGAGCGGCGAGACCACGGACATCAACATGCCGGGCCTGGCGCCGGATGCCGGCGCGGTCGAGTCCTGCATCGCGGAGGTCCAGCGCGCGACCGACATCGCCGTGCTGTCCGGCAGCCTGCCGCGCGGCGTGGCGCCTGACATCTATGCGCGCCTCACCGCGACGCTGGCGGCGCGCGGCGTGCGCGTGGTGGCGGATGCCAGCGGGGGGCCGCTGCAGGCGCTGCTGGCGGGACCCGTGATGCCGCACGCCGTCAAGCCGAACCGGCATGAGCTGGAAGGGCTGGTCGGCCACGCGCTGCCCGACACCGCCGCCCTGCTCGCCGCCGCGCGCCGGCTGGTCGCGCAGGGAGTCGGGCTGGTCGTCGTCTCCATGGGCGGGGAGGGGGCGTTGTTCGTCACCGCGGACGCCGCGCTGCGGGTGAAGCCGCCTTCGGTGCCCGTGACCAGCAGCGTCGGCGCGGGTGACGCCATGGTGGCGGGCATCGTCGCGGGGCTGGCGGAGAAGCTGCCACTCCCGGCCCTCGCCTGCCGCGCCACCGCCTTCGCCGCCGGCAAGCTCCGGAAGACCGGCGCCCAGATCCCCGGCCGTGCGGCGGTGGAGGCGATCGCCGCCACCCTCGCCGCCGACCCCATCGACTGACGGAGGAATGACCATGTCCGGCGTGATCGCGGTCGTGGATGGGGGCGAGAACCCCGTCCAGGCCATGCTGGCAGCGGAAGCGCTGCGCCAGGCCGCCCGCAAGGGGGGGCGTGAGTTGACAGTGGAAATCCGCACCCCCACCGGCGTGCTTCATCCGCTGCCCGCGCAGCCGGAGGCCGATGCCCTGCTGCTGGTCGGCGATGCCGCGGCGCCGGAGGCGCTGACTGGCCTCAAGCCGATCCGCGCGAAGGTGGAGGATGTGCTGGCCGATGCCGTCGCGGTGCTGGACCGCACCCTGTCGCCCGCCGTGCCGGCGGCGTCTGGCGCGAAGCGGATCGTCGCCATCACCTCCTGCCCCACCGGCATCGCGCACACCTTCATGGCGGCGGAGGGGCTGGAGGGCGCGGCCAGGGCGCTCGGTCACACCATCAAGGTGGAGACGCAGGGCTCCGTCGGCGCGCAGAACACGCTGACGGCGGAGGACATCGCGGCCGCCGATTTGGTGCTGATCGCGGCCGATACGCAGGTGGACCTGGCGCGCTTCGGCGGCAAGCGCGTCTTCCTCTCGGGCACCAAGCCCGCGATCAATGGCGGCCAGGCGCTGGTGCAGCGCGCCTTCGCGGAAGCGACCGTGCAGGGCGGCACCGCCGCCGCCGCGCCCGCGCCCGGCAAGAAGCAGCTGACCGGCCCCTACAAGCACCTGATGACGGGCGTGTCCTTCATGCTGCCCTTCGTGGTGGCGGGCGGGCTGCTGGTGGCGCTGGCCTTCGCCTTCGGCGGCATCTACGCCTTCGACGACGCGCATAAGGGCACCTTCGCCGGCGCGCTGTTCCAGATCGGCGGGCGCGCGGCGCTGGCGCTGATGGTGCCGGCACTCGGCGGCTACATCGCCTATTCCATCGCGGACCGTCCCGGCATCGCGCCCGGCATGATCGGCGGCATGATCGCGGGGCAGCTCAATGCCGGCTTCCTCGGCGGCATCGTGGCGGGCTTCGTCGCCGGCTACTTCGTCGCCTGGCTCAACAACAACCTGAAGCTGCCCCGCACGCTGGAGGGGCTGAAGCCCGTGCTGATCCTGCCGGTGCTGGGCGCGCTGGTGACGGGCCTCTTCATGATCTACGTGGCCGGCGGGCCGGTGGCGACGGCGCTCGCCGCGCTGACGGAATTCCTCCGCGGCATGCAGGGCAGCGGCGCCATCCTGCTCGGCCTCATCATCGGCGCCATGATGGCCTTCGACATGGGCGGGCCGGTGAACAAGGCGGCCTATGCCTTCTCCACGGGGCTCATCGCGAGCGAGGTCTATGCGCCCATGGCCGCCGCCATGGCGGCGGGGATGACGCCGCCGCTGGGCCTGGCGCTCGCGGCCTATCTCTTCCGCGACCGCTTCACGGCGGAAGAGCGGGAAGCCGCACCCGCCGCCGGCGTGCTGGGCCTCGCCTTTATCAGCGAGGGCGCGATCCCCTTCGCCGCCAAGGACCCGCTGCGGGTGATCCCCTCGCTCGTCGTGGGCTCCGCCGTGGCGGGGGCGCTGTCCATGATGGTGGGGGCGGAGCTTCGCGTGCCGCATGGCGGCATCTTCGTCCTACCCATCCCGAACGCCGTGAGCCACCTGCTGGGCTACGTCGTGGCATTGGTCGCGGGCACGGTGGTCACGGCGCTGATGCTGCGCGTTTTCAAGAAGCCTGCGATCGCATAACGGGGGGCTGCGCGCCGCGCCTTCCCCGGCCTAGGCTTCCTCCAACGACAATGGAGGAAGCGAAGCATGGTCCTGATCGGACGCCGCGCCGCGCTTGGCGCCGCGCTCACCCTGGCGGCGCCGCGCCTGGCGCTCGCCGCCTGGCCGGAACGGCCGATCCGGCTGGTGATTCCCTATGGCGGCGGCGGGCAGACCGACGTCGTCTCCCGCCTGATCGGGGAGGCGATCGCCCAGCGCCTCGGCACCCCCGTGCTGGCCGACAACCGCCCGGGTGCGGCCGGGAACCTCGCCGCAGAGTTGGTCAGCCGCGCGCCGGCCGATGGCTACACCATGATGGTGGGCTCGACGGGTCCACTCGGTGGCGTCAACGCCGCGCTCTACCGGACCCTCGGCTATGACTGGCAGCGGGACTTCGCGCCGATCGGCCTCTTCACCACCGCGCAGAACGTCATCCTGGTGCACAACAGCCTGCCCGCGCGCACGCTTCCGGAGTTCATCGCCTACGCCAAGGCGAACCCCGGGCGGATCAACTACGCCTCCTCCGGTGTCGGCGCGACCACGCATCTCTCGATGGAATTGCTGTCGGAGAGGGCGGGGATCGAGATGGTGCACGTCCCCTACCGCCAATCGACGCAGGGCATGACGGATCTGCTGGCCGGCCGCGTGCAGGCGCGCAGCCTCGGCCTGCCGGAAGCCGAGCCCGTGAAGGGCAACCCCGCCATCCGCGCGCTGGCCGTCACCGGCACGCAGCGCAACCCGCAATGGCCGGAGGTGCCGACGGTGGCGGAAACCCTGCCGGGCTATGAGGCCGTGAACGCCTTCGGCCTCGCCGTGCCCGCCCGCACGCCGCCCGAGATCATCGCCCGCATGAACGAGGCGCTGAACGACGCGCTCCGCACGGAGAGCGTGCGCGACAGCTTCCTCCGCGTCGGCGCCGACCCCGCCGTGCCCAACAGCCCCGAGGAATTCGGCGCCTTCCTCCGCCAGCGCGGCGAGATCTGGTCCGCGCTGGTCCGCCGCCTGAGGCTCGTCGCGGAATGAGCGCCGCGGAGGACGTCGCCGCCGCCATGCCGGAACTGGCGGGCTGGATCGGCCGCAAGCGCGTGGTGGAGGAGCGCATCGCGCTCGCCGCCGTGCGCCGCATCGCCGGGACCTTCGACCTGGACCCTGACGCGTTCCGGGAGGGCTCCGAGATCCCCTCCCACTGGTTCAACCTCTTCTTCAGCGACGTGGCGCGGCATTCCGCCATCGGGCCGGACGGCCATCCGCGGAAGGGCGAGTTCCTGCCCCCCATCCCGCTGCCCCGCCGCATGGGTGCGGGCCGCCGTGTGCAGGTGCATGGCGCGCTCCGCGTCGGCGATGATGCAACGAAAACGGTTGAGGTCGCGGGCATCGCGCCCAAGGCTGCGCGCAGCGGCACCATCGTCGTGCTGACCATGCGCCACACCATCACCGCGCGCGGCCAGACGCTGGCCGTGGACGAGTTCGACGCGATCTACCGGGAAGCCGTGCCGCCCGGTGCCGCCAGCACCACCACCGCGCCCATCCCCGCGCCCACCGGCGCCGCCTGGTCGGACACGACGCTGCTCGATCCCGTCCAGGTCTTCCGCTACGGCGCCATCACCTGGAACGCGCATCGCATCCACTACGACGCAGACTACACGAGGGGCACGGAGGGCTATCCCGGCGTGGTGATGAATGGCGGCCTGACCATGCACCTGCTGCTCGATTCCGCTTTGAAGCGCGCGCCCGGCGCGCTGCGCGGCTTCTCCGCCCGCCTCATGCGGCCGCTCTTCGTCGGCGACACCGCACGCTTCGAAGGCACGGCCGAGGGCAACACCCTCCGCGCCTGGGTCGCCGACAAGGATGGCCACCAGGCCGCGGAAATGACCGCGGAGTTCGGCGCATGAGCGGCGGGCCGCTGGAGGGCATCCGCGTCATCGACCTCACCTCCGTGGTCGTCGGGCCGATCTGCACGCGGATGCTGGCGGACCAGGGCGCCGACGTCATCAAGGTGGAACCGCCGGAGGGCGACATCCTCCGCCGCCTGGCGCAGGGCAGCCGCAACCCCGGCATGTCCGGCAAGTTCATCCAGTTCAACCGCAACAAGCGCTCCATCTGCCTGGACCTGAAGCAGCAGGACGGCATGGCGGCGATGCGGAAGCTTCTGGAGAACGCCGACGTCTTCGTCAGCAATGTCAGGCCCAACGCGCTGGAACGCCTCGGCCTCGATCCCGCGACGCTGGCCGCGCTGAACCCGCGCCTCATCCATGTCGGCATCCTCGCCTTCGGCAGCGAGGGCCGCTACGCCAACCGCCCGGCCTATGACCCCGTCATCCAGAGCCTGTCGGGGGTCGCCGCCACCTTCCACCGCGCCACGGGCGAACCGCGCTTCGTGCCCATGGTGATGACGGACCACGTCACCGGCCTGATCGCCGCGCAATGCATCGGCTTCGCCCTGTTTCGCCGCGAACGCACCGGCATCGGCGAGGCGATCGAGGTCCCGATGTTCGAGAATATGGCGTCCTTCGTCATGAGCGAACACATGGGCGCCGCGACCTTCGATCCGCCCGCCGGCCCCTCCGGCGACAACCGCCTGCTGAGCCCGGACTACCGCCCGCTGCCGACCAAGGACGGCTTCATCACCATCGGCCCCAACACGGACGCCCAGGCCTTCGCCTTCTTCGACGCCATCGGCCAGCCGGAACTCAGGCACGACCCGCGCCTCAACAGCGCGAGCGCCCGCACCGCCAATGCCGCGCACTATTTCAGCATCCGCAAATCGGCGATGGCGAGCCGCACCACCGATGAATGGCTCGCCATCCTCGGTCCGCGCGACATCCCCTGCGCCCGCTACAACACCTTCGAGGACCTCATGGCCGACCCCCACCTGGCGGACGTGAATTTCTTCGAGCCCGAGGACCACCCGACCGAAGGCGCGCTCCGCCGCACCCGCACGCCGAACCGCTTCAGCGGCGGCATGCGCGAGGACAAGCTGCCGGCCCCGCGCCTCGGCGCGCAGACGCGCGAACTCCTCGCGCAACTCGGCTACGACGACACCCAGATCGCCGCGATGATGGAAGCCGGCGCCGCGAAAGCCCCCACCGCATGACCCCGAACTGGCGCTCCCTCCTCTTCGTCCCCGCCACCGCCGAACGCTTCATCGCCAAGGCGCATACGCGGGGCGCCGACGCCATCATCCTCGACCTCGAGGACAGCATCCCGCCCGATGCCAAGGACGCCGCCCGCAACGCCCTGGCCGCCGCCGCACCCCGCGTCGCCCAGTCCGGCGCCGACGTGATCGTCCGCATCAACCGCCCGCTCGACCTGGCGCTCCCAGACATCGCCGCCGCGGTCGCCGCCGGCGCCACCGGCCTGATCCTGCCCAAGGTCATGGGCCCCGAGCACATCCGCCTGCTCTCCGAAGTCGTCGCCACGCGCGAAGCCGCCCACGGCATCCCCCTCGGCCGCACACGCTTCCTGGCGCTCGCCGAAACCGCCGCCGCGCTCCCCCACCTCTACGCCATCGCCGCCGCCGATCCGCGCATGGCGGCGCTGGCCGTCGGCGCCGAGGACCTGGCCACCGAATTCGGCGGCATCCCCTCCGCCGACAGCATGTATGTCTGGGCCATGCACTGCATCGCCGCCGCCCGCAGCGCCAACATCCTGCCCATGGGCTCCCTCGGCGCCCTTGCCCAGATCGACGACCTCGACGCCTATCGCGCCGCGCTCACCCGCGCGAAAAACCTCGGCTTCGCCACGGCCTCCTGCATCCACCCCGCCCACGTCCCCCTCATCAACGAGATCTACGGCGCCACCCCCGCCGAACTCGACCGCGCCCGCCGCCTCATCGCCACCTTCGAAGACGCCTTGTCGAAGGGCCTCGGCGCCGTCGCCTTCGAAGGCGCCATGATCGACCTGCCCATCGTCGAACGCGCGCGCCGCACGCTGGCCCGGGGGGCGCGGGGGTGAACGCAGGGCGCGCGGGTGGCTTCCGGAGAGGGGCTGCGCACCCCTCTCCGGACCTCTCCCGCGCCAGGGTCCAGCGGGACCCTGGACCGCGAGGTTATCGGTGGATGAAGGGAGGGGCACGGAGCGCGTGCCGAACACGCGGTCGCGCCGCGCCCCTCCCTTCATCCACCGATCTCATGGGTTCCGAGGGGCCGCTGCCCCTCGGCGGGGAAGGGGTTCGGGGAAGGGGCGGAGCCCTTTCCCCGAGGCAGCCAGCGCAACCCTTCTCACCCCGGCGCTACCCGGTCCGCCATGCGGGCGTCGCGCGTGCCCATGGGGAGTTCCGGTCCTGTCGTCGTGTCGCGGGCGGTCTGGTGTTCGGCTTCGGCGTTCAGTTCGCCGCCGAAGAGCACGACGGCGGCGGAGAGCCAGATCCAGGTCATGAAGCCGATGACGGCGCCGAGCGATCCGTAGGTTTCGTTGTAGGTGCCGAAGTTCTCCACGTAGAAGGAGAAGCCGGCGGAGAAGATCATCCAGGCGATGGCGGCGAAGGCGCTGCCCCAGGTCACCCAGCGCCAGCGCGCTTCGGCGCGGCTCGGCCCCCAGCGGTAGAGGCAGGCGAGGGCGAGGGCGATGCCGACCAGCAGCAGGGGCCAGCGCGCCCAGCGCAGCAGGGTTTCGGTGGCGGTGCCGAGGCCGATGGCGGTCAGCAGCACGGGGAGCGCGATGACGGCGCCCATGGCGAGCACGGCGAAGAGGATGCCGCCGATCGTGAAGGTCAGGCTGACCAGGTTGAGGCGGATGAAGGAGCGTTTCTCCTTCTCCTCATAGACGACGTTGAGCGCATCGAAGAGTGCCTTCGCCGCCTGGTTCGCACTCCAGAGGGAGAGCGCCAGGCCGATCAGGGCCGAAAGGCCGAGTGTCGCCTGTTCCTTGGAGGTAATGCGCGTGACCTGTTCGTTGATGATCTCCATCCCGCCGCCGGGGATGAAGCCCGCCAGCGCGCCGAGGTGGTCGGACACCGTCGCGGGATCGGCGATGAGGCCGTAGAGCGAGACGAGCGCCGCGATGCCGGGGAAGAGGGCGAGGAGCGTGTAGAAGGTGACGCCCGCGGCCTCCGTCAGCAGCCTGTCGCTGCCGGCTTCCATCACGGCGCGCTTCAGGATGTCCCACCAGCCACGGGCGGGAATCTCGGAAGGGGTGGCGGCGTTGCTGCCGGCGCCGGAACTGTCCTGGGGCGGGGTTTCGGTGGTGCCGCGTCCGGCGGGGATGCGGCGCGGTGGCGGGGGCCGGTTCGCGGCCTGCAAGGCAAGCGCGCCCGCGAGGGCGGCCGCCGCGATCATCCAGCTCGTCTTCTCCACCTGCGCGCGCATGGGGCTGCCCCGTTCCCGTTCGCGCGGGTAACGCGGCAGGCGGGCGCTGGTGCCGCGGCATCACGCTGATGCCGGTTGCGGTGATTGTCCGTGGTGGCGACGGGGGACTAGGCTTTCGCGACACGGAGCGAGGGGGCGCGCATGCGGGTGCTTCTGACACGGCGCGGGGCGATGCTGGCGGGGCTCGGACTGGCGCTGCCGGGTGCGGTGCGCGCGCAGCCTGCCTGGCCCTCGCGCCCCGTGCGCATGATCGTCCCGGCCGCGGCGGGGGCGGGGATGGACATCCTCGGCCGGGCCGTGGCGCAGGCGCTGTCGGAGGCCTGGGGCCAGCCGGTGGTGGTGGAGAACCGCTTCGGCGCGGGCGGGACGCTCGGCACCGATGTGCTGGCGAAGGCGCCGCGCGATGGCTACACGATGGGGGTGGTGAATTCGTCGTCGCTGGCGATCGCGCCGGCGATCATCCCGGACGTGCCCTACAACCCGCTGACCAGCTTCGCGCCGCTCGGGCTTGGCGCCAGCAATGATTGCGCGCTGGCGGTGCGGGCGGATAGCCGCTTCCGCAGCGTGGCGGATGTGGTGGCGGCGGCGCGGGCGAGGCCCGGCGCGCTGAACTGGGCTTCCGCCGGCAGCGGGTCCTCCACGCATATGGCGGGCGAGTTGTTCCGCCTGGTGGCAGGGGTGGACATCACGCATGTGCCCTATCGCGGCAGCCCGCAGGCCATCACGGATCTGCTCGGCGGCCAGGTGGAGACGACCTTCAACACCATCAACGCGCTGCTGCCGGGCATCCGCGCCGGCACCATCCGCGCGCTGGCGACGACGGGGCAGGGCAGGGACCCGCTGCTGCCGGATGTGCCGACCTTCGCCGAAGTGGGCTATCCGGCCTATGAGGCCAGCGGATGGCTCGGCTTCGCCATGCCCGCCGGCACGCCGCCGGAGGTGGTGGCGACGGCGGCGGAGGCGATCCGGCGCGTGACGGAGAGCCCGCGCTTCCGCGACCAGATGGTGGCCGCGGGGATGCGGCCGCGCTCGCTCTCCGCCGCCGATTTCGCCGCCTTCCTGCCGGTGGAGATCGCGCGCTGGACGGATGTGGTGAAGCGTTCCGGCGCCAGGGCTGACTGAAAGCCGGGCTGACTGAAGGAAACGTCGAGATGCCATTGACCAGGCCGACCATCGCGGGCACGCGCCATGCCGTCTCCGCGGGCCACTACCTCGCCACCGCGGCGGCGTTTTCGGTGCTGGAGGGCGGCGGCAATGCGGTGGATGCGGCCTGCGCGGCGGGCTTCGCGCTCGGCGTGCTGCAGCCGGATATCGTGAGCGTCGCGGGGGTGGCGCCGATCATGATCCGCATGGCGGATGGGCGGGTGGAGACGATCGTCGGGCTCGGCCCCTGGCCGGCTTCCATCCCGCCCGACCTGTTCCGGGAAAAGCATGGGGGGAAGATGCCGCCCGGCGTGTTGCGGACGGTGGTGCCGGCCGCACCCGATGCCTGGATCACGGCGCTGCGGCGGCATGGGACGATGAGCTTCAGCGACATCGCGGGCTTCGCCTGGCGCTTCGCCGCGGAGGGCTTCGCGGTCTATGGGCTGCTGCACAACAGCCTGTCCAAGCGCCAGGCGGATTATGCGCGCTGGGACTACAACGCCGCGATCTTCCACCCCGGCGGCCGCGCGCCGCGCGTCGGCGAGAAATTCGTGCAGGCGGACCTGGCGCGGTCGCTGGCCTACATGATGGATGAGGAGAAGGCCGCCGCGGGGCGGGGGCGGGAGGCCGGGCTGGAAGCCGCCCGCGCCGCCTTCTACCAGGGCGATCTGGCGCGGGAGATCACGGCCTTCCAGGCGCGGGAGGGCGGCTACCTGACCATGGCGGACATGGCCGCCTACCGCTCGCCCATCGAGCCCGCGCTCGCCGTCGATTGGCGCGGCCACCGCGTGCTGGGCTGCGGCCCCTGGTGCCAGGGCCCGGCGCTGCTGGAATCGCTGCTGATCGCGGAGCGGCACGGCCTCGATGGCCTGGCCCACAACTCGCCGGAGTACCTGCATGTGATCGCGGAGGCGCTGAAGGGCGCCTTCGCCGATCGCGAATACCATGTGGGCGACCCGAACTTCGTCGATGTGCCGATCGCGGAGATGCTGTCGGCGGCGCACATCGCGCGCCGCGCCGCCGCCATCGATCCCGCCCGCGCCCATCCGGGGATGCCGGAGCGGCTGATCGGCCTGGGCGAGAACGCCAACCCGCCGGTCTCGGCGGAGGAGGAGCCGCCGGTCGAGGCCGGCACCTCCTATGTCTGCGTCGTGGATCGCTGGGGCAATGCGGTCTCCGCCACGCCGTCGGACGGGTCCTGGACCGGGCCGCTGGTGCCGGGGACGGGGCTGATGGTCTCGGGGCGCGGCTCGCAGAACCGGCCCGATCCGACGCACCCCGCGGGCTACGCGCCCGGCAAGCGGCCGCGGCTGACGCCCAATCCGGCGATGGTGGAACTCGCGGATGGCGGCATCATGCCCTTCGGCTCCCCGGGCAATGACGTGCAGCCCCAGGCCATGCTCCAGGTCCTGCTGAACATCCTGCATTTCGGCATGGAGCCGCAGGCCGCGGTGGAGGCGCCGCGCATCGCGACCTATGCCTTCCCCTCCTCCTCCTCGCCGCATGACTACTTCCCGGGCCGCGTCTCGCTGGAAGCGCGCATTCCGGCGGAGACACGGGAGGCCCTGGCCGCGCGCGGCCATGTCATCGCCGACTGGCCCGAATGGACCGCGCTGGCCGGCTGCGTGGAGGTGATCCGCACCGAGCCCGCCAGCGGGCTGATCGCCGCCGCCGCCGATCCCCGCCGCCCGGCCTATGCGATGGCGATATAGGATACCCGCTCCCGACTCGCCGGAGCCCCGCCCTTGACCACCGACACCCGCGACTTCCTCGGCTATGGCGCCAACCCGCCGGACCCGCGCTGGCCGGGCGGCGCGCGCGTCGCCGTCTCCTTCGTCGTCAATGTCGAGGAAGGGGCGGAGCTTTCCATCATCGATGGCGATGAGCGGAACGAGGCGGTCTATGAGGTGACGGATGAGGTGAAGGGCGGCCCCGATCCCTGCCGCGACACGCATTTCGAATACGGCACCCGCGTCGGCTACCACCGAATCATGCGGGTGCTGGACGCGCATGGCGCGCCCTCCACGCTGAACGCCTGCGGCCGTGCCATCCAGCGTTCGCCCTGGCTGGCGCAGGATGCGGTGGCGCGGGGGCATGAGGTGGCCTGCCATGGCTGGCGCTGGGAACGCCATGCGGGAATGGAGGAGGCGCATGAAAGGGCCACCATCGCCCGCGCCGTCGCCGCCATCCGGGACGCCTGCGGCACCGCGCCGATCGGCTGGCACACAAGGTCCGCGCCCTCCGCCAACACCCGCCGCCTGCTCCTGGAACACGGCGGCTTCCTCTACGACAGCGACGCCTACAGCGACGACCTGCCCTTCTTCACGCGCGTCGGCGCCACGCGGCACCTGGTGCTGCCCTACAGCTTCGACACCAACGACATGCATTTCCACCAGGGCAGCCAGCGCTTCACCACTGCCGCGCATTTCACGGAGTATTGCGTCGATGCCTATGACGCGCTTTGGGCCGAGGGCGCGGACCATCCCCGCATGCTCTCCATCGGCCTGCACCTCCGCATGATAGGCCGCGCCGGCCGCATCGCCGGGCTGGACCGGCTGCTGCGCCATATGCGCGACAAGGGCGGCGCCTGGTTCGCGCGGCGCGACAGCATCGCCCGCCACTGGCTCTCCCGCTTCCCCGAGGCCTGACCAGGCACCATATGGCGGCCATGGCAAAGCTCTCCGTCCTCGACCTCTCCCCCATTCCCGAAGGCAGCAACGCCGGCGACGCGCTGCGCAACTCGGCCTCGCTGGCCCAGCAGGCGGAGCGCCTCGGCTACACCCGCTACTGGATGGCGGAGCACCACAACATGGTCGGCATCGCGAGCGCGGCGACGGCCGTGGCGCTGGCCCATGTCGGCGCCGCGACGCGGACCATCCGCATCGGCGCCGGCGGCATCATGCTGCCGAACCATGCGCCGCTGATGGTGGCGGAGCAGTTCGGCACGCTCGCCGCGCTGCACCCCGGCCGGATCGATCTCGGCCTCGGCCGCGCGCCGGGGTCGGACCAGCTGGCGGCGCGGGCGCTGCGCCGCAACCTCGATGGCGATGTCGAGGACTTCCCACGCGACGTCGTCGAATTGCTGAACTACTTCAAGCCGGCCGAGCCCGGCCAGCGCCTGGTCGCGGTGCCGGGTGCGGGGGAGAGCGTGGAGGCCTGGATCCTCGGCTCCTCCACCTATGGCGCGCAGCTCGCCGCCATGCTCGGCCTTCCCTACGCCTTCGCTTCCCACTTCGCGCCGGCGCAGATGATGGATGCCGTCGCGATCTACCGGGAGCGCTTCCGGCCCTCGGAGCGCCTCGCGAAGCCGCATGTCATGCTCGGCGTGAACGTCTTCGCCGCGGGGACGGATGCAGAGGCCCGACTGCTCTTCACCTCGCTTCAGCAGGCCTTCCTCAACCTCCGCCGCGGCACGCCGGGCAAGCTGCCGCCGCCGCGCGCGGACATGATCCTGGACCCGCAGGCCCAGGCCATGCTGTCGCATTCGCTCTCCTGCTCCATCGTCGGCGGGCCGGAAACCGTGAAGCGCGGCCTGGCCGACTTCATCGCCCGCACCGGCGCGGATGAGCTGATGGTGACCGCGCAGATCCATGACCACCAGGCGCGGCTCCGTTCCTTCGCCATCCTGGCGGAGGTCGCCCGCGACGTGCCGCATTCCCTGGCGGCGTGATGCGTGCCAGCCTTCCCCTCGCCGCCGGGGCCAACCCGGCGGCGATGGAGGAAGCACCATGTCCGAGTTCCGCATGCCGCGCCGCGCGGTGGGCGCGCTGATGGCCGCCGCCGCGGCCACGCCAGCCCTGGCACAGACCGCCGCGCCGGGACGCTGGGCCACCAGCTGGGCGGCCTCCGTCCAGGGGCCCTATCCCGTGGGCAATCCCTCGGCCCAGCCCAACCAGTCCTTCGCCTTCCCGACCCCGGCCGAGGGCGCGCGCGACCAGTCGTTGCGCATGATCGTCCGGCCCACGGTCTGGGGCCCGCAGGCGCGCTTCCGCTTCTCCAACGCGCTCGGCACCAGGCCGCTGACCCTGGATGGCGTCTTCGTGGGCCTGCAGCATGGCGGCGCCACCGTGATGCCCGGCACCAGCCAGCCCGTCCGCTTCGGCGGGCAAGGCAGCATCACCATCGCCCCCGGCCGCGATGCCTGGAGCGACGCCGTGGCGCTGCCCTTCGCCGCCGATCCGGCCTCGCCCCTGCTGGCGGGGCGCAAGCTCGCTGTCTCCTTCCACGTGGCCGGCAGCAGCGGGCCGATGACCTGGCACGCCAAGGCGCTCCAGACCTCCTACGCCACGGCGCCCGGCGCCGGCGCGCGCGGGGCGGAGGAGACGGACGCCGCCTTCCCGCATCCGACCGCCTCCTGGTTCTTCCTCGATGCCGTGGACATGATGATGCCGGCGGCGACGCCCGTGATCGTCTGCTTCGGCGACAGCATCACCGATGGCACCGCCAGCACCATGAATGGCGATGACCGCTGGCCCGATGTGCTCCAGCGCCGCCTGCACGGCGCCCAGCCCAACCGCGTCGCCGTGGTGAATGCGGGCATCGGCGGCAACCAGGTGGTGGGGCCGCCGGAATACACGCCCGCCACGCCCTTCCCGGGCGGGCCCTCGGCGCTGGCGCGGCTGGAACGCGACGTGATCACCCTCTCGGGCGTCACGCACCTCATCTGGCTGGAGGGCACCAACGACTTCTCCCGCAACGGCAACGCGACGGCCGAGGCGGTGATCGCCGGCATGCGCCGCGGCGTCGCGACCCTGCGGGAGAAGCTGCCGGGCATCCGCGTGATCGGCGCGACCGTCACCACCGCGCTCGGCAGCACCAGCGCCGCGCATGGCTTCGCGGAGCAGGACCAGAAGCGCCGCGCGCTCAACGACTTCATCCGGAACGGCGGCGTCTTCGACGCGGTGGCCGATTTCGACGGCGCGACGCTGGACAGCGCGACGGGCCAGCTCAGGCCCGAATTCGTGCCCGACAGCACCACGGGCGGCCCCGGTGACAAGCTGCACCCGAATCGCGCGGGCTATGTCGCGATGGGCAGCGCGATCGACCTGGCGGCGCTGCGCTTGTAGCCCGCACCCTCCGCCGCCACGATGCCCCGGGCGGCGGAGGAGTTGCGCGATGGACCATGTCGAGTCGGTGCGGATCGAGGACGAGCCCCTGCTGCTCACCCCCGGTCCCGTCACCCTCTCCGCCCGCGTGAAGCGCGCCATGCTGCGGGACCTCGCCTCCGGCGAGCCCGCGATGCAGGAGACCATCGCCTGGTCGCGGCGATACCTGCTCGGCCTTTGCAACGCGCAGGGCACGCACACGGCGATTCCGCTGGTGGGCAGCGGAACCTCGGGGACGGAGGCCGTGATCGGCACCTTCGTCCCCGCCAATGGCAAGCTGCTCATCCACACCAACGGCGTCTATGGCGACCGCCTGGTGGAGATCGCGCGCCGCATCCGCACCCCCTACACCAGCTTCCGCACCGCCCCCTACACGCCGCCGACGCCCGAGCAGTTCGAGGCCGCGATCGCCGCCGACCCCGGCATCACGCATGTGATGCTCGTCCACTGCGAGACCTCCACCGGCATCCTGAACCCGATCGAGCCCATCGCCGCGGTCTGCCGGCGCCTGGGCAAGGGCCTGCTGATCGACGCGGTGGCGAGCTTCGGCGCCTTCCGCCTGGATGCGCGGACGCTGTCCTTCGATGCCGTGATCTGTTCCGCCAACAAGGGGCTGCAGGCGCCGCCGGGGCTCGCCTGGATCGTGGCGAAGAAGTCGGCGCTGGAGGAGGCGAAGGGCAACGCCCATAGCCTGACGCTCGACCTCTGGGACCAGAACCAGCACCTCGACCGCACAGGGATGTTCCGCTTCACGCCGGCGACGCACCTGCTGCTGGCCTTCGCCGAGGCGCTACGCGAGCACGAGGAGGAAGGCGGCATCGAGGGCCGCCACGCCCGCTACCACCGCAGCTGGCGCCGCCTCGTGGATGGCATGCGCCAGATGGGGTTTCGGACGCTGCTGGAAGACGCCGTCGCGTCGCCGATCGTCGCGACCTTCCATGAGCCGCTGGACCCCGGATACTCCTTCAAGGCGCTGTATGAGGGGATGAAGCGGCGCGGCTTCATCATCTTCCCGGGGCGGCTCGCGGCGGCGAACACCTTCCGGATCGCCTGCATCGGGGTGGTGACGGAGGCGGATATCGGGCGGGCGCTGGAGGCGCTGGCGGAGACGATGGGGGAGATGGGGGTGGTGGGGATGGGGAGGGGGTAAGGTGCGCACGCGCCATCGGAGCACTGTATGGCAATCAACCGGCTATTCAAACTGGCATGGCTTTGCGTATCATTTGACGGGCTGGTTTTTGGCTAGTCGCCTCGCGAATACAGTTCAGTGGTATGCGCGCCGACGCGGTAACCGGAATTATGAACGTGTGAGGGCTCGATCTGACAAAGTTAGCTGCTTCTGTTTCAGGTCTTTTAGCCTGGTTACGCCTAAAGCGCGCATGCGCTGATCAACATCCAGGCCGTTTGATTTTTGCGTCACCCAGCGTTGAAATCGGTCGATGCGTTCGTCTATCTCGCTGTCTAGATGCTGTCTGATGATATCCGAATTGCAAAAAGCGAACGCTTCACCCCATCCTTTTACAGTTCGCGACACTTTTTGGAGCGCTTCCGTGGCGCCGCTAATGCGCTCGCGCGCACCGCTGCTCCGCAAAGTCTTGGAAATATTTCTGCATCCCTCCTTCAACAAGTCATCAACGTCAGCAAGAAGCGCGGCCCGCGCAGCAGACCCTGGAGCAATTAGAGAGCCGTTTATCTGGCAACCTAAAAAAGTGAATCCCATCGCGGTTTTGCCAGCGCTTGCCTTTCCGGAGCCGTCGCCCGGCTCATAGGTCGTCAGGCCCATGGCAGTGAGAGAAGTCCGAGCCGATTTAAATGCCGCCTTTACCTTAGTCTCGCTAGCGCCGAGTAATATAAAATCGTCGACATAGCGAACGCAGCGAATACCGCGACCTTGCATTAGGCGGTCAAAGTCCTGTAGTGCAAGGTTTCCAAACAACATGCTTAACGCGGATCCCTGCGGCACACCCGCGCTGTCTCCAGGTAGCCGCACAAGGTCCTCCTTAGTAAGATCGTTGGCATTTTTGATGTGTATTGCAAGTGCTGTATCAATGAGTTCGACCAGTTGATCGTCCTTGGTCGCGCTCAGAAGGCTGTCAAGAACACGGCGCCTTGGAATGTGGGGGAAAAAATCTTTTATATCCGCGTTTGCGTAGTATGTTGCGCCGGCTCGCAGACTCTCTGCCACTAAGGCGATGCCTTTGTCGATTCCCTCGATACCGCCTACGCTAAAGGGAAACTCTAGTGCTTTCTGCACGAGTGGCACGCCAGGAATTCCCATATCGGGCCTGCCCTGCAGGACGATTAGGATCGCGCGATGGATGATGCGGTCGCGGAGCGGTGCAACCAAAATTAGTCGATCGGATTTGCCGGGCCGCGGAATCTTAACGGCTATCTGTTGTCCGAACCGAAACTCGGCCGAGCGTAGCTCCTCTTGCAGGCGCCGGACGTTCGTTGGAAGTCTTGCCTCGAAATTTTGCGTCTCAGTGCGGATAGCGCTTGAGCGTGAATTGCGCGATTTTCCACACACGTGACGCGCGGCAGCCTCAAGCACCTTCGTGGATCGGAGCTGTTGCAAGAGGGTGGCCAAATGTCACCTCTAACTCATGCAGCTGGGAGCTTCTGGCACATTCGATCCCTACTGCTGGACAGGCGCCGACCATCGAGGCGCGGGGCACGGCGACCTGCCGCCTCCGCATCGACCCGCTCTGCCCCGGTCACCCGGAGGCAGAGGCTTCCGCCAAGCTGCACGGCGCTGCCTGACGGCAGCCCATAGCCCAGCATCAACAAGCCGGTGACCAGACCCGCGAACGCCAACTTGGCGCCGCCCTGGCTGGCACGTTTTTGCATGAGCGTGGCATCGCGGCCTCCTTTGCCTTGCGGGTAGCATTTTCGCCCCCGTCAGCAAGTCGGCCTTGCCGCCCGCTCGCCCGCCCCGGATAGAAATGCTGGCAGCGGTCCAGAAGCTCCCGGAAACCAGGCGAACTCCCGCTGTGAAACCAGCAGTCCAGGACAGGCGCCGACCATCGAGGCGCGGGGCACGGCGACCTGCCGCCTCCGCATCGACCCGCTCTGCCCCGGTCACCCGGAGGCAGAGGCTTCCGCCAAGCTGCACGGCGCTGCCTGACGGCAGCCCATAGCCCAGCATCAACAAGCCCGCTGGCTAGAATTGGCACCGCATCCATAACGGTTCAAGAGGGCAAGTTCTTGTGCTTTACGCCTTTGATGGGATCGGCACTCGCTACCGCCAAATCCGCCCATTTCGATCGAGCGCTTTAGCGGTCGCTAAGATGGCATAAGTCAGATCCGCTCAAGTCCGCCGCTCCTCAAAACCTCTCCGCCGCGTACCCCCCCATATCCGCATTCCCCGGCCGTCCCATGATCGCCGGCGCCAGCATCTCCGCCGTCGGCGCTGACCCGGTCAGCCCCAGATGCCCGTGCCCGAAGGCGAACCACAGCCCCTTCACCCGCTCCGCCGGCCCGATCACCGGCACGCTGTCGGGCAGGCAGGGCCGGTGCCCCATCCAGAAGCCCTCGGCGCCGTCCACCCGCGCCTGCGGGAACACCGCCGTCAGGTCGCCATACAGCAGCCGCGCGCGTTCCTCGTTCGGTGCTCGCTCCAGGCCCCCGAACTCCACCGTGCCGGCGACGCGCAACGCGCCCTCCATCGGCGTGATGAACACCTTCCGGTCCGCCGGGATCACCGGCCGTTGCAGCGATAGCCCCGAATCAAAAAGGTTCACATGGTAGCCGCGCTGCGTCTCCAGCGGGATGCGGTAGCCCAGCGGCGCCACCAGCCGCGCGGACCAGGCGCCGGCGGCCACCACCACCTCCTCGGCCCTGTGGTGCATGACTTCGCCCTGCGCGCCGGTCACGCGGCCGTCGCTCACCGTCAGCGCCAGCACCCGGTCCTGCCGGATCTCCCCGCCCGCGTCGCGGAAGGCCGTCGCCACCGCCTGTGCGTATCGAAAAGGGGAGGCGCAATGCGTGTGGTCCGGCATGAACATGCCGAGCTGGTAGGCAGGGCCGATCTCGGGCTCCAGCGCCTCGATCCCCGCACGGTCGAGCCGCACGACCTCCGCCCCGGCCGCCCGCCGCATCGCCCAGCTGGAGGTATCCTTCGCAAGCTGCTTCTCGTCCCGATAGACATAGAGCTGCCCCTTCGCGACCAGCACCTCCGGCACGCCGACCTCCCGCGCCAGGGCCTGGTGCTGCTCGGTCGCGAGGTGCAGCAACTGGTCCAGCGCCTTGGCCACGCGCGCCACGGTGGCGGGGGTGGCGCTGGCGACGAAGCGGGCCAGCCAGGGCGCGGCCTGCAGCCAGTAGCCCGCCGGGATGTGCAGCGGCGCCTTCGGGTCCAGCAGCATCTGCGGCACCGTCTTCAGCACGCCTGGTGTCGCCAGCGGCACGACGGAACTGGCCGAGATGGCGCCCGCATTGCCGAAGCTGGCGCCGCCCTCGCCGGGGGGCTCCGGGTCCACGATCGCGACCTCGGCGCCGAGGCGTTGCAGCCGCCAGGCCAGCGCCAGCCCCACGATCCCCGCGCCGACCACCAGAACCCGCTTGCCTGCCATCACCCATCCCCATGCGATGGCGGGGACGGTAGGGCCGGGCAGGGCAGGGGCAAAGCCCCCCGAAATCCCTGGCATTTCGCCGGTTGTTTCTGCTATGTTCCGCGCCGCCAACGCCATCCCTGCGTCCGGCGGCCAACCGCCGGGGCCGGGACCCCCGGAACGGCACGCGAGAAACGGTGCTAAACGTGCATAAACGGCATAATCGGCTTAAAGGGCTTAGTGACTAAAAAGCCACAGCCCGCCTGCGATCAGCGGGGACGGAACGCATCCGCCGTCGCCGCCAGGCCTACGCCCAGCAGCATCATCAGCGCCATCGGCAGCGGCGTCCCGTTGCTCAGCACGCCGACCAGCGCCGCCCCCAGCGCGGCCAGCGCGAATTGCAGCGTACCCAACAGGGCGGAGGCACTGCCCGCCCGCGTCGCATGCCGCGCCAGCGCGCCCACCGCGCTGTTCGGGAAGACGAGGCCGGTGGACGCCAGCGCCACCACGGCCGGGATGAAGATGCCGAGAAAGCCGCCCACCCCCGTCGCCGCGGCCGCCACCATCACCACCACCGCGCCGAGGCTCGTCCGCAGCGCCAGCGTCGGCACCCGTCGCGTGCCGAGCCGCCTCAGCAGCCAGGGATTGACCTGGGAGGCACCGATGAAGCCCACGGCGCTGATGCCGAACAGCAGCCCGAACTGCGCCGGCGCGATGCCGTATTGCTGGATGTAGACGTCCGGCGCGCCGCTGATGAAGGCGAAGACCGCGAACATCGCCGTGCCGCCCATCACCGCATGGGTGATGAAGCCGCGCTCCGTCGCGATGCGGCCGAAATCCTCCACCATGCCGATCGGCGACCGGCGGCTGCGCAGATGCGGCGGCAGCGTCTCCGGCAGCAGCGCCCAGGCGAGCGCGCAGGACGCCGCGCCATAGAAGGCGGAGGCCCAGAAGATCATCCGCCAGCCGCCGCCCACCAGCAGCAGCCCGCCGATGGTGGGCGCCAGGATGGGCGCCGCGCCCATAACCAGCATCAGGCGGGACATTAGCTTCGCCGCCTCATGCCCCGTCGCCAGGTCGCGCACCATGGCGCGGGGGATCACGGCACTCGCCGCGCCGCCGAAGGCCGCGAGGCATCGCCAGGCCGACAGCGTCACCATGTCCGGCGCCAGGGCGCAGCCGATCGAGGCCAGGGTGTAGATCGCCGTCCCCACCACCAGCGGCCGCCGCCGCCCGAGCCGGTCCGCCAGCGTTCCCTGCACCAGCTGCCCCACGGCGAGCCCCACGAACCAGGCCGCCAGCGTGATCTGCACGCCACCCCAGCCCGTGCCGAGCTCCCCCTCGATGGCGGGGAAGGCAGGCAGGTACATGTCGGTGGAAAGCGGCCCGACCGCCGTCAGGAAGCCGAGCAGCAGGGGAAGCCAACGTGGCATGGGGTATCCGGGGGAGGTTGCCCCAGGCCTTAGCACGCCGCGCCCGCCCCGCGCGGCCGATCACGCCGCGATGAACAGGCCCCCCATCTTTGCGGGCGGCGGCGGCGGTCCCTATCCTGGAGCTCGACAGGGTTGGGACAGGCCGGCATGGCGACAGAAGAACACTTCGACTACGTGATCGTGGGATCCGGCGCGGCCGGCTCCGTCCTTGCCAACCGCCTCACCAGCGACCCCGGCGTCACCGTCTGCGTGCTGGAAGCCGGGCCGCCGGACCGCAACCCCTTCATCCATCTGCCCGCCGGCTTCGTGAAGACGCTGGCCGATCCCGGCGTCACCTGGCAGTTCAAGACCGAGGGCATCCCGATGACGGGCGGCCGCCGGATCAGCACCACCCAGGGCCGCACCCTCGGCGGCGGCTCCTCCGTCAACGGCATGATCTACAATCGTGGCCAGCCGGCGGACCTCGATTCATGGGCGCAGCGCGGCAATCGCGGCTGGGGCTACGCGGATTGCCTGCCCTATTACCGCCGCAGCGAGAACCGCATCGGCGTCTCCGGCGAGACCCGCGGCAGGACCGAAGGCGGCATCCCCGTCACCGACATGGACTGGATCCACCCGGTCTCCGAGGCCTTCATCGAGGGCTGCCTCGGCCTCGGGATTCCGCGCGCGAAGGACTACAATTCCGGCGACCAGGCCGGCGTCGGCTACTACCAGCGCACCATCCGCAACGGCCGCCGCATCTCCGCCGCCCGCGCCTTCCTGCACCCGGCGATGCAGCGGAAGAACCTGGAAGTCCGCACCAATGCGCGGGCCAGCCGCATCCTCTTCGAGGGCAAGCGCGCCACCGGCATCGAATACCTGCACGGGCCGGGCGAGGCCCCGAAGCGCGTGATGGCGCGGCGGGAGGTCATCATCTCTGCCGGCACCTGCAACACCGCGCGGCTGCTGCAGGTCTCGGGCGTCGGGCCCGCGGACCTTCTCGGTCGACTCGGCGTGCCCGTCGTGCATGAACTCCGCGGCGTCGGATCGAACTTCCGGGACCACTACGCATCGCGCCTCGTCATGCGCGCCAAGCCGGGGGTGGAGACCCTGAACCAGCTCGGCCGCGGTCTGAAGCTCGGCGCGCAGCTGGCGCGCTGGGCGATGGGCAAGCCCAATATCCTCGCCACCGCGCCGTCCCACGTCCACGTCTTCTGGAAGAGCTTCGAGGGGCTGGACCAGCCGGACCTGCAATGCGTCTTCACCCCCGGCAGCTACGCCGAGGGCAAGGTCTACATCCTGGACGACTACCCCGGCGTCACCGCCGGGTCCTGGCAGCACCGGCCGGAAAGCACGGGCTGGGTCCGCGCCCGCAGCACCAACGTCTTCGAGGATCCGGAGATCAACCCCAACTACCTCTCCGACCCCATGGACATCCGGGTCCACCTGGCCGGCATGCGCCTGGTGCGCCGCATGCTGAACACGCCGCAACTCTCCCGCTTCCTGGAACGGGAGACGCTGCCGGGGCCGAGCGCGCAGTCCGACGACGAACTCCTCGACTTCGCCAAGAAGAACGGCAGCACCACCTACCACCTCATCGGCACCGCCCGCATGGGACCGGAGACGGACCCGACCGCCGTCGTCAACGACCGCCTGCTCGTCCACGGCATGCAATCACTCCGCATCGTGGACGCCTCCATCATGCCCTCCATGCCGTCCGCCAACACCTACGCCACCACCCTGATGATCGCCGAACGCGCGGCCGACTTCATCCGGGGGCGGGAGAGCGCGGCGGAGGCGGCGTAGCAGGAAGGGCGTGCTTGTTGCCGCGGAGAGGGGCTGCGCGCCCCTCTCCGCACCTCTCCCGCGCCAGGAGGCAGCGGCCTCCTGGACCGCGAGGTTATTGGTCGCTGAAGGGAGGGGCATGGAGCGCGCTCCGAACCAGCGGTCGCGCTGTGCCCCTCCCTTCAGCGACCAATCTCATGGGTTCCCAAGGGCCCGCTGGCCCTTGGCGGGGAAGGGGTATCGGGGAAGGGGCGGAGCCCTTTCCCCGGGCCACCAGCGCACTCCTCCGCAACGTCACTCCCGCGCGCTCACCCGCGCTCCCGCGATTTGAGGTGGGCCATGATGTACAGCGTCACGGCGGTGAAGCCGCAGATGACGATGGCGACGTCGTAGGCGGTCAGGGCGACCGCCACGCCGATGGCGCCGGTGGCCCAGAGGGAGGCGGCGGTGGCGGTGCCGTGGACTTCGCCGCCGTGCTTGAGGATGGCGCCGCCGCCGATGAAGCCCATGCCGGTGATGACGCCTTCGATGATGCGGGCGGCGGCTTCGGGTTCGCCCTGTGTCAGGCCCTCGGTCGCCTGGATGAAGCCGCAGGCCGCGACGGCGACGAGGGGAAAGGTGCGCAGCCCTGCGCTGCGGTCCTCCTTCTCCCGGTTCCAGCCGATGATGAAGGCGAGGGCATAGGCGATGCCGAGGTCGCGGAGGTGGGGCAGGAAGGCGAGGCCGGTGAGGGGCGGCATCAGGTCGCTGGCGTTCATGGCCGCGCCAACGCCGTCCCGGGGCCTTCGTTTCGCCAGGGTTGCGAGGGCATTGGCGGATTGCGTTCCAGCCGATGGTTCGGCAAAGCGGCGCGCCATCCAACCGGAGATTGATCATTGGCCGGCCATCATCACGGCGATCACGGGGGCGACAAGCGCATTGCCCTGCTGATCGCGATCCTCGCCCTGTTCCTGGCGATCGCGGAGACGGGCGCCAAGAGTGCGCAGACCGAGGCGATCTCCCGCAATGTGGAGGCCGCGAATCTCTGGGCCTTCTTCCAGGCCCGCACCATCCGGCAGACGGTCGTCCGCACGGCGGCGGAGGAGGCGGAGCTGGAGAAGGCCGCGCGCGCCGATGCGGCCGCCATTGCCGCGATCGAACGGCAGCAGCAGGCCTGGCGCAGCACGGCGGACCGGTGGGAGAGCGAGCCGTCCTCCGGCGAGGGGCGGCGTGAGCTGAGCGCGCGGGCGCGGGCGGCGGAGGCGAAGCGGGATCGCAGCATGGCCGCCTACCACAACTACGAATACGCCTCGGCCGCCTTCCAGGTGGCGATCGTGCTGGCCTCGGCCTCCATCATCACGGCGGTGCCGCTGCTGGCGCTGGGATCGGTCGGCTTGGGCGTGGTCGGCGTGACGCTGGCGGGCCTCGGTTTCTTCGCCCCCGAGCTGGTGCATTTCTGAGCGCGCGGCGCCAGAGTGGCGTGACCGTTGAGGGAGCATGCCATGTCCGCCGAAGCCCGCCTGGCCGCACTGGGCCTTGAGTTGCCGAATCCGCCGGTGCCGATGGCGAACTACGTGCCCTGGCGCATCGGCGGCGGGCTGCTGTTCCTGTCCGGCGTCGGGCCGCGGCGGGCGGATGGGTCCTCCATCACCGGCGTGCTCGGGGCGGGCATGGGCGTGGAGGAAGGGTATGCGGCGGCGCGGCTGTGCGGGTTGAACCTGCTCGCCAATATGCGCTCCGCGCTCGGCAGCCTGGACCGGGTGGACACCATCCTGAAGGTGCTGGGGATGGTGCGCGGGACGCTGGAGTTCGGCGGGCATCCCGAGGTGATCAATGGCTGCACCGACCTCTTCGTCGAGGTCTTCGGCGACCATGGCCGCCCGGCGCGGAGTGCGGTCGGCATGGGCAGCCTGCCGCGCGGGATCGCGGTGGAGATCGAGGCCGTCGTCCTGATCAAGGGCTGAGCGCCATGGTCCCGTCCTGGCGCCTGAATGCCGCGAAGCAGGTCGAGATCCGGGAGGAATGGCTGGCGCTGCGGGAGGAGGAGATCCTCGACCCCGCGCGGCCGATCGTCGATCCGCACCATCACCTCTGGGACCGGCATGACGAGACCTATCTGCTGGCGGACCTGCTGCGGGATACCGGTAGCGGCCACGACATCCGCGCCACGGTCTTCATCCAATGTGCCTCCATGTACCGCCCCGATGGACCGGCGGCGCTGAAGCCGCTGGGGGAGACGGAGTTCGTCAACGGCATCGCCGCGGCGGCAGCGAGCGGCACCTACGGGAAGACGCTGGCCTGCGCCGGGATCGTGGGCTTCGCCGACCTGCTGCTGGGCGATGCGGTGGCGCCGGTGCTGGAGGCGCATGTGGCGATCGCCGGCGCGCGGTTCCGCGGCGTGCGGAACCGCACGGCCTGGCACCCGGACCCGGAGGTCCGTTCCAACCTCATCACCCCGCCGCCGGGCCCGCTGGCCGAGCCCGCCTTCGCGGTGGGCGCGCGGCGGCTGGCGGCGCTGGGGCTCACGCTCGATGTCTGGGCCTATCACACGCAACTCGGCGATGTGCTGGCGCTGGCGAAGGCGGTGCCGGAGGTGACGCTGATCGTGAACCACATCGGCGGCGCGCTGGGTGTCGGCCCCTTCGCGGGAAGGCGGGCGGAGGTCTTCGCGCCCTGGCGCGATCAGATGCGCGCGCTGGCGGCGCTGCCCAATGTGCGGGTGAAGATCGGCGGCCTGGCCATGGAGGTCACCGGCTACGACTTCCATCACCACGCCTTGCCGCCGTCCTCGGCCGAGCTGGCCGCGGCCTGGAAGCCCTGGGTGGAGACGGTGATCGAGCTGTTCGGTGCCGGCCGCTGCATGTTCGAGAGCAACTTCCCGGTCGACAAGGGCATGGCCGGCTACGCCGCGATGTGGAACGCCTTCAAGCGCCTCGCCGCGGGCGCAAGCGAGGGGGAGAAGGCGCCGCTTTTCGCCGGCACGGCGATCCGCACCTACCGGCTCGACCAGGTGCCGGGTGGCGGAGGGCTCGCGGCGCTCGCGTGAATGCTGCGGCGCGCATTCCCGCATGGCGCGATGTCGCGGCTTCCGGCACACTACGCACCGTGCCGACGAGCATCCCGCCTCCCAACCGCGTGCCCTGGCCGCCGCTGATCTTCATCGGCGCGGCCGCGGTCGCCTTCGCGCTGGGTCGGATCGCACCGGCGCCGGAGTGGCTGGATGGCCGCGTGGCCGAGGGAATCGGCTGGGCGCTGATGGCGCTGGGGGCGGGGCTCGACATCGCGGCGGTGGCGACGCTGGCCTGGCATGAGGCGAATATCCTGCCGCACCGGCCTGCGACGCGGCTCGTGACCACGGGCGTCTATGCCTGGTCGCGCAACCCCATCTATCTCGGCAACGGGCTGCTGCTGGCCGGCGCGGCGCTGGCCTTCTGCAACCTGTGGTTCCTGCTGGCCGCGGCCGTCGCATCCTTTGCCGTGCTGCGCCTGGCCGTGCTGCGGGAGGAGCGGCACCTGGCGGCCCGCTTCGGCGCGGCGTGGGAGGATTACCGCAGCCGCACCGGCCGCTGGTTCGGCCGCTGGTCGGACGACTGATCAGCCCGCCATCGCGGCGCCGGCGCGGCGCAGCGTGGGATCGAAGGGATTGATCTGGCGGCCGATGGCCGTCGCCTCCCGCTTCAGCATCTCCGCGATCACCTCCCGCCGCTCCGGCGTCAGCCGGTCGGTCGTGGTGCCGATGCTGATGGCGGCGACGGCGCGCTGGTCCCGGTCCAGGATGGGCGCACCGATGCCGGCCATGCCCGGGATCAGGCCGGCCGCACCGCCGCAAAATCCCTCCCGCCGCACGCGGGCGATCTCGGCGCGGAGGGACGCTTCGTCCGGGCCGCCGAAATCCCGCATGCGGGGCAGGTTGTGGCGCACGATCTCGTCCTGCTCGGCCGGCGGCAGGAAGGCGAGGATGGCCGTGGCCCCCTGGCCTATGCCGAGCGGCACGCGGCCGCCGATATCGCCGGTGAAGGACCGGATGGGCAGCGGCCCCGCGCTGCGTTCGATGCAGACGGCATCGTAGCCATTGTGCACCAGCAGGAAGAGCGTCTCCCCCAGCGAGGCCGTGAGCCGCAGCAGCGTCGGCCGCGCCAGGTCGCGCAGCCCCGTCGCATCGCCGGCCCGCGCCGCCATCAGGAACAGGTCGAGCCCGAGGGTGTAGCGCTTGCCGCGCGGCTCGAAGGCCACCGCGCCTTCCGCCGCCAGCGCGCGCAGCAGGCGGTGGACGGTCGGGCGCGGCAGGCCGGCGCGGGCGGCGATGTCGGTCAGGCGCAGCCCGCCGGGCGGCGCTTCCGCCACCAGGCGCAGCAGGCTGAAGACGCGGCCGACGCCGGAGACGGTGCTGTCGGTGCCGTTTTCGCTCATGGATCGGGAACGCTCCGCTGCCACGCCGATACTTCCACTCAGTGAGAATATGCGGCGGATACTGTCATTCCGGTGAATAGGTGCTTGCCGCGCGCAAGAATGCAACGGGATAGTCACGTCACGGGGCCGATCAGGCCGCTTGTTGAGGATGGCGAAGAATGGCGCGTTGGCGGGTCGGCGTTGATTCCGGCGGCACCTTCACGGATGTCTGCCTGTTCGACGAGGATGACGGCCGGGTCGAGGTCTGGAAGGTCTCCTCCACCCCCGACGATCCTTCCCGCGGCATCGCCCAGGGCGTGGAAGAGGGCATGCGGCGTGTGGCGCCGGAGGCCGCGCAGCCAGGCGCCCCCATCACCTATTTCGGCCATGGCACCACGGTCGCGACCAATGCGCTGATCCAGCATCGCGGCGTGAAGACGGGACTCGTCACCACGGACGGTTTCCGGGACCTGCTGGAGATCGGGCGGCAGAAGCGCCCTGACCTCTATGACATGCAGGCGGACAAGCCGCCGACGCTGGTGCCGCGCGACCTGCGCTTCCAGGTGGCGGAGCGCGTGCGCCATGACGGGCGCATCGATGCACCGTTGGACGAGGACGCCGTGCGCGCCGCCGCGCGGGCCCTGAAGGCGGCGGAGGTGAAGGCGATCGCCGTCTCCTTCCTCTACGGCTTCATCCGGCCGGAGCATGAGGCCCGCGCGGTCGCGATCCTGCGGGAGGAGATGCCCGACGTCTTCATCTCCGCGGGCCATGAGATCGCGCCGGAGTTCAGGGAGTTCGAGCGGCTCTCGACCGTCGTGCTGAACGCCTATCTCGGGCCGGTCATGCGGCGGTACATTGAGAGGTTGACGCCAAGGCTGCGCGACCTCGGCATGACGGCCACGCCACACCTGACGCAATCCAATGGCGGCGTGATCGGCTTCGGCACGGCGGCGGCGATGCCGGTGCGGGCGGTGCTGTCCGGGCCCTCCACGGGCGTGGTCGGCGCGCAGGCGATCGGGGAGCTGGCGGGCTTCCCGGACCTCATCACCTTCGACATGGGCGGCACCTCCACCGATGTGGCGCTGCTGAATGGCGGGCAGTGCAAGCTGGCCTCGGAAGCCACGGTGCATGGCTATCCCATCAAGGCGCCGATGCTCGACATCCACACGGTCGGCGCGGGTGGTGGATCGATTGCGTACATCGATGGCGGCGGGCTGCTGAAGGTGGGGCCGCGGAGCTGCGGGGCGGATCCCGGGCCGGTCTGCTACGGGCGCGGCAATGCGGAGCCCGCGACGACCGACGCCAATGTCGTGCTGCAGACGCTGAACCCGGAATACCTGCTGGCCGGGCGGATGAAGATCGACCAGTCCCTCGCTAAGGGCGCCATCGCGGGCATGGCGGAAAAGCTGGGCCTTGGCGTGATGGAGACGGCGCAGGGCATCATCAGCGTCGTCACCGCGAACATGGCGCGCGCCATCCGCGTGATCTCCATCCAGCGGGGCTATGACCCCCGCGACTACACGCTGATGGCCTTCGGCGGCGCGGGGCCGCTGCATGCGGCGCGGCTCGCCATCGAGCTCGACATGAAGCGCGTGCTGGTGCCGCGCAACCCCGGCATCCTCTGCGCCATGGGGCTGCTGCTGACGGACCTCCGCGCCGATTTCGCGGCGACGCGGCTGATGCCGGCGACCGAAGCCTCGGTGACCGATGTGGCGCAGGCCTTCGAGGGGCTGGAGGCCCGCGCGGAGGAGTGGTTCGCGCATGAGGAGATCGCGCCGGGCGATCGCGGCCTGACCCGCACGGCCGATATCCGCTACGCCGGCCAGAACTACGAATTGCCGGTGCCCCTGCCGCCCGGCCCCGTGACGGCCGAGACCATCGCCTCGCTTGCCACCGGCTTCACGGAGGCACATCGCCAACGCTACGGCTTCGTGGCGGAGGAGGAGCCGATCCAGCTGGTGACGCTGCGCCTGGAAGCCACGGGCCGGGTCCGGAAGGCGAAGCTGGCCTCCCACCCGGATCGCGGGCCGGATGCCAGCGGCGCCATCATCGGGAAGCGCGAGGTCTGGTTCCCCGAGGCCGGCGGCTTCGTGGCCACGCCGATCTACAGCCGGGACGCGCTGAACCCCGGCAACACCTTCACCGGCCCCGCCATCGTCGAGCAGATGGACACCACCACCGTGGTGCTGCCCGGCATGACCGCGCGGGTCGATGCCTATCTGAACCTCATCCTGGAGGTCGCGGCCTGATGGATACCGTCGTGAGCACCCCGACTCTCGATCCCATCACCGTGGAGGTGATCGGCGCCGCCCTCTCCTCCATCGTCGAGGAGACGGGGGAGGCGCTGATCCGCGCCTCCTACTCCACCAACATCAAGGAAAGGCGGGACTGCTCCACCGCGCTGTTCGACATCGCGGGCAACACGCTGTGCCAGGCGGAGCACATCCCGATCCACCTCGGCAGCTTCATCGGCATCGTGCCGCATATCCTGAAGCTGCATGACGTGGCGGCGATGCAGCCTGGCGACGTCTTCGTCGGCAACGACGCCTATGCCGGTGGCGGCACCCATCTGCCGGACATCGTGCTGGCGGAGCCGATCTTCGTGGACGGCCGGATCGTCGCCTGGACGGTGAACCTGGCGCACCACTCCGACTTCGCCGATCGCGGCCATCAGCACATCTACCAGGAAGGCCTGCGCATCCCGCCGGTGCGGCTGTATCGCGCGGGCGAGCTGCAGAAGGATGTGCTGGACCTCATCCTGCTGAACTGCCAGGTGCCGCGCGAACGCCTGTCGGACCTCCGCGCCCAGATGGCGGCCAACCGCGTCGGCGTGCAGCGCTTCCAGGCGCTGTGCCGGAAGTATGGCACGGGGACGGTGCTGTCGGCCGGCGCGGCGCTGCTGGACTATGCCGAGCGCAAGATGCGCGCGGGCATCGCCGCCATCCCGGACGGGACCTGGGTGTTCGAGGATGTCTTCGAGAGCACGGAGGTCACCACCCACCTGCCGCTGAAGGTGACGGTGACGGTCGCGGGCGACGCCATGTCGCTGCATTTCGACAGCCCGAGGCAACTCCGTGCCGGGCTCAACATGACCTACACGGCGCTGCTGGCGACCGCCTATTACGTCGTGAAGTCGGTGGTCGATCCGACCATCCTGCCGAATGCCGGCCTGGCGCGGCCGCTGACCATCACGGCGCCGGAGGGCACGGTGCTCAACTGCACGCATCCCGCGGCGGTGAACGGGCGCGTGCAGACCTGCCAGCGCGTCTCGGATCTGATCCTCGGCGCGCTGGCGCAAGCGGTGCCGGACCGGGTCACGGCCTGCTCCAACTCCGTCTGCACCGTCGCGACCTTCATCGGGCAGCGCAAGGATGACGGCGCCATCTGGGTGTATCTGGAGACGATGGGCGGCGGCGCCGGCGCAAGGGCGACGAAGGACGGGCTGGATGGCGTGCATGTCCACGTTACCAACACCTCCAACCTGCCCGTCGAGGCTCTGGAGATCGAATACCCGCTGACCCTGCTGCGCTACGAGCTGGTGGAGGATTCCGGCGGGCCCGGCACCTTCCGCGGCGGCATGGGGCTGCGGCGCGTCTATCGCGCGGATGAGGATTGCCGCGTGCGCGTCGATGTCTCCCGCCTGACGTCGAAGTCCTGGGGCCTGCTGGGCGGCGGGGCCGGCGGCCATGGCGCCGTCGAATGCGGGCCGGGCGTCGTCTTCGACCGCGACAATGCCGAGTTGAAGGCGGGCCAATGGTTCGCCATCGTGAGCCCCGGCGCCGGCGGCTATGGCCCGCCCGAAGGCCGTGCCGCCGATGCCCTGGCCCGCGACGTGGCCGAGGGCACCATCAGCGCCACCACCGCGCGAGAGGTCTACCACCGCACTGCGTAGTCACCGTCTGGGAACAGGGAAGGGAAGAGAAGAATGACCATGTCAGCATCGCGTCGCGCCGTCCTGGCGGGTTCCGCCGCATCGGCCATGTTGCCCTTCCTCCGCATGCCGGAGGCCAGGGCGCAGACGCCGGGGGTGCTGCGCTTCGCCCTCTCCTCCTTCCCGCCTTCCATCCAGCCCTGGCAGAACACGGGCACGGCCGCGGCGACCATCAAGCTGATGATCTATCGCGGCCTGACCTCCTACGGCCCCGATGGCGCGCTGCGGGGGGAGCTGGCGGAAAGCTGGGCACCCATCGGCACCCAGGGCTGGGAGTTCAAGCTGCGCGACGCCCGCTTCCAGAACGGGGAGAAGGTGACGTCGGCCGATGTGAAGTGGACGATCGAGCAGATCGCCGCCGAACGCTCCACCGCCTATTTCCGGGCGGAGATGCAGGGGGTGGAGCGGATCGAGACGCCGGATGATTTGACGGTGCGCATCTTCCTGAAGGAGCCGGTGGCGACGCTGCCGATCTGGATGGCGTCCTACCACCTGCCGATCATCTCCCGGAACTCGCCGCGCGGCACCTTCGTCGGCGCCGGGCCCTTCATGATCCGGGCGCAGGAACGCGGCACCTCGATCGACCTCGAGCCCTTCCGCGGCTACTTCCGGCCCGGCCTGCCGAAGCTGCGCGGCATCCGCGCCGTGGCCTATGCGGATGAGAACCTGCGCGTCTCCGCGCTGCGGTCGGGCGATGTGGACCTGATCGAATACGTGCCCTGGCAGTCCTTCGATGCCATCAGCGCCGACCAGCGCCTGCGCCTGGATGCCGTGGACGGGGCCTTCATGTTCCTGGTGTTCAACGGCACGAAGGCGCCCTTCAACGACCATCGCGTCCGCCGCGCCGTGGCGCATGCGATCCGGCGGGACGAGCTGGTCCGCGCGGCCTTCTTCGGCCGCGGATCGCCGCTGATGCAGCTGCCGGTGCCGGAATCCAGCCCCTTCTACAATGCGGAGTTCAAGGAAGGCTGGAAGTACGACCCCGCCTTGTCCCGCCGCCTGCTGGCGGAAGCCGGGCATGCCAACGGCATCAGCTGCAACCTGCTCTCCACCGCGCAATACGGCATGCACAAGGATACGGCGGAGGTGGTGCAGCAGCACCTGGCCGCCGTCGGCATCCGGGCGGAGCTGAACATGCCGGATTGGGCGACGCGCGTGTCCATCGGCAATCGCGGCCAGTTCGACATGGCGGTGATGGGCACGGCGGCGGACAGCAACGATCCCGACGGCATCGCCAATTTCGTCGATGGCTCGCTCTCGCCTTCCTATGTCCGCAGCTTCGGCCTGAAGATCGACCGGATCACGGAGCTGCTGAACCAGGGCCGCGCGGAGTTCGACACCGCGAAGCGTCGCGACATCTACCGGGAGATGGAGCGCATCGCCATCGACCAGGCGCCGATCGTGGGCCTGACCTGGCGCAGCCAGGGCTATGCGATGCGCCGCCAGGTCACGGGCTTCAAGAACATGCCGGGCGCGCTGACCTTCTATTCCGGCCTGACCTTCGAGACCGCTGAAGTCGCTTGAAGCAACGGCAGGGGCCGCCGCCATGAAGATCACCCGCGCGCAGATCTACCTGACGGAGATCGACGGGCGGCGGCCCCTCATCCTTCGCCTCTGGACCGATGACGGCATCCAGGGGTTGGGGGAGGCGGCGCTGGCCTATGGCATCGGCGCGACCGGCGCCGCGGCGCTGATCGAGGAGATGTTGCGGAAGATCGTGCTGGGGCGCGATCCGCATGACGTGGAGCCGATCTGGTCGGACCTCTACGACCACACCTTCTGGGCCAAGGGCGGCGGGCCGATCATCTTCGCCGCGATCAGCGCCATCGAGACGGCGCTGTGGGACATCAAGGGCCGCGCGCTCGGCGTGCCCGTGTACCAGCTGCTGGGCGGGTCCTACCGCCGCGAAGTTCGCTGCTACGCCAATGGCTGGTCCTTCCGCGCCGTGACGCCGGAAGAAACGGCCAGGGCGACGGAGATGCCGCTCAAGGCCGGCTATGACGCGCTGAAATTCTACCCGCTGGCGACGCCGATCCGGAACCACCCGAACGGCATCTTCGCCCATGTCTCCCGCCGCGAATTCGACCGGGATTTCGAGGATCTGGCCGTGGCCCGCGTGAAGGCGGTGCGGGATGCGGTCGGGCCGAAGGTCGACCTCATGGTGGATATGAGCGCGGAGCTGACCACCGCCGACATATTGCGCCTGGGCCGGCGGCTGGAGGAATTCGACCTGACTTTCCTGGAGGAGCCGGTCGATCCCTTCGATCCCGAGGGGATGAAGACGGTTGCCGACGGGCTGCGCTGCCCGGTCGCGGCCGGGGAGCGGCTCTACACCCGCTACGGCTTCAGGCGGCTGTTCGAGCTGCGGGCGGTGGCGGTGGTGCAGCCGGATATCGGCACGGTCGGCGGGCTGATGGAGACGAAGAAGATCGCGGCCATCGCGGAGATGTACAACATGCGGGTGCAGCCACATCTCTGCGCCGGGCCGGTCGCGACGGCGGCGGCGCTGCAGCTGGATGCCTGCATCCCGAACTTCCTCATCCAGGAACTCTACCCCTTCCGGGTGCCGGACCACTTCAACCTCGTCGATGCGGCCCTGGAGCCGCAGGTGAGGAACGGGCGCCTCGCCATCCCGGACCGGCCGGGGCTCGGCGTCGATCTCGTGGAAAGCCGCGTGGCGCCGTTCCTGACGGCGGAGATCGCGTTGGGCGACTAGCCAGCGCGCGACGCCTGCGGCATGGCTTCCGCACACAGCAGAAAGCCCCGCCCATGCCGCAGCCTGGAACCGTGATCTTCTACGATGTCCTGCCCGGCGCGCGCATGCCGAAGCTGGTGGAGGCCGGCCGGCTTCGCCCCGTCGCCGGTCCCGCCGCCGTCGCCGACCTCGGCGAGGCGGAGCGCGCGGAGGTCGCGGTGCTCATCACCATGGCGAATACCGGCTGCGACGCGGCAATGCTGGCGCGGCTGCCCAACCTGCGGCAGGTCATCTCGCTCGGTGCCGGCACGGACAAGCTGGATTTTGCGGGGATGGCGGCGCGCGGCATCGCGGTGCGGCCGGTGGGGGAGGCGCTGACGGATGACGTGGCGGACCTCGCCATGGGGCTCGCCATCATGGCGGGGCGTGACCTGGTGCAGGCCGATGGCTTCGCGCGTGGCGGCGCCTGGGCGGCCAAGGGCCGCTTCAGGCCGGGCAAGACGCTGTCGGGTTCCACCATGGGGATCGCGGGGCTGGGGCGCATCGGCCAGGCCATCGCGGCGCGGGCGCAGGCGGCGCGGATGACTGTGGTGGGGCTGGACCGGCCCTCGGCCCGCGACCTCGGCTTTCAGCTGTTGCCGACGATGCGCGACCTGGCGGCGGCGTCCGACTTCCTGGTCATCGTGCTGCCGGGCGGGGCGGAAACGCGGGGCGTGGTCGGGAAGCCCGAGCTGGAGGCGCTGGGCAGCGAGGGCATCCTGGTGAATGTCGGGCGCGGCCCGCAGGTGGACACCCAGGCGCTGATCGAGGCGCTGGAGAGCGGCACCATCGCCGCCGCGGCACTCGACGTGCTGGAGGGGGAGCCCGCGGTGCCGGCGCGGCTCGCGGCGCTGCCGAACGTGATCCTGACGCCGCATATCGGCGGCGCCACCTGGGGCGCCCGCGCGCGTGCGGCGGCGATCGCGGAGGCGGAAGCATTGCAGACCCTCGGCCTGGATCAGTAGCGCAGCAGCAGCCGGACATAGACGCCGTCCGCTTCCAGCACGCGCACGCCGGCGCCCTCCGGCGCACGGGTCAGGCGGCGGACGGCCTCCACATCGATCTGCGCGCGATCATCGAATTGCAGCCGCACGCCGCCGCCCCAGGAGGCCAGGTGGCGCGTCGCGATATCGCTGCCATTGTCGGCGGCGCGGCCCTCATCCCGGAACAGGTAGAACTGCGTGCCGAGCCTGGTGCCGCCATTCGGCCAGCGCAGGTCGAATTCGGTGGCCAGCTGCAGCTCCGCCGTGCCGGCCACCGCGCGGTCGCCCGACAGCTGCCCGGCATGGAAGCCGCGGCCCAGGCGGTTGCCGCCGAGATAGAACTTCTCCGCCGGCGGCAGCCAATCGTCGGTCCATTGCGCGGCGGCGATGCCATAGGCGGAGAGCAGCCAGCCCTCCGCGGGCACCAGCAGCGGCTGCAGGCGCGATGCTTCCAACACGATGCGCGTGAAGCCGAAATCGCTGCCCGCCCGCGCCGTGCCGCCGCCGCTGCCATCGCTGGCGCCGAACGCCTCCAGCCCGCGATGCAGGCGGAGCGTCGCGGTGCTGGTCGCGGCGGCGGGGGTGAAGGGAAGCCACGCATCCTGCGCCTGCGCCTCCGCCCCTATGCGCAGCGCGCGGACGGAATCGCGGCTGGCGGTCTGGCGCGCGGTGCCGGGGAAGGGGCGGGTCTGCACCTCGCTGTCGAAGGCATCGACCTGCGCCGTCAGCAGCAGGTTGCGCGGCCTCGACCGGATCAGCGGATGGCTGAGCCCGATGCCCGCCACCCGCGTCTCGCCGAGATAGCCGAGCGCCGCCAGTGCCGATCCCGGCGCCGCGCGGCCGGCGCCGGCGAAGGCGCGGAGCTTGAGGCCCGAGCCGCCGATGAACCATTCCTGCGAGAGCTGCGCGAAGCCCTGGCCATTCGCATCCGTCCGCAGCAGCGCGAGTTCCGTGCGTTCGCCGAACCGCGTCAGGCTGTTTGCCTGGCCGACCAGCAGCGCCTGCCAGGCGCCGGTCAGGCTGTAGCCGCGATTGTCCAGGCTGGCGAAGCCCGTCAGCGGCCGGCGCGTGAGGCGGACGAGGAGTTGCAGCGCGCCGGGATCGCCCTCGATCGGGCGGAGCAACCCGCGCGCCTCCATGCCCGGGATGTCGCCGGCCAGCAGCAGGGCGCGCTCCAGCGCCGCATGGGGCAGGGGGCGCTGGCCGATCAGCGGCGCCAGGAAGCGTCGCACCTGCTGCTCCGCCGGGCCGATGTCCGCACCCTCCAGCGCGATATCGGCGATGAAGCCCTCCGTCACCGCGAAGCGGAGGTCGATGCGCCCGGCCTCCCCCCGGCTCGCCATGGCGGCGACGGCGACATAGGCAAAGCCCGCGGCGCGATAGGTGCCGAGGATGGCAAGCCGTGCCTCCTCCACCTCCGCCAGCGTCGCGTCCTGGCCCTCCAGCAGCGAGGGGCGCAGCAGCGCGGCCGGCAGGGCAGTGTTGCCGGTGATGGTGATGCGGCCAACCACCAGGCGGCGCGCGGCGCCGGGGCCGGTGGTGGCCTGCGGTTCCGGCGGCAGCAGGGCGGGGCCGAGGGCAGGGGCCTCGGCCGGGGCGACGCGTTCGATGATCCCGGGCAGGGGCGGTGGCACCTGCGCAAGCGCCTCGCCGCCGGGCATCATCGTGCCGAGCGCGATCGGGAGCAAAGCGAGGCGCGGGCGTCTCACGCCGGGCGACATCCTTGTCTGCGGTGCGGGGAGCGCAACCGTGGCGCGATCACCATTCCCGTCTCTCTATCGCAACGTCAACGCTGCGTTGCACCAATTGCTTGACCGGACAAATGCCTGGGCTAGCGTTCGAATGGCTGCAAGGATTCCCCGCCATGATGTTCGGCAAGCGTCAACTCGCCTCCCTGATCGGGCTGGCTGCCTTGCCACGGGGCGCGGCCGCGCAGTCGGCGGCGGCGCGCAACCGCATCCTCGTGGTCGGCGTGAACGCCGATCCGGCGGGGCTGGAGCCCGGCGCGAACCGCGCGGAGCCGATCGGCAGCGAGGTCATCCTGAACGTCTTCGACACGCTGGTGGCCTGGACGCCGCCCGCCTTCGCGCAGCTGGAAGGGCGGCTGGCGCGGTCCTGGACGGTGTCGGGCGACGGGAAGGTGTTCACCTTCGCGCTGCGCCCTGGCGTGAAGTTCCATGACGATACGGCCTGCGACGCGGCGGCGGTGAAGTTCAGCCTGGAACGCACGCGGGACACCAATCCCTATATGCGCGCGACCTTCGGCCTGATCGATGCCATCGAGGTGACGGGCCCGCTCGAGGTCCGCATCACGCTGAAGGAGCCGATGCCGGTCTTCCTGTCGCTGCTGGCGCAGCCGCAAGCGGCGATCGTCAGCCCGGCGGGCGTGGCGCGCCATGGCGCGGCGTTCAACGTGAATCCGGTCGGCACGGGACCCTTCAGGTTCCGAAGCTACCGCCCGGACACGGACGTCGTGCTCGACGCCAATCCGGACTACTTCCGCGGCGCGCCGCGGCTCCAGCGGATCATCTACCGCATCATCCCCGATGCCTCGACGCGCAGGCTGGAGCTGGAGAATGGCGGGCTCGACCTGGTGCAGCAGAACGCACAACTGGCTGCGCTGCCGACGCAGGATGTGCGGGCGCTGCGCGGCCGCGCCGGGATCGAGGTGATCGAGGTGCCGAGCCAGATCATCCGGCAACTGGAGTTCAACAATTCCGGCCTGCAGGGGCCGCTGCGGGATGTGCGGGTGCGGCGCGCGATCACCCACGCCATTGATTATGACGGGCTGTTGGATGGCGTGCTGGGGGGCACAGCGGACCGGGTGTACGGGCCTCTGCCGACGAATTCCTGGGCTTTCGATCCCGCTATCCGGGAGATGGCGCCGAAATACGACGTGGCGCAGGCGCGGGCGCTTTTGGCGGAGGCGGGCGTGCAGCCGGGGCAGCTGAAGCTCACGCTCTATAGCTTCCAGGGCAGCCTGTGGGGCGCCGTCGCCACCTTCATCCAGGCGAACCTGGCGGCGGTGGGGATCGAGGCGACGGTGGCGCAGACGGAATTCCCGGCGCTGCGGGCCCTGCATGTCGCGGGGCGGTTCGAGGTGGCGCTGGACGGAAGGCAGCCCTGGTACAACGACCCCGACGCGCACATCACCATCGGCTACCTCTCCGGCCTGGCCGACAGCGCCATGACCTTCCGCATGCCTGCCGATGCGGCGCTGGATGCGCTGATCCTGCGCGCGCAGACCACGGTGGATTTCGAGGCGCGGAAGCAGCTGTATTTCCAGGTGCAGCGGCAGATCATGGACCGCGTGCCGGCGGCCTGGCTGTTCAGCAACAAGCTGATCGTCTTCAAGCGCGCCAATGTGAAAGGCCTGGTGGTGAACAGCGCGCCGCCGCTGAACGAGTATCACGGCGTCTTCAAGGAGTAGGACCCCCGCATCATGGGCGGTTACGCGCTGCGGCGCCTGGCGGCGCTGCTTCCGGTGCTGTTCCTGGTGCTGGTCATCATCTTCCACCTGACGCGCTTCATCCCGGGCGACCCGGCTGTGACGCTGCTCGGCCCCGGCGCTACGGATGTGCAGATCGCGGCGCTGCGGGCGCAACTGCGGCTGGATGAGCCGATGGGGATGCAGTTTCTCTCGTATCTCGGCGGGCTGTTGCGGGGGGATCTGGGCGTTTCACTGAAGACGGGCGCGCCGGTGGCGCGGGAGATCCTGCTGCGGCTGCCCGCCACGATCGAATTGTCGGTGCTGGCACTGCTGGTCGCGATCGTCGTCGGGCTTCCGCTTGGCGTCGTCTCCGCCATCCGGGCCAATACCGCCTTCGACCATGCGGTGCGGCTGGTGTCGCTGCTCGGCGTCTCCATGCCGGCCTTCCTGCTGGCGCTAGTGCTGCAATTGGTGTTCGGGATCGCGCTGGGGTGGTTGCCGATCTCGGGGCGCACTAGCCCCTTCTTCCTGGATGATCCCGTCACCGGCTTCGCGGTGATCGACGGGCTGATCAATGGGGATGCGGAGGCCGCCTGGGATGCCTTCCTGCACCTGCTGCTGCCGACGACGGTGCTGGCGGCCTTCCTGGCGGCGACGCTCGGCCGCTTCGTGCGCAACACGATGCTGGAGACGATGGGGGAGGACTATATCCGCACCGCCCGCGCCAAGGGGCTGCCGGAACGTGCGGTGTTCTTCGTCCATGCGCTGCGCAATTCGCTGCTGCCGGCGGTGACGGTGGTGGGGCTGAAATTCGCGGAGATGCTGGGCGGCGCGATCCTGACGGAGACGGTATTCGCCTGGCCGGGCATCGGCCGCTTCATGTTCGATGCCATCCGCAACCGGGACTATCCGGTGATCCAGGGTGCCACGCTGGTCTTCGCGCTGATGTTCATGCTGGTGTCGCTGGCGGTGGACCTCATCCAGGCGCTGCTTGATCCGCGCATCCGCAAGCGCATGGCGTCATGAGCGGCTTCTGGGCGCGCAACCGCCTGGCGCTGATGGGGGCGGGGCTGCTGGGCGCGATCCTGCTGGCGGTGCTGGCGGGGCCGTTCTTCACGACCTCGCCGATCGCGATCGACATCGCCAACAAGCTGGCGCCGCCTTCCGCCGCGCATTGGCTGGGGACGGATTTCTTCGGGCGCGACGTGCTGGCTCGGGTGCTGCATGGCGGGCGGGCGACGCTGGCGATTGGCATCGGGGTGGTGGCGCTGGCCTTCGTGCTGGGCGTTGCCTTCGGTACCGTCGCGGGCTTCGCGGGCGGCGCGACCGACATGGTGATGATGCGGCTGGTGGACGCCATGCTCGCCTTTCCGGGGCTCGTGCTGGCCATCGCGCTGGCCGCCGCCTTCGGGCCGAGCCTGGAGAATGCGATGCTGGCGGTCGCCATCACCCTGGCGCCGCAATTCGCCCGCGTGGCGCGCAGCCAGGCGCTGGCCATCTCGGTGAAGCCCTACATGGAAGCGGCGATGGCGATCGGCGTCGGCACGCCGCGGCTGCTGCTGCGCTATGTCCTGCGCAACGGCATCGGGCCGCTGCTGGTGCAGGCGTCGCTGGCACTGGGCGGCGCCATCCTGCAAACGGCGAGCCTCGGCTTTCTTGGATTGGGGGCGCAGCCGCCGGCGGCGGAATGGGGCGCCGATGTCGCGGGCAACCTGGCCTATCTGCGCGACGCGCCCTGGGTTGCGCTGGCGCCCGGGATCGCGATCCTGCTCGTCGTGCTGTCCTTCAACCTGATCGGCGACGCGCTGGCCGATTGGTTCAATCCCCGCCGCAGAGCGGCGTAACTGGAGCCTGCCCCATGTCCAAGCCCGACTACGCCATCACCTTCTTCTATTACGAGGACATGATGTCGGTCGTGCCCTTCTATGAGGAGGTGCTGGGCTTCGAGCTGGTGCTGGACCAGGGCATGGCGCGCATCTACCGCATCGCGCCCGGCAGCTATTTCGGCATCGTCGATGGGGTGAAGGGCCATCTGAAGCACCAGCCGACCAGCGCCGTGCTGCTGACCATCGTGGCGGAGGACGTGCCCGGCTGGCATGCGCGGATGGAGAAGGCTGGCGTCGCCAAGCTCACCGGCCTGCTGCGCGGCACCTATTGCGAGCATTTCTTCTTCGAGGACCCCGCCGGCTACGCCATCGAGGTGCAGCGCTTCCACAACCCGGAGGTCGCGAAGCTCTTCGCGTGATCCCCCTCCTCACCGACTGGACGGAGGAGGACCGCGCGGCCAAGGGCCTGCGCCGCGGCCCCGCCGCGCTGACGGAGCCGGTGCACCGCACGGCGCTGGAACTGGCGGCGGAAGCACCGCTGCTGCTGCTGCTGGCGCCGCCGGGCGCCGGCCGCACGACGATGCTGCGCCATGTCGCGCGCGTTGCTGCAGGCGCGGCACCGGACCCGACGCCGGTGGTGCGGAACGAGGCGGGTGTGGCCAAGCCCGAGGCCTGGGACGCGCCCACCGTCACGCCAGTGTTCTGGACGCCGGGCCTGGCGTTGGACTCGCTGCCGGATCGCGCGCTGCTGCTGGTGGATGATGCGGAAGATGCGGCGCTGCCGGATGCCATCGCCGCGCGGCCCGGCCTGCGCGGGCTGCTGGTGGCGGATCCCGAGGTCGCGGGCGGCTGGGTGCTGCCGCAGGGGTTCCGGCGGCATCGCCTGCTGCCGCTGCTGGCGGCGCAGCGGGCGCATCTGCCGGAGGCGCTGCGCGGCCCGCTCTTCGCGCTGCCCGGTTATCTTGCCATCGCGCAGCGCCTCGGCGTCACGGCGACCAGCGCGCCGGTGCTGCGGGACACGCTGCTTGTGCGCGCGACGCCCGCGGAGGCCGATCTCCTCGATGCCGGCTTCATGCGCCCGCTGCTGGAAGCGCGGATGCTGGAGAATGCCAGCCCCGCCATGCTCGCGCTGCGCTTCCTGGAGGAAGGGCCGCGCCTGGCGGCCACGCTGCGCCACGTGGTCGCCGCCGATCCCTCCATCGCCGCGCCGCTGGCCGCGGCCCTGGTGCGGACGGGTGATGCCGGTGCGCTGCTGGCCGCCGAGATCGAGCCGGGCATTGTGCCGGGCCTGGTCGAGGCGTTGCGCGCGATCGTGGAAGGCGGGCAGCTCGGCGTGCCGCAGCGCGCGCAAGCCGGGCGGGAGTTGGCGCGGCGGGGCGACCCGCGCGACCTGGCCGAGTTGGTCGATGTGCCGGGCGGGGAGGTCGTGATGGGATCGGCGCTGACCGCGCCCTCGCGGCCGGTCCATCGCGTCGCGGTCGGCGCCTTCCGCATCGGGCGCTATCCCGTGGTGAACGCGCTCTACGCCCGTTTCGTGGCGGCGACGGGTCGGGCCTGGGTCTCGCCGGCACGCGACGACCCCTCGCTCGCCAATGCACCGGCGACCGACCTGACCTGGCGCGATGCCGTCGCCTGCTGCGAATGGCTGACGGAGACCTGGCGGGCGGAGGGCCGCATCGGCGCGAGCGATGTCGTCCGCCTGCCGAGCGAGCCCGAATGGGAGTGGTCCGCGCGCGGCACGCAGCCCGAGAGCGACGCGCCCGTGCATCCCTGGGCCGCGCCCTGGGATGGGGATCGCTGCAACGGCGACAGCGCGGGGCTCAACGCGCCATGCGCGGTCGGGATGTTCCCGCGCGGGCGGTCGCCCTGGGGCGTGGACGACATGGCCGGCCAGGTCTGGGAATGGTGCCACACGCTCTGGGGGCCGGAGATGGCGCTGCCCTCCTTCGCCTATCCATGGGCCGCGGGTGATGGGCGGGAGGCCGCGGAGGGGTCGCGGGATTGGCGCCGCGTGCTGCGCGGCGGCTGCTTCTCATCCCCGGCGGAGAAGGCGAACGCGCATTACCGGGGCAGCCTGGAGCCGGATGGGTTCTGGCGTGGGAACGGGTTCAGGGTGGTGGTGGGGTAGCTGCTGAAGGGCCGCGAAGCCAAGCCCGCGGAGCGGGCGCCGGCGTCTGAGGTCAATAAAGATGACAGGCGGCGACATGCCCGGGCGCGATCTCCTTCGCGACCGGCGCCTGCTGCGCACAGATCGCCATCCGCGCGGGGCAGCGCGGGTGGAAGGCGCAGCCGGGGGGCGGCGCGACGGGGCTCGGGATCTCGCCGGGGGGCACGGCGGCGGCGCGGTGGTCGGGGACCCTGGCGCGCGGCACGGCGGCGATCAGCATCTTCGTGTAGGGATGCGCGGGCCGGCGCCAGATTTCCGCGCGCGGCGCCTGTTCCACGATCCGGCCGAGATACATCACGGCGACCCGGTCGCTCATGTGCTTCACCACGGCGAGGTCATGCGCGATGAAGAGGTAGCTGAGGCCGTGCTGGTCCTTCAGCGTCCGCATCAGGTTCAGGATCTGCGCCTGGACGGAGACATCGAGTGCCGAGACCGGCTCATCCGCCACCAGCAGCCTGGCCTCCACCGCCAGGGCGCGCGCGATGCCGATGCGCTGGCGCTGGCCGCCGCTGAACTCATGCGGCCAGCGTGCGGCATGGCTGGGGTCCAGCCCCACCTGCGCCAGCAGCGCGGCCACCCGCTCCGCCCGTTCCCGCGCCGTTGCGGGCGTGCGGTGGACGATCATCGGTTCCTCGATCAGGTCGCGGACGCGGTAGCTGGGGTTGAGCGATCCGGCGGGGTCCTGGAAGACCATCTGCATCTCCCGCCGCAGCGGGCGGAAGTCGCGCGCGGGCAGCTCGAGGATGCTGCGGCCGCGGTACTCGACGCGCCCCGCGGTGGCCGCGATCAGGCGCAGCACCAGCCGCGCGGTGGTGGATTTCCCGCTGCCGCTTTCGCCGACCAGGCCGAAGGTCTCGCCCTCCGCGATCTCGAAGGACACGTCTTCCACCGCGCGCAGCACCGGGCGAGGCGACAGGAGCCGGGGGCGGGCGAGGCGGTAGTGCTTGGTCAGGCCCTCGGCCTTGAGCAGCGCCGTCATGCCAGCGGGTGCCAGCATCGCGCGGCGCGGCCTGGGGCGTGATCGACCAGCGGTGGCGCCTCCGCCCGGCAGCGGTCGCTGCTGCGGGGGCAGCGGGCGGCGAAGGCGCAGCCCGACGGCAGCGCGGCGAGGTCCGGCACCTGGCCGGGGATGGCGTGCAGCACCGCCTCCTCGTCATCGAGGTCCGGCATCGAATCGAGCAGGCCGCGCGTGTAGGGATGCAGCGGCGCCGCGAACAGGGCGCTCACCGGCGCCGTCTCCACGATGCGGCCGGCATACATCACCGCGACGCGGTCCGCATTCTCCGCCACCACGCCGAGGTCGTGGGTGATCAGCAGCACGGCGGTGCCGCGGCGACGGCGGAGATCGTCGATCAGCGCCAGGATCTGCTTCTGGATGGTGACGTCGAGCGCCGTCGTCGGTTCGTCGGCGATGAGCAGCGCGGGGTCGCAGGCGATGGCCATGGCGATCATCACGCGCTGGCACATGCCGCCCGACAGCTCATGCGGATAGGCGTCGTAGCGCCGCGCGGGGTCGGAGAGCCCGACCTCCCCGAACAGTTCGATGGCGCGGGCCTTCGCGGCGCGGCGATCGGCGCGGCCATGGGCGACCAGCGCCTCCGCCACCTGGCGGCCGACGCTCAGCACGGGGTTGAGGGACGCCATGGGTTCCTGGAACACCATGGCGAGGGCGTCGCCGCGCAGGCTGCGGAGCGAGGCCGGGTCCATCGCGCGGAGGTCGCGCCCCTGGAAGCGGACCTCGCCCTCGACGCGGGCCGAGGGCGGCAGCAGGCCCATCAGCGCGAGGGAGGTGACGGATTTCCCGCTGCCGGATTCGCCGAGCAGGGCCAGGACCTCCCCGGCCGCGATGTCGAAGTCGACGCCGTCGACGGCGCGGAGAAGGCCGCGCCGCGTCGGGAACACCGCGCGCAAGCCGCGCACGGCCAGCAGCGGCGCCGTCATCGCCGGTGGCGTTTCAGCCGCCGCGAGGGCTGCGCGGCCGGCCGCGGCGGATCACCTGCGCGCCACGCCCGCCACGGCTTTCAGCCGCCAGCGCCAGGGTGGCGGAGGCATCGGCAGCCTCGGCTTCCTGCAGCGTCTCGGCCGGCGGGGCCGGGGGCTCGCCGCTCTCGCTCGGGCCGAGGAGCGGGGCGAGGGTGCCATAGGTCTCGTAGAAGCCGCTCTGCGCCCGGCGGGCGAGATGCGGCACGCCATCGATGCGGAAGACGCGCCGCTGCATGGTGAGACGGGCCACCTGGTCTTCGGTGGCGGCGATGAAGGTGCAGCCGGCGGCGCGGGCCGCCCTGACCTGGTCCGGGGAGAGATCCATGGGCAAGGTCTAGCGCAACGGCGCCGGCTTGTCTGCGGCTTCGCTGCTCACAAGACCCAGTCGGCGGCGAGGCGTGCCACGGCGAGGTCGTCGTTCTGGATCAGCCCGGTGGCGGAGCTGCCGCTGATGGTCAGGCCATTGGTCGGGGCGGAGAGCCGGACGATGAACCCCTCGGCCGCCTCCTGCGTGGTGTCGCCGAGCACATCGAGGGTGATCACCTTCCGGGCTTCGCCCGCGCCGAAGGTGACGGTGCCGGAAGGCAGGACGCCGCCCGCGAAATCCGCTGCGGTGGCGCGGTTGGGATTGAGCGACCCCGTGGCCCAGGACACCGACTGCTCCGCATCCAGGACGCCGGTGCGGGTCAGGGCGAAGGTGAAGGGCGTGGTGCCCGCATTGCCTTCCGCCTTGCTGGCGGAGAGCGCGGTGATGCCGACGCTGGCGTCGTCGTTGCGAATGGTGGCGCCCGCCCAGTAGGGGGCGAGGGTGACGCCAGGGCTCGCCGAGAGCAGCCTGACCGCGAAGGTCTCGTCCTTCTCCACCGCGGTGTCGCTGGCGATGTTGATGGTGATGGTCTTCGTTTCCTCACCGGCCTCGAAGCGCAGCGCGCCGCGCGGGATGGCGCCGCCCTCGAAATCCGCGGCGGAGACGCGGTTGGGACCCCAGTTCACGACCGACCAGTTCACGATCTGCGCCGCGTCGAGGTAGCCGCTGCGGGTGACGGTGAAGGTGTGGGGAGTGCTGCCTTCGGCCGCGTCGGCCGACGTGGCGGCGATGGACATCACCGTTTCGTCGGCGATGATCAGGCCATAGGCGTCGTAGTTGCCAATCCGCAGCCCATTGGTGGGATTGGAGAGATCGATGAAGAAGAACTCATCGCGCTCCCGGCTGGCATCGCCGTTGACGTTCACCGTGATGATCTTGCGCACCTCTCCGGGCGCGAAGTCCACGACGCCGGAGGGGAGGACACCGCCCACGAAATCGGCGGCATTGGCCCGGTCGGCTCCGCGGCCCGGCGCGACGGACCAGGCGACGGACTGCGCCACATCGGTGACGCCGGCGCGTTCGACCGTGAACAGGAATGGCCGGGTGCTGCCGGTGTGCCCCTCGGTCTTCACCGCATTGTAGGCACTGACGGTGACCTCGGTGTCATCAGCCAGGATGATGCCCCTGGCCGAGGCGTTGCCGAAGGCCACGTCCGGGCTTGCGGAGGTGAGGTTCACGACGAAGCGTTCGGATGCCTCCGGCGTCAAGTCGCCATACACGTTGACCGTCAGGGTCGCCGTGGTTTCCCCGGGCGCGAAGACGACCTGGCCGGAGGGGAGGCGCCAGTCTCCGAAATCGTCGGCGTCCACCGTCCGTCCGGTCGTGGTGCCGACGCTCCAGTCCACCACGCTGGACCCGGTCGTTCCTCCGGTGCGGGTCAGCGTGAAGGTGAACGGCGTGACACCCGAATCACCTTCCGCCTGCTGCACGGTCGCGGACTGGATCGAGACGAGGACGTCATCCTCCTCGATGACACGAATGATCCGGTCCGCGCCGGCGCCAGGGCGCTGTGCCGTGAATTCAACGGCAAAGGCGGCGGAGGAAACGCCGGGACGATCGTCGGAGGCGATCGACAGCGCGATCGCGGCGGTCTGCATGCCCGGCGCGAAGGTGACCTGGCCGGATGGCAGGACGCCGCCAGCGAAGTGGCTGCCGGTCGCCAACGCACCCGTGTAGCCGGGGATGGCGGTCGTCACCCGCCAGGTGAAGGTCTCGGCCGCGCTGTAGTCGCCCTGCCGCCAGATCGGGACGTTCAGCGTGGTAGGCAGGCCATCGCCCTCGCGATGGGGGGCGGCGCTGATGGCGTTGTCGGAGAGCCAAGTCTCGTCTGTCCAGATCGCTGCGCCCAGGAGATCGCCATAGGGCTCGATACTCATGCCGAGGGAGGGGTTCGTGAGCCGGATGCTGAACCACTCGCCAGGTTCCGGCGTGGCGTCCGGCTGCACGGCGATGGTCACCGTCGCCTGGCGCTGCCCCTCACCGAAGGTGACGACGCCGCCAGGCCAGGCGCCGCCCACGAAGTCGCTGGCATCCGCACTCGCGGATGAACTGGTATCCGCATAGGCCTCCGCCTGCCAGGTCAGCGTAGCCGCGGGCAGGACGTCGCCGGACCGCTCCAGGACGAAGGTGATGGGTGTGCCGCTGTCCTCGGTGGTCGAGCGGCTGCCCGGAAGGACGCGGACGACGCTGTCGTCGTCCAAAATCGAGACGGAGGCCTGGGTGTTGCGGAACTCCGTGCCGGCGCTCGGGGAGGAGATGGTGACCGTGAGTGTCTCGGCCCCTTCGGCGATGGAATCGCCACGGAGCCTGAGTGTCACGGTCTTGCTTGCTTCGCCGGCCGCGAAGGACAGGCGGCCCGAGGGTATCACCCCATCGGCGAAGTCGGCGGCGCTGAGGCCGCTTGCCGCCCAGTCGATCGTCTGCGCGGTCACAGGATTGGTGCGCGTGACCTCGAAGCTGACCGTCCCGCCCTCGCCGCTGCCCTCGACGACGGTGGCCGCCAGGGCAGCGATGGAAACCAGGGGGCGATCATCATCGAGGATCTGGACGATGATGCTCGTCGCGTCGCTGGTCGTGAGGGCGTCGGAGCGCGATTCCAGCCTGATCCTGAAGCGCTCATCCGATTCCGGCGTGGCATCGCCGGCGAAGGTGATGGTGACCGTCTTCGCGGTTTCGCCGGGGGCAAAGGTGACGACGCCAGAAGGCAGCACGCTGGGCGAGAAATCGCGGGCGTTGACGGGTCGCGCGACGTCGGTCGTCTCCACGACCCAGCGAACGCTATGGTAGGCTTCCTGAGGCGCGTTGGCCCTGATGGTGAAGGTGAAGCTGCCGCCGGTCCCGGTACCCTCGGTCGCCGTCAAGCTCGCGGCTTCCAGCCAGAGACGCGAATCGTCATCCTCGATGGTCGCCTCGATTCGGCCCGTGCCGATCCGCAGGCCGGTGCTGGGCGCGAAGAGGCGTATGCCGAAGGTCTCGTCGTATTCGCCGATCGTGTCGCCGGCGATGTCGATCGTGATCTGCGCGGTCGCCTGGCCGGCACCGAAGGTGATGGTGCCGCCGGGCGCCAGGCCTCCCGCGAAGTCGGCATCATCGGCCGCATGGTCGCCACGCCCATCCACGAACCAGCCGACGCTTTGCGTCTTCGACAGGTCGCCGGTGCGGGTGACGGTGGCGGTGTAGCGCGTGGATCCAGCATCGCCCTCCGTCACGATGCGCACAGGGGCGGAGAGCGAGGCGATCGCGGAGTAGGGCGCCCGGTCATTGGCAAAGTTGCCACCCGTGTCTTCCCAGCCCTCGATCGAGAAGCCGCTGGCGAAGGGCCGCGTGCTGTAGCCGATGCCGAGATAGTAGGTGCCGGTCCGGTCAGGCTCGAAGTAGAGAAGGCTATCGGACCAGGGGGTGTCGCTGCCCGGCGAGATGTCGTCTCCATCGACCGACTGCAGCCGGTAGCCTTGGCTGTCATAGATCGAGAGGGTGGGCGTGCCCGGGGCGTTCTGGGCGATGCGACCCCAGAAATGGTAGAGGTTCCCCTCCGTCAAGGTCACCGTGACGAAGGCCAATCGCGAGACGTCCACCGGCTGGCCGCCCACGAAGCCGGCGTTGTCGGCAACGTCCAGGAATATCTCGGGCAGGAAAGACAGTTGCCCTTCGGGACGGCGCCAGGCGTTCGTGCCGGTCAACTGGGCCGCATCAATGTCCGTCCAGGTCGGGTCCCGGTCACTCACGCAAAGACGCTCCGGCAAATGGAATGTTGCCAAAGCGTTATCCCAATCCAGACGGGCTGGCTAGTTGTCCATGTTTGTTCGAGCCACGAAAAACAACCTTTCCGCGAGTTCCAGCGCCAACCGCGTCGCCTCATTTTCCCGCTCCGCATTCCACGCCAGCGCCACGCCGACCGCGTGAATCGGCCCTTCCAGTGCCCGGAACGCCACCCCTGGCGGCCGCAGCCGTGCCATGCCGGCGCTGACCAGCGCCACGCCGAGCCCCGCCGCCACGAAGCCCAGCTGCGCCATGGCGGACCCCACCTCCCGCGTCACCCGCGGCGTGAAGCCGGCGGCGTGGCAGGCGGCGACCATGGCGTCCGAATAGGCGGGGCTGATGCCGCGGGGCAGGACCAGCATCGGCTCATCCGCCAGCGCGGCGAGGGGCAGGGGTCCGTCGTCCCGGGCCAACGCATGCTCCTCCGGCAGCGCCGCCGCCAGCACGTCCTGGCCGAGCGGGCGCAGGCGGATCGGATGGCGGTCCCGGTCGAGGCGTAGCAGCGCCAGGTCCACCTCGCCGCGACGCAGCGCCTCCACCGCATCGGCCGTGTCCATCTCCCGCACCGCGATGGCGGAGGCGGGGCGCGCGGCCTGCAGCCCGCGGACGAGGGGCGGCAGGTAGTCGAACAGCGCGGAGGTCACGCAGGCCAGCGCCACCGGCGCGCTGCGGCCGGCGCGGAGGTCGCGCGCCAGCGCCTCGATCTGCCCCGCATCCTCCGCCATGCGGCGCGCGAGCGGCAGCAGGGCCTCGCCTTCCCGCGTCGGGCGCGCGCCCTTGCCGCTGCGCTCCAGCAGCCGCACGCCGAGTTCCTTCTCCAGCGCCTGGATCTGCGCCGTCAGCGGCGGCTGCGAGATGCCGAGCCGCGCGGCAGCGCGACCGAAATGCCCTTCCTCCGCCACCGCGAGGAAATGGCCGAGGCGCCTGACGAGGCGGAAATCCATGCGCGCTGCCGTCCATCCGATACGGAAAGACTATCGCGCGCCCACGCCAATCGGAATGGACGATCACGCGAAGCGGGTCCAAAACGGCGCGTCACTACCGCAAGCAATGGGGAACGCTGATGAAGCTGCATCCGGTGAAGGTCCATCCCTCCAAGGCGCTGCTGAAGCGCGAGGACCAACTGGCCTGGAAGATGGCCGGCGTCGCCGTGGACAAGGTCGCCGTGCCGAAGGACGTGCAGGCGATGATCATCAACCGCGTGATCGACAATGCCTCCGTCGCCATAGCCGCCATCAACCGCCGCCCGGTCGTCTCGGCCCGCGGCATGGCGCTGGGCCATGCGAAGAAGGCGGGCGGCGCGACGGTGTTCGGCGTGAAGTCCGGCACCACGGTCAGCCCGGAATGGGCGGCCTGGGCGAATGGCACGGCGGTGCGTGAGCTCGACATGCACGACACCTTCCTGGCGGCCGACTACTCCCACCCGGGCGACAACATTCCCCCGCTGCTGGCGGTCGCGCAGGCGATGGGGAAGTCGGGCAAGGACCTGATGCGGGGCCTGGCGACGGCCTATGAGCTGCACATCAACCTGGTGCGCGCGATCTGCCTGCATGAGCACAAGGTGGACCACATCGCCCATCTCTGCCCGGCCGCGGCCGCCGGCATCGGCACCATGCTCGGCCTGAAGCAGGAGGTGGTCTTTCAATCGATTCAGCAGGCGCTCCACACCTCCGTGAGCTTCCGGCAGTCGCGGAAGGGAGAGATCTCCTCCTGGAAGGCCTATGCCCCCGCCCATGCCGGCAAGCTGGCGATCGAGGCGGTGGACCGCTGCATGCGCGGGGAGGGCGCGCCGAGCCCGATCTACGAAGGCGAGGACAGCGTCATCGCCTGGGTCCTGTCCGGCCGCACGCAGGCGGACAGCCAGGGCCGCAAGACCGTCTATGACCCCACCTACTACGAGGTCCCGCTGCCCGAGGCCGGCGAGCCCAAGCGCGCCATCCTGGACAGCTACACCAAGGAGCACAGCGCGGAGTACCAGTCCCAGGCGCTGATCGACCTGGCCTTCCGGATGCGGGAGCAGATCCAGGACATGGAGGCGATCGAGAAGATCATCATCCATACCAGCCATCACACCCACTACGTGATCGGCACCGGCGCCAACGACCCGCAGAAGATGGACCCGAAGGCGAGCCGCGAGACGCTCGACCATTCCATCATGTACATCTTCGCCGTCGCCCTGCAGGACGGGCGCTGGCACCATGTGGACAGCTACGCGCCGAAGCGCGCCGGCCGGGCGGATACCGTCCGCCTCTGGCACAAGATCGAGACGACGGAGGACCCGGAGTGGACGCGCAAGTACCACTCCCGCGATCCGAATGAGCTGTCCTTCGGCGGCCGGGTCGAGATCCTGTTCAAGGACGGGTCGAAGCTGGTGGATGAGCTCGGCGTGGCGAATGCCCACCCGAACGGCGCCCGCCCCTTCGCGCGGGACCAGTACATCAACAAGTTCCGCATCCTGACCGAGGGCATCATCACGACGCGGGAGCAGAACCGCTTCCTGGAGGCCGCGCAGGACCTGGCGAGCCTCGGCGCCGGCGAACTCTCGGCACTGAACGTCGTGCTGCCGGCGGGCACGCTGCTGGATGCGAAGCCCGGTATCTTCTGATCGTTAACGACTAGCCGCATCCGCGGGCGGAACCGCGCGTTCCGCCCGCCCTGCGGCAAGGGGAGTGAAGCCATGAGTGAAGCCACACCGACGCTCTACAAGGGCCTGGTCGGCGTCTATGCCGACGTGTCCAGCGTCTCCAAGGTGATGCCGGAGACGAACAGCCTGACCTATCGCGGCTATGCCGTGCAGGACCTCTGCGAGGAGAGCAACTTCGAGGAGGTCGCCTACCTGCTCTGGCACGGCGAGCTGCCGAATGCGCAGCAACTGGCCGCCTTCCAGGCGGAGGAGCGGGCGAACCGGGCGCTGTCGCCCGCCCTGCTGCGGGTGCTGCGGGAGATCCCGAAGGACGCGCATCCGATGGACGCGATCCGCACCGCCGTCTCCTTCATGGGGACGGAGGATCCGGAGACGGCGGATGTGTCGGACGCCGCGCAGCGGCGGAAGGCAATGCGGCTGCTGGCCAAGCTGCCGACGGCGGTGGCGGCGACCAACCGCCTGTCGAAGGGGCTGGAGCCGATCGAGCCCGATGCGTCGCTCCCGTTCTGCGAGAACTTCTTCCACCTGGTCTTCGGCAAGGTGCCGCAGCCCGAGGTCATCAAGTCCTTCGACGTCTCGATGATCCTCTACGCGGAGCACACCTTCAACGCCTCCACCTTCACGGCGCGGACGGTGACCTCCACCGGGGCCGACATCCATGGCGCCATCGCGGCCGGCATCGCCGCGCTGAAGGGCCCGCTGCATGGCGGCGCCAATGAGGCGGTGATGCACATGCTGACCGAGATTGGCAGCCCGGAGGCGGCGGAGGACTGGCTGGAGGGCAAGTTCGACCACAAGGCGCTGGTCATGGGCTTCGGCCACCGCGTCTACAAGAATGGCGACAGCCGTGTACCGACCATGACCAAATACGCCGAGAAGATGGCGGAGGTGGTCGGCGACCGTCGCTGGATGGAGACCAGCCGTGTGCTGGCGGCGAAGATGATGCGGGTGAAGAAGATCCACCCGAACCTCGATTTCCCGGCGGGCCCTGCCTACTACCTCATGGGCTTCGACATCCCGATGTTCACGCCGATCTTCGTCTGCTCCCGCATCACCGGCTGGGCCGCGCATGTGTTCGAGCAGGCGACGGACAACCGGCTGATCCGGCCGCTGTCGCACTATACCGGTGTGGAGCAGCGCCCGGTGCCGCCGATCTCGGCGCGCTGATCGGCAACGCCGCGCGCATCGTCGCGCGGCGTCATCCCGGTGGCGGAAGCGGCGCGACGACCGCTTCCGCGCATCGCGGAACAGGCATGCGTCACTGCCTTCGCATGCCTCTCTCGCACGTCGCTGCACACGCGATGCACATCGCTGCACGTCGTTCGTGCGTTTTCGTTTGACAGGCAGGTTGCACACACGGATAGCGTGACGATGCACGCATCGCTTGACGCGATTCGCGTGAACGTCGGCGCCAAGGCGGCTTCATCCTCGCGGCGACGACGTCACGCAGAACACACGGGCGGTGTCGCGCAGCAGGAAGGATCGGTCCATGGACCGCAGGCTCGTGGAGCAGGGGATCGTGCAATGCACGCCATGTTCCGCACCGCCAAACAGCGCCATCGCGGCGCGGGCAACCAGCGCCATCGCGGCGCCGGGCGCTGGCGGGAGAGAAGCCGGGAAGGGCGCGACGCGGCGTGACGCCGCAGGCATCGCATCCCTGACCGGCGCCGGCGGAAGCGGGACGGCGGCTGCACCGGGACGGCGCGATACGGGATCCGCGCCACTGGGAAGACGCACGGTCCAGACGGCTTTCGCGGGTACGAGGCGGCGCAAGCCGCGCGGGCCCATCACCACCGGAACACCACTCACCGGACAAAAGATCGGAGATCCTGACCACATGACCGACACCACCGTGACCACCGAGACCGAGGTCGAGGCCGCCGCGCCGCGCGCCCAGGCGATGGCGATGGCGACTGCGAAGAAGACGGCGAAGAAGCCCGCCGCCAAGAAGCCGGCCGCGAAGAAGGCCGCGCCGAAGAAGGCCGCTGCCGCCAAGAAGCCGGCTGCCAAGAAGGCCGCGCCGAAGAAGGCCGCTGCCGCGAAGAAGCCCGCCGCCAAGAAGGCTGCGCCGAAGAAGGCCGCGCCGAAGAAGGCTGCCGCGAAGAAGGCCGCGCCGAAGAAGGCCGCCGCCAAGAAGCCGGCCGCCAAGAAGGCCGCGCCGAAGAAGGCCGCCGCCAAGAAGCCGGCTGCCAAGAAGGCCGCGACGCCGAAGAAGGCCGCCGCCAAGAAGCCGGCTGCCAAGAAGGCCGCTGCGCCGAAGAAGGCGGCTGCGCCCAAGAAGGCCGCCCCGAAGAAGGCTGCCGCCGCAGCGCCGTCCGCGCGCAGCGAAGCCGCGAAGAAGGCCGCCGCCACCCGCGCCGCGAAGAAGGCCGCCGCCGCCGCCGCTGCGGCTCCTGCGCCCGCCGCGACGCCGGAATCCGCTTCCTAATACGCCTGCCGATCCCGGCGAGGGGGCGTCGTCCGCATCACGCGGGCGGCGCCCCTTTCGCGTTCGGAGCCCGTCATGCCGATGACCATCACCATGCTGCCGCGCGACCACCGGCACCGCCTGGCGCCGCTGCTGGCACTCTACGCCGCGGAGATGCGCGGCGTGCTGAATGGCGCCGCGACCGCATCGCCGGAGGCGCAGGCGGCGCTGCTGGCGAGCCATCCGGCGGCGGAAGTTCTGCTGGCGGAGGAGGGCGGCGAGGCGGTCGGTTTCGCGATCCTGTTCGACCTGCCCGAGGTCGTCTTCGCGCGGCGCTGCGGCAACCTCGACGACCTCTTCGTCCGGCCGGAGGCGCGCGGCCGCGGCATCGCGCGCGCCTTGATCGCCGCCGCGGTGCGGGAAGGGGAGGCGCGGGGCTGGAGCCACCTGCGCTGGATCGTGCCGGAGGGCGATGTCGCCGCCATCGCGCTCTATGAACGGATCGCCACGCGCGCGGATTGGCGGAGCTACGTGATCCGCATCGACCCCGGCGCGTCCCTGTAGCGCCTAGCCAAAGGTCGCCAGCAGGTTGTCCACCTGTGCGGGTGTGAGGCGCCGCACACCGGGTACGTCGCGCAGCAGCAGCGCCAGGCGCGCAGCCTCCTCCAGCTCTTCCGCCGCATTCACGGCATCGACGAGGGTGGCACCGCTGACGACCGGGCCGTGATTGGCCAGGAGCAGCGCCTTGGCGGCCAGCGCGGCGTGGTGGACGTCGTCCTCCATCGCTGCGTCGCCCGGGCGGTAGTAGGGCACGCAGGGCAGGCGGCGGCCGATGCGCATGACGAAGTAGGGCGTCAGCGGCGGGACCTCCGCATCGCCGCCCTCCGGCGCGATGCAGGAAATGGCGGTGGCGTAGGTGGAGTGCAGGTGAACCACTGCGCCCGCCTCCGGCCGAGCGGTGAGCACCGCGCGATGCAGGAAGACCTCCTTGGACGGCTTGTCGCCGCCGACATGCCGCCATTCGGCATCCAGCCGACTGATGCGCGCGGGATCGAGCCGTCCGAGCGAGGAATTGGTCGGCGTCATCAGGTAGCCATCGGGCAGGCGCACGCTGATGTTGCCCGCGGTGCCGACGGAGTAGCCACGGTCGAACAGCGACTTCGCCAACTCCGCCAGCTGAAGCCGCAGCGCGCCCTCAGACATGATCGAAGGCCTTCAGGAAGAAGTCGCGCGCGCCGAAATTGCCGGACTTCAGCGCCAGATGGATCCCCGTGGGCTCCGCGAAGGTCCAGGGTACGCCCGGGTCGATCTCATGCCCGATGCGGAGCGTTGTGACGCCAAGGCGGGAGACGACGGCGCCGGATGTCTCTCCGCCTGCCACCACCAGGCGCTTCACGCCACGCGCCACCAGCCCTTCGGCGACGCTCGACAGCGCATGCTCCACCAGCGCGCCGGCGGCATCGCGGCCCAGCTTCGCCTGCAGGGCCGCGACCTGCTCCGGCGGCGCGGAGGCGGCGATGACGATGGGGCGCTGCGCGTCGAGCTTGCCTTCCGCCCAGGCCAGCGCCTGCGCCGCCAGCACGGCGGCGTCCGGCGTGCCGAGCACATCCAGTTCCAGCACCGGCGCATGATCCCGGGCGAAGCCGATCTGGCCGAGCGTGGCGCGGGAGCAGCTGCCGGCGACGACGGCGCAGAGGCCGCCTGCTTCCGGCAGGGTCGCGGCATCGTCGCGCGAAGGCAGCAGCCCCTTGGCGCGGAAATTCGCCGGCAGCCCCATCGCCACGCCGGATCCGCCGGTGATCAGCGGATGGCTCGCCGCCGCCTCGCCGATCGCCATCAGGTGGCTGTCGCTCACGGCATCCACGATCGCGTAGCGGCGGCCGCCCTCGGCCAGGCGCGTCATCGCCTGGCGGATGGAGGTCGCGCCCTGCTCCACCACGGCGAAGGGCACGAGACCGACGGCGCCCTCCGTCTGGCGCGACAGCACGCGCACCAGGTTCGCGTCCTTCATCGGCGTCAGCGGGTGGTTCTCCATCCCGCTCTCGTTCAGCAGCGTCCCGCCGACGAAGAGGTGGCCCTGGTAGATGCTGCGGTTGTTGGCCGGGAAGGCGGGGCAGGCGAGGGCGAAGCCGGCGCCGAGGCGTTTCAGCAGCGCATCCGCAACGGGCCCGATATTGCCCGCATCCGTGCTGTCGAAGGTAGAACAGTATTTGAAGAAGAGCTGCTGCGCGCCGGCGGCCAGCAGCGCATCCGCCGCCGCCACGCTTTCCGCCACCGCGTCGCGCACCGGCGCGGTGCGGGACTTCAGCGCCACGACGATCGCATCGGCCTCCGGCAGCGGGCCGGTCGGAACGCCGATGACCTGCACCGTCGCCATCCCGTTGCGCACGAGCATGGAGGCGAGATCGGTGGCGCCGGTGAAGTCATCGGCGATGCAGCCGAGCAGGAGCGGCATGGGGTCAACCCTTCTCAGGCGGCAGGCAAAGGATGTCGGTATGGCCGACGCGAACGGAGAGCCGCAGCAGCCCGGCCTGGGCACGGCGGTCCACCATCCAGTCCAGCAGGCGGCGGCGATCGCGGCGTTCATGCGCCATGGCGGCACGGCCATGGCCATCGGCGATCTCGGCGGCCATGGCGGCATCGCGACGGCTGATCGCCCAGTCGCTCGGCGCGCGATGCACGCTGTAGCCATGCGCCGCGAAGGCCTCCGCGATCACGGAGGGCGCGCGGGCGCCGAGCGCCACGCCGCCGAAGCCCTTGTCCCGCAGCTGGTCGCGGGCGAAGCCGCGCGCCACCAGCGCATCGGCGGGGTGGGGAGGCATGAAGCGCTCCCGCCCCGTCACGTTCAGCGCGGCGTAGAAGGGCAGGCGATACTCCGCGCAGCCTTCGGCGATGCGCTGCACCCATTCCTCCGACACCAGGTCGCAGAGCGCGGTGTTCACCACGGCATCCACCTGGTCGAGCGGGAGGTTGTCCGGCGCTTCCCGCAGATCGGCGACCAGCGCTTCCACGCGCCAGGCGCCGTGGGGCGAATGGACCAGCAGCGTCTTGCGGCCGGGCCAGGTGACGGTCCACTCCGCCTCCAGCGCACGCCCCGCGATGGTCTCGAAGGCGCGGCCGACGAGTTCGGGGTCGGCATCCACCAGCGTCCAGGCCTGGGCGCGGCCGATGAAGTGGCCCATCCAGCGCAGCAGCGAACCGGTGCCGGCGCCGAGGTCGAGGATGCGGGGACGGGCGGGCAGCGCGGCGGCGAGTTGCTGCGCCAGCGCCACGTTGCGCGCGGCCGCGTCATGGGGCTCCCGCAGGTCGAGCCAATCGCCGTCGAAGGTTTCCGTCATCGGTCCGCTGCCTTCTCGATCTCCTGCACGAAGGCGCTCGCGCGGTCCTCCCAGCGCGGCAGGCGCTGGCCGGCCTCCCACGCCACCTCCGCCATCTCCGCGCGCAGATCGGTGTCGAAGATGGCGCGGCGCATCGCCTTGCCGAGGGAGACGACGTCGCCAGGCGGGGAGATGACGCCGGCCGCGGTCGGCACGACCTCCGCGATCGCGCCGCCGGCCGTGATGGCCACCGGGATGCCGCGCGCGAGTGCTTCCGCCGCGGCCATGCCATAGCCTTCCCAATGCGTCGCCAGCGCGAAGAGGTCCGTCTTCGCCCAGAGCGGGGCCATCTCGGCGACCTCGCCCGCGAAGGTCACGCGTTGCTTGATGCCAAGCTCCTCGGCCAGCGCGACCAGCCCGTCGGCATGCACCTTGTCGCGCGGTGAACCGACGATGGTCAGCGTCCAGTCCAGGTCCGGCAGCGTGCCGAGGGCGCGCAGCAGCACGTCATGTCCCTTGCGCGGGATCAGCGTGCCGACGGCCGTTATGGCGCAGCCCGGCCCACCGGAGCCGGCGCTGCGCGGCGCCGGATCGGTGCCCGGTTCCACCACGCCGATGCGCGCGGGATCGGCGCCGAATTCGGGCGCGAGCCGCCGCGCGGTCAGCGGGCTGGTCGCGACCAGGCGCGCGAGGTGCGGGAAGATCGCCTGCTCCGCCGCCCGCAGCGCGTCGCGCACCGGGCCGGGGTTGCCGTGCTCCAAGGCCGTCGGGTGATGGATCAGGCCGACCGCGCCGCGGCGTTCGAGTTCATCCAGCAGCGGCTCGAAGGACGGAAGGCCAAGGCCGTCGATGACGATGTGCGTGCCGGCCGGCACCTGCGCCAGCGCGGCGCGCGCGCTGTCGCGCGCGGCATCGTCTGGCAGCGGGTGCTGGCCCGACAGTTCCAGCACTGTGACCTCATGGCCCAGCGCCCGCATGCCCGCGACCAGCCGGCGATCATAGCCGTAGCCGCCGGAGATGGCGGTGATCGGCCCCGGGACGAGGAAGGCGATCCGCATCGTCGTGGCCTCAGACCGGCCCCTCGAAGGCCGCCCAGGCGATGTGGCTTTCCCGCAGCAGGATCTTGAGGCCCGTCACCGCCTTGCCACCATCGCCCAGCACGCCGTCGCGGCAGGCCTGGGCGAGCAGGCCGTGGATGTGCAGGCAGAGATATTCGGTGGTGGTGTTCTTGCCGGCGAAAACGGGCTCCGCATCCAGGTTGCGGTAGTCCATCGGCGCCAGGATGGCGCGCAGGTGATCCTTGGCGAGGCCGATATCGACCAGCAGGTGCAGGTCGTCCAGCTTCGGCGCGCGGAACTCCGCCTCCACGATGAAGGTCGCGCCGTGCAGGCGCTGCGCGGGGCCGAAGGCATCGCCGCGGAAGCTGTGCGCGATCATGATGTGGTCGACGACGGTCAGGCTGAACATCGGGCGCGATCTCTCACTTATATATATAGGTGACGAAGGGGCAGAGCGGCTGCGGATCGCCAGGCGGCGGCGACAGCACAGTGCCCAGGGATTGCGGCAGATCCTTGAACGGGATGGCCGGGCCGAGCAGTGCATCGAGCCGCGCATCATCCAGCAGCGACAGCGCCAGCGCCAGGCGATCCGCATAGGCGCGGCGGCCGCGCATGGCGGGTGCCACCTGGCCGACCTGGGTAGAGACGAGGGACAGCCGCTTCGCGTGGAAGGCTTCGCCGAGCGGCAGCGCAACCTCCTTGTCGCCGAACCAGGACGCTTCGACGACGCGGCCTTCGAAGCCGCAGCAGGACAGCGCGAGGCGAAGCCCCGCGGGGCTGGCGGAGGCGTGGATGACGAGGTCGCGATCGCCGGGCGCATCGGCGGGCGCGACGAAGCGGGCGCCGAAGCTCTCGGCAATGGAGCGGCGCCCTTCATCGATGTCGCAGACCACGAGCTCGACCCCCGGCATGCGGGCCAGCAGGAAGGTGACGAGGAGACCGACCACGCCGGCGCCCACGACCAGCGCGCGCTCGCCGACCAGCGGCCGCGCATCCCACAGGACGTTGACGGCGGTTTCCATATTGGCTGCCAGCACCGCGCGATGGTCCGGCACGGCATCCGGCACCGGAATGCACATCGATGCCGGCGCCACGAAGGCGTCGTGATGCGGGTGCAGGCAGAAGATGCGGCGGCCGAGCAGCGCCTCCGCCCCCGCACGGACGCGGCCGACCGCGCTGTAGCCGTAGGAGAGCGGGAAGGGGAACTCGCCGTATTGCAGCGGTGCGCGCATGGCGGGCCACTGGCTTTCGGGCACGCGGCCTTCGAAGACCAGGCGCTCCGTGCCGCGGGAGATTCCCGTCGCAATGGTGTCCACCAGCACCTGGTCGGGGCCGGGCACCGCCAGGTCCTGCTCCCGCAACTCGGCGCGCTGCGGTGCGATGGTCCACAGGGCATTGGCCTTCATCGCGCGTCGCCTTCGCAACTGCCCGGGCGCCGGCGCCCGAGCGGGATGTCGAGCAGCAGGTCCTCGCCGATCGGATGCACCGCCCAGCGGAAGCGCAGACCCTGGTCCATGCGCACGGCCTCCGGCAGCGTGAAGGCGGGAATGCCGGAGCCGAGGATCACGGGGGCGAGCGTCACATGCAGGCGGTCGAGGCAGCCGGCGGCGAGGAAGGCGGAGACGGTGCGGCCGCCGCCCTCGACGAAGATGCGACGCAGGCCGCGCGCCGCAAGGGCGCGCAGCAGCGCAGGAAGGTCGATCTCGCCTTCGCCAGCGCGCAGCACCTCCGCCTGGCCGTGCCGGTCGGGACCATCGGTGGCGGTGATGAGCAGCGTCGGCGCCACGCCATCGGTGAAGACGCGATGCGTGTCGGGCAGGCGGCGCGCGGGGTCGAGCACCACGCGCACGGGGTTGGGGCCCGTGGCTTCGCGCGTCGTCAGGCGCGGATCGTCGTGATGCACGGTGCGGGCGCCCACCATCACCACGTTGCACAGCGCGCGCAGGCGATGGGTGTGCAGGATGTCGCCCGGGCCGCCGATCCACTGGCTGTGGCCATTCGCGCAGGCGATGCGCCCATCCAGCGTCTGCGCCAGCCGGCCGATCACGATGCAGCCATCCTCGGCAATCGGCGTGGCGAGAACCGGGGCGAAGAGATCGCCCAGCGCGCCATCCGGCACGGCGCCGCCGTCGCGCGCGCGCAGCAGCGCGGCCCAGGCGTCTTCCTCCGGCATTGTCGTGTGCTGGTGCATCGCCGTCACGCTATGCCGAAGCGGCGGCTTGACCGCAACGGCGCCCGCGTCAGCGCAAGCCGGCGCCGGGGAACAACGGCAGCAGCGCCTCCGCCGCCAGCCCGGCCAGGAAGGGCAGCACCAGGCTCGCCGAGAGACGCAGCAGGATGAAGCGGGGTCCGAGGATCGGCAGTTCCCAGGACAGCGTCCGGTGCAGCCCGAGCACGGCCCAGCCCGAGATCAGCGCCACCATCTGCGCGGGCCCCGCGCCGGATTTGAGAAAGCCGAGCACGAGCGGGAAGGCGACGAAGGGCCCGCCCGGCAGCACGCTGCCCGCGAGCGTCGCCAGCGCCACGCCGGCCGCGCCGCTGTCAGGCCCCAGCCAGCGCTCCGCCCAGCCGGCCGGGATGAGTTCGGAGACGAACGCCGCCATCGGCAGCGCCATCATCATCACCGGCGCGACGCGGACCAGCGAGGTGCCGGCCTCGTTCACCGCGCGGCGGGCGACGGTCGGGCTGCGGCGCAAGCAGAGGAAGAGCGCGCCCAGCGCCAGCACCCACATGCCGATGACACCGATGGTCATGGCTTGTCCGGCGCCGGCTTGAAGGCGGGTGCATCCTCCGGCGTCCAGCGGATGGGCAGCCAGCGGGCGAGGAGCCCGGCCAGCACGGGCAGGGGCAGGCCGCAGAGCAGGCGCAGCAGCGCGAAATCGTGACCGAGGATCGGCAGTTCCCAGACCAGGATCCGCTGGAAGCCGTTCAGCGACCAGGCGAGCACGAAGGCGATCAGCGCGCCGCGATCCGCGCCCGCCTGCGCCAGCACCAGCACCACGGGAAAGGCGGCGACCGGCCCGCCGGGCATCGCCATGCCGGCGGCGGTCGCCACCAGCAACCCGCGCAGCCCGGACTCCGCGCCCATCCATCGCGCCAGCGCGCCCGGCGGCACCAGTTGCCGCAGCGCGGCGGAGAGCAGCAGGCCGCCGATGATGGAGGGTGCGACGGTGACGACCAGGCCCCAGGTCGCCTCGATCGCGTGGCGGAAGGCAGCCTCCCCGCGCAGCAGCAGCACCGCCGCGGCGGCGGAGAGGGTGAGCAGCGAGATGACGATGAAGGTGGCGTGACGACGCAGCATGGATGCGCGCGATGCTGCGCCGCGAAATCGATGCTGTCCATGCGGCGGGGCCGCGCGTCGGCTTGGCGGCGCGGATCGTTACGGTTTAGTCTCCTGTTCATTCAGGGAAGGAAACGAAACATCCATGGTTGCATCAGTCAGGATCGTGCTGCTGGCCGCTGCCGCCCCGCTGCTGTCGGGCTGCGTCGCCGCGGTCGCCTCCGGCGCCGCATCGGTCGCGGCGCAGAGCGGCTTCGCCTCCGGCACCACCACCGCTACCGGAGGCCCGAGCGCCGAGGCGATCGCGGCGCGGACGGGGCAGGTTGCGCCACTTCCGGTCGCCTTCTCCTCCACCATGCCTGCCAACCTGGTCGGCGCGCGCAAGGTCTTCGTGCCGTCCTACGGCATCAGCTACATCCATACCCAGAACGCGCGCGCCGTGTCGCAGGGCGGGCTGATGGGCGGCTTCGGCGGCGGCAGCACCCGCACGGCCAGCGTGCGCACGGGCCTCACGGGCATACGCCCCGAGACCTACCAGATGATCGTCGATGAGGCGCATGCCGACCTGGTCGCACAGCTTCGCGCGGCGGGGATCGAGGTGGCGACGCCGGAGGAGGCGGCCGCCGCCGCGACCAGCGCGCCGCGTGTCGCCGGCAACGCGACCGATGGCTCCGCGGGCGGAACCATGCTGGGCGGGCAGAGCACCGCGTGGCGCACGCTGGGCGCCGCGCAGGCTCCTCTCATTACCGGGCTGTCAGGCGAAGGCGCTGGCGGTGGTATGGGCGGGCTGGCGGCGATCGGCGGCAACCAGGCCCTGCAGCGCGTCGCCGATGCGTCGCAGGGCCTCGTCCTCGCGCCGCTGCTGCGGCTCGACTACGTGAACGTCTCCTCCTCCGGCCGCAGCCTCCTGGCCGGTACGGCGAATGCGGAGGCGACGACGGCCTTCTCCGTCGCGCCTGGCACCATGCTCCAATACGCCGCGCGGCGCCCGGGCATGGGCGCCTCCGATATCGGCTGGGCACGCGTGACCGAACCCGCGGCCTCCGCCGAGCCTTTTGCCACCATGCGGTCCAGCGGCGGCTCCTCCGGCGCCTGGGTCGGCTTCGGTACGCGGAGCGAATCCGCGGTCGAAGCCGTGGAGGCGCGCTGGGTGGAGTTGGCGCGCGCCGCCTATCGCGGGTTCAATGCGGGGATCGTCCAGCAGGTGCGGGCCGGACGGCCGACGGCCTGAGCCATCAGGCGCGGGAGGTGAGGGAGATCGGCGCGGGCCGCCCCTCCCTCACGCCGCCACGCTCCCCATAGGTGCCGGGCCGTTCCGGGCGGGCGGCGCCGGCGATGGTCTCGATGACGCGCGATTGCAGGTCGATCGCGCGTTCCAGCAGGCGCCGGTTCTCGACGCCGAGGTCGCGCAGCCGCCCGGCGAGTTCCTCCGCCCGCGCGCGGTCGCGCGGTTCGGTCTGGGCGCCGGTGCGGCTCGCCGCGTCGAAGGCGGCGGCAAAGGCGTCGGAAGCCTGCTTCTTCGGCCCGGCCAGCGCCGCCGCGGCCGAGAGGTCGAGCTTGGCCAGCGCCTCGTTCTCCGCGCGCAGCGCCTCCGCCAGGCGCTGGGCGGCGATCAACAGGGGTTGCATCATGGTCATCGGATCGTGCTCTCCGTGGTCGTTGGCTGGCCGGACGCGCCGGCCAGCCGGGTGAGTTCGCGCAGCACCGCATCCGCCAGGCCGAGCCCGCCGGCACGGGTCATGTCCTTCGCGATGGCATCCACCAGCATGGGGCGCCATTGCGCTTCCGCCGCGCCGCCACCGAAGGGGCCCTTCGTCTCCAGCCCCTGGAACATCGGCTGCAGCAGGGCGCCGAGCGCCTGCGCCTCGAAGTCTTGCGCGGCGCGGCGAAGGGCTGCGGGGTTGGGTGGCGTGCGGGCCAGGGTGGGGGCGCCGCTGGTGGCGATGGGTGTGGGTTCGGGCATGGTCAGCGCACCTCCAGCTCCGCCTGCAGCGCGCCGGCGGCCTTGATGGTCTGCAGGATGGTGATGAGGTCGCGGGGGCCGACGCCGAGGCCGTTCAGGCCGCGCACCAGCTCCTCCAGCGTCACGCCACCGCGCAGGATGCCGAGCCGGCGTTCCGACTGGTCATCCACCTCCACATTCGTGCGGGGGACAACGACCGTCTCGCCGTTCGACAGCGGGTTGGGCTGGCTGACCTGGGGCGTTTCGGTGATGCGGATCGTCAGGTTGCCCTGGGCGATGGCGACGGTGGAGACGCGCACATTCGCGCCCATCACGATGGTGCCGCTCGCTTCCTCCACCACCACCCGCGCCATCTGGTCGGGCACGACGCGCAGCTGCTCGATCTCTGCCAGGAAGCCGACGGCATCGCGGCCCGTCATGTTCACCGTCACGGTGCGCGGGTCGTTGGCCGTGGCGACGCTGCCGCCGCCGAAGCGGTTGATGGCGGCAGCGATGCGGCGCGCCGTCGTGAGGTCCGGGTTGCGCAGCGCCAGGCGCAGCTGGTTGGTGGCGGCGAAGCGGAAGGCGATCTCGCGTTCCACCGTCGCACCATTGGCGATGCGCCCGGCGGTCGGCACGCCGCGGGTGACGGAGCCTGCCGCCCCGCGGGCGGAGACGGCACCGGTGACGATGGCGCCCTGCGCCACCGCATAGACCTCCCCATCCGCGCCCAGCAGGGGCGTCACCAGCAGCGTGCCGCCCGTCAGGTTGGTGGCATCGCCGAGCGCGGAGACCGCGATATCGATCCGCGACCCCGTGCGGCTGAAGGGCGGCAGGTTGGCCGTGACCATCACCGCCGCGACGTTGCGCGTATCCAGCTGGCGTTCCTGGTCGCGCGTGTTCACGCCCAGGCGTTCCAGCACGCCGATCAGGGATTGCCGGGTGAAGACGGCGCTGCGCAGCCGGTCGCCGGTGCCGTTCAGCCCGACCACCAGCCCGTAGCCGACGAGCTGGTTGTCGCGCACCCCCTCGACATCCGCGATGTCCTTAATGCGGACCTGCGCGGCCGCCACCCCGGGGGCAAGGATGAGGAGGATGAGCAGCAGCGTGGAAACCACGCCCCGCGCCGTGCTCATCTTCGGGCAATGTTTTGTCGCCACGCTCTCCTCCGAGCCGCCGCCGTCCTGGTGGCGGGACGCGGGACCGTTAGCGCAAGCGGCGTGCCAGCCCTCGGGACGGGTCGGGGCGGCAGGCTTTGCCGGGGCGCGGCAGGGCTTTCACCAGGGGGCGGCAGGATTGGCGCCGTCCCGGTTCGATGGGCGTGGAGGAGCAGGGGATGGCGGTGGGACCGGTTCGGCCGGCGGGGATCGGGACAGTCGACCGCGGGCGGGCACGCCGGCCCGCCGGTGGCTTCGCCCTGGCAGCGGGCGGGAGCGACTCGGCCCGGGAAGCGGGTGCCGCCGGCGCGGCGGCCCCCCCGGGCAGCCTGCTCGCCCTGCAGGAGTCAGGTGGCGCGCCTGCCGTGGAGGAGCGCGGTGCCCGCGCCCGGCGGCGGGCCGCGGAGACGCTCGATGACCTGCGCGACCTGCAATTGGCGCTGCTGGACGGAGAGCAGAATCCCGCTGGGTTGGAACGACTTTCGCGGCTGGCGGCTGAAACCGATGCCGGCCTGGACCCGGCCCTGGCCGCGGTGATGGCCGAGGTGGCGGTGCGCGCGCGGATCGAACTGGCGCGGCGCGGGCGGCGCTGACGCCCGTCTCCCTATCGCCGCATACGATTCATCAATCTGAAAAAGGGGCAAACATCAGGGGCTTGCGTGCAAATGACGACTTGCCCACCCCCCATGGCCGCCACTATGGTCCGCCCGCTTTCGCCTACCGGGGCGCCGGGCCTGGGGCGGCGGAGGTTGGGGAAGTAAGCCATGCTCGTAACCCTGCCGCCGGATTACCGTCCGTCGAGCGACGAAGAATTCATGAACCCCCTTCAGCTGGAGTATTTCCGGCAGAAGCTGTTGAAGTGGAGGGGAGAGCTGCTGCGGGAGGCGGGCGAGACCCTGTCCTCCATGGGCCAGGGCGGCATCATCGAGGCCGACCTGACCGACCGTGCGAGCGTCGAGACCGACCGGGCGCTGGAACTGCGCACCCGCGATCGCGCCCGCAAGCTGATTTCCAAGATCGACCAGGCGCTGGAGCGGGTGGAGAACGGCACCTACGGCTATTGCGAGGAAACCGGCGAACCCATCGGCCTTCGCCGGCTGGAGGCCCGCCCGATCGCCACGCTGAGCATCGAGGCGCAGGAGCGCCATGAGCGCATGGAGCGCGTCCACCGCGACGACTGACCGGGCCGGCTGACGCATCCCCCTTTGCGCGGCGGGCGATAAAGCACTATCCGATCAAGCTGAATCAGCTTGATCGGATTTTGTGCTTTAGAAACAATAGCTTCTAGAGCACGAGATCCGTCCAACTGGACGGATCGTGCTCTAGGGGCGGGGGGTCAGCCCGTCAGATCGGGCGGCTCGTCATCAAGCTCCGGCGGCGGCTTCGCCGCCGGGTCGCGCTTCAGCAGGCGGGGATCATTCTCCGCCACCTTCCCCACGCGGTTGTCCACCGGCCAGATCGCCAGTTCCTCCGCCGGGCAGGGGACCAGCAATTCCTGCAGGTCTTCCGGCTCCGCCGGCTCGGCGCCCAGCCAGGCGTCCCATACCTCCGGCGGCAGGATCACCGGCATGCGGTGGTGCACCAGGGCCTGCTTCTCATTCGCCTCGGTCGTGATGACGGTGAAGGTGCGCAGCCAGCTGCCATCCGGCTGCTTCCAGCCCTCCCAGAGCCCGGCGACGGCCATCGGTTCGCCCGTGGCCAGCGCCACCGCATAGGCCTGCTTGGTGTCGTCCTCTGCCTTCCGCCATTCGTAGAAGCCGTCCATCGGCACCAGGCAGCGGCGCTTGCGGAAGGCCTCGCGGAAGGAGGGCTTCTCCGCGATCCCGTCGGCGCGGGCGTTCATCAGCTTCGCCGCATCCTTGGTGTCCTTGGCCCAGGACGGCACCAGGCCCCAGCGGAGCGAATCGAGATGCCGGGCGCCCTCGGGATGGCGGCGGACCACCAGGCTCTCCTGCGTCACGGCGATGTTCCAGGAGGCGGCGTGGTTCGGCGTGGGGTTCTGGGTCTCGAAGTACCGCGCCAGCCCCGCCGGGTCCCGCTGCAAGAAGAATCGCCCGCACATGCTTTGTCCGCCCCGACTGTAGCCGCGACACCAACCCTACAGTCGGGGCGGAACGGGGGGCGAGCCCCAAGCCGTTTTTCCGCCCCGCACGTAGCCGCGACGCCAACCCTACATGCGGGGCGGAACGGGGGGCGAGCCCCCCGTAGACCCCCCCAAGCGTTTGTGGTCAGGCCAACCCGGTCAGAAAGGCAGGATGATATCCAGGATCTGCTGCCCGATCCGCGGCTGCTGGAGGTCGGACAGCGTGCCGCGGCCGCCATAGGCGATGCGGGCCTCCGCCAGCCGGTCATGCTTCACCGTGTTGTCGCTGGCGATGTCCTGCGGGCGGATGATGCCGCTGACCTGGAGGTCCCGCAGCTCCGCATTCACCCGCACCTGCTGCCGCCCGGCCACCACCAGGTTCCCGTTGGGCAGCACCTGCGCGACCGTCGCGGCCACGCGCAGCGTCACCGTCTCCGTCCGCCGCACCGTGCCGGTGCCCGTGCTGGTCTGCGCGCCATTGGTCTGCACCAGCGCGCTGGGGTCGATGGCGTTGGGCAGCAGGCGGGTCAGCGAGGTCTCCAGCCCCAGCAGGCGCGGCAGGCCGAGCGTATCCGTGCCGTCGCGCTCCCGCTCCGTCCGGTTCTGCAGCTGTGCCTCATCGGCGATGGAGACCAGCACCGTCACCAGGTCACCCACCGCCGCCGCGCGCTGGTCGCGCAGGAAGGTGCGGCTGCCCTGGCGCCACAGGCTGTTGGCGCCGGAGGTCGGCTCCTGCGGCGCCGGCATGGGCATGGAGACGGGGCGCCAGCGGGGATCCGCGGTCGGGTTCTCGATCGCTGCCAGGGCAGGCGGACGGCCCACTTCCGACAGGCGCTCGCAGGCCGGCAGGGCCAGCAGGGCGAGCAGGGCAAGGCGGGCCTTCATCGGCCGGGCCCCACGCGGACGCGACCGGGCGCGATGACCTGCGCCTCCACCACGATGCGGCTGCTGAGATTCATCACCGGCACCACCGCGCCGCGCGCGGCACCCTCCATGGCCCGGCCCTGCGCCGTCAGCGCCATGCCGGGGATGTCGTAGAGCATTGTCACCGTCGCCCCCCGTTCGACCGCCAGCGGTTGCGTGAGATCGGCCAGCATCAGCGGCTGCTCGGCCATGGTCGGGCGGCGCACCGCCTGGCCCAGCGCCTGCTCTGGCCGCTCCGCCACGCCCGGACGCAGGCGCCCGGCGGGCATGCGCACCAGCCGCACGTCATGCGGGCCCAGCACCTCCCCGATCGCGAGGCGCCGTGTCGCCACCAGCACGGCGACGGTCGGCTGGATGCGGCCCGTGACGCGCTGGCGCTGCGTCGCCATGCCATCCGCCGCCACCACCAGCGTCGCGGAGAAGCGCTGCGCCACCGGGTCGATCACCGCCTGTTCCACCGCCAGCTGGGCGAAGGCCGCCAGCGGCACGAGCGGCGCGCTGAAGTTCAGCAGGTCGATCTCGGCCTGCGGGTCCACGCCCTGGGGCCGCAAGGCGTTGCGCAGCAGGACCAGCACCTCCTCCCGCTCCACCGCGCGGCCGGGGCGTTCCAGCACCACGCGGTCCGCGCCGCCGGTCGGGCGCCAGGCGATGCCGTTCTGCCGCGCAATGGCCATCAGCTGCGCCGCCTCCACCACCTGGCGCTGGCCGGGCGCCGGGGCGGGGCCCAGCACGACGGCGGCGCGGGGCCCATTGGTCTCGAACAGGTCGGAGAGCCGCACGACGGAGTCCTCCACCATCGACAGCGGCTTGAGGGCGACGGTCTCCTGCGCCGCGGCAGGCGCCGTGAGCAGGATGGAGAGCAGGAGCAGGACGCGCATGGCCGTCACCGCAGCCTGGTCAGGGTGGAGAGCATCTCGTCGCTGGCGGAGATGACGCGGCTGTTCATCTCATAGGCGCGCTGGGCGGTGATGAGGTTCGTGATCTCCTGCACGACGTTGACGTTGGAGGTCTCGACGAAGCCCTGCAGCACCTGGCCATAGCCCGGCGATCCGGGGGCGGCCGCCTGGGCGGCACCCGATCCCGGCGTGGCCATCAGCAGGTTGTCGCCGATCGCCTCCAGCCCCGTCTCGTTGGCGAAGATCGCCAGCTGGATCTGGCCGACATTCTGCGGCGCCACCTGGCCATCGAGCTTGGCGAAGACCTCGCCGCTGGAATTGATGGTCACGTCGCGGGCGGCGGCGGGGATGGTGATGCCGGGCTGCACGACGAAGCCATCCGCCGTGACCATGACGCCCTCGGGCGACAGGGCGAAGGTGCCGTCCCGCGTATAGGCGGTCTCGCCGGAGGGCAGCGTGACCTGGAAGTAGCCATTGCCGCGGATGGCCAGGTCGAAGCGGTTCTCGGTCTGGGACAGGCTGCCCTGTTCTGAGATGCGGTAGACCGCGCCGGTCTTCACGCCGAGCCCGATCTGCGCGCCGGAGGGCAGCACGCTACCGGTATCCGCGCTCTGCGATCCGACGCGGCGGAGGTTCTGGTAGATCAGGTCCTGGAATTCGGCGCGGCGGCGCTTGTAGCCCGTCGTGCTCATATTGGCGATGTTGTTGGAGATGACCTCGACGTTGGTCTGCTGGGCCATCATCCCGGTCCCAGCAATATGCAGACTGCGCATGGGTCAGTGGTCCTTCGCCGGGGATGTTGTCGTGTCGTTCATGATTGTCGCGGGGCTCATCGGCGCTTCAGGATGCGCTCGACCGCCGTGCCCAGGCGCTCGCCCTCCTTCTCCGCCATCTGCGTGGTGAACTGGAATTCGCGCAGCTCCTCCGTCATCCGCGTGATTTCCAGGATGGGGCGGACATTGCTGCCCTCCACCGCGCCCTGGACCAGGCCGGGCGCATCGACGCGGCGGGCGGGCATCGTGTCGGGCGCCGCCATCAGCTGGTCGCCTTCCTGGCTCAGCCGCTGGGCGTCGTCGAAGCGGACGATGCGGAACTGGCCGGCATCGCCGTTCTCCGTGCGCAGCGTGCCGTCGCCCAGCACATCGATGCGGCTGTCGCCCGGGGCCACGCGCAGCGGGCGGCCATTGGCGCCCTGCACGGTGTTGCCCTGCTGGTCCACCACCTGGCCCTGGTTATCGAGCACGAAGCGGCCGGCGCGGGTGTAGCGTTCGCCGCGGGGCGTATCGATGGCGAAGAAGCCCTCCGGCGCCGAGATGGCGATGTCGAGCGGGTTGCCCGTGGTGCTCAGCGGGCCGGCGCGTTCGTCGCGCCAGGTGGCGCGGTCCTGGGAATAGGAGACCATCCGCGCGCCGCTCGGCAGCCCGCTGGCCTGCTGGCGTTCCAGCACCGTGGCGAAGACCGGGCGCGCGCTGCGGAAGGCGGGCGTATCGGCATTGGCGATGTTGTTGGCCGTCACCGCGTTGGCGCGCAGCTGGCCGACCAGGCGGGACAGGACGATGTAGCCGGGGCTGTCCATGCAGGAACTCCGCGATGCAGGGCGGAGGCCAAGGCGCAAGGCGCGTGCCAGGATTTCGCGTGGTGGCGCGGCCCCGGGGCGGCAAGGCTTGCCGCCTGGGGGTGAAAAGCGCCGCCGGCCCGGCAGCCCTGTCCGCCGCCGTTGCGATCGCAATCCTTCCTTAAGCCGGACCGGCGATGGTGCATGTCCGCTCCCCCTCCGGGTGGCGGCGGCGTGCGGGGCGCGCCGGGCAACTGGCGCGCAGACAGAAGGACGCGGGCGACAGGATGGCGGCGGCAGCACCAGCCAAGGCGGAGGCAGCGGAAGGCGAGGCGCCGGCCGCGAAGAAGGGCGGCAAGAAGAAGCTGCTGCTCATCCTGCTGCCCTTGTTGCTCCTCATCGGCGTGGGCGCGGGGCTTTGGTTCACGGGCATCCTGCCCAAGCTGCTGGGCATGGGCCCGCCGCCGGAGGAGACGACGGAGGCCGCGGCCGAGCCCGCGCCGCCGCCACGCAGCCCGCCGGCCTTCGTGGATCTGCCCGAGATCGTCGCCAACCTGAACGTGCCAGGCCGTCGCGCCAGCTTCGTGCGGCTGCGCGCCAAGCTGGAGATCACGCGGGCGGAGGATACCGCCGCCGTGCAGGCCGCCATGCCGCGGCTGCAGGACCTGTTCCAGACCTATCTGCGGGAGGTGCGGCCGGAGGAGTTGCGCGGCAGCGCCGGCACGCATCGGCTGCGGGAGGAGCTGATCGCCCGGGCCAATCTGGCCGCCGCGCCGGCCCGCGTCACGGACGTGCTGTTCGTGGAGATGCTGGTCCAATGAGCGGCAGCGGGTCGGAAGACGAGGACCTCGCCGCCGCCTGGGGCGCGGCGCTGGAGGAGGAGGGGGCGCAGCCGGAGGAACAGGCCGCCGCGCCGCTGCCTGCCGATGCGGCGCGCGTGCTCAACCAGGCCGAGATCGACAGCCTGCTCGGCTTCGAAGCCGGCCCGTCGCGGGACCGCGCGGAGTCGGGCATCGAGCGCATCATCTCCGCCGGCCTCGTGCAGTACGAACGACTGCCGATGCTGGAAATCGTCTTCGATCGCCTGGTGCGGCTGATGTCGACGACGCTGCGCAACTTCACCTCCGACAACGTGGACATCTCCATCGATGCCATGACGTCGCTGCGCTTCGGGGACTACCTGAATTCCATCCCGCTGCCGGCCATGCTGGCGGTCTTCAAGGCGGAGCAGTGGGACAATTACGGGCTGATCGTGGTGGACAGCAGCCTGATCTATTCCATCGTGGACGTGCTGCTGGGCGGCCGCCGCGGCACGGCGGCCATGCGCATCGAGGGGCGGCCCTACACCACCATCGAACGCACGCTGGTGGAGCGCCTGATCGGCGTGGTGCTGGGCGATCTGCGCGCGGCGTTCGAGCCGCTCTGCCCCGTCGATTTCCGCTTCGAGCGGCTGGAGGTGAACCCGCGTTTCGCCGCCATTTCCCGCCTGTCCAACGCCGCGGTGCTGGGCCGCATGCGGGTGGACATGGAGGATCGCGGCGGGCGGATCGAGGTGCTGCTGCCCTATGCCACGCTCGAGCCCGTGCGCGAATTGCTGCTGCAGCAGTTCATGGGCGAACGCTTCGGCCGCGACAGCATCTGGGAGACCCACCTGGCGGAGGAGCTGCGCCAGACCGAGGTCTCGCTCGACGTGGTGCTGGATGAGCAGACCATGCCGCTCTCGCACATCCTCCGGCTGAACGTCGGCGACAGCTTCACCCTGTCCTCGCCCCCCGGCGCGCCGGTCCGGCTGCGCTGCGGGGAGGTGCCGCTGTTCGAGGCTCAGCTCGGCCGGCGGGAGAACCGCCTGGCCGTGCGGATCGAGCGTGAGCGCCGCCGCCCGGTGATGGAGGAGGGCGCATGACCACGCTTGAATGGCTCGCCCAGGGCGCGCTGCTGCTGCTGCTGGCCGTCGCCGTGCCCTTCGCCTGGCGGCTGGAACGCCAGATCGCGGCGCTGCGCCGGGAAGGTGCGGCCGTGACCAATGGCGCGGCCGGCATGGCGGAGGCGACGGAGGCCGCGGAAGCCGCGCTGGCAAGGCTGCGCGCCACGGCGGAGCAGGCTGGACGCTCAGTGGCGGAACGCGTCGCGGTGGCGGAGCCGCTGCGCGACGATCTGCGCTACCTCGCCGAACGGGCGGAATCGCTGGCCGATCGCCTTGACGGGCTGGTGCGTGCGGCGCGCCCGATCGCCAGCGGGTTGCCGGAACGCGCGCCGGAGCCTGCCGCGCCGCGTCCCGCGCCCCTGCCGGCCGGGATGCCGCGCAGCGAGGCGGAGCGCGACTTGCTGCGCGCGCTGAGGGAGGCGCGCTGAGATGATGCGCCGCCTCTCCCTGCCGCGCCTGCGTCTGATGCCCCTGGCTGCCGTGCTGGCCGGTGTGCTGGTCGTGGCCAAGATCGACAGGCTGCTGCGCATGGAGGCCGGCGCGCCGGTCGCGATCAGCGCGGCCCGCGCCTCCACCCCTGCACCGGCGGAGCCGACACGGGCGCCGGCACCTGCCACGCCGGCGGCGCCCGCCTCGGCGCCGGCCGCGCCCCCCGCTGCGCCCGCCGCCGCGCCACCGGGCCCGACGCCGGAGCAGGTCGCCGAACGGGCGGTGCTGGAAGCGCTGCGGGCGCGGCGCGCGGAGATCGACCTGCGTGAACAGCAGGCCGCGGCGCGGGAGACGGTGGTCGCCGCGGCGGAGCGTCGCCTCGCGCAGCGGGTGCAGGAACTGACCGCGCTGCAGCAGCGCCTCGAATCCCTGGAACGGGAACGCGCGGAGCGCGAGGAGGCAGGGCTGCGCGGCCTGGTGAAGCTCTACGAAGGCATGCGGCCGCGCGATGCGGCGACGATCTTCGATGAGCTGGAGATGCCCGTTCTGGTCCGCATCGTGGACCGGATGCGGGAAGCGAAGGCATCCCCGGTGCTGGGCGCGATGCGCCCGGAACGGGCGAGGCTGCTGACGGCGGAGCTGGCGCGGATGCGCGCCGAGCGGCCGACCGTGCGGTGACTGGCGCCAGGATGGCGGATCGACGGGACAATCGACGGGACACAGGGGCGCGAGGCCGATGGACAAGAATACACCGGTGCTGATCGTGGACGACTACAAGACCATGCTGCGGATCATCCGGAACCTGCTGAAGCAGCTCGACTTCGAGAATGTCGAGGAAGCGACGGACGGGTCCGAGGCGCTGGCGAAGATGCGTGCCGGCAATTTCGGCCTGGTCATCAGCGACTGGAACATGGCGCCGATGACGGGTCTCGACCTGCTGAAGGAAGTGCGGGCCGATGCGCGGCTGAAGAACACGCCCTTCATCATGATCACGGCGGAGAGCAAGACGGAAAACGTCGTCGCCGCCAAGCAGGCCGGTGTCTCCAACTACATCGTGAAGCCCTTCAATGCGGAGACGCTGCGCGAGAAGATCGAGAAGGTCATGGTCCATGCCTGACGGAATCGCGCCGGTGAACGCCGGCGCCACGCCCGAGGAGGCGCGGATCGATGCCGCCGTCCGCGCCGTGCTCGGCAGCATGGCGGGCGACCTGACGGCGACCGAGGCGGCGCTGCTGGCAGAGCTTGAAGGGCTCGGCCGCACCGTCGCGCGGGCGAAGGAGGAGATCGCCTCCCTCCGCGTGGACGACATCAACATCAGCCACATCCCGTCCGCGACGGATGAGCTCGATGCGATCGTCGGCCACACCGCCCAAGCCACCAACGAGATCCTCGATTGCTGCGAGGTGCTCGAAGGGGTCGCGGGGCGAGTCGGCGGCGGCGAGGCGGAGGCGCTGTCCGGCGCCATCACCCGCATCTACGAGGCCTGCAGCTTCCAGGACATCACCGGCCAGCGCATCGGCAAGGTGGTGACGGCGCTGAAGGCGATCGAGGCGCGGGTCGCGCAGGTGACGGAGCGCTTCAGCGCGGTGGCCTCCGGCCATGCGCTGCCCGCCGCCCCGGCACCGAAGCCCGCACCCGCGGCGGATGCCGAGACCGAGGGGCGGCGGCTGGCCAATGGCCCGCAGCTTCCCGGTGCCGGCGTCAGCCAGGCCGACATCGACAAGCTGCTGGCGGATTTCGATTGATCCGCCAGGCCGCCACCCTGCTCGTCCTGATCCTGCCCGCCGTCTCCGCGGCGGCGCAGGACAGGGTGCCCATCCGGGTCGGGGACCACCCGACGCATGGACGGGTGGTGTTTGACTGGCCGCGCCAGGTGAACTACCGGGTGGAGGAGGCGGAGGGAAAGCTCACGCTCCGCTTCGCCGCCCCGGCCGAATTCGACGCAGCCGCGACGCGCCGGCCGGTGCGCAACCTGCGCGGGCTGGCGCTGGAAGGGGAGGTGGCGGAATTCACCCTCGCCCCCGGCGCCCGCGCCCGGCACTTCCGCCTCGGCAATCGCATCATCGTCGATGTCATGAATCCGGGCGAGGCCACGCCGCCGGCGCAGGCAGCCACGCAAGCCGCGACAAGGCCCGCAGCGGAAGTCGCTCCGCGACCGGCAGCGGACGTCGCTCCGCGACCGGCACCTGAGGTCGCTCCGCGACCGGCAGCGGACGTCGCTCCGCGACTGGCCGCCGAGCCTGCCACGCGTCAGGCACCGCCGCCGCGCCAGGCCGCCGCGCCGTTGCCGCCGCCGCCCCCACCGGCACCGCCACCCCAGCGGCCAGTCGCGCAACCGCCGCCACGCGTCGCTGAAGCACCGGCCGCACGCCAGTCCGACACCGCGCGACCGCCGGGAAGCCCCGCCGCGCGCTCCGCCAGTGGCGCGCCGCCCAACCTGCCGATCGCGACGGCCCCGATTGTCCCGGTGGCGCAGCAGCCCTTGCCGGCGCCTGGCGCGACGCCCCCTGCTGCCGCGGCGCCTGCCCCCGCGCGCGGGACCCCCGTGCGCCTGCTCGCCGGGCCTGCCGTCGCCGTGCCGAGCCCCGCAGGCACGGGCGCCGCGCTGTTCCGGCGCGGCCAGTCCTGGGTGATGGTGCTCGACGCGCCGCTCGCGCTCGACCTTGCGCCGCTGGCGGCCCAGCCGGCGCTGGCGGGCAGCGAGGTTTCCGCGAGTCCGCAATCCACGACGATCCGACTGCCCCTCGCGGCCTTCGCGGCGCCCCGCCTGCGCCGGGACGGCGCCGCCTGGGTGATCGATTCGCCGGCGGAGCCCATGGCGCTGCGCTCCATCCTGCCCGAACTCGATCCCGGCCCGCCGCCCCGCATCCTGCTGCGCGCCGCGCAGGCGGGCATGAGCCTCAACGTCACCGATCCCGAGACCGGCAGCCTGCTGCTGGTCGGCACGGTGAAGGACGGGGCGGAGGCGGTGCCGCTCGGCCGGCGCGGCGCGGCCTTCGACCTGCTGCCGACGCGCCTCGGCGCCGCGCTGCTGCCGCGATCGGACGCGGTGACGCTTGTGGCACGGGAAGGGCAGTTCATCGCCGCCGGCGCGCCGGGTTCGCCCCTGGTCCTGGGCGCCGAACCCGCGGGCGCCACCAGCGCCGCCGCCGCCATGTCGCGGCTCTTCGACCTGCCGGCGGAGAGCACGGCTGCCCTGCAGGAACGCGTGCGCAATGCCGCGAGCGCGGTGGCCGCGTCGCCGCCCCTGTCGCGCGGGCCGGCGCGGCTTCGCCATGCGGAAGCGCTGCTGGCGCTCGGCTTGCCGCAGGAAGCGCAATCCATGGCGACGATCGCCATGCGCGATGATCCCCGCCTGGCGGAAACGCTGCGTGCCCGTGCCCTGCATGGCGTCGCCGCGCTGCTGTCGGGCCGGGTCGCGGAGGCAACCGGCCTCGACCATGCCGGCCCGGACAGCGACGAGTTGGCGCTCTGGCGCGGGCTGCTCGCCGTGGCCCGTGGCCAGGCGGGTGGCGGCGCCGTGGCCGCCGCGCTGCCACTTCTCCTCTCCTACCCCGAACCGCTGCTGGCGCGGGTGCTGCCGATGGCGGCGGAAGCGCTGGCGGAGCAGGGGGAGATCGCCGCCGCCCGCCGCCTTGTGGCCGGACGAGAGGAGGATGATGCAAGCCTCGCCCTGCCGCGCGCGCGCATCATGGAAGCGGCCGGGGAGGTCGATGGGGCGCTCTCCGCCTACGACGCGCTGATCCAGGGACGCGACCGTCGGGCCCGCGCCATCGCCATGCGCCGAGCGGCGGAGCTTCGCCTGGCCTCCGGCCGTACCGATGCCGCCGGCGCGGCCGCCGCGCTGGAAGCGGCGCTGGCGGCGTGGCGCGGCGATGCGATGGAAAGCGACGCACGCCTTCGCCTCGCGGAACTCAAGGAGGCCGCCGGCGACCCGCGCGGCGCCTTCGACCTGCTGCGGGAGACGGAAACGGCCTTCCCGGACCTGGCCAGCACGATCCGGCCACGCCAGCAGCAGGCCCTGGTCGCCGCCATCGGGCGCGAACCGCCGGTTCAGGCCGTGGCGCTGTTCGATTCGCATGTCGACCTGCTGCCGCCCGGGGAGGGGACGGAACAGGCACTCGCCTCGCTCGCCGACCGCCTGGCGGCTCTCGACCTGGTGGATCGAGCCACGCATGTGCTGAAGCGCGCCGTGGCGCGCGCGGCGGGGGCGGAGGCGCGGGCGCGCATCGGCGTGCGGCTGGCGAACCTGGCGCTCGGCGCCGGCGATGCCGGCGGCGCGCTGGCGGCGCTGGAGGAGACGGCGGCACCGGGCCTGCCCTTGGCGCTGGCGCAGGAGAGGCGGCTGCTGGAAGCCCGCGCCCTGACGCGCGCAGGCCGCGTGCCAGACGCCGTGGCGCGCTACCGGGAGGCCGGGCCGCAGGCGGCGCCGGAACTCGCGGCGCTGCTGGCGGAACAGCAGGATTGGGCAGGCGCCGCCGCTGCCATGCAGACACATCTCGCCATCGTGCTGCCGCCGCCTGGCAATGCACTGGCACCGGAACACCGGCCGCTGATCGCGCGCACCGCCGCGCTGCTGGCGCTGGCCGGCGACGAATCGGCGCTGGCGGCGCTGCGCGACGCGGAGCAGCCGCGCATGGCAGGTGGCCCGCTGGAAGAAGCCTTCGCCGTGATCACGGCGGCGCGCATCGCGGGGCTCGATGACCTGCCGCGGCTGCGCCAGGAACTGGATGTTGCGCGCCTGCTGCCCACCCGGCTGGACGGGTTGCGGGAGAATGGGCCGGTGACCCGATAATCTTCTTGTGCCCCCCGGGGTGTCACAATCGGAGTGCCGCGCCACCCCCCGGGGGGAACCCGCATTTTTTCGGACCACCGAGGTCCGATTTCGCTTGCGCCCCCCCCCCTTATGCCCCATATGCGCGCGCCGTTGACCCGATCGATGTTCGATCACCCTGGTCATCTGCTGGCTGGAAGGAGCCCTTACTATGGAAGCTCTCGTCCAACTGGGGATGGTCTCGGAACTCCCGAGCGACGCCCAGACCGATGAGATTCGTGAGACGAAGGACTACTTCGTCCACCGCAATGGCGTCCGCTACGCGGGAACCCACCTGATCATTGATCTGTGGGGCGCCACCAACCTCGATGACCCGGACCACATCGATGCGGTCCTGCGGGAAGGCGCGCTCGCCACGGGCGCGACCATCCTGCACGGGCACTTCCACCACTTCTCGCCGAATGGCGGGGTCAGCGGTGTGCTGGTGCTGGCCGAAAGCCATGTGTCGATCCACACCTGGCCGGAACGCGACTATGCCGCGCTCGACATCTTCGTCTGCGGCGAATGCGATCCGTACAAGGCGCTGCCGGCCCTGAAGAAGGGCTTCCAGGCGGAGCGCGTGCAGCTTGCCGAGCACAAGCGCGGCCTGATCGGCTGACGCGCCGAGGCTTCCGTCATTGCCGGGGGCGGGCCGCAGGGCCCGCCCCCTTCTTCATGCCCGGGACAAGACCATGCCGACCGACTCATGGGTGAATGAGACGCTCTATGCCGAATGGGGCCAGCGCTTCCTGGTGAAGCGAGAGCTCGCGCGCGTGAAGTCCGACTTCCAGGACATCATGGTGTTCGAGAGCTACACGCATGGCCGCGTCATGGTCCTCGACGGCGTCATCCAGATCACGGAGATGGATGAGTTCGCCTACCAGGAGATGATCGCCCATGTGCCGCTGCTGGCGCATGGCGACGCGAAGCGCGTGCTGATCATCGGCGCCGGCGATGGCGGCGTGCTGAAGCGCGTCCTGCAGCACCGCACGGTGGAGAAGGCCGTGATGGTGGAGATCGATGGGGAGGTCATCCGCCTCGCCAAGGAATTCATGCCCGGCATCGCAGGCGATGCCTGGACCGACCCGCGCGCGACGGTGATCGTGGGCGATGGCATCGACTATGTCCGCCAGGCGGAGGCCGGGAGCTTCGACGTCGTCATCGTCGACAGCACGGACCCGATCGGGGTCGGCGAGGTGCTGTTCACCGACGAGTTCTACGCCAATGCCGCGCGCCTGCTCTCCGACCGCGGGCTGATCGTGAACCAGTGCGGCGTGCCGGCCATGCAGGCGGATGAGCTGCGGGAGACGGCGCTGCGCCGCGCCAAGTCCTTTCCCGACAACTGGGCCTATGTCGCGGCGGTGCCGACCTATGTCGGCGGCTTCATGACGCTGGGCTGGGCGTCCAAGGATGCGTCGCTGCGCCAGGTGCCGGTGGAGGAGATCCGCCGGCGTGCCGATGTCGCGGGCGTGCTGGATACCACGCGCTACTGGACGCCGGAGATCCATGTCGGCGCCTTCAACCTGCCGCCCTATATCAGCATGCACCTGCCGCGCTGACGGGCCGGGACGCTACGCCGGCGCGCGTCCCCAGGGGCTCGCGCCGGCGCTGCCGCTCCCCGCGGCGGGCTTCAGCTTCACGGCGGTGCCGGAGGCGCTGACCATCAGCATCCCGTTGTTGCTGCCCAGCACCTCGTAGTCGATGTCGATGCCGACCACGGCATCGGCGCCGACGGCGGCGGCCTGCTGGCTGAGATTGGCCAGCGCCGTGTCCCGCGCCGAGCCCAGTTCCCGCTCATAGGTGCCGGACCGGCCGCCGATGATGTCGCGCAGCCCGCCCAGCAGGTCCTTGAAGACGTTCACGCCAAGCACGGCATCGCCGAAGACGACGCCGAGGTAGCGATCGACCTCCCGCCCCTCGACCGTGCTGGTGGTGGTGAAGATCATGGCGCGCTCCTCCCTGGCCTCGGCGCCATCATGGCACGAAACCCTGCACCAGGCTGCCCGCCACCAGCCGCCAGCCATCGATCAGCACGAAGAAGGCGAGCTTGAAGGGCAGCGCCACGACGGTCGGCGGCAGCATCATCATGCCGAGCGACATCAGCAGGCTGGCCGCGACCAGGTCGATGACCAGGAAGGGCAGGAAGATCAGGAAGCCGATCTCGAAGGCACGGCGCAGCTCGCTGACCATGAAGGCCGGCGTCAGCACCCGCCACGGCGCTTCCCCGGCCGTGGCGGGCGGCAGATGGGCGAGGTCCATGAACAGCTGCAGGTCCGCCTGCCGCACCTGGGATGCCATGAAGCGCCGGAACGGCTCCGCCGCCGCCTGCAGCCCCGCGATCTCCCCGATCCGCCCTTCCGACAGGGGCTGGATCCCCTGGGTCCAGGACGCCTGCAGGACCGGTTCCATGACGAAGAGGGTCAGGAACAGCGCCAGGCCCACCAGCACCGGGTTGGGCGGGATGGAGGGCGCGCCGATCGCGCTGCGCAGCAAGGCGAGCACGATGACGATGCGGCCGAAGGCCGTCATCATCACCAGCAGCGAGGGCGCGAGGGAGAGCAGGCCCACCAGCGCCGTCAGCTGCACCAGCCGCGCGGTGGTGCCCGCCTGTCCCGTGCCCGGCGCGCCGAGGTCGATGTTGACGCTCTGCGCCAGCGCGCCGCCGGCGGGCCACAGCAGCAGCACCAGCAGGATCAGGGGGAGGGTGGCCCGCCATCCGGCAGCCAGCCGATCACCTGGTCCTGCCCGCCGCCGGTCAGCAGCAGCAGGGATCGCCCATCGCAGCGCAGCAGCACCAGGCGCCGGCGGCTGTCGAGCGCCAGTGTCTCCTCCAGCGCCAGGCGGCGGCCGGCGCGCGCGCCGATGCCCGCGGCACGCGCCATGCGGGCCGTCAGCAGCAGCGCCGCCAGCACCGCGACCAGCGCGGCGCCGGCCGTGAGGCCCGCGGTCAGAAGGCTGATGTCGTTCATCCCGCTCCATCCTGGAGTCCCGTTTTCGACAGGGTGTTGAGAGGCCGACGCGTCCTGCGCCGGCGACTGTCAGTGCCGCGCCACCTCGGCGGTCAGGCCATCGACCTGTCGCAGCAGCGCTTCCAGCGCCGGGCGCAGCGCCTTTGCCTCCTCCGCCGCCAGGGCCATGACGGCGGCGCAGAGCGCGGCGGCGTCGCGATCCAGCCCTTCGAGGTCCACGCGTCGCCCGCCTTCGACAAGGGCGCGGGCAACGGCCACGGTGCCGCCCATCGCCTCGATGGCGGCATGGACGGCCTCGGCATGGGTGGCGCGTTTCGGCATGGCGCCCATAGGCGCATGGGCGGATGAACGCTTCCTCTACGTCGCGGGCGTCATCTTCGCCGGGGCGAGATCCGGCCAGCGGATCGAAACCCTTCCTTCATCACCCCGCCGCCAGGATGGGGACATGGATGCAGCAGGCACATCGGCCGGGCGACCGGCCGCGGGGCAGGACGTGCTGGCCCTGGCGCAACGACGGCTGGGCTGGCTGGATCGCCGCACGGTGGTGCTGGCGCAGAACATCGCGAATGCCGACACCCCCGCCTACCGGCCGCGGGACGTGATGCCCTTCGCGCAGGCGCTGGCCGCGGCAGGGGCGCCGCCGATGGCGCGGACCTCGCCGGCGCATCTGCGCGGCACGGGCCAGGCCCGCGCGGGGACCGCGCAGGATCGCGGCGTGCCGGAGACGGCGCCCGATGGCAATGCCGTCTCCCTGGACCGGGAAGCGGTCCGGATGGCGGAAACCGACACCGCGCATGCGCTGGCCATGGCCGTGCATCGCAGCTTCATGGGCATGTTCCGCCTCGCGCTCGGCCGCCAGGGCTGAGCGGGGCGCGGCAGGAGGAGGCAGCACCGCATGGATCTCGATCGCGCGCTTCGCATCTCGGCCGCCGGCATGGCGGCGCAATCCACGCGCCTTCGCGTGGTGGCGGAGAACCTCGCCAACCGCGACAGCACGGGGGAGGCGCCGGGCGCCGACCCCTATCGCCGCCGCACCGTCAGCTTCGCCAATCGCCTCGACCGCGCCATGGGCGCGGAGATGGTGGGCGTCTCGCGCATCGGCACCGCGCCGGGCGATTTCCCGACGCGATACGAACCGAGCCACCCCGCCGCCGACGCCCGCGGCTACGTCAAGACGCCCAACGTCGACAGCCTGGTGGAGGTGATGGACATGCGGGAGGCGCAGCGCAGCTACAGCGCCAACCTCTCCGTGCTCGAGACCACGCGCGGCATGCTGACCCGCGCGATCGAGGCGCTGCGCTGATCATGCGCCGCGGGACTGACCTGCCATGCCGGTAGCCGGCGCGACCGGCGCGCTGCGGGCCGCCGCCGCCTATGCCGCCCAGGCCGGTGGTGGCGTGGCGCAGCCGGGTGGCGAGCAGGGCGGCTTCGGCGGCGTGCTGGCGCGCGCCATGGAAAGCGCGGTCGAACTCGGCCGCAGCGCGGATGCCGCCTCCACCCAGGCGCTGATGGGCCAGGGCAGCGTGACGGAAGCGGTGCTGGCCATCTCCCGCGCCGAGCTTGCCTTGCAGACGACGGTCGCGGTGCGGGACCGGGTGGTGGCTGCCTATCAGGATGTGATGCGGATGCCGATCTGACGCGCGCTGTTCGCGCGCGTCGCCGCACCCATGAGGGGATGCGGGGTGCCAGGAGGGCCGGATGGTCGAGGAAGCCATGGCCCAGTCGCTTCGCGAAGCGATCTGGGTCTCGATGCAGGTGATGGGGCCGCCGCTGGTCGCGGTGCTGGTGGTGGGCCTCGCCGTCTCCCTGGTCCAGGCGCTGACGCAGGTGCAGGAGGCGACGCTGGCCTTCCTGCCCAAGCTCATCATGGGCGGCGCGCTGATGCTGCTGCTCGGCCCCTTCACCGCCTCCGTCATGCAGGGATGGAGCGGGACGCTCTTCGACCGCATGGTGGCGCTCGGCGGCATGCCGTGACGGAAGCGGACCACGCGCTGCTGCAGATGCTGCCCGGCCTGGTCTTCCAGGCCGCGCTCGTCTTTGCGCGGCTCGGCGCGGCGGTGATGCTGCTGCCGGGGGTCGGGGAAGCGGAGGTGCCGGCCCCGCTGCGCCTCGGCCTCGGCCTTGCGCTGGTGGCGGTGCTGCTGCCGGTGCTGGCGCCCGATCTGCCGGCGATGCCGGAGGATCTGGCGGAGACCACGCGGCTCGTGGTGACGGAGATCGTCATCGGCCTCTGGATCGGGACGCTGGCGCGGATCCTGGTGATTGCCTTCGCCATGGCCGGCCAGGCGATCGCGACGCTGGTGGGGCTGTCGAGCCTCTTCGCCTATGACGCCTCGCTCGGCATGGGCGGCACGGCGCTGGGCCGCGCCTTCGCGCTGATGGCGGCGGTGCTGGTGCTCTCCACCGGGCTCTACCGCGTGCCGCTGGCGGCGATGGCGGAAAGCTATGCGATGATGCCGGCGGGCAGCCCGTTCCCCTCCGGCCCGGCGGCGCTGGCGGTGGCGCGGATGGGGGCGGATTCGCTCGACCTCGCGCTGCGCATCTCCGCCCCCTTCGTGGTCGGTGCGGTGCTGCTGAACGTGGCGCTCGGCCTGCTGTCGCGCCTGGCGCCGCAGGTGCAGACCTTCTTCATCGCCGTGCCGGGGCAGATCCTGGCGGGGCTCGGCCTCCTCGCCCTGCTGGCGCCGCCCATGATCGCGACGCTGATGGAGGCGCTGCGCGCCGGCTTCGGCGCCCTGCCCGGGGTGCGCTGAGCCGTGGCGGAGGAGGGTGACGGCCCCGAGGCCGATGACAAGTCGGAGGCCGCAACACCCAAGCGTCTGCAGAGGGCGCGGGAGGAGGGGCAGGTCGCCCTGTCGCGGGAAGCAGTGGGCTGGGCCAGCCTGGCGGCCGGGACACTCGCCACGATGATCGTGCTGCCGACCATCGGCTTCGACCTGATGCGGGCCATGCGCGGCGCGCTGGAATCCGCCCATGGCCTGACCATGGCGGAGGCCTTCGAGGTGCTGTTCTGGAAGGGGGGCCTTGTGGTGGCACCGGTGGCGCTGGCGGTCGCGCTGGGCGCCGCCGCGGCGACGCTGGTGCAGACCGGCGGCCTCGTCTCCGCCAAGTCCATGACGCCGCGGCTGAGCAAGATCAGCCCCTGGGCCGGCCTGAAGCGCCTGGTCAGCCCGGAAGCGCTCATGGAATTCCTGCGCACGCTGGTGAAGCTCGGCATCGTTGGATTTGCGCTGTGGCATGTGGGGTCGGATCTCTCGGCGCTGCAGGCGGCGCTGCACCAGCCCTCCGCCGCCCTGCCATCGGCGGCGGCGGATGTCGCGATGCGCCTGATGACGGCGGCGCTCGCGGCCTTCGCCGGCGTCGCGGTGCTTGATGTGCTCTGGGTGCGGCTGCGCTTCGCGCGGCAGATGCGCATGAGCCGCCAGGACCTGCGCGACGAGGCGAAGGAATCCGATGGCGACCCGATGCTGAAGGCGCGCCGGAGGCAGATGCGCCAGGCGCAGGGAAGGCGTCGCATGATGGCGGCGGTGCCCAACGCCGCCGTCGTGATCACCAACCCCACCCACTATGCCGTCGCGCTGGCCTATGGCGGCGGGGAGGCCGCGCCGAAGATCGTCGCCAAGGGCGTGGATGCCATGGCGGCCCGGATCCGGGAGGCCGCGACCAAGGCCGGCGTGCCCCTGGTGGCCAATCCGCCCCTGGCCCGCGCCCTGTGGCGGCTGGAACTCGATGCGGAGATCCCCGCGGAACACTACCAGGCGGTGGCCGAGATCATCGCCTATGTCTGGCGCCAGAACGGCGCCGCCACACGGCATGCTTGACGCCGTGAGCAACCCCGTGCCCTCGCTGACCGCCCATGGAAGAGCCATGGGTATGGTGGGGTGTCGCCGAGGAGAACCGCATGCCTGATACGCGCCGCACCCTCCAGGATCTCTTGCGTGGCCGCATCCGACGCCCGACGGGGGATGCCATGCTCCGCGCCGTGCTGGATGCGGCGTCGCCCGGGATCGCGGTGCTGGATGCGGACGACAGGCTGGTGACCTGGAATGCGGAGTTCACGGGGCTCTGTGGCCCGCTGCTGCCGCCAAGGGCGGGACTGCCGATCGCGGCGCTGATGGCGGCGCAGGGGAGGGAAGCGGCCCTCGCCGCGCTCGCCACCGGGCAGCGCGTGGCGATCGCCATGGCCAGCGAAGGGTCGCCCCGGCTGGAGATGGAGCATCGCAAGCTGCCGGCGCCTGAACGCGGGGCTGTGCTCCGCCTGTCCCGCATCGCGGCCCGGCCGGCGGAGCAGCAGGCGGGGGCCGCGCGGTTGCAGGCCGTGGGCGCGCTGGCGGGTGGCATCGCGCACGACTTCAACAACCTGCTGACGGCCATCGCCGGCAGCGCGGAGGCCGCCCTGTCCCGCGCGCCGGCCGGGGAAGGCGCGGCGGAGTTGCGCCAGGTGCTGGAAAGCGCCGGCCGCGGCGCGGCGCTGGTGAAGCAGCTGCTGGCCTTTGCCCGCCAGCAGGCGCTTCGGCCGCGCGTGGTGGACCTGAACATCGCCGTCTCCGCCATGGGGGAGTTGCTGCGGCGGCTGCTCGGCAGCCGGGTGCGGCTGTCCATCGCGCTGGAGGAGCCGGGCCGGCGCGTGCGGATGGACCCGACGCAGCTCGACCAGGTCATCATGAACCTGGCGCTGAATGCCCGCGATGCGATGCCGGAGGGTGGATCGCTGCGCATCTCCACGGGCCATGCCGTGGTCCTTTCCCCGGAGACGATCGGGACGGAGACGCTGCCCGCCGGGCGCTACGCCCTGCTGGAAGTGGCCGATAGCGGCGCCGGCATCCCGCCGGAGGTGCTGCCCCGCATCTTCGACCCCTTCTTCACCACCAAGCGCGAACAGGGGGGCACGGGACTCGGCCTTTCCACCGTGCACGGCATCGTCCGGCAATCCGGCGGCTTCATCGCGGTGGACAGCCGACGGGGCGAGGGGACGCGCTTCCGAATCTGGATGCCGCGGCATGAGGGACCGGCGGACCCCGTGGTGCCGACCGCGATGGTGGCGCCGCCCGCGGCTTCGCCCCCGCCGCCGCCCGTGCCCGAGCCGACCCCGGGCGGCCCCGCCGTGCTGCTGGTGGAGGATGAGGTACCCCTGCTGCGCCTGGCGGAGCGCGCCATCCGGCGTGCGGGGTTCGAGGTGATGAGCGCCGGCTGTTCGGAGGAAGCGCTGGAACTGGTCGAGAAGGCGGAGGTCATGCCGCTGGCGCTGGTGTCGGATGTGGTGATGCCCGGGCTCGATGGGCTGGAACTGGCGGGAAGGCTGCGGGACCGCTGGCCGGACCTGCCGGTGCTGCTCGTCTCCGGCTATGCGGAAGCGGCACTCGGGCGGGACCTGGCGGCGGAGCGCATCCGGCTGCTGGCCAAGCCCTACAGCCTGGGCGCGCTGGTGACGGAGCTGAAAGCCATCCTGCCCGCCGGAGCCGTTAAAGTTTCCTAAATGTTCTTGTCGCGATGGCCGTTCCGCGCCATATTCCGCGTCGAGGGGCAGGTGGTAGCGCGGCGCTTGGAGTCGCGGTGCTTCCTGGTCCACTGTGATGCGGGGTGTGACCGGCGGGTGAGGATCCAGCCGGGGATTGCGCCCCCAGGTTGATACCGGGAATCGGGCCCGGGAGTTCGGGAGAGCGAGCCTCATGGATAAGACGAAGGCTCTGGACGCCGCGCTGAGCCAGATCGAGAGGGCCTTCGGCAAGGGCTCCATCATGCGCATGGGCAACAAGGCGGCGGCGGAGGAGGTGGAGGTCATCTCCACCGGTTCGCTCGGCCTTGACCTGGCGCTGGGCATCGGCGGCGTGCCGAAGGGCCGGATCATCGAGGTCTATGGCCCGGAAAGCTCGGGCAAGACCACGCTGGCCCTGCACATGATCGCGGAAGCGCAGAAGAAGGGCGGGACCTGCGCCTTCATCGATGCCGAGCACGCGCTGGACCCCGGCTACGCCAAGAAGCTGGGCGTGGATGTGGAGAACCTGCTGATCAGCCAGCCGGATGCGGGCGAGCAGGCGCTGGAGATCTGCGACACGCTGGTGCGGTCGGGCGCCATCGACGTGCTGGTGGTGGACAGCGTGGCCGCGCTGGTGCCGCGGGCGGAGCTGGAAGGCGAGATGGGCGACAGCCATGTCGGCCTGCATGCCCGCCTGATGTCCCAGGCGCTGCGCAAGCTGACGGGCAGCGTCTCCCGCTCCAACACCCTGCTGATCTTCCTGAACCAGATCCGCCTGAAGATCGGCGTGATGTTCGGCAATCCGGAGACGACGACGGGCGGCAACGCGCTGAAGTTCTACGCCTCCATCCGCATGGAGATCCGGCGCATCGGCTCCATCAAGGACCGGGAGACGGTGACGGGCAACCAGACCCGCGTGAAGGTGGTGAAGAACAAGATGGCGCCGCCGTTCCGGCAGGTGGATTTCGACATCATGTATGGCGAAGGCATCTCCAAGGTCGGCGAGCTCATCGACCTCGGCGTCAAGGCGGGCATCGTGGAGAAGTCCGGCGCCTGGTTCAGCTGCGACAGCCAGCGCATCGGCCAGGGGCGCGAGAACGCCAAACAGTTCATGCGGGACAACCCGGCCATGGCGGAGAGCGTGGAGAAGCGCATCCGCGACCAGGCCAACGGCCTCGCCAGCACCATGCTGGCCGGGGAGAATGACGAGGCGGCGGCCGCCGAGTAAGGCGGCGAGCCTCGAAAGGAAAAGGGCGGAGGGGTGTTCCCCTCCGCCCTTCTCGTTTCAGGCCGCCAGGGCGGCGGGGTTCACTTCCCGCTCCGCCAGGGCGGTCAGCTTCTCATCGGCGGTCTTCTCCTCCGCCAGCGTCTGCCCGAAGAGGTCGGCCACCTCCTGCATCCCGGCCGCCTTGGCCATCGCCTGCAGCGTGCCGTAGGTCGCGATCTCGTAGTGCTCGACCTTCTGGGCGGCGCCGATCAGGGCGGCGTCGCGGACCGGGCCCTCGTCATGGTCGTCCATGATCTCCTCCGCCTCGGCCGTCAGCCCCTCCATCGCCTCGCACTCCTCCCCTTCGGGATCGGCGTCCAGCAGCTCGGCCGCGCGCTCCAGCCGCTCCACATGGGTGCGGGTCTGGGTCAGATGATCCTCGAAGGCCTGCCGCAGCGTCGGGCTGTGCGCGGCCTCCGCCATCTGGGGCAGCGCCTCGACCAGCTGGGTCTCTGCGCTGTAGGCGTCCTGCAACGCCTCGATCATCAGCGACTTGAAGTCTTCGGCCATGATGGGCCTCCCTCGGGGTGTTCGGTGGTGGCCGGGCATCTCGCGGCCCGGCTGTCTTTCCCGAACGGCGCCATGGCACGGGGGTTCCGGATGCCTACCCTCGACGCATCTGTCATCGCGCGGTAAGTGACCCGGCTTTCGCTTGGGCCGTCCGGCCAGGGCGGCGGCACCCGATCCGCGGGCAGATCGCCCGGGGGCAGCGACGATGGCAGCGATCAGGCGATGACCAGCAGCAACGACATCCGCGCCACCTTCCTCGACTACTTCCGCCGTAACGGGCATGAGGTCGTCGAATCCTCTCCGCTGGTGCCGCGGAACGACCCGACGCTGATGTTCGCGAACAGCGGCATGGTGCAGTTCAAGAACGTCTTCACGGGGCAGGAGAAGCGCCCCTATTCGCGCGCCACCACCGCCCAGAAGTCGGTGCGCGCCGGCGGCAAGCACAACGACCTGGACAATGTCGGCTACACCGCGCGCCACCACACCTTCTTCGAGATGCTGGGCAATTTCAGCTTCGGCGACTACTTCAAGGAACAGGCGATCAGCCACGCCTGGGAGCTGCTGACCAAGGATTTCGGCCTGCCGAAGGACCGCCTGCTGGTGACGGTCTATTCGGAGGATGAGGAAGCCCCCGTCTACTGGAAGAAGGTCGCGGGCCTGCCGGACAGCCGGATCATCCGCATCCCGACCTCCGACAATTTCTGGCGCATGGGTGATACCGGCCCCTGCGGCCCCTGCTCCGAGATCTTCTTCGACCATGGCGACAAGATCCCGGGCGGCCCGCCCGGATCGGCCGACCAGGATGGCGACCGGTTCATCGAGATCTGGAACCTGGTCTTCATGCAGTTCGAGGAAGGCCCCCCCGGCACCCGCGTGCCGCTGCCGCGCCCCTCGATCGACACCGGCATGGGGCTGGAGCGCTTCGCCGCCATCCTGCAGGGCAAACACGACAACTACGACACCGACACGCTCCGCGCCCTGATCCTGGCGAGCAGCGAGGCAACCGGGCAGGATCCGGACGGCCAGTGGAAGACCAGCCACCGCGTCGTGGCGGACCACCTCCGCGCCGGCACCTTCCTGATCGCCGATGGCGTCATGCCCTCCAATGAGGGCCGCGGCTATGTGCTGCGCCGCATCCTCCGCCGCGCCATGCGCCACGCCCATATGATGGGCGCGCGGGAGCCGCTGCTGCACCGCCTGGTCCCGGCGCTGACACGCCAGATGGGTGCCGCCTATCCCGAGATCCTCCGCGCCGAGGCGCTGGTGACGGAGACGCTGCGGCTGGAGGAGACGAAGTTCCGGTCGCTGCTGGAGCGCGGCCTCGGCCTGCTGGCCGATGAATCCGGCCGGTTGGGCGAGGGCGGCACGCTGCCGGGCGACGTCGCCTTCAAGCTCTACGACACCTACGGCTTCCCCCTCGACCTGACGCAGGACGCGCTGCGGGGCGAGGGCAAGACGGTCGATACCGCGGGCTTTGAGGCCGCGATGGCCGAGCAGAAGCGTCGCGCCCGCGCCGCCTGGGCCGGATCGGGCGAGGCAGCGACGGAAACGCTCTGGTTCGACCTCAAGGAGAAGCTCGGCGCGAGCGAATTCCTCGGCTACTCCACGGAGACGGCGGAGGGCGAGATCCTGGCCATCGTCGCCAATGGCCAGGTGGTGGAGAGCGCCGTGGCGGGGACCGAGGTCTCCGTCATCCTCAACCAGACGCCCTTCTACGCCGAGAGCGGCGGCCAGGTCGGCGATACCGGCCTGATCTCGGCCGGGGAGGCCTGCCGGATCATCGTCCGCGACACGCAGAAGAAGCTCGGCGACCTTTTCGTCCATGTCGGCGTCGTGGCGCATGGGGAGGCCAAGGTCGGGCTCGCCGTGCAGGCGGAGGTCGACCACGCCCGCCGCTCCACCATCCGCGCCCACCACTCCGCGACCCACCTGCTGCATGAGGCGCTGCGGCGGCGCCTCGGCACCCATGTCGCGCAGAAGGGCTCGCTGAACGCGCCGGACCGGCTGCGCTTCGACGTCAGCCAGCCGACGCCGATGACGGATGCGGACCTCGCCTGGGTGGAGGCGGAGGTGAACAGCCGCATCCGCGAGAATGCCGAGGTCGTCACCCGCCTCATGACCCCCGACGCCGCCGTGCAGATCGGCGCCATGGCGCTGTTCGGCGAGAAGTACGGGGAGGAGGTGCGCGTCGTCTCCATGGGCCATGACCCGATGGCGACGGAGCGTTTCGGCGTCTATTCGCTGGAACTCTGCGGCGGCACCCATGTGAAGCGCACCGGCGATATCGGCCTGTTCCGCATCGTGGCCGAAGGCGCCGTCGCTGCCGGTATCCGCCGCGTGGAGGCCGTGACGGGCGAGGCCGCCCTCAAGCTGATCGAGGAGCGCGACCGCCAGCTGAACGAGGCCGCCGCCGTGCTGAAGGCGCGCCCGGCGGAACTGGCGGACCGCATCACGAACCTGCTCGAGGAGCGGAAGAAGCTGGAGCGCGAGATCACCGATCTCCGCAAGAAGCTGGCGACGGGCGGTGCAGCGGCGGAAGTCGAGACCATCGCGGGGCTCCGCGTGGCGCTGCGCGAACTGGGCGAGATGCCGCCCAAGGATCTGAAGGGCGTGGTCGAGGCCATCCTGCAATCCGGCACCGCCGATGTCGTCGGCGTGGTGGCGACGGCGGAGGGCAAGGCCAGCGTCTTCGTCGGCATCGGAGAGGCCGCGAAGGGCAAGACGGATGCCGTGACCCTGGTCCGCGCGGCGAGCGCGGCGATCGGCGGCAAGGGCGGTGGCGGGAAGCCGGACATGGCCCAGGCCGGCGGCCCGGACGCGGCCAAGGCGGCGGAAGCACTTGCGGCTGTTAGGTCGGCGCTTGAAGCGTAGGTTAACTGGACTCCTAGCTAGACTGCTCCCAATAATTTCAGCGGGCTGTTCTATTTTTGTTCGAATTGTGAGGCCTATTTGCTCATATGTTTTGCCTAAGTTAGATCCAGCCGGTGTTGAAATACATGACGCGTGCGGCAAGATATTTGTAATGTATGGCTTGGCGCTAGCGAGTCTCGCTGGGTTCTCAGGCAATATATTTGCCGCCACATCAAGCGAACTGTCCGCACCAAAACAAAGAATTTTGGACGCAGCTGATCTGTTAATTTGGGGATTCGGCGTTTCTTTTTTTCTGTTTTATTCGAGTTTTTCACTTAAATATCGATGGGCAAATTTTGGGGACGGAAGGCGAGTTTTTTTGGTAATCATTTATGTGTTCGCTATTTTTACTATGGTGTTTTTTTTGTTGTTTATTCTTCGGCAAACCGTTGCTGCATTTCGGTAAACTTTTATGTCGAATTTTTCGGACCCATTGCAGGTCGCTGGTGTTTCTGGTAATCTCTTATCGATGCGCGCGCGGCGAAAGGTGCTTGACGTGAAGGAAATACTTGGGCCTTTGTTGGTTTTTACGTTGATTGTTATACCGCTTTTGATGTGGTTGATTAGCTTTGGTAGTGGGTCTGGCCATCACAGCGTTAGCTACGACTCGGAACTTGGGCGGACGGTCGAGACCATAGATAGGCTGTCAAGACCCACACATTGAGGCGGCGATCCGGAGTTTCTTACATTAATTCATACTGACGCGGGGCATTGTTCGACTGCGGCTCTGCTACACCGAAACATACTAAACCCTGGATTGCTTCGAAATCCAAATGTTCTAGCCCTTCTGACGCAGAGTGTGGCTCATTTGCTACAAGAAGATAGTCACTGCATGTGCGCCCGCGCCCGCGCCCGCGCCCTCGGCTTCATCCCCGGCATCCTGCCCCCCGGTCCGCTGAACGCCATCACCGATGTCGCCGGCGTCCTCGTCGGCCAGGTCACGGTGATCGAGGGCGAGGGCACGCGCACCGGCGTCACCGCCATCCGCCCGCATCCAGGCAACCCCTACGCCGATCGCGTCCCCGCCGGCCTCTTCGCCATGAACGGCTTCGGCAAGATGGCGGGGGTGACGCAGGTGCAGGAACTAGGGGAACTCGAGACGCCGATCCTGCTGACCAACACGCTGGCCGTCGGCCGGGCGATGGAGGCGCTGGTGGATTGGACGCTCGCCCAGCCAGGCAATGGGCAGGTCCGCAGCGTGAATGCCGTGGTGGGCGAGACCAATGACGGCCGCTTGAACGATATCCGCGCCCGTGGCGTCACTGCCCTCCATTGCGCGGAAGCCCTGGCCATCGCCGCACCCGGGCCCGTCGCGGAAGGCAGTGTCGGCGCCGGCACCGGCACCATGGCCTTCGGCTGGAAGGGCGGCATCGGCACGTCGAGCCGGGTGCTGCCGGCGGCCTTGGGCGGCTGGACGGTCGGCGCGCTGGTCCAGGCCAATTACGGCGGCGCGCTCTGCATGGCGGGGCTGGAGGTCGGGCGCCGCCTGCAGAAATACTACCTCGCTGAGCATGTGGCGCAGCAGGCGGATGCCGATGGGTCGGTCATGGTCATCCTCGCCACCGATGCACCGCTGTCGGACCGCAACCTCCAGCGCCTGGCGCGCCGCGCCATGGCGGGCATCGCCCGCACCGGCGCCGCCTTCTCCGACGGCTCCGGCGACTATGCGCTGGCCTTCGCGACGCATCCCGAGGTGATCCGCACATCGGCGCGCCGCGCGGGCGTCGCGCACTACGCCGACCTGCCGAACGACAAGGCCTCGCCCCTTTTCGTGGCAGCCGCGGAGGCGACGGAGGAGGCGGTGCTGAACGCGCTGACCATGGCGACCACCATCGAAAGCCGCATCAACGGCCGCCGCTGCGTCGGGCGATCACTGCCGCTCGATCGCGTCCTGGCGTTGCAGGGCTGTTAACAGGGGGGCGAGGAAACTGGCCGAGCCTCCCCAGGCCTTCCGGGGAGGGAAGGCCCGATGCTCGTCACCCTTGCCGGTACCCTGATCGCGATCCTGCCCGTCCTGGTGGCCTATGCCATCTGGCGGCTGATGCGCGCCCTGTGGCGGCTGCTGCGGACGCCCCGCAAGCGGATGGGCGTGCTGCTGGCCCGCGCCGGACGGATCAGGCTGCGCCGCGCCCCGGCGGTGGTGTCGGAGGAAGGGCCGCGCACCACGGCGCTGGCCGAGGAAGTCGCCCGGCTGAAGACGGAGTTGCGTGTCGCACGGGCCGAGCTGGCCCTGGCCGAGGCCGCGAAGCCGCGCGGCGGCCTCCGCCTGCCCTGGCAGCGCCCGGCGGATGACCGGTTCCACCAGGCCAAGCTCGCCTTCGCCCGCGCCTTCCACCCCGACCGCATCCCGGACGATGCCGAGGACCGGGCCGTCCGCGCGGCGGTGTTCAAGGAGTTCTGGGACGTGCTGCGCCGGATCGAGAAGGGCGCCGAGGTCAGCGCCGATAGGCGCGGGTGACCTCCGGCGCGGAGACGGCGTCCCGCACCTCGGACCGGAATTCCCGCCGGTGGAGTTCGCGCAGCACGAAGAGGCTCGCCAGGATCAGCAGGGCCGGATGCGCGATCCAGGCCAGCGCCGCCAGGCCGAAATAGTAGCTGCGCAGGCCGGTGTTGAAATGCCGGGCCGCGCGGTTCAGGACCCGGGCGGCGACCTCCGCCTGGCTGATCGTCTCCGGCGTCGCTGGCGCGCCGGGGATGCCGCCGACCAGGATGGAGCTGTAGTTGAACTGGCGCAGCGCCCAGGTCAGCTCGAAGAAGGCATTCACGAAGATCAGCAGCAGCAGCGCGATCTTCAGCTCCCACACCACCTCGTCCGGCACCATGGCGTAGGGCAGGGCGGAGACCACCCGGCGGCCAAGGTCAGGCGCGCCCAGCAGTGCCACCAGGCCGCCCAGGATGAAGATGCTGGTGGTGGCCAGGAAGCTGGTGCTGTTCATGAGGTTGCCGATCGCCGCCATGTCGGCGATGCGGTTGTCCCGGTCCAGCATGGCGCGCATCCAGCGGCGCCGGTGCTCATCCATCGCCGCGATCACGCTGGCCTCGCGGAAGCGCGGCACGCGGCTGACGGCGGTGGTGTAGCCGATCCAGCACAAGGCGAAGACGATCAGGCCGGCGATGTCGAAGGCGGTCAGTTCCTGCATGCCGGCTAACTACCCCCGGAACGGAAGCGGCCGCCAGGGTTTCCCCTGGCGGCCGCGGATGGCGTGTACCTTGCGGCCGCCGGAGGCGGCCGAGGCCGCGAATGCGGCCCGCGGCTTATGCCGCGAAGCCAAGCGGCCGGAGGCCGCGCCCGGCGTCTGAGGGCATGCACATGCAGGCCAACGAGACGCCGAAGGCGGCCGTTGGCCTCAGCCCATCTTCTTCTTCAGGTTCTCGTCCAGCTTGGCGAGGAAGTCCTGCGTGTTGAGGTAGGGCTGGTCCTTGCTGATCAGCAGGGCCAGGTCCTTGGTCATGTGGCCGGCTTCCACCGTCTCCACGCAGACCTGCTCCAGCGCATCGGCGAAGTCCACGACATCCTGGGTGCCGTCGAACTTGCCGCGGTAGGACAGGCCGCGCGTCCAGGCGAAGATGGACGCGATCGGGTTGGTGGAGGTCTCACGGCCCTTCTGGTGCTCGCGGTAGTGGCGCGTCACCGTGCCGTGCGCGGCCTCGGACTCCACCGTGTTGCCGTCCGGGGACAGCAGCACGGAGGTCATGAGGCCGAGGCTGCCGAAGCCCTGCGCCACGATGTCGGACTGCACGTCGCCATCGTAGTTCTTGCAGGCCCAGATGTAGCCGCCTTCCCACTTCAGGGCGGACGCCACCATGTCGTCGATCAGGCGGTCCTCATAGACTAGGCCCTTCGCCTTGAAGCGGTCGGCGAATTCGGCGTCGAAGATGGACTTGAAGATGTCCTTGAAGTTGCCGTCATACGCCTTGAGGATCGTGTTCTTGTGGCTGAAGTACACGGAATAGCCGCGGCTCAGCCCGTAGTTGAAGCTGGCGCGGGCGAAACCCTCGATCGAGGCGTTGAGGTTGTGCTGGCCCATGAAGGCGCCGGGGCCCTTGAACACGAAATCGCCGATCTCCTGCGGCGCGCCGCCTTCCGGCGTGTAGGTCATGGTCACCTTGCCGGCGCCCGGGACCTTCATCTCCACCGCGCGGTAGATGTCGCCGAAGGCGTGGCGGCCGACGACGATCGGCTTCGACCAGTGCGGCACCAGGCGCGGCACGTTCTTGATGATGATCGGCTCGCGGAAGATCGTGCCGTCCAGGATGTTGCGGATGGTGCCGTTGGGCGACCGCCACATCTTCTTCAGGCCGAACTCCTTCACCCGCGCCTCGTCCGGGGTGATGGTCGCGCACTTCACGCCCACGCCGTACTGCTTGGTCGCGTTGGCGGCATCCACCGTCACCTGGTCATCGGTCTGGTCACGGTACTCGACGCCCAGGTCGTAGTACTTCAGGTCGATGTCGAGGTAGGGCAGGATCAGGCGGTCCTTGATGAACCCCCAGATGATGCGCGTCATCTCGTCCCCGTCCATCTCGACGACGGGGGTCTTCACCTTGATCTTGGCCATGCCTCATTCCTTGCCGAACGCCCGTGCCGGGACACCTCGATCGCGCCCTGGGGTTGGGAGTGGGCGGAACATGCCAATCGGGCCCCCCGGCGGCAAGCCCGCCTGACGCAGTGCAGCGTCGGGGCGGCCTTCGACGCGACCTTGCCGGCCTTCGGCACGCGCGGGTAGAAGGCAAGGCTGACCCGACAACCACCTGGCGGGAGATGACGATGCTGGTCCCGCTGGTCGCCATGGCGGCACTGCTGGCGACGCCGGCCTGGGCGCAGGGCATCGCGGAGCCGGGCGTGAGCCAGGCCGTCGCCGGCCTGCTGGCCCTGGCGGCCGCGGCTGCGGCGCTGGCGGTGCTGTGGCAGGCGCGCCGCCTGCGGCGCCGGGAACTTCAGCTGCATGCCCGCAACGCCCACCTGGCCGCCGCCAATGCGGAGCTCCGCCTGCTGACGGAGCGGTCGGAGGCCAAGTCCCGGATGCTGGATGGCGTGCTGGCGGCCATGGCGGATGGCATCCTCGTGGTCGACGCCGATCTTCGCCTGGCCGGCTGGAATCCGCGCTTTTCCGACTATGCCGGCGTGCCGCGCCGCGTGCTGCGCATCGGCATGCCGCTCCGCGAAGTGATCCGCATCCAGGCGGAAGCGGGGGAGTTCGGCATGGTCGATCCGGAAGCCGAGACAGAGCGGCGCATGCGCCTGTTCCATGACGGCACCGTGCCGCAGCGCCTGCAGCGGGAAAGGCCGGATGGCAGCCTGCTGGAACTGCGCCGCACGCCCCTGCCGGGCGGCGGCTATGTCACGCTCTACACGCCGGTCCTGGCGAAGCCCGCTGCCGCGGGGCCCAATCCCATGCAGGACGCCTTCGCGGAGGAATGGTTCGCCCGCCTGCCGCGCCTGACGGCCGCCGCGGCGGATGGCGATACCGGCGCCGCGCGCGCCGTGGCCCATGCGCTGCGTGGCATCGCCGCCAATGCCGGCTGGAAGAGGGCGGCCGAGACGCTCGAGGGCATCGAGGAAGCCGCGGCCGCGGGTGCGCTCACGCAGCTCCGCATGCTCGCTGCCGGCCTGCCCACGGACCCTGCCGCATGCAACTGACGCGCCCCGAACCCGTGCTCTGCCCGCATTGCGAGGAGGTCACGATGCCGAACCGGCTGGCCGATGGCACCATCGTGTGCTCCTGCGCGGCGGAACGATCCCTGTCACCACCCCCCATTCCGCTTGCCCCGAAGCGGCCCGGCCCCAGATAGGCCGAACCAGAAGGAGACTTGGCCATGCTGCTGCGAATGGCGACGGGCACGATGATGGGAATGGCTGTGGCGACGGCGGCGACGATGACCCTGGCCGTCGGCGCGGGTGCGATCGGCGCGGCGCTGCTCGCGCGACGCCTCTGCGAGGAGCGCCGCGGCTGGAAGCAGGACGCCGATGAGGCGGTGGCGGCGCCGCTGGACGAGGCGATGGAGCCCGGGCCGGAAGCGCCGGCGGTCTAACCGGGGATGATGGCGGTCGCCTCGATCTCGACCTTCGCTTCGGGCTCGACCAGCGCCACCACCTGCACCAGCGCCATGGCGGGGAAGTTGCGGCCCATCACGGCGCGATAGGCGGGGCCGAGCTCCGCCAGGCTGGCACGGTATTCCGCCATGTCGGTGACGTACCAGGTCAGGCGGCCGATATGTTCCGGGCCGCCCCCGGCTTCCTTCACCACCGCCAGGATGTTCTCCAGCGCCTGGCGGACCTGCGGGACGAAGCCGTCGGGGAAGCGGCCCCCGGCATCCCAGCCGATCTGCCCGCCCACCAGCACGACGCGCCCCTGGCCCATCATCCCGTTGGAATAGCCGCGCGGCGCCGGCCAGCCCGGCGGCTGCAGGGCGGTGAGGGGGCTGTCAGCCATGGGCGCAACGCTCCTGATAGGCGACCAGCGCCGCGCGAAGATCGGCCGGGATCGGCACGGCGCGGCGGGCATCGAGGTCGGTGGTGGCGGTGACGAGGGCGAGCCGGGCAAGCTCCTCCTCCCCGCGATGGATGTGGACGGTCAGCGCATAGGACCCGCCGCCGATCCGCGTCAGGATCGGCGTCAGCGCGATGCGGTCGCCCATCAGGCCGGGGCGGAAGAAATCGGCTTCTGCATGCACGAAGCCGGTGCCGATGCGGCGCTGGCCGTGCAGGGCGTGGAAGTCGATGCCGAGATCCTCGGTGAACCAGTCCTCCACCATGCCATTGGCCATGGCGAAGAAGGACGGGAAGAAGACGATGCCGGCGGGGTCGCAGTCGCCGAAGCGGATGCGCTGCCGCCCGCGGAAGGCGCGGGCGGGCAGGGCGGCGGCGGCGATGGGCGCCGGTCGGCTCATGCGCCGGACTGGGCCTGCTTCCGCAGCGCGAAGCGTTGCAGCTTGCCGGTCTCTGTCCGGGGCAGCGCCGGCACGAAGACAACGCTGCGCGGGTATTTGTAAGGCGCGACCTCGGCCTTCACATGGTCCTGCAGCGCCTTGACCAGGGCCGCGTCGCCGTTCACGCCGTCCTTCAGCACGACATAGGCCCGCACCACCATGCCGCGTTCCGGGTCGGGCGCGCCAACCACGCCGCATTCCTTCACGGCGGGATGGGTCAGCAGGGCGGATTCTACCTCCGGCCCTGCGATGTTGTAGCCGGCGGAGACGATCATGTCGTCGTTGCGGGCCTGGTACCAGAAATAGCCATCGGCGTCCTGGACGTAGGTGTCGCCGGTGATGTTCCAGCCGCGCTCGACGTATTGCGCCTGGCGCGGGTCATCGAGGTAGCGGCACCCCGTCGGCCCCTGCACCGCGAGCCGCCCGGGCGTGCCGCGCGGCACCTCCTGCCCCGCTTCGTCCACCACCTTGGCGCGGTAGCCCGGCACGGGGATGCCGGTGGCGCCGGGGCGGATCTGGTCCTCGCGCGCCGCGATGAAGATGTGCAGCATCTCCGTCGCGCCGATGCCGTCCATCAGCTTGAGGCCCGTTGCCTTCTGCCAGGCCTCGAAGATCGGCACCGGCAGGGTTTCGCCGGCGGAGACGCATTTGCGCAGGCTGGAGAGGTCGTGCTCCCCGGCCTTGGCCGCCATGACGCGATAGGCGGTGGGCGCGGTGAAGCAGACCGTCGCGCGGTGATGCGCGATGGCGGCGGGCAATTCCTCGGGCGGTGCCTTCTCCAGCAGCACGGCGGTGGCGCCGACGCGGAAGGGGAAGAGCACCAGCCCGCCGAGGCCGAAGGTGAAGGCGAGCGGGGGCGAGCCGATGAAGATGTCGCTGGGCTCCGGCCGCAACACCTGCATGGCATAGCCGTCGCAGATCGCCAGCATGTCGCGGTGGAAATGCAGCGTGCCCTTGGGCTCGCCCGTGCTGCCGCTGGTGAAGCCGATCAGGCAGACATCATCGGCGGCGGTGTCGCAGGCCGCGAAGCGGCCGGGCGCCTCCGCCACCATCGCCTCCAGCATCCCGTTGCCCCAGGTGACGAGGTGCCGGAGGTCCGGCCCCTCGGCCTTGCGGAGTTCCTCGACGAGGCGCGCATCGCACAGGGCATGGGTGATGCGCCCCTTGCGCAGCACCTGGGACAGTTCCTTGGCGCGCAGCAGCGGCATGGTGGCGACGACGACGCCGCCGGCCTTCAGCACGGCGAAATAGGCCGCGACCATCCAGGCATTGTTGGCACTGCGCAGCAGCACGCGATTGCCCGGCACCAAGCCGAGGCGCGAGACCAGCACATGCGCGATCCGGTCCACGCGCTCCGCCAGCTGGCGATAGCTCAGCGTCTCCGCCGGCGTCACCAGCGCGGGGTGGTCGCCGCGGCCGCGCTCCAGGTTGCGGTCCAGCAGTTCCACCGCGCAGTTGAGGCGCGCGGGATACTGGAACTCCGGCCGGTCCAGCAGGAAGTCCGGCCACTGGTCGCGCGGCGGCAGGTTGTCCCGGCAGAAGCTGTCCTGGTGGGCGGATGCGCCCAGTGCCTGCATCATCATCCCGTCCATCCCCGTCTCCCGGTTCATCAGGTGGATGTGCGACTGTCGCGTTCGGCGCGCGCAATCACGATGCGCTGCACCTCCGAGGCGCCTTCATAAACGCGAAGCGCCCGGACTTCCCTGTAGAGTTCTTCGGCCTTGTGGCCCTTGGTGACGCCAAGGCCGCCATGGATCTGCACGTTGCGGTCGGCGCAGCGCTGCGCCGCCTCCGTCGCATGCAGCTTGGCCATGGAGGCTTCGCGCGTGACTCGCGGCTGGCCGGAATCCTTCAGCCAGGCGGCGCGATAGACGAGAAGGGCGGAAGCCTCGACATCCACCGCGCTGTCGGCGATGGCGGCCTGGCTCATCTGCTGGTCGAACAGCGCGCCGCCGAACAGCTTCCGGTTCGTCGCGCGTTCCACCGTCATGTCGAAGGCGCGGCGCGCGAAGCCGAGGGCGGCGGCGCCGACGGTGGCGCGGAACACGTCGAGCGTGCCCATCGCCACCTTGAAGCCCTCGCCCGGCTTGCCGATGAGGTCATCGACGGAGACGCGGACACCATCGAAGGACAGCGTCGCCAGCGGATGCGGAGCGGTGACGTCGATGCGCTCCGCGATGGAGAGCCCCGGCGCATCGGCGGCGACGAGGAAGGCGGAAAGGCCGCGCGCGCCCGGTGCCTCGCCGGTGCGGGCGAAGACGATGTAGGAGGCCGCGATGCCGCCATTGCTGATCCAGGTCTTGCGCCCGTTCAGCCGCCAATGGCCATTGCCGTCCGGCGTCGCGGTGGTGGCGAGTGCCGCCACATCGCTGCCCGCCTCCGGCTCGCTCAGCGCGAAGGCGGCGAGGTTCGCGCCCGCCCGCGCGCCCGGCAGCAGCCTTTCGCGCTGCGCCGCCGTGCCGAACAGCGTCACCGGCCCGGTGCCGAGCCCCTGCATGGCGAAGGCGAAATCGGCGAGGCCGCTGTGCCGCGCCAGGATGTCCCGCGCGATGCAGAGGCTGCGGACGTCGAGCTTGCCGTCTGCAGGGCAGGGCACGCGCAGCAGCCCGGCCTCGCCCATGGCGCGCGCCAGGCGTTGCACGCTGCCATCGGCGTCATGCTCGTCGGACAGCGCCTCGGCGTGCTGCGCGGCCCAGGCCTCGACCTCCGCCGCCCAGTCGCGGTGGCGATCCTCGAAGAAGGGCCACTGGAGGAAGGTGCGGTCTGCCATCAGTCGCCCTTGAACACCGGGCGCTGCTTCGCCACGAAGGCGTCATAGGCGCGGCGGAAATCCTGCGTCGTCATGCACAGCGCCTGCGCCACGGCCTCGGCCTCGATCGCCTGGTCCATGGACATGGCCCATTCCATCTGCAGCATGCGCTTGGTCATGGCGTGCGCGAAGTTCGGGCCCTCCGCGATCTCCCGCGCCAGCTTCGCCGCGGCGGCTTGCAGCGCATCAGGATCATGGATCGCGTTGAAGAAGCCCCAGGCCAGCGCTTCCTCCCCACCCAGCGACCGGCCGAGATACAGCAGCTCGCTCGCCCGTCCCTGGCCGATGATGCGGGGCAGGATGGCGCAGGCGCCCATGTCGCAGCCCGCCAGGCCCACGCGGTTGAACAGGAAGGCGGTCTTGGCCCGCGCCGTGCCGATGCGGATGTCGGAGGCCATGGCGATGATGGCGCCCGCGCCGGCGGCGATGCCATCGATGGCGGCGATGATGGGCTGCGGGCAGGCGCGCATGGCCTTCACCAGCTCACCCGTCATGGCCGTGAACTGCATCAGCCCCTTGGTGTCGCGGTCGAGCAGCGGGCCGATGATCTCATGCACATCGCCGCCCGAGCAGAAATTCCCGCCGGCGCCCGTGACCACGAAGGCCTTCACCGCATCGTCGTGGACCGCGGCGCGCAGGATCGCCGCCATCTCGCTGTAGCTCTCGAAGGTCAGCGGGTTCTTCCGCTCCGGCCGGTTCAGCGTCAGCGTCGCGACGCCGCCCTCGATCTCCAGCTTCAGGTGTTGCGCGGCGTAGTCGGCAAGCGGGCCGCTGATGGCCGTGATCATGGTGTCTCCTCGGGTGAAAGCGCGGCCCTGACGGAGCCCTTGGCCTGGCCGAGCAGGCGGAACAGCGCGGCGCGGTCGGCGGGTTCGAGACCGCCCAGCAACTCCGCGACCCAGCCCTCATGCGCCGCCGACTGACGTGCGAATTCGCGCTTGCCCTTGGCCGTCAGCCGCAGCATCTGCGCGCGCCGGTCGCCGAGTCGGGCGCGGCGCTCGACCAGCCCCTCCGCCTCCAGCCGCGTCGCCAGGCCGGTGACATTGCCGTTGCTGACCATCATGCGGCGGGAGACGTCGCCCAGCGTGAGCCCCGCCGGTGCGCGGTCCAGCGCCGCCAGCAGGTCGAAGCGGGGCAGGGTGGTGTCGAAGTCCCGGCGCAGGCGGGTGCGGATCTCGCCCTCGATCAGCGTGGCGCAGGTCAGCAGCCGCAGCCAGAGGCGGAGCTCGTCCTTGTGGCCGGGCGGCGCGCCGGCCAGCGCCGTCTCGGCGTCCACCGCCACGGGCATCATGTCGTCCGGGGTCATGTCTCCCCCCCATCCACCGCGATGGCCTGGCCGTTGATGGCGGCGCTGCCAGCCAGGCAGAGCGCGAGCACCGCCGCCGCCACCTCCGCCGGCTGCACAAGGCGCTTCTGCGGGTTGTGCCTCGCGAGTTCGGCGCGGGCCTCGTCCTCGCCGCGCCCGGTCTTGGCGACGATGCGCGCGACGCTCTCCGCCACGATGGCGGTGTCCGTGAAGCCCGGGCAGACGGCGTTGACCGTCACGCCCCTGGCCGCGACCTCCTGCGCCAGGGCGCGCACCAAGCCGAGCAGCCCGTGCTTCGCGGCTGTATAGGCGGTGACGTAGGGGTAGCCCTTCAGCGCCGCCGTGCTGGCGACCATCACGATCCGCCCGTCCCGCGCCTCCAGCATCCCGGGCAGCACCGCCTGCGCCGCCGCCACCGCGCCCATCACGTTCACGCGCCACATCCGCTCGAACAGCGCAGGATCCGACTTCAGGAAGGGCGCGCTTTCCGCGGCACCGGCCGCATTCACCAGGATGTCGAAGCGGGGCAAAGCGGGCAGGGCGGTCACATCCGCCACCAATAGACCCGCCGCATCGCCGGCCTCGACAGCCTCCCGCAGCGGCGCCTCGCGCCGCCCGAGCACCGTCACCACCGCCCCCACACGCGTCAGCGCCTGCGCGCAGGCGAGCCCGATGCCGGTGCCGCCGCCCGTGACCAGCGCATGCTTGCCGAGGAGTGGCGACGCTTCCATCCGACCTCCGATGCTTGAAGCCTAAAACATCATCCGCCGGCGGCGCAACCTTGCAATCCGGTTGCTGCGCCAATCTTTGAAGCCTAAACTATCGGGTGTCAGGGGCGGAGGTGCATCGATGCGCATCGCGGTGATCGGCGGCGGCCCGGCGGGCCTCTATTTCTCCATCCTGATGAAGCGGGACTTCCCGCAGGCGCGCATCACGGTGGTGGAGCGCAACCGCCCGGACGACACCTTCGGCTTCGGCGTCGTCTTCAGCGACGCGACTCTGGATACCTTCCAGGCGGCGGATGAGCCCAGCTACCGCGCCATCACCGAAAGCTTCGCCTATTGGGACGACATCGCCATTGTCGCCAAGGGCCAGGAACACCGCATCGGCGGCAACGGCTTCTGCGGCTGTTCCCGCCGCACCCTGCTGATGCTGCTCTCCGACCGCGCCCGCGCGCTCGGCGTCGAGCTGGAATACCGGCGGGAGGCCTCGCCCGAGGATTTCCCCGATGCCGACCTCATCGTCGCCGCCGATGGCATCAACTCCCCCATCCGCGAACGCTTCCGCGACCATTTCAGGCCGGAAGTGGACCTCCGCCCCAACCGCTTCGCCTGGATGGGCAGCACGCGGCCCTTCGACGCCTTCACCTTCTTCTTCAAGGAGAGGCCGGAGGGCATCTTCATCGCCCATTGCTACCAGTACGAGGCCGGCGCCAGCACCTGGGTGCTGGAGACCGATCCCGACACCTTCGCCCGTGCCGGCCTGGACCGGATGAACGAGGCGGAGTCGGCCGCCTATCTCGAAGGCGTCTTCGCCGAGGAACTGCAGGGCCATCGCCTCATCACCAACCGGTCGATGTGGCGGCAATTCCCGACCATCACCTGCGGCCGCTGGGTGAAGGACAACGTCGTCCTGCTCGGCGACGCCAAGGCCAGCGCCCATTTCTCCATCGGCTCCGGCACCAAGCTGGCGATGGAGGATGCCATCGGCCTGCACAAGGCGTTCCGCGCTGGCGGCAGCGTGGCGGCGTGCCTGCAGCGGTATGAGACCGATCGCCGCGAGGACGTCGAGAAGACGCAGCACGCGGCCAACGTCTCGCTCGTCTGGTTCGAGCATGTGCAGCGGTTCTGGGATTTCTCCCCGACGCGCTTCGCCTTCGGCGTGATGACGCGCAGCAAGGCGATCACCTGGGACAACCTGGCCCTCCGCGCCCCGGACTTCGTGGCGGAGACACAGCGCGCGGTGGCGGAGGAAGCGCAGGCCGCCGGCCTGCCCGCCGATCCGCGCAAGCCACCCATGTTCCAGCCCTTCGCGCTGCGGGACATGAAGCTCGCCAACCGCGTCGTCGTCTCGCCCATGTGCATGTATTCGGCGCCCGAAGGGATCCCGGGCGACTTCCATGTCGCGCATTACGGGGCGCGGGCCATGGGCGGCGCCGGCCTTCTGTTCACGGAGATGACCTGCGTCAGCCCGACCGCCCGCATCACCCCGGGCTGCGCCGGCCTCTGGAACGATGAACAGCAGGCCGCCTGGACGCGCATCGTCGCGCTGGCCCACGCCACGTCACAGGCAAAGTTCTGCCTCCAGCTCGGCCATGCCGGGCGGAAGGGCGCGACGCGGCTGATGTGGGAAGGGATGGACCGCCCGCTGAAGGAAGGCGCCTGGCCGATCCTTTCGGCCAGCGCGATCCCCTACTATCCCGAGAGCCAGGTGCCGCGCGCCATGACGCGGGACGACATGGACCAGGTGAAGGCCGATTTCGTCGCCGCCACTCGCCGCGCCATCGCCTGCGGCTTCGACATGCTGGAACTGCACTGCGCGCACGGCTACCTGCTGGCCAGCTTCCTCTCGCCGCTGACCAATCGCCGCGAGGACGAGTATGGCGGCAGCGTCGAGAACCGGCTGCGCTATCCGCTGGAGATCTTCGACGCCATGCGCGCGGTCTGGCCGGCGGAGAAGCCCATGTCGGTCCGCATCTCCGCGACCGACTGGGCGGAAGGCGGGCTGACGGATGAGGATTGCCTCGCGATCGCTCGTGCCTTCGCGCAAGCGGGCGCGGACCTGATCGATGTCTCCACCGGCCAGACGGTGGCCGATGCCAGCCCGACCTATGGCCGCATGTTCCAGCTGCCCTGGTCCGACATGATCCGGAACGAGGCCGGCATCGCCACCATGTGCGTCGGCAACATCACCAGCGCCGACCAGGTGAACACCATCATCGCCGCCAATCGCGCGGATCTGGTGGCGCTGGCGAGGCCGCATCTGACGAACCCGTCCTTCACCCTGCACGCCGCGGCGCAGTACGGCGTGAAGGACATCGCCTGCCCGCCGCAATACCTCTGGGGCAAGGACGCGCTGCTGCGCAACGCGGCGAAGGATCAGGCGGAATTGCGGGAGCTGAAGCTCAAGGCCCGCCCGAAAAGCCACAAGCCGGAGGCTGCGGCGCTGCCGCGGGCGGCGGAGTAACCGCCGCCCGCCGGAGCCGGATCAGCCGCGCGGCGTCGTCAGCGGCGCGAGCACGAAGTCGGTGTTCTCACCGTTGGTGATCGACCGCACCGCCACGCCCGGGGCCTGGCGCTGGGCGAATTGGCCATCCAGATAGGTCACGGCGACCTCGTTGGCCGGCATCTGCTGCGTCACCACGCGGCCGCCGCCCACGATGTTGCCCTGGTAACCCGGCGCATAGACGATCTCGCTATTCTCACCCGTGCCGACCGAACGGGGGTAGGAGGTTGCGTCGGCGGCCTGCGCGGTGGCGGCGCCGAAGGCCAGCGCCGTGCCGAACAGCGCGGTGGCCAGGGTCAGCTTGGAGAAGGTGGTGGTCATGGTCGTTGGCTTTCGCTCGATACTGGGTGGCGACCCGATGTCGCCGTCCGTGGCCGGAAGATGCGTCCAGGCCGGTCGTTGCGGGATTGCCGAATGTTCTTCCTCCGGTATGCGCGAATGCATGCCCTCAAATTGTTTCATGCAGTAACGGCATGACACACAGCCTCGACTGGAGCCTGCTCCAGGCCTTCGTCGCGGTGATGCGCGCCGGCAGCCTCTCCGCCGCCGCCCAGACGCTGGGCCTGACCCAGCCCACCGTGGGCCGGCAGATCCGCACGCTGGAGGAGCAGGTGGGGGAGGCGCTGTTCGACCGCACGCCGCAAGGCCTGCGCCCGACCGGCCGCGCCGTGGCCCTGATGGAGCATGCGGAGCAGCTGGAACAGGCCGCGCAGGTGCTGTCCGCCTCCATCACCGGCAAGCCCGAGAGCCCGACCGGCACGGTCCGCATCACGACGACGGAGGTCTTCGGCGTGGAGCGCCTGCCCGTGTTGATGCAGCCCTTCCTCCGCAGCCACCCCGGCATCACCATCGAGGTCTCGATCGGCATGCAGGTGGAGAACCTGCTGCGCCGGGATGCCGACATCGCCATCCGCTTCTCCCGCCCGGAGCAGGCGGAACTGATCGCGCGGCAGATCGGGTCGGTGGAACTCGGCTTCTTCGCCTCGGAGGATTACGTCGCCCGTCATGGCGAACCGCCGGCGCTGGACCGGCTGGAGGGCCATGTCTGGGTGGGGTTCGACCGCGATTCCTTCGGCGCCCGCGCGGCCGAACGGCTGAAGCTGGATGTCACCAACACCCGCTTCGCCTTCAAGGCCGACAGCATGCTGGCGCAACGCGAGGCGATCGCGCAGGGGCTCGGCATGGGTGTGCTGGAAGCCCGTGCCGCCAGCCGCGTGCCAGGTCTGCGACGGCTGCTGGCGACGGAATTCGCACCGCGGTCAGGGGTTTGGCTGGTGGCCCATGCGGATGTGCGGCAGGGACGGCGCTACCGCGCCGTCTTCGATCACCTGGCGAAGGTGCTGCCGGCGGAGTTCAAGGATTGACCATCGGTGGCCCGCGCCTGTCAGGCGACGGCTCCCTTGTCGTCACCACCGGTATCGTCCGCGGTTCTCCGACCGCTGGCACGACGCCGGCCCGTGACGCGGGCCACCCCCCATTCAGGTGTTGATCCAGGGCGCGCGGCGCCACAGATCGGCATACTGGGTCTGGGTCGCGCGCATCCGCGCTTCCCACTGCGCGCCGGGCTCCAGGGTCGGCTCGATGAACTGGGCTTCGAAGCTGCGCCGCGTGGCAGGATCGGCCGCGGCTTCCTGCACGGCGTCGCGCAGGCGCTCCAGGATCCGCGACGGCGTCGCGACCGGCACCACCAAGCCGCGCTCGGAATACATCTCGAAGTCCAGGCCCAGGCTCTTGAAGGTCGGCGTCTGCGGCGCGAAGCGGCTGCGCTCCGCCCCGCCATGGGCGATGAAGCGCACGCCATCGGGATTCGGCGCGTATTCGCCGATGGAGACGCAGTTGACCTGCACCTGGTTGGACATAAGCGCGGTGCGCTGGATCGGCGCGCCGGTGTAGTGGATCAGCGTGAAGCGCGCGCCCGTCAGGCGGGAGATCTGCGCCATCATCAGGTGGTCGTCGGTGCCGATGCCGGAGGTCGAGACCACGATGCCTTCCGGATCCGCCAGCGCGCGGCGCACCAGGTCCTGGACGTCGCGGATGGGGCTGTCGGCACGGATGATCAGGCCCGTCGGGTCCGTCATGATGTTGCCGATGAATCCGAAGCTGTCGAGGTTGTACTGCGCGCGGCGCTCCACCGGCACCGTGACGAAGGAGGGCATGTTGGTCAGGCCCAGCACCTGGCCGTCAGGCCGTGACCGCGACACGTAGGTCAGCGCAACCTCGCTCGACGCACCCGGCTTGTTCACCACTGTGATGGGCTGCCCGAGCCGCGTCTCCAGGTGCCGCGCGAAGAGCCGCGCCACGATGTCCGTGCCGCCGCCCGGCGCGAAGCCGACGACGAGCTCGACCGGCCGGTCCGGCCGCCAGGGCTGGGCGAAGGCGGGGGCGGCGAGGGGAGCCGCGAGGAAGGCACCGAGGATGCTGCGACGGCCAAGCTGCGACATGATCGAACCTCCAGAACTCGTCTGGCGATCAAATGCATCGGCAGGGCACGCAGTTCTATAGGATCATTGCGCGGCAGCCGCGAAAGCTGTGAACTCCGCGACTCCGCCGCCTGTAAAGCCGTAAAGCATTTACAGGTGCAGGTAGCTGTCCCGGACCTCCGGCGCGGCTGCCAGTTCGGCGCTGGTTCCCGTCCAGACCGTGCGGCCCTTCTCGATGACCACATGCCGGTCCGCGAGGCGCGTCACCGCGGCCAGGTTCTTGTCGATCAGCAGGATCGCCTGGCCCTCCGCCTTCAGCTTCGCCAGCACGTCCCAGATCTCGGCGCGGATCAGCGGTGCCAGCCCCTCCGTCGCCTCGTCCAGGATGAGCAGCCGCGGGTTGGTCATCAGCGCGCGCCCGATCGCCACCATCTGCTGTTCGCCGCCGGAGAGCTTGGCGCCGGGATTGGCGCGGCGTTCGCGGAGCCGCGGGAAGAAGGCGTAGACCGCGTCCAGCGTCCAGCGCGGCGGCGTGCGGCCGCTGCGATTGGCGGCGGTGGCCAGCAGGTTCTCCTCCACCGTGAGGGTCGGGAAAACCTGCCGCCCCTCCGGTACCAGGCCGAGGCCACGCTGTGCCACGCGATGCGCCGCCATCCCCGCCGCCGCCTGGCCGTCCAGCGCGATGCCCCCGCCCCAGACGCGGCCGCCGACACTTGGCAGCAGGCCCATGATGGCGCGCACCGTCGTCGTCTTGCCCATGCCGTTGCGGCCGAGCAGCGTGACCACCTCGCCCGGACCGACCGCGAGGTCGATGCCGAAGAGTACCTGGCTGCCGCCATAGCCGGCGGTGAGACCTTCCAGCCTCAGCATGGCGCGCCCTCCGCCAGCGGCAGATCGTCCTCGCCGAGATAGGCGCGCTTCACCTCGGGGTTGGCGCGGATCATCTCGGTGGGGCCGGTCGCGATGACGCGGCCATAGACCAGCACGGAAATGCGGTCCGCCAGCGCGAAGACCGCCTGCATGTCGTGCTCCACCAGCACGATGGTGTAGCGGCCGCGGAGCGACCGCAGGATGCCGATCAGCCGCTCCGTCTCTTCCGGCCCCGCGCCGGCCAGCGGTTCGTCCAGCAGCAGCAGGCGGGGTTCGGTGGCCAGCGCGATGGCGAGTTCGAGCTGCCGCTTCTCCCCATGGCTCATGGCGCCGGCGGGCACCATCGCCCGCGCGCCGAGACCCACGGCATCGAGTGCCGCCATCGCGGCCTGGTTCAGCCGTGCTTCCGTCGAGGCCGGTCGGAAGAAGCGGAAGGAGGAGCCGGCGCCGGCCTGCACGGCGAGCGCCGTGTTCTCCAGCGCCGTGAAGGCCGGGATGACGGAGGTGATCTGGAAGCTGCGCGCAAGCCCGAGCCGCGCGCGGCGATGCAGGGGCAGGGTGGTGATGTCGCGGCCGTCGAAGTGGATCTGCCCGGCATCGACGGGCAGCACGCCGCTGATCTCGTTGATCAGCGTGGTCTTGCCGGCGCCGTTCGGCCCGATGATGGCGTGGATTTCTCCGGGTGTGACGTCGAGCGAGACGTCATCCGTGACGGCAAGCCCGCCGAAGCGCTTCTGCAGGCCCCGCAGCGAAAGCAGCGCCTCAGCCACGGCGGAGTCCCTTCGCGACCTGGGCGGGGATGCCGGAAAGGCCGTTCGGCAGGAACAGCACGGCCAGGATCAGCAGCACGCCGAAGAGGATGCGCCAATGCTCCCATTGATGGGACAGCCACTCCTCCAGCAACACGAAGCCGAGCGCGCCGATCAGCGCGCCATGCAGCCCGGCGACGCCGCCCAGGATGACCATGAACAGCAACTCGCCGGAGCGCTGCCAGGAGATGTAGGCGGGGGCGACGAACTCCGTCGCATTGGCAAACAGGAAACCCGCCGCACCGCCAATGGCGCCCGCGATCACATAGGCCGTCAGGCGGTAGGGGTAGGGCGAGAAGCCCAGCGCCTGCGCCCGCATCGGATTGCCCTTCACCGCGCGCAGCACGCGGCCGAAGCGCGATGCCAGCAGCATGCGGCAGAGCAGCCAGGCGGCCGCCAGCGCGCCGAGGCAGACATAGTGAAAGGCGAGCTTGTTCTCCAGCAGCCGGCCGCCGGCCACGGTGTTCCGCGCATAGAGCGTGTAGCCGTCATCGCCGCCATATCCCGCGAGCGACGTCGCGGTGAAGAAGGCCATCTGCCCGAAGGCCAGCGTGATCATGATGAAGTGGACGCCGCTGGTGCGCACCGCGACGGCGCCCGTCACCAGCGCGAAGCCCGCCGCGGCCAGGATGGCGACGGGCAGCACGACATGCGCCTCCACGATCCGCGCATCGTCGAGGATGACGACGGCATAGGCCCCGAAGCCCATCATCGCCGCATGACCCATGGAGACGAGGCCGGCGCCCCCCACGAGCAGGGAGAGCGAGACCGCGGCCATGGCCAGGATCATCGCCCGCGCCATCAGGGTCAGCACATAGCCCTCGCCGAAGCCCGCGAAGGGCGCCACCGCCAGCACGCCCAGCAGCAGCAGGGCAGGCAACTCCGCCTTCAGCGCCCGCATCAGGAAGCCCGCACCGGGAACAGCCCCGCCGGCCGGAAGGCCAGGATCGCGGCCATGGCGATGTAGATCAGCATGGAGGACAGCGCCGCGCCCACCTGCCGCGCCTCGCTCGGCGAAAGGAACAGCCGCATCAGGTCCGGCATCAGGGACCGCCCCAGCGTCTCCACCAGCCCCACCAGCAGCGCCGCCAGGAAGGCGCCGCGGATGCTGCCGATGCCGCCGATGACGATGACGACGAAGGCGAGGATCAGGAGGTTGTCGCCCATCCCGGGCTCGACCGACAGGATCGGCGCCGCCAGCACGCCGGCGAAGCCCGCCAACATGGCGCCGAAGCCGAAGACCACCATGAAGAGCCGCCGGATATCGACGCCGAGCGCTGCCACCATCGGCGCATTGGTCGCCCCCGCGCGCACCAGCATGCCGACCTTGGTGCGCTCCACCAGCCACCAGAGCAGCCCCGCCGTCGCAAGCCCGCCCGCGATGATGGCGAGGCGATAGGTGGGGTAGAGCAGCCCCTCCATGACGCGGATGCCGCCGGTGAGCGCATCGGGCAGCGGCACCTGCAGCGGCGCCGCGCCGAACACCATCTTCACGCCCTGGTTCAGCACCAGGATGACGCCGAAGGTCGCCAGCACCTGCGCCATGTGGTCGCGGTCATACAGGTGCCGGAAGACGAGAAACTCCAGCAGCAGCCCGAACAGCAGCGCGGCGGGTAGCGCCAGAAGCAGCGCCAGCCAGAAGCTGCCGGTCTGCGCCGCGAAGAAGGCGGCGAAATAGGCGCCGACCATGTACTGCACGCCATGCGCCAGGTTGATGAAGTCCATCACCCCGAAGACCAGCGTCAGCCCCGCCGCGATCAGGAAGAGAAGGATGCCGAGCTGCAGGCCGTTCAGTCCCTGCACCAGCAGAAGCGTCGTCGACATCCTTGCCCCGTTCCCTCAGCCCGCGGGCATGCGGCATTCGGCCGCGAAGGGATCCGTGACGTTGTCGAAGACCTTGCGCTCATGCTCGGTCTGGAACTTGCCATCCGCGCGCTTCGCCACCTTGGCCAGCCAGAAATCCTGCACCGGGAAGTGGTTGGCGCCGAAGGCGAAGTTGCCGCGCACGCTGCGGAAATCGGCGGCCTTGATGGCGGCGCGCAGCGCGCCCTTGTCGGCCATGTTGCCGCCGGTCCGGCGGATGGCGCTGTCCAGCAGGAAGGCGCTGTCATAGGCATGGGCGGCGTAGCTGGCAGGCACGTAGTTGAACTGGCCCTCGAAGTCCCGCACGAAGCGGGCATTCTGCTCGTTGGGCAGCGTCGGCGTCCAGGTCGTGCCGGTGAAGAAGCCGACCGCCGCATCGCCCTGCGCGGGCAGCACCGCCTCATCCACCGTGAAGGCGGACAGGAACGGGATGTTGCCGAGGCCCGCCTGGCGGTACTGCCGCACCAGGTTCACGCCGAGCCCGCCCGGCATGAAGGTGAAGAGCGCATCGGGCCGCGCCGCCGCGATCCGCGCCAGCTCCGCGGAGAAATCGAGCTGCGTCAGCGGCGTGTAGATCTCGTCCACCACCTCGCCCCGGTAGCGGGACTTGAAGCCCGCCGCGGCGTCGCGCCCGGCCTGGTAGTTCGGCGTCATGATCATGACGCGGCGGTACCCGGCATCCTGCGCCGCCTGGCCCATCACCGCATGGTTCTGGTCATTGACGTAGGAGGTCGCGAAGAAGAAGGGGTTGCAGCCGCGCCCCGCGAAGGGGGAGGGGCCGGCATTGGTCGAGATCAGGAAGGTCTGCGCCTCCGTCACCGGGCGCATGATCGCGGCCAGGATGTTGGAGAAGACGACGCCGACGATCACGTCGCATCTGTCGCGCTCGATCGCCGCGCGAACCTTGGTGACGGCTGCGTCGGGTCGGAGCTCGTCATCGATGACCAGCACCTCCGCACCGCGACCGCCGAGGCGGTTCTCCAGGTGGCGCATGCCGAGCATGAAGCCGTCCCGCAGATGCGTGCCCAGCGAGGCCTGCGGCCCCGTCAGCACCGCGACCAGCCCCACCTTCACCGGCGCCGCCTGCGCCCGCGCCACCAGCGGCATGGCAAGCGCCGAAGCGCCGAGACCCAGCGCCGCGCGCCGGCCCAGTTCTATCCGCATCGTCATCCCTTCCGTCTCCCGGAGATATTTTAAGCTTGAACTATCGACTGCATGCAAGCGGTTTAGCGTGCCCCGCAGGCAAGTCGTTTTGCGTGCTCCACAAGCGCGCTGCCCGGATCGGCCAGCGGCGCGATGACCGTGAAGTGGTTGAGCCCTGGCAGTGCCTCCGCCGTGCCGCCCCAGGCCGCCGCCATGTCGCGGGTCTGGCGCAGATATTCCGGGCTCTCCTCGCCACCGACGACGCAATGGATGGTGCCGGCGGGCTTCGGCAGGAAGCGGGGCGAGACGGCGCGCGCCTCCTCCGCGCTGATCCTCAGCGCCGCCCCGATGCTCGTCGGCAGCAGCGGCTCCAGCTCGAAGACGCCGGAGATCGGCAGCGCGGCGGCGACGAGGTCCGCGGGCAGCGCCGCGTCCAGCGCCGGCCAGTCGGTCGCCAGCATCATCGCCGCCAGCTGCCCGCCTGCCGAATGCCCCGTGACCATCAGGTGCCGCCCGTGCCGGCGATGCAGGAAGGCGCAGGCCGCGCGCATCTGCGCGACGATCGCGCTCACGGAGACGCCCGGTGCCAGGTCGTAGGACGGCACGGCCACCGCGATGCCATGGCCGTTCAACCCCCGCGCGCAATGGCTGACCCATTCCCGCCCGAGCGCCATCCAGTAGCCGCCATGGATGAAGACGGCCATCGCCACCGCCTCGCCTTCCGGCCAGAAGAGATCGAGCTTCTCCCGCTCACCGGCGCCGTAGGTCAGGCCGAGCTCGGCCCTTGGGCAGGCTTCCCGCCAGGCGGCGGCGTCGCGCTGCCAGCCCTGCATCACCGCCGGGTGTTCGGGCACGCGGGCGCGGTTGTTGTATTCGGCTTCCAGGTCCATGGCCGCATGACACGCGGGGGCGCTGCGTGCGGCAAGCCCCCCGTTCCACAACCGCCCCGCTTTGGGGCATGAGGGGCCGATGAAAGTCTATCTCGCCGGCCCCGACGTCTTCCTGCCCGATGCTGCCGCCATGGCGGCCGAGAAGAAGCGCCTCTGCGCGCGCTACGGGCTGGAAGGGGTCTTCCCGACCGACCCCCGCCCGGACCCCGCCGCCGATGCGGCGTCCGACCTGTGGTACGCCATCTATTTGCGGAACGAGGCGCATATCCGCGCCTGCGATGCGCTGGTCGCCAACCTCACGCCCTTCCGCGGCCCCTCCGCCGATGCGGGGACGGTCTATGAGCTGGGTTTCATGCGGGCGCTCGGCCGGCCGGTGCTTGGCTACAGCAACGACGCGTCGGATTTCTCGACGCGGACGCGCGCCTTCCTGGGCGATGCCGCGCGGCGCAACACCGAGGGTGACTGGGTGGATGGCGAAGGCCTGTCCCTCGAATCCTTCGGCCTCACCGACAACCTCATGATCGATGGCGGCATCCGTGCCGCCGATGGCCTGCTCGTCCGCTGCGCCGTGCCGGTCGCACGGCGCTGGTCGGACCTGACGGGCTTCGAGGCCTGCCTGAAGGCCCTCAGCGGCGCAGCGGCAGGTTCGTGAAGCGGGCATGGCCCGGATCGGTCCCGATCCGGAGCACGCCCCAGCGCGCGATGTCCCGGTGGAAGGGCGCTTCCGACAGGCCGTAGGTCACGGCGGCGTGATGAAGAACCACGTCGGCCGCCCCCTTCGGCAGCAGCGCCTCGATCGTCGGGCCGATGCGGAAGCTGGGGTCCGACCAGTCGCCGGGCAGGGTCTCCGCCCCCTCGCCGAGCGATCCGTCCGGCGCCACCGGCGCGGGCAGGCCGATGGCGATGCCGGGGGCGAGCGTCAGGCCTGCGGCTTCCGCCATGAAGGCGAGGTCGCTCAGCAGCCGAGCCAGGCCACGCAGCGCGCCATTGAGGTCTGGCGCCTCCGCGGCGTGGACCCAGCGGCGCATGCGCCACACCGTGGCCGCCGCCAGGTCCGGCGCCACGCCAAGCCGCGGCAACACGATGCCCGCCCGGAAGCTGCGCCGGCCGAGATCGGCCGTCAGCACGGCATCCGACCCCTCCAGAAGCCGCATCGGCAGCAGGCGGGCGGCGCCGAGCAGCCCGGTCTCGGCCGGGTCGTGGCGGATGGCGGCGACGGCGCTGCCCAGCGCCTCCGCCCGCAGCAGCACGCCGGCACGCGCCAGGGCGAGTTCCGCAATCCGCGCCACGCGGAAGCCGCCGCCCACCACAAGCCGCTGCGTGCCCTGCCATTCCGGCCGCACCAGGCAGGCGCGGATGATCTTCACGAGGTTGTGGGCGACATCCTCGATGGCGCCCTGCACCAGCCCCGCCGCGGCGGGCAGGGTGCCCGTCAGCGCCTGGTCGAGCGCCTCCGCCTCCACTGCCTCCGGCACGATGTCGCCGAAGGGATCGCGGCCGCCACCGCGGCGGTGCCGCAGGCGCCAGGCCGCGAGGATGGTGTCGAAATCACGGTCGGCGCCCACGGGCAGGCTCGGCAACTGGTTGCCGCAGGCCTCCACGCGAAGCCCGCGCAGGAGCGTCGCGCCCTGGGTGACGGCGAGGGTCGGGGATGAGGGGTCATGCATCGGTCCGGGGTTGCGGACGCCCCACGCGGCGAATGGTTCCCGACGTGCCGGATTGACACCCGCCCCTTCGCGCGCCGAGCCTCCCCGTCCCACGATGTGACAAGGTTTGCGCCATGACCGCCGGACGTCCCACCATCAGCGGCACGCGCCACGCCATCAGCGCGGGCCATTACCTCGCGGCCGCGGCGGGCTTCGCCATCCTGGAAGCCGGTGGCAATGCGGTGGATGCGGGCTGCGCGGCGGGGCTCGCGCTCGGCGTGCTGCAGCCGGATCTGGTGAGCGTCGCGGGCGTGGCGCCCATCCTGATCCGCAAGGCCGATGGCACGGTGGAAAGCATCGCGGGCCTCGGCCATTGGCCGGCCTCGACGCCGCCTGACGTCTTCATGCGGGAACATGGCGGCACCATGCCGGTCGGCGTGCGGCGGATGGTGGTGCCGGCCGCGCCCGATGCCTGGATCACCGCGCTCCGCCGCCATGGCACCATGAGCTTCGGCGACATCGCCGCCGGCGCCATCCGGTACGCCCGCGACGGCTACGCGACCTATGCGCTGCTGGCGGAAAGCATCGGCAAGAACCTGGCGGGCTACCAGCGCTGGCCACAGAATGCCGCGATCTTCCTGCCGAATGGCCGGGCGCCCCGGATCGGGGAGCTGTTCCAGCAGACCGACCTGGCAAAGAGCCTCACCTACATGGTGGACCAGGAACGCGCCGCGGCCGGGAAGGGCCGGGAGGCCGGCCTCCAGGCCGCGCATGACGCCTTCTACAAGGGCGACCTGGCGCGGGAAGTGGTGCGCTTCGTGCAGTCGGAGGGAGGCTTCCTCTCCGCCAAGGACATGGCGACCTTCGCCTCGAAGCTCGAACCCGTGGTGCGCCGCCCCTGGCGGGGGCACGAAGTCCTCACCTGTGGCCCCTGGTGCCAGGGCCCGGCGCTGCTGGAGGCGCTGCTGATCGCGGAGAAGCTCGGGCTGGATGGCCTCCAGCACAACTCGCCGCAATACCTGCACGTGATCACGGAAGCGCTGAAGGGCGCGCTGGCGGATCGCGAGTACCATTTCGGCGATCCCGCCTTCACCGACGTGCCGATCGACACGCTGCTGTCGCCCGCGCATATCGCGAAGCGCGCCGCCGCCATCGACCTGGCCCGCGCCCATCCCGGCATGCCGGAACCGATCCTCGGCAACGGCACCGAATTGCCGCCGGCGACGCAGGAGGCGCTGCCCAAGGTCGAGGCCGATACCTCCTACGTCGCGGTCGTCGATCGCTGGGGCAATGCCTTCAGCGCCACGCCCTCCGACGGGTCCTGGAACGTGCCTGTGGTGCCGGGGACCGGGCTCGTGATCTCCGGCCGCGGGTCGCAGAACCGGCCGGACCCGTCGCACCCCGCCGGCGTCGCGCCGGGCAAGCGGCCGCGCCTCACGCCCAACCCCGCCATGGTGCTGACGAAGCAGGGCGGCGTGATGCCCTTCGGCACGCCGGGCGGCGACGTGCAGATCCAGGCCATGCTGCAGGTCATGCTGAACATCCTGCATTTCGGCATGGAGGTGCAGGAGGCGATCGAGGCGCCGCGCGTCGCCAGCTACTCCTTCCCCTCCTCCTTCGCGCCCTATGAATACTTCCCGGGCCGCCTGGCGGTGGAGGCGCGCATCCCGGCGGAGACCCGCGCGGCGCTGGGCGAGTTGGGCCATGAGGTGAAGGACTGGCCGGGGACCACCTGGCTCGCCGGCAGCGTGGAGGTGGTGCTGAGCGACCCGACCACGGGGCTGATCCATGCCGGCGCGGATCCCCGCCGCCCGGCCTATGCGATCGCGAACTGACGCCGATGCGCCGCCGCGCCCTGCTCGCCGCGCCTGCCCTGGCGGCGATTCCCGCCGCGGCCCAGGGCGGCGCCGTCGATTCGCTGCTGGTGCTGGCGGTGGATGCCTCCGGCTCCATCGATGCCGATGAATTCGCCCTGCAGCGGGAGGGAATTGCGGAGGCCATCGCCCATCCCGCGGTGCTCGCCGCCATCCGGTCGCAGCCCCGGGGCGCCATCGGCATCGCCATGGTGGAATGGGGATCGCCAGGCGGGGCGGCGACCGTGGTGGAGTGGCACCGCGTCTCCGACGCCGCCAGCGCGGCGGTGGCGGCCCAGGCGATGCGGGACGCACCGCGATCACGCCAATCCTACAACGCCATCGGCGATGCGCTGCTGCACGCCGCCGCGCTGATTGCCGCCGCGCCCTGGGCGGCGACGGAACGCACCATCGATGTCTCGGGCGATGGGCCCGACATGCGAAGCCGCGTGCCGGCGCCGGAGGCGCGGGACCGGGTGGTGGCGCAGGGCATCACCATCAATGCGCTGGCCATCGAGGTCGCCTCCAGCTGGGCTGGCGGCGCGCTGGCGGCTGCCTATGAGCGGGACGTGATCGGCGGCCCTGGCGCCTTCGTCATGCGGGCGGAGGACCGGCGCGACTTCGCCCGCGCGCTGCGTGCCAAGCTGATCCGGGAGATCGCGCTGGGGCCGGACTCGCGGGTCGGGTGACCGCGGCGGCGGCACCATTGCCCAACGGGCGGGCAGGGCACGTCCGAAGCGCGGCCGTGTGCTGACGCACGCCCCTTCCCAGGCCGATCGTATTCCGCGATGGTCGCCGGAGGGGAAAGTGGCTTCCGGATCAACCACGTGAACGAATCGCGCCGCGCCTTCGACGAGATGCATGCCGAAGGGGGCGTGCGACCGGCCTATGCCGGGATAGAAGCCTGGCTCAAGGCCCATGGGCTGGAAGCATTGGCCGCCAAGCGGGCGGAGGCCGAGGCGCTGTTCCGCCGCGTCGGCATCACCTTCGCGGTGTATGGGGAGGGCGGCGATCCCGAGCGCCTGATCCCCTTCGACGTCATCCCCCGCATCCTGGCCCGCCAGGAATGGGATCGCCTGTCCCGCGGCCTGACGCAGCGCGTGAAGGCGCTGAACATGTTCATGGCCGATGTCTATTCGAAGCGGGAGATCCTGCGCGCCGGCCTGATCCCGGAGAGCCTCGTTTTGCAGAACGAGGCCTTCCGGCCGGAGATGCAGGGCTTCGTGCCGCCAGGCGGCGTCTACACCCATATCAGCGGCATCGACCTGGTCCGCACCGGGCCGGATGATTTCTACGTGCTGGAGGATAATTGCCGCACGCCGTCGGGCGTCTCCTACATGCTGGAGAACCGGGAGGCGATGCTGCGCCTCTTCCCGCAGCTCTGCGCCGGCCATCGGCTCATGCCCGTCGGCCACTACCCCGAGGAGTTGCTGGAGACACTGAAGGAAGCGGCGCCGCCCAACTGCCAGGGGGAGCCCTGCGTCGCCATCCTGACGCCCGGCCACTACAACAGCGCCTATTACGAACACTGCTTCCTGGCCGACGAGATGGGCGTGGAGGTGGTGGAGGGCTTCGACCTCTTCGTGGAGGACGCCGTCGTCTACATGCGCACCACGGCCGGGCCGCGGCGCGTGGACGTGCTGTATCGACGCCTCGATGACGACTACCTGGATCCGCTGGTCTTCCGGCCGGACAGCATGCTCGGCGTGCCCGGCATCTTCGCGGCCTATCGCGCCGGCAACATCACGCTGGCGAATGCACCGGGGGCCGGGATCGCGGACGACAAGGCGATCTATCCCTTCGTGCCGGACATGATCCGCTTCTACCTGGACGAGGCGCCGCTGCTGCAGAACGTGCCGACCTACCTCTGCGAGCGCGACGAGGACCGCGCCTATGTGCTGGAGCACATGCAGGAGCTGGTGGTGAAGCTGGCGCGCGGCTCCGGCGGCTACGGCATGCTGATCGGGCCGCACAGCACGGCGGAGCAGCGTGACGAATTCGCCCGCCGCATCAAGGCGCGGCCGGCCGACTACATCGCGCAACCGACCTTGGCCCTCTCCACCGTGCCGACGCTGGCAGGCAGCGGCATCGCGCCGCGGCATGTGGACCTCCGCCCCTACATCCTGACGGGCAAGGATGTCCGCATCGTCCCGGGCGGGCTGACGCGCGTCGCGCTGCGGGAGGGATCGCTGGTGGTGAACTCCTCCCAGGGCGGCGGCACCAAGGATACCTGGGTGCTGGATGACGGGCCGGCCCCGTCCCAATCCCAGACACAATCTCAGTCGCAGTCCCAGCGGATGGGGGGCTGACGCCGATGCTCTCCCGCACCGCCGACAGCCTCTACTGGATGGGCCGCTATGTGGAGCGCGCCGGCAACCTGGCGCGCGGCATGCAGGTGGCGCTGCGCATGGCGGGGCTGGCCAGCAGCCTCGGCGGCGACGTCGATGAATGGCGCACGCTGCTGGTGGCCGCCGGCGCGGAGCCGGGCTTCCTGGCGAAGCATAGCGACGTGACGCCTGAAGCGGTGATCCGCTGGCTGGCGCTGGACCAGGACAATCCCTCCTCCATCGCCAATTGCATCGAGGCCGCGCGCGGCAATGGCCGCGCCGTCCGCACCGCGCTGACCGTCGATATGTGGGAAGCGCTGAACGACACCTGGCGGGAGATGCGCGCCCAGGCCGCGACGGCCGCCGATCCCGAGCGCCTGCCGCAATTCCTGGAATGGGTCCGCGCCCGTACCCTCCTGTTCAACGGCGCGGCCGCCGACACGATGCTGCGCAACGATGGCTGGCGCTTCACCCATCTCGGCGTGATGCTGGAACGCGCGGACAACACGGCGCGGCTGCTGGACGCCAAGCACGAGACCATCACGGGCGAGGGAAGCGAAGGCGCCGTCGCCTATGCGCAATGGCAGGCGCTGCTGCGATCCGTCTCCGCGCTGCGGTCCTACCAATGGATCTACCACACCCGCCTCAAGCCGCGGCTGGTGGCGGACATGCTGATCCTCCGGCCGGAACTGCCGCGATCCCTGCTGGCCTGCCACAGCCGCGTGGAGCAGGTGCTGGACCGCATCGCGGAAGCCAATGGCGGCCGCCGCGGCGAGCCGCATCGCCTGGCCGGCGAGATCCACGCCCGGCTGCGCTATGGCCGGATCGAGGACATCCTGGCCGGCGGGCTGCATGCCTTCCTGACCCAATGCATCAACCGCAACATCGATTTGGGGCGGGAGATCACCGCCTTCTACCTGCACGGCTGAAAGGGGGCCCGCGATGCGCCTGCGTGTGCGCCACCGCCTGCACTGGGAGTTCGACGAACCGGCCTCCATGACCATCCAGGCCCTGCGGCTGACGCCGCGGGACGAGGCGGGGCTCACGCTCTGCCACTGGCGCGTCACCGGCGACCGCGGCGGCGCCATGCCGGGCTTCGAGGATGGCTACGGCAACACCACCCTGCTGCTGACGCGCAACCTGCCGCATCGCGGCCTCTCCGTCACCGTGGACGGGGAGGTGGAGTTCCGTCCGGAGAGCGGCCCCTCCGGCCTCGAGGAGACGCTGCCGCCGGAGGTCTTCAAGCGGGAAACCGCGCTGACCACGCTGGACGACGCCATCCGCGCGCTGGCCGCTGGCAGTCCGGCGCCATCTGCGCTGGCCGCGACGCTGCGTGGTATGGTCGAGGTCGATCCGCTGGCGGCTGAGACGGCGGCGGAGGTGCTGGCCGGGCGCAAGGGGAGCGCCGCGGGGTTGCTGCACCTGTTCCTGGCGGCGATGCGGGCGGGCGGGACGCCGGCGCGGATGGTCTCCGGCTATCTCTGGGACGGCACGAATGGCCAGGACGCGGCCGCGCCGCATCTCTGGGCGGAATGCTGGGATGGCGAGGCCTGGGTGCCGGTGGAGGTGCTGCGCGACACGGCGCCGCAGGCGCATATCCGCCTCGCCATCGGGCTGGATGAAAGCGAGGCGGGCTCGGTCCGCGGCATCCGGCGCGGGCCGGGCGCCGGGCATTTCGCGCATAGCGTCCGGGTGGACCGCGCGTGACGTATTGCGTGGGCCTCCTGCTGGATGCGGGGTTGGTGATGCTGTCGGACACCCGCACCAATGCGGGCGTCGACAACATCTCCGTCTTCGGCAAGACCTTCGTGGAGGAGGTGCCGGGCGAGCGCGTGCTGGTGATGCTGACGGCCGGCAACCTGGCCGTCACCCAGGCCGTGTGGAACCGCCTCCAGGAAGGCGTCACGCTGGGCGGGCAGACGCAGACCTTGCAGTCCGTGCCCACGATGTTCCGCGCCGCGCAGCTGGTGGGAGAGGCGGTGCGCCAGGTCTTCGACGCCGATGGCCCCGCGCTGCGCGCGCAGGGCATCGGCTTCGACGTCTCCATCATGCTGGGCGGGCAGATCGCGGGCAGCTCGCCGCGGCTGTTCCTGGTCTATGCCGCCGGCAATTTCATCGAGGCGACGGCGGATACGCCCTTCCTCCAGATCGGCGAGCACAAATACGGCAAGCCGATCCTGGACCGCGTGCTGACACCCTCGACGCCGCTGGCGGATGGCGTGACGCTGGCGCTGATCAGCATGGACAGCACGCTGCGATCGAACCTGACCGTCGGGCTGCCGGTCGACCTCACCGTGATCCGGCGCGACGCCCTTCAGGTCGGGCTGCGGCGCCGGATCGGCGAGGATGATCCCTACTTCGCCTTCCTGCGGCAGCGCTGGTCGGAGAGCCTCAGGGAGGCCTACCAGGCGCTGCCGCGTCCGGACTGGCTCGGCTGATGTGGCTTTCAGGTCACTAAAAGCTACTACGGTTTAGGCCGATTATGCCGTTTATGCGCGTTTAGCACCGTTTTTCGAGGGGCGTCGCAGGGGTATCGCGGCCGGCCGGCGGATGCTGGTTGTGGGATGATATTCCCACGCTACGCCCCTGCCGCCGCGCCTGTCCAGCCTTTCCGGCCTGTTCCCGGCGGAACAGCCCTGCCGCCCGCGCCGACCCATCATGGCCCCAGGACAACCGGTCCCGAGGAGCCACGCCGATGAGCACCGCCATCTTCACCTACCGGCGCACCGACCGCTTCGTGAAGAACACCTACACGAAGAAGGATTCCAGCGGGAACCCGCTGATCAAGGACGGCAAGCCCGTCACTGCCGTCGCCCATGGCCTGGTGGGCGAGCTGTGGGTCCATGGCCTGCAGTTCGAGACGATCGAGCGCATGGATGGCTACATGCACATGAAGGGTGGCCAGACCTACCACAACTCCGCCATCTACTGGCACGACAAGTACAAGTCCTTCGTCATCAACCCGGCGCTCGGGAAGGAGCAGGAGAAGACGAAGGGCAATATCCTGATGCACCCGGGCAGCCAGCCCTCCCACCTCCAGGGCTGCGTCGCCGTCGGCTTCTTCAATGCCAACGGCAAGCTGGAGGGCAGCAAATACTGCTTCGACGTGCTGCGGGAACAGGCCGGCGGCGCGGGCGTGTCGAAGGACCAGTTCGTGACTCTGACCCTGGTGGTGGAGGGCAACATGCCCGCCCTCAGCGCCTGCAAATCCTGGGTCTATTCGGCGTGAGGACGGGGGAGGGGTGCTACTCCAGCACTTCCTCGACGTCCGGCGCATCGGCCTGGCCGTAGAGGTAGAAGGTTCGCTTGCGCTCCGGCGTCCAGTCCGGGTCGTCCCAGGCCAGCATCTTGCCCGGGTTCAGCAGCCCATGCGGGTCGGCGATGCGCTTGAAGTCCAGCTGTTCGCTGTCGATGCGCTTCATGCCGCCTTCCTCCAGCGTGAAGGCATGCGGGTTGAAGACGGGGCAGCCCGCATCCTCATGGATGTCGATGATCTGCTGCAGCCGCTCCTCCGTCGTGTAGCGGACGAGCTGGAGGCCGAAGCAGGTGACGACGCCGTTGAGGCGGACGAATTCCAGATGCAGCGGCACCTCGTCGCCAAACGTCTTCTCCATCTTCTCGATCAGCGCGAAGTGGTTGGGCGGCGGATAGAGGGTCTGGAGATAGGTGAGGCTGCGATCGACCTTCAGGGCCTGGAGAGTCGTGTGGTTCCAGGTGAATTCGTAGAGCGGCGTCTCCGCCTTCTCCGTCTCGCAGCGATAGAGCTCCGTGCCGCCGAAGCGGTCGAGTAGCGGCTTGAGGAGTTCGAGAAAGGGCTCCGCCACCATGACCAGCGCGCAGGCGGCGCCGGCGGGGACATAGGGCTGCAGCATCTTGAAGTAGGTCTGCGCGACGCCGGGTGCCACGACACCCGCCATCTTCTTGGCGATGCCGTCGGAGGCGATGAGCGCTTCCGCGAAGCGCGCCGCGCTCAGCGTATCCGGGAAGCCCGCCAGCACATCCACCCAGTCCCAGGCGGGGGCGAGGGGCATCTCCACTTCCGTGATGATGCCGTTGGTGCCGTAGGCGTGGTTGGCCTTGTCGATGTCGGTGCCGCGGAGTTCGAGCACGCGTGGCTCGGCTTCCATGGTGATGACGCGAAGGCCGAGGATGTTCCCGAATTCCCGCAGCTTGCCATAGGTGCAGGACCCGATGCCGGAGGAGCCGCCGGCGATGAAGCCGCCGATGCTGGCCGTGCGCTTGGTGCTCGGGTGGAAGCGGAGTTCGCCGCGCACTTCCCGTCGCGTATGGGCATCGAGGTCGATGAGCTTCACGCCGGCCTGGGCGCGGACCACGCCGGGCTTCGTCCAGACGATGCGATCCAGGCCCATGAGATCGAGGACGATGCCGCCCTTGAGCGGCATGGCCTGGCCGTAATTGCCCGTGCCGGCACCGCGCGGCGTCAGCGGCACCTGGTGCTTCACGCAGGCGGCCATGATGGCGATGATCTCGGCTTCATCCTTCGGGCAGGCGACTGCTTCGGCGGTGACGCCGTTGAGCTGGCGCTTGAGGACCGGCGAGTACCAGAAGAAGTCGCGCGACTTCAGCCGCACCAGCGCGGGATCGGTGATCCAGTCGATCTGCGGCAGGGAGTCGATGACGGCGGCGACGGTCATGCGGCGGTCTCCACGGGCGAAAAGTCGCGCATCTTGCCGGGGTTGAGCAGGCCGAGCGGGTCGGTGCGCTGCTTGAAGCCGAGTTGGTCCCCGGGCACGCGGCGGTAGTTGCTGCCTTCCTCGATGGTCAGGACATGCGGGTTGGCGATGCCGAGGCCCGCAGCCTCGAAGGCCGCGATGATCTCGTAGATCCGCGCCTCGCTGGTCCAGCGGATGACGGGCAGCGCCGACATGGTGATGCGGCCGCCGAAGCGGACGCATTCCGTGTGCATCCAGACCTCGTCCCGGAAGGGGATGCGCACGGCCTCCACCGCCGCCAGCGTATCCTCGAAGGGGAAGCGGCATTGCAGGTAGCTGACGCCGCGATCCTTCTTCAGGACCTGGAGCGTCGTGTGGTTCCAGCAGTATTCGTAGAAGGGCGTCTTGTCCGGGTCGCGCTCGGCCTCGACGGTCGATTGCTCCGCGAGGAAGGTGCCGTTGTGCTCGCGGGCCAGGTCGCGCAGCGCGCGAAGGCCGGAGGGGGCGACCATGGTCAGCACCAGCGACTGCCCCGCCGGCACGCTGTCCGCGATGCCGCGGAAGAAGGGCGGCAGCTGGCTGTCGAAGACGCCGCACATCTTCTTCGGGATACCATCGGCGAAGGACAGCGCGAGGGCGAAGGCGGAGGCGTCGGTGAACTTCTCGAAGCCGATGGCGATGTCGCGCCAATCCTGCGCCGGCGTCAGCGGCAAGCGGATGCGCGTCATGATGCCCGTGGTGCCATAGGTGCGGTTGACCGGGGAGGCGTCGTCCCCTTCGAGGTCCAGCACCACCGGCGGGTCCTGCATGGTGGCGACGCGGGCGCCGACCAGGTTGCCGCGTTCGCGCATCGTACCATGCGCGATGCCGCCGACCCCCGCGCCGCCGCCGGCCACGAAGCCGCCGATGGTCGCGGTGCGCTTGGTGGAGGGCCAGAGCTTCAACTCCCACCCCTGGTCGCGCGCCCAGAGGTCGAGGTCGATCATCTTCATGCCGCATTCGACATCGACGACGCCATCCGTGATGGCGATGGGTTTCGCCATCGCCGTCATGTCGAGGATGACGCCGCCTTCCAGCGGCACGCATTGCCCGTAATTGCCGGTGCCGCCGCCCCGCGTCGTGACGGGCACGCGCGCCGCCCGGCAGGCCGCCAGGATGCGCAGCACCTCGGCCTCATCCTTCGGGCGGGCGTAGAGGTCGCCCGACTTGCCATCCAGCTGCTTCTTCAGGATGGGGCTGTACCAGTAGAAGTCGCGCGACTTCTGGCGCAGCAGCGCGCGGTCGCTCGACAGCTCGATGCCGTCCAGCGCCGCCGCCAGGGCCGCGATGTCAGCCATGCGGGGAGGGCTCGTTGGCCAGGAAGCTCTCGGCATCGAAGGCGGCGAGCTGCGTCCAGAGCGCGGCCATGCGCTCCGCGGCAAAGTCCAGCAGCTGCTCCCCGATCTCGGCCGTGGCGAGGGAGGCATCGCCCACGGCACCCGCGGGGTGGAGATCCTGCGCCTGCCAGGCTAGCGGCGCGCCGCCATCGGGGGCCATGCGCGGCGCGACGTTGGAGACGCCCTGCCAGCGGCTGACGAAGTTCGCGGCCTTGTCCATATGGACGAGATGGGGGGTCAGCGCGAGCATGACGGAGGTCTCGTCCCGGCCGGCATGGATGCCGTAGCGGCCCTCGATCTCGTCCTTCAGCGCATCCGGCTTGCCCATGCGCGCCCACATGGCGTTCACGGCCAGGATGTTGTGCTCGATCCGGATGCGGCGGCAGGCGATGTCGAGGACGGAGACATTGCCACCATGGCTGTTGACGATCACCAGGCGCTTCACGCCGGCGCGGGCGACGGAGGCGCCCATATCGGCCACGATCGCCAGCAGCGTCTCCGGCTTGGTCGTGATGGTGCCGGGGAAGCGCAGATGCTCCACCGAGCAGCCGACGCATTGCGTCGGCAGCACCAGCACGGGCAGGTCATCGGGGATGACCTTCAGCGTGCGGGCGACGACGCCCTGGTTGATGGTGGTGTCTACGGAGACCGGGAGGTGCGGGCCATGCTGCTCGATGCTCGCCACGGGCAGCACGGCGACGGTGTTGGAGGGCAGGTCCTTGAAGGCCGGCCAGGGCAGGTCCTGCCAGTAGCGGGTGGGAAGGGGGGCCATGGGCAGGACCTTTCGTGGCAACGCTCAGGCCAGCTTGAGATCGGCGGCCGGCGGGAGGAAGGACGGGTCGTAGATATCCGAGGCCGGCATCGGGCGCGAGATGCCGAAGGCCTCCCGCACCGCATCGATGCTGCGCTGAAGCCGCGCGGTGTCCACCTGGCCGAAGCCGTTGCGGCGGACATGGTCCGTGAAGGTCAGCCGGTCCAGCGCCATGCGCAGGCGCTCTGTCTCCAGGTTCACATCCGTCAGCGGTTCGCGGCGGCGGAGATTGGCGATGGTGGCGGCGGGGTCGCGCAGGCTCTCATACTGCGCGCGGACCAGGCCGCGGATCAGGCCCGTGACGGCGCGGGGATTGGCCGTGGCCCAGCGGCGGGTGGTGATGAGGGAGGTCGCGAAGAAATCCGCGCCGACATCGCTGTAGAGCATGGTGACGATGTCCTGCTCCGGAATGCCGAGGCCGCGGAGCGAGAAGATGCCCGACGTGATGAAGCCCGTGATGGCATTCGCCCGGCCCTGCACCAGCATGGGCTCGCGGAGCTGCGGCGTCACCGTGGTCCAGCGCACGCTGTTCGGGTCGATCCCCGCGGCCTTGGCGAAGGCGGGGAAGAGCTGCCGGCCGGCATCCGATTCCGGGCTGGCGAGCGTCTTGCCGACCAGGTCGGCGGGGGTGCGGATGTTCTCCCGCCGGAGCGTCATGATCGCCATTGCCGTGGCGTCATGGATGATGAAGGGGGTGAAGAGGTCACTCTCCGCCCGCTCCAGCCGCATGCGGATGGTGGGGTTGAGGTCGGCGACGCCGACATCATAGGCGCCGGCGGAAATCTTGACGGGCACGTCGCCGGAGCCGAAGCCGCGATCCATCGTCACGTTCAGCCCGGCTTCGCGGAAATAGCCGCGGTCCAGCGCCAGAAGGAAGGCGCCCTGCGGCCCCTGCAAGGCCCAGTCCAGGGTGAAGCGGACATCCAGCAGCGATTGCGCATGCACCGCGGGGGCGGCGAGGGCGGTGCCCAGCAGGGCAAGGGTGTGGCGTCGGCGGAGCATGGCGGTTCCCGGCAGGTTGTGGTTGCGGCGCTGTTAGCAAGCGCCGGGCGGGCGGTGGAGGGGGCCTTTTGCCCGGGCGGGCGGCTTCCCGTGGGTGGTTTGCCCATGGCGTGGGCGGAATGTCCAGGAATTGGGCGGTTCCGGGCTGGCTGGCCCGGATTGGTGCTTGCGCGGGGCGGCCCGGATTTGCACCCTGGGAAGGACATCGCCGCGAAAGGGCCTCCCCGGATGCTCGCCACCGCCACGCCGCTGCTGAAGCGCTTCTGGTACCCCGTGATCCCCGTCAGCCATCTGCAGGACGGGCCGAAGCCCTTCCGGCTGCTGGGCAAGGATCTGGTGCTGTGGCTGGACGGGGAGGGCAAGGCGGCCGCGATGGATGACCGCTGCTGCCACCGCACGGCCAAGCTCTCCAAGGGCTTCTACAGCAATGGCTGGCTGGCCTGCGGCTACCATGGCTGGGAATTTTCGTCGGAGGGCCGGGTGATGCGCGTGCCGCAGCGGCCGGTGGATCGCCAGGGGCAGACCAACATGCGGGTGCCGTCCTACCGCGCCGAGATCCGCTACGACTATGTCTGGGTGGCGCTGGAGGATCCCGTGTACCCGCTGCCGGAATTCGAGGAGGAGGGCCTCGGCTTCCGTCGCATCGACGAGTTCTACGAGGTGTGGAACTGCGCGGGGCTGCGGCTGATGGAGAACAGCTTCGACAACGCCCATTTCGCCTTCGTCCACCGCGCCAGCTTCGGCGACCAGGGGCATCCCGAGCCCGCGAAGCTCGAGATCGAGGAATACGCGGACGGCTTCCTGATGATCACGGAAGTGCCGGTGCGCAACCCCGAGATCCAGAAGAAGGTGCTGAACATGGAGAGCGACACGACGGTGCGCCACATGAACGGCCGCTGGTACGCGCCCTTCCTCCGCAAGCTCCGCATCCGCTACCCCAACGGCCTAAGCCACAGCATCGTCACCTGCGCGACGCCGATCGACGATGCGTCCTCGATGGTGGTACAGTTCGTCTATCGCAACGACACGGAGGAGCAGGCGAAGGCCGAAGACGTGATCGCCTTCGACCGCGTCGTGACGGATGAGGATCGCGACATCCTGGAGAGCACGGAATTTGACGTGCCGCTGGACCAGACGGGCATCGAGATGAACATGCCGAGCGACCGGCCCGGCGTGCTGATGCGCCGGATGCTCGCGCGGATGATCGCGGAACACCAGGCGAAGGTGCCGGCCGAAGCGGCGGAGTAGCTGCTACTTCGGAATGGTGAAGATCCGGCCCAGGCTCGCCGCCCTGGTCGGGTCGATCCCCGCCGCGACCAGCGTGCCCCAGACGCCGACCGCGGCGCTGTCCAGCACGGGGATGCCCGTCTCGGCCTCGAGCGGCGCCATCACCTCCCAGCCCGGCAGGTTGGTGGACCAGAGCAGGATCGCGTCCACGCCGCCTTCCCGCGCCACCTCCCGCACCAAAGCGCCGATGCGGTCAGGGGTGAGTTCGGCGGAAGCGAGGTTGTCCTTCAAGCCGAGGCTCCGCACCGGGCCGAGGTCGCGCCCGAAGCCGGCGGCGGCTTCCGCGGCATAGGCGGTGTCGCCGGGCGTCACGAAGCCGATGCGCTTCGCGCCCAGCCGGTCCAGCAGCGTAGCCGTGTCCAGCGTCGCGGTGGTGGCGGGGCAGTTGGCGGCCTCGCTCATGATGGCGCAGAGCCTGCGGTCGGCATCGAGCCCGAGCCCCGCGCCGCGCGTGCCGTTCCAGCAGACGACGCCGACATGGGCATGGCCGAGCTGCCAGGCGGCGTGGCGATAGGGTTCCGTGTCGTAGCCATCCTTGGGCTGGCCGATCCCGGGCCCGTAATAGGTGATGCGCGCGATGCAGCTGTCCACGCCGGGGAAGTGGCGCATCACGCCGGCGAGCGTGCGCTCCACCGTGCGGTTGGAGGAGGGCGTGATGGAACCGATGGCGGGCAGCATTCAGGGGGACTCCGGGGGGCCAGGCAGCAGGATCGCACGGGCAGGCGTGTAGCGAAGGGCGCAGGGGGTGCCGGGGGCGGGGGGCTCGGCCAGTGCCGCGCGGTCCAGCCGTGCCAACAGCCGGCCCACAGGGGTGCCGACCCAGACATCCAGGCCCTGGCCCTTGAAGATCGCCTGCTCCACGGTGCCGGGGATGGTGGTGGGGGATGCCTCGGCGGATGGCAGCAGGGACAGCGCCTCCGGCCGGATGGCGATGGCGGCCTGGCTGCCGGTCGCGATCGGCGGATGCGTGGCGGCAAGGCGAAGGCCGCCCGGCAGGTCCAGCAGGGCGATGCCCTCCGCGCAGCCAGCGATGCGGCCTTCCAGCATGTTGGCGACGCCCATGAAGTCCGCCACGAAGCGGCTGGCGGGGCGGTCATAGACCTCCGTCCCCGTGCCCACCTGCATCAGCACGCCACGCTCCATCACGGCGAGCCGATCCGCGAGGGTCAGAGCCTCCTCCTGGTCATGCGTCACCATCAGCGTGGTCAGGCCGAGGCGGCGGACGAGCAGGCGGAGCTCCACCTGCATCTCCTCTCGCAGCTTGCGGTCCAGCGCGCCGAAGGGCTCGTCCAGCAGCAGCACGCGGGGGCGATAGACAAGCGCCCGGGCGAGGGCCACGCGCTGCTGCTGCCCGCCGCTGAGCTGCGCGGGCATGCGGTCCGCGAAGGCGTCGAGGCGCACGAGCTTGAGCGCCTCCGTGACGCGCGTCGCGGCCTCGGATTTCCGGATGCGGCGCATCTCCAGCCCGAAGGCGACGTTGCGCGCTACAGTGAGGTGCGGGAACAACCCGTAGGACTGGAACAGCATGCCGAGGTTGCGGCGATGCGCGGGCAGGCCGAGGACGGAGGCGCCGCCGATCAGGACATCGCCGCCGCTCGGCTCGATCAGGCCCGCCACCATCCGCAAGGTCGTCGTCTTGCCGCAGCCGGAGGGGCCGAGCAGCGCCAGCATCTCCCCGGGCTGCACATCGAGATCGACGCCCCGCACCACCGGCGTGGCGCCGAAGCTCTTGGTGAGCGCCCGGAGCGTGACGCCCTGGCCGAGATCGGGCGTGCTCAGAGGGAGAAGATCCGGTTGAGGCGTTCCGTCCAGCCGGCGCGGCGCGCGTTGATGTAGGTCCAATCCGGGGTGAAGAGGCCGCGCTTGTCCATCTCCTCGACGGGGTAGGCGATCCAGCGCGCGGTTTCCGGCGCGAAGGTGATGCCGGAGACCGGCGGCGAGGTGAGGGCGAATTCGGAAAGGCCCTTCTGCACCGCGGGCTCGATCATGCGGTTCATGAAGGCGACGGCGAGGTCCTGGTGCGGGCCGTTCTTCACCAGCACCTGGCAGTTGGTGCCGGCGAAGCTGCCTTCCTTCGGGAAGGCCATGGTCACGGGCGCGCGGCGGTTGGTGTAGGGGTAGATGTACTTGGAATATTCGACCAGGCCGATATCCGCCTGGCCCTGCGCGATCTCATTCGCGGCCTGGATGCCGTCGCCGAAGATGTTGAGGATGTTGGGGCGCAGCGCGGCGACGCGGTCGAAGGCCTTGTCGATCTCGTACTGCGCCTCCGCGAAGGGCTTCCCGGTCTCGATCGCGGCGGCGACGATCAGGAAGAACATGGAGGGCGTGTTGTTCGGGCTGACCAGCTTCAGCTTGCCGCGGTAGCGCGGTTCCCACAGCTCCGCATAGCTCTCCGGCGGGCGGACGCGCGTGTTGTGGAAGATGCCGCCGAGGGAGATGCCGAGCGCGGTGCCGAAGCCTTCCTCGTAGAGGAAGCGGGGGTAGAGATTCGCCATGGCGGGCATGCGGTCCCACGGCAGTTCGGCGATCAGGCCCTCGGCCTTCGCGATGGGGATGGCGAGGTCGTCGATGAACATGACGGAGAAGCGCGGATTGTCCTTGGTCGCGCGCATCTTGGAGACGTTGGCCAGGGTGAAGCCTTCTTCCGGCAGCACCTTGCAGCCGAAGTCGCGCTCGAAGGCCGGGATGATCTGGCGCTTGACGTAGTCGCCCTGCGCGCCGCCCCAGATGCCGACGCTGATCTCCCGCTGCTGCGCGGCCAGCGGCTTGACGAAGGGGGTGGCGAGGGCGGTGCCCAGCAGGGCGCGGCGGGTGGTGTTCATGCCTTGGGTCTCCTCTGTCAGGACGCGATGCGGCGAACGCCGATGCCGAGGCCCTTCTCGATCAGCAGCACCAGGCCGAGCGCGAAGAAGACCATCAGCGCGGAGAGCGCGGCGATGGAGGGGTCGAAGAACCGCTGGATGGCGGCGTAGAGGTAGAGCGGCAGCGGGAAGCTCCGCGCATCCGCGAGCCACATGGAAATGGCGAAATCATCGAAGGAGATGATGAAGGCGAAGATCGCACCGGCGGCGACGCCGGGCCTGATCTGCGGCCAGATGACGCGAAGGAACACCGCGACGGGACCGGCGCCGAGCACGCGCGCCGCATCCTCCTGCGTCGGATCGGCGGTGGCGAGGGCCCCCGAGACGGAGCGCACGACATAGGGGATGCAGACGACCATGTGGCCGATCCACATCTGCAGGAACGCGCCGCGCAGGCCGAGCAGGGAGAAGGTCTGCAGCAGCCCGACGCCCGTGACGATCAGCGGCACTACCAGCGGCCCCAGCACCAGCGCCTGCACCAGGCCTCGCCCCGGGAAGCGCAGCCGCACCAGCGCCATGGCGCAGGGAATGCCGAGCGCCATGGCGCCGATCGTCGAGACCACCGCCAGCTTCAGGGAGACGAGCAGCGCCGATTGTGCCTCCGGCTCCGTCAGCACGGCGACATACCATTCGAGGGTGAAGCCCTCCGGCGGGAAGACGATGTAGGGCGTGTCGCTGATCGACATGGCGATCGGCACCAGCAGCGGCGCCACGATGATGGCCAGCAGCAGCGCGGTGACCAGGCCGAGCGGCCAGGGGATGCGGTCGCTCATGCCTGCGCCCATCGGTTGATGCGCCGCCCGATGATGCCGATGAAGACCAGGTTCACCAGCAGCACCATGGCGACCAGCAGGCTCGCCAGCGCCGCACCGAAGGGCCAGTCATGCAGGGTCAGCACCTGCTGTTCGATCAGCGTGCCGAGCAGCGGCGAGAAATTGCCGCCCAGGATCTGCGGAGTCACGAAGGCCGCCGCCGTCAGCGAGAAGACGAGCGGCAGCCCGACCGCGAGGCCCGGCAGGCTGAGCGGCAGGATGATGCGGAGGAAGCGCTGCGCGGGGCCCGCGCCCGCCACCGTCGCCGCCTGCTCCGCGGAGGGCGGGATGCGCCCGATGGCGCCGGCCAGCGGCAGCACCATGAAGGGCAGGAAGACATGGACGGAGGCGATGAGCACCGCCCATTCCGTGTAGAGGATCGCCGGCGGATCCTCCCACCCCAGCCCCTGCAGGACCCAGGAGATAAGGCCGTTGCGGCTGAGGATGGCGGACCAGCCGTAGCTGCGCACCACGACATTCACCAGCAGCGGCGTAACCAGCACCAGGGTGACGGTGCGCGACAGCCAGGGCCGCCCGCGTGCCAGCACCCAGGCCAGCGGGTAGCCGACGATGGCGGCGACGATGGCGGCGGAGGTCGCCATGCGGATGGTGCGCAGCAGGACGCGCCAGTAGAGGTCGGTGGCGAAGGCGCGGCGGTAGTTCTCGATGGTCAGGCCGTATTGCATGACGCCGGCCTCGGTCCGCGCGCCGATGCCGAGGTAGAGGGTCTGCGCCGCGGGAAAGACGAAGCAGGCGAGCAGGAAGAGCACGGCGGGGCCGGCGAGGAGCCAGCCCAGGAGGGCCGGCGAGAGGCGGGTTCGTGCTTCCACGCGGGGAAGCCTAGACCCGCTTCAAGGGACCGGTGGCGGCGATGCGGTTGGAAAAATCGCCGTGCTGGACGTGAAGTGGCGCATCCCGCGGCAGGGGCGTGGGCGGATGCCTGTGGAATGATCAGCGCGTCAGGCGCCTTTGCATCCCGGCATCGCGGGCATGCGCGCGCAGCACCATCTCCCGATAGGCGGGCTCGAGCTTGCGCGCGGCCTCGATCGCGGGGGCGAAGGCCTCGCGGTAGCCGGCGGTGAGGTCGCGGGCTTCCTGCCGCAAGGCGGCCTCGTCCATGGTGGTGATGCGGCCCTCCTCGAAGACGACGACGCCATCGACGATGGTGGTGCGGACGCTGCCGGCGGGCTCGCAGAAGACAAGCTGGCGATGCAGGTCGTTCAGGGGCGTGAAGGGAAGGGTGTCGAGGTCCAGCAGGATCACGTCGGCCCTGGCCCCGGGGCTGAGCTGGCCGATATCCGGCCAGCGCAGCGCCCGCGCGCCGCCCTGCATCGCGCAGCGCAGGATCTCCTTCGCGCCCGGCCAGCGGCGGTAATCCACGTCGGAGAGCGTGTGCACCAGCCCAGCCATCTTGATGGCGGCCCAGGGGTTGATGGCGTCGTCCGCCACCGCCTCATCCGTGCCGATGCAGATCGGCACGCCGGCATCGCGGAGAGCGCGGAACGGCATCACCCCGCTGCCGAGGCGGAGGTTGCAGAGCGGGTTGTGCGCGACCGTGGCGCCGGATCGCGCGATCAGCGCGATGTCGTCATCATCCACCCAGATGGCGTGGATGACGACGAGGAATTCGTCGAGGATGCCGTAGTCATGCGCCAGCCGCACCAGGCTGCGCCCGAACTTCTCCTCCCCCAGCACGCGCTGGAGCTTGGTTTCCAGGATGTGGCAGTTGAAGGGGAGGTCGTGCTTCCGCGCCATGGCCGATAGGGCCTGGAGGTAGGGCACTTCGCAGCGCTGGGGCGCGGAGCAGGAGAGCGCCGCGGCAATGCGGCCGCCTGATGTCCGGTCCCAGGTGCTGATCAGGTGGTCGTAGAGGGCGAGCAGTTCCGCCGTGGACTGCCGCGGCGCGGCCTCCATCGCGGCGATGGCGTCGGGGGGGAGGAGGTCCTTGAGGAAGGGGTATTTCTCGTATTCGACGAGCTGCGGCTGGTCGATGGCGACGCGGGCGCGCATGCCGCTGTCGCGATACGCCTCCATGATGCCGTCGATTCCGTCCTTGTCTGCAACGGGCACGTGGAAGGCATCGTCCATCACGGTGGTTACGCCGTTGCGCAGCATCTCCATGGCGCCCAGCATGGTGCGGACGTAATTGAGGCGCTTGACCGGCGCGCCATCCAGCAGCGGCGGCACCTCATAGAGCATGAAGACTTCCAGCGGCAGGCCATCCACCATGCCGCGCAGGAAATTGCCGGGGCTGTGGAAATGCGCGTTGATGAGGCCGGGCATGGCGAGCATGCCGCGCGCCTCGATCACGCGCGCGGGTGCGCGGTCTGGACAAAGGCCGGGGCCGACGGCCACGATGGCATTGCCCTCGATGAGGATATCGCCCTCCGGCCATTCGCGGCCGGCTTCGTCGAAGGTCAGGATTCGGGCATTGCGGATCAGGATGGACATGGCGACCCCTTCGTCACGAGCAGGCTACCCTGCATGAGTCGCGTGCTGGAAGGGCGCCGCGCCTTCGTCACGGGCGGCGGCGCGGGGATCGGGCGCGCCATCGTGCTGGCGCTGGCGCAAGCGGGGGCGGCGGTCTGCGTCACGGACCTCGATGGCGCGGCGGCGCAGCGCGTGGCGGCGGAGGCCGGGGGCGGCGCCTTCGGGCTGGCGCTGGATGTGCGCGATGCCGCGGCGACGGCGGCGGCAGTGGAGCAGGCCGCGGCGCGGCTGGGCGGGATCGATGCGGCGGTGGCGAATGCCGGCGTCTCGACCATGCGGCGCGTGGTGGACCTGACGGAGGCCGAGTGGGACTTCAACATGGACGTCAACGCCAAGGGCGTCTTCCTGACGAACCAGGCGGTGGTGCGTGCCATGCTGGCGGCGGGGACGAAGGGGGCGATCGTCAACACCGCGTCACTCGCCGCCAAGGTCGGCGCGCCGCTGCTGGCGCATTACTCCGCGAGCAAGTTTGCCGTAGCCGGCTTCACCCAGGCCATCGCGAAGGAAGTGGCGGGGAACGGCATCCGCGTGAACTGCGTCTGCCCCGGCTTCGTCGCGACCTCCATGCAGGAGCGGGAGGTGGTGTGGGAAGCGCAGCTGCGCGGCATGAGCGAGGAGGCGGTGCGCGCCGAATACGTGTCGCTGACGCCGCTCGGCCGCTTGCAGCAGCCCGAGGATGTGGCCGATGTCGTGGTCTTCCTGCTGTCCGATTCCGCGCGATTCATGACCGGCCTGGCCGTGGACGTGAATGGCGGCGTGTTCATGAGCTGATGGAGCATCCATGATTCCCGGCCTGTTCGAGACCAAGAAGACCGTCATTGCCATGGCCCATCTCGGGCCGCTGCCGGGCTCGCCGCTCTATGACCAGAAGCGCGGCATGCAGGGGCTGCTGGATGATGTGCTGGAGGATATCGCCGCGCTGCAGAAGGGCGGCGTGGACGCCATCATGTTCGGCAATGAGGGCGACCGCCCCTACCTGTTGAAGGCAACGCCCGAGAGCCTGGCGGCGATGACGGCGCTGGTGACGGCGGCGAAGCCCGCGCTGACGGTGCCCTTCGGCGTCAACTACCTCTGGGACCCCGTCGGCACCGTGGCGGTGGCCGCCGCGACCGGCGCGCGCTTCGCGCGGGAGGTCTTCACCGGCGTCTATGCCAGCGACATGGGCATGTGGGAGCCGGATTGCGCCGGCGCGCTGCGGCTGCGGGCGCAGCTCGGGCGGCAGGATCTCAAGCTGCTCTTCAACATCAATGCGGAGTTCGCCAGCACGCCGGACACGCGCAGCATCGAGCAGCGGGCGAGGAGCGCCATCTTCTCCTCCCTCGCCGATGTCATCTGCGTCTCCGGCGGCATCACGGGCCAGGCGGTGGAGGGATCGGATCTGGAAGCCGCGCGGCGCGGGGCAGGGGCAACGCCGGTCTTCGCCAATACCGGCGTGAACATCGACAATGTCGAGGCGATCATGCGCATCGCCGATGGCTGCGTGATCGGCACGCATTTCAAGCACCAGGGCAATACCTGGAACAAGGTGGACCCGGATCGCGTTGCGCGGTTCATGGACCGGGTGCGCGGGTTGCGCTGAACCGATGGCGCGGCTGATCGGGATCGATATCGGCACCACCTCCACCATCGGCATCCTGGTGGAGAGCGGGGGCAAGGTGCTGGCGACGGCATCGCGCCCGGTCGATCTGCGCAGCCCCGCGCCGGGCTGGGCGGAAGAAGACCCCGACCAGTGGTGGGACAACACCGTCGCGGTGATCGCGGCGATGCTGGCGGAATCGCCCGGACCCGTGGATGCCATCGGCGTGACGGGCATGGTGCCGGCGCTGGTGCTGCGGGATGCGGCGGGGGCGCTGATCCGGCCGAGCATCCAGCAGAGCGACGGGCGCACCAGCGCGGAGGTCGAGGCGATCCGCGCCGAGGTCGATGAGGCCGCCTTCATCGCCCGCACCGGCAATGGCGTGAACCAGCAGTTGATCGCGCCGAAGCTTCGCTGGCTGCGCAAGCATGAGCCCGAGGCCTTCGCCCGCATCGCGACCATGCGCGGCAGCTACGACGACATCGCCTGGCGCCTGACCGGCGTGGATTCGCTGGAACGCAATTGGGCGCTGGAGGCGGGGTTCCTGGACCTCGGCACCGATGCCATCGCGGAGGATCTGGTGGCGCTGGGTGGCGTCACGCCCGCGGTTCTGCCGCCGCTGAGGGCAGGGCATGCGGTGATCGGCGGCGTCACCGCCGATATCCCCGGGCTGGCGAAGGGCACGCCGGTGGTCGCAGGCTGCGCGGACCATGTGGCCTCCGCCTTCGTGGCCGGAGTGACGCGGCCGGGCGACCTGCTGGTGAAATTCGGGGGCGCGGGCGACATCCTGCTGGCGACAGCCGCGCCGCGGCCCGATCCGCGCCTCTTCCTCGATTTCCACCTGGTGCCCGGGCTGTTCCTGCCGAATGGCTGCATGGCGTCCTCCGGCGCCGTGCTCAACTGGGTGGTGCGGGAATGGGGCGGCGGGCTGACCCATGCGCAGCTGGATGCGATGGCGACGGCGGTGGCGCCCGGCGCGGCGGGGCTGCTGCTGCTGCCCTATTTCCTCGGCGAGAAGACGCCGCTGCACGATCCGCATGCCCGCGGCACGCTGGTCGGCCTCGGCCTGCATCACGGGATGGCGCATGTCTGGCGCGCGGCGCTGGAAGCCGTGTGCTTCGGCTTCCGCCATCATGTCGAGGTGCTGCGCGAACTCGGCCATGAGGCCTCCCGCGTGATCGCGAGCGATGGCGGCGCGGCGAGCCGCGTCTGGATGCAGATCGCGGCGGATGTGCTGGGGCTGCCGGTCCACCTGCTGCATGGGCATCCCGGGTCGTGCCTCGGCGCGGCCTATGTCGCGGGGGTCGGCGTGGGCGCCTTCGAGGATTGGAACGCCATCGGGCGCTTCGTGACGCCGGCCGGGCGCGTGGAGCCCGATGCGGCGGCGGTGGCGCGTTATGACGCGATCTATCCGCTGTGGCGCGAGAGCTATGAGCGGCTGAAGCCGCTCTTTCCGAAGCTGGCGGCGGTGACGGCATGCTGAAGACACACGGGCGCTACGCGCATCGATCCATCGAGGACCGGCCCCGCTTCCGCTGGCCGGGCGGGAAGGGGCTTGCGCTGTATGTTGCCCTCAATGTCGAGCAATACGCCTTCGGCGAGGGGCTGGTGGAGGATCTGGTGCCCGGCGGCACGCAGCCCGACGTGCTGAACAATGCCTGGCGCGAATACGGCACGCGAGTCGGCGCCTGGCGGCTGCTGCGGCAGTTCGAACGGCACGGCGTCCCGTTGACGGTGCTGCTGAACAGCGCGGTCTATGACCAGGCGCCGGATTTCCCCGCGGCCTGCCGCGCGCTGGGCCACGAGATCGCCTGCCATGGCCGCACCAATTCGGAAAGCCAGGCGGGCCTCTCCGAAGCGGATGAGCGGACACTGATCGCGGAAGCGACGTCGCGCATCGCGCGGGAGGAAGGCGTGGCGCCGGAGGGCTGGCTCGGCCCCTGGCTGTCGGAGACGGCGCGGACGCCGGAGCTGATCCGCCGCGCGGGCTATCGCTACATCATGGATTGGGGCTGCGACGACCAGCCGATCTGGCTGCTGACGGATGCGGGGCCGCTGCTGGCGATGCCCTATTCCCAGGAGATCAACGACAGCGTCGCCATCATCGGCCGCCAGGCGAGTGCCGCCGAATTCGCCGACATGATCATCGACCAGGTTGACCAGATGATCGCGGATGCTGCCGACACGCCGCTGGTCTTCGGGCTCGCGCTGCATGCCAACATCATGGGCCAGCCCTTCCGCCGCCGGCAGCTGGACCGCGCGCTGGCGCATATCGCCGCGCGCGCGGTGGATATCTGGATCACGCGCGGGGCCGATATCGCGGCCTTCGTGCATCAGGACCCGTCGCGGGCGGTTTGATGGGCGCGGCGACCCCCACCCCAACCAGCCTTCGGCGTTGTGGCAATGCCCCAACCCCCCGCAAGCGCGGGGGAGGGAGCTTCACGGCGCGTACATCAATCGCGGCAGCCACAGCGCCATCTCGGGGATGGCGATCAGCAGCACCGTCATCAGCACCATCGCGGCGAAGAAGGGGATGGTGCCGGCGAAGACCTGCGCGATGGTGCCTTCCCGCCGCACGGCCTGGATGACGTAGAGCGTCATGCCCACGGGCGGCGACAGCAGCGAGACCTCGCACATCAGCACCATGAAGACGCCGAACCAGATCGGGTCGATGCCGGCGGCGACCACCACGGGGAAGACGATGGGCACGGTGCCGACCATCATCGGCAGGCTTTCGAAGAAGACGCCGAGCAGCAGGTAGAAGACGGCCAGCGCGATCAGCAGCTCGATCCGCGACGCGCCGAGATCCACCACGAACTTGCCGAGCGCCGGCGTCACGCCCAGCAGCCCCAGCACGAAGTTCAGGTAGAAGGCGGCCGCCAGCACCAGCATGGACATGGCCGTGAGCTGCGCGGTGGCGATGAAGCATTCATGCAGCATCGCGACATTCAGCCGGCCATAGAGCGCCGCGATGGGCAGCGCCGCCACCACGGCCAGCGCCGCGCTTTCCGTCACCGTCGCCCAGCCCGTGTAGATGGAGCCCATGATGATGGTGAAGATGATCAGCGGCGGCAGCAGGTCCACCAGGCGCTTGAGCCGCACCATCAAGGGGTCCAGCACCTCCTTCTGCCGCACCCAGTCAGGCCGCGCCCAGGCCAGCACGATGATCGTCGCCATGAAAAGCAGCGTCATGACGATGCCGGGAATCACGGCCGCCGCGTAGAGCTGGCCGACGGAGGTATTGGTCAGCGCGCCATAGACGATCAGCGCGATGCCCGGCGGGATGAGGTTGCCGAGCGAGGCGCCGGCGGCGATGGAGCCGAGCACGATGCGGTCGTCATATTGGCGCTTCCGGAAGCTGGGCAGCGCCACCGTCGCGATGGTCGCCGCCGTGGCGACGGAGGAGCCGGAGACGGCGGAGAAGATGGCGCTGGCGCCGACATTGGTGTGCAGCAGCCCGCCGGGCAGGGGGTTCAGCCAGTCCGACAGCGACTGGTAGAGCCGGTCCGTGCTGCCGCTGCGGACCAGGATCTCTCCCAGCAGGATGTAGAGCGGGATGGAGAGAAGGACGTAATCCTCCATCGCGCCCCAGAACTGCATCCCCGCCGCGGCGACCAGCGCCGGGCTCAGATAGAGCACGGCACCCAGGGCCGCGATGGCGAACATCGCGGTCGCGACATGCAGGCCGAGGAAGAGCAGCCCGACCAGCAGGCAGAAGCCGATCGCGGTCTCGCCGACGCCGATCATGGCGTGCCCTCCTGCCGCTTGGCGATGGCGCTGGCTTCGATGGCGACTTCCTCATCCAGCGTCATGGGGCCGTAGAGCTGGTTGACGCGCCGCCTGTCGGTCACCAGCAGCCAGGCGGCGTGCAGCGCCAGCAGCACCGCGATCGCGGCGAAGACGACGATGCCCGCAAGCCACAGCGATTGCGGAATCCAGAGCGGCGTGCCGAGCGGCGTAATGGCATGGGCGTCGAACTCGATCGTCTCCTCCAGCACCGCCCATCCCCGCAGCGAGGCAAAGACGCCGAAGCCCGCCAGCAGCGCATAGGCCAGGGCATTCAGGAAGGCGCGCAGCCATTCCGGCATGTGGGCCAGCAGGAAATCCACGCGGGTGTGGGACTTCGTCACCAGCGCCCAGGCGAAGGCGAGGGAGGAGACGACGGCGGTGGTATAGCCGCCGACCTCGTCGATGCCCTGCAGGGAGAAGCCGAGCAGCTTGCGGCCGATGATCTCGAAGCAGGTCACGAAGGAGAGGAAGAGAAGCCACCAGCCACCGGCGAGGGCCAGGAGGCGGGCGGGCGGGCCGAGGACACGAGTCAGGGGATTGCCGTCATTCATGGCCTGGCCCCACGCATTTCCCATGCCATCGTCAGGCGCCCGCCGCGAGCAGCGCGGCCAGCGCCGGGGAAAGCCCCTGCGTCGGCCGCTGGCCCGGATGCGCGAGGCTGCCCGTCCGCGCCTTGGCGGGCTTCAGGCGCACCAGCATCTCCAGCAGGCCCACGCCGGCCGCGATGCCATCCAGCACCGGCACCGGCACGGCATCGCGGATGCGTGCCGGCATCCCCGCCATGGCGGCACCGCAGAGCACCACCACCTCCGCGCCCGTCTCCGCCACCAGGGCGCTGGCCGCATCGGCAACCTTCGCGTCCACCGTCGCCGGATCGGCATAGGCATCCTTGGGCGATGCGGTGATGGCGCGGATGCCAGCGAGCCTCCCCGTCAGCCCCTGCTGCGCCACGAGTTCCTGGTAGATGACGGGCGTGCCGAAGGTGACCATGCCGAAGCGCGTGCCGAGCAGGCAGGCCGCCGCGATCCCCGCTTCCGTCATGCCGACGACCGGCACGGGCAGCAATTCCCGCGCTGCCAGCAGGCCGGTGTCGTAGGAGACCGCGAGCAGCACGCCATCGGCGCCCGCCACCTTCTCGGCCAGCATCTCCAGCATCGCATGGCCGGCGATCGCGTTCTCCGCCCGGGAATTGATGATCTGCGCGCCGAAGCGGCCGGTCAGCGGCAGGATCTGCGTGCCCGGCGAGGCGACGGCGCGCGCGGCATTGGCGCAGAGCTCCGTCACCTGCGGCGTCGTATTGGGGTTGGCGACCAGCAGGCGCATGGCGCGACTCCGGGATGGGGCGGTTGCCGCAGTATGCAGCCTGCATGCGTGGGTCGCGAAGCTGGCGCGGAATGCGGCGGCGTGATCAAATGCTGGGCGTTTCCGGGGGTCGCGGGGCTGGATGCGGCGCGGCGACCGGCTTGCGCGGCCGCGCTCTCCGCCGCGTAATGAGGCCGCCATCCATCCCCGGGGGGACCCATGAACCCGATCCGCAGCCTTCTTGCCGCGACCCTTGCCGTCACGCTCTCCGCCGGCACCGCGCTGGCGCAGGCGCCGGTGCGCTGGCTCAGCCAGTCCCAGGCGGTCTCCACGCAGTTCCCGGTCGAGAACGCGGCGATGGAGCGCATCACCAGCGGGCTCAACGTGCGCATCGAGCGCAGCGAGTTCCAGGGCCTCGGCATCGCCATGGCCGATGCGCTGCGCCTGGTGCGCGCGGGCACCTTCGATGTCGTCTCCGCGCAGATCGGCCTGGCGTCGCGCGATGATCCCTTCCTGGAAGGCATCGACCTCATCGGCGTCTCCACGGACCTCGAGGAGCTGCGCGGCGCGGTGAATGCGTTCCGGGAGGTGTTCGACAACCGCATCCAGCAGCGTTTCGGCGCCAAGGTCGTGGCGATCTGGCCCTTCGGGTCGCAGGTCTTCTTCTGCAGCCAGCCGATCCGGACCCTCGACGATCTGCGCGGCCAGCGCGTGCGGTCCTTCACCGCATCCATGTCGCAGCTGCTGGAGCGGCTCGGCGCCACGCCCGTCACGCTCTCCTTCCCCGAGGTCTATCCGGCGCTGCAGCGCGGCGTCGCCTCCTGCGGCATCACCTCTCCGACCTCGGCCAATACGGGCAAGTGGCCGGAGGTGACGACGCATCTGCTGCCGCTCTCGGTCTCCGGCGCGGTGCAGGCGCATCTGGTGAACCTGGCCTGGTGGAACCGCCAGACGCCGGCGCAGCGGGAGGCCTACATGGCGCAGTTCACCCGCATGGAGAACGACCTCTGGGAGCTGGCGCGGACGACGAATGAGGATGCGACGAATTGCAGCCTCGGCCGGCCGGAATGCCTGCGCCAGGCGCACCAGCCCTTCAGCATGACGCTGGCGACGGTGAGCGAGGCGGACAAGACGCGGCTGCGCCGGATCTCGGAGGAGGTGATCCTCTCGGAATGGGCCGCGCGCTGCAACCGCGCCTATCCCGGCTGCGCGCAGGTGTGGAACGACACGGTCGGCCGCGCGCGCGGGATGGCCATTCGGTGACCATGCCCGTCACCGTCATCCGCCGGGCCGCCTGGGTGGTGGCCTGGGAGGGGGGGCGGCATGTGTACCGGCGGGATGCCGATATCGCCTTCGCGGGCGACCGCATCGTGCATCTCGGCGGGCATTGGGAGGGGGCGGCGGCGCGGGAGATCGATGGCAGCGCCGCCATCGTGCTGCCAGGGCTGATCAACATCCATTGCCATCCCGGCCAGTCGCCGCTGTTCCGCGGCTATGTCGAGGAATTCGGCAATCCGCGGCTGTTCAATTCCGGCCGCCACCGCTTCCGCCAGGCCTTCATCCCGGATGCCGAGGCGATCCGCGCCAGCGCCCGCTACACCTACGCGGAGCTGCTGGCGGGCGGTGTCACGACGGCGGTCGATCTCAGCCATGCCTATCCCGGCTGGATCGAGCAGCTGGCGGAAAGCGGGCTGCGCGGCGTGGTCGCGCCGATGTTCCGCTCCGCCAACTGGTACACGGAGACGGGGCAGGAGACGCAGTACGAATGGGTGCCGGACCTCGGCGCCAGCGCGCTGGCCGAAGCGGCGGAGGTGATGGACCAGGCGGAGGCGCATGAGAGCGGGCGGCTTTCCGCCATGGTCTCGCCGGCGCAGGTCGATACCTGCACGCCCGACCTGCTGAGGCAGGGCGCGGCGCTGGCGCGGGCGAAGGGGCGGCCGCTGCATACCCATGCCGCGCAGAGCATCGCTGAATTCGCGGGCATGACGCGGAAGCACGACTGCACCCCGATCGAGTACCTGGACCGCCTCGGCTTCCTCGGCCCGACGACGATCCTGGGCCACGCCGTCTTCACCGATGCGCATCCCTGGATCCTCTGGCCGCGGCGGGAGGATCTGCGGCTGCTGGCGGAGACAGGCACGGCCGTCGCGCATTGCCCGACGGTGTTCCTGCGCGACGGGTCGATGATGCATGACCTCGGCGCCTATATGGAACGCGGCATCGCCATCGCGATGGGCACGGACACGCATCCGCAGAACCTCTGGGAGGAGATGCGCGTGGCCGAATTGCAGGCGCGCGCGGCGGCGGGGCCGATGCATCGCTGCGACACGGCGCGGGTGTTCCATGCGGCGACGGTGGCGGCGGCGGATGTGCTGGGGCGGGACGATATCGGGCGGCTCGCGGTCGGCGCGAAGGCCGACATCGTCATCGCGACGCTCGACCATCCCGCCATGCAGCCGGCGCGGGACCCGCTGCGCAACCTGATCCACGTAGCGGGCGAGCGGCCGGTGCGCGATGTCTTCGTGGATGGCGTGCAGCGCGTGGCGGATGGGGTGGTGCTGACCATCGACCGTGCGCAGGCCTCGGCCGATGTGGCGCGGGAACAGGCGCGGCTGGCGGCGCTGGTGCCGGGGCGCGATCCGCAGGGCGCGACGGTGGAGGACCTGATGCCGCTGTCGCTGGCGGTAGTGGGGTAGGGGCCCCTCACCCAACCCTCTCCCCCCGTTGGGGGGAGAGGGCTTCGTGGTGTTACAGCCCGGCCTGGGACACGAACTTCGTGTTCAGATAGGCCTCGATGGCCTCGGAGCCACCCTCGCTGCCATAGCCGCTATCCTTCATGCCGCCGAAGGGCACTTCCGGCAGCGCGAGGCCGAGGTGGTTGATGGTCATCATGCCGCTCTCGACGCGCGCCGCGATGGCGTTCGCCGTCTTGGCGCTGCGCGTGAAGGCGTAGGAGGCCAAGCCGAAGGGCAGGCGGTTGGCTTCCTCCACCACCTCATCCAGGTCGCTGAAGGGCGCGATCATGGCGAGCGGGCCGAAGGGCTCCTCGTTCATCATCCGCGCATCCTTGCCGACGCCGGTGATGACGGTGGGCTGGTAGAAATAGCCCTTGTTGCCGATCCGCTCGCCGCCCGTGTGCACCTCCGCGCCGCGCTGGCGCGCATCGGCGACCAGGCCCTCCACCCAGGGGACGCGGCGGTCATGCGCCAGCGGGCCCATCTGCGTGTCGCTGTCCATGCCGTTGCCGACCTTCAGCGAGGCCGCGGCGGCGGTGAACTTCTCCACGAAGGGGGCGTAGAGCTTCTCCTGCACCAGGAAGCGCGTCGGCGAGACGCAGACCTGGCCCGCATTGCGGAACTTGGCGCCGGCCAGCGTCTTCACGGCGAGGTCGAGGTCCGCATCGTCGAAGACGATCGCCGGCGCATGGCCGCCAAGCTCCATCGTCACGCGCTTCATGTGGGCGCCGGCCAGCGCCGCCAGGTGCTTGCCGATGGGGGTGGAGCCCGTGAAGGTCACCTTGCGGATGACGGGGTGCGGGATGAGGTATTCGCTGATCTCGGCCGGCACGCCGAAGACCAGGTTGGCAACGCCGGCGGGCAGGCCCGCATCGGCGAAGGCACGGATCAGCGCGGCGGGGGCGGCGGGCGTCTCCTCCGGCGCCTTGACGATGATGGAGCAGCCCGTGGCCAGCGCAGCGGAGAGCTTGCGCACCACCTGGTTGATCGGGAAGTTCCAGGGCGTGAAGGCGGCGACGGGGCCGACGGGCTCCTTCACCACCAGCTGGTAGATGCCCTCGCCGCGGGCGGGGATGACGCGGCCATAGGCGCGGCGCGATTCCTCGGCGAACCAGTCGATGATGTCGGCGGCGGCCAGCGCCTCCATCTTCGCCTCGGCCAGCGGCTTGCCCTGCTCCAGCGTCATCAGCTTCGCGACCTCATCGGCGCGCGAACGGAAGATGTCCGCGGCCTTCCGCATCAGCTTGGAGCGGTCATAGGCCGAGACCTTCTTCCACTGCTGGAAACCCTTGTCGGCGGCGGCGAGGGCCTCGTCGAGGTCGTCCTTCGACGCGTGTGCGACGGTGGCGAGGACTTCCTCGGTCGCCGGGTTGATCACGGGGATGGAGCGGTTGCCAGCGGCGTTGCGCCACTTGCCATCGATGAACAGCTGAACGTCGGCGTACATGCGCGTCTCCTCGGCGGCCCCGTATGCGGGGCGCGGAACGGGTGGTCTGGCGGGGAGGGAAACTGGCACAGCCGGCGCCCCGGGGGAACCGGGGCGGGCGGCGGCGGGGGTCAGCCCATCCGGTCGAACATCGTCCTGAACTTGCCGTTGATCACGGCCTCCCCGCAGAACCGTTCCACGAATGCCAAGCCCTGAGCCCGCAGGCGCTGCCAGGCGGCCTCGTCCTGATAGAGCCAGGCGATCGCCTCCGCGATCGCACGGGGGTCGTCGGCCAGGGCGATGTCCTGCGCATGGGTCAGGCCCATGCCCTCCGCCGCCATGGTGGTGGCGACGCAGGGCAGGCCATGCGCGAGGCTTTCCAGCACCTTGCCCTTCACCCCCGCGCCATAGCGCAGCGGCGCCACCATCACGCGCTGGCGATCCAGATAGGCGTCGAGGTCCGGGACGAACCCCTCCAGCAGCACGTCCGGCGCGGCCAGCGCATGGAAGCGGTCCGGCATGTGCGACCCGGCGATGCGGAAGACGATGCCGGGCACCAGCGCTCGCAGATGCGGCATCACCTGCTCCACGAAGAAGGTCACGGCATCGACATTCGGCGTGTGGCGGTAGCCGCCGAGGAAGGTGATGCCGCTGCGCGCCGCGAAGGCGGAGGGGCCGGGACGCGCCTTCACCGTCCAGGGGATGACGTTCAGCCTCTCCTCCGGCACCGCGCCGGCGAGGTAGGCGGCCTCATGCGCGGAATGGACGATGACCTGGTCGGCCATGGCCAGCGCCGTGACCTCCCGCGCCTTCACCGTGGCGGCCTCCTTCGCGATGGCGGGGTCGCCGGTGACGGCGGCTTCGCGTTCCAGCCGCAGATGGTGCAGGTCGGCCACCGAATAGATGATTCTCGCCTTCGGCATCGCGCTCCGGATGACGCCTGCGTATTTGAAGGCGTTGACGAAGCGATGGAGGAAGACGGCGTCGAACTCCGCGCCGCGCTTGCGGATCACTTCCTCCACCGACCAGTACCAGGGGTGGTGCAGGCATTCGATGCCGATGCCCTGCAGCGCGCGGGTGATGTCGCCGAGATGCGCCATGTTGTCGGCCGGCACGAAGGTGATCTTGGCGCCCAGCGCCTGCATCGCCCGCATATGGGCCAGCGCCGCGACCGATCCCGCATCCTCCTGCGGCGTCGGCGTTGTCTCATCGATGAAGAGGATGCGGCGCGTGACGCCACGCTCCTTCTCCAGCTCCGGCGCCTCGCCATTCAGGCGATGGCTTGCCAGCACGTCGCGCCAGCGGTCGAAGAACTTGCGGCCGTTCAGCAGCTGGTAGCGCTTGGCGCCGCTGCCCTTCACATCGGTGCCGCTGGTGATGCCTTCATGGTGCACCAGCGCCGACAGCGGCTGGTAGAGCACGCGCAGCCCGCGCTTGCGGATGCGGAAGGCGAGGTCGGTGTCCTCGTAATAGGCGGGGCTGTAGTGGGTATCGAAGCCGCCCAGATCCTCGAAGACCGGGCGCGCCACCATGATGGAGGCGCCGGAGACGTAGTCCACGTCCCGCAGGTAGGCGATGCGCGGATCGTCCGGCTGGCAGCCGCGGCCGTAGTTCCAGCCATCGCCGAGGCGCCAGACGATGCCGCCCGCTTCCTGCACGCTGCCATCGGGGAAGATCAGCTTGGAGCCGACGAGTCCTGCGTCCGGCACCTCCGTGAAGGTGTCGCGCAGCGCATCGAGCCAGCCCTCCTTCACCTCCGTGTCGTTGTTGAGGAACAGCAGGTACCGCCCGCGCGCGGCGGCCGCGCCGGCGTTGCAGGCCGCGATGAAGCCGCCATTGCGGGGGTTGCGAAGATAGAGCACCGCGCCGCTGACGATGGCGGGCAGGAACAGCGTCTCGTCCGGGGAGGCGTCGTCCACCACCACCACCTCGAAGCTCGTGCGCGGCAGCGCCTGCAGGATGCTGGCCAGGCACTGGTAGGTGTAGGCGAACTTGCCATGCACGGGGATGATGACGCTGACCTCGGGATCGGCCGCGTCGGGGAAGGCCAGGCGCGGATAGCGCGCGCTGAAATCCTGCAGGATGGTGCCGAGCCGGTCGGAATAGGAGAAGGCGAGGTCGATCGTCGCCTGGGTCCGATCCTCGCCGGCGCGTTCCGCCAGTTCCGTGAAGCGCGGGAGCAGGGCGCCAAGCGTGCCCATCACGGGCCCGATCAGGTCGCGCATCTCCGCTGCCGTGGTCGCCTTGGCGCCGCGCGCCTCCAGCACCGGCAGCAGCGCGGCGAGGTCCTCCCACGCCAGCGGGGGCTTCGGGTTGTCCAGCACCAGGGGGGAGTTGGACAGGTCCTCGCCCCGGCCGGCGATGCGGATGTGCAGCACGTGCCGCGGCGCGTTCAGCAGGTGCTGCGGCATGGCGATGTTGAAGCCGCAGAGCAGGCCGGGATTGCCGTTGGGGGCCGCGACGTCGGGGCGCCAGATATCGGCGGGGGTGCGAAGGATCAGCTGCTCCCCGTCCCAGAGCTCGACCGAGACCGGTTCATGCGGGCGGGCGGGGTCCATCGCCCAGCCATGCACATGCGTCTCCGTCCAGCCCTCCACCGCGCCATGCGGGTGCGCGGGGCGGGGCGGCGTCTCCGCCGGTGCGGGCGGAAGGCCGCGCAGCAGGGCGAGGGTGCCGTTGCTCATCGGCATGCGGCTTGGTGGAACGGAAGGCGCCGCATCGGGCTGTCTCCTGGCAGGCGCGCCCAACATGGCGCCAGCGGCATCAATGCGGCAGCAGGGCCGGGCGCCGCAAGGGGCGAGGCGATCCTCAGCCCAGGGGATCGAGCAGCGCGGCGGGCAGCGCGCGGGCGCGGATGATGCCTGCCTCAGCGACCGCGGCGTGCAGGGCGGTGAAGGCGGCAAACCAGGCGGCGTGCGGGCCTTCCGCCGCGAAGCGCGCCACCAGGTGCTCCGATTGCGCGCGCCGCCGCACGCTGTCATCGGAGATGGGCGCGGGCCTCTCGCCGACATTCAGGTCGCCGCGGACCTGGCTGCGGTCGAGATGCTGTTCGTAGCGCAACTGCGTCGGTTCCATCGGCAGGCCGGTGAAGGCGGCGATGCGCGGCAGCAGGGCGGCGGGGTCCGCGGCCAGCGCCTCGAACGCCAGCGCCGCGCCATCATGGTCGCGCAGCGTCCGCAGCATGCCGGCCACGGCCTGGCGGTACTTGTCGCACCACAGGCCGAATTGCCGCGCATCCAGCGGCACCTGGTCGCCCCACCACTGGCCGCGGCGCTCGACCTCCGACAGGAAGGTGTGGGCCGGCTTGCGCAGCAGCATCAGCACGGCGCGGTCCAGCGGCAGCGCGGAGCCGTCGATCATCCGGCGGAAGAAGGCCAGGTATTCGAGATGGGCCGCCGTCTCCTTCACGAAGAGGCTGCGCCCGGGGTCGGGCGCGATGCCGGCCTGGCGCAGCAGGACCGGCAGGCTTGCCTCCTCCGCGCCGTCCAGCACCTTGCCGTTCCAGGGCTCGAACACCGCATCGACCTGGGAATGCACCTGGAACATCGCCGTCAGCAGCGTGGTGCCGGAGCGCGGCAGGGCGAGGAGGGCAACGAAGCGCCCGGGAAGACCGTCCGGCGCTTCCATCCAGGGCAGAGGCGCCCCCGCCGTCCCCAGCGTGCCGACCAGCACGGGCACGGCGCCATCGGCGTCCCCCGCGATGGCATGGCGACCGGAGGCGATGAGGACCACGGCGGCATCCGCGAAGCCCGCGGCGCGCAGCCGTGCCAACCGCGTCCAGCCATCCGGGCCGATGGCCGCGCCCAGCGGCGCCACCACGATGCCTCCCGGCCTCACGGCCGGCAGCGCCTTCTCCCACCCGCCGGCATCGCCGATCAGCACATCGGCACGGCCCGCCGCATGAAGCGCCGCATGCGACTCCAGCAGGCCAAGGCGGTGCAGGGAGGGCGCAGGATCGTGCCGCGCGATGATGCGGAGGTCCTGCCGATGAGCCCAGCCCTGGCGCCGCAGCGCGACGCGAAGCGCGAGCTGGAGGGCACGCTGGGCCGCGCCGCGGAGCGACGGGTCGGCCGCGTGCTGCCCCGCATCGCTGAGCGGATCGACGAAGCCGGCCTGCGCGACCTTGACGCGCACCGCCTCGGCAAGGCCTGGCGGGGCCCTGTCCCGCCAGGACTGGAACGCCGCCTCGTCTCGGATGGGCAGGAAAAGTTCAGGCACGCGGTGCGGCTTCAGCTGTTGGGGCCGCGCTCCATGGCATAGGGCTGCCAGCGGCGCAGCCCCGATTCCGGCAGCGTCGTCGGATTGACGCAGGACATCGGCCAGCGGCCGGAGAGGACCAGCGCCATCTCCTGCCCCGCGCGACGCTTGCGCGCCTGGTCGAAGCGGGCGGAGGCGCTGGCATTGTGCGGGCTGAGGATGATGTGCGGCATCTTCAGCAGGGGGTTGTCGGGGCTGGGCGGTTCCTGTTCCAGCACGTCGAGCCCGGCGCCCGCGATCCGCTTCGATTGCAACGCCTCGATCAGCGCGGCCTCGTCCACCGTCGGGCCGCGGCCGGTGTTGATGAAGATGGCGGTGGGCTTCATCTTCGCGAAGTGCTTCGCCGTCAGCATCTTCCCCGTATCCGGCGTGGCGGGCGCATGCATGGAGATGAAGTCGGACTGGGACAGGACCTCGTCCAGGCTGGCCGGCAGGACGCCGAGGGCCGACATGGTCAGCTCATCCACGAAGGGGTCATAGGCCATGAGGCGAAGGCCGAAGGCCTTGGCGCGGAGGGCGACCAGGCGCGCGACCCGGCCGAAGGCGACGAAGCCCAGCGTCTGGCCCATCAGCCGTGGCACGCTGTTGAGCTGCGGCCGCCCTTCGCCCCAGCGGCCTTCCCGCACCATGCGGTCCTGCTCGATGCAGCGGCGATGCGTGGCCAGCAGCAGCATCATCGCGTGGTCGGCCACCTCCTCGATGAAGGTGTCCGGGCAGTTCGTCACGGGGATGCCCTTCGCCGTGGCGTGGACGACATCGATGTAGTCCACGCCGACGGAGGCGCAGGTGATGACCTTGGCCTTCGGCGCCGCATCGATCATCGCCGCCGTCAGCTTCATGCCCTTCATGTAGATCGCATCCGCATCGCCGGCGGCGGCGATGAAGGCGGCCTCGTTCGGCGCGCATTCCACGATCTCGGCGCCCAGGCGCTCCAGCGCCTCCATCTCCAGCGCATAGCCGCCGGCGGCGGCGATGGCGGGCGTCAGGATCTTCGGCATGGCGTCTCGTTCCCCCAATTCGGATGCGCTGACGGTTGCATGGGGGGCAGGGGGCGACAAGCGCGTGGGGGCTGGTAGGCTTCGCGTATCAGCAATGCAGGGGAGGGAGGGCGCCATGGCACGCCTGACGGGAAAGATCGCCTGGGTCACGGGCGCGGGCAGCGGGATCGGGGAGGCCGCCGCGCTGGCGCTGGCCGAGGAAGGCGCCACGCTGGTGCTGACCGGCCGCCGCCAGGCGCCGCTCGAGGATGTCGCCGCCCGCATCCGGGACAAGGGCGGAGAGGCGCATGTGCAGGCCGCCGACATGATGGTCGCCGCACAGGTCGCCGCGATCGGCGACTTTCTCAAGTCGCGCTTCGGTCGGCTGGATGTGCTGGTGAACAATGCCGGGCTGAACATCACGCCGCGGCGCTGGGGCGTGCTGTCCATGGAAGGCGCGGATGAGCTGATTCGCGGCAACCTCAACAGCGCCTTCTACGCGGTGACGGTGGCGCTGCCGCTGATGCGGGAGCAGCGGGATGGCGTGCTGATCCACACCGCCTCGATGGCCGGGCGGCTCGTCTCGCCGATGTCGGGGCCCGGCTACACCGCCGCCAAGCATGCGGTGGTGGCGATGAGCCATTCGATCAATGCCGAGGAATGCGTCAACGGCATCCGCAGTTCGGTGGTGCTGCCGGGGGAGGTCGCGACGCCGATCCTCGACAAGCGGCCCAACCCCGTCAGCGCGGAAGACCGGGCGAAGATGGTGCAGAGCGCCGATGTCGGCGACCTGATCCGCTACATCGCCTGCCTTCCGCCGCATGTCGTGCTGAACGAGGTCTGGATCACGCCACGGCACAACCGCAGCCTGATCGCGACGCTCGAGCGCAAGCTGTAGCTATTCCTCGACGCCGGGGAAGGGCTTCTGCTGGAGCAGCGCCGCCAGATGGGCGGCGTTGCTGGCGAGCATGGCGGCCGTCTCCTGCACGACGTCGGGCGTCTTCTTGAGGTCCTTGAATTCCTTGTCGCCCATCGCCTCGCCGACCCAGTAGCAGGCTGCACCGGGCGGGATGGTCCAGCCGACATCGTTCAAGGCCTGGAACATCAGCGCGGAGGAGGCATGGGCGCCGTCCTCGTTGCCCACGATGGCGCAGACCGCGACCTTGCCGGTGCTGGGCATGCGGCCCTGGTCGTCCGTCTCGTCCAGGAAGGCGTCCATGCGTTCGAGCACGCGCTTGGCCACGCTGCTCGGTTGGCCGAGCCAGATGGGCGTGCCGAGGATCAGGATGTCGTGGCGCAGGATCTTCGCGCGGAGCGCGGGCCACTCATCGCCCTCGCCTTCATCGGACAGGACGCCGGGCTTGATGTTGAGGGCGGCGACGCGGACCGTTTCCGTCAGCGTCACGTCGTGCTCACCGAAGGCCTTGGCGAGCACGGCGATCATGGTGTCGGTGGATGACGTTTCGCTGGCATCGGATTTCAGCGTGCAGTTGAGGGCGATGGCGGTGAGGGGCACTGGCGAAAACTCCGGCTTCGGCGATGACAAGCGCCATCGCCGCGCCGGGGTTCCGTGGCGCTATTCCTTCACCGCACCCGTCAGGCTGCTGACGTAGTAGTCCACGAAGAAGCTGTAGAAGATCGCGACCGGCAACGACCCCAGCAGCGAACCCGCCATCAGCGCTCCCCACTGGTACACGTCGCCCGTCACCAGCTCCGTCAGGATCGCGACGGGGACGGTCTTGTTCTCGCTGCTCTGGATGAAGGCCAGGGCATAGATGAACTCGTTCCAGGAGAGCGTGAAGCTGAAGATGCCAGCGGAGATCAGGCCCGGGATCGCCAGCGGCAGGGTGATCTGGCGCAGGATCTGCAGGCGCGACGCGCCGTCGATCAGCGCGCATTCCTCCAGCTCATAGGGGATCGACTTGAAGTAGCCGATCAGCAGCCAGGTGCAGAAGGGCACCAGGAAGGTCGGATAGGTCAGGATCAGCGCGAAGGGCGTGTCGAAGAGGCCGAGCCGCACCACCATCGTCGCCAGCGGGATGAACAGGATGGAAGGCGGCACGAGATAGGCGAGGTAGATGGCGAGCCCGACATACTGGCTGCCGCGGAAGCGCAGCCGCTGGATGGCATAGGCCGCCAGCGTGCTGGAGAGCAGCGACAGGAAGGTCGCCGCGATGGAAACCAGCATCGTCGTCCACAGCCAGTGCGGATAGCTGGTGTTGAACAGCAGGTGCCGGATGTGGTCGAGCGTCGGCGAGGTGATCCAGAAGGGGTTGTGCGTGGCGTAGTCGTAGAGCTCGGCATTCGGTTTGAAGGCCGTCACCGTCATCCAGTAGAACGGAAACAGCAGGATCAGCAGGAAGCAGGCCAGCGGGACATAGAGCATCACCACCCGCCGGGACTTGCTGTCCCAGCTCAGCATCTCCGGCGCTGCGGTGGCGGTGTTGGACTGCGGGGCGGCAGCGGCGTCAGTCATTGGACTCTCCCTGCTGCCACTTGCGCCGGGCGAGGCCGAAGTAGCTGAACAGCGTCGCGAAGACGAGGAAGGGGATCATGGCCACCGCGATGGCCGCACCCTCGCCGAGCTGCCCGCCCGGGATGCCGCGCTGGAAGGCGAGCGTGGCCATGAGGTGCGTGGAATTCACCGGCCCGCCGCGCGTGATGGCATAGACCAGCTGGAAGTCCGTGAAGGTGAAGATGATGCTGAAGGTCATGACGATGGCCAGGATCGGCATCAGCATGGGGAAGGTGATGTGCCGGAAGCGCTGCCAGGGCGTCGCGCCATCCAGCAGCGCGGCCTCGTAGAGGGAGGGCGAGATGGTCTGCAGCCCCGCCAGCAGGGAGATCGCGACGAAGGGGATGCCGCGCCAGATATTGGCGAAGATCAGCGACCAGCGGGCGGGCCAGGCGGTGTTGATGAAGTCGATCGGCCCCTCGGTCAGCCCCATCTTCATCGAGAGGTAGGAGATGATGCTGAACTGCGGGTCGTAGATCCACCAGAAGGCGATGGCGGAGAGCACCGTCGGCACGATCCAGGGCAGAAGAATGATGGCCCTGAGAAGCGACTTCATCGGCAGGTGCTGGTTCAGCAGCAGCGCGAGCCAGAGGCCGAGGCCGAATTTCCCGAAGGTCGCCACCGCCGTGTAGAAGACGCTGTAGAAGACCGAATTCAGGAAGATCGGGTCTTCCATCAGGAATTCGAAATTCTCGATGCCGACCCAGATGCCGGGCCGGCCGATCGTCGTATCCGTGAAGGCCAGCCAGATGCCGAGGCCCAGCGGATAGGTCAGGAAGGTCATCAGCAGCCCGACCGCGGGGGCCAGGCAGACGATGATCAGGAAGGCCTTGTTGTCGAACAGCCGGGCGAGTGCGCCGGGTTGCTGGCGCGTCTTGGTCCAGACAGGCGCGGTGGTGGCGGACATGGTCCCTCCCGGCGGGAGGGGCCGGCCGCGAGGCCGGCCCCGTTGCTTAGCGGCGGCGGAAGTAGCGCTGGGCGCGGCGCTCGGCCTCGGCCGCGGCAGCCTGCGGCGTGGCCTGGCCGGAGGCGACGGCGGCGCACATCTGCACCATGACGTAGTCCGCCGTGGCGGCGACCGAACCCTCCACGATCGGGCCCTTGTAGCCGTTCCAGAACGGGTTGTTCATGGTGTCGCGGAACACCGAGATCTTCGGGTCCTTCGTCCAGGTGGCGCTGGCGGCATAGGCGTTCAGCGGCTGCGACCAGTAGCCGATATTGGCCTGCAGCCAGGGGTCGTACTGCTCCGTCTCCATCAGGAAGGTCAGCAGCGCCTTGGCGGCGTTCGGGAAGCGGCTGTGGCGGAACACCATGGCGTTCAGCGTCAGCCCCGCATTCGGCACCGCGTTCAACGTGCCCTTCGGCATCGGCGTCATCTGCGTGTCTTCCGCGATGTGCCGCAGCGCCGGGTCGTTGAGCATGGAGAAGTAGAGCGAGACGCCGTTCTGCGTCAGGTGGCACTCGCCCGCGGCATAGGCGCGGTTGTTGCTGATGTCGCCCCAGGCGAGCGTGCCCGGCACGAAGGTCTGGTAGAGTTCGCGGAGGTAGTTCAGCGCCGCCACGGTCTGCGGGCTGTTGATGCTGACCGCACCCTGTTCATCCGTCAGGGAGCCCCCGAAGGACCAGACCAGCCAGTTCGCGAAGGCGTTGCCGTCGCCGACCGCATTGCCCAGCGCGAAGCCGGCGGGCTTGTTGATGCGCTTCAGCGCCTGGCAGAGCCGCAGGAAGCCGGCGTGGTCGTCCGGCACGCTCTCGAATCCCGCTTCCCGGAGCGTGGAGGTGCGCCAGATGGCGGGGCCGCCGGAGGCGCCGAAGGGCAGGCTGATCCAGCGATCGCCGCGGCGCCCATAGGCATTCGCGAGCGGCCGCCAGCCGCCATATTTCTGGCCGAGATAGGTCGCGACATCCGTCAGGTCGTGGATCTTTTCCGCGAAGAGGTGCGGCCCGGCATCGAAGCCCACGATGATGTCGGGGCCGGCGCCGGTGTTGGCCGTGACGGCGGTCTGCTGGGTGATGTCCTCCCACCCCACGAAGTCCACGCGGACCTCGATGCCATTGGCCTGCGCGAAGCGCTGGCAATTGGCGCGCCAGACATCCTCATCCGGCTGCACGAAGCGCACGGGGCGCAGCATGCGGAGCGTGGCGCCGCGCTCGATCGGCAAATTGGGCGCGGTGGCGGGCTGGGTCGCGATCTGCGCCTGGGCGGCGCCGCCCGTGGCGGCGGCAGCGACGGCGCCGGCGGCCGCGATGGTCTCGCGGCGGGTGATCAGGTTGGCCATCTTGTCGTGATTCCTCCTTGTTGTCGTTGGGCAGGCAGGCAGGGTCAGGGCAGGCGGTTGCCGTCCGGACCGAAGAGATGCACGAGCGAGAGGTCGGGCGCGACGCGCAGCAGGTCACCAGGCCGGCCCTGCACCCTTTCGCGGAAGGCGCCGATGATCTGCGTCTCGCCGATCCGCAGCGTGACCTGCGTCTCGGAACCCGTGGGCTCGACCAGCACGATGGTGCCCTCGACGCCGTCATCGGCCAGCATCAGGTGTTCCGGCCGGATGCCGTAGGTCGCGGCCTGCGCGTTCGCGCCGGGCGGCAGGGGCAGCAGCGCGCCGCCATCGGTGCGGAAGCCGCCATCGGCGACGCGGCCCGGCAGCAGATTCATCGCCGGGCTGCCGATGAAGCCCGCGACGAAGAGGTTGGCGGGCCTGTCATACAGCGCGAGCGGCGCGCCGGCCTGCTCGATCCGGCCGCCATTCATCACGACGATCTGATCGGCCATGGTCATGGCCTCGATCTGGTCATGCGTGACGTAGATCGTCGTCGTCGCCAGGCGCTGCTGCAGTTCCTTGATCTCGGACCGCATCTGCACGCGCAGCTTGGCGTCGAGGTTGGACAGCGGCTCGTCGAACAGGAAGACCTGCGGGTGGCGCACGATGGCGCGCCCCATCGCGACGCGCTGCCGCTGCCCGCCGGAGAGCTGCCGCGGATAACGGTCGAGCAGCGCATCGAGGCCGAGGATCTTGGCCGCGCGCTTCACCTCCTCCTCCATGACGTCGGCCGGCGCCTTCGCCAGCTTCATGGAGAAGGCCATGTTCTCCCGCACCGTCATGTGCGGGTAGAGCGCGTAGTTCTGGAACACCATGGCGATGTCCCGGTCCTTCGGCGGCACGTTGTTCACGACGCGGCCGCCGATGGCGATCTCCCCGCCCGAGATGTTCTCGAGCCCCGCGATCATGCGCAGCAGCGTGGACTTGCCGCAGCCCGAAGGCCCGACCAGCACGACGAATTCGCCATCCGCGATCTCGACGTCCACACCGTGAAGGATCTTGGTGCTGCCGAAGACCTTCTTCGCCTGCCGCACCGATACTGTCGCCATCCGCTGCCCCCCGCGCGCCTCACTTGCCGGGGCTGCGCCGGACGAAGCTACACACGGCCCGACGATCTGCGCAACCTCGCGCGGTAACCGCGTGGTTCACCCGCGCATCACGCATGGCTTCACGCTGGACGCGAATGGTGCGGCGGGTCTAGCCATGCTGCGTTGCAGCATGGAGATGATCGCGCATGCCGGAGCACTACAGGCGCCTGGCGATCCTGCTCGGGGCGCTCACGGCCTTGGGTCCGCTGGGCGTGGACATGTACCTGCCGGCCTTCCCGGCGATGGGGGCCGATCTCGGCGCCAGCGCGGCCGAGGTGCAGCGCACGCTGGCGACCTTCCTGCTCGGCATGGCGCTGGGGCAGCTTGCCTATGGCCCGCTGGCGGATCGCATCGGGCGGCGCGTGCCGATGATGGTGGGGCTGGTGCTGTTCATCCTGGCCTCCATCGGCTGCGCGCTCGCGCGCTCGGCGGAGTCGCTCGCCTGGCTGCGGCTGTTGCAGGCCCTGGGCGGCTGCGTCGGCACCGTCGTCTCCCGCGCCGTGGTGCGGGACCTCTGCGACGAACGCGGCGCGGTGCGCATGATGTCGCTGCTGATGCTGGCCATGGGCGCGGCCCCGATCCTGGCGCCGATGTTCGGCGGCTGGATGCTGGTGGGGTTCGGCTGGCGCAGCATCTTCTGGTTCCTCGCCATCTACGGCGTGGTGGCGCTGGCGGTGCTGGCGGCGACGCTGCCGGAAAGCCTGGCGCCGGAGCAGCGGCGCCGGGACGGACCGCTGGAGGTGCTGGCGACCTACCTCTCCATCCTGCGGGACCGTCGCTTCCTGGCGCCCGCGCTGGCGAGTTCGGTGCCGATGGCCGGGCTCTTCGCCTATCTCGCGGGCTCGCCGATCGTGCTGATGAACGTCCATGGCCTGACGCCGACGCAATACGGCATGGCCTTCGGGTCCAATGCGCTGGCGCTGATCGCGGCCAGCCAGGTCACGGCGCGGCTGGTGCGGCGCCACGCGCCCTCCTGGCTGCTGCCGCGCGTGCTGGTGGCGCAGGCGACGGCCGGGGTGCTGGCGCTGGTGGCCGTGCTGTCCGGGCTGCTGGTGCCGCTGCTGGCGGCGCTGTTCCTCTATCTCGGCCTGCTGGGCGCGACGCTGCCGCTGGCGGGTGCGCTGGCCATGCAGCCCATGGGCCGCGTCGCCGGCAGTGCCTCCGCGCTGATGGGCACCATCCAGTTCGGCATCGGGGCGCTGATCGGCGCGCTGATGGGCGCCATCGGCGGCGGTGGCCTGGCGATGGGCCTGCTGATCGGCGCCGCGGGGCTTTCGGGCCTCACGGCCTACAGCGTGCTGCGGCGCTGATCGTCAGACGACGGGAAGGGGATCGGCGTCCGCCGGCGCCTCGGGCAGGGCGATGCGGGGCAGGGAGACCTGCATCTCCACGACCAGCCCCGTGGCTTCCCAATGCTGCAACAGGATGCCGCCCAGCTGGTCCCGGATGGTGGCGGCGACGAGGCGGCTGCCGAAGCCGCGGCGGGATGGGGCGCCTGGCACCGGCGGCCCGCCGCTTTCCTCCCAGCGCAGCACCAGGTCGCCGGTGGCGGGGCGGATGGCCCAGGTGATGGCAAGGTGGCCCTGCGCCCGCGCCAGCGCGCCGTATTTCACGGCATTGGTCGTCAACTCATGGAAGGCGAGCGACAGGCTCTGCGCGGCGGAGGGCGCGATGCGGAGTTCGGGGCCTTCCAGCGTCACGGTGGACCGACCCTCGTTGCGCAGCGTGAAGGCCGCCAGTTCGCCCGTCAGCAGCGCGCGGAGGGAGGCGCCGGCCCAGCGCTGCTCCGCCAGCAGGGTATGCGCTCGCGCCAGCGCGGCGACGCGTCCTTCCACCGCGGCGGCGTAGCTTTCAAGGCTGGTGCGCGGCGTCAGCCGCAGCGCGGCCTGCACGACGGCCAGCGCGTTCTTGGCCCTGTGGTCCACTTCCCGCGCCAACAGCGCGCGACGCTCCTCCGCCTCCCGCCGCGCGGTGATGTCCTGCACGGTGCCGGCGGCGCGCAGCGGCCGGCCCGTCGCGTCGTGCTCCACCACCCGGGCGCGCGCCTCCACCCAGACCACGCGCCCGTCCGGGTGATGGAAGCGGTATTCGGCGGCATAGAGCTCGGCACTGCCCTCCGCCATGCGCTCGAAAGCCTGGGCCGCGACGGGCCCGTCCTCCGCGTGGACGCGGTTCCACCAGCCGGGATAGGCGCCCACCGTCTCCTCCGCGGGCGCGCCGAAGATCGCCAGGGTGCGGGGCGATCGCTGGACGAGTCGCGTGCGGAGATCGACTTCCCAGGTGCCGAGGTCCGCCGCTTCCAGGGCCACCCGCAGCCGCGCCTCGCTGCCGGACAGCTGTGCGGTGCGATGGGCGAGTTCGGCGGTGCGCTCGGCCACGCGGTCTTCCAGGCTGGCGCGCGCGGCCTCCGCCGCCCGGTCGGCGCGGCCGACCCGCCAGGCCAGCAGGCCGAGGGCCAGCGTCGCGGGCAGGCCGATGCCGAGCAGCCAGGCGACCCGCGCCAGCCACCGGTCGATGATCACCGCGCGGTCGCGGGCCGCGGCGGCATAGACGGGCCAGCCCTGCACGCGCCGATAGACGACGAGGCGCGGCACGCCATCGAGGAAGGATGTCTCCAGCGCCTCGATCCGCGGCGGGTTGGCCGCCATCTCGGCCTGGGTGGCATCCGTGGTGTGGCGCGGCCAGGGCGGCGGGGCGGGCAGTTCCAGCGTCCGCGCCAGCAAGGTGCCATCCTGCCGCACGACGGAGAGCACGTCCTCCGACGTGCCGCGCAGGCGCCGCAGCCCGGCCGCCATGAGGTCCGGCGTGACGGAGATGTTGATCAGGCCGTCGAATGCCCCCGGCGGCAGGCCGTTCGCCGCGCCGTCCCGGCGCAGCGTGACCGGGAAGAAGTCGCGCCCATTGGCGCGGCCGCGCGACACCTCCCCGATCAGGACCGGGGCGCCCTCGGCGGCGCGCATGGCAGTGAAATAGCCGCGGTCGGAGAGGTTGACCGGCGCCGGATCCGGCGTGTCCGTGGTCAGCAGGATGTCGCCGTTGCGGTCGATGACATAGACGGTGAAGGCGATGCCGTAGCGCTGCAGTTCCAGCACCTGGCGGGCGCGGTCGTGCAGTTCCGCTGCACGGGCCCGGATCGAGGCATCATCCAGGCCATCCAGCAGCAGCGCCACCTGCTGGCCGCGGAGCCGATGGGTATCCAGCGCCGCGCGCGCGTATTCCGCCGCCGCGTCGGCGGTGCGGGCCACCTCGGCGCCGGCTTCCTCCCAGGTCGCGGTCCAGGCGATCCAGGCACCGACGGCCTGGAGCGCGAGCGGCAGCGCCACGGCAGCCGCCAGCAGGGCACGCCGGGGGGCGGTTGCCCGCGGGTTCGGGCCGGCGTTGCGGTCACGGGCGTAAGGGTTCGGCTCCACACCGCCAACATGCCGGCAGGACCGATACGCGCAATGAACAACGGGCGAGATTCGTGAACACGAATGCGCGTGCGGGTTATCGCCGGACCAGCGCCTCCGCCGCCGCCACGACCTTGGCGACATCGGGCTTCAGCGCATCCTCCAGCGGCGGCGCGAAGGGGACGGGCACCCGGGGCTGGCCGACCCGCGCCACCGCCTTCATCCCGCCGGGGCCGAGGCGTTCGACCATCCGGGCCACGATCTCGCCGCCGAAGCCGCCCACCGTCACGGCCTCATGCGCCACCAGCAGTCGGCCGGTCCGGCCGAGGGAGGCGGCGACCGCCTCCTCGTCCCAGGGCCAGAGGGTGCGGAGGTCGAGGATATCGGCCTCGATCCCGCGCTGTGCCAGCATGGCGCCGGCTTCCTCCACCTGCGGCACCAGGGCGGACCAGGTGACGATGGTGAGGTCGCGGCCTTGCCGCGCGTGGCGCGCGCGGCCGAAGGGGATCGGGTCGATCACCTCCGGCACCTCCCCGGTCACGGGGAAGAGGTTCTTCGGGTCGAAGAACAGCACCGGGTCGTCGCTGCGGATGGCGGAAACCAGCAGCCCGGCGGTATCGGCCGGCGTCGCGGGCACCGCGACGACGACGCCCGGGATATGGGTGAACCAGGATTCCAGCGTCTGGCTGTGCTGGGCGGCGGAATTGCGCCAGATGCCGTGCGGCATGCGCACGACGACGGCGGGTTTCGCCTGGCCGCCGAACATGTAGCGCACCTTGGCGACCTGGTTCACCAGCTCGTCCATCGCGCACATGACGAAGTCGAAGATCCGCATCTCGATGATCGGCCTTGTGCCGACCAGCGCGGCGCCGAGGCCGCCGCCCATGATCATGCTCTCGCTGATCGGCGTGGAGACGATGCGCGACTCCCCGAATTCATCGAGGAAGCCGCGATACTGGCCGAACAACCCGCCGCGGGCCACATCCTCCCCCAGCACCCAGACCGTCGGGTCGCGGCGCATCTCCTGCAGCGCGGCAAGGCGCGCGGCTTCCACGAGCGTGACCTGGGCCATGGTCAATGCGCCTCCACCGCGCCGCTATCCTGCACGTCTTCCCAGGCGATGGCGGGATCGGGCCAGGGGGCGCTGAGCGCGGCCTCCCGCGCCTGCGACATCTCCGCCCGCGCCTCGCCTTCGATCCCCGCAAGGAAGGAGGGCGGCACGCCTTCCGCCAGCAGCCGCGCGCGCAGACGGCCGATGGGCTCGGCTTCCTTCGCCGCGGCGACGGCGGCGGGGTCGCGCCAGGCGGCGGGGTCGGTGCTGGTATGGCCGGTGATGCGATAGGTGGTGGCATGCAGCAGCCGCGGGCCGGCGCCGGCACGGATTTCCGCGACGAGGCGGGACGCTGCCTCATCCACCGCTGCCGCGTCATTCCCATCGACGCTCAGGCAGGGAACGCCGAGCGCTTCCGACCGCGCCACCACGCCAGGGCCGGCGGTGACGGAGGCCGTCGCGGTGAAGGCGGCGACGCCATTGTCCTCGCAGACGAACAGGACCGGGAGGCGGTAGAGCACGGCCCAGTTCAGCCCCTCCAGGAAGGGGCCGCGATTGATGGCGCCGTCCCCGAAGAAGCAGGCCACGATGCTGTCGCGCCCCAGCAGCTTCAGGCCCTGCGCGGCACCGACCGCGATGGGGATGCCGCCGGCTACGACGCCATTGGCCCCCAGCATGCCGACGCTGAAATCGGCGATGTGCATGGAACCGCCCTTGCCCCGGCAATGCCCGCCGGCCCGGCCGAACAACTCCTCCATCATGCCGGACACGCCGGCGCCCTTGGCGAGCGCATGGCCATGGCCGCGGTGGTTGGAGGTGATGCGGTCATCGCGGCGGAGATTGGTGCAGACCCCGGCGGCCACCCCCTCCTGCCCGATCGAGACGTGCAGCGGCCCGGGGATCTCGCCTGCCTTGTGGGCGGCCAGCGCCGTCTCCTCGAAGGCGCGGATGCGGCACATGGTGCCGTAGAGCGCGATCAGCCGCGCGCGGTTGTCGCCCCCATTCAGGCTTGGGCCTGTGCTCATTCTGCGATTCCGTTTCCCCAACCGCCCGCCCGGCAGGCGGGGGGCTTGCGGAGGATGCTTGAGCGGGCGACAGAATCAAGACGGGGGGAAGCATGGACATCGCACCGCTGGTCCTGGACAGCGTGACGCACCTGTCGGACGCGGCTATCGGCCGGGTGGCCTGCTGCGCCAGCCATGGCGGCGTCTATGCCGCCTGGTATGCGGCGCGGAAGGGCGTGGCCGCCGCGGTGCTGCATGATGCGGGCATCGGGCGGGACCGCGCCGGCATCGCCGGGCTGGACTGGATGGCCGCGCAGGGCATGCCCGGCGCCACCATCGGCTATCGCAGCGCGCGCATCGGCGATGGCGCGGACATGATGGCGCGCGGGCTGGTGAGCTTCGTGAATGCCCCCGCCGCGGCGCTCGGGATCGAGCCGGGCATGCCCTGCCGGGAAGCCATGGCCAGGCTTGCCGCCGCGCGCCTGCCGCCCGCTTCCGCCGTGCAGCCCATGGGTGAGGCGCGGCAGGAACTGCCGGGCACGGCCACCATCCGCGTCTTCGCGATCGATTCGAACGGTCTGGTGCTGCCGGCCGATGCGGGGCGCATCGTCGTCACGGGATCGCATGGCGGGCTGCTGGGCGGCAGGCCGGAGACGGCGGTGAAGGCCGCGGTGCGCGCCGCCCTCTACAACGACGCCGGCATCGGCATCGACGATGCCGGGATCTCCCGGCTGCCCGCCTTGCAGGCCCGCGGCATCGCCGGCGCCACGGTCGATTGCCACTCCGCCCGGATCGGGGAGGGGATGAGCAGCTTCGAGGACGGGGTGATCTCCGCCCTCAATGACCGCGCCGTCGCCATGGGCGGCCGGATCGGACAATCCGCGCGCGACTTCGTCGCCGCCATGCTGGAGCACGCCGAATGACTGCCAATGCCACCCGCCGCATGAGCGGCGGCGCCGCGCTCGCGGAGATGCTGAAGCTGCACGAAAGCGGCCCGATGTTCGGCATGGGCGGCTTCCAGCTGCTGCCCTTCTACGAGGCGTGCCGGGTGCTGAAGGTGCAGCACTACCTCATCAATGACGAACGCTGCGGCGCCTTCGCGGCCGATGCCTATGCGCGCGTGACCAACCGGCCCGGCCTGGTGGACGGCACGCTCGGCCCGGGGGCGACCAACCTGGCGACCGGCCTGGCGGAGGCCTTCAACGCCGGCATGCCCATGGTCGCGATCATCGGCGATGCCAACCGCCAGCACGCCTGGAAGAACATGACGCAGGAGGCGCGGCAATTCGACGTGCTGCGGCCTTTGGTGAAGGAGGCGATTCGCGTCGAGGTCATCTCCCGCATCCCCGAACATCTGCGCCGCGCCTTCGCGGTGGCCACCAGCGGCCGGCCCGGCCCGGTGCTGCTGGCGGTGCCGGAGGATGTGGCGCATGCCGAGCATGATTTCGACGCCAGCGATTTCTGGGTGGATCCGGGTACGCTGCGCGCGCAGGCGCGGCGGTCCCGCCCGGCGCGGGACGATCTGGCGCGCGCTGCGGCGCTGCTGGCCAAGGCCGAGCGGCCGATCATCCTGGCCGGAGGCGGCGTCCATATCAGCGAGGCCCATGACGCGCTGCTGGCGCTGGCGGAAGCGCAGGGCATCCCGGTGGCGCATACCATGTCCGGCAAGGGCGCGATCGGGTGCAACCACGCGCTCTCCGCCGGCGTCTTCGGACGCTATTCGCGGATCGCCAATGACCTCATCGGGCTCAGCGATTGCCTGCTGGTGGTGGGCTGCAAGCTGGGGGAGATCGCGACCAAGCGCTTCACCCTGATGCCGGCCGGCGTGCCGCTGATCCATCTCGACATCGTGCCGGAGGAGATCGGCCGCACGACGCGCCAGGACGTGGCGCTTTCCGGCGATGCACGCTGCGGGCTGGAGGATCTTCTGGCCGAACTAGGCCCCCGCACGGATCGCCGCGCCGAATGGTGCGCGGAGGTGCCGAAGCGCATGGCCGCCTGGATGGAGGGGGCGCGGGACCGGCTGGAGAGCGTGGAAAGCCCGATCAATGTCGGACGGCTGATGGGGGAGCTGAACAAGATCCTGCCCGCCGATGCCGTGCTGGTCGCGGATGGCGGCTTCGCCGGGCATTGGGGCGGGCTGCTGTTCGACACCAAGCGCGCGGGCCGCGGCTTCGTGGCGGATCGCGGCTTCGCCTCCATCGGCTACGGTGTTCCGGGTGGCATCGGGGCGCAGATCGGCGTGGGCGCGAAGCGGCGCGTGGTCTCGCTGACGGGCGATGGCGGCTTCAACATGTCGATGGGCGACCTGGAGACGGCGCGGCGTGTCGGCGCCCCCATCGTCGCCTGCATCTTCAACAATGCCGCCAGCGGCTATGTGAAGGCGCTGCAGCACGCCGTCTTCGGCCATGGCAACTACCAGTCCTCCGACCTGGTCGAGATGAACTACGCGAACATCGCCAACGCCATGGGCTGCCAGGGCATCCGCGTCGAGGATCCCTCGAAGCTCGCGGGCGCGTTGCAGGCGGGGCTGGAGAATACGGACACGCCGACGGTGCTCGACATCGTCGTGACGCGCGATCCCGCCAAGATGCTGCCGGCGGCGGATAACCGGACGCTGAAGGTGGAGAAGGGCGACCGCCCCGTATGAAATCTTCGCAACCGTAACACTCCTGTTGCGGGCAGCGAATAGGCTGGGGCGATTCGAGGAACCGCCCATGCCCCGCCTGCCCCATGCCCGCTTCATCCCCCTGGCCCTGGCGCTGGGGGGCGCGGCGCTGTCCCTGCTGGCGGTCGCGATCTGGCCGGGGTTCTGGAGCGGCCTGGCACTTCTGCTCACCGGTGGGCTGGCAGCGCTGGGGCTGCGCGACCTGTTCCACCCGACGCACGCCGTGCTGCGCAACTACCCCATCGCCGCGCATCTCCGCTTCATCCTGGAGAGCATCCGGCCAGAGATGCGGCAGTACTTCTTCGAGGATGAGAAGCACGGCACGCCCTTCAGCCGGGACAAGCGCGCGGTGGTCTACCAGCGCGCCAAGATGCAGTTGGACAAGCGCCCCTTCGGCACCCAGTACGACGTCTATGCCGATGGCTTCGAATGGCTGCAGCACTCCATGGCCGCGAAGCCGCCGGTGCATGAGGCGCCACGGGTGATCATCGGCGGACCGGACTGCGCCAAGCCCTATGAAAGCTCGCTGCTCAACATCTCCGCCATGTCCTTCGGCAGCCTGTCGGCCAACGCCATCAAGGCACTGAACAAGGGCGCGCGCGATGGCGGCTTCGCGCATGACACGGGGGAGGGCGGGCTCAGCCCGCATCACAGGGAGCATGGCGGCGACCTGATCTGGGAGATCGGGTCCGGCTATTTCAGCGCCCGCAACCCGGATGGCAGCTTCTCCCCGGAGTTGTTCGCGCAGGTCGCCGCCAACGACCAGGTGAAGATGGTGGAGCTGAAGCTCAGCCAGGGCGCCAAGCCCGGCCATGGCGGCGTGCTGCCGGGCGCCAAGGTGACGGCGGAGATCGCGCTCACCCGCGGCGTGCCGATCGGTGAGGATTGCGTCTCGCCCCCCAGCCACTCAGCCTTCTCCACCCCCGTCGAGATGATGCGGTTCATCGCGGAGATGCGGCGCCTGTCCGGCGGCAAGCCCGCAGGCTTCAAGCTCTGCATCGGCCATCGCTGGGAGTTCCTGGCGATCTGCAAGGCGATGCTGGAGACGGGGATCACGCCCGACTTCATCGTCGTGGACGGCGCGGAGGGCGGCACGGGGGCGGCGCCGCTGGAATTCATGGACCATATCGGCATGCCGATGCGCGAGGGGCTCGATTTCGTCCATAACGCGCTGATCGGCGTCGGCCTGCGGAATCGCGTGAAGATCGGCGCCAGCGGCAAGATCGCCAGCGGCTTCGACATGGCCCGCGCCATGGCGCTGGGCGCGGATTGGTGCAATGCGGCGCGCGGCTTCATGTTCGCGCTGGGCTGCATCCAGTCGCTGTCCTGCCACACGGATCGCTGCCCGACCGGCGTCGCGACGCAGGACCCGACGCGGAGCCGCGCCCTGCTGGTGCCGGACAAGGCGACGCGGGTGCGGCAGTTCCATGCCGCGACGCTGGAGGCGCTGGGCGACATGGTGGCGGCTGCGGGGCTCGATCATCCCTCGCAGTTGCAGCCGGAGCACTTCATGCGCCGTGTCGCCGGCCAGGATGTGCGGAGCTTCGCGCAGCTCTTCCCACGGATGGAACCAGGTGCCCTGCTGCTGGGCACGGACGACCCCCGCTTCCGGGAGGCCTGGGCCCTGGCCGATGCGCACAGCTTCGCCCCGCGCCGGCTGGCATTGATGTCGGCCTAGGCTAGGCTCTCGCCGCGACGGCGGGGAGGACAGCGTGGGCAACGCGAATGCGGCCAATCTCGGGCGGTTGCTGACGCAGACGGCGCGGCGCGTGCCGGACCGCCTGGCGCTGGCCTGGGGCGAGAGGCGCTGGAGCTGGGCCGAGCTGGATGCGCGGGTGGACCGGCTGGCCTCGGCGCTGCGGGGGCTCGGCGTGGGGAAGGGGGACCGCGTGCTGGTCCATTCCCGCAACACCAACGCGATGGTCGAGACCATGTGGGCCTGCTTCAAGGCGGGCGCGGTCTGGGTGCCGACCAACTTCCGGCTGACGCCCACGGAGGTGACCTACCTTGCGACGTCGTCGCGCGCCGTCGTCATGATCCGCGATGTGAGCTTCGCCGCGCACGCCGCTGCGGTGCGCGCGGCATCGCCGCATCTGCGGGCCGTGGTGGCGGTGGGCGATGCGGGGGAGGGGGAGCAGGAGTATGAGGCGCTGCTCGCGGCCGCGACGCCGCCGGCGCCGGACCATGAGGCCGATGTCGCCTACGACGATCCCTGCTGGTTCTTCTACACCTCCGGCACCACCGGCCGGCCCAAGGCGGCGGTGCTGACGCATGGCCAGATGGCGTTTGTCGTGACGAATCACTTGGCGGATCTGATGCCGGGTACCACCGAGCATGACGCCTCGCTGGTTGTCGCGCCGCTGTCGCATGGCGCCGGCATCCACGCGTTGTGCCAGGTCGCCCGCGGCGCAAGATCGGTGCTGCTGAACGGAGAAAAATTTGATCCCGCCGAGGCCTGGGCGCTGGTGGAGGAGCATCGCGTCTCCAACATGTTCACCGTGCCGACGATCCTGACCGCGCTGGTCCGCGACCCCGCGGTTGACCGGCACGACCATTCATCGCTCCGCCACGTCATCTATGCCGGCGCGCCGATGTATGAGGCCGACCAGCAGGAGGCACTGTCGAAGCTAGGCCCCTGCCTGGTGCAGTATTTCGGCCTCGGCGAGGTCACGGGCAATATCACCGTGCTGCGGCCGGACCAGCACACGCCGGAGAATGCCGGCAGCTGCGGCGCGCCGCGGACGGGCATGGAGGTCGCGATCCTCGCCGAGGACGGTACGCGCCTGCCGCCCGGCACGATCGGGGAGATCTGCGTCCGTGGCCCGGCCGTCTTCGCCGGTTATTTCGAGAATGACACCGCCAATGCGAAGGCCTTCGCCGGCGGCTGGTTCCACACCGGCGACCTCGGCCGGATGGATGCGCGGGGGTTCCTCTACATCACCGGCCGGGCGTCGGACATGTTCATCTCCGGCGGCTCCAACGTCTACCCGCGCGAGGCCGAGGAGGCGATCCTGACCCATCCTGCCGTCGCGGAATGCGCCATGGTTGGCATGCCGCACCCGAAATGGGGGGAAGCCGGCATCGCCTGCGTCGTGCCGCGCCCCGGCATGGCGGTGGAGGAGGCCGAGCTGCTGGCCCACCTGAAGGACCGCATCGCCCGCTACAAGCAGCCGCTGCGCATCGTGGTCTGGGACGCGCTGCCGAAATCGGGCTACGGCAAGGTGCCGAAGACCCTGGTGAGGGCGCGGCTGGAGGCGGAGGGGGTGGGCTTCTAGCGCCGCCGCCCCGCCAGGTAGGAAGCGCCCTCCGGCCCCGCGATCTCGGCATGGGTCGTGCCGCGCGCGACCTCGAAGGTCTCATCGGCCAGATAGGTCTGGCGGCCCTCGCCGGTCTCGTAGATCAGCGTGCCCGACAGGATCAGCAGCCGCGCATCGAAGGGGTGGGTGTGGTCGGGCGTCGCCTCCCCGGGCGTGAGCGTCCGCTCCACCGTCTCGGTGAAGCCGTCCCGCGCCAGGGCGGATTCGAAAGCGGTTCGGTCCATGGATCGGCTCCCCCGGGTATGGCCGGCGCGGCGTGTTCCGGTCTAGCCTCCGCCCCGTCAACGCCTGAGGGTCTAGCATGTCCGCCACCATCTTCACCAATGCCCGCATCCTCGATGGCCGTGTCGATGGCGGGGTCGAGGGGCATGTCCTGGTGGAGGGCAACACGATCCGGGAGGTCTCCGACAAGCCGATCGCGAGCAGCACCGCACGTGTCGTGGACCTCAAGGGCCGCACCCTGATGCCGGGGCTGATCGATGCCCATGTGCATGTGATCGCGAGCGAGGTGAACCTGGCCCGCCACGCGCTGCTGCCGGATGCCGTGGTGGCCTTCCGTGCCTCCAAGATCATGCACGCCATGCTGATGCGCGGCTTCACCACCATCCGCGACCTCGGCGGTGCCACCCAGGGCCTGCGCCAGGCGCGGGAGGAAGGGCATTTCGACGCGCCGCGCATGGTGCTCTGCGGCAAGGCGATCAGCGCGACGGGCGGCCACAGCGATGGCCGCGGTCGCTATGACAGCCGCGACATGGCCTATCTGGAAGCGCGCCTCGGCTGCCTCGGCCGCATCGCCGATGGCGTGGACGCCGTGCGGCGCGTGTGCCGGGAGGAGATCAAGGGCGGCGCTGACTACATCAAGATCATGGCCAATGGCGGCGTCGCCAGCCCCACCGACCCCATCGCCTTCCTCGGCTACTCGAAGGACGAGATCCGCGCCGCGGTGGAGGAGGCGGAGATGGCGCAGACCTACGTCGCGGCCCACCTCTACACCGACCAGGCGATCGACCGCGCCGTGGAATGCGGCGTGCTCTCGCTGGAACACTGCAACCTGATCGAGGAGAAGACGGCGAAGAAGGCCGCCGAGGCCGGCGCCATCGCCTGCCCGACCCTCGTCACCTACGAATACCTGAAGATCGAGGGCGCCTCCCTCGGCCTCGGCGCGGAGAGCGTCGCCAAGATCGACACGGTGCGGCTGGCGGGGCTGGAGAGCCTGGAGAAGATGCAGCGCGCGGGCCTGACCATGGCCTTCGGCACGGACCTGCTGGGCGAGATGCATCGGCACCAGTCGGAGGAATTCGTCATCCGCGGCCGGGTGCTACCGGCGATGGAGGTCATCCGCTCCACCACCGTCCACGCCGCGAAGCTGCTGCGCATGGAAGGGAAGATCGGCACCATCGCCCCCGGCGCCTTCGCCGATCTGGTGGTGGTGGAGGGCGATCCGCTGGCCGACCTCTCGCTGCTGACGGGGCAGGGCAGGCACCTCTCCGCCATCATGCAGGATGGGCGTTTCATCAAGGACCAACTCGCGGCATGATCGATCCGGAGGCCCGCTTCCCGCACGCCCCGCTGCCCTTCAGGCCCAGGCTCACCTGGCCGGGGGGCGCGCGGCTCGCGGTCTGGGTCTGTCCGAACATCGAGCATTACGAATTCATGCCGGCGCAGCAGGGCAGCCCGCGCGATCCCTGGCCGCGCACGCCGCATCCCGATGTGCTGTCCTATTCGCTGAAGGATTACGGCAATCGCGCCGGCGTCTGGCGGATGATGGAGGTGCTTGACCACCACGGCATCCGCGGCAGCGTGAGTTTCTCGATGAGCGTGGGGGAGATGTTCCCCCAGGTGCTGGACGGCATGCTGAAGCGGGACTGGGACGTCTTCAGCCACGGCCTCTACAACACCCGCTACCACTGGAACCTCAGCGAGGACGCCGAGCGCGCGGAAATCCAGGCGAGCGTGGAAGCCTGGCGGCGGATGACGGGCCGGCAGCTGCGCGGCTGGTTCTCCCCGGCAGCGTCGAACACCCTGGTGACGCCCGACTTGGTGGCGGAGGCGGGCATCTCCTACATCACCGACTTCTACCATGACGACCAGCCGACCCCCCTGCGAGTGCGGTCGGGCCGGCTCGTCTCCATCCCCTACCAGATGGACCTCAATGACGCCGTGATGATCGGCGCCGCGGCCAATGAGGGCGAGGACTTTCTTCGGACTGCCGTGGACATGTTCGACACGCTCTACGCGGAGGGCGAGGCGCAGCCGCGGGTGATGTGCGTGGCGTTGCACCCCTACCTCATGGGGCGGCCGCATCGGATCGGCTACCTCGATAAGGTCCTGGCGTATATGCGGAAGCATGAGGGCGTGTGGTTCGCGACGGGCGCGGAGATGGCGGACTGGTACCTGGACCACCATTACGACGCGGCGATGCGATGATCCTGAAGCCAGGCATGGATCACGACATCCACGCCTTCTCCGCGCAGCCCTGGCGGCCGGAGCGGGCCTGGCGGAGCGGCCGGAAGCTCGCCGTCTACCTCCTGCTGCATGTCGAGCATACCGAGATCGCGCCGCCGCCCGGCACGCATCGGGACCCGCGCTTCCGCGGCGCCTTCTTCAGCGGGACGCCGGACTGGACGGCCTATACGCTGCGGGACTACGGCAACCGTATCGGCGTCTGGCGCATCATCGATGTGCTGGACCGGCTCAAGCTGCCGGCCAGCGTCGCCGTGAACCTGATGGCGGCGCGGCGGCATCCGGAACTGGTGGCCGCCTGCCGCGAGCGAGGGTTCGAGCCGGTGGCGCATGGCTTCTCCGCCAGCCGCATGCCGACCGCGCGGATGACCGAGGCCGAGGAGCGTGCCGCCATCCTGGAAGCCCGGGACGGCCTTGCCGCCATCTGGTCAGGCGCGACGGGCTGGCTCGGCCAGGATCATGGCGCCACGGCCAACACCACGCGGCTGCTGGCGGAGGCCGGCTTCGCCTATGGCCTCGACTGGGCCAATGACGAGGAGCCCTACCGCCACGCCTCCGGCCTGCTGGCCCTGCCGCCGCCCGGCGAATGGGACGACGTCCAGACCCTGATGCTGCGCCGCGTGCCCGTGCCGCGCTGGCCGGGCCTGGTGCGGGATGCGGTGGAGCGCCTGGTGGCGGAGCCGCGTGGCGGGCGCGTGCTGGGGATCGGCATCCACCCCTGGGTCATGGGCGCGCCGCACCGTATACGGTACCTGACCGACTCGCTGGAGTGGCTCGCGGCGCGCGACGATATCGAGGTCACGACCGCCGGGGCGCTGGCCGCCGAGTGGAGTTAGATGAACTGCCCGCGCAGGAAACCCAGCGCGGGCAGCGGGCTCCACTTCTTCGGTAAATCGGCCCGGCGGATCGGTGCCACGCTGTAATGCGGCACCGGCTGCTGCGACCGTCTCAGAAAATCCTCATAGGCCGAGACCTGCTGCGCACGCCAAGCCCGGTCCTCCAGCGCCGCGTTGCGGTTCCGGTACACATTGGCGACGCGGCTCTTCCGCCCGGCGGTGGCGATCACCGCCCAGAGCGTGTCGTCATCGCCGCTGCCGACGGAGATGATGGCTTTCACTCCTCCTGAATCGCGCACCCCGCCCGCTTCGGTCAAGCGCGGCGTGCATCACGCCCCTTTGCCCGGTCGCCCTGCCGTGGGATCACAGCACCAAAGCCTGCCACGAGGAGAGGAGTCCGCATGATCGACCTCTACACCTGGAACACGCCGAACGGCCGCAAGATCTCGGTCGCGCTGGAGGAGATGGGCCTGCCCTACAAGGTCCACACCGTGAACATCTCGAAGAACGAGCAGTTCGAGCCCGCCTTCCTGGCCATCTCCCCCAACAATCGCATCCCTGCCATCGTCGATCCTGATGGCCCCGGCGGCGCGCCGATCAGCGTCTTCGAGTCGGGCGCGATCCTCCTCTACCTCGCGGAGAAGACGGGGAAGTTCATGCCGGCCGACCCGCGCGGGAAGGTGGCCGTGACGGAATGGCTGATGTGGCAGATGGGCGGCTTCGGCCCCATGCCCGGCCAGGTCCATCACTTCCTGATGCAGCCGGAGGGCCCGGCGCGGGACTACGGCTTCAAGCGCTACCACACGGAGACGAAGCGACTCTACGGCGTGCTGGAGAAGCGCCTGGCGGGGCGGGACTTCGTGGCGACGGAGGGCGAGCCCTCCATCGCCGATTTCGCCATCCTGGGCTGGGCCTGGCGGCATGAGCGGCACGAGGTGCCGTTCGGTGACCTGCCGAACGTCGCCGCCTGGTACGCCCGCATGATGGCCCGCCCCGCGACGGCGCGGGGTTTCGAGGTGGCGCTTTCCTGACCCGGACCGGCGGGGGTGCGCTTGTGCCCCCGCTCCACTGCCGCTATGAGAACCCTCGCATACGTCGTGCAACTTCAACACCCTTGAGGAGGGGTGGCCGAGTGGCTGAAGGCGACGGTTTGCTAAACCGTTATAGGGGTAAAACCCTATCGAGGGTTCGAATCCCTTCCCCTCCTCCATTTTCAATGACTTAGCTGTCCCAGCCGAGGGGCAGGTGCAACGGTTTGCAGGCCACTGTGCCGGTCTTTGTGCCGACCCCCGGCTCGACAGTGAATCCGTTGCGCAGTCGTTGGACCCGACGCGGTGCGACCAGGTGATGCAGCCCGTTGTGGTACCGCATCGGCGTACTCAGCCCGCGATGCTGCCACGCTCAACCAAGGGTGGCAGGGAGCCGAATCGGCTACGATTGCGTCCCTAGCGCACTATCGGTTCACCCCGAATCTCGGCTCGGGTAACGACGTCGGGAATGGCGCCGGCCTTGCGCCAGGTGGTTCCGATGGTTCGCTTCTCTGCTGCGCGCAGCAGGCGCTTCTAGGCTTCGCGCCGGGGAAGCCGCAGGCCGTCCAGGAAGATGTCGACCAGGCGCAGGACCTGCGCCTGCCAGCCGGGCCCATCCTGCAGGTAGGACAGCCCGATCACCGCCCGCAACAGGTCGTCCGGCGTGACGTCGTCCCGCACCTCGCCGGCTTCCGCCGCGGGGCGCAGCAGCGTGCCGATCGCGTCCTGCAGCCGGCCGCTGGTATAGCTCATCAGCTCCGGCGGCTTGTGCGCGGCCAGCGCCAGCGCCGCCACCATCCCCTTCTTCGTCGCGACGAAGGCGATCAGCGATCCGAACCAGCGCCGCAGCCCCTCCAGCGGCGGCAGGGTGCCGGCGAGCGCCGCAGCCAGCTCCGCCAGCTGCTCCACCTCCCGCCGGTAGACGGCCTCGTACAGCGCCTCCCGCGTCGGGAAATGGCGGTAGAGCGTGCCGATCCCCACCCCCGCCTGCCGGGCCACCGCCTCCAGCCCTGCCTCGGTGCCGCCCTGGCTGAAGACGACCTTGGCCGCCTCCAACACGCGTTCGCGATTCCGGATCGCGTCCGCCCGGGGCTTACGCTCGGTCCTGCCCTGCTCCTCGGTCATCGCCGGCCACGATCTCCCCACACAAAAAGCGGAGGCATCCTCCGTTTATGCCTTGCAAGCGGAGGGCGCCTCCGTATATCACGCCCCGACGACGCGATGGCCAGTCCCCATCAACCCATCGCATCCCGCCGCCACCCACCCTAGGGGCGCGCGGGCAGGCCGCCTATCCGCCCCAAGCCGCCATCGGAGGCTCCGCATGAGCTTGTCGGTCACCCTCACCATCAACCATGTGCCGAGGACCATCGACCTCGACGATCCCCGCGTCACGCTGCTCGACCTGCTGCGGGAGCGCCTCAACCTCACCGGCACCAAGAAGGGCTGCGACCGCGGCCAGTGCGGTGCCTGCACCATCCTGCTCGATGGCCGCCGCGTGAATGCCTGCCTGGCGCTGGCGATCAGCCATGACGGGGCGGAGGTCCTGACCATCGAGGGCCTGGCCCAGGGCGACACGCTGCATCCCGTTCAGGCCGCCTTCATCGCGCATGACGCGCTGCAATGCGGCTTCTGCACCCCCGGCCAGATCATGAGCGCGGTCGGCCTGATCGGGGAGGGCCAGGCCGGCACCGACCCCGAGCGGGTGCGGGAAGGCATGAGCGGCAATCTCTGCCGCTGCGCCGCCTATCGCGGCATCACGGAGGCGGTGGTGGAGGCAACCCAGGCCATGACGACGCAGCAGGAGGCCGCATGAACCGCTTCGACTATGTCCGCCCCCGCACGGTCGCCGAGGCCGTCGCCGCGGGCGCCGAGCCCGGCAGCGCCTTCCTCGCCGCGGGCACCAACCTGCTCGACCTCATGAAGATCGGCGTGGCACGGCCCGCGCGGCTGGTCGACCTGAACCACCTGCCCGGGCTCTCGTCCATCGAGGCCCTGCCGGATGGCGGGCTTCGCATCGGCGCGCAGATCCGCAACGCCGACCTGGCCCATCACGCACAGGTCGTGCGCCGCTTCCCCGCGGTGGCGGAGGCGCTGCTCTCCGGCGCCTCCGCGCAGCTGCGCAATGCGGCGACGGTCGGCGGCAACCTGCTGCAGCGGACCCGCTGCTCGTATTTCCAGGACACCGCCAGCGCCTGCAACAAGCGCGCCCCCGGCAGCGGCTGCGACGCCCGCGGCGGCGACAACCGCCTGCATGCCGTGCTGGGCTGGAGCGAGTCCTGCATCGCGACGAACCCCTCCGATTTCTGCGTGGCCCTGGCCGCCTTCGACGCGGTGGTGGAGATCGAGGGACCGGCCGGCCGGCGCGAGATCCCGCTGCGGGATTTTCATCGGTTGCCCGGCAGCACACCCGACCGGGAGACCGATCTCGCACCCGGCGAGTTGATCGTCGCGCTGCGCCTGCCGGGCGAGGCCGCCGGCTTCGCCCCGCATAGCCGCTACGTGAAGCTGCGGGAGCGCACCTCCTACGCCTTCGCCGTCGTCTCCGCCGCGGCCGGTCTGCGGATCGAGGATGGCCGCATCGCCGCGGCGCGGCTCGCGCTCGGCGGCGTCGCCGCGAAGCCCTGGCGCGCGACAGCGGCGGAAGCCGCGCTGGTCGGCGCCGCGCCCGGCGCCGACGCCTTCCGCGCCGCAGCCGGGCTTGCGCTCGCCGAGGCCAAGCCTTCCGGCGACAACGCCTTCAAGATCGAACTGGCACGCCGCATCGCGGTCCGCGCCCTGATCCTCGCCGCCGCCGGCACGCCCGCGCGGCTGCCGGCGCTGCCGGCATCCCCCTTCGCCCCGATCCCGGGAGGCCTGCATGGTTGAGGTCCACCGCCTGCGACACGGCTCCAACGCCGGCCAGCCCATCACCCGCCGTGACGGCCTGCTGAAGGTGACGGGCATGGCGCGCTACGCCGCCGACAACCACCCGCCGGGGATGCTGCACGCCGTCATCGCGGCCGCCCGCATCGCCCGCGGCCGCGTCGCCGCGCTGGATGTGGCGGCGGCGCGCGCCCATCCTGGCGTGGTGCAGGTGATGACGCCCGGGAACCGCCCGGCGCTCGCCCTGCATCCCGACGACAAATCCGTTCCCTTCTCCTTCCGCATGGACCTGCTGCAGGACGACCGCGTCCGCTACGCCGGCCAGCCCATCGCGGTGGTGATCGCGGAGACGCTGGAAGCCGCGACCGAAGGCGCCGCCCTCCTCGCGCCCCGCTACGAGGCGGAGGCGGTGGAGGTCACGCTCGATGCCCCTGGCGCCTTCGTGCCGGAGGCCGTCGGCGTCGGCGCGCCGCCCGAGGAGCACCATGGCGACATGGCCGCAGGCCTGGCCGCGGCCACGCGACGCATCGAGGCGACCTACGAGACGCCCATGCAGTTCCACAACGCGATGGAGCCGCATGGCGTCGTCGCTGCCTGGGACGGCGATGCGCTGTCGCTCGACATGCCGACCCAGGGCTTCGCGCTGACGCAGATGCGCCTGGCCGCGATGTTCGGCATCCCCGCGGAGGGCATCCATATCCGCAGCCCCTTCCTCGGCGGCGGCTTCGGATCGAAGCTGCTGACCGGGCCGCAGGTGCTCGGCATTCTCGCCGCGCGGCTGGTCGGGCAGCCGGTGAAGCTGGTGCTGACGCGGGCGCAGATGTACGGCCCGGTGACGCATCGCGCGCCGACGCGGCAGACGCTCCGCCTCGGCGCCGCGGCGGATGGCGCGCTCACCGCCCTCCATCACCACGTCCGCACGGCCACGAGCCGCTTCGACGATTTCATCGAACCCGCCGCCGGTGCCAGCCACACGCTCTACGCCGCGCCCGCCATCGCCACGAGCTATGAGGCGCTGCGGCTCGACACCGGCACGCCCGGCTTCATGCGCGCCCCCGGCGAGGCCAGCGGCAGCCTGGCGCTGGAAGTCGCGATGGATGAGATGGCGCAGGCCTGCGGCATGGACCCGCTGGACTTCCGCCTGCGCAACTACGCGGAGGTGGAGCCCATCTCCGGCAAGCCCTTCTCCTCCAAGGCGCTGCGGGACTGCTACGCCGAGGGCGCCGCGCGCTTCGGCTGGGCGGGCCGGCCCCTGGCGCCGCGCAGCATGAGGGATGCGGAAGGGCGCCTCGTCGGCTGGGGAATCGGCACCGCGACCTTCCCGGCCATGATGTTCCAGGCCGAGGCCCGCGCCGAGATCCGGCGTGACGGCACGGGCCTGGTCGAAACCGGCGCGCATGACATGGGGCAGGGGGCCTGGACAGCCTTCGCCCAGATCGCGGCGGAGAGCCTCGGTCTCGATATCGGCCAGGTGGAGTTCCGCTCCGGCCGCTCCGACCTGCCGAGCGCCGGCATCGCGGGTGGCTCCGCCCATACCGCGACCGCGGGCAGCGCGATCCAGGCCGCCGGCGAACAGGCCATCGCGCGGCTCGCGGAACTGGCGCTGGCCGATCCGCGCTCGCCGCTGTTCGGCGCCGACAATATCGGCGTCGTCGCGCGCGGCGGCCGGCTGGTGCGCTGGGACGACGAGAGCCGCAGAGACAGCTTCGCCGACATCCTCGACCGCGCGGGGCTCGAGAGCGTGGAAGGCCGCGGCAACGCGAGCGCCGATGCCGAAGCCGCGTCGCGCTACGCCATGCATTCCCATGGTGCGGTCTTCGCGGAGGTGACGGTGGACCCCGATCTCGGCCAGCTGCGCGTCACGCGGCTGGTCGGCGCCTTCGCCGCGGGCCGGATCATCAACCCGCGCCTGGTGAAGAGCCAGTACTATGGCGGCATGATCTGGGGCGTGTCCTTCGCGCTGCACGAACGCGCCGCGCTCGACCACCGCAGCGGCCGCGTTATGAACGCCGACCTCGGCGAGTACCATGTGCCGGTCAACGCCGACATTCCCTCGATCGAGGCCATCCTGGTCGAGGAGGAGGACCCGCATGTGAATGCGCTGGGCGTGAAAGGCGTGGGCGAGATCGGCATCACCGGCACCGCCGGCGCCGTCGCGAACGCGATCTGGCACGCGACGGGGGTGCGGGTGCGCCGCTTCCCGGTGGCGATCGAGGCGCTGATGGGCTGAGAGGCGGCGGCGCGGGTAGCCGGATCGACGCGGCTGGTCTGGCGGTCCACCCGCCGCGTCGAGAGCTTCACCATGGCGGCAACGGGCTGCGGCGCCTCGAGGCCGGCGAGGGCCCTTGCGCGGGGCCGTGCCATTTCTCCTGGTCATTCAGCCTGTGCACGACCAGCCCGCGGCCCAGCGGCATGATGGCGACCGGGCCTTCGCGCCGGGCGATGACGAGGCGGGCGGGCACGACCTTGCGCGACTTGCCGATCGCCTCCAGGCCGCCATCATCGCCACCGCACGGCGGCCCGTCGTCCCGCTCAATGCCGATGGCTGCGCATGCCGGGACCGTGCGGGTGATCGGGATTGAAGCCGTGGGTGGATCGCTCGGAGGGCGGCGGAAGCGGGTAGGAGCCTGCAGGGTACAGCGCGCCATGCAGGCCCGTGTAGCAACTGGCGAAGACAACCAGCGCCAGCCCAAGCCCCAGGGGAATGCCGGGAAGGGGCTGGCGGATCGCCTCCTGCCACCGGGCCAAGGGGGTGGGTTGGCGGTCCTGCTCGGCCACCACCGCCGCCAGGATGGCCATGATGAGGCCGTGACCGATCAGGTCGATCCGGCCGAAGGGCAGGACGGCCGCGCTGAAGGTCACCAGCAAGGCGGCCCCGGACAACCGCCGGATCAGGGGCGTCCACACAAGGCCGAAGCCGAGGGTGAATTCGGCAACACCCGCCATGGGTATGAAGGCATCGCGCGGCAGTCCCAGGGTCAGGAACGGCTTCTCATCAACGAGCGGATGGAACCAGTCGGGATAGGCGAATTTCTCCAGGCTGGACCACATCAGGGCGATCGCCAGGCCCCAGCGCAGCACCTCGAAGCGATGCGCGCGCCACGCCTCCTGGCGGGACGCGGCGAGCACCAGATAGGCGGCCGTCGCCAGCCCGAGCGCCAGGTAGTCGAGCAGATGGAAGAGCCCGTAATCGCGCACCGCCAATACCCAGAGAGCGACGATGCCAGCGGCCGAAAGCGGCATGGTGCGACGGAAGAACACGCCGGCGGCGATCAGCAGCTGGATCCAGGAAACCCATTCATGCGGCGTCTTCAGGTCCGGCGTCAGGTAGATGCCGCCGACGGCGAAGATCGCGACGAAGAAGGCGCCGATGATGGCGCGCACATAGGCGTCGAGCCGCCGCCAGAGCGGTGCCGTGATGCGGTCCAGCAGGCCGAGGGCCGGTGCGCCGAACCGGCTGATCTCCACCATCCGCGCGGCGAGGAAGAAGAACAGCACAAGGGCGCAGCCAAGCCAGAACCAGCCATCCTCGAGCGTTGCCGCGATCGGCCTTTGAGGCGCGGCGACGATGTAGGGGGCGAACCATTTGACATGGGCCTGTGCCGGTCGCGTGCCGAGCAGCAGCGCGAGGGACAGGGCGGTGCAGCAGCCCGCGACAAGCCGGGCAGCCATCGAGGCCATGGGGGAGGATCGGGGTCGTCTCATCTGAACACTCCATTCGACGCTGCGGCTCGTTGTGCAGGCGCCAGATCCGTGCCGCGCATCCGCGCGCCTGGACCCGCGGCGGAGGGCGCCACCGGCAGAGGCGATGGCGCTTTCCACCGGCACCGGCGCGCGGCCTGGCCGGTTGAACCGCGGGGCCGGCCGGGCATCCGATGGCCAGCCCCGCGGGACGTCACCGCAGCGCCGCTGCCTCAGCGCACCAGCGAGTGGTCGATGACGTGGACCACACCGTTCGAGCAGAGGATGTCCGAGCGCAGGACGGTCGCGGTGACACCGTTCGCGGTCAGCGTCACCTTGCCGCCGATGTTGGACAGGGTGATTGACGTGCCGGCGCGGCTGCGCGTCGTCACCGTCGCGCCGGACGCGAGCGCCGCGGAGGTGTAGCGGCCTTCCAGGACATGCGCGTTCACCGCTGCCGGGCCGAGCACCGGGTCGGCGGAAGCGCCGCCATCACCGGAGGAAGGGAACAGGATCGGCTGCAGGGCCGGCCGGACGGCATCGATCGCCGCGTTGGTCGGCACGAAGACCGTGAAGGGGCCGGCCTCGCGCAGATCCTGCGCGACATGGACGCGGGAGGCGACGCCGACGAAGCGCGAGGCCTCCTGCAGCCGCGCCATCGTGTCGATGCAGTTGGTGGTCTGCGCCACGGCACCCTGCGTGCCGATGGCGCCGGCGAGGAAGACGGCTGCGCCGAGGGTGGTGCGGCGAGCGAAGCGGAAGGCGGTCATGGAATGGACTCCGTGTTGGATGGTGGGAGAGTTTGGCCCGCGGCACGTTGCCGTTCCTGGCAGCGGCCGCGGTCGCCAGGAGGGTTGCTCGCGGCGTGGGGAGAACATGCCGCCGCGCGTCTCACGCGGCTTGCATGGCCGCTTGGTTCTTTGACAGGGTTGCTGTGCCATTCGGCGTTTCCGTCGTGGCGGGACGACGATGCTGGCGGCGCCAGGCATTCGGCGTCGTGCCCGTCGCGCGGCGGAACACGCGCGACAGGTGCGCCTGGTCGAACAGGCCGCAATCCAGCGCGATCTGCGCCAGTGAGGCCTCCGTGGTCAGCATCAGGCGCTGGGCGCATTCCAGCCTGCGATGCAGGACGTAGGAATGCGGCGTGCGGCCGAAGCTCACCTTGAAGGCGCGGCAGAAATGCGCCGGGCTCAGCCGCGCGATGGCGGCCAGGACCGGGATGCCGAGCGCGTCCTGCAGATGCGTGTCGATGTAGTGCGTCAGCCGACGCATCTGCCATGGTGCGAGGCCGCCCCGCAGCGCCGGCTGCTGTGCGCCGGCCGACAGCAGTGCCGTCGCATCGGCCAGCATGACGAGCGCCGCCGCGTGGTGTTCCCGCAGCAGCCGCGCGTCGCCGTCGCGCAGTTGCGCGATCGCCTCGGCAAGAAGGTGGAAGGGTCGTGTCCCGGCCGGCATGGGCTGTTCCCCGGCCTGGGGCCCGGCCGCGTCGGGTAAGCCGTCGTCCCGGACGGCCTGCAAGCAGGTCGCCATCATCGTCCTCATCCCTGTGGTGATGGCCGGGACTGTAGAGAGGCGCGCCGGCCGCCGGACGGGTGAGGAGGTGAGACGGCGGCCGTCTCACGGTGAGCGGCGACGTGCGGTTCAGCGGGCTGCGCGCGGGCGCCGCTGGCTCACCCTGTGTGCCCGGCAACTCACTGCCGCCGCGGCGCTCAGCGGCGCTAGCCTTCCGACCCCGATGCGGGCGCAACCACGCGGCTCGCATCGCGACAGCCGGAACAGATGCGACTCATGGCGACGCGTGGCACGCTCAACCGCATACGTGCGCTCCATCGGGCCTGGAATGACCGACGATGGCAGGACTACGCGGCCCTCCTTGCGGAGGACTGCATCACGCATGTCTCCGGCATCCCGGCGCCGCAGGGAAAGGCGGAGCAACTGGCCTGGGCGCAATCCTTCTGCGCCGCTTTCCCGGATTGTCGCATCGTCACCGACGGCTATCTGCAGCTTTTCGCCAGCCACGACGGTGCGCGCAGCGTCGCCGTGACGCGCCTGGTGGGCCACGCGGTCTGCCGTCCACCGCTGCTCGACGGCATGCTGCTGGAGCCGTTCCGCCGCGGCTTCGACGTGACGCTGACCGTCATCGCGCATTGGCGGGATGGCAAGGTCGTGGTGCAGCACAGCCACCTCGATACCGAGACGATGCGCCGTCAGCTCCGCGTGGTCCCGGACCCGCTTGCGGGTGGCGCTGCGCCCAGCCCTCCGCCCCCGGATGGAATGACCTGAACGCCTGGCTCCATCCCGGCGCGCGCTGCCCTCAGCGCGCCTGTCCAGCGGGTCCTGGCGCCGCGGCGGCGTCGTGCCGGCCGGCAGCGTCGCGCACCACGGCCACCAGCGCCTCGAAGGTGGGCATCCCGCGCAGCGGGTCGAAGCGCCGGTCGGTCCGCAGCCAGGCGCGGGACAGGTCCTCCCGCGCCACGCAGGCGGCCAGTGCGTCGATCGCCTCCGCCTTGCGATCGAGCGCCATGGCGAGGGTCGCGCGCGCGAAGGCGGAGGCCGGGCGTTCCGGCGTGGCAGAGGGCCCGGCCGCCGGCGAGGGATCACCCAGCCGGGCGGCGATCTCGGCGGCGCCGAGGGCGAGGTCCGGCAGGTCGGCCAGCTCATCCGCGATCTCGGCCACGACCTCGCGCGCCGCCTCCGGGGCGCCTGTCTCCAGCAGGGCGAGGGCGCCGTAGTAGCGCGCCTCCGCCGCGGCGCGGATGCGTGGCGCGCGGCCAAAGCGCTCGGCAAGCGCGGCGAATTGTCGTCCCTGGAAGAAGCTGATGGCCTCCGCGATGTCCTGGTGGGCGGAGATGGGCTCCAGCGTCCGGGCGATGCGGAGCTGCCGGGCCGCGCCCTCCGGCTCGCGCTGCAGCAGGAGCAGGGCGACGCCACGGATGCGGGCGGCGCGCGCGGTCGCGCCAAGCTGTTCGGAGCGCGCGAACCACGCTTCGGCACCCGCACGGTCGAAATCCATCCAGGCCGCAATGGTGCCGAGCGCGGCATGCGCCTCCGCCGAGGCGGGGTCGATCCTCAAGGCGTGGCGCACGGCCTCGCGCGCCATGCGCGCCGCCGTGGCGCGGTCGAGCAGACCGAGGCGATACAGGTCGCACGCGCAATCCGCGATCCCCGTATGGCCGCGCGCGAAATCCGGCGCCGTGCGCGCCACGCGCTCGAACAGCGTCATCGCCCTCCGCAACGCGGCGGGACGCTGGCTGTCCATCAGGCGCCGACCATGGCTGATGGCGGCCATCACCGGCACGGCGCCAGGCCGCGGCCGCAAGGCCTGGGCACGCACCTGGGACGTGTCGATGCCGAGGCGGCTCGTCAATGTCCGCGCGATCCGCTCCAGCACCTGTAGCTGATCGGCATCGGGCGTGTCGAACCGGTCGGACCAGAGGACGAAGCCCTGCACATCGGACAGCTCCGCGATCACGCGCAGGATGTCCCCATGCCGCCGGAGGCTGCCATGCAGCACGGCATCCACGCCAAGCTCCGCCGCCGCCGCCCGACCCGAATTGGCGCTTTCGCGGTAGCGCAGCACGGCTTCCCGCGGGGCCATGCGCAGCCCCTCCGTCTGTGACAGGATGAAGGCGATTTCGTCCGTGAGGCGATCGGCCAGGTCCTGCTCGGCCGGATCGCGCGACAGCGCGAGGAACGGCAGGACGGCGGCGGTCGCGCCATGCCCGGCCTCGAACATCGGCGCCGCGCCCGGAACCTTGGCGGCGGCCTCGAGGGCGGCAGGCGGCGTACGACGGGTGAAGACGGTCGCGTACTGCCCGGTTGGCACCGCGATCTCCACCGGATCCGCCTGGCCATCGCCGGCGAAGTAGTCGATCAGCTTGCGACGCAGCCGGCGCATCTCGACGCGGACGGTGGAGTCGATGCGCGGGTCATAGGCCGGCTCGCGCCCGTACAAGGCGTTGCCGATCACCACTTCCTTCAGCTGGCCGCCATGGCCCAGCAGGGTCTCCTCGACCAGGAAGCGCAGGAGTGCCGTCAGTCGGGCCGAGTCCTGGAAGTCCCGGCTCGCCTCGATGCGTCCGAGTTCGGCGAGAACCTCCTCGCGCGACACCTGGTCCGCCATCCCTCACGTCCGAGCCTGCATGACAGCCATCGCCCGCGCCCCATGGCCGACCGAATCCGGCACTTCAGGGGCGGACATACCGTTGGTTGTCGCAGCGTGTCCACCGCCAACCCAGGCGTGTTTTCTCGCTCACGCTCCCGCCGCTGCCCATCGACGATGCGATGGACGCGCGCGGTGATGCGCGGGTGGGCGTTTCGCGTGCCGCGCCTGGTCCGCGCCGTCAGGAGATGCCGGGCCATCGGGGCCCGATCGGAATGGCATGCCGCGGCCTGGGGTGGATGCGGCCGTTCGGTCCATCGCTGCCCTCCTCGCTCCCGCCCGAGCGTCGGGCCCATTGCCGACCCGGCGCGCCTCGGGTCATCGGCCCTCGCCATGCCGCCTGCTTCCTCGACCCCATCGGATCACCGGTAGCGAATGACGCTGCCGCTGCCGCTGCCGCTGCGACGTGCGAACGCGACGATGGCGCTGCGGGATGGCTTCTGCCGCAAGGTGACGTTGCTGGTCGCCCGGGCGTTGTCGAGCCCATAGGCGCGCACCGCGCCATCCGGCGTCATCCCGCGCGCGGCGAAGGCCAGGGGCGAGACGGCGCCGAAGCTGGGCATCGGATACAGCTCGCCTGCCTCGACGGTGGTCGCGGTCAGTTCCGGCTCCGCTGGCCGTTCGAGGATCCACTGCGCGGAACTGCCCCGCATGGGCGCCTCGCCATCCACCTCCACGGCCGTGAATTCGTTGGTCGAGCGATTGGCGAAGTGCAGCCGCACGCGGTCCGGCGCCACCATGGAGAGGTCGCAGTACACCGTGTCACCGGGCTTGACGGCGACGCCGTCCACATAGTGCTGGAAGCGTCGGCTTTTCGGCGTCCACCACTGCCACCACAGGCGCGTGGTGCCGCCTGCGGTCTGCTCGGTGCCGAGTTGCGGCATCGAATCCGCCCAGCGGCGCTTGCCGTCGAGACCGATCCAGATGCTGCAACGGTAGTCCAGCGTCGTCCGGTCCTCCGGCGCGCCCGCCGCGACGGCAGGCACGATCCAGGACGCCGCAACGCGGCTGAACCGGTCGCCGCGCGACGGAAAGCGCGTGAAGCCGGACCAGTTGGGGCTCGCGGGCAGGCGGCGCGCCTCGCGCGACCTGATCGGAAGGCTGAACAGCCGCATGCCCGCGGCGGCGGGTGGCGTCCCGCCCTTCGGCACATGGGGGCGGCTGTCATCCGCCACGAAGCGCAGGGGCGCGGCGAGCATCTCTCGCCAGAGCCTGTACAGCGCGGGCTCCCGGGCTGCATCCGGCATCGCCGGCAGCCCGAACTCCGGCAGGCGCAGCAGGTCCGCGGCCTTCTCCACCGGGTCGAAGCCGGCCGGCGGCATGGGCAGGGAGCGATGGCTCATGCCCATTCCCCCTGCGCGAGCTTGAGCGCGTCCGCGTAGGATTCGACGGAGCCGAGAAGTTCGAAGACCTTCGCTGCCAGCTCCAACCCGCCCGTCGTGTCGGATTTGTAGTGCAGGCCTGCGATCTCGCGGTTGCGCGCGATGCGGCCGGCAAGCGTGTGCAGGTAGGGCGCCAGCTTGGTGCGACGTTCGGCCGGCAGGGCCTGTTCGACGATGAGCGCCATCAGCATCGCCTGTGTCGCATGTCCGCTCGGGAAGGCGGGATGGCCAGGCACCTCGATGGCCGGCAGCAGCGCCGGATGGAGCTGGGAGGGGCGCGGGCGCTGCGGTTGGCTGCCCGGAGCGTTCTTGAAATGCATGGCGGTCAGCAGGCCGATGAGGCCCGCGACATGCATCAGTCCGCAGGTCCTGGGGTGGCTATTCGCCGATATCCGCAACAGGGCCATGAAGAAGGCCATGCAGTCCTCGTAGTCCTGGTTCTGCGCGACGATCTCGCCCATCGCGTCAGGTCGTTCGTCCTGCGCCGCACGGAAAAGGAGCTGCAGCTCGGCCGTCACCTCCGCGGCTGCGACCGGATAGGGCGTCAGCGTGATCGACTTCCATGCCGTCTGCGTGGCGAAGTCGCCCATGATCGCCCAGGCGAACCATCGCGCGCTCCAGTCCCGCGGGGTCCAGGTGACGGTGAGGTCGGGCGGCAGCACCTCCAGGTCGATCGCCGGGTCTTCCTTCCAGCCCCAGGCGCCGTCCTTGTCCTTGCGCCAGACCTGCGGCTTTTCCTTATCGAAGGGCAGGTCGATCCGGAACGCCAGCAGGCCGGCGCCGCCGCCGAGGCCATTGGCGCCCCGGTCACCCATGTCACCCATGTCGCCCATATTGGCCATCGGCCTTCTCCTTCTCTCGAATGCAGCGGTTACTCCGGCAGGCCCGCCTCCCGCAGTCGCGCGACGTGGATGGCGCGGATGCCAGGCTCGAACGGTGTCCGCGATGCGAAATGGCCCAGGCGGAAGCCGGGTTCTATCTGCATGACGCGCGCGGCGACGGCGCGCGCGGCTTCCTTCCGGCCGGTCGCCACCAGCGCGGCTGCCAGCGTCCGCAGGTTGGAGGTCAGCCTGGCGTTGCGCGCCACGGCCCGTCGGCCCCATTCCACCGCAGCCTCATGGTCGCCCGCCACGTAGTGTCCCTGCGAGATCATGTGCTCGATGAAGAAGGCGAAAGGGTCGAAGGGGGAGATGCGCAGGGCGCGTTCCGCATGCTCCACGGCCGTGGCACCGTCGCCGGTCCAGCCATGCGTCGCACTGCTCAGCACCCAGGCCATGGGGCAGCTCGGCCCGACCATGATGGCCCGGTCCAGGAACTGGCGTGCGCCGATGTAGTCGCGCCGCGTGAAGGACAGCACCTGGCCCTGGATCGCCAGCGCGACGGCGTCGTTGTGGTCGAGTTGCAGCGCCTGCGCCGAAAGCTGTGCGGCACCTTCGCGATCGGTTGCCGCTGCCGGCGTCCAGCCCTGGGCGGTCCGGAAGTTGTGCCAGGTGGCAAGATGCGAATAGGGCGCGGCGAAGCCGGGATCGAGCGCGATGGCCCGCCGCAGCATCTCCCCCGCCTGCTCGAACGGTGCGCGGTCAAGCTGGTACAGCAGGTCCAGCCCGCTCAGCAGCAGGTCGTAGGCGTTCAGGCTGTTGGGCGGCTTGCGCCGCGCCTTGGCGAGGTCATGCGCTTTGACGCTCGGTGCGATCGCGGCGACGATGGCGGCCGAGACCTCGTCCTGCAGGGCGAAGACTTCCGCCGGCGTCGCATCATGGCGGTGGGCACGCACCACGCGGCCCGTCGCCGTCTCCGACAGCTCGGCATAGACGCGCAGCTTCCCGCCGATGGCGCTGACATGGCCCTGCAGCGCGTAGCGTACCCGCAACTCGCGCCCGACCACGCGCGGATCGGCGACGCGCCCGGCATAGGCAAGCGTGCTGCCACGCGAGATCACGATGAGATCGCCGATGCCGGACAGCATCTGGATGATGCCTTCGGCCAGCCCGCTGGCCAGGAAAGATGCCTCCGCGCCCTCCGGCGCGACGGTGAAGGGCAGGACCGCGATCGAGGCCTGGCGTTCGGACGGCTCCTCCGGGACAGGAGCCGTAGTCCCCGAGGCCGGAGGCGGTTGCGCCGGCACCGGCGGCACCGCGCCGGCGCGCTTCAGCCGCTGCCGCAGCGCCTGCGTCTCGGCCGAGGGCTCGGCATCCAGCAGGCGGCGCAGGGTCTGCTCGCAGCGCGCATATTCGCGCAGCGCCTGCCCCATGTCCCCAAGCCTGCCGAGTTCGGCGATGATCAGCCGCCAGGCCCGCTCATGCGTCGGATCGAAAGCCAGCAGGTCCTTCGCGGCGGCGATGCGGCGCTCGGCTGATGCGTCGGTGCGGCAAAGCCGCTCGATCCTGGCCTCGAAGCCGTCGCGGAGCCTGTTCTCGATCCGGCTGCGCTCCTGCGCGAGCCAGTGGTCGAAGGACGCGCTGATGCCGTCCATCTCCTCCAGCAGCGCGCCGGCGGGACGCGGCCATTCCTCCGCTTCGCCCTGCATCGCCGCCTCGATCGCGGAAAGGTCGGTCCTGCAGCAGGATGCCCGCAGCAGGATGTCCTCGCGCCCCGCCTCGATCGCGGCATGGCCGCTGGGCGCGAGGACATCGACCAGCTCCGCCACCGCCTGGCGCAGGCTGTTGCGCGCCTGCTCGTCGGTCACGCGGTCCCACAACAGGCCGGCCACGCGGCTGCGGCGCACCGGCCGGCCGATGCTCAGCGACAGGATGGCCAGCAGCCCCTGGGTCTTGCGGGCGTTGGGCAGCAGGCTCTGGCCCGAAGCGCCATGGACGCGCAGCCGCCCGAGCAACGCGATCTGCAGCCCCGCTTCCGCCTGCACCGCGGCGGGTGTCGCCGATGCGATGGAAGCCGCCGGGCTGCTTCCTGCGACTGCCGCTTCGGTCGGTGCGCTGCGCTGTCTGCCGCCGGCGCCGCTTGACTGGCCCATCTGAGCAAGGTCGCTTCGCTGGTGAGACGCGGACAATGGCTCACGGCCGTAACGGCTGACAAGCGAGCAACCTTCACCCCCACCCCACATTTGACGCTGCGTTGACGCTGCGCAATCGCAGCCGCGCGCGCCCTTCACCCATCCTTCACCCATGGCCGGGACAGCCCGTGCCGGACGCCATGGGAGAGGATCGGTTCCATGATGATCGCGACAATGCGGCGCGCCGTGGCTGGCAGCCTGGGCCTTGCCTTCGTCGGAACCGCCGCCGCGCAGACCGCCTGCTTTCCGGTGGCGGAGCCGATCCCTGGCTGGGGCGTCACGCTGCAGCGCAGCGTGGTGGTGAATGATCCGGCCGTCTTCGCCCGCCCCGGCGCTGAACGGGACTTCTCCCTCGGCGCCACGCTCGGCGCCATCCTCGGCTCTGCCGGCGTCGCCGACACGCAGGCCGAGCGCATCGCTCTGCTGCAGGGGATGGTGCGCAGCTTTTCCCTGACGAGGTTCGTCAATCCCGATGGTGGCCTGGAGACGGCGGTCGACGCGCGGCCGGGCGAAGCCGCGCTCGATCCGCAGGCGATGCTCGGCGTCTCTGCCGCGCCGGAGGCGCATCGAGACCGGCTACGCCCCGTCGCGGTGTTCAACCGGCTCGATCTCGCCCCGGCAGACTGGTCCACCTGCGGGGAGTACCGGATCGTCTATGCCAAGGGCGAAGGGGCCGACCCGCTCAATCGCATGACGCTCATCTTCGAGGCCGCGATCCGCAACCCCGGACGGTCGGAGGCGGCCTGCCGGCCCATCGCGGCCTTCTGGCAGGGGCTTTCCGATCCTGACCTCCGCGCCGGCGACATCGCGCTGCGCCTTGCCAACTTCTTCTACCGCGGCGACCTGGACGGCGACGGAACCTCCGACCTGCCGGGTGGCGGCGCTGTTATCCAGGCAGCGCATTTGGGGCAGGAAGTCGGCCAGGTTCGCGCCAACGTCTTCGTCAGCCTCGATGCGCCAGGGGCCAATCCCTGGCAGTTGCGGGAATGGCACGTCGCGATCGGCACCGATGGCGCACCGCGCTTCGCGCCCGCGGCCGTGGAGCAGAACCCGTTGCCGGCGCTGTATGCGGGCGGAGCGCCCGCCGATCCGCTGGCGGAGCGGCGTGAAGATTTCGCCGGCGTGGTGGTCGGCCGTGCCGCCGCCAACCTCACGGCGCTCGATGCCGATCCCGCCACCAGCCGTGACGCGCTGCTGGGCCGCATGGGCGCCGGCTTCCCGCCTTCCTTCGACGCCTTCGCCAGCATCTCGCAGGGCCGCACCGATGATCCCGCAGCGCGAAGTGAGGGCAATTCGGCGCTGCGCGACGGGCTCGCGGCCCGGCTGGCCGGACTGCCGGGCGCGCGGGCCTGCGGCATCACCACCGAACATCTGCTCAACCGGGCAGGGGCCATGAGCTGCGGCGGGTGCCACCAGTTCTCCGTCGGCCGGGAGGTTGCGCCTGGCCTCACCTGGCCCGCGGCAGCGGCCGGCGGCTTCGTGCACGTCACCGAGACGGGCGCTCTGTCCACCGCGCTGACGGCGCATTTCCTGCCCGAGCGGCATCGCAACCTGACGGCCTTCCTGCAGCGCACCACACCCGCGCCGGCAGCAGCGCCGGCAGCGGCCGCAGCCCCGCCGGCGTTGCCGACCCTGCGGTCCGCGCTGCAGGCGGCACCGACGCGCGCGGACCGACAGCGCCTGCTGCTGCGCGCCGAGGATGAGGCCGCCGCGAACCGCGCTCGCTCGGCCGAGCAGCCTGGGGCCTTCATGCCCGCCCGGCGCAGCCACTGACCGCTGCTTCCACGCAGATTCAAGGGACGACCGAGACCATGCAGGACTACGTCATTCTGCGCGACCTGACGGCACGGTCGCGACCGGCCCTGGAATCCCGCAGTCCACGCCTCAGCCCCAGCCAGGTCGTGCCGCCGGCGCCGGAAGTGGAGGTGGCGCGGGGGCTGTCGGCGCGGCAGATCGGGGAAGAGGCCCGCGCGCCGACGGTGGTCGGCGTCGCACCGGTCATGCGTACCGCGCTGATCCGGCCGATCGCCGATGGCACCGCGACTGCCTCCGCCCATGGCGATGCCTGGGGCGTCGCCGCGGTGGGTGCCGACACCTCGCCGCGCAGCGGCGACGGCGTGGTGGTGGCGGTGCTCGATACCGGGATCGACTCCGGCCATGCCGCCTTCGCCGGCATGACCATCGAGGAGCGCGACTTCAGCGGGTCCGGCAACGGTGACCGCCAGGGGCACGGCACGCATTGCGCCGGCACGATCTTCGGCCGCGACGTCGACGGGCGCCGGATCGGCATCGCCCGCGGCGTGCAGCGGGCGCTGATCGGCAAGGTGCTCGACGACGATGGCAGCGGCAGCTCCGGGGCATTGTTCTCGGCGCTGCAATGGGCGGCGGAGGAGCAGGCCCAGGTCGTCTCCATGTCGCTCGGCTTCGACTTCCCGGGCATGGTGGAGCAGCTGCTGGGCCTGGGCATGCCGCGGCCCGCGGCCATCTCCGCCGCGCTGGTCGCCTATCGCGACAACCTGCGGGTCTTCGACCGGCTGATGAGCATGATCCGGGCGCTTGAGCCCTTCGCGCAAGGCCCTGCCGGCATGCTCGTCGTGGCGGCCGCCGGCAATGAGAGTGGCCGAGGGCAGGTGCCGCCCTTCACCGTCGCCACCTCGCTGCCCGCCGCGGCCGACGGCATCGTCTCGGTCGGCGCGGTGCAGCGGCGCGCCGGGGGTTTCGATGTCGCCCGGTTCTCCAACGGCTCGCCGCAGGTCAGCGCGCCGGGCGTCGGGATCCTCTCGGCGCAGTCGGGCGGTGGCCTGCTGGAGCTGAACGGAACCTCCATGGCCTGCCCGCATGTCGCCGGCGTCGCCGCGCTCTGGTGGGAGGACGTGCTGGCGAGGGGCCAGGTGCTGCCGGGTTCCCAGGCGGTCATGACACGCCTGCTGGGCAGCGCACGGACCGATGTCTTCGCCGGTGCCGTCCAGCCGGAGGATCGCGGCCTCGGTCTCGTCACTGCGCCGCAATGAAAGATCGTTTGTCCCGTCCAGCGTCCACCGGGCTCAGCGCGCCGGGGAGGAAAGGATCTGCCATGACCAGGATCGATGCCGAACCCCGCCGCAAGAGGCTCGCGGGCACGCTGCTCGGCGGCACGCTGTTGCTGTCTGGCTGCGGCGGCGGCTGGGGCGGCGCGCCGGCCACCGGATTCCAGGTGCGGCATGAGCGCGATACCGCGGTGGCCATGCTGCTCGCGGGTTGCCCCGTCAGCGATGGTCGCGTCGATCCCGCGGTCAGCCCTTCATCCATCACGGAGGCTCCCTTGGCCGCGACGGCCGCGCTGGCGCTGGTGCCTCTCGCCGTCGATTTCGGCATGCGCTGGATCAGCGACACCGTCGCCCGCATACAGGAGGAACGCTCTGCCCTCTGGCGGGCCGGTGGGCTGGGCACGCTGCCATCGAACGATGGCGGTTGCCTCGTGGTGATGCGTGGCCGCGTCGGCTCCCTGCCCACGCCCGGCAGCGTGCCGCCGGCCTGGGCGAGGCTGCCGGAAACGAGCGCATTGCCGGCCGCGACGCTCGCGACGCGGCTCGGGTTCCTGGCGCCGCCGGATTTCTACATGGAAGCCCGGCTGGCCGTGGAGCAGGGCCAGGCGGCGGTGCGCGGGCGTCCCGCCACGCCAACCCAGCTGACGCTGCGACCGCAGGTGCTGCATTTCGCGCGCACCGCCGCGCAGCGCGACCGCGATGGCGAGAAGAACGTGGTGATGGTGGTCGCGCTGCGCGCGGCGCCCACCGATGCGGCGACGCGGCCCGGCGTCGTCGACGGCGCCAGCGGCGTGTTCGTGCTGGATTTCGGACGGATCGAGCCTGGCACCGAGATCCTGCCGCGCCGGGAGGACATGGCGGCCTCGCCGCCCACGCTTTCCCATCCCTTCGCCAACCTGGCGCAGACGATCACGCTGCCGGCCGGAACCGCGCCCCGCACGAACATGGTGGCGCTGGTCGCCGAGACGGCGGAGCCGAACCGCGCGCTCGCCTTCCTCGCCGAGGCGCTGAAGGAGAACGGGCCGACGCTGGAGACGACGCTGGTCAAGGTGATCCAGGACGCGCTGGCGGCGCGCCAGTCCCCGGCCCGCTAGGCCGCAGCGGAGGAGATGAGCATGGCTGGATCGCTGCGCATCTATCGCGCATCGCCCGCACGGCCGGCCGCCCTTGGCCTGCCTGCGGAACCAGGCGCCGGCGTGGCGGCGCCGACGGCATCGGTGGACGATTACGTCCAGAAGGTCGTGAAGCTGATCCCCTCGGAAGTGGTCGGCGCCTACCTCGTGGGTGCCGCCATGGTCGCCGACGGACCGACGAAGGAGGCCGAGAAGGCCTGGTGGGCGGCGATCTGCCTCGTCGCCGTGATCGTGCTGCGCATCTACCTCACGCGCAGCGGCGCCGATCCGGCCGTGCCAGGCCGCCGCTTCCAATGGGATGCCGTGGTGGTCTCGGCCATCTCCTTCGCCATCTGGGTGCATGCCATGGGCGACCAGCTGCCTGGGCTCGGATGGCTGTCCGGACCCCGCGCGTCCCAGGCGCTGATCCTGTGGAGCATCTTCGCGCCCCTGGTCGTGCGGGGCGACCCGGTGCCGCCCGAGGGCCGCGCCTGACCGGTCCCCGCCGCCGATCGCGATCCTGCTGCCGACTGACGTTCCCGGCCGCCGCCGGGCCTGAAGCAACCGAACCCAGGAGGAGGCTGCCATGGGCAGACCCGAGATCGTCGCCGTCACCAGGTCCGCCGCCGGCTTCGGCGCGGCGGAAGCCGCGGCGTCCAATGTGCTGGAAGGCGTGCTCGCTCAGCATGGCGCGACCATGCGCCCGGTGTTCCCGGACAGCTTCGCGGCACTGACCGCGGAGCTTCCGGCCGCCGGCGCGCCGGCGGATCCGCTGGTGGCGGAGCAGGCCCGCTACTTCGCGGTCGATGCACCCGCATCGGAAGCCGAGGCCGTCGCGCAGCGGCTGCGCGAGACCGACCTGTTCGAGACCGTCTACGTGAAGCCCGCCGTCGAGAATCCGCTGGCGCCGGATCACCGCGCCCCGGCTTCGATCGCGCCGCGACTCGCCTTGCCGCAGGCGGCGGCGACCTCCGGCCCGATCCCGGATTTCTCGCCACGGCAGGGCTACCTGAAGGCGGCGCCGGACGGCATCGATGCGGGTCATGCCTGGTCGTTGCCCGGGGGCAGGGGGGCTGGGGTCCGCATCATCGATATCGAGGGCGGCTGGCAATTCACCCATGTCGACCTGCGGCAGAACAGCGGCGGCATCGTCGCCGGCCGGCCTTTCCCCGACCAGGCCTGGCGCGACCACGGCACCGCCGTGCTGGGCGAGATCGGCGGCGACGACAACAACATGGGCGTCGTCGGCATCGCCCCCCAGGCGTTGCTGTCCGCCGTCTCGCATCGCGACCTGGGGTCGGCTGGCGCCATCAGCAAGGCGGCCAGCCTGCTGCGCGCCGGCGACATCCTGCTGCTGGAGATGCATCGCCCCGGGCCGCGGCACGGCTTCGCCAGCCGCCCCGACCAGGCGGGCTACATCGCCGTGGAATGGTGGCCGGACGACTTCCTGGCGATCCAGGCCGCCGTGCAGCGGGGCATCATCGTCGTCGAGGCGGCCGGCAATGGCGCCGAGAACCTGGACGACGCCATCTACGACACCAGGCCCGCGAACTTCCCGTCCCGCTGGCGCAATCCCTTCCGCGTCAGCCATGACTCGGGCGCGATCGTGGTCGGCGCCGGGGCGCCGGCGGGCGGCGCCTTCGGCCCTGCGCGATCCCGGCTGGATTTCTCGAACCATGGCGCCCGGCTGGATTGCCAGGGCTGGGGCCGTGGCGTGGTGACGACCGGCTATGGCGACCTGCACCGCTCGGCGACGCTGCCCTCCGACGAGGATCAGCTGTTCACCGCCACCTTCAGCGGAACGTCCAGCGCCTCGCCCATCGTCACGGGCGCTGTGGCATGCCTGGTCGCCATCGCGCGCCAACGCGGCATGGCGCTGTCGCCGGCGGTGGTGCGGAACCTGCTTCGCACCACCGGCACGCCGCAGCAGGCCAGCGCGGCCGCGCCGCTCTCGCAGCGGATCGGCAACCAGCCCGACCTGCGCCAGATGATCGCGCGCCTGGCGGCGATGGCCTGAAGCACGGCGCGGCGGCGGATCGGGGGGCACGAACGGATGGTCCAGATGCCGCAGGTGACCGCGCCCGCCGAGGCCATCAGCCGATACCCCGTGGAGGCCGCGGAGGCGCTGCTCTCGCTGCAGCCCGGCGCGGCAGCCCCCGTCACCCTGGATGCGCTGTTCGCGTCCGCCGAGACGCGCGACGAAGACCCTGCCGAATTCGTCGTCGACTACATCGACGGGAAAGGGCTGCGCGCCAGCTTCCTCCAGGCGCTCAAGGCCCGGGGCGTGCCGATCGACCTTCACGCGCCCGGCCCGGATGACGGGCGCCTGGATCCGCTCAGATGGGCCGAGTTCCTGCCACGGGCCGAGGCCTTCCGCTGCCGCGTCGTGTCCGAGCTGGGCGTCGGCTCCGGCTGCCTGATCGGGCCCAGCCTGGTGATGACCTGCTGGCATGTCGTGGGCCGCATGCATCCCGACCCGATGGCCCTGGCGAACACGATCCAGGTGCATCTCTCGGACGGCCAGACGCGCCGGGTGGTGGGCGCCCCGCGCTACCAGTCCCTGCCGACGGACGATGAGTACCAGCAGCGCTGGCCCTGGCAGGATGCCAGCTTCGCCCAACGGCACGATGTCGTCCTGCTGCAGATCGAACGGTTCGACGGGGCGCGGCTCGGCTATGCGAAGCTGCCGGCGGCCCCGCCCGCGCTTCACAGCCGCAGCCACATCTACGTGCTCGACTTTCCCGCAGGGCAGGACCGGGGCTGGGCCCCGGGCCGCACGCGCAAGCTGCGGGGCCTGACGGGTCGCGTCGGGCACGATGCCTCGACGCTTCCCGGTTCCTCGGGCGGCCCGTGCTTCAACACGGGGCTCGAGATGGTCGGCCTGCACCAGGGCCGGCTGGAACCGCGCCAGCGCCTGGTGCCCATCGGCCGCTTCCTGGATGCGGTGAGGGAGGTCGTGGTCGGTGACATCGCGCCCCCGATGCTCTGGTCCCTCGATGGCACGCGCGACGGCGAGATCGTCATCGGCCGCCTTGGATTCTTCGAGGCCGTGGCCGAGGCATCCAGGCCGCGCACCCAGGCACGCGGCATCCGCCTCTATCGGCGCAACCCGTCGCGCCAGGGCAGCGATGGCCTGAACTTCTCGTTCCGATTGCTGCAACAGCTGCTGGCGCGACGGCCCGACGAGCACCGCCTGGTCCGCATCGCCTTCGATCAGCCGCAGCGGGACCTGCTCGCGGCCATCAGGGCAGCCGCACACCAACAGGGGCTGCCGGTGCCCGAAGCCACCGCGGCGCCCGGGGTCCGGCCGGGGGAGACGACACCCGAAGCGACGCTGAACGACCGCGCGCGACACCTTGGCGATGCGTTGAACGCGGCGGCGGGGCAGCGGCTGTTCTGGCTGTTCTTCGCCAACCCGAGCGGTGGCCTGAGCGAGCCGGAGCGGTTCGCGCTGGAGGCGGTGGTTGCCGCCGCCCTCACCCAGCCATCGCTGCGCGTCGTGGTGGCGGGGTTCGAGACGATCACGATGCCGGGCGAGGAATTCGCCAGCCCCGGCGAAGCGGCCGGCGCTTCCGCCGCCGGGCTCATCGTGGAGAATCTCGGCTGGTTCACCAAGGAGGATATCCGCCGCTTCCTGCGCGCGGCGGCCGAATGCCTCGGCCGGTCCTTCGCCGTCGATGAGATCGCGGAGATCGTGGGCGCGGCGACATCCGGCCTGCGGCCCTACGCCGGCAATTACGGCCACAACGATGCCGATGATCTTGCGACGGTCGTCGCACGGCTGAAGTCGGAGCTGGAGGGATGGTGACGAACGAGCCGCCCCTCCACACGGCGCGGCTGTATGCCGCACTCTCCGGCCCGTTTCCGCCCAAGGCCGCCATCCAGGCCGCCAACGGGGCCGATGCGCCGGTCGATGATCTGGTCCGCATCTCCGCCGATCTCGCCGCGGTGTGCGACACCGCGCCGGGCCGCTGGGTGATGCGTTCGCCGGACCGGCAACGGCATCTGCTGGCGCTGCGCGAGGCCGGCAGGCTGGCAGAGGCCATCGCCTGGCGTCGCGGCCTGCCCGATCTCGATCCCGCGACAGCCGAATTGCTGGCGGCGCTGGAGGGCAGCGGCGATTTCGCGACAACGAGCCTGCAGGCGCTGCTGCAACCGCCCCAGCCTTCGGCCGAGGCTGACATCGCCACGCTCGAGCGGCTGGCCGGCGCGATCGAATGCGTCGGCAACGTCGCGCCAGGCTTCCTGCACCTGCCCGGGATCCGCGCCGCCATCGATCGCCACAACCAGGCCAGGCGCGGCGGCACCCTGCTCCAGCTGGGCCTCATCGGCCGGGAGGATGACCGCGACCGGATCGTCGACTGGATCGGCAACCCCGCCTCCCGCACGCCCGTCCAGGCTCTGCTCGTCACCGGCCTGCCGGCCATCGGCAAGTCGACCCTGCTGGAAGCGGCGTTGCAGGAAGCCGGGCGCCGACGGATCGAATGCGTGGTGGTGCGGCTGGATTTCGACCGGCAAGGCCTGGACCTGCGCGACCTGGCGGGGCTGACCAGCGAAGTCGCGCGACAGGTGGCGGCACAGCGCCCGGCCTCGGCGGCGGCGCTGCGCCTGGAACGGCTTGCCGCCAGCACCGCGCCGTCCGGGCGCGCCCTGAAGGGCACCACCGCCGGCATGAGTGTGCCGGAGGGCCTGGTCGCCGCGATCGCCCAGGCGGTCGCCAGCCAACCCGGCGTGGTGCTGTTCGTCCTCGACACGCTGGAGGTGCTGGTCAGCCGCGGCGCGACCCAGCCGGCGCAGCTCTTCGCCTGGCTCGACTCGCTGCTCGAGCAGGGGCTGCGGCCGATGTCGGTCGTCGCGGCGGGGCGCGGAGATTTGCGGGCGGCACTCGGCGATCGCCGCGCGGGCGACCCGGTCATGCTGGACGGGCTCACCCCGCCGGAAAGCGACCGACTGCTCGCGAGCCTTCGCGTTCCGCCCGCGGCGCGCCCGGCAATCCAGGCCCAGGCGGGCGGCAGCCCGCTGAGCCTTCGCCTGGCGGCGGGCCTGCTGTCCTCCGCATCCGATGCCGGCGTCGCCAGGCCGACCCGGTCTGTGGTGGCGGGCGCGGCCAATGACGCGCAGCGCTATCGCGCGCTGCTGTCGCGCTTCGCCGATCCGGCGCTGAAGGCCATCCTGCAGCCGGGACTGCTGGTGCGCCGCCTGAACCGCGAAATGTTCGCGGCCGTGCTGATCCCGGCCGCCGCGCGGCCCGCGGTCGATGCGGCCGAGGCCTCGCGGCTCTTCGACCGGCTGACCGCGCAGGATTGGCTGCTGCAGCCGATGCCAGGCGCCCCGGGCTGGTGGCGGCAGACCGACCTGGTCCGCCCGCTGGTCTTCGACCTGTTGAACGGCACGCCAGGCGCCCGGCGCCTGCACAAGCGCGCCGCCGCCTGGTTGCGCCTGCGCCCGGAGACCTGGGCGAAGGCCGATGGCCTCTACCACGCGCTGTTCGGGAATGACGGCGGGAAGCTGCCGATCGACCCGCAGCTGGCGCTGCATTTCGATGAGCGGATGCTGCAGGAACTGCCGCCGGCGCCGCGCGAACGGGTGCGGCTTGCCCGTGGCGACCGGTCCGCCTTCGCCGAAAGCGCCTTGCCGGGCGCCGGGGCGGGCGCCGTGGTCGATCGGCGCGCGGTGACGGACATGGTGCGCGCACTCGACCGCGGCGATCCGGAAGAGGCGAACCTGCTGCATCGCCGCGGCTTCGAGCATGCCCATGTGGACCCGGCGGGCCACGACGGCATGGCGGAACGCCGCTTCTTCTGGCGGACCGGCCGCTGGAGCGAGGCCCGGCAGTCGCTGCGCTGGCGGGACCAGGCGGCCGCGGGCCCATCCGCCGGGCCGGCGTTCGACGAGACCACGCTCACGGATCTCGAGATCCGGGCGGAGTTCGAGGGCGAGCGGCTGGCGCGATGGTTCCGCGACGATCCTGCGGCGGCCGGGCGCGTCGCGCGGATGGTGCATGACGCCGGCAAGCAGCGCATGGGCGGAGCCGCCCTCATCCTGCATCTGCTCGCTGCCGGCGCGACGCTGCGGATGAGCGAGCCTGATCCATCGGGCGATGCCTTCCGGCTCTGGACCGCGCCCGATGGCGAAGCGGCATCCCGGGAGCGCAGGGCCGACGTGGCGAGGCGGCTTTGCGCCCTGTCGCCCTATGCCGAGCCGATCCGTTGGCTCATCCGGTTCGAGCGCGCCCCGGGTGGCCTGCGCCAGCATGCGGCGGACAGCCTCGCGGCCCTGCGGGACAAGGGGTGGGCGGAAGCGCCGCCTTCGCGGCGCGATCCGATCGATGCCTTCGCCGAAGGCGGCCTGCTGGCCGAATGGCTTGAACTGGCGAGCCTGGCCCTGCCGCACCCGGACCTGTCGCTGGTGGCGCGCCGCGCCGCGCGATGGCGGCGCACGATCGCCGGGCGATGGTCGCTTGGCGGCCGGCCACGGCACTGGCGAGGTCCGGACCGGGTCGATGCGGTGATCGAGGCCCGCATCGCACGGCTCTGCGCATCGCCCGATCCCTGGCGCGCGGCGCGACTGGAATTCGACGCCTGGTCGGTCGCGGCAGCCTTGCCAGCCCGCATCACGGCGCGCGCCCCGGGCGTGGTCGCCGCACCGCGCGACGGCCAGGCAGGGTCGCTCGACGCGGCACTGGCCGCGGCAGCGACCCTGCCGCGCCTGCCAGCCGCCCTCATCCCGGCGATGGCCGTCGCCATGACCCATCCCCCATCCAGCCCGCCGTTCCGGATCGCCGGACGCCACACGAGGAAGCAGCCCATGAGCAGCAAGCAGCAGAACGACGAGAGCATCGAGCGCCTGGCCGCTCTCATGACACCGCGGCGGAACGAGGCCGTCGCAAGGGCGGTTTCATCGGGCACCCCTGCCTTCCGCGCCCTCGGCATGCCCCCGCCTACTGGCGAAGCCGGCATCGCGGTGCGGAACGTGCTGCGGTCGCTCGAGACCGGGCCGCACGCGCTCGAGGCCGGGACCCCCGCCGTCGCGCTCGAAGCCATCGTCCGCCTGGTCGGCCGGCCGCCGCTGATCGTGCGCAACGGCGAGGTGGAATTGCACGCCGACCTGCTGCGCGACCTGCCGGCCGAGACCGCGAGCCTGATCCGCGATGCCACCGCGATGGTGGGCTCCGTCGGGCGCATCGAGTTCGTCAACCACGCCACGATGACCTGGGGCGGCACCGGATGGGTGATCGGCCAGACGCGGGAGAAGGATGGTCGCCTGGTGGTGACCAATCGCCACGTCGCGGCCCTGGTGGCGACGCGGGCGCAGGATGGGCGCGGCGTCTTCGCCCGTTCCGCCTTCTCCGGCGCGCGGCTTGGCTGCAGCGTCGACTTCAACGAGGAGGTGGATGCCCCCATCGCCAGCGCGCGGGAGGTGCGGGTGACGCAGGTGGTCTACCTGGCGGAGGACTTCGCCGCCGATGTCGCCCTGCTGAAGATCCGCACCGCGGACGCGCCCTGGGCGCTGCCCGATCCGATCCCGCTGGCGGAGAGCGAGGCGGAGCGCGACGAGCTGGTCGCGCTGATCGGCTATCCCGCGCATGATTCCCGCAACAATGCGACCGCGATGGACCGGTATTTCCAGGGCCTCTACGACGTGAAGCGCTTCGCGCCGGGCCTAATCACGCAGACCGCCGCGCAGGGCGTCATCGGGCATGACTGCACCTCGCTGGGCGGCAATTCAGGCTCCCCCCTCATCTCCCTGCGCCAGCGCGCAGCCGTCGGCCTGCACTTCGCCGGCGTCTATGGCGTCGGCAACAGCGCGGTCAGCGTCACGACGTTGAAGACCCTGCTGCGCGATCCCAGCGCCATCAGCGTCAGTGGCGTGCTGTTCTCCGCCGCCAGGAACGAGGCGCCGAGGGATGCGACGCGTGACGCCGCCGAGCTGCGGAACCGCAGCGGCTTCGATCCCGGCTTCCTCGATGCGGCCCTGCCCGCCACGCCCTGGCCGACGCTGACGCCGGACATCACGGCCGGGCTGGCGAAGCCCTCCGACGCCACCGATCAGCGCCCGCACGAGCTTCGCTACACGAATTTCGGCGTGATGTTCTCCGCCGCGCACAAGCTGCCCGTCGTCACCGCCGTGAACATCGACGGCGCCGCGGCCGTGCGCATCAAGCGCGGGAACGACAGATGGTGGTTCGATGGCCGCATCCCGCTGGCGGTGCAGCATGGCGCCTCGGCCTATGCCGACCGGGCCATCGACCGTGGCCACATGGTGCGGCGCGAGGATCCGAACTGGGGCATCCACGCCGCGCAGGCGAACGAGGACACCTTCCACTACACGAACAGCGCGCCGCAGCATTCCCAGCTCAACCAGGGCCGCGCACTGTGGCTGGGGCTCGAGGAGCATATCCTGGGCAGCGCGCGCACGCATGGCTTCAAGGCCAATGTCTTCACCGGCCCGATCTTCGATGACGACGATCCGCTGATCGAGGACGGCATGCGGGTGCCGCTGGAGTTCTGGAAGGTTGTCGTGATGGCCTCGGCCCAGGATCGCCAGGCCCTGCACGCGACGGCCTATCTGCTGAGCCAGGGCCATCTGATCCGGAAGCTGATGGAGGATCGCCGTCGAAGCGAGTCGCGGGAGGGTTTCGTGTTCGGCGCCTACCGCACCTTCCAGATCACCATCGCCGAACTGGAACGCGGCACCGGCTATGATTTCGGCGCGCTTCGCACGGCCGACCCGCTCGCCAGGGTGGTCACTGACACCGAGGGCGTGCCGCAGGGCGCACCCGCCTATCTGCCGCTGCGGTCCGTCACCGACATGATCATCTGAACGGAAGATGGCGCTGCGACCACTGGCGTGACGAGGCCGCTGGACATCGCTCCGGGCATGTCCTGCGGACGCTGTCGGCGCCCAGATCCTGGTCGAAGGTGCCATCGCCGAGCAGGCGGCAGGCGGCGCTGAAGCACCATCCGATCAAGCTGAACCAGCCTGATCGGGCTGCGTGCCTTGGAAGCAATAACGCCTTGGGCACGAGATCCGCCAACCGGACGGATCGTGCTCCGAGGATCGAGGCGGCACCGGCGCGGACGGCCTTCTTCGGTCCGCGCCGGTGCCTCGCCTGCCGGAACTGCGCTTGCAGGTTGCGCGCCGGGCGCGGGCTGCGCCGCATCCTCCACGGATGCGGGGCGCATCAGGGGCGGCACGGCCTGCCCGGGCCGCGGCTGCGACCCCCAGCCGATGCGCGCCGGCCCGTCGACGCGCAGCCCTCAGCCGACCGTCAGGCGGAAGCCATCGCGCCGTCATGCGCGATCTCGCCGCGCTCGATGACGTAGGTCTGGTCCACCAGCGGCGTCAGCAGCGACGGGTTGCTCTCCGTCACCAGCAGCGCGACGTCGGGGAAGGAGGCGTGCAGGCCGCGCAGCGCCTCCGCGTAGCGAAGCGCCAGCGCCGGCGCCAGGCCCTGGAAGGGCTCATCCAGCAGCACGGCGCGGGTGCCGACCATCAATGCGCGGCCCAGCGCCACCATCTTGCCCTGGCCGCCGGATAGCCCCGCGGCCCGGCGATCCGCCAGCGTCGCGAGTTCCGGCAGGAAGGTGAAGACGGCATCCAGGCGCCGCGTGATCTCGGCCTTGGGCAGGCGCAGCACCTCCGCCGGCAGCAGCAGGTTCTGGCGCACGCTGAACAGCCCGAAGAGCCGCCGTTCCTCCGGCGCATAGCCGATGCCGAGCCGCGTGCGGTGATGCGCGGGCAGGGCGGTCGCGTCCTCGCCCGCGATCATCACGCGGCCGCCGCGCAGCGGCAGCAGGCCCATCACGGCGCGCAGCGTCGTGGTCTTGCCCGCGCCGTTCCGGCCGATCAGCGCCACGCGCCCGCCGGGCGGCAGCACGAGCGAGACGCCGCGCAGCACCGGCGCACCGGCGATATCGGCCACCACGGATTGCAGCTCAAGCATGGGCGACCCCCGCGGCCGGGCGTTCGATGCCGATGACGTCGCGCTGCACGGCAGGATCGGCCAGGACCTGCGCCGGCGGGCCGAGCGCCGCGATCCGTCCCTGCGACCACACCGCGACGCGGTCCGCGAAACGCTCCACCACATCCATGTCGTGCTCGACGAAGACCGCCGTGACGCGGGCGTCGCGCAGCACGCGGACCAGCGTCTCCACGATGCCCATCTTCTCCGCCGCCGCGACGCCGCTGGTCGGTTCATCCATCAGCAGCAGGCGGGGCTTCAGTGCGACGGCCATGGCGATGTCGGCCAGCTTGCGCGTGCCCTCGTTCAACGCGTCCGCACGCTGTCCCGCCACCGGCAGCAGGCCGAAGCGGTCCAGCAATTCCCGTGCTTCCTGCCGCCAGGCGGGGCGGAGCAGCGGCGCGAAGGGGGACCAGATCCCCTCCCGCGACGCGATGGCCAGGGCCGCGTTCTCCTCCACCGTGTGCTCCGAGAACAGCTGCGGCAGCTGGAAGGACCGCGCGACGCCGCGGCGGACGATGTCGCGCGGGCGGCGGCCGGTGATCTCCGCCCCACTATAGGTGATGGTCCCGCCCTGCGGCTTCAGGTAGCCCGTGGTCATGTTGATGAAGGTGGTCTTGCCGGCGCCGTTCGGGCCGATGATGGCGAGGAACTCGTGCTCCATCACATCGAGGTCGATGCCATCCGCGGCCTTGACCCCGCCGAAGGCGAGCCGCAGCCCGCGGGCTTCCAGCAGCGCCCTCATGCCACGCGCCCCCGCTGCAGGCGGCTGGACAGCAGCCCCCAGATGCCGCCGCGTGCGAACAGGATCACCAGAAGCAGCACCGCGCCCAGGATCATCTGCCACATGTCGGCGACCGTCGCCGCCGCATAGACCCGCACGAGTTCGTAGGCCGCCGCCCCCAGGAAGGGCCCCAGCACGCCGCCGGCGCCACCCAGGATGGCGATGAAGACCAGCTCCCCGGACGCCGTCCAATAGGCCAGCAGTGGCGTCACGTGGCGCGACGTCATGGCGATCAGCGCCCCCGCGCAGCCTGCCATCAGCGCGGAGAGCACATAGGCGGAGAGCAGCACGTTGCGCGACGACACGCCCATGAAATCCAGCCTTGTCTCCCGCGTCTTGATCGCCGAGAGCGCCTGCCCCAGGGGAGAGGCGAGATAGACCCGCGCGAAGACCCCGAAGCCCAGCGCCAGCACCAGCGCCATGCCGAAGATCGTCCATTCGTAGGAGACGCGATCGAGCGGCACGCCCGCGACCGTCAGCGATGGCACGCGGATGCCATCCGTGCCGCGCGTATAGTGGTAGAATTTCTCGAGCATCGAATAGAACACCATGCTCAGCGCCAGGTTGAGCATGCCGAAGAAGATCTCCCGGTAGCGAGAGACGAAGAGGCCGATCAGGAGCCCCGCGACGGTGGTGCCGAGTGCCGCCGCCACCAGCAGCAGCGCCGCATCCGGCATGGACGGCGCCAGGAACGCCACGGTGTAGGCGCCCAGCGCGACATAGAGCGCATGGCCGAAGCTCACCTGGCCCGCGCGCAGCAGCAGCATGATGCCGAGCACCGCGATGCCCTTGGCGAGGGCGAGGGTCAGCACGAATTTCAGCCAGGGCGTCGCCATCGCCGCCAGCACCATCGCGGCGGCGCCGAGCAGCGCCAGCAGGAGTTCGATGCGGGGCTGGGTCATACGCGCCTCGTCTCCACCACGCCGAAGAGGCCCTGCGGGCGCACCAGCAGCACGGCGACCATGATGAGGTAGGGCACCACCACCTCCAGCTCCGGCTGGAAGGTGACGGCGATGGATCGGCCGATGCCGATCATCAGCGCCGTCAGCGCCGCACCCTCGATCTGGCCGAGCCCCGCCGTCGCCACCACCGCGAAGGACAGCACGATGGTGGAGGCGCCGATGCCCGGCACGAGGGAGGCCGTCGGCGTAGACAGCGCGCCACCCAGCGCCGCCAGCATGGCGCCGAAGGTGAATGTCAGCAGATAGACCTTGCGCGCATCGATCCCCATGGCCGTCGCGGCTTCCCGGTCCGTCGTCACCGCCAGGATCACGCGCCCCGTCAGCGTCCGCCGCAGGAACAGCGCCAGGCCGATGAGCGTCGCGACCGCGATCGCCGGCAGCAGGATCACCTGGTAGGTGTTGTAGGGGATGACGTCCGCACCGAAGGGAACGTCCACCGTCCCCATCAGCGACACCGGCGCGCTGAACGACACCGGCTGCACGCCCCAGACCAGCTTCTGCGCATCCTCCAGGATCATGAACAGCGCGAAGGTGACCAGCAGCTGCAGCACCGGCTCCTCGCTGTAGATGCGCCGCAGCAGCAGCCGCTCGATCAGCGGGCCCAGCACCAGGCCCACGATCATCGCCGCCAGCAGAAGCGCGGGCAGGGAGGCCCAGGCGGGCAACCCTGCCGAGGTGAAGAAGAGGCCGATCGAGGCCGCCGCATAGGCGCCGATCGCGAACAGGCTGCCATGCGCCACGTTCAGCACGCGCAGCACGCCGAAGACCAGGTTGAGGCCCACGGCCACCATGAAGATCAGCGCGGCACTCGCGATGCCATCCAGCAGCGCGAGGCCGAGCAGTGCTCCGTTCTGTTCGAACCAGTCACCCATGCGAAGCGGCCCCTTCCATCAACCGGCGCGGATCGGATCAGGCACGCGGTTGACCATCTCGGCCGTCAGCGTCTTCAGCCAGTTGACGCTGTTCTGCCCGGCCGGCGTGGTCACCATCTCCGGCGGGAAGACCACCATGTTGTCCATCACCGCGAAGGGGAAGCGGTCGTTGTGGACGGTCGTGCCGATCAGCTGCGGCTCCAGCCCCTGGCCATCCTCGCGGATGCGCATGCGGGACGTCGGGCTCTCGAACTCCAGCCCCGGGAAGGCGGCGGCCAGCTGCGCGTCGGACGGCCAGTTGCCGCCATTCGCCGCGATCGCCTTGGCATAGGCCGCGCGCAGCGCGCTGAAGGCCTGCGCCATGTGGTAGGTCGGGTAGATCGGATAGGCGTTGTAGCGGCGCCGGTAGTTCTCCACGAAGCGCTGCAGCGCCTGCGGGTTGGCGGGGCGCGGGTGCTGGTGCCAATGGTCGCCGCGGCTGCCGACGATGTGGCCCGCCGGCAGGCTGCGGCCGACGCGCTCCAGCGAGGATTCCGCCAGCGGCAGCACAAAGGTGGAGCGTTCGAAGAGCCGCCGCTCCGCCGCCTGGCGGATGAAGGTGTCGAGCTCCCCACCCCAGGAGGTGGAAAGGATCACATCCGGCCGCAGCGCCAGCAGCCGCGTGACCTCCGCCGAGAAGTCGGTCGCGCCGAAGCGCGGGAAGAGCTCCGCCACCACGCGCACGCCGGGCTTCAGCGCATCCATCGCGGTCTTCCAGATCTCCCAGCTGTCGCGGCCCCAGGCATAGTCCTGGTTCAGCACGGCGATGGTGCGGAAATCGGGCTTGGTCTTCAGCAGGTAGAGCAGCGGCGCCAGGATCTCCGGCGTCGCATTCGCCTGGGTGCGGAAGGCGTAGCGGTAGTTCCGTTCCTCGAAGATGCGCTGCGTGCCGCAATCCCAGAGCAGCGTCACCTTGCGCAGCTCCTCGCCGAGCGGCGTGCAGGCGAGGCAGGAGCCGGAGGAGATGGAGGCGAGCATCACATCCACGCGTTCGTTCTGCACCAGGCGACGGAACTCGCCGACCAGGTGGTCGATGCCCGGCGCCTCGTCCACGAAGAACAGGCGCACCGGCACGCCGTTGATGCCGCCGGACTGGTTGATCTCCTCGGCCAGCATCTCCGCCGCGTTGCGGCCGGGCACGCCGAAGACGGAGGGCGCGCCGGACAGGAAGGTGGTGACGCCGATCTTGATCTCGGAAGGCCGCTGCGCCGGCGCCTGGGCCGAGAGCGCGGAGGGCAGCAGGACGGAGCCGAAGCCGGCGGCCAGCGCCTGGCGCCGCGTGGGCTGGAAGGATGACGGCATGAACGATCTCCCTTGATGGTGGCCGGCCTTGCTGGCCGGCCTTGGTGGAAAGTCAGGCGACGGACTCCCCCGCCTGGAACTCGGCGCGGATGGCGGCGCCATGGGCATCGACCACGGGCACGGGCCGCAGCGCCACCTGCTCGCCCACGATCTCCATGGCGGGCGCGATCACCTCTACGATGCCCTCCGGCGTGTCGTAGCTGACCTTGCGAAGCTGCGGATGCGCGATCAGCCCATCGACATCGTTGAGCCGCCCGAAGGCGACCTCCGCGCCCTTCAGCCGCGAAGCGGCCTCCGCCAGCGTCATCTGCGCGAAGCAGGCGGCGATGCGGCCATCGAGGTCCGCGCGGTTGCGGACGCGCGCGGGCCCGTCGCGGAACAGCGGGTCCGTCGCCAGCGCGGCATCGCCCATCACCTCCGCGCAGAACCGCGACCATTCGCGCTCATTCTGGATGGAGATCAGCACCTGGCCGTCCCGCACGCGGAAGACGCCATAGGGCGCGATGGAGGGGTGCGCGAGCCCTGGCCGCGGCGGGATCTCGCCCCCATAGCGGCGCTGCAGGAAGGGCACGTTCATCCATTCCGCCATGCCGGAGAAGAGCGAGACCTTGATCGCGCGCCCTTCTCCCGTGCGTTCCCGCGCATAGAGCGCCTGCAGGATCGCCGCATGCGCGTTCATCCCCGCCGCGATGTCGCAGACCGAGACGCCGACCCGCGCGGGCCCGCTGGCATCGCCGGTGACGGAACAGAGCCCGCTTTCCGCCTGCACCAGTAGATCATAGGCCTTGAGGTCGCTGAACGGCCCGGATTCCCCATAGCCGGAAATGTCGCAGGTGATGAGGCGGGGATGCCGCGCCCGGAGCGTAGCACTGTCGAGCCCAAGCCGCCCCAGCGCCCCCGGCGCCAGGTTCTGGATGAACACATCGGCGCGCGCCACAATGCGCGCCAGCAGGTCCCGGTCCCCCGGCGCCTTCAGGTCGAGCGCCAGCGATTCCTTGCCGCGGTTCAGCCAGACGAAATAGGTGCTCTGCCCCTGCACGTGCCGGTCATAGCCGCGCGCGAAATCGCCCTCCCGCCGCTCGATCTTGATGACGCGGGCGCCGGCATCCGCCAGCCGGCAGCTGCACCACGGCGCCGCCACCGCCTGTTCGACCGCCACGACCAGCAGGCCGCTGAGATCCGCCATTGGACTGTTCCTTCCCGAAGCGACGCTGCCACGGGCGGGATGCGCGGCGGAAGGGGCAGAGACGCTAGCCCCCCATAGGCGCAGCCTATAGAACGGGGGCAGGATGGACCTCCGGCAGCTCGAATACCTCCAGGCGATCGCCGAACAGGGCAGCTTCTCCCGCGCCGCCCGCGCGCTCGGCCTCTCCCAGCCCTCCCTCAGCCAGCGGATGCGGGAGCTGGAGGCGGAGCTGGGTGGGGAGCTGTTCCTGCGCGGCAGCTTCGGCGTGCGGCTGACCGACCTCGGCACGCAGGTCGTGGCCCAGGGCAGCGCGGTGCTCCGCCAGGTCGAGCAGATCCGCACTGAGGCACGGTCCCGCACCGGCGATCCGGTCGGCGATGTCGCGATCGGCCTGCCGACCTCCGTCGCGCTGCACCTGACGGTGCCCATCGTGCGGGAGGTGACCCGCCGCTTCCCCGGCATCCGGCTCCGCGTGATCGAGAGCATGAGCGGCTATCTCCAGGAATGGCTCGCCTCCGGCCGGCTCGACCTCGCCCTGCTCTACAAGCTCGATGGCGCGCCGGGTCTCCGCATTACGCCGATCCTGACGGAGGACCTCTACCTCATCGCGGCGCGGGCCGGGCATGAGGAGGATCGCGCCTCCATCCCCATGGCGGAGATCGTCCCGCTGCCGCTGGTGCTGCCGAGCCGCGAGCACGGGCTGCGGCAGAACATCGAGGCCGCGGCCACCCGCGCCGGCATGGCGCTGCAGGTGGGCGTGGAGGTCGAATCCCTCGTGCACATGAAGGAACTCGTGCGGGACGGCGACCGCTTCACCATCCTGCCCTTCGCCGCGGTGCGGGAGGAGGTGCGCGCCGGCCTCCTCATCGCCCGCCGCATCGTGGACCCCGTGGTCCGCCGCCCCGTCGCGCTGGCCGTCTCCGCGGAACGCCCGCTGAGCCAGGGTGCACGGCGCGTCGCCGAAGTCGTCGAGCACGCCGTGCAGCGCGCCCTCAGCGGGCGCGCCGATCCGTGATTCAGCCGAGGTTGGTGACGTTCATCGGCGAGGCGACCCAGTCGAAGCCCTCACCGGCCTTCCGCACATGGCCGAGACCCGGCCAGGGGAAGTGGTAGGACAGCACCGCGTGCCGGTCCGTCGCCAGCCGGTCCAGCATGCGCGACCGCGTCTGCGCGGACTGCTTCGGATCGGTGTCGAAGGAGAATTCCATCATCGGGTGCCGCAGCAGCAGCACCTGGTGATGTGCCAGGTCGCCGGTATTCACCATGGTCCGGCCGCGCGACGTGATGGCGTAGCAGGTGTGCCCCACCGTGTGGCCCGGCGTGAAGATCGCGGTGACGCCGGGCACCACCTCCTGCTCGTTCCTGACCATCACGAAGCGATCGCGATAGGCGTTGAGGTTCTTCTTCGCGCCCTCGATGAAGGCGTTCATGAAGGCCGGGCCGCGCTTGTTGGCATCATCCGTCCAGAAGCGGACGTCCGCCTCGTTGATCGCGACCTGGGCGTTGGGGAAGACGCGCTGGCCGCGCGCATCCACCAGGCCCCAGACATGGTCGCAATGGGCGTGGGTGGCGACGACCATGTCGATCTGCTCGGGCTGGATGCCCGCGGCGCGGAGGTTCGCCAGCATGCGGCCGGTGGTCGGGCCGAACATCTGGGAATCGGCCCCCATGCTCTCGCCCATGCCGGTGTCGAACAGCAGCAGCTGCCGCCCGGTATTCAGCACCAGGATGTTCTGCTCCAGCGTCGCCGCTTCCGGATCAAGGAACTCACCCGCCAGCAGGCCCGTGATCTGGTTGGCGCCCGGTCCCACGAAGCTGTCCTGCGGCTTGCCCAGCGGCAGGCTGCCATCGGAGATGACGGTCGCCTCGAACTCACCCCATTTGAAGCGGTGCCAGGCCGGCGGCAGCTCATTGCGCATCGGCGCGGCAGCCTTGGCCGTGCCCCCTGGCAGCAGCGCCGCGGCCCCCGCCGCCGCCGCCACGCCGAACACGCCACGCCGCGTGAGACCAGTCGTCATCGGAACGCCTCCCATCGAGTCTTCGTTCTTCAACGCGACTCCTGCGCAAGCCGCGGGCGACGCGTTGCGCGAAGCCTAGTTTCACTCGCCGCAGGGTTGCAAGCGCCGATCCCACACGCCAGCGGAGGCGCGCCGGGCAGTTTTGGCGCGGCCGAGGCAACCTTTCCGGTTCATCGCGGTTTCCACGCGGCACCGATCCCGCCTGGAGCGCCCATGCCCGCCCGTACGCTGATCCAGTACTTCCATTGGTACACCCCCGATGGCGGGGTGCTGTGGCGGGAGGTGGCGGAGAAGGCGCCCTGGCTGGCCGAGATCGGCATCACCGATGCCTGGCTGCCGCCCGCCGCCAAGGGGGCCTCCGGCGCCCATTCCGTCGGCTACGACACCTATGACCTCTTCGACCTCGGCGAGTTCGACCAGAAGGGTACCGTCGCCACGAAATACGGCACGAAGGACGAGTTGGTCGCGGCAGCCAAGGCGCTGCGGGCGGCCGGCGTCGGCGTCATCCTCGACGTGGTGTTCAACCACAAGATGGGCGCCGACGAGACCGAGCGCGTGCATGTCCGCCGCGCCAATCCCGACAACCGCGCGGAGATCGAGGAGGAGGCCTTCGAGGCCACCGCCCATACCCGCTTCACCTTCCCTGCCCGCGCCGGGAAGCATTCGCAGTTCATCTGGGATGCCCGCTGCTTCAGCGGCGTGGACCGGATCGAGGATCCGGGCGAGGACGGCGTCTTCAAGCTGGTCAACGAATACGGCGACGGCGAGTGGAATACCGAGGTCGATCTCGAGAACGGCAATTTCGACTACCTCATGGGCGCCAACATCGAGATGCGCAACAACGCGGTCTATGAGGAGCTGAAGTTCTGGGGCCGCTGGGTGGCGGAACAGCTGCCGGTCGATGGCTTCCGCCTCGACGCCGCCAAGCACATCCCCGCCTGGTTCTTCCGCGACTGGGTCGGCCATATGCGGGAGACGGTGAAGCCCGACCTCTTCGTGGTCGCGGAGTTCTGGCAGCCCGACCTGCAGGCCAAGCACACCTATCTTGAACGCGTGGACAAGCAGCTCGCGCTCTTCGACGTGGCGCTGCATCACCGCTTCCACGATGCATCGAAGGCCGGCGGCGATTTCGACCTGCGCACCATCTTCGACGGCACGCTGGTGCAGGACATGCCGGACCACGCGGTGACGCTGGTGGACAACCACGACACGCAGCCGCTCCAGGCCATGGAGGCGCCGGTCGAGACCTGGTTCAAGCCGCTCGCCTATGCGCTGATCCTGCTGCGGGAACAGGGTGTCCCCTGCATCTTCCACCCGGACCTCTTCGGCGCCCGCTACCGCGATGTCGGCGGCGACGGGCAGGAGCATGAGGTGGAACTGCCCGCCATCCAATGCCTGCCGAAGCTGATCGAGGCCCGCAAGCGCTTCGCCCATGGCCCGCAGACGGATGTCTTCGACGACCCCCATGTGCTGGTCGTGATCCGTCACGGCACGGCCGAGGCGCCGGGCTGCGTGATGATCCTGACGAACCGGGAGGAGGCGACGAAGACCGTCGAACTCGGCCCGGAGGCCGCCGGCGCCCGTTTCCACGACTTCCTCGGCCATTGTGGGGAGGAGATCGAGGCCGATGGGGAAGGGCGGCTGACCCTGCGCGTCCCCGGTGGCAGCGTCAGCGTCTGGGTGCGCGCCGGCTGACCGGCGCCTACCCCGCCAGGGCGACCGCGGCCGCCATCTCCATCGGCTTGCCCAGCAGGTAGCCCTGGCCCTTGCAGACGCCGAGATTCTCCAACGCGGCCAGCTCCGACGCCGTCTCGATCCCCTCGGCCACGATCTGCGCGCCGGTTTCCTTGGCGAAGAGGCACAGCGCGGAAGCCAGGGCGCGCTTCGCCATGTCCGTGTCCACGCCGCGCACCAGGCCCATGTCCAGCTTGATGATGTCCGGCCGCAATTCGAGGATGTGCTGGAGGCTGGAATAGCCCGCGCCGGCATCATCGATCGCGAGCCTCACGCCGGCGGCGCGGATCGGCGCCAGCGCATCCCGCAGCGCGGCATAGTCGGCGACGGGCGCGTGCTCCGTCACCTCCAGGATCAGCCGGTCCTGCGGCAGCCCGTCGAACTCGCGCGGCAGGGCGCCGCCCAGGATGCTGGGCGGGGAGGCGTTGACGCTGATGAAGCAGTGCGGCGGCAGTTGCGGCAGCGCGGCCAGCGCCTCCCGCATCACGGCGATCTCAAGCTCCACGCCCACGCCCGCCGCATGCGCCGCGTCGAACCACTTGTCGGGGCTGCGATAGGGCTCGGGCGTGAAGCGGCACAGCGCCTCGAACCCCACCAGCGCGAAGGGGCTGAGGGTGTGGATGGGCTGGTAGCGCGGGCTGAACAGCCTTCCCTCGATCACCTGCCGCAATTCGGCCAAGCGCAGCGCCTGCGCCTCCGCCTCCGCAACCTCCACCGCGATCTCATGCGCCGCGATGTCGGCGAAGACGCGCATGACCTGCAGGTCGCGCGGGTTGAGCGTGGCGTTGGGGAAGGGGCTCAGGCAGCAGAACATGCCATAGGGCGAGCCATCGGGCAGGCGGATGGGGATGCTGGCATGGGACCCGATCGGCACCTGGTGGGTGATCGGCATGGACTGGCAGATCGGCTCCGCCCCGGTATCCGGGATCAGCTCCGGCAGGCGCCCGGCCAGGATGTGCAGGCAGTACACGTCTTCCAGCGGCCGCGAATCGCCGGGCTTGATCAGCGCCTCCAGCCCCGGCGCATCCACTTCCCGGAACACCGACAGGCCATTCTCGAAGCGGGAGACATAGGCCACTTCCATGCCCAGGTGCTGGCGCACCGATTGCAGCGCGCGCTGGATGGTGCTGCGGCCCTGCGTGGCCGTGGCCATCAACCCATCGAACATGCCTGGCGTCCTTCCCGAAGGCGACCGATCGTCCCGGCAGGTGGGACGGATGACGGTCGTTCATCCATGTATCGGAAGGAACATGAACGATCTGTTGCGAGCGGCGCCGCTCAGGCCGTCAGCGCCACCACCGTGGCGCCCAGCGCCTTCGCCGCATCGGCCGGCGCCAGCAGGATCTGCAATCCGCGCCTGCCGCCATTCACCACGATCTCCGGCTGCGCCAGGGCGCTGGCATCGAGGAAGCAGCGCAGCCGCTTCTTCTGGCCGAAGGGGCTGATGCCGCCGACCACATAGCCGGTCGCGCGCTCCGCCTTCGCGGGTGGCGCCATCTCCGCCGATTTCGCACCCGCCGCCGAGGCCAGCGCCTTCAGGCTGAGCCGGGCGTCGGAGGGGATGGCCGCGCAGACCATCTCTCCCCCTTCCAGCAGCGCCACCAGCGTCTTGAAGACGCGGGCAGGCGGCATGCCCAGCGCCTCCGCCGCCTGCAGCCCGATCGCATCCGCATCGGGGTCGTAGGCGTATTCCAGCACGCGGAAGGGAATGCCCGCCGCCGCCGCGGCGCGGGTGGCGGGCGTGACCCTGCTGCTCACGGGCTACTCGACACGGATATTCGCCGCCGTCGCCACCGCCTTCCACCGCGCCAGGTCGGCCTGCAGGAAGCGGTCGGCGGAGGCCGCATCCCCGCTGCCCGGCCGCGCGCCCTCGCTGGCCAGGTAGTTGGCCAGGCGCGGATCGGCCAGCGCCTCATTCGCCGTCGCGTTGATCAGGCTGCGCACCTCCGGGGGCAGGCCGCGCCGTGCCAGCAATCCCCACCAGATGCCGGCCTCGTAGTTGGGCAGGCCGGATTCGCGGGGCGTCGGCGCCGCCGGCCCGTTCGCCGGCCGCTGTTCGGAGGTCCAGCCCAGCACCTTCACCCGACCGCCCTGGATGACACCGGCGGCGGACGGCATGGTCGTGAAGATCAGCTGGATCGTCCCCGCCACCAGGTCGGTCGTCGCCGGGCCCATGCCGCGATAAGGGACGTGGGACATCTGCAGCCCGCCGGCCTCCCGCGCGAAGAGTTCCGTCGCCAGCTGGTTGATGCTGCCGGGGCCGGAGGAGCCGTAGTCCACGCGCCCCGGATTGGCGCGGATATAGGTGACGGCCTGAGCCAGGTTGTTCGCCGGGAAGTTCGGCGCCGCGATCACCACCAGCGGGGCGGTGGCCAGCAGGGCCACCATCTCGAAATCCTGGGCGGCGTCGTAGGGCGTGCGCTGCACGGCGGCGCTGGTCGCGAAGGTGGAGGAGGTGACCATCAGCGTCTGCCCATCCGCCGGCGCCCGCGCGACCTCCGCCGACCCGATGGTGCTGCCGGCCCCCGGCTTGTTGTCGATGACGAAGGGCTGGCCGAGCCGGCGCTGCATGATTTCCGCCAGCGGCCGCGCCACGGCGTCGTTGCTGCCGCCGGGCGGGTAGGGGACGACGACGCGGACGGGCCGCTGCGGCCAGGACGCCACCTGGGCCTGGACGAGAGCGGGCAGGGCAGGGGCGGCGGCAAGCGCCAGCATCGCGCGGCGGCGGATCGTCATGGGTGTTCCCTCCTCGGTATCGGCGCAGTGTCGCGCCGCGGCCCGTATCGGCCAACCCCCGGCTTCCCAGCCTGCGCCGCCGGGTGGATGGTGGCGCCACGCATTCGGGGAAGGAAGCGAAGGCATGAGGATCACGGGATGGCGCGTGCTGGCGATCGGCGCCGCGATGCTGGCGGCGGGCGCCGCCGAGGCGCAGGTGACGGGCCCCATCACGCTGGAGCGATTCGGCTCCTTCCATGTGGGCGGGCGACTCGTGGAGCTGTCGGGCCGCCCGGTGCGGGAATACCTGCCGACGGTCGGCGGCGCGCCGCTGCGCATCGACCCCAACGGCACGCATGTCGTGGGCCAGATGTATGCCCGCTTCATGGTGCCCGCGACGCAGCGCGGCACCGCGCCGATGATGCTCTGGCACGGCGCCTACCTCACGGGCGTGACCTATGAGAACACGCCGGACGGCCGTGAGGGCTGGGAGCACTTCTTCCTCCGCCGCGGCTGGACCACCTATGTGACGGATGCCGTGGAGCGTGGCCGCAGCGGCGCCGCCATGGTGCCGGAGATCTACCCGCCGCCGCTGCATCTGCCGACCGCCAATCCGTGGGAGCGTTTCCGCATCGGCGATGGCGCGGGGTCCCACGCCCGCGGCACCGTGCTGCCGGGCAACCAGTTCCCGACGGACGCCGCCAGCTACATGAACTTCATGCGCCAGGTGGTGGCCCGCTACCTGGAGACGGATGAGGACGTCATCGCCGCCTATATCGCGCTGCTGGAACGCACCGGGCCTTCCGTGGTCATCGCCCACAGCCAGGGCGGCGCCTTCGCCTGGCAGGTGGCGCAGCGGCGGCCGGACCTGTTCCGCGCACTTGTCCTGGTGGAACCCGCCGGCACGGGCGTGATGGCGGAAGCCGCCAAGCTCCGCGCCATCCCGCAGCTTCTCGTCTATGGCGACTATGTGGATGCCGATCCGCGCTGGTCCGTCATCCGCACCAATGCCCGCCGCTTCTCCGCCGCGGTGCGGGAAGCCGGCGGCACGGTGGAGGATGTGGACCTGCCGTCGCGCGGCATCCGCGGCAACAGCCACATGGTGATGATGGACCGCAACGGGGATGAGGTCGCGGGCCTGATCCAGGATTGGCTGGCGGCGCAGGGGCTGCATCGCTGAACGCGCCCGCGCCCTTTCCCTGGGCGCTGATCGCCGCGGCATGCCTCGCCATGTTCGCGGCCTCCGCCAGCGGCACGACGCGCGCGCCCTTCCTGCTGGACATGTCGCGCGACCTGGCGACGAGCCTGACGCTGACGGCCAATGTCATGGCCTTCACCTCGGTGGCCTGGGGCGCCTCCTCCCTCGCGGCGGGGGCGCTGTCGGACCGCTTCGGGCGCCGGCCGTTCCTGGTCCTGGGGCCGGTCGGCCTGGCGCTGGGCACCATGGGCGTGGCGGCATCGGGCAGCTTCCTGGGCGTCGCTGTCTTCGCCACCCTCGCCGGCGCCTCCGCCGGCACGGCGACGGGGGCGCTGATGGCGGAGGTCTCGGCCCGCGTGCCGGACCGGCAGCGCGGCCGGGCACTGGGCTGGGTGATCTCCGGCCAGTCGCTGGCGCTGCTCCTCGGCGTGCCCGCCGCGGCCTGGATCGGTGGCGCCATCGGCTGGCGGGGCGTGAACTGGTGCGTCGCCGCCGTCACGCTGCTGGCGGCGGCTGGCCTCTTCGCCACCACCAGCCGCCCCGCCCCGGCACCGCCGGGCGGGCGCAAGCCGGCGGGTGGCTACCGCGCGGCGATGACGCCGCTGGTGCTGCGGCTGCTGGCGATGGGGGTGGCGGAGCGCAGCTGCTACGGCCTGGCCGTCGTCTTCTTCGCCACCTTCCTGCAGGCGACCTACCAGGCACCGCTGCCGACGCTGGCGCTGCCACTCGCCATCTTCGCGCTCGGCACCATCCTCGGCACCATCGCCGGCGGGCAGCTGGCGGACCGGCTGCCGGACCGGCGCGTGACCTTCGCCGGCGCCATGCTGGCGGCCTCCGCCATCGCGGTGCCGCTCTTCCTCTGGACGGGCGGCATGGCGGGGTCCGTCGCGCTCGGCTTCGCCTTCGTCTTCTGCGCCGCCGTGGCGCGACCAAGCCTGATGGCGGCGCTGGCCAATGTGCCGGATGAGGTGCGCGGCACCGTGCTCGGCCTGAATGTCACCAGCGCCTCCTTCGGCTGGCTCTTCGCGGCCTCGCTCGGCGGGCTGGTCATCGCGACCCTGGGCTTCGCCGGCTTCGCGCCGCTGGCGGCGGGCTTCGGCGTGCTGGGCGCGGTGCTGGCGCTGGCGGGGCGACGCACGTCATGATCAGGGACACGACGGGAGGGAACGCGATGCTCACCATCAGGCCGATGCAGCCCTTCGGGGCGGAGGTGCTGGGCGCGCCGCCGTCGCTCGAACTCAGCGATGCCGATTTCGAAGCGGTGGAGCAGGGCTGGGCGCGGCACTCCATCCTCGTCTTCCGCGACATCGCGCCGACGCCCGCGCAGCAGATCGCCTTCACGCGGCGCCTCGGCCCGCTGCACATCATGCAGCCGCCGCAATACAACCTCGATGGCCACCCCGAGATCTTCGTCGTCGGCAACGCGACGGAGGAGGGCAAGCCGGTCGGCATGCGGGACGCCGGCATGGGCTTCCACAGCGATGGGGAGGACAAGGCCATCCCCAATGCGGGCTCCTTCCTCGTCGCCGTGCAGGTGCCGCCCGAGCGCGGCGACACGCTCTTCGCCGACATGGTCGCGGCCTGGGATGCGCTGGATGACGCGACGAAGGCCCTGCTGCGCGGCCGTCGAGCCCGTTTCAGCCGCGCCGCGCTGCATCACGTGCACTACCCGCATCTGCCGCCGTTGACGGACCAGCAGCTTCGCGATCGCCCCGATGTCTGGCACCCCATCGCCCGCCGCCACCCGACCAGCGGCCGCGTCGCGCTCTACATCGGCCGCTGGGCGGTGGAGATCGAGGGCATGGCGCAGGCGGAAGGCGAGGCACTGATCGCGCGCCTGCTGGCCCATGCGCAGGATCCGGCGCGCATATACCGCCACGCCTGGCGGCCGGGCGATGGCGTGCTGTGGGACAACCGCGTGACGCAGCACTGCGCCACCCCCTTCGACAGCGCCCGCTACACGCGCCGCATGCACCGCACGACGCTGGAAGGGGAGGTGCCGCTGCTGGCCTGAAGCTCAATACAGCCGCGGCTTGTCCAGCAGGTTGCGCATCGCCTCCGGCTTCCCCTCCAGCCACAGGCCGAGATTGTGCAGGAAGATGTCGGTGATCCGTGCGTTCTCGCCCGCCACCGTGCTGGCGGAATGCGGGCTGATCAGCACATTCGGCATGTCCCAGAGCGGGCTTTCCTCGGGCAGCGGCTCCACCTCCGTCACGTCCAGCGCGGCGAAGGCGATGTGGCCGCGGCGCAGTGCCTCGATCATCGCCTGCTCGTCCACCACCTGGCCGCGGGCGATGTTCACCAGCGCGATGCCGGGCTTCATGGCGGCGATGGCGGCGGCGTCGATCATGCGCTCCGTCTCCGGCGTATGCGGCACGGTCAGCACCGCCGCATCGGCGCGGCCCAGCGCCTCATGCAGCGCCGAGTTCGGCAGCACCTCATCGAACAGCGCGCCATGTTCGCGCACCAGGCCGGGATTGCGGGCGATGGCGACGACATGCATGTCGAGCGCCTTGGCGATGCGCGCGCTGCCCCGTGCCAGGTCGCCGGCGCCGAGGATCACCAGCGTCCGCCCCGCAATCTCCTGCCCGCAGATGCGCAGCCAGCGATGCGCGCGCTGCTCCGCACGCAGGTAGTCGAGCTGCCGGAAATGCGCGAGCAGCGCCATGAAGACGAATTCCGCCAGCGGCTGCGCATGCACGCCGCGCGCGGTGGTCACGATGACCGGGCTGTCGATGAGCCCGAGCTTCGCCACCGCCTGGCCGACGCCCGTGCTGGTGGTCTGGATCCAGCGCAGCTTCGGCATCATCGCGAGTTCGGCTGCGGATGGCAGGTCGAAGGCGATGGTCGTGCGCGGCAGCAGCGCCTCCCATCGCGCCTGCTGTTCCGGCGTGCGCGTCAGCGGATGGCCCTTGTGGTCGTTGCGGTAGCGCGTGGTGGCGAGCAGGTCGGGCTCGTAGAGCACCTCCACGCGATCCGGCGCGAAGGCGGCGAGCCGCGCGACATGCTCGGCTTCGAGCGGGGAGGTGATGAGGATGGTCTCGCGTTGCATGATCGCCGGCTCCGTGGTTGCGGCGATCATGCGGAGGGTGGGAGAGGGGGGCAAGGCGCCCCCAAGACAGGCGGCCCGCAGCGCGGGCCGAGGCGCCGAACGGCGCCCGCCGCCTATGCGGCGAGCCAAGGCCGCGGATGCGGCCGTCCGGCGCTTGAGGGCATGATCAGATATCGAAGAACACCGTCTCGTTCTCGCCCTGCAGGTGGATGTCCAGCACGTAGTGCCCCGGCGCTTCCCGCCGCGCGATCAGCGTCTGGCGCCGCGCCGGCTGCTCGATGATGCGCAGCACCGGGTCCTCCGCATTCGCGGCTTCCTCATCGCCGAAATAGAGCCGCGTCGAGAGGCCGATATTGATGCCGCGCGCGACGATCCAGAGCGAGATGTGCGGCGCCATGCGCTTGTGGCCATGGCGGCCCGGCACGCGCCCGGGCTTCACCGTCTCGATGGCCCAGAGCCCGCTCTCGAAATCCGTGCCCGTCCGCGCCCAGCCGCGGAAGCCATCCGCGGTCGGCGTCGCGTGGTAGCGGCCTTCCGCATCCGCCTGCCAGGACTCCACCAGCGCATCGCGCACGGGCGCACCGGTGCCGTCGAAGATGCGGCCCTCGATCCGGATGCGCTCGCCAGGCGTGTCCGCGCCGATCGGCGACTCACCGAGGTTGTTCGAGAAGATGTCGAAGCCGGCCTGCTTCGGAATCAGCCCGATATGCACATAGGGCCCGGCGGTCTGGGACGGGGTTTCGGCGAGATAGCCGAGGGCGTTGGGGGTGAACATCGCCTCAATTCCCTTCCAGCTTGTTCTCGAACAGCGTGGAGCGGCTGCCGCGCAGCACGATGTCCCAGCGATAGGCCAGCGTATCCAGCGGCACCGCCGCATCCAGGTCGAGCTTCGCCACGAGCCTTTCGCGCGCTGCCTGGTCCGGGATGGTGCCGAGGATGCTGTCGCGCGCGATCAGCGGATCGCCCTCGAAGTAGTTCTGCGTGATCAGGCGCTGCGCGAATCCCGTCCCGAACACCGAGAAATGGATATGCGCCGGCCGCCAGTCATTGCCCCGGTTGCGATAGGGGTAGGGGCCCGGCTTGACGGTGCGGAAGGCGTAGCGCCCCTCGGCATCGGTGATGGTGCGGCCGCAGCCGCCGAAATTGGGATCGATCGGCGCCACATAGGTGTCGTTGCGGTGCCTGTAGCGGCCGCCGGCATTCGCCTGCCAGAACTCCACCAGCACGCCCGGCACCGGCCGCCCGCTGCCATCCAGCACGCGGCCATGCATGATGATCCGCTCCCCGATCGGCTGGCCCGTCTTGGCGTAGTTCAGGATCAGGTCGTTATCCAGCGGCCCGATATCGCCATGCCCGAAGACCGGCCCCGTGACCTCGCTGAGCGAGTTCTGCAGCGAGATCAGCGGGCGGTGCGGGCCGCGCAGCACGCTGGTCTTGTAGATCGGCGTCACCGCCGGGGGATGCTGGTCCCGGTCCCTTGGGATGAACTCGTTCATGCCATGCTCTCCTTCAGCCCCAGCATCGCCCGCGCCTGTTTCGCGGTGGCGACGGGCCTTCCGTGGTCCGCGGCCATCGCCGCGACATGCCTGACCAGCGCGGCGTTCGATGGCGCCAGCGTGGTGCGGTCCATGCGGATATTGTCCTCGAGCCCCGTCCGCGTGTGGCCGCCCATCTCCAGCGCCCAGCGCGCGACCTCGAACTGGTGGCGGCCGATGCCGGCGGCGGTCCAGGTCGCGCCGGGCAGCAGCTCGCGCAGCTTCGCGACCTCGAATTCCAGCACGTCGCGCCGCGCGGGCAGGGCGTGCTTCACGCCCATCACGAACTGCACATGCGGCCGTGGGAGGATCAACCCCTCCGCCACCAGGTCGGCGGTGTTGAACAGCATCGCCAGGTCGAAGACCTCGATCTCCGGCCGCACGCCGAGGTCACGCATCGTCGTCGCGAGGTTCCGCACGAAATCCGGCGGGTTCTCATAGACGATGGTCGGGAAGTTCACGCTGCCCGTCGCGAGCGACGCCATGTCCGGCCTGAGGTGCAGCATCGCGCCCCGCGCCTCCAGCGCCCGCCCGCGGCCGCCGGTCGAGAACTGCACGATGATGTCGGGGCAGTGCCTGCGGATGCCCTCCTGGAAGGCCGCGAATTTCTCGGGGTCCGAACTCGGCGTCTCATCGGCATTGCGGACATGCACATGCACCAGGCTCGCGCCGGCCTCATAGGCCGCATGGGTGCTCTCGATCTGCTCCGCTGTGGTCACCGGCAGCGCCGGATTGTCCTTCTTCCGCGGCACGGATCCCGTGATGGCGACCGCGATGATGCAGGGCTCGGGCGTCATGTCTGGCGTCATCGGGGCGCCGCTTCCTCCGTTATTCGCCCCGATCCTAGTCATGTATGTACCGGTTAGTCCATACGGAAACGATGGCAAGCTTGGCGCTCCCGCCGCCGCGTGCCATTTTGCCGAAAGCGAAACGAGGCACCGTCATGCGCGACTGGGTCGCCGCCATTGCGCAGCGCCTGGCCTTCTTCGGCACCGATCCGCTGGCCCTGCTGGATGCGGTGGAGGCCGTGGCCAAGCGAGATCCCGATGCCGCGCTGCGCGCCTTCCTCCATGCCTGCCTCGACCTGCTGGACGAAGCCCTGCCGCCCGGCGCGGCGCGCGCGGAGATCCTTGCCCTGGCTGCGATCGCCCGCGCCGAGATCGACGGCGCCTGCGACGACCGCGCGATCCTGGCGCGGGAGGAGGCGCTGATGGACCAGCCGGCGCCGATCCCCTTCGCCGCCACCATCCCCGGCCGCGTCGTCTGGCTCGCCGCCATGGTGCGCCAGGTGCCGGAGCAGGAAGGCCCGGCGGCGGTGATGCTGGTGAACGACCTGGCGGCGCTGGGCCGGGACCTGCCGCTCAGGGCGCTGAAGGCGGCGGGCTGACGCCCGCATGGCGCGACACCGTCGCGCGCTCCCCCAGCAGCCCGCGCGGCCGCACCACCAGGATGACGGCGATCAGCACGCCGATCAGCACCACCTGCAGCGCCGCGCCGCGCGCCTGCTCCGCCGCCGGCAGCATTTCCCGCAGTGCGCCGCCGCTGACGGTCCAGATCGCCCAGACCAGCACGGCGCCGAGCACCGCGCCGGCATTGTTGCCCGATCCCCCCACGATGAGCATCGCCCAGATCTGGAAGGTGAGGATCGGGAGAAAATCCTCCGGCGCGATGTAGCCGACGAAATGCGCGTAGAGCGCGCCGCCCAATCCCATCACCATGCAGCCCATGACGAAGCTCTGCAGCCGGAACGCCGCCGCCCGCTTGCCGAGGGACGCCGCCGCCGCCTCATCTTCACGTATGGAACGCAGCACGCGTCCCCAGGGGGAGGCCACCAGCCTCTCCAGCCCCCACCACATCAGGCCCAACACCGCCAGCACGATCGCGAGGTAGGCGAGGTTCCAGGCGAGGCCCGTGCCGAGCCACCCCGCCAGCGGCTTCGGGATGGACTGGATGCCGAAGGGCCCGCCCGTCAGCCAGGTCGCGTTCAGCGCCACCAGCTGGATCGTCACCGCGATGCCGAAGGTGGTAATGGCCAGGTAATCCTCCCGCAGCCGCAGCGCGGCGACGCCGACGATGAAGGCGGCGATTCCCGCCAGCCCCATGGCGCCCAGCCACCCCACCAGCACCGGCAGCCCGAAGCCGCCGAAGCGCTCGGCATCGGGCGCGCCGGTCAGCAGGGCGGAGGTATAGGCCCCGATCGCGACGAAGCCCGCGACGCCCACATTGAACAGCCCGGTGAACCCCCATTGCAGGTTCAGCCCCAGCGCCATGACGGCGAAGATGCCGGCGAAGACGCTGAAGAAGGCGAGGTAGGAGAGCAGCGACCACGCATCCATCACGCCTTCTCCCCGAACAGCCCGCGCGGCCGCAGCAGCAGGATCGCGATCAGCACCAGGAAGGCGGTCGCCAGCCGGTATTCCGCGCCGAAGAGCGGCACGGAGAAGCTCTCCGCCAGCCCCACGATCAGCCCGCCCGCGACGGCCCCCCAGACGCTGCCGATGCCCCCCAGGATGGCCGCGGCAAACAGCGGCAGCAGCAATTCGAAGCCGAGCCCCGGCCGGATCTGCCCGACCAGCCCAGCCATCACGCCCGCGACCGCCGCCATTCCCGCGCCGATCACCCAGGTGGCGCGCACCACGCCTTCCACATCCACCCCCGCGACCCGCGCCAGCGCCGGGTTCTGCGCCGTGGCGCGCATCGCGCGGCCGAGCGTGGTGCGCGTCAGCAGCACATGCAGCCCGATCACCGCCGCCGCCGTCACGCCCAGCACCAGCATCTGGTCCGGCGTGATGCGCAGCCCGCCCATCACGTCGCCCAAGGCCCCACGGGGCACCAGGCGCACCGCGATCTGGATCTCCCGCGTGTAGTATTCCGGCAGCGTGCCGTAGAGGAACTGCAGCAGGTTCCGCAGCGCCAGCGCCGCGCCGAAGCTCGCGATGACCAGCGTGATGGCGCTGCCGGTCCGGCGCAGGCGCGCGAACAGCGCCCAGTCCAGCACCAGCGCGAGTGCGGCCGTCAGCGCGGCGGAGGCGACCATCGCGACGGGCAACTGCCAGCCGAAGGAGAAGGGCTCGATCGGCGTCATCACGCCGCCCCCCGTCACCGCGAGCGTCAGCGACAGCGCCGACACCGCGAGATACGCGCCCCAGGTCAGGAACTCGCCCTGCCCGAAATTGGCGAAGCGCAGGATGGAATAGGTCAGCGTCAGCCCGACGGCGCCCAGCGAGATGACGGAGCCCACGACGAGCCCGTCGGCGATGAGTTGCAGCATCCTCAGTGCACCCCGCCGCCGAGATAGAGCCCCGCCAGCCGCCCGTCATCGGCGAGCTCCGACGCCGGCCCCACCAGCCTCTCGCGCCCTTCCACCAGCACCGCCGCGCGGTCGGCGATGGCCAGTGCCGCCTTCACATTCTGCTCCACCAGCAGGATGGTCACGCCGGTGTCCCGCACGGCCTTCAGTCGTTCGAACACCACGCCCACCAGCAGCGGCGAGAGCCCGGCCGAGGGCTCGTCCAGCATCAGCACGCTGGGCGAGGCGACCAGCGCCCGCGCGACGGCGACCATCTGCCGCTGCCCGCCCGAAAGCCGACCCGCCGGCAGCGATCGCTGCCGATCCAGATCCGGGAAGAGCGCGAACATGGCGTCCAGCGACCCGCGTCTCTCCTTCGGCACCAGCGCCGCCGCCAGTTGCAGATTCTCCAGCACGGAGAGGTTGGCGAAGACGTTCTCGGTCTGCGGGACGAAGCCCAGCCCCTCCCGCACCATGCGGTGCGCGGGCACGCGGGTGATGTCCCGACCGTTCAGCATCACGCTGCCCGACCAGATCGGCACCAGCCCCGCCGCCGCCTTCACCAGCGTGGATTTCCCCGCGCCGTTCGGCCCCAGCAGCGCCACGATCTCCCCTGCCGCCACGGTCAGCGACGCGCCGCGCAGGATCGGCAGCCCTGGCTCATAGCCGCCCTCGATCGCGCAGAATTCCAGCGCCGCGCTCATGCGATCCCCGCGCCGAGATAGGCCTCGACCACCCGCCGGTCCGCCCGCACCGCCTCCGGCTCCCCCTCCATCAGCAGCTTCCCCTGCGCCAGCACCAGCACCGGCCGGCAGAGGGACATCACCAGTTCCATGTTGTGCTCGATGATCAGGAAGCTCGTGCCCTGCGCGTTCAGGCTCACGATCTTCTCCATGATCGTCGCCAGCAGGGGCGGCGCGACGCCCGCGCCCGGCTCGTCCAGCAGGATCAGCCGCGGCTCCGCCACCAGCACCCGGGCCAGTTCCAGCAGCTTGCGCTGGCCGCCGGACAGCACCCGCGCCGGCTCCTGCGCCAGCCGAGTCAGCCCCACGAAATCCAGCCAGTGCAGCGCGCGGTCCCGCACGCGCCGTTCCTCCGCCGCCACGGCGTGCGGTCGCAGCCAGTTGGTCCAGAACCGCTCCCCCTGCTGGCCCGGCGGCGCCAGCATCACATTCTCCAGCACCGTCATGGCGGGGAAGGGGCGGGGGATCTGGAAGGTCCGCGCCAGGCCGAGGCCGAAGACCTCATCCGGCCGCCGCCCCTCGATCCGCGTGCCGTCCAGGGTCAGCGTGCCACGGTCCGGCTTCAGGCTGCCCGCCAGCAGGTTGAACAGCGTCGTCTTGCCCGCGCCATTCGGCCCGATCAGCCCCGTGATGGCGCCCCGCGCCAGGGTGAAGGAGACATCCTCCACCACCGGCGGCCCGCCGAATCCCTTCGTCAATCCTTGCGCCACGAGCATTGCGCGGCAGTCCCCCGGCCTTTGTCCCGCATCAACCGTCAGGGCGCCGCCGGGTCAAGGCCCTACCGGCTTGCCCCCCGCGCCGCGCCGCCCGATATCGACCACAACCGGGAAGGGCGGCATGGACGAGGACGGATTCGATCTCTGGGACCTCCGGGTGGAGGTGGTGGCGCCGCCCGGCGCGAAGCTCTGGTGCGGCGCCGTCCCGGGCGACCATTTCGAGCTGCGCGGGGAGATGCTGCACCTGCCCCCCGGCCAGGGCTTCTCGATCTATTCCCTCGCCGCCGTCCTGCCCCTGCTGGCCGCCAAGCAGCGCATGACCCACCCCGCCGACTGGATGAGCACGGATGCGGAGGTCGCCTGCCCCGACCCCAACTGCCCCTCGCGCCTCCGCATCACCCGCCTCGCGAAACGCCGCTTCCGCCACGCGGACACCACCGCGGTGCCGATGAAAGACAGCACGCCATGACCGTCGAACGGACCGAGCTTTCCCCCGGCTATTCCATCGCCCGCCTGCTGCGCGGCGGCTGGCAGCTGGCCGGCGGCCATGGGGATATCGAACAGCCCCGCGCCATCGCCGACATGCGCGCCTTCCTCGACGCCGGTGTCACCACCTTCGACTGCGCCGACATCTACACGGGCGTGGAGGCGATGATCGGCGAATTCCGGGCGACGCTGTCCGCCGAGGATCGCGCGCGCCTGCAGGTGCACACGAAGTTCGTGCCGGACTGGTCGGACCTGCCGCGCGTCGATTTCGACTATGTCGAGCGCATCATCGACCGCTCGCTCCTGCGCCTGAAGGCGGAGCGGCTGGACCTGGTGCAGTTCCACTGGTGGAACTACGCCGTGCCCGGCCAGGTGGAGACGGCGATGCACCTCCGCGAACTCCAGCTGCGCGGCAAGATCCACAATATCGGCGGCACCAACTTCGACACGCCCAGCACCGCGGCGATGATCGAGGCCGGCGTGCCCCTCGTCTCCATGCAGGTGCAGTATTCGCTGCTGGACCGCCGCCCGGCCGGGCTGCTGGCGGGCCTCGCCGCGGACAGTGGCCTCCGCTTCCTCTGCTACGGCACCGTCGCCGGCGGTTTTCTGTCGTCCCGCTGGCTTGGGAAGCCCGCGCCGGCCGAACCGCTGGCCAACCGCAGCCTGGTGAAATACCGGCTGATCATCGAGGAATTTGGCGGCTGGGACGCCTTCCAGGCGCTGCTGCGGCTGCTGGACGGCATCGCGAGGAAGCACGGCGTCTCCCTCACCGCCGTCGCCACGCGCTGGGTGCTGGACCAGCCCCATGTCGCCGGCGCCATCGTCGGCGCGCGCTATGCCGAACACCTGCCCGACAACCTTGCCATCTTCGGCTTCACGCTGGATGAGGAGGACCGCGCCGCCATCGACGCGCTCCTCGTCAGCTGCCCTGGGCCGCTCGGCGATACCTACACGCTGGAACGGGACCGCGACGGCCCCCATGGCAGGATCATGAAGTATGACCTCAACAAGGAATGAGGCCTGCGCGGCGGAGATCGTCGCCCTCCATCAGGTCTTCGAGGCCTGGCTCGGCGCGCCCGGCACCGGTGACTTCAGCCGTTTCGAGGCCGCCTTCGCGGAAGGCTTCCAGATGGTCCTGCCCTCCGGCGCCCGCTTCGACCGCGCCGGCATCCTCGACTTCCTGCGCAAGGCCCGCGCCGTCCGCGGCCCCGGCTTCCGGATCGCGGTCGAGGACATGGCGACCGTCCATGAAGCCCCCGGCCTGGCACTGATGCATTATGTCGAGCGGCAGTGGTTCGGCACCCAGGAAACCGCGCGCCGCGCCGCCGCCCTGTTCGACACGACCGCCACGCCCCCGCGCTGGCTCTTCGTGCAGGAAACCTGGGTCACCCCGCCGGCGGCGTGAGGGCAGCGCCCTCGCGCCTTGTCGCGCCGATCTCCTCCAGCATCCCCGCCAACAGGGCGACCTTGCTGTCCCAGGAGAAATGCCGCGCGAGGTGCCGATGCGCCGCTTCCGCAAGCCGCATCGCGGCGCCTTCGTCCTGGCACAGCCGCAGGACCGCGGCGCCGAAGCCGACCGCGTCGCCCGCCACCTCCATCTCGACGCCTGGCGTCACGCCCAGCCCCTCGGCCCCGATCGGCGTGGCGACAACGGGGCAGCCCCGCGCCATGGCATCCAGCGCCTTGATCTTGGTGCCGCCGCCAAAGCGGTAGGGCACCAGCGCCACCCGCGCCGCGCCGTAGAAATCGTCCAGGCTCTCGACGAAGCCGCGGATGACGACGCCATCCCGCGCCTCGTCGGCGGCCCAGGCCGGGATGCCAGGCCCCGCGATGTGCAACTCCAGCGACGGCATGGCGCGCCGCACCATGGGCCAGATCGTGCCCAGCAGCCATTCCAGCGCGTCCCGGTTCGGCGCGTGGTCGAAATTGCCGATGAAGGCAGCGTAGCCATCGCGGCCGCGCGGCGGCAGGTGGCGCGGCTCCGCCGCCACCGGGCTCAGCAGGCAAGGCCTGTCGGGGAAGAAGCTTCGCAGCACGCCGTGGTCATTGTCACTGAGCGCGACTAGCCCATCGGCGCGGGCATACCAGTGCAGCTCGTAGCGGAACCAGGCCAGCCAGGCGACGAGCCGCGTCAGGCGCCGCGCCACGCCCTCCGTGCTGCGCCATTCCCGGAAGCGAGAGACGAGCGCGGCATCCTGCACATCCACCACCACCGGCGCGCCGGCCGCGTCATCCGCGTACTGCGCCATCTGCGGGAATTGCAGCAGAACCGCATCAGGCTGCCACTGCCGCGCCAGGCGGGACAGCGCGGCCGCCATCGCCGGGCTCCGCATGCCCCGGGCTTCCCGCGGCAGGCGCAGCGGCACCTGGCTGAGCTGTCCCCATTTATCCGCAAGCCCGCCTTCCGCCGCCGGCAGCGGCACCATCGTCACGCTGTCGCAAAGCGCGCCAAGCGCGCGCAGCCCGGCTTCCCGGTCATGCGGCACCTGGTCGAAGCACAGGAAATGGATGCTGAACCGGTGCGCCAGGCGGCGCAGCAGTTCGAAGCAGAGGACTCCGCCGCCGATCCCGCAGGCGGGATGGTAGGGCCAAGGTGCCACGACGATCAGGCGGCGCCGTGGCCGCGTCGTCGCCTCGCCGGCAGACGGGGGCAGAGGCATGGCGGTATCGGGCATCAACTCTCCTGACGCAGGCCGCGTCCGGCCTCCATGCCCCGGCACGAGGGCCTGGGACGGAAACCGGGTGTGCGGGGATGGCGCCGCGGATGCCGGCGCCATCACCATCGTGCTGCCAGGCAGAACGTCCGCCGGCAGACGGGTTTCCCCGTCGTCCCGCCGGCGCCTCGTTCATGGACCCTTCTACATGATCCAGACAGATGAAGCGTCGGCCGTCGGCGGCGCGCTGCGCGTGCCGTCGGCGTTCCAGCCCTCCGGGATATACCACTGGCCGGTCGCGGCATGGGCCGCCTCCACCGCGGCGGCCAGCCCTTCCCAATCCACCACGCCCTGCCAGTCCGCCACCGGGTCCGGCGTCGGCGTCGGCGTGGGATCGGGCGTCGGCGTGGGATCAGGCGTCGGCGTGGGGGCAGGATCCGGCGTAGGGGCGGGGTTGGCAGGGGCCGTCGTCGTGCTGCGGGTGCCGTCAGCGTTCCAGCCTTCCGGGATGAACCACTGCCCGGTCAGCAGGTAGTTCGCCTCCACCGCCGCGGCGAGGCCTTCCCAGTCCACGACGGGCTGCGCACCGGTGGCCGGCGGCGTCCCGGGCTCCGCCCCCGCTCCCGGCTGCGGTTCCGCGCCACCCCCCGAATCGGCCGGCGGTGGCGGCGTGATGGTGTAGCCCGGCAGCGGCTCGTAGCGGACATCGTAGACGGTCAGCGAGGTTTCGGGCTTGTTGTTGTAGAAGGCGAAGACATGGTTCCAGCCGCCATCCGCATAGTCCTTCGGCACCGCCACGGTGAAGACTGCCTGCGTCACGCCATCGACCTTCATGGTGATTTTGTCGGGCTCCCAGATCGCCTGGTATTCGTAGGCGACGCCGGGGACGATGGCGCGGTCGTACCAGAGCTGGGAGAAGCGATCCTGCCCGCCATCCTCCCAGTGCAGCGCCGCGTATTGCTGGCCATCGCCCGCTTCGGAGGTCTCGGCGATGTCGATCTCCGACAGCGGCCATTCATTCGGCGCGTTCCACAGCATCACCGCCGATCCCGGGTAGATGCCGGTCAGCATCGCGTTGATGGTGTAGGTGCCATAGCCATGGCCCATGTCGGGGCTGCCGGTCGCCTCCATCATGCCCGAAGTCAGATGGTAGTAGGGCGAATGCAGCGTCACCTGCCCGGCCACGGAAAGATCCACGTTCCATGTGTCCGGGAAATTGACGATGCCGTTGTCGAAACTGTCGAAGAACGGCTGGTAATAGGCTGGTGTCGTCGTATCCGTCGTGGTCGTTGTGGTGCCAGACATGCTTGGCCTTTCTCGCTCTGGACTAGGAACGGATGGCGAGAGGCAGGTTTCGTGCGGCGGCGTATCTTTCGCAGCACTGGCCCGTGACTGGCGCTTTCCCGGATGGGGCGTGCGGAGGATCGCCCGCCGGCCTCCCCGCTGGCGCCTGGACAGACCGGGCTTCTCTCAGGCATTGCGATGGACAAATATCCATCCACGAAACGCATGCCCTGGGGGGGCCTTCCGACCATGTCCTTCGCCCGTCGCGCGGTGCTCGCCGCCGCCGTCGCCGCATCCGCGCTCGCCGCCCCGCCGGTGGCAGCCCAGGCGCCGTCCTGCACCCACAATGTCGGCATGGTCGTCTCGCTCACCGGCCCCGCCGGCCGTTTCGGCCAGGCCGCTGCGAAGTCCGTCGAGCTCGCCTTCAATGAGCTGAATGCCGCCGCCGGCGCGCAGGGCATCGCGGGCTGCCGCCTGGCGTTCGACCTGCGCGATGCACAGTCCCAGGGCAGCGTCGCGGTGGACCAGGCGCGGCAACTCGTGGACCTCCGCCGCACCCCCGCCATCATCGGCGGCATCATCAGCAGCGTCTCGATCCCCATCGTCACCAGCGTGACCGGCCCGGCCGGCGTGGTGCAGATCTCGCCGGCCTCCTCCTCGCCGACGCTGACGCGCATGGCGACGGAGGGGCAGACCCGCGGCTGGTTCTTCCGCACCATCACCAGCGACGCGCTGCAGGGCACGGCCGCCGCGCGCTACGCCATCGACCAGGGCCTGCGGCGGCTTGCCATCATCCACGTCAACAACGACTTCGGCGTGAACATGGTGAACGAGTTCCGCCGCGCCTATGTGGCGCTCGGCGGCACCATCATCTCCACCACGCCCTACAACCAGGGCCAGGCGAGCTACGCGCCGGAAGTCACCAACGCGCTGCGCGGCGACCCGCCCGCCCTCTACCTCGTCAGCTATCCCGGCGACGGCACGACCATCGCGCGCACCTGGATCCAGCAGGGCGGCCCCGCGACCTTCCTGCTGAATGACGGCATGAACAGCGCCGACTTCATCCGCGATGTCGGACCGCGCTTCCTGAACAACGCCTACGGCACGTCGTCGGGTACCGTCTCCACGCCTTCCACCGAGTATTTCGCCCGCGCCTATCCACCGATGTCCGGCGGCTTCGGCGCCGGCGCCCCCGCCGCCGACCGCGCCTTCGACGCCGCCGCCATCCTCGGCCTTGCCATCGCCAGGGCAGGGCGGTTCGAGGCCGCGGCCATCCGCGACGCCATCCGCCAGGTGACGGCGCCCGGCGGCACCGAAGTCCATGCCGGGCCGGAAGGCTTCGCGCGTGGCCTGGAGCTGATCCGCGCCGGCCAGGCCATCCGCTATGTCGGCGTCATCGGCCCCGTCGAGTTCGATGCGAATGGCGACATCACCGGCCCCTTCCGCAAGTGGCGCATCCAGAACGGGGAGATCACCACCGTCGGCCAGATGACGGCCGAGGAAGTGCAGGCCGTGCAGCGCCAGCTGCCGCCGCGCTGAGCCGCCCCGGCGCCGGCCCGCGCATGGGCCGGCGTCAACGCTTTGCTTCCCAACCCCGCCACAATCTCCGTGCAGCCTGATCACGCCCAGGAAGCGGAGCGCGCCATGACCCCCATCCCGCCCCCCACACTGACCCCCGAGCAGGAGGAGGAGGCCCGCCGCCAGGCCGAGGCCCAGGCCGGAAGCCCGGTGGGCGACGCGCTGGAAGCCACCGGCCACGCCGCGGACCTGGCCTCGATCGGCGCGCTCGATGTCGTCGTGGACGCCGCCGGCACCGTGCTCGGCGCCACCGTCGATGTCGCCAAGGCCGGCCTCGAGGTCGTGGGCGGGCTGTTCGGGGCGATCGGCGACCTCTGACCCGCGTCACGGCGCGCGCGGACATCCCAAGGACACACACCATGCCCCACCGCCCGCGCCCGCCGCGCACGCTCCTCGCCCCCGGCCTTCCCGCCAGCCGCATCGTCACCGGCCTCTGGCAGGTGGCGGACCAGGAACGCGATGGCCGCAGCCTGGACTACGCCGCCGCCGCGGCCGCCATGGCGGACTACGCCGATGCCGGCTTCGACAGCTTCGACATGGCCGACCACTATGGCGGCGCGGAAGAGATCTTTGCCAAGTTCCGCGCGCTTGGCGGCAACGCCTCCGTCTTCACGAAGTGGGTGCCGACCCCCGGGCCGATGACGCGCGACGTGGTGCGCGAGGGCGTCGGCCGCAGCATCCAACGCCTCGGCGGCATCCCGGACCTCATGCAGTTCCACTGGTGGTCCTTCCGCCACCCCGCCTGGCTCGACGCGCTGCGGGAGATGGCGGCAATGCGGGCCGACGGGTCGCTGAAGCACATCGGCGTCACCAACTTCGATACGGATCACCTGCGCGTCGCCGTGAAGAACGGCATCCCCATCGCCACCAACCAGGTCAGCTTCTCGCTGCTCGACCGCCGCGCCGCCGGCGCGCTCTCCGATTTCTGCCTGGCCAACGGCGTGAAGATCCTCGCCTACGGAACGCTCGGCGGCGGCTTCCTCTCCGAACGCTGGCTCGGCCGCGACGAACCCGCCGAAGCCGACATCACCGACTGGTCCAAGATGAAGTACCGCCGCTTCATCGGGGCCATGGGCGGCTGGCCCGCCTTCCAGCGCCTGCTCCGCGAAGCCGACGCCATCGCGAAGAAGCACAACGTCTCGCTCAGCAACGTTGCCACGCGCTGGTCGCTCCAGCACGAGGCCGTCGGCGCCGTCATCCTCGGCGCCCGCCTGACGGAAGCCGAACACCGCGCTGACAACCTCCGCCTCTTCTCCTTCGCCTTGGACGAGGACGACCAGGCGCGCCTCCGCCACGCCTTCGGCGAGACCCAGCCCATCCCCGGCGATTGCGGCGACGAATACCGCAAGCCGCCCTTCCTCACCGCCTCCGGCGACCTCAGCCACCACCTCGACAGCCTGCCGAAGATCTACACCGCCGCCGAATTCGCGCCCGGCCGCCTTCGCGTGGACAGCGGCAGCATCTGGGAGGAATCCTGCGGCTACAGCCGCGCCGTGCGCGTGGGCCAACGCATCCTGGTCAGCGGCACCACCGCCACCCACACCGACGGCAGCGTGGTCTGCCCCGGCGACGCCGGCGGCCAGGCCATCTACATCCTCGACAAGATCGCCGCCGCCATCGAAACCCTCGGCGGCACCATGGACGACGTCATCCAGACCCGGGTCTGGCTGCGCGACGCCAATGACTGGGAAAGCGTCGGCCGAGTCCACGGCCGCGTCTTCGCCACCGCCCGCCCCGCCAACACCCTGCTCGAAGTCGCCCGCCTCGTCGGCCCGTACGCGGTGGAGATCGAAGCGGAAGCGGTGGTGGGGTAGGGGGCACTTGTGGCTCCTGGAGAAGGGCCTCCGGCCCCTCTCCAGACCTCACCCCGCCAGGGGCCAGCGGGCCCCTGGACCCCAGGCTTTGGATCGATGGGTGATGGGAGGGGCATGGCGGCCGCATCGAACAAGCGGGCGCGCGGTGCCCCTCCCATCACCCATCGATTGAAGGGGGATCAAAGGGGCCGCTGCCCCTTTGCGGGGTTGGGGTACGGGGAAGGGGCGGAGCCTCTTCCCCGGGCCATAGGCGCCCCCCTACGCCATCACAGCAGCCCGCGTCCGATCCCGCCGTCCACGGCGACGGACTGGCCGACCACGTAGCTGCTGCGGGGCGAGGCGAGGAAGGCGGCGACGTCCGCGATTTCCTCCGCGGCGCCGAAGCGGCCAAGGGGGATGTCGGCGGCGAAGCGGGTGAGGATGGCGTCGGGCGTCGTGCCTTCGGCCTTGGCCATGGTGGCGGCGCGGTTGCGCCAGAGGCGGGTGATGGTCCGGCCGGGGGAGACGGCGTTGACGCGGATGCCTTCCGGGATGAGTTCGGCGGCCAGCGTCTTCACCAGCGCGATGTGTCCGGCCTTGTGGACGTTGGAGACGATCTGTTCGGCGTAGGGCATGCGGGCGCCGGCGGCGCCGAACAGCACCACGCGGGCGCCGCCGGCGCGGCGCAGCGCCGGCAGCAGGCCGCGCACGACGCGGACGGTCGCCAGGATGTTGAACTCCCAGTTCTGGCGCCATTGCTCGTCGGCCAGGGCCTCGAAGGCCGATCGGTGGCTGCCGCCGACCGCCATGATCAGGATGTCGAGCTTCTGGTACCGCTTCTCCCATGTCTGCACGAGGGCCTCGACGGAGGCGGCGTCGGTCGCGTCGCAGGGCAGGTGGTCCAGCCCGTTCGCCGCCGCGACCTCGGCCAGGGCGGTGGCGTCGCGGGAGGCGATGGTGACGCGCGCCCCGTCCTCCGCCAGGGCCTTGGCGGTGGCGAGGCCGATGCCGTCGCTGCCCCCGACGACGAGGGCGAGGTCGTCCCTGATCCGCAGATCCATGCCTGGTGTTCCATCCCGTGTGACGTCGGCGCGGAGGGTCGCGCGGGCGCGCCGGGGCGGCAAGCCGGCAACGGGGCGCTGCCCGGCACGTTGCGGCCGCGCGACGGGATGGGCAGGCATGCGCTGGGCGTTGGGATTGGCCTTGTCGGCGGTGGCCGGCTTCGTGGATGCGGTGGGGTGGATCGCCTTCGGTGGCGTCTTCGTCGCCTTCATGAGCGGCAACACGACCCGGATGGGGGTCGAGGCGGTGCGGGGCGACCTCGCGGCGGCCTGGCAGGCCGCGCAGCCCATCCTGGCCTTCACCGCCGGCGCCGTGCTGGGCGCGGCCCTGCGTCGGCGGAGCGGCCTGGCGGGGCTGCTGGCGGCGGAGGCCGCGGCCCTGGCGGTGGCGGCCGCGCTCGTCGCCGCATCGGCACCGGCGGTGCTGCCGCTGGCGCTGGCGATGGGCATGCAGAACCTGGCGCGCCAGGCGGCCGGCCCGGCGCAGCTGGGCGGCACCTTCATCACCGGCACGCTGGTCGGGCTGGGCCAGGCGCTGGCCTCGGCGGAATGGCGCGCGGCGGGCGCGCAGGGGGCGGCCTGGCTCGCGCTGTTGGCGGGTATCGTCGCCGGCGCCATTGGCATGGGGGCAGGGGCAGCGCCCGCCCTGGCCGGCGTGGCGCTGCTGATGCTGATCCTGGCTGCAACCGTGGCCGTGGTCGGCAGTTGAGGCGTGAGGTCGCAGAAGGAGAGGTCCCATGCCCCGCGGCGACAAGTCCAAGTACACCGACAAGCAGAAGCGCATGGCCGCCCATATCGAGGAGGGCTACGAGGCCCGGGGCGTGCCGGAGGAGGAAGCCGAGGCCCGCGCCTGGGCCACTGTCAACAAGCAGACCGGCGGCGGCAACAAGTCCGGCTCCGGGCGCGGCGTGCCGGACACCAAGGTCTCCGCGAAGCGCGGCGGCAGGAAGGGCGGCGCGGCCTCGGCGGCGCGCACGCCGGAGGAGCGCAGCGCCTCCGCCCGCAAGGCGGCCAAGACCCGCAAGCGCAACGCCGCGGCGAGGCTGCATTGATCCGCGGCGCGGCGCTGGCGCTGCTGCTGGCGCTGCCCGCCGCCACCCAGGCGCAGACGGTGGTGCCACCCGTGGAGAGGCCCGTCCTGCCGCCCTCCCAGGGCGAGGTGCCGCGTCCGCGCAACGGGGTGGAGGCGCCGTCGGAGCCGCGCATGCCTGGCCGCGTGCTGCGCCCGCCGCAGAATGTCGATCCCGGCATCCAGGCGCCGGTCCCGGTGCCACGGCCCAATACCACCCCGGTCATCCCGCCGCCCGGGGCGCCTTCGACACGCCCGCGCTGAACGCGGGGGCGGTTGTTGCGTTGGGGTTGCATGTCGAACCCCAGCAGGATCGCCCCCGCCATGTCCGACCCGGCCCCCGACGCGCCCCCCGAACTGCCGGGCCTGCCCCCGCTGGAGCCCGGCACCCCGCCGCCTGACGAGACCCCGCCGCCGATCCCCCAGCTTCCCGGCCTGCCTCAGGTGGAGCCCGGGCCCGCACCCGCGACGCCGCCCGCCGAGCCGCTCACGCCGCCGCCGCAGCCCCCGCCTGGCTTCCCGACGCCGGGCCGCGGCGACCCGGTGCCCGATCCCAGCCCGGGGCCGGAGGTGCCAGGCCCCGGTGGCCCGATGGAGGTGCCCGATATCTCCCCGGAATCGCCCGGCATCATCCGCCCGATGATGGCGGCCTCTCGCTGTCCCTGGGCGTCAGCCCGTATCGGCTGACCAGCGCCCAGACATGGGCGGGGACCATTGACTTGAGGCGGCGGGGTTCCTCCCGGCGCAGATGGATGATGGTCTCGACGGCCTTCATCTCCACGCGGGCGCGGGCGAATTCCAGCCCGCGCGGCCCGATGCGCGGCATCAGCCAGCCGACGATCGGGCGCAGCCAGTCCGGCATCCGCCGCAGCGGCAGGCCGCCCGCGGCGCGCTCGGTGTTCGCCAGGAACCCCTTCACCGCGCCGTCGCGCTTTCCCGCGCTGCCGGGCGTGCTGGTCACGACCTCGTCCCCCAGCAGCGCCAGCAATTCCTCGCCGCGCTCATTCCGCACCAGCAGCCATTGCTCGCCCTGGCCGCCCATGTAGCCGACGGTGATGTCGGCGAGCACATTGGTATAGTCCACGCAGGTGCGGCAGGTCAGCGGGAAGAAGTCGCCCGGCAACTGGCTGATCGGCAGCTGGAGGAAGGGGATTTCCCGCACCCGCCCATCGGCGAAGCGCAACTCCACATGGAAATCGGCGCGGAATTCCAGGTAGGTGATGGTCTCCGGCCGCTCGTCGAGCAGCGCGAGGAACCGGTGGAAATTCTCCGTCGTGGTGTTGTCGGAGCATGGCGTGCCGATGACGAAAAGGCGGTCGAAGCCGAGTTCGCGCTCCAGCGCCCGCAGCGCATAGACCTGGCAGGGGATGCCGATGATGGCGAGGCGCCGGTGCCCCGCCGCGCGGGCGGGCTCCAGCAGCGCCAGCAGCGGCGCATAGCCCATGCGCATGCCGCGGCAGCGCGCCATGTCCTCCGCCCGCGTCACGATCACGGGCATCGGCTTCCAGGCATCCGCCGGATCCGGCGCCATCGCCAGCACGGCATCGACGGCGCCGGTGTCCAGCAGCCGCTCGGCGATGCGGGTTGTGATCCCGGTCCATTGCGCGCCGGGTGCCGGCTTCGCGAGCCTGGCGCGAAGCATGCGGCGGTGCGGCCCGAAATGCAGTTCATCCGGCCGCGCCGGATCCCGCGCGCGCCCATGCACCTGCGCTTCCAGGGCGGGATAGTCCGGCTTGATGAACTGGCAGGCACGGCCGCAGGCCTTGGGATCGGGCCCGCGGGAGATGCCGCAATCCGTGCAGAGCCCGCGCGGCGCGGCCGGCCCGATCACGGGTGTCTCTATCCCCGGCATGCGCTTCCCCCAGCCATCGTCGCGAAGGCTAGGGGAAGCGCGGGGCGCTTGCTACACGCCCTCGCAGCCCAGCCGCTTCAGGGTCGCATCCACCCAGGACCGGTCGATGGTGCCGGCCTCGATCTGCGCCATCTGCTTCTGCTCCGCGGCCTGCTTCGCCTCGGTCGCGGCCAGCACCTTCTCGGCATCGTCGAAGCCGATGGCGACGAAGCCGTCATCATCGCCCAGGATCATGTCGCCGGGCTCGATCACCATGCCGTCGATGGCGATGGCGACGTTGATCTCGCCGGGGCCGTCCTTGTAGGGCCCGCGATGCGTGACCCCCGCGGCGAACACCGGGAAATCCTGCTGCGCCAGCGCGCCGGAATCGCGGATGGCGCCGTTGATGACGATGCCGGCCAGGCCGCGCTTGACCATCTGGGCCAGCATCAGCTCCCCGATGATCGCATTCGTCAGATCGCCGCCCGCATCCACCACCACCACATCGCCGGGGTTGGCGATGTCGATGGCCTTGTGGACCATGAGGTTGTCGCCCGGCCGCGTCTTCACCGTGAAGGCCGGCCCGGCCATGACGCCGCCCTTGTGCATCGGGCGGATGCGCGGGCCGCCCGCGAAGATCCGCGCCATGCTGTCGCTGACATTGGCGACGGGCAGGGGCTTGAAGCGCTCCACGATGGCGGGGGCGACGGCGCGGGCGCGCGGCAGGATGCGGAAACCGGCGGGCATGGTGTTCTCCGAACTGGGACTGCGCCGGCCTACAGGCGGGGCGGGGAGGCGGCAAGGGCCCCGCGCGCGGCCTTGTCATGCCGCCTTCCGCCGGCCCCGCGCGCTGGTGTCGTGGCAACCGAAGGGAGCACGACCATGGCCAGCATCATCCGCAGCGCCTCCGCCCATTGGACGGGCGGAGGCAAGGACGGCACCGGCAGCATCTCCAGCGAAAGCGGCGTGCTGAAGGAAGCGCCCTACGGCTTCAACGCCCGCTTCGGCGACGGCCGCGGCACCAATCCGGAGGAACTGATCGGCGCCGCCCATGCCGGCTGCTTCACCATGGCGCTCGCCTTCCGCCTGGCGAAGGAAGGCCTGACGGCCGAGAGCCTCGACACCACCGCCAAGGTCGCGATGGAGAAGGAAGGGGAGGGCTTCCGCATCGCCCGCGTCGCCCTGACGCTGCGGGCGAAGGTGCCCGGCACCGATGAGGCGACCTTCAAGGCCCTGGCCGAGGAAGCTAAGGCCGGCTGCCCCGTCTCCAAGCTGCTGAAGGCCGAGATCACGCTGGAGACGCATTTCGAGGGCTGAAGACGACTCCCTCCCCCGCGCTTGCGGGGGAGGGCTGGGGTGGGGGTTTGCGCCCCCTCACGCAATGCGTGTCGGCAGCGGCCTTCCCGCCATCGCGGCCGCGACATTCTCCCGCATCAGCCGCCCCATATCCTTCCGCGTCTCGATGCTGCCGCTGGCGGCATGCGGCTGCAGCAGGACGTTGGGGAAGGTGAGGAATTCGGGATCGATGTTCGGCTCGTTCCAGAACACGTCGAGCCCCGCCGCGCCGATGCGCCCTTCCCGCAGCGCATCCAGCAGCGCCGTCTCATCCACGACCGAGCCGCGCGAGACGTTGACGAAGATGACACCGGGATTCAGCGCCTCGATCGCCGCGCGATCCACCAGGCCACGCGTGGCGGCGCCACCGGCGGCGGCGATGCAGAACACGTCCACATGCGGCGCCATCGCCGCGGGCGTCGGATACCAGGCGTAGGGCACGTCCTTCTTCGCCCGCGCGCTGTAGGAGATCGGCATCCCGAACCCCTCCGCCCGCTTCGCGATGGCGCTGCCGATGCGCCCGAGGCCAACGATCCCGAGCCGCTTGCCGGAGACCCGCGTGTTGAGCGGCATCGGGCCCTTCTTCGCCCAGTCGCCGCTACGCACCCATGCGTCGCCGTCCCGCACGCGCCGCGCGGCGCCGAGCATCAGCAGGATGGCGAAATCCGCCACCTCCTCCGTCAGCACGTCGGGCGTGTTGGTCACGGGAATGCCGCGCGCCCGCGCCGCATCCAGGTCGATGGCATCCACGCCGACCCCGTAGCAGGCGATGATCTTCGTGTTCGGCAACGCGTCCATCAGCGCCGCATCGGCACCGATCTCGCCCTTGGTGACGATGGCCACGATGCTGTCCCGCACGGCGGCGAGCATCCCCGGCTTGTCGGCCGCGCGCCAATAGTGGTGGACGGTGAAATCCGCTTCCAGCGCCGCCACGTCCCATTCCGGCAGTTCGCCAACCAGCAGCAGCCCCGGCTTGTCCGTCATCTCGTTTGCCCCCAACGTCGCCCCCATCAAGGGCAGGAGGCGTCGATGGCGCAAGGGTTGTTCGACCTCAAGGGGCGGCGGATTCTCATCACGGGCTCCAGCCGCGGGATCGGCTTCGCGCTCGCCCGGGGCCTGGGCCAGGCCGGCGGCTCCATCATCCTGAACGGCCGCGACCCCAAGGCGCTGGGCGAGGCCGCGCGAACCCTGGCGGCGGAGGGCATCGATGTCGCCGAGGCCGGCTTCGACGTGACGGACCCGCATGCGCTCGACGCCGCGGTGGAGGAGCTGGAAACCCGCCTCGGCCCGATCGAGGTGCTGGTCAACAACGCCGGCATCAACCGCCGCTTCCCCGCCACCGAGGTGACGCCGGAGACCTTCCGCGAGGTCCAGGCCGTGAATGTGGAGGCCGTGTTCTTCATGGCCCAGGCCTGCGCGCGGCGGATGCTGAAGCGCGGCCACGGCAAGATCGTGAATATCGCCAGCGTCCAGTCCGAATTGGGTCGCGCCACCATCACGCCCTATGCCGCCAGCAAGGGCGCGGTGCGGACCATGACTCGCTCGCTTTGCGCGGAATGGGCCAAGGGCGGCGTGCAGGTGAACGCGATCGCGCCGGGCTATTTCGCGACGGAACTGACCAAGGTGCTGGTGGAAGACGAGGCCTTCACCGACTGGCTTTGCAAGCGCGTCCCCGCCGGCCGCTGGGGCAAGGTGGAGGAGCTCGTCGGCGCCGCCGTCTTCCTCTCCTCCGCCGCCTCCGACTTCGTCAACGGCCACCTGCTCTATGTCGATGGCGGCATGACCGCGGTGGTGTGACGGAAGGCCGGCGCGGCTAGGCCGCGCCCGCCCCCGCCTGCGCCGCCAGCCGCCGATACCGCTCCCGCGCCGCTTCCAGGTGCCCGCGCATGGCATCCCGCGCGCCGGCGGAATCGCCGGCCGCGATCGCCTCCGCCACCTGCCGGTGTTCCCGCCGCACCTGTTCCAGATAGGCGCGGCGCTCCGCATCGCTCCGCTCCACCAGGCCGAGCGCCCGGCGGGGGATGGCATGGCGGCCGAGCACTTCCAGCAGGCGCAGGAAATGCGGGTTGGCCGTGGCCGCGAAGATCGCGCGGTGCAGGGCGAAATCCGCCTCCGCCCCGTCGCTGCCCGATGCCATGGCCGCATCGAAGGCGGCCTCGGCCTCCCGGATCGCGGCCAGCGAGGCCTCGTCCCGTCGCATCGCCGCCAGGGCGGCGGCCTCCACCTCCAGCGCCAGGCGCAACTCCAGCACCTGGATGACCTGCTGAAGGCCCTCCGCCTCGCTCGGCGTGAGGCGGAAGATGCCCTCCCCGGGGCGGTCGCTGACGAAGGCGCCAACGCCCTGGCGGGTGAAGACCAGCCCCTCCGCCCGCAGCGCCGCCACGGCTTCCCGCACCACGGTGCGGCTGACGCCGGCTTCCCGCATCAGGTCCTGCTCGGTCGGCAGGCGCGCCCCCGGCGGCAGGCGGCCGCTGCGGATCTCCTCCGCCAGGCGATGCACCAGCGCGCCGGTGAGGTTGGCGGGGGAGCGCAGCGGCGCCATGCCGATGCCGCGGCCGCTCATGGTTGGACACCCCGGGCGGGGCAGGGAGGTTCAGTCATCATATGACCTGACAACGCTAGGGCGCGGCCCGCCGCCCGTCAATTCAGGCGGCGCCCTCCGCCACCACCCCGGCCTCCTCGGCCGAGATCAGCCGTCCCTCGAACCACAGCGCCGCGCAGACGCGGGACATGGCCCGCCCGTCATGGCCGATTCCCGCCACCGGGACCAGGGACCAGGCGCAGTCGAAGCCCCGCCGCCGCGCCTCCGCGCGTCCCGCCTCCAGATAGTGGTGCGCCCGCGCGAAGCGGTGCGGGCCCTGCGCCAGTGCCTCGGGGCTGGAGGGCAGGGAGGGTCCCACCTCCGTATCCCGGTCCCCCGCCAGGATGGTAAGCGGGAAGCGCAGCAGCGCCTCCACCTCCACCTCGGAAAGCCCGATCCCGCCCATCCCCTCGGGCCAGGTCTTCTCCAGGGTGGGCAGCGTGTACCAGCCCGGATTGCCGATTGTGGCGGCCTCGATCAGCCCGTGCGGCTGGGTGGACATGAGGCGATGACCGAACTGCCCGCCGGCGGAATGGCCGAAGACATGCGCCTTGGCGCGACGCGTCACGCCGCCTTCCTGCAACGCCTGGAACACCCGCAGCGGGATGCCGTAGCCCCAGGCCTCCCGCGGCCGCACGGCGCCGGAGGCATCGCGCACCAGTCCGTTGTTGTAGCCCTCCGCCGCCGGCCAGGCCTCGTTGCCGAAGGTGGTGGCGACGATGAGCAGCCCGTGCCGGTCCGCGGCATCGACCCAGAAGTCCCGGTAGTCGTCGCCGTTGCGCAGCATCCCGTGGCTCACCAGCACCACCGGGCCGTCCGGCGTGAAGCCGGCAGGCCGGTAGGTGTGCAGCGTCAGCGGCCGCGAGGAGTCGCAGATCGCATCGACCCACGGGATCGCGGCGCGGCCGGGCGTGGACAGCGCCTCGGCGAGGGTCGTGGTCATTCGGGCGAGATCTCCTGCGCCAGCGTCGTCTGGTCCATGCGGCCCTCGAACTTAAGCCCCCGGCGGAAGGCCCAGACCGCGCTCTCGAAATGGATGGGCAGCACCGGCATCTGCTCCAGCGCCCGCTGCGACGCCTCCCGCAGCAGCCGGTCCCGCGCCTGATCGTCCATCGTCGTCAGTGCCGGGATCGCCAGCGCGTCGAAGGCCGCGTCCGACCAGCCGCTGTAGTTGCTGGTGCCGATGCCGCGGTCGCGGTCCAGGCTCGCCACCCAGATGCGGAAGAACAGCAGCGTCTCCTCCGCATTCGCCGCCCAGCCGCCCATGGGCACCGAGAAATCGCGCCGCGCGCGGCGCCCGAAGAAGACGTTGGAGGGCATGGCATCCACCTCCGTCCGTACCCCGATGCGCGTGAAATACTGGCCCAGCGCCTGGGCGATGCGGGCATCGTTCACGTAGCGGTTGTTGGTGGCATGGACGGTCAGGGTGAAGCCGTTGGGATAGCCAGCCTCCGCCAGCAGCGCGCGGGCGCGGGCGGGGTCGTAGGGCAGCACGGGCAGGCCGGGGATGGTGCCCGTCATGCCATCCGGCAGGAACTGCGCCGCCGGCACCGCCAGCCCATCCATCACCCGCTGCACGATGGCGTTGCGATCGATGGCAAGCGACAGCGCCTGGCGCACCCGCACATCGCGCAGCGGATTGGGCGCCGCGCCGCCATTCACGAAGGGCGCGGCCTCACGCTGGTCCAGCTGCAGGAAGATCAGCCGCGTGGTCGGCGCGACCGCGAGGCGCATCGCCGCATTGCCGCGCAGGCGCGGGATGTCCGCGGTGGAGGGCGCTTCCACGACATCATGGTCGCCCGAGAGCAGCCCCGCCAGCCGCGGCCCCGCCGCCGTCACCGGCTGCAGCCGCACCTCCGCCCAATGGGGCTTCCTGCCCCAGTATTCCTCGTTCCGCACCAGCTCCGTCACGCCGCTGCGCCCGAAGCTCCGCATCCGGAACGGCCCGGTGCCGATCGCGGCGCTGCCCTCGTTGAACTGCGCCAGCGTCGGCCACGGCCCTTCCTTCGCCCCACAGCCCTGGGCCCCGTCATAGGTCACGGCGCGCGGGGCCACCGTGCTGGCGCTGATGATGCGGATCGATCCGAGGTCGGAGGGCAGCAGCGGCTCCGGCTCCCGCGTCGTGATGACGATGCGATGCGGCGTCTCCGTCTCCACCCGCGCGATGCGCCTGATGGTGGAGGAGAAGGAGGAAGCGAGCTCACTCTCGTTGTTGACGATGCGGCAGAAGGAGAAATGGACATCCGCCGCCGTGAAGGCCGCGCCGTTGTGGAAGCGCACCCCCTGCCGCAACTCGAACACCCAGGACCGGTCATCCCGCCGCGTCCAGCTCGTGGCGAGCGAAGGCCCCGCCTTCAGCCGCGCATCGAGGTCCACCAGGCTCTCGAAGACATGGTCATGCAGCGTGGAATTGGGCGCCGCCGCGTAGTGCTGCGGATCGGCCGAGGTCGGCTCCGCCGCCATGGCTATGCGCAGCGTCTGCGCCTCCACCGGCCCCGCCAGCGCCAGGGCCGAAAGCCCCGCCATCACCCATTCGCGCATCGGCCGCTTCCTCCGTCCCGGGCAGCCGATCATGCGGCCGGCCATCCCGGGACGGAAGGGGGTCATACCGCCGGCCGCTTGCAGCGACTCGCCGGTATTTCCTTTCCACGCCTCAATCGCCGGCGCCCGCTCCGCGGGCTTGGCTTCGCGGCACTTGCCGGGGGCGGCATTCGCGGCCTCGGCCGACTTCGTCGGCCGCCGGTCAGCCTGTCATGCCGTTGGAATCACACCACCCGGAAGTTCCGGAACTGACAGGGATCCTCGCGGTCCAGCTCCTCCGGGAACAGCACCGCGCGGTCCTGCAGCGGCGTCCAGTCGGAATAGGCGCCGACCACCTCCCCCAGATAGGGCGCGCAGATCGCGAGCGCCCGCTCATGGTCGATCTCATCGGATTCGACCACGCCGAGGCGCGGATTCTCGATGGCGTAGATCACGCCCGCGAGCACCGCCGCCGTCACCTGGAGGGATGTCGCGTTGTTGTGCGGCACCACGCGCCGCGCCTCCTCGATCGTCAGGCGGGAGCCATACCAATAGGCGCCCTTGGCGTGGCCCATCAGCAGCACGCCAAGCTCGTCCATGCCCTCCACGATCTCATCCGTCATCAGCCGCTTCTCCGGCTGCATCTGCCAGTTCTTGCCGGCGAGCTCGTGGATGGACAGCACCGCATCGTCGCAGGGGTGATAGGCGTAGTGCGCCGTCGGGCGGTAGGTCACCGCGCCGCTCTCATCCTTCAGCGTGTAGTAGTCCGCGATCGAGATGCTCTCGTTATGCGTGATGAGGAAGCCATGCATCGGCCCCTCCAGCGGCGTCCAGGACCGCACGCGCGTGGAGGCACCCGGCCGCATCAGGTAGATCGCCGCATCGCAGCCGAAGCCGTGGCGGTGGCCATCCGGCGGCAGCGCCTTCTCATGGCTGCCCCAGCCGAGTTCCGCGGGCTGGCAGCCCTCGCCCACGAAGCCGTCCACCGACCAGGTGTTGACGAACTCGCCCGGCTTCTTCGCCGTGCCACCGACCTGCGTGTCGCGCTCCGCGATGTGGATCACCTTCACGCCGAGGTCGCGCGCCAGTGTCGCCCAGCCCTTGCGGTCCGCGGGCTTCGGCACCTTCACCTGGCGTCCCGTGTCGCGGGCGATGTCGAGCAGCGCCTGCTTCACGAAATGGCTGACCAGGCCTGGGTTCGCGCCATGCGCGGTGACGCTGGTCGGGCCGCCGGCGAAGGCCGCGCGCAGCGCCACCGCCTCCTCCCGCATCGCGTAGTTGCTGCGTTGGGACGGCGTCAGGCTCGGATCCGTGTAGCCGCCGGCCCAGGGCTCCACCACCGTGTCCAGGTAGAGACAATCCAGCTCCTGGCACAGCTTCATGAGCGCCACGGAGGCGACGTCCACGCTGAGGTTCAGCAGGAAGTCGCCGCGACCCAGCAGCGGCGCCAGCAGGTCGCGGTAGTTCTCCCGCGTCGCGGGGTTGATGATGAAGCGCACGCCGTATTCCGCCGCCACCTCCTGCCCGCGTTCCTCCGCGGTCACGATGGTGATGCGGTCGGCGGTGATGCCGATATGGCGCAGGATGAGCGGCAGGACGCCCTGGCCGATCGACCCGAAGCCCAGCATCACCAGCCTGCCGGCGAAATCCACATGCTTCATCGTTCAGTCGCTCCCAAGGCGTCAGGCCGCCACGGCGGGCATGAAGTAACCCGGCGTGTCGAGCAAGGGTGGATCGATGACATCGACCATGCCGGCACGGTCGAAGCCGTTGAAGGCGGTGCGCAGGCAGCCGCCATAGGCGCCGAGCTGCCCGACCTCGATCCAGTCCCCCTCCTGCACGTCGGCGGGCAGCAGGAAGGGCCCTGCCATCCGGTCGGCGCTGTCGCAGGTGGGGCCCTGGAAGGCGAAGGGCACCGAAGCCGCGCCGCTGGCGCGCAGCAGGCGGACGGGGAAGCGGAACCCCGGCACCCCCGCATCGGACAGCGCGCCATAGACGCCGTCATTGACGAAGAGCTCGCCCCCCCGCCGCGCCTGCACCTGCAGGACGACGGAAGCGCCCCCCGCCACCAGCGCGCGGCCGGGCTCCGCCCAGAGCTGCACGCCCGGCAGGGCGGCGGCCTGGAAGGCGTCCCGGATCGCGGCCATGAAGGCCGAGAGCGGCGGCGGCAGGATGTCCGGATAGGCGACGGGGAAGCCGCCCCCGACATCCAGCACCTCCACCTTCACGCCAGCCTCCCGGATCACCTGCGCCGCCAGCGCAATGGCGCGGGCATAGGCGCCGGGCTCCAGGCATTGCGAGCCGACATGGAAGGAGACGCCGAGCCTGGCCGCGACCGGCCGCGCCGCCCGCAGCAGCTCCACCGCCACCGCCGGCTCCGCCCCGAACTTGCCCGAGAGGTCCATCACCGCTTCGCCCTTCGGCAGCGCGAGCCGCACGATGATGCCGAGGTCGGCGGCGTTGCCCGTCTCGGCCAGCACCTTCGCCAGCTCCGCGGCGCTGTCCACGACGAAGTCGCGCACGCCGTGCTGGGCATGGGCCTCCCGGATCGCGGAACGCGCCTTCACCGGGTGCATGAAGTGGATCGCGGCATCCGGGAACATGCTGCGCACCAGCCGCACCTCGGCCGCCGAGGCGCAGTCGAAGTGCCGCACGCCGCCCGCCCAGAGGGCGCGCAGCATCCCGGGTTCCGGGTTGCACTTCACGGCATACATGGTCGTGCCGGGGAAGGCGGCCAGGAAGGCGGAAGCCGTCGCCGCCACCTGCGCCGGGCGCAGGCAGTGCAGCGGCTCCTCCGGCCGCAGCGCCGCCACCACGCCGTCGACGGTGCGGGGCAGGGCGGGCGCGGCAGGGCGGCGGAGCGGCGCGACGGCGCCGCGGAAGCGGAACTCGGTCATGGCGGTGGCCCTCCTTCGGCGCGGCGTTAAGCCCGCCGCCGCACCACACGATGGGGCGCGGCGGCGGGAAGGAGGGAGCCGTGAGCCTGCCCAAGGCTCCGCCCCGGCACGCCGCGCCTGAAGCGCGGACGGGACGCGGCGGAGGAGCCGTCGCATGCGCGCCGTCCTGCCCTCAGGCAGTCGGTCGCGCCGCGGTCCGGCTCAGGCGCAATGACGATGGCGAAGAGCCACGCATGCGGCGATCAGGCGACTCAGGCGGTTCCCTCGAACCTACCCGGCGGTGAGGCCGGGTCGAACAAAGGACGCGTCCCGTCGTTGCTGTGCCCATGCTTCCGGATGGGAAGGGGGCTCGCGGCACGTGCGATGGCGTCGTGAAGTAGCGCCCCGGGTCATCCCCGCGGCGTGGCCGGAGAAATAGCGGCGCGCCCGCAGGATTGCAAGCGGATTTTTTGGTGTCTGCGATGATCCCCGCGCATGACGCCTTGCCATTCGCGAAGACCGCCGGAAAGGTTTCTGCCGCTGATGTCAGAGGCAGAGATATTCCCAGGCCATGGTCGCCGCGGCCAGCGCCGTGATTTCCGCCACGTCATGGGCGGGCAGCACCTCCACCACATCCATCCCCCTGAAATCGATGCCTTTCAGCCGCCGCAGCATCGCCTGCGCCTGCCAGCTGGCCAGGCCCCCGATCTCCGGCGTGCCCGTGCCGGGCGCGAAGGCGGGGTCCAGCACGTCGATGTCGAAGGAGAGATAGGCCGGCGCGGTGCCGACCACATCCCGCACCTTCGCCGCCACCGCGGCGGGGCCAGCCTCATGAAAATCCTGCGCCGTCACGATCGTCACGCCCTGCGCCAGGGTCCAGTCCCAGACATCCCGCTGCACCGGGCTGCGGATGCCGATCTGGATCATCCGGCGCGGGTCCACCAACCCCTCCCGGATCGCGTGCCAGAACACCGATCCATGCGCATAGGCCTGGCCGAAATTGTCCTCCCAGGTGTCCACATGCGCGTCGCAATGGACCAGCGCCAGCGGCGCGCCGACGCGCTTCCGCAGCGCGCGCAGCAGCGGCAGCGTCACCCCATGCTCGCCGCCGAAGGCAACCAGGTGGTCGAGCGCCGACGCCTGCTCCTCGATCAACGCCAGGCTGCCAGGAATATCGCCGAGCGCGATGCCGAAGTCGCCGATATCCGCAATGGGCAGGGTCGCGGGATCGACCCAGGACCCGGGATGCGCCCCATCCACCAGCATCCGCGACGCCGCCCGGATCGCCCGCGGTGCATCCCGCGCGCCGGCGCGGTTTGTAGTGCCGATATCAAGCGGGATGCCCGCTACCGCGATGCCGCCTGACGGGTCGCGCCGCGTCACGCCGAGGAAGCCCGGCGGGGTGGCGAAGGTCGGCGTTCCGGCCATGCGGCGTCTCCGGTTCGTTGCGCGCTGGACAGGGCAGGGGCCGCGCGCGAGGCTTCCCCTCATGCCTGATTTCGACCCGGAGCGGGATATCCTGCCCTTCGACCTCGCGGCCTCCCGTCGCGGCATGCGCCTCAACCGGCTGGGCCATGCGCTGCGGGATCCCGCCACCCGCGCGCGCTTCGCAGCCGATCCCGCCGCCGTGCTGGATGCCGCAGGCTTGACCGCGGCGGAACGCACCGCGCTGGAAGGCCGCGACTGGCGCGCCCTGCTGGCACTCGGCGCCAGCGTCTATGCACTCGCGAAGATCGGCGGCGCGATGGGCGTGCCCCTGCCGCAGATCGTGCGGGAGGGAAGGGGCTGATGGCGCGCATCATCGGCGGCATCGGCATCACCCACAGCCCCGCCGCCATCTTCGCCCATGACAAGGGGCTGGGCGGCAAGCCCGACTGGGCGCCCTTCTTCGAGCCGCTGGCGCAGGCGCGCGCCTGGCTGGAAGCGGCGCGGCCGGACCTCATCCTCTGCGTCTACAACGACCACCTGAACCACTTCTTCTTCGATGCCTATCCGAGCTTCGCGATCGGCGTGGCGGATGAATTCCCGCTCGCCCCGGAAGCCGGCGCCATCCCCGCCTTCCCCCCCATCCCGGGCGACTTCGCCCTGGCCGCGCGGATCACGGAGGCAATGGTCGCCCGCGACTTCGACCTGACCGTCTGCCAGGAGCTGGCGCTGGACCACGGCGCCGCCGGCCCGCTGCGCATGCTGGCGGAGCCCTGGCCCGCGCCGGTGGTGCCGATCTTCGTCAACGTCCTGCGCGCCCCCGTCCCCCGGCCAGCGCGGCTCTACGCGCTGGGGCGCGCGCTGGCGGAGGCCGTAGCGGCACTGCCCGATGACCTCCGCGTCGTCGTCGTCGCGACCGGCGGCCTCTCCCACCAGCTGCACGGCCCCCGTGGCGGCGAGATCAACGAGGAATGGGACCTCGACTTCCTCGCCCGCCTGCCCGGGGAGGGCGAAGCGCTCGCCGCCCTGACGACGCGCGACTATGTGGTGCGCGGCGGGGCCGAGGGCGCGGAGACGGTGATGTGGCTCGCCATGCGCGGCGCGCTGCCCGACGCTGTCCGCCCCGTCGTCACCGGCTACCTGGCGACGGGCAGTACCGGGCTGGGGCTGCTGGTGCTGGAAGCGGGGTAGGCGCCGAAACCGCTGGCAATCGGCGCCTGTTCCGCGTATGTTCCAGATACCATCGCCACGCTCGCGCCGTGCAGCCCTCTCCCCCCGACGGCGGCTGAGGGGGGCGCGCCGACGCTCCTGTAATTTGTCCCAAATCGCCCGCGAAAACGGTGCTAAACGCACCTAAACGGCATAAGCGGCATAAGTCGCTTAGCGACTAAAAAGTCACACTCACCGCGCCTTCAGCCTGGTCCGCACCGACCACAGCTCCGGGAAGAACCCCCGCTCCAGCACCCCCTTGAGGTAGGAGACCCCCGCCGAGCCGCCTGTGCCCATGCGGTGGCCGATGATGCGCTCCACCGTCTTCATGTGCCGGAAGCGCCAAGTCTGGAACGCGTCCTCGAGGTCCACCAGCTCCTCGGCCAGTTCGTAGAGGTCGAAATGCGCCTCGGGGTTCTCATAGACCACCGCCCAGGCCGCCGTGACGCCCTCATCGGCCTCATGCCGCTTCGTCAGGTCGCGCTCCAGCACTGCCTGCGGCACCGGCAGCCCGCGCCGCGCCAGCAGCCGCAGCGCCTCGTCATAGATGGAGGGGCCGCGATACGCCGCCTCCAGCGGGCCCATGATGTCCGGCCGGTGGCGATGCGGCCGCAGCATGAACTCGTCCTTGGCGCCCATGCGGAACTCGATCATCCGGTACTGCCACGACTGAAAGCCGGACGAACTGCCGAGGCTGGCGCGGAAGGCCAGATAGTCATGCGGCGTCATGGTGGAGAGCACGTCCCAGGCGCCGATCAGCTGCGCCTGGATTCGCGAAACCCGTGACAGCGCCTTGAAGCAGGGGCGCAGCTCGTCCCGCCGCATGTTCTCGATCGCCAGGTCCATCTCATGGTTCAGCAGCTTCATCCACAGCTCCTGCACCTGGTGGATGGTGATGAACAGCAGCTCGTCATGCTGGCCGGACAGCGGCGCCTGCGCCGTCAGCAGCTGGTCGAGCCGGAGGTAGTCGCCATAGCTCATGCGCTTCGCGAAATCGGTCTCGACGCCTTCGACCATCGGGAGGATCTCCTTGAACCCCGATAGTTTAAGCTTAAACTATCCCCCGAGGGGAACCCGAATATGCTGGACCTGCGCGCCCATTTCTCCCGCTTCCTCGGTGCCCGGCCCACGCGGCTGCATGTGGCGGCCCATAGCCACCACCCCTGGCCGGACGCGACGCGGGCGGCGCAGCTCGCGGCCTGGGACGTGGCGGCGGAGCATCAGGACGACAAATGGGGCACCATCCTCGGCCCCGTCTGGCAGGCGGCGCAGGGCCACGTCGCCCGCCAGGTCGGCGCGCCCGACCCCGCCACCATCGTCTTCGCGCCCAACACACATGAATTCGTGGTGCGCATCCTGTCGAGCCTGCCGACACACCGCCCCGCCCGCATCCTGACGACGGATGGCGAATTCCATTCCTTCGCCCGCCAGGTCACGCGGCTGGAGGAAGAGGGTCTTGTCCGTGTCACCCGCATCGCCTCCGACCCCGGCCCGGACTGCCTGCCCCGCCTGGCGGAGGCCGCGCGGGCGGGCTTCGACTTGGTCTGGACCAGCGAGGTCTTCTTCCACTCCGGCTACGCGCAGGAGGGTTTCGCCGACCTCGCCGAGGCCGCGGGCGACGCCGTGCTGGTCATCGATGGCTATCACGGCTTCATGGCCCGGCCCGTCGATATCTCGGCCGTGGCCGACCGCGCCTTCTACCTCGCCGGCGGCTACAAATACGCCATGGCCGGGGAGGGCGCCTGCTTCATGCACTGCCCGCCCGGCTGGCTGAAGCGGCCGCGCGCCACGGGCTGGTACGCCGCCTTCGGCGCGCTGTCGGCCAGCGATGGCAGCGTGCCCTATGCGACCGATGGCTGGCGCATGATGGGCGCCACCTTCGACCCCTCCGGCCTCTACCGCCTCAACGCCGCGATGGACTGGCTGGAGGCGCAGGGCATCACCACCGCCGCCATCAGCGCCCATGCCCATGCGCTGCAGGAACGCTTCGTCGCGGGCCTCGCCGGCACAGGCCTCGATGCCCGGTACCTCGCCGTGCCCGTCACGGAGCGGCGGCGCGGCAATTTCCTCGCCTTCGACCTCGACGATGCGGAGGCCTGGCAGTCACGCCTTGCCGCGGCGGAGATCATCACCGATCGCCGCGGCCGGCGCCTGCGCTTTGGCTTCGGCCTCTACCACGCGGCGGAGGATATCGACCGTTTGCTGGACCGGATCAGGACACTGCCCTGACCGGCAGCGAGACCGGGCTGCGAAAGGTCGGTGAATGGGCCCAGTCGATGGGCCCATCCTCCGCCCGCGCCAGCACGGGCAGCTTCTCCAGCAGCGCGCCGAGGAACACGCGCGCGACGCTGCGTGCCAGCGCCGCGCCCGCGCAGAAATGGATGCCGTGGCCGAGCCCGAGATGCCGCGTCGGCTTCCGCCGGATATCCAGCACATCCGGCTGCGGGAAGGCGCGCTCATCCCGGTTCGCGCTGCCATAGGCCAGCATCACCTTCTCGCCGGGCCGCATGAGCTTGCCATGCAGTTCGACCGGTTGCGCGATGGTGCGCGCGAAGCGCTGCGCCGGCGTCTCCCACCGCAGGAACTCCTCGACGGCGTCGGGGATCAGCGCCTGGTCTGCAACCAGTTCTTCCCGCGCCCCGGGATGCGCCATCAGCGCCAGCACGGAATTGGCGAGGAAGCTCGACGTGCTCTCGAAGCCCGCGCCGAAGACCGCGCGGGCCATCCACACCACGCTGTCGCCTTCCAGCCTCTCGCCCTCGATCTCGATGGTCAGCAGCGCGGTGATCATGTCCTCGCCCGGATTGTCCCGCCGCGCTTCCACCTGCTGCGCGACCAGCCCGAACAGCGCCGCCTGCGCCGCCTCGCCCTCCGCCGTGCGGCTGCGCGTGACGGGGTCGCGATACATCGACAGGTCGATCAGCCGCTTGAACTGCACCAGATCCGTGCCCGCGATGCCGAGCAGATGCGCCATCACCTCCCCGGCCAGGGGCGAAGTGACATCCCTGACAAGATCAAAGCTGGGCCGCCCGGCAACACCTTCCACGACTCGTGCGGCGGCAGCCTGAAGAAACGCGGACTCCTCCGCGATGCGCCTTCGCCCGAAGGCCTCGTTCACCAGCGCGCGCAGCCTGGTGTGCCGGGGCGGATCCACGCTGCCGACGGTGCGGCCGAGCTTGGCCTTGCTGTCATCGATGACGTTGCCGCCGGTATTGGAGAAATGCGGCCAGTCATGCAGCGCGGCGAAGACATCGGCATGGCGCGACAGCACCCAGCAGCGGGCACCCTCCGACCAGTAGCAGGGATGCTCGTCTCGGAGCCGCCGGTAGAAGGGGTAGGGATCAGCATGGACCGCGAAGCTGAAGGGATCGAAGATCGGGTCGCTCATGGAAGGGAAGGGTAACGCCGTGGCGGATCGCGAGTCCAACCGCCCCATCGTGCTGGCCGTGCCGGGGTTCGAGGCCGCGAATGTCGCGACGGCCATGCGCGCCACCTTCCCGCACCGTCCGATCCTGTCCTGGCCCGAGCACGATGCGGAGGCCGAGGTGCTGGTCGCCTTCCGCCCGCCGCCCGGCATCTTCGTGGCGCTGCCAAGCCTCCGCCTGGTGCATGCCTCCGGCGCCGGGGTGGACCACATCCTGCGCGCGCCCGGCCTGCCGGCCGATCTGCCCGTCTGCCGCGTCATCGACCCCGCGCCGGCGCTGGCCATGGCACGCCACGTCGTCCACGCCGTGCTGCACATCCTCGGCAACCACGCCCGCTATGCGGAGCAGCAGCGGGAGGCGCAGTGGATGCGCCTGCCGCCCCGCGCACTGCCCGCGAGCCGTGTCGCGGTGCTCGGCCTGGGCAGCATGGGGCAGGCGGCGGCGCAGGCGCTGGCGGCGCTCGGCCTGCCCGTCACGGGCTGGTCCCGCACGCAGCGCGACCTGCCCGGCATCCCGACTGCGCATGGGATGGCGGCTCTGGATGGCGTGCTGGCCTCGGCCGATGTCGCGGTGGTGCTGCTGCCGATGACAGCGGAGACGGAGGGCCTGCTCGATGCCCGCCGCCTGGCGCTGATGCCCCCCGGCGCCGCCATCGTCGCCGCCGGCCGCGGCAACCAGGTGGTGGAGGCCGACCTCCTCGCCGCCCTCGATGCCGGCCATCTCTCCGCCGCGCATTGCGACGTCTTCGCCACGGAACCGCTGCCGGCGAGCAGCCCGCTCTGGCGGCACCCGCGCATCACCATCACGCCCCATATCGCGAGCCCGCCCGATTCCGCGGCCCTCGCCCGCAGCGTCGCCGCCGCGCTAGCCGCCCTGGATGCGGGCGAAACGCCACCGGGCCTCGCCGACCGCGCGCGCGGCTATTGACCGCGATGCCACCGCGCGTGCTTCGATGCGGGGTCGGTTCGGGGGATGGGCGGATGCGCGGGCTGGGATCGGTGGCGGCGGCCATGATCGTCGCGGGCAGCGCGCAGGGCCAGAACTTGCGGGTCGGGATGTTCGAGGATCTCGACATCATGGACCCCGCCCTCTCGCGCTTCTTCTCCGGCCTGCAGATCCTCTCGGCCACCTGCGACAAGCTGCTGGACCTGGCGCCGGACCTGACGGTGGTGCCGGCACTCGCGGAATCCTACGAATGGGTCGATGGCGCCCGCGGCCTGGTGCTGAAGCTCCGCCGTGGCGTGACCTTCCAGGACGGCGCGCCCTTCGATGCGGAGGCCGTTCGCGCCAATATCGACCGGCAGATGAATTTGCAGGGCAGTTTCCGCCGGGGCGAGATGCCGGACGTCACCGGCGTGACGATCATCGACAGCCACACGGCGCGGATCGAACTGCGCAATCCCTTCATCCCGCTGATGAGCATCCTGGTGACGCGCGGCGGCATGATGATCAGCCCCCGCGCCATGGACCAGGGGCGGGACTTCGCCCGCAACCCCGTCTGCTCCGGCCCCTACCGCTTCACCGAACGCGTGGCGCAGGACCGCACCGTGGTGGATCGCTGGCCCGGCCACTGGAACGCGCAGAACATCCATATCCAGCGCATCACCTTCCGCCCGATGGCGGATGGTACCGTCCGTCTCGCGAACCTCCGCGGCGGCGCGCTCGACATCATGGAGCGCGTGGGCGCGACCGATCTCGAACAGGTGCGTCGTATCCCGGGCCTGGCGCTCGCCAGCGCCCCGGAGCTCGGCCACAACTTCCTGCGGTTCAACATCGCCAACGGCCCCGGCGCCGCCAGCCCCTTCGCGCGCGATGCCAGGCTGCGGGAGGCGCTTGAACTCTCCATCGATCGCGCCGCGCTGAACCAGGTGGTCTTCGAAGGCGCGCACATCCCGGGCAACCAATGGGTCAACCCGCAAAGCCCCTTCTACGCCCGCACCATGCCCATTCCCGCACGGGACGTGGCGAAGGCCCGCCGCCTGCTGGCGGAGGCCGGCCACCCCGCGCCGACGCTCCGCCTCGTCGTGCCCAATGCCGGGGAGACGATCCAGGTCGCGGAGGTCATCCAGGCCATGGCGCGGGAGGCCGGCATCGATATCCGCATCCAGGCCATGGAGATCGGCGCCGCCGTCCGCGCGCAGATCAATGGCGACTTCGAGGCCTTCCTCGGCTTCTGGGGCGGCCGCAGCGATCCCGATGGCAATATCAGCTTCCACATCGGCACCGGCGGCCCGAACAATGACGGGAAGTACAGCAACGCCGATGTCGATCGCTGGCTGGCGGAAGCGCGCGCCGTGCCCGAGACCACCGCGCGCACTGCGATCTATGAACGCGTCGCCGCCCAGGTGCTGGCAGACCGCCCCTATGTCTATCTCTGGCACCGCCGCAACAGCTGGGCCTACACGGACCGCCTGACGGGCTTCGTGGCCTATCCCGACGGCGTCTTCCGCTGGGCCGGCATGCGGCTGCGCGAGCGATGAGCGAGGAGAATGAGGGCACCGCCGCCGTCCGTTCCGTCCTGATGGCGGTGCGGGTGCTGGAGGCGATGGCACTGGCCGGCGGGCCGATGCGCGTCTCCGACCTCGCGCGCGAACTCGACGAACCCAAGGGCCGCGTCCATCGTCACCTCGTCACCCTGCGCCAGGCCGGGCTGGTGGCGCAGGAGGAGACGACGGAGCGCTACCACCTCACCTGGCGCATGTTCCAGCTCGGCCAGGCGGCGGGGGAGCAGTTCGACCTGAAGCGGGTGGCGGAGCCCGCCATGCATCGCCTCCGCGATGCCGTGGGCCAATCCGTGCTGCTGGCCGTGCCGACCGGCGGCGATCCGCTGGTGGTGCATGCGCTGGAGGCGCCGAACAAGGTCTCCATCACCGTGCAGCCCGGCAACCGCCCGGCTGCGCATTGCTCCGCCCAGGGCCGCATCATGCTGGCCTTCGGGGCGGAGGATGCGCGCGCCCGCGTGCTGGCCGGCCCGCTGGAGAAGCTGACGCCCGAAAGCATCACCGATCCCGCACTGCTGCGCGCCCGCCTGGCGCAAGTGCGCGACCGGCTGTGGGAGTCCGCGCCCGGGGAGGCGCTGACCGGCATCAACGTCCTCGCCGCGCCCCTCTTCGCGGCGGGGGAGATCCTCGTCGGCTCGCTCGGCATCGTGGGCTCCGTGCAGTTCGTGCAGGACCCGCCGGCGGCGCCGATGCTGGCAGCGCTGCACGAAGCCGCGGGCGCCGTCAGCGCCCGCCTCGGCTCGAACCGTTATCTTGCCTCGGGCGGCACGAAGTCCCGCCAGTAGCCCGGCCGGTCCGCCTGCACGCCATAGGCCACGCGCCGCTCCGCCGCGAGGCCGATCAGGTCCTCCACGCTGCCGCCGGTGCGGGCAAGGTAGGCATCGATCTCCGCTACCGCGCGGCGCGCGACATCGAAGCCGCCGGCCATGATGGCGCTGGTCATCTCCACGGCGCGCGCGCCCGCCAGCAGGAAGCGGACCACATCGAGCCCGTCCCGCGCACCGTTGGTCCCCAGCAGCGAATAACCCGCGCCCACCTTCTTCCGCGCCTCCGCCAGCCAACGGCAGGTCAGCGCCAGCGACCACGGGCCACCTATCGCGCCCGCGGTGCCGAGCATCGGCGCGCGCGTCTCGATATCCGGCACCAGCGCCATGAAGCGGCCCATGACGATAGTCGCATCCGCGCCACCTTCCTTGGCGGCCAGGGCCAGCGCGCCGACATCCTCGCTCTGCCCCGTCAGCTTGATCCAGAGCGGGATGGAGATGGCGGCGCGGAGCCTGGCCGTGATGTCCCGCACCCGGTTCGCCGCGCGTTCCTGGATGATGGCGCCGGGCACCGCCTCATCGCCGTGGGGCGCACCGATGTTCAGCTCCAGGATGCGGATGCCCGCCGCCTCATAGCGCTTCGCCAGTTCGCAGGCGGTATCGAGGTTGGCGAGGATGATGGAGCCGATGACGTATTGCCCCGTCTTCGCCGCTTCCCGGTCCTGCGCGGCAACGACCTCGATCCAGTCCTCGCTCGGCGCCTGGTGCAGCCCCGAACGACCCAGCAGCATGGCATCCGGCGGCGGCGCGAAATCCCAGGGCAGGAGGTTCCAGCGGCTGTCGAGCAGCACATGGTCGCTGCCATCCAGCTGGCGCTTCGCGGCCTCGCTTTCGTTGATCGACTTGGCGACGACGGCGCCGGCCCCGGTGGCGCGCGCCGCCACCAGCGCACCCTCCGTCATGGTGTGGTCGCCGGAGCCGATGATGACGGGGTTGTTGAGCGTGACGCCGCCAACCCGGATGGAGAGGTCAGGCATATTCAGGCCTGGCCGGGGTGAAGACATCGAGGTTCATCACGATCTCATCGCCGACGACGACGCCGTGATGCATGGCATTCGGCGGCACCACCAGCAGGCCCCCCGGGCCCAGGCGATGGACCGCGCCCTCGATGTGGAAATCGATGGTGCCGGCCATGATGTAGACGATCTGCTCGTTCGGATGGTTGTGCGGCTTCGGCTCATGCCCGGGATGCAGGCGATGCAGCGCGACTGTCGCTCCATCGCCGGTGAAGCCCTTGCGCTCGACCCCGGGGCGGACCGTGGTCCAGGGGATGGCGTTCCAGTCGATGCTGTGGATGTTCATTACTGCTTCTCGATCCGTGCGGCTTCGATGACGCGGCCCCAGAGCGCGGTTTCCCGTACCAGCAGGGCATGCATGGCTTCCGGCGTGCCGGGCGCGGGCTCCACGCCGATCGGCAGCAGGCGGTCGCGCACATCCGGCATCGCCATGACGCGCGCGACTTCCTGGTTCAGCCGATCGATCACCGCACGTGGCGTGCCGCGCGGCGCGGCCATGCCGTTCCAGGTGATGACGTTGTAGTCAGGCAAACCGGATTCAGCGACCGTCGGCACATCCGGAAGGATGGACATGCGGGCGGGCGAGGTGACCGCCAGCGCGCGCATCCGTCCGCCGCTGATCTGGCCGAGCGTCGTCGCCGCCACTTCCATCGCCGCCTGCACATCGCCGCTGACGGTCGCGTTCAGCAATTCGCCCGTGGCGCGGTAGGTCACGATCTCCGCCGGGATGCTGCCCATGCTGCGCAGCAGTTCCAGCGAGAGATGCAGCGCCGTGCCGACGCTGACGGAGCCGAGATTGACGCGCCCCGGATTGGCCCGCGCCCCCGCGATCAGGTCCGGGATGGTGCGATAGGGCGAGTTCGCAGCAACGACGATGGCGTGCGGGAAGCTCGCGATCTGCGTCACGAAGGCGAAGTCGTCGATCGGGTGGTAGGGCAGCTGGCGGAACAGATGCGGCGCCGTCGCGGCCGTCGCCGTCACCAGCAGCAGCGTGTGGCCGTCGGGGGCGGAGCGCGCCACCGTCTCGCTGGCGACGATGCCGCCGGCGGAGGGGCGGTTCTCGATCACCACGGGCTGGCCCAGCGTCTCGCTGAGCTTCTGGCCGACGATGCGCGCGGTGGTATCGCCGACGCCGCCAGGCGCGAAGCCGACGATCCAGCGGATCGGGCGGTTCGGGAATTGCTGCGCCAGGGCAGGCAGCGCGGTGCAGGCAAGGAGTACCGCAAGCAGCAGGCGCTTCATGACGTCTCTCCCAGGAATGGCCGGCTTCGGGCTATTGTTCTTTTGAGAAAGTCCCAGCGCAGGCCGAGATTGGCCGCGTCCAACAGGAACTTCTTCGATTGCGCCGCTGCGGCGGGATCAAGCTTCTGCAGCGGCCCCGCGGCGGCGGCGCGCAGCTGCACATCGGCCGCCCATTCCAGCACCGTCATGCCGATGCAGGCCTCCGCCACGGACGCACCGACCACCAGCGCGCCATGGTTCTTCAGCAGCAGGCCGCGCTTGCCGCCGAGCGCCGCGGCGATGGCATCGCCCTCATTGGTGTCGAGGACGATGCCGTGGAACTCATCGAACAGCGCGATGTCGTCATGGAAGACGGCGCCGGTCTGGGTGATGGGCTCCAGCGTCATCCCCGCGCAACCCAGCGCCACGCCCGCCTTGCCATGGGTGTGGATGATGCAGGTCACGTCCGGCCGCGCGCGGTAGATGCGCGTGTGGATATGGAGAGTCGGGTTCACGCGGCCCTGGCCACGCGTGGTGTTGAGGTCGAAATCCGCCTCGATCAGCCCATCGGCCCGCACCTCGTCGAAGCCCACGCCCCATTGGTGCGACCAGAAGCGGTCCGCGCCCGGCAGCCGCGCCGTCAGGTGGCCGGCGATGCCACTCGCCTGACCATCGGCATCCAGGATGTGGTAGGCGTGCAGCAGATCGTGCTTGAGCCGCCCTTCCGCCTCGTTCATTGCTTCTCGATGCCCGCGAGCTGCGCCATGCGGCCCCAGGCCGCGACCTCGTTCGGGATCATCGCACCCAGTTCCTCGGGGCTGCTCGCTTCCGGCAGGCCGCCGAGTTCGATCAGCCTGTTCCGGATCTCCGGCACGCCGAGCGCGCGGCGGATGGCGCGGTTCATCGCCTCGATCTGCGGCCGCGGCGTATTGGCGGGGAAGACGATCGCGTTCCAGGAACGGACGATGTAGTCGGGCATGCCGGATTCGGCGCTGGTCAGCACGTCCGGCAGCGTCGGGAACCGCGTCGGCGCCGTCACCGCCAGCAGCTTCACGCGGCCGGCCTGTACCTGCGGCAAGGCCGGCGCCAGCAGCTCGCCCGCCACCTGGATCTCCCCGGTGGAGAGCGCGGTGATGAGTTCCGGCGAGGAGCGGTAGGTGACGGTCGTCATCGGCGCGCCGGCCATGGCGCGGAACAACTCGACACCAAGGTGCTGCGCATTGCCGACGGCAATGGAGCCGATGTTCAGCGTGCCAGGCCGCGCCTTCGCATAGGCGATCAGCTCCGTCAGCGTGTTGACGGGCAGCTGCGGGTTCACCGCGATGACGTGGTCGTACCAGACCATGCGGCCGACCGGCGCGAAATCCCTGGTCACGTCAAAGGGCATGCTGCGGTAGAAAGCGGGCGCCGCCATGTTGCTCGTCGTCAGCAGGTACATGGTGTGGCCATCGGGGGCGGCGCGGGCCACCGCCTCCGCGCTGATGATCCCGCCGGCACCGGGGCGGTTGTCCACCACGATGGGCTGGCCGATCTCCGCCTGCATATGCGGCACCAGCATGCGCACCGTGATGTCCCCCGCGCCCCCGGCCGCGAAGCCGAGCACGAAGCGGACAGGCCGCGTGAACAGCGCCTGCGCCCGCACCACCGCGGGCAGGGCCAGCACCGATGCGCTGCAGAGCAGCGCGCGCCTTGCGATCATTCCTGTCGTTTCCCCTGAAGACCCCCTTATGGGGTGTCGTTACGCCCTACCGTAGCCGCCCCCACCGGGCGTTTCCATGAGCACTTCGTCGGTCGCCGCCATCGCCATCTTGCGCGCCTCGTTCACGGGTTTCCCGTTCACCAGGAACCGCCCGGGCATGCCATCGGCGCCGCCCTCCAGCCCCTCCGGCCCAAGGTCCGTCCGGCTGGCAACCACGTTCAGCAGCCAGGGATCGCGGGTGCGCATGCGGTAGCCGATCACCTGGCCATCGCCGCCCGGCATGCGCCCCGCGCCACCCGATCCGCGCCGCAGCTCCTTGCGCGTGAAGACGATGGGCATGGCGGCTTCCAGCACCTCCACCGGCACGGCCGCGACGCCCGTGGGGTAGCAGGTGGCGGAGAGCCCCGGCTTGCCGCGCCGCGCGCCCGTGCCGCCGGAGTAGTTGAACATCGAGGAGGTGAAGGGCTGGCCCTCGTCATCCTTGCCCTGGATCTGGATGGTCCAGACCGCGCCCGAGCCCTCCGCCAGCACGCGATCCGGCATCACCTGGTGCAGCGCCTTCAGCACCGGGAAAGGGACATACATGCCGACGACGTGGCGCGCATTCACCGGCGCGGGGTAGCGGCAATTGACGATGCTGCCCTCCGGCGCGCGGACCTTCACGGGGAAGAGGCTGCCGTAGTTGTTGGGCAGATCGGGGTCGAGGCAGGCGCGCACGGCGAAGTTCGCATAGGCCGCGGTGTAGTTCAGCACGACATTGATGCCGATCGGCGCCTCCGGCGAGGAGCCGGCGAAATCGATGATCAGCTCGCCCGCTTCCGCATCCACCGTCACCGCGGCCTTCAGCGTGATCTTCTGCCCGCCGGGGACATCGAAGATGCTTTCGCCGTGATAGGTGCCGGGGGTGAGCTTGCGGATGCTCTCCCGCGTCGCCTGCTCCGACCGGCCGATGATGGCGTCGGCCAGCGCCTCGATGTCGTCGAAGCCGGTGCGGTCGCAGAGCGCGTTCAGCCGCTCCGCCCCCACGCGCCCCGCCGCCACCTGCGCGGCAAGATCGCCCGCCACATGGTCCGGCGTGCGGACGTTGCGGCGGATGATGTCGAAGAGCAGCGCATTGGCGACGCCCTTCTCGTAGAGCTTCGCGAGCGGGATCCAGAGCCCTTCCTCATGCACGTCCCGCGCGCCGGCGCCGACGCCATAGCCGCCGATATCCGTGTGGTGGATGGTGCTGCCGAAGAAGCCGATGCAGCGGCCGCCGCGGAAGACCGGCGTCATCACCGTGATGTCGAAGAAATGCCCCGCCGACAGCCAGGGATCATTGGTGATCAGCACATCGCCCGGCGAGAGGCTGTCCGGCGGGAAGGCGCGGACAAAATGCTGGCCGGCGGCGCCGAGGCTGTTGATGTGCCCGGGCGTTCCCGTCACCGCCTGCGCCACCATCCGCCCGCGCCGGTCGAACAGCGCGGTGGCGAGGTCGCCGGCTTCCCGCACGATGGGGCTGAAGGCGATGCGCTGCAGCGCGCGCGCCTGCTCCGTCACCGTCGCGATCAGGTTGGACCACTGGATCTCCAGCGCGATGCCGTCGAGCTGGTCGTTCATGCCACGCGCTCCGCAATCACCGCGCCCGTCGGATGCACGCTGGCCGTCCAGCCGCGCAGCACCACCAGCGTGGTCTCCCGTTCCTCGATGATGACAGGGCCTTCGATGCTCTGCCCCACGGCGATGCTGGCCCGGTCATAGACCGGAACCATCGGCACGCCGGGCTCCACCGCCACCGGGCGATGGGTGCGCGGGCTGGCCGGCGCGCCGCCCGCGATCGGGGAGGGGTTGGCAACCGGCAGCGGCCCGCGCGCGGCCAGGCGCCAGGTCACGACCTCCACCGGCACATCGGGCAGGCGGATGCCGTAGAGGGCCTCATAGGCACTCTCGAAGGCTTCCCGGAGCGCGGCCGCATCGCCGCCCTCCAGCACCGCCAGGGGCAGGTCCGTGGTCACCTCATTCTGCTGCCCGCGGTAGCGGCAGTCCACGCCGAGTTCGAGCGTCGCATCGGCCGCCGCGACGCCCGCTTCCGCCAGCGCCGCGCGCCCTTCATCCGCCATGCCACCGACCAGGGCGCGCACCGCATCCCAGTCCAGCGACGCCAGCGGCGACAGCGCGGATCGCACCAGGTCGAGCCGCACCGGGGAGACCAGCGTCCCGAAGGCCGACAGCACGCTCGCCATGGGCGGAAAGACCAGGTGCCGGCATTCCAGCAGCTCCGCCACGCGGCAGGCATGCACGGGCCCCGCGCCGCCGAAGGCCAGCATGGGCAGGCCGCGCCAATCGATGCCGCGATCCGTGGCATGGGCGCGCGCGGCGCCGGCCATCTGCTCGCAGACCACCTCGAACACGCCGCGCGCCGTCGCGACCGCATCGGTGCCGAGCTTCCCGCCGAGCCTTCCCAGCGCCGCCTCCGCGCCCGCCTTGTCCAGCTTCATGTCGCCGCCGAGGAAGCGATCCGCATCCAGCAGCCCCAGCACAACGTCGCTGTCCGTCACCGTCGGCTCCGTGCCGCCGCGCCCGTAGCAGACCGGGCCGGGTTCCGAGCCCGCGCTGCGCGGCCCGACCTTCAGCAGGCCGAGATTGTCCACGCGCGCGATGGAGCCGCCGCCGGCGCCGATCTCGATCATGTCCACGGCGGGGATGGTGATGGGAAAGCCGCTGCCGGGCTTGAAGCGGTAGCGTCGATCGACCTCGAACTCGCCTGCCACCAGCGGCTTGCCGGCATCGATCATGCAGGCCTTGGCCGTCGTGCCACCCATGTCGAAGGAGAGCAGGCGCGGCAGCTGCAGCACCTCCGCGAAGTAGCTCGCGGCCAGGGCGCCGGCGGCGGGGCCGCTTTCGATCATGCGCACGGGGAAGGCGCCGGCGACGGAGGTGCCGACGACGCCACCATTTGACAGCATGATCAGTGGCCGGTTCGGGAAGCCCCGCCGCACCAGTTCCGCCGACAGCGCCGCCAGATAGGGCGCGACGATGGGCTGGGTATAGGCGTTCATCACCGTCGTGGAGGCGCGCGGATACTCCCGGATCTGCGGCGAGACCTCCGACGACAGCGTCACCTCCATGCCCGGCACCGCCGCCAGGATGGCGTCCCGCGCCGCCCGCTCATTCGCGCCGTTGCGATAGGCGTTCAGCAGGCAGATGCCGACGGCCTTCACGCCATCCGCCGCCATCCGACGCGCGACCGCCGCGGCCTCGGCGGCGTCCACGGGCTTCTCCACCGCGCCGGTCGCCAGCATGCGTTCATCCAGCGTGTAGACCAGGCTGTCCGACACCAGCGGATCGGGGAACTCGATCTGCGGATCGAACATGTCGTAGCGATGTTCGTTGCGGATGCTCAGGATATCGCGGAAGCCCTTCGTCGCCAGCAGCGCGGTCGGCGGGCCTCGTCGTTCGATGACGGCATTGGTCACCAGCGTCGTCGCATGGACGGTCACCTCCGTCACCGCCTCTGGCCCCACGCCGGTCTTGCCGAGCGCCAGGTCCACCGCGCGGAAGAAGCCCTCCAGAAGGTTGCGATGGGTGGTCAGCGTCTTGTCGGTGGTGGCGCGGCCATCGGCGTGGCGCAGCACGACATCGGTGAAGGTGCCGCCGATATCGACGGCCAGCGAATAGCCCGTGGCAGCGGTCATGCCCGCCGAGGCGCGCGGCGCGCCCGTCACATCGTCTGGCACCTGGTTTCCTTCCCCGACTGCGTTGCGGGATAGTCGTCTCGCAATGCAGGACAACGTCCTTCGTTTGCAAAGCATGCAGCCAGGGGCAGGCGCGCGTCAACCGGAAATGAAAAACCCCCGGATGCGAGGCATCCGGGGGCTCGGTGGCCGGCGGGGAGGGGTGGTGCTACCGCTTCCAGACGCGGTCGAGCGGCATGAAGCGGTTCACCAGCACCAGCATCGCCACCGTCATCAGGATGAAGATGGTGCTGATGGCGTTCACCGTATTCTCCAGGCTGAAGGTGCTCTCGGCATAGATGCGCACCGGCAGGGTCTGGAGGCGTGCGGTGGTGAGGAAGGCCGTCACCGTCACCTCCCCGAAGCTCAGCAGGAAGCCGATGACGCAGGCCACCGCGATGCCCGGGCCGAGCTGCGGCAGGATGACCTTGCGGAAGACGCGCGTCGGCGGCGCGCCGAGCCCGCTGGCCGCTTCCTCCAGCGTCCGGTCCAGCCCCGCGACGGAGGCGCGGAGCAGCGCCAGCATGAAGGGTGCCACCAGCACCACATGCACCGCCAGCACGCCCATGAAGGGCGGCAGCGCCGTGAACCATTGCAGCAGGCGCAGCATGCCGAGCCCGACCGCGATGCCCGGCAACGCAAGCGGCAGCATCAGCGCCGCGCCCAGCACCTCGCGGCCCTTGAACCCGGCGCGGACCAGGGCGAAGGAGGCCGGCAAGGCAATGGCGAGGGAGATGGCGACGCAGGCCAGCGCGAGCTGCACGCTGACCCAGGCATCCGCCAGGTAGCGCTCGTTCTGCAGCACCATCCCGTACCACTTCCAGGTGAAGCCGACGAATTGCGCGACCGTCGCCTGCGGGCTGTCATTCACCGACGCCACGGCCACCAGCAGCAGCGGGAAGATCAGCACGCCGATGGCCAGCGCCAGGAGGAACCGCGACACGAAGGGCGCAACCGCTTCCGCCACCATGACCAGCGGCCGGCGAATCCCCGGCGGGACAGACAGCCGGAAACGCGGCGCGCGCCCCGTCACCCAGGGCGTGAGCATCCCGATCACCCGCCCGATCAGGATCGTCACCGCGACCGAGGCGCCCAGCATCATCATCGCGAGCGCCGCGGCCAGGGGATAGTTCAGGATCTCCACCCCCTCCTTCAGCACCACCATGCCGGAAACCCAGACCTTCCGCCCGCCGACCAGCGTCGCGGAGACATAGGCGGTGGAGGCCATCAGGAAGGTCACGGTCAGGCCCGCGCGAAGCCCCGGCAGCGACAGCGGCAGGATCACCCGCAGGAAGCGCATCGCCGGCCCCGCGCCGAGCCCCGCCGCCGCTTCCTCCAGCCTTTTGTCCTGGCCGTCGAGAACGTCGTAGAGCGCGAGGACCATGTACGGAAGAAAGACCTGGGTCAGCGACAGCCCGACCGCGAACCACCCGAACAGCAGGTTCGATGGCGGCAGCCCGAAAGCCTGCCCGATGCCGGAGACGATGCCGCGCGGCGCCAGCAGGAGGATGATGCCGAGCGAGCGCACCACGACATTCGTCAGCAGCGGCACCAGCACCACCGCGAAGCCGATCGGCTTCCAGCGCGGCGGCAGGCGCGTCAGCCACAGCGCCAGCGGATAGGCGAGGAAGGTCGAGGCCGCCGCCACCCCCAGCCCCAGCCAGATCGTGTTGAGGAAGACCCGCACATAGAAGCTGTCGCCGAGCAGCTCCGCATATTGCGCGCCGGAAGGCACGAGCGAGAGCGGCGCGAACATCTCGCTGCTCTCCTGCACGGAGAGCAGCGCCACGGCACCGAGCGGCGCGGCGAAGGCGGCCAGCAGCCACAGCCCATAGGGCAGGGCGAGCCAGCCGGCCCGCGGAGAGGAATTCATGCGCCGTTCCGTATGCCCGTCTTCAGCAGTCCGAATTCAGCCCGCGATCTCGCGCGTGAAGCGGCTGGACCAGCGGGGCTGGTTCGCGATGACCACGTCCCAGTTGAAGTCCACCAGCTTGTTCACGGCTTCCTCGCCCAGGATCAGCTTGGCGGCCAGTTCGGGCGCGAACTGCACGTTCTTGATGGTGGGGGAGTAGTAGATCTCCTCCGCATAGGCCGCCTGGCATTCCGGCGAGAGATGCAGGTTCACGAAGGCCTCGGCCAGCGCCTGGTTGCGCGTGCCGGTCGTGATGCAGGCGACGTTGGTCGCGATCGCCTGGCCCTCGCTGGGGTCGGCGATGACGATGTTCGGGTTGCGCGTCTCCGCATATTTGCGGGTGAAGCTGCCGAACTCCACGCTGGCCGCGCCCACATCCTGGTCGAACATGCCGTAGAGCTGGTCCTGGCTGCCCTGGATGGCGGCGAAGGGCTTCAGGCGGGCGATGTTCTGGAAGGCCGGGTCGATGTTGGTCTCGCTGCCGCCGAACACCTTCGCCGCCATCAGCAGCGCCGCCGTGCCCTGCGCGCCCGGGTAGGTCGGCCAGATCACCTTGCCCTTCAGATCGTCGCGCCAGAAATCGCGCCAGGAGGTCATGGGCGCCGCCACCTTGCGGCGGTCATAGACGATGGTGACCGGGTTGAAGGCCACCGCGAAGCCGCCGATCTTCGCGACCTCGTAGAGGTTGGCGAAGTTGGGGACATTGGCGCTGGACGGCATCGTCACGCCATCCTTCACCGCCTGCCGGCTTTCGAAGATGTTGAGGTAGAGCAGGTCGAAGGAAGGCCGCCCGCGCTCGGCATAGGCGCGCGCGCGGCGTTCCGGCGTGCCGCCCAGCACGTAGTTGATCTTCACGCCATGCTGGCGTTCCAGCGGCGTCGCGCAGAACTGGCGCGTGATGCGTTCCTGCGCGCCGCCCCAGATGCCGACGGTCAGCTCATCGCCGCGGCGGATCTGCGCGACGGCGTCCTTGCCCCAGATGGCGGGGGCGGCGAGGGCGGCGCCCAGCAGGGCGCGGCGAGACGTCTGGATGCTCATGCGGATGCTCCCGTTGCGGCGGTGAAATCCTCGATCCAGGACACCGCCTCCGGCGGCGCGGCGAGGGTGATTTCGGTGCCCGGCGCGATGGCGGGCTCGGCGGAGGGCCGGTGCACGCGCACCTGGCGGCCGGCGACGCTGACCTCGTAGTGGATGCTGTCATCAAGCCGCGTCGCGGCGGTGACGATCCCCGGCAACGCGAAATGGTTGTAGGGCAGGGGCCCGCGCGGCAGCTGTGCCTCCCGCGGCGACAGCAGCCAGAGCCGCGCGGCGCGCAGCACCAGATGGCTCGGCCGCGCCGGCGCATCCGGGGGCAGGGCCAGGATGGTGCCATCCTCCAGCACGAAGCGCCCCTCGGCGGCGCGGCCCGCGAGCACGGTGCGGGCGCCGAGGAACCCGGCGGTGAAGAGGTGCCGCGGCCGTTCCGTCAGCTCCGCCGGCGCGGCGCATTCGACGATGCGGCCGCGATCCATGACGGCGACGCGGTCGGCCAGCGCCAGCGCCTCCTCCTGGTCATGGGTCACGAAGAGGGTCGTAATGCCGGAGGCCGCGCGAAGCCGCGCGATCTCCTCCCGCATCTCCACGCGAAGCCCGGCGTCGAGGTTCGACAGCGGCTCATCCAGCAGCAACAGGTCGGGGCGGATGACCAGCGCGCGGGCCAGGGCGACACGCTGCTGCTGGCCGCCCGACATCCTTGCGGGGTAGCGATCCGCCAGGTGCCCGAGCCCGACCATGCCGAGCGCCTCGGCCACCCGCTTGTCGCGCTCGGCGCGGGACACGTCGCGCATCTCCAGCCCGAAGCCGACATTGTCCGCCGCCGTCATATGCGGAAACAGCGCGTAGTTCTGGAACACCATGCCGATCTGGCGGCGATGCGGCGGCGACCGCTCGATCGCCTTGCCGTCCAGCAGGATCCGGCCCTCATCCGGCATGATGAAGCCGGCGACCAGCCGCAGCGTCGTGGTCTTGCCGCAGCCGGAGGGACCGAGAAGCGCGATGCATTCGCCGCGCTCGACCGAGAGCGACACGTCATCGACCGCCGCCTGGCTGCCATAGCGCTTGGTGAGATGGTCGAGGAGGAGATGGGGGGCGTTGTCTGGCACGGCGGGACTTTAGGCAAAGCCGGGGCGGGGGCGCCATGCCCGGGCGGGGGGGAAACTCGCCCGTGGCGTCCCGCAGGCGGGAAACGGTTGCCTAAATTTATCGCGATTGCCCGCTTTCGCGCCGATGCCCAACCGGTCTATGCCTGCGCGCGCTGCGGCACGCCCTGGCACGACCCTTGCTGACTTTCGGCCATGCACCCTTGTAAAGGGGTGAACCGCCGCGAGTCGGCGGTGGCAACCGGGATGCGGAAGAAAGGGACAGGCGGATGCGGACACGGTATCGGATCGAGCGGCGCGCGCTGCTCACGGGCGGCACGGCCTTCACCCTCGCCGCGGTGGCGGGCGCCCGGGTGCCGCTGGCGCAGACGCTGGAGAAGGTGTCCTTCCAGACCAACTGGCGCGCCCAGGCCGAGCATGGCGGCTACTACCACGCCGTCGCGTCCGGCATCTATCGCCGCTACGGCATCGATTGCGAGATCCGCATGGGCGGCCCGCAGCAGAACCCGTCGCAGCTGCTGCTCGCGGGCCGCGTGGACTTCATCATGTCCAACGGCTTCCAGGCGCTGAACTATGTGCGGGAGAACCTGCCCTTCCTGACCATCGGCGCCATCATGCAGAAGGATCCGCAGATCCTGATGACGCATGAGGGCAACGGCATCAATTCCTTCGAGGACATGCGCGGCCGCCCGATCCTGATCGGCGCTTCCGGCCGCGTCACCTACTGGCCCTTCCTGCGCCGCCGCTTCGGCTTCACGGATGAGCAGATTCGGCCCTACACCTTCAATGTCGGCCCCTTCCTGGCGGACCGCATGGCGATCCAGCAGGGCTTCGTGTCGTCGGAGCCCTTCGCCGCCATGCAGGCCGGCGCGCGGCCCAAGGTCTTCCTGATCGCCGATGCCGGCTACAACAACTACAACACCACGATCGACGTCAGCCGCCGCATGGTGACGGAGAAGCGGGACCTGGTGCAGCGCTTCGTCAGCGCGACCATGGAAGGCTGGACGCAGTACCTCGCTGGCGGGGACATCAGCGCCGCGAATGCGCTGATCAAGCGCGACAACCCGGAAATGGACGACGCCAAGATCGCCTATGCGATCCAGGTGATGAACAGCAACGGCATCGTCATGTCCGGCGATTCACTGAACCTCGGCTGCGGCGCCATGACCGATGCGCGCTGGCAGTCCTTCTATGAGGGCATGCGCGATGTCGGCCTCTACCCCGCCGGCATGAACTTCCGGCAGGCCTACAGCCTGGATTTCGTGAACAAGCGCGTCGGTCTGGCCTGAGGGTGGATATGGGGATCGGGGCGCCGGTCGTCTCGCTGGCCGGCGTCTCCAAGCGCTACGCCAACGGGACGCTCGCGGTGCGGGGTGTCGACATGGCCATCGGGCAGGGGGATTTCGTCTCCCTGCTCGGTCCTTCCGGCTGCGGCAAATCGACCGTGCTGCGCATGATGGCGGGCCTCATCCCGCCGAGTGCGGGCCGGATCGAGATGGCGGCCGGCGGCCATGCCTCCGGCGATGTCGGCTTCGTCTTCCAGGAGCCGACCCTCGCCCCCTGGTCCAATGCGCTGAAGAACGTGATGCTGCCGCTGCGCCTGGCGGGCGTGGCGCGCAGCGAGGCGGAGGCCCGCGCCGCCGCGGCGCTGGCGTCCGTGGGCCTTGCGGGGTTCGAGAAATCCTACCCCCGCGCCCTCTCGGGCGGCATGAAGATGCGCGTCTCCATCGCCCGGGCCCTGGTCACCAAGCCGCGGCTGCTGCTGATGGATGAGCCCTTCGCGGCGCTCGACGAGATCACGCGCCACAAGCTGAACAACGACCTGCTCACGCTGTGGGAGGCGGAGCGCTTCACCGCCATCTTCGTCACCCATTCGGTGTTCGAGAGCGTCTACCTCTCACGCCGCATCGTCGTCATGGCCGCGCGGCCCGGCCGCGTGGTGGAGGACCTCTCCGTGGATGCCCCCTATCCCAGAGGCGAGGTGTTCCGCACCTCCGCCGCCTATGCCGCCCATTGCCGCGACATCTCCGCCGCACTGACGAGGGCGATGGGCGAATGAGCGTCGTCCTCTCCTCCAACGAGGCCGCGACGGCGGTCGAGGAACATGCCGAGCGCAAGGTGCTGGGCCTGACGCCCGATGCCTGGCTGCGCATCCTGATGCCGACGCTGATCGGCTTCCTGGCGCTGGCCGCCTGGGAATGGGCGGTGCAGGCCAAGGGCATCCCCAACTACATCCTGCCGGGCCCGATCGAGATCGGCCGCACGCTGCTGGCGGATTGGGGCACGCTGTCGGGATCGCTGCTGATCACGCTGCAGATCACCTTCGCGGCGCTGTTCGTCGCCGCCCTGCTGGGGCTCGCGCTCGCGGTCCTCTTCGCGCAGTCGCGCATCATCGAATTGTCGCTCTTCCCCTATGCGGTGATCCTGCAGGTGACGCCGATCGTGGCCATCGCGCCGCTGATCTTCATCTGGGTGGACGACATCCGCATCGCGCTGCTGATCTGCGCCTGGATCGTCGCCTTCTTCCCGATCCTGTCGAACACGACGCTCGGCCTGAACAGCGCGGACCACAACCTGGTGGACCTGTTCCGCCTGTATCGCGCCAATCGCTGGCAGGTGCTGCGCTACCTCCGCCTGCCGACGGCGATGCCCTACTTCCTCGCGGGGCTCCGCATCTCGGGCGGCCTGGCGCTGATCGGCGCGATCGTCGCCGAATTCGTGGCGGGCACGGGCGGGCGCGCCTCGGGCCTCGCCTATCGCATCCTGGAAGCCGGCTACCAGCTCAAGATTCCCCGGATGTTCGCCTCCCTCGTGCTCATCTCCGTCACCGGTATCGCCATCTTCCTGGCGCTCAGCCTCATCTCGCATCTCGCGCTCCGCCACTGGCACGAAAGCGCGATGAAGGAACGGAAGTAGTGAAGACCGCCCTTGCTTCTGCCGGCAGCCGCTTCTGGCTGCTGGATGCCCGCGTGCCGACCGCGCTGCTCGCCCATGCCGAGGGGCCGCAGGAGGCCGACGGCCTCTCGCGCGTCGATATCCGGATCGAGGAAGGGCGCATCGCCGCCATCGTGCCAGCGGGCCATGGCGGGGAGGATGGGATCGACCTGCGCGGCGGCCAGGTCTGGCCGGGCTTCGTCGATGCCCACACGCATCTGGACAAGGGCCATATCTGGCCGCGGTCGCGCAACGCCGACGGCACCTTCGCCGGCGCCATCAACGCTGTCATGGCGGACCGCACCAAGGCCTGGAGCCCGGAGGATGTCGCCGCCCGCGCCGATTTCTCGCTGCGCTGCGCCTATGCCCATGGCACCGTCGCCATCCGCACCCACCTCGACACCTATATGCCGCATGGCGCCGGCACCTGGCGCGTCTTCCGCAAGCTGCGGGAGGATTGGGCCGGGCGCATCGATCTCCAGATGTCCTCCATCTGCCCGCTCGACCGCTTCAAGGGGGATGACGGCGTGGCGCTGGCCGACATGGTGGCCGACAGCGGCGGCGTGCTCGGCATGGTCACGCGCCATTCCGGCGGCATCCATGACGACCTGCCCGAGGGGTTCCAGGAGGAACTCGACCACTTCTTCTCGCTGGCCGAGGCCCGCAATCTCGACCTCGACCTGCATGTGGATGAGAGCGGGGAGAGCGGTGCCCGCGCGTTGCGGGAGATCGCGCTGACCGCCTTGAAGCGCGGCTTCAAGGGCCGCATCCAGGCCGGTCATTGCTGCTCGCTGTCCATCCAGCCGGAGGATTTCGCGAAGGAGACCATCGCCCGCGTGGCGGAGGCCGGCATCGACATCGTCGTCCTGCCGATGTGCAACATGTACCTGCAGGACCGCGTGCCGAACCGCACGCCCCGCTGGCGTGGCGTGACGCTGGTGCATGAGATGCGCGCGGCGGGCATCCGCGTCTCCGTCGCGTCCGACAACACGCGCGACCCGTTCTACGCCTATGGCGACCTCGACATGGCGGAGGTGTTCCGGGAGGCGACGCGCATCCTCCACCTCGACCATCCCTTCGGGGATTGGCACGGCGCCGCCGCGGCCGCACCGGCGGAGGCGATGCAGGTGGAACGCCAGCACGGCCGCATCCGCGTCGGCGCCACCGCCGACCTGGTGCTGTTCTCCGCCCGCTTCATGACGGAGCTGCTCTCCCGCCCGCAATCCGACCGCATCGTCCTGCGCGCGGGCAAGGTTCTGGAAGCGACGGTGCCGGATTGGCGGGAGCTGGATGCGGTCGTCGGCCTGTAGGTCACCACTTCCGGAAATGCGCGCGGACGCGGGCGACGAAGCTCTCGCATTCCGCGCGCGTCCGGTGGTCCATCCGCGTCAGCGTCACCCATTCCACCTTGCAGTCCCTGGCGCAGAGCCGCCGGATGCCTCGGCCCAGCAGCTTCCGGTCGATACGGCCGATGTACCAGAGCAGCCAGGTGGGCGATCCGTAGGTGGTCACCACCGCGATGCGCTTGATGTTGGTCAGCAGCGGTTCGATCGCGCCCTCTCCGAGCTTGAAGGCGACGCCGGGCGCCCAGACGCGGTCGAACCAGCCCTTCAGCATCGCCGGCATGCCGTACCACCAGGTGGGGTACACCAGCACCAGCGCATCGGCTGCCCGCAGGCTCTCCACATGGTCCGCCACGCCCGCATAGTTGTCCGTGACGGCATGGTAGACGCCGCGCTCCTCCGCGCTCAGCGCGGGATTGAAGCCCTCGGCATAGAGGTCCCGCACCTCCACCGTGTGGCCCGCGGCTTCCAGCGATTCGCGCGTGGCGTCGCGCAGCGCGGCGTTCAGGCTGTCGCTGCGGGGGTGGCTGTGCACCAGCAGGATGCGCATCGTGATCGTCCCGGTTCTTCGCCGCCGGGATGTGCAACAATCACGGCGAGCTTTGCAAGGAACCTTGCCGCATGATGGCCGCCCCCGTCCTGTCCCGCCGCGCCGCCGATCTCCGCGGCTTCCGCATCTCGCCCAAGGACAGCAACTACTTCGCCTGCCTCTTCGATCCCGTGGCCGATGGCGTGACCTTCACCCTGGTGGTGGAGATCTTCGAACCGGGCGGCCGCACGCCCCCCAACACCCACAGCGCGGCGGAGGAGTGCTTCTTCGTCCTCGCCGGCTCCGGCAAGGCCTATGCCGATGGGGTGGAGATGCCGGTCGGCCCCGGTGACTGCTTCGTCCTGCGTCCGGGCACCGAGCATGTCGTCGTCAACGACACGTCGGAGAAGCTCTACTGCCTGACCATGATGACCCCGAACGAGGGCTTCGCGGAGTTGATCCGCAACGGCACGCCGGTTGACCTGGCGCCGGAGGACATCGCCGTCATCGCGGGGCGCCGCTGATGCGCGTCCACTACCTCTATGCCCATCCGCTGGAGGACAGCTTCCACGCCGCCATCAGCCGCGCCGCGCGGGACGGGCTGCGCGATGCCGGCCACCAGGTGGATTTCTGCGACCTTTATGCCGAAGGCTTCAACCCCGTGCTCTCCGCCGCCGAACGCCGCGGCTATCACGAGGTGCCGGCGAACCAGGAGCCCGTGGCCGACTACGTCCGCCGCCTGATGGAGGCCGAGGCTCTGGTCCTGTCCTTCCCCACCTGGTGCTTCGGCCTGCCCGCCATCCTCAAGGGCTGGATGGACCGCGTGATGCTGCCGGGCGTGTCCTTCAAGCTGGAAGACGGCGTCGCCTCGCCCAACCTGCTGCACATCCGCAAGGTGGCCGGTATCAGCACCTATGGCCGCCCGCGCTGGACGGCGATGATGATGGGCGATCCGCCGCGCAAGATCGTCACGCGCTATTTCCGTATCGTCAGCGCGGGCCGCGCGAGCGTGCAGTACCACGCGCTCTACGATATGAACCGCGCCACCGAACACCAGCGCGCGACCTTCCTCGCCAAGGTGAGGCGGGAGATGGCCGGGTTCTGATTGCCCCTTGCCCTGCGCGCGATCCTGGCCAATGTAGCCGCAAACGGTTGCACCGGGAGGGTCCGATGATCTCACGCAGGCTGATACTGGGCGCGGCGGGCATGCTGGCCGCGCCGTCCATCGCATCGGCGCAGGGCGCCTGGCCGAACAGGCCCGTGAGGATCGTCGTGCCCTTCGGCCTGGGCGGCTCCGCCGATGTCGCGGCGCGCTTCCTGGGCGAACAGTTGCAGCAGGCGCTGGGCCAGCCCTTCGTGATCGAGAACCGGCCCGGTGCCGGCGCGGTGATCGGCACCGATGTCGTCGTGAAGTCGGCGGCGGATGGCTACACGCTGCTGCTGATGTCGAACACCCATACGGCGAACGAGACGCTGCTGCCCCAGCGCCCCTACCAGCTGATGCGGGACCTGGCGCCGGTCGCGGCGATCAACGTCGCCTATCACGTGCTGGCCGTGCATCCCTCCATCCCCGCCAACACGGTGCCGGAACTGATCGCGCTGCTCCGCGCCAATCCCGGGCGCTACGACTACGCCTCCTCCGGCCCCGGCACGCCCTATCACGTCGCCGGTGAGGTCTTCCTGGCCATGGCCGGCGTGCAGGCGCAGCACGTGCCATTCCGCGGATCCAACGAGGCGCGCACGGCGCTGATCGGCGGCCAGGTGCCCATCATGTTCGACGCCATCCCGACCATGCGCGAGCAGGTCGCCGCCGGCCGTGTCCGCGCGCTGGCCACCACGGGCCCGACGCGCAGCCCGCTGATGCCGGACGTGCCCGCGGTGGCGGAGGCGCTGCCGGGCTATGAGGCCAGCATCTGGCTCGGCCTGATGGCGCCGATCGCCACGCCGCAGCCCGTCAAGGACAGGCTGCATGCGGAGGTGAATCGCATCCTCGCCCTGCCGGCCACGCAGGAAGCGCAGGCCCGCGCCGGCGCCGCGCCGATGCCCATGTCCATCGCGGAGTTCGACGCCTTCCTGCGTCGCGACATCACCCGCCAGGCGGAATACATCCGCATGGCCCGCATGACCCCGTCGTGAGCATCACCTTCACCCTGAACGGCGCGGCCGTCACCGTGCCGATCGAGGAGGAGGCGCCGCTGCTGGCCGCGCTGCGTGGCCCGCTCGGCCTGTCCGGCACCCGCTTCGGCTGCGGGCAGGAACAATGCGGCGCCTGCCTGGTGCTGGTCGATGGCGAGCCCGCCTATGGCTGCACGCTGCATGTCGGCGCGGTGACGGGACGCCGCGTGACGACGGTGGAGGGCCTCGGAACGCCGGCGGCGCCGCATCCCTTGCAGGCCGCGTTTCTCGAATTGCAGGCGGGGCAATGCGGATTCTGCCTCTCCGGCGTCCTGCTGCGCGCTTCCGTCCTGCTGCGCGACAATCCCGATCCCACAGAGGATGACGTCCGCGCGGCGCTCGATCCGCATCTCTGCCGCTGCGGCAGCCACAACCGCATCATCCGCGCCGTGCTGCGTGCGGCCGCTCAAGGCCAGATGGCATGAACCTCGCCTTCCGCAACGCCGTGCAGGGCGGCGACGACAAGCCGAAGCTGCCGGGCAGCCTGCATGTCAACCGCCGGCTGGATCAGTGGCTGTCCATCCAGCCCGAAGGCACGGTCACGATCACGCCGGGCAAGGTGGAGTTGGGCCAGGGGATCGTCACCGCGCTCGCCCAGATCGCGGCGGAGGAACTGGACGTCGCCCTGCCGCGCATCGTCATGCGCCCGGCCTCGACGCCGACGAGCCCGGATGAGGCGGTGACCAGCGGCAGCCTCTCCGTGCAGGAATCCGGCATGGCCATCCGCCATGCCTGCGCCGAGGCGCGCGCGATTGTCGTCGGTGTCGTGGCGCAGAGGACCGGCGTTTCGCGTGACGACATCGCCGTGCGGGACGGCGATTTCGTCGCCCCTGATGGGCGCTTGCTCGGTTCCTACTGGTCCATGGCCGATGCCGCGCTGCTGGCGGTGGAGGCCACGCCGGGCGACCGCGCCAAGCCCGCCAACGCCCGGCGCATCGCCGGCACCTCCGCGGCTCGGCTCGACCTGCCCCCCAAGCTCTTCGGCCAGCCGCGCTTCGTGCACGATATGCGCCTGCCCGGGATGCTGCATGCCCGCATGGTGCGCCCCGCCGCGCGCGGCGCGACGCTGGCCGCGCTGAAGGACGGCCCCTTGCCCGGCGGTGCCACCATCTTCCGCAGCGGCAGCGTCCTGGCCGCCTTGGCCCCGCAGGAACACCACGCGGAGGCCGCCGCCGCGCGCCTCGCCGCCCGTGCGACCTGGAACGCAGAGGACACGCTGCCGGAGGAGCACGCGCTGGAAGCCTGGATGGAGTCCGCGCCGCGCGAGGATTCCACAGTGCTGGAGCGCAGCGCCGAGACGCCCGCGCCAACGCGCACCATCCGTCGCCGCTTCTTCCGCCCCTTCATCACGCACGGCTCCATCGGCACCTGCTGCGCCATCGCACAGTGGCACAACGACACGGTCGAAATCTGGTGCCACAGCCAGGGCATCTACAATCTCCGCGCCGATCTGACGAAGGCGCTGCGCATCCCCGCCGACAACATCATCCTCCATCACGTCGAAGGTGCCGGCTGCTACGGCCATAACGGCGCCGACGACGTGGCGCTGGACGCCGCGCTCATCGCCCGCGCCCATCCCGGCACGCCGATCCGCGTGCTGTGGTCGCGTGCCGAGGAACTGGCCTGGGGCCCTGCCTCCCCCGCCATGATCGTCGATGTGGCGGCGGAGGCCGATGAGGCCGGCACGCTGCTCCGCTGGTCGCAGCAGGTGCTGTCCAACGGCCATTCCGGCCGGCCGGGCCGGGGCGCGCTGCCGACCCTGCTCGCGGCCTCCATGATGGAGGATGGCTTTCCCGTCCCGCCCGCCATCAACCCGCCGCTGGCCGGCGGTGGCGGCGCGCAGCGCAACGCGGTGCCGCCCTATCGCGTGCCGGCGCTGCGCGTGGACATGGCGCGAATCACCGCCATGCCGATCCGCGCCTCCGCGCTGCGCGGCCTCGGCGCGCTGGTGAATGTCTGGGCGATCGAGAGCGTGATGGATGAACTCGCCGCGCAGGCCGGCGAGGACCCGCTCGCACATCGCCTCCGCCACCTCGACGACGCCCGGTCGCGCGACGTGCTGGCGCGCGCTGCGCAGATGGCCGATTGGCCGAACCGCCAGAAGCGGGAAGGGGTCGGCATGGGCCTCGCCGTCTCCCGCTACAAGGGCAGCGGCGCCTGGTGCGCGGCCGTCGCGGAGATCGAGGCCGGCGAGCGCATCCGCTGCCGCCGCCTCTGGCTGGCCGCCGATGTGGGGGAGGTCGTGAACCCCGACGGCTCGCTGAACCAGATCGAGGGCGGCGCCATCCAGGCGACCTCGCTCTGCCTGCTGGAGGCCGTGCGCCACGATGCGCGCAACGTCACCTCCGACAGCTGGGAAAGCTACCCCATCCTCCGCTTCAGCGACGTGCCGCGCGTGCAGGCCGAATTGATTGCGCGGCCGGAGGCGCCGCCGCTCGGCGCCGGCGAATGCAGCCTCGGCCCCGTCATCGCCGCCATCGCGAATGCCATCGCCGATGCACTCGACGTGCGCGTCACGCGCTGGCCCTTCACGCCCGACAACATCGCCCGCGCCATGGATGAAGCATGACCCAGCTCTCGCTCGCCTGCACCCTTACCGATCGCACGCGGGCCGTGGTGGAGGGGCGGATCAAGGTCGAGGGCTTCGACATCGCCTTCACGCCCGGTGAGCCCGAGGACCTGTTCCGCATCGCCATGCGGGAAGCCCGCTACGACATCACGGAGATGTCGATGGGCAGCCACATCCTTTCCGTCGCGCGCGGTGACAGCCGCTACATCGGCGTGCCCGTCTTCCCCTCCCGCGCGTTTCGCCACTCCGCCATCTACATCCGCACGGATCGCGGCATCGCGGGGCCGAAGGATCTGGCGGGGCGCGTGATCGGCCTGCCGGAATACCAGCAGACCGCGGCCGTCTGGGTGCGCGGCGTGCTGCGCGACTACTACGGCACGGATCTGTCGGGCATCACATGGAAGGTGGCGGGCGAACGCACGCCCATCGTGTTGCCGCCGCACATCCGCAAGGAAAGCATCGCGGAGGGCCAGACGCTCGACGCCATGCTCGCCGCAGGCGAGATCGACGCCGTCATCGCGCCGCGCCCGCCGGCCTGCTTCGTGAACGGCACGGCGCCCGTCGCGCGCCTCTTCCCCGATTTCCGCAGCCATGAGGAAGCCTATTTCAAGGCCACGGGCTTCTTCCCGATCATGCATTGCATCGCCATCCGGCGTGATGTGGCGGCGGCGAACCCTGGCCTGCCCATGGCGCTGTTCAACGCCTTCTCCGCCGCCAAGGCCCATGCGCTGGCGGAGGCCGCGATGGTGAACGTGCTGCGTGTCTCCATCCCCTGGATCGCGGCCGAGGTCGCGAGGCAGACCGAATTCATGGGCGGCGATCCCTGGCCCTACGGCTTCCAGCGCAACCGCGCGGAGGTCGCCGCCATGTGCCGCTTCTCGGCCGCCGATGGCCTCACTTCCCAGGACGTCGAGCCGGAGGCACTCTTCCACGAGACGACGCACGGCGTGTAGCGCCGGCGTCCCAACGGGAGGATAACCATGGTCCGGATCAACCGGCGCGCCCTGCTGGGCGCTGCCACGCTGCTCGCCGCGCCGCGCCTTGCCGCCGCGCAGACCAACGTCGTCCGCATTGTCGTGCCTTTCGGGCCGGGCGGCTCCACCGATGCGGTGGCGCGGCTGGTGGCGCCCGGGGTCGGCGCGAAGCTCGGCGTCACCGTGGTGGTGGAGAACCGCTCCGGCGCCGCGGGCTCCATCGGTGCCGACATCGTCGCCAAGGCGCGGCCCGATGGCCTGACCTGGATGCTCACCTTCGACAGCCACGCCACCATCCCGGCGCTGCTGCGCAACCCGCCGCTCAACGTGCTGACGGATCTCGACCCCGTCATGCTGATCGGCGGATCGCCCTATGCCGTCGCCTGCAAGCCGGACAAGCCCTTCCGCACGATGGCGGAGGCTGTGGCGGCGGCGAAGGCGCGACGGGACAGCGTGTCCTACGGCTCCACCGGCAACGGCACCATCGGCCACCTGACGATGATCCGGCTGGGCGACAAGGAAGGGACGAGCTTCCAGCACGTGCCCTATCGCAGCGGCGGTCTCGCGGTGAACGATGCGGTCGCCGGCCATGTGGACATGATGATCGGCAGCGCCGCGCTGATGCTGCCGCATATCACCGGTGGCTCGCTGCGCCCGCTGATGCAGTTCGGCCCCTCCCGCCTCTCGGGCCTGCCGGATACGCCGACCTGCGGGGAGGCCGGCTATGCGGGGCTGGAGGCCGAGGCCTGGTGGGGCGTCTGGGGCCCGAAGGGCACGCCGCCCGCCGCCATCGCTGCCATGAACGCCGCGCTGCGCGAAGCGCTGACCGAGGAGCGCGCCCGCCGCGTGATGACGGAAACGCAGCAGGCCCGCCTGGTGCTCTCCTCGCCCGAGGAATTGCGGACCTTCTTCGCCCAGCAGGTGGAAACCTGGGGCGCGATCGTGCGCGCCAACAACATCCAGCCGGATTGACCCCATGTCCTTCGACCGCCTGCCTGCCGATGTGCTCGCCCGCTTCGCGAAGCTGCCTTCCTCCTCCGTCTCCGATGCCTGCGACAAGCTCGGCATCGCGGGCCAGGTGGATGGGCTGAAGCCGATGCTGCAGGGCGCGCGCATCTGCGGGCAGGCGGTCACGCTGCGCTACCTGCCGGTCGGCCCGGCGGGCGGCACGGTGGGGGATTTCCTGCATCTCGCCGGAAAGGGCGACGTCGTCGTCATCGACAATCGCGGGCGGCTGGACTGCACGGTCTGGGGCAACATCCTGACGGAGTTCGCCAAGGCCCGCGGCGTGGCCGGCACGGTGATCGATGGCGTGAACCGCGACGTCACCGAAAGCCGTGACTACGGCTATCCCATCTGGTCCCGCGCCAGCCATTCGCGCACGGGCAAGGACCGCGTGGCGCTGGATGCCACCAACGTGCCCGTCGTGCTCGGCCATGTCCGCGTCGATCCCGGCGACGTCATCTGCGCCGATGACAGCTGCGTCGTCTGCGTGCCGCTGACGCGCGCGCTCGATGTGCTGGGCGTCGCGGAATCGATCGAGGCGAAGGAGGAGCTGATCCTCCAGGACATCCGCGCGGGGCTGGACCTGGCGGAGGCGCGGCGCCGCCACGGCTACTACGCGCTGCAGACCCCCGGCGCGGGTTGATACCAACGGCCCTTTCGCGTGACCGCTTCAGGGCCCCTCAGACGCGTCGTGCCGGAGGCACGCCTGCGGCGTGACCCATAAGCGGCGGCGCCCATTCGGGCGCTCGGACCGGTCAAACGACCGGTCCGCCGGTATGCTCCCGCACCAGCAACGTCGTCACGCTATCCCGGTACCGCGCCAGGCCCCGGCTTTCGAAGCCGAGCTTGGCCGCCACCCGCAGCGATCCCAGATGGGCGGGATCGATGATGCAGAAGCAGGGGCCGCGCAGCCACTCCAGCGCCGCCGTCGCGGCCTCCGTCGCCAGCCCGTGCCCCTGCGCGGCCGGCGACAGCACCCAGCCGATCTCCGGAAGGGCAGGGGGCGCGGGGTCCATCGGGCGATGGAAATCGGCGAAGCCGACATCGCCGAGATAGGCGCCGCTCCCGCGCTGCTCCACCGCCCAGTAGCCGAAGCCCAGCAGCGGCCACAGCCCGCCATAGCGCAGCAGCCGCGCCCAGCTCTCCTCCCGCGTCGCGGGCTTGCCGATGAAGCGCGTGACGGCGGGATCGGCCCAGAGGGTGGCCAGCGCCTCGAAATCCTCGACGCGATGCGGGCGCAGCTTCAGCCGGGGCGTTTCCAGGACCGGGATCATGCCAGGGCCCGCCGCAGCAATTCGGCGAAAAGCGCCTCCCGCGCCGTGCGCCGTTCCTCGAACAGCCGCTCGCCCTGCGCGCGCATGGCGTCCCGATCCACCACGCCGGGGGGCGAGAGGCTGGCCCAATTGTCCATCAGCGCCGGCGTGGCCTCCGGGTGGAACTGCACGGCGATGGCGCCGGGCAGGGTGAAGCACTGCACCGTGCCGGCATCGCTTGCCAGCACCGTGGCCTCGGGCGGAGGCGTGATGACGTCGCCATGCCAGCGGGGCCAGGGCCCGGCGAGGAAGGGTTCGGAAGTCTCCTCATTCCCGATCCAGCCGCGATGGAAGACGCCCTCGGGGTGGCGCCCCACGCTGCCGCCCGCGGCCGCCGCGATCATCTGCGCGCCGAAGCAGATGCCGATGGTCGGGCGCCGCGCCGCCAGGCGCTTCGCCACCATCGCGCGCTGCGCGTCGATCCAGGGATGCGCCGCGCCTTCATAGACCCCGCGCGGCGATCCCAGCATCACCACCAGGGCCGCCTCCTGCATCTGCGCGTCGGTCACCTCGCTGCCCGCGACGACCTCCAGCTCATGCCCCTGCGCTCGGAGCCAGTCGCCGAAGGCGCCCTCCGGCGCCGTCTCGCTGTTGCGGACGACGAGGATCCTCATGCGATCCCCCGCGCCGCGTCGCGGCCGCGCAGCCAGTGCAGGATCGGCAGCGCCGCCAGCACCATCCAGGCCTTGCCCAGCACCTGGCCCGCCATGAAGTCGAGGCTGCCGAAGGCCAGCCAGAGGAACACCGCGCTGTCCACCACCAGCCCCACCGCGCCGCTCGCGGCCACCGCCAGCACCAGGCCGCGCTTCTGCAGCGGCGTATAGACCGCGAGGTCCGCAAGCTCCGACAGCAGGAAGGCCAACGCCGAGGCGACAACCAGCGCCGGCGGCGCCAGCAGCGCCGACAGCGCCGCCCCCGCGATCACCGCCCCGAAGGCCCAGCCCAGTCCGAGCCGCCGCTGCACCAAATCCCGCAGCACCAGCGCGAGGCCGATCATCAGCACGCCTGACGGCGCCATCACCCCCGGCGCCACCGGCACCAGGCAGGGCCCGTTCGGCACGCAGACCGTCCCCGCGTTCCCGATCAGCCAGTTCGCCGCGGGGATGCAGAGCCCGAATCCCGCGAGGAACAGGAAACCCTCCATCCTCGGCGTCATGCCGCCACCCACTTCCGCCATCCCTTCTCACGCAATTCGCAGGCCGGGCAGTGCCCGCAGCCCGCGCCCCATTCATGCGGCGTGCGGTCGCCGAGGTAGCAGGAATGGGTGATGGTGCGGATCGCCTCCACCAGCCCATCCCCGCCGAGGTCCCGCGCCAGCTGCCAGGTCGCCGCCTTGTCCCGCCACATCAGCGGCGTGTGCAGCACGAAGCGCTTCTCCATGCCGAGGTTGAGTGCCACCTGCAGCGCCTTGATCGTGTCGTCCCGGCAATCGGGATAGCCGGAATAGTCCGTCTCGCAGACGCCCGTGACGATGTGCTTCACGCCGCGCCGGAAGGCGAGCGCCGCGGCGAAGGTCAGGAAGATGAGGTTGCGGCCGGGCACGAAGGTGTTGGGCAGCCCGCCCGTCTCCATCTCGATCGCGACGTCGCGGGTCAGCGACGTCTCGCTGATGGAACCCAACGCATCGATTGTCAGCACATGGTCGGCGCCAAGGCGCGATCCCCATACCGGATGCGCGGCGACATGGTCGCGGAAGGCCGCGCGCGTCTCCAGTTCCACCACATGGCGCTGGCCGTAGTCGAACCCCAACGTCTCCACGCTGTCGAAGCGGTCCAGCGCCCAGGCCAGGCAGGTCGCGCTGTCCTGCCCGCCGGAGAACAGCACCAAGGCTTTCCCGTCACCCATCACGCCAACCTTTCGCACGCCCATCGCGCGCATTCCGCGACGGTCTCATCCGCATCATTGCAGAGGCGTCGCGCCGTGTCGCGCAGCGCCGGATCGCCACTGTTGCCGATGGCGACCAGCACGTTGCGGACGAAGCGGTCGCGCCCGATGCGCTTGATGGGGCTGGCGCTGAACAGCGCGCGGAACGCGGCATCATCCAGCGCCGCCAGTTCCGCCAGCTTCGGTGCGGTCAGCGCCGCGCGCGGCGCAAGCGCGGGCTCTTCATGCACTCGGGCAAACTTGTTCCAGGGGCAGACCGCCAGGCAGTCGTCGCAGCCATAGATGCGGTTGCCCATCTTCGGCCGAAGCTCGTGCGGGATCGGCCCGTGATGCTCGATGGTCAGGTAGGAGATGCAGCGCCGTGCATCCAGCCGGTAGGGCGCCGGGAAGGCTTCCGTCGGGCAGGCGCGGAGGCAGGCGTCGCAACGGCCGCAATGGTCGCGCTCGGGCTCGGCCGGCGCCAGGTCGAGCGTGGTGAAGACCTCGCCCAGGAAGAGCCACGACCCGAACTGCCGCGACACCAGGTTGGTGTGCTTGCCCTGCCAGCCCAGCCCCGCCTGCTGCGCCAGCGGCTTCTCCATCACCGGCGCCGTGTCCACGAAGACCTTCAGCTCGCTTCCCTTGAACCGCCCCGCGATCCACCCGCCGAGCTGCTTCAGCCGCCCCTTCACCAGGTCGTGGTAGTCGCGGTTGCGGGCATAGACGCTGATCGTGCCGCGGTCGCGCCAGGCCAGGCTCTCCATCGGGTCCCGGTCCGGCCCGTAATTCAGGCCGAGCGAGATCACGCTCACCGCCTCCGGCCACAAGGCCTTCGGATGCGCCCGCTGGTCCGCGCGCGCCTCCATCCAGCCCATGGACCCGTGATGCCCCGCGGCCAGGAAGGCGCCCAGCCGCTTTCGCGCCTCCGGCGCCAGCTCTGCCCGCGCGAAGCCCACGGCGTCGAAGCCGAGCGCCATGGCCCGTTCCCGTATCGCGTGGCGGGCGTCAGCCCCGCCCACGATACCCCGGCACGTCCTGCGCCGGCACCCAGACGCCAGCCGGCGGCTCCCCCGTCGCGTAGAACACGTCGATCGGGATGCCGCCCCGCGGATACCAGTAGCCGCCGATCCGCAGCCACTCCGGGTCCAGCTCCTCCACCAGGCGCCGCGCGATGCCGACCGTGCAGGCCTCGTGGAAGGCGCCGTGGTTGCGGAAGGCGGTCAAATAGAGCTTCAGGGACTTGCTCTCCACCAGCCAGTCCCGCGGGACATAGTCGATGACGAGATGCGCGAAATCCGGCTGGCCGGTCATGGGGCAGAGGGAGGTGAATTCCGGCGCCGTGAACCGCACGCAATAGCGCTGGCCCGGATGCGGGTTCGGCACGCGTTCCAGCACTGCCGCCTCCGGCGTCGCCGGCTGCGCGGTCATCTGGCCCAGCATCGTGAGCCCGCTCGTATCCGTCGAAATCGAAGGTCCAGCCACCGCCCGCTATCCGCTACGCTGATCGGCGGCGCCTATAGCAGCGCGGGAAGGATGGGGCGAGGATGCGCGTGATACTGGCCGTGCTGGGCCTGCTGGCGGCAACCCCGGCGCTTGCCCAATCCCCCATCACGGCCTGGTGCGGCGGCGGCGTCACCGGCGGCGGGGGCGGCACCCGAATCATGCCGGACGGCACCATCATCCGCCTCAACCGCGCCACCGCGACGGCCAACCAGACCATCACGCCCCTCGGCCAGGACCAGGCCGCCTATGCCCGCTGGAACGAGGCGCTGGCCCGGGCCGGCTTCGCGACGATGAGACGCGGGGAGTTCAGCAACATGACCTGCTCCCTCTCCCAGGACCGCACCACGGTCCTCTGGCCGATCAACGCACCGCCGCCGGCGCTGGCGGAGGTGTTCCGGGAGATGCAGGGGTGGCGGCCGTGAGCGGGCTGGACGCTGGTGGGTAGCGCCGGGGAGGGGCTGCGCGCCCCTCCCCGGACCCCGCCCGCGCCAGGAGGCAACGGCCTCCTGGACCGCGAGGTTTTGGACGGTGATGGGAGGGGCGCGGAGCGCGCGTCGAACACGCGGGCGCTCAACGCCCCTCCCATCACCGTCCAGTCACATGGGGTCGAGGGGCCCGCTGGCCCCTCGCGGGGAAGGGGTACGGGGAAGGGGCGGAGCCTCTTCCCCGGGCTCACCGGCGCCACTCCACCCCGCCTCGATCGCCCGCGCCTCCTCCTCGAACCGCCCCGCCAGGATCGCCGCTCGCAGCCGCGCCGTCAGGGTCTGGTAGTAGCGGATGTTGTGCCAGGTCAGCAGCATCGGCCCCAGCATCTCCTCCGCCTTGATGAGGTGGTGGATATAGGCGCGGGAGTGGTTGCGGCAGGCGGGGCAGTCGCAGTCGGGGTCGATCGGCCCCGTGTCTTCCGCGTGCTTCGCGTTGCGCATGTTGAGCACGCCGCGGCTGGTATAGGCGCGCCCGGTCCGGCCGGATCGGGTCGGGATCACGCAGTCGAACATGTCCACGCCGCGGCGGATGGATTCGATGAGGTCGGAGGGCGTGCCGACGCCCATGAGATAGCGCGGCGCGTCCTTCGGCAGTTGCGGCGTGGTGAAGTCCAGCACGCGCAGCATCTCCGCCTGCCCCTCGCCAACGGCCAGGCCGCCGATGGCATAGCCTTCGAAGCCGATGGCGGTCAGGGCCTGGATGCTTTCGGTGCGCAGGTCCTCGAAGGTGCTGCCCTGGACGATGCCGAACAGGCCATGGCCGTCCCGCGGCTTGAAGGCGGCGCGGGACCGCGCGGCCCAGCGCATGGACAGGCGCATGCTTTCGGCCGCCTGGTCATGGGTGGCGGGGTAGGGGGTGCATTCGTCGAAGCACATGGTGACGTCGGCGCCCAGCAGGTGCTGGATCTCGACGCTGCGTTCCGGCGTGATCCGGTGCTTGGAGCCATCGACGTGGGACTGGAAGGTGACGCCATCGGCATCGAGCTTCCGGAGCCCCGCCAGCGACATCACCTGGTAGCCACCGCTGTCGGTCAGGATGGGGCCGTGCCAGTCCATCATCCTATGCAACCCGCCGAGGCGCGCGACGCGCTCCGCGCCCGGGCGGAGCATGAGGTGGTAGGTGTTGCCCAGTACCATCCGCGCGCCGGTGCTGCGCACCGCGTCGGCCGTCATCGCCTTGACGGTGCCGGCGGTGCCGACGGGCATGAAGACCGGCGTCGGCACCTCTCCATGCGCGGTCATGAGGGTGCCGGCGCGGGCGGCGCCGTCCGTCGCGGCCATCTTCCAATGCAGGGTCACGCGGGGATGTCCTGGTCGCAGCGGAACAGCAGGCTGCCGTCCCCGTAGGAGAAGAAGCGGTAATCCTGCGCCACGGCGTGCGCATAGGCCTGCCGCATCCGCCGCGTGCCGGCGAAGGCGGAGACCAGCATCAGCAGCGTGGACTTCGGCAGGTGGAAGTTCGTCAGCAGCGCGTCGATGGCGCGGAAGCGGTAGCCCGGCAGGATGTAGAGCCCCGTGAGCCCCCGGAAGGGCGCCACCGTCCCATCCTCCCGCGCCGCGCTCTCCGTCGTGCGCAATGCGGTGGTGCCCACCGCCACCACGCGCCGCCCTTCGGCGCGCGCGGCGTTGATGGTGGCGGCCGCTTCCGCGGAGACGTCGCACCATTCCTGGTGGATATGATGGGCACGGGGGTCGTCCTCCCGCACCGGCAGGAAGGTGCCGGCGCCGACATGCAGCGTGACGGTCGCGCGGCGGATGCCACGTGCCTCCAGCGCCTCCAGCAGCCGCGGCGTGAAGTGCAGGCTGGCGGTGGGGGCGGCGACCGCGCCGGGACGTTCGGCGAAGATGGTCTGGTAGTCCGTCACATCCTCCGCACCCGGCTTGCCGTCGCGATGGATGTAGGGGGGCAGGGGCACCTCTCCCGCTTTCTCCAGCGCGGCCGCGAGCGCCGCCTGGTCGAGCCCGAAATCGAGCAGGGCAGAGCCGCCATCGCGCTCCACCACGCGCGCTTCGCAGCCCTCCGCCCCCTCGATCGTCACGGTGTCGCCGGGGCGCAGCCGCCGGGCGTTGCGGACCAGCGCGTGCCACAGCCCGCCGCCTTCCGCCCTGTTGAGCATGATCTCGACCCGCGCTTCGCCACGCCGCCCGTGCAGCCGCGCGGGAATCACGCGGGTGTCGTTCACCACCAGCACGTCGCCGGGATCGAGCAGGGAGGGGAGGTCCAGCACCCCCCGATCCTCCAGCCGCCCGTCGCCCACCACCAGCAGACGCGCGGAGTCACGCGGCCGGGCAGGGGCCTGGGCGATCAGGCGCTCGGGCAGGTCATAGTCGAAATCCCCGGTCCGGAGCGGTTCGGGGGTCGGCGGGGCTTCCGGCATGGCCGCGGCATGTGGCCCGCCCCCCGGCCCTTGTCCAGCGCGGACCGCCATGGATGCGTCATGCAAGGCCGCCGCAGCCTGCGGTAGAAGGGCGCGCCGTCCCTTCGTCGCGGAGTCCCCGATGCGCCGCCTTGCCCTTTCGCTGCTTCTCCTGGCCGGGTTCTCGCCGCCCGCCGCGGCACAGACGCCCGCCGAGGCGCCCTTCAGCTTCACCGCCTTCGGCGACATGCCCTATTGCCTGCCCACCGCGCCGCAGGATTGCGCGGCGGAGCATGGGCGCGTCGCGCGCCTGGTCGGCCAGATCAACGCCACCCGCCCGGCCTTCACCCTCTATGTCGGGGACACCAAGGGCGGCAGCGAGGTCTGCACGGATGACACGGTGCTGCGCGCCTTCTCCTTCTTCGGCCTGGCCACGCATCCGCTGATCTACACGCCCGGCGACAATGAATGGACGGATTGCTGGCAGGACCGCGCCGGCCGCTTCGACCCGCTGGAACGCCTGGCCCTGATCCGCGCCCGCTTCTTCGCGGATAGCCGCAGCCTCGGCCGGCAGCGCATGGCCCTGGTCCGGCAGGCGGATACGGACCCGGCCCACCGCCTTTACGTGGAAAATGCCCGCTGGCAGCACGGTGCCGTCACCTTCGTGACGCTGCATGTACCGGGCTCCAACAACAACCGCCCGACCGAGCCCGGGGAGGCGCCGGCCATCCTGCCGCCCGCCGGCGCCAGGGAGGAATACCAGGCCCGCAACGCCGCCAACCTCGCCTGGCTCTCCGCCGCCTTCGCCGAGGCCAATCGCGCCGGATCCCGCGCCGTGGTCATCGGCACCCAGGCGGACCTTTTCTACGTCCAGCGCTGCGGCCGCGGCTATGACAGCGGCTACGGCGACATCCGGGCGGCGATCGGGCGGGAAGCGGCCGCCTTCGGCAAGCCGGTGCTGCTGATCAACGGCGACAGCCATTTCTGGCTGCAGGACCGCCCCATCGCCGGCGCGCCCAACCTGACCCGCATCATGGTGCCCGGGGAGCAGGACATCCGCGCCGTCCGGATCGAGGTCGATCCCGCTGCCGCCGATCCCTGGCGCTTCTCCCTGATCGGGTCAGACGACCGCCCCGCCCGCGCGGGCTGCTGACTGCCTCAGCCCGGGAGCCAGCGCACCAGCCGGCCGAGTTCGGAGGCGTCACCCTCCGTGACGCCGATGACGGCGGAGAGGTCCACGCGCCCCCGGCCCGGGATCTCCAGCGTCGGCGGCTCGAAGCTCGCGATGGTGGTGCCGTCCGGCGCCTCGACATGCCCGGCGGGATGGGACTGCGTCGCCTCCGCAGGCTCGTTGCCGCGGGGGTGGGCGTCTGAGGGCTCGTCATTGCCGGCGTAGCCGATGCCCTTCATGGGGGCGAGGGAGTAGCGCGGCTCGTCCGCCTCCCCGGGCCGCTCGATCTCGTAGCGATAGACGGCGAAGCGTTCCGGCACCGTGCATCCCCTTCTGCTGCCGCGCCGGAACGCGGCCGGAAGGGGACGGTTGCGCTCAGGCCCGGATGAGCCCCGCCATGGGCGGTGCCTCGCGGCTGTCCGGGAAGGCCTGCGCCACCGCGGCCTCCGGCAGGCGCAGATGGTCCCGCAGCAGCCCCTTGGCGATGGTGCGCAGGTCGCGCGTCGGCTGCAGGTCCCGGTTCTCGAACAGCTGGCCCGGCGCCAGCCCTGGCCAATCCGCGATCACACGGCCGCCCGCCACGGCGCCGCCCAGCAGGAAGGCCACGCCGCCCGTGCCGTGGTCCGTGCCGGAATTGCCGTTGACCCGCGCCGTGCGGCCGAACTCGGTCACGACGAGCACGGCCGTCCGCGCCCAGTGATCGCCAAGCGAGGCCTTGAGTTGGCCGAGCCCTTCATCCAGCGCGCGCAGCGGCCCCATGATGCGGCCGGCCTGGCCCGCATGGGTGTCCCAGCCGCCAAGCTCCAGCGCCGCGACGCGCGGGCCGCCGCGTTCCGCCAGCAGCCGCCCCGCCGCTGCCGCCAGGCGCGGGAAGCTCCCTCGGTCCGGCTCGTTGGATGGCGCGCCCAGCGTCTGCATGGCGAAACCGCGGGCGCGCATCCCCTCCGCGAAGGGCGCAGCCAGCCGGGGATCGGCGCCTTGCAGTTCCGCAAGCCGCAGCATCAGGTCCTCGGAGGGGCGGTCCAGGCCCGGGGGCGCATAGGCGCCGACCGGCACGGGGCCGCGCAGCAGCAGCGGCACGCCACCGCCGATGGCGATGCCCGCCCGCGCCTGTCCCGCCGCCGGAACGGCCTGCAACGCCCGGTTCAGCCAGCCGCTGGTCAGGCGCTGGCCGCCGCCAGCCTCCAGCATGTCCTGCGCCTCGAAATGGCTGCGGCTGCGATAGGGGCCGGCGACGGCGTGCAGCACCAGCGCCTCATTGGCGCGGTACAGCCCATGCAGGGTGGCGAAGCCGGGATGCAGGCCGAACCGCCCGCCGAGGTCGAGCAGCCCGCCCTCCCGCCCCGGTTCGGGCAGCATCAGGGCGCCGCGCAACTCCTCCGCGCCCGGATCGCCATAGGGCTGCACGGCATAGAGCCCGTCCAGCGCGCCGCGCAGGATCACGACGACCAGCCGCCGGTCGCCCGCCGCCTGCGCGAAGGCGACGCGCGCGTGCCCCAGCGCGAAGGTGGCGCCAAGGCCGAGCAGCAGCCCGCGGCGGCTGGGGCGGAAGGAGGCGTGGGGCGCGGCGCCGCTCATCGCTGCATGAACTCCGGGCTGCCGAACAACAGGGTCAAGGCATCGCGCACCGACCCGGCACGCGCCATGGCGGTCGCGGTCTCGCCCTTCCCGAGCGGACCGAGCGCCGTCTCCGCCACCGCCCTCGCATCCGCCCGCGGCGCCCGCCCAGCCAGGTTGTAGGCCCAGTCCACCCGGCGCATCAGGCCCTCCGGCGATGCCCACTCCGCCATCGTGTCAGGCCACCCATTGGGCTGTGGGGCCGTCCAGAGCGGCTGTGCCAGCGCCGCCATGCCGCTGACGATGACGTCGGCGCGGTCTTCCGGCAGCGCGATCGCGCGCGCGGCGGCGATGACGTAGTCCGCGGGGGCGCGGAACTTGGCCAGGGGCGGGTCCCAGGCCTGGGGCAGTCGCACCAGGGCGCGGGCGGTGGCGCCAAGGTCGCCCTTCGTCTCCCGCAGCACCGCCTCCAGCGCCCGCACCGCCGCCGGCGGCGGGTCATCCGCCACGAAATGCCGCGCCAGCTTCACGGCCAGGTGCCGCCAGGTGGCGGGGTGTTCCGCCAGGAAGCGCAGCGCCGCCTCGCCCTCCGCCTCCCCGTCACCGAAGCGGCGGCCAAGGATGACCTTGGCACCGGGTTCATGCGCGGCGGTACGGTAGACGAAGCCGACGGGCGGGTTGGTGAACTCCACCGACCAGCCCGTGAGCAGGCGGGCGAAGGCCTGCACGTCCTCCTGTGTGTAGCCACCGGCGGGCGACAGGGTGTGGAGTTCGAGCACCTCCCGCGCCAGATTCTCATTCAGGCCGCGCCGGCGCCGCTGGCCGGTCGGGCTGTTCGGGCCGATCGATCCCGCATTGTCGAGGTAGACGAGCATGGCCGGGTGGCGTGCGACCGCCACGACCATGTCGGCGAAGCGGCCCGTGACATGCGGGCGGATCGCGTCGCGTTCGAAGGCGCCGATGATGGGCTGGATCACCCCGACGCGGCGGCTGACCGTGAAGTGGTTCATCCAGAAATCGACCAGCCGTTCCCGGAAGCCCTGCGCGGTCGTCAGGCGCCGATGGGCATGGGCGATGCCTTCGTTGCGCACCGCGTCGTTCAGGGCCGAGCGGCCATTGGCGGCGCGCGGCGTCTCCTGCCCCGCCCGGCGCGCGGCCTGGTCCTCCATGCGGAGGCGGATGCCCTCCGCCAGGCTCAGCCCCTCCGGCGGCGCAGCTGGACGGTCCAGCTGCTCGATCAGCCACGCCTCCGGATTGGCGGGCGGCGCCTCCCCCAGGCGGAGGCCATAGCCGAAGCGGATGGCGGCGATGTGTCCTCGGACGCTCATGACGCCACCATTACCACGCGGGCCCCCATCCGGCAGCGGCGAAACCGTGACGGATCGTGACACCACCGCCGCGGCAGGGCAGCCCCGCGCCGGCGTCCCAGCGGGAGTGCTTGCAAATCCGGCCAGGAGAGGGCATCTCCCCCTCCGCACAAGGCTAGATTCGGAACCATTGCGCGGGCGGCACGGGGATTTCCCCGCTGTCGGGCCCGCTTTCGCGTATGGAGGCCCATCGTGGCGCGCACACCGCTCGACAAGATCCGCAACATCGGCATCACCGCGCATATCGATGCCGGCAAGACCACCACGACCGAGCGGATCCTCTACTACACCGGCAAGTCCCACCGGATCGGTGAGGTGCACGACGGCAACACCACGACCGACTACATGGAGCAGGAGCGCGAGCGGGGGATCACCATCACCTCCGCCGCCGTGACCGCCGTGTGGAAGGACCACCGGATCAACGTCATCGACACCCCCGGCCACATCGACTTCAACATCGAGGTGAACCGGTCGCTGCGCGTGCTGGACGGCGCCGTCTTCATCATCGAGGGCGTGGCCGGCGTGCAGCCGCAGTCCGAGACCAACTGGCGCCTGGCGGACCGCTACAACGTCCCGCGCATCATCTTCATCAACAAGCTCGACCGCACCGGCGCCGACTTCTACCGCGCCGCCGCCACCCTGACCGAGAAGCTCGGCATCAACTGGGTGACGCTACAGCTGCCGATCGGCATCGAGGACAGCTTCGTCGGCGTCGTCGACCTGGTCGAGATGAAGGCCATCATCTGGAAGGGCGACGAGCTCGGCGCGAAGTACGAGGACGCGCCGATCCCGGCCGACCTGGCCGACAAGGCCGCCGAATACCGCCAGAAGCTGCTGGACGCCGTCGTCGGCGTCGATGAGGCGGCGATGGAGGAATACTTCGACAAGGGCGACGTCTCCGTCGAGACGCTGAAGAAGTGCATCAAGAAGGGCACGATCAGCGGCGAGTTCCGCCCCGTGCTCTGCGGCACCGCCTTCAAGAACAAGGGCGTGCAGCCCCTGCTCGACGCCGTGCTCGACTATCTGCCGAGCCCGGTCGACATCCCCGGCATCAAGGTGGCGCCGGAGGAGGGCGAGGACGAGACCGCCGACCGCCGCGTGATCCCGGCCGACGAGAACGCGCCCTTCGCGGGCCTGGCCTTCAAGATCATCAACGACAAGTACGGCAACCTGACCTTCGTGCGCGTCTACCGCGGCGTCCTCAAGCAGGGCGACATGGTGATGAACACCACGAAGGGTCAGCGCGAGCGCATCGGCCGCATGTTCCAGATGCACGCCGACAAGCGCGAGGAAATCAAGGAAGTCTCCGCCGGCGACATCGCCGCCTTCGTGGGGCTGAAGGACACCGGCACGGGTGACACGCTGGCCGACGCCGCCGACCCGGTGGTGCTGGAGCGCATGGCCTTCCCGATCCCCGTCATCGACATCTCCGTCGAGCCGAAGACGAAGGACGCGGTGGAGAAGATGTCGCTCGGCCTGCAGAAGCTGGCCGGCGAGGATCCCTCGCTGCGCGTGAAGACCGACCAGGAAAGCGGCCAGACCATCCTGTCCGGGATGGGCGAGCTGCACCTGGAGATCATCGTCGACCGCCTCCGCCGCGAATACAACGTGGAGTGCAACATCGGCGCCCCGCAGGTGGCCTACCGCGAGACGATCACCAAGGCGCACACCGAGGTCTACACCCACAAGAAGCAGTCGGGTGGCTCGGGCCAGTACGCCGAGGTGAAGATCGTCTTCGAGCCGAAGGAGCGGAACGAGGGCATCGAGTTCGTCAACGCCGTCGTCGGCGGCTCGGTCCCGAAGGAATACATCCCGGCGGTCGAGAAGGGCATCAAGGTGCAGGCCGATACCGGCGTGCTCGCGGGCTTCCCGACGGTGGACTTCAAGTACAGCCTGGTGGACGGCAAGTACCACGACGTCGACTCGAGCGCCCTGGCGTTCGAAATCGCCGCCAAGGCCTGCTTCCGCGAGGGCATGAAGAAGGCCAGCCCGGTCATCCTCGAGCCGATCATGGACGTGGAAGTCACCACGCCGCAGGACCATGTCGGCGACGTCGTCGGCGACCTGAACCGCCGCCGTGGCGTGATCCAGTCGCAGGACATGGCCAGCACCTCCGTCATCGTGCGCGCCCATGTGCCGCTGAAGGAGATGTTCGGCTACATCTCGAACCTCCGCGGAATGACCAAGGGCCGCGCGAGCTTCTCGATGCAGTTCCACCACTATGATCCGGTGCCGCGCAACGTCGCCGACGAGATCATGAAGAAGTCCGCCTGATCCCATCGGGATCGGCTGACGCCAGCGGCGCCGGGGGAAACCCCGGCGCCGCTTTGCGTTTCATCCCGCCTCCGGCGGGGGGCCGGGGGCAACCCCGGCGCCGTCCGTGTTTCCGGCCCTATCGCTTCATGAAATGCGTGGCGACGGCGTCCAGCACCACCACGCCGCTATCCACCCGCGCCACGCGGTAGTGCAGCTTCGCGATGCCCATCTCCGGCTTGCTGCGGGAAGGCCGCACCTCCACCACCTCCAGCGTGAAGGCGACCTCCGTGTCCGGCGGCAGCGGCGCGGGCCAGGACAGCTCCATGCCGCCACCCGCCAGGTTGATCCGGCCGATCAGACCGCTGCGGACCAGGTGCCCGACGGCGGTGGAGAGCGTGTGCAGGCCCGACGCCACCAGGCCCCCGAAGATCGAGTCCTTCGCCGCCTCCTCATCCAGGTGGAAGTATTGCGGGTCGTAGCGCCGGGCGAAGTCCAGCACCTCCTGCCGCGGCAGGGTGAATCGGCCGAGGTCGAAGACCTGGCCGGGCGTGAGATCGTCGAGGGAATTGAGCGGTTCCATGCGGGGCAGGGTAGGCGGGGCGGCGCGGCCCCGCCAAGCCGTCACGCCGCCCGCGGCGCCATGCCCCGCCGCACTGCGCGGCCCACCATCACCACCCAGATCAGGATGGTCGCGACCCCCAGCACCCCCGCGATGGGCCGCGTGAAGAACTCGATTGCCGCGCCATCGGCCTTGATCATGGACTGCACGAAGGTCTGTTCCAGCATCTCGCCCAGCACCAGGCCGAGGATGAGCGGCGCCACCGGGATGCCGTGCTCCTCCAGGAACCAGCCCAGCAGGCCCATCACCAGCATCAGCGTCACGCCATAGAGGCTGTTGGTCATGGCGAAGCTGCCGACCAGGCAGAACAGCAGGATCACCGGCAGCAGCAGGTTCTTCGGCACGCGCAGGATCTGCCGTGCGGACTTGATGGCCGCCCAGCCCAGCGGGAGCATGATGAGGTTGGCCAGCACGAAGATGGTGAAGACCGCGTAGATGAGCTGGGGATTCTCCTGGAACACGGTCGGCCCCGGGTTCATCCCCTTCATGTAGAGCACGCCGATGACGATGGCCGTGATGCTGTCGCCCGGGATGCCGAAGACCAGCGCGGGAATCCAGGCGCCGCCGAGCGCGGAGTTGTTGGCCGAGGTGCTGTCCACGATGCCCTCGACATGGCCGGTGCCGAACTTCTCCGGCTCCTTCGAGAAGCGCTTGGACACGGCGTAGCTGATCCAGGCCGCGATATCGGCGCCCGCGCCCGGCAGCGCGCCGATCGCGGTGCCGAGCACGCTGCCGCGGAGGAAGTTGAACCAATAGCGCCGGAACACGGCGCCGACGCCGCGGAAGATGTTCCCCACCTCCTGCGCCACCATCCGCCCCGCCGCATCGACGGTCACGGCACCGCGCATCAGCTCGCTCACCGCGAACATGCCGATCAGCGTGGGCACGAAGTTGATGCCGGACATCAGGTCCACATCGCCGAAGGTGAAGCGCGGAAAGCCCGCCGCGGGATCGATGCCGACCGTCGCCAGCAGCAGCCCGATGAACAGCGAGAGAAAGCCCTTCACCGGGTCCGCATTGGTCATGAAGACCGCGCAGGTCAGGCCGAGGCAGGCGAGCCAGAAATACTCGTAGGAGGAGAAGTTGATGGCGACTTCCGCCAGGATCGGCGCGCAGGCGATCAGCACCGCGACGCCGACCAGCCCGCCCGCGACGGAGAAGACCAGGTTCACCCCGAGATTGAGGTTGAGCTGCCCCTTCTGCGTCATCGCGTAGGATTCGTCGGTATAGGCAGCGGAAGCCGGCGTGCCCGGCATGCGCAGCATGGCCGCCGGGATGTCGCCCGCGAAGATCGCCATCGCCGTCGCGGTGACGATGGCGCCCAGCGCCGGCACCGGCGACATGAAGAAGGTGACGGGCACCAGCAGCGCCGTCGCCATGGTGGCGGTCAGCCCGGGCATGGCGCCCACGAACATGCCGAACACCGCGGACCCCGCGATGACCGCCAGCACATAGGGATCGAAGACGAGGCCGAGCGCCTGGATGAGCGGGTCCATCAGAGGAAGGGGTCCATCAGGCCACGGGGCAGGGGCACGCGCATCATGCCGGCGAAGAACCAGTGCACCAGCAGCGTCATCCCCGCCGCCACCGGAAGCGCCACCACCGGCCTGGCCCGGAACCACAGGGACAGCGCCAGCAGCAGCAGGAAGGCGGTCGGGATGAAGCCCAGCGGGTCGCTGGCCAGGATGTAGAACAGCGCCGCCCCCGGGATGGCCAGGAAGGACAGCAGCCGCGCGGGCTGCCGCGCCCAGCCTTCCAGCACCAGCAGCCCGCCGCGCGCCCGCAGGCCGCGCAGCACCAGCAAGGCAGCGCAGACGGCGATGCCGACCGCCAGGATGCGCGGGAACAGGTTCGGCCCGTAATCCTGCCCCGGGAAGGCGGGGAAGAAGGTGGTCAGCCACCACACCCAGCCCGCGAAGCCCAGCAGGATGGCGCCGAGAAGGGCGTCGTTCAGTCGCATGGCTGCCGCCCCTCCCGGCCCCTCGGCCTCAGCCGCGCGCCAGCCCGGCGGCACGCATGGCGTCGCCCATCGCCTTGTCGGCTTCCGCCATGAAGCTGGTGAAATGCGCCTGGTCGCCCCACACCACGCCGAAGCCGCGGCTCGACATGAACTCCTTGTACTCGTTGCTGTCATAGGCCTTCTTCAGGCTGTCGATCAGCCGCCGCTGCACGTCCTGCGGCATGTTCCGCGGCCCCGCGATGCCGCGCCAGGCGCCGGTCGAGTAGTTGATGCCGAGCGTCTCGTTCAGCGTCGGCACCTGCGCGAACATCGGGTTCCGCTGGGGCGCCATGATGGCCAGCGACTTGGCGCGACCCGCATCGATCATCGCCCGCGCCTCCGGCACGGAGCAGGTGACGATGTCGACGCCGCCCGCCGCGAGCTCCTGCATCGCCGGCGCCGCGCCGTTGGAGGGCACCCAGCGGACATGGTCGGCGCGCAGCCCCATCGCCTGCAGCCAGCCCACCAGCGCCAGGTGCCAGATGCCGCCCTGGCCCGTGCCGCTGGCGCGGAAGCGCCCGGCGGGCGCGGCCTTGATGGCGTCGGCCAGCGCCTTGATGTCCGCATGGGGCGAATTCTGCGCCACCTGCACGCCCGGCGGATCCTCGTTCAGCAGCGCGAGCGGCGTGTAGCTCGTCGGCTTCAGCTCGGTCAGGCCCTGCCAGTGCATCATGGCGATCTCGACCGTGATCATCCCGATCGTGTAGCCATCGGCGGCCGCCGTAGCGATGGCGCTGTGGCCGACCACGCCCGATCCGCCGGTGCGGTTCACCACGTTGACGGGCTGGCCCAGGTCGCGTTCCAGCAGCGATCCTACGATGCGCGCCGTCGCATCCGTGCCGCCGCCGGCGCCCCAGGGAACGATCATCTGGATCGGCCGGTTCGGCCAGCGCGGCTGCGCCAGGGCGGGGGCGGCAAGCCCTGCGGCGCCGATGGCGGTGGCGCCCAGCAGGGCACGGCGGTTGACGCGGATCATCCTGGCTTCCTCCCTCGATGCGGCCGATCCCCGGCACGCTTGCAGGAAGGCTAGGCGCGATTCCGCCGGCGCATCAAGCGCGCGGGGCGTCGGCGGGCCTCACGATCAGCACGGTCCCGTCCACACCCTCCACGCGGACGCTGTCGCCGGTTCGCATCGCCGCCACATCGCGCGGCAGCCGCGCCGGCCAGTCGCTGTCGCCCAGCCGCACGCGCAGCGCGTTGGGATCGTCCTGGATCACCGTCGCATGGCGCCCGACCAGCCCGGCTTCCGGCGCATTCACCCGGCGTGCCGTCCCCTCCACGCGCCGCTTGAACCGCAGGGAGGCGAGCACGCCACCCGCCAGCAACACCAGGAAGGTGGCGACCTCCAGCGCGAAGCCGGGATCATGCACCAGCACGACAAGGCCGGTGCCGATCGCCGCGATGCCGGCCCAGAGGAACCACACCCCCGGCAGCAGCAGTTCCGCGCCGAGCCCGACCAGCCCCGCGAGGATCCAGATCAGCCCCGGTTCCACGGGCTCACCCCCGGCAGGCTCGGGCCCGGCGGCGGGGCCGCGGGCGGCGCGGCGGGCGGCGCGGCGGGCGGCGTCCCTGGCGCGGCGCGCAGCAACTCCATCGCCTGGGTGATGCCGCCGGCCAGCGAAGCGCTTTCCATCGGCACGACCACCAGCTTGGAAGCCGGGTTGCCCGCCAGGGATTCGAAGGCCTTCACGTATTGCTGGGCGATGAAGTAGCGCAGCGCGTCGGACCCCGCGCCGGCGGCCGCTTCCGCCACCATGCGCGTCGCGTTGGCCTCCGCCTGGGCCAGCGCCTCCCGCGCCTCCGCGTCGCGCAGCGCGGCGTCGCGCCGCCCTTCCGCCTGCAGCACCAGCGCCTGCTTGTCGCCCTCCGCCTTCGCCACGCTGGCGCGACGCTCGCGCTCCGCCGTCATCTGCAGGTTCATGGCGCGGATCAGGTTCTCTGGCGGCTCGATCTTGCGGATCTCCACCCGGCTGACCTTGGCGCCCCAGGCCTCCGTCGCGCCATCGAGGATGCTGAGGAGGGAGGTGTTGATCCGGTCCCGCGACGACAGCGTCTGGTCCAGGTCCATCTCGCCGATCACCGCGCGGATGTTGGTCATGGCCATCGCCACCAGCGCCTGCTTGAGGTCCTGCACCGCATAGGCCGCCTTGGCCGGATCCATGACGCGGTAATAGACGATGCCATCCACGGCGACCGAGGCATTGTCCTTGGTGATCACGGATTGCTCGGGAATGTCGAGCACCACTTCCTGCACGTTCAGCTTGCGCCCGATGCCATCGACATAGGGGATGATCAGGTTGAGGCCGGGCTGCAGCAGCCGCGTGAAGGCGCCGAAGCGCTCCACCGACCAGACCTCGCCCTGCGGCACGGTGCGCACGCCCTTGGCGACGGTGACGACGGCCAGGATGAGGATGATGACGAGGATGATGGTCGCGAGGGGGATGTCGGGCATGGGCAATCCTCTGGCGGGCACGAAGCAGGGTGTGGACCCAATTCACGCCCCGCGAATGCGGCGCGGCGATGACGTTCGCGTGTGGCACGCCCGCACGCCGCCCTGGCGGCGTCGCGGCCGCAACGCTTCCGTAAGGACGGTGGTGGCTATCATCGGCGGCGCGATGGAGGAGCCCGCAGGACGATGGAAGGGCAGGAAAGGCCGGCGGGCCCCGTCCGGCTGGATCTCTCGGAACTCGAGCGCGTGGCGGGGGGCGCCGGCGGCGGCAACCCGGCGCTGGAGGGGATGCTGGCCCGGGTGCAGGAACAGCGCCTGGCCACGATCGAGGCGCAGATCGGGACGGTCCTGGCCGGGCTGTCGGATCGGGGCGACTGGCTGGACGATGCCGACCGCGTGCTGCGGGAACTGCGCGACGACAGGCCCACCGAGGGGGAGGACGCCTACGGCACCTTCACCGACCATGACGGCCAGACCCAGGACGTGAAGGCCTGGCTGGAGGCCAGCGGCATCGCGGTGCCGGATGCGGGGGATGACGGCACCGGCACGCGCCAGGAATTCGACGCCACCATCGCCCAGCTCCGGCAGGGCATCGACGATGCCACCTCCGCCCAGGGGCTGGACCTGCTGCGCCTCCAGGGCCTGACGGCGCAGAAGAACGCGATGCCCCCGCTGCCTGGGCGCCGCTGACCGCGCCTCTTGCGCCGCATCAAGGCGGCGGGCCGCCGCCGCGTGCAGGATCCCCCCGCAACGACCGGGGTGAGACATGCCGCATTGGATCAAGCTGGCCGCGCCCGTGGCACTCGCCGCGCTGCTGGCCCTGCTTCCGGCGCCGGAGGGATTGGCACCGCATGCCTGGCTCTACTTCGCCATCTTCGCGGGCGTCGTGCTGGCGCTGGTGCTGGAACCCATCCCCGGCGCGCTGATCGGGCTGACGGGCGTGACGCTGATCGCGCTGCTCTCGCCCTGGGTGCTCTACGGCCCGGCGGAGCTGGCACGGCCGGGTTTTCGACCCGCCACGGCCTCGCTCACCTGGGCGCTGTCGGGCTTCAGCAACGCCACCGTCTGGCTGATCTTCGCAGCCTTCATGTTCGCGCTGGGCTACGAGAAGTCAGGGCTTGGCCGCCGCATCGCGCTGCTGCTGGTGCGCGCCATGGGGCGGCGGACGCTGACGCTGGGCTACGCCATCGCCTTCGCCGACCTGGCGCTGTCGCCCTTCACGCCGAGCAACACGGCACGCTCCGGCGGCACCATCTATCCGGTCGTGCGCAACCTGCCGCCGCTCTATGGCAGCCTGCCCAACGATCCCACCGCGCGGCGCATCGGCGGCTACGTCATGTGGACGGCCATCGCCGCCACCTGCGTCACCTCCTCCATGTTCCTCACCGCGCTGGCGCCCAATCTCCTGGCGCTGGAACTCGCCGCCCGCACCGCGCGCGTCACCATCACCTGGTTCGAGTGGTTCCTGGCCTTCGTCCCCGTCGGCGCGGTGCTTCTCCTTGCCGTGCCGGCGCTGGCCTGGAAGCTCTACCCGCCGGAGGTGACGGAAGGGACTGAAGTGGTCGCCTGGGCCAGCGATGAGCTCAAGCGCATGGGCGGGCTGACGCGGAAGGAGGTCACGCTCGGCCTCCTCGTCGTGGCCGCGCTCGCCCTCTGGGTCTTCGGCGAGCCGACCTTCAACAGCACCACGGTCGGGCTTGCGGTCTTCGCCGCCATCGTGCTGACCGGCATCGCGTCCTGGGACGACGTGTTGGGTAACAGGCAGGCCTGGAATACGCTCGCCTGGTTCGCGACGCTGGTGGCGCTGGCGGGCGGCCTGGCGCAGGTGGGCTTCGTCGCCTGGTTCGCGGGCAAGGTCGGCGGCGCCGTCGCCGGCGTCTCGCCCATGGTCGCGCTGGTGGCGCTCGTGGTGGTGTTCTACCTCGCCCACTACGCCTTCGCCTCCGTCACCGCGCATGTCACGGCGCTGCTGCCGGTGATGCTGACGGTGGGCGCCGCGGTGCCGGGGATGGACATGAAGGCGCTGACCCTCGCCCTCGTGCTCACCCTCGGCATCATGGGCATCCTGACGCCCTACGCGACGGGGCCGAGCCCGGTCTATTACGGCAGCGGCTACCTGCCTTCCGGCGACTACTGGCGGCTCGGCGCGGTCTTCGGCGCGCTGTTCCTGGCCGTCTTCCTGGTGGTGGGCATCCCCTGGATCATGCTGATCCGCTAGCCCGTCCGAATCCCTTGGCCGGATCGGCCCGGGGGGCCTAGCCTCGGCGGGCCGCGCCGGGCTGCCCGCATGACCGATCCCTCCACCCCGAAGCCTGCCCTCTGGCTCCGGGTGTTCCGCCTTCCGCCGGTCCGCCTGGTGCTGCTGGGTGGGCTGCTCTTCGCCATGCTGGTGATGAGCAACGACGTCATGCTGGCCTTCGCGGGCCAGCCGATCCGCGCGGCCCTTGCCGCCGCCGGCATGGGCGCGCTCGGCCTCGCTGCCTATGCCGCCTTCGTCCGGTTCATCGAGGGTCGCGCCGTGAGCGAACTCGCCCTGCCGCCGCTGCGCCGCGACCTGCCGGTCGGCCTTGCGATCGGCGCAGGGCTCTACGCCGCCTGCGTGCTGATTCTGATGCTGCCCGGCATCTACCGGGTCGAGGGCCTGAACCCCTGGGCCTTCCTGCTGCCGGCGATCGCCATGGCGATCAGCTCCGGCATCTTCGAGGAGCTGCTCTTCCGCGGCGCGCTGTTCCGCATCCTGGAGGAGATGGCCGGCAGCTGGATCGCCCTCATCCTCTCCTCCCTCGTCTTCGGCTTCATGCACCTGCTGAACCCCGCGGCGACGGTGCTCGGCGCGCTGTTCATCAGCATCGAGGCCGGGCTGCTGCTGGCCGCCGCCTATGTGCTGACGCGCCGCCTCTGGCTCGGCATCGGCTTCCACATGGCGTGGAACTACACGCAATCCGGCATCTTCTCGGGCATCGTCTCCGGCGGCGTCACCGCCCCAGGCCTCATCCGCCCCCGCATCGACGGGCCCGTGGCGCTGACGGGCGGCAGCTTCGGCCTGGAAGCGTCGCTGGTCGCCTTCCTGCTCTGCACCGCGACGGGCGTGGTGCTGCTGGCCCTGGCCATCCGCCAGGGCCGGATGCGGCCCCCGCCCTGGCGCCAAGGGGCCTGATCCGCGCGTCTCAGCCGGGGTCGTGGGCGCGGATGCTCTCCGCCCCCTTGCGGTCCATCCGCTTGCCGAGCGCGCTGTCCAGCTGGCGGGACGCCTTCTGCAGCGCGCCGAGCAGCGCCTGCTTCACCGTATCGGCCTCATGCGTCACCGCCATGGGCTTGGCGTTGGAGGGCCGGGCCTCGATCATGCAGCGCTTGTCGGTGCCGCCCTTCTCCGCGTTCACGTCGTTGATGTGCACCTCGACCCGAGTCAGGTGCTGCGCGAAGCGGCCGAGCTGACCCTCGACCTTCTCCTGCACGCGCTCCACCAGCGCGGCGCTGCCATTGGTGTCGTTGTCCGTGTTGACCTGGACCTGCATGGCTGTCTCCCGGTTGCTTGAGGGGGCAACGCCGGGAGGCGCCGAGGGTTGTCACCTCAGGGCCCGGGCGTATTCCTCCGGGAAGGTCGCCAGCGAACTCGCCAGCACCGTCGCCGCGCCATCCACCAGCCCGCAGCGCCCGCTGCCCGGCAGCAGCGCGGCCAGGTTGCGCAGCGCCTCCAGATCGCCCGGCCGGCCTGCGCCGGCTTCGAGCCTCTCCAGCAGCCGCGCGACCTGGAAGGTGCCGACCTTGCAGGGCGGGCATTGCCCACAGCTCGATGCCGCGAAGAAGGCCACATACTCCGCCGTCTTGCGCAGGATGGAGGTGCCGTCCGAGACCACGATCATCGCCCCGGTGCCGAGCCGCGAGCCCCGCGCCCGCAGGCTGTCGAAATCCATCGCGACATCCAGGTCGGCCGCCGTCAGCAGCGTGTTGGAGGGCCCGCCCGTGAACACCGCCTTGAAGCCGCGCCCGCCCAGCATCCCCCCGCCATGCTCGAAGACCAGCGCCCGCAGGCTGGTCCCCATCGGCAGCTCGTGCAGCCCCGGCCGCAGCACGTCGCCCGAGAGCGAGAACAGTTTCACCCCCGCGGCATCCCCGATCCCGAGGCCGCGATACCAGGCGGCTCCCTTGGCCAGGATGTGCCCGGCCTGGGCCAGCGTCTCCACATTGTTGACCAGCGTGGGCGCACCACCGACGCCGTGCTGGGCGGGGAAGGGGGGTTTCAACGCGGGGAAGGGGAAGCCGCCCTGCACGGAGGCGACGGCCGCCGTCTCCTCGCCGCCGATATAGAGCCCGCTGCTCTCCACCACGCGCAGCTCGACGGCCTCTCCCACCACCGCCGACACCGCCGCCAGCAGCGGATGCGCCTCCCACGCCGCCGCCGCTTCCCGCAGCGCCCTGACGCCGGCCGCCTCGCGCGGATTGACATAGAGCGCGACCCGCGAGGCCCGCACCGCCACGGCGGCGACCAGCGCGCCCTCGATCACCTGGTGCGGGGTCTCCGCCAGCAGGAAGCGGTCCTTGAAGGTGCCGGGCTCGTCCTCGTTGCCATTGGCGATGATCCACTTGCCCGGCCCGGGCTCCGCCGCGACGGCCGCCCATTTCCGGTGCGCCGGGAAGCCCGCGCCGCCCAGGCCGCGCAGCCCCGCCGCCTCGATCGCCGGGATGATGCCGGCGGGATCGCGCAGCGCCGCGCGCAGCCCATCCCCCGCCACGGCGAGGTGGTCGGCCAGCGCGGCAACCCGCAGCGCGGGATCGGTGAGGACCCTCATGCCGCCACCCGCTTCCGCAGCATCGCCGCCAGATCGACGTTTCCATAGGCCGGGAAGACCATCGGCGCCCGGCGGTCGAGCGGCAGCCCCGCCGCCACCAGCCCCCGTTCCCACTCCGCGAGATGCGTCAGCCCGACGCCCCGCGGCCGATCCTCCCGCACCGCCTCCGCCGCCGCCGCCCCGGCGCGCCGCCCGAAGGCCACCAGCTCCAGCAGCGCATTCCCCATCAGCCGGTTCAGCCCGTGAAGCCCGCCCGAGGCCTCGCCGGCACAGAACAGCCCCGGCACCGCCGTGCGGCCCTCCGCATCGATGGCGATGCCCCCATTCTGGTAGTGCAGCGTCGGGCGGATCAGGAAGGGCTCCCGCGCCGGGTCGAAGCCCGCGCGATGCGCCAGGTGCGACAGCGTGACCAGCCGCTTCGCCAGGATGCCGGGCTGCGCGGCCTCCAGCCCCGGCGTGTCGAGCAGCACGCCTGCGCAGCCCTCCCGCGCCACCGCGCGGCCTTCCGCGATCTCCCGCAGGATGGCCGCGGCCACGACGTCCCTCGGCGCCAGCTCATCGACGAAGCGGTCCCCGAGCCCGTTGAACAGCTTCCCGCCCGCCGCCCGCGCGGCCTCGCTGATCAGCGTGCCGGCCAGGTGGGGCGGCCAGGCGATGCCGGTCGGGTGGTACTGGAAGCTCTCCACCTCCCGCAGGCGCGCCCCCAGCCGATAGGCCAGCACCAGCCCATCCGCCGTCGCGCCGTAGTGGTTGCTGGTCGGGAAGCCCGAGAGGTGCAGCCGCCCCGCGCCGCCCGTCGCCAGCACCACCGCCCCGGCCCGGGCCAGCAGAATCTCCCGCCGCTCCAGGTCCAGCGCCACGGCGCCGGCGCAGCGCCCATGCGGGTCCGTCAGCAGCTCCACCGCCGGGTGCCGCTCCAGCACGGTGATGCCGGGGGTCAGCAGCACCGCCTCCCGGATCACGCGCATCAGCTCGAGCCCGGTGTAGTCGCGGAAGGAGAGCAGCCGCGCGGCGGTCGCGCCGCCCGGCTTCTTGCGCCGCAGGTGGCCGCCGATGCGGTCCTCGCCCTCCGCCAGGTCGAAGCCCATGCCCTGCTGGATCAGCCAGCGGATCGCCTCCGGCCCGTCCTGCACCATCGCCGCGACCAGCGCGCGATCGGCACGGAAATGCCCGGCGCGCAGCGTGTCCTCGTAGTGCCGCTGCAGCGAATCCTCGGCGCCCACCGCCGCCTGGATGCCGCCCTCCGCCATCACCGTGTTGCCGTCGCCCATGCGCAGCTTGGTGAGCATCAGCACCCGTGCGCCCGCCCGCGCCGCGGTCAGCGCCGCGACGCAGCCGGCGCCGCCGCCCCCCACCACCAGCACCTCCGCCTCCCGCATCGCGCGGCCGGCGATGTCCACATCCTCCACCAGCGCATTCGCCTGCAGCAGGTCGGCCAGCGCGGCGGGGCAGGGCTGCCCGGCGGAGACGCCGACCCGCAGCGGCACCATCGCGCCCGGCGCATGGTCCGGGTGGAAGCCCCGCAGCAGCGACTCCTTGTCGAAGGCCGGTGGCGGCGCCGCATCGCGCGGCGTGGCCAGCGCCTGCTCCCAGCCGATCATGGCTGCGCACCCGGCGCGTCCAGGTCGATCGCCTGGCTGCCATTCTCTATCTGCCGAATGCGTTCGATCAAATCGCCCGGCCGCAGGGTCAGGCTGTTCGCCATCCGCCGCAGGAATTGGCCGAGATGCGACGGCGCGATGTGTTCCGGGCAGGCGGCGACGCAGAGGTTGCACATGACGCAATGGTCGAACAGCGCCCCCGCCGCCAGCGCCCGGCCCTCCACCGCCAGGTTGACGGCCTTCTGCACCTCGATCCCCTTCGGGCAGGCCGCGTCGCAGCCGCCGCAATGCCGGCAATGCTTCGCCTCCGGGAACACCGCATCCACCTGGCCGAGCGCCGACCAGCTGTCGCCCATGGCGTCGAGGTCATAGGCATGCGGCCGCCGGGCGGGGAAATGGTCGATGAAGGCCACCTGCATGCCGGCCTCGGCCCGTGTCTCGCAGGCCAGCGCCGCGGCCGCGATCCGCTCCCCCTCCCGCCGCACCAATACCCGGCAGGCCCCGCAGACCCCCTGGCCCATGCAGCCGACATTCTCCGTCAGCGGCAGCCCCGCGGCGATCCAGGCCTGGATCAGGGAGGCCCCGTCCGGCGCCTCGATGGCGTGGCCGTCGATGATGATCGGGATCGTCATGCCGCCACTGTCCCAGAGCGACCGCCCCGGTTCCAATGACATATGTCATGCCCTCAGGAGCCGGGCGCCGGCTCCGCCGGCTTGGCTCGCCGGACATCCGGCGGGCCGCATTCCGGGACCCCATCAGCGTTGCAACGCAACGCAGATGGGCACCCGTCGCGGCCTCGGCCGGCTTTGCCGGCCGCTAGCTCCCCCTTGAACCTGTCGCGAGCGCTCGACCCCTTCTGGCCCGCCCGCCCGATCCGGGCGAGAATGGGCCATCCTGAAGGAGTTGCCCGATGGCCAACGAAGAACAGATCTGGCGCCTGGTCGATCAGCGCCGCGAGCCCTATGTCGAACTCTCCGACCGCATCTGGGGCATGCCGGAGCTCTGCTACGACGAGCACCGCAGCAGCGCCGAGCACCGCGCCATGCTGGAGGCCGAGGGCTTCAAGGTCACCACCAACGTCGCCGGTATCCCGACCGCCGTGATGGGCGAGTTCGGGGAGGGCGGGCCCGTCATCGCCATCCTCGGCGAATACGACGCGCTGCCGGGCCTGTCCCAGGAAGCCGGCGTCACCGAGCCCCGCCCCGTGCCGGGCGAGAGCCGCGGCCATGGCTGCGGCCACAACCTGCTGGGCTCCGCCAGCCTGATGGCCGCCGCCGCGGTGAAGGACTACCTCAAGGCCAACAACCTGCCCGGCCGGGTCCGCTACTACGGCTGCCCGGCCGAGGAAGGCGGCGCCGCCAAGGGCTTCATGGTGCGCGACGGCGCCTTCGACGATGTCGACATCGCCATCACCTGGCACCCGTCGAACTTCGCCGGCGTCGATGACGCGATCAGCCTGGCGAATACGCGCATCGACTTCTCCTTCACCGGCCGCGCGTCCCACGCCGCCGCGGCGCCGCATCTCGGCCGCTCCGCGCTCGATGCCGTGGAGCTCATGAATGTCGGCGTGAACTACATGCGGGAGCACATGCCCTCCGACGCCCGCATCCACTACGCCTATCTCGATGCCGGCGGCATCGCGCCGAACGTGGTGCAGGCGACGGCCAAGGTCCGCTACCTCATCCGCGCCCGCAACGTGGCGGAGCTGAAGCAGCTGGTCACGCGCGTCCGCAAGATCGCGGACGGCGCCGCGCTGATGACGGAATGCACGGTCAGCACCCGCGTCGTCTCCGCCGTCTCCGAGCTCGTCGGCAACACCGCCCTGGAAAAGGCGATGCACGCCAACCTCGCGCGCCTCGGCGCCCCCGTCTGGGACGATGAGGACCGCAAGATCGCCGCCGCCTTCCAGGCGACCTTGTCGGAGGAGGACATCGCCTCCGCCTGGCGCCGCGTCGGCGTGGAGCCCCGCCCGGGCGAGGTGCTGTGCGAGCAGGTGGTGCCCGAGAACGCCAAGGGCGTGCCGATGATCGGATCGACCGATGTCGGCGACGTCTCCTGGAAGGTGCCGACGGTGCAGGCCCGCGGCGCCACCTGCGCCATCGGCACGCCCTTCCATTCCTGGCAGCTGACCGGCCAGGGCAAGCTGCCGGCGGCCCACAAGGGCATGGTGCATGTGGCGAAGGTGATGGCCGGCACGGCGGTGGACGCGCTGCTGAACCCCACCATCATCGCGGAAGCCAAGGCCGACCACCGCAAGCGCACCGGCGGCAAGGACTACGAAAGCCCGCTGCCGCCCGACGCCACCCCCGCGCTGGACATGAGCCTGTAGAACGCCCTGCCCGGGGCGGGGCGGTCAGGCCGCAGCCTGGCTGTCCCGCACCGGCGCCGTGCAGAAGGGCTCTGCCGACGCCACCGCGACCGGCGCTTCGCCGGGCGCCGCCGGCGCGCCCGGCAGGCAGATCCGGAAGACCGCCCCCGGCCCCTCATTGGCCGCCGTGATCGTGCCGCCCATCTGCCGGATCAGGCCCTGGCAGATGGAAAGGCCGAGCCCGGTGCCGCGCTCCAGCCCCTTGGTGGTGACGAAGGGCTCGAAGAGCCGCGCCATCACCTGCGGCGGAATGCCGCCGCCGGTGTCGGAGACGGTGATCAGCACCCGGCCCTCCGCCACCGTCTCCGCCTTCAGCGTCACCAGCCGCGGCGCCTCCGGCAGCAGGGACTGCATGGCATCCCGCGAATTGGCCAGCAGGTTCACCAGCACCTGTTCCAGCGCCACGTTGTGGCCGAGCGCCCGCGGGGGCGGGTCCGCCAGCTCCACCCGCGTCACCACGCCGCCATCGCGCAGCGGCCCCGCCATCAGCGCCAGCACGCCCGCCAGCGCTTCCTCGATATGGATCGGCTCCGGCGGCGTCGTGTCATCGGTGCCGCGCGCCAGCCGCCGCAGATGCTCGATCACCTGGTTGGCCCGCCGCGTGTAGGTGGTGATGCGGTCCAGCCGCTGGCCGATCGCCGCCATGTTCCCGCGCTTCTGCGCACTATGCGCGTTGCTCACCGCCAGCTCGATCGCCTGCAGCGGCTGCTTCAGCTCATGCGCGAGCCCCGCCGCCAGTTCGCCGAGCGAGGCCAGCCGGGCGCTGCCGATGGCGCGCGCCTTGGCATCGCGTTCCGCCGTCACGTCGGCGATGTAGCCGACGACCGATAGCGCCTCCCCCTCCACCGCCACCAGCCGCACCGTCACGCGCACCAGGATGCTGCCGCCATCGCCGTGCCGCAGGCCGAGATCGGCGGCCCAGGCGCCGTCGCGCTTCAGCGCATCGATCCCGGCCACCAGGCTGTCCCAGGGTTCCAGCACGCCAGGCAGCCCGCCCTCCGCCGCCAGCGCCTCCGGCGTCCAGCCGGAGACCGGCTCCACGCTCCGGCTGACGAAAAGCTCCCGGTACCAGGGCCGGCCCTGGTCGATCATGTCGCGCGCATCCGCCGACAGCATGGCGCGGAAGACGATGACGGGCGCCAGCGCCAGCGTGTCGTCCAGTTCCTGCCGCGCCGCGGCCTCCCGCTCGGACGCGCTGTGTTCCGCCGTCAGGTCGCGGATGTAGCCCACCACCTCGCCGCCCCCGGCGGGGTTGAGCGACAGCCGCTCCATCTGCGTCAGCATGCGGCGCTGGCTGCCATCGGGCTGGCGCAGCTTCCAGGTCGTCTGCGCGAAGCCGTCGCGCAGCACCAGCGCGTTGCTTTCCGCCAGCGTCAGGGAGCTTTCGGTGACGTAGTCGTCCCAGGGGCCGAGCCCGTCCAGCTCGCCATTCACCCAGCCTGTGACGCCCTTGATGTCGCCGGTGCGGTAGAGGATGCGCGCCGTGCCATCGGGGAAGACCTTGCGCAGGAAGATCACGACCGGCAGCTTGTTCTGCAGCCGCTCCACCTCCGCCCGCCCCGCGCGCAGCATGGCGGCTTCCCGCCGCAGGCGGCGCTGGCGCACGATGCCGTAGCCGAAGGCCAGCATCAGCACCGCCGCCAGCGAATAGCCCGCCGCCGTGGCCAGGGCCAGGTTGCGCACCTTCACCACCGGCGCCAGCGCGCTGGCCGCGGATTGCCCCGCCACCGCGATGACATTCGCCTGGTCGGACGCGCGCAGCACCAGCAGCATCGCCTCGTTCTCGATCGCGGTGGCGGTGCGCTGGCGCATCACCCGCACGCCCTCCGCCGCCTGGCGCACCGCCTCCGGCAGCACGCGGCGGCCCAGCATCTCCGGCCGCAAGCCGCTATGCGCCAGCAGCACGCCGTCGTTGCGGATCAGCTTCACCACGGCATCGCCGCCGGTGCCGAGCAGCGCCAGCGCCCGGCCGAGATCCGCGGGCAGGTAGTGCAGCACCACCACGCCGCTGAAGCGGCCGAGCGGGTCGTCCAGGCGCAGCGTCACCGGCACCACCGTCTCTCCCGTCGCGCGGGAGGTGACGGGCTGGCCGAACCAGGGGGAGGGCACGTTGGTCCGGTGCACCGCCACATGGTGCCGATCGGCCAGGTTGACCGCCGGCATGTTCGGCCGGCTCTGCCACTGCGTCACGCCGTCCGGGCCCGTGATCATCAGGTGGAAGACCGGCAGGCCGCGCAGCGTCAGCAGCGCGCGCATCGACTGCTCGATCTCATCCCGCCGCACGGCGGCTTCGACGCCTTCCGCCAGCAGCCAGCGCTGGGCCAGGTCGCGCAGCGCCCGCGCATCTTCCGCGATCCGGCGGACCAGATTCTCCGCCGCCACCGCATCCGCATCGGCGCGCGCATAGACCCGGGCCGTCTCCGACTGCGTGGCCTCATCGGTCACCCGCGCCGCCAGCCACCAGGCGCCGACGATGCTGGCCGCCACGGCCAGGCCGACCGCGGCGCGACGAAGCCGCAAACGGCTGCCTTGCCCCCCGCGTCCCTCGCGAACCAGGCCGTGCGGCGACGTGAGGGTGGAGAAGGTGGTCATCGGGGGTGGCCCGGCAGCCGGGGCCGTGACGTCGGGGTGGGCGCGGGGAGGGGCAGCCGATGCATCATCGTGACTCGGTCCAGGCGCTCATTCGTCGCGCTGCCTCGGTAGCACCCGCTTCCGTGGCAAATCTAAACGAAGCCGACATTTCCCGACTGCATGCGCAGCAGCGCCGACAATCAAGGGTTGTCTCCCGTTTCCTCCGCGCACCCCGATCGCGCCACCCCCCGTCAGGCAGGACGCCACCACGGCCGCGACTCGCGCTGACGTCGCGCGGCCACGGCGTGGCGACCATTCACGACATCCGCCCGAGGGCGAAATACGGGCCATTACGCGCATGAAGCTTGAGTATCATGCGCTCGGTTCAACCGCAGGATGTCTGTGATTAAAATGTAGTTAATGTATGATACATAAACTATCTGATGCGCCACCGATTCGAGCCGCAACGCGCCGCCGACCCGCCTTTTCCCGGGGGTTACATCGTGCCCAGCGTCCGGGGCAGCCAGAGTGCAATGTCGGGAAACACCACAACCAGCGCCAGCGACACGAACATCGCCAGGATCATCCACACAACCCAAGGGATTGTGCTTTCCATCGACACGCCGGCGATGCGGCAGGACACCATCAGGTTGACCGCCATGGGCGGCGTGAACTGCCCGATCGCGATCTTCATGGTCAGGATCACGCCGAACCAGGTCAGGTCCCACTGGAAGGCATTGGCGATCGGGATCAGCACCGGCAGCAGGATCAGGAAGGTGGAGACGCCGTCCAGGAACATGCCGATGAAGATCAGCACGATCATCAGCAGCGCGATGGTCCCGTATTCCCCGAGCCCCAGCCCGACGATCCAGGTCGCCACGGGCTGCACGATGCCGAGGGTGGAGGTGGACCAGGCGAAGACGCTGGCCAGCGCCACCACGATGAGGATGACGGCCGAGAGCTCGCCCGCCTCCACCAGCATCTCATAGATGTCGCGCAGCGTCAGCGTCCGGTAGATGACGATGCCGACGAAGAGGCCGTAGAAGACGGCCATGACGGCGGCCTCGGTCGGGGTGAAGGCGCCGATGCGCATGCCGCCCAGGATGACGACGGGCGCCATCAGCCCCCAGATCGCTTCCTTGAAGGTCTGCCAGACCTTCAGCCGCTCCTCCGCCCGCGCCTTGCCGCCGAAATCGTTCACGAAGGACAGCGCCAGCACCGCCGCGATGATGGCGCAGCCCGCGAGGATCCCCGGGAACATGCCGGCCATGAAGATGGCGGGCACGGAGACGCCCGGCACCAGCACGGCATAGATGATGAAGGCGATGGAGGGCGGGATCAGGATGTCCGTCGCCGCGGCGGCCGCGACGGTGCCGGCGATGAAGGGCCGGGGATAGCCATCCGCCACCATGCTCCGCGTGACGACCTGGCCGACGGCCGCCGAGGTCGCGGGCCCCGACCCGCTGATGCCGCCGATCACCATGGCGACCAGCACGGAGACGGAAGCGAGCGCGCCCCGCCCGGCGCCGACGATGGCCGTCGCGAAGCGCACCAGCCGCAGCGCCACCCCCGTGCGGTCGAAGACGCTCCCCACCAGCACGAACATCGGGATGGCGATCAGCGGATACTTGGCGATGCCCGCATAGACATTGGTCGGCATGGCCAGGATGGACTGGTCCGCCAGCAGGATCGCCAGCGCCCCCGCCAGGCCCAGCGCCACGCCGATCGGGATGCCGCCCAGCAGCAGCACCAGGAAGGTGAGGAAGAGGATCGCGCCGACCATCGCCTCAGCCCTCCCCGCCGCGCGCCAGGCGGATCAGCCGCCCCAGAGCCCGCAGCACCACCACGGCGGAAAGCAGCGGCAGCCAGCCCGTGTACCACCAGTTCGGATGGCCGAGGCCGGAGGACAGCACCTCGAACCGGTATTCGTCATAGGCCAGCCGCCAGCCATGCCAGACCAGCAGCCCGAAGCAGAGGATGGTCAGCAGCATCGCCACCCCCTCCGCCACCTTCTGCCCGCGCGGCGACAGCAGGTCGGTGAAGTAGCTGATCCTGATGTGCCGGCCGGAGGCCGTCGCGATGGCGGTGCCAAGCAGCGAGACCAGCACCATCAGCACCACGGAGTATTCCTCCGTGAAGCTGATGCTGATGTCGGTCAGGTAGCGCGTCGCGACATTGGCCGCGGTGATCAGCGCCATCGCCGCCATCGCCGCCGCCACCAGCACCTCCTCGATCTTCAGCGTGATGCGGGTCGGCGGGTTTTCCCGGAAGGCGGAGGGATCGGGCTCGGCAGCCATGGCGGTGGTGTTCGCTTGCAGGGAGGAGAAAGGAAAACGGCCCGCCGGTCATCCCGGCGGGCCGAAAGGCGTTCATGGCAGCGGACCGGTCACCAGACCGGTCCGAGCGCCCGAATGGGCGCCGCCGCTCATGCGGCGAAGCCAAGCCGGCCGGAAGCCGGCGCCCGGCGTCTGAGGGGGCCCTGAAGCGGTCACGCGAAAGGGCCCTTGAAAACGGCTCAGGCGCGGGCACCGCGGATGGCGGCCTCGGCGCGCCGCACCAGGTCGGCGCCCACGGTCTGCGCCCATTTGTCGTAGACCGGCCGCGTGGCGCGGGCGAAGGCCTGCTTCTCGGCGTCCGACAGCGTCGTCACCGTCACGTTGCGCCGCGCCAGCTCGTCCAGGCTCGACCGGTCGGCATCCACGCCGATGCCCTTCCGGCTCGCCTCGATCTGCGCCTTCGCCGCATCCCGCGCGCATTCCTGCACCAGCTGCCGGTCGGCCGGCGCGAAGCTGTCCATCACCTGCTTGGAGACGACGAAGACCCCGGCATCCGCCACGTAGTTCCAGATGGTCAGATGCCGCTGCGCCAGCGTGTCCATGCGGAACGCCAGATACAGGTTGATCGGGTTCTCCTGCCCATCCACCGCGCCGGTGGACAGTGCCGGCTGCAGATCGGCGAAGGACATCTGCACGGGGTTGGCGCCGAGGGCCGTGAAGATCTCGCTGAAGATGGCCCCGGCGGCGAAGCGGATCTTCATGCCGCGCATGTCGCCGGGCTCCCGGATCGCGCGGCGGCTGTTCGAGATCTCCCGGAACCCGTTCTCGCCCCAGGCCACCGGCACCACGTCGCGGGACGACAGGGTGCGGAACAGCTCCTCCCCGACCGGGCCGTTGATGATGGCGTCGAAGCCCTTGTGGTCGTTCAGCAGGAAGGGAAGGGAGAAGAGGTTCATCTCCCGGATCTGCGGGGAGATGTTGATGGTGGAGAAGACGCCGAAATCGACCACGCCCTGGCGCATCGCCACCAACTCGCGCGTCTGGTCGCCGCCGACCAGCTGGCTGCCGGGATAGACCTTGACCGTGATCCGCCCGCCGGAGCGCTGCGTCACCATGTCCGCCCATTGGAAGGCGCCTTCCGACAGCGGGATCGGCCGGTTGCCGACGACGGTCAGCTTGTATTCGGATTTGTAGGCGGCCTGCGCCTTCGCCACATGCGGCAGCGCCAGGGTGGCCGCACCCGCCAGCAGCAGCCCGCGACGGCTGGTCTCGATCGTCATCCGCTTCCCTCCCAAGGTCATGCGCCTTGCCCGGCGCTCATTCCGTGGGGGAAGGATGCGGGCAGCGATGCCCCTTCGGCAAGTGGCGCCGAAACGCCGGATCAGGCCGCGAGGAAAATCGACCCCGCCGCCGCGTCGAAGACGGCGGGATCCAACCCATCCTCGCCCGGCGCGCGGCGCAATTCGGCATAGGCGCGCTTCACCACCGCCGGCACCGCCGCGTCCCGCAGCAGATCGTCGGTGCCCCGCCCGTGATGCCGCAGCGCGCCGGCCAGGAACCCTTCCGTCGCGGCGGAGGCCTCGCCCCGCACGCGGAGCCCCACCCGCGCCACCACGCCCCGCCAGTCCCGCAGCAGGTCGTCGTAATGCACCACCACGCGGTCCAGGCCGCGCGTGTCGCGCTCCGCCGCCACCACATGCGACAGCCACAGCCGCAGCGCATCCCGCTTCGCCATCCCGTCCCGCGTGGCGAGGGAGGCCGCGACCTCCAGCGGGTTGCGCACCGCGATCACCGCGAAGGGTCGCGCGGCAACCGCCTCCAGCGCCGGCAGCCAGGCCGGCAGCAGCCGGCAGGCGCGCGGGTCCTTCAGGATGAAGGCGGCCCCCGCCGGCACCTGGTCCCACAGCAGCGCCACACACTCCGGCACGAAGCCCGCCAGCACCGCCGCGGCATCGGGGGCGAAGGGCCGCGCATCGTCCCAGGCACTGCCGAGTGCCGCCAGCATCCGGTCATCCAGCGCCACCATGCCGCGCGACTCGAAGAAGCCGCGCGGATTGTCCGCCCGCCCGGCCATGAGGTCGCCGGGCAGTGCCGGCCCATGCAGGGACAGCACCCGCGTCAGCGCGGAGGTGCCGGAGCGATGCATCCCCAGCACCATCAGCGCGCTGCGCACCCCGTCACTCCGCGCGGATATTCGCGGCCTGCGCCACCGCCGCCCAGCGCGGCACCTCGGACGCCACCATCGCCGTGTATTCCGCCACGCTCATCCGGTTGGGCGGCGCGCCGAGGTCCGCCAGGCGGTCCACCATGGCCGGCGTGTTCAGCCCCGCCACCACCGCCTCGTTGATCCGCTGCGCGATCTCCGCCGGCATCCCCGCGGGACCCGAGAGGCCGAACCAGTTGGTGGCGACGAGCGTCGGGAAGCCGGCCTCCGCCACCGTCGGCACCTCCGGCCAGCGCGCGGCGCGCTCCGGCAGGGTGATGGCCAGCAGCCGCAGCCGGTCGTTGCGACCGATATCCGGCACCGCCGCGATCAGCCCCTCCACCTGGCCGCCGATCACATCCGTCACCGCCGGCGCGCTGCCGCGATAGGGCACATGGGTGATCTCCACCCCCGCCGCCCGGTTCAGCAGTTCCAGCTTCACATGGCTGGAGGTGCCGATGCCGTTCGACCCGAACCGCACCGCGCCGGGCGATGCCTTTGCCCGTTCCACCAGTTCGGCCATCGTCCTGATCGGCCCGCTGGCGCTGACCGCGATGGCGGAGGGCACGGCGGCGACCAGCGCGATATGCGTGAAATCCCGCACGGGGTCATAGGGCACGTTCCGCGACACCGCCGGCCCGATGGCCTGGGAGGCGATGTTGGACAGCACGATGGCGCTGCCATCGTTGGGCCCCTTGGCCACCGCATCCGACCCGATGGCGCCACCCGCCCCGGCGCGGTTCTCCACCACCACCGGCATGCCCATCGCGGCCTCGATCTCCCGCGCCGCCAGCCGGCCGAGCAGATCCGCCGTGCCGCCGGCGGGGAAGGGGACGACGAGCCTGAGCGGCCGGCGGGCGGTCTGCGCCAGGGCGGGGCTGGCCAGCAGGCCAAGCAGCGGCGCGGAGAGCAGGGTGCGGCGGCGCATCAGGGGATTCCTCATCCTGGGATGCCACCAGCATACCGCGCCCCGCCGTCGCGGTCATGGCCCGGCGCCGCCGCCGCTTCCGTTCTCCGTGCAGGCAGAGGAGGAGACGTCCTTGCCATCCCGCTAACGGGAAATGGAATAACCATCCCTTTCCCGGTTGCGCGGAGAAAAAAGACGCTGTTATCCTGCCCGGGCAGAGGACAGATGCCCCGATGACCTACATCCGCACCCGCCCGCCGCTGGACACGATGCTCGCCGGCATCGCCGCCGCCGCGCGCCAGCCCCTGTCGGAGCGTCCGGGCGCGGTCGCCGCCGCCATCGCGGCCTTCGCGGCCGACCCGACGCTGCTGGCCGATGTCGATTGTCCCTGCTGCCCGGACCGCTATGTCCGGCATCTCCTCGGCGCGGATCCCGAGGGTGGCTACGCCGTGGTCGCGCTGGTCTGGCGCCCCGGGCAGATGTCCCCCGTGCACGCCCACCGCACCTGGTGCGCCTTCGCCGTCCACCAGGGCGCGCTGACCGAGACCTATTACGAGCCCGGCGACGAACACCCGCTGCCGACCGGCACGAAGCTGCTCCGCCCCGGCGACGCCAACCACGGCCCGGCCGACCCGCGCCTGATCCACCGCATCGCGAACCTGTCCTGCCGCACCGCCATCTCCATCCACTGCTACGGCGTCGGCTATGACCGCTTCGGCAGCGACGTGAACGAGATCCACGCGGCGTAGGCCGGTCAATGGGGAAGGCTCTGCCTTCCCCATACCCCATCCGCCAGGGGCGAACCGCCCCTGGACCGTCGCCAGCTAGCCCGCCTGCTGTTCCAGCACCCGAGCCAGCGACGCGCTCATCGCCTCCGCCGCCGCCGGCAGCCGCCGTCCGCGCCGCGCCAGCAGCGCGATCCGCCCGCCGTTCAGCAGCGGATCGACCAGCGGGATCGCCTTCACCCGCCCCAGCGCCGCATGCAGCGCCAGCACCCGCGGCACCATCACCGCAACGCCCTTGCCATCCGCGATGAAGGCCGCCGCCACATGCGGCGAGTTGGTTTCCAGCACCGGCCGGATCGGCGCCCGCGCCGCGCGGCAGGCCGTGTCGAACAGGGCGCGCGACGATCCGAGATAGGACGGCGCCACCAGCGGCAGGCCGGACAGCTCCGCCAGCGTTAGCTTCTCCGCCCCCGCCAGCGCATGGTTCGGCGCCACCATCACCGCCAGCGGCTCCGCGGCCGAGGCCAGCACCTCGACCTCCGGATCGGCCGACGGGTTGAAGGCGATGCCGAGGTGGCAGGTCCGGTCGCGCAGCGCCGCCAGGATCGCCTCCGACCCCACCACCGCGATGTCCAGCGTGACCGCGGGATAGGCCGCACGGAAGGAGGCCAGCGCGGCCGAGAGGCCGGAGGCCGCGAAACTCTCCACCAGCCGCACCACCACATGCCCGCGCCGCACGCCGCGCAGCGCATCCAGGTCCGCCCGCAGCCGCTCCGTCAGCTGCGTCGCCTCCCGCCCGTGATGCAGCAGGATCTCCCCCGCCGGGGTCAGCGCCACGCCGCGCGCGCCGCGCTCCAGAAGCTGGACGCCCAGCTCCTCCTCCAGCTGCTGGATTCGCCGGCTGATCGCGGATTGCGCGAGCCGCAGCCGCAGCGCGGCCTCCCGCATCGATCCCGCCTGGGCCACGGCCAGGAAGCAGCGCAAGCCCGGAGGCATCATCGTCGTCATTCTCCCGCCCCGATGCCAGCAGGGCATCGCACCGAGATACATTTTCCGCTTGCGGCATCGGCGTCAACAGACTTGTATTCAGCCTGTGTTCAAAACGGACATCAAGTCATGATCATCGAAGGCGTCCCCTTCCAGACGGTGGACTGGTCCACCTGGCCGGAGACGCACCACAAGGGCGAGACCGGCCACGCCACCTGGCGCACGCTGGAGGTCGGGAACATCCGCGTCCGCATGGTCGAGTATTCGCCGGGCTACCTGGCCGACCACTGGTGCTCCCGCGGCCATGTGCTGCTGGTCATGAAGGGGGAGCTGACCACCGAGCTCGCCGATGGCCGCGTCTTCGTGATGAAGGAAGGCGTCTCCTACCAGGTGGCCGAGAATGCCGAGCCGCATCGCAGCCGGACGGAGACGGGCGCCACCCTGTTCATCGTAGATTGACCCAGGGATCGAGAGGAGAAGGCCGATGCGCCTGACGCGTCGTGCGGCACTCGCCGCCAGTCTCGCCAGCCTTGCCACGCCCGTGCGGGCGCAATCGGATTTCCCCAACCGGCCCATCCGGATCATCGTGCCCTCGGCACCGGGCGGCAGCCTCGACATCCTCGCGCGGCTGATCGCGAAGCATCTGGGCGAACGCCTCTCCTGGCAGGTGCCGGTGGAGAACCGCAGCGGCGGCGGCGGCAATATCGGCTTCGACGCCGTCGCGAAGTCCCGGCCCGATGGCTACACCATCCTGATCGCCTCCGAACCGCTGGCGGTGAACCCGAGCCTCTTCCGCGCGCTGCCCTTCGACCCGCTCCGCGACTTCCAGCCGCTGACGATGATCGCGACGCTGTCGCAGGTGCTGGTCGTCCACCCCTCCGTCCCCGCCCGCAGCTTCGCGGAGTTCATCGCCCTCGCGCGCTCCGGCGGGCCGGAGATCAATATCGGCTCCGCCGGCACCGCCTCGCCGGGCCACATGGCCGTCGCGCAGCTCGTCCATGCCCGCGTGCCGCTGACCCATGTCCCCTATCGCGGCGGCGGCCCCGCCGTGCAGGACACGGTCGCCGGCAACATCCAGGGCGGCATCATGACGCTGCCCGCGGCCCTTCCCTTCATGCAGTCGGGGCAGGTGAGGGCGCTGGCCGTCACCTCCACCCGCCGCTCCCCCTTCGCGCCCGATGTGCCGACCATGGCGGAGGCGCTGCCCGACGTCGTCGTCGATAGCTGGCAGGCCCTGCTGCTGCCCGCCGGCGTCCCCGCCGAGGTGCTGCGCCGCCTGCATACGGAAATCACCGCCGTCATCCGCCTGGCCGAGGTCGATGAGTTCCTCAAGCGCCAGGCCTTCGAACCCGCCCCCGGCACGCCGGAGGAACTGGGCGCGCTGCTCCGCGCGGAGGTGCCGAAATGGCGCCGCGTGGTGGAGCAGACCGGCCTTCGCCTCGACTGACCATCACTGCAGGAAACGGAACCAGGCATGTCGCGCACGCCCACCATCTTCAACGAGGCGCGGATGCGCGCCATGATGGACCGCAAGGGCCTCGACCTCGTCATCGTGCGGGGCGTGGAGAATTCCCGCTACATCAGCGAGTTCTTCCACAATGGCGGAAACCTCGGCTACCGCCCCTTCTGCGTCTTCTACTTCCGTGATCCCGCGAAGAAGCCCGCCTTCGTGGTGCCGGCGGTGGACCTGCACCTGGCGATGACGCTGACCTGGATCGAGGATGTCCGCGCCTATGCCATGGCGGAATTCTTCACCGACGTGGACACGCATTTCTACGACGATTTTGCTGGTGCCGCGAAGGCGATCCTGAGCGAGCGCGGCGTGACCGGCATGCGCATCGGCACGGAGGGGGACAACCTCACCAGCGGCTTCCGCACGCTGCTGGATGGCATCCTCGCCGGCAACACGATCGAGGACATCTCCTTCGACATGGAGATGGTCCGCATGGTGAAGACGCCGGAGGAGATCCGGCGCCTGAAGCTGGCGACCGGGATCACGGTCAAGGCCCATGCCGCCTTCCGCGCCGCCATCCGCCCCGGCGCCACCGACAACGACCTCCACCGTGCCGCCTGCCTGACCATGCTGCAGGAAGGCGCCACCGCGGTGAATTTCATCAACATCGGCGCTGGCCCCGCGAACGCCTTCGCCGCGCATGACCCGTTCCCGCGCGGCTATACCCTTCAGCACGGTGACTTCGTGAAGGTGGACATGGGCGCGCAGGTGCTCGGCTATTCCGCCGATTTCGTGCGCAGCTACTTCATCGGCACCGCCAGCCAGCGCCAGCAGGACATCTGGAAGTGGCTGAACGACACGCAGCTCGAGCTCTGCGCCTGGATCCGCCCCGGCGTGACGGGGGGCGAGATCTTCGACCGCGGCTACAAGCACATCAGCCGGTATCTCGAGAAGTTCCCGCGCGAATTCCTCGGCCACGGCATCGGCCTCGGCAGCCACGAACAGCCTCGCATGAACGCCGTGAACCGCACGGTGGTGGAGCCCGACAGCGTGCTCTGCGTCGAATACAGCTACTACTGCGACGGGGTGCGCCACCACACGGAGGAGACCTTCCATGTCGGCGCGACCGCAAACGACCACTGGACGAAGGACTGCCCGCGCGAGCTGATCGTGAAGGTCTGATCCCATGTCGGCCTTGGCGGGCATCACCGTCCTCGACCTCTCGACGCATCTCTCCGGCCCCTACTGCACCATGCTGCTCGGCGACCTCGGCGCCGATGTCATCAAGGTGGAGCGGCCGGGCGGCGACGAGGCGCGGACCATGCCGCCCTTCGTCGATGGCCGCTCCGCGCCCTTCGATGTCTGGAACCGCAACAAGCGCAGCATCGTGCTGGATGCGAAGAAGGAACCGGAGACGCTCCGCGCCCTGATCGCCCGCGCCGACATCCTGGTGGAGAACATGCGGCCCGGCACGCTGGACCGTATGGGGCTGGGGTGGGAGGCGCTGCACCAGGCCCATCCCCGCCTGATCCTCGCCTCCATCTCCGGCTTCGGCCAGACCGGCCCCTGGGCCGGCCATGGCGGCTTCGACCTGATGACGCAGGGCATGGCGGGCCTCATGGCCGGCAATGGCCCGGCGGAGGGAGAGCCGCACCGCCTGCCCATCGCCATCAGCGACCTCACGGCCGGCATGCAATGCGCCATCGCCATCCTCGCCGCGCTCAACGCCCGCCACGCGACGGGGCAGGGGCAGCGGGTGGAGGCAAGCCTCTTCACCTCCGCCCTGTCACTCGGCGTCTATGAGGCAGCGCATGTGCTGGCGCTGGGCACCAGGCCCGAACGGCTCGGCCAGTCCCATCGCGGCACGGCGCCCTATCGCGCCTTTCCGGCCTCCGATGGCTGGCTGACCGTCGGCGCCGCCCAGGCCAATTTCTGGCCGCGCTTCTGCGCCATCATCGGCGCGCCGGACCTGCCGGCCGATCCGCGCTTCGCCACCAATGCCGATCGCGTGGCCAACAATGACGCGCTCGTCGCCCTCATCGCCACCCGCATGGCGGAGAGGCCCCGCGACCACTGGCTCTCGGCCTTTGCCGAGGCCGGCATCCCGGCGGAGCCCGTGCTGTCCTACGACGAAGCCCTGGCGCACCCGCAGGCCGAGGCCATGGGCGTGCTGGCCCCCATCCCGGGCGCCGAATCCGGCATCCGCGCCACCCTCGCCACGCCCTTCCATCTCTCCGCCACGCCGCCCGCGGTGCGCGCCGCCGCGCCGCGCCTCGACGAACACGGCGCCACCATCCGCGCTACCCTTCCGGCCCGCGCCGCCGCGGAATAGGCTTTCCCCAGTTCACGGGGAGCCTGCCATGTCCGGCCGCAACGCCATGCTCGACGACGCGCTGGTCGAGGCGCGGGAGCAGTATGCGGCCGCGCGCCCCGCCAGCGCGGCGCAGCACGCGGCCGCCCTCGCCGTCATGCCCGGCGGCAATACCCGCTCCGTCCTGTTCCACGGCCCCTTTCCCTTCACGGCAGAGAAGGGGGAGGGCTGCCTGCTGACCGATATCGACGGCCACCGCGTGGTCAGCATGATCGGGGAGTTCACCGCCGGCCTTTTCGGCCATTCCCACCCGGCCATCCGCGCCGCCGTGCTGCGCGCGCTGGATGGCGGCGTGAACCTGACCGCGCATAACCGCTTCGAGGGCCGCTTCGCCGAACTCGTCTGCGCCCGTTTCCCCTCGGTGGAGCGCGTGCGCTTCACCAATTCGGGGACGGAGGCGAACCTGCTGGCCCTCGCCACCGCCACCATCGCCACGGGTCGCAAGACCATCATGGGCTTCGATGGCGGCTACCATGGCGGGCTGATGACCTTCGCCGGCGGCGGCAATCCGATCAACGTGCCGCACAAGACTGTCGTCGCCCCCTACAACGACGTCGAGGCCGCGCTCGCCATGGCCCGCGCCCATGCCCCGGACCTCGCCGCCATCATCCTGGAGCCGATGCTGGGCGGCGGCGGCTGCATCCCCGCGACCCCGGCCTTCCTGAAAGCCCTGCGCGATGTCGCGACCGAGACCGGCGCCGTGCTGATCTTCGACGAGGTGATGACCAGCCGCCTCGCCCCCGGCGGATTGCAGGAGGCCACCGGCGTCATGCCCGACATGACGACCCTCGGAAAATACATCGGCGGCGGCATGTCCTTCGGCGCCTTCGGCGGCAGGGAGTCGCTGATGGCGATCTTCGATCCGCGCCGGCCGGATGCGATTCCCCATGCTGGCACCTTCAACAACAACACGCTGACCATGTCCGCCGGCATCGCCGCGCTGTCGGAGATCTACACGCCCGATGTCGCCGTCACCCACAACGCCAATGGCGACGCGCTGCGGGATGCGCTGAACGCGCTGGCCAGGAAGCATGGCGTGCCGATGCTGGTGACGGGCCGCGGCAGCATGATGGCCTTCCACTTCGGCCACGCGGTGCCGCGCAGCGCCGCGGAGGCCAATGCCATGAACCAGCCGCTGAAGGAGTTGCTGTTCCTCGACCTGCTGGACCGCGGCTTCTACATCGCCCGCCGCGGCATGATCGCGCTGTCGCTGGCGGTTGGCGCCGAGGAGCGGCAGGGCTTCCTCGCCGCCATGGACGATCTTCTCGAGATCCGCGCCGACCTGATCCGCGCGGCGGTGGGCTAAGCGCCACTCCCTCCCCCGCGCTTGCGGGGGAGGGAGCTGTCAGTTCAGCCGGTGAAGGACGCGCCGAACTTGCCGACATGCGAGAACTCGCCGATCGGCTTGCGCACCCGCGGCAGCCCTTCCTTCGCCGCCACGTCCGGCGGCAGGATGGCGCCCGCATCCCCCGGCACGCCGAAGGCGATGGCGGAGACCGGATCATTGTCGGCGGGGACGCCCAGCTCCACCCGCGCGCGCTCCACGTCGAAGCCGCGCATTTGGCGCGATGCCAGGCCCATGGAGGCCGCCTGCAGCACCATGTTCGCCGCCGCCTGGCCCACATCGTAATAGGCCACCGCATTCGGGTTGCCGTTGCCCGTGAAGACCTTGCGCGCCACGGTGATCACCAGCGCCCCGGCATGCTTCGCCCAGACCTGGTTGAACGGCCCCAGCAGCCCGAGCAGCGTCGCGAAGGCCTCCGGATCCGCGTCCCGCCGCGCGACGACGAAGTTCCAGGGCTGCTCGTTGAAGCAGGACGCCGCCCAGCGGCCGGCCTCGAGGATGGAGGCCAGCTGCTCCGCCGTCACCGGCGCATCGGTATACGCGCGCGGGCTGTGCCGCGTGGCGATCAGCGGATGGATGGGGTGCGCGGCAGGCGCGTTGCGATCGGACATGGGGAGGGTTCCTTACTGTCGTTCCATGCGGGTCCGCTCGATCACCTCGGCCCAGCGTGCGATTTCCGCATGCACCGTGGCCTTGGTCTCGGCCGGCGTGCCCGGCTCCCGCGGCGACAGGCCGAGTTCACCGAGACGCGCCCGCAGTGTCGCGTCGGCATGCAGGCCGCGCGCCACCTCGGTGATGCGCTCCACCACGCTGGGAGGGGTGCGGGCAGGGGCACCAAGGGCGTACCACGTCTCGATATCGAAGTCAGGACGACCCAGCGCCTCCGCCACCGTCGGCACCTCCGGCAGCAAAGGCGACCGGGTGCGGGAGGTGATGGCGAGCGCGCGCACCTCGCCGCTCCGCAGCTGGCCGAGCACGGCGGAGGCCGTCTCGCTCACCACCTGCACCTCGTTGTTGCGCAGCGCCACGATGGCGGCGGGCGTGCCGCGATAGGGGATGTGCATCAGCCGGAAATCGCCGGCGGCCTGGATGGCCTCCGCCACGAAATGCTGCGTGCTGCCGACGCCGACGGTCGCGACGTTGATCTGCTCCGGCCGCGCCTTCGCCCGCCGCACCAGATCGGCCAGGTCGGCCGGCGCCTCCGGCCCCGTGCCGGCCAGCAGCACCAGGCCGATCGAGGCCACCATGGCAATCGGTTCGATATCGGCCCGCGGGTCATAGGGCAGGCGGCGATACAGCGCGGCGGAGACGGCGAAGCCGTTGTTCAGCAGCATCAGCGTGTGGCCGTCCGTGGCCCGCGCCAGCGCCTCCGCGGCCAGCGTCCCGCCCGCGCCGGCCCGGTTCTCCACCACCACCGGCTGCCCGAAGGCCGCGGCCATGGAAGGCGCGAGCAGCCGCGCCACGATGTCCGTCGTGCCGCCGGCCGCGAAGCCCTGGAGGAAGCGCACCGGCCGGTCCGGCCAGCGGGGCTGGGCCAGGGCAGGGGAAGCCAGCAGGCCGGCACCGACGGCCAGCAGGGCGCGGCGGGACAGGCTCACGGGTTGGGCCATGACGGAACCTCCTTGCCAAGCGGCGTGCAATCGTTTGTTAAGCGTCCTCCTACGGCACGGCGCCGGCCCGTCAAGGCCGAAACGTCCCCTGCACCCACCACCGGAGCCCATCCCGATGTCAGACGCGCTTCTCCTCCGCCGCCTCCAGGTCGCCGAACTCGTGCAGAACTGGGCGGTCTGGCGCGATGCCGGGGATTGGGACCGCTTCGCCACCTGCTGGCACGAGGATGGCCGCATGTTCGCCACCTGGTGCCAGGCCCCGGCGGCTCAGTTCATCGAGGCCTCCAAGGCCGGCTGGGCCAAGGGCGTCTCGATCCTCCACTTCCTCGGCGGCTGCTCCGTGGATCTTGGTTCAGGGGACCGGGCCGGCCACCGCGCCATCGCCCAGACCAAGATGACGATCAGCCAGCGGGCGGAGGTGCATGGCGTGCTGGTCGATGTCGTCTGCACCGGCCGCTTCCACGACTTCATCGAGGAGCGCGACGGCAAGTGGGGCATCGTCCTCCGCCAGCCCATCTATGAGAAGGATCGGATGGACCCGGTGGACCCGGCGGCGAAGCTCAGCCTGGACCCCGCCCTGCTGGCCCGCTTCCCGGAGGGCTACCGCCACCTCGCCTATCTCCAGACCCAGATCGGCTATGAGGTGAAGACCGACATGCCCGGGCTGAAGGGGGAGCGCGTCCAGGCCCTCTACGCCGCCGGCCGCCGCTGGTTGGCGGGCGAAGCCCCGGGCTGGGAGGAATAGTCAGGCCCTCTCAACACTCCGTAAGCCCTTCCCATGTCACGCTCGCGTCATCGCCCTGCCGGGGCGATGACACGAATCGCTGGCAGAAGCGTTGCGGCACCGCTCCGGGTTTCGGGGCGGCGAGGGGCAGGAGGCCCCGGGGTTTGGGAAGGATGGCTGGTATGACTGAACAGGATTTCCGGCGGGAGCGTCTGCTCGCCTCGGGCCTGTTGCGCGGCGCGGTGATGGCGCAGGCGCAGGCGGAGACCGCGCTGCGCCGGACGCCGCCGCCCAAGGCTTCGCTCACCCCGGCGCCGGCCGTAATTGCCGCGCCACCATCGGCAGGAAATGCGCCACGGGCGGCGTCTCCAGCCCCGTGACCTTTGCCTCCTCGTCGAAGCGGCGCAGCACCACCGCCGCTTCGTGCTGCGGGTTGGCCCGGAAGGCCGCGACCTCCTCCGCCGACATCGGCCCGCCCTGGAGCGACAGGCTGAGCACGCTGTCCGGGGAGAGCTTGCCGAAATAGTCGGCCTCCGTCGCGCAGAGGAAGCGTTTCGCGGCGACATGCAGCCGCACCGGCTCCGCCACCTCCGGCCCGAAATGCCGGGCGAGCCAGGCAGCGCCCAGCTCCTCATGCCGGTCGTCGATTCCCTGCTCCGCCGGATTCTCGCCGAGGTCGTGCACGAGGTGCCCGACATCATGCAGCAGGGCCGCCACCACCAGGGCTTCCGGGCATCCGCGCTGTTCCGCGAACATGGCGGCCTGAAGCGCGTGCTGCTTCTGCGTGATCTCGTGCAGGCCGTAAGTGCCGTCGGCCCGCTGCTCCAGCATCGTCTCGATCGCCGCCAGGCGGGGGTCCTGCGTCACGGCCGTCTCCTGCATCGCGCGGCGGCATGATGCCGCACCGCATCATCGCGCGACAATGACCGGCTTTCTGTTTGTAAATCGTCCGTGTAGCGTCCGCCGCCATGACGGGATCGATCCTCGAGGTGCGCGGCCTGGCGCGCCGCTTCGGCGGCGTGGTGGCGCTGGCCGGGCTGGACCTGACGGTGCGGCGCGGCACCGTGACGGCGCTGATCGGCCCCAACGGCGCCGGCAAATCCACCGCCTTCCAGTGCATCTCCGGCGTCATCAAGCCCGATTCCGGCACCGTCCGATTCGAGGGCCAGGACATCACGGGCTGGCGGCCGGACCGCATCACCGGCGCGGGCCTGGTCCGCAGCTTCCAGATCGCCCGCGGCATCCCGCGCCTGACGGTGCTGGAGAACCTTCTTCTCTACGGCCAGGCCCAGCCCGGCGAATCGGTCCTCACCGCCTTCCTCGGCACCGCCGCCCAGAAGCGGCGGGAGGAGGCGCTGCGGGAGAAGGCGCGCGCCATCGCCGGCCGGCTGAACCTCGCCCGCGTGCTGGACAACCCGGCCGCGGCGCTGTCCGGCGGCCAGAAGAAGCTGATGGAGATCGGCCGCGCCCTGATGGCGGACCCGAAGCTGCTGATCCTCGATGAACCCGTGGCCGGGGTGAACCCGACCCTCTCGGCCGAGATCGCGACCCATATCGCCCATCTGCGGGACGAGGGCATGACCGTGCTGATCGTCGAGCACCACATGGATTTCGTGGCCAGCCTCTGCGACCCCGTCATCGTCATGGCGGAGGGCCGCCCCCTGATGGAGGGCAGCTTCGAGCAGGTGGCGAACGACCCCCGCGTGCAGGAAGCCTATATGGGCAGAAGGGCGGTGCACGCGTGACCGCGCTGCTGGAGGCCGAGGGAGTCGTCGGCGGCTATGGCGCGGCCGATGAGATCCTGAAGGGCATCACCGTCAATCTGGCCGCGCGCCGCATGGCCGCGATCGTCGGCCCGAACGGCGCGGGGAAGTCCACCTTCCTCAAGGCCATCGCCGGCCTGGTGAAGCTCAAGGCCGGGCAGGTGCGCCTGGCCGGCGAAACCCTGACGGGCCTGCCTCCCCGTGGCGTGGCGGCGCGCGGCATCGCCTTCGTCCCCCAGGAATCCAACGTCTTCGGCAGCCTCTCGGTGCGGGAGAATCTGGAGATGGGCGGATACCTGGAGCCCCGCGCGACCGTGGCCCGGCGCGTCGAGGCGCTGTTCACCCGCTTCCCCATCCTGGCGGAGAAGCGCCGCCGCGCCGCCCGCACCCTCTCCGGCGGCCAGCGCCAGATCCTCGCCATGGGCATGGCGCTGATGGTGGAGCCGAAGCTGCTGCTGCTGGACGAGCCCTCGGCGGGGCTCTCGCCCAAGGCCGCGGAATCCCTCTTCGACGGCATCGCCGCCATCCACCAGGAAGGCACCGCCATCCTGATGGTGGAGCAGAATGCGCTGGAGGCGCTGGCCATCGCGGAGGAAGGCATCGTGCTGGTGGATGGCCGCGTCGCCCGCACGGGCGAAGCCGCGGCACTGGCCGCCGATCCGGAAGTGCGTCGCCTGTTCCTGGGCGGCTGAACCAAACAACAGGGGAAAGACTGGGATGACGACTTTCAGCCTCAACCGCCGCGCCGCGCTGCTCGGCACGGCCGGCGCGCTCTCCTCCTTCGCCATCGGCGGCAAGCTGGCGGCGCAAGGCGCGCCCATCACCTTCGGCGTCCTGCCGCCGCTGACGGGCGCGGGCGGCCCCTATGGCCCCGCCATGCTGCGCGCCGTGCAGGGCGTGGTGGAGGAAGCGAACGCCGCCGGCGGCATCCGCGGCCGCCAGATCCGCGTCGTCGCCGAAGACGACCAGACCAACCCGGATGCCGCCGTCCGCGGCGCCCGCAAGCTGATCGATGTCGATCGCGCCTCCTGCATCATCGGCACCTGGGCCAGCGCCAGCACCACGGCCGTGGCGCCGCTGTGCTGGGAGAACCGCGTCAGCCTCTTCACCGTCTCGGGCGCCGACAGCATCACCCTGCTGCCGCACCAGGGCTACATCTTCCGCACCCAGCCCAACAGCCGGCTGCAGATCAGCACGGCCTGCGACTACCTGATGTCCAAGGGTGCGCGCCGCGTCTTCCACCTGGCCGCCCAATCCCCCTTCGCGGCGTCCAGCCAGGAGGTGATGGTGGAGAAGTTCCGCGCCGGCGGCGGCGCCGTCTCCGGCTACATCGTCTATGAGCGTGACAAGACCGCCTTCCGGTCGGAGGTGGACCAGATCATGCGCAGCCGCTCCGACACCGTCATGCTGAACGGCTACCTGCCGGATGTGACGATCCTGCTGCGCGAACTCTTCCGCGCGGGCTTCGAAGGCCGGCGCTTCACCTTCGCCTATGCCGCCAACGCCACCACCTTCCAGTCCCTGCCGAATGAGGTGACGAACGGCCTCATCACCTTCCAGCCGAGCCCCGACCTCGACAGTGGCGCCTTCAACCGCCTGAAGAACCGCTTCGGCAATGTCGAGGTCGATCCCTACTCCGCCCAGACCAACGACCACGCGACGCTCGCCATCCTCGCCGCCGCCCAGGCGGGCGAGGCGACGGGCACCGCGATCCGCGACAATGTCCGCAAGATCAGCCAGGGCGATGGCGAGAAGGTGGACAACGTGACGGACGGCCTCCGCCTGATCGCCGCCGGCCGCGCCGTGAACTACGAGGGCGCCTCCGGCCCCGTCTCCTTCGACGAGCGGGGCGACATCCAGGGCACGAAGTTCCGCTACGAAGTGGCGGAGAACGGGCGCTTCCGGCTGCTCGAACTGGTCTGATGGAGGATTGGCGCGACCTCGCCCAGGTCCTTCTCAACGGCGTCATGGCGGGCAGCGTGCTGATGCTGCCCGCCATCGGCTTCAACTGCATCTTCGCCGTGCTGCGCTACCCGAACTTCGCGGTGGCAGGCTTCTGCACGGCGGGCGCCTTCGCGGGCTGGGTGGCCAATGTGCAGTTCGGCGTGCCGGTGGCCGCCGCGCTGCCCATCGCCTTCCTGGTGGCCGCCGCCGTCGGATTGCTGGCGGAGGAGGTGGCCCTCAAGCCGCTCCGCCCCGCCGGGCCGCTGACGGTCGCCATCGCTTCCGTCGCCATCACCATCCTGCTGGAGAACATCATCCGCTTCAGCTTCGGCAACGACCTCCGCGGCTATGACCTCGCCATCCTGCGCGACTGGCGCTTCGATGGCATCCGCGTGAACCCGCAGCAGCTGCAGAACACCGGCTACGCCATCATCGCGGCCGGCAGCCTCTTCACCCTGCTGGCCTTCACGCGCCTCGGCCGTGCCATGCGGGCGGTGGCCGACAATCCCGTGCTGGCGGACATCAAGGGGGTCGATCCCAACCGCATCGCGCGCGTCGCCGTCTTCATCGGCGCGGGGCTGGCGGGGGTGGGCGGCATGCTGATCGGCATCGACACCTCGATCGACCCGCTCACCGGCTTCCGCGTCGTGCTCTCCGTCTTCGCCGCCGCCGTCGTGGGCGGCCTCGGCTCCATCCCCGGCGCGGCGCTGGGCGCGATGGTCGTCGGCGTGGGGGAGGAGCTGGCCGGCGTGGTCCTGGAACCGGCCTACCGCACCGTCACCGCCTTCCTCGCCATCCTGCTGGTGCTGACCTTCCGCCCGCAGGGGCTTCTCGGGGGGCGCAACTGATGGACGCCTATCTCGTCGCCATGCTGGTCTTCGCCGGCTTCTACGCGCTGATGGCGCTGGGGCTGAACGTGATCTGGGGCCTGACCGGCATGGTCAATCTCGGCCTGGTCGGCTTCTTCGGCGTCGGCGCCTATGCCTCCGCGCTGCTGACCAGCAAGCTCGCCTGGCCCATGCCGCTCGGCTGGGCCGCCGGCGCCACCATCGCGGCACTCGCGGGCGGCATCATGGCCCTGATCGTGGCCCGGCTGCGGGGCGACTACCTCGCCATCGTCACGCTTGGCTTCGCGGAGGTGATCCGCCTGGTCGCCTCCAACGAGGTCTGGCTGACCAACGGCACGGACGGCATCAGCGGCATCCCCGGCCCCTGGCGCGGCGCCGTCACGCCGCAGCAGTTCAACCTGATCTTCCTCGGCATCGTCTGGACCGCCGTCGCCATCGCCTTCTACCTGCTCTCCCGCGCCTCCCATTCCCCCTTCGGCCGCGTGCTGCGCGCGATCCGGGAGGATGAGGATGTCGCCGCCGTCGCGGGCAAGCCGGTGCTGTGGTTCAAGGTCCGCGCCTTCGTCACCGGCGCGGCGGTGCTCGGCATGGCCGGCGCGCTCTACGCCCACTACAACGCCTTCATCGCGCCGGAAGGCTTCGCGCCGCTGCTGACCATCTACATCGTCCTCGCGCTGACGGCCGGCGGCGTGGGCTCCATGCGCGGCGCCATCATCGGCGCGATCTTCCTCATCACCCTGATCGAGGGCACGCGCTTCCTTGCCGCCGCCGTGCCCGGCGTGACGCCGGTGCAGAAGGCGGCGCTGCGCGAAGGCGCCATCGCGCTGACGCTCATCCTGCTGCTGCGCTTCCGGCCGCAGGGGCTCATCCCCGAAAGAACGAGAACCAAGGCATGACCACCGCCACCGACGCCCTCGCCTCCGTCGTCGCCGCCACCGCGGCGCCCGGCCAGCCGCAAGCCCTCTTCGCCGCGCTGGACCAGGCGATGGGCGCCACCATCGGCCACAAGCTCTTCACCATCCTGGTCATCCATCCCGGGGCGAAGGAAAGCCAGCGCTACTACTCCAACATGCCGGACGCCTATCCCATCGGCGGCCGCAAGCCGATCAACCCGACGCATTGGTTCAACACGGTGCTGGGGGAGGGCGTGCCCTATATCGGCTACAACTACGCCGACATCAGCGACGTCTTCTACGACCACGAACTCATCCGGAGCCTCGGCTGCGAGAGCGTGCTGAACGTGCCAGTCCGCTGGAACGGCAGCAGCATCGGCACCATCAACCTGCTGCATGAACGCGGCTGGTATGGCCGCGGCCATGTGGCGCTCGCCCAGCATTTCGCCGCACTCGCCGTGCCCGGCGTGCTGAAGGTGATCGCGGAAGGCTGAGACGCTCGGCGGGGGGATCCGCTCCCCCCGCTCGCCCCTTCTCTATCAGTCTGAGAATGAAGTTAATTTTATGTAGGGCGCCGCCCACCGGATTGTTGCACCTCCCCATCCATGATCCGCTCCGCGCGCCTTGCGGAGTGCCTCACGGATGTCCTTCACGCTGATGTCGGGCTCGCCCGGCGATGACAACATCATCGGCAGCCCCGATGGCGACCTCATCCAGGGCGGGGACGGCAACGACCTTCTCAGCGGCTATGGCGGCCATGATTCGATCGAAGGTGGCGACGGCCGCGACGACATCGCCGGCGACCACCGCATCGGCATCCTCTCCGGCAATGCAGGCGACGACACGCTGGATGGCGGCGATGGCGGCGACGTGCTGCGCGGCGAATGGGGCAGCGACAGCCTGATCGGTGGCCTGGGCGATGACATCCTGGAGGCCCGGCACGAACCCGGCGGCCAGGGCAGTGCGGGCCGGGACACGCTGCTGGGCGGGGAGGGGAACGACCAGATCCTCCTGCAATCGGTCTTCTCGACCCTTGGGGGCTGGAACCCGATCACGCAGGCCGAGGCCGATGGCGGCGTGGGTTTCGATGTCGTCCACATCCTGTTCCCCGGCGTGCTGGACGATCTCTGGATCGACCTGCGGCAGGCCTGGCAGGGCGGTTCCGGTATCGTCCGGCAGCGCGGCATCACCAGCACCTTCGACAATTTCGAAGGCATCCTGAGCATCCAGGCCGGCCAGGGCGCTGACACCATCCTGACGGGCGACACCGCCGGCACGCACATCCTCGGGCAGGAGGGTAACGACCTTATCAAAGGTGGCCGCGACACCGCCACCGGCACCGGCTGGAACGACAGCATGAATGGCGGCGTCGGCAGCGACACGCTGCTGGCCTATGAGGGTGCCGACACGCTGACCGAGGCCGGGGAGACGATTGCCGGCAGCCATGACCTGTTGCGCGGGGGCCAGGGGGATGATGTCTTCCTCCTCGGCTCTACCAGGAACACCAGCGCCAGCACCGTGACGGCGCGTGGCGAGACCGGAGACGACACCTTTCTCGTGGACAATGTCGTCGGTCTTCTCGATGGCGGGGCGGGGTTCGACAGCCTCGACCTCGACCTGCGCCGCATGGAGGGCGGCGTGGTGCTGAACCTGCGCTCCGTCGTGACGACCGGCGGCGGCACCTACGTCGCCGGCGGCATCGGCGGCGTGATCCGTGGGTTCGAGGACTTCACCATCCGAACCAGCGACGGCAACGACCTCGTGCTGCTGGGCGACATCGGCGTTGCGGTCGACACGCGGAAAGGTGCCGACACCGTCATCGGCGGTGCGGGCGCCGACACTGTATTCGGAAGCGGCGGCACGCTGGCGCAGACGCTGTCCGGCCGCGGTGGCGATGACTCGATCCAGGCTGGCCTGGCCGGGGATGCGCTCTCCGGCGACACCGGCCAGGATACGCTGCTCGGCTATGAGGGCTCCGACACGCTGCGTGGTGGCGACGATGCCGATGTACTGCGCGGCGAACTCGGCGCGGACCGGCTGGATGGTGGGGAAGGCGCGGACACGCTGATTGGCGGCGATGGCGCGGACCGCTCGATCGGCGGCGCGGGCGACGACCTCATCATCGTCGATGCCGATGTCGGCGGCTATTACGAAGGCGGGCCGACCCTGGCAGGCGGCGTCGATACCGCGATGGGCGGGGAGGGTGCCGACACCATCGCGGTGCACGGCGTCGCCACGCGGGTCGATGGTGGCGACGGCCATGACCTGCTGGTGCTCGACATGGGCGAGGCGGCCGTCCGGGCCGATCTCCGCCAGCCCAGCGGCGCCTTCCAGGTGGACGGCATCAACGGCCGCATCCTGGGGATCGAGAGCCTGGACGCCACGCTGTCATCACAGGATGACCGCATCCTGCTCGGTGCCCAGGCCGCGACGATCCAGGGGCAGGAGGGATCGGACACCCTCATCGCCGGCACCGGCAGCGCGGTGTTCTCCGGCGGCGACGACGACGATTCCCTCATCGGCGGAACCGCCAACGACACGATCGAGGGCGATGGCGGGAACGACACCCTGCGCGGCCATGGCGGCAGCAACAGCCTGGTGGGCGGCGACGGCGCCGACCTGCTCATCGGTGGCGATGGCTTCGACACGCTGGTGGGCGGCGCGGGCGACACGCTGGATGGCGGGGATGGCGCCAACAGCTACGTCATCGACTTCGTCTGGGATCCGCTGGCGCCGTCGGCCGCCATCATCCTGCTGGATGCGACCGGCAGCTATGGCGACGGCCTCGATCTCTCGGACATCGATGCCAATCCCCTGACCGCGGAGGACGACAACTTCAGGGAGGTCGATGCCCTGACCGGAACGCCGGGCGAAGCCGTCGCTCCGCGCGACTCCCTGACCTGGAGCCTCGATCTGGATGGCGACGCAGCGGCGGATCTGGTCCTGCAGTTCCGGGAAGCGCCGGCCTTCCTGGTCATCTGGTAGCGCCGCGCACCGGCGTTCAAGCCGGCAGGGCTACCCCAGCCGGGCGGCGGCGGCCTCCGCTTCCGCCCGCCGCTTCGGCGCCATCCGCGCATTCGCCGCCTGCACCCGTGCCAGCACCGCAGCCGGCGCGGTCGCCGCCGTCCCGGCATCGAAGGGCGGCGCCGGCGCGTATTCCAGGCCGAGCTGCACCGCCTGCGCCACCTCCTCCCCCGCGATCTCCGCCAGCACCGTCAGCGCGAAGTCGATCCCCGCCGTCACGCCGCCCCCGGTGATGAGGTTGCCGTCCCGTACGACGCGCGCTGGCTCCGGGATGGCGCCGAACAGCGGCAGCAGGTCATGCCAGGCCCAATGGGTGGTGGCGCGCCGGCCCTTCAGCAGCCCCGCCGCCCCCAGCACGAAGGCGCCGGTACAGACGGAAGTGACGTAGCGCGCGCCCGCCGCCAGCCGCCGGACCTCCGCGAGGAAATCCTGGTCCTGCGCCACCACCGTCGCCCCGCCGCCACCCGGGATGCAGATCAGGTCGCAGCGATCGACCGAGGCGATGGGCAGCGTGTCGCCGAAGACGAGGCCATCCGCCGGCACCGCCCCGCCCGCAGGGCTCGCGACCAGCACCTCGCCGCCCGGCAGGCGGCTGAGGAATTGCTGCGGCCCGGTGAAGTCCAGCTGCGTCATCCCGGGATAGATGACGAAGAGGATGCGGAAGCGCTCGCTCATGCCGTGGTTCCCCCCACCTCATCCAGCGCCAGCAACGCAAAGCTGGCGAGCCAGTGCCCGCCCATATAGTGGTCATCGAGATGCGGCATGGACGCCGCCAGATGCGCTGCCGCGCTCTCCTCCATCACCGCGCGGCGCATGTCCGGCCCCGCCAGCGTCCCCGCCAGCCGCCGCCAGCACCAGGCGCGGGACAGGTTCAGCCCATCCAGATGCGCGATCCGCCCATCCGTGCGGTCGGACACCCGTGCCGGCGTGAACAGCGCCTCCGGCTTCCGCGCGCCGATCCAGGGCAGGAAGCGGTCGAACCAGGGCGCGAAGCGGTCCCGCGGCAGCAGCCGCGCCAGGCACGCCGCCTCCATCAGCGTGGGCGAGAGGAAATCCTCGCCGGAGGGCTCCCAGGCCTGCGCGTCGCGGTCGCCCTCATGCCAGCGCCACGCCGTCTCCCGCATCAGCGCCAGCAGCGCCGGGTCCTGCGCCTCCGCCCAATCCGCGGCCAGCGTCAGCGCGAAGGCGGTATTGGTGTGCATCCCGGCGCGGGAGGGGTAGTCCGCCATCGGCAGATGGCTGCGGAACCGCGCCGCGAAGATGTCCGCGAGTGGCGCCAGCCGCGCGCCCCAGACGGGGTTGGGCAGCGCGTCCAGCTCCGCCTGCAGCTTCAGCAGCCAGGCCCAGCCATAGGGCCGCTCGAAGCCCCGCGAGGCGGGCCGGGCAAGGTAGGCGCATTCCGCCGCCACCCCCGCCTCCGTGAAGGCCGCGTCGAAGCGCGCCCTGATGGCGGGCGCGCTCGGCATTGCGGGAAAGCGCCGCAGCAGCCGCGCCAGCATCCAATGCGCATGCACGCAGGAATGCCAGTCGAAGCTGCCATGGAACACCGGATGCAGGATGGAAGGCGCGACCAGGTCCGCGGGCCCCGTCAGCACATGGTCCAGCTTCTGCGGCCATTCCTGGCTCACATGGCCCAGCGCGATCCCCGCCAGCCGCTCCGCCAGCCCTGCATCCAGTTCCATGCCGCTCAGCCCCGCCGAGGCCCGCGGCCTTCCGGATAGGGCCAGCGCGGGTCGTTGAATTCCTGGAACTCCAGCAGGTAGCCCTCGGGATCGCGGAAGAAGCAGGAATAGACGGTCTTCCCGCCCGAGACATGCGGCGGGCCGTCGAACTCGATGCCGCGCGCCTTGTAGTGTTCGTAAGCCTTCTCGACATCCTCCACGAGGAAGGTGAACACCATCCCCTTGGTGCCGAGCGGCCGGCCGGGCTTGTTGCAGACGCCGAGGAAGCCCGTCGGGCTCACCTGGAACACCCGGCAGATGCCCTGGTCCAGCACCTGCTTCAGCCCGATCACGTCGCGGTAGAAGGCGGCGAGGCGGTCCAGGTTCTCCGTGTAGAGCCAGACCACATTCTGCTCGATAAAAATTCCTGCCCCGTCGGCGGCATCGGCTGCCATCATCATCTCCTCTGCGGCGCGCCTGTGGAACGCAAGCGGCGCGGCCATGCGCGGGAAGCATGCACGATCCCGCGCGCAGCCGGAACCGGCCCCAACCCCCTGTTGGAACCGCCGCCCGCAATGCCCTTATCCTGCCCAAAGGCGGGCCACTGCCCGCGCAGGAGACGCAAGCCATGACCATCCAGCTCGGCCAGGTGGCCCCGGATTTCGAGGCCGATACCACCGAGGGCCGCATCCGCTTCCATGAATGGCTCGGCACGTCATGGGGCGTGCTGTTCAGCCACCCCAAGGACTTCACCCCCGTCTGCACCACCGAACTGGGGGAGACCGCTCGCCTCAAGCCGGAATTCGACGCCCGCGGCGTGAAGGTCATCGGCCTGTCCGTCGATACGCTGGACCGCCACGCCGGCTGGGACGCCGACATCGCGGAGACGCAGGGCACGGCGGTCAACTTCCCGATGATCGCCGACCCGGACAAGCATGTCGCCGGCCTCTACGGCATGGTGCATCCGGATGCCGATCCCTCCATCACGGTGCGCACCGTCTTCGTCATCGACCCGGCCAAGAAGGTGCGGCTCTTCATGGTCTATCCGCCCAGCACGGGCCGGAACTTCGACGAGATCATCCGCGTGATCGACAGCCTCCAGCTGACGGACCGTGCGAAGGTCGCGACCCCCGTGAACTGGCGCCCCGGTGGCAAGGCGATCATCCCGCCCTCGATCAGCGACGAACAGGCGAAGTCGCTCTTCCCGCAGGGCTGGAAGGCGGACCGCCCCTATCTGCGTTGGGTGGATGTGAAGTAGGGCAGGGGGAACAGGACATGGACGGGGGCGCGCTTCCATCCGGCGTGGCTGACGGCTTCTGGGGCGCGGTCGGCCGCACGCCCCTGATCCGGCTCAAGCGCGCCTCCGAAGCCACGGGATGCGAGATCCTGGGCAAGGCGGAATTCATGAATCCCGGCGGCAGCGTGAAGGACCGCGCGGCGCTCGGCATCCTGAAGGACGCCATCGTCCGCGGGCAACTGGTGCCCGGCCAGCCCGGCACGATCGTGGAGGGCACGGCCGGCAATACCGGCATCGGCATCGCGCTGGCCGCCAATGCCATGGGCTGGCGCAGCGTCATCGTGGTGCCGGAGACGCAGTCGAAGGAGAAGCTCGACTACCTCCGCATGATCGGCGCGGACCTGCGGCTGGTGGCCCCCAAGCCCTTCAGCGACCCCGGCAACTACGTCCATGTCTCGAAGCGCCTGGCGGAGGAAATGGGGGCCGTCTGGGCCAACCAGTTCGACAATCAGGCCAACGCCGCCGCCCACGAAGCCACGACAGGCCCGGAGATCTGGGACCAGACCGCCGGCCGCGTCGATGCCTTCACCTGCGCCTGCGGCACCGGCGGCACGCTGGCCGGCGTTGCCCGCGCGCTGAAGTCCCGCAACGCCGGCGTCCGCATCACGCTCGCCGATCCCGGCGGCAGCGCGCTCGCCTCCTGGGTCCGCACCGGCGAGTTCAAGGCGGAGGGCAATTCGATCACCGAGGGCATCGGCCAGGCCGCCCGCGCCCCCGGCAACCTGGCCGCCGCACGGGAGTTCATCGACGACGCCGTCAATGTCAGCGATGCGGAGGCATTGACGGAAGTCTTCGACCTGCAGATGCATGAGGGCATCTCGGTCGGTGGCAGCGCCGGCCTCAACGTCGCCGCCGCCATCAAGGTCGCGCGCGACCTCGGCCCCGGCCACACCGTGGTGACCATCCTCTGCGACGGCGCCGCGCGCTACCAGTCCAAGCTCTTCAACCCGGCTTTCCTGCGCGAGCGCGGCCTGCCCGTGCCGTCCTGGCTGGAGTAGCGGTCGCCATGGCGCTCGAGATCGTCGAACTCGCCCGCACCATCCGCGAACGCGACCCCGCCCGGCCGGGATGGGCGGAATCCATGCTCTGTTACGCCGGCCTTCACGCCGTGCTGTGGCACCGCCTGTCCCACGCGCTGTGGCGCGCGGGGCTGAAGGGGCTGGCCCGCTTCTCCTCCCACATCGCCCGCTTCCTGACGGGCATCGAGATCCATCCCGGCGCCACCATCGGCCGCCGCCTCTTCATCGACCACGGCATGGGCGTCGTGATCGGGGAGACGGCGGAGATCGGCGACGACGTGCTGATCTACCATTCCGTGACGCTCGGCGGCCTGTCCGGCCAGCCCGGCAAGCGGCATCCCACGATCGAGGACAAGGTGACGATCGGCGCCGGCGCGCAGGTGCTGGGCCCGATCCGCATCGGCCGAGGCGCCCGCGTCGGCGCGAACGCCGTGGTGGTTTCGGCGGTCGCGCCCGGCTGCACCGTCGTCGGCATCCCCGCCCGCCCGCCCCGCGGCCAGGAACCCTGCCAGGACCCCTCCATCGGCTACGGCCTCGGCACGGCGGATGAGGACCCGGTCGGCGAACAGCTCGCCGCCATGCGCGCCGAGATCGCGCTGCTGCGGGCGGAACTCGGAACGTTAAGGGCATCGCAGCGGGAGGGCGTGTAGCGGCCCGAAGGGGGAGCTCTGCTCCCCCTTCACCCCCTCGCCAGGGTCCAAGGGGACCCTGGACCGCCAGCACTCCAGGAAGGATGCTGCCGGCGCAGCTACCGTGATGACGGCGAGTGCCAAATGAGCGATCAGCGCTCCCTGACCGACCCAGGTCGCGCTTGGCTCGCGCAGATTCGGCGCGCGAGGAACATCACGCAGTGCGGCTACTGGGTTGTAGACGCCAACTCAAATCACACGTGGCGTGGCATCGAGTGGGTGAATGACCCCCGACATGAGTAGGTCATCGACCCGGTATCCGGTGTGCCTCCTTTCGCCTGGACATTCTTCGGTTCCGGCAAGGGCTTCGACTACTTCAAGGATCGCCCGGTGCCGCGCTTTCGCGTGTCCTGCAGCGATGCCTCAAAGCTTGGCGAAGCGACCTTCTTCGGGGGATCGGGCTGGATCATCTGCTCGCGGTCGCTGGCGGACTTCCTGCGCGCGTGGCAACCCGACGGGATCGATATCCTGCCGATCGAGGTCGAGTTGAAGGGCGGGCACATCGTGCCGGCGGGTGACTACGTGTTCGTCGATGTCACCCTCCGGGTACCCACCATCGACGCGGAGGCCATGAACCTCGCGATCATCGACGGGCCGACGGGCAGGTTCTACCGACCCGACGTTGGAACGCATTTCACCGTCCGCAAGGATATCCCCGACACCGCCCGCCTGTTCCGGGATCAGCATCTTCCCAGCCTGATCTTCGCTGCCGATGTCGTGATCCAGGCCTACAGGCGGCAGCGGAAGTGGCGACGCCTGTATTGGAGAGACCCTTCCCCAAGACCGGTCGCATGCTGACCCTCACGCGCTGTCGCACGCTGACCATCACGCGCTGTCGCACGCTGACCATCACGCGCTGTCGCACGCTGACCATCACGCGCTGTCGGCTGCGGCTGGCGGACACGCCCACGCGGCCTGGCCGGGCGAAGGGTTCGCCGCGAGGCCTGTGCGCGTCAGCCCCGCAGCATGGCCGCATGGCGATCCCGGATCGCCCGCCGCGCCGCGGCATCCCGCGTCTCCCGCAACGCCGCCGTCGCCGCCTGCCGGGCGTGGCGCGCCAGCACCGCCCGCCGCGCCGGATCGGGCTCCACCGCTGCCACCGCCACCAGCACCTCCAGCATCCGGATCATCACCGCCGGCTGTCCGGCGGCACCCTGGCGCAGCATGTGGAACATGGCGTCGGCGAGGCCCGCGTAATCCGTCGCCGGCCGCACCAGACGGACCTCGCCCTCTCGCCGGAAGACGCCATCCGGCAGCGCCCGCCCCGCCAGCCCCGCCAGCGTCGCCCCCAGCCGGTCCAGCACGCCGATGGCGGTGAAGGGGTCGTTGATGCCGGGTGACAGCGCGCGCAGCGCGATCTCGACCAGTTGCCGCACCGCGTATTCCAGGTCCTGCTCCACGCTGCGGGACTGCCCGAGCACCATCGCCTCCGCCAGCGCCGCCTGCGCCTGGTCCCGCCTCTCCGGCGGGCTCACGCGCCCGACGACGCTGCCCGGCACCACGAACCCGCCCGCCCGCACCTCGAGGTGCAGCACCGCCCCACACCGGGCCGCCCAATCCGCCAGGGACGCATCGTCCAGCACGCGCAGATACCCGCTGCCTGGCGCGCGCAGCGACGCGGCATCGGGCGCGGGCCCGGGCGCCGCTTCCTGCTCCGCCCCATCCCCGCAGGCCTTGTCCAGCGCCTGGTCAAGCTCCGCCGCCACCAGCGCCACCACCCGGTCCACGCTGATGGAGGCCGCGACATGGTGGAGGAACCAGATCAGCACGCCGATGCAGCCGAACCCCATCAGCAACCCGACGGAGACCGCGAGCTGCGGCACAAAGGCGCCGCCATCCCCCTCATGCACCGACCGCAACGCGACCAGCGAAAAGGCGAAGGTCGCCACCAGCGCGCCCAGCGCATACTGGTTGCCTGCATCGCTGGTGAAATTGCGCAGCAGCCGCGGTCCCATCTGGTTCGACGCAAGCGTCAGCGCCGCCACGGTGATGGAGAAGGTGGTCCCGGCGACCCCGATGGTCGCACTCGCCAGCACCCCCAGCACATCCCGCGCCCCCGCCGCGGCGCCGCCATAGACCAGGTCATCGATGCCGTCGGGCAGGGTCACCGCGCCCTCCAGCCGCACCAGCGCCTCGGCCAGCACGATGGCAACCGCCGTCATCACCGCTGGCCGAAGCCAGAAGGAGGCGCGGAGATCCGCCCACCATTGCCGCAACCGGGCCGCTGTCACCGTCGCACATCCCCCAGACCCTGCAGCGACCGCAACGGTTCGCCGCGGCTCCGGTTCGCTGTCTTGACCCCACCGCCCGGCCGCCCGACCCTGCGGTGCTCACGGGGGAAACCGATGGCCAGCCGCAGCACGCTTTCCTGCGAGATCGATCTCGACGCCCCCGGCAAGCGCCACGGCTTTCTCCGCCTGCCGCATTCCACCCACGCCAGCGCCTATGGCTTCATCCCCATCCCGATCGGCGTGATCGTGGGCGCGCCCGGCCCCACCGTGATGATCGTCGCCGGCAACCACGGCGACGAATACGAGGGCCAGATCGTCGCCGGCCGCCTCCTGCGGGAGGTCGAGCCGGGCCAGGTGACGGGCCGCCTCCTCATCCTCCCCGCCGCCAATTTCCCCGCCGCCCGGGCGGGGCTGCGCACCAGCCCCATCGATGGCGGCAACCTCAACCGCCTCTTCCCCGGCGACACGTTCGGCAGCATCACCCAGCAGATCGCCTTCCATATCACGGAGGATCTGCTCCCCCGCTGCGATGCCGTGCTGGACCTGCATTCCGGCGGTTCGTCGCTGATGTACGCGCCCTCCGCCCTGATCCGCCACAGCGACGACCCGGCGCGGTTTGCGCAGGCGCTGGCACTGTTGAAAGCCTTCGGCGCGCCGCTCTCCTACCTCGTGCCGCCCGGCGGCAATGGCGGGCGGACGCTGTCGGAGATCGCCTACCAGCGCGGCGTGCTCCACCTCGGCACCGAACTCGGCGGCGGCGGCCATGCGGGGGCGGAGGCGATCCGGGTGGCCGAACGCGGCGTCGCCGGCGCGCTGCGCCATCTCGGGCTCTGCGACCTCGGCTGGGATGCCGGCCCGCCACGCCCGCCGACCCGCATCCTCGACGCCGCCGATCCCGCCTGCTTCACCCATGCGCCGGAGCCCGGCGTCTTCCAGCCCCTGGCCGAGCCCGGCGACACCGTCGCGCAGGGCCAGGCCGCCGGCCTGATCCACCACACCGAAACCCCCTGGCGCGCCCCGACCCCCATCCACTTCGCCCGCGACGGCGTCGTGCTCGTGAAACGCTGGCCCGGCATGACGGCCCGCGGCGACTGCCTCTTCCACCTCGGTACGGAGACTGACCTGTGACTGACGAGAACCCCGTCCTGGCCACCCGCGACGGGCCCGTGATGCGCATCACCCTCAACCGCCCGCATCGCCGCAACGCGATGAGCGAGGCGCTGGTCGCGCGGCTCGATGAGCTGCTGGCCGAACTCCGCGCCGATACCGCCATCCGCGTCGTGGTGCTCACCGGCGCCGGCGGCCATTTCTGCGCAGGGCTCGACCTGACGGAGGTCGGCGCGCCGGAGGACCCCGCGACGAAGCTCGCCCGCCAGCAGGCCCGCAACCGCGCCACCGGTCAGCGCTTCGCCGCCATCTCCGAACTGCCGCAGGTCGTCATCGCCGCCATCCAGGGCTCCGCCTTTGCGGGTGGCCTCGGCCTGGTCACCGCCGCCGACATCGCGCTGGCCTCCGCCGATGCCCGCTTCTCCGCCCCCGAGGTCCGGCGCGGCCTGGTCCCCGCCCAGATCCTCCCCTGGCTGGTTCGCCGCATGGGCCGCAGCGAGGCGACGCGCATCTGCCTGCAGGGCCATGTGCTGGACGCCGCCGAGGCCGCCCGCACCGGCCTCGTCCACCAGGTGCTCCCCGACGCCGCCGCGCTGGAAGCGGAGCTTTCCCGGGTCATCGCCGACATTCTGGAAGGCGCCCCCGGCGCGCTGGCGGAGACCAAGGCCCTGCTCGCCGCCCTCGGCCCCGTGGCGACGGAAGCCTATGCCGAGGCCGGCGCGCAGGCCTTCGCCCGCCGGAGCGCGGACCCCGAGGCGAAGGAGGGCATCGCCAGCTTCAAGGAACGCCGCAAGCCCTCCTGGTCCCCCGCCGCCTGACCGGCGTTATACTGGCCCTCAACGAGGAGACACCGCCATGACCGCCTGCATCGTCGGCTGGGCCCATACCCCCTTCGGCAAGCTGGAAGACCCCGACATCGAAAGCCTCTTCGGCCGCGTCGCCCGCGCCGCGATCGAGGATGCGGGCATCGAGGCCGATGACGTCGACGGCGCCTTCGTCGGCGTCTTCAACGGCGGCTTCACCAAGCAGGATTTCTTCGCCTCCCTCCTGCTGCAGACCATCCCCGAGCTCCGCTTCAAGCCCACCACGCGCTACGAGAACGCCTGCGCCACCGGCACCGCCGCCATCCATGGCGCCATGGATTTCCTGGCCGCCAAGCGCGGCCGCTTCGCCCTGGTGGTGGGGGCGGAGAAGATGACGGCGACGCCGGGCGCGCAGGTGGGCGAGATCCTTCTCAGCGCCTCCCACCGCCGGACGGAAGGCGACATCCCCGCGGGCTTCGCCGGCGTCTTCGGCCGCATCGCGGAGGCCTATTTCCAGCGCCATGGCGACCAGTCCGACGCGCTGGCCGCCATCGCGGCGAAGAATCACCGGAACGGCGTCGCCAACCCCTACGCCCAGATGCGCAAGGACCTCGGCTTCGCCTTCTGCCGCGCGGAATCGGAAAAGAACCCCTTCGTCGCGCCCCCGCTCAAGCGCACCGATTGCAGCCTGGTCAGCGACGGCGCCGCCGCCCTGATCCTGACCGACGAGGAAACCGCGCGGTCCATGCAGAAGGCCGTCCGCTTCCGCGCCGCCGTCCACGCCACCGACATGATGCCCATCGCGTCGCGCGACGTCATCCGCTTCGAGGGCGCCCGCGCCGCCTGGGGCAAGGCCTTGGCCGACGCCAACCTCAGCCTGTCCGACCTTAACTTCGTCGAGACGCATGACTGCTTCACCGTCGCCGAGCTCATCGAATACGAGGCGATGGGCCTGGCGCCGGAAGGGCAGGGGGCGCGCGCGGCGCTGGAGGGCTGGACCGCCAAGGATGGCCGCCTGCCCGTGAACCCCTCCGGCGGGCTGAAGTCCAAGGGCCACCCCATTGGTGCCACCGGCGTCTCCATGCATGTGCTCGCCGCCATGCAGCTGACCGGCCAGGCCGGCGACATGCAGCTGCCGAAGGCCGACCGCGCCGGCGTCTTCAACATGGGCGGCGCCGCGGTGGCGAATTACTGCTCGATCCTGGAGCGTGTCTGAAGGCTCTGGCACGGGGGTTGCAATGCCCCCGATGTCATGTGGCGGCCTGGCCGCCCTGGCAGCTTAGCCTTCCTCAACCTTGCCTTGGGCTGGTCCGAAAGGACCGGCCCATTTTTTTTGGCCTGCCGACTGGACCAGTGTTTTTCGCCGAAAACGGCGATCTGCCTGGGCCAGTTGCCCTGAACCGCCACCGCCCGCCATGACCCACGCCTGCCCGCCTTTTCGGCGGCGCAGCGAATTTTCGCAAAATGCAAACCACTTCGCGAAGCATTCAAGGAACTGCCTGCTCACGCGCCAGTGAGGCTCAGCCCGGCACGAGCACCGACACCGCCGCCTGCGCCGCGATCCCCTCGCCACGGCCGGCGAAGCCCAGCCGCTCCGTCGTCGTCGCCTTCACGGAAACCCGATCGACCGGCACCCCCAGCAGCCCCGCCAGCCGCTCCCGCATCGCCGTCGCGTGCGGCGTGATCTTCGGCCGCTCGCAGATCAGCGTGACGTCGGCATTGGCCAGCACGCCGCCCCGCGCCGCGATCCGCCCCGCGGCGTGGACCAGGAAGCGCGCGCTGTCCGCGTCCTTGTACTGGTTGTCGGAGGGCGGGAACCACCGCCCGATATCGCCTTCCGCCAGCGCGCCATAGATGGCGTCGCACAGCGCATGGATCCCGACATCCGCATCCGAATGCCCGTCCAGCCCGAGCGGCCCCGGCACCACCACGCCGCAGAGCACCATCGGCCGGCCTTCCACGATCCGGTGCACGTCGAAGCCGGTGCCGATACGGGGGATCATCGTGGCACTCATCGCCGCCTCCATCCGCGCCAGGTCTTCCGGCCAGGTGATCTTCACATTCGACTCGTGGCCCGGCACCAGCGCCACCGTCAGCCCCGCCGCTTCCAGCAGCTGCGCGTCATCCGTCGCCTCCGCGGCCGCGCCGCGATGCGCATCCAGCAGCAGCGCGAAGCGGAAGGCCTGGGGCGTCTGTGCCCGGAACAGCCCGGCGCGCGGGACCGTCTCGACGATCAGGCCGGCCTCGCCCCGCTTCAGCGTGTCGCTCACGGGCTGCGCGGGGATGGCGCCGGGGTGGCTTTCCAGCGCCTTCATCAGCGCCGCCACCGTCCCGGGCGGCACCACGGGGCGCGCCGCGTCATGCACCAGCACCACCGCCGGCGGATCGGCGGCCAGCGCCTCCAACCCTGCCTGGACGCTGGCCTGGCGCGTCGCGCCACCCGCCACGGGCGCCAGGCACGGCAGGCCCTCCAGCGCCGCCGTCACCGTCGCCATCATCTCGGGCGCGCAGACCGGCAGCAGCGCATCCACGCCCCCCTCCCGCAGCAGTGCCTCTGCCGCGTGGCGGATCACGGGCCTTCCGGCCAGCATCGAGTATTGCTTGGGAAGCGGCGCGCCGAAGCGGCTGCCGCTGCCCGCCGCCATCAGCAGCGCCACGCATCGCATGCGCAACCTCTACCGCAGCCGCGCCGCCCCGCCCAGCCGCACCCCGCAAGCCATCGCCATTGCTGGATTTTGTGGCAGAAACCCCGGAACGCGCGCTTCACGCATTGCCGCAGGGTCAATCACCCGATACCTTGCCCAAATCATGAGCATGAACACCGATCATCCCGGCGGCTGGACCGGCCCGATGCTGCGCCCCATCGACCTCGGCGGCGCCGTCATCGAGGTACCGGTCATCCTCGCCCCCATGTCCGGCGTCACGGACCTGCCCTTCCGGCGCCTCGCGCGCGCCCAGGGCACCGGCCTCGTGGTCAGCGAGATGATCGCCTCCAACGCCATGGTCCGGGAGAACCGGACCACCCTGAAGATGGCGGAGGTGCCAAAGGACATTGATGGCTTTGGCGGCCCTTCCTCCGTCCAGCTCGCGGGCTGCGACCCCGCGGTGATGGCGGAAGCCGCGAAGCTCGTCGTCGGCCATGGCGCCGCCATCGTGGACATCAATTTCGGCTGCCCCGTGAAGAAGGTCGCGCTCGGCCAATCCGCCGGATCCGCCCTGATGAAGGACGAGATCGGCGCCGCCCGCATCCTGGAAGCCGTGGTGAAGGCCGTGCCCGTGCCCGTCACGCTCAAGATGCGCATGGGCTGGGACCACAACTCCCTCAATGCCCCGAAGCTCGCGCGGATCGCGGAGGAATGCGGGATCCGGCTGGTGACGGTCCACGGCCGCACCCGGCAGATGTTCTACAACGGCACCGCGGACTGGGCCTTCGTGGCCACGGTGAAGGCCGCCACCCGGCTTCCCGTCATCGTCAATGGCGACATCCTGACGCCGGAACACGCGGCGGAGGCGCTTCGCCAGTCCAACGCCGATGGCGTGATGATCGGTCGCGGCTGCTACGGCCGGCCCTGGCTGCCGAAGCAGGTGGCGGACTACCTGGCCACGGGCGTCCTGCCGCCGGAACCCACCCTCGCCGAACAATATGCAACGCTTCTCGCGCATTACGAGGCGATGCTGGAGCATCACGGCAGGGACCCCGGCATGCGGCTCGCGCGGAAGCATGTATCCTGGTATTCCAAGGGTTTGCCGGGCTCGGCTGAGTTCCGGTCGGAAGTGAACCGCACCGATACGGTCGAGGCGGTGCTGACCCTGATGCAGCGCTTCTACGAACCGCTGATCGAGCGCGGCGTGCAGCCCGCCCGCCCCACCGCCAATGACGAGGAGCGCATGGCCGCATGAGGGCGACCGCCCTGTCCCGCGCCGCCCGCGCCCTCCGCCTGCCTGGCGCCACGCCGGCGGCGGCGCTGCCGCCGGAAGCCGCCGCCATCCTCGGCGCGCTGCCCATCGCCGCCGTGGTGCTGGATGCGGAGGACCGCTTCCTCTTCGCCAACCCCGCCGCCGAACTCTTCTTCCAGCTCTCCGCCGCTTCGCTCCGCGCCCAGTCGCTGCGGGAGCTGCTGCCGCCGGACAATCGGCTCTTCGGCGTGCTGGCGCAGGTCAGGGCGCATGACAGCCCCGTCTCCGACCATGACCTCGTCTTGGAAAGCCCCCGCCTGCGTCGCTTCGGCGTCGCCGCCCAGGCCGCGCCGCTGCCCGAGATCCCGGGGGGCATCGTCCTCACCTTCCAGGACGGCTCCACCGCGCAGATGCTTGATCGGCAATTGAATTTCCGGGGCGCCGCCCGCGGCGCCTCCGCCATGGCCGCCATGCTGGCCCATGAGGTGAAGAACCCGCTTTCCGGCATCCGCGGCGCCGCCCAGCTGCTGGAACAGGGCGCCAATGAGGGTGACCGGGAACTCTGCCAGCTCATCCAGGACGAGACCGACCGGATCAAGAACCTGGTCGAGCGGATGGACATGTTCTCCGAACGCCCGGTGGAGCAGGCGCCGGTCAACATCCATGAGGTGCTGGACCATGTCCGGCGCATCGCCCTTTCCGGCTTCGCCGCGCACCTCAAGATCCACCAGGAATATGACCCCAGCCTGCCGCCGGTCTGGGGCAACCGGGACCTGCTGGTGCAGATCCTGCTGAACCTGGTGAAGAACGCCGCGGAAGCCGTTGATCCCAAGGACGGTGAGATCCTGCTGGCCACCGCCTACCACCATGGCGTCCGGATCGCCGTGCCGGGCAGCCTGGAGCGGGTGCATCTGCCGCTGCAGGTGATCGTGCGGGACAATGGCCCGGGCATCCCGGAAGCCATCCGCGCCACGCTGTTCGAGCCCTTCGTCACCACCAAGCGGGGCGGGCAGGGGCTCGGCCTCGCCTTGGTGGCCAAGCTCGTGGCGGACCAGGGATCGCTAATCGAATGCGACAGCCGCCCGGGCCGCACTTCCTTCCGCCTGTCGCTGCCGGCGCCGCCCCCGGCCTCGCGCCAGGCGGCGAGCCGATCCTGATGCCTCCGCCGAGCCTGATGGGAGCCTTCCATGTCTGACGCCGCGCCCGTGTCGGCAACCACGCGCACCATCCTGGTAGCCGATGACGACCGGGCGATCCGGACGGTGCTGTCCCAGGCACTCGGCCGGTCCGGCTACCACGTCCGCGCCACCTCCTCCGCCGCCACGCTCTGGCGCTGGGTGGAGGATGGGGAGGGCGACCTGGTCATCACCGACGTCATCATGCCGGATGAGAACGGGCTGGACCTGGTGCCCCGCATCCGCCGCGTGCGGCCGGATCTCCGCGTGGTGGTGATGTCGGCGCAATCCACCTTCTCCACCGCGCTGAAGGCCACCCAACGTGGCGCCTTCGACTACCTGCCCAAGCCCTTCGATCTGAAGGAATTGCTGGCGGTCGTCGGCCGTGCGCTCTCCGCCCCCACGACGACGGAGACGCCTGACTCCGACGAACCCGAGGAACGCCTGCCCCTCGTCGGCCGCAGCGCCGCGATGCAGGAGATCTACCGGACCGTCGCGCGGCTCACGACCACCGACCTCACGGTGATGATCACGGGCGAGTCGGGCACCGGCAAGGAACTGGTCGCCCGCGCGTTGCACGATTACGGCCGCCGCCGCGGCGGGCCCTTCGTCGCCATCAACATGGCGGCCATCCCGCGAGAGCTGATCGAGTCAGAGCTCTTCGGCCATGAACGCGGCGCCTTCACCGGCGCGCTGAACCGCGGCGTCGGCCGCTTCGAACAGGCCGCCGGCGGCACGCTGTTCCTGGACGAGATCGGCGACATGCCGCCGGAAGCCCAGACCCGCCTGCTGCGCGTCCTCCAGGAAGGCGAGTTCACCACGGTCGGCGGCCGCCAGCCCATCAAGGCCAATGTCCGCATCGTCGCCGCCACCCACCGGGACCTCCGCCAGGCCATCCGCGGCGGCATGTTCAGGGAGGATCTGTTCTACCGCCTGAACGTCGTCCCCATCCGCCTGCCCCCGCTGCGGGAGCGGCTGGAGGACATCCCCCTGCTGGCCCGCCACTTCCTCGAGCGCGCCCGCGCCGCCGGGCTGCCGCAGAAGCAGCTGGACCAGGGGGCGATGGACCGGCTGAAGCAGCATTCCTGGCCGGGCAATGCCCGCGAACTGGAGAACCTGATGCGCCGCATGGCGGCGCTCTACCCGCAGGAGACGATCGGCGCGGATGCGGTCGGCTCCGAACTCGCGGAGGCCGCCGCCCCCGCCGAGGAAGGCCCCCGCGCGCCCGAGACTCTGGAACAGGCGGTGGAGCGGCACCTCGCCGGCTTCATGTCGGCCCACAAGGACGGCATGCCGATCCGGGACCTCTATGACCGCGTGCTGGCGGAGGTGGAGCGGCCGCTGCTGAAGCTGGCGCTGAGCGCCACGCGCGGCAACCAGATCAAGGCCGCGGCGATGCTGGGGCTGAACCGCAACACGCTGCGGAAGAAGCTGCGGGAACTGGACCTTCCGGTGGTGCGCGGGCTGCCCTGACCCGCGAAAACGCTGGCGCCAGGCTGAATGTTCCAGCTATGTTCTCTACGCCGCCGGCGGAGCCTTGCGCCGGTGGTCGGCACCGCGAAGAGTCGCACTAAAGGTGCATAAACGGCTAAAAGTCCTAAATCCGCCTTAGCCTGGTACCCGCGCCCGCCGACGCCGATTTCGCCAGGCCGTGCATGGCCTTGCGCACCACAGTTGCTAAAATGCCACAGCCCGGGCTACCCCCGTGGCGGGGATCGGGCAGGCAGGATGGCAACGCGCTGGCGCAGCATTGGTGACTTCTTCTTCGGCCGGGCAATGACGCTCGGCCTGGCCATCACGGCCGTGCTGCTGGGTGTTGCCACCTTCGTCCTGCTGGCCGGCGGATCGCCCTTCGGCCCGACGCGGCCCGGGCAGATCGTCTTCGTCGTGCTGGCCAATGCGGGCGTCCTGCTGATGCTGGCGGCGTCGCTCGCCACCCGGCTCGTCCGCGTCTGGGCGGAACGGCGCCGCGGCAGTGCCGGTGCGCGGCTGCATGTGCGGCTGGTGATGCTGTTCGGCGGAGTCGCCGTGGTGCCGGCGCTCATCGTCGCCGCCTTTGCCGCCATCTTCTTCAACCTCGGCATCCAGGCCTGGTTCAGCGACCGGGTCCGCTCCACCCTTGAAGCATCCCTCGTCGCCTCCCGCGCCTGGCTCGACCAGCACCGGGACGAGATCAGGGTCGATGCGCTCGCCATGGCCGCGGACCTCAACCGCGCCGCCGCCGTCTTCCTGCCGGACAACCAGCCCGCCTTCGAGCGGCTGCTGGCCACCCAGGCCAGCATCCGCGGCCTGACGGAGGCCGTGATCTTCGAACCCACGCTCGGCCGCGTCATCGCCGCCGCCGGCTTCAGCCCCGGCTCCGTCATCGAACCGCCCCCGGCCTGGGCGATGGAGACGGTGCGGCAAGGCGATGTCGCGGTGGTGCCGGCGGAGAACGATGCCCGCGTGCGCGCTCTGGCGGCGCTCGACATCCAGCCGGGGCTGATGCTGCTGATCGGCAGGCCGCTGGATGGTGGCGTGCTGGAACACATGCGCCGCACCGAATTGGCCTTCCAGGACTACGACCAGCTGGACCGCAACCGCGGCAGCCTGCAGGTCACCTTCGCCCTGATCTTCGCCTGCGCCGCCCTGCTGGTGCTGCTGGCGGCCGTGCTGGTCGGCCTGGTCTTCGCCAACCAGATGGCGCGGCCGATCTCCCGCCTCATCAACGCCGCCGAACGGGTGCGCGCCGGCGATCTGGCGACGCGGGTGGAGGAGGGGACGGCCGATGACGAACTCGCCAGCCTCAGCCGCGCCTTCAACCGCATGACCAGCCAGCTTTCCGCCCAGCGCGGCGAGCTGATGGAGGCCTATCGCCAGATCGACGAACGCCGCCGCTTCACGGAAACCGTGCTGTCCGGTGTCTCGGCCGGCGTGGTCGGGCTGGATGCGGAGGGCCGGATCAACCTGCCGAACCGCAGCGCCAGCGAATTGCTGGGCGTCGACCTCGATGCCGGGATCGGCCTGCCCATGGCCCGCGTGGCCCCCGAATTCGCCGAGCTCGTCCAGGAGGCCCGGGCTCACCCGGACCGCCCGCGCACGGCGGAGATCCCGATCGGCCCGCCCAGCCGCCGCCGCAGCCTCATCGCCCGCATCGGCGCGGAGACGCAGGCGGGGCGCGTCACGGGTTACGTCCTCACCTTCGACGACATCACGGAGCTTCAGTCCGCCCAGCGCAAGGCCGCCTGGGCCGACGTCGCGCGCCGCATCGCGCATGAGATCAAGAACCCGCTGACCCCCATCCAGCTTTCGGCGGAGCGCCTGAAGCGCAAGTATCTCAAGGAGATCGGGTCGGATCCCGAGACCTTCCGCAGCCTGACGGACACCATCGTCCGCCAGGTCGGCGATATCGGCCGGATGGTGGACGAGTTCTCCGCCTTCGCCCGCATGCCCCAGCCCGTGATCCGGCCGGAGGATCTGGGCCAGGTGGTGCGGGAGGCGCTGGTCCTGCAGAAGGCCGCCCACCCGGAGATCGACTACACCACCGCGATCCCGGACGGCCTGCCGCGCCTGCCCATGGACCGCCGCCTGATCGGCCAGGCGCTGACCAACCTGCTGCAGAACGCCGCCGATGCCGTGGCCTCCGCCCCGCGCGAGGAGGGGGAGCGCGGCGCCATCACGATAAGGCTCGACTCGTTCGATGATGGTATCGGCGTGATCGTGGACGACAACGGGATCGGCCTGCCGAAGGGCGAGGAGCGCGCGCGGTTGACCGAGCCCTATGTCACTCACAAGGCGAAAGGAACGGGGCTTGGCCTTGCCATCGTCAAGAAGATCATGGAGGACCATGGCGGCCGCCTGGCCCTGGAGGACCGGCCGGATGGCGGGGGCGCGCGGGCCCTGCTGATCCTGCCCCTGGCGGCCAAGGAAGCGGCCGCCCCGGCGGCGACGACGCAAGGAGAGCGGCCCGCGATGGGCTCGGTGATGGGTACGGCTATGGGACGGACAGATCATGGCGCATGAGATCCTGATCGTCGACGACGAGCCGGACATCCGGGCCCTCATCGAGGGCATCCTCTCCGACGAGGGCTACGAGACCCGCCAGGCCGCCAATTCGGACCAGGCCATCGCCGCCTTCCGCGCGCGGCGTCCTTCGCTCGTCATCCTCGACATCTGGCTGCAGAACTCCCGCCTCGATGGCCTCGGCATCCTGGCCGCCCTGCATGGGGAGGAACCGCGAGTCCCCTGCGTGATGATCAGCGGCCACGGCACGATCGAGACCGCGGTCCAGGCCATCCAGAACGGCGCCTACGACTTCATCGAGAAGCCCTTCAAGTCCGACCGCCTGCTGCTCGTCGTCTCCCGCGCCCTGGAAGCGGCGCGGCTGCAGCGGGAGAACAGCGAGCTTCGCCTGCGCGCGGGCGGCGAGACGGAGCTGGTCGGGATCTCCGCGCCCGTCACCCAGCTCCGCGGTGCGCTGGAAAGGGTGGCGCCCACCGGCTCCCGCGTGCTGATCACGGGTCCGGCCGGCGCCGGCAAGGAAGTGGCGGCGCGCATGCTGCACGCCCGGTCGCGGCGCAGCGACGGCCCCTTCGTCGCGCTGAACTGCGCCACCCTGGCGCCGGCGCGGTTCGAGGAGGAGCTGTTCGGCGTGGAGGCCGGGGCCGATCCCTCCGCGCAGCCGCGCCGCGCCGGCGTGCTGGAACGCGCCCATGGCGGCACGCTGCTGCTGGACGAGGTGGCGGACATGCCGCTGGAGACCCAGGGCAAGATCGTCCGCGCCCTGCAGGAACAGGGTTTCGTCCGCATGGGCGGCGCGCAGCGCGTCACCGTCGATGTGCGCGTGATCGCCACGACCAACCGCGACCTGCAGGCGGAGATCGCGGCGGGACGGTTCCGGGAGGACCTCTACTACCGCCTCGCCGTCGTGCCGCTGAAGATCCCGCCGCTGCGGGAGCGCAGGGAGGATATCCCGGCGCTCGCCCGCCATTTCATGGCGCGCTCCGGCGAAACCTCCGGCATGGCGCCCCGCGAACTCAGCGAGGACGCGCTGGCCGCCATGCAGGCCTATGAATGGCCGGGCAATGTGCGAGAGCTGCGCAACCTCATCGACTGGCTGCTGATCATGGCGCCGGGGGAGGCGAGGGACCCGATCCGCCCCGACATGCTGCCCCCCCAGGTCGGCGCGGCCGCGCCCGCGGTCCTCAAGCTCGACCGGTCCAGCGAGATCATGACCCTGCCGCTGCGCGAGGCGCGGGAGCTGTTCGAGCGCCAGTACCTGGAAGCCCAGCTGCTGCGCTTCGGCGGCAACATCAGCCGCACTGCCTCCTTCGTCGGCATGGAGCGCAGCGCGCTGCACCGGAAGCTGAAATTCCTCGGCGTGCATGCCGAGGATCGCGCACCACCCGCGCCCGCCGCCTCCTGAGAGAGCCCCGATGTCCAAGATCGCCTATGTCAACGGCCGCTACCTCCCGCAGTCGGAGGCCTCGGTGAACATCGAGGATCGCGGCTACCAGTTCGGGGATGGCATCTACGAGGTCGTGCACCTGCATGAGGGCCGCTACATCGACGAGGACCTGCACCTCGCGCGCCTCGAACGGTCCTTGCGGGAGATCGCGCTGCCCATGCCGATGTCGCGCGCGGCGCTGTCGATGGTGCTGCGCGAAGTGGCGCAGCGGAACCGGGTGACGGAGGGGCTGCTCTACATGCAGGTGACGCGCGGCGTGTCCCGCCGCGACCATGCCTTCCCCGCCAAGCCGGTGCCGCCGGCGCTGGTGGTCACCATCCGCCGCATCCCGCCCTATCCCACCGACATCGACCGCTGGCAGGCCAGCGCCATCACCCTGCCGGACCTTCGCTGGGCGCGGCGCGACATCAAGTCGGTGAACCTGCTGCCCAACTGCCTGGCCCGCCAGGCCGCCCGCGAACAGGGCGCGATCGAGGCCATCCTGTTCGACGAGGCGACGGGCATGGTGACGGAGGGCGCCGCCACCACCTTCTGGATCGTGGATGAGCATGGCGCCATCCGCACCCGGCACCTCGACCACGTCATCCTGCCCGGCTGCACGCGCGCCGCGCTGATGAAGGAACTCGACCTGCTCGGCCTGCCCTATGACCAGCGCGAGTTTTCCGTGGAGGACGTGAAGCGGGCGAGGGAGGCCTTCATCACCTCCGCCACCTCCTTCGTGAAACCCATCACCAAGATCGATGGCCGGCCCGTCGGCGATGGCAAGGTCGGGCCGGTGGTGCGCCGCCTCTTCGACATCTTCGCGCGCCACGTGAAGGGCGATGTGAAGAACGCCGCCTGATGCGGCCGCAGGCGATCCTCTGGGATTGGGACAACACGCTGGTCGATGGCTGGGCGGCCATCGAACATGGGCTGAATGTCACCTTCCGCGAGTTCGGCATGCCGGAATGGGACCGGGAGACGGTGCTGGCCCGCGTCCGGGGATCCCTGCGGGACACCTTCCCCGGCATGTTCGGGGCGGAGTGGGAGAGGGCGCGGGACATCTTCTACGCCGCCGTCCGCGCCTGCCACCTCGAGGTGCTGAGCCCCATGCCGGGCGCGGAGGCGGCGATCCGCGCCGCGGCCGCGCTCGGCCCGCAGGGCGTCGTCTCCAACAAGCAGGGGCCGCTGTTGCGGTCGGAAGCCGCGCATCTCGGCTGGGCGCCCTTCTTTGCAGCCCTGGTCGGCGCGGGGGATGCGGAGGCCGACAAGCCTGCCGCGGCGCCGCTCCTGCTGGCGCTCAGGGATTGCGGCGTCGAGCCGGGTCCCCATGTCTGGTATATCGGGGACACGGTGCTCGACATGCAGGCCGCACGCGCCGCAGGATGCCGGGCGGTGCTGCTGGGCCGGGCCGGACATGACGGCGGCGTCACGGCCGCTTCGCCCGACGAACAATTCGATGACGGCCATGCGCTGGCCGCTGCACTCTCGCGGCTTGCCATCGGGCCTGCCGCTGGGGGAAACTAGGGGTCCTCCCCAGGCTCTGCCGGTGGCCTCGTGCTGCCCAGGCCAACAACAAGAAGGACCGACCCTCCGTGGCCGCCGAGAAGTCCCAGAACGTGCAGGACGTGTTCCTGAATCACGTTCGCAAATCGAAGACCCCCGTGACGATCTTCCTGGTCAACGGCGTCAAGCTGCAGGGAATCATCACGTGGTTCGACAACTTTTCCGTCCTGCTGCGCCGGGACGGACACACGCAGCTGGTCTACAAGCACGCCATCTCCACCGTGATGCCGGGCGCGCCGATCATGCTGTTCGATGCGACGGCGGCTGGCGCCGGCGCCGCGGCCCCGGAAGGCGCGCCTGCCGCGCCGTCTCGTGAAGGCCGCCTGACCCTGGGACGAGAGGTGAATCCTGTCGGATCGCGCGACTAGGCCCGCGGGCCAGCCCTCGGGGACGCCGCAAGGCGCCCCCGGTGGTGTCGATACGCATGGCGGCCCGACCCGGGCCGCCGTCATTCTTCCGTTCGAACGGTTCGGGCGTGGCGATGCCAGCCGCGCCGCCGATGCCAAGCTGGCGGAGGCCGTGGGCCTTGCCGCCTCCATCGGCCTGACCATCGTCCATTCCGCCGTGCTGCCGCTGCGCGCGGCGCGCCCTTCCACGCTGCTCGGCGAAGGCCAGGTCGCGACGGTGAAGGAGGCCTGCGAGCGCCATGGCGTCACCGTCGTCATCGTCGATGCGGCGCTGTCGCCCGTGCAGCAGCGCAACCTGGAACGCGCCTGGGAAACCAAGGTCATCGACCGCACGGGCCTGATCCTGGAGATCTTCGGCGAGCGGGCGGCGACCAAGGAAGGCGCGCTGCAGGTGGAACTCGCGCACCTGTCGTACCAGCGCACGCGCCTGGTGCGGTCCTGGACCCACCTGGAACGGCAGCGCGGCGGCTTCGGCTTCCTCGGCGGTCCCGGCGAAAGCCAGATCGAGATCGACCGCCGCCTGATCGACGAACGCATCGTGCGCCTGAAGAAGGAGCTGGAGCAGGTGCGCCGCACCCGCGGCCTGCACCGCAACGCGCGGTCCCGCGTGCCCTATCCCGTCGTCGCCCTGGTCGGCTACACCAATGCCGGCAAGTCCACGCTGTTCAACGCGCTGACGGGCGCCGGCGTCTATGCGCAGGACCAGCTCTTCGCGACGCTCGACCCCACGATGCGGGCCATCAAGCTGCCCTCGGGCCGCACCGTCATCCTCTCCGACACCGTGGGCTTCATCTCCGACCTGCCGACCCAGCTGGTGGAGGCCTTCCGCGCGACGCTGGAGGAGGTGGCGGCCGCCGACATCATACTGCATGTCCGCGACGCCGCGCATCCCGAGACCGCCGCGCAGCGCGCCGATGTCCTGGCCGTGCTGACGGAGATGGCGGAGGGGGAGCACCCCACCATGGACGAGGCCTGGCCCTCCCGCGTCGTGGAAGTGCTGAACAAGGCCGACCTGATGGGCGGGGTGGACGCCGTGCCGGAGATCCCGGGCGCCATCGCGGTCTCTGCCCTGACGGGCGATGGGCTGGAACAGCTCCGCGCCGCGCTGGACGAGCGCATGGCGGCGGGGATGGAGGTGGTGGACTACGCCATCTCCCCCGCCGATGGCGCCAGCCTCGCCTGGCTGCACGAGCATGGCGAGGTTCTGTCGCGGCAGGATGGGGAGGAGGCGATCACGCTCCGCGTCCGCCTCTCTCCCGCCGATCGCGCGCGATTCGACCAGCGGGGGCACTGACATGCGCTTCGATGCGAAGACGGCCAGCGCCGTCGCGGCGCTGCTCCGCGACGCCTCCCGCGCCGAGATCATGCCCCGCTTCCGCAAGCTCGCCCCCGACGCGGTCCGCACCAAGTCGGGCCCGCTCGACCTGGTGACGGAGGCCGATGAGGCCGCCGAGCGCGTGATCGAGGCCGGGCTGACCCGCCTCTTCCCTGGCTGCGTCGTGGTGGGGGAGGAGGGGACGGCCGCCGATGCCAGTCTGCTCGGCAGGCTGCGCGACGCCGACCTCGCCTTCGTCGTCGATCCCGTCGATGGCACCGCCAATTTCGCCGCCGGCGTGCCGCTCTTCGGCTGCATGGCCGCCGCCTTCGTGAAGGGGGAGGTCGTGGCGGGCTGGATCCACGACCCGCTCGGCGACGACACCTGCCTCGCGGTGCGGGGCGAGGGCGCCTGGGTGGAGGATGGCGCGGGCACGCGGCTCGGCGCGCTGTCCGTCGCGGCGCCGGTGCCGGTGAACCGGATGGTCGCCGCCGTGTCCTGGGGCTTCATGGCGCCCGATCTCAAGGCCCGTGTGGTGCCGCGCCTGCCGCGCCTGGCCGGCACGCTGAACTACCGTTGTGCCGCGCATGAATACCGCCTGGCCGCCGGCGGCCACGCCCATCTGCTGGTCTACAACAAGCTGATGCCCTGGGACCATGCGCCGGGCTGGCTGATCCACCGGGAGGCCGGCGGCCATGCCGCCCGCTTCGATGGCAGCGCCTATGAGGCGAGCCACCACGTCACCGGCGGGCTGATCTGCGCGCCGGACCGCGCCTCCTGGGACGAAGCCCGCGCGGCGCTCTTCGGCGAGGACTGACTTGGCCGAGGACGACGAGGACGAGGAGGAAGGCCCGCCCGGTCTGCCTCCCGGCACGCCCTTCTACATGACCCCCGCCGGCGCCGCGGCGCTGCGGGAGGAGTTGCGGAAGCTCTGGGAAGAGGAGCGGCCGAAGGTCGTGGAGGTCGTCTCCTGGGCCGCGGGCCTTGGCGATCGCAGCGAGAATGCGGACTACCAGTACGGCAAGCGCCGCCTCCGCCAGATCGATGGCCGCGTCCGCTTCCTGCGCAAGCGGCTGGAGCGGGTGCAGGTGGTGGACCCGGCGGCGCAGGCGCGGCGGGACCAGGTCTTCTTCGGCGCCACCGTCACCTATGCCCGCGCCTCCGACGATGCGGAGGTGACCATCACCATCGTCGGCGTGGATGAGGCCGACAGCGCCCAGGGCCGCATCTCCTGGGTCGCGCCGGTGGCCCGCGCGCTGCTCGGCGCCAAGGTCGGCGATACGCGCAAGCTTCGCACCCCCGCGGGTGCGGAGGAGATCGAGGTGGTGGATATCGCTTATCCGCCGGCGTGATTCGCGCCGCGCGGCCCGCATCGCCATGCTCTCCCCCGAAGCCGAGGAGAGAGCGCCATGTCCGTCACCACCGACCCCACCGACCCGCTGCCGCCGGGTCTCGAGACCGTCCTGCTGCCGCGCACCCATGACATCGGCGGGTTCGAGGTCCGGCGCGCGCTGCCGGCCAGGGAACGCCAGATGGTCGGGCCCTTCATCTTCTTCGACCAGATGGGCCCGGGCGAGTTCCTGACGGGCAGCGGCATCGATGTGCGGCCGCACCCGCATATCGGCCTCTCCACCGTGACCTACCTCTTCGAGGGCGAGATCATGCACCGGGACAGCCTGGGCACCGAACAGCCCATCGCGCCCGGCGACGTGAACTGGATGACGGCGGGGCAGGGGATCGTGCATTCCGAACGCACCGCCGCCGCCCGCCGCGCAGCGCCGCACAAGCTGGCCGGCATCCAGTCCTGGGTCGCGCTGCCCAAGGCGCATGAGGAAGCCGCGCCGGCCTTCCGCCACCACGGCGCGGCCAGCCTGCCGGTGTCGGAGGAGGGGGGCGCGAAGCTCCGCCTCATCGCCGGCACGGGCTGGGGCATGAGCGCGCCGGTCTCCGTCCTGTCCGACCTGTTCTATGCGGATGCCGCCCTGGCGCCCGGTGCGGTCGTGCCCATGCCCGACCATCACGAGGAACGCGCGGCCTATGTGATGAACGGCAGCGTCGATGTCGCCGGCCAGGTCTTCGACTCCGGCCGGATGCTCGTCTTCCGCCCGGGCGACCGCATGGTGCTGAAGGCCGGCCCGCAGGGCGCCCGGCTGCTGCTGCTGGGCGGCGCGACCATGGATGGGCCGCGCTTCCTCTACTGGAACTTCGTCTCCTCCTCCCGCGACCGGATCGAGCAGGCGAAGCAGGATTGGGCGCGGGACCGCTTCAACGCCCCGGTGCCGGGCGAATCCGACTGGATCCCCCTGCCGGAGAAGCGCGTCGTCCGCGCCGGGGAAGGCGCGCCCACCAGTTGATGGTTGTTGACGCCGGCGCAATCGCACGTTCCTGTATCGGCAAGATCGGGAAGGGAACGGTGTGCCATGGCGCTGCGCGTCGGGACGTCGATTGGCGACACGCTCAGGGGCACGGCCGGCGCCGATACGATGGAGGGGCTGGAGGGTGACGACACCCTGATCGGCGGCGCGGGCGCCGATCTGTTCCTGGGTGGACCCGATCGGGACCTCGTGGTGTTCGGCGCCGCCGCTGTCCTGCTGGACCTCGCGGGCGGCGTCCACCAGGGGGAGGCGGCGGGCGACACCTATGTGGGGGTGGAGGCCTTCGCCTTCGGCCGCGACGACGATCAGGCGAGCGCCGCCGGCCTGGCGCAATCCGTGGCCTTCCTTGGCGGTTCCGGCGACGACACGCTGACGGGCGGCGACCTGGCCGACACGCTCTCCGGCAATGCCGGTGATGACCTGGCCGAAGGCGGGCGCGGCGCGGACAGCCTGGCCGGGGCCTCCGGTGCCGATACGGTCCTGGCCGGCGATGGCGCCGACACCGCGCTGGGGGCGGCCGGCGACGACCAGCTGATGGGCGAGGGCGGCGATGACCGGCTGGACGGGAGCAGCGGCGATGATCTGATCTGGGCAGGCGCGGGCGCGGATACTGTCCTGGGCGGCGGGGGCGATGACGTGGTTGTCGCCGGCGCCCTCGGGCTGGTCGGCGACGCGCTTCTCGTCGCCCGGGGCGCCCCGGTGTGGCTCGACGATCCCGATGCCTCCACCATCGAGGGCGCGAACCTGGTCGATGGCGGCTCGGGCAACGACATCATCCTCGGCGGCTCCGCCGGGGACACGCTGCGGGGCGGCAGCGGCATCGACCTCATCGTGGCCGACGGCCTCGCCGATGAGGGCGGGGACGATTTGGTCGAGGGCGGGTCCGGCACCGACCTGCTGATCGGCCTCGGCGGCAACGACACGATCCGGGGCGGCGCGGAAGGCGACATCCTGCTGGGCGACCTGCTGGGGGAGGTCGTGGACCGCGCCCTCGCCGATCTCGTCGGCCGGTTCCTGCCCACGCTCCCCCTGCCATCGCAGCCGCCGCGGGGCGCCGACCTGCTGGATGGCGGCGGGGGAAGCGACATCATCCTGGCTTCGGGGGGCGAGGATACGCTGCTCGGTGGGGCGGGCGACGACGTGCTGCTGGCGGGCGCCGCGGATGACAGCCTGGCCGGCGGCAGCGGCCTCGACGTGATGCTGGGGGAGGTCGGCGACGACACGATCTCGGGCGGCGCCGGGGATGATCTGATGCTCGGCGACTTCGGCATCGACAACATGGTCGGCACGCTCCTGGCCTCCATCCTGCCCGACTTCAGCTTCGAGCCGGCGCCGGATGGCGACGACCTGCTCCTCGGCGGCGCGGGCTACGACGTGGCGCTGGGCGGCGGAGGCGCGGACACCATCCGCGGCGGGGCGGATGACGATGCGCTGGCGGGCGGCGACGGCGACGACAAGGTGACCGGCGATGCCGGGCTGGATTCCCTCGTGGGCGCCGGCGGGGACGACACCCTCTCGGGGGGAGATGGCGACGACCTGCTGGTGGGCGACCTGGAGGAGATCGATGCGGAAGGGCTGGCGGATGCGGTGGTCGATCGGCTGGAGACGATCTTCGGCTCGCTCGCCGCGGACCTCGACCTGATCGGGCTGCTGGGCACTGCGCTGGCTCCCTTCGGCCTGGATGCCGAAGACCTGGCGTCGCTGCTGGACGGACTCGACCTCGACCTCGGCGACATCGATCTCGGCGACATCGACCTCGGGGACTTCGATCCGGGCGATATCGACCTGGACGATCTCGACATTCCCGGCCTGCTGGCGGAGCTGATCGAAGACCTCCCCCTGGCCATCGCTGCGATGATCGCGGAGCAGGCCGGGGATGCCGGCGACGACCTTCTGCTCGGCGGGGGCGGCGATGACCAGATCCTCGGCCTCGACGGCTTCGACCGGCTGTTCGGCCAGGCCGGCGCGGATACGCTGGATGGTGGCGGGGGTGGCGACCTTCTGCTGGCTGGCGAGGGCGATGACAGCCTCTCGGGCGGCGAGGGCCGGGACCGGATGTTCGGTGAAGCCGGCGACGACGTCATCGAGGGCGGCGACGGCAATGACCTCATCCAGGGCGGCGACGGGGCCGACAGCATCGAGGGCGGGGAGGGGCGCGATGAGATCTATGGCGGTGACGGCGCCGATACGCTGCTGGGCGGCACGGGCGATGACCTGCTCGACCTCAATCCCGACGGGGACACCGAGGATGCGGATGGCGGCCATGCCGATGGTGGCGCCGGTGATGACGAGATCTACGGCAGTGACGGCGCCGACACGCTGCTGGGCGGCGACGACGACGATTACGTCGAGGCCCTGGACGGCGACGACAGCGTCGATGGCGGCGAAGGCGACGACGAGATCTATGGCGGTGACGGCGCCGATACGCTGCTGGGTGGCGCGGGCCATGACCTGCTCGACCTCAATCCCGATGAGGACACCGAGGATGCGGATGGCGGCCATGCCGATGGTGGCGCCGGTGATGACGAGATCTACGGCAGCGACGGCGCCGACACGCTGCTGGGCGGGGAGGGCCATGACTCTCTTGATGCCCTGGATGGCGACGACAGCCTCGATGGCGGGGAGGGCGATGACGAGCTCTATGGCGGCGACGGCGCCGATACACTGATTGGCGGTGCGGGCCATGACCTGCTGGACCTCAATCCCGACGATGACAGCGAGGATGCCGATGGCGGCCACGCGGATGGTGGCGCCGGCGATGACGAGATCTACGGCAGCGACGGCGCCGACACGCTGCTGGGCGGCGACGACGACGATTATGTCGAGGCCCTGGACGGCGACGACCATGTCGAGGGCGGGGAGGGTGATGACGAACTCTGGGGCGGCCGGGGCGAGGACACGCTGCTGGGCGGCGCCGGGGACGATACGCTCGATCTCAACGGGGCGTGCGGGTGCGATCCGATCGACGCGGATGGCGGCCTGATCGAGGGCGGCGCCGGCAACGACCTCCTCTACGCCAGCGCGGGGACGGACACGCTGCTGGGCGGAGAGGATGACGACATCCTCTACGCCTGGGGCGGGGCGGACAGCCTGGATGGCGGGGCCGGGGAGGACACCCTCGTCATGAAGGCGCTCGACAATGTCCGGGGCGGGGACGGCGCGGACCTCTTCGTCTTCGGCCAGGCATCGACGACGTCGGTGACGATCCTGGATTTCGACCCGACCCAGGACCGGATCAGCCTGGAGTTCGCGGGTGCGGACGCCACCACGGTCACCTACGACGCCGGGACGGGCGTGCTGAGCTACGACGACGGGGCAGGGGTCATCACCCTGGCGCAGCTGACCGGCACCCCGGCGCTCACCGCCACCAACCTGGTGTTCGATTGATGCCCGCGAGCGCGGCGCCTTGGTCCGCGCCGCGCATCACCAGCCGATCGCCACAGCCGGGAGCGCGGAACGCCGCGAACTCGCCTTATCCGTGCACGAGCCCTTCGCCGACCTGTGGATAACGCATCCATCCACACATAACGCTTGCGTGAGTGATAAAAATTAATACTGTTTGACCGTATCGACACGCCTCGGATCGGATACGGCCATGCCTCTCACGCTGCGGATCGCTTCCTACTGGCTCGGCGTCACCCTCGCGGCACTGGCCTGGTGGCTGGCCATCGACGCGCTGGAGATGTGGCCCCTGCCGGTCCAGATGGCCCTCGCCTCCATGGTGCCGATGGCCGGGTTCTGGTGGCACCTGGTCCTGTTCCAGGACATCCTGAAGGCGCGCAAGGCAGCGCGGCGGGCCGCCATGCAGCCCCGCAAGGAAGCCGCGGCGGCCGCGCCAGCGCCCGATGCCCTGCCGGACACGGCGCTTCGGGCGGCCTTGTGGCAGGTGAGGGCGGAGGCCGCTTCCATGGCCTGGGACGCCGCTCTCCAGCGTGAATTGCAGCTTCGCACGGAATGCGACGCCGACTTCGCCCGGATCATCGCCCCGCTGACGGAGACGGAGCGCGCGGTCCTGCTCCTCGCCGCACGGGGGCCGGTGGTGCGCAAGCGCCTTGCCCTGGCGGCGCAGCTGCTGATGCGGGATCGCGGTCGGGTGCCGGGGGAGGACCCGCTGCGGGAGCGCCTCCGCCAGGGGCTGGCGGCGATCTCGCCCTCCCTGGGCGAGGATTTCGCGATGGTCATGCAGACCGCCGGCGATCTCGACCCGGTCAGCGTCGCCCGGCACCTGATCGCGCATCCCGCGACGGTCATGGAACGGGCGCCGCGGGCGGCGCTGCTGCGGGATGCGACGGCGCTGCTGAACCGGGACCAGCGGCCCGCGACCCGCGCCGCCATGGCCGCCCTGCTGGCCAGCCAGGTGGAACGCCCGCTCGAGGCGCTGCTGGAAGCCTACATCGCCACGGCGCGGGCGCCGGAGGCTGTCGCCCTGGCGGCCCTCGGCGCGGCAACGCCCAGGACGGCGCAGGGGATCGCGTGAAGCGCCGATGTTCACCGTCTGTGCCAGCGGTCCAGGCGCCGGATTTTCGGCTGTCGCGTAGCGCTACACGATCCTGAAGTAGCGCTACTACATCGCGGGGCGCGAAGTATCCTTGTTGTAAATCCGATTTACAAACCCGGGATCACGCCTGGCCGCGTTCCTGCGCCTTGACCCGCTGCCAGGCCGCTTCCATCGCCTCCAGCCCCGCATCGGCGGGCGCCTTGCCCTCCGACGCCAGGACCTTTTCCACCGCGTTGAAGCGGCGCTCGAACTTGGCATTCGCGTCCCGCAGGCAGGTCTCGGGATCCAGGTCCAGCTTCCGCGCCAGGTTCACCAGCACGAAGAAGAGGTCGCCGACCTCATCCGCCTGGCGGGCCCGGTCCATGGCCGGGAGCTCGGCGCGAAGCTCCGCCGCTTCCTCCTCCAGCTTGTCCAGCACCGCGCCGGGATCCGGCCAGTCGAAGCCGACACGGGCGGCCCGGCGGGCCAGCTTCAGGCCGCGGGTCAGGGCGGGCAGGGTGGTCGGCACCCCGGCGAGGGTTCCGGTTTCCGCGCGCGCCGCCCGCTCCGCGGCTTTCTGGACCTCCCAGGCACTGTTCTGCGCCGCCACGTCGCGCGCCGCGGCCTCTCCGAAGACATGGGGATGGCGGCGGATCATCTTGTCCGCGATCGCCCTCGCAACCTCCGGAAAGCCGAACTGGCCGGCCTCGGAGGCCATCTGCGCGTGATAGACGACCTGGAACAGCAGATCGCCCAGCTCATCCATCAACTGGGGAAAGTCAGGGCCGCGGGCGATGGCGTCCGCGACCTCATAGGCTTCCTCGATGGTGTAGGGAGCGATGGTCGCGAAATCCTGCTCCCGGTCCCAGGGGCAGCCATCCGGCGCGCGCAGCCTCGCCATGATGGAAAGCAGCCGCGCCAGCTCGGCGCCGGCATCCTTCGGGGTGTCGCTCATGCTCGTCGCTCCGCGCTGTCGCGCAGGGCATCGCGCCTGCGGGCCATGGGGGCAAGGGGGAGGCGGACACGCAACGGTCCAGGCGGACAGCCGGTCACGCGGTTTCCACAGCCCTTATCCACCGATCCAATTGCCGCATAAGATATATTATGGAAAGAAAGCGGCCTGGGGAAAAGCCGGTGGATGTGGGGAAAGCTGCCCGCCCTCGGGCCGCCGGGCAAGCGACGCGGCAGCCGGGATCGCGCCGCGCAGGCCGCGCGGCCGGGACCACTCGAACAGGTCATGAACGCCGGCTCAGCCGGCGAAGGGAATATCCAGCACCAGGCCGTCATGCCCGGGCTCGATGCCCGGCGGCAGCGACGCCGCCAGCGCGGCGTGGTCCATGTCCGTGCCCATATGCGTCAGCACGGTGCGGCGCGGCTTCAGCCGACGGACCCAGTCGATCACCTGGTCCACATGGGCATGGACCGGATGCGGCCGGCGCTGGAAGCAGCCGACCACCCAGGTATCGAGGCCTTCCAGCGCCACGAGGCTTTCCTCCGGCAGCGCCACCACATCCGTGGAATAGGCGAAGCCGCCGATGCGGAAGCCCAGCGTCTCCATCACCCGGTGATCCTGGCGGAACACGCGCACCGGCAACCCGCCCATCACCACCACCTCCCCCGGGGCTATCGCCTTGGGCGTCAGCGCCGGGCGATAGAAGCCGGGGGGTGTGGGCGGGCGGAAGGCGTAGTCGAATCGCACCTTCAGCATCGACAGCGTGGAGTAGCTGCCGAAGGTATCGATCGCGCTGCCGGTGATGCGATTGACGATCCGCAGCTCGTCGATGCCGAGCACATGGTCGGCATGGGAATGGGTGAAGGCGACGGCATCCAGCCGCGCCTGGCCCGCGGCCAGCAGCTGGTGCCGCAGATCCGGCCCGGCATCGATCAGCAGCCGCTGGCCCGCCGGGCCCTCCACCAGGGCGGAGGTCCGGCTGCGCCGGTTCAACGGATTGGCGGGGTCGCAGGCGCCCCAATCGCCGCGGCCATCCTGGCCGCCCAGCAGCGGCACGCCGCCGGAACCCCCGCAGCCCAGCAGCGTGACGCGCAGCACTAGGCGGCTGCCCGCGGGAAGAGGCGCCGGAAATTGGCGGTGGTGAGGTCGGCGAGCGCGGTCAGCGACAGGCCCCGGACCTCCGCAAGCCGCGCCGCGGTGTGCGCGACATAGGCGGGCTCGCACCGCTTGCCCCGCATCGGCACCGGCGCGAGGTAGGGGCTGTCGGTTTCCACCAGCAGCCGGTCGGCCGGCACCTCCGCCGCCATCTCCCGGATGTTATCCGACTTCGGGAAGGTCAGCATCCCGCTGAAGGAGACGTAGCCGCCGAGGCCGAGCGCCGTGCGCATCAGGTCGACGCCGGAGGAGAAGCAGTGCAGCAGGAAGGGGAAGGCCCCTGCCCCATGCTCCTCCGTCAGGATGGCCGCGATGTCGGCATCGGCGTCGCGGGCATGGATCACCAGCGGCAGGCCGGAGGCGCGGGCCGCGGCGATATGCGCGCGGAACCCCTCCTGCTGCACCGGCCGCGGCGACTTGTCGTAGAAGTAGTCGAGCCCGGACTCGCCGAGCCCGATGATGCGGGGATGGTCGGCCTCCCGCAGCAATTCCTCGACGGTCGGGATCTCACGCTCGCCGGCATTATGCGGGTGGATGCCGACCGTGCCCCAGACATCGGCATGCCGCGTCGCGATGTCCCGCACCGCGGCCGCCTGCGCGCCGAGCCGCGTGCCGATGGTCACCATCTCCGCGACCCCCGCCGCGCGGGCGCGCGCGACGACCTGGTCCTGCTCCTCGCCCTGGAAATGGTCGAGGTGGCAATGGCTGTCGATCAGATACATGGTCAGGCGGCCGCCTCGACCTTCTTGAACAGCGGCTCCGGCGCCGGCAGGGGCAGGCCGGCGGGCAGGGGAGTCGCGAGATGGTCGAGCCCCCTCGCCTCCTCCGGCACGCCGAGCTGCGTCAGCAGCTTCGCCATGGTGTCAGGCATGAAGGGCTGCAGGACGGTCGCAACTGCGCGCAGAACATCATGGAGGCGCCGCAGCACCTGCTCCGCTCGGTCGTCGAAGCCGTCCTTCTTCAGTTTCCACGGCTGTTGACGCGTGATGTAGCCGTTGGCTTCCCGAATGGTCGCGAAGATCAGTGACAGGGCGACGTCAAACTTCTGTTCGTCGAGAAGTGCTGCCACCTGCGTGACCAGCCGTGCGTCGGACGCCGGCAGATCGCCGTTTGTGGGCACGTCGCCGTGTCCGCCCGCACTCAAAAACTCCCAATCATCCTGCCACCAAGTTGCAGCGAGGCCGGAGACGCCTTGATCGGGCTTGGGCTCCGCGAACAGCGCTGGCGCAGGTAGCTTGCCACCGCAATTCCGCTGGATCAGCGACAGCGTGCGGTTCGCCAGGTTGCCCAGCGCATTCGCCAGCTCGCCATTCAGCCGGTTCACCAGGGCAGCGCGCGAGAAATCGCCGTCCTGCCCGAAGGGCACTTCGCGCAGCAGGAAATAGCGCACGGCGTCGAGGCCGAATTCCTCCACCAGCCCGCGCGGGTCGATGGCGTTGCCGAGGCTCTTGCTGATCTTCTGCCCTTCGACCGTCCACCAGCCATGGGCGAAGACGCGCTTCGGCACCGGCAGGCCTGCCGCCATCAGGAAGGCCGGCCAGTAGATGGCGTGGAAGCGCAGGATGTCCTTGCCGACGATATGCAGCTCCGCCGGCCACCACTTCCCGAATGCTTCGGGATCATCGGGATAGCCGGCGGCGGTGATGTAGTTGGTCAGCGCATCCAGCCAGACATACATCACATGCGCCTCGTCCCCCGGCACCTTCACGCCCCAGGTGAAGGAGGTGCGGGAGATCGAGAGGTCGCCGAGCCCGGACTTAACGAAAGCAATGACTTCGTTGCGGCGGCTCGCGGGCAGGATGAAGTCGGGATTGGCGTCGTAATAGGCCAGCAGCCGGTCCTGCCAGGCGGAGAGGCGGAAGAAGTAGCTCGGCTCCCTCACCCATTCCACCGGCGCGCCGGAGGGCGCGTATTTCACGCCGTCGCGTTCCGTCAGCTCGTCCGGGCCGTAGAAGGCCTCGTCGCGCACGGCGTACCAGCCCTCGTAATGGCCGAGATAGATCTCGCCATTCGCGGCCAGCTTCTCCCACAGCGCCTGGCAGGCACGCTTGTGGCGGGGCTCGGTGGTACGGATGAAGTCGGTGATGGAATAGCCCATGTCCTGCGACAGGGCGCGGAAGGTGCCGCTGACCTGGTCGGTGAAGGCCTGCGGGTCCATCCCCGCATCGGCGGCCGCCTTCTGCACCTTCTGGCCATGCTCATCGGTGCCGGTCAGGAAGAAGACCTCCTTCCCCTCCAGCCGGCGCCACCGCGCCAGGACATCGGCGGCCAGGGTGGAGTAGGCATGCCCGATATGCGGCTTGTCGTTGACGTAGTAGATCGGTGTCGTGATGTAGCTGGTTGATGTCACGGTCTGTCTTCCGGATATCGGCGTCAGCGCTTCGGGGTCAGCCAGCCCAGCGCCGTCAGCACCGCCTGCTTGCGGTCGAGGCTCAAGCCATCCGTCTCGCTCGCGAGGCGCCCGAGGCTATCCCACAGGGTCGACCACTCGGCAAGCGGACGCAAAGCCAGCCAGGGCGGCGGCGCCTGGCCGCGCGCGGCGGACCGCACGGCCGAGGAGATGGCCTGCCGCAGCAGCGCCACGAAGGTCGCGAAGCTGCTGCCATCCCGCTTCGCCGCGACGCCGTCGGCCAGCGCATGCCAGCGCCGGCGATCGCCCTGGGCCAGGCCGTTCAGTACCTCGTCCACCATGGCCTGGATCGCCAGCCCCTCGCCTTCCGCCAGCATCAGCGCACGGCCGGGGGACCCCTGCGCGATGCGCGCCAGCGCGTCGCGCTCGGTCGGGTTGAGGTCAGGCTGGAGGCGGCGGAGCAGCGTCTCCATCGCCGCATCGGGCAGCGGCGAGAGGTCGAGGCGCCGTACCCGGCTCAGGATGGTCGGCAGCAGCCGGTCCGGCGCCGCCGTGGTCAGCATCAGGACGGAGCGCGGCGGAGGTTCCTCCAGCGTCTTCAGCAGGGCATTGGCGGCCTGGGGCTGCAGGAGTTCGGCGCCATCCACGAGCACGAAGCGCCAGCCGCCCTCGGCCGGCGTCATGGCCATGAAGCGGATGGCCGCGCGGGCATCATCCACGCGGATCACCTTCTTCACGCCGCCATCGCCGGTGTTCGGGCGCAGCGCGCGAAGGTCCGCATGGGCGCCGGCGGCGATGCGGCGGAAGGTCGGATGCTCCTCCGGCAGGTGCAGCGAGGCGGCGCCCGGCACGGGATCGCGCTCCGCCATCCCCGCCATCAGCCAGCGCGCGAAGCGGTAGCCGAGCGTCGCCTTGCCGATGCCGGGCGGGCCGGCCGCCATCCAGGCATGCGGCAGGCGGCCGGACCGCGCGGCTTTCTCCAGCGTCGCGGCGGCGTGGTCGTGGCCGAGCAGGTCGGGGTTGGAGCGGACGGGAAGGTCGGGATCCTCCTCCACCTCCACCGCCTTGGTCGCGCGGGGGGCGCGACTCATGGCAGCAGGCGTTCCGCGACCACCGCCGCGACCGCGGTCGTCACGGCATCCACCGGCGCCGTCGCATCCACCACCGCGCAGCGATCGGCCTCGGCGCGCGCCAGCGCCAGGAAGCCCGCCCGCACCCGCGCATGGAAGGCGGCGTCGAGGCGTTCATACCGGTCCGCCGCCACGCCGCGCGCCATGGCGCGCCGCATGCCGATGGCTTCCGGCGCATCGAGGATCAGCGTCAGATCCGGCCGCAGCCCCTCCAGCGCCAGGGCCGCCAGCGTGTCGAAGGTGGCGCGGGGCATGCCGAGGCCGTGCACCTGGTAGGCCAGGGTGCTGTCCGCGAAGCGGTCGCAGACCACCCAGATGCCGGCCTCCAGCGCCGGTCGGATCGTCTGCACCGCGTGTTCGCGGCGCCCGGCGAAGAGCAGCATCGCCTCCGCCACCGGGTCCAGCCCCTGCCCGCCCAGCAGCACCTGGCGGATCGCCTCCGCCCCCGGCGCGCCGCCGGGCTCCCGAGTCACCAGCACGGGCAGGCCACGGGCGCAGAGATTCGCGGCGAGGCGCCGGGCCTGGGTGGACTTCCCCCCGCCCTCGCCGCCCTCGAAGGTGATGAATCGGCCGCGCGTGATCATGCCGCGCGGTGTCGCGCCTTAACGCCCGCGGCTCAAGCCCTCATCAGCTGCCGAACCAGCGCCCGATCACCGCCGGGATGCGCGGGAAGAGCCCGAGCTTGTCCACATCGGCGCCGGCGATCAGCGGCACCGTCATCTCCGGCACCCCCTGCCCGCCAATCAGCAACGTGCCGATCCCCTGCCCCTTGGTCACCGGCGCCGGCACCGGCGCATCGAAGCGCACCCGCACCTGCAGGTTCCGGCGCCACTGCCGCGGCAGGGTCAGCACCAGGTCCCGCCCCGCCACCAGCGGCACGGTGGGGCGCTCACCCAGATAGACCGGCACTTCCTCCACCGTATCGGCGGCGCGGAAGACGACGACATTCTCGAACTCCCGGAAGGCCCATTCGAACAGCCGCTCGCTCTCCTCCGCCCGCTGCCGCATGGAGCCGAGGCCGTTCACCACCAGGATCAGGCGCCGGTTGCCGCGCATGGCAGAGGCCGTGAGGCCATAGCCCGCCTCCTCCGTATGCCCGGTCTTGAGGCCGTCGGCGCCGGCCACGCGGCCGAGCGCGGGATTGCGGTTCTCCTGGCTGATGTCGTTCCAGCGGAAGCTGCGTTCGTTGTAGAAGCGGTAGTATTCCGGGAAGTCGGTGATGATCCGCCGGGCCAGCGTGGCCAGGTCGCGGCTGGTCATGCGGTGTTCGGGGTCGGGCCAGCCGGTCGCGTTGCGGAAAGTGCTGGACCGCAGGCCGATGCGCCGCGCCGTCTCGTTCATCAGCTCCGCGAATTGCGTCTCCGACCCGCTGATGCCCTCCGCCAGCACGATGCAGGCATCGTTGCCGGACTGCACGATGACGCCGCGGGCCAGGTTCTCCACGCTGACGGTCGTGCCGATCTGCACGAACATCTTGGACCCGCCCATCCGCCATGCGCGCTCGCTGACCGGCAGCTGCTGGTCGAGCCGGAGGCGACCCTGCTTCAGCAGGTCGAAGACGACATACATCGTCATGAGCTTCGACATGGAGGACGGCGGCATGCGGTCATCCGCCGCCTTCTCCAGCAGCACCGCGCCGGTGTCGAAATCGACGATCAATGCGTGACGCGCCACGGTATCGACGGGGCCGAGCGGCGTGTTGGCGGGGGTGGAGGGCGGCGGCGCGGGCTGGCGGGGCGGGCGCGCGGGCTGGGCCGCGGGGCGCTGCTGCGCGGCCGCATCCAGCGCGTGAAGCCCGGTGGCGAGGCCGGCGGCGGCCCCCATGATGTCTCGGCGGCGCATGGTTGGCGCGTCTTTCCTGTCCGACTCGCGGTCCTAGTCCACGAGGATGCGAGCCTCCGATACCCCCGCGCGCAGGCTTCCCTCAAGCGCCCTGTCGGCCTCGGCCACGGAGTTGAAGGGGCCCATCCGCACGCGGAACGTCTGCCGTCCGCGCGGGCCCTGCGCCTCCACCACCGGCCGCAGCCCGAAGAGCCGCGCCGCCTGGCGGTCCGCCATGTCGCGGCGGGAGAAGGTGGCGCCCTCCACATACAGCCGCCCCGGCATGGCCGCGACGCGCGTGACGCGTTCCGGCAGCCGGTCCGGCGCCGTGCTGACCGCCGCCTGCTCCGCCACGCCCGCGCGGCCATCGCCCGGCAGGCGCCTTGCCTCCCGCACCCTCGCGGCCTGTGTCGCGCCGCTGGGCGGGGCGAGATCCTCCCGCTGCACGGAGGCGACGGGCGCGGCGGCGATCTGCAATTGCGCGCCCTCCGTGCTTGGCAGCGCGGCGGAAAGGCCGCGGCTCTGCTCCCCCACCACCTCCACTCTTACCTGCGCCGTGCCGCCGGGGCGGATGCCGAGCAGTTCCGCTGCGCGGCGCGAGAGGTCGATGACCCGCCCGGCATTGGCGGGCCCGCGATCGTTCACGCGGACCTGCGTCTGCAACCCGTTCTCCAGGTTGGTGACGGTCACCACCGCCGGCATCTGCAGCGTGCGATGCGCCGCGACCATCGCCGTCGGGTCATGGATCTCCCCATTGGCCGTCCGCCTTCCCACCCGCTGGTCGGCGATGACGGCCGCAAGGCCCGTCTGGACCAGTGAAAAATCCTCGCGCGGGTAGGACCAGACGCCGCCGATCTGGTAGGGCTCGCCCACGACATAGCGGGGCTGCGCGGCCGGCAGGGGCGGCGTGCGCGCGCAGCCGGCCAGCGCCAGCAACGCCAGGAAGGCCAGCCCGCGCATGGTCAGGCCACGCGATCCGACAGCATGCCCACGGCGAGGGCGTAGAAGTTGGAGGGGTTGTAGCGCCGGATGACATTGAAGTTGTGGTAGACGGCGAAGGCCTGCCCGCCCGCGCCCCCCGGCGTGATGATCGCCGCTTCCATGTCGAGCGCCGGCAGGGAGGAACCATCCGGCCGCCGCACGCCCATCCGCACCCATTCCCGCAGCGGCTTGGTGTTCTCCCGCCGCGCCTCCTCGGGGTTGAAGCCGGGCGGCAGGATCACCTCCCGCCCCCACAGCTCCTCCTCCCGCCAGCCGGAACGGGCCAGGTAGTTGCCGATGGAGCCCAGCGCATCCGCGCGGTTGTCCCAGATGTCCCGCCGGCCATCGCCATCCATGTCCACGGCCAGGCGATCGAAATTGCTCGGCATGAACTGGGGATGGCCCATCGCGCCCGCCCAGCTGCCGCGCATGCGGTCGGCCGCGACATGCCCGGCATCGAGGATCTTGAGCGCCGCCATCAGCTCATTGCGGAAATAGGTCGCGCGGCGGCCATCCCAGGCCAGCGTCGCCAGGCTCTCCACCACGTTAAAGTTGCCGGTGAAGCCGCCGTAGTTCGTCTCCAGCCCCCAGATCGCGACGACCACGCGGGGCGAGACCTTGAACCGCCCCTGCACCGCTTCCAGCGTCGCGCGGTTGTCGGCGAAGGCGCGGCGCCCCGCATCGATCCGGGTCTGGGAGAGGCGGGCGTCGCGATACTGTTCCCAGGTCTGGGTGAATTCGGGCTGCCGCCGGTCCAGTTCCAGCACCCGGTCATTGGCGCGGATGCCGGTCAGCGCGCGGTTCAGCGTGGCGGCGGAAACGCCCTGCCGCCGCGCCTCGCTGCGCACCCCATCGAGGAAGGCCTCGAAACTCTGTGACGCCGCGCGCGCAGCGCCCGGGACCAGAAGGGCGGCCGAGGCCGCGGAAAGGATGACTCGCCGTGTCGGGACCATGCGGCGCTGCTTGCCACAGCCAGCGCCGCCAGGGCAACGCACGGTTGCGATGGTGTCAGCCGCGAGAGGCGGCGGCGGCCATCTCCTCCGCCCGGTCCTGCAGCCGGCGGAAGATCGCGGGCGCCCCCTCATCCACCAGCCGCCCGCCCTGCTTGCGGATGCGGCCATCGACGATGACGGTATCGATGTCCCCGGCGCTGGCCTGCAGCAGCACCAGGCCCGCGGGATCACTGAGTGGCGCGGTCAGCGGCTGGTCGGCCCGGACCAGCAGCAGGTCCGCCCGCTTGCCCGGCGTGATGCTGCCCGTGACGCGATCCAGGCCAAGGCCCTTCGCGCCGCCGATGGTCGCGAATTCCAGCATCTGCCGCGCCGTCACCGGCGGCGTCTGCGCCACCGTCCGCGTCGCCGCGATGGCGATCAGGTTCAGCCGGTGCAGCTCCGCCGCCATGGCGACGCGGAGCTGCGGCAGCAGCCCGCCGCCGACCATGGAGGGGATGTCCGTGCCGACGGACACCCGCATCCCCGCCGCGGCCGCCTTGAACATCGAGGGATGGCCATGGCCCATCCGCAGCTCGACCTCCGGGGTCGAGGCCAGCATGACGCCCTTGTCGGCCGCCAGCTTGTACTCGTCATCCTCGTGGTTGTTGGCGTGGACGATCTGCAGGCGATCGTTCAGCAGCCCCGCCGCATCCAGCTGCGCCAGCAGGCGCGGCTTGCGGTTGGCATAGATGCTGGCGCCGGTGTGGATCGCGATGGGCACGCCGATCTCCGCCAGGCGGCGCATATCGACCAGCGCCGGCTCCAGCGGCGTGAAATCCGGGCCCTGCAGGCAGGTCCAGAGCTGGATCAGCCCGTCGGACGCCGCCAGCTTCCCCGCCTTCAGCGCCTTGGCATGGTCCACCATCCGGCCATGGATCGCGGCCGCATCGGTGCCTTGCGGGATCGGCGGCGCGGTATAGGCCAGCACGGCGCGGATGCCGGCGGCCTCCAGCCCCTCGATCGCCGCATCGGCGTGGTCGGGGCTCATGGTCTCCCGCGACCAGTCCATCACCGTGGTGACGCCGGCGGCCATCTGCTCCAGCGCGCCGGCCTGGTCGGCCAGCTTCACATCGGCGGGCGTCATCCGGTTGGAATGGCGCAGCACGATGGTCTGGAAATAGCCGACGAAGGAATGCTCGGTGGACAGCCCCCGCTGCATGGTCTGCGCCAGGTGGATGTGGCCGTTCACCATGCCCGGCATGGCGATGCGCCCGGCGCCATCGATCACCTGCGCGCCCGCGGCCTCGATGTTGGGCGCCACGGCGCGGATGGTGCCGCGCTCGATCAGGATGTCGCCCAGCGGCAAGTCGCCGACCTGGCTGTCCATGGACAGCACATGGGCGCCACGGATCAGGAGGGGCCTGGCGGGGTCGGGGGCGGTCTGCGCCCGCGGCGCCGCCGGAACGGCCGAAAGAGTTGCGGCCCCGGCTGCCGCGGCGAAGATCGCGCGGCGGCCGAGGCCGTTGGCATCGGATACGTCATTCATTGTTCGTTAGGGCCCGTCTCTTCCCGCCGTTCCGCGTCGCGGCTCCGGCGACCATCTGTTACCAAGCAACCGATTGCATCGTCAAGCGCGTAACGCGGCGTTTCGGCAATGGACGTCGCGCCCCCCTGCCCCGCCCTTCATCCTCGCGCCCGCAACGGAAGGGGACAGGATGATGCGACAGCCCGGGATGCTGGTGCTGCTTTCGGCGGCGGATGAGGCGCTGTGGCGGCGCGATGCGGCCGTGCTGCGCCGCGCCGGCCACCTGCCGCTGGACGCCGCGGCGCTGGAGGCGGCATTGGCGGAAGGCGGCCCCGCCGCGCCGGTCGCCCGCCGCCTGGCGGAAGCGGCGGATGCCGCGCTACTGCCCGGCGCGCCGACGCTGAACGCCGTCTTCCGTGCGCTGCGCCGGCCGGTCTACGCTTCCCCCTGGCAATTGCCGGATGCCGACCGCGCCCCGGCCCCAGCCCGCTGGCCGCATGGCTGGGTGCTGGACGCGGCCCTCCGCTCCCTCGACCGCTGACCGAAGGCGCCGACCACCGCCATGCGCGACTTCTCCTGGGACGATGCCAAGGTCTTCGCCGCGGTGGTGGAGGCCGGGTCCTGGCGCAAGGGCGCGGCGAAGCTCGGCCTTTCCACCGCCACGGCCAGCCGCCGGGTGGAGGCCTTCGAAGCCTGGGCCGGGGAGCCGCTGCTGGAACGCCGCCCCGAAGGCCTGCGCCTGACCCGGCGCGGCGAGCGCATCATGGCGGCGCTCGGCCAGATGGGCAGCGGGGCCGACGCCATCCGCCGCGCGGCGGCGGCGCGGGAGACAGAGGTGGTGCGCATCACCGCGACGGCCTCCATGGGCCTGGTGCTGGTGGACCACATGGCGGCGCTGGCGGCGGCCACGCCCGGCATCGTCATCTCCCTGCTGCCATCGCGCGCCATCCTGTCGCTGGCCCGCCGCGAAGCGGAAATCGCCATCCGCATGCGGGACCCGCCGGAGGGTGGGCGCCTGGTGATGCGTCGCCTGGCCCGCGTCCGCGTCGCCCTCTACGCCGCGCGATCGCTGCTGGCGGAGGGCGTGGCGCCGGATGTCACCACCCTGCCCTTCATCGGCCTCGCGCGCCCGGCCGCGCAGTCCCGCACCGTCGCCGCGCTGCACGCGGTGGTGGGGGACCGCCCGCCGGTCGCGGTGCTGGACGACACGCCGATCCGGCTCCGCGCCTGCCTGGCCGGGCTCGGCATGGCGGTGCTGCCCTGCGCGCCGGCGGATGCGACCGGCGCACTGGTGCGCGTGGCGTCCTTCCCGCCGGAGACGGATGAGGATGCCTACCTGCTCATCCATGAGGACCTGGCCGATGTCCCCGCCATCCGCGCCGTCGCCGATGCGGTGGCCGCGCTGTTCCACCGCCAGAGAAGCGCGCTGATGGGCGGTGCTTGACGGCGCCGGCGGCGGCGCGCCCGATGCCCGGGAACGGGGAGGACCAGCGGGGATGAGGCATTTCATGACGGCAGCGATCATCGCGGGCGCGATGGCGACGGAGGCCCTGGCGCAACCCGCGCCGCGGCGGGACGAGTTCTACTGGATCGGCCAGACCAACAAGGCCAGCGTGGTCATCAACAGCGAGGAAGGGCTGCTCGACCCCGCCCTCGCCCCGCGCATCGCCCGCGGCCTGCAGACCGTGATCGATGCCGGCGGCCGCCCCGGCGGGCGCCGCCCCAACCTCGTCATCACCTTCGAGCCGCTGTTGATCGAGGCCGCGGGGGTCGAGGCCACGCTGATCCATGCCGGCCGCTCCTCCCAGGACATGCTGACGACGGTGCGGGCCGCCATGCTGCGGGAGGAGCTGCTGCGCGTCGCCGGCGCGCTGCATCGCGCGACGCAGACCATGATCGACAATGCGGAGCGGCATCGCGACACCATCGTGCCGAACTACACCAACGGCGTCGCCGCCCAGCCCAACAGCTATGGCCACTATCTGCTCGGCCATGTCGCGGGGCTGGAGCGCGACATGCAGCGCCTGCGCCAGGCCTATGCGCGGCTCGACCTCTCCCCCATGGGCACCACGGTGCTGAACGGCACCAGCTGGCCGCTGAACCGGGATCGCATGGGCGCCTATCTCGGCTTCCCCGCCACCATCGAGAATGCCTATGACGCCGCGCAGATCCTGGCCGCCGAGATCCCGGTCGAGCTCGGCGCCGTCTCGACGAGCATCGCGATCCATGTCGGCGCCTATATCGCCGATGTCATGACGCAGTATGCGCAGCCCCGCCCCTGGCTGCTGCTGGCGGAGGGCGATGGCAACACCTACGTCTCCTCCGCCATGCCGCAGAAGCGGAACCCCGGCCTGCTGAACGATGTGCGCCGCCAGGCGAGCATGGTGGTCACGCTCGCCACCGGCCGCACCATCGCCGCCCACAACATCCCGCCCGGAATGAACGACCCGAAGAGCGTGGCCGACAACGTCGCGCTGACCGCCGGCACCACACGGCTGCTGGAACAGTGGGACCGCGTGATGCGCGCCCTCGTCCTCAGCCGGGAGCGCGCGCTGGAGGAGCTGGACCTCGACTGGACCGCGTCGCAGGAGATCGCGGATGTGCTGATGCGGGAGCACCGCCTGCCCTTCCGCGTCGGCCACCACGTCGCCAGCGTCATCGTCGATGTCGCCAAGTCCCGCGACTATCGCCCGAGCGACTTCCCCTATGCGGAGGCGCAGCGGATCTATGGGGAGGTGCTGCATGAGATGGGCCTCCCGGAGGGCGAGTTGCCGATGACGGAGCAGGCCTTCCGCGCCGCGCTCGACCCCGCCGCCATCATCCGCGCCCGTGCCACGCCGGGCGGCCCGCAGCCCGCGGAGATGACGCGCATGCTGGCCGGCGCGCGCGCCCGCCTGGCGGAGCACCAGGCCTGGGCCACCGGCCAGCGCGCCCGCATCGATGCCGCCATCGCGCGGCTCGACGCCGATTTCGCCCAGGTCCTGGCCCGCGCCAACTGACGACGGTCCAGGAGGCTCTGCCTCCCAAATGTCCACTTCGGGCGGATGGGGTGTGGGGAAGGCAGCGCCTTCCCCACGGATCGGTGAAGCCCGCCCCGTCTGGCGCCCTGATGGTTAGTCGTTTACCTAAGTGTCTCTTCCCGTAAGGCGCCCCTCGCATGACCCCGCCCGCCCGCTTCACCACCCTCACCTTCGCCCGCGACGTCGCCGCCCCTGTCGCCACGCTGTGGCAGGCCTGGACGGCGCCCGCTGCCCGCGCGGTCTGGGCCGCGCCCTCCCCCGAGGTCACGGTCGAGTTCCTGGAGGCGGAGACGCGGCCGGGCGGGCGGGAGGTCTCGCTCTGCAAGGTTCAGGGCCAGCCCGACATACGCTGCGAGGTCGGCTGGCTCGACCTGGTGCCGCAGGCCCGCAGCGTGAATTCCGAGGTGATCTCTGAAGGCGGCGTCACGCAGTCGGCTGCGCTGGTCACGGCCGCGCTCTCCGGCGGAGGGGAGAGCAGCCGGATCGAGGTGACGGTCCAGCTCGCCTCCCTCGCCGCCGACATGGCCGCGGGCTACCGCCAGGGCTTCGAGGCCGGGCTTTCCAACCTGGCCGGCGTCGCCGCCCGGACGATGGTGCTGGAACGCGTGATCCGCGCGCCGCGCCGCCTGGTCTGGTCCTGCTGGATGAACCCGGAGACGCTGCCGCTGTGGTGGGGGCCGGAGGGCTTCAGCTGCCGCACCACCCGCATCGACCTGCGGGACGGTGGCGAATGGGTCTTCGACATGATCGGGCCGGACGGCACCGTCTATCCGAACCACCACCTCTACCGCGATGTCCGTCCGGAGACGCGGATCGCCTATACCCTGCTCTGGGGCGAGAACGGCCCGAAGCATGCCGATGCCTGGGCGAGCTTCGAGGAGGAAGGCGAGGCCACCCGCGTGACGCTCGCCATGGTGTTCAGCACGGAAGCCGAGTTCCAGGCGGCCAAGGGCTTTGGCGCGCCGGAACTGGGCCAGCAGACGCTGGGCAAGCTGGAACGCTTCGCGCTCGCCCGCTGAGCTTCAGAAACGCGCTGTGAGCGCGCGGCCTCAGAAACGCGCTGTGAGCGCGATGGACCCGAAGGACTGGGCGCCGCCGCGCTGGCCGTAGAACTCCTCCGTCCGCAGCACCTGGCTGTAGGCGAAGCGAAAGCCCTGCCAATGCACGACGAAGCCGGCGGAGAGGTCGCCGACGAAGGGGCGCTTGTCCACCGAGGGGCCGTCATTCCGCCAGGTGTTCCCGTCCAGGAACACATCCCGCAGCACCGCGCGGCCCTGGCCGCCCACGAAGGCGTACCAGCCGAATTCCTGCCGCGGCTGGAAGAAGGCGGAGCCCACCAGCGCCGGGCGGATGCGCGGCGCGCCGTAATCGGCCTCCAGCCCATTGCCGATGCGCAGCGTCGCCCCCGCCCCGGCATAGGTGCTGACGGTGCCAAGCGCGAGCGTCGCGGAGGGCAGCAGATCCATCTCGATGCCGCCGATGCGCAGCGCCGGCGTGCGGAAGGTGCGCTCGAACACCATGTTCAGCGCCGGCTCGTCCTTCAGCTGGCGGGACCAGCCATTGGCAGAGTAGTCGCGGATCAGGTCGTGCACGTTGTTCTGCACGAATTCGCCGAGCGCCGAGGGGCCCACCACGCCCGCCTGGAGCTCCAGCGTGGACAGCGCGAAGCCCTCATCCCGCTGCAGCACCAGCGCGCCGTAGAGATGCCCGGCATAGGGCCGGTCGGTCGGGTCCGGGATGGGGGAGAGCGTGTCGCGCGGCGTGTAGATGGCGTGGCCCAGGCCGAAGCCCCAGCGCACCTCCCCCGGGCCGAGCAGCGCATCGAGCTGGCCATCCAGGAAGCGGAGAAGCCCCGGCAGCTCGGTGGAGGGCGATCGCCAGGCGAACTGCACGCCGCTGGTGTAGTAGCGGTCGGTGCCGGCCAGCGTGTCGTTCTCGTAGTTGAAGGTGAAGCTGCCGCGAGGGTCTGGCACGGGCGGCGCGGGCGGCACCACCGCCACCGGCGGCGTCTGCGCCAGGGCAGGTGCGGCGAGGAGCAGGAGGGGGAGCAGGAGGTGGCGCATGCGGCGGGCGATCCGATCGGGGAGGCGAGCGCCGGCATAACCCAACCAGGCCGCGAAGGCTTCCCCGGCCCGATCGCCCTGTCGGGATCGTGAGGGCCAGAGTGGCGACCCCCGATTTCGCTGGCGCCTGCGTTCTGTTGCCACTATGTTCTGGCCGTCACCGGCACGCCTGCGTCCATCGCCATCCACCGCCGGTTCGGGGACGGCACCCGCGAAATCGGTGCTAAACGCGCATAAACGGCATAATCCGTAGTATCCCTGGTATTTTTAGGATCTACGAGGCGCCAACGGCTCATCGTCGCGGGACCGGAGGTCGAGCGCCAGCAAATCCGCGACGTCGTCGATGGTGGCAGCGGCCGCGGTGAGGGGCATATCGAGGCCGTGCCCCTGGCGCCAGCGGCCCTCCGATTCCGGCGGCTCATCGCCCCAGAGCGGGACGACGCACCGCGGTGGCGGCGGAGGATCATCCAGCCTGGCGCCAATGGGCCGGTCCTCCAGCGTGCTCATCGCCGCGAAGATTGGTCGCGTTCGGCGACGCTTTGGCGAACGCCCCGTCCCGGATCGGCGGCATTGTCTCAATTTCTGATGTTCACAAATTCGAGAGGACACGCCTATGGTGGCGTCGTAACCAACGGTGTACCCGGCAGCGATCCCACGCTCGCACGGTGATCACTGGCAGAGATTGGCAACCTCCGGTGGTCTGTTTTCAGCGCCACATCGCCATAGACGCGAAGGATCGAGAAATGGCGCCATGGATACCAGGATTTTTCCCGTTTCCCGGAATAGTCGCGCTGAATGGAAATTGCCGGCAGTCCGGACCGCGAAAGGCTCCATGACCGCACCATGCCAGGTGATCGCCGACGTGACGCAAGCGCGAGTCGCGTTGTGCAATCAGCAGCACGGGCGCGCCCACGGCCGGCTTCGCATCGCGACCCGGCCACGCCGCCACCCCCGCCCGGCGGGTTTCGAAGGCGCCTTTGCACGCGGAGGATGCAACGGCATCAGATGTTTGACGCTCTGCGTGGATTCACGGCAAAGAGAGTAGACGAGTCCCAGCGGTGTGCACCGCGCGGAGGTTGGGATGGAAAGCCACATCGAGCGCCTGACCGCCGCCTGCGGCCTGCGCCACTTCAGCTATCGGGCTTTCGCCGCACCGGAGATCGTCATCCTCCCGAAGGCGGTCGTCGCGGAGGCGGAGGAGGATCCGGCCAGCGAGCCGGAGATGCCGGCGGCTGTCGCCATGGCGCCGGAAAGCCCTCCCGCACCGGCCAGCACGCCCCTTCCCGCGCCGCCGCTGGCCCCGCTGCCGCCACTGCCTGCCCCGGCCTCCCCGCCGATCCGCCTGGCCCAGCCGCCGGAGGATCAGGCGCCCGCCTTCACCCTGCCGGCGCGCCGCGCGCCCGTGACGCTGCCGCCACCGGACGCACCCGTGATGGCGGCCGCCGCCCGGCCCACACGGCCGAGCGGGCGGCCGCCCGTCGTGCTGCCAGCCCCCGACAGCCTCGACCCCCTCATCGCCTTCCGGGGCCGTGAGCATCGCATGCCCCCCGATCGCCGCGCCGCGCCGCCGCCGCCCCCGAAGCGGGATGCGCCGCCGCGGCGCTTCGCCTTGCTCGACGAGATTGCCCCGCCCGCCGCCCGGCAACCCGGGGGTCAAGACCGCCGCGCCCCCACAACGCCACCCCACGGCCGATCCTGAAGCGAGTCCGAATTTTCCATGCCGCTCATCGCCTTCGTTTCGCCCAAGGGGGGTGTCGGCAAGACGACCCTGGCCGCCAGCGTTTCCGCCGTCCTCGCCGCGCGGGGGGCGGAGGTCATCGCCCTCGACCTCGATCCGCAGAATGCGCTCCGCCTCCATCTCGGCGTGCCGATCCATGAGGAATCGGGCTTCCTGGCGGGGCTGCCCGACGGGCTCCGCTGGCAGGAGGCGCTCCGCCAGACGCGCGCCGGCGTCGGCCTGCTGCCGCATGGCCATACCGAGCCCAAGGCCTCGCTCGATCTGACGCGGCTGCTGCTGGAACGCCCGGACCTGCTCGGCCAGCAGGTGCGGGAGATGGTGTCGGCCCCCGGCCGCGTCGTCATCGTCGATGCCGCGCCCGGCCCCTCCCCGGCCCTTTCGGCCGTGCTGCCGCTGGCGGATGTCATCTGCGTGGTGCTGCTGGCCGATAGCGGCTCGGCCTCCCTCATCCCCTCCGTCGCCAGCGGCCGCTTCCTCGGCCGCGGGACTTTGGCGTCGCGCGCCGCGCTGAAGGCGATGCTGGTGTTGAACCAGGTGGATCTCGGCGCGCCGCTGTCGGATGCGGTGCTGGAATTCGCGCAGCAGGCCATGGGGGAACGCCCCGTCAGCGCCGTGGCGCGCGACCCCGCGGTGGCGGAGGCGCTGGCCGATCGCCGCCTGCCGGTGGAAGGCGTCGGCCCGGGGTCGGAGGATATCGCGCTGCTGGCGGAAACGCTGGCCAAGCGCCTCGACCTCGGCGCGCCGCCGGTGGAGAAGGATCGCGGCCGGCCCAGCTTCTCGGCCCTCACCTCCTGGGGGCTGCGCCGTTGATCCGCGCTGCCACGGAAGGAACGCTGCCGCTGCCGGGGCGGCTGCTGCGGGGCGTCCTCATCGCCCTCGGCGCCATCGCCCTGCTGATCGTCATCACCGTGCCGCTCGCCGGCGAACAGCAGGCGGTGCTGACGCTGCTCGGCGCCGGCGCCTTCATCATCCTCAACCGCTTCCGCTCCCGCCGCGTCACCGTCTTCCTGGTGATGCTCTCGGTTGCCATCACCTCGCGCTACCTCTTCTGGCGCGTCACGCAGACGATCGAGTTCGAGAGCGTGCTCGGCGGCATGATGTCGATCGGCCTGCTGCTGGCGGAGGTCTATGCCGCGGCGCTGCTCTTCCTCTCCTACGTCCAGCTCACCTGGCCGCTCGACCGCAAGCCGGTGCCGCTGCCGGCCGATGTGAATGAATGGCCGACGGTCGATGTCTACGTGCCCTCCTACAACGAAAGCCTCGATATCGTGCGGCCGACGGTGCTGGCCGCGATGAACATCGACTGGCCGCGGGACAAGCTGAACGTCTACATCCTGGATGACGGTCGCCGGCCGGAGTTCCGGGACTTCGCGGAGCAGGTGGGCTGCGGCTACGTCATCCGGCCCGACAACAAGGGCGCCAAGGCCGGCAACATCAACCACGCGCTGAAGCACACCGATGGCGAATACATCGCCATCTTCGACTGCGACCACGCGCCGACGCGCGCCTTCCTGCAGATGACGGCGGGCTGGCTGGTGCGGGACAAGCGCATCGCCTGCGTGCAGACGCCGCACTACTTCTACTCGGCCGATCCCTTCGAGCGGAACCTGGCGCGTCGCCGCCGCGTGCCCAATGAAGGCCTTCTGTTCTACGGCGCCATCCAGCCGGGGAACGACCTCTGGAACGCCGCCTTCTTCTGCGGCAGCTGCGCGCTGATCCGCCGTTCCGCCCTGATGGAGGTCGGCGGCGTGCCGCACCAGACGGTGACGGAGGATTGCCACTGCTCCCTGCTGATGGCGAAGAAGGGCTGGCACAGCGCCTATATCCGCCTGCCGCTGGCCGCCGGCCTCGCGACGGAACGCCTTTCGATCCATATCGGCCAGCGCATGCGCTGGGCGCGGGGCATGATCCAGATCCTTCGGCAGGAAAACACGCCGATGATCAAGGAGCTGAGCATCACCCAGCGGCTCTGCTACTTCACCGCGGGCTTCAGCTTCCTCTTCGCCCTGCCGCGCATCGTCTTCCTCACCTCGCCGCTCGGCTTCCTGTTCCTGGGCGAGAACATCATCGCCGCCTCGCCCCTCGCCATCATCGCCTATGCCGGCAGCCACATGATCCATGCCTTCGGCACGGCCGCGCGGCTGAACGGCAACAACCGGCATTCCTTCTGGTCGGAGATCTACGAGGCCTCGCTCGCTGGCCCGCTCGTGCGCGTCACCATCGCCACGCTCTGGGACCCGCTGAAGGGCAAGTTCAACGTCACCGACAAGGGCGGCATGGTGGAGCACGGCTATCTCGACGTGCCGGCCGTGCTGCCGAACCTGGTGCTGCTCGGCCTGCTGCTGATGGGCGTCTCCATCGGCGTCTACGGCCTCTTCACCGCGCCGGTGGGGTCGCTGGAGTTCCAGGCCTATGCGCTGAACACGCTCTGGGCCACGCTCTGCCTGGTGCCGGTCTCCGCCGCCGTGGCGGTGGGGGTGGAGCGGGAGCAGATGCGGGAACGCGCGCGCATCCGCTCCGACATCCCCTCCGAGATCGTGTTGGAGGATGGGCGGCGCATGCCGGCCATCACCTCCGACATCTCGCTTTCCGGTGCCAGGCTGGTGCTGGAGCGGCCGCTCGGTGTGGCGGATGAGGCGACGTGCCGCATCGCCTTCCACAGCGGCGGCGAGGTGCAGGAAGTGCCCGCGACGCTGCTGCGGTGGGAGGACAATGAGGCCGTCGTGCGGTTCGAGATCAGCGACATGCGGGACGAGATGGCGCTGGTGCGCGTCTTCTTCGGCCGGCCGGATGCCTGGGTGGCCTGGGACCATTGGCCGAAGGACAAGCCGCTGCGCGCGCTGAAGGATGTGGTGGGCGCGACCCGGGACGCGGTGTTCCATCGCTACCGCTTCCAGATGCGCAAGCCGCCGAAGCGCCTGGCGCCGGCCGCCGCGGCGGCCGCGGCGGTGGAGCGCAAGTCGGATGTCGTGCGGCCCCGCCGCGCGGCGGAGCGCGCCAAGGACATGGCGGCCGGCGTGCTGCTGGCGCTGGCCCTCACGGCTCCCGCCCTGGCGCAGAACGCCCCGGCGACGGGCCAGGGCCAGCCGCCGAGCCGCCCTGCTACGCGCGCCCAGCCGGCCCCCGCCGCGCCGCCGCCCGTGCGCCTCGTGCCGCCTGCGGCCGCACCGGCGCTGGTCGCGCCGGCGGTGGAGGCGCAGCCCCTGCCGGAGCCCACGCCCCCACCGGTCCAGGCCGCGCCGCCCCCTTCCCTGCCGCCCGCGCCGCCGCCCGTGGCGGCCTCGCCCTTCGCCAGCGCCGCCATCGCCTCCGCGACGCGGGAAGCGCGGTTCACGCTGCGCGAACTCGGCCTGACGGGCCCGATGCAGTTCCGCGGCACGGCCGACCTGCAAGGCGTGCTTTTCGGCTTCTCCCGCGACGAGGTCGTGACGCAGGCGCGGCTCGTCGTGCAGGGCGGCTCCTCCGCCCAGCTCATCCCCTCCCTCTCCCAGATCGCGGTGACGCTGAACGAGCAGTTCGTTGGCAACATTCCGCTGGACCCCGCGCGGGGCGCCTTCGGGCCCGTGGGCTTCGACCTTGATCCGCTGGCCTTCGCGGAGCTGAACCGGCTGAACTTCCGCTTCACCGCGCGCTACACGCCGGAATGCAACGACCCGCTCTCGGGCCTGCTCAGCGCCAATGTCTCCGACCTCTCGACCCTGACGCTGACGATCGAGCGCCTGGTGCCGCAGCGGGACCTGGCGCGGCTGCCGGAGCCGCTGTTCGATCGGCGGAATCTGCGCCAGGCGCTGACGCTGCCCGTCGTCTTGGCGTCCGAATCCGGGCCCTCCGCGCTGCGGGCGGCGGCGATCGCCGCCAGCTACTTCGCGGTGGAGGCCGATTACCGCGGGGCGCGCTTCCCCGTCTCCCGCTCCGTGCCGCCCAGCGGCAATGCGGTGGTGCTGGCGGCGCAGCCTGATGCCATCCCGAACCTGACCCTGCCGCGCTTCGAGGGCCCGACCCTGGCGCTGATCGCCAACCCGACGGACCCCTATGGCACGCTGCTGGTGATCGGCGGGCGGTCGGAGACGGAACTCGCCCAGGCTGCCATCGCGCTGGCCGCCGGCGGCGATACTTTTGGCGGGGAGGCCGTGCGCCTCTCCGGCCCGCCCATCGTCGCACCGCGCCGGCCCTATGACGCGCCGCGCTGGGTGGCGCCCGACCGGCCGGAGGATTTCGGCAGCCGGATCGATCGCAACGACCTGCAGGCCTATGGCTATTCGCCCGGCACCATCCGCATGCCGCTCCGCACCGCGCCGGACCTGCTGACCTGGGCGGGGCGGGGCATTCCGGTCGATATCGAGTATCGCGCGCCAGGCGGGCCGATCCTGGATGTCGCGACCTCGCGCCTCGATGTCTCGATCTCCGGCGTCTTCCTGAAGTCGCTGCCGCTCGGCCCCGGCGATCGCTGGTGGCTGCCCGATTTCCTGGCGCCCTATGTCACGGGCACGGTGCTGCCGGATGCCGCGGTGCGGCGCGGGCGGGTGATGGTCCCGACCTACCTGCTGGCGGGGCAGGATGAGCTGCAGATGCGCTTCGACATGCGCCCCTTCGCGCGTGGCGATTGCGTCGGCGTGCCGGGCGATATCCGCGCCGCCATCGAGCCCACCTCCACCGTCGATGTCTCCCGCGCCTGGCGCTATGCGCGGATGCCCTCGCTCGGCTTCTTCGCCTCCTCCGGCTTTCCCTTCACGCGCATGGCGGACCTTTCCGCCACCACGGTGATCCTGCCGGAAGCGCCGAACACGGTGGAGACGGGCGCCTTCCTCGACCTGATCGGCTCCATGGCGGTGAAGGTCGGGCTGCCGGCGACGGGGGTGCAGGTGGCCTTCCCGACCGGCGCGGGCAGCCAGGGCAATCGCGACCTGATCCTGATGGGCACCTTCGGGCGCCAGCCGGCCGCGGCGACGCTGCTGCGCAACAGCCCGGTGCAGGTCTCCCAGGACCGGGTCAGCATCGCCGCCCCCGATGCGCTGGCCGATATCCGTGCGCTCTTCCTGGACCAGCCTGGGGGCGCGGAGCGTCGGCGCGCGGCGGCGGCGCTGACGGAAGTTGGTGAGTCGCTCGCGGTGATCGTCGGCACGGAGGCCCCGGAAGGCGGCGGCCGTTCCGTCGTGGCGCTGCTGGGCGCGACGCCGGCGGCGCTGGCCAATGCCGTCTCCACGCTGCGGGACCCCGCCACGGCGGGCCAGGTGCAGGGTGACCTCGCGGTGCTGAACGGCGTGCGCGTTACCACCTTCCGCACCAATGCCAGCTACACCACCGGCGATCCGCCCTTCTGGATGATGCCCTACCTGATGCTGGATGAATCGCCCTGGCGCGTCGGCCTGCTGATGCTGGCGGCGGCCCTGCTGCTGGCGCTACCCTCCGCCTGGATGCTGCGTCGACGCTCCGCCATGCGGCTGCGTGCGCGAACGCCGAAGGACCACTGAGACCATGCGGCCCAGCCTGCGCCTCGCCCTGCTGGCGACGACCCTGGCCCTCCCCGCCGCGGCGCAGGAGGCGGGGTCTCCCGCCATCGCCATCCTGGTCCGCCAGGCGGAACGCTGGCTGGCGCAGGACCGGGTGGACCTGGCGATGGCGCCTATCGAGCGCGCCCTGGCCGCCGAGCCCAACAACCCGCAGGCGCTCGCCGTCGCCGCGCGGATCGAGGTCGCGCGCGGCAACCGGGAGGCCGCGAATGCCTATCTCGCGCGCCTCGGCCAGTCCGGCGCCCGGACCCAGGTGCAGGAGGTGCAGGACGCCATCCGCGCCAGCAGCCTGGACCGCCAGGGGCTGGAGGAAGCGCGGCGCCTGGCCAGCGAAGGCCGCGCCGCCTCCGCCGTTCAGCGCTACCGCGCCGTCTTCGGCAATCAGCCGCCACCGGAGCCCTATGCGCTGGAATACGCGCAGGCGCTGTCCGGCGCCCCCGCCACGCGGCAGGAGGGGATCGAGGCGCTGTCCCGCCTGGCGTCGCGCCCCAACGCGACGGCGCGGGCACGGCTCGCCTATGCGCAGGCCCTGACCTTCGACCCGCCGACGCGCCTGCAGGGTATCCAGCAGCTGCAATCGCTCGCCAGCCTGCCGGATGTGGGCGGGGAGGCGCGTCGGGCCTGGGCCGCGGCCATCGGCTTCTCCGGCAACGATCCCGCCATGCTGCCCGCGGCCGAGGCCTTCCTGCAGCGCTACCCCGATGACCCGGAAATGCGGCGCCGGGCGGAGACGCTGCGCGCCGCCATCCGCTCGGCACCCGCACCGGACCCGGAAGCCGCAGGGCGGCAACTCGCCTTCCAGCGGCTGGAGGCCGGCGCCATCGGCGACAGCGCGCGGCGCTTCCAGGAATTGCTGGCGCGCGACCCCAACGATTCGGACAGCCTCGGCGGGCTCGGCATCATCCGGCTGCGGGAGGGCAACCTGGCGGAGGCGCGGGAGCTGCTCGGCCGCGCCATGGCGAACGACCCGCAGGGCGGCCGGCAGTGGCAGCGCGCCTTCGAGGGCGCGGCCTATGGCGACGAACTCGCCACCGCCCGCGCGCAACTCCGCCGCAACGACGTCGAGGCCGCGGAGATAACCGCCCGCCGCGCCGCGCTGCGGGAGGTGGATGACCGGTCGGACATAGAGACCCTGCTGGGCGACATCGCGCTCCGCCGCAACGACCCGGCGGCAGCCGAGGCGCGCTACCGTGCCGCCCTGTCGCGCCGCCCGGGCTTCCCGCCGGCCCAGACCGGCCTCGCCCAGGCACTCCGCGCGCAGGGCCGCGCGCCCGAGCCGCGCCTGGCGGGCGAGCCCCGCAGCACCCCAGCGCCCGAAGGCGAGGGGTTCCGGGCGGAGGGCGGCACGCCCCCCCTGCCCGCCAGCGCCGCCGCCTTCCGCGCGGAGGCCGCGCGCGTCGCGGACCCGGGCGCGGCCGCGGTGCTGCTGCGCAACGCCATGGCGGCGGCGCCCGACAATCCCTGGATCAGGCTCGACCTGGCGCGCGCGCTGCGGCGCCAGGGGCGCGGCTCCGAAGGGCGGGCGCTGGTGGAGGAACTCGCCTCCCGCACCAGCACGCCGGACAACATCTACGCCGCGGCGCTGCTGGCGGAGGAGGATGGCCGCACCGCCGATGCCGATGCGCTGCTGGCGCGCATCCCGCCGGGGCGCCGCACTGCCGATATGGGGCGGCTCGCCACCCGCATCCGGACGCAGCGGGAGGTGGTGGCCGCGGCCGCGATGATGGCGGCCTCGCCGCTCGACGGGCGGTCGCAGCTGCTGGCCCTGGCCGCGCGGCCCGACCCCACCGGCAGCACGGCCGGCGCCGTCATCCGCGCCTTCAGCGATGCCAATGACCGCGCCGGCGCGGCAGAGGCCGGGCGCGTCGCTTCCGTCGCCAACCGCAGCCAGACCCCGGCCCGCGTCGCCATCGCCGGCGCGCTGCTGGCCGCCGGGCTGGAGGCGGAGGCCACGGCGCTGGCGGCCGAGATCGAGGCCGGGAACCCGACCGCCGAGGTGCGCCGGGACCTCGCCGTGTTGCGTTCCGGCGCCGCCATTCGCGCCGCGGACCGGCTGAACGAGGCCGGCGACCAGGTGCAGGCCTTCGAACGGCTGCGCCCTGCCCTCGCCCAGCCCGAGAACCGCGACGCGCAACTGGCGCTCGCCCGCCTCTACCTCGGCGCCCGCCAGCCGGCGGAGGCGCTGCGCGTGGCGGAGGCGACGCTGATGCGGGACCCCCGCAACGTCGATGCCCGCCGCACCGCGATCGAGGCTGCCATCGCGACGGGCGACCGCGCCCGCGCCGCGCGGCTGCTGGCGGAGGGGCAGAGCGCCATGCCGTCGGACGCCCGCGTGCTCCTGCTGGAAGCGCGGGTCGCCCGAGACGCCGGGGACGGGCCCCGCGCGCGCCAGGCGCTGGAAGCGGCGCTGCGCCAGCGCCAGGCGGAACTCGGCAGCTTCACCCGCGGGCCGACGCCGGCCGGGCTGGTCGGCGCCAGCGCGCAGAACCCCTTCGGCCGCGCGGCCTCCACCGCCTCCGCCAATGCGCCGACGGACCGCGTGACGCGGGAGATCGAGCAGGAACTGGCAGCGCTGCGCGACGACATCGGGCCCAGCATGGCGGCCATCGTCGGCGGCCGCATGCGGTCGGGTGACAACGGCCTCGACAAGCTGGCGGAAGTCACGGCGCGGCTGGAGGCGGTGGTGACGGCGCCGATCGTGGGCGGGCGGCTGACCGTCTATGCGGAGCCGACGGCCATCGATTCAGGCTCGGTGGAGAACTCCACCCAGGCGCGGCGGCGTTTCGGCACGGCCGCGCTGTCCTCGCCGACCTCCCTGCCCCCGATTCCCAGCGGCTCCGCGGCCGGCGTCGGGCTTGGCGTGGCGTATCAGCGCGGCGATTGGGGGCGTGCCGATGTCGGTTCCACGCCCATCGGCTTCCCCACCTCCAACATCGTCGGCGGCGTGGAGATCTCGCCGCGCATCACCGATGACGGCGTGCGACTGCGGTTCACGGCGGAACGCCGGGCGATGAATGACAGCGTGCTCTCCTATGCCGGCGTGACCGATACGCGGACGGGTGCGAGCTGGGGTCCGGTGCTGCGGACCGGCGGGCGCGGCCAGGTGGAGATCCCGCTCGGCGCGGGCTACGGGTATGCCGGCGGCGGCTACTCCATCATCGATGGCAGCGGCGTGGTTTCCAACAGCCGGATCGAGGCGGGCGCGGGCGTTTCCATCCCCGTCTACCGCAGCGGCGATACGGAGATCCGCACGGGGCTCGACCTCGTCTATCTCGCCTACCAGAAGAACCTTCGGTACTTCACCCTCGGCCATGGCGGCTACTTCTCGCCCCAGCAATACACGGCGCTGAACCTGCCGGTGGATTACCGCGGCCGCAGCGGCGACCTGACCTACCGCGTGGGCGCGACGCTGGGCTACGCCGCCTGGCGGGAGGATTCGGCCCCCTATTTCCCGAACGACCCGGGCGCGCAGGCAACGCTGCAGGCGCAGGCCGATGCCACGGCCGGGACCAGCGAAGCGGTCTCGGCGACCTATCGTGGGCAGTCCCAGGCCGGTGCCGTGGGTGGCGTGCGGGCGGACCTCGACTATGCGCTGAACGACAGCCTCTCGATCGGGGCCGCGCTGCGCTACGACAAGGCGTCGAACTTCGACGAGACGCGGTTCCAGCTGCGGCTGCGCAACCGCTTCTGATGGCGGCTCAGGCGGCGCGGGGCGCCGCCTGCAGCATGGGGCCGATCTCATGCTGGGTTCGGAAATAGGCGATGGTGCGCCGCAGCCCTTCCTCCAGCCCCACTTCCGGCACCCAGCCCGCGAGCTGCCCGATGCGGGTGATGTCGGGGCGCCGCTGGCGGGGATCGTCCTGCGGCAGCGGCCGGGTTTCGAGGCGGGAGCGGGAGCCGGTCAGGCGGATCACCAGCGTCGCCAGGTCCAGCATGGTGAATTCGCCGGGATTGCCGATGTTGATCGGGCCGACCGCCGCGGGGCTGTCGGATTCCATCAGCGCGATCAGCGCGGTCACCATGTCGTCGACATAGCAGAAGGATCGGGTCTGGCTGCCGTCCCCGAAGATGGTCAGCGGCTGGCCCGTCAGCGCCTGCATGATGAAATTGGACACCACGCGGCCATCGTTCGGATGCATGCGGGGGCCGTAGGTGTTGAAGATCCGCGCCACGCGGATCGGCACGCCATGCTGCCGGTGGTAGTCGAAGAACAGCGTCTCCGCGCAGCGCTTGCCCTCGTCGTAGCAGGCGCGGGGGCCGATCGGGTTCACGTTGCCCCAATAGCCCTCGGGCTGCGGATGCACCTGCGGGTCGCCATAGACCTCGCTGGTCGAGGCCTGGAGGATGCGGACCTTGAGGCGCTTCGCCAGCCCTAGCATGTTGATGGCGCCCAGGACGCTGGTCTTGGTCGTCTGCACCGGGTCCTGCTGGTAGTGGATGGGTGATGCCGGGCAGGCCAAATTGTAGATCTCGTCCACCTCCACCGAGAGGGGGAAGGTCACGTCATGGCGCAGCAGCTCGAAATACGGGTTGGCCAGCAGCGCGGCCACATTCTCCCGCACGCCGGTGAAGAAGTTGTCCACGCAGATCACGTGGTGCCCGGCGCCGAGCAGCCTTTCGCAGAGGTGGGAGCCGATGAAACCTGCACCCCCCGTGACCAGCACGCGGCGGCGGAAATGACGCATGGCCGAAGGTCCCTGTCCCGGCGGCCATCCTGACTGCCGCGCGGCGAGTCTTCGCAGCAACAGGTGAATGGAACGCCAAGATGGACAGGTCAGGCGAGCGTCAACACGGCGCCGACGGAACTCTCCTGCAGGCGATCCGTGCCGATCTGGGTGGGGCCGGCCAGGTTGTCCCCGACAAGTGCATCCACGATCACGCCGCGCGACGGGCCATCGATGATGATCACAGGCCCACTGCTGCGATCTTCGCCCTCTCGCGTGTCGCGGGCGGTGACGTCACGCAGGATGGATCCGTGGCAGTCGCGGCCAAGCCGCACCGTCGGGAATGCCCGAGGGCGGCCGGCCGATCCATCGACGGACAACACGCCGCGGATCTGGGTGTTACGACAACCCGGCGTGACCAGCACCGTCTCCTGCTGCGCCGCGTTGCTTCGCAGGTCGAGGATGCGCAACCGATCGCAGCCATTCTGGGCGATCACGGCGCGGCCGACCTGGTCGACCGAAAAGCCCGCCACCTCGCAATCCGCCGCGCCACCCCGACCCCCGCCCACCGCCACCGCGGCGGCGCCAGGTCTGCCGCGGACGCTACCCCCGATGGTGACCCGCCGGGCGCCGAAGCCGATGGCGTAAGCGGGCCTGTCGGATGCCGTGCCGCCGCCGTCATGCGTGACGTCCAGGCGGATATCGCTCGCTCCGTTGACCTGGAGCGGGCTGTCGCAACGCCCGCCCTGCCATGAGACGTCGCGTACCGACGGTTCGGCGAAGAAGCCGCGCGCGAAGCTGTTGTCCACATGCGTATCCCGGATGCTGACATTCGTCGCGCTGGTCACGTGGATACCGATGCTGCCATCCGGCTTGCCGTTGATGATATGGACGCCATGAATGGCGACATTGCGCGTGGCACGCTTGATGCGGATCCCGGCCACGGTGTGCGTTGAGCCGGAGCAGTCGATCAAGCCATCGGCGATGGTGATGTCCCTGCACTCGCCGCCGCCGATATCGATTACTTCCCCGTTGCGGAACAGGCTGCAGCGACGGAAGGTGAAGCCTGACAGGTGAAAACTGCGGACGTTGTAGTTGAGATCGATGGCCTCGTCGCGCAGGTCATAGCCTTGGATATTGGTGGCGACGATGTCCTCCGCCAGGTCGTCAGGGCCCGCGCCCGCACCTATGATTGCCGTCCCGCCATACCCGATCACATCGGTGATACGCGCCTGCCGGCCCCGCTTGAACCAGATGCTGCGCCCCTCCCGGATGCGGAGACCCCGCGCCGCGAAGCCCTTCGCGTCGCCCAAGATGCGCGCTGGCCCGCAACGGCGGCCAAGCGAAAGCACGAGCTCGGCCATGGTGAAGTCGTCCGCGCCATCGACGTCGAACAGGCCTAAGCCGCCACGCGGGAAATCAGGCACCTCGATCGGCCGCGTTCCACGAACCACGATGCCGGGCGCTGCCGCGATCGGCGCGACAACGTGGATGGGCGGCCCGTGCGGCAGCACTACCTCCCCGCCAGCGGCCGCATTGTTGCGGCGGAGGTAGTCGATGGCCGCGGCGATGGCCTGTCCCGGATTCCGCCCTGATGTCTGGAACTGCGTGAAGGCAACCCGCTCCCGCAACTCCTCTTCGACCGTGCGCGGTCGCGCATCCTCCCCAGCCGCCTGGCGGAATGTCGGGATGACGTTGAGATAGGCGGCAGCGAGGTCGCCATGGGTGGCAAGCCGCCAGCGGCCAGCCTGCCAAGCCAGCGTGCCTTGCCGCGCCGCCCCGGCAGCGCCCTCCGCGACGAGGGAGGTCGCGGCCTCCAGCGGCCCTGAGGGCAGCGGCGTGACGGAACCGGCAGCCTCGCCTGCTGCGGCGGAAGCCACAGGGGCAGCAGCGAAGGGGAGCAGGAAGGCGGACCGGCGGCGTAGGCTGTCACTTGTCATGTCTGCGGTACTCCTGGCGAAAGCGGCCGCTTCTCGAACGCGCCCGATAAGGGGTGCCGGCACAGGCGGAGGCCGCCAAGGCAGCTTGGTGCGACACACCAGCGTCCCGGTGGACTTGCGACGCAGACCCACTAGAAACAAGAGCATGGGCACGCTTCCGATGCAGGATGAGGCAGTGACGCGGCTGGCCGAGGCGCTTGGCCTGGACCCAAGAGACATCCCACCGCCTGCTTCCGGCCGGCGCCACCAGGAAGGCACCGGAATACCCGCCATCCTTGCACAGACCTTCATCCTGAACCCGCTTGGCGGTGCCATCGTGGAGCATTGGCCCGATCAGGCCGCGGGACGACGGCTGATGGAACGGCACTACGGCAAGGCAAAGCAGGGATGGGACGCCAAGATCGGGGAGGTGAGCGAGCGCTTCCTGACCGGTGAACCGATCGAGTTCCTGTCGCCGCTGGACAATGTCTGCCTTCCGGTCGAGGCGGAACTGTTCGGGTCCCGCGTTCGCTGGCTGCAGTGGGTCGTGCTCCGCCACGCGCCGCTGCGCTTCCTGATACTCGAAGCGAACACGCCGGTGGCCATCTGGTACCCCGAGCGTAACACGCTGCTGGCGCTGCGCGACCGCACGGCGACCCTCACGCTGTCGCTCCGTCAATTGCTTGAAACGCTCTTCGGCCAGCCAGCGGCCTTTCTGGCCTGGCTGGACATGGCCGGGCGCCCGACCGCGCGGCGCTGCTTCATTCTCGGAGAGGCCCGCCCCTCCCATTTCATGGCGCAGACGCTGGGCTTCCTGGAACGGAACCTCGACCGCCTCGTATTGCCCTTCCTGAGGGAGGGCCACGTGCTAGCCATCCTGCGGGACCGCAGCTTCCTGGACCCGCTGCGAGTCTTCCCGGCGCTGCGGGATTTCGCCGTGCTGTCGGTCACCATCGAACAGGCGCCTCGTCTCCTGCGCGACCTGGGACTGAATTGCCGCCTCAACGACCGCCGGATCACCAATACGACCTATGGCTGGGTCGCGCGTCTGCGCAGGGAGGCGGAGCCTGATGCCTCGCGGCCTGTCTTCGGGGTTCTGATGTCCATTGATGCGGAGCGGATGCGCTTCGACAACCAGGTGGTCGCCTTCGCGGCCTGCCTGGAACGGCTGGCGCGGGAGGCCGCCGACGAGGGGGCGTCGCTGACGGTCTATTGGGATGGATGGACGATCCCTTCGGACCATGTGCCTGGGCAGCGCGACAGAACAGTCTGCGACCGCATCGCATCGATCGCTGCCAACATTCGCGCGGCCTGTGCCGCGCCCTTCGAGGAGGTCGCGCTTTACGGCCTTGCCATCGAGGACAAGATACGGCTCGCCAAGGATTGCCGCCTCGCCCTCGCCACTTACGGGACCGCGACCATCCTGCCGACCTGCGCCCTGGCGGTGCCGACCATCACCTACCATGTCGCCGCGGTCTGCAACCCCGCGATGCTGCGTTCCGCGCGCTACCTGGACCCTGACCACGCCGTCGCGTTGCCGCCGGAGGCCGTAACGCCCGTACTGCCGGTTGAAGAACAGGCGCATCGACAACGCTTTGCGGTCGACATACCCGTGCTGCTGAGCGTGCTCGACCAGGTACTGGCTGGGCCGAGCGAGGCCAGCAGGGCGGCGGCAGAGGAACGCGGTGAGGACACCTAGGCAGGGCACCGAAATAGGATTTTATACTTGATCCTTTGGCGTTTCTCACGCTAGAAGAACGGGCCAAGGCCGGAGGTCCGTCCGCCGCGCCCCGCACGTTGGCCGCCGTGGTCCCGACGGCAATCAAGCACAACCCCGACAAGCACCGCCACAACGCAGCCGCCAGGTCTGGCCCCTCGGCCGTCCCGGGTGGTTCGCGGTCGGCCGCGCGTATGTCGGCGTAAGGAGAAACCGCACATGCTCGTTGCCTTCCCCAGCCTGCTGGCCCCCCAGGGCGTTGGCGGCCGTCCCGTGCTTGCGACAGGCGTGCCGCGTCTGCCGCTCAGCCTGCAGCGTGCGCAGGTCAATACGCGGGCTACCTTCCAGGATGCCGATGGCATCGCCTGGTCGGAAGCCAACGCCAACCAGGCGCGCACCCACGGAAATCCCGCTCGCCTCCTTGTCGAGGGACAGCGGACCAACGTGATCCGCAACCCGCGATGCGAGGGGGCGGCGGCCGGCACGCCTGGCACGATGCCCACCTTCTGGTCACTCGGGGGCACGCAGGGCCTCTCGACCGCCGTCATCGGATCGGGGAGCGAGTCCGGTATCGGCTATGTCGATATCCGCTTCTTTGGGATGCCAAGCGCGACCGGCACGGTCCAGGTCAACCACGACAGTGCCGCCGCGGCCAGCGATGGACAGACTTGGGCCTATTCCCTTTTCAGCCGCCTCGTTGCCGGCAGCCTGGCCGGTGTTGGGAATGCCGTTCTGGTTCTCACGGCAGGCACCGCCTCGAGCAGTACCAGCTACACGCTGAACGCCGCGCCGCTCGGCACCACCCGTCGCACTACGCTTGTGACTGCCGCGGGGGGGGCGACTTCGGCCCTCGGCCGTTGGCGCCTGGCGGTGACGGCAGGTGTCGCCGTCGATATCACCGTTCGCCTGGGCGGGGCCCAAACCGAGCAGGGCCATGCGGCGTCCTCCCCCATCCTGCCCGTCACGGGGTCGCCCGCTGCCAGCACTCGCGGGGCAGACCTCGTGACGGCAGCACTGGCGGCGCTCGGTATCGGGTCGAACGGACGATCGACCATCGGCCTCTCAGGTGTGCTGCCCGCGCTTTCCGGCGTGGCGGGACAGACCCTGCTGCAGGTCGATGCGGTGGATGATAACAACAGGTTCACCATCGCAAATCCTGCCGGCAGTGCCATTCTCCGGCTTCAGCGGTTTACCGCCGGGGTCGCTGCCAGCGCCGACGCCGGCAGCCTGAGCGCCGGCGCGCCGTTCCGCATCGGCCTCAGCATCGATGGCAGTGGCCGGGCTGCCGTATCGCTGAATGGCGGCGCCGCGGCGGTGGTCACGGGTGGCCCTGCCAGCGCCCTCAGCCTGCTGCGGCTTGGGAACAACGCCGCAGGCCTGGCGCCGCTCTTCGGCGAGGTCCGGCATCTCCAGGTACTGCCTTTTGCGCTGATGGATGCATCGCTGCCGGGCTTCACCGCTGCGCTGCCAGGCTGAGCGGCATCATCGGCACTGGATCGTGGCAGGGGAAGGCGTCGATCGGGGTCAGCTGTCGTTCGTGCCTTTCGGCCAGCTCGCCCCGGCACGGGTGCTCAGGGCTGCGGTCCGTGGAGCTCAAGGCTTTCGCCAGCGCTGGCGGTACCTTAGACTATCCGCCAGAAATGCTGCCTCCCTCAGGAGTTCCGTTGCCTATGGAAGATGCCGGGCCATCCGATGGTTCCCTGACCCAGGGCGGAAACGCGCTCCCGGTCCCCGGGAAGCCGGCTCGGGAAACCCTAGTGCGGCAATTGGATAACCTGATCAGGCAGGGCCGCCCCGCTGAGCTTCTGGCTATCGTTGAGCCCTTGCCCAACGAGGCCAGGACGCGGCCCATCCGGCTCCGTCAGGTGATTGCGCTGCTGCTCCTGGCTCGGTTGCCCGAGGCCGAGGCGCTGCGCGAGCATCTCCTGTCAGGCGCTACGACCGATGAGGCCCAGCGCCTCGTCATCGAGTTCTGGCGCATCGCGCGTCGGTGCGCGGGCGCCGACCAGGTGGCGGAAGCCGCCTTCGCCGCCGGCTGCGCGGCCACGCTGCTGCACGGGCATGACGTACTGCCCTCGATGTCCGACCGCCACCTGCTGGACGGGTTGCTGGCCGATGCCGTGAGCGGCAAGGGCGAATTCGCGGTCTCGATCCTCGGCATGCTGCTTGATCGGGGCGTGGACCGCAGTTTCTTCATCAAGTTCGTCGGCAGCCTGGGTGGCTCCCGCCCTCACCTCGACGGCAAGCGGCCGCTCGACGTCATGGCCGACCGGGCGCGTGCCGTGGCGGCGGAGCCCGATGCGCCGAGCGCCAGGAAGGAAGGCGCCGCGCTGATCCTCTACGCCGCGCAGGATTTCCAGAATGCGCTGAAGGTCGCCACGGGCGCGCCACCCGGTGGCATCGCGGCGAAGGTGGCGGAGGATGCGCAGAAGCGCGTTGCCGTCAGCCAGCAGATGCGCAAGCGCGCCACCGCCTCGGCACGGCGTTCCTCGGCAGCGACGCGGCTGAACCCCCCCTTCATCGTCGTCCATCGTGGCGGCCAGGACTATTTTGCGCTCTGCGCGGCATCGCTCGCCATGCAGAACGGGGCTTCCAACGTGGTGCTGCTCGGCGACGCATCCACCGCCACCATCGGCATCGGCCGCTACGCCGCCATCAGCGACTATTTCGACGCCGCGGCCGCCTTCGCACCGAGCTACGTCCACCACTCCGTGAGCGAGCCGGTCTACGGCCTGTTCAGCTTCCAGCGCTGGCTCGTCGTGGAGGAATACTGCCGGAAGAACAGGATCGATCAGTGCGTCGTCATCGACAGCGATGCGCTGGCCTTCTCCTCCGCCAGCGAGATCATCGCCGCGATGCCGGAAGGCTACGGCATGAATGACTGGACCTGGACCACCACGGTCCGCGATCGCCTGGCCCTGTCGGGCCTGGCCGACTGCATGCGGAGCGTCTACGCGCGACCGCGCGAGGAGGTCGTGCCCTTCGTCAACAGGCTCGGGCGCTACATCGCAGGCCGGCCGGATCGAAGCTTCCAGGACATGCACATGTTCTACCACTACCGCGACAGCACGCGCGGCGTGGTGCTGAGCCAGTACAGCGTCCCCTTCCATGGCGGCCTCGACCAGGCATCCACCCTGAGCAACGGGCTCGAGACCGGATCGCCGGGCGAGTTGGCTCCGATCGTTCTCGGCAAGTCATTGAAGCGGCCCTACGTGGAGAACGGTCGCCTGCATTTCCGCGAGGAAGGCGGCGAAGGGCGTCTGATTCGCTATCACACGGTGCATTGCCAGGGGCCGGCCAAGGCGGTGCTACACCACTACGCCCAGCTCATGCTGTCAGAGGGCAAGGCATCGCTCGCCACCTGGGAAGGCGCGCCGGTGGCGGCACCCAAGGACGCCACGCCGCCGCCCGCCGAAGCCGTGTCGACGCCTGCCCCGGCTCGCCTGCCGGACAGCAGCCTCATCCGCATGCCGAACCTCCGCCACGCCGAGCATGCCGCGCTCAAGGAAAAGCTTCGCCAGCACGTCGCGCGGCTCGGTCCGCTCAACGTCGACATCAAGGTTCGGCTGCCCGAGGGCGCGACGGTGGAAGCAGGTGACGACCTGCCGGTGGAACTCCATGTGCACAATCCCGGCCAACGTGGCTTCGAGGATGGGTTCGAGGGATTCGCGGCACTGACGGCCGGCTTCCTCATCGCCCTCGACACGCCTGCCGGACCGGAAAAGGTTGCCGAGCCCCGGCTCCCGGTGCCCGCCGGCGGCTTCCCCGCAGGGACCACCACGGTGATCACCGGTTCCCTTCCCACGGCAAAGCTCCAGCCCGGCCGCTACGTTGTCTCGGCCGGTCTTGTCTTCGAGTACATCCGGTGGTTTGAACGGGATGTGGCGAAGCGGCCGACGGTGGCGTTCAACGTCGTGACGGGAGACTAGACGAGTGACCATGCTGCCCGGCGATCGATCGTCGCCGACCGTACCGTGAAGCGATCTTCCTGCTTCCGGAGAACAAGCCGGCCGACCGGGCCGTCGATGTTTGAGGAGCGGCGCACGCTGCGCGCCCAACGGCGATGACACTCATCTTCGAAAGTCCCGATGTCCGGGTCGTCCATGACGCCGGCGATGGGCGCCATGGTTGCGTGATCACCTTCTCCTCGCTGAATGTCCACGGCAACGGCTTCGGCGATGCCTTCTTCGCGAAGCACGGGGTGCCGGCCTACCATTTCATCGCCCAGTGGAATCACTGGTGGCAGCCGGCATCGGTCCGCGACGCGGTCGCCGCGGTCGATGAAGCGCTGGACAACTCCGGGCGCCCGCCGGTGATGACCTACGGCTCCAGCATGGGTGGCTATGGCGCCGCGATGCATGCGCGCGACCTCGGCGCGCGCTACGTGCTGATGCTGGCGCCACAATGGAGTGCCAACCCCGCCACGCCCCCGCATGAGGCGCGCTGGTCCGCAGAGGCGAGGCAGATCGATTTCATCCATGACGACATGGCCAGCCGCATCTGCGGCGATGCGCGGAAGTACATCGTCTTCGACCCCGCTGGGCCCGACGCCCGGCATGTCGACCTCTTCGCCACCATCCCGAATACGACGTTGCTGCGCTGCATCGATGGGGGCCATGTCATCGCCCACACCTTGCAACAGGCCGGCCTGCTGACCGACCTTGTCTTCAGCGCCATGGATGGCAGCCTGGACGTGGCACGGTGGCGCGCCCTGTGGTCCGGGAACAGGCGTCGCGCCGGGCGGTTCTGGTACGAGCTCGGCCACCGCGCGGCACGCCACCGCCGGCCTGCGCTTTCCCTCCACTGCCTCGAGCGTGCGGCGGAACTGCGGCCCTCCGAAGTCACGTTCCAGCTCGACTATGCCTACGCGCTCTTGAAGCGGCGGGCGGTGGATCGTGCGGTCGAGGTCTTCCGGAAGGCGACGGAGCTTGCGCCGAATCACCCCGCACCATGGCGAGGTCTGTCGATCGCGGCACGCGTTCAGCGCGACTTCCGGCAGGCCATCCGCGCTGCCGAGCAGGGGCTGGAACTGCGTCGGAACAGCGCCGATCTGCGCCGCGTCCTGGTCCAGGCGCTGATCGAAGCCGGCGAAGCCGGGCGCGCGGTGGACGTCATCCTGCCGGCCATCCAGGTTGAACCCGGCAATGCCGAGAACCGCAGGCTGCTAGACCGGGCCCGGGAAACGCTGCAGATCAGCATCGAGCGGGCCATCGCCTGAGGACCGCCCGGCCGCGGGCCCATCCGGCGGCGAGGCGTTCGGCATTCGAGGTTGAGGGCCCGCGGCATGCCGGGGCCCTCCCCCATTGCTTCGCCGCTGTCAGCTCGCCTTGCGGAAGTACTTGTGGTGCTCGCTGGCGTTGACCTGCTTCTCCTCGCGCCCGACGATCAGCTCGGCCTCCCGCACCGCATCGACATATTCCTTGAACTTGGGCGTGGTCAGGTCGACAGCGACCGCATCGAAATGCGCCCAGTCGGTGTTGCCGAACTTCACGTGCTTCTCGACCATCCGCGCGCCCGCGGCGACTGCCATGGCGGATGCCTTCCAGCCGAAATCATGGCTGGAATAGGCCGGCACGATGCGCGCATCGGATTGCGAGAGCCGGTGGTAGTGCCGAACCACGCCGACATTGCAGTCGCTGAGCGGCGTCGGATAGGCGGAGTTCGCCTGCATCAGGTACAGGCGGTCGCACTGCGTGAAGGTATCCAGCACCCATCGCTCATAGGCCTGGTCGGTCATGCCGGTGGAGAGCACGACACCATGGCGGTAGTTCCTGGCGACGAAGTCGAGGTAGTCGGTGTGCTCGGAGATGGTCGAGGGCAGTTTCACGAGCGTCGGCGAGAACTGCAGCATGAACTCGAAGGACGGCTTGTCGAGGATCGAGGTGAACCAGGCGATCCCGAGTTCCTTGCAGAGCTTGTCGACCAGCTCGAAATCGTCGCGCGAGAGTTCCAGGGCGCGGCGATAGTCACCGAAGGTCGGCCCAAAGGGCGACCGGTAGGGAGAAGCGAGCTGTTCCGCGGAATAGAAGCTCTCCACGTCACGCTTCTGCAGCTTGACGAAATCCGCGCCGGCCGCGGCGGAGGACCGGATCATGCGCTCCAGCCGGACGCGATCGCCGAAATGGTTGGTGGTGAGTTCCGCTACGACGCTGACGCGGTGGTGCGGCCGGTCAGGATTGGCGCCGATCCCGAGGATGGACCGCGTCAGTTCCTCCGGCGACAGCATGCTGAAGGCGCGGGAGCCCACATGCTTGACGACGAGTTCGGAGTTCTGGAGGAAGTAGAGCGTGTTGAGGAAGTAGAACTCCTGCAGCGAGATGCGGGCCTCGCGCTCATCGGTCGAATGCGGCGCGAAGTCGGTCCCGATGCGGGCGCTGAAGCCCTCGGACGGGGCGAAGTCGAAGCCCACCATGTAGACGGTCTGCGGCCGCCCGCGCTGCCGCGCGACGGTGCGCGCGACCTTCAGGGCGGAGAGGAAGAGGATGTCCTCGACCGCGAACTCCTCCGACATGAAGCGCTGCATCACCAGGTCCGAGGATTCCTGCGTGAGCGGGTAGTGCGGCACCCGCAGCGTCTTGCGGCCGGGCGGATCGAATTCGGTCGACGTCAGGTAGAGGCGCGACCGATAGCCGGACGCGGCGATGCCCTGCTTGACCCACTCGGCATGGAAGATGCTGATATCGACGGGCGCGATGCGTTCCGCATCGTTCAGGCCGATGGTCAGCGAGGAGGTGAAGACTTCCGGCCGGACGAGGTCTGCGGAGGGGCCCTTACCCAGGATGAAGATCGTATCGGTGCTGTACGTCGACGCGATATCGTCGATTAGGCTCGAGAAGCTGTCCATCAAAGCGGTCCCCATCGACTAGAATGTCACACCCCTGCTCGAGGGCAATCATCAGGCCCGGCAACAGATCCCAGGCATAGGCGCCCTTGGGGTTGCTGAACCGGCTGAACGCGCCGCGCGCGACATTGTAAAGATTGTAGACGGCGCATCCAAAGATACGGGACTCCCGCACCTCCGCGATACGCGCGCCGATCTCCGCATTGTAGGAGGAGGAGAAGCCCTGGATGCGGGATCGCTCATGCTGGATGCGATCGCCGGACATCAGTTGGTCGCCCAGTTCCGGCAGCATCAGCAGGCTGCCGAGATGCGCGCCATCGCGCCAGAGCCCCAGCGAAACGCCCCATTCCCGCAGGCCCGAACAGAAATTCTCCGTCCCGTCGATCGGATCCAGCAGCGCCAGGTGGCGGCCGCCGGAAGCCTGGCCGTCCTCGAAGCTTTCCTCCCCCACGAAGGTGAGGTCCGGGAGGCGCGCGGCGAGGAAGTCCCTGACCAGGCCTTCCACGAAGACGTCCGCGCTTGTCACCGGGCTGCCATCCGGCTTCCAGGTGATCTCGCGGCGGCCTGCCAGGATCCGCGGCAGATTCGTCATGACAAGGTCGGCGACCGACTGCAGCAGCGCGCGCGTTTCTGTCGTCGTCGGCGTCAAGCCTGGCATCAGCTGCTTCCGTACCTCGTCTGCCCGGCCCTTGCCCCAGCACGACAACGCGAATGGGTCGGCCGGCGGACAACCTGAAGGACCCAGGGCGATATACCCCGATTCCGGCAGCGCTGCCAGCAGCAGATACTCCCACCACGCCCCCCGCCGCCAGGCACAACAACACCTGCGGGAACGCTTTGCCCCGGTCATAATCGCAGCGATACTGCCTCCTCCGTCCCGCCGATCCGGAAGATGAGATGTCGCAGTCCGTTCTCGCCTCGCTGTCCCGTCAGCAACAGGATGCCCATGGGGTCTTCGTCGATTCCGGCGTCATCCGCGACAGCAGCGCCGTCGTCGTGGCCTATGCACGCCAATCCGCGGGTGCCGTCTTCATCGTCGCCCGCGGGATGGCCGGTGCTGAAGTCGGCCGCGTGGCGATGTCGCCGCTGCCGCTGACGCCAGAGGATGAACAACATCCGATGGCGGCCGGCCTTACGCGCCTCGAGGGCCGCCTGGATCTGGCGAGCCTTCCGCCGCCCATCATCCGGATTGAGGTGCTTGGGGAAGATGACGCCACATCGGTGCTGCTTGGCGTCGACTTCCAACTACGCGAACTCTGCTTCGAGGATCAGGCCGCCTTCAAGTCAGCCACCATCGCGCGTCGGCAGAGAGACCGCCCGCGCGACACCGAGACGCAGTTGTTCCTGGCGCGACAGATTGCCCGTCATCTGCCTTCCGTTCACAAGGACCGCCTGACGGAAGTCGCGCTGACCATGACCGCGACGCAGGCCTATCGCGCTAGCGAACTCATGCGGCCTGACGTCGCAGCGACGGCCATCGAGACGGTCGATGAGATGCTCAATATCATCGACGGGCTGCCGGACTACAGCACCAACAGCTACGCGCGTATCTCGCTGCTGACAGCAAAATGGCACGCCGCCGTTGCACTCGACGATCCCGCTGTGTTCGACGAGTGCCTGTCCGACCTCGCATCCCGCGCAAAAGAGCTCACCAAGCACAAGCTCGCCTTCACCCTGCACTACAATGCGGTGCGCTCGCTGCTTGCGCTGGCGGGCTACCGCCTGGCCCAGGGAAGGGTCGCGGAGGCGGACGAACTATTCGCATCCATCATCGCCGTCATGGCCGCTGGCGGATCCCGCTTCACCGATCATCCCGCGCATATTCGTGAATTCGCTCGGACCTGCACCTTGATCCAGCCGATAGCCTACCTGCGTAGAGCGATGACGCAGAATTCGCCGCTTCGCCTGGAGGAGAGGCCAATCAAGGAGCTGCGCCGCACTCTTGGCGCTGCCACACGCGACATCCTGCTGGTCGGCGCCTTCCGGACATCCAATGCCGAGGCGGGCGCCGATGCAATCCTCTCCTGGGTGAAGCTGCAGGCACTATGCCCGTAGAATGACGCGAAAGCCCAGCGTCGCGCGAGCCTCACGAGCCGAAGTTCGCCACCTTCACACACTCAGAAGACGGCGCCGCGCACTGCCAGGGCGTCACGCAGGCCTCTAATGAAGGCATAGCCGTTTTCCGCGGCCCATGCCTTCCACTCCTTCCAATGGTCATCAGGTAGCTTGTCGTACTCGAAATTGATGATTGCAGGCCTGATCCGGCCGATCGTCTTGAGCACCATCCAGTCATAACCCTCGCAATCGATTTGCAGCAGGTCTACGCCTTCAGGCAGATGCTTCTCCGCAAGGGCTTCGAGCGTCACACAAGGCACGACAGCCTTCTGAATGACGCGGTCCACCTCCTCGGCGGGAATTCCAGTCGCGGCGACCAGGCGATCGGCAACGTGGGCACGATCGAAGGAGCCGAGACGTGATGCGCTGAACTTCCGCTTCTGCTGGTAAACCGCATCGATTTCGGGCGTTGGGAAGTACATCGTCAGTTCGCCGCCCGGCCCGACTGCGACGTTCTCGATAATCGCCTCGCCGGCGAAGCCTTCATAGCTCCGTGCCAAGGCGGGGATCAGTTGCGGTTGCGGTTCGATCAGCACGACCTTGGAGAAATAGCGGTGGACGAGGGCATGGATGGGATCCTCGCTCTTGCCGTCATTCGCGCCGGCCTGCAGCGCCGTCATCGATCTGCCGGGCTTCGCTGCGGCGAATGCCGAGACCGCCACCACGAGATCCGACGCCGAGAAGGCACGGTAGGCGTTGCCACGCAGCGTCTTCTGCAGGCGGTTCGCTTCTCTGATCGTCAGACCACGTTTGGCGGCTGCCTCCTCGAGCGGCGTGGCGCTGTCAGCGTGCAACTCCATGGCCAGCTTCGCTTGCCGCAGCGGATTAGAGGGGATTCGTGCCATCATGTTCCTCCAGGAGCATTCGTTTCCGGCGCCACAACGCGCCTCATGCAAGGCCGCGAACCCCTACTGCGTCGGATCAGGGCGCCTGCAGCTTCCGTTCACGCACGATCTCGCGCACCCGCTCCAAGTCCTTCGGCGTGTCCACCGAAAGAGCCTCGCTCGGCTCGACTACCACCATCTTTAGACCGACGCCATTCTCAACGAAGCGCAGCTCGTTGATGTCCTCGGCCTGCTCGATCGCCCCCTTCCGCGTCGTAGCGAAGAAGTTCAGCGCGGCCTTGTTGTAGATCAGCACTCCGATGTGCTTGTAGTAGTCGAAGCTCAGGCTGGACTTCGGGAACGGGATGGGGCTGCGGGAGAAGAACACCGCCCTATGGTTGGCATCCCAGACCACCTTGATGTTCGTCGGGTCCATCACCTCGGCCGGCTTGCTGATCTTGCACGTCAGGTTGGCCACGTAGATCTCCTCGGCCGGCAATTCGGCGGGGATGATCGCCTCGAGCCGGCGATGATCGATCAGGGGCTCGTCGCCGTTGACGCAGAGATAGAGGTCGGCAGGGAAACGGGCGGCCACCTCGTTGAGCCTCTCGGTGCTCGTTTCATGGGCGCTCGAGGTCATGACATAGTTCAGTCCGCGGGCCTCGCAGACCTTGGCGATCCGCTCATCGTCGGTCGCCACCACGACGTCTGCCAGAAGCGTCGAACGCCGAACGGCCTGGTAGACCCAGGCAATCATCGGCGCACCGGCGATGTCGGCAAGTGGCTTCCCCTCGAAGCGGGAGGAGCCGTAACGAGCCGGAATCACCGCGACCACACGCATGCGCATTTTCCCTTTTCCATGGGCCCGCCATCCGGCGGCGTTCGGTCGGCCGCCCGCAGGGCAAGCCCGCTTCCTTCGCAAACTATCAAGCTGTCCAGAGCGCTGCCAGGGGCCTTGTCCCAAACCCCGGATCCTTGCCAGCCGGCCGCGCAGCACCCTCGACGGCTGCGGTGCCGGCCCTGGCTATTGCTGCCAGTCGGGTGGCGTGTTTAAGCATGACCGGCCGCGTCGCCAGCCCGATGCCCTGCGGTCCTGGCCCCGCTCGCCCTGACCTGGCCTCTGGCCGCCACCGGCCGACCGCCAGGATCAAGACCTCGGAGTAGCGCATGCTGGAGCGTCCCTCGAAGCCCGATGCCGACAGCGAGGCCATCGCGCGTCTCAGCGACCTCACCGGCATCGACATCGCCCATTTCCGTGCGAAGCGAACCATACGCGACCCGGCGACGCATGGCGCCGTCGCACTGCGCAATCTCGTCCGCATCGTGAACCCCTTCGCAGACGAGCCGATCGAAGGTGTCGCCGATCGGGGTGCCCTCTCGGCCGCCGTCGCGACGCATTACGGGAAGGACCCCGCTGGCTGGGAGGCCACCCTCGGCTCGATCGTTGACCACTTCTTCGCCGCACGGCCCCTGTCGCTCTTCTCCCCCCTGGATGGCGAAGCCCTTCCGCTGCGTGCCGAGGTTCTTGGCACGCGCACGCGCTGGATGCAGTGGATCGTGCTGGGCAAGCGCCGTCTGCGCATCCTGGCGCTGGAAGCCAACACGCCAGTTGGCATCTGGTATCCCGAGCGGAACGAATTCCTGCTGGTTCGCACCGGCATTCCCAAGCCGGAGGAATTCGTCCGGCACATGGTCTATGCGGTAGTGGAGCGGCCGGCTGCCTTCCTCCGCTGGCTCGAAGCCGCGAGCCACAGGCGCGCGCGGCGCGCCTTCATCGTGGGCGAAGCCAGGCCATCCCATTTCATGGCGCAGACGCTCGGCTTCCTGCACCGGCACATGCAGGACCGCATCCTGCCCTTCCTCGAGGAAGGGCACCTGCTTGTCATCCTGAGCGACCGCAGCTTCATCCAGCCCCTGACCGTCTTCCCGGAACTGCGCAACCGCGCGACGCTGATGGTTTCGGTGCAGGAGGCCCCAGCCCTGCTCGCCGGTCTTGGACTTCATTGCCGCCTGAATGATCGCCGCATCGGCAACACCGATTACGGCTGGACCGCCCGCCTCGGCGGCCGCACCGCCGAGGCCGATGAATACGGCGTCTGGGTCGGCATCGACGCGGAGCGCATGCGGTTCGACAATCAGGTCGAAGGTTTCGCCGCTTGCCTGCGGCGACTTGCCGATGTGGCCAAGGGCGAAGGCCGGCGCCTCAAGGTTTACTGGGACGGCTGGACCCTCGCCGCTGGCAACCGGCCGCGCGAACGCGACCTTGAGGTCATCGGCCGCATTGATGAGATCGCGGCCCGCATCAAGGCGATGCTCCCGCAGGACGTGGCCGAGGAGCGCCTGCAAGGCCGTTCCGCCGAGGAGAAGATCGGCCTGGCATCGGGCTGCCGGATCGCCATCGCGACCTTCGGCACGGCGACGATCCTGCCGACCTGCGCTCTCGGCATCCCGACCGTGACCTATCACGCCCCGGCCATGTTCGACGCCATCCCGATCGCGTCCGGCAAGTATTGCGACCCCGCCCACACCCTCCCTGTGCCGCCGGAAGCGATCACCCTGGTAGGCGGCATGGCGGCCGAGCCCCACAAGCAGGTCTTCGCCGTCGCCGTGCCGGCCCTCCTGGCAACGCTGGAGCAGGCCATCACCGCGTCGCCGGCAACCGCCGCCAACTGAAGCGAGACGCCCCCTCTCGCCATCGGCCATGGCCCGATGGCAAGATGGGGTGCCGCTTCGACGGCGCTGGATGGGTGGCCGAGTGGTTTAAGGCAGCGGTCTTGAAAACCGCCGTAGGTGCAAGCCTACCGTGGGTTCGAATCCCACCCCATCCGCCAGACGCGCCTGGCGCGACACTCTCCAGCCTGTCCGCACCGGGCGTCGAACTTCGCACACCTCGGGTGTATTTAGGGCGAGAGGACAACTTAGGGTAGACGTTCCGCAGCCGATTCTCTAGAGAGACTGCATGGTTGAACGCCCGGTATCACGGCGGCGGCGCGTCGCGCGGACGGCCATCGTCGCCGTCGCCATCTTCTGCCTCGTCGTCATGGCGCTGGGGATGGGCGATGTCGTTCGCGCAGCGTTCGAGGCGCCGCCGCCCGTGAAACCCTACGATCCCATGCCGCGGTGGTAGCGGCGCCGCCGCGCAACAGGGTTACTGTCCCGCGACACACAGGCTGGGCGGTGGCGACACAGGGCGGCATCAGGCTGAAACCTGCCATCGCCTAGAAGGGCGGCACCCCGAAAGGACCGCCCCATGACCCCCACCCAGATCGCCGCCATCGAAGCCAGCTTCCGCCTCGTGGCCCCCATCGCCGAACCTGCCGCGGCGATCTTCTATGAACGGCTCTTCACGCTCGACCCCATGCTGAGGCCGCTATTCGCCCGGACCGACATTCGCGACCAGGGGCGGAAACTGATGCAGGCCATCGGCTTCGTCGTCGCCCATCTCCGCCGGCCGGATGCGATGCTGCCGGCCGTGGCTGCGCTCGGCGCCCGGCATGCGGCCTATGGCGTCAATCCTGCCCATTACGACACGGTCGGCCAGGCGCTGCTGGACACGCTGGCCGAAGGGCTCGGCCCGCATTTCACGGAAGAGGTTCGGGATGCCTGGGCCGGCGCCTACGCACTGATCGCGGGCCACATGATCGAAGCGGCCGGCGAAGCGCGCAGGGCCGCCTGAACCCGACTGCACCCGGCGCGCGGGCGGTGCTATCGTGGCTTCGTGAACATTCTCGCCCCGCCCCGCGCCAGGTTGCAGATCGACGTCGTGTTCGACCTGGTCTGCCCCTGGTGTTTCCTCGGCACGCGTCGCCTCCGCCGCACCCTGCGCGCCCGCCCGGACATCGCCGCCGACATCACCTGGCGCCCCTTCCTGCTGAACCCGGACATCGCGCCAGGCGGGGTGCCCCGGCAGGACTACATCGTCCGGAAGTTCGGCGGCGAGGACAGGGCTCGGCGGCTGCACGCCACCATCGCCGAACTTGGCCGCTCCGAGGGCCTGATCTTCAACTTCGACCTTATCCGTCGCATTCCCGCGTCGCTCGATGCCCATCGACTGGTGCGGCTCGCCGACCGGCACGGGGTCGCGGCCGATGCGGTGGATGCGCTGTTCCAGGCCTATTTCTGCGAGGGGCAGGATATCGGCGACCAGGGCATCCTCGCCTCCATCGGCGCCACGCTCGGCATGGATGAAGGTGCGACGCGCCGCCTTCTCGCCGGCCCGGCAGAGGTCGAGGCCGTGCATGCGGACAATCTTCGCGCCCATCGCCTCGGCATCAACGGCGTCCCGTGCTTCGTCGTGCAGGGCCGCCACGCCATCGCGGGCGCGCAGGAGCCCGAGGTGATCGAGCGGTTGCTGGACGTGGCAGTGGTGGAGGGCTGAGCGCATGCGCCGCCTCGGACCCATGCCGCCGGTGGCTTCTCCGTGCTCCTGAGCCATCGCTACCGCTTCATCTACCTGAAGATCCGGAAGACTGCCGGCACATCGGTCGAGGTCTATCTCGAGCCCTTCTGCTGCACGCCGTCGCTCTACCCCGGCCCGGCGATGAAGCGGGAAGCGCTGGTGACGGGGGACGGCATCATCGGACGGCGGATGAACGAGCCGCATCCGCCCGACGCATTCTACAACCACATGCCGGCCGAGGAGGTGCGCGCCAGGGTGGGCAGCGCCGTGTGGGACCAATACCAAAAGGTCTCCGTCGTCCGGAATCCCTTCGACAGGGCGGTGTCCTGGCTGTGGCACGGCCTGGCGCCGAAGGACCGGGCCAGGCTCGCCGCCGCGCCCTTTGACGCCGTGCTCGACGCCTTCGCCCGGCGCCTGGAGAATCCCGGCAAGATCCTTCGGGACGCCGCCGTCTTCAGCATCGATGGGCGCTGTATCCTGGATTCCTGGATCCGCTACGAATCGCTGCACGCCGACCTCGACGCTCTGTCGCAGCGTCTCGGCTTGCCGCCCGCGCCCTACCCGCTGGGAGAGTATCGACGCGACGCACGGGTACGACCGGAGCCGTGGCAGGCCTATGTCGAGAGGCCCGACATCCGGCGCCGCATCGTGGACATGCTGCGCCTGGAGTTCGAGGCTTTCGGCTACCCGACGGATTGATCGCCGGCAGGGCCGTCGGCGCCCGCGTCCTGGTTACCTCTTCCAGCGCCCTGGGAAGGGGATGGGTTTTGTCGCGGCGCCCTTCGGCGCCGGCGGCACCACCGGCGCCCTGAAGACGTTCTTCTTCGCCGGCATCGGCGCCTTCACGGGCGCGGGCGCGGGCTTGGCCGGCGGCGGCGCGGCGGATTTCGGCACCCTGCCCTGCACCACCTCCGCCAGCGCGGACAGCAACTCCCGCGCCGACCGGATGCGCGCCTCGTAGGGCATCTCCTGCGCGAGCGCGAGCTTGTGGTCCGGCCGCAGCTTCACCGCGCCATGCTGGCCCGCGACCCATTCGATCAGCCCGCCCGGATTGGCGAAGCGGTTGCCACGGAAGGCCAGCACGATGCCCTTCGGCCCGACATCCAGCTTCTCCACCCCGACCTGGCGGCAGAGCGCCTTCAGCCACACCACTTGCAGCAGCGTCTCCGCCTCCGCCGGCATCGGCCCGAAGCGGTCGGCGAGTTCCGCTGCCATCGCCTCGATCTCGGCCTCGCTCTGCAAGGCGCCGATGCGGCGATAGAGGCCGAGGCGCACGGGCAGGTCGCGCACATAGGCCTCCGGAAGCATGACCGGCAGGCCGAGATTGATCTGCGGCGTCCAGTCGCGGCTGTCGGCATCGTCGCGCGTCTTGTCGACCCCGGACTTCAGGTTCTGCACGGCGTCTTCCAGCATCTGCTGGTAGAGCTCGATGCCGACCTCCCGGATCTGGCCGGACTGCTCCTCGCCCAGCAAATTGCCAGCACCGCGGATGTCGAGGTCGTGGGAAGCCAGGGTGAAGCCGGCGCCGAGATTGTCCAGCGTCTGCATCACCTCCAGCCGCTTCTCGGCGGCGGCGGAAAGGCGGTGCGTCTGCGGCCAAGTGAGGTAGGCATAGCCGCGCTGCTTGCCCCGGCCGACGCGGCCGCGCAGCTGGTAGAGCTGCGCCAGCCCGAACATGTCCGCGCGGTGGATGATCAGCGTGTTCACCGCGGGCATGTCCAGCCCGCTTTCCACGATGTTGGTGGAGAGCAGGATGTCGTATTTCTGGTCGCCGAACTCGGTCATGACGCGCTCGAGCTCGGTCGGCGCCAGCCGCCCATGCGCCTCGGCGATGCGCGCATCGGGGATGATCTCGGCCAGGCGCGTGCGCAGCTTCGGGAGATCCTCCAGCCGCGGACAGACGCAGAAGACCTGGCCGCCGCGGAAGCGCTCCCGCAGGATCGCCTCCCGCAGTACCACGCCATCCCAGGGCATGATGAAGGTGCGCACGGCGAGCCGGTCCACCGGCGGCGTCGCGATCACGCTCATCTCCCGCACACCGGTCAGCGCCAACTGCAACGTGCGCGGGATCGGCGTCGCGGTCAGGGTCAGGACGTGGACATCGGCCTTGAACTGCTTCAGGCGTTCCTTGTGGGCGACGCCGAAATGCTGCTCCTCATCCACGATGACCATGCCGAGGTCGGCGAACTCGATCCCCTTGGCCAGCAGCGCATGGGTGCCGACGACGATGTTGATCGTGCCGTCCTTCACCCCTTCCCGCACCAGCGCCGCATCCTTCGGCGTCACCATGCGCGACAGCTGCGCGACCTTGATGGGCAGCCCCTCGAAGCGGCTGGAGAAGACGCGGAAATGCTGGCGGGACAGCAGCGTCGTCGGCACCACCACCGCGACCTGCGCGCCGGACATGGCCACCGCGAAGGCGGCGCGCAGCGCGACTTCCGTCTTGCCGAAGCCGACATCGCCGCAGATGAGGCGGTCCATCGGCCGCCCGGCCGCCAGGTCTTCCAGCACATCGGCGATGGCGCGCTGCTGGTCCTCGGTCTCCGCGAAGGGGAAGCGGGCGCAGAACTCGTCCCAGGCGCCTTCGGGCGGGATGGCGGAGACGGCTTCGCGCGTCTGGCGCTCGGCGGCGATGCGGATCAGCGCGCCGGCCATGTCGGCAATGCGGTTCTTGGCCTTCGCCTTGCGTGCCTGCCAGGTTGAGCCGCCGAGCTTGTCGAGCGCGACACCCGCGGCATCGCTGCCGAAGCGCGACAGCACCTCGATGTTCTCGACCGGCAGGAAGAGCTTGTCCCCGCCATCATAGATCAGGCGCAGGCATTCATGCGGCGCGGAGCCCACGCCGATCGTCTCCAGCCCGTCATATCGGCCGATGCCGTGGTCCTGGTGCACCACCAGGTCGCCCTCTGCGATCTCGGTGGCATCCGCGATGAACTGGTCGGCGCGCTTGCGCTTGCGCGGCGGCCGCGCGATGCGCTCACCCAGCAGGTCCTGCTCGCCGACCAGCGCGATGCCGGGCTGGCCTTCCTGCGCCGGGGCGACGAAGCCGCGCTCGACGCCCAGGATCGCAAGGCCGACGACGCCCTTCGGCAGCTTCTGGACGCCGGCGAAATCGTCCACCGGCTCGCAGGCGACGTTGTTCTCCCGCAGCAGGTTCGACAGGCGTTCGCGGGACCCGCGCGTCCAGGCCGCCAGCACGGCGCGCTGGCCGCGCTTTTCCAGCGCCGCGGCATGCTCGCCATAGGCGGTGAAGACGTTGCGGCCCTCGGCGCGGACATCGCTGAACAGCCGGCCCGGGCGCCCGCCGGCATCGATGCCGGGCGCGTGCTCCGACTGCTCGAAGGGCACGAAGCGGAAGACGCGGCTGTCCTCCAGCATGTGGATCCAGGCGTCGTGGTCGAGGTAGAGGCGATCCGGCGGCGCGGGACGGTAGGGCACCTCCCCCTCCCGCACCGGCATGCGCCGCGCCTCGTAGTGGTCCACCACCATCTCGAGCCGCGCCGCCAGCGCATCCTCGGCCTGGTTGTCGAGGGAGACGGAGGTCCCCTCCCCCAGATGGTCGAGCAGCGTCTCCATGCTCTCATGGAACAGCCCGGCCCAATGCTCCATGCCCGGGTGCCGCCGCCCGGCGGAGACGCTGACATAGAGCGGATCCTCCGCCGCCGCCGCGCCGAACAATTCGCGGTAGGCGGTGCGGAAGCGGCTGATGGAGGGCGCGTCGAGGAACATCTCCCCCACCGGCCGCAGGGTCAGGCCATCGATGCGCTCCCCGCTGCGCTGGGTGCCGGTGTCGAAGCGGCGGATATCCTCGATCTCGTCGCCGAAGAGGTCCAGCCGGACAGGGTCGGATTCGCCGGCCGGGAAGAGGTCCACGATGCCGCCGCGGATGGCGTATTCGCCGTGTTCCATGACGGTGCCGGTGCGGTGGTAGCCATTGGCTTCCAGGAATTCCGCCAGCTTCTGCGGATCCGCCCGCCCGCGGCGCTTCAGGCTGAGCGTCGCGCCGCTGAAGGCCGCGCGGGGCGGCACCTTCTGCACCAGCGCATTCACCGTCGTCAGCAGGATGCGCGGCGCGGAACCGGGCTCGGCGAGGCGCGTCAGCGTCGCGATACGCTCGGAGACGATCTCGGGATTGGGGGAGACGCGGTCATAGGGCAGGCAGTCCCAGGCGGGAAAGCGCAGCACCTCCGTATGCGGGGTGAAGAAGGCCAGCGCCTCCGCCATCCGGGCCATGCGGGCGTCGTCGCGGCAGACATGCAGGATGGGCCCGCGCGATTCCGCCCGGCGGCGCGCCAGCAGCAGGGCGTCATACCCCTCCGGCGCGCCATGGACCGTGATGAAGCTCATGCCGGGTCCAGCCCGAGTCCGGCCCGTATTTCCGGCGTCGCGCCCGCGGCGCGGCCGGCGCATTCCGCGGCCATGCGGGCCAGCATGGGGCTCTGCACCTCCGGCGGGATGGGGCGGCGGCCGGAGAGCCAATCGGCCAGGTCCACGTCCAGCAGTTCCAGCACCTGCTCGAGGTCGTCCAGCTCCGCCTCCGTGAAGGTGGCGATGTGGCGGGCGACGAAGGCGCCGACCATCAGGTCCGTCTCCTTCGTCCCGCGGTGCCAGGCGCGGAACTGCAGGCGGCGCCGCCGGGGGGAGAGGTCTTCGGGGGAGGATGCGGGGTCTGACATCGTCATCATGCTCGGTGCTGGCATATAGAGGCGCATGGGAATCCTGTCAGCCCGAAGCGCCGTGATCTCGTGACAACGCCCGATCCCTCCCCGGCGCTCCCTTCCGCGCTCCCTGGCCACCCCGATCTCCTGGCCCCCCTCCTGGCCCCCTTGCGGGAGTTGCCGGGGGTGGGGGAGACGCTGGCGCGGCTGCTGGCGGAGGCGACGGGCGGCGACCGGGTGCTGGACCTGCTGCTCCACCTGCCCGAGCGCGTGATCATCCGCCGCCGCGTTCCCTCCCCCGCCGAGGCGCCGCCCGACCAGGATTGCATCCTGGAGGCGGAGGTCGTGTCGCTGCGCGCCGCGCGGTCCGGCCGCACGGGCCGGCCCTATGTGGAGGTGAAGGCGACGTCCGGCGGCAAGCCGCTGACGCTACGCTTCATGAATGGCCGCCTGCCCTGGATCCAGAAGCTGCTGCCGCCGGGCAGCTTCCGCTTCCTGTCGGGCCGCGTGCTGACGGAGGCCGGCGGCGGCTTCGCGCTCATGAATCCCCTGGTGGCGGAGCGGGAGGACCAGCTTCCCCTGATCGAGCCGGTCTGGCCCATGGTGCGGGACCTGACGCCGAAGCGCATCGCCATGGCGATGGGCGCCGCGCTCGGCCGGCTGGCGCCGCTGCCGGAATGGGCGGACGCCGCCCTGCTGAAGCGGGAGGGCTGGCCCGCTTTCGATGACGCCATCCGCAGCCTGCAACGCCCGACCGCGCTGCCGACGCTCGAGGCGAGGCGGCGACTCGCCTATGACGAGCTGCTGGCCGGCCAGGTGGCCATCGCCCTGGTGCGTCGCCGCCAGCGCGGCCGTCCGGGACGCGCCCTGCCCGGCACGGGCGAACTTCAGGCCAAGGCACTTGCCGCCTTCGGCCACCCGCCGACCCCAGGCCAGGAAGCGGCGCTGGCCGACATCGCCGCCGACATGGCCGCGCCCCGCCGGATGCTCCGCCTGGTGCAGGGCGATGTCGGCGCGGGCAAGACGCTGGTGGCGGTGCTGGCCATGCTCCAGGCGGTGGAGTCGGGCGCCCAGGCCGCGCTGATGGCCCCGACCGAGCTTCTGGCCCGCCAACATCTGCGGACCCTGGCAAAACTCTGCCTGCCGGCCGGCGTGCATGTCGAGCTGCTGACCGGCAGCGTGAAGGGGGCGGAGCGGAAGCGCGTGCTGCGCGGCTTGGCTGACGGCTCCGTGCAGATCGTCGTCGGCACCCATGCCCTGTTCCAGGAGGCCGTGGCCTTCCGGGACCTCGGCCTGTCCGTGGTCGATGAACAGCACCGCTTCGGCGTCGGCCAGCGCCTGATGCTGGCCAACAAGGGCCGGGACGCGGACATGCTGGTGATGACCGCGACCCCCATCCCCCGCACCCTGCTGCTGACGCAATGGGGCGAGATGGCCGTCAGCCGGCTGGAGGGGAAGCCCGCCGGCCGCCAGCCCATCGCGACGCGCATTGCCAGCCAGGACCGCCTGCCGGAGATCGTGGATCGACTGAAGGAGGCAATCGGCCGTGGCGAGCGCGCCTACTGGGTCGTCCGCGCCATCACGGGGGGCGAGCGCGACGACAGCGTGGCGGCGGAGGACCGCTTCGTCGAACTCCAGGGCCACTTCCCCGGCCTTGTCGGCATGGCGCATGGCATGCAGGACCTCGCGGTGCGGGAGAAGGCGCTGGCCGATTTCGCCGCCGGCACCACGCGCCTGCTGGTCGCGACCACGGTCATCGAGGTCGGCGTCGATGTGCCGGAGGCCACCATCATGCTGATCGAGCAGGCGGAGCGCTTCGGCCTCGCCGCCCTGCACCAGCTTCGCGGCCGCGTCGGGCGGGGCTCCAAGCCTTCCTCCTGCCTGCTCGTCCATTCCGTCGCCCTGGGGGAGGCCGAGAAGCGCCGCCTGCTGGTGCTGCGGGATACCGAGGACGGCTTCCGCATCGCGGAGGAGGACCTGCTGACCCGCGGCGGCGGCGATGCGCTGGGCGCCCGGCAATCCGGCCTGCCCGGCGCCCGGCTGCTCGACCCGCGGGAGGATGCGGAGGAATGCGCCCGCCTGACCCATATCGCCAACCGGGATGCAACCGTGCTGCTGGACCGCGATCCGCGGCTGGAAGGCGCGCGCGGCCAGGCGGCGCTGGCGCTGCTGGCCCTGTTCGACCATGACCCGACGCTGGCGCGGCTGGATGCGGGCTAGGTCGGAAAGGAACGAACCAGGATCGCAGCGTCCCCACCCCACCCCGGGGGGGGCTTGCATCGGGCCCCCCGCCTCCTTAATCGCTGCGCCGGGGAATCCTGGGGGCTGAGCCTTGACCGCGCTGATCGAGATCGAGCGCCTGACCAAGCGCTTCGGCGCCTTCACGGCCGTGGACGATGTGAGTTTCAGCGTCGCCAAGGGGGAAGTCGTCGGCTTCCTCGGGCCGAATGGCGCCGGCAAATCCACCACCATGCGCATGCTGGCGGGCTTCATGACGCCGACATCCGGCACCGCGCGCATCTGCGGCGATGATGTCGTGGACAGGCCCGTGGCGGCCAAGCGCCACCTCGGCTTCCTGCCGGAAGGCGCGCCGACCTACCCGGAGATGACAGTCACCGGCTTCCTCCAGTTCTGCGGCCGGGCGCGGGGCTTCCATGGCGGCGAACTCGCGGATCGCGTGGCCAAGGCCATGGCGCTGACGCAGCTCGAAGGCGTGCGGCTGCAGCCGGTGGAGACACTGTCGAAGGGCTTCAAGCGCCGCGTCGGCCTCGCGGCCGCGCTGCTGCACGACCCCGCCGTGCTGGTGCTGGACGAGCCGACGGATGGCCTCGACCCCAACCAGAAGCACGATGTCCGCAACCTGATCCTGGCCATGGCGCCGGAGAAGGCGATCGTCATCTCCACGCATATCCTGGAGGAGGTGGGCGCCGTCTGCTCCCGCGCCGTGGTCATCGCCCGCGGTCGCGTGGTGGCGGATGAGACGCCGGCGCAGCTTGCCGCGCGCGGGCCGAGCATGGATGCGGTGTTCCGAACGCTGACACTGGGCAAGCAGGAGGCCGCGTGATGGGTGGCGCGATCACGGTCTTCCGGCGCGAGCTCGCCGGCTATTTCGCGACGCCCGTCGCCTATGTGTTCATCGTCATCTTCCTGGTGATGGCGGGGGCGCTGACCTTCACGGTCGGCAATTTCTTCGCCCGCGGCCAGGCGGACCTGACGCCCTTCTTCACCTTCGTGCCCTGGCTCTTCCTGTTCCTGGTGCCCGCGCTGACGATGCGGCTCTGGGCGGAGGAACGGCGCCTCGGCACCATCGAGCTGCTGCTGACGCTGCCGATCGCGCAGTGGCAGGCGGTGCTGGGCAAGTTTCTCGCCGCCTGGGCCTTCTGCGGCATCGCGCTGGCGCTCACCTTCCCGCTCGTCATCACCGTCAACGTGCTCGGCAACCCCGACAATGGCGTGATCCTGACGGGCTATCTCGGCTGCATGATGGTGGCGGGCGCCTTCCTCGCGGTCGGTGCCGCGATTTCCGCCATGACCAAGAACCAGGTCATCGCCTTCGTCCTGGCCGTCGCCGCCTGCTTCTTCCTGACGGCGGCGGGCAGCCCGGTGGTGACGGAGTTCCTGTCGAAGCGCATCCCGCTGCTGGCGGACCTCGCGCGCGCCATCAGCATCACGGACCGGCTGAACGGCTTCACCCGTGGCGTGATCGCGGCGCGTGACTTCGTCTTCTTCGCCTCCTTCATGGCCTTCTTCCTCTTCGCGAACACCATCGCGATCGACCAGCGGAAGGCGGACTGAGCCCATGAGCACGACCCTTCCGGAAGCCAAGAAGCAGGGCAAGCGCGGCGTCTCCGCCCTCGTGGCGCTGGGCCTCGGCGCCGTCCTGGCCGTCGGCGTCAACATGCTGTCGGACCGGCTGCTGGCGCGCGCGCGCATCGACCTGACGGAGAACCGCCTCTACACGCTCTCCGACGGCACGCGGCAGGTGCTGCAGGGGCTGCAGGACCCCGTCACCTTCCGGGTGTACTATTCCCGCCGCCTCGGCGCCGCGATCCCGGTCTATGGCGCCTATGCGGAACGCGTCCGCGCCATGCTGGACGAATACGTCGCCGTCAGCGGCGGCAGGGTGCGGCTGGAGGTCTTCGACCCCGAGCCCTTCAGCGAGATCGAGGATCGCGCCGTCGCCCTCGGCCTGCAGGGCGTGCCCGTCGACCAGTCCGGGGAGCAGGTCTATTTCGGCCTCTCCGGCGTGAACCTGCTCGACGACGAGCGGACCATCCCCTTCTTCCAGCCGGATCGCGAGCGGTTCCTGGAGTACGACCTGACGCGGATGGTGTGGGAACTCTCGAATCCCCGCCGGCCGGTGATGGGTGTGATCTCCTCGCTCCCGCTCAACGGCGATCCGCGCGCGATGATGATGCGCCAGCCCGGCGTCGGGCAGCCCTTCGTCGCCATGAACCAGCTGCGCCAGTTCTACACGGTGCGCGACGTCGCCGCCGATGCGCAGGTGATCGAGCCCGACGTGCAGGTGCTGATGGTCGCGCATGCGCAGAACCTCAGCGAGCAGACGCTCTACGCCATCGACCAGTTCGTCATGCGCGGCGGCCGCCTGATTGCGCTGACGGACCCGCACAGCGAAAGCCAGGCCTCCCGCCCCTCCCCGGGCCAGCGGCCGCCGAGCGACACCTCCTCCTCCCTCTCGCGCCTGCTGAATGCCTGGGGCGTGGAGGCACCGTCGGACAAGGTGGTGCTGGACCTCCGCGGCGCCTGGCGCGTGCGCGCCGATCCGCGGGACCGCGTGCAGGCGGTGGACTACCTCGCCTGGTACAACGTCCCCGCCGCCGGGCTGAACCGGAGCGAGATCGCGACGGCGGAGCTGCAGCAGGTGACCGTCGCCTCGGCGGGCGAGGTGCGCCGGCGCGAGGGTGCGACCATCGAGTTCACGCCGCTGGTGCAGACCAGCGAACGCTCGATGCTGGTGGACAGCGCGGCGGTCCGCCAGGATCCCTCCCCCGCCCGGCTGCTGGCGGATTTCCGCCCCGACAACCAGGTGCGTACCATCGTGGCGCGTCTGCGCGGCCCGGTGACCTCGGCCTTCGAGGCTCCGCCCGCGCCGGCCGAGGGCGCGGAACGCCCGGCCGATTTCCCCGCCCATCGCGCCCGCAGCGAAGGCCCCGCCAACCTGATCGTCGGCAACGACGCCGATATCCTGGAGGACCGCTTCTGGGTCCGCGTGCAGGATTTCTTCGGCCAGCAGGTCACGACGCCCTTCAGCGACAACGGCAACTTCATCATCAACCTCGCCGACTCCATGGCGGGCGGCGAGGCGCTGGTCTCGCTGCGCTCCCGCGGTGAGTCGCTGCGCCCCTTCGAGCTGGTGGAGGACATCCGCCGCACGGCGGAGGCGCAGTTCCGCCAGACCGAGCGCGGCCTGACCGAACGCCTTGAAGCCACGGAGCGCCGCCTGCGCGAACTACGCCAGGGCCCGGGTCAGGGCCAGGCCCCCGCGAATGCCGTGATCACCCCGGAGCAGCGCGCCGAGATCGACGCGGCGCGGGAGGAGATCCGGCGCACCCGCGGCGAGCTGCGCCAGGTGCAGCTGGAACTGCGGCGGGACATCGAGGGGCTGGAGACGCTGCTCCGCATCCTCAACATCGCGACCGTGCCCGTGCTGCTCACCATCTTCGCCATCGGCCTCGCCGTGGTGCGGGCGCGGCGGCGGGCGGAGGCGCGGGCATGAACCGCCGCAACCTGCTGCTGCTGGGCGGCGCTGCCGTCGCCGCCGTGGGCGGTGCCCTGCTGCTGACGCCGGAGACGCCGACGGCGCCGCCGCCCTCGGAAACCGCGCTGGCCTTCCCCGGCCTGGCGCAGCGCCTGGCCAATGCCGCGACCATCGAGGTGCGGCGCAACGACGGCACGCTGGTGGTGCGGAAGGCGGGCGAGGCCTGGGTGCTGCCGGCCAAGGCCGATCATCCCGTGCGGCCGGAGAAGGTGCGCGAACTGTTGGTGGGCCTCACGGAGCTTCGCCTGGCGGAGCCGCGCACGGCGAATCCCGAGATGCTGGAACGCCTCGGCCTGAACGACCCCGGCCAGCCCGGCTCCACCGCCAGCCACCTGCGGGTGCTGGACGCGCAAGGCGCGGTGATCGCCGAACTCGTCATCGGCCGCCGCCGCGTCCGCGTGCAGGGCAACGTGCCCGAAAGCGTCTATGTCCGCCGCGCCAATGAGAACCAGGCCTGGCTTGGCGAGGGCCGCCTGCCGCTGGATGGCGACCCCAACCTCTGGATCGACCGCGACCTCGCCAACATCGCCCGTGAACGCGTGCTGGCGCTGACCGTGACGCGGGAGGGCGAGGCGCCGCTGGTCGTCCGCAAGGACCGCGACGCCGATGGCAAGCTGGCCGTCGTGACGCCCTCCGAGGCCGGCGAGATGGATGAGATCAGCCTGGACGAGATCAGCCGGGCCTTCGAATTCCTCACCTTCCTCGATGTCCGCAAGGCCGCCGAGATTCCGGGCGAGCGGCTCGGCATCGGGGCCTTCGAGCTGACGGACAACCTCCGCATCACCGCCACCGTCAACAAGGATGGCGAGACGATCTGGGTGATGCTGGCGGCCGAGGGCGATGAGGAGGCGACGCGCTTCAACAACCGCTGGCGCGGCTGGGCCTACCAGGTCGGGCAGTGGAAGGAGAAGGCCTTCGTGCCGCGGCTGGAGGACCTTCGGAAGCAGCCGCCCGCTGCCAGCGCGGAGCCTGCCGCCGAGCCGCCCGCGCCGCAGTGAGCGACCCCGCCGCCGCCCCCGTCAACCGGCGCGAATATCCCGACCGCCCCTGGGTCGGCATCGGGGTGGTGGCGCTGCGGGACGGCCATGTGCTCCTGATCCGCCGCGGCCGCCCGCCCCGCCAGGGCGAATGGTCCCTGCCCGGCGGCGGCCAGCGCCTCGGCGAACCGGCGGAGGCCTGCGCCCGGCGCGAATTGCTGGAGGAGACGGGGATCGAGGTCGGCCCGCTCAGCCTGCTGGCCGTCGTCGATGCCATCACCCCCGGCGAACCCGGTTGCGGCCCGCGCTTCCACTACACCATCATCGATTTCCAGGCCCGCTGGGCCGCCGGCGAAGCCAGGCCGGGGGGCGACGTCACGGAAGTCGCCTGGGTGCCGCTCGATGGGCTGGAACCCTATGGCCTCTGGCCGGAAGCGCGCCGCGTCATCGCGCTTGCCCGAGAGCAGGCCGGCGCCTGAGGATCGGCGGGTGAGCACCCAGCCCCCGATCGATGTCCGTGCCCTGATGGCCGCCTTCGACCCCCAGGAGCATGTGGCGCGGGCGGACGCCTATTTCGCCGGGCTCGACCCCGACAGCGCCCTGTTCCGCAAGCCCTTCCACAACCCGGCCACCACCATCACGGCCATGGGCAACCTGTTCTCCCTGTTCAGCGCGCTGCAGGCGGTGCCGGGCCAGGCGGTGCTGGAAACTCGGCTGCGGCACGGGCTGGCTGGTCCGCATCCTGGCGCGGCTTGGCCTGCAGGCGCATGGCTGCGACGTCTCCGCCGTGGTGCTGCGACTGGCGGAGGATTTCGCCCGCCGCCACGAGCCGGACCTGCTGCGCCGGCTGACCTGGCTGCATTCGCCGGATGGGGTCGCGATCCCGCTCGCCGATGGCAGCATGGACCGGGCCGTGATGTACGGCGCCTTCCACCATGTGCATGACCAGGCCGGCACGCTGCGCGAGCTCGGCCGCGTTCTGGGCTCCACGGGGCGCGCCGTCTTCATCGAGCCCGGCCCCGAGCACTCCCGCACCGCGGCCAGCCAGGCCGAGATGCGCAACCACGGCGTGATCGAGAACGACGTCCGTCTGGAAGAGATCTGGCCGCTGGCCCAGGCCGCGGGGTTCACGGAGATGGAGGTGGCGGTCGGCACGGCGCGGGTGCCCTTCGTGCCGGTGGCGGAGTTCCTGCCGCTGGCGGCGCGACGGCGCGCCCGGCAGCCGCTGGACTCCAACGACCTCGCCCCCGTCATCGGCCAGGTGAACCCCTTCCTCGACAACACGCGGCACTTCGTCCTCATCAAATCGTCCGGCCGGGCGGATACGCGGGAGGCCCGGAACGCGGCGCTGCGGAGCGCCGCCCCGCTCGGCGCCATCCTCATCCGCGAGGTCAGGGCGCAGGAGCCCGGGCTGGCCGTGCAGGTGGAGCTTCGCAACACCGGGGCGCTGGAATGGCGCGCCTCCGGCGGCGACCGGGGGGCGGTGAATCTGGGCGTGCAGCTGATGCAGGGCGACACGCTGGTGAAGAGGGACTTCCGCCGCGTGCCGGTGGCGAAGGCTCCGACGGAGCCGGGCGGCCATCGCGTGCTGGACTTCACCTTGCCCGCGCCCGGCCCGGGGCTTCGCTACCGGCTGGACCTCGTCGCCGAGCATGTCTGCTGGTTCGAGGCACCGGCCGACCTGCCGGGGTAACGTTAGCTTCTAAAATCCACTCATCCACTTTAGCCGATTATGCCGTTTATGCACCTTTAGCACCGACTTTCGGGGGCAGCGGTGCCGGACACGGAGGCGCGGTTGGTCGAAGGAACATAGAAGGAACATCCGACAGCCGCCAGCACTTTCGACCGGGTCCTCGCCCGCGGTTCCCTTCGGGCCACCGCCTGTCGGTAAAGTGTGTATGCGATGTTCCGTATCTGTCCCATAACCCCGCGGAATGCAGAGCGCCCTCAGCCTAGACCCGACCCTGGCGCCTCGCCCCGGCCCGAAGCGTCGCGCAAGGCTTCCCCGAGGCTTCGGGCTGCTCTGGGTTGCGGCGGTGCTGGTGCCGGCGCTCGGCGTGCTGGGCGCCGGGGTCATGGCCTGGGTGGATGTGCGGCAGGAAGCCGGCGCCCGGCTTGACCGCACCGTGGAAATGCTGCGCCAGCACGCGCTGCGCAGCTTCGGGGCGCAGGACGCGATCCTGACGGCGACCGCACGCGCCACGGACAGGATGGCGTGGGAGGAACTGCGCAACAGCCCGGCCCTGCACGGGCTGCTGGCGGAACTCACGCAATCCATGCAGCCGCTGGTGCGGTCCGTCATGGTGGCGGATGGCGCGGGCCGCGTGGTCCTGGCCTCCTGGGAATACCCGGCGAGGCCCGTCAGCGTCACCGACCGCGACTTCTTCGCGGCACTCCGCGCCGGAGAGCGGGAGGCGGTGGGCGAGGTGATTGCCGCGCGGCCCATGGGCTGGACCATCTTCCCCGTGGCGCGCCACGCGCCGCTGCGCCCCGGCGAGGACCAGCCGGGCATCATCGCCGCGGCCTTCAACCCCGACCCGCTGGCGGCCTTCTATGCCTCGGTTTCCGAGACGGCGCGGGACACGGTGCTGCTGATGCGCCTCGATGGCGCGGTGCTGGCCCGGCATCCCCCCCTGCCCGACCCCGCCGCCGAGCCCGCGCAGCGCCCCGCGCGCCAGGCCCGGCTGGCGGAGGCGCTGGCGCATCCCGCGGGCGAGACCCCCGCCGTGACTGCCAGCGTCGGCGATGGCCGCCCCCGGCTCTTCGTCGCGCGGCAGGTGGGGGACTGGCCCGTCGCGGTCGCCTATGGGCTGAGCACGGAAGCGCTGAACCGTGCCTGGCGCCAGCGCATGGTGGCCCCGGCGCTGGGCGGGCTGGTGGCGGCAGGGCTGCTGCTGGCGCTGACCGCCATGGCGATCAACGGCGCGGAGCGGCAGCAACTGGCCGCCCTGCGCCGGATCGAGGCGGAGACCCAGCTGGCGCGCGCCGGCCGGGCGGCGGCGATCGGGCTGCTGGCGGCCGGGCTGGCGCATGACGTGAAGAACCTGGTGCAGGCCGTGCGCAGCGGCGCCCGGTTGATGGAGCGCCGCGCCGAAGATCCTGCGGAGGTGCGGCGATGCGCCGGGCTGCTGGGCGATGCGGCGGAACGCGGGCGGCGGCTGGTGGAGGCGATGCTCGATTTCGCCCGCGGCGGCGGCGGCGAGGCGGAGGGCCAGGGCGTGCCCCTGGAAGCGGGCCAGGCCCTGCTGGACCTGGCGGAGCTGCTGAACCGCACGCTCGGCAGCGGCTGGCGGGTGAAGGTGGTGGTGCCGCCGGGGCTGCCGCCGGCGCGGGGCGACCGGGCGGGGTTCGAGGCTGCGGTGGTGAACCTCGCCGCCAATGCGCGGGACGCCATGCCGCGTGGCGGGACCGTGACCATCGCCGCCTGGGTGGAAGACTTGCCGGAGTCGCGGGACGATATCGGCCTGAAGGCCGGGCGCTACGTGGTGGCGGCGGTCAGCGACACCGGCGCGGGCATGGATGCGGCGACCCTGGCGCGCGTCGGAGAGCCCTTCTTCACCACCAAGGGGCCGGGGCGTGGCACGGGGCTGGGCCTGGCGACCGTTCGGGGCTTCTGCACGCGGTCAGGCGGCGCGCTGCTGCTGGATAGCGAGGCCGGGCGCGGGACGACGGCAGCGATGTGGCTGCCGGTTGCCTGAACGGGCGGTCGGGGAATCGCGGGCGGATGTCCGTGTTTGGGTGAACTGGCGGTCAGGAAATGCTGGTCACCGCGATGGGACGTCGTCGAACAGGGCGCAGGCGGGGATGGCGAGCGCCTCCGCGACTGATGCAGCCAAACGCCGGTGCAGGGTGACTGCTTCCTGGAGGTGCCTGAACACCACGGCATGCGCCTCGATTCGAACCAGCAAATGCGGGCCGTCGCGACTGTTGTCGAAGAGCATGGCGGCGTCGCAGAGTCTGATCGCCTCCGGCAATTGCCGAAAAGCGGTCTCGTAGCGGCGTCGGATCGCCTCCTCCGGGATCGCATGCCCGCCTCGGGCCACCCGCTCCGCCACCCGAACGACGGCGAGATCGGCGCTGCGTAACGTGACGAAGGCGACGCTGATTTCGTAGCCAGCCTGCCTCGCCCTTCGCATGGCCGCGATGGATTGGCGGCTGGAAAGCGTGGTCTCCCACGCAAAGGAATCGCCAGCACTTATCGCATCGGCAAGGTCTGTCAGGATCTCTCGCCCGGCCCTGATCGTCGCCGCTTCCGGCCGGCCTGGGTCGAGGGCTGCGGCGACGGTATCCGCGTTGAGGAATCGGCCGGGCGGTGCCAGCCTAGCATGCAGTGTAGACTTGCCGGAGCCGTTCGGACCGCAGAGGACGGTGAAGACCGGCCTGCTTGGGCTCTCAGCCGGCACGAGGCGGAATGGCCTGGACTCGTCCGTCCCGCAAGAGGCGTTCGCGCCGCCCATCCGGATACTCCCGGATGATGTCGTCGCCATAGCCTTCTTCCATGTAGGAGATGGTCGTGCCTGTCCTGCGCGCCTCGGCCCGCACCTGCTCCCCGATTTTCGCGATGGCCTCGGCCTTCCGGGCGTAGAGGTCGAACAACGTCAAGGCGGAAGACTCCTCTCGCGGCAGCAGCCTGTGAGATCGACGCGACCAGGCCCTGGATCAAGGGCTGCGGCACCCCGGTCACATCGCAGGGGAAGCGCTGTCAAGCACCCAGGCGTTCATGGACGGCCACCGCGGATCCTTGCCCGATGGCGAGCCGGCGTCCGTCATCGGAAAAGGCGACCTGATGGACGATGTCGCCACGCACCCCGATCCCACCTGCCACCGCATCGCGTCCCGGCGCCAGCAGGCGAACCGCCCCATCAACAGCACCCGCTGCGACGGCGAGCATGCTGCCATCCGCCGTCCATGACACGTCCTTGGCGGAGGCCTCGTCGTCCGGCCAGACCCAGCTTTGCAGGCGCTCACCGGTTGTCGCTTCGACCAGATGCACGCGGGCGATGGGTGTCCCGCGCGGGGCGGGCGTGATGCCGTCCGGCATGTTGGCGAGCAGGCTACCCGTGCCGACCGCGATGGTCGTGGTGCCAGGTCGCCAGGCGGGACGGGACAGTACGAATTGGCCAAGCCCCCCGATCGAGCGGATCTCCCGACCGGCGCGCCAATCCCACAGGACAAGGGGAAATCTCTCGCGCGGATCCAGGACGCGGTAACGTTGGCCAACAAGGGCCATGACGGTGCCGTCAGGGGAGAAAGCCAGGTTGACGCCGCCGAACCCAGGTGTGTCGAAAGCGGACACGACTGACCAGGTCACGGTGTCGTAGACGGTGATCCGATCGCGGCTGAACAGGACGGCCAGGAAGTGGCCATCCGGGCTCAGCGAGAAGGCCTGCGCGCCCCCAGTCAGGCCCGGCCGAAGGCCTTCCCGTATGACGTGCAGTTCCGCGCCGGTCTCGGCGTCGCAGACGGTGAAGCCGTAATCAATTGGCCCTGACGGAGACCGGCGATGGAGAGTCACCGCGACGTAGCGGCCATCCCGCGTGAAGGCGGCGGCGTTGGTCGTTGTCTGGCTGCGCGGGATGCGGATGACCTCGCCGGTAGCAAGATTGAAGATGTGGAAGGGACGGAGCGAGACGGCGCCCACGGCGATCCGTTGTCCGTCGGGATGCCAAGCGACGCTTTGCACCAGGCTGCCCGTGAGGAAGCCGCGTGACGGCGGACGGTCCGGATCGCTTGGCTGGAAGGACCCGATCCGGCGCCAGCCGAGGCCCGTTCCCGTGGCGCAGGAGGCGATTGCGGGGAGCGCGGAGGCGATCAGGGAACGGCGGGCCAGGGCGCCGGTGGTCATCAGCGCAGTCAGTCGCAGCATCGCGCCGTCTCCGTTCCGGGCGACGATCGAAGCACTGCCTTGCCGGGCGGCCAAGGGCCGCGTGATGTCCGCCCTACCCCGCCACCCCCCAGGCGAGGCGCTTGCGGTAGAGCGTGCTAGGGCTGATGCCGAGATGGGCGGCGGCCTTCGGGATGTTGCCGTCGCAGAGTTCGACCGCGCGCTCGATCGCCTCCCGCTCGATCTCCGCCAGCGGGCGGATCTGGCGCAGTCGGTCGGCTTCCGTCGTCGAAGGGCGCGGAGGGGTCGCGCGGGGCGCGTCCTCGCGCGGCGGGACCTCACGCAGGGGCGCATCGCGGAGCGTGGCGGGCAGCATCGCGGCGGTCACCCATTCGCCGTCATGCAGCACCACGGCGGTGCGGACCGCATTCTCCAGCTCCCGCACATTGCCGGGCCAGCGATGGGCCAGCAGCGCGGATTTGGCGTCCTCCGCCAGGCCGCGGAAGGCGCGGCCTTCCTCGGCGGCGCTGCGGGCCAGCATCGCCTCCGCGATCGTCACCACATCGGCGCCGCGATCGCGAAGCGGCGGCAGCGCCACGGGGACGACGTGCAGGCGGTAGTAGAGGTCCTCCCGGAACCTTCCCTCCCGCACCTCCAGCAGCGGGTCGCGGTTGGTGGCGCAGACGAAGCGGACATCGGTGCGGCGGAGCTGCGTGGAGCCCACGGGCTGGAAGGTGCCGGTCTGGATGAAGCGCAGCAGCTTGCCCTGCAGGCCGAGATCCATCTCGCAGAGCTCGTCGAGGAACAGCGTGCCGCCATCGGCCGCGGCGGCCGCGCCCTGGCGGTCCGCGACGGCGCCGGTGAAGGCGCCGCGGACATGGCCGAAGACCTCGCTCTCGATCAGATCCTTCGGAATGGCGGCGCAGTTGATGGCGATGAAGGGACCGTCGCGCCGGGGCGAGAGCTTGTGCACCGCCTCCGCCGCCAGTTCCTTGCCGGTGCCGCTCTCGCCCGTGATGAAGACGGTGGCGCGGGAGGAGGCGGCGGTTTCCAGGATGCGATACACCGCCTGCATGGCCGGTGCCGCGCCGATGAAGCCCTGGAAGGCGGTGCGGGGACGGGCGGCGGCGAGGTCCCTCACCTCCCGCCGCAGCGCCGCACGCTCGATCGCGTTGGTGAGCGTGACGGCCAGGCGTTCGGCGGCGAAGGGCTTGACCAGGAAGTCGGCGGCGCCGGCACGCATGGCGTCGACGGCGGTGGCGACGCTGCCATGCGCCGTCATCACCACCACCGGCAGGTCCGGGCTGTCCCGCCGCAGCACCCGCAGCACGGTCAGGCCATCGCTGTCCGGCAGGCGCAGATCGAGCAGGACGCAGTCGGGTTTCTCCTGCGCCGCCAGGCGGAAGGCTTCCTCCGCCGTGCGGGCGTGGCGGGCGGCGAAGCCGGCCGTGCGGAGATACTCGCCATAGACGGCGGCGAGCGACGCCGTGTCCTCCACCAGGAGGATGCGCGGTGCCGCTTCAGCCATGCCCCTTCTCGGCCTGGCGGCCCACCCAGTAGAGCAGCGCCACGCCGATCACGGCGGGAAAGATCCAGGCGGGCCAGCTCAGCACGGGCAGCAGGACGCGGTCCCAGAGCCGGGCGGAGATGTTCTGGTCCACCGCCGCCTGCAGCATGCGGAGCGAGCGCGGGTAGAGCGCCACCATGACGCCGGCCAGCGAGTAGAGCGGGCCGAAGCCGGCGGCGATGGCGACGGCGGCGGCGCAGAGGATGAGGCCGAGGGACCGCATGGGTCAGCAATCCCCCGCCGCCAGCGATCCCGCGTCCCCGCACCCTGCCGCCATCGCGCCCATCCGCCTCTGCGCGCCCCGGGCGGCAGCGCGGCGGCTGTCAGGCCCAGAGGCGTTCGTTCTGCCGGTTGGTATAGAGCGAGGCCACGAATTCGCCATAGCCGTTGTAGAGCCGCGTCGGCACGCGTTCATTGCTGCCGATCAGCCGCTCCGACGCCTGGCTCCAGCGGGGATGCGGCACTTCCGGGTTCACATTCGCCCAGAAGCCGTATTCGGAGGCCTGCAGCGTCTCCCAGAAGCTCTTCGGGCGCTGGTCGGTCAGGGTGATGCGGGCGATCGACTTGCCGGACTTGAACCCGTACTTCCAGGGGAAGAGCACGCGGAAGGGCCCGCCATTCTGCGCCGGCAGCGGCTTGCCGAAGAGGCCGACGGGCATGAAGGTCAGTTCGTTCGCCGCCTCGTCGATCGTGCAGCCCTCCACATGCGGCCAGGGATACCAGGACTGGCGGAGGCCGGGCATGACGGCGGGGATCGTCGCCGTCTCGAACCGGACGTAGCGCGCCGAGGCAAGCGGCGTGACCAGGCTGAGGAGGGAGGAGAGCTGGAAGCCGGTCCAGGGCACGGTCATGCCCCAGGCCTCCACGCAGCGCAGGCGATAGACGCGCTCCTCGACGCCGATGCGGCGGATCAAATCGTCCACGTCGAATTCGGACGGCTTCTCCACCATGCCGTCGACCTTGATGGTCCAGGGCCGCGTCGGCATGGCGCGGGCCGCGGACCAGATGCCCTTGTCGGTGCCGAATTCGTAGAAGTTGTTGAAGGTGACGGCATCGCGCTCCGGCGAGATGGCGCGGCCCGCGGCATAGCGCGTGTTGCGCATGGCGGGCGGCAGGTCCGGCACCTCGGCGGGGTTGCGGGCCCAGGGGTCGGCCGGTTCGCCCCGGCGCCAGAACTGGGCCTGGGCGGCGCCGGGCAGCAGCATGGTGCCGGCGCCGGCCGCCTTCATGATGGAGCGGCGGTTGGCCACGAGGTGTTCGGGGGTCGCCTGGCTTTCGGGAATCTCCCAGCCGCGCCTGCGCCTGATCAGCATGGTCGTCTCCGCCTTCCGGGGCCGTCGTCGGTGGTAGAGGATCGGTGCGCGCCGCGTGCCGTCAAGCGGCGCCACCGTTCAGGGACGCGGCATCACGGCAGCGGCGGGCAGGTCCGGGCGGATGGTGACGCGGAAGGCGCGGTAGCGCTCCGCCTCCTGCCCCCGCCTTTCACGCAGCAGCGATCCTTCGGCGCGCGCGAGGGGCTCGGCCCCGGGCCAATCGGGCACGCTGTCCCGTCTTTCGCTCTGCACCAGCAGGCCGGTTACGGCAGGGCCGAGCGATTGCGGGCGCGGCAGGTCGAAAAGGTCCCAGCGCGGATTCAGCGCCACCACCGGCGTCCCTGGCGGCAGGAGGAGCGCGAGCTGGGCGGCGAGGCCGTATTCCTCGGCGGCGACGAAGCTGGCGCCGCTGCGCGCGCGCTCCTGCTCCACCAGGGCCGCGAAGTCGTCCCAGCCGCCGAGCCGCGCGAGGGTGGGGTCGAGGCGGCGCGGCAGCGGCACTGGCGCCAGCGCGGCCTGGACATAGGCGGCCAGCGCCAGCACGGCGCCGAGGACGACGGCCGGGCGGCGGAGGCGCGCGAGGCGCGGCGTGATGAAGGCGGCGGCCAGGATGCAGGCGGCGGGGTAGAGGATGGCGGGCCAGTTGCCCTGCACGCGGCTGCCTGTCGCCTGCCAGGTGAACAAGGCCGCGCCCGGCACGACCAGCGCGGCCAGCAGCGCCGCGGCGGCGTCGCCCCGCCGCGCCCAGGCCATGAGGGCCATCGCCGTGCCGGTGATGCAGAGGATGAAGACCAGCGGGTTCGCCAGCCCCGCCTGCCCGGCCACCAGCTCACCGAGGTAGCGGAGCGTGAAGCCGCCCGCATCGGCGCCGGCGCGGCCGCCCTGCTTCACGAAGCTTGCCCAGCCATGGGTGGCGTTCCAGATCACCACCGGGGCGAAGGTGGCGGCGGCGATGGCGCCACCGGCCCAGAGCCGCCAGTCCCGCCACCAATGCCAGGCACCGCGGCAGGCGATGAGCCAGGCGACCACGCCGATGCCGAGCAGCCCGGCGGTGTATTTGGAGACCAGCGCCAGCCCCGCGAAGAGCCCGAAGGCCAGCCACCAGCGCCCGTCCTGGCTGGCGTGCAGCATCGCCAGCGCCCAGACGGCCGCGACCCAGAGCACCAGCAACGGCAGGTCCGGCGTCATCAGCACGCCGCCGACGCCGACCAGCGGCATGGCATTGAACAGCAGCGCCGCCCAGATCCCCAGCCTGCGATCGGGGAACAGCGCATCCGCCGCGCGGGCCAGCAGCACGGAGGCCAGCGCGATGGTCAGCGGCCCCATCAGCCGGATGCCGAAGGCATTCTCGCCGGCCAGCAGCGTGCCGGCGCGGATGAACAGCGCCACCATCGGCGGGTGGTCGAGGTAGCCGGGCTGCAGGACCCGCGACCAGACCCAGTAATAGGCCTCGTCCGGCGCCAGCGGCGTGACGCCCGCCACCAGCAGCCGCAGCGCCGTGACGGCGGCGAGCAGCGCCCAGATCATCGGGCGCGCCAGACCAGGGTGGAGGAGACAGCGTAGTTCCACACCACGGTCAGCAGCGCCCCCGCCGCGCCGGCCAGGCCCCAGGCCAGCACGCCGTCCCGCACCAGCAGCCCCGCGATGCCGACATTGGCCGCGGCGCCGATGCCGCAGACCAGGTAGAACAGCAGCAGGCCGCGCCACAGGGCCGGGCCGCGCAGCCGGGCGTCGCGGTAGGTGATGCGGTTGTTCAGCGCGAAATTGGCGGTCATGGCGACGAAGGTGGCGCCCCATTGCGCCGGGCCGAAGCCGAGCCCGCCCGCCTGCACCAGCAGGAACAGCGCCGCCATGTGGACCAGCACGCCGATGCCGCCCACCAGCGCGAAGGCCAGGAAGCGCAGCGGCACGATGCCGCCCGTGGCCTTGTCCAGCAGCAGCGCGCCGAATTCCAGCAGCACCGTCGCATCCAGCTTGCTCTCTCCGGCCTGGCGGCTGCGGAAGCTGTAGGGTATCTCCGCCACCCTCAGCTTCCGCCGGGCGGAGAGCAGGATGTCGAGCAGGATCTTGAAGCCGCGGCCGGCGACGCGGGGCGCCACCTCCTCCACCAGCGCGCGGGGCAGCAGGAAGAAGCCGCTCATGGGGTCCGCCACCGGCGTCGGCAGCAGCAGCCGGGCGAGCTTCGCCCCGGTGTCGGAGAGTGCGCCCCGCGCGGCCGAGAAGCCGGAGGCCGCGGCACCGCCCTCGACATGGCGGCTGCCGATGGCGATGTCGGCGCCGGCCTCCACCGCCGCCAGCATGGCGGGCAGGATCGCCTCGTCATGCTGCAGGTCGCCATCGATCACGGCGACGAAGGGGGCGGAGGTGGAGAGGAAGCCCTCCATGCAGGCGGAGGCGAGGCCGCGCCGGCCGATGCGGCGGAGGCAGCGGATGCGCGGGTCCCGGGCGGCGATGGCGCGGGCGACGGCGGCGGTGCCATCGGGGCTGTCATCGTCGACGAAGATCGCCTCCCACCCGATGCCGGCCAGCGCGGCGTCGAGGCGTTCGACCAGCGGGCCGACATTCGCCGCCTCGTTGAAGACCGGGACGATGACGGCAAGGCGGATGGGGGCGGCGGTGGACACGCGCGGCGTCTAGCAGCCGGGGGGCGAACTGGACAGGCCGCGCGCCCATGGTGCCCACGGCGCCCCGCGCGCCGATGGCGCTCTTGGCGGGAACGCGACCGGGACGGCACAATCAGGGGATGAGACGCGGCGCGCAGGCGGACCACCGGAGATGACGATCGCGCCGCGGGCGAGGCCGGCGGGGGCGCGGGCGCTGCGCACCCTCTGGGCCATCACGGTGGTGCTGCCGCTGGCGGGCCTCGCGATCATGGCGATGCAGGCCTGGCAGGGCACGCTGGACGCAGCCGAGGAACGCGTGGGCCGCACGGCGGAAATGCTGCGCGAGCACGCGCTGCGCGCCTTCGAGGCGCAGGAGATCGCCATTGCCGCCGCGGAGTCCCGCGTGGTCGGCATGACGTGGGAGGAGATCCGCGCCAGCCAGCCCCTGCACGACTTCCTGCTGGCGCTGGATGCGGTGACGCCGGCGGCGGGCGGCGTGACGCTGGTGGACCCTTCGGGCCGCTTCGCGGCGTCCAGCACCACCGGCTTTCCCACGCCGCCCATCGACGTCACGGGCCGCGACTACGTGGCGGCGCATCCGGCCGGCAGTGGCGTGCGGGAAGCGCCCACCATCGGCAAGGTGGTCACCAGCCGGTCCGTCGGCGTGCTGATCTTCCCCATGGCGCGGTCCCGGCGGCGGCCGGACGGCCTCGGCGATGGGGGGATCGTGGTGGCGACGCTCTGGCCGCACTACTTCCAGGCCTTCTACCGGTCCATCCTGGAAACCCCCGGGGATACGGTGGTGCTGTTCCGGCTGGACGGCGCGGTGCTGGCCGCGGTGCCCGAACCGCCGAACCCCGAGGCCGCCGCCCTGCCCGCCGCGATGGGCCCGCTGCTGAGCCAGCTTCGCCGGGGGACGCAGGGCCGGCTGGTGCAGGGCGAGAGCCCGGTCGACGGGCAGCCGCGCCTGACCGCCTTCCGCCGCGTGCCGGGCCATGACGTCGGCGTGGCCTATGGGCTTTCCACGGCCGGGCTGGTGGCGGATTGGCGGCGGCAGATGCTGTTCCCGGTGATGAGCGCGATCGCGGCCATGCTGCTGCTCGGCACCGTGACCTATTGGGCCGAACGCGCGCTGCGCGCCCGCGCGGCCGCCGAGGCGCGGTCCCGCACCGCGGAGCGCCAGGCGACGATGGGGCTGCTGGCCGGTGGGCTCGCCCATGATTTCGGCAACATCACGCAATCCGTCATGGCCGCCGCCGTGCTGCTGGCCAAGCATGCGGAGAACCCGGCGCGGGTCCGCCAGGTGGCCAGCCACCTCGGCCGGCACGCGGAGCGCGCCACCGCCCTGTCCCGCCGGATGCTGGACACGACCCGTCGCAACGGGCTGGGCAGCGAGGCCCAGGGGCCGGTCGACCTTGGCGTGGCGATGCGGGAACTGGCGCAGCTGCTGGATTCGACGCTCGGCGCCGGCATCCGGGTGCGCTGCGAGGTCACAGGTCCGCTGCATGCCGCGCCATCGGTGGACCGGGCGGAGCTGGAGACGGCGCTCATCAACCTGGCCGCCAATGCGCGGGACGCGATGAAGCGGGGCGGCACCATCACCATCAGCGCGGCCCGCTTCGCCATCCCGCCGCGCCCGGCCGATGCGCCCGACCTGCCGCCCGGCGACTACATCCGCCTTTCCGTCCGCGACGAGGGCGAGGGCATGCCGCCGGCGGCGATCGCCCGGCTGGGCGAGCCCTTCTTCACCACCAAGCCGGAGGGCCAGGGGACGGGCCTCGGCCTTGCCATGGTGGCAGCCTTCCTGCGCGGCGCGGGGGGCGCGCTGGCGGCGGAGAGCGCGCCTGGGCAGGGAACGACCATCCACCTGATCGTGCCGGCCGGCTGAGCCACGCCGCCTTGCTTGGCGCGGGCGGCCCGGTGACCTAAACCCCGGCGGCGTTCGGCTGGCATCGGCGGGACCCCCTCCCCCATCCTCCCCCGCAGGCGCGGGGCGGGAGCGCCCAGTTCCAGGCGTCAGTCTCAGGCCAAGGAAATGCTGCCCGTGTCCGTCTCCGTCGCGATCGGCCCCGTCACCCTCGGCAACCACCTGCCGCTCGCGCTCATCGCCGGGCCGTGCCAGATGGAAAGCCGCGCCCATGCGCTGGAAACGGCGGCGCGGCTGAAGGAGATCTGCGGGCGGCTCGGCATCGGGCTGGTCTACAAGACGAGCTACGACAAGGCGAACCGCACCTCCGCCAGCGCCGCGCGCGGGATCGGCATGGCGAAGGCGCTGGAGGTCTTCGCCGAGATCCGGGAGACGCTCGGCCTGCCGACCCTGACCGATGTGCATGAGGCCGCGCAATGCGCGCCAGTGGCGGAGGCAGTGGATGTCATCCAGATCCCGGCCTTCCTCTGCCGCCAGACGGATTTGCTGCTGGCCGCCGCCGCGACGGGGCGCGTGGTGAACATCAAGAAGGGCCAGTTCCTGGCGCCCTGGGACATGAAGAATGCCGCGGCCAAGGTGACGGGCGCGGGCAATCCCAACGTCCTGCTGACGGAGCGTGGCGCCAGCTTCGGCTACAACACGCTGGTCAGCGACATGCGCGCCCTGCCGATCATGGCCCGCGACACCGGCCTGCCGGTGGTCTTCGACGCCACCCATTCCGTGCAGCAGCCCGGCGGCCAGGGGACGTCATCGGGCGGCCAGCGGGAATTCGTGGAGACGCTGGCGCGCGCGGCCGTCGCGGTCGGTGTCGCGGCGGTCTTCATCGAGACGCATGAGGACCCGGACCGCGCGCCGAGCGATGGGCCGAACATGGTGCCGCTCGACCAGTTCGAGGCGCTGATCGGCCGCCTGATGGCGATCGATGGCCTGGTGAAGTCCTTCCGATGACGCCGATCGTGATGATCCCGGCCCGGATGGCGGCGAGCCGCCTGCCGGGCAAGCCGATGGCCGACATCGGCGGCGAGCCGATGATCGTCCATGTCTGGCGCCGCGCGATGGCGGCCGCCATCGGCGACGTCGTCGTGGCAACGGATAGCGAGGAGATCGCGGGCGTCGTCCGCGCCGCGGGCGGCCGTGCGCAGATGACGCGGGATGACCATCCCTCCGGCTCCGACCGCATCCATGAGGCGATCACGGCGATCGATCCGGAGGGGCGCTTCGACGTGGTGGTGAACGTCCAGGGCGACCTGCCGCTGATCTCCCCCCAGGCGATCCGCGCCGTCTTCGCCGCCATCGATCATCCCGACATCGCGCTCGGCACGCTGGTGGCGCGGATCGAGCGGGAGGAGGAGCGGACGGCGAGCCAGGTGGTGAAGATGGTGGGCAGCGAGACGGCGCCGGGGCGCTTCCGCTGCCTGTATTTCACCCGCGCCACCGCGCCCTGGGGCGACGGGCCGCTCTGGCACCACATCGGGCTCTATGCCTGGCGGCGCAGCGCGCTGGCGCGCTTCGTGGCGCTGCCGCCCTCGGCCCTCGAGACGCGGGAGAAGCTGGAACAGCTGCGCGCGCTGGAGGCGGGGATGCGCATCGATGCGGTCGCCGTGGATGACGTGCCGCTCGGCGTCGATACGCCGGCCGACCTCCACCGCGCGCGGCAGCTGCACGCGCAAGGGGCCGCACCGTGAGCGACGACCACCTGCGCGACAGCCTGCGCCGCACGGTGCAGCTGGAAGCCGATGGGCTGGCCGCGCTGCGGGATGCGCTGGACGGGACGCTCGGCGATACGCTGATCGCGGCCGTGCGCATGATGCTGGAGAAGACCGGCCGCTGCGTCGTGACGGGCATGGGCAAGTCGGGCCATGTCGGGCGCAAGATCGCGGCGACGCTCGCTTCCACCGGCACGGCGTCCCACTTCGTGCATCCGGCGGAAGCGAGCCACGGCGACCTCGGCATGATCCGGCCGGAGGATGTGATCCTGGCGCTGTCCTGGTCGGGCGGGGCGCCGGAACTGGCCAGCATCATCGGCTACGCCCATCGCTTCGGGGTGAAGCTGATCGCCATCACCTCGGTCGCCGATAGCCCGCTCGGCAAGGCCGCCGACTATCCGCTGATCCTGCCGCGCATGCCGGAAGCCTGCCCGAACGGGCTGGCGCCGACGACCTCCACGACGATGCAGCTGGCGGTCGGCGATGCCTTCGCGATGGGGCTGCTGGAGGCGCGGGGATTCTCGGCGGCGGATTTCCGGGTGTTCCACCCCGGCGGCAAGCTCGGCGCGCAGCTGCTGCGGGCCTCGGACCTGATGCACACCGACCTGCCGCTGGTGCCGCAGGGCGCGACGCTGGCGGAAGCCATCGTCACCATGACGTCGAAGCCCTTCGGCACGGGCGGCGTGGTGGATGGCGAAGGCCGGCTGCTGGGCGTCATCACCGATGGCGACATCCGCCGCGCCTTCCGCAAGGGCTTCGTGGACCGGCCGGCGACGGAGGCGATGACGCGCAAACCGCTGGTCGCGGCGCCGGACCAGCTGGCGCCGGACCTGGTGAAGACCATGAACGAGCGGCGCATCACCAGCATGTTCGTGGTGGTGGAGGGCGTGCCGCGCGGCGTGATCCACCTGCATGACCTGCTGCGGGCGGGGGTGGTGTGAAAGGGGGAGCGCTGCTCCCTGTCCCGCCCCCTTGGGACCCCCTCGCCAGGGTCCAGGGGGACCCTGGACCGCCGGGTTATGGGGCTCAACCCCAGCGGACGCGCCGCGTCAGGGCCATGACCACGGACAGGACCGTGAAGAGGGCCAGCGTGCCGACCAGCAGCGCATAGGCCTCCAGGCTGAGCACGACGTAGAGGAAGCCGAACAGCGCGGCGAGCACGCCGGCGAAGGCGGCGGCCAGGATGCGCCTTCCCGTGACGGCGGCGGTGAACAGGCTGGCCTGCGCCATCACCAGCAGCGTGGCCGCGGCATAGGCCGCCGCGAAGCCCAGCGGTTCGCCGATCGCCAGCAGCAGCAGGGGGAACATGACCACCGAACAGCCGAGCATGGCGTATTGCACGATGTGGATGCGCAGGCCCGCCAGCAGCTCGAACAGCGTGTAGGTCACGAAGGACAGCGCCAGGAACAGCATGGCGTATTTCGAGGCGCGGTTGACCATGCGGTAGGTCGGCACGGCCTCCAGCAACTCGACGCCCGCCGCCGGCGACTGGCGGCCACAGAGGGTGTTGCGGGCGGCCCCCCATCCCCCGACAAGGGACCAGTTGGCGCTGAAGCCCGCCTCCTCCACGCTCGACTGCTCCGGCAGGTCATCGCCGATAAAGCTCGGTGTCGGCCAGGCAGCCGACATCGCAAGGTTGGTTCGTACCGGGCCGGGCATCAGGCCGAACCGTTCGGACCCGCGCAGCGGCAGCGTCACAGCGAAGGAAACGGGACCATCGGGCGCCGCGGCCAGGCGCGGCTGCCACATCACGCCGCGGGAGGGCATGCAGCCATCCCATCGCGGTAGGCCCTCCTCCGCGGGCAGCATTGCGTCGCCCAGGCGGAGCGACGGCGCCTGCCCCGCCAGGCGAAAGGCTTGGCCGCCGGCGATCACCCGCGCATCCTGCCAATGGGGGACCGCTGCAATGTCCTGCGGCATCATCGCATCGGTGACGTTGAAGCTGCCTTCCAGCCGGGCCATCGCGGTGAAGACCGGCACCTCATACAGCCCGCGACGCCGCAGCTGGGGGGCCAGTTCAACAGTCGCATCCAGACGCTCGGGTTGGATGAAAAAGTAGCCGCGCCGGGCATCCGCGGACCATGGGACCGCGAGGACAGGACCCATCAGCACCTGCGGCCCACCCCATCCTGCGCCGATCTCCCGCTGCACCGCGCGGTGGCGTTCCTCCCGCTCCTCGATCACGCCGCCGATCATGAGGTGCGGGATCAGCATCGCCATCAGCACCAGGCCGACGGCGACGAGCTTCGCGGTCGGCCCCTCCAGCAGGCCACGCTTGGGTTCGGGTTCCATTGGGTTCTCCTCCGTTCCAGGGATGGCGCGGAGCATCGCGGGCGCGCGTGCAGCGGTGACGGAGGGCGCTTGCAGGGACGCCGGAGATTTGGTGCAGATGCGGTGCAGGGCCGCGTGGCCCGACAGGGGGCGCATGCCGAAGGTCCTGGTCGTGGATGACGACCCGCATATCCGCAGCGTGCTCCGCTTCGCGCTGGAGAGGGACGGCTTCGCGGTGGCGGAGGCCGGGGACGGCGCCGCGGCGCTGGCGGCGGTGGCCGACCAGGCGCCGGACATCCTGCTGCTGGACGTGACCATGCCCGAGATCGACGGCACGGAGGTCTGCCGCCGGCTGCGCCGGACCTCCGACCTGCCGGTGATCTTCCTGTCGTCCCGCGACGAGGAGGTGGACAGGATCCTTGGCCTGGAGCTCGGCGGCGACGACTACGTGACGAAACCCTTCAGCCCGCGGGAGGTGGTGGCGCGGGTGCGCGCGGTGCTGCGGCGGCGCGCGGCCCCGGCCCCGCAGGCGCCGGTCGTGGCGCGGGGGGAGTTGCGCCTGCTGCCGGACAGCCACCAGGCCTTCTGGGGGGAGGCCGAGATCACGCTGACGGTGACGGAATTCGCGCTGCTGCGCTGCCTGGCGGCCCATCCCGGCCGCGTCTTTACGCGGGATGCGCTGATGGATGTCGCCTATCCCGACCGGCGGGTGGTCAGCGACCGCACCATCGACAGCCACATCCGCCACATCCGCGCAAAATTCGCGGCGCTGGGCGCGGAGCCGATCGGGACGGTGCACGGGCTCGGCTACCGGTTCTCCGCGTGAGGTTCCGCAAGCCGAGGCTGCGCACGGTGCTGCTGGCGGCGAACCTGCTGCTGCTGGTGCTGCCGCTGGGCGGGCTGTGGCTGCTGCGGCTGTATGAAAGCGCGCTGGTGCGCCAGACGGAAACGGAGCTGGTGGCGCAGGCCGCGGTGATCGGCGCGGCCTATGAGGCCGCCTGGCATGGCGGCGCGCCGCCGGCGTCACAGCCTGGCTGGGCGCCGCGATGGGCGGTGCTCGACCTGGCGCGCGATCCCGTCCTGCCGCCCGCGCCGGATGCGCTGGCGCCCGAACGCCCGGCCGATCCCCGTGCGCTGGCGGCCGGGGCCACGCTGATGCCGGTGCTGGCGGCGGCGCAGCGCGTCACGCTGGCGGGGATGCGCGTCACGGATGCCGCGGGGATCGTCGTGGCATCCAGCGGCGGGGAGATGGGGCTGTCGCTGCACCACCGGCAGGAGGTGGCGGCGGCGCTGGCGGGGCGGTCATCCTCCGTGCTGCGGGACCGGCCGGCGCAGCCGGGGGTGGGATCGGCCTCCATCAGCCGGGCGGCGCCCTTCCGGGTGTTCCTGGCGCATCCCGTGACGGAGGGCGCGGAGGTCATCGGCGTGGTGGTGCTGTCCCGCACGCCGGCCAGCATCGACCAGGCGCTCCATGGAAAGCGATGGGAGATGGCGGGGCTGGCGGCGGCGCTGCTGCTGGCCGCCGGCGGGCTGGCGCTGGTCATCGCCTATACCGTGAGCCGCCCGATTGAGGCCGTCGCCGCCCAGGCCCGCGCCGTGGCGGCCGGGGCGCGGGCCACCGCCCTGCCCCGCACCCGCCGCGCCGCGGTGCGCGAAGCCGATGAGATGTGGGCCGCCATCCAGTCCATGGCCGCCACGCTGGAATACCGCGCGGATTACATCGGGGCCTTCGCCGCCGAGATGAGCCACGAGTTCAAGACGCCGCTCGCCGCCATCCGCGGCGCGCTGGAATTGCTGGCGGACCATGCCGCCACGATGACGGAGGCGGAGCGCGCCACCTTCCTCGGCCAGGCGGCGTCCGACGTGGCGCGGCTGGACCGGCTGGTGCGGCGGCTGCTGGAACTGGCGCGGGCGGAGGCGCCGGTGCCGCGGGGCGAGGAATCCTGCGACGTCGCCGCCGTGATCCATGCGCTGCCCATGCCGGTGCCGGTCGCGCTGGAAGGCGGCGCGCTGCGGGCGGCGATCGGGGCGGAGCGGCTTTCGACCGTGATTCGCAACATGACGGAAAACATCGCCCTGCACGCCGGCCCCGGCGCCACGGGACGGATCGCCTGGCGGGCCGAGGGCAGGCGCGTGGTGATCGAGGTCAGCGACGACGGGCGGGGGGTGTCGCCGGGCAATGCGGGGCGGATCTTCGGGCGGTTCTTCACCACGGCGCGGGAAGCTGGCGGCACGGGGCTCGGCCTGGCCATCGCGCGCAGCCACCTGGCGGCGGCGGGGGGATCGATCGAGCTGGTGCCGAGCCCGAGAGGGGCCTGCTTCCGGCTCTCGATGCCGGCGGCGTGACCCCATGGCCCTCGGTGTGGCTGCCATGCCCGAAATTGAGGCGACATTTCGCTGCCGACGCCCCATAGAGGGTGGGACACACCAGCCGGAGGACCGCCGATGCGCAAGCCGAACTACGATTTCGAGAGGTCCCAGCGCGAGAAGGCCAAGGAAGCCAAGGCGCAGGAGAAGCTGGCGAAGAAGCAGGCCGCCAAGGAGGCTGAGCAGAAGGCCAAGGCCGCCGAAAGCGAGCCCGAGCAGGGCTGAAGCCTATCGCGGCGCGCCGGGCGCCGATTCGGGCACGCCTATCAGCAGCAGGTTGATGAGGTGCACCACCAGGTCCCGGTCATGCCGATCGTCCGTCACCGCCCAGGCTCGCGGGTCGCGGCTGGCGGTGACGGTGCCAAGGTGGAGCCGGTCACCACGCCAGGTCGCTTCCACGGCGTAGATCAGGTGGCCGCCCGCGCGGCGGCGGAAAAGCAGATGCCCGTCGCGGGCGCAGATGAGCCACTTGTCGCGCATGGCGCGCGGTGCGGTGCCGCGCCAGATCAGCCAGCTGTCGAAGGGATCATAGGTGTGGTCCAGCCTGAACCGGGCCTGTGAAGCGGCCATCGGCGGCTTCGGACCTGGCAGCGACTCCTCCGTAACGCCATCCAGCATGGCGGTTTCCTCCCGGCCGAAGAGGCAGCGCGCATAGGCTGGTCCGGTCATCGTCGTCACCGGCGCGCCATCCTCGTCCGCTGTGAAGCGGGAGGGAGGGAACCGGTCAGTGAGCAGGGAGCAATGCTCCCTGAACCAGTCGAAGGTGAGCGGCGTGATGACGACCAGGCGTTCGGTGCCGGCCTCATCGGTCGTGCTGCCGAGGATGAGGCCGGGACCGCGCTGCATGACCTGCAGCCGCACCGAGTCCCGGATCGCTACCACGGGGCGGAAGGGACGGATGACGTGGAGGTCGAGAAGCCTGCGGCCGGAGCGAAGCGGGGCCAGCGCGGTGACGAAGACCGGGCCGGGGGGCCAGCCGGCGTGCCTGCCGGGTATGTCCTGCCAGCCGATCCATTCACCCGGTCTGAGGGTCAGTGCCGGCATCGGAGACGGATGCCCTTGGCGCGGCCCCGGGCGTTCATGGTGAGCCCGGTGGGACTCGAACCCACGACCCCATGATTAAAAGTCACGTGCTCTACCGGCTGAGCTACGGGCTCACGCAACGCGCGGCCCCCTGACGGGGCCGCGCGCCGGGCGTGTTAGGCGTCGGCGGAGGGGGTGGAGTCAACCCCTTCCGCCGGCGTCGCGGGCGCCGCGGCGCCGCCGACGCGGGCGGCCTTGATGCGATCGGGCTCGCGCACCATGCCGTTCGGGCCCTGGCCGCGCTTGATCTTGTCGACGACGTCCATGCCTTCGACGACCTTGCCCCAGATGGTGTACTGGCCATCCAGGCTCGGCGCCGGTGCGAACATGATGAAGAACTGGCTGTTCGCGCTGTTCGGGTTGTTGGTGCGGGCCATGCCGCAGGTGCCGCGCAGGAACTTGGCCTTGCCGGGCGGGCTGAATTCGGCGGGCAGGTCCGGATGCGGGCTGCCACCCGTGCCGGTGCCGGTCGGGTCCCCGCCCTGGGCCATGAAGCCCTCGATGACGCGATGGAAGGGCGTGTTGTCGTAGAAGCCCTCGGAAGCCAGCGCCTTGATGCGCTCCACATGCTGCGGCGCCAGGTCCGGCAGCAATTCGATGACGACGTTGCCGTCCTTGAGTTCCAGGGTCAGCGTGTTCTCGGTGGCGCTCATGGGCCGGGTCTCCGATGGAGGAAAGGGGCGCGTCAGCCGATGTCAGCGGACATCGGCGGCGACGCGCATGGTCCGGATGCGGTCGGGCGGGTTGGGCACCTGGCCGGACTGGCCGACACCGCGCTTGATCTTGTCCACGGCCTCCATGCCCGACACGACTCGGCCCCAGATGGTGTACTGGCCATCGAGGAAGGAGCCGGGCGCGAACATGATGAAGAACTGGCTGTTGGCCGTGTTCGGATCGCTGGTGCGGGCCATGCCGCAGGTGCCGCGCAGGAAGCGGGCGCGGCTGGGCGGGCTGAATTCCGCCGGCAGGTTCGGCAGCGGGCTGCCGCCGGTGCCGGTGCCGGTGGGGTCGCCGCCCTGGGCCATGAAGCCCTCGATCACGCGGTGGAAGGGCGTGTTGTCGTAGAAGTTGCTGCGCGTCAGCGTCTTGATCCGCTCGACATGGCGCGGCGCCAGTTCCGGCTGCAGCTGGATGGTCACGCGGCCATCCTTCAGCTCCATGAACAGCGTATTCTCGGGATCGGTCGCTTGCGCCAGGGCGTCGCGCGGCAGGATGAGCGCGGGGGCGGCGACGAGGCCGGCGGCGGCGGCCAGCCCCTGGCGGCGGGTCACGATCACGGTCATTCGGCGGCTTCCTTGCGGCTGCGCACGCGGGCCAGCGTGCGGTCGAGGGTGAGCGGCGGGACGAAGGAGGAAACGTCCCCGCCCAATGTGGCCACTTCCTTCACGAAGCGGGAGGAGATGAACTGGTTCGTTTCGCTGGCCATCAGGAACACGGTCTCAACGTCCGGGGCCAGCCTGTGGTTCATTCCCGCCATCTGGAATTCATAGTCGAAGTCGGAGACGGCGCGGAGCCCCCGGATGATCATCTTCGCCCCGTATTGCCGGGCGAATTCGACGAGCAGGCCGGTGAAGGGCACGACCTGCACCTCGGAGCCCACCTCGGCGGCGATGCGGTCCGTTTCCGCCTTCACCAGCTCGACGCGTTCGTCGAGCGGGAAGAGCGGGCCCTTGCCGGCATTGATGGCGACGCCGACGACGAGGCGATCCACCAGCCGCGCGGCGCGGGCGATGACGTCGAGATGCCCGTTGGTGACGGGGTCGAAGGTGCCGGGATAGATCCCGACGCGAAGTTCAGGCATCGGCGGTCCCTTCCGCTGCGCTCTCCTCGCCCGTCTCCATCACGGGGAAGCAGGAGGTCACGCGCTCATTCTCGTTCAGGCGCAGCAGCGTGACGCCCATGGCGCCGCGGCCGGTCACGCGCACCTGGTCGGCCGGCAGGCGGATCAGGCGCCCGCCATTGGTCACCAGCATGACGCCGTCGCCCGGACGCACGGCGAAGGTGGCCACCACCTCCCGCCCCGTCCGTGCGGAGAGGGTGATGTTGGTGATCCCCTGCCCGCCCCTTCCCGTCACGCGGTATTCGTAGGCGGAGCTGCGCTTGCCGAAGCCGCGATCCGTGACGACGAGCAGGATCTGCTCCAGCCCCTCCAGCTCCGCCAGGCGCTCCGCCGTCACGGGCTGGGCGTCGCCATTCGGCTCCTCCGCCTCCTCCGCCGGCACGGGGGCCTCGGCCTCGCCGGCAACCTCCTCGCCCGCCGCGCGGCGCTTCTGGGCGCTGTGGCGGAGATAGGTCTCGCGCTCGCCTATGCTGGCCTCGACATGGGTCAGCACGGCGAGAGAGATGACGGCATCCTCGCCCAGCAGGCGGATGCCGCGGACGCCGGAGCTGTCGCGGCCCGCGAAGACGCGGAGCTGGTCGGATTCCGCCTGGAAGCGGATGCAGCGGCCGTTGCGGGTGGCCAGCATCACGTCATCGCCTTCCCGGCAGGTGGCGACGCCGATCAGGCTGTCACCCTCGTCCAGCTTCATGGCGATGAGGCCCATGGCGCGGACGTTCTTGAAGTCCGACAGCTTGTTGCGGCGGACATTGCCCTGCTTGGTCGCGAAGACCAGGTGCAGGTTCTCCCACAGCCCTTCGTCCTGCGGCAGCGGCAGCACGGCGGTGACCTGTTCGCCATCCTGCAGCTGCAACACCTGGCGCAGGCTGCGCCCCTTGCCCGTGGCGCCGCCTTCCGGCAGCTGCCAGATCTTCTCCCGGAAGGCCATGCCGCGGCTGGTGAAGAACAGCACCCATTGGTGGGTGTGGGCCACGAAGCTGCGGACGACAATGTCATCCTCCCGCGTCGCCGCGCCGCTGCGGCCGCGGCCGCCGCGGTTCTGGCTGCGGAAGACGTCGAGGCCCGTGCGCTTGACGTAGCCATCGCGCGTCAGGGTCACGACCATCGTGCCCGGCTCGATCAGGCTTTCGTCGTCCTGCTCGGCGAAGCCATCGACGATCTCCGTCATGCGCGGCGTCGCGATCTGGGCGCGGACGGCGAGCAGTTCCTCGACCATCACCTCCTGGCGCCGGATGGCGGAGCCCAGGATCTCCAGCAGGCCGCGGATGGTGGCGCCGACCTCGTTCAGCTCGGCGCTGATCTTTTCCCGCTCCAGCCCCGTCAGGCGCTGCAGGCGCAGCGCCAGGATGCCATTGGCCTGTTCCTCCGTGAGGCGGACCGTGCCCTCGGGCGAGATGACGTTGCGGTAGTCATCGACGAGTTCGAGCAGCACGCCGACATCGCCCGCCGGCCAGTCCCGCGCCATCAGCGCGGCGCGGGCGGCATTGGCGTCCGCGCTGGCGCGGATCAGCGCGATGACCTCGTCGATGTTCGCCACGGCGATGGCCAGGCCGATCAGCTGGTGGCCGCGGTCGCGCGCCTTGTTGAGGCGGAAGCGGGAGCGCCGCTGGATCACCTCGTCCCGGAAGCGGATGAAGGCGCGGATCGCGTCCAGCAGCCCCATCTGGCGCGGCCGGCCCTCATCCAGCGCCACGAAGTTCACGCCGAAGGAGGTCTGCAGCTGGGTGAAGCGGTAGAGCTGGTTCAGCACCACCTCCGGCGTCGCGTCCTTCTTCAGCTCGACGACGACGCGCAGGCCATCGCGGTCGCTTTCGTCACGCAGGTCGCTGATGCCCTCGATCGCCTTGGCGCGCACCAGCTCCGCGATCTTCTCGATCAGCGTCGCCTTGTTCACCTGGTAGGGGATTTCGGTGACCACGATCATGGAGCGGCCGCCGCGCATCTCCTCGATCGTCGCGCGGGCGCGGAGCGCGATGGAGCCGCGCCCGGTCTCGAAGGCGGAGCGGATGCCGGCGCGGCCGAGGATCAGCCCGCCGGTCGGGAAGTCCGGCCCCGGCATGATCTTCATGACGTCTTCGAGCGTGGTGTTCGGCTCGCGAATCAGCGCCAGCGTCGCGTCGATGACCTCGCCCGGGTTGTGCGTCGGGATGTTGGTCGCCATGCCGACGGCGATGCCGCCGGCGCCGTTCACCAGCAGGTTCGGGAAGGCGGCGGGCAGCACGCGCGGTTCCTGCGCGGACTCGTCGTAGTTCGCCTGGAAGTCGACGGTATCCTCGTCGATGCCCTCCAGCAGGGCTGCGGAGGCGCGGGCCAGGCGGACTTCCGTGTAGCGCATGGCCGCCGGCGGATCGCCATCCATGCTGCCGAAATTGCCCTGGCCGTCGATCAGCGGCACCCGCATGGAGAAGGGCTGCGCCATGCGCACCAGCGCGTCATAGATCGAGGCGTCGCCATGGGGGTGATACTTACCCATGACGTCGCCGACCACGCGGGCCGATTTCCGGTGCGGCTTGTCATGGGTGTAGCCGGCCTCGTGCATCGCATAGAGGATGCGGCGATGCACCGGCTTCAGCCCGTCCCGCGCATCAGGCAAGGCGCGGGAGACGATGACGGACATCGCATAGTCGAGGTAGGAGCGGCGCATCTCCTCCTCGAGGCCGACCGGCGCGATATCGCTCTTCGGCTCGTCCGGCGGTGTCGGCGTGTCGCTCAACGTGGCATCCTTGTGGCGGTCCCGGGGTGGTGGCCCCGGGCAGCGTTCGGTGGTCCGTGGAGGGGATTAGGCGCTTCCCGGGCATCCGGGAAGGTGGGCCCCATGGGAAGGCCCGGATCGGTCCTTCCCCGGACTCCGCCGGACGCGCCTAACCCCTAGCATGACCAGCGTTTTTCCGCCAATCGGGCACCCGTTGCCCGGGCCTGCCGGGGTGGTGCCGGAGTCGCGCGCCCCGGCCCGACCCGAGCCCCCTGTCAGGCCGCTTCGGTCACCCAGCCGCCACCAGGCACCCGCCGGCGGATGACGCGGCCGTCCTCGGCCAGGGCGTGCAGGTGCAGCCAGCCATTCTCGACCAGGTCGCGCACGCCCTGGTGCTTGGCCATCACCGCCTCCATCGCGGCTTCCGGAGCGGCGATGAAGACGGAAAGGCGCAGCGGTTCGTGCACGAAACGCTCCCCGTCATGCACGGATTGCCAGGGCAGGCCGGCGCGGAGGTCGCCCGCATTGCCCTCCAGCACGCCCAGCTGCCCGATGACGTTGTGCAGCACCTTGTTGCCGCTGCCGAAGGCGTCGTTGTTCACGGTCGAGCCGAAATACTGGAGGTTGATCCAGGAAGCGACGACCAGCGGCGCCGTCATGATCAGTTCCAGCACCGCGCCGCCTTCGTCCTGCGCGACCTCGTAGTCATGCAGGAAGGCGCGACCGCCGAGCGCCAGGCCGCGCGTGACCGACCGCGGCGCGGCGATGAAGGCGGCGTTGCCGGCCAGGCCCCATTCCGGCCGCACCTCCGACCAGTCCCGGCTGCGGGCGGCGATGCGCGCATCGAGGTCGGGCACGCCCTCCAGGCCAAGCAGCGCGGCGCGTTCCATCCGCGCCAGCGCGCCGGCGCGGGCCAGCGCGTCCTTGAGCCGTGCCAGATCCGCCGCGTGGCTCGCGGGGACGGCATCCTCGCCGAAGATCGTGACGGCATCGGTGGTGGTGTCGTGCAGGGCGGGCAGGAAGTGGGTGTCGGCGGGGATGGTGATCCCCTTGCCCGCCAGCCCCGCCCGCACGGACGCGTCGTTCAGGATGGCGGCGGCGATGCGCGCATTCGCCTCCCCGGTCTGGCCGCCGCAGGCGCCGCAATCGAGTCCCGCGGCATGCGGGTTGTTGACCGTGCTGCTGCCATGGCCGGCCAGCAGGACCAGGCGGGCGAAGCTCGTGCCCGTGAGTGACATGCCCTTCAGCACGGCCTCCGCCATCGCCAGGCGCTGGGCATCGTCGAAGCCGGTCAGGCGGCCCGCTTCCTGCCGCGCCTCGATCCGCGGGCCGAGCCTGGCGGCCGTCACCGCATCCAGCGCCGCATCGCGGGGATGCGCCACGGTGCGAGTCAGGCCGAGGCTGTCGGAGGCGATCTTGGCGCCGAAGAGCAGCCCGGCCGTCTCCACATGGGTGAAGGAGGAGACGGCGGAGCGCTTGAAGCCCTTCCAGGCCCGCTCCGCCCGCTGCCGCAGGCGCCGCAGCCCGTGCAGGCCGGACTCCTCGGCCGGTGTGGCGCCCTGCACCGCCTCGCAGACCGTGAAGGCGGGCTTCAGCAGCACCGGGCAATGCGCCGCGCCCCGCGAGCGCCCGAAGGGGACGTATTCGATGGGGAAGCCGAAGAAGCCCGCGAAGCCGATGGTGGAGGCGCCGGGCATCGCCGTCTCGAAGGCGCGGCGGAAGACCTCCGACCGGACGTCGATGCAGAAGGCGGCCTGGACCTCCGGCCGCGTCGGCAGGCGCGTCGGTGCGTCGTGGCCGCGCAGCCGGGCGACGAGGCGCCGGCGCGCCGCTTCCTCATAGGCCTCGTGCAGCAGCAGGTCGGTGGCGAGTTCGGCATCGAGGCCGAGCTGGACATCCTGCGGCGCGGAGGCGGCGGCGGCGATGGCGTTGGTCCAGGCGCGGCGGAAGCGGCCATCCTGCGACCGGGCCTGGAACAGCCCCCAGCCCCAGGCGATGCGGATGGCCAGCAGCCCGACCAGCGCCTCGTCATCCCTTCCCTGCTGCGCCGCCACCCAGCCGCGATGCCGCGCATAGGCAGCCCAGCCGCGGATGTCGAAGAGCGCGCGGTGCAGGTAGTCCACTTGCGCGCGTTCCGGGATGCGTAGCCCCGCCAGCACGCTGCCGATCGCCTCCACCGGGTCGCAGGGCAGCGCGAGCACGGCGGCACGGAAGCCGGTGATGCCCATCGCCTCGGGGTTGAGGTCATGCCGCGTGGTGGCGCGCCAGGCGGCGTAGGGGGCCAGGTGGCGCAGCGGAAGCCGCCAGCTGGCCTGGCCCTCATCGAAATAGGCGCCGCACCAGCGGCTGATCTCGTCCACCATGAAGCGGGTGCGGGATGCCTCTCGGTCCCCGCCGGAGAGGCTGTCCAGCACTTCCGCGACCGTGGCGACGGCGGCGGGATGGCGGGCGCCGGGCAGCGTGCCATCCCAGCTGCGTTCCTGCTGGGCTGCGGCGCGCAGGGCGGCGAGATCGGTGGGTGCGCCGGGGATCGCTGGCGCAGCGGCGAGGGCTGCTTCCAGCGCGGCATCGTCGATCTCGCCCCGCGCCAGCGCATCCCGGTAGAAGTCGCGCGGCATCAGCATGTCCACGCGGGCCACCCGGCGCATCGTCGCGCAGGTGGCGGCGAAGCCCTGGCCGGTGAAGCCGAGGAAGGGGTTCACGGCTACGAAGCCTCGCAGCGGCCAGAGCGGCGCGATGCGGGCGCAGGCCTCCCGGATCGCGGCTTCCAGCGCCAGGCGAGAGGCCGCCGGCGTGGTGGCGGGGACAGCGAGCTGGATGGGGTTCTGGATGGTCATGGGTCAGGTTCCCGTCACGGCCGCGCGGGCCAAAGCCGCAGGACAAGCCGGTTGGCGAGGGTATTGAGGTAGAGGCCGTTGGCGAGGTGGATGTAGGCGGCGAGCCAGAAGCGGCGGCCGCGCTGCGCCTCCGCCGCCATGGCGGATTGGAACAGCATCACCCCCGCGAAGCTGGCGACGACGAGGACCAGCAGCACGGCGTCGAAGGGCCCGCGCAGCGGCGGCGCGGCGGGCAGGCTGGCGCCGAAGATGTGTGCCGCCGCAGCCTGCAGCGCGAACCAGGCCACCGCCACCAGGGCCGCCATGCCCGCCACGCGGCCCGCCAGAGCAGGGGCGGACACACCCTCGAAGGCCTGGGCGCCGAGATGCACGAGGCCCATCACCAGCACCGCGCCCAGCACGAAGGCGGCGGGATGCGCGGCCGGCGTCCAGCCCAGAGCCGAGGCCACCACCGCGAAGCCCGCCAGCGCGGCGGCCAGCACCAGGCCGACCCGGGCGGGATGCGGCGCGCCCTGCGGCACCCAGGCCGCGCGCGCCTGGTCCACCACGCTGCCGGAGGAGAGGAAGGCATGCGCCTTGTAGAGCGAGTGGGCCACCAGGTGCAGCGCCGCAGCCGCGAAAGCGCCGAGGCCGCATTGCAGCATCATGAAGCCCATCTGCGCGACGGTGCTGTAGGCCAGCTGCGCCTTCACCGAGGTCTGCGTCAGCATCACCAGCGACCCGAACAGCGCGGTGGCGCCGCCGACCAGGATCAGTGCCTCCATCGCGGGCGCGGAGAGGACCACGAGGTCCGCCATGCGCAGCACCAGGAAGCCGCCGGCATTGATGATGCCGGCATGCAGCAGGGCGGAGACCGGGGTGGGGGTCTCCATCACCTCCACCAGCCAGCCATGCACCGGCAGCTGCGCGGATTTCAGCAGCGCCGCCGCCACCATCAGCACGCCCGCCAGGATGGTCGGCGCATCGGCCACATGGCCCGCCTTGGCCGCGGCGAAGAGGGGCGCGAATTCCAGCGTGCCGAAGGCGCCCAGCAGCAGGCAGGCAGCCATCAGCAGGCAGAGATCGCCGATGCGGCTGGCGATGAACTTCTTCTTCGCCGCCAGCTCCGCGCCCAGCCGGTGCGGGTAGAAGAGCAGCAGCCGGTTCAGCCCGATGGAGGTCGCGACCCAGGCCAGGAAGAACAGCGCCAGGTTGCCCGCGATGGTCAGCAGCAGCACGGCCGATAGCGTCATCGCCATCCAGCGGAGGAAACGCCCCTGCCCCGGATCCCCCGCCAGGTAGTTCCGGGAATAGCGCAGCACCACGGTGCCGATGAAGGCGACCAGCAGGAAGACCGCGGCCGACAGCCCATCGACATGCAGGCCGAGGCCGATGCCCGCGGCGCCCCAGGTCGGCGTGGTGATGCGCCCGCCGATCGCGACCGCGATCGCCGTGACGGCGGCCACCGCCAGCGCCACCAAAGCCGCGGCGATGCCGAGCGTCGCCATGCGTCGGGGCGCCTCGTCCGGACGCGGCAGGCAGGCCACCAGCAGCGGGGCCAGGGGGGCGAGCAGGATCAGCCAGGCGGACAAGGGGAGGAGCCTCCGGGGTGGGAGGCGCGGGTGTAGCTTCGGTAATCACTTCTGAAAAATTCAAAGATTGAAATGGATCGTTAGATCAGACAGAAGGCATGTCATGGCTGCCCTGAACTACCACCACCTCCGCTACTTCCACGCCGTGGCGCGGGAGGGATCGCTGACGCGGGCGGCGCAGCAGCTGAATGTCTCGCCCTCCGCCCTCTCGGTGCAGATCGGGGCGCTGGAGGCGCAGCTGGGCCAGAAGCTGTTCGACCGGCGCGGCCGCGGGCTGCTGCTGACGGAAGCCGGGCGCATCGCGCTGGCCCATGCGGAGACGGTGTTCCGGTCCGGCGAGGAGCTGCTCAGCACGCTGAAGGGCCTGGCGCCCGGGCAGCGGCAGGTGCTGCGGGTGGGCGCGGTGGCGACGCTGTCCCGCAACTTCCAGCTCGGCCTGCTGCGGCCGCTGCTGGGCCAGCCCGAGGTCGGGCTGGAGATCACCTCCGGCGGGTTCGAGGAGCTGCTGGCCCGGCTGGAGGCCCATGCGCTGGACCTGGTGCTGGCCAACCAGCCCGCGACGATCGGGGCGGAGAGCGAATGGCAGAACACGCTGGTGGCCGACCAGCCCGTGAGCCTGGTGGGGCGGCAGCGCGCCACGCCGCTCCGCTTCCCGGCGGACCTGGCGACGGAAGCCTTGGTCCTGCCCGGCCGGGGCAGCGCCCTGCGCGCGGGCTTCGACCGGCTGATGGACGAGGCCGGCATCACGCCCCGCGTGCTGGCGGAGGTGGACGACATGGCCATGCTGCGCCTGCTGGCCCGCGAATCAGGGGCGGTGACGCTGGTGCCGCCGGTGGTGGTGGTGGATGAGCTGGAGGCGGGCGTGCTGGTGGAACATTGCCGCCTGCCGCAGCTGCATGAGGCCTTCTACGCCATCACGCGCCGCCGGCGCTTCCCCAACCCGCTGCTGCGGCTGGTGGTGGGGGGGTAACGCACCCGGAGGGATTCGAACCCCCGACCAACGGAGTAGAAATCCGATGCTCTATCCAGCTGAGCTACGGGTGCAGAAGGCCGGCCGGATGGCGCCTCAGTGGCTCCAGTTCTCGGTGCGGCCGAAGCGGAAATTGTCGGCATAGGCCTTGGGCTTGATGTCGGCCTTCACCACCGGCGTGACCTCTAGGTCGTAGGGGATGCCCCGCGCCTCCGCATAGGCCACGGCGGCTTCCTGGGAAGGGAAGCGCAGGCTGACCTGGGCCTTCGTGTCGCCCGACCCCGACCAGCCCATCAGCGGATCGATCCGCTTCGGGCCGAGGGGCGCAAAGGCCAGGACCCAGTCGGCGGTGCGGGCGCGGCCCGACTGCATGGCGGATTTCGGCTGGCGGTAGATGCGGGCGGTCTGGCTGTCGCGCGACATGCGGCGAGGCTCTTCCTGAGGCGATGGTTCGGGGAGAGTTTACACCCGGGGCGAGGCCGGGGAAAGCGGCCCCTCCCCGGCCCGTGGTTCACGCGGCGCGGATGCCGTCCAGGAAGGTCTCGACCTCCGCCGTCATGCGCTTCGCGCTGCGGGCCACGTCGCCGGCGGCGGTGCGCACCCCGCGGGCGCTGTCCTGCGTGCTGCGCGTCGCTTCCTCCACCTGGCCGATGCTGGCGGTCACCGTCTCCACGCCACCGGCGGCGTGCTGCACGTTGCGCGCGATCTCCTGCGTCGCGGCGCCCTGTTCCTCCACCGCGGCCGCGATGGCGGAGGCGATGACGTTGACCTCGTCGATCGTGGCCGAGATCGCCTGGATCGCCGTCACGGCGCCCTGCGTCGCGCCCTGGATGCCGGAGACCTGGGCGGCGATCTCCTCCGTCGCCTTGGCGGTCTGGCTGGCCAGCGTCTTCACCTCGCTCGCCACCACGGCGAAGCCCTTGCCGGCTTCGCCCGCGCGGGCCGCCTCGATCGTCGCATTCAGCGCGAGGAGGTTGGTCTGTCCCGCGATGGCGCTGATCAGGCGCACCACCTCCCCGATCCGGCCGGCGGTGTCGGCGAGGTGACGCACCGTCTGGTCGGTTTCCCGCGTCTGGCTCACGGCGCGCTGCGTCACCACGGTGGCCTGGCCCACCTGGCGGGAGATTTCCTGGACCGAGGTGGCCAGTTCCTCCGCCGCCGCGGCGACCATCTGGACATTGGCGGAGGCCTGCTCGGCCGCGGTGCCGATGGCGGCCGCGCGCTCGGCGGTGCCGGTGGCGATCCCGGCCATGTTGCCCGAGGTCGCGTCGAGCTCGGTCGCGGCGGATGAGAGGTTCTGCGTCAGCTCGCCCGCCGCACCCTGGAAGCCCGCCGTCAGCGCCTGCACCCGCGCGGCGCGGGCAGCCTTCGCCGCCTCCTCCGCCCGCTGGGCCTCGGCCAGGCGATCGGCTTCCCGCAACCCCTCCCGGCAATGGTCGATGGCGCGGGCCATGTCGCCGATCTCGTCCCTGCGGACCACGCAGGGCAGGTCGAAGGCGTAGTCGCGGCGGGCCAGCTGCGCGAGGGTGGTGGACAGGCGGACGATGCGCGCCGCCACGCTGCGATTGAGCCAGAGGGCGCAGGTCACGCTGAGGCCCAGCGCCAGCGCCGCGGCACCGAGGACGGCCAGGACCGCGTCGCGATAGGCCTGGTCCGCTTCCGCCACGTCCGCGCGCGCCATCTCGATCGCCAGGGCCGAGAGTTCGCCGATCCGCTCCTCCAGCCGGACGTAGACGTCGCGCATCTCCCCCGCATAGGCGCGGATGGCGGCGGGGTGGTCCGTGAGGGCAAGGGCGGCATTGCGCTGCATGGGCATGAGGAAGGCAGCCCAATCCGCCTTGATGGCCGCGAAGATCGCCTTGCCGCGGGGCGAGCCGATGAGGGGTTCGAGCGCGGCCAGCGCCTGTTCCACGCCGGTGATCGCCTGGCGCTGGCGCTGGGCGGCCTCCGCCCGTTCGGCCTGGCTCTCGAAGAGCAGGATGTTGGCTTCCCGCATGCGCACCAGGGTGACGCCATTGGCGAGCCGGCCGATGGCATCGAGTTCAGGCACCCAGCGGTAGCCGAGTTCCTGCACATCGTGGCGGACGATGCCGAGCTGCCCGATGGCCATGCTGCCGACCGCGAGCAGCAGGGCCATGAACGCGCCGAAGGCGAGAGACAGCTTGGAACGAAGGCGGAGATCGGCGAGCCAAGACAAGGTCGGATCCATGGAGGGTGGTTGTCATGCCAGCCTGACACCACAAACGTTTGCGGAAGCTGAACGGGAAAACGGCCGGCGTGTCGGCTTATGTCGAGGGCGGGGCGGGTTGGTCGGGGCGGCGGGATTCGAACCCACGGCCTCCTGTACCCAAAACAGGCGCGCTACCAGGCTGCGCCACACCCCGACCGGCCGGACGAGGCGCCTCACAGCCGCCTCGTCCTCTCGGGCAATCCCATGGAACGGGGGGTCGTGGCAACCTGCGGTATTTTCCTTTTCTTCCTTCTCCTTCCGGCGCCGGTGGCCAGCCCCCCTGCCCCGCCCTAGACTGCCCGGACAAGACACAGGAGGAAGACGGTGCAAGCACTCAAGGACCGGATGGACGCCATCTGCGAGGAGCAGCCCTTCAAGACGCGCTACTTCCTGCGCGACCTCCGCACGGGGCAGGAGATCGACCGCGAGGGATCGGTGGAGACGCCCTCGGCCAGCGTGCGCAAGATCTCCATCATGATGGCGGCGCTGGCGGCGGTGCATGCCGGCAAGCTGCGCCTGGACCAGCCGGTGACGCTGGAGGCGCGGCTGCAGAAGGATGTCGCTTCCGGCACCTACCGCTACATGACGCCGGACTGCGTCATCCCCTTCCGCGACGTGCTGGTGAACATGATCATCACCAGCGACAATGTCTGCACCCAGGCCGTGCTGGAACGCCTCGGGCCGGGCGCCATGGACGAGTATTGCCAGGCGATCGGCATGGTCGGCACGCGGCATCGCGGGCTGATCCCGCCGCTCGGCATCGGCTGGGACCACCCGGTAGAGGCGACCGCCAGCACGACGCAGGCGGACCAGGTGAACCTGCTGCACGCCATCCTGCGCGGCACGGAGGATGAGGCGGCGGCGGCGAGGCTGCATTGCTCGACCGAACTGTGCCAACTCGGCCTGCAGATCCTGACCTGGCAGCTGCTGCGCAACCTGATCCCGAACCTGCTGCCCTTCGGTACCAAGGTCGCGCACAAGACGGGGCGCGGCCGGCGCGGGCGCATGGATGCGGGGATCGTCTATGACGGCGACAGGCCCCTCTTCATCCTGGCCGCCGCGACGGACTGGGTGCCGGACACGATGCCGGACGGCCTGCCCGGCTTCGCGGCCAGCTTCTCCACCATCGGCCGCATCGCCCGCGCGGCGTGGGAGGAGCTGCGGGGTTAGCGCAGCGAGACGTCCTGGGCGCGGGTGCGTTCATCCACCCGCGCCTCATGCGCGATGCCGCGGCGCATCGCCCAGACATTCTTCTGCAGATGCGTGCTGATGATGCCGACATCGGCGATCAGCATGCGCGTCGCCTCCTGCAGCATCGCTTCCCGCTTGGCATCATCCAGTTCGCGCGCCGCACGGGCGAGCTGGGCATCGAACTCGGGGTTGGAGTAGCGGCCGCGATTGACGGCGCCCGTGCCGCGCGCCTGGTCGTAGGTGGCGGCGACGCTGCGCAGCCCCGCCATGGGCTCGCCCGTGGACGACCCCCAGGAGACGAGGAAGGCGGAGAATTCCTGGCGGCTGGCGCGGGCGATGAAGCTGGCATAGGGCGCGACATCGACCTGGGTGCGCACGCCGATGCGCGTCCACATCTGGCTGACCGCCTGCACGATGCGCGCATCATTGGGGTAGCGGTCGTTGGGGCCGTGCACGGTGAGGCGGAAGCCGTTGGGGTAGCCGGCCTCTGCCAGCAGGGAGCGCGCCGTATCGGCATCCGCCCGCGGCACAGGAAGGTCCGGCACGAAACCGATGGCGCCGGGCGGCATCACCTGCACCGTCGCCGTCGCCGCCCCTTCCATGACGCGGGAGACGATGGCGGCACGATCGACGGCGAGCGAGAGCGCACGGCGCACGCGCACATCCTTCAGCGGATTGCGGTCCAGCGGGCGACCGTCATTGTCCGTGATGAAGGGCGAGGGTCCGGTCCGCATGTGGTCCAGCGCGAAATAGATGTAGCGCATGGCGTCGATCTCGCTCAGCAAGAGACGGTCGTTGCGGCGCAGGCGATCGATGTCCGGCGTCGGCACCTGGTCGATGAGGTCGACATCGCCCGCCAGCAGCGCGGCGGTGCGACCCGCGTCATTCGTGATCATTCGGTAATCGACGGTGGCGAAGGCCGGACGGCGGCCCCAATAGTCATCGTTGCGGACCAGCTCCGCACGATCGCCGGAGCGGAAATGCTGCAGGCGGAAGGGCCCGGTGCCGATGGTGGCGCGGCCGGTGTTGAAGGCTTCCGTCGTGACGCCGCCATGCGTCTCCCGGTCCAGCATCGGCACCTGGGCCAGGTCGGTCGGCACCAGCGGCGCGGGGCCGTTGGTGCGGAAGCGGATGGTGTGGCTGTCCACGATCTCCACGCCGCGGATGGCCTGGGTGTAGGTGCGGAAGGATCCCGGGCTGTTCAGGACCTGCGGGATGCGTTCCAGCGTGAAAGCCACGTCCTCCGCCGTGAAGTCATTGCCGTTGTGGAAGCGCACGCCGCGGCGGAGCTTGAACTCCCAGACATCCTCGCCGACCGCGCGCCAGCCTTCGGCCAGCATCGGCACCAGCCGCGCATTCGCATCGGTCTCCAGCAGATTGTCGAAGACCATGGAGGCGAAGGCGTTGTTGGGCGAGATGTTGTGGAAATGCGGATCGGCGGAGGTGATCTGCGCGCCGACGCCCATGCGCAGCGTCTGCGCGTGCGCGCCGAACGTCGCCAGCAGCAGTGCCGCGGCGATGGTCCCGGTCTTCTTCATTGTTGCCTCCCCTTTGGTGTTCTTCGTTGTCAGCTCAAGAGGTATGGCGCCCCGCATCGCTCGCAGATGGCGCGGATGTGCCTGTCCAGCGCCTCGGGCACCGGGATGCCGTGTTCCAGCCGGCGCTGCCGTTCCGCCTCCTCCGGATCGCCGGCCACGAGGACGGGGCGCGCGGGGTCGGAGGCGGGGGTCGCGTGCAGCACATCGATGACCTCGTCCAGGTCATCCTCGAAGGCGCCGGGCTCGCGGAAGGCGGCGGGATCGATCGCCATGAAGAAATGGCCGAGCCGATCGGGATCCTCCGGCTTCTGCGTGCGGTTGCGGATGGGCGAGAAGGAGGCACCGACCAGGGTGCCGCCGAGGATGTGCACCATCATCGCCAGGCCATAGCCCTTGTGGCTCGCCATCTCCGCGCTGCCGCCGAGCGGCGAGAGGCCGCCCTGGGGTTCGTCGAACACCACCTGCATGCCGCGCTTCGCGTCCCGCACGGGCGTGCCATCCGCCTCCAGCACCCAGCCCGCGGGCAGTTCCTTGTTGTTGAGGTCGTAGACCTTCACCTTCCCCGCCGCCGTCGTCGTCGTCGCCATGTCCAGCACGAAGTCGCGATTGCGCTTCGCCGGTGCGGCGAAGGCCAGCGGGTTGGTGCCGAGCACCGGCATCGCACCCCGCGTCGGCACCATGGCGACACCGCGCGTGGCGCTTGTCACCATGCCGATCGCCCCACGTCGCGCCGCGATGCGCGCATAGACGCCGGCCGCGCCGAAATGATGGGAGTTGCGGACGCCGACGACGCCCACGCCCACTTCCTTCGCCATGTCCACCGCCAGGTTCATGGCAAAGGCGGAGACGGGATGGCCGAGGCCGTCGCCGCCATCGACCAGCGCGGTGCAGGCGGTGCGCTTCTCGATGCGGGGCGACACGGTGAGCTTCACCTTCCCCTCCTGCACCCGCTTCTCATAGGTCATGAGCATGGAGATGCCGTGGCTGTCCACGCCGAGCAGGTCGGTCTCCGTCATCGCCTCCACCGTGGTGGCGGCGAGGTCGGGCGACATGCCCCAGGCATCCAGGATCGCGGCGATCTGCGCGCGCACGCGATCGTGCTGCACCAGCATCGTCACATCCCTTCCCGCACGAAGGTGTTCGTCAGGTTGCCGAGGCCGGTGATCTCGATATCGACCACGTCACCATGCTTCAGGTCGGGGCTGACGCCATCGGTGCCGAGCCAGATGACGTCGCCGGGCCAAAGCGTCAGGTACTTCGTCATCACGCTGATGAAGTGGGCCGCGCTGAACAGCATGTGGCCGGTGGCGAAGCTGGTGCGGACCTCGCCATTCAGCCGGACATTGGTCGTCGCGGAGTCCATGTCGAAATCCGTCTCGATCCAGGGGCCCATGGGCTTGAAGGTGTCGGTGTTCTTGCCGCGCCAGAAGGTGCGGTCGTTCTTCTGCCAGCTTCGTTCGGAGACATCGTTGCCGATGGTCCAGCCCATGACGCAGGACAGGGCCTCGGCCTCCGACAGGTTCTTCGCCTTCTTCCCGATGACGGCGACGATCTCGCCCTCATAGTGGATCTTCTCGCCGGCATCGGCGGGGATGACGACGTTCTCCCCATGGGCGATCAGGGCATTGACGGCGCGGTAGCCGATATCCGCCTTGGTCGGGATGTTCGGCGTCTCGCCGCGTTTCTTCGCGCCCTCGATCACATGTTCGACGTAGTTGAGGCCGGCGGCGTAGAAGGTGCGCGGGATCAGCGGCACCTCGATCTTCACCGCCGCCAGGTCATGGCGGCGAGAGGTTGTCTCGTAGCCCGCGAAGGGATCGCCCGCGACTTCCGCGATGCGGTCGCCTTCGAGGATGCCGTAGGCCGTGCGGCCTTCGGCCGTGAAGCGGATCCAGCGCATCAGGCGGCGAGCGCGCGCTGGATGAAATCGGTCTGGAAGACGCGGTCCGCCATCACCTGGCAGCGCTTCATCAGGCGATGCTCATGCGGCTGATAGTCGGGGATGGCGTTGTGCAGCGTGCCGATATTGTCCCAGATCAGCACATCACCCTCTGTCCAGACATGCGTGTGCAGGAACCGATCCTCCAGCTGGTGCGCGAAAAGGATGTCGAGGATGCGGTCGCTCTCTTCCTCCTGCAGCTCGTTGATCCGCACGGCATAGCCGGGGTTGCAGTAGAGGACCTGGCGGCTGGTGATGGGGTGCGTCAGGAAGATCGGGTGCACGGAGGGCGGGCGCTTGGCGCGCTGCTCCGCCGTCAGCGGCGGGCGGATGCTGCCGGGGCGGCTCACCATCTTGTCCCAGAACTTGTTGAAGTCATGCGTGGCCGTGCAGTTGGCGAGCTTCGTCTTCAGCGCGGGATCCAGCTCGTCATAGGCCGCATGCATGTTCGCGAACATCGTATTGCCGAGCGGCCTGCCGTCGCGCTTCGGCACCTTGAAGGCGTTCAGCACATTCACGAAGCCCATCGTGTCCCGGTAGGACATGTCGGTGTGCCAGTCCTGTCCCGCATCGTTGATGCCGAGCGCCACGCCGTTCTCGACGATGTTCGAGAGGAAGCCGACTTCCGGCACCTCCTTGTCCTGGAACTTGCCGGTGATGGAGGTCTGGATGCTGCCGAAGCGCGCGGAGAAGTCGCGCAGCGCCGCGGATTCCAGGAACTGGTTCGGGAAGCAGAGCACGCCGTAGCGGCCGAGGGCGCGCAGCACGGCGGCGAAATCGGCGTCGTTCATCGGCTTCGACAGGTCGAGGTCGGTGATGCGGGCGCCAAGCGTGGAGTCATTGGGCGTGACGGTGACCATGGCTTGTTTCCCCTCGGGGCGGTCGCGCCGCCCGCTCAATTATTCCCGCATCCTGGCACTGTGTAGCGGCGGGTCGCAATCCCGCGGCGAGCGCGGTGCCGTGATCGGGAAAGCGCCGGCAAAAAGGAGTTCTCCTTCCAACTATAGCGGGCATCACCTATTCTTTCCTTCGCCAGCGCCTCCGCTGCGACAGAGCATGAACATCATGGCAACCCGGAACAGCGGCCCCGATCCGGTCCGCGCCCGCATCCTGGACGCCGCGCGGGACCGCCGGCTGGGGCTCAAGGCGCTGTCCCTGCGGCTGGGGCGGAACCCCAGCTACCTCCAGCAATTCGTCGCCCGCGGCACGCCGAAGCGCCTGCCGGAGGATCTGCGCCAGGCACTGGCGACGATGCTGGGCCTGCCGGAAGCGGCGCTGCGGCCCGAAGGTGCATCCCCCCTCCCCGCCCCGCCTGGCCGCCGCCTGCCGCTGTTCCGGGAAGGCGAGGACAGGATCGCCTCCGGCGTCACGCCGGCGCGTCGGCTGGCGATGGAGGAGTTCGCGCCGGCGGAGCCCGGAATGGTCGCGGTGATGCTGGCGGAGCCGCGCGGGCTGCTGCAGCCGCGCCACCTCCTGCTCTGCGATCCCGGTCAGCCGGCGCGGGTGGGCGATGTCGTGCTGGTGGTGGAAGCGGGTGCGATCACGGGACTCGGCCTGCTGCAGGCCGGGACGCGGGAGAGGATCGACTGGATCGAGGACGGCACCGCGCGAAGCATGGCGCGCAGCCAGGCGCACGCCTGGCGCGTGGTGGCGATGCGGCTGGCGTGACCGCTAAGGCGCCGTGCCGAAGATGCGGTGAAGGACGCGGTCGCCGACGCGGATATCGAGGCGCTCGGTGATGCCCGCCTGCAACTCCAGCGTCGCACGCACGGGGCCGCGGCTGTCGATCGGCGTCAGGCTCAGCGGCACGGTGCGTTCCGCGATGCGGTGGATGCGGCCATCGGCGGCGATGAAGAGCATGTCGAGCGAGGCCAGCGTGTTGCGCATCCACATGGAGCTTTCGCGCGGGCTGCCCCAGTCGAACAGCATGCCCTCATTCGCGCCGACGGTCGGGCGGAACATCAGACCGATCATCTGGTGGTCGGGGCTGATCGCCATCTCCACGTCGAAGTCGTGGCGCCGGCCTTCCCGGCCGACGATCACCAGGCGCTCCGTGGGCAGCTTGGGCTGCGGGCGGTCCACGCCGGGCTGCGCCGTCGCGGCCACGGGGGCGGCGATCAGGCCGAGGGTGGAGAGCAGCGTCTGGCGTCGGGTCATGCGCGCAGCATAGCAGCGGCCTCGATCGCCTCGGAAGGCTCCGGCAGGTTACGGAGCGTCAAGGGCGCGAGCGCCCGCACTTCCTCCCGCACCGGGCCCGGGCGGAGCGGGTCGGCGATGGTGGTGAACCAGTGTTCCGGCGGGTTGCGACCGGCGGCGCGGGAGAAGGTCAGTCCGCGCAGAACGGCCTCTGCCGCCTCCGGAATGCGGGGCGGGATGGCGCGGTCGTTCAGCGTGGCCCAGACGCCCGCCCAGCAACGCGCCACGGACCAGGGGTTGTAGCCGCCCCCGCCCAGCACGATGAGGCGCGGCGCCAGGCCGCGCAGCGAGGCCACCACGGCGCGATGGGCGTTGTTGGAGAGCGAGAGTTTCGAGAGCGGGTCTTCCTCGATCGCATCCGCCCCGCATTGCAGCATGATCGCCTGCGGCCTCCAGTGCCGGATCAGCGGCAGGATGACGTGGGCCTTGAGAAAATCCATCTCGCTGTCGTTGAAGCCGGGCGGCACGGGCAGGTTGCGGGCATGGCCGCCGGCCTGGTCCTCCACGCGGCCGGTATGCGGCCAGCGCCCGGCCTCATGGACGGAGACGGTGAAGACGCGCGGATCATCGGCGAAGGCGTCCTCCACCCCGTCGCCGTGATGGGCATCGATGTCGAGGTAGAGGATGCGCGTCAGGCCGAGGTCGAGCCACTGCATCAAACCCAGCACGGCATCGTTGAGGTAGCAGAAGCCGCTGGCGCGGTCCGGCCGCCCGTGATGGGTGCCGCCGCCGGGCACATGCACCACGCCGCCCTGTTCGGTGAGGCGCGCCGCCAGCGTCACGCCGCCGGCGCCGGTCGCGGGGCGGGAGAAGACCTCCCGGTAGACCGGGTTGCCATCGGCGCCGATGCGGAAGCGCTCGCGATGGGCGGGGTCCACCTGCTGCGTCGCCTCCGCCTGCATCAGGGCGGCGATGTAGTCGCGGTGGTGGAAGCGGGTCAGCGCCTCCGGCGTCGCGCGGGGGCTGTCGAGGTACTGGCCCGGAGCGACCCAGCCCATGGCGCTGATCAGGTCGAGGGTCGTGGAGACGCGCGGGATGGCCAGCGGATGCTTCGGGCCATAGGTGGAGCCGCGATAGATCTCGGAGCCGATGAGGAGGGGCGTGGTCATCGGCTCCGAGATGGGCGCGATCAGCGCCGGATGAAGGCCAGCAGCGGCGCGGTCAGGGACGTATCCGCCATGCCGATGGCATAGACCTCCGAGATGTGGCTGTGGCCTTCCAGCGTCACGGCGGTCGGGCAGCGCCCGGCGGCGCAGAGAGCCTCTCGCGCGCGGAGCGAATGCTGGACGAAGCGCTCGGGATCGAGCGTGCCATGGGCGAGGAAGATCGGCTGGGTGACGCGCGTCAGGCCCGGCAACGGCGACCTCGCCGCGGCTTCCGCGCCCAGATAGGCGTTGTCATTGGCCGCCATGTCGGGGCCGGTGAAATCGAAGAGGCCGGAGACGAAGGCATAGGCGACGGGCGGCGCCACGCCCGCGGGGTGGAAGCGAGGCTCGGCGGCGTAGAGCGCGGCATGGATGGCGCCGGCGGAGTGGCCGGAGAGGATCACCCGCGCGGGGTCGCCGCCATGCGCCGCGATGTTGGCGGAGACCCAGGCGAGGGCCGCCGCCACATCCTCCTGCGCCGCCGGATAGGGGTGCGCGGGCGCCAGGCGGTAGGTGATGTTCACGCCGATCAGGCCGTTGCGCGCCGCCCAGACGCCGACATTGGCATAGAAGGGGCTGCCATCCGGCCCCTGCTTGTCGCCGGCGACGAAGCCGCCGCCATGGATGAAGACCAGCACGGGCAAAGGCTGCGTTGGCCGCGTGGCGGGGGTGAAGACGTCGAGGCGATGGCGCGGATCCGTGCCGTAGCGGGCATCGCGCGTCACCGCCACGCCGTCCCACGGTTCGCGGCCATGCAACGGCGCATAGAGCGCGCCAGTGGGCGGGGGCGCGATGACGCGGCCGATGCGCGCCAGGCCGGCCGCGATCTCGGGCGGGGGCTGGGCCAGAGCGGGGCCGGCGGCGAGAAGCAGCATCAGGAGGAGAAGGCGGCGCATGGGACGTTCCTTGTCGTTGCGCACAGGCTAGCCCCCTCCCCTTGCCCTCCGCCATCGCCCACCGCATAACCGCCCCCGTCATCGGGGGGAGCCCATCGGGGGCTGAGAGGCGGGCGACCGCGACCCCACGAACCTGATCCGGGTCATGCCGGCGAAGGGAACGGTGTCTGCCTGTGGCTGAACGCGCGCCCGGATTCCGCATCCACCTGCCCGAGGGGCTGTCCCTGGGCGGCCAGCCCGTGCTCGGGCCGACCGACCTGTCGCTCGAAGGCGGGCGGGTGACGGCGCTGCTCGGGCCCTCGGGCTCGGGCAAATCGACGCTGTTGCGCCTCGCGGCCGGGCTTCTCGCGGTGCCGGCGGGGGGAAGCGTCACGAAGCTGGCGGGGCGGGTCGCCTACATGGCGCAGCAGGATCTGCTGGTGCCCTGGCGGGACGTGCTGGGCAACGTGACCATGGGCGCGCATCTCCGCGGGCAGGCCCCGGACCTCGCCCGCGCCCGCGCCCTGCTGGCCGAGGTCGGGCTGGCCGAAGCCGATGCGCTCAAGTCCCCCGCGCAGCTCTCCGGCGGCATGCGGCAGCGGGTGGCGCTGGCCCGGACGCTGATGGAGGACCGGCCCATCGTGCTGATGGACGAGCCCTTCAGCGCCGTCGATGCGCCGACGCGCCACCGCATGCAGTCCCTCGCCGCGCGGCTGCTGGCCAGGCGCACCGTACTGCTGGTGACGCATGACCCGCTGGAGGCGTTGCGCCTCGCGGACCGCATCCTGGTGCTGGGCGGCCGCCCGGCGACGGCCAGCGAGGTGCCGGTGCCGGCCGGCGCGCCGCCCCGCGCGGCGGGCGATCCGGCGCTGCTGGCGGCGCAGGCCGCGCTGCTGGAACGGCTGGCGGAGGCGGTGTCCTGATCCGCGCCGCCATCGCCGGGCTCGGGCTGCTGCTGCTGTGGCAGGGCTTCGTCTGGGCCACGGACGTGCCCCCCTTCCTGCTGCCCTCGCCGATGCGGGTCGCCAGCGCGCTGGTGGACCGCTGGGACATCATCCTTGGCCATGCGGCCACGACGGGGACGGAGATCCTGCTGGGACTGGCGCTGGGTTCGCTGCTGGGCTGCCTGATGGCGCTCACGCTCGCCGCCTGGCCGGCGGGGCGGCGCTGGCTGCTGCCGCTGCTGCTGGTCAGCCAGGCGGTGCCCGTCTTCGCCATCGCGCCGCTGCTGGTGCTCTGGCTGGGCTACGGCATGGCCAGCAAGGTCGCCATGGCGGTGATGATCATCTTCTTTCCCGTCGCCACCGCCTTCCATGATGGGCTGCGGCGGACGGAGCCCGGGCTGCTCGACCTCGCCGCCACCATGGGCGCGTCACGCACCGCCGTGCTGTGGCGCGTGCGGGTGCCGGCGGCGCTGCCGTCGCTCGCCTCCGGGCTGCGGGTCGCGGCGGGAGTCGCGCCGATCGGGGCCGTGGTCGGCGAGTGGGTCGGGTCCTCGGCCGGGCTCGGCTACCTGATGCTGCAGGCCAATGGCCGGTCCCAGGCGGATGTCATGTTCGCCGCGCTGTTCGTGCTGGCGGTGATGTCGCTGGCGCTCTGGTTCTCCACCGATCGGCTGCTGAGGCGGGCCATCCCGTGGCAGCCGGACTCGCTTCTTTCCGACCAAGACAGAAAGGTTTTGCCATGAAGCGGCTCATTCTCGCGCTGGCCGCGCTGCTGGCCCTGTCACCCCCGACCGCCGCGCAGCCGGCGCGGGACCAGGTGACGGTGCTGCTCGACTGGTTCGTGAACCCGGACCATGTGCCGATCATCGTGGCGCAGGAACGCGGCGACTTCACGCGCGCCAACCTCGATGTCCGGATCGTGGCGCCGGCCGATCCGAACGACCCGCCGCGGCTGGTGGGGGCGCGGCGCGCCGATCTCGGCGTCTTCTACCAGAAGAACCTGCACCTCGCCGTGGACCAGGGCCTGCCGCTGATGCGCGTCGGCACGCTGGTGGCCACCCCCTTGTCCACCCTGACGGTGCTGCGGGACGGGCCGATCCGCACGCTGGCGGACCTCCGCGGCAAGCGCGTCGGCTTCTCCGTCGCGGGGTTCGAGGAGGTGACGATGGGCACCATGCTGGAAAGCGTCGGGCTGCGGCTTTCCGACATCCGGCTGGTGAACGTGAATTTCGGCCTGTCCTCCGCGCTGATGTCGGGCCAGGTGGACGCCATCCTCGGCGGATTCCGGAACTTCGAGCTGCATCAGCTCGACATCGAGAACCGCCCCGGCCGGGCCTTCTTCCCGGAGCAGTACGGGATGCCGGCCTATGACGAGCTGATCTACATCACCCATCGCGACCGCGCCCGCGACCCGGTGCTGCGCCGCTTCATCGATGCGACGGAGGCCGCGACCCACTTCCTGGTCAACAACCCAGAGGAATCCTGGCGCATGTTCATCGCGGGCCAGCGGCGGGAGCTGGACAATGAGCTGAACCGCCGCGCCTTCGCCAGCACGGCCAACCGCTTCTCGCTGAGCCCCGGCGCGCTGGACCGCAACCGGTATGAGCGCTTCGCCCGCTACCTGGCCGATCGCCGCATGATCCGGACGGTGCCGGCGCTCGAGACCTATGCGGTGGAGTTGCCGCCGGCTACGACGGCACGGTGACGAGGTTCATCGATGGCCGAAGGGCGCAGGCCATCGGCCGAGCACCCGGAGGCCTGAATCGATGAACCAGAATGCCACCCGCTTCCTGGTCGATGCCGATGCCTGCCCCGTGCGGGAGGAGATCCTGCGCGTGGCGGCGCGGCTGGGGCTGGAGGTGATCTTCGTCTCCAACGGGTCCCGCCACATCCGCCCGCCGCAGCAGGCGATGGTCCGCATCGTCATCGTCACCGATGGCGCGGACAAGGCGGATGACTGGATCGCGGAGGAGGCGCGGCCGACGGATGTCTGCCTGACCGCCGACATCCCGCTGGCCAAGCGATGCCTGGAGAAGAAGGCCTTCTGCCTGAACTTCAAGGGCCATCCCTGGACGGAGAACAACATCGGCTCCGCGCTCGCGGGCCGGGCGGTGTCGCAGCACCTGCGCGAACTCGGCATGGGCGGCGGGCCACCGCCCATGGGCAGCGCGGACAAATCGCGCTTCCTCAATGCGCTGGACGCCATGGCGCATGCGGCGTTGCGGGTGGCGCGGGCGCAGGGATAGGCTTTCCGGCATGCTCAAGACCGCCGCGCATGCCGCCTTCCTGCCGGGTGAGGCCTTCGAGGGGGTGGGCCCGCGGCCGCCGCTCGATGGCAGCTATTCCATGCGGCGGATGCGGCTGCCGACCGGCGTCACCATGGCCTTCACATACCGGCCCGGCAGCGGGCTGCCGGTGCTGTTCCTGACGGCCAACCGCACCACGCGGCGGATCTTCGACTTCGTCCTGGCCGAACTCGACCTGCCCAACCCGGTGCTGGCGCCGGATTACCGCGGCCTCGGCGAGAGCGACGCGCCACCCGGTTCGCTCTTCCGGCTGGAGGAGCACCGTGAGGATCTGGTGGCGCTGACGCGGGCGCTGGGCTGGACGCGCTTCGCCGTGGTGGGGCAGGCGACGGGCGGGACGCTCGCCCTGATGCTGGCGACGCGGCTGCCGGAAGGCGTGGTGGCCGTGGCTGCGGGCGATCCCGCGATCGGGCTGCGGGACGATGTCTTCGCCCTCTTCCTCGACCAGGTGGAGCGCCATGACCGCGGCTTCTCGACGCGGGCCGAGGCGCTGGCGGAGACGCCATTCCGGGAGGCCTGGAGCGACGCCGTGGCGGCGCATTGGCTAGATACCGCGCTGATGCCCTGCCCGGATGGGCGGCTGCGCTGGCGCTACGATGTAGCGGGCATCACGGAGACGCAGCGGGCGCTGACGGCCGATTTCTGGGGCGACATCGCGGTGGCGCAGCCGACGCTGTTGTTCGGCGGCGAGAACTGCACGGTGATCGGCGAGGCTGCGATGCGGCGCGCCCAGGCGGCGATCCCTCAGGCGCGACTGGAAGTGCTGGGGGGCGCCAACCACCGGCTGACCCAGGACAACCCGGCCGGCTTCGCGGCGCTGGTGCGGGATTTCCTGGCGAAGGAATGCGCCGGTGTGGCTTTTTAGCCACTAACCCTTTTAAGCCGATTATGCCGTTTAGCCGCGTTTAGCACCGTTTTTCGCGGCACCTCCCCGCCCCCCGCCCGGACGCGACCTTCCCAGGGGGGCGCGGAAGGGGTGGTTCGGGCATGGGGACGGGGTGGCGGCATCGAACATATCAGGAACACATCGCCGAAGCGAGCTTTTCCTGCGCGCTGCCGGGCGCTTGTGCATTCGCCGAATCCGGTGCGCAATGCGCACGCGGTATCGAGGAACGAACATGACCCTGACACGACGCAGCCTGGCGGCGCTGGCCGCGACCGGCCTGGCTGCCCCCGCCCTCGCCCAGGCCCCCTGGCCGACCCGGCCGATCCGCTGGATCGTGCCCTATGCGCCCGGTGGCGGCTCCGACTTCCTGGCGCGCAGCCTGGCGGCGGCCATCAGCGGGCCGCTCGGCCAGGCGGTGACGGTGGACAACCGCCCGGGTGGTGCCACCATCCCGGCCAGCGAGGCGACGGCCCGCGCCGCCCCCGATGGCTATACCCTGCTCTCGGCCGACCTGACGGCGCTGGTGATCACGCCCGCCATGGCGCGGCGCCTGCCCTATGACCCCATCCGGGACTTCAAGCCGGTGGCGCCGATCGCGCGCTTCCCCTTCGTGCTGGTGGTGCATCCGAGCCTGCCGGTGCGCACGGGGCCGGAGTTGGTTGAATGGGCGCGGGCGCGGCCGGGCGCGCTGAACGTGGGCAGCCCGGGGGTCGGCACGCCGAGCCACCTGGTGACGGAGCGCTTCATGCGGGCGACGGGCACGCAGGTGGCCCATGTGGCCTATCGCGGCGGGGCGCCGGCGGTGCAGGACCTCGTCTCCGGCGTCGTGCAGGCGATGTTCATCGACTACGCCTCGGGCGCGCCGCACATCGCTTCCGGCAATGTCCGCGCCATCGGCATCCCGGCGCCGCAGCGGCTCGGCCTGCTGCCGGATGTGCCAACCCTGGCGGAACAGGGGCTGACGGGGTCCGACATCTATTCCTGGCAGGGCGTGGTGGTGCCGGCGGCGACGCCGGATGCGATCGCGGGGCGGCTGCAGCGGGAGCTGGACCGGGCGCTGCGGACGGAGGAGGTCGCGGCGCGGCTGCGCTCCATCAGCCTGGAGCCGCTGCCGGGGACGGGGGCGGAATTCGCGGCGCTGATCGCGAGCGAGACGGCGGTCTGGGCGCCGCTGATCCGGGAGTTGGGGATCACGCTGGATAGTTGAAGGGGGGGGGTTGCGCAGACCCCCACCCCGACCCTCCCCCGCAACCGCGGGGGAGGGAGCATCCATCACTTATCCTGCGGCATGCCGGTCGGGATGACGGTCTTCACCAGGGTCGAGTCCAGCGCCTCGTAGTCGTGGTAGCCGATGGTCTCGTAGAGCTGGGCGCGGGTCTGCATGCGGTCGAGCTGGTTCTGGGTGCCGCCATCGCTGCGGATGGCCTGGTAGAGCGTCTCCATGGCGCGGGCGGCGACGCGGAGGTGGCTGACCGGCCAGATCACCATGCTGTAGCCGAGGTCCTCGAACTCCTTGGCCGTCAGGAAGGGCGTGCGGCCGAATTCCGTCATGTTGGCCAGCAGCTTCACGCCCGGCATTCGCTTCGCGAATTCCGCGAACATTTCCCGCGTCGTCAGCGCCTCCGGGAAGACGGCATCGGCGCCGGCTTCGAGGTAGAGCTTCGCGCGCGCGACGGCGCCGTCCATGCCTTCGCTGGCCGCGGCATCGGTGCGGGCGATGATGTAGAGGTGGCGGCGGGCCTTGCGGGCGGCGGCGACCTTGGCGGCCATGTCGCGGGCATCGGCCAGCTTCTTGTCGTTGAGGTGGCCGCACTTCTTCGGCAGCAGCTGGTCTTCCAGGTGGACCGCGCCGGCGCCGGCTTCCTCGAAGACGCGGACCATGTGCATGACGTTCAGCGCCTCGCCGTAGCCGGTATCGCCATCGACGAGGGTCGGCAGCCCCGCGGCGCGGGTGACCTGGCGGATATAGGCGGCGACCTCATCCACCGTGATCATGCCGAGGTCGGGCAGGCCCATGGTGGCGGACATGGCGGCGCCGGACATGTAGAGCGCCTCGAACCCCTGTTTCTTGGCCAGCAGGGCGGCGATGCCGAGATGGGCGCCGGGCATCTGGAGGATCTGCGGCCGGTCCAGCAGGGCGCGGAAGCGGACGCCGGCGGGGGCGTCGGGCAGGTCGTCGGCGATCACATAGGGCATGGACGGCTCCGTGGTCTCGGGTTCGGGCCAGTTTGGCCCGGAAGCCGCGCCCCGGCCAGCCACGCAGCCCGGCCCTCCCGCGATGGCAGCGTTGAGGATGGCGCCAAAACCCGGCGGTCCAGGGTCCCCTTGGACCCTGGCGAGGGGGGCAGGGGGAGCAGCGCTCCCCCTGCCCCGCCCTCAGGCCGGGATCAGCCCATGCCGTTCCATGATCCCCGCGATCCGCGCCGGGTCCGGCTTGCCCGGCCCCGCGACGGCTTCGGCCATCTCCTCGAAGTAGCGACGGCCGATGGAGCCCGGCGTCAGCACGACCAGGGCCTTGGCGGGTTCGTCGTGCCGGTTCTCGTGGTGGTGGACGGCGCCGCGGGGGATGAAGGCGACGTCGCCAGGGCGGAGTTCGCGGCTGGTGCCGTCGATGGTCGTCGTCAGCGTGCCGGAAAGGCCATAGACCGCCTCGTCCACCGCTTGGTGGAAATGCGGCGCCGGGACGCGGGCGCGGGGTTCGACGGCGAATTCGAAGACGATCATCTCCCCCGCGCCATCGGTCTCGTCCACGAGGAAGGTCAGGGTCAGCCCGCCGATGCGGACCACGCGTGCGGGCTTCGTCGTTTCCATGTCGTCGCCTCCGATGTAAAGTCTCTTTACGTAGAACAGACGTAAAGAGACTTTACTATGGGGTCAAGCGAGGGGACGGGTCCGCCCTATGTCGGCGCACTGGCCCACCAGCTTTATCGATTGGCGCGCGAAAGGGTGGTCCAGTCGATCCGGGATGCCGGCGGCACGGATGTGCATGAGACGCATCTGCCGGTCTTTTCCTATCCGCTGCCGGACGGGATGCGGCCAGCGGATCTGGCGCGGCGGCTCGGCATGTCCCGCCAGGCGGGGAACCATGCGATCCAGCAGTTGGAGGCGCTGGGCTATCTGGAGCGGCGGCCGGCACCGGGCGGCGGGACGCGGCGGCTGGTGTATCTGCAGCCAAGGGGCTGGCGGATCGCGGAGGCGATCTGGGCGTCCATGCGGGCGCTGGAGGCGGAGCTGGCGGCGGAGGTGGGCGAGGAGCGCTTCGCCACCTTCATGGCGGTGCTGCGGGAGGTGACGGCGGCGCGGCGGTGAGGCGGCTCAGGCGGGCGGGTCCACTCCGATATCCTCCGCCCAGACCGCCGGCTTCTCCCGCTGGAAGCGCTGCATGAGCGCGATGCAGGCGGGGTCGTCGAGGACCGTCACAGCCACGCCGCGCGACCTGAGAAGATCCTCGTTGCCGTCGAAGCTGCGGTTCTCCCCGATCACGACGCGCGGGATCCCGAACTGGATGATGGTGCCGGTGCACATCATGCAGGGGGTGAGCGTGGTGTAGAGGGTGGTGCCGGCATAGCTGCGCATGCGGCCGACGCGGCGGAGGCAATCCATCTCCCCATGCGCGATGGGATCGCCGTCCTGGACGCGGCGGTTGTGGCCGCCGCCGAGCAGGCGACCCTCCACGCCGACGAGGACGGCGCCGACGGGGACGCCGCCTTCGTCGAAGCCGCGCTGCGCTTCGGCAAGGGCGAGCGCCATGAAGGCCTGGTCGTCCATCGGCGTGGCTCCCTCAGTAGAGATGCGCCTCATAGGCATGGGCGATGCGCGTCTCCGCCTCCTTCGCCGCGATCTTGCCGGTCTGGCCGGCGAGGATGCGGCCGAGGCTCGGGATCTCCCCGGGGACTGCGTGGCGGGCGGGGTCCCAGAGGGCGCTACGCTTCAGCGCCTTGCCGCAATGGAAGAAGACCTCCTCCACCGTCACCATCAGGGCGCTTTTCGGCAGGCGGTCCTGGGCGGAGAGGCCGCCCAGCGTCGCGGTGTCCGTGACCATCTCGGCGCGGCCATTCACGCGCAGCGTCTCCAGCACGCCGGGGACGAAGAAGAGCAGGCCGAGACGGGGATTGGCCGCGAGGTTCGAGAGACTGTCCACGCGGTTGTTGCCGGGGCGGTCGGGCAGCAGCAGGCGCTTCTCGTCCAGCACTACGACGAAGCCCGGCGCATCGCCGCGGGGCGAGGCATCGCAGTTCCCCCCGCCATCCGCCGTCGCCATGACCAGGAAGGGCGAGCGCGCGATGAAGAGGCGCGCGAACTCATCGAGGTGGTCGAGCTGCTTGTCCACGGCGAGGCCCGCGGGAGGCGGGTAGAGCGTGCGGAGATCGTCCATGGTGGCGCGTCCTCAGCTGGCCGTGGCGCCGGAGGCGCGCACGACGGGTTCCCATTTCGCCAGCTCCGCCTGCACGAAGGCGGCGGTGCCTTCCGGCGTCGTGCCGGTGACGGCGGGCTGGCCCATCTCCGACAGGCGCTGCGCGACCTCGGCTTCCCCGACGACTGCGTTCAGCGTGGCGTTGAGGCGCTGGATGACCGGCGCGGGGGTGCCGGCGGGGGCGAAGACGACGTTCCAGGTATAGGCCTCGAAGCCCGGCATTCCGGCCTCGGCGAAGGTCGGCACCGAAGGCAGGGCGGCCGCGCGATCGGGGGTCGCGATGGCAATGGCGCGGATGCGGCTGTCCTGCACGAAGGGCACGACGGAGGCGAGGGCGTCGGTCGCGAATTCGACGCGGCCGGCGAGCAGATCCGCCACCATGGGCGCGGAGCCGCGATAGGGGATGTGGGTGGCCTGGGCGCCGAGCTGCTGCATCAGCAGCACCGCCGCAAGGTGGCCCATGGAGCCGGTGCCGGAGGAGCCGTAGTTCATCTGGCCGGGCCGGGCGCGCAGCAACTCGATGAAGCCGCGGAGGTCGCGGGCGGGCAGGTCGGGATGAGTGACCAGCACGATGGGCACGCGGGCGATCTGCGCGATGGGCGCGAAGTCCCGGATCGGGTGGAAGGGCAGCCGGCCTTCCTGCAGCGCCGGGTTCACCGCATGGGTGGTGGCGGTGCCGATCAGCAGGGTCAGGCCATCCGGCGCGGCGCGGGCCACGGCTTCCGCCGCGATGGCGCCGCCGGCGCCGGGGCGGGGATCCACCACCACGGGCTGGCCAAGCCTGGCCGCCATGCGGTCCGCGACCAGGCGGGCGACGATGTCAGTCGGCCCGCCGGCGGCGAAGGGGATGACCAGGCGGATGGGGCGGGCGGGCTGCGCCCGCGCGGGCGCCGCCAGCGCCGTCGCGATGCCGCCAAGGGCCGAGAGGGCAAGGCGTCGCGAGGGCATGGGCGGTTCCGTTGTCGTTCGTGACGTCCGGTTCATCCTGCCGGGATGGGGGCGGCTGTCAACGCCGCCCCACCCCGTCAGAACAGGCCGCGTCAGAAGAAGATGAAGGTCACCAGCACGAAGAGCGGCACCAGAATGCAGGCGGCCCAGGCGCAGTAGCCGAAGAAGCTCGGCATGCGCTCCCCATTCTCCTCCACGATGGCCTTCACCATGAAGTTGGGCGCGTTGCCGATGTAGCTGTTGGCGCCCATGAAGACTGCGCCGCAGGAGATGGCGGCCAGCACCAGCGCGCCCTGCGTCATCAGGTAGGCGGGGTCGCCGCCGGCGAGCTCGAAGAAGACGATGTAGGTCGGCGCATTGTCGAGGAAGGAGGAGAGCGCGCCGGTCAGCCAGAAATAGACCCAGGGGATCGGCACGCCATTGGCATCCGAGGTCAGCGCCACCAGACCCGCGGCCGCGCCCGCGCTGCCGGCGCGGAGGATGGCCAGGACGGGGGCCATGGTGATGAAGATGGCGGCGAAGAGCTTGGCGACCTCCAGGATCGCGCCCCAGGCGAAGCCGTTCGCCTCCCGCAGCGCGGGGCTGGTGCCATAGACGGAGATCAGGGTGATGGCGGCGAAAAGGGCGATGCCGACCAGCTTCTCCACCTCCATCGGGTGGCCGAGGACGGGGACGACGCCGAGCTTGACGTAGCCCATGGCGATGACGACGGCGACGATGGCGGCCAGCAGGGCGACGTTCAGCCAGCCCTCGATCGAAAGCGGTTCCTTCGCCGCGACGGGGGCCACGGGCTTCTCCCGGTTCCAGGCGATGGTGTCGAAGACCCAGTAGAGCGCCAGCAGCAGCACGGCGCAGAGCAGGAATTCGCTGAACATGTGGGTGGTGGGCCAGAAGAAGGACACGCCACGGAGGAAGCCGAGATAGAGCGGCGGATCGCCCACGGGCGTCAGGCTGCCGCCGATGTTGGCCACCAGGAAGATGAAGAAGACGAAGGTGTGGGTCTTGTTGCGGCGGAAGGCATTGGCGCGCAGCACCGGGCGGATCATCACCATGGCGGCGCCGGTGGTGCCCATCAGGCTGGCCATGACCGTGCCGATGGCCAGCAGCGCGACATTGGTGCCGGGCGTGCCGACCAGGGAGCCCTTGAGCATGACGCCACCGCCCGCGGTGTAGAGCGCGGCGAGCAGGGCGATGAAGGGGATGTATTCCAGCACCGCGACATGGGTGAATTCGTACCAGGCGGCGCCTGGGCCGAAGAAGGCCGCGAAGGGCAGCAGGAACAGCACGGCCCAGATGGCGGCGATCTTGCCGTAGTGGTGGTGCCAGAGGCTGGCGGCGAAAAGCGGCATCAGCGCGATGGAAAGCAGGATGCCCACGAAGGGAATGGCCCAGGCCAGCGACAGTTCCGCCCCCGATACCCCGGCCGCCAGGGCCGGCATCGGCACCAGCATCGCGGGCAGCAGGGCCCAGGCAGCCCCAGTCACGACGCGTCGCGCGCGCAGCGTCCCCATCATGTCGTCTCCCCAGACCCCTCCGCTGCGCATACAGGCAACCAGCGCGCGCGTCACGATCCCGTCCGCGGGGCCGGTCCGCGGTGCCCCCTGCCCTTCCCGGGCGCGCCCGGCGGCCTTAAGACACGGGGAGAGAACACTGGCGGGTCGGTTTCGCGGGGCCCTCGCCGCCCCTGGCGCCCTGGCGGACCTGGCGATGCAACCGGCATCGGCGGGCCCCGCTATGCCCCGGGACGGCAAGGCCCCTGGCGAGCCCCCGGCCGCCGGCATTCACGAACGGTCCTCGATTTCGGCCGCAACCGACGGAGTGATCCCCATGGAAATGACTGGCGAACGCCGGATCGGCGCCCCCCGCGAAACGGTCTGGGCGGCACTGAACGACCCCGCGGTGCTGAAGGAAGCGATTCCCGGCTGCGAGAGCGTGGAGCGGATCGGCGATGACCAGTTCCAGGCCAAGGTGTCCATGAAGCTCGGCCCGATGTCCGCCAAGTTCGGCGGCAAGGTCACGCTGTCCAACATCAACCCGCCGGCCTCCTACACCATTTCCGGTGAGGGCACGGGCGGCGCCATGGGCTTCGCCAAGGGCGGCGCCGACGTGGCGCTGGACGAGATCGGGCCCAGCGAGACGCTGCTGCGCTACAACGTGAAGGCGCAGGTCGGCGGCAAGATGGCGCAGCTCGGCGCGCGGCTGATCGACAGCACGGCCAAGTCCATGGCCGACCAGTTCTTCGACCGCTTCGCCGCCCAGCTTGCGCCGGCGGCGCCGGAGCCGGTGGCGGTCGCGGGCACGGATACGGAATACCTGGCGGGCTCGGCCGAAGCCGGGCCGATCACGCAGCATGCGGCGGAGGGCCAGTCCCCCGGCGGGCCGGTGCACAAGCCGAACCCGACCTCCGGCGAGATGCCGCTGCCGCTGCGCCTGCTGACGCAGGACTTCATGGGCTTCCCGGCCCAGGTCTGGTTCGGCGGCGCGGCGATGATCGTCATCCTGGCGCTCATCTTCCTGGTGGGCTGAGCGTGACCATCCCCGCCGACGTCGCCGCGACGCAGCGCCTGCTGGCGGAGGGCGGCTACGTCGCCGACCGCCAGCTGGCCACCACCATCCACCTGGCGCTGCGGATGGGCCGGCCCATCATGCTCGAGGGTGAGCCGGGCACGGGCAAGACGGAGATCGCCAAGGTCCTGGCCGCCCAGCTGCCGCGCCGCCTGGTGCGGCTGCAATGCTATGACGGCATGGACCTGGCCTCCGCGGCCTATGAGTGGAACCATGCGCGGCAGCTGATGGCGATCCGGCTCGCGGAAGCGAGCGGCGAGGCGGGGGACCGGGGCAGCCTGGAGCGGGGGATCTATGACCGCCGCTTCCTCCAGGCGCGGCCGCTGCTGCAGGCGCTGGAGGGTGAGCCGGCGGTGCTGCTGATCGACGAGCTGGACCGCGCCGACGAGCCCTTCGAGGCCTTCCTGCTGGAGATCCTGGCGGATTTCCAGGTGACGATCCCGGAACTCGGCACGGTGCGCGCGGCGACGCCGCCGGTGGTGGTGATCACGTCGAACCGGACGCGGGAGGTGCATGACGCGATCCGGCGGCGCTGCCTCTACCACTGGGTGGACTACCCCGATGCGGCGCGGGAACGCGCGATCCTGAAGATCCGGGCGCCGCAGGTGGGGGAGAGGCTGTCCGCGCAGGTGGTGGCCTTCGTGCAGGCGGTGCGCGGCGCCGATACCTTCAAGCCGCCGGGGGTGGCGGAGACCATCGACTGGGCGGCGGCACTCTCCGCGCTGGATGCGAAGGAGCTGGAGCCGGCGCTGGTGGATGAGACGCTGGGCGCGCTGCTGAAATACCAGGACGACATCGCCAAGATCCGCGGCGCGGAGGCGGCGCGGCTGGTGACCGAGGCGAAGCAGGCGGCGGGCTGAGGGTGGCGGGCCCGGCCGGATGATCCCTCCCAGGACCGCCATGCTGCTCCGCCCGCATGAGGGGGGTGCTGCCATCGGCAACAACCTGGTCGCCTTCGGGCGGCTGCTGCGCCGCGCCGGGCTGCCGCTGGGGCCCGCGGAGCTGCTGGCGGGCGCGGCGGCGCTGGAGGCGATCGAGATCGGGGACAAGGCGCAGGTCCATGCCGCGCTGCGGGCCACGATGGTCCACAAGCACGAGCACTTCTTCCTCTTCGACCACGCCTTCAGCCTGTTCTGGCGCGATCCGGAAGCCAGCGCGCACGCCGCCGCCATGGCGCTGATGGACGGGATGAAGGAGCAGCCCAAGCCATCGCCGGCGTCGCGCCGCATGGCGGAGGCGATGCAGGGCGACCGGCCCAACCCGCCGAAGCCGCCGGAGCAGCCGCCCGAGGATCGCGTGGACATGACCTTCACGGTCAGCGAGCGCGAACGCCTGCAGACCATGGATTTCGAGGCGATGTCGGCCGCCGAGCTGAACGCCGCGAAGAAGGAGATCCGCAAGCTGGTGCTGCCGCTGGATGCGCGGCCGACGCGGCGGTTCCGGCCCGACCATGCGGGCCCCTACACCGACCTCCGCGCCACGATCCGGGAAGGCCTCAGGACGGGCGGGGAGATCATGGACATCTCGCGCCGCCGCCGCGTGGTGCGGCCGCCGCCGCTGGTGGCGCTCTGCGACATTTCCGGCAGCATGGCGCGCTACGCGCAGATCCTGGTGCATTTCCTGCACGCGGTGGCGAATGACAGGGACCGCGTGCACACCTTCCTGTTCGGCACGCGGCTGACCAACGTCACGCGCCAGCTGAAGCACCGGGATGCCGAGGTGGCCTTCGAGATGGTGGCCCATGCGGTGCCGGACTGGTCGGGCGGCACGCGGATCGGCGAATCGCTGGAGGGCTTCAACAAGGCCTGGTCGCGCCGCGTGCTGGGCCAGGGCGCGGTGGTGCTGCTGATCACGGACGGGCTGGACCGGGAGGGCGCCAAGGGCCTGGCGGAGGCGACGGATCGGCTGCGCAAATCCTGCCGCCGGCTGATCTGGCTGAACCCGCTGTTGCGTTACGCCGGCTTCCAGCCCAAATCCCAGGGCATCCGGGCGATGCTTCCGCATGTGGACGAGTTTCGCCCGGTCCATAATCTCGCCAGCCTGCGCGACCTGGTCTCCGTGCTCAGCGACCCGCGCGCCGGCCAGAGGGGGAATGCCGCATGAGCGCCGCCACCGATTCCGAGGATATCCTGGCCACCGCCGCCGGCTGGAAGGCGGAGGGCGAGCGCGTCGCCATCGCGACGGTCGTGGAGACCTGGGGCTCCTCCCCCCGCCCCGCCGGGTCGCGGCTCGCGGTGACGGCGTCCGGGCGCATCGCGGGCAGCGTCTCCGGCGGCTGCATCGAGGGGGCGGTGGCGGAGGTCGCGCGCGAGACGATGGAGACGGGCGTGCCGCAGCTGCTGGATTTCGGCATCAGCGACGAACGCGCCTGGGAAGTGGGACTGGCCTGCGGCGGCAAGCTGAAGGTCTTCGTTGAGCCCCTTGGGGAGCGCCTCGGGTGAAGAGTGACCTCCTCGACCGGCTGATGGCCGCGCGGGCGGCGAAGGTGCCGCTCGCCCTGCTGACGCGCCTGCCCGATGGCGCGCAGCTGCTGGTGCCGGGGGACGCGGTGCCGGAGGCGCTGGCCGCGGAAGCCCGGGCCGCGATCGATGCGGATGCCGCGCGCAACGTGACGATCGGCAACGAGACCTGGTTCATCGCGCCGGAGAACCCGCCGCTTCGCCTCATCATCGTCGGCGCCGTGCATATCGCGCAGGCGCTGGTGCCGATGGCGCTGCCGCTCGGTTTCGCGGTGAACGTCGTGGACCCGCGCCGCGCCTTCGCGACCGAGGAACGGATGGGCGACCGCGTCACCATCTCCGGCGACTGGCCGGATGAGGCGATGGCCGCGCTGAAGCCGGATGCGCGCACCGCCGTCGTGACGCTGACGCATGACCCGAAGCTGGATGACCCGGCGCTGGAAGTGGCGCTGCGCAGCCCGGCCTTCTATGTGGGGTCGCTCGGCAGCCGGAAGACGCATGCGAAGCGCGTGGCGCGGCTTACGGAAGCCGGGCTGACGGAAGCCGAGATCGCGCGCATCGCGGCGCCGGTCGGCCTGGATATCGGGGCGGTGACGGCGCCCGAGATCGCCGTCTCCATCCTGGCGCAGATCGTCTCCGCCCGCCGCGGCGGGCCGAAGAAAAGGGCTGAGGGATGATCTTCGGGCCGACGCCGCTGGACGAAGCCAAGGGGGCCGTCCTCGCTCATACCGTCCGCCTGACCGGGCGCGTGCTGAAGAAGGGCACAGTGCTGGATGAGGGCGCGATCGCCGCGCTGCGGGAAGCCGGGCGGCGCGACGTCATCGCCGCGCGCATGGAAGCCGGCGACGTGCCGGAGGATGAGGCGGCGGACCGCGTCGCGGATGCGCTGATGGCGCCGCTGGTGGCGAAATCGCGCGCCGCCACCGGGCGGGTGAACCTCTTCGCGGAAAGCGCGGGTCTCTTCACCGTCGATGCCGGGCTGATCGACCGCATCAATGCGGTGGACGAAAGCGTCACCGTCGCGACGCTGCCCAACCATTCCGTGGTGGCGGCGAAGGAGATGCTGGCCACCATCAAGGTCATCCCCTTCGCCAGCCCCGGCCGTGTGCTGCAGGTGGTGGAAGCGATGGCCCGCGGCCGCACCGGCATCGCCATCCATCCCTTCCAGCCCCTCTCCGTCGGCCTGGTGCTGACGGAACTGCCGGGCATCAAGGAAAGCGTGATGGAGGGCGCGGTCGAGGCGACCGAGGCGCGCATCAAGGCGCTGATGGGCACCATGCTGCCGGTGGAGCGCGTCCGGCATGAGGAAGGGCCGGTCGCCGATGCGCTGACGCGGCTGCGCAAGGCGGGGGCCGATCTGCTCCTGGTGGCCGGGGCCTCGGCCGTGGTGGACCGGCGCGATGTGGGGCCGGCGGCGATCGTGCGCGCCGGCGGCGTGATCGAGCATTTCGGCATGCCGGTCGATCCGGGGAACCTGATCTGCCTCGGGCGGATCGGGGAGGTGCCGGCGCTGGTCCTGCCGGGCTGCGCGCGCAGCCCGAAGCTGAACGGCTTCGACTGGGTGCTCGCCCGGATCTTCGCCGGGCGCCGCGTGACGGCGCGCGACGTGATGGGCATGGGCGTCGGCGGATTGCTGAAGGAGATCGAGGTGCGCCCCCTGCCCCGCGCCGATGCGCCCCGCGTGCCGCCGCCGGCCACCGCGCCGCGCCGCGCGCGCAAGGTCTGCGCGTTGGTGCTCGCCGCCGGGCGTTCGCGCCGCATGGCGCCGCTGAACAAGCTGCTGGTGCCGGACACCAAGGGCCTGCCGATGATCCTGCGCGTCGTGGACAATGCGCTGGCCTCCCATGCCTCCCCCGTCATCGTCGTGACGGGGCATGAGCGGGAGCGGATCGAGGAGGCGCTGGCGGGGCGCCCGGTGCTCTTCGCGCATGCGGAGGGCTATGCGGAGGGGCTTTCGGCCAGCCTCAAGGCCGGGCTGGCGGCGGTGCCGCCGGATGCGGAGGGGGTGCTGGTGTGCCTCGGCGACATGCCGCTGGTGACGGCGGCGATGCTCGACCGGCTGCTGAGCGCCTTCGACCCGGAGGAAGGCCGCGCCATCGTGCAGCCGACCTATCGCGGCAAGCAGGGCAACCCGATGCTGTGGAGCCGGGAATTCCTGCCGCAGATGCTGGCCATCAGCGGCGATGTCGGCGCGCGGCATTTGGCGGGCAAGCATGCCGACCGGCTGGTCGATGTGGAGATGGCGAATGACGCGGTGCTGCGCGACTTCGACACGACGGAGAGCCTGAAGGGGCTGCCGGAGTTCGCGGGGAAGAAGTAGGCGGGGGAGTCCGCGTTCGCCTTGAACTTTGATGCAAAAGGCGGCGCGTAGGAAGATAATCCAATTACATCTCAAGAATTGCGCTGATCTAAATTATTTCTGCCATGACTGTCGTAGCAATTTGTTCTTTGGTGTTCTATTTCAGTATATGTGCTAACTGCAGTACCGATACGCTGCTGAGAGACCGTTTGAGAACACCGGCGGGTCGGTTTCGCTGGGCTTTTCGGCGCTGGGTGCGTTGCCGGGCTTGCCGATGCAACCAGCATCGGCCGCACCCGGCGCCTTCCCAGCACGCAAAATCCCTCGCGAAGCCTCAGCCGCCGGCATTCTCAAACGGTCTCCGATAGCCGCGCAAGTTGCAGGCGCACAAGGGTCAAGGAGGTGTAGCGTGAACGTCTCTAGGTTTAGATCGCGCTGGCGGGCGGTTTACGACTTCGGACAGCACTGGGAAAAACTTGGCGCGCTTAAATGGTTCGGCGAGAATATTGCTATATTTCGATGCAAAATACTTTACTCGATTAGAGATAAAGTTCGAGTTATAGAAACCGAAGCACACCTAACGCATGAAGGAAAGCTTTGGATCCGGCCTGAGGGTTGGTTGACCGCCGCTGACCACTATACTGAATTTAAGATTGAATATCAAAATTTCACATTTACGGAAGAATATTGTCTACGAATTGAAGGAACGGGGCCGAAGATTGGAGCCTATTGGCTTGAGCTAGAACCGGCGACCTGAGCTGATCTTGTTTTCGGGCGCATTCGTGCCGATCCCTCCCCCCGCGCGAAGCCCGCGATTGCCGTCGCCAGCAGCGCCGGGTGGCTCGCGATCAGGCCATGGGTGCCGCCCGGCACCACGACCAGCCGCGCGCCCTTCACCAGATCAGCGGTCGGACGGCCGGTGAGGTCGAGGGGGCAGGTGGCGTCCGCATCGCCCTGGATGACCAGCAGCGGCAGGTCGAGGGCCGCGAGTTCGGCGCGGAAATCGGTCTCGGCCAGTGACTGGTGAAAAGCCAGCAGCGCGGGCAGCGAGGCGGTGAGCGCGTCGGCGCGGATGGCGTCGAGCAGCGCGTCGGAGGGAAGCGGCCCGCCGAAGGGGCGGGCATTCTCCGCCAGCCAGCGCGGGAAGTCGTCCAGCAGCGCGCCGCGCAGCGCCGCCAGCGCCTCCGCCGGGATGCCCGCCGGGTTGTCGGGGCGCTGGAGCAGCAGCGGGGTGGTGGGGCCGATCAGGACCAGGCGCGCGATGCGGCCCGCGCCGTGGCGCGTGAGGCAGCGCACCGCCTCCCCGGCCGCGCCGGACATGGCGACGAGGGTGACACCGTGCAGGTCCTCCGCCGCCAGCACATCGGCCAGGTCGCCGGCCAGCGTGTCGTAATCCATGCCTTCCCCTTGGGCGCCGCCCGGGTCGGCCGAGCGGCCATGGCCGCGGCGGTCATAGGCCAGGGCGCGAAAGCCCTCCCCGGCCAGCCGCGCCATGATGGCGCCCCAGGAGAGGGAGGAGAGCGACCAGCTCGCCAGCAGCAGCACGGGCGGGCCGGCGCCCGCCCCCCGGCTGAACAGGGCCACGCCGTCGCGCGTGACGACGTGACCCGTCGGGAGCAGCGCGCTCATGCCAGCGCCGCCCGCAGCGGAGCCTGGCGCAGCGCGGCGGCCTGGGCCAGGGCCAGGGCCAGCACGGCGACAGCCTGGAAGGCGATGAAGCCGTTCCCGAGGGCGGTGGCGCCGAGCAGCGCCAGGCCCAGCGCGCTTTCCGCCACCCAGGCCAGGTTCAGCGCCACCACCAGCCGCACGGCGTTGCGGGGCGGCGCGGCCGCCAGGCCCAGCCAGGCGACCAGCGCGGCCCAGGGCAGGAAGAACAGGCCCACGCCGCGCAGCAGGGCAGCGGACAGGCCGAAGGGGCCGGCCAGCCAATCCGCGCCCCCGGCCAGCAGCAGGCCGGTGGCACCGCTGGCCGCGGCATCGGCCAGCAGGGACAGGCGCAGGAAACGCGTGGGGGTCAGCCTGGTGGTGAACATCCTCGTCCTCCTTCTGCTTGGGACGGGGACAGCCAACACCCGGGGCGGGCAGCGCGGCGATGACCTCCGAGGTCATCGTGACGCGGCGGGGCGGCGCGGTAGGGTTCGGGCATGCAGACCCATCCCCTCTCCGCCGCGCCGGATATCGGCCCCCTGCTCCGCGCCTGGCGGGAGCGGCGGCGGCGCAGCCAGCTCGACCTCTCGCTGGAGGCGGGGATCAGCCAGCGGCATCTGAGCTATGTGGAGGGCGGCCGCGCCCGGCCGAGCCGGGAGATGGTGCTGCGCATCGCGGAGGAGCTGGCGGTGCCGCTGCGCGACCGCAACGCGCTGCTGCTGGCCGCGGGCTATGCGCCCGCCTATCGGGAGGAAGCGGCGGAGGCGGCGCCCTGGCGCGGCGTGGTGGAGGCGATCCTGGCCGCGCATGCGCCCTTCCCGGCCCTGGCGGTGGACCGGCACTGGGTGATGCTGGCGGCGAATGCGGCGGTGGCGCCGCTGCTGGCCGGCGTCGCGAACCGGGCGCTGCTGACGCCGCCCGTCAACGTGCTGCGGCTGAGCCTGCATCCCCGCGGGCTGCTGCCGATGATCGGCAATGCGCCGGAATGGCGGGCGCATATCCTGGAACGGCTGCGGCGGCAGGTGGCGGCGACGGCCGATCCGGTGCTGGCCGCGCTGCTGTCGGAACTCTCCGCCCTGCCGGCGCCGGCGGAGGCACCGGCCGCCGCGCCCGCCCTGCCGCCGGGCGGCATCGCCGTGCCGCTGCTGCTGGACACGCCGGCGGGGCGGCTTTCGCTGCTGTCCACCACCACGGTGTTCGGCACGCCGGTGGAGGTGACGCTGTCCGAACTGGCGATCGAGGCCTTCTACCCCGCGGATGACGCGACGGCGGCGGCGCTCCGCGCGCTGGCTGCCGCTACCTGACCAGCGCCTGCGCGGCTTCCATCGTCTGGCGGACGGCGCCGGAGACTTCCTGCACGGCGGCGGAGATCTCCTCCACATTGCCGAGCACGGTGGCGACGGCGGTGGAGGCGCTCTGCGCGCTGGCCGACATCTCCTGCGTCACGGCGGCCTGTTCGCTGACGGCGCTGGCGGCGCGGGAGACTTCCTCCCGCACCGTCGTCACCTGTTCGCGGATGCTGGCCATGGCCATGGCGACGCTGGCGGAGCGCGCCTGCAGGCCATCGATCTCCTTGGTGATCTGTTCCGTCGCGCGGGCGGCCTGGATGGCGAGGTTCTTCACCTCCGATGCCACCACGGCGAAGCCCTTCCCGGCCTCCCCGGCGCGCGCGGCCTCGATCGTGGCATTGAGGGCGAGGAGGTTGATCTGGCTGGCGACGTTGCTGATCAGCGCGACGATCCCGCCCATGGCCTTGGCCGCGGCGGCGAGGCCATCGGTATCGGTGCCGACCGCCTCCGCCTGTTCGAAGGCGACGTCGGTCGCGGCGCGGGAGGTTTCCATGTTGCCGGCGATGGCGTTGATGGAGGCGGCGAGCGCTTCGGCATTGCCGGCGACGGAGTGCACATCCCCCGTCGCGGTGCCGACGGCATCGCGCGCGGCGTTGGCTTCCCGGTTCGACCGGCCGACGGCGACGTCGATGGAATCGATCTGCACCTTGAGCTGGCCGAGCAGATCCATCTGCGCGGTGATGTCGGTGGCGAACTTCACCACCTTCGTGACCTGACCGCGATGGTCGAGGATGGGGTTGTAGGAGCCCTCGATCCAGACGGGGCGGCCGCCCTTGGCCAGGCGGCGATACTGCGCGGCGAGCGGCGCGCCGGAGGCGAGCTTGCGCCAGAATTCGGCGTAGTCGGCCGACCGTGCCGTTTCCTCATCCACGAACATCCGGTGGTGGCGGCCCGCCACCTCCGCCTCGGCATAGCCCATCAGCTGAAGGAAATTCTGATTCGCCTTCATGATGGTGCCGTCGACGGTGAATTCGATCACGGCCTGGGCGCGCTGGATGGCGGCGATCTGCGCGGCGTAGTCGAGGTTGAGCAGGCGGTGATGCGCGTCCTCCCACTCCACCACGAAGCCGCTGCGGCGGCCGGCTTCCATCAGCGGCGTCACCAGCAGGTCGAAGGCGCGGCTGCCGATGCGGATGGTGGCGGCATGGGGCTTGTCGAGTGCCGCCAGCATGCGGCGCTGGTGGTCGGGCGTCTTGTGGAAGACGTCGATGTTGCTGCCCATCAGCGTCGCCATGCTGAAGCGCGGCAGCTCCCGCTTCAGCTCCTCCTCGGCCTCGGCCATCATCTCCCGCACCGCGCGGTTGAGGTAGACGATGTTGAGGTCGGGATCGGCGATCATGATCTTGGCGCGCAGGCAATCGAGCGCGGCGAGGCGCTCGGCGTGACGGTCCGGACGGGCGGGGCGCATGAACATGGGGGGGCTCCGGGCCTGCGGGGGGGGGGCGTTGGCGGGAGCGTCTACGATCTTCGGATTGCAGGAACATTAACGGCAATTTTCAATCGTAACCGCAACGTGATCGCCGTGCCGGTGGCGCGGGTTCGCGCCCGGCCATCGTAACGACGTCTCAAGCCTTTCGCGTCAGGGTGGCCGCGCCCGCGCCCTGCGGGTGCGCGAGGATTTCCATGCCTTCTTCCCACCAGCCCTCCCCAGGGTCCGCCGGCCTGCTGCTGTCCGGCATCGCATCCCGCTTCCTCGCCCTGGCGGCGCTGCTGCTGCTGCCGGGGCTGGCGGCTGGGCTCCTTGCCTTGGCGGAGCCTGGCGGGACGGAGGCGGCGCGCCGGACCCTGGCGCTGGTGCCGATCCTCTGGCCGGTCGTGGCGCTGCCGCTGGCGGGCTATGCGGGATGGCGCCTTGCGGCGCGGGCTCGGGCGGTGGCGGGGGCGGTCGATGCGCTGGCGGCCGGGCGGCTGGATGCCGCCATGCCCAGGATCGGCCGGCGCGACGAATGGGGCCTGGCCGGGCGTGCGCTGCGGGACTTCCAGGCGGCGCTGCGCGACGATGCGGCGCGTCGTGCGGCGGAGTCCGAGGCCCGCGTTGCGGCGGAGGCCGCGCGCGGCGAGGCGATCCGGGACATGGCCGATCGCGTGGAAAGCGCCACCGGCGCGGCGGTGGATCTGGTGGCCCGCAGCATGGACCGCATGGCGGATGAGGCGGAGGCGATGGCGGGGTCCGCCGCCACGGTGTCCGTCAACTGCGCCGATGTCGCGGATGCCGCCGGGGCGGCGCGGCAGAATGTGGAGGCCGTGGCCGCCGCGACGGAGGACCTGACCGCCGCCATCGGGGAGATCAGCGCGCGGATCGGGGAGGCGACGAACGCCACCGGCCGCGCCAGCCGCAACGGCGTGCTGGGGCGGGAGAGCATCGATGCGCTGGCGCAGGAGGTGGAGCGCATCGGCGGCGTCGCGCGCCTGATCGCGGGCATCGCCGGCCAGACCAACCTGCTGGCGCTGAACGCGACCATCGAGGCCGCGCGCGCGGGCGAGGCCGGCAAGGGCTTCGCGGTGGTGGCGAACGAGGTGAAGAGCCTGGCGGCCGAGACCGCCAAGGCCACGACCGAGATCGCCCGGCAGGTGGAGGAGGTGACGCAGGCCACCTCTCGCGCCGTTGCCGTCGTCGGCGACATGGCGGATGCGGTGGCGGAGGTGGATGCCGCCGCGGCCGCCATCGCGACGGCGATGGAACGGCAATCCGCGGCGACGCGGCGGATCGTGGACTCGGTGGCGGAGACGACGCGCGCGACGGATGCCGTGACGCAGCGGATCGACATCGTCGCGGCGGAGACCGGCGGCGCGGTGGAACGCGCGATGCAGGTGAATGCCGCGGCCTCCGACGCCCGCACCGGGGTTGGCGAGTTGCGGCGGAACCTGGTGCGGGCGGTGCGGGAATCCGCGCCGGAGGCGCAGCGCCGCGCCCATCCGCGGCTCGCGCAGCCCTTGCCCGTGCGGGTGGATACCGGCGCGCCGGAGGGTCCGGCCGCCGGCGTGCTGGCCGACATCTCGGTCGGCGGCTGCCGCTTCCAGCCCGGCGCGCCGGCGGTGCCGGTGGGCAGCACCGTGACCCTGCTGGCGGATGGCGTCTCCCCGGGGCTGACGTTGCGGGCGGAGGTGGTGGAGGCGGAGGACGCCGCGGCGGGCAGCGCGATGCGGCTGCGCTTCCTGGCGATGCCGGAAGGCGCGCAGCGGGCGCTGGAGGCGGGGATCGAGCGGTTGCGGGGGAAGGAGGCGGCGTGATGAACTACGCGAATCAGTTTCCGCTCCACCAGTCGATATCAAGGTGGACACGAAAAGTACCCATGCTGGCGGCAATTTCAGAAGCGTACTGCTGGTAGCGTTCGCTGATACTCGGAGTTAAGCCGATTACAGACACCGCTGGCAGCCTGCGCGGACACCGCTTGCGCAGATTCTGCATTACGATACCATCAAGAGGTACCTCAAGTTTATTCTCGACCGCGTCCAGCAAAAGTAATTCGCGCATCCAGATATTGTGCGACAAGTCGCGGACGAAGAGATTGAGCGCTTTCCGCGCTGCACCAAACGGGAAGCCCAAATCCACCTGAACCGTATCCGTCCACTGCTGGAGCACTTCGGCGAAGTCCCGCTCTTTCAAATCTAGAAGGCGTATCTCGCTCATCCAGCGGCATATCTGGCGCCGCCCGCCCGGTTTGACCATGCGCCGTAGGGTAGTGGGACCGACTGCACACCAGGCGATGTGCCGTTGCAGGTTATCGTTTCTTGGTGCTGGATCCCATGCAGACGTTCGGTTTGCCACTCCCAATTTACCCCATCGCCGCCTGCACCCAGCGCGCCACCGCCAGCACCCGAGCATCCTCTCCGATCCGCCCCGCCAGCTGCACGCCCATCGGCAGGCCCTTCGGGCCCGTCGCGACGGGCACGGTGACGTTGGGGCCCCAGAGCAGGGTCCAGAGCAGGTTGAAGGTGGCGTCGCCGGTGTAGCTCAGGCCCTCAGGCGCCTCTCCGGGCGCGGAGGGGGTCAGGATGGCGTCGAGGCCCTGCGTGGCGTGCTCGAAGGCGGCGCGGGCGGCGGCGGCGGCGGCGCGGGCCTCGTCCAGCATCGCGGCGGGCTGGGCGCTGGCCCAGTCCATGCGGTCCAGCAGCACGGCGGAGAGCTGCGGGCGGCAATGCGCGACTTCCCAGGCCAAAGCCTGGCGGGTCTCCATGTTCATCATGTGGCCGTGCAGCGCCGCCGCGCGCGTCAATTCGGGCGGCAGGGCGAAGGGGACGACCTCCGCCCCCGCGCGCCGCGCCGCTTCTGCGGCACGGTCCAGCAGGGCGAGCGTCTCCGGCGTGGCGGCGGCGGCGTCGTGGCCGGTGGTCAGGCCGAGGCGCGGGGCGCGGGCGGGCTTCGCCTCCGGGTCGCCAAGGTCCCGGCCGGTCATGGCACCCATGGCGAGCGCGCAGTCGGCGACGCTGCGGGCCATGATGCCGATGGTGTCGAGGCTTTCGGAGCAGACCTTCATGCCGCCGCGATGCAGCGTGCCGAAGGACGGCTTGTAGCCGACGACGCCGCAATAGGCGGCCGGGCGCACGATGCTGCCCGCGGTCTGGGTGCCGAAGGCGACCGGCACCATGAAATTCGCCACCGCGGCGGCGGAGCCGGAGGAGGAGCCGCCCGGCGTATGGGCGGGGTTGTGCGGGTTGGTGGTGGCGCCGGGGTTGCGGGTGGCGAATTCCGTCGTGACGGTCTTGCCCATGATGACGCCGCCGGCGGCGCGCGCCGCGGCGACGGCGGCGCTGTCGCCCCTCGGGCGGTGGCCGGCCCAGATCGGGCTGCCATAGCCCGTCGGCAGGTCGGCCGTGTCCAGCACGTCCTTCACGCCGAAGGGGATGCCGTGGAGCGCGCCCGGCCGTGCCGCGGCGGCGGCGCGGCGGGCGGCGGCCGGGTCGATCCAGGCGAAGGCGCGGGTCGTGCCCTCCCGCTCCGCCACGCGGGCGAGGCAGGCTTCCATGAGCGCGGCGGGGGAGAGGGTGCCCGCGGCGATGGCGCGGGCGGCCTCGGTGGCGGTCAGGCGGCTGGGATCGGTCATGGCCGCATCACGCCACGGTCAGCCCCGCTTGCGAAGGGGTGGCGAAGCCCTGGCCGCGGGGCCAATCTGAGGGGAATGCCAGACAGCCTGATCAAGGTGGCCGGCGGCGCCGATGGTGCCCTGACCTATGCCATCGCCGTGCCGCCGGAATCGCTGCCCGCCGTGACGACCGCCGCGTTGCTCGGCGCCTGGGACGCGGCGCGGGCACGGGCCGCCGCCGGTGCCTGGGGGCCGCCCCGCGACATGCTGTTCCGCCGCGCCGATGGCGGCGCCACCCGACTCGCCATTGCCGACCGGGACGCGCGCAGCTGGGCGGAGGCGGTGGACCAGCGGGCGGACCTCGGCACGCTGGCCGGCCTCTCGCTCTGCCTGCGGCTGCTGGCGCTGGTGGAGGTGATGGGGCGGAGCGCCTGGCTGGCCGGGCTGTTCAGCGTGACGGCGGAGGGGGTGGAGCTGCACCCGGCGCTGCTGCGCGCCGCGGCCTCCATGCCGCTCGACTCCGGGGCAAGGTTCGACGCGGCCGCGCTTCGCGGGCTATTGTCCCGGGCGCTCCCCGCGCGCATGCCCGCGTGACCCGACTGAGAGAGTGATCCATGCCCTGCCCTGCTTTCCCCCGCCTGATGCTGGTTGCGCCGATCCTGGCGCTGGCGGCCTGTGGAACCTCCCTGCCGCCGGTCACGCCCATCACGGCGCCGGCGCCGGTGCCGCGGGGCGAACGCGATGCGCGCTACGAGGCGTGCCGGGACCAGGCGACCCGGGTGGTGCAGTACCGCGAACGCGGGCAGCTGATGCGCAGCGACGAGACCGAATCGGGCCGCGGCACCATGGGCGTCGCGCCCATGATGCGGGTGGAGAATGACCGCGGCGCCGCGCAGATCGACCGCGACCGGCTGATCGCGGAATGCCTGCGCGCCAGCCCGGACCCGGTGCGCGGTCCGGCGGCGGCGACGCCGGCGACGACCGACAGCACCGCGACCACCACGACCGGCACGCGCCGGCCCGCCACCAGCCGCGCGCTGCCGCCGCCGGGCGTCGGGACGCGCTGACGGGCGCGGGCGGTGGCCTCGCTCGGCGCGCTGGGCCGGGCGCTTTCGACCCGTGATTCGAGGCTGTTCTTCTCCGGCTCCATGGTGGCCTGGACGGGCCTCTGGATGCAGCGGATCGCCGTCTCCTGGCTGGCCTGGGAGCTGACGGGCAGCGCCTTCTGGGTGGGCATGGTCGCCTTCTGCGACCTGGCGCCGGCGGTGCTGGTCAGCCCCATCGCCGGCGCCATCGCGGACCGGGTGGACCGGGTGCAGCTGGCGATCTGGACGCAGGTGGCGATCGCGCTGCAGGCGGCCGCCGTCGCCGGCATCACGGCCAGCGGGCACATGACCATCAGCATCCTGCTGGCGCTGGAGGTCTGCGGCGGCATCGCCGCCAGCTTCGCCCAGCCGGCGCGGCAGACGCTGATGCCGGGGATCGTGGCGCGGGCTGATCTGCCGGCGGCCGTCGCGGCCAATTCGCTGTGCTTCGCCGTCGCCCGCTTCACCGGGCCTGCGATCGCGGGGCCGGTGATCGCGGCCTGGGGGGTGGTGCCGGCCATCGCGGGGAACGCCATCGGCTACAGCTTCGCGATCCTGTCCATCGCGCTGCTGCGCGTCGATGCGCGGGAACGGCGCGGGCATCCGGCCTCCGCCAGCCTGTGGCGGGAGGTGACAGGCGGGCTCGGCTATGCCTGGCGGCATCCGGGGCTCGGGCCGCTGCTGCTCTATGCCGCCATGGGGGCGCTGCTGATGCGCGGCGTGCAGGAGATCCTGCCCCCCTATGTGGAGCGGCTGTTCGGGCGCGGGGCGGAGAGCCTTGCGATCCTGACTGCCTGCTTCGGGGTGGGCGCGCTCTGTGCCGGGCTCTGGGTGGCGTCGCGCGGCCGGCTGGAGGGGACGACGCGGATCGCGATCTTCGCGGCGCTGGCGCAGGCCGTGGCGACGGTAGGGTTCGTCGCCACGGGGTGGTTTCCGCTGGGGATGCTGTGCGGCGCGCTGATCGGGGCGGTCGCCTCCATGCACGGGATCAGCGTGCAGACCCTGCTGCAGAGCGCCGCGGACCCGGCCTATCGCGGCCGGATGCTGAGCCTCTGGGGCCTGATCACCCGCGCCTTCCCGGCGCTGGGCGCGCTGATCCTGGGCGGGCTCGGCGAGGTGTTCGGGCTGCGGCTGCCGACGCTCGCGGCCGCCCTGCTGTTCCTGGGCGTCTTCGCCTGGGGTGTGACGAAGCTGAAGCGGATCGAGGCGGCGCTGGAAGGCCAGTCAGCCTCCACCGCCAACCGATAGAGAGAGGGATACGGGATCGATGCTGGACGCCGCCATCGTGGGCATGGGGCGCTGGGGCCAGGTGCTGGCCAACAGCGTGCAGGGGAAGAACGATGCGGGGATCCGCTTCGTCTCGGGGTGCACCCGGACGCCGGCCAAGGCCGAGGCCTGGGCCGCGGAGAAGGGCATCCGGATGCTGCCGGACTACGATGCGGTGCTGGCGGACCCCGCCGTGAAGGCGGTGGTGCTGGCGACGCCGCATGGGCAGCATGCGGAGCAGGTGATCGCCGCGGCGCGCGCGGGCAAGCATGTCTTCGTCGAGAAGCCCTTCACGCTGGACCGGGCCTCCGCCGCCGCCGCCGTCGCGGCCTGCCGGGAGGCGGGGGTGGTGATGGCGCTCGGCCACAACCGGCGCTTCCTGCCGGCGATCCAGCTGATGAAGTCGATGCTGGCGGAGGGGCAGCTCGGCACGCTGCTGCATGTGGAAGGGCAGTTCAGCGGGCCGGGGGCGCGGGCCTATGTGCCGGGGATGTGGCGGGCGGACCGGGCGGAAAGCCCGCTCGGCGGCATGGGCGGCATGGGCATCCACATGATCGACGCCATCATCAACCTGGCCGGGCGGTTCAAGGAGGTGACGGTGCGCAGCCATGCGCAGGTCAGCCAGACGATCGACGACACCACGGCGATGCTCGGGCTGCTGGAGCGCGGCGCGACGGTCGGCTTCGCGACGCTGTCGCTCTCGCCCAGCTTCTGGCGCGTGGGCCTGTTCGGGACGGAGGGGATCCTGGTGCTGCAGGGGCATGAGCAGCTGACCTGGACGCCGCGGGAGGGCGAGGGCTGGGTGAAGCAGTTTCCGAAGACCGACATCGAAGCCGCTGAACTTGCAGCATTCGCGTCGGCCGTCGCGGGCGGCCCCGCCTACCCGCTGCCGGTGGAGGATGCGATCCACGGTGTCGCGGTGTTCGAGGCGATGATCGGCGCCGCGACCTCGGGCAGCACCTACGCCGTGGTCGGATGAAACCGTGGCGGCGCGGCGGGCGGTTGCCTTATGATGGGGGCATGAGCACGCCGCGCCGCCGCTTTCTTGCTTGCCTCCCCGCTGCCGGGATGGCCACGCCTGCCCTCGCCTTCCGGCTGGAGGCGCCGAGCGCCGCGGTGGTGGCGGAATACGGCAGCGGCGCCTGCGCGGAACAGCAGGTGCATGAGGCGCTGCGGGCGGAGCTCGACCGGCTGCTGGATGGGCGGCCCCTGCCCGCCCCGATCGCGCCGCAACTGGCCAGCCTGGCCCGCTGCCCCTTCTGCGGCTGTGGCGTGACGGGTGCGGTGGACCATGGGGAGGGTCAGCCCTCTCCCGGCTGATCGCGCCAGTAGCGCACGCGCCAGGCCGGGCCGAGTTCGCAAGCGAGCCAGGCGGCGAGGCGCCGTCCCTCGGCCTCAAAGGCGCCCGCATTGGGGATGGGGGGCGAGGCGGCGGGGTCGTCCCAGTCGAAGCCGGCCTCGAACCAGGCGGCCCAGGCGGAAAGCGCGGCCTTCAGGGCGGCCGAGACCGGCAGGGTCTCCGGGTCGATGTTCCCGCCCTCGCCGTCATCCCGCCAGAGCGGCCAGCACGCATAGTCCGGCATCACCCTGATCGCGCCGGCGCGTCCGTCTTGCCCGGCCGTCATGGCACGCCTAGGAGATGCGGGCCAAACCGCTCGAGGAGCAAAGCGCGATGTCGAAGATCACCCGCCAGGGCAGCAACCCCATCCTGTCCTCCTCGGTGGAGTACCACAATTTCGTCTACCTCGCCGGCATGACGGCCGACGACCTGTCCCAGGACGTGACGGGCCAGACCCGCCAGGTGCTGGCCAAGATCGACGCGGCGCTGGAGGCGAACGGCACGGACAATACCCGCCTGCTGCAGGCGCAGATCTGGCTGAAGGACATCCGCGACCGCGACGCCATGAACAAGGTGTGGATCGAGTGGCTGGGCGATGCCGGCCGCCCGGTGCGCGCCTGCGTCGAGGCGAACATGGCCGATCCGCGCCACCTGGTGGAGATCATGGTCACGGCCTGCCGCTGAGGCAGCTTGCCGGGACCCATGGGGGCGGCGGCGGGGCAACCTGCGGCCGCCCTTGTCGTTCCGGGGGGCTGCGAAATACCCCCGGCGCGGGGGCATATTCCAACATGGCATGACAGTCATGTTGCCGAGTCAGGACAGCGACGCGGAAGGCCTCGGAACCGTGGCAAAAATGCCGCAACACTGTGTCGTCGTGTTTCGTCAGGTTTCGTCCTAGGACGATTATCTGTTTCGGCCCACGATCACGGACCCTCGATCAGCGAATCACGCCAGATTTCGCGAGGTAACAACGGAGCGGGTTGTCCCCGCCCCCAAGCCCCGGTTACCGCCGTGATCACGGAGCACCAACCGGTGCCCGTAGGGCAGGCAATCGGGGGATCACTCATGCGGGCGACGGGCACGCTGGCTGTATTCTGCGTCCTGTTCGGGACGGCAGCCTTCTCCATCGACACGGCGCAGGCGACGGAGCGCAACCCGCGCACGGCCCAGAAGCAGGCGCGCCCCGGCCAGGTGGCCGTGACCCCGCCTCGCGCCCCCGCCCCCGTTCAGGCCCAGGCCGCCAGCCGTGTTGCCGCCGCCAAGCCCGCGCAGCCCGCCAGCCGCACCGCCGCGGCCCCGCAGCGCGGCACGCAGGTCGCCGCCCTGCCGCCCCCGCCGCCGCCGGCCCCACCGCCCCGCGTGCGCGTGCTGAACACGGCGCCGGCCGCGGTCGCGGCGCCGCCGATGCAATTGGCCTCCGTTGGCGTGATGCGCCCGGCGCTGGCGAACCCGGCGATCAGCCAGCCTGCCCTCAGCCAGGGCGGCACGCCGATCCTGCCGGTCTCGATCAGCAGCGGCCTGTCCTGCGTGCCCTTCGCGCGCATGGCGACGGGCATGAACATCAGCGGCGATGCCCGCATGTGGTGGCACAACGCCGCCGGCGCCTATGCCCGCGGCAACATGCCGGAGCGCGGCTCCGTCCTGGCCTTCACGGCCTCCGGCGGGATGTCCCGCGGCCATGTCGCGGTGGTGAGCCGCGTGGTGAATGCCCGCACGATCCATATCGACCACGCCAATTGGGCGGGCCCGGGGATCCGGCGCGGCGCGGTGATGCGCGGCGTCGTCGTGATCGATGTCTCCGACCGCAATGACTGGACGGCGGTGCGGGTGCAGGTGGGGCATAACGACGATGCCTTCGGCCGCACCTATTCGACGCATGGCTTCATCTACAACCGCCCGGCGCGCGGCGGGGAGCGCATGATGGAAGCCCGCATCCGGGGCTTCGAGGAAGTGGCGGAGGGCGCACCCTCCCCGCATGTCGCGCAGCATCTGCGCCGCACGGCGGAGCTTTTCGCCGAATAGGCTTCGCGCAACCTTCGCGCCCCTGGCATGCTTGAATCAGCCAGGGCCGGGAGGATCGGGCGATGCATGAACGCGGACGCGACGGGGCGGAACGGCTGCTGCTGCCGCCGGGCAGCGGGGGCGATATCCCGAACAACCCGCGCCTGCCCGTGCTGCTGCATCGCGGCGCCGTGCCTTCCGGCGACCCGGCGGCGGCGGAGGCGCTGTTCGCGCGCCATGGCTGGCCGCCGGCTTGGCGGAACGGCATCTACGACTTCCACCACTACCACCCCAATGCGCATGAGGCGCTGGCCATCGTGGAGGGCGGGGTGCGCGTGCGCCTCGGCGGCGATCCCGGCGTGACGCTGGACCTGCAGGCCGGCGACGTGGTGGTGCTGCCGGCGGGCACGGGGCACCGCAACCTCGGCGCCTCCGGACGGCTTCTGGTGGTGGGCGCCTATCCGCCGGGCGATCCGCCGGAGCAGTTCACCGGACGGCCTGGCGAGGCCGCCAAGGCCGCCCACGCCATCCCGGCGACGCCCGACCCGCCCTGCGATCCCGTGACGGGCGCCGCCTATCCGGCGGGCTGAGGGCGCCGCTCAGCGGTCGAAGCGAAACGCGTGGAGCATGAACCACTGCTCCGGATGGGCGCGCACCACCGGGTCGATGGCGGCATCCAGTAGCGCCATGTCCTCCAGCATGCCCGCGCGGCCGCGGCCGGCGGGGCCGACCTCCACCGGCGGCAGGAAGGTGACGCGGAAGCGGGGGCCATCCGCGATGCGGAGCCCGTAGCAGGGGATGATGGCCGCGCCGGTATGGGCGGCGAGCCGCACGGCCCGCATGATGTTGCCGTCCAGCTTCGGCGGCCGGCCGAAGGCGGGGGCATGGACCCGGCCCTCCCAGAACTCATCGACGTAGTAGAGCAGCGCGGAGGAGCCATCGGCCAGCAGGCGATGCGCCTGGAAGGCGGCATCGAGCGTCGGCAGGATGGGGTTGGAGACCGGCGCGTTGGCAAATTGGCGCCCGTGGTTGCGCATGTTGAAGGCGATGCGCATGCGGAAGCGGTTGGGCAGGCGCTGGAAGATGACGTGGAAGGGCAGGCCGATCCTCGCCAGGCCGGCCGGCACCATCTCCCAGTTCCCGACATGCAGGCCGGCGATGATGACGGGGCGGCCGGCGGCGCGCAGCGCGTCCACATGCTCGCGCCCCTCGATCTCGATCCGGCCTTCCGGCAGGAAGCGGTACTGGGCGGAGAATTCGGCGAAGCAGCGGCCGACATGGCGCCAATGCGCCTCCACCAGCGCCTCGATCTCGGCCTCGGTCGCCTCCGGCCGCAGGTGCCGCAGCAGGGCGCGGGCCCGGGCGTGGTCGCGCTTGCGGTACTGGAAGGCGCCGATGCGCAGGCCGATGGCGGAGACGCGCTCCGACGGCAGCAGCCGCAGCCCGTGATGCAGCGCCATGTCGGCGGCGCCCGCCACCACATCGGTCACCCAGTAGCGCCACAGCGCCCGGCGTTCGGCCCAGCGCAGCGGCGGGGGCGGGTAGAGCACATCCAGCGCGCGACTATCCGTGCGGGGATCGGGCGGCGGCTTCATGCCGGGCGGACCCGCATGGGCAGCGCCTCCCCCGGGCGGAGCGTCAGGCGCGCCACGGGCATGACCTCCGTCCCCTCCACCAGTTCCAGCCGCACGGCCTGCCAGAGCGTCGCCAGGCAGAGCGTCGCCTCCATCAGGCCGAGCTGCTGGCCGGTGCAGACGCGGGGGCCGGTGCTGAAGGGGATATAGGCGTGGCGCGGCGGGCGGGGCGCGCCGGGCATGAAGCGGTCCGGCACGAAGGCGTCCGGCTCCTCCCAGATCGTGGGGTTGCGGTGGAGCAGCCAGGGCGCGACCAGCACCATGGCGCCGCGCCGCACCGGCCGGCCCGCGATCTCCCCGGGCGCGATCGCCTGGCGGGAGAGCATGGGCACGGGCGGGTAGAGGCGCATCGTCTCCTCCAGCACCGCGCGGGTGAAGGGCAGCGCGGGCAGGTCCGCATGGGTCGCGGGCCGGCCGCCGAGCGCGGTGGCAAGCTCCGCCCGAAGACGGTCGGCGCTGGCCGGGTCCTGCGTCAGGATGAAGAGGGCCCAGGCCAGGACATTGGCCGTCGTCTCATGCCCCGCCATGAACAGCACGATGGCCTCGTTCCGGAAGGCGCGGCGGTCCATCGGGCGGTCGGTGCCGGGGACCTTGGCCTCCGCCATGGAGCGGATGAGGGAGGCCTCCCCCTCCCCGCCATCCAGGATGGCGGCGATCAGGCCATCCACCACGGCGTGGATGCGGCGGGCGGCGGCGCGGGCGCGGCGGTTGGGCAGGCGGGGCCACCAGTCGGGCAGGCCGAGCAGGGAGGCGATGTCGGTCTGGCCGATCTCCCGCTGGTATTCCGCGAAGGCGGCGACGACGGCGGCGGCGGCATCGGCGCCGAGCGCACGGCCGAAGATGGTGCGGCAGATGATCTCCGCGGTCAGGCGCCCCATCTCCGCCAGCACGTCGATCGTTGTGCCGGGCGGCAGGGCGGCCCAGGCGGCGGCGCGATCGGCGGCGGCTTCCGTGATGGTGGGGGCCAGGTCGGGCAGGCGGGAGGCATGGGTGACGGGCGCCACCACGCGCCGCCTTTCCCGCCACAGCGCGCCGTCGGAGACGAAGAGCCCGTCGCCCAGCAGCGGAATCAGCGCGTGGCGGTGCTGGGCGGATTTGCGCTGGAAGGCCTCATGCTGCTCGACGAAGGCCTGGTGGACGGTCTCCGGCGTGTTGCAGATGACGAGGTCGCGGAACAGGACGCGGGTGAAGACCGCGTCGCGCCTGAAGGCGCCGGCGGGCCAGATGGCGAGCCAGTTGTGGCGCGCGAGCTTCAGCATGCGGAAGTTGCGCGGCGCCTTGTCCGGCCGCGGCGGATAGGGCGGCGTGTAGCGGGCGGCGGGAGATGCCTGCGCGATGTCCTGCATCGCATCAATCTACGCCGGTGACCGCGCGGCGGCCATGGCGGGGCGGGGTCGGTTTCCCGGCCCCGCCCCGGTCTTCTTCAGGCGGCGTCGGCGGTCAGGACGATGCGGCCGGTGACATGGCCGGCGCGGAGCCGCATCAGCGCGCTGTCGGCGTTGCGCAGCGGCTCCCGCGTCACGGGGATGGCGGGCAGCGCGCCGCCCTGCGCGATCTTCACCAGCGCGCGCAGTTCCTTCGGGCTGCCGACATAGGAACCCTGGATGGTGATGGCCTTCATCGCCATCAGCGGCAGGGGCAGCGACAGCTCCCCGCCGAAGAGGCCGACCTGCACCAGCTTGCCGCCCTTCCCCAGCGCATCGAAGGCGAAGCGGGCGGTGGCGCTGCCATTCACCAGGTCCACCACGGCCATGACGGGGCCGCCGCAGACCTCCATCAGCTTCGCCGTCACGCCTTCGCCCCGCGCATCCACGGTGTCGGTGGCGCCGGCGGCCTTCGCGGCCTCCAGCTTCTCCGCGCTGACATCGACGGAGACGATGCGGCGATGGCCGAGCGCCTTCAGCACCGCGATGGCCTGCAGGCCGAGCCCGCCAGCGCCCACCAGCACGATGGGATCATCGGGGTCCATCGGCATCAGCTTGTTGATGGCGGAATAGACGGTGATGCCGGAGCAGGCGTAGGTGGCGGCGAGCGCCAGGTCGAGGTTGCCGGGATCCACGAGGTGGCGCGGTTCCGGCACGATGATGTGGGTGGCGTAGCCGCCATTCTGGAAGACGCCGAGCGAGCGGCCATTGGCGCACATGTTGTCTTCCTCCGCCCGGCAGCGGGCGCAGGTGCCGCAGCCCACCCAGGGGAAGACGATGCGGGTCTGGCCGACTTCCAGCCCCTGCCCTTCGGCTTCCGGGCCCCAGGACAGCACGCGGCCCACCGTCTCATGCCCCATGGCCAGCGGCAGCTTCACCCCGCGGTCGGAGAGCTTCATCTTGCCCCGGCTGCCGAGGTCGTATTCGCCTTCCCAGATATGCAGGTCGGAATGGCAGACGCCGGCATGCGTCACTTCCAGCAGCACCTGCTTGCCGGTCGGCACCGGCGTCGGCCACTCGACCTCCTGCAACGGCTTGCCCGTCTCGACCACGGCCCATGCCCGCATGGCGCATTCCCTCCTCACGCTTCATGGGCACGGCAGCACCGGGGCGCGGCGGGGTCAAGCCGCGGCCGGGATGGGCGAACCCCGTGGGATGGGGGGCGTTGCCCCTGGGATCAGGGAGATGACGACCATGAGCGATATCCTGTCCCGCATCCTCGCGGGCGTGCTGGGCGATGGCGGCGTGATGGGCGGGCAGCAGCCCCGCCAGGACAACAGGGGCGGCGCATGGGGCGATTCGCCGCTCGGCCGGCCCCGGCTGCCGGATGAGGAGGCCGGGCGGTCCGGCGGCGGCTATGCGGGCGGGCATGCCGGCGGCATGGGCGGCGGGCTGGGCGGCGGCCTGGGCGGCGGCCTGGGCAGCATCCTGGGCGGGCTGCTGGGGGGCGGGCGCGGGGGCGCGGCCTCCCCGATGCCCTCCGGCGGCGGGCTCGGTGGCCTGGCCAGCGGGCTCGGCGGCATCAAGGGCATGGCCCTGATGGCGCTGCTCGCCTACCTCATGCGCGGCCAGGGCGGGGCGCGCGGGCTGACCAGCCTGACGGACCAGCTGCGCGGCGCCGGGCTCGGCGACCGCGTGGATAGCTGGGTGCAGGATGGGCCGAACGGCGATGTCTCGCCGGAGGAGCTGCGCCGCGCCATCCCGCCGGAGGCGCTGGACCAGCTCTCCGCCGCGACCGGCGAGGGGCAGGACGAGATCCTGTCCCAGCTCAGCCGCGGCCTGCCGGGCATGGTGGACCGGCTGACGCCGCAGGGGCGCCTGCCGGAGCGGGACGAGGACCTGCCGCAGGCGGAGCCGGATGAGCTGCTGCGGCCCTTCGGCTTCGACCGGAAGTCCTAATCCGGCCGGATCCCGTTCTCCCGCACCACCCGGCCCCAGGTGGCGATCTGGGTGGAGAGGAAGGGGCCGAAGACGGCCTCTCCCTGCGGGTCGAGGTCGATGCCGAGGGCGATGACGCGGGCGCGGACCTCGGGGATGGCGAGCGCGCCGCGGATGGCGCCCTCCATCCGCTGGCGGATCGCCGCCGGCAGGCCCGCGGGGCCGAGGAAGCCCCAGAAGGCGCGGGCATCGATGCCCGCCACGCCGGAGTCCGCCAGCGTCGGGATATCCGGCATGGAGGGGGAGCGGGTGGCGCCGGTCTGGGCGAGCGGCAGCAGGGCGCCGGTGTCGATATGCGGGCCGATGGCGGGGCGGGTCGCGATGGGCAGGTCCACCTCCCCGGCCACGGCCGCCACGGCCAGCGGCCCGCCGCCGCGATAGGGCACATGCACGAGCTGCAGCCCGGCGGCCCGGCCGACCAGCGCCATGGTCAGGTGGGCGAGCGACCCGTTGCCGATGGTGCCGTAGGTGATGGTGTCGGGCCGCGCCTTCGCGGCGGCCGCCATCTCGGCGAAGCTGCGCCAGGGGCGGGTGCGATGCGCGGTCAGCACCATGGGCGCCGTGCCGAACAGCAGCAGCGGCGTCAGGTCCTTTTCCGTGTCGAAGCCGATCGTCGGGATCAGGGACGGGTTCACCGCATGGGTGTCGAAGACCAGCACCCAGTTGTTGCCATCGGGCTGGCTGCGCGCAACCAGCGCCGTGCCGAGCGCGCCGGAGGCGCCGGCGCGGTTCTCCACCACGATGGGCTGGCCGAGCGCCGCCTGGAGATGCGGTTGCAACAGCCGTGACAGTGCATCGGTGGAGCCCCCCGGCGGAAAGGGCACCACGATCCGGATGGGGCCGGAGGGCCAGGACTGCGCGAGCGACGGGGCAGCGAGCGTGGCGCCGGCCGCGGCAAGCAGCCCACGCCGCGAGATGGCGGGCATGATCGTTCCTCCCTGGGTATTCTTGCCCGCCATTGGGCCCGGGAAGGGTGCCCGGCGCAACCGGGATCGCGCGGCCTAGACCGGCCGCGTGACCGGTGCCCCCGCCTTGGCCTGGACGAGCACGCGGCGGATGTCGCCCTCCAGCTTCGCCAGTTCCTCCGCCGCGCGGGCGCGCTGGCCGCGCGCCTCGTCGGCTATCCTCAGGGAATCCTCGATGGTCGAGACCAGGGCGGCATTCGCCTTCTGAACGGCGGCCAGGTCGAAGATGCCGCGTTCCAGCTCCGTGCGGGCTTCCAGGTTGCCGCGGCGCAGCGTTTCGGCATTCGCGGTCAGCAGCTGGTTGGTCAGGTCGGTCGCCTGCTTCACCGCCGACCCGGCCTCGCGCATCCGGTGGATGGCCAGGGCCTGGGCCAGCTGCTGGCGCCAGAGCGGGACGGTATTGGCCAGCACCGAGTGGATCTTGCTGGCCAGCGCCTTGTCGTTCTCCTGGATAAGGCGGATCGAGGGCAGCGCCTGCATCGCCACCTGGCGGGTCAGGCGGAGGTCGTGCACGCGGCGATCCAGCTCATCCCGCGCGCCGCGGAGGTCGCGGAGGCGCTGCGGCGCCAAATCGTCGCCGGGATTGGCGGCGACGGCGGCCTCCATGGCGGGGATCGCTTCCTTGTCCGTACGCGCCAGCACGGCCTCGCCCGCCTGGACGTGGTCGCCCAGCGCGTGGAACCACTCCAGCGTCGCCTGGTAGAGCCGCTCCAGCCGCTCCACATCCTCCAGAAGCCGCGTGCGATGGGTGTCGAGCTTGTCGCCGATGCCCTCGATCTGGCCCTTCACCGTCTCGTATTTCTGGATGATGCCCGTGACCTCGGCGCCCGCCTTGGTGAAGACGCGGGCGAAGAAGCCGGGGCGTTCATCGAGCTTGGTGACGTCGAAGCCGCGCAGCGTGGAGAGCAGGGAGGAGAGGGTGCGCCCCGCCTCCCCCGTCTCCTGGTTCCGCGCGCCTTCCAGCATGGCATCGGCCGCCGCCTGGGCGCGGGTCTGGGTCTGCTGGCCGAAGCGCAGGATCGAGCCGGGATCGGAGAGGTCGATCTGGCGGGCGAGTTCGTCGATCTCCGCGACGGGGGTGCCGGGGGGCGTCGTGGTCGGCTGGGTCGTGCTCATGCGTATCCTTCCTGGCGCAGCCTCTCGGACAGCACCTTCACCTGGATGTCGAGGGCGGCACTCTCCTCGGCGCGCAGGCGGGCGCGGAGTTCCTCGGCGGCGGATTGGAGGTCCGTCAGCAGTTGCGGCATGCCGGGCGGCGGCTCCGCGCCCGCGGCCAGGCGGTCGGCGATGCGTTCCAGCCCATCGAGATGGACGGCGAGGAAGCGCCGCGCCTGGGGCAGGCGATCGGGGCGGGCATCGAGGTCGTCGAGCACCGAGCCCATGGCGCCGGTGACGCCGGCCAGCGCCGGCGCGGCGGCGATGCGGGCCAGGCGCGCGCGGGCTTCGTCCAGCGGGCCCGGGGCGGGCGGCGGCTCCGGCGCCTCCACTTCCGGCACCGCGCCGTCATAGAGCAGGCGGGTGCCGGCCCAGGCGCCGGCGGCGAGCAGGACCGCCAGCGGCGCGGCCATCTGCGCGCCGAGGCCGGCGACCAGGCCTGTCGCGACCGCGACCATGACGGCGGCGCGGCGCGTGTCGCCCGCCCTGCCCCGCCGCAGGATGCGCAGCGCCAGCAGCGGCAGGCCGATGCCGAGCCCGGCCGCCACCACGCCACGCGTGTTGCCGCGCGCGATCTCGATCACCGCATCCGGCAGCAGCGGCCAGGTGAAGAGCGGCAGCAGCAGGCCGCGCGTGCCGGCGCGGAAGCGCCCGGCCTGCTCTTCCAGCTTGGTCCGCGCATCGCGCCAGGCGTCGGGGTGGCGCCAGCCGGGGCCCGTGGTGCTCATCGGAAGAGCGCCAGGATGCTGGCCATCCAGAGCGTGAGGCCGAGCATCCACATCCCCGCAACGCGGCGGACCGGCCAGGGGATGGAGGGCAGCAGGATGCGCGGCCGCGCGAGCCTGCCGGTTCGGGTGTCCTGGTCGGATCGACGGTGATGGCGCATGGCGGGCGGAGAGATCGCCCCTCGGCCGGGCCGCATCAAGGCCTGCTTGCGGCAAGTTGCGGGGGGGGGGGCGCGGAGGCGTTGCCGGGACGCGGTTCCGATTCTGGCAATGTCCACCCAGCGAGAATGGCTGCGCCCGGTCCGATTGCGTGTCAGAATGAAGGCGTCGCCGGCCCCGGGAATGAACGGAGAAGCATGATGGTGGGTCATCGCCTGACACGACGCGCCATCGGGGCTGCTTCCCTGCTCTGCATGCCATCCCTGCTGCCTTCCCGCGCCCGGGCCCAGCTGGCGCCGCTGCAGTTCGGCGTCATGCCCAATGTCAGCGCCCGCGTGCTACTGGCGCAGTACCAGCCCTTCCGCGCCTTCCTGGAACAGGACCTCGCCCGGCCGGTGGAGGTCGTCACGGCGCCGGGGCTGGCGCCCTTCCACGAACGAACGGTTGCGGGTGCCTATGGGCTGGTGGTGACGGCGGCCAATCTCGGCCGCGTGGCGCAGCGCGATGCGGGGCTGGTTCCCTTCGCGATCTATGAGCCCCGCATCCCCGGCCTGCTGGTGACGCACCGGGACCGGCCGATCACCGATATCGGCGCCATCCGCGGTCGGCAGGTGGCCATGACCAATCCGCAATCGCTGGTGGCGCTGAAGTTCATCCATTGGGCGCGGGCGGCGGGCGTGACCATCGGCCGCGATGCCACCGCCGTGCATGCGCGGAACGAGGACAGCCTGGCGCAGCTGCTGACCGGCCCGGCCACGCCGCTGGCGGTGATGAGCCGGGGCGAGTTCAACGCCATCGGCCCCGCCGTGCGCGAAACGCTGGTGGTCTGGCAGCAATTCATCACCGTGCCGGGCTTCCTGGTGATGCTGCGGGCCGGCATGCCGGAGGCGGAGGCGCGGCGCATCACCACCTGCGTCACCCGCTTCCCCGCCAGCGAGGCCGGGCGCCAGTTCTTCGAGCTGACCGGCTTCCGGGGGATCCGCCCGGTGACGGAGGCCGACCTGGCGGAGCTGGACGACGTGGTGGACGAAACGCGCAGCCTGCTGCGCAGCGCCTGACCCCGGGCAGCAGGGGCACGCGACCGGCATGCTGCGCCGCCTGCCCTTCCGGCTGAAACTCTTCTCGCTGGCCGCGCTGGCGCTGGTGGCACTGGCCACGGCGCTGACCGTGATCCAGGACCGGCTGGTGCTGCGGGTGCTGGAAGCGCAGTTCGAAAGCCGGGCCGCGGCGGCGCGGCCGATCCTGGAAGCCGCGCTGGCGGCGCCGCTGGCGGAGCGGGACTTCGCCACGATCCAGGCGATCATCACGGAATCCGTCAACGCCGGCAGCTTCGCCCACCTGGTCCTGCTGGATGCCACGAGCCAGCCGGTGGCGGCGGCGGGCTGGGACGTGGCGCGGGATGGCCTGCCCCGCCACCAGACGGTGCCGCTCGACCTGCCAGGCAGCGCGAGCCGCATGGTCTACGAGGCCGCGATCACCATGGCCGGGCAGCCGCTCGGCACGCTGCATTTCGGCATCTCCCTGGAGCCGATCGAGGCGGCGCATGCCGCGCTGGTCACCGGCGGCATCGTCGCCGCCATCCTCTGCGTCGCGCTGCTGGTGCCGATCGTGGAGCTGGGGTCGCGCTGGCTGTTCCGGCCGCTGCGGCGGCTGGAAGCGGCGGCGGCGGCGATCCAGGGCGGCGACTACGACACGCCGCTCGATCCCCGGGCGCTTCGCGCGCAGGGCGGGACGGGAGGGGGCGACGAGATCGCGCGGCTCGGCAGCACCTTCATCGCCATGGCGGCGGCGTTGCGGGAGCGGCTGGAGGCGCTGTCGGCCAGCGAGGCCCGGCAGCGCGCGCTGCTGGAGGAGGCGCGGCTGCGGGAGGTTCTGCTGCGCAACGCCAAGGACCAGGCGGAGGTCGCGACAAGGGCGAAGAGCGAATTCCTGGCCAATATGAGCCACGAGGTGCGCACGCCGCTGAACGGCATCCTCGGCATGGCGCAGATCCTCTCGACCTCCGAGCTGAACGAGGCGGACCGGGAGGCGGTGCAGGTGATCCTGGAAAGCGGGAACCTGCTGCTCGGCATCATCAACGACATCCTCGACATCTCCCGCCTGGAGTCCGGGCGCGTGACGATCGAGGCGGCGCCCGCGGAAACCGTGGGGATGCTGACGCAGCCACTCTCCGCGCTGGCGGCCGCGGCGTCGCGCAAGGGGCTCGGCTGGACGCTGGAGATGGCGCCGGACCTGCCGCGGCAGGTCATGGCCGACCGCATGCGGGTGGCGCAGGTGCTGGTGAACCTGGCCGGCAACGCCGTGAAGTTCACCGAGAGCGGGGAGGTCCGCATCCGTGCGCAATGGCAGGCCCTGCCACCGGGCGGAAGGCTGCGCGTGGAGGTGGCCGATACCGGCATCGGCATTCCCGAGGAAGCCTGGCCGCGGCTGTTCGAGCGCTTCGCGCAGGCGGAGATGTCCACGACCCGGCGCTATGGCGGGTCGGGCCTCGGCCTCGCGATCTGCCGCCAGCTGGTGGAGCTGATGGGCGGGCGCATCGGCTTCGACAGCCGGCCGGGGCGCGGCAGCATCTTCTGGTTCGAGCTGCCGCTCGGCCTGCCGGCCCTGGCGCGGATGGACCCGCCGCAGGGCCGCCGCGTGCTGGTGGTGGAGCCCCTGCCCAGCCACCGGACCGCCGCCGGCGCCCTGCTCCGGCAGCTCGACCATGCCGCCACCACGGTCGGTGACGTGGAGGCTGCCGCCGAGGCGCTGCGCGGCCAGCCCTTCGACCTGGTGATGCTCGACCTCGATGCGGCAGAGGCCTGGCAGGATGCGGAGCGACTGCGCGCATTGGCGGCGACGCGGGGCGCGGTGCCGATCATCGGCACGACGGAACAGCCGGAGGCCGGGCTGCGCGCCCGGGCCGAGGCAGCGGGCCTCGCCGGCGTGCTGGCCAAGCCGATGCGGCTGCGGGACCTGCACCCCGCCATCCAGGCCGCTGTGGTGACGCCCGCCCGATAGTCAATAATTTGGTTGACTGTTTCCGGTCCTGCGCTGATATTCAACGACATGGTTGAATCAGAATCCCACCCGCTCGACAGCGTCTTCCACGTCCTTGGCGATGCCACGCGGCGACGGATGCTGCGTGACCTGGCGGCGGGGGAGCGGACGGTGGGCGAACTGGCCGCGCCAGCCGCCATGTCCCTCGCCGCCGCGTCCAAGCACATCCAGGCGCTGGAGCGGGCCGGGCTGATCCACCGTGAGGTCCGGGGCCGCACCCATTGGTGCCGGCTGGCGCCGGGAAGGCTGGCCGCCGCGCATCGGTGGCTGGGCTTCTACGAACGCTTCTGGACCGATCGCCTCGACGTGCTGGAAGGCCTGCTCCGGGAGGAGGAGGCGATGCGCAACCGGACCCCGAAGGGAGAGGAAGGATGAGCGACGTGATCGATGCCCATGGCGTGGTGGACGGGGATTCCACCCTGACCATCCAGCGCCTGCTGCCCGGCCCGATCGAGCGGGTCTGGGCCTATCTGACCGACAGCGAGTTGCGCCGCCGCTGGCTGGCGGCGGGGGAGATGGAACTGCGCCTCGGCGCGGAATTCGAGCTGGTGTGGCGGAACGACGCGCTGGGCGGCGGGGAGCGGCCGGAGGGCTTCGGGGAGGAGCACCGGATGACGAGCCGCATCACGGCGCTGGACCCGCCGCGGCTGCTGGCCATCGAGTGGGGCAGCACGGGCGGCGTGACCTTCACCCTGGCGCCGGCCGGCGGCCGCGTGCTGCTGACCGTGACGCATCGCCGCGTGGCGGAGCGCGCGATGCTGATGAATGTCAGCGCCGGCTGGCACGCCCATCTCGACGTGCTGGTGGCGGTGGCGGAGGGCCGGCCCCTGCCCCCCTTCTGGCCGGCCTGGCAGCGGCTGAAGGGGGACTACGCGGCACGGCTAGGGGGCTGAACGTCCTCCGGGACGCTCAGCGCCTGTCGGCGCGGGGATCCAGCGCGTCCCGCAGCCCGTCGCCGACCAGGTTGAAGGCGAGCACGACCAGGAAGATCGCCGCGCCCGGCGCGATGGCCAGCCAGGGGGCGCTGTCCAGGAAGCGCTGGGCGCTGTTCAGCATGCTGCCCCAGGACGGCGCCGGTGGCTGCTGCCCCAGGCCGAGGAAGCTCAGCGAGGCTTCCGCGATGATCGCCTCCGCGATCGCCAGCGTGGACTGCACCAGCAGCGGCGGGATGATGTTGGGCAGCACGTGGACGAAGGCGGTGCGCCAGGGCGGGTTGCCGAGGCTGCGCGCCGCCTCCACCCAATCCGTGCTCTTCGCATCCAGCGCCATGCCGCGCGACAGGCGGACGAAGATCGGGCTCGCCGTGATGGCGATGGCGATCATCGCATTCTCCAGCGCCGGGCCGAGGAAGGCGGCCAGCGCGATCGCCAGGATCAGGAAGGGGACGGAGAGCATGGCATCCGCGATGCGGGAGATCGTCGCATCCACCCAGCCGCCGGCCAGCCCCGCCAGCAGGCCGATGGGCACGCCGATCGCGACCGCGCCCATGACGGAGATGACGCCGGCCATGAGGGAGGCGCGCGCGCCCCAGATCAGGCGCGAGAGCACGTCCCGGCCATTCTCATCCGTGCCGAACCAGTGCAGCTCCGAGGGCGGCTTGCGGATGCGCGACCAGCTGGTCGCGATGGGGTCGTAGGGCGCGATCCAGGGGGCGAGGATCGCGATCAGGATGAAGGCCAGCACCACCACCAGGCCGGCGACGGCCAGCTTGTGGCGCAGGAAGCGGCGCAGCGCGCGGCGGGCCGGGGACTGCCCCTTCTCCAGCGCGGGCGCGGTCACGGTGGTCGTGCTCATGCCTGCCTCAGCCGCGGGTTGATCGCCATGTAGAGGATGTCGGCGATGAGGGAGAGGAGGACGAAGATCAGCGCGGTGGCCAGCACCACGCCCTGCACCACCGGATAGTCCCGGTTGAAGACGGCATCGACGACCAGCTTGCCGAAGCCCGGGATGGTGAAGATCTGCTCCGTCAGCACCGCGCCCGCCAGCAGCCGGCCGAATTCGATGGTACCCAGCGTCACGACGGGGATCAGCGCGTTGCGCAGCGCGTGGCGGCGGATGACGGATTTCTCCGACACGCCCTTGGCGCGGGCGGTGCGGATGTAGTCCTGGCTGAGTGCCGTCAGCATCGCGGCGCGGGTGTGACGCATCAGCACGGACGCCACGCCGGTGCCGAGCACGAAGGCGGGCATGATGGTGGTGGCCAGAGACTGCACCGGATCCTCCCACAACGGCACGTAGCCCGAGGGCGGCAGCCAGCCGAGCTCCACGCTGAACAGCAGGATCATCATGATGCCGAGCCAGAAATTCGGCGTGGAGATGCCGAACAGCGCGACGCCATTCGCCGCCCAATCCGTCGGCGTGTCACGCTTCACGGCGGAGAGGATGCCGAGCGGCACGCCGATGACGATGGCGATGAGGAAGGACATGGTGGCGAGCTGGATCGTCACCGGCAGCTTCTGGAGGATGAGGTCCGTCACCGGCATGCGGATGCGCCAGGAGAAGCCGAAATCCCCCTGCACGACATTGCCGACCCAGTAGAGATACTGCTCGACGATCGGACGATCGAGCTTCAGCTCCTCCCGGATCTGCTGCAGCACCAGCGGGTCGCCGCGCTCCTCCCCCGCCAGGATCAGCGCGGGATCGCCCGGCATCAGCTGCTGCAGGCCGAAGATCATGAAGGAGAGGATGATCAGCGTCGGGATGATCTGCCCGATGCGGCGCAGCAGCCAGGCCCACATGGCGTCGATGCTCCGGGTATCGTGGGAGAGGCGGGGGAGGCATCGTGCCTCCCCCGCCCGCCGCTCAGTTGAAGCGCAGGCCCTGCAGGCGGATCAGCCCGTCCGGCACCGGCACGAAGCCCGTGAGGCGCGTGGAATGGCCGACGATGTTCTTGCGGTGCCACAGGTAGATGCGGTGGCGGTCCTGCCGCAGGCTGATCTGCCACATGCGTTCATAGAGGGCGAGGCGCTTGGCCGCATCCGTCTCGACGCGCGCCTCGTTCAGCAGGCGATCGACCTCGGGGTTGGAATACTTGCCGTCATTCTGCGGGCCCTGGGTGTGGATGAAGGTCCAGGTATTGCCGTCCGGATCGGCGCGGCCGGACCAGGCCAGCAGATAGGTCTCGAAGTCCCCGCGCGTCGCGGCCTGGAGGGAGGAGGCGAATTCCATCGCGTTGATGCGGAGTTCGAAGCCGGCTTCCCGCACCATGGCCTGGATCACCTCCGCGACCTGGCGGAGATCGGGGTTGTTCGGGACGGTCATCTCCACCGGCACCGGGGTGCGCACGCCGGCCTCGGCCAGCAGCTGGCGGGCGCGGGCGACGTTGCGGGCTTCCGGCTGGATGGAGCGGGCGTGGAAGGGGTTGGAGGGCGGCACCGCCTGGGCGGTCGGCGTGTACTGGCCCTCATAGACCACCTGGTTGATGGCGGCGCGATCGATGGCGAGTTCGAAGGCCTCCCGCACCCGCGGGTTCTGGCCCATCGGCGTCTGTGCGCGGGCGCCATTGCCGATGTTGATGGTGATGCCCTGGTAGCCGAGCTCGTCGGAGACGCTGACGCGCAGCCGCGAGTTGCGGTTCACCTGGCGGAGGTCATCGGGCTCGATCGTCTGCACCATCTCCAGCGAGCCGGATTGCAGGTTCGCGAGCCGCACCGTGTTGTCCGGGATGGGCAAATAGGTCACGCGGTTCAGGTGGATGCGCGAGGCGTCCCAGTACTCGGGGAAACGCTCCAGCACGATCCGGTCCTGCGCGACCCGCTCCACGAAGCGCATCGGGCCGGCGCAGACGGGGCGGTTGCCGAAGTTGCGGCCGGCGGCCTCCGCGGCGCGGGGCGAGACGATCATGCCGGCGCGGTCCGTCAGCTGCGACACGAAGGGGGCGAAGGGTTCGCGCAGGCGGATGCGGACGGTCTGCGGGTCCACCACCTCCACCGCGGTCATGGAGTTGATCTCGCCGCGGCGGAAGCTGCCCTGCATGGTCAGGTGGCGGTTCAGCGAATAGACGACGGACTCCGCCGTCATCGGGTCGCCGTCGTGGAACTTCACGCCCTGGCGGAGGGTGATGAGCAGCGATTGCGGGTCTTCCCAGCGATAGCCGGTGGCGAGCTGGGGGACGATCTCCAGCTTGTCGTTGATGTCGAAGAGCTTGTCGCAGAGGCCGGCGAAGACGATGCGGCCGACGAAGGTGCGGGCCAGCGTCGGGTCGAGGATGTCCGGATCCTCCCGCAGGCCGATGCGGATGTTCTGCGCCTGCGCGGCGGGCGCCGTGGAGAGCGCTGCCAGGGCGACGAGGCCCATGGCGAGTGTCTTGCGGATCATTGCCGTCATTCTCCCGTTCTCTGGTCGCTGAAGAAGGCTTGCAGGCGCTTCAGGCGTTCGCCCCCGGCATCGCGTTCGTGGCGCGCGATGGCCGGGGGAAGCTGGTGCTGAAGGTGGCAGGCGGCGCGGTGGCCGTGATCGGCCAGCGGCGGGACCTGTTCCGCGCAGATCGCCTCCGCATGCGGGCAGCGCGTGCGGAAGCGGCAGCCGCTGGGCGGGTTGATCGGGCTCGGCACATCGCCTTCCAGCAGCGCGGCCGCCCCCCTGCCCTGCCCCGGCACCGCCGCCAGCAGGGCGCGGGTGTAGGGGTGCTTCGGGTTGCCGAACACCTCGGCAGCGGGCCCTTCCTCCACGATGCGGCCGAGATACATGACGGCGACGCGATCCGCGATGTGGCGCACCACGCCGAGGTCGTGGCTGATCAGCACGAAGGTCAGGCCGAGTTCGCGGATCAAATCCTGCAGCAGGTTGATGACCTGCGCCTGCACGGAGACATCGAGCGCGCTGACCGGCTCGTCGCCCACGATCAGCTTGGGGCCGGAGGCGAGCGCGCGGGCGATGGCGATGCGCTGGCGCTGGCCGCCGGAGAATTCATGCGGCCAGCGCCGCGCGAGTTCGGGCCTGAGGCCGACGCGGGAGAGAAGCTCCGCCACCCGGTCCCGCTCCTTCGCGCGCGGCACGATGCCGTGCAGGCGGAGCGGCTCCGCGACCGCCTGCTCCACCGTCATGCGCGGGTCGAGGCTGGCGAAAGGGTCCTGGAAGATCAGCTGCATGTCGCGGCGCCGGGCGCGCAGCGCGGCGGCGGAGAGGCTGCGAAGATCCTCGCCCTCGAACAGGATGCTGCCTGAATCGGGCTCGATCAGGCGCAGCGCCAGGCGGCCGAGGGTGGACTTGCCGCAGCCGGATTCGCCGACGATGGCGAGCACGCTGCCGCGCGGGACGCTGAGGGAGACGCCATCCACGGCGCGCACCGCGCCCTTGGAGCGGCCGAGCGCGTCCCGCACCGGGAAGGCACGGGCGACGTCGCGCAGTTCGAGCATCGGCGCGGTCACGCCGATTTTTCCGCCCGCGCCGCTCACGCGGCGACCTCCAGCAGGGTGTCGAGCGGCGCGCGCCAGCAGGCGACGTTGTGGCCGGGCAGGACCTCGCCCAGCGGCGGCGATTGCTCCCGGCATTTCTCGATCGCGAAGGGGCAGCGGGCGGCGAAGCGGCAGCCGGCGGGCGGGTGCAGCAGGTCCGGCACCGTGCCCTCGATGCTGGCCAGGCGGGCGGCGCCACCCTCCAGCTTCGGCGCGGCGCCGAGCAGGCCGATCGTGTAGGGGTGCTGCGGCGTTGCGAAAAGCTGCTCCGCCGGCGCGCGTTCGGCGACGCGGCCGGCATACATGACGACGACATCGTCGGCATGGTCGGCGACGACGCCGAGATCGTGCGTGATCAGCACCACGGCCGTGCCCGTCTCCCGCTTCATCTCGTCGATCAGGGCGAGAATCTGGGCCTGCACCGTGACGTCGAGCGCGGTGGTGGGCTCATCGGCAATGAGCAGGCGCGGGCGGCAGGCCAGCGCCATGGCAATCATCACGCGCTGGCGCATGCCGCCCGAGAGCTGGTGCGGGTACTGGCGCGCGCGGCGCGCGGCATCGGGGATGCGGACGCGGGCCAGCATCTCCACCGCGCGGTCGAAGGCGGCCTTCGGGTCCAGGCGCTGGTGGATGCGCAGCGCCTCCGCCACCTGTTCGCCGGCGGTGAAGGCGGGGTTGAGGCTGGTCATGGGTTCCTGGAACACCATCGCCATCTCGCCGCCGCGCTTGCCGCGCCATTCCTCCGGCGTCAGGGTCGAGACCTCCCGCCCCGCCAGGCGGATGGAGCCGCCGATGCGGCCGCCGGAGGGCAGCAGGCCCATGATGGCGAGGGCGGTGACGGATTTCCCGCAGCCGCTTTCGCCGACGACGGCGGTGGTGCGGCCCGGTGCCACGGCGAAGGAGATGCCATCGACCGGGCGCAGCAGCCCGCGATCGGTCGGGAAGCTGATGGTGACGTCGCGGAGTTCGAGGACGGGATCGGCCATCACTCGGTCTCCGCCTGCGCCGCGGCGATCGCCGCCTGGATGACGGCGCGGTCGAAGACGCCGGGGTGGTCGACGCCCGGCAGGAAGCGCCGGAAATGGCGGGTATAGCCGTGCCAGACCCGGTAGATGCGCCGCAGCTCCGCCAGCGGGTCCGCATGGTCATCGACCCGCAGGTCGAGGTCGGGGATCGGGCCGTCCGAGGCGATCTGGAGCGCGACGGATTGCCGCCCGCGCTTGTCGCCGCCGGCGGCCTCCCCGGCTTCCATGGCCAGCATCAGGCGTTCGGCCAGCGGCAGGCCCGCGCTGCCCAGGAAGGCGTCGCGCGTCGCCTCGATCACCTGCGGGCCGGCCAGCATGTTGCCGGCGACGGAGACGTCCGGGCCCGAGACATGGCCGCACCAGCCGACGCAATCGGCGCCGGTGTGCCGCGCGCTGCGGCCATCGGCGGCCAGCACATGGGCCTGGCGCGTGGCGCTTCCGGCATCGGCCTCGATCAGGTCGGCCAGCGCCCTCTCAGGCCCCTGCCCCGCCTTCAGCCCTTCTAGCGCGCGGGGCGCGATGAAGGGGTTCACCAGGGCCTGGGTGGCGGCGGCGCCGACGCCGCCCTCGACCCGCGGGCAAAGGGCGCCGACGGCCAGGAAGCGGCTGGCGACGGCGACGCCGAGTTCGCCCGTCGCCGCGTCTCGCGCAAGGATGGACCAGGTCATGGGGGGTCATGTGACACAGACTTGCGTGGAAGCAAGCCTGCATCCCAGCGTCTTGGCGCGCCACGGGGCAGGAATCTGCCCAAGCGCCGGCCAGACTGCCTGGGCCGGCGGCAATGCCGGCCGCGATCAGGCGGCCTGTCTGGACCTTTCGCCCGTCAGGTCGCGCAGCGCCGCCGGCTCCAGCGGCTGGTCGAAAGCGAGACGGAGCTGCCCGTCCTGCTCCCCCAGCACCTGCGCGGCCAGCGTTCGGCCAAGCGCGGGCAGGTCGAGGGTCACCGCCGTGCCGCCGCGCAGCGCGGGCGCCTTGGACAGCGCGGCGCCACCCTCCGCGATGCTGTCCACCCGCACGGCGTGGACATGCCCATCGGCGCGCAGCACCGCGGGCAGGTCGGTGGACAGGCGTGGCGCGCCGCGGCGGTCCACCTGATCGGTCGATCCGCGCACCGCCTGCACCAGGGCGCGCCGCATCGCGGCCATGCCATCGGCCACGCTGGCGGCCGCGCCGTTGACCGCGGCGGCGCGATCGCCGACCTCGCGGCTCGCCTCGCCGACCGAGGCGATGCGGCCCGTCATCTCCCGCGCCGCCGTCGCGGTGCCGGCGACGGTGCGGGCGATGTCGGTGGCGGCGCCCTGCTGCTGCGTCATGGCGGCCGCGATGCTGCCCGCGATGCGGTCGAGTTCGGCGATGGTGCCGAGCGTCGCCTGCACGGCGCCGACGGCGGCTTCCGTCGCGGTGCCGACCTCCTGGATGTGGCGGGCGATCTCCTCCGTGCTGCGGGCGGTCTGGCTGGCCAGCGCCTTCACCTCCGACGCCACCACGGCGAAGCCCTTGCCGGCCTCCCCGGCGCGCGCGGCCTCGATCGTGGCATTGAGCGCGAGGAGGTTGGTCTGGCCGGCGATGTCGCCGATCAGCCGCGCCACGTCGCCGATGCGCGCCACCGCCTGCTGCAGCCCGGCGATGGCCTGGCTGCCGGCCTCCGTCTCCCGCACCGCGCGGCTCGTGGCCGCGGCGGCGGCGCCGACTTCGGTCGCGATGCTGCGGATGCTGGCGGTCATCTGCTCGGTCGCGGCGGCGCCGTTCTCGGCGTTCTCCAGCACGGCGCGGGCGGCGGCGCCGACATCCGCGGTGGCGGTCGCGGCGGTGGCGGCCTGGGCGCTCATGGCCTCCGCATCGGCGGCGACCCGGGTGACCTGGTGGCCCATCGCCTCCGCGGCGGTGCGGGCCTCCGCCTCCACCCGGTCCGCCATGGCACGAAGCGAGCGGGTCTCCGCGGCATGGGCGGCTTCGCGGATGGCGTCCTGTTCGGCATGCAGGCGGACGGCGTCCTGGCTTCGCCGCTTCAGCACCTCCAGCGCCGCGGCCATGGCGCCGACCTCGTCCGCGCGCGCCGTCTCCGGCACGGCCATGTCGAGCCGGCCTTCCGCGATGTCGCCCATCGCGGCGGTGAGGCGGGAGAGCGGGCGGATGACCTGGCGGCGCAGCAGCAGGATCGCGAGCAGGCCGCCGAGGGCGGAGAGCCCGCCGATCGCCATCAGCGCCGTCAGGCCGAGCGTGCTGCCATGCGCCTTGATCTCCGCCGTCAGGGCATCGGCTTCCGCCATGAAGCGCTGCGTCGCGGCATCCAGCGCGCGGTTCACGGCGGTGCGGTTGGCGCGGTTGACCTCGTTGTTGCCCATCCGGTCGGCGCCGGCGGCGCCCTCGGCCTGGGCGACGCGGACCATCTCCTCCCGGAAGCGCATGAAGTCGCGCAGCGATGCGGCGACCTGCAGCACGGTGGGATCGCCGGGCGGGGTCTTCGCTTCCAGCTCCCGCAGGTGGCGGTCGATGGAAGCGAGATGCCGGCGGAGACCGGCGCCGAAGCGGTTGACCTCCGCCATGTCCTTCGAGAGGTAGAGACCGCGGCTTTCCATCACCACGGCATAGACCTGGCCATCGAGCTGCGCGGTCAGGCGCGCGCGGGCCAGGGCGACTTCCATCTCCTCCACATCGTCATTGTAGTCCGTGACGATGTAGAGCGCGGCGACGCCGCCGCCGACGCCGCAGAGCGACAGCAGCACCAGGACGATCTGGATCCGCGCGGCAAGCGTCCGGAAGAGTCGCGGCATGATGTGCACCCCAGGGGACCGGGGTGCAGGTTGATGCCGAAACCCTTAACCATCACTGTAAAGTGACAGAACCTACAGCTTGACCCGCAGCAGGTTCCCGATCTCCCCCACGATGCCGCGGCGGAAGGCCAGCACGGCGGCGATGAAGATGACGCCCTGGATCACCAGCACCCAGGCGCCGAATTCCGCCAGGTAGGTCTGCATGGTGACGATGGCGGCGGCGCCCGCGACCGGGCCGAAGATGGTGCCGAGGCCACCGACCAGCGACATCAGCACGACCTCTCCCGACATCGTCCAGAGGACATCGGTCAGGGTCGCGATCCGCATGGCGAGCGCCTTCACCGCGCCGGCCAGGCCGGCCAGGCCGGCGGAGAGCACGAAGGCCATCAGCTTGTAGTCGTCGGTGCGGTAGCCCAGCGAGATGGCGCGCGGCTCATTGTCCCGGATCGCCTTCAGCACCTGGCCGAAGGGCGAATGCACCACGCGGTGGATCAGCAGGAAGCCGCCCAGGAAGACGCCGGCCACCACCCAGTACATGGCGAAGTCGCTGCTCAGGTCGAAGATGCCGAAGAGATGCCCGCGCGGGATGGCCTGGATGCCGTCCTCGCCGCCCGTGAAGGGCGCCTGGACGCAGAAGAAATAGACCATCTGCGCGAGCGCCAGCGTGATCATGGCGAAGTAGATGCCGGTGCGGCGGATGGCGAGCCAGCCGAAGGGGATGCCGAGCAGCGCGCCCGTCGCGGCGCCGAGCAGGATGGCCACTTCGGGCGTGACGCCCCAGGCCTTGGCGGCATAGCCGCTGACATAGGCGCCCATGCCGAAATAGGCGGCGTGGCCGAAGCTCAGCAGCCCGACATAGCCGATCAGCAGGTTGAAGGCGCAGGCGAAGAGCGCGAAGCAGAGCAGCTTCATCAGGAAGAAGGGATAGACGACGAAGGGGCTGGCCAGGACGATGACGACCAGCGCCAGGAAGGCCGCCGCCTGGGGGCGGGTGAAGCCGAAGAAGGTAGCCTCATCGGTCGCGGGGGGCGCGCCGGGGGATGCGGTGGCGATGCTGCCCTCGGCCATGATCAGGCCCTCCCGAACAGGCCGGCCGGCCGCGTCAGCAGCACGATGGCCATGATGACGAAGACGACGGTCTGCGAGGCCTCGGGCCAGAACACCTCCGTGATGCCCTGGATCAGGCCGAGCATGAAGCCCGTGACGATGGAGCCCGCGATGGAGCCCATGCCGCCGATGACCACGACGGCGAAGACGGTGATGATGAAGTTGGCGCCCATGGCGGGGCTGACGGAATAGATCGGCGCGGCCAGCACGCCGGCGAAGGCGGCCAGCGCCACGCCGGCGCCATAGGTCAGCGTCATCATCAGGGGGACGTTGATGCCGAAGGCCTGCACCAGCTGCGGGCGTTCCGTCGCGGCGCGGAGGTAGCTGCCGACCTTCGTCTTCTCGATGACGAGCCAGGTGGCCAGGCAGACGGTGGTGGCGGCGATCAGCACCCAGACGCGATAGCCCGGCAGGAAGAAGTCGCCGAGTTCGAGGTCGAGCGCGCCGAATTCCCGCGGCGGCGCGTAGCGCTGGCCGGAGGAGCCGAAATTGTTGCGCAGCACGCCCTCGATCACCAGCGCGCAGCCGAAGGTGAGCAGCAGGCCGTAGAGATGGTCGATGCGATACAATCGGGAGATCATGGCCCGTTCCATCGCGACGCCGATCGCACCCACGATCAGCGGCGCCAGGATCAGCGCCGGCCAGTAGCCGATGCCGAGCCAGGAGAGCAGCATCCACGCCACGAAGGCGCCCAGCGTGAACTGCGCGCCATGGGCGAAGTTGATGACGTTGAGCATGCCGAAGATGACGGCGAGGCCGAGCGACAGCAGCGCATAGAAGGCGCCGTTGATCACGCCGAGGATGACCTGCGGCAGGGCCAGTTGGATCTCGAACAGCAGGTCTTCCATACCGCAGCAGCGCCCCGCTTGGGTGGTCGGTCAGGAGGCCCCGGGGGTTGTCACCCCCGGGGCGCGGGCAGGATCAGGAACGGACCAGCGGACAGGCGGCTTCCGTCAGCGGGCGGAAGGCCTCATTCGCCGGGATCGTCGAGATCAGCTTGTAGTAGTCCCAGGCGCCGCGGCTTTCGGCCGGGGTCTTCACCTCGAACAGGTAGGCCGGGTGGATCTTGCGGCCATCGGCGCGGATGGTGCCCTCCCCGAAGGCGTCGTCGCTGGTGGGCATCGCCTTCATGCGGGTAGCGGCTTCGGCGCCGGAGGCCTTGGCGGCCGCGACACCCATCTCCGCCACCGCCTTCAGGTAGTGCAGCACGCCGGAGTAGCAGCCCGCCTGCACCATGGAGGGGCGGAGGTTGCCCGGCATCTGGCCGAGGCGCTGCGTGAAGGCGCGGGTGCGGTCGTTGAGGTCCCAGTAGAAGCTTTCCGTCACCACCAGGCCCTGCGCCACTTCGAGGCCGAGCGAGTGCACGTCGGTGACGAAGACCAGCAGGCCCGCGAGCTTGGTGCCGCCGCGGGTGATGCGGAATTCCGCCGCCTGCTTGATGGAGTTGATCGTGTCGCCGCCCGCATTGGCCAGGCCGATGACGTTGGCGCGCGACCGCTGCGCCTGCTGGAGGAAGGAGGAGAAGTCCGTCGTGCCCGGGAAGGGCGTGCGGACGCCGCCCAGCACGCGGCCGCCGGCGGCGTTGACGAAGGCGGTCGTGTCACGCTCCAGCGCATGGCCGAAGGCGTAGTCCGCCGTGATGAAGAACCAGGTGCGCCCGCCGGCCGCCACCATCGCGCCACCCGTGCCCTTGCCGAGCATGTAGGTGTCGTAGGTCCAGTGGATGGTGTTGGGGGAGCAGGCGGGGCCGGTGAGGTCGGAGGTCGCGGCGCCGGAATTGATGAAGAGCTTGTTCTTCTCCCGCGTGATGGTGCTGACGGCCAGCGCGACGGAGGAGGTCGGCACGTCGACGATCACGTCGATGCCGTTCTGGTCATACCACTGGCGCGCGACGGTGGAGCCGACATCCGGGCGGTTCTGGTGGTCCGCCTGCACGACCTCCACATTGATGCCGCGCTGGGTGATGCCGGATTCGCGCACCGCCATCTGCACGGCGTGGGTGGAGCCCGGGCCGGAGATGTCGCGATAGAGGCCGGACTGGTCGTTCAGCACGCCGATGCGGATGGTGTTGGCCGCCTGCGCGCGGGCGCTGCGATAGGGCAGCCCGCCCAGCGCGGGCAGGGTCGCGGCGCCCAGGGCGCCCTTGATGACGGAACGGCGGTCAAGGCTCATTGCTGCTTCCTCCGAGGATGTCCGATGGATCCGGCCGCTGGGCTTGTCAGACGCCCAGGTATTCGTGCAGGCGGTCGAGGCTGGCGGTGAGCTCATGGTTCGCCACCTCGTCCACGACACGCCCGTGTTCGACGACATAGTGCCGGTCCGCGACGGTCTGCGCGAACCGGAAATTCTGCTCCACCAGCAGCACGGTGAAGCCGCGCTGCTTGATGTTGCGGATCATGGCGCCGATCTGCTGGACGATGACGGGGGCGAGCCCTTCGGACGGCTCGTCCAGCAGCAGCAGCCGCGCGCCCGTCCGCAGGATGCGCGCGATGGCGAGCATCTGCTGTTCGCCGCCCGAGAGCTTGGTGCCCTGGCTGCGCGCGCGTTCCTTGAGGTTGGGGAAGAGGGTGTAGATCTCCTCGATGCTGAGGCCGCCCGGCGCGATCACCGGCGGCAGCATCAAATTCTCCGTCACGTCGAGCGAGGCGAAGATGCCGCGCTCCTCCGGGCAATAGGCGATGCCGGCGCGGGCGATGAGGTCGGGGCGAAGGCCGATGGTCTCCTGGCCCTCGAACCTGATCGAGCCCGAGCGGCGGCCCGTGAGCCCCATGATGGCGCGGAGCGTGGAGGTCTTGCCCGCGCCGTTGCGGCCGAGCAGCGTAACGACCTCGCCCTGCCGGATGTCGATGTTCATCCCGTGCAGGACATGGCTTTCGCCGTACCAGGCCTCGAGGTTCCGCACCTCCAGCATGGAAGCGCCCGTCGCGGCGGGGCGGTCCATGGTCATCGCCTCAGCCATGCTGCGTGCTCCCCGCGATGCCGGGATCGGTGCCGAGATAGGCGGCCTGGACTTCGGGGTTGCGCGACACCGTGGCGTAGTCCCCCTGCGCCAGCACGGCGCCGCGGGCCAGCACGGTGATGGTGTCGCAGAGCCCTTCCACGACCTTCAGATTGTGCTCCACCAGCAGCACGGTGCGCCCGGCCGCCACGCGCTTCACCAGGGTGACGATGCGATCGACGTCGTCATGCGTCATGCCGGCCGTCGGTTCGTCGAGCAGCATCATGGTGGGCTCGAGCGCCAGCGTCGTCGCGATCTCCAGCGCCCGCTTGCGGCCATAGGGAAGCTCGCCCGCATTGTGGCGGGCGTAGCCCGTGAGGCCGACATCCTCCAGCAGTTCCATGGCGCGCGAGTCGTACTGCTTCAGCAGCGATTCCGGACGCCAGAAATCGAAGGAATTGCCGCGCGCGCGCTGCAACGCCAGGCGGACATTCTCCAGCACCGTCAGGTGGGGGAAGACCGCCGAGATCTGGAAGGACCGCACCAGGCCGAGCCGCGCGATGTCGGCCGGCTTCAGGTTGGTGATGTCCCGGCCTTCGTAGCTGATCTTCCCGCGCGTCACCGGCAGGAACTTGGTCAGCAGGTTGAAGCAGGTGGTCTTGCCCGCGCCGTTGGGGCCGATGAGTCCGTGGATCGTGCCGCGCTTGACCTGCAGCCGCACGTCGCTGACCGCGACGAAGCCGCGGAACTCCTTCGTCATCCCCTCGGTCTCGAGGATCGTGTCGGACACCCTCGAACGCCTCCCATTGCCCCTGTCGCGCCGGAAAGGTCGTGAGGCTCCGAGGGTGCCCGACCGGTAACCCGATCGCGATGCCCCCGGCGCATGCCCGCCGTGCGCTGCCTGCATTCATGGAGGGGCGCGGCGCGCGACGCAAGGGCGCATGTGACTGAAACAGTGGGAAGCCCGCAGGCTACCGGCAGGTGTTGAAGCGGACCCGGGAGAAGGCGCTGGCGGGACCGATCGATGACAGCCGGGATGGCCGCCCGGCTGCCTGGGATGTAGGCAGGTGGTTCGCATCGAAGGGGCATGACCATTTCCGACGGCGACGCGACGCGGGCCGGGATTCCCGAGGCGCCCGGCCCTGGCCAGGCGGTGGCGATCCGGCCCGGGCTGCTCTGGATCCGCATGCCACTGGAAGGGCCGCCCTGGCATGTGAACTGCTGGCTGCTGCGCGACGGCGCGGGTTGGCTGCTGGTGGATGCGGGCATCAACCGGCCCGCGACGCGCCTCGCCTGGGATTCCATCTTCGCGGAATACCTGGAGGGGCTTCCCGTCACCCGCGTGCTGGTCACGCATTTCCATGCCGACCATGTCGGCCTGGCGGGCTGGATCTGCGACCGCTGGGATGCGCCGCTGCTGATGGCGCGCAGCGAATACCTGCAGGCGCGGCTGCTGCTGCTGGAGGACCCGGCATCCCTGATCACGGAGCAGGCCGCGCTGGGGCAGCAGGCGGGTGCGCCGCCCGAGTATCTGCGGCACGTGCTGGGGCGGCGGCCCTTCTACCGGCCGGATGTGGTGCCGCTGCCGCTCCGCCACCGGCGCATCGCCGCGGGGCAGGTGCTGCGCGTGGGCGATGCGGACTGGACGCTGCATGTCGGGCGCGGCCATGCGCCGGAGATGATGCTGCTGCATGGCCGCGACGCCGGCGTGCTGATCGCGGCCGACCAGGTGCTGCCGCGCATCTCCCCCTATGTCGGCGTCTTCCCGCCGGAGCCGGAGGCCGATCCCCTCGCGGATTTCCTCGACAGCAACCATCGGCTGCTGGCGCTGCCGGAGGACACGCTCGTCCTGCCCTCCCACGGCGATCCCTTCTTCGGGCTGCACGAACGGATCAAGGTGCTGGCCGCGCATCACGCCGAACGGCTGGCGCTGCTGGAGGCGATCTGCGTGCAGCCGCGCACGGCCTATGAGGCGGCGCGGCTGATGTTCCAGCGCGACTACGACCTGGACCAGATTCTCTTCGTCATCGGCGAGGGGCTGGCGCATCTGAACTGGCTGGTGGCGCGCGGACGACTGCTGCGGGAAGCGGGGGCGGATGGCGTGACGCGGTATCGCTGCCCCGGCTGAGAACGCTCCCTCCTCGCTGAACGCGGCGTGATCGGCGCCGCGCGCCGTCATTGCAACCTATCCGCCTTCGCTCCGTTGGCCTGTTGAGGCGACGAGGGGCTCGGCATGTCAGGCATACCCTATTGCGGCGCGGCGCCCCTGCCCGGCGGCGCCGCCTGGAACCTCGACCCTGTCCTGATCACGCTGCTGGCCGCGGGTGCGCTGGGCACGCTGGCGGCGGCGGCGCGGAGGGCCACGCTGCCCTTGCTGGGCTGGGCGGTGCTGGCGGCGGCGCTGGTGTCGCCGCTCTGCAACCTTTCCGTCGCGCTCTTCGCCGCGCGGTCGGGCCAGCACCTGCTGGTGGCGCTCGTGGCGGCGCCGCTGCTGGCCACGGCCCTGGCGCGCGGCCGGCCGATCGGCACGGCGCTGCCCGCCTTCGCCTTCGGCGCCGCGCTGTGGTTCTGGCACGCGCCGCTGGCCTATGCCGCCACCTTCGCGCCCGATGGCAACGCCTATTGGGCCATGCACGCCACGCTGCTCGGCAGCGCCGTCTGGCTCTGGGTCGCGCTGCTGCGCGGCATGGCGCCGCGGCCGGAAGCGGCGGCGCTGGCCGGGCTGGTCACCGCCATCCAGATGGGCGTGCTGGGCGCGCTGCTGACCTTCGCGCCGCGGGCGCTCTACGCGGAACACGTCGAGGGCGTGACCCTCGCCTGGGGCCTTTCGGTGCTGGAGGACCAGCAGCTGGGCGGGCTGCTGATGTGGGTGCCGGGCGGGCTACTGCTGGGCGCCGTGCTGGCCGCCGGCATGGCGAGGCTGCTGAAGCCCGCGACGGTGGCGCTCGCGCTCCTGCTGCTGGCGCCGGGCCTCGCCTTCGCGCAGGGCAATGACGCCACCACCACGACGCCGGGCGCCACCTCCCGCGCGCCGGTCAGCGTCGGCGTGCTGACGACCGGCGAGGTGACGACGGGCAGCAGCGGGCCGCAGCCCGGAGCCGCCCCTGTCCGCGAGGGCGCCGATCGTCGCGAACGCGTCCTCGGTGCCGTCTGCGAAGGACTGCGCGATGCCGTGCTCGAGCAATGCCGTGCCAAGAGCGGCCTGTGAAGGAACACCCGATGAGCACGCCCGACCTTTCCCGCCGCGGCCTGCTGATCGCCGGCGGCACCGCGGCAGCGACGCCGGTCGTCGTGCCAGCACAGGCGCAGCCCCATGCGCATGGCCAGGCGCCGGCGGCGCCCCCTGCCCCGCATGTCTGGGAGTTCTTCACCGGTGACGAGGCCGCGATGGTCTCCGCGGCGATGGAGCGGCTGATCCCCGCCGATCCCGAAAGCCCCGGCGCCATCGCCGCGGGGGTGCCGGAATTCATCGACCGGCAGCTGGCCGGCAGCTACGGCACGGGCAGCCGGCTCTACCGCCAGGGGCCGTTCCGGGAAGGCACGGCGGAGCAGGGCTACCAGCTGCCCTTCACCCCCGCCACGCTCTACCGCGCCGCCCTGCCCGCCTTCGCCGGCTGGACGCGCCAGAATTACGGCCGCGCCTTCCAGGACCTCGACCAGCGGCTGCAGGACGAGGTGCTGCGCAAGTTGGAGACCGGCGAGGCGGTGTTCGAGGCCGCGCCGTCATCCCTGTTCTTCGAGACGCTGCTGGCCAACACGATCGAGGGCTTCTTCAGCGACCCGATCCATGGCGGCAACCGCGACATGATCGGCTGGAAGCTGGTGGGCTTCCCCGGTCCCTATGCCGGCTATGTGGAGCTGGTCGGGCGCCACAACCTCCGCTTCGACCGCACGCCGCGCGGCATTGCGCAGGCGATGGCCGAGCATGCGCACCACGCCGCGCCCATGAACCATCGCTGAGGGACGCCCCATGACCACCAGGCTTCCCGAGGTTGATGTCGTCCTTGTCGGCATGGGCTGGACCGGCGCGCTGCTGGCGAAGGAGCTGACGGATGCGGGGCACCGCGTCGTCGGCCTGGAACGCGGGCATCCGCGGCAGACCGTGCCGGATTTCCAGTCCCCCACCATGCATGACGAGCTGCGCTACGCCGTGCGCCACGGCCTCATGCTCGATCCCGCGACGGAGACGGTGACCTTCCGCAACTACCAGGCGGAGGTCGCGCTGCCGGTGCGGCAGCTCGGTTCCTTCCTGCCCGGCAATCACCTGGGCGGCGCGGGCGTGCATTGGAACGGCCAGACCTGGCGCTTCCAGGAAAGCGACTTCGTGCTGAAGTCGCATCTGGAGCAGCGCTATGGCCGCGGCATCATCCAGGAGGGGCTGACGATCCAGGATTGGGGCGTCACCTATGCGGAGCTGGAGCCGCATTACGACCGCTTCGAGAAGATCTGCGGCATCGGCGGCAAGGCCGGCAATCTGCGAGGCCAGATCCAGCCCGGCGGCGATCCCTTCGAGGCGCCGCGCAGCGACGAATTCCCGAACCCGCCCATGCCGCAGCCCAACGCGGCGGCGCTGTTCACCCGCGCCGCGGCGGAGGTGGGCGCGCATCCCTTCCCCGTGCCGACCGCTAATCTCAGCCGCCCCTACCGCAACCCCTATGGCTGCGAGATGCAGCCCTGCAACGCCTGCGGCTTCTGCGAACGCTTCGGCTGCGAGCATTTCGCCAAGGCCAGCCCGCAGGTCTGCGTGCTGCCGGCACTGATGGGCAAGCCCGAATTCGAGCTGCGCACGCTCTGCACCGTCACGAGAGTCGAATACGACCGCACGGCAAAGCGGGCGACGGGCGTGACCTACATCGACGGCATGGGGCGGGAGGTGTTCCAGCCCGCGGGCCTCGTGATCCTCTGCGCCTTCGCCTACCACAATGCGCGGCTGCTGCTGCTCTCCGGCATCGGCCAGCCCTACGATCCCGCGACGGGCGAAGGCAGCGTCGGCAAGAACTACACCTACCAGACCATGGCCGGTGTCTCCGTCTTCATGGATGAGGGCACGCGCATCAACCCCTATATGGGCGCGGGCGCGCTGGGGGCCGCGATCAACGACTGGAACGGGGAGGCATTCGACCACGGCGGCCTTGGCTTCGTCGGCGGTGGCTACATCGCGGCCTATACGACCGGCGGGCGACCGATCGAGCATCACCCGGTGCCGGGCGATACGCCGCGCTGGGGCAGCGCGTGGAAGCAGGCGGTGAAGCGGCACTACAACTCCACGCTCTCCCTGTCCGTGCACGGATCGTCCATGCCGCATCGCGGCAACTACCTGGACCTGGACCCCACCTACAGGGACAGCCTCGGCAATCCGCTGCTGCGCATGACCTTCGACTTCCCGGCCAATGACCGGCTGATGGCGGATTTCGTGACGGACAAGGCGGAGGAGATCGGCCGCGTCATCGCCGCCCCCCGCAACGGGCGCGTGGAGGCGAGCCGGCGGCGCGGGCGCTACAGCGTCGTGCCCTACCAGACCACGCACAACACGGGCGGCACCATCATGGGCACGAACCCGCGCGACAGCGTGCTGAACCGCTACCTGCAGTGCTGGGACGCGCACAACGTCTTCGTCATGGGCGCAAGCACCTTCGCACACAATCCAGGCTACAACCCGACCGGCACGGTGGGGGCGCTGGCGCTCTGGGCCGCGCGGGCGATCCGGGACGACTACATGCGCGACCCGCGCCCGCTGGTGCAGGCATGAGGGCCGCGTTCGGCATCGCCGTGGCGATCGCGGTGGTGGGCGGCGTGGCGGCGGAGGAATTGCTGGGCGCGCGCCCCGATCCGCAGCGCATCGCCAGCGGCCGCGCGGTGGCCGCTGGCAGCGGCGGCCAGGGGCAGCAGGGGGCCTGCTTCTCCTGCCACGGCTTCGATGGCGCGGGGCAGCAGGCGGCGCTGTTCCCCGCGCTGGCGGGGCAGAGCGCGGAATACCTGCTGCTGCAGCTCGACCGCTATGCCAGCGGCGCGCGGCGGAACGAGGTGATGTCCCCCATCGCCGCGGCGATGACGCCGGAGCAGCGGCGCGATGTCTCGATCTACTACGCCACGCAGCCCGTGCGGGTGCCGGAGCCGCAGCCGCTCGGCGACGTCATGCTGTTGCAGCGCGGCGGCATGCTCTCGGCCTCCGGCGGCGCCGATATCGGCGTGCAGGCCTGCCAGAACTGCCACGGCCCGGCCGGCATCGGCATCGCGCCGATCTATCCGCGCCTGGCCGGCCAGCCCGCGGGCTACCTGGCCGCCAGGCTGACCGCATGGCGCGATGGCGAAGCGCCGGCCGAGGGCGCGTCCCACCAGGCGATGGCGCAGATCGCGAAGCGATTGTCGGATGACGACATCAAGGCCGTCTCGCTCTACTTCGCCAGCGTCCGCCAGGCGGCCGCCAGCACCGGCACCGGGGTGCTGCGATGAGGCGCGCGCTGATCGCTTGCGCGCTGCTGCTGGCCGGCACCGCGGCGGCGCAGCAGGCGCCGCGCTTCGGCATGGCCCCGCTCTGGCCCGCGCCGCAACAGGCGCAGCCCCAGGCGGGCGACCCCCGTGCCGGTCGCGCCGTGGCCGTGGGCGGGGAGCGTGAGGCCGGGTGGTCCTGCGTGTCCTGCCACGGCATCGACGGCGCGGGGGATGGCAGCGGCGCCTTTCCGCGGCTCGGCGGCCAGCCGGCCTGGTACCTCTATCGCGCGCTGCAGGATTACGCGCAGGGGCAACGGCCGAATGCGGCGATGACGCCCATCGCGCGCGGGCTGACCGACCGGCAGATGCAGGATGTCGCCGCCTGGTATGCGGCGCAGACGGCGCCGATCCCGGCGGCACCCACCGCGCCTGCGCGCGTCACGCAGCTGGGCGCATCCCTGCATGCCGTGGGCGCGCCCGATCGCGGCGTGACCGCCTGCGTGCAATGCCATGGCCAGCGTGGCGAGGGCGGCCCGCCGGGCGTGCCGGCGCTGGCGGGGCAGTATGCCGGCTACACGGCGTTGCAGCTGCGCCTGTGGAAGCATGGCGCCCGGGGGCCCGGCGCGCTGGCGGTGATGCCGGCCATCGCCGCGGGGATGAGCGAGGAGGAGATCGACGCCGTCGCGCTCTGGTTCGCCTCCCTCCGCACGCCGTGAGGCGCTTCACGATCATCGCGGCGCTGCTCCTGATGGGCTGCGGGGAGGATCCTGTCCCGACCATCGCCGGCGGCGATGCGGCGGAGGGGCGCAGGATCGTCGCCGCGCAGGGCTGCACGGCCTGCCATGTGGTGCCCGGTTCCGGCGCGCCGCAGGGCCATGCGGGGCCCTCGCTGCAGGGCTTCGCGCGCCGCGGCTACGTCGCCGGCGTGCTGCCGAACACGCCGGACAACCTGATCCGCTTCCTGCGCGACCCAGCGGCGATCGCGCCGCGCACCGCCATGCCGGCGCCGGCGCTGGATGACGCGCAGCTCCGCCATGTCGCGGCCTTCCTGGTGACGCTGCGATGAACAGCCAGAACGTCTTCGACACCGCCGGGCCGGATGGCGACAGGCTCGCGACGCTGGCCTGGCTGCTCTTCGGTGGCGGGCTGATCCTGTTCGTCGCGGTGCTGGGCTTCCTGCTCGTCGCGCTCTATGGCGCGGCGCGGGTGCGGCGCACGCTCGGCAATCCGCGCTTCATCGTGGCGGGCGGCATCGTCATGCCCGTGGTGGTGCTGACGGCGCTGCTGCTGCACACGCTGGGGCTCGCCCGCGCACTCGGCCTGCCCATGCCCGGCGGGGAGCCGCCGCTGCGGATCGAGGTGATCGGCCACCAGTTCTGGTGGGAGGTGCGCTACCCCGGCACGCTGCCCGGCGGCGGCATCGTCACCGCCAACGAGATCCGCATCCCGACCGGCCGCGACGTGGTGCTGGAAGTCACGGCCAGCGACGTGATCCACAGCCTCTGGATCCCCGCGCTGCACGGCAAGATCGACATGATCCCGGGCCTGGTGAACCGGCGCACCATCCGCGCCGACCGGCCCGGCGCGATGCGCGGGCAATGCACGGAATTCTGCGGCACGCAGCATGCGCTGATGGCCTTCATGGTGGTGGCGGAAACGCCGCCGGCCTACGAGGCCTGGCTGGACCGCCAGCGCCTGCCCGCCGCCACGCCGCCGCAGCATGAGATGGGGCGGGCCGTCTTCGCCGCCGCCGGCTGCGGCGGCTGCCATGCCGTGCGCGGCACGGAATGGGATGCGCGGATCGGGCCGGACCTGACGGCACTCGGCGGGCGGCTCACCATCGGCGCGGGCACCCTGCCGATGAACGAGGGCACGATCGCGGGCTGGATCGCCGGCGCGCAGGACCTCAAGCCCGGCAACCGCATGCCGAGCTTCGCGAATGCGCTGGATGGCCCGGAACTCCGCGCCGTCTCCGCCTGGCTGGAGAGCCTGAAGTGACCCCGACCCAAGCGCTGCCGAACCCCCTGCCCCGGCCGGAGGGGGAGCTGGAGGCGCTGGAGGAAGTCTGGAAACGTCCGCGCGGCTGGCGCTTCGTCACTGTCGTCAACAACAACTGGATCGGGGTGCTCTACCTCGGCACCGCCGGTCTGTTCTGCGTCTTCGCCGTCATCCTTTCGCTGCTGATGCGCGCGCAGCTGACCGTCGGCGGTAACGACATCCTGGAGGCCGGGACCTACAACCAGGTCTTCACCGTGCATGGCACGGCGATGATGTTCCTCTTCGCCGTGCCGGCGGTGGAGGCGCTGGGCGTCTACCTGCTGCCCGCCATGCTGGCGGCGAGGGACCTGCCCTTCCCGAGGCTCTCGGCCTATGCCTTCTGGGCCTATGCCATCGGCGGCTTCTTCTTCTTCCTCTCGCTGTTCTGGGGTGTCGCCCCCGATGGCGGGTGGTTCATGTATCCGCCGCTGACCGGCAAGGAATACTCGCCCGGGATCAACGCGGATTTCTGGCTGCTCGGCATCGGCTTCATCGAGATCAGCGCCATCGCCGGCGCCATCGAGATCATCGTGGGCGTGCTGCGCAACCGCCCGCCGGGGATGACGCTGGGCCGCATGCCGATCTTCGCCTGGGCCATGCTGGTCTTCGCGGTGATGATCGTCTTCGCCTTCCCGGCAGTGATCCTGGCGACCATCCTGCTGGAGCTGGAACGCGCCTTCGACTGGCCCTTCTTCCTGTCGGCGCGCGGCGGCGATCCGCTGCTGTGGCAGCATCTGTTCTGGTTCTTCGGCCACCCGGAGGTCTACATCATCTTCCTGCCGGCCGCCGGCGCGGTTTCCATGATCGTGCCGGCCATGGCCGGCACGCGGCTTGTCGGCTACGGGCTGGTGGCGACGGCGCTGGTGGCGACGGGCTTCCTGAGCTTCGGGCTCTGGGTCCACCACATGTACGCCACAGGGATCCCTTCCCTGTCGCTCGCCTTCTTCAGCGCGGCGTCCTTCGCCGTCGCGGTGCCGACCGGCGTGCAGGTCTTCGCCTGGATCGCGACGCTGGCGTCGGGCCGCCCGCGGATGGAGGTGCCGATGCTCTTCGTCATCGGCTTCCTCTTCATCTTCGTCCTCGGCGGGCTGACCGGCGTGATGGTGGCCGTCGTGCCCTTCGACTGGCAGGCGCACGACACCTACTTCATCGTGGCCCACCTGCACTACGTGCTGATCGGCGGCATGGTGTTTCCTTTGTTGGCCGGCCTCTACTACTGGGCACCGCTGGCGTCGGGCGGCGGGTTGCGATACGGGCGCTGGGTGTTCTGGCTGCTCTTCGGCGGCGTCAACCTGACCTTCTTCCCGATGCATGTCGCGGGGCTGATGGGCATGCCGCGGCGCGTCTGGACCTATCCCGAGGGGATGGGGCTGGAGCTCTGGAACATCCTCTCCACCATCGGCGCGGGTGTCTCCGCGCTGGGGATCGTGCTGCTGATCGCGGACCTCGCGAAGAACTTCCGCATGTCCTCGGGCGGGACGGATTCCAATCCGCACAAGGCGGGATCGCTGGAGTGGCTGCCCCAGGGCAACTACAACACGCGGAGCATTCCCCTCATCACCTCCCGCGACCCGCTCTGGGACCAGCCCGGGCTGGCGGCGCAGGTGGAGGCCGGGCAGCACTTCCTGCCGGGGACCGTGAGCGGGCGCCGGGAGACGCTGGTGACCAGCGCGGTCGATGCCGCACCGCAATACATCGCCATCGTGCCCGGGCCTGGCTGGGCGCATGTCATCGCCGCTGTCGGCACGGCGGGCTTCTTCCTGGCGCTGACGGTGCAATGGGTGATGATCAGCGCGGCCTTCGGCGCGGTGGCGCTGGCGGCGGTGCTCTACTGGCTGTGGACCGGCACGGATCTCGGACCCGTGCGCGGGCCGGCCGATATCGGCGGCGGCTACACGCTGCCGCTCTACGTCACGGGGCGCGACAACCTCGGCTGGTGGGCCGTGGTGGTGCTGATGCTGGTGGATGGCACGGTCTTCGGCTGCGTCGCCTTCACCCACATCTTCCTCTGGCTGTCTAACGGGCCGGAATCCTGGCCGCCCTCCGGCACCACCCTGCCCGGCCTGATGGCGCCCGCGATCAGCGCCGCGCTGGTGGCGGCGAGCGCGGCGGTGGTGATGCTGTCCGATGCCGTGCTGAAGCGCGGCGGGCGATGGGCGGTGGCGGCGCTGCTGCTGGTGGCGCTGGCGCTGCTCGGCGCCGGCATGGGGCTCGACCTGCAGGCGCTGTGGGAGGCCGGCGTGCGGCCGACCGCGCATGCCTTCGGCGCCTCGCTCTACGCCAACCAGTTCTGGCAGCTTCTGCACCTCGGCATCATCGCCGTCATGGCGATGTATGTGGTGGCGCGCATCGCGGCGGGGCTGGTGGGTGCCGTGCGGCGGGTGAGCTTCGACGTGGTGCGGCTGTTCTGGTTCTACGTCGTGGGACAGGCGCTGGCGGGGCTGGCGCTGACGCACCTTTTCCCGCGCGGCGCGGGGGTGGCGTGATGGGCGTCGCGGCCTCCCTCCTCGGCATCGTCATCTGGGCGCTGCATTTCGGCCTGGTCTATGGCGGCCAGGCGCTGGCCTGCGAGGTCGGGCGGCCCAGCATCGTCATGCCGCTCGTCATCGGCGCCAGCGTGGTCGCGCTGGCGCTGCTGCTGGTCCTGGCCGTGGTGGCGCGGCGCAGCCGGGGCGGCTTCCTCGGCGGACTCGCGGTCGGCATCGCGGCCTTCTCGGCGCTCGCGGTGGTGTGGGAAGCGGCACCGGTGCTCGCCCTGCCGGCCTGCTGAATGGAACCATCGGGGTGCGCGGCGCGCTTTCCGCCGGGACATTCGAAGGAGCATTTGAGCATGGCCAATGAACTGAGCGGCAAGAAGGTCGCGGTGCTGGCAACCGATGGCTACGAGCAGGTGGAGCTGACGGAGCCCGTGCGCGCGCTGAAGGAAGCGGGTGCGAGCGTCTCCATCGTCTCCATCAAGTCCGGCACCATCCAGGGCTTCAAGCATGACGAGAAGGGCGACAGCGTTGCCGTCGACCAGACGCTGGATGAGGCCAAGGCCGAGAGCTTCGACGCGCTGGTCCTGCCCGGCGGCGTGATGAACCCGGACACGCTGCGCATGACGGAGAAGGCGGTGGTCTTCACGAAGCACTTCGTGCAGTCCGGCAAGCCCATCGCCGCTATCTGCCATGGCCCATGGACGCTGATCGATGCCGAGGGCGTGCGCGGCCGGCGGATGACGTCCTGGCCGTCGCTCAAGACCGATCTGCGGAACGCCGGCGCGCAGTGGGAGGATTCGGAGGTCGTCACCGACCAGGGCCTCGTCACCAGCCGCAACCCCGGCGACATCCCGGCCTTCTGCCGCAAGATGATCGAGGAGTTCCGCGAGGGGCGCCACGAGCGTCGCGGCGCGAATGACCAGGGCGCATCGCGCGCGGCGGGCTAAGCTTCCAGGTCGCGCGACAGCGCGACCAGGTCACGGGTGTGGGGGTGCTGGGCCTGGCCTGCGCGCAGGCTGGCGACATCCAGCGCCTCCACCACCTGGCCCTGCTGCATGACCGCGAGGTGCGCGCAGAGATGCGCCACCACCGCGAGGTTGTGGCTGACCAGGATGCAGGTGAGTTGCCGCGCGGCGCGGAGGTCCGCCAGCAGGTTCAGCACCTCCGCCTGCACCGACACATCCAGCGCGCTGGTGGGCTCGTCCAGCAGCAGCACGGAGGGGTCGGCGATCAGGGCGCGGGCGATGGCGACCCGCTGGCGCTGGCCGCCGCTGAGCTGGTGGGGGTAGCGGAAGCGGACGATGGGGGAGAGCGCGACTTCCTCCAGCGCGCGGCGGATGCGGGCCTCGGCATCGGAAAGCCCATGGATCGCCAGCGGCTCCGCCAGGATGCGGTCCACGGTCTGGCGGGGATGCAGCGAGCCATAGGGGTCCTGGAACACCATCTGCACACTGCGGAAGAAGGCGCGGTCGCGGCGGGCGCCGAGGGGCCTGCCCTGCAGGGTCATCGCGCCCGTCCAGCCAGGGATCAGCCCGGCCAGCGCGCGCAGCACCGTCGATTTGCCGGAGCCGCTCTCGCCGACCAGGCCGAAGCTCTCCCCGGCCGCGATGGCGAAGGAGACGCCGCGCACGGCATGGACGCCGCCGAAGCGGACATGGAGGTCCTGGACCTCGATCATGCCAGCCAGGCCGGATCGCGCGTGAGGACGGGGAGCCGCGCGCGCGGCGCATCGAGGCGCGGCATGCAGTCCAGCAGGCCCCGCGTATAGGGATGGGTCGCGGCGTGCAGGTCCTTCGCGGCCACCTCCTCAACCACCCGGCCCGCATACATGACGGCGACGCGGTCGCAGAAGCGAAAGACCAGCGGCAGATCGTGGCTGATGAGCATCAGCCCCATGCCGCGGTCGGAGACTAGGCGGTCAATCAGCCGCAGGATCTCCGCCTGCACGGTGGCGTCGAGCGCGCTGGTGGGTTCGTCCGCGATCAGCAGGTCGGGCTCCGGCGCCAGCATCATCGCGATCATCACGCGCTGGCCCATGCCGCCGGAGAGCTCGTGCGGATAGGCGTCGAAGACGCGGCGGGGGTCGCGGATCAGCACCTGTTCCAGCAGGCGCATCGCGGCGTCGCGGGCGTCCCGCGCGCTGCCGCGCTGATGGGTGGCCCAGGCCTCCGCGATCTGCGCGCCGGCGGTCATGACGGGGTTGAGCGAGAATTTCGGGTCCTGGAGCACCAGGCCGATGCGGGCGCCGCGCAGCTTCCGCATGGCGCGGGGCGTGGCGGCCGCGATGTCGATGCCATCGAAGCGCAGCGACCCCGCCACGCGCGCCTGCGGCGGCAGCAGGCGCATCAGCGCGCGCCCGGTGACGGATTTGCCGGAGCCGGACTCGCCGACGATGCCGAGCTTCTCCCGCCCCATGGTCAGCGACACGCCGCGCACGGCGGGCACGAAGCCGTTCGGGCCCGGGAAATCGACGCGAAGATCCGCGATCTCAACCAGGGGATGCGTCATCGCTGCTTCGGGTCCAGCACGTCCCGCAGCCCGTCGCCCAGCAGGTTGAACGACAGGGAGGCGAGGAAGATGGCGATGCCCGGGATCACCGGCACCCACCACTGCTCCAGGATGAAGCGCCGCGCCGTCGCGATCATCGTGCCCCATTCCGGCAGCGGCGGCTGAGCCCCAAGGCCGAGGAAGCCGAGCCCCGCCGCCGTCAGGATGATGGAGGACATGTCGAGCGTGACGCGCACCACCAGCGACGGGATGCAGACCGGCGCGACGTGCCGCAGCACGATCCGCCAGGGGGAGGCGCCGGCCATGCGCACGGCGGATATGAAGTCGGCATCGCGGATGCGCAGCGCCTCCGCCCGCGCCAGCCGGGCATAGGGCGGCCAGGCCGTCAGCGCGATGGCGGCGATGGCGCTCTCCACGCCGGGCTTCATGGCGGCGACGAAGGCCAGCGCCAGGATCAGCCGTGGGAAGGCCAGGAAGACATCCGTGGCCCGCATCAGGATGCGGTCCAGCCATCCGCCCGCGTAACCGGCCGCGCAGCCCACCAGCAGGCCGACAGGCGCCACCAGCAGCACCACGGCGACGACCATGCCGAGGGTGATCCGGGCGCCGTAGAGGATGCGCGACCAGACATCCCGCCCCAGCTCATCCGTGCCGAACCAATGCTCGGCGGAGGGCGGCTGCAGCCGGTTGGCAAGGTCCTGCGCGCCGGGGTCATGCGTCGCGAGCAGCGGCGCGAAGACGGCCATCACCAGCATGGCCAGCGCCACCGCGAGCCCGGCGACGGCCAGCGGATCGCGGCGGAAGGCCAGCCAGGCCTGGTAGCGCCGCCCCCAGGCGGCCTGGGCGCGCGACGCGGGTTGGTCGCTCAGGAGCCATGCCCGGCTGATCATCGCACGCGCGGGTCCAGCAGGCGGTAGAGGAGGTCGGCGAAGAGGTTCAGCGCGACATAGATCAGCCCCACCACCAGCGTCGCCCCGAGCACGGCATTCATGTCGGCATTCAGCAGGGACACCGTCAGGTACTGGCCGAGGCCGGGCCAGGAGAAGATCGTCTCCGTCAGCACCGCGCCTTCCAGCAGCCCCGCATAGGTCAGCGCCAGCACCGTGACCAGCGGGATGGCGATGTTGCGGAAGGCGTGGCGCCAGATGATGCGCGTCTCCGACAGGCCCTTGGCGCGGGCGGTGGTGACGTATTCGGAGGACAGCTCCGCCAGCATGAAGGCGCGCGTCATCCGGGCGATATAGGCGAGGGAGAAGAAGGCCAGCACCCCCGCGGGCTGGGCGAGGTGCGCGAGGGCGTCCCAGAAGGCGCCCCAATCCCGCGCCAGCGCCGCATCGAGGGTCAGCACGCCGGTCCGCACATCGACCATGTCCTCATAGGCGATGCCCTGCCGCCCTGGCCCGGGCGCCCAGCCCAGCTTCGCGTAGAACAGCAGCAGGGACAGCAGGCCGAGCACGAAGACCGGCAGGGAGTGCCCCGCCAGGCAGAAGAGCCGCACCGCCTGGTCCGTCCAGCTGCCCGCGCGCACCGCCGCCAGCACGCCGATCGGCACGCCGACCAGAGCGGCCAGGATGATCGCGACCGTCGCCAGTTCGAAGGTGGCGGGGAAGAAGCGGGCGATGTCCTGGGTGACCGGGTTCGCCGTCATCACCGAGCGTCCGAGGTCGCCCTGCGCGATCTGTACGACGAAGCGGAAGAACTGCTCGATCAGCGGCCGGTCGAGGCCGAGTTCGAGCCGCGCGCGCTCCACCACCTCCTGCGGCGCGCGGTCGCCGACGATGGCCAGCACCGGGTCGATGGGCACGACCCGGCCGATCAGGAAGGTCACCAGCACCAGGCCGAACAGCGTGATCGGCACGGTGACCAGCGTCGCGCCAAGGGCGCGGAGCCTCACGCCTTCACGATTCCGGCGAAGTTGGTGCGGTCGCTCATCGGGCCGAGCTCGAGGCCCGTGACATTGGCGCGCGTCACCGCCACCTCGATCTCCTGCAGCATGATGACGAAGGGCGAGACCTGCTGGTGTTCGCGCTGCAGCGCCTGGTAGGTGGCGACGCGACGCGCGCTGTCGGTATCCGTCACGGCGGCCGCGGTGCGGGCGGTGATCTCCGGGATCTCCCAGCTCGCGCGCCAGGCCAGGGTGCGGTTCCGGGCATTGTCGCCATTGTCCGGGTTCATGCTGAAGGCCTCGGCATTGCTGTGCGGGTCGAAATAGTCGGACCCCCAGCGGACAATCGCCATCTCATGCTGCCGGGCGCGGGTCTTCGTGATGACCTGCCGCATCTCCCCGGCCACCATCCGCAGCCGGATGCCGACGGCGCCGAGCTGCGCCTGGATGGCTTGGGCGATGTCGGAGATGGGCGCGCCGGAGGAGTAGTCGAGCGCCACTTCCAGCCCGTTCGGGTAGCCGGCCTGGCGCAGCAGGGCGCGTGCTTCCTCCTGCCGCTGGGCGAAGGGTTTCTCCGTCAGCGCGCCGGGCAGGCCTTCCGGCAGGAAGGCCTGGTGCACGGCATAGGTGGTGGAGACGATGTTGCGCTGGATGCCTTCATAGTCGATGGCGAGCTTGATGGCCTGGCGCACCTCCGGCTTCGCCAGCGCCGGATGGCGCTGGGACAGGCTGAGATACATCAGGCTCGCCTTGCGCTGCGGCATGATGCGGAAGCGGTTGTCGTTGCGCAGCCCATTGATCTGGTCCGCCACCAGGTTGCGGGCGATGTCGATGTCGCCGCGCTGCAGGCCGAGCAGCTGGGCGGAGCTGTCCAGCATGTGGCGGATGACGATTCGCCGCGTGCGGGGCGCGGGATCGGCATTCGGGTTGGCGTCGAGCATCACGCTCTCGCTGGCCCGCCACTGGCGCAGCACATAGGCGCCGCCGCCGGCGGAGTTCTGCTTCAGCCATCCATTGCCCAGGTCATCACCCTGGGCGCGCGCCATGACGACGGCCTTCTCCACGATCGAACCCACCGCGGCGGAGAGGCAGTAGTAGAGGAAGCTTGCCGAGGTCGGCGCGGCGCATTCAAGCACCAGCGTGCGGGCATCGGTGGCGCGGATGCGCTGCTCCGCATTCTCCCTGGTGAAGCCGAACTGGTTGATGATGAAGGCGGGCGACTTGTTGAGGATGGCGGCGCGACGGAGCGAGAAGGCCGCGTCCTCCGCCGTCACGATCGCGCCAGAAGCGAATTTAACCCCTGATTTCAGCGTGAACGTAAAGATTCGGTTATCAGACGTGGTCCAGCTTTCCGCGAGGTCGCCGACCAGCCGCGCCGGATCCTCATTCGGCGTGGTCACCAGCTTCCGGTAGACGTTCCCGATGATTTCGGTGCCGGTATATTCGAATGCCTCCGCGGGATCGAGACTCGTGATGTCGTCGATCTGCTTGGCCATGACGATGACGCCAGGCGGCGACTGTGCCGCGGCAGGCGCGATGGCCGGCGCGGCCAGCGCGGCGGTTCCGGTGGCGAGCAGGGTGCGGCGGGTGAGGCTGGGATGCATCGGGCGGTCCTCCGGCGATGCGGGAAGCCTAGCGGCAGCGATGCCGGGCGGGGAAGCCCGGCCGCGATTCTCGCTTAATGCGACACGATTTTACTTCAGAGACATTCACGCAATCGTGAGTTGGTATCGCCCGTGGCTGGGGCGTCGCGATGATCCGCATAGGTTGAGACGATGCGAATGGCATTCTCATCGGCGGATGTCCGCCATTTTCCGACGATCTGGGATGGCGCCAGGCATGACTCGTCTAAAACTTAAGACAAACTTAAGTCTTGCAACCCTGAGGCGCACCGATCATAAAACCGTTACGGGCTCAATATTGATACACGCCGCAGCCAGGCCCGAGCCGCGGTGAACACCTACCCACCCATGGCCGCGCCGTGGGGCAGACCAGAAAGGGATCACCCCATGTCCGATTTCCGCCGCCTCCTCGCCGCCCTCCGCCAGGACGAGAAGGGTGTCACCGCCCTCGAATACGGCCTGATCGCCGCCATCCTCGGCGCCGCCGTCATCACGGCCTTCACCACCCTCGGCACCGGCCTCGGCACCTTCTTCACCAGCGTCGTCGCCAAGCTGACGCTCTGATCCGCCGAACCGCCCTCCAGAACGGAACGCCACCATGTCCCTCGCCGATTTCCGCCGCCTCGTCGTCGCCCTCCGCCAGGACGAGAAGGGCGTGACCGCCCTCGAATACGGCCTGATCGCCGCCATCCTCGGCGCCGCCGTCATCACCGCCTTCACCACCCTCGGCACCGGCCTCGGCACCTTCTTCACCAGCGTCGTCGCCAAGCTGACGCTCTGATCCGCCGA
>NZ_JAAIKB010000019.1 GCF_011040385.1 Falsiroseomonas algicola | reverse complement strand
TCGTGCCGAGGCCGGCAAGCTGCGTGGTGGTCAGCGCCGCGACCTGCGTCGTGGTGAGGCCGCCGGCCTGGGTGGAGCTGAAGCCGCCGATCTGGGTGGTGGTCAGCGCGCCGAGCTGCGTGGTGGTCAGCCCGACCAGCTGCGTCGATCCGAAGCCGCGGATCTGCGTGGTGCTGAGCACGCCGAGATCCGTCGTCTCCAGCGCGGCCATCTGGGTGCTGGTCAGCGCCGCAAGCTGAGTGCTGCTCAGCGCCGCGACCTGGGTCGTCGTCAGCGCGGCAAGCTGGGTTGAAGCCAGCGCGCGCATATCCGTCGTGGTGAGGACCGCGATGGTCGTCGTCGTCAGACCCTGAATCTGGGTCGTCGTGAAACCGGCAAGAATCGACATCGCCCCACTCCAGACGGGAGGTTCGCATGTGCGAGGTCGGCGCCGTCCGGTCCTGCAGACCGGATCACAAGCGTCAACGCGGGGGGTGACATCTTGTCGTCCCGGCTCGACGCGACCCTACCCGGGAAAGGGTTTCCACAAGATGAAAGCCGATTCGGCTTCGATACGGGCCCAGCCGGGGAGGGGGCGTTCACCGCTTCTTCAGGCCTGTCGGCGTAGCGGGGATGCCTCAGCGCTGCGCCAGGACGGGAGCATGCATCAGGCCAGGATCGCCGACCTCATTGCCGCCGTGCAGGCCATGCCGGTGGCCGACGGTATCGCAGCCTATCAGGGATGGATTGCGGCGCAGCGGGAGGACCCGCTTCTCTATGCCGCGGCCTTCAACCTGGCCGTGCTGCTGGAACGGGAAGGGCGGCACGAGGAAGCGGCGGAAGCCTTCCGCCTCGCGGCGCAACGCAACCCCGCCTTCCTGCCGCCCTTCATCAGCCTGGGCCTCGCCCATGAACGGCGCGGGGAAGCGGTGCAGGCGCTGGAGCATTGGAGCTACGTCGCCAATACGCTGAAGGCGGTGACGCGGGAGGGAATTGCGCTGCGCGCCAGCGCGCTGAAGCAGATGGCGCGGTACCAGGAAGACCTCGGCGCCTTCGCGGAGGCGGAGGAGGGCCTGCGCCAGGTGCTGGAGATCGATCCCGCGCAGCGCGACGTGCTGCAGCGCTGGATCAGCCTGCGGCAGCGCCGCTGCGCCTGGCCGCTGCTGGAAGCGCCTTCGGGCATGACGGCGGCCGGGCTGTTGCGGGATGCGGCGCCACTGACGCTCGCGAACATGTCGGATGATCCGATGCTGCTGCTGGCGCATGCCAGCGCCTGTGCGCGGCGGGAGGCGCCGGCGCCGGCCGAGTTCAGCGTCACGGACGACTTCAGCGCGCAGTTCCAGCGGCCAGGTCGGCGGCGGATCGGCTACCTGTCATCGGATCTGCGGGACCACGCGATCGGCCACCTGACCGCGGACCTGTTCCGCCATCACGACCGAGAGGCCTTCGAGATCTTCGTCTATGATTGCGGCATCGCGCGGGAGGATGCGACCAAGGCGCGCATCCGCGCCTCCGTCGAGCATTGGCGCGACATCATCGCGGTGGATGACGACGCGGCGTTGCGCATGATCCGCGACGACGGCATCGATATCCTGGTGGATGTGAACGGGCATACGCGGGGCAGCCGGATGGGCCTGCTGGCGCGGCGGCCGGCGCCCGTCATCGTCAACTGGCTGGGCTTCGCCGGCACCATGGGCAGCCCCTTCCATCACTACATCCTGGCCGATGCGGCGATCATTCCGCCGGGGGCGGAGCGCTTCTATTCTGAAGCCGTGCGGCGCCTGCCCTGCTACCAGCCGAATGACCGGCACCGCGTGGTGAACGCGACGCCGGCCCGCGCGGCGCTGGGCCTGCCCGAGGATGCCTTCGTCTTCTGCTGCTTCAACGGCATGCAGAAGATCACGCGCTACGTCTTCGATCGCTGGATGGCCATCCTGCGCGCCACGCCGGGCAGCGTCCTCTGGCTGATCCGCGGCGGGCCGGAAGCGGAACAGACGCTGCGGGGCGCGGCGGCGGCGCAGGGCGTCGATCCCGCACGGCTGATCTTCGCGCCGCCCCTGCGCAATGCCGACCATGTCGCGCGCTACGGCGCCGCTGACCTCTTCCTCGATACCTGGCCCTATGGCGCGCACACCACGGCATCCGATTGCCTGTGGATGGGCACGCCGATCGTGACCGTGCCGGGGCAGAGCTTCGCCTCGCGCGTCTGCGGCAGTCTGGTGAAGGCGGCGGGGCTTGGCGACTTCGTCTGCCGGAACTGGGATGAGTATGAGCGGCGCGCCATCGCGCTGGCGGCCGATCCGGCGCCGCTCGCGGAAGCGCGGGCGCGGCTGATGGCAGGGCGCATGACCTCCGTTCTGTTCGACACGGAAGGCTTCGTGCGCGCGATGGAGGCGCTGTTCCGCGATATGTGGCAGGACGCCACGGCGGGGCGGCTGCCGCGGCCGGATCTCACGAACCTCGACGCGTATCTGGAGATCGGGGCGGCGTTCCCGATCGACGGCGCGGCGCCGTCCGATCTTCCCACGATGATGGCGCGGTGGCGGAAGGCGCTGGCGCGGCGGGATGCCTTCAGCCCGCTGGCGCCGGACCGGCGGCTGTGGCCGGGCGGAAACCACCAGGCGGAGGTCGCGTAGCGCCATGCTGGACAGCACCCATCCCGCCTGGCTCGATGACTTCTTCGCCGGGCCGGAGGCACCGATCGAGGAGCCGCGCTTCGCCGGGCTCGGCCTGGAAGCGGTGCTGCCGCGGGCGGAGGCGGCGGTGGCGCGCGGGCGACGGGACATCGCCATCGCGGGCTACCGCGCCTGGCTTGGCGCGAATGCCGGCGCGGCGCAGGGCTTCGCGGCGTGGTTCAACCTCGGCGTCGAATTCGCCCAGGCGGGCGACCATGGCAATGCCATCACGGCCTATCGCAACGCGCTGCTGCTGAAGCCGGACCTGTACCAGGCGGCGGTCAATCTCGGCCTGGCGCTGGAAGCGAGCGGCCAGCCGGATGCTGCGCTGGCGGCGTGGCAGCAGGCGCTGCAACCCGATGATTCGCGCATCACGCTGCTGAACCATCGCGGCCGGTTGCTGGAGTTGCGCGGCGCGCTGGAGGAGGCGGTCGCGGCGTTGCGATCGAGCCTGCTGATCGATCCGCACCAGCCCGACGTGCTGCAGCACTTCACGCATCTGCGGCAGCGCATCTGCGCCTGGCCGATCCTGGAGCCGGGGATTCCTGGACTGGGGCTCGAAGAGTTGTGCCTGAATGCAGGGCCGCTCGGTGCGCTGGCGCTGTTCGACGATGTGGATCTGCAGCGCCGCATCGCCGCGGGCTGGATCGCGCGCAAGGTGCCGGCGGCGCCGGCGCGGCTTGCGCCGGAGCAGGGCTACCGACACGGCCGCATCCGGCTCGGCTACCTCTCCTCCGACTTCTGCCGGCACGCCATGAGCTTCCTGATCGCGGAGGTGCTGGAACGGCATGACCGCACGCAGTTCGAGGTCTTCGGCTACTGCTCCTCGCCCGAGGATGGCAGCGACATCCGCGCGCGCGTCATTGCCGCGCTGGACCATCACGTGCCCGTCGGTGCCTTGAGCGAGGAGGATGTGGCGCGGCGCATCCGGGCGGATGAGATCGACATCCTGATCGACCTCAACGGGCTGACGCGCGGGGCGCGGCTGGGCGCGCTGCGCTGGAAGCCGGCGCCGGTGATGGCGACCTGGCTCGGCTATATCGGGCCGGTGCCGGTGCCGGAGCTGGACTGGCTGATCGCCGATGCCTGCACCATTCCGGCCGAGACGGCGCCGCTCTACGCGCCCGCGCCGCTGGCGCTGCCGGGGCTGTACCAGGCGAATGACGCGCAGCCCATCGCTCTGCCGCCGGTATCGCGCGCGGAGGAGGGTCTGCCGGAGGATGCCTTCGTCTTCTGCAACTTCTCCCACTACTACAAGATCACGGAGGAGATGTGGGGCGCCTGGATGGAGATCCTGCGCCAGGTGCCGCGCAGCGTGCTGTGGCTGGTGGACGACAATCCTCCGGGGAAGCGGAACCTGCTGGCGCGGGCGGCGGCGGCGGGCGTCGCGGAGGAGCACCTGATCTTCGCCGCGCGTGTCGATCCGGCACGGTATCGCGCGCGGCTGGCGCTGGGTGACCTGTTCCTCGACACCACGCCCTACAATGCCGGCACGGTCGCGAGCGATGCGCTGCGCATGGGGTTGCCGATCCTGACGCTGTCGGGCCAGGCTTTCGCATCGCGCATGGCGGGCAGCCTGCTGGCGGCGATCGGATTGCCGGAGGGGATCACCACCAGCCGCACGGACTACATCGCGCGCGCGGTAGCGCTGGCGACGCAGCCTGCCCTGCATGCCCGCGCGAAGGCCGCGCTGGCCGGTGATGCCTGGATGCGCACGCTCGGCGACACCGCCGCCTTCACCGCGCGGCTGGAAGCCAGCCTGCGCGGCGTGCTGAAACGCGGCTGATCCCGGTCCAGGGTCCGGTTGGACCCTGGCGAGGGGGTGAAGGGGGAGCGGCGCTCCCCCTTCAGGCCGCCTGTGCCAGGCTGGCCAGACGCGCCTCCAGCGCCGCATCCAGCGCTCCGCGCCGATCGCACAGCGACCGGTACCAGTCGATCCGTCGCCGCATCTGGTAGGCCGCCATCCTTTCATCGCGCACCCAGCCATGCGCCGTTTCCGCGATGGTGCGCGCGGCGTCGGGATTGGCGATGAAGCCGCGCAGCGTGGCCAGCAGCGCGGCCGGGTCGGGCAGGATCACGCCGGTCTCGCCGTCCCGGATGCTGTCCTCATAGACCGTGGGGCTGGCGAGGCAGCAGAGGCGATGCGACGCCGCCTCCACCGCCTTGATGTCGGACTTCATGCTGTTGAAGCGCGTGCGTGCCAGCGGCAGGAAGGCGAGTTCGCAGCCTGCCATGATGCCGCGATAGGTCGCGTAGTCGCAGGAGGGTGTGAAGCGCTTGTGGGGCGTCGCCAGCGCGTCGAAGCTGGCGCGGTCATGCACCACCTCGATGCGCAGCCGCCCCTCGGCTTCCGCCATCGCCTGGTCGAGCACGGGCAGGAAGGGCGCGATGTCGGCTTCGCGGTTGAGCGCGCCGAAGAAGATCGTCAGCTGGCCGGGCTCCCGGAAGTTGCGCGGGACGGGCAGCGTCTCGATGCTGTTGGGGAAGACCTCCACTTCCTGGTTCCATTGCCGCAGGAGCCGTGCGAGGCGCGGCGTGGAGGTCTGCACGGCGTGGACGGCGCGGAAGGTCATGTCATCCGCGGCCGCGATCTCGGGCCAGCGTTCGGGATCGTCGTCGAATTCCTGCACGATGACGGCGCCGCTGCCGCGCAGGCCCTGGATGTAGCCCAGGGATTCAGTGCCTGGCCGCAGGAAGAGCCGTTGCAGGATCATCACCCGATCCATCTCGCGTCCGCCCGGCGGCATCGGCAGGTCGGCGGAGGCGATGGTTCCGATGCCGGGTGCCGTCGCGATGTCCCGCAGCGGTTGCAGGACGCGCACTTCCGCCATGGCGGCGACGGGATCGGCCAGGGTGCGCGCGCCGACGATCATGGTCTTCGGCGGCCGGCGCGTGGCGCGCCAGACATATTGCAGCGGTCTGCTGCGATCGAGCCATCCGGCCTGGTCGATGCCGAGCGTCTTCAGCGCCGGCGCCATGGCAGCCGCGAAGGCTTCCGCCTGTTCGGGCAGGAAGATGCGGGGTGCGACCTCGATCGGCACCAGGCCCGCTTCGACCAGCGCCTGCTGCATCATGCGTGGCGTGAACCAGCGGAGATGCGTGCGGTCATAGAGGCCGTGGTCCTCGTAGGTCCAGGCGCCGGCCAGCAGCCGCGCGGCGAAGGACCAGTGTTCCAGGTTGGGGATGCAGACCAGCAGCACGCCCTGGTCCGCCAGCAGCGAGGCATCGCGTTTCAGCACCGCCCAGGGGTCGCGCAGATGCTCCAGCACGTCGCCGAAGATCATCGCATCCAGCGACCCGTCCTCGATCGGCGGGCGCGTGGTCTCGATGTCGAGCGACAGGACCTCGTCCAGATGGGTGCGGGCGCGGGCGGCGAGGGCGGGGTCGGGTTCGATGCCGATCACGCGCGTCCTCGGGTTGATCCGCCGGAAGGCGCCACCGAGCGCGCCGGCGCCGCAGCCGATGTCGAGGATCGTCGCGGCATCGCGCGGGATGCGGGACAGCAGGTCCGGATTGGCATCCGACCCGTAGATGAAGCCGTCTTCGTGGGGCACGGGGGAGTCTCCATCCTGGGGAAAAGGGGTCACGGCTCGCGGATGCTTTCCTGCAGGCCGCGCAGCAGCGGTTCGATGAAGAAGGTGATGATGCGGCGGGCACCGACCTGGATTTCCGCCGTCACGGTCATGCCGGGGATCAGGCGCGATCCCGGCGGTGCGTCGGGCAGGCTTGGCGTGTCGAAGGTGATGCGGGCGCGGTGCACGGGCGGGCCCGGCGCCTCGCCTTCCCGCGGCTGGGAATCGGGGGCCAGGCTCTGAAGCCGGCCCTGCAGCGCGCCGTGGCGCTGGAAGGGGAAGGCATCGACCTTCACCACCGCGGGATCCTCGCCCCGCAGGCGGCCGATGTCGCTGGAGCGCAGCGTGATCTCCGCCACGAGCGGCGCGTTGAGGGGCACCAGCGTGACCAGCGCCTCGGCCTCCCGCAGCACGGATCCGGCGGAGCGGCGGGCGATGTCCAGCACCACGCCATCCGCCGGCGCGACCAGCACACTCATCGCCGCCAGGCGCTCGGCCTTGGAGAGCTGGTCCTCGGTGCGCTGCAACTCGCCGCGCAGGCGCACCACTTCCTCCAGCAGCTGACGCCGCCAGTCGTCGCGGAAGGCGTCACGCTCCGCCTGCTTGGCGGCGAGCACGCCCGTCAGTTCCTCCGCCCGGTGGCGGGCCTGGCGCTGATCCTGTTCGGCGCGCAGCCTTTCCGACCGCGCGGCCAGGGCGTTGAGGCGGGAGCCGACCTGGCTGGCCAGCAGGCGGCCGCGCATGGATTCGACTTCCGCCGCGATGGCGGTCTGCTCGGCGCGGATGGAATCGCCATCGCGCAGCGCGGCGATGGAGGATTCGAGCGCGCGGATATCCGCGGCATAGCCCGCCATGCGCGCGGCATAGAGCGAGGCGCGTTGCGCCAGCAGCAGGGATTGCAGCGTGCCATCGGCGGTCAGCGGCATCGGCGCGGGCACGCCGGCCAGTTCGGATTCGATGCGTTCCAGCTGGGCGGAGAGGCTGCGGCGCTGCGCCACCAGCGACAGGCGATCGGCTTCCGCGAAGGTCGGGTCCATCAGCGCCAGGATCTGGCCCTGCACCACCACCTGGCCGGGGCGGACGCGGATTTCCTGGATGACGGCGCGTTCCATCGGCTGCACCACCAGCGGCGGCGCATCCGCGGCGAGCCGCCCGCTGCCGGTGACGACGACATCCACCTGCGCGACGCTGGCGAGCGTGACGAGCGCCGCCAGCAGCGTTGCCAGCACCCAGGGCCAGAAGCGCAGGGAGGGTGGCGGCGGCTCCTCGATCAGCCGGTCCAGCTCATCCTGGAATTCGATCGCTTCCGGCGCCAGGCGCGGCGGCTTTCTTGCGCGCGCGCGCGCCCCGCCAAGCCGGGGCAGGGCGGGTGCGGCGACGGGCGCCGGGGCTAGCGCAGGTGCTGTGTCTGCTGCTGCCATAGGTGCCTGTAGATGTCGCAACGTTCCAGCAGGACGGCGTGCGGCGCGCAGTCGATCAGCTTCCCCTGGTCCAGCACCAGGATCGCATCCGCCTGCACCAGCGATGACAGGCGGTGGGAGACGATGATCATCGTCCGGCCGCGGCCGATCTCCGCCAGGTTGCGCTGGATGATCGCCTCGCTGTCCGGATCGAGGGCGCTGGTCGCCTCATCGAAGATCAGCAGGCGCGGGCGGGTCAGCAGGGCGCGGGCGATGGCGATGCGCTGGCGCTGGCCGCCGGAGAAGTTGGTGGCGCCTTCCTCCACCATCGTGTCGTAGGAGAGCGGCAGGCGCTGGATGAATTCCTCCGCGCCCGCCAGGCGCGCGACCTCGATGATCTCATCGAGGGTGGCGTCAGGGCGGCCGGCGGCGATGTTGTCCCGGATGGTGCCGCGGAACAGCAGGTTGTCCTGCAGCACGATGCCGATGGAACGCCGGAGATGGTCGAGGTCGATGTGGCGGATATCGACGCCGTCGAGCTGGATCATCCCATCCTGCGGCGCATGGATGGCCTGGATAAGCCGCGTCACGGTGGTCTTGCCGGAACCGGAGCGGCCGACGACGCCGATGGCCTGGCCCTCGCCGACCGCGAAAGTCACGCGGTCCAGCGCGGGGGTCGCGGCGCCGGGATAGCGGAAGACCACATTCTCGAACCGCAGCGCGCCGGTGATGGTGGGGCGCGCGGTGCGGTCATGCGCGCCGCGTTCGGGCGGCGTGTTCATCACCGTGCCGAGCATGGCGATGGACAGCGCGGCTTCCTGGTATTCGTTGATCAGCGCCACGATCTGCACCAGCGGGCCGGTGACGCGGTTGGACAGCATGGTGAAGGCGACCAGAGCGCCGATCGTCAGTGATCCGTCGAAGACCAGCAGCGCGCCGATGGCGAGCACGCCGATCTGCATCAGCTTCTCGAGCGTGGTGGTGATGACATTGCCGGCCGCCGAGATGCGGCCGACCGCGGCGTGCTGACGCGCCGCACCCGCGATGCGGTCGTCCCACACCTTCTGGCGCGCCGGTTCCAGCACCAGCGACTTCACCGCGCGCATGTTGTGCAGCGTTTCCACCAGATAGGCCTGGCGCGCGCCTTCCTGCTGGTAGAGGGCATCGAGCCGCCGGCGGAAGGCCGGGACCAGCGCGCCGATGACGGCGGCAATCGCGAGGGAGAAGCCGAGCACCACCGCCGTCAGCACGCCGCTGTAGAGCGCGAGGAACACGAGCAGCACCGGCAGCAGCAGCGCGTCCAGCATCACCTGGAACAGCCGTCCCGTGAGGAAGTGGCGGGTCTTCTCCGTCTGCTGCATGTGCCGCACCAGCACGCCGGCCGCGTGTGATTCGAAGAAGTGCAGCGGCAGGCCCATCAGGTGGCGGAAGGTGCGGGAGTTGAGCTTCGCGTCGATCTTGTTGCTGGCCAGCAGCATCAATTGCTGGCGGAGGTAGCTGAAGGCGCTGTCGAAGACCGTCAGCAGCAGGAACACGGCGACCACCGCGACCAGCGTCTGATAGGCCTGGTGGGTGATGACCTTGTCGATCAGCACCTGCATCAGCAGCGGTGTGGCGAAGCTGATGAGGTTGGCGACGATGGCGGCGACGGCGACGCCGGCGAAGAGGCGACGGTGGCGGATGATCTCCGGCAGGAACCAGCGGAAGCCGAAGGGCTGGTCTTCCTCGGTCAGGCGATGCTCGCGCTTCACCAGCAGCAGCGTGCCACCCCATTCCGCCAGGAAGCGGTCGGGGGGGACGAGCTGGACGCCGAGATGTTCCGCCGCCGGGTCCAGCACGGCGGCCATGCCCGTGCCCTCCGGCCCCGGCACGGTCTGGATCAGGATGGCCCAGCTGCCGTCGCGCCGTTGCAGCATGGCGGGATAGGCGGTGCCGAGCGCCGAGGCCTTGTCCCAGCCGCAGCCCCGCAGCGCGCGCGTCTTCAGCCCCGCCGCCTTCAGCGCGCGCAGCACGGGGCGCAGCATGTCGCCTTCCGCGACCGCCGGCAGCTGGTCCGGCCGCAGGCGCAGCCCGTGATGCATGGCGACGAGGAAGACGCAGCGGATCGCCGTGAGGGCGGGGGCCATCGGTGCTGCCCGCGGTCAGCCTGCCGCCCGGCCCGATCGGTCCTGCTGGTATGCGCGCGTCATGGGCCTCTCCCGCTCAGCCGGCCTGTTGCCGGCCTTGCGGGATAGCGCGGGGAGGCTTGACGCCCGGTTAGCGTTTCAGGCGCCCGTATCAGGCACCGAGCGGCGCCACCGTGATGGTCAGCGTGCCGCGGCCCGCGAATTCGCCATGCAGCACGCCGCCTGCGGCGGGCACGGGGAGAAGGCCGGTCAGGCTGCCGAGGGTGACGACCTCCCCTGCCTTCGGTTCATGGCCGATGGCGAGGCAGCGGTCGCGCCAGGCCTCGATGAGGGGGGCGATCGGCATGGCACGGTGCGGGCCTTCATGCTTCGCGACCTCGATGCCATCGACGGTGAGGCGCATCGCGGCATTCTCGACATCCGCCCAGCTCCAGGGGCCCACCGAGGGGCCGACGACGCAGCTGCCGTTGGAGACGATGTCGGCGATCTTCTCGAGGTCGGAGGGCTTCGCGCCGGGCGCGTAGCGTGTCTCCACCAGTTCGAAGAGCATCACCATCTCCGCCATTTCCGGCAGCGCGGCGGGGGTGAGGGTGGCGAGCTCGGCGCTGGTCAGCGCACGGGTCAGCCGCAGCGCCACTTCCAGTTCCATCCCGCTATGCAGCGGCAGGCGGATCGGCTTGTCGGAGACGGGCGCGACGGCGGCATCGGGCAGGGGGGCGGCGAAGACATGGGCATTGGCGCGCCCCACCTTCCAGCCGGCGATCGACCAGCCCAGCGCGGCGTAGGTGGCGATCTGCACGGCCTCGGCTTCCGCCTGGTCGGCCGGGCGGAGTTCGGCGGGGAGGCCTTCGGGCTTCTCGCGCCGGCCGCGGCGGATATCCGCCAGCAGGGCGGCGGCGCCGGCGATGCGCGCGTCGCGCGTCTGCGGGGCATCGAACATGGTCAGGCGTCTCCCATTCGCCCGCCGGTCGCGGGCGAGGGGGACGCTACGGGTGGTGCTCGCGTCCCGTCAAACCAGGGCGCCGTTCCACACGGGAAAGCTGCCGGAGGCGACGGGCAGGCCGGGGCGGCGCCAGACGGCGCGCCAGGCGACCTGGTCGAACACCATGCCCATGTGGAAGAACTGCCCGCCGGCGGTCACCTCCATCTCCGCCACCTGGCTGCGGAGCGCGGGGGCGATCTGTTCCATCGCATGCGCGACCAGCTCATGCCGCGGCACACCGTGGATGGTGCCGGCATCGATCGGCAGCAGGGTCGTGGCGGCGAAGGAAGAGGGGGCGAAATCGAAGGGCATGGGAAGCTCCGTGACCGGGATCGTGGTGGGGATCCCGTTCCTCGGGGGGTGCCGGCCGTTCTGGCCCGGTTCGCGTGGGCCCAATAAAGCGCACCGAGGGTTGACGACGGGTAAATCCCGGGAGGTCTTTCCGCAGCGCCCGGGATGGGCCATCTGCCAGCCATGCAACGACGCACCCTGATCGCCGCCGCCGCCCTGTTCAGCACGCCCGCGCTGGCGCAGCCGTCCCGGCCCGCCGCACCGCCGCCGCCGGCCGCCAGCATCGACCGCGCGGCGCTGGCGCGGGTGGAGGCTTACCTGAATGGGCTGCGCACGCTGAAGGCGCGCTTCCTGCAGGTGGCGCAGAATGGCGCCTCCGCCGAGGGGACGGCACTGATCAGCCGGCCCGGGCGCATGCGCTTCGACTACAACCCGCCGGAGCCGATGCTGCTGGTGGCCTCCGGCGGGCAGGTGATGATGTATGACCGGGAGTTGCGGCAGCCCAGCACCGTGCCGGCGTCATCCACGCCGCTCGGCCTGCTGCTGCGGTCCGAGATCCGGCTGTCCGGCGACATCACCGTGACGGGGACGGAGCGCTCGGGCGGCTTCCTGCGGGTGGCGATCCATCGCACCGGCGCGCCGCAGGAGGGCCGCTTGGTGCTGGCCTTCCAGGAACAGCCGATGGAGTTGCGGCAATGGACGGTGCTGGACGCGCAGGGGCGGGAGACGCGCGTCACGCTCTACGAGGTCGAGACGGGCGTCCGGCTCGACAACAAGCTGTTCGACTTCAACGACCCGACCTTCATGGAGCAGGAAGGGCTGCGGCGGGGGGGCTAGTCCCGCACCCGCTCCGCCCAGGCGACCAGCCCCGCCACCACGCGGCCGATGGCGGCGCGGCTCGGTTCGTCCGTCAGCTCACCCGCCGCATCGAACTTGCCGCGCGCGCTGCCCACGAAGGCCTCCGGCCCGGGCATGACGCGGGCGCCGGTGGATTGCAGGGACATGCGCAGATGCTGCTGCGCACGCGCGGTGCCGAGCATGCCGGGCGAGGTGCCGATGATGCCGACGGGCAGGTCTGCCAGCGGGGTCTTCCGCGCCTCCCCCGCTGGTGCCGTCACGCCGCCGATGCCCTCCGCGCGCGAGGCCCAGTCGATGGCGTTCTTCAGCGGCGCGGGGATGCCGGCATTGTATTCGGGGCAGGCGATCAGCAGGGCCTCGGCCGTCCAGAGATGGCGGCGCAGGCGCTGCACCGGCTCCGGCCAGGCGGGCTTCTCCAGATCCTCGTTCATCAGGGGCAGGTCGCCGATCCCGGCCACCTCCAGCACCGCGCCCTCCGGCAGCATCGTGGCCGCGGCGCGCAGCAGGGCGGCGTTGGTGGAGGCGGCGCGGAGGCTGCCGCAGAGACCGATGATCCGCATCACGCATCCTCCTCCAGCAGCCCCAGCCGCGTGAGGCGGCGGCAGAAATCGAGCCCGCCCTCGCCCAGCGCATCCGGCGTGGCGCCTTCCGCCAGGGCGCCGATCCATCCGGCTTCCTGCGGCGACAGCGCCAGCGGGTCCCCGGCCCAGCGCAGCCAGGCGCCGCCGGTTTCCTCATCCGGGATCAGGGCGTGCAGCACCCCGCCTGCCAGGCGCAGCCGCGTGCCGCCCCCGGGCAGGCGGGGGAAGAGGCCGCGGCCCAGCATCGGCGCGCGGTCCGTCGCCAGCCGGTCCAGCAGCGCCAGCGCAGTGCGTTCCAGCGCGGCGGGCTCCGCCAGCATGGCCGCCAGCGGCCGCGCGAGGGGCGCCAGCGCGCCCGGGCCATCGGCCAGGCGCCAGGTGGGGAAGGCGGCGCGGAGGCCCGGCTCCGCCTCCTCCAGCAAGTCCACCGCCATGCGCAGCACGCTGGCGAAGGAGGGTTCCATGAAGCCCACGGTGACATGCAGGGACGGCGCGGTGCCGTCCTGCGCCGCCGCGTCATGCAGCACGCCGCGGGGCACGTAGAGCGCATCGCCCGGCCGCAGCGTCAGCTCCACCGCCTCCGCCAGCGGCTCCACGCCGCCGACCCAAGGTGTGCGGCGCGTGGGCGCGGGGAAGGGCTGGCCGGGCCAGATGCGCCAGTTCTTCTCGCCCACGACCTGCAGGACCAGCACGTCATGCGTGTCGTAATGCATGCGGAAGCCCTGGGCGCCGGGTGGCGTCAGGTAGATGTTGGCCTGGACCCCGTGCAGGAAGACCTGTTCCAGCCCGCGGCAGAAGCGCGCGAGCCTAGGGTGCAGCTCATGGAACTGGGAGACGACGAGCGTCGCGCCGCGGTCGAAGGCCTGGAACAGGCGGGGCAGGTCGGCGGTGCCGTCGGGGCCGGCATACTCCTCCTCCGGCACCGCCGCGCTGCCCTGGCGGCTGCCATCGGCCATGGAGATGCGGGGGCGCCGCGCGGCATCCGTGGCCAGGAAGGCGTCGAGGTCAGCGATGGAAAGCAGGCCGGCATAGCGGTCCGGGCTCGGCGCCGGGAAGTGGCGCCAATCCGTGCCCTCCCGCAGCGCGAAGCCTTCCTCCACGGACAGGTCGCCGAAGCCCAGCGCCCAGGCTTCCTCCGCCATGCCACCCATGCCCGCCTTTCCCCCGATCTGTGCGGGGGCATCATCGACGGGCCGGGGCGCGGGCGGAAGAGGGGTGCTACTTCGCCTCCTGCAGCGCGGTTTCCATCGCGGCGAAGTTCGGCATCAGGCCGGTCGGGATGGTCTTGCGGCCGACCTCGATCGCCACCTGCGGCGCATTGCCATGGAGGTGCGCGACCAGCACGGCGCGGATCACCTCGAGGAAGCGCGCATCCTCCTCCACCACGCCCTTGAGGCGCACCGCGATGGGGCCGACCAGGCCATAGGCGAGGAGCACGCCGAGGAAGGTGCCGACCAGCGCGGAGCCGATCATGGCGCCCAGCACCGCCGGCGGCTTGTCGATCGAGCCCATGGTCTTGATGACGCCGAGCACGGCCGCGACGATGCCGAGCGCCGGCAGCGCATCCGCCATGTTCTGCAGGGCATGGGCGGCGTGCAGCTCCTCGTTCTTCACCTTCTTCAGCTCGCTCGCCATGATGTCCTCGATCTGGTGCGGATCGTCGGCATTCATGCCGACCATGCGCAGGTAGTCGCAGATCAGCGGCGTCGCGTGGTGGTCATTGGCGATGCGGGGATAGGCCTGGAAGATGGCGCTTTCCTCCGGCTTCTCGATATGCGGCTCCAGCCCCGCGGCGCCCTTGGACTGCGCGACCTTCAGCAGCTTGTGCAGCAGCACGCCGAGGTCGAGGTAGTCCTGCGGCGTGTACTTGCTGCCCTTCATCGCCTTCCCGATGCCGCCCAGCGTGTGCTTCACGTCCGACATGGAGTTGGACATCAGGAAGCTGCCGACGGCGGCGCCGCCGATGATCAGCATCTCGAAGGGCAGGGCGTGCAGGATCGGGCCCATATGGCCGCCGGCGATGATGTAGCCGCCGAAGACGCAGGCCAGCAGAATGGCGAAGCCGCCGATCAGGATCATGGCGCAGTCCCTCCTTGGGCTGGCAGCAGCATCAGCACCGCGACGCGTCGGTTCGCGGCATCAAGCGGGTTGGCGGGGACAAGGAGTTCACGTTCGGCGCGGCCGCTCACGCTGCGCATCCGCCGGTCCGTCACGCCGGCATCGACCAACAGGCGGCGCGTGGCATTGGCGCGTTCGGCGGAAAGGTCCCAGTTGGACCGCTCCCCACCACCCCGGAAGGGCGCGGCATCGGTGTGGCCGGTGACCTCGATGGGATGCGGCAGGCGGGCCAGCACCTGCGCCACGCGCAGCAGCAGGGCACGGCCGCGCTCATTGGGCGCGGCGCGGCCGGTCTCGAACACCGGCTGCCCCTCGGCATCCACCAGCTGGATGCGCAGACCCTCCGCCACCTCCTCCACGATCAGCTGCCGGCCGAGCGAGGCGAGGGCGGGATCGTTGCGGACGGCCTGGCGGATCTCCTCCGCCGCGCGGGTCAGCAATTCCTGGCGCGCGGCTTCGGCAGCACGGCGGAGCGCTTCGTTGTCCACGGAGCCGCGACGGGCGGCATTGTCGGACCCGCGAAGCGCCGCTTCCAGCTCGCCCGCGCGGCGTGCCGCATCAGCCATGGCGTCGCCCTCCGGCACCGCCTGGGCGGGGGGCGTCTGCTGGCGGGCGGAGGGGCGGGGCAGGCGGATCTCCGGGCCTTCCTCCTCCTCCTCCGAATCCAGGCCGGGCTGGGCGGTGCGCATCATCGGCACCAGCGGCGCATCGGAGATGAGGGGGCCGTCGCTGTAGAGGCTGCGGCCGCCGAAGGGCTGGCCGGAACCGCTCGGCCCGCGCGCCAGGTCGTTGGGCTGCGCGAAATAGTCGGCGATGCCACGGCGCTGCGCTTCCGTCGTGGCGTTGACCAGCCACATCAGCAGGAAGAAGGCCATCATCGCCGTGACGAAGTCTGCATAGGCGATCTTCCACGCGCCGCCGTGATGGCCGTGTTCGCCTTCCTCGATCCGCTTGACGACGATCGGGGCCAGATTGCCCTTGCCGCCCGGCTTCGCCATGGGGTGCCTCCTGCGCCGCGATCGTCAGGCGCCGGCCGGGACGAAGCCGGCGGCGGGGACGAGGTGCGCGCGGCGGGCACGAGGCTGGCCGGCGGCATAGCGGGCGCGCGCGGCGGCGACGGCGGCGGGGCCCGGATCCTCCGCCACATAGCCGAGGCCCCAGACGGTGCGCACGATCTCCGCCGCGCCGGCGGCGGCCAGCTTGCGGCGCAGCTTGCAGACAAAGACGTCGATGATGCGCTGGTCGGGGCCTTCCTCGTCGCCATAGAGGCGGCTCATGAAGCGCTCCTTGCTCAGCAGGGCGGAGCGGCGGAGCAGCAGCGTCTCCAGCACCTCGAACTCCCGGCTCGTGATGTTCACGGGGCGGCCATCGACGGAGACGGCCTGTCGGTCGCGGTCCAGCGCGACATTGCCGCAGACCAGCAGCGTCGGCGCATGGGCGGCGGTGCGACGGACCATGGCCTGCACGCGTGCGACCACGACGGGATTGGCGACGGGGCGCGCCACCAGGTCATCGGCGCCATGGTTCAGCGCGGCCGCTTCCTCCGCGGGGCTGACGGCACCGGCGATGACGAGGATCGGTGCCTGCACGCCCTGGCGGCGGATGTCGCGCAGCACGGGCAGCGCTTCCCGCCTGAGATCGTCCACGCTGAGCACCACGGCATCGAAGGGGCCGCTGGCCGCGGTGGTGGCACCGATGCCGTCGAAATCCGGGGCCTGTTCGACGAAACGGCCGGCACCGGTCAGCGCCCGGCGGAGAGGCGCTTGATCATCGGCCGTGGCGCCGAGCAGGATTCTCATCGGTCTTTGCCTCGCGATTTTCGCAGGGGGAGTGCGCGACGCCGCGGCGTCGCTGAAAAAGGACATGTCCACCGCGCCTCACGCGCGGCCGGCGGCGGCGCCGTCGGGCGGCAGCCGCTTGGCGATCTCGATGCGCAGGCGCAGTGCCACGGGGGCACAGATTCGATGCGCTTCCGCCCCTTCGGCGGCGAGGGAATCGGCTTCCGCCGCGGCGGCTTCGAGCACCTCCAGCGAGGGGGGTTCGTTGGACAGCAGCTGGCGCTGCACGGTCCGGAGCAAGGCGAGGCCCTGCTGCGCGGCATCCTGGGGCGAGGCGTGGCGCCGGCGTGGCGGTGGATCCTGCGGCTGGTCCGCAATGCCCTGGATGGCGAAGAGGCCGGCGGCCGCCTGCGCACCGCCGCCGGCCATGATGCCGCTACCGGCTTCGCTGCTGCCGAGCAGCGCGCCGAAATCGCCCCGCAGCGCGCGCAGCCGCGATGCCGCGGGCGGCAGCGACGGGGAAGCGGCGGTGGCGACGCGCAACATGGGCAAGGGCACCCCTTCTGGGTTTCGCGACTGCCCATTTGCGCGCCGTCGATTTCTGCGGTGTGAACAATGCGCCCGGCGTGGGCCGGGGCCGCGGCAGCGCCAGACGCTGCGCACGGTTTCGTGATCGCGGCTGCGCGCGCTGTCGCGAAGATCGTCGTCGTTCAGATTTGGTAGCGCTGCTGGCACAGGCGTTGCGACGCGCGGCGCATGAACCGCATCCTGGCTTTCCTGCTGCTGCTGTCGCTGTCCATCCTGGGTGCGCCCGCGCGCGCGCAGGTCGCGCTGTGCCGCGCGGCCATCACGGCCGCGGAGGCCGAGTTCAGCATCCCCGACCGGCTGCTGCTGGGCATCGGGCGCGTGGAAAGCGGCCGGCGCGATCCCCAGACCGGCGCCTTCGACCCCTGGCCCTGGACCATCAATGCGGAGGGACGCGGCAGTTTCTTCCCATCGCGCGAGGCGGCGGTGGAAGCGGTGCGGGCGCTGCAGGCCTCCGGCGTGCGGTCCATCGATGTGGGCTGCATGCAGATCAACCTGCGCCACCACCCCAATGCCTTCGCGAGCCTGGAGGAGGCCTTCGACCCGCAGGCCAGCGCGCGCTACGCCGCGCGCTTCCTGACGAGCCTGCAGCAGCGGGCGGGCGACTGGACGGTGGCCTCCGGCCACTACCATTCGCAGACGCCGGAATTCGCGGAGCGCTACCGCGCCCGCCTGGCGGCAGTGATGGCGAATGAACGCCGGTCGCCGACGCCGGAGCCGGCCGCGCTGCCGCGCCTGGCCGCGGCGCCGCCCGCGCCGGGCGGCATGGCGCTGGCGGCGGTGGCGCCGCCGCCGCGGGGGGCGCTGGATGCCTATCGGGCCGCGCCGATCCCCGTCGCCGGGCGTGGGCAGAATCTGCCGAGCCAAGCGCCCAACCCGGCACCGAGTGCCGCGCCGGCGCCGCTGGTGCAGGTGGTGGCCGCGCGGGCACCGCATGTGGTGGCGGAAGTGGGGCTGGGCGGCATCGGGAACCGGCGGCTGTTCTGAGCGGCCCCGCAGGGAGGGCGTTGCCCTCCCCTCACCCCTGCACCGAGCGTTTATGCAAGGGGGCTCCGCCCCCCTGCACCCCCGGCCAAGGGCCAGCGGGCCCTTGGAACCCGTGAATTGACGATGGTCCAGGGGGGTCTCCCCCCTGGCGGATGGGGTTTGGGGAAGGCAGCGCCTTCCCCGACTCTCCTGACCCAGACAACAAAAAACCGCGCCACCCCTTCCGGGATGGCGCGGCGTCGGTCGCCCGGCGCTGGCGCTTCGCGTCAGCTCAGGAACTTGGTCAGCGACAGGCCGGAGAGCATGGCGAGCGACCGGTAGCTGGCCTCCAGCTGCGCCTGCGTCGCCTGGGCGCGGCTGATCGCTTCCGCCAGGTCCACGCCCTCGATCTCGGAGAGCTGCCCCTCCAGCTGCGTCGCGAGTTCGCTGTGCCGCAGCCGGGAATCGGCCAAGCGCTGTTCCGCGGTGCCGAGGCCCGCGGCCTCGTCGCTCACGCCCGAAAGGCCGGCGCGCAGCGCGCCCAGCGCACCCGTCACCACCTGCTGGTAGTCCGCGCCATCGGTGACGCCGAGCTGGTCGAGATTGGCGATGACCGTCAGGCCGTAGATCAGGTCCCGCGCCCAGGATCCCGTGCTGTCCGCATCCTTCGACGGCATCGCGCCGGCATTGCGGTTGGGATAGAGGCCGATCTGCACGGCGCCGCCCTCGCTGACCGGTACGGAGGTCAGGCTGTCCTCCACCTCCCCGTTCTGCGCCGCCGTCGCATAGGCGGAGAAGGGCGTGATGGCGGGGTCGTTGCTGGCGCCGAGGTCGCGCAGCGTGCCGCGCAACGCCGCGCCACCGCCCTGCGCCATGCCCTTCATCGCGTCGCGGATGGCGGCGAAGAGCGGGCTGTCCTCGATCGCGCCGGGGATGGGCGTGCCATCCAGGTCGGCGCCGCCGAACAGGCTCTCCCCCTGGTAGCGTTCGTTGATCATGCCGGTCACCTCGCGCAGCGCGGACCGGGCGCCGATCGCGGCGGCGCTGACCTGCGTGGCGCCGCCGCTGAGCAGCGCGGTGGCGGTCGCGACCATGTCGGTGCTGATCTTGGTGATGCGCGACAGCGCGGATTGCGTGACGGCGGCGCGGGCCTCCCCGCGTTCCGCCGCGCGGGTGAGCGATTCATGCCGCGCGACTTCCGTGCGCAGGTCGATCGCGCGGCGCGCATCGCCGCCGAGCCCGGCATAGGTCGCGGCGCGCTGGCCGCTGGAGGTCTGGCGCGTCTGTTCCGCGAGCCGCACGCGCAGCTGGCTGGCGGCTTCCGTGGCGCGGTCCACGGCGGCGAAGCCCGAGATCGTCATGGCCGGATTCCTTCTAGCGGACCATGCCCATGAGCGCGTCCCACATGGACTGGATCGCGGAGATCACGCGCGCATTGGCGGTATAGGCATTCTGCAGCGTCACCATCGACGCCATCTCGGCATCCACATCGACGCCTTCCCGCTTCTGCACCAGGGCGTTGATCTGGGTGGAGAGGCTGGCGGTGGTCATCTCCTCCGCCGCCGCGTCGCTTGCTTCCTTGGCATGGGCGGAGGTCAGCGCCGCGGCGTAGTCGAGCAGCGCGCGGGGCGGCGAGAAGGAGGCGGTGAGCGTGCCATCCGGGCCAAGGCCGGTGCCGGGGATCGCCGCATGCGGCACGCCCGCGGCGCGCTGGTTGCCGAAGGCGTAGTCCAGCACGCGGTCGAGCAGCTTCGTGTAGCCCGCCTGGTTGTCCGGGTTGGGCGGAAAGGCGGGGACATCGCTGGTGCCGTCGCGCAGCAGCGCAGGCTTCGCCGCCACATCGGGGTTCACGATCATGCGGCCCCCGAAGCCCACCGCGGCCGCGCTGCCGGCGGCGGGTGGTGCCGAACCGTCATTGTCGGTGAACAGCGTCAGCCCCTGTTCGCTGAGGCGCCCGGCCATGGTGGTGGCCAGGGTGTCGAGCTCCGCCGTCATGCGCGGCAGCGTCTCGTCCCGCAGCTCGAGGCCAGCACCGATGCGGCCGCCACGCGGCACGTCCGACAGCGGGATGCCGTTCAAGGTCAGGCCCGGCAACGTGCCCGCCGGCGCGCCGTAGTAGGAACCGGGGGCGATGACGGCATCGGCGATGCCGAGCGGGCTGCCATTCTCCTCCAGCGGCAGCACGGCGCCACCCTGCAGGATCAGCGTCAGTTCCCCGTTCCGGCCCTCCGCCGGCGTCACGCCGATGAGTTCGGAAAGCTGGCCGATCGCGGCATCACGGCGGTCGAGCAGCCCGGCATCGTCGAGCCCGGCGCTGCGCATGGCGCGCGCCTGCTTGTCCAGCGCGGCGACATCCCGCAGCAGGGCGTTGGCGGTATCGACATCCGTGCGCAGCCCGTCCTGCACGGATTGCCGCGACCGCGTGATGGCGCCGGAAAGGTCGTTCAGCTGTGCGGCGACATCCTTGGCGACGCCCAGCGCCTCCGCCTGCGCGGCGGTGTCGTTCGGATTGGCACGCAGTTCGGTCAAGCGGTCGCGCAGCGAGCCGATCTGGCCACCGAGGCTGGCGCCATCCGCCGGCGCGCCCTGCAATTCGGCCAGCGGGCCGAGCACATCGGCGCGGAGCGAGGCCGCCGCCGCTTCCCCGCGCGCGCCGCGCGCTTCCGTGCGCAGCGAACGGTCGACGTCGCGCTGCGGCGTGGAACTGCGCACACCGGCGGCGGATTGCTCGCCGCGCACGGTCTTGCGCGTGTAGCCTTCGACTCCTGCATTGGCGACGTTCTGGGAGGTCGCCTCCATCTGGCGGGAGGTGTGGCGGATTCCGGCGGTGGCGCGCAGCAGCGCGGATTCCAGGCTCATGGGCGCGCTCCATGCGCCGTTGCGGCGTTCATCCTGGCCACTGTTCGGTCCTCCGCCGGGATGTTCCCGGCCGCTCTGGGTCTTCCATGCGCAATGCCGTGGCGACGGCATTCCACGGGTGGAGGAGACGCCGGGGATGTGACCCCTGAATTAACCGTTGCTGGGTTCCGAGGCAGAGATGGAGGCCGGCCTGCCGTCATCCGGCAGCGCGGGCGCATCCGGCAGGTGGATGGTGAAGACGGCGCCATCCGGCCCGTTCTCCGCCGTGATGCTGCCCCCCATCGCCACGACGAGCCCATGGCAGATGGAAAGCCCGAGGCCGGTGCCGCGGTCCGGCCCCTTGGTGGTGACGAAGGGCTCGAACAGCCGGGCCAGCACTTCCGCGGGCAGGCCGCCGCCGCTGTCCGCCACGCGCAGCGCGGTGAAGCCGGCAGCGGCCGGTGCGGCGGTGATGGCGATCCAGCGCGGTGCGTCACCGGGCGCGGTCGCCAGCACGTCCCGCGCATTGGCGAGCAGGTTGGCCAGCACCTGCTCCAGCGCCACCAGGTGGCCCAGCACCACGGGCGGCGGATCGCCGAGCGTGCAGCGGATCTCGATCCCCGCCTCCCGCAGACCCGCGCCAGTCAGCACCAGCGCGCCTTCCACCGCATCCGCCAGCGGCACGGGCTGGGGCGCGGCCTGTTCGTCGGCGCCGCGGGCGAAGCGGCGCAGATGCTCGATCAGCGCGGCGGCGCGCTGGGTATAGCCGGCGATGCGGTCCAGCCGTTGTTCCGCCATGTCCACGCGGTCGCGCCGCATGGCGGTGCGGGCGTTGTTGGCCGCCAGCGCGATGGCCTGCAGCGGCTGCTTCAGCTCATGCGCCAGGCTGGCCGACATCTCACCCAACGAGGCGAGGCGCGCGGCGGCGATGGCGCGCGCATCGGCGGCGCGTTCGGCGGTGACGTCGGCGATGTAGCCGACGGCATCGGCGCTGCCATCGGGCAGGCGGGCGATGACCGTCAGCGTGACCTTCACCGCCAGCAGGCGGCCATCGGCGCAGCGCAGGCGCAGGTCCTTCGACCATTCATCGGCACCGGCGAACAGCGTGCGGTCGCCCGTGAAGCCGGCCTGCGGCGGATCGAAGATGGACCGCAGGCCGCCCGGGGCGTTCACCTGGTCATAGGGCCAGCCCGTCATGCGTTCGATGGAACGGCTTACATAGGTCTTGGTGCCGCGCCCGTTCGGCGCGATCAGCACGCGGAAGACGACGATCGGTGCGCCTTCCAGCGTGCGGTCCAACTCCCGCCGCGCGGCATCGGCCTGGGCTGCGGCCTCCCGCTCCGCTGTCACGTCGCGGGTGTAGCCGACGACCTCGCCGCCGCCATCGGCACGGAGCGACAGGCGGTGAAGGCTCGTCACCAGCGTCGGCCGGGGGGCGAAGGCGGAAGGCGCGGTCCATTCGAAGCTGCCGGTTTCCGCCGACAGCGTGGTGCGCAGCGCTTCCTGCAGCATCTCCGCCGGCGGGTCCTGCGCGCCGCCGGCGCGATAGAGCAGCCGTGCCGCACCATCGGGTTCGACATCGAGGAGGAAGAGGCCGACGGGCAGGCCGGCATGCAGGCGTTCCACCTGTTCGCGGCCCCGGCGGAGCGCCTCGGCCGTGCCGGCCAATGCCATGCTGCGGACCGCCAGCCGGCCGAACAGCAGCGCCAGCAGCGCGCCGAGCGTGACGGCGACGACGGCGATGCGCGCCGCGCCGCGCAGCAGCGGCATCGCCTCCATCTCCGCTTCCGCATCGACGGCGGCGAAGGCAACGAGGTTGGTGTCGTCCACGGCCTGCACGGCGACGAACTGGTCGCGGCCGGTGAACTGGTTGGCCTGTCGGAAGGTGAAGGCGCCGTCCCGCTGCAGCGCAGCGATCGCCGGTTCCGGCAGCGGGATGATCAGGCCGAGCAACGCGGCCACGCCATGGCTGCGGGCGAGCAGCTCCCCCTCCTCCCGCAGGATGGCGAGGATATCGTTCGTCCGCGGCGTCATCTGCCCGAGGCGGACGGAAATGTCGCGCGGGCTGACGGAGGAGATGACCACGCCGGCGAAGCGTCCGCCCGGATCCTCCAGCCGCGCCACCGCGGCGAAGAGGGGCTGGGTGACATAGCGACCGGAGAAGGGGGCGCTGATGCGCAGGCCCGTGAACCCGGCTTCCGCTTCGGTGAAATAGGCACGGTCGGCGACGGAGAAGGGCGGCGCGGCGGGATCGGAGTGGAAGATCACGTCGCCATCCGCCCCGGCGATGACGATGCTGGCCAGCGCGGCGCGGCCGGCGGCGGCCTGGCCGATGATGGTGCGCATCATCCGCTCCGCCTCCGCCCGTGCGACGTCGTCGCCGCTGGCGCGGAGCGTGAGCCAACGCCGCGCGAGGATGGTCGCGAAATTCGCGTCGTCCACGACATGGGATGCGACATGGCCGACGGCGGCGGCGGCGGCGCTGGCGCGGAGATAGGCGTCCTGCGCGACCAGCCTTTCCGCGCGGTCGATGATGGCTTCGGCTGCCATCCAGGCGGGGATCGCCACCAGCAGGGCGAAGGCGCCGAGTGCCAGCCGGGCCGCACCGGCGCCCCTGCTCCTGTCCTTGCCGCCGTCCCTGCCGCGGAAACCCAGGCGAAGACCCATGCGTGACCATAGCGCCGATCGCGCCGGCCGGGAAACATTCCCGGCCGCGCGTCCCGCGCGGCTGGCGTTCAGGCGGCGCCTTCGGCCGGCACCGCGCCCGCGGCGGCGCCCCGGCCGGCTTCCATGGAGGCCATGCGCGCCAGCATGATCAGCGCCGCCGCGTAGTAGTCCGGCGCCGAGGACACGGCGGGAAAATCCGGCCGGACGATCCCGGCCCCCGCGCGACGCGTGGACAGGGTGAGGGAGGCGACGGCGCGCACCCCCTCATGCCCGGGATAGGGGGATAGCGCGCCGGTATGCAGGTCCGTCCAGGCGGGCAGCGTCTCCGGCCGCGCGGCTTCCCAGAAGGCGGCCGCGGCACGGAGCGAGTCGGCCTCGTTCAGCCCGGCCCAGGCGAGGTAGAGCGGCACGCGGATCGCATCCCAGGAGAAGCGCGGCGGCCAGCCGCTGGCGGGCGTCATGCGGCCCGTCGCGGCATCGATGTGCAGCCAGTCCGGCGGCAGGCGCCAATTGCCGAAGCGGCCGGCGGAGAGGATGTGGCGGCCATCGGCATCGATCCGCCGCAGCTCCGCCCCCGGCACCAGCGGCGCAAGGGAGCGGATGGCGGGCAGGATGTAGTAGGAGGGGTTGACCACGCAGGCATTCGGCCGCGTGAAGCCATAGGCACCCGGCAGCAGTACCGTCCGTCCGGCGATGTCGCGGGTGCAGAGCCTGACGATGTCCTGCGTGATGGCGGCGGCCATGTCCTCCCACGCCGGGACCGACCAGCGCGCGGCGGCGCGCTGCAGCGCCCAGGCGATGGCGATGTCGCCATCGGTCGCGTTGTTGTTGTCCGGCACCGCGATGGCCTGGTGTGGCCGCCAGGACCAGGCGAAGAGGTTGTCGCGCGGGCGGGCGAGATTGTCGCGCGTCCAGGACAGGATGCGTTCGAAGCTGGCGCGGTCCGCGCACCATTCGGCGAGCAGCAGCGCGAAGCCCTGGCCTTCGGAATGGGAGACGCCGCCATTGCCGGTATCGATGACGCGGCCATCGCGCGCGACGAACCGGTCGCGGAACTGGCGCCATTCCGCGATGTCCCGCACATCGGCGGTGGAGGCCAGGGGCGGTGCTGGCGGCAGGTGCATGATGCCGGGATTGGCCGCCGGCGCGGCGACGGTGCGCGGCCTCAGGGTCAGGCTCGCCGCGCCGCCGAGGCCGAGGGTCAGCAAGGCTCTTCGCCCAGGCAGCACGGAGCCGCGCCGCGCGGTTTGCGCGGGCGTCGACGGCATGCAGGGCGCTTCGGTGATGGCCACGATACTCCTCCGCGCCGTCCATGGCCCGTTTTTGGGGCACGACGGGCTTCCCGCATCGTTGCCGCATGCGCGCGGGAAAATCCCGTCGGGTTCGGTCGGGAAGGTTCAGAAACCGGTCGCAAGTATCGGGAAAGGCCGCAGAAACTGAGGGGGTGCCGGGGCGTTGCAGAAACGGCGAAGCCCGCCCGGATGCTGCCATCCGGGCGGGCGCTTTGCTGCTTCAGTGGGGACGGTGGCCGCGGCGCCGCCGCCGTCCCTCCACCGCCGTCAGGCGGCTTCCGCCACCCGCCGCCGTCAGGCGGCTTCGGCCCCCGCCGCCGTCAGGCGGCCTCTGCCCAGGCCTTGGCCGGGCTGGTCAGGCGGTTCGGGCGGCGCAGATGGCCTTCCGCGAAGCGGGCGCGGGCTGCGGCGATCGCGGCCGGCGGCGGCTCCTCCGCCATGTAGCCGCGGCCCCAGGCGGTGCGGATGAACTCGGCAGCGCCGGCGGCCGCCAGCTTGCGGCGCACCTTGCAGATGAAGACGTCGAGCGTGCGGCTGTCCGGCCCCTCATCCGACCCGTAGAGGCGCTGCAGGAAATCGGCCTTCGTCACCAGGCTGCCGCGGCGCAGGAACAGCATCTCCAGCACGTCGAATTCGCGGCGCGTGATGCGGACATCGCGACCATCGACGGTCAGCGCCAGGTTCGCCTGGTCCAGCGTGGTGTTGCCGATGGTGATCCAGGCGGAGAGGTGGCCGAGCATGCGGCGCTGCAGGGCCCGCAGCCGGACGACGAGGGTGGTGATCGCCATCGGCGCCATCAGCACGTCATCGGCGCCGGCATCGAGTGCCTCCGCCTCGCTCTCTGGCGTCGCGGCGGCGACGAGCACCACGGTGGGGACGCCCAGGCGCTGGCGGGCCACGGCGCGGATGCCACCGATGACACCGGGGGTGAGGCCCGCGGCCTCGATCAGGATGGCGTCGTAGGGGCCGGTCTGCGCAGCGACGGCGCCGGGATCTTCGTCGAGGGCAACGGTGTCCACCATCAGCCCCTCATGCCCGAGGGCAACCTTCAGCCTCTGTCCCGCCGGCAGGGTGGAAGCGACAACCAGAATGCGCATGTCGGTATCCCTCGCGATCTTCGCCCGGCAGCGAACGATGTTCGTTCGCCCTCGATCCGTAACGGGATCAATGTCGCCGCAGGGTGTCTCAGGATCGAGTCGGCTTTCTTAAGGGTTGGTCACCGCCACAAGCTCTCGTTTACGTGTTTTGTGCGGTATGTCAGGAAATGTCTCGACGCTGATCCTGAAGTGTCAGCCAGGCATGCCGCGCCGGGGGCGGGCGGCATGCCATGGCGGGCCGTTGGTGGGGCGATCAGGCTTCCAGGCCTGGCGGGGTCGCTGGCGGCGTCGCGATGGCGAAGGTCAGCGTCATCACCGCGCCATCGGGGCCGTTGGCGGCGGTGATCGATCCGCCGAAGGCGCGCATGGCGGCATGCACCAGCGGCAGGCCGAGCCCGGTGCCCTTGCCGGGCGCCTTGGTGGTGAAGAAGGGCTCGAAGAGCCGTTCCATGTGGCTGTCGGGGATGCCGCCGCCGCTGTCGGCGATGGTCATGGCCACCATCCGCCCCTGCACGGTCGCGCCGATGCGGATCCAGCCCGGGCCTTCGCCATCGCGGCGATGCTCGTCGATCGCGTCGCGGGCGTTCATCACCAGGTTCACGATGGCCTGTTCCAGCGGCACCAGCCGCGCCATCACCAGCGGCAGGTCGCCCGGCAGTTCCACCGCCAGGTCGATGCCGGAGGCATGCAGCGCGCCATTGGTCAGCACCGCGGCGCCCTGCACGGCCTGGGAGAGGGCGATCGGCTCCGGCTCTCCCTCGTCCGACCGGCCGAAGACCCGGAGGTGGTCCACGATGTCGCGGGCGCGCTGGGCCTGCTGGCCGATGCGTGACAGCCTTTCCTGGATGTCCGGCAGCGCCGCCGCGCCCCGGCGCTGCAGGGCGCGGGAGGCGTTGTCGGCCGCCAGCGACATGACGGCGAGCGGCTGGTTCAGCTCATGCGCCAGGCCGGTCGCCATCTCGCCCAGCGTGGTCAGGCGGCCGGCATTCTGCAGCCTGGCCTGGATCGCGCGTTCGTCGGAGATGTCGGCGACGTAGCCCACCATTTCCGTCGATCCATCGGCGCGGCGATCGACCACGCGGACGGAATCGCGCACCCAGATCCATTGCCCGTCGGCGCGGCGCACCCGGAACTCGCGCTGCGCCTCCCCCTGGTCCGCGACGCTTGCGTAGAAGTCGCCCTGGCGGGACGCGTCCTCGGGCTCCATCAGCACATGCGGATCGGGCAGGGAGAGCAGCTGTTCGGCGGTCCAGCCGATGACGCGTTCCGCGCTCTCGCTGGCATGCGTCAGGGTGAAGGTGCCGTCGGGCAGGATGTCGCCGCCATAGATCAGCCCGGGCAGGCCGCCGATGCGGCGCGCATAGGTGCGGCTGGCCGCCTGGGCGAGGGAGCGTTCGATCTCCGCCGCTTCCGCGGCACGGCGGGCGGCGGCGCGGCCGCGGCGGGACAGGCCGACCCAGACCAGCATCAGCGCCATGGCGGCACCCGCGCCGGCGGTCAGGCGGACAAGGAGCGCGAGGTTGGCGACGCCGGCCTGGCTGGCGGCATAGTCCCGGATATAGGCGACGGTGAGTGGCGTGCCGGCAACCCGCCGCCAGGCCGTGATGCTCTGCTGCCCCTCCGGCGTGGCGCGCAGCATGGATCCGGTCATCTGGTCGGGGTGGGCCAGGCGCAGCGGATCCTCCGCCGGCAGTTCCGTGCCGATGGCGGCGCCCGGATTGCGGCTGTGGGCGGCGCGCATCGTGCCGCGCAGGAGCATGGCGCTGTCCTGCGGACGGAACTGGATTTCCGCCAGCGCATCCGACAGGTCATGCAGGTCCATCGAGACGACGGCGACGCCGGCGAAGGCTGCGTCGGGGCCGAGCAGCGGGCGGGTCAACTGCACCGTCCAGCGCTGGCTGACGCGGCCGACCAGCGGGATGCTGATGAACAGGCTGCGCAGGCCCCGGGCATGGACCTGGAAATGCTCCCGGTCGCCGAGATAGACGGGCGCGCCGGATCCGGGGATGGAGGACCAGAGCATCCAGCCGTCGCGGCCGATGATGGCGACCTGGATGAAGCCGAACTGGCCGGCATTCACCGTGCTGGCGAGTTCCGTCTCGATGGCGGAGCGGCCCTGGTCGTTGCCGGATTCGCGCAGGACCAGCCAGGACTGGGTGAGGCGGTGCAGGACTTCCACCGCCTCCAGCCGCCGCAGCAGCACCTGGTGGACGACGTCGGCGGCGGCCTCCGCCTCGACCCGCGCGCTGTCGGTCGCATCGCGCGACAGGCGGGCGATCAGCGCCTCCCCGGCCAGGAGCAGCGCGCAGCCGATGGCGATGGCGGACAGCCAGGCCAGCCAGCGGCGGGGCGGGGCCGCGGCGGGCGCCAGCGGCGGAAGCGGCGCCTGCGCATTCATGGGACGGGGCGGCACGGGCATGGGGGAAGGGTGGGCGAACCTGGTCCGGTGCAGGTGCCTTCATGGCGGATGGGTGTTGCCGGAATGTGGCGGCGGGCAGGGGCGCCGCCTTCCGGCGCCAACAGGGCGCGCGCATGGCCAAGCCCGGCGCCCTGCGGCGCGGGTGCGGTAGGGGCGCCTGGCCGTGCGGCCGGGCTGCCGCCCGCGGCCATCGTCGCTAGCCCCGGGGAAAGCCCGTGAAGACGTAGCCCTGGCTGCGGATGGCGGTGATCGCCCTGTCGCCGCCCGGGCCGAGCTTGCGGCGGAGATGCATGACCAGGTTGTCGAGCGCCCGGTCATCCGGCCGCCAGGGGCGGCGGAGCACGCGCTTGGTCAGCGTCTCCCGGTCCACCGGGTGGCCGGGGGCTTCGGCCAGCACGGCCAGCAGGTCGAACTCCGCGCCCGTCAGCGGCACGACGGAGCCATCGCCGCGGCGCAACTCCCGTTCCACCGTCAGCAGGGTCCAGGCGCTGCCCTGGGGGGCCTCCGGCTCCTTCTCCTTCTCCCGCTCCTTCTCGGCCGGGCGGGTCTGCTGGACGCGGCGCAGATGGGCGCGGATGCGGGCGACCAGTTCCCGCCCGGAGATCGGCTTGAGGAGGAAATCGTCGGCGCCGATCTCCAGCGCCACGATCCGGTCCGTCTCGGCGCGGTTGCCGGTCAGGATCAGGACCGGCGCGTCGGTCAGCGCGCGCAGCGTGCCGATGCGCGGGAGGGTGTCGACGCGGCCCAGCCGCTGGTCGAGCACGACCAGGTCGGGTTGCGCGGCCTCGACCGCCGCGATGGCGGCTTCCCAGGTGGCAGCCGTGGTGGGGCGCATCCCGTAGTCGGACAGCGTGAGCGCCATCTCCTCGGCCAGCGCCTCGTCATCCTCGACGATGAGGACGTTGGGCGCCGGCCCCGCCTCCTCCGCGCCGAGTTCCGTGCCTGACGACATTGACAAGACCAAAGCTCCCGATCCGTAGCCGGCGTCGCCCCATGATGCCCTGATTTCGTGCGGTCTGGGTATCTTCGGGACAACAGGACAGAAAATCCGACACTTCCCGACAAACTCAAAGCCCTGTCTTCCGTCAATATCCCGCCGCCATGAAGATGGGCGGCGTTGGACACGCCGCGGGGTGCCCCGCACCACGGATCCCTCCCCCATCGGCAAAGGATCCGCAGGGGGTCCAGCGAGACCGGATAATGGATATTGGGACCGTGTCATCCACCGATTGCGCCATGGTGGTCGTGGTGGACGACGAACCCGACATCGCCCGGGAAATCGCCGAGGGCCTGTCCGCAGATGGATTCCAGACCCTGGCCGCCGGTTCGGCGGAGCAGGTCCTCGCGCTGCTTGATGCCAATGAGGGCCGTATCGGCGTGGTGGTGACGGACCTTCGGATGCCGGGCATGGACGGGCTCGGCCTGATCCGCCGGCTGCGCGACCCCGCGCGAGGTGCCGCGGTGCCGGAAGTCGTGATGATGAGCGGCCACGCCTCCGCGGCCGAGAAGCAGGCGGCGCGGCAGGCCGGGGCGCGGGTGGTGCTGAACAAGCCCTTCGCCTGGGACGACCTGGCGCGGGCGGTGGAGGAAGCGCTGGACCTGGCGCGGGCGCGCCGGGCGGGCATCTCCAGCCGGGATCCCGGTGTGGGGAATCCGGGCGCGGGCGACTGACCCAGGCGGCGTGCCCGCTGCCGGATTGTTTCGTTGGTTTCACGGCCGTGCCTCGCCAAGCCCGATCTTGATGGCGGCTGCTTCAGCACTTGCTAATATCATCCTGCTTGTGTGTGCCGCTGTCCCCGGCCGGCGTTCCCGCTGAGTCCGGGGCGACGACGACAGTTTGCCAAGGATGACCAGGCATGTTCGCCAACGAGACCCAGCCCGCAACCGGGGATGGGATGCCGGCCGAAGAGGCCCGGCTGGTCGTGCTGGTCGTGGATGACGAGGTCTGGATCGCGGAGGAGCTGGCGCTCGGCCTGGAAGAGGCCGGGATGGCGGTGAAGATCGCCACCTCCGCCATCACCGCCCAGGCCGCGCTGGCGGAGACCGCCGATATCGGCGTGGTCGTCACGGATATCCGCATGCCGGGGGAGGATGGCCTGTCCCTGGTCCGCCGCCTGGTCATGAACCGGCCGGAGACGGATGCCATCGAGACGGTGGTGATGACCGGCCATGCGACGATCGAGGATGCGGTGGCCGCCGTGCGCGCCGGCGCCTTCGATTTCGTCCGCAAGCCCTTCACGCTGGATGAGATGATCGCGGTGGTGGCCGCCGCCCGCAGCCGCGCCGCCACCAAGCGGCATGAGGCGCGGAGCCGCGTGCAGGAAAGCCGCCGCCTGGCGGAGGCCGAGGCGGAGCGGGAGGAGGCGCGGGCGCGCGACCCGCTGACCGGCATGCCCAACCGTGCCGCCTTCAGCGCCCGCCTGGCGGAGATGACCCTGGACGCGGCCCGCGATGGCAGCGGCATGGCGGTGATCGCCATCGACCTCGACGGTTTCGCCGCGCTGAACGAGGCCGGCGGCAGCGCCGTTGGCGACATCATCCTGCAGACCATCGGTGCCCGGTTGCGCCAGGCGGCGGGGCCGGAATGGTTCACCGCCCGCATCGGCAGCGATGAATTCGCCATCGCCTCCGCTTCCTGCGCCAGCCAGGCGGATGCGCTGGCGGTGGCGGAGCGGCTGCGTGCCGCGATCGAGGAACCGGTGCCCCAGCCGACCGGCGCCCTGCACCTGACCGCCAGCATCGGCGTCGCCCATCGCGCCACGGCGGACCGCGTGGCGCTGGACGACGCCGCGCTGGTGGCGGGCAGCGTGGCGCGGCGGGAGGGCGGCAGCCGCTGCATCCTCTTCACCCCCGCCATGCAGGAAGCCGCGGAACGCCGCCTGACCGTGGTGCGCGACCTGCCGCATGCCATCGCGCGGCAGGAAACCGCCATCTACTACCAGCCCATCTTCAACATCGCCGATCGCCGCCTGCTGGGGTTCGAGGCGCTGATGCGCTGGCGGCACCCGACGCTGGGCTTCGTCTCCCCGGGCGAGTTCATCGCCATCGCGGAGGAAGGGCGGATCATCCTCGACCTCGGCGCCTGGGCGCTGCGCGTCGCCGCGGCGCAGGCGGCGCAATGGGGAGCGGGCACGACCCGGGACCTCTACGTCACGGTCAACCTCTCCGGCCGCCAGATCGCGGAGGCCGATGTGCCCGGCATGTTCAAGGCGGTGCTCGATGCCGAGAAGCTGCCCGCCAAGGCCCTGGTGGCGGAGGTGACGGAAACCGTCGCCCTCGGCCCCAAGGCGGGCGAGGTGGTGGAGGCGATCCGGGCGCTTGGCATCCGCGTGGCCCTGGATGATTTCGGCGCCGGCTACTCCTCACTCGGCGTGCTGGGTGGGCTTTCGGTCGATACCGTGAAGCTCGACCGCGCGCTTGTCATGCGCGTGGTGACCGATACGCGGGAGAGGCGACTGCTGACGGGCCTCGTCTCCACCATCCACGCGCTCGGCCTCAAGGTGGTGGCGGAAGGGATCGAGACGGATGGTCAGCTTCAGGTTGTGCGCCAGGCCGGATGCGAGGCCGCGCAGGGCTACCTGCTGGGCCGCCCCCTGACTGCAGCCGCCGCCACGGCGCTCGTGACGGCGGAAGGCTGACCACGATCACGCCGGATTACCCGTCTCCCCACGCGGAACGGTTCCCCGCCGACGAGAATTCCTGACGAAGCCCGACAGGCGCCGCGACAATCATGGCGCTAGACAATGGCCACTCGCCCGCGAGTTGAGCGCGGCGGGCGGACAGAACGGGGCAGTGTCATGCAGGTTCTCATCATTGCGGATGCGGCGAACGGGCCGAGCCGGGTCGCGGAAAAGCTGGCGGCGGCACAGGTGGGCACCTTCGTGACCACGCCGGGCGGCATCGCGGAAGCCGAGCAGGCGCTGGATGACGGCGTGGATGGCGTGGTGATCGATACCGGCGACCTGGCCGGCATGGGCTTCCCGCTGCTCCGCCGCTTCCGGGAAGCCGGGCATAAGCTGCCGCTGCTGCTGCTGGCCAATGCATCCCCGCGCACGGAGGCCGAGGCCTTCAACCTCGGCGCCGATGCCGTGATGCCGCGCGGCGCCCCGGCCGCCACGCTGATGGCGCGGATCGAGGCGATCCGCCGCCGTGCGCCGAGCCGCAAGGTCGCCGGCATCCGCTGCGGCAATGTCAGCATCGACCGAGAGAGCGGGCTGCTGAGCGTGGCCGGCCAGCCGGTGGAGGTGACGCCCTGCGAGTTGCGCGTGCTCGACATGCTGATGGGCGCGCGTGGCGGCGTGCTGGGCAAGGAACGCATCTGCGACGCGCTGCGGGAGGGGGAGGGCGATGCCGCCCCCGGCGTGCTGCGCGTCTTCGTCTGCCGCCTGCGCCGCAAGCTGGCCGAGGCCGGCGCCGACGACATCATCCGCACCGTCTGGGGCGTGGGCTATCGGGTGGAGGCGCCGTCCAGCGGCGCGCGCCCCGGGGTCGGCAACCCCGTCAACGCCTTCGGCACCGCCCATTGATCGAGGCTCGACCCGAAATGCCCGACATGCACGTCCAGATCCTCGAAGACCGCCCCGCCAGCAGCCGGGCGGCGGATACCTCCGATGCGCGGCTCGGCGTCCGCGTCCGGCAGCTGCGGCGCCTGCGCGGCCTGTCCCAGGCCGACATCGCCCAGGCGCTCGGCGTGACCTACCAGCAGGTGCAGAAATACGAGACCGGCAAGACCCGCCTGCCCGCGCGCATGCTGCCGGTGCTGGCGCGGATGCTGGGCGTGGACACCGAATTGCTGCTGGCCGGCGTGCAGGCGCAGGAGGCCATCGTGCCGCCGCATCAGGGGCCGGATGAGCGGGAGACGGCCGAACTCGTCTCCGCCTTCGCTTCCATGCGCCATCCGCAATCCCGCCGGCGCCTGCTGTCCATCGTGAAGGCCTTCGCGGCCGAAGCGGGTGCGGCGGACATGTGATGCTGCCGTGCGACGGCCGGGTTGCGGCCGTCGTACGCGATTGACAGGCCCATCCTCATCCGGTCGTCTTTCCCCGTCCGCCGCGCAGGATGCACGCGGCGGCCGAGGGAGGATGCGGCATGTCGCGGTTCCCGTTGCGCCTGCTGGCGCCACTCCTTGTCCTTCTGGCGGGCGTCGCGCCAACGCGACCCGTTGCGGCGCAGGATTACCCGACGCGGCCGATCCAGCTGATCGTGCCGACCTCGCCGGGCGGGACGCTCGATCTCTCCTCCCGCATGCTGGCCCCGCTCTGGAGCGAGTTCCTCGGCCAGCCCATCGTCATCCAGAACCGCGCGGGCGGCGCCTCCGCCATTGGAACCCGCGCCGTCGCGCAGGCGGCGCCGGATGGCTACACGCTGCTGGTCGCGAGCGATTCCTCCTTCGTCACCGTCCCGCTGACACGGAGCGACACGGGCTACACGCTCGACAGCTTCACCATGCTGTTCTCCTACGGCGTCGGCTCGCTCTTCGTCGCGGTGCACGGCGCCTCGCCCTACCGGTCCTTGGCCGATCTTGCTGAGGCGGCGCGGCGCGATCCGGGGAAGCTCACCTATGCCAGCTACGGCATCGCGAGCCTGGCGCATTTCGGCGGCACGATGCTGTGGCGGGCACTCGGCGTCGATGTCGCGCATATCCCCTATCGATCGACCGCGGAGGCGAATGTCGCGCTGCTCGGACGCCAGGTGGATATCGGCATCATCGGCTCGCTCGGCGGCAGCAGCGATGCCAGAAGCGTGCGCGTGCTCACCACCTCCGCGCCGCAGCGCCTTGCCTATGCGCCGGATGTGCCGACGATGCGCGAGCTCGGCCATGACGTCGAACTCGGCTTCACCAACACCGTCGCCGGGCCGCGCGGCCTGCCGCCCGCGGTCACCGCGCGCCTGCTGGCCGCGCACCGCTCGGTGATGGAGAAATACGGGCCCGCGCTGCGCGACCGGCTGCTGGCGGCGGAGCTGACGCCCGTCGATCTCGATGGCGCCACGGCGCTGGCGGGGATGCGGGAGCGGGAGGCGCGCTTCCGCGCCGTGCTCGGCGCGATGAACCTGCAGGAATGAGGACGATAGTGTCATGATCGGTGCCACCCTGCCGCTGTCCCGCATCAAGGTGCTGGACCTGACATTGGCGCGGGCGGGACCGACCTGCGTGCGGCACCTCGGCGATTGGGGGGCGGATGTGCTGCGGATCGAGCCGCCGGGATCGGCGGCGGGCGAGATCACCGGCAAGCAGGACGGCTTCGACCACCAGAACCTGCATCGCAACAAGCGCTGCATGACGCTCGACCTGAAGACCGAGGAAGGCCAGGCGATCTTCCGGCGCCTGGCGGCGGACGCCGATGTGGTCGTCGAGAACATGCGGGCACCGGTCAAGTACAAGCTGAAGGTGGATTACGAGACGCTGAGCGCGCTGAACCCGCGCATCGTCTACGGATCGATTTCCGGCTTCGGGCAGGACGGGCCCTATGCCCATCGCGCGGGGCTCGACCAGATCGTGCAGGGGATGGGTGGCCTCATGTCCATCACCGGCCTGCCGGGCCAGGGGCCGGTGCGCGTCGGCATCCCCATCGCGGACCTCACCGCCGGCAACCTGCTCGCGCTCGGCATCATGATGGCGCTGTATGAGCGGGAGGCGACGGGACGTGGCAAATGGGTCCAGACGAGCCTGCTGGAGGCAATGATCTTCATGCTCGACTTCCAGGCCTCCCGCTGGCTGATGGCGGGCGAGGTGCCGGGACAGGCGGGCAATGACCATCCGACAGGAATCCCGACCGGCGTCTTCCCGACGACGGATCGGCCGATCACCATCGCGGCGTCGTCGGCGCGGCACTGGACGCGGTTCTGCGAAGTGGTCGGCAAGCCGGAATGGCTGCAGCATCCCGATTGGCAGACCATGAACGGGCGATCGAAGGATCGCGCGGCGATCAACGAAGCCATCTCCTCCGTCACCGCGACGCAGCCCTCCGCGCATTGGATCTCCCTGCTGGAGGAAGCAGGCATTCCCTGCGGGCCGATCAACACGGTGGACCAGGTCTTCGCCGATCCGCAGGTGCAGCATCTGCGCATGGCGCAGCCCGTCACGCATCCCCGGCTTGGCGAACAGCACATGGTCGGCACCGCCATCAACATGGCGGGCGTGGAGGAAGGCATCCGCCTGCCGACGCCGAGCCACGGACAGCACACGGCGGAAGTGCTGGCCTCGCTCGGCTATGACGAGGCCGCCATCGCCAGCCTGCGCGAGAAGGGCGTGGTGTGACGGACCTTGTCCTGGTCCGGAAGGCGGACGGCATCGGCTGGATCACGCTGAACAACGCCGCGAAGCGCAACGCCATCACGCTGGCGATGTGGGACGCGATGGCAGCCGCTGTGACCGACTTCATGGCGGATGACGCCGTGCGCCTGGTGGTGATGACCGGCGCCGGCGGGAAATCCTTCGCGGCCGGTGCGGATATCGGGGAGATGGAGCGCATGCGGGCCGAAGGCCGCGCGGCCGAGTACACCGCCCGCGCCACCGCCGCCCGCGCCGTGCTCGATACACTGGAGAAACCGCTGATCGCGATGATCCAGGGGCACTGCATCGGCGGGGGCCTCGCTTTGGCTCTGCGCGCCGACCTTCGCGTGGCCTCCGAGGACAGCGTTTTCGGCGTGCCTGCCTCCAAACTCGGCATCGCCTATGCCACCTGGAGCCTGGAACGGCTGACGGCACTGGTCGGACCCGGCTTCGCGAAGGAGATGCTCTTCACCGGGACCAACTACCCCGCCGATATCGCCTTCGCGCGCGGGCTGCTGAACCGAGTGGTCCCGGCGGCCGATCTGGAAGACGCGGTGATGGAGTTCGCGCGGATCATCGCGCGCAACGCACCGCTCTCCATGCGCGCGGCCAAGATCACCATCGACCAGGTCGGCGGCGATCCGGCACTGCGCGACCCCGCACGCATCGCGGCGCTGTCACAGGCCTGCGCGGAAAGCGACGACCTGAAGGAAGGACAGGCGGCGTTCAGGGAGAAGCGAAGGCCGAGCTTCAAAGGTCAGTAAGCGCGGGGGGAACGCTGTTCCCTCCGGCCCCCCATGCCAGGGGCGAGACGCCCCTGGACCGTCGTGAGATGAGGGGCATGCGCGTGGGAACATCACCACCCAGTACCGACAGGGCATTCGCGACGGCGGCGCCCGGGACACCAGCCTCGCCCAGGCCGACGGGATGCTCGGCATGGTCGATCAGCGCGACCTCGGTTAGCTGTGCATCGGCCAGGCACCGGCCGGTCGTGGCGTGGATGACGAAGCCAGGCTCCGTCGTGCATTCCGCCGGAGGCACGCCCCAGCGCGTGGCGGCGGCGCCTGTCGAATCGCGCCGTCATCACCTTCCTCCCCCGCGCTGATCGCGGCATGCACGCCTCGGCTCTTGACGGCTACTGAGGATGGTCCGGGCCGTCACGGCCCCGTTGGCCCCTTGGGCGAAGGGGGTCTGGGGAAGGCAGCGCCTTCCCCAGGGCGCGCCGCTACGCTGCCTCTGCCCGCAACAGCCTCGCCGCCGCGACCAGGTTCGCCATGGCCGGCTTCACCTCCGCCCAGCCCCGCGTCTTGCAGCCGCAGTCGGGGTTCAGCCAGAGCCGGTCGCGCGGGATGCGCTGCGCTGCCCGCTGCGCCAGCCGCGCCATCTCCGCCGCCCCTGGCACGCGCGGTGAATGGATGTCCCAGACGCCCGGGCCGATGCCGTTCGGGTAGTCGAAGGCGGCGAAGGCTTCCAGCAGCTCCATGTCGCTGCGCGCGGTCTCGATCGAGATCACGTCGGCATCCATGGCAGCGATGCTGTCGATGATGTCGTTGAACTCGCTGTAGCACATGTGGGTGTGGATCTGCGTCTCGTCCCGTACCGCGCTGGCGGAGAGGCGGAAGCACGCCGTGGCCCAGCGCAGATAGTCGGCGCGGTCGGCCAGGCGCAGCGGCAGGCCTTCGCGGAAGGCGGGCTCGTCGATCTGGATGATGGGGATGCCCGCCGCTTCCAGGTCGGCCACCTCGTCGCGGATGGCGAGGGCGACCTGGCGGCAGACGGCTTCGCGGGTGATGTCGGTGCGGACGAAGGACCACTGCATCATCGTCACCGGCCCCGTCAGCATCCCCTTCATCGGCTTCGCCGTCAGGGATTGCGCGAAGGCGGACCAGCGGACCGTCATCGGCGCGGGGCGTGTGACATCGGCCCAGATGATGGGCGGTGCCACGCAGCGGCTGCCGTAGCTCTGCACCCAGCCATGCTTCGTGAAGGCGTAGCCGCCGAGCCTTTCGCCGAAATGCTTGACCATGTCGTTGCGTTCGAACTCGCCATGGACGGGCACGTCCACGCCGATCTCCTCCTGCCAGCGCACGGACTCCGCGATCAGCGCCTCCATCGCCGCATCATGCGCGGCCTGGTCGATGGCGCCGCGGGCGAGGTCGGCGCGCAGCCGGCGCACCTCCGCCGTCTGCGGCCAGGACCCGATGGCGGTGACGGGCAGGTCGGGCAGGTCGAGGCGCGCCTGCTGCGCCACGGCGCGTTCGGCATAGGGGCGCGCGCGGTGTTCCATGGCGGGCGTCACGGCGGCGAGCCGCGCGGCCAAGGCGGGGTCATGCAGCCGCGCATCGGCGCGGGCTTCGGCCAGGGCGCGGTCGCTGTCGGCGAAGACGCCGGCGACAGACTTCTCGCCCTCGTCCGCCGCGCGGGCCAGGGCCCAGACCTCCTTCAGCTTCTCATTGGCGAAGGCCAGGCGGCGGGCCAGGGCGGGGTCCAGCGACGTCTCCATCGCCAGGCTGTGGGGCACATGCAGCAGGGAGCAGGAGGGGGCGACCATCAGCCGGCGTTCGAACCCCGCCTGCTGCGCCAGCTGGACCTGGCCGAGTGCCTGGCGGAGATCGGTGCGCCAGACATTGCGGCCATCCACCAGGCCGAGGGACAGCCAACGGTCCCGCGGCAGCGCGCCCAGCACCGCCGGAAGCTGGTCCGGCGCGCGGACCAGGTCCACATGCAGGCCGGAGACGGGGAGGGAGGTGGCGAGGGCGAGGTTGTCGCGCAGCCCCTCGAAATAGGTCGTCAGCAGCAGGTCGAGCCCCGGCGCGGCATCCGCCAGGGCGCGGAAGGCGGTGCGATAGGCGTCCTGCGCGCCGCAGGGCAGGTCCGTCACCAGGCAGGGCTCATCCAGCTGCACCCAGCTGGCGCCAGCCTCGCCGAGGTAGCGCAGCGCATCGGCATAGGCGGGCAGCAGCGCCGGCAGCAGGTCCAGCGGTCGCGTGCCGTCGGACGCCTTGGACAGCAGCAGCAGGGAGACGGGGCCGAGCAGCACGGGCCGGGTGCGCGTGCCGTGCTGCGTGCCCTCCCGCAGCGCGCGGGCCCAGCGATTGTCCACCAGGCGCGGGCGCGTGGCGGCGGAGAGGCGCGGGACCATGTAGTGGTAGTTGGTGTCGAACCACTTGGTCATCTCCAGCGCCACCGCATCGCCGGGGATGCCGGCGGCGCGTTCCGCCGCGCTGCCGCGCGCACCCCGCGCGAGGGCGAAGAGCGTGGCGAGGGAGACCGGGCCCTCCCCGTTCCAGCCATAGCCCTGGGGCACCAGGCCGAAGGCGCAGGCGGTTTCCAGCACATGGTCGTAGAGCGCGAAATCGGCCGAGGGGATGTGGCTGATCCCGCTGCCCTGCTGCAGGGCACGGGCGCCGGCGCGCAGCCCCGTGGCGGTGGCCTGCAGCTCGGCTTCGGTGGATTGGCCGGCCCAGAAGGCCTCGAGCGCGGTCTTCAACTCGCGCCGGGGGCCGATGCGCGGGTAGCCGAGATTGGCGGCGATGGTCATCGCAGTCGTCTCCGTCGCCCGGTGCACCCAGCCCGGCCGTGGGGGTGGCGCGCCCCCGCGCGAGGCAGGGTGCACGGCGCGGGCAGGTCTCCTGGCTCGCGGGTGCCGGGCTTGCGCCCCTCGCTGCCGGCCCTGCCTTCCCGCTTGCGCAGTGGCGCCCCCCGGACCCTGGAAAGGGAGGGAGGGATCGGGCCGGCGGCTTCCCGCCGACAGTTGCTGGGGCAGCGTCCGACTTGAGGCGCGAACCCCGGACGGACTTCCCTTTTCACCCGCTCGCGCGGGACCAACGCCATATCCAGATATCTTTATGCGATGTTCACCGCAAGAGCGCTGCCGGATGCTGAACGCCGTTCAAATGCTACTTGAACCATGTTCAGGTGACGGCTAGCGTGGCGATGAACGTTGTTCAAAGCAGGAACCCGCCGATGCCACCCGCCTCTCCCTTCGCGCTCCTGAAGACCCGTCGCCTCTGGCCGCTCGCGCTCGCGCAGGCCTGCGGCGCCTTCAACGACAACCTCGTGAAGAACGCGCTGGTGGTGCTGGCGCTCTTCAAGCTCGGGGCAGGCGGCGCGGGGCTTTCCGCCCTGGCGGGTGCGCTGTTCATCGCGCCCTACATCCTGCTCTCCGCCACGGCAGGGCAGCTGGCGGACCGCTTCCCGAAGCCGCGCTTGGTCCTGGTCGCGAAGCTGGCGGAGGTCGGGCTGATGGGCGCGGCGGCCGCCGGCTTCGCCACCGGCAGCATCCCCGGCCTGCTCGCCGTTCTGTTCGGCCTCGGCGTCCAATCCGCCATGTTCGGCCCGCTGAAATACGGCTTGCTGCCGGAGCAGCTGCGGGGCGAGGAGCTGGTCGCCGGCAATGGCGTGATCGAGGCTTCCACCTTCCTCGCCATCCTGGCCGGCACCGTCGCCGGCGGCGCGCTGATCCTGCTAGAGGATGGGGCGACTCTGGTCTCCGCCGTGGGTCTCGGCGCCGCGCTGGTCGGCGTGGCGGCGGCGCTCCGCGTGCTGCCGGCGCCGCCAGCCGACCCGGCGCTGCGGATCAATGCGAACATCCTGGCGGAGACCTGGCGCACGGTGCGCCAGGCCGCGTCGATCCGCCCGGTCTGGCTGGCGATCCTCGGCCTGTCCTGGTTCTGGACGGTGGGCGCGCTGCTGCTGACGGAATTCCCGCTTCTGGCCCGCGATACGCTCGGCGCCGATGGCCATGTGGTGACGCTGTTCCTGACCGTCTTCGCGGTCGGCGTCGGCGCTGGCTCCCTGGTATCCTCCGTCCTGCTGAAGGGGGAGGTCTCGCCCCGCCACGTGCCCTTCGCGGCGATCGGCATGTCCGTCTTCCTCTGGGATTTCGCGGCGGCCTGCACGGCGGCGGGTGGGCTCGCCACGGTGGGTGATGTGCTGGGCAGCCTGGCGGGCTGGCGCATCCTGGTGGACCTCGCCCTGCTCTCGGCCTGCGGGGGCATCTTCTCCGTCCCCCTCTACGCCATCCTGCAGGATGGCGCGCCGGAGACGGGGCGGGCGCGGATGATCGCGGCCAATAACGTGGTGAACGCGGTCTTCATGGTGGCGGGGGCGGGCGTGGCGGCGGGACTGGCGGCGCTGGGCCTGGCGCCGGCGACCGTGCTGATGGCCGCGGCGATCGCCAACCTCGCCGTTGCCTGCTGGATCATCCGCCTGCTGCCGCAGCAGGTGCTGCGCGCGCTGTTCCGCTTCTACTTCGAGACCTTCCACGGCGTGCGGGTGAAGGGGCTGGACCACTACCGCGCCGCCGGCGACCGCGTGGTGATCGTGGCCAACCACCTCAGCTTCGCGGATGCCTGCCTGATCGCCTGCTACCTGCCGGAAAGCCCGACCTTCGCCATCGACACGAGGATGGCGCAGGCCTGGTGGGTACGGCCCTTCCTGGCGACCGTCGAGACCTTCAAGGTCGACATCCAGTCGCCCTTCGCCATCCGCCCGATGATGGAGGCGGTGCGGGACGGCCGGAAGCTGATGATCTTCCCCGAGGGCCGCCTGACCAAGACCGGCAGCCTGATGAAGGTCTATGAGGGCGCCGGCGTGGTGGCCGACAAGGCCGACGCCACCATCCTGCCCATCAGCATCGAGGGGCTGCAATTCACCCGGCTCGGCCGCATGCGCGGCAAGCTGCCCATGCGCTGGTTCCCGCGCCTGTCGCTGACCATCATGCCGCCCGTCCGGATCGACCCGCCGCGGCTGGAAGGCCAGACGCCGCGGCGGCGGCGGGAGGCGATCGGCCGCGCGCTGCAGGATCTGATGGTGGAGACGGTCTTCCAGGCCCGGAACACGGACCGCACGCTCTTCGCGGCGCTGCTCGATGCCCGCGCGCTGCATGGCGGCCGCACCCTGATCGCGGAGGACATCAACCGCGCGCCGGTTTCCTATGACCGGCTGGTGCTGGGCGCTGCGGCGCTCGGCCGGCAGATTGCCCAGCGCGTGACGGGGGAGGCTGCGACGGTCGGGCTGATGCTGCCCAACGCCAATGCCACGCTGGTCGCCTTCATGGGCCTGCAGGCCTTCGGCCTGGTGCCGGCCATGCTGAACTTCAGCGCGGGGGCGGATGGCATGCTGGCGGCCTGCCGCGCCGCGAAGCTGCGCCACATCGTCTCCAGCCGCGCCTTCGTGGAGAAGGGCAGGCTCGGCGCCGTGGTGGCGCGGATGGAGCAGGAGGTCGAGTTCCTCTGGCTGGAGGATATCCGCGCCGGGATCGGGCTGCGCGACAAGCTCCGCGCCCAGTGGGACGCCGCCTTCGCCCGCCGCCTGCCGGGCGCGCGCGCGGCGGCCGATGACTGGGCCGTGGTGCTCTTCACCAGCGGGTCGGAGGGCACGCCGAAGGGCGTGGTGCATAGCCACCGATCGCTGCTGGCGAATTGCGCGCAGCTTGCCTCCGTCATCGACTTCACGGCAGCCGACCGCGTCTTCAACGCCATGCCGGTCTTCCATTCCTTCGGCCTGCAGGGCGGCACGCTGCTGCCGCTGCTGCACGGGGTGCGGACCTTCCACTATCCCTCGCCCCTGCATTACCGCGTGGTGCCGGCGCTGATCTACGACACCGACGCCACCATCGCCTTCGGCACGGATACCTTCCTGAATGGCTGGGCGCGCCATGCGCATGCCTACGATTTCTACGCCATGCGCATGATCTTCGGCGGCGCGGAGAAGATCCGGGAGGAGACGCGGCGGCTCTTCGCCGACCGTTTCGGCGTGCGGCTGCTGGAAGGCTATGGCGCGACGGAAACCGCGCCGGCGCTGGCCATCAACACGCCGATGAACAACCGCCCCGGCACCGTCGGCCGCTTCCTGCCCGGCATCCGCCACCGGCTGGAACCGGTCCCGGGGGTGGAGGGCGCGGGGCGCCTGCATGTCAGCGGGCCGAACGTGATGCTGGGCTACCTGCTGCCCAGCGCGCCCGGCGCGCTGGTGCCGAGCGGCGGCGACTACGACACCGGCGACATCGTCGCGCTGGACCCGCAGGGCTTCGTCGAGATCCGCGGCCGCGCGAAGCGCTTCGCCAAGATCGCGGGCGAGATGGTGTCCATGACCGCGGCGGAAAGCCTGGTCGCGACCCTGTGGCCGGAGGCGCAGCACGCCGTGGTCAGCCTGCCCGATGCGCGGAAGGGAGAGGCGCTGCTGCTGGTGACGACGCGGCGCGATGCGGCGGTGCGGGACATCCTGGCGGAGGCCCGCGCGCGCGGCGTGCCGGAACTCATGGTGCCGCGCGCGGTGTTGCCGGTGGCGGCCATGCCGCTGCTGGGCACGGGGAAGATCGACTACCCCGCGGTGCAGCGCCTGGCGGCGGCGTCCCAGGCGGTGGCGGCCTGAGCGGGCCGGATCGACGGCGCGCGCCGCGCGGTGGAGAATGCGGGCCAGCGGCCGCCGCGTGAAGGCAGGCCCCGGGGAGAGGAAGCATGAAGGCCGTCATCATCCATGGCCCGCACGACCTTCGCGTGGAGGAGGCGCCGCCCCCCGCGGCGCCCGGCCCGCGCCAGGTGGCGGTGCGCATCCGCGCCGGCGGCATCTGCGGGTCAGACCTGCACTACTACCACCAGGGCGGCTTCGGCACGGTGCGGCTGCGGGAGCCGATGGTGCTGGGCCATGAAGTCGCCGGCGAGGTCACGGCGGTGGGGCACGAGGTCACCACGGTGCAGCCGGGTGACCGCGTCGCCGTCAGCCCGTCTCTCCCCTGCGGCGCCTGCCGCTACTGCCTGGAAGGCAAGCCCAACCATTGCCTCGACATGCGCTTCTACGGCTCCGCGATGCGCTTCCCCCATGTGCAGGGCGCCTTCCGGGAGGCGCTGGTCTGCGAGGAGGCGCAGGCCGTGACGCTGCCGCCCGGCATGGATCTGGCGCGCGCCGCCTTCGCGGAGCCGCTGGCGGTCTGCCTGCATGCCGCGCGCCAGGCGGGGCCGTTGATGGGCGCGCGCGTGCTGGTGACGGGCACGGGGCCGATCGGCGCGCTGGCGATCCTCGTCGCCCGCCATGCCGGCGCGCGGGAGGTGGTCTGCACGGACCTGTCCCCCGCGCCGCTCGCCATCGCTCGGCGCCTCGGCGCTGATGCCGCGCTGGACCTGCGGGCGGACCCCGCCGCCCTCGAACCCTATGCCGCGGAGAAGGGGCATTTCGACGTGGTGTTCGAGGCGTCCGGCGCCGGGGCGGCGCTGGCGGGCGCGATCGCGGCGGCGCGGCCCGGCGCCACCATCGTGCAGCTCGGCCTGGGGGGCGAGGTGCCGCTGCCCGTGAATGCGCTGGTGGCGAAGGAGATCGCGCTGCGCGGCACCTTCCGCTTCCATGAGGAATTCCGCTGGGCGGTGGAGGCGCTGGGCGCGGGGCGCATCGACGTGACGCCGCTGCTGACGGAGGTGGTGCCGGTGGCGGAAGCCAAGCGGGCCTTCGACCTGGCCAGTGACCGCACGCGCGCCATGAAGGTGCAGCTGGCCTTCTGAGGCGCCTGTCACCGAAGCTTCACGCCGCCGCATCCATGCTTCGACTATTCTGGAATCATGGATACGGAACAGGCTGCTGCCGGCTTCATGGCGCTGGGCCAGCCCACACGGCTGGACCTGATGCGTACCCTGCTGGCTGCCGGGCCCAGCGGCCTCGCCGCTGGTGACATCGCGGGGCGGCTTGGCGTGGCGCCCTCCACGCTCTCCTTCCACCTCAAGGCGCTGGAACAGGTCGGCCTGGTGGCCGCGACGCGCCATGGGCGCAGCCTGGTCTATGCGCCGCGGATCGCGGCGCTGCGCGCCCTGGTCGCCTTCCTCGCCGAAGCCTGCTGCGGCGGGGCGCCTGACCGCTGCGGCGACCTCGCCCGTCTCTTCGACCCTTCCAGGGAGATCACCCGGATGCAGCCCCCTGTCTTCAACGTGCTGTTCCTCTGCACGCGGAACGCCGCACGGTCGATCATGGCGGAAGCCATCCTGGCGCGGATCGGGGCCGGGCGCTTCCGCGCCTTCTCCGCGGGGTCGGAACCATCGGCGGAAGGGCCGCTGCCGGAAGTGCTGCAGCAGCTCAAGGCGCTCGGCCACGATGTCTCGACGCTGCGGTCGAAATCCTGGCAGGAATTCACCGGGCCCGAGGCGCCTCGCATGGATTTCGTCGTGGCGCTTTGCGACACGCTGGCCGGCCAGGCCTGCCCGGATTTCGGCGATACCACCATCACCGCCGCCTGGCCGCTGCCCGATCCCGCCAAGTTCAGCGGCAGCCCGCCGGAACGCGCGACCCTGTTGAACGAGCTCTATGCCGCGCTGCACCGGCGGCTCGACATCTTCACCAGCCTGCCCTTCGGCACGCTGGACCGCATGGCGCTGAAGGCGCGGCTGGATGAGCTGGCGCAGCCCGGCGCGGTGGCGCGGGCATGAGGGTCGGCATCTCCGGCATGGGCCGGATCGGGCGGCTCGCGTTGCGGGCGGCGATGGGGGGGGCGCATCGGCCAGAGGATGATCCGCGCCGCGGCAATAGGCTGGAGGTCGTCCACCTCAATGAGATCAAGGGCGGCGCCACGGCCTGTGCGCATCTGCTGGAATTCGACAGCGTGCAGGGCCGCTGGCGCGGGCCGCGCATCGCGGCGGAGGGCGCGGCGGCGATCCACATCGGCGACCCCCGCACCGGCGACCGGCGCATCGGCTTCTCCGAGCATGCCAGGCCGGCCGATATTCCCTGGGGCGACCTGGGTGTCGATCTGGTGCTGGAATGCACAGGCAAGTTCCTGACGCCCGACGTGCTGCAGGGCCATCTCGACCGCGGGGCGAAGCGCGTCATCGTCGCCGCGCCGGTGAAGGTGGAGACCGTGCTGAACGTCGTCGTCGGCGTGAACCACGACCTCTACGATCCGACGCGGCACCCGATCGTCACCGCGGCGTCCTGCACCACCAACTGCCTCGCCCCCGTGGTGAAGGTGGTGCATGAGGCGATCGGCATCCGCCATGGCCAGATCACCACGATCCACGATCCCACCAACACCAATGTCGTGGTCGATGCGCCGCACAAGGACCTGCGCCGGGCGCGGTCCGCCATGCTGTCGCTGCAGCCGACGACGACGGGCAGCGCCACCGCCATCGCACTGATCTATCCGGAGCTGAAGGGCAGGCTGAACGGCCATGCCGTGCGCGCGCCGGTGCTCAATGCCTCGCTGACCGACTGCGTCTTCGAGATGAAGCGGGAGACGAGCGCGGAGGAGGTGAACGCGCTGTTCGCCGCCGCCGCGGCCGGGCCGCTGGCCGGCATCCTGGGCCATGAGGCGCGGCCGCTGGTCAGCGCGGATTATGCCGGCGACACGCGAAGCGCGATCGTGGATGCGGCCAGCACGCTCGTTACCGATGGTACGCTGCTCAAGGTCTATGCCTGGTACGACAACGAGATGGGCTATGCCTGCCGCATGGTGGACCTGGCCTGCCACCTGGAAAGCGTCAGCCTTTGAACGCCGGCACCCGGCACTACGCCATCGTCACGGCGGCCTATTGGGGCTTCACCCTGACCGATGGCGCGCTGCGGATGCTGGTGCTGCTGCACTTCTTCCGGCTGGGCTATTCGCCCTTCACGCTTGCCTTCCTCTTCCTGCTGTATGAGGCCGCGGGCATCGGCGCCAACCTGGTCGGCGGCTGGCTGGCGACGCGCTTCGGCATCACGCGCATGCTGGCCATCGGGCTGGCCACGCAGATCGCGGGCTTTCTTCTGCTGTCGGCGATGTCGCCGGCCTGGGGGGCCACGCTCTCCGTCGCCTGGGTGGTGGTGGCGCAGGGGATCTGCGGCGTCGCGAAGGACCTGACCAAGACGGCCAGCAAATCCGCCATCAAGCTGACGGCCGGCGAGGCTGCCGGGCGGCTGTTCCGCTGGGTCGCCTTCTTCACCGGCAGCAAGAACGCGATGAAGGGGCTGGGCTTCTTCCTGGGCGGGTTGCTGCTGGAGGTCGCGGGCTTCCGCGGCGCGCTCTGGGCCATGGCGGCGGCGCTGGCGCTGGTGCTGGCCTGCGTCGTGCTCTCCCTGCCGCCGCTGGCCGGAAAGGCGAAGGCGTCCCGGACGGCGCGAGAATTCCTCGGCAAGAGCCGCGGCGTCAATCTGCTGGCGGCGGCGCGCCTCTTCCTGTTCGGCGCGCGGGATGTCTGGTTCGTCGTGGGGCTGCCGGTCTTTCTCTATGCCGCCGGCTGGACCTTCACCATGGTGGGCGCGTTCCTGGCGCTGTGGACCATCGGCTACGGCGTGGTGCAGGCCGCGGCGCCATCGCTGGTCCGCCGCAGCGCCGACGGGCTTTCGGCGGAAGTGCCGGCGGCGCGGTGGTGGTCCCTGCTGCTGGTCATGGTGCCGGTCGTCCTGACCGGCGCGCTGGCCGCCGATGTCCCGCGGCCGGACCTGGTGGTGGTCCTGGGCCTCGCGCTGTTCGGCTTCGTCTTCGCAGTCAATTCCTCCGTCCATTCCTACCTGGTGCTGGCCTATGCGGGGTCGGAGAAGGCGGCGGAGGATGTGGGCTTCTACTACGCCGCCAATGCCGCGGGCCGCTTCGCGGGCACCCTGCTGTCGGGCCTGCTGTACGGGGTGGGCGGCCTCGAGGCCTGCCTCGCGGGCTCCGCCCTCATGCTCGCGGCGTGCTGGCTCTTCACGCTCGGATTGCCGCGCCGACGATCATTGGCCTGACGGAAGGGGTGCCCGCTTTCACAAACCCGCAGCCTGACTGTCATCGGATGGTCGCCCAGCGGGCGTAGATCGCCCCCGTCAGGACAAGGCGGGGGATCCATGCGGCAGCGGCGCAACGTACTTCTCATCGTGGTCGATCAATGGCGGGCGGATTTCGTGCCGCATCTCGGCGCGGATTTCCTGCGCACGCCGAACCTCGACCGCCTCTGCCGCGAAGGCGTGACGTTCCGCAACCATGTCACCACCGCGGTTCCTTGCGGCCCGGCGCGCGCCAGCCTGCTGACGGGCCTGTATCTGATGAACCACCGTGCGGTGCAGAACACCGTGCCGCTGGATGCGCGCCACACCAACCTCGGCAAGCAGCTGCGGCTGCTGGGCTATGATCCCGCGCTGATCGGCTACACCACCACCACGCCGGATCCGCGCACGAGCGGCCCGAAGGATCCGCGCTTCACCACGCTCGGCGACCTGATGGACGGCTTCCGCAGCGTCGGCGCCTTCGAGCCGAACATGGATGGCTATTTCGGCTGGCTGGCGCATCAGGGCTACACGCTGCCGCCGAAGCGGGAAGACATCTGGCTGCCGGAAGGCGAGGACGCCGTGCCCGGCGCCACCAACCGCCCCTGCCGCATCCCGGCGGAGCTGTCGGACAGCACCTTCTTCACGGAGAAGGCGCTGACCTACCTCAAGGGGAAGGGCGACAAGCCGTGGTTCCTGCACCTTGGCTACTATCGCCCGCATCCCCCCTTCATCGCGCCTGCGCCCTACAACACGATGTACGACCCCGCCGACATGCCGGCGCCGATCCGGCGGGCGATGTGGGAGGAGGAGGCCGCGCAGCATCCGATGCTGCGCCACTACCTCCGCGGCATCCGCCAGGGCAGCTTCTTCCACGGCGCCGGCGGCGTCGCGACCGGCCTTGATGAGGCCGCGATCCGGCAGATGCGCGCGACCTATGCCGGGTTGATGTCGGAGATCGATGACTGCCTCGGCCGCGTCTTCGACTACCTCGAGCAGACGGGGCAGTGGGACGACACCACCATCATCTTCACCTCCGACCATGGCGAGCAGCTCGGCGACCATTGGCTGCTCGGCAAGGTCGGCTATTTCGATGAGAGCTTCCGCATCCCGCTGGTGGTGAAGGGCGCGGGCGGCACGCATCGCGCCGGCGAGATCGACGCCAGCTACACGGAAAGCGTGGACGTGATGCCGACCATCCTGGAATGGCTGGGGGGTGAGGCGCCGCGCAGCGTCGATGGCCGTTCGCTGCTGCCCGTCATCGCCGGGGACAAGCCCGCGGATTGGCGCGACGTCCTGCACTACGAATACGATTTCCGTGACGTGCACTACTCGAAGCCGGAGGGCGAGCTCGGCCTCTCGATGGATGAAAGCAGCCTCTGCGTCGTGCAGGATGATCGCTACAAATACGTCCACTTCGCCGCGCTGCCGCCGCTGTTCTTCGACCTGGAACGCGATCCGAACCAGTTCGAGAACCTGGCCGACGATCCCGCCCATGCGGGCCTGGTGCGCGACTACGCGCAGAAGGCGCTGTCGCTGCGGATGCGCCATGCCGAACGCACCCTGACCCATTTCCGCGCCACGCCGCAGGGGCTGGAGGAGCGGAAGCCGAGCCCCGCCGCCGCCGTCACCCGCGAAGCCGCCGAATAAGGAGCGATCCCGATGTTCCAGCGCCGCCTGCTTCTCGCCTCTCCCGCGCTTCTCCTGCCGGGCTTCGCCATCGCGCAGGCGGACCAGCGCCCCGCCATCACCATCGCCGTGCAGAAGATCAGCAACTCCAACACGCTGGAAGTGCTGCGCGAGCAGTCGAATGTGGGGGAGCGGATCTTCTTCTCCTCGATCTGGGAAGGGCTGATCGGCCGCGACTGGCTGGGCGGACTCGGGCCCGTGCCGGGGCTCGCCACCGAATGGCGCCGCATCTCCGACAGCGTGATCGAGCTGAAGCTGCGCCCCGGCGTGCGCTTCCACAATGGCGACGAGCTGACGGCGGAAGACGTCGTCTTCTCCTTCTCCCGCGAACGCATGTTCGGGGAGACGCTGGCCACCGCGCATGGCCGCACCATTCCGATCGGGGAGGGCATGCCCGCGCCGCGCCCGGGCAAGGAACTGCCCCCGGAAGTGCCCGCCGTGGCACGCCGCGCCTGGCCGGCGCTGGAGCGGGTGGAGGCGGTGGACCGGATGACGGTGCGCTTCCACAACGCGACGCCGGACGTGACGCTGGAAGGCCGCCTGTCCCGCTATGGCAGCGAGATCATCAGCCGCCGCGCCTTCGAAGCCGCGCCGTCCTGGCTGGAATGGGCGCGCAAGCCCGTCACCACCGGCCCGTATCGCGTCGCGGATTTCCAGGCCGACCGGTCGCTGCTGCTGGTCGCGCATGACGAATACTGGGGCGGCCGCCCGCCGCTGCGGCAGATCCGCTTCGTGGAGGTGCCGGAAGTATCCTCCCGCATCAACGGCCTGCTGGCCGGCGACTACCACTTCGCCTGCGACATCCCGCCCGACCAGATTCCGGGCATCGAGCGCAACCGCGCCTTCGAGGTGCAGGGCGGCACGATCCTCAACCACCGCCTGATCTGCTTCGACAAGAACCACGCGCAGCTCCGCGATGCGCGGGTTCGGCGTGCGATCACCCATTCGATGGATCGCAAGGCGATCGTGGACAGCCTCTGGGCCGGACGGACGGAAGTGCCGAAGGGGCTGCAATGGCCCTATTACGACCAGATGTTCCATGCCGACTGGGACGTCCCGGCCTATGACCCTGCGGAGGCGCGGCGCCTGCTGCGGGAGGCCAACTACCGCGGGGAGCCGATCCCCTATCGCCTGCTGAACAACTACTACACCAACCAGAACGCGACCGCGCAGGTGCTGGTGGAGATGTGGCGCAGCGTCGGCCTCAACATCCAGATCGAGATGAAGGAGAACTGGTCGCAGATCCTGGAACGCACGCCGACGCGCGCGGTGCGGGACTGGTCGAACAGCGCGCCCTTCAACGACCCCGTCTCCTCCCTCGTCGCGCAGCATGGCCCGAACGGCCAGCAGCAGCAGGTCGGCGAATATGCCAACGAGGAACTGAACCGCCTGTCGGTGGAACTGGAGACGGGCACGGACCGCGCCCGCCGCCGCGCCGCCTTCCGCCGCATGCTGGAGATCGCGGAGCGGGAAGACCCTGCCTACACCGTCATCCACCAGAACGCGACCTTCACCGCCAAGCGCCGCGACATCCGCTGGAAGGCGAGCCCCGCCTTCGCCATGGATTTCCGCCAGGGCAATTGGGGGGCCTGACGCCATGCTGACGCGCCGCTTCCTCCTCGCCAGCCCGACCCTGCTGGCTGCCCCCGCGCTGGCGCAATCCGACCAGCGCCCGGTGATGACCATCGCCGTGCAGAAGATCGCCAACACCAACACGCTGGAGACGCTGCGCGAGCAGTCGAACGTCGGCAGCCGCACCTGGAATTCCTATGCGGAGACGCTGATCGACCAGTCCTGGACGGGCGACCTCTCGCTGCGTCCGGGCCTGGCGGAGTCCTGGCGGCGGATCGATGACCGCACGCTGGAACTGACCCTGCGCCAGGGCGTGCTGTTCCATGACGGCCGCACCATGACGGCGGAGGATGTCGCCTTCACCTTCAGCGCGGAGCGCATGGGCTGGAACCTGACGGTGGAGCAGGCGCGGAACCTGTTCGGCTCCGTCCCCGGCCAGACCCAGGGCCGCACCCCGCCGCCGGAAGCGCTGGCCGTGGCACGCCGCACCTTTCCGGGGCTGGAGCGCATCGAGATCGTCGATGCCCGCACCATCCGCTTCCACAACCGCGTGCCCGATGTGACGCTGGAAGGCCGCATCAGCCGCAACGTCGCGATGGTGCTGTCCCGCGACGCCTTCGAAAAGGCGGGCTCCTGGCTCGACTGGGCTCGCCGGCCCGTCGGCACCGGCCCCTTCCGCGTGGTGGAGTTCCGCCCCGACCATTCGCTGGTGCTGGACGCCTTCGACGACTACTGGGGCGGGCGCCCGCCCGTGCGGCGCCTGCGCTTCCTGGAAGTGCCGGAGGTGTCGTCGCGCATCAACGCGCTGCTCTCGGGCGAGGCCGATTTCGCCTGCGACATTCCGCCCGACCAGATCGCGACGGTGGAGCGCAGCCCGCGCCATCACGTCGTCGGCGGCCCGATCATGAACCACCGCCTGACGGTGTTCGACAAGAATCACCCGCATCTGCGGGACGCGCGCATCCGCCGCGCCTTCACCCACAGCATCGACCGCGACGCCATCGTGCAGGCGCTCTGGGGCAATCGCGCGCCGGTGCCGAAGGGGCTGCAGTTCGAATTCTACGGCCCGATGTACCAGGCCGACTGGTCCGCGCCGCGCTTCGACCCCGCCGAGGCGCGCCGCCTGCTGCGGGAAGCCGGCTATCGCGGGGAGCCGATCCCCTATCGCCTGCTGAACGGCTACTACACCAACCAGGTGCCCACCGCGCAGATCCTGGTGGAGGGCTGGCGCGCCGTCGGCCTCAACGTCGTCATCGAGATGCGCGAGAACTTCCCGCAGGTGCTGTCTCGCGAGGGGCAGCGCGGGGTGCGGGACTGGTCGGGCAGCGCCAGCTTCAACGACCCCGTCTCCTCCATCGTCGCGGCCCATGGGCCGCAAGGCCAGCAATGGCAGATCAATGAATGGCGGAACGAGGAATTCGGCCGCCTGTCGGAGGCTTTGGAGACCGGCACCGATCCGGCGGAGCGCCGCCGCACCTTCCGCCGCATGCTGGAGATCGCGGAGCGGGAGGACCCCGCCTACACCGTGCTGCACCAGTCGGTGAACCTGACGGCGAAGCGGCGCGACCTCGGCTGGGCGCCGGGGCAGTCCTTCCAGATGGATTTCCGCAGCCGGAACTTCGCCTCGTGAACGCCCTCGTCTCGCTGCGCAACCTGCGCGTCAGCTTCGATGGCCAGGCGGCGCTGCGGGGCATCGACCTTGATGTCGCGCCGGGCGAGGCCGTCGGCCTCGTCGGTGAATCCGGCTGCGGGAAATCCGTGACCTGGCTCGCCGCGCTCGGCCTGCTGCCGGCCAAGGCGCGCGTCACGGGCAGCGCGACGCTGCAGGGGCAGGAACTGCTGGGCGCGGCGCCGGCGGTGCTGGATCGCGTCCGTGGCGGCCGCATCGCCATGATCTTCCAGGACCCCGCCAGCAGCCTGAACCCCGTGATCCGCATCGGTCGCCAGGTTGAGGAGGCGCTCCGCCTGCATCGCGGCATGCAGGGCGCCGCGGCGCGGGCGGAGGCGAAGCGGCTCTTCGACCAGGTTGGCATCCCCGATGCCGCGCGGCGGCTCGATGCCTGGCCGCATGAACTCTCCGGCGGGCAGAACCAGCGCGTGATGATCGCGATCGCGCTGGCCGGAAGGCCGGAACTGCTGGTGGCGGACGAACCCACCACGGCGCTCGACGTCACCATCCAGGCGCAGATCCTGACCCTGCTGCAGGATCTGCGGCGGGAGACGGGGATGGCGCTGGTGCTGATCTCCCACGACCTCGGCGTGGTCGCCGACAGCTGCGACCGCGTCTGCGTCATGTATGCCGGGCGCATCGTCGAACAGGCGCCGGTGGCGCGGCTGTTCGAGGCACCGACCCATCCCTACACCAACGGCCTGCTCGGCGCGTTGCCGCCGCTGGACGGGCCGCGCCGTCGACTCGCGGCGATCCCCGGCAGCGTGCCGGAACCCTGGGCCATGCCGAAGGGCTGTGCCTTCGCGCCACGCTGCGCCGAACGCTCGCCCGCTTGCGACATCGCCGTGCCGGGCGCCGTGCCGCTCGCGCCCGGCCACCAGGCCGCCTGCATCCGCGCCACCGCCATGGGCCTGCTGAAGGAAACCGTCGCCGCATGACGCCGATGCTGGAGGCCAAGGGCCTGGTGCGCCGCTACGCCATGCGGCGCGGGCTGATGGGGCGCAGCGTGGAGGTCCGCGCCGTCGACGGCGTCTCGCTCTCCGTGGAGCGCGGGCGGACGCTGGGGCTGGTCGGTGAATCAGGCTGCGGGAAATCCACCACGGGTCGCCTCGTGCTGGGGCTGGAAGCGCCGGATGCCGGCAGCGTTTCCTTCCAGGACAAGCCCATGCCGGCGCCCGGCACGGCCCCCTGGCGCGCGCTGCGGTCGCGCATGCAGATGGTGTTCCAGGACCCGCTCGGCGCGCTGGATCGCCGCCTGCCCATCCTGGCGCAGGTGCAGGAACCGCTGGATATCCACGGCATCGGAGAGGCGAAGGACCGCCCCGCCCGCGCGATCGAGGCGCTGCGCGCCGTGGGGCTCCGCCCCGACCAGGCCGCGCGCTATCCGCATGAACTCTCCGGCGGCCAACGCCAGCGCGCCGTGCTGGCCCGCGCGCTGGCGACGGAACCCGCCTTGCTGGTCTGCGACGAGCCGATCAGCGCGCTGGATGTCTCGATCCAGGCGCAGGTGATGAACCTGCTGGTGGACCAGCAGGAACGCCTCGGCCTCGGCATCCTCTTCATCAGCCACGATTTGCGCGCGGTGCGCCAGGTGAGCCACCGGGTCGCCGTGATGTATCTCGGCACCATCGTGGAGGAAGGCGAGCCCGATGCGGTGCTGCATGACCCCGCGCATCCCTATGCGCAGGCCCTTGTCTCCGCCATCCCGCATCCCGGCCGATCGGGCCAGCGCATCGTGCTGCAGGGCGATCCGCCCAACCCCGCGGACCGCCCGACCGGCTGCGCCTTCCACCCGCGCTGCCCCGTCGCGACCGCGCTGTGTGCGCGGGAGGCGCCGGTGCTGAAGCCGCGGCGCGGCGACGGGCGCCTTGTCGCCTGCCACGTCGCGCAGGGCGATGTCGCGCCTGCCGTCACGCAAAGGGCCGCCTGAGATGATCCGCTTCCTCGGCAGCCGGTTGCTGCGCGCGGCCGTCACCATCGTGATGGTCGTCACCTTCGCCTTCGTCGTGCTGCGCCTGTCGGGCGACCCCGCGCAGATCATCATGGGCGCCGACGCGCCGCCGGAAGCCGTGGAGGCTTTCCGCGCCGCCTGGGGCCTCGATCAGCCCGTCTGGATCCAGTACTTCCACTACTTCGGTGCGATCCTGCAGGGCGACCTGGGGCGCTCCATGCGCGACGGGCGCGACGCGATCGTGCTGGTGGCGGAGCGGATTCCCGCGACGCTGGCACTCACCTTGCCGGCGCTGGCCATCAAGGTGGGCCTCGGCATTCCCGCCGGCATCACCGCGGCGCTGCACCGCAATTCCTTCATCGACCGCGCGGTGATGATGCTTGCCGTCGCCGGCTTCACCGTGCCGTCTTTCGTCCTCGGCTTGCTGCTGGTGCTGGTCTTCGCGGTGCAGCTGGGCTGGCTTCCCTCCGGCGGGCAGGACAGCTGGCGGCACGCGATCCTGCCGATCATCACGCTCGGCATTGGCGGTGCCGCGGTGCTGGCGCGCTTCACCCGCAGCGCCATGCTGGAAGTGCTGGGCCAGCCCTATATCCGTACCGCCAGCGCCAAGGGCGTGCCCTGGCGCGCCGTGGTCTGGGGCCATGCGCTGCCCAACGCCGCCATCCCCACCGTCACCATCGTGGGCTTCATGGTCGGCAGCCTGATCGCCGGCGCCGTGGTGGTCGAAAGCGTCTTCTCCTGGCCCGGGGTAGGGCGGCTACTGGTCGTCGCCGTCGCCAACCGGGACCTCGCCGTCGTGCAATGCGTGCTGCTGCTGGTGGCGATGACGATGGTGACCTCCAACCTCATCGTCGATCTGCTCTACGGGCTGCTCGACCCGCGGCTGCGCAACCAGCCGCGGCGCGCGGCGGGGATGGCCTGACATGTCCGACATGACCCTGCCCGCCATCGCGGAGGCGCCGCCGCGCGCCAAGCGCGCTTTGCCGCCGCCCATGGTGATGTTCGGCCTGGTGTGGCTCACGCTGATGCTGCTGACGGCGGTGCTGGCCGATGTCATCAGCCCCTATGCCTATACCGCGCTCGACCTCCGCAACCGCCTCTCGCCGCCCGCCTTCATGGGTGGCACCTGGCTGCATCCGCTGGGCACGGATGAGCTGGGGCGGGATGTGCTGGCGCGGCTGATCTACTCCATCCGCATGAGCCTGCTGATCGCCTTTGGCGCCACCATCATCGGCGCGCTGATCGGCACGACGCTCGGCTTCCTCGCGGCCCACTTCCGGGGTTTCGTCGAACAGGTGGTGCTGGCGCTGGTCGATTTCTCTGCCAGCCTGCCCTTCCTGATCCTGGCCCTCGCCGTGCTGGCCTTCTTCGGCAATTCGATGGTGCTGTTCATCTGCTTGCTCGGCCTGCATGCCTGGGAACGCTACGCCCGCATCGCGCGCGGGCTGGCCATCAGCGCGGGGTCGCAGGGCTATGCGGCGGCGGTGCGGCAATTGGGCGCCTCTCCCTGGCGGATCTATGGGCGCCACGTGCTGCCGAACATCGCCTCCACGCTGATCGTTTCCATGACGCTCGCCTTCCCGGAGATCATCCTGCTGGAAAGCGGCCTGTCCTTCCTCGGCCTCGGCGTGCAGCCGCCGGCGACGTCGCTCGGTTCCATGGTGGGTTATGGGCGCGAATACCTGACGCGCGCGCCCTGGATCCTGCTCTCCCCCGCCCTCACCATCGTGCTGACCACGCTTTCCGTCTCCCTCATCGGCGACTGGCTGCGCGACCGGCTCGACCCCACGCTGCGATAGGCTTTCCTGCCATGACACGCTTCATCCTGGTGGCGCTCGACGGGTTGCGGCCGGACATGGTCTCGCCGTCCGCGACGCCGAACCTCGCCGCCCTCGCCGCGCGCGGCACGCGCTTCGCCAATGCGCGCAGCGTCTTCCCGAGCGAGACGCGCGTGGCCACCCCCTCCCTCATCACGGGCTGCCGGCCCGGCGGGCATGGGATGGTGGCCAACACGCTCTTCGATGCCGCCGTGGCGCCGGACCGGCTGCTGCGCACCAAGCTCGTCGCCGATGTGCTCGCCATGGCGCAGGGGCGGGAGAGCCCGCTGGAACGGCCGAGCCTCGGCGAGCGGCTGGCGGAGAAGGGGCTCAGCTTCGCCCTCGTCAGCGCCGGCACGGCGGGCGCGGCGCGGCTGCTGCACCCGGCAGCGGAGCGCCTCGGCAGTTTTCGCTGGAATGTCGAGGATGAGGAGGGCGAGACGGCGCGGCTGGTGCGCGATCGCCTCGGCCCCACGCCGCCCCATGCCGTGCCGAACCTGGCGCGGCTGCGCCACGCCGCGCAGGTGCTGCTGGAGATCGTGCTGCCGGAACGTCGGCCCGATGTGACGCTGGTCTGGCTGTCCGAGCCCGACATCGCCTTCCACTGGGGCGGCCTGCTTTCCCATGAGGCGCAAGAGGGCCTGCGCGCCGCCGATGCCGTGCTGGGCGACGTCATCGCCTGGCGCGACGCGCAGCCGGATGCCGAGGACATCGCCATCATCGTGCTGTCCGACCACGGGCATGTGACCGGCCGCGGCAAGCTCTCGCTGCGGGAGGAACTGGTCCGCGCCGGCTTCCGCGCCGGCACGGGCCTGGCGGAGGGCGTGGATATCGCCGTGGCGCCGGCCGCGGCACCGGGCCTCTGGTTCCGCGATCCTTCGCTGGCGCCGCAGGTCGCGGCCTTCCTGGCGCAACAGCCCTGGGCCGGGCCGCTGCTGGCGCGCGATCCTGCCATCCTGCCGGACGGCCAGGCCGCGTCGCTCTCGCTGCTCGGCAGCGGGCATCGTCGCAGCGCAGACCTGGTCGTGACCTTCGCGGGCAGCGAGGCGCCGGATGAATGGGGCCTGCCCGGCCTCGCGCCCTTCGATGCGCCGGATGTGCCGGAGGGCGGCGGCATGCATGGGGGGCTGCACCGCGCGGAGCTGGCGACGGTGCTGGTGATGGAAGGCGGGCCCTTCGCCCACGGCGCCGTGGCGACGATGCCGGCGGACCTGACCGACATCGCGCCGACCGTGCTGCACCTGCTCGGCCTGTCGCATGAGGGCATGGAAGGCCGCCCGCTGCGCGCGGCCTGGGCGCCGGCGGAGGATGCGGCGCCCATCCAGGCCGCCATCGCCCTGCCGCGTGGCTTCGTGCTGGAGGCGATGCGCGCAGCGCCGGAAGGGCGGCTCTATCCCACAGGCCTGCGGCGCGAAGGCTGAGGTCGGCCTGTTCGTGAGCGCGGACGAGGTCCGCGCCCACGACGTTCAGGAAGCGGGACTGCCGCGGCAATGCGCCGCCTGCGGCGTCACCCCGCCAGTTCGCGCCGCACGATCGCGGCGCCATCGGCCAGCGCCTTCAGCTTGGCGAAGGCGCGGTCGCGCGGCAGGTACTTCATGCCGCAATCCGGCGCCGCGACCAGCCGTTCGGCCGGCACGTGGCGCAGGCCTTCGCGCAGGCGCGCCGCGACGATGTCCGGCGTCTCCACCTCCGGGGTGCCGAGGTCCAGCACGCCCAGCATGATCGTCTTGTTCGAGAGATCGGACAGCATGCCGAGGTCGAGCTTCGGCTGCGCCGCCTCGATCGAGATCTGCGCCGCGGTGCTGTCGGCCAGCTGCGGCAGGAAGGAATAGCCTGACGGCTTGTCGGAGACGACGGCCGCGTAGCCGAAGCACAGATGCACCACGGTCGTGCCCTCCACGCCCTGCAGCGCGCGGTTGATCGCCTTCACGCCGTAGCGCTTCGCCTGTTCGGAGCGGGCCTGCAGCCAGGGCTCATCCAGCTGGATCACGTCGGCGCCGGCCGCCTTCAGGTCCCGCGCTTCCTCCGCCACCACCTCGGCATAGGCCATGGCGAGGGCTTCGGGGTCCTGGTAGTACTCGTCCACCGCCTGCATGGAGAGCGTGAAGGGGCCGGGCAGCGTGATCTTCGCGCCATGCTCCGTATTGGCGCGCAGGAAGCGCATGTCGCGCAGTTCCACGGGCTCCCGCCGCCGGATCGGGCCGACCACGCGCGGCACCGGCGTCGGCTTGCCGTTGCGGCCGCTCACGATGGCGGGCGTGTCCACATCCACGCCATCCAGCGCCAGGGCGAAGCGGTTCGAATAGCTCTCCCGCCGCATCTCGCCATCGGTGATGATGTCGATGCCCGCGCGCTCCATGTCGCGGATGGCGATCAGCGTGGCGTCGTCCTGCGCCTGCTCCAGCGCATCCTCCGCGACGCGCCAGATCTCCTTCAGCCGCACGCGCGGCACGACGTTGTTCTTGATGAGGATGTTGCGGTCCACGAGCCAGGCGGGCTGCGGGTAGCTGCCCACGACGGTGGTCGGCAGCAGCTTCTGCGGGGTTGCCATGCGATGGTGTCTCCTGGGGTGCTATTCGGCCGCCAGCACGGCGGCATGCCGCCGCTTGCGCTGCTGCCCCTGATGGGCCGCGCGGCGTTCGAGGGCAAGGCGAACGAATTCGCCGGTGCTGCCGAGGTGCTGCGCCAGCAGGGCGCCGGCGCGCTCCGCATCCCGATCGAGCGCGGCTTCCGCAATGGCGGCGTGTTCGGCAGCGACGTCCCGGCCCGGATAGGCGATGGCATTGGCCAGCATGCGGTAGCGGTCCGCCTCCTCCCGCAGCCGCTCGCAGAAGGCCAGCAGCGGTGGCGCGTCGCAGGCGGCCAGCAGGGCGGTATGGAAGGCCCGGTGCGCGGTTTCCCAGGCCGGATTGGCCACGAAGCGCCCCGCTTCCAGGGAGCGCGGCAGGCGCTGCAGGCGGCGTTCCGCGGCGGCCACGGCATCCTCCCACGCCGCATCGCCGCGCGCGATGGATTCCCGAAGCGCCAGGGCTTCCGTCAGGCAGCGCGTGCGGATCAGGCCGGCGAATTCCGTCGGATCGGCATCCGCCACGCGGAAGCCGCGCTGCTCGATGCGCCGGGCCAGGCCCTCGGCCGCCAGTTGCGCCAGGGCTTCGCGCAGCGGCGCCTGGCCGGCGCCATAGGCTGCCGACAGGTCCTGCACCTTCAGGCGGATTCCGGGGGCCAGGCGGCCCTTGAGGATGTCCAGGCGCAGCCGCCGGTACACGGCCGTCGCCTGCGTGTCCGGTGAGGGCTGGCGGTCGGTTTCAGCGGCCGTCGTGCTCATGGCCGCGCCACCATGGCGCGATCATCCCGGCTCGACAAGTCGATGAAACGGGATTATCGAGTGTTTTGTCGGGAAAATGGGGGCCTGCTCGGGGCTCGCATGGGGGATAGTGGCGCGATGCAGGGGCCGGCGGTCACCCTCAGCTTCGACAACGGCCCGGAGCCGGAGGCGACGCCCGCCGTGCTGGACGTGCTGCGCCGTCGCGGCCTGAAGGCCACCTTCTTCGTCATCGGCCAGAAGCTGCAGGAACCTGCGCGTCGTGCCCTGGCGAAACGCGCGCATGACGAAGGGCACTGGATCGGCAACCATTCGTGGACCCATTCGGGGCCGCTCGGTGACCGCCACGATCCCGGCCATGCGGAGGCGGAGATCGCCCGCACGGAGGCGGAACTCGGCCCGCTGGCCCATGCCGATCGCCTGTTCCGGCCGGTCGGCGGCGGCGGCCTTCTCGGCCCGCATCTGCTGAGCCAGGAGGCGAGGGACCTGCTCGCGGCGGGGCGGCACACCATCGTCACCTGGAGCGCCGTGCCCGGTGACTGGCGCGACCCGGATGGCTGGCCGGAGGTGGCGCTGCGGCAATGCCTGGCGGAGCCGCGCCCGGTCCTGGTGCTGCATGACCTGCCGAACGGCGCGACGCGCCACCTCGACGCCTTCCTCGGCCGGCTGGAGGATGCCGGCGCGACCTTCCACCAGGATTTCCCGGAGGCCTGCCTGCCGATGTGGCGGGGGCTGCCCGGGCCGGACCTGGCTGCCTATGTGAGTGCGGAGGGGGAGATGCGCGGCGATGCGCGCCGCGACGGCGTATCGGAGACACCAGCCCGATCGGGCTGACAGCAGACTGCCGCCATGCGAAGCATGCGGGGCGGATCGTAGGACCGGAACAATTTCCGCGCCGCCCGGCGCAGGCGACAGGAGGAAGCAGTGCAGGACCTCAACGTCAACGACGTCACCGACGCCGTCATCGAACAGATGGCGACGACGCCCGACCCGCGGCTGAAGGAGATCATGGAGGCCGCCGTCCGGCACCTCCATGCCTTCGCGCGGGAGACGAACCTCACCCCCGACGAATGGCTGAAGGGCATCGCCTTCATGACCGCCGTCGGCCAGGCCTGCACGCCCTACCGGCAGGAATTCATCCTGCTGTCGGACGTCATCGGCCTGTCGCGCCTGGTGAACGTGATGCATGACGCCGGCGGGCGCGAGGCAGCCGGCACCGAGACCAGCCTCCTCGGCCCCTTCTTCCGCGAAAGCGCGCCGAAGATCCCGCTCGGCGGGACGCTGGCCAATGTCTCGAAGGGCTCGGAGATCGTCATCTATGGCCAGGTGACGGATTCCGAGGGCAAGCCGGTGCCGCATGCCGTCATGGATGTCTGGCAGACCAACGAGGACGGGCACTACGACCTGCAGGCCTACGACCCCACCACGATGGACATGCGCGGGCAACTGCAATGCGACGAGAATGGGCGGTTCCATTTCCGCACCTTCCGTCCGCTCGGCTACTCCATCCCGATGGATGGGCCGGTCGGTGACCTCGTGAAGCGCCAGGCGCGCCATGGCTTCCGCCCGGCCCATATCCACACCCTGATCGCGGCACCCGGCTACCGGGAACTCGTCACCGCGCTCTACTTCGCCGATGACAAGCATGTGGACAGCGACACGGTCTTCGGCGTGTCCAAGTCGCTGGTCATCATGCCGTCGCTCGACCTGCCGGACGCGCCCATCAAGGGCCTGCCGAGCATCCGCTACGACTTCACCATGTCCCGCGATCTGGATGGCTCCGGTGGCCGCGTGGGCTCCGACCCGTCCAAGCTGGTGCCCGCGGGGCGCGTCGGTTCCGACCCATCGAAGCTGATGCCGGCCGGCTGACGCCTGCAGGTTCACCCGGCGGCGCGGAAGCGCCGCCGGCTTCACGTCCAAGATCGCCCACCCACCACGGAAAGACAAAGACATGCTGACCCGTCGAAGCCTGGCCGCCGCGGCGGCCGGCCTCGCGCTGCCCTTCGCGGCGCGCGCCCAGGAAGCCTTCCCGAACCGGCCCGTGCAGATCGTGATTCCCTACCCGCCGGGGAATGCGATCGACCTGCTGGTCCGCGCGCTCGCGGCCGCCATGCAGCCGCATCTTGGGCAGTCCGCCGTGGTGCTGAACCGCGACGGCGCCGCCGGCGCGGTCGGCTCGGCTTCCGTCATGCGGTCGCCCGCCGATGGCTACACCCTGCTCTTCGTCCCGGCGCTCGTCGCCTCCGTCCTGCCGGTGATCCAGGCGCAGTCGGGCCTGCAGCGGAATTCCTTCCGCCCGATCTGCCAGGTGTTCAGCAATTCCATGGCGCTGGTGGTGAAGCCGGACAGCCCCTTCCGCACGCTGCGCGACCTGCAGGCGGCGGCCCGGGCGCGGCCGAGCCAGGTCACCTACGGCACGCTCGGCGTCACCTCCATCCCGCACCTCGCCATGGTGCAGTGGGCGCAGGCCGCGGGGGTGGAGGTGGAGCACGTGCCCTTCCGTGCCGATGCCACGGTCATGACCGAGGTGCTGGCCGGGCGGCTCGATGTCGGGTCGATCGTGCTCGGGTCGGCCGCGGGGCGGAACGACCTGCGCATCCTCGCCGTCTTCGACGCGCAGCGCCATCCGGACTTCCCGGAAGCGCCGACGGCGATGGAGCAGGGCTTCGACGTGGCGCCGGCGAGTTTCGGCGGCCTCTTCGCGCCGACCGGCACGCCCGATGACCGCATCGCGCGCATCGAGGCGGCCTGTGCCCAGGCCGCGCAGACCGAGAGCTACCGCAACGCCGCGCGCAATGCCTCGCAGCCCGCCAACTACTTCCTGAACGCCGCCGACTTCAATCGTCGGCTACAGCAGGACATCGACCAGAAGGCGGTGCTGCTGCGCGGCATCACGGTGCAGTAGGCGCCGGCGGCGGGGAGCGGCGTCCGCCTGCCGGCGGGCCGGCAGAAGCATGGGCGATGGGGACAGGGGGCGTGGCGACGGGGTTTCCGGCGAGACGCTCCAGCCCTTCTCGGCGGCAGCCTGAGGGCTGGCAGTGCCCCGGGGTTGCCGACATCATGGATGAGCGTCGCCGCGGTTCGCACCGCGGGAAAGCCGGCCTGATACCAACGGCCCGTTCGCGTGACCGCTCAGGCCCCCCTCAGACGCCGGGCGGAAACCTCCGGTTTCCTTGGCTTCGCGGCATATGCCGCGGCGCCCGTCCGGGCCCCATGCCACCCGGCCGCTTGCCTCGCCTCCTTCACCGTGATCGGGCGGTGCGCGCCTCGTGCCGGAGCGACTGTCCGCCGCGTCGCAACGAGATCGAATGGCAGTCCTTGCCGTCATGGATCGCCACGGCCAGGGCCCCGCCCGAGCGGGCTCTCCGGGAAGCTCAGCCGGGCATCCGCCTGAGCAGGGCGGCGAGCCTCGGTTCCGCCGCGCGATGCGCCGCCCGCTCGATCGCCCGATAGTCGGCGACCAGGTTGCGCCCTGCATCTGTCAGCGTTGCCCCGCCTCCGCGATACCCGCCGGTGCTCGCCGCCACCACCGGCTCCCCGATCAGCTTGTTGAGGGCATCCACCAGGTCCCAGGCGCGCTTGTAGCTCATGCCCAGCGCACGGCCGGCGGCCGAGATCGAGCCCTCGCGGTCGATCGCTTCCAGCAGGTGGATCTTGCCGGGACCGATGCGGCCCTGCGGCAGGTCGATGCGCAGGCTGAGCGTGCCGGCCGCAGGCCGCGGGGCGGACTCTCGCTGCTTCGGTGCGCCTCCCATGGCGTTCCTCCAGCCGCCTTGGCGGCACTGCGGCGCGATTCGTGATCGCGGCCCATCATGGCGCGCAGCCGATGCTCCGGACAGTGCCGCGCAACGGCGGAACGTCAGTCCCCGTCATCCGAAGTCTCGACGACGGCGCTGGCCTTGCTGGCGATGGAACAGCCCCGCTCGTCGATCACGTCGTTGATGATCACCGCCGAAAGACAGCGAGCGCACCGGGATGTCGGCGGCAATCCGGTCAGGTCGGAATCTCCCCTCGCCCCGGCGGTGTGTGCGCCGCGACCTGCCTGACGACGCGATGATCGAAGGTCACAGCCTTGACCAGCGCCCAGACGGTGATGCCGGGGCGCAGTTGCAGCCGCGCGACGCTCTCGCGCGTGATGCGCGCCAGCAGCGTCGTCGGCCCGGCGGCGAGGCGCAGGAATACCTCCCCTGCCTCCGTGCCTTCGTCGATGGCGACGAGCGTCACTGGCAGGATGTTCTGCGTCGAGATGCCGCGCGGCTGCTCTGTGGCGACCGCCACGTCTCGCGCGCGCAGCCGCGCGCGTAGCCTCGTGCCTGGCGGGCCCGGGCGCGAGGTGGTCACCAGCGTCCCCCCCTCGAAGTCCAGCGTCGCCAGGCCATCCTGCACCGAACGCACCGTGCAGCCGACCAGCACGCCGGCATCGCGCCGCGCGGCAAGCGGCAGGTCGGTGCGCGCGGTCAGGTCCTCGACGCTGCCCTCGGCCACCACACGCCCGGCCTCCAGCAGCACCAGACGATCAGCCAGCGCATCCACCTCGTCCAGCGCATGCGTGACGTAGAGGATCGGGATGCGGGCCGCATCGCGCAGCCGCGCGAGAAAGGGCAACACCTCGGCTCGTCGCGCAGCGTCCAGCGCGGCGAGCGGTTCGTCCATCAGCAGCAGCCGCGGACGTGACAGCAGGGCGCGACCCAGCGCGACCCGCTGGCGCTCGCCGCCGGAAAGCCGGCCCGGGCGGCGCGGCAGCAGCTGCGCGATGCCCAGCAACGCGACCACCGCCTCGAAGCCCGGACCGGTCGCGTCGTGCGGCGCACGCTTCAGGCCGTAGCGCAGGTTGGCCTCGACGCTGAGATGCGGGAACAGCCGCGCCTCCTGGAAGACGACGCCACAGCGCCGCCGCTCGGGCGCGAGGCAGACGCGCCGCGCAGTGTCGAGCAGCACGGCATCGTCCAGCGTCACGCGGCCTTCGTCCGGCCGAAGCAGCCCGGCAACGGCGGCAAGGATGGTGGACTTGCCGCAGCCCGACGGTCCGAACAGCGCGGTCACGCCGTCCCCGGGCGCCTTGAAGGACGCATCGATGGTGAAGCCGTCTCGCCCGAAGCGATGCCGCAGTGCCACACCCAGCATCAGCCGCGTCCGAGCCAGAGATGCATGCGCCGCGCGATCAGCTCCGCCAGCAGCAGCCCTGAAACCGCCAGGCCGAACGACACCAGCGCGAGCCGCGCGGCCGTTGCCTCCCCGCCCGGCGTCTGCGTCGCGGCATAGATCGCGAGCGGCAGGGTCTGCGTCTGGCCGGGAATGTTGGACGCGAAGGTGATGACCGCGCCGAATTCACCGAGCCCCGCCGCGAAGGCGGTCACCGCGCCGGCCAGGATGCCCGGTGACATCAGCGGCAGCGTCACGGTGAGGAAGCGGTCCACCGGCCCCGCGCCCAGGGTGCGTGCCGCCGCTTCCAGCCCCTGGTCCACGTTCTCGAGGCCAAGACGGACCGATCGCACGATCAGCGGGAAGGACATCACGGCGGTGGCGAGCGCCGCACCATCCGTCGTGAAGACCAGGCGCACGCCGAACCACTCATGCAGGGGCGCGCCGATCGGCCCGCGGATGCCGAACAGCATCAGCAGCCCCCAGCCGACCACGACGGGCGGAACGACCAGCGGGAGGTGCACCAGCGCATCCAGCAGCGCGCGGCCGGGGAAGCGCAGCCGCGTCAGCACCCAGGCGACGGCGACTGCCGGCAGCAGCGAACCAGCCACGGATCGCGTCGCGACATCGAGGCTGAGGCGGACCGCCTGCCATTCCTCCGCGCTCAACCACGCCGTCATCGCGCGCCGTCCCGGCCCGGCATCACTGTGCGCGGATGAAGCCGAAGCGCTGCCAGGTGGCCGCGGCCTCGGGCCCGGTCAGGAAGGCGAGCAGCGCGCGCGCCTGCGCATTGCCCTCCGCGCGCCGCGTCAGCGCGAAGGGGTAGGTAATCGGTTCGTGGCTGGCAGCGGGGAAGGTGCCGACGACGCGCACGCCCTGGCTGGCGGCGGCGTCGGTGGAATAGACGATGCCGAAGGGAGCCTCGCCACGTTCGACCAGCAGCAGCGCGGCGCGGACATTGTCGGCGCGCGCGACGCGCGGCGCGATCGCGTCCCACTGCCCCATCCAGGTGAGGGCGGCCTGCGCATATCGCCCGACCGGCACATGCGCCGGATCACCGGTTGCGATGCGTCCGTTGGGGCCGAGGAGCACGGCCAGGTTGGTGTCGCGCGCCAGCGTGACCGGCCGCGCGGCGTTGACGGGCGAGATCAGCACCAGGGAATTGCCGAGCGGTGAGCTGCGCGTTGCGTTCACCAGCAGGTTGCGTTCCTGGAGGTAGTTGGCCCAGGCCTCGTCCGCCGACATGAACAGGTCGGCTGGCGCGCCCTGCTCTATCTGGCGCGCAAGCGCCGAGGAGGCGGCGAAGGAAAGACGCGGCGCGCGATTGCCGCGTGCCGCCCATTGCGCGCCGAGGTCGCGCAGAGCGTCCGTCAGGCTGGCCGCGGCGAAGACGGTGACCGCCTCGCCTTGAGTCCCTTGGGCGCGGGCGGGCCATGCGGAGAGTGACAGCGCAAGGGCGGCAAGCACGGGAAGGAAGCGGCGGCGCATCGGACATGTCCCGCGAACGTTGTATGTCACTGGACATAGCCCACCGTGTCCGCGCCGTCCATCACTCCGGCAGGGAAACGGGATTCCGCAGGGCCGCGAGCGGAAGCAAGTTCCCGCTGCCGGCAGAGGCGCTTCACGCCAGGGGTTGCGTCACGGCCAATGCCATCCAGCGGGATGATGACCTGGTCGGCGCGATGCTGCGCTCTGCCCCGAACGGTCGCCGACATGCAGGCTCGTGCCGCAGGGGCAGGTCGCGGGGGCCGGCTCCTCCGGCGCGGCGCGTCGATCCGCCAGCGCCGCGCGGGCCGTCGCCTTCCGCGCTTGGGAGGCGACGCGTCGGGGACCGAGCCCGGCGAGGCGCGTTCGCAGGCCGGTGATCGGGTGGCCGGGCTCGGCGCGGTTCGCGGCACCGACGAGGTGCGAGAGCATGCGCGCATCACCGAGGACGCCACTGATTAGCATCCGGTCGGCGGGGCCTGCGTCAGTGCCGTCCAGCCGGCGCCCTACGTCTCGCCAGCCGCCCTCCCCGTTCGCGCTTCGATGTATGTTTGTGGAAATAACGCCGCGGGGCCGCTCAGCGTGAAGGGACGACGCTTGCACGGCCGACGCATCTCAGGCCTCGGACGATGGTCCCGCTGCTCGCGGCACCGCAGCGTCGCGCGCGTGAAGTGCCGCAGGATATCGTTCACCCGGCCCGGATGTGGCGCCTTGATGTGATGCCGACGCGCGCGTGCAGGCCATGGGTCCGGGCAGCGGTGGCGGCCGCCAAGGTGCTTCAGCGAATTGCCGGGCCGAACTGGCCATCGCGCGGCCAGGCATCGGCGCCCTTGCGTGGCATGTCCGCGAAGGGCCGCGCCCTTCATCGGCCGGGACGAGCGCGCCGAAGCGTCATCGGCCCGCAACGGTACGTCCGACCCAGCCTGCTGCGCCCATGGCAGCAGTGCGGCTGCGTCCTTCCGCCGGGCTGAGCGAAGCATGAGATCGAAGGTCGTCGGATCCCCATGCCACGCCGCGAGGAACAGCGCCCAGGCCAGGCCTTCCGGACGCTTGCCGTCGCCATCCAGCACGTGGCCGGCTTCGGTGACGAAGCGGTCGCGGAACAGCCGCCAGTCGGCTTCCGGCCGCCGCAGATGCGGATGGAAGACGGCAGGCGGAGCGACGTCGAGGCGTTGATTCGGTGGCAGCACGCGCAGCACGGATTGATCGGCCCCGGCCGCTTCACTGCTGTGGCGGAGGCCGACGGCCTGAATCGGGACATCAGCCGCCGGATGCTGCATGAGACGGTGCGCATCGCCAGCACCTGGTCCCAGCCCGTCCCGGTAGCGATCAGCATCTCGCCGGGCGAGCCGGAGGTGGCGGAAACGTCAGATGGCGCCGACCCCGTGCTACCAATTCATCCTGGTGCCAGCGCTTCTGCCGCACGACGATGGAGGCACCGGGCGCGAGCCGGTTGCCGCGGTCAGCCGAGCGCGTCCGGGCGTATCCTGACGCGGCGAAAGATGTCCTCGAGGCCCGCGACGAAGCCGCGCACGTCGCCGAGGGTGTGCTGCCAGCGGTCCCCGCCGATCCGGGATCGGAAGGTCGCAAGCAATTCCGGGCTGCAGGCGATGGATACGGCCAGACGAACATACTCTTCGACGGTATCGGTGACCGTCTCCGGCAGACCGATGGCGTTCAGCAGGCTTCCCGCCATCCTCGACGCGAAAGGCTGCTTCGACAGCGTCACCAGCGGCAGGCCCATGCGAAGCGCATCGCTCGCCACCGTCCCGGCATTGTAGGGCGACGTGTCCAGGAACAGGTCGCCCAGTGCCATGCGCGCGAGATAGAGGCTCGGCTCCACCCGCCGCGCGAAGATCAGACGTTCCGCCGTGATGCCCGCCGCCCCGGCGCGTGCCGCGAGGTTCGCGCGCGCGGTCTCGTTCTCGCAAACCAGCCACAGCACGGAATCGGGGACGGATCGGAGGATCTCCATCCACGCGTCGAAGATCTCGGGCGTGATCTTGTAGGTGCTGCAGAAGCAGCAGAAGACGAACTTGTCCTCGGGCAGCCCCTCTGCCGCGCGCGTTGCCACGGGCAGTTCGGGTGAGCGGCCGTCATTGGCCTGATAGATGCCGGGCAGGCTCAACGGCGCGGGCATGTACTGCGGACGCAAGCCGGGCGGGATGACGTAGTCGTCGCAGAGCAGGTAGTCGAGTTCGGGCAGCGGGACCGATCCGATGTAGCCGAGATAGGTCACCTGCACGGGCGCTGGCTTCCAGCGCAGCGTGTGCAGCCGGGCGCCCCTGGTCAGGCCGTTCAGGTCCACGAGGATGTCGATCTCATCCTCGCGGATGCGTCGGGCGACGGCCGTATCATCCAACTGCCGCACCGGTACGTGGTGGTCGAGCGCCCGGATGACGCGATCGCGGATGTCGCTTCCGTCCTCGGGGCTCGAACAGTAGCCGAAGACCTCGAAGCTGCTCCTGTCATGCAGTTCCAGCATCTCGGCGATCAGGAAGCTCATCGCGTGGCGGCAGAAGTCGGAGGAGAGGTAGCCGAGGCGGATCCTGTCATGGCGGTAGCCGCCAGGCGGGCTCAGGCGCTCGGGCGCCGGCGGAACCTTCCGGATGAGCCAGTCCTGCGCGATGCGCCGCTGCTCATCGGGATCATCCACCAGCGCCAATCCACCCAGCGGACCGCAGGCCGCGCGCAGCGCGGCCGCGGGAAGGCCGGGCAGGCCTTCCGGCACGACGGGCCAGCTGCAGGTCTTCTGGCGGATGTGCAGCCAGTGCTGGATGACGTCGGGCTGGGCGGGATCGAGCAGCAGGCTCTGGACCAGCGCCTTCTCGGCATCGGCCAGGCGCCCCTGCTCCTCCAGCAGCCGCCCGCGATGATTGAGCAGCGCGGTACGAGCGCCGTCCGGCTGCAGCGCCCTGGTCCAGCACGCGAGGGCCGCATCCTGCTGGCCCAGCGCTTCGAGCGCCAGGCCAAGATTGACCGCCGCCGGATGAAAGGTGGGGTCGGCCAGCAGGGCCTGCTGGTAGGCGGAGGCGGCCTTCGCCTTGTCGCCGAACGCGGACCACTCCGCGCCCAGGTTGAACCAGGCGGCAATGCGCTGAGGCGATGCGGGATTCGCGGTGATCCAGTCGGCATAGGCCTGGATGCGCAGCAAGGCGCTTCCCGCACCCTCGATCAGCGGCAGCAGCGCCTCCAGCCGCATGCCGCCCAGCATCGCCCGGCGCCTTGCCAGTTCGGCGGGCGGCAGGTCGACGCCAAGGCGGCTGCGAAGCCAGTTCGTGTCGGGGGCGAAGGCCGTGTCCTGGATCATCGCTCTTCCTGCAGCCGGACCGGTCGCTCCGGCATCAGGCCGGCCGGTCGATCGTGGCGGGGCGGGAAGAAGCGCCGTCCGCTGGCGTGGATCGCGCGGAGAGCCGCGGATCGCCTGTCCAGCTGTGCCGGCACTCCTTGCCATCCTTCGAGACCAGGAGGTGCCATCGGCCTGTTAACCGTTTGTGAGGGACGGCGACCGTCAGGGTTCGCGCGCAGCCTCCCGGAAGCCACGCAGGACCGGGTTCAGGAAGTAGGACAGCACGCTGCGCGTGCCCGCCATCACCTCCGCCGTCAGCGTCATGCCGGGCAGCAGACGGGCCCCGGGCGGGAGGTCCACGAGCTGCTGCGCCGTGATCTCCACCCTGGCGCGGTGGAAGGCGCCCGAACCGTTTGCGGCGACCGGCGCCTCGGGCTCTCCAGGAACGCCCTGCGCGCCCTGGGAGAAGGAGGCGAGGCTGAGCGACCGCAAGGTGCCGCTGACATGACCGTGGCGCTGGAAGGGAAAGGCATCCACCTTGAGCACGACATCGGCCCCTGCCCGCACATGCCCGACATCGGAGGATGCGATGCCGATCTCCGCGATCAGGGGCACGCCGTCGGGAATGATGCTGACGAGCGGTTCCGCTTCCCGCGTCACCGAGCCTGCGGCGCGCCGCACGACCTCCAGCACGATGCCGTCGGCGGGCGCTGCGAGGACCGTCATCGAATCGACGAGCGAGGCCTTGGCCAGGGCTTCCTCGACCCGTGCCCGTTCGCCGATGACCCGGACCGAGTCTTCCAGGACCTGCCGGCGCCATTCATCGGCGAAGCCCTGGCGGGTGGCCTGCAGCGCCTGCAGCTGGTGCCGCAGCTCGGCGATCCGGCTCAGCGTTTCGCGGTGCTCGCGTTCCGCCTGCAGCCTCTGGTTTCGCGCCCCCCAGTATTGCAGGCGGGACCCGACCTGCTCCTCCAGCAGGCGGCTCCGGGCCCTCTCCACATCCACCGCGATCGACAATTGCTGCGCGAGGGTCCCGGCCGAGTCCTGGGCGGAGCGCAAGGCGACCTCGAGGCCGCCGATCTGCTCGTCGAATCCCTGCAGCCGGGCGTTGTACTGCGCCTGCCTCTGCGCATGGAGCAGTGCCTGCAGCGCGTGATCGGCGCCCCGGACACCGGCGGGATAGGGCAGGCCGGCCAGCTCGGCCTCGATCCGCGCCTGCTCGGCCTGCAGCCGCCGCTGCTGGATCAGCAGCGCCTCGCGGTCCGCCCGCGCGAAGGTGGAGTCCAGCACCACGAGCACGTCGCCCTGACGCACCGCATCGCCCGGCCTCACCCGGATCTCGCGGATGACCGACCGTTCCAGCGATTGCAGGATGATGGGCGGGCTGTCCGTGAGCAGCCGGCCCTGGCCCATGACGACGATATCGGTCCGCAGCAGGGCGGAGATCCCGAACATCGAGACCAGGAGGAGCATCGCCAGCAGGTGAGGGCCGCGGAGCCAGGGCGGCGGCGGCTCGGCGATCACCTGGTCCAGCTCATCCTGGAAGGCCAGGGCGTCGGCGATCACACGTGGCGCGGGCGCGCGGCGGCCCGCCCGTCCTGGGCGCAGGCGCGCAAGGAGGTTGCCGGTCCAAACGGTGCCGGAGGCGGTCAGGCCGCCTGGAGGTGCTGTGTCTGCTGCTGCCATAGGTGCCGATAGACGTCGCAGCGCTGGAGCAGGACGGCATGCGACGCGAAGTCCGCAACCTGCCCGTTTTCAAGAACCAGGATCGCATCCGCGTGGACAAGCGAGGAGAGGCGGTGCGAGACGATGATCATCGTCCGCCCACGCGCGATGTCCGCGAGGTTGCGCTGGATGATCGCCTCGCTTTCCGGATCGAGCGCGCTCGTCGCCTCGTCGAAGACAAGGACGCGCGGGCGGGTCAGCAGCGCGCGGGCGATCGCCAGGCGCTGGCGCTGTCCGCCCGAGAAGTTTGCGCCATTCTCCTCGACCATCGTGTCATAGGATCTTGGCAGCCGGTCGATGAATTCCTCCGCCCCCGCCAGCCGGGCCGCCTGCACGATCTCCGGCAGGGACGCATCGGGGCGGGCCGCGGCCAGGTTCTCCCGGATCGTGCCCCGGAACAGCAGGTTCTCCTGCAGCACGACCCCGACGTTGCGCCGCAGATGGGCAAGGTCGATATGCCGCAGATCGGTACCGTCCAACCGGACGACGCCCTGCTGCGGCACGGCGATGCCCTGGAGCACGCGCGTCAGCGTCGTCTTGCCGGAGCCCGATCGGCCGACGACGCCGATAACCTCGCCCTCCCGGATGGCGAAGCTGATGCGGTTGAGCGTCGGCGCCGCGGCACCTGGGTAGATGAAGCCGACATCGTCGAAGACGAAGTTGCCGGCGATGGCCGGGCGTGCGCGGCGGTCCTGCCCAGCGCGCTCCGGCGCCGTGTTCATCACCGTGCCAAGCATCGCGACCGAGAGCGCGGCCTCCTGATACTCGTTGATCAGCGCCACGATCTGGACAAGCGGCCCGGTGACGCGGGAGGACAGCATGTTGAAGGCGACGAGGGCGCCGATGGTCAGGTGGCCGTCGAAGACGAGCATGGCGCCGATGGCCAGCACGGCGATCTGCATGAGCTTCTCGAGCGCGCCGGTCGTCACGTTGCCCGCTGCGCCGAGCCTGCCGACGGCGGCGCTGCTGCGCAGCGTCTCGGCCAGTTTCGTGTTCCAGGTCTTCTCCCGCGTCGGTTCCAGGACCAGCGCCTTCACCGCCCGCATGTTGTGCAGGGTCTCGACCAGGAAGGCCTGGCGCCCGCCTTCGGCCTGGTAGAGGCGGTCGAGCCGGCGGCGGAAGCACGGCACCAGCCCGCCGATCACCGCGGCGATGGCCGCCGAGAACCCCAGCACGACCAGGGTCAGCTGCCAGCTGTAGAGAAGCAGCAGGACCAGCAGCACCGGCATGGCGACCGCATCGAGCAGCGTCTGGAAGAGGCGTCCTGTCAGGAAGTGCCGCAGCTTCTCGGCCTGCTGCATGTGCCGCGTCAGGACGCCCGCCGTATTCGCCTCGAAGAAGGAAAGCGGCAGGCCCAGCAGGTGCCTGAAGGTGCGGGCGTTGAGGCGGCCATCGATCTTGTTGCCGGCCAGCAGCATGAGGCGCTGCCGCGCCAGGCTGAAGAGGGCATCGAAGGCGACGAGCAGCACGAAGACCACGACGATGGCGAAAAGGGTCTGGGTCGATCGGTGCGCGATCACCTTGTCGATCATGACCTGGAACAGCAGCGGGATCGCGAAGCTGATCAGGTTGCACATGATGGCGGCCACGGCGACGCCCGAGAGGAGACGGCCGTGGCGGATGAGTTCAGGCAGGAACCAGCGCAGTCCGAAGGGCTGGTCCTCGTCGGTCAGGCGGTGCTGCTTGCGGACCAGGATCATCGTGCCGCTCCAGCGGGCGATGAAGTCGTCGCTTGTGACCAGCGTGACGCCGGCCTGCTCGTCTGCAGGGTCCAGAACGGCCGCCATGCGGTTGCCATTGGCCGCGGCAACGACATGCACGAGGATGATCCAGCTGCCATCCCTGCAGATGGCGATGGCGGGATAGGCCGTGCCCAGCCCTGCCGCATCCTCCCAGCGCCGGCTGCGCAGCACCTTGGGCGAGAGCCCGACCTGCTCCATCGCGCGGAGGATGGTGCCCGTCATGTCGCCCTTGACCACGGGCGGCAGTTCCTCGGGTGCAAGCTGCACGCCGTGGTGCATCGCGATGAGGAACAGGCTGCGGAGGGCGGTGAATTCCGGTGCCAAAGCGAGTTCCAGTGTTGCCGGGCATCACAAGGCACCATGGCGCTGTTGATCGGCTCTGAACCAGGATCGCCATCGCAGGCCGCGTCGCCTGGGTCGTAGCAAAGGCTCGTCTCGGAAGAAGCGTTAAAAAGCGGTTCATAGTCGGGGACCAGGATGCCCTGGCATGGAGCGGCTCATTTGGATGGTGCCTCGCTCACTGCGGTGCGCCTCGGCACTTCGGGCGCTGTCGTAACGGGCCAAAGGATTTGGCTTCATCCCAGTCCAGCAGGGGCCGGGAGGATGGAGAAAATCGTGCCCAATCCGCGCCACGGCTGCCCGACCCACTCACCTCCGACATTCCCAGGACACCGCTCGGCCGCCCCCGACCGCGGCTGGTGGACCTGACATTGAGATCGATGGGGCAGGCCTCAGGGAAAACCCTGCCCTCCCAGCAAAGCGACAACGGATCAAGCAGGAAAGCACGCCGCAGATGACACTGATCTCCAACCTGACCACCGACCAGATCCAGACTCTGACGACGGCGACGATCGCCGGTCTGAGCACGACGGAAATCCGCAGCTTCTCGACGGCGCAGCTCGTCGCCCTGACGACAGCCCAGATGGCAGGCTTCAGCTCGACGCAGCTGGCATCGCTGACGACGGCGCAGGTGGCGGCCTTCGAGACGGCGGACCTGGCCGCGATCGGCACGGCGACG
>NZ_JAAIKB010000018.1 GCF_011040385.1 Falsiroseomonas algicola | reverse complement strand
TTGCTGACCGTGCGACTTGCATGTGTTAAGCATGCCGCCAGCGTTCACTCTGAGCCAGGATCAAACTCTCAGGTTCAACAATCCCCGATCTCACATCGCCATCTCAGACGACACTCAACCAGCGATCCTTACCCGCCTAACTCACTCAACACCGACACAAATTCCATCCGGCCACCCTTCCCCCCGTACCCATACCCTCCAGCCCCTCACAGGACCTTCAGGACAAGCAGCAGGAAGCCACTCAACCAAGGGCAACCACTCTACTTCCCTCAACAGATGCACAGTCTCAATGAACAAGTGAGGCAACCAGAAGCCGTTCCCCTCTCAGGGCGCCCAGCCTCGACTGTCTCGATACCGCCTCCAGGGCGGGCCAGAGAAGCTAGCGGAAGTCCCGCCGGTCTTCAAGACCACCTCGTCGTCGGTGAGCGCTTTCTAAGTCCCAGACCCACAACTGTCAAACAGGATGCGGAACCCCACCTCACCCCCGTGAAAGCCGCAGAACTCCTGGGTTCGCCATGCAAAAGGGGCGGCCCCGGAAGGACCGCCCCTGCACATCGTCTCAACTTATCCACAGAAATCGCGCGGCGACGCGACCCGCTCAGCTGTCGGCGCGGATCCCGTTGTCCCGGATCACCTGCCCCCAGCGCTCGATCTCGTTCGCGACGAAACGCCGGCAGGTCTCGCCATCCGTCGCCTGGATGTCGCAGCCCTGCTCCTCGATCCGCGCCTTGACCTCGGGCTCCCGCAGCACCTGCGTCAGCGCCGCATGCATCCGGTCCATGATCGGCTGCGGCGTCCCGGCCCGGCCGAACATCGCCCACCAGGTCGGTGCCTCGAAATCGCCGAAGCCCTGCTGCGCGAAGCTCGGTGTCCCCGGCACGTGCCGGCTTTCCGTCCGCGTCGTCACGCCGAGCGGCCGCAGCGTCCCGTTCCGGATGTGCTGGGACACGATGACCACGTTCGTCATGAACAGCGGCACCTCGTTCGCCACCGCCGCCGTCACGGCCGGCCCGCCGCCGCGATAGGGCACATGGGTCAGCTTGAAGCCGTTCTGCTGCTGCAGCAGCGTCGTCGCGATATGCGCAAGGCCGCCGGCGCCGGAGGTCGCGTAGTTGTACCGATCGGGCTCCCGCTTCGCGGCATCCACTACGTCCCGGAAGGTCCGGAAGGGCGTGGAGCTGTGGCAGACCATCGCCAGCGGCCCCGTCGCCACCAGGCTCACCGGCGCGAAGGCCTCGAGCGTCCGGTAGGTCAGCCGCATCAGGGTCTGGTTCGGCCCCTCATTGTCGTACTGGAACATCCAGGTGGAGCCATCCGCCGGCGCCCTTGCCGCCTCCGCCGCACCGATGGCGCCGGAGGCGCCGCCGCGGTTCTCGATCACCACGGGCTGGCCGAGCACCTGCGCGAGCCGCGGCTGGAACAGGCGGGCGATCGTGTCGGTGGACCCGCCGGGCGCCCAGGGGACGATCAGGCGGATGGGCCGGTCGGGCCAGCTGCCCTGCGCGCGCAACACGGCGGGCGTGGCGATACCCATGGCGGACAAGGCGATAAGACTGCGGCGCTGGACCATGCGCTCGACTCCTCCCCGGAATTGGCGGGCGATTGCCCTTTCCCGACCCATGCCATCCACCGGCGCCCCGCACAAGCGAGGCACCGGCCACAGCGCCGTCAGCTATCCGCGCGGATGTCGTTGTCGCGGATCACCTTGCCCCATTTCTCGATCTCGGAGCGGACGAAGGCCTCGGTCTGCTGGGGCGTGCTCGCCACGATCTCCGCCCCCTGGTCGGCCATCCGCGCCTGGACATTGGCGTCCTGCAGCGCCTGCGCCACCGCCTGCTGCATCCGAGCCGTGATCGGCGCCGGAATCCGCGCGGGCCCCACCAGCACCCAGTAGGTCAGGGCCTCGAAATCCGGGAAGCCCTGGTCGGCGAAGGGGATGACGTCCGGCAGGAAGCGGCTCCGCGTCTTCTGCGTGATGCCGAGCGGGCGCAGCGCGCCCTGCCGGATATGCGGCAGGATGATCACGATGTTGGACATGAACAGCGGCACATGCCCCGCCAGGCTGTCCTGCAGCGCCGGCCCGCCGCCGCGATAGGGCACGTGCTCCAGTTCGAACCCCCCGCGCTGCTGCAGCAGCACGGTCGCGATATGGGCGCCGCTGCCGACCCCCGTGGTCGCGTAGTTCAGCGTCTTCGGCGCCGCCTTGGCCGCCGTCACCATCTGGCTGAACTGCTGGAAGGGCTGCTGCGGGTGGGTCACCAGCGCATAGGGGCAGGTGCCGACGAGGGTGCAGTAGGTGAAGCTCTCCCCCGCGCGGTAGGGCAGTTGCATCAGCGTGTCGTTGGTGGCCAGCGTGTCGTTCGCCAGGCACCAGGTGTAGCCATCCGGTGCCGCCCGCGCGGCCTCCCCGTTCCCGACCGAACCGGATGCACCCGCCCGGTTCTCCACCACGATCGGCCGGCCCAGGATCTCCTGCATCTTCGGCTGCAGGATGCGCGCGACCGTGTCGTTGGACCCGCCCGGCGGGAAGGGGATGATGATCCGGATCGGCCGGTCCGGCCAGGCGCCCTGCGCCCCCGCGACCCGCGGCGCGGCCAGCGTGGCAAGGGGGGCGGCGAGCACGGCGCGGCGCTTGAACATCATCGGTCTCCCTGGTTCGTTGCGCCCATTGCCGCACGGCAGGGGCGGGCGATCAAGGCCCGACCGCATGACGTCACGCCGCGATCGGCACCCCCGTCCCGCCCGCCCGGCCGAACCCTTCCGCGATGTGCCGCGCCAGCGCATCCGCCGCCGGCACCCCCATCGCGGCTTCGTGACGAAGCAGCAGGATGCCCATGTCCGGCAACGCGGGCAGCCCCTCCGCCTCCCCCATCCAGGAGAGGCCCTCGGGCAGCGTCGTCGGCGTGCTGACGGTCAGCGCCAGCCCTGCCAGCGCCACGGTGAAGCATCCGGTCTGCGTGGCCGAATTGTAGGTCACGCGCGCTGCCCGCCCCTGCTTGCGCAGCGCCGTCAGCGCCGCGTTCCGCCAGGTGCAGACCGCATCGGGGCGCGACAGCGCCAGCGGCAGGGGCTCCCGCCGATGCAGCCCGTGCCGCGGGCTGCCGACCCATCGCAGCGGCCCCCGCCACACCCGCTGCGCCGGCGCGCCCTGCGGTTCCTGCCCCTCGCTGATCAGGGTCATGTCGAGCCGCCCTTCGCGGAAATGCACCGCCAGCGCGTCGGAGTTCAGGCAGGTCACGTCCAGCTCGACGGCCGGATAGGTCTCCGCGAAGCGCGCCAGGATCTGCGGCAGCCAGTTCAGCGCGTAGTCGTCGGGCGTGCCGAGCCTGACCGTTCCCACCATCGGCGGCGCCCTGAAATTGCCGATGATCTCGTCGTTCAGCGCCAGCATCTCCCGCGCCCGGTCGAGCAGCCAGGCGCCCTGCGGCGTCGGCTGCACCCCCTTCGGCGTGCGCATCAGCAGGGGATGCCCCAGCATCTCCTCCAGCCGGCGGATCTGCATGGAGATCGCGCTCTGCGTCCGCCCCACGCGTTCCGCCGCGCGGGTGAAGGACCCGCCCTCCGCGATCAGCACGAAGCTGCGCAGCAGGTCGGGGTCGAGGCCAGGGGGTGGGGCTGCCATGGCGACCATCATCAACAAATCTGATGCGCAACGTCAACAGAACTCGTTTTACTGATCCTTCCCGCTATCCGATCCTTCCGTTGCCACCACTGGCAACAGCCATCCGGCCCGCGGGGCCGGCAGCAGAAGGAATGCACACCATGTCCGGCTTCGTGATCACCCCGGGTGCCCTCCGGCAGAGCGGCACCGCCGCCCGCCGCAAGGCAGTCGCGGGCAACACCTGGCTGGACTGGCTCGGCCAGGCACTCCGCGCCGTCACCACGCGCCGCTACCTCGCCGAGATGGATGACCGCATGCTGAAGGATATCGGCCTGACGCGGATGGACGCCGCCGAGGAAGCCAACCGCGCGCCTTGGGATTTCGGCCCCAGGGGAATGTAGGTCCCGATGCAGCGCCCGCCGGCCATTCCGGCGGGCGCAGATCTGCGCTACCGGATCGGCCCTCTCCTGCCGTCTCCGGAACTGGAACCCATGTCGGTCCGCACCCGCTTCGCCCCCTCCCCCACCGGCTACCTCCATATCGGCGGCGCCCGCACCGCGCTGTTCAACTTCCTCTTCGCGCGCCGGCATGGCGGCCAGTACCTGCTGCGCATCGAGGATACGGACAAGCAGCGCAGCACCCAGGAAGCGGTGGACCAGATCCTGGAAAGCCTCGCCTGGCTCGGCCTCTCCCCCGACGAGCCCCCCGTGATGCAGTCGAGCCGCGAGGCCCGCCACGCCGAGGTCGCGCGCGAGCTCCTGGCGAAGGGCGCCGCCTACCTCGCCTATGACACGCCCGACGAACTCGCCGCCGCCCGGGCGGAAGCCGAGGCCCAGAAGCGCCCCTTCAAATACGATGGCAGCCGCTGGATCGACCTCGACCCGGCCAAGGCCCCCGCCATCGCCCCCGCCATCCGCATCAAGGCACCCAAGGGCGGGGAGACGCTGGTGCCGGACCTCGTGCAGGGCGATGTCCGCGTGAACCATGCGGAGCTGGATGACATGATCATCCTCCGCTCCGACGGCACGCCCACCTACCTGCATGCCGTGGTGGTGGACGACCACGACATGGGCATCACCCATGTCATCCGCGGCGACGACCACCTGACCAACACCTTCCGCCAGTGCATGGTCTATGACGCCATGGGATGGCGGCGGCCGGCCTTCGCCCACATCCCCCTTATCCACGGCGCGGACGGCGCCAAGCTGTCCAAGCGCCACGGCGCCGTCGGCGCGCTGGAATTCCGGGAGCAGGGGCTGCTGCCGGAAGCCGTCTGCAACTACCTGCTCCGCCTCGGCTGGGGCCATGGCGATGAGGAGATCGTGCCCCGCGACCGCGCGATCGAGCTCTTCGACCTCAAGGATGTCGGCCGCGCCGCCTCCCGCATGGACTACGCCAAGCTGTCCCATGTGAACGCGGTCTATCTCCGTGCCGCCGATGACGACCGACTGCTGCACGACGTCACCGCGCGCCTCACGAAGCGCGGCATCGATTTCGGCACCACCGCCGCCGCCCGCATCCGCGCCCTGATGCCCGACCTGAAGGAACGCGCCCGCACCATCGAGGACCTGGCCAACGCCACCATCTTCGCGATCGGCGACGGTGCGCCCGAACCCGACGCCAAGGCGGCGGCGCTGCTCACGCCCGACGCCAAGGCGCGCCTCGCCGACCTCTCCGAGTTCCTGGCGGATGCGCCGTGGGAGAAGCAGGACCTGGAACGCTGGCTGCGTGACTACGCCGAGGTGAAGCAGGTGAAGCTCGGCCAGGTGGCCCAGCCGCTCCGCGTGGCGCTGACCGGCAGCACCCAGTCGCCGCCGATCGACGCGGTGCTGGTCGCGCTGGGGCGGGATGAATCGCTGCTGCGGATCACGGCGGCCGCCAACCGCTGACAGGACAAAGGGGGAGCGCTGCTCCCCCTTTGAACCCCCACGGCAAGGGCCAGCGGGCCCTTGCAACCCAAGCCTCATGGGCTGATTTTATCTAAATAATAAGAATGTGCGCTCGATTAGGCATAATCGGGCGATTCCGCTTGACCCCCTCCGCCCGGAACATCTAAAAAATAACTTAAGACGCGCGATTTGGTGCGCATCCGCATCAGGAGGATGTCATGCGTGGGCTACCCAAGCTGGCTTTCTGGCTCCTCGGTCTCACCGGCGTCGGCCTCTGGACCGCGCTGATCATGGCCCTCGCCCGCCTCCCCCTGCCGGTCGAACTCGCCCTCGGCGGCATGGGCCTCGTCTGCTGCTTCTGGGGCCACGCCATCCTCTTCCCGACCGAACGCGCCACCATCGCCGCCGCCGCCCCGGGCCGCATGGCGCGGGAGGATATGCTGCACTCCGTCTCCACCGCCCCCCTGCCCACCGGGGCCGCCCGCACGCTTTCCAGCCGCCCCCGCCGGGACCGCAACGCCGCGATGCAGGACATCCCGCCCGGCGATCTCCCGCCGCTGCTGCGCAGCCCCTTCGAGGAAGCGGCGCGGATGGAAGCCCGCCGCCTGGCGGAGGCCATCACCGCCACCGGCGTCTTCGGCCCCGTCACCGTGACGCTCCAGGCCGATGGCACCGCCCTCGTCGCCCCCGTCCAGGCGCAGGACGCCGTCCGCCTCCCCGCCGCCACCGTGCTCCGCTTCGCCACCCTGGCCACCCTGCCCGATGGCCTGGCCCCGAACGGCGCCCTCCAACCCGGACAGGGCCTCTGGCCAGGCAAGGATCTCCAGGCCGCGATGGAGGCCCATATCCTGGCCGCCACCGGCATCGCCCCGGACGCCGCGCCCCTGCCCCCCGCGCCGACCCCGGCCGCCCTGCCCGCCTGGGCCACCCCCCTGCCCGGCTCCCGCACGGCCTGACCACGGGTGGCGCCGCCGGTTGCAACCGGCCGGCGCCGCTCGCCTCCTGATGCGTTGCGGAGCCGACCCGATCGCGCGAATACTCGCCGCCCTGCCCGCCGCCTCCACCCCAGGATACCCCGATGCCCGTGATCGTCGGCGCTGACGGCGACGACGTCGCCACCCCCGCCTTCCAGTCGGAAGGCGTCACCGGCGGGGCGCCCGGCGAGGGGGCCGATACCCTCTTCGGCCTGCGCGGCCACGATACCCTCGATGGCGGCGGCGGCGACGACCGCATCCATGGCGATGAGGGCAATGACGTGCTGGTCGGCGGCGATGGCGCCGACACCATCTTCGCCCTCGCCGACAATGATGCCGTCTATGGCGGCCTGGGCGCCGACAGCCTCTTCGGCGGCGAGGGCGCCGATTCGATCATCGGCGGCGAGGATGCGGACACCCTCTTCGGCGGCGAATCCGACGATACGCTGGATGGCAGCATCGGCGACGATCGCCTGTTCGGCGAAGCGGGCGCCGACAGCCTGAATGGCGCGGATGGGCAGGATACCCTCTCCGGCGGCATCGCCGCGGACAGCCTGGATGGCGGCGCCGGCAACGACCAGGTGAACGGCGATGACGGCACCGACTGGCTGCTGGGCGGGGCCGGCGCCGATACGCTGAATGGCGGGTCGGATGCCGATACCCTCGAAGGCCAGGCCGATTCCGACCAGCTGAACGGCGAGGCCGGCACCGACAGCCTCCTCGGCGGCGCGGGCGACGACACGCTGAATGGCGGCGACGACGCCGATGCGCTGGACGGCGGCGACGGCGCTGACCAGCTCAACGGAGAACAGGGCACGGACAGCCTCTCCGGCGGCGACGGCGCCGATACCCTCTCCGGCGGCCTGGATGGGGACACCCTCGAAGGCGGCGCGGGCAACGATCTGCTCGATGGCGGCGCCAGCCAGGATGTGCTGCGCGGCGATGGCGGGGATGACACCCTCTCCGGCGGCGACGCCCCCGATACGCTGCTCGGCGGCGACGGCCATGACCAGCTCTCCGGCGATGCCAGCGCGGACAGCCTGGATGGCGGCGCGGGGGACGACACGCTGCGCGGCGGGCTCGACGTCGATACCCTGGATGGCGGCGCCGGCAACGACAACCTCGATGGCGGGGAAAGCGCCGACAGCCTCTGGGGCGGCGATGGCGACGACGTCCTGCTCGGCGGCATCGATGCCGATACGCTGCGCGGCGCCGCCGGCAACGACACGCTGATCGGCGGCACGGGCTATGAACTGCTCGATGGCGGCGAGGGCGACGACTACGTCGCCAATGGTGCCGGCGAAGACCAGATCGATGGCGGGGCCGGCATCGACCGCATCGATTTCTCCGGCGTCACCCCGGCCTCCTCGGGCGCGCCACCCGGCAGCGTCTTCACCGTCAACCTGCCCGGCTTCACCTTCGGGGAAGGCGCCTTCGCCACCGGCGGCCTCGCGAATGTCGAGCATGTCACCGGCTCCGCCTATGCCGACCACATCATCGGCACGGCAGCCGCCAACGAATTGCAGGGCGGCGCCGGCATCGACACGCTGGCGGGCATGGGCGGCGATGACTACCTTTTCGCCGGCGCCGATGGCGCCTCCCTCTCCGGCGGAGAGGATGACGACAATCTGCAAGGCGGCACCGGCGCCTCCACCCTGCGCGGCGATGGCGGGCAGGACTTGCTGCAGGGCGGCACGGGGCACGACCTGCTGGATGGCGGCACCGGCAACGACACTCTCTCGGGCGGCGCTGGCAATGACACGCTGACGGGAGGGGACGGCAGCGCCGACATCCTCTCCTACCGCGAAGGCGCCACCGGCGCCGTCATCAATCTCGCCACCGGCATCGCCAGCGATGGGCGAGGCGGCACCGACAGCCTGCAAGGCGGGTTCGAGGGCCTGTACGGCAGCGATTTCGGGGACACGATCACCGGCAGCGGCGCCGCCGACTCCATCTGGGGCTTCACCGGCGCGGACCACATCCAGGCCGGCGAGGGCGCCGACAGCGTCTTCGGGGCGGAGGGCGCGGACAGCCTGCTCGGCGGCGGCGGGAACGACCTGCTGGATGGCGGCGCGGAGGCCGATACCCTGCTGGGCGAGGCCGGCGACGACAGGCTCTCCGGCATGGACGGCGACGTGCTGGATGGTGGCGCCGGCAACGATGTCCTGGCCGCGACGTCACCCGGCGCCGTCAGCCTTTCCGGCGGCGCGGATGACGACACGCTGCTGGGCGGCGGAAGCGCCACGCTCGATGGCGGCACGGGCAACGACTACCTCTCCGGCGGCCTGGTGCTGGCCGGCGGCGATGGCGAGGACACGCTGCTCGGCCTCGACGGCTCCCGCCTCGATGGCGGTTCGGGCGATGACCGCCTGACCGGCGGCGCGACGCTTCAAGGTGGGGCGGGGCACGACACGCTGCTCGGCCTCGATGCCTCCCGCCTCGATGGCGGCAGCGGCGATGACAGCCTGGCAGGCGGCGCGACGCTTCTCGGCGGAGAGGGTGACGACACGCTGCTCGGCCTCGATGCCTCCCGCCTCGATGGCGGCACCGGCGATGACAGCCTGGCGGGCGGCGCGACGCTTCTCGGCGGAGAGGGTGACGACCACCTCGCCACCACCATCGCGGGCGCCGCGACCCTCGCGGGCGGGCTCGGCGACGATACCCTGGTGGGTGGCCGCGCTTCGACCCTGGATGGCGGGGAAGGCGGTGACTCGCTGCAGGGCGGCGCGCTGCTCCGGGGCGGCGCGGGCGATGACACGCTGCATGGCGACGCCTACGCCTTGCTGGATGGCGGCACGGGGAATGACCTGCTCTCCGGTGGCGCCACCCTGGTCGGCGGCGATGGCGATGACGTGCTGCTCGCCACGATCGCCACCGGGCCGAGCCTGTTGAGCGCCGACTACCTGTACGGGGGCGCCGGCATCGGGCTTGGCGGCGGCGGCGGCGGGCTGGGCGGAGGCGTGACCACCGCCGGAACCTCCTTCATCTCCGGCGATGCCGGGAACGACTCCCTCGCCGGTGGCACCGGCGCCAGCACCCTCGCCGGCGGCACGGGCCATGACACGCTCTCCGCCGGCGGCGCGAACCTGCTGCGGGGCGAATCCGGCCGCGACGTGCTGCGGGACGAGGGCGCCGGCGGCGCCACCCTCTCCGGCGGTCTCGCCGCGGACACGATCACCGGCGGAACCGGCGCCTCCCTCCTGATGGGAGAGGGCGCGAATGATGTCATCACCGGCGGCCTCGGCGCCGATACGCTGCTGGGCGGCGCGGGCGACGACACGCTGACGGCGATGGGCGCGCAGTATCTGAACGGCAATGGCGGCCGCGACCTGCTGCGGAACCTGGGCGACGACGCCGCCACCCTCTTCGGCGGCAATGGCGATGACAGCCTGGTCGGCGGCCATGCGGGAGACCAGCTTTTCGGCGGCGCGGGCAACGACACGCTCTCCACCGAGGCCGGCGCCGCCATGCTGGATGGGCGGGAAGGGAACGACAGCATCATCGCCGGCGGCAGCGTCGCCGTGGTGCAGGGCGGCGCGGGCGACGACATCATCCGCGTGACCGGCGGCGCCGCCTACATCGATGGCGGCACCGGCAACGACACCATCCAGGCCGGCGACACCGCCGCGCGCCTGCTCGGCGGCAGCGGCGACGACCACCTGCTCGGCGGCCTCGGCGCCGACACCCTGCTCGGCCAGGCCGGCGCCGATACGATGGAAGGCGGCGCGGGGAATGACCGCTACGAGGTCACCGATGCCGGCGACCGCGTCATCGAACAGGCCGGCGGCGGCAGCGCCGACTGGGTCACCGCCTGGCTCGACCACAATTTGGCGGCGGAGGTCGAGAACCTCAGCCTCGTCCCCGGCTCGGCCCGCCTCGGCACAGGCAACGACCTCGGCAACCTCATCCTCGGCAACGCCACGGACAACCTGCTCTCGGGCCTTGGCGGCAATGACTCCCTCCAGGGCGGCAAGGGCGACGACACGATGCTGGGCGGGTCGGGGGCGGACAGCCTGCTGGGCCAGGTCGGTGACGACAGCCTCGAGGGCGACGCCGGGGCGGATACGCTGGATGGCGGGCTGGGGGCGGATACGCTGACGGGCGGCGCCGGCGCCGATGAGTTCGTGCTGGAGAACCTGCCGGCCGCGGAGTTCGACCGCTACCGCAGCGAGGATCCGGACCTCATCACCGATTTCGACGCGGAGGAGGACCGCCTGGTCCTGGCCGGCTACGGCTTCGCCGATGTCGGCGCCGCCAAGGCGGCCATGCTGCAATCCGGCGCTGATGTCCTGCTGACCCTCGGCCAGGACAGCGTCATCCTCCGCGGCGTCACGATCGACCTGTTCGACGCGGACAATATCGAGCTGCGCTGAGCCCCGTTTCCGCTGGCACCGGCGCTGCCGTTCCTGCTATGTTCGGAACGCCAGCGCCACAGCCGCGCCCGGTCGCTGCCGCGCCGGGAATTTGTCCAAAAGCGGTGCGCGAAAACGGTGCTAAACGCCCCTAATCGGCATAAACGGCATAAGTCGCTTAGTGACTAAAAAGCCACAGCCTACCGCGGCGTGACGATCCGGCAGGCTCGCGACGCCGCCCGCGCCAGCAGCAGCATCCGCCGCGCCGCGACGGCCCCTGTCGCCGCATCGCCCACCACGCTCGCCACCAGCGGGTTGGTCGTCACCGCCGTCACCGCCGCATTGATGGCGATGTCCGCCGCCGCCACCGCGCCCGCCTCGAACAGCGTCCGCCGCAGCAGCTTCAGCGTGCCCGCGACGCCGGGCCGCAACCCATGGATCGCCGCGACCTCCCGCACCAGCCGCACGCCGCGCCAGGCGATGAACAGCCCGTCCAGCGCCGGGGATGGCACCACGGCCGTCGCGGCCAGGGATTGCAGGGCGGCCGCCCGCCCCGCCGCCACCGCCTGCCGGTCCAGCGCCGCCAGCGGCCCGGCTTCCAGCAGCGCGAGCAGGGTCGGCAGGTCACTTGCCTGCTTCAGCGCCGGCAGGGTAGGCGCCGCCGCCGGCACCCGCGCCGCCCAGTCCAGCACCGCCCGCCGGGCGGCGGCATGGTCGCCCCGCGCCACCGCTTCCCGGCCACGTTCCACGCTTTCCAGCGCCGCCAGGCCGCGCAGCTCCCGCAGCCCGGCCCAGCCGATCAAGCCGTAGCCGAGCGCCGCCACGCCCAGGGTCAGCCAGCCCAGCGGCGCGCCCCGCGCGAACTGGTCCGCCACGAAGCCCGCCACATCGATCGCGGACAGGCCGAGCAGCAGCACCAGCACACCCATGGCCGCCAGGGCCGGCGCCGACCAGCGCCGCGAGATGGGCGGCGGCGCCACCGGCACCACCGCCTGGTCCCAGCCGAGGTCGAGCCGCGGCGCCGGCCGCGCCGCCTCCTCCGTCAGCACCCGCGGGCCGCGCGGCATCTTCTCGCTCACAACAGGTCTCCGATCAGCGCCGCCAGCAGCGCGTCGAGACCCAGATGGGGAATGCCGGCGGCCCCGTCACCCAGCAGGCGGGGCGGCTGGAAGGCCGGCATCTCGAAATAGGGCGCGTCCCAGAACTCCGGCCCGGGGCGCCGCAGCGGCACCTCGCCGGGATAGACGGGCGTGAGGCGCCCGTCGCGCATCAACACGCCGCGCACGGCGGCGACCGGCCGCCCCTCCAGCAGGGCGGAAGTATCCTCCGTGCAGCGGATGGCCGCGATCGCCCGCACCGGCGTCTCCGCCCCCAGCACGGAGGGCGTCTGCCGCCCGACCAGGTCCCCCATCAGGGAGGCCAGGGCCTCCCGCGCCCGCGCGGGAACGTGATCCGCCTTGGTCGCCGCAAAGCCGACGCGCCGCACCCCCTGCCCGGTCAGGAGGTCCATCCACCCGCCGCCCTGGCGCAGCGCCGCGGCGATGGCGGCCAGCGCCTCCGCCGTGTCGTCGAAGGCCTGCTCCCCGGCATGCAGCGCGCCCAGCGCATCCACCAGCACCACCTGGCGGTGGAAGCGGCGGAAGAAGGGATCGAAGAAGGCGGCGCGCTGGTCAGCGAGATACGCCGCATGCCGGCGCCGCAGCAGGTCCGCGAGGCCGCCGCCATGGCCCTCCGGCAGCGGGAAGAACCAGAGCAGCGGCGCCTCCCCCCGCGGGCCCGGATTCAGCGCCCGGCCCGGCTGCAGGAAGCGGAACCCCATCTCGTCCCGCAGCCGCAGCAGGGCAGCGCGATACAGGCGGAAGCCCTCCCGCGCCAGCGCCTCCTCCGCCGTCGCCCGCGGCGGCAGCGCATCGACGAAGGCCAGGAACTCGGCCGCCGCCTCCGCCCGCCGCCCCACGCGGAGCCGCGCCAGCGTCTCCCGCGACCACTCCTCGAACCCCTGCTCCAGCATGGGCAGGTCGAGCAGCCACTCCCCGGGATAGTCCAGCAGTTCCAGCGTGACCCGCCGGTCCCCCATCACCATCCCCCGCGCCTGGCCGAGCCAGGAGGCGGGTGAGACGGTCAGCTCCAGCTCCAGCGTGGAAAGATCCTCGGTCCGCCCCGGCCAGCGCGGCGGATCGGCGGCGAGCGCCGCCAGATGCCCCGGCGCGTCGAAGCGCGGCGTTGCCTCCGTGCCCGCCGGCACCAGCCGCACGCCGCGCAGCCTTCCGCCGGCGGCCGCTTCCAGCGCCGGCAGGGTCCGCGCGCCCTGCCCCGCCGCCAGCAGATTCGCCACCACGGAGGTCAGGAACACCGTCTTGCCGGCCCGCGACAGGCCGGTGACGGCCAGGCGAACGCGTTCCCGCCCCGCCATGGCCCGCGCCAGGTCGGACATGCCGGCCAGCGCGTCCTCGATCGGGGTCAGCAGCGGCATGAGGGCGCGGCGCTTACTTCCGCTCGATCAGCTCGATCTTGTAGCCGTCCGGGTCCTCGACGAAGGCGATGACCGTGGTGCCGAACTTCACCGGCCCTGGCTCCCGCGTGATCTTGGCACCCGCCGCGCGCAGCGCCTCGCACATGCCGTAGACATCCGGCACGCCGACGGCGAGGTGCCCGAAGGCATTGCCGAGGTCGTACTTCTCGGTCCCGTAGTTGTAGGTCAGCTCCACCACGGCGGCGCCGGTCGCCTCCTCCGCATAGCCCACGAAGACCAGCGTGTACTTGCCCTCCGGCACGTCGCGGCGGCGCAGTTCCTTCATGCCGAGCAGTCGCGTGTAGAAGTCCACGCTCCGCTCCAGGTTGCCGACGCGGATCATGGTGTGCAGCAGGCTGCTCATGGCGTGTGTCCTTGCAGGGTCTTGTCGATGTTGATCGCCACCAGGAACAGCCCGGCGGCATCGGCAGCGGATATGGTGGCGTCGCGGTCGATCACGATGGTCCCGTAGTGGCCATCGCGCCGCGCTTCCACCGCGATGCCGCGCAGCCCGGCGGCGGCGGCGGCGCGGATGGTGTCGGGGCCGATCACGGGCAGGTCCACCAGCTTGCTCTGCGCCGGCTTCACCAGCTTCACCAGCACGCCGCCATCCCCCTCCCGCCGCAGCGCGCCGGAGCGCGCGAGCATCGCGTCGGTTCCCTCGATCGCCTCCACCGCCAGCACCAGCCCCTGCTGCACGACGCAGCCCTGCCCCGTATCCGCCTGGCCGAGCTGGCGACAGACGCCGATGCCCCGCCGGATGTCCTCCCACGCCTCCGCATCCGGCCGCGCCCGCGTGGCGACACCCTCCTCGATCAGCAGCGCCTGGAAGACCTCCTGCGCGCCGATGGGGTTGAAGCCCTGTTCGCGAAGCACGGAGACGACGGCGCTGAGCAGGGCGTCATCGCCGCCGAACAGCGCCTTGCGCCCGATCCGCGCCAGCAGCCGCGCGCCTTCGGCGTCGAGCCGCAGCGACAGGATGGAGGGCCGCTGCACGCGACCGGCCAGCACAAGGTCCCGCGCGCCCGCGCGGCGCAGCAGCGACAGCGCCTGCCCCACCTCCCCCAGGCGCACCACCCCATGGCGGTAGTCCCGCCATTCCGCCGGATCGGCGAAGCCCTGGAGCAGCACGGCGAAGACCGGCCTGCCGGCGCGGCGCGCCGCGTCCGCCACGCGGAGCGGCATCACGCCGCCGCCGGCAATCAGGCCGAGCGGCTGGGCCGGCAGCTGTCCCGGCTGTGCCGGGTTGCGGATCGGGGGCGGCAGGCTCACGCGGCCTCCCCGCCCTCCTCCTCCTCCGCCGCACGGCCGAAGGGGCAGAGGCCATGGCGGCCACGGTTGCGCGCGAAGGCGAGGATCTCCGACACCAGCGCGTTGCCGGGATGCGCGGCGGCGATCGCCTCCACATGGTCCTCCGGCCGCCCGCCGCGATAGAGGTCATGCACCGCCCGCGCCACCACCATCACCTGGTCCTTGGACAGGCCGAGGCGCCGGCGCATGGCAATGGTGTTGAGGCCGTGCAGTTTGGCGCGATAGCCCTTGGCGCGGCCATAGGGCAGCACGTTGCGCTCCACCCCCGACATGCCGGCAACCATGGCCATGCGGCCGATGCGCACGAATTGCTGGATGGCGGCGCCGCCCTGGATCACGGCGAAGTCGCCGATCTCGACATGGCCGGCCAGCATGACGTTGTTCACCAGGATCACGCCATCGCCGATCCGGCAGTCATGCCCCACATGCGCCACGCACATCACCAGGCAATCGGCGCCGATCCGCGTCATGCCGTCGCCGCCCGTGCTGCCGCGATGGATGGTGGCGTGCTCCCGCACCTGCGTGCGCGCGCCGATGGACACGCCCGTCGGCTCGCCCTTGTACTTCAGGTCCTGCGGCGGCAGGCCGATGGTCGCGAAGGGGAAGATCTTCGCCCCCGCGCCGATGAAGGCGCGGCCGTCGATGACGACATGCGCCACCAGCTCGACCCCCGCCTCCAGCACCGCCTCGGCGGAGACGACGCAGCCCGGCCCGATGCGGCAGCCCGCGCCGATGCTGGCGCCGGGCGCCACATGGGCGGCAGGATGGATGAAGGCATCGGCATGGATGCCGGCGGGCGGCGGCACGGCGTCCACGGTGGCTTGTCCGTTCACTTATCGAGAATCATGGCGGCGTAGGTGGCCTCGGCCACGACCTTGCCGTCCACCTTCGCCTCGGCGTTGAAGCGCCAGATGTTGCCGCGCTGCTTCTCCTTCACGACATGCACGCGCATCTGGTCGCCCGGCACCACGGGCTTGCGGAACTTCGCGCTGTCCACCGTCATGAAATAGACCAGCTTGCCCTGGGCGGAGGGCCCCAGCGTCTCCACCACCAGCACGGCGGCGGTCTGCGCCATGCTCTCGATGATCAGCACGCCCGGGAAGACCGGATGCTGCGGGAAGTGGCCCTGGAAGAAGTTCTCGTTGATGGAGACGTTCTTGATGCCGACGGCGGAGACGTTGGGGACGATGTCCACGACGCGGTCCACCAGCAGGAAGGGGAAGCGGTGCGGGATCGCCTGCATGATGCGGGCGATGTCATAGGGTTCTACGGTCGCGGCGGGCGTTGCCGCCTGGGGTTCTGTGCTCTGGTCCATCGTCGTCTCTTCCGTCCCGTCCCTTCCCGGCGCGGCGCGCCGCGGCCGGTCCCTCAGCCCCTGGTGGCCGGCTTGGCCGCGAGCTTGCGCAGCGTGGCGAAGGCGCGCAGCGTTTCCCGCAGCGGCCAGGCCGGCGATCCGCCGACGACCTCGCCAGCCGCCACGTCCGACATCACGCCGGACTGGGCGGCGATCTGCGCGCGGTCACCGATGGCGATATGGCCCGTCGTCCCGGCCTGGCCACCCATCTGAACGCCGTCGCCGAGGGTCGTGGAGCCGGAAACACCGACCTGGGACACCAGCACGCAGGCGCGCCCCGTCCTCACGTTGTGGCCGATCTGCACCAGATTGTCGAGGCGCGTGCCCGCCCCGAGCACCGTGTCGCCCTGGCTGCCGCGGTCGATGCAGGCATTGGCGCCCACCTCTACGGCATCGCCCAGCAGCACGCGGCCGAGCTGCGGCATCGTCTCGAACCGCCCTTCCGGCGTCACCGCGAAGCCGAAGCCCTCCTGCCCCACCCGCGCGCCGGGATGCAGCACGACAAGGCGGCCGGCGACGCAATGGCTGAGGCTGGCATGGGCGCCGATCCGGCAGCCCTCCCCCAGCACCACGCCGGCGCCGACCACGGCATGGGGGCCGATCACGCAGCCCGCGCCGATCTCGGCACCGGCCTCCACCACGGCATAGGGGCCGATCTCCACCCCCTCGCCCACCGTGGCGGAGGCATCGACCACGGCGGTCGGATGGATGCCGGGCCTCGGCGCCGGTGCCGGGAACAGCGCGCGCGCCACGCGGCCGAAGCCGAGATAGGGGTTCGCCGTGACGATGGCGGCCACGTCTTCCGGCACGCGCGCCGCGAAATCCTTCGCGATGACCACCGCGGCCGCCTTCGTGCCGGCGAGTTGCGGCAGGTAGCGCCGGTTGTCCAGGAAGCTCACGGCGTCCGGCCCCGCCTCATGCAGCGGACCCACACCAGTGACGCGCTGCGCGGGGTCGCCACCGACCAGCTCGCCCCCCGCCGCGGCTGCGGCCTCGGCGAGGGTCAGCGCGGCCCCCGCCCGGAAGAAGCGGGGATCGGCGGCCATGGGATCAGTTCCGGCGGGCGGGCGGGGCAGCCGGCGGGGTCGCCGGGGCGGCGGGCGCCGCGGCGGCCGGCGGCGGCTCGATCGGCGCCGCGGCTTCCGGCAGCATGGTGACGCTGCGGAGCACGCGGTTCATCTGCGCACTGATCTCATCCGTCAGGTCGAAGCCCGATTCGTTGAAGATTACCAGCGGCCGCGGCAGCACGATGTTCACGCCGCGGGAGGCCGCGACCTGGCGGATCACCGCCCCCAGCGCCTGCTCGATCTGCTGCAGTCCCTGCTGCGCCGCCTGGTCGATGGCGCGCGACCGGTCGCGGAAGATGCGCTGCGCATCGGTGATGCGGTCCTGCAACTCCCGCTCCCGGTTGCGGAGCTGCTCCGGCGCCAGCGTCGCGCGCGCGGCGGCGAGCGACTGCTGCTCCTCCCGCCACCGCGCCTGCTCGCGCTGCAGATCCTCGTTCAGCCGGGCGCGGCGGCGCTCGATCTCCTCCCGCACCTGGTTGAAGGCGGCGGAGAGGCGCTGGACCTCGGGGATGTCGACGATGGCGATCACCGGCGCGGGCGTGCGCTGTCCCGCGGCCGGGGCCGCCGGACGCTGCGCCTGGCCCTGCGGGGGCCGCTGGCCCTGGGCCGGCTGGCCCTGCGGCCGCTGCTGGCCCTGGCCGGGCACGAACCATTCCTGGCCCTGCGCCTGGGCCGCGGCATGGCGCGGCAGGGCCGGCGCCACCGCCAGGGCGATCAGGGAAGCTGAGAGGAGAAGACGCAGACGCATCGATGGATGATCCTGAAACTGCTCAGAAGCGCGTGCCGAAGCCGAAGCGCACAAGCTGCGTCTCGTCATAGGACTTCTTCACCAGCGCCTGGGCGACGTCGATGTTGATGAGGCCGACCGGCGTGCGCCAGGACAGGCCGACACCGGCACCCACGCGGGGGCTGCTGTCATCCGCCACCCCCGTGCCGGTCACCGGCGTGTTGGACAGCGAGCCGATATCCACGAAGGCACGACCCAGCAGCCCGAGTTCGGAAGGCAGCGGCAGCGGGAAGCGGAGTTCCGTGGTCTGCGTCCAGATCAGGCGGCCGCCGAGCGGGTCGCCCGAAGGCACGTCGCGCGGACCTGCGCCCGCGAGCGAGAAGCCGCGCAGATTGTCGCCGCCGAGGAAGAAGCGGTCGATGATGCGCTCCGGCCGTCCGCCCCAGGGCGTCAGCTGGCCGACGCCAGCCTGCAGCGCCAGCACGTAGTCGCTGTCGCCGAAGAAGCGCTCCAGCGGGATGTAGCCGGCCACGTCGCCGCGGAGCCGGACATAGGCGACATCGCCGCCAAGGCCCGCGACATCGGTGCCGACGCGGATGATGTAGCCGCTCTTGGGCTCGATCCGGCTGTCGCGCACGTCATAGGACAGCGTGGTGCCGATCTGGGACAGCAGCGTCTGGCCGCGCTGTTCCAGGATGAAGCGGCTGGCGTCGCTCGTGATGTCGAAGATGTCGCGCTGCACCAGGCTGTAGGCCCAGCTCTGCCGCACCCGCTCGTTGAACTCGTAGCCCGCGCGCAGCGCCATGCCGACCCGCTTCTCGCGGTAGCCCGACGTCTCCGTCAGGTTGCGCGTGACGTAGAACAGGTCGATGCCCGCCGCGAGGTTGCGGTCCAGGAAGGACGGGTCGGTGATCGAGAAGTCGACCTGCGTGCGGCGCTGCGCCAGCATGGTCTGCAGCCGCGCATCGATGCCGGTGCCGAGGAAGTTGCGTTCCCGGACGCCGAAATCGGTCAGGAAGCCTGCATCGGTGGAGAAGCCGCCGCCGAGCGAGACCTCGCCCGTGGCGCGTTCCGTCACCGTCGTCTGCAGCACCGTGCGGTCGGGCGCGGAGCCGGGCTGCGCCGTGATCTCCGCCTGGCCGAAATAGCCGAGGTCGCGGATGCGCTGGCGGGACCGGCGCACCTGCGCGGCGTTGAAGGCATCGCCTTCCGCGATGCGGAACTCGCGGCGGATGACGCGGTCCTGCGTGCGGGCATTGCCCTGGATGTCGATGCGCTCGACATAGGCGCGCGTGCCTTCCGCCACCTCGAAGGTGATGTCCACGCGCCGCGCCTCGCGGTCCCGCACCACGCGCGGGCGAACCTCGACGAAGGGGATGCCGCGGAGGCCGACGGCGTCGGAGAGCGCCTCGACCGAACGCTCCACCGCGTCGCCGTCGTACCAGGCGCCTTCCTCCACCGCGAGTTCGCGGCGCAGGGCCTCGGTATCCACGCCGCGCATGGTGCTGGTGATCTGCACCTGGCCGACGCGGTAGCGCACGCCCTCATCCAGCGTATAGGTCACGAAGAAGCCGCTGCGGTCCGGCGCTAGCTCGGCCGTCGCGGCCGTCACCTGCACATCGGCATAGCCGCTGCGGAGGTAGTAGCGGCGCAGCAGTTCGCGGTCGAAGTTCAGCCGCTCCGGATCGTAGATGTCGGAGGTGGACAGCAGGCGGTACCAGGCCTGTTCCCGCGTCGCCACCACGTCGCGCAGCCGGCTGTCGGAGAAGGCGTTGTTGCCGATGAAGTTGATGCGGCTGACCAGCGCCGCGTCGCCTTCCGTGATCTCGAACACCACGTCCACGCGGTTCTGGTCGAGCTGGATGAGCTTGGGCTCGACGCGCGCGGCGAAGCGGCCCCGGCGGGCGTAGAGGTCGAGGATCCGCTGCCGGTCCGCCTGCGCCTGCTGCGGCGTGAACACGGCGCGCGGGCGCAGCTGCACTTCCGGGCGCAACACGTCATCGCTGACCTTGCTGTTGCCCTCGAAGGCCACGCGATTGACGATCGGGTTCTCCTCGACCTGCACGCGGATGCGGTCGCCGACCCGCGTCACCGTCACGTCGCGGAACAGGCCGGTCGCGAACAGCGTGCGCAGGCTGCGGTCGAGCCGGTCCGCATCGAAGGCGTCGCCGGGCTGCAGCAGCATGTAGGAGCGGATCGTGTCCTGCTCGATGCGCTGGCTGCCCACCACGTCGATGCCGCGGACGATCCCCTGCGCAGGGGCGGCAGCGGGGGCAGGCTGGCGGGGACCGCGAGTCTGGGCCTCGGCCGGCAGCGCGAGCGCGACCGGGACAAGGCAGGTGGCGGCGAGCAACAGGAGCCGGTTGGCGACCAAGGCGCAATTCCCTGGGGGGGGTGGAGGCGGGGCCGGAGACTAGCCGAGCGGACCCGGCGCCGCCACCCCTGCCCGGGAATGGCCGCGCCGGGTTCCGCCCCGGGCCTCATTCGCCCGGGAACAAGGCGGCATGGTGGCAGCGTCGGGCGGCGGGAAACCCGCCGCGCGCCGCCATTTCCTGCCGGTTCAGCCGAACAGGCCCGCCGCCCAGCGGAACAGGCCGAACTGCGACAAATCGTTCCAGGTGGCGAAGACGAAGAGCGTGATCAGCAGCGCGAATCCGGCGCGGTAGCCCATCTCCTGCGCCCGGGGCGGCAGCGGCCGGCCGCGAATCGCCTCCGCCGCGTAGAACATCAGGTGCCCGCCATCCAGCACCGGGATCGGGAAGAGGTTGATCAGCGCCAGGTTCACCGACAGCACCGCCATGAACGACACCAGCGCGGAAACCCCCATCTCCGCCACCTGGCCTGACATCTGCGCGATGCGCAGCGGTCCGCCCAGATCCTCGGCGCCCCGGCCGCCGGCGATCATCTGCCAGACCGCGGCCAGGGTCTGCACCGTGATGTCGGCGGTCTGGGTCACGCCGCCCCAGAGCGCGGTGAAGGGGTCCTGGCGCACGAACTGCGCGGCGCCGGCGCCGACGCCGAGCACGCCCACCGTCCGCTCCCCGTTCTGGCGGGGCTCCGGCACCGCCTGAAGCTGGCGCTCCCGCCCCTCGCGCTCGATCGTCATCGTCACGGGCTGGCCGGCGCGGGGCTGGATGTGGCGCTGGATGTCCTCGAACCGCTCCACGCGCTGGCCATCCAGCGCCAGGATGCGGTCGCCCGGCAGCAGCCCCGCCTGCGCGGCGGCGGAGCTTTCCTGCACGGTCGCGACGGTGGTGGTGGAGGAGGGCTTGCCGACCGTCATGTAGAGGCCGCCGAACATCAGCGCGGCCAGCAGGAAGTTCGCGATCGGTCCGGCCGCCACGACGATGGCGCGGTCACCGACCGGCTTCTCGTGGAAGGTCTGGCCAGGGCGCCAGGAAGCCCGCACTTCCGGGCTCGCATCCTCCGGCGTCTCCTGCCCGTGCAGCTTCACATAGCCGCCGAGCGGCAGCCAGCCGACGCGCCATTCCGTGCCGCGCCTGTCGGTCCAGCCCGCGATGGCGCGGCCGAAGCCCACGGAGAAGCGCTCCACATGGATGCCCCGCCAGCGCGCGGCCAGGTAGTGGCCGAGCTCGTGGAAGAAGACGAGCACGCCCAGCACCACCACGAAGGCGACGATGGTGCGGATGGGTTCAGGCAGGAAATCCAAGGTGCTCTCCACGGGCGCCCCATGGCGCCCCAAGGCTGGCGCGTTTCCCCGCGCCGGGTAGCCGATCGGTGGTCCGCCCGCTCAGGCGAAGGCGGCGCGCTGGCCCGCCCGCTGCGCGGCCGCCCGCCTGGCCTCGGCATCGAGGGCCAGGATGCCATCGACGCCATCGGCGAGGGCCGTCCCGGCCTCAGCGGCCAGGGCGCCGAGCGTCTCCTCGACCACCGCCGCGATGTCGAGGAAGCCGAGGCGCCGTTCCAGGAACAGCCCCACCGCCACCTCGTTCGCGGCGTTCAATATAGTCGGGGCGCCGCCGCCTGCCTGCAAGGCCTCCCGCGCCAGGCGAAGCGCGGGGAAACGGACGGGATCGGGGGCGGAGAATTCCAGCTTGCCGAGCGTGGCAAGGTCGAGCCGCGGCGCGCCGACCGCCATGCGATCCGGCCAGGCCAGCGCATGGGCGATGGGCGTGCGCATGTCGGGGGAGCCCAGCTGCGCCAGGATGGAGCCATCGCTGTACTGCACCAGCCCGTGCACCGCGGATTGCGGGTGAACCAGCACCTCGATCCGCTCCTCCGGCACCGGGAAGAGGCGCGCGGCCTCGATCAGTTCGAGGCCCTTGTTCATCATGGTGGCGCTGTCGACGCTGATCTTGGCGCCCATGGACCAGACGGGATGCGCCACCGCCTGTTCCGGCGTCGCGGTCGCCATCCGCGCCAAATCCCAGTGGCGGAAGGGGCCGCCCGAGGCCGTCAGCACGATCTTCTCGACGCCCTTGGGGTCCTGCCCGGCCAGCGCCTGGAAGATGGCGTTGTGTTCGGAATCGACCGGCAGCAGCGTCGCGCCGCTCTCCCGCGCCGTGCGCAGCACGAGGTCCGCGGCGCAGACCAGGCTTTCCTTGTTGGCCAGCGCCAGCGTCCCGCCGCGGGCCAGCGCCGCGAGCGTCGAGCGCAGCCCGGCCGCGCCGACGATGGCCGCCATGGTCCAGTCGGCCGGCCGCGCCGCCGCCGCCTCCACCGCCGCGGCACCGGCCGCCAGTTCGATGCCCGTGCCGCCCAGCGCCGCCTTCAGCGCGGGCCAGGCAGCCTCATCCGCCACCACGGCCATGCGGGCGCCGAGCCGCCGCGCCTGCTCGGCCAGCACCGTCACGTCCCGGTTCGCGACCAGCGCCTCCACCGTGAAGCGCCCGGGCTCCGCCGCATCCAGCAGCGCGACCGTCGATCGGCCGATGGAGCCGGTGGAGCCCAGGATCGTGATCGATCGCGCCATCAGCCCCAGCCCCAGAGCGGCCGTCCCAGGCCGAGCATGAAGGAGATCACGGAAGCGACCGGCGCCGCCGCCAGCACCCCGTCCAGCCGGTCCAGCAACCCGCCATGGCCGGGGATGAGGGAGGACGTATCCTTCACCTTGAAGTGCCGCTTGATGGCACTCTCCAGCAGGTCCCCGATCATCGAGGCGATGGAAACCGCCGTCACCACCACGGCGATGGACAGCAGGCTGGCCCCCGGCGTGAAGGCCAGCGCGCAGGCCCCGCCCGCGATCAGCGCGGAAGCCAGGCCCCCCACCGCGCCGGACCAGGTCTTGTTGGGGGAGATGGCGGGCGCCAGCTTCGGCCCGCCGAAGGCCCGCCCCGCCAGGTAGGCGCCGATGTCGGAGGCCCAGACCACGAGGAACAGGAACAGGACATTGGCGCGACCGGCCTCGGTATCGTGGCGCAGCTCGATCAGCGCGATGCCGGCGATGCCGATATAGAGCACGCCGATGGCGAGCCGCCCGGCGGGCTGCGTCAGTTCCGTCGCCATCCGCCGCGCGCCCGCCCAGGTGGCGAGCCAGCCCGCCACCAGCACGGCGAGCGCGATGCGGGGATGGTCCTCCACCGCGAAGGCGCCGGCGGCCAGCACGACCAGCGGCACGGCCAGCCCCGGAAAGACCCGCGTGCGGCGGCCGCAGAGATGCACCCATTCCCAGGCCAGCACCGCGACCGCGATGGCCATCAGCGCCGTGAAGGCCTCCGCGCCGAACCAGATGCAGGCCACCGCCGCCGGGCCCAGCACGGCCGCCGAGAGCGCGCGCTTGCGCAGGTCCCGCCACCGCTTGGCGTCGTCGGCCGCCGCCGTGACCGTTGTCATGCCCACGGCCGCTTGCAGCGGCGCGTTGGCATGCCTTTGCAGCCCTCAGGCGCCGGGCGCGCGCTCCGCGCGCTTGGCTCGCCGGACTGCCGGCGGGCCGCATTCGCGGCCTCGGCCGGCTTCGCCGGCCGCAGGTCACTCCGTCGTGCCGTTCGTATCATTCCCCCCGGACCACCCCGTGCTACGCGGCGCGGACGCCGTAGCGCCGCTCCCGCCGCGCAAATTCGCCGATTGCCTCGGCCAGATGCCGTGCCTCGTAATCCGGCCAGAGTACGTCCTGGAAGACGAATTCGGCATAGGCGGACTGCCAGAGCAGGAAGTTCGACAGCCGCTGCTCGCCGGAGGTGCGGATGATGAGGTCCGGATCGGGCATGCCATCGGTGGAGAGCAGCCGGCCGAAGGCGGCCTCGTCCAAGGTCGCGGGATCCAGGCCCTGTTCCAGCGCCCGCTTCGCAGCGGCGACGATCTCCGCCCGTCCACCATAGGACAGGGCCACGTTCAGGTTGAGACGCCGCCCCTCCGCCGTCGCGGCTTCCGCCGCATCGATGGCGCGGACCAGGTCGGGGCCGAAGCGTTCCCGCTCCCCGATGATCCGAAGGCGAATGCCCTCCCGCACCAGCGTCTTCACCTCCGACCGGAGATAGAGCCGCATGAGACCGGTCAGCGCATGCACCTCATCCGCCGGCCGGCGCCAGTTCTCGGAGGAGAAGGCGAAGAGCGTCAGCCAGCCGATTCCCGCCTCGGCCGCGGCCTCGATCGCGCGGCGCGCGGCTTCCGCGCCCGCCTTGTGGCCAAGTGCGCGCGGCAGGCCGCGGGCGGCCGCCCAGCGGCCATTGCCATCCATGATGATGCCGACATGGACCGGCACCGCATCGCCGCCGGCTGTGCCGGGGCTTGCGGCGGCAGGCTTGGCGGCCGCGCTCATCGCCGCACCGTCCCCGTCGCGGCCGGCGCACCTGTGGCTGACATGGCGCTGCGCCTTCCCACCGGAATGCCGTCAGGTCGTGCGGATATCCTTTTCCTTCTCCGCGAGCGTCGTATCGACGGCCTTGATCTGGGCGTCCGTCATCTTCTGGATCTCGTCCGACCAGCGCTTCACGTCATCCTGGCTGGCCTCGGACTTCTTGTCCTTCTCCCAGGCCTTCACCGTCTCCATGCCGTCGCGGCGGACGCTGCGCATGGCGACCTTGGCGGCTTCCGCATACTTGCCGGCGGTCTTCACCAGGTCGTTGCGGCGCTCCTGCGTCAGCGGCGGCAGCGGCACGCGGATCACCTGGCCTTCTGCCATCGGGTTCAGGCCGAGCCCGGAGTCGCGGATCGCGATCTCCACCGCCTTCACCACGGACTTGTCCCAGACCTGCACGGAAAGCAGCCCGGGCCCCGCCACGCCGATATTGGCGAGCTGGGTCAGCGGCTGGTTGGTGCCATAGGCCTCGACGCGGATCGGCTCCAGCAGCGCGGGGCTCGCGCGGCCGGTGCGCAGCCCGGCGAATTCCTTCTTCAGGGTCTCCAGCGCGCCATCCATGCGGCGCTGCAGGTCGCGCTTCAGCGCGGCGAAATCGGCGGCCATGCCTGCCCTTCTCCCTACGGATCGATCACGGTGGTGAACTTGCCGTCGCCCAGCATCACCGCGGTGAAGGCACCGGGTTCGTGGATGTTGAAGACGACGATCGGCAGCTTGTTCTCGCGCGCCAGGCTGATGGCGGCGGCGTCCATCACCTGCAGGTCCCGCGCCAGGACCTCGAGGTAGGTCAGCTGCTCGTAGCGCTCGGCATTCGGGTTCTTGCGCGGGTCGGCGGCGTAGATGCCATCGACCTGCGTGCCCTTCAGCAGCGCGTCGCAGCCCATCTCGGCGGCGCGCAGCGCGGCGGCGGTGTCGGTGGTGAAGAAGGGGTTGCCCGTGCCGGCGGCGAAGATCACCACCCGGCCCTTCTCCATGTGGCGGATGGCGCGGCGGCGGATGAAGGGCTCCGCCAGGCTGGCCATGGAGATGGCGGACTGGACGCGCGTCGGCACGCCCATCTTCTCCAGCCAGTTCTGCATCGCCAGCGCGTTCATCACGGTGGCCAGCATGCCCATGCCATCGGCCTGGGCGCGGTCCATGCCGGCGGAGGCGCCGGCGACGCCGCGGAAGATGTTCCCGCCGCCGATCACCATGCAGACCTGGACGCCCAGGTTCACCACATCGCGCACGTCTTCCGCGATGCGGCGCAGCACGCCGATATCCAGGCCGTAGTCACGGGCGCCCATCAGCGCCTCGCCGGACACCTTGAGCAGGACGCGCTTGTAGATGGGGGGTCTGCTCATGGGCGGCGAAATATCCGGGTAGCGAAGGGGTTGCGCACCATAGGCGGCGCATCATGGCGGCGGCAAGGCGAGCACCCCGCCCACCCCGCCACACCATGCCGAGAGCGCGCCATCGTATACGAAGACGCGCCCGGCATGCTGGCGCCCCCGGGCAGGGGGCGCCGTCGGGCCTCAGCCCTTGGCCGCGGCCGCGACCTCGGCGGCGAAGTCGGTCGCCGCCTTCTCGATGCCTTCGCCCAGCTGGAAGCGGGCGAAGCCCGTCAGCTTGCCGCCGGCCTTCTGCACCACCTGCTTCACGCGGCTCTCGCCGTCATGCACCCAGACCTGCTCCAGCAGCACCACTTCCTCGTAGTACTTGCGGATCCGGCCCTCGATCATCTTCTCGATGATCGCGGCGGGCTTGCCCGAACCGGCGGCCTGCTCCCGCAGCACGTTCTTCTCGCGCTCCAGCGCCGAGCTCTCGACGTTGGAGATGTCGAGCGCCTCCGGACGGGCGGCGGCGACATGCATGCCGATCTGCCGGCCGAGCGTCTCCAGCGCCTGCTGCTCGCTCTCGGCCTCCAGCGCGACCAGCACGCCGATCTTGCCGAGGCCGGGCTTCACGGCGTTGTGGATGTAGGTGGCGACGGTGCCGGACGGCACGCGCAGCACCTTGGCGCGGCGGATCGACATGTTCTCGCCGATCGTGGCGATCAGCTTGACCAGCTCGTCCTGCGTGCTGTGCGTGGTGCCGGGGAAGGTCGCGGCCTTCAGCGCCTCCACGTCGTCGCCGACGGACAGCGCCAGGCTCGCCACCTCGGCGGCGAAGTTCTGGAAGGTCTCGTTGCGTGCCAGGAAGTCCGTCTCGGCATTCACCTCGACCATCGCGGCGACATTGGGGCCGGAGGCGACGGCCACCAGGCCCTCGGAGGCCACGCGGCCGGACTTCTTCGCAGCGGCCGAGAGGCCCTTCTTGCGCAGCCAGTCGATGGCGCCTTCCATGTCGCCGCCCGACTCAACCAGCGCCTTCTTGCAGTCCATCATGCCGGCGCCGGTCTTCTCGCGCAGGTCGCGCACCATCGCCGCGGTGATCTCGGCCATATCGATCGCTCCCGATCCATCGAATCACGGCCGCATCGGGGCTATGCCCGGCGGCCTGGGGTACATCAGCATGCCGGGCGGTTACGGCCCGGCCAGTCAGGAAACGCCCCGGGCCTGGGCCCGGGGCGGATAGGCGTCAGGCGCCCGGCTGCTCGGCAGCGGCCTCGGGCAGCACCTCGGCGGCCACGTCGGGCAGCGCCTCGATCGGCAGGTCCGCCTGCGCGCCGAGATCGGCGCCGGAGGAGCCGAGCTCCGCCGAGATGCCGTCCAGCACCGCGCCGGCGACCATGTCGCAGTAGAGGTGGATGGCGCGGATCGCGTCGTCATTGCCCGGGATCGGGAAGGCGATGCCGGAGGGATCGGCATTGCTGTCCACCACGGCCACGACGGGGATGCCGAGCTTGTTGGCCTCCTCGATCGCCAGCTTCTCCTTCACCGTGTCGATGACGAAGATGATGTCCGGCAGGCCGCCCATGTCCTTGATGCCGCCGAGCGCGCGGTCGAGCTTCTCCTTGTCCCGCGTCAGCATCAGGACTTCCTTCTTGGTGAGGCCCTGGATGTTGCCGCCGAGCTGCTCTTCCATCTGCTTCAGGCGCTTGATGCTGCCCTGGATGGTCTTCCAGTTGGTCAGCATGCCGCCGAGCCAGCGGTGGTTCACGTAGTACTGGCCGCAGCGCGCGGCGCTTTCCGCCACATAGTCCGCCGCCGCCTTCTTGGTGCCGACCAGCAGCACGCGGCCGCCGGCGGCCACCACGTCACGGATGGCGCGCAGCGCGCGGTCCATCATCGGCACGGTCTGCTGCAGGTCCAGGATGTGGACCTGATTGCGGACGCCGAAGATGTACGGCGCCATCTTCGGGTTCCAGCGGCGCGTGTGGTGGCCGAAGTGAACGCCGGCCTCGAGCAGGCCGCGCAGGGTGACGTCGGGCATCGCCATCGGCGAGAATCCTTCCTAGCTTCCAGTGGTCCGGTTTGCCTCCGCGCTGCCGCCCCCGCCCCGTGAACCGAGGGGGTGGGGACCGGACCCTCGCCAGGGCCACCGAAGGGGCCGCTGCCGGAAGGGTGCACCGCGTGCGAATTTGCCGCCCCGGGGATCTCCCCCCGGACCGGCGGGCGCCATATGCCCCAGGCCGCGCCCCCGCGCAAGCACAGGCCCGTGACGGCGACCCTTGGCAAAGGCCCGTCCGGGGCGCCAGACTCAGCCCCGCATGCGCATCCTGGCCATTTCGCCCACCCCCAGCCATCCGCAGGATGCCGGCAACCGCGCCCGCATCCATGCCGTTCTGTCGGGTCTAAAATCCGCCGGCCACGCGATCCATTTCTGCCTGCTGATGCGGGAGAACCCGCCCCCTGCGGCCCTTGCCGCGATGCGGGATGCCTGGGACGAGGTGATCGAGGTCCCGCATGACCGGGCGCAGGAGGCTCGAAGCCTCGACCCGCTGAACGCCATCGACGACTGGATCCTGCCGGAGGCCGAGGCCGCCTTCGCCGCGCTGGCCGCCCGCCAGCCGCGATTCGACCTGGTGCTGGTGAACTACGTCTTCCTCTCCCGCGCCCTCACCTTCTTCGACCACCGCACCATCAAGGTGATCGACGCGCATGACATCTTCGCAGGACGGGCGGAGGCACTGGCGGCGATCGGGCTCGAGAACCGCTTCTTCGCGACCACGCCGGAGGAGGAGTCGGCCGGCCTCGACCGGGCCGACCTCGTGCTCGCGATCCAGGATGAGGAACGGCGTCACTTCACCCTGGTAACGCGCGCCGCCACCGCGACGCTCGGCCACCTGCCCGCCGATCCGCGCCCGCCGCTTCCGCCCGGGGATGGCCTCGCCATCGGCTATCTCGGCAGTTCCAACCCCCTGAACACCCGCGCGCTGCGCCACTTTCTGGCGGCGCTGCCGCCGGCGGAAGCCGCAGCCGCCGGCGGCCGTATCGTGGTGGCAGGCGGCGCCTGCCAGGGCCTGGAGGAAACCCCGGGCCTCACGCTCCTCGGCCCCGTCCCGGACCCCGACACGCTCTATGCGGCGGCCGACCTCGTCGTGAACCCGCATGAGGGCGGCACGGGCCTCAAGATCAAGACGGTGGAGGCGCTGGCGCGGGGCCGGCCGGTGATCGGCACCGCCGCCGCCTTCGCGGGCCTGCCGGCCGAGCATGTGTTCCACGCCGCGCCCGATGCCGCCGCCGTGGCGCGCCTGGCCCGCCGCTGGCTCGCCTCCGCTGGCTTCCGGGAGGAGGTCGCGGAGGCCTCCGCCCGCCTCGCCGACCGCTATGCGCTGGAGGTCGCGGCCGCGCGCCACCGCCTCGCCTCCCCGGCCGGCCTGGCCGCCCTGCTCGACCGGCCGCGCCTGCTGATGATCACGGACGTGCCGTATTGGCGCGGCAGCCTCGGCAACCAGGCCCGGATCGGCGCGGTGGTCGAGGCGGCGCGGGAGCAGTTCGACCTCGACCTCTTCTTCACCGGCGAGTTGCCAGGCGCGGAGCGGGAGGCGGCGCGCCGCGCGCTTGGCCGGCGCGGGCGACTCTTCACGCCGAAGCCGTCCGGAGAGGTCGAGATGCCCTGGGGGCTGACGCCCTTCGAGCGCGCCCGCTTCGACGGCGCGACGCTGGCGGCGCTGGAAGCACACCTCGCCCGCAACCCGCCGCAGGCCGTGATGATCCAGTATCTCCGCCTGTCCTGGATGCGGCTCGCGCGCGGGATGCCGAAGCTGACGGTGCTGGACACGCACGACGTCATGTCGCTCCGCGCCCAGAACTTCCGGCTGTTCGGCCAGGAACACTTCATCCAGATCCCGGTGGCGGAGGAACTGAGGATCCTCGACGGCTTCAGCCAGGTCATGGCGATCCAGGCGGAGGAGGCGCGGTGGCTGGAGGCGCTGCTGCCCGGCCGCATCATCCTCGCGCCCCACGCCCTGCCCGCCCTGCTGCCCGCGCGCGGATCGCCGCAAGGCCACCCGCCCCGCATCGGCTTCATCGGCGGCGACAGCCCGATGAACCGGGACGGGCTGCGCTGGCTGATGGACCAGGTCTGGCCGGCCATCCGGCCGCTGGGCGCCGAGTTGCATGTCGCGGGCGGCGTCTGCACGGAGATGCCGAAGGGCCGCCCTGGCGTCGTGCTGCATGGGGAGGTGCCGGACCAGCAGGCCTTCCTCGATACGCTCGACATCGCGGTGAACCCGGTCTTCTACGGCGGCGGGCTCAAGATCAAGACGGTGGAGTATCTGTGCCGCGGCCTGCCCAGCGTGCTGACGGCGGAAGCGCTGTTCGGCATCCAGGGCGGCGCGGGCACGGCCTATGCGCTGGCGGAGGACCGTGCGCAATTCGCGGGCGGGCTCGCCACCCTGGTGCGGGACGGCGCGGCGCGACGGCGCATGGCGGAGGCCGCCTTCGCCTTCGGGCGCCGCCATTTCGGCCCGCGCGCGCTGGAGCCGGCCATGGCGGGCCTGGCGGGGCTGGCGCGCGGCGTGCCGCGGCTGTCGCCGGTCTCCGTCGCGGTCTGAGCGCCGTGGCGCGGCCCGCCCCCTTGCGCTACCACCGCCGCATGGCGCGTTGCGGATCGATCTCCCCCGGCTTCTGGGCGGCTTCCACCGCGGCGCCCGCGACGCCATGGCGCTGACGCCACCGCGCCACGTCAGGCGCCTGCTGGTGCCGCTGCCGTCCACCCGCTTCGGCGGCACCGAACGGCATACCGCTGAACTCGCGGCCCGGCTGGGCCAGCACGGGGTCGCGGTGACCCTGGCCGCGGAGCCCGCGCTGCTGCCCTTGCTCGCCGCAGCCATGCCGCCGGGCCAGCCAGCGCCCCGGCTGCTGCCGGCGCGCCTCGGCTGGGACGACGCCGTGCCGCCGGCCGTGGCCATCGCGCGCCAGCGGGCGGGGACCGAGGCGCTGCTGGTGGCGGAATCGCCGGATCTGGTCCTGCTGCCCCTGCCCTGGCCCGATGCCGGGCTCGGCGTGATGCGCGCCGTGGCCGGCCGCGGACTGCCGCGGCTGGTGGCGCTACACCTAGCGGCCGAGGGCCCGCCACCCCCCGCCATCGCGACGGAGCTTCCCGCCCTGGATGCGGAGGGCGCCGCCTGGGCCGCAGTCTCCGCGCCCGTGGCACGACGCGCCGCCGCCGCCTTCGGCCTTGCGCCCAGCCGGATCACGGTGATCGACAACCCCGCCCCGCGCGCCGGCACCGAGGGACGCGACGCCGCGCGCGCGGCGCTCCGCACCCGCCTCGGCCTGCGGGACGACCAGCCCCTGCTCATCTTCGTGGGGCGGCTGGAGGAGGCGAAGGGCGCGGATCTGCTGCCGGCGCTGACGGACCGGCTGAACCTGCCGATCGCCGTGCTGGGGGATGGGCTGCTGCTGGGGCACCTGGAAGCCGAGGCGCGCGGCGATCCGCGCGGGCTGCTGCGGCTGATGGGCCAGGTCGCGGACCCCGGGCCCTGGTACCGTGCCGCGGATGCGCTGATCCTGCCCTCGCGGCTTGAAGGCGCGCCGCTGGTGTTCCTGGAAGCCGCCGCGCATCACTGCCCGGTGGTGGCGAGCCCGGCGGCGCTGGAGGGGCTCGGCCCCGACGCGCCGCGCCTGGCGCGCCTGGCGGCCGCCGGCGATGCCGCGGCGCTGGCCGATGCCGCCCGGGCGCTGCTGGCCGATCCCGCCGGCACCGCCGCCATGGTCGCCCGCGCCGCCGCCGAGGCCGCGCGCCGCAGCTGGCCCCGCGCCCTGGGCGCCTGGCTCGGTCAGCTGCGCCTTGCCGCCGCGCTCGCAAGCCCCCATCACGCTCCCCTCGCCTTCCCGGAGACTGCCGCATGACCGCCTTCCTGATCGGCGCCGCGGAACTGGCGGCGCTGGCCGCCGGCACGCCGATGATCGTCGCTACCCCGGGGACCGAGGGCCTGGCCGGCCTGCCCATCACCGTGCTGCGGCCGGTGGAGGGGGTGCTGCGGCAGGGCGACTCCGCCACCGGGCCCGCCGTGCCGCTGCCCCAGGGTCTGCGGCCGCTCGCCCTCGTGGCGCCGGATGCCGCCGGCGCCGCCGCGCTGGCCGCCGGGCTTCCGCATGGGGTGCCGACCCTGCCCGCGAACGGCCTGCTGCCCGCGCTGGTCGCGCGCCTGGTCGCGGCACTGGCCGAGGCGGAGGCTCAGCGCGGCGCCCTGCACCGGCGCATCGCCGCCCAGCCCGTCGCCGCGCCGCGCCGCGTGATCGACCTGCCGCCGGTCCCGAACGGGCCCGTGCCGCCCGCCCGCGCGATGCAGCCGCTCGGGCGCGACGCGGCGGGCATCAGCAGCCTGGCGCTGCATGTCGCGACGCCGGCGAAGGAGGCTGCCTCCCTGCTGAGGGTGAGGCTGGTGGCCGGCGGGCGCATCCTTGGCGGCTGGAGCATCGCCGGGCGCGACCTGGCCGCGGGTTGGCTGGCGCTGGACCTGCCGGAGCCCGCACCCGCCGGCACCGGGGAAGCGCATCTGGAGATCGCGCTGGACGCCGCCGCGGGCGACGGCGTGCGCATCTCCTCCGGCGGCCCGGATGCCGGCGCGCCGCTGGCGCTGCGGGTGGAAACGGCGGAGCCCGGCCATCTGCGGGCGCCGCGGCATTTCGACTGGGCGGCGCGGGACCTGCCCGCGCTGGCGCCCGGGCTGGTGCTGCCCTTGCCGGAGGGCGCCTGGGCGGCGGCCTCGGTCCAGGGCGCGACGGCGGAGCGGGTCGCGGTGGGGAACGAGGCGCCCCGGCTGCTGCTGGCGCTGCCGGCGGGCGCGGAGGCCAGGCTCTCCCTGCCGCCGATGCCCGCCGGGCTGGCGGACCTGGCATTGCTGGAAGCGGCGCTCAGGCTCGGCGACCGGGCGCAGGTCGAGGTCGCGCTGCTGGCCGCGGGCGTGGAGGCGCCGGACCATCCGCGCCACAGCGGCTGGCGCCGCGTGGATGCCGAGGGCGGGCTGCGCGTGGCGCTGCCGCTGCCCGCCGCGCCGTCCGGTTCCATCGCCCTGCGGCTGGCGATCCGCAATGCCGGCCCGGCGGCGAGCCTCGAGATCGGGCGCCTGGCGCTGGCGACGGGCGCGGCCGGGGTGCCACGACGCGATCCGGCGGCCCCCGCGCCGCAGCCCCCCGCCGCGCCAGCGGCCATGCCCCCCGCCGCGCCAGCGGCCATGCCCCCCGCCGCGCCAGCGGCGATGCCCCCCGCCGCGCCAGCGGCGCCGACCGCCACCGTGCCGGCGGCGCCGACCCAAGCAGCGGCGCCCGCGCCAGCGCCAGCCGGGACGCCGCGAGTCGCACTGCCGGCGGCGCCCGTCAGCCCGCCACCGGCGCCCGAGGCGAAGCCGACCCCCGCGCCGGAGGCGCCACGACCCAGCGCGCCGGAGGCGAAGCCGACCCCCACGCCCGAGGCGCCAAGGCCGGCCACGGCGCCCATCCGCATCGCCACCATCCCGCCGGCGCCCGCGCCGGCCTCCCCGTTGCTGGCCCCGACGGCGCCGCCGCTGCCAAGCGGCCCCGCGCCGTCCCGCGTCATGCTGCCGGGCAGTGCGGCGCCGGCGACCCCGCCACCCCCCTTCGGCATGCTGGTGCCGGCGCGGGGCAGCGCCTTCCGCGTCGCGGCGCCGCAGGCGCCCCTGCCCGCCGCGCCGGCGCCCGCCGCACCCGGCATCGCCGCGCCGGTGCCGGTGGCACCGCCGGTTGCCGCCCCCACCGCCGCGCCGCCCTCGGCCCCACTGGCCTTCGCGCAGGACACCCCGACCGCGACGGCCTACCGGGACCTCAAGCTCAACCAGCACCTCGTGAACAAGGAGGGCACCTACCAGCACCTCGACCTCGCCATCACCGGGCTGGTCGCGCCGGCGGGGCTGTGGCGGCAGGTGCGCACCAAGCTGTTCGACCGGCGTGGGACGGTGGGGCTCGAGTTCCGGTCGATGAAGGGCTGGCCGCAGATGTTCGATCGCTGGCCGGGGACGCAGGTGGACAATTTCGGGCCGCTCTGGCGGCTGGAGCACCCCGCGCCCTTCGATGCCCTGGCCATGCTGGCGACGCCGCATGACCGCGCGCTGATCGCCGCGGTGCTGGAGGTGCTGCCGGGCCTCGCCACCCGCGCCGCCGGCACGGCGGGGCTGACGGCGGAGCAGGAGGAGGCCTGGGTGGGGCGTGCGCGCAAGCTGGCGGCGGCGGTGACGGAATCCGGCTGGCGATGAGCGGCCGCGCCGGCAAGTCCCTGAGCAGACAGGAAATACTGCGCTTTTAGCCGTTTATGCCGATTAGCCGCCTTTAGCACCTTCAGCGCGGTTTCTCGGGTCTGCGTCGGCGCATCGGGCCGCACCGGCCGCGGCGGTCTGGCGAACGTAGCAGGAACGAACCGCCTGCCGCCACCGCTTTCGCGCGCCCCGCTACCGCCGGTCCAGCCACGCCTCCAGCGGGGCCGCGATGGCGTCCCAGCGCGACGCCACATGGTGGTAGATCGCCATGTCCAGCGCATTCGCCGCCTCGATCCGGGCGGCCAGGGCGGGGTCGGACAGCCGCGCGGCGATCTCCGCCCGTTCCGCCGCGGCCTCGCTGTTCACCCGCATCCGCGCCACCGGCGGGCGATGGGCGACGCCGAGCAGGGCACAGAGCGCGCGGAAGGACAGCGCGTAGCGTTCCTGCACGCCGATGAAGGCGTAGTGCGCCTCCAGATGCGCGATCGCCGCCGCCGCGTCCCCCGCCGCCACGATCGCGGCCGGCACCAAGTGCCGCGCCGCGCGGTTGCGCTGGCCGGGCAGGTCGAGGAAGGCGTCGAAATCCGGGATGCGCCGCCTGACCTCCTCCGCCAGCGGATGCATCGGCGATCGCTGGTAGAGGTAGTCGCTGACCAGGCGGGAGGCTGGCTCCCGCAGCATGCTGAACAGCCGCGTGCCCGGGATGCCGGCCGCCAGCCTTGCCACATGCCGCTGCTGCACATGGCCCGAGGCGAAGCGGAAGGGCTCCGCCGCATGCGCCAGCAGCGCTTCCTCCACCGCCGCGTCGTAGCGTTCCAGCGCCGGGCGGCTGCGGTCGAGATGGTCGATATGCAGGCTGCGATAGGGGTTGAGGCCGGTCGCGATCTCCGCCGTCAGGCTGCTGCCCGCGGTCTTCGGCACATGCACGAAGAGCCAGAGCGGCGGGGGCGGCGTGGCGCCGGCGGCCAGCCATTCATCGAAGCGGCCGGCCAGCAGCAGCGGCAGCGCGGCCATCGCTAGGGCCCCAGGGCTTCGGCCAGCGCCGGCGCCGCGCCGGCCAGGCGTGCGTGGAAGTGGTCGTAGATCGAGAGGTCGAGGCGATTCGCCTCCCGGATCCGCTGCGCCATGGCGGTGGTGACGCGCCGCTCATCCTCGTCATCGTCATTGACGTTGGCGCGCAGGCTCGGCCAGGTGGGGCGCCCTGCCAGCGCCGTCAGCGTGCGGAAGGAGATCTCGTACATCTCCTGGATGCCGACGAAGGCGTAGGCGCGCATGATGTGGGCGATGCAGGCGGGCGCGCGGCCGCCGCCCAGGATCGGCTCCGGCACCAGGTGCTGCGCCATCTTGTTCTGCTCCGGCGCGAAATCGACATAGTCCTCCAGCGTCGGGAAGCGCGCCGCGAAGGCTTCATGCACGGGATGCCGGCGGGATCGCTGGTGCCGGTAGTCGGAGACGACGCGGTCCACGGGGTTGCGGAGGAAGGTCACGAAGCGCGCATCGGCGAAGCCCGATTGCAGCCGCGCGACGTGCCGCGCCAGGATATGGCCGGAGGCGAAGCGGATGCCGGCCGGCCCGGCCTCCCGCATGAAGCGCTCCACCGCATCGTCCATCCGCGCATGGAAGCTGCGGCTGGTGTCGGCGTAATCCACCACGATGTTGACGTCGGGCTGCAGCAGCGCCGCGAGTTCGGTGCGGAGCGAGGTGCCGGCCGTCTTCGGGATGTGCACGAAGATGCAGGGATCGATGCCCACCGCGGCATCCCGCAGGTAGTCCGCGACGCGGCCTTCGAACAGGGCCTGCATCAGCATGGCGCGACACCCCTGGCAGAAGAGGGCCGCGCGGGCGCGGCGTGCAGGCGTCTCAATTCCGGTCGCCACTTAACATTTAGTTTCCCTAGCCCTTCGAAGGGCCCCGGGTCAACGCGCCAGCGCCTGCCGCAGATGCGCCAGCACCGCCTCCGCCGCCTCCGCCGGAGTCACGCCCACGGTGGAGATGCGCAGTTCCGGCGCCTCCGGCGGCTCATAGGGGCTGCTGACGCCGGTGAAGTTCCTGATCGTCCCCGCCATCGCCTTGGCGTAGAGCCCCTTGGGGTCGCGCTTCACGCATTCCTCGATCGGGGTATCGACGAAGACCTCGATGAACTCGCCCTTGCCCATCAGCTCCCGCACCATCCGCCGTTCGGCCCGGAAGGGCGAGATGAAGGAGCAGAGCACGATCAGCCCGGCATCGACGAAGAGCTTCGCGACCTCCCCCACGCGCCGGATGTTCTCCACCCGGTCGGCATCGGTGAAGCCGAGGTCGCGGTTGAGCCCATGGCGGAGGTTGTCGCCATCCAGCGTGTAGGTATGGCGGCCTTCGCGATGCAGCGCCTGTTCCACCAGCTTGGCGATGGTGGACTTGCCCGATCCGGACAGGCCGGTGAACCACAGGACCAGCGGCACCTGCCGGTCCAGCGCCGCGCGCGCGGCCTTGTCCACCAGGAATTCCTCCTGGTGGATGTTGGTGGCGCGGTGCAGCCCGAAGGCCACCATGCCCGCGCCGGCCGTGCGGTTGGTGAAGCGGTCCACCAGCACGAAGGCGCCGGTCTGCCGGTTCTCCGCATAGGCATCGACCGGCACGCGCTGCGCGGCGGAGAGGTTGCAGAAGCCGATCTCGTTCAGGTCCAGCCGTCGCGCCGGCAGCTGCTTCAGCGTGTTGACGTCGATGAGGTGCTTGATGGTGGTGACGGAGACCGGCGTCCAGAGATTGCCGATGCGCATCAGGTACTGCCGGCCCGGCAGCATCGCATCCTCATCCATCCAGAGCAGATGGGCCGCGAACTGGTCCGTCACCGCGGGCCGGTCCTGCGGCGGGGCGAGCACGTCGCCGCGCGCCACATCCACCTCATCCGCCAGGCAGATCGTCACCGCCTCCCCGGCCGAGGCCTCCTGCTGGTCCGCATCCGGGCCGAGGATGCGCGCCACCGTGCTGGAACGGCCGGAGGCCGCGACCACGACACGGTCCCCCACCGCGACGCGGCCGGAGGCGATGGTGCCGGAGAATCCCCGGAAATCCTGGTTCGGCCGGTTCACCCATTGCACGGGAAAGCGGAAGGGCCGGCTGGCCGCATCCGTCTCCGTATCCACGGCTTCCAGGTGTTCCAGCAGCGTCGGGCCCTGGTACCAGGGCGTGCGCGCCGACCGCGCCGTGACATTGTCCCCGAAGCGGGCGGAGAGCGGCACGGCGACCAGCGTCTGGAATCCCAGCCCCGCGGCGAAGGCGGTGTACTCCGCGACGATCCGGTCGAAGACGGCCTGGTCGAAGCCCACCAGGTCGATCTTGTTCACCGCCAGCACGACATGGCGGATGCCGAGCAGGGAGGCGATGAAGGAATGCCGCCTGGTCTGCGTCAGCACGCCCTTGCGGGCGTCGCAGAGGATGATGGCGAGGTCGGAGTTGGAGGCGCCCGTCGCCATGTTGCGCGTGTACTGCTCATGCCCCGGCGTGTCGGCGACGATGAAGCTGCGCGCGGGTGTGGCGAAGAAGCGGTAGGCGACGTCGATGGTGATGCCCTGCTGGCGCTCCGCCTCCAGCCCATCCACCAGCAGCGCGAGGTCGATCTCCTCCCCCACCGTGCCGTGCTTGCGGCTGTCCTTGGCGATGGTCGCCAGCGTGTCGTCCATGATGAGGCGGCTGTCATAGAGCAGCCGGCCGATCAGCGTGGACTTCCCGTCATCGACGGACCCGCAGGTGAGGAACCGCAGCAGCCCGCGCGCCCTTCTTCCGGCCGCCCCCAGCGCATCGGCCCCGGCGGCGGTGATCTCGGCGTCCATCGCGGCTGTCATTCCCCTCTTCCGCGCCTGCCGGCGCGGGCCCGGCCCCTTTTCCGCGCATGCCCGCGCGGGCCCGGGTTCCCCCGGGGGCCGCCGGCCGGATACAAGCCTGCTATCCCATGGCGGGACGGCGACCGGCAAGATGCGCGGCCCGCCCGCCCTGGATGCGAGGATGCCCGAGGCTGATGAACGAACTGCACGCGCTGCTGGCCCGCTTCACCGCGATTTCCGCCGAGGCGGGGGAGCGGGTGGTGGAGGTGCGCGCCCGCAGCTACGGCGTCGCCTCCAAGTCGGACGGCTCGCCCCTGACGGAGGCCGACCTGGCCGCGGATGCCGTCATCGCCGCCGAACTGCCGCGTGCCGCGCCCGGCATCCCCGTGGTGTCGGAGGAGGATGCGCTGCATGTGGCGCTGCGCGCCGGCGCGCCCTTCATCCTGGTCGATCCGCTGGACGGCACGCGGGAATTCCTCGGCCCCTCCGGCGAGTTCACGGTGAACATCGCGCTGATCGAGGATGGCGTGCCGGTCTGCGGCGTGGTCTATGCGCCCGCCCTCGGCATGGCCTGGCGCGGCATCCGTGGCGTCGGCGCGCAGGCGGCCAGGCTGGCGGTGGGCGCCGATCCGTCGCTGGCGGAGTGGCGGGCGATCCAGGCGCGGCCGCGCCCGGCCACGGACTGGACCGCCGTCGCCAGCCGGTCCCACATGGATGCGGAAACCACCGCCTTCCTGGCCGGCCTGCCGATCGGGGAGCACCGGTCCATCGGCTCCTCCATCAAGTTCTGCCTGCTCGCGCAGGGGGAGGCCGATGTCTATCCGCGCTTCGGCCCGACCATGGAATGGGACACGGCGGCGGGCCAGGCGGTGCTGGAAGCCGCGGGCGGCCGCGTCGAGACCCCGGCCGGCGCCCCCTTCCGCTACGGCAAGACGGAACAGGGCTTCCTGAATGGCGCCTTCATCGCCTGGGGCGGCTGAGGGAACCGGCCGATGATCGTCGCGGCGGATGAGAGCCTGCAACTCGGCATCGATGCGGTGATCCCGCTCTCGCCCCGGCACCACCTGGTGCTGGGCTGGGCGATGACGCCGCGGGGCGAAGGCACGGAGCTTTCCATCGCCGCCGGCCGCGCCGGCGATTGCCCGATCGAGCATTCGAGCTTCCATGCCCGCCCCTCCATCCATCCGACGGACCCGCGCCAGGCGGCGGTGAACGGCTTCGCGCTGGCCTTCGCCACGCCGGTGGAGGCGCCGTCGGAGCTGGTCTTCACCCTGCAGGCGGGGGATCGCACGGTGCGGGCGGACCTGCGGGATGGGCGCATCCCGCGGGACCTGCCCGCGGTGCTGGCCGCCACGGACTGGCAGGCTGCCTTCGGCCTGCTGCGGGATGCCGCCGCGACGCCGCTGCTGGCGCCGCTCGCCGCGCGGGCGGATCGTGCCTATGGCGCCTTCGGGGAGTGGCTGGGGCGCCTGGCCCTGGTGCGCGGGCGGCAGGAAAGGCTGGCGCCCTTCGCGGAGGTGGAGGCGCTGAGCACGCCGTCCGGGGAGGTGGTGGTGATGCTGCGCGCCACCCATCCCGTGCCGCCCGACGCCACGCTGGAGGCCGCGCTGATCGGCTACTACGCCGCGGCGGATGGCGGGCTGCCCGCACTGGTGCCGGTGCCGCTGGCCGAATGGAAGGCCGCCCCCCTGCCCACCGCCATGGCCGCCTATGGGCGCATCGAGGCCGGGTGGCTGGACCGGCTGCAGGGGCTGGAGGTGGTGCTGCATGCGCGGCTGCGGGCGGAGGAGGAGACCTGCCTGCGCATCCAGCCCCGCCCCGGCGCCGTGCCGCCGATGCTGGATGCGCTGGCCCGCGGCAACCGGCTGGCGGCGCTGCCGCTGGATGCCGGCAGCGGCCCGGCGCTCGCGCTGCTGCGGGACGTGATCGCGCGGCGGGAAGCCGCCTTCCTGCCGGTGCTGGAGGATCTGGCCGCACAGGCCGCCTCCGCCCCGCCAGCGGATGCGCCGCGGAGCCTGCTGCTGATCGGCGCCGATGACCCGACCGCGGCGCGGCTGTTCTATGGCCTGGCGCCGGAAATCGAGCGCCATTGCGACCGCCTGCTGGTGATGGGCGATGCGGCGGAGGCGGTGGCGCAGGTCTTCGCCCGCCGCGGCCGCCTGCCCGTGGCGACCGGGGCGGAGGCGGTGCAGGCGCTGCGGGACGCCGCGGGGCAGGATGGCATCCTGGCCGTGGATGTGGCGCGCTTCGCCACCGCGCTGGCGGCCGGCGCGACGGTGGCGCAGGCCCTGGTCCCGGCGCTGCGGCAGGCCGACCTGGCGCGGCTGCTCGCGCTGCATGGCGTGGCGGGCTGCGGCGCGGGGCTGCCGGACAGCCTGGCGCGGCTGCTGCGGCTGATGCGCGCGACGCCGGGCGAACTCCCCTTCCCGCCCGTGCCGTATGCCATGGCGAGCCCGGCGGTCACCGACCTCGTGAACGACCATCTCGCGAAACTCTGGACCGCCGGCGATGCCGCCGCCCGCGCCCGGATGGAGGGCGCTTCCCATGCGTGACGCGCCGCGCATCTGCATCCTCAGCCATTCCCACCCAGATTTCTCGAAGGGCGGCGGGGAGATGGCGGCCTGGCGCCAGTTCCACGCGCTGCGCAACGCCGGCCGGCGCCCGATCCTGGTCGCGGCCAGCGATATCGGCACCCGCTACGCCGCCAGCCGCGCGATCGAGCCGGTGATGCCGCATGGGGAGGATGAATACATCTACACCTTCGCCGGCATGGCGGAGGACCGGCTGGTCTGGGAGGACCCGCACCAGCGCCGCGTGCTGGTGGAGTTCCTGGCGAGCCTGCCGGTCGATGTCTTCCACCTGCATCACTACTGGCGCGTCGGCACCGACCTGATCGTGGACCTGATGGCGGCGCGCCCCGATGCGCGCTTCGCCATCACCATGCATGAGATGCTGGCCATCTGCCTGCATCACGGCCAGATGGTGCGGACCCAGTCGCGCGAACTCTGCCGGGCGGAGAGCCCGATGCGCTGCCTCACCTGCTTCCCGGACCAGACGCTGGAACGCTTCGCCATCCGCAAGGCGACGCTGCTGTCCACCCTCAGCCGCTTCGATGCCGTGATCCACCCCAGCGCCTTCATCCGCGACCGCTACGAGGCCTGGGGCCTGACGCGCCCGCATGCCGCGGTGATCGAGAACTACCTGGGCGACGAGGCGCTGGCCCTGCCCCGGCCGATCGCGCCCGCCCCGGCCGCGGCGACCAGCTTCGGCTTCTTCGGGTCGCCGACGCTGTTCAAGGGGCTCGACGTGCTGCTGCGCGCCCTGCCGCTGGCGCTCCGCGCCAACCCCGCCATCACGCTGACGGTGTTCGGCGCGGAGCGGGAGGAGGTGGTGCGGCTGTTCCCGGCGCTCGACCCCGTCATCACGGAGGTGGGCCAGGCCCTGGCCTTCGCCGGGCGCTACGATCCCGCCGACGCGGTGGCGCTGATGGGATCGGTCGGCTGGGCGGTCATGCCGTCCATCTGGTGGGAGAACTCGCCGGTGGTGATCCAGGAAGCCCGGCGCGCCGGCACGCCGCTGATCGTGGCCGATATCGGTGGCATGGCGGAGAAGGTGTTGCCCGGCGTGGACGGGATGCACTTCAAGCGCGCCTCCCCGGTGGACCTGGCGCGCGCCATGGCGGAGGCGGCGGCGCCCGGCATCCGGGCGCGCCATGCCGAAAGCCTGCGCGACGTGATGACGCGGGACGAGTTCCTCGCCGCGCTGGATGCCGCTTTCGCGGCGGGGCTGGACGCCGCCTTCGCCGCGGGGCCCCGCGGTTGAGCGCCACCACGCCGAGGCTCGCCATCGTCATGTCGCACGCCCAGCGCAGCATGGGCGGCGCGATGCGCGAAGCCGTGCTGGCCCGCGCGCTGACGGCACAGGGAATGGAGACGCGGATCTTCCGCCTGCATGGCGGCGAGGCGACGGAGGAGGAGACGGTGCTGGAGGGCGCCGTGCGTGCCACCTTCTGCCCCGCCGACAACCCGCAGGACATCCCGCATCGCCAGGTCTCCGCCGCGCTGAAGGCGGAGCTGCGCGCCTTCGCGCCGGGGGTCGTGCTCTACAAGGGCCTGGGCTACCGCGTGAACGCCGACACGCAGGCGGCGATGGAGCCGGGCACGCGCTGCGGCTTCATCGTGGGCGGCGGCGTGACGGATCCGCTCCTGCCGCAGGCCTCCCTGGTTCTGGGCGAATACCGGGAACAGCTGGTGCAGCATTTCCGCGCCCTGTTCCGCGCCGGCCAGGCGCTGGTGCTGCCGAAATACCTGGACCTGGCGGCGGCGGGGGATGGCCGCCCGGTGCCGCTGGAGGAGGCCGCCTGCGACATCATCAATGTCGGCAATTTCGGCGACGACCGGAAGAACCAGAAGGCGCTGGTCCCCTTCGCCGCGAGGCACCGCGTGATGCTGGTGGGGGGCGGCACGGGGCTGCGCGACTTCCGCCGCGCGGTGCCCGGAAGGCTGCGGCCCAACATCACCTATACGGGCAGGCTGCCGCAGGCGGAGGTCTTCGCCGCGCTGCGTCGTGCGCGGGTGATGGTGCACACCTCCTCCATGGATGGGCTGCCGCGCGCGACGGTGGAGGCGATGGCCTGCGGCGTGCCGGTCGTCGCCTATCGCAGCACCATCCAGGGCGGCATCCCGCATGGCGCGGCGGGGCTGCTGGTGGCGGAAGCCGCGCTGCCGCATGCCGTGGAGATGCTGCTGGCGGATGACGAGCTGCGCATCCGCATGGGCCAGCAGGCGCGCCGCCATGTCGACCGCCACCACGGCGTGCCGGCGATCGAGGCCGCGGCGGTCGAGGTGCTGAAGCTCCTCGGCTGAGGCTACCGCGCCGCCGCGCCCGGCTCCTATCGCGCCGCCGCGCCCGGTTCCTACCGCGCCGCCGCGCGGGCCGCCGCGATGTCCCAGGGCAGCTGGAGAAAGATCTCGTCCCAGCCCCAGAACTGGCGGAGCGAGGCACGCAGCGCATTGGGCGGCAGCACCGGGCGGTGGCCGTCATGCTGCGTCACCGGGACCAGCGGCGCCAGCAGGTCGCGCCAGAAATCCGCCGCGGCCCAGGCATCCACCACGCTGGCATGCAGCCCGACGCGAAGCGCCTGGCGGTCCGGCGCGATCCGGAAGGGCGGCGTGCCGAGGAACAGGCCCTCCTTCCCGAAGAACCGCGCCTCCGCCACCAGGGAGGAGGAGACGCCGATCACCCGCTTCACCGCGTCAAGGCCGAGCAGGACGTAGCTGTTCTCCGTGACGTCCCGGATGCGGGCGAAGGGGAGGCCGACCTGGTGGATGCCGAAGCCATCGGGGTTTTAGGGATGCGCCTTGAACAGCACGCGCCCTTCCTCTCCCACCGCCTCCCGCAAGGCAGGGCCGAAATGGCTGAGGTCGAGCAGCCTTCCGTCGCGGATCAGCGCCCGGTCCACGCGGGTCTGCCCCACCACCAGGCAGGGTTCCGTGATCGGGCGGTGCGGCGGCATGCGGCTGACCGTCGCGGCCAGCAGGTCGGCCCAGGGTTCGAAGACCAGGTCATCGGCGTGGTGGCGCCGCAGCTGCGCCATCACCTCCGGCTCCGCCGTCGCGATGGCGAAGAGCAGGTCGGGGCCGAAGCGGTAGGGGTGGATGTTGACGTCGATCCAGGTGATGCCGAGGTGGGTGAGCAGGCGCTTCTGGATTTCCGCCAATTCGAAGCCGACGACCACCGCGGCATCGGCATAGGCGGCGGCCATCATGCCGATCGCCTCCGCCGTCAGCGCCGGCGCATCGAACAGTGAGACCCATCCCTCCACATCCGGCGTCGCGCCGGCGGCGGCGTAGAAGCCGGGTGTGTCGAAGCCGGGTCCGAGGTGGTCCCACAACACCGTCTCCACCGGCAGGCCGGTGGCGGCGGCCAGCGGGCGGCGGACCAGGCGGTGGAACCAGCGGATATTGTCCCGCTGCGCCGGGCGGAAGGCTTCTTCCTGCGGCCGCAGCAGGTCGCCGCTGATCAGGATTCGCCGGCTCACTCCGCGCGCTCGATCCGCGCCCAGGACAGGCCGAGCCCCAGCGCGCGCGGGTCCCGTCGCGGCCCCTCGGCGGGGTCCGTGCGCGGGGTGGTGCGCAGCAGCAGCGTGGCGCGGGACCCGGCGGGGCGTTCGAGCAGCCGCACCCGCGCGAAGAACAGCCCGTTCCGGCCATCGCTCGACAACGGCTCGAAGGACAAGGGCATGCCGTCCAGCACCCATTCCTCCGCCGCCATGTCGAGCGTGCTGCCGAAGGGCGCGTGGACCGCGACGGTCAGCACCAGGTCGCCGCCGCCCAGCGCCGGCAGCAGAAGGGATGCCCAGGCGCCCTGCCCGGACCAGCGCAGCACGCCGCCCGCGGTCGGCTCCACGCCATACCAGCCATGGCCGATGAAATCGGGCGTACCGGCCTCCACGAAGGTGGGGCCTTCCTCCGCCGCCGCCGCCGGGCTGCGGGCCGCGATGCGCCGGGCGGCGGGGATCTGCGGCAGCGGGTCGATGCGCAGCCTTTCCTGCCGCGTCAGCGACGCTTCCTGTTGCGCCTGCGCCAGGCTGTCCGCCTGCGCGGACAGCCGCGCCAGCTGCTCCACCACGAATTCGCCGAAGATGCGCGCATCCGGCCCCAGCCGTTCCAGCAGCGGTCCCGCCGCTTCGCGCAGCCGCAGCGCATGGTGGGCCAGCAGCCCGGCATCCAGCAGCGCCGCGGCTTGCCGGTCGGGCGAAAGATCGAGCAGGGGAGACGACAGGGCGGGCATCCTCCTCGGGATGCTCCCTTCCTAGACCATCGCGGCGCCGGGCGGAATCGCCCCGATGGCCCCTGCCGCGCCGACCAGGGCGGAGGCATGATGTCCTCGACACGGTCGAAGGAGGCGCCGATGAACGCCCAGGTCTTCACCCCGCCCGCCATGGCGCTGATGGCGACGATCGTCCTGCTGTTCCCGATGCTCTATTTCGCCTTCGCGTCGCTGACCTTCTTCCTGCGCCCGCTCGCCGATCCCATCGTCGGGCGCATGCTGCGCGGCCTGTTCCATGCAAGCTTCCTGGCGGTGGCGGTGCTGGGCGCGCTGGATGCGCTGGCCCTGCTCGCGGCCGGCGCGCCGGCGGTGGCGATGGGCGTTGCGCTGCTGGCGGCGGCCGCCTTCGCGCTGCGGGCCCGGGTGCTGGCCTCGATCGACACGGTGCTGCGCGCCCCGGGGGCGGAGACGCCGCGTCGGCTGAGGCGCCTGCAACTCTCCGGCATGGCCTACAACGCCGCGCAGATCGCCCTGATGCTGGCGGCGATCCCGACGGTGTTCGGCGGGGCCTGAGGCACGCTGCGTTCGCCTGAACGCAGCTCGTGCCGGGAAGACTCTAGATCTCCTCGACCTCCGCGATCCCCGGCACCACCTTCATCGCCTGCATCAGGCGGGGCGAGACGTTGAAGCCGCCGGGCAGCGCGATCTCCACCTCCTGCCCCGGCCCCGTCACCGGCACCAGCACGACGCGCCCGCGCCCCTTGCCTTCCCGCCCGAGCAGCGTGCGGATGTGGTCCACCGCCGCGGTCTGGTCGAGCCAGAGGCGGATGCCGGTGGCCATGCCCTGCGCCACCTTCTCCAGCGGCTCCAGCTCCATCGCCGTGAGGCGCACCGTATCGCCATCGAGGCGCACCTCGGTGGTCACCACCAGCGCCTGGCCTTCCGTCAGCATCCCGTCGGCGCGGGCCAGCGTCTCGCTGAAGAAGGTGACCTCGTAGCTGCCCTCGGCGTCGCTGAACTTCACCCAGGCCATCTTGTTGCCGGTCTTGGTGCGGCCGGACTTGATGGCGACGACGGTGCCCGCCAGCTTCATCCGTGCCGACCCGCCGCGCGCGCGTTCCGCGATATGGGCCGAGGAAACGGCGCCGAGTTTGGTCAGCACCTTCTTGTAGGCATCCAGCGGATGGGCGGAGAGGTGGAAGCCGACGGCCTCCGCCTCATAGGTCAGGCGTTCCAGCGTCGGCCAGTCCTGCGCCTCCGGCAGGCGCAGCGGCGGCGGCGCGGTCTCGGCGCCGAACATGTCGCGCGTCGGGTTGGCGCGGCGCTCGGCCGCTTCCTGCGCCGCGCGCAGCACCGCCTCCACCCCCTGCACCATCTTCGCGCGGTTCTTCTCCAGGCTGTCGAAGGCGCCGGCGCGGGCCAGGTTCTCCAGCTGCATCTTGTTCAGCAGCTTCGGATCGACGCGCCCCGCGAAATCCGACAGGGACGCGAAGGGGCCGGAGGCATCGCGCGCCGCGACCAGGTCCTTCATCGCGCCAAGGCCCACGCGCTTCACCGCGGCAAGGGCGAAGCGGATGGCGACGCTGCCATCCTCCCGGTTCTCCAGCACGAATTCCGCGCCCGACTTGTTCACATCCGGCGGCAGCACCGCGATGCCGAGCCGCGCGGCTTCCTGCATATGGCCCGCGAGCTTGTCGGTATTGCCGAGGTCGAGCGACATCGAGGCGGCGAGGAAGGCGACCGGGTGGTTCGCCTTCAGCCAGGCCGTATGGTAGCTGACCAGCGCATAGGCGGCGGCGTGCGACTTGTTGAAGCCGTATTCCGCGAACTTCTCCATGAGGTCGAAGATCTCGCCGGCCTTGCCTTCCGGTACGCCGTTCTTCACGGCGCCCTCGACAAAGATCTTGCGCTGCGCCTCCATCTCGCTGCGGATCTTCTTGCCCATCGCGCGGCGCAGCAGGTCGGCGCCGCCCAGGCTGTAGCCCGCCAGCTCCTGGCTGATCTGCATGACCTGCTCCTGGTAGACCAGGATGCCGTAGGTCTCGCCCACGATGTTCATGATGGCGGGGTGCGGCGGTTCCCACTTCTCGCCATGCTTGCGCTGGCAATAGGCGGGGATGTTCGCCATCGGGCCCGGGCGATACAGCGACACCGCCGCGATCAGATCCTCGAACCGGTCGGGCCGCATCATGCGGAGACATTCGCGCATGCCCTGGCCTTCGAACTGGAACACGCCCGCCGCATCGCCCTTGGCGAGCATGGCGTAGGTCTTGGCGTCATCGAGCGGAATGCGCTCCAGCGCGATCTCCACGCCCTGCTTCGCCAGCATCTGGACGGCGCGCTGCAGGACGGTGAGGGTCTTGAGGCCCAGGAAGTCGAACTTCACCAGGCTCGCCTGCTCGACATACTTCATCGAGTACTGCGTGATCAGCATCGGGCTGCGCGGATCGCGGTAGAGCGGCACGATCTCGTTCAGTTCCTTGCGCCCGATGACGACGCCGGCGGCGTGGGTGGAGGCGTTGCGGTACAGCCCCTCCAGCTCCTGCGCCACTTCCAGCAGGCGGCTCACCTGCTCGTCATTGTCGCGCATCTCCTGCAGCTTCGGCTCACCCTCGATCGCCTGCGCCAGCGTCACGGGCTTGGCGGGGTTGAAGGGGATGAGGCTGGCGATGCGGTCCACCTGGCCATAGGGCAGGCCCATCACGCGGCCGACGTCGCGCACCGCGGCCTTGGCCTGCAGCTTGCCGAAGGTGATGATCTGCGCGACGCGGTCGGCGCCGTATTCGCGCACGACATACTGGATCACCTCGTCGCGGCGGTCCTGGCAGAAGTCGATGTCGAAGTCCGGCATCGACACGCGCTCGGGGTTCAGGAAGCGCTCGAACAGCAGGCCGAAGCGCATCGGGTCGAGGTCGGTGATCAGCAGCGCCCAGGCGGCGACGGAACCGGCACCCGATCCGCGCCCCGGGCCCACGGGGATGTCGTGCTGCTTCGCCCATTGGATGAAGTCGGCCACGATGAGGAAGTAGCCGGAGAAGCCCATCTTCTCGATCACCGAGAGCTCATAGGCGAGCCGTTCGCGATATTTGGGCCGCTCCGCCTCCGGCGTGCCCTGGTCCTCCAGCCGCTTCTCGAGGCCGCTCGTCGCCATGTCGGCGACCGTCTCGGCCTCCGTCATGCCGGGCTTCACCTTGGGGCAGATCGGCAGTTCCGGCTTCTTCGATTCCGCCATCACCGCGCAGCGCCGCGCAATGGCGAGGGTGTTGTCGCACGCATCGGGCAGGTCCGCGAACAGCTCCCGCATGGCCGCGGCCGACTTGAAGTAGTGCTCCGGCGTCACGCGGCGACGGTCGGTCTCCGCGATCACGCGGCCCTCCGCGATGCAGAGCAGCGCGTCATGCGCCGCATGCATCTCCGGCTTCGCGAAATAGACGTCGTTGGTGGCGACGATGGGCAGCCGCGCGGCATCGGCCAGCGCCAGCAGCCCGGGCTCGATCACCTTCTCCACCGGCAGGCCATGGCGCTGCAGCTCGACCGCCAGGCGGTCCGGGAACATCCCTGCCAGCTTCGCCAGCAGCTTCTCCGCGGCGTCCCGCCGCCCTTCCGCCAGCAGGCGGCCGAGCGGGCCGGTGGTGCCGCCGGTCAGCAGGAACAGCCCTTCGCTGTGGCTCGCCAGCGCGGCCAGCGTCACGCAGGGCTCGCCGGAGGGATCGGAGGCGAGGTAGCCGAAGGAGGAGAGGCGCTGGAGGTTCTCGAGCCCCGCCGCATCCATGGCCAGCGCCACGATCGGGTCCGGCCGGTTGCGGTTCGGGTCGCTGGCGCGGCCGCCACCCTCATCCGTCTCGCCGCGCGCCAGGTTGAGCTGGCAACCCATGATGGGCTGGATGCCCTTGCCCGTGCAGGCCTGGCTGAATTCCAGCGCACCGAAGAGGTTGGCACTGTCCGTCAGCGCCACCGCCGGCATGCCATCCGCCCGCGCCAGCGCCGGCAGCTTGTCCGCCTTGATGGCCCCCTCCGACAGCGAATAGGCGGAATGGGTATGGAGGTGGATGAAGCTGCTCATGCCCCCCAAGGTAGGGCCCGATGGGCCCGGAATCCACGACTTCGCCTTGCGCCGCAGCCGGCCGCCATCCCAGGCTGTGGACAATGCGCGACTCGACCGACCTCCCCCTGCTCCGCCGGGCCATCGCCCTCTCCGAGGAAAGCCGCGCGGAGGGCAACCACCCCTTCGCCGCCCTCCTCGCCGCGCCCGACGGCACGGTGCTGATGGAAGCGAAGAACGGCTTCCACCCGCATGGCGACGGCACCGCCCATGCCGAAAGGCTGCTCGCCACCCGCGCCTGCATCGAACTCAGCCCGGAGGTCCGCGCCACCGCCACCATGGTCAGCAGCGCGGAGCCCTGCGCCATGTGCGCCGGTGCGATCTACTGGGCCGGCATCGGGCGGCTGGTCTATGGCCTGTCGGAATCACGCCTGAAGGCGCTGATCGGCCCGCATCCGGAGAACCTGACCATGGACCTGCCCTGCCGCCAGGTCTTCGCCGCCGGCCAGCGCAGCATCGCCGTGGAAGGGCCGCTGCTGGAGGACGAGGCGGAGGCGCCGCATCGCGGCTTCTGGTAGGATCGCGCGCATGAAGACCTATCGCCAGATCTGGGAAGCGCCCAAGGCCTTCCGGTCCGACAAATGGGACCACTACCTCGACCTCTATGACCGCTACCTCGCGCCCTACCGGGATGGCCGCGCCATCACCTACCTGGAGATCGGCGTGCAGGGCGGCGGGTCGCTCTGCGTGGCGCGGGAATATTTCGGGCCGGAGGCGCGGATCTTCGGCATAGACCTCGACCCCGCCAGCCGCGCGGTGGAGGAAGCCGGCATCGCCGACCGGGTCTTCACCGGTGCGCAGGGCGACTTCGACTTCCTGAACGAGGTGATCGCCGCGACGGGCACCCCCGACATCATCATCGATGACGGATCGCACCAGCAGGGCGACGTGGTCGGCACCTTCCTCGCGCTGTTCCCGGTGCTGGCGGAAGACGGCCTCTATGTGGTGGAGGACACCCACACGGTCCACTATCCCTCCCACCAGGACACCACGCTCGGCATCAACTTCTACGACTACTTCAAGGGCCTGGCAGACAAGATGATGCCGGACTTCATGGTGCCGAACCGCCACCGCGCCCGCTTCCGGGAACATCCGGAGCAGCGCGAGGGACGGCTGGAGCGGCGCAACACCATCGGCACCGCCATCGGCGGGCTGCACTTCCACGACAGCATGATCGTGGTGGAGAAGACGCCCTACCGCGAAGCCTGGCGCCGGAATGCCTGAAGCGCGCGATATCGTCTTCGTCATCGAGCGGGCGCAGCAGCGGGCGGGCTCCGCCCATCTCCGAGGACGGCAACTCGCGAGCCTCTTCGCCGAGGTGGCCAAGGACTACGGCCGCCGCGTGCGCGTGGCCTTCACCGACGAAGCCATCGAGAACGCCGTCGCCATCGTCAACAAATCGGCGCTGATGCCGAAGCCGCAGGACGTGGTGGCGCGGCTGAAGGCGGCGGGCTGCACGGTGCTGGTGGATTTCGTGGACCGCCGCGTGACCGCGGCCGATGGCGACCCTGCCGATGGCTTCATCGCCGTCTCCGCCCTGCAATACCGGCACCTCCGCGCCACCTGGCCGGACAAGCCCGTGCTGCACCTGCCGCACCATGTGGACCTCGACCTCTGGCCCGTCGCCTGCCAGTGGGACCACTTCGCCTGCGGCTATTTCGGCAACCTCGACAACGCCGCACACCTCGACGCCGTGCGGGAAGCCGGGCTGGTCACGACGATCGAGACGCTGACGGCGAACAAGAACCACTGGTTCGAACAGCTGCCAGGCTACAACCTGCACTACGCCTTTCGGCCCCGCGCGCTCTGGGGCGCAGGCTTCAAGCCCTTCACCAAGGGCTTCACCGCCGCCCATGCCGGCGCCATCGTCGTCATCGCCGATGACGATGAGGAAGCGACCGGACTGCTCGGCGCCGACTACCCCTTCCAGATCCCCGCCAGCGCCGACGCCACCACCGTCATCGACCACCTCCACGCGATCCGCGACAGCTTCGGCAACGCCGAATGGCGCACCGCCCGCCTGCGCATGCGACGGCTCCGCACCATCTCCTCGGCGCCCTACCTCCTCGACCTGATCCGCGCCTCGGCCTTCGAGGTGGGGCTGCATGAGGGGGTGTTCGCGTAGGCGGTGGCGCGCCCGGGCGTAGGCTGCTCCGGTTGCCTCGGGGAAAGGGCTCCGCCCCTTCCCCGAACCCCTTCCCCGCCAGGGGCGTCGCGCCCCTGGACCGCGAGGTTATCGGGGGATGGAGGGAGGGGCGTGGAACGCGCTCCGGACAAGCGGTCGCGCGGTGCCCCTCCCTCCATCCCCCGATCTCATGGGGTTCCAAGGGCCCGCTGGCCCTTGGCGGGGAGAGGTCTGGAGAGGGGCCGGCGGCCCCTCTCCGGGGGCCACCAGCGCACCCCACGCCCGGGCCCGGCTACGCCTGCTCGATCTTCCCCCCCCGCAGCGTCACCACGCGGTCCATGCGCGCGGCCAGGTCGGGGTTGTGGGTGGCGATGAGGGCGGCCATGCCGCTGCCGCGGACGGCGTCGAGCAGTTCGTGGAAGACGCGGTCGGCGGTCTCCACGTCGAGGTTGCCGGTGGGCTCGTCGGCCAGCAGCACGCGGGGCTGGTTGGCCAGCGCGCGGGCGATGGCGACGCGCTGCTGTTCGCCGCCGGAGAGGCGTCCGGGGCGGTGGTCTTCCCGCTTCGCCAGGCCGAAGCGGGCGAGCAGCGCGTGGGCGCGTTCGGTCGCGGCGCGGCGCGGCGTGCCGGCGGCGAGCTGGGGCAGGATGATGTTCTCGGCGGCCGAGAATTCGGGCAGCAGGTGGTGGAACTGGTAGACGAAGCCGATGCCCTGGCGGCGGATGGCCGTGCGCGCATCGTCGGAGAGGGTGCCGGCGGCCTGGCCGTTGAAGAAGACCTCGCCACCATCGGGCTTCTCGAGCAGCCCGGCCAGGTGCAGCAGGGTGGATTTGCCGGTGCCGGAGGGCGCGACGAGGGCGACGATCTCGCCGGGCACGAGGGAGAGCTCGGCGCCGGTCAGCACCGGCAGCTCGCCGGCTTCCGTGCGGAAGCGGCGGATCACGCCGGCGAGGCGCAGGGCGGGTTCACTCATTGCGGAGCGCTTCCACGGGATCGAGCCGCGCGGCGCGCCAGCTCGGGATGAGGGTGGCCAGCAGCGAGAGCCCGAATCCGAGGCCGAGCACCTGCGCGACCTCATGCGGGTCCACCACGGCGGGGATCTGCGTCAGCAGGTAGACATTGGGGTCGAAGACCGTGGTGCCCGTCGCCGCCATCAGCGCCTGGCGGATGCTCTCGATATTGGCGCAGAAGATCAGGCCGAGCCCGAAGCCCAGGACGGTGCCGAGCCCTCCGATCGCCGCGCCGCAGAGCAGGAAGATGCGCAGCACCGCGAAGCGTCCCGCGCCCATGGTGCGCAGGATGGCGATGTCCCGCCCCTTGTCCTTCACCAGCATCGTCAGGCTGGAGACGATGTTGAAGGCGGCGACGAGGATGATGAGGGTCAGGATCAGGAACATCACGTTCCGCTGCACCTGCACGATCTGGAAGAAGCCGCTATTGGCGTCCTGCCAGTCGGTGATGCGCAGCGACGGGCCGGCCGCGGCGCGGATGGCCTGCGCGGCTTCCAGCACCTCGTCGGGATTGCGGAGATGGACCTCCACCAGGGTCGCGCTGCGCGGCATCTGGAAGAATGTCTGCGCCGCGGGCAGCGGCACGAAGGTGAAGCCGGCGTCGTAATCCTGCATGCCGACTTCGAAGATGGCGGCAACGCGATAGGCACGCAGCCGCGGCACCGTGCCGAAGACGGTGACGCGGCCGATGGGGGAGACGACGGTGACGCGATCGCCCACGCCGACGGAAAGCCGCCGCGCCAGGCCGACGCCGATGAGGATGGAATCGTCGCCCTGGAAATCGGCCAGCGATCCCGCGCGGATGTTCTCCGCCACGATGCGGCGGGCGCGGAGGTCATCGGGCGCGATGCCGCGCAGCAGCCCGCCGGCGGCGCTGCCGCCATCGCTGGTCAGCAGCACCTGGCCTTCCACCACCGGCGTCGCCTGCGCCACCTGCGGCAGGGCGCGGATGCGGGCCACGATGTCGGCGAAGTTCTCGACGGTGCCGCGTTCGCCGGTGACGCCGAGATGGCCGTTGAGGCCGAGGATGCGCCCCAGCAATTCCTGCCGGAAGCCGCCCATCACGGACAGCACGACGATCAGTGTCGCGATGCCGAGCGCGATGCCGACGACCGAGAAGCCCGCGATGACGGAGACGAAGCGCTCCCCCTTGCGCGCCCAGAGGTAGCGCGCGGCGACGGCACGCTCGAAGGGGCCGAAGATGCCAGGCTCAGCCATGGCGCAGCGCCTGGGCGGGATCGATGCGCGCCGCGCGCCACGACGGATAAAGCGTGGCGAGCAGCGACAGGGCGAGCCCCATCACCAGCACCTGCACCACCTCCCGCGGGTCCACCACGGCGGGGAGTTGCGCGAGGAAGAGCAGTTCCTGGCTGAAGAAGGGCGTGCCCCGCAGCGCGAGCACGCCCGCGCGGAGATTCTCGAAGTTCAGGCAGACCGTCAGGCCGAGGGCAAAGCCGATCAGCGTGCCGCCGCAGCCCACGGACCCGCCGCAGATCAGGAAGATGCGCAGGATGGCGCCGCGCGTCGCGCCCATGGTCCGCAGGATGGCGATGTCCTTGCCCTTGTCCTTCACCAGCATCGTCAGGGAGGAGATGATGTTGAAGGCGGCGACGAGGATGATGAGGGTCAGGATCAGGAACATCACGTTCCGCTCCACCACCACCGCCGCATACATGGTGCTGTTGGTGTCCTGCCAGTCGGCGATCCGCAGCGGCTGGCCGGCGAGCGCGGCGCGCACCGCTTCCGTCGCGCCGCGCACCTGCGTCGGGTCCGCCACCATCAGCTCGATCTGGCTGACGGCATCGCCGAGGCCGAAGAAATCCTGCGCGGCATCGAGGGGGATGAAGAGGTGCCGGTTGTCGTATTCCGGCATGCCGACATCGAAGAGCGCCACGACCTGGAAGCTGCGGAGCTTGGGGGCGGCGGTGAAGTCCGACCCACGCGCCTGCGGCAGCACCAGGCTGACGCGGTCGCCGACGCGGACGCCCATGCGGATGGCCATGCGCTGTCCCATCACCAGCGCGTCCTGGTCGCGGAAGTCGTCCAGCGTGCCGCGGCGCAGCGCATAGGCGATGGTGCTGCGCGCGCGGAGGTCGGCGGGCGCGATGCCGCGCACCAGCGCGCCGGCAGCGCCACCGGCCTCGCTGGTCACCAGAAGCTGCCCCTCCACGATGGGCGCCACCTGCGTGAGGCCCGGCAGCGCCTGCAACCGCGCGACCAGGCCCGCATGGTCCGGCAGCCGGTTGCCGCTGGCGGGCTGCACGATGAGATGCCCGTTCAGCCCGATGATCCGGCCGATGAGGTCCTGCCGGAAGCCGTTCATCACCGCCATGACGATGATCAGCGTCGCCACGCCCAGCGCGATGCCGACCAGCGAGAAGATGGCGATGATGGAGACGAAGCGCTCGCCCTTGCGGGCGCGGAGGTAGCGGCCCGCGACCGCGCGTTCGAACGCCCCGAACATCCTCAGCCCAGGATTTTCGTCAGGGCATCCTCGGGCGAGACTTCCTGCTTCTCGCCCGTCGCGCGGCGCTTCAGCTCCACCACGCCATTGGCCGCGCCGCGCGGCCCGACCGTGACCTGCCAGGGATGGCCCATCAGGTCGGCATCGGCGAATTTCGGGCCGGCGCGCTCGCTGCGGTCGTCATAGAGGCTCTCGGGGATGGCAGCATACATCCGCTCGCTCAGCGCGTCGCAGGCGGCGTCGCCCTGCTTCAGGTTGATCACCACGGCCTTGAAGGGCGCGACCGCATCCGGCCACTTGATGCCCTGCTCGTCGTGGTTGGCCTCGATCGTCGCGCCCACCAGGCGGGAGACGCCGATGCCGTAGCTGCCCATCTCCGGCACCACGGTCTTGCCATCCGGCCCCTGCACGGACAGGCCCATGGTCGCGGAGTACTTGGTGCCGAAATAGAAGATGTGGCCGACCTCGATGCCGCGGGCGGAGACGCGCTTGGCTTCCGGCACCTGTTCCCAGGCGGCGGGGTCGTGCATCTCCTCGGTGGCGGCGTAGTGGCTGGTCCAGGCATCCACGGCCGGCGCCAGGTCGGCGCCGTAATCCGGCGCGCTCGCCAGCGCATCCATGTCGAGCAGGTCCTGGCTGACGAAGACCTGGGACTCGCCGGTCTCCGCCAGGATGATGAATTCGTGGGAGAGGTTGCCGCCGATCGGCCCGGTATCCGCGCGCATCGGCACCGCCTTCAGCCCCATGCGAGCGAAGGTGCGGAGATAGGCCAGGAACATCTGGCGGTAGCTGTGCTGCGCGCCTTCCTTCGTCAGGTCGAAGGAATAGGCGTCCTTCATCAGGAATTCGCGGCCGCGCATGACGCCGAACCGCGGGCGCACCTCGTCCCGGAACTTCCACTGGATGTGGTAGAGGTTGCGCGGCAGGTCGCGGTAGCTCTTGGCGTAGCCCCGGAAGATGTCGGTCACCATCTCCTCATTGGTGGGGCCGTAGAGGCATTCGCGGTCATGCCGATCCCGCAGGCGCAGCATTTCCGGCCCATAGGCGTCGTAGCGGCCGGACTGACGCCAGAGGTCGGCCGACTGGATGGTCGGCATCAGGATCTCCTGCGCGCCGGCGCGGTCCTGCTCCTCCCGCACGATCTGCTCGATCTTCTGCAGCACGCGCCAGCCCAGCGGCAGCCAGGCGTAGATGCCGGCCGAGGTCTGCCGCACGAGCCCCGCGCGCAGCATCAGGCGGTGGGACGCGATGGTCGCCTCCGCCGGGGTTTCCTTCAGGGTGGGGAGGAAGGCACGGGAGAGGCGCAAGGGGCGGATCCTCAGCGGAGGTCGGGGGCGCATACCTAGCCCGCCCTGCGCGCCCGGGAAACACCACCCGGAACGGAGAGAGGGCCGAGGCCCTCACGTGCTGCACCGCAGCAACAAATGTTCGCGTTGACCCCGGTTTTCGGCAAGGAAAGAGCGAAAAAACGCTCCGGCGCTTAAGAAACCCCTTCCCAACCCGCATCGAGGGGGGCTACAAAAAAAACGGGCAGCACCACAGGTGCCGCCCGAGTTTAGGGAGGAAACGCCAGTCACACGGCAGAGAGAGGATCAACCTCTCCCTGGACCCAATGTGACCCTGTGAACCAAGGTGGCACAACAGAAAACGCCACCATCGGAAGCCAAAAAACAGGCTTCCAGAACAAAACTGCGCGTTTTACGGGCGGCACCCGCGGGGAGGCGGGTTGGCCGCCTTAATTTTGTGCACGGCTCGGCGCCACACCCGGGATCGGGCTCGACTGCTCCGGCCCGCCATAGGCCCACCAGCCATCCCGGAAGCTGATCAGGTCCGTCGCCATCAGCCCCCAGGCGGCCAGCCAGAACACGCCGGCCAGCACCGTCGTCCCCAGCACCTTCATGCCGAGCCGAGGATTGGACGGCGCACCGCGCCAGCCGCCTTCCTCCACCTCCGAATCCCGCGGCCGCGCGCCGATCGGCAGCACGCAGAACAGAGCGACCCACCACAGCAACAGGTAGGTCACGATGCCCGTGAACCAGTCCATGATCCCTGACCTTCCTGGAGGCGGGCGGCGACAGGCGCCGCCCAGCCCCGAACCTCAAACCCGCAGCAGATGCACCTCGACCGAGGGCCGCTTGCGCAGCCGCCGGCCGACGGCCTTGCGGACGGCGCTGCGTGCGGCTTCACGCAGCAGCCCGTCCTCCCGCCGCGTCGCGCTCGGCATCTCCGTCACGGCGCGGGCCAGGTCGGCCGCGATCTGCGCCGGCTCCTCCCCGAATCCGTCGAAGAGACCGGGCGCCGAGATCTGCGGCTGCCCGAGCACGCGGCCCGACCCATCCACCGCGAAGCTCGCCACCACGACGCCGTTCATCAGCATCTTCTTCCGCGCCGCCAGCACGTCCCCATCCAGCGGCAGCAGCCGGTCGCCATCGATGGCAAGGCGCCCGACCGGCACGCTCTCCACCGTCTCCACCGGCCCCGGCGCCAGGCGCAGCACGTCGCCATCCTCGATGACATGCGCGATGGCGCCCAGGCTCTCGGCCAGGTTCGCGTGCTCGTTCATGTGGCGCCATTCGCCATGCACCGGCACGCAGTATTTCGGCTTCACCAGCTGATAGAGCCGCTTCAGCTCGTCCCGCGCCGGGTGGCCGGAGACATGCACCATGTGGTCATCAGCGGTCATGACATCGACGCCGGCCCGCGCCAGCTCGTCCTGCACCCGCAGGATGGAGCGCTCATTGCCGGGGATCATGCGGGAGGAGAAGATCACCGTATCCCCCTCCCCCATCGAGATGTGCGGATGGGTGTCGGCCGCGATCTTGGACATGGCGCTGCGGGGTTCGCCCTGGCTGCCGGTGCAGATCACCACCAGCTTGTCGTCGGGCACATCCTCCGCCTCCTCCTCCGACAGGAAGGGCGGCGTGTCGCGGAGGTAGCCGCATTCCCGCGCCGCGGCTTCCGCATTGCGCAGGCTGCGGCCGAACAGCGCCACCTCCCGCCCCGCGGCGCGCGCCGCGACGGCCACGGATTCGACGCGGGCCAGGTTGGTGGCGAAGCAGGTGACGGCGATGCGGCCGCGCTTGATGCCCTTGATGAGGGCGGTCATGTTCCGCCGCACCTCGGCCTCGCTGCCCGAATGCCCCGCGACCAGCGCGTTGGTGCTGTCGCAGACCATGGCCAGCACGCCTTCCGCCCCGAAGCGGGCGAAGGCGGCCTCATCCGTCGGCGGGCCGATCAGCGGCTGGGGATCGAGCTTCCAGTCGCCGGTATGCAGCACGTTGCCGAACCTGGTCCGGATGGCCAGCGCCTGCGCTTCCGGCACGGAATGCGAGACGCGGAGGAATTCCAGGTCGAAGCTGCCCACCTGGAACCGCCCGCCGGGCGCCACCACGTTCACCTTCACCTGCGGGCCGAGGCCCGCTTCGCCCAGCTTCCGGCGCAGCACCGCGGCCACGAAGGGCGTGCACCAGATCTCGCAGCGCAGCTGTCGCCAGAGATGGGCGACGGCTCCCACATGGTCCTCATGCGCATGGGTGATGACCAGGCCCTGCAGCCGGTCCCGCCGTTCGGCCAGCCAGCCCGGGTCGGGTACCATGACCTCGACCTCCGGATGCTCCGGACCGCCGAAGCCCAGGCCGCAATCCACGGCCAGCAGATCCCCGTCACAGCGATAGACGTTGAGGTTGAGTCCGATCTCCCCCGTCCCGCCAAGCGGGATGAAGGCCAAATCTCCATTCATGTTGTTCTTCCAGTTCTCAGTCGGTTCAGTCGTCGTCGTCTGGAAGCGGGCCACCCGCCCGGACCCCTCGGTCGGGGCCGGATGGCGCTTCCTGGTCGTTTCGGGGCGCGACGCTGACCGGGCCGAGGGGGCTGGGTCCAGCCCTCGCCTCAGGGGTCGTCGCGTCGCGCGGTCCGGGTGAAGATGGGGGCGGGATTGCGCAGCGCCAACAGGCGCAGCCCGTCCAAGGTGGTATCCTGGTCCGTCGTCTCGATCACCGTCGTCCCCTCCGCGAAGAGGGGCGCGAGGCCGCCGGTCGCGATCACCTTCAGGCGATCATCTACCGCTTCCTCCTGCTCCGCCCGGATTCGCGCAACGATGCCCTCGATCAGGCCGACATAGCCCCAATAGATGCCGGACTGCATTGCCGCCACCGTATTCCGCCCGACCACCGCCTGCGGGCGGCCGATGCCGATCCGCGGCAGGCGCGCCGCGGCGCGGTGCAGCGCCTCGATCGAGAGGTTGATGCCCGGCGCGATGACGCCGCCGAGATAGGCGCCGTCCTTCGCGACCACGTCGAAGGTCGTGGCCGTGCCGAAATCGATGACGATCAGTGGGCCCTTGTATCGCTCATGCGCCGCCAGCGCATTCAGCAGGCGGTCGGCGCCGACCTCATGCGGAGCGTCCACGCGGATGTCGAAGCCCCAGTCGAGATGGGCGCGCGCCACCAGCGGCTCGCATTCGAACCATTCGCGGGACAGGCGGCGGAGGTTGTAGAGCGCGGCGGGCACGACGGTGCCGATGACGCAGCGCTCGATGTCATGCGGCTTCAGCCCGGCATGCTGCAGCAACGTCAGCAGCCAGACGGCGTATTCGTCGGAGGTGCGTTCGGCATCGGTGCGGATGCGCCAGCGGCCACGCCATTCATGGCCGTCATGGACGGCGAAGACGACATTCGTATTGCCTGCATCGATTGCCAGAAGCATCGAACCCTACCTCGCCTCCCCGCCAACCTCGCCGGAGGACAGGGCCAGCACGCGCCCCTCCCCCGCCAGCAGCAGGCTGCCGTCCTCTGCCAATCCGGCATAGGTGCCGGACCGACCATCCCGCATCGTCAGGGGCTGCCCCATGGCCGGGCCGCGCGCCATCCAGGCCTGCCGGATCGCGCCGAAGCCCTGCGCCGCGAGCACGCCGCGCCAATGGTCGATGGCGCCCAGAAGCCGCGCAGCGACCACGCGCGGATCCGGCGCGTCCTGGCCAGGCCGCGCCAGGCAGGCGGTCGGGCGCCCCGGCACGGCGGGCGCGACGGCCAGGTTGGCGCCCATGCCGAAGATGATCCATTCGATGCGCCCGGCGGCATCCGCGGCGCTGTCGGTCAGGATGCCGGCGACCTTCGCGCCATCCAGCAGCAGGTCGTTCGGCCATTTGGCGCTGAGAAGCGCGCCCGGGGGCAGGTCCGGCGCCAGCGCGTCATGCAGCGCGACGGCGGACAGCAGGGCCCACTGCCCCACATCCCGCGCCAACCCGCCGGGCCGCAGCAACGCGGAAAGGTAGAGGTTGCCCGCAGGGCTGTCCCAGGCCCTCCCATCCCGGCCCCGCCCCGCCGTCTGGCGCAGCGCGAGCACGGCAATCCCCTCCGGCTCCCCGGCCGCGGCCAGGCGCAGCAGGGGATCGGTGGTGGAGCCCAGGCTTTCATGCACCCGCAGCCGCCATCCAGCCGGAGGGGCGGCCGGCGGCAACGTCATGCGCCGGTCATCCCGCCAGGGCGACGATGGCGGACTGCGCCGCGGCGATGATCGGGGCGGGGAACAGGAAGAACAGCAGCGTCAGAAGACCCGTGCCCGCCATCACCACTGTCACGCCGGCGCTGCGCGGATCGAGCGGTGCCTGCGCCGCATCGAAGTACATGACCTTGATGATGCGCAGGTAGTAGTAGCTGCCGACCACGCTGGTGAAGACGCCGATCAGCGCCAGCACCCAGAAGCCTTCCTGCACCGCGGCCAGGAAGACGTAGAGCTTGCCGAAGAAGCCCGCCATCGGCGGAACGCCCGCCATGGAGAACATGAAGATCGCCATCCAGAGCGCCATCTGCGGATCGGTGCGACCCAGCCCCGCCAGATCGTCCACCTGCTCCAGCGTCTTGCCGTTCCGGCGCATCGCCACCAGCACCGCGAAGGTGCCGAGGTTCATGACGAGGTAGATGGCCATGTAGACGAGCACGCCGCGGAAGCCGCCATCGGTGGCGACCGCCAGGCCCATCAGCGCGTAGCCGACATGGCCGATGGAGGAATAGGCCATCAGCCGCTTGATGTTCTTCTGCGTCAGCGCCGCGAAGGCGCCGAGCAGCATGGAACCCGCGGAGGCGAACCAGATCACCTGCTGCCACTGCGCCGAGAGGTCCCCGAAGGGCCCGGCCAGCACCCGCATCAGCAGCGCGATGGCGGCGATCTTCGGCGCGGTGGCGAAGAAGGCCGTCACCGGCGTCGGCGCGCCTTCGTAGACGTCCGGCGTCCACATGTGGAAGGGCACGGCGCTGATCTTGAAGCAGAGCCCGGCGAGGACGAAGACCAGCCCGATGACGAGCCCCATGCCCACCTGGCCGGAGGACAGCGCATCCGCCAGCCGGTCGAAGTTGGTCGTGCCCGCGAAGCCATAGACCAGCGAGGAGCCGTAGAGCAGCAGGCCCGAGGCCAGCGCGCCCAGCACGAAATACTTGAGGCCAGCCTCGGCGCTCCGCGCATTGTCGCGGTCGAAGGCCGCGATGACGTAGAGCGAGAGGGAGAGCAGCTCGAGCCCGATATAGAGGCTCATCAGGTCATTGGCCGAGACCATGACCATCATGCCCTGCGCCGCGAAGAGCATCAGCACCGCATATTCGAAGCGATCGAGCCCGGCCTTGGCGTTGAAGTCCAGCGCCAGCACCAGCGCCAGCGCGGCGCCGGCCAGGATCAGCACCTTGGCGAAGCGGGAGAAGCCGTCGGAGACATACTGGCCCATGAAGGCCGTCCCCTCCCCCTGCCCCAGCACCAGCGCGGCGGTCAGCACCAGCGCGCCGATCACGGCCATGGAGACGGGGAAGAAGCTGTCCTTCTTCGGGATCACCCCACCCGCGAGGATGAGCAGGCCGGAGATGCCGAGCACGATCTCCGGCAGCGCGAGGGTCCAGTTCATCGGGCTCACATCCCGGCCAGGCGGGCGGCGCCGAGCGCGGCTTCATGCCGCGTCACGAGGGCCGTCACGCTTGCCTCGAAGAAGTTGAGGAAGGAGGAGGGATAGACCCCCATCCAGAGCGTCAGCAGGATCAGCGGCGCGAAGACCGCGTATTCGCGCGGGCTGAGGTCGAGCAGGCTGCGGAGGTCGTCGCGCGTGATCTTCCCGAAGGCGACGCGGCGGTAGAGATACAGCGCATAGGCCGCGCCCAGGATCATGCCCATGCACGCGCCGAGCGCGACCCAGGGGCTGACCTTGAAGGCCCCCACGATCACCAGCAGCTCACCCGGGAAGCCCGCCAGGCCCGGCAGGGCGACGGAGGCCATGGTGAAGAGCATGAAGACCAGCGCATAGGCCGGCATGATCTTCGCGACCCCGCCGTAGCGCGCGATCTCCCGGCTATGGACGCGGTCATAGAGCACGCCGACGCAGAGGAAGAGCGCGCCGGAGACGACGCCGTGGCTCAGCATGGTGAAGAGCGCGCCGGACAGACCCTGCACCGTGAAGGTGAAGATGCCGAGCGTCACGATGCCCATATGCGCGACCGAGGAATAGGCGATCAGCTTCTTCATGTCCTCCTGCGCCAGCGCGACGAGGGAGGTGTAAATCACCGCGATGACGGAGAGCGCGAACATGAAGGGCGCGAAGTCGGCACTCGCCTGAGGCAGCAGCGGCAGGCTGAAGCGCAGGAAGCCGTAGGCCCCCATCTTCAGCAGCACGCCCGCCAGGATGACGGAACCGGCCGTCGGTGCCTCCACGTGGGCGTCGGGCAGCCAGGTATGCACCGGCCACATCGGCACCTTCACGGCGAAGGAGGCGAAGAAGGCCAGGAACAGCCAGAACTGCATGCGCGGCGAGAAGGCCTGCTCCATCAGCGTCGGGATGTCGGTCGTGCCCGCCTGGTACCACACCGCCAGGATCGCCAGCAGCATCAGGACGGAGCCGGCGAGCGTGTAGAGGAAGAACTTGAAGGCGGCGTAGACCCGCCGCGCGCCGCCCCAGACGCCGATGATCAGAAACATCGGGATCAGCACGGCTTCGAAGAAGATGTAGAACAGCACGAAGTCCAGCGCGCAGAACATGCCGACCATCATGCTTTCCAGCACGAGGAAGGCGACCATGTATTCCCGCACGCGGGACTGCACGCTCTCCCACGACGCCAGGATGCAGAGCGGCGTCAGCAGGGTGGAGAGCAGCACGAAGAGCACGGAAATGCCGTCCACGCCCATGTGGTAGCCGACGCCGAATTCGGGCAGCCAGGCCGCCTGCTCGACGAACTGGAAATCCGCCGAGGCGCTGTCGAACCGCACCCAGAGAACCAGCGAGAGCGCCAGCGTGATGAGGCTGGTCCAGAGCGCGGTCCAGCGGGCATTGCGCGCCACCACCTCATCCTCACCGCGGACGGTCAGGATGATCAGCGCCCCCGCCAGCGGCAGGAAGGTGACGAGGCTGAGGATGGGAAAGCCGGCGGCGTTCATCGGGGCATCCCGAGCAGGAGGAGGGATACGAAGGCCACGAGGCCGATGATCATGGTGAAGGCGTAGTTGGCCACGCGCCCGGTCTGCAGCTTCACCGCACCCTGCGCCGCATCCACGGCCAGGGCGGCCGCGCCATTCGGCATGCCATCGATGAGCTTCACGTCGCCGGTCTTCCAGAAGGCCCGCGCCAGCGCCTGGGCGGGCTTCACGAAGATCGCGTCATACAGCTCATCGAAGTACCACTTGTTCAGCAGGAAGCGGTACAGCCCGCCGAAGCTGGAAGCGAGCTTCCCCGGGATGCCCGGCGCGAACATGTACAGCACATAGGCCAGCGCGATGCCCGCCACGCCGGCGACCGTCGGCGCCAGCGGCACCCAGGCCGGCACCTCATGCGCGTGATGCAGCACATGGTTGTCGGGCCCGTTGAAGATCGCGCCGTTCCAGAAGGCTTCCTGGTCGTGGCCGACGAAGAAGTCGTAGAAGACATAGCCCGTGAACACCGCGCCAACGCTCAGCACGAGCAGCGGCACCAGCATCACCAGCGGGCTTTCATGGACATGCTCCATGGTGTGGTGATCCGCCCGCGGCGTGCCGTGGAAGGTCAGGATCAGCAGGCGCCAGGAGTAGAAGGCGGTCAGGAAGGCGGCCAGCAGGCCCATGGCGAAGGCGTACATGCCCGGCCCGCTATGCGCGGCATAGGCCACTTCCAGCACCATGTCCTTGGAGTAGTAGCCCGCGAAATAGGGCACGCCCGCCAGGGCCAGGCTGCCGATCCACATCACGGTGTAGGTGACGGGGATCTTCTTCCAGATCCCGCCCATCTTCCGGATGTCCTGCTCATCCGACATCGCATGGATGACGGAACCCGCACCCAGGAAGAGCAGCGCCTTGAAGAAGGCGTGGGTGAAGAGGTGGAAGACGGCCGCCTGGTACACGCCGACGCCGACCGCGAAGAACATGTAGCCGAGCTGCGAGCAGGTCGAATACGCGATGATGCGCTTGATGTCGTTCTGCACGCAGCCGATCGTCGCCGCGAAGATCGCCGTGGAAGCCCCCACGATCGTCACGATGGCCAGCGCCGTCGGCGCGTATTCCATCACCGGCGACATGCGCGCCATCAGGAAGACGCCCGCCGTCACCATCGTCGCCGCATGGATCAGCGCGGAGACCGGCGTCGGCCCCTCCATCGCGTCCGGCAGCCAGGTGTGCAGGCCGAGCTGCGCGGACTTGCCGCAGGCGCCGAGGAACAGCAGCACGCCGATGACCTCGAGCGCCGGCATGCCGAGGAAGCGCTGCGCCTGCGCCTGCTCCACGCTCGCGAAGATCGTGTCGAACTCGACCGACTGGAAGGTCCAGAAGGTCAGCGCGAGGCCGAGCATGAAGAAAACGTCGCCCACGCGGTTGACGATGAAGGCCTTCATCGCCGCGCGGTTCGCGCTGTCCTTCTCATACCAGTAGCCGATGAGCAGATAGCTCGCGAGGCCGACGCCTTCCCAGCCGAAGAAGAGCTGGACGAGGTTATCCGCCGTCACCAGCATCAGCATCATGAACGTGAAGAGGCTGAGGTAGGCGAAGAAGCGCGGGATCGTCGCGTCATGCGACATGTAGCCCACGGAGTAGAGGTGGATGAGCGTCGAGATGAAGGTGACCATCGCCACCATCACGACGCTCAGCGTGTCGTAGCGCAGCGCCCACGACACTTCGAACCCGCCGACATCGATGAAGGTGAAGAGCGGCGCCACGCCGGGCGCATGGCCCAGCGCCACCTGGATGAAGGCGCTGATGCCGCAGGCCGCGGCGATGGCCATGCAGATGACCGTCGCCCATTGCGCCGCGCGGTCGCCGATCCAGCGGCCGAGGAACCCGGCGATGGTGGCGCCGAGCAGCGGGAAGAAGATCGCACCGACATACATCGGCTCAGCCCTTCAGGGTGGACACGTCTTCCACCTCGATCGTACCGCGGTTGCGGAAGTAGATGACCAGGATCGCGAGGCCGATCGCGGCCTCCGCGGCCGCCACGGTCAGGATCAGCATGGCGAAGATCTGCCCGGTCAGGTCGCCCAGCTGGGCCGAGAAGGCGACCAGGTTCAGGTTCACCGAGAGCAGGATCAGCTCCACCGACATCAGGATGACGATGATGTTCTTCCGGTTCAGGAAGATGCCGAGAATGCCCAGCACGAAGAGGACGGCGCCCACCGTGAGGTAGTGCGCGAGGCCGACGGCCAGCATCAGTGGTGCCCCCCATGATCGTGGCCGTGATGCTCGACCTGCTTCACCGGCTTCGGCGCCTCCACCGGCGGCCGCTCGATCCCGATCTCGCCGAGGCCCGCGCCGGGGCGAACCTGGCGCAGGTTCACGCTGCCGGACCGCGCCACCTGGGCCCCGATGTCCTGGCGCTTGGAGGCCGGGCGCCCGCGCAGCGTCAGCACGATGGCGCCGATCATCGCGACCAGCAGGATCAGGCCCGAAAGCTGGAACAGCCAGACATGGTCCGTGTAGAGGATGCGCCCGATGGCGCGGGTATTGTCCACGCCCTCCGGCGTCGGGTTCAGGCGCAGCCCGCCCACGTCATCGGCGAAGCTCCAGCTGCCGAAGACGAAGACCAGTTCGGCGAAGAGCACCAGGCCGACGGCGCCGCCGACCGGCGCGTAACGCTGGAAGCCCTCCCGCAGCGCGGAGAAGTCGACGTCCAGCATCATGACGACGAAGAGGAACAGCACCGCGACCGCGCCGACATAGACGATGACCAGGATCATCGCCAGGAACTCGGCCCCGGCCAGCAGGAACAGCGCCGCCGCGTTGAAGAACGCCAGGATCAGGAACAGCACGCTGTGCACGGGATTGCGGCTGGTCACGACCATGACCGCGCTGGCGATCAGCACGGCCGCGAAGAGGTAGAAGGCGGCTGCGGCGATCATCGCGCCCCTCCGGGATCGGTAGCGTTCATCATCTCGTCCCCATCCACCCCGTCACCGGGGCGGTCGTCTCAGCGATACGGCGCGTCGAGTTCGAGCCGCGCGGCCAGCATCGCTTCCCAGCGATCGCCGTTCGCGAGCAGCTTGGCCTTGTCGTAGAGCAGCTCCTCGCGCGTTTCCGTCGCGAATTCGAGGTTCGGCCCCTCGACGATCGCATCCACCGGGCAGGCTTCTTCGCACATGCCGCAATAGATGCACTTGGTCATGTCGATGTCGTAGCGCGTGGTGCGGCGGCTGCCGTCATCCCGCGGTTCGGCCTCGATGGTGATGGCCTGGGCGGGGCAGATGGCCTCGCACAGCTTGCAGGCGATGCAGCGTTCCTCGCCATTGGGGTAGCGGCGCAGCGCGTGCTCCCCCTTGAAGCGCGCGCTCAGCGGCGACCGCTCATGCGGGTAGTTGATCGTCGCCTTCGGCTTGAAGAACTGCCCCAGCGTCAGCGCCATGCCCGAGACGATCTCGGTCAGCAGCAGGCTGCGGGCAACGCGGTCGAGCATCGGCATGGTCTCTCTCCTCACCCGACAGCCGGCAGCCAGCCGAAGATCTTCAGCGCGGCCGCGGTGATGATGAGCCACACCAGGCTGAACGGCAGGAACACCTTCCAGCCCAGGCGCATCAGCTGGTCGTAGCGGTAGCGCGGGAAGGTGGCGCGCACCCAGACGAAGACGAAGAGGCAGAAGCAGATCTTCAGGATGAACCACACCGGACCCGGGATCCAGGTGAAGGGCTCCATCGCCATCGGCGGCAGCCAGCCACCCAGGAACAGGATGGTGATGAGCGCGCTCATCAGGATCATGTTCGCGTATTCGCCAAGGAAGAACAGCGCGAAGCTCATCGAGCTGTATTCGACGAAGAAGCCCGCCACCAGTTCGGACTCGCCTTCCGGCAGGTCGAAGGGCGCGCGGTTCGTCTCCGCCAGCGCGGAGATGAACATGATCACGAACATCGGGAAGAGCGGGATGATGAACCACACCGTGGACTGCGCCCGCACGATCTCCGTCAGGTTCAGCGAACCGACGCAGAGCAGCACGGTCACGATCACGAAGCCCATGGAGACTTCGTAGGACACCATCTGCGCCGCCGATCGCAGCGCGCCGAGGAAGGCGTACTTCGAGTTCGACGCCCAGCCCGCGATGATGATGCCGTAGACGCCGAGGGACGAGATGGCGAAGAGGTAGAGGATGCCGACATTGATATCGGCGATCGCCCAGCCATCATTCACCGGGATCACCGCCCAGGCCAGCATCGCCAGCATGAAGGTGATCATCGGCGCCATCAGGAACAGCGCGCGGGACGCGCCGGAAGGAATGATGGTCTCCTTCATCAGCATCTTCAGCGCGTCGGCAAAGGGCTGCAGCAGGCCGAAGGGCCCGACGACGTTCGGCCCCTTCCGCATCTGCATGGCGCCCAGGATCTTGCGCTCCGCCCAGGTCAAATAGGCGACGCCGATCAGCAGCGGCACCAGCAGCGCCATCGCCTGCGCGACGGTCAGCGCCAGGATGCCGACGGGGGTGGCGAGGAAGGCTTCCATCGTTCCTTACTCCGCGGCGAGCGCCGGCGCCGGGCCGTAGGTGCGGGCGCATTCGGCCATCACGTCCGACGCGCGGGCGATGGCGTCAGCCAGGTGGTACTGCGTGATCGCGGAGACGAAGGGCGCATCGCCCAGCGCCTGTGCATCGCCGGCGGGACCGGTCGTGTCCGTGCAGAAGGCCCGCGTGAAGCCCTCCGCCAGCGCCGGCACCGCGGCCGTCATCGCCGCGCGAAGCTGCCCGAGATCGTCGAAGCCCATCGAGACGCCGAGGCCCTGGGCGGTGGCGCGGATGATGCGCCAATCCTCCCGCGCCTCGCCCGGCCCATGCAGCGCCATGCGGCTGCGCTGCGCGCGGCCTTCCGTGTTGAGGTAGGTGCCGTCCTTCTCCGTATAGGCGACACCCGGCAGGATCACGTCGGCGCGCGAGGCCGCGCGGTCCCCGTGGTGGCCCTGGTAGATCACGAAGGTGCCCGGCGCGATCGCGGCCGGGTCGATCCCATCCGCGCCCAGCAGCCACAGCGCATCGACGCCGCCCGACAGCATGGCACCGAGATCCTTGCCGCCCTGGCCGGGCAGGAAGCCCATCGCCAGCGGCGCGACCTGGCCGCCGAACAGATGCAGCAGGTTGAAGCCGTGCCAGTCATCCCGCAGCGCGTTGCAGGACTGCGCGATGGCCCAGGCCGCCGCCAGCACCGCCGCGCCATCCGGCCGCGCCAGCGCGCCGCGACCGACCAGGATCATCGGCTTCTTGGCGTCCCGCAGCACCGCCATGAAGCGATGCGTGCCGGCCAGCATGGATCGGAGCGTCGCCGGCCCCTCCCCCACATGGTCGTAGCCATAGGTCAGGTCCACGCCCGCCGGACCGACGACGCCGATGGGGAAGCGCCCCGCCGACCAGCGCTTGCGGATGCGCGCATTGATGACGGGCGCCTCGGTGCGCGGATTGCTGCCGATGATCAGCAGCGCATCCGCCTCTTCGATCCCCGCGATCGTCGTGTTGAAGCGGTAGAAATCCGGGCGGGACGCATCGATCGCCGCGCCATCCTGGCGGCAATCGAGATTCGCGGAGCCCAGCCCCGCCATCAGCGCCTTCAGCGCGAAGGCGCTCTCCGCATCCACCAGGTCGCCCGCCACCGCGCCGATGCGATCAGGCGGCGTCGCCTTCAGCTTCGCCGCCACGGCGCCCAGCGCCTCCGGCCAGCTCACCGGCTTCAGCTTGCCATCGACGCGCAGCCAGGGCCGGTCGAGTCGCTTGCGCTTGAGGCCATCGAAGGAGAAGCGGCCACGATCGGCCATCCACTCCTCGTTCACCTCCTCATTGATGCGCGGCAGGATGCGCAGCACTTCCGGGCCGCGGCTGTCGATGCGGATATTGGTGCCGGTCGCGTCCTGCACGTCGATGCCGTCCGTCTTCCGCAGCTCCCAGGGGCGGGAGACGAAGGCGTAGGGCCGGCTGGTCAGCGCGCCGACCGGGCAGATGTCGATCAGGTTGCCGGAGAGTTCGCTGGTCAGCGCCTTCTCGACATAGGTGCCGATCTCGAGGTTCTCGCCCCGGTTCGTGCCGCCCATCTCCGACGTGCCGGCCACTTCCGCGGAGAAGCGGACGCAGCGCGTGCACTGGATGCAGCGGGTCATGATCGTCTTGATCAGCGGCCCGATGTTCTTGTCCTTCACCGACCGCTTGGCCTCGCGGTAGCGGGACTTGTCCATGCCGTAGGAGACGGACTGGTCCTGCAGGTCGCATTCGCCGCCCTGGTCGCAGATCGGGCAGTCCAGCGGGTGGTTGATCAGCAGGAATTCCATGACGCCGCGGCGCGCGTTCCGCACGACGGGGCTGTCCGTCTTCACCACCATGCCATCGGCCACGGGATAGGCGCAGGAAGCGACGGGCTTCGGCGCCTTTTCCACCTCGACCAGGCACATGCGGCAATTGCCCGCGACGCTCAGCCGCTCATGGTAGCAGAAGCGCGGGATCTCCTTCCCCGCGGCCTCACACGCTTGAAGCACCGTGGCGCCGTTCGGGACCTCGACCTCGATCCCGTCGACCGTGACCTTCGCCATCGTCGCTTACTCCGCCGCCATCGGCATGGAGGGGCGCGCATGCTTCGCCTTGTACTCGGCGATGCGCGCTTCCATGACCGGGCGGAAATGCCGGATGAGGCCCTGCACGGGCCAGACGCCGCCATCGGCCAGCGCGCAGATGGTGTGGCCCTCGATGCGCCGGGTCACTTCCTCCAGCACGTCGATCTCTTCCACATCCGCGCGGCCTTCGACCATGCGGTCCATCATGCGGCTGACCCAGCCCATGCCTTCGCGGCAGGGCGTGCACTGGCCGCAGCTCTCATGCTTGTAGAAGCGGGACAGGCGCGCGATGGCGCGGACGATGTCGGTGGACTTGTCCATCACGATCACGCCCGCAGTGCCGAGGCCCGACTTGTGCTCGCGCAGCGCATCGAAATCCATCAGCACGTCGTCGCAGATGTGCTTCGGCAGCAGCGGCGTGGAGGACCCGCCGGGAATGACGCAGAGCAGGTTGTCCCAGCCCCCGCGCACGCCGCCAGCATGGCGCTCGATGAGCTCCCGCATCGGGATGCTCATCTCCTCCTCCACATTGCAGGGCTTGTTCACATGGCCCTGGATGCAGAAGACCTTGGTGCCGCTGTTCTTCGGCCGGCCGAAGCCCGCGAACCAGGCGGCGCCGCGCCGCAGGATCGTCGGCACCACCGCGATGGTCTCGACGTTGTTCACCGTGGTCGGGCAGCCATAGAGACCCACGGCGGCGGGGAAAGGCGGCTTCAGCCGCGGCATCCCCTTCTTGCCTTCCAGGCTCTCGATCAGCGCCGTCTCTTCGCCGCAGATATACGCACCCGCGCCGCGATGGACGTAGAGGTCGAAGTCCCAGCCGCTGCCGCAGGCGTTCTTGCCGATCAGCCCCGCATCATAGGCTTCCTGGATCGCGGCCTCGAGCACGACGCTCTCGTTGTAGTATTCGCCGCGGATGTAGATGTAGCCGGCATGCGCGCCCATGGCGAAGCCGGCGATCAGGCAGCCCTCGATCAGCGTCTGCGGGTCGTGGCGGATGATGTCGCGGTCCTTGCAGGTGCCGGGCTCGGATTCGTCGGCATTGACGACCAGGTAGTGCGGTCGCTCGCTCGCCTGCTTCGGCATGAAGGACCACTTCATGCCGGTCGGGAAGCCCGCGCCGCCGCGGCCGCGGAGGCCCGAGGACTTCATCTCCTCGATGATCCAGTCGCGGCCCTTCTCCAGGATGCCCTTGGTGCCGTCCCAGTTGCCGCGACGCTGCGCGGCGGCCAGGCGCCAATCCTGCATGCCGTAGAGGTTGGTGAAGATCCGGTCCTTGTCGGCGAGCGCCATGGCCCTATTCCCCCGCCACGTCCAGCAGCGTCAGCGGTCCGCCTTCCGGCGCGCTGGTCTGCCTACCGATCGTGCTGCCCGGCTTCGGCCGCTCGCCCCGCTTCAGCGCCTCGATGAGCGCGACGGTGCGGTCGTAGTCCAGGTCCTCGTAGTAGTCGTCATCCACCTGCAGCACCGGCGCGTTCACGCAGGCGCCGAGGCACTCGACCTCGGTCAGCGTGAACAGCCCGTCGCTGCTGGTCTGGCCGACCTTCACATGCGCCGCGTCATGGCAGGCGCGCATCACGTCGTCGCTGCCGCGCAGCATGCAGGGCGTGGTGCCGCAGAGCTGCAGGTGATGCTTCCCGATCGGCTTCATGTTGAACATGAAGTAGAAGGTCGCGACTTCATAGACGCGGATCGGCGCGACGCCGAGGCGCTTTGCGATCTCGTCCATCGCGACATTCGGCACCCAGGCACTGCCCGTGGTGCGCCCCATCTGGCGCTGCACGACATAGAGCAGCGGGATGGCGGCCGAGGCCTTCTTCGCTTCCGGATAGCGCGCCAGCACCTTGCTGATCTGCGCTTCGCTTTCCGCGTCGAAGGCGAAGTGCGTGGGCTGTTCGACGCTCACCGGTCGATCTCCCCGAAGACGATGTCGAGGCTGCCGATGATGGCGACGGCGTCGGCCAGCATGTGCCCCTTGGAAAGCGCCTCCATGGCCTGGAGATGCGCATAGCCCGGCGCGCGGATCTTCACGCGATAGGGCCGGTTGGTGCCATCGGCGATCATGTAGACGCCGAACTCGCCCTTCGGCGCTTCCGTCACCGTGTAGGTCGCGCCGGCGGGCACGTGATAGCCCTCGGTGTAGAGCTTGAAGTGGTGGATGAGGCTTTCCATCGACCGCTTCATCGCGCCGCGCGTCGGCGGCGTGATCTTGTTGTCCGCGATCTTCACGGCGCCCGGCCGGATCTTCGCCAGGCACTGCTTCACCATCGACAGGGACTGCCGCATCTCCTGCATGCGCACGAGGTAGCGGTCGTAGCAGTCGCCATGCACGCCCACGGGAATCTCGAAATCGAGTTCGCCGTACTTCTCATAGGGCTGCGACTTGCGCAGGTCCCAGGCGCAGCCGGAGGCGCGCAGGCAGGGGCCGCTGAAGCCCCAGGCCATGGCCTGTTCCGCCGTCATCACGCCGATATCGACGGTGCGCTGCTTGAAGATTCGGTTGTTCGTCAGCAGGCCCTCGAGGTCATCGAGGAAGGCCGGGAACTGGTCGCACCACTTGCCGATGCGATCCTCCAGCCCCGCGGGCAGGTCCTTCGCCACGCCGCCGGCGCGGAAGTAGTTCACGTGGTAGTGGCTGCCGCCCGTCGCCTCATAGAACTCCAGCAGATGCTCGCGCTGCTCGAAGCCCCAGAGCGAGGGCGTGATGGCGCCAACGTCGAGCGCATAGGTCGTGACGTTCAGCAGGTGGTTCAGGATGCGCGTCAGTTCCGCGAACATGGTGCGGATCCAGCGCGCGCGCTCCGGCACCTCGTTCTCGATGCCGAGCAGCTTCTCCACCGCCAGCACCCAGCTGTGCTCCATGCACATGGGCGAGACGTAGTCGAGGCGATCCATGTAGGGCATCGCCTGGAGATACGTCTTGTACTCCATCAGCTTCTCGGTGCCGCGATGCAGCAGGCCGATATGCGGATCGGCACGCTCCACCACCTCGCCCTTCATCTCCAGGATGAGGCGCAGCACGCCATGCGCGGCCGGGTGCTGCGGGCCGAAATTGATGGTGTGGGTATCGGCGTCGAACAGCTTCTGGTGGTGGCCCGAATCCTCGGAGCCACCGGGCAGCGGCAGGCCGCTCACAAGCTCGGTGCTCATGCTTTTGGCCCTTCGATCTGCCCGCGTTCCCCGCGGATCAGATGCACCTTCTCGTCGCCGGGCAGCGTCGTCATGCCTTCCCAGGGCGAGAGGAAATCGAAGTTGCGGAAATCCTGCGTCAGCGCGACGGGCTCATAGACCACCTGCTTGCGCTCCTCGTCGTACCGGACCTCGACATGGCCAGTCAGCGGGAAGTCCTTGCGCAGCGGATGGCCCTCGAAGCCGTAGTCGGTCAGCAGCCGGCGCAGATCCGTGAGCCCCGCGAAGACGACGCCGTACATGTCCCAGCATTCGCGCTCATACCAGGTCGCGGCCGGCCAGACGCCCGCCACGCTCGGCACCGGCGTCGCCTCGTCGGTCGAGACAATGACGCGCACGCGCTGGTTCAGCGCCAGGCTCAGCAGGTTGTACACCACCTCGAAGCGCTCCGCGCGCTCGGGATAGTCCACGCCGCAGATGTCCATCACCTGCTCGAAGGCGAAGCGCGGATCGTCCCGCAGCATCGCCATCAGCGGCACGATCATCTCCCGCGTCGCGCGCAGCACCAGCTCCTGCCCGCGCTCCACGAAGACTTCCTGCACGGCGGGGCCGGCCGCCGCCGCGATGGTCGCACCGAGTTCGTGCATCGCGCTCGCCTCAGCCACGGAGGATGGTCCCCGTCCGGCGGATCTTCTTCTGCAGCTGAAGGATGCCGTAGACCAGCGCCTCCGCCGTCGGCGGGCAGCCCGGCACATAGACATCGACGGGCACCACGCGATCGCAGCCGCGCACCACCGCGTAGCTGTAGTGGTAGTAGCCGCCGCCATTCGCGCAGCTGCCCATGCTGATCACCCAGCGCGGCTCGCTCATCTGGTCGTAGACCTTGCGCAGCGCGGGAGCCATCTTGTTGGTCAGCGTGCCCGCCACGATCATCACATCCGACTGCCGCGGCGACCCGCGCGGGATGATGCCGAAGCGGTCGAGGTCGTAGCGCGCCATATACGCGTGGATCATCGGCACCGCGCAGCAGGCCAGGCCGAAGGTCATCGGCCAGAGGCTGCCGGTGCGGGCCCAGTTCACCACCTTGTCGAGGTTGGCGATGACGAAGCCCTTCTCCTCGATCTCACCGGTGATGCCCTTTACGACCGCGTCCTGCGCGGGGCCGGGGGGCAGAGCCTCCCGGTTCCAGGCGATGTCCTGTGTGTTCGAACCGCTCATGCCGATCTCCGGGCGCCCCGCCGGCGCCCCCTGAAATTGGTGCGAAGCCGCGCCATCATTCCCAATCGAGCGCGCCCTTGCGCCACTCATAGAGGAAGCCGACCGTCAGCACGCCGAGGAAGCCCATCATCGAGAGGAAGCCGAACCAGCCGATCTCGTTCAGCGTGACGGCCCAGGGAAACAGGAAGGCCACTTCCAGGTCGAAGATGATGAACAGGATGGCGACCAGGTAGAACCGCACGTCGAAGCGCCGGCGCGTATCGTCGAAGGGCTCGAAGCCGCATTCATAGGCCGAGAGCTTTTCCGGGTCCGGCTTCTGGTGCGCGGCCAGCAGCGCCCCGCCCACCATCGCGCAGGCGATGGCGGCCGCGATCCCCAGGAACACGAGGATCGGGAAGTATTCAGCCAACATGGGCTGGGTCATGCCACGGCACCCTTTGCCTTGCCTCAACCCCCGGCATTGAGGCACCGGGGTTTTCTGCATGTGCGAGATGGGGGGGCTTCCCGCGTATCCCCGCAGGCCCCCGTCCCATGCCGCATCGCAGCAGGGGCAGATTAGACCCGCCCGACGCGCTCCGCCATAGGGTGCAGCGCATCATGGCAGTCTTGACATGCACTGGTTCGCAAAACGGAAACAGGCGCCACAACGTCCGGTTATCCCAGAGGTCAGGGCGCCAACTCATTCGGAATGTTGGGAAAACCAGTCGCGTGGCGCGAGTGACGGGGCTCGAACCCGCGACCTCCGGCGTGACAGGCCGGCGCTCTAACCAACTGAGCTACACCCGCACGCGACTGGTGGGCGGGGAATACGGGGGCGGAGGGGGGGTGTCAAGCGCACCCCCGCCGCGAAATGCACGCCGCCGGCACTTCGATGTGGACGGTTTGCGAGGTTGCTTGTGGCGCACGGATTCGGTCGTGACGGAAAAATTGCGGCTGCCGCTCCCCCCCTCCTCCGCACTTGCGGGGGAGGGCTGCGGTGGGGGTCCGCGGCGCCCCTGGCAGCGGCGCTGGTCGCTGACCGCCCTGCGGGGCGGTGCCGTGCAGGCCGCTTCTCTCCGCCTCGTCCGGTGGCTCAAGGGACATCGCCCGTTGCGGGCCGCGCTGCGCGGCGGTGCCGCGCAGG
>NZ_JAAIKB010000017.1 GCF_011040385.1 Falsiroseomonas algicola | reverse complement strand
GCGCCCTCCAGGTAGAGGTTCCGGTCCGTCGCGGCGCTGCCGCCCCAGTCGTCGTTCAGGAAGTTCACCGTCAGCGTGTGCGGCCCGGCGCTCCAATTGCCCAGCACCGTCACCGTATCCGCCTGCCCCGCGGCGTGGGAAGCCTGGGCCGTCAGCGTGCCGTTGATCGGCACGCCATCGACGCTGATCGTGTATTGCGCCGACCCCTGCCAGGCATCCTGGGCGATGCGCAGCACCAGCGCATCCGGCCCGCTGCCGATGGTCGTGCTGAAGCCGGTCGGCGGCGGCGTGCCGGCTTCGGTGAAGGCGAAGTCGCGCGGGCCGCCCGTGCCGATCATCACCGTGGTGCCCGCGACGGCGGTGCCGTTGTAGGTCGCGCCCTCCAGGTAGAGGTTCCGGTCCGTCGCGGCGCTGCCGCCCCAGTCGTCGTTCAGGAAGTTCACCGTCAGCGTATGCGGGCCGGCGGACCAGTTGCCCAGCACCGTCACGGTGTCCGCCTGCCCGGCGGCATGGGAGGCCTGGGCCGTCAGCGTGCCGTTGATCGGCACGCCATCGACGCTGATCGTGTACTGCGCCGAACCCTGCCAGGCATCCTGCGCGATCCGCAGCACCAGCGCATCCGGCCCGCTGCCGATGGTGATGCTGGCCCCCGGCGTCGGCGGCGGCGGCGTGCCCGCCTCCGTGAAGGCGAAGCTCTGCGGCCCCTCCGTGCCGAATTCCGCGACGGCACCCGGCAGCGCCACGCCGTTATAGGTCGCGCCCTCGAGGTAGAGGTTGCGGTCCGCCGCCGCGCTGCCGCCCCAGGCGTCATTCAGGAAGTCGATCGTGACGCTGTGGCTGCCGGGCGCCCAGTTCCCCAGCACCGTCACCGTATCCACCTGCCCGCTGCCCCTCAGCGCGCGGGCGGACAGCGTGCCGTTGATCGGCACCCCATCCACGCTGACCGTGTATTGCGCATCGCCCTGCCAGGCATCCTGCGTGATCCGCAGCACCAGCGCATCCGGCCCGCTGCCGATGGTGACGGAACCGCCCGGCGGCGGGGGCGGTGGCGGCTCGACCGTCCCGGTGTCGGTGAAGCCGAAGCTCCCCGACCCCGCGGCGTAGAGGTTGACCACGAGGCCCGGGATGACGACGCCGTTGTAGGAAGCGCCATCGACATAGAGGTTGCGGTCCGCGTTGTTGCTGCCGCCATAGCCGTCATTGAGGAAGGTGACGGTCGCGGTGTGCCCGCCCGTGCCCCAGCTGCCGCGCACCGTGACGGTATCCGACAGCCCATCGATGTGGGAGGCCTGCGCGCTCAGCGTGCCGCCGATCTGCACGCCATCGACGCGCACGGTGTAGAGCGCATCGCCCTCCCATTCGTCCTGGGAGATGCGGAGCACCAGCGCATCCGGCCCGCTGCCGACCGTGACCTCCTTCCCCTCCCGCGGCGGTGGCGGGGGCGGCGGCGCGCCATCGGTGATGACGTAGTAGCCGACCTCGCCGAGCGGCAAATCCACGTAGTAGATGCGGCCATCGGCGCCCTGCACGTAGTCGATCGGCCCGAAGATGCCGTCCTGCGTCTTGTAGAGGAACTGCACCTGGGTGCGGTCCCTTGTATCGACCGTATAGACCTCGCCGCCCGCGAAATCGGTGAAGAAGAAATCATCCGCGAAGACGCCGGGATAGCGCGTGCCGCTGTAGATGGCCGATCCGCCGGTAATCGCCTGCACCTGGAAGCCCGGCTCGCTGCTGGCATGGCCGAAGGCGCGGAAGGGGGGCGTGATGGTGATCTCGCCGCGTGCCACCGCATCGTAGAAGCCGGCGGCACTCGCCAGCTCTGCATAGGCCGGCGCCCGCAGCAGCACGCCGCCATCGCCACCTTCGAAATAGGGCCAGCCGAAATTCGCGCCTGGCCCGCCGGTCATGATCATCTCGAAGGAATCCCAGCCGGTGTTCGTCATGAACAGCCGCCCTTCCTCGTCGAAGGCGAGGGAGAAGGGATTGCGCAGCCCGAGTTGGAAGACCTTCGCGCGGTTCAGGTCGAGGTCGATGCCCGGCGTGGCGAAGGGGTTGTCCGGCAGCCCATCGCCGGTGAGGGGATCGATGCGCAGGATCTTGCCGGACAGGCTGTCCAGGTCGACGACGTCGGGCGACCGGGGATCGGCGTAGTTGGGCGACGTCCCGTCGCCGGTCGAGACATAGAGCGCGCCATCCGGGCCGAAGATCAGCCCGCCGCCGGCATGGCTCAGCGAGTCGACCTTGATGTAGTCCTGCTTGAACCCGCCGACGATCGTCTGCGCCGGCGCGGCCGTGTTGATGTAGCGCTCCGAGGACGGCGCGCCGGCGAAGGCGGGGTCGGAGTGGTCGTTCCTGCCGCGGCCGCTGATATCGTCGAGCGACCGCCCCGCACCGCCCAGCAGCACCACCTCGCTGCCCGGCACGATGGTGGTGAAGCCGGTCGAGGCGTCGGCGGTGAAGCGCAGCAGCTGCGCATAGCGGTTGCCATCGCCATCCGGTCCGGCATTGCCGGTCAGGCCCTGCGTCCCCGCGGGATCGACCACGATGAAGGCGTAGATGTAGCCGTTGCTGGCGAAGTCCGGATGCAGCGCGATGTCGAGAAGCCCGCGATCCTGGTGGTCGTTCACCCGCGCGCGGATGTCGAGCATCACGCTGCGCTCGCCCGTCACGGTATCCGCCACCAGGATGACGCCAGGCTTCTCCGCGATGTAGGCAAGCCCGGGATCGATGGGCGAGAACTCCACCCGCAGCGGCTGGTCCAGCCCCCGCACAACGGGCACCAGCGTGACCGTGTAGTCCGAGACCAGCGGCGGCTCCGCGGGCGGGGGCGGCGCCGGCGTCTCGTCATCCAGGATGGAGACGCGGGAGGTGCGCGGCGCGAAGAGGTTGGCGCCCACGACATTGATGATGGAGAAGACGAAGACCTCCGTCGCCTCGCCCGCAGTGTCGTTCAGGATCTGGATCGGCACCGAGACCTCGGCGGCGCCCGCGGCCATCGTCACCGTGCCGGTGCCACCGACGAAGTCCTGCCCGGCCACCGCGGTATCGGCGGTGATGCCGTAGGTGATGGTCACCTCGTTCGCGAGCGACCCCGTCCGCAGGATGCGCTGCGTCACCCAGCCGCCATTCTCCGCAACGGAAATCTCCGATTCCGCAACGAATACCGTCCCGCTCATCGCCGCCTGATGCCCTGTCCCGTGTGCAAACCGTCCGGCGCGCAGCCGTCCACGGAGTTAATTGCGGAGAGCCATCGGTATACGAATAACGTTCTTGTTTATTGCGATATCGTTCCGTCGCAGGCTCAGGGGCAGCCCCCCCACAGCCGCGCATCGAAGCGGAAGGGCGTGATGGCGACGATCCGCACTTCCTGCGCGCGCGGGTGCGCGGGGTTCAGCAGCAGGTTGCGACCCTGCTGCAGCACCATGGAAGGCACGGAGAGCACCGCGCTCCGCCCGCCCGCGATCCAGCCATCGCCGATGGCACGCGGGTCCTCCGGCATGGCGGCCACCACTTCGACATCGGCAGGCAGCGCGACGCGGACCAGCACATGGTTATGCGTGACTTCGGCATAGGGCATGTCGAGATGCACGCGCGCTTCCAGCACTGCCAGCGCCGGATGCTCGGAGAGATAGACGAGCGCGCGCCCTGGGCTGTTCCAGCGCTGCCCGTCTTGCGCCTTCGCGCCGGAAAGCTCGACCTGGCCTTCACGGCAGATCTGCCAGCCCGTCACCTGGTCCATCGCGGCCGATGACGCCGCGCGGGCCGCGCCGGTTGCTAGCTGGCGTCGTAATCAACCGAGACGCTGGCCCCGACCGGCCGCGACTGGCAGGTCAGCACGAAGCCGGCCTCGGTCTCCCAGGGCTGCAGCGAGTAGTTGGTCGCCATCGCGACCTCCCCCTCCGTCACCTTCGCCCGGCAGGTGCAGCACATGCCGCCGCGGCAGGACCAGGGCAGGTCGAGCCCCGCGCGCAGCCCGGCCTCCAGCACCGTCTCGCCTTCCCCCATCGGCACGTCGCGCGTCACGCCATCCACCGTGATGGTCGCCATCGCCGCCGGCGGCGCTTCCGGCGCGACGACAGGGCGCGGGCGCGCGCCAGCGGCGGTGGTGAAGCGTTCCTCATGGATGCGCGCGGGGTCCAGGCCGAGCCCTTCCAGCGCCTGCCGCGCGCCCTCCGCCATCCCCTCCGGCCCGCAGAGGAAGGCGGCATCGATGGCGCCGACCGGCACCAGCCCCGGCAACAGCGCCGCGATCCGCGCGGCATCGAGCCGCCCATGCAGCGCGCTCAGCTCATGCTTCTCCCGGCTCAGCACATGCACCACGGCGAAGCGGGACAGGTACCGATCCTTCAGCTGCTCCAACGCATCCCGGAACATGATCCCCGCCGCGTCGCGATTGCCGTAGAGCAGCACGAAGCGCGCGCGCGGCTCGCGCGCCAGCAGGCTGGCGGCGATCGACAGGATCGGCGTGATCCCGCTGCCGCAGGCGATGCCCAGCACCGTGCGCGGCGGCGCCGCCGCATCCGGCATCAGCCCGAAGCGCCCCTCCGGCGCCATCGCCTCCAGCACCTCGCCCGGCTTCAGCTGGTCCACCGCCCAGCTGGAGAAGGCGCCACCCGCAACGCGCTTGATGCCGACGCGCAGCGTCCCGTCATCGAGGCCGGAGCAGATCGAATAGCTCCGTCGCTGTTCCACGCCCTCCACGACGCGGCGGAAGGTCAGGTACTGCCCCGGCGTGAAGCGGAAATCGGCCTGCGGCGGCGGCTGCAGCGTGACGGCGACGGCATCCGTTGTTTCACGGGAAACATCGACGACCCGCAGCGGATGGAAGCGGGTGGACACGGCGTTCATCGGCGCCTCGCTACAGGCATTTGAACTGGTCGAAGGGTTCGCGGCAGGCGGTGCAGCGCCACAGCGCCTTGCAGGCCGTGCTGCCGAATTCCGAGAGCTTCTCCGTCTCCACGCTGCCGCAGCGCGGGCATTGCGTCTCGTCATCCGCGCCGAACAGCGCGCGCCGCCCCGCCCGCGCCGCCGGCGGCGCGATGCCATAGGCCCGCAGCGCATCCCGCCCCGCCTGCGTCATCCAGTCCGTCGTCCAGGCCGGCGAGAGCACCAGCCGCACGCGCACATCGCCGAAGCCTGCCTGCGCGAGCGCCGCCTCGACCTCCCACGCGATGACGTTCATCGCGGGGCAGCCCAAATAGGTCGGCGTGATGTCCACCTCCACGCCGCCGTCGCCGACACGGACATCCCGCAGCACGCCAAGGTCGGCGATGCTCAGCGCCGGGATCTCGGGATCCACCACCGCGCCCGCGATCGCCCGGACCCGCGCGAGGTCGAGCGTCGTGACACTCACCACACCGCCCCGGGATAGGCGCGCTGGAGATGCTGCATCACCGCCAGCATGTGCCCGAGATGCTCGGTATGCACGCCGCGCCGCCCGCCCTTCTGCATCCAGCCATCGCGCGGCCGATCCAGCCCCGCCTCGGCGAAGACGCGCGCAACCGTCGCGTCGAAGGCGGCGCGCAGCGGTGCCGGATCCGGCAGCAGCGCGGCCACCGCCGGGTGCTCGGCCTCGAAGAGTTCGCCGGTATAGGGCCAATACTTCGCAACCGCCGCCGCCACCCGGGCATGGCTTTCCTCGGTCCCGTCGCCCAGCCGGATCATCCACTCGCCGGCGTGCCGCAGGTGGTACGTCACCTCCTTCTCCGCCTTGGCCGAGATGGCGGCGATCCGCGCATCGGGCGACTCCATCGCCGCCTGCCACCAGGGCAGCATCGCCGCACTCGCCAGGAACAGTCGCGCGATCGTCTCCGCGAAGTCGCCACGCGGCAATTCGAAGATCAGCGCGTTGCGGAATTGCGGCGCGTCGCGGCGATAGGCGAGATCGTCCTCGCTATGCCCCGCACCCTCCACCTCCGCGGCATACTGGTAGAGCGACCGCGCCTGGCCGAGCAGGTCCAGCGCGACATTCGCCAGCGCCAGATCCTCCTCCAGCATCGGCGCATGGCCGCACCATTCGGACAGGCGATGCGCATGCACCAGCGCGTCATCCGCCCGGGCGAGCAGCGCCTCGACCAGCGGCGTGCTGGCAACGGCGATCGTCGTCATCTCACATATGCCCGACGTCGTCCGGCACCTCGTAGAAGGTCGGGTGCCGGTAGATCTTGTCGGCCGTGGGCTCGAACAGGCTGTCCCGGTCCGCCGGATCGCTCGCCGTGATGGCGGCGGAGGGCACGACCCACAAGGACAGGCCCTCGCCGCGCCGCGTGTAGGTATCCCGCGCCGCCTGCAGCGCCATCTCCGCATCCGCCGCATGCACGCTGCCGGCATGCCGATGCGCCAACCCCGCGCGGGCTCTGACAAAAACTTCCCAGATGGGCATGGGGGTTTCGCTCATCGCGCTCACTCCGCCGCCTGGCGCTCGGCGGCCCGGCGGGCGCGGCGCTTGGCGGCATGCGCCAGCGCCGCCTCCCGCACCCAGGCGCCCTCCGCATGGGCGCGGCGGCGCGCCTCCAGCCTCTCCCGGTTGCAGGGCCCGTTCCCCGCCAGCACCTGCCGGAATTCCTCCCAGTCGATCGCGCCGTAGCGCCAATGCCCCGCTTCCTCGTCGTACCGAAGCTCCGGGTCAGGGAAGCTCAACTGAAGAAAATGCCCCTGCGGCACCGTCGCATCGACGAATTGCTGGCGCAGCGCGTCATTGGTGAAGCGCTTGATCTTCCAGCGCATGGACTGGTCGGTATGCGCGCTCTCGGCATCCGGCGGCCCGAACATCATGAGCGAGGGCCACCACCAGCGATCCAGCGCATCCTGCGCCATCGCCTTCTGCGCCTCCGTGCCGCGCGCGAGCGTCAGCATGATCTCGTAGCCCTGGCGCTGGTGGAAGCTTTCCTCCTTGCAGATGCGCACCATGGCGCGGGCATAGGGGCCGTAGCTCGTCCGGCAGAGCGGGATCTGGTTCATGATCGCCGCGCCATCCACCAGCCAGCCGATCGCGCCGATATCGGCCCATGTCAGCGTCGGGTAGTTGAAGATCGAGGAATACTTCGCTTTGCCCGACAGCAGCTGATCGACCAGCTCCTCGCGGCTCGTGCCGAGCGTCTCCGCCGCCGCATACAGATACAGCCCGTGCCCGCCCTCATCCTGCACCTTGGCCAGCAGCGCGGCCTTGCGGCGCAGGCTCGGCGCGCGCGTGATCCAGTTGCCCTCCGGCAGCATGCCGACGATCTCGCTATGCGCGTGCTGGCTGATCTGCCGCGTCAGCGTCCGGCGATAGGCCGCCGGCATCCAGTCATTCGGCTCGATCTTGTCCTCGGCCGCGACCCGCGCCTCGAACCGCGCCAAGCGCTCGGGATCCTCCGCCGGACCCGCGGCGGGGGCCACATCCTTCTGGTTCAGGGCCTGGGTGTACACCGGCGCCTCCTCCTGTTGGGTCGGAGGTTATGTCACAGATACCCGCAAGTAAAGCATCAATGCCGTAACACGTCAGAGCCCGAAGCGCCCCGCCATCTCCGCCGCCGGCAGCGCGCCCGCCTCGGCCCGGCCCTCCGCATCCAGCCAGGCCTCCGACGCCGGCAGCAGCCGCGCATAGAGCCGGGCCGCCAGCCGTGCCGCCACATGCCCCGGCCAGGCCTCCGGCAGCAGCGCCTCCGGCAAGGCGGGGTCGCGCAGCGCGATGCGGCGCCATTCATGCACCAGCAGCAGGCGCAGCGGCAGCGCCTCCGCCGCCTCGGGCACCACCCGCTCCAGCGGCGCGAAGGCCGCCAGGAACCGCTCATGCGCCGCGGCGATCGTCTCCAGCGCCCAGCCCCGCGCCGCCAGGTCCCGCGCCTCCCCGAGGCTGCGCGGCTCCGCCATCAGCACCGTGGCCGCCGCCGGCAACGCCGCCACCTCCCCCCGCAGCCCCACCCAGAGCCCCGGCGCCGCCTGGCCGAACTGGCTCGCCACCAGCGCCTCCACCACCGCGGGATCGCCCGTCATCGCCAGGCGGAAGCGCCCGTCCCACGCCGGCGGATCAAGCCGGTAGATGCGCCGCGCCGCCGCGCCGAAGGCGGCCTCCCCGCGCGGCCCCAGCCGGTAGAAGGAATTCCGGCCGACGCGGTTGCGCGCCAGCCACCCCTCCTCCGTCAGCCGCGACATCGCGGTGCGCACCTGGCCGGGATTGCAGCCGAACCGGTCGAGGATCGCCTGCAGCGACCCCAGCCATAGCGAGCCCCCCCGCGGCGCCACCGCATCCCCCCAGATCGTCACGATCAGGCTCGCGATGCGCGGCGGGCCGAGGCGCTGCGTCAGCGCTTCCAGGGCGGAGGGTTCGGGCATGGCGCGCAGACTGCGTCCGCCATGCCCGCCCTGCAACACTTGCCCCGATCCGGGGCAGGAACCACATCCGCGCCGCCATGACCCATGACCGACGCCCCCCCGCCTACACGGCGCCGATCCTCTCCACCCTGCCGCCGCTGCCGGACTGGCTGGTGGGCGAACTCCGCTCCGACCATGCGGGGGAGACGGGCGCGGTCATGATCTATCGCGGCATCCTGGCCACCTGCCGCGACCCCGGCGTGGTCGATTTCGCCCGCCGCCACATGGCGACGGAACAGGGCCACCTCGACCTGCTGAACCTGCTGCTGCCCGCGCATCAGCACAGCCGCCTGCTGCCCATCTGGCGCGTCGCTGGCTGGCTGACCGGCGCGCTGCCCGGCCTCTTCGGCCCCCGCGCCGTCTATGCGACGATCGACGCGGTGGAGACCTTCGTCGATCACCACTACCAGCAGCAGATCGACCGGCTGGACGCCGAAAGCATCCATCCGGAAATCCGCGCCCTGCTGGCCCATTGCCAGGCCGAGGAAGTCCACCACCGGGACGAGGCCCGCGACGCGGCGACGGCGCCGGCCGGCGCGCTGCTCCGCGCCTGGGCGTGGCTGGTCGGGAACGGGTCCGCGGCGGCGGTGCAGGCGGCGCGCCGCATCTGAAAAAGTGCGAGGCTCTGCCTCGCGCTCCGCCGGGGGGCGTGGCGCCCCCCGGGCCCCGCCGGCACTATGCGATCCTCAGAGGGGATCGCCATGAGGCCGACCAGCAAACTGCCCGCAGCCCGCGCCATGATCGTGGCGCCGCAGCCCGAAGCGGCGGAGGCCGGCGCCAGCATCCTCGCCGCCGGCGGCAACGCCATCGACGCGCTGCTGGCCTGCGCCCTGACGCAGGGCGTCGTGGACCCCATGATGTCCGGCATCGGCGGCCTCGGCATCCTGCAGCTGCACGACCCCGCCACGGGCCGCACGACGGTGCTGGACGGCCTCTCCACCTGCCCCGGCGCCTGCACCCCCACCATGTGGGAAGCGACCTTCCAGCGCGAATGCGCCGATGGCTACGGCTTCATCCTGGCCGACCGCGCCAACGAGGTCGGCCACCGCGCCGTCACGACGCCGGGTATCCTCCGCCTCTTCGCCGAAGCCCATGCCCGCTTTGGGAAACTTGCCTGGAAGGACCTGTTCGGCCCCGCCATCGGCTTCGCCGCGGAAGGCTGGATCATCCGCCCCCACGTCCACACCATGTTCACGGCGAACGAGGCCGCCTATGGCCGCCTAGACTACGTCCGGAAACTCGCCTTCACGGCCGAGGGCGCCGCGCTCTACTGCCGGCCGGACGGCTCGCCGAAACGCCCGGGCGACCCCGTCCGCAACCCGGCCCTCGCCCGCACCCTCGCCGGCATCGCGGCCGATGGCGTCGAGAGCTTCTACACCGGCGACCTCGCCCGCGTGATCCTGGACAACATGGCCGCGAATGGCGGCCTGCTCTCCGCCGCCGACCTCGCCGGCTTCAAGGTCACCGAAGCCGCGCCGCTGGTCGTGCGCTACCGCGGCTTCGACATCTCCCTCCCGCCCCCGCCCGCCGGCGGCATCGTGGTGGCGGAGATGCTGCGCATCCTCGAACGCTTCGACCTGGTGGCCCAGGGCCACAACAGCCCGGCCTTCATCCGCACCCTCTCGGCGGCCATGCGCATCGCGCTGAAGGACCGGGAGGATCACATCGGCGACCCCGCCACCCAGCCGCCGCCGCTCGACCACCTGCTCTCCGACGCCTATGCCGATGACTGCGCCGCCCGCATCCGCGATGGGCTGGCGGCCGCGCCGACCCGCGTGACGGCGACGGCCAAGGACACGACGACGATCTCCTGCGTCGATGCATCGGGCCTCGTCGCCTCGCTCACCCACACGCTCGGCGTTCCCTCCGGCGTCATCCCGCCCGGCACCGGCTTCATGCTGAACGGCGCGATGAACTGGTACGACCCGCGCCCCGGCCGCGCGGGCTCCATCGCGCCGGGCAAGAAGCGCTTCTCCTCCATGACCCCCACCATCGTCTTCCAGGACGGCCGCCCGGTGATGACGCTGGGCGCCCCCGGCGGCGCCTGGATCGGCATCGCCATCCTGCAGGTGCTGGTGAACGTGCTCGATTTCGGCATGGGGATGCAGGAAGCCGTGCAGGCCCCCCGCTTCGCCGCCACCGGCCCCGCCATCGACATCGGCAACCGCATCCCCCGCGCGGTGGAACGCGACCTCGTTGCGGCGGGCGAAACCGTGCGCCGCAACTACCACTCCTACCCCTTCGCCGCCCCGCACGGTATCTCCCTCTGGGACGGCGTGCTGGCCGGCGGCGCCGATCCGCAGCGGGATGGCCTTGCCATCGGCGTCGCCTGAACCGCGAAGCAGCACGAAACCGGGACGAAACGAGGAAACACCGTTCCGTCCGCCTGCCATGCTTGCCTGGGATCGCGACGCCCAAGGCCTGACCGATGACCCAGCTCACCCTCCAGACCCGCGACATCAACGCCCTGGGGCTGGAGGGGCCGGCCAAGGGGAACCTGGTGTGGGACGACCTGGTCGCCCGCATCGATTTCGAACAGCGGCTGACGGAGGACAGCTTCGGCATCCCCGTCCCCGTCATCGATGCCGGCGCCACCCTCTACGCCCATGGGCAGCTCGGCATCGAGGTCACCGCCACCTGGGATGCCGGCAGCTTCGGCATCGACTACGTGATGGAGGACCACGCCAACGGCTTCACCGAATGGGTTGGCGAACGCGCGGACCCCTACATCCCGCCGCCCAATGCCGAAGACCAGACGCCGCTGGCGCAATACCAGAACGCCAACCCGATCCTGGCGCCCAGCCTCACCTTCGTCACCGGCGACATGCCCTTCGTCGCCCCCACCAGCCAGTCGAGCCTCTCGGTCGATTTCGTCTATGGCCTGCAGGCCGGGGTGCGCGACATCGACCTCTCCGCCGATCTCTGGGTGGGCGAGATCGACATCATCTCCAACCTCGACATCCCGCTGGTCGATATCCCGGATGGTCGCGCGACCATCTTCAGCCTGGTCACCGGCGAATCGCTCGACCTCGACCTCGGGACCTTCCCGATCGACATCAACAAGCTGACGGTGCCGGAGGCGCCGAACGAATACGGCGGCGTCAGCTTCGGGGACGGGCTCTTCCCCTCCCTGATGCGCAGCGGCCAGGGCCCCGCCTTCCTCGACGCCACCTTCTCCATGGCCAAGTTCCTGGCCAACCTCTTCCCCGCCGCCAAGGTGCTGTCCGGCACGCTCGACCTCGCGGGCCCCAAGACGCAGCTATACTGGACGGTGCTGGAGATCGAGACCAACGTCACGGTCCGCCTGGTGCAGGAGGTGGAGTTCCACCTCGAAGGCATCCAGCTCACCCTCGACACCAGCCTCGGCCAGCACGCGACGGGCGTGCTCGGCGACCAGTTCGTCATCGACACGCCGATGGGCCAGGGCGACGTCGATGCCACGGTCACCTACACCGCCCATGGCGAATACAGCACGCGGCTCGGCATCCAGGTCACCGCGAACATGGAAGTGTCCGCGATGGAAATCGGCCTGCGCAACACGCGCTTCAAGGATTTCGACGTCTCCATCGGCCCGCTGGTCCACTTCTTCGTCCCCGACGCCGATGGCTGGTCCACGGAGCCGCTCTGGCTCTACGAGGCATCGCGCGACGTGGTGCTGGATGGCACCGATACGACGGATGGCGTGATCGGCGCGCAGGCCACCTACACCGTCCATTACCAGAACGACGTGGTGGCCGATGACGCCCCGAACACGCTGCAGCTGACGGATGACCAGGTGGCGCTGGACGCGATGGCGGGCGATGACCGCATCGGCGGATCGAAGATCTTCAACAACATCTTCGGCAATACCGGCAACGACACGCTGGCGGGCTTCGGCGCCGGGGACCTGCTGAATGGCGGCCAGGGCAACGATCTCATCTACGGCGATATCGGGCCCGGCCTGCCGCCTGATTTCTACAAGGGCTACAACGCGCCCGGCATCGCCGTGCCGGGCGACGACATCATCACGGGCGGCGCCGGCAACGACACGATCGATGGCCAGAATGGCAACGACGTCATCACGGGGGGCGACCTCGGCACCGGCGCCAGCGGCAGCGACCTGCTGAGGGGTGGCTCCGGCCACGACCTGCTCTATGCCGGCGGAGCCGATGGCGGCGCCGATACGCTGGATGGCGGTGCGGGCCAGGACCGCGCCGTGGTGGTCCGCCGCGGTGCGCTGGCGAACTTCTCCGTGACGGCCGGAGAGACCGTCATCCTGCCCGATGGCACCGTGCTGAAATCGATCGAGAAGCTCGACATCGCCACCGGCTTCGGCGCCGACACGATCGTGGGCGGCGCCTTCGGCGACAGCATCGATGGCGGCGCGGGCGATGATTCGCTGAACGGGACCACCGGTCCCGACACCGTGCTGGGCGGCGCCGGCGCCGATACCGTCCTCGCCTTCGACGATGTCGGCAGCGCCAATGCCGATGTGCTGGATGGCGGGGAGGGGCGCGACACGCTGGTCTATCGCGGTCCCGGCGTCGCCTCCTCCAAGCCCATCTTCCTCACCATGCAGCCGGAGATGACCTTCGGCACCGGCACAGTCGCGCGCAACTTCGAACGCCTGGACTTCGACAGCGGCATCCTCGCCACCGGCAAGGACATCATCGCCGGCGGCAATGGCGACGACATCATCCGCACGGGCCTCGGCGATGACCTGCTGGGCGGCGGCGCAGGCCGCAACCGCCTCTATGCCGGCGGCGGCAACGACATCATCGCCTCGGCCGGGATCGACAGCGTCGATGGCGGCGCGGGCGATGACCTCGCCATCATCGTCGCCCCCTCCACCACGCGCCTCGGCACGCCGGCCTCCTGGCAGTTCACCTTCAAGGCCAACGAGACCCAGGTGCTGAGCAACGGCACCACCATCGCGGGGGTGGAGCGGATCGACTGGACCGGCGGCGGCGCGGCGGACCAGGTGACGGGTGGCGTGCATGCCGATGCGCTGATGGGATCGGGCGGCGGGGACACGCTGGATGGCGGCGCGGGCAAGGACCAGGTGGATGGCGGCAGCGGCGACGACCTGGTCCAGGCGCTGCGCGGCCAGGCCGCGGACACGATGCTGGGCGGGGAGGGTGATGACCGCCTGGCGCTCGACCTCTCCGACAATCTCGGCAAGCTGCTCATCGCCGACTGGTACGGCAATGACGACTTCACCTACATCAACGGCGCGAACGGCATCACCGCCTTCAAGGGGTTCGAGCGCCTGACCTTCCGCGGCGGCGCGGGGAACGACGTCATCAAGGGCGGCGACGCCGTCATCCCGCTCAGCGTGCCCCGCGGCAGCCCGGCGGGCTTCGGCGATCGCCTCTATGGCGGCCTCGGCAATGACCAGATCGATGGCGGCCTCGGGCGCGACGCGCTGTTCGGGGAGGGCGGCAATGACCGCATCATCTGGTCGGCCGGTGGCGACCTGGTGGATGGCGGCGCGGGGGACGACACGCTCTGGATCGATGCCGGGCGCGGCGCGCCCCTGATCCTCGCCATGGCGCCGCTCGATGCCGATGACGGCGACGAGACGACCAACGAGAACGAGACCTTCTTCACCGACGGTTCCCGCATCGCGAATGTGGAACGGCTGCGCTACATCGGCACCGGCGCGGCGGAGGGCGTCGACGTTACCGGCGGCATCTTCAACGACACGCTGATCGGCGGCTTCCACGCGGATCGGCTGGAAGGCGGCCGCGGCGCCGATTCGATCGAGGGCGCGGCGCTCGCCGATGCGCTCCTCGGCGGCGATGGCGGCGATACGCTGGTCGGCGGCAGCGGCGCCGATCTTCTCGAGGGCGGGGAACGCGGCGACCGCCTGGTGGCGAATGGCGGCGGCGCGGTCGTCGCGACCTTCGCGCTGGTCGATACCGGTGGCGGCTTCGGCGGCGGGGACTTCACCCTGCCCGGCATGCTGGCCGATACGCTGCTCGGCGGCGAGGGCGACGACACGCTGGTGGCCGATGCGCCATCCCGCATCGCGGGCGGCGATGGCATGGATCGCCTGGTGCTCGACCGCGGCACCTCCCTCTTCGGCTACAGCGTCAACCTCCTCGACCCCGATGCCACCACGCCGCTTGTCGATGGCGGCAGCGTCACGGGGGTGGAGGTGCTGCAATTCGTGGGCGGCACCGGCGGCGACGAGATCTTCGTGGCAGGCCTGCGCGCGCATGACCTGCGCGGTGGCGGCGGCATCGGCTTCGACTCGCTGCTTCTCGACCTCTCCGCCGCGCGTGGCGCCACCGTCACCGCCGATGCCGCGGGGCTGCTGCGCTTCGGCCCCGGCATGGCGCGCGGCTTCGAAGCCGCCACGCTGCTATTCGGCGGTGCTTCCGACCGGCTTCTGGCCGCGACCAGCGGCATCGCCTTCGTGGCGGAAGGCGGCGCGGGCGATGATTCGCTCCATGGCGGCACCGGGCGGGACAGCCTGGCGGGCGGCATCGGCAATGACCGGCTGGAAGGCAATGGCGCCGCCGATACGCTCGAAGGCTTCCTCGGCCGCGACACGCTGCGGGGCGGGGAGGGTTCGGACCTCATCCTCGCCGCGGGGCTGGAGGCCGGCGAGCTCTACGATGCCGGCAGCGGCATCGACACCTTCTCGCTCCGCGATGATGCCGTCGCCGCGCGCATCGACCTTGCCGCCACCACCGTCACCCGCGCCGGCCAATCCGCGACGCTCCGCTTCTTCGAACGCGTGGAGGGCGGCGAGGGTGCGGACACGATCCTCGGCAGCAGCGCGGCGGAGACGCTGGAAGGCGGCGCGGGCAAGGATCTGCTGGATGGACGCGGCGGCGGCGATCTTCTGCGGGGCGGGGAGGGTGACGACACCTACCTCGTCAACCACGCCGGCACCTTCATCGAGGAAGGCGTCGGTCGCGGCAACGACCTGGTGCGCGCCACCGTCGGCGTCACCCTCTCCGCCAATGTGGAAAGGCTCATCCTGCTCGGCAGCGCCGCCAGCGGCACGGGCAATGCCGGCGACAACGCCATCACCGGCAATGCCGCCGACAACATCCTGCAGGGCCGCGACGGCAACGACACCATCGCGGGGCGGGAAGGCGCGGACAGCCTCGATGGCGATGGCGGGCACGACCACCTGATGGGCGGCGAGGGCGCCGATACGCTGACCGGCGGAACCGGCAACAACACGCTGCGCGGTGAGGCCGGGGCCGATGCCTTCCTGCTCGGCGACTTCGGCGGCCATGACCGCATCGCCGACTTTGACGAGACCGACCGAATCCTGCTGGACCGCGACAGCCTCGACCCCGGCCGCGACCTCTTCATCGACCTGGGCGGGCTGACGGAGGCGCGTTTCGGCTATGGCCGCGGCGGCGTGTGGACGGTCGCGATGGTGGGCCGCGACCTGGTCTTCGATGCCGATGGTGTCGCGCGCAGCGGGGACGAGATCGTGCTGGCGCGGATCTACGGTGCGCTGCCCGACTTCCTCGACATCAGCTTCATATGAGCCGCTTCGCCAGCTCCGCCTTCACCGTCTTGCCGCTGCTGTTGCGCGGCAGGTCGGCGATCAGCTCCATGCGCTTCGGCACCTTGTAGGGCGCGAGCCGCGCGCGGCAGAGCGCCTCCAGGCTCTCGGCCGAGGGTGTCTCGCCCGGCCTCGGCACGACGAAGGCCGCCACCTCCTCGCCCATGGCGTCGGAGGGAAAGCCCACCACCGCCGCCTCCGCGATCCGCGGGTCCGACAGCAGCACGCTCTCGATCTCCGGCGGGTAGATGTTCACGCCGCCGCGGATGATCATGTCCTTCTTCCGCCCCTTCAGCGTGACGTAGCCGGAGGAGTCGACCGAGGCGAGGTCGCCGGGCAGGAACCAGCCCTGGTGGAAGACCTCCGCATCCGCTTCCGGATCCTCGAAGAACCCCGTGGCGACGCCGGGCCCGCGATAGCCGATGCGGCCGACCTCGCCCGCCGGAAGGCGGTTCATCGCATCGTCGAACACCGCGATCTCCACGCCGAAGACGGCGCGGCCCACGCTCGCCTCATGCGCCTCGATATCCTCCGGCCGCAGCAGCGAGATGCCGCCCCCTTCCGTGCTGGCGTAGTACTCATGGAAGCCGGCGCAGAGCCGGTCGCGGATCGCCTTGCGTTCCCACGGATGCAGCGGCGCGCCCGATGACAGCAGCAGCCTCATGCGCCGCAGCGGCGCGGCCTCCTCCGCCGACAGGTCCAGCAGCCGCCGCAGCAGCGTCGGCACCAGGAAGGCCGAGGTCGCCTGGCGCTTCGCGATCTCGGCGGCCAGTTCATGCGGCTTGTAGGGCGGCGGAAACAGCACCGCCGTGCCGCCGCTGAACATCAGCGACATGGTGAAGGTGCGCCCGCCGCCGAAATAGAGCGGTGTCGCGGAGACATAGACCTCCCGGCTGTTGAGGCCGAGGTCGATCCAATGCGTCCAGAAGCGGCGCAGGAACTGCTCATGCGTTACCACCGGCCCCTTGGGCCGTCCTGTCGTGCCCGACGACAGCGACATCAGCAGCGGCATGGCGCCGCAGTCGCGCCCGCTGGGGAAGGCCAGGTCGGCCGGCGTCGCCGCCACGCTCTCCGTGAACCCCGCATCCATCGTCACGCAGCGCAGGCCCTCCAGCGCCGGCGCCTCCGGTTCCACCAGCACCAGCTTCGCGCGGAATCGCAGCGCCACCGCCTGCTGCTCCCCGGCCGTCCAGCGCCAATCCAGCGGCAGCGCCACCGCGCCCATCCGCGCCGCGCCCCACAGCGCCAGCACATGCTCCATGCTGTCGCGCAGCGCGATGCCCAGCACCTCGCCCTGCCTCAGCCCGAGCGCCGTGAGATGCGCCGCCCAGCGCCGCACCAGCGCATCGAGGTCGCGATACAGCACCGCGCGATCCCCCGCGATCAGCGCGGGCTGGTCGGGCCTTGCCGTCGCGTGATGCGCCAGCGCATCGGCGATGTTCATCATGGCGCCAGCCCGTAGATGCGCAGCGCATTCTCCCGCAGGAATTTCCGCAAGGGCCCAGGCCGCAGCTTCAAGCCTTCCACCTCCGCGCGTGTGCGCTCGAACTGCAGCACCGGAAAATCCGTGCCGAACAGCACCTTGTCCTGCCCGTAGCTGTCGATGTAGCGCACGAAGCTCTCCGGCCAGTATTTCGGGCTGTGCGCATCCGCCGCGATGAAGACGTTCCGGTGCTTCCACGCCATCGCGATCATCTCGTCGGTCCAGGGGATGCCGACATGGATGCCGATGATCTTCAGCTCAGGGAAGTCGCAGGCCACCGCATCCAGGCAGATCGGCCGCCCGACGGAGCGCCGCGGGTAGCTGGAATCATAGACCAGGCTCTGCCCGACCTGCAGCTGCACCGGCACGCCGAGTTCGACGCACTTGGTGTAGAACGGATACCACTTCGCATGGTCCGGCGGCAGCTCGTACCAATGCGGGTAGAAATGCGCGCCGATGAAGCCGTCCTCCTTCACCGCGCGCTCCAGCGCCCGCACGCCCTCCATCCCCTCGGTCGGGTCCAGCCCCGCCAGGCCCGAGAAGCGATCGGGATATTGCCGCACCGCCGCCGCCACCAATTCGTAGGGCACGTGGTAGCAGGCGGGGTGCCACCTCACGCCGACCTTGGCGGCGACGAGGAAGGCGCGCTCGATCCTCGCCGCGTCCATGCGCGCCAGCATCGTCTCCAGGCTGATGCCCTCGAAGGTTTCCTGGTCCACGCCGACCTTGCCGCGATAGAACGCCGTGCGATCCGGCCGCGCGGCCAGCGCTTCCTTCGTCCAGATGTTCACCACGGAATCGATGGCCCAGATCTCGTCACTCATGCGGTCAGGCTTCCTTGTCGCCGGCGCGCCCATCGGGGCTTCCGGCGCCCGGGCTGTCAACCCGCCGGGGCCGGCTGGTCTTGCGGCGAATCCCCGCTAGGTTGCCGCCCATGGACATGCAGGCGGATGTGCTGGTCGCGGGTGGCGGCATGGCGGGCGTTGTGGCGGCCGTCGCGGCGGCGCGGGCCGGCGCCGATGTGCTGCTGGTGGAACGCTGGGGCTTCCTCGGCGGCGCCGCCACCGCGGCCGCGGTCGGGCAGTTCGTGGGGTGGGAAACCGCCTCCGGCCGTCGCGTCGTGGCCGGCATCGCGGAGGAAGTGGTCGTGCGCCTCATGGCGCAGGGCGCCAGCGACGGCCATTCCTGTTTCACCATGTCCACCGGCCACCGCATGGACCGCGTCTGCTACGACCCGGAAGTGCTGAAGCCCGTGCTGGATTCCATGGCGCAGGAAGCCGGCGTGCGGCTGCTGTTCCATGCCTCCATCCTCGACGCGCAGCGCCAGGGCGGCACCATCACGTCCGTCGATCTCCTCACCAAGGCGGGCGTCTGGCGCGTGCGGCCGCGCATCGTCATCGATGCCTCCGGCGATCTCGACCTGCTCGCCCGCCTCGGCGCGGATTTCCTGCCGCTCGACGAGGGCCAGGCGATGCAACCCGCCACGGCGATGTTCCGCTTCGGGCCCATCGACCTTGCTGTCTTCGATGCCCTCTCGCCCCAGGACCTCGCCGCCCTGTCCCGCCGGGGTGTCGAGGAGGGCCGGCTCGCCCGCGCCGCCCTCCACGCCAGCCGCATCGAGGGCACGCGCGACGCCTGGTTCAACATCGGCCGCCTGGCCTTCGATGCCACGGACCCGCTGGCGCTCTCGCAGGCCGAGGTCGAGGGCCGCCGCCAGTCCCTCGCCGCCAGCGCCTTCCTGCGGGACCTGGTGCCGGGCTGTGCCGAGGGGCGCCTCGTCGCCTTCGCGCCGCAGATCGGCGTGCGCGAAAGCCGCCGCATCCACGGCCAGCATGTGCTGGCGGAGGAGGAGCTGCGCGCCGCCACCCCCTTCCCCGACCGCATCGCCTGGGGCGCCTATCCCATGGATATCCACCCCGCCAAGGGCGCCGGCCTGCATTTCGAGGGCTTCGGCGAGGACCACGCCTATGCCATCCCGCTGCGGTCCCTGCTGCCGCTCGGCTTCGACAATGCGCTGGTCGCGGGGCGCGGGATCTCCGCCACCCACAAGGCGCATGCGGCCACCCGCGTGATGCCGACGATCATGGCCATCGGCCAGGCCGCGGGCCTCGCCGCCGCCATGGCCGCGCGCGGCAATGCCGCGCCCGCCTCCTGCGACGTGCCGGCCCTGCAAGCCGCCCTGCGAGAAGGCGGTGCCCATCTGCCATGAGGAGGAAGCCCCGATGAACCTCACCCGCCGCGCCCTGCCCGCGCTGCTCCTCGCCACGCCCGCCCTCGCGCAGCCCGCCTGGCCGACGCGTCCCGTGCGCCTCATCGTCCCCTTCGCGCCTGGCGGCCCCGCGGACATCCTGGCGCGCATGCTGGCGGAGTTCTTCACGCCGCGCCTCGGCCAGCCCTGCATCGTGGAGAACCACGCCGGCGCCGGCGGCATGATCGGCACGCGCGTCGCCGCCACCAGCAATGATGCGCATACGTTGCTGCTCGGCAGCGTCAGCATGACCATCGTGCCGCATCTGGCGACGCAACCCGTGGGCTATGACGTCACCACGGATTTCGTCCCCGTCGGCCTTGTCGCCTCCGCGCCCTTCGTGCTGGTGGTGGCCGCGGCCTCGCCGCTGCGGGACCTGCCGGGCCTCGTCGCCGCTTCACGCGTGCAGTCGCTGAATGCGGGCAACAGCGGCAATGGCACGCTCTCCCACCTCGCCATCGAGGTCTTCCGCAGCCGCACCGGCGCGGCGGTGGAATCCGTCGCCTATCGCGGGGAGGGCCAGATGCTGCCGGACCTCGTCGCCGGCAATATCGGCTTCTCCTTCGCCTCCCTCTCCTCCGCCCTGCCGCTGATCCGCGACGGCAGGCTGCGCGCGCTCGCCGTGCTCGGCCCCGCGCGGCTGGAGGCGCTGCCGGAGGTGCCGACGCTGGCCGAACAGGGCGTCCGCGACGTGGAGGCCGATGGCTGGCAGGCCCTCTTCGCCAACAAATCCGTGCCGGCTTCCGGCGTGGATCGCCTGCGCGCGCTGCTGGCGGAAGCCCTGGCCGACCCCGCCATCGCCGCCCGCATCACGGGCTTCGGCCTGCTGCGCGCGGCCCGCGATCCCGCCGCCTTCGCCGCCCTCTTCACCGAGGAATATCGCCGCTGGGGAGAGGTGGTGCGCGCCGGCGGCATCCGCGCGGAATGAAGCACGAGACCGATGCCCTCATCCTCGGCTCCGGCGCCGCCGGGCTGACGGCGGCGCTGACCGCCGCCAGGGCGGGGCTGCGCGTCACCGTCCTGGAGAAGACGGACCGCCTCGGCGGCACCAGCGCCATGTCCGGCGCCGGCACCTGGATTCCCGCCAACCATCACGCCGCCGCCGCGGGCATCGAGGACAATGCGGAGGACGCGCTGACCTACATCCGCGCCGCCGCGCCGGAGGGATGGGCGGCAACGGAGGACGCGCTCTGGCAGCGCCTGGTCGAAGCCTCGCCACGCATGCTGCGCTTCATTGAAGAAAACTCGCCGCTGCGCTTCGCCCTGACGCCGGAGCCCGACCCGCTGCGCGACCTCCCCGGCGCCCGGAAGCGCGGCCGCATGCTCTCGCCGCTCCCGCTCTCCCGCTGGAAGGCCGGGCGCTTCGCGCTGCGCATCCGGAAATCCACCATCCCCGAACTCTTCACCTATCACGAGGCCGTCGAGACCGACCTCTACCACCACCCCTTCCGCACGGCCTGGCAGCTCTGGCCGCGGCTGCTCTGGCGCCTGCTGACGAACACACGCGGCAAGGGCACGGCGCTGATCACCGGGCTGCTGCGCGGCTGCCTCGATGCCGGCGTGCAGATCGAACTCGAAGCCCGCGCGGTGGAGCTGACGCGCGACGAGACGGGCGCCATCACCGGCGCCATCGTGGAACAGCGCGGTGCGCGCCACGCCATCACCGCGCGGCGCGGCGTCGTCATCGCGACCGGCGGCTTCGAATGGGATTCCGCGCTGCTCGCGCAGCACTTCCCCGGCCCCGTGGACTACCTCGGTAGCCCCGCCGGCAATACCGGCGATGGCCACCGCATGGCGGAAGCTGCCGGCGCGGCGCTGGCCCATATGGACCAGGCGACGCTCACCCCCTCCATCCCCACCACGCTGCACGGACGCCTCATGGCCCGGCCCGTGCCCTTCCACACCGAACCCAACGCCATCATCGTCAACCGCCACGCCCGCCGCTTCGCCAACGAACTGCGCTTCAACATCGGCGAGTCGATGGATGAACGCGACGCCGCCGGCAACCCGGTGCAGCTGCCCTGCTGGGTCATCAGCGATGCCCGCCTGCTGGACCGCTTGCCCCCCGCCCGCTGGGGCGCCCGCGCCGATCCCGCCTGGCTGAAACGCGCTGACACCATCGCGGACCTCGCGGCACAGACGGGCCTCGACGCGACGGCACTCGCGGAAACCATCGCCCGCTACAACAGCTTCTGCGCCGCGCAGAAGGACAGCGACTTCGGCCGCCCCTCCGCCGCCGACGCCGCCGCCTCCGGCGACAAGCGCCGCCGCGGCGGGCTGGAAGCGATCGAACGCAGACCCTTCCTCGCCATGCCCTTCAACCGATCGATCCTCGGCACCAAGGGCGGACCCCGCACCAACGAACACGCGGAAGTCCTGCGCCCCGACGGCAGCGTCATCGCGGGGTTGTTCGCGGCGGGCGCGTCATCGGCGAATCCGCTGGGAACGCGCGGCGTGGGGACGGGGACGACGATCGGGCCATATATGACCTGGGGCTATGTCGCGGGGCAGAGGCTCAGCGCGCGGAACTGATGCGAGGCGCTGCCTCGCGCTCCGCCGGGGGGCGTGGCGCCCCCCGGACCCCGCCTCAACCGAAAGCGAGACCGGGGAGCAGCAGCGCAATGCCGGGGAAGAGGCAGAGCAGGAACACGCCGAGCAGCAGCGCGATCCAGTAGGGCAGGGCGGCGACAGCGGCATCGCCCAGCTTCACCTCGCCACCGGTGATGCCGACCAGCACGAAGAGATTCATCCCCACCGGCGGCGTCAGCATCCCCACCTCGATCATGATGGTGACGACCACACCCAGCCACACCGCATCGAACCCCACGCCCGTCAGCAGCGGAAACACCAGCGGCAAGGTCATGATCATCATCGACAAGCCGTCGAAGAACATGCCGAGCACCAGGTAGACGACCACCACCACCAGCAGCAGCACCCACTTCGACAGGCCCCAGGCCGAGACCGCCTGCAGCATCTGCTGCGGCAACCCCAGCAGGCTGATCGCCTGCGCCAGCACCAGCGCACCCACGAACACCATCGCGATCACCGCGAAGGTGCGCACCGTGCCGATCAACGCCACGCCCACGCCCCGCAGCGTCAGATCGCCGATGGTGAAGCCGAGGATCGCGGCGGCCGCCACGCCCACCCCCGCCGCCTCCGTCGGCGTCGCCAGCCCCGCGAAGAGGCTGCCCAGCACCGCCACGATCAGCACCAGCAGCGGCAGCACCGCCGGCAATCCCCGCAACGCCTCCCCGATCGCGACGCGCTTCTCCGCCGGCGCGATGGCGGGGTTGCGCAGCGCGGCGAAGACGATCCAGCCCATGAAGATCGCCGCCATCATCAGCCCCGGCAGCACGCCCGCGATGAACAACCGCCCGATCGAGGTATCCGTCAGCGCCCCATAGATCAGAAGCGACAGGGATGGCGGGATCAGCAGCCCGAGCGTCCCGCCCGCCGCCAGCGTCCCCACCGTCTGCGCCCGGTCATAGCCCCGCGACTTCAGCTCGGGATACGCCACCGACCCCACCGCCGCGGCGACGGACATGGAGGATCCGGACACCGCGCCGAAGATCGTGCAGACCGCGATGTTGGTGTGCAGCAAGCCCCCCGGCAGCCGCCCGAAGAAGGGCGCCATGGCGCGATACACGCCCCGCGCCAGCCCCGACGCCACCAGCAATTCACCCAGCAGGATGAACAGCGGAATCGCCGTCAGCGTGAACTCGTTCAGCGTGTTCCACACCGTCTGCACGCCGATGCGCGTCGATCCGCCGGCGAAGAAATGCAGGATGGTGAAACCCGTCAGCCCCAGCGCCGCGCCCAGCACGGCGCCGGACAGCACGGTCGCCGTCAGCATCCCCAGCAGCGTGGTCCAGATCACAGAGGTGCCGCCTTTTCCGCGGGAGGCGGCCGCAGCGCCACCCAGGCCGCGACCAGCCCCGTGACACCCAGGCTGACGGGCATCAGCACCACCCAGGGGCCGAGCGGCAGCCGCGCCTGCTCGCTCATCAGGTTCAGCATCAGCGTGAAATCGGCGATCGCCCAGCCCTCCCACGCAAACACCGCGCAGAAGGCCACCATGATGCACTGGCCCAGGAACCAGGCGATGCGCTTGCCGAGTGGCGGCAGCTTGTCCGTCACCAGCGTCACCCGGATGTTGGCATTCCCCGCCATCGCGAAGGGCAGCGCCAGAAACGCCATGGCGGAGAGCAGCAGCCCCGACAATTCCTCCGTGAAGCGGAACGGCGCCGCGACGGCGTAGCGCATCACCACCGCCGCCACGACCAGGCCGAGGATCGCCGCGCAGCACGCCGCCGAAAGCGCGAGCAGCCCGCGCGTCGCCAGCAGCAACGCGCGGTCGATGGCCTGCATCAGTTCCCGGTCAGCGCGGATTGGATGCGCGCGCGCCAGGCCGGGCCCTGCCCGCCGGCCTCCCGCATCAGCGTGTCCCAGGTGTTCAGCGCGGCGGTGCGGATCGCCTGCTGCTCGGCCTCGGTGAAGGTCGGGTGGAAGGTGACGCCGGCTTCCCGCAGCCGCACGCGGCTCGCCTCGTCATCCGCCGCATCCTGTTCGAACCGCGCGCTGCGCTGTTCCATCGCAGCCGTGGCCTGCTGCAGCGCCGTGCGGTTCTCCGCCGACAGCGCCCGGAACCGCGCCTGGTGCGCCATCACGATGTAGGGCGTGGGCGGGAAGGCGAAGCCGGTGCTCGTCGCATGCTTCGCCACTTCCTGCAGGCTGATCGTGTGCACGATGCGCGGCGGATACAGCGCGCAATCCACCACGCCCGTCTGCATCGCGCTGTAGAGTTCCTGCTGCGGCACGATCTGCGCCGCGACGCCGAGCGTCCGGAACGTCTCCACCTGCTCCCGCGACCCCACCCGCAGCTTCACCCGCCGCAGCTCATCCAGGCTCCGCACGGGCGACCGGCAGAAGATGGCCGCATCCAGCAGGCCCAATTGCATGTAGCCCACCGGCTCGATGTTCCAGCGCCGGATGCCCTCGTTCAGGCTCTGCTGCAGCGCCGGCATGATGCGGTTCAGCTCCGCGGCGTTGCGGATCAGCCCGAAGACCAGGATGGAGGACATCGCCGCATCGTCGCGCCCCAGGAAGGGCGGCCAGATGAAGCTGATCTCCGGCGTGCCGCCCTGCATGGTGCGAAGCGCGTCCGCATCCCGCAGGTTCATGGCGTTGCCTTCGAAGACGTTCAGCACGAAGCGGCCATTGCTCCGCGTGCGGACATCGGCGGCGAGCTCCCGCACATGCTGGCTCTCGATGCGCGTCGGCGCGTAGCTGTTGTGGAAGCGCCATTCCGTCGTCTGGGCTTCAGCCCCGCCCGCCATCAGCGCCGCCAGCGCCCCCAGCACGAACCGCTTCATCGCACGCTCTCCCATCCCATCCGCGCGACGATAGGGGCCACGCGCGATGATTGACAATCGGTCACGCGGCCATTGCCATGGCCTCATGCCAGGACATGTCGATCGCGCCCGCGCGGCGCGGATGATGGAGGCAGCGGGGCTCGATGCCCTGCTCGTCGTCTCGCCGGAGGCCTTCGCCTGGGCCACCGGCGCCCCTGCCGGTGTCGCGGCCGGCTGGCGCCGCCTCGGCGCCGCGCTCGCCGTCATCCCCGCCGATCCGTCGCTTCCCGTCGGCGCCGTGGCCAGCGACCTCTTCGCCCCGGCCGCGGAGGCCGCCGGCTGCACGCCGCTCCGCACCCACGCCATCTGGCCGGAGGCGCTGTCGCTCCGCGCCGTGATGCGGGACGACGCCAGCGCCGCGGAACTGGTCGCGGCGGCCACCGCCCACCGCCCCCCCGGCTTCGCCCGCCCCGCCACCTTCGACCGGGAGGCGGCGCTGGCGGAACTCCGCGCCCTGCTGGCCGACCAGCGCCTCGATACCGCGCGCCTCGGCGTGGAGCTTTCCGCCGTCCCCGCCCTCGACCTGCTGGCGCTGGAAGCCGCCATCGCCCCCGCGCGCCTCACCGACGCCTCCGCGCTGCTCGACCGCCTCCGGTCCCACAAATCCCCGGCCGAGATCGCCCTGCTCCGCCAGGCCGGCGCCATCACGGAATCCGCCTTCCACGCCTTCGTCCCCGCGATGCGGGAGGGTGCCACGCGCGCCGCGCTCGGCCGCCACTTCCTCGATCTCGTGCAGCAGCACGCCGGCGCCGCCACCGCGCCGCTCACCGCCTGGGAGTATGTCGGCTTCGGCACCTCCCCCTGGTCCAGCCCCGGCGGCCTCCAGCAGGGCGACGTCATAAAGGTCGATGTCGGCGCCGTCGTCGGCGGCTATTCCGCCGACCTCGCCCGCACCTTCACCCTCGGCCCCGCCCCCCGCCTGGCGAAGGAGGTCTTCGCCCCCCTGCTCGACGCCTTCGAAGCCGGCCGCACCCTGTTCAGGCCCGGCACCGCGCTGCGGGACATCCATGCCACCTGCCTCCGCATCGTGCGCGAGGCCGGCTTCCCGAGCTACGCTCGCGGCCATTTCGGCCATGGCCTCGGCGCCTCGATCTGGTCGGAGGAATGGCCCTTCACCGCCGCCGACAGCGACGTGGTGCTGGAACCCGGCATGGTCATGGCTTTCGAGCTGCCCTGGTATCTCGACGGCATCGGCGGCTTCATCGTGGAGGACATGCTCCTGATCACCGACCACGGCGCCGAGACCCTCGCCGGCGCCGGCCTCCCCCGCGGCCTGGTCGAACTCTGACGCCACCAGGGGCGTTGCATCGGCCTCACCGTGCCGGGGGCGCCAACCATGTCGGGATCAATGCCAGAGGGCCGCTTCGCCGTGGTGCGCATGCTGGCGCAGGGCTGGTGGCTGTTCCTGCTGCGCGGCGTGGCCGGCATCCTGTTCGGCCTGCTGGCCCTCGTCGCCCCCGGCCTTGGCCTTGCCTTCGTGCTGGGTTTCCTCGCCGCCTTCCTGCTGGTGGAGGGCATCGCGACCCTCCTCCAGGCCGCGCGCGGCACGCCGGACCCGGTCGGCAACCGCTCCCGCACCTGGCTCTGGATCGACGGCATCGCCTCCACCCTCGCGGGCGTCGGCGTGCTGGTCATGCCCGGCGTCTCCGCCGTGCTGCTGGTGGTGATGGTCGGTGCCTGGGCCGCCATCGTCGGCGCCATGCGGCTCGTCATGGCCTTCCGCGCCGGCGACGTGTTGATGGGCCTGCTTGGCGCCCTCGCGGTCTTCGTCGGCGCCTGGATGGTCGTGGCACCCGGGCCTGGCATGCTGGCCCTGGTCTGGCTGGTCGGCCTCCAGGCGCTGGTCACGGGAGGGCTCTTCCTCGCCATCGGCTGGCGGCTGCGGCGGATCGCGAAGGACCCGCACGGGCCCGCCCCCTAAAGCACTATCCGATCAAGCTGACTCAGCTTGGTCGGATTTCGTGCTTTAGAAGAAATAATTGATAGCGCACGAGATCCGTCCAACGGGACGGATCGTGCGCTAGGCGTAGATCACGTCATCCGCGGTCAGGCCGGTCACGCCGCGCAGCCAGATCTCCCCCTGGCTGCCGTCGAAGCCCGTGATGTGGACCATCACGCCCCCGGCGCGGATGTCCCAGGACACGGCCTCCGGCGCGATGCCCTCGAAGCGCAGCAGGTCCTGGCCCTGGGCGAAGTCCAGCACCTGGTCCCGCGCCGCGCCGAGCCCCGCATCCAGCCCGAAGGCCGCCGGCGCGGCGGTGAAGCCGAAGACGAAGACGTCATGGCCCGCGCCGCCCGTCAGCCGGTCAGCGCCCAGCCCGCCCACCAGCACGTCGTCCCCATCGCCGCCGACCAGCCGGTCATTGCCCCATTCGCCGAGCAGCAGGTCGTTCCCCGCTCCGCCTTCCAGCAGGTCATCGCCGCCGGCGCCCTGGATGACGTCGTCCCCCGCACCGCCATTGAGCCGGTCCGCCCCATCGTCGCGCGCCAGGAAGGCACCGCCCTGGCCGGGGCCCGGGAACAGGCCGCTGCCCGTGATGGTGTCGTTGCCCTCGCCACCCTGGACCGTGTCGGAGCCGTAGCCCGCGAAGACCACGTCATCGCCGCCCAAGCCCAGGATCACGTTGCCGCCGCCCGGCACCTGGCCCGCCGGATCACCCAGGATGATGTCGCCCTCCTGCGTCCCCCGCAGCCGATCCGCCCCCACCAGCCCCGTGATAACCGCCATGATCCATCTCCGCGCAATGGATCGTATACTATACACTTGCGCGGGATTGGCGCCCCCCGGCGCCAGCACGACCGCGTGTGCGAAGCCGCCTACCGCGCGGGCGGCGCCAGGACCTTCGCGGTGTGGTTGCAATGCTCGATCGCCGGGCAGCGCCAGCATTCCGGCATCCGCGCCTTGCAGACGTAGCGGCCATGCAGGATCAGCCAGTGATGGGCATCCCGCAGCATCTCCGGCGGGCAGCGCTTCACCAGCCCGTCCTCCACCTGCCGCGTCGTCTTGCCCGGCGCGATGCCGGTGCGGTTGCCCAGCCGGAAGATGTGCGTATCGACCGCCATCGTTTCCTGCCCGAAGGCCACGTTGAGCACGACATTCGCGGTCTTGCGGCCGACGCCGGGCAGCGCCTCCAGTGCCTTGCGGTCCTCCGGCACCACGCCGCCATGGCGGTCCAGCAGCAGCTGGGACAGGGCGACGACGTTGCGGGCCTTGCCCTGCCACAGGCCGATGCGGCGGATGTGCTTCGCCACGCCCTCCACCCCCAGCGCCACCATGGCGGCCGGCGTCGCCGCTTCCTCGAACAGCGTCGCCGTCGCCTTGTTCACCGCGACATCGGTGGTCTGGGCGGACAGCGCGACCGCGACCAGCAGCGTATAGGCGTCACGGAAATGCAGCTCCGTCTCCGGCGCCGGGTTGGCGGCCGCCAGCGCACGCAGGAAGGCGGCGGCCTGCTCCGCCTTCATCACCTTGGCGCGACGGGTGCGGGGTGCCGCCTTGGGTGCCGCCTTGGGCCTGGCGGGTTTGGCCGGGGAGGCCGCGGATTTTTTCGGACGGGGCGATGGCATCTGGGGCATGGCGTTCCCGCAGCCCTACCCCATACTGGAAGGTGATGTCAGCCGCTTCCGACCCGATCCTGTTCGAGGCCGTCAGCACGCCCCCCCGCAGCCTGAGCGACCGGGGCATGCGCTGGCTCGTCATCCTCGCCTGCGCGGGCGCCGCCATCCCCGCGGTGCTCTTCACCCTGCTCGGCGCCTGGCCGGTGCTGCCCTTCCTGGGGATCGAGGTCCTGCTGGTCCTCTTCCTGGTCTCGCTGCATCGCCGCTGGACCCGTGCGGCGGTGGAGGTGGTGCGGCTGACGGAGGGGAAGCTGCATGTCGCCACCGCCGATGGCCGCGGTGGCCGCCGCGTGGCGGAGCTGGAGCCCTATTGGACCCGCGTGCGGCTGGAGGAGGAGGGGGGATCGCCCCGCCTGATGCTGGTGCAGCGCCACCGCCGGGTCGAGGTCGGCACCTTCCTGGCGCCGGATGAGAAGCGGGACCTCGCCGCCGCGCTGCAGGCAGCCCTCGGCCGGTATCGCAACCCGGTCTTCGACAACCCCCAGCTGCGCTGAACCCGCCCCGAGGGAGAGAGGTCCGAAGACCTACTCCGTCGGCGCCAGGCTCTTGATCAGGTCGAAGACGCGCTTGCGGACGGAAGGATCGGTGATCCGGTAATAGGCGCGGACCAGCTCCAGCGTCTCCCGCCGGTGCAGCGTATCGTCCTCGAAGCCTTCCTGCACTTCCTGGAAGCCGCCGAAGCGCCGGTTCGCCTGGCTGCCGCCCATCTCCGGCGGCATGTCGTCGAAGAAGAAGCCGATCGGCACGTCCAGCACGCGGGAGAGGTCGAACAGCCGGCTCGCCCCGATCCGGTTCACCCCGCGTTCATACTTCTGCACCTGCTGGAAGGTCAGGCCGAGCGCCTCGCCCAGCTTCTCCTGGCTCATCCCCAGCAGCGTGCGGCGCAGGCGCACCCGGCTGCCCACATGCACGTCGATCGGGCTGGGGCGGTGCTCACGCTCCGCCCGCTCGACGACGTCTTCGCTCGCCATGGCCAACACTCCGAACTCCGCGCCAGAAAGGTTACCAACCCTTGCTGGGGCCGTCCTGGCCCGGTTGGGACCCATCGATGCGTGCAAGACGCGGGTCTTCGGGCCGTCCCAAGGGGTATCGACGCGGTAGGACTTTGTCAACTCTTTTGAGAAATCTCATTAAAGTGCACGCCTGCTACGCGCATCACGGCGCATCACCCACCCTTCACCCCCGCCCAGCCCTCCGGCGAGAGCCAAGGCCGGCCGCGATGGCTACCAGCGCGAGTAATGTGAAAGGAATATACAATCCGACGGCGGCGAAGGGAGTCCGGCTGCCCGCGGCCGGCAGCGGCGCCAGCACAACCCCGGTCTCCGCCAGGCCCATCCGCTCCACCTCCCGCCCGCGCGCATCGAAGACGGCGGAAATGCCGGTCTGCGCGGCGCGGGCCAGCGGCAGCCCTTCCTCCACCGCCCGGAGCCGCGCCGTCGCCAGGTGCTGGTGCGGCCCGGCGGAGACGCCGAACCAGGCATCATTCGTGACATTCACCAGGAAGCCCGGCCGCTCCGCCGGCGTCACGGCGCCCGGGAAGATCACCTCGTAGCAGATCAGCCCGCCGAAGCTCGGCAGCCCCGGCAGGCTGATCCGGCGCAGCCCGGGGCCGGGCGTGAAATCCAGCGCCGAGATCACCAGCCGGATCGGCAGCAGGCCGCGCAGCGGCGTGTATTCGCCGAAGGGCACCAGATGCGCCTTGTCATAGGCATCCAGCACCGTCCCCTGCGCATCCAGCGCCACCAGGCTGTTCCAGACCCGGGTCGGCCTGCCATCGGGCGCGAATTCCGCGCGGACGGAGCCCGCCAGCAAGGTCGCCCCCGGCGGCAGGGGGGCGGTGGCCAGCCTTGCCGCGGCCGGGTCATTCGCCAGCAGATAGGGGCTCGCCGTCTCCGGCCAGATCACCAGGATGCGGCTGCCCGGCGCGTCTCGCTGCGCCGCCTGCACGCCGGCCGCGGTCAGGTCGATGTAGCGCTGGAAGATCGGGATGCGGCTTTCCTCCCGCCACTTCGCCTCCTGCGCCACATTGCCCTGCACCAGCACCAGCGCGACCGGCTCCGGATCCGGCTCCTGCGGCAGCAGCCGCGCCACGCCGAAGGCTGCGAACAGCATGACCGCCGCCAGGCTGCCCGCCGCGCCGCGCCAGCCCATCAGCGGTGCCAGCGCCATCAGCAGCGTCGCCAGGCTCAGCCCATGCACGCCGATCCAGGCCGCGGCCTGGATGGGCAGCGCGCCGAAGGCCCAGACCGTGCCGATCAGGTTCCAGGGGAAACCGGTGAAGAGGATGCCGCGCAGCATCTCCGCCGCCACGAAGGCGGCAGAGAAGGCCAAAATGCGCGGCCAGCCCGGCGCCGCCCAGCGCGCCGCCAGCGCCGGCACCAGCGTGAAACCCGCCAGCGGCAGGGCCAGGCCCGGCACCGCGAGCGGCACCAGCCACCAGTAGCGCTCGACCTCCGTCAGGATCGCATTGGTCAGCCAATGCAGCCCGGCAATATGGAAGCCCCAGCCCCAGGCGAAGGCGACCAGCGCCGCCCGGCGGGCGGTCGGCGCCTCCATCGTCATGATGAACAGGCCGGGAAGGGAAACCAGCAGCACCGGCACCGCATGCACCGGCGGCAGGGCCAGGGCCGCGATGGCACCCAACCCGAAGGCGGTCGCGAGCGCCCGCCAGAATCCAGGACCCTCGAGGCGGCGCGTGAGCGCCTCCCGGAGGCGCGCCACGCGACCGCTCATGGGAAGACCCGAATGGCATGATGGGGTAACGGGCGGCCGGCAAAGCCGGCCGAGGCCGCGAATGCGGCCCGCCGCCTATGCGGCGAGCCAAGGCCGCGGATGCGGCCGCCCGGCGCCTGAGGGCACAAAATCAACACCAACGAGTCGCTGCAAGCGGCCGTTGGGATCAGGCGTTGCCGACCTGCTGCGCATTCGGGCCGCGACGGCTCTGCCACAGCGCCACGAAGTCGATCGGCGCCAGCAGCACCGGCGGGAACCCGCCATCGCGCGTCACATCCGCCAGGATGTTGCGGGCAAAGGGGAAGAGCAGCCGCGGGCACTCCACCAGTAGCACCGGCTCCAGATGCTCCTGCGGCACATTGATGGTGAAGACGCCGCAATAGGCGAGCTCGGCGATGAAGCAGGGGGTCTCCCCCACCTTCGCATCGGCGCGGATCTGCAGCGACACCTCATAGACATTGCCGCCGGACTCCACCGGCCGCGCCTGGACGTCGAGCGCCAGGTCCACCCGAGGCTGCTCCTTCAGGGAGACGAAGATCTCCGGCGCACCCGGCACCTCGAAGGAGAGGTCCTTGGTGTACTGGATGTTCAGCTGGATCGGCATGGTGCCGTTCGGATTGGCATTCTGGTCGGACATCGGGATTCCGTCTGGTGCGGTCGGGCGGGGAGCTAGCACGGGTGAGGGGGTGGGGAACAGCAGGAGGCGCTGCCCCCTGCACCCCCGCCAGGGTCGAAGGCGACCCTGGACCGCCGGAAACCGAGAAAAGGCTGGGAACCGAGTCTATGTTCCTGGTATGTTCGGAACGCCAAAAGCCCGGACTCCGCCCGATAGACCCCCGGCACGAAACCCAGGACACCTCGAAAAACGGTGCTAAATGCGCCTAATCGGCTAAAGGCGTAGTAGCCGCCTTCCCAAAGATGAACAATTCCAATGACTTAAGAGAACGGAAATACTACGCCCTAAAAAATACCGGACCTAAATCCCCTAAAGCACAGCGAAAACAACGGGTTGCTTCAGTGGTGCTTCCAGCTGACCTCGGTCAGCGCCGGCTCCGTCGGGTCCACGCGCAGCCAGGTGCCGTTGCCGACGCTCTGGCCGCTCATCGCCAGGATGAAGCCCCAATGCGCCACCACCACCGTCGTCCGCCAATCCGGCAGCGCCGCCATCTCGCCGCGGAACAGCGCGGCCCGGGCCAGCACCTGCTCGGCCGGCTCCTCCACCGCCGGCCACCACACCTCCTCGATATGCGCGAGGTCGAGCGCCGGCCATTCCGCCCGCAGCGCGGTGGCGGGGCTGCCGATGTCGCAGGTGAAGGCGTAGCGTTCGCGGACCAGGGAATTGACCAGCACCGGCAGGCCGAGCCGCCTGGCCAGCGGCGCCGCCGTCTCCAGCGCCCTTGTATAGGGGGAGGCAATGATCCGCGTGATACCTTCCCCCGCCAGCGCCGCCGCCGCCGTCTCCGCCTGTTCATGGCCGAGCGGCGTCAGGCGCGGGTCCTTGATGCCGGGGTCGCGGCGCGTGGCGCTGAAATGCAGGTTGAACTCGCTCTGGCCGTGGCGGAGCAGGATCATGGGGCAGGCGGCTCCTGGAGAGGGCTCTTGCGATAGCGAGAGGCCATGTGCGTCGCAATCGGGGTCCAAAGGGGATCCAGGGCGTTGCGGGTGACCACGGCCGGCCTTAAGTGAGTGAAGAATGAGGAGTTGGCAATGTCCGGCGGCTTTCCTGTCGATCTGATCCTGTTCGCCATGATCGCGGCCTTCCTGGTCCTGCGCCTGCGCAGCGTGCTGGGCCGCCGCACCGGCTTCGAACGGCCGCGGCGGGAGGATGGCGCCGGCTACGACCCGCGCGGTCCCCGCCCGGTGGAGAGCGACCAGCCGACGCTGCCGCCGGCCAGCGTCTCCCCCGCCAGCCAGGCGCGCGTCTCCGTTCCCGATCCGCGCAGCCCGGTCGGCCAGGCGCTGATGCGCATCCGTGGCGTCGACCCGTCCTTCGAGCCCAATGGCTTCCTCGCGGGCGCCGAGGGCGCCTTCCGCATGATCGTGGATGCCTTCGCCCGCGGCGACCGCCAGACGCTGCGCGCGCTGCTGTCCGACGACACCTATGCGGGCTTCGAGGGTGAGATCACCCGCCGCGAGGGTGAGGGCGAGACGCAGCGCAGCGAGGTCCGCGCGATGCAGGAGATGGCCATCGAGGCGGCGGACCTACGCGGCACCGTGGCCGACGTCACCGTCCGCTTCGTCAGCGACCAGGTGAACCTGACGACGGCGCGGGATGGCAGCATCGCCGCCGGGGCCGAGGCGGTGACCGAACTCACCGACGTCTGGACCTTCCAGCGCGACCTCCGCAACCCCGACCCCACCTGGCGCCTGGTTGCCACCAGGAGCGTCTGACCTGGCCGCTCCCTCCCCCGCGCTTGCGGGGGAGGGTCGGGGTGGGGGTCCGCGGCACAGCGTCGCACGGCCTCTGACCCTGCTGCTGGCGCTCACCCTCGCCGCCTGCACTCAGCCCCTTCCCCACCCCATCCCCTTCACCGACCTCCCCGGCTGGTCCTCCGACCGGGTCTCGCAGGCCATCCCCGCCTTCCGCGAAAGCTGCACCGTCCTCGCCCGCATGCCCGCCGATCGTGCCCTGGGTGGCGATGGACCGCTGGCGCGCGATGCCGGCGACTATGCCCCCGCCTGCGCCGCCGCCGCCGCGGTCCCGCCGGATGACGAGCCCGCCGCCCGCGACTTCCTGACCCGCCACTTCACCCCCTGGGCGGTGGGGGAGGGCACGCTGACCGGCTATTTCGAGCCCGAGCTGCGCGGCAGCACAGAGCCGACGCCGGCGCTCTCCACGCCGCTGCTCGCCCGCCCGCCATCGCTCGTGGAGGTCGATCTCGGCAGCTTCGCCAGTGACCTGCGGGGCCGTCGCACGGCCGGGCTGGTGCGGGACGGGCGCCTGCAGCCCTTCCCGGACCGTGCCGCCATCTCGGGCGGTGCCTTGGCGGGGCAGGGGCTGGAGCTGGCCTGGGTCGATCCTGTCGATGCCTTCTTCCTGCACATCCAGGGATCGGGCCGCGTCACCTTCCCGGATGGCAGCGTGCGGCGGCTCGGCTATGCCGCGCAGAATGGCCACGCCTATGTCGCCATCGGCCGCTTTCTGATCGAGAGCGGGGCGGTGGCGCGGGAGGCGATGTCCATGCAGGCGATCCGGGACTGGCTGCGCGCCGCGCCGCCGACGGACGCCGCCGCGCTGATGGCCCGCAACCCCAGCTACGTCTTCTTCCGGGAGCTGACGGGGCTGGCGCCGGAGAAGGGCCCGCTGGGCGCCCTGGGGGCGCCCCTGATGCCCGGGCGGTCCCTCGCGGTGGACCGGACGCAGACGCCCCTCGGGACGCCCGTCTGGGTCGCCGGGAGGGGCCTGGAACGCCTGGCCGTGGCCCAGGATACCGGCGGCGCCATCCGCGGGCCCGCCCGCGCCGATCTCTTCACCGGCTGGGGCGAGGCAGCCGCCGAGGCGGCGGGCCCGATGCGCGACCCCGCCCGCCTCTTCGTCCTGCTGCCGCCGCCAGCCCCCTGAGCCCGGGGTCCCCGCAAGACTGCGCAGCGGCTTTGTGGGGCGTTCTCAGCCCCCTGAGCGGACGATCCGCACGAGCTGCGCGACGTTCTCCGGCGGCGTGATCTTCTCGATCCCATGGCCGAGGTTGAAGACGAAGGGCCGGCCGCGCATGGCGGCCAGGATCTGCCGCGCCTCCGCCTCCAGCGCCGCGCCGCCGGCGATCAGCGCCAGCGGGTCGAGGTTGCCCTGCAGCCCGACATTGGCCGGCACGGCGGAGGCCGCGAAGCGCGGGTCCATGGCGGTATCCATGGCGACGGTGTTCACCCCCGTGCGCTGCGCATACTCGCCGATCAGCGGCCCCGCCAGGCGCGGGAAGCCGATGATGGGGATGGAGGGATGGAGGCGCTTCAGGCTGCGCACGATGGTCGCCGTCGGCTCGATCACCCAGCGGCGGAACTGGCTGGGCGGCAGCATGCCGGCCCAGCTGTCAAACAGCATCAGCGCTTCGGCGCCCGCCTCCGCCTGCGCCAGCAGGTAGTCGGTGGTGGCATCGACCAGGGTGCGGATCAGCCGGCCGAACAGCGCCGGATCGTTGAAGGCCATGCCGCGCGCGGTGTGGAAATCCTTCGACCCATGCCCCTCCACCATGTAGCAGGCGACGGTGAAGGGGCTGCCCGCGAAGCCGATCAGCGAGACCTTGTTCGCATGCTGGTTGAGCGCCGCGCGGGTCAGCCGCACCGTCTCGAAGATCGGCGCGGCGCGTTCCCGCACCTTCTCCAGTTCCAGCGCCGCGACCCCCGCGGCGTCCCGGATGGGGTCGAGGACCGGGCCCTCGCCTTCGGCGAAGCGCAGCCCCTGGCCCATGGCCCAGGGCACCATGAGGATGTCGGAGAACAGGATGGCGCCATCCATGCCGTAGCGGCGGATGGGCTGCAGCGTGACCTCGGCGGCCATCTCCGGCGTGGTGCAGAGCTTGATGAAGCCGCCGGCCTTGGCGCGTACCTCCCGGTATTCCGGCAGGTAGCGCCCGGCCTGGCGCATCAGCCACATCGGCGGCGGCCACACGGCCTCCCCGGACACTGCCCGCAGCAGGGGCTTGTTCTCGCCCGTCGCCGCACCTGCCTCAGCCGTCAAGCCAACCTCCCTCGATCCGTGCCCGCATCCTGCCCGATGGCGCGGCTTCCGGCGACCCATCCATACAAGAAGAAAGAATCCTTAAGAGTCAGGGGTAGATATTGGGGGCTGTGGGCGGTGTGGATCACCGGTCCGGGGCCGTTCATCCACAGCCCTGTCCACGCGAGCTTCGGCGGCCAAGTGCCTGGCCCGGTTCGGCAATCCGGATCATCCCCAGTGGCCCGTCGAAGCCCCCGGGATTCCCCCCGTGTGCCGCGGGATGCGCGGTTCTCCCCACTCCGCCCGGCTTCGGGCTTGACCCCACGGGGTTTTCCCCGTCATCCCCGCTGTCCCCGTTATTCTCCTCAGGCCCCGCCCGGGCAGGGAAGCGCATGCCGATCCGCACGACGAACCTGCACCTGGTGTCGGACAGCACGGGGGAGACGCTGAACTCCATCGCCCGCGCCACGCTGTCCCGCTTCGACGACCCGCATGTGGTGCATCACCGCTGGTCCCTCATCCGCTCGCGCCTCCAGCTCGACCGGGTGCTGGAGGGGATCGAGGCCGAGCCCGGCCCCGTTCTCTTCACCCTGGTCGATCGCAGCCTGCGCCTGGCGCTGGAGGAGCATTGCCGCCGCCTCGGCCTCGAATGCCTCTCGCCGCTGGAGCCGGTGATGGAGCTGCTGCAGAACGCGCTGGGCGAGAGGGCGCGGGAGAAGCGCGGCGCCCAGCATGTGATGGACGCCGACTATTTCCGCCGGATCGACGCCATGCATTACGTGCTGGCGCATGATGACGGCCAGGGCACGGCGGGCATCGCGGAGGCCGATGTCTGCATCGTCGGCGTGTCCCGCAGCAGCAAGACGCCGACCTGCTTCTACCTGGCGAACCGTGGCATCAAGGCCGCGAACGTGCCCCTCGTCCCCGGCGCGCCCCTGCCGCCGGAGCTGGAGACGGCACCCTGCCCCGTCGTCGGCCTGCACATCGAGACCAATGCGCTGATCGAAATCCGGCGCCACCGCCTGAAGCTCATCGGCGCCCATGGCGTGCACCACGACGTGACCGACTATGTGGACCATGAGGCGGTGAAGGCGGAGATCCAGGCCGCTCGGCGCCTCTGCACCGCGCATGGCTGGCCCGTGATCGACGTGACGCGCCGCTCCATCGAGGAGACGGCGGCGACCGTCCTGCAGCTGATGGAAGCCTGGCACGCCCGCCGCGGCCGCGCCGCCCAGGCGCAGCAGCCGGAAGACCCGGCCGCTTCCGTGCTGAAGGCCAGCCCATGATCCAGGCGGAGACGCCAGCCTTGGTGCTGGCCAGCGCCTCCGCCAGCCGCCGCGCCATGCTGGAAGGCGCGGGGCTGCGGTTCGAGGCCATCGCCGCCGCGGTGGACGAGGCCGCCATCAAGGAATCCGCCCAGGCCGAGGGCATCCCCCCCGCCGAGGCCGCCCTCATGCTGGCCGACGCCAAGGCGATGCGGATCGCGACGCGGCGGCCGGAAGCGCTGGTCATCGGCGGCGACCAGCTGCTGACCTGCACCATCGACGGCGTGGTGCGCTGGTTCGACAAGCCCATCGGGCTGGAGGGCGCGCGGGACCACCTCCGCACCCTGCGCGGCCGCCGCCACGAACTGGTGACGGCAACCGTCGCCTGGCGCGGCGGCGAGCGCATCTGGCAGGATGTCTCGACACCCCGGATGACGATGCGCGACGTCTCCGACCAGTTCATCGAGGACTACCTGGCGCTGGAGGGCGAGATCCTCTGCTCCTCCGTCGGCGCCTATCGGGTGGAGGGGCCGGGCATCCAGCTCTTCAACCGGATCGAGGGCGAGCACAGCGCCATCCTCGGCTTGCCCCTGCTGCCGCTGCTGCGCTTCCTGCGGCAGCACGGGGTGCTCTCGGCCTAATCCCCAACGGGCAGGAAGATGAAGACCACCGCGGCGACCAAGCAGAGGCCGGCGGCGATGAAGTTCCAGCGGATGGTCTCGCCGAGGAAGGTCACGCTGAAGACGGCGAAGACCGCCAGCGTGATCACCTCCTGCATCACCTTCAGCTGCTGGCCGGTGAAGGTGCCGTAGCCCAGCCGGTTGGCGGGCACGGCCAGGCAGTATTCGAAGAAGGCGATCCCCCAGCTCACCAGGATGGCCAGCCACATCGGCCAGGACGGCGCCTTGAGGTGCCCGTACCAAGCGAAGGTCATGACGATGTTGGAGAACAGCAGCAGGATCGGCGTGGCGTAGAGGGCGGACATGCGGGCAGGCCTTCGGGTCTGGACGAGGCGCGAAGGTGACGCCGCGCCCGTGATCGCGGAAGGCCCGCGCCGCATCACAGCGCTGCGCCCGTCACGCCTCTGGCGACGCCCGCCGGTCCGGCGGCGGCAGCCGCCACAGCAGGAACAGCATCACCCCCATGGCGGGCAGCGCGGCCAGCGTCGTCAGGACGAAGAAGCTCGACCAGCCCAGTGACTGCGCCAGCGCGCCGGCCGTGGCGCCCAGGCTCCGCAGCGGCACGGCGGCCAGCGACGACAGCAGCGCATATTGCGTGGCGCTGAAGCTGCGGTTCACCAGGCCCGAGAGGTAGGTGAGGAAGGCGGCATCCGCGAGGCCGTCAGTGAAGTTCTCGATCCCCACCTGCGCGAAGAGCATCGGGATGTCCCGCCCGCCGCCGACCAGGGCCAGATACATCAGGTTGGACAGCATCTGGCCGAGCCCGGTCAGGATCAGCGCGCGGCCGATGCCGATGCGGCCGATCAGCCAGCTTCCCGCCAGCGCGCCGGCCAGCGTGGCGCCGAGGCCGAAGACGGTCCCGACCATGGCGAGGTCGTCACGCGTGAAACCCTCCGACCGGTAGAAGACGGTCAGCGGGATGCTGGCCAGCGCCTCCCCCAGCTTGAACAGCGCGATGAAGACCAGGATCGCCAGCCAGTAGCGCCGGCCCATGAAGTCGAGGAAGGGGGCGACGACGTTCTGGCGCAGCCGCTCCGCCCAGCCCATCGGCACGGCGGGCGCCACCACGCCCTCCCGCCCCGCCAGCGTGGCGGCGATGCCGACCAGCATCAGTGCCGCCGCGTAGAGATAGGCGCCGGACCAGCCGATATGGGCCACCAGCAGCAGGGTGCCGGCGCCGCTGGCCAGCAGCGCCAGGCGGTAGCCCCAGACATAGGCCGCCAGCCCATACGCCTGGCGTTCGTCATCCTCGCCCAGCATCTCGATGCGCCAGGCATCGATGACGATGTCCTGGCTGGCGGAGAGGAAGGCGACCAGCACGGCCAGCGCCACTGTCAGCTCCGCGCCGCCGGCCGGGTTGGTCAGGCCGATGCCGGCGATCGCGGCCATCAGCGCGAGTTGCAGGATGATCAGCCAGCCGCGCCGCCGCCCCAGCAGCGGCGGCCGCACCGCGTCGAAGAAGGGGGACCAGAGGAACTTGTTGGCGTAGGCGAGGCCGATGAAGGCCGTCAGCCCGATGGCGGAGAGCGACATGCCGCTCTCCGTGAACCACTGCCGCAGCACCTGCCCCGCCGCCAGCGGCAGCGGCAGACCCGCGGAGAAGCCAAGCGCCAGCATCAGCAGAAAGCGCCGATCCCGGAACAGGGGGGCACTGAAGAAGCGGCCGCGGCGCGGGAGGGCAGTGTCGTTCATGCGCGCACTCTCGCCACGACGCGGTGCGCGCCGCCAGCCCCCCAGACGCTTTGCCTGGCGCGGATCAGCCGCGCTCGAGGTGCCGGGTCAGCGATTCCCGCGCCTCCCGCAGCCGGCCGAGCAGCCGGGCCGGGGTCACCAGCCGCATCCCCGGCGGCGTCGGCTGCATCAGCACCGTGCCGCCCGGCACCAGGCCGAGCGTGCCGCGAAGCGGCCCGGGCAGGGTCAGGCGCCCCTTCCGGTCCAGCGTCGGCAGGCGGATGTTGCCCTCCGGCTTCTCTGCGCCGGCCGGGGAGACGCGCAACTCGTCATCCTCCAGCACCACCCGGAGCGGCTGGTTCGGCAGCAGGCCGGTGGCGGCGCGCAGCGGTGGCGGCAGCAGGACCCGCCCGCGCGCATCGATCCGCAGGCGATGCGGCTTCTCGGCCGCCACCGGCGGCGTTCGCGAAGCCTCGTCGAGCTCCGGCCGGTCCTGGTCTCGCGTGTCCATGCGGGTCCCGTATCATCGCCTGGGTTGAGTGTGGCGCAGATGCGGCCCGTTTCGCAAACGGCGTGGATGAAGGGCGGTTTGACGTCGATGCGCCCCCCACGCATGGGTGTCGCGCCCAGCCTGCACGTCGCGCAGGTGGAATATCCTTGGGTGCATCCGACCAGCCGTGTAGGATTTTGCCCAGGTCCAGCGGGTGCCCCCTACCCTGCGGACTGGCCGCCCGCGGCGCGCTGCACCCCCCCCGAACCGGACCTCCTCCGGCGGTGCGCCGCGGGCGCCCCCCCCCAGGTCGTTTGATCCAGGGTCCCTAATCCGGTGTCGCTGTGTCCAGGTCTGCCGCGGTGAAGGCGGCGGGCAGCAGCTGGCCGATGGTCGTGGCATGGGGCGCGCCGGCGGCATCGCGGGTCAGCACGCGCAGCGATCCATCCGGCGAGAATTCGGACAGCACCTGGCGGCACATCCCGCAGGGGCCAAGCGCGATGCCGGCGGGACCGGCGATGGCGATGGCCGTGAAGCGCCGATGCCCGGCCGCCACGGCGGCGACAACGGCCGTGCGCTCCGCGCAGATCGTCGCGCCGTAGCTGGCATTCTCCACATTGCAGCCCGGGATCACGACGCCGCCTTCCGCCAGCAGGGCGGCGCCGACGCGGAAGCGCGAATAGGGGGCATGGGCGCGTTCGCGCGCCGCCTCGGCCTGCCGCATCAGCGCGGCATCATCGATCGGATCCATGCGCGCGATGGGACGGGCGACGCGCGCTGGCGTCAACCGCAGCCGGCGCCCTGGCGCGTCACGCCGATGACGCGGCCCTGCTGCAGTTCGAAGGTGCTGGTGCAGCTGCGCGGGGCGCCGCCACCCCCGAAGCCGAGCCCGATCCCCGTCCCGAACGCCGTGCCGCTGCCCCAGCCACCGCCGAAGCGGCCGACACCGAAGCCGATGGAGGGTGTGACGGAGGGCCCGGAGCCGCCCTGCTGCTCGAAGGTCAGGAAGCGCCTGCCCTCGGCCTCGTAGCTGCCGGTCGGCACGCCGAGCCGCTGGACCAGCTCCGCCTCCGTCAGCCCGGTCGCATCCAGCGGCGGGGCCGGCTGCGCGCAGGCGGCCAGGGCGACCAGGGGAAGGAGAAGCGGCAGGATGGGACGCATCGCTCGGTTCCGGGGCAAGGCAGCATCAACGCGCCGCCGCCGCCGGGGATGCAGGGTTCAGCGTTCCGGCCCGAACTCGATGCGACGGATGCCGAAGAAGCGCAGCCGGCGGCCATCGATGGCGAGAGTGCCGCTCACCACCTGCGCCCGCCCCGCCTCGTCGGGGAAGGTGACCGCGCCATCGGCGCCGATGAGCAGGGCGAGGCCGCGCCGCGCGCCATCCTCGCCTGAGAGGCGCAGCGTGCCGATGAGGCTGGCGGCGGTCAGGGAGGGAAGGTTGAGGACATCGATGCCGCGGCCGCCATGCACCACGTCGTCGCCGTCATCGGGGCACCAGGAATGGCAGGCGGCCGTCGTTCCGTCCCGCTCCGCCGCCAGTTCAGGGGCGCTGGTCTGCCAGGTCATCATCGTCATTCCTGCAACGGGCCCACGCCGGGGAGGGGCGGGCTTCCTTGCGCCGGAAGCTAGGCCGCGAGGGGTGGCCCTGGCCAAGAGACAGGCCCGATCGCCGGCTTCGGCGAATCCTATGGGCCCCGCGGCCCCATCCCCCGTTCCGTGCGGGCAGAAAAAAAGGCGAGGGCCCTGCGGCACCTCGCCTTGTTCCCGTCAGGAGGGGGCGGCTTACGCCGCCTCGCTCTCCGCCCGGCGCGCATGCTTCTTGCGCTCATGCGGGTCGAGGTAGCGCTTGCGCAGCCGGATGGCGGAGGGCGTGACCTCCACCAGCTCGTCATCCTCGATGTAGGAGATGGCCTGCTCCAGGCTCATCCGCCGCGGCGGCGTCAGCAGCAGCGCCTCATCCTTGCCGGCGGCGCGGATGTTCGTGAGCTTCTTCTCCTTGATCGGGTTCACTTCCAGGTCGTTGTCCCGGGAGTGTTCGCCAAGGATCATGCCGACATAGACCTTCACGCCCGGATCGACGAAAAGCTGCCCGCGCTCCTGCAGGTAGAACAGCGCGTACTGGATCGCCTCGCCATCGGAGTTGGAGATCAGGGAGCCGTTGCGGCGGCCCTCGATCACGCCGGCCCAGGGCTGATAGCCCAGGAACAGCCGGTTCATCATGCCGGTGCCGCGCGTGTCCGTCATGAACTCGCCATGGTAGCCGATCAGGCCGCGCGACGGGATGTGGAAGGTCAGCCGGACCTTGCCACCGCCGGAGGGGCGCATGTCCTGCATCTGGCCCTTGCGGATGGAGAGCTTCTCCACCACCACGCCCGAATAGCCCTCATCGACATCGACCAGGACTTCCTCGTAGGGCTCCTCGCGCTCGCCGGTCTCGGCGTTCTCCCGCGTCAGCACGCGGGGGCGGCCGATCGTCAGCTCGAAGCCCTCGCGGCGCATCGTCTCGATCAGCACGCCGAGCTGGAGTTCGCCGCGGCCCGCCACCTCGAAGGCGTCCACTTCCTCGGACACCTTCACCTTGATGGCGACGTTGCCCTCGGTCTCCTTGAACAGTCGGTCGCGGATCTGGCGGCTGGTGACCTTCTTGCCCTCGCGGCCGCCGAGCGGGCCGTCATTGATGCGGAAGGTCATGGCGAGCGTCGGCGGATCGACCGGGATCGCCGGCAGCGGCTCCGTCACCTCGGGGGCGGCGATCGTGTCCGGGATCGTCGCGTCGGACAGGCCGGCGATGGCGATGATGTCGCCCGCCTGCACCTCATCCACCGGCACGCGGTCGAGGCCGGAGAAGGTCATCAGCTTGGTCAGGCGGCCGGACTCGACCACCGTGCCGTCCTGGCGCAGCACGCGGACGGGCATGTTCAGCCTGGCGGTGCCCTGCTCCACGCGGCCGGTCAGGATGCGGCCGAGGAAGTTGTCGGCCTCGAGGATCGAGGCGTTCATGGCGAAGGGCTTCTCGAGGTCCACCTTCGGCGCCGGCACATGGCTCAGGATCAGGTCGAACATCGGGCCCAGGTCCTTGCGCGGCCCGTCCATGGACAGGTCGGCCCAGCCCTGGCGGCCGGAGGCGAACATGGTGTGGAAGTCCAGCTGCTCATCCGTCGCGCCGAGGGCGGCGAAGAGGTCGAAGACCTCGTTGTGCACCTCGTCCGGGCGGGCGTCCTGGCGGTCCACCTTGTTGATGACGACGATCGGCTTCAGGCCGCGGGCCAGCGCCTTGGTCAGCACGAACTTGGTCTGCGGCAGCGGGCCTTCCGCCGCATCGCAGAGCACGATGGCGCCATCGACCATGGACAGGATGCGCTCCACCTCGCCGCCGAAATCGGCGTGGCCGGGCGTGTCCACGATGTTGATCTTCACGCCCTTCCATTCCACCGCGGTGGACTTGGCCAGGATGGTGATGCCGCGTTCGCGTTCCAGGTCGTTGCGGTCCATGGCGCGTTCGGCCACGACCTGGTTGGCGCGGAAGGCGCCGGCCTGCTTCAGCAGGTTGTCCACCAGCGTGGTCTTGCCGTGGTCGACGTGGGCGATGATCGCGACGTTGCGGATTTCCATGGGTACAGTCCGACTTCCGGTTCGGGCCGACCCCGGGCGCCCCGCGACGAGCCACCGGACGGCGGCCATCACAGGCGCAAAGCGGGCCCTTTGACTTGATGCGGCGCACACATAAGGGCGCCCGCTGGAAAAAGCGAGCAAGAACCGCGCCCCGGGACCGGGCGGCAGCCCTGCGTCCCGGTCACGGCCGCGCGGGTCGGGGTCAGCCGGGCGCCTTGGAGGAGCTGGGCGGGATATCGCCGGGCTGCGGGGCGGCGCGCGGGTATTCCGCATCGGGGCCCATCGGCACGGGCGGGCTGGCGGTGCCGCCGACCGGCATGTCCTGCGGCGCGATGCCGGGCAGCGGCACCGGCCGGAAGGGCGGAGGCGGGGAGGCGGCGGGCATCGGCTCCGGCGCGGGCTCGGCCGCCATGGCGGGGCGGCGATCCAGCCAGGACAGCGCCTGTTCGATCCGCGCCGCCGCGGCCGCGCGGTCCCGCTGGCCGAGCGCGGCGCGGGCCGCGGCGATCTGCCCGATGGCGCCGCCCTGTTCCGGCCGGTCGGCCTGGCTGGCGAGTTCGGAGCGCGTCAGCAGCCGCGCCTCGGCACGCTCCAGCAGGTCCTGCGCCTCCCCCAGCCGGCCGGCGGCGACGGTCTGGCCCGCCAGGCGCAGCAGCGTCGCGGGGTCGTCGATGCTCTCGGAGAGGGAGGGCGCGCGCGGCACCGCGCGGGGCGCGGGCCGGTCGGCGGCGATGCCGGCGCCCGTGCCCTCCTGCGCCAGGATCGGCGCGGGCAGCAGCAGGGCGAGGACGAGGAACGGGGCAAGGCGGGCAGGCATGGCGGTTCTCCGGGGCAGGGCTTTCGCCTGCCCGCAGAACCCCCGCCTGCCCGGGGGGTTCCTTACCCCGGTGCCGACTACCCTTGGGCGACCAGCGCCTTCAGGTCGGCCTGCGGGCGGGCGCCGAAATGGCTGATCGCCTCCGCCGCCGCCACGCTGCCCCAGCGGCCGCATTCCGGCAGCGCCTTGCCATGCGCCATGCCGGCCAGGAAGCCGGCGGCATAGGCGTCGCCGGCGCCGGTGGTGTCCACCACCTTGGTCGGCACCGCGGCGATGTCGAAGCGCTCCGTGCCCGCGATGATCACGCTGCCCTTCTCGCTCCGGGTCACCGCGGCCAGCGCCACCTCCTGCCGCAGCTGGTCGAGGGCGGCGTCGAAATCCTCGGTCTCGTAGAGCGACAGCAGCTCGGCCTCATTGGCGAAGAGGATGTCGGTCTCCTCCTTCACGAAGCCGCGGAAGGCGGCGCGGTGGCGGCCGACGCAGAAGGCATCGGAGAGCGTCAGCGACACCCTCCGACCGGCTGCGTGAGCAGCCTGGGAGGCTTTCCGAAAGGCGGCCTGCGCCGCCGGCGGGTCGAAGAGGTAGCCCTCGAGATAGGTGATGGCGGCGGAGGCGACCTCGGCCTCGTCCACGTCGTCAGGGCCGAAGGTGACGCAGGCGCCGAGGAAGGTGTTCATGGTGCGCTGGCCGTCGGGGGAGACGAGGATCAGGCAGCGCGCGGTCGGCGCGCCGCCGACCAGCGGCGCGGTCGGGAAGCGGACGCCGGCGGCGCGGATGTCATGCGCGAAGACCTTCCCCAGCCCGTCATCCGCCACCTTGCCGAGATAGCCGACGCGCGCGCCGAGCGCCGCCGCCACCGCGCAGGTATTGCCGGCGGAGCCGCCGGAGCTTTCGACACCGGGTCCCATGGCGGCGTAGATCGCCTCCGCCGTCGCGGCATCGATCAGCGCCATGCCACCCTTCGGCATGTTGTGCTCGGCGAGGAAGCTGTCCTCCGCGCGGGCCTGGACGTCGACGATGGCGTTGCCGATGCCGAGCAGGTCGAGCGTGGGGAGGGAGGGGTTGGTCATGGGGCGGGGAACCTCGCGCAGGCGTCAGGGGGGATCAGGCGGCCGGAAGTTGCCGGAAGGGGCGCGCCGCCGCTAGTGCCCGTGGATGGTCAGAGCCCTGTTGCTGGCGTTTCGCCAGCTGCCCGATCCCGCCTTCCGCAAACCGGTGCTGCTGGGGGCGGCGGGGGCGCTGGCGGGGCTGGTGGCGATCGCGGCCCTGGCGTCCTGGGGGCTGGGGGAGCTGGCATCCGGCACCGGCTGGTTCGCCGGCGTCGCCGCGGCCGCGGGGGGCGTGCTGGTCCTCTTCTCCGCCTGGTGGCTCTTCGTGCCGCTGCTGCTGGCGGTGTCCGGCCTGTTCCTGGATGGCGTCGCGGCGGCGGTGGAGCGGCGGCACTACCCGGCGCTGCCGCCGCCGAGCGGCGCGTCGCTCGCCGGGCAGGCGTGGTCCAGCACGGTGCTGGCGGCGAAGATGGCGGGGCTGACGCTGATCCTGCTGCCGCTCTCCCTGCTGCTGCCGATGGTGGGCGTGGTCGGCCTCTGGGCCGTGGCGGCGATCGGACTCAGCGAGGGGCTGTTCGAGGGGGTGGCGCTGCGGCGGATGGACCGCGCGGCGGCCGAGGCGCTGCGCCAGCGCCGGCGATCCGCCATCTGGGCGCTGGGTGGCGCGCTGGCGGCGATGGCGGCGGTGCCGCTGCTCAACCTGCTGGTGCCGGTGCTGGGCACGGCCGCGATGACACACCTGTTGCACGGCAGCGATGCGCCCGCGAAACCAAGGGAATCCGGGGGATGAGTCTGTGGACAAGTGCGGGAGAAGGGCTTCCCGCCGTTGTCTCCGCGCGCCCCCGCGTGTTAGCCCGGTGCCGAGTACGGGCATGGCGGGGGCAGCGCCCGGCAGGCGGATCGGGGCGACCCGGCCGTGCTGCGTGGCGCGGCCCGGATGCCGCAGCCATTGAAGCCGGGACTGAAGGGGGACGATCATGAATGTCTTTGGCCGCCGCCGCGACGAGAAGCCGGCCGCGGATCCATCCGACCCCCAGCCCGCCACCGTGCCGACCACCCGCGACCCCGACCTGGGCGCGCCTCCGTTCCGACCCTCCAGGGATGCCTCCACCATGAGCCTCGCGCCGAAGCCCCCCTCCCCCACGCCGTCCATGCCGGGTGGCCCGACGCCGCCGGCCGGCACGGCGATCCCGCCGCGCCCGCCCCAGATGGGCGGCGCCATGGGCGGCGGCATGCCCGCCGGCCAGCCCAGCGCGCCGACCATGCCGACGCCGCGCCCGAGCAGCCCGGACCGCCGCACGCTGGTCGTGGGCCGCGGCATCAGCCTGCAGGGCACCGTCGCCGATGCCGAGCGCCTGGTGGTCGAGGGCACGGTCGAAAGCCAGATGATCCAGGCGACCGAGCTCTCCATCAGCCAGACCGGCGTCTTCAAGGGTGAGGTCCAGGTCGAGGATGCCGAGATCGCCGGCACCTTCGACGGCACGCTGACCGCCCGCGGCCAGCTCGTCATCCGCGGCACCGGCCGCGTCATCGGCGTGGCGCGCTGCCGCCGCCTGATGGTCGAGGATGGCGGCCAGATCTCCGGCCGCATGGAGATGCTGGGCGACACGCAGGTTCCCCCCGGCCCGGCGCCCCGCGCCTACGCCGAGGGCTGAGGCCCCTGGCCCGGGGTGGGGTTCACGCCCTGCCCCGGCGGATGCCCGCCGTGATGCGACGCTTCCTTCCCCTGCTGCTGCTGCCGCTGGCCGGCTGCGTGGCCCAGCAACCCTCCGACACCGCCCAGGTGTTGCAGGAAGCGCTGGCGACGCACCAGGCCAGCCTGGCCGGCATCGCGCCGCGCCCGGCCGGGGCGGGTGGCGAGGGGACGGAACCCGCGACGGTCGCGCCCATCGTGGCCCGGCCGGCGCCGCCGGGCAGCCCGCCCACGCTGGCAGGCCAGCTCGTCGGCCAGCCGCCGGAGGCGGTGACCCAATGGCTGGGCGAGCCGCGGTTGCGGCGAACCGAGGGCGCCGCGGAGATCTGGCACTACCAGGCGCCGCAGTGCCATCTGGACGTGATCCTGTACCGGGAGGACGGGCCGCGCCCCGCCCTGCGCGTTGCCCATGCCGCGGCCCGCGCCGTCGGCACCGCCCGGCGCGGCGAGGCGGCCTGCCTGCGGGACATCGCCCGCGGCGCCGCGCTGCGCCCGACCGGCGCACCGCTGGCGGAAGAGGCCCGGGCGGGAGCTTGAACCGGGGGCTACAGGTACTTGCCCCGCTCCATGATCTCCAGCGTGTACTCCTTGTAGCTCATCCCCAGCTCCTCGGCCCGCGCGAGCCGGCGCAGCGCGATCTCCGGCGGGGGCGTCTTCCAGGCCTTGCGATGGGCGCGCTTCCACAGGAACAGGCGGCCGCCGCCGGGATCCGGCTCCTCCTCCAGCGGCGGGCCGCCGTTGTGGCCGATGCCGGGAGGGAGGCTCACGCCGCGAGGTCGCGGTAGAAGAAGATGCTCCCGCAGGGGCGGCCATCCGGATGCAAGGCGAAGCGCGGGATGGTGCCGACCGGGATCCAGCCGAGGCGGCGGTAGAGCCGCTCCCCGTCGCCGCCCTCCGCCGTGTCCAGCACCAGCAGGGTGCGCCCTTCCTGGCGCGCCAGGGCCTCCGCCGCGCGCATCAGCGCCGTGCCCAGGCCACGCCCCCGCGCGGCACGGCGGACCAGCATCTTGGCGATCTCGCCGCGATGCGGCTGGTTCTCCGGCATGCCCAGCAGCAGCTGCACCGTGCCGAGCACGGCGCCACCCTCCTCCGCCACGAACAGCGCGCGATCCCCGGCCGCGACGCCCTTCGCCACGCCTTGCCAGAAGGCGAGCGCCCGTCCGGGGTCCAGCGGATGCATGAAACTCACGGAAGCACCGCCCGCCACGCAATCCACCAGCACCTCGGCCAGCACCGGCGCCAGGGCGGCGGCCTCCGTCGCATCGAGGCGACGGATGGGGGGGAGGGCGTCTCGGTTCATGGCTGGTTCCGTGCTGCCGATGTGACTATGATGGACGCATGTCCACCATGCAAGACGATCCCGCTGCGGCGCAGCAACCGGACCCCGCTGCGGAGCAGCAACCCGATGACGCCGCGCGCCGCCTCGCGGAGCGGCTGCGGCTGGAGCGCGAGGCACGGGGCTGGTCGATCGCGGAGCTCGCCGCGCGGTCCGGCGTCTCCCGCGCCATGATCAGCAAGGTGGAGCGGGCGGAGGCGAGCCCGACGGCGGCGCTGCTCGGCCGCCTCTCCGGCCCCTTCGGCCTGACGCTCTCCGGCCTGCTGGCGCGGGCGGAGGCGGCGCCTTCCGGTGGCGTGGTGGCGCGGGTGGCCGACCAGGCGCGGTGGCGGGACCCGGGCACGGGGTATCTGCGCCGGCAGCTTTCGCCCCTCGGCGCGGATCCCGAACTGGTGCGGGTGGAACTGCCGCCGCTGGCGCGCGTGCCCTACCCCGCCGAATCCTATGCCCTGATCCGGGGTCAATGCGTCTGGCTGCTGGAGGGCACGCTGCTGTTCCATGAGGGGCGCGTGACGCACCGCTTGGAGCCCGGGGATTGCCTGGCGCTCGGCCCGCCGGCGGATTGCGCCTACGAAAACCCCTCCGCCACGCAGCCCTGCCTCTACGTCGTGGCGCTGGCGCGGCGCTGAGGCTTCGGGGAAACAGGGGCATGCCCGGTCCCCTCCCCCGATGACCCAGTGGTTGAACGCGTTCCTGCCCATCTTCGGGCTGCTGGCGCTGGGCGCCGTGCTGCGGCGCCACCTGCTGCCGAATGACGTGGTCTGGGCGGGGATGGAGCGGCTGATCTTCTGGGTGCTGCTGCCCTGCCTGGTGGCGACGGCGCTGTCCGGCGTCGATCTCGGCAACCTGCCCGTCGGCGGCATGGCGGTGGCGATCTGGGGGGCGCTGGGCTTCGGGACGGTGACGGCGGTGCTGCTGTCGCGGCTGCTGGGCGAGGGTCATGCCGCCATGACCTCCGTTCTCCAGGGCGGCATCCGCTTCAACAACCTGATGGGCTTCGCCATCGCCGGCGCGGTCTGGGGCCAGGCGGGGCTCGCGCTGGCGGCGGTGGCGACGGGGCTGATCGTGCCGGTGGTGCAGGCCATCTCCACCATCGCCTTCGCCTGGGGGGCGGAGGGGCGGGTGCGGCCCTGGCGCATGCTGCGGCAGGTCTTCGCCAACCCGCTGATCATCGCGGTGCTGGCGGGTTTTCTGCTGTCCGCCCTGGGCGGCATGCCGCCGGGTATCGGGCCGATGGTGCGGAATCTGGGCCAGGCCTCGGTGGCGCTCGGCCTGCTCTGCGTCGGCGCGGCGCTGACGCCGCAGGGGCTGACCTCCCGGCCGCTGACCCAGGCGGCGACGGCGGCGCTCAAGCTGGTGGTGATGCCGGCGGTCACCTGGCTGTTCTGCGCCGCCATGGGCATCGGCCCCATGCCGACGGTGATCGCCGTGCTGTTCATGGCGCTGCCGACCGCGGCCACGAGCTACGTCATGGCCCGCGCCATGGGCGGCGATGCGCCGCTGATGGCCGCCATCACCACCAGCGAGCACGCCCTGTCGCTGCTGACCCTGCCGGTCTGGCTGTTCCTGCTGGGCCGGATGCTGTAGCGGCCCGCTGCCGCGGGAAACTTTTCGTGCGCTTGGCGTATTGAGGGTCGCCGCCCCCGCCATGCCGCCGCATTCCGGCGCTACGGGACGAGCGCGGCAGGAACAGGCAGGGCTGATGACGGTGGGCTGGGCGGCATTGCCCGCGATCCTGGTGTGGACGGTGTCGCTGCTGCTGGTGGGGCTCACCCTGCTGCCGCTGTCGAAGCGGCCCTGGTGGTGGATCCGGCTGTGGGACTATCCGCGCCTGCAACTCGCGGCCGGGCTGATCGTGATGGCGTCCTTCCAGGCCGTGGTTCTGCCCTGGGGCGGTGCGGAAGGGGTGCTGCGCATCGCGACGCTGGCCTGCTTCGTCTGGCAGGTCTTCCGCATCTGGCCCTACACCATCCTGCACCGGAAGCAGGTGCCGGGCGTCCGGCACCCCGAGGCCAAGGACTGCCTCACCATCCTGGTGGCCAATGTGCTGCAGGAGAACCGGCGCGCCCCCGACCTTCTGGCGCTGATCCGCCGCGTCGATCCGGACCTGATCCTGACCCTGGAGACGAATGCCTGGTGGGAGACCCAGCTGCGCCCGCTGCTGGAGACCCATCCCTTCGCCGTACTGCACCCGCTGGAGAACACCTATGGCATCCACCTCTTCTCCCGCCTCCGGTTGCGGGACGCGGTGGTGCGGGAGAGGGTGACGAAGGACATCCCCTCCATCTTCGCGCGGGTCCGGCTGCGCTCCGGGCGCCTCGTGGACCTGCATTGCCTGCATCCGGAGCCGCCGCAGATCGGCAATGACGTGGCGGAACGGGATGCGGAGCTGCTGCTGGTGGCGAAGGAGGTCGCGGGCAATCCGCGGCCGACCATCGTCTGCGGCGACCTCAACGACGTCGCCTGGTCCCACACCACGCGGCTGTTCCAGCGCCTGAGCGGGCTGCTGGACCCGCGCGTCGGGCGCGGGCTCTACCCCACCTTCCATGCGGAGCACTGGTTCGCCCGCTGGCCGCTGGACCACGTCTTCCACGATGCCCGCTTCCGCGTCGCGGGGCTGCGGGTGCTGCCCTATTACGGGTCGGACCACTTCGCCATCTGCATCACCCTCTGCCACGACGCCACCGCGGTGGCGGAGGCCGAGATCCCCGAGGCGGATGAGGATGACGAGGAGGAGGCCGCGCAGAAGATCGCGGAGGGGCGGGAGGCTGCTGCGCTCGGCAAGCCTCCCGTAGGCAACTGATGACAGCGGACCGGTCTGTTGACCGGTCCGAGCGCCCGAATGGGCGCCGCCGCCTATGCGGCGAAGCCAAGGAAACCGGAGGTTTCCGCCGGCGTCTGAGGGGCCCTGGAGCGGTTACGCGAAAGGGCCGTTGGTCTAACGTCGAGGCAGGAAGCCCACGATTCCCTCCGCCCGCGCGCAGATCGGGGCGGCGATCGCCTCCGCCCGGTCGGCGCCGAGCCGCAGCTGCGCGTCGAGCGCGGCGGGATCGTCCAGCAGGCGCGTGATCTCCCGCTGGATCGGCGTCAGGTGCCCGACCAGCGCCTCCACCAGCACCTCCTTGAAGGCGCCGAAGCCCTTGCCGCCATGCTCCCGCAGCACGTTCTCCGGCATGGTGCCGGTGATGGCGGCGAGGATGCCGACCAGGTTGCGGGCCTCCGGCCGCGCCTCGAGCCCCGAGACATGGTCGGGCAGCGGTTCCGGGTCCGTCTTGGCGCGGCGGATCTTCAGCGCGATGGCGTCGTGGTCGTCGGTCAGGTTGATGCGCGACTGGTCGGAGGGATCCGACTTCGACATCTTCTTCGTGCCGTCGCGCAGCGACATGACGCGGGCGGCGACGCCCTGGATCAGCGGCTCGATCCGCGGGAAGAAATCCACGCCGTAATCGTGGTTGAATTTCTCGGCGATGTCGTTGGCCAGTTCCAGGTGCTGGCGCTGGTCGTCGCCCACCGGGACCATGGTCGCGTGGTAGGTCAGGATGTCGGCCGCCATGAGGTTCGGATAGACGTAGAGGCCGGAGGACGCGGCCTCCCGGTCCTTGCCGGCCTTGTCCTTGAACTGGGTCATGCGGTTCAGCCAGCCGAGGCGGGCCACGCAGTTGAAGATCCAGGCGAGGCGCGTGTGGGCGTGGACGTGCGACTGGATGAACAGCGTGCAGCGCTTCGGGTCGAGCCCACAGGCGATCAGCGCCGCCGCCATCTCCCGCGTCTGCCGCGCCAGTTCCTTCGGGTCCTGCCAGACGGTGATGGCATGCAGGTCGACGACGCAGAAGATGCTCTCATGCGTGTCCTGCATCGGCACCCAGTTGCGGATGGCGCCGAGGTAGTTGCCGAGGGTCGGGACGCCCGAGGGCTGGATGCCGGAGAAGACGCGGGTCATTGGCTGTATCGCTCGTGTGATGGGGCGTGGTTGTGCCGGGTGGGCGCGCGGCGTCAAGCCGGATAGGGCCATATGGCCTCACGCCGCGGGGCGGCGATGGCCGAAGATGGCGGTGCCGATCCGGACATGGGTGGCGCCTTCCGCGATGGCGGCCTGGTAGTCGCCGGACATGCCCATCGAGAGGGTCTTGAGGCCATGGCGCGCCGCCATCTCCCGCAGCGCGGCGAAATGGGGGCGGGGGTCGCCCTCCACCGGCGGGATGCACATCAGCCCCTCCACCGGCAGGCCGTGGTCATCGAGGCAGGCGCGGATGAAGGCATCGGCCTCCGCGGTCGGCACGCCGGCCTTCTGGGGTTCGTCGCCGATATTGACCTGCACCAGCAGGCCGGGGCGGCGGCCTTCCTTCGCCATGGCCTCGGCGATGGCGGTGGCAAGTTTCGGGCGGTCCAGGCTCTCGATCACATCGGCCACGCGCACCGCATCCCGTGCCTTGTTGGTCTGCAGCGCGCCGATGAGGTGAAGGCGAAGCTGCGGGTGGTCGGGGCGCAAGCCCGGGAATTTCTGCTGCGCCTCCTGCACCCGGTTCTCCCCGAACACGGTCTGGGCGGCGGCGAGGGCGGCCAGCACGGCTTCCTGCGGGTTGGTCTTGGAGACGGCGACCAGGGTGACGGAGGCCGGATCGCGGTTGGCGCGCAGGCAGGCTTCCGCGATGCTGTCGCGCACCCGCGCCAGGTTGGCGGCGATGGGGGCGAGGGTGTTCGAGGGGTCGTTCATGGCGCGGACGCTAGAGGTCTGGTCGCGGCGCCTCAAGCCGCCGATCGCGCGGGGAAGGCGGCTGCCGCGGCTGTGGCTGCTGTCCGACCCGGCAAGGTTGCCCGATCCCCGGCCGGCGGCGGCCCTTCTGCCACGCGGCCAGGGCGTGCTGGCGCGGGGGGCGAAGCGCCGCGTGCTGCGGGGCCTGGCGCGGCTGGCGCGGGCGCGGGGCCTGGTGCTGCTGGTGGGCGGGGACGGGCGGGCCGCGCTGGCGGCGCGGGCCGGGCTGCACCTGCCGGACCGGGTCCCGGCGCGTGGCCTGCTGCCCTTCCTGTTGGCGAGGCGCGCCGGGGCGCCTTGGGCACTGCTGTCGATGGCGGTGCATGGGCGGGCGGCACTGGCGCGGGCGCGGCGGCTGCGTCCGGACCTTGGCTTCGTCTCCCCGGCCTTTCCGACGGAAAGCCATCCCGGCGCGCCGGCGCTCGGGCCGCTGCGCTGGGCCGCGCTGGCGCGGCGGCTGCCGGCACCGGCGGTGGCGCTGGGGGGGGTTGGCGCCCGGACGGCTGGGCGGCTGCCATGGGCCCGCCTGGCGGGCCTTGCCGCGATCGGCGCGCTGCGCGGCGGATAGCTGCGCATTTGCGCGCTCCAGCGACGTCTCATGACGCCGTGGCCTGCTCACGCGCCGCGAAATGTCGCGCAACATGCTGTGGCTCTGCCGCCACAGTGTCTCGCGGAAGTCGCGAGGTTGGTTGCTGGACCGTTGCCGCCGGGGATGGGGCCAGACCATAGTCCGCCCGGGCCTGACTGCCATCGGGGGATTTCTTCTGGTGGCGGCGTCCTGCCGAGGGGGGCAGGCGGGTCGTCGCATGCCGGGGGCCACCCGGTGCAGGAGGAGGTTTAACTATGCGCAAGATTCTGCTGGGCACCACTGCGGTGGTCGGCGCTGCGCTGCTGAGCAACGTGGCTCAGGCGCAGACGGCCCCGACGGTTCGCGTCGGCGGCTACTTCGAGTTCACCGGCGGCCACGTGTCCGACACGCAGGACCGCAACGCCGTGACCGTTCCGGCCGTGGGCGCCGCGCCGGCCCGCACCGTGAACCGCGACAAGGTCGACTTCCGCGCTGACATGGAGATCTCGGTGATCGTGCGCGGCAAGACCGCGAACGGCCTGACCTACGGCGCCGAGATCGAGCTGCAGATGGACAACGTCACCAACACCGGCGGCGCCGGCAACGGTGGTGTGGTCGACACCGACGAGATGTGGGGCTTCGTCTCCAGCCCGACGCTCGGCACCCTGCAGTTCGGCGACCAGGACAGCGCGGCCGACCAGCTCAAGGTTTCCGCCCCGTCCGTGACCAACCTCGGCGAGTCCGCTGGCTGGGACGAGTTCATCGCGCCGGCGGCCGATGGCACGCGCTACATCCTGTCGACGATCAACGACGGCAGCGACGCCACCAAGATCATCTACATGTCGCCGCAGTTCTTCGGCTTCGACTTCGGCGTCAGCTACGCGCCGAACGGCTTCGAGGGCGAGCACTTCAGCGTCCCGAACGCGTCCGGCCTGCAGCGTGACCCGACGCAGGGCACGATCCGCAACGAGATCTCCGGTGCGCTGCGCTACCGCGGCTCCTTCGGCAATGTCGGCGTGGCCGCCGCCATCAGCGCGATGCGCGGCGACGCGCAGACGACGAACGGCGTCGTGTTCAACGGCGCGACCGTGGGCCTGCAGGACCCGACCGCGTACCAGGCCGGCCTGAACGTGACCTTCGCGGGCCTGACCCTCGGTGGTCACTACGTGTGGGGCAAGTATGCCGGTGCGTCCTTCGGCCGCGCGGCCATTCGTGACGGCCTGAGCGGGTCCAGCAACTACACGCTCGGCGCCACCTACACGATGGGTGCCTTCGCCGTCGGCGCCTTCTACAGCCACGGCACGCGCGACAACGGCCCGGGCCTCTCGGATCGCGAGCAGACCGCCTACGGCCTCGGCGCGGTGTACACGCTGGCCCCGGGCATGGACGTGTTCGCCAACTACACGTCGATCACGGACCGCAACATCGCGAACAATGCGACCAACCCGACGGCGCTGGCCGCTGCCGGCAACGGCTCGGGTGGCCGCAACCGCGACATCGACATCGTGATCATCGGTACGCGCCTGACCTTCTGATCCTTCCGGATCGGTTGTTCGGGGAGGGCGGCAGGGCAACCTGCCGCCCTCCTTCTTTTTGGGGGCGTCCTCGCGGCTGGTTTGCGCGGGCCTGCAAAGCGGCTAGGAAGGTGGCCGTGGGGTTTCGGTACCCCCGTGACCTTGGGGTTGGATCATGCGGCGCCTGCGGAACATCTTGTCGGTCGGCCTCGTCGCCAGCGTCCTGGCGGGGTGCTCCACCCTGTCCGAGAACATGCGCGTGCCCGAGATCGACGAATACAACAATGACAGCCGGCGCGCCCGCGTCCGTGGCCGGCTGACGGGCGAGGACGGCATCCTGATCTTCGGCAATGACCGCGGCAGCCAGCGGGGCGGCGGTGCCGGGGAGCAGAGTGGCATCGGCGTCAACGCCTTTCTCTGGCGCGCCTCGCTGGACACGCTGTCCTTCATGCCGCTGGCCTCCGCCGATCCCTTCGGCGGCGTGCTGATCACCGACTGGTATTCGCCGCCCGGCACCACCGGCGAACGCTTCCGTGCCACGGCCTATATCCTCGGCCGGCAGCTGCGCTCCGATGGCGTGCGCATCGCCATCTTCCGCCAGGAACTGCGCGGGAATGCCTGGGTGGATGTTCCCGTCTCCGCCGGCACGGCCTCGGAGCTTGAGGACCAGGTGCTGAGCCGGGCGCGCGAGCTGCGCTCCCAGGCCACCGCCGCCGCCCGCTGAACGCTACCTGCTGATCGGGCCGGGGCGGCCCCGCCCCGGTCCCCCTCGCTTCATCCGGCCCCGCGCCCTTTCCAGCGGCGCGCGGGGGTTCTATGCCTGCGGCTCCCAGCAGACCGACGCAGCGCAGCACGATGAACGAGATCGCACCGACCCCTCCCGCGCGCCATGACTTCGCCGCCGCCGAGCCCCGCTGGCAGGCGGAATGGGAGAAGCGCGGCGTCTTCGCGGTGCCCGATGTGCCGCCCGCGGATGCCCGCAAGTACTACGTGCTGGAGATGTTCCCCTACCCGTCGGGCAAGATCCATATGGGGCACGTCCGGAACTACACGCTGGGCGACGTGGTGGCGCGCTACAAGCGGGCCCGCGGGCATCTGGTGATGCACCCCATGGGCTGGGACGCCTTCGGCCTGCCGGCGGAGAATGCGGCGCGGGAACGCGGCATCCATCCGGGCCAATGGACCTACGCCAACATCGCCAACATGCGCGCCGAGCTGAAGCGCATGGGCCTGTCGCTGGACTGGTCCCGCGAATTCGCCACCTGCGACGTCGCCTATTACGGCCAGCAGCAGAAGCTGTTCCTGGATTTCTGGAAGGCCGGGCTGGTCGAGCGGAAGGAGAGCTGGGTCAACTGGGACCCGGTGGACGGCACCGTGCTGGCGAATGAGCAGGTCATCGACGGCCGTGGTTGGCGGTCGGGCGCGCTGGTCGAGAAGAAGAAGCTCAGCCAGTGGTTCCTGAGCATCACCAAGTATGCGCCCGACCTGCTGGAGGCGCTGGGCGGCCTGGATCGCTGGCCGGAACGCGTGAAGCTGATGCAGTCCAACTGGATCGGCCGCAGCGAGGGCGCGCGGGTGCGCTTCAAGCTGGCGCAGCCGGTGGACGGGACCGAGGAGGTGGAGGTCTTCACCACCCGGCCGGATACGCTGTTCGGCATGTCCTTCCTGGCCGTCGCCGCGGAACACCCGCTGGCGGCCGCGGCGGCCGCGTCCAATCCGGCGGCCGCCGAGTTCGTGGCGGAATGCCGCCGCATGGGCACGAGCGAGGCCGCGATCGAGCAGGCGGAGAAGCGCGGCTTCGACAGCGGCTTCCGGGTGAAGCACCCCTTCAACGGGCGCGAATACCCCGTCTGGATCGCCAATTTCGTGCTGATGGAATACGGCACCGGCGCCATCTTCGGCTGCCCGGCGCATGACCAGCGGGACCTCGACTTCGCCCGGAAATACGGGCTTTCCGTGACCCCTGTGGTGCTGCCGCCGGGCGCCGATCCGGCCAGCTTCGCGGTCGGCGACGTCGCCTATACCGACGACGGCACCATCTACAATTCCGATTTCCTGGACGGCCTCGCGGTGCCTGCGGCCAAGCGGGCGGTGATCGACCGGCTGGAGGGCCTCGGCACCGGCACCGGCGTCGTGAACTGGCGCCTGCGGGACTGGGGTGTCAGCCGCCAGCGCTACTGGGGCTGCCCGATCCCGGTCATCCATTGCGACGATTGCGGCGCGCTGCCCGTGCCGCAGGACCAGCTGCCGGTCGTGCTGCCCGATGACGTCGACTTCTCGAAGCCCGGTAATCCGCTCGACCACCACCCCAGCTGGAAGCATGTCGCCTGCCCGTCCTGCGGCAAGCCGGCGCGGCGTGAGACCGATACCTGCGACACCTTCGTCGACAGTTCCTGGTACTTCGCCCGCTTCTGCAGCCCGCAGGCGGAGCCGCCGGTGACGCGGGAGGCGGTGGATGCCTGGCTGCCGGTGGACCAGTATATCGGCGGCATCGAGCACGCGATCCTGCACCTGCTCTACAGCCGCTTCTTCACCCGCGCGATGCAGGCCACGGGTCACCTGGCGGTGGCGGAGCCCTTCGCGGGGCTCTTCACCCAGGGCATGGTGCAGCATGAGAGCTACAAGGGCGCCGATGGCCGCTGGCTCTATCCGGAGGAGGTGGAGTTCGGCACCGCCGCCGATGGCAGCCGCACGGCGACGGTGAAGGGCACGAACGAGGCGGTGACCATCGGCCGCATCGAGGCCATGTCCAAGTCCAAGCGCAACACCATCGACCCCGGCGCGATCATCGCGAAATACGGGGCCGATACTGCGCGCTGGTTCATCCTGGCGGACAACCCGCCGGAGCGGGACATGGAATGGACGGAATCCGGCGTGGCCGGCGCCTTCCGCTTCACCCAGCGCCTGTTCCGCCTGGCCAGCAACGCCCTGCCGGCCCTGCCCCCCGCCGGGACGCCGGCAGGCGAGGCGACCGGCGCCGCGCGGAAGCTGCGGCAGGCGACCCACCGCACCATCGCCGCGGTGACGGAGGCGCTGGAGAGCTTCGCCTTCAACGTCGCCGTCGCCCGCATCCATGAATTCGCCAATGCGATCGGCGAGGCCGAGGCGCAGGCCGCCGCCGAGGGCATGGGTGCGGCGCGGCGAGAGGCGCTGGAGATGCTGGCGCGCCTCTCCGCGCCCATGATGCCGCATCTGGCGGAGGAGCTGTTCAGCCTGCTGGATCCGGGCCGGGAGAGCCTGGTGGCGCAGATGCCCTGGCCGGAAGCCGATCCCGCGCTGCTGAAGGCGGAGACGGTGACGCTGGCCGTGCAGGTGCTGGGCAAGCTGCGGGCCACGATCGAGGTCGCGGCCGGGGCCTCCGAGGCGGAGATTTTCGCCCTGGCCGAGGCGGAGGAGAACGTGCAGCGTGCCTTCGCAGGCAAGCCGGTCAGGAAGCGCATCCATGTCCCCGGACGGGTCGTCAATTTCGTTGTCTGAGGACGTGACGCGCTTCGGGCGTCGCGCCGCCCTGCTGGCGGCGGCCGGCCTGCTGTCGGGGTGCGGGTTCAGGCCGCTCTACGGCAGCAATGGCGCGGCGGCCGTGGCGGCGGGGGAGCCCGCGCTGCGGGACCAGCTGCTCTCGATCCGGGTCGCCCCGATCAACGAGCGCTTCGGCCAGTTGATGCGCAGGGGCCTGGTGCAGCGCCTGGGGACCGGCATCGGCGGCCCGCGGCAGGCGGTCCATGAATTGCGCGTTGGGCCCGGTGTCTCGGCCGAGGGGGTCGGCGTGCAGATCGACGGCACGGCAACCCGCATCCGCTATATCGCCACGGCGAATTGGGTGCTGGTGCGGCTCGGGCCGCCGCCGGAGGGCATCATGTCGGGCCAGGAACGCGCGATCGAGGCCTTCAACATCCCGGTCAACCAGTTCTTCGCCGCCGACAGCAGCCGGGAAGCGACGGAACAGCGGCTGGCCGCGACGCTCGCGGAGCAGATCGTGACGCGGATCGCGGTGGAGTTCCGCCGGCGGGCCGAAGGCGGCGCCGTTGCGCCCATCGAGGGGCCGGCCACCCTGCCCCAGGCGCCCATTGACGCCATCCCGCAGGGGCTGACCGATCCGGCGTCGCCGGGCTTGCTGGGGCTGCCACCGGGTTCGCGTTGAGGCGGGGCGGCGGGCGTCATGGCCAAGATCGATGCGCGTCGCGCCCAGGCCGTGCTGGCGGAGCCCGGCGCCCTGCGAGCCGTGCTGCTGTTCGGCGAGGATTCAGGCCTGGTGCGGGAACGGGCGGAGGGGCTGGTCCGGTCGGTGCTCGGCGGGGCCATGGATGACCCCTTCCGCCTGGCTGACCTGACGCGGGAGGAGGCGGCACGGGCCGGGGTGCTGGCGGGCGAGGCCTCCGCACTGGCGATGACGGGAGGGCGCCGCGTGGTGCGCCTGCGGGATGCCACCGATGCGCACGCCAATGCGCTGAAGGACATGCTGGCGACGCGCGCCGAGGCGCTGGTGGTGATGGAGGCGGGCGAGTTGCAGTCCCGCTCCAAGCTCCGCGCGCTGGCCGAGGCGGCGCCGGATGTCGCGGCCATCCCCTGCTATCGGGAGCGGGATGAGGCACTGGCCGGCACCATCGCCCGGCTGTTGAAGGAACAGGGCGTGCAGGCCGATGGCTCGGCCGTGTCCTGGCTCGCGGCACGGCTGGGCGAGGATCGGATGATGCTGCGCCGGGCGGTGGAGGTCCTTGCGCTCTATGTCGGCGAGGGCGGCCGGGTGGACGAGGAAGCGGCCATGGCCTGCGTGGCCGAGGGCGCGGCGATGGATCTGGACGAGGCGCTGATGGCGGCCACCGCCGGCGACGCCCTGGCGGCGGACCGCGCCCTGGATGCCGCCTTCGCCGAAGGCGCGAACCCCGTGATGGTGGTGCGGGCGACGCTGCGGCACATGCAGCGACTGCACGAGGCGGCGGTGGCGGGGGGCGATTCCGGCGTGCTGCGCCCTCCCGTCTTCTTCCGCCACAAGCCCGCCTTCGACCGGGCGCTGCGCAACTGGCCGGTGGCGGCGCTGGAGGCCCAGGGCGCGGCGCTGCTGGAGGCGGAGAAGCGCACCAAGACGACGGCCTTCCGGGATTCCGACCTGGTCATCGCGCGCGCCGCCATCGCCGCGATCGCCCGGCAGGCGGCCGGCTTCAACCGGCGCTGAGGATCAGCCGCCCGACAGCAGGCGGACGATGCCGTCGAGCTGGTCGAGATCCTTGTAGCGGATCGTCACCTCGCCCGCCTTGCCCTGGTGCTTCACCACGACCTGCAGGCCGAGCTTCTCCGTCAGGTCCCGCTCCAGCGCCCGCGTCTCCCGATCCTCGGCCTTCTCGCGCGGCCCGATCGGACGCGGCCTGGCGGCGACGAGCGCCTCGGTCTGGCGGACGTTGAGGCCGCGCACCACGACCTGGGCCGCGAGCTTGACGGGATCCGCGGCGCCGATCAGGGCGCGGGCATGGCCGGCGGAGAGGCTGCCCTGCCGGACGAGGTCCCGCACCTGCTGCGGCAGGCCGAGCAGGCGCAGCGTATTGGCGACGTGGCTGCGGCTCTTGCCGACGGATTGGCCGAGGCTCTCCTGCGTCAGGCCGAACTCTTCCACGAGGCGCTTGTAGCCCTCCGCCTCCTCCACCGCGTTCAGGTCCTGACGCTGCAGGTTCTCGACCAGGCCGGCCGCCATCGCCTCCCGGTCGCCGAGATCGCGGACGACAACGGGAACTTCGTGGAGCTGGGCGACCTGGGCGGCGCGCCAGCGGCGTTCGCCGCCGACGATCTCGTAGGCACCGGGATGGTCCGGCTTCGGGCGAACCAGGATGGGCTGCAGGATGCCGTGTTCCCGGATGGAGGTCGCAAGCTCCTCCAGGCTGGTGCTGTCCATGATCCCCCTTGGCTGGAAGGGGCCGGGCTCCAGGGATTCGATCGGGACCTGGCGCAGCGCCTCGCCCGGAGCGGGCGCCGGCGCATCCGGGATCAGGGCGGAAAGACCGCGGCCCAGGCGGGAGGTCGGCTTGCGTGTCGTGCTGCTCATGGCCGGCTCCGCGCCCGTTCGCGCTTCAGGAATTCAGCGCCCAGCTTCACGTAGGCCTGTGCGCCGGGCGAGCGGAAGTCGTAGAGCAGGACCGGCAGGCCGTGGGAAGGGGCCTCGCTGACGCGGACATTGCGGGGGATCACCGTCTCGAACACCTTGTCCTTGAAGAAGCCGCGGACATCGCTGGCCACCAGCTCGGACAGGTTGTTCCGGCGGTCGGCCATGGTCAGCACGATGCCTTCCAGCGTCAGGCGGCTGTTCAGCGCGCGGCGCACCCGGTCGATGGTGCGGGTGATCTGGCTGATGCCTTCCAGCGCGAAGAACTCCGTCTGCAGCGGCACCAGCACGCCATCCGCGGCAACCAGGGCATTCAGCGTGATGAGGCCGAGGGAGGGCGGGCAGTCCAGGAAGACGTAGTCGTAGCCGGCGAGCGTCTCCGCCGCCTCGGCGAAACATTGGGCGAGGCGCCGCTCGCGCGCCTCCAGCCCCACCAGTTCGATCTCGGCACCGGCGAGGTCGGGGTCGGCGGGGAGGATGGTGAGGTTGGGCACCGGCGTCGGGCGCAGCAGGTCGCCAAGCGGGCGTCCTTCGGCCAGCAGGGCGTAGGTGCCGGCGGCGCGGTCCTGGCGGCCGATGCCGAGGCCTGTCGAGGCATTGCCCTGCGGGTCAAGGTCGAGCAGCGCGACCTTGTGGCTGGCGGCGAGCACGGCGGCGAGGTTGATCGCCGTCGTCGTCTTGCCGACGCCGCCCTTCTGGTTGGCGAAGGCCAGGATGCGCGGGCGGTGGTCAGGCTTCCGGGCTGGCATGTCGGATATCGCTCAGGCGGAAGATGGTCGCCTCCCTGTCGGTCTGGCTGGCGAAGCGTTCCACCTGGCAGGTCCAGGCGGGGCGGGTTGCGGCGAGCTCGGCCTCTGCCGTGCGACCCTTGGGGAAGATCGCGATGCCACCCGTCTCCAGCAGCCGGGCGGCATGCGGCAGCAGGCGATCCAGCGGCGCCAGGGCGCGGGCGGTGACGATGGCGATGGGCGGCAGGGTCGCGTCCTCGATACGGGTCGGGTGCACCTTTACGCCCTTCAGGTCGAGTCGGGCTGCCGCTTCGGTCAGGAAGGCCGCCTTGCGACGGTCGGATTCCACCAGATGGGTCGGGCGGCCGGTGGCGATGGCGAGGACGAGGCCCGGCAAGCCGGCGCCAGCCCCGAGATCGGCGATGGGCTCGCTGCCTGGTGGGACCAGGGCGGCCAGTTGCAGGCAATCCAGGATATGGCGCTGGCGCAGCACGTCGGGCGCCGCATCCGCCACCAGGTTGATGCGACTGTTCCAGCGGATCAGCAGGTCCAGATAGGCGTCGAGCATCGCCAGCTGCGCCGCATCGGGCGGCGCGCGTTCGGGGAGGCGCGACAGGGTCGGCGGGGGCGACTGTTTCACGTGAAACACCCCTATACCGCCTGGACGGCGATCCGTCGAAGATGGACGGCCAGTGCGGCGATGGCGGCCGGCGTCACGCCCGGCACACGGCCCGCGCTGCCCAGGCTGTCCGGCCGTGCGCGCAGCAGGCGCTGCTGCATTTCCGTCGAGAGCCCCGGGATGGCCTTGAAGTCGAGGTCGTCCGGGATCGCCAGCCGCTCCTCGCGTGCCAGCATGCGGCGCTCCGCTTCCTGCTTGCGGAGGTAGGGGGCGTAGAAGGCTTCGGCTTCCACCTGCACCGCAATGGCGGGGGGCAGGGTGGCGAGCCAGGGGAAGGCGCTGGCCGCCATGGCGGCCGTGGTGTCCGGCAGGGCCAGCACCTCCAGCACCGTCCGGCGGCGGCCATCCTGGCGGATCGGGATGCCCGCGGCAGCCAGGGCGTTGGGGGTTGCCAGGTCTTCCGCCGCGCGGCCCAGGGCGTCGGCGACATCGCCGGCGAACCGCGCGTGACGCGTCGCGCGTTCGGCGCCGACGCAGCCCCATTCGATGCCGCGATCGGTCAGTCGAAGCCCGGCATTGTCCGCGCGCAGGCTGAGGCGATGCTCCGACCGGGCGGTGAGCATCCGGTAGGGCTCCGTCACGCCCTGGGTCACCAGGTCATCCACCAGCACGCCGATATAGGCCTCCCCGCGGCCGAGGACGCGGTCCGGCGTCTCGCCGCCGGCGCGCTGGGCGGCGTTCAGCCCGGCCATCAGCCCCTGCGCGGCCGCTTCCTCGTAACCGGTCGTGCCGTTGATCTGGCCGGCGAGGAACAGGCCTCGCGTGGTCCGCACTTCCAGCGTCCGGTGCAGGGCGCGCGGGTCGACATGGTCGTATTCGATGGCGTAGCCCGGCCGGAGGATACGCGCGCGCTCCAGCCCCGGGATCGAGGTGATGATCGCGGCCTGGACGCCTTCCGGCAGGCTGGTCGAGATGCCGTTCGGGTAGACCGTATCGTCGTCGAGCCCCTCGGGCTCCAGGAAGATCTGATGCCGCTCCCGGTCGGCGAAGCGGACGATCTTGTCCTCGATGGAGGGGCAGTAGCGCGGGCCGACCCCCTGGATCTGGCCGGAATAGACGGCGGAGCGGTGCAGGTTCTCCCGGATCACGGCATGGGTCGCGGCGCCGGTCCAGGTGATGCGGCACATCACCTGCGGGTTGGTGATGCGCTCGGTCAGCCAGGACATGGGCTCCGGCGGGTCGTCGCCGGGCTGGGGTTCCAGCGCTTCCCAGTCGATGGTGCGCCCGTCGAGCCGGGGCGGCGTGCCGGTCTTCAGCCGGGCGAGCGGCAGGCCGAGGCGCTCCAGGGTCCGGGCCAGGCCGATGGCCGGCGCCTCTCCGACGCGCCCGGCGGGGAAGCGTTCCTCGCCCAGATGGATCTCGCCACGCAGGAAGGTGCCGGTGGTGATGACGACGGCGCCACAGGGGATGCGGAGGCCGCTGGCCGTGACGATGGCGGCGACCGCGCCGGTCGCGTCCAGTTCGAGATCCTCGGCGGCGTCGCCACACAGCGTCAGGTTGGGCGTCTCCGCCAGCAGCCGCTGCATGGACGCGCGGTAGAGCTTGCGATCGGCCTGGATGCGCGGGCCGCGGACGGCGGGGCCCTTGCTGCGGTTGAGCACCTTGGCGTGGATCGCCGCGGCATCCGCGGCGCGGGCGATCAGCCCGTCCAGCGCGTCGATCTCCCGCACCAAATGGCCCTTGCCGATGCCGCCGATGGCGGGGTTGCAGGACATCTCGCCGACCGTCTCGATGCGGTGGGTGAGGAGAAGGGTGCGCGCGCCGCAGCGGGCAGCGGCCGCTGCAGCCTCGCAGCCGGCATGCCCACCACCCACCACCACCACGTCATACGTCGTCGTCGCCATCATGCGCCGGGGTATAGGGCCTTCACTTGCCGATGCAGAAGTCGCGGAAGATGGAATCCAGGATGCGTTCGACATCGACACGGCCCGTGACCCGGCCGATCGCGAGCAGGGCGGCGCGATAGCCCTCCGCCGCCAGTTCCGGCAGCGGCGCCGATCTCGCCTGGTCCAATTGTTGTGCCGCTTCCTCCAGCGCCGCGCGGTGTCGGGCGCGGGTCAGGAAGGGGGCGTCGCCGAGGCCAGCCTGGCGCAGGGCGGCCGCTTCCAGCGCGGCGCGCAATGCCGGCAGCCCCTCCCCCGTGATGGCGCTGGTGGCGATCATCGTGGCTGACCTTTCCAGCACGGGCGGCGCACCCAGGTCGCATTTCGTCGCGACCAGGATCGTCTCCGGTGCCCCGCGCAGCAATGCCAGCGTCTCGGCATCGGGCCCGGCATCCGCCGCAAAGGCGCCGATGACCAGGTCCGCCTCTTCCGCCCGCTTGATGGCGCGGCGCACGCCCTCCTGCTCGATGGCGTCGATCGTGGCGCGCAGCCCGGCGGTATCCGCGATCACGGCCGGCACCCCGGCCAGGACCAGCCGGCATTCCACCACATCGCGCGTCGTGCCGGCGATGGGGGAGACGATGGCCGCCTCCCGCCCCGCCAGGGCATTCAGCAGGGATGACTTGCCGGCGTTCGGCGCGCCGATGATGGCGATGGAGAGACCGTCGCGCAGCCGTTCCCCCCTACGCCCATCCGCCAGATGCGCGGTGATCTCGGCGGCCAGCGCCGCCGCAGCCTCCCTGGCGCGATCGGCGACATCGGTCGGCAGGTCGTCCATCTCGAACTCGATAGCCGCTTCCTGCTGGGCCAGGATCCGGGTCAGTCGTTCGGTCCATCCGCCATAGAGCCGCGCCAGCGCCCCATCCGCCTGGCGCAGCGCCTGGCGCCGCTGGGCCGCCGTCTCGGCGGCGATGAGGTCCGCGATGGCCTCCGCCTGGGTCAGGTCCATGCGGCCATGGAGGAAAGCGCGTCGGGTGAACTCCCCGGGTTCCGCCGGACGGCACCCGAGCCGGACCAGCGCTTCCGCGACCGCCACCACCACCGCGCTGCCGCCATGCAGGTGGAGTTCGGCTGAATCCTCGCCCGTGTAACTGGCCGGGCCGGGGAACCAGAGCAGCAGCGCCTGGTCCAGCACCTCCCCATCCCCGGGGTCGCGCAGCCGTCTCAGGCTCGCGCGGCGCGGCTCCGGCAGCCGGCCCGCCAGCCGCCGGACCACGGAGGCCGTCGCGGCCCCGGACAGCCGCAGTACCGCCACCGCCGCCTGCCCGGCGCCGGACGCCTTGGCGAAGATGGTATCCGTCAGCACCGCCTGGCGCGCCGCGAGTGTTTCACGTGAAACAGAGGGGCCTCACCCCTTGGGGACCACGTCATGCTCGGTCAGCATCAGGTGCCGTGCCCGGCCACCCTGCTGGAGATGCGCCGTCAGGATCGCATCCACATCCTCCCGCGTCTTCGGCGCGTACCAGACGCCCTCGGGGTAGATCACCAGCGTGGGACCGAACTCGCAGCGATCCAGGCAGCCGGCCTGATTGATGCGTACGCCCTTCAGGCCGAGTTCCTTGGCGCGCACCTTCATGTAGTCGCGCAGCGCCTCGCTGCCTGCCGCGGCGCACGACCCGCGCTTGTGACCGTCCGGCCGGCGGTTGCAGCAGACGAAGACATGGGCGGTGAAATAGGGTGGCGGATCAGCCTGCTCCGGGTTCGGCGCAGTGGCGACAGGGGCATCGGTCACAGGAGAACTCCCGGCAAGGGCTGGCTTCGCATGCCATGTAGCGACGCCATGCGAGCCCGGCCAGGGCCGCGACCTGGCCCCCGGCTTGACGAGTGGGGCAGGATTGTGGCGCATGGCGCGCCCTGGACGGATGCGATGCCCCAACTCTCCTGCCTGACCCCTGTTGGCGAGGTGACCCTTTCGGAAGACGAGGGCGCGATCGTGGCCCTCGACTGGGGCCGCGGCCGCGACCAGGAGGCTACACCCCTGCTGAAGGAAGCAATCGCCCAGCTGCAGGACTACTTCGACGGCAAGCGGATGGCCTTCGACCTGCCGCTCGCGCCCTTCGGTTCCGCCTTCCAGCAGCGGGTCTGGACCGCGCTGCGCGCCATTCCCCCGGGCGAGACGCGGTCCTATGGTGACCTTGCCCAGTTGCTCGGTTCATCCGCCCGCGCCATCGGACAAGCCAACGGCGCCAACCCGATACCGATCGTCATCCCCTGTCATCGCGTGACCGCCGCGGCCGGACGGCTCGGTGGCTATTCCGGTGGCGACGGGGCGCCCACCAAGCGCGCGCTGCTCGACCTGGAGCGACGCGCGGCCGCCAAGCCCCAAGGCCCCCAGGCCGAGCTCTTCCCCCCATCCGCAGGGACGACCCCCCGATGAACCATGCCATCCGCGTCCACGAATATGGCGGCCCCGAGAAGATGGTCTGGGAGGAAGTGCCCCTCCCCTCGCCCAAGCCCGGCGAAGCCCTGGTCCGCCACAAGGCGGTCGGCCTGAACTACATCGACGTCTATTTCCGGACCGGCCTCTACAAGGCGCCCTCCCTGCCGGCGACCATCGGCATGGAAGCCTCCGGCATCGTGGAAGCCGTGGGCGAGGGCGTGACCAACGTCGCGCCCGGTGACCGCGTGGCCTACGCGACCGCCCCCATCGGCGCCTATGCGGAAGCCCGCACCATCAAGGCCGACCGCCTGGTGAAGGTGCCGGAGGCGATCGGCTTCGACCAGGCCGCCGCCATGATGCTGCAGGGCATGACCGCGGGCTTCCTGCTGACCCGCACCTTCAAGGTCCAGCCCGGCCAGACCATCCTCGTGCATGCCGCGGCCGGCGGCGTCGGCCTCATCATGACGCAATGGGCCAAGCACCTCGGCGCCACCGTCATCGGCTCCGTCAGCACGGAGGAGAAGGCCGAACTCGCCAAGGCCCATGGCGCGGACCATGTGGTGGTCGGCATCGAAAGCCTGCCCGCCCGGGTGAAGGAGATCACCGGCGGCGCCATGCTGCCCGTGGTCTATGACAGCGTCGGCCGCGACACCTTCACGACCTCGCTCGACTGCCTGGCGCCCTACGGAATGATGGTGTCCTACGGCAATGCGTCCGGCCCCGTCACCACCGATATCGGCATCCTCGCCGCCAAGGGCTCGCTCTACCTGACGCGCCCGACCCTCGCGACCTACACCTCGAAGCGGGAAGACCTCGAAGCCCATGCGGCGGCGCTGTTCGACGTCGTGGCCAAGGGGGCGGTGAAGATCCGGGTGAACCAGAGCTTTGCGCTGAAGGACGCGGCGGACGCGCATCGGGCGCTCGAGGCGCGGAAGACGACCGGGAGCACGGTGCTGCTTCCTTAAAAGGGGTAGACGGGGGCGCTGCCCCCGTACCCCCGCCGGGGGCCGTGGCGGCCCCCGGGCCCCGCCGTCAGTTCTTCAAGTAATAGACGTAGCGGTAGCGCTCCACCAAACCGAGGCCGGCGTTGAGCGTCAGCGACGCCTTGTTGGTGCAGGCGACCTGGGCATAGGCCCAGCGGGCACCCTGCCCCTGGGCCCAGGCGCCGGCTGCCGCCATGACGCGCTGGCCGAGGCCACGGCGGCGGAACTCAGGGCGGACCGAGAGGTCGAACAGACCCGCCAGCGGGCCATCGGCCGTGACGAAGGCCGTCGCCGCCGGCACGCCATCCTCATGCAGCAGCACCCAGGCGGCCGGCACGGCCAGCAACTCGGCCATGCCCGCCTTCTCCGCCCGTCGCGCGGGGGACTGGTGCTCCGCCGTCGCCACCACCGCCATCCAGCGCTCCTCCGGCCCGGACAGGATCTCCACCGCTGGATCAGGCTTTGCGAAGCCGGCGAGCGGCCCCGCGATCACCTGGCTCTCGTCATGGCGGCGATAGCCCCTTGCCTCCAGCATCGGCACCATCCCCTCGGGATCGAGCGGCGTGGAGCGGAAGCGGCAGACCTGTCCCATCCGCGCATAGAAGGCCTCGATCCGGTCGATCCGCCCCGCCAGCCCCGGATCGGGCCGAGGGTCCATCGGGCAGGCCGCATTGGCCCGCCCCGTGCCGCCGAGGTAGCGGCGCACCACGAAGGGCCCGTCGAAGATCAGCCGCGGCGCCGGCACTGCCGTCAGTGTCGCCTGCTCCACCGCAAAGACGCCGGGAAATCCACTCACGCTCATGCCTGCTCTCACGCTTCCTGGGCCAGCCTGGCCACGGCATCCCGATAGGTCGCGTCGAACAGCGCGTCGAGCGCCGGATTCACGCCCCGCAGCCCCGCGGCCACCCTTCCCGCCCAGCCCACATATTCCAGCCGCCGCGCATGGTCCCACCCGGCCGGCGGGCTCGCCGCGATGGCGCGGAGGTTGGAGATCTTGTCCGCCAGCTTCAGCATCTTCGCCGCATCGGTCTTCTTCGCGGCCTGCCTCACCTGCAGCGCCTTCCGCACCTCCTTCGGCAGGGACTTGTCATCCGTCGCCTCGGCGACGACGCCGGCCACGAGCGCGCCGAACTCCAGCACCAGCCGCTCATGCGTGATGGGCTCGGGGTCCCTGTCGCTGTCCTCCACCGTGTCGTGCAGCAGGCCTGCCAGGATCGCCTCCTCCGGCGCGCCATGCGCGGCCAGGATCTGCGCGACCTCCAGCACATGATTCACATAGGGCTCGGCGGAGGAGCCCTTTCGGCGATGCGTCGCATGGACGCGCGCGGCAAAGGTCGCGGCGCGCAACAGGCGCGCCATCGCGGCCTCGGCCTGGTCGGGCTCGGTCGTCTGGCGGGGCGGCAGGTCGTCCATGGGGGTCTCGATGTCCTTCAGGCGCTATCATGCGCCATGCCATCGCGGCTCGCATCAGCCAGGCGCTGCGGCCGCATCAGTGATGGAGGGCGGCGGATGCGGCACAGGTGGGGTGCGATCATGGGCCGGCGGCTTCTGGCGGGGGCCCTGCTGGCCGCTGGGCTGTGGCCTGTCGCCGCGAGACCGGCAGCATCTGCCCCAGTAGCGCGGGCGGAGGAACGCCTCCGCTTCGCCCTTGCGGTGCTCTGTCCGCGCTGTGCCGACGATATCGCGGCCGGGGGCGTCAACCGCCCGATGCGCCGCGCCATCGTCGCCGGAGCCGCTCTCGGCGCGGCTCATGACGCGCTGCGTGATGCGGTGGAGGCTGGCCATGCGCGCCACGCTGCCGTGCTGCGCCCGGTCGGGCGCGCCATCCAGGCGCTGCAGGACCTGGATGAGGAGACCGCCGCGCGCCAGGCGCGGCGGGCGCTGCGGATGATGGAGGCGCTGCCCTGAGGTGGCGCCCCTGCCTCCTCAGGTATTCATCGCGTCGAAGAAGTCCTGGTTGGTCTTGCTGTACTTCAGCTTGTCCAGGAGGAACTCCATCGCGTCCTGCGTCCCCATCGGGTTCAGGATGCGGCGCAGCACCCACATCTTGGACAGCGTCCCGCGATCGACCAGCAGCTCTTCCTTGCGGGTGCCGGACTTGGTGATGTCGATGGCCGGGAAGGTGCGCTTGTCCGACAGCTTGCGGTCCAGGATGAGCTCGCTGTTGCCGGTGCCCTTGAACTCTTCGAAGATCACCTCGTCCATGCGGCTGCCGGTATCGATCAGCGCGGTGGCGATGATGGTCAGCGAACCGCCTTCCTCGATGTTGCGCGCCGCGCCGAAGAAGCGCTTCGGCCGCTGCAGCGCGTTGGCATCGACACCGCCCGTCAGCACCTTGCCCGAGGACGGCACGACGGAGTTGTAGGCGCGGCCGAGGCGCGTGATGCTGTCGAGCAGGATCACCACGTCCCGCTTGTGCTCGACCAGGCGCTTCGCCTTCTCCAGCACCATCTCCGTCACCTGCACGTGGCGCGTCGCCGGCTCGTCGAAGGTGGAGGCCACGACTTCGCCCCGCACGGTGCGGGCCATGTCGGTCACTTCCTCTGGCCGCTCATCGATCAGCAGCACGATGAGGAAGACGTCGGGGTGGTTGGCGGTGATGGACTTGGCGATGTTCTGCAGCATCACCGTCTTGCCGGTGCGCGGCGGCGCGACGATCAGTGCGCGCTGGCCCATGCCGATGGGCGCCACCAAGTCGATCACCCGGTGCGTGTAGTCCTTGGTCGGCCCCTTCGCCGCGCTCTCGGCGTCCGGGTTTTCCATCTTGAGGCGCCGCGTCGGATAGAGCGGCGTGAGGTTGTCGAAGTTGATGCGGTGCCGCAGCGCCTCGGGCGGCTCGAAATTGATGGTGTCGACCTTGAGCAGGGCGAAGTAGCGCTCCCCATCCTTCGGCGCCCGGATCTGGCCTTCCACCGTGTCGCCGGTCCGCAGGCCGAAGCGCCGGACCTGGGCGGGGGAGACGTAGATGTCGTCCGGCCCGGGAAGGAAGTTGGCCTGCGGGCTGCGCAGGAAGCCGAAGCCGTCGGGCAGGATCTCCAGCGTGCCATCGCCGTAGATGGCCTGCTCGTTCTCCGCCAGCGTCTTCAGGATCGCGAACATCATGTCCTGCTTGCGCAGGCTGGATGCGTTCTCGATCTGGAGCGACTCGGCGAAGCCAAGCAGATCGGCCGGTGACTTGGCCTTCAGTTCGGAAAGATGCATGGGCGGACGCGTCCCGCGGAAAGGGAGATCGGGCGGACCCTGGCAGAGCGGAGCGGGTGGGCGGCGCGAGCGGGAAGGCCGTTGCCGCCAAGCCCTTTTTGCCCGCCGCGCGCCCCGTTCTCGGGCTTTGTCGCGGTGACCAGGGAGCTTGGGGAGGGAGGGACCGGCGGCGCCGCACCAGCTGCCTGGGACCCGAACCGGGGAACCGCCAGGAAGAGGGGGGCGACGCACGACCGATTGCCGGAAGGCGGTTCGACCCTAAGGAGGCGAACCGCCGCCGTCAACCGGCAGATGGAAGCAGGGCCACGACTTTCAAGGGGTTTCGTGCCGATGCTGAGACCCGCTCCTACGCCGCACCCCGCCGGAAGGCCTCGACAGGCCAGAGGCTCACGGCTGGCATCACGCGTTCCAGCCGCGCTCCGCCAGGCGCCGGCCGCAGCGCCAGCACGCGATCGTGATAGCGGTCGAGCCCCGGCCGGTGGCCGATGGACAGCAGCGCCGCGCCGGCCAGTTCCGCCTGGAACAGGGCGAACATGGCCGCCTGGTTCGCCTCGTCCAGCGCGGAGGTCGCCTCATCCATGAAGACCCAGCGCGGCCGGTGGAGCAGGAGCCTTGCGAAGGCCAGGCGCTGCTGCTCCCCCAGCGACAGCACGCGGTCCCAGCGCGCCACCACCTCCAGCTGCGGGACAAGGGCGGCAAGACGGCAGCGCCGCAGCGCCGCGGCGGCGGCCTCCGCCGGAAAGGTCTCGGCCGCGGCGGGATAGGCGAGGGCGGCGCGCAGGCTGCCGAGCGGCAGATAGGGTCGCTGCGGCATGAACAGCGTCGCTGTCCGGTCCGGCACCGCGATACCCCCCTGCCCCCAGGGCCAGATCCCGGCGATGGCGCGGAACAGCGTGGACTTGCCGCTGCCGCTCTCCCCGGTCACCAGCACGCGTTCGCCCGGCCGCAGCGTGATCGCGGCCTCCGCCACCAGCGCGCGGCCGCAGGCCGTGCCCAGGCTGAGGCCCGTCAGCGTCAGCGCCTCGCCCGGCCCGATGACGATCCCCGGCGCATCGGCCCGCCCGTCCGCGGCCTCGCAGGCCCGCTCCAGTTCCACCACCCGCACCACATGCCCGCGCCAATCCGCCAGCCGCGGCCAGTTCTCGACGAACCAGGACAGCGCCCGCGTCACCTCCACGAAGGCCTGCGTCATCTGCATCAGCACGCCGAGCGTGATGGCGCCGGCGAAGAAGCGGGGCGCGCCCAGCAGCAGGGGCAGCACGCCCGCCACCGCCATGTAGCCCGCCCCCAGCCACATCAGCTGCCTTTCGCTGCGCAGCAGCCGCAGCATGGCGGCTTCGACCTTGCGATAGGCCCGCGCCAGCCCCCTCTCCTCATCCGCCTCGCCCCGGATCAGTGCGATACCCTCGCTATGCTCCCGGATGCGCAGCAGCGCGAAGCGGTGGTCGGCCTCCGCCTGGTTGCGGTCGAGGTGGATGCGCGGCATTGCCCGCCCGACCCGCCACACCACCAGCGCCCCCACGCCGGAATAGAGCGCGGCCGCGATCAGCATGCTGCCCGGCAGAGCGATCACCGTCCCGCCGATGGCGAGTTCCAGCGTGCCGGAGAGGTGCCAGAGCAGCCCGGCAAAGCAGGCGAAGAGCGCCACGCTGTGCAGCAGCCCCAGCACCAGGTCCACGGTCATGATGGTGGCCCAGCGCGTGTTCTCGCCGATGCGCTGGTCGGGGTTGTCGGCGCCCCCCTCCCCCATCTCCATCCGGTAGTGCCGGTGGTTCAGCAGCATCGCGCCTTGCAGCTTCAGCACCAGCCAGCGCCGCCACAGGAAGGCGAGCACCTGCCGTGCCCAGAGCCGCCCGACGGCGACCGCCATGCTGAGCAGCGTCAGCGCCACGAACCACCAGAGCTGGCCCTGGAAGGCCATGGCGTCGCGCTTCTCCAACGCATCGAAGGCGTCGCGTTGCCAGTCGCTGAAGGCGTAGGACAGCGCGATCTGCAGCAGCGTCAGCACCACCGCCACCGCCGTCAGCCCCCAGGCGGTCCAGGGCGCGGCGACATACCAGCCGCGCGCCAGCCGCCAGGTCTCCCGCAGCGCCCCGCCCCCCGACGTCGCCTCGGTCTCCATAGCCATGGGCCCCTCCCCCAGCAGGAGCCCTAATGCGTATACAATAGATCGTGAGCGAGCAATCTTGAACTGCGCGCGGTGGCAACCCGTCCGCCTCGCGATCAGAACGGCTTCGCGATCACCATGAGCACGATGATGATCATCAGCACCGTCGGCACCTCGTTCATGATGCGCCAGCCGCGTTCCGTGCGCGGCCGCTCATCCCGTTCGAAGGCCTTCCGCGCCTGCGCCAGGTCGTGGTGGAACCAGGACATCGCCAGCACCGAGGCGAATTTCAGGTGCCACCATCCCGCCTTCCAATCCACCACCCCAGGGGTCAGGATCAGCAGCAGCCCGAAGATCCAGGTGGCGATCATGGCGGGGTTCATGATCGCCTTCAGCAACCGCCGCTCCATCACCTTGAAGGTCTGGGACCGCACATCCTCCGGGGCCACCTGCATGTGGTAGATGTAGAGTCGCGGCAGGTAGAACAGCCCCGCCATCCAGGCGATGACCGAGATCAGGTGCAGCGCCTTGATCCAGACATAGGCAGGCGCCAGGAAGTCGAAGGTCATCGGGTTCCCTCGCGCGCCAGGCCGAGGTCCCGCAGCACGGTGGCGTTCATCGCGCTCTCGGCCGCGAAGCGCTCCCGGAAGGCGGCGCCGTTGAGGTGCAACGGGATGGCGTTCAGCCGCTCCGCCGCCGTGCGGAAGCTCTCCGCCCCGACCGCCGTGGCGCAGGCGCGTTCCAGCACCGCGGCGGCGGCCTCCGGAATGCCGGCCGGCGCCAGGATGCCGCCATGGGAACTGCCTTCCAGCGGCTGGCCGAGCTCCGCCAGGGTCGGCACTGCCGGCAGGCCCGCCAGCCTGTCGCGCGCCAGCACGCCCAGCACCGGCAGGCCGGTGGCGGCGGGGATGGAGCCGCTTTCGATGAACATGTGGATCTGCCCGCCCAGCGCCGCCTGCGCCATCGGGCCGGCGCCGGTGAAGGGCACGTGCAGCCCCTCGATCCCATGCGCCTTCAGCAGCGCGGCGGTCAGGATGTGCTGCGTGCTGCCCTGCCCCGGGGACCCGAAGATCAGCGCCTCCCGCGCCGAACGTCCGAAGGCGACCATCCCGGCCAGGTCGGTGAAGGGCGCCTGGCGACCGAGAACGACGACCTGCGGGTTGTCATAGACCAGGCAGAGGAAGCGGAAGCTGTCGAGGGTGTAGGACAGCGACACCTGGTGCGGCTGGGCCGTGATCGGGTTGTTCGGGCTGAACAGCAGCGTCAGCCCATCCGGCCGCGCCCGCGCCGCCTCCGCCGCGCCGATCGTGCCCGCCGCGCCGCCGCGGTTCTGCACCACGACGGTCTGGCCGAGCGCGCGGGAGAGTTCGGGCTGCAGGGCGCGGGCCATCAGGTCCGTGTTGCCGCCCGGCGGATAGCCGACGATGAGCGTGATGGGCCGGGACGGAAACTCCTGCGCCGCCGCCGCGCCGATGCCGAGCGCCAGCAGCGCCGCGCCGATAATCGTTGCCAGTTTCATGGACCGGTCCTCCCCCAGGAGGGGGCAGGCTACCAGCCCCCTGCGCGGGGCGTCAGCCCGGCCCGCCCGGTCGCAGATCCGTCTCCAGCCCCAGCAGCCTCGGCAGCTCCGCCATGCTGGTGAAGGTCTCGGCCCCCACGGCCTGCAGCGCGGCGGCCGGTGTCGGATGTGCGAAGCCCAGCACGCGGCAGCCGGCGGCGCGGCCGGCGCGGGCGCCCGTCACGCTGTCCTCCACCACCACGCAATCATGCGGATCGACCCCGCAGGCGGCGGCGGCGGCGCGATACATGTCGGGCGCCGGCTTGGGGTTCGGCACGTCGTTGTAGGTGAAGGATCGGCCGCGGAAGGTCTCCGCGAGTCCGAGCCCCGCCAGCTTGGTGTTGAGCTCGGGGCGCGACGAGTTGCTGGCCACCGCCACCGGGATGCCGGCGGCCACGATTTCCTCGAGTGCCGCCAGCACGCCCGGAACCGGCACGACTTCCGAATGCAGTTCCCGCAGCACGCGCCGCACCACGCCCTGGATGAAGTCGCCCGGCACCGAATCCGGGCCGAGCCGCGCCTGCACCCTTGGGATGATCGCTTCCCAGGACAGGCCCATGAAGTGCCGCTCGCACTCCTCGGGCGTCATCTCCCAGCCCAGCGCGCTGATCTCCTCGGCGATGATGCGGTTATGCATCGCCTCGGTATCGGCCAGCACGCCGTCGCAATCGAACAGCACGGCCGCGGGGCGCTTCATCATGCACGCTCCTTCGCGCGCTGCATGGCGGCGGCCAGCGTGGCGTGCGGGCAGTCCCCGTGCTGCTTCGGGCATTGCCGCGCGCCGGCGAAGGAACAAAGGCTGCGCCCGCTCCCACGGGCATGCCGCACCAGGTCGGCCAGCGCGCCGATGAAGGCGGGGTCGGAATTCTGCGCGGGCGCCCGGTAGTAGCCGGGCACGCCGAGCTTCTCGGCCTCCTCCCGGTATTCCACGTCCAGCTCCACCAGCGTCTCCGAATGCTCGGAGGTGAAGGCGATGGGCACGACCAGGACCGCGACCTTGTCGTGGCCCGCGCGCTCCAGCTCATCCTCCGTGGAGGGGCCGATCCATTTCTGCGGCGTGACGCGGGACTGGAAGCAGACGACGTGGTCGAGATCCGGCAGGCCGAGGCGTTCCACCACGCCGGCGACGGTCTGCTCCACCTGCCATTGGTAGGGGTCGCCCGCCTTCACGATGCTTTCGGGCAGCCCATGGGCGCTGAACAGCACGCGGAGCGGGATGGCGGGGTCGAGTTCCGCCCGCGCCTTGTCCCAGGCGCCGCGGACCAGCGCGGCGGTCGCCTCGGCGAAGCCGGGGTGGGAGTGGAAGCAGCAGAGCGTCGTGGTCGGCGCCTCGAGCTTCGCCCGCGCCGCCGCCCGCGCCCAGTCGATGGCGCTGCTGCCCGTGGTGGTGGTGGAGAACTGCGGATAGAGCGGCAGCAGCAGCACCTCGTCCGGCGCCCATTCCTTCACGGCGCGCGCCGTCTCGTCGCTCATCGGGTGCCAGTAGCGCATGGCGACGAAGCACTTCGCCTCCAGCCCGGCGTCCTGGTTCAGCTGCGCCTCGAGCGCCGCCGCCTGCTCCTCCGTCAGCTCCCGCAGCGGCGACTTGCCGCCGAGGATGGCGTAGTTCTCCGTCGCCGGCTTGGTGCGCCGCCAGGCGATGATGCGGCCCAGCCAGGGACGGATGAAGCCCGGCACCCGCAGGATGGCGGGGTCGGTGAAAAGGTTCACCAGGAAGGGGCGGATGCTTTCCGGCGCGTCCGGCCCGCCGAGATTGAACAGCACCACCGCCACGCGGCGACGGCCGCCGGTGGCGGTCGGGACGGGCGGGGAAGGGGTGGGGAGATCCATGATGCGCGGGACATGCCATGTCGCGGCCCCGGGTCAAGGCTCGGCTTCGCCGGCAGGCCCAGGAAAACGCGAAAGGGGGCGATTCCGGCCTGGAATCGCCCTCCCGCATCGATGCCGTCTATCGGATCGATCGATCAGCCGACGGCGCTGAGTGGTCCTTCCGCCCCCTGCGTCCGGAAGGCGGCCTGCAGCCGCGCCAGCTCCTCCGCCAGCGGGCGGTGCACCTCCCGGCGCCCATGGCGGGGCGTCAGCTCGAAGAGGCCGTTCGGGCAATAGCGGTCCTCGTCCCAGCCCATATGGGAGATGACGGGGTAGAGGCAGACACCATGCACGGGCAGCCCGGCCTGGCGCGCCGCCATCGTCTCCTCCGCCACGTAGCGGAGCCAGGGGGCGCGCGGCGCGCCCTCGATGCTCGTCTCCGCCACGAAGATGTCGCGCGGCGCGTAGCGGCGGGCGGTATCGGCCAGCAGGTCGCGGAAGGGGCGGAAGCGGGCGCTGTCGAAGACGCTGAGCGGCTCCGCATGATGCAGCCACTGGTTGTTCCAGTAGTAGTTCACGCCGACGACGTCGAGGATGTCCTCCGACCCGCCGAGCTCTGGCTCCTCCCGCCCCGCCAGCATGTCCCAGGCCTGCCATTGGCTGGCATTGTGGCGCGCCACTTCCTCGGCCTCGGCGGGTTCGCGGGGGACGATGTTGATGACGGGATCCACGGCGGCGAAGCGCGCCCCCGGCGTGGCATCGCGCACCGCGCGCGTGCCGGCGATGGCGGCGCGGGCCAGGTTGCGCTTCAGATCCATCCCGCGGCCCGTCTCATGAGGCGAACAGCGCGCCATGTCGCCGCCGGCAAAGGCGAGGAAGCTGATCTCGTTCACCGGGCAGACGAAGGGGGCTCGCCCTGTCTCCTCCCGGTGCAGCCGGGCGAAGGCGCTCGCGTAGCGGGCGAAGCGGTCGACGAAGGCCGGCGAGAAGACGTCGAGGTCATCGGGCCAGCCGTAGTGGCAGAGATCCCAGATGACCTGGGTGCCGGACTGCTCCGCGGCGCGCAGCAGGGGCAGCACGGCGGACCAGTCATACTGGCCGGGGGAGGTCTCGATCAGGTGCCAGCGCACCCCGTCCCGCGCCGCGCGGATGCCGTGCTCGCCGAGTTGCGCGTAATCCTCCCGCGCCAGCAGGTCGTGTCGCGTCGCGGCGATCATGTCGAGGCGGCGGCGGGACATGTTGCGGTGGGTCGAGCATTCGAAGCCGCCGAGGAAGAAGGACTTGAACAGGGGCTTGAGCGGGGGCTGGTGAGGGATCACGCGAAACTCCGTGGACTGGGAGGCGGACCTGGAAAGGCCTGAGGCGCTAACGCCTGGGGCCGGCTGGGTTCGTGCGAGCCGATCACGCAAGCGTGAGGCAGGGCTATTTCGCCGATTGTATGCAATGTTGTCCAGCGAATTCGCGTTGGCCGAGCAAAGCCGAGCGAAAAGAGTGTCGTGCCAGGGTGGGATGGCGCGGCAGGGGGCGCTGTCCGGATTGGCCGCGCTTCCCCAAGCGGCGACGCGCCCGAAGATCATGAAATCTCCGCAATAAAAGAGTACCAGAAAGAAAGTATCTTTTCTTTCTCCGATGTCGCCTTACCGTTCGGATGAGTTTCAACCATCGGGACGGGACGTCATGGCATCGAATCTTCCCCGGCGCGTGGGCTCCACCGCCGCTGATACCCTTATCGGCGGCACCGCTGCGCAGCAGTTCTTCGGGCTGGCTGGCGACGATTCGATCCAGGCCAGCGCATTCAGCGACCTCCTGTTCGGCGGCATCGGCAACGACCTTCTGCGCGGCGGCGTTGGCAATGACACGATCCGTGGCGAGGACGGGGAGGACCGCCTGTTCGGCGATGATGGCGACGATCGGCTGTTCGGCGGAGCAGGCAACGACATCTTTTCCGGCGGCGCCGGTGCCGATGCGATGTTCGGCGGCAGCGGCGCCGACTCCTGGAAGGCGGCGCCGGCAACGACCGTCTGGATGGCGAGGACGGCAATGATTTCATGGAGGGCGACGAAGGAGACGATACGATTTTCGGCGGCCTGAGAGCGGACAGCCTCAGCGGCGCTCAGGGCAACGACTATCTCCTCGGCGATACCGGCGTTGGCGCCACCGTCGGTGGGGCGGACGTCATCAACGGCTTCGATGGCGATGACAGGATCCATGCCGGCGCCGCGGCCGACACGGTCCTGGGCGGGACCGGCGCCGACAAGATCTATGGTGACGACGGCGACGACATCCTGGCAGGCGACCGCAACGTCTCGGAAACCATCGAGGGCGGCGACGATACGATCTTCGGCGGGAGCGGCGCGGACATCCTGTTCGGCGGCAACGGGGCGGACCAGCTCTGGGGTGGCGAAGGGGCCGACGTCTTCATCTATGGCCACGAACGGGAATCCGTGCGCGGCGCCGCGGACAGGATCCGCGACTTCCAGCGGGGCGTGGACAAGATCGACCTGATCGAGATCGTCGACGGCGCCGCCTTCCTGGGATCGGCAAGCTTTACCGTGACGGGTTATTCGCAGCTTCGCGTCGAGGGCGTGGCGGGTGTGCAGTATGTCCAGCTCGACATCGACGGCAACGGACTGAGCGACATGGAAATCGAGGTGAGTGGAAGCGGGCGCCTGAGCGCCGGCGACTTCCTCCTGAACTGAGCGCCATGCCGGCGGCGGCGCATCAGCCCTCCGCCGGCAGCCATACCCGGAAGGTGGACCCCACCCCTTCCTCGCTCTCGATCAGCAGCACGCCACGGTGGCGGTTGACGATGTGCTTGACGATGGCGAGGCCGAGTCCCGTGCCGCCGATGCTGCGGCCGCGGCCGCGATCGACGCGGTAGAAACGCTCCGTCAGCCGCGGGATGTGCTGGCGGGGGATGCCGGGACCTTCGTCCTGCACGGTCAGCACCACGCCGGGCCGGGCCGGCCAACGCGTGCCGGGCTCCGCGGGCGCGACCGACAGGCGGATGGTCCCGCCCTCACGGCCATAGCGGGCCGCGTTCTCCAGCAGGTTGCGCAGCACCTGGCCGATCTGCCCGGCATCGGCGGGCGCCGCCACCGTGCCTGGTGTCAGCGCCAGCGCCACCGTGGCGCCGCGGGGTGCCAGGATGGGGGCCATCGCCTCCGCCTCCGCCGCCGCCAGCGTTGCCAGGTCCACTCGGCCGGTCGGGGGCTGGTGTTCCGTCACCTCGATCCGCGACAGGCCGAGCAGGTCGTCGATCAGGCGCCGCATCCGCTCCGCCTGGTCCGCCATGATGCCGAGGAAGCGCGCCTGCGCCTCCGGATCGTCCTTCGCGGGCCCGCGCAGCGTGTCGATGAAGCCGATCACGCTGGCGAGCGGCGTGCGCAGCTCATGGCTGGCATTGGCCACGAAATCGACGCGCATCCGCTCCACCGCGCGGTCCCGCGTGCGGTCGGACAGCAGGAGCAGCAGCCGCCCGCCATCCGAGAGCGGCGGATCGAGCGGCACCGCATGCACCGTCAGTTCCCGCATCACCGGCACGGGCAGCGCGATGTCGGCGCGCTGCGGCAGCCCTGCGGCACGGGCGGAGGCGACGGCCTCCGCCAGGGCAGGGTGGCGGAGCAGGGCGGCGAGGTCGCCGCCAGGGGCGCCGCCTTGGCCGCTGCCGAACAGGGTCCGCGCCGCGCCATTGGCACGCAGCGCTGCGCCCGTCTCGTCCAGCACCACCAGCGGGTCGGGCAGGCGTTCGATGATGGCGGCATCGGCCTGGCGCAGCCGGGCCACCTGCTCCGCCTGGGAGGCGAGCGCCCGGGCCAGGCGCCGCGCCGTCTCCCCGATCTCGGCGATCGAGGGCAGCAGCAGCGGGCCTTCCAGCGCCGGCACCGGGCCGTGGTCATCCGCCGCCTGGCGCAGCGCCTCCGTCAGCCGGCGGAGGTTGCCGAGCCAGAGCCGCGCCACACCGAAGGCCGCAAGCCCCGTGACGCCGAGCGCGGCCAGGCCCGGCGCAGGCTCCAATGCGCCGAAGGCCATCAGGGTCGCCAGGGACAGCGAAGGCGCGCCGCCGATCAGTGCGGCGGCGGCCAGGACGCGACCCGTGGAGACCGGCACGGCCCGGATTCAGCTGCCGGGCTGGCCGGGCAGGGGGGCGGGCTCGACCTGGACCGGATCGGCGCCGCTGGAGACGGCGTAGAGGGCGAGGCCGCGCAGCGTCTGGCCCTCCGGCAGCAGGCGCACCGGACCATCGGCGCCGGCGAAGCCCTCCACCGCCGTCACCTGGGCCGGCGAGGCACCCTGGCGCAGGGCGCGGGTGGCGATGGCCGCGGCGTCATAGGCGGTGGCGGCGACGCGGGGCGGGGTTTCCCGGAAGGCGTCGCGGTAGCGGGCCTCGAACCGCGCGCGGGCGCGGCCATCGGGGCCGGCGAACCAGGCGCCGGCCAAGGCGGGCTCGGTCCGCACCACGCCATCCTGCAGCCAGAGCGAGGTGCCGAGCAGGCGGGGCGGGCTCTCCCCGGCTTCCGCCACCCAGGCGGCGGCGAAGCGGCGGGCGCGCTCGCCGGCCTCGCCGATCAGCACGGCTTCGGCCCGAGCCGCGGAGACGCGGGCGCCGGAGGCGGCCATGGCGGGTTCCGCATTGGCGGGATGCAGCGCGATGCTCGGCGCGGGCAGGCCGAGCTCGGCGACGGCACCGCGCAGCGCGGTGGCGAGCGCCCGGCCGAATTCACTGTCCGGCGCGCCGAGCGCGAAGCGCTGCGCCCCCTGCTGCGCGGCGGCCGCCACCACGCGGCGGACCTGCTGCTGCGGCGTGACGCCGAGCACCCAGGTCCCGTTGCCCGCGCGCTGCGCGTCGTTCGTGAAGGCGAGCACCGGCACGCCCGCGGCCTGGGCGGGGCCGGCGACGGCGGCGGCCTCCGCGCTCGTCAGCGGCCCGATGATGATGCGGGCGCCATCGGCGATGGCGGCGCGGGCGGCGGCGGCGGCGCCCTGCGGCGTGCCACCGGTATCCCGCGGCGCGATCTCCACGCCCTGGGGGGCCTCGTCGAACAGGGCCATGGTGCCGGCATTCAGCATGGCCTGGCCGAGCGGCGCCTGCGGGCCGGTCAGCGGCAGCAGCATGGCGGCGCGCTGCGGCCCGATGGGCGCAGCCTGCATGGGCGCGGTGCCGCCGATCGGCGGGGCGATGCCGACGAAGGAGGGACGCGGGGGTTGCGGCGCGCAGGCGGCCATGCCCAGAAGGGCGGCGATGGCGATCCCGCCGAACAGGCGGCGCGGCGCCGGCGTGGCTGCCGCGGGGCGGTCTTGCGGCTGGGGGACGGAACGACTTGGCAAGCGGTGACCCTCCAGAGCGGGCGACGAACCGGGAAGTCCCTGACGGGCTTTCCCTGGTGGCGACGCCGATCGGCAATCTCGGCGACCTCTCGCCCCGGGCTCTCGCGGTGCTCGGCGGGGCGGATGCCGTGCTCTGCGAGGACACCAGGGTAACAGGCCATCTGTTGCAGCGTTATGGCGTCTCCGCGACCTTGGTGCCACTGCATGACCACAACGAAGCGGAGATGATTCCGCGGATCCTGGACAGGATCGCGCGGGGTGAGAGGCTGGCCTTGGCCTCCGATGCCGGCACGCCGCTCGTCTCCGATCCCGGCTACCGGCTGGTGCGGGCGGCGATCGAGGCGGGCGTGGCCGTCACGGCGGTCCCGGGGCCCAACGCGGCGGTGGTGGCGCTGACGCTGTCCGGCCTGCCGCCACACCCATTCGTGTTCCTGGGCTTCCTTCCCGTGAAGGACGGACCCCGCGCCGCCGCCATCGCCCGGCACCGGGCGGCGGAGCGGGCCGGGCTGTCAGCCACCATCGTGCTGCACGAGGCCCCGCACCGGCTGGCGGAGACGCTGGCCGCGCTGGCGGAGGGGCTCGGCCCCGAGCGGCCCGCCGCCGTGGCCCGGGAGCTGACGAAGCGGTTCGAGGAGGTGCGCCGCGGCACCTTGGCCGAGCTGGCGGCCCACTACGCCGCGGCTGAGGCGCGGGGCGAGATCTGCCTCGTCATCGGCCCGGCGCCGGAGGAGACGACGGCGGCCGAGGACCTCGATACCCAGCTCCGTGCCGCCATGGCGGGGCAGAGCCTGCGGGACGCGGCGGCGATGGTGGCGGCGGCGACCGGGCTGCCGCGAAAGCAGGTCTATGCCCGGGCGCTCGAACTGTCCCGCGATGTGACATGATACCAACGGCCCTTTCGCGTGACCGCTCCAGGGCCCCCTCAGACGCCGGGCGGAAACCTCCGGTTTCCTTGGCTTCGCCGCATAAGCGGCGGCGCCCTTCGGGCGCTCGGACCGATCAAGTGACCGGTCCGCTGGTATAAAGCCGTATTAGGCTACAGCGGTTTTAGCCGATTATGCGCGTTTAGCACCGTTTTCGCGGGGTGCGCCGGCGCGCGGATGGGTCAATGATCGTTGGAACATACCAGCAACAAATCGCTCGACGCCAGCGGATTCGGCGGCCTCAGCCGGAATGCGGCGGATAGATCAGCAGGCTGCCCGGCGCCATCTGGTTCGCCAGCGTGGTCATGCAGGCGACGATCCGACGGTCCCGCCCCAGCACCAGCCCCGCCACCGGCACCCCCGCCGTGCCGGCCAGCGCCGCGACCAGGTCCTGGTTGGTGATCACCGCGCCGCAGCGATCGACCAGCGCCCGCATCCGCCCGGCACTCAATTGCCGCCGCCGCTCCACCGGGTCGGCGAGTTGCGGCAGCAGGACCGGGGAGTTGGGCAGCAGGGCCTGGGCGAAGGCGATGCTGCCGGCATAGTCGTCGCCCTCTCCCTCCGCCGCATCGGCCGGCAGGGGCAGGATGGGCCAATCCCGCATCGGTGCCAGCCAGGCCGAGAGTTCTGCCAGTCGGGCCCGCCAGGTGGCGCGCATCTCCGGCGCGCCGAGCAGCGACAGGCCGAGCAGCGGGCCCTGGGGCAGGCCCTCCAGCAGCGCGGGATCGGGGCGGACCAGGCGCTCCGCATAGAAATTCACCCGCTGCGGCGCCGCGACGCGCCAGACGAGCAGGGTATTGGCGGTGTGGTGGTCGCGCACCTCAATCACCGTCGCCTGGTCCAGCACCTCCACCCCCCGTGGCGGGTCGCGCCGGGCGGCGGAGCGTTCCAGCGTCAGGCCGCGGGCCTCCAGCGTGGCGCCGGCGGCGACGGCGCGGGCGGCGAGGGCAAGCGCCCGGTTGAGCGTCGGCCGATCCTCGAAGACGCCGGCCAGCACCACGCGGGTGATGCCCAGCGCCTGGACGTCCGGCTTGGGAGGGACGGGGGCGAAGGCGGGGGGGGTGCGCAACGCCGGGGTCGGGACCAGGACCTGGCGATCCGCGCCCAGCGCCTTCGGCAGGGGGAGCAGGATGGCGCGGGAGCGGAGTTCCCGGAACGGGCGCTCGGCGATCAGGAGCGTCTGGGTCATGGCGCCCCCCTGCACCGGGCGTTCATGCAAGGGGGCTCCGCCCCCCTGCACCCCCGGCCAAGGGGCAGCGGCCCCTTGGAACCCTTCAATTGACGATGGTCCAGGGGGGTCTCCCCCCTGGCGGATGGGGTCCGGGGAAGGCAGCGCCTTCCCCGATGCGCCAGCGCCATCATGTCGCGACCGGCTCCGGCGGCGGCGCCTCGTCCAGCCCCACGCAGCGCGACCCCGGTGGCAGGTCGTTCGCCAGCGTCACGAAGGTGCGGCGCAGGCTGTTGTCGATCAGCGGATGCAGGCCGATCACGCGCACCCCCGCGCCGATGGCGTGGATCGCGTTGTGCTTGCGATGCGTCACCAGCACGTCGCAGCGCGCGATCAGGCCCTTGAGGCGCCGGGGCGTCATCTCCGCCTGCCAGTGCGAGCGGTCCAGCAGCAGGGGGGCGGCGATCGGCGCATCGGGCAGGAAGGTCCGGATGAAGTCGGCGGCGCCGGTCAGGTCATCCTCCTCCACGCTGTCGATGTGGACGGTGCTGACGATGGGCACCACGGCATGGCCCGCGAATTCCGCCAGCACCGCCCGGACCCGCGCCGCGTCGACGCGCAGGCAGTCCCGGATGGTGGGGGAGGGGATGATGGAGAGGCCGAGCAGCTTCGGCCCGCCATCCCGGCGCGGGCCGAGCAGCGCATCGGCCAGGCTGGGATCGGGCGCGATGCCGGTTTCCGGGAAGAAGGTCAGGCGCGGTAGGCGCGCGAGCCCCGCCTCCGTCAGCCGCTCCGCCGAGAGCGGGTCGCGCACCGAGAGGCTGGCCAGGTTGGCGAAGACGTGGTGCGCCGTGGCGTCCAGCCAGTCGCGATCCTTCAGCAGCCAGGCGACGCCGAGGTTGTGCAGGTGGATTTCCGCCCCGGCCGCCATGGCGCGGGCCAGGTAGGGCATCCAGTAGCGGAAGGCGTCCACCACCCCGAACATGCCGCCGCCGAAGACGATGCGGGCCGGGTTCAGGGCCAGCATCTCCTCGCCCCCCGGGAAGCAGCCGGCGAGGTCGGGGACGCAGCGCATGGTCCAGGACGGGTTGACGGAGAAGGCATGCGCCTCCGTCGTCGGGAAGGCCTGCAGGGCCTCCATCAGGCAGAGTTCGTCGCCGAGGTTGCCGTAGCCATAGGCGCCGAGGAAGGCGGTGCGCATGCGGGTCAGCGGGCCGCAGCGGGGGGCGACCCGCCTTGCCCATCACGGGTCAAGAACCTCCCGGTCCAGGGTCCGGCTGGACCCTGGCGGGGGGGGCGGGGGGGCAGCGCCCCCCCGCAGGCCGGATGTGCGCTGCATCGCATGCTGCTAACGCAACAACACCGGCAGCATCGCGTCCAGCCTCAACAGCCCATCCGCCGTCGCGGCCAGTCGCCCATCGGGCCGCCAGGCCAGCAATCCTTCCTCCGCCAGCGCGTCCAGCGCGCGGCGATCGATGCACTCCTCGAAGGGCAGGGTGCTCCGCGCCTCGATCCGGGCGGGGTCGATGCCTTCATGCAGCCGGAGGCCCATCAGCAGCGCCTCCCGCGCGCGGTCGCGCGGCGACAGGCTTTCCTCCTCCACCACCGCGTGCCCGTCGCGCTGCACCCGGGCCAGCCATTCCTCCGGCGCGCGGTGCCGGCGCGCGGCGCGGAGGCTGCCATCCGCGAAGGAAAGGCGCTGATGCGCGCCGGCGCCGATGCCGAGGTAGTCGCCGTAGCGCCAATAGGCGAGGTTGTGGCGGCTCTCGGCGCCCGGCTTCGCGTAGTTGGAGATCTCATAGGCGCGCAGCCCGAAGGCGGCGGCTTCCTCGGCGGTGGCGGTATAGAGGCGCTCGGCCTCCTCGCCCTCCGGCAGGGTGAAGGCACCGCGGCCGAAGAGGGTGGCGAATTGCGTGCCGGGTTCGATGGTGAGCTGGTAGAGCGAGAGGTGGTCGGCGGCCAGCGCCAGGGCCTGGCGGAGCTCCGCGCGCCAGGCGGCTTCCTGCTGGCCGGGGCGGGCATAGATCAGGTCGAAGCTGAGGCGCGGGAAGGTTTCCCGGGCTGCCTCCAGCGCGGCGATGGCTTCGCGGATGTCGTGCTTGCGGCCGAGGAAGGCGAGCGCGGCGGGGTCCAGCGCCTGGACGCCGAGGGAGGCGCGGTTGACGCCGGCGGCGCGGAAATCCCGCAGCTTCGCGAGTTCGGCGCTGGTGGGGTTCGCTTCCAGCGTGATCTCGATGTCGGGCAGGGGATCGAAGAGGCGGGTGGCGTCCTCGATCAGGGCCGCGGCGGTGGCGGGCGCCATGAGGCTTGGGGTGCCGCCGCCGAAGAAGATGCTGGCGAGTGGCCGACGGCCGGCGCGATCGGCCTCCCGCTGCAATTCCTGGCGGAGTGCGGCGGCGAAGGCGGCCTGGTCGATGCGGTCCCGCACATGGCTGTTGAAGTCGCAATACGGGCACTTGGCGGCGCAGAAGGGCCAGTGGATGTAGAGGGCGAGGGGTTCGCGCATCGGGTTCCGGGGATCGGGCAGGCGCGTATATGGCTGGCCTGGGCCGGCGTGACGAGGGAGCGTGGTGGCGATGTCGGGCGGTTCGGTCGAAAGGGTGAGGGCGGCGCTGGCGGCGGCGGGGCATGCGGACACGATCCAGGCCTTCCCGGAGGGCACGCGGAGTGCCGCGGATGCGGCCGCCGCGGTCGGCTGCGATGTCGCGCAGATCGCGAAATCCATCATCTTCCGCGCCGGCGGCCAGGCCGTGCTGGTCATCACCTCCGGCGCCAACCGCGTGGACATGGCAAAGGTCGCGGCCGCGACGACGTTTCACGTGAAACGTGCCGATGGGGGCTGGGTGCGGGACGTGACCGGCTTCGCCATCGGCGGCGTCGCGCCCATCGCGCATCTGACGCCGCCGGTGGTGCTGGTGGATGAGGACCTGTTCGCGCTGGGCCGCATCTGGGCGGCGGCGGGATCGCCCATGCATGTCTTCGAGACGACGGCGGAGGACTTGCTGCGCATGAGCGGCGGGCGCCGGGCCGATGTGAAGGAGGTGGTCTGATGCTTCCCGTGACGGCGTTCTATGCGGGGCTGCTGGGCTTCGGCTTCCTGTATCTCTCGCTGCGCGTGATCAAGCAGCGCCATGCCTATCGCCTGGCGCTGGGGACGCAGCATCGTCTGGTGGAACGCGCGGTGCGGGCGCATGGCAATTTCGCGGAATATGTGCCGCTGGCGCTGGTGATGATGGCGCTGGCGGAGGTGAACCGGCTGCCGGATTGGGGGCTGCATGTGCTGGGCGTGGTGCTGCTGGCGGGCCGCGCGGCGCATGCCTACGGCATCTCCCGCGAGCCGGAGGAGATGAAGTGGCGGTCCATCGGCATGGGGCTCACCTTCGCCATGCTGGGCGTGGCGAGCGCGGCGCTGATCGGGCTGGCGGCGGCGGGGCTGTGAGGGTGGTTCCGGTCAGCGCCGCACGATCAGCGCATCGACCGCGGTGATGGTCCTGCCCGTGCAGATCAGGGGATTCACGTCGATCTCCTCGACCTGATCCGTGTGGTCGGCGACGAAGCGGGAGAAATCGGCGAGGATTTTCGCGAGTGCCGGCACATCGACGGGCGGGGCGCCGCGGAAGCCGTGCAGCAGCGCGGCGCCCTTCAGGCGGCGCAGCGCCCCCTCCGCCGCGGCCGGCGTGAAGGGGGCGGGGAGGAGCGCGGTGTCGCGCAGCAACTCCGCCATCACGCCGCCGAAGCCGAAGGCGACCAGCGGGCCGAAGGCCGGGTCGATCCGCGCGCCCATCAGCAACTCCAGCCCGCGCGGCACCATGGGCTGCACCAGCACGCCGGCGATGCGGTCCGCCTTGGTGGCGGCCAGGGCGCGTTGCATGACGGCGTCGAAGGCGGCTTCGACCGAAGCGGCATCGGCGAGGTTGAGGCGGATGACGCCGGCTTCCGTCTTGTGCGGGATGTCGGCGCTCTCGGCCTTCAGCGCCACGGGGAAGCCGAGCGCCGTGGCGGCGGCAGCGGCCTCCGCGGCGGTCCGCGCCAGGCGTTCGGGCACCACGGGGATGCCGTAGGGGGCGAGGAGGGCCTTGGCCGCGCGCTCCGCCAGCACGCGGTCGGGCGTGGCGCGCAGCGCGGTGGCGGTGGCGTGGCGGATCGCGGGCGGGGTGGGCGCAATGCCGGTGCGCTCCGCCAGCGCCGCCTCGCGCTTCAGCCAGGCGGCGATGGCGGCGAAGAGGCGCGGCAGGGTGCGGAAGGTGGCGATGCCGGGCTCGGCCTCCAGCCGCAGCACGCCCTCGCCCTCCAGCCATTCGCTGGCCCAGTAGCAGGCGATGGGCTTGCCGTGGCGGGCGGCGAGGCGCTTCCACGACTCGAAGCGCGTGGCGCCGAAAGGATCGGCATAGGGATAGACGACCATCAGGGCGGCATAGGCGGGGTCGGCCAGGAAGGCGCCGGCCGAAGCCTCGAAGGCGGTGTCGTCGTTCAGCGCCATGGCGGTGACGTCGCAGGGATTCCGCGCCGCGCCGAATTCGGGGACATGGGCGCGGAGCGTTTCCGCCGTGGCGCCTTCGGGCTGGGGAAGGGGGACGCCCTCCGCCGCCGCCGCATCTGCCGCCGCGACGCCGAAGCCGCCGGAGGCGAGGACGACGCCGATGCCGTGCCCGCGCGGCCGGCCCGCCTTGGCCAGGAAGCGGGCCGTCTCCATGACGGCGTCGAGGCTGTCCACCATCACCGCGCCCTCGGCTTCCAGGATGGCGCGATAGGCGGCGTGGTTGCCGGCCAGCGCCCCGGTGTGGGAGAGCGCGGCCTCCGCCCCCGCCTCGCTCGCGGCCATCTTGTGGATCACCAGCGGCTTGCCCGCGCGGGCTGCGAGGGCGGCGGCCTCGGCCAGCTGGCGGGGATGCTCGACGCCTTCGAAGACGGCGGCGATGGCGCGGCAGGTCTCGTCTTCCGCGAGGTAGGCGATGAGGTCGGCGATGCCGACATCGCAGGCATTGCCGACGGGGATCGCGTGGCTGACGGCGACGCCGCGTTCCATCGCCTGGGCGAGCGCCATGCTGACGGAGCCGGATTGCGTGACGATGCCGATGGCGGCCGCGTCCATCGCGCGGGGCTCCGGCATGCGACCGAACATCATCCGCGCGCCGATGGCGTAGTTGGTGGCGCCGAGGCAGTTGGGGCCGAGCAGGCGCGTGCCGGTGCCCTCCACCATGGCGGCAAGGCGCGCCTGCAGCGCGATGAGCTCGGGCTTGCGCGTCTCCGCATAGCCGGAGGCGTAGAGGATCACGCCGCCGATGCCGGCCTCGATGCAATCGGCGAGGGTGGCCTCCGCCTGGTCACGGCCGAGCGCCACGATGACGCAATCCGGCACGGCGGGGAGCGCGGCGAGGGAGGGGGCGCAGGGGACGCCCTCGATCGTGTCGTAGCGGGGATTCACGGGGTGGATGGCGCCGGTGAATCCGCGGAGGTTGCGGAGCGTGCGCAGGCCGAAGGAGCCCTCCCGCGGCGAGGCGCCGATGATGGCGAGGGAGGCGGGGTGCAGCAGGCGGCGGAGGGCGGCGTGGGGGTAGGGGGCGCGCATGCGCCATTCTCGGGCCAGACCGTCGCGGCGGGAAGCCGCGCGGGGTTGTGTGTGGCGGGAAGCCTGGTGGGGTTGTGAAGGGGGGCGCGGGGGACGATGTGGCGGGGATGAGCACGACCCCCGCCTTTGCCTTCGACAACAGCTATGCCCGGCTGCCGGCGCGCTTCCATGCGCGGCTCGACCCGACGCCGGTGGCGGGCCCGCGCCTCATCAAGGTGAACCGCGCGCTGGCGCGGGAGATGGGGCTGGACCCGGCCGCGCTGGAATCGGCGGCGGGCGTCGCGGTGCTGGCGGGCAATGCGGTGCCGGAGGGGGCGGCGCCGCTGGCCGCGGCCTATGCAGGGCACCAGTTCGGGCATTTCGTGCCTGCCCTCGGCGACGGCCGCGCGATCCTGTTGGGGGAGGTGGTGGGGCCGGATGGCCGCCGCCGCGACATCCAGCTGAAGGGGTCGGGGCCCACGCCCTTCTCCCGCCGCGGCGACGGGCGGGCGGCGCTCGGGCCGGTGCTGCGCGAATACCTGGTGAGCGAGGCGATGCATGCGCTCGGCATTCCGACCACGCGCGCGCTGGCGGCGGTGACGACGGGCGAGGAGGTGTTCCGGGAGACGGCGCTGCCGGGCGCGATCGTGGCGCGCGTGGCGTCCAGCCATATCCGCGTCGGCACCTTCCAGTATTTCGCCGCGCGTGGCGACATCGAGGGCATTCGTATCCTCGCCGACCATGCGATCGCGCGGCATTATCCCGAGGCAGCAACTGCAGAAAATCCGTATCGCGCCTTCCTGGAAGGCGTGGTGGCGCGGCAGGCGGCGCTGGTCGCGCAATGGCTGCTGGTCGGCTTCATCCATGGCGTGATGAACACGGACAACATGAGCGTTGCCGGGGAGACGATCGACTACGGCCCCTGCGCCTTCATGGATGCCTATGACCCCGGCGCGGTGTTCAGCTCCATCGATCACGGCGCGCGCTATGCCTATGGCAACCAGCCGCGCATCGCGCAGTGGAACCTGACGCGGCTGGCGGAGACGCTGCTGCCGCTGCTGGCGCCGGAGGAGGAGCCGGCGCTGGAGGTGGCGAAGCAGGCGCTGACGGGGTTCGGGCCGGCCTTCCAGCAGGCCTATATCGGAGGCCTGGCGCGGAAGATCGGCCTGGCCGCCGTGCAGGATGGCGACGCCGATCTGGCGCAGGATTTCCTGACGCTGCTGGCGGAGGCGGGGGCGGACTTCACGCTGGCCTTTCGCGCGCTGGGGGATGACGACGCGCTGCGCGTGCTCTTCGCCGATCCCGCGCCGCTCGACGCCTGGCTGGCACGCTGGCGGGCGCGGCTGGAAGCGGATCCGCAATCGCCGGCGCAGCGCCAGGCGATGATGCGGGGCGCCAACCCTGCCTTCATCCCGCGCAACCACCAGGTGGAGGCGGTGATCGCCGCCGCCGTGTCGCGCCAGGATTTCGGGCCGTTCGAGGAACTGCTTGCCGTGCTGGCAACGCCCTATGAGGACCAGCCCGGGGCGGAGCGGTTCCAGCTGCCACCGAAGGCGGAGGAGCGCGTCCTCGCGACCTTCTGCGGCACCTAGGGGCCGATCCGTCCGGTTGGACGGATCGGCCCTGAGGGCCTGCGCTACACGAACAGCGCGTTGTACTGGCCGGTGGTCATCGCGCCGATCTGCGTGGTGGTGAAGCCGGCCACCTGGGCGCCGGTCAGCGCCGCGATGTCCGTCGTCTCAAGCCCCGCGATCTGCGTCGTGGTCAGCGCACCGAGCTGCGTTGTGGTGAAGCCCAGCATCTGCGTCGTCGTCAGCGCGGTGATGGCCGTGCTGGTCAGCGCCGTGACCTGCGTCGTCGTCAGGCCGCGTATCTGCGTGGTGCCGAAGCCCACCACCTGGGTGGTCGCCAGCGCGCCGAGACTGGTGGTCGTGAGCCCCGTGACCTGAGCGGAAGTGAGGGCCCCGAGCTGCGTCGTGGTCAGCGCGCCGACCTGCGTGGTGGTGAGGGCGGCGAGATCCGTGGTCTCCAGCCCTCGTACCTGCGTCGTCCCGAGCGCGCCGATCTGGGTTGTGTTGAGCGCACCGATCTGCGTGGTGGTGAGCGAGGCCACCTGGCCCGTGGTGAGACCGCGGAGCTGGGTGGAGCCGAGGCCAGCGACCTGCGTGGTGGTCAGCGCCGCGACCTGGGTGGTGGTGAGGCCGGCGACCTGGGTGGAGGTGAGGCCCGAGAGCTGAGTGGTGGTGACGGCGCCGAGCTGGGTGGTGGTCAGGGCGGCAAGCTGGGTGGAGCCGAGGCCGCGGAACTGCGTGGTGGTGAGGACGCCGAGATCCGTGGTCTCAAGCGCGGCGGCCTGGGTGGAGGTCAGCGCGCCGAGCTGGGCGGAGGTGAGGCCGCTGAACTGGGTGGTGGTGAGGGCGGCGAGGTCGGTGGTCTCCATGCCGCGGATCTGGGCGGTGGAGAGGGCGCCGACTTGGGTCGTGGTGAGTGC
>NZ_JAAIKB010000016.1 GCF_011040385.1 Falsiroseomonas algicola | reverse complement strand
CACCATCCTCAACGCCATCATCCGAACCGGAAAGCCATGGGACGCAAAACCCGCTTGACGACCAACACAGTCGCTCAATCGCCGGGCGCCGGCTCCGCCGGCTTGGCTTCGCGGCACTGGCCGAGGGCCGCGTTCGCGGCCTCGGCCGGCTGAACGCCGGCCGCAGGTCGCGCTCCCCGACAGCGCGCTCACTCCCCGATGCTCAGCAGCGCCCCCCTTTCCCGCGCCGCCTGGAACTGCCGCAGGAACAGCGCGACGGCGCCCGCCAGCCAGACCAGGTTCAGCCCGAAAGCCGCGGCCAGGTGGCCCCAGGCGATGGTGCCCTCCAGCAGCACGCCGCGCATGCCCTCGAACACATGCGCCGCCGGCACCATCAGCGCGATGGGCTGCAGCCAGCCCGGCAGGACGGAAACGGGGTAGAACACCGCCGCGAAGGGCGTCAGGCCGAACAGCACGGACCAGGCCAGCGGCTCCGCCCCCGCGCCATGCCGCAGGATCAGCGCCGTGACGCCGAGTGCCACGGCCCAGCCCATCATCATCAGCCCCGCGAAGAACAGCACGATGACCGGCCCCAGCGTCCACAGCCCGAAGCCGTAGAGCACCCAGGCCAGCCCGACCGCCGGCAGCACCCCCGCCAGCATCCGCAGCATGCTCATCGCCACCAGCCCCGCCACCAGTTCCATCGGCCGCAAGGGGCTGACGAAGACATGGCCGAGGTTGCGGGACCACACCTCCTCCAGGAAGGAGATGGCGAAGCCCATCTGGCTGCGGATCGCGACCTCCCACAGCAGCACGCCGCCCAGCAGCACGCCCGCCGCGACGCTCGCCACGTTGTTCTGCACGCCCGCGAGGTAGGCGGTGACGAAGCCCCACACCACCATCTGCAGGACGGGCCAATAGGCCAGTTCCAGCAGCCGCGGCCAGGACCGGCGATAGAGGGCCAGGTGCCGGTACATCAGCCCCCAGATGCGGCGCGCCGACGATGCCCCGCTCATGCCGCGCGCTCCGCCGCGTTTCCGCGGTCACGGGCGATGTCCAGGAACACCTCCTCCAGATCGTCCCGCCCGTAGCGGTGCAGAAGGTCGGCCGGGCTGCCGCGATCCACCACGCGGCCTGCGCGCAGCATCAGCACCTCCGCGCAGAGCCGCTCCACCTCCGCCATGTTGTGGCTGGCCAGCAGGATCGCGCAGCCGCTCTCCGCCCGGTAGCGCTCCAGCCAGGACCGCACCCAGTCGCCGGTATCGGGGTCGAGGCTCGCGGTCGGCTCTTCCAGCAGCAGCAGATCCGGCCGGTTCACCAGCGACTTCGCGAGTGCCACCCGCGTCTTCTGCCCGGCCGACAGCTCCCCGGCCGGGCGCTTCAGCAGCTCCGTCAGCTGCAGCTGCTCCGCCAGCTCCTCGATCCGCGCGCGCGGCTTCGGCACGCCGTAGAGATGCGCATAGACCATCAGGTTCTCGGCCACCGACAGCCGGTGCGGCAGCGCGACATAGGGGGAGGAGAAGTTCATCCGCGCCAGCGCCGCGAAGCGGTCCGTCGCCATGTCGTGCCCCAGCGCCAGGATGCGGCCCTCGCTCGGCACCAGCAGGCCGAGCAGCATGGCGATGGTGGTGGTCTTGCCCGCGCCATTGCCGCCCAGCAGCCCCCAGGTGGCGCCGCGCGGCAGGGTGAAGGAGAGGTCCTGGACGGCCGCCTGGCCATCCGGCCGGTAGCGTTTGGTCAGCCCCTGCACCAGCAGGGCCGCATTCTGATCGGGAGGCATCCCACGGATATGCGCGGCCCGCCGCCGAGGGCAAGCGAACCCGCGATCACAGCCCGCGCCGGCGCTTCTCCACCAGCGGTCCCTGGAAGCGGCGGATGCCCACTTCCCATCCCCAGGCGATGGCGGCCGGGCGATCGACGCCCACCAGCACCACGCGCTCCGGCCCCTCCCCTTCCGCCAGCACGCTGGCCAGGGCGGGCGGCACCGTCATCGGCAATTCGGGTGACCAGCGCAGCCGCAGCAGGTCCAGCCCCAGCCGCGCCAGCGGCAGCACCGCCAGCAGCCCCGCCGTCGCGTCATCCAGCGCCGTCACATAGCCGCGCGCCCGCGCCAGGTCCCGCGCCGCCACGAACCCCGCCGGATCGGCCAGGATGTCGGCGGCGCGGAACCCCAGCGTGATCTCCTTCCGCCGCCCGGCCGGCAGGCCGGCATCGAAGCGGTCGAAGGCGGGGGTCGAGAGCGTCCCGGGCGTGACGGGCAGGCCGACCGGCTTCCAGGCCAGCTGCGCCGCGGGGCGGCCGATCTCGGCCAGCATCCGCGCTTCCGCCAGCCGCGCCAGGCGCCGCTTCAGCGCGGCGGAAGCCCCGCTATCCGCGCCGCCCAGCGCCAGGTCGGACAGGGCCGGCCAGGCGATGCGGCGGTCCTCCCACAGCGGCTCCGCCAGCGCGCCGTCGGGGTCCATGCGGCACACCGTCTGGCAGAAGGTCACGGGCTCCAGATCCGCCCGCGCCAAGGCGCGCTCCGCCGCCGCCACCTGGGCGGAGGTGACGGGCGGCCGCGCCGGGCCCGGATCGGGCTCCTCCGGCGCGGGATCCAACCCGAGGCTCTCCGCCGCCGTCGCCAGCAGCTGCGCCGCCGCCTCCGGCAGCCGCATGCTCCGCACCGCATCCTGCGCCGCGGCTTCCAGCGTCCTCGCCAGGGCGAGCCGCGTCGTCTCCAGGGCGAGGGCCGGCGGCGGAGCCACCGCCACCACATCGCCATTCGGCAGGTCAAAGACCCGGGTGCGGGCGCCGGAGAGCGCCGGCCCCAGCGCATCCCGCAGCAGCCGCTGGTGGTGCGGCCGCCGCATGGCCGGCGACAACCCGGCCATGCGGAGGTGCAGCACGTCCCGCGACGCATTCGCCGCCACCGTCTCCCGCACGAAGGCCGCGAGGTCCGCCGCCGCGCGGATGGTGGAGGGCCGGCGGTCGGTGTCGATCCCGCTCACGCCGGCAGCCTCAGGGCCGCGGCCAGGGCCGGCGTCGGCTCGATCCGCGTCACGCCGAGGCTGCGCGCCCAGGCCAGCGCATCGGCATCCCGGACCCCCGCCAGGGTCAGCCGTGCCGGATCGACCCGCCGCAGCGCCGCGTAGCAGGACGGCGCCAGCACGGCCTCGCTCCACTGCAGGCGCAGCCAGTCGGCCGGCAGGGCATCGGGCGCCATCAGGCCCAGCATCTCCGCCGTCAGCCCGTCCAGTTCCATCGACCAGCCCAGGCCGGCCAGCACCTCCCGCCGCGCGGCCAGGGCCCTGGGGTCCGCGGCCTCCTCCGCCGCCACGGCGGCGACCAGCATGGACCCGCCCCGCGCGCCGCCATCCCGCCCGGTCAGCGCGGCCGGGGGCACGGGCAGGTGCAGCGGGCCGGGCAGCCGGTCCCCGATCAGCGTGCCGCGCTGGGCGGGATCGCCCACGGCGCGCAGCAGCCGCCCGGCGATGGCGCGGGAAGCATACTCCACCAGGTCCCGGTCCTGCCCCAGCACGCCCATCCGGCGCGCCAGCGCATCCCGCGCGACGTCGAGTCGCAGGAAGGCGGGCTTCGCGCCACCCGGCTCCAGCCGGTAGCCAAGGTGGCGGGAGACCAGCCCCTCCAGCGGCACGCGCGGCAGCCAGTCGTCCAGCCCCGCCAGATCCGGCCCGGCACCGGCGGCGATCGGCTCCGCCAGGGTGTCGCGCCCTGCGGCATAGTCCAGCAGGGCCGGTGCATCCCGTTCCAGGGACCAGATGCCGGTGGCCGGCGCGCCCAGCAGCCGGTCCAGCAGCGCCCGCAGCCGTTCCGCCCGCGCCGCCTCCGCCCCCACCAGCAGCAGATCGTCCCCCGGCCCGTCCAGCACCGTGCCGCCGGCCGCCAGCGCGCCTTCCTGCAGCAGGGCGCGGGCCACCCGGCGGCGATGCGCCGGCAGGTCCCTCACCCGCAGCACCACGCGTCCCGCCGCCGCCCGCAGCGCGTCGCGCATCACCACCGCCAGGGGCGGCGCCGAGGGCGACACGAGGGCCGTGACCTGCGGCACGCCCCCCGCCAGCGCCACCACGGGGGGTGCCGCCGTCACCGGATCGCGGAACGTTGAGGCTTCGGGCATGATTGATGGCACCGCCGGGGGCCAGAGGGGGAGCCGGAGGGCGACGCGCGCCCGCCTTCGCGCTAGGTTCCTCCCGGCATGCTTACGGAATTCTTAGCGCCCGCCCGGCTCCCCCCCGGGCAGCGCATCTACGCGATCGGCGACGCGCATGGCTGCGTGGCGCGGCTGGAGACGCTGCACGACCGGATCGTGGACCATCTGCTGGACCATCCGGCCGAACAGGCGACGCTCATCCACCTCGGCGACTATGTCGATCGCGGCCCGGACAGCGCGGCGGTGATCGACCTGCTGCTGGGCCCGCCGCCGCTGCACGGGCTGCGCGTGGTGAACCTGATGGGCAACCACGAACAGATGATGCTGGCCGCCCTCTCCCCCACCGCGCCGGACCAGGTCGTCTCCTTCTGGCTCGACAATGGCGGCGGCGCGACGCTGGAAAGCTATGGCCTGCACCCGGAGGATGGCCCGACCTTCGAGTCCATCCCGGACGAGCATTTGGCCTTCCTGCGGGGCTGCCGGACCAGCCATGCCGCCGGCGGCTACTTCTTCGCCCATGCCGGAATCCGGCCGGACGTGCCGCTCGATGCCCAGGACATCATGGACCTGACCTGGATCCGGGAGCCCTTCCTGTCCTGGCGCGGCCCCATCCCCGCGGTGGTGGTCCATGGCCACACCCCCTCCAAGACGCCGGAGGTGCGGGCGCATCGCATCGGCATCGATACCGGCGCCGTCTTCGGCGGCGACCTGACCTGCGCGGTGCTGGAGGATGACCGGATCGGCTTCCTGATGGCGTGAAAGCGGGCAGGAACCGCCCCCTTTATTGCCCACCCGCGCGGGCGTGCCTTGCGCCCGGTGGCGCGATTGGAGTAGGGCCCATGTATGCAAGGCCCCGCGCCCGCCGACCTGCCAACCCCCGAGATCCCCGTCGGTGACCTGACCGAGGCGGTGCGCCAGCTCAAGCGCGCCTCCGTCCTCGTCGTCGGCGACGCCATGCTCGACCGCTATGTCTACGGCCAGGTCCAGCGCGTCAGCCCCGAGGCGCCGGTCGCGGTGCTGGCAGTGGAGCGGGAGCTCGCCATGCCCGGCGGTGCCGGCAACGTGGTCCGCAACCTCACGGCGCTGGGCGCCGCCGTCGCCTTCGTCTCCGTCGTCGGCGACGACCAGGCGGGCAGCGACCTCACGGGGCTCATCGGCGGCCAGCCCAATGTGGAGCCCTGGCTGCTGGTCCAGGGCGGCCGCGCCACCACCACCAAGACCCGCTTCATCGCCGCCGGCCAGCAGCTGCTGCGCGCGGACCATGAGATGGCCGGGCCGATCAACGAAAGGCTGGCGGACCGCATGGTGCGGATCGCCGCCGATGCGGTGGCCGCCACCACCGTCATGGTGCTGTCCGACTACCAGAAGGGCGTGCTGGCGGGCGATGTCGCGCAGCGCCTGATCACCGCCGCCCGCGCCGCCGGCCGCCGCGTGGTCGTGGACCCCAAGGGCCGCGACTATGCGCGCTATGCCGGTGCGGACATGGTCACGCCCAACCGCGCCGAACTGGCGCTGGCCACCGGCATGAAGGTGGACACGGAGGAGGCGATCGTCGCCGCCGCCCAGGCGCTGCGCGCCGCCCACGGCTTCGGCGCCGTGCTGGTGACGCGGAGCGAGGACGGCATGACGCTGGTGGATGGCCAGGGCGTCCGCCACTTCCCGGCCGAGGCGCCGGAAGTGCATGACGTCTCCGGCGCCGGCGACACCGTCGTCGCAGTGGTGGCCGCGGGCCTCGCCGCCGGCCTCGCCGCCCCCGTCGCGGCGCGGCTCGCCAACATCGCGGCCGGCATCGTGGTCGGCAAGGTCGGCACCGCCGTGGCGCGCGAAAGCGACCTGGCGGAGGCGCTGACGCCGGAACGCGGCGCGCTGCGCAAGGTGGTCTCCCGCGCCCAGGCGATCGAGCAGGTGGAACGCTGGCGCCGCCGCGGCTGGCGCATCGGCTTCACCAATGGCTGCTTCGACCTGCTGCATCCCGGCCATGTCCACCTGCTGGAACAGGCGCGGTCCTGGTGCGACCGGCTGGTCGTCGGCCTCAACGCCGATTCCAGCGTGAAGCGCCTGAAGGGCGAGACGCGGCCGATCCAGGGGGAGGCCGCGCGCGCGGCTGTCCTCGCTTCCGTCGCCTCGGTGGATCTGGTCAGCGTGTTCGAGGAGGACACGCCGATCGACCTGATCAAGCTGCTGCGACCGGACGTGCTGGTGAAGGGCGCGGACTACACGGTGGAGACTGTGGTGGGCGGCGACTTCGTGGCCGAATGGGGCGGCGTCGTCCGCCTGGCGCAGCTGCTGCCCGGCCAGAGCACCACGGCCACGGTCGCCCGCATCCGGGGCTGAGGCGCCGGTTTCGCTGGCCTTTCGGGCGATGTTCCGGTTATGATCCGGCCGCCACGGGGCCTTGCCTTGCCTTCCGGCGTTGCCGCAAGCCGCCGACGAGCACCGCGAAAACGCGACTAAAGGTGCATAAATCGGCTAATCGGCTTAAAGGCATTAGTGACTAAAAAGCCACATTTCCTGGCCCTCAATCGCCGATCCATCGCAACGGCCTCCCTCACTCCACCAGCAGCGCCGCCCGCAGCTCCGCCAGCCCCGCCGGGTCCTGCAACGCCGCCAGCCGCCCCGCCGCCGTCACGGCATAGCGCTGCAGCAGGGCGCGGCGGCGCGCCGGGGCCAGGGGATGGGCCGGCGCCTCCCGCACCAGCGCGGCCTCTCGCCCCTCCACCACCAGCAGGCCGACATCCTCCGGCAGCAGCTCCACCGGGAAGTCGAGGTCCACGGCGAAGTAGAGCAGGTCGCAATACGCCCGGTATTCCGGCCACTTGTTGTCACTGAGGAAATCCCGCGCGCAGGACTTCACCTCCACCACCGCGAAGCGCCCATCCGGCAGCAGCGCCAGGATGTCGGCGCGCCGCCCGTTCGGCAGCGGCATCTCCCGCACCGGCGCCCAGCCCCGCAGGCCGCAGAACAGGCTCGCGGCGCGGCACACTGAAACGGTTCGCTCGGGGACGGTCAGGACGATGGCCATGCCCTACGTTCGTCCTTCGTTCACGCAACAGTCAATCCGCTGGAAAAGAAAGGAACTGAAAAGGCTGCGGCGCGTGTTGCAAACCATGGTCGCAACACGTTTTGCCGTCGCCATCCACATCCTTCTTCTCCTCGCCACGGAGCCGGGCGGGCAGGCCACCAGCGGGCGCCTGGCCGAATCCGTCGGCACCAACCCGGTCGTCATCCGAAGGCTGGCCGGGCAACTCGCGCGCGCGGGACTGATCCGCATCCGCCGCGGCCCGGGGGGCGCCGAGCTCGCCCGTCCCGCGGCGGAGATCACCCTCGCCGATGTCTGGCAGGCCATGCGCCGCAACGGCCTGCCGCTGCTGCCGATCCATCGGGCCCCGAGCCGGGGCGATGCCGTCGGCCGCGCCACCCCCGCTTTGCTGCGGGATGTCTTCGACGCCGCCGAGACGGCGCTGGAGGAGCGGCTGTCCACCGTCACGGTGGAACAGCTGTGCCAGCGGCTGGAGGTGGCTCAGCCGACCTGATCGAGCCCCGCGCGCAGGGCTTCCACGCCGGGCGCGCGAGGATCGATCAGTCCGTGCCGCAGGAAGAAGTCGATCAGCACCAGGTTCACGTTGAACTTGATGCGGTCGCTCTCCCGCAGCACCTGCATGACGGCGGCGGCGGGCAGCAGCGCGAAGCGCTCGACCTCGTCGTCATGCGGCCGGGGGACGAAGCCCTCCGGCAGTTCCAGGTCGTAGCAATGCAGCACGTCCCGCCTCAGCCCCTCCGGCACCGCCATGATGTAGGAGACGCGGCCGACCGGCACCGCCGTCGCGGCCAGTTCGGGCGGGATGGAGGCTTCCTCCCCCGCCTCCTTCACCAGGCATTCCGCGGGGGAGAGCCCGGCCGGGATGCCGCCGGCCACCACATTGTCCATCTGCCCCGGCGCCACCGGCTTGGTCCGGGACCGCCACCCCACCCAGAGATGCAGCCCGTCCGCGCGCCGTACATAGCCGTTCACATGCACGCCCTGGGACATGGCGCCGAAGGCGGGCATGGCGCCGCGGTCGAGCCGCGCCAGCACCGGGCCATCGGGCGTGGCGCGGACGTCGAAATCCTCGTGCCGGATCGTCAGGTGGCCACGACCCGCCAGGCCCTTCACGGCGGTGGCCAGCGCCTCGCTGCGCGCGCCGGGCGCCCGCAGCCGCCCGGCCAGCGCCACGCCGCGTTCATCGAAGTGGAATTCCCGGGGGTAGAAGGCCAGCGCCCGCGCCAGCTCCGTGCCGACCCACCCCACCTGCTCCTCGCCGATCCGGAAGCGGATGAGGTGGGAGGGGGAGGCGATGTTGTTGCAGGCGGCGATGTGCCGCTCGAAGGGGGCGAGGTCGGTGGCGGGGGCGTCCATGCGCCTCCTTAGCGCGCGGCCCCGGCGCGATGCACTGCGCCCTACGCATGGCACCGCTACCCCCTTGAGTGTTTGCGGCCGCTGCGCCACGCCCCACTTGGAGCATCGAAGCCCCCCGGAGCCACCGAGTGCAGAAGAATATCGCCGGCGAGCGCAGCCATTTGCGCACGCTGATGGCCATGGCGCCCTATCTCTGGCCGCAGGGCGAGCCCGGGCTGCGCTTCCGCGTCGTGGCGAGCCTGGCGCTGCTGGTCTTCGCCAAGGCCGCCAACGTCCTGGTCCCCATCGCCTTCGCCCGTGCCGTCGATGCCCTGGCGCCGCAAGCCGGGGGGGCCGGCGCGGTGGCGGCGGTGCCGATCGCGCTGGTGCTCGGCTACGGGCTGATGCGCATCACCAGCAGCGGCTTCAACGAGTTGCGGGATGCGATCTTCGCCCGTGTGCAGGGCCGCGCGACGCGGCGGATCGCGCTGCAGGTCTTCCAGCATCTGCACGCGCTGTCGCTGCGCTTCCACCTCGATCGCCAGACCGGCGGCCTGTCCCGCGTGCTGGAACGCGGCACGCGCGGCATGACCTTCGTGCTCGACTTCCTGCTGTTCAACATCGTGCCCACGATTTTCGAGATCCTGCTGGTCTCGCTGATCCTCTGGGGCATGTTCGACGTCACCTTCACCGTCGTCATCCTCGGCACGGTCGGCGTCTACATCGCCTACACCCTGCTCTTCACGGAATGGCGGCTGCGCTTCCGCCGCGCGATGAACGAGACGGATACCGAGGCCAATACGCGGGCCATCGACAGCCTGCTGAACTACGAGACGGTCAAGTATTTCGGCAATGAGGGGCATGAGGCGCGGCGCTACGACGCCAGCCTGGAGCGCTACGAAAAGGCCTATGTGCGGTCCGAGGTCAGCCTCAACGGGCTCAATTTCGGCCAGCAGGCCATAATCGGGCTCGGCCTGACCATCGTCATGCTGATGGCGGCCGGGCGGGTGGCGCATGGCGGCATGAGCGTGGGCGACTTCGTGCTGGTCAACACCTACATGATCCAGCTCTTCCAGCCGCTGAACATCCTGGGTTTCGCCTATCGCGAGATCAAGCAGGGGCTGACGGACATGGAGGCCATGTTCCGCCTGATGCGGGAGGAGCGGGAGGTCGCCGACAAGCCCGGGGCGCCCGCCCTTGCCGTGACACAGGGAGAAATCCGGTTCGAGGATGTGCGGTTCGGCTACCGCCCCGACCGGCAGATCCTGAAGGGCGTCAGCTTCACCGTGCCGCCGGGCCGGACACTCGCCATCGTCGGCCCGACCGGCGCCGGCAAATCCACCATCAGCCGCCTGCTCTTCCGCTTCTACGACGCGACCAGCGGCCGCGTGGCGATCGACGGGCAGGATGTGCGGGACGTGACGCAGGACAGCGTCCGCCACGCCATCGGCGTGGTGCCGCAGGACACGGTGCTGTTCAACGACACCATCCGCTACAACATCGCCTATGGCCGCCCTGGCGCGACGCAGGAGGAGGTGGAGAACGCCGCCCGCCTGGCGCAGGTGCACGACTTCGTCCTCCGCCTGCCCGATGGCTACGACACCAAGGTCGGCGAGCGCGGGCTCAAGCTCTCGGGCGGCGAGAAGCAGCGCGTTGCCATTGCCCGCACCCTGCTGAAGGACCCCCGCCTGCTCATATTGGATGAGGCGACGAGCGCGCTCGACACGCGGACGGAGCAGGATATCCAGGCCGCTTTGCGCGACGCCGCGCGGGGCCGCACCACGCTGGTCATCGCGCATCGCCTGTCCACCGTGGTGGATGCGGATGAGATCCTGGTGCTGCAGGACGGCCATGTCGCGGAACGCGGGTCCCATGCCCAGCTGATCGCGGCCGATGGCCTCTACGCCGCCATGTGGCGCCGGCAGTCGGAGGCCGTGGCGGCGGCGGAAGCCGCGGCGGCCGCCCAGGCGGCGGCCCAGGCGGCAGCGGAGATCGCCGAGACCGCCTGACCCCCGAATACGGGCCGAGGGGTTTCCCTCGCCCCGCTCCCTGCCTATGTGATGACGACTTCAAGGAGGCCCGCCGCATGCAGTTCGACCCCCAGGGCGTGGCCCCGGAAGACCTCAGCCACGCCGGTTCGGTGGTGGACAAGGCCATCGAGTACATGATCGAGCAGGGGATCGCGCCGATCTCCATCGCCTCCGCCCTGCTGGGCGGCGCGCTCGGCATGCTGTCGCGCAGCATGGATGACCGGGCGGTGGCCGGCGTGCTGCGCAGCGCGCTGGCCTCCGTCGAATCGGGAGAGCTGGCGGAGATGCGCCGGGCGGCGGGGTCGCCGCCCCACGCCGCCAATCTCTAGTCGCGAATCTCCAGCTGCGGGCCTCCGCGCCCTTGACGCAACCGGGGCGATCCGCGATAGGAGCCCCCCTCCGGACCACACCGCGCTCGGCAGCCTGGCCAATTCGTCCCAGGTACCCGGGTGCGCGCTTATCGGGATAGAAGTCATGGCCCGCCGCTGCGGAATCACCGGCAAGGGCGTGCTGACGGGCAACAACGTCAGCCACGCCAACAACAAGACCCGGCGTCGCTTCCTGCCCAACCTGCAGGAAACGTCGTTCTTCTCCGATATCCTCGGCACGCCGGTGCGCATGCGCCTGTCCGTCAAGGGCATCCGGACGATCGAGCACAATGGCGGCTTCGACGCCTTCCTGCTCGGCACCCCCGATCGCGACCTGCCGGCGGAGGCCCTGGTGCTGAAGCGCCGCCTGTCGCGCGCGCAGGAAAAGAAGGCCGCCGCGGCCTGAAGGGCGAAGGCGTCCGGCTTGCCGGAGTGACCTGCTGAAGGCCGGGGCCATGCCCCGGCCTTTTTGTTTCCGCGCACGAGCCGCCTGGCCAATGCGGGTGCCGACGCGACCTCACGAAAGTGTCATCGGTGATTGTCGCTTCAGCCTGACACTTCGTGGCTTTTGGCCTTCTAGAGTTTACCCTTTGGCAACCAGCACCGCCCCACTGTCGCGGTGATGACGCCCGATTCACTCCTGATGATCGTCCTGCTGCTGGTCGCCGTGGCGATCGCCACGGCGCTGCGCGTCCGGATGGTCCTGATCGATGCCCGCAACCGGGTCGCGGCCTCCGAACGGCTGGCCGCCGCCCGCGGCCGCTGCCTGTCGCTCGCCGCGCAGGAATTGCGGGGCCCGGGCCTCGCGCTGATGGCCCAGGCGGCACAGCTGGCGCCGGCGTCGCGCCGCGATGGAGAGGAGACACCCCTGGAAGGCGTCGCCCAGCATCTGCTTCGCCTGGCCGATGACCTCGCCGATTTCGCCACCGAGCCCTCGCCCCGTGCGCTGCATGAGGCGCCGGCCCTGCTCGGCCCCGTGGTGGATGCCGCCGTCGCCTCGGTGGCGGCGCAGATCCGGCCGGGCCGCCGGCACTGGCAGATCGACCCCAACCTGCGCAGCCTGACGGTCAAGGCCGATCGCCGCGCGCTGGAAGGGGCGCTGGCCGCGCTGCTGCGCCGCGCCGCACGCCATTCCCGCGACGGCGACGTGGTGGCGCTCCGCCATGTGCTGGGCGCAGAGACGGTGGCGATCGTCGTGGAGGATGAGGGCGATGGCCTGCCGGCGCATGACATCGTGGCCGATGCCGCCGGGCCGTTGGCCGGCACGCGGGGCCTCGATCTCGGCCTGACGCTGGCCCGCTCCCTTGCCGCCGCGCATGGCGGCGACATCCGGCTGGAAAGCGCGCCCGGCATTGGCGCCCGCGCCTGGCTGACGCTGCCGCGCGAAAGGCTGCTCGAGGTCGTCTGATCAGAGCAGTTCGAAGACCAGCAGAAGGGTCCGCTGCAGTCGGTTCTCGTTGTCGTCGGAGATGATGGCCAGCAGCGTACGGCCATCCCGCCGCAGCACCGCCAGGCCCTCGTAATTGTCGCTGGGCAGGGGCGCCGCCAGGCGGAGCAGTTCCTCGCCCTGCAGCACCGCGCCGATGGCCGGGGCTGCCAGTTGCGCGGCCGGCACCCGGACCAGGCGACCGGAGAAACCGCCGAAGATGGAGAAGCTGCGTTCCAGCACCAGCAGCGCGCCATCCGGCAGGGCCGCCGCATCCACCGGCAGCAGGCCGCCGGGCCCGATCCGATAGGCGATGGGCTGCCAGGCGCCGGGCCGGCCGATCCAGGCCGCGGTGATGCTGGCATCGACGCCGGGCGGGAACTCCTCCGCGATCGCCACCAGCCGGCCATCGGGCAGCACGGCCAGCGATTCCAGCCCGGCATTGGCCGGCGCACGTTCGAGCCCGGGCGGCGCCGCCACATAGGTTCCGGGCGAGGACAGGGTGCGATAGGCGCGGAGACGATGCCAGCGCTCGAAGCCGACGAGCCAGCTGCCATCCGGCAGCCGTGCCAGCGATTCGGAATCGCCGGCATGGCCACGCTCCAGCGGCCGCCCCGCGCCATCGCGCAGCGGTCCCGTGCGGATCAGCGTCACAGAAGTCGGGCGAAGACCCGCATCCAGCGCCAGCCGCATCTCCGCGAAGCGGCCGAGGTCGGAGATCGCGGTCAGGGTGAGGTCATCGGCCAGATGGAGGGCTGACAGCCCGCCGAAGCCCAGCACGCGGCGATCGATCTCGAGCCCGCCCAGGACCCGGAGCGGCCCGCCCGCCGGCAGGGCTGGCAGGTCGAGCGGCCGGCTGAGCGCGCCGGCCTCCGCCCCCGGCATGCAGCCGGACAGGACCGCCGCGGCGGCGGTCAGCAGGCCGCGGCGGGTAGCCATGCCTGGGCTCAGGCCACCAGCGCGGAACGCTCCGACGCCGCCCGCTGCCAGGCCATGGCCGCATCCTCGTCGAAGAGCTCGGCGAGCTTCTTCATCATGGTGCCGCCCAGCTCCTCGGCATCCACGATGGTCACGGCGCGGCGGTAGTAGCGCGTCACGTCATGGCCGATGCCGATGGCGATCAGCTCCACCGCCTCCCGCCCCTCGATCTCCCCGATCACCTTGCGGAGGTGACGTTCGAGGTAGTTGCCGGGGTTCACCGACAGCGTGCTGTCATCGACCGGCGCGCCATCCGAGATCACCATCAGGATGCGGCGGTGTTCGCTGCGCTGGAGGAGCCGCTTGTAGGCCCATTCCAGCGCCTCGCCGTCGATGTTCTCCTTCAGCAGCCCCTCGCGCAGCATCAGGCCGAGGTTCTTGCGCGCGCGGCGCCAGGGGGCATCGGCGGCCTTGTAGACGACGTGGCGGAGGTCGTTCAGGCGGCCGGGGTTGCGCGGCTTGCCTTCCTGCACCCAGCGCTCGCGGCTCTGCCCGCCCTTCCAGGCGCGGGTGGTGAAGCCCAGGATCTCGGTCTTCACCGCGCAGCGTTCCAGCGTGCGCGCCAGGATGTCGCAGCACATGGCGGCGACGGTGATCGGGCGGCCGCGCATCGATCCCGAATTGTCGATCAGCAGCGTCACGACCGTGTCGCGGAAATCCGCCTCCCGCTCCCGCTTGTAGGAGAGGGAGAGCATCGGGTTCACCACCACGCGAGCCAGGCGTGCGACGTCGAGGATCCCCTCCTCCAGGTCGAACTCCCAGGCGCGCTGCTGCTGCGCCAGGAGGCGGCGCTGCAGCCGGTTCGCCAGCTTGGAGACGACGCCCTGGAGGTGCGACAGCTGCTGGTCGAGCTGCTGGCGCAGCCGCGTCAGCTCATCGGCGTCGCAGAGATCCTCCGCGTCCACCACCTCGTCGAAGCTGCGGTTGTAGGCGCGGTAGGTGGAGGCGTCGTCGGTCTGCGCGACCTCCTTCCGCTGCTGCGGGCCGCCCGGGCGGTCATCGCCCTCGGCGGCGGCGCCTTCCTCCTCGCCCTCCTCGGTCTCGTCCTCGGCGGCGTCGCCCTGCATGGTCTCGGGCTGGGCGCCGAGCATGCTTTCCGTGTCCTGGGCCTGGGCCTCGCCCTCCCCGGACTGATCCTGCTGGGAGGAGGTCTCGCCGCCCTCCCCTTCTTCCTCATCCTGCTCGGATTCAGCCTCGACCTCGGCCTCCGCCAGGTCGAGCGCGGCCAGCAGCTTGCGCGCGGCCTTGCCGAAGGCGTCCTGGTTGCCTTGGGCGGCCGCCATTTCCGTGAAGGCCGCCTCGCCCTTCTCGCCCAGCGAGTCGCGCCAGAGGTCGAGCACCCGGCGCGCCGCGGCCGGGACCGGTTCGCCGGAGAGGCGTTCGCGCGCGAGAAGGCCGAGCGCCGCGGGCAGCGGCAGCTGGTCCTTCCGCGTCATGCGGTCATAGCCCTCGGCCTCGCATTGCTCGGCCAGGCGGGCGCGGAGATTGGCGGCGACGCCGGCCATGTGCTGGCTGCCGACGACCTCGACGCGCACATCCTCCAGCGCGTCGAAGACCTCCCGCGCCTCCCGCCGCTGCGGCACGCGGGCGCTGTGCACGCCCTCGTCGTGGTGGCGGAGCTTCAGCGCGATGGCGTCGGCCGCGCCGCGGAGCTTCGCCATCTCGGACGGCGGCAGGGCGCGGGTCGGCAGCGGCAGGCGGGCGCGCTTGCCGGCGAGGCCCGAGGGCCCCGGCTGGTAGGCGACCTGCACCTCCGGCACCTGCGCGATGGCGCGCAGCACGCCGGCGGTGGCCCGCTTGAACTCTTCCTGCCGCGTCTGGTCCTTGGTGTTCGCCATGGGGCTGGATGTCACTTCACGCGCTGGGGGAGGCCGAAGGGCGGGGTCCAGCTAAGGGCCTCGTCCAGGCTCCAGGGGTTCTCGGCGGGCATGGCGGCGATCGCCATGCGGGTCTCGGCGGCGGCGGAGCGGCGGGCGCGTTCCCAGGCGCGCGGCAGCTTCTCCTCCACCGCGCGGCGAAGCGCGGCGGAATCAAGCATGTCCTGCAGCTCGTTCTGGGCGTTCACCACGCTGATCGCCCAGGAGGAGGTCGCCCGCTGCGGCTGCACGGTGAACTTGATCAGGTGCATCAAGAGACGTTCGACCTGTGACAGGGCTTCCCGGACATCCCGCTTGGCCATGCTGTCCAGGAACTCCGCGAGGGCGTCGCAATCGATGGCGGTCAGGCGCCGCGAGCGCAGCGCCTCCGCCTGGCCGAGCAGCCAGGCATGCTCATCGACATCCGGGTCCGCACCGAGGCCGAAGAGGCGACCATCCATCATGCCCTCCCTGGGCAGGCTACCCCGCCTTGCGGAGCAGGCTGCCGCTCGGCAGTTCCTCGTTGAAGCAGCGCTGGTAGTACTCGGCCACCGTGCCGCGCTCCGCCTCGTCGCACTTGTTGAGGAAGCTGAGGCGGAAGGCGAAGCCGACATCGCCGAAGATCTTGGCGTTCTCGGCCCAGGTGATGACGGTGCGGGGCGACATGACGGTGGAGATGTCGCCGGCGATGAAGCCCGCGCGCGTCAGGTCGGCCAGCGCCACCATGGCTTCCGTCTGGCGCTTCGCCTTCGGGTCCTTCTCGTCCAGGCCGAGCTTGGCCATGACGATCTGCGTCTCCTGCGCATGCGGCAGGTAGTTCAGCGTCGCCACGATGTTCCAGCGGTCCATCTGGCCCTGGTTGATCTGCTGCGTGCCGTGATAGAGGCCCGTCGTGTCGCCGAGGCCGACCGTGTTGGCCGTGGCGAAGAGGCGGAAGCCGCGATGCGGGCGGATGACCTTGTTCTGGTCGAGCAGCGTGAGCTTGCCCTCCACCTCCAGCACGCGCTGGATCACGAACATCACGTCCGGGCGGCCGGCATCATATTCGTCGAAGACCAGCGCGCAGGCGTGCTGCAGCGCCCAGGGGAGGATGCCTTCCCGGAACTCCGTGATCTGCTTGCCGTCCTTGAGGACGATGGCGTCCTTGCCGATCAGGTCGATGCGGCTGATGTGGCTGTCGAGGTTCACGCGTATGCAGGGCCAGTTCAGCCGCGCCGCCACCTGCTCGATATGCGTGGACTTGCCGGTGCCGTGGTAGCCCTGGACCATGACGCGGCGGTTGTGCGCGAAGCCGGCCAGGATCGCGAGCGTCGTCTCCCGGTCGAAGCGGTAGGAGGTATCGACCTCCGGCACATGCTCGGTGCGGAGCGAGAAGGCGGGCACCGTCAGGTCGCTGTCGATGCCGAAGACCTCGCGCACCTTCACGGTGGTGTCGGGCATATCGATGGCGGCGGTGGGGCGGCTCTCGGTAGGGGTGGCGACCTTGGTCATTTCCTGGTCCGGCTGTGGCATCGGGTTGATCCTAGGGCGATGGCGGCGGCGCGGCTACCCGTCAACCGGTCTTGGCAGCGGGGGTGGCGGGCGCGCGGCCAGGCAGGGCGCGGCGCAGCAGGCTGTAGGCGCGGCTGATATCCTTCAGCCTCTCCTCCCCCTGCCGGTCGCCACCATTGGCATCCGGGTGGTAGCGCTTGGCGAGTTCCTTGTAGCGGGCGCGCAGGGTGACCGCGTCGATGGGCCAGGCCAGGCCGAGAACGTCGAGCGCCGCGCGCAGTTCGGGCGGCGGTTCATCCGGCCGCGGCGCGCGCTGGCGGCGTTGGGCATGCAGCGGCGTGTCTTTCAGCATCCCGAGCGGGTCGCGGAACATCTCCGGATGGTCGAAGGGGTTGGCGCCGCCGAGGCGGCCGAGCGGCCAGGTCGGGCGCTGCCAGCCGGCATCGTTGCGGATGTTCGCCTCGATCTCCCCGGGCGCCATGCCTTTGTAGTAGTCCCAGGCACGGTTGTATTCGCGCACATGGTCCAGGCAGAACCAGCGGTAATCGTTCAGCGCGTTGCGGGCGCGGGGCGCGCGATAGGCGCCGGGTTCCGGGCAGCCCGGCGACTCACAGGGCCGCACGGGCGTTTCCGGTTCCGCCGTTGCCAACCCGATGCGGTCGCCTCGTCGCGCCATGCGGGTCTTATGGTCGTCGCATCCCGGTCACGCAAGGCAACCCGGGCATGCCTTGCGCGGGGCTTCCGCCGGCGGCAGGAAGCCCCACATGCAAGCCATGAACCCGCCAAACCGCGCCGCCCGCATCGAGGCCGCGATCCGGGGCGCCTTCGCCCCCACCGAGGTCATCGTGCAGGATGACAGCGCGCTGCATGCCGGGCATGCCGGCGCGCGGCCCGGGGGCGAGACCCACTACACGCTCCGCATCGTGGCGCCCGGCTTCGCGGGTCAGAGCCGCGTCACCCGGTCCCGCGCGGTGCATGAAGCGCTGGCCGCCGAGTTCGTCACCGGGCTGCATGCGCTGTCGCTGAAGCTGCTGACGCCGGAGGAAGCGGCGCGGGGCTGATACCAACGGCCCTTTCGCGTGACCGCTTCAGGCCCCCCTCAGACGCCGGGCGGAAACCTCCGGTTTCCTTGGCTTCGCCGCATAGGCGGCGGCGCCCATTCGGGCGCTCGGACCGGTCAAACGACCGGTCCGCTGGTATGAGGCGCGGAGCGCCTGTCGAAAGGCCGGATTGGCCCCAAGGCGGCGCCGCGGCTTTGCTGCGGCAACGCAGCGCAACCACCGGGAACGGGCGCCAGGCCGGGGTCCCCGCAAAGCCGCGAAGCGGTTTTGTGGGGAGTTCTACTCCTCCATCGCTGCGCGGTGCCGCAGCACCACGGGACTGTCCGGCGCATAGGCGAGGCAGGAGCCGATCGGCAGCTTGCGGGAGGAGGGCGGCACGGGCTCGCCCGCCGCCTTCGCGCGCTCCGCCGCCTCCCGCTCCCGCCGCCATTTCAGCGGGCCGATGGTCTGGTAGGCGACGGTCGCCATCTGGGCCAGCACTTCGCGCAGATGCGTGCAGCCGAGGCTGCCGCCCACCCTCTCCTTCACCGCCCGGTTGAAGCCGACGCCGACGGAGACGCCGGCCAGCGCGGCGAAGTTGGGCGCCGCGCCCGGGCAGACGGCATAGGGGGCGAAATCGGTGGAGGCCTCGCAGGACCGGATCACCATGTCCTCGCCCACCACCAGGCGGATCCACATGCCGTGCAGGGGCTCGCCCGGGGGGATGGCGCCGCGATCCATGTTCTCGAAGGCGTAGGTCTTGGTGTCCACCAGATGCGCCTCGATGTCGTAGAGGCCGTCGGTGCGCTGGAAACCCTGCATCTCGATGGTGCGGGTGTGGATCAGGCGGCGATCGGTCTCGGGCGCGGAGAGCGGCATGAGGGTTCCCGGCTGGCTATGGTGCAGTGCGGGAGAAGCCTAGACCCGTGGGCGCGGGGTGTCGCCTACTCCCCGCAGCCCTCGTCCCGCAGCAGCGTCTGCACCGCCAGCGGCGCCACATCGCTGGTGGTGAAGCAGTCGCCCGGTGCGCGCATCAGGATGAAGCGCATCGCCCCGTCCCGCGCCTTCTTGTCCTTGCGCATGCGGCCCATCAGCGCCTCCGCCGAGAAGCGGCGCTTGAGGTCGCCGATCCGGGCGGGCAGGCCGACCTCCTGCAGATGGGAGATCACGCGACCCGGCAGCTCCTGGCTGCAATGGCCGAGCCGGGCGGAGAGCGACGCGGCCAGGCCGAGGCCGACGGCCACCGCCTCCCCATGCAACAGCTCACCGCCATAGCCGCATTCGGCTTCGAGGGCGTGGCCGAAGGTATGGCCGAGGTTGAGCAGCGCGCGGCCGCCCTCCTCGCTCTCCTCCCGCTCATCGGCCGCGACCACGGCCGATTTCAGGCGGCAGGATTCCATCACGGCATGGGCCAGCGCGGTCGGGTCGCCGGCCACGGCGCGGGCGCCCTCCGCCTCGCACCAGGCCCAGAGTTCGCCCTGCAGCAGCCCATGCTTCGCCACCTCCGCATAGCCGGCGCGGAGTTCGCGGGGCGGGAGGGTGCCGAGCACGCCGGTATCGGCCAGCACCAGGCGGGGCTGGTGGAAGGCGCCGACCAGGTTCTTGCCGAGGCCGAGATTGATGCCGGTCTTGCCGCCCACCGAGCTGTCCACCTGGGCCAGCAGGGTGGTGGGGATCTGGATGAAGGTCAGGCCGCGCAGCGCGATGGCGGCCGCGAAGCCCGCGAGGTCACCCACCACGCCGCCACCCAGCGCCACCACTGCCGTCCGCCGATCCGCGCCTGCGGCCAGCGCCGCCTCCACCACGGATTGCAGCTGGGGGAAGGATTTGCTGGCCTCGCCCGGCGGCACGGTGATGGTGGAGACGATGCCGACGCCGGCCTCCGCCAGGCCGGCCGTCAGGGTGGGCAGGTGCAGCGCGGCCACCGTCTCATCGGTGATGACGACGACGCGGCGCGCCGGCAGGACCGGGGCGATCAGCGCGCCCGCGCGCGCCACCAGCCCCTCGCCCACCAATATGTCATAGGCGCGGTCGCCGAGCCGGACCGGCAGGCGGGAGGGATCGCGATGCGCGGCGATCGCCTCCATCACCTTGCGGGTGGTCGTCTCCGGCGGTTCATCGGTGCAGTCCACGATGACGGGGGCCTCGGCAAAGGTGGGGTGGCGCGCCGTCATCAGGCGCTCCAGCACCTCACGCGGGTCCTTGTTCAGGAAGAGGGGCCGGTGTTCCCGCCCCGCCACCCGCCGCAGCAGCGTCGGCAGGGAACAGCGCAGCCAGACCGCGACGGCGCCGGAGGAGGCCACCGCGGCGCGGGTGCGGGCATCGGTGAAGGCGCCGCCGCCGGTCGCCAGCACCAGAGGCGGGCCCGCCAGTAGGCGGGCGATGACCCGGCGCTCCCCGTCCCGGAAATGCGGCTCCCCGTATCGCGTGAAGATCTCCGTGATCGGCAGGCCGGCGGCGGCCTCGATCTCGGTATCCGCATCGATGAAGGGCAGGCCGAGCTTGGTCGCCAGGCGCCGGCCGATGGAGGATTTGCCGGCCCCGGGCATGCCGACCAGCACGATGCTGCGAGTGGCCATGGCGGGGGTGGGCGCGCGCACGGCGTCCTCCGCGCCGAAGGGCGCGGCGGAGGCCGGGGGGGCGCTGGCATCGGGGAGCGGCCAGGCCGGAAGGGCGGTGTTGCGTGACACGATGCGCAAGGCTAGCACAGCCCGGCCCGCGCGAGGATCCGCCCCACCGATGTTCCGCCACCCCATCCTGCTGCTGGTGATGCTGCTGTTCGGGGTGGTCGTGCTCGGGCTGCTGGCCATCGGCGCCTTCCCGCCCACCGTGACGCCGGAGCCGGTGGAGCGGACCGTCCCGGCGGAGCGCTTCGGCACGCGCTGACGGCCGCCCATGGCCTGGGATCGCCACGCCGAATCCTTCCTGGAGATGCTGGCCGCCGAACGCGGCGCGGCCCGCAACACCATCAGCGCCTATGCCGCGGACCTCGATGATTTCGGGGTGCATTGCCGGCAGCAGGGGGTGTCGCCGTCCGAAGCGGGCGTCGAGGTGGTGCGGTCCTACCTGCGCGGCCTGTCCGATGCCGGCCTGGCGGCGCGGACGGCGGCGCGGCGGCTCTCCGCACTCCGGCAGTATTTCCGATTCCTGGCGCGGGAGCAGGTCCGAAGCGACGACCCGACAGAGCTGCTCCAGGGGCCCCGCCTGCCTGCCAGCCTGCCCAAGGCGCTGAGCGAGGCGGAGGTGACGGCGCTGCTGGAGGGCGCCTCGGGGCTGCCAGGCGCGCGGGGCCATCTGGCCGTGGCGCTGGTCGAGCTTCTCTACAGCAGCGGGCTGCGCGTCAGCGAGTTGATCGCACTCCCCGCCAACGCACTGCGGCCCGGCCAGCCGCTGGTGGCAGTGACGGGCAAGGGCAACAAGGAAAGGCTGGTCCCGATCTCCAACCGGGCGCGGGAGGCCGCGCTGGCGACGATCCGGGAGCGGCCGAAGGGGGCAAAGCCCAGCCGCTGGCTCTTCCCCTCCCGCGCCGCGGGCGGGCACATCACGCGGCAGAATGTGGGGCTGGTCCTGAAGGATGCGGCGATCGCGGCGGGGATCGACCCGGAACGCGTCAGCCCCCACGTCCTGCGCCACAGCTTCGCGTCCCATCTGCTGGGGCATGGCGCGGATCTGCGCAGCCTGCAGATCCTGCTGGGCCACGCCGACATCGCCACGACGCAGATCTACACCAAGGTGCTGGAGGAGCGGCTGAAGCGCCTGGTGGAGGAGCATCACCCGCTGGCGTAAGCGATCTTCACTGAAGACGGTCCAGGGGCGTCTCGCCCCTGGCGTGGGGGTGAAGGGGGAGCAGCGCTCCCCCTTCCCGTCAGACGTTCAGCCCCTGGCTCGCCAGCGGCAGGCTCCGCACCCGCCGCCCCGTCGCGGCGAAGATCGCGTTGCAGACGGCCGGCGCCACGGGCGGCACGCCGGGTTCGCCGACGCCGCCCGTGCGCTCGCCGCTCCGGATGATGGTCACATCCACCGCGGGCGCCGATCCGATGCGGAGGATCGGGTAGGTGTCGAAGTTGCGCTGTTCCGCCGCGCCATCCTTCAGGGTGACGCCTTCCAGCGCCATGGAGGAGAGCCCCCAGATGACGCTGCCCTGCATCTGCGCCTCGACGCTGTCCGGGTTCACCACGTCCCCGCAATCGATGACGACGGAGACCTTGTGGACGCGCACCTCGTTGCCGGTGACGGAGACCTCCGCCACCTGCGCGACCAGGCTGTCATAGAGGTCGACGAAGGCGATGCCGCGGTGGCGGCCGGCGGGCGGCGCGGATTGCCAGCCGCCGCGCTGCGCGGCGGTGTCCAGCACGCGGAGCGCGCGGGCGTCCTTGGCCAGCAATTCGCGGCGCAGCGCATAGGGGTCCTTGCGTGTCGCGGCCGCGACCTCGTCCAGGAAGCTCTCCAGGAAGAAGCACATCTGCGACCCGCCGACGGAGCGCCAGAGCCAGACCTTCGGCGCGGCCTCCACCCGGTGCCATTCCGCGCGGAAGGCGCCGAAATCGTAGCGGCGGGTATCGGCGATGGATTGCAGGGCGAAGGGGTCGTTGCCGCGCAGCGGCCCGGCGAAGAGGGCGGGGCGGTAATCCCCCATCACGGACTGCCCCGCGGCGCGGATGGCGAGGCCCGTGACCTTGCCCTCCGCATCGACGGCCGCCCGCAGCTTCGCCGCGAAGGCGGGACGCCAATAGGATTGGGCGAACTCATCCTCCCGCGTCCAGATCAGCTTGACCGGGCGGTTGATCGCCTTCGCGACGGTGGTCGCCTGCTCCACCACTTCCGTGTGCAGGCGCCGGCCGAAGCCGCCGCCGGTCATCGGCGTGTGGATGACGACATTCTCCCGCGGCACGCCCGCGACGCGCGCGGCGTCCCGCGCGCACCAATCCTGGTGCTGGGTGGAGGCCCAGACCTCCACCTTGTCACCCTGAATGTGGACGGTGGCGTTCTCCGTCTCCATCGGCGCATGCGCGAGGAAGGGAACCTCATAGGTCGCCTCCACCACGCGGGCGGCGCCGGAGAGCGCGGCGTCCACGTCGCCATCGTTGCGCGGGCGGGTGGCGGGGCCGCCTTCGAGGCCGGCGCGCAGGCGGCGGGAGAGCTCCGCGCTGTCCAGGTTCTGCTCCGGCGTCGGCTTGAAGCGGATGGTGATGCGCTTCGCGCCCTCCATCGCGGCCCAGCTGTTCTCCGCCACCACCGCGACGCCGTTCTTCAGCGCGACGACGTCGATGATGCCGCGGATGGCGCTGATGGAGGCGCGGTCGAAGCCATCGAGTTCCGCACCGAACACCGGCGAGAGCCGCGCCACCGCATAGGCCATGTTCGGCAGGCGGATGTCATGGCCATAGATGGCGCTGCCATTGGTCTTGGCCGGGATGTCCATGCGCGGTGCGGCACGGCCCGTGACACGGCGCTCCGCCGCGGGCTTGATCCGCGGCGTCTCCGCCAGCGGCAGGCGCGATGCAGCCTCGACCAGCTCGGCATAGGGGACCGAACGGTTGCTGGCGGCATGGGTGACGCGGCCCTCGGCAGTGGAGAGCGTATCCGCGGCGACGCCGAGCCGCTCGGCCGCGGCCTGCACCAGCGCGCCGCGGGCCTGGGCGCAGGCGCGGCGGATGCGGTCATGCCAGAAGCGGATGCCGAAGCTGGCGCCGGAATACATCTCGTTCACGGGCTGCAGGCGGAGCGCCGGTTCCGGCTGGCCGGCCACCACCGTCACCTGCGCCAGCGGCACGTCGAGTTCATCCGCCACGATCATGGCGTGGGAGGTATGCGTGCCCTGCCCCATCTCCGTGACCGGGGAGGCGAAGGTGACGCGGCCATCGGGCGCGATGCGGAGGAAGGCCGTCACCTGCCCCACCCCGCCATTCGGGCTGTTGGCGGCGGCGGCGGTGATGACGGGGGGCGGCGCCTGCTGCGCGGAAGCGGGGGCGAGGGGCACCACCAGCGCGGCGGCGCCGGTGGCGAGAAGCGTGCGGCGTTCGATCATGCCATCCATGGTCAGTGCTCCCCCTCAGGCCTTGGCGGCCGCGTCATGGATGGCGGCGCGGATGCGGGGATAGGTGCCGCAGCGGCAGATGTTGCCGGCCATGGCGGCATCGATGTCGGCGTCCGAGGGGCGGCGGTTCTCCGCCAGCAGCGCGGCGGCGGACATGATCTGGCCGGACTGGCAGAAGCCGCATTGCGGCACCTGCGCCGCCACCCAGGCTTGCTGCAGCGGGTGCTGTCCCTCGGGGTGCAAGCCCTCGATCGTGGTGATGCGGCGGCCGGCCAGGTCGCCGATGCGCGTCTGGCAGGACCGCGTCGGCGCGCCATCCACATGCACGGTGCAGGCACCGCATTGCGCGATGCCGCAGCCATACTTCGTGCCGGTGAGACCCAGCATGTCGCGCAGCGCCCAGAGCAGCGGCATGTCCGGGTCGGCATCCACCCGACGCGCCTGCCCATTGACCATCAGGTCGATCATTCCCGTCCGCTCCCCGTCTTTCTTGCCTGGCCCGGTGTCCCCGGTGACCTCATCCTGCCGCCAGATGGCCGGTGGATGACTCCCGCGACATTCCATGACCAAAACCGGCGCGGGCGGCAAGCGCAAAGCGCAGCGGAGAAGCCGGGCTAGATCCGGCCGACGAGGTCCCCGAAGCCCCAGACCAGCGTGCCCAGGATCAGCAGCGCGAAGCCGGCCTTCTCCATCACCTGGCGGTCGAGGTCACGCTGCAGGCGCTTGAAGCTCTCGAGCCGCGCCGTGCGCTCCGCACCATCCACGCGTTCCATGTCCTGCAGCAGCGCCATCAGATCGGCGCGCGCGATCAGCACCTTCCGGCTGGCCAGCACCAGGCCGAGAGCGGTGATGACGGCGCCGGACCGCGCGAACCACATCCAGTCCGTCGTGGCGATGCTCAGCCAGATGCCCGCGGCCATGGAGGCGATGGTGGCGGCCGTGAAGCCGCGCACCACGCGCCGCAGCGCGCGGGATCCCTGTTCCGGCGGCGACGCCATCAGGCCTTGTGGACCCGCAGCGGTCCGAAGCTCTGCGCCACCGGCATCAGCTGCATCGTGTTGATGTTCACGCGGGCGGGGCGGGAGACGGCCCAGTGCACGGCATCGGCGATGTCGTCGGGCGTCAGCGGATCCGTCCCCGCATAGGGGGCGGCGGCCTTGGCGGCATCGCCCTTGAAGCGCACCGCGCTGAACTCCGTGCCGCCGACCAGGCCCGGCTCGATCTCCGTCACGCGGATCTGCGTGCCGAAGAGGTCGGCGCGCAGGTTGTGGCTGAACTGGCGGACGAAGGCCTTGGTGGCGCCATAGACATTGCCGCCGGGATAGGGCCATTCGCCGGCGGTCGAGCCGATGTTGACGATGTGCCCGCGATCCCGCGTCACCATCCCAGGCAGCACGGCGCGGGTGACGTACATCAGCCCCTTGCAGTTGGTGTCCACCATCGCGTCCCAATCGTCGAGGTCCGCGCCCTGCGCGGGGTCGAGCCCGGCGGCGAGGCCCGCATTGTTCACGACGACATCGATGGCGCGGAAGCTGCCGGGCAGCGCCTCGATCTCCGCCAGCACGGCCTTGCGGTCCCGCACGTCGAGCGGCACGGAATGGCAGCGCGCCGGGCCCAGTTCCTCCACCAGCGCGGCCAGGCGGTCACCGCGCCGGCCGGTGGCGACGACGCGCCAGCCATCGGCCGCGAAGCGCCGCGCGATCGAAAGGCCGAAGCCCGCGGTCGCGCCGGTGACGAGGATGATGCGCTCGGTCATGGCCGGCCCCTCCTGGTTGAGAGGCCGCATGTCGCCCCGGATCAGCCGACGCGCAAGAGCGCCGGCCCCTCCACCCGCAGCCATTCCACCGCATCCTCGCGATGCGGCGTCAGCTTCTCGACATGCGCCCAGAAGCGGGCGGAGTGGTTGAGCTCCCGCAGATGCGCGACCTCATGCGCCACCACGTAGTCCAGCACCCAATCCGGCGCCATCACCAGGCGCCAGGAGAAGGCGAGCGTGCCGTCCGGCGCGCAGCTGCCCCAGCGGCTGCGCGTATCCTTGAGCCGCAGCGCGCGCGGCTTCACGCCCAGCGCCTCCGCATGCGGGCCGATGAGGGATCGGATGCGGCGGCGCGCCTCCGCCCGCATGAAGTCGCCGACGCGGCGGCGGAGGAAGGCGGGATCGCCGGCCACGACGATGTCGCGTCCCTCGAGGAAGGCCCCGCCGCGTGCCGCGGGATCGTGGCGGATGCGATGTGGCGCACCGCCCAGCAGCACGGTGGCGTCGGGTTCGAAGGGCACGGCGGGGGCCAGCGCGGCAAGCCGTTCCATCGCCCAGTCGCCGTGTTCGCGCAGCAGCGCGAGGCCCGCGCGGCGCCCCTTGCCCGGCGGCAGGATGACGACGACGGCGCCCTGCTTCGGGCAGATGCGCATGGAGACGCGGCGCGCGCGCGAGGAGGATTGCCAGCGCACCAGGCATCGCGCCGGCGGCGCCAGATGGCCCTTCGCGGCGGGCAGCGTGATCAGTTCCGATTCGGGGAGCATCGACCCACCATGGCGCGAAGGCACCGTGCGATTCAACCGCTTGACATCCGATGTCCTGACGCCGTGTTAACCGGCATGCCCCAACGCCTTTCCATCGCGCTCGCGCTCCTAGCCCTCGGCGCCAGCTGGGGGCTGACGCCGGCGATGGCGAAACTGGCGATGGCACAAGGGATGATGCCGCTTGGCGTCGCGACCATCGCGGCGGTGATCAGCGCCGTGGTGCTGCTGGGCGTCTGCGCGCGACGCCGCGACATGCCGCGATGGTCACGGCCGCATCTGGTCCACTACGTCAGCGGCGGCTTCATCGGGCTTGCCTGCGCCAACCTCTTCGCCTTCACCGGGCTGATGCGCGCGCCGGCGGGGTTGTTCGCGCTGCTCGTGCCGCTGTCGGGGCTGCTCAGCACGCTGTTCTTCGCACTGGCGGGGATCGAGCGTGCGACGCCGCGCATCCTGCTGGGCGCGGCGCTCTGCGTCGCGGGCGTGGCGCTGGCCATGGCGCCGGGGGCCGCGCTGCCCGATCCCGCGCTGCTGCCCTGGGCCGCGCTGATGGTGCTGACGCCGGTCTGCTACGCGCTGTCGAACCTGCTGTCGGTGAAGCTCGCCGTGCCGGGCAGCACGCCGCTGGCGCAGGCCGCGGGCACGCTGGTGGGGGCGGCGGGATCGGTGCTGGTGATGGCGCTGCTGCTCGGCCATCTCGGCCCGCCGCCGAGCCTCGGCATCGCGTTGCTGCTGCTGGCGCAGGGCGTGATCACCGCCGCCGCCTACCTGCTCTATTTCCGCCTGCTGGTCAGCGCGGGCGGCATGGTGACCAGCCAGGTCTCCTACCTGATCACCCTGGCGGGGCTGGCCTACGGTTTCCTGCTGTTCGGGGAGGTGCCGGGCTGGCTCACTCTGCCAGCCGCGGCGCTCATCTTCTCAGGGCTCGCCCTGGTGACGCTTGCCCGAGCGCGATGACGTTCGGCGGCGTCGCCGTAACGTCTGAATCGCGCGATCTGCAAAGGCGAGGCCGGCATGCCGAGGCATGCCGGCCGAAGCGTCAGCCGGTGTAGGCCTTGAGTTCCACTTCAACGAAGGACAGCGGCGCGGTCCCGGCATTGACCACGTTGTGCTCCACGCCGAAGGCGCGGGCATAGCTTACGCCGGCCTTGAGCTCCGCCGTCGCGGTCTGGCCGCCCGGCAGTTCCAGCAGCAGCGTGCCGTCGGTGACCGGCGTCACGACATAGGACATGCCGTGGCGATGCCAGCCGGTCTCCGCGCCGGGATCGAAATCCCAGCGCGTCACCTTCACCTTGTCGTCGTCGATCTGGACGGTGCCCGTGGCCGGCGCGCGGCAGGAGAGCGGCGTGCTCATTCGGCCGCGGCCTTCATGCCCATACCCGCCAGCGGCAGCGCGCCGGCGGCCTGCATCGCATCCCACGCCTTCTGGCCTTCATCGCCCTGGAGCGGCAGGTGCGGCGGGCGGATCACGCGCCAGCCATCATGGCCGGTGCTGCGGGCGATGATTTCCCGGAGGCCGGGGATCAGGGCGACGGCGGTCGCGGCCTTGCGCGTCGCGTCCAGCACGGCCTGCGCCGCATCGGCTTCCGGCCCCGTGCGCTTCTGGTAGACGATCTGGCCGAAGCGGGCGTTGACGTTGGCGGCGGCGGTGATGCAGCCCGCACCACCCTCGGCCAGGATCTTCTGCACGAAGTTGTCGGCGCCCGAATAGACCTCGAACCCGTCCTTGGCGAAGTTGTCGATCATCGCCTTCATGTTGGCGTAGTCGCCCGAGGAATCCTTCACGCCCTTGATGACGCCGGGGAAGGCCTTCAGCAGGCGGCCGATCAGGTCGAGGCTGAAGGGCACCGCGCTCTGCTGCGGGAAGTGGTAGAGGTAGATGGCGATGCCGCCACCGACGCGGTTCACGACTTCGCTGAAATAGGCGAAGAGGCCGTCATCGCTCGGCGCCTTGTAGTAGAAGGGCGGCAGCACCAGCACGCCGCGGCAGCCCTGCGCCTTGGCATGCTTCGTGAGTTCGACGGTATCCATCAGGCTGGCGCAGCCCGTGCCGGGCATCAGGCGCGTCGCGGGCACGCCGCGGGCCACGATGCCCTCCAGGATCATCTTGCGCTCATCGAAGCCGAAGCTGTTCGCCTCGCCCGTCGTGCCGAGGATGCCGAGGCCGTTGCAGCCATTGGCCAGCAGCCACTTGCAATGCGCGGCATAGGTGTCGAGGTCCGGCGAGAGGTCCGGGTTCATCGCCGTGAGGGCCGCGGCATTGATGCCGCCGAAAAGCGCGTCCTTCATGATCTCCGGGTCCTTCCCTTCAGAGTTCGGTATCCGATCCCCGCCGAACGGGCGGGATCGGCTTCGCCGCCTTGGGCACGCGGCCCGGCCAGGCGACGACATGGTCCTCGAGTGCGCCAGCATCGCGTTCCGCCACGATGCGGCCACGGATGGAGACGCCCGCCTTGTGCACCGTCTCCGCATCGCCGGAGACCAGCGGGTGCCACCAGGGCAGGTCGCGCCCTTCCGCCAGCAGGCGATAGGCGCAGGTCGGTGGCAGCCAGTCGATCGCCGCGACCTTGGCCGGGGTGAGTTTCACGCAGTCCGGCACACGGGATTTGCGATTGGCGTAGTCGGTGCAGCGGCCCGTCTGGCCATCCAGCAGCCGGCAGCCGACATGGGTCCAGAGGAGGGCTTCCGTCTCCTCCTCCCGCAGCTTGTGCAGGCAGCAGCGGCCGCAGCCATCGCAGAGGCTTTCCCATTCGGCGCGTGTCATCGCGCCGAGGGTCTTCCTGCGCCAGAAGGGATCGGAGGCCGCCATCGCGGGCACCCTAGCCGCTGCGCCCGCGCATGCAAGGGCGATGCTTGACCGCACGCCCGCGGCGCGGGCAGGTCTCCCCTGCGATGACGCCGGACAACCCCTGGACCACGCCGCCGGAACGCCCCGGCGCCTGGCCGCCGCCCTTCTTCCGCAAGCGCTTCGCGCTGGCGCTGCTGGGCTGCGTGCTCGTGCTCGGCCTCGCCGTGCTGGACAAGGTGGTGACCTGGCAGCGCACGGACACCGCGATCGCGACGGTGGTGCCGCTGCGCAAGCCGGATGGAGAGCCGATCCGGCGGGGCGAGGATGTGCCGTCCTGGCTGATTCTTCCCTTCGTCACGCTGCGCTTCGAGACGCGGGATGGGCAGGTCGTGGAGGCGGAGAACGCATCGCTGCGGCAATGGCCCTCGGAGGGTTCACGGATTCCGATCCGCTACGATCCACGCGCGCCATCGCGCAGCGTGGTGCAGGGATCGGATTGGGACCTGGTGGTGGAGGCGCTGCTGATCGCGGGCCTCGCCTGGATCCTGCTGCCGCCACTCTGGCGGGCCATGTGGGGCGGGCGGCTCCGCTTCTGGCCGCTCTGGCCCTGGCGATGATCGTGGCGTCGCGCCGCGCCTTCCTGGCCGGGCTCGGCGCGATGGCGCTGCCCGGCCCTGTACAGCCTGCCTGGGCGCAGCCCGCGCCGGTCGCCATCGGCGCCATCCGCTGGGATGCCTGGTACGCGCCGGGGTCGGTGCCGACCATGGCGGTGGAACGGGCCCTCACCCCCGCCCCCTGGCGCCACCGCGCACCCTTCTTCGCGGAGGTGCCGGCCGATGGCGGCCCCATCCGCATGCCGCCGCCCGACCAGGCGGTGATGGACCGGCAGATCGCGCTGGCCGCCTCGGCCGGGATCGATTTCTGGGCCTTCGTCAGCTACCCCGCCGCTTCCTCCATGAGCGAGGGTTTCCGGCTGTATCGGGCCAGCGCCGCGCGGCACCGGGTGAAGTTCGCCCTGCTCTGCGAGGCCGTGCGCTGGGGAAGCCGCGATGCGCCGGGGGAGGCGCTGGCCACCCATCCCGCCCTGCTGGCGGACGCGGATTGCCAGCGCGTCGGCGGCCGCCCGCTCTACTTCCTGGGCTTCCTCTCCGACGACCTGATCACGCAGGCCTGGGGCGGCATCGCGGGACTGCGTGCCGCGGTGGACGGCTTCCGGCAGCGGGCGCGGCAGGCCGGCGCGGGCGATCCCTTCATCGTGCTGATGACACCGGTGCCCGACCAGGCATGGCGCTGGGTGCCGCTGCTCGGCCTCGATGGCGTCTCCGCCTATGCCTGGCAGGCCGGCGCGAGGGCGGCGCCCTATGCAGCATTGGCGCAGACGGCGGAGCGTGGCTGGGCGGCGCAGGCCGCGCTCGGCATCCCCGTGGTGCCGACGGCGATGACAGGCTGGGACCGGCGGCCGCGAGTCCAGAATCCCGTACCGTGGGAGGGCTGGCAACGCCCCGGCGAAGCGATGGACCGCCACTACGCCGCGCCGACGCCGGAGGAGTTGGCGGCGCATCTGCGCCGCGCCATCGCCTTCGCGGGGTCGCAGGCCCCGCGCACGGCGCTCATCTACGCCTGGAACGAGAATGACGAAGGCGGCTGGCTGGAGCCGACGCACCCCTTCGACGATGCGCGGCTTCGCGCGCTGCGGGGCGCGGCCTGCCGGCCGCTTCCCTCCGATCGCTGCGTCAGGCTTCCGGCTTCGTGACCGTTTGGGAATGGCGGCGGCTGAGGGTTCGCCAGGGATTTTTCGGCCTGGGAAGGCGCTGGGCGCCGCCGATGCTGGTTGCATCGGCAAGCCCTGCAACGCACTCAGGGCGGAAAAGAACGGCGAAACCGACCCGCCGCTGTTCTCAAACGGTCACGCGGGCTCGTCGCGGAAATAGGGCTCGACGGTGCCCTTCAGCTTCAGCGTCAGCGGCATGCCGCGGCGGTCCACCGCCTTGCCGACGGACACCCGCACCCAGCCCTCGCTGACGCAGTATTCCTCGACATTCGTCTTCTCGGTGCCGTTGAAGCGGATGCCGACGCCGCGGGCCAGCAGCGCCTCCTGGTAGTAGGGGCTTCGCGGATCGACGGAGAGGCGGTCGGGCAGGGTGTCGCTCATGCGGCTGCACTAACCCCGCAGGCCGCCGATGCCAAGGGTTCAGGCTCGGGGTGTTCAGGCGAGGTCGCGCAGCGTCGCCAGGAAACGTTCCGCCGCCAGCTCCGGCGGCCAGGGGCGCCAGGGCTCCCCCCCGTGGATCGCGGCCAGCGGGTCCGCCTGCATCACCGCGGCGCGGATGCCGAGCGTGGCGCGCACCTCCGCGGCCGACCAGCCCGCGACATGCACAGCCTCCGCCGCCGCCATGGCGATGTCGAGCTTCTTGTGGAGCTTCTTCTGTTCGGCCTCCCAGGCGGGCAGCGCGTAGCGGGTGGCGATCACCGCCGACAGACGCTCCTGCAGCGCGAGGAAACCCGGGCCGAGGAAGGGCTTGAGGGGGGAGATGCAGTCGAAATTCGTCAGCCCCTCCTCGGCGTCATGCAGCAATTCGCGCCGCGCCTCCGCGCGGGTGGGCGCGGGCCTGGCCGCGCGGCGCAGCGCCAGGACGGCGAGGGAGTGCTGCGCGACGGAGAGCGGCGCGCCGGGCCAGACGGAATGCCCGCCCCAGCGGAAGGTGCGGGACAGGCCGATGGCCAGATCCTCATCCGTCCAGTCGAAGGGGGTGGGCGCCAGCAGGTTGAGCCGCCGGCCCGAGGGCAGCCGCACCCAGGCCCGAGCCTCCTTCGCCGCTTTCGCCATCTGCCGGGCCCCCTTCACACCGCGTCTTCATAGCGGGGTTGCCCTCCGCGCCAAGCCGGGCGATGAAAACGGAAGGGAAACCTTTGTCACGGGACCGGCATGAAATTCCTGCACGCGGCCGATATCCACCTGGACAGCCCGCTCGCCGGCCTGATGGCGCGGGCGGAGCCGCTGCGGGACGACCTCCGCGCCTGCACCCGCCGTGCCTTCGCCGCCATGATCGACCTGGCGATCGCGGAAGACGTCGCCTTCGTCATCATCGCGGGCGACCTCTATGACGGGGACTGGAAGGATTTCTCGACGGGGCTCTTCTTCGCGGAGCAGATGAAGCGCCTGGCGCCGCGGCCCTGCTTCCTGCTGCGCGGCAACCATGATGCGCAGTCGCTGATCACGAAGCGCCTGCCCGCGCCGCCGAATGTCCGCGAGTTTTCCTCCCGCCGCTGCGAGACGTTCAGGCTCCCCGAACTCGGCGTCGCGCTGCATGGCCATTCCTTCCCGGACCGCGCGGTGCCGGAGGACCTCTCGAAGGATTATCCCGACCCCGTGCCGGGCCTGCTCAACATCGGCGTGCTGCACACCTCCGGCGACGATCCAGGGGAGCACGCGACCTATGCCCCCTGCACGCCGCAGGCGTTGCGGGACAAGGGCTATGACTACTGGGCGCTCGGCCACATCCATCTGCGCCAGGTGCTGCATGAACGGCCCTGGATCGTCTTTCCCGGCAACCTCCAGGGGCGGCACGCGCGGGAGACGGGCGCCAAGGGCTGCACCCTGGTCACCGTGGAGGATGGCGCCATCACGGCCGTGGAGCATCGCAGCGTCGATTGCCTGCGCTGGGTGTCGCTGAGCGTCGATGCCAGCGGCGCCGACGAGGCGACGCTGATCGCGCGCACCGGCGCCGCGGTGTCGGCGGCATTGGCCGCGGCGGAAGGGCGGGCGCTGCTGGCACGCGTGACGATCGCCGGGGAGACGCCGCTGCACGCCCTGCTTCCCGACCGCCATGACGACATCGCCGCCTGGTGCGCCTCCGCCGCGATCGAGGCCGAGGGCAGCCTGTGGCTGGAGAAGATCAAGCTGCAGACGCGCCCGCCCCGCACGATGGATGCCGGGGCGCTCGCACCGCTCCGCGCGGCCTTCCTGACGGCGCTGGAGGATGAGGCGCTGCGCCGCGAGCTGCTGGAGGAGCTTGGCTCGGTGCGGGCCAGGGTGCCGGCACCGGGCCGCGCGACGCTCGATTGGCCGGATGACGTTCTGAAGCTGGCGCGACTGGCGGATGAGGCCTGGGACGCGGTGGAAGCCGCCATCGCGCAGGAACGCGGCTGATGCGCCTCCTCACGCTCGACCTGCTGCGCTACGGGCACCTGACCGATGTGCGGCTCGACTTCCCGGAGCATGCCGCGCTGCATGTCGTGCTGGGGGCGAACGAGGCGGGGAAATCCACCGCGCTGTCCGCCATCGGCGATGCGCTCTACGGCTTCCCCCACAACAGCGCCCACGCCTTCCTGCACGAGACAGGCAAGCTCCGCCTCGGCATCACCGTGATGGGGCGGGACGGCACGCGGGCCAGCTTCCTCCGCCGCAAGGGCAGGCAGAACACGCTGATGGCGCCGGATGAGACGCCATTGCCGGAGGCCGCGCTGGAGCGCTTCCTCGGCGGCGTGGGGCGGGAGCGGTTCCGCGACACCTTCGGCCTGGATGGCGCGGGCTTGCGCGAACACGGGCGGGCGCTGGCGGAAGGCGGCGGCGGCGCCGGCGAGGGGTTGCTGGCCGGCATGGGCGTCCCGCGGCTGCAGCAGGCCCTCGCCCGGCTGGACCGCCAGGCGGATGAGCTGCACGGCACCCGCCACCGCAGCCGACGCCTGCCCGCCGCCGCCGATGCCTTCGCTGCCGCGCAGCGCGCCCTGGATGCCGCGACCATCCGCCCCGCCGAGTGGCAGGAGGCGCGGGAGGCGGTGCGGCGCGCGGAGGCGGACCTCGCCGGGATCATCGCGGAGGAGGCGACGCTGAAGCGGGAGGAGCTTCGGCTTCGCCGCGCCCGCGCCGTGGCGCCGCTGCTCCGCCGCCTGGCGGAGGAGGTGGCGGAGTTGGCGCCCCTGGCCGAGGCCCCTGCCCTGCCCGCCGATGCGGCGGAGACCCTGGCCCGCCTGACCGCCGCGCTGCGCAAGGCGGCGGAGGACGAAGCGCGGGAGGATGCGGCGGCGCGGCGCCTGGCGGATCAGCTCGCGGCACTGCCCCGCGACGCCGCCGTGCTGGCGCGGCAGGACGCGATCGATGCGCTGGCGATGGCACGCGCGACGGCACTCGGCGCGCAGGGCGACCTGCCCGGGGTGCGGCAGGCGGCGGCGGAACAGGCGCAGCGCATGGCCGCCGCGGCGGAACGCCTCGGGCTCGACCTGCCGCCGGGGCGGGCACGGGAGGCATTGCCGCGCGCCGCGGAGCGCGAGGCCGCGCAGCGCCTGCTGCGCAGCCGCACCACGCTGCTGGCCCGGCTGGAAGGCGCGACCACGGCGCTGCGCGGGGCGGAACGGCGCCATGAACAGGCGCGGCAGGCGCTGCTGGCCTCCCCCCCGCCGGCGCCCGCCGCCGCGCTGCGCCGCGCCATCGATGCCGTCCGCGCCGAAGGGCCGATGGACAGGGAGGTCGCCCGCCTGGCGCGGGAAGCCGCGGAGGCGGAGAGGCGGGCCGCGGCGGCGCTGGCGGCGCTGGACCTCTGGACGGGGGATGCGGCCGCGCTCGCCGCCTGCCGCCTGCCCCTGCCGGCCACGGCGGAGGAAGCCGCGCGGGCCATGGCGGCCGCCACGCAGGCGGCGGAGGAAGCCGGCCGGGCGCTGGAGAGCGCGGCGGCGGAGATGGCGGCGCTGGAGGAGGCGCTGGCCCGCATCGCGCGCGGGGAGACGGTGCCCACCCCCGCCGCCATCGCCGAAAGCCGCGCCCGCCGCGATGCCGCCTGGCGGTTGATCCGCCGCCAGCTTGAAGGCGGCGCGGCCCCGGCGCCGGGGGAATGGACGACCCTTCCCGCCGGCGCCCCGGCCGAGGTGTTCGAGGCCCTGCGCGACGCCGCCGACCGGCTCGCCGATGCCCGCGCCGACGATGCGGGGCGCGTCACCGAGTACGCGACGCAGCAGGCGCGCCTTGCCTTGCTGCGGGACCGCCATCCGGCGCTGTCCGCCGCCGCGGCGGCGGCGTGGGAGGGTGCGGCGGCGGCAGCGCAGGCCTGGCAGGACCTCTGGGCGCCCGCCGGCATCACCCCCGCCTCCCCGCCCGCCATGCTGCAATGGCGCGAGGCGCGGGCGAAGGTGCTGGACCTCATGGAGCGCGCCGCCGCGCTGCGCCAGCAGCGGGAGGAGGCCGCGGCGCGCCGCGATGCCGCCCGCGCCGCGCTGCTGCCCCTGCTGCCCACTCCGCCCGCCGCGCCGGAACTGGCGCCGCTGCTGGCGGAGGCCACGGAAGCCTGCGCGGCGGCGGAGGCGGCGGAGGCCGCGCATCGCGAAAGGGCGGAGGCGCTGCGCCTGGCCGCCGAGCGATTGGAGGAAGCCCGCGCCGCACGCGACCAGGCCGCGTCGGCGCTGGCCGATTCCGACGGCGCCTGGCAGCCCGCATTGCTGGCGCTCGGCCTGCCCGCGACGGCGGGGGTGGAGGCGGTGGAGGCGGCGCTGGCCGCCTGGGGCGCGGTGGCGGAAGCCGCGACCGCCTGGCAGTCCAACGCCACGCGAATCGAGGCGATGGAGGCCTCGGTGGCCAGCTTCGGGCGGGAGACACTGGCGCTCGCGGCGGCGCTCGGGGAAGCGGTGGGGGATGGGCAGGCCTTTCCCCTGTCCGCCCAGCTGACGCGGCGGCTCGCGGCGGCGCGCCAGGCGGAGGCCTCGGCGGAGGGGCTTCAGGTCCAGATCCGGGAAAGGACGGCGGCGGCGGAAGCGGCAAGGGCCGCGGCGCGGCGGGCGGAGGCGGCACTCGGCGGGCTGCACGCCCTGGCCGGCACGGATGGCCTGCCCGCGCTGGAGGAGGCGGTGCGCCAGGCGGCGCGGCGCGGCGCCTTGGCAGAGAGCGTGGCGGCGCTCCGAGCCTCCCTGCATGTGCAGGGCGAGGGCCTGCCCGAGGCCCAGCTGCGGGAGGAGGTGGAGGGCTTCGACCCCGACCAGGCCGCGCTGCGGCTGGAAGCGATCGAGCGGCGACAGGCGGAGCTTGGCCATCGCCGCACGGAACTCGGCGCCGAACAGCAGGCCGCGCGGGCGCGGCTCTCGGCGCTGGAGGCGGGGCGGGACGCGGCGGCGCATGCGCAGGACATGCAGCAGCACCTGGCGGACGCGCAGGAAGCCGCGGAGCGCTACGCCCGGCTCCACCTGGCGCGGCGCCTGCTGAAGGCGGGGATCGAGCGGCTGCGCCAGGACCAGCAGGGCCCGATGCTGCGCGCCGCCACCCATCACTTCGCCCTGCTGACCGCCGGGCGCTACACCCGGCTGGCGGCCGAGGAGCAGGATGACGGCCGCACCCTGCTGCAGGCCGTGCGCGCGGATGGCAGCGCCTGCCCGATCGACCAGCTGAGCGAGGGGACGCGGGACCAGCTCTACCTGGCGCTGCGGGTCGCGGCGATCGAGGCGCATGCGGCCGCGGCGGAGCCCCTGCCCTTCATCGCGGATGATCTGCTGGCGACCTTCGACGATGGGCGCGCGGCGTCCGCCATCACGCTGCTGCGCCAGCTGGGGCAGGTGACGCAGGTGATCCTGTTCACGCACCACGCGCATCTGGCGGCGCTGGCGGCGCGGCAGCCAGGGGTGGCGGTGCTTGAACTGCCGGCGGTACCGGTGCCCGCGCTGGCGGCGCGCCCCGCCGCCTGAGTGCGCCCTTTTGGCGGGCGGGGTCCGCGCCCTATGCTGCGGGGAACGAGGAAGGAAGCCCCATGGACGCCCGCACCCTGCCCCCCACCATCCGCCTGGCCGCCGATGACAGCGTGGTGATCGCCCGCATCGGCCTGCCGCCCGGCACGCCGGTGGAGGGCGGCATCGCAGTGCGCGGCGAGAAGCGCGTGCCGCCGGGCCACAAGGTGGCCGTGCGCGCCCATGCGGTGGGGGAGCCGATCCGGCGCTACGGCCAGATCATCGGCTTCGCGACGGAGGTGATCCAGCCCGGGGACTGGGTGCACACCCACAACTGCGCCATGGGCGACTTCGCCAAGGACTATGCCTGGGGCGTCGATGCGAAGCCGACCGGGCTGATCACGCCCGCCGCCACCTTCCAGGGCTTCCGCCGCGCCGATGGCCGGGCGGCGACGCGCAACTACATCGGCATCGTCACCTCCGTGAACTGCTCCGCCCATGTGGCGGAGCTGATCGCCGATGCCTTCAAGAAGAACCCCTTCACCGGCACCGATCCCCTGGCCGAATTCCCGAATGTGGACGGGGTGGTGGCGCTGACCCACAAGACGGGCTGCGGCATGACGATGGGCGAGCCGCTGAAGCTGCTGCGCCGGACGCTGGCGGGCTTCGCGCGCCATGTGAATTTCAGCCACGTCATCGCCATCGGCCTCGGCTGCGAGGTCAACCAGCTCGGCGGCATGCTGGAGGAGCAGCGCCTTGCCGGGCGCCTGCGGAACATGGATATCCAGGAGATGGGCGGCACGCGGAAGACCGTGGAGGCCGGCATCGCCTTCGTCCGCGAAGTCCTGGCCGAATCCAATCAGGCGGTGCGGGAGACGATCCCGGCCAGCGAATTGACGCTCGCCCTGCAATGCGGGGGGTCGGACGGCTATTCCGGCATCACCGCCAACCCGGCGCTCGGCGTGGCGAGCGACCTGCTGGTGCGGCATGGCGGCACCGTGATCCTGTCCGAGACGCCGGAGACCTATGGCGCGGAGCATCTGCTGACACGCCGCGCCGTCTCCCGCGACGTGGGCGAGAAGCTGGTCGAGCTGATGCGGTGGTGGGAGGCCTATACGGAGCGCGAGGGCGCCGAGATGAACGCCAACCCCTCCCCCGGCAACAAGGCGGGCGGGCTGACGACCATCCTGGAGAAGTCGCTCGGCGCCATGGCCAAGGCGGGCAGCACCAATCTGGTCGAGGTCTATCGTTACGCGGAGCCCGTGACCGCGAAGGGCTTCGTCTTCATGGACACGCCGGGCTACGACCCGGTGGCGGCGACGGGCCAGGTGGCGGGCGGGGCCAACATGGTCTGCTTCACCACCGGCCGCGGCAGCGTCTTCGGCTGCAAGCCCGCGCCCTCCATCAAGCTCGCGACCAATTCCGCGATGTATGAGCGGATGTCGGAGGACATGGACATCAATTGCGGCGGCATCGTCACGGGGGAGGAGAGCGTGGCCGAATGCGGCCAGCGCATCTTCGAGTTGATCCTGCGGGTGGCGAGCGGGGAGCGGACGAAGAGCGAGGCGTATGATTTCGGGGGGGCGGAGTTCGCCCCCTGGACACTGGGCGCGACGATGTGAGCGCGCCGGACTACAGACCGGAGTTCCTGGCGGCGCTCGACCTGCTGGCGAAGGCCTCCGCCCTGATGCTGGCGGAAGGCCGGTCACCGCCCGTGCTGGTCGGTGGCGCTGTGGTGGAGTTCGACACGCTTGGCGCCATCACCTCCGGCGACCTCGACCTGGTCTCCGCAGATGATCTGGCGCTGGACCGGGCGCTGAAGACGGTCGGCTTCCGGCGGGAGGACCGGCCAGGACGGCGGCTTGGGGGCTACTTCCACCCGGACATCCCGATCGCCGTCGATTGCGTCTCCTCCCGCTACTATGACGGACTCGGCGACCGAAAGCGCATCCGGTTCATCGGCATGCCCTCCGGTGACGTCCTGATGGCGCCGATCGAGGAGATCATCATCGATCGCTACGGACAGTGGGAGGCTTCCGACCGGCGGGACGCGGAACTGGCGGACCAGTTGCGAGCCCTGATGGCGCTTGCCGTCGGGCTTGACGAAACCTACGTGAAGCGGCGCATTCTGCAGGATATCGGCACCGAGCCAGATTTTGGCGCCCTTGCCACTCCCAGCCCCAGGAAAGGGGAGACGCCTTGAACCGCATCACCCCTGCCGAGCGCCGGGCGCAGATCCTGCAGAAACTCGCCGAAGGCGTCGTCATCCCGCCCGCGGAGGCGATGATGAATTCCGGCCGGCGCCGCACGCCGGAGAAGCGGGAGATGCTGAAGCGCCTGCAGGAACTGGCGGACGAACGCGGCCAGAAGCCCTGGCCGGCGAAGTTCTGAACTGCCCGGGCGGCACCCCGATGGCCAGACCCGGGACCGCCGCGCCATGAACCGCTTCACCTTCCACAACCGCGCGCCCCACCCCGCGCTGCGCGGCCTGGTCAGCGGCCTCTGGCATTACGACGAGCAGCGCGGCGCCCCCCTGCGGCGGCGGGAGATGCCCTGCGCGGAGGCAGTGCTGCTGGTCAATCTCGGCCCGGCGATCGGCGTCGCCTGGCCCGATCCGGCGCGGGAGACGCGCTTCGACACCGCCACGGGCTTCCTCGCCCGCCCCCACCCCGCCCCGGCGCGCAGCTTCATGGCCGGGCAGCAGCGCGGCGTGCAGGTGATGCTGACGCCGCTCGGCGCGGAACGGCTGCTGCGCGATGACCTCGATGCGCTGCCCGCCGAGTTCCTGGGCCTCCACGAGGCGCTCGGCCGCACCACGCTGGGCGACCAGCTGGCCGGGATCCGCGACCCGGAAGCCTGCCTCGACGTGATGGAGGGCTTTCTTCTGCAGCGCCTGGCCGAGCCGGGCCCGCCCGCCGACCCCATCGCCCGGGCCTGGCAGCGGATCGAGGCGACGGGCGGGCGCATCCCCATCGCCTCGCTGGCGGCGGAGCTGGGGTGGAGCCGCCAGACCTTCGCCCGCCATTTCCGCCGGCGCACCGGCCTGGCGCCGAAGATGACCGCGCGGCTCAAGCGCTTCGGCACCGTCATCGCCCGCCTGCCGGCGGAGGGCGCGCCGGACTGGGCCGGCCTGGCGGCGGAAGCCGGCTATGCCGACCAGGCGCACCTGATCCATGACGTGAAGGCATTCACCGGCCTCTCGCCGGCCGCGCTGCTCGACCGGCGGCTGCGGGATGGCCTCGGCTTCGCGGAATAGCCCCTACCATTTCTCCAATCCCGCCGGCCGCCGCGCCGCTACCCTCGCCTTCCCTTCAGACGGAGATGGCTATGGTCCCCGACGGCACGCTCTGCCCCTGCCTCCGCTACCGTGATGCACCCGCGGCGCTCGACTGGCTGGAACGCGCCTTCGGCTTCCGGCGCGGCCTGGTGGTGCCGGATGGCGCGGGCGGCATCGCCCATGCCGAGCTGCATCTCGGCGGCACGGGGCTCGTCATGCTGGGCTCCGTCCGCGCGGATGGGTTCGGGCGCGATCCAGCCGCGCTGGGTGGCGTCAGCGGGTCCATCTATGTGCGCTGCGGGGATGCCGATGCGGCGCATGACCGCGCCGTGGCGGCGGGCGCCGTCATCGTCCGGCCGCTGGAGACGACGGATTACGGGTCGCGCGACTTCTCGGTGCGCGATCCCGAAGGCCATGTCTGGGCCTTCGGGAGCTACTGGCCGGAGGGCAGCTGACCGACCGGCGCGTGGTTGATGGCGCTGAGCGTCGCGTTGATGCTGCGGTATTCCGCGACCATCTCATGCACGCCGCGCTTCGCGAGGCGCAGGCGATGCGCCTCGACATAGGTCTCCGCCAGCGCGCGGCTGGAGAAGAGGTAGACGCCACCGGCGCGGCCCGCCTGCCGGTCCTCCGTCCAGATCTTCCAGAGGAAGCCGGGCGCGCGGCCGATCTCCTCCGCCATCGGCTTCAGCGCCTCCGTCCGTTCGGCGCTGAAGTCGTGGTTCGCGAAGTCCACGAAGATGACGACGGGACCGTCAGCCATGGCCGTGGCCTCAGGGCGCCGGCGGGGCCGCCGGCGCGTTGAGGTCGAGGAACTTCAGCGGCCGCCAGCCGGAGACGTTGTTCGCCTCGAAGCTCAGCTTCCAGGAACGGCCATTCACGCTGTCCACCAGGACCACGAACATCCCCGTGCCCACCGGGCAGGCGACGACCTGGTAACGCCCGTTCTCGCTGCTGTCGGCCATGCTCTCAATTCCTCTCTTGATGAATCACTCGTAGGCGACGGTGCGCTGCGTCTGCTCGCCCAGGCCCTGGATGGACAGCGTCATGGTCTGGCCCGCCTTCAGGAACATCGGCGGCTTCTTGCCGAGGCCGACGCCGGGCGGCGTGCCGGTGGAGATGACGTCGCCGGGATGCAGCGTGATGAAGTGGGAGACGTAGTGCACGAGGTGACGGACGCCGAAGATCATGGTCCGCGTCGAGCCGTCCTGCATCCGCACGCCGTCCACATCCAGCGTCATCGCCAGATCCTGCGGATCGGCCACCTCGTCCTTCGTGACCAGCCAGGGGCCGAGCGGGCCGAAGGTGTCGCAGCCCTTGCCCTTGTCCCAGGACCCGCCGCGCTCGATCTGCCATTCGCGCTCGGAGACGTCGTTGCAGACGGCGTAGCCGGCGACGTGGTTCATCGCCTCATCCTCCGACACGCACTTGGCGGTGGTGCCGATGATGATGGCGAGCTCGACCTCCCAGTCGGTCTTCACCGAGTTCTTCGGGATCATCACGTCGTCATTCGGGCCGCAGAGCGCGCCGAGCGACTTGAGGAAGACGATCGGCTCCTTCGGGATGGCCGCGCCCGTTTCCGCCGCATGGTCGGCGTAGTTCAGCCCGATGCAGACGAAGTTCTTCATGCCCGAGACCGGCGGGCCGAGGCGCGGATTGCCGGAGACCGCCGGCAGGCTGGCGGGGTCGAGGGCCGCGATCTGCGCCAGCCCGGCGGGCGAGAGCGCCACGCCCGCGAGGTCCGGCACCACGCCGGAGAGGTCGCGGATGGTGCCCGAGGCATCGAGCAGGCCGGGCTTTTCCTGGCCGGGGGGGCCATAGCGGAGGAGCTTCATGGGGGGACGCCTATAGAGAAAGATTGCGGGGGCGCGAAGAGGCTACCGACAACTCGCGCGAAGGTTCACAAAGTCCAGCCACCATCGATGACGATGGCCTGGCCGGTCACGAAGGCGCTCTCATCGCTCGCGAGGTAGGTGGCGAGCGCCGCCATCTCCTCCGCCGTCGCCAGCCTGCCCATGGCCTGGCGGGCCACGAAGGCCGCGCGGGCGGCATCGAGCCCGCCGGCCGCCGCGGCATTGGCGGCGATGCGGTCGCCGAGGCTCGGCGTATCCACCGTGCCGGGGCAGATCGCGTTGCAGCGGATTCCCTGCGTCACGTACTCCGTCGCGATGGACTTGGTCAGGCCGATCACCGCGGCCTTGGTGGTGCCGTAGAGGAAGCGGTTCGGCGCCCCTTTGATGGAGGAGCAGGCCGAGGACATGTTGACGATGGTGCCGCGCTTGCGCTCCAGCATCCCCGGCAGCACCGCCTTCACCATCCGCCACATGGAGCGGACGTTGAGGTCGAAGGCGAAGTCCCATTCCTCATCGGTCGCGGTCAGCACCGTGTTCTGGTGCACGAAGCCCGCGCAGTTGAACAGGATGTCGACCGGCCCGACCGCATCCACCGTCGCCGTGATGGCGGCGGGATCGAGCACGTCGAGCGCCCGGGTCGTGAGCCCGGGCGCCACGAGATCCGCGAGCTTCGCGGCATCGCGGTCGGTCGCGATCACCGTCGCACCCTCGGCGGCATAGGCGAGGGCGGTGGCGCGCCCGATCCCCTGCGCTGCCGCCGTCACCAGGCAGGTCTTGCCTGCCAGCCTTCCAGCCATCCCCGTCGCTCCTCAGTGATTGTGCCGGCTTTCGCCGCGCGTCTCGAGGATGTTGAGGAAGAGCGTCGCAGGCTCCAGGCAGCCGCCCGTGCCGAGCTGGCCGACCATGCTGCGGTAGATCTCCTCCCACGGCGTCTTGTGCAGCAGCTCCGGCGCCTTCCAGGCCGCGCGGCGGGCTTCCATTTCCTCCGCCGGGATCAGCACATCGACGCGTCGCGCCTTGAGGTCGATGCGGATGGGATCGCCATGCTTCAGCAGCGCGAGCCCGCCGCCCACGGCCGCTTCCGGCGTGACGTTGAGGATGGACGGGCTGCCGGAGGTGCCGGACTGACGCCCATCGCCCATGGTCGGCAGCGCCATGATGCCCTTCTTGATGAGGCTGGCGGGGGGCTGCATGTTCACCACCTCCGCGGCGCCCGGATAGCCCACGGCGCCGCAGTTCCGCACCACCAGCACCGTCTTCTCATCGATCCCGAGGTCGGGGTCCTCGATGCGGGCGTGGTAGTCCTCCGGCCCCTCGAAGACCGCGACCTTGCCTTCGAAGACGTCGGGCGTCTCGGACAGGAAGCGCTCGCGGAACGCCTTGTCGATGACGCTGATTTTCATCACCGCGCTGTCGAAGAGGTTGCCCGTCAGCACGATGAAGCCGGCATGCTCCTTCATCGGGTGGGACAGCGGGCGGATCACCTCGCGGTCAGGCTCGCCGACATCGGCCAGGTTCTCGGCCACGGTCTTGCCCGTCGCGGTCATCACGTCGCCATGCAGCAGCCCGGCGTTCAGCAGTTCCTTCATCACCGCCGGTACGCCGCCGGCGCGGTAGAAGGCCTCGCCCAGGAAGCGGCCGGCGGGCTGGCAATCCACCAGCAGCGGGATCTCCGCGCCGACGCGCTGCCAGTCCGCCAGGTCATGCTCCACGCCCATGTGGCGGGCGATGGCGATCATGTGGATCGGGCAGTTGCTGGATGCGCCGATGGCGGAGGCCACCATCACCGCATTCTCGAAGGCCTTCTTGGTCATGATGTCGGAGGGGCGGAGATTGGCCTTCACCATCTCCACCGCGCGCACGCCGGTCATGTAGGCCATCTGCGCGCGCTGCCGGTAGGGGCCCGGGATGGCGGCGCTGCCCGTCAGCGTCATGCCGACCGCTTCCGCGAGGCTGTTCATCGACAGCGCCGTGCCCATCGTCGAGCAGTGGCCGACCGAGGTGGAGGACGCCGCCACCATCTCGATGAAGCCCTCATAGTCGATCTCGCCCGCGGCCAGGCGCTTCCGCGCCTCCCACACGATGGTGCCGGACCCTGCCAGGCGGCCGTGCCACCAGCCATCCAGCATCGGCCCGCCCGGCAGCGCGACGGCCGGGATGTTCATGGTGGCCGCGCCCATCAGCATGGCGGGCGTCGTCTTGTCGCAGCCCGTGGTCAGCACGACGCCGTCGATCGGGTAGCCGTGCAGGATTTCCACCAGCGACAGGTATTGCAGGTTCCGGTCCAGCGAGGCCGTCGGGCGCTTCAGCGTCTCCTGGATCGGGTGGACCGGGAATTCCAGCGGCACGCCGCCCGCATCCCGGATGCCCGCCTTCACCCGCTCCGCCAGGGCGATGTGGTGGCGGTTGCAGGGGCTGATGTCGGACCCCGTCTGCGCGATGCCGATCATCGGCCGGCCGGACTGCAATTCCGCCCGCGTCATGCCGAAATTCAGCTGACGCTCGATGTAGAGCGAGGTCATCCCCGGGTCCTGGGGATCGTCGAACCAGCGCTGGCTGCGCAGCTTGAACGGCTTCTTGGTCTGGTCGTGGTCGTCCATGGCCGGGTCCCTCCTGCGGTTCGACCGCCTTGGTGAGGAGTGAGGGGCCCGGCCGCGAATGTGTCAACGTCGCGGGGCGCGGCGAGGTGCCGTGGGAAGGTCCGGCGCGGCCCGACGATGCGCGCCGCGACCGTTCCACGATCCCCGCTACTGGATGTTGATGTCGGTCAGCTGGCAGGTGTTCTGCCGCATCCATTCCTGCGAACGGCCATTGGCATAGACCACCTTGATGTCGTTCACGCATTGCCCGTTGGGCAGGCGGATGGTCAGGCTCTGGCCGGGGGACAGCACATTGGCGCCGAGCCGATCGCTGCCCCAGCCGCCTTCGTTGGAGGAGGAGACATAGACCTCGTTGATCACGCCCTGGGTCCGGTTGTTCAGCCGGAAGGACGGATCGGTGGACTGCGCCAGCACGGGGCCGGCGAGCCCCATGGAGAGCAGGGCGGCAGGCAGGACGCGGCGAAGAAGGCTCATTCCAGTGTTCCCAGGATCAGCGCGCCGGTCATCCGGCGGCGCATGATCCTGGGGCGGGAATGAAGGCCGCCGCATGGCAACCCTGCGGCGTCGACGCGTCAGGCCGGCGCTTCTTCGAGAAACACCTGCACGGCCTGGAACAGCGTGCCGCGGTTGCGCTCCATCATGATGGTATGCGTGCCCTCCCCCAGCAGGACCAGGCGCTTGCCCGGGCTGTTGGTGAGCTTCGGGAACAGCGCGACGGCCAGGCCAGGCGGCGTGTCCTGGTCCCATTCCGCCACCACCAGCAGCGTCGGCGCGGTGATCTTGGCGGGGTCGTAGAAGGGCCGGTCCGCCCGCCAGAACTCCCAGGAATCGGACTGCGATCCGTTCGGCGCCCGCAGCACGGAGGGGTTCTGGCGCAGCCCCTCCGGATCGCTCGCCCAGGTGACGCCGGCCCAATGCTCGAACCAGCCCGGCGGGATCAGCGCGTCCCGCTTCCCCTCCGGCACGCCGGCCAGCCAGCGTTCCCGCGCCTGCGCCTGGGTCACGCTGCGATAGGCGCCGAGCGTCGGCGCCGGCCCATCCGCCTTCTCCCGCAGCCAGACCGGCGCGTAGAGCACCAGGCGCTCCACCAGCGCGGGGTTGTCGGCGGCGAAGCGGCCCATGAGCGAGGTGCCCCAGGACCAGCCCATATGGACCAGCTTCTGCAGGGACCGGCGGCTGCGCACGAAGGCGGAGACCGCGGCGATGTCGGCCACCGCCTGTTCCCCCTTCATCAGCGGCGGATTGGCTTCCGGCGGCTGGGACATGGCGGCGGGGCGGGTGCTGCGGCCATAGCCGCGCAAATCCATGCACCAGACATCGAAGCCGCGGCCCGCGATGTAGTCCATCCAGGACAGGCCGCCGAGCGGCAGGTCGAAGGCGGAATGCGCGGGATAGGTCGCGCCATGCACGAAGAGGATCGTGCGGCTGGCGGAGGCCGCGAGCCCGTCCGGCCGCTTGTTGCGGACGAAGATCTCCCCCCCTGTCCCCCCGGGGCCATCGGTCGCCGGCACCATGAATTCCTCGGTGACGATGCGGGGCTGGGCCTGGGCGGTGCCCGGCAGGGCGGCAGCGCCGGCCACGAGGGCGGGTGCGGCCAGGATGTTGCGTCGCTTCATGGGAGCCGTGTCTCCGGGTCTGTTGCCCGCATCCTAAGCGCAGCCCTGGCGCCGCCCCAAGCACGGTCCGCACACCGTGATGCGCGTCGTCACGCGCGCCGTCACGCGCGTCGTCACGCGCGTCGTCACGCGACGTCACGCGCGTCGTCACGCGACGTCATGCGACAGGCCGCGCGGGACCGGCTATGCCCCGCCGCATGGATGGGAATGCCGCGACACGGGGGACGGGCCGCGCCGAATGGCGGGCCATGCTGGCGCTGGCCTGGCCGCTGGTGCTGACCAATCTCAGCCAGTTCGCGCTGGGCCTGACCGATTCGCTGTTCCTGGGCCGGGTCGGCACGCTGGAACTGGCGGCGGCGACGCTCGGCAGCAACCTCTACTTCGCGGCGCTGGCGCCCACCTTCGGCCTGGCGCTGGCGGCCGCACCGCTGACCGCGCAGACGCGCGGCCGGGGCCGCGGGCATCTCCGCGGCATGCGCCGCGACGTCCGCGCCGCCTTCTGGGCTGTCGCGGCCGGCACCATCCCGACCTGGCTCCTGCTCTGGAACACGGAAGCCGTGCTGCTGGCGCTGGGGCAGGAGCCGGCGCTGGCCGCGCTGGCGTCGGACTATGTGCGGGCCATGATGTGGGGCATGCCGCTGTTCTGCGGCTTCATCGTGCTGCGCGGGTTTCTCGCCGCCGAGCAGCGGCCGAATGCGGCGCTGGTCGTCTCCGGCTTCGGCATCGCGCTCAACGTGCCCCTGAACTACGCGCTGATCCATGGCGCGGCGGGCTTGCCGGCGCTGGGCGTGGCGGGGGCGGGCCTCGCCTCCGCGCTCTGCAACCTCGCCATGCTGGCGGGCCTCGTGGCGATGATCACGCGGGACCGGCGGCTGCGGCGCTACCACCTCTTCGGCCGGCTTTGGCGCTTCGATGCCAGCCGGCTGCGGGAGGTGGTGGCGATCGGCCTGCCGATTGCCGGCGCCATGGCGCTGGAGATCACGGTCTTCTCCGCCGCCGCCCTCGCCATGGGCTGGATGGGCGCGCTGGCCGTCGCGGCGCATGCCATCGCGGTGCAGGTGGCGGCCATGACCTTCATGGTGCCGATGGGCATCGGCCAGGCGGCGACGGCGCGGGTCGGGCTTGCCACGGGCGCCGGTCGGCCCGTGGCGGCGGCCCGGGCGGGCTGGGTCGCGATCGGCTTCGGGGCGGGGTTCATGGCGCTGGCGGCGGCCCTGCTGGTGCTGGCGGGGCGGCCGATCGCCTGGCTGTTCCTGGACGCCGCCAATCCCGGTGCCGCGGAGACGGCTGAACTTGCCGCGACGTTGCTGCTGGTGGCCGGGCTGTTCCAGTTGGCGGATGGCGTGCAGGCGGTGGCGGCCGGCGCGCTGCGCGGGCTGAAGGATGCGCGCGTACCGATGCTGCTGGCGGGGCTCGGCTACTGGGTGATCGGCCTGCCGGTCGGGATCGCGCTGGCCTTCCCGGCCGGCCTCGGGCCCATCGGCCTCTGGATCGGCCTGGCCACCGGGCTCTTCATCGTGGCGGGGCTGATGCTGGCACGCTGGACGCGGCTCTCCCGCGCCGGCGGGTTGACCACCCAAGTGGCCCTGTTTGGCCGAAGGCGCCGCGCGCAAGTTCGGCGGTCGAGGTCGGACAGGGACACGGCCTTGACCACGGATCGCTGGCCGCGCTGACTGCGCGCCTTCACGGCGCGGGTTGGCGGCATGGCTCTCTGGAAGCGTGACTGGACACCGGAACAGATCAACGAACGGTCGGCGGGCAGCCTCTCCGCCCATCTCGGCATCCGCGTCACCCGCATCACGGAGGATGCGGTGCATGGGGAGATGCCGGTGGACCACCGCACCGCCCAGCCCTTCGGCCTGCTGCATGGCGGCGCCAGCGTCGTGCTGTCGGAGACGCTGGGCTCCATCGCCAGCATCATGACCCTGCCGGATGGCCAGATCGCGGTGGGGCTGGAGGTCAACGCCAACCACCTGGCCGGCGTGCCGAAGGGCCAGATCGTGACCGCCATCTGCCGCCCGCTGCATACGGGCCGCCGCACCCAGGTCTGGCAGACCGAGATCCGGCGCGCGGACGGCAAGCTCGCCTGCGTCTCGCGCCTCACCACCGCCGTCGTCGAAGGAGACGTTGCATGAGCCGGCTGCCCAAGGTCGCCGTGATCGGGACGGGGGGCACCATCGCCTCCCAGGGGCTCGATCCGCTGGATGTGCAGGACTACGCCTCCTCCGGCCGTCCGATCCTGAATGCGGAACAGCTGGTCGCGGGCCTCCCCGTGCTGCAGCAGGTGGCGGAGGTGATCCCCGTCCTGCACTCCGCCATCCCCTCCACCGCCGTCGGCTGGTCCGACTGGCAGGCGCTGCTGGCGCGCATTGCGGCGCTGCAGGCGGAGCACCCGGACCTGGACGGCATCGTCGTCACCCACGGGACGGCGACGCTGGAGGAGACGGCCTACTTCCTGTCCCTCACGGTGCCGAGCGACATCCCGATCGTGGTGACCGGGGCGCAGCGGCCCTTCACTGGGCTCTCCACCGACGGGCACATGAATCTGGTGAAGGCGGTGCGCGTGGCGGGGCATCCCGACAGCCGCGGCATGGGCGCCCTCGTGGTGCTGAACGATGAGATCCAGGCGGCGCGGGAGGTGACCAAGACCTCGACCGGCCGGATGCAGACCTTCCGCAGCCCCGATGTCGGCGTGCTCGGCCACGCGGATGCCGACCGCATCACCTATTGGCGCCGGCCGATGCGCGTGCTGGCGCCGGAGAAGCGCTTCGACGTGGCGGGGATGGCGACGCCGCCGCGCGTCGACGTGATCTATTCCGTCGCCGGCGGCGATGGCGTGGCGGTGAAGGCCTTCCTGCAGGCCGGCGCACAGGGGATCGTGGCCGCGGCCTTCGCGCCGGGCTTCACCACGCCGGCGGAGCGCACGGCGCTGGCGGAAGCCATGGCGGCGGGGTGCAGCGTGGTGCTCTCCTCCCGCGCCATGTCGGGCCGCACCTTCCCCGCGAAGCGCTACCAGCAGGAGGGCTTCCTGAACGCGGACAACCTGACGCCGCAGAAGGCGCGGGTGCTGCTGATGCTGGCCCTGACCCGGACGCGGGAGCGGGATGCGATCCAGGCGATCTTCGACGCCTGTTGAAGAAGGAAGTTGAGTGCGGGCTGGAACCATCGAGGCTCGCAGGGAGTTTTCCCCGCGCCGCCCAACGGATGCCAGCCCGCCATGTCGCCGCCTTGACCCTGATCGGCCTGCCCCGCCTCCAACAACCCTGGGGAAACGCCGATGCAACAAGAACTCCGCACTGAACGGCCGGCGGACCGGCTGGAGGAACTTGACGCCCTTCGGGGCCTGGCCGCCTTCGCGGTGCTCATCCATCACGCGCTTCAGCTCATCCCGCGCTACGAAACGCCTGCGATCACCGGCGCCGGATGGCTGCGCTACACGCTGACTCAGCTGACGCCGCTGCGCATCGTCGAGATGGGCAGGCCGGCCGTCCTCTTCTTCTTCGTGCTGTCCGGCTATGTGCTGACCCGCGCGCTGCTGCGCAACGGGTCGCCGGGCCTCGGCGCCTTCGCCGCGCAGCGTACCATCCGGCTCGGGCTGCCCGTCGCGGTGTCCGTGCTGCTGTCCGTCGCGCTCTACGCCGCCTTCGCGGAGCCGACTCTGCCAGCGGAGTGGCGCGAACGCAGCCTCTTCACCTGGCTCGAGCCGCCGACGATGGGTCAGGTCGTCTCCAACATCGCGCTGCTCGCCGACAATGACGACATGCGGCTCAACGTCGTGCTGTGGTCGCTGGTGCATGAGTGGCGGCTTTCGCTGCTGCTGCCCCTGGTGCTGCTGTTCCGCGGCCGGGTCGGGTTGTTCGTAGCGGCGGTGCTGGCGCTGATGGCGATCGGCATCATGGGCGGCGCGACGGAAAATCGCGTGCTGCTCGGCCCGCAGTTGCACAGCACGGTCGCGGCCAGCCTCTATTTCAGCGGCGGCCTCGGCGCCGGGGCGGTGTTGGCGCTCGCCTTCGGGCAGGATGTGCCGCGGCTGCGAAGCCACGGCATGGTGGCCGCCGGGCTGGCGACGCTGGCGCTGTTCAGCATGGCGTCGGACCTTGCGGTCTATGCGGCCTCGGTGCTGCTGATCGTGATGGCGCGGCAGCCGGGATGGCTGCGGGATGGGCTGCGGTCGCCGGCGCTGGTGGCGCTCGGCGCCATTTCCTTCAGCCTCTACCTCGTCCATGTGCCGGTGCTGGTGGCGACCATGCATGCGCTGCACGACGAATGGCGCCCGGAAGCGCTCGCCGCCCTCGGGACGGTGCTGTCCCTGATGGTGGCCCTGCCGATGTACTGGCTGGTGGAGGTGCCGTCGCGCCGGCTGGCCCGCAACGCCGAGAAGCGGCTGTCGGCGCAGCCCGCTACCGCGCCGGCGCCTGCGGCCCGACCCCACGCCCCGGCACCGGATTGGGCGCCGGAGGGGGGCATGCCGAGCCGGGTGGCCTGATCAGCAACCCGCCGGCAGCGCGCTCAGCTCCAGCGCCTGGCCGGAGACGGAGAATTCGCCGAAATCCATGATGATCTCGTCCGCCACGCCATTCTCGAAATAGCGCAGCCCGACCTCGTATTCCGGCTGGGAGGCGCCATTGGCGCCGGCGCCACGCTCGAAGAAGGCGATGCGCATGCGCCCGGAGGCCTGGCCCGCCATCATCGGCAGGCGCGGCGAACCGCTGGCGGCGGTCCAGGCGGAGATGATCGTCGTGGTGTCCTGCGGCCCCTCATCCGAGGTGCCGTCGAAGAGCGGCGCGGCGAGCAGGCGGCGGCCGGCGCGCGCAGCCTCCACGGCCAGCACCGTGTGCCGCATGGGCAGCAGGGTGCCGGTCGGCAGAGCCTCCTCCTTCCCCGCGGGTTCGGCGTAGCGAATGGTGCCGGAGCCATCGGGGTTCAGTTCAGCCTCGCCGGAGACGCGCGAGCTGACGGCCCCCTGGGTGGTCTGCGTCAGGGAGAAGCGGAGGCGCGAATTGTCCTTCGCCTCATAGGTCGCGTAGTCGGAGACGGTCTCGATCTCCTGCCCGTCGCGATCCGTGACCGTCATGGTCATGCGCTGGCGGGTGGCCCAGCCCTCGCAGGCATCGGCCACGTCGAAGACCATGGCGCCGCGGACGGCGGCGATGCCGGAGTTGCGGGCCTCACCCAGGTCCAGCCGGTAGGCGGCGCGGTGTGCCACCATGCGGGCGATGCCGGCCGACAGCGCCTCCTCGCTGACGCCCGCCCTGGGCCCGGCAGTAACGGGCCCCTGCGCGAAGGCGGGGACCGCCAGCAGGCAGAAGGCGGCGGCAAGGGTGAGGCGACGAGGCTGGGCCATGGATGCTCCTGGAAGCGCGGGCGCTTCGAATCTAGGACGCCTTGGGCCCGGCCGCACCCGTCTTCGCGGGCGGGATGTCGAGTTTGATCGACAACTCCTTCAGCCGTGCAGGCTCCACGGCGGCGGGGGCGCCCATCATCAGGTCCTCTGCCTGCTGATTCATAGGAAACAAAATTACTTCACGAATATTCGGTTCATCGGCGAGGAGCATGACGATGCGGTCGATGCCGGGGGCGGAGCCGCCGTGGGGGGGGGCGCCGTAGCGGAAGGCGTTCAGCATGCCGCCGAAGCGTTGTTCCACGACCTCGGCGCCGTAGCCCGCGATCTCGAAGGCGCGGAGCATGATGTCGGGGCGGTGGTTGCGGATGGCGCCCGAGCTCAGCTCGATGCCGTTGCAGACGATGTCGTATTGGTAGGCCTTGATATCCAAGGGATTCATCGTGTTCAGCGCCTCCAGCTCCCCCTGCGGCATGGAGAAGGGGTTGTGGCTGAAGTCGATCTGGCCGGTTTCCTCGTTGAGCTCATACATCGGGAAATCGGTGACCCAGCAGAATCGATACGAATCCTGCTCGATGAGACCGAGCTCCGTGCCGATGCGGGTGCGGGCCTTGCCGGCGAGCTTGGCGGCTTCATCCGCCTTGCCGGCGGCGAAGAAGACGGCGTCGCCGTCCTTCAGGCCGAGGGCGTCCGCAATGGCAAGAATGCGCTGAAGGTCCAAGTTTTTCGCGATGGGGCCTCCAAAATCAGCCACCGCGACTTCGCCTCGTTCCGCAAAAGCGCTTGCGACTTCGGGCGAAACATTTGGACTGGTAATGGTTCGCGCCGCACTAAGTCCCTTCCCCGGGAAAGTCATGTAACCGAGGCCGCCGGCGCCCTCGCCCCTCGCCCATTCATTGAGCTGGTCGAAGAAGCGCCGCGGCTGGCTGGCCGCGCCCGGGGCCGGGATGGCACGCACCACGCCGCCGCCCGCCGCGATCTTGGCAAACAGCCCGAAGGACCCGCCGGCGAAATGCGCGGTCACGTCGGCGATGCGCAGCGGGTTCCGCAGGTCCGGCTTGTCCGAGCCGAATTCCAGCATCGCCTGGTCATAGGGGATGCGCGGGAAGGGCGCCGGCGTCACTTCCCGCTTGGTGCCGGAATACGCCGAAAATTCCTCGAACACGCCGGCCAGCACGGGCTCGATCGCGGCGAAGACGTCTTCCTGCGTCACGAAGCTCATCTCGAAATCGAGCTGGTAGAACTCGCCCGGGGAGCGGTCGGCGCGGCTGGCCTCGTCCCGGAAGCAGGGGGCGATCTGGAAGTAGCGGTCGAAGCCCGCCACCATCGCCAGCTGCTTGAACTGCTGCGGGGCCTGCGGCAGCGCGTAGAACTTGCCGGGGTGGTTGCGGGCGGGGACGAGGAAGTCCCGCGCGCCTTCCGGGCTGCTCGCCGTCAGGATCGGGGTCTGGAACTCGGTGAAGCCCTGCTCGATCATGCGCCGGCGGATGCTGGCGATGACGCTGGCGCGGAGCATCAGGTTGCGGTGCTGCCTCTCCCGCCGCAGATCGATGAAGCGGTAGCGGAGGCGGAGGTCCTCCGGGAATTCCTGCTCACCGGCCACCTGGATGGGCAGCACCTCGGCGGCGGACTGGACCGAGACCTCCCTCACCCGCAGCTCGATCTCGCCGGTCGGCAGCTTCGGGTTGATGGTCGAACCCTCCCGCGGCACGACCTCCCCGGTCACGGTCACCACGCTTTCCGGCCGGGCGCCGTCCAGCGTCGCGAAGCCGGGCGCGCCCTGGGCCACCACGCATTGCGTCAGGCCGTAATGGTCCCGCAGATCGATGAAGAGCAGGCTGCCATGGTCCCGCTTCCGGTGCACCCAGCCGGAGAGGCGGACGGTCTGGCCGGCATCGGAGGCGCGAAGAGCGCCGCAGGTATGGGTGCGGTAGGCGTGCATGGGTATGGGCCTGCGAGCAAATGAGGAATCGGGGGCGAAAGCGCCGCACCGGCCCCCCGATGTCAAGGGCCCCGGGGCCTCGGCGTGGCTTCCCCCCGCCGTTGCGCGGGTCTACACGGGTTCCATGAGTCGCCGCACCCCGGGCGCCGAAGCGGCGCCGGCCCTGATCACGGATACCGAGACCCTCACCGCGCTGTGCACCCGGCTCCGTGCCGAGTCCTTCGTGACGGTCGACACCGAATTCATGCGGGAGCGGACCTACTGGCCCGAACTCTGCGTCGTCCAGCTTGCGGGCGACCATGAGGTCGCGGTGGTGGATGCGCTGGCGCCGGGGCTCGACCTGGCGCCGCTCGGCGAATTGCTGGCCGACCCGGCCGTGGTGAAGGTGTTCCACGCCGCCCGGCAGGATGTGGAGATCTTCCTGCTGAAGTTCGGCGCGGTGCCGACGCCGCTCTATGACACGCAGGTGGCGGCGACGGTCGCCGGCTTTGGCGACCAGGTGAGCTACGACCAGCTGGCCCGGGCGCTCGCCAATGCGCAGATCGACAAGGCCCACCGCTTCAGCGACTGGGCCGCGCGCCCGCTCTCCCCGGCGCAGATCAACTACGCCGCGGCCGACGTGACCCATCTGCGGCTCATCTATACCGGCCTGACCGGCAAGCTGGCCCGCGAAGGCCGCGATGGCTGGGTGGCGGAGGAGATGGCGGAACTCGCCAATCCCGCGACCTATCGCCAGGACCCAGAGACGGCCTGGGAGAGGCTGCGGCCGCGCACCCATAACCGCCGCTTCCTCGGCATTTTGCGCGCCGCGGCCGCCTGGCGGGAGAAGGAGGCGCAGCGCGTCAACATCCCCCGCCAGCGCCTGGTGAAGGACGAAACCCTGCTGGAAATCGCCGCCACGGCGCCGGAGACGGTGAACGATCTGGCGCGGGCGCGCGGCATCTCCGAGGGCTTCGCCAAGGGCAAGTCCGGCGCGAGCCTGCTGGCCGCCATCACCGCCGCCAAGGGGCTGCCGGACAGCGCCCTGCCGGAAGCGCCGCGGGAGCGGAGCGGGGCCGCCCCCTCCCCCGCCTTGGTCCAGCTGCTGAAGGTGCTGCTGGCCGCCAAGAGCGAGGAGCATCACGTGGCCCCCCGCCTGCTGGCCAATTCCGAGGAGCTGGAACGCCTGGCCGCCGGGGAGACCGAGGTGCCGGCCCTGCATGGCTGGCGGCGGGACGTGTTCGGGGAAGCGGCGCTGGCACTGAAGGCGGGCAAGGTGGCGCTGGGCGTGGACGGGAAGAAGATCCGGCTGATCGCGGCGGGGTAAAGCGTTAAGGCCGAGGGGCGCTGCCCCTCGGGCACCCCGGCGAGGGGCAGCGGCCCCTCGCGACCCCTTTCAAGGGGCGCGTGTGTGTGGCGGAGGGGCCACTAAAACACTACTATGGTTTTAGCCGATTAAGCCGTTTTAGGACGTTTAGCACCGAGTCCGCAGCGGCGACGGATCGCCGGGCCGCGCGCGATCGGCAACAGCGGGACCGGCGCCAGCAGACGCGCCGAAGGGCGCTTCGGCAGGCGCGGCGGCGGCAAGCCACGCAGCGCCCGGCGCGGGATGCGCGGGACGAGGCGCGTCCCATCGGGCGTGGGCGGTGCCTCCGGCGTATCGGGCGGCGGGATCGCATCGGGTTGGAAAGGCAGGGCCGTGGCCATGCCGAGCGTGCGCGCCATCACCAGATCCTCCGGCATCAATTGCCGCGCCGCCCGACGGAAGGCGCAGGCGATGCGATATTCCAGGCACTCCATCGCCGGGTCCGAGAGCGGATGCCGGGACGCCGCGATCAGGAGCCGCGCCAGGACTCCATTCCTGGCGACATAGATCAGCGCGCTATGGGCCGTGTCCGGCCGCCCGAGCTCCGCCGGCAGCGCGATCCAGGGCCGGTCCGAACAGGCAACTCAGAAGATGGCATCCCAGATGGCGCGGCGATTGCGCGGGGGACGGCCGGTCTTGGGCTTCTGCGGGAGGAGATAGGGTTCGAGGACGTGCCGCTCCGCGTCGGTCAGGGGAGACCAGGGGTGGGAGGGGGTGGGGCGGAGGGGGAGCATGGTGTTGCACTCCGGTGCAGTCAGCTTTACCAGAGTACAGGCTTTTTTTCTTGATTGCCATGTCCAAATATCGGGGCGTCCAGCAGCTAAGGGGCTGACGGTACTGCGACACGGATATCCGCTCAGGTGGTCGGGTCGACTTTCACGTTCCGCAATGTTGGCGGGGCAGCCGCAGGGAATCATCTCCGGTTAGCGCTTGGACGCCACCCGAGGCATCGCCTCCGCGACGGATATCCCTCTCGGCGGCGTCGGCGAACGAACATCCTGGCACCGAGGGATCGGGATGGAGCCCTGATTCCGGCTTGGTAGCTCTGCTGATCGGTTGCCACTCGGTTAGGCATACGCCGTGCAGCAGGGCGGTTCCCTTGATCCAGGCCACTGACACCTGACCTGGGCAGACGCCATCGTGGAGAGAGCAGGCAGCCCGGAGCCCCTCCGGTAGTGACGTGCGAGGTCTCAACGGATGCCAAGCGGTCGCCTGTGCAGTGCGTCTTGGGGTGCCCCCGCAGGCTGACTCGGGTCCACCGGCACGTCGAGGCCCGCCACGGCTGCGGCGAAACTGACGGCGGCGGGAAGGACAGGGTGTTGCTGACGCGGCCAAGCGAGATCCGCGCCAGTGGCCGGCGCCGCGTTGTGTTGGAATGACGGACCGTAAATTGCACACGCCAACCGCGAAATCCACCTCAAAATGCAATCAGAGCGCGAAAAATACACAAACTGAACAACTTATTGAGCAATCGACGGCAGCATCGGCAAGTACCAGGCCAGCTGGTTCAGTTGAGTAACTTTTTTTTGATCACGTTTCCGCGATGGTGCGGCAAAAGGGCAACACTCTTCTCACTCGCAGCCCAGCCGCTTCCGGATCAGCGCCAAGGCAGACCCGAAGGCAGCTGCGACCACGGCCCGGGATTCAATATCAGCTACAACATCAACGCTATATCCAGCCGCTTGCTGGAGCGTACGCTCTATCTGGATAGTCAAGCCCGAGAGGTAATCGCAAGGCTCTCGGTGCTGGACTGCCTCTGCGAGGATCAGTTCACTGAACTTGCGCACCATATCTTTGACTTCTGTATCAGATTGCATTGGCTCTCCCCTGTTTATTGTTCGAATGAGATAAAATCGACGATGTGATTAAGCGCGTGACGTCGCGTCAATAATTAACATCGAGGGTCGATTCGCATGAAAAAGTTCTTATTTTTTCGTCGTTAACGCTTTTTTTGGTTGGTCTGGGGCCTTCTCCATGCCCCACCCGCCCTCCACCCGCTATCACCCTCAGGTTGATTTTCGTCTCAAGTCTTCCCGCAGGATGATCGTCTGGATTAGCGTTGGGAGGGGACACAGCCACCGACACCTAAAATAGGAGACACGGACATGCCCGCGTTGCGAGTTCCCTCGGATCGGACCGAGAGCCGCCAGAAGATCATTTCTCTTCTGAATGACCTTGGACATCAGGCCGCCAGCACCGGCGACGACCTCGCCGCCCGCTTGCTCGACGACATGGCACGACTGCTGGACGCTGCACTGGCGTCTTCTGGGAAGTGATCCGTCGGTTGGGATCGCACTTATCCATCGGGTATCGACTGGCGGGGTCGGAACCCAAAGGGACGTCGGTGGCATCCTTGACCACTTGAACGCCGCTTTGTGTAGACGGGAGAGCGGGTGGCAGCTCCCACCCCCTCCACGAGCGCTTTCTGGACGGTCTGCCCGACACAACGCCGGCCGTCTGTTCGGTTCAGGACACATCTTCAGCACATCGCATCGGGGCAGCCGAAACGTTGGATCGCTGAGGCCCTCGCTCAGAATCGATCCAGGACGCTAGTCTTCGCGGCGCGGTGTTGAAAGCGCTAATTTAGTTATCAGCGCCATGATCGAGGCGCTGGTTGCTTGAGCGGCGAGTTGCTTAACAACGGGGCCGCCGACGCTACTTCAACGATCGGTTCTTTCCGGGCACTTGGTCGCGCAAGCAGAAACTGCGCTTTCGGCGGAGGGTAGCGACGCCGCTCGCCTCCGCGGCGCCTTTGCTACTCCGGGTAAGTTAGTGTCGTCCACCTCGGGAACCTACCCGGCCGCTGATACCTCCACCGTCGCGGTCAGGCCCAGCGCCGCAGCCAACGCGTCCAACCTTCGCTGGACGCTTTCGCCGGCGAAGACGCCGCTGCCTTCCACGAGTCTCAGCTGCAGTTCGGCGCCGTGGCGCCGCAGGGAGGTGCCGCGCAGCAGGACGGGGGTGCCGCCTGACAGGGTGAAGGCCAGGCGCAGGGCGGCGCCCAGGATCTCGGCGCGTTTCACGGCGGCGGGGTCCAGCAGCACGCGGGCGGTGCTCAGGAAGCCCATGGTGGTGTCGGCTTCGTAGCGAAGGGCGACGACCATGGCCAGGAAGGCGCGCTGGTGGTGGTCCAGGCCGACGCCGGGCTGGCGGAGCACGCGGTAGAAGGCCTGCTCGGCGCGGTAGTCCGGGTGGTCGTGGCTGCCGATGTCGGCGATCCAGCAGGAGGCTTCGCGGAGGTCGGACTGGTCCGGGGTTTCGCCCTCGAACAGCGGGTGGGTCCAGGCGAGGAGGGCGGGGGCGAGGGCGGCGTCGCGGCCCCAGCGCAGTGCCAGGTCCCGGCCGGCGGCCAGCAGCGGTTCCTCCTGCCGGATGGGGGTGGGGAGGAGGCTGGCGTACCAGCCTTCGCGGAGGCCGTTGGCGGAGAAGACGACGCGGCGGGCGCCGGTGGCGCGCAGCAGGCGGCGGAGTGCGATGGCGGCGAAGGGCATGTCGCCGAGGCGTTTCGCGGGGGCGCCGGGGATCTTCTCGAGTACCTTGCGGGGGGATTGGGCGACTAGGCCGGCGAGGTCCCGGGCTTCCTCCCGTCGCAGCACGTAGTGGTGGACGATGGAGAGGGGGTAGCTGGTCTGGGCGATGTGCATGCGGGCCAGGGCGCGCCAGGCGCCGCCGACGAGGTAGAGGTCCCTGCCCTCCCCCTGCTTGAGCCACGGCACGCGGGCGAGGTCGGCTTCCACGATGGCGCGGGCGCGGATGGGGTCTCCGCCCGCGCGGTCAGCCAGGCGGATGGCGCCGATGGGGAGGGAGGCGGCGTGGCCGGCGTGGCCGCCCTTGAGGTCCACGAGTTCGAGGGAGCCGCCGCCGAGGTCGCCCAGGATGCCATCGGCTTCCGGGAAGCCCAGGAAGACGCCGTCGGCGGAAAGGCGGCCTTCCTCCTCCCCGGTCAGGACGCGGACGGGCAGGTCCGGCAGGCGGGTGCGGATGGCGTCGATGAAGGCGGGGCCGTTCTCCGCGTCCCGCGCCGCGGCGGTGGCGATGACCTGGACGGGGTTGGCGCCCATGGCGCGGGCCACGGCGGCGTAGCGGGCCATGACGGTCAGCGCCGGGTCGATCGCGGCCTCGTTCAGGCGGCCGGTGTTCTGCAGGCCGCGGCCGAGGCCGAGGACCGCCTTCTCGTTGAAGATGGGCAGGGGATTGCGGGTCAGGCCTTCGAAGATGACGAGGCGGACGGAGTTGGAGCCGAGGTCGACGACACCGAAGCGGGGGGGATGGGTCGGGGGGGTGAGGTCCAAGCGGGGTCTGTCCTGATCGGTCTCGGTTCGCGTCAGTCCTGGGCCACGCGGTCCTGGCGCGACCGGCGGGCGGCGGGGCGTTGTTGAAGCGCGCTGCCGCGGCCGGAGAGGGAGGGGTTGGTCATGAAATACTCGTGGGCGGAGACGGGTTTGGCACCGGGCGGCAGGCGGCGATAGGTGCCGTCGGGGCCGAGTTGCCAGCTTTGCATGCTGTCCTGAAGATTCACCACCATCACCTGGTCGAGGATCTGGGCGTGGACGGTCGCATTCTCGATCGGGACCATGGTCTCCACGCGCCAGTCCATGTTGCGGGCCATGAGGTCGGCGCTGCTGATGAAGACGCGGGCGCGGCGGGATGGCAGGCGGTGGCCGTTGCCGAAGACGTAGATGCGGGAGTGTTCGAGGAAGCGGCCGACGATGGATTTGACGCGGATGGTCTCCGACAGGCCGGGCACGCCGGGGCGGAGGCAGCAGATGCCGCGGACGACGCAATCCACTTTCACCCCGGCCTGGGAGGCGCGGTAGAGGCTGTCGATCAGCTGCTCGTCGACCAGGGAGTTCATCTTGAGCCAGATGGCGGCGGGCTTGCCTTCGCGGGCGAAGGCGATCTCCCGGTCGATGAGGCCGAGGAGGGCGGGGCGGATGGTGAGGGGGGCGAAGGCGAGGCCTTCCATCGTCTCGGGCCGGGCGTAGCCGGTCATGTAGTTGAAGAGCTTGGCGGCGTCGCGCGTGAGCGCCGGGTCGGCGGTGAAGAAGGACAGGTCCGTGTAGATGCGCGCCGTGATCGGGTGGTAGTTGCCGGTGCCGAAATGGGCGTAGCTGCGGAGTGCGTCGCGTTCGCGGCGGACGACGAGCGAGACCTTGGCGTGGGTCTTGAGTTCGACGAAGCCGTAGACGACCTGGACGCCGGCGGCTTCGAGTTCGCGGGCGAGGGCGATGTTCCGCTCCTCATCGAAGCGGGCCTTGATCTCGACGATGCCGGTGACGGATTTGCCGGATTCCGCGGCCTCGATCAGGGCCTTCGCGATGGGGCTGTCGCGCGTGGTGCGGTAGAGCGTCTGCTTGATGGCGACGACGTTGGGGTCCCGCGCGGCCTGGCGAAGGAACTGGACGACGACGTCGAAGGATTCGTAGGGGTGGTGGACGACGATGTCCTTGGCCGCGATGGCGGCGAAGCAGTCTCCGCCGAAATCCAGGATCCGTTCGGGGAAGCGCGGCGTGTAGGGGGTGAAGAGCAGGTCGGGGCGGTCATCCACGATCAGCTGCTTGAGGTCCGTGACGCCGAGCAGGCCATCGAGGGTGAAGACGTTGTGGCGATCGGCGTCGAGTTCGCGAGCGACGAGGTCGATCATGTCGGGTGACATGCGGGCATCGACGGAGAGCAGGATGGCGCGGCCGCGGCGGCGGCGCTTCAGCGCGGTCTCGTAGCTGCGGACCAGGTCCTCGGCCTCCTCCTCGAACTCCACATCGGTGTCGCGGATAAGGCGGAAGAGGCCGTGTTCCGCGGTGATGAAGCCGGGGAAGAGGCGGCGGAGGAAGAGGACGATCAAATCCTCCAGCATCACGAAGCGGATGGCGCGGTCCGGCGTCGCGGGCAGGCGGATGAAGCGGTCCACCTGGGGGGGCAGCGGCAGCAGCGCGCGCATGGTGCCGCCATCCTCCTCCCTCACCAGCTTCAGGACCATGCAGAGCGCCAAATTGGCGATGAAGGGGAAGGGGTGCGCCGGGTCCACGGCCAAGGGCGTCAGGACGGGGAAGACGCGGTCCATGAACCACCCCTCCAGCCATTCGCGATCGGCGGGGGAGAGGCTTTCGGGGTCGCTGACGACGAGGCCGGCGGTGGCGAGGAGGCCGCGCAGCTCATGCCAGGCGGATTGCTGGGCGGCGATGAGACCCTGCGCCGTGCCGTGGATGGCGGCCAGTTGCTGGGCGGGGGTCAGGCCATCCGGCGAGGGGGTGGAGATGCCGGCGCGGTCCTGGCCGATCAGGCCGGCGACGCGGACGGAGTAGAATTCATCGAGGTTGGAGGCACTGATGGCGACGAAGCGGAGCCGTTCCAGCAGCGGGTGGCGGGGGTTGGCCGCTTCCTCCAGCACGCGGGTGTTGAAGGCGAGCCAGGACAGTTCGCGGTTGATGAAGCGGTGCGGGCTCTCGGGGGCGAGGGTCGCGGGCTCGGCGGGGGCGTGCGTGTCCATGGGCGGAGACTAGCCCGGGACCGGGCCCTCCGGGGAGGTTTCGGGGGGATCATTCCCGAAACGGTCATCTTCGGCGTCCTCCAGCCCCAGCCGGGCGCCGAGCACCTGGCGGGCGAAGGGGCGGGTGATGGGGGCGGAATGGGCGAGCGCGGCCTCATCCAGGGTCGCGATGGCGGCGGCGAGGCTGGCGGCGTCCCTCGGCAGGCGGGCGAGGAGCCAGGCCTGCACGGCGGCATCGAGGCGGAGCTGGCGGTCGGCCAGGTGCTTTGCGAGCAGGGCGGCGAGGAGCGTGTCGCTGGGTTCGTGAAGGGCGACGGCGTGGGTGGCGCGGAGCCGGCTGGCGAGGTCGGGCAGCGTGGTCGGCCAGCGCGCGGGGGGCAGGCGGGCGGCCATCAGCAGCGGCGCGCCGGTGGCGGCGGCCTGGTTGATGAGGTGGAAGAGCGCTTCCTGGTCCGCCTGGTCCGCGGCATCGAGCGCCGTGCCGGGCGCGGGGGCCAAGGCGAGGTCGGGGGTGAGGGCCGCACCCTCCATCAGCCGCCAGCCGTGATCGGCGGCGGCGATGCGCAGCAGATGGGTCTTGCCGGTGCCGGCGGGGCCGAAGAGGGCGAGGCGATGGAGCGGCCAGGGGACGGGATCGGCGAGCCAGGCCAGGGCCTCCGCATTCGAGGCATCGGGGACCCAGTCCGCGCGGGCGGAGGAAGGCGGGCGCGCGAGGGGGAGCGGGAGCTGGGTGGGGGGGAGCATGGATGGGAGAGAGGTAGGGCAGATGGGGGCGGCGGGGGAGTGGGTGGGATACTCCAGTCTCCCCGTCACCGCGAACAAAATCAGTTACTTGCAGATCGCTACCACACTATCTTGTAGTGTCATTGTGTAGTGCTGGCAATGGTCTCAACTGGCCAGCAAAGGGGCTGAGTTGTTTTCGATTCGCGCATTGCAAGGGATAGCATCAGAAGAAATCTTAACCAGCAGATAGATCGTCCAAATCTAACCGATCACTATAAACATACTCTTCTGCACTCAGATCCGCCAAAAAGCACAGGCGCCAAGGCTCATCCTTATCCAAAACAAATTTTTTGTTTGCGGCGAAGAGTACTATCCAAGATTTTGCTTGCTCATAATCCTGCTCGTTGGGTCTGATTAGCGCGTAGGGCGAACCTTCACACTCCGACGCAAGGTCCCGATCGAGAATGAGATAAAACGTTAGTCTGACTTCTTGAGCATCCCAACTCGGTGCAGCCCGCACTCTGATTTCAGAGAGCGCTCGGGCAAACTCTCCTTCAGGTGTCCCCTTGTTGTGTTTCTCTTTGATGCGCCCAGTCAGCTTTGTAGCAGCGCTGTTGAAGTCGTTAGGGAAAGCTGGGCGCTGGCGCTTCCGGGCCAAAGCTTGAGAGAACTCCCGCCGATCTTGATCTGTGACGCATCCAGCCACACGCACTGGCGTCATTGGTGCAAGCACAGCCTTCTCGATAGTCATTGTCTGATCGAGATCAGCCACGAGGCCCTTGTCTGCAAGGCCCGGCAGATAGGCGTATTGGGGCCGGCGTGCTTTCCTGATCTCCTCAAGCGTGTGTGGATCGACCCTGACGAGCGGAGATACTTCGACGTAGGGCCTCTTGTCCCAGTTTCGCACTATGTCACAGGTTTGGGTCACAACCACCAAGCCTTGCGGGCTTGATGCTACAGCGGCCAAAGGGTCGCTCGGCTCAGGAGGCTGAATGCACGCCTCTTCCCGCGAGGCCGCTGTGAGCGGACATGACAAATCGGCCAAGTGGAAGAAGAGCAATCCCGCCTCGACGACGGCATCGCCCTGCTTCCAGCCTGCTAGTGTCTGCGCAAAGCCCGGTGCGACGTCGTTAGCCGGCACTTTGTCCAAAGCGCCTTAGGCCCGCCCCCGCAAGCCACGCAGGGATTTGCCACGAGCGAGTGGCATTGGCTCTGCCGCGACGGGGTCTTGTAGTGCTCCTAGCAGAGTTGCCGGCGCGGGCGGCCTACGCTCCGCCTTGGCTGCCGCCGAAAGTAGTAGCGACGGACCATCAGCTCGGCCACTACTAGGACCCAGAGCCAACTTGAACTCATCAAATTGTCCAGCCGCCAGCAAATCGAGGGGCACTCGGCCGAGTTCGTCTGGGCCAAGAATGGCCGCGCGGGTCGCAACACCTGTACCCCGATCAACGGCGCGAATAGCAACAAGCAGCCGAGAAATGCGCTCTTCATTTGCGGCGCTTATTGCCCGTCCGTTAGACCAAAGATGCAGCGAACGTCGCGTCGTTCTCATTACACGAGCAAGTTCGTCCCAGGTCAGGCCCGAGCGACGGCGTAGTTCGCCAAGCTTTGTGCTTGGCGTCTCAAAAGCTGCAGCAATCTTCGCAACCTCTTCCGCAGTTTCCACCGTAGGCGTAATGCGCGGCGAAGCCGCCGTAGCATCACTCGCCAGAGGACGCGTAGGGATCGACGAAGTCGCCTGCGCTGGGCTACCTCCCACAACCATAGCAAAGCCACAGGCAATGACAGCGCTGCGGAAGTAGGCCGCCACAACTTGCTGCGAATACGCAAACGTCGTTGCCGACATAGTTGTAATGTTATTCATATTTCGGCTCCGTGTTCACGCAGGAACTCATCCCTCACAATCCACCGAAACATACGGTATGCGTTGTCAGCGAGGTTCCACGCAGCCCTCGCCAAGCCGTCTCCGTTGAAGTCTGCCCGCTCGGCTCGATACGTGTCGATATCCAAAACCCAACTCGGAGTTTCCGTCGGAGGCAGCGCAGCTGGGTCATAGGTTGCTTGAGGGGGGAGCAATCCGTGCCGCAAGAGCATCTGCCCAACCCCAGCATCTAGATCGAGTTGGGTCTCAGTCATGTTGAGCCGAATACGCTCAGCAAACGGGGTTGCCACTGCAGCCCCAACCACCTCTGGGCGCACCAGAGCGCCAAGGCGGCCAAGCGCGCCGTTGCTAAGGCGATTGACGTATCTCAATCCAAGTCGATCAGCATAGGTTGGCTTGAACGTCGCCGCAGCAGCCCTCACCACCTTGTCAAACCTAGTAAGGAAGTCGCTCCGACTGCTGTAGGCGCGCGTCTCCAGCGCGACGAAGGACGTCGTCAAGGCGACATGCCAGCCGTCACCGCCATCGGTAAACTTCCAAACTATCGCCTTGGAGACCTGCATGCCGCCTGGCGTTACAGCAAGCTCGTGAACTTCCTCCTTTCTAAGATCGGGGTAGTCAGCCCGAATGGCTTCCTGGAAGTCCGCAACGGCCTCCGCTTTATCGAGAGCCAGGATCGGAGGAAACCGAACTTGAGCAATCGCTAGGGCCAGAGGAGCGGTCGTTAGCTGGACCTCGGCGGGAGCCGGTCCGGCGAAGGGATCGGCGATTGTCATAGCGGCGCATCCTGTCTCCAGCGTGAAATCTAGTGTGAAACGGCGGAGACTGCCAAGCGGTTACGATGCCGATCGACAAAAATTTACGAGGCGCGCCTCGTCTGCGTCACACGAGCAAGCGCTGTGCCCGCGCGGGTTGATAAAGGCTTCGCACACGGCTCCCGCTCGCACCACTCCAGCCGCCAGCAGAGGGGAGCCGCCTCCAGAGCATCCTCTAGGCTAACTCTCGGATTGCCCTAGCTAAATCCTGGATAAGGCATTCCGGACGGCCACAGCAGTCCAGGCACCGCCACGTGGCGTCTTGATGCCCTTATCGGCCAAGCGAGCCGCCATCTGGCGAAGAGGCAGGCCCTCGCCCTGCATCTGGCGGAGCATCGGCGCCAGACCAGCGGCGAAGGCATCGGCGCTCTTCCGCACCGCCTCGGCGCCAAGAGTGCCGTCTACCACCGGACCACCGCGCCAACCGCCAAGATTCGTCCCCCGCGCCTTCGCAGCGGCGAGCGCCGCCTTCGTCCGGGCTGAGATAGCCCGCGCCTCTTCCTCAGCCACAAGCGCCATGATGCCGATGGTGAGGCGGTTCGCCTGTGGCATGTCGCACGCAGTGAAATCCACCCCAGCTTTCTGCAAGCCGAGAAGAAAATGCGCGTCGCGCGCCAGACGGTCGAGCTTGGCGATAACCAGCGTGGCGCCAGTGAGGCGGCATAGGGCCATTGCCTTCGCAAGCTCGGGCCGATCCGACTTCCGGCCGCTCTCGACTTCCACGAAGTCGGCAATGACCGTCCAGTTGCCGCCGTTGAGGTAGGCAGTCACCGCCTCGCGCTGCGCCTCCAGGCCGAGACCGCTGCGGCCTTGCCGCGCGGTGCTGACCCGGACGTAGGAGACGAAGCGGCCCGAAGCCATGTCCGTATAAATCCAAACAACGTTGGCTGTCAGAAAGCCCCCTACCCCAGCCTCCCCCTCACCCCCTCCGCCTCCGCCCGCCGGTTCGTCGCCTCCAGCGCGTCCGCCAGCGCCACCAGCGCCACGCGGTCCGGCTGGGGTTCCTCCAGCACCCAGGACAGGGCCACCACCGCTTCCTCCGCGCGGCCGGCGCTGAGCAGGGCCTGCGACAGCGCGCGGCAGAAGCGCACCGAACGGGGGTTGTGGCGGCGGGCGGCGAAGAAATCCTGCACGGCGGCGTCGATGGCGCCGAGTTCGGTGTGGGCCCAGCCGCGCAGGAAGCCGACGCTGGCATGGCCGATCGCGGCGGCGTCCAGCGGCGCTAGGCGGTCCAGCGCGCGGGCGAAGCGGCCGCTTGTGCAGTCGTGATAGGCGCGGAGCATCGCCATGGCGGATGGCATGGGCGGCGCGTGGTGATGGCCCCGGTGGCAGTCCAGCAGGCGCTCATCCAGCGCCGCGCCAGCGGGGGCGCCGAACAGCAGAAAATCCAGCTTGCCGCTGGCGGCCAGGTGCTCCGCCACATGGTGGTCCCTCCCGGGGAAGAGGCAGAGGTCCACGGGGTGCAGCGCCGCCAGCGCCGCCATGTTCACCACATCCACCGCATCGGCATCGCTCACCAGGGCGCGGATCCGCTGGGGGCGGGTTGTGCGCAGGCCCGCCAGCTCGGCGCGGGCGGCGCGGGCCTCGGCGGGGGAGAGGTCCAGCACGCTCTGGGAATGGCGGAGGCCGAGGCAGGTCTCGGGATTGATGGCGGTGATGCGGTCCGCCCCGTATTCGACGCCGAGCCGGATGGCCGCGGTGCCGCCCATGGAGGCGCCGACGAATTCGACCGCGCTGGCCTTGATGCGCTTCGCCAGGCGGTTGATGCGCGCCAGCAGCGATTGCGTGTCATCCGCAAATCCGGGCACGCCTTGCAGGTACCAGGTGTTCGGGCAGTTGAGGAACAGCACCGGCACGCCGCGGCGGGTCAGGATGTCCCACATCGAGAAGCGGCCCGCGGGCAGGTCACGGAAGCCGAGGGAGACATGGAGCGTGCTGCCCTGCCCGTTGCCGGGGTGGAACAGGGCGTAGGGCGAGTAGTCCCGCATGTGATGCTTCGTTTTCCTGGCGCCGGCGTCCGGCCCCCTAGGTGCCAGGGTCGGCTTACGGGGCGCTTACGGTGACAGTTTTCGGCCCATACCGGATCAATCCTGCTCAAGTCTATTAATTTCGCGACGGTGTTGGGAATTTCATTCTGTTGAAATACCGGTCGCGCCGCATGCCGGGCCGTGCCGGCGGCCTGCGCTCAGAACTCGGCGTCCAGCTCCAGCTCCGTGATGCGGGGCTCCGGCTCCTGGGTGGCGGCGTCGATCCATTCGCGGAGGTCGGGCCAGGCCTCGATGGTGCGGGCATAGGCCTCGCAGGTCTCGTCCAGCGCCACGTTGTAGGTGCGGGCGCGCAGCACGACGGGGGCGTACATGGCGTCGGCCACGCTGGGGCGGGCGCCGAAGAGCCAGGGGCCGCCCCATTCGGCCAGGCAGTCGCGCCAGAGGGTGAAGATGCGCTCCAGGTCGCCGCGGGCGGCGGACCAGACGGTGAAGTTCGGGATGGTGGCGCGGAGGTTGAACGGCAGGGAGGAGCGCAGCGCGTGGAAGCCTGCATGCATCTCCCCGCTGATGGCGCGGCAGCGGGCACGGGCGATGCGATCCTCCGGCATCATGCGGGAATCGGGGAAGCGTTCGTTCAGGTATTCCGCGATGGCGATCGTGTCCCAGAGCTCCGCCCCCTCATGCTCCAGGCAGGGGAGGAGGATGGAGGAGGCGTTGTTCAGCAGCTCCGCCCGGGTGGAGGGATCGTCGGCGGAGACGGTGATGGTGCGGAAGTTCAGGCCCGCGAGGCGGGCGATGAGGAAGCCGCGCAGCGACCAGGAGGAGTAGTTGCGGCTGGAGATGCGCAGGATCGCCGCCGGCGCGGGCGGGGTGGCGGCGGGCTTGCGCGGCCTGGCTCCGGACATGGCGACACCCCTTCCTGCTGCTTCCCCCAGGCTACCAGCGGCTTCGCGGTTGCGAAACGGCCCGCGAGTGGCACGATGGCCCCGTCACGAACGGGGCCGGCGCATGATCTATCGCGCATTGCAGGCTAGGCAGGATGCGCTGGCGCCGTGGCGGGCGCATGCGAAGGGCATGGCGGGGTGGCTCGGGCCCTGGGGCGTCATGCATCCCGCCTTCGACGGGCTGCGGGCGATGCGGGCGGCGGCAGATGTGTTCGCGCAGTTCGCGGTGACGCAGACGCGGCCGGCCTTCGGGATCGGGCCGGTGCGCGTCGGCAACCGGCTGGTGGAGGTGGCCGAGGAGGTGGTGGCGGGGACGCCCTTCGCCTCGCTCGTCAGGTTCCGGACGGATGTGCAGACCCCCCTGCCCCGCGTGCTGGTGGTGGCGCCGATGAGCGGCCATTTCGCGACGCTGCTGCGTGGCACGGTGCAGGTGCTGCTGCAGGACCACGACGTCTACATCACGGATTGGCACAATGCGCGGGACGTGCCGCTCAGCGCGGGGCGCTTCGGACTCGATGAGTTCATCGAGCATGTGATGCGGTTCCAGGAGGCGATCGGGCCCGGCGGCCATGTGCTGGCGGTGTGCCAGCCGGTGGTGGCGGTGCTGTCGGCGGTGGCGCTGATGGCGGAGGACCGGAACCGCGCGTCTCCGCGGAGTGTCACGCTGATGGCGGGGCCGATCGATGCGCGGCAGAACCCGACCAAGGTGAACGCGCTGGCGGCGGGGCACGGGATCGAGTGGTTCGAGCGCAACCTGATCGCGCGCGTGCCGTGGCGGCACCAGGGGTCGGGACGGCGGGTCTATCCGGGGGCGCTGCAGCTCTCGGCCTTCATGTCGATGAACCTCGACCGGCACCTGAAGGCGCATCAGGACCAGTTCTGGGCGCTGTTCGATGGCGATGTGGCGCGGGCGGCGCAGCACCGGCGCTTCTATGACGAGTATCTCGCGGTGATGGACCTGCCGGCGGAGTTCTTCCTGGAGACGGTGAAGACCGTGTTCCAGGACCATGCGCTGGCGCGCGGCGAGATGGTGTGGCGCGGCCGGCGGGTGCGGCCGGAGGCGATCCGGCGCACGGCGATCATGGCCGTGGAGGGCGAGAAGGACGACATCTGCGGCATCGGGCAGACGATGGCGGCACTCGATCTGTGCCGCAGCGTGCCGGTGACGATGCGGCGCTACCATCTGCAGACGGGCGTTGGCCATTACGGGGTGTTCAGCGGGCGGCGCTTCGCGCAGGCGATCTATCCGCGGGTGCGGGAGATGATCCAGGCGAATGAGGGTTAGGAGCCGGTCCTCGGCGGATCGAGGTACAGCGGGCTTTCCAGATACCGTCGCAGCCAGTAGCGCGTGACGACGCCGATCGCGGCGGCCATGGGCACGGCCAGCAGCACGCCGAGGAAGCCGAAGGCGACGCCGCCGGCGAAGAGGGCGAAGATCACCCAGACCGCGTGCAGTTCCACCCGGTCCCCCAGCAGGCGCGGGTAGATGATGTAGCCCTCCACGATCTGGCCGGCGACGAAGACGGCCATGACCAGGCCGACGCCGTTCCAGGTGCCGAACTGCGCCATGGCGAGCAGGATCGCGGTCACGAAGCCCGTCAGGCTGCCGATATAGGGGATGAAGGAGAGGATGCCGGCCATCAGGCCGACCGTCAGGCCGAGCTCCAGCCCCACCGCGCTCAGCGCCGTGGCGTAGTAGACCGCGAGCAGCCCGCAGCAGAGCAGCTGGCCACGCAGCCAGGCCGACAGCACCCGGTCCGTGTCCCTCGCCAGCTGGCGCAGCACCGCGGCGTTGCGACGGGGCAGCCAGGATTCCAGGCGGCCCATCATCGCCGGCCAGTCGCGCAGCAGGTAGAAGCCCACCACCGGCGTCACCACCAGCAGGGTGAAGACGTTGAACAGGGCGACGCCGCCGCCGATGAGGCGCGCCACCGCGGTGCCGAGGAAGGTGATGATCTGCCCGGCCTGGCGCACCGCCAAATCCCGCAGCTGGGTGTCCACCAGCTCCGGCCCCAGCGCTTCCTGCAGCCGTTCCAGCGCCTGGCGGACCAGGGTGCCGATGCCGGCGACATAGGCGGGCAGGCGCGTGGCCAGCACGCCGATCTGCGCGACCAGCAGGGGATAGAGCAGCAGCAGCGCCAGCAGCGCGAAGGCCGTGAGGCCCATCACCAGCAGGAAGGCGGCGAGGCCGCGCGGGATGCCGAAGCGCGTCAGCTGCCGGGCGGGCGGGTCCAGGAAATAGGCGATGCAGGCCGCCAGCACGAAGGGCGTGAGGATGGCGGAGAAGAGCCAGAGGCTGAACAGCAGCACCACCGCCGTGCCGATGACCAGCGCCCAGCGCTCCGCCCGCGTCGCCATGCGCGCGCCGGGGGAGGCAGGCCAGGAGGTCGGGCGCGCCTCGGGCTTCGGGGCCGGGGGTGGCGCCGGCAGCGGGGGGGGAGGTGCGGGGGTCTTCGTGCCGCTCATGCCCGCCCGCGCGCGGCCTGGGTGACGTAGGCGGCGCCGGAGGCGAAGGTGCTGGCGGCGACCAGCCAGATGAAGACGTCGATGATGACGGAATCGCCCATGCCGTAGCCCGCCAGCAGCAGCGCCCCGGCCGCCAGCGTGATCTGCAGCGCGGTGTTGAGCTTGGAGACGAAGATCGGCTGGATGCGCGGCGGCTGCCCCAGGACGTAGAGCACCAGCACGCCGCCCACGATCAGCAGGTCCCGGAACACGACGAGGATGGCGAGCCAGTCCGGCAGCACGCCGATGCCCGCCAGCGTGACGTAGATGGAGACCAGCAGCGCCTTGTCGGCCACGGGGTCGAGGATGGCACCCAGGGTGGAGCGGCTGCGCCGGACGCGGGCGAGCCAGCCATCGACGGCGTCCGAGACGCCGGCGGCGACGAAGACCCAGAAGGCCCAGTCCAGCCGATGGTTCAGCACCAGCCAGACCATGCCCGGCACGGCGCAGAGCCGGGCGAAGGTGATGGCGTTGGGCAGGGTGAAATAGGCATCGCCGGTCGTGACCACCGCGGGGCGGGGCGGCAGGGTGGCGAAGGGGGCAGCTTCCCCCTTCGCGCCGGCCGGCGCCGGCTTGTGGTCAACGGCCTCCGGCAAGGCTGAGGCGCCATCCTTCGCCAGGTCGGGCATCGATCGGGGCCGGGGAGAGCGCGATGCCGCTCTGCGCCAGTTCGGCCGCGGCCTCCGGCGGCTGGGTGCGCAGGCCGAGGCGGAGGCGCGCACTCTCGCCCGTCAGGCTGATCAGTTCGAAGCGCGCGATGGGGGAGGCCGCGCCGAGCCGGCGCGTGATCTCGACGTATTCGGGGAAGGACCGGTAGAGGGCGAGCGCCTCCACCGTCGCGACGGCGGGGCCGCCGACGCCGGGGGCCTGGGCGGTGGCGGGGCCCGTGGCCGGGCCGGTGGCAGGACCGGGCGTGCTGAACAGGGTACCGGGCGCGCCGATGGCCCCGGGGTTCCGCCCCCCCATCGCCGCGACGCGGGAGGGGTTGAAGTTCACCGTCAGCCGGGCGGCGTAGCCGCGCTGGGTGATGCGTTCGGATTCGATGACCAGGGACTGGACCAGGCCCTCGATCTGGGAATCCGGGATGCCGCGGGGCAGGCCGAGGGCGGCCGCCATGCGGTCATAGGCGGTGCGCTGGCCGGCATTCAGCGCGCGGTCGCGGGCAATGACGGCGGTTTCCGCCGTGGCCTCGGCCGGCACGCCGCGCTGGACCAGCGGGTTTTCGTCCGGGGTCGCCTGGGCGAAGGCGGGTGCGGACACGGCCATGGGTGCCGCGATCGCCATCGCGGCGCCGAGCACCATCGCCCGTATCGCCGCAAGCGGCGTGGTGCATAGCGCCGCAAGCGGCGAGGTGCATATCGCCGCAAGCGGCGTGGTCTGCATTGCCGTCATGAGGCGAAAATGGTTTTTTCCGCCCCACTGGCTGCGCCGCTCGCTGACCGGCATATCGCCATCCCTACCGTTGCAGGCACCGCCGGTGCCTGTGTGCCGAATACCCGATCGGGGGCCGCCATGACCAGCCTGACCTACCGCGACGCCGGGGTCGATATCGAAGCCGGCGATGCGCTGGTGGATGCCATCAAGCCGCTCGCCCGCAGCACCGACAGGCCCGGAACGATGGGCGGGCTCGGAGGTTTCGGCGCGCTGTTCGACCTGAAGGCGGCGGGGTTCCGGGACCCGGTGCTGGTGAGCTCCACGGACGGGGTCGGCACCAAGCTGAAGCTCGCCATCGACAGCGGCATCCATGGCTTCGTCGGCCAGGACCTGGTGGCGATGTGCGTGAACGACCTGGTGGTGCAGGGCGCGGAGCCGCTGTTCTTCCTGGACTATTTCGCGACGGGGAAGCTGGAGGTCGCGCAGGCGGCCGAGGTGGTGGCCGGGATCGCGGAGGGCTGCCGGATCGCGGGCTGCGCGCTGGTGGGCGGCGAGACGGCGGAGATGCCGGGCCTCTACAAGGGTGGCGACTATGACCTGGCGGGCTTCACGGTCGGCGCGGCGGAGCGCGATGCGCTGCTGCCGAAGGTCGATGTGGGTCCGGGCGACGTGCTGCTGGGGCTCGCCAGTTCCGGCGTGCATTCCAACGGCTATTCGCTGGTGCGGCGCATCCTGGCCGGGACCAACCTGACGCTGGCCGCGCCCGCCCCCTTCGCCAGCGGCCAGAGCGTGGCGGAGGCGCTGCTGGCGCCGACGCGCATCTATGTGAAGCCGGTGCTGGCGCTGCATCGCGCGGGGAAGCTGAAGGCGGCCGCGCACATCACCGGCGGCGGGCTGCCCGGCAACCTGCCCCGCGTGCTGCCTTCCGGCGTCGTTGCGGCGCTGGATGCCCGCGCCTGGGCCGTGCCGCCCGTCTTCGCCTGGCTGGCACGGACCGGCGGGGTGGCGGCGGAGGAAATGCTGCGGGTCTTCAATTGCGGGCTCGGCATGGTGCTGGTGGTGGCGGCGGAGGAGGCGGAGGCCGCGCAGGCCATGCTGACCGAGGCGGGCGAGACGGTGTTCCGCATCGGCGCGCTGGAAGCGGGCGAGGGTGCCGCCGGGGTGCGGATCGACAACCTCGGCGAGGGCTGGCCCGGCTGATGCGGCGCGTCCCGACCGCGGTCCTGATCTCGGGCCGCGGCAGCAACATGGTGAAGCTGGTCGAGGCGGCGCGCGACCCGGCCTATCCCGCCGAGATCGCGCTGGTCCTGTCCAATCGCGCGCTGGTGCCGGGCCTTGTCTATGCCGAGGAACAGGGCATCCCGACCGCCGTGGTCGAGAGCCGCGCCTTCAAGGGTGACCGGGCGGGATTCGAAGCGGCGATGGACGCCGTGCTGGCGCGGCACGGGATCGAGCTGGTGGCGCTGGCGGGCTTCATGCGGGTGCTGACGGAGGGGTTCGTCGAGCGCTGGCAGGACCGGCTGATCAACATCCACCCTTCCCTGCTGCCGAGTTTCCGCGGGCTCGATACCCATGCCCGGGCGCTGGCCGCGGGGGTGCGGCTGCATGGCTGCACCGTCCATCTGGTGCGGCATGGCGTGGATGAGGGGCCGATCCTGGCCCAGGCCGCCGTGCCGGTGCTGCCGGATGACGACGAGGCGGCGCTGGCCGCGCGGGTGCTGGCGGAGGAACACCGGATCTACCCCGCGGCGCTGGCCTGGCTGGCGGCCGGGCGGGTGCGGGTGGAGGGCGACCTGGCGCGGGTCGATGCGCCGGGGGCCTCCGCGAGCCTGGCGAACCCCTTGCCCGTGCCGGCCGCGCTTTCTACAAGACCCGTCGAAGGCTGATGCTCAACGAAGGACCCGCCCATGGCTGACCACGCCCCCGCGACGTATGAGATGGTCGAGGTGAAGGCCGAGGACATCATGGCGGAGCGCCAGTCGCTCTATGCCGGCTTCATGAAGGCGACCACCTGGAGCATCGGCCTGGCCGTCGGGGTCCTGGTGCTGCTGGCCATCTTCGTCGCCTGACGCGACGCTGCTGCCGCGCCTGAGGGGCGCCGCGATCCCGGGGACGGGGCGCGGCGCTTTTCGTGTTGGCGTCAGCCTGCTTGCATGCCGCCCCGCGGGGCAGGAGGCTGCGCCGGCCTTCAGGAATGCGACCGATGAGTGACGCGATCACGGGCTGGCACGCCCATGTCTACTACGACCCGGCGGCGACGCGGCCGGTGGCGGCGGCGCTGCGGGACGGGATCGCGGAGCGCTTTCCGGCGGCCGTGCTGGGGCGGTGGCATGACGTGCCGGTCGGCCCGCACCCCACGGCCATGTACCAGGTGGCGTTCGAGCCGGCGCTGTTCCCGGAGCTGGTGCCCTTCATCGCGCTGAACCGCGCCGGGCTGACGGTGCTGGTGCATCCCGAGACCGGCCGCCAGCGCGCCGACCACACCGCGCATGCGTTGTGGATGGGCGCGGTGCTGCCGCTGGAAGTCAGCGTGCTGCCGGAATAGGGGGCGCGGCCGGGCCGGCTTGGGGCCCCTCACCCAACCCTCTCCCCCGCAGGGGGGAGAGGGCTTCGATGCCTCAGCCTTCCCGCTGGTCGCGGTCGCGGTCGCGCGGCTCGCCCTGGTCGTCCGACTCCATGGCGTGGCCGTTGCCGCGGTCGGCATGGCCGTTGCCGTATTGGGGCGCGTGGATCTGCTGGGCCAGATTGGCCTCGTTCCGGTTCAGGTCGGGCTGTTCGCCCGAGCCTTCGCCGCCGCCATCCTGGTCCGGCCCCTGGTGGTAGCGGCGCTGCTGGTGCGGGGGTGGGCCGCCCTGCTGCTGGGCCGCCTGGCTCATGGCGTTGAGGATGCGGAAATAGTGCTCCGCGTGCTGGAAGTAGCTTTCCGCCATCACGCGGTCGCTGGCGCTGGTCGCGTCCCGGCCAAGCTGGAGGTACTTCTCGAACAGCTGCTGGGCGGTGCCGCGCAGGCGCATGTCCGGGCCGTTGCTGTCGAAGACGTGGTTGCGGTTCATCGGCTGGTGGCCGCCGCCACCGCCTCCCCCACCGCCGCCGCCGCCGCCCTGGCGGTACGGACCGCCGCCGCCGCCACCTCCGCCCCCGTGGCGGTTGCCGCCGCGGCCGCGCATGCGCTTCATGTTCATTGGTATGGCGTTCGCCGTCTCGCAATCGCGCCGCCGGGCGGGAAGGCCCCGACCGGGAACGCAGCATCTTCGGGTTGCGTCATCGCGGCACGCCGGCGGGTGGGACCGGGCCAATCGCCCCTGGTCCCCCAAGCCCGGCCGCTTCTGCCGGCGGTGCCGGGATGCGCAAGGGCAACCCGGGCCGCGGGGCCAACCTAGTGCGCCGCCGGGGGCGCGACAAACGGTTTTTTCGCGATGTGGTCCTTTGCGATGATCAGGGCGCGGTCGATTCCGCCCAGATCGGCGCGGCATCCCGTGGGGGTCAGGCCGGCGGCGCGGGCCAGATCCTCCACCGCCGCGCGCTGGCCCTGGCCGAGTTCGAGGATGGCGATGCCGCCGGGCGTGAGCAGCCCGGGCAGCGCGGCGGCAATGGCGCGATAGGCATCGAGCCCGTCCGGCCCGCCATCCAGGGCAAGGGCCGGTTCGTGCCGGGCGACGTCGGGCATCAGGTCCGGGATGGCGTCACGCTCGATATAGGGGGGGTTGGACAGGACCAGGTCGAAGGTCGAGTCGAGCGCCGTGGCCCAGTCCCCGGCCAGGAAGACGGCGCGATCGGCCAGGCTGTTGTCGCGGGCGTTGCGGGCGGCCAGCGCGGCGGCCTCCGGGCTGCGGTCCACCCCGATGCCGAAGGCGCCAGGGCGTTCGGCGAGCACGGCCAGCAGCAGGGCGCCGGTGCCGGTGCCGAGGTCCAGCAGGCGGAGCGGGCGGGAGGGCTCGGGGAAGGCCTCCAGTGCGGCCTCCACCAGCGACTCGGTGTCGGGGCGGGGGATGAGGGTGGCGGGGGAGACGGCGAGGTCGAGCGTCCAGAAGCCCTGGCGGCCGAGGATATGGGCGACGGGGACATGGTCGAGGCGCCGCTTCAGCGAGTCGCCGAAACGGGCGGCGGCCTCGGCCGGGACCTCGGCGCGGGGGTCGCGGAGCAGGGCGTCCTGGGTCGTGCCCATGGCATGGGCGAGGAGGAGCCGGGCCTCGAAGCGGGGCTGGTCGATGGCGGCGGCGCGGAGCACCTGGCCGGCCTGGCAGAGATAGGCGCCGACGGATTGGCCGGGGGGGCAGGATGTCACGACGACCCCCACCCTAACCCTCCCCCGCAAGCGCGGGGGAGGGAACAGGGGGTCGTCATTCGGCTTCCGCCGCCAGGCGGGCGGCCTCGTCCTCGGCAACCAGGGCGCCGATGATCTCGTCGAACTCGCCCTGCATGACGCGGTCGATCTTGTGCAGCGTCAGGCCGATGCGGTGGTCGGTCACGCGGCCCTGCGGGAAGTTGTAGGTGCGGATGCGCTCGCTGCGGTCGCCGGTGCCGACCTGGGACTTGCGGTCGGCGGCGCGGGCGGTGTCGAGCCGGTTGCGCTGCGCGTCATAGATGCGGGCGCGCAGCACCTTCATCGCCTTGGCGCGGTTCTTGTGCTGGCTCCGCTCCTCCTGCATCGCCACCACCGTCCCGGTCGGGATGTGGGTGATGCGCACGGCGCTGTCCGTCTTGTTGACGTGCTGCCCGCCGGCGCCCGACGCCCGGTAGGTGTCGATGCGGAGGTCGCTCTCGTTGATCTGCACATCCACCTCCTCGGCCTCCGCCATCACGGCGACGGTCACGGTGGAGGTGTGGATGCGGCCCTGCGATTCCGTGGCAGGCACGCGCTGCACTCGGTGGACGCCGCTCTCGAACTTCAGGCGGGCGAAGACGCCGCGGCCCTCGACGGTCGCGGTCGCGCCCTTCACGCCGCCCAATTCGCCCTCGTCATACTCCAGCACGTCGAACCGCCAGCCCTGGGTGGCGGCGTAGCGCTGGTAGGCGCCGAAGAGCTCGGCGGCGAAAAGGGCCGCCTCGTCGCCGCCGGCGGCGGGGCGGATCTCCAGGATGGCGTTGCCCTGGTCCGCGGCGTCGCGCGGCAGCAGCATCAGGCGGATCTCGCGTTCCAGCACCGGCAGGCGATCGCGGAGCGCGAAGTATTCGGGCTCCGCCAGCTCGCGCAGCTCCGGGTCGCCGAGCATGGCCTCGGCCTCATCGCGCCCCCTTTCGGTGGCGCGGTATTCCTGGACCTTCTCGACCAGGGGCTCGAGGTCCGAGAGTTCCTTCGACAGCGCGCCGACCTGCGCGCCATCGGCGGTGTTGAGCTGGTCGCGGATCTCCTCGGCGCGGGAGAGGAGGCGATCCAGCTTCTGGGGGAGGCTCATCCGCGCAGCCTGGCCACGGCCTCCGCGGGCGGGATGCGGTCCTGGGTGCCGGCATCGAGGTCGCGGAGCTGGACGACGCCCTGCGCCACCTCATCCTCGCCCAGGATCAGGGCGGCGCGGGCGGAGAGCTTGTTGGCGCGCTCCATCCGGCGCTTGAGGTTGCCCTTGTAGGCGATCTCGGCGGTGACGCCGGCCTGGCGGAGAAGCTGCGTGAGCTGGATGGCGGCGGCTTCCTGCGCCTCCGCCACCGGGATCACGGCGACGGGGCGCGGCGCCGCCGGGCTCTGGGCCAGCAGCATGGAGAGGCGCTCCACGCCCGCGGCCCAGCCGACGGAGGGGGTGGCGGGGCCGCCCATCTCCTCCACCAGGCCATCATAGCGGCCGCCCGCCATGACGGTGCCCTGGGCGCCCAGGCGGTCCGTCACGAATTCGAAGGCCGTGTGGCTGTAGTAGTCGAGGCCGCGCACGATCCTCGGGTTCTCCCGCGTCGGCACGCCGAGGGTTTCGAGGTGCTTCAGGACGGCGGCGAAGAAGGCGGAGGCCGCCGGGGTCAGGTAGGGCTGGATGGTGGGGGCGGTGGCGACGATCTTCCGGTCGCCCTCATCCTTGCTGTCCAGGATGCGCATCGGGTTCTTCTCGAGCCGGATGCGGCTGTCCTCGGACAGGCTGTCCCTGTGCGCGGTGAAATGGGCGACGAGGGCGGCGCGATAGGCGTCGCGGCTTTCGGCATCGCCCAGCGTGTTGATCTCCAGCACCACGCCGTCGCTGATGCCGAGGTCCTGCAGGATGTTCCAGCCGGCGGCGATGACCTCCGCATCCGCCAGCGGCTCCGCGGCGCCGAGGATCTCGGCCCCGATCTGGTGGAACTGGCGGTAGCGGCCCTTCTGCGGGCGCTCGTAGCGGAACATCGGCCCGGCATAGAAGACCTTGCGGGGCAGGTTGGACTGGGTCAGGCCGTTGGTGACGAGGGCGCGGCAGACGCCGGCGGTGTTTTCCGGCCGCAAGGTGATGGAATCGCCGCCGCGGTCGGTGAAGGAATACATCTCCTTGCTGACCACGTCGGAGGTCTCGCCGAGGGAGCGGGCGAAGACGCGCGTGTCCTCGAAGATCGGGGTGGCCCATTCCTCGAAGCCGTAGAGGCCGGTGATCCGGCGCGCGGCGGTGATGACGTGGTGATGGCGACGGTGGTCCTCGCCGATCAGGTCACGGGTGCCGCGGACGGGCTGGAGGGGGGTGCTGGCCATGCCGTGGCGCGTAACGCGGCGGAAGGCGGGGGGCAAGGGGCGCGGGTAGTGCGTGCGAGCAAGGGACGACGCGACGCGGCGCCGCGTGGCACCACATCGAGGTATGGCGCTTGGCGCACGGCCGTCTTCCCATATTACCTGTGCGCCATGAAGGAGGGGCAGTAAATGAACCGACCGCAGCGCGCTGAAATCGAAGCCATTAAGGAGGGGATGCGCCAGTGGCAAAGCCCTGCAGCTCTGTCCGCGAGCGTGGACAAAACCCGCAGCCAGTTCGGCGACTGCGTTATCACCGGGAACCAGTTTTCATTCTGGCGAGAAGCCGCAACCGGCGCCGCGTTCGCCAAGCTTATTGGTGCAGGCGCAATCCGACTTACCAGCAAAGACCGGCCGGACTTACAAATTAAGTTGGCCGATGAAATCGTCGACGTGGAGGTGACTGAAGCTCTACGGCCGGGACGCCGCCGCAATGACGAATATCGGCAGGACGAACGGATCGACGAAGCGTTGAAGGCGGGCACACCGCTTGATCCGGGTGATCGGCGCAGGGCTGCCCTATTCAGTGTGCCAGAGCCCGCTGGCGAAGCGGGGCGACGAGCAGTGCAAAAATTGCAAGAAGCGCAGCCGCTGACAGAGACGGACCGCGAAGCCGTCAAAGCCCTATTCGAAACAAGTCCTAATTTTTTACGGATGACGCACGAACCCGATGATACAACTGACATTGCAAGCATTCAAATGATCAGGAGTTCGCTCAGCGCTGTTTGCCGAGGCAAAGCCGAAAAGGGATACGACCCCGCGTATTGGCTCCTGGCTTATTTAAACCCGACATTTTTGTATGTGAAAACTGAGCAAGTCGAAGCCATTATGGTGGAGGCCACAGCGTCAGCCAAAGACGCGTTCACGCAAGTCTGGATACTGTGGCGTGATAACGCGTACCTCTGCTGGCTCAACGGTGTGCCACAGATCAATGCGCGCCGGCAGACATAGATCGAGGTGGACACCACTTCCTCCCCAGCTTCGCCGTGCTGCTCAAGCGCCGCCACACGCGATGTCTATCCACAGGATTGACCAGCACCCTGGTCATGGCCCTTAACAAGCTGAGCCGCGTCACCGGGCTCGCCCCAGTCCTCGCCACGCGTGAGGCACATGATTTCCGCGGTCGTAAGCTGGTTGCGGCACGCCGCAATGGCGCGAAGAGCGGCGAAGCGCGAGGGACCTACGTCAGTGGTAAACACGAGCTCAGCGTCGCCCAGGATGGTGGCGCGGCGGAGCGGGTTGTGGCTCTTCTCGATAGCCGGGCGGTCGATCAGGTCCACCGCGCGCCCGAACAAGGCTTCCAGCGCGTCCTTCAGGTCGGCGAAGGCGGCGAAGTCGAAGCGAGCCTCGGGCGTGAACTCCACCAGCAGGTCCACGTCGCTCCGCGCCGGGTCGAAATCGTCACCCCGCGCCGCCGAGCCGAAGACCTCCAGCCGCACTACGCCGAAGCGGCGGCAGATCGCCGCGATGGCGTCGCGGTGGCGGAGGATTTCGGGGTGCAAGCGCTACTCCGCGGCCTGCTTCTCGGCGGCGGCGGTCTCGGCCGCCTTGGCGGCCTTCATGGCCTCGGCGCGGGCCTCCACCAGGCCGACGATGTGCTCGACCATCTCCTCGGTCCGCACCGTGTGGCTGGTCTTGCCCATGCCGTAGACCATGTGGGTGCCGGCGCCGCCGCCCGTGAGGCCGATGTCGGTCATCAGCGCCTCGCCGGGCCCGTTCACCACGCAGCCGATGATGGAGAGGGAGATCGGCTGGTCGATATGGGCGAGCCGCTCCTCCAGCTTCTCCACCGTGCGGATCACGTCGAAGCCCTGCCGGGCGCAGGAGGGGCAGGAGATGACCTTCACGCCGCGGTGGCGGATGTGCAGCGACTTCAGAAGCTCCCAGCCGACCGAGACCTCCTCCTCCGGCTCCGCGGAGAGCGAGACGCGGACGGTATCGCCGATGCCGGCCCAGAGCAGGCTGCCCAGGCCGATGGCGGACTTGACGGTGCCGGCGCGGCGGCCGCCGGCCTCCGTGATGCCGATATGGAGCGGATGGTCGCAGGCCTCGGCGAGTTGCTGATACGCCGCCACCGCCAGGAAGACGTCGGACGCCTTCACGCTGATCTTGAAGTTGTCGAACCCCTCCTGCAGCAGGTGGTCGGCGTGCCACAGCGCGGATTCCACCAGCGCGTCCGGGTTGGGCTCCCCGTATTTCTCCAGCAGGTGCTTTTCCAGCGACCCGGCATTCACGCCGATGCGGATGGAGCAGCCATGGTCGCGGGCGGCCTTCACGACCTCCTTCACCCGTTCCTTGCTGCCGATATTGCCGGGATTGATGCGGAGGCAGGCGGCGCCGGCCTCGGCGGCCTCGATCGCGCGGCGGTAGTGGAAGTGGATGTCGGCGACGATCGGGACATTCACCTCCCGCACGATTTCCGCCAGCGCGGCGGTCGCTTCCTCGGTGGGGACGGAGACGCGGACGATGTCGACGCCCGCGACTTCGCAGCGGCGGATCTGTTCGATCGTCGCCTTGGCGTCCTCGGTCGGCGTGTTGGTCATGGTCTGGACGGTGATGGGGCTGTCGCCGCCGACCGGGACCTTGCCTACATGGATCAGCCGCGACTTGCGGCGGGCGATCTGCTGGTAGGGGCGATAGGCCATGCTGCGTCCGTGGTCCCTGGTTCCTTGGGCCCAAGCATAGGGTGCCGGGGCCCGGGATCACAGGGGGAAGCGGCTCGGCTGGGTGGAGCCCCCCTCACCCACCGCTCGACGCATGCGTCCAGCCCCCCGTCGGGTGGAGAGGGCTATCGCCTCAGTTCGTGCGGATGACGGCCTGGGGCGGGGCGTTGCTGGCGGTGGCGGGGACCAGGCGCTGGCGCAGGCGGTCGGGGTCGAGGGCGATGTTGCGGCGCACCCCGATGATGCCGTCCAGTGCCGGGGAGGCGCTGTTCTCGACGACGATCTCCAGCCCCTCCGCCTTGCCGGTATCCAGCAGCAGCCCGTCCCGCACCGGCACGGGCCAGTGTTCGCCCGGGCGGAGCACGCGGTTCAGGAGCACCTGGCCGTTGCGGGGGTCCCGCACCTGCAGCCAGACGCCATCGCCGGAATTGGGCCGGGCGCGCAGCGCCACCCTGGTGCCATCCGGCAGCCCGGCGATCAGGGGCGGCGGCGGCGCGGGCGGCGCGGGGGCCACCACGGGCGGCGGGGGCGCGGCGGGGACGGTCGCGGCCTGGGCGGCGGTGTTCGAGGGCGCGCCGATGCCGCCGGGCGGCGGCAGGGCGGCGAGCGGCAGGGTGCCGGCGGCATCGCCGCGGGCGCCGGGCAGCTGGGCGCGGCCCTGCTCGGCGGCGGCTTCCAGGCGCGGCGGCACGGGCGGCACGACATCGACGGTGCGGTTGCCGCCGCCGGTCCAGTTGAACCAGGCGACATAGGCACCGATGACGATCACCGCGCCGATGCCGATCACGCCGCTGGCGGGCATGCCGCGTTCCGGCACGGGTTCGGGGAAGACCAGGTTCGTCTTGCGCGTGACCGCGGCGCCGGAGAGGTCGCGGAAGCGGCGCACCATCTCATCCGAGTCGAGGCCGAGCGCCTGGGCGTAGGTTCGCACGAAGCCCACGGCATAGGCCGCGCCGGGCAGATCCGCGATGCGGCCTTCCTCCAGCGCTTCCAGGTAGGGGCGGCGGATGCGCAGCCGCACCGCCATCTCCTCCACCGACAGGCCGAGGGCCAGGCGGGAATCGCGGAGTTCCTCACCCACCCGCGCGGCCTCTGCGCCGGTGGTGTCGGGCTTTCGGGGGATGCGCTTCAGATCGTAGGGCACGGCATGGACACCTAGCGCGCGGCTGGCGAGGCCGCAAACCGAATCACGCGGCGAAGCGGCCGCGTCATCGCAGTGTCAGGAAGGCGGGACGATCAGGCGGCCTGACGCGCGGCGATGGCGGCGGCGGCCTGTGTGATGAGTTCCTGCACGATCTCGACCGCGGGTTGTTCGCGCGTGACCATGCCGACACTTTGTCCCGCCATGAGGGAGCCGTTCTCCACATCGCCATCGATCACCGCGCGACGCAGCGCGCCGGCCCAGTAATGCTCGATGTCGAGCTGGGCCGCAGCCTTCTCGACCTCGCCGGCCAGGAAGCGGCGGATCGTCGCGGCCTGGTGTTCCAGGAAGCGCTTCGTGCCCTCGTTCTGCAGGGCGCGCACCGGGATGACCGGGAAGCGTTCGTCGAGTTGCACCGTCGGCAGCGCATCCCGCGCGGCGCCGCGGATGAAGGCGCGCTTGAAGTTGGGATGGGCGATCGATTCGGTGGCGCAGACGAAGCGGGTGCCGAGCTGCGCGCCGGCGGCGCCCATCTCGAGGTAGGAGAGGATCGCCTCGCCGCGCCCGATGCCGCCGGCCACGAAGACGGGGACCTCCCGGATGAAGGGCAGGATCTCCTGCGCCAGCACGGTCAGCGAGACGGGGCCGATATGGCCGCCGGCTTCCGCCCCCTCGATCACCAGCGCATCGGCGCCGGAGCGGATGAGCTTTTTCGCCAATGCCAGCGCGGGGGCGAAGCAGACGACCTTGGCGCCGCCATCCTTGGCCGCCTTGATGGCGGCGCCCGGCGGGATGCCGCCGGCGAAGACGATGTGGCCGACCTTGTGGTCGAGGCAGGTCTGGACCAGTTGGTCCAGCCGGGGGTGCATGGTGATCAGGTTCACGCCGAACGGTTTTTCGGTAAGTGCCTGCGTCCCGGCGATCTCCTGGGCCAGGCGGTCCGGTTCCATCGCGCCGCAGGCGATGACGCCGAAGGCGCCGGCATTCGACAGCGCCGCCACCAGGTTGCGCTCGCTCACCCAGGACATGGCGCCGCCCATGATGGCGTAGCGCGTGCCGAAGAAGGCGGCGCCACGGGCCATCAGGGCATCGAGGCGGGCGAAGGCCTCGGCGGGCGGTGTCGCCTGGGGGAGCGCATCCATGGGATCAGCCCTCGCCGCGCCGTTCGGGGGTAGATCTGGCGGGCTCGGGCCCGTCCAGCCCATAGGCGGTGTGCAGCGCGCGCACCGCGAGTTCGGTGTAGTCGGCCGGGATCAGCACGCTCACCTTGATCTCGCTGGTGGAGATTACCTGGATGTTGATGCCCTTCTCCGACAGCGTGCGGAACATGGTGGAGGCGACGCCGGCATGGGTGCGCATGCCGATGCCGACGACGCTGATCTTGGCGACATCGGGGTCGGCGATCATCGCCTCGAACCCGATGCTGGCCTTCTCCTTCTCCAGCAGGTCGCGGGCGCGCGGCAGGTCGGTGCGGCCCAGCGTGAAGGTCATGTCCGTGCTGCCGTCCGCGCCGATGTTCTGGACGATCATGTCCACGTTCACATTGGCGGCCGAGAGCGGGCCGAAGACGGAGGCGGCGACGCCGGGCCGGTCCGGCACGCGGCGGAGGGTGACCTTCGCCTCGTCACGGGAATAGGCGATGCCGGACACGATGGGCTGTTCCACGATTTCATCCTCGTCAACGACCAGGCTGCCTGGCTTGTCCTCGAAGCTGGAGAGCACCTGCACCCGCACGCGCTGCTTCATGGCCAGTTCCACGGAGCGCGTCTGCAGCACCTTGGCACCCACCGAGGCCAGTTCCAGCATCTCCTCATAGGAAATGCGGTCGAGCTTGCGGGCGCGGGGCACGATGCGCGGGTCCGTCGTATAGACGCCGTCCACATCGGTGTAGATGTCGCACCGATCCGCCTTGACGGCGGCGGCGATGGCGACGGCGGAAAGGTCGGAGCCGCCGCGGCCGAGCGTGGTGATGCGGTTCCGCGCGGGCTCCAGGCCCTGGAAGCCGGCGATGACGGGCACCTGGCCGGCCTGCATGCGCTCGATCAGCAGGGACCCGTCGATGCTCTCGACCCGGGCCTTGCCATGGGCCTGGTCGGTCAGGATGGGGATCTGCCAGCCCTGCCAGGACCGCGCCTCCACGCCGATCGTCTGCAGCGCGATGGCCAGCAGGCCGATGGTCACCTGCTCCCCGGTCGCGACCACCACGTCGTATTCCCGCGCGTCATGCAGGGGCGAGAGGTCCTGGCACCATTTGACCAGCTGGTTCGTGGCGCCGGCCATGGCGGAGACGACGACGGCGACTTCGTTCCCGGCATCGACTTCCCGCTTCACGCGGTTGGCGACGTTGCGGATGCGGTCGAGATCGGCGACGGAGGTGCCGCCGAACTTCATCACGATGCGGGCCATGGTCGGTCAGGGATGCCGTTCTGAAGGGTCCTGGAGGCGGATCGGGAGGGGTGGACCCGTTGCGCCCCGCCGGGGGGCGGACAGATAACGGGGGGCGCGCCGGCGGGCAACCTCGCCAGGGCAACCAGGGGTTCAATTGGGGGGTTCGGCGATGGCGGGCACGGCGGTCGAGGCGGAAATCCGGAAATTCGGCGCGCTGGCGGATCGCTGGTGGGACCCGGCGGGGCCGATGAAGCCGCTGCACCGGATGAACCCGCTCAGGACGGGCTGGATCGCGGAGCGGGTGGCGCGGGCCCATGGGCGGACGCGGCGTGACCTCTCGGGCCTGACCCTGCTGGATGTGGGCTGCGGGGCGGGGCTGGCGTCGGAGGCCTTTGCGAAGATGGGCGCCCGGGTCACGGGGGTGGACGGTTCAGCCGATGCGCTGGCCGCCGCCCGGGCCCATGCGGCGGCGGGGGGGCTCGAGATCGAGTACCGGGAGGGCGGGCCGGAGGACCTGCTTGCGGAGGGGCGGCGCTTCGACGCGGTGGTGGCGCTGGAAGTCATCGAGCATGTGGAGGAGCGGGAACGCTTCTATGCCGCCCTGGCGGGGGTGGCGGCGGGGCCGGTGTTCCTCTCCACGCTCAACCGCACGGCGCGGTCCTTCCTGATGGCCAAGCTCGGCGCCGAATACCTGCTGCGGCTGCTGCCGATCGGCACCCATGACTGGCGGATGTTCGTGACCCCCGGGGAGTTGGGCGCGGGGCTGAAGCGGGCGGGGCTGAAGGTGGCCGACATCGCGGGGATGACGATGGACCCGCTGACCGGGGGGTGGCGGGAGAGCCGGGACCTCGGCGTGAACTACCTGGTCATGGCGCGGTCAGCCGGGGGGTAGGAGACGGCGGGTGACGCGGCGGGCGCCGTGCAGGATGCGGACGATGCGCACCTCCTCGGCCTCGATGCGGTAGAGGATGAGGTAGGGGGCTGCGGTCAGTCGGCGGATGCCGGGGCCGAGGCGGGGCAGTCGCTCGCCGGCCTCCGGATGCTCGGCAAGAAGGCGGACGCGATCGATCAGACGATCGACCAGGGGGCCGGCGCTGTCCGGCCTGTATGTCGCCACGTGGTCCCGCACCGCCACCAGGTCGGCAATGGCTTCGGGCAGGAAGCGCAGGCGCATCGGCTACAGGCGGCGAAGCGGCGCGCCGTTCAGGACATGGTCCCTGAGGTTGTCCAGATCGACCTCGATGGGCTCGCCGCTGGCGATCCCCTCCTCATAGGCCTGTTTCAGCCAGGCCTCGTCATCCTCGGCCAGGCTCGCCTCCGCGGCGTCCAGCTGGATCAGCGCCTCCCGCACCACCGCCTCGGCGGAGGGGAAGCGGCCGCTGGCGATCTTTTCCTCGATCAGGGCGACCAGGTCGGGGGAGAGGGTGATGGTCATGCGGGGGCTCCGCGGCGGGACGTCCGGGGCGCATCCTACCCCGGGCGGCATCGCCCTCACAACGCGCAGCGCGGCTCCGCGATCCCGCGCACGCCCAGCCCCTCGATCGCGAAGAGACCGCCGGCATCGGGGGACGGGTCCTCGAAGCGGATGCTGCGGGAGATGGAGGTGACGTAGAGCACGTCGAGCCCGGCGCCGCCGAAGGCGAGGCTGGTGGGGTAGCGGGTCGGGAAATCGATCACGCGCACCAGCCGCCCCGCGGGGTCGAAGCGGGCGATCCTGGCAGTGCGGACGAGGACGGACCAGACATGGCCCTCCGCATCCACCGTCGCGCCATCCGGCGCGGTGGCGTGCGGCTTGAGGTCGGCGAAGATCCGGCGGTTGCGGGGCGTGCCGGTCGCGGTGTCGTAGTCGAAGGCCCAGATCACCTGGCGGGTGCTGTCGGCGAAGTAGAGCACCGTGCCGTCCGGGCTGAAGCAGGGGCCGTTGGAGGTCGCGATATCCTCCACCAGCAGCGTCGCGCGCCCCTCCCCGTCCAGCCGGTAGAGGCCGCCGAGCGGCGCCTCCTCCTCCGCCCGGTGGAGGTGCATGGTGCCGGCGAGGAAGCGGCCCTGGCGGTCCGTCTTGCCGTCGTTCAGCCGGACATTCGGGTTCGAGAGGCCGAGCGGCGCGACCAGCGTCGTCTCGCCGGTCGTGAAGTCGTGGCGGTGGAAGCCATCCGCCAGCGCCAGGATCGCGCCGCCCTCGCGGCGCAGCGAGAGGGAGCCGATGGGCGCGGGCACCACATGGTCGCGGCGGTCGCCGCTGACGGGATCGAGCTCATGGACCAGGCCGGCCAGGCTGTCGATCCAGAGGAGGCGCTGCGTCGCCTCGTCCCAGATCGGGCCCTCCCCCAGCCGGTCCTTCGTCGCGCCGATGCGGCGGATGACCACCGGGTCAGTCCAGCGTCAGGCCGATGGCGCGGATGATCTCGCCCCAACTCTCGCGCTCGGCGTCGATCATGCGACGGAACTCGGCGGGGCTGTTGCCCTCGAGCTGCGCGCCCTGGGCGCTGAACTGGCGCAGCAGCTCCTCCGCCCGCTGGGCGCGGTGGATGGCGGCGATCTGGCGTTCCAGGATGGCGCCCGGCGTGCCCTTCGGCGCGAAGATGCCGTACCAGTAGGACAGCGCGATGTCGCCGAAGCCCTGCTCGGCCAGCGGGCGCACGTTGGGCAGCATGGGCGCCGGGCGGTCGGCGGTGATGCCGAAGGCCTTGAGGCGCCCGGCATTCACCAGCTCCGCATGCGCGGGCACGCCATCGAAGGCGAGCTTGATGTCGCCGCGCAGCATCAGCTGCTGCAGCACCAGCGATCCGCGAAAGGAGACGTCGGTCATCCGGATGCCGGTGACGCGCTTCATCTTCTCCCCGCAGAGATGGCCGATGGCGCCGCGGTTGGCGCCGTAGTGGATCGGCTCCGGCTGCGCATTCGCCCAGGCGATCAGCTCCGGGATGGTCGCGGCCGGCACGTCGGCGGAGGTGTAGAGCACCATGTGCGCGCGCATCGCCATGGTCATCACCTCGAACTGGTCGAGGCGCACGGGCGGGTTGGCGTGCAGGTTCGGCAGGGTGGCGAAGGTGGAGGAGGAGGTGAGCAGCAGCGTCTCCCCATCCGGGCGGGACTGCGCGACATGGCTGGCGGCGATGACGGTGTTGCCGCCGATGCGGTTGTCCACCACCACGGGCTGGTCGAGGATCGGGGCCATGGCATGGGCCAGGCGGCGGCCGAGGATGTCGGGCTCGCTGCCGGCCGCGAAGGGCACGACGATGCGCAGCGTGCGCGCGGATTGCGCCCGGGCCAGGCCCGGTGCGGCCAGCAGGGGTGCCGTCAGCAGCAGGCGGCGGCCGATGCGGGCGGCGTCCAGGGGGGCGCGCGGGATCATGGGGCTTCCTCCGATGCTGCCGCTCTGACGGCTTATGGGGCGGCATGCCTTGCCGCCCCCCAGCAATAGGACGAAGCTGACCGACCGGTCAATCAGGCGCCGGGGTTACGCCACCGCGGCGCTGGTGACGAAGCCCTTCACCTCCTGCTGCAGCCGCTCCGCCTGGCGGGAGACGTCGGCGGCGGCGCCGAGCACGCGGTCGGCGGCCGCGCCGCTGTCATTGGCGGCCTGGGTGACGCCCTGGATGTCGGTGCCGACGAGCTGCGTCGCCTCCACCGTCTGCTGGACGCTGCGCGCGATCTCCTGCGTCGCGGCGCCCTGTTCCTCCACCGCCGCGGCGATCAGGGTGGCGATCTGGCTCACCTCCTCGATCCGGCCGGCGATGGCCTGGATGGCGGTCACGGCATCCTTGGTCGCGGCCTGGATGGTGCCGATCTGGGCGCCGATCTCCTCCGTCGCCTTGGCGGTCTGGCCGGCCAGCGACTTTACCTCCGACGCCACCACGGCGAAGCCCTTGCCGGCCTCGCCCGCGCGGGCGGCCTCGATCGTCGCGTTCAGCGCCAGCAGGTTGGTCTGGCCGGCGATGCTGGTGATGAGGCCGACGACGTCGCCGATGCGCTGCGCGCCACTGGCCAGCGCCTGCACGGTGGCGTCGGTGCGGCGCGCATCCTCCACCGCCGCGCCGGTGATGCGGGCGGATTGCGCGACCTGGCGGCTGATCTCCCCGATCGATCCGCTGAGCTGTTCGGCGGCGGCGGCCATGCCGCGGACGCGGCTGCTGGCCTCGGTCGCGGCGGTGTGCACGCTGTCGGCGCGCGCATTGGTCTCGGCCGCCGTGCCGCGCATGGCGCGGGCGGTGGCTTCCAGCTCCGCCGCGCGGCCGGCGACCAGCGCCACGGTGCCGCCGACCTTGCTCTCCAGGTCGGCCAGCAGGGCGCGCAGCGTGCGGCTGCGCTCGGCGGCCGCTTCCGCCTTCAGCCGTTCCTGGTCGGCGGCGAGGCGCGCGCTTTCCGTCATGCTGGTCTTGAAGATGGCGACAGACTTGGCCATGGCGCCGACCTCATCGGCGCGGTTGGCGCCGGGCACTTCCACCGCGAGGTCACCGCGCGACAGGCGCAGCATGGCCTCCGCCAGGCGCTTCAGCGGTGCCACGGCGCGCAGCGACCAGGCGGCGATGGCGGCGCCGATCAGCAGGCCGGCGGCGACGAGGGCGATCATCAGGGTCTGGAAGCCCTCCGCCACGCCGCGCGCGTCGGAGGCGACGGCGTGGTTCTTCGATTCCTGCAGGTCGATGAAGCGGTTGATGCGGGCGAGCCATTCGACGAAGGCGGGGCGCGCCTGTTCCATCAGCAGCCGGTGCGCGGCCGCCTGGTCGCCCCGCGCCTGCGCCTCGATCACCTGGCGGATCAGCGGCATGGTGCGGGCCTCGATCTCCTTGATGGAGGCGAGGATGGCCTGCTCGTCCGGCGTCACGCCGGCGCCGCTGGCCATGATGGCGTCGAGCGGCGCGGCGCTGCGGGCGTAGAATTCCTCCAGCCGCGTGATCTCCGCCAGCGCGGCGGCGCGTTCGGCCGGCACGGTGACCAGGACGACGTCGCGCAGGCTGATGGCGCGGTCATGCACGCTGCCGCGGAAATTGATGGCGAAGCGCTGCTTCACGCTGTTCACGTCGTTGATGGTGGCGAGGCTGTCGCTGATGTGGTTCACGCGGTTGGTTGCGACGACGCCGAGCGCGGCGATCAGGCCGAGGACAAGGCCGAAGCCGATCATCAGGCGGACGGCGATGCTGCCGCGGCGTGATGGCGCGGAGACGGGGGCATTCATGCGGGACAGGTTCCTCGACTGGCGGCAGGGCCGCGCGTGTTATCGGCGTCGCGGGGGGCGAACCAGTCGGGGTGTGTAAGGAAGTATCGTAACGCGGAACTTAATCGGTTACTGAGTTCTCACGGGATCGTGAGATATCAGCCATCCGCGCGCGGCACCCAGGGCAGGCGGGCGATGTCGATGCCCTCCTCGGCCAGGGCCTCGGCCTCGGCATCGGAGGCTTCGCCATAGATGCCGCGCGCCTCGGCTTCTCCATTCGCGATCTTGCGGGCCTCCTCCGCGAAGGAGGGGCCGACATAGTCGCAGGATTTCTCGACCTCCGCCCGCAGGCGCTGGAGCATGGCGAGGAGCTGGGCCGGGATGGGGCCGCCGGCGACGCGTTCGGGGTTGTCGACAGGCACGGGGGCCGGAGGCTGCGGGGCCTGGGCGGGCGCCTCCGCCCCCTCGGGCTGCGGCGCCGGCACGGGAAGCGCCTTGCGGCGGGACTTGCGGATGGCGGGCGCCATCAGGGCGCGCTCCACCTTCACGCTGCCGCAATGCGTGCATTCCACGAGCCCGGCCTTGGCCAGCTTCTCGAAGCCCGTGCTGTCCTGGAACCAGCCATCGAATTCATGGCCGGCATGGCAGCGCAGCTGGTAGTGGATCATCCCCTGGTGTCCCGGTGGCCCGCTTCAGGCGTGGTCTGGCATGGCATTCTGGCCGTCCGATGGCGCTGGTTCAGGCGGCGAGCAGCGGATCGAGCCCGCCCTTGCGGTCCAGCGCCATCAGGTCGTCGCAGCCGCCAATGTGCCGGCCATCGATGAAGATCTGGGGCACGGTGGTGCGGCCGCCGGAGCGGGTGGTGGCGTCCCGGCGGGCGTCGGAGCCGTTGGGGGCGTAGATTTCCTCGAAGGGCACGCCCTTCTTCTGGAACAGCCCGACCGCGCGCGCGCAGTAGGGGCAGAAATCCTGGACGTAGATCTCGATCTTGGCCATGGGAGTGAGATCGTCCCGCCCGGCGGGATGGTCAAGCCTCCTGTTGCAGTCTGGGGTCGGGGACGCGGGCGGCGGCCAGGACATCGACGGCGGCGGCCCCGGCGTCCAGCAGCGCGCGGGCGCAGGCATCGGCGGTGGCGCCGGAGGTCATCACATCATCCACCAGCAGCACGCGGCGGCCGCGCAGGCGGGGGATGGCGCGGGCGCGGATGGTGAAGGCGTCCGCCACCAGCGCGGCGCGGGCCATGGCGCCGAGATCGCCGAGCGGCGGCGTCGGGCGGCGGCGGCGCAGCAGGTCCGGGATGCAGGGGCGATGCGCGGCGCGGGCCAGGCGCTGGGCCAGCAGGGCGGCCTGGTTGTAGCGGCGGCTGAACAGGCGCCGCCAATGCAGCGGCACGGGCGCCACCAGGTCGCAGCGCGCCAGCAGCGCGGCGCCGGCGCGGGCCATATGGGCGGCGAGCGGCCCCGCGAGTTCCGGCCGGTCCGCATGCTTGAAGGGCAGCACCAGCCGCTGGCTGGCGCTGTCGTAGCGCAGCGCGGCGCGGGCCGTGTCATAGGCGGGCGGGCGTTCCAGGCAGCCGGGGCAGAGCCCGTCGCGCCCCCCCTGCCCCGCATGCAGGAAGGGCACGCCGCAGCGCAGGCAGAGCGGCGCGGTGATGCGATGCAGGCCACGGAAGCAGGCGGCGCAGAGCGTGCCCTGCGTCTCCACGGCCTCCTCGCAGGTCAGGCAATGCGGCGGCATCACGGCGTCCAGCACGCCGAGGCCGAGGCGCTTGAGAACGCTACCAGGCACCGAAGGGGGCGTCGCCGTCGCGCTCCACCGCATGGACCAGGTCGATCTCCCAGGCGAGGTAGGCGCGCATGGCCTCCTCCACGCCCTCGTTCCGGTCATAGGGGCGGAGCCAGGTGTCGATGCAGGCCTCGTCCGGGGGGTCGCGACGGTCGGCGTGGAGTGGCAGGCCGGCGGCGGCCCAGGCGGCGGTGCCGCCTTCCAGCACCGCGACGGGGGCCGGATGGAGCGCGGCGAGTTCGGCGGCGGCGAGCGCGGCCAGGGCGGGGTCGGGCGCGGTGACGACCAGCATCCGGTCCGCCGGCAGGTCCTTCGCCAGCGCGGCGAGGCGGGTGCGGACGCCCCAGCGGGCGCCAGGGATGCGGCCGGCGCGGAAGGCGAGGCTGCGGCCGCAATCGATGACGGCGGCGGCGCCGGCGGCAAGGCGCGCGGCGAGGTCGGCGGGGGTGATGGTGCGGGGCTTCGGCAGGTCCGGGACGGTCGCCGCGGGATGCCCGGCCTCCAGCCGCCCTTCCATGGCGTCCGTCAGGCAGAAGACGTCCCAGCCGCCGAGCTGCCGCAGCCAGCCGCCGGTCATGGCGGCGCGGGTGCCGGTATCGTCGGCCAGCAGGATGCGGGCATGGCGTGTCGCGACCCAGCCATCGGTGGCCTGGACCAGCTGCCCGCCGGGGGCGGAGACGGCGCCGGGGATGTGGCCTTCCGCATATTCGGCGGGGTCGCGCACGTCGAAGAGGTGGGTGGTGCGGCTGGGGTCGGCGAGGAGGTCCTGCGCCGCCGCGCGGGTGATCCAGCGCACGCCATTGGCATCGGCGAAGCGGCGCGCGCGGGCCAGGGTCTCCGCCGCGTCGGGCGGCGTGCCGGGGGCGTAGCGGTCGTCGCGGCCGCGGTTGCAGGTGAAGCCTGCCAGCTCCCAGCCCATGGTGCCGTTGCGCAGCGCCACCACGGGGTTGGGCAGGCCGGCGCGGCGCAGGCTCTCGGCGCCCAGGATGGAGCGGGTGCGGCCGGCGCAGTTCACCACCACCGTCGTCGTCGGGCGGGGGACCATGGCGGGGACGCGGTAGGCGAGCTCGGCGCCCGGCACGTCGATGGCGCCGGGGATGGACATGGCGCGGAATTCCGCGATCGGGCGGCTGTCCACGATGATCATGTCCCGGCCCTCCGCCTGCATGGTGGCGAGGTCGGCGGCGTCGATGGAGGGCGTGCCGTAATGGTGCTCCACCCATTCGCCGAAGGCCTTGGAGGGCACGTTGAAGCCGGAGAAGAGCTCGTAGCCCGCCGCTTCCCAGGCCCTGGTCCCGCCTTCGAGGATGTGGAGGTCGGCGCAGCCGATGGTGGCGAGGAAGGCGGCGAGCTTCCCGGCGTAGCCGCCTTCACCGCCATCGACGCAGACGATGCGGGTGGCGCGGCGGGGCAGCAGGCGGGGGGCGCGGAGCTCCGCCTGCGACAGCGGGCAGGGCACGGCCCAGAAGAGGTGGGAGGCGCTGAACTCGCCTTCCTCCCGCGCATCGAGGATGGCGAGCTCGGCGCCGTCGCGGAGCCAGGATTTCAAGGTGGCAGCGGAAATCAATGCGGCCTTCATCATGAGCTCCTGGCCAAGATCGGAGACGGCGGACGGCCGCACTTCAGGCCGGCCGAGGCCGCGAATGCGGCCCGCGCGCAAACGGGCCGCGCAGCCAGTACTGCCCGCATCCCGCGCGAAGGCAAGGCCGCGGATGCGGCCGCCCGCCGTTTGAGGGCACGGAAAAAGCTATCCCTTGGGCTGGCTGGTCGGCTTCATGAAGGCCTTGTTGTAGAGGGTGACGGCGCCCGTCTCCTCGTCATAGCCCTTGCGATCCTCGAGCTTCTCCAGCGCCAGGCCATACATGTGCAGGTGGCGGGTGGGGACGTCGCCGAGGGTGTGGATGGAGTGGATGTCCTCCGGCATCAGGCAGATCCCCCGCCCGGGCTCCACCATGATCTCCTCCCGCACATGGATCTGGCAGCGCTCGGGGTCCGATCCGTCATCGGTGCGGGCATAGACCTTGTTCAGCTCCTGCCCCTCCACCGCCACGACCACGGCCCAGGTGGTGTGGTCGTGCGGCTTGGTGCGGTTGCCGGGGTTCAGCGCGTTCAGGTAGAGCGCGAAGCGGTTGTCCGGGTCTTCCTGCATCAGGTAGCGGTTGGCGCCCTTGGCGCCGCCCTCCGGCGGGGGGAAGACGTGGCTCGGGAAGAGGTGTTCCTGCGCGGCCAGCGCCATCAGCTCGTCGCGGATCTTCTCCAGCGCCGGGCGGGTGACGCCCATCTCGCTCTCGATGGCGCGGATGCGGTCGATGGTGGAAGCGACGGCGGCGGCGCGGGCGGCCGAGGCATCGGTGACGTTCATTGGGGGCCTTCCTCCGGATCAGTGGAGGGAGCCTAGCGCGGCTTGTCCCCGAGGCGAAGCGGGCGCATCTGGCCTGACATGAATGCCATGAACATCTTCGACCGCGCCCTGGTGCGGCGGCGGCGGGACCGGGCGGCGGGGACGGTCGCGCGCGTGGCGCCGGTGCTGGAGGATTGCGCGGACCGGCTGCTGGATCGCCTCGACGACACCACGCGGCGCTTCACCCGCGCACTCGACCTGGGCGGGCGGGGCGTGGTGGCGCCGAAGCTGCGGGCGCGGGGCGTGCCCTTCGTGGTGTCGATGGATCTGTCGGCTGACATGCTGCGGGCGGGCGGCGAAGGGCTGGCCGTGGCGGGGGATGAGGAATTCCTGCCCTTCGCCCCGGGGTCCTTCGACCTGATCGTGGCGTCGGTGTCGCTGCACTGGGTGAACGACCTACCGGGGGCGCTGGTGCAGATCCGGCGGGCGCTGGCGCCGGATGGGCTGTTCCTGGCCTCGCTCCCCGCGCTCGGCACGCTGCAGCCGCTGCGGGAGGCGCTGGGCCAGGCGGAGGTGGCGCTGCGGGGCGGGGTCTCGCCCCGGGTCTCGCCCTTCCCGGAACTGAGGGACGGCGCGGGGCTGCTGCAGCGCGCGGGCTTCGCGCTGCCGGTGGCGGACCTGGAGAATGTCGCGCTGGCCTATCGCACGGCGCTCGGCCTCTTCGCCGACCTCCGCGCGGCGGGGGAGGCGAATGCGGTGCTGGCGGCGGATCGCCGCGTGCCGCCGCGCGCCCTGCTGCCCATGGCGGCGGCGAGCCTGCCGAAGGGGCCGGAGGGGATCGACCCGGTGCTGCGGCTGATGGTGCTGACCGGCTGGTCGCCGCATGAGAGCCAGCAGCAGCCCGCGCGCCCCGGCAGCGCCACGCATCGCCTGGCGGATGCGCTCGGCACGGTGGAGCGGAAGACGGGCGAGACGCCTTTCGGGTAGGGCAGCCCCGCGCCTGCGCGCGCTTGCAACGCGGGTGGGCGCGGCGCATTTATTGAATATTCCTCACGCCAGCCCGGACGGTCAGACCACGATGGAGCAGCAGGGCGGCGAAAGCCGCCGCATCACGATCCACTCCCCCGCGGATTTCGAGGGGATGCGCCGCGCCGGCCGCCTGGCGGCCGAGACGCTCGACATGATCACCCCGCATGTGAAGCCGGGGATCACGACGGAAGCGCTGGACCGGATCATCCACGACTTCACCCTGGCCAACCACGCCATCCCCGCGACGCTGGGCTACCGCGGCTACACCAAGTCATCCTGCACCAGCATCAACCACGTGGTCTGCCACGGCATCCCGGGTGAGCGCGTGCTGGTCGATGGCGACATCATCAACATCGACGTCACCGTCATCCTGGATGGCTGGCACGGCGACAGCAGCCGCATGTATGTCGCGGGCACCGCCTCCACCAAGGCGAAGCTGCTGATGGACGTGACCTATGAGAGCATGATGCGCGGCATCGCCGCGATCAGGCCGGGGGCCACGCTGGGCGATGTCGGCCACGCCATCCAGACCTTCGTGGAGAAGCACCGCTTCTCCGTGGTGCGCGACTTCTGCGGCCATGGCATCGGCCGGCGCTTCCATGAGCCGCCGAACGTGCTGCATTTCGGCCGGCCCGGCGAAGGGCCGACGCTGAAGCCCGGCATGTTCTTCACCGTGGAGCCGATGGTGAATGCCGGGCGGCCGGAGGTGAAGATCCTGGACGATGGCTGGACCGCGGTGACGCGGGACCGCAGCCTCTCCGCCCAGTTCGAGCACATGGTGGGCGTGACGGAGGATGGGGTGGAGATCTTCACCGTCTCCCCAACCGGGATGCACCGGCCGCCCTACGGGGCCTGAATCCCCGCCACCCCGATGCGGCGATCGCGCCCCCTTCCGGCCTGGAAGGGGGCGTTTTCGTCTTGACCGCCGTGCCGGCCGGCTTTATGTGAATGTGACTAACATACACATTCAGGAAAGCCTGCCGTGACACTCGCCCCGCTCCTTGCCGCCCCCGCCATGGTGCAGCTGCACGCCTTCGCCGCGATGGCGGCGCTCGGGCTCGGCATCGTCCAGATCGTGGCGCCGCGGGGCACGCTGCCGCATCGCCATCTGGGACGGCTCTGGGTGGTGCTGATGGCGATTGTCGCGCTCTCCTCCTTCTGGATCACCAGCGCCGCGCGGGGGCACCACTACTCCTACATCCACCTCATCTCGCTCGCGGTGCTGGTCATGCTGCCGCTGGCGGTGCTGCGGGTGCGCCGGGGGAATGTCGCGGCCCATGGCCGGCTGATGATCTCGATCTTCTTCGGCGGGCTCATCATCGCCGGCGCCGCCACCATGCTGCCGGGGCGCATCATGGGCGCCGTCGTCTTCGGCTGGTGAACGCCAGGGTTGAATAATGCCCGCCGGTCGTTGCACCCTTGCGGGCGAACACCGCGGGGACAGGATGGCCCGGAAGCCGCAATTCTCGGAAGCGAGCGCCAGCCTGGAGGGGCTGTTCCCGGAGACGCTGTCCGTGGCGGAGGAGCCCGCGCCGGGGCATCTCGGCCACCGCGCGCGCATGCGGACGCGGCTGCTGACCGCGGGTCCGGACGCGCTGCTGGACCATGAGATGCTGGAGATGCTGCTGTTCCAGGCGCTGCCGCGGCGGGACACCAAGCCGATCGCCCGCGCGCTGCTGGCCCGCTTCGGCAGTTTTGCGAACACCATCGCTGCGGAGGCGCGGGAATTGCAGGCGGTGGACGGCATGGGGGAGGCGGGCGCGGCCGCGCTCAAGACCGTGCATGGGGCGGCGCTGCGGCTGATGCGGGCGGAGGTTCGCGACCAGCCCGTGCTCAACAACTGGGACCGGCTGATCGGCTACCTCAACGCCGCGCTGGCGCGGGAGAGCATCGAGCAGTTCCGGGTCCTGTTCCTCGATGCCAAGAACCGCCTGATCGCCGATGAGGCGCAGGCGAAGGGCACGGTGAACCACACGCCGGTCTATCCGCGGGAGGTGGTGAAGCGCTGCCTGGAGTTGCAGGCGACGGCGCTGATCCTGGTGCACAACCACCCCTCCGGCGACCCGACGCCGTCGCGCGCGGACCTCGAGATGACGCAGGAGGTGAAGGCGGCGGCGAAGGTGCTGGGCATCGTCGTGCATGACCACCTGATCATGGGGAACGGGCGGCATCTGTCCTTCAGGCGGGAAGGATTGCTTTAGAATCAGGTACTTATGAAGAACGCTACGCTCGGTCGAACGCAGCGTGATTCAGGGGCGGCCGGGGGCAGCCGTGCGGGGGAAAGGCTTGGATATGCGGATGAGGCGTGCGGGGTGCGGCGTGGCGGCAGCGGCCTGGATGGCCCTGCTGGCCACGGCCCTGCCGGCTGCGGGACCGGCGATGGCGCAGGACAGCTGGGCCGCGGTTGCGATCGTGCGGGGCAACACGGTCTATGACACGGCCGCGCTGGTGGACTTCGCCGCGGGGCATGTGGAGCAGGCCGAGGGGCAGGTGACGCTGCCCGCGCTGGCCGGCGCGGTGGAGCAGCTGTACCGGGAGGACGGGTATTTCCTGGCCACGGTCCGGGCCTTCCAGGATCCGGTGACGGGGCAGCCGCGCCTCGACATCGACGAGGGGGGCGTGGACCGGCTGGAACTGCGCGGCGTGCCCGACCGCATCGGCCAGCGTATCGCGGATTACCTGCGGCCGGTGCTGACCGGCGCGCCGCTGCGCATGCGGGATTTCGAGCGTGCGCTGATGCTGGCCGGCGACCTTTCGGGCGTGCAGCTGCGGTCCGAATTCACGACCGATGCTGCGACCGGGCGCCGCCTGCTGGTGGTGCATGCGACGGCGCGTAGCCACCGCTTCATCGCGCTGGCCGACAATTCGCCGCGGCAGCAGGCCGTGAACGGCTACCTCAGCGGCGAGGCCTATTCGACCCTGCAGCCCGGCGACATGCTCCGCGTGACGGTCGGCGCCACGGCGGCGACGGATGAGGACCGGTCCGGCTTCAACGTCGCGGGTTTCTACCGCATGCCGGTCGGGACGGCGGGGACCTATGCGGAGTTCTTCGCCTCCAACACGCTGCACGGCCGCGACCTCAGCGGGGGGCTTGCCGATGCGCGGCACCAGCGCGGGACCAACGCGATCGCGCTGGTGGGGCACCCGGTGCTGCGGGACATCCACCAGTTCCTGTACCTGGCGGCCGAGTATGATATCGCCGAGGTGGATTTCGGCGATCCCGCCATCAGGCGGGAGCGGTCGCAGGCGGTGAGGCTTTCTGCCGTCTACAGCCATGTGGACGACAGCTACGGCAGCTTCAGGGCCATCGCGACCGTCTCCGCCGGGCGGACGGACAGCAGCTGGAACGCCTTCGTGGATCCGGACTTCTGGCACCTGCGCGGCGCGGCCGGGCTGCTGCTGCCGCTGGGGCCGCAGGAGGAGGGCCTGGCGCTTCGCCTGCACGGCTATGCGCAATGGTCGCCGGCGACGCTGCCGGAGACGGAGCGCTTCTACCTTGGTGACCGCGAGAGGCTGCGCGGCTACCTGGCCGGGACGCTGACGGGCGACAGCGGCGCCATCGGCACGATCGATGCCAGCCGGCAGATCGCGCTGGACGGACCGGTGGCGCGGGCGCTGGTGCCATCGGTGTTCCTCGATGCCGGCGTGGTAGCGAGGAACCGGGACTTCGACGTGGTGCCGGCGCGACGCGCGACCTCCCCGATCGGCGATTCCAGCAAGGCCCTCGCCTCCACCGGCATCGGGCTGCGCGCCTACATGGCGGAGGGGTTCGTGCTGTCGGGCTGGGTCGCCTTGCCGCTGGTCGATGACGGGCGGGACACGCGCTACGGGCCGGCGGCGTATCTGCGCCTGACGAAGAGCTGGTGAGGCGGGAGGACAGGCAATGAGAGTTCCGTACCAGGCCGCGCTGCCGCTGCTGGCCATGCTGCTGCCGCCAGGCCAATCGCCGCTTGCCGCCGGGAGCCAACAGGCGACCCACCCCGGGCACCACTATGGGTGGTGCCAGGGCGTGGGCAATCCGCATGGCGGGAGTTGCGGGGTGACGCGACCCAGCACCCCGGGGACGGGCAACGACCATCACGGGGTGGTGCCGACGGCAAACCAGATACCGCGCCCACCGGTCATCCAGCCGCAGGCCACCCAGACGCCGGTCACCCAGACGCCGGTCACCCAGACACCCGTGACCCAGCGGCCGGACAACGAGCCGACGCACGCGCCCTATGCCACCTTCCTGACCGAGCCTGTTCCCGGCCCGAGCGGGATGACCAGGCCGCCCCTGCCCGTGCAGGTGCCGCCGCGCCCCGATACGGTGCTGCAGCCCGTGCCCGGCAGCTCCGCGCGGCCGTCCGGCGTGCCTGCGCCGGGCGGTGCTGCCGCGGTGGTGTCTGGGATGACGGCGCCGGCCCTGCCGATGGGCCAGGGGCCGCAGGCCGGTCCTGTCATGCGGCCACCGGGCATGACCGTCACTCTCCTGCCGCTGACCGTTCCCCGCCCAAGGCCCATCCAGCCGCAAGTTCCGGGCGTGGTCGCGCAGCCGCCGGCGCAGGTGCCGCCGGGCGCGACTGTGAATGCCGTGCCCATCGCCGTGCCGCCGCAGCCGCAAGGGCCGGGCGTGGTCGCGCAGCCGCCGGCGCAGGTGCCGCCGGGCGCGACGGTGAATGCCGTGCCCATCGCCGTTCCGCCGCAGCCGCAAGGGCCGGGCGTGGTCGCGCAGCCGCCGGGGCAGGTGCCGCCGGGCGCGACGGTGAATGCCGTGCCCATCGCCGTGCCGCCGCAGCCGCAAGGGCCGGGCGTGGTCG
>NZ_JAAIKB010000015.1 GCF_011040385.1 Falsiroseomonas algicola | reverse complement strand
CGTGCATCAAGGGTCACACCCACAAAACGCCGCAACCAGCCTCACGATCCCCGCTCTATCCTAGCGCCTATGGGGCTGCGCGCCCCTCTCCGCACCTCTCCCGCGCCAGGGGCGTCGCGCCCCTGGACCGCGAGGCTTCATCGGAGGGCGAGAGAGGGGCACGGCGCGCGCTCATGTTCGGCGCGAGCGCGGTGCCCCTCTCTCGCCCTCCGATCAATTCATGGGTTCCCAAGGGCCCGCTGGCCCTTGGCGGGGAAGGGGTTACGGGGAAGGGGCGGAGCCCTTTCCCCGGGCCACCGGCGCCACCCGCTACCCGTCGATGTTCGTCGCCTGTCGCGGCCGGGCCGATTGGTTCCAGGCCTGGCGGATGGCTTCGGAGACGGCGATCGGGTCGGGGACGCCGCGCAGCGTGTGTCGTTCCTCGGTGCGGCCTTCGGTCGCCTTGATGACGACGTCGCCGATGCCGAGCAGGCGTTGCCAGAGCGCCTGGGTGGAGACGACGTCGCGGATGCGGAAGACTTCGACGTCGTCGCGGACCTTGGTCAGGAAGCCGCTTTCGATGATGACCCGTTCGGTGGTGACCTGGATGCGTTGCCGGCCGAGGAAGGGCAGGCCGAGGCAGAGGATCGCGACCCCGCCGCGGACCAGGCCGTAGGACCGCTTTGTTTCGCGCGTCTCCAGGATCGTGGTCTCGGCCATGGCGGGTCTCCGTTGGGCTGTCGACTCTAGGCGCGCGTCAGGCGCGCAACCAGCCCCGCATGGCGGCGGTGACGGCGGCGGGTTCCTCCATCGTCGGCAGGTGGCCGGCGCTGGCGATGCGGGCGAGGGTCGCGTTGGGGATGCCGGCGGCGATCTCCTCCGCCAGGTGGGGTGGGGTCAGGGCGTCGTGCTCGCCCACCACGACCAGGGTGGGCACGGCGATGCGGGGCAGGTCCGGCCGGCTGTCGGGCCGCTTGAGGATGGCGCGCTGCTGGCGGTGGAAGGCGGTGCGGCCGACGCGCTCCGCCATGGCGGTGACCTCGGCGCCGAGCGGCGTCGACAGGTTGTGGTGGGCCAGCAGCGTCGGCAGCAGCCGCGGCGTCACGCCGCGGAACATCCCGGATTCCGACAATGCCAGCAGGGCGCGGCGGCGGCGGGACTGTTCTTCCGTATCGGGCCGGGCAGAGGTGTCCATCAGCGCCAGGCGGGCGACGCGGCCGGGTGCCTGGCGCATGATCTCGAGTGCGACGTAGCCGCCCATGGACAGGCCGGCGATGGCGAGGTCCTGGGCCTCGCCCACCGCGGCCAGGGCGCGGTGGGCCATGGCGGGCAGGTTGTCGTCATGGGTCAGGTCGGCCACGACGCAGCGGCATTCGGCGCGGAGTGCCGCGATCTGGTCGCGCCAGAGCCGGCCGTCGCAGAGCAGGCCGGGCAGCAGCAGGAGCGTGGGCTGGTCGGTCATGCCGGGCTGCTAGGCCGCGCGTGCCGGGCTCGCAAGCCGTCGCGCCTTGATTTCCGCGCGTTTCCGGCGCATATGGCGCTCGTCCCGCCCGGCTCCGCCGTTCGCGCCCATTGCGCCAGCGGGGCGTCCCCACCCGAAGACGGGCCCCGGTTTGCAGCCGGGGCGGTCGAAGGTGTCGGGCTGGTCCGAGGCAGACAGAGAAACAATCACGTTGAGCGATCACAGCGACGCGACCCAGATGGGCGCGGCCGATCCCGAACACAAGGACACCGCCACGGCCGAGCCGGAGGCGGTTTCCGTCGTTGAGGCGACGGCCGCAGCGCCGACCGAGCCCGAGCCGGCCGCCGCCGAACCCGTGGCGGAAGCCCCGGCGGAGGAAGCGCCTGCGCCTGTCGAGGCCGAAGGTCGCGACGACGTTGCAGCCCAGGACGACGACCGGGACGACGGCGACCGGGATGACGACGACCGGGATGACGGCGATGCGGATGATGATGGCCGCGACAACGAGGATGACGAGGAAGACCTGCGGAGCGAGGCCGAGCGGGCCTATGACGAGCAGGATCCCGAGGAACCCGCCCGCACCACCTTCGCCGATGTCGGCCTCTCGGAGCCCATCCTCCGCGCGGTGACGGAAGCCGGCTACCTCTACCCCACGCCCATCCAGGAAGCCGCGATCCCGATCGTGCTGATGGGGCGGGACGTGCTGGGCTGCGCCCAGACCGGCACCGGCAAGACCGCCAGCTTCACCCTGCCGATGCTCGATATCCTGGCAGGGTCGCGCGCCAAGGCGCGGATGCCGCGCAGCCTGATCCTGGAGCCGACGCGCGAGCTGGCGCTGCAGGTGGCCGAGAACTTCGTGAAGTACGGCAAGCACCTGAACCTCACGCATGCCCTGCTGATCGGCGGCGAGAGCATGAACGAACAGCGCGACGTGCTCGACAAGGGCGTGGACGTGCTGATCGCGACGCCGGGCCGGCTGCTCGACCTGTTCGATCGCGGCCGCATCCTGCTGGCGGATTGCAAGGTCCTCGTCATCGACGAGGCCGACCGCATGCTGGACATGGGCTTCATCCCGGATGTGGAGCGCATCGTCTCCCTGCTGCCGCGGATGCGCCAGACGCTGTTCTTCAGCGCCACCATGGCGCCGGAGATCCGTCGCCTGGCGGATGCCTTCCTGCAGAACCCGAAGGAGATCACGGTCAGCGCCCCGGCGACCGTGGCCACCACCATCACCACCGGCCTGGTCTGGGTGCGGGAGATGGACAAGCGGGAGGCGCTGCGCCGCCTGCTGCGGCGGGAAGCCGTGCAGAACGCGCTGATCTTCTGCAACCGCAAGATCGACGTGGACATCCTCTACAAGTCGCTGAAGCGCCACGGCTTCTCCGTCGGCGCGCTGCATGGCGACCTCGACCAGTCCATGCGCTTCGCGACGCTGAACAAGTTCAAGGCGAATGAGCTGCAGCTGCTGGTCTGCAGCGATGTCGCGGCGCGCGGCCTCGACATCGGCGGGCTCAGCCATGTCTTCAACTTCGACGTGCCCTTCCATGCGGAGGACTATGTCCACCGCATCGGCCGCACCGGCCGCGCCGGGCGCGAAGGCCATGCCTACTCCCTGGCGGCGCCGGAGGATGCACGCTCCGTCGCGGCGATCGAGAAGCTGACAGGCAAGCCGATCCCCCGCATGGAGATCGACGGGCTCGACCCGATCTCCGCCGAAGAGATCGCGGAGGGCGCCAAGGCCAAGCGTGGCCGCGGCGGCCGGCCGGCCCAGGGCGGGCGCGATGGCGGCCGTGATGGCGGCCGCGGCGGACGCGATGCCGGCCGGGATCGCGGGCGCGACCGTGGTGGCCGCGACCGGGATCGGGGTGGACGCGATCACGATCGCGGGCGTCGCCCGCCGGTCGAGACGCTGGAGACGGCGGCGGATGACGTGCCGGTGCGGGATGCCCGCCCGCCGCGTCCCCCCCGCCGGGACGAGGCCCCGCGGGACGAGGCGCCGCGTGACCGTGTGCCGCGCGAAGGCCGCCGGGACGATCGCGGCCCGCGCCGCGATGGCCGCCCGGGCCGCGACCTGCCGCCGCGCGAGGAGATGCAGAGCTACGCCGCGCGGCGCGAGGAATTCCGCCGGGAACGGCGGGAGGACCGGGAGGCCGGGCCATCGCCCCGCGGCTTCGGCGATGCCGTGCCGGCCTTCATGCTGCTGCCCCTGCCCCGCCCGAAGCGGGACAGCGCCGCCGATACGCCGGCGCCGGAAGGCAGTGCCGAACCGGGCCAGGACGCCGAGGCGGCCTGAGCCCAGCGAAAGGGGGCGCCTCGGCGCCCCTTTTTGCATCCACGGGGCGGTTGCCGGATGCCGGCACGCGCGCCAGATTGCGCCCATACCAGCCGAGGCCCGCCTTCGTCGCAGGAGCCAGGAGAACGCCATGAACGTCGTCACCCCCGTCACCACCCCCAAGAAGTCCAGCACCGCCCCCTTCACCTGGGACGACCCGCTGCTGCTGGATGAGGTGCTGACCGAGGATGAGCGGATGATCCGCGACGCGGCCCGCCAGTTCTGCCAGGAGAAGCTGCAGACCCGCGTCCTCATGGCCTTCCGGAACGAGAGCTTCGACCGGGAGATCATGAACGAGTTCGGCGAGATGGGCTTCCTGGGCGCCACGCTCGATGGCTATGGCTGCGCCGGCGTGTCCTACGTCGCCTATGGGCTGATGGCCCGCGAAGTGGAGCGCGTGGACAGCGGCTACCGCTCCGCCTTCTCCGTGCAGTCCTCGCTCGTGATGTTCCCGATCCATGCCTATGGGTCGGAGGAGCAGAAGCAGAAGTTCCTGCCGAAGCTGCGCACCGGCGAATGGGTCGGCTGCTTCGGCCTGACGGAGCCCGATGCCGGGTCCGACCCTTCCTCCATGCGCACCCGCGCGAAGAAGGTGGATGGCGGCTACCTGGTCTCCGGCTCCAAGACCTGGATCACCAACTCCCCCATCGCCGATGTCGCCGTGGTCTGGGCGAAGGATGACGAGGGCGTGCTGCGCGGCTTCCTGCTGGAGCGCGGCATGAAGGGCCTGACCTTCCCGAAGATCGAGGGCAAGTTCTCGCTCCGCGCTTCCGTCACCGGCATGATCATGATGGATGAGGTCTTCGTGCCGGAGGAGAACCGCCTGCCGGGCGTGAAGTCCCTCGCCGCGCCCTTCTCCTGCCTCAACCGCGCGCGCTACGGCATCGCCTGGGGCGCCATGGGCGCCGCCGAGTTCTGCTGGCACGCCGCGCGCGACTACACGATGGGCCGCAAGATGTTCGGCCGCCCGCTGGCCCAGACCCAGCTGGTGCAGAAGAAGCTGGCCGACATGCAGACGGAGATCACGCTCGGCCTGCACGCCGTGCTGCGCGTCGGCCGGCTGTTCGATGAGCACAAGGCGGCGCCGGAGATGATCTCCCTGGTCAAGCGCAACAATTGCGGCAAGGCGCTGGAGATCGCCCGCGTGGCACGCGACATGCACGGCGGCAACGGGATCGTCGACGAGTATCACGTCATCCGCCACATGGTGAACCTGGAGACGGTGAACACCTATGAGGGCACGCATGACGTGCATGCCCTCATCCTCGGGCGCGCCCAGACCGGGCTGAACGCCTTCGGCGGCTGAGACCCCCGTCGCGCCGCGCGATGGAAGCGCTTTCCGTCGCCGCCGCGGGCCAGGCCATCGCCGGCAGCCTGACGCCGGCCTTCCTGCTGGCCGGCGTGATGACGGCGCTCCGCGTGCTGTCGGAGCGCCGGAACCGCCTGGTGGACCGCGTGCATGCGGCCCATGCGGCGCGTGAATCCGGCCCCAACATCGCGCTGCTGCGACGTCGCGCGAGCATGGCGCTGGGGGCCATGCTGGGCTGCATCATGGCCGCGCTGTTGGTCTGCGCGCTGGTCGCCGCCACCTTCCTGGCGCTGATCTATGATTGGGCGCTGGGCCCTGTCCTGGCCGGGCTGATGCTGGGCACCATGGCCGTGCTCGGCGCCGGTCTGCTGTGCTTCCTGGCGGAGGCGGCGCTGGCCCGCACCGATCTGCCGCCCCCGAACCCGACTGGACCGCCGGCTTGACCGAACCCACCACGCAGCGCCTGACGATCACACGCCTCGGCTCCGCCGGCGATGGCGTGGCGGAGACGCCGCAGGGACCGGTCTTCATCGCCGGCACCCTGCCCGGGGAGGTCGTGCTGGCCGATCTGGGCGCGCGGCGCGGAGAGGGCATCGCGGCCACGCTGGCATCGGTCGAAAGCCCGAGCCCCGACCGCGTCGCGCCCCCCTGCCCGCATTTCCTGGTCGAATGCGGCGCCTGCGCCCTGCAGCACATGGCCATGCCGGCCTACCACGCCTGGAAGCGCGACCGGCTGGTCGAGGCGATGGCGCGGGCCGGCCAGGCGGTGGAGGTGGCGCCCCTGGTCGCGGCACCGCCCGGCACGCGGCGGCGGGCGGACCTGGCGCTGAGGCGCGTGCCGCATGGCGTGGCGCTCGGCTTCCACCAGCGCGGCGCCAGCGCCATCGCGGACCTCTCCACCTGCCATGTGCTGGACCCGCGCCTGGTCGCGCTGTTCCGCCCGCTCAGGGAGGTGCTCAAGCGCCTCGGCGCGCTGAAGCGGGAAGGCTCGGCGGTGCTGAACCTGCTCGACAGCGGGCCGGACCTGCTGCTGCGGACGGATGGGCAGCTGGATGCGGCGCAGCGATCCATCCTGGCGGCCTTCGGCATCGCGCATGGCATCCCCCGCATCGCCTGGGCGCTGGGCGATGGCGTGATGGAGACGGCGGCGCAGGCCGGCCCCGTGCACCTGATGCTCGGCGGCGTGAAGGTGGCGCCGCCGCCCGGCGCCTTCCTGCAGGCAGCGCCGGAGGGCGAGGCCGGCATCGTCGCCGCGGTGCGCGCCGCCCTGCCACGCAAGCTCTCCCCCAAGGCGCGGATCGCCGATCTCTATGCGGGCATCGGCACCCTCTCCTTCCCGTTGGCCGCGACCCATCGCGTCGCCGCCTATGAGGGCGAGGCAGGCGCCGTCGCGGCGCTGGATGCCGCGGCGCGCAAGGCGGGCGGGCGGGTGGAGGCGGTGAAGCGCGACCTCGCCTATCGCCCGCTGCTGCCGGCGGAACTCGATTCCTTCGGGGTGGTGGTGCTCGACCCGCCCTACAACGGCGCGCAGGAGCAGGTGGCGCAGATCGCGCGGAGCAAGCTGCGCCACGCGATCTACGTCTCCTGCAACCCGGTCGCGCTGGCGCGCGATGCGGCGGTGCTGGGCCGGGCGGGGTTCAAGGCCGTCTCCGCCGTGCCGGTGGACCAGTTCCCGTGGTCGCCGCACCTCGAATCGGTCGTCGCCTTCGCACGCTGAGCAGCCCGGCGACGAAAGAAGCTTGCGTTGCACCCACCTGTGGGGGTTGCATCCGCCGCCTGCCGCCCAACGTCGCGGCGAGCCAACCGTCCCGGAGGGAAGAAGCATGATCCGCAGGTCCGTCTTCATGGGGGCGGCGGCCGCCCTTGCCGCGCCGGCGCTGCTGCGCGCGACGCCCGCGCTGGCCCAGGCTGCCGCGCCCGCCGCGCCGCTGGCCCAGGCGCCGGGCTTCTTCCGCTTCCGGCTGGGGTCGCGGACCGTGACCATGCTGCATGACGGCAGCCGCGCCATCCCGCTGAATGCGGGCTTCGTGCGCAACGCCTCCCTGGAAGACGTGCAGCGCGTGCTGGCGGAGAGCTTCCTGCCCACCGACACCTTCCGCATCCCCTTCACCCTCACCTGCGTCGAGACCCCGAACGGGCTGGTGCTGTTCGACACCGGCAACGGCCCCTCCGGGCCCAATGCCCCGGTCGGGCTGCTGACGGCGAACATGCGTGCGGCGGGGCTCGACCCGGCCCGCGTCACGACGGTGGTGTTCAGCCATTTCCACGGCGACCACGTGAACGGCCTGCTCAACGCCGATGGCACGCCCGCCTTCCCGAATGCGGAGCTGGTGGTGCCCGCGCCGGAATGGGGCTGGTGGATGGACAGCGGCAACGAGACCCGCAGCCCGGAATTCCAGCGTGCCAATTTCGCCAACAGCCAGCGCCGCTTCGGCCCCTACCAGGGCAAGGTGCGGCAGATCGCCCCGGGTGCGGAGGTGATGCCCGGCATCACCAGCATCGCCGCCCATGGCCACACGCCGGGCCACACGATCTACCGCATCGCGGACGGGAACGACCAGCTGGTCTTCCTGGCCGACATCACCAACCGGCCGGAGGTCTTCGCCCGCCGCCCCGATTTCCACCTGGTCTTCGACTTCGACGCCCAGGCCGCGGAGGCGACGCGGCGCCGTGTCTTCGACATGGTCTCCACGGACCGGATCCGCGTCACCGGCTACCACTTCCCCTTCCCCTCGACCGGCTTCATGGCGAAGGAGGGCAATGGCTACCGCTTCGTGCCGACGGACTGGGCGGCGGCGGGCTGAGGGGGGAACGACCATGATGATCGATCGTCGCGGCCTGCTGGCCGCGGGGGCCGGCCTCGCGCTGGCGCCCTCCCTGGCCCAGGCTCAAGCGCCCGGCTTCCACCGCGTGGCGGTGGGTGGGCTGGAAGCCTTTATCGTCACGGATGGCTCCGTGGTGCGGCCCGATGCCACCCAGGGCTTCGTGCTCAACGCCACGCCGGCGCAGGTGGCCTCCACCATGCAGGCAGCGGGCATGCCGGGCACGGCGCTGGAGAACCCCTTCAACGTGACGGTGGTGAAGACGCCGCGCGGCCTCGTCATGCTGGATGTCGGACGCGGCGCGCCGGGCAGCCAGATGCTCGCCAATATGCGCGCGGCGGGTCTCGACCCCGCGCAGGTCATCCTGGTGGTGCACACGCATTTCCATGGCGACCACATCGGCGGGCTGACGGACGCCAATGGCCAGCCGCTGTTCCCCGGCGTGCCGGTGCTGGTGCCGGAGCGCGAATGGGCCTTCTGGACCGATGCGGGGGAGGAATCCCGCGCCGCCGAGGGTCGCCGCCCCGGCTTCGCGACGGTGCGGCAGAAATTCGCCCCCTATCGCGACCGCGTGCAGAGCTTCGCCCCCGGCGCGACGGTGGCGCCTGGCATCACCGCCGTGGCGACGAACGGGCACTCGCCGGGCCACACCTCCTTCATCATCGCGGATGGCCGGGACCAGCTGCTGGTCATCGGCGATGCCGTGAACACGCCCGCCTTCTTCATGGCCAATCCCGAATGGCACCCGGTCTTCGACATGGACGCCACCCAGGCCGTGCAGACCCGCCGCCGCCTGCTGGACCAGGCGGCAACGGACCGGGTGCCGGTCGTGGGCTATCACTTCCCGATGCCGGCCACGGGCCGGGTCGAGCGTGCGGGCACGGGCTTCCGCCTGGTGCCGTCCAACGCGTGACGTGAGGGACAGGGCAGGCGGCGGCGGTTCCATGCCGCCGCCTGTCCCGCTACCCTTCCGCCCAATGGAAACGTCCCGACGAACCCTGCTCCTCGCCGCCAGCGCGTTGCCGCTGGCCGCGCCCCGTCTGGCCCGCGCCCAGGCGCTGCCGCCGCCGATCCTCTTCGTGCATGGCAATGGCGACCATGCGGCGCTGTGGCTCACCACGCTCTGGCGCTTCGAGTCGAACGGCTACCCGCCGGACCGCCTGCTGGCCGTGGACATGCCGGACCCGCTGGCGAGGGACGATGACGCCGTGCCCCAGGCCGGCCGCAGCGGTAGCGCGGAGCAGACGGAGCGGCTCGCCGCCTTCGTGGCCGAGTTCCGCGCCCGGCATGGCGGCGCGCGGATCGCCCTCGTCGGCAATTCCCGCGGCGGCTACCCGATCCGCGACTTCGTCGTGCATCAGGGCGGCAGCGACGCCGTCTCCCACGCCGTGCTCTGCGGCACGCCCAATCGCGGCGTCTATGACTGGCCGGAGATCAGGAACCGCGAGTTCAACAGCCAGTCCGACTTCCTCCGGCGGCTGAATGGCGGCACGACCGATGTCGTCCCCGGCACCGCCTTCCTCACCATCCGCAGCGCCTGGAACGACGTCTTCGCCCAGCCCCGCGCCATCTGGTCCGCCACGCCCGACCGGCCGACCGGCACGGATGTGGATGGGCCGGAGCTGCGCGGCGCCACCAACCTGGTGCTGGGCGCGCTGGACCACCGGGAGGTCGCCTACCACGCGCGCGCCTTCGCCGAGACCTTTTCGTTCGTGACCGGCCGCCCGCCAGCGCGGCTATCCGTGGAGCCCGAGGCGCGGCCGGTGCTGGATGGGCGCGTCACCAACACCGCCGGCGGCGTCACCAACCGCCCCGTCGCGGGCGCGACGGTGGAGGTCTATCGCGTCTCCCCCGAGACGGGCGAACGGATGGGCGAGGCCATCCACCGGCGCGTCACGGAGGAGGATGGGCGCTGGGGCGGCGTGCCGGTCGGGCCGGACTGGACGCTGGAATTCGTCGTGGCCGCGCCACGGCACCCCATCACCCACATCTATCGCGGCCCCTTCCCACGCGGCTCGACGGTGGTGAACCTGCGTCCCGCCCGCGCGCCGACCCAGGCGGAGCGGGATGGCGGCGGCGGCGTGGTGCTGTTCCAGCGCACCCGAGGCTATTTCGGCATCCCGCGCGACGCGATCCTGCTGGATGGCCGCGTGCCGCCGGAACTGCGCCCCGGCGTCGCCATCTCCGCCCTGGCCACGCGGCAGATTCCGGCGGGAGAGCTCGGCCGGCCGGTGGTCGGGATCTTCAACGAGGACCGCGTGGTCTCCCGCGCCTGGCCGGCGGCGGAGAACCGGATCACGCTGGCGGAGCTGACCTGGTAAGGACCTGGGGGTTCACCACCGCATCGGCCGGCGGCGTCCGGCCGAGCAGGATGTCGAGCAGGTGGCGCGCCGCCGTCTCCGCCGTCGCGGCGCGGGCGACCGTGGTGGCGGCGCCCACATGCGGGCTCAGGATGGCGTTGGGCAGGCCGAGCAGCGGGTTGTCCCGCGGCGGGGGCTCCTGCGTCAGCACATCGATGCCCGCGCCCCAGATGCGGCCTTCCTGCAGCACCTCGGCCAGCGCGGCTTCGTCCACCAACCCGCCGCGGCCGGTATTCACCAGGATCGCCTCCTTCCCCATCAGCGCGAGTTCCTCCGCGCCGATCAGGTTCCGGGAGGTCTCGGTCAGCGGGATGTGGAGCGACAGCACGTCGCAGCCGCGGATCAGGTCGTGCAGTGACGCCGCACGCGCGACCGGCGCGATGTCGCCGGCCTTGTGCAGGTTGGGGCTCCAGGCGGAGACCGTCATGCCGAAGGCCTGCGCGAGCGCCGCCACCTTCTGCGCGATGCGGCCATAGCCGACGAGGCCGAGGCGCCGGCCGCGAAGCTCCAGCCCAAGGCGCGCCCGCTCCCACCCCCCGGCCTGAATGGCCGTGTTGTGGCGGGCGATGTTGCGCGCCACGGTCAGCAGCAGCCCCATCGTGTATTCGGCGACGGATTGCGCATTGGCGCCGACCGCCGTCAGCACCGCGATGCCCTGCGCGCTGGCCGCCTCCATGTCGATGTTGTCGTAACCCACGGCGGCGCGGCTGATCACGCGCAGCGTCGGGCAGCTGCGCATCGCATCGCCGCCGATCGGGATGATGCGGGAGATCACGCCATCGAAGGCGGTCGTCGCCAGCAGGCGCTCCACCTCCGCCTTGCCATTCGCCGCCGTGACCACGCCGCTGGCGTCGGGCGTCAGGAAATGCACCTGGCATCCCGCCTCCTCCAGCAGGCCGAGGCCGGGCTGGTCGAGATGGGTGTGGGTGACGAGAACCTGGAAACGGGCCATGTCCCCTCCTCGCGCTTCGGCCGCGCCCGGTCAATACGCCCACGGCGTTCCGGCTGCGGTGCCAAACCCGCCATCGACGCCAGGCGTTTGCCCGCGCGGCGGCATCATGGTCCGCCGCCCACGGAGGATGCAGCGATGGCAGGCCAGGACATGGACAAGGGAGAGGGCAGCGCCGCCGACAAGGCCGGCGCGCATGGTGCGGAAGGCCAGAAGGGCGTCCCGCAGGAGACGGTCGGCGCCGGCAAGCGGAAGGACCCGAACAACTTCGCCAATGACCCGCAGCGCGCGGCGGAGGCGGGGCGCAAGGGCGGGCAGAACCGCGGCAAGGGCTGACCCAGGCGGGGCGCCGCAACAGACGGTCAAGCCGGCTCGCGAAGGGCGCAGGGCAAGGGGGCCTGCACCGGGACCGACGGGGCCGCCAGAAACGGGGTCCCTGGCGGCGATCGCCTGACGGTCAGGTGGCGGCGTTCGTCCAGACCAGTCCCGGCTGGGCCGCCAGGAAGCGCGCGGGCTCGATCCCCTTGGCCGCGAGCGCCGTCGCGAGATCCTGGGCCGGGCTGTCCACGCCCTCATTCGTCAGGTTGAAGGTCCCCCAGTGGTAGCCCAGCGCCTGGTGCGCGCCGAGCAGCTGGAAGCCCTGCACTGCGTCATCCGGATTCATGTGCTGCGGCGCCATGAACCAGCGCGGCTCATAGGCGCCGATCGGCAGCAGCGCGAGGCCGAGGCCGGGGTGGCGTTCCGCAACCCGGCGGAAGGGACGCCCCTGGTCGAAACCCGTGTCGCCGGCGAAGAAGATGCCATCGCCGATGCCCGTCAGCACGAAGCCGCCCCACAGCGCGTGGTTGCGATCGAAGAGCCCGCGCGCCGACCAGTGATGCACCGGCTCCAGCGAGGCCGCGACACCGGCGCCGAGGTCGCGACGCGCGTGCCAGTCCATCGCCTCCACCACCATGCCGGGATGATGGCCGCGCAGGATCACGTCATTGCCGAGCGGCGCCAGGATGCGCGGGCGGTCGCGTTCCCAGAGGCGACGCAGCGTGTCGACATCCATGTGGTCGTAATGGCCGTGCGAGAGCAGCACGACGTCGATCCTCGGCAGCCGCCCGAAGTCGATGCCCGGCGCGTTGACGCGCTTCGGTCCGTAGAAGCTGAAGGGGCTCGCGCGGTCGGAGAAGACCGGGTCCGTGATGATGTTGAGGCCGGCGCCCTGGATCAGGAAGGTCGCGTGGCCGGCGAAGGAAACGCGCAGCGCCTTGCCCTCCACCCGGGCGGGCGGCGAATCCTGCGGATGCGGGCTCGGGAAGCTTTCCGGCCAGGCGGTACGGCTTTCCGTCAGTTGCCAGCGCAGCAGGTCCGTGAAGGGCCGAGGACCATCACCACCGGGGTTGAAGAAGCGGCTGCCGTCGAAATGGTCGGAGACGGGCCCGGCATAGTAGTCGCTGCCGGCGCGCGCGCTGACGCAGGCGCCGAGAATCGGCACGGCGGCGATCAGCGTGGCAAGCTTGCGGCGGGTGATTGCAGAGGACGGCAAGGGCGGGCTTCCAACGGTGGAAGCCCGCATGTGGCGCGCGCGTCACGCCGCGCCAAGGCGACGTAACAATCCGTCAGACGTGGAAGCTCTCGCCGCAGCCGCAGCGGCCCTTCTCGTTCGGGTTGGTGAAGGTGAAGCCGGCGGACATGGCCTTCACCTCGTAATCCATCACGGTGCCGATCAGGAACAGCGTGGCCTTGCGATCGACCAGGATCGTGAGGCCCTTGTCGGTCACGACCTCATCGCCCGGTCCCGCCCCATCGACCCAGGAGAGGTCGTAGGACATGCCGGAGCAGCCCTTGGTCTTGACCGCGATGCGCAGCAGCTTGCCGGCCTCGCCCTTCTCGTACAGCGCGCGCAGCCGTTCCGCGGCGCCGTCGGACAGCGTCATCAGCGGCGGCAGGGCCCGCTTCGGGCGGGCGGGAGCGTCGGTGGCAATGCTCATGGGTTCACCCTCGCTCAGTCGTCAGTACATGTTGAGGGCGAGGCGCGCATCCTCGCTCATCCGGCTCTGGTCCCAGGGCGGATCCCAGACGACCTCGACCGTCACGTCGGTCACGCCGGGGACGGCGCGCACCGCTTCCTCCGCCTGGCTCGGCAGTTCCTGCGCCGAGGGGCATGAGGGGGTGGTCAGCGTCATCTCGACCTTGACGTGCCCGTCATCGCCGATCTCGACCGCGTAGATCAGGCCGAGTTCGTAGATGTCGACGGGGATCTCCGGGTCGAAGACGGTCTTGAGGACGGCGATGACCGCATCCTCATGCACCTTCACCGGCGGTTCCGTGGAGCCTTCCGGCGTCCAGGCGCCATGATTGGGCAGGGTCGGCGTTTCACTCACTGCTCGCCTCCTTCGCCTGGCCGTCAAGCGCGGCGTTCAAGGTGTGCCAGGCCAGCGTCGCGCACTTCACGCGGCTCGGGAAGTCATGCACGCCGGAGAGGGGCGCCAGGCGCTCCATCTCCTCCGCGATGTCGCCACCGCATTCGGGGCAGGTGCCCGTCATCGCCAGCGTGCGGAAGCCGTCGCTCATCGCATGCGCCTGCGCCGGGGTCTTGCCCTTGACCGTGTCGGTCATGAGCGAGGCCGAGGCCATGGAGATGGCGCAGCCGCGGCCCTGGAAGGCAGCATCCGCGATGGTGCCGTCCGGCGCCATCTTGAGGAACAGCTCCATCCGGTCGCCGCACATCGGGTTGTCGCCGCGCGCGGTGCGGTCGGCATCATCCAGCCGGCGGAAGTTCCGCGGCTTGCGACCATGGTCCAGGATGACTTCCTGGTAGAGGTCGCGAAGGTCGTCGAACAGCCCGGTCATGTGCCGCTCCGATTCAGCTCTCCGGCCTGCGGGCTGAAGCCCGCCAGCCTCCGACCATCGCAGCGGATCATCGGAAGAACTCCCTCGCCTGCCCCAACGCATCGGCGAGGAGATCGACTTCCTCCGGCGTGGTGTAGAGGCCGAAGGAGGCGCGGCAGGTGCTCTCGACGTTGAAGCGCGCATGCAGCGGTTCCGCGCAATGGCGGCCGGAACGGACGGCGATGCCGGCGCGGTCCAGCAGCGTCGCCACGTCATGCGCATGGGCCGTGTCAAGCGCGAAGGCGAAGACGCCGCCGCGATCCTGCGCGCGGCCGAGCAGGGTCACGCCCTCGATATGCGGCAGGCGGGCCATGGCGCGATCGACCAGGGCGCGTTCATGCGCCTCGATCGCGGGCATGCCGATGGCCTCGACATAATCGATCGCGGCGTGCAGGCCGATGGCCTCGATGATCGGCGGCGTGCCGGCTTCGAACTTTGCCGGGATCGGCGCCCAGATGCTGCGTTCGAAGCTGACTTCGGCGATCATGTCGCCACCGCCAAGGAAGGGCGGCATGGCTTCGAGCAGCGCGGCCTTGGCATAGAGCACGCCGATGCCCGTCGGCCCGTAGAGCTTGTGGCCGGTGAAGACGTAGAAATCGGCGTCGAGCGCCTGAACGTCCACCCGGCGATGCACCGCCGCCTGGCTGCCATCGAACAGCACCTTGGCACCGGCCTCATGCGCCATGCGCGCGATGCGCTCCGCCGGCGTCACGGTGCCGAGCACGTTCGACATATGCGTGACGGCGACGAGGCCGACCTTGCCGTCGGCCAGCTTGGCGGCGAGGTCGTCCATGTCCAGCTCGCCGGCATCGGTGATGCGGCAGACCCGCAACTCGATGCCATGCGCGTCGCGCAGCATCTGCCAGGGCACCAGGTTGGCGTGATGCTCCATCTCGGAGATCACGACCGCCTGGCCCGGCTTCATCACGCCGCGGCCATAGCTGTGGGCGACCAGGTTGATGGCGTTGGTGCTGCTGCCCGTGAAGACGATCTCGCGCTCGTCGCCCGCATTCAGGAAGCGCTGCACGGCGCGGCGCGCGGCCTCATAGGCCTCTGTCGCCTGCTCGCTCATGTGATAGGCGCCACGATGGACGTTGGCGTAGGCCTTTTCCATCATCCGCACCATCGCGCCGATGACCTGCCGCGGCTTCTGGGCGGAGGCGCCGCTGTCGAGGAAGGTGAAGCGCTTGCCGCGCACCGTCTCCGACAGGATCGGGAAGTCCGCCCGGATCGCGGCGAGGTCCAGCACCGGCGCCATGTGCCCATCCATCACGCGACCTCAATCCCGCCAGCCACGCCCTGGCGCTGCCACCAGCCCGTGACGGCGGTGGAGAGGGCGTTGCGGATATCCTCGTCGGCCACGGCCTCCACGGCCTCGGTCAGGAAGGCCTCGACCAGGATGGCCTTGGCCTGGTCCAGCGGGATGCCGCGGCTGCGCAGGAAGAACAGGTTGTCGGCATCCAGTTCGCCGACGGTCGCGCCATGGCTGCACTTCACGTCGTCGGCGTAGATCTCCAGCTGCGGCTTGCTGTCGATCTCGGCCTCCGGGCTCAGCAGCAGGGCCTGGTTCATCTGGTAGCCATCGGTCTTCTGCGCGATCTTGCGCACCAGGATCTTGCCCTGGAAGACGCCGCGCGACCGGCCGGCCAGGACGGTCTTGTAGGTCTGGCGGGACGCGCAATCCGGCGCGGCGTGGTCCAGCGCCGTCGTCGTATCCGCATGCTGGCCATCGGCCACCAGCTGCACGCCGTTCATGTGGCACTCGGCCTTGGGGCCCTGCAGCGCCACATGGATCTCGTTGCGTGCCAGGCGGCCGCCGGCGTTCAGCGTGAAGTTGTCATAGGCGCCGCCTTCCGCCACGCGGGCATAGACGGTCGAGAGGAAGAAGGCATCGAGCCCTTCCTGCTGCAGCCTTCCATGGTTCAGCCGGGCCTTCGCGGCGACCTCGATCTCGAAGACCGGGTTGTGCAGGTAGCGCGCCGCGGCGGGGCCGGAGGCGGTCTCGATCAGCGTCAGCGACGCGCCGTCCTCCAGCTGCACCAGGTGGCGCGGGTGGTAGGCCGGTGCGCGTTCGGAGACGGTCGCGAAGGACAGCAATTCGAGCACGCCGCCCGCGACACCAGCCGGCACGGTCACGACCAGCCCATCCTCGAACAGCATGCCGTTCAGCGCGGCCAGCGCCTGCTCGGCGGGACGCGCGACGGCGCCGAGGCGCCCCTCCAGCGTCGGCAGCACCGCGGCCAGGCTTTCGACCGTATAGGCCAGCCCCTCCAGCGTCGAGAGATCGGCGCGGAAGCGGCCATCGACGAAGACGGCGCGCGGGTTGGTCGTGGCGGGCAGCGTCAGCGCGTCATCGACGCCGGTCAGCGGCTCCCCGAACACCGTGCCGTTGACGGCGGCGAGGTCCGTGTACTTCCAGGCCTCGACGCGCCGCGTCGGGAAGCCCTGCGCGCGGAAGGCCTCCGCGGAGGCCTCGCGCAACGCCGTCACCCAGGGGAGATGCGCGCCGGGCAGCCGCGCACGCAACCCCTCATGCCGCGCCAGGAAGGCGCCGGCGCCGGTGGTGCCGACGGCCGTCATGCCGCGGCCACCGAGGCGGCGTAGCCCGTCGCCTCGAGCTCCTGCGCCAGTTCCGGCCCACCGCTGCGGATGATGCGGCCGGCGGACAGCACATGCACATGGTCCGGCACGATGTGGTTCAGCAGGCGCTGGTAATGGGTGATGACGAGGGCGGAGAAGTCCGGTCCGCGCAGGCTGTTCACGGTATCCGCCACCATCTTCAGCGCATCGATGTCGAGCCCGCTATCGGTCTCGTCCAGCAGCGCCAGCTTCGGCGAGAGCATCGCCATCTGCAGCATCTCGTTCCGCTTCTTCTCGCCGCCGGAGAAGCCGACATTGACCGGGCGCTTCAGCATATCGTCCGGCATGTTCAGCACCTTCATCCGCGCGCGGGCGAGCTTGAGGAACTGGATGGCATCCACCTCCGCCTCGCCCTTTGCGCGCCGCACCGCGTTCAGCGCGGTGCGCAGGAAGTTGGCGTTGCCGACACCAGGCAGCTCGACCGGCGCCTGGAAGGCCAGGAAGACGCCGGCCACGGCACGCTCCTCCGGCTCCATCGCCAGCAGATCCTGGCCCATGAAGGTGACGGAGCCTTCCGTGACCTCATAGCCTTCCCGCCCCGCCAGCACGTAGCTCAGCGTGGACTTGCCGGAGCCGTTCGGGCCCATGATGGCGTGGATCTCGCCCGGCGCGATCGACAGCGACAACCCCTTCAGGATCGGCTTGCCATCGACGGTGGCGTGCAGGTTCTCGATCTTCAGCATGATTCCAGGCGATCCCTTAACCGACCGAGCCTTCGAGGCTGATCTGCAGCAGCTTCTGCGCTTCCACGGCGAATTCCATCGGCAGCTCCTTCAGGACCTCCCGGCAGAAGCCGTTGACGATGAGGCCCACGGCATCTTCCTCGCTCAGCCCGCGCTGGCGGCAGTAGAAGAGCTGGTCCTCCGCGATGCGCGACGTCGTCGCTTCATGCTCCACCTTGGCGGACATGCAGCGGTTCTCGATGTAGGGCACGGTATGCGCGCCGCATTCATCGCCGATCAGCAGGCTGTCGCATTGCGTGAAGTTGCGCGCGCCGGCCGCCTTGGGGCTGATCCGCACCAGGCCGCGATAGGTGTTCTGCCCGCGCCCCGCACTGATGCCCTTGCTGACGATGGTGCTGCGCGTGTTGCGGCCGATATGGAACATCTTGGTCCCGGTATCGGCCTGCTGGCGGTTGTTGGTGATGGCGACGGAATAGAACTCGCCCACGCTGTCATCGCCGCGCAGGATGCAGGAGGGGTACTTCCAGGTGATGGCGGAGCCCGTCTCCACCTGCGTCCAGCTCACCTTGCTCCGCGCGCCGCGGCAATCCGCGCGCTTGGTGACAAAGTTGTAGATGCCGCCCCGGCCCTCGGCATCGCCGGGGTACCAGTTCTGCACCGTGCTGTACTTGATTGTCGCATCATCCAGCGCGACGAGCTCCACCACCGCGGCATGCAGCTGGTTCTCGTCCCGCTGCGGGGCCGTGCAGCCCTCGAGGTAGCTGACCGTGCTGCCCTCATCGGCAATGATCAGGGTGCGCTCGAACTGCCCGGTGCTCTTGGCATTGATGCGGAAATAGGTGGACAGCTCCATCGGGCAGCGCACGCCCTTCGGGATGTAGACGAAGCTGCCATCGGTGAAGACGGCGCTGTTCAGCGCAGCGAAGTAGTTGTCGCCCTGCGGCACGACGGTGCCGAGGTACTGGCGCACCAGCTCCGGATGCTCCTGCACCGCTTCGCTGATCGCGCAGAAGATGATGCCGTCCTTTGCCAGCCGCTCCTTGTAGGAGGTGGCGACGGAGACGCTGTCGAACACCGCATCGACCGCGATCGGCATGCGGCCGCCATCGGCGGGCGTGTCGCCCGCGCCCTCGACGCCGGCCAGGATCGCCTGCTCCTTCAGCGGGATGCCGAGCTTGGCGTAGGTCTTCAGCAGTTCCGGATCGACCTCGTCCAGCGACTTCGGCTTCACCTTCTGCGTCGGCGCCGCATAGTAGTAGGCGTCCTGGTAGTCGATCTTCGGGTAGGAGACGGCGGCCCATGTGGGCTCCTCCATCTTCTTCCACATGGCGAAGGCCTTCAGCCGCCATTCCAGCAGCCAGGCGGGCTCATTCTTCTTCGCGGAGATGAAGCGGACGATGTCCTCGTTCAGGCCCTTGGGCGCGAACTCCATCTCGATGTCGGTCTCGAACCCCCACTTGTAGCCGCCTTCGGTGACGGACTGGACGGTCTCGAGCGTCTCGGTGACGGCGGGCATGGAACGTGTCCTACTCGGCCAGAAGGGCGGGCACAGGAGTGGCAGTCAGGTGCGCGGGCAGCGCGGCACGACCAGGCCGCGTCGCGATCTCGCTCACCATGATGGCGGAGAGCGCGCCGCGGATGGCGGCATTCACGGGGTCCCAGCGGCCGCGCACGGGGCAGGTATTCTCGGCCTCGCAAAGACCGAATCCGCCATCGACGCAGGCGGTCAGGGCGATCGGGCCATCCACGGCGACGATCACGTCCGACAGCGGCAGGGATGACAGTGGGCGCAGCAGGCGGTATCCCCCGCGGGCACCGCGCAGCCCCTCCACCAGGCCCGCCTGGGCCAGCATCTTCAGCACCTTGGCCACCGTGGGTTCGGCGATGCCCGTGCCGCCAGCGAGGCCAGGCGCGGTCTGCACCCCTCCCTCGGCTTCCAGCCGGCTCAACACCACCACGGCATAATCGGTGAATTTCGAGACCCGCAGCACGCGGCGTCGCTCCCGCTCCTGAAAGGGGACCCATCGGGTCCGGATTGGCAGATGCGCTCGCCCCTGCCCCGAGTCAAGGTGCCGTCCCAGGGTTGCCGACTCGATCCCCCGGCGCCACGATCCGGCGCCTTCCCGGGACCAGATTGGAGAGACGATGCCGACGATCCGCACCGATGACGGGGTGAGCCTCTACTATGAGGAAGCGGGCTCCGGCACGCCCATGGTGTTCGTGCATGAATATGCCGGCGACCATCGGAGCTGGGAGGCGCAGATGCGCTTCTTCTCCCGCCGCTACCGCTGCGTGACCTATGCCGCGCGGGGCTACACGCCGTCCGAGGTGCCGTCCGATCCCGAGAAGTACAGCCAGGACCGCGCGACGGACGACATCGCGGCCGTCATCAAGGGCCTCGGCCTCGGCAAGACCCATGTGGTGGGCCTGTCCATGGGCGGCTTCGCCGCGCTGCATATGGGGCTGCGCCATGCGGACCTCTGCCGCAGCCTGGTGGCCGCGGGCGTGGGCTACGGGGCCTCGCCGGACAAGATGCCGCAATTCCACAAGGAGACGGACGCCGCCATCGCCCGCATCCGGTCGGAGACGATGGCGAAGTTCGGCATGACCTACAGCCGCGGCCCGACGCGCCTGGTCTTCGAGGAGAAGGACCCGCGCGGCTACAAGGAATTCCAGGACCAGCTCTGTGAGCACAGCACGGAGGGCTCCGCGCTGACCATGAACGGCGTGCAGCGGCGCCGGCCTTCGCTGTTCGACCTGAAGGACGGCTTCAGCAAGATGGAAGTGCCGACGCTGGTGATCGCCGGCGACGAGGATGACCCCACGCTGGAGGCGTCGATCTACCTGAAGCGCACCATCAAGAGCAGCGCGCTGCTGGTCATGCCGAAATGCGGCCACACCATGAACCTGGAGGATCCGGACGCCTTCAACCGCGCGGTGCTGGACTTCGTCACGCAGGTGGATGGCGGCCGCTGGACCAACCGCATCCCGGCCAGCCTGTCCGGCGGCATCATCGCGGCGTCCGAGAAGTAGCGGGACCAGGCGCGGCGATGTCGATCGAGGCCCGCCGCGCCATCGACCGCCTGCCACTCTTCTCCGGCGTGCCGGAGGCCGCCCGCGCCCGCCTGGCCGTGGCCGCGCGGCCCGTGCGGTACCGGGAGGGCGAGGTGGTGTTCCGCCGCGGCGATTCCGGCGCGGATGGCATGCTGCTGGTGCTGGACGGGCTGGTGCGGCTTCACCTGGCAACGGGCGCGGGGCGGGAACTGACGCTCGGCCTGGCCGGGGCCGGGGAGCCGGTCGGCGAGGTCGCGCTGGTGGATGGCGGGCCGCGCAGCGCGGATTGCACGGCGCTGACGCCCGTCTCCGCCCTGCTGGTCCGGCACGCCGATGCCGCCGCGGTGCTGGCCGAGGATCACGCCACAGCGCTGGCGCTGCTGCGCACCCTGGTGGCACGGCTGCGGCGCACGACGGAGCAGGTGGAGGCGGTGGGGCTGCGGCCCCTGCCCCAGCGCCTGGCAGCCGCCTTGTTGAAGCTGGCGGCGGCCGACCCGGCCGGGCTGGTGCGGCTGCCACAGGGCCAGCTGGCGGCGCTGGTCGCGGCGACCAGGCCCAAGGTGAACCTCGCCCTGGTGGAGTTCCGCGCGGCGAAGCTGGTGGAGCCGTCGCGCGCAGGACTTCGGATCAGCGATCCACCAGGGCTGCGCGCCCTGGCGGATGCGGAATGAGCCTCAGATCGTCACGCGGCCAGCGGCGGCGGCGGCGAGCGGCGCCTTCCAGATCACCTGGTCAGGCGTCACGTCGCGCGAGAGGCGGTTCATGCCGCGCAGCTGGTCGATGGCGAGCTGGATGTTGCCGACGCTGTCGGGCGTCAGGTTCATCCTGTACTCGACCTTGGTCATCAGCTCCGCGATGAAGGCGCGGTCCTGGCGGAGGAAGCGGGCGGTCTGGGCCGCCGCTTCCGTCGCGTTGCTGGCGATGAATTCCTGCGCCTGGATCAAAGCGCGCATGAAGCGCTGCGTGGCTTCCTGATTCGCTTCCGCCCAGCCCTTGTTCATGTAGACGAAGTTGCGGACGATCTGGATCTGGTCGTTGGACAGCAGGATCTTGGTGTTGGGGATGGCGCGCATGGCGCGGGTCGGCCAGGGTTCCCACACCGCGAAGGCGTCGATGTTGCCGCGTTCCAGCGCGGCCACCATCTCCGGCGCCTCGACATTCACGATGGTGTAGTCGGCCGGGTTCAGGTTGAGCTTGGAGACGACCGAGAGCCAGAAGGTCTCGCTGCCCGTGCCGCGGGCGACACCGACGCGCTTGCCCTTCAGCGCTTCCATGTTCTCGACATTGCGGCCGAGCACGCTGATCCAGCGCAGCAGCGCCGTGCCTTCCGCCACCGCCACGACGTTGGGATCGACCAGGTGGGCGGAGACGCCGGCCTGTTCAGCGCCATAGGCGGAGTTGATCTGGTTGCCGACGAGGAAGGCGATCATGGCGGAGCCGGAGGGGCCGGTATTCACCGTCACGTCGAGCCCGTTGCGCTGGAAGAAGCCGCCTTCCCGCGCGACGTAGTAGGGCGCGAAGGAGGGATCGACGCCCGTCGCGATCGTCATCCGGATGGGCGCGCCCTGCGCGAAGGCAGGCAGCGGCAGCGCGGCGGCAGCGCCCGCGGCCAGCAGGCTACGTCGGTTCAGCATGGTTTCTCTCTCCCTGTTCGTGGTCACATGGTCGGGTTGAAGCGGCCCGCGAAGGCGCGGATCAGCAGGCGGAAGGTCCGGTCGGTGGCGAAGCCGAGCAGGCCGAGCGAGATGAGGGCGACGAAGATGTCCTCCACCTGCATGAACAGGCGCGCATCCCAGAGCATCTTGCCGAGCCCGTCATTGGAGGCGACGAGTTCCGCCGCGACGATGGTGACGAAGGCATTGGCCATCGCAAGCCGCATGCCCGTCAGGATGTAGGGCACGGTCGCGGGAAGGGCGACGAGGGCGAAGAGCTGGAACCTGTTCGCGCCCAGGCATTGCGCCGCGCGGATCTTGTCCTTGCCGACCGCGCCGACGCCGGCGGCGGTCGCGATGATGACGACGAAGACCGTCGTATACGCGATCAGGAAGATCTTGCTCTCCTCCCCGATGCCGAACCAGATCACGGCCACGGTGATCATCGCGACGGCGGGGATGAAGCGGAAGAATTCCGTCCAGGGCTCCAGCAGCAGCCGTACCGGGCGGAAGCTGCCAAGTGCGAGTCCGATCGGGATGCCGAGCGCGCTGCCCAACAGGAACCCCTGCAGGATGCGGCGCATGGAGGCGAGGACGGCTTCCTGCAGCAGCCCGTCCTCGATCAGCACCACGGCGCGTTCGAAGACCGGAAAGGGCGAAGGGAACAGGACCGACCGCACCAGGAACTGGCTGGCGAAATGCCAGATCAGGAACAGCAGGGCGAAGCCGGCGACATAGCCGCCGATGGTGGCCGCGCGGTTATTCATGAGGGTGGATCTCCTCATGGATCAGCGCATGGACCTGGCGGAAGGTCTGCATGAAGCCGTCCGAGGTGCGTTCGCGGGGGAAGGGAAGATCGACCGGCACCACGGCCTTCAGCGTGCCGCCCGGGCCGCGCTTCATCACGCCGACGCGGGTGGACAGCGCCACCGCTTCCTCGATGTCATGGGTGATGAAGAGCACGGTCTTCCGCGTCTCCGCCCAGATGCGGGAGAGTTCGTTCTGCAGCACCGCGCGCGTCATCGCATCCAGCGCGCCGAAGGGTTCGTCCATCAGCAGGATGCGTGGATCATTGGCCAGCGCGCGGGCAATCTGGATACGCTGCTTCATGCCGCCCGACAATTCGGAGGGGTGCTTGGCCCCCTGCCCCGTCAGCCCGACCATGGTCAGGAAGCGCTGGGCCACGGCGCGCCGCTCCGCCTTTGCCATGCCGCGAAGGCGCAACCCGAAGGCGATGTTGTCGAGCGCGGTCAGCCAGTCATAGAGGCTGTCATGGCCCTGGAAGACGACGCCGCGATCGGCGCCGGGACCGCGCACGGGCTTGCCATCCAGCAGGATGCGGCCCGTGGTCGGCGCCTCGAACCCCGCCAGCATGTTGAGCACCGTGGTCTTGCCGCAGCCGGAGGTGCCGAGCAGGCAGAAGAACTCGCCCTCCGCCAGTTCCAGGGAGAAGTCGCGAACGGCCTCCCACGCGCCCGTGCGGCCGCGAAAGGTCTTTCCGACCCCCTCAAGGGCAACCAACGCCATGCTGTTTCCCTGACCCGGCTACGCGTGAACAGAATAGTGCGCGCGGCGATGGGGGCAACCCGGCTTCACGACCCGATCGCAGCGGCCTAGAACGCCCCTGCGCAAGAGGGAGGCAGCCGGCATGATGCTCGAAGGCAAGGTCGCGGTGGTGACCGGGGCGGGCGGCGGGATCGGGCGGGAGATCGCCATCGCGATGGCCGTCGCCGGTGCCGCGGTCGTGGTCAACGACATCGGCGCCAGCCTGACGGGCGAGGGCCCGACCAGCACGACGCCGGGCGAGCAGACCGTCGCCATCATCCAGCAGCGCGGCGGGCGCGCGGTGGTGAATACGGACAGCGTCGCCGAATGGGCGAATGCGCAGCGGATCGTGCAGACGGCGCTGGATTCCTTCGGGCGCATCGACATCGTCGTCAACAATGCCGGCATCCTGCGCGACCAGATCTTCCACAAGATGTCGCCGGAGGAATGGCTGGCCGTCATCAACGTCCACCTGAACGGCAGCTTCTTCGTCAGCCGCGCCGCCGCCGAGCATTTTCGGAAGCAGGGGTCGGGTGCCTACGTCCATATGACGTCCACCTCGGGCCTCATCGGCAATTTCGGGCAGGCGAACTACTCGGCTGCGAAACTCGGCATCGCAGCGATGTCCAAATCGATCGCGCTCGACATGCAGCGCTTCGGCGTGCGCTCCAACTGCATCGCGCCCTTCGCCTGGTCGCGGATGACGAGTTCCATCCCGGCGAGCACGGAGGCGGAGCGCGCGCGCGTCGCACGGCTGCAGCAGATGACGCCGGACAAGAACGCGCCGCTCGCGGTGTTCCTGGCCTCGGATGCGGCGAAGGACGTCACCGGCCAGATCTTCGCCGCCCGGCACAATGAGCTGTTCCTGTTCAGCCAGCCGCGCCCCATCCGCAGCACCCATCGTGGCGAGGGCTGGACGCCGGAGGCGATTGCGGAGACGGCGCTGCCGGCGCTGAAGTCACATTTCCTGCCGCTCGATCGCAGCGGCGACGTGTTTTCGTGGGATCCCGTCTGATGCATTTCGGCCTGACCGAGGAACAGATCGCCTTCCAGGACAGCGTGCGCCGCTTCGCGGAAACGCATCTGGCAAAGGACGCCGTGGCGCGGGCGCATGACGAGCGCTTCCCCTGGGACGTCGCGAAGCTGATGGCGGAGAACGGATTGTTCGGCATAATGCTGCCGGAGGAGGATGGCGGCCAGGGTGGCACGCTGTTCGATGCCGTGCTCGCGATGGAGCAGATCGCCTATGTCTGCCCGCGCAGCGCGGATGTGCTGCAGGCCGGCAATTTCGGCGCCTTCCGGACCTTCGCGGAATACGCGACGCCCGGGCAGAAGGAGAAGTACTTCACGCCGCTGCTGAAGGGCGAGACGATTGCCGCCGTCGGCATGACGGAGCCCGATGCGGGTTCCGCGCTGACGGACCTCAAGACCACTGCGACGCGCGATGGCAACGGGTACCGGCTGAATGGCGGCAAGGTGTTCACGAGCAACACCGAGGATGCCGGCGTCTTCGTCATCTATTGCCGCTTCGGACCCGGCGTGAACGGCATCGGCTCCGTCATCGTGGAGCGGGGGATGGAAGGCTTCCGCCTCGGCCAGCCCAGCCGCTACATGAATGGCGAGACCTGGTGCGCGCTCTACTTCGACAATGTCTTCATCCCGGCCGAGAATGTGCTGCTGGGCGAGGGCGGGTTCCGCAAGCAGATCGCGGGCTTCAATGTCGAGCGCTGCGGCAATACGACACGCGCGCTGGCGCTCGGCGAATACTGCTTCCGCCAGGCCAAGGCGCATGCCGAGCAGCGCAAGCAGTTCGGCAAGGCCCTGATGGAGTTCCAGGGTCTGCAATGGAAGTTCGCGGAGATGCGGGTCGCGCTGGATAGCGCGCAGCTGCTGCTCTACCGCGCCGCCGTCGGCGCCGGGGATGGGCTGCCCGATGCGCAGCAGATCGCGCTGGCGAAATATGCCTGCAACCAGGCGGGGTGGATGGCTTCCAACGAATCCATGCAGATCATGGGCGGCACGGGCTACAGCCAGGATCTGCTGATCGAATACTGCGTGCGCAAGACGCGGGGCTGGATGATCGCGGGCGGCAGCCTGGAGATGATGAAGAACCGCATCGCGGAAGGCATCTTCGGCCGCAGCTTCTCCCAGAGGCCGTCCAAGTGAACTCGCTGGCGCAGGCGCTGCTGAACCCGCGCCGCATCGCGCTCATCGGTGCCTCCGCCGATGAGGGCAGGCTGACGGCGCGGCCGCAGCGCTACCTGCGCCGGCATGGCTATACCGGCGAACTCTTCCCGGTGAATCCGCGCGCCGAGACGGTGCTGGGCGAGCGTGCCTTCGCCTCCATCGACGACATCCCGGGCGCGATCGACTTCGCCTATATCCTGCTCGGCACCGACAATGTCGAAGCGCAGGTCGCGGCCTGTGCCAGGCGCGGCATCCCGCTGGCGTGCGTGCTGGCCGATGGATTCGCAGAGGCCGGGCCGGAAGGCGCCGCGCTGCAGGCCCGCGTGCTGGCGGCGGCGAAGGCGGGCAGCATGCGGCTGCTGGGGCCGAACTCCATGGGCGTGGTCAACGCCAATGCCCGCACGGCGCTGACCACGAATGCGGCGCTGGAGGCGGAGACGCTGCCCGCCGGCCGCGTCGCGCTGATCTCCCAATCCGGCTCCATGATGGGCGCGCTGCTGTCCCGCGGGGCGGCGCGGGGGCTCGGCTTCTCCCACCTCATCGGCACGGGGAACGAGGCCGACCTGACGGCGGGCGAGATTGCCTCGCTGGCACTCGATGATCCCGATGTGGATGTCGTCTGCCTGTTCCTTGAAGCGATCCGCGCGCCGGAACAGATGGCGGCGGCGGCGGCGAAGTCGCATCGCCTCGGCAAGCCCATCGTCGCGCTGAAGCTCGGCCGCAGCCCCTTCGGCGCGGAGCTCGCCAACAGCCATACCGGCGCGCTGGCCGGCAGCGATGCGGCGGCGGATGCCTTCTTCCGCGCGCATGGCATCCTGCGCGTGACGATGCTGGAAGCGCTGCTCGAATTGCCGCTGCTGGTGGCGGGGCGCCGCCCCGCCGCGCAGGTGCATCGCGGCGTCGGCGTGATGACGACGACGGGCGGCGGCGGCGCGCTGGCCGTGGATGCGCTGGGTGTGCTGGGGATCGAGGCGAAGAAGCCTGATGCCGTTGCTTCCGCGAAGCTGGAGGCGGCGAAGCTGCCGCATCACGCACGGCTGCTCGACATGACGCTGGCCGGCACGCGGCCGGACCGCGTGATGGCGGGGCTCGATGCGCTGCGCAGCGCGGAGGATACCGACCTCGCGCTCGTCGTCGTCGGCTCCTCCGCCCAGTTCCGGCCGAAGGATGCGGTCGGCGGCGTGGTGGAAGCGGCGAAGATCCCGGGCAAGCCCATCGCGGCTTTCCTCGCACCGCAGGCTGAAGCGTCCCTGCGCATGCTCGCGGAAGCGGGCATCGCCGCCTTCCGCACGCCGGAGGGTGCGGCCGACGCGATCCGCGCCTTCTGCGACTGGCGAGCGCCGGCGGCCGTGCCGGACCTCGCCGCACCCGCCGTCACGTTGCCCGCGGCGCCGGACGAGGCCGATGCCCGTGCGCTCTTCGCCACGCTCGGCCTCACCTCCGACAGCCAGGTGATGCAGGAGGAGCCGCCGACCGGGCTCCGTTATCCCGTCGCGCTGAAGATCCTGTCGCCGGACCTGGCGCATAAGACGGAGGTCGGCGGCGTCGCGCTGCACATCGCCGATGCCGCGGCGCTGCGGGAAGCCGCCACCGCCATGCGCGCCCGCGTCGCGGCGGCTGCTCCAACGGCGCGCCTGACGGGCATGCTGGTACAGACCATGGCGAAGGGGCTGGCGGAGGCGATCCTCGGCTTCCGGCGCGACCCGGAAGTGGGGCCGGTGGTGCTGCTCGGCGCCGGCGGGGTGCTGTCCGAACTGCATCGCGACATCGCGCTGCGCCTGGCGCCCGTCGGCCTCGCCGAAGCCCATGCGATGATCGGGGAGGTCCGCGCCATGAAGCCGCTGACGGGCTGGCGGAACCTGCCGAAGGGGGATGTGGAGGCGCTGGCCAAGGCGATCGTCGCCGTCTCCGCCCTGGCCGCGGTGCCGGAGGTGACGGAGGCGGAGATCAACCCGCTGATCATCGGCCGGCCGGGCGAGGGCGTGACCGTCGCCGATGCCTGGGTGGTGCGGGCGTGACGGCGCCCGCGCCCGGTGCCACCCTGTCGGCCATGGATGCCGAAGCCCTGATCCGCGCCCGCTACGGCGCGCTGCCCTTCACCCCGGCGGAGGTGCCGGAAGCGCTCGCCGCACTGCTCGGCCGCAGCGTGACCCGGCGCTACACCGCCGATCCGGTGCCGGATGCGCTGCTGGACACGGTGCTGGCCGGGGCGCAATCGGCGCCCGCCAAGTCAGACCTGCAACAGTACTCCATCCTGGTGACGCGGGACGCGGCCAAGATCGCGGCGGTCGCGGACGCGATCGGCACCATGCCCTGGATCAAGGAAGCGCCGGTCCTGCTGGTCTTCTGTGGCGACGTAAGGCGCGGGCGGCGGGTCTGTGCCCATCACGGCCGCACCCACGCCAATGACAGCGTCGATACCTTCCTCAACGCCACGGCGGATGCGGCGCTGGCCATGGGGTTCGGCATCATGGCGGCAGAGCATGCGGGGCTCGGCACCTGCCCGATCTCCTATGTGCGCAATCACCTCGACCTCATCGCCTCGCTCTTCGGCCTGCCCGATGGCGTCTTTCCGGTGGCGGGACTGACGCTGGGCTTTCCCGCCGCGCGCAACGCGACCTCGCCCCGCCTGCCGCCTTCCGTCGTCGTGCATCGCGAACGCTATGACGACAGCGGCCTGGTCCCTGCGCTGCCCGCCTATGATTCGCTGCGCCCGCCGGCCAAGCCGCGCTATCCGGAGGTGCATGGCCCGAAGCCCGAGGGTTGCGCCTGGAGCGAGAATGCCGCGCGGCAATTGTCGGTGCCGGAGCGCGCGAATCTTCGTACATGGCTCGCCTCGAAGGGGCTGAACCTTGACTGATTCCAAGCCCAAGGATCCGACGGCCGACAATCCTGGCGGGGCGGACCTCGTCCCTGCCAAACCCGCGAAGAAGCACGCGGTGAAGCCGCGCCACGCCGCGAGCCTCATCGTCTGGCGCGACGGCGCGGGCGAGCCCGAGATCCTGATGGGCATGCGCCACGCCAAGCACAAATTCATGCCGAGCGTGCTGGTCTTCCCCGGTGGCCGCGTCGATCGCGCCGACCATGGCGTGAAGGTCGCGGCGGAGCTGAAGCCGGAGACGCTGGCTCTGCTACGCCACCGCGCACCACCTTCGTTGGCGCGCGCGCTCGGCGTCGCGGCCGTGCGCGAGTTGCTCGAGGAAACCGGCCTCCTGCTCGGGGAGATGAAGGGCACCCGGCTGCTCGCCGACCTCTCCGCGCTCGACTATCTCTGCCGCGCCGTCACGCCGACGACGCGCAGCATGCGGTTCAATGCGCGCTTCCTGATCGCGCCGGCCAGCGCGGTGCGCGGCGAGATCGCGGGGTCGGGCGAGCTCGAAGGGCTCGACTGGTATCCGCTGTCGAAGGCGCTGGACGCCAAGCTGGCGAATATCACCGAGCGCATCCTGGTCGAGTTCCAGGCCTGGCACGCCGCGACGCCAGCCGAGCGCGCGGCGCTGCCGAAGATCGTCTATCGCGGCAACGACAACCGGATGAGCGACGAATAGAGGCTCACCGCGCCTCGAAGCTCTCGCCGTCCCGCACCGCTTCGCCCTCCGCCGCCAACTTGATGAGGTGCGCCAGCAGGCTGCGGGCCGCGGCGGGCACCAGGCGCGGGTCGAGCGACGGGCCATAGGCGGCCGGCACCAGGTCCATCGCCGTCGCGCGGCGGGCCTCGCGCAGGGCATCCAGCACCTTCTGCTCCCGTTCACGCCGATGCGCGGCCAGCGCGGCGACGAAGGGCGCGGGGTCGGGCAGGGGCGGGCCGTGGCCGGGCAGGTAGAGGTCGTGGTCGCGCGCGGCGAGCTTCGCGAGAGAGGCCATGTAGGCCGCCATGTCGCCATCGGGCGGGCTGACGACAGTGGTGGACCAGCTCATTACATGGTCGGCGCTGAACAGCGTGCCGCGGCGGCCCTCGTTCTCCAGCGCGAAGCAGAGATGGTTGGCGCAATGGCCGGGCGTATGCAGCGCCGTGACGCGCCACTCATCGCCCTCCACCACCGCGCCATCGGGCAGGGTGACGTCAGGGCGGAAATCATGGTCGCCCCCCTCCCCGCCCTGGTCGGGCGGCGTGAGGTGCGGGCCGAAGCCGTAGCTGCGCGCGCTTGTCGCGGCGGCCAGCGCGGCGACCCCCGGCGAATGGTCGCGATGGGTGTGGCTGACGAGGATATGCGTGATCGTCTCGCCCGCCGTCGCGCGCAGGATGGCGTCACGCTGCGCCGCATCCGCCGGGCCGGGATCCAGCACGGCCACGCGGCCGCGCCCGATCAGGTAGGTGTTGGTGCCGCGCCAGGTGAAGGGCCCGGGATTGCCGCAGAGGATGCGGCGCACGCCCGGTGCCACCTGCTGCACCACGCCAACCTCGGCGCTGTCCTCGCGCAGGAACGGGATGCTCAATGCTTCTTCCTCCCGCGCAGCAATTCGCGATGCATGATGTAGAGGCTGGCCGCCACGATCGCCGAGGCGCCGGCCAGCGTCCATAGGCTCGGCACGTCACCGAAGAAGATCATGCCGAACAGGATCGCCCAGAGCAGCGAGGAATAGGAATAGGGCGCGAGCGCCGAGACCTGCGCGCTGGCCCAGGCTTCCGTCAGCAGCGTCTGCGCCACGCCGCCCAGCGTGCCGATCGCCATCAGCAGCAGCAGGTCCTGCCAGCTCGGCGTCACCCAGACGAAGGGCAGCGCCAGGCCGATCATCCCCGTCATCAGCAGGGATTGCCACATGACGATGGTGGTGGAGGCCTCGGTCGCCGACAGGCTGCGCACCATCAGCGTCGTGATGGCGGAAAAGGCGCCATGCGTCGTGGCCGCGATGATGCCCATGCGCGCCGCGCCGCCATAGTCGCCGGTGAAGGCGCCCTGCCCGAAGGCGATGACGAGGATGCCGAGGAAGCCGGCCAGGACGGCGCCGGCGCGGTGCAGCCCCACCTTCTCCCCCAGGAAGGGGATCGAGAGGATGGTGACGAAGAGCGGCGTCGCATTGGTGAGCGCCTGGTGTTCCGCCAGCGGCAGCACGCCGAGCGCGTAGAAGGAACAGGCGGTGGCGCAGACGCCGCTCAGGGCGCGCACGACATGGCCGCCGAAGCGCTTCGTCTTCAGCACCGTCGCAAAGCCGCTGTTGAGGCCCGTCCGCCGCAGCACGATCAGCGCCACCACCGGCAGGGCGAAGGCGCTGCGGAAGAACATCTGCTCCTGGAAGGGAATCCGCCCCGCCAGCGACTTCACCAGCACCGACATGAAGGCGAAGAGCGCGCAGGCCGAGAGCATGAAGATGATGCCGCGGCGAAGGTCATGGCGCAGCGGCATCTAGGTCACCGTGCCATAGGCGGCGTTGCGCGCCGCTGCCTCGGCCTCCCGCTTCCGCACATGCTCGCGGTGCAGATTGTAGAGGCCGGCGGCCATGACGATCAGCGCGCCGATCAGCGTGTTCAGCGCCGGCACCTCCGCCCAAAGGAGAAAACCCAGCATGCCGCCCCAGAGCAGCGTCGTGTACTCGTAAGGGGCGAGCGCCGAGACCGGCGCGATGGCGAAGGCGCGGGCGAAGAGGAAATGCGCGCAGCCATTGGCGAGCCCGAGAAAGCCGAGGCAGAGCGCGATGTCCCAGGCCGGGATCACCGGGCCGAGTGGCGGGAAGACCGGCAACAGGAGGAAGCCCGTCGGCACATGCGCGGCCAGCAGCGCGAAGGCGATGGCCTGCGGCGTGTCGGTACGCGCCAGCACGCGGGTCCAGATGCGGGTCAGCGCCAACAGCGCGGCGCCGGCCAGCAGCATGCCGGCCTCCCACCGCCACAACTCGCCGCCGGGCTGGAGGATGACCATGACGCCCACGAAGCCGACGCAGGTGCTGGTCCAGCGCCGCCAGCCCACCTTCTCCCCCAGCAGGGGGATGGCCAGCAGCGTCATCATCAGCGGCGCCGCGGCGTTCACGGCATAGGACCCGCCGAGCGGGAAGCCGCGGAACCAGGCGAGGTAGAAGGCGACCGTGACCGCGCAGTGCAGGATCGATCGCAGCGCCAGCAGCGGCCGGCGCACCGGCACCAGGCCGCGGCCGCGCGACAGGATGGCGATGGCGATCATGCCGAAGACGCCGCGCCAGATCATGGCGACGGCCACGCCCACTTCCGGCAGCGCCCATTTCACCGCGGCATCGGCGCCGGAGATGACGCCATAGCCCAGCGCGATGATCGCGATGCCCTTGATCGTGTCCTGCGTCAGCGGCAGGCGCGGGCGCGACGACCGGGCAATCCCCGCCGTCGCGCCGGGTGTTCGATCAGCCAAGAGGCTGGCCTTCGAGGACCGCTTCCGCCTGCATGCAGGTGGCGCCGGTATCGTCGCGGGTCTCCAGCAGGACCTGCCCACCCTCCTCCCGCCGCAGCACGGTCAGCGGGCGGCCGTCGAAGCAGGGCCGGCGGCCGCGATAGGCGAAGCGCGCCAGGCGCGCGCCCGGCGCGGCGTGGTCCATCGCGTGGTGCGCCATCAAGGTCGCCTGCAACGGGCCATGCACGACGAGGCCCGGATAGCCTTCCTCCCCCGTGACATAGGGGTGGTCGTAATGGATGCGGTGGCCGTTGCCGGTCAGGGCGGAGTAGCGGAACAGCATGACGCTGTCCGGCACGATGGTCGTCGTCACCGCGTCGGGCCAGGCGGGCGCGGGATCCGCCGCCTTCACGGCCGCGCCCTCGGCGCCGCGGTAGACGATGTCCTGCTCCTCCTCCACCGCGACGCCCGCGGGGCCTTCCACGCGGTGCTGGACGGTCACGAAGACCAGGCGGCCGGCGCCGCCCGACTTCTCCGCCACCTTCAGGATGGTGCTGGTGCGGCGCACGGCATCGCCGGTGCGGAGCGGGGCGCCGGGGAAGCTGACGCGCCCGCCAGCCCACATGCGGCGCGGCAGGTCGTGGACCGGCGGCAGGAAGCCGCCGCGCTTCGGGTGGCCATCGGGGCCGATGCCGTCGGGCATCACCCAGTCCTGGAACAGCATCCAGTGCCAGAGCGGCGGCAGCGTGTCCGGCACCGGCCGGCCCAGCGTCGCGGCCAGGCCGCGCACCAGGCGGGCATCGAGCGTATCCTCCCGGATGTCGGTTTTTCCGACGTAGTCCTCGTAGGCCATCATTCCTCGCGCAGGTAGAGCAGGTAGGTGTCCATGTGGACGATGCGGGTGTAGCGCCGCCAGGTCTCCTCGAAGGCCGGGTGGCGGGAGAAATAGGCGATGGGGTCGAACTCCTCGGCCCCGCAGCGGGGGATGCCGGACCGCTTGGCCACCAGCACGGCGCCAGGCGGCGCTCGGGCGAAGTCCTCCGCCACCGTGCGGTAGACCAGGAATTCGGGGCGCGACATCTCCCAGGGCTCGCGGTAGCGGGCGGCACCCTCCGGGCAATCGGGATAGGCGCCGACCAGCAGCCAGAGGTTCATGGTCCGCAGCGTGGACCGGGCCCGGGCATAGTTCAGCGCGGGATAGACGGGGTAGATGTCGGGCGAGAGCACCAGCAGGCGCTCCCCGGCCACTTCCCGCTTCAGCACGGCGGCGACCTGCCCGTCTGTCAGGCTGTTGTACCAGATCTGCCGCCAGGGGCTTTCGCCGCGGATATGCACGGCGGCGATGGCGAAGGTGCAGGCGATGGCGAGCATCGGCGCGGCCGCCACGGCACGTCCTGCCGGCAGGGCGCGGTCGAACCATCGCGCCGCCACCCAGCCGCCCGCCAGCTCCGTCGCCATGGCCATGGGCACGACGTGGTAGGACCAGCCCTTGTGCTGCACGATGGCGGAGAGCATTCCCCCCACCGCCACGCAGCCCAACGCCCGCGGCCCGGACCCCGCGTGCCGCCAGGCCAGCATCGGCAGCACCAGCAGCACGGCCATGGCGGCCGATCCCATCTTGTCCGTCAGCAGCACGGCGACGACGTTGAGGCCGCCGGTGCCGAGGTAGAAATCCATCACCAGCGGCACGACGTGGCCGAGATAGTCCGGGAACAGCAGTGGCAGCGTCGCCAGGTACAGTGCCCAGACAGTCGCCATCAGCCAGGGCAGGCTATCCCGCAGCGCCGGCGCCAGGCCACGGCGCCACAGCACCAGGCCCTCCACCAGCAGCGGCACCGCCAGGAAGTGCGGCTTCAGCGCGAAGGCCAGCGCTGCCGCCAGCGTGACGGCCAGGGCGAGGCCTGTCGGCGTCGCCTGCCCCTCCATCCGGCGTGCCGCCAGCAAGGCGTAGGGCAGCGCGAAGAGCCCCATCAGATGCTCCCGCTGCCCGACGTCATAGGCGGCCAGCAGGCAGGTGAGCGGCACCAGCGCGTCCAGCACCGCCGCCTCCACCGGCCCCTCCCGCCGGTCACGTCGCAGCGCCAGGCAGAGGCGCCAGGCGAGCACGCAGCAGCCCAGCACGCAGGCCTGCAACGCCTGCACGGCATCGAGTGGCGAGAAGCGGTCGATCAGCGCCGGGATGGCGGTCAGGACGAAGATCAGCGGCGGATTGACGTCGATGAGGTCACGGTACAGCCGCTCCCCCCCCACCCAGCGCTCGGCGAAATTCAGGATGGCCGCGACATCGTGATTGAGGGGCGGCGCCAGCACCATCAGCAGGAAGGCCATGGCCGGCACCAACGCCAGGGCGCGCAGCAGCCGGGCCCGCGTCTCTGCCGGCACGGCCGCTGCCGCGCCATCGGGCCGCGCCGCTTCCGTTACGCTCATGCGTTGCGGCGCCTCGGTCGGCGCGGCGGCGGCCCGGGCCTGGAGGCCCTGGTGCGACGGGGTGGTGGGCGGGGTCATCGGCGGGCGCATCCTCGGGCCGCGGGGGTTAAGGTGCAACCGCATTGCGGCGCCGATGCGGCGGGTCTGCCCTGCGCCGGTCGCGGTCCCGCCTTGCCCTCGCCGCGCTCGCCCGCCACAACCGTGGGGTGGAACCCGCCGAATACGCCCTGATGGACGCCGCCGAGGATGGCATGTGGTGGTTCAAGGCCGCCCATGCCCGCGTGCTGGACGCGCTGCGCGCGCGCCCGGGCCCTGAAGGGCCTGTGCTCGATGCCGGCTGCGGGACCGGCGGCTTCCTCCGCCGGTTGCGGGATGACATGCCCGGCCGCGCCGCGATGGGGCTGGAATACCTGCCCGACGCCGCCCGCCGCGCGGCGGAGAAGTCGGGCTGGCCGGTGGCGGCGGGGGATGCCAATGCCCTGCCCTTCGCCGATGCCAGCTTCGGCGCCGCGGTCAGCATCGATGTGATCTGCCATGCCGGCGTGGAGCCTGCCCGGGGCCTGGCCGAGTTGCGGCGCGTGCTGCGGCCGGGCGGCACGGTGATCCTGAACCTGCCCGCCTTCGAATGGCTGCGCAGCGCCCATGACGCACGTGTGCACACCGCGCGGCGCTATACCGCCGCCGGTGCCGCCACGATGATGGAACAAGCCGGCTTCACCGCGATTGTATCGCGGTACTGGAACGGGCTTCTCCTGCCTCTCATGACCCTTCAGCGCAAAGTCCTGCACCGCAAGCCCGATGCGCCGAGCGACGTCACCCACTTCCCCCCCTGGATCGATCGAACCCTGCACGCCGTCGCGGAGACGGAGCGGCGGATCGGCCTGGCCGGCATTCCCATGCCCGCCGGCGGCTCCGTGCTCGTCATCGCCACGCGCCCGTGATGGAGACCGCTGACATGACTGAGCTGATGGGCCGCCCGGTCGGCCTTTCCATCGTGGTGCCGGTCTATCGCGGCGCCACCACCGTGGGCGCGCTGGTGGAGGCGCTGTCCGCGCTCCGCCCCGCCGGCGGGATCGAGATCGTGCTGGTGAATGACGGCAGCCCCGACAATTCCGGGGAGGTCTGCCGCAAGCTGCAGCGCACGGCGACCGTGCCGATCACCTATATCGAGCACGCCCGCAACTTCGGCGAGCACAACGCGGTCATGTCCGGCCTCCGCCACGCCCGCGGCGCCTATGTCATCACCATGGATGACGACCTCCAGAACCCGCCGGAGGAGGTCATCCGCCTCTATGACCATGCGCGGCTCGGCGGCTGGGACGTGGTCTATACGCGCTACGCGAAGAAGGAGCATGAGGGCTGGCGCAACCTCGGCAGCCGCTTCGCCAATGGCGTGGCGGACCTGCTGCTGGACAAGCCGAAGGGCCTCTACCTCTCCTCCTTCCGCTGCATGTCGGCGCTGGCCGTCCGGGAGGTCACGAAGTACAGCGGCCCCTACCCCTATGTGGACGGGCTGCTCATGCAGGTGACGCAGCGGCTCGACAGCATCGAGGTGAAGCACCTGCCGCGCGCCGAAGGGCGCAGCAACTACACGCTGAAGCGCCTGGTCCTGCTGTGGCTGAACCTCGCCACCAACTTCTCCGTCCTGCCGCTGCGCATGGCGATCCTGGCCGGCGCCGCGATGGGCCTGCTCGGCCTGCTGGCCGCCGCCATCGTGATCTTCGAGGGGCTGAGCGGGGAGACCCCCTCGGGCTGGGCCTCCATGATGACGGTGGTGCTGCTGGTCTCCGGCGTGCAGTTCCTGATCCTTGGCGTGCTCGGCGAATATGTCGGCCGCGCCTTCCTCTCCGCCAACGGCAAGCCGCAGGGCGTGGTGCGGGAGGTGCTGCCCGCCGCTGCGACGGCCGAGGCCGAGGCGCCGGCCGCGGATGCCAACCGGGTGCGCGCGGTGTCGTGACGCGCCGCCTGAAGGGACAGCCCCGATGCTGAGTGCCTGGATCACGCTGGCCGCGGCGATCTCCACCTCCCTGATCGGCCAGGTGCTGCTGAAGGCGGGGGCCTCCGGCTCCGTCGCGGCGGAGACAGGCTTCATCGACCAGCTCTTCCGCTGGCAGACCATCATCGGGCTCGGCGCCTATGGCGGCGCGGCGCTGCTCTACATCATCGCGCTGCGGAAGATCCCGATGAGCGTGGCGCTGCCCTGCACGGCGGCGAGCTATGTCGTCATCGCCGTGATCGGCTGGGCGGTGTTCGGGGAGAGCCTGGGCGCGCAGAAGCTGGCGGCGATCGGGCTGATCTCCGCGGGTGTGCTGCTGCTCGCCACCACGGCTTGAACACGCCAACGCCGGGGCGAGGGACTGCGTCCCCGCCGGGGCGAGGGACTGCGTCCCCGCCGGGCTGGGCCGTCGTCGCGGCGCTCGGCGTCTCGTTGATCCTGGGCTGGGGCACGGGCTATTTCGTGCCGGGCGTACTGGGGCCGGCGATCGAGCGCGACCTCGGCCTGCCCGCGGGCACCAGCTTCATGATCGTCGCCATCCAGCTGGGCCTGGCCGGGCTGCTGGCGCCGCCCGTCGGGCGGCTGATCGACCGGCGCGGGCCGCGCGCGGTCATGGTGGCGGGGTCGGCCTTCTATGCCGCGGGGCTGGTCGTGCTGGCGGCAGCGCCGGGCCTACTGGTCGGGCTGCTGGCCTGCCTGCTGCTCGGCCTCGCCGCGGCGATGACCCTGTCGGAGGCGAGCAACGCCGCGCTGGCGACGCTGGGGGCGGAGGGCGCGCGGCGGCGCATCGCGGCACTCGCCGCCATCTCCGGCCTCTCGGCTGCCGTCGCCTGGCCCTCCCTCTCCTGGGCGGAGGCGCAGTGGGGCTGGCGTGTCGCGGTGCTGGGCGCGGCGGCAACCCACCTGCTGATCGCGCTGCCCCTGCATGCCTGGCTGGTGCCGCGCGGCAGCCGCGAACGCGCGCCGCGCGGGCGGGCGCCCCGGCTACCCACTCGGCTGCGCTGGCTGTCGGCGGCCATGACGACGCAGGTGCTGGTCGGCTCCTCCCTGCTCGCCAACATGGTGGCGGTGGTGGAGGCGCTGGGCATGGATCGCGGCAGCGCCATCTTCTGGGCATCGCTCACCGGGCCGGCGCAGGTGGCGGCGCGGCTGATCGACATGCTGGGGGGTGCGAAGCTGCGGGCGATGACGGTCGCCTCCATCGCGCTGCTCGCCATGCCGGCCTCCATCCTGCTGCCGGTGCTGGGGCATGGGCTGGCGCCCGGGCTCGGCCCCGCCATCACGGTGCCCATCTTCGTGCTGTGCTACGGCCTGGCCTCGGGCGTGATGAGCGTGATGCGCCCGGCGACGCTGATCGAGCTGCATGGCACGGATGGCTATGCGACCGTCGCGGGGAAGGTGATGGCGCCCGTGACCTTCGCCATGGCGGTGGCGCCGGTGCTCTTCGCGCCGCTGCTGCTGAATGCGGGGGCCGATGTCGCCCTGCCCGTCATCGCCGCGATCTGCTTCGGCGGCTTCCTGATGCTTCGCCGGGCGGCGCGGGGGCTGTAGGCTCCGCGCCATGCGCCCTGCCCTGCTGTCCCTGCTGCTGCTCGCCGGCTGCGCCACGCAGCCCCCCTGCCCGCAGGGCCTCGGCCCCGCGACGCTCGCCAGCGCCTATTTCGGCCGGACCTCGGGCGGCGAGGAGATCGTCACCGACGCCGAATGGGCGCGCTTCATGGACCAGGTCGTGACACCAGCCTTCCCCGATGGCCTGACGGTGCTGGACGGCGCCGGCCAGTGGCGCGGCCGCACCGGCACCATCAGCCGCCAGCGCAGCAAGGTGCTGGTGGTGGCGCTGCCGGATGGCGACGCCGCCACGGCCCAGTCCCGCCTCGCCCCCGTCATCGCCGCCTTTCGCGAGCGCTTCCGGCAGGAGAGCGTGATGGTCACGACCGAGGCTGTGTGCCTGGGGTTCTGATCACCCGAACGCCCCCACCTCATGCACGATCGCCGCGCTGCATTCGCGCACCAGCGCGAAGAGCTGCCCCATGGGCCGGAACAGCGCCGCGTGTTCCGCCGCATAGGAATTGCTGGTGCGCTCCGGCGCGGGCTCATGGAAGTCGAGTCCCGATGAGGGGTCGGGATTGGCCGGGAAGACCTCCGCCAGCAGCTTGAGCGCGCGCTCCACATCGAGCTGCAGGATGCCCGCGACCAGGCTCTCCCGCGTCGCGCCGTGGCGCGGGCTGAATTCGGGCAGCGCCACGGCCAGCAGCCAGATGCGGTGGATGAGCGCGAGGCGCAGCGCATGCAGCAGCACCAGCCGGTCCGGCATCCGCGGCAGGTCGGGCCAGGCGGCACGCAGCGCCAAATGGTCCGCCTGGAGGCGCCGGAACATGCGCACCACGACGGCCGAGAGGTCCAGCTTCTCCAGCGCCTCCGCCACCGCCATCAGCTCCTCCCGCCGCCCCGGGCGTTGGGTGGCGCCGGCGCGGTCCAGCCAGGGGCCGGGGTCCAGCGTATCGACCGCCGCGCGCAGCACGCCGATATCGGAACTCGCCGCCGCCCGCGCCGCCATGGCCAGCGCGCGGGCGAAGCGGGGGCTGCGGGCGCGGAGATCGGCGAAGGCGTCCGGGTTGGCGGCCGCCGCGGCGCCCAGGCCATGCAGCGTATTCGCCAGCCACCCCATCTGCTGCAGGATGGCGTTGTTCGGGATGGCGCGGAGCTGGCTCGGATGGGTGATGCGGGCGGGCCCGCCCATGTCCGATTGCCGTGCCGCGGGGCGTGATCCCGTGCGGTCCAGCAGGCCCGGGCCGAAGGCGCCGAGCAGCGCGGCGTAGCCCGGGTCCTCAACCAGCGCCTGCATCTCCCGCCGGATGGTGGCGAAGAAATCGGCCGCCCAGTCGCTTTCCGCATAGATCGGGTCGGGCTCGCGCTCGGGCGCCGCGAAGGCGTGTTCCGCGATGCGGGCGATGGTGGCGGCGGCGAGTTGCGGCGTGCCGAAGAGCAGGTAGCCATCGCCGCCCTGGAAGCTGCTCTCCTCCCGCAGCTTGAGCCCGACCTTGGTCAGCGCGCTGCGCGCCTGGGGGGGCGAGAGGTAGTCGAGGCGATCCGCCAGGCTGTCCGGATGCCCGCCCCGGCCGATGCTCTCCCCATGCGTGTCGAACAGCACGAGCTCGAGGTCCGCGAGGCCATGGCGCCGCAGCTGGTCCGCCAGCCGCAGCTTGAGCCGTTCCGCCAGGTAGCTGGCCGGGAGCTGGCCGACATAGCGGCCGGAATCGGAATAGCCGAATTGCAGGCAGAGCCGGCCATGGGCGCGGAGGTAGTCGCGGAAATGCGGGCTCCGCAGCGCCTCCTCCACCACACGGTCGCCACGCTCCAGCGCCTCCGCCGTCTCGAAGAGAGGCGAGATCTCGATGCGCTCCGCGATGCCGAGGCGCTTCGCGAGCCAGAGCGCGCCGAGCAGCGTGTAGCCCGTCTCGGTCTCCGCGATCAGGAAGCGCACGGGCTGGGAGGAATCCACATGCTTGGTGATCTGCGCCACCGTCATCATCAGCTTGGCGGCGGAGGCCTGTTCGGCCAGCAGCGCGCCGAAATCGACGGGCTGCGGCGCCACCTCGGCCAGCGCCTCGTTCATCTGGGCCAGCAGGCCGCGCCGGCTCGCCATGTCATCCGGCGCGGCGGTGATGCCGAGGCGCTGGCGCAGCGCGTTGTGGATCTGGCTGGCATTGAGGCGCGTATGCGTATGCGCCAGCGCCAGCCCATGCGCCGCCAGCCCCGCCCGCGCCACGGCAAGCTTCATGCGCGTGGCGTCATCCGGCGCCGCAGCCATGGCGGCCGGGAACAGCGCGAGGAGGGGCGCGGGGTCGACCAGCGCATCGTCGCGCCGTCCTACCAGGACGGCGGCGAAGGCCTGCACCTCATCGGGCTTCGGCCCGCCCGGCAGCGCCTCCAGCTGCGCGGCAACCGCTTCCTCCGCCAGCGCGACGCGGGCGGCAAGCGGTGCCGCGCAATCGCCGAGCGGCGCAAGCTGCGCGCCCAGGCGCTGCAGTTGCAGCCGCTTCATGGTCAGCCGCAGGCCGATCGTGTCCCACCAGCCGATATCGGTGCGCCCATCCGTGTCGTAGCCGACCCAGGTCGAGAGCAGCACGGGCGCCGGCCGCAATTGCTGCCAGCGGTCGCCCCAGACGCCCTGCGCGGCCAGCAGCAGCGCCGCCGCCAATTCGTCCAGCGCATCTCGCCCACGCGCGATGGCGGCGGCGGCCTGGACGAATTCCTCCGTGAGTGTCGGCGCGGTGGGGCGATGGGCGAGCCCGCGCGGCATGGTGCCGCCGGAGGCTGCGGCGGCCACGGCGGCATTGGTGCCGGGCGGCAGGGAGAAGGTCGGATGCGCCGTGAAGACGGCGGCGAAGCGCGGGCGCTCCACGGCTTCGCGATAGGCGGCGAAGGGGACGGGGCTGTCATCGGGGTCGGGCCGCACCAGCCGCGCCGCCAGCGCCTCCAGCCCGCCTGCCCGGCCGATGCCGACATAGGCAGCAAGCCGCTGCGCGCGCTCCGCCGCCGCGTCATCCGCGATCCGGCCGATCAGCGCGGCGATGGCCGGCGCATCCAACCGCCCGTCATCCAGCCGCCGGCTGATGGCCAGCGCCATGAGCAGCACGGGATCGCCGAAGGGATCGGTGGCGGCGGCCTCGCGCGCCTCCTTCAGCCGTGCCAGCAGCTCGGCCAGGGTGTCGGCGACGGTGTCGGAAGCGGGGGCTGGAACGTCGGGCATGGGGTGATGCTGCACCTGCGAAGCAAGCTGGCGCCAGCGCGAAATCGGGCCGCGAGGTGCCGCACCGACGAAACCGCCGCGCATTCAGGCAGGGCCGCGTGGGGGACGCCGAATCGTTGCGCTTTTTTTCGTTGCCGGACTGGCGCCCTGTCGCAACCATGCGCCTGGCTTCAGGGAGGCTGCCATGCCCTTCGATCTCGATCGTTTCCTGGCGGATTGCAGCGACGCGGCGGAGGCCGGGCATCCCCGCGCGCTGCGGGAGGTGGTGGCCCGCGCCGTCGCCGATCCCGAGGCACTGATGGCCCGGCTCGGCGAACCCCAGCGCGCCGGCGTGACGAAGCTGCTGCATCGCCCGGGGCTGACGGTGCTGAACCTGGCCTGGGGCCCGGGCATGACCATCATGCCGCACAACCACCGCATGGAGGCCGTGATCGGCCTCTATTCGGGGCGGGAGGACAACATCTACTGGCGGCGGATCGAGACCGAGGACGGCCCCCGCATCGAAGCCGCCGGCGCGAAGTCCCTCGGCGCGCGGGAATGCGTGCCGATGGGCCGCGACATCATCCATTCCGTCACCAACCCGCTGAACAAGCTGACGGGGGCGATCCATGTCTATCTCGGCGACTTCTTCGCCGCGGAGCGCAGCGAGTGGGAGCCGGAGACGCTGACCGAACAGCCCTATGACGTCGTGAAGAATGTCGGGCTGTTCGAGGCCGCGAACCGGCGCCTGGCCCAAGCCTAGTCAGGGCCCAAGCCTAGTCCGGCCGCATCATCAGCGCGTTGAAGCGGCGCTCCGGCCGGCTGGTGATGGTGATGCCGCGCTTCGCGGCGAAATCCCAGGAGGGATGGAAGATCGGGATCAGCGCCACATCGGTGAAGGCCGCATCGATCGCCGCGTGCAGCTTCGTGCGGCGGCGATCCGGGTCGATCTCCGCCATCGCCTCCTGGATCAGCGCATCGACCTGTGGGTTCGAATAGCGCGTGCGGTTGGCATTGCCGTAGCCGCGCCCGGCTTCGAAGCTGTGAACCACGGCGCGCGGGCCCTCGCCGGCCTCGTTGGTGCCGTATTGCGCGATGAAGGCGGAATAGGCCTGCCGCGTCGCCTCCGTGAAGAAGACCTGGCCGGCGACGCCGTTGACGCTGGCCTGGATGCCGGCGCGGTTCCACATCTGCGCGATCGCCTGGGCGATCTGCTCATCCTTCGGGTAGCGGTCCGTCGTCGCGTGCAGGGTCAGGCGGAAACCCTGGGGGAAGCCGGCCTCCGTCAGCAGCGCGCGGGCGCGGGCGGGGTCGAAGGGGGTGGGGCGGAGGTTGGGGCTGGTGCCGTCGATGGTGCTGGGCAGGAACTGGCTGGCGGCGGTGGCGCTGCCCTCCATCAACCGCGTCACGATGGCGTTGCGGTCGATGGCCATCGACAGCGCCTGGCGCACGCGCACATCCATCAGCGGATTGCGGACCGGCGTTCCGTCCCGCCCCTGCACGAAGGGGCTTTCGGGCCGCGCGCTGTCGAGCGCGATGTAGTGCACGACGGCCGCCGGGCCGCTGAACAGGCGGAAGCGCGGATCGGCGGCGATGCGCGCCTTGTCGCCCGTAGGCACCTGGTCGATCGCATCCACGTCGCCCGCCAGCAGCGCCGCGACGCGGGAGGGATCGCGCGCGATGGTGCGGATGGTGACGTTGCCCCAGGCGGCGCGCGGGCCCCAATGCGTGTCGCTGCGGGTCAGGGACAGGCTCTCGCTGTTCACATAGCCGGCGAAGCGGTAGGGGCCGGTGCCGTTGACGCGCCCCGCATTGAAGTCGCTCGTCGTCTGGCCGGCGTCCCGCGCGGAGAGCAGCAGCACCCGCGCCAGGTCGCCCGGCAGCGTGGCCGTGGGCGTCGAGGTCGTGATGCGGATGGTGGTGTCGTTCACCACCACCACCTCCTTCACCGCCCGGATGAAGCTGGTGAACAGCGCCGGGCTGTTCGGCACGTTGGGCACGCGGGCGAAGGTCGCGGTGATGTCGGCGGCGGTGAAGGGCGTGCCGTCATGGAAGCGCACGCCGGGGCGGAGGTCGAATTCCCAGGTATTGGCGTCGATCAGCCGCCAGGCGGTGGCGAGCGCCGGCCTGACCTGCAGCTTCTCGTCGATCTCCGTCAGCCCGTCCCAGATCTGGGGGTGCGCGGAGCCCGCGGGGAAACCGTTGAAGAAATGCGGGTCCATCGTGTTGAGCGACAGGCTGGTCGCGATGGTCAGGTTCTGCGCGGCCGCGGCGCCCGCGCCCAGCGCCAGCATCGCGGCGGCGATCATCGTCTTCTTCATGGATCGGGCCTCCCGTCGCCCCGCCTGCATCCTGCCCGGCCCCGCATGGACGCGCCAGCGCCCCGGCCATAGGCTTCGCGCGCTTCAGGGGAACGCATCATGGCCGGACCACGCATCGCCCTCGGCGGCTTCATGCTGGAGAGCAACGGGCACGCGCCGGTCGCGACGCGGGCGGAGTTCGAAGCCGCCTGCTGGCTGGAAGGCGAGGCGCTGGCGGCGGATTTGGCGAAGCCCGCGCCGCGCGCGCCGGCGGGGCTTTCCGGCTTCATGCGCGCCATGGATGCGGGCCGGCCCTGGCAGCCGGTCTTCACCATCGCCGCGACGGCCGGCGCTTCCGGCCCCATGGACCAGGAGGTCTTCGACGACGTCGTGGCGCGGATGGAGGCGGCGCTGCGGGCGGCCATGCCGCTCGATGGCGTCTTCCTCGCGCTGCATGGCGCCGCGACGGCGACGGTGGACCGCGACCCCGATGGCACGCTGCTGAGGCGCGTCCGCGCCATCGTCGGGCCCGATGTGCCCATCCTCGGCACGCTCGACCTGCACGCCAATGTCGCCTGGTCGATGGTGGAGGCCGCCGACATGCTGGCCGCCTATGTCACCAACCCGCATGTGGACCAGGCGGAGCGCGGCGCCGAATGCGCGGCCGTGATGCGCGCCATGCTGGGCGGCATGCGGCCGCGCAGCGCCTTCGTGAAGCTGCCCTTCATCCCGCCCGCCACCAGCCAGAACACCGCCGCGGGGCCCTATGCGGATGCCATCGCCCATGGCCAGCGCTACCTCGACCATGAGGTGCTGAACGTCTCCATCTCGTCGGGCTTCTCGCTCGGCGACACGCCGAAGAACGGGCTTTCGGTCATCGTCACCACGCGCACCGATGGCGATCGCGCGCGGCAGGTGGCGGAGGAGATCGGCGACTGGATCTGGTCCACGCGGGAGCGCTGGATCACCAACCTGACCAGCCTGGAGGACGCGACCGCGATGGCGCTGGCCGCCGGGCGCGATCCCGCCGCGCCCTCCCTCCTCTTCGCCGATGTCGCCGACAATCCCGGCGGCGGCGGGCGCGGCAACACCGCCTTCATCCTGGAATCCTTCGTGCACGCCGGCGTGGAGGGCGCGGTCTTCGGCATCCACAACGACCCGGCGCTGGCGGCGGAAGCGCATGCGCTGGGCGTGGGTGCCCGCTTCACCGCCCGCTTCAACCGGGACGAGACCAACATCTTCTCGAAGCCCTTCGAGGCCGAGGCGGTGGTGGAGGCGCTGACGGAAGGCGAGGTCGTCGGCCGCCGCGGCATCTACCGGGGCCGCAGCGTCTCCACCGGCCGGACGGCGCTGCTGCGCATTGGCGGCGTCCGCGTCGCCGTCGTCACCAACCGCCGGCAGCTGGCGGAACCGCGCATGGTGGAATCGCTCGGCGTCGATCTCCGCGCCGTGCGGTCGCTGGTGGTGAAGTCGCGCGGGCATTTCCGCGCGGGCTTCGACGACATCTGGACGCCGGACCGCATCGTCGAGGTCGATGTGCCCGGCCTGACCACGGTGGTGCTGACGCGCGTGCCGTGGCGGGAGGTGCCGCGGCCGATCTACCCCCTGGATCCCGCGATGGCCTGGAAGGCGGGCCGCGCCTCCTCCCGCGGCGGCTGAACCGTCTCCGCCGCCCGGGTCAGGGTGATGGTGAAGACCGCGCCCTCCCCCTCGTTCCGCGCGGCGATGGTGCCGCCCATGGCCTTCACCAGGCCGTGGCAGATGGACAGGCCGAGCCCGGTGCCCTTGTCCACGCCCTTGGTGGTGACGAAGGGTTCGAAGATGCGGGCCAGGACCTTGGGCGCGATGCCCCCGCCGGTATCGCGCAGCACCAGTTCGACGCGCCCCTGCGGCGGCGCCTCGCCCAGCGCGATGGTGATCCGCCGCGGCTGGCCCGGCGGCAGGGTCTCCATCGCGTGGCAGGCATTCATCAGCAGGTTCACCAGCACCTGCTCCAGCGCCACCATGTGGCCCATCACCATCGGCGGCACGGCGCCGAGTTCCAGCGTCACGCCGACCTCCGCATCGCGCAGCGACCCGCCGACCAGCGTCATCGCCCCTTCCACCGCCGCCTCCAGCGCCAGCGGCTCCGGCGGCGCGGCCTCGTCCGATCCGCGGGCGAAGCGGCGGAGATGCTCGATGATGTTGCCGGCGCGGGCCGACTGCTCGACGATGCGCTCGATCCGCTGCCGCGCCGCCGACAGCCGGCCCGAATCCAGCGCCTTCTGCAGGTTCTGCGCAGCCAGCGACATGATCGTCAGGGGCTGGCGGAGTTCATGCGCCAGGCCCGTCGCCATCTCCCCCAGCGAGGCGAGGCGCCCGGCCGCGGCCAGCTGGCCCGCGCGTTCGCGCTCCGCGCTGACATCCGCGGTGTAGCCCACGATCTCCACGCCGCCATCGGCGCGGCGTTCGGTCACCGCCGCGACGGTGCGCAGCCACCGGCCGCTGCCATCGGGCTGGCGCAGGCGGAACTCGCGTTCCGCGCGACCGCTGCGGGCGACGCCATCCATGAATTCCTCGAAGCCATCGGGGTCCGGTGCGCGCAGCGCGGCCCAGCCGCCGGGCGCCTCGATCACCTCGGCCGGCCAGCCCGTCACCGCCTCCACATTGCCGCCGATGCGGCGGTAGCGGGGTGGCGCGCCGGGCCACAGCTCCACCTGGAACATCAGGGTCGGCACGCCATCCAGCAGCCGCGCCGTCTCCGCCCGGCTGGATCGCAGCAGCGCCGTCTCCCGCGCCGCCATCTGGTGCCGCTCCTCCGCCGCCCGCGCGGCATCCTGCTGCGCCTGGGCCAGCCGGGTGAAGCGGATGACGATCACCAGGCAGGCCAGGGTCGCGAAGGCCAGGATCCCGATGCCGAGGCCGAGTTCCCAGCGATGGCGCAGGACCGGGCGCAGGATCTGCTCCCGCGTCCGCGACACCTCCACCACCATCATGCCCGTGGCGGTGACCCCGAAGGCGGCGGTGGCGGGGCTGCCGCTGCTGTCCTCCTCCTCCTGCAGCCCGGCATCGAGGCGTGGCAGGAAGTCCCGGAACAGCCAGGCGGCGGGATTGGCGATGCCGATGCCCTGCACCGCCCCATCGGACCGCGCCAGCAGCACGGAATCCAGGCGGTGGAAGCGGACATCGACCTTGAAGGCCTCCGACGCGCGCTGGCCGATGGCGGTCAGGTATTCCGGGTTCATGAGGGCGATGACGAAACCGCCCGGCAGCCCGTTCGGGTCGAGGATGGGTCGCAGCAGCGGAATGCTCCACCGCCTGGCCTGTTCGATGGTGACCCCGCGCCGGCCGAAGAAGCGACCGGCCTCCGGACTGCCGATGACGAGCTGGGACGCCCCGCCGGGCGGCGCCTCCAGCCAGCCTCGATCCGCCAGCGAGGTGTCGAGCAGGGCCTCCTCCGTCGAGAAGACGATGCGCCCTCGCGCATCCACCACGACGGCCGCGCGCAGATGCGGCAGCTGCGCGAGGCGCATGCCGACGCGGTCGATCTCCCAGGGCTGCCCGCGCTGTTCGATCCCGCGGACCATCTCGATCAGCAGGATATCCGTGGTTTCCAGCGCCCGGGTGAGCTGGTCGACCACGCTGGCCAGCACGCCGGTCACGTCCCGCCGCGCTTCCTCCATGGCGGACCGGCGCTCCCGCTCCCCGAGCACGACAAACAGCGAGAGGAAGCCGATCGCCAGCATGACGCCGGCCAGGATGCCCAGCGTTCGGAGCCGCCAGGGCCGGGACGCGACAAGACGGAAAAACCGGAAGCGGCGCGCTTCCGGCTTTCTCAGGCGCCCCGGCTCATCCTGCGTCGCGTCCATGCCCCCCAACCGCCCAGGCCGGCAGTGCCAGGGGCAGAGCGGCCGTCAACCTGCCCGCAGGCCCTTAGCGACCGCATCCTAGCTTCATTTTGGCGTGAGGCTGTGTCCAAAATCTTGACGCAACGTCGCGAGGCGAGCGCGGTGATCAGGTTTCGGCCCCACCATTCACCGCCAGCATCTGGCCGTTCACATAGGCGCCGCCTGGGCTGGCGAGCATCCGCACCACCGCCGCGACTTCCGCAGGCTTGCCCATGCGCCCGACCGGGACCTTGGCGACATAGCCATGGCGGTGGGTCTGCACGCCGGGCTGATCGTCATCGGCCTCGATCGGGCCGGGGGAGATGGCATTCACGGTGATGCCCTTCGGCCCGAATTCCTTGCCGAGCGACTTGGTCAGGCCCCAGAGGCCGTGCTTGGCGACGGAGACGGGCGCGCGGCCGGCATAGCCGTGGATGGCGTTCATGCCGGTGAAGTTCACGATGCGGCCCCAGCCGCGTTCCAGCATCCCCGGGATGCAGGCCTGGGACAGCCAGATGGCGCCTTCCAGGTCCACCGCCATCACCCGGCGGAACGCCTCCGGGGTGAGTTCCAGGAACTTGTGCTGGGGGCGGAGCGCGGCGTTGTTCACCAGCACGTCCACCGCGCCGAAGGCGGCAATCGCCTCCGCGGCGATCCGCTGGCAATCCTCGGGCTTGCCGACATCGCCCATGGCGACCAGCGCCTGGACGCCCTTCGTTCGGACCTCCGCCGCCACGCCCTCGGCAGCCGCGCGGTCGGAGGAGCCGTTGACGACGATGTTGAACCCATCCTCCGCGAGGCCGAGGGCGATGGCGCGGCCGATGTTGCGGCCCGCGCCGGTGATGAGGGCGGTCTTCGTCGTCATTTCCTGGGATCCCCGGTGGTTCGGTGATCCCGATTGCTACAGCCCCCGGAGCACCGTGCAAACATGCCCGACCTGGGCATCGGTGAGTTCCGGGAACATGGGCAGGCTCATCACCTCCGCCGCCGCCCGTGCCGTTTCCGCGCAGCCGGCCGGGCCCAAGGGCGTGCGGCCGCGATAGGCGGGCTGGAGATGGACGGGGGACGGGTAGTGGATGGCGGTCGCCACCCCTTCCGCCCGCAGCCGCGCCATCAGCGCCGCGCGTTCCGGCACGCGGAGCACATACTGGTGGAAGACGTGGCCCGATCCCTCACGCCGCGCCGGCGCGGCGTAGCGCGTGCCGGCCAGCGCCTCGTCATAGGCCGCCGCAATCGCCTGGCGGCGGGCATTGCCGGCATCGAGGTAGTTGAGCTTCACGCGCAGGATGGCGGCCTGGATCTCGTCCAGCCGGCTGTTCACGCCCACACCGTCGCTGATGTAGCGCTCCTTCCACCCGTACTGCCGGATGGCGCCGATGCGGTCGGCCAGCGCCTCGTCATCCGTGGTCAGCACGCCGCCATCGCCGAGCGCGCCGAGGTTCTTGGTGGGGTAGAGGGAGAAGCAGGCGGCATCGCCCATCGTTCCGACCTTGCGGCCGGTCAGGGTCGCGCCATGGGCCTGGCTGCAATCCTCGATCACCTGCACACCATGCGCCTTGCAGGCGGCCAGCATGGGGTCGAGGTCGCAGGCCTGACCGTAGAGATGCACCGGGATGATGGCGCGGATCGGCGGCAGGCCTGGCGGCGGGTCGTCCAGCACCGCGACCAGCTCATCCGGGTCCATGGTGAAGGTGTCAGGGTCGATATCGACCAGGAGCGGCGTCGCTCCCGTCATCTCGATCGCTGCCACAGTCGCGACCGCGGTGTGGGAGACGGTGACGACGGTGCAGCCCGGGCCGATGCCCATGCCGCGCAAGGTCAGCGCCAGCGCATCCGTGCCATTGGCACAGCCGACCGCGCGCTTCTGGCCCTGCCAGGCGGCGTATTCACGCTCGAAGGCCTCGCCTTCCTTGCCGAGGATGTACCAGCCGGAGCCGAGCGCGCGCAGCGCGGCGGCGTCGATCTCCTCCTTGTGGGCGCGATAGCCGGCGCCGGGATCGGCCTGCGGGACGGTGATGGTGGTGGCGTTCATGGTGCTGTCTGCCTCCCTCAGGCGACGTATTCGTCAAGGCGTGGGCGGTACCAGTCGAGCGAGCGGCGCAGGCCCTCATCCACATCCACCCGCGGCCACCAGCCGGTGGCGGCGCGGAAGGCGCGGTCATCGGCGGCGTAGCTGCCGATGTCGATCTGCGCGCGGTCGGCCGGGAATTCCTTCATCACGTAGCTGCCCTTGCCGCCATTCGCCGCGACCAGGCGATCCGCCAGATCCTTCAGCGAGAGGGGTGGCGGGCCGCCGATGTTGAAGACATGGCCATTCACCTGCGGCTCCGTCGCATGCTGCGCGGCGCGCAGGAAGGCATCGGTGACGTCGTCGAGGTAGGTGAGGTCGCGCAGCTGCTCGCCCCCCCAGACCTCGAAGGCCTCCCCTTCCAGCACCCGGCGGATCCAGATGCCGAGGAAGGTCTGCCGCGCATCCTTGATGCGCAGCCGCGGGCCGTAGCAGTTGGTCAGGCGGAGCGAGACCACCGGGCGCCCATGCACCCGGTTCTCCAGCAGCCAGTACTGCTCCCCAGCCCATTTGGAGACGCCGTTGGAATCCGGCGGGTTGACCGTGTGCTTCTCATCCACCGGGATGTATTGCGGCCGGCCGTAGAACTGGCGCGTGGAGGCGTGGACGACGATCGCCTTGGGGGCGACTTCGCGCATGATGCCGATCAGGCGCACCTGCGCCACGGCATTGATGGCGATGTCGGAGACGGGGTCCTTCTGCCCGCCCATATGGCTGGTCTGGGCGGCCATGTTGAACAGCACGTCGATGCCCTGGCAGAGGCTGTGCAGCTCCGCATCGCGGATGTCGCCGCGCACCAGCATGACGTTGCTGCCCTCGAGGTTCAGGGCATTGGCGCCGCCATCCGGCACCATGGCGTCCAGCGCCACCACCCTTGCGCCCTGCGCCGCCAGTGCATGGCAGAGGCCACTGCCCAGGAACCCCGCCCCACCCGTCACCAGAACCCGCTTGCCGCGCCAATTGTCCATGGCCACCGAAGTCGTTCCCCTCCGCCGTCGTTCCGCAGGCGACGATCAAGCCGCCGTGTTGACACCGCCAAGCCGCTGCCCGGCATAGCGCCGCGCCCGGATCGGCCCCCACCAATCCTCATGGTCGAGGTACCAGCGCAAGGTGTGTTCCAGCCCGCTCTCGAAATCATGTTTCGCACGCCAACCCAGCGCCGTCTCGGCACTGGTCGGGTCCATGGCATAGCGGAAGTCGTGGCCCGGGCGGTCCTTCACGAAGGTGATCAGCCGCTCCCGCGGCCCGGCGGGGTCGGGCCGCAGCCGATCGAGCACGGCGCAGATGGCCTTCACGACCTGGAGGTTGCTGCGTTCCTGCCGCGGCCCGATGCAGTAGGTGCCGCCGGGCTTGCCGGCCTGCAGCGCGGCCAGCACCAGCGCCTCCGCATGGTCCTCGACATGGATCCAGTCGCGGATATTGGCACCGTCGCCATAGACGGGCAGCGGCTTGCCCTCCAGCGCATTGAGGCTGACCAGCGGGATCAGCTTCTCCGGAAATTGCCAGGGGCCGTAGTTGTTCGTGGTGTTGGAGACGAAGGCGGGGAAGCCATAGGTGTGGTGCCAGGCCCTCACCAGATGGTCGGAGGCCGCCTTCGAAGCGCTATAGGGGCTGCGCGGGTCATAGGGCGTGTGCTCGTCGAAAGGCTTGTCGTCCTTCGATTCCAGCGACCCGAAGACCTCGTCGGTCGAGATGTGGTGGAAGCGGAAGGCCGCCTTGCGGGGGGCGTCGAGGCCGGCCCAATAGGCCCGCGCGGCTTCCAGCAGCACCTGGGTGCCGACGACATTGGTGCGGATGAACTCGGCCGGGCCGTCGATGGAGCGGTCCACATGGCTCTCGGCCGCCAGGTGCATCACCACCTCCGGCTGCCATTCCGCGAAGGCGGCGGCCATGGCGGCGGGGTCGCAGATATCGGCCTTCAGATGGACATGCCTTGCGTGTCCGCGCGCCTGGTCCAGCGCCTCGTGGCTCGCCGCATAGGTCTCCTTGTCCACATTGACCACCACATGGTCGGTGGTGGCGATCAGGCGGCGGACCACGGCGGAGCCGATGAACCCCAGGCCACCCGTCAGCAGGATACGCATGTCCACTCCTCGGTCGGCATCAGGAATGACCCTGAATTAAGGCAGCCCCACGGCCCGCCCGTGTCGGCACTGCGGTGGCGCGATCGGCCACACGCTCGGGGGCTTCAGCCGGGCGGCGGCGGAGAATGCCCGGAGGCCCGGTCCGGGTCCACATGCGGGTCCTGGTGGGCATGCGCGGGCCTGACCCGGCCGGTGGAAGCCTCGCTCCGCAGGCGCCGGCTGCGCATGATCTCGGCGAAGCCGAACAGCAGCAGCAACTGGCCCGCCAGTACCTCCAGGCTCGCCAGCACGCGCGCCCCGTCGTCGGAGGGGCGGATGTCGCCGTAGCCGACGGTGGACAGCGTCGCGATGGAGAAGTGCAGCGCATCCGAATAGCTGAGCCGGATCGGGCCATCCGGCCCCATGAACAGCGCGTGGTGGCTCATGCCATCCGCCAGGCGGTAGGTGGCGCCGAAGCCGATGACCAGCAGCGCATACATCAGCAGGAAGGCGACGATGGGCACCGCGAGGTGGCGGGCGCGGCTGCCCAGTTCCTCCATGATCAGCGCCACATCGACCAGCAGGCGGACCACGTCCTTGACGGAGAAGGCGACGACGCCGCCGATGGCCGCCATGGCGCCGATCAGCGCCAGGGCCTGCGCGCCGGCCTCCAGCCGGTTCACCGGCAGGGCGAAGCAGACCACGCCGATGGCCGAGACCCCGGCCAGCCAGCGCGCGGCATAGGGCAGCAGGTCCAGGCTCTCGGCCTCCTGCTTCTCCGCGACCTCCGCCAGTTCGCGCCGCCGCCAGAAGACGGTGCCGAGGAAGGCCAGGACCGGCAGCAGGAAGGCGACCGGCCGGGACCAGTCCGCGGCATGCGGGAACTGCGCCCGCCCCAGCACGACGAAGAGCGTGGCGTAGAGCGCAAGCCCCGTCGCCGTGCCGAAGGCGAAGTGCAGCCCACGCGGGAAGAGGCGGTAGAGCAGCCCGAGCCCGAAGGCCGCCACGCCCAGCACCACGGCCGAGAGCACCAGCCCCTCATCCCCCACGCCGAGCGCCACCAGCAGGGACAGCGCGACGGTGAAGCCGACGGACCGCGCCCAGGCGCGCAGCAGGCGGCGTGGCGGCAGCGGGTTCACGGGGCGAGGGCCACGCCCGTGATCTCGACCTTCCAGCGGGGATCGACCAGCGCGGCCTCGATCGTCATGCGGGCCGGCTTGGCGGTGGGGTCGAGCCAGGCATCCCAGGCGCGGTTCATCGCCGGCGCGTCCCGGATATCGGCCAGCACGATGGTGACGGAGACCAGCGCGCGCTTGTCGGTGCCGGCTTCGGCCAGCAGGGCGTCGATCTGGGCCAGGATGTCGGCCGTCTGGCCTTCGGCATCCAGCGTCGGGTCATCGGCCACCTGGCCGGCCAGCCAGAGGAGGCCGCCCCCCAGCACCGCGCCCGACAGGCGCTGCTCCTCGGCGATCCGGCGGATGGTCATGGCTGTCTCCTGCAATGATTCGCGGCGCCAATCTTTCAAAGACCCGGGCCGGACGCCACATGGCGCGCGACCCGGAGCCTGACATGCAGACACTGATCGACAAGGCCATGATCGCCAGCCGCTACCTGCTGGTGGTGTTTTTCGGCGGCATCCTGGTGGCGCTGGCGATCTACGCGCTGGGCTTCCTGAAGAAGCTGTGGAAGTTCGCCACCAGCGTCGGCGATGTGGCGGACAACCAGACGCTGCTCGACCTGCTGCACCTCGTCGATTCGGCGCTGGTCGCCTCGCTGGTCGTGATGGTGGCCATCTCCTCCTACGACAACCTCGTCTCCCGCCTCACGCCCAAGGATGGGGATCAGGAAGCGGGCTGGCTGGCGGCGGTGGACCAGGGGAACCTGAAGCTGAAGCTGGCGACGGCGCTGGTCGCGATCTCCTCCATCCACCTGCTGCAGATCTTCATGGAGATCGGCAACTACGACGACCGCGCCGTGACCTGGGGGCTGGCCATCCACGCCATGTTCCTGGCGGGCGTGCTGGTGCTGGGCGTGGTGGACCGGGTGACGGCGGCGGCGAAAAAGGCCGCCAAGGGGTAGCGCGGCGCCTCAGTGACCGTTTGAGAATGCTGGTGGCTGAGGGTTCGCGAGGGGTTTTTCGTCCTTGGCAGGAGCCGGACGCGGCCGATGCTGGTCGCATCGGCAAGTCCGGCGACGAACCAAGGGCGGAAAAGCCCAGCGAAACCGACCCGCCAGTGTTCTCAAACGGTCACTCAGCCGGCCAGGTGAGGCCGGCGCAGCCAGCGGGCCAGCAGCCCATCCACCGGCCCCGCGACCACGGAGACGATCCAGAGCAGACCCGCCGACAGCACGATGGCGGGGCCGGAAGGCAGGTCCAGGTGGTAGCTGGCCAGCAGCCCGGCGATGCTGGAAGCGGTCGCCAGCCCGACCGCGGCATAGGCCAGGCCCGACAATTCCCGCGACCAGTGCCGCGCCGCCACGGCGGGCAGCATCATCAGCCCCACCGCCATCAGCGTGCCCATCGCCTGGAAGGCGGCCAGCACGTTCAGCACCACGAGCCCCAGGAAAGCCATGTGCCAGGCGCCACCTTGCGCGCCCTCGGCCTGGGCGAAACCGGGGTCGAAGCATTCCAGGGCGAGCGGCCGCCACCCCAGCGCCAGCACCGGCAGGGTCAGCGTCGCGACACCCGCCATCAGCAGCAGCGCCGGATCGTCCACCCCCAGCACCTGGCCGAAGAGCAGATGCGTCAGGTCCCCGGTATCGCCCCGCAGCGACACCAGCGTGACGCCGAGCGCAAGGGCGATGAGGTAGAGCGCCGTCAGCGCCGCATCCTCCCGCCCCCCGGTGGCGCGGGACAGGGCGCCGGCGCCGACCGCCACCACAAGCCCCGCCACCAGCCCGCCGATCGACATGGCAGGGACGGAAAGGCCGGCGATCAGGAAGCCCGCGGCAATGCCTGGCGTCACGCCATGGGCCAGCACCTCCGCCGTCAGGCTGGTGCGCCGGAGCATGAGGAAGACGCCCAGCAGGGGCGCGGCGACGGAAAGCGCCAGGCAGCCCACCAGCGCCCGGCGCATGAAGCCGAATTCGACGAAGGGGCCGAGGAGGGCGTCCACGGCGTCAGGCGGCGCAGGCGGGGGCGGTCTCGTCCCAGGCCTCGGCCATCATGCGGGCCTTCAGGCGGTTGGCGGCGGAGAGCACTTCCGCCGTCGGCCCGCTGGCCACGCATTCGCGGGCCAGCAGCAGGCAATGCGGGAATTCCTCCCGCACCAGATCCATGTCGTGCAGCACGGCCATGACGGTGCGGCCTTCCCCGTGCCAGCGGCGGACGACGCCGAGCAGGTCGGAAGCCGTGCGGGCATCGACGGCGTTGAAGGGCTCATCCAGCAGGATCAGGTCGGCGTCCTGCACCAGCAGGCGCGCGAAGAGCAGGCGCTGGAATTGGCCGGCCGACATGGCGCCGACCGGGCGGCGGGCAAAGCCGCCAAGCCCCACCGCCTCCAGCGCCGCTTGCGCGCGGTCGCGGTCCCCGGCGCTGGCAGAGCGGAAAGCGCCGAGCTTCGACCACATCCCCTGCATCACGACATCGAGGCATAGGATCGGAAAGGCGCGGTCCATGCCGGATTGCTGCGGCAGCAGGGCCAGGCGCGGGCTGGCGCCGCTGATCGCGACCCGCCCGGAATCGATGCGGTGGAGGCCGGCGATGCTGCGCAGCAGGGTGGTCTTGCCGGCGCCATTGGGGCCGACGATGGCCGTCAGGCTGCCAGGCTCGAACCGCGCCGTGACATGGTGCACCGCCGGATGGCGCTGATGCGTCGCCGTGAGGTTGGCCACCTCGACCGCCGGCCCGCGCATGGTCCCGCCATCCGCCATCAAAGCGCCATCGCCCAGGCCACGGCCGCCCAGAGCCCGGCCAGCACCACGCCGGACAGCGCCAGGCGGGCGCCGGCGCCGGAGGAGAAGGCCAGGGGGTCGGGGATCGAGAGCCGCATGGTTACCTTATAACGTCACCCCCGATGTAGCGCCCCCGGGATGAGAGTCAAAGTCCCGTTTGGGCAAAGTCCCGCGTGGCGCATGGCTGGGAAAACGCCCGAAGGGGGCCTAACTGCGGCGTGCCATGCAGCTTCCTCCCCTCCCCGCCCCCGAAGATCCCGACCTCGCGCTCCGGCGTGCCCTGACGAAGCATCGCCGCGCGGCCTCCCTGCTGCTGGCCGGCATGGGGGGGCTGCTGGTCGGCAGCTACTGGCTGCCGCCGGGCTATGGGACCGACCTGCTGCAGGCCTCCGCCAAGGCGGGGTTGGTCGGCGGCATCGCCGACTGGTTCGCGGTGACGGCGCTGTTCCGCCATCCCCTCGGCCTGCCGATCCCGCACACCGCCATCATTCCCCGGCAGAAGGAACGGCTCGGCGCCGGGCTCGGCCGCTTCGTGGCGAACCACGTCTTCACGGAAGCCGAGGTCGCGCGGGTGCTCGGCCGGCTCGACCTGGCGGGCATCCTGCGCGGCTGGTTCAACGACCCTGAAGCGATCCAGCCCGCCGCCGCCGCGCTGGCCCGCACCATGCCGCGGATCCTGGCAAGCCTGGAGGATGGCCGGGCGCGGCGCCTGCTGGCGCGCCTGCTGCCGCGCATCGCCGGCGGGCCCGGGGCGGCGCGGGTGGTGGCGCGCGCCCTGACCGCGCTGATCGAGGGCGGCCGGCACCAGGAGGTGTTCAACCTGGCGATCTCCCAGCTCAAGACCCTGCTGGCCGCGAAGGAGGACCAGTTGCAGGCCGCCATCGCCGCGCGCGTGCGGGCGGAGGGCGGCGCGCTGGTCGGCTGGCTGGCGGGTGCGACCATCGCGCGGCGCGTCCTCTCCGCGCTCAATGCGGAGCTCGACAAGGTGGAGCCGGGCGACAGCGACCTGCGCCTCGCCTTCGAGGGCTGGGTGAAGGCGGAGGTCGCGCGGCTGGAGAACGACCCGGAACGCGCCGCGGCACTGGGCCGCGCGTTGCGTGACGCGCTGAAGCACCCCGCCGTGGCGACCTGGCTCGGCGATATCTGGGAGAGGCTGCGCGCGGCGATGGAGGCCGATGCCGCGAACCCGGAAGGCCGCACGGTGCAGGTGCTCGCCGGGGCGCTGGCCAATGTCGGCACCATGCTGGCGGAGGATGAGGGCGCCCGCGCCCGGCTGAACAAGGGGGCGGAGCGCGTGCTGATCGCCCTGCTGCCGGCGGCGCGGACCCAGCTTTCCGACTTCATCGCCGGCGTGGTGCGGAACTGGGACACGGCGACGGTGACGGAGAAGATCGAGCTGCGGGTCGGCAAGGACCTGCAATATGTGCGCATCAACGGCACGCTGGTCGGCTTCCTGGTCGGCGGCGCGCTCTATGCGCTGCTGACGGCGGTGTTCGGACGGGTCGCGGGATAGGCCTCACGAAGCTGTGGCCGAGGCACCCGGAACGACCGGCTGAATCGTATACCGATATCGGCCGGGATGGTCTTGGGTGGGCGGGAGGAGAACCCGTCCATGGCCTTCATCCGCCGCATCCGCCTGCTTGCCCCTGCTGACCGCGACGAGCCTTTCCTCGAGAAGCAGCCCTGGTGGCCGCGGCGGACGCCGCTTCGCGTCGAGACCCCGGCCATCTCTGCCAGCGAGGAGGCGGAGAGCCTGGCCCGCTGGCGCCAGGCACAGCGCGCCCAGAAGCGGCAGCAGGAACCGCAGGGGCCCGGCCTGACGGGGCTTGGCATCTATGCGGCGGTGCTGCTCGGCCTGGGCGCGGTCGAGATCGGGCAGCGCGCGCGGCGGGAGGAAGCCGCGTCCGACACGCCGGATTCGCTGGCCGGCGCCGACGCAGTGGCATCGGCCTGGGCCCCGGAAGGCGGTGGCGCCGCGGGGCTGGGCTCGGGGCTCGGCCTGTCCTGGGGCATCGGCTCCGCCGCGGCGGCCGGCCTCGGCGCCAGCATCTCCCCCGCCTACACCATTCCGCGCGGCAGCGGCGCGCTGCCCGAAGCGCCGCAGGCAGGCCTGGCGCCGGCCATGCCGCCGGGCGCGCCCTCCGCCGCCGCGCCGCCCCAGGCGGGCGCGACCGAGGCTGCCGGCTGGTCGATGCCCGCGGAAGCCGGGGCAGCCATGCGTCCCGCGATCCTGGACGAGGTGCCGATGACCGTGGCCGCCGCGCCCCGCACGGCGCCGGTGACGGAGGCCGCCAAGGCGCCTGCCGCGGCGCCCGCCCCGCAGGCAGCGCCGGCGGCACGCGCGGAGGCGGCACCGGCCGAGGCGCCTCGCGCCGTCACGCCGCCCGTGGGGGAGGTTGCGCCGACGCCGTCCACGCCGGCGACCACCGTCGCCGAGGCCGCGGCTCCGGCGCCGCCCGGCTGGCGCTGGACGTCGTGGGATCGCCGGCAGGAGGAGTCCTGGTCCTCCCGCGACGCCGTCGAGGCGCCGCGTGACAGCCTTCCGCTCAGCGACGCGACCGCACCACAGGCCGATTCGCCCTCATCGCCGCCTGAGGCGGCTGCGCCGGTGATCGGTGCCGTCATCGCCGAGGTCGAGGCCGCCTTGCCCGTCATCGGCAATCCGGATGAGAGCGGCTCCACGCCGCCCGTCGTCGACGTCAGCATCGGCCAGCCCGTCGAGACGGGCTCTACACCGCCGGTGATCGATGTCAGCGTCGGCAAGCCTGCCGAGCCCGGCGTCGCGCCGCCCGTCATTGACGTCAGCATCGGCAAGCCGGCCGAGCCGGGCGTCACGCTGCCCGTCATCGATGTCGGCGTCGTCAAGCCGGCGGAGCCGGGCGCCACGCCGCCCGTCATCGATGCCAGCATCGGCAAGCCCGCCGAGCCGGGCGTCACGCCGCCCGTCATCGATGTCAGCATCGGCAAGCCGGCCGAGCCGGGCGTCGCGCCGCCCGTCATCGATGTCAGCATCGGCAAGCCCAGCGATCCGGGTTCTACGCCGCCGGTGATCGATGTCACCATCGGCAAGCCGGCGGAGCCGGGCATCACGCCGCCCGTCATCGATGTCAGCGTCGGCAAGCCGGCGGAACCGGGCGTCACGCCGCCCGTGGTCGACGTCAGCATCGGCAAGCCCGTCGAGCCCGGCGTCACGCCGCCCGTCATCGATGTCAGCGTCGGCAAGCCGGCCGAGCCGGGCGCCACGCCGCCCGTCATCGACGTGAGCATCGGCAAGCCCGCCGAGCCCGTGACTTTGCCGCACGCCATCGATGTCAGCATCGGCAAGCCCGCCGAGCCGGGCGCCATGCCGCCCGTCATCGATGTCACCATCGGCAAGCCTGCGGAGCCGGGCGTCACGCCGCCCGTCATCGATGTCAGCGTCGGCAAGCCTGTAGAGCCAGGCTCTACGCCGCCCGTCATCGATGTCAGCATCGGCAAGCCCGCTGAGCCCGGCGCCACGCCGCCCGTCATCGATGTCAGCATCGGCAAGCCTGCTGAGCCCGGCGACACGCCGCCCGTCGTCGATGTCAGCATCGGCAAGCCCGCCGAGCCGGGCGCCACGCCGCCGGTGATCGATGTCAGCATCGGCAAGCCCGCCGAGCCGGGCGCCACGCCGCCCGTCATCGATGTCAGTGTCGGCCAGCCGGCGGCACTCGCGGAGACCTTGTCGCCGCTGCTGGACGTCCTTCTGCCGCCGGGCATCGAGGAGTTCGCCAGCCCGCTCGCGCCCGCCGGCGGGCTGGCGGGCGTGCTGGATGCAATCAGCCCGGCGGAGGTGCTGCGGCCGCTGGCGCTCGACCTCGTGCTCTAATAGGCGACCTTGTCGGGCTTGGCGGCCCAGGCCTCGAAGACCTCGAGCGCCTCGGCCGCCAGCAGGCGGCGCATGGGCAGGATGCGGGCCTCGATGGGCTTCGGGATCTCGGTGTAGAGCAGCTCGTCATCGAAGCCGATCGCCGCGGCCTGGACGCGGTCATTCGCATAGGCCACGGCATCGACGCGGGCCCAGTAGAGGGCGGCGAGGCACATCGGGCAGGGCTCGCAGCTCGTGTAGACCGTGGCGCCGCGCAGGTCGAAGCGGCCCAGCGCGGCGCAGGCGCGGCGGATGGCGACGACCTCCGCATGCGCGGTCGGGTCGTTGGTGGAGGTGACCTGGTTCCAGCCCTCCGCCACCACCTTCCCGTCCATCACCACCACCGCGCCGAAGGGCCCGCCGGCGCCGGAGGCCATGCCGCGGCGACTGACCTCGATCGCCTGGCGCATGAAGTCGGCATCGGTCATCAGCGCATCCCTTGGCGTTGCGGCGCGGAAGCGCCACCATCCATGGCATGACGCTTACACTGTCGATCCTCGACCAATCCACCATCGCCGCCGGCCGCGGCGCCGATGAGGCGATCCGGGAGACGCTGGCGCTGGCGAAGCTGGCGGAGGATTGGGGCTACCACCGCTACTGGATGGCGGAGCACCACAACAGCCAGTCCCATGCCGGCACGGCGCCGGAGATCCTCTGCGCGGCCATTGCCGCCACGACCAGCCGCATCCGCCTCGGCACCGCGGGGGTCATGCTGCCGCACTATTCCGCGCTGAAGGTGGCGGAGCAGTTCCGGGTGCTGGAGGCGATCGCGCCGGGGCGGATCGACCTTGGCGTCGGCCGCGCGCCGGGCAGCGACGGGCGCACCGCCTTCGCGCTGAACCCGGATGCGGCGCAGGCGGCGGACCGCTTTCCGCAGCAGGTGCAGGACCTGATGGGCTGGCTCGGCGATGGGCTGCCGGAGAGCCACCCCTTCCGGATGGTCGCTGCCAATCCCGCCATCCCGACGCGGCCGGCGGTGTGGATCCTGGGTTCCTCCGATTTCGGTGCGCAGCTCGCCGCCTATTTCGGCCTGCCCTACTGCTTCGCGCATTTCATCACCGATGGCCGCGGGTCCGAGGAGGCGATGGCGCTGTACCGGGAAGGCTTCCGGCCGCATCCCGGCAAGCCCGGGCGCCTCGCCGCGCCGCAGGGCGCCGTCGCGGTCTTCGCGCTGACGGCGGCGACGGAGGCGGAGGCCTTCCGTTTGTTCAAGTCCCGCGCGCTGTGGCGGCTGTTCCGGGACAAGGGCGCCTTCCCGCCGCTGCCGAGCGTGGAGGAGGCGGAGGCCTATCCCTACACGCCCGACGACCTCTCGCGCATCGAGCGCATGCGCGCCCGCGCCCTGGTCGGCGCGCCGGAACAGGTGGTGGCGCGGCTGCAGGCGCTCGCGGCCGCGCATGGGGTGGAGGAGGTGGCGGTGCTGACCCCCTGCCACGACGCGGAGGCAAGGCGCACCTCCTACCGGCTGTTGGCGGAGGCCAATGCCGCTTCGGTGGCGAAAGCCGCCTGATGTGGCTTTTTAGTCGCTAAGCCCTTTAGGCCGATTATGCCGTTTATGCACCTTTAGCACCGTTTTCGCGGGGTGCTCCGGGCGGCGGCGGCGCCTTCCGGGCATGGATCGGGTGGTGGCTGACCCGGAATCATGCGGCTATTTTTCCTAAATGTCAAGCCGATCGTTTCGCCTGTTGCGCGCCCTGTGGCGTGCTGTTTCACGCGCTGGCCCGCGCCATTGACCCCCGCCCGGCGGCGGCGCCAGCCTGGGTGGGACGGCGCGGAGCGGCAGCATGTCCTATCGCAAGATCCCCAGCATCGGCCAGGCGCATGAGAATTCCTGCTGGGCCGCCTGCCTCGCCTGGTGGCTGAAGGCCGTGCAGGGCGGGCGGCCTTCCTGGACGCAGGCGAAGATCATGGAGGTCTATCGCCGCAGCCTGGATGGCGATGGCGCCATGATCCCGGAATACATGGTCAATGCCTGGCGGAACGACCAGCGGCTGAAGATGGGCACGATGGTGTTCAAGACGCCCAACGCGACGCTCGATCGGCTGCCGATCGGGCCGACGCCGGTCTGCATCGCCTTCAAGCATTTCACGGGCTTCGCCCATATGAACGTCATCTGGCCGAGCGAGGGCAGCAAGGTCTGGTGCATGGAGCCCTACTGGCCCTTCCCCGGCGTGAACGGGAAGCGCACCGGCCGCTTCGTGGAGCGCGAGATCAACGACCATTTCAATTTCGGGGATGCGGTGATCCTGGCCTGGGCCAACCCCTTCGAGGGAGAGAGCGCGGCGCCGCCGGCCTGAGGCGGGGCAGAGGCGCCTGACCCGGGGCGCTGGCCGGGGCGCTGGCCGGGCCTGCTTGCCTGGACAGGACCGGCAGGCGCAACATGGCGCGGCACTCTCACCTCTGGGTCATCCATGGAAGCTGTTCGGCTGGTCGTCTGGGACCTGGACGAGACCTTCTGGCGCGGCACCGTCACCGAAGGCGGCATCCGGGAGTATGTGCAGCAGCACCACGACATGATCATCGAGCTGAACCGGCGCGGGATCATGTGCTCGATCTGCTCGAAGAACGACTTCGAGACGGTCAAGGCCATCCTCGTCGAGCGCGGGATCTGGGACTACTTCATCTTCCCCAGCATTTCCTGGGAGCCGAAGGGCCTGCGCATCGCCCGGCTGATCGAGGATGTGCAGCTGCGCGCGCCGACGGTGCTGTTCCTCGACGACAACCCTAACAACCGGGCCGAGGCCGCGGCGCTGGTACCGGGGCTGCAGGTGGAGGATGAGCATTTCGTCGCCGGGCTGCTCGCGGACCCCCGCTTCAAGGGCAAGGATGATGCCGGGCTGTCGCGCCTGAAGCAGTACAAGCTGCTGGAGACCAGGAAGGCGGATGAGGCACGGGCGACCGGTGGCAACGAGGAGTTCCTGCGCCAGTCGGGGATCAGGGTCTTCATCGACTATGACGTCGCCGGGAACATCGACCGGGTCGTCGAGCTGATCAACCGGACCAACCAGCTGAACTTCACCAAGAACCGCCTGCCGGAGGATGCCGGCCTGGCCAGGGCGCATATCCTGCAGAAGCTGTCCCGCTTCGATTGCCATGCGGGCCTGGTGCGGGTGGAGGACAAGTATGGCGACTACGGCCATGTCGGGTTCTTCATGGTGCGCAATGGCAGGAAGCGGATGGTGCCCGGCGCCGCGGCGACGCACCTCGCCCATTTCTGCTTCTCCTGCCGCACGCTCGGCATGGAGGTGGAGCGGTGGGTCTACGACTTCCTCGGCAGGCCGGAACTCGTCGTCGTCGGGGAGGTGCTGACCGACCTGTCCGTCGATCGCCGGATCGACTGGATACGGCAGGTGAATGCGCCCGGAGAGGGCCGTGAGGAGATGCCCGCCATTGCCAGCCGGCTCATCGCCTGGGGCGGCTGCGAGATCCATTCCATCGCGGGCTACCTGGGGGCCGCGGCGCCGACGGTGATCTCCCGCGGCAACTACGCGGCGAGCGGCCTGTTCGCCCGGGCCGGCTTCAGCCAGCTGGTGCTCGACGGTCCGTCGCGGGCGGCGCCTGGCTTCGCCGAGGAAGTCGCCACGCTGGGGCTCGATGTCGAGCATGAGATGCTGGACGTCTTCGCGAATCCGGGCCCCAACGACCTCTATGTCTTCAACCTGACGGGGGACATGAACTGGCTGCTGCGCCACCGGACGGGGGGGTGGCACTTCTCCATGGATCCGCGGGGGTGGAAGCATCCGAAGCGGTTCTTCGAGGTCGACGCGGAGGAGCTTGACGCCGTCGTCGCGGCGATGCCGGGCGAGGAGCAGGAGCGCGAGCATCTGCGGAAGGTCGGCCGCCATGTGGCGCTGAACTACGAGCGGGTGCCGGTCTCGCCCACGGCGGAGATCCTGCGGCGGCACCACCGGATCGTGGAGGCGATGCCGGCGGGGTCGCGCTGCATCTTCCTGCTCGACCTCGATTGCTGGCGGCTCAGCATGGAGTCGACGGCCTTCAAGCCGCTGCCGCGCGTGGCGGACTACTCCAGCCGGATGCGTCGCGAGATGCAGGGCATCCCGCATGTCGGGCTCGTCGAGTTCGCGGATGCGATCAGGTCGGATGAGGAGGTGAAGCCGGCCCGGCACTATGCGCGGGAGGTCTACTACCGGCTCTCCCAGCTGATCGCCGCCAAGGCGGCGGCGTTGACGCCGAAAGCCTCGCCCCTGGAGTCCCCGGCGGCGCGCGAGGCGGCGTGACGCGGTGGGAGGCAGGTCGCACCCCCTGCCCCGGCGTCAGCCGCGCCCGAACTCCCTTGGCCTCACCCGATGCCGTCGCCGCGCCCGGTGCCGGGCCAGGGCCTCGATGAGGGCGGGAAGGGCGAGCAGCGGAACGGTCGCCAGCGCCAGCAGGCCGAAGCCGGCGCCCCAGGCGCGACCGCCCAGCACGAAGGCGAGCCCCGCCAAAGTCCAGGTGAGGCCATTGGCGCCGAGTCCGAGGGCGAAGAGCCAGCGCAGCCGCGCAAGCCGCGCGGCGGCCTCCGCGGCGTCGCCTTCCGTGAAGGCGGTGCCGCGGGCGGAAACGTCGTAGAGGCGGTCTTCCTGGACCCGGAAGGGTGCGCTCAGCGGCGGACCACCACGAAGCGGATGGGCACGCCCTGGCGCTTCAGGCGGCGGATGCGCCACCACAGCGTGACGGCGCCGATGGCGCCGGCGACGATCAGCACGGGCAGCACCAGGCCGACGAAGAGGATGGCGAGCGAGGCCAGCAGCAGGCCACCGGCCGCCAGCGCGACCAGCAGCGCCACGCCGCCGACCCGGCCCAGGATGCGGTCGAGCGTCGTCGCCGGGCGCGGGTTGGGCGGCGCGCCCGGGTTCATGCCGGGGTTCGGCCCGGCGTTATCCCGGAACTGGCCATCCGGCGTCATGTCGAGGACGGGCGGGGTGCGGTGCTGGTCCATGCCCGGGATGTTGCCCGGGCTGGGCCAGGGTTCAAGGGCGGGATTGTTGCGTAAGGTCACGGCTCCCCGAACAGCGCGGGCAGGACATGGTCGGCGGTGGTGCCGATATGGGCATGGATGGCGGCCATGGCCGCCGCTTCCTGCCGCGCCACGGCGAGGTCGGCGAGCTGCTGGTGCACCGGCGCGGCGCGGTTCCAGTCCACCAGCACGGTCTTCATGACGCGGCGATACCGCGTCATCTGCACGTAGAGTTCATCGCAGAAGCCGGCCAGCGACCGCAGCGGGCAGGCAGCGATCAGGGCGCGGTGGAAGCGGTGGTGCCTCGCCTCGTAGCTGTCCTGCCAGGCGGGGTTGGCGGGGTCGCGCCGCTCGATCTCCCGCTTCAGCAGGGACAGGCTGGCGACGATCTCATCCTCCCACGCCGCATCGCCGGCCTGGATCGCGAGGCGCAGCGCCTCCGGCTCCAGCATCTGGCGGGTGCGGGTGATGTCGAGGAGATGGGCGCGGGTGACCGGGGGGACGGAGAAGCCCTTCTGCCCTTCGCCATGCACGAAGCCCTCCGCCACCAGGCGGGACAGGGCTTCGCGCAGCGGCGTGGTGCCGATGCCGTAGCGCTCCACCAGATCCTTCAGCCGGAGCTTCGCGGCCGGCGCCAGGTCGCCCGCCACGATGTCCTGCCGCAGGCGATGGGCAACGGCCTCCGCGGCGGTGCTGGCCAGCCCCCCGTCAGCCATCGATTTTCGCCAGAAAATATATTTCTACTTGCATGATCGATGATTCCTCGCATGATCGACATAACACGGAGGAAGCGGGCCTTGCCATGACTCATGACCGGCTGGATGAGACGCATGACCCGGCGCGGCGAAGCTGGGTGGCCTCCGCCCAGGCGCCGGGGACGGACTTCCCCATCCAGAACCTGCCGCTCGGCGTGTTCAGCCGCGGCGGCGGGGAGCGGCGCGGGGGAATCGCGATCGGCGACCAGGTGCTGGACCTGGCTGCGGCGCTGGCGGCCGGGCTGCTGGAGGGCGAGGCCGGAGAGGCCGCGGAGGCGGCCTCGGGCCCGGTGCTGAACCCGCTGCTGGCGCTGGGGCGGGGGGCGTCGCGGGCGCTGCGGCGGCGGGTCTCGGCCATCCTGGCGGAAGGCAGCGCGGACCAGGCGAAAGCCTCGGCCTGCCTGATGCCGATGGACCAGGTGGCGCTGCACCTGCCGATGGCGGTCGGTAACTTCACCGACTTCATGGCGTCCCGCTTCCACACGGCGCGCATGGGGGCGAAGCGCGATCCCGGCAATCCGCTGCCGCCCGCCTTCCTGCACCTGCCGATCGCCTACCATTCCCGCGCGACCACGGTGCGCGTGAGCGGGGAGGCGGTGGCGCGGCCGCATGGGCAGGCGATGGGGCCGGACGGGACGCCGTGCTTTGGGCCGACGCAGTCGCTGGATTTCGAACTGGAGTTCGGCGCGGTGATCGGCGCGGCCAATCGCTTCGGGGAGCCGATCCCGGTCGCGCGGGCGGGCCAGGCGGTGTTCGGCACCTGCCTGCTGAATGACTGGTCGGCGCGGGACGTGCAGCGCTTCGAGATGATGCCGCTCGGCCCCTTCCTGTCGAAGAGCCTGTCCACCACCGTCTCCCCCTGGATCGTGACGGCGGAGGCGCTGGCGCCCTTCGCCGCGCCGGCCTTCGCGCGGCTCCCGGGCGACCCGGAGCCCCTGCCCTACCTGATGGCCGCGGCCGACCAGGCTTCGGGCGGGCTCGACGTGGCGCTGGAATGCTGGATGACGACGCCGCGGATGCGGGCGGAGGGCACGGCGCCGGCGCGGATCGTGGCGACGAACCTGAAGCACCTGCACTGGACGCTGGCGCAGATGGTCGCGCACCACACCAGCAATGGCTGCGACCTGCGGCCGGGCGACGTGCTCGGCACCGGCACCGTCTCCGGCCCCGAGCACGAGGGGCGGGCCTGCCTGGCGGAGGTGGTGGTGGAGGATGGCGGCCTGACCCTGCCGAACGGGGAGCGCCGGAGCTTCCTGGAGGATGGCGACGAGGTCTGGTTCACCGGCCGCGCCAGCAGGGATGGCTTCGTCCCCATTGGCTTCGGCGAATGCCGTGCGAGGATCAAGCCGGCGAGGCCCTTCCCCACCGCCTGACACGGACCGGCCTGACCACGGAGGAAACACAAGACATGGCACGACGCATCGTGGACATCTCGTCCGCGCTCAAGGCCGGCATCGCGAGCGACCCGCCGCACATGCTGCCGAAGATCGACTATGTGGACCATCGGATGAGCGCGCCTTCCATGGCGGAGTACATGGGCGTGCCCATCGATGCGCTGCCGGAAGGCGAATACGCCGCGGTGGAGCGGGTGCAGATCAGCACCCATAACGGCACCCATCTCGACGCGCCCTACCACTTCTTCTCCCGCATGAACGAACGGACGGTGCCGGGGGGCGAGCCCAGCATGCGCATTGACGAGGTGCCGCTCGACTGGTGCTTCCAGCCCGGCGTGAAGCTGGATTTTCGCGGGTTCGAGGATGGCTACATCGTGCAGCCATCGGATGTCGAAGCCGAGCTGAAGCGGATCGGGCACGAACTGAAGCCGCTCGAGATCGTCGTGGTGAACACGCGGGCCGGCGAGCGCTACGGCCAGGACGACTACATCGACAGCGGCTGCGGCATGGGCAAGGCGGCGACCTTGTGGCTGCTGGAACGCGGCGTGCGGGTGACCGGCACCGATGGCTGGTCCTGGGACGCGCCCTTCAGCCACACGAAGCGCCGCGTGCAGGAAACCGGCGATGCGTCGCTGATCTGGGAAGGCCACCGCGCGGGGCGGGAGATCGGCTACTGCCACATGGAGAAGCTGAACGGGCTGGAGAAGCTGCCGCCCCACGGCTTCATGATCGCCTGCTTCCCCGTGAAGGTTCACCAGGGCTCCGCGGGCTGGACCCGCGCCGTCGCGATCTTCGAGGAGTGAGGGTCATGCGCAGGATCCTGCTGGCGGCGGCAGCGCTGCTCGGCTTCGTGCCCGCGGCGCGGGCGGAGTTCCCGGAACGGCCGGTGACCGTCATCATGCCCTATGCGCCCGGCGCGGCGGATGCGCTGATGCGCGCGGTGGGCGAGCATTTCCAGCGCGCCACGGGGCAGCCGCTGGTGCTGCAGACGCGGGATGGCGCTTCCGGCGTCGTCGGCATGCGCGTCGTGGCAGGCGCGGCGCCCGACGGCTACACCATCGGGCATACGCCGGTGACGGCGATCGCGGTGCAGCCGCACCTGCTGCGGAATGCCGGCATCGGCCCCAACAGCTTCGAGGGCGTCTGCGGCACGAACGAGAACGTCATCACCATCGCGGTGCGCGCGGACAGCCCGATGCGGGACCTGCCGGGGCTGGTGGCGGAGGCGCGGCGGCGGGCGCTGTCCTTCGGCAGCCCGGGGCCGAATTCGCTGCCTCAGCTGGCGGTCTGGCAGGTGCAGCGCGCGACGGGGATCGAGCTGAACCACATCCCCTACCGGGGTGAGCCGCCGCACATCAACGACACGCTGGCCGGGCGGCTCGACTTCTCGGCGGCCATCGTCAGTTCGGCGGCGGAGCTGGTGATGGCGGGGCGGATGCGGCTGCTGGCCGTGTTCTCCGCCAACCGGCACCCCGACTTCCCGGATGTGCCGACGGCGCGGGAACAGGGGATCGACGCGCAGCTCTTCTCCCAGGTCGGCATCTATGCGCCTCGGGGCACGCCGGCGCCGGTGCTGGACCGCCTGGAGAGCGCCTGCCGGGATGCGCTGCAGGATGCGACGGTGCTGCGCGTGCTGGCCAACAGCCGATCCCCCGTTCGCTTCGTGCCGCGCCAGGCGCTGACGGAATGGGTGCGGGGCGAATACGAGAATTACGGCCGCATCCTGCGGGAGCTGGGCGTGCAGCCGGAGTGAAGCTCACACCGGCGCGGCGTCCACGACGTGGAAGCCGACCGTGACGTTGTCGTTCCAGGACTCGGCGCGGAGATGACCCGCCAGGTGCATCGTGCCGCCGCCGAGAAGGGCGGCGGCGAGCGGCCCGTCCTTGGCGCGGAAGCAGACGGCCTTGAGGCGCGGCCCACCGCCCTCCCCTTCCAGGAAGGCGCGGATGGTCGCACCTTCCTTGCCGACGCGGTCGGCCCGCACCACGCGGGCGCGGTTGAGGACGAAGACCGGTTCGTCATTGCCGGCGCCGAAGGGGGCGAGGCGCGCGACCTGGGTCGCGACCTCCATGGTGGCGCCCTGCACGGTCAATGAGCCCTCGACCGGCAGGTCGGCGGCGCCGGGCAGATCGGCGGCATGGGCCAGGCGTTCGTCGAGGAAGGCGTGGAACTCGCCCTCCCGCGCTTCCAGGAAGGAGAAGCCGGCCGCCATGGCGTGGCCGCCGCCGGTGTGCAGCAGGCCCATCTGGCGCGCGGCGATGATGGCGGCGCCGAGATCGACGCCGGGAAGCGAGCGGCCGGAGCCCTTGGCGAGCCCATCCGCCAGGCCGGCGACGCAGGCGGGGCGGTTGAACTTCTCCTTCATGCGGCCGGCGACGATGCCGACCACGCCGGGATGCCAGCCCTGCCCCACCACCAGCAGCACGGGATGGCCGCGATCGACCTGGCGGGCGGCCTCCGTCATGGCGGCGGTCACCACATCGGCCTCCACCTCCTGCCGCCGCCGGTTCACCTGGTCGAGCTTCTCGGCCATGGCGCGGGCCTCGATCGGGTCGTCCTCCACCAGCAGGCGGAGGCCGAGATCGGCTTCGTCGATGCGGCCGGAGGCGTTGATGCGGGGGCCGAGCAGGTAGCCGAGCGTGTGGGCGCTGGGCGCGTCCTTGGCGAGTGCGACATCGAGCAGCGCCGCGATGCCGGCGCGGCCGCGGCGGGCCATGACCTTCAGCCCCTGCGTCACCAGGGCGCGGTTCAGGCCGGTCAGCGGCATGACGTCGCAGACGGTGGCCAGCGCCACCAGGTCCAGCAGGTCCAGCAGCCGGGGCTCCGGCCGGTTCGCGAAATGGCCGCGGCGGCGGAGTTCGCGCAAGGTCGCGACGCCGGCCAGGAAGGCGACGCCGGCGGCGCAGAGATGGCCGAGGCCGCTGCCGCAATCCGGGCGGTTGGGGTTCACCGCGGCGCGGACGCGGGGCACCGGACCCTCCGCCTTGTGGTGGTCCAGGATGACGATGTCGGCGCGGTTATGGGCGCCGGTGAAGGCAGCCTCCGCCGCGATGCCGCAATCCACCGTCACGATCAGCGTGGCGCCGCGGTCGCAGAGGGCGGAGATCGCCGCCGCGTTCGGGCCATAGCCTTCCCGGATGCGGTCCGGGACGTAGTGGGTGACGGCGCAGCCGAGGTCACGCAGCAGCCGCGTCGTCAGCGCGCCGCTGCAGGCGCCGTCCACGTCGTAGTCGCCGAAGACCGCGACGTGTTCGCCGCGCTGCACGGCATCCGCGAGGCGTGCCGCCGCCACATCCATGTCCCGCAGGCAGGAGGGGTCGGGCAGCAGCGCGCGCAGCGTGGGCTCAAGGAAATCCGCCGCGGCATCGATGCCGACGCCGCGGGCGGCGAGCAGGCGCCCGACCAGTTCGGGCAGCGCCAGGCGCTGGGCGATGGCGGCGCCGGTCCGCGCATCGCCCTGCCGCCAGATCCAGCGACGGCCGGTGGCGGAATGCGCGACGCCTAAAGCCAGCGCCGCCTGGTCCTGCACCGGCCCGTGCATCATCAGCCCTGGAAGGCGAGGGGCTTGCGCGCGAAGTTGTGGTGGCCCTCCACGTAGCGGACGGTGCCGGACTTGCTGCGCATGACGATGGAATGCGTGACCGCGGAGGTCCCGAGGTGGCGGACGCCGCGCAGCATCGGGCCCGTCGTCACGCCCGTCGCGGCGAACATCACGTCGCCGCGGGCCATGTCCTCCAGCCCATAGACGCGGCTGGGGTCGGTCACGCCCATCTCCTTGGCGCGGGCGATCTGCTCCTCATTCTCGAAGAGCAGCTTGCCCTGCATCTGGCCGCCGATGCAGCGCAGCGCGGCCGCGGCCAGCACGCCTTCCGGCGCGCCGCCGGAGCCGAGATAGATGTCCACGCCCGTATCGGCCTGGGAGACGGCGACGACGCCGGAGACGTCTCCGTCCGGGATCATCATGATGCGGGCGCCGGCCATGCGGCAGCGCTTCACGATGTCCTTGTGGCGGTCGCGGTCCAGCAGGCAGACGACCAGGTCGCCGATGCCGCACTTCTTCGCCTTCGCCAGGTTGGCCAGGTTCTCCTCCACCGAGGCGTCGATGTGCACGACGCCGTCGGGCAGGCCCGGGCCGACCGCGATCTTGTCCATGTAGACGTCGGGGGCATGCAGGAAGCCGCCCTTCTGGGCGAGTGCCACGCAGGCCATGGCGTTGGGGCCGCCCTTGGCGGTGATGGTCGTGCCCTCCAGCGGATCGACGGCGATGTCGACCTCCGGCCCGCCGCCGGCCTTGGCGTAGAGGCCGACCTTCTCGCCGATGTAGAGCATCGGCGCCTCGTCCATCTCGCCCTCGCCGATCACGACGGTGCCGGAGATGGCGACGGTATCGAAGGCCTTGCGCATGGCTTCCACCGCCGCGCCATCCGCCGCGTTCTTGTCGCCCCGGCCCATCCAGCGGGAGGCGGCGAGGCCCGCGGCCTCCGTCACCCGGACGAGTTCGAGGGCGAGGTTGCGGTCCACATGGACCTGGCGGTCGAGATCAGCCACGGGCAGTTCCTCCGGATCGGTGCGGCAGGGTAACGCGGCGGATCGCGCCACGGCACCCTTCACGTCGGTGCTGGCTTGTTGCCCGGAACGCGGGCGGCGCGAAAGGGGGCAGCGAGGTCACCCTGTCGCGGTCAGCGGGCCGAGATGGTGGCGCCGCAGGCCGCCGGCAGGCTGCGGGGGACCACGCGTCGGGCGGCGAAGAGGGTGCAGCCCGGGCCGTCCACCTGGCCGAACAGCGTGCCGTCCTCATCGATCTCAGCGTCCAGATCGACCGTGACGTAGTTCGGCGGCCGCAGAAGCCAGGCGCCCGCGACGACGGTCATGGCGTCGCCATCGGGTTCGGCCGAGACCTCGTAGCAGCCCTCCGCGGCCTGCGGGTTGCTGGCCAGCGGGTAGAAGTGGAAGACGCCGGAGAGGCGCCCATCGGCTTGCGGGCGGAGCCGCAGGCTCATGCCCGTGGAGCCCTGAGCGCAGACATAGGTGCCGGACCAGTCGCCGGCGAAGCGGGACTCCGGAGCGCCGGAGGCGCCCGGGACCTGCGCCCACGCCGGCAGGGCCAGCGCGAGCAGCAGCAGGAAGGGCGCCGCAGCCCTCACAGCGCCTCGATGCGGATCAGGGCGGGCTTCTCCACCACCGCTTCCAGCGCCTCGATCCGCGCAATGGCGGCGCGCATCTGCGCCTCCTCGCAATCATGGGTCGTGACGACGACGGGCACCGCCTCCCCGGGCGCGCGGCCGCGCTGGAGCATGGATTCGAGGCTGATGGCGTTGTCGCGCAGCGCCGCAGTGACATCGGCGATGACGCCGGGGCGGTCCACCACCATCAGACGCAGGTAGTAGGCGCCGACGCGCTGGGACATGGGGAGCGACGGCGCGTGGGAGAGCGCCGAGGAGGCGACGCCCCAGACCGGCGTGGTGCGGCCGCGCGCGATGTCGATGAGGTCCGCGACCACGGCGGAGGCGGTCGGGCCGGCGCCGGCGCCGCGGCCTTCCAGCACCACGCGGCCGACGAAATCGCCTTCCGCCACCACCGCGTTGAAGACGCCATCGACGCGGGCGATGGGGTGGCTGACCGGCACCATGCAGGGATGCATGCGCGTCTCGATCCCCGCTTCCGTCCGCCGCGCGATGCCGAGCAGCTTGATGCGGTAGCCCAGTTCTTCGGCGAGCTTAATGTCGAGCGCGCTGACGCTGCGGATGCCCTCCACATGCACGGCCCCGAAATCGACGGGGCGGCCGAAGGCCAGCGCCGCCAGGATCGCCAGCTTGTGGGCGGCGTCGATGCCATCCACGTCGAAGCTCGGATCGGCTTCCGCGTAGCCGAGCTTCTGCGCCTCGCTCAGCGCCTGGGCGAATTCGATGCCGCGCTCGCGCATCTGCGTCAGGATGTAGTTGCAGGTGCCGTTGAGGATGCCCATGACGCGGGTCAGATCATTGGCGGCCAGCCCCTCCCGCACCGCCTTGATGGCGGGGATGCCGCCGGCGACGGCGGCTTCGAAGCAGAGCGCGACGCCCTTGGCTTCCGCCGTCGCGGCGAGTTCGGCGCCGTGGATGGCGAGCAGCGCCTTGTTGGCGGTGACCACGGGCTTGCCGGCGGCGAGGGCGGCGCGGACCAGATCGGCGGCCGGGCCTTCGGTGCCGCCGATCGTCTCCACCACCACATCCACGCCGGGGTCGTTCGCCAGCGCCGCGGCATCGTCGTACCAGCGCAGCCCCGCGATGGAGACGCCGCGGTCCCGCGTGCGGTCGCGGGCAGAGACGGCGGTGACGGCGATGGGGCGGCCGGCGCGGGCGGCGACCGTCGCGGCATTGTCGCGCAGCAGGGTGAGCACGCCGGCACCGACGGTGCCGAGGCCGGCGACGCCGACCGAGAGGGGCTTGGTCATGTCATGCATTCCAGGAAGGCGGGGCGGGGCCAGTCTCGATCCCGCAAAGCCCCCCTCACCCTGCCCTCTCCCGCCGTTGGGGGGAGAGGGTTGAAGGGCGGCGGGGGGGAGGAAGGGTCAGGCCGCGTCCACGTCCATGGCATCGACGGGGCCGGCATTGTCGGCGGCGAGGAAGGTCTTGATGCCGCGCAGCGCCTGGCGGATGCGGTGGTTGTTCTCCACCAGCGCGATGCGGACATGGTCGTCGCCATGCTCGCCGAAGCCGAGGCCCGGCGCGACGGCGACCTTCGCCTTCTCCAGCAGCAGCTTGGAGAAGCCGACGGAGCCGAGGTGGCGGAAGCGGTCGGGGATGGGCGCCCAGAGGAACATGGAGCCATCGGGGCTCGGCACGTTCCAGCCCGCGGCATGCAGGCCCTTGACCAGCACATCGCGGCGTTCGCGGTAGAGTTCCCGCATCTCCGCCACGCAATCCTGCGGGCCGTTCAGCGCGGCGACGGCGGCGACCTGGATCGGCGTGAAGGCGCCGTAGTCGAGGTAGGACTTCACCCGCGTCAGCGCCGAGATCAGGCGCTGGTTGCCGGCGGCGAAGCCCATGCGCCAGCCCGGCATGTTGTAGGTCTTGGACATGGAGGTGAACTCGACCGTCACCTCCTTCGCGCCGGGGATTTCCAGCACGGAGGGCGGCGGGTTCGCCTCGTCGAAATAGAGCTCGGCATAGGCGAGGTCGGAGAGGATGAAGAGCTCATGCTTCCGCGCCAGCGCCACCAGGTCCTTGTAGAATTCGCGGCTGGCGAGGAGGGCGGTGGGGTTGGAGGGGAAGTTGACGATGACGGCGGTCGGCTTCGGCACGGAATGCCGCACCGCGCGGTCGATCGCGGCCAGCATGTTGTCGTCCGGCGTGTAGGGGATCGATCGCGCGGAGGCGCCGGCGATGATGAAGCCGAACTGGTGGATGGGGTAGGAGGGATTGGGGACCAGGATGGTGTCGCCGGGGCTGCTGATGGCCTGGGCCAGGTTCGCCAGGCCTTCCTTCGAGCCCAGCGTGGCGACGACTTCCGTCTCGGGATCGAGCTTCACGCCGAAGCGGCGGGCGTAGTAGCCGGCGAGCGCGCGGCGGAGGCCCGGGATGCCCTTCGACATGGAGTAGCGATGGGTGCGCGGGTCCTGCACCGCCTCCACCAGCTTGGCCACGATATGCGGCGGCGTCGGCGTGTCGGGGTTGCCCATGCCGAGGTCGACGATGTCCTCCGCCGCCGCGCGGGCCTTGGCCTTGGCCGAGTTCACCTCGGCGAAGACGTAGGGCGGCAGGCGCCGGATGCGGTGGAACTCCTCGGTCATGTTCGTCGTCCGTCGGGTAGAGGAAGCGCCGATATACAGCAGGCGATTGCGGGGTGCGAGGTTGCGGGCGGCTATTGGGGCCGCGGCGCCAGCAGGTCCTGCGTCGGCGCGGGCGGCAGGCCGAGGAATTCGGGCAGCGGCGCGGGCGGCGGGCCGGGGATGGCGGCGGGCGCGGAAGCGCCGGGCCGAGACGGGGCGGCGTCCGGCACCGTGGCCGCCGGGGCGGCGGCGGGCGGGGCATCGAAGCGGATGGCAGGTGCCGCGGCCAGGCGGGGCGGCGGCGGGGGTGCGGCGCCATCGGCGGGTGCGGCGGGCAGGCCCGGGGGGCCGGCCGGGCGCGTGGCGGGATCGGTGCGGGCGAACTCCCGGTCCCCGGCCAGGGCGGCGGTGACGGCGGCGCGGGTCGCGGCATCCGGCGGCACAGGCCGGGCGGGCACGGTCGCCAGGTTGGGATAGGGGGCGTCCATGCCGGGCGGCGGCTGGCGTTCATCCAGATAGGCGCCGCTGATGTTGCGCCACCAGTAGCTCGGCTGGATATCGCGCGGGACCGAATCACCGCAGGCCGCCGCCAGCAGCGGCAGCAGCAACGCCATCCGCCGGGCGGCAGGGCTCGAGAGGGTATCGCGATCAAGGCGCGGCTGCATGATTTCCCATCCTTCCCGGATGGCTTCCCATCCTTCGCGGCCGGAGGACGCGCCGGCCACGGTTACCGCGAACCACCAGCCGGCGAAAGCGTCAGCATGTCAGGCGACGGTGAGCCCCGGATGGCGGGAAGCAGCGCCGGGGGGCATAATCGGGCCAACAGGAACGGCCGGGGCGATCCCGGCAAAGAGGGGGCGCATGTCTCAGGACGGGGCGCGGAATGACGGCTCTGATCGCGGGGGTCTCGACAAGAGCGCCTTCCGCCTGCCGGACCCGGCGCTGGTGTCGCGCACCATGGCCGATGTGGCGGAGCGTGGGCAGCGGATCGTCACGGATTTCCTGAAGCGGCAGGCGGAAGGCAGCGCGGCGGGGCCCGACCCCGCGCATATCGGCTCCGCCTTCCTCGACATGACGACGCGGCTGATGACCAACCCGGCGCGGCTGATGCAGGCGCAGATCGGCTTCTGGCAGGATTATCTGACGCTCTGGCAGAACACGGCGCGGCGGATGATGGGCGACCCGGTGGCGCCGGTGATCGAGGAGCCGAAGGGCGACCGCCGCTTCAAGGACGAGGCCTGGCGGGAGAACGAGGTCTTCGACTTCATCCGCCAATCCTACCTGCTGTCGGCCCGCTTCTTCACCAATGTGGTGCAGGGCGCGGAGGGGCTGGACCACAAGACCGCGCAGAAGGTGGATTTCTACACGCGGCAATTCGTCGATGCGATGAGCCCGTCCAACTTCCTGATGACGAACCCGGAGGTGCTGCGGCGCACGGCGGAGACGGGCGGGGAGAACCTGCTGAAGGGCCTGTCCAACCTGCTGTCCGACCTGGAACGCGGCAAGGGCAACCTGCGCATCCGCATGACCGACGACACCAAGTTCAAGGTCGGCGAGAACATCGCGGTCACGCCCGGCAAGGTCATCTACCGCAACGACCTGATGGAGCTGATCCAGTACGCGCCGACGACGGAGACGGTGCTGAAGCGGCCGCTGCTGATCCTGCCGCCCTGGATCAACAAGTTCTACATCCTCGACCTCCGCCCCAAGAACAGTTTCATCCGATGGGCGACGGAGCAGGGGCACACGGTCTTCGTGGCGTCCTGGGTGAACCCCGATGAGCATCTCTCGGAAAAGGGGTTCGAGGATTACATGCGGGAAGGCCCCTATGCCGCGCTCGATGCCATCGAGCAGGCGACGGGGGAGAAATCCGTCAACGCCATCGGCTACTGCCTCGGCGGCACGCTGCTGGCCTGCACGCTGGCGCATATGGCGGCGCGCAAGGACACGCGCATCAAATCCGCGACCTACTTCGTCACCATGACGGATTTCGAGGAGGCCGGCGAACTCGGCGTCTTCATCGACGAGGAACAGCTCCAGGGCCTCGAGGAGAAGATGCAGAAGAAGGGGTTCCTGGAGGGGCGGGAGATGGCGACCACCTTCAACATGCTCCGCGCCAATGACCTGATCTGGTCCTTCGTGGTCAACAACTACCTGATGGGGCAGGAGCCGTTTCCCTTCGACCTGCTCTACTGGAACGACGACAGCACCCGCATGCCGGCGAAGATGCACAGCTTCTACCTGCGGCGGATGTACCAGCAGAACGACCTGGTGAAGCCGGGGGGGATCGAACTGGATGGCGTCGCGCTGGATCTGCGGAAGATCAAGGTGCCGACCTACATGATCTCGACGCGGGAGGACCACATCGCGCCGTGGAAATCCACCTATCGCGGCACGCAGATCTATGGCGGCAAGACGCGCTTCGTCCTCGCGGCCTCCGGCCACATCGCCGGCGTGGTCAACCCGCCTGATTCCGGCAAGTACAGCCACTGGGTGAATGAGAGCCTGCCGCCGGATCCCGAGGAGTGGTTCAAGGGCGCGACCGAATTGTCGGGGTCCTGGTGGCCGGACTGGCAGCGCTGGGTGACGGCGCAGGACCGGACGATGGTGCCGGCGCGGGTGCCGGGGGATGGTGCGCTGACGCCGCTGGCGGATGCGCCCGGCACCTATGTGACCGTGATGGCGAAGGACTGACCGCGCGCCCCTCAGACACGATCCTGTGGCGGGGCGCCGCTCCGCCATTTTCGCGCTCCGGTAGAGTTGATGTCGTGACGACTTGGCTTGTTGCGACTTTCACGCGACTCCTGTGTCTCTCAGCCACCATGTCGCGAGTATTTTTTTGGCAGCCTCTGCATTACTCGACGATTTCTTTGGGCTATTGTCGGTGGCAGCGCGGTCAACAGGATCGCGGATCTCAGCCCGCCAGGCCGCGCAGGATGACGTGCCTCGAGGGCTCCGATTGGGTCTCGGTCCATGAACAATGGGGTGCGGTCAGCGCTGGCGCAGGCGTTGGAAGCGGCGCTGCGGAAGGCGATGCGGGAACAGCCCGACCCGATGGCCTATCTCGACGGCATCGGCGAGGATGTGTTGCCGACGCTGCTCGGCGGATACCGGCCCGACGGGACGGTGCTGCGCGACCCCGCCAATGCCGCGGTGGTGGCAGGCGTGTTGTGCGAGGTGGTGACGCGCCTGCGGGCGGAGTGGCGGCGGTAGAGCACGATCCGTCCCGTTGGACGGGCCTCGTGCTCTGGAAGTTATCGTTCCCAAAGCACTATCCGATCAAGCTGATTCAGCTTGATCGGATAGTGCTTTAGCGCCGGGCTTCAGCGCGGCCCGATGGACATGCCCCGGCCCGGCAGCGGGTCGAGCCAGCCGCTGTCCGGATCGAGCGAACCCGACAGCCCCCAGACATTGCTCCGCGCGAGGCGGCTGGCCTCGTCGCGCGCCAGGGCGGTGGCGATGCGGGATTGCGGCAGCGGCCCGGGGCGCGTGAGGAAGGCAAGCGTCCCCTCCCCGCCCGGTTCGAAGATCGCGGGATCCAGGGCGCGGACCGCGGCGGCGCGATCGCCCCGCATCAGCGCCGCATAGGCGGCGGAGAGGGCGCGGGAGGCAGCCTCCGGCGACGCGCCGGCGCGGATGCCGAGAGCGGCACGAAGTTCGGTGCGGGCGCCGCGCATCTCGAACCCCACGGAGGGGGAGAGCGGGGCCCAGCGCGCATCCCGGGCGAATTCGGCGCTGATCACCTCCACCCGCGCGGCGGCGCGTGCCATGCGGGCGGGATCATTCGCGAGCGACCGGCCCGCATCCTCGAAATCGGTCGCGGCCTGGTTCACCAGGTCCAGCACCGGGTCGGCACTGCCAGCGGCCAGGACGGGCGGGATGCGCGTGATGGGGGCCGGCGTCCGCATCTCCGCGCAGGCGCCGAGTCCCGCGGTCATGGCCAGCAACAAGAGGGCATTCCGGCCGCGGCGCAATGGGCTGATTCCCTTCCCGACTGCCCTGGTGTAGCCGATCGCGGCCGCGTCGCGGAAGGGCACTACTCGTCGAGGTCGGTGTCCCGGCCCAGCCGGATCAGTTCCGAATAGGCAAGGGCGGTGGCGGAGGCTGCCACCTCCGACGGCGGAAGGTGGTCGAGGCGCGAGAGCACCGCGGCGCCCTGCCCGTCGGCCACGGGCGCCAGCGCCGCCGCGCCAGCCAGGCGGTCGCCGAGGTCGAGCGCCGCCGCGGCATCGATCATGGCGCGGGCGACGGCGTCGGCCGGGATGGCGCGGGGAATCCCGATGCGGTCGCGCAGCTGGTCCCGTCCCTGGCCGAGCAGCCGGGCCGTGACAGGCGTGGCGGCGTTCCAGTAGGGATCGCGCGGCAGATCCGTCGCCATCCATTCCAGCCGCGCGACGGCGCGCGCGGCTTCGGCGGGGCGGCCATCGATGCGGCTGACATCGCCGAAGACATAGGCGGCGCTGGTGATGGTGGCGCGCAGCGGATCGCCGGCCCCGGCCATGGGCGGAAGCGGCACGCTGGACTGCTGCGCCGCCGCGGAGGCCGTCGCGGCTGGGGGCGGCGCGCAGGCCGCCAAGGACAGCAATGCCGCCAGGGCGAGCGAGATGGTCCTGTCAGAACAGCCTGCGGTCATCGCGCCCTCCCCGGTCCCTCTGCGCCAGCGCGGCGCGGGCGCGGGTGGTTCCGGCGATCGCCTGCGGAAGGGTCGGAAGGCTGACGAGGCGCGGCACGACACCGCCGGCCGGCGCCACCGGCCGCAGCGCGGCTTCCGCCGCTTTGGTGTCCCGGGCACGCAGCGCGGCGGCGGCGGCGTAGAGCGCATCGACGGCGGCCTGGGCACTGGCATCGGGGCGGAGGCCGAAGGCGCTGCGGGCCTCCGCACGGCCCTGCCGCAGCAGCGGCACCACCAGCGGGTCGATGTCCCGCCAGGCGCCGCCATCCAGCGCGACGGCGAGGTATTCGAGCTGGGCGAGCGCGGTCGCGACCGCGGCCGGGTCGCCGGCGACGGTGCCCGGGCTGGCGAAGGCGACGGAGGAAGCGAGGATGGCACCGCGGGTCGGATCCCCGACGCCAGGGACGGTGGCGGTGGCGGGCAGCGACACGTCCTCCGGCGGCGGCATCGGCGTGCAGGCGGCGAGGAGCGGGAGAAGCATCAGGGATCGGCGGCGCATCGTACCCTCCTGGGTGATCCGGCGCCCCCGATCTTGGGCCTGTCGGGCGCGGCGGCAAGCACCGCGCCTGGCGGGTCAGCCCTTCGTCAGGCTGGACCGGTGCCGCTTGGCCAGGGCGACATAGGCGGGCGCGGTGCGGTCGAAGCGGGCGCGCTCCTCCGCATCCATCACCCGGACCAGCTTGGCGGGGCTGCCCATCCAGAGCTCGTTGGGGCCGATGCGCTTGCCCGGCGGCAGCATGCCGCCGGCGCCGAGCATGCCGCCTTCCTCGATCACCGCGCGGTCCAGCACGGTGGCGCCCATGCCGACGAAGGCGCGGTTGTGCAGGGTGCAGGCATGGATGATGCAGGCATGGCCGATGGTGACGTCATCGCCGATGATCAGCGGCTCCGCCCCCGCATTCAGATGCAGGATGCTGCCATCCTGGATGTTGGTGCGGGCGCCGATGCGCATGATGTTGGTGTCGCCACGCAGCACGCAGTGATACCAGACGCTGCTCTCCTCCCCGATCTCGACATCGCCGATGACCACCGCCGTGGGGGCGACCCAGGCGGTGGGATGGAGCTTCGGCGTCTTGTCCTCGAAGGGCAGCAGGGCGCCGGGGACGCCAAGGGGGACGCTATTCTCGGTCATGGACGGTTCCTATTCAGCGGCCAGCGGCAGGGCGCCCTCGACGTCGAGGCCGAGCATCAGGCCGATATTCTGCACCGCGGCGCCCGAGGCCCCCTTGCCGAGGTTGTCGAGCCTGGCGACCAGCACCGCCTGGCCCCGCGCCTCGTTGCCGAAGACGCGGAGTTCGAGCCAGTTGGTGCCGTTCAGCTCCTCCGGCGCGAGCCGCGCCTTGCCATCCGCGGCTTCCACGCGCACCCAGCCGGAGCCCGCATAGGCGGCGCGCAGGCAGGCTTCGAGGTCTCCGGGCTTCGGCGCCCCGTTCAGCAGGTCGAGGTGCAGCGGCACGCTGACCAGCATGCCCTGCGCATAGTCGCCGACCGAGGGGACGAAGAGCGGGCGCCGCGTCAGGCCGCTGTAGCGCTGCAGTTCGGCGACGTGCTTGTGCTCCAGCCCCAGGCCGTAGAGGAAGAAGGGCGCGGCGCTGCGGGCGGGCTCGAATTCCGCGATCATCGCCTTGCCGCCGCCGCTGTAGCCGGAGACGGCATTGACGGTGACGGGATAGTCCTTCGGCAGGATGCCGGCATCGACCAGCGGGCGCAGCAGCGCGATGCCGCCCGTGGGGTAGCAGCCGGGGTTGGAGACGCGGCTGGCCTTGGCGATGGCGGCTTCCTGGCCCGGCAGTTCCGCGAAGCCATAGACCCAGTCGGGATCGACGCGATGCGCCGTCGAGGCATCGATCAGCTTCGGCGCCTGCGCGCCGAGCGCATCCGCCATGGCCGCGCTTTCCTTCGCGGCGGCGTCGGGCAGGCAGAGCACGACGAGGTCCACTTCCGCCATCAGGGCGCGCTTGGCGTCCGGGTTCTTCCGGTCGGCCTCCGCGATGCTGCGCAGTGTCAGGCCGGGGAAGCGTTCCAGGCGTTCGCGGATCTGCAGGCCGGTGGTGCCGGCCTCGCCATCGATGAAGACGCTGGGGATGGGTCCCTTGGCCATGGTCTTGATCCTCTCGCCCAACGGGGCGCCGGAAGCGGATGGGGATGGAAACAGGCGGAAAAAGCAAGAGGGGCAGGCCCTTGCGGACCTGCCCCTCCTTGATAACCAGCCATGCGGGCCGGGCGTGACGCCCGGTCCGGGGGCGTCAGCGCTTGGAGAACTGGAAGGAACGTCGGGCCTTGGCCTTGCCGTACTTCTTGCGCTCGACCACGCGCGGGTCGCGCGTCAGGAAGCCCGCCTTCTTCAGGATGCCGCGCAGGCCCGGCTCGTAGTAGGTCAGGGCGCGGGAGATGCCGTGGCGCAGCGCGCCGGCCTGGCCGGAGAGGCCGCCGCCGACGACGGTCGCGAAGACGTCGAACTGCTGGTACCGGTCCGCCACCAGGAAGGGCTGGCTGATCAGCATCCGCAGCACGGGGCGCGCGAAATACTTGGCCGAGGGCTTGCCGTTGATCTGGATCTGGCCCTTGCCGGGCTTCACCCAGACGCGCGCGATGGCGTTCTTGCGGCGGCCGGTGGCGTAGGAACGGCCGAGCGCGTCACGCTTCGGCTCCGCCGGGGCGGCGACGGGCTGCGCGGCCGGGCCGCCGGCCGCGTTCACCAGGTCCTTCAGTTCCGCCAGCGAAGCGCCGGTACGGGGAGAATCGCTCATCTCAGGCAACCTTCTTCGCCGGGGCGGCGACCGTGTTCTTGCGGTTCAGGGCGGCGACATCCAGCGCGGCGGGCGTGTTGCCGGCATGGGGATGCTCCGGGCCCGCATAGACGTGCAGGTTGCGCATCTGGCGACGGCCGAGCGGGCCGCGCGTGATCATGCGCTCCACCGCCTTCTCGATCACCCGCTCGGGGTGCGGGCTGGCCAGGCGCTCCGCGATGGTGCGGCCCTTGATGCCGCCGGCATAGCCGGTGTGCCAGTAGAAGACGGACTGCGCGGCCTTCTGGCCGGTGACCTTCACCTTCTTGGCGTTGATGACGACGACGTGGTCACCGCAATCGACATGCGGCGTGAACTGCGCCTTGTGCTTGCCGCGCAGGCGGTTGGCGATGAGGGCCGCGAGGCGGCCGAGCACGAGGCCCTCCGCATCGATCAGGACCCAGCCCTTGGAGACCTCCGCGGGCTTGATCGAGGTTGTCTGGCGAGTGAGCATGGATGTGTCGGTTGTCCGGTGTGAACTGGGCGCGGCTTATCGCGGCCGGGGCGCGGAAAGTCAAGGCTCGAGGCCGGTTTCCGCGTGGCGGTATCGGGATACCGCCAACTTCCGCAACCCTCGTCAAGCTGCGCCGTGGCAGGGATGGGTGCCTTCACGGAAAGGAACTGCCCATGCTCAGCCACGTCACCATCGGCACCAACGACCTGCCCCGCGCCATCGCCTTCTACGACCGGCTCCTCGCGCCGCTCGGCATCACGCGGCACGAGACGAGCCTGGAGCACGGCATGGCGGGCTATGCCCGGGCGGCGGAGGGGACGCCGCAGTTCTGGCTGATGCGGCCGATCGACGGCCGGCCCGCCACGGTGGGCAATGGCGTGACCGTGGCCTTCGAGGCCCTGGACCGGGCGGCGGTCGATGCCTTCCACGCGGCGGCGCTGGCCGAAGGCGGCCAGGACGAGGGTAGCCCCGGGCTGCGGCCGCATTATCATGCCGACTATTACGGGGCGTATGTCCGCGACCCCGATGGCAACAAGATCTGCTGCGCCTGCCACCGTCCCGGATAGGGCGGACGGCCGCGCCGCCCGGGGGTGACACGCATGACCGAGAAGAAGGCGCATGGGCTGGGGCGCAATGCCTCCAACTACGGCGATCCGGCCTTCGCCCTCTATCTCCGGCGGTCCTTCGCCAAGTCGATGGGCTATTCCCAGGCGATGCTGGACAAGCCCGTGGTCGGCATCGCGGATACGGCCAGCGACTACAACAACTGCCACCGGACCATCCCGGAGCTGATCGAGGCGGTGAAGCGCGGCGTGCTGGCCGCCGGCGGGCTGCCGCTGTCCTTCCCGACGATCAGCATCTGCGAGCCCTCGCTCAGCCCGTGCTCCATGCACTACCGGAACCTCATGGCGCTGGACACGGAGGCGATGCTGGCCAACCAGCCCATGGATGCCGCGGTGCTGGTGGGGGGCTGCGACAAGACCGTGCCGGCGCAGCTGATGGCGGCGATCAGCGCGGGCACGCCTTCGGTCATGCTCGTCGTCGGGCCGATGCTGGCCCAGGCCTTCGAGGGCGAGCGCCTGTCCGCCTGCACGGATTGCCGCCGCTACTGGGCCCGCTACCGCGCGGGCGAGGTGACGGATGAGAAGATCAACCTGCTGGAGGGCAAGCTCGCCACCACGGCCGGCACCTGCGGGGTGATGGGCACGGCCAGCACCATGGCCTGCCTGGCGGCGACGCTCGGCTTCATGCCGCTGGACGCGGCCTCCGCCCCCGCCGTGCATGCCGACCGGCTGCGCATCGCGGAGGAGGCGGGGGCGCAGGCGGTGCGGCTGATCCGGAACCCCGTCTCGCCGCTGTCGCTGATGACGCAGGGCAATCTGGACAATGCCGTCCGCGTGCTGCTGTCGCTCGGCGGGTCGACCAACGCCATCGTCCACCTGGCGGCGATCGCGGGCCGGGCGGGGCTGGTGCTGGACCTCAAGCGGCTCGATGAGTTGAGCGAGACGACGCCGGTGCTGGTGGATCTGAAGCCCACTGGCGATGGCTACATGGAGGATTTCCACGCGGCCGGCGGCATGCGGGCGCTGCTGTGGGAGCTGCGGGATCTGCTCGATCTGACGACCAAGGATCTCGACGGGGTCTCGCTGGCGGATCGCATCGGGGACGGGTCGCATTTCGTGGACCGGCGGATCATCCGGGAGCGCGACAAGCCCGTCTCGCCCGTTGGTGGCCTGGTCGCGCTGTTCGGGTCGCTGGCGCCGGAGGGGGCGATCCTTAAGCGGTCCGCCGCCACGCCATCGCTGTTCGAGACGGAGGCGCGCTGCCTGGTGTTCGACGGGCTGGCGGACCTCTCGGCGCGGATCGACGACCCGGACCTCGACGTGACGCCGCAGGACATCCTGGTGCTGAAGGGCGCGGGGCCGCGTTCGCCGGCGGGGATGCCGGAAGCGGGCTACCTGCCCATCCCGAAGAAGCTTGCGCGCCAGGGCGTGAAGGACATGGTGCGCATGAGCGATTGCCGCATGTCCGGCACCGCCTTCGGCACCATCGTGCTGCACATCGCCCCGGAAGCCGCGGTCGGCGGGCCGCTGGCGCTGGTTGAGACGGGCGACCGCATCCGGCTTTCGGTCAAGGAGCGGAAGCTGGACCTGCTGGTGGAGGACAGCTTGCTCGCGGCGCGCCGCGCAGCCTGGCAGCCCGCCCCTGCGCCGAAGCGGGGCTGGGACAAGCTGGTGCATGACCAGGTGACGCAGGCGCCGGAGGGGGCGGATCTGCGCTTCCTGCAGGCGGCGCCTTGATCGCTGTCATCGGCGCCTCCGGGCGCAGCGGGGCGGCGCTGTGCCGCGCGCTGAAGGCCGCCGGGCGCCCCTTCATCCCCGTGGTGCGCAACGCCGCGCATTGGATCGCGACGGGGATCTCCGCGGAGGGCGTCTTCGCGGATCTCGAGGATGCGCGGGCGCTGAAGGCGGCGCTGGCCGGCGCGACGGTGGTGGTGAACACCGCCCATGCCCGCTTCGCCCCCGCCGTGCTGGCGTCGGCGCCGGAGGGGGCGCGCTTCGTCTTCCTCGGCTCCACGCGGCGATTCTCGCAATGGCGGGATGCGCATGGGGATGGGGTGCGGGCGGGGGAGGCGGCCTTCCTCGCCTCCGGCCGCGCGGGCGTGATGCTGCACCCCACGATGATCTACGGGGCGACGGGGGAGGACAATGTCCAGCGCCTGGCCGCCCTGCTGAAGCGCCTGCCGGTGGCGCCGCTGCCGGGCGGCGGGCGCGCGCTGGTGCAGCCGATCCACCAGGAGGACCTCTCCCGCTGCATCCTGGCGGCGATCGACATCGACTGGCGGCATGCGGAGGTGATGGTGGTGGCGGGGCCGGAGCCCCTGCCCTATCGCGATTTCCTGCTGGCGGTCGCCGCCGCCGCCGGGCTGAAGCCGCCGCGGGTGGTGGATGTGCCGGTGGCGCTGCTGGAGGCGGTGGCGCCGGTGACTCGCTGGCTGCCACGCGTGCCTCGGATCGGCGCGGAGGAGGTGCGGCGGCTGGTGGAGGACAAGGCGTTTCCGGTGACGGAGATGCGCGACCGGCTCGGCGTGGTCGGGCGGCCGCTGGCGGAGGGGCTCGCGCTCACCTTCCGCCGGTAGGGCGCGAGGTTGACCGGGGTGGGGGGCGGGGCCATCAAGGATGCGTTCCATCGCTTCCCTGGCACGGGCCGCGCGGACCCCCACCCCGACCCTCCCCCGCAAGCGCGGGGGAGGGAGTGACGGTGGCAAGACCTGCTCCCTCCCCCGCGCTTGCGGGGGAGGGCTGGGGTGGGGGAAAGCGAAAGTCCTGCCGGAAAGGCCGCCACCCCGAAGGGCCCCTTCCCATGCCGATCGTCAACCGGATTGCCGAATTCCACCCCGAGATGACCGAATGGCGCCGGGACTTTCATCAGTTCCCGGAACTCGGCTTCGAGGAGGTGCGGACCTCCGGCATCGTCGCCGCCAAGCTGCGCGAATTCGGCGTGGACGAGGTCATCACCGGCATCGCCAAGACCGGCGTGGTCGGCGTGATCCGCGGCAACGGCACGTCGAACCGCGCCATCGGTTTCCGCGCGGACATGGACGCGCTGCCGATCGAGGAGCAGACGGGCAAGCCCTGGGCGTCCCAGAAGCCCGGCCTGATGCATGCCTGCGGGCATGACGGGCACACCACCATGCTGCTGGGTGCGGCCAAGTACCTGGCGGAAACCCGCAACTTCGACGGCACCGTCTACCTGATCTTCCAGCCGGCGGAGGAGAACCTGGCCGGTGGCGAGGTGATGGTGAAGGAAGGGCTGTTCGACCGCTTCCCCATGGACCGCGTCTTCGGCATGCACAACTGGCCGGGCGCGCCGGAAGGCGTCTTCCTGCACGCGCCGGGGCCCGTCATGGCCGCCGTCGCGAACCTGGAAGCGACCATCACCGGCCGCGGCGCACATGGCGCCATGCCGCATAACGGCATCGACCCGATCCTGATCGCGTCGCACGTCGTCACCGCGCTGCAATCCGTCGTCGCGCGTAACGTGAACCCGCTGGAATCGGGCGTCATCACCATCGCGCATATCGAGGGCGGCCACACCTTCAACGTCATCCCGGAAAGCGTGAAGCTGCGCGGCACGGCGCGCTGGTTCCTGCCGGAGGTCGGCGACCTGCTGGAGAGCAAGTTCAAGGAGATCGTCACCGGCGTCTCCGCCGCCTTCGGCGCCAAGGCGGAAGTGAGCTTCACCCGCGCCTATCCCGCCACGGTGAACGAGCCCGAGAGCACCGTCATCGCCGCCAAGGCCGCCGCCACCGTCGTCGGCGAAAGCCGCGCCCGCCCGCTGCCCCAGCCCACCATGGGCGGCGAGGATTTCAGCTTCATGCTGAACGAGAAGCCGGGCGCCTATTTGTTCCTCGGCGGCGGCAAGGGCGAAGGCGACGCGATGGTCCACCACCCGCTCTACGACTTCAACGACGACATCCTGCCGATCGGGGCATCCTGGTTCGCGACGCTGGCCGAGCAGGTGATGCCGCGCGGCTGAGGTTGCGCTGTCCCGGGAGGGGCGCTGCCCCTCCCGGACCCACCCCGCCAGGGCCGAGACGGCCCTGGACCGTCGTCAGTATAGTCGCGACGCATGAGGGGGGCCGAGGCCCCCCTCATGCGTCGCGACTGCATTTGCTGGCGGGGCCCGGGGACCGCCACGGTCCCCGGCGGGTGGGGTTCGGGGAGGGCAGCGCCCTCCCCGAGGAACCGCCCCTCAGCTGCCGACCTTCAGCGTGCTCGTCAGTCCGCGCAGGCAGGCCAGGATCGACAGGGGCGTGATCTTGCCGGTGCGGGGGTTCTCCTCGCTCGGCACGTTCTCGATCGTCATGGTCAGGCGTGCGCTCTCGGCCTCGACGCGGATGGTGTGGGTGTTGCGCGTGACGTGCGGGTCGGCCCAGATCTCGATCGTCGTGCGCTGCGGGCCGATGCCGGCCAGCGCGAGGGCGGCGGCGACGTTGACGTTCGCCGGGAAGCCCTGGGCGGCGTCGAAGGCGTTGCCCTTGAAGATGAGCTTCTTCTCGTCCGTCACGGCCATGACGTCGATGTTGTTCTGCTCGAGATAGGGCGCGCCGACCAGGCCGCGGGGGGGCTTGCGCGTCTCGATGGTGACGGAGGCGACCTCGCCCTCCGCCGCGGCGCGCACGGCATCGAGGCCGAGCAGGGCGCCGGTCGGCACGATGATGCGGGCGCCGGTTGCGCGGGCGCGATCGACCAGGTGCATGCGGGGCAGCAGGGCGCCGACGCTGCTGGGGACGAAGATGCGCCCGGCCTCGATGGCGGCGGTCGCGACTTCCTCGAAGACCGCGGCGGGGGCGGCTTCGACGACGATGTCGGCGGCCGCCAACTCCTTCAGCCCGACGATGGGCGGCTGCGCCTTGAAGCCGGCCAGGTTGGCGCGCGCCTTGGCGTGGTCCCGGGCGGAGACGGCGTGGAGCTTCAGGCCCTCCACGCCCGCATCCAGCGCGCGCGCCAGGTGCAGGCCGATGGCGCCGAGGCCGGCGATTCCGACGGTGAGTTCACGAGCCATGGCGGGTCCTCCAGCGGGTGTTGGGGCCCGCTAGCACGAAGCGCTCAGCGCCGGAACCAGCGCAGCACGTCGAGCAGCGTGACCAGCGCGGCGGCGACATAGGTGAAGGCGGCGGCGCGCAGCACGCGGGTCGCCTGCGGCATGTCCGCCGGCGCCAGGTAGTTGCCGGCACGCAGCACCGGCAGCGCCTTGTTGAAGCTGGCATCGAGCTCGACCGGCAGCGTCACGGCATGGATCAGCACGCGGAGCGACAGCAGGGCGATGATGGCGCCGAGCTGCAGCGCGATGAAGGCGGGCGAGTGGACGAAGATCAGCACCAGCGGGATGGTGGCCATGACCAGCTGCGCCACGCGGAAGATCGGCGCGATGGCCAGCACCAGCGCCTGGCGGCGAAGGAAGCCCGGCTCGCCGCGGGCGTGCTGCACGGCATGCGCGACCTCATGCGTCGCGACAGCGACGGCGGCGATGGAGCGGCCGGCGTGGTGGGGTGGCGTGAGGCGCACCACGCGCGCATCGGGGTCGTAGTGGTCGCCATCCGGCGTCTCCTCGACGCGGACGGAATGAAGGCCGGCTTCGTCCAGCAGGTGGCGCGCGAGTTCGGCGCCGGTGCCGGGCAGGTCCGGGCGATCCGCCTGGGCGCGGGACAGCACGTGGCGGATCCAGAGCTGCGGGCCGAAGATCAGGGCCAGCAGCAGCACGCCCGCCAGGATGATGAGGATCGCCATGGCGGGCGCTACCGGTCAGACGACGGGGCTGCGCCCGCCATCGACGTTGATCGCGGTGCCGGTGATGTAGCCGGCATTCTCGCTGGCGAGGAAGGTCGCGAGCGCGGCGAATTCCTCCGCCTTGCCGATGCGGCCGAGCGGCACGCCGCGGCCCTGCTCCGCCTTCCAGTCTTCCCAGGAGATGCCGCGCGGGTCGGCCGCGTGGCGGCGGACCCACTGGTCGCTTTCGATGATGCCGACGAGCATGCCATTGACGAGGATGTTGTGGGGCGCGCCCTCCCCGGCAAGCACCTTGGTCAGCGCCATGCCCGCGGCGCGGGAGACCGCGGTCGGCGCGCCCTGCGCCGGCGGCGCCTTGGCGCCGGTGTTCAGCACGTTGATGATGCGGCCCCAGCGGCGTTCCTGCATCCCCGGCCAGACCGCGCGCGTCAGCCGGATGGCGGCGAAGAGCTTGAGGTCGAGATCCGCCTGCCAGAGCGCGTCATCCACGCTCATGAAGGCGCCGCGCTGGCTGGTGCCGGCGTTGTTGACCAGGATGTCGATGGGGCCGAGCTCGGCGGCGGCCGTGGCGGCGGCGCGGGCGCAACCCTCCGCCGTGCCGACATCGGCGGCGATGGCGGCGACGCGCGCGCCCTGGAATTTCGCGATGATGCCGGCCTTGGCCTTGGCGAGCGCTTCCTCGCCGCGCGCGACGAGCGCGACGGAGGCGCCGGATTCGACGAAATGGGTGGCGATGGCGAGGCCGAGGCCCTTCGAGCCGCCGGTGATGAGCGCGACCCGCCCATCGAGCCTGATCTGCATGTCTGGTGTCCCCCCGGGATTGTCCGGAGGGGAAGGTATCCCCGGTCAGGGGAGAGGGCGAGTGGGGCGATCGACGGGGCTCGAACCCGCGACATCCAAGACCACAACCTGGCGCTCTACCAGCTGAGCTACGACCGCCACACGCCTTGCCCGGGTTGGTGCCCGGGCGCCGGGTGATAAGGCCCCGGGGCGGGGCCCGTCAACAGGGGGTCTAGCCCGCTGCCACCCGCAGGGTGGTCAGCCGGCGGCGGCGCGGAGGCCGCCGGCGCGGGAGGCGATCCAGGCCTCCATCCGGGCCAGCGCCGCATCCAGCACCGCATCGCCCTTGCAGAAGGCGAAGCGGGCGTAGTGGTTCGGCGCATCGGCGGAGGCATAGAAGGCGGTCACGGGAATCGCCGTGACCTTCGCCTCCACCGTCAGGGCGCGGCAGAAGGCGACGTCGTCGCCGTTGAAGCCGAGCGGCCGGAAATCGGTCGTGATGAAGTAGCTGCCCTGGGTCGGCAGCACGCCGAAGCCGAGCCGCGCCAGGCCCGTCGCCAGCCGGTCCCGCTTGGCCTGGAGGCTGGAGGACAGGCCCTCGAAATACGCATCGTCCTTGGCCAGGCCGACGGCCACTCCGCGCTGGAGGTTGGGCGGCGTCGTGAAGGTCAGGTTCTGGTGCGCCTTCGCGACATTGGGGGCGAGCGAGCGGTCGCAGGTGACGTAGCCGATCTTCCAGCCCGTCAGGCTGAAGGTCTTGCCCGCGCTGCCCACGCGCATGCAGCGCTCCCGCATCCCCGGCAGGGTCATCAGCGGGATGTGCTTCCAGCCGTCGAAGGTCAGGTGTTCATAGACCTCGTCGCACACTGCGTAGCAATCGTGCTTCTGGACGAGGTCCGCGATGAAGGCGAGTTCGGCGGCGGTGAAGACCTTGGAGGTCGGGTTCATCGGCGTGTTGAGCAGGATGGCCTTGGTCTTGGGACCGAAGGCGGCGGCGAGTTCCGCGCGCGGCAGTTCCCACTTCGGCGGCGTCAGGCGCACGAGCTTCGGGATGGCACCCAGCAGCTTCACCACCGGCAGGTAGGTGTCGTAGAGCGGCTCGATCAGCACGCATTCATCGCCGGGGTTCAGCACGGCCATGAGGCAGGCGGTGATGGCCTCCGTCGCGCCGGAGGTGACGACGACCTCGGCGTTGGGGTCCACCTCGATCCCGTAGAAGCGCTTGTTGGCGGCGGCGACGGCCTGGCGGAGTTCCGGCGCGCCGGTCATCGGCGGGTACTGGTTGCGGCCATCGAGCAGCGCGGCCGCGGCGGCGTGGATGACATCCGCCGGCCCGTCATAGTCCGGGAAGCCCTGGCCGAGGTTGATGGCGCCGTGTTCGTTGGCCAGCGCGGACATCACCGTGAATATCGTGGTGCCGGTGGCGGAGAGCAGGTCGTTCTGGGGCTTCACGTCGGGGCCTCGGCGGGGTCGCGGGATGGGATGCGCATAGCACGGGATGGGGATCGCGCGAGGGATGATGGGAGGGGTAGGCCGGGGGCGCAATGTGGCGACGCGCGGAAGCTCGTTTTTTGTGCTTTTTGCACATCACATAGGCTGTTTTGCTACTACCCCCCCGAGAATCCCGGGCTGGCGGCGTTGCCGGCGTGGCACGAGCCATGCAAAACGACGCGAAGCAGGGGCGCCTGCTGAGGCCCGGCGATGCCGCCGGGGTTGGCCAGCGGGCCGGACCCGCCGGCGTGGCGGGCGCCGGGGGGAATGAGCGCACGCAACTCAGACGCGTGCGGAGCGACGGAGCCGATGAAGAAGATCGAGGCCATCATCAAGCCCTTCAAACTCGATGAGGTGAAGGACGCGCTGCACGAGATCGGCCTGCAGGGGCTGACGGTCGTGGAGGCCAAGGGATTCGGCCGGCAGAAGGGCCATACCGAGTTGTACCGCGGCGCCGAATACGTCGTGGACTTCCTGCCCAAGGTGAAGATCGAGGTCGTCTGCCCGGATGAGCTGCTGGACCGCGCGATCGAGGCGATCACGCAGGCCGCGCGCACGGGCCGCATCGGCGACGGCAAGATCTTCATCAGCGACGTGCAGGAAGTGATCCGCATCCGCACCGGCGAACGGGGCGAGGACGCGGTCTGAACATTTCACCCGGCGCGCCGCAAGCGCGCCGGAGGAAGACGGGCCGGACCGGCAGCAATGCCGGGGAAGGCTGGCCGGATGGGCCGGGAAGCTCCTCGACGGGGGGCGGACGGCAGGATCCGGGCGCGCGGCGGGGACCGGTAACGCCGCGCGGCACAGGGACCGGGGTTGAGCACGGAAACAGGACCGCACACGATGGCGAAGAAGCCGGCAGCCGGGGGCACGAATGCCGCCGTCTCCAAGGTCATGGACATGATCAAGGAGCACAGCGTCGAATACGTGGACTTCCGCTTCACGGATCCCCGCGGCAAGTGGCAGCACACCGCGCAGCACGTCTCCACGATCGATGAGGACGTGTTCACGGACGGCATCATGTTCGATGGCTCCTCCATCGCCGGCTGGAAGGCGATCAACGAGTCCGACATGATCCTGATGCCGGACGCCTCCACGGCGGTAATGGATCCCTTCGCGGCCAAGCCGCAGATGATCCTGTTCTGCGACATCGTGGAGCCCTCCACGGGCCAGATGTATTCCCGCGACCCGCGCTCCACCGCGAAGCGGGCCGAGGCCTATCTGAAGTCCACGGGGATTGGCGACACCGCCTTCTTCGGCCCGGAAGCCGAGTTCTTCGTGTTCGACAGCGTGAAGTTCGGCACGGGCGGCAATTTCGGCCACTACATGCTGGAGTCCATCGAGGGCCCCGGCGCGAACATGAAGGACTACCCGGAAGGCAACATGGGCCATCGCCCGGTGGTCAAGGGTGGCTACTTCCCGGTCCCGCCGGTGGACAGCGAGACCGACCTGCGCGCCGAGATGCTCTCCACGATGGGCGAGATGGGCCTGCCGATCGAGAAGCATCACCACGAGGTCGCACAGTCCCAGCATGAGCTGGGCACGAAGTTCGGGCCGCTGGTGCAGCAGGCCGACTTCATGCAGATCTACAAGTACTGCGTGCACAACGTGGCGCACAGCTACGGCAAGACCGCGACCTTCATGCCGAAGCCGATCTACGGCGACAACGGCAGCGGCATGCACGTCCACCAGTCCATCTGGAAGGCCGGCAAGCCGGTGTTCGCGGGCAACGGCTATGCCGACCTGTCCGAGACGGCGCTGTACTACATCGGCGGCATCATCAAGCACGCGAAGGCGCTGAACGCCTTCACGAACCCGCTGACCAACTCCTACAAGCGCCTGATCCCGGGCTTCGAGGCCCCCGTGCTGCTGGCCTATTCGGCCCGCAACCGCTCCGCCTCCTGCCGCATCCCCTACGCGACGAGCCCGAAGGCGAAGCGCGTCGAGGTCCGCTTCCCGGATCCGGGTGCCAACCCCTACCTCGCCTTCGCCGCCATGCTGATGGCCGGCCTCGATGGCATCAAGAACAAGATCCATCCGGGCGAGGCGATGGACAAGGACCTGTACGACCTGCCGCCGGAGGAGCTGAAGGGCATCCCGACGGTGTGCGGCTCGCTGCGCGAGGCGCTCGGTGCGCTCGCCGCCGACCACGAGTTCCTGCTCGCCGGCGACGTGTTCACCAAGGACCAGATCGAGAGCTACATCGAGCTGAAGTGGACGGACGTGTACAAGTTCGAGCACACGCCGCACCCCGTCGAGTTCGAGATGTACTACTCGGTCTGACGAGGTTTTCCTTGTTGGATCGGGCACTCGGGGGCGCCTGACGTTCGCTTGGAGACGCTGCGTCAGCGTGCCACTGAGTGCCGGTCGATGCGGGGCCGGGTCGCGTTCATCATGACGCGACCCGGCCTTTTTCATGCGCGCGAGACAGAACGGAACCGAAACATCCTAACGTGACCTTGGAGAGCCCGACAAAGGACGGGAGACTTTGCCGACGTGCCGAAGGGACCGTGCCGAGGACAATGCGCCGCTCGCTTCGGCGCCGGTCCGGGCGGGAGCACCGAGCCACCATGAACTCGTCCGCCTTGCCCGGGATGAGGATCCGCTGAACAGGCACCGGACCTGGACGTCAGCCGTGACGCGCGACCTCAGCTAGCCCTTCCCTTGAGGTGCCCTTGCCGGCGGGCGCTCAGAGCTTCCCCTCGATCAGCGCATCGAGATCCGCGGCCAGGCTGCGCCACTCCTCCTCCTGCAGCCGGAAGAAGCCCAGCGCGTCCAGGATGAAGGCTCCCTCGGTCGCGAACAGGGCAAGGCGGGCGCGGCGCCCTTCCTCCGACTCAAGGTCGAGCCCGCCGAACCTGTCCCGGTACCAGGTGCTGACACTGGCGAGGTGCTCGCGCGCCTCGATCATCGCCGCCAGGAAGGCCGCGGCCCTCGCCTTCCCCCCATTGGCGAGGGCCATCGCCAGCGATGCCGCGACATTGCCCCGGACCGCATCCACGGGCCCCGGGGAGAGCCCCACCGCGGCAGTCACCTGGGCGAGGTACTCCCGGTCACCGCGCTCCAGCAGGGCAGCGATCAGGTCGTTCTTCGTCCCGAAGCGGGACTGGACCCCGCCCTTGGAGATGTCTGCGGCCCTGGCGACGGCGTCGATCGTCAGCCCCGCCGTGCCGTCCCTGAGCAGGATGGCCTCCACGATGTCGAGAACCTTCTCGCGGTCGATCGTCGGCCGACGCCCCATGGACCCACCTTGACGCCTAATACGAATACGTACATATTTATTTCTATCGACCACCGCCCTGCCTGGCAAGCCGCCAGGCACGGCCGTCCCCGCAGCCGAGGTTCCATGCCAGCCCCATCCGGCGCTTCCCGCCCGTCCGGGCCCGCCACGCCCCCCGCCGGGCCGCCTGGCACGATGTCTCCGGCCGGCTGAACCCGCAACCGTCCTTCCTTCCCTCCTGAAGCCTTTCGGGAACCGGGCAGCCGCGTGGCGGCCCGCCCTCCTGTCGTGCCCTCCGTCCGGTGACCCGCATGCAGCGCCGCTACACCCTCCCCGTCCTCCTATGGCTCGCCGCCTGCGGCGAGGAACCGCAGTCCCGGGAGCCCTCCAGGCCGCCGCCCAGGGTCGGCATCGTGGAGGTACGGCCCAGGCCGACGCCGCTGGCCTTCACCTATGGTGGCCGGGTCACCGCCACGCGCCAGACCGAGGTGCGCGCGCGGGTCGGCGGCATCCTGCTGCGGCGCGCCTTCACGGAAGGCAGCGAGGTCCGGGAAGGCGACGTCCTCTTCCTGATCGACCCGGCGCCCTACCAGGCGGCGGTGAACCTCGCCACGGCGCAGGTCCAGGAAGCCGAGGCGACGACACAGCGCGCCCGGCGCGACCAGCAGCGCACGGCGGCCCTGCTGCGCGCCGCGGCGGGCAGCGAGAAGGATCGCGACGACGCCGTCTTCGCCCTCGCGCAGGCCGAAGCCGCCCTGGCGGCGGCGAGCGCACGCCTGGCGACGTCGCGGCTCGAGCTCGGCTACTCCACCGTCACGGCGCCCATCGCCGGCTTCACCAGCCTCGAGGCCATGCCAGAGGGCAGCCTGGTCGGCACGGGCGAGGCCAATTCGCTGCTGACCCGCATCACGCAGCTCGACCCGGTCCAGGTCGCCTTCGCCTTCCATCTTCCCGATCTGGCGGCCCTGTCCGCGGGCGATGGGCCGGACCTGCAGGCGGAGGTGGTGCTGGGCCCGGATGGCGGACCGCAGGGCAGGGTCAGCTTCACGGAGGCGACCGTCGATCCCGCCACCGGCACCGTGCGCGCGCGGGCGACCCTCCCCAATGCCGGCCACCGCCTGCGCCCCGGGCAGTTCGTGCGCATCCGTGTCTCCGGCCGCCTGCGCGACGCCATCCGCATCCCGCAATCGGCGGTGCAGCAGGACATCCAGGGGCCCTTCGCCTATGTGCTCGGCCCGGACAGCAGGGCGGAGCGCCGCGCCCTGCGCCTCGGCCGCCTGCTGGGCGAGGAATGGGTGATCGAGGAGGGCCTGCGGGCCGGCGACCGGGTGATCGCCGAGGGCGTCGCGAAGGTGACGGAAGGTGCGGTCGTGGACGCGCAGGAGGCCCGGCCGTGACCGCCCGCTTCTTCGTCGCGCGTCCCGTCCTGGCCGCCGTCATCTCCCTCCTCATCGTGCTCGCCGGCATCCTGGCCCTGCGCGTGTTGCCGGTCGCGCAATACCCGGAGATCGTGCCACCCCAGGTCGTGGTGCAGGCCAACTACGCCGGCGCCGATGCCGAGACGGTCGCCCAGACGGTGGCCGCCCCCCTGGAGCAGGCCATCAACGGCGTCGAGCGGCTGATCTACCTGCAATCGACCAGCACCGACGGCAGCGCGGCGCTGAGTGTCAGCTTCGACATCGGCACCGATCCCGACCGGGCCGCCATCGCCGTCAGCAACCGCGTGCAGGGCGTCCTCGCGTCCCTGCCTGCGGAGGTGCAGCGCGTCGGCGTCACCGTCACCAAGCAGTCCAGCGCCTTCCTGGCGGTGCTGGCGCTGACCGCCACCACCGACCGCTTCGACGAGATCTACCTCAGCAACTACGCGCTGCGGAACGTGATCGACGAGATCCGGCGCGTGCCCGGCGTCGGCAATGTCGAGCTGTTCGGCCAGAAGGAATACGCCATGCGGATCTGGCTGCGGCCGGAGGCGCTGGCGCAGCACGCGCTGGCGCCGTCCGACGTCGCGGCCGCCATCCGGGAACAGAACCAGGAATTCGCCGCCGGACAGGTCAATGCCGTCCCCGGCACCGGCGGGGCCCATACCACCGCGATGACCACGCGGGGACGCCTGCCCGACGCACAGGCCTTCGGCGACATCATCCTGCGGGCGCGCCCGGACGGCTCCGCGCTGCGGCTTCGCGACGTCGCGCGCGTGGAACTGGGCGCGCAGCAATACGACTTCGCCGGCACGCTCGATGGCCGCCCGAGCGCGCCCTTCGGCATCTACCTGCAGCCCGGGGCCAACGCCCTTGCGACCATGCGGGCGGTCGCCGCCCGCATGGAGGCGCTGGCAGCCGCCATGCCGCACGGCATCGCCTTCTCCATCCCCTACGACACCACGACCTTCGTCCGGGTCTCCATCCGGCAGGTGGTCGCGACCTTCGTCGAGGCGGCCCTGCTGGTGGTCGGTGTGGTCTTCCTGTTCCTGCAGACCTGGCGGGCCGCGATCATCCCGCTGATCGCGATCCCGGTCTCGATCATCGGCACCTTCGCCGGGCTCCACGTCCTCGGATTCTCGATCAACCTGCTGACGCTGTTCGGCCTGATCCTGTCCATCGGCATCGTCGTCGACGACGCCATCGTGGTGGTGGAGAATGTCGAGCGCCTGATGGCCGAGGCGGGGCTGTCGCCCCGCCAGGCCGCGATCCGCGCGATGGAGGAAGTCACCGGCCCGGTCATCGCCATCGTGCTGGCGCTCTGTGCGGTCTTCGTGCCGGTGGGGTTCCTCGGCGGGCTGAACGGGGAGCTCTACCGGCAGTTCGCGATCACCATCGCCATCGCCGTCACGCTGTCCGGCCTCGTCGCCCTGACCTTGACCCCGGCGCTCTGCGCCATGCTGCTCCGGCCCCGCACGGGACGGCCGGCGCTGCCGTTCCGCCTGTTCAACGCCGCTTTCGCGCGCCTGGCCGGCGGCTACATCGCCGGGGTCCGCTTCTTCCTCCGCCGAGGCCTCGCGGGCCTGCTGTCGCTGGCCATGGTCTGCGGCCTGACCGTCCTGTTGTTCCGGTCGGTGCCTGGCGGTCTCGTCCCCGATGAGGACCAGGGCAGCATCCTGGTCGCCTGGACCCTGCCGCCGGCGACCGCGCTGGAGCGCACCGCCGCGGCCGGGGCGGAGGTCGAGCGGCTCCTGCGGGCGGATCCGAGCGTCCGCTCCGTCATCTCCTTCGCGGGCTTCAACCTGCTCTCCAACGGCAGCAGCAGCAGCGCGGGGGCCGCCTTCGTGGAACTGCAGGACTGGTCCGCCCGCACCGCCCCCGGGCAGGATGCGCGGATGCTGGCGGCGGGCCTGTCCGACAGCCTCGCCGCCGTGCGGGACGCCGCCGTCACGGCCTTCAATCCGCCCCCCATCGACGGGCTGGGCAATGTCGGCGGCTTCGAGTTGAAGGTCCTCGACCGCGGCGGCGCGGGGCCGGTGGCCCTGGCGGCGGCGGTGCAGGACCTGCTGCGGGCCGCCGCCCGGAGGCCGGAACTGGCCGAACTGAGCACCACCCTGCAGACCAACGTGCCGCGCTACCGGCTCGACATCGACCGGGAGTCGGCGAAGGCGCGCGGCGTGGCGCTCCCCGACCTGTTCGAGGCGGTCCAGACCAGTTTCGGTGGCCTCTACGTCAACGACTTCACGATGATGGGGCGGAACCACCGGGTCTATCTGCAATCCGAGGCGGAAGACCGGCGGGGCCCAGACGACCTCGGCCGCGTCTTCGTCCGGGCCGCGAATGGCGAGATGGTCCCCGCCAGCACGATGCTCGGCGTGACCCGCGTGGTCGGCAGCGACCTGGTGGAACGGTTCAACGTCCACCGCGCGGCCAGCATCAATGGCAGCGCCGCGCCCGGCTATTCCTCCGGCCAGGCGCTCGCGGCCCTGCAGGAGGTCGCGGCGGCCAGCCTGCCACGGGGCTTCGCCATCGCCTGGAGCGGCACCGCCTTCCAGGAGCAGGCGGCCGCCACGACCGCGCCGCTGGTCCTGGGCTTCGGCATCGTCATGGTCTTCCTGATCCTGGCCGCGCAGTACGAACGATGGACGCTGCCGCTCGCCGTGATGGTGGCCGTGCCCTTCGGCCTGTTCGGCGCCCTGCTGGCGGCGTGGCTGACCGGGGTGAACAACGACATCTACTTCCAGGTCGGCCTCATCACCCTGGTCGGCCTCGCCGCCAAGAACGGCATCCTGATCGTCGAGTACGCGGCGCTCGAGCACCGGGCCGGCCGCTCCGCCGCCGAGGCCGCGCTGGCGGCCGCGCGGCTGCGCTTCCGGCCGATCGTGATGACGTCGCTCGCCTTCATCCTGGGCTGCCTGCCGCTGGCCGTCAGCACCGGGGCCGGCTCCGGCAGCCGGGTCTCGATCGGCGTCGCCGTGGTCGGCGGCATGCTGGCGGCGACCGTCCTGGCGACCTTCCTGGTCCCGCTCTTCTACCGGCTGCTCGCCGGGCGCGCCGGGGCGAACCCGCCTGGCGCGCGGCAGGACGACGCCGCGGCGCCGGGCACGGGGGGCTGACCATGCGCAATCGCCGATCCCTCCTCGCCGGGCTGGCCCTTCTGTGCTGCGCCGGATGCACCCTGGGCCCGGATTTCGATCGGCCCGCCGCGCCCGCGGCGGCCGGCTACGGCCCCATACGCCCGCCGGATCCGGACGCAGGCACCGCGGGCGAGGCGGCGCAGCGCTTCGTGCCTGGGGCGCCCGTCCCGGCCGAATGGTGGCGCGCCTTCGGCTCCCCGGAGCTGGACGCGCTGGTGGCCGAAGCGCTCCGGCACAATGCGGGGCTGGAGGCGGCGCGCGCGACGCTGCGCCAGGCGGAGGCGCTGGTCGCCGCCGGGCGTGGCGGCTTCTACCCCTCGCTCGGGCTCGGCGCGCAGGCCACGCGGCAGAGGGCGGAGCCGGCGCCGGCCGCGTCCTCCCCCTACAGCCTGCGCACCGCGCGGCTGGAGGTGAGCTACGCGCCCGACCTGTTCGGCGGCACCCGCCGCGAGGTCGAGGGGCTGGTGGCGGAGGCCGACCGCCAAGGCTTCGAACTGGCCGCGGCGGCGCTCGGCGTCAGCGGCAACCTCATCAACGCCGTCATCGAGGAGGCGGCCCTGCAGGCGCAGCTGACGGCGACCCGGGAGATCATCGCGGTGGCCGAGGACAGCCTCCGCCTGCTGCGCAGCCGCCTCGCCCTGGGGGCCGTGCCGCGCGGCGAGGTGTTGCTGCAGGAGGCCGAGGTGATGCAGCGGCGGGCCGAGCTTCCGGCCCTGCAGAAGGCGGTGGAGGCGCGACGGACGCTGATCACGGTCCTGCTGGGCGGCACGCCGGATCGCCCGCTGCCGGCGCTGGACGCGCTGCGCCTGCCGGAGACGCTGCCCGTCAGCCTGCCCTCCGCGCTGGTGCGGCAACGGCCGGACATCCTGGCGGCGGAGGCCGCGTTGCGGGCGGCCAATGCCGGCATCGGCGTGGCCACCGCGAACATGCTGCCGCGGCTGCCCTTGACCGCGGCCTACGGCACCGCTCAGGCGCCAGGCGTGGATGCCTTCACGCCGCAGGGGCTGATCTGGTCGGTGGCGGCAGGCCTGACGCAGCCGCTGTTCCAGGGGGGACGGCTGGCGGGCCAGCGGGAGGCCGCCATCGCCGCGCGGGATGCCGCCGCCGCCCGCTACCGGGCGGCGGTGTTGGGGGCGTTCCGCGATGTCGCGGACGCACTCCGCGCGATCGGGTCGGATGCCGAAGAGCTGCGCGCCCGCCGCGAGGCGGCGCGCGTCGCGGCGCAATCGCTGGAGATCGCGCGGCGGCAGCAGCGCCTTGGCGCCGTCTCGCTGCTGGAGGTCCTGGCCGCGCAGCAGGCCGATGCGCGCGCCCGCATCGCGCTCGTCCAGGCGACGGCGGCACGCTTCAGCGACACCGTGGCGCTGCACGTCGCCCTGGGCGGGGGCGTCCTGACCGGCCACGTCCCTTCCTCCCTCCCGCCATGAGCAGGCAGCGGCCCTTTCGCGTCACCGCTTCAGGCCTTCCCCCTACGCCGGGCAGAAACCTCCGATTTCCTTGGCTTCGCCGCATAGGCGGCGGGGCGCATTCCGGGTGCCCATGCACGTTGCGCGGCAACGCGCATGGGCACCCGTCGCGGCCTTGGCAGGCAGTGCCGGCCGCAGGCCACGACATGTGCTCGGCGGTATCAGCAGGCTGCGGAAACACGGGACGGGTCGGCCGTGCGGCGCCTTGCTGCGCAGGATTCGGCCATTCCCCCCTTTGGCGCTCGCCACGATGTCCCTGCATCGTGTCTTCGCGTCATCCATTCCTGGCTGACCGAGGGGGCCGGACCGCGCCACGGGGCCTGGTCCGGCCCTTTCCTTGTCAGGGACGGCCGGCCAGAGCGCGTGCCAGCGCTGCCGCCAGGTCATCCAGCCGATAGGGCTTGGCCAGGACCTCGACGCCCGGCAAGGTCCGTCCCCCGGCCAGGCGCGCGCTGTAGCCGGTGGCCATCACGATGGCGAGCCGCGGGTAGCGTCGCCGCACCTCCGCCGCCAGCTCGATGCCGCCCATCGCGCCAGGCATGACGATGTCAGAGAAGACGGCGTCGATCCCCTCCCCTTCCTCCGCCAGCAGCGCCAGGGCTTCCGCGGCATCGAGGGCGCGCAGCGTGCGGTACCCCAGTTCCTCCAGCATCTGCGCGGCGAAGTCGCCCGCCTGCTCATTGTCCTCCACCACCAGCACGGTCCGGCCGCGGGAGGTCTGCAGCGCCTCGATCACCGCGCCGGGGCCGGCCGGGGTGGCGCAGCCGCCACCTGCCCGGCGCGGCAGGTGCAGCAGGACGGTGGTGCCACGTCCGGGCTCGCTCTCGATCGAGATGTCGCCGCCGGATTGGCGCACGAAGCCGAAGACCTGCGCCAGGCCGAGGCCGGAGCCCTGGCCGACGCCCTTGGTGGTGAAGAAGGGTTCGAAGACGCGGGACAGCACGGCGGGCGTCATGCCGGTGCCGGAATCCTGCACCGCGAGCTGGATGTAGTCGCCGGCCAGGCGCTCCCCGGCCGCCGGCAGCGTCGCGTTGCGGGTGCGGAGCACCAGGGCGCCGCCGCGCGGCATGGCGTCGCGCGCATTCACCGCCAGGTTCAGCAGCGCGACCTCGAACTGGCCGGGATCGCAATGCGCCTGCCAGAGATCGGGCGCGAAGTCGGTGGTGATGCGGATGCCGGAACCCAGCGTCTGCCGCAGCAGACGCGACAGGCTGAGGAGCCGGGCGTTGAGGTCGAAATCCTGGGGAGCCAGCGGCTGGTGCCGCGCGAAGGCGAGGAGCTGGTTGGTCAGCTCCCGCGCCGTCTGCCCGGCGGCGACCATGCCATCGAGGATCGTGGTCTTGCGCTGCTCCGTCAGGCCCGGGCGGCGCAACAGCTGCGCGCCGGAGGAGACGACCTGCAGCAGGTTGTTGAAGTCGTGCGCGACGCCGCCGGTGAGCTGGCCGAGGGCGGCAAGCTTCTCCGCCTGCAGCATGGCCTCCTCCGCCCGCCGCCGCTCCTCGGCCGCGCGCAGCAGGTCGGCGGTGCGGGCCTCTACCAGCTGTTCCAGCTCCGCCCGGCCGCGCGCCAGGACCTCCGCCGCCTGCCTGGCGTCGTCGATATCGGTGCAGGTGCCGAACCAGCGCTGGATGATGCCGGCCTCGTCGCGCAGCGGCAGGGCGCGGCCGAGCACCCAGCGATAGACGCCGTCGCGCCGGCGCAGCCGGTACTCGATCTCATAGGGCTCGCCGGTGGCGAGGCTGTGGCGCCAGCGGGCCCAGGCGGTCTCCCGGTCCTCGGGATGGAACATGTCGTTCCAGCCCTCCCCGTCCGTGGAGCCTTCCGGCGTGCCGGTGAAGTCGTACCAGCGGGCGTTGTAGTAGTCGTGGAAGCCATCCGGGCGGGTGGACCAGACCATCTGCGGCATGGCGTCGGCCAGGGTGCGGAAGCGGGCCTCGCTCTCCTCCAGCGCCGCTTCCGCGGCCTTCCGGGCGGTGATGTCCTGCGTGGTGCCGATGCCGCGGATGGCGCGCGCGGTGGCGCCGGAGCCCTCGAACTCCACACGGCCGAAGATGGACAGCCAGCGGACCGTCTCGCCATCCGTGATCCGGTACTCCGTGGCGACCGGCCCGCGCCGCGCCGGGTCCAGCGCCGCGGCGACCATCGCCCTCAGCCGGGGCAGGTCCTCGGGATGGATGCGTGACAGCAGGGTGGCAAAGGGCGTGGCCGCTGCGTCGATGCCGAAATGGGCGCGGGCCCGCGCATCGAGGCGCAGGACATCCTCCGTCAGGTCATGTTCCCAGATGCCGAGATCGGCGGCCGCGAGTGCGAGGCGGCTGCGCAGCTCGCTCTCCCGCAGCGCCTCCGCGGCGCGGCGATCCGGCGTCACGTCCCGGAAGAAGACGGACAGGCCATCGGGGGCCGGGAAGGCCCGGACTTCGTACCAGCGGTCGTGATCGGGATAGAAGGCGGTGGCGGAGCCCGCCTGCCCCTGTTCCAGCGCGTGGCGGTACAGATCCTCGAAGGGCGAACCGAGCAGGCCGGGATACTCCGCCCAGATGACGCGGCCGACGAGGTCCGTGGCGGAACGGCCGAGGATCCTCTGGGCTTCCCGGTTCAGTTCCGTGAAGCGCCAGTCGCGGTCGATGGCCATGAAGCCGTCGGTGATGCTGGCCAGCACCGCGCGGGCGCGGGCCTCCCCGGCTTCCCGCGCGCGTTGCAGCCCGCGCTCGGCCGTGGTTTCGGTGGCGGTGCAGAGCACGCCCTCCGCCGCGCCACCCTCGGCCGCGATCGGCGTGCAGGACAGCACGAAATGCGCGGGCTCCGGTGCGCCAGCAAGCGGCGGGGGCAGCGCGATGTCATCGAGATGCACGGCGTCCCCGCCAAAGGCGCCGTCGAGGAGCGGGCCAAGCCACGCGAGCCCGGCCTCGGCGTGCGGCACGCCCATGGCGGCCGGATGCCGGGTGCCGAGCAGCGGGATCGCTGCATCGTTGTAGAACAGAACCCGCCCCGGGCCCCAGGCGAGGAGCATGGGCTGCCGCGCCCCCGCCATGACGGCCAGCAGCGTCCGCAGCGATGCCGGCCAGGCACTCGATGGACCGAGCGGGGTCGCGGCCCAATCCACCGCCCGCATGGCCTCCGCCGCCGGGCCGGTGCCTGGCAGGCGGGGCGGAGCGCTGGCAGGCGAGGTGACCGGCGGTGGCGGTGGTTGCTGCGGCATCGGGGGCGGAGAGGCTTGCCAGCATCGCCTCCCCTCCGCAACGGGCGGCGGCGGCCGCGCGATCACAAGAATGGCGGGGCAGACGGAATCGCCGGATCCGGGCCGCCGCTACGCCGTCCCTGCCAGCCAGGCGGCGTCGGCCTCGCGCCGGCTCCGTTCCAGGTCGCTGCCCGGCGTCGGCAGCAGCGCGGGGACCGTCAGCCCCGCCCGCCGCAGCCGCCAGGCCAGGAAGCGATAGCCGGCGGGCAGCGCCGCGACCTCCTCCACCGGCACGGCGAAGGGCGTCCCGGGGATCGAGGCCGCCAGCGCGTCATGGTCGTAGATGGCGATGCGCGAGAGCAGGCGCCAGCGCCCCGCACGCCGTTCCACGCGGTCCAGGAAGCGCATCAGCGTGGTGCCAGTCACCTCCACCCCATCGACGACCGAACGGCCATGCAGCGTGACATCCGTCTCGGCCAGCGCGCGGTCCCCGCGCGGCGTCACGCGGCTGCCCGCCATGACGTGCTTCGAGAAGCTGCGCCCGGCGCGGGCGCGGGAGGCGGCGACGAAATCGGCGAAGGGGCCGGCGAACCAGCTGACGGCGATGTCGCCTTCGGGATGGAAGGTATCGAGCAGCGCGTCCCACTCGCCGGCATCGCGCCGGAAGCCCCAGGCCTCGACCAGCTCCCGGATCGCGGCGCGGTCGAGCATGCTGTCGGATGTGCTCATTCGATGACGATCCCGATCTGGCGGGAGAGGTCTCCCAGCTCCTCGCGCTCCGCCGCGGCGAAGCGGGCGAATTCCTCTGGCAGGCTGCCGATCGCCTCCGCGCCGAGTTCGGTCAGGAACCGCGCGCGCAGCGTCGCGTCGGCGAGCACGGCGCGGCAATCCGCGGCAAGCCGGGTGACGAGGTCGGGTGGGGTGGATGCGGGCGCGAGCAGGCCGAACCAGCCGACACGCTGGAAGCCGGGGAAGGTCTCCGCCACGGTCGGCACCTCCTCGAGGCCCGGGAAGCGCGAGGGGGCGGTGATGGCGAGCGGTGTCAGCGCCCTTGCCCTGACCTGCGGCGCCAGCAGCGGCGTGCCATCGATGACCAGGTCCACGCGCCCCGCCAGCGCATCCTGCAGCGCCGGCGGGCTGCCGTTGTAGGGGATGTTGCTGAGTTCCACGCCGGCACGCCGCGCCAGCTGTTCGGCGGCGAAGCGGGGCAGGCTGGTGGCGCCGCTGGTGGCGAAGGTGATCCGCCCCGGCGCCCGCCGCGCCAGGCGCAGCAGGTCGTCCAGCGTCTCCACGCCGAGGCCGGGGCGCGCGGCCAGGATGAAGGGCGTCATCAGCAGCAGCGACACGGGCGCGAGATCCCGCGCCGGGTCGAAGGGCATGGACCGCATCAGATGCTGGTTCAGCACGATGGGGCTGGCCTGGGCGAAGAGCAGCGTGTGGCCATCCCCCGGCGCGCGCGCCACGGCCTGGGCGCCCAGATTGCCCGCCGCGCCTACGCGGTTCTCCACCACCGCGGGCTGCCGCCAGAGCGTGGCGAGACGATCGGCGAGCAACCGCAGCCCGATATCGGGCGCGCTGCCGGGGGCCGCGCCCACGACGATCCGGACCGGCCGGGACGGGAAGCCGCCCTGCCCGAGCGCCTGGCGTGGCAGGGCCGCCGCCGCCAGCCCGGCCGCCAGCAGGGTGCGGCGGCCGGCGCGGGGCGCGGTCATGGCGCGATCAGCCCCAGCCGGCCGAGCAGCGCCTGCGCCTCCCGCTGTTCCGCCACCAGGCGGTCGCTGAAGCGGCGCGCATCCAGCGGGGCCACGACCTGCGCCGCACTGGCCATGACGCTGCGATAGGTGTCGGAGGCGGTGGCCTCCAGGCAGGCCGCTTCCAGCCGCTGCGCCACGGGCTGCGGCAGCCCGACCGGCGCCCAGAGTCCGCCGAAGCCGCGCCAGTTCACGGGGAAGCCGAGCTCCGCCAGGGTCGGCACCTGCCCCAGCGTGGGGTCGCGCGCATCGGCGGCGACGGCCAGCAGGCGCAACCCGCTGTCGCGCAGCGTCGCCCAGGTGGTGGCGACCATGTCCACCGTGCCGGCCTGGGCATCCGTCATCATCTGCCCGCCGGCGCGGTAGGCGACATCGTTGAAGCGGGTGCCGGACAGGATTTCCAGCTGCCGGCCGATCAGGTGGCCGACGGTGCCGTTGCCGGCATGGCCGAAGCTGAGGCTTTCCGGCTTCTCCCTCGCGGCGGCGAGGAATTCAGCCAGCGTGCGGTGGGGGGAGCGCGCCGGCACGGCCAGGGCGAAGACATTCTCGAAAGTCTGGCAGATCGCCTCGAACCGATCGAGGCGATAGGTCAGCGACGGCACCAGGAAGGGCTGCGTCGTCAGCATGCCGGAGGGGCCGAAGCCGATCGTCGCGCCATCGGGCCGCGCCTGTGCGACGGCGGCGGCGGCGATGCTGCCCCCCGCCCCTTCCCGGTTGACGACGACGACGGTGGTGCCGCCGCCGAGCGCCTGGCGCAGCGGCTCCGCATAGGCGCGGGCCATGATGTCCACCACCGTGCCGGGACCGAAGGGCACGATGAGGGTGATGGTGCGCGGCAGGGCGGGTGGCGTGCCCTGTGCCAGGGCCGGCAGCGGCAGGGCCGGCAGCAGCAGGGCCGGGGCAAGCAGCGCCAGGGTGCGGCGGGTGATCATTCTTGTCCTCCCAGGTATTTGGTTCGGTCAGTCGAGGCGGATGCTGCGCAGCTGCTCCGCCTTCATCGTGGCATCGGATTGCAGACGCGCGGCGAAGGCGCCGGCGCCGGTGTGGAAGGCCTCCGGCTGCAGGGCGCGGCGGGCGGCGGCGCGGTAGCCCTCGGTCGCTGCGACCTCCGCGCAGGCGGCTTCCAGCACGGCGATGCGATCCTCCGGCGTGGCGGCGGGCGCCATCAGGCCGCCGAAGCTGGTGGGGGCCACGTCGAAGCCGGCCTCGATCGCCGTCGGCACATCCGGGAAGGCCGGATTGCGCGCGGTGTCGAAGACCGCAAGCAGGCGGATGTCGCTGCGGCCGGAGGCGGAGCCGAGCACGATGGCGCCGGCATCGAGCCGCCCGGCCAGCACCTCCGTCAGCACGGCGCCGTCGCCGCGATAGGGGATATGCGCGAGATCGAGCCCCGCCGCTGCCGTCCATTGCAGCATGGCGAGATGCGGGATGGAGGCGACGCCAAGGCTGCCATAGGTGACGCGCCCCGGCGCGGTGCGCGCAGCGGCGACCAGGTCGCCCAGCGTGCGCCAAGGGCTGTCGGCCCGCACCGCGATGGCCTGGGCATTCGAGAACATCTGGCAGACCGGGCGCAGCGAATCCGTCCGCAACCCGCTGTTCGGCTGCGTGACCGGCAGCACGGTCAGCACCAGCGCCGGCACGAAGGCCAGCGTGTAGCCATCCGGCGCCGAGCGCGCGACGGCGGCGGTGCCGATGGCGCCCGCGGCGCCGTCCCGGTTCACGACGACCACGGGCTGGCCGAAGCGCGTGGAGAGCCCGGCGGCGAGCGCGCGGGCCATCAGGTCCGTGGCGCCGCCGGCGGGATAGGGATTCACGATCTGCATCCCGCGGGCGGGGAATGCCTCCTGCGCCGTCGCGGGCGCGGCGAGGAGCGCGAGCAGGGCCGGGATGACAAGGCGGCGCATCATTCGGCCCTCACCACCGCATCGGCCCAGGCGCAGCCGGTGGAGGGTGCGGGATCCGGCGCGCGAAGCCCGCGCGCCGCGGCATCCAGCCGCATCTGGCGCAGGCGGGCGCGCGGCCCGTCTTCCGGCAGATGGATGCGCTCATGGCCCCAGTAGCTGGGACCGTCGAAGGTCTCGTGCGGCTGCCAGGTGGCGGGGTCGATCACCCTGCCGCCCCAGCCATACTCCACGAAGAAGCCCGACGGCGTCGTGGTGTAGAAGGAGGTCATGTGGTCGTTGGAATGGCGGCCGAGCGTGTAGGCGACGCGGCCTGCCTCCAGCTGCGCCAGGTCGTAGCCCTGGCCGACATCGTCGAGGCTGCCGAGTTCCACCATGAAATGATGCATCCCCGCGCGGCCGGATCCGACCATGGCGAAGGAATGGTGCCGGCCATTCACGTGGAAGAAGAAGAGGTCGTAGGGCGTGCGGCCGTAATCGGTCAGGCCGAAGCCGAGCACATCGCGATAGAAGGGCAGCAGCGCCTGCGCATCGACCACGTTCAGCACGGCATGGCCCATGCCGAGCGCGCCGGTGCGGAAGCCCGTGATGGGGCGGCCCGGCGCGAAGGGCGTATCGGCGAGTTCCTGGCCGTGGAAGGCCTCCAGCCGATTACCGCCGGGGTCGCGGAAGACGATGAGGTCCCGCACATGGCGTTCCGCCGCCAGCGCCGCGCTGCCGCGCTGCACGGCGGTGCCGGCGGCTTCCAGCCGCGCGGCCAGCGCATCCAGCGCCGCGGCATCGGCGACCTGCCAGCCGAGGAAGGCGAGGCCATCCTCGGCTTCCGGCGTGACGATCAGGCGCTGCGCGCGGTCATCCATGCGGAACAGCCGCGTGCCGCCCCCGGCATCGACGCGCTGCATGCCGAGCAGCCGCGTCGCATAGCCATCCCATTCCGCGGGCTGGCTGGCCCTGATGCCGATATAGCCCAGTGCGGTGATCATGCTTCCGCCTCCACGGGGTTTCGCAGCACGCCGATGCCGCTGATCTCGACTTCCGTGACGTCGCCGGGCTTGAGCCAGAGCGGCGGGTTGCGCTTGGCGCCGACGCCGCCCGGCGTGCCGGAGACGATGACATCGCCCGGCAGCAGCGGCAGCACGGTTGAGATGTATTCGATGAGCTGCGGCACCGGCGTGATCATCAGGTCCGTCGTGGTGTGCTGCACCACCTGGCCGTTGACGCGCGTCTCCAGCGTCAGCGCCGCAGGGTCCGGGATCTCGTCGCTCGTGACCATCCAGGGGCCGAAGGCGCCGGTGCCGGCGAAGGTCTTGCCGGCGAGGAACTGGCTGGTGTGGAGCTGCCAGTCCCGCACGCTGCCCTCATTGTAGCAGGCATAGCCGCCGACATGGCGCAGCGCGTCCGCCGCCGCGATATGGCGGCCGCCGGTGCCGATGATGACGGCCAGCTCGCCCTCGTAGTCGAAGCGCTCCGACACGCGCGGCCGGATCATGGCCTGGCCATGGCCCACCTGGCTGCCGGCGAAGCGCGCGAAGAGCGCCGGCTTCTCCGTGACCGTGCGGCCGGTCTCCGCGACATGGTCGCGGTAGTTCAGGCCGACGCAGATGATCTTGTCGGGGTCGGGGATGACGGGGGCGAGGCGCAGCCCCTCCAGCGGCAGATCGGGCGTGGTGATCGCGCGCGCCTCCGCCAGCCGGCCGGCCGCCATCAGGGCGCGGATCGAGGGGATGCCGAGCCGCGCGGTGAGGTCGGCGACGCCGCCCGGCACGACCACGCCGCAGGCCGGGGTGCCATCGGGACGGAAGAAGGAGACGAGGCGCATCGCGTATTCCTGCTGTCAGAAGCGGTCGAGAAAACCGGCGATGCCGGCGGCATCGGCGGCAAGGGCGAGCAACTGCCGGTCCGGCCGCACCAGCGCCGCCGCGGCACCCAGCTCGCCGAGCCAGGGATCGAGGGCAGGGTCGGCGACCAGCACGGCGCCGCGCGCGGCCAGGCGATCCATCGTCGCGGCGTCCAGCGCCGCGGCGACATCGGGGCGCAGCAGCACGGCGAAGCGCGGACCGATGCGGTCATCGAGGCGCATGCCATCGGCCAGCGCGGGCTGCGGCACGGGCCGACCGAAGGGCGCGGTGAAGCCGCCCAGGGCCGGGGCGATGCTGCGCATGCGCACCGGGCCGTCATCGCCAGGGGCGCCGCCACCCAGCGCGGCCTCCTTCGCCCGCGTGTTGATGAGCCCACCGAGCCGCACCGCGGTCTCGATATAGGTGCGCGCATGCGGCGCGCGTTCGGCCTGGTAGCTGTCGAGCAGCGCCTCCGGCGCGCTGCCGCGGTGCACGCGGGCCAGCTTCCAGGCGAGGTTCGCGACATCGCGAATGCCGGCGCACATGCCCTGCCCCATGAAGGGCGGCGTGAGATGCGCGGCATCGCCGGCGATCAGCAGCCGGCCATCCCGCCAGCGCCGCGCGACGGCGGAGCGGAAGGTGTAGATCGCGGCGCGTTCGAGCTCCGCATCCTCCGGCGTGATCCAGGTGGCGAGCAGGCGCCAGACCTCGGCTTCCGGCATCCGGTCACCCGGTGCCTCCCCGGGATGGACCGTGATCTCGAAGCGGCGGCGGTCACCGACGCCGCGGACATAGGTGGCGGGGCGCGCGGGGTTGCAGAACTGGATGCTGTGGTCGCCAAGGTCGGGGCGCGGACGCTTCAGGATCAGGTCCACGACCAGCCAGCGCTCGTCGAAGCCGAGATCCTCCATGCCGCCACCGATGACGCCGCGCAGGAAGGATCGCGCGCCGTCGCAGCCGATGACCCAGGCGGCGCGGCGCGGGCCGCGGGTGGTGGAGAGCGTGACGCCATCGGCATCCTGCGCCACCGCCGTCACCTCCGTCGCGGTCTCGGTGGTCACGGCGGGATGGCGGGTCAGCCCTTCCCGCAGCACGCGTTCCAGCGCGGGCTGGTGGAAGCGGTAGGAGGCATGCCAGCCCTGCGGCGTCAGCGCCGCGGGGCGCGACCAGTCCATCAGCAGGCGGCCATCCGGGTCCACGAAGCGCATGCCCGGGGAGACATGCGTATCGGGCAGGATCGCCTCCGCCAGGCCGATGCCCTGGAAGACGCGCATCACCTCGTCATCGACATGCACGGCGCGCGGCAAATGGTAGGCGGCTTCCTCCCGGTCCAGCAGCAGGACGCTGAGCCCCTGCTGCGCCAGCAGATGCGCCAGCGTGGCGCCCACCGGGCCGAATCCGATGATGGCGGCGTCGTGCGCCCGCTCTCCTGGCATGCCGTTGTCCTCCTGCCCCAAGGGTTGCCAATCCGGCAGGCCGGACGCAAAGCTTCCCTTGCATCTGTCCGCCAGGTGGACATGGGAACGCCCGCGAAACCGATCCGCGCCTTTGCCCGGGGGCTCGACCTGTTGGCCGCGCTGAACCGCCATGGCGGCGCCACGGCGCTGACCCTGGCGCGGGAGACGGGCATCCCGCGCGCCACGGTCTATCGCCTGATCGAGACGCTGGAGCGGGAGGGCTATGTCGCGCGCAGCCCGTCCGACGAACGCTGGGTGCTGCGGCTCAAGGTCCGCGGCCTGTCGGACGGCTTCGAGGATGAGGAATGGATCAGCGCCGTGGCGGCGCCGGCGCTCTATCGCCTGACGGCGCGCATCGGCTGGCCCTGCGATCTCTGCACCCTGGAGGGCACGGCGATGGTGATCCGGGAGACGACGCATCGCGTCGCGCGCTTCTCGATCGACCGGGGCATGATCGGGCGCGCGCTGCCGGTCCTGCCGAGTTCGGTCGGCCAGGCCTGGCTCGCCTTCTCCGGCCGGGCGGAGCGGGAGACGCTGATCGGGCTGCTCGCGGCGTCCGACCGAGCGGAGGATGCGCCGGCGCGGCGCGGCGCGTCACTCGCGCGGAGTTTGGCGCTGGTGCGCCGGCGCGGCTATGCGCTGCGGCCGGGCGGCACGGCGCCCTGGCGGCATACCGGATCGCTCGCCCTTCCGGTGCGCCATCACGGCGTGGTGCTGGGCTGCGTCAACACGGTGTGGATGGCGCGCGCCGTCTCCACGGAGGAAGGCGTGCGGCAATGCCTGGAGCCGCTGCGCGGCGTTGTGGCGGAGATCGAGGCGGCGCTGGAGAAGACGCCGCCACCCGCCTGACGCCGTGTCAGCCGACATGCTCCGCGGAGACGGGGCGCGTCTCTCCGGTCTCGACCAGCGTGCGCGTCGCATCGATGCGCGCATAGATCCAGAGGATCTTCATCCCCTCCGTGTTGGAGGCGTTGATGAAGCGGTGCGGCACGCCTTCGGGAATCCAGGAGATGTCGCCCGCCTTGATGTCATGGCGTTCGCCGTCGATCTCCGCGATGGCGTTGCCTTCCAGCAGCAGCACGCTCTCCTCGCAATTGTGGGTGTGCAGCGGGATGGCGGCGCCGGGGCCGAAGATGGTGATGCCGTTGAGGAAGCTCTGCGCGCCGATGCGCGGGCCGACGAGCGGGATGGTCTTCGCGCCGCCGCCGCGCTCATAGGCCTTCATCTGCTCGGGGTAGAGCACCACGCCCTTGGGGGCCTTGTCGGTCATGCCTGGTTTCCTTCCCGGGATCGGCGTCGTGATGAAAGCGTCCCGGTATTCGGGGATTCGTGCAAGCGGCCCCGGGGATCACGCAACGGGGAGAGCCGGGCTGCCAGGACGGGGCGACGCTGTCACGGGCCCGGGGAACGGGTACAACAGGGGCGGCGGCGCCGAGCCGCCCCAAAAGCGAAGGCCAGGTGATGAACGCCGAGACCGGTTCCGAGGCTGATTTCCGCCCGCACAGCTCCCATTGGGGCGTCTTCACCGCGGCGATGCGCGATGGCGAATTGCTGGTGCGGCCGCATCCCGGGGACCCGGACCCGAACGCCATCCTGCAGAACTTCCCGGCGGCGCTGCGCCACCGCGCGCGCATCGCGCAGCCCATGGTGCGGCGCGGCTGGCTGGAAGCCGGGCCCGGCCCCGATCCGCGCCGCGGGCGTGACGAATTCGTGCCCATGGCCTGGGACGCGGTGCTGGACCTGCTGGGCGCGGAGGTCGCGCGCATCCGCGACCGCCACGGGCCGGGCGCGGTCTTCGGCGGCTCCTATGGCTGGGCCAGCGCCGGGCGCTTCCACCATGCGCAGAGCCAGATCCACCGCTTCCTGAACTGCGCCTTCGGCGGCTACGTCGCCTCCGTCAACAGCTACAGCTCCGGCGCCGCTTCCGTCATCGTGCCGCATGTGCTGGGCAACTACGAAGCGCTGACCAAGCACAACGTCACCTGGGACCAGCTGGCGCAGCATACGGAGGTGGTGCTGGCCTTCGGCGGCATGGCGCTGAAGAACGCGATGGTCGCTGGTGGCGGCATCAGCGAGCATGTGGAGCGCCCCGCCATGAAGGCGGCACATGACAGGGGCTGCGACTTCATCCTGCTGGGCCCGCTGCGGAGCGACCTGCCGGAGGAAGCCGGCGCCGAGTGGATCGCGAACATTCCCGGCACCGACACGGCGCTGATGCTGGCGCTGGTGCACACGCTGGTGGCGGAGGGGCTGCAGGACCAGGATTTCCTCGACCGCTACACCACGGGCTGGGCGGTGTTCGAGCGTTACCTGATGGGCCGAGAGGACGGCCAGCCCAAGGATGCCGGCTGGGCCGCGCCCATCACGGGCGTTCCGGCGGACACCATCCGCGCCCTCGCCCGCCGCCTGCATGGGAAGCGCGTGCTGGTGACGGTCGCCCATGCGCTGCAGCGGGCGGAGCATGGCGAACAGCCCGTCTGGATGGCGGCGGTGCTGGCCGCGGCGCTGGGGCAGATCGGGCTGCCCGGTGGCGGCTATGGCTATGCGCTGGGCGCCATCGGCTATTACGGCCGCCGCGCCAATGCGGTGCCGGGGCCGACCCTGTCGCAGGGCCGCAACCGGCATGGCGACTACATTCCCGTCGCGCGCATCGCCGACATGCTGCTGAACCCCGGCATGACCTATCGCTACAACGGCCAGACGCGGACCTATCCCGACATCCGCATGGTCTATTGGGCCGGCGGCAATCCCTTCCACCACCACCAGGACCTCAATCGCCTGCGCCAGGCCTTCGCCCGCGTCGATACGCTTGTCGTGCATGAACTCGCCTGGACGGCCACGGCACGGCATGCCGACATCGTGCTGCCGGCCACGATGACGCTGGAGCGGGAGGATATCGGCTTCAGCTCCCATGACCCGCTGATGGTGGCGATGCACCGCATCACCGAACCCTTCGGCGAGGCGCGGGACGACTACGACATCTTCGCCGGGCTGAGCCGGCGGCTCGGCGTGGAGGAAGCCTTCACCGAAGGCCGCAGCAGCCGGGAATGGCTGCGCCACCTCTATGCCCGCACCGAGCAGGCGCTGCGCGAGCTGGGCCATCCCGCGCCGGATTTCGACGCCTTCTGGGAAGCGGGCACGCTCGCCCTGCCCCAGGCGCCGGATGATGGCGGCCCCTGGCGCGCCTTCCGGGAGGATCCGGAAGCCAACCCGCTGCCGACGCCGAGCGGGCGGATCGAGATCTTTTCCGAGACCATCGCGGGCTTTGGGGAGGCCGACTGCCCCGGCCACCCCGCCTGGCTGCCGCCGCAGGACGTGCCGCGCGCGGGCACGCCGCTGCACCTCGTCGCCAACCAGCCCGCGACGCGTCTGCACAGCCAGCTCGATTTCGGGGAGCACAGCATCGCCTCCAAGCGTCGCGGGCGGGAGGTGGCCTGCCTGCATCCCGCGGACGCCGCCGCGCGCGGCATCGCGGAGGGCGACGTCATCCGCCTGTTCAACGAGCGCGGCGCCTGCCTGGCCGCGGCGCATCTGACGACCGGCATCCGTCCCGGCGTCGTGCAGCTGGCGACGGGCGCCTGGTACGATCCGGAGGATCCGGCGGAGGACAAGCCGCTCTGCGTCCACGGCAACCCGAACGTGCTGACGCGGGATGTCGGCACGTCGGGCCTGGCGCAGGGCTGCACGGGGCAGCTGACGGTGGTGGAGGTGGAGCGCTTCACCGGCAACCTGCCGCCGATCCGCGCCTTCGATCCGCCGATGACGGTCTGACGGAAAGGCCTCCGACGCGCAGAACGACGGCGGTTTCAATCGCACACAGTTGAGCCGGTCCTCAGTGGACGCTGGGCTGGGGATACGGGACGTTCTGCCGTCTCCCCGTCCTGGAACACGCCTTGCCCCCTCGTCCCGACGCCGCCCCATCCGCATGCGGGACAAGGCGCTTTCGGCATCGCTGCGCTGCCATACCGTGAGTGCGACCGATCGCCCCATGGCGCCCGTTGCCGAGACGGAGCTGGGACGGCAGGAGGCGGAAGCGGCCTGCGCGCGCGAGCCGATCCACATCCCTGGCAGCATCCAGGCGCATGGGCACCTGCTGGCCTTCGATGCGGCTGGGCTGGCGCTGACCCATGCGAGCGCCGATGCCGGCCTCGTCATCGGCCAGGACGTCACGGATGCCTTCGGCCTGCCCGCGGCCAGGCTGCTGCCCGCGCCGATGGCCGCCCTGCTGCGCGACCGCCTTCCTGCCTCGGCGCCGGGCGTGCCGGTCGGGCTCGGCACGCTGCCGATGACCGATGGGGCCGTCGTGGAAGCCATCGGCCACCGATCCACCTGCGGCCACCTCATCGTCGAGTTCGAGTTGCCGGGCGCGGCCGACGAGATGGAGACCCAGGATCGCGGCGTGCGCGATGCCTTCGCCCGGCTCGGTCGCACGGCCTCCACCACCGAATTGTCGGCGACGGCGGCGGCGGCGCTGCGGGCCATCAGCGGCTTCGACCGCGTGCTGATCTACCGGTTCGAGGAGAACTGGGACGGCGTGGTGGTGGGGGAGGACGGCAACGGGCGCCTGCCCTCCTATCTCGGCCTGCGCTTCCCCGCCACCGACATCCCGGCCCAGGCACGGCGCCTCTATGAGGCCAATCCGCTGCGGCTGATCGCCGATGAGGCCGCGCCCGCCGTGCCGATCCGGGCGGGCCGGCAGGGGCCGCCGCTCGACCTCAGCTTCTCCGCGCTGCGCAGCGTCTCGCCCGTCCATCTCGACTACATGCGCAACATGGGCACGGCCTCCTCCATGTCCGTCTCCATCCTGCGCGGCGATGGGCGGCTCTGGGGCCTCGCCTGCTGCCACCATGCGGGTCCGCGCCGCGTGCCGCCCGCGACGCGGGAGGATTGCGACCTGGTGGCGCGCATGTTCGCCGCCCGCGTCGTGGCCAGCGAGGAGATGGAGCATGCGCAGGCCCGCGGCCGGCTGAAGGGGCTGGAGGGCCGGCTGATCGCCCGCATGACGGCGTCGGAGCGGATGGATGATGGGCTGGTCGCGGTGCCGACCGACCTGCTGGAGATGGCCGGCGCAACCGGCGCGGCGGTGCTGGCCGGGGGCGAGTGCAAGCTCGTCGGCCGCACGCCGGCGGAAGGCGATGTCCGGCGCATCGCGGACTGGCTGGCGCAGCAGGACTCCCGCGACGTGGTGGAGACGGAGTGCCTGTCAGCCAGCATGCCCGGGGCGGAAGCCATGGCCGAAACGGCAAGCGGCATCCTCGCCATCTCCATCTCCAACCTGCATCCGAACTTCGTGATCTGGTTCCGGCCGGAGGTCGTCAGCACCGTCACCTGGGGCGGGCAGCCGGCGAAGACGGTGGATGCGGATACCGGGCGGCTGGGCCCGCGGCGGTCCTTCGCCATCTGGGCGGAAGCGGTGCGGCTGCGATCGGCCCGCTGGACGCCGGCGGAGATCGACACCGCACGCGATCTTCGCGGCGGCATCATCAGCATCGTGCTGCGCGCGGCGGAGGAACGGGCGGAACTGACCGGGCGGCTGGAACGCGTGAACCGGGAACTCGCCGCCTTCTCCTACACCGTCTCGCACGACCTCCGTGCGCCCTTCCGCCACATCACGGGCTTCGCGGCCCTGCTGAAGGAACAGGAGGGTGCGGCGCTCAGCGAACGCGGGCGCCGCTATGTCGGTACCATCGCGGAAGCGGCGGAGACGGCGGGGCGACTGGTGGATGCGCTGCTGAACTTCTCCCAGATGGGGCGGAGTTCGATGGTGCCGGTGCAGTTCGACCCGGCGATGCTGGTGGCGGAGGTGCAGCGCGCGCTGGAGACGGAGATCGCGGGCCGCCCGATCGACTGGCGCATCGCGCCGATGTCGGCGATGCAGGCCGACCCCGTCATGATGCGCCAGGTCTTCCAGAACCTGCTGTCCAACGCGGTGAAGTACACGCGCGGCCGCGATCCGGCGGTGATCGAGGTCTCGGCCCGGATCGAGGGTGGCGAGTTCGTCTGCACGGTGCGCGACAACGGCGTCGGCTTCGACATGGCCTATGTGCACAAGCTCTTCGGCGTGTTCCAGCGCCTGCACCGGGCGGAGGAGTTCGAGGGCGTCGGCATCGGGCTTGCGAATGTGCAGCGGATCGTCGAACGCCATGGCGGGCGCATCTGGGCGGAAGGCGCGCTGGGCCAGGGCGCGGCCTTCCACTTCGCGCTGCCGATGCGCGGCATTCCGGCAGGAAAGGCTGGCTGACATGGCGGGATTGCGCCCCGTCCTCCTCGTGGAGGACAGCCTGAACGACATCGAGCTGACCCTGGCGGCACTGGAACGCAGCCGGCTGGCCAACCCCGTGATCGTGGCCCGCGACGGGGTGGAGGCGCTGGACCTGCTGTTCCGCCGCACCAATGCGCCGAACGAGATGGTGGCGCAGCTGCCCGTCGTCGTGCTGCTCGACATCAAGCTGCCGCGCGTGGACGGGCTGGAGGTGCTGGAGAGCATCCGCCGCGACCCGCGCACGCGCCACGTGCCGGTGGTGATGCTGACCTCCTCGCGGGAGGAGCAGGACCTGGTGCGCAGCTACGGCCTCGGCGTCAACGCCTTCGTGGTCAAGCCCGTCGGTCATCGCGAGTTCTTCGACGCCATCAGGGACATCGGCGCCTTCTGGGCGGTGCTGAACGAACCGCATCCCGGCATGCCCGCGGCGGAAGGCAAGGCATGACCGAACCACTCGAGGACGCCACGCCCGGCGACCACTTCCGGCTGCTGCACCTGGAGGACAGCCCGCTGGACGCGGAGCTGATCGCCGCCTGCGTCTCCCGCGCCCTGCCCGGCTGCACGATCCGCCTGGTGGCGACGCGCGCGGATTACGTCGCGGCGCTGCGGGAGGGTGGGTTCGACATCATCCTCGCCGATTTCGTCGTGCCGGGCTTCGACGGCATGGCCGCGCTGGCCCTGGCGCGCGAATTGGCGCCCGACCGCCCCTTCATCTTCGTCTCCGGCACGCTGGGGGAGGAGGAGGCGGTGGAGGCGGTGAAGCAGGGCGCGACGGATTACGTCGTCAAGCAGCGGCTGATCCGCCTGCCCGTCGCCATCGCGCGGGCGCGGGCGGAGATGAGGGCGCGCGACGGCCAGCGCAGTGCCATGGCCGCGCTGCGGGAGAGCGAGGCGCGCCTGCGGCTGGCGCTGGAGGCCGGGCGCCTCGGTTCCTGGGAGCTCGACCTGCGGGGCATGGTGCTGCAGGCATCGAAGACCTGCCTGGCCAATTTCGGGCGCGGGCCGGAAGACGATTTCACCTATGACGACCTCTGCCGCAGCGTCCATCCGAAGGACCAGGCACGCATGCGCGAAGCGGTCGGCCGATCGGTGAATGACGGGGCCGATTACGACATCGAATACCGCGTCGTCTGGCCCGACAGCACGGTGCATTGGGTGCATGTCAGCGGCCGTCCGATCCAGGCGCCGGACGGCACCGCGCTTGGCATGGCGGGCGTCTCGCTCGACATCACCGACCGCAAGACGGCGGAGGAGCGCCAGGCGCTGCTGTCGCGGGAAGTGGACCACCGTGCGAAGAATGCGCTGGCCGTGGTGCAGGCGACGCTGCGGCTGACCAAGGCGGCCGCGGTGCCGGAGTATGTCCGCACCGTGGAGGGACGAGTCGCGGCGCTGGCGCGCGCACAGACCATGCTGGCGGAAGGGCGATGGCGCGGCGCCGATTTGCGCGCGCTGCTGGAAGGCGAGTTGGCGCCCTTCCTGCACGCCGGCACGCGGCTGGCCTTCGGCGGGCCGCGCGTGATGGTGCCGGCCGCCGCGGCACAGCCGCTCGCCATGGCGCTGCACGAACTGGCGACCAACGCGATGAAGTATGGCGCGCTCTCGACGGAGGCCGGGGGTCTCGCCGTCTCCTGGCGGGTGGAGCCGGCGGAGCATGGGCCGCCGATGCTGCTGTTGCGCTGGATGGAAACGGGCGGCCCCGCGATCCTGCGGCCACCCGCGCGCAAGGGTTTCGGGGGCCGCGTGCTGGATGGCACCATCCGGTCACAGCTCGGCGGGCAGGTCACGCTGGCCTGGCAGCCCACCGGGCTGGTCTGTGAGATCGCGGTGCCGCTGGGAAGCGAGTCGCTGGAGCAGGCCGCCAATCCCTGGGGCGACGCCGCCTGAGGGCCGAGGGCTGGGCTCAGCCCGTCGCGTCCCGCAGGGCGCAGGCGGCGGCGTTGCGCAGGATTTCCGCCGCGCGGTCTCCGCCGAGATAGGGCAGCGTGGCCCAGGCGCCGTCGAAGAGCATGGCCAGCGTGTCGGCGGTCATCTCCGGATCCTTGATCCCGGCCTGGCGCACCAGGTCCACCATCGTGCCCCGCATGCGCCGCTTCTGCGCCGCCACGAGGCGATGCGTGGGGTGGTCGGGGTCCGGGAACTCGGCCTGGGCGAGCAGCATGGGGCAGCCGCGATAGTCCGGGTCCTGCACCTTGGCGGCGATCGCTTCCACCAGCGCCCGCAGCTTGCCCGCGGCATCGGGCACGGCGCCGGTGACGCCTTCGAACCACCGGTCCCAGGCGGCCGCATCCTCCTCCAGGATCGCCGCCACCAGCGCGTCCTTGCTGGGATAGGCGCGGTAGAGGCTCATCTTCGTCGCCTCGGCGACGCGGCACACCTCCTCCACGCCCGTGGCGCGGATGCCCTGGCGATAGAACAGCTCCTTCGCGGCGTGCTGGATGCGATCCGCCGCCTTGGGGCGTTCGGCCGTGGCATGGGCCATGGTGCCTGTCTCTCCTCCTGCCGTCCTGGCGGGCAAAGCTGCCAGGAAGCCTCGCGGTTTTCCTCACGCTTTCGTGGGGTGGGCGTGGGGGCTTGATGATACTGACCGGTCACTTACACTATGAGACGAACCGGTCGGTATCATCCGGCCCCGGAGATTGCCATGATCCCTCCCCAGGACAAGGGCCAGCCCGCGGAACCTCGCGGGAATCTGTGGCTCGATTGGCTGGACCGCATCCAGGCCCGTGGCGCGCTGATGGGCGGCGCCACCGCGGTCGGCCTGATGGCCGCCACCGCCCTGACCAGCCCCGCCGCCGCGCAGGGCGGCGCTCCCCCGACCGTCACCGCCGCCACGCCGCTGTCCCGCGCCGTCGCGCAATGGGACGAGCATACCGCCCGGATCGAACCCTCCGCCCGGGTGGAGATCCGCCCTCGGGTGTCAGGCCAGGTGGAGGCGGTGCATTTCCGCGACGGCGCGCTGGTGCCGGCGGGCGCGCTGCTCTTCACCATCGACCAGCGCCCCTTCCAGATCGCGGTGGACAGCGCGCGGGCGGAGCTGGCGCGGGCGGAGGCGCGGCTGACGCTGGCGGAGCAGCAGGTGCAGCGCTACGGCCCGCTGACCGCCCAGCGCATCGCCCCTGAGTCCGAGATGGACACCCGCCGCAGCGCGCTGCGGGAAGCGCAGGCCGGGCTGCTGGCGGCGCGCGCGGCGCTGCGCCAGGCGGAGCTGGACCTGACCTTCACAGAGGTCCGCGCCCCGCGTGGCGGGCGCGTCAGCGACCGGCGGGTCGATGCCGGCAATCTGGTGCAGGCCGGGCAGAGCCTGCTGACGACGCTGCTGGCGCTCGACCCCGTCTATGCCAGCTTCGACGCCAGCGAGGCGCAGTACCTCCGCTACGCCCGCGCCGCGCGCGGCGGGCTGCGGGAGGCGGGCGGGCTGCGGGTGCAGCTGCGCCTGCTGGATGAGGCCGAGTTCAGCCATGAGGGCGGGCTCGACTTCGTGGACAGCGCCTTCGATGCGCGCAGCGGCACCATCCGCGGCCGCGCCGTGGTGGCGAACCCGGACCTGCTGCTGACGCCGGGCGGCTTCGCGCGGCTGCGGCTGTTCGCGGGCGAAGGCCAGGCGCTGCTGGTGCCGGATGCCGCCATCGTCGCCGACCAGTCCGGCCGCGCGGTGCTGACGGTGGGGGCGGACGGCACGGTGATGCCGCGCCCGGTGCAGCTCGGCCCGTTGGTGGAGGGGCTGCGCGTGGTGCGCAGCGGCCTGGCGCCGGAGGATCGCGTGATCATCGGCGGCCTGCACCGCGCCCGGCCGGGCACCCGCGTGACGGCCGAGCAGGGCCGCATCGGGCCGAGCCCCATCGCCTCCGCACGATAGTGACTCCCTCAGACGTGTCGTGCCGAAGGCACGCCTCCGGCGTGACGCGCGGCCTCCGGCCGCTTGGCTTCGCGGCACCGGCCGCGGCGCCCGTTCGGGCGCTCGGACCGGGCTGATGCCCGGTCCGCAACATTAGTTTCACCTCCGCCGAAAGTCCGATCCCATGCGGCTCGCCCGCTTCTTCATCGACCGCCCGGTCTTCGCGGCGGTACTGTCCATCGCCATCACGCTGGTCGGTGCCATCGCCGCCTTCCGGCTGCCGATCGCAGAATACCCCGACATCGCGCCGCCGACGGTGCAGGTCACCGCCAGCTATCCCGGCGCCTCCGCCGAGACCATCGCGCAGACCGTCGCGGGGCCGATCGAGCAGGAGGTGAACGGGGTGGACGGGATGCTCTACCTCTCCTCCCAATCCACGGGCGATGGGCGGCTCGCCATCAGCGTCGTCTTCCGCCAGGGCACCAATGTGGACCAGGCGCAGGTGCTGGTGCAGAACCGCGTCGCCATCGCGGAACCGCGCCTGCCGGAGGAGGTGCGGCGCCTCGGCATCACCGTGCGCAAGGCCTCGCCCGACCTGCTGATGGTCGTGCACATGACCTCGCCCGATGGCAGCCGCAGCCCGGAATACGTCTCCAACTACGCGACGCTCGCCATCAAGGACCGGCTGACGCGGCTGGAAGGCGTGGGCGATGCGCAGGTCTTCGGCGCGCGGGACTATGCGATGCGCGTCTGGCTCGACCCGGACCGTCTTTCGGCCCGCGGCCTGGCGCCGGGCGAGGTGGTGGAGGCGCTGCGCCGCGCCAATGCCCAGGTGGCCGCCGGCGCCATCGGCCAGGCGCCCCGCGCGGCGGAGGCCGGGGCCTTCGAGATCAGCGTGCAGGCGCGCGGCCGCCTCTCCTCCCCGGAGGAATTCGACGAGCAGGTCGTGGGCACCGGCGCCAATGGCGCGCCGATCCGGCTGCGCGACGTGGCGCGGACGGAGATCGGCGCGGCGGACTACTCCGTCAACGCGCTGCTGAACAACCAGGTCGCCACCGCCATCGTCATCTTCCAGCGGCCGGACAGCAATGCGCTGGCGACCGCCGCCGCGGTGCGCGCGACGATGGAGGAGGCGGCCGGCGCCTTCCCCTCCGGCATCGGCTACAGCGTGGTCTATGACCCGACCCGCTTCATCGCGCAGAGCATGGAGGCGGTGCTGCACACCTTCGCCGAGGCCGTGGTGCTGGTGGTGCTGGTCGTCATCCTGTTCCTGCAGAACTGGCGCGCGGCGGTGATCCCGCTGCTGGCCATCCCGGTCTCCGTCATCGGCACCTTCGCGGTGCTGCTGGCCATGGGGTTCACGCTGAACACGCTGACCATGTTCGGCCTGATCCTGGCCATCGGCATCGTCGTCGACGACGCGATCGTCGTGGTGGAGAATGCGGAACGGCACATGGCAGAGGGTCTCAGCCCGCTGGAGGCCGCGCGGAAGACGATGGACGAGGTGGGCTTCGCGCTGATCGCCATCGCGCTGGTGCTGGTCGCGGTCTTCCTGCCGACCGCCTTCATCGCCGGCATCTCTGGGGCCTTCTACAAGCAGTTCGCGGCGACGATCTCGGTCGCCACGGTGCTTTCGGCCATCGTGTCGCTGACGCTGTCGCCGGCGCTCGCGGCGCGGCTCCTGAAGCCGCACGGGCATGGCAAGCCCTCCGTCATCGGGGCGCCGGTGCGGCTGTTCTTCCGCGGCTTCAACGCGGTGTTCGACCGGCTGTCCTTCGGCTATGGCGCGCTGACGAAGAAGCTGGTGCGGCTGCCGGTGATCCTGCTGCTGATCTATGGCGGGCTGCTGGCCTTCACCGGCCAGACGGTCCTGACGACGCCAACCGGGCTGATCCCGCCGCTCGACCGCGGCTACTTCATCGCCGCCTTCCAGCTGCCGCCGGGCGCCAGCCTCAGCCGGACGGATGCGGTGGTGCGGCGCGCCTCCGACGCCATCCTGGCGGCACCCGGCGTGGAAAGCGCCGTCGCCTTCGTGGGCTTCGACGGCGCGACCTTCACCAACGCGCCCAATACCGGCGTGGTCTTCGCCAGCCTCAAATCCTTCCAGGAACGGGCCGCACTCGGCCTGTCCGGCAACGACATCCTGGGCCAGCTCCAGGGAAGGCTGATGGGTGACCAGGATGCGCAGGTGCTGGTGATCCCGCCGCCCTCGGTCCCCGGCATCGGCACCGGCGGCGGCTTCAAGCTGATGATCCAGGACCGCGCGGGCCACGGACCGCAGGCGCTGGAACGCGCGGTGTGGCAGGTGCTGGGCCAGGCCAATGGCACGCCGGGCATCGCCTTCGCCTTCAGCCTGTTCAACACCGCGACGCCGCAGATCCGCGCCGAGATCGACCGCACGCGGGCGGAGATGCTGGGCGTCCCCATCTCCCGCGTGCATGAGACGCTGGGCATCACCATGGGGTCCGCCTTCGTCAACGACTTCAACCTGCTGGGTCGCACCTGGCGGGTGACGGCGCAGGCCGACATGCGCCACCGCATGGATGTGGAGGATATCGCGCGGCTGCGCGTGCGCAGCGACAGCGGGCAGATGGTGCCGATGGGCTCCATCGCGACCTTCCACGAGACCTCCGGCCCCTATCGCGTGCCGCGCTACAACCTGTTCCCCGCGGCGGAGATCCAGGGTGCCGCGATGCCGGGCGTCTCGACCGGCCAGGCCATCGCGGCGATGGAGCAGGTGCTGAAGAACCTGCCGGAGGGCTTCAGCTACGAATGGACGGAGATCGCGCTGCAGGAACGCATCGCGGGCAATACGGCGCCGATCGCCTTCGGGCTCGCCGTCGTGTTCGTCTTCCTGGTGCTGGCGGCGATGTACGAAAGCTGGCTGCTGCCGCTGGCGGTGGTGCTGATCGCGCCGATGTCGGTGCTGGCCTCGCTGCTCGGCGTGCTGCATGCGGGCCTCGACAACAACGTGCTGGTGCAGGTGGGCCTCGTGGTGCTGGTCGGGCTGGCGGCGAAGAATGCCATCCTCATCGTCGAATTCGCCCGCGCGGCGGAGGAGGAGGGGATGTCCCGCTGGGAAGCGGCCGCGGCCGCGGCGCGCACGCGCCTCAGGCCGATCCTGATGACCAGCCTCGCCTTCATCCTCGGCGTGCTGCCGCTGACGGTCGCAACGGGCGCGGGGGCGGAGATGCGGCAGAGCCTGGGTGTCGCGGTGTTCTACGGCATGCTCGGCGTGACGATCTGCGGCCTGCTCTTCACGCCGGTCTTCTACGTCGTGGCCCGCGCCATGGCGCGGCGCCGCCAGGCGGAGCCCAGGGTGCAGGCCGCGCATTGAGCGGTTCGACGTCACCGATCCGGCTGGCCGCTGCGCCAGCCGGATTGGTTGTCTCTGTCAACGACCGGGTCTAGCCTTCCCTCCAAGCTGCGGCGCGCCCGCGGCATCAGGGGGGAACGGGTCCGTGCAGGGCTACGACTATATCGTCATCGGCGGCGGCTCCGCCGGCTGCGTCATCACCCAGCGCCTGGTCGCGGCCGGCAAGGGCGTGCTGCTGCTGGAAGCCGGTAAGCCGGACAACCATCCCTTCGTCCACATCCCCGGCACCTTCGTCCGCGTCATCGGGTCCCACCGCACCTGGATGTACAAATCGGAGGATGAGCCGGGGCTGAAGGGCCGGCCGATGCATGTGCCGCAGGGGCGCACGCTCGGCGGCGGCTCTTCCGTCAATGCCATGATCTACATTCGCGGCCAGCATGCGGATTACGACCACTGGGCGGCGCAAGGCGCGGAAGGTTGGGCCTGGGAGGATGTGCTGCCCGTCTTCATCCGCGCCGAGGCGAACCAGCGCCTGGCCGCGCCCTGGCACGGGACGGAGGGAATGCTGCGCGTCTCCGACACGCGCTACCGCCATCCCCTGAGCTACGCCTTCATCCGCGCCGCGCAGGAAGCGGGCGTGCCCTACACCGATGACTTCAACGGCGCGCGGCAGGAAGGGGCGGGCTTCTTCCAGACCACGACGATGGAGGGGCGGCGCGGCAGCACCGCCGCCACCTACCTCGCCGCCGTGCGCGGCCGGCCGAACCTGACCATCCGGACCGAGGCGATGATCGAGGCCATCCTGGTGGAGAACGGCGCTGCCACCGGCGTGCGCTGGCGCGGCCCCGATGGCGGCACGCAGCAGGCGGAGGCGCGGGAGGAGGTGATCCTCTGCGCCGGCGGGATCGGATCGCCGAAGGTGCTGCAGCTCTCCGGCATCGGGCCGGCGGCGCATCTGGCGGAACATGGCATCACCGTGCGGCGCGACCTGCCGGGCGTGGGCGAGAACTACCAGGACCACATCTCCGCCTCCGTCTATGGCCAGACGCGGGAGGCCGTGAGCCTGCTGGGGCATGACCGGGGCTGGCGATCCATCCGGCATGGGCTGGAATACATCCTGACCCGGTCGGGGCTGCTGTCCTCCAACATCGTGGAGGCCGGTGCCTTCGTGGATACCAGCGGCTGCGGCCGCCCCGATGTGCAGATCCACCTGACGCCGACGCTGGTCGGCGACGTGCATCGCGCCGCGCCGGCGGGCCACGGCATCACCATCAACCCCTGCATCCTGCGCCCCACCTCCCGCGGCAGCGTCAGGCTGCGCAGCGCGCGGGTGCAGGACCCGGTGGTGCTGCGCGCCAATGCGCTCGGGACGGAGCAGGATCTCGCGACGCTGGTGCGCGGCCTGAAGCTGTCCCGCCGCATCCTCCGCGCGCCCTCGCTGGCGAAGGTGATCGAGCGGGAGATCCTGCCCTCTCCCGCCGATGACGCGCCGGATGAGGTGCTGGCGGACCATGCGCGCACGGTCGGCAAGACCGTCTTCCACCCCGTCGGGACCTGCCGCATGGGGCGGGATGCGATGGCGGTGGTGGACCCGCAGCTCCGCGTCCATGGCGTGCCGCGGCTGCGCGTCGCCGATGCCTCCGTCATGCCGACGCTGGTCAGCGGCAATACCAACGCCGCCGCGGTGATGATCGGGCAGCGCTGCGCCGATTTCCTGCTCAGGTCCGGCGCGTGACGCTCCCCGTGTCGATCACTCCGCGATCAGGCCGAGCCGGTTGACCAGCTCACGCTCCCGCAGCGCCTCCTCCCGGATGAAGGCGGTGTAGTCGGCGGTGTTCAGGTAGCTCAGCGGCAGGTCGTAGCGGCGCATGATCTCCCGATGCGCGGGGTCGAGCAGCGCCTTGTGGAAGGCGTCGTGCAGCACGCGGACGATGCCGGGGTCCATGTTCTTCGGGCCGGAAATGCCGAAGGGCGCGGTGAAGGCCATGTCCATGCCGAGCTCCTTCAGCGTCGGCGCCTGCGGGAAGCGCGGGCTGCGTTCCTCCGTCCAGACATTCAGCAGCCGGAAGTCGCCTGCCTCCACGCCTGGCGCCCAGCCGGAGCCATCGCCGACGCAATCGATCTGCCCGGCATGGAGCGCCAGCAGCGCCTCCGAGATGCCGCGGAAGGGCACGTGCTGCAGCTTGATGCCCGCCCGTTCGAAGACGACGTGGGAGACGACGTGCCCGTCCGATCCGACGCCGACGCTTCCATGGGTCAGCCGGTCCGGATTGGCGCGGGCATGCGCCACGAAGCTGGCCCAATCCGTCCAAGAACTCCTGGAGTTCACGACCATGCCCAGCATGTAGCCGGACAGGCGGATGATGTAGGTGATGTCGTTGACCGGGTCGTAGGACAGGCTGCGCCGCATGAAGGGCTGGCGGATCGTGCCCATATGCGACTGCGCGAGCGTATAGCCATCCGGCCGCGCCTGGCCGGAGGCCAGGAACTGCGCCGCCAGCACGCCGCCGGCGCCGCTGCGGTTCTCGATCACGACGTTCTGGCCGAGTTCGCGCGTCGCCGCCGTGGCGAGCACCCGGAACACGACATCGGTGGTGCCGCCTGGCGTCCAGGGGATGATCAGGCGGATCGCGCGGTTGGGAAAGCCCTGCTGCGCCACCGCGGGCGCCGCCAGGATCGAACCGGTGCCGAGCAGGGCGAGCCGGCGCGTGATGGCGCCGGGGTGGGTGACCTTCATCGTCGTCTCCTCCGGGCTCATGCGGCCCATTGCGACGATGGTCGGGCGTAATGGTTGAGAGTGTCAACCGTCTCCGTGCCCGCAACGCTTCGTTGCCAAAGGAGGCTGGCGCCAGGGCGGTGGGCGCGCGACATCACGGGCGATGCCGAACACCGCCCATGACGCGCCGCATGCCGATTGCCGGGAACAGGCGTATCCTGGGCGCCGCATGACAGATCCCCTCCCCCGCCTTTCGCGTCGTGGTGCCCTGGCGGCGCTGGCGTTGACCGCCGGCTGCGCGCCGCGCATCGAACCGGCTTCCTCCGGCTTGCGCCTGCCCGCCCTGTTCAGCCGCGCGCCGGCCACCGCCGCGCCCCCCGCCACCATGGCCTGGCCGGATGCCGCCTGGTGGCGGGAATTCGGCGCGCCGCCGCTGGATGCGCTGATGCGGGCGGCCATGGCGGGCAATCTCGACCTCGCCGCGGCCTCCGCACGGGTGCGCCAGGCGGATGCGCAGGTGCGGATCAGCGGCGCCTCCCTGCTGCCCTCCGTGGATGGCGACCTCTCCGCCGGGCGATCCCGGTCCGGCAACCGCAACCCCGGCAGCGCGGCGCAGGCCGGCAACAGCTTCGGCGCCACGGTGTCCGCGAGCTACGAGGTCGATTTCTGGGGCCGCAACCGCGCGGCGCTGGAAGCCGCGCGATCCAGCGCCACGGCCGCGCGCTACGCCGTCGGCGTCACCGCCCTCTCCACGCAATCCGCCGTGGCGAATGCGCTGTTCAGCCTGCTCGGCGCGCGGGAACAGCTGGAGATCCAGCGCGGCAACCTGGAAGTGGCCACCCGCAACCTCGGCATCCTGCGCAGCCGCATCGCGGCCGGCACGGCCACGGGCCTCGATGTCGCGCAGCAGGAGACGGTGGTGGCGCAGCAGCGCGCCGCCATCCCGCCGCTGCAGCTGACGGCGGACCAGAACGCGCTGGCGCTCGGCACGCTGACCGGCACCATCCCCGGCGACATGGTGGTGGAGACCTTGCGCATCGGCGCCATCCGCGTGCCGGAAGTGCCGGCGGGCCTGCCCTCGGAGGTGCTGGCCCGGCGGCCCGACGTGCAGCTGGCGGAAGCGAATCTGCTGACGGCGAACGCGAATGTGGCGGCCGCACGGGCCGCGCTGTTCCCGACCATCGCGCTCACCGCGCGGGGCGGCGTGAGCGCCACCGCGCTCGACCTGCTGCTGCGGCCCGGCTCCACCCTCTACAGCCTGGCAGCGGGGCTGACCGCGCCGATCTTCGATGGCGGCGCGCTGCGCGCCCAGGTGGACCAGTTCCGCGCAAGGCGGGAGGAGCTGCTGGCCAACTACCAGCAGGCGATCCTGGCGGCGCTGGAGGATACGGAGGCGAGCCTCGCCGCGCTTCGCTGGAATACGGAACTTGTCGAATTGCAACGCGCCCGCGTCGCCGCCGCCCAGCGCGCCTATGACATCGCGGAGGCGCAGCTGCGTGCCGGCACGGTCGATCTGCTGACGGTGCTGAGCGTGCAGACCAGCCTCTTCTCCGCCCGCACGGCGCTCGCGCAGGCACAGACCGGCCGGCTGCAGGCCGCTGCCGCATTGTTCACCGCGCTTGGCGGCGGCTGGAGCCTTGATGCGGCTGCCGCGACGCCATCTCCAGGGGGCGGCCCAGACGGCGGCCCCTGGGGCGGCCCTAACGCCGGAGGCAGCCCGAGCCCATGAACGACGTGCCGAAGACCCCGCCCGCCCCGGCGGAGACGAAGCTGGCCACCCCGGTCGCGCCGCGGCGGCGCCGCTGGCCCTGGCTGCTGGCGGGGCTGGTCGTGGTCGGTGGTGGTGCCGGCTTCTACGCCTGGAAGACCGGCCTGCCGCCCTTCGCGCCGGCCGCGCAGGCGCCCACGCCCCCGGGCCAGCCCGGCGGCCGGCGCCCCGGTGGCGGCGCGCCCGCCATCCCCGTGACGGCCGCCGCGGCCAGCGTGGAGGACCTGCCCATCCTGCTCGATGCCCTCGGCACCGTGCAGGCGTCCAACACCATCACCGTCGTGCCCCAGGTTTCCGGCCGCATCACGGAAATCGCGTTCCGGGAGGGGCAGGAGGTGAAGGCGGGCGATGTGCTGGTGCGGCTTGATCCGCGCAGCCTGCAGGCCTCGCTCGACCAGGCGGTGGCGACCAAGGCGCAGCGGGAGGCGCAGCTGGCCAATGCGCGGCTGGACCTGACGCGCTACCAGCAGCTGCTGCGCAGCAACGGCACGTCCCAGCAGACGGTCGATACGCAGCGCGCCCAGGTGGCGCAGCTGGAAGCGCAGGTGCAGTACGACCAGGCGACGATCGAGGCCGCGCGCACCCAGCTGGACTTCGCCACGATCCGCTCACCGATCGATGGGCGCGTCGGTCTGCGGCAGGTGGATATCGGCAACCTCGTCTCCTCCGGCACCACCACGGGCATCGTGGTGGTGACGCAGCTGAAGCCCATCACGGTGAACTTCACCCTGCCGCAGCAGACCCTGCCGCAGGTCATGCAGGCACTGGCGGCGGGGCCGGTGCCGGTGGAGGCACGGCTGGCGGAATTCGCGCCGCCGCGCCTCGATGGCACGCCGGCGCCGCCGAACCCCATCGGGCAGCTGGTGACCATCGACAACCAGGTGGACAGCGCGACCGGCACGATCCGGCTGAAGGCCACCTTCCCGAATGAGGACCAGCGCCTCTGGCCCGGCGCCTTCGTCAACACGCGGCTCCAGGTCGCGGTGCTGCGGGGCGTGACCGTGCTGCCGCTGGTGGCCGTGCAGCGCGGGCCGCAGGGCCCCTACGCCTTCGTGGTCAGGGACGACAACACGGTGGAGCAGCGCAACATCACGCTCGGCACCATTGCGGGCAACCAGGCGGTGGTGCTGGCCGGCATGCGCGTGGGCGAGCGTGCGGTGACCTCGGGCGCGCTGCGCCTGGTGAATGGCAGCGCGGTGCAGGTGGCGGAGCCGGTGAGGCCGCCGCCTTCGGTGCCGCAGGCGCGCCGCCGGCCGCAGCAGGCCCCGGCACCAGCCCCCGCGACACCCCCGGCCGAAGCCCCGGCGCCCGCGCCCGCGCGCCCATGAGCATCTCCTCCCCCTTCATCGCCCGGCCCATCGCGACCTTCCTGCTGGCCGTCGCGGTGCTGCTGGCGGGCCTCTATGGCTATCTGCGCCTGCCGGTGTCGTCGCTGCCGGAGGTCGATTTCCCGACCATCCAGGTGACGACACAACTGCCCGGCGCATCGCCGGACACGGTGGCCATCCTGGTGACGGCGTCGCTGGAACGGCAGCTCGCGCAGATCGCGGGGCTGTCGGAGATGGTGTCCGTCAGCGGGCCATCGGTGTCGCGCATCACGCTGCAGTTCAACCTGGGCCGCGACATCGACGATGCGGCGCAGGACGTGCAATCCGCCATCAACGCGGCGCGCGGCACGCTGCCCTCCACCCTGCCCTACCCGCCGACCTACCAGAAGGTGAACCCGGCCGATCCGCCGATCATGACCCTGGCGCTGACGTCGGAAACCCTGCCGACCGCGCGCCTGTCCGACGTGGTGGACACGTTGCTGGCGCAGCGCCTGTCGCAGGTGACGGGCGTGGGACGCGTGGCGGTGCAGGGCAACATGCGCCCCGCGGTGCGGCTGCAGGTCGATCCGCAGCGCCTCGCGGCCTATGGCATCGGCATGTCCACCGTGCGCACCGCCGTCGCCGCGGCCAATGTCGCGGGGCCAAAGGGATCCATCGACGGGCCGCAGCAGGCTTCCGCCGTCATGGCCAATGACCAGGTGACGTCGCCGGCGGGCTTCGCCGACCTCATCATCGCCTGGCGGGACGAGGCGCCGGTGCGGCTGCGCGATGTCGGTGCGGCGGTGGAGGATCTGGAGAACACGCTGACGGCCGCCTGGTACAATGGCCGTCCCGCCGTGCTGATCGACGTGCAGCGCCAGCCCGGCGCCAACATCGTGCGCACGGTGGAGCTGGTGCGCGCGCAGCTGTCCAACCTGGAACGCGCGCTGCCAGCCGGTGTCGCGCTTTCCGTCGTTTCCGACCGGACGGAGACGATCCGCGCCTCGGTGGAGGAGGTGCAGTTCACGCTGGTGCTGTCCGTCGTGCTGGTGGTGGCGGTGATCTACCTGTTCCTGCGCAGCGCGCGGGCCACGGTGGTTCCGGGCGTGGCGCTGCCGCTGTCCATCGTCGGCACCTTCGGCATCATGGCGCTGTTCGGCTTCTCGCTCGACAACCTCTCCCTGATGGCGCTCGTGATCGCGACCGGCTTCGTCGTGGACGACGCCATCGTGATGATCGAGAACATCGTGCGCCTGATCGAGGGGGGCAAGAAGCCGCTGGAGGCAGCCTTCGAGGGTGCGAAGCAGATCGGCTTCACCATCGTCTCCCTCACCGTCTCCCTCGTCGCGGTCTTCATCCCGCTGCTGTTCATGGAGGGCGTGGTGGGGCGGCTGTTCCGCGAATTCGCCATCGTGCTCACCGTCGCCGTCCTCGTTTCCATGGTCGTGTCGCTGACGCTGACGCCGATGATGTGCGGCCTGCTGCTGCGCCCGCATGCGGAGGAGAAGCCGGGCCTGGTGAACCGCGCCTTCGAGGCCGGCTTCGAGTGGCTGCGCCGCCTCTATGCCCGCACGCTGGACTGGGCCCTGGCGCGGGAGGGGCTGATGCTGGCCGTCGCGGTGGCGACGCTCGGCGGCACCGTCTGGCTCTATGTGGTGATGCCGAAGGGCTTTCTTCCGCTGCAGGATACCGGAATCATCGCCATCACGACCGAGGCGCCGCAGGATGTCTCCTTCGCCCGCATGTCCGCCCTGCAGCGGGAAGTGGCGGAGGTGGTGGCGCGGGATGCGGAGGTCGTCGCCGTGACCTCAGTCGCCGGCGCCGGCACGGTCAATGCCGCGCAGAACACCGGCCGCGTGGTCGCGGTGCTGCGGCCGCGGGCGGAACGCAGCGACGATGTCTCCACGGTCATCGACCGGCTGGCGCCGCAGATCGAGCGCATCCCGGGGGTCGTCGCCTATCTCCAGCCCGTGCAGGACATCCAGATCGGCACGCGCCCTTCCAGCACGCAGTACCAGTACACGCTGACCGACACGGCGGCGGATGAGTTGCGCGCCTGGGCACCGCGCCTGCTGGCGGGGCTGCGGGATCTGCCGCAGCTCCGCGATGTCGCGAGCGACCAGCGGGATGACGGGCTGCGCATCCAGGTGCAGGTGGACCGCGCCCGCGCCGCCCGGCTCGGCGTCACGATGCAGGCGATCGACGACACGCTGTATGACGCGCTGGGCCAGCGGCAGATCTCCACCATCTATGGCCAGGCGAACCAGTACCGCGTGGTGCTGGAAGCCGATCCCCGCCAGGTGAACGATCCCGCCGCCATCGGCCTGCTGCGCGTGCCTGGCACGGCGACGAACGGCATCGCGGCGCAGATCCCGCTGGCGGAGATCGCGACCATCACGCGGGCAAGCGGGCCGCTGACCATCACGCGGCAGGACCAGTTTCCGGCCGTGACCTTCAGCTTCAACCTCGCGCCCGATGCCTCGCTCGGCCAGGCCGTGACGGCGATCCGGGCGATGCAGGCCAGGCTCGGCATGCCCGACACGATGCAGGGCAGCTTCGGCGGCGATGCGGCGGAATTCGACCGATCGCTGGCCGGGCAGGGCTGGCTGATCCTGGCCGCCGTCATCGTCATCTACATCGTGCTCGGCGTGCTCTACGAAAGCGTCGTCCACCCCATCACCATCCTCTCCACCCTGCCCTCCGCCGGCATCGGCGCGCTGCTGGGGCTGATGATGTTCGGGCTCGACCTTTCCGTGCTCGGCCTCATCGGCATCGTGCTGCTGATGGGCATCGTGAAGAAGAACGCGATCATGATGATCGACTTCGCGCTGGAGGCGCAGCGGGACCACGGCATGTCGCCGCGCGATGCGATCCGGGAAGCCTGCCTGCTGCGCTTCCGCCCCATCATGATGACGACGATGGCCGCCCTGCTCGGCGCCGTGCCGCTGGTGCTGGGGCATGGCGCGGGGTCGGAGCTTCGGCTGCCGCTCGGCGTGTCCGTCATCGGCGGGCTGCTGCTGAGCCAGGTGATCACGCTCTACACGACGCCGGTCATCTACCTGGCGCTGGAGGATCTGCGGGGCTGGGTGGCGCGGCGCTTCCGGGGCGCGGCACCGGCGGCGGCGGAGTAGCGCGTGTCGATCTCCGCCCCCTTCATCGCGCGGCCCATCGGCACCACGCTGCTGGCCATCGGGTTGGCGCTGGCGGGGCTGGTGGCCTACTTCAACCTGCCCGTCGCGCCGCTGCCGCGCGTGGATTTCCCGACCATCGCCGTCAGCGCCAGCCAGCCCGGCGCCGATCCCGCCATCATGGCGTCTTCCGTGGCGGCACCACTTGAACGGAGGCTGGGTGAGATACCGGGGGTCACGGAGCTGACCTCCACCTCCAGCCTCGGCAGCGCCACTGTCATCATCCAGTTCGACCTCAGCCGCTCCATCGCTTCCGCCGCGAGGGATGTGCAGGCGGCGATCAATGCCGCGATGTCAGACCTTCCCTCCGGCCTGACCAACACGCCGACCTTCCGCAAGTTGAACCCGGGCGATGCGCCTGTGCTGATCCTGGTGCTGACCTCACGCACGCTGACTCCAGGGCAGCTCTATGACGCCGCCGACAATGTGGTGGTGCCGCGGCTGTCGCAGGTGGATGGCACGGCGCAGGTCAACATCGCGGGTGCCGAGCAGCCCGCGATCCGCGTCGCGGTCAATCCCGCCGCGGCAACGGCGGCGGGCGTTTCGCTCGACCAGATCCGCACCGCCATCACCGCCGCGAACGTGACGCAGGCCACCGGCATGCTGGAAGGTCCGGAGCAGTCGGCCGCCATCAGCGTGAATGACCGGCTGCAGGATGCATCCGAATTCGGCGCCATCATCGTCCGCCAGGCCAATGGCGCGATGGTGCGGCTGGACAGCATCGCGCGGGTGGAGCAGGGCGCGCGGGACCGACGGCAATCCGGCCTCTTCAACGGCCAGCCCGCCGTGATCCTGACCATCTTCAAGCAGGCCGACGCCAATGTGCTGGAGGTGGTGGACGGCATCCGCGCCCTGCTGCCGGACCTGCAGCGCTGGATGCCCGCCGGCGTCGACGTCACCATCATGCGCGACCGGTCGGAGACGATCCGCGCCTCCGTCGCCGAAGTCCAGCACACGCTGATCATCAGCATCGTCCTGGTGGTGCTGGTGGTGGCCGTCTTCCTGCGCAAGCCCTCCGCCCTGTTCGCCGCCGGCATCGCGGTGCCGCTGTCGCTGCTCGGCACGCTCGGCGTCATGTGGATGGTGGGGTATTCGCTGAACAACCTCTCGCTGATGGCGCTCACCATCTCGGTCGGCTTCGTGGTCGACGATGCCATCGTGATGATCGAGAACATGGCCCGCATGCAGGAACGCGGCATGCGGCCGATGAAGGCGGCGCTGGAGGGGGCGCGGCAGATCGGCTTCACCGTCGTGTCGATGAGCCTGTCGCTGATCGCGGTCTTCATCCCGCTGCTCTTCATGGGCGGGATCGTGGGCCGGATGTTCCGCGAATTCGCGGCGACGCTCTCCATCGCCGTCGCCATCTCGGCCGTCGTGTCGCTCACCGTGACGCCCATGCTGGCCGCACATCTGGCCCGTGCGGAGCCGAAGCCGGAAGGCCGTGTCGGCCGCGCCATCGAGGCGACCCTGGACTGGATCGTGCGCGGCTACATGAAGAGCCTGGTGGTGGTTCTCCGCTTCCGCGTGCTGACCTGGCTGTTCAACATCGGCCTCGTCGTGCTGACGGTCTGGCTCTACACGGTGGTGCCCAAGGGCTTCATCCCGGCTCAGGATTCCGGCCTTCTGCAGGGCTCCGCCCAGGCGCAGGCCGATACCTCCTTCCAGCAGATGGTGGTCTACCAGCAGCGCCTGATGGAGGTGCTGCGCGCCGATCCGGCGGTAGAGAGCGCCTCGGCCTCCGTGGGTGGTGGCGGCTTCTTCGGCAGTTCCAGCAACATCCGGATCCAGGTCGCGCTGAAGCCGGCCGCGGATCGGCCTGGGCTGAATGCAGATGGCGTGATCGCGCGGCTGCGCGGCCCGCTGGCGCGGATCACCGGACTGCAGACCTTCCTGCGCCCCGTGCAGGACATCAACATCGGCGGGCGGTCGAGCAGCGGGTCCTACCAGTATGTCCTGCTGACGCCGGACCTGGAGGAGCTCGGCGTCTGGAGCGAGCGACTGGTGCAGCAGCTGCGCACGCTGCCGCAGGTGGCGGATGTCTCTTCCGACCAGCAGCGCACGGGCCTCGTCTCCCGCCTCGTCATCGATCGGGATGCCGCGGCCCGTCTCGGGGTCTCGATCTCCGCGCTGGGCGGCGCGCTGAACAACGCCTTCGCGCAGCGCCAGGTCTCCACCATCTACCGTGCCCGCAACCAGTACCGCGTGGTGCTGGAGGTGGACCCCGTGCTGACCGAGGATCCCGAGAGCCTTCAGCGCATCTTCGTGCCGGGCAGCGCGGGGCCGGTGCCGCTGGGGTCGCTGGTGCGGCTGGAACGCACCGTGGCGCCGCGCTCCATCACCCACCAGGGGCTCTTCCCCGCCGCCACCATCAGCTTCAACCTCGGAGAGGGTGCGACGCTCGGCCAGGCGGCGGCGCTGGTGGAGCGCGCGGTGCTCGACATCCAGATGCCGGGCAGCATCAGGGGCGAATTCGCGGGCAATGCGCGCGCCTTCCAGAACTTCCAGTCTGGCCTGCCGCTGCTGATCCTGGCGGCGCTGGTCGCGATCTACATCGTGCTCGGCGTGCTCTACGAAAGCCTGATCCACCCGCTGACCATCATCTCCACCATCCCGACCGCGGGCGTCGGCGCGCTGCTGGCACTGCTGGCCACCAACACGCCCTTCACCATCATCGCGCTGATCGGCGTGATCCTGCTGATGGGCATCGTGAAGAAGAACGCCATCATGATGGTGGACTTCGCGCTGGAGCATGAGCGCGAGGGCGGCGAGGGTGGCATGACGGCGATCCTGGAAGCCTGCCGCGAACGCTTCCGCCCCATCCTGATGACGACGCTGGCCGCGCTGTTCGGCGCGCTGCCGCTGGCGCTGGCGACCGGCCCGGGGGCGGAGCTGCGCCAGCCGCTGGGCATCACCATCATCGGCGGGCTGATCGTGTCCCAGTTGCTGACGCTCTACACCACGCCGGCCGTCTATCTGGGGCTGGAACGCCTGGCGGGCGCGAAGCGGGAGAAGCTGCCCGCGCTGACGGCGAGGGCCTGAGTGACCTGTGTGGACGGCCCCTTCGATGCAAGGGCGTTGAAGGGTTGAGGCGCCGCGGTCGAGTGCGGTC
>NZ_JAAIKB010000014.1 GCF_011040385.1 Falsiroseomonas algicola | reverse complement strand
CGGGCTTTGGAGCGCTCGTCGTTCCCGCTTGGGAAGCTGACGTTCTACCTCTGAACTACGCCCGCAGCACGAGGTGCCCCCCTCCATACCGCGACCCCCGCCCACCCCGCAAGCCGTGCCTTGACCCCCACCGCGCCCACGCCTATCCGTCACATCGGCGCTGCGGCGCCCCTCGCGATTTGTCCGGCCTGATTGCGGCGAGGTCCCGGTGACGGGCGGCGGCGACCCCGCTGAAAACATGCGCGCTAAAGGGCCGCCGGGTTGGCCGAGTGCCGCCCGACGTGCCCCGAAAGGGGGGCCGGACGCCGCGTGTTGGCAGCCTGTCTGCCGAGAGGTGCTCCGAATGGCCAAGTCCCTGCCCGACCGCCCCCTCCGCCCCGCCACCCTGCTGGTCCGCGGCGGGCAGATGCGGTCCAACCATGACGAGACCTCGGAGGCGCTCTACCTCACCTCCGGCTTCGTCTATGAAAGCGCCGGCCAGGCGGAGGAGACCTTCCTCGGCACCGTCCAGCACTACCAGTATTCCCGCTTCGGCAACCCCACCACCACCATGCTGGAAGACCGGCTGGCGGCGCTGGAGGGGGCGGAAGCCTGCCGCCTGACGGCCACCGGCATGGCCGCCGTGCATGCCGCGATGCTCTCGCACCTGAAGGCCGGCGACCGCGTCGTCGCCTCCCGCGCGCTGTTCGGGTCCTGCCACTGGATCTGCTCCACCCTGCTGCCGCGCTACGGCATCAGCTGCGACTTCGTCGATTGCGGCGACCTCGACCAGTGGAAGGCGGCGCTGTCCCGCCCCGCGCAGCTCGTGCTGCTGGAGACGCCGTCCAACCCGATGCTGGAGATGGTGGACCTGGCCGCGGTCTGCGACATGGCCCATGCCGCCGGCGCCATCGTCGTGGCCGACAACGTCTTCGCGACACCGCTGCTGCAGAAGCCCATGCAGTTCGGCGCCGATGTCGTCGTCTATTCCTGCACCAAGCACATGGATGGCCAGGGCCGCGTGCTCGGCGGCGCCGTGCTCGGCCGCAAGAAGTGGGTGGATGAGGTGCTGCAGCCCTTCATTCGCAACACCGGCCCCTCCATCAGCCCCTTCAACGCCTGGGTGATCCTCAAGGGGCTGGAGACGCTGCATCTGAGGCTGCCCGCGATGTGCCGCAGCGCCGCCGCCATCGCCGACTTCCTGGCGGAGCGCAGCGAGATCGCCCGCGTCCTCTACCCCTTCCGGGTGGACCATCCGCAGCATGCGCTGGCCAAGGCGCAGATGGCGGCGGGCGGCAGCCTGGTCACCTTCGACGTGAAGGGCGGCAAGGAGGCGGCGTTCAAGTTCCTCGACGCGCTCAAGCTCGTCGACGTCTCCAACAACCTCGGCGACGCCAAGTCGCTGGTGACGCATCCCGCCACGACCACGCATATGCGGGTGGGCGCCGAGGAACGCGCCAAGCTCGGCATCACCGACGGCACCATCCGCTTCTCGGTGGGGCTCGAGGATGTGGCCGATCTGATCGCCGATGTCTCGGAAGCGCTGGACACGATCGCCCCTGCGCCGGCGCCCACGCGCCGCGTCCCGATCGTGGAGGTCGAGCCGGTGCCGGAGGCAGCGCCGGAGCCCGCGCCCAAGCCGAAGAAGGCCGCCAAGCCCAAGCCCGCGCCGAAGGCCGAACCCGTGGCCGAGGCCTCGCTATTCGAACTGACGGCGCCGCTGCCGGAAGCGCCGAAGCGCAAGGGCGGCTGACGCCATGGAGCTCTCCACCTGGCTCGCCTTCTGCGCCGCGGCGGCGGTGATGGTGCTGATCCCCGGCCCCACCATCCTGCTGGTCATTGGCCAGAGCCTGGGTGGCGGGCTCCGCAACGCGCTGCCGCTGGCGGCCGGCGTGGCGCTCGGCGATCTGGTCGCCATGGTGCTGTCGCTGGCGGGGCTCGGCGCGGTGCTCGCGGCCTCCGCCACGCTGTTCACCGCGGTGAAATGGGTGGGCGCGGCCTACCTCATCTGGCTCGGCGTGAAGATGTGGCGCGCGCCGGTGACGGCGGAGGCAGCACCGCCCCTGCCGCCCGCCCGCGCCATGCGCCAGGCCTTCATCGTGACCGCGCTGAACCCGAAGGGCATCGTCTTCTTCGTGGCCTTCGTGCCGCAGTTCATCGACCCGAACGGCAGCTTCGTGACGCAGGCGGCGATCCTGGTCGCCACCTTCGTCACCATCGCCGCCATCAACGCGGCGTCCTACGCGCTGCTGGCGGGCAAGCTTTCCGGCGCCGTGCGGCGGCCTTCCGCGCGGCAGGCGCTGAACCGCGCGGGCGGGTCGGTGCTGGTGGCGGCGGGGCTGGCGGTGGCGCTGCGCCGGGCCTGAGGCTGGACAGGGTGCGGCGCCGCGTCCAGCATCCCGCGTGGGGGAACGTCACCATGGCTGAGGACTACACCGAGACCACGCAAGGCATCCGCGTCTCCGTCCGCAGCTTCTACCTGGCGGACCAGTCGGAGCCGGAGCGCAGCCACTTCGTCTGGGCCTATCGCGTCAATATCGAGAATCGCGGCAACCGCACCGTGCAGCTGCTGAAGCGCAGCTGGCGCATCACCGATGCGCTGGGCCGAACCCAGCAGGTGCATGGCGAAGGCGTGGTCGGCGAACAGCCGGTGCTCGAGCCCGGGCAGAACTTCGAATACACCTCCGGCACGCCGCTCTCCACGCCGTCGGGCTTCATGCGCGGCGCCTACCACATGGTGGTGACGGCAACGGGGGAGGCCTTCGACGTGGCCATCCCCCCCTTCAGCCTGGACAGCCCGCACCAGCCGACCAGCCGGGTGCATTGAGCCCAGTCAATCCGCGAATTCGCCCGCGGCCTCGATGATCGGCTTCCAGCGCGCGACCTCGCTGACCAGCAGGGCGCGCAGCGCTTCCGGCGATCCCGTCGCCTCCGGCTCCGGCGCCGTGCCCAATTCGTTGAGGCGCGTGACCACGCGCGGATCGGCCAGCGCCACGCGGAGCGCGCGGTTCAGCCGATCCACCACGGCACGCGGCGTCCCGGCCGGGGCAAACAGGGCCTGCCAGATGGAGAGCTGGAAATCGGGCATGCCCGCCTCCGCCGTGGTCGGCACCGCCGGCATCATCGGCAGGCGTTGGGGCGCGGCAAGGGCGAAGGCCTTCACCGTGCCACCCTGCACCTGCCCCAGCGCGCTGGTCGTCTGGTCGCAATAGAGGTCGATGCGCCCCGAATTCAGCTCCGGGAAGACCTCGCCCGAGCTGCGGAACGGCACCGTCGTCGCCTGGCTGCGCAGCGCCGCCTGCATCAGCATGGCGCAGAGCTGGGAGGAGGAGCCGAGCCCGGCATGCGCCAGGTTGGCGGCCGTGCCCTGGCGCTGGAGATAGGCCGTCATTTCCTGGAGCGTCGTGCCGGGGAAGCTCGGCCGGCCGATCCAGACCATGGGGTTGCGGTTCATGATGCCGATCGGCTCGAAATCCCGCACCGGGTCCCAGGCGAGCCGGCGATAGAGCGTCGGCGCCGTGGACATGCCGATATTGTGCATCAGGATGCGGTAGCCATCCGGCCGCGCCTGCGCCGCGCGCCCCACGCCGATGGTGCCGCCGGCGCCGGGGACGTTCTCGATCACCACGGGCTGGCCCAGGTCGCGGCCCATCGCATCGCCGATGATGCGCGCCACGCCATCGATCGGGCCGGGCGCGAAGGGGATGATCATGACGATCGGCTGGGTCGGCCAGGCCGGCTGTGCCGCCACGGGGCCCGCCAGGGGCAAGGCCGCAAGCGCGGCCATCAGGGTTCGACGCAGCATCAGCAGGCCTCCTTCGGCAGTGTCACGCGCCCCTGAGGATGAGGAGGGCGAGGATCACGAGGACGATCGGGTATTCCAGCCGCAGCCAGGCGCGGTCGCGCGCCAGGGTGCCGACGACGCCCGCCAGCACGGCCAGCGCCAGCGCAGCGCCGGCACCGCGCGTGGCCGGCACCAGCAGCAGGATCGCGGCCAGCGCCTCCGCCAGCCCGACCGCGATGCGCAGCAGGGGCGGGTAGCCCCAGCGGTCGAACTCCGCGCGGATGAAGCCGGGCGCGGCCAGGTTCAGCCCCGCGCCGATCGCCATGGCGGCCGCCAGCACCAGCGGCAGGATGGCCGCGGCGGTCATGCCGGGCGGTAGGCCGCGACGATGTCCACCTCCACCCGCGCGCCGGGGGTGGACAGCTGGTTCACGCAGACCGTCGTGCTGACCGGCCGCCAATCGCCGAAATAGCGCCCCTGCACCTGGTTCAGCCCGTCCTGGTCGCGCATGTCCGTCAGGTAGCGTGTCACCTTGATGACGTCGGTCCAGGTCAGCCCCTCATGCGCCAGGATGGCGCCCAGCGTGTCGAAGACGCGAGTGCACTGGTCCTCGATCCGGACGGGATGCTCATGCTCCTCCGGCCGGTGGGGGTGGTGGTGATAGAGCGGCGATGGCGTAGCGCCGGAGATGTAGAGCGTGTCCCCCCCGCCCCGCACGCGCATGGCCGGCGCATAGGGCATGTCCGCCTGGCGGGCGGGGTTGGTCTGGATCTCGCCCAGGCGCGGATTGGTGGGCGAGGTGCGGAAAGGCGGCGGTGCGGACATTCGTCTCTGTCTCCATCAGCCGTTGTCGGCCGGCGTTCCTCGTGCTTGGGGTGAGCGTGGAGAGACAATATCTTTCCGTCAAGATATTTCGCAGCGAGATACCCCATGACCGCCCCCCTGGTGACCGACAGCGTCGATGAGCTGGTCGAGGCCTGGCGCGAAGCGCGGCCGGGCATCGACCCCAGCCACCTCCATCTCTTCGGCCGGATTCCCCGCATCGAGGCGCAGCTGCGCCGCCGGGCGGAGGCCTGGCTGGCGCCGCTCGGCCTCAGCTGGGACATGTTCGACCTGATGGCGACGCTGCTGCGCGCGCCGGACCACACGATGCGGCCGGGCGAACTCTCCCGCTGGTGCCTGCTCTCCACCGGCGCCATGACCAAGCGGCTGGACCGGCTGGAGCGTGCGGGCTTCGTCACCCGCGCGACGGACCCCGCCGATCGCCGCGCCCTGCTGGTGCGCCTCACGCCCGAAGGCCTGGCGCTGGCGGAACGCGCCGTGCCTGTCCACTTCGCCGCCGCCCAGGCCGCGCTCTCCGCGCTTTCGCCCGAGGAACGCCGCGCCATGGAGGCGCTGTCCCGCCGCCTGCTCACGGCCCTGGAGGCGGAGACCGTTCCGGCCTGATCCGCCGGTTGCGCCCCGCCCCCCGCTCAGGCATACGCAGCCCATCCCGTCGATACCGCGCGGGAGAGAGCGGACGAGTCGTCCCGGGCCCTTGCCCGGATGCGATGATCCCCGCCGCCGAAGGCGCAACCGGCCCCCGGAAACGCTCAGGCAGAAGGAACCGCGCGGAGAAGGGATCTCTGGAAAGCCCGCAGCCCGAACGGGGTGTGGCACCGACGGAGTAAGGCACCCCCCTCAACGGGCAGGGCCGAATCTCTCAGGTCACGGGACAGAGGGGGGCCACGGATCAACCTTCGCCACTCCGGCGGGGGCAACGCCTGTGGGGGCACCGTGGCCGATCAGACTGGCAGCGAAACGCTGCTCGAGACTCCGTTGGCATCATTGCACCGGGAACTGGGCGGCCGCATGGTCCCCTTCGCCGGCTATGCCATGCCGGTGCAGTATCCCCTCGGCATCATGGGGGAGCATCTGCACACCCGCGCAGCCGCGGGGCTCTTCGACGTGTCGCATATGGGCCAGGCCGAACTGGTCGGGGAAGGCGCGGCCGCGGCACTCGAGAAGCTGACGCCGGCCGATGTCCAGGCGCTGAAGCCGGGCCGCCAGCGCTACGGCCTGCTGATGACGGAAGCGGGCGGCATCCTGGACGACTTCATGGTCACCAACCTCGGCGACCGGCTCTTCCTGGTGCTGAACGCGTCGCGGAAGCATCTCGACATCCCGGCGATCGAGGCCGTGCTGCCCGCGGGCGTGAAGCTCACCCCCCTGCCCGACCGCGCGCTGATCGCGTTGCAGGGCCCCGCCGCCGTCGCCGCCATCGCGACGCTGGCGCCGGGCATCGCGCAGCTCTCCTTCATGGGCGTCGGGCGCTTCGACATCGCCGGCGTCCCCGCCATCGTCAGCCGCAGCGGCTATACCGGCGAGGATGGCGTCGAGGTTTCCGTGCCTGCCGAGCAGGCGGAGACCTTCGCCCGCGCCCTGCTCGCCCTGCCCGGCGTGCAGCCCGCCGGCCTCGGCGCGCGGGATTCGCTCCGGCTGGAAGCCGGCCTCTGCCTCTACGGCAACGACCTCGATGAGACGACGAGCCCGGTCGAGGCCAACCTGGTCTGGACCATCGGCAAGCGCCGCCGGATGGCCTTCGACTTCCTCGGCGCGGACCGCGTGCGGGACGAACTCGACAACGGCCCGAAGCGGCTGCGCGTCGGCATCCTGCCGGAGGGCCGCCAGCCCGCCCGCGGCCACACGCCCGTGCATGCGCGGGGTGGCGAGGCGGTCGGAGAGATCACCTCCGGCGGCTTCGGCCCCTCCGTCAACGGCCCGGTCGCCATGGGCTACCTGGCTCGCCACGCGGCCGCGGACAACGCGCCGCTCGACCTGATGGTGCGCGGCAAGGCCCTGCCCGGCCGCGTCGCCGCCCTGCCCTTCACCCCCCACCGCTACGCCCGCTGAGAGCGTGTGGATCAATGCCCGACAGCGCGCCGCCGGCAGGAAAAGGCTGGCGCTGACGGCGGGCATTGATGCTCACGCTCGATTTTTTCAACGCTGAAAGGGACCCCGACAATGGCCGAACTGCGCTTCACCAAGGACCATGAATGGGTGCGGCTGGAGGGCGATGTCGCCACCATCGGCATCACCGACCACGCGCAGAACGCGCTGGGCGACGTCGTCTTCGTGGACCTGCCGGAAGCGGGCCGCGAGGTCACGGAAGGCGAGGCCTGCGCCGTGGTGGAAAGCGTGAAGGCCGCCTCCGACGTCTATGCCCCGGTCGCGGGCCGCGTCGTGGAGGCGAATGCCGCCGTCGCCGAGAACCCCGCGCTCATCAACAGCGACCCGACCGGCGATGGCTGGTTCTTCAAGCTGACCGCGGTGGACGAAGCCGCGATTGCCGCCCTGATGGACGAAGCGGCCTATGCCGCCTTCCTGGAGACGCTGGCATGAGCCTCCTCACCGACCTCACGGCGCTGGAGGACAAGGGCGAATTCGCCCGGCGCCACATCGGCCCCTCGGAGTCCGAGATCGCCGCCATGCTGAGCGTGGTCGGCGCGGAGAGCCTGGAGGCGCTGGCCGCCCGCACCGTCCCCGCCGCCATCCGCAGCACCACCGCCCTGCCGCTGCCGCCGCCGGCGACGGAGGCCGAGGTGATCGCGGAACTCCGCGGCCTGGCCGGGAAGAACCGCGCCGACATCAAGTCCCTGATCGGCCTGGGCTACCACGGCACGCTGACGCCGCCCGTCATCCTCCGCAACGTGCTGGAGAATCCGGGCTGGTACACCGCCTATACGCCCTACCAGGCCGAACTCGCCCAGGGCCGCCTGGAAGCGCTGCTGAACTTCCAGACCATGGTGACGGACCTCGCCGGCCTGCCGGTCGCCAATGCCTCGCTGCTCGATGAGGCGACGGCGGCCGCGGAAGCCATGGCGCTCGCCCATGCCGCGACCAAGGGCAAGTCCGACACGCTGCTGATCGCCTCCGACGTCCACCCGCAGACCCGCGCGGTGGTGGAAGCGCGCGCGGAGCCGCTGGGCTTCGAGATCGTCATCGCCGCCCCCGCCGACATCGTCGCCACCGCCGCGGCGAAGAAGCCGTTTGCCCTGCTGCTGCAATACCCCGGCACCACCGGCGAGGTCCGCGACCTGACGCGGGAGATCGCGGCGGTGCATGGCGCCGGCGGCCTCGCCATCGTCGCCGCCGATCCGCTGTCGCTGGTCCTGCTGAAGCCGCCGGGGGAGATGGGCGCCGATGTCGTCATCGGCTCCACCCAGCGCTTCGGCGTGCCGATGGGCTATGGCGGCCCGCACGCCGCCTACATGGCCGTCAAGGACGCCCATAAGCGCCTGATGCCGGGCCGCCTGGTCGGCGTCTCCGTCGATGCCGCCGGCCAGCCCGCCATGCGCCTGGCCCTCCAGACGCGCGAACAGCACATCCGGCGTGAGAAGGCGACCTCCAACATCTGCACGGCGCAGGTGCTGCTGGCCGTCATGGCCTCCATGTACGCCGTCTGGCACGGCCCCGAAGGCCTGGCCCGCATCGCGAAGCGCGTCGCGCTGCAGGCGCGCATCCTGGCCGGCGCCGCGAAGCGCTGCGGCTTCAAGCTCCGCCATGGCGACTTCTTCGACACCATCACCATCGAGGCCGGCGCCAAGGCCGAGGCGCTGATGGCCGCCGCCCTCAAGCGCGGCTTCAACCTGGCCCGCCACGTGGACCAGGGCATCGGCATCGCGCTCGACGAAACCGTCACGCGCGACGACCTCCTCGCACTGGTCGCCGCCATCGCGGAAGCCGCCGGCGCCGCCGCCCCCAGGCTCGACGCCATCGACGCCGAAGGCGGCATCCCCGGCTCGCTGACCCGCGCCAGCGCCTTCCTGACGGCGGAGGTCTTCCGCAGCCACCACGCCGAACACGCGATGCTCCGCTACCTCAAGAAGCTGGAGGACAAGGACGTCGCGCTGAACCGCAGCATGATCCCGCTGGGGTCCTGCACGATGAAGCTGAACGCGACCGCGGAGATGATCCCGGTCACCTTCCCCGGCTTCGGCGCCATCCACCCCTTCGCCCCCGTGGACCAGGCGACGGGCTACATCGAGATGATCAAGCGGCTGGAAGGATGGCTCTGCGCCGTCACCGGCTTCGCGGCCGTCTCCCTGCAGCCGAACGCCGGCAGCGCGGGTGAATATGCGGGGCTGCTCGCCATCCGCGCCTATCACCGCGCCCGCGGCGATACGCAGCGGGATGTCTGCCTCATCCCGTCCTCGGCGCACGGCACCAACCCGGCCTCCGCGGTGATGGCCGGCATGAAGGTCGTCGTCGTCGGCTGCGACCGCGACGGCAATGTCGATCTCGACGACCTCCGCGCCAAGGCCGACCAGCACGCGGACAAGCTTGCGGCCCTCATGGTGACGTATCCGTCCACCCACGGCGTCTTCGAGGAAGCAATTCGGGAAATCTGCGCCCTGATCCATGAGAAGGGCGGCCAGGTCTACATGGACGGCGCCAACATGAACGCGCAGGTGGGCCTGACCTCGCCCGCCGCGATCGGCGCCGATGTCTGCCACCTCAACCTGCACAAGACCTTCTGCATCCCCCATGGCGGCGGCGGCCCCGGCGTCGGCCCGATCGGCGTCGCGGCCCACCTCGCCCCCTACCTGCCCTCCCATCCGCTGCTCGCGGAAGCGGGGCCGCAGGCAACGTCGCACGGGCCGGTCAGCGCCGCGCCCTTCGGCAGCGCCTCCATCCTGCCGATCTCCTACGCCTATATCCGCATGATGGGGCCGGAAGGCCTCAAGCGCGCGACGCAGGTGGCGATCCTCAACGCCAACTACGTCGCGGTGAAACTCGCGGACCACTACCCCGTGCTCTACCGCGGCCGGCAGGGCATGGTGGCGCATGAATGCATCCTGGACTGCCGCGGCTTCCAGCAGAATGGCGGCGCCTCGGTCGAGGACATCGCCAAGCGCCTGCAGGACTACGGCTTCCACGCCCCCACCATGTCCTGGCCCGTCACCGGCACGCTCATGGTGGAACCGACGGAATCCGAGACCCAGGGCGAACTCGACCGCTTCATCGACGCCATGGTCGCGATCCGTTCCGAAATCCGTGCCATCGAGCAGGGCCGGATGGACGCGAAGGACAACCCGCTGAAGAACGCGCCCCACACCGCCGCCGAAGTCACGGCGGAAGCGTGGTCGCACCCCTACAGCCGGCAGCAGGCCGCCTTCCCCCTGCCCTACGTCGCCCGCCAGAAATACTGGCCGCCCGTCAAGCGCGTGGACAACGTCCACGGCGACCGCAACCTGGTCTGCACCTGCGCGCCCCTCGAGGCCTACGCGCAGGCGGCGGAGTAGCGTTCGGGGCGTAGCGCTGGCTGCCGCAGGGGGAGCGCTGCTCCCCCTGCACCCCCTCGCCAGGGTCCAGCGGGACCCTGGACCGCGGGCATAACGACGAAGGGGGAGGGGGCCGAAGTGCCCCCTCCCCCTTCGTCGTTGTATCTCATGGGTTCCAAGGGCCCGCTGGCCCTTGGTGGGTGGGGTGCGGGGAGGGCAAAGCCCTCCCTGCGGCCACCCGCACGCCACCCGATGCAACCACCGCGCTTCCCACTCGTTGCGGGGGCGTTGGTGGGGACGAAGGGATCAGCCGTGCATCGCAGACAAGCTTTCGCCGCCTTGCTGGCCGGGGCGTTGGTGTCGCCCGTGGCAGGCGTGCGGGCCCAGGGCAATGCGGCCGCCGCGCGTCCCTTCACCGAGGGCACGGTGCGCGACTTGGCGCGGGATCTGGCGAAGCGCCCGCACCGGATGCCGGATGCCAGGCTGCCGCGCGGCTTCACGGACCTCAGCTATGACGACTACCGCAAGGTGACCTTCGACCGCACGCGCGCGCTCTGGCGCGGCCAGGATCTGGGGTTCGAGGCGCAGTTCTTCCACCGCGGCTTCCTCTACACCCACAAGGTCGAGCTGTATGAGGTCGCGGATCGCCAGGCGCGCCCCATCGCCTATGATCCCACCGCCTTCAACCTGGAAGGCCGCCCGGCGCCCGATGCCGATACCGGCTTCGCGGGCTTCCGCATCACCCATCCGCTGAACCGCCCCGGCGTCTTCGACGAGATCTGCGCCTTCCTCGGCGCCAGCTATTTCCGCGCCGTGGCGAAGGATTTGCGCTACGGCCTCTCGGCCCGCGGTCTCGCGATCAAGACGGCCGATCCCTCGGGCGAGGAGTTTCCGCTCTTCCGCGCCTTCTGGCTGGAGCGTCCGCAGGCCGGCACCAGCTCCATTGTCGTGCATGCGCTGCTCGACAGCCCGAGTGCCACGGCCAGCTTCCGCTTCACCATCCGGCCGGGGGCGAGCACCGTCTTCGACGTCCAGTCCACCGTCTTCCCGCGCGCCGATGTCGCGCTGGCCGGCATCGCGCCGCTGACCAGCATGTTCTACTTCGCGCCGAACGATCGCGCCGGCATCGATGATTATCGCAACGCCGTGCATGATTCGGACGGGCTGATGGTCGCGACCTCGCGTGGCGAACAGCTGTGGCGACCGCTGCAGAACCCGCGCAACCTGCAGATCAGCCACTTCACGGAAATCAACCCGCGCGGCTTCGGCCTGATGCAGCGCGGCCGCGACTTCGGCCAGTACAACGACCTGGAGGCGCATTACGAACTGCGCCCCAGCCTCTGGGTGGAGCCCATCGCGGATTGGGGCCCCGGCAGCATCCAGCTGATCGAGATCCCGACCGATGGCGAGATGCACGACAACATCGTGGCCTTCTGGCGCCCCGAGCAGCCGATGCGCACCGGGGAGGAATACAACTTCGTCTACCGCCTGCATTGGCTGCCGACGGTTGCGGGCAATACGGCGCTGGCGCAGTTCGTCTCGACGCGCGTGGGTTCGGCCGGCGCGCGTGGCCGGCTCTTCGTCCTCGACATCGCCGGCGGGCGAGAGGGGGCGGTGCCGGAGGATGCGCAGCCCACGCTCGATCTTTCCACCAACGCAGGTGAGTTGCGGAACGCCGTGGTGCAGCGGAACCCGCAGGGTGGCGGCTGGCGCGTGCATTTCGAATTGCGCCCCGGCACCGCGCCGCTCGCGGAACTCCGCGCCGTGCTGCGCCTCGGCGACCGGCCGATCACCGAGACCTGGCTCTACCGATGGACGGCCTGACGGAGACGCCCTGGCGCGCCCTGCCGGAGGAAGCGCCGCTCGACATGCCCGCGCAGTCGATGCGCGCCATGCCTGGCACACCAGGCCCCGCCAAGCGTCCTTCATCGCCGCGGGGCATGGCCTGGCGCCGCCTGCTGGTGCTGGGCGGCGCGGTGCTGCTGACGGCCTTCGCGGCGCGGGAGATGGGCCTCGTGCTCGACATCGCCCGCCCGACCGCGCTGCAGATCACCATCCTGGTGCTCTTCGTCGTGCTCTTCGCCTGGATCGCGCTGTCCTTCGTCTCCGCCGTCTGTGGCGTCGCCAGCCTGATGGGGGGCGGCGGCAGGCGGCTCGGCATCGACCCCGCGGCGCCGCTGCCGACGCTCACCGCACGCACCGCGCTGCTGATGCCGGTCTACAACGAACCGCCGGCGCGGGTGATGGCGGGCCTCCAGGCCATGCATGAAAGCCTGGCGGCCACCGGCGCCGGCGAGCAGTTCGACATCTTCATCCTCAGCGACACCACCGATCCCGATGCCTGGGTGGCGGAGGAAGCGGCCTTCCTGGCGCTGCGGGAGCGCACCGGCGACCACCGGCGCATCTTCTACCGCCGCCGTCCGCGCAACATCGGCCGCAAGGCGGGCAACATCGCGGAATGGGTGCGCCGCTTCGGGGGCGCCTATCCGCAGATGCTGGTGCTGGATGCCGACAGCGTCATGGAAGGTGACGCGCTGGTGCGCCTGGCCGCCGCCATGGAACGCCACCCTGATGTCGGCCTGATCCAGACCCTGCCCGTCATCGTCAATGGCCGGTCCTTCTTCGCGCGGATGCAGCAATTCGCTGGCCGGGTCTATGGCCCCGTCATCGCCGCCGGCATCGCCTGGTGGCATGGGGCGGAGGGCAACTATTGGGGCCACAACGCCATTATCCGCACCCGCGCCTTCGCCGATCAGGCGGGCCTGCCGCGGCTGGCCGGCCCGAAACCCTTCGGCGGCGACATCATGAGCCACGATTTCGTGGAGGCCGCGCTGATGCGCCGGGCCGGCTGGGCCATCCACATGGTCCCGGCCTTGCGCGGCAGCTACGAGGAAAGCCCGCCCGCGCTGACGGAACTCGCGATCCGCGACCGTCGCTGGTGCCAGGGCAACCTCCAGCATGCGGCGGTGCTGCCGGCGCGCGGCCTGCATCCGATCAGCCGCCTGCATCTGCTGAGCGGCATCGGATCCTACATCACCGCGCCGCTCTGGCTGCTGTTCCTGATCGTCGGCGTGTTCACGGCGCTGGAGGCGCGCTTCATCCGTCCCGCCTATTTCGGCAGCAGCCCCACCCTGTTCCCGGACTGGCCGGTGGTGGACCCCGTGCGCGCGAAATGGCTGTTCATCGGCACCATGGCGCTGCTGCTGGTGCCGAAGCTGCTGGCCTGGGGCCTGATGCTGACCCAGCAGGCGGAACGCCGCGGCATCGGCGGTGCCATCCGCTCCTTTCTCTCCATGCTGCTGGAGACGCTGGTGGCGGGCCTGCTGGCGCCGGTGACGATGCTGACGCAGAGCATCGACGTCGTCTCCATCCTGCTCGGCCGCGATTCCGGCTGGCAGCCGCAGCAGCGGGATGACGGCGTGCTGCCCTGGGGCACGGTGTGGCGGCTCTATTGGCGGCACACGGTCTTCGGCGTGCTGTTCGGCATCACCTCCTGGCTCGTCTCGCCCTACCTCGCGCTCTGGATGCTGCCGGTCACGCTCGGCCTGGCGCTCTCGGTGCCGCTCGCGGCCCTGACGGCCCGCGCCTCGCCCCGGCTACGCCGCGCCGGCATCCTCGCCATCCCGGAGGAACGCGACCCGCCCGCCATCCTCCGCCGCGCGGAAGCGCTGCGGGACGTCCTGGCCGCGGAGAGCGCGGAGCCGGAGGCGGTGCGGCGCCTCGCCGCCTCCCCGCCCCTGCTGGCGGCGCATCGGCGGATGCTGCCGCCGCCCCGCCGCCCGCGGCTCGACCCCATCGACGCCACGCTGCTGGTGGCGCGGGTGAAGGCGGAGGAGGCGCCGAGCCTCGAGGACGCGCTGCGTCAGTTCGACCGCGCGGAGAAGGCGGCGCTGCTGGCCGATGCCGGCGGGCTCGACCGCCTGCTGCACCTGGCAGGGCGCGGCTGAGGCCGCCTCACGGCCCCATCGCCCGCATCGCCTGCGCGCCCCAGCGCTTCGCCAGGAAGGTCACCAGCGCCACCGACCCGCCATGCCAGATCAGCACCATCGCCGCCGCATCCAGGTGATGCACCAGGCTCAGCCCGACGGAGGCGATGGCCGCCGCCGCCAGGCCGGACAGCGCCGCCACCGGCCCCGGCCGCAGCGGCGCCGCGTGCCGCGTCATCCACAGCATGCCGAGCGTCAGCGGGATGCCGAAACCGATGATGAAGCGCATGCAGCCGAAGCTGGTGGACAGCGCCGGGAAGCCCTGCTGGACGAATTCCTGGATGCAACCCCAGCCGAGGCCGGAGATCCAGAAGGCCGCGAAGGGCAGCGGCAGCAGCGCCCAGCGGTCGCTGCGGTCCGGCAGCGCCAGGTGGAAGGCCGCGATCGCCGCCGCCGTGCCGGTCAGCAGCGCCGCCACCAGGTTCACCTGTTCATGCATCAGCATCAGCCGCTGTTCGATATCGTGCCGGAAGCCGGAGACGGCGACGCCCAGCGCCACGACGGCGGTCGCCATGGCCAGCCAGCCCAACGCCGCCAGCAGCGGCGGCGGCACGCGGCGCACCGGCGTCAGCCCGGCCGAGAGCCGGCTGATCAGGTCATCGGTGCGCATCACTCATCCCCCTTCACGCCGAATCGGCGACGCAGCGAATGCATGGCGCGGTGGGTTGCCACCTTCAAGGCACCGACGCTGAGGCCCGACCGCGCGGAAGCCTCGGCCAGGGACAGGTCCTCGAGCTTCGCCAGGCGCAACGCCGTGCGCTGGCTTTCCGGCAGTTCGGCCACCGCGTCGCGCAGGTCGCGCGCGGCGATACGCTCCTCCGCGACCGGCGCGACGGAGGCCGCGCCTTCCGGCAGATCATCGATGTTGGACTCCCGACCTGCCCCCCGTCCGCGGCGCCGCAGCCGGTCCACGGCGCGGCGCGTGGCGATGGTGGTCAGCCAAGGGCCGAAGGGGCGTTCGGGATCGTAGGTGTGGCGCAGCGCATGGATGGTCATCAACGCATCCTGCACGGCGTCCTCGGCCTCCGCCGCGTCGCGGATGCGCGCGCGGCACAGGCTGCGAAGCCGCGGCGTGATCTCCCGCAGCAGGGTGTCGTAGGCGCGGGCATCGCCCCCCTGCGCGGCCGCCAGCAGCCCGCCCCAGCGGGCTTCCTGCGTCGCGCGGGTCGTCGTGGTGTCCGTCATGGGGGAGAGGCCGGCCGCAAGGCTGGCGGCGAGCATGTCACGCCTCGGCCAGGCGGGGCCAGTTCGCTGTCGCGCGCGCGATGTGGCCGGGGATGTCGCGCCGCCATTGCCGCTGCACGCCGAGGTCGTAGTTGAGGTAGAGCGTGCCGGCTTCGATGTGCCACGCCTCCGGGTCGATATCGACCTTGTAGCCGCGCGCCACGCCGAAGGCGCAGAAGCCGCCGAAGGCGGGCGCGAAGGCGGTGGGATTGGCGGCGAACAGCGCCTGGTGGCGGGCATGGGCGAAATGCCAGGTGGCCCCCGCATGCTCCACCGCGAAGGCCGCGCTGCCGCGGCGCGGCGCTCCCTCCGTGAACCAGGCGACCGTGTCGTAGCCGCGCAGCGCGATGCCGGCGGCGTTGTTCACGGCGCGCACGCGCGGCATGGCAAGCGCCGGCGTGATGAAGGGAATGGCGGCGAGGGTAAAAAGGCTGCGGCGCAGCATGGCGGGGATCTTCCGATGACGGGGATGCCGGGCGCTTCGCCACCCCAAGCGGGATGGTTACGCCCCCTTGATGCGGGAACAGCGCGGCGCCACGCTGCCGCATGGACGAAACGCCGCCCTGGACCACCAAGGAATCGACCATCCTGGTGGAGGATCGCTGGATCAGGCTGCGCGCCGACCGGCTGCGCACCCGTGCAGGCACGGAGATCGCGCCCTGGTACGTGCTGGACTACGCGGACTGGTGCTGCGCCGTCGCCATCACGCCCGAGGGCCGCGTGGTGATGGTGCGGCAATGGCGGCACGGCGCGCAGGCCTGGTCGCTGGAACTGCCGGGTGGCGTGATGGATCCCGGCGATGCCGATGCCATCGCCGCGGCGCGGCGCGAATTGCGGGAGGAGACGGGCTATGACGCCCCCGAATGGCGCTTCCTCTATGCGTCCCACGCCAACCCCGCCATCCAGACCAACCGGCTCCACATCGTGCTGGGCCTTGGCGCCGTCCCCGTGGCCGCGGCGACGCCGGAGCCGACGGAGGAGATCGCCGTCGTGCTGATGACGGTGGAGGAGGTGATGCAGGCCATCGCCGAGGGCCGCATCGGGCAATCCATGCATGTGGGCGGCATCCTCGTCGCCCTCGCCGCCGCCGGGCGCATCCGGCAGGAGATCGCGTGATGAGTGGCGTGACCGTCATCCCCCTGGCCACCGAGCATCGGGAGGCGTGGGAGCGCCTCTATGCCGGCTACGCGGCATTCTACCGCGTGACGCAGACGCCGGAGATGCGCGCGCGCGTCTGGGGCTGGATCATGGACCCCGCGCATGAGGTGAAGGCCTTCATCGCCGTGGACGGGGGTGGCAAGCCGCTCGGCCTCGCCCATTACCGCCCCTTCGCGCGGCCGCTCTCCGCCAGCACCGGCGGCTTCCTCGACGACCTCTTCGTCGATCCCGCCGCGCGCGGGCAGCGCGTGGCCGATGCGCTGATCGAGGCGGTGGCGGCCGAGGGCCGCGCGCGCGGCTGGTCGGTGATCCGCTGGATCACGGCCGACGACAACTACCGCGGCCGCGGCGTCTATGACCGCCTGGCGACCCGCACCATGTGGATCACCTACGACAAGAAGCTCTGATGAAAACTCCCTCCCCCGCGCTTTCGGGGGGTTGGCGGCACTGCCGCCAACGCCGAAGGCTGGTTTGGGGTGGGGGTATGCGCTCCCCTCAGTTCCCCACGCGCACGAAGCGCAGCGGGAAGTAGTTGTCGGCCAGCTGCTGCAGCTGGATGTTGGACCGCGCGGCCCAGATCACGGTCTGCTGGTGCAGCGGCAGGTGGCCGACCGCATCGGTGTGGATCTTCAGCGCTTCCTCGATCATCGCCTGGCGCGCCTGCGGGTTGGTCTCCACCGCCATGCTCGTCACCAGCTCGTCGAAGCGGGCATTGCTGAAGCCGCCCACATTGAACAGCCCGCGGTCGCGCTCCCGGCTCGCCATCAGGTTGAAGAAGGCGTTGTGGGCGTCATAGGTGTTGGGCGTCCAGCCCAGCATGTAGAAGCTGGTGTTGTAGCGGGGGCCCAGGATCTCCGCGAAGTAGCGCGCCCGCGTCTGCGCGTTCAGCGTGACGCGCACGCCGACCCGCGCCAGCATGGAGACGACGGCCGTGCAGATCGCCTCGTCATTCACGTAGCGGTCGTTCGGGCAGTCGAGCGTCACGCCGAAGCCCTGCGGATAGCCCGCCTCCGCCAGCAGGCGGCGCGCCAGGTCCGGGTTGTAGGCCGCCACCTGGTCGCCGGCCGTGGTATGGCCGTTGACGCCCGGCCCGATCATCAGCCCCGTCGGCCGCGCCTGGCCGCGCATCACCGTGCGCACGATCGCCGCGCGGTCGATCGCGTGGTTGAAGGCCTGGCGCACGCGGAGATCCTGGAACGGGTTGCGCCCACGCACATCGGATTTCAGCAGCTCCGGCCGCATCTGGTCGAAGCCGAGATAGATCGTCCGCAGCTCCGCCTGCTGGTGCACGCGGATGTTGGGGGTGCGGGACAGGCGGTCCGTGTCCTGCGGCGGCACGGTATAGACCATGTCGATCTCGCCGCTCAGCAGCGCCGCGATGCGCGTCGCGTCATTGGCGATGACGTTGAACTCGACGCGGGTCAGGTTGTGTTCCGGCCGGTCCCACCAGCCCGGATTCGGCGCCAGCACCGTGCGCCGGTCGGGCTCCCGCGACACCAGGCGGAAGGGCCCCGTGCCCATGGCGTTGCGCGTCGCGAAATTCTCGGCGCCCGTGGTCAGGTCCGCGCTGCGCGTGGCGTTGTTCGCCTCCGCCCAACGGCGGGACATCATGCCGATGCCGGTGATCTCCTCCAGGAAGATCGGGTTCGGCGCATGGGTCTCGACATCCACCGTGTGGTCATCGACGCGCCGCGCTTCCTTCACGCTGGCGAGCGAGCCGCCGACATTGGACCCCTGCGCCTTCGCCCGCCCGATGGAGAAGACGACGTCATCGGCGGTGAAGGGCGTGCCATCCGTGAAGGTCACGCCGCGCCGCAGGTGGAAGCGCCAGACGGAGGGCGAGGGCTGTTCCCACCGCTCGGCCAGGGATGCCTCGACCTGCAGCTGCCGGCTGCGCCGCACCAACGGCTCGTAGATGTTCTGGTTGAAGCTCAGCAGGAAGGTTTCCTGCCGGGCATAGGGGTCCATCGAGTTCACATCCCCGTCATTGGCCCACCGGAACAGATTCGCCTGGGCGGACGGGGCACCGAAAACGGTCGCGGCAAGCAGGGTCGCGGCCAGGAAACTGCGCTTCACGTTGTCACTCCGACATGATGTTGCGTCGAGCCTACCCCCTGGCGTGGCATCCGGGAAGCGGAGGGGATTGATCGAAAATCACGCACTCCTTTATCTATCGTTACCCTTTATCAAGGAACTTCCCGTGGCCCGCGTTACCTTCGCGCTGAACCCACCCTTCGACCTGCTGAGTTCCCTCGACGACCTGGTGAACACCAGCGTCCGGACGCGCAGCAGCAACGCCTTCATCGTCGATGGCTCCATCGGCGGCCGCAGCGCGAGCATCGAGGTCTATGGCGTCGGCTTCGGCGCGAACTCCCTGAACCTCATCGCCTTCAACGGCGGCGCCATCGTCACCGATGTCCGCTTCGTCGTGAATGGCGAGCGCCTGATGGACGTCAGCGGCGCCTTCCTCACCGGCAACAACCTGTATCGCTGGCTGAACTTCGGGGATGGCGAGGCCTTCGATGCCGCGATCATGGCCGGCGATTCGGAAGTGCGCATGTCCAACCTGGGCGAGACGCAGGGCGGCCGTGACGGCAACGACATCATGTTCGGCTATGGCGGCAACGACACGCTCGAGGGCGGCACGGGCAATGACAGCGTCTGGGGCGGGGATGGCGACGACGTCCTGACCGGCGGCACCGGCAACGACCTGCTGCTGGGCGAGGCCGGCTTCGACGTGGCCCGCTTCCTCGTCAGCCGCGCCAATGCGGAATGGGCGCGCCTCGCCGACGGATCCTGGCGCGTGACCACCACCACCGACGGCAGCGACGTCATCGGCGGGATCGAGCGGATCGACTTCATCGGCACCTCCGTCACGCTGGGCAACACGGCGCGGCCGAGGGACCTGAACGGCGACGGCCTCGCGGACCTCGCCTGGCGCGGCACCGATGGCACGGTCGCGCTCTGGACCATGAGCAACCTCTCCATCACCGGCGGCGGGCAGGTGGCCCGCGTCGGCACCGAATGGCAACTGCTCGGCCTGGCGGAGACGGATGGCAACGGCCGCGCCGACCTCGTCTGGCTGTCCACCGGCGGCGCGATCCAGGTCTGGAGCATGAACGGCACCAGCGTCGGCCTCGCCAATGTCCCGGGCTCCCGCCCCGGGAACGTGACCTTCCAGGGCATGGCGGACCTGACCGGCGACGGCAATGCGGACCTGGTGTGGCGCAACCCCTCGACCGGCGCCGTCAGCATGCAGCGCCTGGACGGCGTCTATGGCATCAGCGGCGAACGCAGCATCGGCACCGTCGCGACCAGCTGGAGCATCTCGGGCCTCGGCGACTTCAACGCCGATGGGCGCGCCGACATCCTGTGGCGTGGCGCGAGCGGCGAGGTCGTGGTCTGGGCGATGGACGGCAACACCGTGGCCGGTGGAGGCCAGGTGGCGCAGATCGGGCTCGACTGGCAGGTGCGCGGCCTTGCGGACCTCAACGCCGATGGGCGTGCCGACATGGTCTGGCGCAACGGCACCACGGGCGATGTCGTGGTGTGGCTGATGAACGGCCTGTCCATCATCGGCGGCGGCAGCCTCGGCCAGGTGGAGACGTCCTGGGACATCAAGGCGCTAGGTGACGTCAATGGCGACGGCCGCGCCGACCTGATCTGGCGGAGCGGCGGCGGCACCGTGGTGAACTGGTACATGGACGGCAGCCGCGTGCTGGGCGGCGGCGTGGTGCTGGATGTCAGCCCGGACTGGCAGCTGATCTGAGGGTTGGGGGGCCGCCGGCCCCCCTCCCCTTGCCACCCGGCGCAGCGCACGAAAAAAGGGGGCCTCGCGGCCCCCTTTCTCATGACCCCGTCAAGGCAAGGGGGGTCAGGCCGCCTTCAGCGCCCGCGGCAGGTCGGCCACGGCGGCGTCGATCAGCGCGGCATCGGCCTCGGCATCCACCGTCTGCGCCAGCACCTCCCGCGCCGCCACCACCGCGATCTCGGCGGCAGCGTTGCGGACCTCGGCCACGGCACCCGCCTCGGCGGCCGCGATGCGGTCCATCGCCATGCGCTCGCGGCGCTTGGCGGCGGTCTCGGCTTCCACCGCCGCGGCCTGGGCCAGGCGCTCGGCCTCGGCCCGGGCGCGGGCGATCAGGTCCTCGGCCTCGGCCAGCGCGGCGGCGCGGTCGGCGATCGCCTGCTGGCGCATCGCCTCGGCTTCCGCGCGCAGCTGCGCGGCTTCGGCCAGCTCGTTCCGGATCCGCTCCCCGCGCGCATCGAGGCGCCCGGTCAGCTGCGTCCAGGCGGTCTTGGCGACCAGCAGGACGAAGAGGACGAAGGAAACGGCGACCCAGAACTTCGGGTCGAGCCAGAAATGCGCGTAGTGGTGTTCCATGGCGCCTACCCCTTAACCCTGGCCGCGCGCGGCGAGCGCACGGTCCACGGCGGCACCCAGCACCGCCTGGTCGCTGCGGCCGGTCAGGCGCACCAGCAGCGCATCCGCCGTCTCGGTCGAGACCTGGCGCAGCGCGCCCATGGCGGCGTCGCGGGCACGGCCGATGCGGGCTTCCGCCTCATCGATCTGCTTCGCCAGCCTCGCGGCCAGCGCATCGGCGCGGGCGGTGGTCTCCGCCTGGGCCGACTGCATCGCTTCCGCGATCGCGGCCTGCGCTTCCGCCCGGGCCTTGGCCGAGGCTTCGCGATAGGCGGCGATGGCCGCATCGGCTTCCGCCTTGGCGGCCTGCGCGGCTTCGAGGTCACCCTCGATCCGCCGGCGGCGATCCTCCAGCACCTCCGCCACGCGCGGCAGCGCGTAGGTGGAGAGGACGAAGTACAGCACGCCAAAGATGATCAGCAGCCAGACGATCTGGGCGATGATCAGCGGATTGCCGAACTCGAGCTGCGGCATGGTATGTCGGGTCCCCTCGGTCTGTCCGCCGGCGCGCCGCCCGAACAGGCGGCGGCGCGCGTGATCCCTCAGGCCGCGCGCGGCATGGCTCTCGCCACCCGCGCCGCGGCAGGCGGGATCAGGTGAACAGGATGAGGAACGCGATCAGCAGCGCGAAGAGCGCGACGGCTTCCGTGAGCGCGAAGCCCAGGATGCCGATCGGGAACACCGCGTCGCGGGCGGCCGGGTTGCGCGCCACGCTGTTGATCATCGCGGAGAAGATGTTGCCGATGCCGAGGCCCACGCCGAACAGCGCGATCACGGCGATGCCAGCCCCGAGGGCCTTCGCGGCAGCCACTTCCATCTGAGTATCCTTCCGTCTTGTGTGAACTGGGGTGGGGATGGGTCTGAACGGACGCCGGACTGCGGATCAGTGCAGATGCACGGCATCGTGCAGGTAGATGCTGGTGAGGATGGCGAAGACATAGGCCTGCAGGAACGCCACCAGCACTTCGAAACCGACGAGCGCGATGTTCACCCCGAGCGGCAGCACCGCCACGAAGGGCCCGATCGCACCCAGGCCGCCGAGCAGCACGATGAAGGTGGCGAAGACCTTCAGCATGACGTGGCCGGCCACCATGTTCGCGAACAGTCGGATGGACAGGCTGACCGGCCGCGAGAGGTAGGACACGATCTCCACCGGGATGATGATCGGCGCCAGCCAGATCGGCGCGCCTTCCGGGAAGAAGTATCCGAAGAACTTCCGGCCGTGCAGCATCAGCGCCACGACCGTGATCAGCACGAACACCACCGCGGCCAGCGCGAAGGTCACCGCGATGTGGCTCGTGAAGGTGAAGGCGTAGGGCAGCAGGCCGAGCAGGTTGCCGAACAGCACGAACATGAACAGCGTGAAGACGAAGGGGAAGAAGCGCTTGCCCTCATCCCCCACCTGGCCAAGCACCAGGTCATGCACGAATTCGTAAGAGGATTCCGCCAGGCTCTGCAGCCGGCCCGGCACCACCGCGCGGGCGGACATGCCGAACATGATCAGCGCCGTGATCAGCCCCGCAGCCAGCAGCATATGCGCGTTGGACTGCGAGAAACCGACCGAGGAGCCGATCGGGCCCAGCACGGTCGCGAGCTCGAACTGGCTCAGCGCGTCGATCGTCTTACCTTCGGCGGCCACTCTCGATTTCCCCCGGTCGCCGCAGCGCGGCAGCCTCGATCAACCACCCAGTCGCCTGGGGCCTATTTTCCGACGCTGCGCGGCTTGAACAGTCGATAGACGTTCAGCACGCCGGCAACGCTGCCGAAGACGAAGAACAGCAGGAAGAGCCACGGCCAGGTGCCAAGCCAGCGGTCCAGGAACCAGCCGACCGCCACACCGACGACGAGTGCCGAGACGACCTCGACCCCCGCCCGGAACCCGACCCCCCAGGTGCCGCCGCCAGGCAGGGATCCCGTTGAGCCGGGCGCGGGATCCATCCCTCGCCGCGACCGGGCCTGCCGGAGCCGATCCTCGAAACCGCCTGATTCCGTCACGCTTGCTCTCCCCCGCGGTGCCCCGCCCGGAAGGCGCGCGCTCCCTACGATGCGGGGTTAGCAGTGTCAAGGCGATGGCTGCGGTGCAGCATGGCCGGCATGAAGGAATCATGACGCGCGAGCCAACAAGCCGGCGCCGATGAAACGCTGCCGTCACGGTCCGGGTTTCAAAGCCCGGCCAGGTCCAGCAGCTTGCGCATCACCGTCGGCATCGCCGCCCGCGCCGCCGCCGCCTCCCACCAGGCGAAGCCCTCCGGCGCCGCCATGGCCGGCACCGCGGCCCGCCACAGCGCCATCCGCAGCTCGAAATGGGTGAAGCCGTGCAGGGCCTCCCCGTTCAGCGCGGTCCAGGAAAGGCCGGGCAGCGGCGCGTGGACCGCGGCCCCGGCACCCTCCCACCCCTCCTCCCGCCAGGGCGTCCCCGGCACTTCCAGCATGCCGCCGAGCAGGCCGGAGTCGGGCCGCCGCCGCAGCAGCAGGCGCCCGGACGGGTCCGTCGCCAGGAAATGCACGCCGAAGCGGGTGGGCCGTGCCTTCTTCGCGGCCTTGCGTGGCAATCCGGCCTGGATGCCCGCGCGCCTCCCCGCGCAATCCTCCCGCCAGGGACAGATGGCGCAGGCGGGGTTGCGCGGCGTGCAGACCGTGGCGCCGAGGTCGAACAGCGCCTGCGCGAAATCCCCGGGCCGGGCGCGGGCAGCCTCCTGCCCCATCCAGCCCTGCGCCAGCGCCGCCAGGCGCGGCCTGGCGGCGGGCAGCGCCTGCTCCACCGCATGGAGGCGGGCTGTCACCCGCTCCACATTCCCATCCAGGGGCACCACCGGCCGGTCGAAGGCGATCGCCGCCACCGCCGCCGCCGTATAGGCGCCGATGCCCGGAATGGCGCGCAGCCCCTCCACCGTGGTCGGGAACCCCCCCGCCGCCAGCGCCTTCGCCCCCGCATGCAGGTTGCGCGCCCTTGCGTAGTAGCCGAGCCCCGCCCATTCCTCCGCCACCTCCTCCCAGGACGCGGCGGCGAGCGCCCCCACATCCGGGAAGCGGGCGAGGAACCGGGCATAGCGTGGCCCGACCGTGGCCACCGTGGTCTGCTGGAGCATGACCTCCGACAGCCAGACGCGGTAAGGATCGGCGGCACCTGACGGCATCCGCCAGGGCAGGGTCCGCTTGTGCCGGTCGTACCAGGCCAGCAATAGGGTGGCATCGGGTGGGGGGGTCATGCATGGCGAAGGATGGGGGCGACCGCCGATTCCCGACAGGCCCCCTGCCCGTCGGCGCCATGATCGCACGCCTCGCCCGCCCGGCCTTCCGCAAGAAGAGCCCGGCCGGCGCGCAGCTCATGGCGGATTGGCCGGATGTCGTCGGCCCCGCCCTCTCGGCCGTGACGCAGCCGCTCCGCCTTTCCGCCGGCACGCTGACCCTCGCCTGCTCCGGCCCCGTCGCCATGGAATTGCAGCATCTGGCGCCGGAGCTGGTCGGCCGGATCAACGCCCATCTCGGCCGCGCCGCCGTCGAACGCCTGCGCTTCGTCCAGCAGGCCCCGGCCGGCGCGCCCCCCGCGCGCCCGAAGCCCAGGCCCGTCACCCTGCCGCCGGAGCTGGAGGCCCGGATCGCCGCCATGCCGGAGGGGGAGCTGCGGGATGCTCTGGCAAAGCTGGCGCTTGGCGTCTATCGGAAGCGCTGACGGCCGGGGGCTTCCCGGCCCCATGCCCCCGGAAGGGGGCTGATTTCGGAGTCTGCCCGGATGACCGACCGCCGTTCGCTGCTCGCCCTCGCCGCCGGCGTGCCCCTGCTGGGCGCCCGCGCTGCCCTGGCCCAGGCCCCCGCCCCGGCACCGCTCGCCGCCGACGACCCCCGCATGACGGAACGCAGCATCGGCCGCGCCGGCGCGCCGACCGTCATCGAGTACTTCTCCCTGACCTGCGGCCACTGCGCCAGCTTCCACCGCGACACCATGCCGCGGGTGAAGCGGGACCTGGTGGAGGCCGGGCGCGTCCGCATCGTCTTCCGCGACTTCCCGCTGGATGCCGTGGCGCTGGCCGCCGCCCAGGTCGCCCGCAGCCTGCCGGCCGACCGCTACGAGCCCTTCGTCGCCACCCTGTTCCAGAGCCAGGACCGCTGGGCCTTCGCCCGCGGCGCCAACCCGCAGGAGGAGCTGTTCAAGATCGCGGCCCTGGCCGGCATGTCCCGCGCCCAGTTCGATGCCGCGATCGGCGACCAGGCCCTGGCCCGCGGCATCCTGGAACTGCGCGTGAAGGGGCAGCAGGAGCACAATGTGAACTCCACCCCCACCTTCGTCTTCGGCAGCCGCTCGGTCCCCGGCAACATGCCCTTCGACCGCTTCGCCGCCCTGGTCGCCGAGATCCGGTAAGGCACCGCGCGGGCGCGTCGCATGGAGGCCGTCACCCCCGAAGGCACGCCCGCCGAGGAGCCCGCGCGCACCGAGGCGCAGGCCGAGGCCGCGCGCCATGCGAAGCTGACCAGGCTTCGCATCGCCGGCTTCAAATCCTTCGCCGAGCCCACGATCGTGGAGGTGATGCCGGGCCTGACCGGCATCGTCGGCCCCAATGGCTGCGGCAAGTCCAACGTGGTGGAAGCGCTCCGCTGGGCGATGGGCGAGACCAATGCGCGGTCCATGCGCGGCGGCGAGATGGATGACGTCATCTTCGCCGGCACCGCCACCCGCCCGGGCCGCAACCTGGCGGAAGTGACGCTTTCCCTTGAGGAAGCCGCCGGCCTCGCGCCCCCGCCCAATGCCGAAGCGGCGGAGCTCGAGATCGTCCGCAAGATCGCGCGGGGCGAAGGTTCCTCCTTCCGCGTGAATGGCCGCGAACTCCGCGCCCGCGACGTGCAGACCATGTTCGCCGACATCGGCTCCGGCGCCCGCTCCTCCGCCATGGTCAGCCAGGGCCGCGTCGCCGCCCTGATCCAGGCCAAGCCGGAGGATCGCCGCGCAGTGCTGGAGGAGGCGGCCGGCATCGCCGGGCTGCGCGCCCGCAAGCATGAGGCCGAGCTGAAGCTCCGCCAGGCCGAGAACAATCTCGGCCGGGCGGAAGACCTGATCGGCCAGATGGAGTCGAACCGCCAGAACCTCCAGCGCCAGGCCCGCCAGGCCGCGCGCTACCGCAACATCTCCGGCCTGGTGCGGCAGGCGGAGGTGGAGTGGCTGGCCATCCTGCGCGCCCGCGCCCAGGCCGCCCTGACCCATGCCCGCGACGCCTTCCTCAACGCGAAGCGCGCGACGGGCGAGGCCGAGGCCGCCGCCGAGGCCGCCGCCCGCCGCGCCTTCGCCGCCGAACAGGGGCTGCCCGGCCCGCGGGAGGCCGAGGGCGCCGCCCGCACCGCCCTGGAGCGCCGCCGCGTCGAGGCCGAGACGCTCGGCGCCGAGGAAGCCCGCGCGCGGGAGGCGCTGGCCGCCGCCGAGGCCCGCCACGCCGCGCTCGCCCGGGACCTCGACCACGCCGCCCGCGTCGACGCCGATGCCGGCACGGCCGAGCAGCGGCTGGTGGCGGAGGCGGAGGAACTGGCCGCCATGCTGGCCGCCCTGCCCGCCCGGGCGGCGGAGGCCGAAAGCCTGGAGGCCCAGGCGACCGCCGCCGTCGCCGCCGCCGCGGAAGCCGCCGACCGCGCCACCGAGGCCGCCGCGGAGGCCGCCGCCGCCGCCGGCGCGCTGGCCACCGCGGAGCAGGAAGCCGCGACGCGGGCCAGCCGACTCGCCCAGGCCCAGGCGAAGCTGGACCAGGACCTCCGCGCGGCCCGTGCCGCCATGGTGCCGGATGCGGAGCGCGCCGCCGCCGCCACCGCCGTCAGCACGGCCGAATCGGCCCTGGCGGAGGCCGAGCAGGCGCTCTCCGCCGCCGAGGCCGCCCGCGCTTCCGCCCAGGCCGCGCATGAGGCCGCCCGTCGTGCGGCCGGCGAGGCCGAGACGGCGGAATCCCGCGCCACCAACGCGCTCCAGGCGGCCGAACAGACCGCCCGCCGCACCGCTGACCAGCACGCCCGCCTCTCCGCGGAGCGCGACCAGGCCCGCGCCAGCGCCGTGCCGCCCGCCGAGCTCGATGCCGCCCGCGCCGAGGCCGCCCGCACCGCCGCCGCGCTCACGGAAGCCCGCCGCGCGCTGGAAGGCGCGGAGGCCGCCCGCGCTTCCGCCCAGTCCCGCCACGAACAGGCCCGCGCCGCGGCCAGCGAGGCCGAGGGCGCCCGCGCCCGCGCCGCCGCCGAGACCGCCGCGCTGACCGAAGTGCTGCGCGCGCGGGAGGCCGGCAGCTCCCTGCCGCCCGTGCTGGACAGCATCACCGTCCCCCCCGGGCTGGAAGCCGCGCTCGGCGCCGCGATGGGGGAGACGCTGGATTCGGCGCTGGAGGCGGAGGCGCCGAAGCATTGGCGCGCGCTGCCGCCCCTCGATCCGCTGCCCGCCCTGCCGGCCGGCGCCACGCCGCTCTCCCGCCTCGTGGAGGCGCCGCCCGCCCTCGGCCGCGCCCTGTCCCAGGTCGGGCTGCTGCCCAAGGGCCTCGATGGCGCCGCGCTGATGGCGCTGCTGAAGCCGGGCCAGGCGCTGGTGACGGAGGAAGGCGCGGTCTGGCGCTGGGATGGCCATTGCCTCCGCGCCGGGGCGCCGACGCCGGGCGCCGTCCGCCTCGCCCAGCGCAACGCGCTGCGCGCCGCCGGCATCCGGCAGGACCGCGCGGAGGCCGCCGCCGCCGCCGCCACGGAGGCCCGGAAGCAGGCCGCGACGGATGAAGGGCATGCCCGCGCCGAGGAAGCCGCGCGGCGGGAGACCCGTGCTCAGGCCGAACGCGCCCAGGCCGCCGCCGCCACGGCGCTGGACCGCATCGCCGCCCGCGCCCAGCAGGCGGAGCAGCGCCTGGCCGCCCTGGCGCCGGAGATCGAGCGCCTGGACCGGGAGCGGGAGGCCGCCAACGCCGCGCTGGCCGCCGCGCGGGAGGCGCGCGCCGCCGCCCCCGATGCCGCCGCCGCCCGCCAGGCCCGGACGCTGGCCGCCAATGAGGAACAGGCCCGCATCCGCGCCGAATCGGCCGCCCGCGACGCCCGCCGCGCCGCCGAAGGGCGCCTCGCCGCCGCCCGCGACGCCGCACGCCGCCTGGAGGCCCGCGCCGCGGAGGCCGCCGCCCGCCTGGCGGCGCTGGAGCCCGAAGTCGCCCGCGTGACGGCGGAGCGGGAGGCCGCCGACCAGGCGCTCGCCGAGGCGCGGCAGGCCCGCGCCGCTGCCCCCGACCTCGCCGCGCTGCGCGCCGCCGTGGACCAGGCCCGCGCCGCGCTCGCCGATGCCCGCGCCAATGAGGCCGGCTGCCGCGACACCCGCGCCATGCTGGCCGCGGAGGCGACCCGCATCACCACCCGCCAGGCCGCGATCGGGCCCGAGCGGGAGGAATGGGCCCGCCGCCGCGCGGAGGCCGCCGCGCGCCGCGCCGAACTCGCCACCCGTGCGGGCGAGGCCGCGGCCGAGCGCGAAGCCCTCTCCGACGCCCCCGAAGCCGCCGCCGCCCGCCGCGCCGCCGCCGGCCGATTGCTGGCGGAGGCCGAGGCCACCCACGCCGCCGCCGCCGCCGCGCTCACCGCCGCGGAGAAGGAGGACCGGGAGGCCGCCCTTGCCCGCCGCACCGCCGACGCCGCCTTCGCCCAGGCGCGGGAGGCCCAGCTCCGCACCGAAGGCGCGGCCGCCCAGGCCGAGGCCGCCTCCCTCGCCGTCGAGGAACGGATCGTCGAGCGCCTGGGCGAGGGCCATCCGGACCTGCCGGAGGAGGTGGGCGAGCTGACCGACCAGGCGGAGGACAAGGCCCGCCGCAAGGTCGATCGCCTGACCAAGGAACGGGAGGAGATGGGCCCCGTGAACCTGCGGGCCGAGGTGGAGCTGAACGAGCTCGACGCCGCCCGCGCCAAGGTCGAGCAGGACCGGCAGGAGGTCGCGACCGCCATCGCCAAGCTGCGCGGCTCCATCGGCCATCTGAACCGGGAAGGCCGGGAACGCCTGCGCGTGGTCTTCGACAAGGTGGATGCGGAGTTCCGCGGCCTCTTCACCCGGCTGTTCGGCGGCGGCCGCGCCCACCTCGCCCTCGTCGGCTCCGACGATCCGCTGGAAGCGGGGCTCGAGATCTATGCGGAGCCGCCGGGCAAGAAGCTCTCCTCCCTCGCGCTGCTCTCGGGCGGCGAACAGGCGCTGACCGCGCTCTCCCTCGTCTTCGCGGTCTTCCGCTGCAACCCGGCGCCGGTCTGCGTGCTGGACGAGGTCGATGCCCCGCTGGACGACGCCAATGTGGAACGCCTCTGCGACCTCCTGGAGATCATGGCGAAGCCCGCGGAGGAAGGCGGCGGCGGCACGCGCTTCCTGATCGTGACGCACCATCCGCTCACGATGGCGCGGATGCACCGCCTCTACGGCGTCACCATGCAGGAACGCGGCGTGTCGCGGCTGCTCAGCGTGGATCTGCAGCGGGCGGTGGAGCTGGTGGACGGCGCCGCCCCCGCCTGATCCCTGCCCGGTCCCCGGGTTATCAATCTGGCAACGCCGACGGGATAACGTCTCCGTGAGACGACCGGCGGATTTCCCATGCGCATCAAGATGCTCTTCTCCCTCGTGATGCTCGGCATCGCCGGCATCGGCGGCGCCGTGGCGACGATCGCGGGGGTGGAGCAGTGGCAGGCCAGCCGCGCCGCGGCCGATGCCGCCCGGACCACGGACGCCGCCACCACGCTGATGAAGCTGACCGAGAGGCTGGTGATCGAGCGCGGCAACTACGTGATCCGCATGAACGCCTCCGGCGCCGCGGAGGCCGATACGGTCGGGCGCCTGACCGCCATCAAGGCCGATACCGATGCGGCCCTGGCACCCGCCATCGCCAGCCTCCGCGCCTCCGCCACCGGCGCCGCCCATGCCGAGCGGCTTCAGGCCGCCATCCCCGTGCTGGCGGAGCTGCGCCGCGCCATGGACCCCGCGGCAGTGCTGCCGCTCGCCCAGCGCGATCCCGCCATCCGCGCCCGGCCGCAGGCGGTCTATGACCAGATCCTCGGCCAGGTCACCGCCGCGCTGAACGACAGCCACCGCCTGCTGACCCGCACGGATGGCTCGCTCGGCGACCTCATGCTCGTCGCGCGCCTCACCTGGGACCTGCGCGACCAGGCCAGCCGCCGCATCGTCGCCCTCGCCACCGCGCTGAACAGCAACCGTGCCATGACGCCGGCGGAGCTCGACACCGCCAATGGCGCCTCCCGCCTGGTGGAGGCGACCTGGGCGCGGGTGAAGATGGTGGCCGGGCTGATCGACGGCACGCCCCGCCTTTCCGCCGCGATCCAGGAGGTCGAGGCCCGCTATTTCGGCGACATCACGCGCCAGACCCTGGCGCTGATCGAGGCCGGGCGCGCCGGCGCCACCTACCCCATGACCAGCGCCGCCTTCACCGCCTTCGCGACGCCGGGGCTGCAGGTGCTGCTGCAGGTGCGCGACGCCGCGCTGGCGGAAGCCGCCGCGCAGGCCGCCGCCGCGGAAGCCCGCGCCGATGCGATGCTGGCCATCGTGCTCTCCGCCGCGCTCGCCGTCGGCCTGGTGCTGGCCGGCCTCGGCTGGCTGCTGGTCCGCCGCGTCGTGGCGCCGGTGGAGCGCCTGACCGGCGTGGTGCAGCGTCTGGCGCAGGGGGAGAACGACATCGCCGTCCCCGACCAGGCCCGGGCGGATGAGATCGGCGGCATGGCCCAGGCGGTGGAGGTGCTGCGCCGCAACGCGCTGGAGGCCGTCCGCGTCGCCGCCGAGGCAGCCGCCGAGCAGCAGGCCAAGGCCGCCCGCGCCGACGCCACCCAGGCCCTGGTCCGGCGGTTCGAGGCGGAGGTGGCCGATGTGCTCGGCGCCGTCGCCGGCGCCGCCGCGCCGCTCGATGAAACCGCAGGCCGCATGGGCGATGCCGCCGCAGGCGCCCGCGCCCAGGCCGATGCCATGACCCGCGCGGTGGACACCACCGCCAACCACACCGAGACCGTCGCCATGTCGGCGGAGCAGCTCGCCGCCAGCATCGCGGAGGTCGCCCATCAGGTGACGCAATCCGCGAAGCTCGCGCAGCAGGCCTCCCGCGATGCGCAGGTCAGCAACCAGGCCGTCGCCGGCCTCGCCGATGTCGCCAATCGCATCGGCGACGTCATCGGCCTGATCAACTCCATCGCCGGCCAGACCAACCTGCTGGCGCTCAATGCCACGATCGAGGCCGCGCGCGCCGGCGATGCCGGCAAGGGCTTCGCCGTCGTCGCCGGGGAGGTGAAGGCGCTGGCCGCGCAGACCGCGACGGCGACCGAGCAGATCACCAGCCAGATCGCCGCCATGCAGGCGGAAACCGGCCGCGCCGTCACCGCCATCCGCGGCATCGGCCAGACGATCGAGGAACTCTCCGCCATCGCGACGCAGGTCGCCGCGGCGGCGGAGGAGCAATCCGCCGCGACGCAGGAGATCGGCCGCGCCATCGCCGAGACCGCCGCCAGCACCCAGGAACTGACGGCGCAGACGGCGCAGGCGCGGGAGGGCGCGGAGACGACGCTGGCCGCCAGCGCCGGCCTCCGCGACGCCTCCGCCGGCCTGTCGCGCCAGGCCGACGTGCTGCGCGCGAAGGTCGACGGCTTCCTGGCGGAAATCCGCCAGGCGGCGTGAGCGTCAGGCCCCCCGCGCCCGGCGGGGCGCTTAGGCTCTCCGCGCCCGGCTGGGCGCTTAGGCCCCCCGCGCGCGGCTGGGCGCGAACCGCAGCACCAGCCAGCCGAGCAGCCCCGCCACCAGCGATCCCGCCAGGATGCCGATCTTCACGCCATCCTGCAGCAGGGCGTTGCCCGGGAAGGCCAGCATCCCGATGAACAGGCTCATCGTGAAGCCGATGCCGCAGAGCAGCGAGATGCCCGCCATCTGGGCCCAGTTGGCGCCCATCGGCAGCGCCGCCAGGCCCAGCCGCACGGCGATGAAGGACGCCACCATCACGCCGACCAGCTTGCCGACGACGAGGCCGAGCGAGACGCCGAGCGTCAGCGGGTCCGTCAGCACGCCCCAGCCCAGCCCCGTCAGCGCCACGCCCGCATTGGCGAAGCCGAAGATCGGCACGATGACGAAGGCGACGGCATGGTGCAGCCCATGCTCCATCCGGTGCAGTGGCGATTGCACCAGGTCGTCCGTGCCGCCCGGCTTCATGCGCAGCGGGATGGTCAGCGCCAGCAGCACGCCCGCGATCGTCGCATGCACGCCGGACCGCAGGACGAAGAACCACAGCACCGCGCCCAGGATGATGTAGGGCAGCAGCCGCATCACCCCCATCCGGTTCAGCACCACCAGCCCCGCCAGCACCACCGCCGCCAGGCCGAGATCCATCAGCGACAGCGAGGCGGTGTAGAACAGCGCGATGATCGTCACGGCGCCGAGGTCGTCCAGGATGGCAAGCGCCGCCAGGAACACCTTCAGCGAGGCCGGCACGCGCGGCCCGAGCAGCGACAGCACGCCGAGCGCGAAGGCGATGTCGGTCGCCGCCGGGATGGCCCATCCCTGCCGCAGCACCGGGTCCGGCCAGGTGAAGGCCAGGTAGATCAGCGCGGGCACCAGCATGCCACCCACCGCGGCCAGGCCCGGCAGCGCGCGGCGGGACCAGGTCGCCAGCTGCCCATCCAGCATCTCCCGCTTGATCTCGAGCCCGACGAACAGGAAGAACACCGCCATCAGCCCGTCATTGATCCAGTGCAGGACGGAGAGCGGGCCGAGATAGGCCGAGAGGGCAGAGACATAGACCGGCCCGAGCCCCGAATTGGCCACGATCAACGCCAGCGCCGCCGCCGCCATCAGCACGAGGCCGCCCGAGGCTTCGCTATCGAGGAAGCGGCGGAAAAGGGACGTCGGACGCTCCGGGCGGAGCGGCTGTGGCGCGTTCATGGAAAGCCTCCGGCAGTGTTTGCGGCGTTATGACAATTTTTTCATCCATGACCACCGCAATCGGCCCCGCGCGATGCCGATAACGATTCTTGTCATTGAAAAACAATAAGTTAGACGCCCCTCAACTCGGCGCCAGCAATGTCGCTGAGGGGATCATCGACGCCAGGGGTGCATCGGCGCCTTCTGCACGCCAGACCCGTCCCCGCCGCCCCCCGGCATCATCCCTTCCGCGCCATACATCCAGGCCATGACCCTGGAAGCGCTCATCGCCCGCGCCCACCGCATGGATGAACGCGCCTGGGCGCGCCATGCGAATCCCTGGAGCGTCTGGACCCGGATTCCCATCCTGCCCGCCCTGGCGCTCACGGCCTGGAGCCGGGAGTGGATCGGTGCCTGGGCCCTGCTGCCCGCGGCGATGCTGCTGGGCTGGACCTGGGCGAATCCCCGCGCCTTCGCCCCGCCCGCCAGCACCGACAACTGGGCATCGCGCGCCGTGATCGGCGAAAGGCTGTGGCTCTCGCGGCCGGACCATCCGGTGCCGCCGCACCACCGCCTCCTGCCCCACCTGCTCAACGCGCTGGCGGCGCTGGGCGGGGTGGCGCTGGCCTGGGGGCTCATCCGGCTGGACGGGGTGCTGGCCCTGTCGGGCCTCGCCACCGCCCTCGGCGCCAAGATGTGGTTCCTGGACCGCATGGTCTGGCTGACGCATGACATGCGCGACGACCCGCGGATGCGCGACTGGACGAGGCCCGTGAGTTGACGCCCGCGCCGCATCGGCGCGTTCTGCCTTCATGCTCCCCTTCCGGCTGTTCGAGACCGCGATCGACCCCGTCACGCCGCCTGGCAGCCGCGCCGCGCGCTGGCTCGGCGTCAAGGTGCCGGAGGAGCCGCCGCCCCGGTCGCTCCTCGGCTTCTACTGGTACTTCGCCCGCCAGGCCCGGGCCCTCTTCCTGCTGCTCTTCGGCGCGGGCCTCACCGTCGCGCTGCTGGACCTGCTGATCCCGGTCTTCGTCGGCCGCGTCGTGGGCCTGCTGGAACAGCACGGGCCGGACCGGATCTGGGCCGATGCCGGCTGGACGCTGGCCGGCATGGCGGCGGTGCTGCTGGTCTGCCGGCCGCTGGCCATCCTGTCGCAGAACCTGGTGACGCAGCAGGCCATCATCCCCGCCGTGACGGGCATGATCCGCTGGCAGTCCCACTGGCAGGTCATCCGCCAGGGCTGGTCCTTCTTCCAGGAGGATTTCGCCGGCCGCATCGCCAACCGCGTGATGCAGGCGGGACCGGCGCTGCGGGAGAGCGTCGTCCAGTCCGTCAACGCGGTCTGGTACATCCTGGTCTATGGCACCGGCGCCGTGCTGGTCCTGGCCTCCACCGACTGGCGGCTCGCCATCCCCATCCTGGTGTGGTTCGTGCTCTATGCCACGCTGCTGCGCCTCATCGTGCCCCGCATGCGCGACCGCGCCCGCAAGGCCAGCGAGGCACGGTCCCTGCTGACGGGCCGCGTGGTGGACAGCTACACCAACATCGTCACCGTGAAGCTCTTCGCCCGCGCGGCGCAGGAGGATGCCTGGGTGCGGGAAGCCGTGCAGGGGCTGAATGAGCGCTTCGCCGCGCAGACGCGGCTCGTGACACTGAACGGGCTGCTGCTCTCCACGCTCAACGCCTCCATGCTCACGGCGACGGCGGGCCTCGCCATCTGGCTCTGGTCACGCGGCGACATTCCGCTCGCGATGGTGGCGGCGGCGCTGCCCATGGCCTGGCAGATCGCCAACATCTCCGGCTGGGTCGCCTTCAACGTCGCCGGCATCTTCGAGAATATCGGCACGGTGCAGGAAGCGATGGGCAGCATCGCCGTGCCCCCCACCGCGCCCGACCCGCCCGGCGCCAGGCCCCTCGCGGTGCCGCAGGGCGCGATCCGCTTCGAGGGCGTGCGCTTCGGCTATGGGCGGGAAGCGGGCGTGCTGGATGGCTTCGACCTGGAGGTGAAGCCCGGCGAGCGCGTCGGCCTGGTCGGCCATTCCGGCGCGGGCAAGACCACCGCCATCAACCTGCTGCTGCGCTTCTTCACGCCGGAAGCCGGCCGCATCCTGGTGGACGGCCAGGACATCGGGGCCGTCACCCAGGAGAGCCTCCGCGGCGCGATCGGCGTCGTCACCCAGGACACCGCGCTGCTGCACCGATCGATCCTGGAGAACATCCGCTACGGCCGCCCCGACGCGACGCTCGCCGAGGTCGAGGAAGCCGCCCGCCGCGCGGAAGCGCATGACTTCATCATGGACCTCGCGGATTGGCGCGGCCGCACGGGCTATGACGCGCATGTGGGGGAGCGCGGCGTGAAGCTCTCCGGCGGCCAGCGCCAGCGCATCGCCATCGCCCGCGTGCTGCTGAAGGACGCGCCGATCCTGGTGCTGGACGAGGCGACCAGTGCCCTCGATTCGGAGGTGGAGGCCGCGATCCAGGAAAGCCTGGAACGGCTGATGGCCGGCAAGACGGTGATCGCCGTGGCGCACCGCCTCTCCACCCTGGCGCGCATGGACCGCCTGGTGGTGCTGTCGCAGGGCCGCGTGGCGGAGGCCGGCACCCATGCGGAACTGCTGGCCCGCGACGGGGTCTACGCGAAGCTGTGGAAACGGCAATCGGGCGGCTTCATCGGGGAGTGATACCACCGGCCGCTTTCAGCGACTCGTTGGTATCTTTTTTTTGCCCTCAGGCGCCGGGCGCGCGCTCCGCGCGCTTGGCGTCACGGCAGTGCCGTGACCGTGCCGCAGGCACGCCTTCGGCGTGACGCACAAGCGGCGGGCCGCGTTCCGGGACCCCATGCACGTTGCGCAGCAACGCGCATGGGCACCCGTCGCGGCCTCGGCCGACGGTGTCGGCCGCAGGTCACGCCATGTGCTCGGCGGTCTCAGATATCCATGATCAACGCGGAACCCCGCGCATCTCCCATTGCCGCGCGAAGCCGATCCTCCGTCTGCTGCCGCGCGAAATCCGCGGCCTGTTCCGACACGGAAGCACCGGCTTGGAAGGCGCCATCCGGATTCTCACGCGCGATCCTGTCGCGCGCCTCCTGCAGGGGGTCGGAGAGCCAGCCATAGCCGCCCACCGCGGCATCCAGCTCCGCCTCGGTCAGCCGGCGCGGGACGGACAGGCAATTCTCGGACATGTCGCTTCTCCTGGGATCGGCGCCCAGGATGCGGGACACGGGTTAACCGCCCCCTTCAGGACGTGGCCTCCGCGACGGTGAGAGACTTTCCTGCGCGGCTCGCTACAGCCCCTGCGAGGCGATCTCCGTCCGGATCTCGTCGATCAGCCGCAGCCGCCCGTCTCGCCCCTCGATGTGCCAGAAGGTCCAGCCATTGCAGGATGGCGCCTGCTGCAGCTCCGCGCCCACCTTGTGGATGGACCCCGTCGCCTGGCCGCAGCGCAGCGTGCCATCGGCGCCGACGACCGCCCGCCAGCGCTTGTGCCGGTCCGTCAGCGTGGTCCCCGCCGGCACCAGCCCGCGTTCCACCAGCAGCCCGAAGGCGACCCGCGGCTGCTCGCGCTTGTTCGGCAGCGCCAGCGCGGCACTCTCCGGCATCGCCTCCACCGCCTCGATCCGTGCCTTGGCGGCGGCGGCATAGCCCTCGTCCCGCTCGATCCCGATGAAGCGGCGCCCCAGCCGCTTGGCGACGGCGGCCGTGGTCCCGGTGCCGAGGAAAGGGTCCAGCACCACCTCCCCGGGTTGGGTGCAGGACACCAGCACGCGGTGCAGCAGCGCCTCCGGCTTCTGGGTCGGGTGCAGCTTCTTGCCGTCCTCCCCCCGCAGCCGCTCCGCGCCGGTGCAGAGCGGGAAATACCAGTCGCTCCGCATCTGCACGTCGTCGTTCAGGGACTTCATGGCGGCGTAGTTGAAGCGGTAGCGGCTTTCGGCGCCGCGGGCGGCCCAGATCAGCGTCTCATGCGCATTGGTGAAGCGCCGGCCCCGGAAATTCGGCATCGGGTTCGCCTTGCGCCAGATCACGTCGTTCAGGATCCAGAAGCCGAGGTCCTGCATCGCCGTGCCGAGCCGGAAGACGTTGTGGTAGCTGCCCACCACCCACAGCGTGCCGTCCTTGCGCAGCACCCGGCGGCATTCCGTCAGCCATTCCCGGGTGAAGGCGTCATAGGCCGCGAAATCGCTGAACTGGTCCCAGGCATCGTCCACGCCATCGACGATGCTGTCATCGGGCCGGCGCAGCTCGCCCTTCAGCTGGAGGTTGTAGGGCGGGTCGGCGAAGACGGCGTGCACGGAAGCCGGCGGCAGGCGCCGCAGCATCGCGATGCAGTCGCCGACCATCACCTCGTCCAGCGGCAGGTCGAGACCGGTACCCATCGTGACGCCAGCAACCCCACTGCGAATCGAGCCCCCACCATGCGCGGCGCCGAGTCGCGCCGTCAACCGATCGGCGCCACAAGCCGCAGCGATGCCTGGTCCACGGGCGAAAATCCCCGCCGATGGTGGCGCGTCGGCCCCACCTCCGCCAGGCGCGCGCGGTGCGACGCCGTCGGGTAGCCCTGGTTGGTGGCGAAGCCCCAGCCGGGATGGCGGGCATCGAGCCGCGCCATCGCCCGGTCCCGCGTGACCTTGGCCAGGATGGAGGCCGCGGCGATGGACAGGCTCACCCCATCGCCCCCCACCACGCAGCGGACCCGGCAGGGCAGCCTCGGCGCCAGGTGGCCATCCACCAGCGCGAGGTCCGGCACCACCGGCAGCCGCGCCAGGGCGCGCGCCATGGCCAGGTGGCTGGCGCGGAGGATGTTGAGCCGCCCGATCTCCACGGCGGAGGCACCGGCGATGGCGAAGACGATCTCCCCACGCCGTCGCGCTTCATGCAGCGCGGCGAAGGCGCGGTCCCGCCGGGCGGCGGTCAATTTCTTGCTGTCATCCAGGATCGCCGCGAGCGCGGGGGAAGGCGCGGCCAGGAAGACGGCGGCCGCGGCCAGGACCGGCCCGGCCAGCGGCCCGCGCCCGACCTCGTCGAGGCCCGCGACCAGGCCCCCTTCTTCCGATTCCAGCGCATAATCCGGCATCCCCCCTGCATACCGCCCCCCGCAACCCCGCGCCATCACGCCGCGTTCGCCCACCAAGGAACGGGAGAATGACGATGGACCAGCGCAGCCTGAGGCTGGCGGCGGAGAGCGTGGAGCCCGCGCCCTTCATGATACCGGGCGCGACCGGCGGCACCTTCCGCATCCAGATCCTCAACGAGGATGCCGGCCGCGGCGTGGTGACCAGCATCGTCCATATCCCCGCCGGCGGCGTCATCCCCGCCCATTGCCACCGCGCCGGGGCGGAAATGCACTACCTGCTGGAAGGAGACCTGACCGATGGCGGGGAGGCGCTGCCCATCGGCGGCTTCACCACCCAGGCCGCCGGCGTGGTGCATGGCCCGCATGAAAGCCGCGGCGGCGCGAAGGTGCTGACCGTGCAGTCCTGGCAATCCTCCGACGGCGATTTCGATTTCGAACCCGCCGCCGAGGCGACCGAGGCGACCCCGACCGGCGAGATGGAGGACGGCAAGCTGCCGGAAGGGCGCATGAAGAAGGTCGACCAGGGCGCGCAGGAGGAAGCGCGGGAGCAGGCCGCCACCCCGGAGGGCAAGGGCTACTCCTGACCGTTTGCGCTGGCGCCGGCCAGCAATTCGCGTTATGTTCCTGCCACCAAGGGCGGAGCCATGGCCACCCGGCCAGGGCTCCGCTTCTTATTTGAGACAGGCGCCGAGGCTGTCCCACCGCGCCGGGCACGCGGCGGGCGGACGTTGCAAGCCGCTGATATCGCGACGTTCCCGCCGAGCGGCCAGCGGCCCTGGAACACGCGAAAACGCGACTAAAGGTGCATAAATCGGCTAAACGGCTAAAGGCGCAGTATCCCTAAAACCGCCTTAGCCGGATCGCCGCTCCGCCATCCGCAGCACCGAGCAGAGGCGGGAGAAGGCGTACCAGAAGGCGCCATGCCCCAGCGCCCCCTGCCCCGGCACCGCTTCCACCCCCGTCGGCTCTCCCCGCCGCAACAGGCCGAGCCGCGCCTCGTAGCGGCCGCGCATGTTCTCGAGGAAGGCGCCGGTCGCCGCCATGTACTGCTCCAGCATCTCCGCGGCGATCTCGATCTCGGCCTGGGCGCGCCCGCTGAGCGTCAGCGCCTTCAGCGCGCGGCTGTCGGTGGCGAGCTGGATGTGCAGGCGGTGGAGGTCGGCAAGGTGCCGGGCGATGTTCTGCCGGGCCTCGCGTGCAAGGTCGGTCTCGGTCATCCCTGAAGCCTGCGCCAGCAGGGATGAAGAGTTGGTTACTATCCGCCCGTCCCCGTCTCCGCCCCCGCCAGCGCCGGGAGCGTCGCCAGCGCCTCCCCGGCCGCGGTGCGGGCGGCGGCCACGTCGCCGCCTTCCTCCCGCACCATCGCCATGGCCTCCGACACCTCCTTCACCGCGGTCTGCCAGGGCGCGCCGCGGCGGGAATCGGCGGGCAGGCGCAGCATGGCGCGCTCCACCTCGTTCAACGCCTGGCGGAGGCGCGATGTCGCGCCGCTGGCGGGGATGGTCCCCTCCTCCAGCCGCTTCAGCACGTCCCGCAGCCCTTCCTCCGCCTCGCGCAGCGTGCGCATGGCCTCGACCTGGGCGGCGGAAGCATTGCCATTGGCCGGCGGCGCCGGGGTTTGGGCCAGAGCGGGTGCCGCGCCCAGCGCGACGGCCAGGGCAAGCGCAATCGATCGGTGCATGGGGTGCACTCCTTCCGGGTCGCGAACGCCGCGCCCCCTTGGCGGGTTGCCGGCCCCCCTTTTCGATCCCCCCAAAGATCGCAGATGATGGCGGGCATAAGAGTCTGGGGAACGAGAGCCATGGCGAAGTTCGGGTTGAGCCAATCGGTGCGGCGCGTGGAGGATCCCCGCCTGCTGACGGGACGGGGCCGCTACACCGACGACATCGCCATGGAAGGGGAAGCCGTGGGCGTCGTGCTCCGCAGCCCCCATGCCCATGCGAAGATCACCAGCCTCGACACCAGCGCGGCCAAGGCCGTGCCGGGCGTGCTGGCGGTGATCACGGGCGCGGACCTGCAGGCGGCGGGCCTCGGCGAGGTGCCCTGCGTGATCCCGCTGAAGAACAAGGACGGCACGCCGCGCGCCAACACGCCGCGCCTGGCGCTGGCCACCGACACCGTCCGCCATGTCGGCGACCCCGTCGCCTTCATCGTGGCGGAATCCGCCCAGGCCGCGCGGGACGGCGCGGAAGCGGTGATGGTGGATTACGAGGTGCTGCCCGCCGCGACGGACCTCGCCACCGCCTGGGAAGCCGGCCAGCCGCAGGTCTGGGAAGGGGCGGCCAGCAACGTCGCCTTCGACTGGGAAGCCGGCGACAAGGCCAAGACGGAAGCGGCCTTCGCCCGGGCGGCGCATGTCACGCGCCTGACCGTCGTGAACAACCGCGTCGTCGTCGCCAGCATGGAAACCCGCGCCGCGGTCGCTGCCTGGGAAGGCGACAAGCTGACGCTGCACACCAACACCCAGGGCTCCTGGCTGGTGAAGAACCTGCTCGCGGGCAATGTCTTCAAGATCCCGCCGGAGAATGTCCGCGTCATCACCCCCGATGTCGGCGGCGGCTTCGGCATGAAGCTCTACCTCTATGCCGAGCACGTCCTCGTCGCCTTCGCGGCGAAGCAGGTCGGCCGCCCCGTGAAGTGGACCAGCGAACGGTCGGAGGCCTTCCAGTCCGACACCCATGGCCGCGACAACATCACGCTGGGTGAGCTGGCGACCGACGCCGACGGCAAGTTCCTGGCGCTGCGCACGCGCAACTACGCCAATATGGGCGCCTACCTCTCCACCTTCGCGCCCTTCATCCCGACCGGCGCCGGCACCAAGGTGCTGGCCAGCGTCTATGGGTTCGAGGCGATCTACGCCAACGTCATCGGCGTGCTGACCAACACCGTCCCCGTCGATGCCTATCGCGGCGCGGGCCGGCCGGAGAGCAACTACCTGGTCGAGCGCCTGATCGACGCCGCGGCGCGCGAGTTGAAGATCGACCGCATCGAGCTTCGCCGCCGCAACATGGTGACGCAGGCCGCGATGCCCTTCGTCTCCGCCATGGGCCAGCGCTACGACAGCGGCGATTTCCTCCAGTTGATGGACAGCGCGCTCGCCAAGATCGACTGGGCGGGCTTCCCGGCGCGGCGGGCGGAGGCGGAGAAGCAGGGCAAGCGCCGCGGCATCGGCCTCGCCTATTACCTGGAAGCCACCGGCGGTGGCCCCACGGAGAACGCCAAGGTCGTCTTCGCGGAGGATGGCTACGTCGATGTCTATGTCGGCACGCAATCCACCGGCCAGGGCCATGAGACCGCCTATGCCATGCTCACCCAGCACGAACTTGGCGTGCCACTCGAGAAAATCCGGGTGAAGCAGGGCGACAGCGAGACGCTGCCCGAGGGCGGCGGCACCGGCGGCGCCCGCAGCCTCTACTCCGAAGGCCAGGCCATCCTCGTCACCACCGCGAGCGTGATCGAGAAGGGCAAGCAGGCCGCGGCGGAGCATCTGGAAACCTCCGTCGCCGACATCGAATTCACGCCGGCCGCCGGCCGCTTCGACGTGGCAGGCACGGACAAGGGCGTCGGCATCCTGGAACTCGCCGCCATCCAGCGGAAGCGGGTCGCGGCGGGGCAGTCCACCCTGCTGCTCGACGCCATGGAGACGGCCAAGATCGAGGCCCACACCTTCCCGAATGGCTGCCACGTGGCGGAGGTCGAGGTGGACCCCGAGACGGGCATCGTCTCCGTCCCCCGCTACATCGTGGTGGACGATGTGGGCCATGCGCTGAATCCGCTGATCGTGCGCGGCCAGGTGCATGGCGGCGTGGCGCAGGGCCTGGGCCAGGCGCTGCATGAGCGCACGGCCTATGACAATGGCAGCGGCCAGCTGCTCTCGGCCTCCTTCATGGACTATGCGCTGCCGCGGGCCGACGATCTGCCGGACATCGACGTGGACCTGATCGAGGTGACCTGCGAGACCAATCCGCTCGGCGTGAAGGGCGCGGGCGAGGCCGGTGCCGTGGGCTCCCCGCCGGCGGCGATGAATGCGCTGGTCGATGCGCTCACGCCGGTCGGCATCACCCACATGGACATGCCCGCCACGCCCGAGACGGTGTGGAAGGCGATCCAGGCCGCCAAGGCCGCCTGAGACGGTCCAGGGGCGTCTCGCCCCTGGCGGTAGGGGTCCGGGGAAGGCAGCGCCTTCCCCGGTTCACCACTCCCCGTAGAACACGCCTGCCGCCTTGTGCCGATCCGTGCGCAACTCGGCCTCCGCCCAGCTCAGCGTCGTGCGGCGCTTCAGCCGCGTGAACCAGGCGAGCAGCTTCTCCCGCGCCGCCTCCCGCACCCCCTCAAGCGCCGGATCGGCGCCGAGGTCGTGGAACTCCTCCGGATCCGCCTGAAGGTCGAAGAGCTGTGGCCGGTGCCCGCTGGTCCAGTGCACATACTTCCAGCGCGCATCCCGCAGCATCCAGGCATGGTGCTGCCCGGTCGGGTGGCCGAGGCGCCGGCGCGCGCCCCTGAAGGTCCAGTCCAGTTCGCTCACCACCGCATCCCGCCACGGCGGCGTAGCGCCGCGCGTCAGCGGCAGCAGGGACCGGCCCTCCACGACGTGTTCGGATGCCGGCAGGCCGAGCGCGTCGAGGATGGTCGGCACCACGTCGATCGCCTCCACGAAGCGGTCATCGACGGTGCCGCGCGTGGCGTTCGCCTCGGGCGAAGGGTCGTAGAGTAGGAAGGGAATGCGCTGCACGCAGTCATGGAACAGCTCCTTCTCGCCGAGCCAGTGGTCGCCGAGATAGTCACCATGGTCGGAGCAGAAGACGACCATCGTGTCGCGCCAGCGCCCGAGCCGCTCCATCGCCTCCCACACCCGCCCGAGATGGTCGTCGAGCTGCGTGATGAGGCCCTGATAGGCGGGCCGCACCGTCGCGATGCAGTCATCGATCTGGAAGCTTTCGCTCACCTCCTCCTTCTGCCATTCCCGCAGCATCGGATGCGCACCCTCCCCGCGCTCGGCGGGATGGCGGGAGACGGGGAGGCATTGGTTCGGCGAATACATGGCGTGGTAGGGCGCGGGCGCGATGTAGGGCCAGTGCGGCTTCACATAGGACAGGTGCAGCACCCAGGGATCATCGCCCTGGCGGTCCATGAAGCCGATGGCCTGGTCGGTGGTGTAGGCGGTCTCGCTATGCTCCTCCCGCACCCGGGCGGGCAGCCGGGCGTTGCGCATCTTCCAGCCGCTGCGGACCTTTCCTTCCTCATCCTCGACGGCGATCACGTAGTCCGTCCAGGGATCGGCGCTGTCATAGCCCTTCGATCGCAACCAATGGGCATAGGCGCTGTCGGGCTCGGCATGGTGGCCGTCATGGCGATCGACCAGCGTGAACCATCCCTCCTTCAGCAGCGCCGCCAGATCGTGCTGGCCATCCAGCTGCAGGCGCTTCATGCCATGCGCATCCGGCAGCACATGCGTCTTGCCCGCCAGCGCCAGGGTCCGCCCGGCCTCCCGCAGATGCCAGCCCAGCGTCACCTCTCCGATGGAAAGCGGCACGCGGTTATGCGTGGCGCCATGGGAGGAGACGTAGCGGCCGGTGTAGTAGGACATGCGGGAGGGTCCGCAGATACCGGACTGCACATAGGCCTGGGAGAACCGCACGCCCCGCGCCGCCAGCGCATCGAGGTTCGGCGTGCGGAGGAAGGGATGCCCCGCGCAGCCGAGATGGTCCCAGCGCAGCTGGTCCACCATGATGAAGAGCACGTTGCGGATGGCGGTCATGCGGCGCGTTTCCTCCGGTCGTCGCCGCGCATCCTGCCCCCTTCCCCGCTTGCGCGGGAGGGCCCGGCCACGGCCTGATGCAGGGCAAGAGGGAGGATCACCACCATGCCAGGACGCCGCGACCTGCTCGCCACCGCCGCCGGTCTGCTCGCAGCGCGCCATGCGGCGGCGCAAACGGATCCCACGCGCATCATCGTCAACTTCACGCCCGGCGGGTCGCTCGATGGCACCGCGCGCATCCTGGCCGACCATGCGATGCGGGAGGGGCGCGGGACCGTCGTGGTGGAGAACCGCCCCGGCGCCGGCGGCAATATCGGCGCGGCCGCGGTGGCGCGTGCCAGGCCGGATGGCAGGACGCTGCTCGCCGCGCTCGACACCGCGCTGACGGTCAACCCGCATCTCTTCCGCGACATGGGATTCGACCCGCTGCGGGACCTGGTGCCGGTCGCGCATCTCGGCAGCTTCCAGCTGGTGCTGCTGGTCCATCCCGGGCACCCCGCGACCGACCTGCGATCCTTCCTGGAGGGTGCGCGGCGAAGCCCGGCCTTCTACGCCTCCGGCAGCGTCGGATCGCCCGGGCACCTGGCCATGGAGCATCTGCGCCAATCCGCGGGGCTGCCGGCGGCGGCGCTGGAACATGTGCCCCAGCGCGGCAATCCGGAGGCGCTGACGGCGATCGTCTCCGGCACCGTGCCGGCGGGGTTCCTGGCCATCGGCGGCGGGCCCGACCTGGTGCGGAGCGGCCGGCTCCGCGCGCTGGCCGTCTCCGGCGCCGAACGCGCGGCGGTGCTGCCGGAGGTGCCGACGGTGGCGGAAAGCGGCTTCCCGGGCTTCGAGGTGCGCGTGGCGAATTTGCTGCTGGCGCCGCGCGGCACGCCGGAGACGGTGCTGGCGGAATGGGCCGCGGCGGCCCAGGGCGCGATGGCGAGCGACGCCGCGCGGGCCCGCCTGCCGGGCTGGGGGATCGATCCCTGGCCGGGCGGCGACCTGCCCGGCCTGCTCGCCGCCACCCATGCCCGCTGGGGCCGGGTGGTGCGGGATGCGGGCATGCGGCTGGAATAGGCGCGGCGCCCTGCGGCGCCGCGCCTGGCCGCCTCACATCTCGGCGTAGCTGCCGTTGCGCCAGACGTAGAAGACGTAGTCCGGCACCGTGACATCGCCCTTGCCGTCGAAGGAGATGTCGCCCAGCACCGTCTGCCACGGGCCGCCCGACTTCAGGAGCGCGGCGATGCGGCGCGGATCCGTGCCGTTGCTGCGCGCCGCCGCCGCCGCCCAGATCTGCAGCGCGGCATAGGTGTAGAGGACATAGCCCTCCGGATCGATGTTCTTGGCCCGGAAGGCCTGGACGACGGAGGCCGCCGTCGGGCGCTTGCGCGGGTCGCTGCTGAAGGTCATCAGCGTGCCTTCGCCCGCCGCGCCGGTGATCTGCCAGAACTCGTTGGTCACCAGCGCATCGCCGCCGATCAGCGTGATGTTCAGCCCCCGCTCCTTCGCCTGGCGCAGGATCAGGCCGGATTCGGTGTGGTAGCCACCGACATAGACCACCTGGACGTTCGCCTGCTGCAGGCGGGAGACGATGGCGGAATAGTCGCGCTCCCCGGGCGTATAGGCGCTGAAGAGGGCTTCGGTGACGCCGGCGCCGTTCAGCGCCTTCTTCGTCTCCTCCGCCAGGCCGCGGCCATAGGCGGAGTTGTCGTGCAGGATGGCGATGCGCTGGCTGCGCATGTTCTGCGCGATGTAGCGGCCCGCCACCTGGCCCTGCTGGTCGTCGCGGCCGCAGACGCGGAAGGTGTTCCAGCCGCCCTCATCCGTGTAGCGCGGGTTGGTGGAGGCGGGGCTGATCTGCAGCACGCCTTCCTCCGCATAGACCTTGCTGGCGGGGATGGAACTGCCGGAGCAGAAATGCCCCGCCACCAGCGCCACGCGGCGCGATGCCAGCTGGTTGGCGACGGAGACGGCCTGGCGCGGGTCGCAGGCATCGTCGCCGACTTCCAGCGCCAGCTGCCGGCCGAGCACGCCGCCGGCGGCATTGAGGTCCGCCACCGCCTGCTCGGCACCGGCGCGCATCTGGCCGCCGAAGGCCGCGTATTGCCCGGTCATCGGCCCCGCCGTCGCGATGCGGATCGGGCCCGACTGGGCGAGGGCGCCGCCGGCCCCGGCGAAAAGCGACGGCGCGGCCAGCGCGCCACCCAGCATCGTCCTGCGCTTCAGCATCCGAATCTCTCCCTCACGGCGCCGGCTTTCCTGGCGCGATGATACAACCTAGGCGAGCCACGCCGATGAAGGCCAGCATCCTTCGCGAGCGGGGGCAACCCGGGCGGCGCAGGGGCGTTGCGGGCGCGTATCGGCGAAGGGGCGTGGGATGCGCGATGCCGAGGGCTGGCCGCCCGACCTGCGGCGCATGGAAGGCGACATGCCCTTCCAGCGGCGGGTCTGGCGTGTCCAGCGCCTCGCCTGGGCAGGGATGATCGTGGTGGTCGCCGCCGCGCTGGCCGGCGCCTTCGGCGGCGGCGGGCCGCTCGCGCAGGGACGGCAGCAGGAAGGCGGCGCGACCGTCGAATGGGCGCGCATCCAGCGTCTCGGCGCCGTGGCGCCGATCCGCGTCACCCTGCCACCCGGCGATGGTGCCCTGCGCCTCTCGCCGGATTTTCTCGAATCATGGCGGCTGCGGGAGATGACGCCGCCGCCGCTCGGCGTGCAGGCCGGGCCCGACGGCTACCGCCTGCTGCCCGCCGGCACGGATCAGGGCAGCATCATGGTGCTGGAGGCGGAGGCGACCGGCTGGCCGGGCCCCCGCCGCCTGCGGCTGCGCGCCGCGGGGCAGGATTTCGACCTGCCCGTGCTGGTCTGGCCCTGATGGAAAGCGTGCTGCGCGCCGCCGCGCTCTACCTGGTGCTGCTGCTGATGTTCCGCGTGACCGGCCGGCGCAGCCTGCGGGAGACGACGCCCTTCGACCTCGTCCTGCTGCTGGTGGTGGGGGAGGCTACGCAGCAGGCGCTGCTGGGCGAGGATTTCTCCATGGTGAATGCGCTGGTCGTGATCGCGACGCTGCTCGCCATCGATGTCGGCTTCTCCCTGCTGAAGCAGCGCAGCGCGGCGGCGGAACGGCTGCTGGATGGCGTGCCGACCATCCTGGTGGCGGAGGGCAAGCCGATCGAGGACCGGCTGGCCCGGGCACGCGTGGATCTGGGCGACATCCTGCAGGCCGCGCGTGAGCGCCAGGGCATCACGACGCTCGCGGAAATCCGCTGGGCGGTGCTGGAGGCGGATGGGATGATCACCATCATCCCGCAGCGGCCGGAGGCGCCACCAGCGCATCGATAGCCCGCGCCAGCCGCACGTCCCGGTCCGACAGCCCGCCGGCGTCATGCGTCGTCAGCAGGATCTCCACGCGGTTCCACACATTGCTCCATTCGGGGTGGTGGTCCTGCTGCTCCGCCAGCAGGGCGACCCGGGCCATGAAGCCCCAGGCCTCGCTGAAGTCGCGGAAGCGGAAGCGCCGCGTGATGGCGTCCCGCCCCTCCGCCATGGCCCAGGCGGGGAGGTCGGCGGCAAGGGTCGCGCGGGCTTCGGGGGCAAGGGGCTGGACCATGGCGGGGCTTCTCCGGTTCGGTGCTTGACGCGGGGCGACGGGCGGGCTGCAAGGCGGCATGACCCGATTCAGCCATCCGCCGACCCTGGACGACATCGTGGAGATGGCGGAGCAGGCGTTTTCCGCCATCCCCAAGGAGCTGCGCGACCTCGTCCGCGGCGCCGCCATCGTGGTGGAGGAAGTGGCGGATGAGGAGACGGCGCAGGAGCTCGGCTTCGAGAGCCCCTGGGCGCTGACCGGCCTCTACCGCGGCACGCCGATGACGCAGAAGAGCGTCTTCGACGCGCCGACGGAGCCCGACACCATCACCCTCTACCGGGAGCCGATCCTGCTGGAATGGGTGGAGACCGGGGAGGATCTGTTCCGCCTGGTCCGCAATGTGCTGATCCATGAGATCGCGCATCATTTCGGCTTCTCCGACGACGATATCGACCGGCTGGAAAGCGGGGACTGACCGTTCCGGGCGCAAATCCTAAGCGCTTGCGCCGCCGCGATTTTCCGCCTTTCTGCCGATCACCCCCGCCGCATTAACCGCGCCGTTACCCGCTACCCGGCAGAACCTGCCCAGCCGATGTCGTCGGATCGAGCCGGCCGACTGGGTCGGCATGGGCCGGCCGACTGGGTCGGCATGGGGAATGGCAGGATGTCTCGCAGGGGTTCGGGTGCAGGATGCGCCGGGCCAGGCTTCACGGCCCGGCATGACGAGCGTGGCGCATGGGGGGGCTGATCGAGCAGCTCCGCGGCCTGGGCGCCATGCGCCTGGCCGCCATGGCGGGCGTCGGCATCGCGGTGCTCGGCCTGGTCGCTTGGCTGGCGCTGCGCGCGGCGGAACCGCCGATGTCCCTGCTCTACGGGGACCTCGACCCGCGTGACGCCGGGCAGGTGGTGCAGGCGCTGGACCGCGCGCGCATCCCCTATCGCCTGGCAGCCGGCGGCGCGCAGGTGCTGGTGCCGGAAGCCGATGTGCCGCGCGTGCGGCTGATGCTGGCGCGCGATGGCCTGCCGGCCGGCGGGTCCGTCGGCTACGAGATCTTCGACCGCGGCGAGAGCCTGACCACCACGCCCTTCCAGCAGGACATCAACCGCGTCCGCGCCCTGGAAGGCGAATTGTCCCGCACCATCCGCGGCCTGTCCGGCGTGCGCACCGCGCGCGTGCACCTGGTGCTGCCGCGGCGGGAGCCCTTCTCGCGCGAAAGGCCGGAGGCGCAGGCCAGCGTCGTCATCGCCATGCAGGGCGCGCAGCGGCTGGACCGCGAGGGCGTCCAGGCGGTGCTCCACCTCGTCGCCGCCGCCGTGCCGGGCCTGCGGCCGCAGAACGTCTCCATCGTGGACAGCCGGGGCGAATTGATGGCCCGCGGCGGGCAGGCGCTGTCCGGCCCCGCCGCCGCGCAGACTGGGGAGGAGTTGCGCCGCGCCGCGGAACAGCGCCTGGCCCGCGGGGTGGAGGACCTGCTGGAACGCACCCTCGGCCCCGGCCGCGTGCGGGCGGAAGCCTCGGTCGAGATGGATTTCGACCGCGTGCAGACCACCGAGGAACGCTTCGACCCCGAGAACCAGGTGCCCCGCAGCACGCAATCCACCAGCGAGAGCAGCCGCAGCGGCGAACAGGGCAACGTCTCCGTCGCCAACCAGCTGCCGGGCGCGGAAGCCCAGGCCGGCGGCAGCCAGACGCAATCCTCGCGCTCCGAGGAGACGACGAATTTCGAGATCGGGCGCACCACGCGCAACACGCTGCGCGAACAGCCCGCGCTGCGCCGCCTCTCCGTCGCCGTGCTGGTGGATGGGGTGTGGGAGCCGCAGGCGAATGGCCCGCCGCAGTTCCGGGAGCGCTCGGCGGAGGAGTTGCAGCGCATCGCCTCCCTGGTGCGATCCGCCGTCGGCTTCAACGAACAGCGCGGCGACCGCGTGGATGTGGTGAACCTGCGCTTCGCGGAACCGCCGCCGCTGGATGCAGGGCCGGACGGCTTCACCATCCTCGGCCAGACCATCCCGCCGGCGCTGCTGGGAAGGCTGACGGAAACCGCCATCCTGGCGCTGGTGGCGCTGGCCGCGATCCTGCTGGTCGGGCGCCCGATGGCGACGCGGCTGACGGTGGCGTTGATGCCGCAGACCGCGCTGGCGGGCGCCGGGGCGGGAGAGGCGGGGGCGACGGTGATCGGCCCCGATGGCAACCCCGTGGCGCTGCCCGCCGGCGCCGCGGCCACCGCCCCGGATGGCACGCCGCTGCTGCCCGGCCAGGCGGCCGCGCCGGGCGAGCCCGATGCGGATGGCATGGTCGACCTCGCGCGCGTGGAGGGGCAGATGAAGGCCTCCGCCCTCGCCGCGCTGGCGCAGCTGATCGAACAGAACCCTGATGCCAGCGTGCAGGTGATCCGCCGCTGGCTGGCGCCGGAGGATGCGACATGAGCGGGGGCATGACCGGGCCGCAGAAGGCCGCGACGCTGATGCTGGCGCTGGGGGAGGAGCAGGCCGCCAAGATCTTCGGCCGGCTGCATGAGGATGAGATCCGCGACCTCTCTCTCGCCATGGCCGCGCTCGGCAATGTGGAGGCCGAGATGGTGGAGGAGGTGGTGCGGCAGTTCCGCACCCAGCTCGGCCAGGCCGGGCACCTCGTCGGTTCCTACGAAAGCACCGAACGCCTGCTGCTGAAGACGCTGCCGAAGGAGCGCGTCATGCAGATCATGGAGGAGATCCGCGGCCCCGCCGGCCGCACCATGTGGGACAAGCTGGGCAACGTGAACGAGGCGGTGCTCGCGAACTACCTGAAGAACGAATACCCGCAGACCGTCTCCGTCGTGCTGTCCAAGGTCCGGCCCGACCATGCGGCGCGCGTGCTGGCGCTGCTGCCGGAAGGCTTCGCCATGGAAGTGGTGATGCGCATGCTGCGCATGGAAACGGTGCAGAAGGAGGCGCTGGAAGGCGTCGAGCGCACGCTGCGCATGGAGTTCATGTCGAACCTCGCCCGCGGGTCGCGGCGGGATGCGCATGAGGTCATGGCCGAGATCTTCAACAACCTCGACCGCGCGGCGGAAGGCCGCATCCTGGCGGCGCTGGAGGAGCGGTCGCGCGAGAGTGCGGAGAAGATCCGCGCGCTGATGTTCACCTTCGACGACCTGCAGCGCCTGGATACGCAGGGCGTGCAGGCGCTGCTGCGCGCCGTGCCGAAGGACAAGCTGACGCTGGCGCTGAAGGGCGCGTCGGAGACGCTGCGCGACCTGTTCTTCCGCAACCTGTCCGAACGCGCCTCCAAGCTGCTGAAGGACGACCTGGCCGCGCTCGGCCCCGTCAAGCTGCGCGACGTGGACGAGGCGCAGGCGACGATCGTCGCCATGGCGAAGGACCTGGCGGCGCAGGGCCAGATCCAGATCGCCGATGGGCGCGATGACGAGATGGTGGCCTGATGCTCGCCCTTCGCCTGCCGGACCTCTCGAAGCCGCCGCCTCCGCCGCCGGCCCCGCCCCCGCCACCACCGCCCGATCCCGCGCTGCTGGAGGCAATCCGGGCGGAGGCGGAGGAGGCCGGCCGCGCCATCGGCCATGCGGAGGGGCTGGCGGAAGGCCGCGCCCTGCAGGCCGCGGCGCAGGAAGCCGCGATCCAGCGCGCGCTGGAAGCGATGGCCCGGGCGATGGATGGCGCCGCGGAGGCCGGCCGGCAGGTCGCGGAGGAGTCGGCGACGGCGCTGGCCCGCACGCTGACGCACATCCTCGACCAGCTGCTGCCCGGCGCCGTGGAACGGGCGGGGCCGGACATCGTGGCCCATGTGCTGGTGCCGCTGCTGCCCGCCATCGCGGACCGGCCGGAGGCGGTGCTGCATGTGGCGCCTGCGCTGGTGGAGGCGATCGCCGCGCGGATGCCGCAGGGCGGTCCGGCGGTGGTGGGCGACCCGGCGGTGCCGCCGGGCGATGCGCGGCTGGCCTGGCGGGATGGCGCGCTGCAGCTGGACCTCGCGAAGCGTCGTGCCGCGGTGGTGGATGCGCTGCGTGCCGCGGGAATCTGGAGCGATGAAGAGGGAGAGAGCGCATGAGCGCCGATGATGGGTTCGAGGCCGTGCCGGCGACCGAGGCGCAGCAGACCGCTTCCGCGCCCACCGGGCCGCGTGACCTGGACGCGGTCTACGACATCCCGGTGCAGGTCAGCGCCGTGCTGGGTCGGGCCACGATGCAGGTCTCCCAGCTTCTCAAGCTCGGCCGCGGCGCGGTGGTGGAGCTGGACCGCAAGCTGGGCGAGGCCGTCGACATCTACGTCAACAACCGCCTGGTCGCGCGTGGCGAGGTGGTGATGGTGGAGGATAACCGCCTGGGCGTGACGATGACCGAAATCGTCAAATCCGACCGGGGCGGCTGAGGCCATGGCGCGCCTGCTGATCGTGGGCTCCCTTGAAGGGGAGCTCGGTTCCGCCGCCCGCGTCGCGATCGCGCGCGGCGCCAAGCTTGGCCACGCCGAGGGCGTCGCGGCCGGGCTGGAGCGGCTGCGGGCCGAGGGTGCCGACCTCGCGCTCGTCGATCTGCGGCATGACGTGGCGTGGCTTGTCCAGGCCATGGCGGCGGAGCGCATCGCCTGCCCCGTCGTCGCCTGCGGCCGCGCCGAGGATGGCGATGCGGCGGTGCGCGCGATCGAGGCCGGCGCGCGGGACTTCCTGCCGCTGCCGCCGGATGCGGACCTCATCATCGCCATGCTGCAGGCCGCCGGCGCGGCGCCGTCACGGGAAGGGCCGATCGCGCGCGACCCCGCCATGACCATGCTGCTGGCCCGTGCGGCGCAGGTGGCGCGGGCGGAGGCTTCCGTGCTGCTGACGGGCGAATCCGGCACGGGGAAGGAGGTGCTGGCGCGGCACCTGCACGCGACCTCGAAGCGCGCGCGCGGCCCCTTCGTCGCACTGAACTGCGCCGCGTTGCCGGAGACGCTGCTGGAGAGCGAGCTGTTCGGCCATGAGAAGGGCGCCTTCAGCGGCGCCGTCGCGACGCGCAAGGGCAAGTTCGAACAGGCCGATGGCGGCACGCTGCTGCTTGACGAGATCGGGGAGATGGACCCGCGGCTCCAGGCCAAGATTCTACGAGTCATCCAGGAAAGGGAGGTGGATCGCCTGGGCGGCGGTGCGCCGATCAAAGTCGACGTGCGGTTGCTGGCGGCCACCCATCGTGACCTGGCGCAGGAAGTGGCGCGCGGGCGGTTCAGGGAGGACCTCTATTTCCGCCTCAACGTCATCGCGCTGCGCATCCCGCCGCTGCGTGAACGCCCGGCCGACATCCTGCCGCTCGCCGAGCATTTCGCCCTGCACTACGCCCGCGCCAACGGCCTGCCGGAACGGGGGTTGTCGCTGGTGGCGCGCCAGGCGCTGCTCTCCCATGCCTGGCCCGGCAATGTGCGGGAGCTGGAGAACACCATCCACCGCGCCGTGCTGCTGGCGGAGGGGCATGAGATCGGACCCGAGGCGGTGGAGCTGACGCCGCGCGCCGTGCTGACGGAGACGGAGGCGGTGGCCACGCTGCAGGCCGCGCCGGCCGTTGCGTCGGGCCCAGCCACGGCGCCGGCGAACCGCGTCGCCGCGCTGGTCGGGCGGAAGATGGAGGAGGTGGAGCGCGACCTGATCCTGGAGACGCTGTCCCACTGCCTCGGCAACCGCACGCGGGCGGCGGAGATCCTCGGCATCTCCATCCGCACGCTGCGCAACAAGCTGCAGGACTATCGGGCGGCCGGGCTTCCGGTGCCGCCGGCACCGGGGCAGATGGCACCACCGGCACCGGGCCAGATGGCGCCACCGGCGCCGGGGCAGATGACGCCCACGCTGCCGGTCGCGGTCTGACCCTTGGCCAGCATCACACTGCCATCCTGGCTGGCACGGGCGCGACCTTCGGGCGACGTCGCGCTGGGCCTCGGCGTCGTCATGCTGGTGGCGGTGCTGGTGGTGCCGCTGCCGACCTGGCTGCTGGATTCCGGGCTCGCCATCTCCATCACCGCCTCCGTCCTGGTGCTGATGGTGTCGCTGTTCATGCAGCGGCCGCTGGACTTCACCAGCTTCCCGACCGTGCTGCTGCTGACGACGCTGCTGCGCCTGTCGCTGAACGTCGCGACCACGCGCGCCATCCTGACCCAGGGGCATGAGGGTCCGCAGGCCGCGGGGCATGTCGTCTCCGCCTTCGGCGGCTTCCTCATGGGCGGCGACGTCATCGTCGGCCTGATCGTCTTCGCCATCCTGCTGGTGGTGAACTTCGTCGTCGTCACCAAGGGTTCCGGCCGCATCGCGGAAGTGGCGGCGCGCTTCAGCCTGGATGCGATGCCGGGCAAGCAGATGGCGATCGATGCCGACCTCTCCGCCGGCGTGATCACGGAGGAACAGGCGAGGCTCCGGCGGCGGGAGCTGGAGGAGGAAAGCGGCTTCTACGGCGCCATGGATGGTGCCGCGAAATTCGTCCGCGGCGACGCCATCGCGGGCCTCATCACGACGGCGATCAACCTGCTGGCCGGCATCGCCATCGGCACGCTGCGCCAGGGCATGGCCTTCGGGGAGGCGGTGTCCACCTTCTCCATCCTGACCGTCGGCGATGGGCTGGTCGGGCAGATCCCGTCGCTGCTCGTCTCGATCGCGGCGGGCATCGTCGTCACCAAGGGTGGCGTGCAGGGGCGCGCCGACCAGGCGCTGGCGCTGCAGCTCGGCGGCGCCAAGCCGATGGCGATGGCGGCTGGCGCGGCGGTGCTGATGGCGCTGATGCCGGGCATGCCGGCGATCCCCTTCCTCGCTCTGGCCGGCGCCGCGGCCTGGGGGGCGAGGGCGCAGTGGGAGGCCGAGCGTGCCGCCGCCGCGCGGGCCAATGCGCCGCCGCCCCCGCCCGGGGAGCCGCCCGCGAGCGACGCGCTGAAGATGGATTTGCTGCGCCTCGAACTGGGCTATGGGCTGCTGTCGCTGGCGGCCGGGGATGCACCGCGGCTGTCGGAGCAGATCCGCACGCTCCGCAAGACCACGGCGCAGGAACTCGGCTTCGTGCTGCCCAGCGTCCGCATCCAGGACAATCTCCAGCTGCCGCCCGATACCTATGTGATCCGGGTGAAGGAGATCGAGGCCGGGCGCGGCGCGCTGAAGCCGCCGCTGCATCTCGCGATCGATCCCTCCGGCAACCCGCCCGCCCTGCCCGGCGAACGCGTGCAGGAGCCGACCTTCGGCCTGCCCGCCGCCTGGATCGAGGAAGTGCGGCGGGAGGAGGCGCTGGCCATGGGCTGCACGGTGGTGGATGCCGCCGGCGTGCTGGCCACGCATCTGACCGAGGTGACGCGGGAGAACATGCCGGAGCTGCTCTCCTTCTCCGAGACGCAGAAGCTGATCGACGAGCTGGCGGTGGAGCACAAGCGCCTGGTCTCCGACCTGATCCCCGGCCAGGCGAGCCTTGGCACTGTGCAGCGGGTGCTGCAGGCGCTGCTGGCGGAGCGTGTCTCCATCCGCGACCTGCCGACGATCCTGGAGGGGATGCAGGAAGCGGTGGCAAGCGGGGCGCGCAGCCTCGGCCCCATGCTCGCCATGGTGCGCACGCGGCTCGCGCGCCAGATCAGCGACGCGGCGCGCGGGCCCAACGGCTACATCCCGATCATCGCGCTGGCGAATGAATGGGAGCTGGCTTTCCAGGAGGCGCTGATCGGCCCCGGTGAGGAAAAGCAGCTCGCCATGGCGCCGTCGAAGCTTTCCGCCTTCATGGGCGCGCTGCGCAGCGCCTTCGATGCGGCGAGCAATGCGGGCGAACCCGCGGTGCTGGTCTGCTCCGGCACCATCCGCGCCCATGTCCGCGCGGTGGTGGAACGCTTCCGCCCCGCCACCAGCGTGCTGGCGCATACCGAGATCCATGCCCGCGCGCGCATCCGCACCGTCGGCACGGTGCAGGCCACGGTGGCGGCATGAGGCTGCGCGTGATCCGCGCCGCGCGGATGTCGGATGCCATGGCGCAGCTGCGCGCGGAGATGGGGGAGGATGCGGTCCTGCTCTCCACCCGGCGGGTGAATGGCGGGGTGGAGATCACCGCGGCGCAGGAACAGGATGACGAGCCGCTGGTGATCCCGCCGGAAGCGGCGGCGCCATCCCGCGCCATTCCGGCGGAGCTGGCGCGCCACAACGTGCCGGCGGAGCTCGCGGCGCGGCTGTCTGAAGGGCGGCTCCCGGCTGCGCTGGGGCAGGTGCTGTCCTTCCTGCCGCTGCCGCAGGACGGCACGCCGCTGCTGCTGGTGGGGCCGCCGGGCGCGGGCAAGACGCTCAGCGTGGCCAAGCTGGCGACGCGGCTGGTCATGGCGGGCACGGCGCCGCTGCTGGTGACGGCGGATGGCAGGCGGGCCGGCGCCACCGAACAGATCGCCGCCTATGCGCGGGTGCTGGGCCTGCCGCTGGCGGTGGCGAGTGGCCCGGCGGCGCTGGGCAAGGCGCTGGGGCGGCGGGCGCAGGGCCAGGCGGCGCTGGTGGACATGCCGGGCTGCGATCCCTTCAGCCCGGCCTCCGCCCGTGCCCTGGCGGCGCTGCTGGCAGCCGCGCAGGGCACGCCCGTGCTGGTGCTGCCCGCCGGGATGGATGCGGAGGAAGCGGCGGAAACCGCCCATGCCTTCCGGCTGTTGGGCTGCCGCTACCTGCTGCCCACGCGGCTCGATGCCGCGCGGCGGCTGGGCGGCGTGCTGGCCGCGGCGGCGGCGGGGCTGGCGCTGACGGAAGCCGGCATCGGCCAGGATGCGTTGGGCGGGCTGGAGAGGCTGACGCCAGAAGGACTTGCCGGGCGCCTGGCGGCGCCGGCCAACAGGGAGAATGCGCCATGAGTGCGGCGCTGGCGGCCGGGCCCGGTCGCGTCATCGCCATCGCCTCGGGCAAGGGTGGCGTCGGCAAGACCTGGCTCGCGATCACGCTCGCCCAGGCCCTGGCCCAGGCGGGGCGCCGGGTGGTGCTGATGGATGCCGATCTGGGCCTGGCGAATGTGGACGTGCAACTCGGCCTGAAGGCGGGGTCTGACCTCGGTCACGTCGTCGCGGGCGCGGCGCCGGAACAGGCGGCGATCCCGCTGCCCGCCGGCTTGCACCTGCTGCCCGGCCGGTCGGGCACCGGCGCGCTGGCCGGGCTGGCGGGCGCCGCGCTGGATGCCGCCATCGCCCTGCCGCGCCGCCTGGCGGCAGGCTGGCAGGAGGTGGTGGTGGATATCGGCGCGGGGGTGGAGGCGCCGCAGCGCCGCCTGGCCGCCACGGCCGACCTGCTGCTGGTGGTGGCGACCGAGGAACCGACGAGCCTGACCGATGCCTATGCCGTGCTGAAGCTGCATGCGCAGGATGCGCCGGGGGGCGATGCGCGGCTGGTGGTGAACCTGGCCGGCAGCGCGGCCTCCGGCCAGGCCACCCATGCGACGCTCGACGCCGCCGCGCGGCGCTTCCTCGGGCGGCCGCTGCCGCTGGCGGGCATCATCCGGCGGGATGCGAAGGTGCCGGATTCGATCCGCCACCAGACACCGCTGCTGACGCGCCATCCCGGCAGCGCGGCGGCGAAGGACGTGGCGGCGCTGGCGCGGGGGCTGGGTTAGAGCATTTTCAAGTCGGGCGGAAACGCCCGACGACTCGGAAAATGCGTGAAAACAAGTTGCTAGACCCGGCGCAGCACGAAGAGCACGCCCGCCACCGGCACGCCCTTCTCCTCCCGCAGCGCCGTCTCCTCCCGCGCCAGGAGCGTCAGCCCCCCGGCGCGGGCCAGGGCCTCGACATGCGCGGGGTCGTGGCGGTAGCGAAGGCCGTTGCCGAGCGCGTAGGGCGCGTCCGCCCCCTTCTCGATGCTGAAGGCGGCCAGGCCGCCCGGGCGCAGCGCGGCGGCGATCGCGGTGAGCGCGGGGGCCAGGTCCCCGAGGTAGTTCAGCACATCCGCCGCCGCCACCAGGTCGAACCCGCCGCGGCGCGTCGGCAGCCAGGCGAGCAGGTCGGCCTCATGCAGCGCATCGTAGATGCCGCGCTTCGCGGCTTCCGCCAGCATGCGGGGCGAGAGGTCCAGCCCCTCCAGCCGCGTCGCCATGGGCTTGAGCGGCAGGCCCGACAGGCCCGTGCCGCAGCCGAGGTCGAGCACCCGGCCCGTGGCGAAGCCCGCGCGTGCCACCAGCGCGGCCAGCAGCGCCGGCGTGCGGTAGCCGAGCCGCCCTTGCAGATCCTCGTCGAAGCGCGGCGCATAGAGGTCGAAGAGGTCCCGCACATAGGCGGCCGGCGCACGGTCCGGCGCCGCTTCCGCCCCCAGCGCCGCCAGCAGGAAGCGGGCCTGGTCGGCCAGCGAAGGATCGAGGCCGGGAATGGCGAGGGCGCGACGGGCGGCCTCCGCCGCGCCATCCTGCCCGACCTCGCGCAGCGCATGGGCGAGCGCGATCCAGGGTTCCGGCGTCGCGGGGGCCAGGGTGGTGGCACGGCGCAGCGGCTCGATCGCGGCGGCCGCATCGCCCAGCGCGCAGAGCACCTGGCCGAGGTTGCGCAGCGCCATCGGATCGGCGGGCCGGATGGCGAGTGCGGCGCGCAACGCCTGCGCCGCCTCCTCCAGCCGCCCGGCCTCCGCCAGCGTGCCGCCACGATTGGCCAGGAAGACGGGGCTGCCCGGGTTGCGGGCGACGGCCTCCGCGGAGAGGGATAGGGCCGTGGCGATGTCGCCGCGCTGGCGCGCCGCGACGCCGAGCAGGTTCAGGGCGTTGGCATCCTGCGGCCGCAGCTTGAGGACACGGCGATACAGCCGCTCCGCCATCGCGATCTCGCCGCGGGCGTGGCGCGCGGCGCCCTCGCGCAGCAGGTCATCGGCCGACGCTTGCGCCAAGGCCCCGTCCCCCGCGATGCTGTGCCGGCATGCTCAACTCCATCCACGCGCTCGTGCGGCCTGGCCGGGACCTTCGGGTGGATTTCATCCGCGGCCTGGCGCTCTGGTTCATCTTCATTGACCACACGCCGGGCAATCTGCTTGGCCAGATGACATTGCGCAACGTGGCCTTCTGCGACGCGACCGAGGGGTTCGTCCTGCTGGCGGGATATGCCGCCGGCATCGCCTATGGCCGGCTGATGGAGCGGGAGGGCTGGGCGCATGCCGCGGCGCGGGTCGCGGGCCGCGTCGGCACGCTCTATGTCGCGCACATCTTCCTCTTCGTCGTCTTCACCGCCCAGGTCGGCTATTCCGCCGCCGCGCTGGACCAGGCGGCCTACCTCGATGAGCTGCAGCTGGACCCCTTCGGGCAGGAACCCTACCGGGCCATGCTGGAGGCGCTGCTGCTGCGCTACCAGCCGGCCTTCCTCGACATCCTGCCGCTCTACATCGTCGTGCTGGCGATGTTCGCGGTGGCGCTGCCGCTGATCAACCGGCCGGGCTGGCTGCTCGGCGGTTCCATCGCGCTCTACGCCGCGGCGCGGCTGCTGGATTGGGAACCGCCGTCCTGGACAGGGTCGGCCTGGTTCTTCAACCCGCTCGCCTGGCAGCTGCTGTTCGCCATCGGCGTCGTCATGGGCCGGACGGATCCGCAGGCCCTGGCGCGGCGCTTTCCCTGGAGCCGCTGGCTGGCCGCCCTCGCGGTGCTGCTGCTGCTGGCCGCCGCGGTGACGCTGAACCTGACCTGGCATGGCCCGGCGCGGGGGTGGGAGCCGCCGGAATGGCTGGCTTCCTGGCTGGCGGGCGTGGACAAGACCGGGCTGCACCCCGTGCGCGTCGCCTCCGTGCTGGTCATGGCGTGGCTGGTGGCGCATTGGCTGCCGGCGGGCGCGCGCTGGCTGAACGGGCCGCCGGCGGCGCCCTTCGTTCTGATGGGGCAGCAGGGGCTGGCCGTGTTCTGCGCCGGCATCTTCCTGTCCTTCCTCGGCCGGATCGCGCTGGAACTGGCTTCCGGCGGCTGGGTGCAGGCCGCGGTGAACCTGGCGGGGCTGGCGGCGCTGGTGGCCGTCGCGGTCGTCTCCGCCTGGTATGGCGGAGAGGGCAAGCGGCGCAGGGCGCCCGCCTTGCCCGCCACGCCCCAGGCGGCTACGCCTTGAGCCCCATGGCCCGCCTGCGAGACACGCTGCGGCCGGCACTCGTCCTGGCCGCGTTGCTCCTGCCACCGGGCCTCGCCCGGGCGGAGCCGGCCGGCTGTTCGGCGCCGCCCGAAGCGATGGAGGCAGCCCCCCTCCCCGGTTCCGTGGCCGCCCTGTCCCGCGGCGCGCTGCGGGTGATGGTGGTGGGCAGCGCCTCCACCCATGGGGGCGGCACCTCCGGCCCCGCCGCCACCTGGCCCGAACGGCTCGACAAGGTGTTGGGCGCGCATGTGGCGCCGGCCACGGTCCAGGTCTCCGTCTTCGGCGGGCGAGGCACCACCGCCGCCGACCATGCGCGCATCATCGCGGAGGAAGCGCCGCGGCTGCGCCCGCACCTGATCATCTGGCAGCTCGGCACCGTGGAAGCCGCGCGCGGCCTGTCGCCGGATGAGATGGTGGAGGCGGTGCAGGACAGCGTGGCCAGGCTGCGCGCCAGCCGGGGGGAGCGCACCGACGTGGTGCTGGTGGATCCCCAGTTCAGCCGCTTCTTCCGCGCCAATGCGGATGTGGAGACCTATCGGGACCGGCTGCGCCTGGCCGCCGCGGCGTCCGGCGCGCAGCTTTTCAGCCGCTGGACCATCATGAGGCATTGGGCGGAGACGGAGCGGCTGGACCTGGAACGCGCGCCGCGCGCCAGCCGCACCGCCGTGGCGGACCAGTTGCATGACTGCCTGGCGCGGGCCCTGACGCAGTTCATCCTGCAGGGGACGCTCCGCGGGGCACGGGACAGGGCGGGCGGCGAGCGCCCCTAGGTCGAAAGACCATGGCGGCGATCAACCCGATACGATATGCTATCGCGTCAATGGCGACTGCCCTGCACCCGCCTGCGCTACGCCGCTACGCCGGGGCTGCCACACGCAGCCGGGCGCCGGATGACGCTGCGATGGCGGAGGGGCTGTCCGCGAGCAGCGTCGGGGATCGGCCAGCGACGGTGCACGATCTGATCGATGCGGCAGGGCTGGCCCAGGGGCCGGCACCGAGGGGACGTCATGGCTGGGCGGGCTAAGGGCGTTCCGAAGCGCGAAGGGGAACCCGCTGCTGGCCCAGGCGCTTCCAGCACCATGAGCGCCCATCTCCATTCCTCCGTTGCGTCTCCGCCGCCGGCGACCGCCATGGCGGATACCGATGCGGCTTTCGACCGCTGGCTGCGGCAGGAATTGTCGCGCCTCTATGATTCGGCCCTGTCGGAGCCGGTCCCGCCGGAGTTGCTTCGTCTGCTCGAGGACAAGGGCGAACAATAGCCCCGCCTATTCGAGAGCCTCCCGCAGCGCGTCCCGCGCGCGGGAGAGGCGAGAACGCACGGTGCCGACGGGAATGCGCAGAACGGCCGCTGCCGCGGCGTAGTCCATGCCCTCCACCACCACGAGCCACAGCGCCTCTCGCTGCACCGGTGGCAGGCGGTGGAAGGCTGCCGCCACGTCGTTCATCGCATGCCGCTCCTCCTGCCCCCCCGAAACCGGAATGGACTGCCCGGCCTCATCATCCAGCGGCGAGAAGCGGCGAAGGCGGCGCAGCTCCGCATTGCGGGCGTTGCGAAGGATGACGAAGAGCCAGGCGCGCAGGTTGGTGCCTGGCGTGAATTGCTGCCGCGCGCCGATGGCGCGCAGCACGGTTTCCTGCACCAGATCGTCCGCCGCCTCGGCCGGCCGGATGAGGACGCGGGCAAAACGGCGCAGCCGCGGGATCTCCGCCGCTACGGCGGCAGCGAAGGCGTCAACTTCCCTCCGATACTCCTGTTGTCCAGCCACGCGGCGTTCCAGTCTGGTTGGTCCGCGGCATGAACGCCGAATGACGGCCCGGAGACGACCAACGGATGCGTGCGCTTGAACAACGTTTTGTCACCGCAAATCGAATCAACGCGTAACGTCAGAAGAGACCGTCTATTCTGCCGTCGGAGTCGAGGCCGATCGTCTCCGCGGCCGGGCGGCGCGGCAGGCCGGGCATGGTCATGATCTCCCCGCAGACGGCAACGACGAAGCCGGCGCCAGCGGAAAGACGGACGTCGCGCACAGGCAGCACATGGCCCGTCGGCGCGCCGAGCGCTGTGGGATCGGCGCTGAAGGAATACTGCGTCTTCGCCACGCAGACCGGGAGGTGACCGAAGCCTTCCTGCTCCCACCGAGAAAGTTTCTGTATTACGGGGGCCGGGAAGGAGACGTCGGCAGCGCGATAGACCTCCTTCGCAATGGTGCGAAGCTTGTCCGCCAGCGGCATCGCGTCGGGGTAGAGCGGCTGGAAGCGCGCGGCGCCGGAGGCGATGCGCGCCTGCACCGCCCGCGCCAGATCCTGCGCGCCCGCCGCGCCATCACCCCAATGCGTGCAGAGGATGGCCTGGGTGTCGAGCCGCGCCATCGCCGCGCGGATCGCCTCCACCTCCGCCGGCGTATCGCTGGTGAAACGGTTGAGTGCGACGACGACAGGCACGCCGAACTTGTGGACGTTCTCCACGTGACGCGCGAGGTTCACGACCCCGCGCTCCACCGCCACGACATCCTCCCGCCCCAGATCGGACTTCGCCACGCCGCCATGCATCTTGAGTGCGCGCACGGTGGCGACGATGACGCAGCAGGCGGGGTTGAGGCCGGCCATGCGCGCCTTGATGTCGAAGAACTTCTCGGCGCCGAGGTCGGCGCCGAAGCCGGCTTCCGTGACGACGACGTCGGAGAGGCCAAGGCCGAGCCGCGTCGCGACCAGGCTGTTGCAGCCATGCGCGATGTTGGCGAAGGGCCCACCATGCACCAGGGCGGGGGAGCCCTCGATCGTCTGCACCAGGTTCGGTGACAACGCATCGCGCAGCAGCGCGGCCATGGCGCCGTCCGCCTTCACGTCCCGCGCCGTCACCGCCGTCCCGTCGCGGCGGCGGCCCACGATCATGCGGCCCAGGCGTTCCTGCAGATCCTGCAGGTCCCGCGCCAGGCAGAAGACGGCCATCACCTCGGACGCCACGGTGATGTCGAAGCCATCCTCCCGCACCACGCCCTGGCTCGCGCCGCCCATGCCGACGACGCAATCGCGCAGGTTGCGGTCGTTCATGTCCATCGCGCGGCGCCAGGTGACACGGCGCGGGTCGAGGCCGAGCTCGTTCCCCCAATAGAGGTGGTTGTCCACCATGGCGGAAAGCAGGTTGTTGGCGCTGGTGATGGCGTGGAAGTCGCCGGTGAAATGGAGATTGATGTCCTCCATCGGCAGCACCTGCGCATAGCCGCCGCCCGTCGCGCCGCCCTTCACCCCGAAGCAGGGGCCGAGCGAGGGCTCCCGCAGGCAGATCATGGTGCGGGTGCCGAGACTGTTCAGCGCGTCGCCGAGGCCGACCGTCGTCGTCGTCTTGCCCTCCCCGGCCGGCGTCGGGCTGATGCCGGTGACGAGGACGAGGGCGCCGGGCGGGCGGGCCGAGGCTTCGGCGACGAAGGCCGTGCCGATCTTCGCCTTGTACTTGCCATAGGGTTCCAGCGCGTCATCCGGGATGCCGGCGCGGGCCGCGATCTCCTGGATCGGGCGGAGCGTCGCCTTGCGGGCGATCTCGAGGTCGGTGGCCATGGCCTGGCGATTCCCCCTGGGTGTTGGCGGCACGCGCCTCATGACGCGAGTGTGGATTGGCGGCAAGACGGGACGGGGCCATCTGGGACGCCATGTCCAGCCCCTGCATCGATGTCTGCCGCCATGACGAGGAAACCGGCTTCTGCCTGGGCTGCGGGATGACCCGCAAGGACCGCAAGCACTGGAAGCGGGAGAAGGAAAGGCGGCCGGAGATCCGTGCCGCCCTGCCCGGCCGCCTCTCCCTGCTGGCGGCCGCGGGCAACCCCGTGGGCGAGGCGGCGCGGAAGAAGCGGAAATAGGCTAGCGGTCCACCACCAGCAGGTCCTGGAAGCCGGCTGTCAGGCGTTCGCCGCCGCCGGGGCGGGCGACCACCACATCCTCCGTCCGCGCGCTGAAGCTGGTGGGCTGCAGGATGCTGGGCTCCACCGTGAACATCATGCCCTCCCGCAGCACCGTCGTGTCGCCCTTGGTCAGGAAGGGAGGTTCATGCACGTCCCAGCCGATGCCATGGCCCAGGCGATGGCGGAAATTGGGGCCATAGCCCGCATCCTCGATCACCTTGCGGGCGATGGCATCCACCTGCTCGCAGGTCGCCTCCCCCACCTTCAGGGCGGCAATGCCGGCGCGCTGCGCCTCGATCACCAGCGAATGGACCTTGATCTGCTCGGCGGAGGGTTCGCCGAAATGCACGGTGCGGCCGTAATCGTAGCAGAGCCCGCCATGGGAGGCGCCGAAGTCGAACAGCACGGAGACCGGGCTCTCGATCTTCCGCTTCCAGGAATCGAGCCGTCGCCCCAGCATCAGCGGGTGGTTCGGACCGCTGTTGTAGAGCGTCGTCGTGAAGGTGGGGCCGAGGCTGTCCTGCCGCTTCATCTGGTAGTCGATCTCGGCGACCACATCGAGCTCGGTCATGCCGAAGCGGAGTTTCGGCAGCATCTCGGCGAAGGCCGCTTCCGTGCGGCGCCCGGCCTCCCGCATCAGCGCGATCTCCTCATCCGACTTGATGAGGCGGAGTTCGCGGAGGAGGGCGGTGGCGGAGCAGAAGACGGCATCGGGCAGCAGCTGCTGGATATGCACGACGCTGTCGGCATGGGCGCGGTCGCTGACCGCGATGCGCGGGCGCGCGGGCAGCTTAAACCGGGCGATCAGTTCCCGCACCAGGGCGGCCGGGTCGTCCCAGTCGCCCAGCACGCGGAGTTCCGTGCCGGGCGGCGCGCCGCGGCCGCCGAACTCCGCCGTCATGCGCGGCAGGGCGAGCACCGGCGGATGGCCCGGGGCGACCCAGGCGCCTTCCAGCCAGTCGCCGGGATGCAGCGTCACGCCATACTTCGGAATGTCGCGGGCGATGCCGAAGAGGTAGTGGAGGTCGGTGCTCAGCGGGATGAAGGCGAGGTCCGCGCGGCCCCCCAGCAACTCCTGGAAGGCCGGCACGCGGTCAGCGGCGACAGGCATGCGCTCAATCCACCGTGGCGCCCGAGGCGATGACGAGGGGCCGCCAGGTCTCGACTTCCTGCGCCACGAAGGCCTGGGCGGCATCGCCGAAGCGGTTGCCGGGGTCGATCGCCAGCTGGCGGTAGCGCTCGATGATCTGCGGGAGTTCCAGCACCTCCTTCAGCACGGCGGCGAAGCGTTCCTGGATGGGCTTCGGCGTCGCGGCGGGCATGGCCATGCCGGCCCAGCCTTCCGCCACCAGGCCCGGGAAGCCGTGCTCCACGAAGGTCGGCATGTCCGGGAACAGGGGCTGGCGCGTCGGGCCGGTGATGCCGATGCCCTTGATCTGGCCGTTGCGCATCAGGCCGACGGAGCTGGCGATGCCGTCCAGCGTCACCGGCACCACGCCGGCCACCACGTCATTCACCGCCTGGGCGCCGCCGCGATAGGGGATGTGCTGCATCTCGATGTTCGCGACCTGGCAGAAGCGCAGCATGAAGAGATGCGGCAGGGAGCCGACGCCGGAGGTCGCATAGGCGATGCCCGGCCGCGCGCGGGCGGCGGCGGCGAGGTCCGCAGGGTTGGCGTAGGGCGCGTTGTTGTTCGCCATCAGCGCGTAGTAGCCGGACTGGATCATGCCGACATGCGCGAAGCTGCGGACGGGGTCCCAGGTGATCCGGCCGCGATAGAGCGTGCTGCCGACGGAGAAGGCGCTGATGGCAGAGAGCAGCACCGTATAGCCATCCGGCGCCGCATCCGCGACGACGCCGGTGCCGAGCGTGGCGCCGGCGCCGGGCCTGTTCTCCAGCACGAAGGGCTGGCCAAGACGGGGCGCCATCTGCTCCGTCAGCAGCCGCGCCAGCACGTCCGTGGAGCCGCCCGGGCCGAAGGGCACGATCAGGCGGATCGGCCGGTTCGGCCACGGCGCCTGGGCCAGCGCGGGCGCCGCCAGCAGGGCGGCGCCAGCGCCAAGCAGGGCGCGGCGGGGGAGAAGGGTGCGGTGGGTGTCGGTCATGGCAGATCCCTGGCTGTGGCGGTGCTGCCGCGCGGTCGGGGCGTTTCCGTATCGTGAACACTGCATCATGATGCGAACATCTCCGCAAGCCGACCCCGACATGTCACGGCGGCCTTTGCGCGGCGTCCGCGGCGCGCCAAGCTGCGGCCAAGACCAACCGGGAGAGACATCCATGCGCCGTCGTTCGCTGCTGGCCTCGCTGGCCGCCACGCCCTTGCTGCCCGGCCTCGCCCGCGCCCAGGGCGCGCCGGAATGGCCGACCCGGCCCGTGACCGTCATCGTGCCCTTCGTGGCCGGCGGACCTTCCGACATCGTCGCCCGCGCCATCGCCAACCGCATGGGGCAGCTGGTCGGCCAGCCCGTGGTGGCGGAGAACCGACCGGGCGCGAACGGGGAGGTCGCGGCGCGCCAGGTGGTTCGCGCGGCGCCGGACGGGCACACGCTGTTCGTGGGCTCGATCGGCGTCTTCGCCATCAACACGGCGCTGCGCCCCAACCTCGGCTACGACCCGATCCGGGAACTGGCGCCGGTGACGCTGGCCGTCACCACGCCGAACGTGCTGGTGGTGAATGCGGAGAAGGTGCCGGTCCGCACGCTGCCGGAGCTGGTGGCCTGGCTGAAGGCCAATGTCGGGCGGACCAGCTACTCCACCTCCGGCGTCGGCTCCTCCGACCATCTGACGATGGAATTGTTCAAGCAGCGCACGGGCACCGATCCCGTCCACGTCCCCTACCAGGGCGGCGCCGCGGCGGCGACCGACCTGATCGCGGGCAATGTCCAGCTCTCCTTCCAGAATCTCGGCACCGTGGCCGCGCATATCCAGGGCGGGCGGCTGCGCGCGATCTGCGTGACGAGCGAGACGCGCAACCGGATCCTGCCGGATGTGCCGACGGCGGCGGAGGCCGGGCTCGCCGATTTCGTCGTCACTTCCTGGCAGGCGGTGATGGCGCCGGCGGCGATGCCGGAGGCGCTGCTGGCCAAGGTCCATGCCGCGACGGTGGAGGCGCTGAAGCATCCCGAGAACGTGCAGCGGCTGAACGCCATCGGCTTCGACGTGATTGGAAACTCCCCTGCTGAATACAGAAGCTTCCAACAGGCGGAGATCGAGCGCTGGCGCCAGGTGGTGCGCACCGCGAATATCCGCGCGGAGTGAACGACACATCCGCATGATCTGAATCAAGGATGGCAGGTCATGCCGCGCCGATAACAGCCGCGGCGGCCGCGCTTGGGGCGCGCCGCGGATGATGAGGCAAGGCTATGACCATGAAGATGATCGCGGCCGCGATGGCATGCGCGATCGCCGCGGCCCCTGCGATGGCGCAGGATGTGCGCGGCAAGCAGGCGGGCGACATCGTGCTGGGTGCGGGGCTGATCGGCGTGCTGCCGAGCAATGGCGGCAGCACCTCCATCGGCGGCACGCCGCGCGCCAGCGATACCGCGACCCCGCAGCTGGACCTGACCTACTTCCTGACGCCGAACTTCGCGGTGAACGTCATCGCCGCGACCTCACGCCATGATGTCAGCGTGCGCAACGTGCCGGGCGCCGGCACGATCGAACTCGGCCGAGTCTGGGCGCTGCCGCCGACGGTGACGCTGCAATACCATCCGCTGCCGACGAGCCGCGTCAGCCCCTATCTCGGCGTCGGCCTGAACTACACGGTGTTCTACGGCGAAGGCGGCAGCCGGTCCGCCGGCATCAACCGCGTCGATGTCGAGAATGCCTGGGGCTACGCCGTGAATGTCGGCGTGGACTACGAGGTGGCGCCGAACTGGATGGCGAATGTGGACGTGAAGCGCCTCTGGCTCAGCCCGGATGTGCGCGTGAATGGTGGCGCCGTGCGCGGGCAGGCCGACCTCGATCCCTGGATCGTCGGCGCCAGCGTCCGCTACCGCTTCTGATCGCGTGGCGCCCGGGGCAGCAAGGCCCCGGGCGCATCCGCGTCAACGCGCTGGCATGCTCTGGCGGGCCTGGCGCATCATCGCGACCATCGCGGCGGGCACCCAGACGGTCTCCGCCCCCTCGCCACTGCCGATCGTCAGCGGGACGAAGCCTTCGCGCGGGGCGAGCGCGAACATGCCGTCGAGGTGGAGCAGGTCCACATCGCCCATCGCGCCCATCCGCGTTGCGATGACGCGACCGCCGCCCAGGATGTTGCCCGGCATCGGGCCGTAATCGACCATCACATTCTCTCCGGTGCCGGTCACGCGCGGATAGCTCTGCGCGGACGCCGCGGAGACCGTCAGGGTCATCGCCGCGGCCGCGAGCAGGGTTGGCAGAACAGCCTTCATCATTCTTCTCCGTTGATGGCGACACACCACGTTGCGATGCGCCGGCGAGTGGACTATCCGGCAGTGCCGCGTGGCACCGCCAATGCGTTGCACGGATCGATTCCATGCAGCGCGCGTATCGCCCTCACGCGACCAGGTCGCTGCGGCGAAGCGCCTCCATGAAGGGCACGAGCGAGGGCGACCAGCGCCGGCCGGCGACCGTCGCCAGCGAGACGTGACGCGCGATGGGCGCATCCTCCACCAGCCGCAACACGAGGCCCGGCTGCACCGCGCTGTATTCCGGCAGGAAGCAGACGCCCATGCCGGCGGCGACCAGGCTCTGGATCCAATCCTCCCGCTCGCTGCACGCGGCGCGCACCAGCGTCGCACCCGCTTCCACCAGTCGCTCCGCCAGCACCTCCCGATGCTCGCAATTGAGGCGCGACAGGTAGGGCTGGCCGTCCATGTCGCGCATGCGGATGGTCTCCCGCGCCGCGAAGGGATGGCCCGGCGCGCAGGCGACGACGTAGCGCTCGGCATAGAGCGGCTCGACCTTCAGCCGCTCCGCATACTCCTCGGGCTCCGGCATCAGCGCGGCGTCGAGGTCGCCATCCAGCAGCATCTCCGACAGGCGCGGCGGCGTCGCATCCACCAGCGAGAGGTCGATGCCAGGACGGCAGGCGCGGAAGCCCTGCAGGAAGCGGCTGAAGCGCGCGGGGCCGATCGAGCACATGACGCCAAGGCGCAGCTCCGCCCCCTGCAGGCGGAGATGCAGGCTGGCCTGCTTCCGCACATGGGCGCTGCGCGCGACGATGTCCTCGATCCGCGGCTGCACCAGCCGGCCGAGCGAGGTGAGATGCGTATGGCCACGTTCGCGCGCGAAGAGCGGCGCGCCGAGCTCCGCCTCCAGCTTCTGGATGCCGCGGGTCAGCGTGGGTTGCGTCACGCCGCATTGCTCCGCGGCGCGGGTGAAGTTCAGCGTCTCGCAGACGGCGACGAAATACCGCATCTCGCGGAGGTCCATGGTCCTGCCTCGGGGTGGGGCCTGGACCACGCTTCGCTGAGCCGGCGCGGATGGTTTCGCGCAGCCCGCGATTGACCGGCGGGCAGGTCAGGGCCGATCCTGAGCGCCTTCGGAATCAGGAGAGAATGATGCCCCGCCAGCTGCGCTTCACCTTCGTCGATGCCGGGGTCTCCGGCCGGGTCGAGTTGCATGAGACGCTCGCCGCCCGCACCGTCGATGCCATCTGGGGCGCACTCGCCACGCCGGTCCGGCAGCTGAGCTTCCACGCGATGTTCGCGGGGCCGGAGATCATGATCGGCCTGCCGCCGGAGAACCAGACTTTCGACCCGAGGAGCCTGCCGCCGGAGAACCAGACCGTGATCCCGACGCCGGGCGACGTGCTGTGGTTCTACCAGGCGCCGAACATGATGAAGGGCCTGGCCGACGAGTTCTGGGAGATCGGCATGTTCTACGGCGATGGCGGCCGCGTCTTCGGCCCGCTGGGCTGGACGCCGGTGACGATGTTCGGCCGCATGGTGGCGGAGGATCTTCCCGCCTTCGCGAAGGAATGCGCCGACATCCGGCTGCGCGGCGCGAAGATGCTGGAGATCAGGCGGGAGGAGTAACCCCCCTCACCCAACCCTCTCCCCCGCTGGGGGAGAGGGCTTTTCGAGTCAGAGGCGCTCCACCACCTCCACCACCTGGTCGCCGCTGTAGAGGGGCATCCAGGGGCGGCGGATGGAGCCGACCCAGGCCTGGCCGGTGGGGCAGCTTATCTCCTCCACCACCTGGCCGTAGAGGTCCACCATCCGCCCCATCACCTGGCCCGCCACCATGTCCTGGCCAGGCTCCACCAGGCACTCCCAGTAGCCGCCCCTGGTGCACTTCACATGCACGGCGTTGCCGCCGCGGCGGATATCGGTGGCGACGGGCGGATCGCCCGGGATCATGCCCATCGCGCGGGCGGCGCCGTTCAGCGCGGTGGAGAAATTCGCGAGGTCCTCCTCCCGCACCCGCGCGCCGCCGCCGCTTTCGATGATCAGCGCGGTCTTGCGATGCGTGCGGCTGACATGGGCGAGGTAGGTGCCATCCATCCAGCCCTCCGACGCGCCCCACTGGTAGCGGCTGCCCACCTGCGCCGCGAGCGCCTTGGAGGCGCGCTGCTGCGGTCCGTCGAACTTGTCGTCATAGATGACGTAGAAGGCGGTGATGGTCAGTTCGCCGCCGCTATGCAGGTCGAGGATCGTATCCCCGCCATGCTCGCCCGCGATGGCCAGCAGCCGGTCCACCATCTGTTCGCCGACGCTGCCCGTGGGGCTGCCGGGGAAGATGCGGTTGAGGTTGGTGCCGTCCTGCGGCGTCAGCCGGCTATGCGCGCGCTGGCCGAGCGGATTCGCCACCAGCAGAGCGGCGATGCTGCCCTTGAACGTTTTCAGGTCAAGCGAGCGGATGAAGCGCGCCGCCGCGATGGGGCCCACATTCTCGCCGCCATGGATCAGGCATTGGATGAACAGCCGCGGCCCCGGCAGCGCGCCGCGCGCCAGCATGACGGGGGAGACCAGCGGCAGGATATTGTCGTGGCCGAGCTCGATCACGCCCGTGGCGAGTTCGCCGGGCGCGGCCTCCGCGGTGCCGAAGCGCATCAATGTTCTCCCGGGATCAGGGTCAGGTCTTGGGGGGTCCAGCGCGCCGTGGCGGAGGCGCCGGGGCGGAGATCGGCGAGCGATGCGGGGCCTTCGATGAGCAGGGCGCGGCCGCCGGGCAGGCGCAGCACGGCCTGCGCGCCGGTGCCGAGGAAGCTCACGACCTCGACGGTCCCGGCCACGCTGTTGGGGCCCGTGGCGGGGGCCTGGTCCAGCGTCACCTTCTCCGGCCGCAGCAGCCAGGTGCCGGGGGTGGGGATGTCGAGCGCGATGCCGTCCTCGCTGGTGCGGCCATCGGCACTGACGAAAAGATTGGCGCGGCCGATGAAGCTGGCGACGAAGCGGGTGGCGGGGCGGTCATAGACCTCCCGCGGCGTGCCGAGCTGTTCGAGGCGGCCCTTGTTCATGACCGCGATGCGGTCGGAGATCGCCATCGCCTCCGCCTGGTCATGCGTGACGAAGAGGGTCGTCAGGCCGAGCTCGGTCTGGAGCCGCCGCAGCTCGATTCGCGTGCCCTCCCGCAGCAGGGCGTCGAGATTGCTGAAGGGCTCGTCCAGCAGGACGACGGCGGGGTTGATGACCAGCGCCCGGCCGACCGCGACGCGCTGCTGCTGCCCGCCCGAGAGTTGCTTCGGCAGGCGCTTCTCCAGCCCCTGGAGTTGCAGCAGGGCCACCATGCGCGCCACGCGCTCCGCGGCCTCGGGCTTGGGCACGCCGCGGCGCTGCAGGCCGAAGGCGATGTTCTCGGCGACCGTCAGATGCGGGAACAGCGCGTAGGACTGGAACACCATGCCGGTGTCGCGCCTGTGGGGCGGCATCGTCGTGATGTCGCGGCCCCGCAGCAGGATGCGGCCTTCGCTCGGCTCCACGAAGCCCGCCACCATGCGCAGCGTGGTCGTCTTCCCGCAGCCAGAGGGCCCGAGCAGTGCGACCAGCTCGCCCGGCTTCACGGCGAGGTCCATGCGCTCCACGGCGGTCGTATTGCCGTAGCGGCGGGCCAGGCCCTCCAGGACCAGTTCGGGCGAGGCTGTTGTCACGCTGATGCACCCTGCGGCCGGCGTAGCCGGCCGAGGCCGCGAAGGCGGCCCGCGGCGCATGCCGCGAAGCCAAGGCCGCGGATGCGGTCGCCCGGCGTCTGAGGGGTGCCGTGCGCGAGCACGGCACTTGGCAAGACTCTCTCACTCATCGGTTTGCATAGGCCTGTTGTGCCACCATCAGGATCAGGGCGAGCAGGATGAGCATGGCGGAGACGGCGGCGACGGTCGGGTCCATCTGCATCTGCGCGGCGCCGTAGAGCACGACGGTCAGCGGCGCATCGCGGGCGGAGCCGAGGAAGAGCGCCATCTCCACCTCGTCGAAGGAGAAGATGAAGGCGAGCGCCGCGGCGGCGAACAACCCCGGCTTCAGCGCCGGCAGCGTCACCAGGAAGAAGGCATGCAGCGGGGAGGCGCCGAGATTCTGCGCCGCCTCCTCCAGCGCGGGGTCGACGCGCTTCAGCACCGGCAGCATGACGCGCAGCACCAGCGGCACGCCGACCAGCAGATGGGAGATGACGAGCCTCGGCAGGCCGGGCGGCGCCACGGGATGTGCCGCGTAGAACAGCGTCAGCGCCACCGCCAGCACCAGGCCGGGCAGCACGAGCGGCGAGAGGAAGATCGCCTCCAGCAGCGCGCGGCCGGGGAAGCGGAAGCGAGTGAGGGCCACCGCCGCCGCCGTGCCGATCAGCAGCGACAGCACGGCGACCGTGCCCGCCAGGCGCAGGCTGACGAAGAAGCCGTTGAGGTAGCGCACATCGCCCAGCGCCTGGCGATACCAGCGCAGCGACAAGCCCTGCGGCGGGAAGGCGAGGTAGCCCGTATCGCTGAAGGACGCCGCGACGATGACGAAGAGCGGCCCGAGCAGATAGATGAAGGTCAGCACCGCCATCAGGCGGAGCACCCAGCCGAAGGGGCTGCGGAGCGAGATCATCGCGCCTGCTCCTTCGCATCGCCCAGCAGCCTGCCATAGGTCAGTGCCACGCTGATGGAGATGGCCAGCAGGATAGCCGCGATGGCGGCAGAGAAGGGCCAGTCCAGCAGTTCCAGCGTCTGTTCGTAGATCGTCACCGCCATGAAATGCGCCCGCGCGCCGCCCACCAGCGACGGCGTCGCGAAGGCACTGACGGAGAGCGAGAAGACCAGCAGCGACCCCGCCAGGATGCCGCCCCGCGCCAGCCTGATCGTCACCAGCCACAGCGCGACCACGGGCGAGGCGCCGAGGCTCATCGCCGCATGTTCCAGATCCCGGTCGATGCCGCGGATCACGGCGTAGAGCGTCACGATCATGATGGGCAGCAGCACCTGCGCCAGCGCTATGACGACGCCGGCGAAGGTGCCGATGAGCTGGAAGTTGGATTCGACCAGCCCCGTCGATTGCAGCAGGCGGCTGGCCACGCCGTTGCGGAAGAACAGCACCATCCAGGCGAAGCTGCGCACGACGGCGCTGACCCAGAGCGGAAAGCTGGTCAGCAGCAGCAGCAGCCCCGCCCAGCGCGTCTCCGCCCGCGCCAGCAGGAAGGCGAGCGGAAAGCCCAGCACCAGCGTCACCAGCGTGACGCAGAGGCCCAGCAGCAGGCTGTTGCCCAGCACGCCGAGATAATAGCTGTCGCCGAGGAAGCGTTCGTACTGCGCCAGCGGCGCGCCCGGCGGCATGGATTGCAGGAAGAGGCCGAGCTGCGGCCAGATGAAGAGCAGCGCGAAGACCAGCGCCGCCGGGGCCAGCAGCCCGGCGGCGACGAGCCCCCGCCGGGCGGAAGCGTGCATCGATGCTACCGGCTGATCTCCCGGTTGAAGCGGTCGGTCCAGGCGGGGCGGCTGGCGTTGATCACGTCGCGGTCGAGATGCGCCAGCTTGTCCGTCGGCGCCATGAAGGGCGCGACATCGGCCGGCAGTTGCGTCGCGGTGTTGACCGGCGCCCAGCCGACATCCTTGGCGATGGCGGCCTGCACCTCGGGCTCCAGGTGCCCGTTCAGGATCGCGGCGGCGATGTCGGCGTTGCGGCTGCGCCGCGCGACGCAGCCCACCAGCAGGACATAGGGCGCGCCCTCCTCCGGCACCGCATAGGCGACGGGGATGCCCATATTGGTGCTGCGCATGGCGGACGCCCCGTCATAGGGCATGATCCAGATGTCGCCGGAGGCGAAGAGCGTCTGCACCTCCGCCGCCGAGCGGAAGATGTTGGCGCGCGGCGCGATGCGCTTCAGCGCATCGAAGCCCGGGTTGATGTTGCGCTCATCGCCGCCATGCGCGCGGGCCAGCATCACCAGGAAATCGGTGCCGTAGCCGTTGGTGATATGCGGGAAGGCGATGTGGCCGGCGAATTCCGGGCGGAAGAAGTCGCGGTAGCTCTTCGGCGGGTTCGGCACCTTGTCGGGGCGGTAGAGGATGCCTTCCGTCACCAGGCCCCAGGCGATCCAGTGGCCCTCGGGGTCCTTCAGGTTGGCGGGCACATTGGCGAAGTGGGGCTGCGCCGGCAGGGCCTGCGTCAGCCCATCCGCCTTGGCCTGCACATGCTGGCCGCCGCTGAACATGAAGAGGTCGATCTGCGGCGCCTGCGCCTCCGCCCGCATGCGGGCGAAGGCATTGGCGGAGAGCAGTGGCGTCTGCGTGCCGCGCGCGCCGGTCTCCCGCTGCACGCGGTCGAAGACCATGCGCTGGAGCATGTCCTGGCTCGGCCCGCCAAAGGCCGTCGCCACGACTTCCCGCCCCGCGAAGCGCTGCTGGGCCCTGGCGCCTGCCAGCGGCAGCGCCGCCGCGCCAAGACCCGCACCGAGTACCGAACGTCGCCGCATGGGAGCCATCCTTGGATCGAAGCCCCGGGACTATGCGGCAGCAAAAGACGGGGCTGCAACCCCGGGCGGGCTACGCCGCGGCGCGCTTCCCCACCCCCATCTCCTCCAGCACCTCCGCCACCTTGGCCAGCGCGGCGCGGATATCCGATTCGTCGATCGCGCCGATGCAGCCGAAGCGCATGGTCGGCACCTTCGTCGTGTAGAAGTCGGACAGGATGACGCCCTTGGTCTTCATCGCGGTCCGGAAGGTGGCGAAATTCCAGTTCGGGTCCACGGGCTGGAAGACGTTGACGATGATCGGCCCCTGGTGTTCCGGCGCGACATAGGGGGTGAAGCCCAGCGCCTGCAGGCCTTCGCGCATCACCTTGCTGTTGCGGCTGTAGCGCGCCAGCCGGCCTGCCTGCCCGCCCTCGGCCTCGTAGATCTCCATCGCCTTGCCGAAGGCGCGCAGCGCCTGCACGGCGGGGGTGAAGCGGAAGCTGCCCCAGCCGTTGCGCAGCGCATGGTCATGCACATCGACCAGGTCCATGACCCAGGAGCCGGCATTGCCACGGCATTCCTCCAGCCGCGCCACCGGCGCCACGGCGAAGCCGAAGCCCGGCATGCCTTCGAGGCACTTGTTGGAGGTGAAGACGACCACGTCGCATTCGGGATGGTCGGCGATGCGGAAGGGCAGCGCACCGAAGCCGGAAACGGCGTCGCAGATCATGCGCCGGCCAGCGGCCGCGATGACGGGGCCGAGCACGTTGGGATCGTTCACGATGCCCGTGCCCGTTTCGCTCACCACCAGCGCGACATGGCTGCATTCCGGATGCTCGGCCAGAGCCTCGGCCAGGCGCTCGGGCTCCATGGGACGGTTGTCGGGGCCGTGCAGGGAGACGACCTTGCGCCCGGCTTCCCCGGCCAGCCGAACCAGGCGGTCGGCGTATCCGCCATTCTGCACCACCATCAGCGTGCCACCCGGCGGGACGAAGGTCCGGATCGCGGATTCGATGATCATGTGCCCGCAGCCCGGCAGGGGCAGGGAGACATGCTCGCCCCAATCGCCCCCGGCGATCGCCACGATGCGCGGCCGCATGGCGGCGTATTCATCGCGGAAATCCTCGTCCCAGGGGGCGATGTCCTCCGCCATGCAGGCGCGGACCTCGGGGCGGGTCTGGACGGGGCCGGGAATGAGCAGGAGCATGATGCGGGTCCGTGGGGCGTTCTTCGTGCCGCGGGCTTAGGCCCGGCGGGGGTCAGACCACAAGGCTTCCCCCGCCGAGTTCCCGGCGCAGCTTCCGCAGGATGGCGTCGGCGAAGTCGATGTAGTCGGCGCATTCCATGGCGAAGGCGCCGGGGCCGCCGATGACCTCGGCCTCGTAATGGTCCAGCAGATCCGGCTCCTCGTTCAGGATCGCCAGGCCGTTGATGGTGATGCCGGCCGCCACGGCCAGATCCCGCACCGGCGCCGGGTCCCGCCCCTGGTTGTGGCGGCCATCGCCGGACACGTCCATGACGGTGCGCGTGGCCTCCGCCGGGCAGCGCGCCAGGGTCGCGAGGCCCGCGGCCATCCCTTCCCCCAGCGCGGTGGCGCCGGGGCGCGGCAGGCGGGGGGCATTCTCGATCGCCTCGGCCAGCGCCTCCGCCCCCGCGGGATCGGCGATGCGGGTCCAGCCGATGGCGAGATCCTGCTGGCCGGTGCCGGACCACAGCAGCAGCGCCACGGCCGCCGCGCGGCGGGGCCCGCCGGTGGCGGCGGCCAGCACGGAGGCGTCGCGGAAGGCTGCCGCGGTGCCGCCGGCCATCAGCGCGAACTCCTCGAAGCTGACGCTGGCGGAGACGTCCATGGCCAGGCAGAGGGCGATATCCACGCTATCCATGGGTGCTTCCTGCCTGATCCACGACCGGTTTGCGCGCCCGCTTCACGGGTGCCAGACTGCGCCCGCACCGGGAACAGGGAACAGGGCAATGATCGGCAGGCGTGGCATCCTGATGGCAACCAGCGGCCTCTTGGCCGCTCCCATGGCCGCACCGGCGGTCCACGCCCAGGGCGCCTGGCCCAACCGCAACATCCGCATGATCGTCCCCTATCCCCCCGGCGGCGCAACGGACGCCATGTCCCGCCTCGCCGCGCAGAAGATCGGAGAGAAGCTGGGCGTTTCCGTGGTGGTGGAGAACCGCTCCGGCGCCAACGGCCAGGTCGGCAGCACGGCCATGCTGCAATCCCCGGCGGATGGCTACACGATCCTCGGCTCGGCCTCGATCCACGTCATGGCGCGCCATGTCATGCGCAACGTGCCCTACGATCCCGTGGCGGATTTCGTCCCCGTGGCGCGCACCGCCCGTGGGCCGCTGGTGCTGGTCATGTCCCCGTCCCGTCCGCAGCGGACGATCCCGGAGATCGTGGAGGCCGCGAAGCGCAACCCTGCGCAATGGTCCTTCGCCACCTCCTCGCTCGGCTCCGCAGGCCATCTCGGCACCATCGAGTTCAACCGCGTCACCGGCGCGAATATCGAGATCGTGGGCTATCGCGGCACCGCGCCGGCGCTGACCGACGTGGCGGCGGGCAATGCCCACCTGATGTTCGACCCGGTGCTGGCCACCCTGCCGATGATCCGCGGCGGGCAGTTGCGCGGCCTCGGCATCGCCACCGCCAGCCGCACGCCGCTGGCGCCGGAACTGCCCACCATGTCGGAAGCCGGCCTGCCGGGCTTCGAGTTCTTCTCCTGGTACGGTGTCTGGGCCGCCCGCGCCGTGCCGGCGGAGCTGGTGGCACGCATGAACGCCGCGCTGGTCGAGGGGATGCGGGAGCCCGCGGTGGTGGAACGCCTGACCGGCCTCGGCTTCGAACCGCTGGCGGAAACGGTGGCGGAGGCCGAGCGCTTCATCGCGGCGGATGTGGCCCGCAACGCGGAATTGCTCCGGATCGCGAATTTTCAACCGGAATAAACTTTTGTTGCACATCCCGGGACAGAATGCCGATCCGATGTCATGTGATCGGCATAGAACCGGGAGAGTCATCGATGGCCGAAGCGCCGACGCGCCGCGAATTCGCGGGGTCGAAGATCCTGGCCGACACCCATGGCGGTGTCGGCCGCGTGGTGTTCAACCAGCCCGAGAAGCGCAACGCCATGTCCATCCCGATGTGGGAGGGGCTGGCCCAGGCGCTGGAGGGCTTCGCGGCCGATCCGGAGGTGCGCGTCGTCGTGCTGGAGGGCGCGGGCGACAAGGCCTTCGTCTCCGGCGCCGATATCAGCCAGTTCGAGGCCCAGCGCAGCGATGCGGAGGCGCAGCAGGCCTATGAACGCCTGACCGCCGCCGGGCGGGCGGCGCTGGCCAGCTTCCCGAAACCCGTCATCGCCAAGATCAGGGGCTTCTGCCTGGGCGGCGGGCTGGGCCTGGCGATGAGCGCCGATCTCCGCATCGCGGCGGAGGATGCGAGCTTCGGGATTCCCGCGGCGAAGCTCGGCCTGGCCTATGGCTTCCCCACGGTGCAGACGCTGACCAGCCTGGTCGGCCCGGCGCATGCGCGCATGCTGCTCTTCACCGGTGAGCGGATCGATGCCTGGGAGGCGGAGCGGATCGGCCTGGTGAATGACGTGGTGCCGGTGGAATTGCTGGACAGCACGGTGGCGAAGCTGGCGGCGACCATCGCCGGCAACGCGCCGCTCACCATCCGCTCCGCCAAGCTCTCCGTCGCGGCCGCGGTGCAGGACCCGGCCGCGCGGGACATGGCGGCGGTGCAGGCCGCCTTCGCCGCCTGCTTCGACAGCGCCGACTACCGGGAGGGCCGGCGCGCCTTCATGGAGAAACGCCGGCCGCGCTTCACGGGCACCTAGCGGGGGCCTTTCCGGCGCTGTCAGCGCCCCGCCCGGCATGCTAACCGGAGCCTCGACAGGGAAGGCCGCAAGAGCCTGAGGTTTCGGGTCCGGAGAGGAGTTGCCACGTCATCGACCACCACCAGGGCGCAGCGCCGGGGGCCCCGCCCGGCGCGCCGGTTTCCGTCCTGCTCGATCGGCTTGCCCGGGACTGGCCGACGGCGACGCTGACGCTGGGCGACCTCGCCACCGCGCTGGGGCAGCGCGGCTTCGGCGTGCTGATCGTCCTCTTCGCCCTGCCGAACCTGCTGCCCTTCTACCTGCCGGGCCTCAGCACCGTGGCGGGGCTGCCGATGATGCTGGTGGCGGCGCAACTGGCCGCGGGCCGGCCGGGGCCCACATTGCCGCGGTTCATCGCGGGACGACGCCTGCGGCGGGACACGCTGCGCCGGGCGACGACGCGCGCCATGCCCTGGCTGCTGAGGGTGGAACGCATGGCGCATCCCCGGCCCTCCGCCCTGACCAGCGCGACCGGGGAACGGGTGGTGGGGCTCTGGGTGCTGCTGCTCGGTCTCGTCGTCATCCTGCCGACGCCCTTCACCAACGCCCCGCCGGCCCTCGCCTGCCTCATCATGGCCATCGGCGTGGTGGAGAACGACAGCGTCACCATTGCGCTCGGCGCGGTGCTCGGCCTGCTGGCCGCGGCGCTCAGCCTCACCATCCTCGCCAGCATCGGCTTGGCCCTGCTGGCTACCTTCAACCACCTGATCGGATCGCCATGACCCCCATCGCGACCGGCGGTCCCCACCACGCCGCCGTCCCTGCCCGGATGCCCGCCCCATGACGACCGAGGAGGCCCCTTCCACGGCCGACAGCGCGCCGATCTCCCGCATCGTGGCGGAGGTCGCGGCGGCCTTCCCGGGGGAGCGGATCAGCCTCGGCGAGATGGCGACCGCCTTCGGCGACCGCGCCTTTGGCATGCTGCTGCTGCTGCTGCTGCTGCCGGGGCTGCTGCCCGGCATGGCCAGCGTCTTCGGCACGCCGCTGCTGATCCTGGGCGTGCAGATGGGGCTCGGGCTGCGGGTGCCTAAGCTGCCGGGCATCCTGGCGCGGCAGACCATCAAGCGGTCGGACCTGCTCCGCCTGGCTTCCGCCTCCTCCAAGGGGCTCGGGCGGATCGAGCGCTATGTCAGGCCACGCCCCGGCTTCTTCACCAGCCCGCTCGGCGAACGCATCATCGGCTGGCTGACGGCCTATGTCGCCATCATGCTGATCCTGCCGGGGCCCGGCACCAACGGACCGCCGGCCTTCGGCAACATCGTCATGGCGCTCGGCCTGATCGAGCATGACAGCAAGGTCACGGGCTGGGGCATGGTGCTGACCATCGCGGGCTGCGTCTTTGCGACCGTGGTGCTCGGCGCCATGGTGTGGTTCGCCATCAAGGCAGCAGGCTGGATCTTCTGAAGCCCGCCCGATTGTCCCGGCTTCGCGGGCGGTGCTAGCCTCCGCCCATGCGCCGGTGGCCCGCAAGGGCTGAAACGGGAACGCGCGAAGGCCGGCCCCGGCGCAAGCGGGGTGCCGGCCCAGTCCGCGGCTGCCCCCGCAACTGTAGGCGGAGCGCCCCTGCCAGACGCCATTGGGTCCATCGGGCCTGAGAAGGCGGCGGGGGCACCGGGGATTTCATTCCCCCGGCACTCCGTGAGCCAGGAGACCGGCCGGCGCAGAGACGTCACGCGCGTGCCGGGCGGGGTGCACCGGCGCAACGGAACGACAGGCAACGGGCCCGCTTCGGCCCGCCGCCGCTCGTTTCCGCCTGCGGCGACGACGCCAACCGCCAGCGCGCCCCGGCAGGGGCGTGCGGGCATGTCGTCCAGTCGCTCGGAGGGACCCGATGCGAAGCTATCTGAACCACCTGGCCGCACCGCTGGTGCTCGGCCTCACCCTGCCTGCGCTCGCGCAGACACCATCCCCCGCCACCACCGTGCTGCCGGAGACGATCGTCACGGCGACCCGCATCCCGACGCCCGCGGAACGCGTGCCCGCCGCCGTCACCGTCATCACGCGGGCGGATATCGAGGAACGCGGCTACCAGACCCTGGCGGAGGCGCTGGCGACGGTGCCGGGCCTGCGCCTGGTGCAGATCGGCGGCATCGGCCAGCAGGCCAGCGCCTTCATCCGCGGCGGCGCCTCCCGCCACGTGCTGGTGCTGCTGGACGGCGTGCCGGTGAACGACCCGTCGGAGCCCAACGGTGCCTTCAACTTCGGCAACGAGCTGCTGGGTGACATCGAGCGGATCGAGGTGGTGCGCGGCCCCGGCTCCTCCCTCTACGGATCCGGCGCCATCAGCGGCGTCATCAACCTCATCAGCCGCCGGGCGCCGGCCAATACGCCGATGCAGGCCTTCGGGGAGATCGCCGGCGGCAGCCAGGGCACGGCGCGCGGCACGCTCGGCGTCATGGGCAGCATGCCGGCCTGGGACTACATGGTGGCCGGCCAGGGCCTGACCACCCAGGGCAGCGACGCCACCGCCCGCCGGTTCAATCGCGACACGCGGGAGACCGAGGATTTCCGCGGTGCTGCCGGCACCGCGCGCTTCGGCTGGAACCCCGCCGCAGGCACCCGCCTGGAAGGCCTGGTGCGCTGGCGCGAGAACCGCAGCGAACTCGACAACATCCCGAATGACGACCCGAACTACACCGGCAATGACCGCCGCTGGTACGGGCAGCTGCGCGGCGAGACGGCGCTGCTCGACGGCGCCTGGACCACCGGGCTCCGCCTGGCGCTGACGGAGGATCGCCGCCGCTACCTCAACCTGCCCGATGCCCGCAGCAGCGCCAGCACGGACGACCTCTATCGCGGCGAACGCCAGGTCTTCGACTGGGGCAACCGCGTCCGCCTCGGCGATGTCGGGCCCTTCGCGCAATCGGCGCTGGCCTTCGGCGTGACGCATGAGCGGGAGGCGGTGGACCAGCAATCGGGATCGCCGAGTTTCCGCACCACCACCAACGCGACCGCACGCTCCACCGCGCTGCATGCGGGCGTCCAGGGCCAGGTGGGCGGCAGGCTCGACCTCTCCGCCGGGCTGCGGCAGGACCTGGCGGATGACTATGACGGCTTCCTGTCCTGGCGCACCGGCGCGGTGCTGCAGGTGCCGGAGGCGAATTCGCGCCTGATCCTGGCGGCGGGCACGGCCTTCAAGGCCCCCTCCCTCTACCAGCGCTTCGGGCGCATCGGCACGACCTTCCAGGGCAATCCGGACCTGCGGCCCGAAACCTCCTTCTCCTGGGAAGCGGGGGTGGAGACGGATCTCGGCCTCTTCGGGCGGGAGGATGGGGCGACGGTCAACGTCACCTATTTCGACACGCAGTACCGCAACCTCATCAACTTCAACGCCACCTTCACCAGCCTGGCGAATGTGGAGCGCGCCATGTCGCGCGGCGTGGAAGTGGGCGTGACGATGCGCCCGGCGCCCTGGCTGGATGGCCGCGTGGCCTGGACGGCGACGGAGACGCGGGACGAGGTGACGGGCGCGCCGCTCGCGCGTCGGCCGAAGAACGTCGTCGCCGTCAGCGCCCGTGTCTCGCCGACGGATCGCCTGACCATCGCGCCGGAGGTGCTGTTCACCGGCCCCTCGCCCGAGACGGCGGCCTACAGCAACAGCGGCGCCTTCATCGGCGGGCTGACCTACAACAAGGCTGGCACGGTCGCGAACCTGACCGGCAGCTACCGGGTGATGGAGGGGATCACGGCCTTCGCGGAGGGCCGCAACCTCACCAACAGCCGCTACGAGCCGGCGAACGGCTTTGCCACACCGGGCCGCAGCCTGCTGGTCGGCGCGCGCTTCGTGTTCTGACAGGGCGGCGGCGGGGCTTTCGCCCCCGCCGCCCCTCACCCCGCCTTGGCCTTGCGCGGACGCTTCACGCGCGCGCCACCGGCGCGCCCCGCTTCCGCCACGTCTTCGACACCTTCCAGCGCCGCGAGGAAGCGGCGGCACCAGACAGCGGCGGTATTGGCGCGCACGATCGCGGCCATGCGCGCCCAGCGATCCAGCCGCTCATCCGCCGGCATGTCCATCGCGACGTCCAGCGCCTCCGCGATGTCATCGGGATCGAGCGGGTTGACCAGCAGCGCGCCTTCCATCTCCTGCGCCGCGCCGGCGAAGCGGGAGAGGACGAGGACACCGGGATCATCCGCATCCTGCGCCGCCACGAATTCCTTGGCGACCAGGTTCATGCCGTCGCGCAGCGGCGTCACGATGCCGATCCGCGCCATGCGCATGAAGCCCGCCAGCGTCGGCCGCGCCACCGCGCGGGTGATGTAGCGGATCGGCGCCCAGTCGGGCTCCGCCATCTGGCCGTTGATGCGGCCCACGCTCTCATCGAGTTCGCGTCGCAGCGCGCGGTATTGCGCCACGTCGCCGCGGCTGACCGGCGCCACCTGGAGGAAGGTGATCTTGCCGCGGTGCTTCGGGAAGCGGCTGAGCAGCGCGCCGAAGCCCGCGATGCGCTGTGGCAGGCCCTTGGTGTAGTCCAGGCGATCGACGCCGATGGCGAGCGACCGTCCCGCCAGCGAATCACGCAGGCGCGTCACCTCCTTCTGCGTCGCCTGGCGCGAGGCGAGGTTGGCGAAGCCCGTGGCATCGATGCCGATGGGGAAGGCGCCGACGCGCATCGCGGCCCCCGCATGGCCGTGGGAGATCAGCGCGCCGCGCAGGTTCTCGGCATCGTCTTCCGTCTGCATGCCGATCGCATCGATCGCATCCATCGCCGCCAGCACGTCATGCGCATGCGGCAGGCCGGTGAAGACGGCACGCGGCGGGAAGGGCACGTGCAGGAAGAAGCCGATGCGCTGCTTGCAGCCCAGCGCGCGCAACTCCTTCGCCATCAGGAACAGGTGGAAGTCGTGGATCCAGATGGTGTCGTCCGGCCGCAGCAGCGGCGCCAGCGCCGCGGCGAAGGCGGCATTGACGCGCTGGTAGCCGATCCAGTCGAGCCGGTCGAACCGCGCCACGCCCAGCCGGTAATGCAGCACCGGCCACAAGGCGGCATTCGAGAAACCCTGGTAGTAGTGGCGGTAGTCGTCCTGGCCGAGATCGAGCCGCGCATAGGCGGTCTGGCCGACGCGCGCTTCCACCGGCGTGGTGGCCGTCTCCGGCGCCGTCTTGCCGGACCAGCCGAACCACATGGCGTCCCGCTTCGCCAGCGCATCCTTCAGCGCCACGGCGAGGCCGCCCGCGACGGCGCCCTGCTCCTTCGGGTCGGGCACCCGGTTGGCAACGATGACGAGACGACTCATGGGGTGTCACTCGGCTCCGCCAAGGCGGCGAGCCAGGCGCGAAGGGCCGATGGCGTGCCGAAACTGTCCTGCAACCGCAGCCCGAGCCCGCCCGCGGCGCGCGCCGCGGCCATCCCGGCCTCATCCGTCACGTCGTCGCCGATGAACACCGGCACCCGGCCCGCGAAGGGCGCGCGCGCCAGCAGCGCGGCCACGGCCGTGCCCTTCGATACGGCGCGCGGCGTCACCTCCCATGCCATGCGGGCGGGCATCAGGGTGAAATGGTCGGGCGCCTCCGCGACCATCGCTTCCAGAAGGCCCTGGGCCATGCCCGCTGCCTCCGGCGCCTGGCGGTAGTGGAGGACGAAGCCGTGGTCCTTCACCTCGATGAAGGCACCGGGAAAGGTATCCGCCAGCAGCCGGGCACGGGCGAGCCAGGAGGCCGGGGGGCTGGCCAGCGGTGGGCCCTCCACCGGCCCTGCGGGATCGACGCGGAGCGACCCGCCATGGTCGCCTACCTTGGCGATCGGCACCGGCAGATGCTCATCCAGCTGTGGGATCGGCCGGCCGGAGACGACGGCCAGCGCGCCATCCAGCCGCGCTGAAAGCCGCATGAGAAGCGCCGGCAGACCCGGCGGCACATCGATGGCTTCGGGTCGCTCGGCGATATCCACCAGCGTGCCATCGAAATCGAGGAAGAGCGCCATGGGTTCGGGCGCGGTCGGGGGAAGGTCCATTGCGGTGGGGCAACCCCGCAGAACCTATCCGGTTTGCTACCCCCCACGGCGTTGTGAGGAGGTGGCGGCAGCGCCTCAGGCGGCTTCGGGAAGCTTTGTCTGCCACAGGGCGAGCGCCGGCGGCAGCACGCCCACGAACAGCCAGTGCAGCAGTGCGGCCTTGCGCGTCAGCAACTCCGCATCCCAGGCCAGAACAGCGACGAACTGAACGATCAACAGCCAGATGATGGCAATGGCGAGGGCCGCGCTCGCGGGGCGGATGCGGGTGGCAAAGGCGTTCTTCATGGGACGGAGGCCCGATCTCGAAGCCGGTTTCAGGGGGGGCGGCGCCCTCAGCTGCACCGCTCTTTGCCTACAATACACGAAAACTTGACCCCGTCCACACGAAACCGCGAGCGCATGGCGCCTTGATCGGCGCCGGCGTCCAGGCTGCAGGAACAAAGGGGGTGGTGCGGGCGGTCGGGCTCGAACCGACACTCTGTCGCCAGAAACGGATTTTGAGTCCGTCGCGTCTACCATTTCGCCACGCCCGCAAGGCCGGTGACGGCAGGACTTCGAGTTAGCAGAGGCCCCGGTTGGCGCCAAGCATGACGGTCACGCGCCCCCGATCAGGATACCCGCCGCCAGCACCAGGCCGCCGCCCAGCAGGATCTGGAACATGGCGCGTCCGATCGGCGTCTCCATGTAGCGGTGCTGGATCCAGACGATGGCCCAGAGTTCGAGGAACACCACGGCGAGCGCGATGGCCGTCGCGGTCCAGAAATGCGGGATCAGGTAGGGCAACGCATGGCCGAGCCCGCCGATCGCCGTCATGACGCCGGAGGCGATGCCCCGCTTCCAGGGCGCGCCGCGGCCGGACAGCTTGCCATCGTCATGCGCCGCTTCGGTGAAGCCCATGGAGATGCCGGCGCCGAGCGAGGCGGAGAGGCCGACCAGGAAGGTGGTCCAGGGGTTCTGCGTGGCGAAGGCGGTGGCGAAGATCGGCGCCAGGGTGGAGACGGAGCCATCCATCAGCCCCGCCAGGCCCGGCTGCACCCAGGTCAGCACGAATTGCCGCTTGGCAGTCGCGTCTTCCTTCTCCGCCGCGTCGCCGCCCAGCAGATCGGCGGAGAGCCTGGCCGCGTCCTCGTCATGCACCGCCTCCGCCGCCGCCAGGTCGCCCAGCAGCTTGCGGACCTCGGCATCCGTCGTGCGGGCGGCGGCGGCGCGATAGAAGGCGAGCGCCTGCTGCTCCATCGCGCGCACCTCCTCCCGGATCCGGTCCAGGCCGAGATTCTCGACCAGCCAGACCGGCTTGCGGACGTAGAAATCGGCGATGTGTTCCCGCCGGATGGGCAGGATCAGGTCGCCGAAACGCGCGCGGTAGAGGTCGATCAGAAGGCGGCGATGCTCGTTCTCCTCCGCCGCCATCGCCTCGAACACCGCGGCCGAGGCCGGATATTCGTCCCGCAGCCGGCTGGCATAGAGCGCGTAGATGGCGCTGTCCTCCTCCTCCGCCCCGATGGCGAGGGAGAGGATCTCCCGCGGCGAGAGGCTGTCGAAGCGGCGCGTGCCGCTGGAGAAGAAGGGGAGGACGGATCGCATGACGCGTGATCCTTGAGGCGAGGGCGGGAGGCGATGATGCTGCATAACGGCACGGCGCGACCACGCGAAGCGATGGCTGACATGCCCCTTCCGCTGGGCGCGGCAAGGCCTCACATGGGGGGCAAGGATAGGGAGTTTCCTGCATGAGCGACGAGTACACGCCCCCCAAGGTCTGGACCTGGGACAAGGCCAATGGCGGCCGCTTCGCCAACATCAACCGGCCGATCGCCGGACCGACGCATGACAAGGAACTGCCGGTCGGAAAGCACCCGCTGCAGCTCTATTCGCTCGGCACGCCGAACGGCGTGAAGGTGACGATCATGCTGGAGGAGCTGCTGGCCGCGGGCCATGGCGGCGCCGAATACGATGCCTGGCTGATCAAGATCGGGGAGGGTGACCAGTTCGGCAGCGGCTTCGTGGCCGTGAACCCGAACTCCAAGATTCCCGCGCTGATGGACCGCAGCGGTCCGACGCCGGTGCGCGTCTTCGAATCAGGCGCGATCCTGACCTACCTCGCGGAGAAGTTCGGCGCCTTCCTGCCACCGGGCGGTGCGGCGCGCGCCGAGACCCTGTCCTGGCTGTTCTGGCAGATGGGCAGCGCGCCCTATCTCGGCGGCGGCTTCGGCCATTTCTACGCCTATGCGCCGAGCAAGATGCAGTATCCGATCGACCGCTTCTCCATGGAGACGAAGCGGCAGCTGGATGTGCTGGACCGCCGCCTGGCGGAATCCGAGTACATCGCAGGCCCTGACTACACCATCGCCGACATGGCCATCTTCCCCTGGTATGGCGGGCTGGCGAAGGGGTGGCTCTATGGCGCGGCGGAGTTCCTGGACGTGGCCAGCTACAAGCATGTGCAGCGCTGGGCGGACCAGCTGCTGGAACGCCCGGCGGTGCGGCGCGGCCGCATGGTGAACCGGGTGCAGGGCGAACCCTCCAGCCAGCTGCATGAACGCCACGACGCCAGCGACTTCGACACCAGGACGCAGGACAAGCTGGCCGCGAAGGGCTGATCCGTCAGGGGCGGCGGGCGATCACCCCGCCGCCCGCTGTCCCCGCGGCCGCAGCGGCACGGGCGCCCCGGGCGCATCGGGCTGGCGGTCCATCAGCCAGGCGGACAGCGCCTGGCGGTCCATCGGAGCCGCGAAGAAGTATCCCTGCGCGCGGTCGCAGCCCAGGGCGGTCGCCATGGCGGCCTGCTGCGCCGTCTCCACCCCCTCCGCCACCACCACCATGCCGAGGCCATGGGCGAGGGAGACGGTGGCGCGGATGATCTCCTCCGCCCGGCGATCGGTGCCGAGCTTCTGCACGAAGCGCTTGTCCAGCTTCACCGCATCCAGCGGCAGGCGCAGCAGCTGCGCCAGGCCCGAATGGCCGGTGCCGAAATCATCCAGCGCCAGCTTCGCCCCCCGGCCGCGCAGCGCCGCCAGCTGGTCCAGCGTGCGGTTGCTGACGCGATCCAGCAGCACTTCCTCCGTGATCTCGACCTCGATCGCATCGAGGCCGAGGCCTCCGCGCTCCACCTGCGCCACGATGTGCTCGACGATGTCGGCGCGCGCGACCTCGGCCGCGGAAAGGTTGATGGCGAGGCGTGCGCCGGTGAGGCCGCTGCCGCGCAGCACCGCCATCGCCGCCAGCGCCTGGTCGCGCACCACCTCCCCCAGCCGCGCGGCGCGGGCCGGGCCGATGGCGGGGAAGAGTTGCGCCGGCGGCACGGCGCCGAGTTCCGGATCGGCCCAGCGGGCCAGCGCTTCCACCGCCACCGTGGCCTGCGTGCCATCCAGCCGCAGGATCGGTTGCAGGTGCACGGTGGCGCCGGACAGCACCGTGGCGCCGCCGAGATCGGCATCGAAGGCGCGGATGATGGCGGTGACCCGATGGACCCGTTCCGCATCCGCGCGGCATGCCCAGCCGATGCCGCCGCGGCCCAGCCGCTTGGCCTGGACCATCGCCTCATCGGCCAGGCGCAGCGCAGCCTCCGCGCCATCCGCATCGGCGGGGGCCATCGCCGCGCCGATGGTGGCGCCGAGCCGCAGGCTCATGCCGGCATGCGCCACGGGCTTGTGCAGCACGGCGCTCAGCCGCCGCACGGCCTCCGTCGCCGCGGCACGATCCGCAAGGCCCATCAGCAGCACGGCGAATTCGTCGCCGCCGATGCGGCCCACCACATCGCCGCCCCGCACGCCCTGCCGCAGCCGCTGCGCCACTTCCCGCAGCACGGCATCGCCGGCGGCGTGGCCGGCGGAGTCATTCGCCTCCTTGAAGTGGTCGAGGTCGATGACGATCACGGTCACGGCCTGCCGTTCCTGCATCGCGCGGCCGAGCGTGGCGGCGATGCCGCGCCGGTTGGGCAGGCCCGTCACCTCATCGGTCAGGGCCATGGCTTCGGACCGGCGCAGCGCGCGGTGCAGTTCGAGGTTGGCGACCACCGCCTGCGCCAGGGTGCGCAGCAACGCCACCGCCCCGTCACCCGGCGCCTTCGCCACCGTGTCGAGGACGCAGAGCGTGCCCAGCGCGAAGCCATCCGAATCCACCAGCGGCACGCCGAGATAGGACCGCAGCCCGGGTTCGCCCGTGACGAGCGGATTGTCGCACAGACGAGGGTCCTGCACGGCATCCGTGACGACCATCGCCTCGCGCGGCGACAGGATGGCATGGGCGCAGAAGGCGTGGTCGCGATGCGTCTCCCGCACCGGCAGGCCCACACCGGCCTTGAACCACTGCCGCGCCTCATCCACCAGCGAGACCAGCGCGATGGGATTGCCCGTCAGGTCGGCAGCCAGCGTGACGATCCGGTCGAAGGCCTCCTCGGCCTCCGTGTCCAGGATCTCGTAGGATCGGAGCGCCAGGAGGCGCTTCGCCTCATCGGGCGGCAAGGGTGCGGGCGGCATCGGGACTCCGTAGGGCGCGGCAGGCGTGGGCGGAGCCGGTAGGGCAGCAGACCCGGCAAACTCTGCCTCAGCGGAATTGCCGAATTCTTATCGGGAGCCTCCTGCCGCGCGCGGGTCAGATCCACGACGCATCGCGACGGTGGTTAACAGCACGTTCGATACTTTGTTTTCCAGTGCTCGAAACCGCTCCCCAGGGGTTCCATGACACGCCTTCGCATCGCCCTGCGCATCCACATCATCACCGCCCTGGCCCTGGTGGCGCTGCTGCTGGTCGGCATCTCCGGCACGCGCCTCGTTGCCGATGTGCTGGAACGCGACCGCATCGCGCTGCTGCAATCCGTGGTGGACAGCGCGCTTTCCATCGCCCGGCGGTTCGAGGCGGAGGAACGGGCCGGGCGCATGGACCGCGCCACGGCCCAGGGCCGCGCCATGGAGGCGATGCGCGCCATCCGCTACCGCGGCGAGGAGTATGTCTGGATCAACGACATGACCCCCCGCATGGTCATGCACCCCTTCCGCCCGGCGCTGGAGGGGCAGGACCTCTCTGGCTTCCGCGACCCGACGGGCCTCGCGCTCTTCACCGCCTTCGTCGATACGGTGCGGCGCCAGGGATCGGGCATGGTGCGCTACCACTGGCCCCGGCCGGGGGCCGCGGATGGTGATCCGGCGGTCGAGAAATTCTCCTTCGTCGCGGGCTTCGCGCCCTGGGGCTGGGTGATCGGCTCCGGCGTCTATGTCGATGACCTGGCAGCGGAGACGCGGGCCGCCATGCTGCAGATGGCGATGGAGGAAGGCACCGCCGCCATCATCCTCATGCTGCTCGCCACGCTGGTGGCGCGCGGCATCGTGCGCCCGCTGCGCGCCGTGACGGAGGCGACCATCGCCATGGCGGATGGCAACCTGGCCGTCGCCGCGCCGGGTGCGGAGCGGCGGGACGAGGTCGGCGACCTCGCCCGGGCGCTCGACGCCTTCCGGGCCCAGGGGCTGGAGAACCGCAACCTGCAGAAGGCCGCGCTTGCGGAACAGCAGGCGCGGGATCGTCGCGCGCAGGCGATCGAACGCCATACGCAGGATTTCGGCGGCACCATCTCCGCCGTGCTGCACTCCCTCTCCTCCGCCGCCAGCGACATGCAGGCGGTCGCGGGCCAGGTGGCGGATGCCGCGACGCGCACCCGCGACGGCGCGGCGGAGACCGTGACCCAGGCCACGCGCAGTTCCACCAACCTCAACGCCGTCGCCGCCGCAACGGAGGAACTGACCGCGACCGCCAGCGAGATCGCGCGCCGTATCTCGGAAGCGGCCTCGGCCGCCGAGGACGCGGTGGCCCGCGCCCGCGCCACCGATGAGACGGTGAAGGGCCTGTCCACCGCGGCCGGGGAGATCGGCGACATCGTCCGCCTGATCAGCGGCATCGCGGGGCAGACGAACCTTCTCGCGCTGAATGCGACGATCGAGGCGGCGCGCGCCGGGGAGGCCGGCAAGGGCTTCGCCGTGGTGGCGAGCGAGGTGAAGGCCCTGGCCGCGCAGACCGCGGCCGCCACGGACCGCATCGGCGCCCAGATCGCCGCCATGCAGGCAGCGACCGGTACCGCCGTGGCCGCGGTGGCGGACATGGCCGGCGGCATCGACCGCATCAACGACATCGCCGTCGCCATCGCCGCCGCCGCTGAACAGCAGGGCAGCGCGACGCGCGAGATCGCGCGCCAGGTGACGATGACGGCGCAGGGCACCAACGACACGACCCGCCAGATGGGAGAGGTCTCCGCCCTGGCCGCGGATGCCATCGCCGCCGGGTCGCGCGTGCGCGATGCGTCGGAGGCGATGTTCGAGGTCTCCGCCACCCTGCGGACGGAGGTGGATGATTTCCTTGCGGGCATGCGCAGCGCCGATGGCGCGGATCGCCGGCAATGGGAACGCATCGAGGGACATGGCGCCCGCGCCCGCATCACGCTGCCGGGTGAGGCCAGCGGCGTGGAGGCGTCCGTGATCGACATCTCCCGCGGCGGCGCGCGCCTCGCCAGTACCGGGCTGGCCGGCGCCGGCCTCGCCGCGGCGCCCGGCACGGAAGTGGAGATCACGCTGCCGGGCGGCTCGGCGGCGATCCCGGCCCGCATCGTGCGCATCGAGGATGGCGCAGTGGCGGTGATCTTCGGCCAGTCCGCCGCCAGCCTGGCGCGCATCGACCAGGCACTGGCGGCGATCGGTGGCGGCGTCACGCGGCTTGCTGCGTGACGCGACACCTCAGGCCAGGTGGCGCCTGAACCAGGCCACCGTCCGGTCCCAGGCGAGCTTCGCGGCGGCTTCCTGGTATCGGGGCGTGGAGTTGTTGTGGAAGCCGTGCTGCGTGCCCGGATAGATGTGGGCCTCATGCGGCACGGCATTCGCCTTCAGCGCGGCCTCGAAGGCGGGCCACTGGTTGTTGATGTTGGCGTCGTTCTCCGCGTAGTGGATCAGCAGCGGCGCCTTGATGCGCGCCACGGCCTCCGCCGGCTGCGCGGCGCCGTAGAAGGGCGCGCCCGCCTGCATCTCCGCCCCCATCGTCGCCGCCAGCCAGTTCGTGGTGCCGCCGCCCCAGCAGAAGCCGGTGACGCCGAGCTTCCCCGACGACGCCGCATGCGCCTTCAGGAAGCGCGCGCTGTTCAGCATGTCCTGCCGCAGCTTCGCCTGGTCCAGCCCCGCCTGCAGCGCGCGGCCGTCATCATCATTGCCGGGATAGCCGCCGGCGGGGAACAGGCCATCGGGGGCGAGCGCGAGGAATCCCTCCGCCGCCGCGCGCCGCGCCACATCCTCGATATAGGGGTTGAGGCCTCGATTCTCGTGGATGACCAGCACGGTCGGGAAGGGCCCGGTGCCTGTGGGTTGCACCAGGTAGCCGCGCATCGTCCCTGAATTGCCGCCGGGCGAAGGGTAGGTGACGTAGGTGGCCTTGATGCGCGGATCGGTGAAGGAGATGGTCTGCGCCTGCGCGTAGCGGGGCAGCAGCGACTGCGCCATCAACAGCCCACCCGCCGTCACCGCCGCCGAGGCCATGAGGAAGGACCGCCGGTCCATCCGCCCATGGCAGTATTCGTCGTAGAGGTCGAAGACGCGCTGGTCGATCTGGACCTGCGTCAGCGGCACGAAGCCGTCCTGTCCATCGGGCATGGTGCGTTCCTCCATCCGGTCGCGACGATACCGGCGCGCAGTCGCGCTGTCCTGCACGGATTTCCAGCAGCGCCGATCCGGTGTTGAATCCGGCGGCAAGAAGCAAGGAAACATCCGCATGACCCCGCGCCTGACGCTGCCGGAGCCCGAGGCGATGAACGAGGCGCAGCGCAGCCTGCGCGACCGGATCCTGGGCAGCGGCACCGGCAGCATGGTCGGCCCACAGCGCGCCAACATCCACAGCCCCGAACTGGCGGAGGCCTGGTGGCAGCTCGGCGACATGCTGCGGCTGCGGACCGTGATCCCGAAGCCGCTGCTGGAACTCGCCATCATCGTCGCGGGGCGGCGCTGGAACAGCCAGCTGGAATTCCACTTCCACGGTGCCGCCGCCATCAAGGCCGGCATCGACCCCGCGGTGGTGGAGGCGATCCGCATCGGCGCGCCGCCCGTCTTCCAGGATGACGCGGAGCGGGAGGTCTACGAATACGCCCGCCAGATCCAGGTGAACGGCGCGCCGGATGATGCGAGCCACGCCGCCATCACGGCGCGCTGGGGCGAAAGGGGCGTGGTGGAGCTGACGGCGATGATCGGCTTCTACACCATGGTCTGCATCGCGCTGAACGCACACCGCATCCCGCTGCCGGACGGCGTCGAGCCCCCCTTCCCCGCCGATCCCGGCTTCAGCACCATGCCCCCCGCGGCATAGGGCTCACGCTGGCCAGGGCTGTTCGCCGAGGTCCCAGAACAGCCCGGCCATGATCTCCATGCCCTCCCGCATCAGCGGCCGCAGCGCGTGTTCGTTCGGCGCGTGCTGCGAGCAGCCGGTGTAGGAATGCGGCAGGTAGACCGTCGGCAGCCCCAGCGTGACCGCGAAGGTGTCGTTCGGCAGCGACCCGCCGGCATTCGGCACGATCATCGGCTGCTTGCCCGTGGTCTCCCGCACGGATGCCGCGACCATCTGCGGCCAGGGGCCATCCGGGTCCATGCGCGTGGCCGCCCATTCCGCGCCCTGCTTCACCGCTTCCACCGTCACGTCGTCGAAGCCGGCTTCCGCCAGGTGCTTGCGGATGGCGGGGATGAAGGTGGAGGGATGGCGGTCCACGGTGTAGCGGATCTGGCAGCGGGCGAAGGCCTCCGGCGGCACGGCGTTGACCGGCGCCCTTGGGTGGCCGCATTCGAAGGCCAGCACCTCGAAGGTGTTCCAGCCAAAGACCTTCTCCGCCGCCGTCAGGCCGGGTTCGCCCCACCAGTGATTGATCTCCGGCCCATCCGCCCCGCCATCGACGCGGCAGGAGGCGAGCGCGGCGCGCACGCTGTTCGGGATGCGCTCCGGCACCAGGTCCCGCACCAGCACCTTGCCGTCGCGGTCGATGATGCTGGCGATGGCATGCGCGAGGCGGATGCCGGGATTGGCGAGCAGCCCGCCCCAGTTCCCGGAATGATGCCCGCCGTCGCGGTACTTCACGCGCAGGTCGAGCGCGAGCGCGCCGCGCGTGCCCAGCACCAGCGCCGGCACATCCGGCACCAGCCGCGGCCCGTCGGAGGCAATCAGCACATCGGCCTTGAGTTCATCGCGATGCGCGCGGGCGAATTCGTCGATGCCGGGCGATCCCACCTCCTCGCTCATCTCCAGCAGCAAGGTCACGTTGAAGCCCAGCTTCCCGCGCGTGTTCAGCACGGCCTCCAGCGCGGCGAGGTTCGCGCTGTGCTGGCCCTTGTTGTCCACGATGCCGCGGCCATAGAGCCGGTCGCCGCGCTGCGTGATGGTCCAGGGCGACAGCCCCTCATGCCATTCCTTGTCGAGGCCCTGGACCGTGTCGCCATGACCATAGGTCAGCAGCGTCGGCAGCCCAGCGTCCTCCACGCGGCGCGCGATCATGAAGGGGCCGCCCTTGCCCGTGGGGTTCGGATGCACCGTGCAGGTGAAGCCGATGCGCGTTAGGTCCGGCGCCATCTCCTGCTCGAGGTAGCGCAGCAGATGCGGGCCGGCACCGGGCTCCTGGCTCGCGGTCGGGCAGGCGATGCGGCGCTCCAGGATCGCCAGGAAGCTGCCATCCTCGAACATCGCCCGCGCAGCGGCGATGGCGGCCTCGCGGTTCATGCGCCGGTCGCCTGGTGCACGCGGCGCGTGGCGGCCCGCAGCGCGGCCACGAAGCGGTTCTGGCCGCGCATCAGCTCCACCATGGCGGGCTTCGCCAGCGCGGCATCCAGCGCCGGCAGCTCCGCCGCCACGGCCAGCGTCGGCAGCGGCGGCACCGTATAGGCGGGGTCATGCGCGAAGCGCGCCTCCCGCGTGTAGTTGATGGGCACGAGGATGCGCGACAGGTCCTGCACCGCCGCGTTGCGCGCCGCGATCGGCGCGCCACCCAGCCCGGCCAGCGCCTCCCGCAGCCCCGCCACTGCCGCCTTCGCGGGCGAAAGGTCCGCCATGCCCTTCGAGGCACCCTCATACTGCGCGATGGTCGCATCGAACTCGTCGCAGGTCGCGGACCAGTCGAAGGGCAGCACCTCGGCATTCGCGATGCGCAGCACCGACAGCAGGTAGATCTTCATGTCCACCAGCAGGATGTCGCGATCCGCGATCTCCAGCGTGTCGTTCTCCGTATGCCAGGCGATGTTCGCCCCGCAGCCGGAGACGTCGTAGTAGTTCTTCTCCCGCCGCAGCGCCTCCGGCATCGTGCTGGACAGCATGAAGAAGCTGGGCAGGCCGATATTGTTGAAGGAGTAGTCGCCGGCCTGGGGCGGACGGATGCATTTGATGTCGGCATCCGGCACCACGTCGCGGATCGCGCCCGCGGCCAGCGCGGCGCTTTCCGTGAAGGCGCGGGTCTGGTGGTAGGAGGTCGCCCAGCGGCAGCCCGGGCTGTCGCAATTGATCTGCGCCAGGCAGTTCTCATCGAGGTCCTGCGCGAAGGCATCGGTGAACCAGGTGGAGCCCGCATAGCGACCGGTGGAATGCCCCGGCCACCAGGCGATCCTCACGCTGCGCTTCAGCGATCCGCGCTTCGCCCAGAGCACGCGCGCGATCTCCAGCATGGTCGCATCGCCCGTGGCATTGTCGCCGACGCCCACTTCCCAGCTGTCGTAATGGCCGTGCAGCAGGACGAACTTCTGCTGGTCTTCCGTGCCGGGAATGGTGACGACGGGGATGGATTGCGGAAACCAGCCCTCCTCCATCACCGTGCGGATCGTCGCCTCCCCGCCCGCCTCCGCCAGCGCCATCAGCGCCTGGCCATCGGGGTTGTTGACCGCCACGACGGGGATCTTCGGCTTGCGCGGCAGATCGTGCAGGTCCGGGCTGCCCCAGATGGTGGTGCAGGTGCCCCAATGGATGTCGATGCCGGGGTTCACGGCAATCAGCCCGACGCCGCCCCATTCCTCGATCAGGCTGGTCAGCGCCGGATTGCCGAAACCCTCCATCACCACGATGCAGCCGCCGATCTTCCGGCGCACCTCCTCCACCGATCCGATCGATCCGCCGAAGAGCAGCCCGATATCGCGGCTGTAGGATCGCAGCGCCTTGGGGTTCGCCTTCAGCTTGACCAGCTTCGCCGTCCGTCCCTCCGGCACGTGCAGGGCGGAGGAGGGCGGCTTGGCGCGGTAGCGCACGCCATTGGCCGTGACGGAGGCATCATGCGGAATCGAGAGGCAGATCTCCGGCTGGTGCACCTCCACCGGGATGCCGTGGCGGCGCAGGCGATCCACGATGACCGCGGCCGCCTTGTTCACGTCATCGGGCTTCCAGCGATGCATGCCCGCGAAGGTCGTAACCAGGTCCCAGGGCGCATCGAGCGTGACGGCATCGAGGAAACCCTGTTCGTCGGCGGTGATCGGCATGGTGCGGCCTCCTGCTCCGCCGATGGCAGCACCGCGCGGCGGGGCGCGCAAGCCGTGCCCGCGCGTGATGACGGGGCGGCAAGGCAGTGATCGGCACGACCGATGTGAAAATCGCCGCGGATACCCCATGGCCGACGCGGCACGGAATGTGCTGCACTCCCCGCGACGCCAGAGGATGCCGCCCATGAACCGCCGCTCCGTCCTGCTCGCCGCCACCGCGCTGACCGCCCTGCCGCGCCTGCCCGCTTTGGCGCAGGGCGCGCCCGGCGATCCCATCCGCCCCCTGGTGCTGCTCACCCGACCCCAGGCCGCGGCGCCGGCGGCCTATCAGGCGGCGGAGCTGATCGCCCAGGAATGGCGCAAGCTCGGCCTGCAGGTGGAGCTGCGCCCCCTGCCCAACCAGCAGATGAGCCAGGTGGTCTGGTACGAACGCCAGCGCTGGGACTTCACCATGTGGCAGATGGTCGGCCGGCCGGAACGCGGCGACCCCGATGAGATGGTCTACAACCTCCTGCACTCCGCCAACATCGCGACGGGCTACAATTTCGTCGGCTACAGCAACCCCGACTACGACCGCCTGGCCGAGGCGCAGCGGAGCGAGATGGACCAGGCCCGCCGCGCCGCCATCGTGCGGGAGGTGCAGGAGGTCGTGAACCGCGACCAGCCCTATGCCTTCCTGGTCCACCCCGTGAATCTGCAGGCCTTCAACAAGCAGGTCTTCGCGGAAGGCAGCGCGGTGAACCAGGCCGGCCTCGGCATCCGCAACTTCTGGAACTGGATCAGCCTGCAGCCCACCGGCCGCCAGCGCGACATCATTGTCAACTCCACGGAACCGGTGAAGGCGACCAACCCCTTCTATGTCAGCGGCGCGCCGGACAGTTGGGTGACGGACCTGGTCTGGGATCGCCTGATGCGCGTCGGCCCCGATGGCCTGCCGCAGCCCTGGGCGGCGGAGCGCGTGACGCAGGTGGATCCGCTCACCATCGATTGCGTCATCCGCCAGGGCATGACGCATCATGACGGCACGCCGGTGACGACGGAGGATGTCGTCTTCTCCTACGAGGTGCCGGGCATGGGCGACGAATCGCCGATGTACAAGCCCTTCGTACAGAACATCGCCTCCGTCACCGCCACCGATGCCCGCACCGTGCGCTTCGTGCTGAAGCGCCCCGACGCCGCCTTCCGCATCGCCGTGCTGGCCAAGCTCAACATCGTCTCCAAGCGCATCTGGGCGCCGGTGGTGCAGGACTACCTGAACCGGCCGCAGAACCTGGAATCCTTCGTCGAGGAACGGCCCGTCGGCTCCGGCCCCTACCGCTTCGTGCGCTCCCGCGTGAATGAGGAAGTGGTGCTGGAGGCGAACCCGAACCACTGGGCGCGGCCCAAGGCCGATCGCTGGATCATGCGCATCATCCTCAACACGGAAGCGACGCTCGGCGCGCTGCGCCGTGGCGAGATCAACGTGCTCGCCGATTATTTTGGCGACCCCGACCTGGTGAAGACCATGGCGCGTCAGCTGCCGAACATGATCGCGGTGCGGGAGGAGGTCGATATCGGCTTCCAGTTCGTCGGCATGAACCTCCGCCGCCCCCCCTTCAACGATGCCGCCTTCCGCCGCGCGCTCTCTGCAGCGGTGAATCGGGAGATGATGGCCGGCGCCGCCTGGAACGGCCAGGCAGTGCCCGCCAACTCCATGGTCTCCCCAGCGCTCGCCGCCTGGCACGACCGCGGGATCGAGGGCCGCGTGCCCGGCGGCAATCTGGAGGGCGCGCGGCGGCTGCTGCAGGAAGCGGGCTACCGCATGGTCGGCAACCGGCTGCACTATCCCAGCGGCGTACGGGAAACGACGACGCCCTATCAATGAAGCGCGTCCTCGGGCGGCTGGGGCACGCCATCTTCGTCCTCTGGGCGGTGGCGTCCCTGACCTTCGTCATGTTCCGGCTGATGCCGGGCGATCCCACGCTGAACTTCCTCTCGGAATCCTTCAGCGAGGAGATGCGCGCGGCCCTGCTGACCTCCTTCGGGCTCGATCGCCCGCTGCCGGAGCAATACGTGCTCTACCTCGGCAGCCTGCTGCGGGGCGACCTCGGCGTCTCCTTCCTGCAGAAAAAGCCGGTGCTGGACATCCTGCTGGATGCGCTGCCGAACACGGTGGCGCTGACGGTGACGGCGCTGGTCATCGCCTATGCCTTCGGCATCATCGCCGGCGCCTTCCTCGCCTTTGCCCGCGGCAGCGTGACGGAGGGCATCGCCATCCCCGCCGCGCTGATCACCCGCGCCGCGCCGGAATTCTGGCTCGGCATGATCTTGCTGGCCTGGCTCTCCTTCGCCTGGGGCATCTTTCCGTCAAGCGGCGCGAATGAGGCCGGGTCGGAATTCACCTCCGAATGGGCGCGGCTGACCTCCGCCGATTTCCTCTGGCACCTCGTGCTGCCGGCGCTGACCCTGGCGCTCTACCTGCAAGGGCTGCCGCTGCTGCTGATGCGCGCCACCATGCTGGAAGTGCTGAATGACGAGTTCATCGTCATGGCGCGCATGAAGGGCCTCTCCCGCTGGGCGATCGTCATGCGCCACGCCGCGCGCAATGCGCTGCTGCCGGTGGCGACGGCCTTTGCGCTCGGCCTCGGCAGTTCCTTCGGCGGGAATGTCGTGATCGAGACGGTCTTCTCCTGGCCCGGGCTCGGCCGCGTGCTGGTCTCCGCCGTGCAGGGTGCCGACTATCCGCTGGCGCAGGGCGCCTTCATCCTGATCGCGGCGGTGCTGGTGACGATGAACATGGTGGCCGACCTGCTCTATGCCTGGCTCGATCCGAGGGTGTCCGTCGGTGCGCGCCGCTAGAGCAACCCTCGGCTTCCTGCGCAGCCAGCCCTTCGCGCTGGTGGGAATCAGCATCTACCTGCTGTTCCTGGTGCTCGCGATCTTTGCCGACCAGATCGCGACGCATGATCCGCGGCAGATCCTGTTCAGCGGCGCCTACCGCGTGGCGCGCTATTTGCCGCCCTCGGCCACGCATTACCTCGGCACCACGGCGGGCGGGCGGGACATCTTCTCCCAGCTCGTCCATGGCACGCGATCCGCGCTGACGGTCGGCGTCACCGCCGCCTTCTGCGTGGTGTTCCTGGGCTCGCTGATGGGGCTGCTGGCCGGCTATCTCGGCGGCTGGGTGGACCGCATCATCATGCGGCTCTCCGACATCGTGCTGGGCCTGCCCTTCCTTCCGTTCGTCCTCGTCATCTCGGCGCTGACCCGGCCCGGTACCGTCACGCTCGTTGCCTCCGTTGCGCTGATGCTCTGGCCCAACACGGCCCGCGTCATCCGGTCCCAGGTCCTCTCGCTGCGGGAGCGGGGATGGGTGGAGGCCGCGCGCGTCACGGGCTGTTCGCCCATGCGCATCATCTTCGTCCACATCGCGCCGCAGGTGGCGCCGCTCGCGGCACTCTACGGATCGATCGCGGTGGGCTGGGCGATCCTGACGGAGGCCTCGGCCTCCTTCCTCGGCTTCGGCGATCCCGCTGCCATCTCCTGGGGCCTGATGCTGCAGGACGCCTTCGCCAACCAGGCCCTGTCGCGGGAGGCCTGGAACTGGTTCATCCCGCCAGGCCTCTGCATCGTGGCCCTCGTCCTCGCCGGCTTCCTCGTCAGCCGGGGGTCGGAGAAGCTGCTCTTTCCGAAGCTGGGGGATTGATGGCGAGCCTCCTCACCGTCCGCGACCTCGCCGTCCACTACGCCACCGCGGCCGGCCCGGTGCGCGCCGTGGATGGCGCGAGCTTCGACGTGCCGGCGGGCTCCATCGTGGGCCTCGTCGGCGAAAGCGGCTGCGGCAAGTCGACGCTCGGCCGCGCGCTGATGGGCGTGATGCCGCGCAGCGCCCGCATCGCCGCGGGATCGGCGGTGTTCGAGGGCCAGGACCTGGTGACGCTGCCCGACAAGGCACGGAAGGAACTGCTCTGGCGCCGCCTCTCCTTCGTGCCGCAGACCGCGATGAATGCGCTGGACCCGGTGCAGCGCGTCGGCGCGCAGCTGATGGAAGTGCTGACGGAACGAGGCGGGCTGTCGCGCGCCGCGGCGGCGTCGCGGGCGGAGGCGCTGTTCACCCTCGTCGGCCTCGACCCCAAGCGGCTGCGCGACTGGCCGCACCAGTTCTCCGGCGGCATGCGCCAGCGCGCCTCCATCGCGCTGGCGCTGGCCCTCGATCCCGCGCTGATGATCGCGGATGAACCGGTGACGGCGCTCGACGTCATCGTGCAGCGCCAGGTGCTGGACGTGATGAAGGAGCTTCAGGCGCGTCTGGGGCTCGCGATGATCCTGGTGACGCATGATGTCGCCGTCGTTGCCTATGCCTGCGACCGCGTCGTGGTGATGTATGCCGGCCGCGTGGTCGAATCCGGGCCCGTCCGAGCCGTGCTGGAGGCGCCGCTGCACCCCTACACAATGGGCCTGATGAACGCCTTTCCGGACCTAGAACGCGCGGGCGGCGAACTCGTCCCGATCGAGGGTTCTCCCCCCTCCCTGCTCAACCCGCCCAAGGGCTGCCGCTTCGCCGCCCGCTGCCCCTTCGCGGTGGCGCGCTGTGCCGAGGACCCGCCCCTGGTCGAGGACGCGCCCGACCATCACGCCGCCTGCTGGCGCAGCGCGGAGGCGGCCGCACTGCGCCCGCAAGCCGCGCGCGCCGAGACCTGGGCGGGTGTCGTCGCATGACGCCCGTCATCGCCGCGAACGACCTGACGAAGGCCTTCCCGGCCTCCCGCCGCCTCTCCGACCTGCTGCGAGGCCACCGGCCGATGGTGCGCGCCGTCAATGGCGTCACGCTCGGCGTCGGCGCGGGCCGCGCGCTCGGCATCGTCGGCGAAAGCGGCTGCGGCAAGACGACCACGGCGCGGCTGCTGTTGCGGCTGGAGGAAGTGACCAGCGGCAGTGTGCTGTTCGACGGCCAGGATGTGACGGCGCTGCGCGGCAAGGCGCTGCTGCCCTTCCGGTCCAGCGTGCAGCTGGTGTTCCAGAACCCCTTCGACGCGCTGAACCCCCGCTTCACCATCCGCCGCACGCTGACGGAGCCCTTGCGCAACTTCGGCATCCCGCCGGACCAGCAGGATGCCCGCATCCGCGAAGCCATGGCGCGCGTCCGGCTCGACCCCGCCGAGGCCTATCTCGACCGCCATCCGCATGAACTCTCCGGCGGGCAGTTGCAGCGCGTGGTGCTGGCCCGCGCCCTCGTCGCGCATCCCCGCGCCATCATCGCGGATGAGCCGGTCTCGATGCTCGACGTCTCCGTCCGCGCCGGCGTGCTGAACGTGCTGCGCCGCGCGCGGGACGAATTGCAGCTGGCCGCCATCTACATCAGCCACGACCTCGCCCTGATCCGCTATGTCTGCGAGGAGGTGGCGGTGATGTATCTCGGCCGCGTGGTGGAATCCGGCCCGACGGCGGAGATCATCGCCGCCCCCGCGCATCCCTACACCCGCGCGCTGGTTGCCGCCGTGCCGGTGCCGCGCGTGGACCAGGATCGCGGCGCGCTGCCCATCCAGGGCGGGCTGCCGGACCAGGTGAACCAGCCCAGCGGCTGCGCCTTCCGCGACCGCTGCCCCCTCGCCATGCCCCGCTGCGCGGAGGAAGCGCCGGCGCCGCGCAGCATCGCGCCCGGCCGCATGGCCGCCTGCCATTTGGTGTGAGGACCATGACCACGCCACGCCCCTGCAACCCCGTCACGCTCGAGATCATCCGCGGCGCCATCCGCGCCGCGCAGGCGGAGATGGAGGCGCTGATCGAGCGCACCGCCATGTCCGCCTTCATCCGGGAGAAGAAGGATTTCTACACCGCCCTCTTCGATGCCGATGGCGTCATGGCGGTGGGCTCCAACGTCCCCGTCTTCGGCGACATCTGCGGCCCCGTCTTCCGCGACTTTCCGATCGGGACGATCCGGGACGGCGACCTCTATTGGTACAATGACTGCTACGGATCGCGCGGCGCCGTCAGCCATTCCAACGACCAGGTCTTCCTGGCGCCGGTCTTCGTGGATGGCCAGCGAGTCGCCTTCGTCATGGGCTGGGCGCATTTCGCCGATATCGGCGGGCTCCGCCCCGGCTCCATCAGCCCCGATGCGACGGAGATCTTCCACGAGGGCGTCATCATCCCGCCGACGCTGCTGATCCGCGACGGCGTGGTGAACCAGGCCGCGCTCTCCATCTTCTATCGCAACTCCCGCTATCCCCGCACCGCCCAGGGCGACACCCGCGCGCTGATGGCGAGCGTGGAGCTGGGCGTCGCGCGCATGAGGGAGATCGCGGCGAATTTCGGCGCCGATGTGCTGGCCGATGCGCTGGCGCAGCTGCTGGCCCGCACGCGGGATACGGTGCGCGGGCGATTGATGGAAACCTTCCCGGTCGGCACGCATCGCTTCACCGATCGCATCGACGGCGATGGCCATGGCAGCGGCGCGCTCCGGCTCCGCTTCGCGCTGACGCGCACGCCGGAAGACCGCTTCGTGCTCGATGCGTCGGAGACGGATGACCAGTCGGCCGGCCCGGTGAACTTCCTGATGAACCCCGATGTGCCGGGCATGGCGCTCGGCCTCTATTTCCTCGGCGGCGATCCGACGCAGGTCGTGAATGCCGGCGGGCCGCGATCGCTGGATGAGGTGATCCTGCGCGAAGGCTCGCTGCTGCAGCCCCGCTTTCCCGCGGCGCTCGGCATGCGCGGCCTGACCATGATGCGCATGCTGGCGGCGCTGAACGGCCTCGTCTCCGTCGCCGGTGGCGAAGCCCCCGCCGCCCATGCCGCCTATGTCATCATGCTGCTGCGTGGCACCATCGGCGGAAAGCATTTTCTCATGAGCGACGGCCTCGGCGTCGGCTATGGCGCGCGCGGCTTCGCGGATGGGATCGATGGCGTCTATTTCGTGGCGCAGGAGAACTACCCGGTCGAGTTCCTGGAGACCGAGTATCCTGTCCGGCTCCGCGAATACGGCCTCAACATCGACAGCGGCGGGCCTGGGCGCTTCCGCGGGGGATGCGGGATCGTGCGCGAATATGAGGTGATGGCGGAGGAATCGATTCTCGCCGTTCGGCTCGACGGTGTCGAGAACCCGCCCTGGGGCGCCGCCGGCGGGCAGTCCGGCCGCCCGGGCCGCGTGGTGCTGAACCCCGGCCTGCCGAATGAACGCGTGCTGAAGCCGCTCTCCGACGGCAACCGCGTGGTGCGCGGCGACATCCTGCGGATCGAGACGGGCGGCGGCGGCGGCCGCGGCCATCCCTTCGACCGGCCGGCGGAGGCGGTGCTGGAGGATGTGCTGGGCGGCCTGGTCAGCGCCGCTTCCGCCCGGGCCGACTACGGCGTCGTCATCGCCGGCCGCGCCATCGATGAAGCCGCGACCGCAACTCTGCGCGCCTCTCGCCCCGCCACGCGCGCCTTCCATCGCGGGAGCTATGCCGATGCCCTCGACTGACCCGCTCTCGGTCGCGGTCGATATCGGCGGCACCTTCACCGACGTGACCCTGCAGGATGCCGCCACGGGCCGCGCCTGGACGGCGAAGACGCCCTCGACTCCGCATGATCCGTCGGAGGCCTTCCAGGCCGGTGTGCGCCTGGCGCTGGAGACGGCGCGGGAGGAGGCCGGGCGCATCGGGCGCGTGCTGCACGGCACGACCATCGCGACGAACCTGATCCTGGAAGGCAAGGGCGCGCGCACCGCCCTCATCACCACCGCGGGCTTCCGCCACGTGCTGGAGATCGGGCGGCAGGACATCCCGCGCCGCGCCAACCTGCATGCCTGGGTGAAGCCGAAGCGCCCCGTGCCACCGTCGCGCGTCTTCGAGGTGACGGAGCGCATCGTTGCCGATGGCAGCGTGCTGGTGCCACTGGATGAGGCCAGCGTGACGCGCGCCACGGAGGCCTGCCGCGAATCCGGCGTCACCGCCATCGCCATCTGCCTGCTGCACGCCTTCACCAATGCCGCGCATGAACGCCGCGTGGCGGCGATGCTGCGCGAAGCCCTGCCCGGTGTCGCGATCACCGCTTCCGTCGATGTGCTGCCGGTGGTGCGCGAATACGAACGCTCCCTTGCCGCCATCCTCAATGCGCAGGTCATGCCGGCCGTCTCCACCTATGTCGAAAGGCTGGAGCGGCGCATCGCGGAGGACGGCATCGCGGCGCCACTGCTGCTGATGAAGTCGAATGGCGGCGTGGCCGGCGCGGCCTCCATCCGCCGTGCGCCGGCCGTGACCGCGCTGTCGGGCCCTGCCGCGGGCGTGGTCGGCGCACGGGCGGTGGCGGCGGCAGCGGGGATCCCGAACATCCTCACCGTCGATATCGGCGGCACCAGCGCCGATATCTGCCTGATGAAGGACGGCACCATCGCGCTGACGCAGCGCGGCGCCGTCGGCGACTGGCCGCTGCCCCTGCCGATGCTGGACATGGTGACGATCGGCGCCGGCGGCGGCTCCATCGCGCGCGTCACGCGGGACGGCGCACTGGCCGTGGGGCCGGAGAGTGCGGGCGCGCAACCCGGCCCGGCCTGCTATGGCCGGGGCGGCACCCTCGCCACCGTGACGGATGCGCATGTCGTGCTCGGCCATCTCCCGCCCTCGCTACTCGGCGGGCGGATGACGCTGGATGTGGCGGCGGCGGAGGACGCCGTGCGCAAGGGCGTCGCTGAGCCGCTGGGCCTGCCGCTGCACGAGGCGGCGCGCGGCATCCTGGCCGTCGTCGATTCCAACATGGTCGGCGCGCTGCGCGTCGTTTCCGTCGAGCGTGGGCATGATCCGCGCGACTTCACGCTCGTGCCCTTCGGCGGCGCGGGGCCGCTGCACGGCTGCGCGCTGGCCGCGATGCTCGGCATTTCGCGCGTGCTGGTGCCGCCCTCCCCCGGCGTGCTCTGCGCGCAGGGCTTGCTGCATGCCGACATGCGGGCGGAGTTCAGCCGCTCCGTCCTGCCCAGGCAGGCCGAGGATGCCGCCGCCCTGGACGCCACCTTCAAGACGCTGGCGCAGGAAGCCATCGCCTGGTTCGAGGAGGAGGCGATCCCGCCCGACGCTCGCGCTACCACGCCCGTCGCGCTGATGCGCTATGCCGGCCAGGGGGCGGAGCTTCCGGTTCCCTGGCGCGGCCTCGACCACGCCGCTTTCGATTTTGCCGCGGCGCACCGCGCGCTCTACGGCTTCGACCTGCCGGAGGGCCGAGCGGAGATCGTGACGCTGCGGCTGGAAGCCGTCGGCAGCCTGCCGCCCCCCGCCGCCCAGGCCCTGCCGCCCGGGCGCGGCGCCGCGCCGATCGGCACGCATCCCGTCCACCTGCCTGGCGGCACGGCGGATGCCGCGCTCCATGACCGCGCCGCGCTCGGCGCCGGCGACCGCATCGCCGGCCCCGCCATCATCACCCAGCTCGATGCCACCACCCTGCTGCCGCCCGGCTGGACGGCGGAGGCACTGCCCAGCGGCGCCTTGCTGCTGCGACGGGATTGAAAGCCATGATGCACCTCGCCGCCTTCATGTTCACGCCGGGCAGCCATTCCGCCGGCTGGCGCCACCCGGAAGCCGTGCCCGAATGCGACATGGACTTTCGGCAGTATGCCCACATCGCGCAGGTCGCGGAGAGCGGGAAGCTCGATGCGGTGTTCTTCCAGGACACGGTGGCGGTGAATGGCAGCGCGTCCCTCGACGGCGCCGGGCCCTATCGCCCGCGGCAGGGCCGCACCGCCTACCTGGAGCCCACGACGCTGCTCTCCGCCCTCGCCATCGTCACCCAGCGCATCGGGCTGATCGCGACCGCGACGACGACCTACAACGAGCCCTACAACCTCGCCCGCCGCTTCGCCTCCATCGACCACATCAGCAACGGCCGGGCGGGGTGGAACCTCGTCACCTCCCAGATCGAGGACGAGGCCGGCAATTTCGGCGCCGACCACCACATGGCGCATGCGGAGCGCTATGAGCGCGCGGAGGAGTTCTTCGACGTCATGGCCGCGCTGTGGGACAGCTTCGGCGATGGCGCGCTGATCCGGGACAAGGACAGCGGCATCTATGTGGACACCGCCAAGGTCCACCTGCAGAACCACCGCGGCAAGCATTTCGCCGTCCGCGGGCCGCTGAACATCGCGCGCTGCCCTCAGGGGCGGCCGATCGTGACCCAGGCGGGCTCCTCCGGCCCCGGCATGGAACTCGCCGCCCGCACGGCCGACCTGGTCTTCACGGCCCAGTCTGACCTCGGGGAGGCGCAGGCCTTCTACGCGGACCTCAAGGCGCGGGCGGCGAAGCACGGGCGGAACCCGGACCATGTGAAGATCATGCCCGGCCTCATGACCATCATCGGGGCGACGGAGGAGGAAGCGCAGGCGCGCTACCGCGAGTTGCAGGGCCTGCTGGCGGATGAGAATTCCATGCGCCTGCTGGCCCGTCTCTGCGGGGACCTCGACATCTTCGCCTACCCGCCGGATGCGCCCCTGCCGCCGCTGCCGCTCTCCAACGCCGCCCAGGCGCGGCAGCGCCACCTAGTGGAGAAGGCTAAGCGGGAGAACCTGTCGATCATCCAGGTGGCGCGGTACCTCGCCACCTCACTCGGCCACCACCTGCTGGTGGGCACGCCGGCGACGATCGCCGACACGATGGAGCAATGGGTGAAGGCGGGGGCCTGCGATGGCTTCACCCTGCTCTCCCCCTACTACCCCGCGCCGCTGGAGCGCTTCGTCGCCCAGGTGGTGCCGGAATTGCAGCGGCGGGGCCTGTTCCGGACGGAATATGCCGGCACGACGCTGCGGGACCATCTGGGCCTGCCGGTGCCGCCGAACCGCTACGAGATGTAACGCAACCGCGGGCATTGCGCGGGCGCATCGGCGCAAGCCGCTGTTTTTGCTGAGCCTGCCGGCCGGCACGCTGGCGCCGCCGGCCGCCGATGCTGGACAAGCCGGCCGGATCGCGCCAAACCGCGCCCAAACCCCTGACATCCCCCCTCGGCGACCCCTGGCCGCCCCCGGAGCACGCCCCATGACTTCCCCCGTGTTCGACCGCATCGCGGACATCATCGCGGAGAACAGCGAGGTCGCCCGCGACTCCATCACGCCGGAGGCGCATGTCATCAACGACCTCGGCATCGACAGCCTGGACTTCCTCGACATCGTCTTCGCCATCGACAAGGCCTTCGGCATCAAGGTGCCGGTGGAGGCCTGGACGCAGGAAGTGAACGCCGGCACCGCGCCGGCCGAGCAGTACTTCGTCATGGGCAACCTGGCGCTGCGGATCGAGGAACTGGTCGCGGCCAAGCAGGCCAAGGCCTGAACTCCGGGCCCGGCCCGCGGACAGGACGCCATGCGCCTCGAATACTTCCAGATGGTGGACCGGGTGGTGTCGCTCGGCCCCGAATCGATCACGGTGGAAAGCCACGTCCCGGAAGCCAGCCCGGTCTTCGAGGGCCACTTCCCCGGCTACCCCATCGTGCCCGGCGTGCTGCTGGTGGAGACGATGGCCCAGGCCGGCGGCTGGCTGATCCTGGCGCTGGAGGGCATGCAGCGCATGCCCTTCCTCTCCACCGTCAAGGAAGCCAAGTTCCGCGGCTTCGTCGGCCCGGGCTCGCCCCTGGTGGTGGAGGCGAAGCGCACGCATGACGGGTCCGGCTTCGCGGTGGCGGAGGCGCGGATCCTGTCCGGCGGCAAGCGCATCGCCGATGCCGAGATCACCTACCGCATCATGCCCTTCCCCGCCGAGGCGCTGCGCGAGGCGATGACCGCCACGGCGAAGCGGATCGGCCTGCCCGGCCATTCCTGAGATGACGCAAGCCTCCCCCATCTGGGTCACCGGCGTCGGCCTGGTCTCCGCGGCCGGCGAAGGGCGGGACGCGCATCGCGTCGCCACGCTGGCCGGCGCCCCCCCGGCGCTGGACGACACCACCTACGCCCCCTTCGCCATCCATCCCGGCCCGGCGCTGGAGTTGGACCGCCAGATCCCCAAGAAGGGCGACCAGCGGCAGATGGAGCCCTGGCAGCGGCTCGGCACCTATGCCGCCGGCCTGGCGCTGGACGATGCCGGCGCCCGCGGCCTGGTGGCAGAGATGGACCTCATCGTCGCCGCTGGCGGCGGCGAGCGGGACATGGCGCTGGATGAGAGCGTAGTCGCCGCCCTCGCCCCCCTGGCGCCCGCGGAGGCCGCGAGGAAGCTGAACGAGATGCTGGCCGGCGGGCTGCGGCCGACGCTGTTCCTGGCGCAGCTGTCGAACCTGCTGGCAGGCAACATCTCCATCGTCCATGGCGTGACCGGCGCGTCCCGCACCTTCATGGGGGAGGAGCAGGCCGGCGCCGATGCGGTGCGGGTGGCCGCGGCGCGGCTGGCCGAAGGGCGCGGCCAGGCGGCGCTGGTGGGCGGCGGCTTCGTGGCCTCCCGCTGGGACCTGATGATCCTCTACCACGCCGGCGGGCTGCTGCGGCGGGCACCGGGCTGGGCGCCGGTGCTGGACCGCGCGACGGCGCCCGGCGCCATCCCCGGCACGCTCGGCGCCTTCCTGGTGCTGGAAACGGCGGAGGCCGCGCGCGCTCGTGGAGCCCGGGGCCTGGCGCGCATCATGGGTGTCGCCTGCGAACAGGCGCGGCGCGACGGGGCCGATACCAGCGCCATGGCGGCGGCCCGGGCGGCGGCGCGGCTCGACCTGCCGGCCGGCCCTCTCGCCGTCCTGTCGGGCGCCACGGGCATCGCCGGGCCCGTGGCGGCGGAGCGTGAGTTCCTGGACGGGCTCGGGCGCAAGCTGGCCGTGCGGGCCGCGGGCAATCGCCTCGGCTGGGGCGTGGAGGCGACCTTCCCGGGCAGCGTGGCGCTGGCGGCGCTGGCGCTGGCCGATGGCAGGCTGCCGGCGGCCATGGGACCGGGCGAGGACGAATTTGACGGCCCGCTGACCGACATCCTGGTCACGGGCTTCGCGGGGTGGCGCGGGGAAGCGCTGGCGCATCTGCGGGCGATCCCGGCGGAGGACCAGCCATGAACACCACCGACCATCGCGGGCGTCCCATCGTCGCCGTCACGGGTATCGGGCTCGTGACCCCGCTCGGCTTCGGCGTCGCCACCAACTGGGAGGCGCTGCTGGCGGGCCGGTCCGGCATCCGCCGCATCACCCGCTTCCCGACCGACCATCTGCGCACCACCATCGCCGGCACCGTGGACCTGCCCGAGGAAGCGGAGGGCGCCTGGCTCCCCTCCTCCGAGCGCGTGCGGCTGATGGCGCAGCGCGCGGCGGATGAGGCGCTGGCGCAATCCGGCCTCGTTGCCCCCTTCCCCGGCCCGCTGCTGCTCGGCATGCCGCCGGTGGAGCTGGAATGGCCGGCGCGGCTGCGCCTGGCGGAGGCGACCGGGGAGGCCGCGCCCAGCTACAAGGCGCTGACCGAGGCAGCCGCGGGGCGCGACGAACTCTATCGCACCACCGCCTTCGCCGGCGTCGGCGACCGCCTGGCCGCGCATCTCGGCACGCGCGGCGCGCCGATCGCCATCTCCACCGCCTGCGCCACCGGCGCCTCCGCCATCCAGCTCGGCGTCGAGGCGATCCAGCGCGGCGAGACGGAGGCCGCCATCGCCATCGGCGCGGATGGCACGGTGCAGCCGGAATCGCTGATCCGCTTCTCGCTCCTCTCCGCGCTCTCCACCCGCAACGAGGACCCGACCGCGGCGTCCCGCCCCTTCGAGAAGACGCGCGGTGGCTTCGTGATGAGCGAGGGCGCGGCCTGCCTGGTGCTGGAAAGCCTCGCCCATGCGACGGCGCGTGGCGCCACCATCCTTGGCATCGTGCGGGGCTGCGGGGAGAAGTCGGACAGCTTCCACCGCACGCGGTCCAACCCCGATGGCGGCGCGGTGATCCGCGCCATGCGCAACGCGATCGAGGATGCGGGGCTGACGCCTGCCGACATCTCCTACGTCAACGCGCATGGCACGGGGACGCCGGAGAACGACAAGATGGAGACCTTCGGCATGCGCGCCGTCTTCGGCAATGACGCGCCGCCGATCTCCTCCAACAAGTCGATGATCGGCCACACCCTCTCCGCCGCCGGCGCGATCGAGGCCGCCTTCAGCCTGCTGGTGATCCGCGACCAGATGCTGCCGCCCACCATCAACCATGTGGAGCCCGACCCGGCCATCACGCTCGACGTGGTGCCGAATGTCGCGCGGCCGGCCAAGGTTTCCAACGTGCTCTCCAACAGCTTCGGCTTCGGCGGGCAGAATGTGTGTCTCGTGCTGAGTGGGGCTCCTGCCTGATGCGTGCGCTGCGCCTGCATGGCGACCGTGACCTGCGGCTCGAGGCCATCGAGCCGCCGCCGCCGCCTGGCGAGGGCGAGGTGCGCATCCGGCTGCGCGCCATCTCGCTGAACCACATCGATGTCTGGGGCTGGCGCGGCATGGCCTTCGCGCAGCGCAAGCTGCCGCTGGCGGTGGGCGCGGAAGCCTCCGGCGAAGTGATCGCCGTCGGCCCCGGAGTCACGGGCTGGAAGGCGGGCGACCGCATCGTGCCCTATGGCGCGCGCACCTGCGGCACCTGCCAGGCCTGCCAGGAAGGCCGCGACAACCTCTGCGAGAACGTGCAGGGCGTGGCGGGCTTCCATGTCGATGGCTTCGCGCGGGAGGAGGCGAATGTCCCCGCCCGCCTGCTGGTCCGCGTGCCCGATGGCGTCAGCTTCGAGGATGCGGCCTGCGCCACCGTCACCTTCGGCACGGTCGAGCACATGCTGTTCGACAATGCGAAGCTGCAGCCCGGCGAGACCATCCTGGTGCAGGCCGCGGGATCGGGCATCGGCTCCGTCGCCATCCGCGTCGCCAAGGCCCTGGGCTGCACCGTCATCGCCACGGCGGGCGATGACGAGAAATGCGCCAAGGCGCTGGCGCTCGGCGCCGATCATGCCGTGAACTACACCGAGAAGAATTTTTCCACGGTCGCGCGGCGCGTCACGGGCAAGCGCGGCGTCGATGTGGTGTTCGAGCATGTGGGCGCGACGACCTGGGCGGGGTCGCTGCTGTCGCTCCGCATGGGCGGCAGGCTGGTGACCTGCGGCAGCACCTCCGGCGTCTCGGCCGAGACCAACCTGATGATGATCTTCCAGCGCCAGCTCCACATCTTCGGCAGCTTCGGCTGCGCCATCCGCAACGTGCAGGATGGCCTGGCCAAGATGGCGCAGGGCATCCGCCCCGTGCTGGATACCGTCGTGCCGCTGGAGCGCTTCACCGAAGGGCTGGAACGGCTGGAATCCCGCCGGGTCTTCGGGAAGATCGTCGTCACGCTGTGAAGGCAGCCCTGCGGCGTCTGGGCGAGGAGGCGCTGGCCGCGCTGATCCGGGGCGGCTTCGCCGTGGTGAAGGCGCTGGGGCCGGACCGTGCGGGCGCGATCGGCGCCGCGGCGGCGCGCACCCTCGGCCCGCTGACCTCCGCGCACCGCATCGCGCGGGAGAACATCGACGCGGCCTTCCCGGAGAAGAGCGCCGAGGAACGCGCGGCGATCCTGCGGGAGAGCTGGGAGAATCTCGGCCGCACCGCGAGCGAATACGTCCATCTCGGCGATCTCTGGGACTTCGACATCGACAATCCCGGCGCGGGGCGGATCGAGCTTTCGCCCGAGAGCATCGAGCGCTTCATCCGGCTGCGGGATGACGGCAAGCCCGCGATCTTCTTCGCCGCCCACCTCGCGAATTGGGAGCTGCCGGCCGTCGCGGCGCAGCGCAACGGGCTGGCCTCCGCCGCGCTCTACCGCACCCCCAACAACCCCGCCATCGCGCGCGACATCCTGGCGATGCGCGCGGGGGTGATGGGCCTGCTGATCCCGGCGGGCTTGTCCGCGCCGGTGGCGATGATGGAGGCGCTGGACCAGGGCCTGCATCTCGGCATGCTGGTGGACCAGCGCTTCGGGCGGGGGCCGAAGGTGCAGTTCCTCGGCCGGACGGCGGCAGCGAACCCGCTGCTGGCCCGGCTGGCGCGGCGCTTCGACTGCCCGGTGCATGGCGCGCGGGCGATCCGGCTGCCCGGCGGGCGCTTCCGGCTGGAGCTGACGGAGGCGGTGGAGCTGCCGCGGGATGCGAAGGGCCAGGTGGACATCCAGGCGGCGACCCAGGCGGTGAACGACATCGTCGCGGGCTGGATCCGGGAGCATCCGGGGCAGTGGCTGTGGCAGCACCGGCGGTGGCGGGACTGAGGCCGCCACAATTTTTAGGGCTACTGCGGTTTTAGCCGATTATGCCGATTAGGTGCGTTTAGCACCGATTTCGCGGGCCGCTCCGGGGCGGGGAATTCCAGATGCGCGGGGTGCGCGACCTATGTCATGCGTGGGTGGCATGGCGGCGGGCGCGGGTCGGGTGGTGACGGCTGGAACGTAGCGCGAACGGGGTGGTGAGCGCCAGGGAAATCGGCGGGGGAAGCCCCCCGCACCCAACCCTCTCCCCCCGTTGGGGGGAGAGGGCTTTCAGGGCCGGGTGGTCAGAGCGCGCCGCCCTTGCGGCCGGCCATGGCGCCGAGGCGAAGGCGCAGCGCGTTCAGCTTGATGAAGCCCTGGGCGTCGAACTGGTCGTAGGCGCCCTGGTCGTCCTCGAAGGTCACGTGCTTCATGGAGTAGAGGCTGTTCGGGGACTGGCGGCCGCTGACGATAGTGTTGCCCTTGTAGAGCTTGAGGCGGACCGTGCCCGTCACGCTCTTCTGGCTCTCATCGATCAGCGCCTGCAGCATCCGGCGTTCCGGGCTGAACCAGAAGCCGTTGTAGATGATCTCCGCATAGCGCGGCATCAGGCTGTCCTTGAGGTGCGCGGCCTCGCGGTCCAGCGTGATCGACTCCATGGCGCGGTGGGCGACGTAGAGGATGGTGCCGCCGGGCGTCTCGTAGCAGCCGCGGGACTTCATGCCGACGAAGCGGTTCTCGACCAGGTCGAGGCGGCCGATCCCGTTCTCCTTGCCGAGCGCATTCAGCTTGGTCAGCAGCGTCGCCGGCGACAGGCGCTCGCCATTGATGCCGACAGCGTCGCCGCGCTCGAACTCGATGGTGATCTCGGTCACCTTGTCCGGCGCCTCGGTCGGGCTGATGGTGCGCTGCCAGACCATCTCATCCGCCGCGTCCCAGGGCTCCTCGAGGATCTTGCCCTCACTGGACGAATGCAGAAGGTTGGCGTCGACGCTGAAGGGCGCCTCGCCGCGCTTGTCCTTGGCGATGGGGATCTGGTGCTGCTCGGCGAAGGCGATCAGCGCGGTGCGGCTGGTCAGGTCCCATTCGCGCCAGGGGGCGATGACCTTCACATCGGGCTTCAGCGCGTAGTAGCCGATCTCGAAGCGGACCTGGTCGTTGCCCTTGCCGGTCGCGCCATGGGCGACGGCATCGGCGCCGACCTGCTCCGCGATCTCGATCTGGCGCTGCGCGATCAGGGGGCGGGCGATGGAGGTGCCCAGCAGGTACATCCCCTCATACAGCGCATTGGCGCGGAACATCGGGAAGACGAAGTCCTTCACGAAGGTCTCGCGCAGATCGTCGATGAAGATGTTTTCCGGCTTGATGCCGAGCAGCAGGGCCTTGTCGCGCGCCGGGCCCAGTTCCTCGCCCTGGCCGAGATCGGCGGTGAAGGTCACCACCTCGCAGCGATAGGTGGTCTGGAGCCACTTCAGGATCACGCTGGTGTCGAGGCCGCCGGAATAGGCGAGCACGACCTTCTTCACGTCCTTAACGCGCATCGGGAGTCCCCTGGCAGGCCGGGAGGGCCCCGAAGGGGGCGCCCGGAAAGGGGGCGGAAGATGCCGTCCCGGGGGCGTTACGGCAAGGGCGGCGGCCGGGATTCGGGGCTGTGATCGGCGCCTGCCTTGCCGCTGGCGCCCGGGTTCCGGCATCCTGCCCCGGCAACAATCCGCCGGACGACCGAACCACCCATGCGTGCCCTTGCCCTGCTGCTGCTGGCACTGGCGCTGGGCACTGCGCGGGCGGAGGTGCTGGCGCCCGCGCCACCCCTCGCGGTGGAGGCGGTGCCGGGGCTGGGGCCGAACGGGCGGGCGGAATTGTCCCGCACCCTGCTGCGCAACCTGCCCCGCGCCTTCGCTATCGGCCCGGGCGGCGCCTATGCCAGCCGGGCCGGCAATGCGGCGCCGGAGGCGGTGGCGCAGGCGGCGCTGGAGGCCTGCCAGGCCCATACGCCGGGACGCCAGCCCTGCATGCTGTGGCTGCGGGACCTGGAGATCGTCTTCCCCGGCCGCGAATGGGCCCCCGCCCCGCCCCCGCCCGGGATCGGCTGGCGCGAAGAGGTGCGGGAGACGGTGCCCGATGCCCGATTCCTCTGGTGGGGGCCGGAGAGCGCGCGGGGCGTGGTGCTCTGGGCGCATGGGCGTGGCGCCTCCGGAGAGGATAGCCGCGGCCAGCAGCCCCAGGCGTGGCTACGGCATTTCAACAATGCCGGCTTCGACATCTGGCGCTTCGACCGCGACCCGGCGGCCGATTTCGTGCAGCGGGCGGCGGGGTGGATGAGGGCCGACCTGGCGGCGCTGCGGGGGCGGGGCTACCGGCGCGTCGTGGTGGCGGGACAGTCGCGTGGCGGCTGGAACGCGTTGCAGGCGCTGGATACGCCGGGGCTGGCGGAAGTGACGATCGCGATCGCGCCGGCGGCCCTCGCCTCGATGGATGAGGCCGGGCAGGCGCGGCAGATGGCGGCGCTGCGGGGCGTGGTGGCGGGCGCCACGGCGGCGGCCGGCGCGCGGGTGGCGGTGGCGAATTTCCGGGACGACCCCTTCGACGGGCTGCCGGAGGAGCGGGCGGCGGCGCTGCGGGCGCTGGCGCCGCGGGCCGGTGCCTTCCTGCTGATCGACCGGCCGGAGGGGCTGGCCGGCCATGCCGCCGGGGCCAGCGCCGCCTTCAGCCTGCGCTTCGGCCCCTGCCTGCTGCGCTTCGCGGTGGAGGAGCCGCCGCCCGCGACGTGCTGATACCGATGTGCAGAAATGCTGACGCATTTCCGCCCTCAGACGCCGGCGCGGCCATCCGGCCGCTTGGCGTCACGGCAGTGCCGTGACCGTGCCGCAGGCACGCCTTCGGCGTGACGCATAAGCGGCGGGCCGCGTTCCGGGACCCCATGCACGTTGCGCAGCAACGCGCATGGGCACCCGTCGCGGCCTCGGCCGACGGTGTCGGCCGCAGGTCACGACATGTACTCGGCGTAAGAGGCGCTTGCGGCGCGCGGGTCGCGCATGTTGCCATGCCGGATCGACACCGGAGCGTGCCCATGCGCCTGATCGCCGTCCTGCTCGGCCTCCTGCTGGCCCGACCCGCGCTGGCGCAGCCAAGCCCTGCCATCCTGGACCTGCCCGCCTTCCCGGGCCTGTCCGAGCGCGGAAAGGCGGAGGCGCAGCGGATGCTGACGCGCAACCTGCCCCGGGCCTTCGCCCTCGGCCCGGAGGGCCGCTTCGCCTGGCAGTCCGGCGGCGCGGAGGGCGAGGTGGAGCAGAAGGCTCTCGAGGCCTGCGGGCGCAGCGGCGCCACCTGCCGGATCATCGCGCGTGACCTGGCCATCGTGGCGCCCGGCGCGGCCCCGCCGGCCCCGGCGCCATCGGGCCTCGAGATCAGCGACATGAACCATGAGACGGTGCCCGACCCGCGCTTCCTCTGGTGGGGGCCGCAGCGGGCGGCGGGGGTGCTGGTCTTCGCCCATGGGCGTGGGCCACGCGGGAGCGACAGCCGAGGCGGCCAGCCGCAACCCTGGACGCGGCACTTCAACAATGCCGGCTTCGATGTCTGGCGCTTCGACCGCCACCCCAATGTGGATGAGGCGCCGCGCGCCGCGGGCTGGCTGAAGGCGGATCTGCAGGCGCTGCGGGCCCGCGGCTACCGGATGGTGGTCATCGCGGGGCAGTCGCGCGGCGGCTGGAACGCGCTGATGGCGCTGGACACGCCGGGCCTGGCGGAGGCCCACATCGCCATCGCGCCGGCCGCCCATGGCTTCGAGGGCGGGCCGAGCCATGCGCGGCAGCTCGATGACCTCCGCCAGATCGTGGCGGCGGCGGCGGGGGCACCGCGGGCAAGGATCGCGGTGGCGAATTTCCGCGACGACCCCTTCGACGCCCAGCCCGATGCGCGGGCGGTGCTGTTCAACGAGCTCGGCGCGCGGGCCGGCGGCTTCATCTTCCTCGACCGGCCGGAGGGGCTGCCGGGGCATTTCGGCGGGGCGGGCAACGTCTTCGCGGATCGCTACGGCGCCTGCCTGCTGCGGCTGGCCACGGCCAATCCACCGCCCCGCGCCTGCTGAGACGCGGCGGTTGAAAAAGGCGCTGGACAGGCTTCCGGCGCTCTGGTTTCATGCCTCACGGCATGTTGAATACGATCTACCGCATCGTGATCGCCTTGCTCTGTTTCGGCCCCGCCGCGCGGGCCGAGACGCCGGCGGTGCTGGACGCCTCGGCGGTGCCGCATGTCAGTGCGGCGGGCCGCACCGACTACCAGCGCTTCCTGCTCCAGGCCGTGCCCCGGGCCTTCGCCCTGTCGGAGGATGGCGCCTGGGGATGGGCGGCGGCGATCGATGACGATCCCGTCGCGACGGAAACGCGCGCCGTGCAGAACTGCGCGGCCTGGGGCGGCCGCGGGTGCCGCATCTATGCGCGGGACCTCGACGTGGTCTGGCCGGGGCGGGAGGCGATGGCACGGCCGGCGCCGGCCACGCCGCTGGCGGGTGGCGCCGGGTGGCGGCTGCAGCCGGATGGGCGCTTCCTGTGGCAGGGGCCGGAGCAGGCGCGGGGCGTCTATCTCTGGGCGCATGGGCGATCCGCCGGCGGCGCGGATAGCCGCGGCACGCAGCCGCAGCCCCATGCTCGGGCCTTCAACAATGCGGGCTATGACGTGGTGCGGCTGGACCGCGACCCGGCGACGGACGAGACCGAGGCCGGCGCCGCGTGGATGCGGGTGGCGCTGGCGGAGCTGCGGGCGCGCGGCTACCGGCGCGTGGTGGCGGCCGGCCAGTCCCGCGGGGCCTGGAACGCGCTGCAGGCGCTGGATGCGCCGGGGCGGGCGGATGCGGTGATCGCCATCGCGCCGGCGGCGCATGGGCCGACCGGCAGCATTGCCCATGCCTGGGCGCTGGACGACCTTCGCCGCGTGGTCGCCGCCGCGCGGTCCCCGGGCACGCGGATCGCCATCGCGAACTTTTCCGGTGATGAGTTCGACCCGGACCCGAATGGCCGGGCCGCCATCTTCGGCGCCTTCGCGGGGCGCGGCGCGGCGCTGCTGCTGCTGGACCGCCCGCCGGGACTGACCGGGCATGGCGCGGGCGCCGATTGGCGCTTCACGCTGCGCTACGCCACCTGCCTGCTGGATTTCGCCGAGGGGCGGGTCCGCGGGTGCGGGTGATCGCTTGGCGCCGGCCGGGCCGCCGCGTAGTGATGCGGCAGAAACAACCCGGGAGGCCCCTGCCATGACCCTGATCCGACGCCGCGCGCTGGCCGCCGGCGCGCTGGCCCTGCCCTTCGTGAATGGCGGCACCGCCCGCGCCCAGGCCAACCGGCCGATCGTCCTCGTGGTGCCCTACGCCCCCGGCGGCGGCACGGACCTGACCGCGCGCGAATTCGCCCAGACCTTCAGCGAGGCGCTGGGCGGCCAGTCCGTCATCATCGAGAACCGCGGCGGCGCGGCGGGGCATATCGGGTCCGTCGGCGTGGCGCGGTCCCGCCCCGATGGCAACACGCTGCTCTTCGCCGTCTCCACCAACCTCGTCGTCAACCCGCATATGCAGCGGGATGGCGTGGACCTGCTGACGGCGCTGGCGCCGGTCGCGCAGATCACCTCCTACCAGTATGTGCTGGTGATCGACCCGCGCATCCCCGTGAACACGCTGCAGGAACTGATCGCCTATGCGCGGTCGAAGCCGAAGGGGGAGCTGACCTATTCCTCGGGCGGCGTCGGCAACGCCAACCACCTGGCGGGCGTGCTGTTCAGCGACGCCGTGAAGATCGAGATGGAGCACGTGCCCTACCGCGGCACCGGCCCGGCGCTGCTGGACGTGGTGGCGGGGCGCATCACGATGAACTTCTCCTCCCCGCCGCCGGCCATCCAGCTGGCGCGCGAAGGGCGGCTGCGCGCCATCGCGGTGACGGGCGACAACCGCATCGGCACGCTGCCGGACATCCCGACGCTCGCCCAGGCGGGGCTGCCGGGCGTCTCCATCACCGGCTGGCACGGCATCTTCGCCCCGGCGGGCGTGCCCGCCGACCAGATGGACCGGCTGGAACGCGCGGCCCGCCAGGCCGCCGCGACGCAGCGCTTCGCGGCGCGGCTGGAACAGGACGGGCTCGAACCCTCCCCGGTGCGGCCGCGCGCCGAGTGGTTCGCGGCGGTGCGGGAGGAGCATGGGTTCTGGGGGCGGAAGATCCGGGAGCTGGATCTGAAGCTGGAATAGGGCGAACCGGGGAAGGCGCTGCCTTCCCCGGACCCCATCCGCCAGGGGCGAGACGCCCCTGGACCGTCGTCAGACAGGCTGGCGACGTCGGAACAGGCCCGTGACGCGGTCCATGAAGCCGGGGACGGCCCAGAGGGCGGCCAGCACCGTCAAAGCGCAGAGGCCCGCGCTGATGGGGCGGGTGAAGAAAGGCGAGACGTCGCCGCCGCTCAGCACCAGGCCGCGCAGCAAATTCTTGTCGAGCAGGTCGCCCAGCACGATCCCCAGCACCAGCGGCGCCATCGGGAAGCGCAGCTCCCGCAGGATGAAGCCGACCAGCCCGGCGCCCAGCATCACCCAGATGTCGAACAGCCGCGACGTGATGGCGAAGGCGCCGACCGTGCAGAGCACGAAGACCACGGGCATGAGGCGCGAGCGCGGGATCAGCAGCACCCAGAGCAGCGGCTTCACCAGCACCAGGCCGTAGACCAGCTTCACCATATCCGCGATCACCAGCATGGCGACGATCTGGTAGATGAATTCCGGCGCGGTGATCGCCAGCATCGGGCCCGGGTTGAGCCCATGGATCATCATCGCCGCCATCAGCACGGCGGCGGGGGCGGAGCCGGGGACGGCCAAAGTGAGGACGGGGATGATGGCGCCGGGGACGCAGGCGCTCTCGCCCGTCTCGGCGGCCATCAGGCCCTCGACGCTGCCCTTGCCGAATTGCTCGCGCTCCGCGCTGGCGCGCTTGGCGGCGGCGTAGCTGGTCCAGGCGGCGATATCCTCGCCGAGGCCGGGCATGGCGCCGATGAAGGTGCCGAGCGCGCCGGAGCGGAAGATGGTGCGCCAGTACTGCGCCACGTCCCTCACGCGCGGGATGACGCTGTCGATCTTCGACGACACCGCCTTCACCGCGGGGCCGCGCATGGAATTCAGCACCTCCGCCACGCCGAAGACGCCGACCAGCACGGGCAGCAGGCCGAGCCCGCCGGCGAGGTCCGCATTGCCGAAGGCGAAGCGGGGATAGGCGTGGTTCGTCTCCTGCCCCACGGTCGCGACCAGCAGGCCGAGGAAGCCCGCGATGTAGCCCTTCAGCGCATCGCCGCCAGAGAGGCTGCCCGCGATGACGATGCCGAACAGCGCGACCCAGAACATCTCGTAGCTGCCGAATTCCAGCGCGAATTCGCCGAAGCTCGGCGCGAACATGGCCAGGATCAGCGTGCCGAACAGCGTGCCGAGCCAGGAGCCGAGCGTGGAGATGCCCATGGCGCGGCCGGCCATGCCCTTCCGCGCCAGGGGGAAGCCATCGAGCGTGGAGGCGGCGGAAGCCGGCGTGCCGGGGATGTTGAGCAGGATGGCGGAACGCGACCCGCCATAGATCGCGCCGACATAGACGCAGACCAGCACGAGCATCGCGACCTGCGGGCCCATGGTGAAGGTCAGCGTGGTCAGCAGCGCGACGCCCATCGTGGCCGTCAGCCCCGGCAGCGCGCCGATGACGATGCCGATCAGCACCGCCCAGAAGGCATGGAAGATGGCGCCGCCCTGCAGCACATGGGCGAAGCCGTCGCCGAGCATGACGAAGGGATTGTTCACGCCGGATTTCCTAGGGCAGCCGCACGAGGAAGATGCGTTCGAAGACCAGCGTCACGGCGATGCCCGTGCCGATGCCGAGAACGGCGGCCTCGATCAGGCGCCGCACGCGGCCCTCGGGCCCCGCATCCCATTCGAAGGCGGCGGTGAAGGCGAAGACGAAGAGCGCGGCTGCCATCCAGAAGGGCAGCGTGCCGATCAGGAACCCCGCATAGAGCACGCCGAGGAAGGCCGCCGTCCCAAGCTGCCGCGCATCGCCCGGCGCCAGCGCGCGGCCCTGCGTGGCGCTGGGCTGCAGCGCCCCGCGGCGCACCGCCCGCAGTGCCAGCAGCACCGCGAGGAAGGTGATCACCAGCCCATGGAAGCCCGGCACGATGCCGGGCGCGGTCAGGCCGGTATGCGACTGCTCCACGAAGGTCGGCATGGACCAGGCGAGCGAGATGACCGCGAGCCCGAAGGCCAGCAGCACCGCCGCGGTGTAGAGATCCACCCGCGGCGGCAGCGGTGCGCGATCACCCGAGAACGGCGATTCCGCAGTTTCGGGCGCGCCGCTCAAAGCCGCTGGATCCCGAGCGTGTCGGGGCTGACGCGCGCGGTTCCGCCATCGAAGTAGAGCCAGGCGGTCTGGCGGACCATCTTCCAGGCCTCGTCATGCGCTTCCTGGCCGGCGATCGGCGTGAAGACGGCGGCGCGCTGCGCGGCGTAGTCCTTCAGGCGCTGGCTGTCCTTGATCCTGTCGCGCCAGACCTGGCCGACCGTGTCGACGACATTCTGCGGCACGCCCTTCGGGCACCAGACGCCGAAATAGTTCATCGGCGCCGGGATGTCCGGCAGCCAGCGCTTGATGGAGGGAAGCTCGCCCACGCCCTGAAGCGTGACGGGCTGTTCCGCCTGCACCGCCAGCGGGATCAGGCGGCGCGCGCGGATCATCTCCGCCGCTTCCACCAGCAGCACGGCGCCCATCGGCGTCTCGCCGCTGACGGTCGCGATCATGGCGGGGTTGCCGCCATCATAGGTGGCGTGGCGATAGTCGATGCGCGTCGCGGCCTTGATGGCGGACATCATGTTGTGGCCGGCGGAGGAGACGCCGGCCGTGGCCACGGCCATGGAGGCGCCGCGCGTGCGGAAGGCCTCCATCGCCGCGCCGAAATCGGCGATGCCGGCGCGGGGATTGGCGACCAGGATGTTCACATTGGCGACGGCGAAGAACAGGTTCCAGTCCTGCAACTGCGTGTCCAGCAGGCCGAGCACCTTGTAGCAGCCGACATCGACGGCGGCGCCGGCCGCCCAGGTCATGCCATCCTTCGCCGCTTCCAGCGCGTTGCGCGTGCCGATGGAGCCGGAGGCGCCGGGCTGGTTCACCACGACGAAGCGCTGGCCGAGTGCCGCTTCAAGCTCGGCCGCCACGATGCGCGCCATCTGGTCCGTGCTGCCGCCGGCAGCCCAGGGGACGATGATCGTCACGGGCCTGTCCGGGCGCCAGCTGCTGCCTTGGGCGCTGACAAGCGCGGGCGCGGCGAGCACGCCGCCCGTCGTGGCCAGAAGCGTCCTGCGAGTGAGGCTCATCGGTCCGTTCTCCCCTCCGGTTCTCATGGGTAACCCACCGGTTACCTGGATGGTGAGGCCAGCCCGCGCGCGGCGTCAACCGAACTCCGGCCCTGCAAAGACGAAGTTTTGTTCAGGAAGCGCGGAGGGCATCGCGCCTCGCGCCATGCGGGTGAAGGGACGCAGTCTCTCCCCGCCCGCCTGCGTGATCGATGCCGCGATGCGCGTGGCGGCATCCGCGAGATCGATCACCGCATCGCGCCCGAGTGCGGCGCGAGCGGTGGCGATGAGCGCGAGGGCGCCATCCTGATCCGGCGCGACGACCGGGCCGATCTGCGGCGCGCGCAGCCCATCCCGCGCCAGCACGAAGCCGCGGCCGTCCGGCAGGACGAAGGCGGCTGCCGGCAGGCGCTGCGCGAAGCCGCGCAGCAGCGTGGCGCGTGGCGCGCCGAAGACCTGGCCGTCGAGCGGCAGGATCCAGTCCCAGTCGGCATCCAGGAGCGGCCGGCATCCCGGCGCCACCGGCAGAGCGGGCAGCGTCCAGCGGGCGAAGCCGAAGAGGTCCTCGAAGCCGAGGCGCCCATAGACCTCCCTGCCCGCCGGCGTGGCATCGAGCGCGAGACAGCGCGGCGCGGCGGGATGGTCGATCGCCCAGCGCATGAGCGATGTCGCCAGCCCCTCTCGCCGCCGGTCGGGCCGCACCAGCACCATGGAGATCCAGGCGAGGCGGTCGTCGAAGGGCAGCAGCGCCGCGCTGGCGGCCAGGCAATCGGCGTCGCCGTCATCCAGCACGCGCACCGCGCCGTGATGCAGGAAGTGCCGCCAATCGGCCTGCACCTGGTTCCAGCCGATGCGGGCGGAGAGCGCCGCGGCACGGGGCAGGTCGGCATCCGTCGCGTCGCGGAAGGCGGGCATGGCACGAAGGCTCGCGCGCGGCAGGGGCGGGGTCAAGCGCTTGACCCGCGGCGCGGCGCCTGCGGAGATGGCGCATGGCGCGGCTGCTTCTCCTGGGATGTGGGGCTTTCGGGCGGGTGCACCTGGCGGCGCTGGCGCGGCTCGAACGGGACGCGCTGGTGCATGAACCCGATGCCGCCATGCGCGCCCTGGCGCCGCCCGGCACGCGTTTCGTCACGCGGCTGGAGGAGGGGCTGGCGGCCAGCGACGCCGTCATCATCGCGACGCCACCGGCGACGCATGTGGCCCTGGCGGAGGCCGTGCTGCGGGCGGGGCGCGACCTGTTCCTGGAAAAGCCGGCGACCGAGACCGCCGAGCAATCCGCGGCACTGCATGCGCTGGCAGCGGGGCGCATCGTTCAGCTGGGCCTTTTCTTCCGCTTCCATCCCAAGGCGCGGGCGCTGCACCGCCTGGCGCGGGAGGGTGGCTTCGGTCGCCTCCATCACCTCTCGGCCCGCATGTCCGGGCTGAAGCGTGCGCGGGGTGATTCGGGCGCGCTGCTGAACGATGCCGTGCATTTCGCGGACCTGATCCCCTGGATCGCCGGCGAGGCCCCGGCCCGCGTCTTCGCCACGCTGTCGGATCCGCTAGGACGGGGGCGGGAGGACCTGGCGGTGATGCAGCTGGTCTTCCCCTCCGGCGCCACCGCGATGATCGAGGCGGGCTGCGTGCTGCCCGGCGAACACGCGGATGCCGTGGTGCCGGGGGCGGAGACGCGCAAGCTGCTGGCCGTGGCGGGCAGCGCCGCGCTGGCGGAGGTTGATTTCATGGCGGAGACGCTGCGCCTGCGGCGCGGGCGCCATGTGCCGGGCGCGGGCGGCGCCTGGATGCCCGACTTCGGCCCCACGGAGGATCTGGGCGCCGGGTCACTGGACCCGGTCGGCGTGGTGGCGGCGGAGCTGGAGGCTTTTCTCCACGCCATGGAGACGCGCATCCCGCAGGGGCCCGACCTGCATGAAGGCGGCGTGCTGCCGCTGCGGATACTGGACGCGGCGCGGCGTTCCGCGCATGAGGGTCGCGTGGTGGAGATCGACTGACGCATGCGCATCTCGCTCTGCAACGAAGTCGTCGCGGGGCTGCCCTTCGAGCAGCAGGCGCGGCTCGCCGCCGCGCTCGGCTATGACGGGCTGGAGGTCGCGCCCTTCACGCTGGATGCGGAGGCGCCGCATCGCATTCCGGCCGCGCGGCGCGCGGAGCTGCGGCGCATCGCGGCGGAGGCGGGCGCGCCCATCACCTCGCTCCACTGGCTGCTGGTGGCGCCGGCGGGGCTGTCGATCACCACGGCGGAGAGCGCGGTGCGCGCCCGCACCCTGGATGTCATGCAGGGGCTGGTGGAACTCGCGGCCGACCTCGGCGCGACCTTGCTGGTGCACGGGTCGCCGAAGCAGCGGCATGTCGCCGCCGATGGCGATGCAGGGCGGGCGGAGGAGGCGATGGCCAAGGCCGGCGCCTGGGCCGCGCAGAACGGCCTGACCTATTGCCTGGAACCGCTGGATGCGGGGCAGACGAACTGGGCGCGCACCGTCGAGGAGGCAGTGGAGATCGTCGCGCGGCTGGATGTGCCGGGTCTGAAGACGATGCTCGACGTCAGCGCGGCGGGAAATGGCGAGACGGAGGAAGCGGCGGTGCTGCTGCGGCGCCTCGTCCCCACCGGCTGGATCGCGCATGTGCATCTGAACGACCGCAACCGCCGCGGCCCCGGCCAGGGCGGGGATCGCTTCGGGCCGGTGCTGGCTGCGCTGCGGGATGCGCGCTACGCCGGCTTCTGCGCGGTGGAGCCCTTCGACTACCATCCCGACGGCCCGACCAGCGCCGCCCGCGCCATCGGCTACCTGCGCGGCATCGAGGAGATGATGGCATGACCGCGCCCCGCTTCACGCTGCTGGAGACGCAGCGCTTCGAATGGCCCTTCACGCTGCGCCTGCCCTTCCGCTTCGGCGTCATCACCGTGACGCAGGGCCGCCAGGCCGTGATCCGCGCGCGCATCCGGCTGGAGGATGGGACGGAACATTGGGGCATCGCGGCGGAGACGCTGGCCGCCAAGTGGTTCGACAAGAACCCCGCCCTGAGCGACGCGCAGAACGAGCACCAGCTGCGCCGCGCGATCGAGATCGCGACGGAAGCGACGCTCGCCGCCGGCGCCAATACCGCCTTCGGCCATTTTGCCGACAGCTATGCGGAGGTGACGAAGGCGGCCGGCGAGGAATTGCTGAACCCGCTGGTGGCAAGCTACGGCCGCGCGCTGCTGGACCGCGCCATGCTGGATGCGGTGCTGAAGGCGAAGGGCGTGTCCTTCTGGACCGGCATGCGCGCCAATATTGGCGGCATGGCAGCACATGCCGTGGCCCCCGACCTCGCCGGTTTCGATGTTCCGGCGATGCTGTCGGGGCTTTCGCCCCTGAAGCAGGTGCATGCGCGGCACACGGTGGGGCTGGTGGACCCCATCACGGCGTCGGACCAGGACAGCCGCGTGGATGACGGGCTGCCGGAGACACTCGAGGAAATCGTCGCGGGCTACCGGCACCGCTACTGGAAGCTGAAGGTCGGCGGCAACGTCGCCGCCGATGTGGAGCGCCTGTCACGCATCGCTTCCGTGCTGGACCGGCTGCATGGCGGCTATCACGCCAGCCTCGACGGCAACGAGCAGTATGAGGATGCGGAGGGCGCGCTGGCGCTGTGGCGGGCGATGCAGGCGGAGCCGCGGCTTGCGAAGCTCTGCGCCTCGATCCTCTACATCGAGCAGCCGGTGAAGCGCGCGCGGGCGCTGGAGACGGGGATGGCTGTGCTCGCCGCCGAACGGCCGGTGATCATCGACGAAAGCGACGGCCCGCTGGATGCCTTCGTGACGGGACGCGCGCTGGGCTATGCGGGCGTTTCCAGCAAGGCGTGCAAGGGCGTCTGGCGCAGCCTCGTGAACCTGGCGCGCTGCCGCGCCTGGAACGCGGAGGAAGGGCGCGAGCGCTACTTCATGTCGGCGGAGGATCTGACGACGCTGGCGGGGGTCTGCGTGCAGCAGGACCTGGCGCTGATCTCGCTGCTCGGGCTGCCGCATGTCGAGCGCAACGGCCACCACTTCATCGATGGCTTCAATGGCCGCCCGAAGGCGGAGGCGGTGCGGTTCATGGAGGCGCATCCGACGCTCTATGCCGACACGTCGCGCGGGCCGCGGCTGGCGATCCGGGAGGGGATGCTGGACCTGACCAGCCTCGACGTGCCTGGACTGGGCGCGACGGAGGAGCCCGATACGGCGGCGATGGAGGCGATGCCGAAGGCCGCCTGGCCGTGAGACGCGCTCTGGCGGCGCTGCTGCTGGCGGGCTGCGCCGCGCCGCCACCGAAGCCCGCGGTGGTGTCGGATTTGCCGGCGGAACGGCTGCGGCTCGCGGCCGACCTCAGCATGGCGGGCTTCGCGCATTACTGCATGGGCGGCGTCGGACGGCCGGCGGTGATGACGGAACGGCTGAAGGCGGATGGCTTCACGCCGACGCCGGAGGGGGCGACGCCTGCCGCGCCCTTCCGGCGGGAGGTGTGGCGCGCCGCGGGCCGGCCCTTCTTCGTCGCGGTGGTCGAAGGCGGCGCCGGCTGCACGGTTGTGGCGCCTTATGCGGATGGGAACCACGCGGCCGCCCTGCTGGGGCAGGCCATGGAGCGCGTGGCGAGCGAGGGCGGGCCCGTCGCGCCGCTGCTGGTGCCGGCGAACGAAGCACCGGGCGGCGGCGCGCGGGAGGAGCGCTACCAGATCAGGCCGCGCAACGGCCCGCTGGTGATGGAGATCCGGCTCCGCGCCAATCCGCCCGGCAGCGACCGCGTGGCGCTGATCCTGGTGGCGACGATCGCGCGGGACAACGCGACGCGGACCTGAGTCACGCGCCTTCCTGCCAGGCCTTCACGCTGTCCAGCGGCCAGATCAGCATCAGCACGTTGAGCGTGAGGTTGTCGCGGATGACCAGCGCCACGCCGATCTCGAAGGCGAGCGCCAGCGCGACGGTGGCCCAGGCCGGAAGCCTGGCTGCGATCAGGAAGCCCAGCCACATCGCGCCGATGTCGCTGACGGAATTGATGACGCTGTCGCCGAAATAGTCGAGGGCGATGGTCGCCTCGCGATAGCGCTGGATGACGGCGTCGGTGTTCTCCGCGATCTCCCAGGCGGCTTCGAGGATGGTCGCGACGACGAGGCGCGGCATCAGGCCGAAGCGGCGCATCAGGAAATGCCCGGCGGCGTAGAAGAGCATGCCGTGCACGATGTGGGATGGCGTGTACCAGTCGGTCAGGTGCTGGGAGTTCTCGCTGCTGACGACCTCCCCATGCCACAGCTTCACCGTGCCGCATTCGCAGATCGGCACGCGCCCCATGGCCAGCAGGACGCCCGCCGTCGCCACGACGATGGCGGCGAGGGCGAGGATCCAGGGCCAGGGGCGCGCTTGCATGGGCAGGCTCAGTTCACCGTGATCCGGGCCTCGCGGATGACGCGGCTCCACTTCTCCGATTCCGACCGCATGGTGGCGGCGAGGTCCGTGGGCGTGGAGAAGACGGCATCGGCGCCCGCGGCAGCCAGGCGCTGCTGCACGGTCGCGTCGGCCAGGATCTCCCGCAGCAGGCCGTTGTAGCGATCGACGATCGGGGCGGGCGTGCCGGCGGGGGCCATGACGGCGCCCCAGCTGGTGGCCTGCGCCTCCGGCAGGCCGATCTCCGCCAGCGTCGGCACATCGGGCAGCAGAGAGGAACGGCGCGGGCCGGTGACGGCCAGCGCACGGACGCGCCCGCCCTGGATCATGCCGAGCGCGGAGGGAAGCTGGTCCAGCATCACCTGCACCGTGCCCGCGACCGTGTCGTTCAGCGCGGGCGCGCTGCCGCGATAGGGGACGTGCTGCATCTCCACGCGCGCGACGAGCTTGAAGAGTTCCGGCACGAGATGCGTGGAGCTGCCGCTGCCGCCGGAGCCGTAGGACAGCGCATTGGGCCGCGCGCGCAGCAGCGCGATGAATTCCTGCGCGGTCTGGGCGGGGACGGTGGGGTTCACGATCAGCACATGGTCGGTGGCGAAGGCCATGGCGATGGGCGCCAGGTCCGTCGCGGGGTTGAAGGCCATGCTGCTGTAGAGATGCGGGTTGATGGTCAGCGTGCCCGTCGTGCCCATGAGGATCGTGTAGCCATCCGGCGCGCTGCGGACCACGTTCTCCACGCCGAGGTTGCCGCCGGCGCCGGTGCGGTTCTCCACCGTCACGGGCTGGCCGAGGCGGTCCTGCAGACGCTCGCCCAGCACGCGCGCGACGACATCGGTCGCGCCGCCCGGCGGGAAAGGCACGACGAAGCGGATGGGGCGGTTTGGCGTCCAGGCCTGGGCGCGTGCGGCGCCCGGGAGGAAGGGTGCGGCGAGGACCGCGGCAGCCAGGTGACGTCGCGTCAGGCGGATCATGGTTGTTTCTTCTCCCGGGGTTTCTTCAGTGTCAGACGGCGCTGAGGTTGCGTTCCTTCAGCAGGGGCAGGACCTCTTCCGGGTCCCTGGCCCACCAGGCCTTGGAGAGGATCTCGACCTCCGCGTAGTTGCCGCTGTAGCCGGCCTCCACGACCATGGCGCGGATGGCGGGGATGTCGATCACGCCCTCGCCGGGGATGCCGCGGTCGAAGACGAGGTCGGTGGTCGGCGCCTTCCAGTCGCAGACATGGAAGGCAGCGATGCGGCTTCCCGCGCGCGTCACCTGGCGCGCGAGGTCGGGGTCCCACCAGACGTGATAGACATCGAGCGCGACGCCCGTGCCCGCCCCGAGTTCGTCGCAGAGGTCGAGCGCCTGTCCGAGCGTGGAGAGCACGCTGCGATCCGCGCAGGTCATGGGATGCAGGGGCTCGAGCGCGATGGTGACGCCGGCGGCGCGGGCATCGGCCATGATGGCGTGCAGGCCATCCCGCACCTGGGCGCGGGCGCCGGGCAGGTCCTTCGATCCCGGCGGCAGGCCGCCGCAGACCATGACGAGGCAGCGCGCGCCGAGCGCGTGTGCTTCGGCGATGGCGCGGCGATTATCCTCGATGGCCGCGGCGCGGCCGGCGGCATCGGCGGCGGGGAACATGCCGCCGCGGCAGAGGCCGGTGACCGTCAGGCCCGCATCGCGGATGCGCTTCGCGGCAGCATCGACGCCCATGGCGTGCAGCACGTCACGCCAGGGGGCGATGCCGGGGATGCCGTGGCGGGCGCAGCCCTCGATGCAATCGGCGAGGCCCCATTTCTCCTTCACCGTGACGGTGTTGAGCGAGAGTTCCATCACGCGACCCCGTGCAGCGCGAGCAGCGTGCGCATGCGGGAAGCCGCCATTTCCGGGTCCCGCAGCAGGCCGGCCTTGTCGGCCAGGCGGAAGAGCTCCGAGAAATGGCGGATGCTGCGCGTGGATTGCTGGCCGCCGACCATGACGAAATGGTCCTGGTGGCCGTTGAGCCAAGCCATGAAGACGACGCCGGTCTTGTAGAAGCGTGTCGGCGCCTTGAAGATGTGGCGCGACAGCGGCACGGTCGGCGCCAGGATGTCGTGGAAGGTGGCAAGGTCGTTGCGCGAGAGCGAGGCCAGCGCGCCGCCAACCGCGGGGGCGATGGGGTCGAAGATGCCGAGCAGCGCGTCGGAATAGCCCTGGTCATCGCCCGCGATGAGTTCGGCGTAGTTGAAGTCGTCGCCGGTGTACATGCGCACGCCCTTGGGCAGGCGGCGGCGCATGGTAATCTCCTTCCTGTCGTCCAGCAGGGAGATCTTCACGCCATCGACCTTGTCGGCATGGGCGTGGATGACGGCGAGCGCCGTCTCCATCGCCTGCATGTGGTCGTGGTTGCCCCAATAGCCTTCCAGCGCGGGGTCGAACATCTCGCCGAGCCAGTGGATGATCACGGGCTGCTTCACCTGCGACAGCACGCGGGCATAGACGCGTTCGTAGTCGGCCGGGGACTTCGCGGCCTTGGCGAGGGCGCGGGAGGCCATGAGGATGATGCGGCCGCCCATGGCCTCCACCGCCTCGCACTGCTCCTCATAGGCGCGGATGACGTCATCCACCGTGACGTCGGGGCCGGGGGCGAGGTGGTCGGTGCCGGCGCCAGACGCCATCACCGCGCCGGGCACGTCCTTCATCGCATCGAGCGAGCGGCGGATGAGTTCCTGCGCGGCGATCCAGTCGAGGCCCATGCCGCGCTGGGCGGTATCCATCGCCTCCGCGACACCCAGGCCCAGCGACCAGAGATGTTTCCGGAAGGCGATGGTGCGGTCCCAGTCGATCTTCGCGTCGAGCCAGGGGTCCTGCTCCGCGCGCGTATCGGCGACGACATGCGCCGCCGCCAGCGCCACGCGCGGGAAGGGCGGCGTGGCCTTCGGGAAGTTGCGCGGCGCGCTGAGGGTGAAGGGCGTCAGGCCGCCCTGCTCATCGGGGAGCGTGATGGTCGGCATCGCTTAGACCTCCAGCTTCGGCAGGTCGATCCAGCGGCGCTCCGCCCAGCTCTGCAGGCCGGCTTCGGCGAGTTGCACGCCCTTGGCGCCGGCCAGCAGGTCCCACGGGTAGGTTGCGACTTCGCCGGCGAGGTAACGGAAGAAGAGTTCCCACTGCACGCGGAAGCCGTTGGGGTAGGGCTCGACGTCGGGGACTTCCTGCCAGCCCTCGTAGAAGTTGATGGGCTGCGGGATGTCGGGGTTCCAGACGGGCTTCGGCGTGTTCACGCGGCTCTGCGTCCAGCACTTCTGCAGGCCCGCCACGGCGGAGCCATGCGTGCCATCGACCTGGAAGGTGACGAGGTCGTCGCGGCGGACGCGCGTGACCCAGCTGGAATTGATGTGCGCGACGACGCCGCCCGCGAGCTGGAAGGTGGCATAGGCGGCATCGTCGGTGTCCGCCGTGTAGGGCTTGCCGCTTTCGTCGATGCGCGTCGGGATATGCGTGGCGCCGAGGCAGGACACGGCCTCGACCTCGCCGAAGAGGTTGTCCAGCACGTAGCGCCAGTGGCAGAGCATGTCGAGGATGATGCCGCCGCCCTCGGCCTTCTTGTAGTTCCAGGACGGGCGCTGCGTGGGCTGGAGATCGCCCTCGAACACCCAGTAGCCGAACTCGCCCTTCACGGAGCAGATGCGGCCGAGGAAGCCGCTATCGATCACCATCTTCAGCTTGCGCAGGCCGGGCAGGAACAGCTTGTCCTGCACCACGCCGGCCTTGATGCCCTTCTGCTTGGCGAGGCGCGCGACGGCCATGGCGTCGGCCAGGCTGTCGGCGGTCGGCTTCTCGCAATAGATGTCCTTGCCGGCCTCGATCGCCTTGGTCAGCAGGCCGGCGCGCAGCTGCGTCGTGGCGGCATCGAAGAACAGCGTGTCGTTGGGATCGGCCAGGCAGGCGTCGATGTCGGTGGAGACGCGATTGATGCCATGGGCCTTGGCCAGCGCTTCCAGCTTCTCCTTGTTGCGGCCGACCAGGATGGGGTCGGGCATCACGCGGTCGCCGTTCTTCAGCATCACGCCACCATCCTTCCGGATGGCCGCGATGGAACGGATGAGGTGCTGGTTCATGCCCATGCGCCCGGTGACGCCGTTCATGATCATGCCGATGCGGCGTTCCGCCATTGTCGTCGGTTCCTTCAGGAGAGCCAGGTGTTGAGATTGGCGCGGACGAAATCGTCGTCCGTGAGTTCGGGGTAGCGCAGCGCGGCGGCGGAGATCAGTTCCGCCTGGCCTGGGGAGAGATCCTCATGCGGGTCGAGGCACCAGGTCCCTTCCAGCAGGCCCTGGCGGCGCAGCACCTCATGGCAGCCGGGGATGCAGCCGGCGAAGGCGTTGGCGGTGTCGAAGATGGCGGCGTTCATCTCCGTCACCTGCGCGTCCTTCGCCAGCAGGTTAGCGGGGATGGGGCCGCCGGAAGCGGCGGCGCATTCCTGCTGCAGGCGCACCGCGGCCTGGGTCCAGACCGACCAGTGGCCGAGCAGCCCGCCGACCACGCGCAGCGGCGCCTCGCAGCCTGTGACGCGCAGCGCGAAGGGCGTCAGCAGGTCGCCCACGATGTGGTCGTCATTCCCGGTGTAGAGCGCGATGCGCGAAGCCGCGCCGGCCTCCAGCACGCCGCGCAGCACATCCAGCGTGGCGTAGCGGTTGAAGGGCGCCATCTTGATGGCGATGACGTTCTCGATCAGGGCGAAGCGCTTCCAGAACGCCGCGGAAAGCGGCACGCCGCCGACGGCGGGCTGCAGGTAGAAGCCGAAGATCGGCATCTCCTCCGCGACGGTGCGGCAATGCGCGATGATCTCGTCCTCGCTGGCGCCCTTGAAGGCGGCAAGGCCTAGCAGGACGGCGTGATAGCCGAGGCCGCGCGCGATCCGCGCCTCCCTCACCGCCTGCTCCGTCCGGCCGATGGCGCCGGCCACCAGCACGGGCTGGGACTGCACTTCCGAAGCGGCCTCCGCCGCGATGGTCAGCACGGGTTCATAGAGCCCGACATCGCGGATGGCGAATTGCGTGGTGTGGACGCCGACCGCGAGGCCGCCCGAGCCCGCGGCCAGGTAGTAGCGGGACAGCGCCTTCTGGCGGCGCGGATCCATCTCCCGCTTCGCGTTCAGCGCCAGCGGATGGGCCGGGATGGCGCAGCCCGCGCGCAGCCGATCCACCATGCCTGCCGGCCAGTCCTGCCACCGCAGTCCCACGCCCGTCCCCTCCCAGGTAACTGGGTGGTTACTTACCGGCGGGATGGCGCCGCGGTCAAGGCCGCAGGAAGCCCAGCACCACCTCGGAGATGTGGGCCTCCCGCGCCGCGATGGCGGCTTCGGTGTCGAGCGGCGTGTGGAAGATGGTGGACAGCGTGTGGCGGTTCGCCACGTAGAAATGGCCGAGGCCGAGGATGGAGATGTAGAGCTGCATCGCATCGACGCCGGCGCGGAACACGCCTTCCCGCGCGCCGCGCTCCAGCACGGCCTTCAGCGCCTCCAGCATCGGGGAATAGAGCGCGGGCACGTCTTCCGACCGGCGGAGATAGGCGGCGCGGTGGAGGTTCTCCTGGTTCAGCAGGGCGACGAATTCAGGATGGCGGCTGGTGTAGCGCAGGTTGAAGGCGACGAGGCGCGTCATGGCCTCGGCCGGCGGCAGGCTGGCGACGTCGAGCTGCCGCTCCTCCTCCCGCTTCGCGGCATAGGCGCCTTCCAGCACCACCAGCCACAGTTCCTCCTTGCTGCCGAAATGGGCGTAGAGCATGCGCTTGTTGGCGCCGGCGCGGGCCGCGATCTCATCCACGCGCGATCCCGCCAGGCCCTTTTCCGCGAATTCCACCAGGGCGGCGTCGAGGATGCGCTGGCGGGTCGCGGTGGCCCGCGCCGACAGCGGGGGCCTAGAAGCGCCCATCCCGGACCTCGAACTTGGTGGCCTTGCCCAGCGCGCGGCCGCCGGCGGCGACCCAATCCGCGACCCAGTCGATCAGCGTCAGCAGGGGCACGGTCGGATAGCCGAAACTGGCGAAGGCGCGGGCGGCGTTGGAGAGGAGCGCGGTCGGCGATTCCTCTCCGCTGAACTCCGGCGTGCGGTCCATGCGGGCCCCGAGCTGCTGCGCGAGCCAGCGGATGGAGACGGTCTCCGGCCCCGTCACGTTGAGGATGGGGCAGCTGGCGTCCGCGCGGGAAAGCGCGCGCAGCGTCCAGGCATTGGCGTCGCCTTGCCAGATGACATTCGCGTGACCCATGGCGAGCGGCACCGGCGTGCCGTGCCAGACCTTCGTCGCGATGTCGTGGATCACGCCGTAGCGGCAATCGATGGCGTAGTTCAGGCGGATGCCGAAGCAGGGCGTGCCGCGGCTGGCCGCCGCGTGCTGGAAGGCGCGTTCGCGGCCGAGGCAGCTGGCCGCGTAATCCCCGATCGGCGATGGCGCCGCATCCTCATCCGGTGCCGGCCCGTTCACGGGCCACATCGGCAGGACATTGCCGGTGGAGAAGAAGACGATGCGGGACGACGCCCAGCGCGCCGCGACGCGGGCCGGCAGTTGGACATTCATGGCCCAGGTCAGCGCCTCGTTCCCCGTGCTGCCGAACTTCCGGGCGGCCATGAAGACGACGTTGGGGGCATCGGGCAGCGCGGCCAGCGCGGCATCGTCCAGCAGCTCGGCTGTGAGGCATTCGATGCCCCAGGATTCCATGCGCTCCCGCAGGCCTGGTTCCGACCAGCGCGCGACGGCGATGACGCGCCGCGCGGGGTCGGCGCGCTTCGCCAGGCGGCAGAGGGTTGGGCCCATCTTGCCGGCGGCGCCGAGCACCAGGATGTCGCCGGGGACCTTCGCGAGGTCGGCCACCAGCGCCGGGTCCGGGCGGGACATCACCTCTTCCAGCATCGCCTCGTCGGTGATGCGCGCCGGCCAGTTGCCCATGTTCCCCTCCCGCCTCGATCGGGGCAGCATGGGCGGGAGGAAGCCCGGCGCCAAGATGCCGGGACAGGAGACGCCCCGATGAGCTGGCAGGAAAGCCTGCGCTACCCCGACCCCACCGTGCGGTCGCTCGATCCCTCCTTCAACCGGCTGCGCCTGCCACTCGCCAGCGTGGAGCGGCTCTGGACCGGCAGCCGATGGGGCGAGGGGCCGGTCTGGCTCGGCGACCAGCGCTGCCTGCTGTGGTCGGACATCCCGAACAACCGCGTGCTGCGCTGGGATGAGGAGACGGGCGCGGTGACGCATTTCCGCAAGCCGTCCAACAACGCGAACGGGCACACGCGGGACCGGCAGGGGCGGATCGTGGCCTGCGAGCATCTCGGCCGCCGCGTGGTGCGGCACGAGTATGACGGCAGCATCACCGTCATCGCCGACAGCTACCAGGGCAAGAAGCTCAACAGCCCGAACGACGTGGTGGTGAAGTCGGATGGCAGCATCTGGTTCACCGACCCGCCCTTCGGCATCGGCGGCTTCTACGAAGGCGAGAAATTCACGCCGGAGCATCCGCATACCAACGTCTATCGCGTGGATGGGCAGACCGGGGCGATCACCTGCGTCTGCGACGATGTGGACCATCCGAACGGGCTGGCCTTCAGCCCGGATGAAAGCGTGCTCTATGTCGTGGAATCGCGGTCCGATCCGCGCAACATCCTGGCCTATGACGTGAAGGGGGAGACGCTGGCCAACAAGCGCGTCTTCATCCGCACCGAGCCCGGCGAGACGCCGGACGGCTTCCGCGTGGATATTGAAGGAAATCTCTGGTGCGGCTGGGGCATGGGCGGGCCGGGGCTTGATGGGGTGAAGGTGTTCAACAGCGCCGGCGCGCCGATCGGCTTCATCGATTTGCCGGAGCGCTGCGCCAATGTCTGCTTCGGCGGGCGGCACCGGAACCGGCTGTTCATGGCGGCGGCGCATTCGCTGTATTCACTCTACGTCAACACGCAGGGCGTGGCGGGGGGCTGAGGCGATGAAGCGCATCGTGATGGCGGCGCTGGCCCTCTGCGCCGCGGCCCTTCCCGCCATGGCGCAGCCGCAGGGCACGCCGATCCGGCTCGTCGTCGGCTTCCCGCCGGGGGGTGGGATCGACCTGCTGACGCGCGTGCTCGGCACGGAATTGCAGGCGCGGCTGAACCGGCCAGTGGTGGTGGAGAACCGCGCGGGCGCGGGGGGCAACCTGGCGGCGGAGATCGTGGCGCGGGCGCCACCGGATGGCAGCGTGCTGGGATCGATCCCGGCGGGGCCGCTGGTCATCAACCGGCACATCTACCGGACCATGCAATTCGATCCGCTGGCCGATTTCACGCCGATCAGCCGCTTCGCGGCCATCCCCGTGGTGATCCTGGCGGCCAATGACTTCCCGCCGCGCAATATCGCGGAACTGGCGGAGTGGCTGCGCGCGGGCAGGCCGGCCGCCTGCGGCACGCCGGGGGCGGGCACGACGCAGCACCTCGCGGACATGCTGCTGCTGCGCGCGCTGGGCAACCTCGACTGCACCATCGTGCATTACCGCGGCACGGGGCCGGCGCTGCCTGACCTGCTGAATGGTCGCATCCAGGTCTATACCGACACCGTCGTCACCGGCCTGCCGCCGACGCGGGATGGACGCGCGCGGGCACTCGCCATCGCGTCGCGGACGCGATCCTCCCTGGCGCCGGATGTGCCGACGGTGGCGGAGACGATCCCGGGCTTCGAGGCCGAGACCTGGCTGGCGCTGATGGGGCCGAAGGGCATGGCGGAGGATCTGGCCGCGCGGCTGGAAGCCGCCGCCATCGCCATCGCGCGCGATCCCGCCGTGGTGGCGAAGCTGCGGGAATTGGCCTCGGAGGCCGTGGGATCGACGCGGGCCGAACTGGCGCAGACCATCCGCGACCAGGATGCGATGTGGGGCCCGGTTGCGCGGGCCGCGGGCGTCACCGCGGACTGAGAATTTTCATGCCCTCAGACGCCGGGCGGCGGCTCCGCCGCCTTGGCTTCGTCGTGCCAAAGGCACGCCAGCGGCGTGACGCATAAGCGGCGGCGCCCGTTCGGGCGCTCGCCCGCCTCTGGCGGGCGCCGGGTCAGCGGTCCAGAAGACCGCAGACCTGACGCAGCGCCTGGCCGAGCGGGGCGATGTCCCGCTCGGCCAGCGCCAGCGGGTTCACCACCAGCACGCCGTCGCGCAGCCTGCCCTGGCCGATATGGATGTGGCGCGCACGCAGCGCCGCCTCCGCCGCACGGGCCTCGGCGGGGCTGCCCATGGCCAGCAGCAGCAGCGGCACGGGGCCCTCCGTGATGCTCACGCCGGGCGCATTGCCGAGCGGCGCGCGCACGCGATCCAGCACGGCGCGCAGGCGGGCGGCCTGGGGCGCATCGCCTTCCGCCACGAAGCGGCGCAGCGCCACGATCAGCCCGACGATCTCCTCCTTCCCCGCCTTGCAGGCGCGGCCGATGCCGTGGCGCGGCAGCTGCTTCGGCGCGTCGTCGCAGGCGAATTCCGGCGGCAGCGCGAATTGCGCGGGCGGCAGGTCGAGGTCCAGCATCTGCAGCAGCGCGGAGGCCACCAGGTCGCGCCGCCCCGCCAGGATGCCACTGGCCTGCGGGCCGCCGATGGCCTTGCCGCCGGAGAAGCAGACCAGGTCCGCCCCCGCATCGAGGAACCGGCGGAGATTGGCCCGCGGCGGCAGCTGCGCGGCGGCGTCCACCATCACGGGCAGGCCCGCGTCATGCGCGACGCGCACCACATCTGCGAGCGCGGGCTCCGCCCAGGGCTGCGCCACCCAGAGCACCCCCGCGGTGCGGGCGCCGAAGGCACTGGCGAAATCCTCCGCATCGGCGTCGCGGATGCCGGCGCCGCTGAAGCGGTCGGGAATGCCGACCTCCTCGATCCAGCAGCCCGCCGACTGCACGGCGCGGTCGTACATGTTGCGGTGGCTGCGGGCCATGACGAACTGGTCGCGGTCGGTGCGGATGGGCACGCCATGCATCTGCGCCACGTCGAAGCGCGCGACGCAGGCGGCGGCGCCGAGCGTCAGCGCCGCGGCGGCGCCCGAGGTCACGATGCCGGCCTCGGCGCCCGTCGCCTCCGTGATGGCGCGGGAGGCTGCGGCCTGGAGGTCATGCATCTCCACGCACCAATCCGCGGCCTCCGCCATGGCGGCGCGGATGTCGGGATGCATCATGCCGCCGGAGAGGCGGGTGTTGGTGCCGGCGGCGTTGATGATCGGCGTGACGCCGAGGCTTTCGTAGAGGCTCATCGCGTGACGACGCGTCTGGTCATGTCGTGAGGACGCGCTTCACCGCGCCCTGCCAGCCCGCATGCAGCGCATCGGCCTCCGCGCGCGCCATGCGGGGCGTGAAGCGGCGCTCCAGCCGCCAATGGGCGACGGCGGGGCCGGGGGGCGGCAGCAGCCCGGCCTGGAGGCCGGCGAGATAGGCGGCGCCGAGTGCCGTCGTCTCCTGCACCTCCGGCCGATCGACGGGCGCGCCGAGCAGGTCGGCCAGGAACTGCATGGTCCAGTCCGACGCCGTCATGCCGCCATCGACTCGCAGCACGGGCTGACCCTCATTCCCCCAATCCGCGCGCATGGCCTCCACCAGGTCGCGGGTCTGGAAGGCCACGGATTCCAGCGCGGCGCGGGCGATCTCGGCGGGGCCTGTGCCGCGGGTCAGGCCGAGAATGGCGCCGCGGGCCTCCGCATCCCAATGCGGCGCGCCGAGGCCGACGAAGGCGGGCACGAAATGCACGCGCTGGGCGGGGTCCGCCTGGGCGGCGAGGGTGCCGCTCTCCGCGGCGTCCGCGATGATCTTCAGCCCGTCGCGCAGCCACTGGACGGCGGCGCCGGCGATGAAGATGGCGCCTTCCAGCGCGTAGGTGCGACGTCCGCCCAGCTGCCAGGCCAGCGTCGTCAGCAGCCGGTTCTTCGACTCCACCGCGACATCGCCGGTGTTGAGCAGAAGGAAGCAGCCGGTGCCGTAGGTGGATTTCACCATCCCCGGCGCGAAGCAGGCCTGGCCGAGCATCGCCGCATGCTGGTCGCCCGCCATGCCGCGGATGGGCACGGCGGCGTCGAGCAGCCCGGGCGCGGTGGTGCCGAACTCGGCCGCGTTGTCCCTGACCTGCGGCAGCACGGCGCGGGGGATGCGGAACAGGCGCAGCAATTCGTCATCCCAGTCGCCGGCGCGGATATCGAACAGCATCGTCCGCGCGGCATTGGTCGCGTCCGTCGCATGCACGCGGCCGCCGGTCAGGCGCCACAGCAGGAAGGAATCGACGGTGCCGAAGGCGAGGTCGCCGCGCTCCGCCGCCGCCCGCGCGCCGGAGACGTTGTCGAGCAGCCAGGCGAGCTTGGTGGCGGAGAAATAGGGATCGCAGAGCAGCCCGGTCCGCGCCGTCACCAGCGCCGCCGCGCCCTGCTCCACCAGCCGCGCGCAATCCGCCGCCGTCCGCCGGTCCTGCCAGACGATGGCGCGGGCGATGGCGCGGCCGCTGGCGCGGTCCCAGAGCAGCGTCGTCTCCCGCTGGTTGGTGATGCCGATGCCGGCGAGCTGCCGGGCCGCCGCACCGCCCTTGGCCAGGGCTTCGCGCATCGTGGCGAGCGTCGCGGTCCAGATGTCCTCCGGCTCATGCTCCACCCAGCCGGGCGACGGGTAGTGCTGCGGCAGCGCCTGCTGCGCCACGGCCCGGGGGGCGAGGTCCGGCCCGTGCAGGATGGACCTGGTGGAGGTGGTGCCCTGGTCGATGGCCAGCAGCAGGGAGTCGCTCATGGGGTTTCCTCCGCCACCAGGGGGGATGCAAGGCGGGCCACCATCCAGGCCGCCAGCGCCGTCGCCAGCAGGGGCGCGGCCAGCAGCACGGCGCCGGCTTCCAGCAGGGCGGCCAGCGCCGAGACCAGCGCCAGCAGCAGCGCGGCCATCGTCGCGCGGCCGAAAGCGCGGCGGTGGAGCAGCACGGCGAGCAGGCTGGCGAAGACGGGCAGGAAGGCCGCGCCGAGCAGCGCGGCGCGGAACAGGGGCAGGTCCTCCGCCCGCAGCAGCCCGGCGGCGACCGGCGCGCTTTCCGCCGCCAGCGCCAGCGCCACCACCATCGCCTGGAGCAGCAGCAGCAGGGTGGCGAGGCGGAGCGGCGGCAGGCCGGGCGTGCCCGGCATGGTGGCCACCAGCGCCAGGCCCGGCATGGCGACCAGCGGCGCCAGGGCCAGCGCGGCGGCGGGGCCATCCCGCAGCAAAGCGGTCCCCGGCCCGGCCACCACGGCCAGCCCGATGGCGATCCCAGCCAGGGTGGGCGCGGTGCCGGCGCGCAGCCTGGTGCCGGTCAGCGCGCCGGCAGCCGTGCCCGGCAGGGCGGCCAAGGTCGCACCGAGCCCCAGCGCCAGCAGCGCCGCGCCCGGCCCCGATGGCCCTGCCAGCGCGCAACCCAGGGCGGCGGCCAGGCCGACAATCCCGGGCCACAGCAGGGAAATTCCGTTGATCCGCGCCGCGACCAGCCCGACCGACAGCGCCACCAGCCCCGCGGCGGTCAGGCCCCCGATCGTGGCGAGCCCGAGGCTGGCGCCCTGATCGGCCAGCAGCGCCAGCGCGCCGATGGCGCCGGCCAGGGAGGCAACGCCCACCGGCCCCGCCACAGCGCCGCGGAAGCTGGCCAGCATGGCGGCCGGCACCCCGGCCAGCACCGCGGCGATAATGACGATGCCGAGCGCGCCGAAACCGGCAGGCCCTGCCGCCAGCTGCAGCAGCCCGCCCCCGAGCGCCAGCGCCAGGAAGGGGCCGATCCAGGCGCCCGCCGCCACCAGGCCGGCACCGCCCTTCATGCGCGCCGCGCCGCCGGCGCCGCGCCGCCCTCGGCCAGCCAGAGGCGCCAGGGAGCCGCCAGCACGCCGACACCCGCGGCCTCCTCCTCCAGCACCGGGCGCCACCGGGCGACCAGCGCATCCATCGCCGCGAAGTCGCGCAGGCGGAACAGGCATTCGGCCAGCCAGCCGATCACGGCGGGGCTGGCGACGCCGCGCGCCAGCGCGCTTTCCAGCGCCAGCCTCGCGGCGGCGAGGTCGCCCAGCGCCAGCAGGTCGCGCCCGAGCGCGGCCTGCGCCTCGGCATCCTCCGGCATCGCCTCCCCCATCGCCTGCCACACCCCCGCGGCTTCCGCCCGGCAGGCATCGGCGCGGGCGGGATCGAGCAGGCCGGAAAAGGCGGCGCGGTCGAGGTGCCTGGCCAGCGCGCGGCGATCGGCCAGGCGGCCGGCCCGGGCCGCGCCGCGCAGCACCTCCGCCCGCGCCAGCAGCCGGCGTTCCACGGCGGGGCGGGCCTGTTCCGCGCGGTCGCGCACCGCCGGATCGGGGTCGCTCAGCGCCACCCGCAGCAGCGCCTCGCCCCCCGGCCGCAGCGCGTCCTGCGCCATCTCGAGCGCGCGGGCCTTCTGCGTCGGCGTGCCCCAATGCAGCACATCGCCGAGTGCTTCCACCAGCAGGCCGTCCGGCACCTGGGGCGCGGCGGCGATGGCGGCGAGGCGCGCCTCCAGCGGGTCTTCCGGCGCCGGGCCTTCGGGCAGGCGCAGGCCGCGCGGGGCGCCCATCACCATGGCCACCACGCCCCCCAGCGCCGCCAGCGGGCCGAGCGCGGGCAGCAGCGCCATCGTCATGCGCAGCACGGCGCCGGGCCAGCCGGCGGGGGGCGGGTCCATCCGCCGGGCCAGCAGCAGCGCGAGGCAGATCGGGATGTGCAGCAGCAGCGCGCCATGGAGCCAGCCCAGCAGCAGCGCGGCCGCGACCAGGGATTCCGCCAGCGCGATGCCGAGCAGGAGGAGGAAGGCGGTCTCCGCACCCTTCAGGGCGGCCGGGCGTGCGGCAATGCGCGGCCAGGCGCGGCGTTCGCCCTGGCGGCGTTCCGTGACGCGCGCCTCCCCGAGCCCCGGGCGCGGCAGGACGCGCCGGTCAGCCGCCCGGTCAGCCATGGGGTTGGGCATGGCCCATGTGATGCAGCTGCGCGACGCCGACGATGACCTGCTGCGTCGCGGCCGGCGCGCGTTCCGCCAGCAGGGCGCGCAGCCGCGCCGCCGCGGCCTCCGCGCCACCCAGCCCGGCGGCGGGCAGCAGGATGGACAGGCGGCGCTCATCGAGCCGCGCCTCCAGCAGCAGGTCGGAGCCGCGGAAGACCTCCGCCATCGCCGCGCGCGTCGCCTCCAGCGCCGAGGCGGCGCGGGGGCCGGCGGGGATCTCGGCCGAGAGCAGCGCCAGGTCGAAGCCGACGCGCCGCGCCAGCGCCGTCATGGCGGCGATGGCGCGGGAAGCATCCTCCCCGGCCACCATCATGCCGCCACCGGGCAGGGCGCCGCCGGAGGCTGCGGTGGCGGCATCCGCCGCCTCCCGCGCCCGGGCATCGGCGAGCGCCGCGCCGAGCCAGGCGGCGGCGGATTCCAGCGCCGCCACCGTATCCAGGGCGAGGTCCGCGAAGCCGATATCCTCCACCTTCACCATGCCGAGCACGAGGCCATCCCAGGGGGAGAGCACCGGGGCAGCGAGGATCCCCTCCCCGCCCAGGGCCAGGCGGTCCGAGGGGCGGGTGACGAGGAGGGCGCCGCGGCGCTGTTCCATGGCATCGAGCAGCGGGCCGCGCAGGAAGTGGTGGGAGAGCGTGGCATCCGCGGGCCAGCCCTCCGACGCCACGAGGTGCAGGGTGCGGTCCTCCGCCAGCCAGAAGGAACAGGCGGCGCATCCCGTGGCGGCGCGCAGCAGGCCGGTGGCGCCGCGGATCACCCCCTCCGTCCCATGGCCGAGGGCGCGGGAGGCCTCGAACACCGCCGTCGCGGCCTGCAGCCGGGCGCCGAGGCGGGCATCGAGCTCGAGGGCGCGGGCGGCCAGGCGGTCATTCGATTCGGCAATGGCGGCGCGGTCCACCAGCGCGCCGGCGGCCGCCTTCTCGGCGGCGTCCGCCCGGGCGCGGGCGCGGTCGGTGAAGAAGCCGACCAGCAGCGCGGCGCAGGGCCAGGCCAGGGGCTCCACCCAGGCATTGGCGGTCCAGGATTCGGTGGAGAGCGCGATACCGATGCGGAGCAACCCGGCGGCCAACGCCACGGCGAGGCCCGGCACCAGCCCGTGACGCGCCGCGACATAGAGGACGGGCAGCGCGAAGGGGGAGACCGGCCAGCCGCCGAAGCCGTTGCCCCGCAGCACGAGGTCGAGCAGCAGCAGCGCCGCCAGCGCGCCGAAGCCTTCGAGCAGGGGGCGGAGCGGCAGTTCCGGACCCGCCGCGCGGGACGGCGCCTCGACGGCGTCGGCTGGCCGTTCGGGCGGCGTGGCAGGCCGCGGTTCGGCGGGCGGGGGCGCCGGGCGCGGGGCCGTGCCGGTGAGCGCGCGCAACCGGTCGGCCGCCGCCTCCGCCGGCTTCGGCGCGCGGGACCAGGGCAGGCGGCGCCGGCGCGGGGCGGGGCCTTCCTCCGGCTCCGGCGCGGGCGCCGCCGCTGGGGGGGGCGCCTGCCGCGGGGGCGTGGGCGAAGGTGGCGGCGCCGGGGGCGGTGCCGGCGCCTGGCGGGGCGAGGGGTCGGGACGGATCAGCGGCGTCGCGCGCGGCGGCGGGGTGGTGGCGGCGTTGCGGGCGGCCACGGGGGAGCCGGACCCCTCCAGCCCCGCCATCGCGGCATGGGCGGCCCAGGGATCGGCGCCGGAGAGCATGCCGCGCGGCGCCATCACCGGCTCCGCGGGGCGCGGTTCCGGCGCGGGCACGGGGCGCGGGCGCGGCGCCGCTTCCTCGGCGGGCGGCTCCGGCGGCAACCGGTCGCGGCGACGGCCCGCCGACGCGGTCGGCATCTTCACGCCAGCATCCCCGATGTCGCCTTCATGTGAGCCCCGACCGCCTGCCCCGATCGCCGTCCGTCACGGACCGGCGGTGATCGTCGCATGAACAAGTGCTTATCGGGAAGGCGGCGGGCGCGCCAGGGCGCGGCGCGGCCCGGATCACCCTGGCGGCCGGCCCGGCGCCCGGTTACGTGTTGCGGGCCTGCCACCGATCCGGGACCGATGTCCGCCAGCGCCGCCCCCCCTGCCGATGCCACGGGCCTGCCGCCCCGCGACGGGCGGCGCTTCGCGGCTTCCTTCGCCGTGGCCGCGGCGGCGGCGATCGGCGCCATGGCGCTGCTGCCCTCCCCCAGCCCGCCGCGCCCGGCCCGCTTCGTGGAAGCCGCGCCCTCGCCGGCCGATCGGGCCGCGGCCTCCCTGGAACGGGCCTCCGCCGCCCGGCCGATGGATGCGGAGGCGCTGCGCCGCCTGGCCGAGCAGCTGCGCACCACCCACCGCCCCCTCCAGCTCGCCATCGCGCTGGAACGGCTGCATGGGCTGACCGGGGAGCCCGCGCCGCTGCGGGAGGCGATGGAGCTGCGCACGGACCTCGGCGACCAGGCCGCGGCGCGGGCGGCGCTGGAACGGCTTTCCGCCATCGGCGCGACGACGGAGGCGGAAGCGCTGCGGCTGGCGGCGCTGCGGATCGATGGCGGGGATGCCGCGGGCGCGGTCTCCGGCCTGATGCAGGCGCTGGTGCGGGAGCCGACGCCGGAACTGGCGCTGCGGACGGTGCAGGCGGCGATGCGGCTGCCCGATCCGGGCCTCGCCCTGCGGGCGCTGGGCGGGGCTCTCGGACAGCAGGCGCCGGACCTGCTGGAGGCGCTGCGCCGCGTGCTGATGGGCGATGCCCGGCCCGATTTGGCGCTGATGCTGCTGGAGGGGCTGCCCCCCGCGCGCCAGGCGGAGCCCGCCACCGCCTTCGCCCTGGCGCAGGCGGAGGCCCGGGCCGGCTGGGGCGGTGCCGCGCTGGCGCGGCTGCTGGCGCTGCGCGCCACCGATGGCCTGCCCTCCGGCGCCGGCGCGCTGCTGGTGGAGCTGGCGCTGCGGGAAGGACGGCTGGAGGAGGCCTTCGAGGTGGCGGCGCTGCTGCCGGCGGAGGCCTGGCCCCCTTCCCTGCCCGCCAGGCTGGCGGAGGCGGTGCGCGCGCCGCCGCGGCCGGAGCTGCTGCGCCGGATCGACCCGCAGCGCCTGGCCGCGCGGCCGGAGATCGCGGCCGCGATCGCCCTGGCGCGCGGTGACCGCGTGGCGGCGCGGCGATGGGCGGAGCTGGCGCTCGGCCGTCCGCCGAACAGCGCGGAAGGCGCGCGGGGATTGGCCGTGGCGCTGCGGGAGGTGGGGCAGGACCAGCCGGCCTGGGACCGGCTGCGGCGGGAGTTGCAGGGCCCGCGGCCCGATCCGGGGGCGCTGCGCCTGTTTGCCGAATTGTCGATGGCCGGCGGGCGGGGCGGCCCCGGGATGGCGCTGCTGGAACGCCATCGCGGCGACGGCGCGGCGGCGGGCGAGGCCTGGCTGCGCCTGGCGCTGGCGGAGGATCGGGCGGAGGAGGCGGCGCGGTTCCTGACCGATGGCGGCCAGGTCGGCCCGGCGGCGCTGGCGGAGGCGCTGGGCTGGGCGGCGCGGCGGCGGGAGCCCGCCCTGGCGGAAGTGATCGCCGCCGCGATGCGCGGGCGGCGTGACCTGACGGAGGGCTGGACGCCGGAGGAGGCGCGCGTGGCGGCCGCGCTGGCCCGGCCGCTCGGCGCCGGCAGCCTGGGCACGGCGCTGGACCTGCTGGACTGGGCGTCGGAGCAGGAGGCGCGGAACCGCATCGTGCTGCTGCTGGCCGGGGTGCCGGAGATCGGCGCCGTCGCCGCGCAGATGCCGCAGGTGGCGCAGCACACGGCGCTGCGACGGCTGCGGCGGGAGGCCGAGGCGGCCGGCCCGGCGGTAACCGAGGCGCTGACGGCGCGGCTGGCGCTGCTGGCGGTGCTGTCGCCGCGCGACGCGGTGCCGCTGCTCACACGGCGGGCGGAGACGGAACCGGGCCGCTTCGGGCCTGCCCTGGTGCTGGCCGTTTTCCGGGCCGAAGGGACAGCCGCGGGGGAGGCGGGCCTGCGGGCGCTGCTGCCGCGCCTCAGCAGGGCGCAGCAGGAGGGGACGCTGTTCCTGCTGCTGGGGGCGGCGCCGCCCGAGACGCGGCCGCTACTGGTCCGCCTGACGGATGAGGCGCTGGGCGCGGGCTGGCGGCCGCGCTTCGAGGCGATGCTGGCGCGGCAGGGACGGCGGGCGGAGCTGGTGGCGGCGCTGCGGGCGCGCGCCACCCTGCCCGGCGAGGATCGGCGGGAGATCGCCCGCCGCCTTGCGGAGCTGGGCGAGACGGAGGGGGGAAACTGACCATGGCCATGCGACTCTACGAATTGGCGGGCGCCGATCCGGCGCGGCGCTTCAGCCCCTATTGCTGGCGCATCCGCTACGCGCTGGCCGCCAAGGGGCTGGACTTCGAGGGCGTGCCTTGGCGATTCACGGAAAAGGACGTCATCGCCGGCCATGGCAGCGACAAGGTGCCGGTGCTGATCGATGGCGACCGCGTGGTGGCCGACAGCTGGGCCATCGCGGAATACCTGGAGGATGCCTTTCCCGACCGGCCGAGCCTGTTCGGCCCGGATCCCGGGCGCGCGTTGGCGCGCTTCGTCAATGCCTTCGCCGACGCCGTCGTCATCCCGGGCATCGCGCGGCTGGTGGTGGCGGACATCGACGCGGTGATCGACGAGAAGGACCGCGCCTATTTCCGCGCGAGCCGGGAGAAGCGCTTCGGCATGACGCTGGAAGCGGCGCAGGCGGACCGGGAGGTGCGGGTGGAGGCGTTCCGCCAGGCGCTGCACCCCTTGCGGATGGTGCTGCGGGCGCAGCCCTTCCTGTCCGGCGCCACGGCGATGCATGCGGATTCCATCGTGATGGGCTGCTTCCAATGGGCGCGCTGCGTCAGCCCCTTCCGGCTGCTGGCCTCCGATGACCCGGTGGAGGCCTGGCGGCAGCGGATGCTGGACCTGCATGGCGGCATGGCTCGCCAGGTGCCGGCCTTCGACTGACGGGGTGACCGAAAGGATAGTTGGCCGCGCGCCCCCCGGCATGGCCTGATGCGGCCTGACAGAATGTCAGGGGGAGCGTTCCATGCGGGTTTCGATGCTGGCCGGTGCGGTCGCGCTTGGGCTGGTGGCGTTGGGGGCGGGCGCGCAGCCGCGCGCGCCCTATACGCCAGGGCCGCACAACATCGAGTTGCCGGCGGACTGGCAGGGCCGCTTCATCCGCTACGCCACGGTGGACAAGGAAGACCGCAGGATCATCCGGCACATGTATGTGAACCCGGAAGCCTATGCGGCGACGCGGGCCGGGCAGCCGGCGCCGGAGGGGACGCTGATCATCATGGCGGATACCCGCGCGCGGCTGGATGCGCAGGGCAGGCCGCTGCTGGATACCTCGGGCCGCTTCATCCCGGAGCCCGGCTGGATCGCGATCGGCGTGCAGCAGAAGGAGGCGGGCTGGGGCGAGGGCTACGGGCCTGACCAGCGCAACGGCAATTGGGAATACGCGGCCTTCGACGGGGCGGGGCAGCGGCGGAACATCCCGCTCAATTCCTGCTTCGGCTGCCACCTGGGCGCGCGGGCGCAGCAGGATTTCACCTTTACCTACTGGGACCATGCGGCGGCGCGGCGCTGAAGTTCTTTTTGGGGCCGCACGGCGGCCCCCGCGCGCAGCGCGACCTTGCGGCCAGGCGCCCCAGCGCGTAGGCGCGTCAGGCAAGCCGGCGGAGCCGGCGCCCGCCGTCTGAGCGACTGTGTTGGTCGTCAAGCGGGTTTTGCGTCCCATGGCTTTCCGGTTCGGATGATGGCGTTGAGGAT
>NZ_JAAIKB010000013.1 GCF_011040385.1 Falsiroseomonas algicola | reverse complement strand
CGTGCATCAAGGGTCACACCCACAAAACGCCGCAACCAGCCTCACGATCCCCGCTCTATCCTAGCGCCTATGGGGCTCCGCCCCCCTGCAACCCCCGCCAGGGTCCAACGGGACCCTGGACCGCGGGAATTTGGCGCCACGCAAACTGATGACGGTCCAGGCCCGTCTCGGGCCTGGCGGATGGGGCGCGGGGAAGGCAGCGCCTTCCCCGCATCAACCCGCGCACGCCCTGTCACCCCGGGAACAGCGAACGGCCCTCCCGCTGGGCTTCACTCCTCCTTGCCAGCCAATCCCAGCAAGGAGCCCCGCCGATGCCCCGCTTCCTCACCCTCGCCGGCCTGACCCTCGCCGCCTCCTTCAACCTCACCGCCTGCGGGCAGTATGTGCAGAACGCCACTCTCGGCCGCTGCACGGCGCTGCCGGCCAGCGGCGGGTCGCTCTGCGAGGAGATCGGCGGCGAGTACATCTTCGTCGATGCCATGACGCGGTCGATGCAGCGCGTCAGCGCCACCCAGGCCCAGCTGATCGCGCAGGTGAACGGTGCCTTCGCCGCGGCGCAGCCCGCCCCCGCGCAGGGCCCGGCGGGCGGCCAGCGGAACTGCCTGGCCAACCCGAGCATCGCCTGCTCCGGCGCGCTCAACAACCGTGTCACCGGCTATCGCTCCGGCAGCTATTCCGGCGTGTGCAGCGGGGGGCAGTGCCTGTCGATGGGGCGCTGAGCACCCCCTACCGCGGATGCCCGTCCCGCATCAGGGTGGGCAGCTGCGCCAGATCCAGCCCCTCCAGAAGGTCGTCGCCGGAGAGCGCGCTGCCCCACAGCGCTTCCAGCACCGCCACCGCCGCGGCGGTCAGCGGCATCGCCAGGCCCCGCGCCTCCGCCAGGCGCAGCCAGAGCGCCAGGCCATAGGTCACGCTCTCCGCCAGGTGGGTGGCGTCCAGCCCGAGCGGGCCGGGGGCGGCGCCCTGGGCGGCCATCGCGGCCGCCATGCGGAACAGCGGCGCTTCCTCCACGCCATGGGCGCGGGCCAGCGCGGTGGGCAGGGGCGTGACGGCGTGGCCGAGCGCGTGGGCGAGGTGCAGGCGCTCCGCGTCCAGGCGTTCCGCCAGGCGGCAGACGGCGGGGGTCAGGCGCTCATGGATGTCCCAGGGCTCCGCGCCCTCGATCCGCGTGGCATTGGCGATGGCCAGCGCTGCCTGCAGCACGGCGTCGTGGTTGGCGAGCGCCGCGCCCACCGCATCGGGGAGCGGGCGGAAGGGCACGCCGAAGAGGTCCGCCGCCAGCTGCGCCAGGCCGGTCGCCGCGGCGGCGGGGACGGCGGCGATCTCCACCCCCTCCCGCAGCGCGGTGATGCGCACCAGGTCGCCGGCCTCCCGCGCCGCCAGGAGCGGCGGCGTCGCCATGGCGCCGATCGGCGCGGCCCTGCCGAGGCTGGCCAGCAGCCGGTCCAGCAGCAGCGGCGCCAGCGAATGGCTCGGCGCCAGCAGCACCGGCACGCCCTCATGCAGCATGGGCGCGACACGGCGCAGCACGGGGCCCAGCGCGTGGGGCGGGACGGAGACCAGCACCGCCTCCGCCTGCCACAGCGCGCGGGAGACATCGACGGCGACATCGACCCGGGCGGTGCCGGCGATCACGCCTTCCACCCGCAAGGTCGCGCCGATGCCATGCGTGCCGCCGCCGCGGGGGGACCAGAGCGCCACGGAATGTCCGCGGCTGACGGCCAGCACCGCCGCCGCCGGCCCGACGGCCCCCGCACCCAGCACGGCAAGACGCATGGGCTGGCCTAGTCCAGGGAGATCGAGAGGGGCGCGGCGACGCGCGTCCAGCGCTCCAGATCCTCCCGCAGCAGGCGGCCGAACTCGGCGGGGCCGCTGCCATTGGCGGTGGAGCCGAGCGCGGGCAGGCGGGCCTTCACCAAATCCGTCTCCAGCGCCTTGGCGAATTCGGCGCGCCAGCGCTCCACGATCGGCGCCGGCGTGGCGGCGGGGGCGGCGATGCCGGTCCAGATGGAGGCCTCGAACCCCGCAAGGCCGCCCTCGATCAGGGTCGGCACGTCGGGGGTGGGGGGGAAGCGCTCGCGGGAGGAGACGCCGAGCACCTTCATCTGCGCGCCGGAGACCGCCATGACGGAGGCGACGGAGATCATCATCAGCCCGATCCGCCCGGCGGCCAGGTCGTTGAAGGCGGCCGCGGCGCCGCGATAGGGCACGTGCTCGACATTCAGCCCCTCCCGCGCCTTCAGGTCTTCCATGATGAGGTGCGTGTTGGTGCCGATGCCGGTGGAGCCATAGGGGATGGGCTGGCGGGCGGCCTTGCAGTAGGCGATCAGCTCCCGCGTGTTGTTCACCGGCAGGCTGGGCGCGGCGGCCAGCGCCACGGGGCTGTCGGAGAGGTGGATGATGGGCGCGAAATCGGCCATCGGGTCATAGGCCAGCCGGCGCCCGACCGCCTTGGCGATGGTGAGCTGCCCGGCCGTTGCCAGCAGCAGGGTCAGGCCATCCGGCGCGGCGCGGGCGGTTTCCTGCGCGCCGATGATGCCGCCGGCGCCGGCCCGGTTCTCGATCACCATGTTCTGGCCGATGCTCTGCGACACCGCCTGGGCGAAGAGCCGGCCGAGCACGTCCTGGCTGCCGCCCGGCGCGAAGGGGACGATGAGGCGCACGGGACGGTCGGGCGACCAGGCGGCCTGGGCGCGGGCGGCCGTTGCCAGGAAGGGGATGGCGAGGCTGGCGCCCAGAAGCGTCCGGCGGGGGAGGCGAGGCGGCATGGCGGGGGCCTTTTCGCGGGTTCGGTCCATGCCCCACCCTGCCGTGCCGGGGCGCTTCGCACAACGCGCAACCGGGGCGGGATGATTTGTTCCTGGCCAAGGGGTCGCGCGGCGGTCTTCACACGGGTTGCATGCCCTGTCACCGGACCCGCAACCAATCGTCACGCGATGGTCGCGCGGGTTTCATTGCCATGTCGCGGATCGCGGCGTTAATGCGACTCATGGAAGCCACCGCCCGCCTGACCGCTTCCGACGCGCTGCGGCCCCGCCGCCTGCTCCGGAAGTCCCCGATCCAGTTCTCCTCCGCCGATCCGGAAGGGTTGTGGGGCGATGTGCTGGGGTTCCGACGCCTCGGCGGGCGATTCCGGGCGTCGCGCCGCCTGGTCTCGATCCTGGCCTGGACCTTCATCGCCATCCCGATCCAGGCGCTGCTGCTGGTGCTGCCGGGGCGCGCCAATGTCGCCTTCGGCCAGGTCTATTTCCGCGTGCTCTGCTGGCTGATCGGCCTGAAGGTGCGGGTGGTGGGGGAGGCATCGCGGCAGGCGCCGGTGCTCTTCGTCTCCAACCATTCCTCCTGGCTCGACGTGCTGGCGCTGGGCACCACGCTCGATGCCTGCTTCGTGGCGAAGTCGGAAGTGGGCCAGTGGCCGCTCATCCGCACCGTGGCGCGGCTGGGCCGGACGCTCTTCGTCAGCCGGACGCGCACGGCGACGAAGGGGGAGGCCGGCGTGATCCGGGAGCGCATGGGCCAGGGGGACAGCGTGATCCTGTTCCCGGAGGGCACGACCAGCGATGGCGGCCGCGTCCTGCCCTTCCGCAGCGCCTTCCTGTCCGTCGCGGACCATGCGCGGCAGGTGCAGCCGGTGTCCGTGGTGTTCGACCGGCTGGGCGGGCTGCCGGCCTGCCGGCGGGACCGGCCGCTGTTCGCCTGGTATGGCGACACCGACATCTTCACCCATTTCTGGCGCCTGGCGCGCCACCCCGGCGGGCGGGCGACGATCGTGCTGCATGATCCCGTGGACCCCGCCGACTACCCCGACCGCAAGGCGCTGGCCGCGGCGTGCTCCGAGGTGATCGCGCGCGCCTGCGCCACCATGCGGCAGAACCGCCCCGTCGTGCCGCTGCGCGCGCCCCTGCCCCGCATTCCCGCTTGACCCGGCGCGGCGCCGTCCCGCAGCCTGAGGCCATGGCGATGAACCCTTCGGCCGTGCGGCCGTCGCACGGGGTCGCTTGACCCGGGCGCGGCGCCTGCGCACATCCCCCGCTTCCCTCCGCCGTTTTCCCGGCGGGGCGGCGGAGTGTTTTCACCGGTGAACGCCCAGACCTCACTGTCCAGTTCCGCCGGCGAAACGCCGGCGAGGCCCCTGAAGCGGCTCTTCATCCGCACCTGGGGCTGCCAGATGAATGTCTATGACAGCGCGCGCATGGCGGATGTGCTGGCGCCCCTCGGCTATGCGCCGGCGGAGGCGCCGGAAGACGCCGACATGGTGGTGCTGAACACCTGCCACATAAGGGAGAAGGCGTCGGAGAAGCTGTTCTCCGAACTCGGCCGGCTGCGCGTGTTGAAGCAGGCGAAGGAACAGGGGGGCGACCGCATGATCCTGGCCGTCGCCGGCTGCGTCGCGCAGGCCGAGGGGGCGGAGATCACGGCGCGGGCGCCCTATGTGGACCTCGTCCTCGGCCCGCAGACCTATCACCGCCTGCCGGAGATGGTGGCCCGCGCGACGCGGGCGGCCGGCGCCGTGATCGAGACGGATTTCCCCGCCGAGGAGAAGTTCGACTTCCTGCCGGACAGCACGACGCCGCAGGGCGTGACCGCCTTCCTCACCATCCAGGAAGGCTGCGACAAGTTCTGCTCCTTCTGCGTCGTGCCCTACACGCGGGGCTCCGAATACTCGCGCAGCGCCGCGACGATCATCGCGGAGGCCCGGCGCCTCGCTTCCCAGGGCAGCCGGGAGATCGCGCTGCTCGGCCAGAACGTGAATGCCTGGCATGGCGAGGGGCTGGACGGGAAGAGCTGGAACCTGGCCCGGCTGCTGCGGGAGCTGGCGGAGATCGAGGGCGTGGCCCGGCTGCGCTACACCACCAGCCACCCGCGCGACATGGATGACGCGCTGATCGCCGCCCATGGCGAGATCCCGGCCCTGATGCCCTTCCTGCACCTGCCGGTGCAGTCGGGCTCCGACCGCATCCTCCAGGCCATGAACCGAGGCCACAAGGCGGATGAGTATCGCCGGATCGCGGAGAAGCTGCGCGCGGCGCGGCCGGACATCGCGCTCTCCTCCGACTTCATCGCGGGCCATCCCGGCGAGAGCGAGGCCGACCACCAGGCGACCATGGCGCTGATCCGCGATGTCGGCTTCGCGCTGGCCTATTCCTTCAAGTATTCGCCCCGCCCCGGCACGCCGGCGGCGGGTGCGACGATGCAGGTGCCGGAAGCCGAGAAGGACCGGCGGCTGCAGGAAATCCAGGCGCTGCTGCGGGAACAGCAGGACGGGTTCAATCGTTCCTGCGTGGGGCGACGCTGCGAGGTGCTGGTGACCGGGCCCGCCCGGCATCCCGGGCAGCTCGCGGCACGGTCGCCCTGGCTCCAGCCCGTGCATTTCGAGGGCGGGGGCGAGCAGCCTGGCGAGATGGTGGCGGTGGAGATTCTGGCCGCGCACCCCAATTCCCTTTCCGTGCGTCCCCTTGGTCGGCCCGCGGGGAACGGACCGCCCGAGAGCAGCCCCCAACCCCCCTGTCAGGAGAAGGCCGCCGCTTGAACACCCAGGCCCCTGCGCTTTCTGTTATCCCTTCAGGCCGGGTGGCCGAACCGGTGGCGCGACAGCGCCTCGCCTCGGCCGACCAGCCCGCCCAGCGCGTGGTCACGATGCAGTTCGACGACAACGCGCTGGTGCCGCTCCTCTACGGGGAGCATGACCGCAACCTGGCCCGGATCGAGGTGCGCCTCGGCATCCGGCTGAACAGCCGGGGCAACCGGCTGACCCTGACGGGGACGCCGGAGCGGACGGAAGTGGCGGAAGCGGCGCTGGGCGCGCTCTGGCGACGATTGCAGAAGGGCGAGGCGGTGGGTTCGGCGGAGGTGGAGGCAGCGATGCGGATGGCCGAGGGCGTGCAGGAAGCCGATCCGCGCCTGCCGCTGCAGGACATCCCGGCGATCCGGACGCGGAAGGGCGCCATCGCGCCCCGCACCCCGGCCCAGGCCGCCTATATCGACATGCTGGCCCGCAATGACATGGTCTTCGGCATCGGGCCGGCGGGCACGGGCAAGACCTACCTGGCCGTGGCGCAGGGTGTGGCCCTCCTCCAGGCCGGGCGCGTCGATCGGATCGTGCTGTCCCGCCCGGCGGTGGAGGCCGGCGAGCGGCTCGGCTTCCTGCCGGGCGACATGAAGGAGAAGGTCGATCCCTATCTCCGGCCCCTCTATGACGCGCTGCACGACATGATGCCGGCGGAGCAGGTGAAGCGCCGGATCGAGGCGGGGGAGATCGAGGTCGCGCCGCTCGCCTTCATGCGCGGCCGCACACTCGCCCATTGCTACGCCATCCTGGACGAGGCGCAGAACACCACGCCGGCCCAGATGAAGATGTTCCTGACGCGCATGGGCCATGGCAGCCGCATGGTCGTCACCGGCGACCCCACCCAGATCGACCTGCCGCCCGGCCAGAAATCCGGGCTTGCGGAAGCCTTGTCGATTCTTGATGGGGTGGATGGCATCGCGGTGGCGCGATTTGCGGAGCGGGATGTGGTAAGGCATCCGCTCGTGGCACGGATCGTCGCGGCCTATGGGCGCCTGGATGAGGCTGCCCAGAGGGGCCGGGGGCAGAAGGAGAAGGATGGAACCGTTAAGTAGACCGCCCGGCGCGGCTGGAGAGTCCTCCGGCGGCGCTGGGATCGGGAATGGGGCGGCGGAGATCACCGTCGTCCTCGCGGCGCCCGGATGGCGCGCCGCCGTGAAGCGGCCTGAGGCTCTCGCCAGGCAGGCCGCGATGGCCGCCTTGCGCGAAGCGGGGGCCGAAGGGGCGGTCACGGTGCTGCTGGCGGATGACGCCACGGTCCGGCGCCTCAACAGCGATCACCGATCGAAAGCCAAGCCCACCAACGTGCTGTCCTTCCCGGGCGGCATGCCAGGGCATCTCGGCGACATCGCCCTCGCGCTCGGCGTGGTGCGGCGGGAGGCACGGCAGAATGGCCGCCGCCCGGCGGACCATCTGGCGCATCTCGTCGCCCATGGCGCCCTGCACCTCGTTGGGCATGACCATCTGGAGGCCGGCGAGGCCCGCCGCATGGAACAGGCGGAGGCCCGCGTGATGCGGCGCCTCGGCCGGCCCAATCCGTGGAAGGCCCAAGGGGGGAAGGAGGGTGCCGCGGCGACGCGGGCGCGCTTCGCGCCATGAGCGGCGGCAACGGCAACGGCCATGACCGCCGCAACAGCTTCTTCGGGCGCCTCCAGACCCTGCTCGGCCGGCGGGAGAACGAAAGCGTCCGCGACCGGGTCGAGGAATTGCTGGAAGCGAGGGAGGAGGAGCGGGCGGACCGCGCCGCGGCGGATGGCGATAGCGGGCTCGACCTGAACGAACGCCTGCTGCTCTCCAACGTGCTGCTGCTGCGGGACAAGACGGCCTATGACGTCATGGTGCCCCGCGCCGACATCCTGGCGATGCCGGAGGATCTGACGCTGGAACAGGCGATCCGGCTGATCCAGCGGGAAGGCCATAGCCGCTTCCCCGTCTATCGCCAGAACCTCGATGACATCGCGGGGATGGTGCACATCAAGGACGTCTTCGCCGCCGTCGGGCGGGATGCGGCCAGCTTCTCGATGAAGGCGATCCTGCGACGGCCGCTCTTCGTCGTGCCGACGGTGCCGGTGCTAGACCTGCTGCTGCAGATGCGCGCAGCCCGGATCCACATGGCGCTGGTGGTGGACGAATATGGCGGCATCGACGGGCTGGTGACGATCGAGGACCTGGTCGAGACGATCGTCGGCGACATCGCCGACGAGCACGACGAGATCACGCCCGTCACCATGCAGGACCGGCCGGACGGCACGGTGGAACTCGACGCCCGCACGACGGTCGAAGCCTTCGAGGCCAAGTTCGGCGCCGTGCTGACGGAGGAGGAGCGGAACTCCGACATCGACACCGTCGGCGGCCTGGTCTTCACCCTCGCCGGCCGCGTGCCGGCGCGGGGTGAACTGATCTCCCACCCCTCGGGCCTCGAGTTCCGGGTGCTGGACGCCGATCCGCGCCGCATCCGGCGACTCCGGGTGCGGATGCCGGGGACGGAGCCGGCGAAGCAGGCGGCGGAGTAGGTCGCGCGGGTTGTTTGCAGGGGGGCGCTGCCCCCCTGCACCCCCCGCCAGGGTCCAACGGGACCCTGGACCGCGGGCATAACGGCGAAGGGGGAGGGGGCTTGGGCCCCCTCCCCCTTCGCCGTTGTATCTCAAGGGTTCCAAGGGCCCGCTGGCCCTTGGCATGGGGGTCCGGGGGAACGGCGTTCCCCCGGAATCACCCGCGCACCATCCCCGCCTCCGCCTCGACCGCCTCGCTCCCCGGGAACGCTGCCGCGACGGCCTGCGGTGGCAGCCGCAGGTGGTCGCGCAGCAGGCCCTTGGCGATGGCGCGCAGGTCGCGCGTCGGCTGGACGTCCCGGTTCTCGAAGAGCCTGCCTTGGCCGAGGCCGGGCCAGTCTGCCAGCACGCGGCCGCCCTGGATGGCGCCGCCGGCCAGGAAGGCGGCGCCGGCGGTGCCGTGGTCCGTGCCGGCGTTGCCGTTGATGCGCGCGGTGCGGCCGAATTCGGTGATGCAGAGCACGGCGGTGCGCGCCCAGGCGGGGCCGAGTTCGGCCTTCAGCGCGGCGAGTCCGCCATCGAGTTGGCGAAGTGCCGGCAGCATGCGGTCGGTCTGGGCCGCGTGGGTGTCCCAGCCGCCGATCTCCAGGGCGGCGACGCGGGGGCCTTCCGGCGCCGCGAGCAGGCGGCCGGCGGCGCCGGCCAGGCGGAGGAAGCCGCCCTGGTTGGCGGGGAGCGGCGCGCCCATCGAGAGGGCCTCGGTCGCGAAGCCGCGGCCGCGCAGGCCTTCCGCGACGCCGGGGCCGAGCAGCGGGTCGTCATGCAGCAGTTCCGCCATGCGGAGGTAGAGCGCGGCATCGGGCCGGGCGGGGCGGGGGGGCGCCCACATGCCGACGGGCTGGGCGCCCCGCAGGATCAGCGGCAGGTCGATGCCGAGCGCCAGGCCGCGGCGGGCCTTTCCTTCCGTCAGCGCGGCGGCGGCCAGGGCGCGGTTGAGCCAGCCGGAGGTCAGGCGCTGGTCGCTGCCGCCTTCCAGCAGGTCCTGCCCGTCGAAATGGCTGCGGGTGCGGTAGGGGCCGGCCACCGCATGGATGGGCAGCAGCGCGCCTTCCCCATACATGGCGTGCATGGCCGCGAGCGCGGGATGCAGGCCGAAGAAGCCGCCGAGGTCGAGCACGCCGCCCTCCTGCCCCGGCTGGGGCAAGGCGAGAGGGCCGCGCAGCGTGGCGTAGTCGGCATCGCCATAGGGGATGAGGGCGTGCAGCCCATCCATGGCGCCGCGCAGCAGGATGACGACCAGGCGGGCCTCGCCGGGGGTGGGATCGGCGAGCGCCAGGCGGGCCTGGCCGAGCGTCGCGACGGCGCCGAGGCCGAGCAGCAGGCCGCGGCGGCCGAGCTTCGGAAGATGGGTCATCGGCGCTGCATCTCCTGGCTGGCGAAGAGAAGGGCGATGGCGTCCCGTGCGCTGCCGGCGGTGGTGACGGCGCGGCTTGTCGCCGGGCCGGCCAGGGGGCCGAGGGTGCTGGCGAGCAGCGCGCGCGGGTCCTGCCGGGCGAAGCGGCCGGCGACGTCATAGGCGAGGTCGAGGCGCTGCATCACGCCCTCCGGCCCCGCCCAGCCCTGCGCGGTGTCGGGCCAGCCATTGGGCTGGGGGGCGTTCCAGAGGGGTTGTGCCAGGGCTGCCATGCCGCCCATCACCGGGCGCGGGTCGGTCGTGCCGCCGGCACGGTGGATGGCGAGCATCCACTCCATGGGGCTCCGCAGTTTCGTCAGGGCCGGGTTCGCGGCCTGGGGCAGGCGGACCAGCGCGCGGGAGGCGGCGCCCAGGTCGCCATCGGTGTCACGCAGCACGGCCTCGATCCGCGCCACGGCGTCGGGCGGCGGGTCGTCGGCGATGAAGTGGCGGACGAGCTTGAAGGCGAGGTGGCGGAGCGTGGCGGGGTGCGCCGCCAGGAAGCGGAGCGCCTCCTCATAGGCGGCCGGCCCTTCCTCGAACCGCCTGCCCATCACGGTCTTGGGGCCGGGTTCGTGGTTGGCGGGGCGGAAGATCGTGCCGAAGGGCTCCCGCATCCGCTCCACGCCCCAACCCGTCATCAGCCGGGCGAACTCCGTCACGTCGGCCTGGGTGTAGCCGGAGGCGGGGGAGAGGCTGTGGAGTTCCAGGATCTCCCGCGCCAGGTTCTCGTTCAGCCCGCGTCCGCTGCGCCGGCCGAAGCTGCTGTTGGGGCCGACCGAGGCGACCTGGTCGAGGTAGTAGAGCATGGAGGGCGAGGTGGAGACCGCCACCAGCAGGTCGGCGAAGCGGCCGGTGATGCGGGGGCGGACCACGTCCCGCAGGAAGCCGGCATAGGCGGTGGTCACGCCGAAGCCGCCGCGCTCCGCCACCGTGAAGTGGTTCAGCCAGAACATCACCAGGCGTTCGCGGAAGGGCTCCTCCGCCGTCAGCAGGTGCTTCGTCCAGGCCTCCTGCTCCGCCCGGAACAGCCGCGTCACGGGGCTGGGCTGGCCGGCGGGGGGCGGCGTCGCGTCATGCTCCCGCCAGGCGGCATAGCCTTCCGCGAGCGCGAAGGCGGCGTCCCGGCCCTCTGGCGGCGGGACGGGGGGGCCTGCGCCGATGGTCTGGGCATCGAGCCAGGCCAAGGGGTTGCCCTGGGTCGGATCGGCGGGGAGGGCCGCGCGGGGCCCGAGACCGAACCGGTGCACGGTGAGGTGGGGCGTGATGCTCATGGGCGAAGGCTCCGACCCAAGAATGGCGAAATCTTGGGTTACGAAACATTGCCGGTTTCGTAACCCGTTGATCTGCTGTCGTGGAGCCTACACGAATCGGTGTGTGGTCGGCACGCCATGCGTGTTCAGGCCCGGGGGCGCCACAACCCCATGGCCAGGGGCAGCCCCGCCAGGACGGTCGCGAGGCCCAGCCACTGCACGGGCTCCGGCCATTCGCCGGCCACCGGGATGCCCGCCAGCACGGCCAGGGCCGGCACCATGGCGGGGAAGATCGCCGCCCGCGCCGGGCCCAGCAGCGCCGCCGCCCGGCCGAAGGCATGCACGGCCAGCAGGCCGGAAAGCGCGCCCTGCACCAGCGCCTGGGTGCCGATCACGCGCCAGCCCTGCGCCAGCAGCGCCGGGCCATCGCCGAAGGCGAGCCAGAGCGGCAGGGCCGCGGCGCCGCCGATCACCGCCACCGCGGTCGTCGCGCGCCAAGCATCCACCTTCCAGCGGCGCGACGCGATGGTGAAGAGCGCCCAGAGAAGGCCCGCCGCGGCGAAGATCAGATCGCCCTTCCAGGCCTCGCCCTGGGCCATGGCGGCGCCGGAGACCAGCGCCAGGCCGCCGATGACGATGGCGACGCCGATCCAGCGTTGGCGGGCGATCTGCTCCCGCAGCACCAGCATGGCCAGCGCCATGGTGGCGATGGTGACGGTGGCGGGCTGCACCACGGCGCCATGGGCGAGGGGCGCGAAGCGGTAGCCCCAGGTGCCGAGCAGGATGAAGGCGGGCCCGGCCAGCAGGGCCAGCACCGCCCCCCTCCCCCAGCCGATGCCACCGAGGTCGCGCATCCCGATCCGCGGCAGCAGCGGCAGGACCAGCAGCGCGGCCGTCCCATAGCGCAGCAGCGCGAAATCGAGCGGCGCCAGGCCGCCCGTGATGCCCGCCCGGGCGAAGGAGAGGTAGCCGCCCCAGATCACCGCCGCGGTCAGGCCCCAGAGCAGGCCGCGCAGCGTGGGTGTGAGCATCAGGCTGTGGGATTTCATGACCGTCGCGCTCATGCCACCGCCTCCTCCACCAGGGCCAGCACCGTGTCGGGATCGACGCGGCGGCGGTAATCGGCCTCGGCGCGGGCGAAGCGGATGCGGCCGTCGCCGCCGACCAGGAAGGTGGCCGGCATGGGCAGGCGCCAGCCCGCGGGGCCGTTCACCGCCGGCAGATCATGGCCGAAGCGGCGATAGAGGGCGATGAGGTCCTCCGGCAGGGCGAAGCTGACGCCGAAGGCCTGGCCGGCGCGATCCTCGCTGTCCGACAGCACGGGGAAGGTCAGCGCGTTGCGCTCCGCGGTGGAGAGCGAGCCATCGGGAAGCTGCGGGCTGATCGCGACCAAAGCGAGGCCCCGCGAGGCCAGCTCCGGCAGGCGCTTCTGCCAGGCGCGGAGCTGGAGGTTGCAATAGGGGCACCAGCCGCCGCGGTAGAAGACGATCACCGCCGCGCCGAAGTCGCGGAGCGCGCGGGGGCGGCCGCTGGCATCGGGCAGCACCAGGTCGGGCAGCATCGCGCCCGCGGCCAGGATGCGGTCCTCGGCGCCATCCTGCTCCAGCGCGGCGATCTGGCCGGCGATCAGCGCCTGCGCCTCGGCGGGGGCCTTCCGCGCCCATTCGGCGCGGAAGGCATCGAGGTCGTTCTGCAGCGCGCCCATCACGCGGCCACCTTGGCGCGGCGGGAGGGGGCGACCCAGGCGGTCCTGGCCATGAAGCCGTCGAGCTTCGTGCCGGCCAGGTGGTTGGCGTAGTTGCTGATGGTCTTGGCGGCGACCACCACCAGCAGTTCCAGCGCCTGCGCTTCCGTGTAGCCGGCGGCGAGGAAGGCCTCGACCTCGCCCGGCGGCACGCGGCCGCGGTTCAGGACGAGGGAGGCGGTGAAGGCCCGCAGCGCCTGCTGCCTTCCATCCGGCAGGGCGCCGCCTTCCCGCAGCGCCTCGATGCTCGCGCCATCCAGCCCCGCCTTGCCCGCCAGCATGGAATGGCCGGAGACGCAGTATTCGCATTCATGGATGGCGGAGACGGTGAGGAAGGCGACCTGCTGTTCCGCCGGGGTGAAGCTGCTGCGGCCGACCAGGTCGAACAGCGTGCCATAGGCCTCCAGCGCCACCGGCGCCTCGGCCAGGCCGGCATGCAAATTGGGCACGAAGCCCCAGCCGGCCTTGATGGCGGCGAGCGTCGGGCGCGCGGCCTCCGGCGCGGTGTCGGCGGTGTGGGTGGGGAAATGGGCCATCGGGGTCTCTCCTCTCGGGTCGGCGTCCTTGCCGGTGAGGAGACCTTGCCGCGGTGGCGGCGCGGGCGGATCGCGGCGCGACCGGCTCGGGGCCATCCGGTTTCCGTATGGGCGGCGCGCGCGGGCCTTGGCAGGATCGCGCGCCATGGACCTGCTGCTGCATTTCCGATCCTTCCTCCGCGTGGCCGAACTCGGCGGCTTCTCCGCCGCGGCGCGGGCGCTCAACACCTCCCAGCCCGCCGTCTCGCGGCAGGTGGCGGATCTGGAGGCGCGGCTGGGGGCGCGGCTGCTGCACCGATCCTCCACCGGCGTCGCGCTGACGGAGGACGGGCTGGCGCTGCTGCCGCGGGCGCGGGCGGCGCTGGAGGCGGCGGAGGCGGCGATCGGCACGGTGGGCGACCGGCGCGGCGAAGTCGCGGGCCGCGTCAGGCTCGGCGCCGGCGTCGCCTTCGGGCGGCTGCAGGTGGTGCCGCGGCTGCCGGCGCTGCTGGCGCGCCATCCCGCGCTCTCGGTCGATCTCCAGCTCGGCGACCGGGCTGCGGACCTGGTGGAGGAGGGGCTGGATGCGACGATCCGGATCGGCACCATCACCGACCCCGCCGTGGTGGCGCGGCGCATTGGGCTGACGCGCCGCGCCGTGGTGGCGACGCCGGACTACTTGGCCCGCGCCGGCACGCCGGAGCGGCCGGAGGATCTGGCGCGGCACGAATGCCTGATCTTCACCGGCCTCGCGAGCGGGGAGGCCTGGCCCTTCGAAGGGCCGGACGGGCCGGTGCTGGTGCCCGTGCAGGGCCGCTTCCGCGCGAGTTCGAGCGAGGCGGTCCGCGCCGCCGTGCTGGCGGGCATGGGGCTCTATCTGGCGCCGCTATGGCTGCTGGCGGAGGAGTTGCGCGACGGGCGCGTGGTGGCGGTGATGCCGGGCTGGACGCCGACGCTGCTGCCGATCCAGGCCGTCTTCCCGACGCGGCGGCAGGTGCCGTCGCGCGTGCGGGCGGTGGTGGACCATCTGGCCGCCGAGTTCCGGCTGGACCCGGCGCTCAGCGACCATGGCGGGCCGTGAGGGGGAGGCGATGGCGCCTCCCCCAGGCATTCAATCCGCGGTGCCGACGCGCGCCAGGCGCTGGTCGTCATTCGCGGAGGCCGGCGGCACGACCTTCTGGATGCGCTCGAAGGTCGAGAGCGCCTGCCCCACCACCTGGTCCATGTTGTAGTAGCGGTAGGTGGCGAGGCGGCCGACGAACCAGGTGTCCTGCTCCGCATCGGCCAGCGCCTCGTACTTCTTGTAGAGGGCCGCATTCTCCGGGCGGGGAATCGGGTAGTAGGGGTCGCCCTCCGCGCTCGGGAATTCGTAGGTCACGCTGGTCTTCGGGTGCTTCTGGCCGGTGATCCACTTGTATTCGGAGACGCGGGTGAAGGGCGTCTCCTCCGCCGGGTGGTTCACCGTGCCGGTCGGCAGCGCCCATTCGCGGTCCAGCGTCTCATGCCGGAACTTCAGGCTGCGATAGGGCAGCTTGCCGTAGCGGAAGCCGAAATACTCATCGACGGGCCCGGTCCAGATGACGCGGCGGAAGCTGAAGCGCTTGCGGGCTTCGGCGAAATCCATGCCGGTGCGCACGGTGATGCCGGGCTGGTCCAGCATGCGCGCGAACATCGCGGTGTAGCCGTCCCGCGGCATCGCCTGGAACTTGTCGGTGAAGTAGCGGTCATCGGTGTTGGTGCGCGTCGGCACGCGCGCCGTCACGCTCTTGTCCAGCTCGCTGGGGTCGAGCGCCCACTGCTTCCGCGTGTAGCCGCGGAAGAACATCTCATAGAGCTCGCGCCCCACCTTGCCGACGACGACATCCTCGCTGGTGCGGATCTGGTCCACCTTCTCGGCCCGCGCTTCCATCCAGCCCTCGACCTCGGCTTCCGTCAGCGACAGGCCGTAGAGGGTGTTGATGGTGTCGAGGTTGATGGGGATCGGCACCTGCACAAGCTGGCCCGTGGTGGGGCTGATCACCTCCGCCAGCACGCGGTGTTCATAGGGGCGCCAGGCCGTGAACTTCGAGAGGTGGTTGAACACCGCCTCGCTGTTCGTGTGGAAGATGTGCGGGCCGTAGCGGTGGATCAGCACCCCCGCCTCGTCCAGGTGGTCATAGGCATTGCCGGCGATGTGCTCGCGCCGGTCGATGACCAGCACCTTGTCGCCGCGCTGCGTCGCCAGGCGTTCCGCCAGGACGGAGCCGGCGAAGCCGGCACCGACGATGAGCCAATCAAACATGAGCCGCCCCCGCTGCGCGAATGGACTGGAAGGATGCGCCGGCACCGCTGCGCGCGGCTGCCTGCGGTGAGGTCACGTCGCGGATCAGCCCGGCCATGCGGTTCCAGGTGATGTCCCAGGAATTGCGGGCGAGCTGCGCATCGACGCGGGCAAGCCAGGGTGCGCGTTCGCGCGCCAGCATCATCTCGACCTTGGCCGCCATGGCGGCGGCGTCGTCGGCGATCTCGACCAGGCCGGCATCGCCATAGTCCCGCACCACGTCGATGACGGGCGTGGAGACGACGGGCAGGCCGGCGGCGAGGAATTCCGGCGTCTTGGTCGGGCTGATGAAGCGCGTGCTCTCATTCAGCGCGAAGGGCATGAAGCCGATGTCCCAATGCGCGAGATGCGCCGGCAGGTCGGCATAGCTGCGACCGCCGAGCCAGTGGATGTTGGCGGCGCGCGGGAGGGAGGCTTCGTCGATCTTCACGACGGGGCCGACCATGATGAGCGACCAGTTCGGCCGCAGCGCCGCCAGCTGCGCGACGAGGTCGATGTCCATCCGTTCGTCCACCACGCCGAAGAAGCCGAGGCGCGGGCGCTTCAGGCCGCGCATCGCCTCCGGCTCCGCCGCGCCCTGCCGGGCCTGGCCGAAATGCGCGGTATCGATGGAGGAGGGGAAGCAGTGGACGCGCGCATGGCGGCCGCGCTTGGCCTCATAGAGGCTGCGGCCACCGGTGAAGACGAGGTCGGCGCGGGCGATCAGGCGACGCTCCATCTCGATCATCGCCGGCGGCGCGCCGCGGAAGGCGGAGAGCTCGTCCATGCAGTCATAGACGGTGACGTCGGGATGCAGGTGCCCCGCGAAGGCGAGCGCCATCGGCGTGTAGAACCAGGCGATCAGGCGGCGGCCGGCGCGCGCGGCGAGAAGATCGTCGAGCAGCGCACGCTGCGCGGCGATGGCGGCATCGGGGGCCGTGCCATGCGGCAGGATCGGCTGCGCGACGGTGACGCCGCCGGCGCGCGGCGAAAGGTCGAGCCGCGGCTCGGACACGTGCTGGTGCAGCGGCTCCTCGAAGAAGATCACCTCATGCGTGGCGGCGGCACGCGTCATCAGGTGCTGCGGCCGCTGGAAGACGAAGTCCCAGCGGAGATGCGAGAGGCAGAGCAGCACGGGGCGTGCGTCTTCCGCACAAGGCGTGGCAGCACAAGGCGGGGCCTCGTTCATCCTGGTCTCCTTTGGCGAGGCGGGCGGATGGACGGGCACGCGACCTCACGTCGCGCGGCGTGACCGCCGCTGCCCTGGACCATCCGGACGTCCTGGATGTGGCCAGAACGCCGGATGCTGCGCTGCGGTTCCGGCGAAGATTCCTAAGACGTGAGCGCCAGCGATGGGAACGATGGCGGTTCGCGACCGGCACGGTTCAGCACCGCTGCGCGAACGCATCGCGTGAATTCCGCGCAAGACGGGCATCCTGCGTCGCGGCGACGGCGTTCTTCCGCCCGTCCCTGCCGCCGGCCTTCACGGGCTGTCGGAGGATGGGCCGCCGGGAAACCGGGCCGGCCCCAATCGTAGAGAGAGAGATGGGAGAACGACATCATGGCCAGCAACAACCAGGGCAATTCCAATCCCGGCAACTTCGCCAATGACCGCGAGAAGGCGGCCGAGGCCGGCCGCACCGGCGGGCAGCACCAGGGGCGAGAGAACAACCCCGGCAATTTCGCGAACGATCCCGAAAAGGCGGCCCGCGCCGGCCAGGTCGGCGGCACGCATCAGGGTCGGGAGAACAACCCGGCCAATTTCGCCAATGACCGCGAGAAGGCGAGCGAGGCCGGCCGCATGGGCGGGCAGAGCCAGGGGCGGGAGAACAACCCCGGCAATTTCGCCAATGACCGGGAGAAGGCGTCCGAGGCCGGCCGCAGCGGCGGCCAGCACAGCCAGGGTGGCGGTGGCTCCTCGGGCGGTTCCCAGGGCAGCGGCAGTGGCGGCAACTTCGCGCAGGACCGCGAGAAGGCCAGCGAAGCCGGCCGCAAGGGCGGGCAGAGCAGCGGCGGCGGCAATCGCCGCTGATCGTCGGTACTGAATGAAAGGGGGCCGCCGGCGCGATCCGGCGGCCCTTTTTTATGGCGTGGTCAGAAGCGGAACTGCACACCCGCGAAGAGGCTGCGGCCGAAGCCCGGTTCGAACAGCGCGCTGTTCGCGGCCGCCACCGTCGCCACGCTGGTGCTGGCGATGTACCGCGTATCGCCGAGGTTCCGGGCCTCCGCGAAGGCTGTGACGCCATGGCCGAAATCCCAGCCGGCGCGGAGCCCCAGCAGGGCGTAGCTGCTGGTCTTCAGCGTATTCGCGTTGTCCGCATAGAAGGCCTGCGGCACCCAGTCCAGGTTCGGTGCCACCCAGCCGCCGGCGGGATGGGCGTAGCGCAGTTCGGCGCGCAGCAGGTGCCGCGGCGCGCCGGGCAGCTCGTTGTCGCCATAGCTGCGGTCGCCGTCGAAGCGGAAGTCGCTGAAGGTATAGGCGCCGCGCAGCCGCAGCGTGTCGCCGACCGCCAGCGCATCCCGCGCCGCCAGCCAGTCCGCCCCGGCCTCGATCCCCTGGTGGATGGTGCGGTCCACATTCTGCGCGAGGGAGGAGCCCGCCGTCGGTCCTGCCAGCAGCTGGATCTCATCCCGGATCCAGGAGCGGTAGAGCGTGACCTCGTAGCGGAGGTCGCCCTGCCGGCCGCGCGTGCCGAATTCCGCCGTGACCGCGCGCTGGGCATCGAGGCGGGAGAAGCCGCCCACGGCCACCAGCGGCGTCAGGTCCGACAGCGTCGGCGGCTCCGTGCTCCAGGTGAGATTGGCGAAAAGCTGCGACTGCTCCGTCATGTCCCAGATCGCGCCGAAGCGCGGGTTGAGCCACTGCCAGCGGCCGCTGCCGCTGTCGTCGCGGAAGGGATCGGCGGCCGTCACGGCTTCCGTCAGGAAGCGGTCGCGGGAAGCGCGATAGGCCTCTCCCGCCTGCAGGCCCGTGATGATCGCGACATCCGGGCGCACGCGCAGCGTGCTCTCCGCATAGAGGTCGTTGGTGCGGGCGCGGTCGAGCGAGGAGGCGGTGCGCGCGCCGGGCCTGCCGCCGATGTTCACGTAGCGGTTGCTGTCGGTGACTCCGATCGCGGCATTGGCGCCGACCACCAGGCGGTGGTCCATGCCGCCCACCACGCCATCGAGCGTGGCGCGGGCATAGGCGGCGACATCGTCGTTGCGCTGGTCGATGTACTGGAAGATGGGGTGGTCCAGTTCACGCCGCACCAGGCTGACGCCGGCTTCCAGCAGCACGCCCTCCATCGGGCGGACCGCTGTGCGGCTGCCGAGACGGAGGCTTTCGATGTTGCGCATGTAGTCGCCCGTCAGGTTCGCGGTGGCGGCGCTGCGGGGGGACCGCAGCGCCTGGTCGCGCGTCACGGCGCCGGGGATCTGCTGCCAGATGTTGTTGTAGGTGACGAAGAAACGCGTCTCCGCATTGTCCGACCAGCGATAGCCGACATTGCCGTTGACGCGCTGGCTGCGGCCGGCGCTGTGGTCGCGATAGCCTTCCTGGGAGAGCGTGGAATAGGCGATGAAGGCATCCGCCTGGCCTGCCGTGGCGCCGTAGCTCAGCAACCCGCGGGCGAAGCCGTCACTGCCCGCTTCCAGCCGCACCGTGCCGCCGGGGTTGCTGCGCGCGGTCTGGGAGACGGCGTTGAGCGCGCCGCCCAGCGTATTGGCGCCGAGCGCGAAGGCATTGCCGCCGCGGAACACCTCCAGCCGCTGCAGCGTCTGGGCGTCGAGCTCCTGGAAATCGCCGCTGCCATCGGCCTGGTTCAGCGGCATGCCATCGAGGCTCAGGCGCACGCCGCGCAGGTGGAAGTTGCGCGCGAGACCCGAGCCACGGATCGAGAGGCGCGAATCCTCGCCCCATTTCGGCTGGGCGAAGACGCCGGGCGTGAGGTCCAGCATCTGCCGCAGCGTCGTCGAGCCGGGGCGGTCGAGGAAGGCCTCGGCCGGGACGATGGAGACATTGCCGGGGATTCGGCGGGCTTCCTCCGTCGCCTGGTCGTTGGAGGGCGTGGCGGAGGCCGCAGGGATGGGCGGCGCGGTGACGGTGATGGCGATGCCCGGCGTGGCGTCCTGGGCGAGGGCGAGCGTGGGCGCAAGCAGCGCCGTGCCGGCCAGCAGCCGGCAGCGCGTGAGGATACGCATGATGAATCCTGTCCTGATGGGGTTCGCAACAGCGCGGCGAGGGGCCGCGCGGCCCGTCAGGAGAGGGGTGGTGCCTGGGCGCCGAGCGGCGGCCCGCGGATGGGCGGGCGCGGCGCGGCGGGTTCGGGGATGGGGTCGGCCTGCGTGACCCGCACCCAATGCGGCGCGGGCAGCAGCGGCGGGTCGAACGCCGCCATGGCGGGCAAAGCGTGGCAGGCGGGGCAGAAGCCCGGCGCGTGTTCCGCCTGTTCATGGTCCGGCAGCGGCGCGAGCTGGCCATCGGCGCCGATGGCGACGCGCTTCAGCCCGTCCGGGCCGCAGATCTCCATCACCAGCGCCGCGTGCCCGGCGCCGCGCGCCAGGCACAGCGAGGGTGCCAGCACCGTCTGCAGCAGCAGGACGGCGCCGAGCAGCGGCCCGAGGCGACGGAGGAGGCGGTGGATCAGGTCGCGACCTCGACCAGCACGGGGACGTGGTCGCTGGCCTTGGGCCAGTCCCGCGCATCCTTCAGGACGCGGTGGCTGCGAAGGCCGCCCGCGAGATCGGGCGAGACCCAGACATGGTCCAGCCGCCGGCCCCGGTCGGAGGCGCGCCAATCCGCGGCGCGGTAGGACCACCATGTGTAGAGCTTCTGGTCCGCGGGCACGAAGTGGCGGAGCGCGTCATGCCACTCGCCGGCGGCCATCATCGCCGTCAGCGCCTGCGTCTCCACCGGCGTGTGGCTGACGACATCCAGCAGCTGCTTGTGCGACCAGACATCGTGCTCGAGGGGGGCGATGTTGAGGTCGCCGACCAGCACCGCGCGCCGGAAGCCGCCTGTCAGCTTGCGCTGCGCGGACCAGGCGGTGGCCTCCGCCACGAAATCCAGCTTGTGCGCGAACTTCACGTTCTTCTCGCGGTCGGGGATGTCGCCGCCGGCCGGGATGTAGAAATCATGCAGCTCGACCGCACCGCCGGGGGCATCGACCTCGACGGCCAGATGCCGGCAATCGCCGCGCCCGCACCAGTCGGGATCGGCGCCGTCGCGCGTCGCGAAGGGCAGCTTCGAGAGGATGGCGACGCCGTTGTAGCCCTTCATGCCGCGGATGGCGCGGTGCGTGAAACCTAGCGCCGCGGCGCCCTCATGCGGGAAATGCTCGTCAGGGCACTTCGTCTCCTGCAGGCAGATCACGTCGGGATCGAGCGCAGCGACGAGATCCGCCAGCAGGGGCAGGCGGAGGCGGACGGAATTGATGTTCCAGGTGACGATGCGCAGCGGCCGCGCCGGGCTTACCAGCGCGGGCGCGGCTGTCGCCGCCGGGATGATCGCGGGGGCCTCAGCCCCCTTCTTCCGCCCCGCCATGCGACCTCAGACGATCTTGGTCTTCACGGTGCCGACGCCCTCGACGAAGCCCTCGAGGACATCGCCGCGGACCACGGCCGCCACGCCTTCCGGCGTGCCCGTCATGATCAGGTCGCCCGGCTCCAGCCGCACCAGGCCGGAGAGGTTCGCGATCACTTCCGGCACGGACCAGATGAGCTTGGAGAGGTCGGAGGTCTGCGTGACCTTGCCGTTCACCTTCAGCTCGATCTTGCCCTTGGAGGGATCGATGCCGGCGGCCGGGACCAGCAGGCCCATCGGCGCGGACTGGTCGAAGCCCTTGCCCATGTCCCAGGGGCGGCCGGTCTTCTTCGCCTCGTTCTGGATGTCGCGGCGGGTCATGTCGAGGCCGGAGCAGTAGCCCCAGACATGCTTCAGCGCGTCCTCGATCTTGATGTCCACGCCGCCGGTGCCGATGGCGACGACCAGCTCCATCTCATGGTGCAGGGACTTGGTGACGGAGGGGTAGGGCATGTCGGCGTCGTTGATGACGACGGCGTCGGCGGGCTTGGTGAAGTAGAAGGGGGGCTCGCGCGTCGGGTCGGAACCCATCTCGATCGCGTGCTCGGCGTAGTTGCGGCCGACGCAGAAGATGCGGCGCACCGGGAACAGGCCGCCGCCCTTGACGGGCAGCGCCGCCTGGGCGGGCGGGGGAACGACGTAGTCGGCCATGGACGATCCTTTTGAAGGGGGGCCTTGCGACCTGGGAAGACCGGCCGGGACCATAGCCCCGCCGGCCCTGCGCGCAAGATCATGACGGGGCGCGGCCGATCCCGGACATGAGGGCCTGTGGCAGCGCGGCCAGGTCGATGGCGTCCAGGATCGGGTTCGCGCGGAGATCCTGGCCCCACAGCGCCTCCAGCGCCGTGACCACGGCCGCGGTGACCGGCATGGGCGTGTCGCCGGCCAGGGCGAGGTAGAAGGAGAGGCCGAAGGGCACGTCCTCCGTCACGTAGCGGGTCGCGAGCGTCTTCGGGCCCAGCACGTCGGGGCGCCTTGCCGCGATGGCGGCGGCGGTTTCCGCCAGCGGCGCGGGGGGCACGCTATTGGCGCGCTGGAGGAAGCTCGCCAGGCTGTCGAGGCGGTGGCCGAAGCGGGCGGCGAGGGCATCCCGCTCCGCGCCCATCGCCTCCATCATCCGGCAGGCCGCTGGCGTCATCATGGCGTATTGGGACCAGGCCTCGCCCCGTTCCATGCGGGTGACGTTGGTCAGCGCCATCACGGCATGCGCGATGGGGTTCAGGTTCAGCAGGCTGGCATGCAGCGCATCCGGGGAGGGCGGGCAGGCATGGCCGAAGAGGTCATGGGCCAGCGCCGCCATGGCCGGCGCGGCGGCGGCGGGCACGGCCGCGACCTCCACCGCGCTGCGGAGCATCGCGACCTTCACCCGGTCCGGCCCCAGGCGCCGCGCGCCGCCGGGGGTGGTGGCCATGGCGCCGATCGGGGCGCGGTCGGGGCTGGCGCCGCGTGCGGCGAGCATCGCGTCGAGCGCGAGGGGCGCGAGGCTCGCGGCGGGGGCGATCAGCAGGGGCAGGCGGGCGGGCAGGCTGGCCGCGATGCGGGGCAGGACATCGGCGAAGGCATAGGCGGGGACGGCGAGGAAGGCGGCATCCGCGCCCTCGAAGGCCTGCTCCAGGCTGGTCGTGGTGGGCAGGGGGAAGGCGCCCTCGATCAGCCCCTCGGCGTGGATCGTGCCGGACAGGCCCGCGATCCCGGCGCCCGAGGGCGACCAGAGGATGGCGCTATGCCCGCGGGAGACCGCAAGGACGGCGGCGGCCGGCCCGATGGCCCCCGCACCCAGGACGGCGAGGCGCATTGACAGAAACCCCTCAGGCGAGGCGGAGGCAGAAGGCGCCGCCGGTGATGGCGACGGCGCCGGCGAGGCGGGAGAGGCCCGGCCTCTCCCCCAGCAGCAGGGCCGCCAGCGCGACGCCGAACAGGATGGAGGATTCCCGCAGCGCCGCCACGCTGGCAATCGGCGCCTGCGTCATCGCCCAGAGCGCCAGCGCGTAGCTGCCGAGCGTCGCCGTGCCTGCGCCGAGCCCGATATGCCAGCGCCGCCGCACATGCCCCGCCAGCGCCGCCGGCCGCTGCCAGGCGACCAGCCCCACGAAGAACAGCGCCGTCAGCAGGAAGACCCAGAGGGTGTAGGACACCGCATGGCCCGATGCCCGCGCGCCGCTGCCATCCACCAGCGTATAGACCGCGATGACCAGCGCATTCGCCAGCGCGAAGCCGATGGTCGCGCGGTCGGGCGTGGCACCCCGCTTCCAGGCCATGGCGAGCACGCCGCCGCAGATCAGCAGGACGCCGGCCCAGCCGGCCACGCCCAGCGCCTCACCCAGCACGGACCCGCTGAGAAGGGCGACCAGCAGCGGCGCGGTGCCGCGCATCAGCGGATAGGCCAGGCTCATCTCCCCGCTGCCATAGGCGGCGGCGACCAGCCAGAAATAGAGCAGATGGATGACGCCGGAAGCGAGGACGAAGGGCCAGGCCTCGGGCTGCGGCAGCGGCAGGAAGGGCAGCGCGACGGCCGCCAGCGCGGCGGAGCCCAGCACGACGAGCGCGGTATCCAGCAGCTTGTCGCCGCCCGACTTCACCAGCGCGTTCCAGCTTGCATGCAGGGCGGCACCCAGCAGGACCAGCAGCATGACCGAGGTGGACAAGAACGCGCCTTCGCCGTGTCACGGGACTGTCATGAAAGCCCGGGGGCGGCGTTGCGTCTAGCGACCGGCCGCGCGGCGCAGGCGCGGCTTCTCCGGCGGCGCTTCCCGGTCCAGCAGGGCGTGCATGGCGGCCACCGTCTGCGGGCTGAGGCGGTGGATGGTGTCGGACAGGCGGTTGGCGAGCGCCGTCGCCTCCGGCGTCAGCCCCGCCGTATCCAGCGTGACCTTGGGGTGGGAGAGGCGGGCGAGTTCCGACAGCTCCTCCGCCTCGTCCCAGATCAGGCCGAAGAACTCGTTCACCTGATGGACCAGGCCGGCGGAGGGGCGGCCGCGATGGCCGTGCTCCAGCGCGGAGAGATAGGCGGAGGAGACCTGCAGCGCGGCCGCCATGTCCTTCATCGTGACGCGGCGGGCGCGGCGGAGGGCCCGGAGGCGGGCGCCGAAGGGGGTCATGGTCCGCAGGGGGGCGCCGCCCCCCTGCACCCCCGGCCAAGGGCCAGCGGGCCCTTGGAACCCTTCAATTGACGATGGTCCAGGGGGGTCTCCCCCCTGGCGGATGGGGTCCGGGGAAGGCAGCGCCTTCCCCGGCGAACCCGCCCTACCACCCCTTCGCCCGATGCACCCGCCGCAGCAGCAGGTTCACCGCCCCGGCATTGGTGGGATGCGGATGCGCCGCACCCAGCACCAGCGGGCGGAGGTCGGGCGCGTTCAGCCAGTGCGGCAATTCGCGCCGCAGGATGCCGCCCTCGGGCTGCGGGCCCTTGCCGGTCACGACGGTGACGGTGCGGATGCCATCCGCGGCCGCGTCATGGATGAAGGCGCGCAGCGCCGCATGCGCTTCCTGCACCCGGCGCCCGTGCAGGTCGAGCGTCCGTTCCGCGCGCATGTCGCCGCGCCGCAGCGCCGTCCAACGCTTGCGGTCGAGCCCGCCTGGGGCCTCGCCGACGCGGATTTCCGGCACTGGCGGGCGCCCGGCGGGCTTCGGGGGCGCCGGCTTCACCAGGATCGGCTCGGCCGGCGGCACCGGGGGCGGGGGTGGCGCTTCCGGCGCGGCGGGGCGCGCGCGGCCGAAGAGGGGCGTGATCTCGGCGGTGTAGGCGTGCCACAGCGCGAGGTCGGTGCCGCTCAACCCCTTCGGTCGCAGGCGTCGCATGGGGGGTGGTCAGTCCCCCGGCGCGGCGGGCTGGCCGGGCTGGACGGGGGCCTCGGCCCGCGCCTCCGCGGTCGTCGCCATGCGGGGGGCGGCCTCGTCCTCCACCAGCAGGACGTGCAGGCGGCGGGGGCCATGGGCGCCGAGTTCGAGCGTCTGCTCGATATCGGCGCTGCGGGAGGGGCCCGTCACGAACATCAGGTTGCGCGGCATGAAGCCGCCGGTCGTCGGGTCCTGCCGTTCGGCGCGCAGCCGGTCCCAGGCTTCCTCATAGGCGCCGACCACGGCGGAGGCGCGGAGCACGACGATCTCCGTCTCCGGCAGCAGGTTCAGCGTGGCGGGGCGGGTGGGGTCGGAGGGGAAGAGGATGGTGCCCGTCTCCGCCACCCCGGCCCAGCCATGCTGCAGGGAGACGACATCGCCATCCCGCGCGCGGCGCGACTCGCGCTCGATCATCGGGCGGGCCGACCAGTCGATGGCCTCAAGCTCGGGATGCGGCGCCACGACCAGGCGGGCGGGCAGGTTCTGGGCGGCGAGGAAATCCGCCACCGCGGCGGGAATGGCGGCGAGGTCCGGCACGCGTTCCACCGTGCCGAATTCCTTCTCCACATTGCGGATGAAGAGCGCGACCTGGTCGGGCCGCGGCAGGCGGGAGCGCGCCGGGATCAGGTGGCGCGGATGGGTGGCCAGCCGCCCTTCGAGCATGGCGCGCTGGTCGGCCGGGAGCGGCCCGCGCTTCAGGCCGCGTCGGATGGCGCCGAGGATGGCGTCCTTGCTCATGCGTCCCGGTCCTGGTCGGAATCCTGCTGCGCGATGGCCTGCTCGGCCTCGAAGGCCTCCCGCACCGCCTGTTCCAGCACGGCCAGCGAGCGTTCGATCCGGTCGAGGTCGTTGTTCAGCCGGGCGGCGGGGGTATCGGCATCGATGGCGGCGTAGATTTCCGCCAGCGTGCCGGTCGGGCGCGGGGGGACGCGGGCGGGGGTGTTGGCGGGAAAGCGCTGTCCGTGCACGCGCTCGGCTTCGTGGTCGCTCATCGGCGGGCTCCTTGGCTTGCCTTGTAGCGGGCCATGAAGGTGCCGCCGGGTTCGGGCGCCGGCAGGTCACGCCCCTCCGTCCATCCGCCGGCGAGGGGCAGCCAGCGGAAGGCCCCCTTGCCGCGGCTCAGCAGGGACAGCGCGCCGATGCCAAGCCGGGTTGCCAGGCGATAGGCGGAAGGCCGCCGGGCGAACCAGGCCCAGAGCGCCAGGTTGGACCGGACGCCCTGGGGGGTCAGGTGGCGTTCGAACTCCCTCTCCCGCCAGTGGCGCATCAGCTTCGGCAGCGGGATCTTCACGGGGCAGACGCTCTCGCATTTGCCGCAGAAGGTGCTGGCATTGGGCAGGTGCCCGGCCTTGTCCACGCCGACCAGGGTTGGCGTCAGCACGCTGCCCATGGGGCCGGGATAGACCCAGCCATAGGCATGGCCGCCCACCGCGCCATAGACGGGGCAGTGGTTCATGCAGGCGGCGCAGCGGATGCAGCGCAGCATCTCCTGGAAGTCGGTCCCCATCATGTTGGACCGGCCATTGTCGATGAGGACGACGTGGTACTCCTCCGGCCCATCGAGGTCGGCGGGCCGGCGGGCGCCGGTGGAGAAGGTGGTGTAGACGGAGAAATCCTGGCCGGTGGCGGAGCGTGCGAGCAGCCGCAGCAGGCTGGTGCAATCCTCCAGCGTCGGCACCACCTTCTCGATGCTGGCGAGGACGATGTGCACGCGCGGCAGCGTCTGCGTCAGGTCGCCATTGCCTTCGTTGGTGACGATGACGCTGCTGCCGGTTTCCGCGATCAGGAAATTGGCGCCGGTGATGCCGACATCGGCGGCGAGGAACTTCTGGCGGAGGCGTGTGCGGGCCTCGGCCAGGATGTCGCGGCGTTCGTTGAAGACGCGGTCCTTGGGAAGATCGGTATGGGAGAGGCGGAACTGCGCTTCCCAATCCTCCCGGTTCAGGTGGAAGGCGGGTGCGATGATGTGGGACGGGTGTTCGTGGCGGAGCTGGATGATGTACTCGCCGAGGTCCGTCTCGACCGGCTGGATGCCATGCGCCTCCAGGTGGTCGTTGACGCCGATCTCCTCGGAGATCATCGACTTGCCCTTGGTGACGGTCCGCGCGCCGGCCTTGCGGCAGATGTCGAGCACGGCGGCGCGGGCATCGGCGGCGGTCGAGCACCAATGGACCTGGCCGCCGGCCTTCTCGACATTCGCGGCATAGGTCTCGAGGTAGAAGTCGAGGTTGGCGAGGGTGTGGTTCTTGATGTCGCGGCCGGTGTTCCGCAGCGTCTCGAACTCCGGCAGGGCGGCCACGGCGGCGGCGCGGCGCTGCAGGAAGGCGCCCTTGGCCTTGCCGAGCGCCTTCTGCAGGCCGGGATCGTCGAGCGCCGCGGCGGCATTCCGCTTGAAGGCGGGGGAGGTGACCTGGACCATGGGAACTCCTGTCAGCCCCAATCTAGCGCGCCAGGCGCGATCGGTCAGGGGTTTGGCTGGGGCGTGATCTCGCAACCATGTGCCTTTGTGGTAACACCTGACTGGTATACGATGTCGACAACGTCGTGTGGTCGATAACGAAACAGCAACGACCTTGCTGCAGCGTGGCGACGCACCCAACGTGAAGGCATGGCCATTGTCCTCAGCTACCGCACGGGGGCCGCGTTGAGCTACACGCCAATGCCCGCCCTCCCGAAGGATGCATCGCCGGAAGCGGCGGCCGCGATGACGGTCTTCGCCGCTGCCGCTGGGGCGGAGCTTGAAGAGGGGCTGGAGCGTGGCGCCCCCTACGCGACCCTGGAAGGCGACCGCGTGGTCTGGGTGCACCCCGACGGATCGCGTCGCCTGGCGGCAAACCCGGCCTCGCCCAAGGCCTGATCCAGCCCGTGTCGGCGGAAGGCTGGCTCTGGATCATCGCGGGGCCGAACGGATCCGGCAAATCGAGCCTGGCACGCAGCGGGGCGTTGCAGGCCTGGCATCCATCGATCCCCTCCGTGGCGCAGTAACCCGATGACATCGCGAAGCTGCTGCCGCCCGTCGTGCCGGGCGCGTCGGACTTTGCCTATGTGCGGGCGGCACAGACCCTGTCCGACTCCCTGGTTGAAGCGGCGGTGGTCGAAGGGCGCACAATCCGGGTCGAAACGGTCGGAAGCTCGATGAAATTCTTCGACCTCATCGACCTGGCGCGGCGCATCGGGCGCCGCTTCGGGATCGTCTACGTCACTGTCGAGATCGCGGACCTGAACGTCGCCCGGGTCGCGCATCGCGTGGCGCTTGGCGGGCACGATGTGCCGCAGGACCGCATCCTGTCCCGTCGCGAGGCCTCCTACGCCAACTTCCCGGAATTCGCCCGCCGTGCCGATGCGGGCCTCGTCATCGACAATTCGCTGACGGAGCGGGGCACGCATCGTCCGCAGCCGCGCGTCCTGGCCTAGAAGCGCGAGGGCGGCGCGTGGCGGGTCATCGATGGTGGCGTGGCGACGCGGCTGACGCATTGGATCGCCGCATCGGGCTGATCGCCCACGCCCGTACTCCGGTTTGCAGAAATGCTGACGCATTTCCGCCCTCAAGCGCCGGCGCGGCCGTCCGGCCGCTTGGCTTCGCCGCATAAGCGGCGGGCCGCATTCGCAGCCTCGGCCGACGGTGTCGGCCGCAGGTCACGACATGGGCTCGGCGGCATTACCCCGCCGCGAACAGCTCCTCGACATCGGCCTCCGTCAGGCGCAGCGCCGCGCCTTCCTCCGCTTCCAGCACGGCGGCGACCAGGGCGCGCTTGCGGGACTTCAGGACTTCCATCTTCTCCTCGATCGTGGCGAGTGCGACCAGGCGATGGACGAAGACCGGCTTATCCTGGCCGATGCGATGCGCGCGGTCCGTCGCCTGGTCCTCGGCGGCGGGGTTCCACCAGGGGTCGTAATGGATGACCGTGTCGGCCGCGGTCAGCGTCAGCCCGACGCCGCCGGCCTTCAGGCTGATCAGGAAGACCGGGACCTGCCCCGCCTGGAAGCGGCCGACCGGCCCGGCGCGGTCCTTCGTGCTGCCGGTCAGCTCCTCGAAGGCGATGTCCTCCGCGCGCAACCGGTCCGCGATGAGGGCCAGCATGGAGGTGAACTGGGAGAAGACGATCACGCGCCGTCCCTCCGCCAGCAGCACGGCCAGCAGGTCCATCAGCCGGTCGAGCTTGGCGGAGCCCGGCTTGCCGCGCCGGGCCGCGTCCAGCTTCAGCAGCCGGGGGTCGCAGCAGGCCTGGCGCAGCTTCAGTAGCGCGTCGAGGATGATGATGCCCGACCGCGCCAGGCCCTTTTCCGCGATCGCCTGCCGCACCCGGGCATGCATGGCCATGCGGATGCCCTCATAGACCGCGCGCTGGGCGGGCTCGAGCTCCACATGCTCCACGATCTCGGTCTTGGGCGGCAGGTCGCGCACCACCTCCGCCTTGGTCCGCCGCAGCAGGAAGGGGCGGACGCGGCGTTGCAGCGCGACCTGCCGTGCCTGGTCGCCATGCTTCTCGATCGGGGTGCGGTAGCGCCGGCGGAACTCCGTCGGGCCACCGAGGAAGCCCGGCGCGAGGAAGTCGAAGATCGACCACAACTCGCCCAGGTGGTTCTGCAGCGGCGTGCCCGACAAGGCGAGGCGATGGCGGGCCTTCAGCTGGCGCGCCTGGCGCGTCGTCTCCGCATTCGGGTTCCGGATGGTCTGCGCCTCATCGAGGATCACGGCGTGCCATTCCTGCGCGCCCAGCGCCTCGCTGTCCCGCGCCAGCAGGGGGTAGGCGGTCAGGACCAAATCATGCGCCGCGATCGCCGCGAAGCGTGCCTTGCGGGCGGGGCCGTGCAGCGGCAGCAGGCGGAGCCCCGGCGCGAAGCGCGCGGCTTCGGCGGCCCAGTTGGGCACAAGGCTGGTCGGGCAGACGATCAGCGCGGGCCGGTCGAGCCGTCCCGCCGCTTGTTCGATGGCGAGATGCGCCAGGGTCTGCACCGTCTTGCCGAGGCCCATGTCGTCGGCGAGCACGCCGCCCAGCCCGGCACCGGCCAGGAATTGCAGCCAGGCGACGCCCTCGGCCTGATAGGGGCGGAGCGCACCCTGGAACGCCGCCGGCAGGGTCGCTGGCGGGATGGCGCCGCCGGCCTCCCGGAGTTGCCGGCCGAGGCCGCGCAGCGCCTCCCCGCCTGACCAGGCCAGGCCGGAGCGCTGTTCCAGCGCGGCGAGGTCCGCGGCATCGAGCTTCGAGAAGCCGAGGCGGGGCTTTTCGGGGTCCACCCCGCCGCCGGCCATGATCTCCGCCAGGGCCTGGAGCGTCGGGCGGATGCGGCCCATCGGCAGCGTCAGCAGCCTTCCATCCGGCAGGGGGAGGAGGAAGGTCTCCTCGTCGCGGCCCGGGTCGGCGAAGGTGACGCCCTCGGCCTTCGCGATGACGGCGAGCAGCGTCGGCACGATGTCGATGCGCTCGCCATCCACGACGACGCCGAGTTCGAGTTCCAGCCAGTCGATGCCGGAGCCTTCGGTCAGCCGGGCCTCGACATCGCTTTCGGGCTGCGCGAAGCGGATGGGGAAGTCCGGCGCGATGTCGACCTGCCAGCCATCCGCCCGCAGCGCCGGGACGCGGTGGAGGGTAAAGGACATCCAGTCGGCGCCGTCCCGTGTGTCCCGCGGCACGAAGTCGTCGGCCGGCATGCCCCAGCCATAGCCGGCGTGCTGGGCCGCCATGAAGCCTTCGCGGCCAAGGCGCGCCAGCGCGGCGCGTTCGGCCTTGGCGTCCCGCTTCAGGCGGCAGCGCTCGCCATCCAGCAGGACATTCCGCGGCGCCTCGTTCGGCCGCGGCGGCACCACGAGGGCGCCGTAGGCGAGGGTGAGGCGGGCGACCAGGAACTGGCGCGAATTGGCGAGGCCGGGCACGCGCCAGTGCTTCGGGATCAGGCCGCCATAGGGGTGCGTCGCCGTGGTCAGCAGCAGGCGCGGCACGGGCGGGCTTGGCAGCAATTCCGGGGCTGCCACCGGTGCGGGGGGCGTGATGCCCGGCAGGTGCTGCGCGAGTTCCGCGCCGACCGCGCTGGCGGCCTCCGGCGGGATCGGCGGCGCGGCCAGCAGGCGTGTCGCGACCAGGGCCGGCACGCCGAGATCGACGGGCCCCACCCGGCCCGTGGCGGGGTCGGCATACCAGGGGGCGGGCAGGCGCAGGCCGACCAGGCCCGCCGGCGCCTCCAGCGCCGCGACCTGGCCACCATCCTCCAGCATCCGCCAGGCGAGGCGGCCCGGCAGGGGCGGCCCCGCCGTGAGGACAGGGCCGTCCAGCGCGGCCCAGTGGGCGCGCCCGGTGGCGATGATGGCGCGCAGCAGGTCGGGGAGGTCATCCTCCTCCCTCGGGCTGCCGAGCTGGTACTGCAGGGCGTTGAGGCGGCGCAGGATGGGGCGGTCCGACGGGCGCAGGTATTTGGCGGGGTTGCCGACCTGGTGGGGGGCGTAGCGGCGCGGCACGCCAGGGCTGCCATTCTTCAGCAGGCTGACGGTGGTGCATTCGATGGAGAGCCCGCCGGCGCCGGCCGACTGGTCCAGCACGTAGAACAGGCGCTGCCGGATGCTGTCCGGATAGGCCTCGGGATCGGTCGCCGCAGCGTCGCGCAGCCGGGCGATCCATTGCTGCAGCGCGGGGTCGAGGGGGGCGGCTGGCGGCGGTGATGTCGCCTTCTCCACCTGGACCGGCACGGGCCTGGGCATCACCCGTGCCGCGACCAGCGCGGCCGCGGCATGCTTGCAGAAGGTGGTGACGGGGCAGTCGCAGGTCGCCGCGATGAGGGGCCTGCCGTCCGGCCCGGGCGCCAGCGAGATCCGCTGCCGGTATGGGGCGGGCGCGGAGCCCCTGACGCGCGCCTCGATCAGCGTGCCGCCCTGGCTGACGGTGACGTCCCTGACGCGTCCCTGCGCGTGATAGCGCCGGCCGGCCTCGAGCGCGTTGCGCGTGAAATGGTGGCTCAGCGCCGCATCGTCGAGGGTGGCGATCAGATCAGCGGGGGTGGCGGGCGGTCCGGGCGGCATGGCGGGGAGCCTGCCGCGTCCCGCCACCTTCGGCAAACGGGTTGGCGCTAGCGCGCCTCCCCGATCGGCGCGACATCGCCGGTGACGCCCGCCAGCACCTCTGCCACATGCCGGACCTTCACGCTGGAGCCGTCGCGCTTCAGCTTGCCCGCCATGTTCAGCAGGCAGCCGAGGTCGCCGGCGAGCAGCGTGTCGGCGCCGGTCGCGGCCACGTCCTTCGCCTTGTCGCCGACCATGCGCGTGGAGATGTCGGGGTATTTCACGCAGAAGGTGCCGCCGAAGCCGCAGCAGATCTCGGGTTCCGCCATCTCCCGCACCGCGAGCCCGTCCACGCTGGCCAGCAGCGCGCGGGGCTGGGCCTTCACGCCGAGTTCGCGCAGTCCCGAGCAGCTGTCGTGATAGGTGGCGATGCCGTCGTAGCGGGCGCTGACCGATTTCAGGCCGAGCACGTCGAACAGGAAGCTCGTCAGCTCATGCGTCTTGGCGCCCAGCGCCTCCGCCTTGCCGCGGTAGTGCGGGTCATCGGCGAAGAGGGCGGGGTAGTGATGCGCGATCTGCCCGGCGCAGGAGCCGGACGGCGCGACGGTGTAGTCATAGGGGTAGAAGGCATCGACCACGGCGCGGGCCAGGTCGGTGGCGGTGGCGCGGTCGCCGCTGTTGTAGGCGGGCTGGCCGCAGCAGGTCTGGGTGTCCGGCACCACCACCTCGCAGCCCGCTTCCTCCAGCAGCTTCAGCGCGGCGAAGCCGACGGAAGGCCGGTACAGGTCCACCAGGCAGGTGACGAAGAGCGCGACGCGGGGGCGGGGCGGGGTCATGCCGGCCAATGTAGGCCATGCCCCCGCGATGCGGGAGGGTCAGCCCTCTGTGGCCGCGGCTTCCGCGAAGGGCGGCTTGAGCCAGAGGGGGTCGCCCTTGGCGAGCCGCTTGGTGACGAAGGCGGCATGGGTGGCGATCTCCGCCTCGCTTGGCTGGATCAGCACCGGGGTACGGGCGACCGGGGCCTCGATGACGATGCCGGGCAGGGCGGGCTTGGCCTGGGCGGCCGCCAGCTCGAAGCCCGGCTGCTTGCCGCCCATCAGCTCGAGATACACCTCGGCCAGCAGCTTCACGTCGAGCAGCGCGTTGTGGCTGGTGCGCATGGAGTTGTCGACGCCGAGGCGGCGGCACAGCGCGTCCAGGCTGTTGGGCAGGCCGGGATAGCGGCGCTTGGCGATCTCCAGGCTGTCCACCATCCGTGCGCGGTCGAGCTTCTTGTGCCCGGCGCGGACGAGTTCCGCGTCCAGGAAGCCGAAGTCGAAGCGGGCGTTGTGGGCGATGATCTCGCTGTCGCCGAGGAAGTCGAGCATGGGCTGGGCGATGTCGCGGAACAGCGGCTTGCCGCGCAGCATCTCCGCCGTGAAGCCGTGGACGCGCGTTGCTTCCTCCGGGATGTCGCGCTCCGGGTCGATCAGGACGTGGAAGGTCTGCCCCGTCGGCATGAAGTTGTAGATCTCGATGGCCGCGACCTCAATCACGCGGTCGCCGGTGGCGGGGTCGAGGCCGGTGGTCTCGGTGTCGAGCACGATCTGGCGCATGGGCGTCTTCCGGGGGCGGGTCAGCGCAGGGCGCGGACGATGGACCTGATCTGGCGCTGGGCCGCGTGCTTCGAAAGCCCCGTGCGCACCACGTGATCGGCGCGGCGGCGCTTCTCGGCGTCCGGCATCTGGCGGGCGAGGATGGCGGCGAGGCGTTCCGGCGTCATGCCGCCGCGGGCGAGCACGCGCGCGCGCTGCGTGGCGGCGGGTGCGGAGACGACGATGACCTGATCGACGCGCCCCTCCCCCTTCGTCTCGAACAGCAGGGGCACGTCCAGCACCGCGATCCGGTCGCCCCGGCGGCGGCAGGCGGCGAGGAAGGCGCGTTCCGCCTTCCGCACCAGGGGGTGGACGATGCGTTCCAGCACCCGCAGCGCGGCGGGATCGCCGAGGACGCGGGCGCGCAGCGCCTCCCGCTCCACCAGCCCGTCACGGGTGGTGCCGGGGAAGGCGGCCTCGATGGGGCGCACCGCGGCGCCGCCTTTCGCTTGCAGGCGGTGGACGGCGGCATCGGCATCGAAGACCGGCACGCGCAGCCGGCGGAAGGCGCGGGCGGCGGTGGATTTGCCCATGCCGATGCTGCCCGTCAGGCCGAGGACCTTCATCGGCGCGGGATGTCATGGGCGACGTAGTCCCGCAGCGCCTGGTCCACCTGCGGCTCCACGCCGAACCAGGCCAGGAAGCCCGGCCGCGCCTGGTGCAGCAGCATGCCGAGGCCGTCCACGCCCCTCAGCCCCCGCGCCCGGGCGGCGGCGAGCAGCGGCGTCTCCAGCGGCACATAGACCATGTCGGCCACCACGGCTGTGGCGGGCAGGGGTGCCAGGTCGATCTCCAGCGGCGGTTCCCCCTGCATGCCGAGCGACGTGCCATTCACCAGCAGCGCCGCATCGGCCAGCGGCGCCGTGGTCGCGACCTCCACCGGCCCGCCGAGGTCCCGCGCCAGCGCCTCCGCCCGCGCGGGCGTGCGGTTGACGAGGATGAGGCGCGGGCAGCCGGCATCGAGCAGCGCGGCCGCCACGGCCCGCACCGCGCCGCCGGCACCCAGGATCACGGCCGGGCCATCGGCCGCGTGCCAGCCCGGCGCCTGTTCGCGGATGGACTCCAGAAAACCGTAGCCATCGGTGCTGGTGCCATGGATGCGGCCATCGGCATCGAAGACCAGCGTATTCACCGACCCCGCCCGCTTCGCCACCTGGTCCACCACGTCGCACAGCGCATAGGCCGCTTCCTTGTGGGGGAGGGTCACGTTGGCGCCGGCGAAGCCGAGATCGGCGAGCGCGCGCACCGCCGTCTCGAACCGCTCCGGCCGCACGGGCAGGGGCAGGTAGGCGCCATCGATGCCGTGTTTCGCCAGCCACCAGCCATGCAGGCGGGGGGAGCGGGAATGGGCGACGGGCCAGCCCAGCACGCCCGCCTTGCGGGCCTTGCCGGAGAGCGCGGGGCGGGGAAGCGTATCCATGATCCCGCCAGTGAAGCATCGCCCCGCGCCGGGTCAATGGCGCCACCGTGCCGATCTCTGCTTGCCGTTTTCGAAAATCGATTATACAGAATCCGACCATGGCCGAGCCGCTCTCCACCCCCGCCTATGCCCGCCTGCGGGACCGCCTGCGCGCCGACATCCTGGGCGGCGCCTGGGCGCCGGGCACGCACCGCACCCTCGGCGCGCTGGCCGCGGAGCACGGCGTCTCGATGTCCCCGGTGCGGGAGGCGCTGCTGGCGCTGGAGGGGGAGGGGCTGGTCGAGATCCGCCAGCACCGCGGCGCCGTGGTGCCGGTGCTGGACGCCAAGCTCTTCGCCGACCTCTACGACCTCCGCGGCGCGCTGCAGTCCCTGCTGGCGCGCCGCGCCGCGGAACGGGCGACGGCCCCCCAACTCGACGCCATGGCGATGCATGAGGCCGCCTATGCCGCGGCGGCCGAGGCCGGCGATGCGGCGGCGGCGCTGGCCGCCAACGAGGCCTTCCATGACGCGCTGGAGGATGCGGCGGACAATCCGCAGGCGACGGCGCTCTACAAGGCGCGCAGCGCCTTCGTGAATGCGGTGCGGCTGCGCCTCGGCTTCGGCCAGGCGCGGATGGCGGAAGCCGCCGCGCAGCACCGCGCCATCCTGGCCGCCATCGCGGCGCGCCAGCCGGAGGCCGCCGCCGCCGCGGCCTTCGCCCATGCCATGGCGGCCAAGCGCGACCTGATCGCGCGCCTGGAGGAAGGAAACCGATGATGACGGGGATCACCCGCCGGCACGCGCTGGCCCTGGGTGCCGTGGGCCTGGGCCTGCCGGGCATCGCGCACGCGCAATCCTGGCCGGACCGCCCGCTACGCCTGGTGGTGGGTTTCGCGCCCGGCGGCACGGCGGACCTCGTCGCGCGCCTGGCCGCGGCGGAGATGGGGCGCGCGCTGCGCCAGAATGTGGTGGTGGAGAACCGGCCCGGCGCCTCCGGCAACATCGCGACCCAGGCGGTGGTGCAGGCGCCGGCGGATGGGCTGACCCTGGCGCTGGCGGGCCTGCAGCTCGTCACCAATCCAGGGCTGATCCCGCAGCTCGGCTACGATCCCGCGCGGGACCTGGCGATGGTCGGGCAGCTGACGGCGCTGCCCGTCGTCGTCATGGCCAGCGCCCGATCCGGGATCACCAGCATCGAGGAAGCGGTGGCCCGCGCGCGCGGCCCTGGCGTCACGATCGGGACGGCCGGGGTCGGCACCTCCTCCCACCTCGGCGCGGAGCTTCTGTTCCGCACGATCGGGGGCAGGTTCGAGGCGGTGCAGTATCGCGGCGGCGCGCCGGCCTTCCAGGCGCTGATGACCGGTGACACGGAGATGATGTTCGACCTGGTCGCCAGCTACCAGGCGCCGGCCGTGGCGGAAGGGCGCATCCGCATGCTGGGCGTGATGCAGCAGAACCGCACGGAGGGGCTGCCGGAGGTGCGGTCCTTCGGGGAGGCCGGGCTGCCGCCGGCGGCGATGATGCGGTCCTGGCAGGGCATCTGCGTGAAGGCCGGCGCGCCCCCCGCCATCCTCGCCGCGCTGCACGCCGCGACCCAGGCCGCCGTCCGGTCGCCGGATTTCCAGGCGCGGCTGAAGGCGCTGGCGATCGAGCCGGTGGAGAGCCCCGATCCCGCATCCTTCGACGCGCTCTACCGCGCCGAACTGACGCGCTGGACCACGCTGATCCGCGAAGCCGGGATCACGGTGCAATGAGCGGCGATCCCGCCGCGCGTCTCAAGGCCGAGGTCGGCGCGATGAAGCTGGACTGGCTGGTGGAGGATCGCGAGGGCCGTGTTCCCGCGCCGCTGCCCCTGCCGGATGACGAGGTGCTCCGCCGCTACGAGGCGCTCTACAGCGGCGCCATCAGCGACGTGCTGCGGGAGCACCGGCTGATGGACCAGGCGCTGCCCCACCGCATCCAGCCGCTGCGCGCGGAGACGCGCTGCGCCGCCGGCTTCGCCTTCACGGTGAAGAGCCAGCCGCACACGCTGGTGACCGGGGAGATGACGCTGCGCAGCGCGATGCTGGAGGCGATGGGCGCCGGCCATTTCGTGGTCTGGGACTGTTCGGGCGCGGAGGACAGCACCGCCTGGGGCGGCGTGATGACGGCGGCGGCCAAGGCGCGCGGCGTGCGGGGTGCCGCCATCGATGGCGGGGCGCGCGACATCCGCCAGATCATGGACGCCGACTTCCCGCTGTTCTGCCGCTTCCGGCATCCGAATGCGGCGCTCGGCCGGGCGATGCTGTCCCACTTCCAGGTGCCGCTGCGCATCGGCGGCGTCTTCATCCATCCCGGCGACATCGTCGCCGGCGACATGGACGGCGTCATCGTCGTGCCGCGCGCGCTGGCGATCCCGGTGCTGCGGCGGGCGGAGGAGATCCTCGGCATCGAGTGCGACATCTTCGGCTGGATCGAGCAGGGCGACAGCGTCGCCGAGATCAGCGCCAAGGGCGGGTATTTCTGATGGCTGGCGAAGGGAGGAAGGCATGATCGTCACCAGGCGCCGCGCGCTGGCCGTGGCCGCGCTGGCCCTGCCGGCCCTCCCCTTGCCGGCCCGGGGCCAGCCCGCGCGCTGGTCGCCGGACCGCGCCATCACCTTCCTGGTGGGCTTTCCCGCCGGCGGCGTCATCGACTACGTGGCGCGGCTTCTGGCGCGGGAGCTGGCGCCGCTGCTCGGCCAGAACGTGGTGGTGGAGAACCGCACGGGCGCCTCCGGCAACCTGGCCACCCAGGCGCTGGCCCGGATGCCGGCGGATGGCCACGCCATCGGCTTCGCCGCCATCCACCTGGCCGCCAACCCCGCCCTCATGCCGCTGGGCTACGATCCGGCGCGGGATATCGAGATGCTGACCCAGACCGGCCATGTGCCGGTCTATTTCCTGGCCAGCCTCAAGGGCGGCCTGGCCAGCGTGCAGGAGGTGGTGGCGGCGGGGCGGGCGCGGCCGGGGGAGCTGAACTTCGCCTCCGGCGGCATCGGCACGTCGTCGCATCTGGCGGCAGAGCTCTTCTCCCGCCAGGCGGGCTTCCGCTTCACCCATGTTCCCTTCCGCGGCGGCGCGCCTTCCATGCAGGCGTTGTTGCAGGGAGAGGTCGACTGTTCCTTCACCGTCGCGGAGGCGGCGATCCCCGGCAACATCACGGGCGGCCGCATCAAGGGCCTTGCCGTCATGCAGGAAGCGCGCATCCCCGCCGCGCCGTCCGTGCCCGCCATCACCGAGGCCGGCTTCGGGCCGGAGGTCTTCATCAGTTCCTGGCACGGGGTGATGATGCGCGCGGGCTGGCCGCCCGCCGTGAAGGCGCGGTGGTTCGAGGCGGTGACGGCTGCCATGCGCACGCCCGCCCTGACCGAAGGGCTCGCCCGCGCCGGCATCGAGCCGCGCGCGAGCGCCAGCCCCGCCGATTTCGCCAGCTTCGTCGCCGCGGAGACGGAACGCTGGACGCGCGTCATCCGCGCAGCAGGGATCACCGCACAATGACGCCTTCCACCAAAGGTCCGCGCATCACGGGCATCCGCACCTTCCTGATGCAGGCGGGGCCGCTCGGTGTTTCCGGCTGGGCGGCGGATGTGCGCAACTCCATCACCACGGGCACGCGCAACTGGCTGTTCGTGAAGGTGGAGACGGAGGACGGCATCACCGGCATCGGGGAGGGCAGCGGCTGGCCCCGTGTCGTGGAGGCGGCAGTGCGCGACCTGTCATCCGTCGTCATCGGGCAGGATGCCTTCGCCATCGAACTCATGACCCAGCGCATGAATGTCGCGATTATGGGGCATGGGATGTCGGGCGTGGTCGGGCAGGGCGCGATCGGCGCCATCGACATGGCGCTGTGGGACATCAAGGGGAAGGCGCTGGGCGTGCCGGTATGGCAGCTGCTGGGCGGCAGGCTGCGGGACCGCATCCGCGCCTATGCCCATGCCAGCACGCCCGACCAGGCGCGCGCCGCCGTCGCCAAGGGATTCCGGGCGTTGAAGACCGGGGGCGTGAAGAACCCGGTGGCGAAGGCGAGCGCCATCCGCGATGCCGTTGGCGATGACGTGGACATCATGATCGATGCCCATGGCCCGCCCTGGCTGACGGCGCCGGACGCGATCGGCATCTGCCACGCGCTGGCGCCGCTCTCGCCCCTCTTCGTCGAGGAGCCTTTGGCGCCGGAGGATTGGGAGGGCTACCGGCGGCTGCGCGGCTCCACCGACGTGCCGTTGGCTTCCGGCGAACGCCATGCCGGCTTCCAGGGCATCGCGCCGCTGCTGCATGAGGGGCTGGTGGATGTGGTGCAGCCCGATGCGGGGCGCTGCGGCGGCATCACGGGGCTGCGCAAGATCGCGATCCATGCCGAGAGCCGTTTCGCGACGGTGGCGCCGCATGCGGGCTCGCTCGGCCCCGTCGCGGAATACGCGGCGCTGCATGTGCTGGCCGCCATCCCCAATGCGCTGATCCTGGAGAAGATGGACCCGGACTGGGAAGGCCGCGCGCGCTGCGTCACCGCCACGCCGGAACTGCGCGACGGCCACCTGATGGTGCCGGAGGCGCCGGGCCTCGGCATCGACATCGACGAGGACTTCGTCGCGCTGCACCCGAGCGTGCGGAATGTCGGCCTGCCCGCCGGCGGCTGGCCGGAGGGGACGGAAGACGCGACGCTCTACGCCCAGCCGCGGCATCCCCGCGCCCCCGCCTTCCGGCGCGCTTGACCGTTCCGGCCCGGCGGGCGGAGGCTTCCCCCGGACCCGCCGCCACAGGCGGGCCGTTGGAGGAAATGTCATGCGCCCCATGCTTCGCCTGGCCGTCACGGCCGGGCTGATGGCCGGCCTTGCCGTGCCCGTGACCGCCGCCGAACTGCCCCGCGCCACGCGGGCGGAGGAGGTGGGGTTCTCCGGCGAACGCCTCTCCCGCCTCGGCGAATGGCTGGAAGGGGAGGTGCGGCGCGGCTTCATCCCTGGCGCCGTCATCGTCATCGGCCGCAAGGGCCGCATCGCGCAGGAGGTGACGGCCGGGTTCCGGGACCGGGAGGCGCAGGCGCCGATGCGCCCCGACAGCATCTTCCGCATCGCCTCCATGACCAAGCCGATCGTGTCGCTGGCGGTGATGATGCTGGCGGAGGAAGGGCGGCTTTCCATCGCCTATCCCATCGGCACCTACCTGCCGGAATGGCGGGAGACGCCGCGCGTGGCGGAGGTGCGCGACGGGCAGATGAATCTGGTGCCGGCGCGCCGCGCCATCACCATCCAGGACCTGCTGCGGCATACCTCGGGGCTCGCGGATTCCTCGCCCGGCGACCATCCGGTGCTGGCGGCCTATCGCGCTTCCGGCGCGCGGGACCGCAGCATTTCCATGGAGGAGATGAGCCGGCGCATCGCCGCGCTGCCGCTGATGCACCAGCCCGGCACGACCTGGGAGTATTCCTGGTCCACCGACATCCTGGGGCGCCTCGTGGAGGTCGTGAGCGGCCAGGACCTGGATACCTTCGTGCGCAGCCGGATCACCGGGCCGCTCGGCATGGTGGATACCGGCTTCGTGGCGCCGGAGGCTTCGGCGGAGCGGCTGGCGCAGCCGCAGGCGGATCCGGCGACGGGGCAGCGGCCTTCGATGCCCAACCCGCTGCAGCGGCCGGGCTGGTATTCCGGTGCGGGCGGCATGGTCTCCACCGCGCAGGACTATGCGCGCTTCTCCCAGTTCCTGCTGAACAAGGGGGAGCTGGACGGCACGCGGCTGGTCAGCCGCACGACGATCGAGTTGATGATGGCGGACCATCTGCCGCCGGGCACGCGGACGCGGGAGGTGGTCGAGGGCCGCTTCGGCCCGCTGGCGCCGACGCCGGAGATGGGCCAGGGCTTCGGGCTCGGCTTCGCCGTGCGCAACACGGTCGGCCACAACCCGCTGCCGGGCAGCCCCGGCGATGCCTATTGGGGCGGGGCCCATGGCACCTATTTCTGGGTCGATCCGAAGGAGGAGATGTTCGTGGTGCTGATGATGCAGAGCCCCACGGCCCGCCTGCCCTTCCGGTTCCAGCTGCGGGCGCTGGCCTACCAGGCGCTGAACTGAATAGGCCGGCAGTGGGGGAACCCCGGCCCGTGCCGCGATTTACTGCGCGGCAGAGGCAGGAGCGCCGCCGTGGGTTTCATCTGGACCATCATCATCGGGCTGATCGCGGGTGCGATCGCCAAGTTCATCATGCCGGGCCGTGACCCTGGCGGCATCATCGTCACCATCCTGCTCGGCATCGTCGGCGCGCTGGTGGCGACGTGGCTGGGCCAGGCGATCGGCTGGTACCGCGCAGGCGAGGGTGCCGGCCTGATCGGCGCGGTCGTCGGCGCCATCATCATCCTGGTCGTCTATCGCATGGTCGTCCGCCGCGACCCCGCGATCCGCGGCTGAGGACGGTCCAGGGGCGTCACGCCCCTGGCGGTGGGGGCAGGGGGGAGGCAGCGCCTCCCCCTTTCTTTTGTCCGGTCTCTCCTATTGCGCCGCGCCATAGGCGAGGATGGCTGCGGCCAGGTCCTCCCCGGCCCACCCCACCGACTTGAACAGCGTGATCTCCTCGGCGCGGGTGCGGCCGGGATGGCCGCCGCGCGTCAGCGCGGCGAGGTCGGCGACGACCGCGGCCTCCGTGATCGCGCCCTCCGCGATCGCCTGCACCACGTCGCCCGCTTCCGCCAGCACGCCGGCGCGTGTGTCCGCCACGACCGTCGCGCGGGCCAGCAGGGCGCCGTCGCTCTCCCGCATCGTGGGCCGGAAGGCGCCGACCAAGTCCACATGCGTGCCGGGCGAGACATCGGCGCCGCGGACCAGCGGGGCCTCGGAGAGGGTGGCGCAGGAGACGATGTCGAAGCCCGCCGGGTCCGGGCTGGTCGCGGCGCGGGCGGGCAGGCCGTGATCGGCCAGGCGACGCGCCAGGGTGGCCGCCTGATCGGGCTTGCGGGCCCAGATGGCCACCTCCTCGATCGGGAAGCGGTCGCACCAGGCTTCGGCGAGCGTGGTGGCGACGCGGCCGGCGCCCAGCACCAGCAGGCGGCGGCTGTCGGGCCGGGCGAGGTAGCGGCCGGCCAGCGTGCTGGCGGCGGCGGTGCGGCGATCCGTCAACTCGCCGCCATCCAGCATCGCCAGCGGCTGGCCGGTGGCGCCATCCGACAGCAGGTAGACCGCCTGCACGGCCGGCAGGCCGCGCGCGCCATTGCCGGGCAGGACATGGACGATCTTGACCCCCGTGAAGCCATCAGCCGAGGCGGGCCCAAGCGGGGCAGAGGCGGTCCAGGCGGGCATCAGCAGGAGCATGCCCTCCGGCTGGCCATCGCCCTGCGGCAGGGGGTGGCGGTGGCGGAGCGGGGCGGTGCAGCCCTGGCGGAACATCGCCTCCAGCGCCCCTTCCAGCGCGCCCCAGGGCAGGGCGGCGCGAAGCTGTTCCGCGGAGACGATGTGCATGGAGGAAGCCCTTCTACCGGACAGCCCTGCTGTCGCACCCCGCGCCGGGGCCGCCAAGCCCTGACCTCCCGGGCCGGGGGGTGGCGGCCGATCGCGCTGTTTGACAGGGGCTTGCGGCATGCGTAGGGGCGTGGGTGGGGGGCACGCGGCGAGATGCGCGTTGATCCGGAACGGCGGCTGGCGCAGCATCCCGGAAACAGGGGCGGCCGGCGGCACGGACGGACCGGCGATCAGGCGTTGCGGCACCGTGGTGGTCGAACACCGCCGAGGTTCAAACAGCCCGGGCCGACATGGACCGGGGCATGAGGGAGATGACGGTATGAAGGCGCTTCGCCTATCTGTGACGCGCGCCCTGGGCGGCGCTGCGCTGGCCACGCTGATGGCAGCCCCGCTGGCGGCGCAGCAGCCCGCCGCGCCGGCTGGCGGCGGCGCGGCGACGCTGGACGCGATCCGCGCCCGCGGAACGCTGATCTGCGGCGTGAACACCGGCCTGGCGGGCTTCGCCCAGCCGGACAGCCAGGGCGTCTGGCGCGGCTTCGACGTCGACTACTGCCGCGCGGTGGCCGCCGCGCTGTGGAACGACCCGACCAAGGTCCGCTACGTGCCGACGACGGCGCAGAACCGCTTCACGGCGCTGCAGTCCGGCGAAGTGGACATGCTGTCCCGCAACACGACCTGGACGCTGTCGCGCGACACCTCGCTGGGCTTCGACTTCACCGGCATCAACTTCTATGACGGCCAGGGCTTCATGGTGAAGGCCGCGGCCGGCGTGCGGACGGCGCGGGACCTGAACGGCGCGACCATCTGCGTGCAGCCCGGCACGACCACGGAGCAGAACCTGACGGATTGGGCGCGCGCCAACCGCATCCAGTTCACCCCGGTGGTGATCGAGCAGCTGAACGACGTGGTCGGCGCCTATGTCTCCGGCCGCTGCGACGCCTACACCACGGACGTGTCCGGCCTCGCCTCCACCCGTTCGGCCCAGCCGCGGCCGCAGGAACACGTGATCCTGCCGGACGTGATCAGCAAGGAGCCGCTGGGCCCGGCCGTGCGCCATGGCGACCAGCGCATGGCGGATCTGGTGCGCTGGATCCACTTCGGCCTGATCGGTGCCGAGGAATTGGGCATCACGGCGGCCAACGTGGCGCAGGCCGCGACGTCCGACCAGCGGCCGGAGGTGCAGCGCATGCTGGGCCGCACGGGTGACCTCGGCCGGATGCTGACGGTGGACAATGCCTGGCTGGTCAACGTGATCCGCCATGTCGGCAACTATGGCGAGGTGTTCGAGCGCAACCTGACGCCGATCGGCCTGCAGCGCGGCCCGAACGCGCTGTGGACCAATGGCGGCCTGCAGTACTCGCCCCCCTTCCGGTGAGGTGACGGAACGGGGCGCCGGCGGGATTCCGCCGGCGCCCTTTCCGTGGCGGCCAGCCGGCGGACGGCCCGCATCTTGCTTGGCTCCGTCATAACTTGCTGAATATCGATCATTCGCGTGCCGTGCCTGCCTGCCTGAAGCGGGGCCAACCCCGCCGGGCCAATCCACCAGGGAAGCCTCATGTCTTCATCCACCGCCGATCCGCGCCTGGCTTCCGCCGGCCCGCCGCGCCGCCCGATCCGCCTGTCCTGGTCGGATGAGCGGCTGCGTGCCATCGTCTGGCAGATCCTCGTCGTCGGCATCGTCGGCGCCATCGTCTGGTGGCTCTGGTCCAACACTGTCCACAACCTGGAAGTCCGCCGGATCGCGACCGGCTTCGGCTTCCTGAGCCGGGAGGCGGGGCTGCCGATCGGCGAATCGCTGATCGAATACGACCCGACGCACAGCTACCTCCGTGCGCTCACCGTCGGCGTGCTGAACACGCTGAAGGTGGCGGTGGTGGGCGTGATCCTGGCGACCATCCTCGGCACGCTGGTCGGCATCGCCCGGCTGTCGAAGAACTGGCTCGTCTCCAAGCTGGCCGGCTTCTATGTCGAGGTGATCCGCGACCTGCCGCTGCTGCTGCAGCTGCTGTTCTGGTACACCATCCTCCAGGGCCTGCCCGGCCCGCGCCAGGCGCTGAACCCGGTGGAGGGCGTCTTCCTGTCCAATCGCGGCATGAAGCTGCCCTGGATCGAATGGCTGCCCGCGCATAGCTGGGCGCTGGTCGCCATGGTGGCGGGCATCGGGGCCACCTGGGCCTATGCCCGCGCCATGCGAAAGAAGCAGTATGCCGATGGCCAGCCGCGCAAGATCTGGCCGGCGGGCCTGGCGCTGATCCTGGGCCTGCCGCTGGTGGTGTGGGTGGCGCATGGCGCGCCCTTCACGCCGGACATCCCCGCGCTGCGCGGCTTCAACTTCCGCGGCGGCCTGACCGTCAGCCCCGAATACTTCGCCCTGCTGCTGGGGCTCGTGACCTACACCGCCGGCTTCATCGCGGAGATCGTCCGCGCCGGCATCCTGGCGGTGAACCAGGGGCAGTGGGAGGCGGCGGAAGCGCTCGGCCTGCGCCGTGGCGAGATCCTGAAGCGCATCGTGCTGCCGCAGGCGCTGCGCGTGATCGTGCCGCCGATGACGTCCCAGTACCTGAACCTGACGAAGAACAGCTCGCTCGCGGTCGCGATCGGCTACCAGGACATCGTCAGCATCGCGAACACGACGCTGAACCAGACCGGCCAGGCGATCGAGGGCATCGCCATCATCATGCTGGTCTACCTGACGATCAGCCTGTCGATCAGCCTGTTCATGAACTGGTACAACGCGCGCATCGCGCTGGTGGAGCGCTGAGCCCCATGAAGCCGACAGACATGAAGCGTTGCGGCGCGTTGTCGTTTTCCCCGTGCGCCTTGGGGCGCAACGCGCGCATCGCGCTGGTGGAGCGCTGAGCCCCATGAAGCCGACAGACATGAAGCGTTGCGGCGCGTTGTCGTTTTCCCCGTGCGCCTTGCGGCGCAACGCGCGTATCGCGCTGGTGGAGCGCTGAGCCATGAGCGACATCACCGCCAACGCCGCCGTGCCGCACCAATCCGGCGCAGAGCGCCGCCAGCCCCCCGTCGCGACCACGGGCCTCGTCGCCTGGGCGCGGATGAACCTGTTCTCCTCCTGGATCAACACGGCCATCACGCTCGCGCTCGGCTACCTCGTCGTGCGCTGGACGATCGGCTTCATCGACTGGGCCTTCCTCAACGCCATCTGGTCCGTGCCCGTGGTGAACGGCCAGGCGCAGACCCAGGCCTGCCGCGAGATCAAGGGTGTCGGTGCCTGCTGGGCGGTGGTGACGGAGAAGCACCGCTTCATCCTGTTCGGCACCTACCCCTATGAGGAGCATTGGCGGCCGCTGCTGGTCTGCGTGCTCTTCGTGGCGCTCTACATCGTCTCCGCCATGCGGCGCTTCTGGAACATGATGCTGATCCCGATCTGGGTGGTGACGCTGACCGTCATCGGCATCCTGATGTGGGGCGGCATCTTCGGCCTGACCTATGTGCCGCAGGAACGCTGGGGCGGGCTGCCGATCACGCTGATCCTCTCCACCTTCGGCCTCGCCTTCGCTTTCCCGCTGGCGGTGCTGGTGGCGCTGGGGCGGCGGTCGAAGCTGCCGGCGATCAAGACGCTCTGCGTGCTCTATGTCGAGTTGATCCGCGGCGTGCCGCTGATCAGCCTGCTCTTCATGGCCAGCGTCATGTTCCCGCTGTTCCTGCCGGAGGGCATGAACATCGACAAGCTGCTGCGCGCGCAGGTCGCCATCACGCTCTTCGCCGGCGCCTACCTGGCGGAAGTGGTGCGCGCCGGGCTGCAGACGCTGCCGCGCGGGCAGTATGAGGCGGCGGACGCATTGGGCCTCTCCTACTGGCAGAAGACGGGCTTCATCATCCTGCCGCAGGCGCTCCGCCTCGTGATCCCGCCGCTGGTGAACACCTTCATCGGCTTCTTCAAGGACACGTCGCTGGTGCTGATCATCGGCATCTTCGACCTGCTGACGGCGGGCAAGACCTCGATCGTGGAGCCCGCCTGGCAGGGCTTCGGCATCGAGGTCTACATCACCATCGGCCTCATCTACCTGGTCTTCTGCTTCGCCATGTCGAAGTACAGCCAGGACCTCGAACGCGAACTCAACCGGCACCGGCGGCGGTAGCGGCAGGGCCGCGGGGTGACCCGCGGCCGCCACCCCCACCCCAGGCCGGATGCCGGAAGACAGGAAGAGACATCATGAGCGAGACCATCGAGACCGAGGCCCAGATCGCCTCCGCCGTGCGGGCCGACGCGCCGCCGGCCATCGTGCTGCAGGGCGTGAACAAGTGGTTCGGCGCCCTGCATGTGCTGCGGGACGTGAACCTTTCGGTCGCCAGCGGCGAACGCGTCGTCGTCTGCGGGCCGTCGGGCTCCGGCAAGTCCACGCTGATCCGCTGCATCAACCGGCTGGAGACGCACCAGGAAGGCAAGATCATCGTCGACGGGATCGAGCTGTCGGACGACCTCCGATCCCTCGACGCCATCCGGCGCGAGGTCGGCATGGTGTTCCAGTCCTTCAACCTGTTCCCGCACCTGACAATCCTCGAGAACTGCACGCTGGCGCCGATCTGGGTGCGGCGGATGCCGAAGAAGGATGCCGAGGAACTGGCGATGGAATACCTGACCCGGGTGCGCATCCCGGAGCAGGCGAAGAAGTATCCGGGCCAGCTCTCCGGCGGCCAGCAGCAGCGCGTGGCCATCGCCCGGGCGCTCTGCATGAAGCCCAAGATCATGCTGTTCGACGAGCCGACCTCGGCGCTCGACCCCGAGATGATCAAGGAAGTGCTGGACACCATGGTGATGCTGGCCTCGACCGGCATGACCATGATCTGCGTGACCCATGAGATGGGCTTCGCCCGCCAGGTCGCGGACCGCGTGGTGTTCATGGACCGGGGCGAGATCGTGGAGAGCGGGGAGCCGGAGAGCCTGTTCAGCGACCCGAAGACGGACCGCCTGAAGCTGTTCCTCAGCCAGATCCTCCGCGGGCATTGAGGCAAGGCACTCGTTAATGGCCCCTGGCCGGCGGATGGCGGCGCGCTTGCGTGCCCCCACCCGCTGGGCCTATGCCTTGCCGCGTTCCGCCTTCGGAGCGCTTCCTTGAGCCATTCCCCCGCGGCCGACCGTCCCGTGACGCTCGCCGCCCTGATCGGTGTCCTCGGCGTCGTCTATGGCGACATCGGCACCAGCCCGCTTTACGCCCTGCGTGCCGCCCTGCTGCATTTCTCCGCCGACGGGATCGAGCGGTGGGAGATCCTGGGCATCCTCAGCCTGATCTTCTGGTCGCTCATCCTCACGGTGACGGTGAAATACGTCGTCTTCGTGCTGCGGGCGGACAACCGGGGGGAGGGCGGGATCCTGGCGCTGATGGCCATGGCCCAGCGCCATGCCCAGACGGCGCGGGGGCGGTCCTTCGTCGTCATGCTCGGCATCATCGGCGCCAGCCTCTTCTTCGGGGATGGCATCATCACCCCCGCGATCTCCGTCCTCTCGGCGGTGGAAGGCCTCAAGGTCATTTCGCCCCATTTCGAGGAAGCGGTGGTGCCGATCGCGCTCGGCATCCTGGTGGCGCTGTTCCTGGTGCAGTGGCGGGGCACCGCCAGCATGGGCAAGATCTTCGGGCCCGTCTGCGCGCTGTGGTTCGGCGCCATCGGCCTGCTGGGCCTGATCGAGGTGATCAAGGAGCCGGAGGTGCTGGTGGCGCTGTCGCCGCACCACGCCATCACCTTCTGCAGCTACTACAAGCTGGCGGCCTTCATCGCCTTCGGCTCCGTCGTGCTGGCGGTGACGGGGGCGGAGGCGCTCTATGCCGATATGGGGCATTTCGGCCGCAAGCCGATCCAGATCGCCTGGATCGCCTTCGTCCTGCCGGCGCTGGCGCTCAACTATTTCGGCCAGGGCGCGCTGCTGCTGTCCGACCCCGAGGCGATCGAGAACCCCTTCTTCCTGCTGGCGCCGGACTGGCTGCGCCTGCCGCTGGTGATCCTGGCGACGGCGGCGACCATCATCGCCAGCCAGGCGATGATCTCCGGCGCCTTCTCCATCGCCCGGCAATGCGTGCAGCTGGGCTTCGTGCCGCGGCTCGAGGTGCGCCACACCAGCGAGACGGAGCAGGGCCAGATCTACATGCCCCAGGTCAACATGATGCTGCTGATCGGCGTCATCATCCTGGTGCTGGAATTCAAGAACAGCGACAGCCTGGCGGCGGCCTATGGCCTGGCGGTCACCGGCACCTTCCTGGCGACCTCCTGCCTCGCGATGCTGGTGTTCCGCCGCGCCTATGGCTGGCCGCTGGTGCTGGTGGTGGCCGTGTTCGGGCCGCTGCTGCTGCTCGACCTCGCCTACTTCATCTCCACGGCGCTGAAGATCCCCGAAGGCGGCTATGTGCCGCTGCTGCTCGGCATCGCGACCTTCACGCTGATGCTGACCTGGCGGCAGGGGCGCGACCTGCTCTTCGCCCGCTTCCGGCAGGACAGCCTGCCGCTGAAATCCTACATCGCCCGCCTGCCGCAATCCCGCACCGTCCGGGTGCCCGGCATTGCGGTGTTCATGACCGGCCAGGCGGATTTCCTGCCCGCCGCGCTGCTGCACAACCTGAAGCACAACAAGGTGCTGCACGAGCGCGTCCTGTTCGTCACCGTGATCAACGAGGACATCCCCCGCGTCGAGCAGCGGCGGGAGGTGACGGAACTGGCCCCCGACATCCATCGCGTGATCCTGCGCTACGGCTTCCTGGAAAGCCCGCACATCCCGCGGGAGCTGGAGGCGCTGCGCGACATCGGCATCGCCTTCGAGCCGATGCAGGCCAGCTACTTCCTGGGGCGGGAGACGGTGGTGGCGGCGGCGGTGCCGAAGATGCCACGCTGGCGGCAATGGATCTTCACGCTGCTCAGCCGGAATGCGGTGCCCGCCACGGAGTTCTTCCGCATCCCGTCGGACCGCGTGGTGGAGCTGGGCGTGCGCGTGGCGATCTGACCGCCGGGCATGCGAACCGGCGGGCGGGGCGCGCGTTCGCGTCGCCTTGGGATCGTCCGTGAGGGGATAGAGGGTGAGCGCCACCAGGCTGGTTGAGGTCACGCTGGTGATGGCCTGGAGCCCCGCGATGGCGCCCGGGGAGGAGCCCGCGCGCATCGTGTTCTCGGTCGCCCTGGACGGCCAGGGCCAGCCCGACGCGGCCGCCTGGCTGGCCGACCCCGCCGCCTGGCCCGCCCGCTACGAAGCCCCGGGAAAGCCGCCCATGGCGGGCGACGTGACGCATGACGAGGATGGCTGGTCGCTGCGCTTCTTCGCCGATGCGACCGCAGCGCCGGACGTGCCGATGCACCGCATCCTGCACCTCGGCCAGCCGCGGCCGGGGGAGGTGTTGACGATCCGCGAGCCGAGCGGCGCCGACGCGGCCTGGCGGGTGGTGGGGATCGGGTAGCGAGGCGGGCCCGTCAAATGAAAAGGGCGCCCGCCTGGCCGGCGGACGCCCCTTCGAACTGGTGGAGCCAAGGGGAGTCGAACCCCTGACCTCTTGAATGCCATTCAAGCGCTCTACCAACTGAGCTATGGCCCCGCAGTCTTGCGAGGCCGGCCGTATAGCGGCGGCGCGAGGGGTGCGCAAGCCTCCCCCAACCCCCTTTCGCTCGGCACGCGCGCCGCATAGTTTCGCCCCATCACGGGCCGGCCTTCACGCCGGCCGCGGGCGGGAGAGCGTGATGCGAAAGATCCATCCGGATGCGAAGGCGGCGCTGGCCGGCCTGCTCAGGGACGACATGACCATCATGTCGGGCGGCTTCGGAATCTCGGGCATCCCCTCCCTGCTCATCGAGGCGATCCGCGAGAGCGGCGTGAAGGGCCTCACCGTCATCTCCAACAATGCGGGGATCGACGATGCGGGTCTCGGCCTGCTGCTGCACACGCGGCAGATCCGCAAGATGATCAGCAGCTATGTGGGCGAGAACGCGACCTTCGCGAAGCAGTACCTGGCCGGCGAGCTGGAGATCGAGTTCAACCCGCAGGGCACGCTGGCGGAACGCATCCGCGCCGGCGGCGCCGGCATCCCCGCCTTCTTCACCAAGACCGGCTACGGCACGGCGGTGGCGGAGGGGAAGGAGACGCGGGAGTTCGACGGCGAGCACTATGTGATGGAGCGTGGGCTCTTTGCCGACCTCGCCATCGTGCACGCCTACAAGGGCGACCATGAGGGCAACCTCGTCTATCGGAAGACGGCGCGGAACTTCAATCCGGTGATGGCCACGGCCGCGAAGGTGACGGTGGCGCAGGTGGAACACCTGGTGAGGCCCGGGGAGATCGACCCCGACCACATCCACACGCCGGGCATCTTCGTGAAGCGCCTGCTGCTCTGCCCGCCCGATTTCCAGAAGCGCATCGAACAGCGCACCGTCCGCAAGCGCGAAGCCGCCGCCGCCGCCGGCGGAGATATCTGATGCCCTCAGACGCCGGGCGGATGCTCCGCATCCTTGGCTTCGCGCAGGCCACTGCCGCGCAAAGCTGCATAGTCGGTTTGTGCGCGGCGGCCATTCGGCCGCTCGGCGCGCGCAAGGCGGCGCGCGCCGCCACCACGCTTCTTCGGAGCTGAACAATGCCCTGGACCCGCGACCAGATGGCCGCGCGCGCCGCGCGCGAGCTGCAGGACGGCTTCTACGTCAACCTCGGCATCGGCATCCCGACGCTGGTGGCGAACCACGTGCCCACGGGCATGACGGTGCAGCTGCAGAGCGAGAACGGCATGCTGGGCCTTGGTCCCTTCCCCTATGAGGGGGAGGAGGATCCGGACCTCATCAATGCCGGCAAGCAGACCATCACTGCGCTGCCGACCAGCAGCTTCTTCGACAGCGCGCAGAGCTTCGGGATGATCCGCGGCGGCCATATCGACCTGTCCATCCTGGGCGCGCTGCAGGTGGCGCAGAATGGCGACCTCGCGAACTGGATGATCCCCGGCAAGATGGTGAAGGGGATGGGCGGCGCGATGGACCTGGTCGCGGGCGTCAAGAAGGTGATCGTGCTGATGGAGCACACCGCCGGCGCCTCCGCCAAGCTCCTCAAGGCGTGCAACCTGCCGCTGACCGGCCGCCGCGTGGTGGATCTGGTGGTGACGGATCTCGGCGTCTTCGCCATCGACAAGAAGGGCGATGCGCCGATGCGGCTGCTGGAGACGGCGCCGGGTGTCAGCGCGGAGGAGATCCGCGCGAAGACCGAGGCCGATTACGTCACGGCCTGAGGGGACCGGCGGGCGGGCTTGGCCCGCCCCTATTGCAGCTGCGGCTGCTGGCGGCGCTGGTAGCGCAGGCGGTCTTCCTCGAGGATCCGGCGGAGGCGGTCGAGCTCCCGCTCCCGCTCCGCCAGCGAGCGTTCCGCGTCGTTCGCCTGAAGGGCGGCGGGCTGGGGCGCGGGGTCGCGGAAGACCGGGTCCTGCGCCACGGGCGGCGCGGGCGCGCGGGTGCGACGGACGGTGCTGGTGCCGGTGCGGCGCGGGGCCGTGCCGGTGGCGGGCACGGGCGGCGGCGGGACCCAGTCCAGGATCGGGATCGGGCCGCGCGGCGCGGCCGCCGTGGCGGGTACGCCGGGCGTGGTCGGCGTGAAGCGCGGCTGGGCCGGCATCCGCTGCCGGAAGCTGTCGAAATCCTGGGCGGTCGAACTCATCAGGTCCCGCCCGGGGCCGCTGTCGTTCCAGTGCTGGGCCGCGGCCGGGGCGGCCAGCAGCAGGCCGATCGGCAGGGCAAGAAAGGTGCGAAGGCGCATTGACCAGGATTCCGGATCGGACGGTACGATCACCGGAAGATGAACGCGCCCGCCACGCGGCACAAGCATCGCCGCGTGGCGGAACGATCGACTCCCGTCAGCGCAGCAGCAGAAAGACCAGCATGACGCTGCCGAGCGCGATGCGGTACCAGCCGAAGGGCGTGAAGCCGATGCGGCTGATCACACCCATCACCCAGCGCACGACGACGAGCGCCACGACGAAGGCGGTGACGAAGCCGACGCCGATCTGCGCGAGGCCCGAGAGGTCGAGCTCCGCCCGCGCCTTGAACAGGCTGTAGGCGGTGGCGGCGACCATGGTCGGAATGGCGAGGACGAAGGAGAATTCCGCGGCCACCTTGCGGTCCACCCCGATCAGCAGCGCGGTGATGATGGTGGCGCCGGAGCGGGAGGTGCCGGGGATCATCGCCAGGGCCTGGCCGAAGCCGATGATCAGCGCGGCCAGCGGCCCGATCTGCGGCACGGAATGGATGGTCGGCGCGGGGCGCAGGCGTTCGATCGCGATGATGACGATGCCGCCGACGATCAAGGCGATGCTGACCACCCAGGGGCTGAACAGCAGCCGCGTGATCGTGCCGTGCAGCGTGGCGCCGATGGCGGCCGCCGGCAGGAAGGCCAGCAGCAGGTTGATGGCGTAGAAACGCTCCGGCCCCGGGCGCCAGGCCCTGGTGACGAGCGACATCAGCGTCGGCCAGAACAGGACGACGACGGCCAGGACGGCGCCGAGCTGGATGACGATCTCGAAGGTCTTGCCGGGCGGGCCCTGGAAGCCCAGCAGCTCCCCCATCAGGATCAGGTGGCCGGTCGAGGAGATGGGCAGGAACTCGGTCAGGCCCTCCACGATGCCCATGAGCAGGGCGGAGAACAGGGCGGCGGCATCCATGGGCGCGGGTTCACTCCGGGCGGGCGGGCGGGGAATACAGGGCCCCGCCGCTGCTGGCTATTCCATCTGCAGCCGGCCGAGCAGGCCGAGCCCGCCGCGCTCCGCCTGCAGCAGGAGCAACTCGCCATGCGAGGCCTCGATCCCGGTCACAGCGAGGATATTGGCGCGATGGGTCACCAGGATGACGGGCCCGCCGCCCCCCTGCCGCGCGCGCCCGAGGTCGATGAGGTGCTGGCGCAGCGCCTCCCCGCGTGTCGCGGCCTCCGCGCGGTCCCAGGCATCCAGCAGCGGGTCGGGCGTGACCGGGCCGAGGTCGAGCAGCAGCGCCGTCTCCCAGGCCGAGCATTGGTGGGAGGTGAGGACCGTGACGGAAGGCAGGCCAGCGGCGCGCAACTCGGCGCCCCAGCGGCGCATCTCCGCCCGCCCCATCTCCGTCAGGACCGCACCGGGTTCGCAGCCCGGGACGGGAGGGAGCGTGCCGGGCGTTGCGGGCACGGCGCCGCCATGGCGCATCAGGGCGATCCCGCGATCCCGCAGGATCATCACGTCATGGTCCGCCTGCGCCGGCGTGGCGGCGAGAAGGACCAGCAGGAGCAGGCGACCAATCCGCATGGGGCATTTCCCCTTCAGGCGGTTCGGCTCGGGGTCAGCCCGGGGGAATCCGGGCCGGGATCCCCCCTTGGCCAGGGTTCGCGCGCCTAGACCCGTTTCAGCGTCGGCAGCGACGCTGAAACGGGTCTAGCAATTTGTTTTCGCGCATTTTCCGAGTCGTCGGGCGTTTCCGCCCGACTTGAAAATGCTGTAGCGCAGGATCCGTCCGGTTGGACGGATCTCGTGCCCTGGAAGTTATCGTTCCCAAGGCACGAAATCCGATCAAGCTGATTCGGCTTGATCGGATAGTGCCTCAGCGCACCGTCTGGGCGGCGCTGAAGGCGAAGTTGTCGTAGCTGTTCTCGGCGATGCGGAACCACTGGAACTGGTCGCCGCGGAACCGATTGTAGCTCTCCATCACGCGGGCGAAGCGGGCGTTCTGGCGGCTGATGTCGGCCACCATCTCCTCATTCGCGCGCCAGGCGGCTTCGAGCACCGGCCGCGGCCAGAAGCGGAGCTGCGCGCCGGCGGCGACCAGGCGACGGAGCGCCTGCGGGTTCAGGTGGTCGTAGCGGGCCACCATGTCGCTGTCGGCCTCCGCGCAGGCGACGTCGAGCGCGTGCTTGTAGAGGTCCGGCAGCGCCGCATAGGCCCGCTGGTTGGAGATGAAGTGCAGGCGCGCGCCCGGCTCCCAGAAGCCCGGCGCGTAGTAGAAGCGGGCGACGCGGACATAGTTGGCCCGCTCATCGTCATGCGGCCCGACGAATTCGGCCGCGTCGATCACGCCGCGCTCCAGCGAGGGGTAGATGTCGGCCGGGGCGATCAGCGTCGGCGCGGCGCCGAGGCGGGTGAAGAGCTGGCCGGCCAGGCCCGTGATGCGGAACTTCAGGCCGCGCAGCTGCTCGACGGAGGTGATCTCGTTCCGGAACCAGCCGCCCATCTGCGCGCCGGTGTCGCCGGCCGTGATGGCGTGGATGTTGTACTCGCGGAACAGCTCCGCCGCGAGCTCATTGCCGCCGCCATAGCGGAACCAGGCCGTCATCTGCCGGGTGTTCAGGCCGAAGCACATGGCGGTGAAGGGGGCGAAGGCGGGTTCCTTGCCGAGGTAGTAGTAGCTGGCGGTGTGCCCGGCCTCGATCGTGCCGGCCTGGACGGCGTCCAGCACCTGAAGGCCGCCCACGATCTCCCCGGCCGGGAAGGGCTGGATGCGGAACTTGCCCTCGGTCAGCTGCGCGACGCGGGCGCAGATGCGGTCGAAGGTGCCGTAGAGCACGTCGAAGACGCGGGGGAAGGAGGAGGCGGCGCGCCAGCGGACTTCCGGCATGGCCTGGGCCAAGGCAGGGGTGGCGATGGCGGCGGCGGGAATGGCGGCGGCGGCGGCGCCCACCATGGAACGGCGGTTCATCCTGGCTTTTCCTCCCTCGGGCAGGACGCGGATGGCTGCCATCCGCAACTGGCGGAGACGCTTAATGCATCCCCGGTCCGGCGGAAATAGGCGGCTTTGGCCCCCGATCGTTCACAGGACGAATCCAGCCAGCACCACGCCGGCGACGACGAGTTGCAGCAGGTTGGCGATGACGGAGAGCTTGTGGGCGCGGTCGAAGGCGCGGCCCGCATCGGCATCGCCGGCCTTCGCGGCATCCGACAGCGCGTTGATCCGCGGCATGAGCACCTGGCGCAGCCAGAAGGCGAGGCCGGCGATGGCCGCCATCATGCCCGCATCGGGTTTCGACAGGGGGAAGAGCGCCACGGCGGCCGCGGACGAGGTGGCGAGGATCCAGAGGTAGTAGGGCGGGAAGACGGCGCGGACGAAGCGCGACGCCATCTCGGCGGGCAGCGCCTTGAAGATCATGGGCGCGATGAGGGCGGCGAAGAAGGCCATGCCGCCGAAGAGCAGCGCGGAGGCGAAGAGGGCGAGGGTGGCGAGGATGGTCACGCGGGGCTCCGTTCGGATCGCCCCCCATGTCGCCCCGCGGGGCCGGCTGGCAAGGCGGCGGGATCAGTGCCCGCGGGAGGGCCTGGCCACCGGCGCGCCGCGGCCGCCGAGGCGACGGATGCCGCCGCTGCCGACCAGCAGCGCGGTGCCGAGGAGGAGGAAACCGGCACTCCAGAGCAGCACGTCGCGCAGGCTGCTGCCGGTGAGGTGCGGGCCGGCGGGGGGCAGCAGGCCGAGGAAGATCGCCATCAGCATGCCGAAGGTGCCGCAGCCCAGGGAGGCGAGCGCCAGCCCATGCGCGAGGGTCGCCGCCAGGGCGGCGGGGCGGGAGCGGGTGGTGAGGCTGTTCTCATGGGCCACGCGGCCGAGCAGGAACAGGAAGACGGCCGCGATGACGAGCCAGATCCACATGCGGGGCGGTATCCCTTGAACGCGCGGATCATGCGGCGGCGCGGCGCCGCCGGCAAGGCGAAGGGCCCGCCCCCGTCACCGGAGGCGGGCCCTTCGGGCACTCAGTAGCGGTACTGGTCGGCCTTGAAGGGGCCCTGCTCGGCGACGCCGATATAGGCGGCCTGCTGCGCCGTCATCTTGGTCAGCGTCGCGCCGACCTTGGCGAGGTGGAGCGAGGCCACCTTCTCGTCCAGGTGCTTCGGCAGGACGTAGACCTTCTTCTCGTACTTGCCGGGGTTGGTCCACAGCTCGATCTGCGCCAGCGTCTGGTTGGTGAAGGACGCGGACATGACGAAGGAGGGGTGGCCCGTGGCGTTGCCGAGGTTCACCAGGCGGCCTTCGGACAGCAGGATGATGCGCTTGCCCGTCGGGAACTCGATCTCGTCCACCTGGGGCTTCACGTTGTCCCACTTGTAGTTGCGCAGCGCCGCGACCTGGATCTCGCTGTCGAAGTGGCCGATGTTGCAGACGATGGCGCGATGCTTCATGGCGCGCATGTGGTCGGCGGTGATGACGTCCACATTGCCGGTCGCGGTGACGAAGATGTCGGCCTGCGGCGCGGCCTGCTCCATCGTCACGACCTCATAGCCCTCCATCGCCGCCTGCAGCGCGCAGATCGGATCGACTTCGGAGACCATGACGCGGCAGCCGGCATTGCGCAGCGAGGCGGCGGAGCCCTTGCCCACGTCGCCGAAGCCGCAGACCATCGCGACCTTGCCGGCCATCATGACGTCCGTGCCGCGGCGGATGGCGTCCACCAGCGATTCACGGCAGCCATAGAGGTTGTCGAACTTCGACTTGGTGACGCTGTCGTTCACGTTGATGGCGGGGAAAAGCAGCTTGCCTTCCTTCGCCATGTTGTAGAGGCGGTGGACGCCGGTCGTCGTCTCCTCCGACACGCCGACGATGTTCTTGGCGAGTTCGGCGAACCAGCCCGGCTTGGTCTTCAGGCAGTCCTTGATGAGGGCGAAGAAGACTTCCTCTTCCTCGTTGGTCGGCTTCTCCAGGAACGCCACGTCGCCCTGCTCGGCGCGCAGGCCGTAATGGACCAGCAGGGTCATGTCGCCGCCATCGTCCAGCAGGACGTTCGGCGTGCCGCCATCGGCCCATTCCAGGGTGCGCTTCACGTACTGCCAGTATTCCGGCAGCGTCTCGCCCTTCACCGCGAAGACCGGCGTGCCGGTCGCCGCGATGGCGGCGGCGGCGTGGTCCTGCGTCGAGAAGATGTTGCAGGAGGACCAGCGGACATCGGCGCCGAGTTCCTTCAGCGTCTCGATCAGCACGGCGGTCTGGATGGTCATGTGCAGGCAGCCGGCGATGCGGGCGCCCTTCAGCACCTTCTTCGGCCCGTATTCCGCGCGCGTCGCCATCAGGCCGGGCATCTCGTCCTCGGCCATGGAGATTTCCTTCCGGCCCCAGCCGGCGAGGGAGATGTCCTTGATGACGTAGTCGGTGGCTTCGGGCATGGGCTTCTCTTCTCGCAACGCGGGTTGTGGACGGCCGGGTAGCATGCAACGGCCGGGAAGGCCAGATGGACCCATTACCCATAAGGATATCTTTATGCGGGGTTGGGGCACCCGGGCCGTTCGGTGGGCGTGACGGGTGGCCTCAGGCGGGCCTATCCTCCTCGTCAGGCAGGCCGGACAGCGCCGCCGCACCCTGGGGAGGGACATGCCATGATCGGTTTCGGTAGGGCCTGCTTCGGCCTGTTGCTGGGTGGCTTGGCGGCCCTGCCCGCCCTGGCGCAGCAGGCGCCCCCAGCCGCGCGCCCGGCGGTGACGCGGGTGGAGGTGCCGGCCAGCGCCATCTTCATCGGCAACAGCTTCTTCTACTACAACAACGGCATCACCAATCACCTGACCGGCCTGCTGCGCGGCAGCGACCAGCCGCCGCCCTTCCGGTCGACCCTGGTCGGCATCGGCGGGTCCAACATGCAGTGGCATGACGTGGCCAGTTATTTCCGCCCCGATGCGGTGGCGAGCTATGGCTTCGATCGCAGCAACAACATCGTCTTCCGCCCGCCGGGTAAGCTGTTCGACCTGGCGGTGATGATGGATTGCAGCCTCTGCCCCGTGCACCCGCAGCTGGCGCCGGTGTTCGAGGATTATGCCCGGCGCCACAGCGCGACGGTGCGCAGCCATGGGGCGGAGCCCGTCTTCTTCATGTCCTGGGCCTACAAGGACAAGCCGGAGATGATGGCGGGGCTGGCCGCCGCCTATACGGCGGTGGGCAATGCCAACAATGCGCTGGTGATCCCGGCAGGGCTGGCCTTCGAGCGGTCCATCGCGCAGCGCCCGGCGCTGGACCTCTATGTCTCCGATCTGCGGCATCCCAGCCTGGCCGGCACCTACCTGGCGGCTGTCACGACCTATGCCGCGGTGTTCGGCCGCAATCCCGAGGGCAACCGCTACACGGCTGGCCTCGATGCCGACACGGCGGCGCATCTGCAGCGCGTGGCGTGGGAGACGGTTCGCGAGTATCTCGGCACCCAGCGCGCATCGGCCAACTGAAGGGCGGGCCTTACCCCCACCCCAACCCTCCCCCGCAAGCGCGGGGGAGGGAGCAACGCTTACGCGTCCTTCGTCCAGGCCACCCGATCCAGGTAGGTCTTCAGGAAGGTCTTCACCCGCGGCTCCCCCCCGCCGCCGAAGACCTCCGCCGGCGGTGCCGCCTGCACCACCACGCCGTGGTCCAGGAACACCACGCGGGTGGAGAGGCTGGCGACGAAGCCCATCTCGTGGCTGACGACCAGCATGGTGACGCCGGAGGCCGCGAGCGCCCGGATCACGTCCAGCACTTCCGTCGTCAGTTCGGGGTCGAGCGCCGCGGTCGGCTCGTCGAAGAGCAGCACGCGCGGTTCCATGGCGAGGGTCCGCGCGATGGCAACGCGCTGCTGCTGGCCGCCCGACAGTGCCGCGGGCTTGCGGCCGCCGAGCGCCCCGAGCCCGACCTTCGCCAGCGCCGCTTCCGCCTTGGCGTCGGCATCCTTCGCGGCCATACCGCGGACGAGCTTGAGGGCGAGGGCCACGTTGTCCCGCGCCGTCAGGTGGGGCCAGAGGTTGAATTGCTGGAACACCATGCCGATGGCGCCGTCGCCGGGCCTGGCGCTCTTGCCCTCCACCAGCACCTCGCCGCCAGAGATGGGATCGAGGCCCGCGATGCAGCGGAGCAGGGAGGATTTGCCGGAGCCGCTGGGGCCGATGACGCCGATCGCCTCGCCCGGCATGACGTCGAGGCTGATGCGGCGCAGGATCTCGACATCGCCGACGCGGCGCTCCAGCGCGCGGACCTGCAGGACGGGGTTCATCACGCGGCCATCCGGCGTTCGATGCGGCGTTCAAGGCCGCGCGCGGCCCAGGAGGTCGCCTCGGTCAGTGCCCAGTAGACGAGCGCCAGCACCAGCGTCGTCTCGGCGAAGGCGAAGGTGGCGGAGCCGACGCCCTGCACGCGGAAGGTCAGCTCCGGCACCGTGATGATGGACAGCACGGCGGTTTCCTTGATGAGGATGACGGCGAGGTTGACCAGCGACGGCAGCACGGCGAGCGCCATCACCGGCAGCATGATGCGCAGCACCGTCTGCGGGCGGGACAGGCCGAGCATCCGTGCCGCTTCCAGCTGGCCCTTCGGCACCGCCATGAAGCCGGCCCGAAAAACCTCGGAGAAATAGGCGGCGCCATAGACGGACAGCGCGACCAGCCCGGCCACGACGGGCGAGAGGTCGATGCCGATGAAGGGCCCGCCGAAATACAGGAGAAAGCACTGGACGAGGAAGGGCGTGCCGCGCACCGCCTCCACCGCCGCGGCGAGCGGCCAGGTGAGGGCGAGGGGCGCGAAGAAGCGCAGCGCGCCGATCAGGAAGCCCGCCACGATGCCGATGGCGACGCCGCCGAGCCAGAGGGCCAGCGTCATCGGCAGGCCCTGCGCCGCCGCGGCCAGGCTGTCGATCAGGGCCTGGATCATGCGGCCTTCCCGCGCGCCAGCAGCGTCAGCAGCAGGTTCATTGCCAGGTAGATGGCGCCGCACAGCGCATAGGCCGGCAAGGGCTCGAAGGTGGAGGAGGCGATGGCCTGGGAGCTTCGCGTCAGTTCCAGGATGCCGACGACGGAGACCAGCGACGACGCCTTCACGATCAGGATCGCCTCATTGATCACGGCCGGGCGCATGGCCTGGATGGCGATGGGCAGGCGGATGCGCAGCAGGATCTGCCGCGGCGTCAGGCCGAGCAGCCGCGCGGCCTCCAGCCCCCCCTTTTGCACCAGGGCGAAGCCGCCGCGGATGATCTCCGCCATATAGGCCGCGCAGCAGAGGCCGAGCGTCGCGGTCGCGGCGAACCAGGCGGGCAGGTCGATGCCGAGGAAAGGGAGCGCGTAATAGGCCAGCATCAGCTGGATCAGCAGCGGCACGCCGCGGAAGAAGCTGACATAGGTGAGCGCCCAGGCGCGGCGGGCTTCGCACCCCACCGCGATGGGCACGCCAAGGACCAGGCCGAGGGCGATGCCCACGGCCGAGATCCACACGGTATTGCCTGCCGCCCAGAGCATGGGCGGCAGGGCTTCGGCGATGAAGTCCAACGTCACAACTCCGGTCGCAGTGGGCAACCTGCGCCCGTCGAAGACGGGCGAGGCCGCGAATGCGGCCCGCGGCATATGCCGCGAAGCCAAGCCGGCGGAGCCGGCGCCCGGCGTTTGAGGGCCCGGAACATCATATCAGCGAGTCGCTGAAAGCGGCCGCTGATATCAGGCGTTGGCTTCGACGACGCGGGCCGGCACCTCGAAGGACTGCCCGAACCACTTGGTCTGCAGCGCGGCGAGGCGGCCATCGGTGCGCATCGCATCGATCACGCCATCCACGGCATCGAGCAGCGGCGCCGTGTCGGCGTCCTTCCTGCCGAGATAGCCGAAATAGACCTTGGCGCCGAAGGGCGGGTTCACCACGGCGAAGACGTTGCGGCGCTGCTGCGCGACATAGGCGATGTTGGGCAGCGAATTGGCCACCGCGACGATGCGGCCGGCCGCGAGGTCCGCATAGGTCTCGCTGAAGGACTGGTATTCGCGGATCTGGACGTTGAGTCCCTTGGACGCGATGAAGTTCTGCAGCTGGGTCAGCTGCGCCGTCGCCTGCGCGCAGCCCACCGTCTTGCCGTTGATGTCCTCCGGCTTCTGGATGCTGGCATCGTTCGCGCGCTTCAGCAGCGCCACGGTGGCATCCGCGATGGGGGCGGTGAAGCGGTAGCGCTCCATCCGCGCGCGGGTGATGGTGGCGGGGCCGGCGACGAGGTCGAAGCGCCCGGCTTCCAGCCCGGGCAGCACGCCAGGCCAGGGCAGGTCCTGGAAGCGGATGCGCAGGTTCAGCGCCTTGCCCACTTCGGCGAAAAGCTCGCTGTTCATGCCGACCTGGCGGCCACCCTCGGTGAAGTCGAAGGGCGCGAAGTGCAGCTCGGTCGCGATCATCAGCTCACCGGCCCGGCGCGCCTTCTCGAGGTTGTTCGCGTGGGCGAAGCGGGGGGCAAGCATCGGGGCGAAGAGCGCGGCAGCCGCGGTCAGCCCCGCCTGGCGGCGGGTCGGGGTGAAGGCAGTCATCGTCGTCTCCTGGGCCGTTGGGCCTCGTGTGAATTCCGTCCGGGCCGCGCCGGCGTCTTCCCCGCTTGTCAGGCTCGCCGCCCGGTTGTCCGGGACATGGTTGACATGACAGGTCATGACCGTATCGTCGGCCTCCCTGCGCATCAAGCCCAACCTTGGCGGGAGCTTGCACCATGACGCACCAGCTTGGAAACAGCAGCCTTCCGGTCATCGACCTCACGCCGCTCGACAGCCCGGGCGGGGAGGGAGCGGTGGCGGCCGCCATCAACGCTGCCTGCACGGGGCCGGGCTTCTTCTATGTGCGCAACCACGGCGTGCCGCAGGCGGTGATCGATACCGCCCTTGCCGCCGCGCGCCGCTTCTTCCTGCTGCCGCAGGAGGTGAAGATGCGCACCAAGGCGAACCTGATCCATCGCGGCTGGCACGCCGCCGGCGGCGCGGTGATGGAGGGTGCCAAGAAGCCCGACCTGAAGGAGTTCTTCTCCATCGGGCTCGACCTGCCCGCCGACCACCCGACCGTCCTGGCCGGGGAGAAGCTGCGCGGCCCGAACAACTGGCCCGCCGAGGTGCCGGAACTGGCGCCGGCCATGGAGGCCTATTTCGACGCGATCGGCGCCTGCGGGGCGAAGCTGCTGCGCGCGGTCGCGCTCAGCCTCGGGCTCGATCGCGACTTCTTCGCGCCGCACTACAAGACCCCGCTGCAGCGGACCCAGGCGATCTTCTATCCCCCCCAGGCGCCGGACGACACGGATGGCTTCGGCGTCGCCCCCCACACGGATTTCGGCTGCATCACCCTGCTCTGGCAGGATGACAGCGGTGGGCTGGAGGTGAAGGAACGCCAGACCGGCGCCTGGATTCCCGCGCCGCCGCTGCCGGGCACGCTCGTCGTCAATGTCGGTGACCTGCTCGGCCGCTGGAGCAATGACCGCTTCGCCAGCACGCCGCACCGCGTGGTGAACCGCAGCGGGCATGAACGCATGTCCATCGCCACCTTCTACGACCCCGATTTCTCGGCGCCCGTCGATCCGCGCGCGCTGGGCGCCACCGACCCGCACTACCCGCCGACGACCTGCGGCGAACACATCCTCGGCCGCTTCGCCCAGGCCTTCGCCTACCGCAAGCAGGGATGAGTGATGCACAGCCGCGCTACGCGGCGGTGAAGGACTACGTCCGGCGACGCATCCTCAACGGGGAATGGCCGCCGGACACGAAGATCCCGTCGGAGAACGCGCTCGGCCCGGAACTCGGCGTCAGCCGCATCACGGTGAACCGCGCCTTCGCGGAACTCGCCCAGGAAGGGCTGCTGCGGAAGGTGCAGGGGGTAGGCACCTTCGTCGCCCGCGCCCGGCCGCGCTTCGGGCTGATGACCATCCACGACATCGCCGACGAGATCGCCGCCCGCGGCATGGCCTGGACCTGCCGCGTGCTTCGCCTCGGCGTCACGCCGGCGCCGCCGGAAGCGGCCGCCGCCCTGCTGCTGCCGCCAGGCGCGCCCGTACCCCATAGCGCCATCCTCCACCTCGGCGACGGGGCGCCGATCCAGCAGGAGGAACGCTGGCTCCGCCCGGGCTACGCGCCCGGCTACCTCGACCGCGACTACACGACGGAAACGACCTTCGCCCACCTGGTCCGCGCGGGAAACGCGACGGCCATGGAGCAATCCATCACCGCCATCCTGCCCGACGCCGCGCTGGCCAAGCTGCTGGCGGTGCCGCGAAACCAGCCTTGCCTGGTGATCCAGCGCACGACCTTCACGGACGGGCAGGCGATGACCTTCTCCCGCCTCGTGCAGCCGGCGAACAGGTTCGAGATTGCGGGACGGGCGACGCTGTAGCAGCAGGGGGCTCTGCCCCCTGCACCCCCGCCAGGGTCCAGCGGGACCCTGGACCGCGACTACTTCAGGCCGAAACCCAACGCCGTGAGCGCTTCCTTCATCCGGTCGCGGCCGGACAGCGCCGCCGCAGTGCCGACGCGGCTGATCATGCGCTGGGTCCAGTCCTGCCTGCCCATGCCGACCGCCTGCGAGAAATCGCCGAGCGCCTTGTCATAGCCCGCGATCGCGGTGCTCTCCTCGGCAATCCCGTACTGCTCCCGGTGCAGCACCAGCGATTGGGGCAGGCGCGGCTTCACGGCACCCGGCACGGCGGGATCAGGATGGCCGACCGCCAAGCCGAAGGCGGCGAAGGCATTCGGCGGCAGATTCAACTCCGCCGCCACCTTCTCGGGATGATGGCGCAGCGCGCCGACATAGACGGTACCAAGCCCCAGGCTCTCCGCCGCCACCACGCAGTTCTGCGCGGCGAGCGCGGCATCGACCAGCGCCACCATGAAGCTCTCGAGATAATCGAGACCCTCCAGCCTGCGCTGATGCGCCTCGCCAAGTCGGGTCAGGCGCGAGAGATCCGCGACCCAGCACAGGAACAGCGGCGCCTGGCGGATGAAGCGCTGGCTGTTGGAGAGGTCCGCGAGTCGCCCCTTTCGCTCCGGGTCCTCCACCGCCACCACGCTCCAGGCCTGGAGGTTGGAGGAGGTCGGCGCCGATTGCGCCGCGGCGACCAGCGTCTCCAGCACGCCAGGCGCCAGCGCATCGGGCAGGTAGGCGCGGACGGAGCGGTGGCCGAGCATCGTCTCCAGCACCGCATTCACCGGCGGTGCCACGTCCGGGGCCGCGCCGCCGTAGCGGGACTGGAAATCGTCAGGCAGGCGGGAGGCAGGCTGGTCCATGGGAGGCTCCTGTGTTGCGCACAGGTATCCATGGCGAGGGGCGGGACGCTACCCCCCTTCGCCCGCCTCTGCCGACGGTCCAGGGGCGTCTCGCCCCTGGCGGTAGGGGTCCGGGGAAGGCAGCGCCTTCCCCGGAATCACCCAACCCGGTTGTCCACCAACTCCTGCACCACCGCCGGATCCGCCAGCGTCGAGGTATCCCCCAGCGCCTCCGTCTCATTCGCCGCGATCTTGCGGAGGATGCGCCGCATGATCTTGCCGGAGCGGGTCTTGGGCAGGCCCGGCGCCCATTGGATGGCGTCGGGGCTGGCGATCGGGCCGATCTCCTTGCGGACCCAGGCGACGAGTTCCTTGCGCAGCGCCTCGGTCGGCTCCTCGCCGGCCTTCAGCGTGACATAGGCGTAGATGCCCTGGCCCTTGATCTCATGCGGCATGCCGACGACCGCGGCCTCCGCCACCTTCGGATGGGCGACCAGCGCGCTCTCGATCTCGGCCGTGCCCATGCGGTGGCCGGCGACGTTGATGACGTCATCGACGCGACCCGTGATCCAGTAGTAGCCATCGGCATCGCGGCGGGCGCCGTCGCCGGTGAAGTAGGTGCCCTTGAAGGTGGAGAAGTAGGTCTGCTGGAAGCGCTCATGGTCGCCATAGACCGTGCGCATCTGGCCGGGCCAGCTGTCCAGCAGCACGAGGTTGCCCTCGGTCGCGCCTTCCAGCGGGTTGCCGTCATTGTCCACCAGCGCGGGCCGGACGCCGGGCAGCGGCAGCGTCGCGGAACCCGGCTTCTGCGCGATGGCGCCGGGCAGGGGCGAGATCAGGATGCCGCCCGTCTCCGTCTGCCACCAGGTATCGACGATCGGGCAGCGTTCGTCGCCGACATTGCGGTAGTACCAGAGCCAGGCTTCGGGATTGATGGGCTCGCCCACGGAACCGAGGATGCGCAGCGAGGCGCGGCTGGTCTTCTTCACCGGCGCCTCGCCGTCGCGCATCAGGGCGCGGATCGCGGTCGGCGCGGTGTAGAAGATGTTCACCTGATGCTTGTCGATCACCTCCCAGAAGCGGGAGACGGTGGGGTAGTTCGGCACGCCCTCGAACATCAGCGTGGTCGCGCCATTCGCGAGGGGGCCATAGACGATGTAGGTGTGGCCCGTGACCCAGCCGACATCGGCCGTGCACCAGTAGATCTCGCCGTCGCGGTAGTCGAAGACGTTCTGGTGGGTGAAGGACGCCCAGACCAGGTAGCCGCCGGTCGTGTGCAGCACGCCCTTCGGCTTGCCCGTCGATCCGCTGGTGTAGAGGATGAAGAGCGGATCCTCCGCGCCCATCGGCTCCGGCGCCGCGGTGGTCGGCTGGCTGTCGCAGGCGTCATGCCACCAGACGTCGCGGCCTTCCTGCATGGCGACCGCGCCGCCCGTGTTCTTCGCGACGATGACGTGCCGGATGGAGGGGCAGGTCTTCAGCGCCTCATCCGCATTGACCTTCAGCGGCACCTTGCGGCCGCCGCGCCGGCCCTCATCGGCCGTCAGCAGGACGGTGCATTCGCTGTCCTGGATACGGCTCGCGAGGCTGTCGGGGGAGAAACCACCGAAGACGATGGAGTGCACCGCGCCGATGCGGGCGCAGGCCAGCATGGCGACGGCCGCTTCCACGATCATCGGCAGGTAGATGCAGACGCGGTCGCCCTTCTTCACGCCCATGCCGCGCATGGCGTTGGCCAGCTGGCAGACGCGGGCGTGCAGGTCCTTGTATGTGACCTTGCTGTCGGCCTTGGGGTCGTCGCCTTCCCAGATGATCGCCACCTGGTCGCCGCGCGTCGCGAGATGCCGGTCCAGGCAGGATTCCGTCACGTTGAGGACGCCGTCCTCGAACCACTTGATGGAGACCTTGCCGGAGGTCCCGCCGAAATCGACGTTCTTGATGATCGTCGGCGTCTTCATCCAGGCGACGCGCTTGGCTTCCGCGGCCCAGAAGGCGTCAGGGTCGGCCGCGGCGGCGTCGTACATCGCCTTGTACGTCGCGGCGTCCACATGGGCGCGGGCGGCGATCTCGGGCTTCACGGCGATCAATGCATCAGACATGGGCGTCCCCAAACCTTGTTCCGGCCTTGCGGCGGGTTCCTAGGCGCCGAATGGGCCATGGCCCTTGATATGCGTCAACCGGCGCTGCGGTGCAGCGGAAATCGGTAACGAATGGGACGGAAAACGGAAAGAACCGCCGCCCCCGGTGGGGGGACGGCGGCCAAGTCGGGGAGAGAGAGAGGGAAGCGGTGGCCTTGCGTCAGTTCGTCGCGCGCGGCGCCTGCGGGGCGGCGGTCGTGGCCGGGCGGGCGGGCTGGGCCTGCTGGCCCTGGGTGGCTGGGCGCGCCGCCGGGGTGGTGGCCTGCACGTTGCCGCCCGGGTTGGCCGGCGTCGCCGCCTGCGCGGGGCGCTGCGCCGGCGCGGCGGGTGCCACCGCGGCGGGGCGGGTGGAGGTCACGGGGGCGGTGGAGGTGACGCTGCCGCTCGTGCCTTGGGCGAAGGCGGGGACCGCGCCGATCAGGATCAGCGTGGCGGCGAGGGGCAGGCGGGAGAGGGAACGCATCGGATCCATCCTTCAGGTTGCGCCGTGATGTCTGGCGCAGGACGTAGGATGGGCATGCCCCGTGTCGGCCCTTGGGCGCGCCCAAGGTGTTTTCAGGTCAGGCGCGGCGGCCGCGTGGCGATGGCGGCGGAACGGTGGCGGGGGCCGGGATGCCGAACAGGCGGGGGTCCCAGTCCAGCGGCTCGACCGGGCCGGCGACGATGCGCGCGGCATCGGGATGGGCGGGGTTGATGACGATGTTGGCCTCCCGCGGCACCAGGGCGGAGGGCACGCGCAGCAGCGCCGTCCGCCCCCGCGCCAGCCAGGCGGCGCCGGCGGCCACGGCTTCCGGGCTGCCGGGGCTGCGCCAGCCGATGGGCGGCGCGGCGCAGAGATCCTCCATCGCCACGTCGTCCGGCACCTCCGCCTCCACCAGCAGCGTGCCACCCAGGTTCCGGCGCTGCGCGAGCCGCTCCAGCATGGCGAGCGACAGCGTCGCCGCCGCGTAGATCACCGGCCTTCCCGGCGGGTTCCAGCGCCCGCCATGCAGCGCGGCGCCGAGCCCATCCCAGACCGGATGCTGCGCGGTGCCGAGGCGATAGACCCGCACCTAGGCGGGCAGGCCGTATTCGATGTTGACCAGCATCCGCTCCACCTGCCGCGCGCCGAGATCCGTCGCCGCGACCTCGATCGGCGGGCGGTTGCCGAGCAGCGGGTGGGGTTCCGTCAGCCAGGCCTTGGCCTCCGCCGCCTCCCCCAGCGCCTGGCTGGCCAGCGCCGCGATGCGGGCCAGGCGTTCGGCGCGCTCGCTCGCCGCGGCGGAAAGACGCGGGCTGCGCTTGAGCGTGGCGGGGGAGGCGACCAGCGCCTCGACCTGGCGCCGCAGCGTGGAGCCCCTGTCCCCGCCCGGCACCACCGCATCGGCGAGCGCCCGGACCACGCCGCGCGGGAAGCCCTGCTCCACCGCCTCGGTCAGCTCGCCGAGCGACCGGACATCGGCCCTCAGCGTGCGGCTGCCGCCCAGCGCGGCGGCGACCTTGGCGACCTCGACGGGATACATGGCGGGGCGGGCTCCGGGCTCAGCTGAGCCCATCATATGGGATCAGGCGAGCCGGAATCTACAGCCCCGCCTCCGCCGGCACGATCACCCGGCCTTCCCCGTCGATCCGCACCGGCACGGCTTCCAGGCTCTCCCCGTAGCAGGGGCCGGAGAAGCATTCGCCATCCTCGATCCGGAAGCGGGCGCCATGGGCGGAGCAGACGATGTGGGCGCGCTTGGCGTCCAGGAACCGGTGGGGCGCGGGGTCCAGCGGCAGGCCGACATGCGGGCAGGAATTCACATAGACCAGCACGGAGGCGCCCCGCCGGATGGCGAAGAGCCCGGTGAAGGCCCCCGGCGCCGGCGCGAAGCCGCGGCTTTCGCCATCCGGGATGTCCTCCACCCGGCAGAGCACCCGTTCGGACGCCGAAACCTCGCTCACGCCTTGATCCCGCCCATCTTGCAGAGCTTCGTCCAGTGCTCCGGCGTGATCGGCATGACGGAGAGGCGGGACATGCGGACCAGGGCGACATCCGCCAGCTCCGGGTCCGCCTTGATGGCCGCCAGGGTCACCGGCGTCTTGAAGGGCATCAGCGCCTTCATGTCGACGCAGACCCATTCGCCCTTCGGGTCGTCGGGGGCGACGGTGGGGTCGGGATAGGCTTCCCGCACCACCTCCACCACGCCGACGATCTCCTTCCCGATGTTGGAATGGTAGAAGAAGGCGCGGTCCCCCTTCTTCATGGCCTTGAGGTTCGCCTTGGCCATGTGGTTGCGCACGCCGGTCCAGGGCTCGATCCCGTTGGCGACCTGCTGGTCCCAGGAGAAGGCGTCAGGCTCCGACTTCACGAGCCAATGGGACCGGCCCGCCATCAGACCGCGGCCCCGTCCTTGAAGACCGTGCGGAAGGGGCGGATCACCACGCTCTCGAACAGTCCGGCCTTGGCATAGGGGTCGCCGGCGGCGAAGGCCTCGGCGGCCGCGCGGTCGGCCACATCCACCACCAGCAGGCTGCCGCAGGGCTTGCCTTCGGCATCCAGCACGGGGCCGACCAGGACGAAGCTGGCGGCGTGCTGCTTCAAGTATTCCAGATGGGCGGGACGCGTTTCCATCCGCAGCGCCAGCGAGGCCGGCTTGTCGGTGCAGGAGATGGCAAAAAGCATGGGCGCGGGGTTCCTTCGGGACGTCGCGGGCGCGAAAGGGACGTAACGCCCCTGCCGCCCCGCTTCAATCCGGCGCGAAGCACCCCTAGTCTAGGGGCGTGGACGCCAGACCCCTTTCGCCGCCCGCGGGGCCAACCCCGTCGGGCGCGCCCCGTAACGACCCCCCCGCGACCGCGGGCGGGGCACGGTCGCTGCATCGCTTCGCCAACCCGGGCCGGTTCCTCCGGCTGACCGATGCGCTGATGCCCTGGCTCTGGGCCGCCGCCATCCTGGTGACCGGCATCGGCGCCGCCTGGGCGCTGTTCCTCTCCCCCGCCGATTGGCAGCAGGGGGAGACGGTCAGGATCATGCACGTCCATGTGCCGATGGCCTGGCTGGCCATGGGCGGCTACACGGGGCTCGGCATCCTGTCGATCATGTCGCTGATCTGGCGGCATCCGCTGGCGGACCTCACGGCGCGGGAATTGTCGCCGGTCGGCGCCGCCGTCACCGCGCTCTGCCTGGCCACCGGCAGCCTCTGGGGCAAGCCGATGTGGGGCACCTGGTGGGTCTGGGATGCGCGGCTGACCAGCGTGCTGGTGCTGTTCTTCCTCTGGCTCGGCCATGCCGCGCTGGTCCGCGCCTTCGACGACATGGAGCGCGGCGCGCGCGCCGGCGCCATCCTGGCGCTGGTCGGCCTGGTGAACGTGCCGATCGTGAAGTTCTCCGTCGATTGGTGGAACACGCTGCACCAGCCCGCTTCCGTCACGCGCATCGATGCGCCGGGCATGCATGTGGACCTGCTGTATCCCCTGCTGGTGAATGCGCTCGGCTTTTCCCTGTTGTTCGGTGCCGTGGTGCTGGCCCGCACCCGGAGCGCGGTGATGGAACGCCGCGTTCGCGCCCTGCAGACGGCCCGCGCCCGCCGGGCGGAGGCGGCGTGATGAGCACGCATTGGGTGCATGTCATCGCCTCCTGGGGCCTGACGCTCGCCACCTTCGTGGGGCTGGCCGTGGCGGCGGTGATGCGCCACCGCGCCGCGTCCGCCACGCTGAAACGCCTTGATCCGCGCGGTGACAGCCGCGAGCGCGGGGATGCCCGCGGGAGGGATGCATGATGACGCGCAAGAAGCGCCGGATGTGGATCCTGCTGCTCTGTGCGCTGGGGCTCGGCAGCGCGACCGCGCTGACGCTGACGGCCTTCCAGGACAACCTCGTCTTCTTCCGATCGCCCTCCGACATCATGGCGGAGCGCCCGGGGCCCGACCGCGCCTTCCGCCTCGGCGGCCTGGTCGAGGCCGGCAGCGTGGAGCGGGAGCCCGCGGTCAGCGGCCAGCGGCCCACCGTGCGTTTCCGCGTGACGGATGGCGCGCATGCCATCGCCGTCACCTACCAGGGCGTGCTGCCGGACCTGTTCCGCGAAGGCCAGGGCGTGGTGACGATGGGGCGCCTCGGCGTCGATGGCACCTTCCGCGCCAGCGAGGTGCTGGCCCGGCATGACGAGACCTACATGCCGCCGGAAGTGGCGGATGCGCTGAAGCGGTCCGGCCACTGGAACCCGGCGGAAGGCGCGGCGCCGCCGCCGGCAACCTGGAACACGATGGACCCCGCGCGGCCCGCCGCGGCGGGGAGGACCGGATCATGATCGCTGAACTCGGTCACTTCGCCCTCGCGCTGGCCCTCGTGCTGGCACTGGCGCAGGCGCTGCTGCCGTTGATCGGCGCGCATGTGCGCGATGCGCGGATGATGGCCTCGGCCGCGCCGCTGGCGCTCGGCCAGTGCCTGGCGCTGATCGCGTCCTTCTTCTGCCTGATGTATTCCTACGCCATCAACGACACGACGGTGCTGAACGTCGTGCAGAACAGCCATTCCCTGAAGCCGATGCTCTACAAGATCACCGGCACCTGGGGGAATCACGAGGGGTCGCTGCTGCTCTGGGTGAACATCCTCGGGCTCTGCGGCGCCGCCGTCTCCGGCTTCGGGCGCGAATTGCCGACGGCGCTGCGCGCCCGCGTGCTCGGCGTGCTCGGGCTGATCTCGGTCGGCTTCCTGCTCTTCACCATCAAGACGTCCAACCCCTTCGACCGCATGTGGCCGCCGCCGCCGGATGGCCAGGGGCTGAACCCGATCCTGCAGGATATCGGGTTGGCCATGCATCCGCCGCTGCTCTACCTCGGCTATGTCGGCTATGCCGTCACCTTCGCCTTCGCCATCGCCGCGCTGATCGAGGGCCGCGTCGATGCCGCCTGGGGGCGCTGGGTGCGGCCCTGGTCGCTGGCCGCCTGGTCCTTCCTGACGCTCGGCATCGCGCTGGGGTCCTGGTGGGCCTATTACGAGCTGGGCTGGGGTGGCTACTGGTTCTGGGACCCGGTCGAGAACGCCTCGCTGCTTCCCTGGCTGATCGGCACGGCGCTGCTGCATTCCGCCATCGTGGTGGAGAAGCGGGACGCGCTGAAGACCTGGACCATCCTGCTCGCCATCATCGCCTTCGCCATGTCGCTGCTCGGCACCTTCCTGGTGCGGTCCGGCGTGCTGAACAGCGTGCATTCCTTCGCCAATGACCCGGAGCGCGGGCTGTTCATCCTGGCGCTGCTGATGGTCTATGTCGTGGGCGCGCTGCTGCTCTTCGCCTTCCGGGCCTCGGCCATGATCCCGACCGGGATCTTCGCCCCGGTGTCGCGCGAGGGCGCGATCGTGCTGAACAACCTGCTGGTCTGCTCCATCACCGCGGTGGTGTTCGTGGGCACGCTCTGGCCGATGTTCGCGGATGCGCTGTTCGGCATGAAGGTCTCGGTGGGGCCGCCCTTCTTCAACTCCGCCAGCTTCCCGCTGGTGGTGCCGCTGCTGATCGCCATGGCGGCGGGGCCGCTGATGCCCTGGAAGCGCGCGCAGCTCGCCAATGTCGTGATGCGGCTCTGGTGGTGCGCGGTCATCGCCTTCGCCGCCTTCTTCGCGGCGCTGCTGCTGAGCGGCCAGCATGTGATGCCCGCGGTGGGCTTCGCCTTCGCGGCCTGGGTGATCGGTGCGGCGGTGGCCGACATCGCGGATCGGACGGCCGCGTTCCGCACCAATTGGAGAAATGCCTGGAACCGCGCCAGGGGCCTGCCGCGCGCGGCCTGGGGGGCGGCCATCGCCCATGCCGGCATCGGCATCACCGCGGCCGGCATCGCGGGCATGGGCCTGGCGCAGGAACGCATGGTCGCGCTGGCGCCGGGCGAATCCACCACGCTCGCGGGCTATGAATGGCGGCTGGAGGGCGTGCGCGACGTGCAGGGCCCGAACTGGACCGCGCGGCGCGCCACCATCACGCTGCTGCGGGACGGCGCCGAGGTGCGCGTCATGGAACCCTCCCGCCGCTTCTTCCCCATCGCGCGGCAGAACACGACGGAGGTCGCGATCCACACCAACCTGATCGCCGACCTCTACGCCGTGATCGGGGAGGAGGAGGCGGGCACGGGCAAGGCGGTGATCCGCTTGCACTACAACTTCCTCGCGCCCTGGATCTGGATCGGCGCCGCGATCATGGCGCTGGGCGGCGCGCTGTCCCTGGCCGACCGGCGCATCCGCGTCTCCGCCCCCAACCGCGCAGCCGCGCGCATGGTGCCGGCCGAATGACGCCGAGTACCCGTCGCCTCCTGCTGATGGCTCCCTTCGCCGCCGCCGCGGCCGGGGGCGTGGCCTTCTATGCCGCGCTCGATCGGCAGCGTCGCGGCGTCTACAACCCGCGCGGCGTGCCCTCCGCCCTGATCGGCCAGCATGCGCCCGACTTCACCCTGCCGGCGCTGGAGGAAAGCGGCGTGGAGGGCTTCGGCGCCGCCGACCTCCGCAGCGGCGCCGGACCCCTGCTGGTGAATTTCTGGGCCAGCTGGTGCGTGCCCTGCATCATCGAGCATCCGCAGCTCATGCGCCTGTCGCGCGACGGCGTGCCGGTCTTCGGCATCGCCTACAAGGACAAGCCGGCGGACAGCCTCCAGTTCATCCGCCGCCACGGCAACCCGTTCCGGCGGCTGGCGAAGGACGAGCCGGGGCGTGTGGCGATCGACTGGGGCCTCTACGGCGTGCCGGAGACCTACCTGCTGGATCGCCAGGGCATCATCCGCTGGCGCTATGCCGGCCCCATCACCGATGAGGTCCTGGCGCAGGACCTCCGGCCGCTCCTGCAGCGCTACGCATGAGGAAGTTCCTCCTCGCCTTCGCGCTGCTGCTGCCCTTCGCGGCGGAGGCGATCATTGCCCCTCGCGTGGCCTACGCCACGACCAACCCCGCCGACATGCTCCGCGACCCCGCGCAGGAGGAGCGCGCCCGCGCCCTCGGCCGCGAAATCCGCTGCATGGTCTGCCAGAACCAGTCGATCGAGGACAGCGAGGTGGCGCTGGCGCGCGACCTGCGGCTGATCGTGCGCGAACGCATCGTGGCCGGCGACAGCGATGCGCAGGTGCGGGACTTCCTGCATGCGCGCTACGGCGACTTCGTGCTGCTGCGCCCGCCCTTCACCTGGTCCACCGCCGCACTCTGGCTGACGCCGGTGGTGGCGCTGATGTTCGGCGCGGGCCTCATCCTCCTCTCCCGCCGCAGAGCCGCGCAGCCCGCGCCCCCCGCGCCGCTGACGGAGGAGGAAAAGCGCCGCCTCGCCGCGCTCGACGCCGAGACAAGGGACGGAAACCGCGCGTGACCCTCTGGCTGCTGTTGGGTGCGCTCGCGCTGTTGGCGCTGCTCCCGCTGATCATCACCCTCATCCGGCCGACCCGCGCGCGCGGGCGGGCGGAGGCCGACCTCGCCCTCTATCGCGCGCAGCTGGCGGAGCTGGACCGGGAGCGTGAGGCCGGGCGGCTCGACGCCGCGCAGCACCAGGCGGCGACGCTGGAAGTGCAGCGCCGCATCCTGGCCGCGCCGAAGGAGGATGCGCCCGAACTCCGCCCGGGCCGCACCGCCGCCGTGCTGGCCGCCATGGTCTTCCTGGTGCCGGCCGCGGCGCTCGGCCTCTACCTCGTGCGCGGCACGCCCGACATGCCCGCCGCCCCCTTCGTCGAGCGCCAGCGCCTGGCGCAGGAGGAGGAGGCGATGCTGGAGACGCTGCGCGGCCGCCTCGCGATGCTGGAGCCCGGCAGCGACGCCGCGCGGCAGGGCCAGATCCTGCTCGGCAATGCCGAGCGATCCCGAGGGCGGCTCGAGGAGGCCGCGCGCGCCTATCGCACGGCGCTGGAGGCGCGCTTCGAAGGCCCGCTGGCCGCCGACCTCGCGGAGCTCGAGATCGAGCGGGGCGAGCACGCCGCCGCCGCCGCGCTGATCGCCCGTGCGCTCGGCTCCTCCCCGCGCGAACCGCGGCTGCGCTTCCTGGCCGGGCTGGCGGAGGCGCGGGCGGGCCGGACCGACAATGCCCGCCGCACCTGGCAGGCGCTGCTGGCCGATGCGCCGGCGGAGGCGCCCTGGCGGCCCGTCGTCGAACGGCAGTTGCAGGCCCTACCCTGACCGCGGCCCGGCGCTACACTCCCGGCCAAAGGGAGAGGGCGCCATGCGGAAATTCCTGAACGACCCCCGCGCGACGGTGCGGGAGATGCTGGAAGGCCTGGCGGATTGCTCGCCCGGCCTGGCGCTGCTGGCGGAGGAGGGCGTCATCCTCCGTGCCGGCCTGCCCGCCTTCGCGGAGCGGCGGGAGGTCGCGGTCATCTCCGGCGGCGGCGCCGGCCATGAACCCGCCCATGCCGGCTATGTCGGCCCCGGCCTGCTGCATGCGGCGGTGGCGGGCGACGTCTTCACCAGCCCGCCCGTGGACGCCGTGCTGGCGGCCGTCCGCGCCGTCGCCGGGCCGCCGGGCGCGCTGCTCATCGTCAAGAACTACACGGGGGACCGGCTGAATTTCGGCCTGGCGGCGGAGCTGGCGCGGGCGGAGGGCATCCCCTGCGAGGTCGCCGTGGTGGCCGATGACGTGGCGCTGGCCGGCACGGTGGAGCCCGCGCGGCGCCGCGGCATCGCCGGCACGGTGCTGGTCCACAAGGTCGCCGGCGCCGCCGCGGCCGCGGGGCTTTCGCTCGATGCCGTGGCGGCGGAGGTGCGGGCGGCGGCGGCGGCGCTCGGCAGCATGGGCGTCGCGCTCGGCGCCTGCACCGTGCCGGCGGCCGGCAAGCCGGGCTTCAACCTGCCGGAGGGGGAGATGGAACTCGGCCTCGGCATCCACGGGGAAGCCGGCGTGGCGCGCGTGCCCCTCGCCCCCGCGCGCGACATCGCGGCGACGCTGCTGGACCGCATCACGGCGGAGATGGCGCTGCCCGGCGGCACGCCCGTGGCGCTGCTGGTCAACGGCCTCGGCGGCACGCCGCCCATGGAACTGGCGCTCATGACGCGGGAGGCGCTGTCCGGGCTGCGCGCGCGGGGCGTGCCGGTGGCGCGGGCCTGGTGCGGCACGCTGCTCTCCGCGCTGGAAATGCCCGGCTGCTCCTTCTCCCTCATGGCGGTGGACGAGGCACGGCTCGCGCGACTCGACGCGCCCGCCAGCGCGCCCGCCTGGCCGGGCGGCGGCTCGATCCCCGAGGCGCGCGCGACGGTCGCGGCAGCCGAGGCGCCGCCGCATCCCTGGACCGGCGCGGCCGATCCCGCGATCCGCGCTGCCGTGCTGGCGGTGGCAAGCGCGCTGGAAGGCGCGGAGGCGCGGCTGACGGCGCTGGATGCGGCGACGGGGGATGGCGATCTCGGCCTGTCGCTGGCGCGCGGCGCGGCGGCGCTGCGGGCGCTGCCGGAGGGCGCCTTCGCGGATGCGCCGACGGCGCTTTCCGCCATGGCCGGCACGCTGCGCCGGGCCATCGCGGGATCCTCCGGCCCCTTCTACGCCACCGCGCTGCTGCGCGCCGCCCGCGCCCTGCCGGCCCGCCCCGCGCCCGCGGACTGGGCGTCGGCGCTGGAGGCGGCGGCGGACGCCATCACCGAACTCGGCGGCGCCCAGCCGGGCGACCGGACCATGCTGGATGCGCTGCGCCCGGCCGCCACCGCCTTCCGCGCGGCACTGCCGGGCGGTGGCGCCGCGGCGCTGTCGGCCGGCGCGCGGGCGGCGGCGGAGGGGGCGGCGGCGACTGCCTCCATGCGCCCGCGGCTCGGCCGGGCGAGCTACCTCGGGGAGCGCGCGCTCGGCCACACCGATGCCGGCGCCGCCGCCATCGCCGCCTGGATGGCGGCGTTGGAGGAGGCGGTGAGCAGCCGGTAGAGCCGGACCAGCCGCGCGGCCTCCGCCGCCCAGCCGAAGCGGGTCAGGGCGGCATCGCGCCCGCGCTGGCCCATCGCGTCCCGCACCCCGGGGTCGGCCAGGGCGACGATCGCCGCCGCCACGGCGGCCGCATCGGCCGTATCCACGGTCAGCCCGCAATCGGCACTGCGCACGATGGCGGCGACCTCCTCCGCCAAGGTCGGCACGATCACTGGCAGCCCGGCCAGCATGCAGTCGAAGAGCTTGTGCGGCAGCGCCAGGCGGTGGTTCTCCACCCCCGGCTGGAACAGCACCAGGCCGATATCGGCCTCCGCCGCCAGGGCCAGCGCCTCCTCCCGCGGCATCCAGTCGAGATACTCCACCTGCCCCGCCAGGCCGAGCGCCAGGCTGCGGTCGCGGAAGGCGGCCTCGCTGCCATCGGTGAAGCGGCCGATCAGGCGGAGCCTGGTGCCCGGCGGCAGCAGGGCCAGCGCCTCCAGCATGATGAAGGCGCCGCGGGCGCGGGTCAGGGCGCCGAGATGCAGCAGGGTCAGCGGCCCCGGCCGGTGGCGGCGCGGCGTGATCGGCACGGAGGTCGCGTAGTTGCGCACCGGCGTGCAGCGCGCGGCGCCGCCGAGCCACCCCTCCAGCCCATCCTTCGCCACCACGACCGCGTCGGCGCGGGCTGCCATCAGCCGGCAGGCGGCGGCGACCAGGGCGCGGCCCAGCGGGCGGAGCGGCCGCGGCAGCACGGGGTCGAGGCGGGAGGGGTAGTGTTCATGCACGTCCAGCACCACGCGCGCGCCGCAGCGCCGGGCCGCCATCAGCGCGGCCAGCCAGCTGTCGGGTTCATGCGCATGGATCACCGCGGGGCGCAGCGCGGCGGCGCGGTCGGCCAGCGCCGGGATCGCCATCAGCCGCGCCCGCCAGCCGCCCGCCGGGCGCGGATAGGTCTGCAGCGCCACGCCATGCAGCAGCCGCGTGGCGCCGACGGGCCCTGGCGCCAGGTGGCGCACGGGGAAACCGGCGGCGGCCAGGGCGGCGCCTTCCTTCGCCACGATCCGCACATCCTCCGCCGGATGCGCGGCCGAGAGCATCAGGACGGCCGGCGGCGTCATGGCGCGAGGGCCCGGGCCTGGGTGGCGTGGCCTGCCACCGCCTCCACCGTCGCGACCAGCCGGGCGGCGATCTGGCGGGTGTCGAAATAGCGTTCCGCCAGGCGGCGGGCGGCGCGGCCCATGATGCGGCGGCGGGCGGGATCATCCGCCATGGCGAGCAGCGCGGCCGCCAGCCCATCGGCATCCCCGGGCGGCACGGACAGGCCGCAGGCGCCTTCCGCCAGCAGGCGCTGCGCCCGGCCCGGGACATTGGCCACCACCGGCAGCCCCGCCGCCAGGCATTCCGCCAGCTTGTTCGGCGCCGTCCATTCCGCGAATTCCGGCACCGGCGCCAGGCAGAGCAGCCCGACATCCGCCCCTGCCAGCAGCCCCGCGAGCCGGCGCTTCGGCAGGGGGGCGAGGAAGGTGACGGGGAGGTCCTCCGCCGTCGCGCGGGCCATCAGCGCCGGCTTCTCCGCGCCATCGCCCACCAGCAGGATGCGGATGCCGGTGCCGCGCAGCCGGGCGGCGGCATCCAGCAGCACGCCGAGCCCGTTCGCGCGCCCATGCGCACCGGCATAGACCGCGAGCATCTCCTGGGCGCCGACGCCTTCAGGGCGCCAGGGCCGGGCATCGGGGCCGAACAGCGCGAGGTCCGCGCCCTGCGGCAGCACGCGCAGCCGGTCCGGGTCCGTGCCGCGGGCCAGGGCGGTGCGCGCCATGCCTTCGGTCAGGGCGACGACCGTCGCGGCCTGGCGGCAGGCGGCATCGACCAGCCGGCCGATGGCGCCCAGAACCGGCCCCGGCACGCCGTCGCCGGGCTTCGACAGCGCGGCGGGCAGTTCCGGCCAGGGGTCGCGGATCTCGAACAGGAAGGGGGTGCCGCGCAGCCGCCGCGCCAGCAGGGCGGGGATGGCGACGGTGGGCGGGGTGGAGGAGGCGATGATGAGGTCCCAGCGCCGCGCCAGGGCGAGGTGGGAGGCCGCGATTGCATAGCGCAGGAAGACCAGGCTGCGCCGCGCCAGCGGCTGCGCATTGCCATAGGGCAGGTCGAATTCCACCAGCTCGAACCCCGCCACTTCGCCGCGGCGCTGGCCGTGGCGGAAGGGGCCGTCCAGCCCCGTGGCGCCGCCGGCATAGCGGCCGCAGGCCAGCGTCACCGCATGGCCGGCCTCCGCCAGGGCGGTGGCGTGGTTGTAGGCCCGGGTGGCGGTCGCGCCATCCGGCGTCGAGAAATGCTGGTGGAGGTAGAGGATAGCGAGGCCCATGGCGTTCAGGGCCGCGCGCAGGACCGGATGAGGTCGATCACCCGCGCCTGGTCGCCCTCCGTCATGCCGGTGCCGGAGGGCAGGCAGAGGCCGAGTTCGAACAGCGCGGCGGCGGTGGCGCCGCCGGCCTGGGGTGCATCGCGGAAGGCGGGCTGCAGGTGCAGCGGCTTCCAGGCGGGGCGGCTTTCCACGCCCGCCGCCTGCAGCACGCGGCGCACGCCTTCCCGGTCCATGCCGAAGGGGCCGGGGTCGATCGTCACGACCGTCAGCCAGCGATTGGCGCGCCCCCAGGCGGGCTCGGCGATGAAGCCGATGCCGGGCAGGTCCGCGAGGCCCGCGACGTAGCGGGCGAAGATCTCCCGCCGCCGCGCGACGCGCGCCGCCAGCGCCGGCAGCTGCGCCAGCCCGACGGCGGCGAGGACCGAGGAGAGGCCGTAGGTGTAGCCCGTGGTCTCATGCTCGTAATGCGGCCAGGCTTCCTTGGCCTGGCCGGCCAGCTGCCGCGCGCGGGCGACCAGCGCCGCATCCTCACCGGCCAGCGCGCCCCCGCCGCCCGCGGTGACGATCTTGTTGCCGTTGAAGGAATAGGCGGCGAGCCGCGCGCCGCGCCCGGCATGGCGCCCGCCGCGCTGGGTGGCGCCGAGCGCGGCGGCGCTGTCCACCATCACCGGCACGCCCCAGCGGTCGCAGGCCGCGACGATGGCATCGAGGTCGCAGCACTGGCCGTAGAGGTCGACCGGCACCACGACCCGCGGAAGCCGCCCGCGCCGTGCCGCCTTCGACAGTTCCTCCGCCAGCAGTCCGGGGTCCATCGTCCAGCCCGTCCCCGCCACGTCGAGGAAGCGCGGCACCGCGCCCATCTGCACCGCCGGCGCGACGGTGGCGACGAAGGTCATGGAGGGCGCCCAGACCTCATCGCCCGGCAGGACGCCCAGCACCCGGTAGCCCAGGTGCAGCGCCGCGGTGCCGGACGCGGTGGCCAGCACCGCCGTATGGCCGGTGATGGTGCCGAGCACCGCCTCGAAGGCCAGGGGGGTGGGCCCGGCGGGGGCCAGCCAGCCGGCCTCCAGCGTCTCCCGCACGCGATCGGCCTCCCCGCCCGCCAGGTGAGGAGGGGAGAGCAGCAGCGGCGCCGGGGAGTGGCGCGCGGGGAAGGGGAGGATCGCGCCAGCGGCAGCAGGCAGGGGCGTGGCCATGCGAACCCATAAGTTGATAAACAGTGAATCTATATCACATCGTGATTGATACCGCCGCGGTCCCGCAAGCCCTGTCTTGCAGCCACAACCGATTGCAGCCGGGGTTTCGGCGGGTGGCGTCAGCGATCCGCCCGGTCGGCGGGGTCGAAGGCCGGCATGGTCGCGTGGCCTGGCGCGGTGACCCCTTCCCCCCGCAGCCAGACGCCGAGGCTGCGGAGCGCCAGTGCGAGGTCGGTGCGGAGGCGGAGCGGCGCCGCGGCATAGGCGGCGTCCAGCTCCAGCCGCCTCTCCCACGGCACCGCATTGCGCCCGGCTGCGACACCGGGCCCCAGCAGCCCTGGCCGGACGCGCAGCCGGAGCGCCTGTCGGGGCGTATAGAGCGGCAGGTAGTCCAGCGGCAGCGGCCGGGGGCCGACCAGGCTCATCTCGCCGCGCAGCACGTTCAGCAACTGCGGCAACTCGTCGAGGCCGGAGGCGCGCAGCGCACGGCCGAAGCCATCCAGCCGATCCGCATCGCTGCCCGGCCCCTCCGTCATCGACCGGAATTTCTTCAGATTGAAGGCCGCGCCGTGTCGGCCGGCACGGGCTTGGGTGAAGAAGACCGGCGCGCCGAGCCGCCATCGCACCGCCAGCGCCACCGCGGCGAAGAGGGGCGAGAGCAGCACCAGCAAGGTCGCGGCCCCGAGCAGGTCGATCGCCCGCTTGCCGAAGCGCTCATGCATGGGCGGCCTCCAGCGGCCGGGCGGAAAGGCCGAGGCTGAGCGCGAGGCCGAGGGCAAACCAGGCCATGCGGTTGCCGAGGTCGGTCGAGACCATGATGGTCATGGCCACCGGCAGCACCATCGCCGCCATCCGCGCCAGCCGCGCGGGGGCAAGGGTCGGCGCCAGGCGCAGCATGGCCAGGGCCGCGCCGCCGAAGGTGCCGAGCCAGAGCAGCAGGCCGGGCAGCCCGCCCTCCGCCAGCGCTTCCAGCGCGTGGTTGTGGGGGTAGAGGCCGCGCCTCTCCCCATGCCCGGCCGCAATGGTGAAGCCGCCGGTGCCGAGGCCGAAGGGCGCGGCCTCCCCCGCCCAGTCCAGCGCCGCCGCCCAGAGGCCGCGCCGCGCATCGAAGCCGGCGGCGTCCCCGGTCAGGCGTTCCAGCGTGCGCAGCCCCTCCGCATGGCCGGGATGCAGGACCAGCCAGAGCAGGCCGGCCAGGCCGGCCGCCGCGACCGCCGCGGCCCAGGTGAGCGCCGCCCGGCGCGGCAGGCGCAGCGCGGGCGCCAGCGCCACGCCCAGCAGCAGCGCCACCAGCGCGGTGCGTCCGCCCGGCAGCAGCGCCGCCGCCGCCAGCGCCAGGATCAGCGCGGCCCAGGCGGCGCGGCCGGTCCAGGACGGCGCCTCCACCAGCTTCACCGCGGCCAGGGCGGCGGCGGTCGCCATGGCGAGGCCGGCCAGCTGGTATTGCAGGCGCTGGGCCTCGGCCTCCAGCAGCGCCGCCAGCGCCCAGCCGCCGACCACGCCCCAGGCGACGATGGCGGCCAGCAGCGCGCCGATGGCGATGGTGGTGGCCGACAGGGCCCGCCGCGCCGCGGGTTCCGCCCCCACCATCATGCCGGTCGCCAGCATCAGCGGCCCGGCCAGGATGACCTCCGGCAGCTTGGCGGCCAGCACCGTGGAGGACGGGCTCCAGGCCCCCGCCACCACCAGCCAGGCCCAGAACAGCCCGGCGGCGGCCAGCGGCGGCGCGATGGCCGGATCCAGGCGCCAGTGCCGGGACACCGCCAGCAGCGCGATCGCCGGCAGCAGCAGCGCCAGGCTGGCCAGCGTCAGGTCGATGGGCAGGCCGGCCAGGGGCGGCGCCGTCTTCAGCGCGCCCGCCATCTGCAGGGTCGCGGCGAGCCCCCCCGCCGCCAGGGCAACCGGTGCTGCGGCGGGCGGCGCCGTCACTCCGCCGGCTCCACCCGCAGCGGGCGCGCCATCACGCGCGGGGCGGCGGAGGCCTGGCGCAGCAGCACCCCCGCCCCCACCAGCCCCACCGCCGCCATCGGCGCCGCGACCAGCAGCAGCAGCAGCAGCAGCGGGCGGTTGGGGAGCGAGGGGCGGATCCCCACCATCGGCGCGGAGACGAGCCGTGCGGCCACCGCCTCATCCGCCGCCACCACCACGCCGGCCCGCTGGTTCAACGCCAGCAGCTCATACAGCGACTGGCGGATATAGAGGTCGGGCTCCCGCGCCAGGCGGGCTTCCAGCGCGGCCACGCGGCGGCGGGCCATCTCCTCCAGATCCGCCCGCACCTTGGCCTCGGCGAAGGCGTGCAGCCGGGCCAGCGCATCCAGCGCGAAGTCGCGGTCGCGATGCGGCAGCGCCAGGTTCCAGGTGACGGCGCCGAGCGTCTGGGTCAGCGCCAGGTTGCGCTCCAGCCAGTCCCGCGCATCGTCCATGTCGGCCTGGATGCGAAGGTCCAGCGCCTCCCGGATCGCGCCGCCGGGCCAGGCGGCGCGGCGCTCGGTGATCAGCGCCAGCAGCGGCGTGTCGCGCACCAGCATCGCCGCCGCCTCCGCCGATCGGAGGGCGCCGAGATAGATGGCGAAGTTCCCGGTGGGGCGCGTGTCCAGCAGGCCGGAGACGGTGGAGGCGGAGGAGAGGAGGGTGGAGGTGGCGATGCCGGTGGTCTCGGCGGGCGCGACCATGGCCTCCGCCACATATTGCCGCGGCCACTGGATGATGGTGGTGCCGCCGGCGCCGAGGATGAGCGCGGCGATGAGCAGGACGCGCCAGCGCAGGGCCCAGATGCGGGCGAGGAGGTGGTCAAGCGGCATGGGGGCAGCCTGCGCGGGCGAGGAAGCGCAGGGGGGCGCCGCCCCCCTGGACCCCCCGCCAGGGTCCAAGGCGACCCTGGACCGCCGGGCCTTGGCGTCCGGCCATCATGGGGCGTCTCCGGCGGGCAGGGTGACCTGGGTCAGGAGGCGGGACACGGGGGCGGCGGCGGTCACCACCAGCACCGGCACCGGGCGCAGCGCGCCATAGGCGGGGCTCTCCCACCCCTCGGCCAGGTGCAGCGCCAGGGGCGCATCGGCGGAGGCGGCGATCCGTGCGGGCGCGCCCTCCACCCCATCCGCCGTCAGGTGCCAGTCGCCGGGCGGCAGGCGCCAATGCCAGGCGGCCTGCCGGAAGGGGCCGGCGACGCGATCCTCGATGGTCCAGGTGCGGCCCGTGGCCAGGACCCGCCTTTCGGTCCGGTTGCCGGCATGGTCGCGCATCCAGGCGCCATCGGGCAGGACGCCGAGGCGCGGCCAGCGTGCCAGCAGGAAACGGCCCGCCCGCGGCATCGGGTCCCGGCCATCGAAGACAGGGGCGTTGTGGGCGGCGGCGGCCCCGATCGCGTCCCACCAGCCCGGGGAAGGCGGGTTGTAGGAGCCCGTGCCGCCATCCCGCAGCACCACCACCGTGCCATCGCGGAGCGTGAGGTGCAGCAGGTCCGACTGCGCGGGGCGGAAGCGCAGCGGGCCCGTCCGCAGCAGCGCCGTGGCCCCCGCCGCCCAGCCCATCGTGCCCGTCGCCACCCAGCGTGCGGGTCGATCGAGCCGCGATGCGGGGCAGGGCAGGCCGAGCCAGGCGCAGCCCGGATCATCCGCCGACCCGGCGGTTGAGCCGGCGAAGAGCCGCGCCGCGCGCTCCACGCTGCCGCGGGCGTCACCCGGGCCGTGCAGGCCGAGATCGGCCAGTGCCGAGCCATCCTCCACCCCCAGCGCCGCGCCGCTGCCATCCGGCGCCGTCACCCGGTGCAGCCACGCCACCAGCGCCGCGGCGCGAGAGCCGAGCGGTTCGGGAAAGGCCGGCGCGGCGTGGCGGCGGCGCAGCCATTCGGCGAGGCAGAGCGTATCCAGCGCCAGCCGCGCATAGCCCGCCGAGACCTGCGCGAAGCCGCCATCGGGCGCCACCAGCCGCGCCACCGCGCGGGCCAGGTGCCGGGCCGCCCGCGCCGCGCCGCGCCCATCCCCCAGCAGCAGGGCGCAGGCGAAGGCGCCGGCGGGTTCCGAGATCGCGTGGTTGTTGTCCTGCGCCGCGGCATAGGCGGGTGTCGCGGCGATGCGCCGGGAGAGCAGGCCGAGCAACGCCCGCGCGCCCGCTGGCGGGCCGCGATCCGCATCGAGCAGTGCGAGCGCGAGGGCCAGTGTGAGCGCCCTGAGCGCCGCTTCCTGCCCGCAGGCCCAGGCGGGGCCGCGAAAGGCGGGGTTGGCGGCGGACCAGTCGCGCAGCAGCGCCTCGGCGCGCGCGAGGTGCGGGCCGGCGGGGTCCAGCCGCGCTGCCTGGACCAGCAGCAGCACATCCCCGAAGCGGTGCCGTTCCCAGACCGGCCGGACATCGCCCGCCCGGAACAGGTCCAGGCCAAGCGCGGGCGCCGCGGCGTCGAAAGGGCCATGCCAGTCCGGCCGGGCGGGCAGCGCGCCCGCCGCTTCCAGCAGGCGGCCCGCGCTGCCCGGCGGAAGGGGCGGGGCAGGCGGCGCGATGCCCGGCAGGAAGGCACCTGCCGGCGGCGCCGCATCGCGCAGCCGCCGGGCCGGCAGCCCCGCCGCCAGGGCCAGGCGATGCGCGATGAACAGCGACACCGGCCTTGGCCCGAGCCGCCAGGCCGCGTCCAGGCGCAGCGCCGCGCGGCGGCCGGGGCTGGGGGGCGTCGGGATGACACGCAACCCGGGATGCGAGGGGGCTTGGTTCGGCATGAGCGTAATGTTTATGCTACACAGGGTCGTAAATCATGCCATCGCAATTCACTCTGAAGTTGAGACTGCTCTCGGCGGCCCTGGCGGGGGCGATGGCCTTCCTGCCGCCTGCGCAGGGCCAGCCGGCGGGCCCGCCGGCCATCTCCGCCTCGCCGGGTTCGGCGACCGGGCCGGCGGTGGGGTCGGCCCTGTCGCCCCCCGCCCTGCCCTCCCTGCTGCCAGGCGGGCTGCCCCTGCCGAGCCTGCCCCCGGGCGCGCAGCAGGAGATCATGCAGCGCATCCTGGACGCCGCCGGCGGCCGCACGCCCCCGGGCCCGCTGCCCGCGCCGGCCGCGCCGACGCCCGCCTCGCCCTTCCCGGCCATGCAGGCCGCGCCGCCGGTCGCGGCCCTGGCGTCGCCGGAGGAGCCCTTCTCCCATACGGAAATCTTCTTCGCGGAGCGGCTCGGCCTGGCGCTGCGGCAGTTCGGCTATGACAGCTTCCGCAGCGGCCCCGGCGGCGCCGGCGTGCTGGGCGCACTGCCCGACGACTACATCATCGGGCGCGACGATGAGCTGGTGCTGGCCCTGCGCGGCCGTACCCGGTCCACGCTGAACCTCCGCGTGCTGCGCGACGGCACGCTGGTGACGCCCGACCTGCCGCCCATCCCCGCCGCCGGCCGCACGCTCCGCGACCTTCGCGCGGACCTCGAGGCGCGGATCGCGCGCGACATGCCGGGGACGGACGCCTACCTCGCCATCGGCCAGGTCCGGCAGATCGCGATCTTCGTGGGGGGCGAGGTGCAGCGGCCGGGGATGCAGGCGCTGACGGCGCTGTCCTCCGTGCTCGATGCCCTCCAGCAGGCCGGCGGCGTGCGCAAGACGGGCTCGCTGCGGGGCATCCGGGTGGAAGGCCCGCGCGGCAGCCGGGTGGTGGACCTCTACGCCGTCATCGCGGGGGAACGCGGCAGCGTGGACCTCTCGCTGCGGGAGGGGGAGCGGATCGTGGTGCCGCCGCTGGGCGGCGTCGTGGCGCTGGCCGGGGAGGTGACGCGGCCCGGCATCTACGAATTGCCGGCCGGCAGCACCGGCGTGCCGCTTGCCACCGCGCTGCGCCTGGCCGGCGACCCGCTGCGCCCCGCGGGCAACCGATTCCTGGCGCAAGGGACCGATGGCGGTGGGCGGCGGAGCTTCACCGAACTCCGTCCCCAGGACCTGGTCCGGCGGGGCGACAGCGTGCTGGTGCAGCCTGGCGCCGACGTCATCGCCAACCAGCTGCGCCTCGCGGGCCACGTCACCGCCCCGGTGACGCGGGCGATCGGGCGCGGCGGCGCCTCCCTCACCGGGCTGCTCTCCGATTCCCGGCTGGTGCGGCCCGATCCCTATCCGCGGCTGGCGGTCATCCTGCGGCTGGATGCGCAGACGCGGGTGCGCCAGTTCGTGCCCTTCGACCTCTCCCGCGCCCTGCAGGGCCAGGGGAACCTGCCGCTGGCCGAGGGCGACGAGGTGATCGTGCTGGGCAACAGCGACATCGCCTGGATGGCGAGCCCGCCCGTGCAGCGCGCCCTGCGGGGGGAGGCGCCGGCTGACGACAGCTGCCCCGCCCTGACCCAGCTCGCCATCGCCGCCCGCAGCGCGCCGGCGCGCTTCGCCCATGCCCGGGGCGCCGGCTTCCCCGATATCGGCGCGCCGGGCTGCCCGCCGGTGTTCCGGGACTATCCGCCGCTGCTGTCCTTCCTGCTCGACACCGCCGTGCTGCTGGCCGGCGAGGTGCGGCAGCCCGGCCTCTTCCCGATCCAGGACAATACCGGGCTGGATGCGCTGCTGGCCGCGGCCGGCGGCGTGACGGATGGCGCGGACCTCTCCGCCATCGAACTCGCCCGCGAACCCACGGAGCAGTCCGGCACCATCCCGCTGTCGCGCACCCTGCTCGACCTCCGCAGCCGGAACTTCCGCGCCGTGCGGCTCTCACCCCGCGACGTCATCCGCGTGCCGCGCGGCTTCACGGACCGGGAGACGGGGCCGGTGACGCTCGCGGGCGAAGCGGTGCGGCCCGGCGTCTATGACATCCGCCGCGGCGAGCGCCTGTCCGAACTGCTCGCCCGCGCCGGTGGGCTGACGGGGCAGGCCTATGCCTACGGCACCGTCTTCACGCGGGACAGCGTGCGGCTGCGCCAGCAGGAAGGCTTCGCCCGCACGGCGCGGGACCTCGAGACCTCGCTCATCCAGGTCGCCGCCGGGCAGGCGGTAGCGGGGGGACGGGGACAGAATGTCGATGTCGGCAACGCCATCAGCGCGGGGCGCGAACTCGCCAACGCGCTCCGCCAGGCGCAGGCCGCCGGGCGCATGGTGGTGGAAGCCAACCCGGTGCTGCTGGCGGCGCGACCGGAACTCGATGTGCTGCTGGAACCCGGCGACCTGATCGTCATCCCGAAGCGGCCCAACGAGGTCACGGTGGTCGGCGCCGTCCTGAACCCCGGCAGCCTGCAATTCCAGTCCGGCTGGCGCGCCGGCGACTACCTGCGCGCCGCCGGTGGGCCGCAACGCTTCGCCGATACCTCCCGCGCCTTCGTCGTGCTGCCCAACGGGCAGTCCGCCCCCGCGGGCCTGTCCGGCTGGCAGGCCGGCGGGCCGCCCGTGCCGCCCGGTAGCCTGGTCGTCGTGCCCCAGGACCCCTCCCCCTTCGAGACCTGGGGCTTCATCCGCGACCTGACCCAGGTGCTGAGCCAGGTCACCATCTCCTCCGCCGCGCTGGCCGTGATCGCGCGAGAGATGCGCTGAGGGCGTGGCGCGGGTGGCTGACAGGGGGGCTTTGCCCCCCTGCACCCCCCACCAGGAGGCAGGGGCCTCCTGGACCACCGGGCTTTTAACGCCGGAAGGGAGGGGGGCACTTCGGCCCCCCTCCCTTCCGGCGTTGACAATTCCTGGCGGGGTCCGGGGGGCGCCACGCCCCCCGGCCGGGGGTCCAGGGGGCAGAGCCCCCTGGCTGCTCGCCCTCGCGGCGCTCCTCATCGCCCCCGCGCCGAGCCGCGCCGCCGACGAGGTGCCGGGGACCGGGTCGAACTATGGCGGGGTGGGGTTGCTGGAGATGCGCAATGCGCGGTTCCGGCCGGATGGGGTGTTGGAGGCGGGGACGGCGGTCCGGCATCAGCGGCGCTTTCATTTCCTCTCCTTCCAGGCCTTGCCGTGGCTGGAGGCGACGTTCCGGCTGACGGAGCGGCTGGATGGCACGACGGGCGCGGGGATGACGAATGACCGCGCCTTCGACCTGAAGATGCGGATCTGGGAGGAGACGGACTGGACGCCCGCCATCGCGGTCGGGCTGCAGGATTTCATCGGCACGGGGCTCTATTCCGGCGAGTATGTCGTGGCGTCGAAGCGTTTCGGGCCGCTGGATGCGACGCTGGGCCTGGGCTGGGGGCGGCTCGGTACCGCGGCGGATGGGCAGAACCCGCTGGCGGCCCTGTCGCCGCGCTTCGAGGTGCGGCCGCGCGATGTGGACCAGGGCGGGTCCATCAACACCTTCCAGTTCTTCCGAGGGGAGAGTGCGGCGCTGTTCGGCGGGCTCGAGTATTCCCTGCCCCCGGTCTGGACCCCCTGGGGGGAGGTCGAGGGGTTGCGCGCCAAGGTGGAGTTGTCCGGCGATGCGCTGCGGGACGAGCGCGGCGGCTGGCCGTCCCGGACCACGGGGTTGCGGGGGGAGGCCGGATCCCGCGTGAATTACGGCCTGCAATGGTCGAATGGCTGGCTGGATGCGGGGGTGCAGTTCGTGCATGGCACGGATCTGCTGCTGCGGGTCTCCGCGCGGCTGGATCCGGATCGGGTGCCGGAGGTGGAGCGCCCGCCGCCGCCGGCGATGACGGCGCGGCCGGCCGAGGCGCCGCCGGACGCCGAGGCGGCGGTAGCGGCGGCGCTGCGCGCCATCGGCTTCCGCCCCGTGCGCATCCGGATCGAGGGCGAAGTCGCGCGCATTGCCGTCGCAGGCGGCCGGCAGCGGACGCTGGCGCGCGCGGCCGGGCGGATGCTGCGGGCGGTGCAGCCGCATCTGCCGCCGGGGGTGGAGCGCATCGTCTTCTCCTGGCGCCAGGCGGGGGTGGAGGTGGCGCGGCTCACGCTGCCGCGCGGCGCGATGGAGGCGGCGGCACGCGGCGATGGCAGCGCGGAGGAGGTGTTCTATGCCAGCCGGCTGGAGGCGGCGGGGGGTGACGCCTTCGGGCTGATCGATGGTGGGCGCGGCTTCTCCTGGGGGTTGGAGCCGCGCTTCTCGACCCTGTTCGGCGATCCGTCACGCACGCTCCGCTGGCAGGCGCAGGCGGTGCTGGGCGCGCGGCTGGAGGTCGGGCATGGCGTCGCCGTCGCCGGGAGCGTCGCGCGGACGCTGGCGGGCAACCTGGCCGGCGCGCCGCCCTCCGACAGCCGCCTGCCCCGCGTCCGCAGCGAGGCGGCGCGCTATGCGCGGGAGGGGGAGACGGCGATCCCGGCCCTCTATGGGGAGCGCATCTGGGGCCTGGGCCCTGATCTCTTTGCGCGCGTCACCGGCGGCTATCTGGAGCCGATGTTCGCGGGTGTGTCGGCGGAGATGCTGTGGCGGCCGCAGGGCCAGGCCTGGGGTGTAGGCGTGGATGTCGCGCAGGTGGCGCAGCGGGACTACGACCAGCGCTTCGGCCTGCAGGGCTACAACGTCACGACGGGGCATGTGTCCGTCTATGCCGACCTGCCCTGGCACGGGATGTATGGCGTGGCGCGGGCCGGGCGCTACCTGGCGGGGGATTGGGGCGGCACGATCGAGATCGGGCGCCGCTTCCGCAGCGGCATCGAGGTCGGCGGCTTCGCCACCCTGACCGACGTGCCCTTCAAGACCTTCGGCGAGGGCAGCTTCGACCGGGGGATCTATGTGCGCGTGCCGCTCGATCTGTTCGGGATCGAGACGCGGAGCGTGGCGCCGCTGACCATCCGCGGCGTGACGCGCGATGGCGGCGCCAGGCTCGCGGTGGACAACCCGCTCTGGGAGGTGACGCGGGAGGGCAGGGCGCGGGCCTTCGAGGAGGGGTTCGGGGGGTTCATGCGCTGAAGCCGCCGCCCAGTCCGATCAGGCCGCGCGCAGCTTCTCGACCAGGCTGCCGACCTCGGCGCGCAGCAACTCGCCCTGGCTCGCCACGGAATCCGATCCGGCGCGCAGGTGGCGCAGCGCGTCGGAGGTTTCGGCGATGCCGGCATTCACGCGCTCGACCTGGGAGGAGACCTCGCTGGTGCCGGACGCCGCCTCCGTGACGTTGCGGGCGATCTCCCGCGTCGCGGCGCCCTGTTCCTCCACGGCGGTGGCGATGGCGGCGGCGATCTCGCTGGATCGCTCGACGGTCGCGCCGATGCCGCGGATGGCCTCCACCGCCTGGCTTGTCGCGCCCTGCATGGCGGCGATCTGGGCGCTGATCTCCTCCGTCGCCTTCGCGGTCTGGGCGGCCAGCGTCTTCACCTCGCTCGCCACCACCGCGAAGCCCTTGCCGGCCTCGCCCGCGCGGGCGGCCTCGATGGTGGCGTTCAGGGCGAGGAGGTTGGTCTGCCCGGCGATGTCGCCGATCAGGCGAACCACCTCGCCAATCCGGCTCGCGGCCTCGGCCAGGGATTGCACGGTCGCGTCGGTGGCGCGCGTCTCCTCCGACGCGCGGCGCGCGATCGCGGCGGCTTCGGCGACCTGGCGCGTGATCTCGGCGCCGGTCGCGGCCATCTCCTCGGTGGAGGCCGCCACGGTCTGGACGTTGGCGCTGGCCTGGGTCGCGCCGGCGGCGGCGGCCATGGCCTGGTGGGCGGTGCGTTCGGCGCCGCCGGTCAGGGTGCCGACCGTGGCCTGCAGCTCCGTCGCCGCGCTCGACAGCGTGGCGGTGACGCTGCCGACGGTGCGGTCCAGCTGGTCGGCCATGGCGTGCTGGGCGGCGCGCCGATCCTGTTCCGTGCGCAGGCGCTGTGCCTCGGCCTCCGCCTCCAGCGCGCGGGCACGGGCGGTGTTGTCCTTCAGCACCGCGACGGCCTTGGCCAGGGCGCCAGCCTCGTCGCGCCGGCCCTCGCCCTCGATGGCCACGGAAAGGTCGCCGCCGGCGATCCGCGTCACCTGATCCGCGAGGCGGGTCAGGGGGCGGGCGACGGTGCGGGCCAGGCTGAAGGCGCAGACGAGGGCGAGGAGCGCGGCCGCCCCGGTGCCGAGGCCGAGCATCAGCCGTGCCTCCGTGAAGGCAGCCATCTGCGCGTCGGTGCGCTGCGCCAGCAGCTGCCGCTCCATGGCGGCGATCTCGGCGGCCTTGGCGCGCACCGCATCCATGGCGGCCTTGCCGGCGCCCTGTTCCTCCATCCGTCGCGCCTCGGCGCGGGAAGCCTCGTCGCCGCGCGCCATCAGCGCGACCTGGCGGCCGGCATGCCCCTCGGTCCAGCCGCGGGCGGCACGGTCGAGATCCGCCAGCCGTGCCTGCTGCGTGGGGTTGTCGGCCGTCAGGCGCCGGATCTCCGCCATGGCCTCCGTATAGGCGGCCTGGCCGGCCCGGTAGGGGTCGAGGAAGGCGGGATCGCCGTTGAGCAGGTGGCCGCGCACGCCGGTCTCCTGGTCCACCATCGCCGCGACGATCCGGTCGGTGCGTTCGAGGACGAGGCGCGTATGCGCGTTCCAGCGCGCGGCGCTTTCCAGCGCGTCGAGGCGAAGCCAGGTGAGGCCGCCGGCGGTCGCAGATGCCAGGATGACCACCGCAAAGGCGGCGGCGAGCTTGCGGGCGATCGACAGGTCGAGCAGGCGTTGCAGCATGGGTGGGTGAATCCGATCTGGAAATGCAGGCGCCCCTTGTCGCGCAGCCAGCGACGAGGGGGGGGGCATACCCATCCGGCGGCCCCACCCAGGCTGCCGGATACCCATTAACTGAACGTGACCGGCGATGCTGTCGGGGCCGTTACATTCTGCTCAGGTGACCCCGGCACCAACGCCTTGCGATGGCGCGCGGCGGAGCGGGATGCTGATCCGGCAGCGCAACCCCGTGGCCGTCCAGTCGAGGCTGTAGTCGCCGGCCAGCTGGTGGCGGATGGTGGCGTCGATCATGCGGGACCCGAAGCCGCGCGCTCCCTGCGGCCTGCCGGCCGGCGGCGTGGCGGGCGGGCCCTCATGCTCTGTCCAGCGGAGATGCAGCAGGCCCGTGCCGTCCACGGTCCAGGCAACCTCCACCCGCCCCGGCGGCACGGACAGGGCGCCATGCTTGGCGGCATTGGTCGCGAGCTCATGCATCACCATCGCGACCGGCGTCGCGACATCCCCGGGCAGGGCGACGGGATCGCCTGACAGCAGGATGCGCGCTGCCGCCTCGTCCTCCGCCAGGCCCACCGCGCCGAAGGGCCGCAGCCCATCCGCCAGCAGGTCGCGCAGGTCCACCGCAGCCCACCCCTCCGCGGCCAGCCGCGTATGCGCCCGCGCCAGGGCGGCGATGCGGCTGTTGACCTCCTTCGCATAGGCCGCCGGGTCGTCGGCGCGGGTCAGGGCGACGATGGATTGCGCGACGGCGAGGGCGTTCTTCGCGCGGTGGTCGATCTCCCGCAGCAGGATGCGGCGCTGCGCCTCCGCGGCCTTGCGGTCGCTGATGTCGCGGGACACGCCGCTGATGCGGATCGGCGCGCCGGTGGCGGGATCGCTCTCCACGACGCCGCCATAGGATTCCACCCAGATCCAGCCCGCGCCATCCGGCGTGGCGGCGCGGTATTCTGTGCGGTGCCGCGTGGCGCGGCCTGCCAGGAGGGCGTCGAAGGAAGCGCGGACCTGGGCGGCATCCTCGGGATGCACGATCTCCCGCAGGAAATGCTCCAGCGGGTAGCCTTCCAGCGGCAGGCCCGGCCGCGGCTTGATGACATGCCCCGCGCGGCTCGCGAGGCCGGTGCGCGTATCGACCTCCCATCGCCCGAAGCCCGCCGCTTCCAGCGCGAGCCGCAAGCGAGCGGCGCTTTCCTCCGCCTCCGCCTGTCGCCGGTGGCTTTCCGCCGCGGAATCGGCCAGCGCCTGTCCTGCCTGGTCCACTTCCCGGAGCCCGGTCGTCCGGAAGGGTTCGGGCTCGCCCTGGCCGAGACGCTGCGCGGCCGCGGCCAGCCGCGCCATGGGGCTGGCGATGCGCCGCGCGAAGAGGAGGGCGAGGCCTGCCGAGAGGCCGAGCAGCGCCGCGACCAGCGCGCCAAGCCCGGCCAGGGACTGGCGCAGCGGTGCGGTGGCCAGCCGGGCCGGAACCGCCACCATCACCGTCCAGCCGGAGAGCGCGGAGCGCACATGCGCCACCAGCTGGCGATCCTCCCCCTGCCAGGGCAGGACCATCCAGCGCAGCCCCTCCGCCGGATCGGCGCGCCACCAGGCGTCGCCTTGCAGGCGCTGGCCGAGCGCCGGGTCCGGCGCGCCCAGGTCGGCCAGCACCACGCCGTTGCGGTCCAGCACCGTCGTGCTCCAGCCCGGGGTCACGCCGCCGTCGCGGATGGCCTGGCGAACGCGCGCGGGCGGCACGCCGAAATTCAGGAAATGGCTGACGGCGCCGTCCCGCCACAGCGGGGTGTTGACGACGAAAAGGGGCGTTCCCGTCGTCGCGCCCGCGATCAGGTCGGAGATGTCAGGCTGGCCGGTTTCCGCGACGCGGCGGTCGGAGGCGAAGTCCTGGATGCGGGGCAGCGCCGCGCCGCGCGGCAGGCGGGTATTCACCAGCTGCTGGCCGCCGCGGTCGCGCATGGCCACGTTCACGCCGAGCCTTTCCCGCACCTGGCGCGCCTCCGCATCGAAGGCATCGAGGTCGCCGGCGCGGAGCGCGGGGGAGAGGGACAGGATCTCGACGCTGGCGACCAGGCCCGCGAGGTCGAGGTCGAGCGCGCGCGACGTCGCTGTGGCCGCGCGCAGCGCGGCCTGGCCCAGCCGGTCGCGTTCCGCGGCGACGTAGAGCCCGGCCAGCGCGGCCGCGAGCACGAGCACCGGGACCACGATGGCGAGGCAGAGGACGGCGAGATGGCGGGCGATGCCCGGGCCGTCAGGTGGTGCGGAATGAGCGTTCAAGGGGGCGGCCGGTGCGTTGCTGGCTGGGGTTCCGATGCGACGTCCCCCCTCTCGGCCCCGGCAGCCACGCCGTCGGTGGTGGCAGCAGGAAGATCACGGGAGCTGCCCACACCTGACCATAATCGGAAGGCTGCGGTGGGTCTGTAGCGTCCGCGTCGCATCATGCGCGCTGCGTGGCGCTTCACGTCACGCCGCACGGGTTTGTGATCGACAGTGCTGGCGTGCGGCGCCGGGCAGGTCAGGGGGCGGCGGCCAACTCCTCGGGCGTGCTCGCGATCCCCTTCCGGCGCAACGAGGCCGAGATGCGGGGATCGGCGCTCCAGACGCAGAGCGGGATCGCGAGCACCATGCCGGCGGTGAAGGGCAGCGCGACCAGCAGGGCGGGCAGCGAGACGGCGGCGAAGCAGGCCGTCAGTGCGAGGCCGACCAGCGTGTGCCGCCACAACAGGCGCGTGGCATCGCCCCAGCCGATGCCGCGGTCTGCGCGGTTCTGTGGCGCCCATCCCGTGCGCGCGCCGAAGGGCAAGGTCAGCAGGAACATCGCCTTGTTCAGCGTGGACAGCGGTTCGAACAGCTGCATGAAGACGAATTCCGCGACGGCGCCGCGCGCGAAGGAACAGCGCCCGCCATAGGTCGCGGCGACCTCGCGCTGGATCAGCGCCTGCGCATAGCCCGACAGCTTGGGCGAGAAGTAGCAGAGCGCATGGGCAAAGACCGCCAGCGCCAGCGCGCCCATCGGCGTGCCCGTGCCGCCGCCGGTGATCGCGTTGCCCGCCGCCAGCAGCAGGATCGCGGCGTAGAGCGGCGCGCCCAGGAACAGCAGGATGGCCTGCACCAGCTGCAAGCGGCCAAGCGCCGTCATGCCCGGCAGGTCGAACAGGCGGAAATACTGCATGTTGCCCGCGCCCCAGCGTTCGTCGCGGCGCATGAATTCCGGCATGGCGGGCGGGTTGGCCTCCATGCTGCCATCCTCGGCGGGCAGGCAGCGCACGGCCCAGCCCGCGGCCTGCAGGCGCACGCTTTCCACCATGTCGTGGCTCAGGATGCGGCTGCCATCCGGCAGCGGTTCCAGCTTCGCATGCGCGCGGAACGGCGCGACGCGGATGATGGCGTTGTGGCCCCAATAGGGCCCGGAATCGAGCTGCCACCACGCCTGCCCCGTCGCCCAGCTCCGCATGCCGGCCCGCATGCCGAACTGGAACAGCCGCGGGAAGGCGGCGGTGGCGGGGCGGCCCACGATCAGCTGCTGCACGATGGCGAGCCTCGGCTCGGCCTCCATGATCGAAACCAGGCGCAGCACGGCGGCGGGCGTCATCACGCTGTCGGCGTCCAGCGTGATGAAGAAGGCCTCGTCCGTCACGTGATGGTCGAGGAAATCCATGACGTTGCCGGCCTTGTAGCCGGCGTTGTCGGCGCGGCGGCGGTAGTGGACGCGGCCGGGATGGGCGGCCGCGAAGGCCGCGATGGCGGCTTCCTCGGCGGCCGCGATCGCGGGGTCCTGCGTGTCGGAGAGCAGCCAGAGGCGGAAGCGTTCGGCGGCGCCATTCTCCGCGAGGCCGTCCAGCAGCGTGCCGAGCGTCGGCAGCACGGCCTCCATCGCCTCGTTCCGGATGCAGACCGCGATGGCGGTGACGGAATCGGGCAGTCCAGGCCTGGCGCGCGCCAGCGCGGGCAGCACCGCGGCCGGCGGGTTCCGCGTGCCGAGCAGGAGGGCGAGGCCCACGATCGAATTGGCGGCGGAGAGCGCCGTCCAGGGCGTGGTCAGCGCGACCGCCAGGAGGATCAGCGCCTCCCACCCGTTCACCGGCGTCAGCGCCCGCCAGGTCAGCCAGAACAGGAAGGCGGCGATCAGGAACACCAGCGCGCCGAAGGCGGCGCGGCGGAGCAGGGGGTTCTCGTCGGTCACGCGCCATCCATCATGCGGGATGATGGCGCCCTTACGGCATGAGGGGGATGCCCGCCAGCGCGGCGGCGAAGGCGCCGAGGCTCAGCGCCAGCCAGGCCAGCGCGGCCAGCACCACCCCCGCCACGCCGGGGGAGGCCAGCAGGGCGAAGGCCGGCACCGCCTGCATGGCGTGGGTGCCCAGGAAATGCGCGATGCGGAGGTCGCCGCCATCGCGGGACCAGTAGAAGGGCGGCCAGGCGCCGGTGACGCTGCCCGCGACCAGGGGCGAGCCCTGGCCGCCGATGGCGAAGCCGGTGACGCCGCCCATCACGCCGGCCGTGACGAGCCCGAGCCCGACCGCCAGCCGCCAGGGCCGCGGCTGCGCCGCGTCGCCACGCGCCAGCACCAGGAGCCCCAGCACCGCCGCCAGCAGCACCAGCCCCAGCGCCGCCGCGCCCATGACGCCGAACATGAAGGCGCCCAGCGCATCCGTGGCGAAATGGCTGGGCAGGCCGAGCGCGGCGCGGAGCGTGATCCAGCCCTGCTCGAACAGCGCCGCCGCCACCGTGCCCCACAGCACGACCCGCGCGATCCAGCCATCCCGCGCCACCGGCGCCAGCACCCCCCAGGCCCAGGCCAGCGTCCAGCACCAGACGGCCAGCGACGCCGCGAATTTTGCCGGCTTGGTCCAGACGGAGACGCCATGGATCGTCCGCCCGTCCAGCAGCATCGCCGCCAGGCAGAAGGCCAGCACCGCCGCCATCGCGAAGCCCAGCCGAGCCAGCGTGGGCTGGCGGCGGTCCAGCTCCCGCAGGATCGCGATCATGCCGCCCTCCCGCGCGCCGCGCGGAGGCCGAGGAACAGCAGCAGCCCGACCGGCCCCACCAGGAAGGTCGGCGGCAGGCAGAGGCGGACCAGCCAGGGGTTCATCCCCTCCTGCGCCCCGCGCCGGCAGATCCAGGCGCCGATGAAAAGGTCGAAGGCGAGGTAGTGCACCCAGCCCGCCAGCAGCACGCCCGGCGTGCTGAACAGCGATGCCACGCCGGCGAGGGAGGAGAACCCGCCCTCCGCCCCCGGGGCGTAGGTGGCCAGCAGCACCAGGTAGAGCACCGCCAGCAGCGCCGGCACGGCGAGCCCCGCGAACCACCAGGTGACGGCGCGGGATCGCGGCGCCGCCAGCAGGCCGATCCAGCCTGCCACGGCGATCAGGTTCACCGCCGAGAAAAAGGTTTCCACGGGTCAGGGGCTCCGACTGTCCAATGGTCAGTTTGATCGCCCAGGCGACTGACCATTGTCAAGTTTGATCTCGCGCGGCAGGATCGCGGCCATGACCGTCACCCCCAAGCCCCGCGGCCGGCACCATCACGGCGATCTGCGCCGCGCCCTGCTGGATGCCGTGGCGGAAATCGTGCTGGAGGCGGGGCCGGAGGCGGTGAGCCTGCGCGAATGCGCCCGCCGCGCCGGCGTTTCGCACTCCGCCGCCGCGCCGCATTTCGGCGACAAGCGGGGCCTGCTGACGGCCTTCGCGGTGGAGAAGTCGGAACGCCTGGCGCGCGCGATGGAGGCGGCGGTGGCGGCCCTGCCGGCCAGCGCCGATGCCCGTGCGCGGCTGGCGGCGACGGGCCGCGGCTACCTGGCCTTCGCGCGGGAGAACCCCGCACATTTCCGCCTGATGTTCCGGACCGACCTGATCGACACGGCGGACGAGGCATGGCGCGCGGCCGCGCGGGGCGCCTGGGCGCCGCTCGCCACCGCCATGGCCGCTGTCGCGCCGGGGTTGGAGGGACGGGCGCTGCGGGCCCGCCTGGCACTCGCCTGGTCCGCCGTCCATGGCTTCGGCACGCTGCGGCTGGAAGTGCCCGGCGCCGACCTCTGGGCGGGCGAGGAGCGCGCGGCGGAGGTGGCGGATGACATGCTGGCGCTGGTCGTGGAGGCCTGCGCGGCGCCGGTTTGAGGCGCCTCAGAACCCCGTCAGCAGCAGGTCCAGCGCGCGGGTGATGTCATCGCGGTGGGGGGCGAGGTTCCCGACGGGCCGGCCGAGGTCGCGGCGGGGCACGGCGGCCATCAACTGCGTTGCCATGAGCAGCCGCTGCCCCTCGACCTCGAAGGCGGGGTGCAGGTCCGTGATCCGCGCCGGCACCCCATCCGGCGGCAGGAGTGGCACGACGACCCGGGTGCGGAGGTGATCCAGGAAATCAGCCTGCACATCGAGCAGCCAGGCCGCCGACCCCTTCGGCCGATAGAGGTCGAAGCGCGCCACGCCTCAGAACATCCGGTATTTCGCGAGTGGCAGCCCGTTCCGCTCCGTCCACTCGTTCCAGGAATCCATCGCCGCGCGGTTCTCTTCCTGCCAGCGGCGCGTCTTCTCGGCCCGGACTGCGTCCTCCACCGCCTGCGCGGCGATGAGGTCGGGGTCGAGCCCGAGGGCGCGTGCCTCGTCGAAGGTCGTCGGGGCACCGGCGGGGAAAAGGTCCGGCCGGAGACGCTGGCGCGGCACGCCCGTCGCGGCCTCCACCGCCGCCACGCGCTCCGCCGGTACCTTCCCGCTACGCTGCCAGCGCAGCACGGAAGGATGGGAGAGGCCGAGGCGCTCGGCCAGCCGCATGACGCCGCCGGCGGCCGCGATCGCTTCCGTGATGGGGGACGGCGTTGCTTCCATCGCCAATCCGTAGCCGAAGGCTACGGATCGCGCTAACGAAAAACTACGCCGCCATCCGCCGCACCCAGGCGCCGTAGAGCCGCGGCCCCACCAGCGCCGCCACCGCCACCAGCAGGATCGCCAGGCTGATCGGCCGCGTCACGAAGACGGACCAGTCGCCCTGGCTGATCGTCATGGCCTGGCGCAGCGCCTGCTCCGCCATCGGCCCCAGGATCATGCCGATGACCACCGGCGCCACCGGGAAGTCGAAGCGCCGCATGAACATCGCGATGATGCCGATGCCGTACAGCAGGAACAGATCCACGACGGAGTTGCTGATGCCGTAGGTGCCGATGGTCGCGAAGACCAGGATGCCGGCATAGAGCTGCGGCTGCGGGATCGTCAGGATCCGCGCCCAGAGCCCGACCAGCGGCAGGTTCAGCACCACCAGCATGACATTGGCGATGAAGAGGCTGGCGATCAGCGTCCAGACCAGTTCTGCCTGGGAGGTGAACAGCAGCGGCCCCGGCTGGATGCCATAGGATTGGAAGGCGGAGAGCATGATCGCGGCCGTGGCGCTGGTCGGCAGCCCCAGCGTCAGCATCGGCACCAGGATGCCCGCCGCCGCGGCGTTGTTCGCGGCCTCCGGCCCGGCCACGCCCTCGATCGCGCCGGTGGTGCCGAATTCCTTCTGGTGCTCCGGCTTCGTGAGCTTCCGTTCCATGTAGTAGCTCAGCATGGTCGGCATCTCGGTGCCGCCCGCCGGCATGACGCCGAAGGGGAAGCCGATGCCGGCACCGCGCACCCAGGGCCAGAAGCTGCGCTTCCAGTCGGTCTTCGACATCATGATGCTGCCGACCGGCAGCACCTCCTGCTTCCCCTCCACGTAGCGCCACGCCAGGTACAGCGTCTCCCCGACCGCGAAGAGCGCGACGGCGACGAGCACGACGTTCACGCCATCCAGCAATTCGGGGATGCCGAAGGTCAGCCGCGGCTGGCCGGTCTGCAGGTCGATGCCGACCAGGCCCAGCAGCAGCCCGAAGAAGAGGCTGGTGAGCCCCCGCAGCGCGGAGCCGCCGAGCACCGCGGAGACGGTGACGAAGCAGAGCACCATCAGGCAGAAATACTCGGCCGGGCCGAGCTTGAGCGCGAGTTCGACGACGACGGGGCCCAGGAAGGCGATGCCGATGGTCCCCACCGTGCCGGCCACGAAGCTGCCGATGGCGGCCGTCGCCAGCGCCGGCCCCGCGCGCCCGTTCTTCGCCATCTTCGCCCCTTCGAGGGAGGTGATGATGGACCCCGATTCGCCCGGCGTGTTCAGCAGGATGGAGGTGGTGGAGCCGCCATACATGGCGCCGTAGAAGACGCCGCAGAACAGGATGAAGGCGCCCGTCGCCGGCACGCTGAAGGTGATGGGCAGCAGCAGCGCGATGGTCAGCGCGGGGCCGATGCCCGGCAGCACGCCGATCGCGGTGCCGAGGAAGCAGCCGAGCAGCGCCCAGCCGAGATTGGTGAGCGTCAGCGCATGGCCGAAGCCCATGGCCAGGCCGGAGAGCGTCTCCATCAGCCGGGATCCCCGAAGACCAGCGCCTCGATCACCCCGGCGCCGATGTTGACGCCGAGCGCCTTGACGAAGAGCGCATAGGCGCCGAGCGAGACGATGAAGGCGATGACGACGTTGCGCGCATGGGCGGTACTGCCGAAGGCCGCGGCAACCAGCGTGAACTGCACCGTCGCCGCGACGGTGAATCCGAAGGGCACGATCAGCGCGATGTTCGCCAGCAGCCCCGCCAGCAGCAGCGACAGCGCCCGCCAGTTGGTGCGGGGCGCGCCCTGCATGTCCTCCAGGTCATGCGACCAGCCGCCGCGCAGCGCCGCGGCGACCAGCCCGATGCCGAGCGCGATGAGGCCCGCCGCGATGAGGTAGGGGATCGCCTTGGGACCCACCTGGGCGTAGAGCGGCGTGGTCGGGATGACCGCGGCCTGCCAGGCGGCGACGAGGCCGAGGACCAGCACGAAGACCGCCGCCCCCAGGTCCGAACGTTGGGTATCACGCATCCGGCCCAGGGCCTCCGCTTGCCATCAGTCGCCATGCCGCGGCGGCGGCACGGCCCTATCCGTTGTCAGGTCACCAGGCCGATGTCGCGCAGCACCTGTTCGGTATCCGCCTGGTCGCGCGCCAGGAATCGTTCGAAATCGGCGCCGGAGAGGTAGGCCTCGTCCCAGCCCTGGCGCGCCACGATCTCCTTCCACTGCGGGGTTGCGACCAGCGCGCCGATGTAGTCGGACAGCGCCTGGCGCTGCGTGGCGTTGATCCCCGGCGCGCCGAAGACGCCGCGCCAATTGCCGATGACGATGTCGATGCCGCTTTCCTTGAGCGTCGGCACGCCGTCCAGGCTCCGCGTCTCGCCGGTCGTGGCCAGCGCGCGCATGCGGCCCGCCTTGATCTGCTCCGCGAACTCGGACACGCCGGAGATGCCGGCGCGGACCTGCGCGCCGAGGATCGCCGCCTGGGCCGGGCCGCCGCCGGCGAAGGCGACGTAGCTGGCTTCCCGCGCATTCTTGCCGAGCGACTTCAGCAGCAGGCCGAGCGTGATGTGATCGATGCCGCCTGCGCTGCCGCCGCCGACCGACACCGCGCCGGGGTTCGCCCGCAGCGCCGCCATGAAGCCCGCGAGGTCCCGCAGGTCGCTGCTGGCGGGCACCACGATCACGCCGGGCTCCGTCGTCATGCGCGCGATCGGCGTGACGTCCTTCAGGCCGACCGGCGTGCGGTTGGTCAGCACGGCGCCGACCATGACGGCGCCCGCCACCATGATGGCATCGCCGCGGCCACGCCGCTGGCCAACGAAGCGGGGCAGACCCACCGTGCCGCCGGCGCCGCCGACATTGTCGAACTGGAAGGAATTGACCAGGCCCGCGCTACGGGACGCCTGCTCGATCGCACGGCCCAGGCCGTCCCAGCCGCCACCGGGGCCGGCGGGGACGAAGACGTAGAGGCTGTTGAAGCGCTGCTGGGCGCGGGCCGCGCCGGGCAGGAGGGTGGCCATCGGCAGGCCAGCGGTGGCGGCGATCAGGCTGCGGCGGGTGGTCATGTTTCCTCCAGGAATGGCGCTTTCCCATCCACCTTAGAAGGCTGTCGTCCGCGCCGGAAGGTGGCACCGTGGCCGGGCGCCGACGCGCCTCCGCGCAACCGGAGGGGTTGCCGTGCGTCCTGTTTCCGTGTCACCGCCGGGAGGAACCGAACGCCATGCCCGCATCCCAACCGGATGGCGCGGAGCCCGCGCTCCATCGCAGCATCGGGCCCGTCCAGCTCTTCGCCTATACGCTGGGCGGCATGCTGGGGGCGGGCATCTATGGCCTGGTCGGGCGGGCGGCCGGCGAACTCGGCTCCGCCGTCTGGCTCGGCTTCATCGTCGCCATGGTGGCGGCGCTGCTGACGGGGCTTTCCTACGCCTCCCTCGGCAGCCGCCATCCGCGGGCGGGGGGTGCGGCCTATGTCACCCAGCGCGCCTTCGCCCGGCCGCTGCTGACCTGGGTGGTGGGCCTCGCGGTCATGGCCTCCGGCCTCACCTCCGTCGCCACCCAGTCCCGCGTGGTGGCGGAGAACCTGCTGCGGCTGCTGGGGGCGGAGGCGGTGGCGCCGCTGATCCTGGCGCTGGGCTTCCTGCTGCTGATCGCGGGCGTCGTGCTGCGCGGCATCCAGGAAAGCATGTGGATGAACCTGGTCTGCACGGCGGTGGAGGCGGCGGGCCTGCTGCTCGTGATCGCCGTCGGCGCACCCTATTGGGGCAGCGCCGATCTGTTCGAGACGCCGAGCCCCGATGGCATCGGCCTCTCCTTCCTCATGACCGGCGCCATCCTGACCTTCTTCGCCTTCATCGGCTTCGAGGACACGCTGAACGTGGCGGAGGAGGCGAAGGACCCGCGCCGGACACTGCCGATCGGCATCATCGCCGCCATGCTGGCGGCAACCGCCCTCTACATCGCCGTCGCCATCACCGCCGTCTCCGTCGTGCCCTGGCGGGAACTGGCGGCGGCGCCGGGCCCGCTGGCGGAGGTGATGGCCCGCGCCGCGCCCTGGTTCCCGGGCTGGGGCTATGTCGCCATCACCATCTTCGCGGTCTCCAACACCGCGCTGCTGAACTACGTCACGGCGTCGCGCCTGCTGCTCGGCATGGCGCGGCAGGGGCTGATGCCGGCGGCCTGCGCGCGCATCCACCCCACGCGCCGCACGCCGCACATCGCGACGCTGGCGCTGCTGCCCATCCTGGTGGCGCTGGTGCTGGCCGGCAATATCGGCCAGCTCGCCGCCGCCACCGTGCTGCTGCTGCTGGCGGTCTTCACCGTGGTGAACCTGGCGCTCCTCACGCTGCAGCGGCGGGACGGCCCGGTGCCGGGCGGGTTCGAGGTGCCGCAATTCGTCCCCGCGCTCGGCGCGCTGGTCTGCGGGTCCCTGCTGGTGAACCGGCTGATGACCGGCGATTGGCGCGCCCCTGCTTTGGCCGGCGGGCTCCTGGTGCTGATCCTGCTGGCCTATGCGATCTGGCGGCCGAAGGCGCAGGACCTGGAAGGCCCGGAGCCCGCCGACAACACGGCGAGGGTTGGTTAACGGCCTGGAAAGAAACGCTTGCTTGCGTATGGCGTGGCGCATGAGCATTGTCGGGCGGACCAGCGGGAGCCCGGCCACACATGCGACCCATCCGAGCCATCAGGCGAGCTTGCGCCCTGGCGGTGATCGGCCTTGCCATCGCGGGCGGCGCGATGGCCCAGCAGCAGCCCGCCCAGCAGGCGCCGAACCGGGAGATCACGCTGCAGAACGAGACCGACCTCGTCCTGCAGAATTTCTACCTCTTCGCGCCCAACAGCCAGGATCGCGGGCAGGACCGGCTGGGGCGGGACACGGTGCCGCAGGGCGCGACCTTCCGGCTGCGCCTGGGCCGCATCCAGAACTGCACCTGGGACACCGTCGCGATCTTCCAGGACGGGTCGGAGGATGTGCGCCGCCGGGTCGATATCTGCCGCACCCAGCGCCTGATCTATGGCGACCCCGCGCTGCCGACGCTGGAGGCGGAGATCGCCAACCGCAGCGACACGGTGCTGCGCGAACTCTACGCGGCGCCCGCCCGGCCCGAACCGCGCGCGGAGGATGCCTGGGGCCCGGATCGCCTCGGCGCCGGCGTGATCGACGCCAATGCGACCTTCCGGCTGCGCATGCGCACGCGGGACTGCGCCTTCGATCTCCGCGCCGTCTATGCCGATGACCGGGAGGAGGTGAAGCAGGGCCTCGACCTCTGCGCCAACCGGACCGTCGCCTTCGACCGCAGCGGCATCCCGCGCCCGCCGACGCAATCGGTCGCGCTGGTCAACCGGCACCTCGCCACCGTGCAGGAAGTCTATGTCTCCCCCAGCAGCGACAGCGACTGGGGTCCGGACCGGCTGGGCGCCGCCACCCTGCCGCAGGGGCAGGAGACGGTGGTGCAGATGGAGGGCGGCTGCGAGGCCGACATCCGCATTGTCTTCCCCAATGGCGGGGCGGAGGAAGCGCGGGAGGTCAATATCTGCGAACAGCCGCGCATCGTGCTTGCCCCCGGCTGGGTGGTGCAGCGGATCGAGGAGACGCCGGCGCCGGCCACGACGCCGACACCCTCCCCGGGCAGCTTCCGTCTCCGCAATGCCGGGCCCCTGCCGGTGGTGGAGGTCTATGCCGGCGCGCCGGGCGCGCCGCGCGGGACGGATCGCCTCGGCGCCGATGTGGTGCCGGTCGGCGATGCGGTGGACCTGCCGGGGCTGGAGGGCGGCGTCTGCACCGGCGACCTGGTGGTGGTGTTCCGCGATGGGCGGGAAGTGTCGCGACCCGGCATCGATCTCTGCCGCGGCGAGGAGATCGAGGTGCGATGATGCCTGCCTGGACCCGGCGCCTGATCGGCGCCGCCACCCTGTCGCTGGCCGCGATCCCGCCGCTGGCGGCACAACCCGCCGCGGTGCTGCCGGATGCGCAGCGCGGCGCCTGGTTCGCCGGTGACTGCGCCGACCCCCGCGGGATGCTGCTGGTCACGGCCCGCAGCGTCGCGCGGGTGGAGGCCGAGGCGCCTGCCCGCCTGTTCCGCCTGGCGGCGACGCGCGCCACGGAAAGCTGGACCATCGGCACCGCCACCGGCGCCGAGGCGCCGCGCATCCTGCTGCGCAATGCCGGTGATTCGCTGGAGACGGCCGAGCCCGACGCCAAGCTGCGCGACGACCGGCTGCCGGGCGAGACCCCCGTCGCCGCCTGGCGCCGCTGCCCGGCGCCGCCCCCCGTGCTGGCCGCGCTGCATGGCGAAGGCGCTGCCTTCCTCTCCATCATCGAGAACCTCGAAGCCGGCTGCGCCAGCGGAACCCCCGGCGTCTGCGCCCAGGCGATCGTCGCCCAGGCCGATGTCAGCGGCGACGGGCTGCTGACCACGGCGGAGATCGCGCGGCTCGCCCGTGGCGCCGCCTGGCTGGGCGCGGTGCAGGAAGGCGGCACGCAGGACGTCATCGCCGCCGCGGTCGGGGCCGGCGCCGTCGCCGGCATCCTGGCCGGGCGCGCCCTGCTGGAAAGCCTGGACTATGACGGGGATGGAAGGCTCTCCGCCGCGGAGCTGGCGCAGGACCGCGCCGGCTTCGCCACCGCGACGGGCACGGCGGAGGGCCGGCCCTTGCGGGTGGAAGGCCTGACCGAGGGCGCCGGCATGCTGCGCGGCCTCTTCGAGGGGCTGATGAACCTGCGCTGAGCCTGCCTGGATCGCCCGCCTTGATGCTGGGCCGCCGCGCGAAGCCCGCGCCCCTGCCGCCTGCCCGCCTTGCCGCCCTGGCCGGGCTCTGGGCGGGGGCGGTGCTGCTCGGTCTGGGCTGCTTCCTGGTCTTCAGCGCGGCGGTGCCGAAGATCGGCCTGCCCGCGCATATCGCCATCGGCACGCTGCCGCTGGCCGCCTGCCTCTGGGTCCAGGCCGTGATCTTCCCGAAGCCGCGTCCGCCCTCTCCCCCGCCGCGGAGCCTGGCGATCGTGCCCGCGCCGGTGCGCGCGGCGCCGCTGCCGGATGCGCCCGCGCCCCTGGTCGCGCGACTGCTGCTGGATGCGGCATCCCGGCCGGAGACGGAGGCGGAGCGGCGGGAGATCGCGGCGCGGCGCGCGCATGACCCGGTCTTCGCCGCGGCGGCCGCGGGGCTCGATGAGACGGCGACGCGCGCCCTGCTGGCCAGCCGTCGCCACGCCGTCCTGGCCGCTGACCTGGCGGCGACGGCCAGGCGGATCGCCGCCGCGCGGGCCGTCCAGGCGCCGCTGCCGCCGGACGCCCGGCGCGACCAGATCCATGCCGCGCTGCTGGCGACCGCACCGGCCGCCGCGGCCGCGCTGCTGGAGGCGATGCGCGCGGCGCCGGACCTCGACCCCGCCCGCGTCGCCGCCAACCTGATGCGCGGCCAGCCTTCGGCGGAGCCGTTGCCTGGCGCTCAGGCCCCGCTGGACGAGGCGCGGCTGGCGGCGGCGCTGGAGGCGCTGAGCCGCCTCGGCCCCGTCACGGCGCAGCCCAACCCGGATGGCAGCATCACGCTGCGGCCCGCCGCGCTGCCGCGGGTGCAGGATCTGCCGGCGCTGGGCGGGTCAGGGGTCCTCCTCGCGCCGCCAGGGTGACAGCAGCAGCCATTCCGGCGGCCCGTCCGGGCTGCCGGCGCGGAGATCCGCGGCCAGCAGCCGGGGCGCGATGCTGGCGCCGGGCAGCAGGACCAGCGAGCCGGACAGCGTCGGGCCGCTGGGCGTCGGGATTTCCGGGACCACCACGACGGGCGGCGTCACGGGCACGCCGGGGTCCGGCACTTCCGGCGTCACCTCCTGCCCGCCGCAGAGTGCCGCCCCCATGACGCAGCTGTTGAAGAGGTAGCTGCTGCCGGTGGCGGCCACCGCCACGGATTGCGCGGCGGTGCCGCCCCCCGCGCCGCCCAGCGTGCCGACGATGAAGGCGGAGCCGCCACTGCCCAGCACGCCGAGCCGCCCGGCCTCCAGCACCCCCAGCGCGCTGCCGGCATCGAGCAGCAGGAAGAGGGGGGACGACCCCACCACCAGGTCGAACACCGCCGGGCCGGCCGCGGCCGCCGAGGGCGCGCCGAAGGTGGAGAGCTGCGTCGCCTGCGCCGCCGCCGGCAGGCCGGGCAGGTCGGCCGCGACGCCGGCGGGAATGGCGGTCAGCCCGCCTGCCCGCCGCGTATCCACGATCATCACCGGCAGCAGCAGCGGGTCCCGCGCCTGCAGCCGGCTCGTGGAGGTGGAGGTGAGTCCCCCCGGCACGCCCAGCAGCACGGCGCGATCCGCCGCCAGGCTGGCGCCCGCCAGCGTCATGGTCCCCGCGGCGCGCAGCACGACATCGGTGCCGGAAACGCCGCCCGCAACCGTCAGCGCCCCCGCATCGGCCAGCGCGAAGGCCGCCCCGGCGCTGCCGGCGGTGAGCCGCGTCACGGCATTGCCCGCGCCTTCCAGCGCCACGGCGCCGCTGGCCTGGACGGAAAGGCTGCCGGTCGAAAGCCCCGCCCCCGTCGCCGCCTGGGTCACGTCGCCCGCCCGCGCCACCAGCGCCGCGCTGCCCGCCGCCATGCCCGCATCCAGCGAGATCGCGGTGGCGGAGAGCGCGGCCGCGCCCGTCACCGCCAGCGGATCGGCGACGGAGAGCGCGCCCTCCACCGTCAGCGCCAGGCTGCCGGCGCGGCCCGCCACCGCATCCAGCAGGTGCTGCCCGGCGGCGTCGAGGCGCACCGCCCCGGTGGTGTCCAGCACCAGCATGCCCGCGCGCAGCCCGCCGCCGCTGGCATCCTCCACCCCCGCTTCCGTCCGCAGCGTGACGAGGGGCGCGACCAGCAGGCCCGTCAGGCGGAGCGCCGCGCTGCCCTCCTGCGCCAGGGTGAAATTGCCCGCCGCCGCGCTGTAGCCCAGCGCCGGCACGCGGTTGCCCGCGCCGGTCAGCGCGACGTTGCCGCCCAGCGACACCACGCCGAGCAGCGGCGCCGAAAGCCCCGCCCCGGTGCCGGCCTGGCTGATGTCGCTGCCCGCCTGCAACTCGATCCGCGTGCCGGCGGTGACCGCGCCCTCGATCGCCAGCGCGCCGGCGGTGGAGAGGCGGAAAACGCCGCCGGCCTGGCCGGAAGCGACCCGCGCGATGGCATTGGCGCCTTCCGGCAGCGTCACGTCGCCCGTGCCGCCGTCCAGCCGCACGACATCGGCCGCCAGCGGCGCGCCGGTCAGCTGCGTGATGCCGCCGGCGGCAGTGAGCGTCGCGGAGGGCAGGGCGAGCGGCAGCGCGAGCGTCAGGTCGGTGGTGGTGGAGAGGGAGAGGCCCCCCGGTGCGGTGATGGCCCCCAGTTCCCGGATCGCATTCGCCGCCGCCCGCAGATCGACCCGCCCGCCGGCGGAGACGGTGATGCGATCGGCCTGGATGCCGGCCGCGGCCCCGTCCTGCACCAGGTCGCTGCCCACGGTCATCCGCACCTGCGGCGCCACGATGCCGGCCGTGGCGTCGGGCGCCGCGCTGCCCGCCGCCGCGACCTCCCATTCGAAGGCGGCGCTGCCGCCGAAGGCCGCGATGCCGTTGCTGGCGGTGGCGAGGCGGACATTGCCGAGCGGGCTTTCCGCCAGCAGGCGCGGCGCGCTGATGCCGCCCGCGGCGGTCTGCGTCACGTCGCCCGATTCCGCCCGCAGCACCACCAGCGGCGCGGCCAGCGGCGCCTCCACCGCCAGGCTCTGCGCCGTCAGCCGCAGCGCCGTGCCCGCATCGACCGCGCCCGCCACGCGCAACGCGCCGGCATTGACCAGCGTGAAGTCGGTGGCGGCGCCGGAGGCGCCCAGCGCCTCGATCGCATTCGCCGCGGCATCCAGCCTGACCTGGCCGCCGGTGGAGGTGACGGTGAGCAGCGGCGTCGCGACGTGGCCGCCATTCGTCGTGATGGCGCCGCCAGCGGTCAGCCCGACGCTGGTGCCGGAGAGCGCGCCCTCGATCGAGAGCGCATCGGCGGTGGCGAGGATGAGGGCGCCGCCCGCCGCGACATCGCCCAGCGCCGCGATCCGGTTCGCGGGGTCATCGAGCGTGATGGCGCCGCCCGTCGCGTTCAGCCGCAGCCGCGTGGCGGTGACCGGCGCGCCGATATCCTGCGCGATCTCGCCCACGGCGCGGATCTCCACATCGGTCGCGGTGACCGGCGCGGCCAGCAGCACGGCGCCGCCGGCATCCACCACGAAGCTGTCCCGCGCGCGGCCGAAGAGCAGGGGGATGCTGTTCAGTGTGCCGTCGAAGAGCACGGAGCCCTGCTCCGCCACCGCCTGGAGTTCATCGGCGACGATCCGTGATGCGGCGGGGTCCTGCGTCAGGTCGCCCGCGAGCGTGGTGAAGGACAGACGCCCGCCGCTGACGCTGCCCGCGATGTTCAGCGCGCCGCCATTCACCAGCGAGAGGCCGGCCGGCACCGTCGCGTCGCCGAGCGTGGTGATGCCGTTGCCCGCCCCCGTCAGCGCGACCGCGCCGAGCGGCGCCTGGAGGCGCAGCAGGCCGGTCGTGATGCCGGCCCCCGTCGCCGCCTGCGTCACGCCGCGATCGGCGTTGAGGTCGAGGCTGGTGGTGGCGAGGAGCGGAGCGCGCAGGGTGAGCGATTCGCTTGTCGCCAGCGCGACCTCCGGCGCCGTCACGGCGCCATCGACCGCGAGCGCGGTGGTGGTGGCGATGCCGAGGCGCGTGGCGGCAGCGCCGCCGGCCAGCGCGCGGATGGCGTTGCCCGCGGCTTCGAGCCGCACCTGCCCGGCGCTGCTCCGTGCCTCCAGCGTGCCGACATTCAGCAGGGCGGCGGCGCCGGCCTGGGCGATGTCGCCGGCGCTCCGCAGCACCAGGTCGCCGGCCACGGTCACGGGGCGGAGAATGGTGATGCCGTCGCCGGCGGCCGCGCTGGCGTTCGTTGTCTCCAGCGTCAGCGGCCCGCTGGGCTTGTTGATCGCGGCCTCCACCGTGATGGCGGCCTCCGCCTGCAGGGTGAGCGCGCCCGTCGTGGCATTGACGGCGGCCGCGGTGATCTCCGCCGGTTCGGTGGCGCCCGACAGCGTGGAGACGACCCGCAGCGTGACGGGATCGACCAGCACGCGATCCGCCGCCATCGCGCCGTCCAGCGCCAGCGCGCCGCGCGACGACACCTCGATCTCCCCGCCGGTGGCGGAGAGGGCGCCGCGCATCTCCGTGCGCCCCTCGCCATGCACCAGGATGCTGCCGCCGCCATCGGCGGAGATGCGCGCGCCCTGCTCCACGACGGTGCGGCCGGCGAGGCGGCGCGGTGCCCCCGGCCGGCTTTCCGCCCCCGCACCGATGGCGACGCGCCCGGCCTCGGCGGTGATCCGCGCGCCGGAGGCGACGCGGACGGTGCCCGAGGCCGTCGCCTCCACCACGCCGCGCGGCGCGGCGACGTCGCCGGTGATGGTGACGCCGCCGCCCTGGCCGCGCAGGGCGACCTGGGATGCGGTGGTGCTGCCGCTGGCCTGGACCAGCGTCTCGATCACGTTGGACGCGGCGGAGGCGGTGAGCAGCACGCTGCCGCCCTGCGCCTCGATCGTGCCGGCCTGCGTCACCAGCGCAGTGGCGCCGCCGGGCGCCGCCTGGACCTGGCGCGTGACGTCGAGCGACAGCAGGCCATCGCCCGCGAGGTCCAGGGCGAAGGCCTCCCCGCCCGCCAGCGCGACACGGCCCAGCCGCGCGCGAATCGTGCCGGAATTGGCGACGGAGGGCGCCACCAGCGCCGCCAGGCCGCGATCCGCGACGGTGACGGTGCCCCGATTCTCCACCCGCGCGCCGGGACGCGGCTGGCCATCGAAGACCATCCGCCCGGCCATGAAGTTCTGGTTGGTGATGTCGGAGGTCGTCGCGATCAGCGCCGCCACATCCACCTGCGCGCCCTGGTGGAACACCACGCCCGCGGGGTTCACCAGCGCGACGCCGCCATTCGAGGTGATGCGCCCCGCGATGGCGGAAGGATCGCCCCCCGTCACCCGTTGCAGGGAGAAGGATGACGCGGCGGGTTGGCGGATATCCACCTGGTGCTGCGCGCCGACATCGAAGCGCTGCCATTCGATCACCGCGCGGTCGCTGGCCTGGTTCACCTGGGTGCGGGTCGCGGTCTGGCCGATGCTGGCCTGCCCGGCCACCACCTGGCCGCCGGAAGGCCGCGCATCCGCCGCCTGCGCCATCACGGGCGAGGGCACCAGGGTCAGCGCCATGGCGATGGAGAAGACGGGCGGGCGGCGGGCCATTCCTCAAGATACGCTTAAGGCGACCCCAACCGGAAGGCGATTATTGCGTTAACGAATGCATCTTCCGGCTGCATTCGTTAACGCTAGCCGGGCTTGGCGCCGTGCCGCCGCCATGCCGTTATGGCGCAAAGCACCCAGGAAACCCCGCCATGGCCACCCCCAGCAACAGCGTCCGCATCGCCCTTCTGCCTGGCGACGGCATCGGCACGGAAGTGACGGAAGCCGCCACCTTCGTGCTGGAGAAGCTGGCCCGCCGCCACGCCATCGGCATCGCGACGGAAACGCTGGACGCCGGCGCCTTCGCCTATCAGCGCAGCGGCACCGCGATGTCGGAGGAGACCTTCGAGCGCGCGAAAGCCGCCGACGCCATCCTGCTCGGCGCCATGGGCTGGCCCGGCATCCGCTACGAGGACGGCACGGAGATCGCGCCCCAGCTCGACCTCCGCTTCCGCCTCGGCCTCTACGCCGGCGTGCGCCCGATCCGCGCCATCCCCGGCGTGCCGCTGCCGCTCTCCGACCCGCGCGCCAAGGACATCGACCTGGTGATCCTGCGGGAGAGCACGGAAGGACTCTTCTACGCCCGCGGCCGCGGCACCGTGACCGACGATGCCGAGGCGCGCGACACCATGCTCATCACCCGCGCCACCACCGAACGCCTCTCCCGCTTCGCCTTCCGCCTGGCGGAGCGGCGCGCCGCGCGGCTTGGGCGCCCGCAGCGCGTGACGCTGGTGGACAAGGCCAACGTCTTCACCTCCATGGCCTTCATGCGGAAGGTCTTCCTCGAGATCGCCGCGGAGTTCCCCGGCGTCCCCGCCGATGCGCACTACGTCGATGCCATGGCGCTCGACATGATCCGCAAGCCGTGGGACTTCGACGTGCTGCCGACCGAGAACATGTTCGGCGACATCCTCTCCGACCTCGGCGCCGGCCTCATCGGCGGCATGGGCTACGCCCCCTCCGCCGATATCGGTGACACCCACGCGGTCTTCCAACCCAGCCACGGCACGGGTCCCGACATCGCGGGCAAGGGCATCGCCAACCCGACGGCGGCGATCCTGTCCGCCGCGCTGATGCTGGACTGGCTGGCGATGCGTGGCGTGGGGCAGGGATTCGCGGATGCGGCGACCGAGATGGAAGGCGCGGTCGATGCGGCCTTCGCGAAAGGGCTCCGCAGCGCGGAATTCGGGGGCGTGGGGACGAAGGGCGTGGCGGAAGCGATCGCCGAACAGATCGGGTGACTCCAACGGCACGATGGAGTGACCTGCGGCCGCCTTTGGCGGCCGAGGCCGCGAATGCGGCCCGCCGGAAGTCCGGCGAGCCAAGCGGCCGGAGGCCGCGCCCGGCGCTTGAGGGCATGAACAGAACGAGGCTCCGCCTCGTGCTCCGCCGGGGGGCGTGGCGCCCCCCGGACCCCGCCATCGATTTGCGCCAACTCACCGGGCGCGACAAACTCAAAGCAAGCAAGCGGGAGCAGCGCCAAAAACCATGGACGTGTTCGAGGCCCTGGCCACGCGCCGCAGCATCCGCGGCTTCCGGCCAGACCCCATCCCGCGCGCGACACTGGAAAAAATCCTTGGCGCGGCATCCCGCGCGCCCTCAGGCTCCAACATCCAGCCCTGGCGCGTGCGCGTCACGGTAGGCGAGGAGAAGGCCGCCCTCTCCCGCGCGCTGCGCGCCGCGCACGATGCCGGCGCCAAGGTCGAACGCGACTACCACTACTATCCACGGGTCTGGCGCGAACCCTACCTGGCGCGCCGCCGCGCCTGCGGCTTCGGGCTCTACAAACTCGCCGGCATCGGCCGCGGCGACACGCAGGCCGCCCATGCGCAGCGCGCCCGCAACTTCGACTTCTTCGGCGCGCCCGTCGGCCTCTTCTTCTCCATCGACCGCGACATGGAACAGGGCTCCTGGCTCGACTACGGGATGTTCCTCCAGTCCATCATGCTGGCGGCCCGCGCCGAGGGCCTCGACACCTGCGCCCAGGCCGCCTTCTGCGACCACCACGACGTGGTGCGCGCCCATCTCGGCATCCCGGATGACCAGGCGCTGGTCTGCGGCATGTCGATCGGCATCGCCGATGCGGATGAGCCCACCAACGCGCTGGTGACGGAACGGGAGCCGCTCTCCACCTTCGTCACCTTCGGACCCGGCGCGTGACGCATCTCGACAGCCGGCAGAGCTGGATCCGGCTCTCCGCCATCATGGCGCTGTCCACGCTGGGCGGGGCGGGCATGTGGTCCGTGGTGGTCGCGCTGCCCTTCGTGCAGGCGGAATTCCAGGCGACCCGCGCCGATGCGTCGCTCCCCTACACGCTGACCATGGTGGGCTTCGCCCTCGGCGGTATCCTGATGGGGCGCATGTCGGACCGCTTCGGCGCGATGTGGCCCGTGATGATCGCCTCCTGCGTCATGGGGCTCGGCTACATCCTGGCGGGCCTGGCGCCGAGCCTGCTGGTCTTCGCCCTGGTGCAGGGCGTGCTGATCGGGGCGCTGGGCTCCTCCGCCAGCTTCGGCCCGCTGATGGCCGATGCGTCGATGTGGTTCATGCGCCGCCGCGGCATCGCCGTGGCGCTGGCGGCATCGGGCAACTACCTCGCGGGCGTCGTCTGGCCGCCGTTGCTGACGGTGCTGATCGGCAGCTGGGGCTGGCGCGTGGCGCATATCGTCGTCGGCTGCATCGTGCTGGCGACCATGCCGCTGATCGCGCTGATGCTGCGCGCGCGGCCGCCGGTGGCGAGGGTGGCGCCAGCCGTCGCCGGCGCGCCGCCGCAGCGCGTGGACCGTCCGCTCGGCATGTCGAAGAATATGCTGACGGGCGTGCTGGGCTTCGCGGGCATCGGCTGCTGCATCGCCATGGCCATGCCGCAGGTCCATATCGTCGCCTATTGCGGGGACCTCGGCTATGGCGTGGCGCGGGGGACGGAGATGCTCTCCCTCATGCTCGCCTTCGGCATCGTCTCCCGCATCGCCTCCGGCTTCATCGCCGACCGCATCGGCGGCCTGCGGACGCTGCTGCTGGGATCGCTGCTGCAGGGCGCGGCGCTGGTGCTCTACCTCGGCTTCGACAGCCTGGTGTCGCTGTATGTGATTTCCGCGCTGTTCGGCCTGTTCCAGGGCGGCATCGTGCCATCCTACGCCATCATCGTGCGGGAGTATTTCCCGGCGCGGGAGGCCGGCACGCGCGTCGGCATCGTGCTGATGGCGACGCTGGCGGGCATGGCGATCGGCGGCTGGGTCTCCGGCCTGATCTTCGACCTGACCGGCAGCTACGCCGCCGCCTTCCTCAACGGCGTCGCCTGGAACCTGGTGAACCTCATCATCGTCACCACCCTGCTGATCCGCGCGCAAGGCATGCGGGGCAAGGCGGCGATGGCGTGAGGCGCCGCCTCGCCTGGCTGGGGAGTCTCGCGCTGCTTGCGATCCTGGCCGGGCTCGGCTGGGCCTATGCGCAGGCGGGGCTCTACGGCGTCACCATCGTGCTGCGGCGGGGCGGCAGCTACTGGGTCGATGTCACGCGGGATGATGCGCGCCTCTCGCCCGCCATGCGGCTGGCGCTGCGCGATCCCGTCCCGGCGGTGCGCGCGGGCCCCATCGCCTGGCGCAGCCTGGCCGAGGGCTTCGAGGTGGCGGAGATGCCGGTGCTGGCCGGGGAGGCGGAAGTCGATCGCCTGCTGCTGACGCGCATCGATCCGCGCCATTTCCGCCTCATCGCGCGCGGCGCGCCCGCCGGCAACCGCGACCTCCGGGACTGGCGGCGGGCGCTGGGCGCCGTGCTCGTCGTCAATGGCAGCTTCTACGATCGCTACGGCGATCCCGACACGCCGATGGTCAGCGACGGACAGCGCCTCGGCCCCGCCACCTATGAGGCACGCCATGGCGCCGTGGTCAGCGACGCTTCCGGCACGCGCCTCCTCGACCTCCGCGGCCAGGATTGGCGGGCGGCGCTGGCCGGCGCGCGGGATGGCGTCGTCTCCTGGCCCCTGCTGCTGGCGCCCGATGGCAGCAGCCGCGCGGCCGGCGATGCGCGCTGGCTCGCCAATCGCAGCTTCCTGGGCCAGGACCGCGACGGCCGCATCCTCATCGGCACCACCGCCGATGCCTTCTTCTCGCTGCGGCGTTTCGCGGACTTCCTGCGCGAAGCGCCGCTCGACCTCGCCATCGCGCTGAACCTCGATGGCGGGCCTGTCGCCTGCCAGGCCGTCCGGCTTGCAGGCTATGAGCGCGACTTCTGCGGCTTGTGGGAAACGCAGACGGTGGAGGATCGCATCCGCCTGCTGCGCTGGCCGCTGTGGTGGCGGCGCTTCGGCCTGCCGGTGGTGCTGGCCGTCGTGCCGCGCTGAGCTACGCGCTTCGCCGCCGCAACGCGTCCAGGCTCCACGGGCCAGGCCCGGCGAAGGTGATGTAGAGGAAGACGAAACAGTAGAGGATCGCGGCATCGCCGCCGTTCAGCACGGGGAAGAAGTTGCGCGGCGCATGGCCGATGAAATAGGCCGCCGCCATCTCGCCGGAGGCGATGAAGGCCGCGGGGCGCGTCAGCAGGCCCAGCACCAGCAGCGCGCCCAGCCCCAGTTCCAGCACCCCCGCCACCCAGGACAAGGTCATCGCATCCGGCAACGGCGCGCCGCCGGCCATGGGCGGAAAGCCCAGGATCTTCTGCGTGCCATGCGCGAGGAACAGCAGCCCCGCCATGATGCGCAGCACGGAGAGCATCCGTGGCGCCCAGGCGAGCATCGTCGGGTGGTTGGTCAGGTCTGGCATGCAGGGCTTCCCGGCCATGGGGCGGAATGCCCTGGCTTTCGCGCTGCAACGCGCGAAAGCGGGAGCGGCTGCGCGGCCCTACGACCCCGTGACGAGGGCGCGGCTGAACAGCAGCGCCCCCGCCGCATCCCGCCCGCCTTCGACCCATCCCTGCCGCCGGTAGAATTCGGCGGCGCGGGTGCCGGGGTCGGTGTCGAGCGTCGCGGTCGCATGGCCCGCTTCCGCCAGGCTGGCGCAGGCGCGGGCCAGCAGCGCGCTTCCGATGCCGCGCCCCTCGAACCCCGGCTCGACGAACAGCGCCCAGATCGAGCCGTCCCGGGGATCCCCGGCGGAGAAGCCGCGCATCGCGCCTGCTTCCTCCCACACCCAGACCGGCGCCTGCTCGACGAACCACACCACATCCGCCGGCGAGACCCGCGCCGGGTTGAAGGTGTTCTCCCGCACCGCGAGGCGGATGCGCATCAGCGCGGGAATGTCGTCCAGGATCGCCCGGCGGATCACCCGCCGGCGCGCGGCAGCATCATTGCCCCGCGCGCGGCAGCGCGACTCCCACCAGCGCATCCCGTGTGACGATGGAGGCGAGCCGCGCCGCGTCCCAGCCCTCGGTCCCCGCGGGCCGCTGCGGCAGCACCATCCAGCGGTAATCCGCCGTGCTGTCCACCACCTTCACCGCGACGCCATCCGGCAGCGTGGTGCCCCATTCCGCCAGCACGGCGCGGGGTTCCCGCACCGCCCGCGCGCGATAGGCGGCCGATTTGTACCAGTGCGGCGGATAGCCCAGCACGGCGCGCGGGTAGCAGGAGCAGAGCGTGCAGACGACGAGGTGATGGACCTTGTCCGTATCCTCCAGCACGCCGAGCGGCGGCGCGCCGGCCATGGAGACGCCCATCGCCTCCGCCGCCTGGCCGCCGTCGCGCAGCAGCAGGGCGCGGTACTCGGGATCGGTCCAGGCGCGCGCCACCATCCGCGCGCCGATCTCGGGGCTCGCGCGGTCCGTGCTCGCGATCTGGGTCGTGATCTGGTCTTCCGTCAGCACGCCCTTGGCGACCAGGGCGGCGACGAAGCGGTCGAGCAGCGCGACGCTCTCCGCGGAGGGGGCATGGGCCATCAGGCCGTGCCCTCCAGCCAATGCTCGTAGAGCTCGACCAGCACCGTGTCCCCCGCCGCGCCCTCGTTCCAGAGGGAGGGCTGGTCGAAGCGCACGTGGTAGAGCGGGATGCGCGGCGCCGGCCGGGCGAAGGCCAAGTCCTCGGGGTTCGGATAGGCGCCGAGGGGGCGTTCCACGACACCTTCGCGCCCGCGCAGGTAATGCGGGGTGCGGATGTGGCAGGGGCCGCGCAGCTCCGGGAAATCCAGCTTCACGCGGACGCGCTGCCCAGCTTCGAAGGCTCCGGTCATCGCAGGCTCTCCGCGGGCACCACGCCCTTTTCCACCATCAGCGCCGAGATCGCCCGCAGCCAGCGCTCGTAATAGCCGAGCGCGTGGTATTCCGGCTCCGGGATCGCCTCGATGCAGCGGCGCATCTCATCCACCGTCATCAGCCCGCTGCGGCCGAGGATCTGGCGCAGCGCATCGACGCGCTTGCCGAACTCATCGGGCGGCGCCTCGTCATCCGGCTCGACGGCCGTGCAGCGGAAGCGGGGCGCGCCGCCGAGGTCATGGGTCGCCGGTGGCGGCGAAACGGGCAAAGCGGGGGGCGGTATTTCGTCCGTCATGCGCCCATCCTATGCGCAATCCGCGGCGCGATGCCACGGCGTGGCGCGTCACTTCACCTCTTCATCCGGGCCGACGCCCCAGATCTCGGCGCGCTTCAGGAAGCCGCGATGCCCGGCCACCTGCACCTCGCACCAGGCATTGCCGGCCTCGCATTCCCTGACGCGGCCGATGACGCCGGGGCGGAGCCGCGCGACGGCGACGCCGCCATCCTCCGGCCGGCGCCGCAGCGTCACTTCCTGCGCCGTGGCGGGCGGGCGGATCAGCACGGTCCGGCGCCCCGCGAGCGTCGAGGAATGCACCCAGCCCTCCGCACCCTCCGCATCCCGGATGCGGCGCCAGAGCTGGAACTCGCCCACGATCTGCACGGGCAGGTCGCGGCGCTGGAAGGTCCATTCGATCGGATAGCTGGTGGAGGGCCCGACCCGCATGTTGACCTCGTCCGACCGCAGCGCGGCGAAGCGGGGCAGGGCGAGGCCGGTGACGGAGCCGGTGGAGGGCACGGGCGGGGGCGGCGGCTGTGCCGGTTCCGGCGCGCGGCTGGTCGCGGCGGCGGCGCCGGCGGCCGCAGCCCCGGCCGCTGCCCCCGCGGCGGCGGCGGCGGCGGGGGGGCGGCGATTCGGCTGCTGCGGGTTGCGCCCGACGGTCGGTGGCTGGCCGGGACGCTGCGCCTGGCTGCCCTGCTGGCCCTGGGGCCGCGGCGGCGTGGCGCCCTGCTGCGGCGGCCTGGGCGGCGTGGCTTGCTGGGCCGGTCGCGCGGGGGTCTGCCCCTGCTGGGCCGGGCGCGGCTGGCTTGGCGCAGTCGCGGCGGGCGGGCTGGCGGCCGGTGGCGTCGCCTGAACCGGCCGGGGTGGCGGCAGCGTCCCCTGGGACGGCGCGATGCTGGATTGCGGCAGCGCGGCACCCCCGGAGAGGGCGACCAGCAGCACCGACAGGATCGCGGGACGGGCAAAGCGCATGCCCGATCCCTTCCGCAATCCAGGGTGCCGGGTCAAGCACCTGAATGCGGTTCCTGCGATGTCGTCGGAGGTCGTGAGGGGGGCGGGCGGCGGCGCGGGTGGGACCTGGAACCGCGCCGCCGCCTGCCTGGACCGCCGATGGGGGGATGCGACGGTCACGGGCTCAACGGGGCGGCACCGCCGGGGTTGCGGCGGTGCCTGCCGGTCACGCAGGTGTCAGAGAGCGGGCTATTTCAGCCCGTCCCAGAACTCCTTCACCTTGGCGAAGAAACCCTCCGATTCCGGGCTGGACCGGCCGGTCTTCTCGCATTCCTTCTCGAATTCCGCGAGCAGCTCCTGCTGCCGCTTCGAGAGGTTCTGCGGCGTCTCCACCGCGACCTGGACATACATGTCCCCCCGCGCGGCGGAGCGCAGGACGGAGAAGCCCTTGCCCCGCAGCCGGAACTGGTCGCCCGTCTGGGTGCCGGCCGGGATGGTCACGCGGGCGCGGCCACCATCGATGACGGGGACTTCGACACCCCCGCCGAGCGCCGCCTGCGTCATCCGCAGCGGCACACGGACGAAGATGTTGGCGCCGTCCCGCTGGAAGATCGGGTGCGACTTCACGCCGACATCGACATAGAGGTCGCCCGCCGGCGCGCCCCTCAGCCCGGCCTCACCCTCGCCGGACAGGCGGATGCGCGTGCCGTCCTCCACGCCTGCCGGGATGGTCACGGCCAGCGTGCGGTCGCGCTGCGTGCGGCCCTGGCCGGCGCAGACCTTGCAGGGGTTCTTGATGATGCGCCCGCTGCCCGAGCAGGTCGGGCAGGTGCGTTCGATCAGGAAGAAGCCCTGCTGCGCGCGCACCTTGCCCGCCCCCTGGCAGGTCGGGCAGGTCTGGGCGGCCTGTGCGGCGGGGCCTTCGCTGCCGGTGCCCTTGCAGGCTTCGCAGACGACGGAGGAGGGGACGCGGATGGTCTTCTTCGCCCCCGCGAAGGCCTCCTCCATCGTCACTTCCACCTGCTGGCGCAGGTCGGCGCCGCGGCCCACCGGGCCACGCCCGCCACGGCCACGGCCGCCGAGGCCGCCGAACATCTCCTCGAAGATGTCCTCGAAGGCGCCGCCGAAGGGATTGCCGCCCGCACCGCCGCCGCCGAAGCCGCCGGGCCCGCCGCCGCCCTGTTCGAAGGCGGCATGGCCGTAGCGGTCATAGGCCGCGCGCTTCTCGGCATCCTTCAGCACGTCATAGGCCTCGTTCAATTCCTTGAACTTGGCCTCGGCGCTCTTGTCCCCCTGGTTGCGGTCGGGGTGGTACTGCATGGCGAGCTTGCGGTAGGCCTTCTTCAGGTCCTCCTCGCTCGCGTCCCGGGCCGTGCCCAGGACCTCGTAGTAGTCGCGCTTGGCCATGGGGCCCCAAGTCCTCACGCTGGCTGCCCCGGTCGGGCCTGGGCCCGTGGGGCAGCGTGTTCAGCGACATTGTTTCAACAAGGCAACGCCCGACCCCCTTTCGGAAGCCGGGCGCGCCGGGAACGGTGGCCGATCCGGAGACCTCGCCCTGTTACGAGGGCTTCTTCTTCTTCGGGTCGACTTCCTCGAACTCGGCGTCCACGACCTTGTCGTTCGGGTTGCCGCCCGGGCCGCCGGCGCCCTGCTGGCCGCCCGCCGCGCCGGCCGCATCGCCCGCCGCCGCCTGCGCCTTGTAGAGCGACTCGCCCATCTTCATCGCGACCTGGGAGAGGCTGTCATTGGCCGCCTTGATGGCGTCCAGGTCCTGGCCTTCCATGGCGGTGCGCGCCGTGGCGATGGCGGCCTCGACCTCGGCCTTCTCCGCGGCCGGGACCTTGTCGCCATTCTCCTTCAGCGTCTTCTCCGTGGAGTGCACCAGGGCATCGAGCCCGTTGCGCGCCTCGACCGCCTCGCGCCGCTTCTTGTCGGCTTCCGCATTGGCCTCGGCCTCGCGCACCATCCGCTCGATGTCGTTGTCGGAGAGGCCCGACTTCGCCTGGATGCGGATCTGCTGTTCCTTGCCGGTCGCCTTGTCCTTCGCGCTGACGGAGACGATGCCGTTGGCGTCGATGTCGAAGGTCACCTCCACCTGCGGCACGCCGCGCGGCGCGGGGGGGATGCCGGTCAGGTCGAACTGGCCGAGCAGCTTGTTGTCCGCCGCCATCTCCCGCTCGCCCTGGAAGACCTTGATGGTCACCGCGGACTGGTTGTCATCGGCCGTGGAGAAGACCTGCGACTTCTTGGTGGGGATGGTGGTGTTGCGCTCGATCAGGCGGGTGAAGACGCCGCCCAGCGTCTCGATGCCGAGCGAGAGCGGCGTGACGTCCAGCAGCAGCACGTCCTTGACGTCGCCCTTCAGCACGCCGCCCTGGATCGCCGCGCCGATGGCCACGACCTCATCCGGGTTGACGTTGCGCGCGGGCTCCTTGCCGAAGAACTGCTTCACCACCTCGATGACCTTCGGCATGCGCGTCATGCCGCCGACCAGGATGACCTCGTCGATCTCCCCGGCGGAGAGGCCCGCATCCTTGAGCGCCATCTTGCAGGGCTCGAGCGTCTTCTGGATCAGGTCATCGACCAGGCTTTCCAGCTTCGCCCGCGTCATCTGCATCACCAGGTGCTTCGGCCCGGAGGCGTCGGCGGTGATGAAGGGCAGGTTCACCTCGGTCTGCTTGGAGGAGGAGAGCTCGATCTTCGCCTTCTCGGCCGCTTCCTTCAGGCGCTGCAGCGCGAGCTTGTCGCCGCGCAGGTCGATGCCCTGCTCCTTGCGGAACTCGTCGGCCAGGTAGTCGATGATGCGCGCGTCGAAATCCTCGCCGCCCAGGAAGGTGTCGCCGTTGGTGGACTTCACCTCGAAGACGCCGTCGCCGATTTCCAGCACGGATACGTCGAAGGTGCCGCCGCCGAGGTCATAGACCGCGATGGTGCCGCCCTTCTTCTGGTCCATGCCATAGGCCAGCGCGGCGGCCGTCGGCTCGTTGATGATGCGCAGCACCTCGAGGCCGGCGATCGAACCGGCTTCCTTCGTGGCCTGGCGCTGGGCGTCGTTGAAGTAGGCCGGGACGGTGATGACGGCCTGCGTCACCTTCTCGCCGAGATAGGCCTCGGCGGTCTCCTTCATCTTGGTCAGCACGTTGGCGCTGATCTGCTGCGGCGCGTAGGTCTTGCCCTCGACCTCGACCCAGGCATCGCCATTCGGCGCGCGGGCGATGGCATAGGGCACCAGGCCCTTGTCCTTCGTCACCATCGGGTCGTCGAAGCGGCGGCCGATCAGGCGCTTGACGGCATAGAGGGTGTTGGTGGGGTTCGTCACCGCCTGGCGCTTGGCGCTCTGCCCGACCAGGCGCTCGCCATTCTTGGCGAAGGCGACCATGGAGGGGGTGGTGCGCGCGCCTTCCGCGTTCTCGATGACCCTGACGTCCTTGCCTTCCATGATGGCGACGCAGGAATTCGTGGTACCGAGGTCGATACCGATGACCTTGCTCATCCGATGTGGCTCCTCTTGCGGCGGCGTGAGAGCGGCCCCTGAAGGCACCGCCCCCGGCCCCTGCCGGATGGGGGTTGGTAGATGGGCTGTGACATATTCATCGCAGTCGCCCCGGGCAAGGGGGCGGAAGGGGGATTGAGGCAGCGACTCAACCTTTGCGCGCGGAAGTTCCGAAGCCTCCCGCCTCATGTGGCGCAAAAGTCGCTTCTTTCGTTCCGGCGCTGGCCTGCCTTCGTGTAGATTGCGGCGGCCGATGATCAAGACCCTCCCCCTGCACCCCGACCGCGACCTGCTGGCCGGCGAGCTTCATGCCCGCCCGGCCCTGCCGCTCGCCACCCCCGTCACGATCAGCCGGCTCGCCTTGCTGCGCGAGCCCGGGGCCGACCGGGGAGCCGCCATCCGCCACCTGGAGACGCTGTGCCGCCGCTATGGCGTGACGCCGCCGGCGGCGGGTGCCGATTTCGTGCTGGCCGATTTCGGGCGCTTCACGTTGCGCTACGAACGCCACACGGAATTCGATGGCTGGACCTTCCTCCGCCCCGGCCCCGATGCCAGCGCGCCCGATCCCTTCGAGGATACGGCGATCGAGGCCGTGCCCACGGATTGGCTGGCGGAACTTCCCGGCCGCACGCTGGTCGCCGCCCATATCGCCGTGCCGCGCACGGCGGGGGAGGACGAGCCGCCGCCGCCCGGCTGCTTCGTGCCGGACAATCTCGCGGGTTCCAGCCTCTCCGCCGGCGTCGCCACGGCCTGGACGGATTTCCGCCCCGGCGCGGATGGCTTCACCCGCATCCTGCTGCAGGATCACGGGATGACGGCCGCGCTGGCCGGCCGCCTCGCCCAGGCGGTGTGGGAGGTCGAGACCTACCGCCTGCTGGCCCTGCTCGCGCTGCCCCAGGCGCGCGCCTGCGGCCCCGAACTCGCCCGCGCCTCCGCGGGCCTCGCCGCGCTGACCGCGCGCCTGCCCGGCCTCGACAAGCTGGATGAGGAACGGGAAGCGCTGGAGGAACTGACGGACCTCGCCACCACCATCGAGCGCCTGGCGGCCGAGACGGCGGACCGCTTCAGCGGCACCCGCGCCTACCACGCCCTGGTCGGCCGCCGCCTGCAATCGCTGCGGGAGGCCCGGCTGCACGGGCTGCCGACGCTGACGGAATACCTGGAACGACGGCTCGACCCGGCCGTCGCCACGGTGGAGGCGACGGGTACGCGCATCGCCAACCTCTCCGTCCGCTGTGGCCGCGCCGTGGACCTGCTCCGCGCCCGCGTCGCCGTGGCGCAGGAAGCGCAGACGCAGAAGTTGCTCGGCGCCATGGCCGATACCGGCCGCGCCCAGCTGCGGCTGCAGGAGACGGTGGAGGGTCTCTCCGTCGCCGGCATTTCCTACTATGTGCTGTCGCTGATGGGCTACGCGCTGAAGCCCGTGCCGCTCGGCGCCTGGAAGGCGGAGACGGTGCTGGCGCTGCTGGTGCCGGTGGTGGCGGCGCTGGTCTGGGTGCGGATGCGCCGCAACCGGCGGAAGGCTATCCCAGCGCCTTGACCAGGTAGCGCACGCGCTTGCCGTTGCGCGGATCGGTCGCTTCCCCCGCGGGCGCGAAGCCGAGCTTCTGATGAAATGCCATGCTGCCGGGGTTGGGCGGGTCGAGGTTCACCTCGCAGGCCAGCAGCGGCAGGCCGGCTTCCCGCGCCTCGGCCGCGAGGTCGTCATAGAGCGCACGCCCCAGCCCGCGCCCCTGCCAGGCGTCCGCAACGACGACGCGATCGACATAGGCGAAGCGTGGATGACGGGCGAGAAACCAGGCGTGGTTCGGCCCCTGCGGCGGCGTCTCGTGGCTCAGCGCGATGAGGAACGCGGCCGGCGCGCCGTCCGCGGCCTCGATCATCCGCGCACGGAAGGCGATGCCGACGAGCGCCGCGAAATCCGCCGGCGGCAGCGCGTTCACCGCCGCCGCATGGGCATCGTTCAGCGCATTCAGCGCCGGCAGGTCCGCCGGCGCGATGGCGCGAGGCGTCAACAGGCTACTTGCCCGCGACCACCACCATGGCGGGCTTCAGCAGGCGGCCATGCAGCGTCCAGGCCGGCGTCCAGGCCTGGATGATGGTGCCGGGCTCGACGCCGTCGGGCGCCGGCTGCTCGGCCATCGCCTGGTGCAGTTCCGGGTCGAAGGCCTTGCCCTGCGCGTCCTGCTTCTGCACGCCATGGCGTTCCAGCATGGCGACGAAGGCGCGTTCCACGCCCTCGAACCCGCCGCGCAGCTTGGCCAGCAGCTCGGCCTCGCCCTCGGCGGCCGGCGGCAGGCTGTCCAGGCCGCGGCGAAGGTTCTCCGCCGTCTCCACCACGTCGCGGGCGAATTTCTGCACGGCATAGAGCCGCGCATCCTCCGCCTCCCGCTTCGCGCGGGCGCGGAGATTGGCGTTGTCGGCTTCCGCGCGCAGCCACTTGTCGCGCATCTGGCCGAGCTCGGCCTCCAGCGCCGCAACGCGCTCCGCATCCGAAGGCGGCACGGCGCCGGGCTGGGCGGCGCTGCCCTCGGTCGCCGCGGCAACGGCCTCCGCCGGGGTCTCGGCGGGGCTCGGGGTATCCTGCTTGTCGCTCATGTCGGTGATGATCTGGATCTCAGGCCTGGTTGGCGGATCGGAACGGGGAGGCGTCACGGACGCGCCGCCCCCACCTAGGCGTCCCGATGCCCCCAGGCAAGCACCCGGGGGTCATGCCGCCCCGCCTCAGGCGGCGCGCAGCCCCTGCACCGTGTTGCCCAGCGCCTGGCGCAGCGTCGCCGCGCCCTGGTCCAGCCGCCGCGCCGTTTCGTCCAGCGAGGCGACGGCGGCGCTGGTGGTGCCGATCGCCTGCTCCGCGCGGTCCACCGCGCCGGCGGCGGCATCGGTGCTCTGCGCGACCTTGGCGGCGGTGCCTGCAATCTCCCGCGTCGCGGCGCCCTGCTGCTCCACCGCCGCGGCGATGGCGCTGGCGACGCCGTCGAGGTCCCCCACCACGTCGGAGATGCCGCGGATGGCCTTCACGGCTTCGGCGGTGGAGGCCTGGATGGCGGTGACCTGCTGGCCGATCTCCTCCGTCGCCTTGGCGGTCTGCGCGGCAAGCGCCTTCACTTCATTGGCAACCACGGCAAAGCCCTTGCCGGCATCGCCGGCGCGCGCGGCCTCGATCGTCGCGTTCAGCGCCAGCAGGTTGGTCTGGCCGGCGATGTCGCTGATCAGCCGCACCACCTGGCCGATGCGCTCCGCACCCTCCGCCAGTCCGTTCACCAGCACATCCGTCTCCCGCGCCTGGCTGGAGGCGCGGCCCGCGACCTCCGCCGCGTTGGAGACCTGGCGCGTCACCTCCGCCACCGCGGTGGCGAGTTCCTCGGCGGCGGCGGCGACCGTCTGCACCCCCGCGGCGGCGGCGGCGGTGGCGCGCGCCGCATCCTGCGCGCTGTCGCGCCCCGCCTTGGTGGCCTCGCCGAGGCCGCTGGCCGCCCGGCCGATATCGGCGGCGGCGGTCACCACATGGGCGGCCACGCCGCCGACCTCGGATTCCACCGTCGCGGCCAGGGCCTGCCGGCCCGCCCGGGCTTCCGCCGCGGCCGTCGCGTCCCGTGCCAGCCGGCGCTCCACTTCCGCCTGCTCCGCGGCCCGTGCGGCCTCGGCCTGCTGCATCGCGTCGCTGGCGGCGGCGAAGGCGCGCTGCAGGCCGGTGACCAGCGCGATCAGCGCCGCGGCCTCCGCCACCAGGATGCCGGCATGGACGGCAACGCGCAGGATGGAGCCTTCGCCGCCGAAGACGACCAGGGGCGCGATGCCCGCCAGCACCGTGTGATGCAGCGCGACCGTCAGCGTGGCGAGGATGATCGCGCGGCGATCCACCAGCCCCGCCGCCACGGCCAGCGCCGCGAAATAGGCCATGTGCATGTCGATGCGGAGCGAATCGGGCGCCACCCAGACCAGCACGGAGACCTGCACCATCAGCGCCACCGTGATGACGGGGCGCGCCACGGGATGCGCGATGCCGGCCCGTGCCGCGAGGAGGGAGGCCACCAGCGCCACCGCCGACAGCCCGCCCGCGCCCAGCACCTGTTCCCAGGGGTCGCCCGAGATCCAGGCGGTCAGGACCAGCAGCGGCACCCCGGCCGCGAGCGTGGCCAGCAGCATGCGCGCCGTGCCCTGGCGCAGTCGATCGAGATCCATCGAGACATCGTCTCCACAAGATGGCCGGCGCGCCGCGAGCACGGCGTGGAGCGGTCGTTTCACACCAGTCCCGCCGCGCGACACGCGCGGCGTATCAGCCGATCCGTCCCATGCAGGCCGCGCGGCCGGGGGCGGACAGGGTCAGCCAGGCGCCGCTGCCGCGCCGCAAGGTGCCGGCTTCCGCGGAGGGATCCGCCGGTGCGGCGATCGCGACGGCGAAGGGCCCGAAAGCCCGGACCATCGCCGGGTCCCAGCCCGGCACCGCCAGCAGCCCGGCCAGCGCGCGGTCAGGGCCGAGCCCTGGCGGAAAGACCACCAGCACGGGCAACCCGGCGCGCGGCAGGGCCTGCAGGGCGAGCAGGCCGATCGTCGCCACGCCCAGCAGCAGCCAGGCCGGGCCGAGTCCCCGCACCGGGGACGGCGTCAGGCGCGGCAATGCGGGGATGAGCGACATTGCCCTGGGCTTACCCCGGTCGCGCTAATCATCAGTGAACAGGCGGCGCGCCGCGGTTCCCCGCCCCCGGCATCCGGACTACACCCCCGGCATGCTCCGCAGCATCTTCACCGTCGGCGGCTGGACCATGGCGAGCCGCATCCTCGGCTTCGCGCGGGACATGCTGATCGCCGCCCGCCTCGGCGCCGGGCCGATCGGCGATGCCTTCTTCGTGGCGCTGCGCCTGCCCAACCTGTTCCGCCAGCTCTTCGGGGAGGGCGCCTTCAACGCCGCCTTCGTGCCGGCCTTCGCCGGCGCCTATGCGTTGGACGGCCCCGCCAAGGCCCGGGCGCTGGCCAATGCGCTGGCGGGGCTGATGACGCTGTCGCTGAGCGGCCTGGTCGCCATCGGCATCATCTTCATGCCGCAGCTGCTGTTCGTCCTCGCCCCGGGCTTCGTGGGGGAGGCGCTGCGCTTCCCGCTGGCCGTGGAACTCACGCGCATCACCTTCCCCTATCTGCTGTTCATCTGCCTGGCGGCACTGGTCTCCGGCGTGCTGAACGGGATGGACCGCTTCGCCGCCGCGGCCGCGGCGCCGGTGCTGTTCAACCTGATCTCCATGGCGGCGCTGCTGGGCCTGACGCCCTATGTCGCCACGCCCGCCCATGCGCTGGCCTGGGGCGTCGTCGCCTCCGGCCTCGTGCAGCTCCTCATGCTGATCGTGGCGGCGCGGATGGGGGGGATGGCGATCAACCCTCTCTCGGTGCCGCGGCTGACGCCGGAGGTGCGGGGCGTGCTGCGCCGGATGGGGCCAGGGCTGATCGGGGCGGGGGTCACGCAGCTCAACCTCGCCATCGGCATCATCATCGGGTCGCTGCTGCCGGCGGGGGCGGTGAGTTTCCTCTATTACGCCGACCGGATCTCGCAGCTGCCGCTCGGCGTCATCGGCGCGGCGGTCGGCACCGCGCTGCTGCCGCTGCTGTCGCGCCAGCTGCGGACGGGGAAGGCGCTGTCGGCGCATCGCAGCCAGAACAGGGCCATCGAGCTGACGCTGGCCTTCGCCCTGCCGGCCGCCTTCGCCATGGCCTGCGTCGCGCGGCCGATCATCGGCACGCTGTTCGAACGCGGGGCTTTCGACGCCACGGCCACCGCGGCGACGTCGCTCGCGCTGATCGCCTATGCCGCGGGGCTGCCGGCCTTCGTGCTGGTGAAGGCGTTGACCCCGGGCTTTTTCGCGCGCGGGGACACGGCGACGCCGGTGAAGGTGGCGATCGGCGTCGTCGCGCTGAACCTGGCGCTGAACCTGCTGCTGACCCGCTATCTCAGCCATGTCGGCATCGCGCTCGCGACCTCGCTCGCCTCCTGGGCCAATGTGCTGGTGCTGGGCTGGCTGCTGGTCCGCCGGCGGCAGCTGGTGCTGGACCGCCGCCTGCGCCGCGCCGTGCCGCGGCTGCTGGCCGCCGCCCTGGTGATGTCCGCCGTCCTGCTCGCGCTGCAGGCCGCGATCTTCCCGCTGGACCATGGCCTGGCCCGCTTCGGCGGGCTGGCGCTGCTGATCGGCGCCGGGCTCGTCAGCTATTTCGGCGCGGCGCAGGCGCTGGGCGGACTCGACCTGCGCGACGCGCTGCGGAGCCTGCGGCGGCGCAAGACCTAGCAGGCTGCGGAAAAACGGGACGGGTCGGCTGGGCGGCGCCTTTCCGCGCAGGATTCGTCTGCCGCTCGCCACGATGCAACCACATCGTGTCTTCGCGTCATCCTTTCCTGCACGAAAATTCGCTCGCCCATCCTCAGCCGCCCGTTCTTCCGCAGCCTGCTAGCCGCCGTGTCGAAACGGGCATGGCCCGCGCGTCATCGCCCCGGACGCCGATCCCGGCGCCGAGGAGACCGCCCATGCCCCCCATCGAGATCATCGGCATCCCGCAGAGCAACTTCGTCTGGGCCACCCGCATCGCGGCGGCGGAGAAGGGGGTGGCGCATGCCAACATCCCCCTGCCGCCCGGCCATCCGGACGTCGCGAGGCTGCACCCGCTCGGCCGCATTCCGCTGCTGCGGCAGGACGGCTTCGTGCTGGCGGAATCCCGCGCCATCATGGCCTTCATCGACCAGGGCTTCGAAGGACCTGCCCTGATCCCGCGCGATCCCCGCGCGGCCGCGCAGGCGGAGCAATGGGTCTCCCTCGTCGTGACCAGCGCGGAGCCCGTGCTGATCCGCCGCTACCTCTTCGCCTATCTGTTCCCCGGCACGCCGGACCGCAGCCCGGACCGCGCGCGGGTGGAGGAGGTGGCGCCGGCGCTGGATCGTCACCTCGCGATGCTGGATGCTGCGCTGGGCGAGGGGTTCCTCGGCGGCGCAAGCTTTACCCTGGCGGACGCCTATCTGGTGCCCATTCTCTACTGGCTGCGCGGCCTGCCGGAATCCGGCGCGCGCATCGCCGCGGCGCGGCACCTTCCAGGCTATCTCGACCGCCTGCTCGCCCGGCCCGCCGTGGCGGCCACGGTGCCGCCGCCGCTGCAGGGATGAGGCGTCAGCCCTCCAGCACCGTGACGCCGCGCAACCCGGCCTCCAGCACCGCCCGCAGGTCGCGGGCGCCCAGCGCCACGCATCCCTCGGTGGGCGAGAAATCCTCCCGCGCCAGATGCAGGAAGATGGCGCTGCCGCGGCCGCGCTTCACCGGCGCGTCGTTCCAGCCGAGCACGCCGATCACGTCATAGACCGAATCGTCCCGCCACAGCCGCTCATGCGATCCGTCGAAAGGCAGTTGGACCGGGCGATTATAGGCGCGATCATTCGCGTCGTCGCACCAGCCATCGCTGGGCGACAGCGGCTCCACCGGCACGGCGCAGCGCGGCGGCGGGCCGCGATCGGCGCGGTAGAGCACGCGGCGCAGCGCCATGCTGGCCGCCGGCGTCGCGCCATCGCCCTCCCGCTTCTGGATCGCCGGGCGCACGCCGCCCTTGCCGAGGGCACAGCGCAGCACGAGCCCATCCAGGATGAACAGCCCGCGCTTGCCATCGCCCTGCGGCTGGACGCGGGCGTAACCCGCCTCGGCCGGCATCAGGCCAGGAGGTGGCCGAAGCGCCGGGCCTTGGTCTCGAGGTAGGCGTCGTTCACGCCATTGGCCTCGAACTGGTGGGCCTCCCGCCCCTCCACCCCGATCCCGCAGGCCGCCAGGCCCGCCAGCTTGTCGGGGTTGTTGGTCAGCAGGCGCACGCGGTCGATGCCGACGGCGCGCAGCATTTCCGCCGCCACCCAGAAATTCCGCTCATCCGCGCCATAACCCAGCGCGCGATTGGCATCGAGCGTGTCGAGCCCGGTGTCCTGCAGCGCATAGGCACGCAGCTTGTTCACGAGGCCGATGCCCCGCCCTTCCTGCGCGAGGTAGAGCAGCACGCCGCCGGAGGGATCCTCCGCCATGCGCTTGATGGCGCCACGCAGCTGCGGGCCGCAGTCGCAGCGGAGGCTGCCGAGCAGGTCACCCGTGAAGCATTCGGAATGGATGCGGGCCAGCGGTGCCGTGCCGGCTTCCAGCGCCGCTTCCGGCTGGCCGACCAGGATGGCCAGGTGCTCGATCCCGCCATCGGCAGCGCGGAAGGCGACGATCCTTGCCTCCGGCGCATCCTCGAGCGGCACGCGCGCCTCCGCCACCCGGGTCAGCGTCGCCGCGGCGCCGGTGGGGTAGGAGAGTATGTCGGCCGCATCGACGGCCAGCAGGTTCAGCCGCGTGGCCGCGCCCTCCGCCGCCGGGGCGGCGACCAGCGCCGGCAGCAGCCGCGCCAGCTTGGCCAGGCCGATGGCGGCCAGCGCATGGGGCGGCGCCGCGCCGCGCTCGGGCTCCGCCGGCAGCAACCGCTCGGCCGTCGGGTCCGCCAGGGTCTTCAGGGCGGCGGGGTCCAGCAGGCCGGGCGGCAGGCGCAGGGCCACCACGCCCATCTCCGGCGGCGAGCCCGCATTGGCGGCGGCGAGGGCCTGTGGCACCGGGCGCTGCAGCACCGCGGCGGCGCGAACGGGGGCCAGCAGCAGCAGCGCCGGGCCGATCGCGGCGGTGGCGAGTTCGCCGAGGCCGCGCGCGGAGACGGTTTCCGCCGCCGCGACCACGACGGCGCCTCCAGCCCCCCGGATCAGCACCGGCGTGCCGCGCCGCAATTCGCTGGCGACACGGTGCACGGCGCGAAGCGCGGCGACCGCCGAGTCGCTGCCCACCGCATCGGTTCGGGCAGCAACGGCGTGATCGCGCATCTGTGATGCGAGGGGAGCGGAGGTTTTCATCATCTGGCGTTCCGGTACTCGCCCATTGGCGCGCTCGAATGTGGCGTGCGGAAGGCGTTTGGGAGGGGGCGGGCCCCCGAGAAAAACGTTCTGCCCGTCAAGCGAGGGTGATCGTGACGGTATGGTCACGAGGCTTGCCCCTTGCATGACGCCTCGGGCAAGATTGGGACGATCAGATCGCGTGTCGCGTCCCGAATTCGCGAGATTCAGGCACGGCTGCGTGAAACCGATGCGCATCGCGCCCGTTGTGAAGGCGCCTCACAGATACGGGAGCTACCATGGCCGGTCCACGCCCCATCCTCGTCGTGGACGACGACGAAGCCCTCCGGCAGACGCTGGCGGAACAATTGGCCCATGACGGCGAGTTCGTGGCCTCCGAAGCCGGGACCGCGGCCGAAGCCGCGGCCAGGCTGGCGGCGGAGGATGCGCGCTTCGACGCCATCGTCCTCGACATCGGCCTGCCGGACGGCGATGGGCGGGAACTCTGCGCGCGGCTGCGCAAGCAGGGGCTCCGCATGCCGATCCTGATGCTGACCGGGGCGGATGGCGAACAGGACATCGTGCGCGGGCTCGATTCCGGTGCCAATGACTACATCGCCAAGCCCTTCCGGGTCAGCGAGCTGATGGCGCGGCTGCGCGCGCAGCTGCGCGTCTTCGACAACAGCGAGGACGCGGTCTTCACCGTCGGGCCCTATACCTTCCGCCCTTCCGCCAAGCTGCTGCTGGAAGCCGCGCGGAACCGGAAGATCCGGCTGACGGAGAAGGAAGCGGCGATCCTGAAGTACCTCTACCGTGCCGGCGGGCGTCCGGTCGGGCGGCAGATCCTGCTGAACGAGGTCTGGGGCTACAACAGCGCGGTGACGACCCACACGCTGGAGACCCATATCTACCGCCTGCGCCAGAAGATCGAGCCGGATCCGTCCAATGCCCGGCTGCTGGTGACGGAAGGCGGCGGCTACCGCCTCGACCCCGCCGCGGGGCGCGCCCAGGCGGCCTGATGCCGGCGGGTTGGGGGGCTGACGCCCCCCGATCCCCTCACTCGAAGCGGCAAGCCTCGTCGAAGCTGAGCCGAGGGTTGCGCGGCGGCAGCGCCGCCGCCTCCCCGTAGCCGAGCGCCACCAGGAAGTTCGACTTCCACCGCGTGCCGGCGAAGAACAAATTGTCCAGCTGGTAGTTGTCGAAGCCGCTCATCGGCGCGACGTCCAGCCCGACGGCCCGCGCCGCCATGATGAGGTAGGCGCCCTGCAGCGTGCCGTTGCGCAGCGCGGTCGCATCCGAGAGCGCCGGGTTGTCGGCATACCAGCCGCGCAGCTCGGCACCCGGGAACAGGAAGCCGAGCTTGTCGTAGAAGGCCTGGTCATGCGCCACGATGCAGACCACCGGCGCCTTCATCGTCTTCTCGATGTTGCCGGGGGAGAGCACCTGCTTCAGCCGTGCCTTGCCCTCCGCCGTGCGGATGAAGACGAAGCGCGCCGGGCTGCAATTGGCCGAGGTCGGGCCCATGCGGAGGAGGTTGTACATCTCCTCCAGCTTCGCTTCCGGCACCGGCCGGTCCTGCCAGCCGTAGTGGGTGCGGGCCTCCCGGAACAGGAGGTCGAGCCCCGCGCCATCCAGCACCGGACGCTCCGCGACCGCCGGCGGGGTGGGCGGCGCGGGCTCGGTGGTCATACCGGGGGAGGCGGGGGCTTGGTCGGTCATGGAAGGCGGCTCCGGCAGGTCTCTGCCGGAGGGAGATAGGCCGGCGGCACGCGCCGGCCAATCCGGCCCCTCGGGAATGGAACGTCAGGCTTCCACCTGCTCCACCCGCACCACTTCCGGCACGTAGTGGCGCAGCATCGTCTCCACCCCATGCTTCAGCGTGGCGCGGGAGGAGGGGCAGCCGCTGCAGGCACCCTGCATGCGCAGCCGGACCACGCCCTCGCGGAAGCCGCGGAAGACGATGTCGCCGCCATCGCCGGCGACGGCCGGGCGCACACGCGTGTCGAGCAGTTCCTTGATCTGGGCGACGATCTCGCCGTCCTCGGCCTCGAAATCCTCGGCCTCGGCCTCCTCATCCTCGCCTTCCATGGTGGGAAGGCCGGCGAGGTAATGCTCCATGACCGCGCCCAGCACGCGAGGCTTGAGCAGCTGCCAGTCGGCATCCTCGGTCTTGGTCACGGTGACGAAGTCATGGCCCAGGAAGACGCGGGCGACGTCGCCGACCGCGAAGATCCGCGCGGCGAGGGGGGACCGGCCCTCGGCGTCCGTCGCCGCGGTGAAATCGGCCGTGCCGCGGCCGCCCATCACATCCCGGCCGGGGATGAACTTCAGCGTGGCCGGGTTCGGCGTGTTTTCGGTTTCGATGAACATTGTTGGCGGTTTCCGCGGTGGCTGGCGATACCGGACCTATGTGGTCCTTTTCACCGCCCCGTGCAACGGGACGGTGGTTGCCGCGACATGGCCTTCAGGTCACGCGTTCCAGCTCCGCATCGCTCAGAGCGCCGGGCACGATGGTCATGGGCACGGGCAGCTTGGCGGCGTAGCGCCCGGTCAGCGCTGCGATCAGCGGGCCGGGGCCCGATCCATCCGTAGAGCTCGCGAGCACCAGGATGGAGATGCGCGGATCCTCCTCCAGCAGCGCCAGCAGCTCGTCCCGCGGCTCGCCCTCCCGGATCAGCAGGATGGGCAGCCCGCCGGTGATGTCGTGCACCTCCGCCGCCAGGGCGGAGAGCAGCTTCTCGGCCTCCTCCCGCCGTTCCTCCGCCATCAGCGCCCCGATGCCGGCCCATTCCACCTGGCCCGCGGGCTCGATCACCCGCAGCAGGGCCACGCGGCCGCCGGATTTCTTGGTGCGCAGCGCCGCGTAGCGCAGCGCGACGCCACGCTCGGGACTGTCATCCACCACCACCAGGAAGACGCGGTCGCGCCTGGCCTTGGCGGCGGCGGCCGTCTCCTCCGTCACCTCATCCGCCATCATCCCCTCCGGAACAGCACGCTGCCGATCCACCCCGCCAGGGCGGCGAGCAGGATGCAGGCCAAGCCATACAGCACGGGCTGCCCGCGCGCGACGTCCGCGATCCAGGCCGCGGTGCCGCTGCGCACCACATCCAGGCGCAATTCCTGCCGTGCCACCACGCGGCCTTCCCGCACCAGCATCACCTGGATCTGGTAGGCCCCGGTCTGAACCGTGGCCGGCAGGGGAAGGCGCGCATGGAACAGGCGGCCGCCCGAGACCTCCACCGGCTTCACCTGGTCCACCCAGAGCCCGGCATCCTGCTTCAGGCTGGCGAGTGCGGCGCGGAATTGCGGCCCGCGCGCGCCCAGCTGCACCAGCGGCAGCAGGTCGAGCCCGAGGCGCAGGTCCTGCCGCTCCACCCCATCCAGCAGCGTGGCGACGGGGGAGGTGGAGGCCAGCGCCCAGTAGGTCGGTACCCGGTTGAAGCGGGCCGAGGGGCCGTTGATCCAGGCGCCCAGCATCTCGACCTTCTGCCGCACGACGAGGCTGGTGGAGGGCCCCGTCGCCAGCACCACCACCTCATCCCCCTGCGCGCCGATCAGCCGTTCCGTCGCGCCGAAGACCAGGATCTCGCCGCCCGTGAAGGCGGTCGTGACCTCGATGGTGGAGACGGAGAGCTGCGCGGCGAGGGAGGGCGGCGCGATCGTCGGCGGCGCGGCGGGCGGCGGTGGCGCCACCTGCGCCGCGGCCGGGAAGGCCAGCAGAAGCAGCAGAAGAAGGAGCCGGATCAAGGAACCGGACCGATGACGAAGAGCTGCTCCGGCACCCGCAGCAGATCCCACAGCAGCGCCAGCGCGACGGAGAGCACCAGCGCGCCGAGCAGCGCGCGCGTCTCCTCGCCCCGCAGCCGCGTGCCCATGGCCGCGCCGATCTGCGCGCCCACCACGCCGCCGGCCAGCAGCAGCAGGGTCAGCACGATGTCCACGCTGCCGACCTGGATGGCCTGCAGGAAGGTCACGTTGGCGGTCACGAAGACGACCTGGAACAGCGAGGTGCCAATGACGACCGCCGTCGGCATACCGAGCAGGTAGATCATGGCCGGCACCAGCATGAAGCCGCCGCCGACACCCATGACGGCGGAGAGTACGCCGATCAGGAAGCCGACCAGCAGCGGCGGGATGACAGAGATGTAGAGGCGGGACTTCCGGAACCGCATCTTCAGCGGCAGGCCGTGCATCCAGAAATGCTCGTGCAGCCGGCGCGGCCGCGCCCGGCGCCGGCGCAGGATCGCCGTCAGGCTCTCCCGCATCATCAGCGCGCCGACGGTGCCCAGCACGACGATGTAGAAGATCGAGACGGCGAGATCGACCTGCCCCAGGCGTCTCAGCCACGCGAAGAGCTGCACGCCCAGCAGCGACCCCGCGAAGCCGCCGACCAGCAGCACGCTGCCCATGCGCACATCGACATTGCCGCGCCGCCACTGCGCCATGAGCCCGGAGACGGAGGCGCCCAGGGTCTGGTTCGCCCCCGAACCGACCGCGACGGGAGAGGGGATGCCGATCAGGATCAGAAGCGGCGTCAGCAGGAAGCCGCCGCCCACGCCGAACAGGCCCGAGAGCCAGCCCACGCCAAAGCCGATGCCCAGCAGCAGCAGGGCATCCACCGACATTTCGGCGATCGGCAGATAGACCTGCATCGCTGTCCATTCTTCCCGGGCGGGATGGCGGGAATGCGGCGGTTTGGACCCGGAACGCCGACGCTGCAAGTTTGCGGCGGGAAAAAATCCGGCTGTGCCGCCCACATTCTGCGGAACATCCATTCCGCGGAAGCGTGGGCCCTGAACCTGTCCCGGGCGTGACGCGTTGCGCGGACGGCATTCAAGCCGAAGGAATTTCCCATGCAGACCCATGTTGCCACCGCGCAAGGCATGACCGGCGGCGTTGCGCCGGAAGGCGCGCCCGCCCTGCCCAGCCGAATCTCCTGGGGCGCCGTCATTGCGGGCGGCGTCGTCGCCGTCGCGGTCGGTGCCATGCTCAACATCCTCGGCCTCGCCATCGGCGCGACGACGATCGATCCCGTGGTGGCGGGCGAGACGCCTTCCGCCAGCACCTTCGGCATCGCGGGCGGCATCTGGCTGCTGGTGGCGAACCTGATCGGCCTGGCCGTCGGCGGCTATGTCGCGGCGCGGCTGTCGGGCACGGCGGATGACACGGATGGCGTGCTGCACGGCCTGTCCGTCTGGGCCATCGGCTTCCTGATCTCCGCGGTGCTGCTGGGCAATGCGGCGGCGGGTGCGGTGAACGGCGTCTCCCGCATGGTGGGCGGCGCGGCGCAGGGGCTGGGCCAGGGCGCAGGCGAGGCGATCTCCGCCGTCGCGCCCGCGGCGCGTGAGATCGATCCGCGTGCGCTGGCGGAACGGCTGCAGGCCGGCCTCCAGACCGGCGGCGACCCGGCTGCCATGACGACCGACCAGCGCCGGGCGGAGATGGCGCAGATCGTCGGCAACCGCATCAGCAGCGGCAGCGCCGACCAGGGGGCGCGCGACCGCCTGTCCCAGCTGGTTGCCGCCGAATACGGCATCCCGGCGGAGGAAGCGCGGACCCGCGTCGATCGCCTGGAAGCCGAAGCCACCCGCGTGGCGCAGGAAGCCGAGACGCGCGCCCGCGCCGCGGCCGATGCGGCCGCGAATGGCGCGGCGGTCGGAGCCTACTGGATCTTCGCCGCCATGCTGCTCGGCGCCGTTGCGGCCGTGCTCGGGGCCCGCACCGGCACCCGCACCACGGTCCGTGCCATGGATCGCCGCCTGGCCTGAACGCTGGCCGTCGGGCGCCGCCGGTGGCGGCGCCTGATACTACCCTGGCGCTGCTTCCAGCAGCGCCCAAGGGACGCTGACTATCCGGGCGCTGCTTCCAGCAGCGCCCAAGGGACGCTGATTATCCGGGCGCTGCTTCCAGCAGCGCCCGGGCTATCGCGGAGGCATCGCCGACATGGTCGATGCAGGCCTGCGCGGCGGCATCGCCATCCCCCGCCCGGATCGCCGCCACGATCCGCGCCATCCGGTCCGGTCCCGTCCGGTCCCGCCCCGGCGTCGCGATGGTCATGGCCCGCAGATGCGTGATGCGGGCATTCAGCGAACAGACGATCCCCCAGGCGATGTCCCTCCCGCTGCCCTCGAAGAGCAGGCGGTAGAACTCCCGCGTCGCCGCCAGCACGCCGGGGAGGTCCGGCTTCGCATAGGCCGCGCGGATGGCACCCAGCGCCGCCTCCAGCGCCTCGGCCAGCGCCGCATCGCCGCGTGCCGCGCAGGCCCGCGCGGCCATCCCCTCCAGCTGCGCTCGGATCTCGTAGATCTGCGCGGCCTGGTCGGGGGTGGGGCGGGCCACGGTCGGGCGGTGGCCCGTGGCGTCCACCAGCCCTTCCGCCTCCAGATGGCGCAGCACCTCCCGCACCACCGTGCGGCTGACGCCGAGTTGGACGCAGAGGTCACGCTCCACCAGCCGGTCGCCCGGCTTCAGGCGCAGGTCCAGGATGGCGTCCCGCATCTTCTCGGTCGCGAGTTCGCGCAGCGTCCTGGCGCTGCGGTCCACCAGCATCGAGGTCTCGCCCATGCCCGGCGCCCATCCCATTCGCGATGCGGCCCTGGATGAAGCAGCGCGGCGCGAAGTCAAGCGGCGGCGTTGACAGGGCCCTGGGCTTGGTATGCCATAATACCGATAACGCCCAAGGATCCCGCGCCATGCCCCGCACGCCCCCATCGCATCCTGAGGTGTCGCATCCCGAGGCGTCGCGCCGCGCGGTGCTGGGCGCCGCCCTGGCCGGCCTGGCGACGCCCGCCTTGGCGCAGACGCCCTGGCCCAGCCGCCCCATCCGCATCGTCGTGCCCTTCCCCGCCGGCGGCGGCACGGATGCGGTGGCGCGCGCGCTGGCGGAACGGCTCGCCCCGCGGCTCGGCCAGGCCGTGATCGTGGAGAACCGCGCCGGCAGCGGCGGCGCCATCGGCAGCGAGGCCGTGGCCCGCGCCGCGCCCGATGGCCACACCCTGCTGATGAACGGCAACAACATCGCGACCTACCCGCTGATCTTCCGCCAGCTCGGCTTCGACCCGCTGCGGGATATCGTGCCGGTCGGCATGGTGGCGGTGGCGCCGATCGTGCTGGTGGTGGGGCGGCGCAGCCCCTATCGGACGCTCGCGGACTACATCGCCGCGGCGAAGGCGGAGCCCGAGAAGATCGACTACGCCTCCGCCGGCGTGGGCTCCGCCAATCACTTCGCGGGACAGCTGCTGTCCCAGGCCGCGGGCATCCGCCTGACCCATGTGCCCTATCGCGGCACCGCCCAGGCGATGACGGATGTCATCAGCGGCAACGTCGCCTCCGCCATCCTGACGCTCGGCTCTGTCACGGAATTCCTGCGGGATGGGCAGATGCGGGTGCTGGGCGTGGCGGGCCCCGCGCGCAGCCGCCTGGCGCCGCAGGTGCCGACCTTCGAGGAGCAGGGTGTCCGCAACTACGACGCCAATATCCGCTACCTCCTGGCCGCACCCCGCGGCGTGCCGGACCCGATCATGCAGCGCCTCGGCACCGAACTCGCCGCGGTGGTGCAGGACCCCTCGCTGGAGGCGCTGTTCAACGCCCAGGGCTTCGAGAAGCTCTGGGTCGATGGCCCCGCAACCGCGCGCACCCTGCGGGAGGAATTCGCGGCCTGGGCGCCGATCGCCCGCGATGCGGGGATCGAGCCGCAATAGGCGTCATACCAACGGCCGCTTGCAGCGACTCGTTGGTATTGCCTTTCCGTGCCTCAATCGCCGGCGCTCGCTCCGCGAGCTTAGCTGCGCCGCATAGGCGGCGGGCCGCCTTCGCGGCCTCGGCCGGCTTCGCCGGCCGCATGTCACTCCGTCGTGCCGCTGTTATCTCTCGCCGAGGAAGCGCGCCAGGCTCTCGTTCACCAGGGCCGGGGCGGCCATGGCCATCATGTGCCGTTCCCCCGCCAGCACCTCCGCCCGGCCCCGCGGGGCGAGCGCCGCCATGGCCTGGGACATGGCGGGGGTGGAGTTCGGGTCATGCTCCCCGGTCAGGAACAGCGCCGGCATGGCGAGTCCGGGCAGCGCCGCCGCATGTGCCTCGTCGATCCGTGCGAACAGGCGGTAGGTCCGCGCATACCCCTCCCGGTCCACCCGGGCCAGCAGGTCCCGCAGCAGCACGGCGCTGTCCTGCAGCGCGGGCGGGATGGGGTCGCCGAACCAGCGCGCGATGGTGGCGGCGGAACTGGCGGCTTCGCCCACCCCCTCCAGGCTCGCCGCCCGCGCCTCCACCGCCGCGCGCTGGGCGGGGGATCGGCGGAAGACCGCGTTCATCGCCACCACGCGGCTGACGCGGCCGGGATGGCGCAGCGCCAGGTCCAGCGCCAGCATCGCCCCCATGGAATGGCCGACCACAGCGGCCTGCGCGATGCCGAGTTCGTCCATCAGCGCCAGCACGGCGTCGCTGTAGTCCGCGAGTTCCGGCTGCTCCGGCGGCAGGTCGCTGCCGCCATGGCCCAGCATGTCCGGCACCACCACGTCATGCGTCACCCTGAAATGCGCGACCTGCGGCGCCCAGACGCTGCCATCCAGCCCGACGCCATGCAGCAGCAGCAGCGCCGGGCCTGTGCCCGCGCGGCGGAAGGCGAGCTTGCCCATCTCCGGCTCAGCCCTGCGTATCGCCGAGTTCCTTGAGGTCCTGGTACCGGTCGCCGATGCGGTGATGCGGCCGCCCGCCGATGGAAGCGCCGAGCGCCACCACGATCTCATCCGGCGCCGGCGCATCGGGGATGGCGAAGTGGACCGTCAGGTAGTGGGACCGCCGCCCCTCATCCAGCTTGTCCATCAGCGGGATGACGATGGGCGTGCCCGGCCCGCCGCGGAAATTGGTGAAGGAGAGGTAGCTGCGCGCGCCGACCGCGCGGCGGAAGTGGTTGCCGAAGCGCAGCGTGTGGATCAGGGCGGAGGCGTGTTCCACCTCGCCTGCCGTGCCGACGATGGCGGCCTTGCCATAGCCCTCTACCGCCTCCCCGGACCCGGCCAGGCGGATGATCTCCGCCGTCAGCATCTCCCCCAGCAGGGGCGCGATGGCGTGGATCCCGGGCTTCAGGTCCTCCACGAAGCCGCGGCCGGCCCAGGGGTTGGCCAGCACCGCGGCCGCGCCGAACAGCCGCAGCGGCACGGGCGCGGCCTTGCCACCCTCGATGAAGGTGGTCTCGGCATGGGTGACGATCTTGCGGGGGGTGAAGGCCATGGCGCTGAACTCCGATACCGGAGTTTGGCATACCATAACATGATCGCCGGGGGCCATGCCCCCGGTCGGTCAATCCAGATGCGCGAGGTAATGCGCCAGCGCCGCGATATGGGCGTTGCTGAGACCCACCACGGCGCTGTTCATCTGCGTGTCCACGCCGGCCCGCTTGCCGTCCCGGTATTCCGTCATGGCGTGCACCAGGTATTCCTCCCGCTGCGCCGCCACGCGGGGGATCTGGGCCCGGCCGCCATAGTCGGCGACATGGCAGGTGGCACAATGCCGCGGCCCCGCCAGCGCCTGGCCGGCGGCGAACAGCGCCTCGTCCTTCGGCGCGCGGTCATCGGGCGGGCCGGGCGGCAGGCTGGCGAAGAAGGCGGCCAGGTCCTCGATGTCCTGGTCCGGCACGCCCTGCGCGAAGGGGTTCATCGCCGGTGCCTGGCGGATGCCTTCCCGCAGCAGGATCATCTGCACGGTGATGAAATCGGCCGGCTGCCCCGCGAGGGAGGGCACGCCCGGCGTCTGGCTGCGGCCATTGTCGCCATGGCAGTTCACGCAACGATGCGCGGCGAGGTCGGCGCCCCGCCGCGGGTCCGCGGCCTCGGCACTCACGGAGAACGCGGCGGCCAGAAGGGCCGCCGCGAGAAGTCGGAACAGGGTCACTGGCGATAGGTGATGCGGTAGATCGCACCCATCTGCTCATCCGCCACCAGCAGCGCGCCATCGCGCGCCACCTGCACATCCACCGGACGGCCGAGGAAGCGCTGGTTGGCGTCGTCACGCAGCCCGGTCATGAATTCCTCCACCCGCGTCACGTTGCCCTGCGCGTCCAGATGCGCCACCGCGACGTCGAAGCCCGAAAGCCTCTCCCGATTCCAGGACCCGCGGCGGGCGATGAAGATCTGGTTGCGGTACTGCTCCGGGAACATGGTGCCGGTGTAGAAGCGCATGCCGAGGGCGGCGGTGTGCGGGCCGAGCAGCGCCGCGGGCTGGACGAATTCGCTGCAGGCGCGGCCGCCATTGAATTGCGGGTCCGCGCTGCCGGCGGAGCAGAAGGGGAAGCCGTGATCCTCCCCGCTGCGCCGGATGCGATGCAGCGTGTCGTTCGGCCAGTCATTCCCCGCCCAGTCACGGCCATTATTGGTGGCCCAGAGCTCGCGCGTCACGGGGTGATGCGCCATGCCGACGCTGTTGCGCACGCCGCGCGCCTCGATCCGCCGGTCGCTGCCATCCGGGTTGAAGGAGACGAGGAGGGCGAACTTGTCGCGGTCCGTTTCGCAGACGTTGCAGTTCACGCCGACATTCGTATAGATCCGGCCATCCGGGCCGAGCGACGCGAATTTCCAGTGGTGGTTGCCGGCGTGCTCCTGCTCCGTCGGCAGGCCGAAGGCGGCGGTGAGTTCGACCGGCGCCGGCACGTTGTCGAGGTTGGCCTCGATGTTGTCGTAGCGCAGCACGCGGTTGACCGCGATGACGAACAGGCTGTTGCCGACCATGACCAGCCCGTTCGGCTGCGCCAGGCCCTGCGCCACGATGCTGGTGCGCGTCGTGCCGTCGGCGTTGCGGCGGACGGCATAGACCCGGCCGATGGCGCGGGAGCCGGCGAAGATCGTGCCGTTCGGCCCCTCCGCCATCATCCGCGCGCCGGGGATGCCATGCGCGTAGATCTCGGCCTGGAAGCCCGGCGGCAGGCGCAGCGCGCCGACCGGCACCTGGTCCGCCGGCGTCACCGTCAGGCGCGGCGCATGGGGGGCGAGGGTGGAGCCTTCGGGCCGCCCGACCGCCCATCCGGGCACCGGGGCGGGGGCAGGGGCCTGCGCGAAGGCAGGCCCGAGGGACGGCAAGGTGGCCAGCGCGGCGAGGAAGCCGGCCGCCAGCAACGAGGTGCGGACCATGTATCTCTCCCTTCCGGTGCGCTCTTCCGATGGCCACCGGGAGCAGGAAGGATGGCCCGGAAAGGCCAGGGGATGCAATCGGTTGCCGCCCCTGGCTCCCGCGCCTGTCAGATCGGGTCGCGCGTCCTGCCCGTGCCGCCGGTGGCATCATTCGCCCCACCCTCGCCGCCGACCACGGGCTTGTCGCCCTGCTTCTGCGACATGCCGTGCTGACCCTGGTGCTGCCCGCCGCCGCGCCCGGCCTCGGCCGCGCCCAGCATGGTGCGCTGGCCCTGGGTGGCGCCGGTCATGGACGGGTTCATGGCGGGATTCATCTGCTCTGCCTGCCACTGCCGCTTGGCCTGCGCCGCCGGCATGGAAAGCCGCACCTGCCCATCGCTGACCGAGGCCACGGCCTCGCCCGGCAGGAAGTGGTGCTGGCCGCTTTCGTCCCGCGTCAGCTTGATGCGGTCGCCATCGAGGTGATCGACGGTGCCGACCTCCTCCCCATCGCTGCCGACGACCTTCATGTGTTCCTGCACCTGGTGCAGCGCGTGATGCGTCATGGCGTATCCTCCTCCGCCGCCCATCGCGGCGCGGGGAAGGAACGGGGAGCGGCCGGCGCGGTTGCCCGTTGACCTGCGGCCGTCGCGGGCGGATGCCAGGGGCATGAGCGACGACCCGCGCCGATACGCCCCCGCCACGCTGCGCAACCGCGACCCCATCCTGGCCGAACTCCGCCGCCTGCTGCCGCCGTCCGGCCTGGTGCTGGAGGTGGCCAGCGGCACCGGGGAGCATTGCGCCCATTTCGCCGCGGCGCTGCCTGCGCTGGACTGGCAGCCGACGGACCTCGACCCCGAGAACCGCGCCAGCATCGCCGCCTGGTGCCAGGGCCTGCCGAATGTGCGGGCGCCGATCGCGATGGATGCCGGCGCGGCCTGGCCGGTGCCGGCCGCGGATGCGGTGCTCTGCATCAACATGATCCACATCGCCCCCTGGGCGGCGACCGAGGGCCTGATGCGCGGCGCCGCCCGCGCGTTGCCAGCGGGCGCGCCCCTGATCCTCTACGGCCCCTACCGCCAGGACGGCGTGCCGACCGCGCCCAGCAACGAGGAGTTCGACGCCAGCCTCAACGCCCGCGACCCCGCCTGGGGGCTGCGCCATCTGGAGGCGGTGGCGGCGCTGGCCGCCATGCAGGGCTTCGGCCCGCCCGAGGTCACGTCCATGCCGGCCAACAACCTGGTCGTCGCCTTCCGCCGGGCATGACGATCCCGGAGGGCATCCCGCTCGCCGCCCTGGTCCTGGCTTCGCTGGCCAGCGGCGTGGCGCGGGGCTTTTCGGGCTTCGGCGCGGCGCTGGTCTTCATGCCGCTGGCGGCCTTCGCCATCGGGCCGCGGCTGGCGGCGCCACTGCTGCTGGTGATCGACTTCGTGCCGATGATCCTGCTGCTGCGCGGTGCCTGGCCGCTGGCGGACAAGCGGGAGGTCGGTTGGCTCAGCCTCGGCGTGCTGGCGGGCCTGCCCTTCGGCATCGGGCTGCTGGCGATGGCGGCCCCCCTGGCGCTGCGCTGGCTGGTGGCCGGCGTGATCCTGGCGCTGCTGGCGCTGGCGGCCTCGGGCCTGCGCTTCCCGGCCACGGTGCATCGCGGTGCCTCCGTCGGCGTCGGCGCCGTGGCCGGCGTGCTGGCCGGCGTCGCGCTGGTGCCCGGCCCGCCGGTGATGGCCTGGCTGCTCGGCCGCCACCTGCCGCCCGCGAAGCTGCGCGCCGTGTTCAACCTGTTCCTCGCGGCCAGCGGATTCCTGACCGCGGCGGGCTTCGCCATCGCCGGCCTGTTCAGCGCGGCGCTGCTGGGCCCGCTGGTCGTGGCGGGGCCGGTCTATGCCTTCGGCACCTGGGTCGGCACGCGCCTCTTCACCGTCATGTCGCCGGTGGTCTTCCGCCGCGCCTGCTACGCGATGATCGCGGCCTCCGCCCTGCTGTCGCTGCCGCTGCTCGATCCGTATCTGCGCTGAAACGCGAAAGGGCCCGCCGTTGCCGGCGGGCCCTTCCGCTCATCGGTCGCTGGTCGGTCAGACCTGGCGCTCGGCCAGCATCTTCTTGATCTCGCCGATCGCCTGGCCCGGATTCAGACCCTTCGGGCAGGTGCGGGCGCAGTTCATGATGGTGTGGCAGCGATAGAGCTTGAAGGGATCCTCCAGCGCATCCAGCCGCTCGCCCGTCGCCTCGTCGCGGCTGTCCGCGATCCAGCGATAGGCCTGCAGCAGCACGGCCGGGCCGAGATACCGGTCGCCGTTCCACCAGTAAGAGGGGCAGGCGGTCGAGCAGCAGAAGCAGAGGATGCATTCCCAGAGGCCGTCGAGCTTCGCCCGCTCCTCCTTCGACTGCAGCCGCTCCCCATCCGGCGGCGGGGGCGTATCGGCCTTCAGCCAGGGCTCGACGCTGCGGAGCTGCGCGTAGATCTGGCTGAGGTCCGGCACCAAATCCTTCACCACCGGCATGTGCGGCAGCGGGTGGATCTTCACCTCGCCCGTCACATCCTCGATCGGCTTCAGGCAGGCGAGCGTGTTCAGCCCGTCGATGTTCATCGAGCAGGAGCCGCAGATGCCCTCCCGGCAGGACCGCCGGAAGGTCAGCGTGGTGTCCACCTCGTTCTTGATCTTGATGAGGGCATCAAGAACCATCGGCCCGCAGGCATCGAGGTCGATGTCATAGGTATCCGTGCGCGGGTTCTCCCCGCTATCGGGATCCCAGCGATAGATCTTGAAGCTCCGCACCTTCTTCGCGCCATGCGGCGCGGGATAGTGCTTGCCCTTCGAGATCGTGGAGTTCTTGGGCAGCGTAAAGGTAGCCATGATCCATCGGGCTCCTAGTACACGCGGGCCTTGGGCGGGAAGACCTGCACTTCGTTGGTGAGCGTGCGCATCTTCACGTCGCGGTAGTCGAGCTTGACGTTCCGCTTGTCATCGACCCAGGCGAGGGTGTGCTTCATCCAGTTCTGGTCGTCGCGCTCCGGGAAATCCTCATGCGCATGCGCGCCGCGGCTTTCCTTGCGCGCATCGGCACCGACGATCGTCGTCAGCGCGTTGCCGAGCAGGTTGTCCAGCTCCAGCGCCTCCAGCAGGTCGCTGTTCCAGATCAGGCTGCGGTCGGCGATGCGGATATCCTCGTAGCCCGCCGCCACCTTGTTCATCTTCTGCACGCCCTCGGCCAGCAGCTCGCTGGTCCGGAAGACGGCCGCGTGTTCCTGCATCGTCCGCTGCATCTGCAGGCGGACATCGGCGACGCTGGAGGAACCCTTGGTGTGGCGCACCTTGTCGAAGCGGGCGAAGGAAGCCTCGCCCGCGCCCGGCGGCAGCGGCGCCTGGGTCGCACCCGGCTTGATCGTCTCGGCAGCGCGATGCGCGGCCGCGCGGCCGAAGACCACCAGGTCGAGCAGGCTGTTGGTGCCGAGGCGGTTGGCGCCATGGACGGAGACGCAGGCGGCCTCGCCCACCGCCATCAGCCCGCGCACCACCCGGTCCTGGTCGCCCGCCGTCGGGTTCAGGACCTCCGTGTGGATGTTCGTGGGGATGCCGCCCATGTTGTAGTGGACGGTCGGGAGCATCGGGATCGGCTCCTTCGTCACGTCCACGCCGGCGAAGATCTTCGCCGTCTCCGAGATGCCCGGCAGCCGTTCATGCAGCAGGTCGGCGCCGAGGTGTTCCAGGTGCAGGTGGATGTGGTCCTTCAGCGGGCCGACGCCGCGGCCTTCGCGGATCTCCATCGACATGGCGCGGGAGACGACGTCGCGGGACGCCAGGTCCTTCGCGGTCGGTGCGTAGCGCTCCATGAAGCGCTCGCCCTCGGAGTTGGTGAGGTACCCGCCCTCGCCGCGCGCACCCTCCGTCACCAGGCAGCCGGAGCCGTAGATGCCGGTCGGGTGGAACTGGACGAATTCGTTGTCCTGCAGCGGCAGGCCGGCGCGCAGCACCATGCCGCCGCCATCGCCCGTGCAGGTATGGGCGGAGGTGCAGGAGAAATAGGCGCGGCCGTAGCCGCCCGTCGCCAGCACCACGGACTGGGCACGGAAGCGATGGAGCGACCCATCCTCCAGGCACCAGGCGGTGACGCCGCGGCAGGCGCCCTCATCGTCCATGATCAGGTCGAGGGCGATGTATTCGACGAAGAATTCGCAATTGGCCTTCAGCGCCTGCTGGTAGAGCGTGTGCAGGATGGCGTGGCCGGTACGGTCGGCCGCGGCGCAGGCGCGCATCGCCGGCGTCTTGCCGTAGTTCTGCATATGGCCGCCGAAGGGGCGCTGGTAGATCTTGCCGTCCTCGGTCCGGCTGAAGGGCACGCCGAAATGCTCGAGCTCGATGATCGCCGGGATCGCCTCGCGGCACATGTACTCGATCGCGTCCTGGTCACCCAGCCAGTCCGACCCCTTCACGGTGTCGTACATGTGCCAGCGCCAGTCATCCTCGCCCATGTTGCCGAGCGCGGCGCCGACGCCGCCCTGCGCGGCGACGGTGTGGGAGCGCGTCGGGAAGACCTTGGTGATGCAGGCGGTCTTGAGGCCGGAGGCCCCCATGCCGAAGGTGGCGCGCAGGCCCGCGCCACCGGCGCCGACCACGACGACGTCATAGGTGTGATCGACGATGCGATACGCACCATTGCCGATCGAGGGCTTCGAGATGGCGTTCATCAGCTGTGCCGTCCATTCATCAGGCGGGGCCCCGTAGCCCGCGCCGCCAGGCCTTGAACTATGGTCGCCGCGTCAGACCGCAATGCGCAGCACGGCGAGCGCCGCCGCCAGCGCCAGCAGCACGCAGACGAACTTCACCGCCAGCACGGCAGCGATCTTGGAACCCTCGGTGCTCGCGTAGTCCTCGATCACCACCTGCAGCCCGGCCGCGATGTGGTGGAAGGTCAGGCCGATCAGCGCCAGCAGCAGCACCGCGTTCAGCGGATGCCCGATCCAGGCCTGCGCCACATGGTGCGGCATGCCGGCGGAGGTCGCGAGCGAGGCGATGAACCAGATCGTCAGCGGCAGCAGCGCGATGGAGGTGACGCGCTGGCCCCACCAATGCGCGACGCCGGACTTGGCGGAACCCGCGCCGCGCACGCGGCCGAGCGGCGTGCGGAGCTGGGACTGGCGGGGCGCTTCCCCGGTCGAATGCGACATGGTTCCGCCCCTTACCAGGAGATCAGCAGCGCGAGCCAAGTCAGCGCCGTCAGCACGCCCGTGCCGATCAGCACCGCGCGGCCCGTCTTGTAGACGGTCGGGATGTCGTAGCCCCAGCCGGCATCCCACAGCAGGTGGCGGATGCCAGCCAGGGTGTGGAACCAGGCGGCGCCCGTCAGCCCCATCAGGAACAGGATGCCGAGGAAGGAGCCCAGGAACCACTGGACGTTCCCGAAAGCCTCGGGCCCGGAGGCCGCGGCCACCAGCCACCACACCATCACCGCCGCGCCGACGGACCAGATCACGCCCGTGATGCGATGGCTGATCGACAGCGCGCTGGTCATCTGCAGCATGTCATAGACCTGCAGATGCGGCGACAGCGGCCGCCTGACCGGCGTGCCGTCCGACCGGCGACCGATCATGGTCGCCTCCCGCGAATCCTGCATTGTCGACATAAGGCGCCCGCTCCTCATGGCGCGCCCGGCGTCGAGGCGGGGCGCACGCTCAACCTTGTGGATGCTTTTATGGTGCACCGCGCCATAGCGTCAACGCGGCGCAACATGGACAGACGTCCATGCGGCGAATCGTGCATCAGGGCGATAGGAATGTTATCCTTCGCCATGCGCAAGCCCGAGCCCCGCACGCTGCCGCGCTTCGCCCCCCGTCGCCCGGCCGATCCCTGCCCGGACAACGCTGGCGCAAGCGGCAGCGGCCCCGCGCGCCCTGGCACCCCGCCGCCCGCGGCCGTTCCGCGCTTCACCCGCGCGCTGGAGGTGCTGCACAAGCTGCTGACCGGCGGCGCGGCGCTCGGCGCCATCCTCCGGCTGTTCTTCTGAGGATCTGTCGGGAAGGGTCGCCTGCGTTCGATTCCGTTGAATCTCCTGGTCGTATTGCGCGCGCGCGCCCGGGTTCCTTGCCGATCCCGACCGGCCCGCCTACCGTCATGTTGATGGAGACGTCTCGGCGCCGCGGCAGGCGGGCAACAGGCAAGGTGGCGGTGCTCGGGGCGGGCATCATGGGCTGCTCGACCGCGCTGTTCATGGCGCGCCAGGGCTATGACGTGACCCTGTTCGACCAGGCGGCGAAACCCTTCGAGGGATCGAGCGGCTGGAACGACGGCAAGCTCCACCTCGGCTACCTCTACGCCGCCGACCCCAGCCTCGGCACCGCGCGCCAGCTGCTGACGGGCGGGCTGCTGTTCCGCGACATCGTGGAGGAACTGCTCGGCGGGTCCATCGCCGGCGCCACCACGGCGCGGGACGAGGTCTTCCTGCTGCACCGCGATTCGGTCGTGCAGCAGGACGGGGTCGAAGCCTATTTCCGCCGCGTCTCGGAGCTGGTGCGGCGCCATCCCGATGCCGGCCGCTACTGGGACGATGCCGCGCTGCGGGGTGTCACGCCGCTGACGCCCGCCGAGATGGCCGCGGTGGCTACCGAGGGCGGCGCCATCCTCGGCGGCTGGCGCCTGCCGGAACGCAGCGTCTCCTCCCGCTGGGTCGCGCGGCGCTACATCGCGGCGCTGGCGGCGGAACCGCGGATCGAGCAGCGCCTCGGCCACCGCGTCGTCTCTGTCCGGCCATCGGCGGAGGCGACGGGGCTCGATGGCCCCTTCCAGGTCCGGACCGATGGCGGGGAGGACGGGCCCTTCACCATCGTGGTGAATGCGCTCTGGGAAGGCCGCAGCGTCATCGACCAGGGCATCGGGCTGGCGCCGGCGCCGGAGCTGACCCATCGCTACCGCTACGCGCTTTTCGTCCATACGGAGCGCCCGGTGGCGCAGCCCAATGCGCTGATCGGCACCGGGCCCTTTGGCGACGTGAAGGCCTATGGCGACCGGGATTTCTACCTCTCCTGGTACCCCGCCGGCCTGGTCGCGGTGGGGGAGGATCCCGCGCCGCCACCCCTGCCGGCGCTGGACGAGGCTGGGCGTGCCGCGCTGAAGGCGCGCATCCTGGACGGGCTGGCGGAGCATGTGCCGGCGGTGCGCCAGGTGGCCGATGGCGCGGCGCAGATGGACCTGCAGGGCAGCTGGGTGGTGGCCCAGGGCCGTGGGCGGCTCGACGACCCTACTGCCGGCCTGCACCGCCGCGACCGCTTCGGCATCCGCCGCAGCGGCCGCTACGTGTCCGTGGATAGCGGCAAGTTCTCGACCGCGCCCTGGATGGCGCGCGAAGTGGCGGCGATGTTCCGGGGCGGGTAGGGCGCTGGCCGGCCGTGCGGCCAGCCTTGACTTGTCAAACAGAAATCCGATTTCGTTTGACGTCACCGGATCGGGAGGCACTGCATGGCCGACATCGCGGAAGGCTCGCTCGGCGAGCGCCGGCGGGCGCGGCTGAAGAAGGCGGCGGACGAGGCCGGGCTGCTTGCCGGACCCAAATCCAGGCAGCTCGCCGGGCGGTTTCCGGACCACCTGGTCGCCGAGGCGCAGCGCCGGGCCGGCATCACGGAGCCGACGGAGCTCCTGACCTACGCCCTGATCAAGGTCGCGATGGAGGATGATTTCGGCAGTCGCCTGCTCGCCCGGAAGGGGCGCGTGGCGAAGGGCATCCTCACCGTTGAGGATTGACCTGCGTCGGTCGTTGCGGCGCCTCCGGCCGCAGGGCAGGACCGGCCAGCTGGCGCGGCGCGCGGATGCGCAGCTGACTTTCGTCGGTCCGGGCGACGCGGTCGGATCCCCGGTCCTGCTGGACACGACCGTCTACCTTGATGTGCTGAGCGGCACCACGCCGCCGGAGGTCGATGCCCTGCTGGCGGCGCGGCCTTTGTTCCACCTGTCGGTCGTGCTCGCGGAACTCACGAACTGGTTCGGGAAGCTCGATCCCAGGGCGCCCGGCACCGCGGCCGTGCTCGCCGAGCTTGCCGGAGCCATCGACGACATCCCGCCGCATCGGGTGGAGGGCGTGGCCCCCGGCACGATGCTGGAGGCCGGAATCATGGCCGGCCTGGTGCACCGCCTGGGCGGGTTCCAGCCCCATCAGGCCCTGCACGCCATCAACGACGCGGCGATCTACCTGCATGCGCTGGAGAACGGGCATACGGTGCTGACCCGGAACATCCGCGACTTCGACTTCATGCAGCAGGTCCTGCCTGCGGGACGGGTGCTGTTCTACCGCGCCTGAGAGTCCCACGGCCCGGAAGGGTCGCGCCCTACTCCCCCACCAGCTTCCGCGCCACCAGTTCCTCCGCGATCTGCACCGCGTTCAGCGCCGATCCCTTGCGGAGGTTGTCCGTCACGCTCCAGAAGGCCAGCCCATGCGGCACCGTCAGGTCGCGGCGGAGCCGGCTGACATAGACGGCATCCTCGCCCGAGGTCTCGGCCGCCGTCGCGTAGCCGCCATCCTCCCGCCGGTCGAGCACGATGACGCCCGGCGCCTCCCGCAGCGCGTTGCGGGCATCGGCTTCCGTCACCGGGCGCTCGAAGGCAACATGCACGGCCTGGGCATTGCCGATGAAGACCGGCACGCGCACGCAGGTTGCCACCACGGCGATGTCGGGGTCCAGCACCTTCCGCGCCTCGGCGGCCAGGGCCCATTCCTCCCGCGTCGCGCCGTCATCCATGAAGTCGCCGACATGCGGGATGCAGTTGAAGGCGATCTGCTTCGGGAACTGCTCGGCGGGCGGCGTCTCGTTCACATAGACGCCGCGCGTCTGCGTCCAGAGCTCATCCATCCCCTCCCGCCCCGCGCCGGAGACCGACTGGTAGGTGGAGACCGCCACGCGCCGCGCCTTGCCGATGTCGTGCAGCGGCTTCAGCGCGACCGCCATCTGGATGCTGCCGGGGCTCGGATTGCCGATGATGCGCCGCTTGCGGAAGCGGGTCAGCGCATTGGCGTTCACCTCCGGCACCACCAGCGGCACGTCGGGCTCCATGCGGAAGGCGCTGGTGTCGTCGATCACGATGCAGCCCTGGCCGGCGGCGCGCGTCGCATGCACCTGGCTGGCGGCGGCGCCGGCCGCGAAGAAGGCAAGGTCGGTGTCGGAGAAGTCGTGGCCCTCCAGGCCGCGGACCTTCAGCACCGCGTCCTCGCCGTAGGAGACTTCCTGCCCGCCGCCGCGCCCGGCGCTGAGCGCCACGACCTCATCCGCCGGGAAGGACCGTTCCGCGAGTGTCTTGAGGATCTCCCGCCCCACCGCGCCGGTGGCGCCGACGACCGCGACCTTCATGCCCATGCTGCCGCTCCTGCCTTGGAAGGGGAGGGGCGGCTTAGGCGCTCAGGCGGAAGGGGGCAAGCAGAGGCCGCCTTCCGCGTCGGGCTATTCCAACGGCCTTTTCGCGTGACCGCTCAAGGCCCCCTCAGACGCGTCGTGCCGAAGGCACGCCTGCGGCGTGGCGCGGAAACCTCCGGTTTCCTTGGCTTCGTCGTGCCAAAGGCACGCCTGCGGCGTGACGCATAAGCGGCGGCGCCCATTCGGGCGCTCGGACCGGCCAACAGGCCGGTCCGCTGGTATTACAGGGCGCGGACGGCCCGCAGGAAGCCGTCGGTCTTGGCGCGCAGCAGTTCCGCCTGGCTGGCCAGCGCGCCGCTGTCGTCGCGGACCGCGGTGGCGGCGCCGCCGGTGGCATTCGCCGCGCCGCGGATGCCCTCGATCCCCGTCGCGACCGTCTGGGTGGCTTCCGCCACCTGGGCGGCGCTGCGGGCGATCTCCTGCGTCGCGGCGCCCTGTTCCTCCACCGCGGCGGCGATGGCCGTCGCGATCTCGCTGGTGCGTTCCACGGTCGTGCCGATGCCGCGGATGGCGGCGACGGCCTGGCTGGTGGCGGCCTGCATCTGGCCGATCTGCTGGCCGATCTCCTCCGTCGCGCGGGCGGTCTGGCCGGCCAGCGTCTTCACCTCGCTCGCCACCACCGCGAAGCCCTTGCCGGCATCGCCGGCGCGCGCGGCCTCGATCGTGGCATTCAGCGCCAGCAGGTTGGTCTGGCCGGCGATGTCGCCGATCAGCCGCACCACGTCGCCGATGCGGGCGGCGGCTTCCGCCAGCCCCTGCACGGTGGCGTCGGTGGCGCGGGTCTCCGCCACCGCCTGGCTCGCCACGCTGGCGGCTTCCGCCACCTGGCGGGAGATTTCCGTGACCGAGGCCGCCATCTCCTCCGCCGCCGCGGCCACGGCCTGCACATCGGCCTGGGCGCGCCCGCCCGCCGCGGCCACCGCCGCCGCCTCCGTGCCCGAGGTCTCGGCCGAGGCGCTGAGCCCGACCGCGGATTGCCGCAGGCGCTGCGCGGATTCCGCCACCGCGCCGACCACGTTGCCCACTTCCGTCTCGAAGGTATCGGCCAGGCGCACCTTCTCCGTCGCGATGTTCCAGCACAGCATGGTGGCGGTGTAGTTGCCGGCGGCATCGCGGATGGCGGAGATCCGCAGCTCGATCACCTCGTTCCCCAGCATGATGCGGGAGGTATGCGGCAGGCGGGACGGGTCGGACAGGATCGCGCGCTGGTGGTTGGGGTCCTTGTGGAAGATGTCGATGGACTGGCCGATCATGCCATCCGCGTCGGTCGGCATCAGGTGGCGGAGACGCTCCACCAGCGCCTTCGTCTCCGCATTCATGTAGGTCATGCGGAAATCATTGTTGGGATCGGCGGACATCACCGCGGTCGGCAGCTGCTCGATCATCTGCTGCTGGGCGAAGGCGCGGCCGGTGGTCACGCGCAGCGTCTCCAGCGCTTCCGCGATCGCGCCGATCTCGTCATGCCGGTTGCGGTGCGGCACGGCGATGCTGGCGTCGCCATCGGCGATGCGGCGCATCACGCCGGACAGGCGGCGGAGCGGCGTGCCGATCACGCGGGCCAGCAGCAGGCCGGACAGGACCAGGACCACGGCGATGGCCATCGCCGCCCAGATCGTGCCCTGGCGCGCGCCCTCCGCTTCCTCCGCCACGGCGGCGCGCTGGGTCGCGGAGATGCGAAGCGCCACCTCGCCGACCGCGCCGATCGCCTCCCGCATCGCAGCCCGCGCGGGCTCCACCTGCTCCCGCCGCAGCTTCGCGATCTCCTCGCCCGCCACCAGGATCTTGTTCGACGCCTCGCCGACCGCCAGCGCGCGCTCCATCAGCCGGTTGATGTCCTCCTTCACCCGGGGCGGCGCCTCGATGGAAGCGAGGCCGCGGCCATGCACGCGGCTCTGCGCGATGCCGCGGCGGATGCGGCGCACCTGCTCCTCCTCCCCGGTCGCCAGCAGGCGCTGGATGCCGATGCGCGTGTCGTTCACCGCCGCGTGCACCGTCATCAGGCGCTGGCGGGCGTCGTCCTGCTGGTCGGCCGGGACGTCGAAGCCAATCGCCGCGGCCACCGCCTCGAATAGGCTGTCATATTCGCCGCTGCGCGGGAAAAGCTCGTTGTCCCGGGCCTGGATCATCTGCAGGCGCAGCCGCGCCACCTGTTCCAGCGCCTGGCCGTAGCTGCCGGCCGCGCCATCGAGCCGCTGGATCGCCGCCGTCATCTCCGGGCGGTTCAGCCGCTGCCCGGCCTCCTGCACGATGCGTCTTCCCTGTTCCAGGGCGGTGGCGATGCGCGTCCAGGCCGGGGCCTGCGCGGCTTCCTGGTGCAGCAGCAGCAGGTCGCGTTCCAGCACCGCGACGTCCCGCAGCGTCGACTCGCCCTCATCCAGGCGGTCCATGGCGGATTCGGTTTCGGCCGAGGCGGCCTGCTCCCCGATGATGCCGGTGGTGGCGCGCCACACGAGGCCGGTCAGCACCGCCAGCATGGCAAGGGTCAGCAGCGCCGAGGCCGCAAGTTTGCGGCCCACGGTGAAGTCCGGGATCAGTCGCATTCTTTTCGAGCTTCCGGATGAATGAATATCCGGAAATTCGCAAACCCACCTTGCCGGACAATGAACGACGGGCGGTTGTGACCGCCCGCCTCACGGTTGTGTGAGGTCTATGACTGCACGAGGTTGTCCGGCACCGCATGCCCGGCTTCGCGCAGGTAGCGTGCCGCGCCGGGATGGAAGGGCAGGAAGGTGTTCTTCGTCCAGTTCTCCGCCAGCGTCTCCGACGCCGCGGCGATCGCCTGGCGGAAGCGGGCATTCTGGCCCAGCACCGCCTTGGTGATCTCGTAGGCCAGGTCGTCGGACAGGCTGCGGTGGCCGATGGCGAAGTTGTACATGCCGACGATGCTGAGCGGCTTCTCCTGCTTGCGGTAGGTGCCCATGGGCAGCGTGCCGGGCGACAGCTCCGGGAATTGCGCGGTCAGCCGCCGCACCTCATCCGCCGTGAAGTCGAGGTAGTTGACGTCCGCCTGCACCTCGATCTCGCTGAAGGCCGGCACCGGCACGCCGGAGGCGAAGAGGAAGCAGTCCAGCAGCCCGTCCTGGATCTGGCCCACCAGGTCGGAGGCCGAACCGTAGCGCACGGCGGAGGGCCGGACGCCGAGCGTGTTGAGGATCTGCGGGTAGTAGGTGCCCGGCGTGCCGCCGCGCGGGCCGACGCCGACGGACCGGCCGCCGAGCTGCGCATGGCCGGTGATGCCGCTGCGCTTCAGCGCGATGCCGTGGAAGGGCGTGTCGTACATCGGAAACAGCGCGCGGATGTCGCGGAAGCGGTTGCCCTGGGTCCAGTCGCCCTGGCCGTTCCAGGCCTGCAGCGCGACGCCCATGGTCACCATGCCCAGCTCCACCTCCCGCCGGTTGACCAGGATGATGTTCTGGTTCGGCCCCTGCGTGGTGCGGTAGGAAATGGCGACCCCGGTCGCTTCCTGCGCAATCTGCCCCCAGGCGGGGCCATAGAGGGCATAGGTCCCGCCCGGCGCCGCCGTGCCCATCGTGAGCGCGCGCGGCCAGGACGCGTTGCGCGGCTGCGCGAAGCCGGGGCTGGCCATCCAGGGCAGGGCGAGACCGGCGGCCGAGGCAGCAAGAATATGGCGGCGACGCATGACGCTTCCTCCGTTTTGTTGCTTGTATGCCACCCGCATTACAGCGGGATCGCGCCCGGGGGCAAGCCCGCGTGCCGGATCGGGGCTTGCAGGGACTCGGCCGGCGGCCACATGCCCGTCGCATGCTGCATCTCCTGAAACTCTGCGTCGGCCCGAAGGAGGTGGCGGAGCTTGCCGCCAACCAGGCGCGCCGCGCCGCGCTCGACCCGCCGCTGCGCCACCAGACCCGCATGGTGCCGAAGCGCGCGGCCGAATTGCTGGATGGCGGATCCCTCTACTGGGTCGTGGCCGGCCTCATCCGCGTGCGCCAGCGCCTGGTCGATATCCGGGAGGAGCGGTGGGATGACGGCTCCGCCTGTGCTGGCCTGGTCCTGGACCCGGAGCTGGTCCTGGTCGAGCCGCGGCCGCAGAAGCCCTTCCAGGGCTGGCGCTACCTGGAACCGCCGGCCGCACCGCCGGACGTCGCCCGTGGCGGCGCCGCCGCGACCGGCCTGGAGGCCCTGCCGCCCGCCCTGCGGCGGGAGCTTGAGGCGCTCTGCCTCATCTGACGAGACATCGCGCGAAGAACATCCGCCAAGCGTCTTGGATTACGTGGATTTCAGTTGCGCCCCATCGCCCCGTCAGGGGCTGGGGCGCACCCTGGCGGTACCTCGACGGCGTTTCCCCCCGGGCGCCAGCGACGCTAGCCAACCGCCCCGGATTCAGGAACGCACCCATGCGCATGACCCTTCGCCTGCTGCTCGCCGCCGCCGCCATCGCCGCTCCCGTCCTGCTGACGGCGCCTGCCAGCGCCAACAGCCCCGTCGCCCCCAACGGCACGCCCTATCAGGAAGTGGCCGCGGCCCGCGATGGCCAGACCCAGACCCGCGCGCAGCGCCGCCAGCGCCGCGAAGCCGCGGCCCAGCGCCGCCATCGCCAGTCCGGCCAGCGCGCCGCCCAGCGCCGCGCCCGCCCCGCCGCGACGGCGCCGGCCGGCCAGGGCTGAGTTGTTTCGCCCCCCCCGACGGGGGGCACGGTTTCGGCGCTGGCCATTTCCCGGCAGGCCAGCGCCGACGAGGCCGATCTGGTGGAGACCCCAGGCCTTGCGGCCTTCGGCCCCCGCCCGGGGTCGGCCCTTTC
>NZ_JAAIKB010000012.1 GCF_011040385.1 Falsiroseomonas algicola | reverse complement strand
CCGGGCGTGGTCGCGCAGCCGCCGGCGCAGGTGCCGCCGGGCGCGACGGTGAATGCCGTGCCCATCGCCGTGCCGCCGCGGCCACAGCGGCCGGGCGTGGTCGCGCAGCCGCCGGGGCAGGTACCGCCGGGCGCGACGGTGAATGCCGTGCCCATTGCCGTGCCGCCGCAACCGCAGCGGCCGGGCGTGGTCGCGCAGCCGCCGGGGCAGGTACCGCCGGGCGCGACGGTGAATGCCGTGCCCATTGCCGTGCCGCCGCAGCCGCAGCGGCCGGGCGTGGTCGCGCAGCCGCCGGCGCAGGTGCCGCCGGGCGCGACGGTGAATGCCGTGCCCATCGCCGTGCCGCCGCAGCCGCAGCGGCCGGGCGTGGTCGCGCAGCCGCCCGGGCAGGTGCCGCCGGGCGCGACCGCCATGGCGGTGCCGATCGCCGTTCCGCCGCTCCAAGGTCCCCAGCAGGTGCTGGTGATGCAGGGACCGATGGTGGCGCGGCCGCGGCCGGGCTCCGGGGTCGGTGCGCCGGGCACGACGCCGACCGTGACCATCCAGCCCGCCGCGGGAACGGGGGCTGGGCTGCCCGCCGGCCCCGGCATGATCACCCGGGCACCGGGGCGGCAGGCGCTGCATGACGCGCCGCATTTCGATGGCGGCGCGGCCGGGGGAAGCTGGAACTGCTACGCCAGCGGCCACAGCCCGAGGCGGCATGTCGATGAGGAAGGCCGCCAGGTGCTGCGCGGCATCTACCCCAACATGCTCTCCGCCGGCGGGCTGCTGCGGGACGTGCCGGCGCTGCATGAGGGCCATGCGGAATGCCTGATCGCCGTCCATCGGCGGCCCGAACCGACGGCGCCCCGCTGATGGGTTCGGATGGAACCATCCGAAGGCATGGTGCCCCGGGGCGCCGGGCCCCTCACGGCGCGCGGCACTCGAAGCTCTCGGCGCGCTCCGGGTCTCCCCCGGTGTAGTGCGCCTGCTGCGGGTAGGGGCAGTGCGGCCGGGTGCGGCCGGGGAAGGACGCGCCGCGGGCGACGATGCGCGCCGGCGCCTCGCCCCGTTCGACCCAGGCTTCCAGCGCGGCCAGGGGGTCGAAATCCTCCATGGCCGGGCCGCCGCCGCAATGGGCCATGCCGGGCACCATGAACAGGCGCGCGAAGGCACCGAGCGACTCCGCCCCGCCATTGTCCCGCGCCAGGCGGTCCCAATAGGCGGTGATGTCGAGGGCCGAGAAGACCGGGTCGCTGTTGCCGTGGAAGACCAGCAGGCGCGATCCGCGATGCGCGAAGCTCGACAGCATCGTCCCCGTGGCGTCGTTGATCGCGGCGGTCTCCGCGGTCAGCGGCGTGTCGCGGTCGAAGTCGAAGGCGAGCAGGTCGAGGTCGGGCCGCGGCGGCGTCAGGAAGAAATAGCCGAGGGAGGAGGCGGCGAGCGTCGCGTTCAGCGCGTTGGGGCGCCCGGTCTGCGACGTGCCGAGCTTCCAGGCGCGCCAGCCCGGGGCGGCGATGCCGGCATCCCAGGGCCAGCTGGCATAGATGGCCTCGCCCCGGCTGTTGCGGGCGCCGCCGAAGACGGTCTGCAGCGCCTCCACCTGCGCGGGCGCCAGGCAGGTGGCGGTCTTCTCCGCCGTCGGGCAGCGGAGCGATGCCGGGTCGAAGCGGCAGGAAGCGGGGGCCTGGATCAGCCCGTCGCGGAGGCCATCGGCGCCGTCGCAGGATTCCAGCACGGCATTGGCGACCAGCGTCATGTCGGCGGGGGTGAGGGAGGCCGCCAGCACGGGCTGGCCTTCCGCGTCCCGGGGTGCCGCGCGCAGCAGCGCCTGCACGTCCCAGGCCTGGGCGACGGCGGCGCGGCTGAGACGAAAACCGGGATTGCCGGCGACGATGCCGTCGAACAGCAGCGGGTCCCGCTGCGCCGCCAGCATCCCCTGCCGGCCACCATTGGAGCAGCCCATGAAGTAGCGGCGTTCCGGCGCGCGGCCGTAGCGGCTGGCGAGGATCGAGGTCGCCTCCCGCGTCACCGCCGGGACGGCGCCCTGGGCGTAGTCGTAGCGGGCCTGCTGGTCGAGGCCGAAGGTCGCGTCCCGCGTGTCCCGCCCCTGGTGGCCGGCATCGGTGGAGACGGTGGCGTAGCCCCGCATCAGGGCGGGGGCGGCGGTGGCGCCGGCAATGGGGATGACGCCCGTCGCCTCCACCACCACGCCATCCATCCCGCCGCCGCCCTGGAAGAGCAGCCTGCCGTTCCAGTCATCGGGCAGGCGGAGCTGGAAGCCGGTGCCGAAGCTCACGCCGCCGACGCCGGTACGGGGCGCGATCATGCCTTCCACCACGCAATGCGCGGGCATGGGCGCGCGGTCGGGACCGGCGAGCGCGGCACGGCCGCGATTCTCGGTGGGCAGGGTGCCGGCGGGGATGGCCTCGGCGCGCGTGATGCGGAGGTCGGGGCGGGCGAGGCCGGTGAGGTCGGCGCAGGCGCGGGTCTGCGCGAGCGCGGCGCTGCCGAAGGCGCCGGTCAGCGCGAGCGCCGATCCCAGCAGCCTGGCGTGGCGGGACATCATGGTGGCGGGCCCTCCCCTCACGCGGCGCTTGGCGCGCCGGTCACTTGATGATTATGGTCTATAACAATCAAGCGGGCCGGCGCCAGGATTTCCTGATGCGACCGGCGAAGGGAGGGTGACGATGGACGGCAAGGTCACGCGGCGCGGGGCGCTCGGCGCGGTCGGGATGCTGGCAGCCGGGACGGCGCTGGCGCAAGGGTCGGGCCCCCTGGAACCCAACGTGCCGCTGGTGCTGCCCCGCAGCGAGTTCGTCTGGGAGGCGCTGGTGGAGCTGGCGCCGACGCTGGCCATGGGGGAGGGCCCGCTCGGCGAGCGGCGGATGGTGCCGATCACCGGCGGCGTCTTCGCCGGCCCGCGCATCCGCGGCCGCGTGCTGCCCGGCGGGGCGGACCGGCAGCTGGTGCGGCGCGACGGCGTGCGGCGGCTGGAGGCGCTCTATGAGATGCAGGCGGAGGACGGCGCCATCATCACGGTGCTGAACAAGGTGGTGGTGGCCCCGGTCCAGGGCGGGGAGGATTATCGCTTCTCGACCATCGAGGTGACGGCGCCCGACGGCCCGCATGCCTGGCTGAACCGCCTGGCCTTCGTCGGCACGCTGCACAGCCTGCGGCCGAGGATGGCGGTGCTGGTGCGGGTCTATAGCCTGGCATGAGCATTTCGTGCTGTTTCGGCATGGTTGACCGGGGCCGGTACGCGCCCCCATCCTTCCCGCATCATGCACCGCCGCATCGCCCTGCTGCCCGCCCTGCTCCTCGGACTGATCGCCGGGGGGGATGCGATGGGGCAGGGCAAGCCGCCGCCGGCCGGGGGTGGCGGGCCGCAGACGCAGTTCCCGCCATTGCCGACGACCAAGCCGCCGCCGCTGCCGCCCGGCCCGCAGGCCGGCGTTCCGGGCAAGCCGGGGGCGCCGCAGCCCGGGACGGGGCCGGGACGCATGGTGTCCTCCGGCACCGGCTTCGTCGTGGCGTCCGGGCGCGCGCTGACCAATCACCACGTCATCGAGGGATGCCGCAGCGTGCAGGTGCGGGTGCCCGGCGGCGCCGACCGTCCGGCCCGTGTCATCACCAGCGATCGCGACCGCGACCTGGCGCTGGTCGAGGTGCCGGCGGATGCGGGACCTCCCCTGCCCTTTCGCCGCGACGTGAATGTCCGCCGGGGCGAGGGCGTTGTGACCTACGGCTTCCCGCTGGCGGGGCTGCTCTCCTCCGGGCCGACGCTGACGACCGGGGAGATCTCGGCGCTGGCGGGGCTCGCGGACAACCAGCGGCAGTACCAGATCAGCGCGCCGGTGCAGCCCGGCAATTCGGGCGGGCCGCTGCTCGACATGTCGGGCCAGGTGGTGGGCGTCATCGTCTCCAAGCTCAATGCGCAGCGGATCGCGCAGCGCACGGGCGACATCCCGCAGAACGTGAACTTCGCGGTGAAGGGGACGGAGGCGCTGGCCTTCCTCCGCGCCAATGGCGTGAACCCGACGCTGGCGGAACAGCCCGTGCGCACGGCGGCGGAGGTGGGGGAGATTGCCCATCCCTCCACCCTGTTCGTGCGCTGCATGGGGTAGGCTACCCCCCGGTCGCGGCCTTGTAGCGGGCCTTGGTGGCGGCATCGGGGGGGTAGGTGCCCTCCAGCGGCGCGCCCCGCGCGATCTCCTCCAGGATCCAGGCCTCCAGCTTCTCCTTCTCCACCGCCTCGGCCGCGATCTCGGCGGCGATGGCGCGGGGGATGCAGATCACGCCGGAGGCATCGCCCACCATGATGTCGTCGGGGAAGATGGCGACGGGGCCGATCGAGACCGGCAGGTCCCGGTCCACCACCATGACCGCGGCGCCGGAGGGCACGGGGGCGGAGCCGCCGCCATGGAAGACCGGAAACTCCATGGCCGCGACGGTCGGCAGGTCGCTGACGCCGGTATCGACCACCATGCCCGCCACGCCCTTGCGGTGCATCGCCATGGCGATGATGTCGCCGAGCACGGAGGTATGGGCGGCGCCGCCGGTGGCGAAGACCACCGCCGCGCCGGGCGGCACCTCCGACAGGAAGCGGCGATGGAGGTTTGGCGCCTCGCCCTTCAGCACGGCATCGCGCAGATCCTCCCGCACCGGGATGGCGCGGATGGTGACGGCGGGGGCGATGAGGCGGGCGGCGGCCGGGTTCGCCGGCACGATGCCGTGCAGGAAGCGGGTGCGGAGGCCCCGCGCATAGAGCATGGCGGAGAGCGTCGGCACCGCGACGGCGGAAAGCTGCGCGACCAGCGCGGGATCGATCGGCGTCATCAGGGCGAAGCCATGACGATGTCGCGGCCGACCTCATCGGCCTCCCGCTCCGCCCGGGCGCGCCATTCGCGCATCAGGGGGCTTTCCATGGCGCTGGCGATGAAGTCCATGCTGTCGGGGGCCAGTTCGACCCCATAGGTGATGTAGCGGCTGCACATGGGCGCGAAGGCGGCGTCGGCGAAGCAGAACTCGTCGCCCACGATGTAGGGGCCGCCATAGCGGGCGCGGGCGTCGCGCCACATCGCCTCCATCCGGTCGGTGCCGGCGCGGACGCCGGGGCGGGCCATCAGCTTCACGTTGGAAGGCAGGCCATCGCGGATCGGCCAGCGCTTGATGAGGTTCATCGGCAGGCCGTTGCGGACATCGTCGAAATGGCTGTGGACCTCGGCGGCGACGCAGCGGGCATAGGCGCGCTTCACGGGGTCCTTCGGCCAGATGGCGCAAGTCGGATCGCGTTCCCACAGCCATTCCGCGATGGCCAGGCTGTCCCACAGCACCATGGTTCCCCCTGGCCCGTCCACATGCAGGGCGGGGACTCGGCCGGAAGGCGAGATCGCCTTCAGCTTCGGCGGCGAATCGGGGCGGGAGAGGAAGATGCGGTTCTCCGCGACCTCGAGTCCGCCGAGCCGGCAGGCCATCCATCCCACGATCGACCAGGAGGACGACCAGGCACTTCCAAGATGGAGGGTCGGCTGCATGCGTTTCTTCCGGATTGGTCCGGACATGTTGCGGGCTTCATGCTGCATCGCGCAACATGCCTTCCGGACAGAGGGAGTCTGCTGGGATGACGACGCGACGCATGCTGCTGGCGGCCGGCGCGGGGGTGCTGGCGGCGCCAGCCCTGGCGCAGGACAATTGGCCGACGCGGCCCATCCGCTTCGTCATCCCCTGGCCGCCGGGCGGCGCCACGGCCAACATCGCGCGGATCGTGGGCGATGCGATGGTGCCGCATCTCGGCCAGGCGCTGGTCTATGACCACCGCGCCGGGGCGGGTGGCGCGATCGGGACGGAGAACGTCACCAAATCGCCGCCCGATGGCTATTCCATCCTGATCGCCGGCGCGGGGTCCTTCTATCGCCCGCTGATCGAGCGCGACACGCCCTGGAACCCCGACCGCGACTTCAGCTTCATCGGCCCGATCGGCGACGGGCCCTTCGCGCTGGTCACGCGGACCGGGCTGCCGACGACGCTGCGCGGCTTCATCGACCATGCGAAGGCCAATCCCGGGAAGCTGAACTACGCCTCCTCCGGCCAGGGATCGACCAGCCACCTGACGGCGGAGGCCTTCAACAGCGCCGCCGGCATCCAGGCGACGCATGTGCCCTATCGCGGTTCGGCGCAGGCGACGGCGGATCTGGTCGGCGGGCGGCTCGACTACTACTTCGACGCCTTCTCCACGGTGCAGGAGAATGTGCGGGCCGGCCGCATCCAGGCGCTGGCGGTGACGACGGGCGTGCGCGCGGCGCAGGCGCCCGACGTGCCGACGATCGGGGAGGCCGCGCTGCCCGGCTTCACCGCCGCCCCCTGGTGGGGGATCGTCGGGCCGGCGGGGATGCCGGCGCCGGTGGTGGCCAGGCTCTCGGCCGCGCTGAAGCGGGCGACGGAGACGCCGCAGGTGGTCCAGCAGCTCAGCGACAATGGGTGCCGCGCCTTCCAGCTGGAGCCCGGGCCCTTCGGCGACTTCGTCCGCGCCGAGAATGCGAAATGGTCACGGGTGATCGAGGCGGCGGGACTGAAGGTGAGCTGAGCGCCCTTTGTTGTGGACATGGGTGCGCCATGCGCCCATGTCCCGGGCATGGATTGGCATTCGACCTTCGCCCTGCTGGGCTTCTTCGCGGTCTGCTTCGCGGCGGCCTGCACCGGCGCGATCTTCAAGCCGGGGGAGTGGTATGACCGGCTGGACCGGCCATCCTGGCTACCGCCGGACTGGGCCTTCCCGGTCGCCTGGTCGCTTCTCTACATCATGATCGCGGTGGCGGCCTGGCTGGTCTGGCGGGTGGAGGGCTTCCAGCTCGCCCTCGGCATCTGGGCGGTGCAGCTGGTGCTGAACGCGCTGTGGTCCGTGCTGTTCTTCGGCGTGCGGCGGCTGGGGCTCGCACTCGCGGAGGCGGTCGCGCTCTGGGCCTCCATCCTCGCTTGCGTCGTGACCTTCGCGCCCGTGAGCGCGACGGCGGCCTGGCTGATGGTGCCCTACCTCGCCTGGGTGACCTTCGCCTGCGTGCTGAACTGGTCGATGTGGCGGCGGAACCCGGGGCCGCATCCCGTGATCACCATGGCGGAGATGAAGGCGCCGCCGCGGCGGTATCAGCGGGGGTAGGTCGCCCCTCCCCCGCCGGGGCGCCTACCGCGCCCAGTAGAGGCGGTCGGGGTTGTCCACCGTCACGCGCTTGATCAGGCCAGCGTCGTCGGTCATGGCGCCGAGCAGGTCGACCAGGTCGCCGTCGTTGGGCATGTCGCCGGCGATGTTCGGATGCGGCCAGTCCGTGCCCCAGAGGCAGCGATCCGGCGCGGCGGCCAGCAGCGCCTGGGCGAAGGGCACGGCATCGGTGAAGGGGGCGCCGGCGGAGGACACACGCTCCGACCCGCAGATCTTCACCCAGGCCAGCGGGTTCTTCATGAGGTCCAGCAACTGGCGGAAGGCGGGCTGATCGACGCCGTCCTTCGCCTTCACGCGGCCCATATGGTCGATGACGAACGGCACGCGGATGGCGGAGATGACCGGCGCCAGCGGCACGATGTCCTGCGCATCGAGGTGCAGCACGACATGCCAGCCGAGCGGCTCCACCTGCGCCAGCACGCGCTGGAAGAAGGCCATGTCCGGCATGCCGCCGAGATGCTTCACGAAGTTGAAGCGCACGCCGCGGATGCCGCCGGCGTCCAGCCTCGCGAGTTCCGCATCCGTCACGCCGGGATCGACGACGGCCACGCCCTTCATGGCGCCGTTGGACCGCGCGATGCCGTCCAGCGTCACCGTCATGTCGCTGCCGTGGCAGGAGGCGTGGACGATGACGGCGCGGGAAACGCCGAGCTTCCGGTGCAGCGCGACCAGCCCCTCATAGGGCGCATCGGGCGGCGTATAGGCGCGGTCCGCGGCATAGGGGAAGACGTCGCCGGGGCCGAAGACGTGGCAATGGGCATCGACGGCGCCGGGCGGCAGCACCAGGCGCGGCGTGCGCGTATCGGGGTCCGGGCCCTTGCAGGTCGGGATTTGGCGCGTGCTCACTGGCGTTCGATTCCTGCCTTCTCGATCACTTCGGCCCAGCGCGCGGTGTCGGCCGCCAGCAGCTGGCCCATGGCCTGGACGGTGCCGCCGCGCGGCTCCACGCCGACCTGCGTCAGCGCCTGGCGAAGGTCGCCGCTCGACAGCGCCTCGTTCACCGCGGCGTTGATGGCGGCGATGGCCTCGGCCGGCGTGCCGGTGCGGGCGACGATGGCGTTCCAGCTGGCGACGTCATAGTCGGGCACGCCGGCCTCCGTCAGCGTCGGCACATCGGGCAGAGTCGGCGCGCGGGTCGCGGCCGTCGTCGCCAGCACGCGGATGGCGCCGGAGGCGACCTGGCCGGCGATGGGCCCCGTGATCTCGAAGGCCGCATCGACATCGCCGCGCAGCAGCGCCGTCATCAGCTGGGGCGTGGCGGGGAAGGCGATGGTCTCGAAGCGCGTATTGGTGCGGATCTTGAACAGCTCCGCCGAGAGGTTCTGCGTGCTGCCCGCGCTGATCGTGCCGATGTTGAGCCGGCCGGGATTGGCGCGGAGCCGCGCCAGCAGGGCGCCGATGCTGGCGTCCGGCGAGTTGGGCGCATTCACCACGGCGATGGGGAAGGCGCCCATGGTGACCACCGGCGCAAAGTCCCGCAGCGGATCGAAGGGCAGCTGCCGGAACAGCGCGCGGCTGATGGCGGTGCCGTTGGAGGCGACGAGCAGCGTGTGGCCATCGGCGGGCGCGCTCATCACCTGCTGGCCGGCAACGATGCCGCCGGCGCCCGGACGGTTGTCGATGACGACGGGCTGGCCGAGACGCTCCGCGATGCGGCTCGCGACCGCCCGCGCCGTGAGGTCCGCGACGCCGCCGGCGGCGAAGGGGACCACCATGCGGATGGGGCGGTCGGGCCGCCAGGCGGCCTGGGCACGCGAGGTGCCGATGGCGGGCAGCGCGAGGGCGGCGCCGAGCAGGCTGCGGCGGAGGATAGGATGCGTCATGGTGGTGGTCCCTCCCCTCAATCCGCACGCATGTTGGTGGCGCGGATCAGCTCACCCCAGCGGGTGCGCTCGCGGGCGATGAGGTCGCGATATTCCTCGGGGGTGCCAGGGGCGGCGTCGGCGCCTTCCGCTTCCAGGCGGGGGCGGAGCCGGGGCCCGTTCAGGATGCGGTTATGCGCTTCGTTGATCCGGTCGATGATCGCGCGGGGCGTGCCGGCGGGGGCGACGAGGCCGTACCATTGCGTGGCGTCGAAGCCCGCGACGCCCTGCTCCGCGATGGTCGGGATCTCGGGCGCGGAGGAGAGGCGCCGCAGCGAGGAGACGCCGAGCGCCTTCACCAGGTTGTTGCGCGCGGCAGGCAGCGCGGCGGGGCCGCCGGTCAGCGTCATGTCGATGGTGCCGGCGATGAGGTCGTTCATCATCGGGCCGGTGCCACGATAGGGGATGTGCTCCATCTCCGTCCCCGTCGCCTGGCAGAAGGCGACCATGGCGGTATGGGCGGCGGAGCCGTTGCCGCCGGAGCCGTAGGTGAAGGCGTTGGGACGCGCCTTCAGCAGCGCGATGAGTTCCTGGATGTTGTTGGCCGCGACCTTGCGCGGGTTCACGATCAGGACATTCGGCACGATGGCCATCAGGCCGATCGGTGCGAAGGCCGTGGCGGGATCGAAGCTGAGGCCGCGATAGAGCGAGGGGTTCACGGCCAGCGTGCCGATATGGCCCATCATGATGGTGTAGCCATCGGGGGCGGAGCGGGCGACGACTTCCGACCCCACGGTGCCGCCGGCGCCGCCGCGATTCTCGATCACGAAGGGCTGGCCGAAGACTTCCTGGAGTTCCGCCGCGATGGCGCGGGCCAGGATGTCCGTGCTGCCGCCCGGCGTGAAGGGCACGATGACGCGGACGGGGCGGTCCGGCCAATTGCCCTGAGCGACAGCCAGGCGCGGCGCGGCGAGCAGCGCGGTGGCGGCGGTGAGGAGCGTGCGGCGGTTCATGGTGTTTCTCCCGTTGTTGTTTTCAGCGCACCGTGCTGCGCGAGTTCCGTGATCTCATCAGCCGAGAAGCCCGCGGCTTCGAGGATGGCGGGGCCATCGGCGCCGAGGCGGGGCGCGGCCGGCAAGGGTGGCGCCATGCCGCCGGAGAGCTTGTTGGGCGCGCCGATGGCGAAGGTGGGGCCCTCGGTCGGATGCTCCTCCTCCCGCACCATGCCCGTCGCGCGCAGATGCGGATCGGTCAGCAGGCTCTCGATGGTGTTGTAGGGCATGGCCGGCACGTCGTAGCGCGTGAAGAGGTCCAGCCATTCGGCGGTGGGCCTGCCCGTTAGCGCGGTGGCGCGCAGCGCGAAGTAGTCCTTGGTGTTCGCGGTGCGCGCCGTGACGGTGGCGAAGCGCGGATCGGTCTTCAGTTCCGGCCGGCCGATGGCATCGAAGAAGCCATGCGCCTGCGCATCCGTGTTGGCGGAGACGCAGATATAGCCATCCTGCGTCTTCAGCGGCCGCGCCTCCGGGCTCAGCACGCGGAGATCGCCGGGCACGCCGAGCGCCGGGCGGAAGGACATGGCGCCCAGGTGTTCCTGCAGCACGAAGCCGGCCATGTTCTCGAACATCGGGATCTCGAGGCTTTCGCCGCGGCCCGTCTTCTCCCGCCGATACAGCGCGAAGCCGATCTGCTGCGCGGCGATCAGCCCGCAGACATGGTCGGCGACCAGCATGGGGACGTAGCGCGGTTCGCCCGTGCTGGCCTCGAAGCAGCCGGCGACGCCGGAGACGCCCTGGATGACCGTGTCGTAGGCGGGCTTGCCGGCATAGGGGCCATCCGTGCCGAAGCCCACGATGGAGCAGTGGATCAGGCGCGGCGCGGCCTCCGCCATGGTCGCCGCATCGACGCCGAGGCGCTTCTGCGCGTCGGGGCGGATGTTGGTGACCAGAATGTCGCAGCGCAGCGCGATGCGGCGCAGCACGTCCTTCGCGCGCGGGTGCTTGAGGTCGAGGCAGATCGACCGCTTGCCGCGGTTGAAGTTCAGGAACTTGCCGGCCATGCCGGGATTGCGCCCCTTGCCGCCGAGCTTGCGCAGCAGGTCGCCTTCCGGGCTTTCGAGCTTGATGATTTCCGCCCCCTGCTCCGCCAGCACGCCGGTGCAGACGGGGCCGACGACGACGGAGGAGAGGTCGAGGACGCGGAGTCCGTCGAGGGGGCCTGCCACGTTACGAAATCCTCGCCTGGATGCGCAGCGCCATGGCGCCGGTCTCGTCCTCCACCCAGAGGGTGCGGCTGCCCTGTTCGTCGGGCGCGGTGCCTGCCAGCGTCGCGGGGCGGTTGCAGGTCAAAGGCCGCATGGTGCGGACATCGGCGCTGTGGAGCGTGGCGCCGGGCGCCTGCTTCATCGCGGCATCGAGCAGCATGGTGGTGCTGAGCCCGCCATTCACGACCAGGCCGGGATAGCCTTCCGCATCGCGGGCATAGTCCACGTCGTAGTGGATGCGATGGCCGTTGTAGCAGAGCGCGGAGTAGCGGAAGAGCAGCACGGGATCAGGGTTGAACGGCACGCGCCAGGCGGCATCGGGCTTCGGCGCAGGCGCCTCCGGCTTCGTGGCCCCGCCACCGGTCGAGGCTTCGCGATAGGCGATATCCTGCTCCTCCGTCGCCACCACGCCATCGGGGCCGGTGACGGTGTGCAGGACGGTGACGAAGCAGAGTTTCCCGCTGCGGCCTTCCTTCGGCGTGATGGCGGTGATTTCGGACTTCCGTGTCAGGGGCTGGCCGATGCGGAGCGGCGAGAGGTAGCGCAGCCGCCGCCCGGCCAGCATGCGGCGCGGCAGCGGCACCGGCGGCAGGAACTCGCCCTTCTCGGGATGGCCATCGGCGCCGAGGCGCGATTGCGGCTGCGCATCGTCGAAGAGGATCGCAAGCCAGAAGGGCGGCACGGCGGCACCGGGCGAAAGATCCGGCGCCGCCTGGTCCAGCATCGCGGCCATGCGCCGCGCGGCAGGGGCGGACATCTCGTCCGCCACCTCCCGCGCGCGGCCCACCCAGCCTTGCAGTTCCTCCACGATGATTACGCCAGCTCGTCCAGGATGGAGGGGAAGAGGCGCTGATAGGCCTCCCCATAGGTCATCGCCTTGCCGGAGTTGCGGCCGCCCTGCATGCCGCGGTTCAGCGCGACGCGCTCGTAATAGGCCCAGAGATGCTTCTGCGCGGGCAGGCATTCGAAGGCCTTCCGCTTGGTGTCCCAGGCCTCGTCGATGTTGAGGATGACGTTGGGCTGGAAGCCGCATTGCTCGGGCTGGTGCGGCTCGAACAGGAAGACCGGCGGCGCGGCATAGCTGTAGCCGGGGCCGGGCTTGTGGCCCATGGCCTGCGCCACGATGCGCGCGGCCTGGGCGAAGCGCGTCGCCTCCGGGTGGTCGAGGTTGTAGGGGTCGTTGAGGGAGTGCGTCAGCACCCAGGCGGGGTTGAGTTCGCGGAACAGGTCGATGGCGCGGTCCATCATCGCCGGCGTGGTCACCAGCGGATAATCGCCGGCATCCATGAACTCGATCTCCGCGCCCAGCACGGCGGCAGCGGCCTCGGCTTCCTTCTTGCGGGCCTCCTTCACGGATTCCAGCGTCGCCGCGGGATCCTTCCAGGCGAACTGGCTCTCGCCCCGCTCCCCGAAGGAGAGGCAGAGGATCTTCACCCGCCAGCCGCGCTTCGCATGCAGGGCGATGGCGCCGCCGGCACGCCAGACGAAATCGCCGGGATGGGCGGTGACGACGAATCCGGTCTTGGGCATGCGTTTCCCCTGGGTGAGCCGATTGGCGCGCATATGAGCCAGCCGGCGTCATGCGACAAATGGAAAGAACGGTGGGATTATGCGGGGATGTGCATGAATGGGGTCAGCCGGCCCTGCGTGCCCGCGCCGGGGGCGCCGGCCTGAAGCGCTGCCTCAACAAAGCGAGCAGGGCCTCCGCGGCCGGGGAGAGCGGCACGCCGCGGCGGGAGACGACGCCGAGGCGCCGCACCACCGCGGGGTCGCGCAAGGGCACGGCGACCACACCCGCGGTGCCGGCGGCATCGACAGCCAGGCGCGGCACCACCGCCAGCGCGATGCCGGCCTCCACCATGCTGATGGCGGTGGCGAGGTGCTGGACCTCATAGCGCCAGTCCATCGCCTCCCGCCGCGCGCCCAGCGCCTCATCCAGCAAAGCACGGTTGCCGGTATGGGGCGCGACGCGGACGAGCGGCTGGCCCTCGAGGTCCGCCCAGGCGAGGTGCGGGCGCTGCGCGAAGGCATGCGCGACGGGACAGGCGAGGACGAAGGCCTCCGCCATCAGCGGCACGATATCCAGGTCCCAGCGATTGGCGGAGACGATGGTGATGCCGAACTCGGCCTCGCCCCGCGCGACACGCTCCGCGATCTCGCTCGCGGAATTGTCGAAGACCTTCACCGTGACGGCGGGATGGGCCGCGCTGAAATCAGCCAGCAGCCGCGGCACGTGATGCACCGCGATCGTCGGCAGGCAGCCGATCGTGACGGATTGCTGCGCCGCCCCGGCCCCCGCGCGCAACTCCGCCACCGCCGTGTTCAACGCCTCCACCGGCGCCCGCGCCCGCGCCACCAGGTCCAACCCCGCCGGCGTCAAGGTCACCTGCCGCGTCGTGCGCGCCAACAGACGCAGGCCCAGCCCCTCCTCGAACTTGCGGATGCGATGGGACAAGGCCGTCTGCGACAGGTTCAGATGCGCCGCCGCCTTGCGGAACGACCCCCGCTCCGCAATCGACAGGAACGCCTCCAGCCCGAGGAAATCGATCGCCATGACCGGAAGCGTGTAGCACGGCTGTGCGGGGGTGGGGCGAGGGGCGCTCCGGGGCACGTGCTGGTGGCCCGGGGAAGGGACGCTGTCCCTTCCCCGATACCCCTTCCCTGCCAAGGGCCAGCGGGCCCTTGGGAACCCATGAGATCAGTGGAGTGAGGGAGGGGCACGACGCGCGTTTCGGGCCAGCGGTCGTGCGGCGCCCCTCCCTCACTCCACTGATAGCCTCGCGGTCCAGGGGCGCGACGCCCCTGGCGGGGGAGAGGTCTGGAGAGGGGCGAGCAGCCCCTCTCCAGGAATCACAAGCGCCGCCCCGGAAAGCCCATCACCCCGCCCCGCACAGCCGCGCCACCGCTTCGATCATCGCGGTCGGGTTCGCCTGGCCGCGGCCGGCGATGTCGTGGCCGGAGCCGTGGGCGACGGAGGAGAAGAGGACGGGGGCGCCGATGGTGAGGCCGGCGGTACGGTGGGCCGCGACCATCTTGGCGGCGATGTGGCCCTGGTCGTGCAGCATGACCGTGAAGGCGTCGTAGCCGGGCTTGTGGAACATGGTGTCGGCGCCGAAGGGGCCGTCGACATCGGCCCCGGCTTCGCGGGCGGCGGCGATGGCGGGGGTGGTGATGGTGTCGTCTTCCGTGCCGAAGAGGCCGCCTTCGCCGGCGTGCGGGTTGAGGCCGCCGACGGCGATCCTCGGGCGGGGGATGCCGAGGCGCTTGAGCGCGTTGTCGGCGGCGAGGATGGCGGCGGTGATGCGATCCCGGGTCAGGAGTTGCAGGGCGCGGGCGACGGGGACGTGCAGCGTGATGTGGACGATGCGCGTGGTGTCGAAGCAGAGCATGAGGAAGACGTCCTCCTCCGCCATCCCGCATTCGCGGGCGACGAAGGTGGGGTAGCCGTCGAAGGCGATGCCGGCGGCGGCGATGGCGGTCTGGTTCATCGGCGCCGCGAGCACGGCGTGAACCTGGCCGGCGCGGGCGGCGGCGATGGCGGCACTCGCGCTGTCCAGCGCCGCGCGGCCATTCTGGGCCGTGACGCTGGACAGCGCGAATTCGCCGGGGGCGAAGTGCTGGCGGGGCAGGACATCGACCGTGCCCGGGGCGGCGGCAGCGTGCTCGGCGCTGGCGTGTTCGACCAGCCGCGCGTCGATGCCGGCGCCGGCGGCGTGGATGGCGATGACGCCGGGGTCGCCGACCAGGATCGGGCGGCAGAGGCCGCGCGTGCGCGGATGCAGCGCGGCCTTCAGCGCGAGTTCCGGGCCGATGCCGGCGGGGTCGCCCAGCGCGATCGCGAGAACAGGTAGTGTCATACGGCGTAGTGCCCGGCCTTGGGGTCGATGCAGATGTGGCCGTCCTGGATCACGACATCCCAGACTCGGACGGGATCGATGCAGGGGGCGGCGGTGGCGGCGCCGGTGCGGATGGAGAAGCGGCCCTGGTGGAAGTCGCATTCCACCTCCTCGTTCTCGACGTAGCCGTCGCCGAGGTTGCCGGGGCCATGGGTGCAGGTGTTGTCGAGGACGAAGAACTCGCCGCCGAGGTTGAAGACGGCGAAGGCGCCTTCGGGGGAATCGACGCGCTTGCCCTCGCCATCGGCGATGTCGGTGGTGGGGCAGAGGGGCAGCAGGGGCATGGGCAGGGCTTTCCTATTCGGCGCGGACGCCGGCGGCGCGGGCGATGGGGGCCCAGCGCGCGGTCTCGGTTTCGATGAAGCGGGTGTATTCGGCGGAGGTCATGGATACGGCCTCCGTCGCATCCGCTTCCAGCCTTTCGCGAATGCGGGGCAGCGCCATGGCGCGGACCGTCTCCCGGTTCAAGCGCTCCACGATCGGCGCGGGGATGCCGGCGGGGCCGGAGAGGCCGAACCAAGTCATGGCGGAGAGTTCGGGGAAACCCTGTTCGCTGAAGGTCGGCAGGTCCGGGAAGCTGCGGGGGCGGGTCGGCGTGGTCAGCGCCAGGGCGCGCACCTGGCCGCCACGGATGGCGCCGGCGGCGGAGGAGAGGGTGATGGAGCCCGCGGGCACGCTGCCGCCGATGATGTCGCCCATGGCGGCGCCGGCGCCGCGATAGGGAATGTGGTCCATCTCGATCCGCGCGGTGTTCATGAAGGCGATGCCGAAGAGGTGGCCATGGGTGCCGGCGCCGGGCGAGCCGAAGGCGAAGCGCTGCCCGCCGCGGGCGAGCGCCACGAACTCCGCGAGGGTCCGTGCGGGCACGCTGTTGTTGACGATGAAGACCGTGGGCGGGCCGCCGAGAAAGGCGATGTGGGAGAAGTCCCGCACCGGGTCGAAGCCGGCCGAGCTGTTGATGGCGGGGGCCACGACATGGCTCGCGATGCCGGAGATGACGAAGGTGTAGCCATCCGGCGCGCTGCGAGCGACGGCGAGCGAGCCGAGCACGCCGCCGGCGCCGGGGCGGTTCTCCACCACGACGGGCTGGCCGAGCGAGGTCTGCAGTTCCTGCGCGACCAGGCGGCCGAGCGTGTCCGCGCTGCCGCCGGGCGCGAAGGGCGCGATGATCCGGAGTGGGCGGCTGGGCCAAGCATCCTGCGCGCGGGCTGGGATGGCGGCGGTGGCGAGCGCGGTGGCGAGCAGCGCGCGACGGCTGGGCATGGAACGTTTCTCCTCGGGGCCGCCGCGCCCTGCATGGGGCGTGGTCTGGCCGTTGTCAGCGTAGCAGGGCGCGAAGGTCGGTGGCGGGGTCGGCGAGGCGCGCGGGATCGGGCCGCGCGCCGGCGGCGATGAGGCGGCGCGCGACGGCCATGGCCTTGCTGTCGCCGATCGTCGCGGCGCCGACCAGGCGGCCATCGGGGGCGATGTGCCAGCTGGATTCGATGGCGCTGGCGCGTAGGATCTCCCGGCCCTCGCTGGGCAGGCCTTCCACCAGCAGGCGCGTGCCATGCTGGTCGGACCAGAAGCCGGGGACCTCGTCGTAATCGGGCAGCGCGGGGTCGAGCAGCGCGGCGGCGGCGTGGCGCGCCTGGGCTTCCGCATGGCGCCAGCTTTCCTGGCGCAGCGTCACGCCGAAGCGCGGCAGGGGATGGCGGGCGACATCGCCGATGGCGAGCACGTCCGGATCATCCAGGCTGCGCGCATGGCCATCGACCAGGATGCCGTCCTGGGTGCGGAGCCCGGCGGCGGCGGCCAGGCCATCATCGGGTGCGGCGCCGATGCCGAGCACGATGCCATCGGCCTCGATGCGTTCGCCGTTGCCGAGCGTCGCCAGGATGCCCGCGCCCGCCCAGTCCACGGCGATGACGCCGGTGCCGAGATGGACTTCGACGCCGCGGTCACGGTGCAGGGCCAGCAGACGGTCCGCCATGGCAGGCGGGCAGCCGCGGGGCATCAGGCGGGGCGCCATCTCCACCACGATGGGATGCGCGCCGAGCGCGGCGGCCGTCGCCGCGACTTCCAGCCCGATGACGCCGCCGCCGACCAGCAGGATGCGGCGGCCGGGGGTGAGGATGGCGCGCAGCGCCGCGGCATCGGCCAGGCTGCGCAGCGCGAAGACCGGCAGGTCCGGGTCCGTCAGCGCGGCCAGGCGGCGCGGGCGGGCGCCCGTTGCCAGCACGAGTGTGTCGTAGGGGATGGGCGCGGCGCCACCGGCGGGCTGCACGCGCTTCGCGCTGCGGTCGATGGCTTCGGCGCGCACGCCTTCGAGGATGTCGATGCCGAGCGCCGCCCAATCGACGGGGATGCGCGTGGTGTCGGGCGCGGCCTTGCCCGCCAGCACATCCTTCGACAGCGGCGGGCGTTCATAGGGGGCGTGGGGTTCCTCCGCGAGCAGGGTGATACGCGCGTCAGAACCGCCGCGGCGCAGCGCCTCCGCGAAGCGGCCGCCGGCCTGGCCACCGCCGATGATGACGATGCGGCGGCTCACGCGCGCAGCGCCTCCAGCATCGCGCTCACATAGTCCGTGCCATCGGCCAGCACGAGCATCCCGGCATGGGGGCGGAGCGCGGCGAGGCTGCGTTCCAGCGCGGCGGGATCGGCATCGCCGCTGTCCAGCACCACGGCGGCGATCATGCGGCCCCGTGCCTGCGCGGCCTCCGCCACCACCGCCGCCGCGCGCGCATCGGCGCCGGCGGTGGCGACCAGCAGGACGAGGCTTGCGGCCTCGATCGCCTCGACCAGCGCACGGGTGCGGGCGGGCAGTTCCGCGATCCAGTCGCCGCCCTGGTCGAGCGCCACGAAGATGGCGCGCTGCCAGGGGCCGTCGCGCAATTCGGTCAGCGTCGCCGCGGCGGCGGGATCGAGCGGGACGATCGCCGTCGTGCGCGGCAGGGAGTTGGGGTTGGCGATCCGGAAGCGGGATTCCGCCGCCGTCGTCGCGCGGGCCGATTGCGATTCCATCAGACGGAGGACTGCTTCACGCCTTCGCGGACCTTCAGATCCTCCGCCGCGGCGTCCTTGAAGGCCTGGTCCGGCGGCAGGATGACGGCGGCGGAGCGGACGCGCTGATGCGCCACGTCGCGGCCGGGCGGCAACACGCCCTTCTCCGCCAACGCACGCGCGGCGCGCATCAGGCGGTGGCGGGCCATGATGATGCCGTTGTCGGTGGAGACCAGGTTCTCCTTCGTCCGGTCCACGATGGGGCCCATGCTTTCCTGGAGCGAGGCGTCCTGCATGGCGATGCCGGCAACACCCGAATAGGTATCGCCCCGCTTCTGCGCGGCGCGGTCCATCAGGTAGTCATTGTCCTTGTTGGCGGCGGGGCGATAGGTGCCGGGGACGTAGGTGACGTGGATGCCGTGGCCGTCCAGCATCGCCTGGCGTTCATGCTCCGTCAGCGCGCGGGTCGGGTGGTAGTCGAAGGACCAGGCCCAGCAATTCTCGTCGTCGATGGGAATCCAGAAATGGCCATGCACGGGGTGGTCACCGCGCGGCGGCACCATGGTGAAGCTCGGCATCACCCAGGGCGTGATGCGCCAGTAGTACTTTCCATCCTCCGCGTTGCGGCGGGCGCCGATGTAGAGGCCGCCGGGCGCTTCCACCACCTCGAAGACCGGCTTGGCGTCCTTGAGGTTGTACTGGTTGCCTTTCGCGCCCTTGAAGAGCGGGTCGGAATTCAGCGCGCCGCGGTGCAGCCAGGAGACGTGGGAGGAATCGATGCCGCCTTCCATGGCCTGCAGCCAATTGCATTCCTGCAGCCGCTTGCTGGTGAAGGTCTGCGCGGCGGGGACCTTGGCGAATTCCCATTCGGGCAGCGGCGGCTCGCTCTCCGCCGGGCCCATATAGGCCCAGAGGATGTCGCCGATCTTCACCAGCTTGTAGCCGGTGAGCTTGATCTTCTGGCAGAAGCCGTTCTCCGCCGGCTCGCTGGGCACTTCGACGCATTGCCCGGTCACGTCGTATTTCCAGCCGTGATAGGGGCAGCGGATGCCGCCTTCCTCGTTCCGGCCGAACCAGAGCGAGACGCCGCGATGGGCGCAGAATTCGTCGATCAGCCCGTAGCGGCCCTCGCTGTCCCGCACCGCCAGCAGCCGTTCGGACAGCAGCTTGATGCGCACGGGCGGGCAGCCGTCTTCCGGCAACTCCTCCGCCAGCAGCGCGGGAATCCAGTAGGAGCGGAAGAGCTTCCCCATGGGCGTGCCGGGGCCGGTGCGGGTGACGAGCTCGTTCTGCTCCTGGCGCAGCATGATGCTTATTCCTTCGAGGACTAAGCACTATCAGGGGAAGCCGCCCTGCCCTGTCAACCCGTGGCTATTCGGCGGCCAGGCGACGGCCCGGCAGCGCCAGGCCCGTGAGGTCGGCGCTGCGGGTGAAACCGCGGCGGGTACAGAAATCACGCAGGCCCTCGATCACCTGCATCATCGCCGTCGGGCTGACGAAGCTGGCGGTGCCGATCTGCACGGCAGTGGCGCCGGCCATCATGAACTCCACCGCATCCTCCGCCGTCGCGATGCCGCCCACGCCGATCAAGGGGATGCGCACGGCCTGGGCGCATTGCCAGGTGAGGCGCAGCGCGATGGGCTTGAAGGCGGGGCCGGAGAAGCCGCCCATGCCGGCGCCGAGCCTGGGGCGCGCCGTCTCGATATCGATGGCGAGGCCGAGGATGGTGTTGGCGACGACGATCGCGTCCGCGCCGGCTTCCTCCACCGCCCGCGCCACCGCGGCGATATCGCCGGTATTGGGGGAGAGCTTGGCCCAGATCGGCAGGGCGCAGCGCGCGCGCATGGCGGCGATGGCGGCGGCCGCACTTTCCGGGAACATCGCGAAGGCGCGGCCATCCTCCTCCAGATTGGGGCAGGAGATGTTGGCCTCGATCGCCGCGATGCCGGGGGTTTCGGCCAGGCGCGCGGCGGCCTCCGCGAAGGCGGCGTTGGTGCCGGCGGAGAGGGAGACGATGAGCGGCGGGCGGAAGCGGCGCCATTCGGGGATGGCGTGCGCGATGAAATGGTCCAGCCCCTTGCCCGGGATGCCGATGGAATTGAGGATTCCGGCCTCCGTCTCGCAGAGCCGCGGCAGGGGATTGCCGGCGCGGGGCTCCGGCGTGACGGATTTCGTGACCAGCGCGCCCAGTGCATCCAGGTCGAAGACCTGCGCGAGTTCCGGGCCGAAGGTGCCCGAGGCCGGCATGACGGGGTTGGCCAGCGTGATCGCGCCGATGCGGGTGGCGAGGTCTACCATCCCAGCGCCGCCTGCAGGTCGAAGACCGGGCCTTCCGCGCAGACGCGGAGGTTGACGGTGCCGCCATCCGGCGCGCGGATCGGGCGCACGCAGCAGAAGCACATGCCGAGCCCGCAGCCCATCTGCTGTTCCAGCGCCACCTGGCCGGGGATGGCGTATTCCGCCGAAAGCCGTTGCAGCAGCAGCAGCAGGCGGTTCGATCCGCAGGTGAAGACGGCGTCCGGCCGCGCGGCCTCGAACCGCGCGCGCAGCAGCGCCTCCACGGCCAGGGGATCGCTGCTGCCATCGGCATCGAGCACGGGGAAGACATGCGCGCCGGAATGGCCCGCGAATTCCTCCGCCATCAGGTCGGCGGGATCGCGCGCCGACAGCACCGCCTCCACCGCGATGCCCATCCGCGCGGCGGCCTCCGTCAGCGGCGCCAGCGTGGCGAGGCCGACGCCGCGCGCCAGGATCAGGATGCGCCGCCAGGAGGGGTGGAGCGTGAAACCCTGGCCGAGCGGGCCGACGACGGACAGCCGGTCCCCCGCCCGCAGCGCCGCCAGCGCCGCGGTGCCCCTGCCCTTCACATGGAAGAGGAAGCCGAGCGGTTCATCGGCGCCGCAGCGCCAGATGCTCATGGGCCGGCGCAGATAGGGCCCGCTGCCGGCGCCGTCGCGGCAGAGCAGGTGGAAGAACTGCCCGGGTCGGCTGAGAGCCGAGAGGTCGGGCGCATCAAGGCGCAGGCGATGGTAGCGGCGCCCCACCGGGGCACTCTCGATCACCACCGCATTGCGTTCGGCCACGGGAAAGGCGGCCGGGGCGAGGTCCATGCTGGGCCCTGCTGGTTCAAGGCCCGGATGTTCTAGCGCGGCCCGGCGAAGTCAACCCTCAGCGCAGCAGGGCACGGTTCCGGCGCGGCGTGGGGCCGCGGAGATGCGGGTTGGGCGCGGCGCCAAGGCCCACCCGGATGCCAAGCCGGCGCAGCCGCGCCTTGCGCCAGGCGAGCACCGCCAGCGCCAGGTCGCCGATCGCCATCCCCTGGATGATGGCCAGCACCTTGTCGTCGTCCTTCACACGGCCCGGCTTCATGCCGCCGACGATCTCTCCCACATCGGCATCGAGCCGCGCGGTCACCGCCTCCGCCGTCAGGGCCTTGCTGCCGATCCAGGCGCCGACATTGCCGATGGTCAGCGCGAAGACGAGGTCGTCCACCACGAAGCGGTCGGCCCAGCCCAGCAGATCCGCGTTCAACTCCACATCGCCGAGGCCGATCACCGTGGCGCCCGGCTTCACCATGGAGGCGTCGAGGAAGGCCTCGGTGGCGGAGGTGATGGTGATGACGATGTCGGCATCGCGCACCGCCTCCGCGATGGAGGGCGCGGCGTGGAGCGTGAGGGAGAGGTCCTTCGGCGCCCTGGCGACGAACTCCTCCACCGCCTCCGCGCGCCGTGCCGCGACATGGAGGTCCGTGAGGGCGGGCAGCGCGGCGGCGAGGCAGGCGGGGACATGCGCGGCGATGCGCCCGGCGCCGATCAGCGCGGCGCGCGTCGCGCCGGGGCGGGCGAGCATCCTGGCCGCCAGCGCGCCGGTGGCCGCGGTGCGCAGGCAGTGCAGCCCGTATTCGTCCATCATCGCCAGCGGCCGGCCGCTGGTGGCATCGGCCAGCCAGAACCAGTCCTGCGCGCCGGCCTGCGCATCCGCGATCATGCGGAAGCCCGCGAGCCCCGCGCCGGGCAGCACCGCGCCCTTCACCTTGAAGCGCGCATCCTGTCCCTGAAGACCGAGCGCGGGCGGGTTGGACAGCACCTGGCGATGGGTGGCGTAGTCCCGCCAGGCATCCTCGATGGCGTCCAGCGCTTCCGCCGGCGTCACCAGGCCCGTGGCTTCGCCGCTGCGGAGGATGAGGAACTCGTCGTTGTCCATGGAGCGCCCGGTTCGGTGTGACTGTGATGGTGGGCCGCCCCGGCGCCACCGCCAAGGGGTCCCCCGTTCTTGCCCAGATCGGCGTGGCGCGCCAGCATCCCGCGATGGACACCGCCCTGCCCGCCATCGCGCCCGACCTTGCCGCCCTGGCGCGCGGGCTGTTCGACGCGCTGCGGGAGGCGCATTTCGACGGCACCGGCATCACGCGGGAGACCTATGGCGCCGGCGAGACGGCGGCGATGCGGCGCATCGAGGCGATCGCGCGGGACGCCGGGCTGCGCTGCGAGTGGGATCCGGCGGCGAACCTGGTCATCACGCTGGAAGGGACGGACCCGTCCCTGCCCGCGGCGGCCTGCGGATCGCACCTCGACAGCGTGCCGCAGGGCGGCAATTTCGATGGCGCGGCGGGGGTGATCGCGGGGCTGCTGGCGCTGCTCGGGGCGCAGCGCGCGGGGCCACGGGCGCGCAGCCTGGTGCTGTTCGTGATGCGGGGCGAGGAGAGCGCCTGGTATGGCCGGCCCTATCTCGGCTCCTCCGCCCTGTTCGGGCTGTTCGAGCCCGGCTGGATGGAGCTGGCCTGCCTGCAGGACCCGTCGCTCACCTTGCGTGCGGCCATGGCGCGGGAGGGGGCGGATGTGGCGTCCGTCGCGGCCGGCAGGCGGCTGGTCGATCCCGCCTCCCTCTCCCACTTCGTGGAGCTGCATATCGAGCAGGGGCCGGTGATGGTGGCGCGCGGCGTGCCCGTGGGCCTCGTCTCCGGCATCCGCGGCAACCACCGCCACCCGCATGCGACCGCGACCGGGGAGGCCGCGCATTCCGGCGCGGTGCCGCGCTGGCTGCGGCGGGACGCGGTGCTGGCGACGGCGGATTTCGCCATGCGCCTCGACGCCACCTGGCGGAACGCGCTGGAACGCGGCGAGGATCTGGTGATGACCTTCGGCATCCTGACCACGGATCCGAGGCAGCATGCGATGACGCGCGTGCCCGGGGAGGCGCGCTTCACGCTGGAATACCGGTCCGAGAGCGAGCGGACGCTGAAGGATTTCCAGGCCCTGGCGGAAGCCGAAGCGCTGGAGATCGCGCGGGAGCGGCGCGTGCGGATCGACCTCGGCCTGCCGGTGCGGACCCCGCCCGCGGTGATGGATGCGCGGCTTCTGGCGCTGGCGAAACGCTTGTGCGATTCGGGCGGCATGGCGCATGAGGTGCTGGCGAGCGGCGCGGGGCATGATGCCGCGATCTTCGCCAATGCGGGCGTGCCTTCCGCCATGGTCTTCGTGCGCAACGAGCATGGCAGCCACAATCCGCGGGAAGCGATGGGCTTCGAGGATTTCCTGAAGGGGGCCGCGGTGCTGCAGGCCATCCTGCTGAACGGCGCGGAAGCGGTGGGGCGATAGGCATGGACCAGGACGCGATCGCCCGCCGCACGGCGCAGGCGCTGCTGGACACAAGGGCGATCCTGCTGCGGCCGGACCGGCCCTTCATGCTCTCCTCCGGCTGGGCGGCGCCGGTCTATCTCGACATCCCCCGCGCACTCTCCTTCCCGCTGGCGCGGCGCGCGCTGCTGGAGGGGGCGGAGGCGCGCATCCTAGCGGAGGTCGGCCATGCCGGCTTCGATGCGGTGGCGGCGACGGAACAGGGCGGCATCGCGCTCGGCGCCATGCTGGCGGAACGCTTTCACCAGCCCTTCGCCGTGGTGCGGCGCCGGGCGCAGGGCTTCGGCGCGGATGCGCATATCGAGGGCGCGCTGCGCCCGGGGTCGCGCGTGCTGCTCGTCAGCGACGTGACCACCGATGGGCGCAGCAAGGGTGCCTATTGCCGCGCGCTGGAACGGGCGGGGATGGAGGTGGCGCGCATCTTCGTGCTGTTCAAATGGGGCATCTTCGATCGCGTGGCCGCCGACGGCACGGGGGCGGGGCTGTTCGGGCTGGCGAATTGGGATGACGTCGTCGAGGCGGCGGAGGCGCGCGGCGCGCTGCCGGCGGATGACCTGGCGGAGCTGCGCCGCTACCTCGCCGATCCCGTGGCCTGGTCGGCGGCGCATGGCGGCATTGCCGGGCTGGACGCCACGCCGTGACGGTGCTGCTGCGTCACTACGACATGGAAGGCCCGGGCGATGCGCGGGGGCTGGCGGCGGCGCTGGCCGGGCTGCCGCCGGGGCGCATCCGGCGCATCGCAGTGCTGGGGAAGACGGAGGGGACGGCGACGCTGAACGACTTCTCCCGCGACCTCGCCATCGCGGCGACGCAGGCGGCGCTGGGCGGGCGGGAGGCCACGCTGATCTTCTCCACGGGCTGCGAGGGCGTGATCACGCCGCATGGCACGCTGATGGTGGAGATGGAGACGCCGCGCGATCCCGCGGGGCCGGCACGGCTGGCGCTGGGCGTCGCGGCGACGGCGCCGATCCCGGTGGAGGAGTATGGCGGGCGCGGCCATGCGGCTTCGGTGGCGGAGGCCGTGCGGCGCGCCATGGCGGATGCGGGGGCAAGCGCCGACCAGGTGGCGCTGGTGCTGGTGAAGAGCCCGGTGCTGCCGCGCCGGCATCTCGCGACCCTGCCGGCGGAACGCGCGGCGCGGGCGGGATCGACGCCGACATCGCGCGCCGTCGCGGCCCTCGGCGCGGGGATCGCGCTGGGGGAGGTGGCGGAGGACCGCGTGACGGATGCGGCGATCCTGCGCGATGGGTCGCTGCACAGCCGGCGCGTGATGGCCTTCTCCGGCACGGAACTCACCCATTGCGAGGTGATCCTGCTGGCGAATGTGCCGGGGGCGGGCGGCGATCTGGTGATGGCGACGGAGCCGCTTTCCGACATCATCGACGCGCCGGCGCTGATGCGGCTCGCGCGGCGCGTCGGGCTGGCGCCGGATGCGGCGGGGCTGTTCACGACGAGCGCGCCGGAGGCGCTGCTGGTGAAGGTGGGCGTCAGGCCGGGCGGCGCGGTGCGGGGCCGACGGACGACGGTGTTCGAGAGCGAGCTGGACCCCGACAAGCATATGCGTCCCGTGGCGTCCGGGATGGTCGGCGCGATCTTCGGCACGACGCGGGTCTTCATCAGCGGCGGCGCGGAACAGCAGGCGCCGCCGGGCGGCGGGCTTGCCGCGATGATCGTCAGAGCGGCGGGCTAGGCGCGGGCGGCAGCACGGCCTCAACGCGCGCGGCGAGCGCCAGCAGCGCGGCGTCCTCGCCCGGCGCGGCCAGCAGGTGCAGGCCGAAGGGCACGCGTTCCCGCTTGTAGAGCCCGGCCGGGAGCGTAATGGCCGGGGCGCCGGCGGCATTGGCGGTGCGCACGAAGATCGAGCGCGCGGGGTCGAGGGGGACGGGCGTTCCGTCGAAGTCGACCGTGTCGGCCTCGATCGGCGGCGCCGCGAAGGGCCAGGTGGGGGTGGCGATGGCGGAGGCGTCGCGCAGCGCCGCCCGCAGCGCCTGCGTGAAGGCGGCACAGGTGGCGCGGGCGTCGCGAACCACGGCGGGATCCAGCGCCCGATACGCTGCGCGGCGGGCGAGGAGGCGCGGGCCGAGGGGTGCGTCATCCGGCAGGCGGTCCAGCCAGGCGCCGCCCTCGGCGAGGGAGATCATGCCGCAGGCGGCGTCCGCCTCCCGCCAGAGCGGGATCTCGGCCTCGACGGTCTCGATCCCCGCTTCGCGGCAGCGATCCAGCGCGGCGGCGAAGAGGGCGCGCGTGGCGGCATCGGCGCTTTCTGCGACCAGGATGGACGGCACCAGCAGGCGGGGCCTCGCGCGGCCCATCGGCGTGCCCAGCACGGCGGCGCCGCGCGCCAGCGTCGCGACATCCCGCGCGATGAGGCCGAGCGTGTCGAGGCTCGGCGCGGGCTGAGTCGCGCCGCTGTAGTCCCAGGTGCCGAGGCTCGGCTTGAAGCCGACGACGCCGCAGTGAAGCGCGGGGTTGCGGACGGAGCCGCCGCTGTCGGTGCCGAGGCCGAGCATCGCCTGGCCGAGCGCGACGGCGACGCCGCTGCCGGTGGAGGAGCCGCCCGCGGTGCGGGTCACGTCGAAGGGGTTGAGGCCCATCGGCTCCGCCGCATTGTCCGGGGCGTACATCGCCATCTCCGACAGCGTCGTCATGCCGACCACGACGGCACCGGCGGCCTTCAGGCGCGCCACGCAGGCGGCGTCCTCCGTCGCGATGCGATGGGCGAAGACGGCGCTGCCCTCCGTCCAGGGCAGGCCGGCGACGGGGATGTTGCCCTTCACCGCCAGCGTGACGCCGGAAAGCGGGCCCGGGGCGGGCGCGGCGGGGTGCTCGACACGGTGGGAGAAGGCGCGGAAGCGGGCGAGGTCCATCGGGACAGCATGGGGGCGATGCCGGGATGCGGGAAGATGGACGCTGGCATGGGGATCGCTAGGCTCTGTGCCAGAACAGGCGGGAGAGTGATCATGCTGTTGCGCAGGACGCTTCTGGGGGCAGCGATGGCGCTGCCGTCCATCACGGCGCGGGCGCAAGCGCCCTGGCCATCGCGCGCTATCCGCCTGGTGGTGCCCTTCGGCGTCGGCGGCACGGCGGATATCTTCACGCGCCTGGTTGGGCAGCGGCTGCAGGAGAATCTCGGCCAGGCGGTGGTGGTGGAGAATCGCACCGGCGCGGCGGGCACCATCGGCACGGACCATGTCGCGAAGTCGCCGCCCGATGGCTATAGCTGGATCGTCTGCACCAACACCCAGACGGCGAACGAGACACTGATGCCTGGCCGGTCCTACGATCTGCTGCGGGATTTCGCGCCTTCGGCCTCGCTGAACATCATGCATCACGCGGTGGTGGTGCATCCCTCCCTGCCCGTGAATTCCATCGCGGAACTGATCGCCCATGCGAAGGCGAATCCCGGGCGGCTGGATGTGGGCTCGCCCGGCATCGGGTCCGGCCACCATCTGGCGTCGGAGGTCTTCAAGGCGCAGGCGGGCATCACCATGCAGCACGTGCCCTTCCGCAGCAGCGACCAGGTGCGGACGGCGGTGGTGGCGGGGCAGGTGCCGCTCTGCTTCGATCCGATCCCGTCGATGCTGGAGACGATCCGCACCGGCCGCGTGCGCTGCATCGGCACCACGGGCCCACGGCGCAACGCCGTGCTGCCCGATGTGGGCACGGTGGCGGAGGTGCTGCCGGGTTTCGAGCAATCCGTCTGGGTCGGGCTGCTGGCCCCGGCGCGCACGCCGCCCGCGATCCTGGAGCGGATGCAGGCGGAGGTCGGGAAGATCCTCGCCGACCCGGCGATCCAGGACCAGCAGGCGCGGACCGGCGCGCAGGTGATGCCGATGGGCGTGGCGGAGTTCACGGCCTTCGTGCGTCGCGACGTGGAGCAGCACCGGGAGTGGATCCGCGCCGCGCGGATCGAGCCCGTCTAGCCCTTGCCCCCCGCGCGGTCTGCCGTGACACTCGCGGCCAAGACATGGGGGAAACGGGATGGAGCTGGGCCTGAAGGGGCGGCGCGCCCTGGTGACGGGCGCGAGCCAGGGCATCGGCCGGGCGGTGGCCCGCGCCCTGGCGCGGGAGGGCGTGACCGTCGCGGCCGCCGCACGGCGCAGCGGCCTGGTGCGGGCGATGGCGTCGGAGGTCGCGGCCGAGGGCGGCGCGCCCATCATCCCCATCGCCATCGACCTGACGGAGAAGGACGCCGCCGCGCGTCTTGCCGACGCGGCCATGCAGGCGCTGGGCGGCATCGACATCCTGATGAACGCGGCGGGCGGCAGCCGCCCCCTGCCCTTCGATGCGCCTCGCGCCGATTGGGACGAGGGCATGGAGATCAACTTCCATCGGTTGCGGGAGCTGACCCATGCCGTGATGCCGGGGATGCGCGCGCAAGGCTGGGGGCGCGTGGTGAACTTCACGGGCACCTCGGAGCCGAAGATCATCAACGCCGCCTTCGCCGCCAAGGCCGCGGTGCATGTCTGGGCCAAGGGCCTGTCGCGCGACGTCGCGGCGGATGGCGTCACCATCAACTGCCTCCAGCCCGGCCGCATCCGCAGCGAGCAGATGGCCAGGCGCTACCCGACACCGGAGAGCGAGCGGGAGTTCGCGGAGGCCGAGATTCCCATGAAGCGCTTCGGGGAGGCGGAGGAGATGGCGGATGTCGCGATCTTCCTCGCCTCCGACCGCGCTGCCTACGTCACCGGCACCGTCATCCCCGTGGATGGCGGCATGTCGCGCTTCGCCTTCTGAGGGAGGGTTTCAGCCATGACGACGACGCGGCGATCCTTGCTGGCGGGCAGCGCGACCTTGCTGGCCGCGCCCGCCTTCGCGCAGGCCAGTTGGCCCGACAAGCCGATCCGTTTCATCGTGCCCTTCGCGCCCGGCGGCACCACGGACATCCTGGCCCGCGTGCTGGCGCCGCGCCTCACGCAGGGGCTCGGCGGTTCCGTCGTGGTGGAGAACCGGGGCGGCGCCGGCGGCACGGTGGGGCATGAGGTCGTGGTGCGATCGCCGCCCGATGGATACACCATCATGCTCGGCCATATCGGCACGCTGGGGGTGAACCCGAGCCTCTATCCGCGCCTCAGCTTCGACCCGATCGGCGGCGTCGCGCCCGTCTCCATGGTGGCGCTGGTGCCGAACATCCTGGCGGTGCATCCCTCCGTGCCGGCGCGCAACCTGCAGGAGTTGATCGCGCTGGCGCGGCGGCGGCCCGGGGAGCTGACCTATGGCAGCGCAGGCAATGGCAGTGCGGCGCATATCGCCGCCGCGGCGCTCGGCCATGCGGCGGGGGTGGAGTTCACCCATGTGCCCTATCGCGGCAGCGGGCCGATGGCGAATGACCTGATCGCGGGCCAGATCAGCTTCACCATGACGGGCGGTACCGTCGTGATGCCGCTGGTGCGGGATGGGCGGCTGCGCGCGCTCGGCGTTTCGTCGCGCACGCGGATGCAGGCCGATCCCTCCATCCCGACCATCGCGGAGCAGGGGCTGCCGGGCTTCGAGACGACGCAATGGTACTGCGTCGTCACCACCGCCGGCGTGCCCGCACCCATCATCGCGCGGCTGAACGCGGAGGTGCACAAGGCGATGAACGATCCGGAGGTGCGGAGCCGCCTGGCGACCGAGGGCGCGGAGAGCGCGCCCGGCACGCCGGAGGAACTCGGCACCTTCATGCGGGCGGAGGTCGCACGCTGGGCGGAGGTGATCCGCATCACCGGCATGAGGGCGGATTGAACGGCATGGATGAGATCGAGAAGCCCGTCGCCTCGCCCCCCGGCAGCGTCTGGGGCAGCGATGTCGTGGCGCGGCTGGTGCAGGCCATGGGCTACAGGCACATCACGCTCAATCCCGGCGCCAGCTTCCGCGGGCTGCATGACAGCCTGGTGAACGATACGGGCAACCGCGACCCGCAGATGATCCTCTGCCTGCATGAAGGCAATGCGGTCGCCATCGCGCATGGCTGGGCGAAGGTGACGGGCACGCCGATGGCCGTTGTGCTGCACAGCAATGTCGGGCTGATGCATGGCACGATGGGGCTGTTCAACGCCTGGTGCGACCGCGTGCCGATGCTGGTGCTGGGCGCGACGGGGCCGGTGGATGCGGCGGCGCGTCGGCCCTGGATCGACTGGCTCCATACCATGAGCGACCAGGCCGCGCTGGTCCGGCCCTTTCTCAAGTGGGACAACCAGCCGGCTTCGGTGCCGGCCGCGATGGAGGCGCTGCTGCGCGCCAACCTCATCACGCGCAGCGCGCCCTGCGGGCCGGTCTATGTGAACCTCGATGCCGCGTTGCAGGAGATGCGGCTGGAGGCGCTGCCGGCGCTGCCCGACGTTTACCGCTATGCGCCGCCGGCGGCATCGGTGCCGGCGCCGGCCACGATCGAGGCGGCGGTCGCGATGATCCGCGCGGCAAAGCGGCCGATGATCCTGCCGGGGCGCGGCGCGCGCAGCACGACGGATTGGGCGCGCCGCGTCGCGCTGGCGGAGGCGCTGGACGCGGTGGTGCTGACGGACTTCAAGGTCGGCGCCGCCTTCCCGACCGATCATCCGCTGCACGCCGCCGCGCCGACCACTTTCCTGACGGAGAAGGCGCAGGCGGCGCTGCGGGAGGCCGATCTGGTGCTGGCCTTCGACTGGGTGGACCTGGCGGGCACGCTGAAGCAGGCGGGCGGGTTCACGGGCCGCGTCATCCACGCGACGGTCGACCAGCAGCTGCACAACGGCTTCGGCATGGAGCATTTCGGCCTGCCGCCCGTCGATCTGCATCTCGCCTGCGAGCCCGCCATCGCGCTGCATGCCATCGCGGATGCGATGGGCGTCGGCCCCGGCACGCCGCCGGGCGAGTTGCCGGCCTGCCCGGCCCTGCCGCCGGCGGCGCCGGACGCGATGCTGGATGTGGGCACGCTGTCGGCGGCGCTGGGCGAGGGGCTGCACGGCGTGCCCGCCTGCCTGGTGCGGCTGCCGCTGGGATGGCGGGGCGAGACCTGGCATTTCCGCCATCCGCTGGACTACCTCGGCGGCGATGGCGGCGCCGGCATCGGCGCGGGGCCTGGCATGCTGATCGGCGCGGCGATGGGCCTGCAGGGCACGGGGCGGCTGCCGGTCGCGGTGCTCGGCGATGGCGACACGCTGATGAGCGCGACCGCCTTCTGGACCGCGGCGCATTACCGCGTGCCGATGCTGGCCGTCATCTGCAACAACCGCAGCTTCTACAATGACGAGGTTCACCAGGAACGCGTCGCCAAGCAGCGCAACCGGCCCGTCGAGAACAAGTGGATCGGCCAGCGCATCGCCGACCCCGACATCGACATCGCCGCGCTGGCGCGTTCGCAGGGCGCGACGGGGATCGGGCCGGTGCACACCGCGGGTGAACTGGCGGCAGCGGTGCGCGACGCGGTGGCGCGGGTGCGCGCGGGGGAGACGGTGGTGATCGATGCGCGCGTGGCGCCCGGCTACTCGGCGGCGATGACGGCAGGACTCACGAGGCACAGCTGACGGCCGGAAAGGCTGCGGCATCAGGGAGGAGAAGGACGATGCAGCGACGTTCGTTCCTGGGCGCGGCCATGGCGATGGCGGCCGCGCCCGCATGGGCGCAGGACTTCCCCGCGCCGACGCTGAAGATGGTGGTTCCCTTCACGCCCGGCGGCAGCAACGATTTGATGGGGCGGCTGATCGCGGAGAAGCTCGGCGCGCGCTGGGGCCGGCCCTTCGTGGTGGAGAACCGGCCGGGGGCCGCGGGCAATATCGGCACGGAACTCGTCGCCCGCAGCGCGCCGGATGGCGCCACCTGGCTCTTCGCGCCGAACCAGGTGCTGACGACGAATCCGCTGACCATGCGCACCAGCTTCGACCCGCTGCGCGACCTGGCGCTCGCCGCCCGCGTGGCGCGGGTGCAGACGCTGCTGGTGGTGAACCCCGCGACCAACATCCGCGACGTGCGTGGCCTGGTGGCGGCGGCGCGGGAGAGGCCGGGGCAGCTTTCCTACCCCTCTTCCGGCGTCGGCAGCTTCCAGCACATGGGCGTCGGCCGGCTGGTCGGCGACGACATGCTGCACGTGCCCTATGGCGGCGCGGCGCAGCTGATGCCGGATCTGCTGGCGGGGCGGACCCATGCCTTCTGCGGCGCGCTGAACAGCCTGCTGCCGCATGTCCGCGCCGGCGCGCTGCGGCCGCTCGCCGCCATGACGCCATCGCGCGCGACCTTGCTGCCCGATGTGCCGACCATCGCGGAAGCCGGCTTCCCGGGCGAGGAGACGGAGATCTGGGCGGGCGTGGTGCTGGCGGGCGGCACGCCGCGATCCATCGTCAACGCCGTGCATGCGGCGCTGGCAACGCTGTTCGCGGAGCCCGATGTGGTGGCGAAGCTGGCAGAACAGGGGATCGAGCCCGCGATGCAGGGCCCCGAGGAATTCGCGGGCACGGTACGCGCGGAACTCGCCGCGAATGGCGCGCTGGTGCGCCGCATGGGATTGAGACAGGGATAGAGTGATGTCGAATACGCTGCCGACGGCGCGGCTGGCCTATTTCTCCCACTGGATGGATCCGGTCGCGCTGCGCGTGCTGGGCGCGGAGCCCAGCATCGCGCTCGACCACCTGCAATTCGACATGGACCGGCCGACGCTGGACGCGGCCTTCGCGCAGGCCCACGGCTACCACGCGCTGCCGCGGGTGGAGATCAAGGAGCCCTGGTTCTGCGACGCCGCGCTGCTGGCGCGGGCGCCGAACCTGCTGGCGGCGTGTTCGTCGGGCGCGGGCTTCGACGTGATCGATGTGGAGGCCTGCACCAAAGCGGGCGTCATCGTCTGCCACCAATCCGGCACCAACAAGGAAGCGGTGGCGGAGCATGTGCTCGGCCTCATGCTGGCGCTGTCGAAGAAGATCGGCGTGGCGGACAAGATGTTGCGCCGCCAGGCGGGGCTGGACCGCTTCGCCGTCACGGGGCGCGACATCCGCGGCAAGACGATCGGCCTGGTCGGCATCGGGCAGATCGGCACGCGCGTGGCGGAGTTGTGCCGCGGGCTGTTCGGGATGGAGGTGCTGGCCTGCGATCCCTATCTCGACGCCGCAACGATCGCGGCGCGGGGTGGCGTGAAGGCCTCGATGGAGGAGGTGTTCGCGCGCGCAGACTTCGTCTCCGTCCATGTGCCGCGCAACAAGGAGACCTTCGGCATGATCGGCGCGGCGCAATACGCGCTGATGAAGCCGACGGCCTATTTCATCCAGACCTCCCGCGGCGGCATCCATGACGAGGCCGCGCTGGCGCAGGCGCTGGCGGCGGGGCAGCTGGCGGGGGCGGGGCTCGACGTCTTCCTGAAGGAACCGCCGCCGCCCGACCATCCGCTGCTGGGCTTCGACAACGTCCTCGTCACGCCGCACAACGCCGGAATCACGGAGGAAGCGCTGCACGACATGGCGGAGGGTGCGGCGCTGCAATGGATCCAGATCTTCAAGGGCGAGGTGCCGCCGCGACTGGAGAATCCGGAGGTGTGGCCGCTGTATTCGAAGCGCTTCGAGGCGGCGTTCGGGTTTGCGCCGCAGGCGTTGGGGTGAGGAGTTCCCCCCCTTACCCAACCCTCTCCCCCTGTCAGGGGGAGAGGGCTTTTCGAGTCAGCGGATCACCGGGCGGTTGCCGTGGCTTTCGGTGGGCACGCCGCGTTCAAGGGAAAGGTGGCTGTGGACGGCGATCCACGCATCGCCCTGCCGCATCAACACCAGCGTGGCGCGGCCGGGACGCGGGAAGGGCGTGCCATCGGCATGGAAGCCGGTGCTGGTGAAGGGCGCGATCGCCACCGCCATGCCGGCATCGGCGCTGGCCAGCACACGGGCCGCCGCCTCCACGAAGGCGAAATCCGCGGTGCGAGGCCAGACGCTGTCCCACTGGCGGTCACGGAAATTGACGAATCCCTCGAGCACAGCCTGGTGGGTGCCGAAGGCCAGGACCTTCGCGTGCCACATCGGCGTCGCCGTGCGGTAGTCCACGGCCCGCACCGCGGCGGCGAAGCGCGCCATCCAGGCCAGGACGCCGGCGCGGGTTGCCTCATCGGCCTCGGGCAGGTCGTGCATGGTCGTCATCCCCCGGTTTGCGCGGTCCCGGCGGGAAGGGTAACGCTGGCGGCCTGATCAGGGCCAGGAGCGGTGCATGGCGGCGAAGCGCGTTGTTCTCGTGACCGGCGCAGGGAGCGGCATCGGCGCGGCCTGCGTGCGCCGCCTAGCCGCCCCTGGCACCGCTGTCCTGCTGCACACGCGGAGGAACGCGGAGGGGCTGGAGCGCGTGGCGGAGGCCGCGCGCGCCGCCGGGGCGGAGGCCGCGACCATGCTGGGCGATATCGGCGATGCGGCGGTGCCGGCCGGGCTGGTGGCGCGGGCGGTGGAGGAATTCGGCGGGCTCGACGTGGTGGTCACGGCGGCGGGCTTCGCGGACAAGACGCCCTTCGCCCAGGCCGATGACGCCATCTTCCAGAAATCGATCGATGGCGTGCTGTGGGGGTTCCTCCGCACCGCGCGGGCCGCGCTGCCGCATCTCGCCGGCCGGCCCGCCCCGCGGATCATCGCCATCTCCTCCTTCGTCGCGCATGTCTTCCGCACGGATGTCAGCACCTTCCCCGCGAGTGCCGCCGCCAAGGGCGCGGTGGAGGCGCTGGTGCGGGCGCTGGCGGTGGAGGCGGCGAAGGGCGGCATCACCGTGAATGCCGTGGCGCCCGGCTACACGCGCAAGGACCCTGGCGCGCATGCGGCACTCAGCCAGGCGCAATGGGATGCCGTGACGGCAAAGATCCCGATGGGAAGACTCGGGACGCCGGACGACGTGGCGGAGGCGGTGGCCTATTTTGCCTCCCCTGCCGCGGGCTACGTCACCGGGCAGGTGCTGCATGTGAATGGGGGGCTGATCTAGCCCCCCATCCCGTGGTGGATCAGCGACGCATGCGGACGTGGCGGAGTTCCAGATCCTCCTGCACCCGCAGCGGCAGTTCGGCGACCGTCTCCCGCACGCCGAAGATCTGCGGTTCCTGGTGCAGCGGGATCATCGGCAGCAATTCCTTGAACCGCGCCCAGTACTGGGACGCCAGCTGCTGGCGCTTCGGCTGGTCCGTCTCCACCGCGATCTGGCGCAGCAGCTCCGCCATCCGGTCATCCTGGAAGCGGCCCCAGTTGAAGCTGCCCTCGCCCAGCAGTTCGCGCCCCGGATTGGTCATGTCGAAGTTCCCGGGCGTCCAGCCCAGCAGGTAGAACTGGTATTCGCCATTGGCGCCGCCCTGCAGGAAGCGGCCGAAGGGCACGGCATTCAGGCGGGCCTGGATGCCGACGCGCTGCAGCATGCTGACGGCGGCCTGGCAGATGGCCTCGTCATTGACGTAGCGGTTGTTCGGGCAGTTCAGCGTGGTGCGGAAGCCCTGCGGGAAGCCGGCTTCGGCCAGAAGGCGGCGCGACGCCTCCGGGTCGAAGGGCAGGCGCTCATTCGCCGCGGCGTCGAAGCCGCCGATCGCCTGGGCGATGGGAATGCCGGCCGCGACGGTGGAGTTGCGCAGGATGACGCGGGTGATCGTGTTCATGTCGATCGCCTGGTACATCGCGCGCCGCACGCGGGGATCCCGCATCGGGTTGGGCGTGCCGGGCGCGTCCATGTTCTCCGGCCGGGCCGTGTCCATGGCGAAGTAGATGCTGCGCGCCGTCGGGCCCTGGATCAGGCGGATGCCCTGCGCCTGGGAGACGCGCTGCACGTCCTGCAGCGGCACGTGGTACATCACGTCAAGCTCGCGCGACAGCAGCGCGGCCACGCGGGTCGGCGCGCTGGCGACGGGGCGGAAGACGGCGCGCGTGATGCCATGCTGCATCGCGGCCGCGTCCCAGTACTCGGCATTGGGCACCAGCACGGTGCGCTCATCCGCCAGGCGCTCCACGACGCGGAAGGGGCCGGTGCCGTTGGTGTTGAGCTGGACGAAGGTGTTGGTCGCACCCGGCTGGCCGGCGCGGGCCACGGCCATGGCGTTGTTCGTGCGGACCCAGTTCGCGTTCATGATGAAGAACAGCGAGAGGTCCTGCAGCAGGATCGGGTTCGGGCCGCGCGTTTCCATCTCCACCGTGAAGTCATCGACGGCGCGGACGGCGGTCACGCTCTGCAGCACATAGGCCATGTCGTTCTGGCGCACGCGCTCGGCCGACATCACGACGTCGGCGGCGGTGAAGGGCTCGCCGCCATGGAAGCGGACGTTGCGGCGCAGGTGGAAGCGCCAGGTGGTGGGGTTCACCTGCTCCCAGCGCTCCGCCAGCGCGGGGCGGACGCTGCCATCGGGCTGCCGCTTCACCAGCGGCTCATAGACATTCTCCTTCATCGTGTTCGTCACGCCGTGGTTGTTGGCGTGCGGATCGAGGCCGAGGATGTCGTTCGCCGTGGCCCAGGTGAAGGTGCTGGCAGCGGCCGGCGCGGCGGGGGCGGTAGCGGCGAAGACGGCACCCAGCGCCAGCGCGGAAACGGCGCCGCGCAGCAGGGTGCGGAGGGGTGAAGCCTGCATGTTCTTGTGTCTCTTCCCGGTTCGGAGGGGGCCGGAAGATGCTTGAGGCCCCAACCCCTGTCCAGGGTGGAAAAGCCTGCTAGCGCCTGGGATGCAGGTGGTGCGCCAGGGTGCTTTCCTCGACCATCGCGGCATAGCTGAGGGTGGCCCGATGGGCCCAGATGTTCTGCGGCACGTGCAGCGGCAGCACCGCCATGTCCCCCGCCATCGCCACGCGCTGGGCCTGGCGGATCAGCCCATCCCGCGCCGCGGGATCCGCCGTCCCGCGCGCCTGCTCCATCAGCCCGTCGAAGGCCGGGCTGGCATAGCGGCCGCGGTTGAGCCCGCCCAGGCCGCGCGCGGCATCGAAGCTGTGCAGCACCTGCGACAGGCCAAGCCAGGCATCGCCGGTGGAATGGCCGAAGCCGATCAGGAAGGTGCTGAATTCCCGCCGCCCGGCGCGGGTGAAGAAGACGTTGGAGGGCATGACCTCCACCCGCGCATCGAGCCCGATCCGCGCCCAGAACTGCGCGACCGCCTGGGCAGTCTTGTCATCCTCGACATAGCGGTTGTTGGGGGAATGCAGGGTGATGCGGAACCCCTCGGCATAGCCGGCCTCGGCCAGCAGGCGACGCGCCTCGGCGGGGTCGAAGGCGGGGGAGGCGAGGTCGGGATCGAAGCCGAGTTGCCCCTCGATCGCCAGTTGCCCGGAAGCCCTTGCAGCGCCCGAAAGCACGCGGTCCACGATCGCGGCGCGGTTGATCGCGAGCGAGAGGGCATGGCGCACCCGCGCATCCTTCAGCGGATTGGCGGAAAGCGGCCGCCCATCCCGCGACGTGACGAAGGGGGACGGGTCGTTCGCCTGGTCGAGCCCGATATAGATCATGCGGTTCGATGACGCGGCGGAGACCGTCACCTCCGGCCGCGCCCGCAGCCGAGCCACCTCTCCGGGCGGGACGGCATCGACCAGGTCGGCATCGCCCGCCAGCAGCGCCGCGAGCCGCGCCGCATCATTCGCCACCGGCCGCAAGGTGGCGCGGGCGAAGGCGGGCGCCTCCCCCCAATAGCCATCGTTGCGGGCCAGGCGCAGCGCGGAACCCGGCTGCCACTCCACGAAGCGCCAGGGGCCGGAACCCACCACCGCGCGCCCCGCATTGAAATCCGCCGTCGTCGCCGTCGCCGCGATGCGCGCCGGGATGATCCAGGCCGTCATGGCATTCAGCGGCACGGCGGGATCGACGCCGCGGGAGCGGATGCGGATGGTGCGGCTGTCCACCACCTCCAGCGCCGCGATACTGCCGGCCAGGCGGATATAGGGCGCGGGGCTGTTGGGCACGCGCGGCATGCGCTCGATCGAGGCGCGCACATCCTCCGCCGTCACCGGCGTGCCGTCATGGAAGCGCGCATCGGGACGGAGACGGAACTCCCAGAGATCGGGCTCGGGGTTCGAGAACTCCGCGAGGCCCGCGACAGGGCGCAGGTTGCGGTCCGACCCCACCAGCGGATCGAAGAGATGCCGCATCACGGCCTGGTTGGCGCCGACCAGCGCGAAATGCGGATCGAGCGACGAGGTCTCCGTCTGGATCGCGACCCGCGCCTCCTGCGCCGCCGCCACCACCGGCATCAGCACCGCCGCCGCCATCATCCAACCACGCATCGCCGGTCGCCCCCCAGGGTGGTGCGGGAGACAGCCTAGACCGGGGGGATTGCGTTGGGCGAGGGCGACGCATCCCGGGGAAAAGGGCTCCGCCCTCTTCCCCGGACCCCTTCACCCGCCAGGGTCCAGCGGGACCCTGGACCGCGAGGTTATTGGTCGATGGAGGGAGGGGCACGAAGCGACCGCCGGCTCCGAGCGCGCTCCATGCCCCTCCCTCCATCGACCAATCTCATGGGTTCCGAGGGCCCGCTGGCCCTCGGCGGGGGAGAGGTCCGGAGAGGGGCGAGAAGCCCCTCTCCGGGACAGCGCCGCCCTCACGCCTTACGGCGCCCCCGGGCTGAGGTTGTGGTCCCGCATCACCTGCTGGAGTGCCGGCAGGTCGCGGGTGCGGATCAGGCGGATGATGGCGAAGTGGTGGTCGGCGCCGCGGCGGAGCAGGTCCATCGTGTTGCGGCGGCGGATGACGGCGGCGGGAACGCGGGCGCGAAGGTCGAAGAGCAGGTCGACCAGTTCGCGGTTCGGGCATGGCGCCAGCATGGCGGTGTGGAAGGCGATGTTGGCGGCTTCCTGGTCCTCCACCGTGCCGGATTCGAGGGCGGTGGCGAAGGCTTCGGCGTGCTGCTGCATCGTGGCGAGGGCGGTGTCGTCGAGCCTGTCGATGACCAGCGCGGCGGCGGCAACCTCCAGCACGGCGCGGACTTCCATGACCTGGGCGACGCGGGCGGGGTCGAAATCCTCCACCTGGTAGCCGCGGCGCGCGATGTGGCGGACCAGGCGCTTTTCCACCAGCCGGTCCAGCGCCTGGCGGATATCGAGGCGCGTGGCGTTGTAGGCGGCCTCCAGGTCGATCTGGCGCAACCAGGCGCCTGGGCCGAGGCGGCCGAGATGGATGTCGGTCTCCAGCAGGCGAACGAGGTCGCGGTTGCGGGTGGGCGCGGCTTTGCCGGTTTCGCTGCCGTCCATGCCCGCCCTTCCCTGCTGCGTTTGTGCGTTGACCATCCGGCGCCGATCATGGCATCAAAATTGGCGCCAATCCAGAAGGACCTTCGCCGGCATGGCTGTCCGCCCGGTTTTCCCCTCGGCATGAGTGTGATCGCGCTGCCTGGCGGGCTTCGGATCGGCGTCGATTCCGGCGGCACCTTCACGGATGTCTGCCTGTGGGATGGCGCGGCGGGGCGGCTTTCGGTGTGGAAGGTCAGCAGCACGCCGGGCGACCCGAGCGAGGCCATCGCGACCGGCATCGGCCAGGCGCTGGCGGAAGCGGGGCGCGCGGGGACGGAGGTGGCCTATTTCGGCCATGGCACCACGGTGGCGACCAATGCACTGATCGAGGGCCGCGGCGCGCGGACCGGCATGGTGACGACGCGCGGTTTCCGCGACGTGATCGAGATCCGCCGCCAGATGCGGCCGGCCCTCTATGACCTGCAGGCCCGCAAGCCGGAGCCGCCGGCGCCGCGCGACCTGCGGCTGGAGGTGGCGGAGCGGCTGCGCTTCGATGGCAGCGTCGAGACGGCGCTGGACGAGGATGAGGCGCGTGCGGCGGTGCGGCGGCTGCGGGATGCGGGGGTGGAGGCGGTCTCCATCTGTTTCCTGTTCGGCTATCTGGCGCCGGCACATGAGGCGATGGTGGCGCGGCTGGTGGCGGAGGAGATGCCGGGCGCCTTCGTGAGCACGTCGCATGAGGTCGCGCCGGAGTTCCGGGAATATGAGCGCTTCTCCACCACCACGGTGAATGCCGCGCTGGGGCCGGTGATGCGCGGCTATCTCGGGCGCCTCGCGCCGCGGCTGGCGGCGATGGGCGTGAGCGCGACGCCGCATCTGACGCAGAGCAATGGCGGCGTGATTTCGGCCGAGGCGGCGTCGAGGTTTCCGGTGCGCACGGTGCTGTCCGGGCCGGCGGCGGGGGTGACGGGCGCGCTCGCGATCGGGCGCGCGGCGGGGGTGCCGGGGGTCATCACCTTCGACATGGGCGGCACCTCGTCGGACGTCGCGCTGATCGATGGCGGGCGGCCGCGCATGGCGGTGGATGTGGCGGTTCATGGCAATCCGCTGCGCGTGCCGATGCTGGATATCCACACGGTCGGCGCGGGCGGCGGCTCCATTGCGTTTGTCGATAGCGGCGGGCTGCTGAAGGTGGGACCGCGCAGCGCCGGCGCCTTCCCCGGGCCGGTCTGCTACGGGCTGGGGAACGAGGAGCCGACGGTCACGGACGCCAACCTCGTCCTCGGCGTGCTGAACCCGACCCATCTGCTGGGCGGACGCATGGCGATCGACCGTGCGCGGGCGGAGGCGGCGATCGCAAGGCTCGGCGCGCCGATCGGGCTGGATGCGATGCGGACGGCGCAGGGCATCATCAGCGTCGTCACCGCGAACATGGCGAAGGCGATCCGCGTCATCTCCGTCGAGCGCGGCTATGACCCTCGCGACTACGTGCTGATGGCCTTCGGCGGCGCGGGGCCGCTGCATGCGGCGCGGCTGGCGCGCGAACTCGGCATGGCGCGCGTGCTGGTGCCGCGCAATCCGGGCATCCTCTGCGCCATGGGGCTGCTGCTGAGCGATTTGCGCACGCATCTCTCGGCCGGGCGGATGCTGCCGCTGTCGCCGGACGGGCTGGCCGGCCTGCGGGAGGGCTTCGCAGGGCTGGAGGCGCAGGCGGCGTCCTGGTTCGCGCAGGAAGGGATCGCGGAGGCGGATCGCGCCACGGCGCGCGCCATCGACCTGCGCTATGAGGGCCAGGGGCATGAGCTGATGGTGGATTGCCCCGGTGGCCCGCTGGACGAGGCCGCGCTGGCCGAGGTGACGAGGCGCTTCGAGGCCGCGCACAAGCAGGTCTATGGCTATGCCTCGCCGGAGGAGCCCATCCGCGTGGTGACGCTGCGGCTGGAGGCGACCGGCCGCGTGCCGAAGGCCGACATCGCCGCGCATCCGCCGGCGGCGACGGATGTGTCGGACACCATCATCGGCACGCGCCGGGTCTGGCTGCCGGAAGCGGGCGCGGTGGTGGATTGCCCGCTGCATGACCGCCCGCGTCTCGGACCCGGGCATCGCGTGGCGGGGCCTGCGGTGATCGAACAGATGGACAGCACCACGCTGCTGCTGCCGGGCCAGGTCGCGACCGTCGATCCCTGGCTCAACCTGATGATCGAGGAGGCGGCGTGAGCACTGCCATCGATCCCATCACCGTCGAGGTGATCGGCAGCGCCCTTTCCACCATCGTGGAGGAGATGGGCAAGGCCATCATCCGCGCGGCCTATTCCGCCAACATCAAGGAACGCCGCGACTGCTCTGCCGCGCTGTTCGACACGGAAGGCCGCATCATCGCGCAGGCGGAGCAGATTCCGCTGCATCTGGGATCGCTGCTCGGCATCGCCGCACGCGTGCTGGGCAGCACCGATGTCGCGGCGATCCAGCCGGGCGACGTCTTCATCGGGAATGACGCGCATACCGGTGGCGGCACGCATCTCAACGACATCGTCTTCCTCGAGCCGGTCTTCGTGGAGGGTGCGCTGGTCGCCTGGGTGGCGAACCTGGCACACCATTCCGACTTCGTGGATCGCGGGCACGCGCATATCTTCCAGGAAGGGCTGCGCATACCGCCGATCCGGCTCTACCGCGCCGGCGTGCTGCAGCAGGATGTGATGGAGCTGGTGCTGCTGAACTGCCAGGTGCCGCGCGAGAGGGTGAACGACTTCCGCGCGCAGATGGCGGCGAACCGGCTGGGCGTGCAGCGCTACCAGGCGCTGGCCGCGCGCTACGGCGTGGCGGTGCTGCACCAGGCGACGCGCGAGCTGCTGGACTATGCCGAGCGCAAGACCCGCGCCGGCATCGCCGCCATCCCCAATGGCCGCTACGAATTCCGCGCCCCCTTCGACACCAGCCTGTGGCCCGAGCTGCTGCATCTGGCGGTCGCGATCGAGGTCGCGGGCGACGAGATCCGCTTCGATTTCGCCGGCAATCCGGCGCAGACGCGGTCCGGCCTCAACATGGTGTTCACCGCGCTGCAGGCGACGGTCTATTACGTCGTGAAGACGCTGCTGGACCAGGACACGCCGGCGAATGCGGGGTTCCACCGGCCGATCCGGATCGATGCGCCGGCGGGTTCCATCGTCAACGCGCTGCCGCCCGCTGCCGTCTACAGCCGCCACGACGTGGCGCAGCGGCTGGTGGATATGTGCTTCGCGGCGCTGGCGGAGGCGATCCCGGATCGCGTGCCTGCGGCCTCCACCGGCGTGACGGTGCTGACCATGAGCGGCACGCACCCCCGCACCGGCCGCTACTACGTCTACAACGAAAGCATGGGCGGCGGCTTCGGCGCGCGGGCGGGGCAGGACGGCATGGATGGCGTCCACGTCCACACCACCAACTCCGCCAATATCCCGGTGGAGGCGCTGGAATCCGAACAGCCAGTGATGGTCGAGGCCTACGAACTGGTGCGGGACAGCGGCGGGCCGGGTCGCTTCCGCGGCGGCATGGGCATCAGGCGCCGCGTGCGGGCGGTGGGGCATGAGGCGACGGTGAATCTCGGCGGGCCCTGCAACATCGTGCCGGCCTGGGGGCTGGAAGGCGGGCTGCCCGGCGGGCTGGCGCGCGTCGAGCTCTCTGCGGGCGTCGCCGCGCTGAAGCGGCGGGACGGGCTGATCCCGGATGGCGGATCGGGCGCGGCCGTGACCTCCGGCGGTGGCGGCCGCGGTGATCCTCGCCTGCGCGACCGCGACGCGGTGCGGCGGGACCTGCGGGAGGATCGCATCAGCGCGGAGGCCGCGCGCGACATCTACGGGCTGGAGGATTGATGGGGCGCTTCCTCCTCTCTCGTCTGGTCGACGGCATCGTGGCGATCTGGGGCGTGGTGACGATCGTCTTCGTCGTCTCCCGCCTGCTGGGCGACCCCGCGATCCTGCTGCTGCCGGTGGGGGCGACGGAGGAGCAGCTTCAGCAGTTGCGCGCCGGCTTGGGGTTGGACCAACCGATCTGGGAGCAGTACCTGACCTTCCTCGGCGGCGTGGTCCGGGGCGACTTCGGAAACTCCTTCCAGTTCATGCGCCCTGCCCTCTCCGTGGTGCTGGAACGCATGCCGGCCACGATGGCGCTGGCGGAATCGGCGCTGCTGGTCGGCGTGGTGCTGGGCGCCGTCGCGGGATCCATGGCGGCGCTGTTCCGTGGCACCATCGTGGAAGGCGTGGTGATGCTGCTGGCGCTGCTCGGCCAGGCGACACCGGTCTTCTGGCTCGGCCTGCTGCTGATCCTCCTGTTCGCCGTCGATCTCGGGCTATTGCCGACCGGCGGCTATGAGGGCCCCGCGAGCCTGATCCTTCCGGCGCTGACGCTTGGCACCTTCACCACCGCCAGCATCGCGCGGCTGCTGCGGTCCGGCATGCTGGACGTGATGAAGGACGACCATGTGCGCACGGCGCGCGCCAAGGGGCTGCTGCCGGGCACGGTCTTCCTGTGGCATGTCGCACGCAATTCGCTGATCCCCGTCGTCACCATGGTTGGCATCCTCGCGGGCGAGCTGCTCGGCGGCTCGGTGGTGACGGAGACGGTCTTCTCCTGGCCCGGCGTCGGGCGCCTGATCGTGCAGGCGATGGAGGCGAAGGACTTTCCCGTGGTGCAGGCGGGGGTGATGGTGATCGCGACCATCTTCGTCGTCATCAACCTCTTCGTCGATCTGCTCTACGGGCTGCTTGACCCGCGCATCCGGGCCCGGCGATGAGGGAGGTATGGCGGGCGCTGACGCGCCGTTCCGGATGGCTGGGCCTGCTGGGCGCCACGCTGCTGGTGGTGCTGGTGCTGCTGGCGATCTTCGGACCCTGGCTCGATTTGCCCGATCCCACGCGGACGAATCTCCGCGCGCGGATGGTGGCGCCCACATTGTCCTGGTTCAGCCTGGGTGCGCATCCGCTGGGGACGGACCAGCTGGGGCGCGACATCCTGTCCCGCATCATCGCGGGCAGCCGCGTGACCCTGATGGTGGCAGGCGCGGCGGTGCTGCTGGGGGGCGTGCTGGGTACGCTGCTGGGACTCATCTCCGGCTATTTCGGCGGCTGGGTGGATCGCATCCTCATGCGGCTGGTCGATATCCAGCTCGCGCTGCCGCTGATGCTGCTGGCGCTGATGGTGGTGGCCGCACTCGGGCCGAGCCTGCGCAACCTGGTCGGCGTGCTCGCCCTGGTCTCCTGGGTCCGCTACGCGCGCATCGTGCGCGGCCAGGTGCTGGCGGTGCGGGAACGGGAATTCGTGCAGAGCGCGCGGGCCATCGGCGCCTCCCATCCGCGGATCATCCTGCGCCACATATTGCCGAATGTGCTGACGCCGGCGCTGGTGGTGGCGACGCTGGAACTGGCGCGGGTGATCGTGCTGGAGGCGGGGCTTTCGTTCCTGGGCCTCGGCATCCAGCCGCCCGATCCTTCCTGGGGGCGGATGCTGGCGGATGGGCGGACCTACATCTCCTCCGCCTGGTGGATCATCACCTTCCCGGGCCTCGCGCTGATGCTGACGGTGCTGGCGGTGAACCTGCTGGGCGACTGGCTGCGGGACTTCTTCGACCCGCGACTGGCGGTGCGGTGATGGCGCTGCTGGCAATCGAGGACCTGTCCGTCGGCTTCGCGCGGGAAGGCCGCTTCGCCCGCGTCATCCCGGGCCTGACCTACGGCGTGGAGGCCGGCGAGACGCTCGGCATCGTCGGCGAGAGCGGCAGCGGCAAGAGCGTGCATGCGCTGGCGCTGCTGGGCCTGCTGCCGCAGCCGCCAGGGCGCATCCTGGGCGGGCGCGCGGTCTTCGACGGGCATGACCTGCTGGCGATGTCGGAGGCACGGCTGCGGGACCTCCGCGGTGGGCGCATCGGCATGATCTTCCAGGACCCGATGACGGCGCTGAACCCCGTGCTGACCATCGGGCGGCAGATCGCGGAGCCGCTGATGCGCCACAAGGCGATGTCGATGCGCCAGGCGCTCGATCGGGCCGCGGATCTGCTGGCCCTGGTCGGCATCCGGGACGGCGCGCGGCGACTTTCCCAATACCCGCATGAATTCAGCGGCGGCATGCGCCAGCGCGTGATGATCGCCATCGCCATTTCCTGTGAGCCCGCTTTGCTGATCGCGGATGAGCCGACGACCGCGCTGGACGTGACCGTGCAGGGGCAGATCCTCGATCTGATGGCGGAGCTGCGCGACCGGCTGCGCATGACCATGGTCTGGATCACGCACGACATGGGCGTGGTGGCCGGCATCGCCGACACGATTCAGGTGATGTATGCCGGCCGCATCATGGAACGCGGCCCCGTCGATGCCGTCTTCGCCAACCCGCGCAGCGCCTATACCTACGGTCTGCTGCAATCCCTGCCGCATGGCTCGCGGCCGCCCGGCGGCAGGCTGATGCAGATTCCCGGCTGCCCGCCTGACATGTTTGCGCCGCCGCCCGGAGACCCCTTCGCGCCGCGCAACCCCTTCGCCACGCCGCGCTGCCATGTTGAGGCACCGCCGCTGCGCCCCGTGCCGGACAGCGTGCCGGGCCACATGGTCGCCGCCTGGTACGACCTGCCGAGGCTGCTGGCATGACGGCGCCCCTGCTCCGCGTCGAAGGCCTGAGGCGGCACTACGCCAGCGGCGGCGGGCTGTTCGGCCGCGCGCGCTACGTGACCCGCGCGGTCGATGACGTAAGCTTCGACGTCATGCCCGGGGAGACGCTGGGCCTGGTCGGGGAGAGCGGCAGCGGCAAGAGCACCACGGGCCGCCTGGTGATGGGGCTGGAGGAGCCCGATGCCGGCCGCGTCGTCTTCGACGGCACCGATCTGACATCGCTGTCGTCGTCGCAGCGCAAGCCGTTCCGCCGGCGCATGCAGATCGTCTTCCAGGACCCCTATGCCGCGCTGAACCCGCGCATGCGCGTCGGTGACTTCGTGCAGGAACCGCTGCTGGTGCATGGGGCGGAAGCGGGGCCGGATCGGGTCGCGGCGCTGTTCCGCACCGTGGGGCTCGATCCCGCCTTCATGCAGCGCTACCCGCATGAATTCAGCGGCGGCCAGCGCCAGCGCATTGGCATCGCCCGCGCCATCGCGCTGCGGCCGCAATTCCTGGTGGCGGATGAGCCGATCACGGCGCTGGATGTCTCCATCCAGGCGCAGATCGTGAACCTGTTCCAGGATCTGCAGGAAAGCATGGGGCTGGCGCTGTTGTTCATCGCGCATGACCTGTCGATGGTGCGCTACCTCTGTTCGCGCGTCGCGGTCATGCTGCGCGGCCGCATCGTGGAGATGGGGCCGACCGAGGCGGTGTTCGGGGATGCGCGGCATCCCTACACCCAGGCGCTGCTCTCCGCCGTGCCGATCCCCGATCCCGCGCATGAACGCGGGCGGAAAAGGCTCGCCTTCGATGCGGGCGGCTATGCCTTCCCGCCGGCGGCGGCGCTGCGCGACCTTGGCGGGGGCCATTTTGTCTTGATGGGAGAAGCGGCATGACGCCGGCCGACCTGGTACGCGCGACGATCGCGGGGCAAGCCACGCCGCGCCCCGCCTTCTCCTTCTGGACGCATTTCCCCGGCATCGACCTCGACCCCGACGCCATCGCGCGGGAGACGGTGGCCTTCACCCGCGCGACCGGCGCGGATTTCGTGAAATCCATGCCGAACGGCCTCTATGTCGTGGAGGATTGGGGCGTCCGCGCGGACTATTCGGAGATCGCGGCGGGCGGCGTCGCGAAGGTGACGGCGAGCCCGATCCAGGCGCCGGAGGATTGGACGCGCGTCAAGCGCCTGGACCCCACGGCCGGCGTGCTGGGGCGGGAATTGCGGCATCTGGGGCTGCTGGTGGCGGCGCTGGGGCCGGCGGTGCCGGTGCTCGCCACCGTCTTCTCCCCCGTCACCATCGCCAAGAAGCTGATCGGCGGCAACGGCTTCGCGACCCATCTGCGCGATCATCCCGCGCTGGTGCAGGCGGCCATGGCGGAAATGGCGGAAACCACCGCCGCCTTCAGCCGTACCGCCATCGCGCTGGGCTGCGCGGGTGTCTTCTTCGCGGTGCAGGACGCGACCAGCGCGGTCGGCGAGGCGGCCTATCGCCGCAACTTCCTGGCGCATGACCTGGCGGCGCTGGAAGGCGCGAAGGCGGGCTGGTTCAACGCCGTGCACATGCATGGCGACGACATTCTCTTCGACCTGCTCAGCGAACTTCCCGTGCCCGTGCTGAACTGGCATATCGGGGAGACCGCGCCCTCCATCGCGCAATACCGCGCGGCCGGTGGCCGCAAGCCGATCCTGGGCGGGCTGCGCCGCACGCCGATCACCCAGGGCGACATGAACGCCATCGAGGACGACCTGGCCGCGATCCGCGCCAGCGGGAATGGCGTGCTGATCTCCCCGGGCTGCGTCATCCGCCACCCCGTCGATACCGCGCTGCTGGCGCGGGTCGGCGCGCGCATAAGGGGGGAAGCATGAAGCGGGTTGCGATCGCCGGCGCGGAACTTCTTGTCGAGGATATCGGCGAGGCGAAGCGCGGCACCATCATCCTGGTGCATGGCGGCCGCGGCATCGGCGACCATGCGGGGGAGATGGCGGCCTATCGCCCGCTCAGCGACGAATACCGCGTCATCGCCTATGACCAGCGCGGCTGCGGGCAATCCTCCCTCACGCCGCCCTTCACTTTCGACCGCCTGGCGGATGACCTGGAGGAACTGCGCAAGACGCTGGTCGGCGCGCCCTGCATCATCCAGGGCGGCAGCTTCGGCGGCATGATCGCGCTGACGCACACGCTGCGCCATCCCGGCAGCGCCACGCATCTGATCCTGCGCGGCACCGCGCCGAGCCACCATCACGAGGCCGAGGCGGTCGAGAACATCAAGGCGCGGCTGCATAAGGCGACCAGTGCCTCCGTCCGCATGGTGGAGAAGATGTTCTCCGACGCGGTGGTGGACGATACGGAGCTGCGGCTGATCTGGGCGGCGCTGCAGCCGCTCTACTACGAGCGATTCGATCCCGATGCCTCGATGGAGCGCACGCGGACCATGTCCTTCCACGCAAAGACGCATAACGACCTCTTCGCGGAGAAGGATTACGACCTGCGCCCCCGGCTGCCGGAGATCGCCGTTCCCACGCTGGTGGTGTGTGGCGCGGCGGACTGGATATGTCCGCCATCCCAGTCCAGGCTGATCGCGGAAGCGGTGCCGAAGGCCGAGCTGTTCATGGTCGAGGGTGCCAATCATTCGGTGCATGTCGAGGCGCGGGACGCGGTGCTGGCGCGCATCCGGCGCTTCCTGGCGGAACACGGGGCATAGGAGAGGTCATGAGAAGCATTCCCTTCGCGCGTCGTGCGGCGCTGGCAGCGCTGCTGGCCACGGGTCTCACGGGCCAGGCGCTGGCGCAGCCGCGCAACCTGACCATCGCGCTGTCCACCAACGTGAACACGCTCGATCCGCACAACACGACGACGATCGGCACCGACCTGTCGGTCATCAGCCACATCCACCTCGCGCTGCTGGTGCGTGGGCCGGACATGAAGCTGCAGCCGCAGCTCGCCACGGCCTGGCGCGCGGTGGATGACACCACCTGGCGCTTCACGCTGCGCTCTGGCGTCACCTTCTCCAACGGGGAAGCGCTGGATGCAGAAGCGGTGAAGTGGAACTTCGAGCGGGTGATGAACCCCGCCAACAATGCGCGGGTGCGGCCCTGGTTCGCGCTGGTGTCGGAGGTTTCCGTGATCTCGCCGACCGAGATCGAGGTGAAGACGCGCAGCCCCTACCCCGCGCTGGCCGACCAGCTCTCCACCTTCTTCCTGCTGCCGCCGCGCTGGACGCAGTCGAACAATCCCGCCAATGCCGCGGTCGGCGCCGGCCCCTATGAGCTGCGGCAATTCACCAGCGGTGACCGCGCGGTGCTGCAGGCGCGGGCGGGCTGGACGGGCGACCGCCCGGCCTTCGACAACGTCACCTTCCGCGTGATTCCCGAGGCCGGCGCCCGCATCGCCGCGCTGATGGCGGGCGAAGTGGACCTCATCACCGGCGTGCCGCCCAGCGAGATGCGGCGCATCGACCAGTCCGGCCGTGCGCGATCCGGCCATGTCGATTCCATCCGCAGCGTCTTCGTGAAGTACAACCTGCTGACGCCGCCCTTCCGGGACAGCCGCCCGCTGCGCCAGGCGCTGAACGCGGCGGTGGATCGGGAGGCGATCCGCGACGCGATCTGGAACGGCATCGGCAGCGTCTCAACCTGCCAGGTCCTGACCCCCGCCTATTTCGGCTACAATGAGTCGCTGCGCGCACCGGGCTACGATCCGGCCCGTGCGCGGCGCCTGCTGCAGGAAGCGGGCGTGCGGCCCGGCCAGCTGACTATCGAGTTCGAGGTGCCCGTCGGCCCCTATCTGCTGGCGCAGGAGATCACCCAGGCGGTGGCCGCGCAGCTGGAAGAAGTCGGCGTGCGCACGCGGATCGTCGAGATGGAGTTCGGCGCCTGGATGAACAAGTATCTCCGCGCGCCGACCATGGGGCAGATGGCGTACCTCTCGCAGGCCTGGCCGACGCTGGATGCGGATGGGCTGCTGGCGCTGTTCGAAAGCGGCAGCCCCTATGCCTATTGGAACGACGAGCCCTTCACCGCCCTGCTGCGCCAGGCGCGGCAGACGACGGATGCGGCCCGCCGCCGCACGCTCTATGCGCAGGCGACGCAGCGCATGTGCGAGGAGGCGCCGGTGCTCTTCCTCTTCACCCAGCCCGTGACCTACGCGACCTCCAACCGCGTCACCTGGCAGGCGCGGGGCGATGACTGGGTGCGGGCGGGCGACATCGCGCCGCGCTGATCCTCCCAGGCGCCGAGCGCGCGCTGCGCGGCCCGATCGCCGAGCAGCGCGGCGCCCAGCGCCTTCTGCCCGGCGCGCAGCGCGGCCTCGATCAGCATGCGCTCGAAAAGGTCGCGCTGCGCCTCGCTGCCACCCACTGCGCGTAGGCGATGGCGGAGCGGCAGCAGCAGCGCCACCGCCTCGGCCGGATCATCCCGCAGCAGGGCGATGGCGCGGGCGGCGGGCAGCCCGACCAGCGCCAGCACGCGCGCCTGGCTATCCACCTCCGCTGCCGCGCGACGCTGCATCGCCTCAAGCTTCATGGTCAGCGCGCCACGACGCCCGGCGGCGGCCAGCGCCAGCACATGGTGCAGGTCGATGAAGGCAAGGCCGGGTTCATCGGCGCGGCGCGCGGCGAGATCGGCCAGCGCATCCCAGCGAGCGGCACCCACCGCCACGCCCTGCGCTTCCAGGCGCCAGAGCAGCGACGCCGCATTGGCGAAGTCGCGCACATCCTCGCAGGGCAGGGCCGCGATGTCGCGGTCGAACAGCGCCAGCGCCGCATCCGCCTGGCCGAGATGCAGGTGGAACAGCGCCGCGTGCCAATGCAGGTGGCGGCCGAAGGACCCGCTTTCCGGCAGGCCGGGATGCAGCCCCGCGATCCAGGCCAGGCCCTGCCGCGCGCGGCCCTCTCGCTCCATCACATGCGCCACGGCATGCGCGCCCCAGAGGTCGTCCGGCGCCACGGCGACGGCGGCGCGGCCGGCGAGTTCCGCCGCCGCGGCGGCGCCCGTCTCCTCCAGCGCGAAGGCGTGGCAGCCCAGCACGAAACCGTAGCCGGGAATCGATCGGTCCCAGGCCGGCAGCGCGGATTCGACGGCAAGGCGCATGGCGGTGGCATCGCCCAGCATGAAGCGGATGGCATGCGCCAGCTTCAGCGCCATGGCATCCAGCGCCGCGCCGCGCAGCACGCCTTCCAGCAGCGTGGCGGCGGCCGCCATGTCCCCCGCCTCCGCCGAGGCCGACAGAGCCTGGACCAGGGCATGTTCCCGCGCCGTGCCGCCACGTGCCCGCAGCGCCGCGCGCGCGGCAAAGAGGTGATGGAGCGCATCGGGCCGGAGCTCAGCCCGTGCGGCGACCAGCGCGCCGAAGCCGGCCAGGACATGGGCCGACACCAGGCCGGGATCGAGGGCCAATGTCTGCTTCAGGCGGGCGGAGAGGTCCGCGCGATGCGCCAGTAGCGACAGCACCGCACCATCCAGCGCGGCCACCGCCTCCGGCGCCGCGCTCGTCAGTTCCAAGCCTCGGGCATCCCGCATCATCGCCGCCAGCCTCCGTTGTTGACGGGGGCTTCGCGGCGATGGATCGGAAGGTTACTCGGGCTGGTAGTTCACGCTCCGCAGCAGCTCCGTCGCGCGGCTGATCTCGTTGCGGATGAATGTCTTGGTCTGGTCGATGCTCTCCGTCACCGGCTCCAGCACCTGCGCGGTGAGGCGCGAGACGATGGCGGGGTCGCGCATGGTTTCCTGCATCAGCGCGTTCACGCGGCCGCAGATCTCCTGCGACGTGCCCTTCGGCGCCCAGGAGGCATACCAGGACTGGAATTCGTAGCCAGGCAGCCCGGCCTCCGCCATCGTCGGTACGGTGGGCGCCAACGGGGAACGCTCGCCAGCGGCGATGCCGAGGGCACGGACGCGGCCATCGCCCGTCGCCGGCAGCAGCGCGAAGGACGGGTCGATGAGGAGCTGCGCGCTGCCGCCCATCAGATCCGTCAGCGCAGGCTGCGTGCCGCGATAGGCGACCATGTCGAGATTGGCGCCGGTGCGGCGGTTGAACTCGATGGTCGCCAGGTGGCCGGCGGAGCCGAGGGAGGAGATGGCGATGTTCCAGTCCCGCGGATTGGCCTTCGCCGCGGCGACGACATCGGCGACGGTGCGCTGCGGACGGCTGCCGCTGATCACCATCACCAGCGGCGCGCGGGCGACGCGGGCCATCACCTCCAGGTCGCGCTCCGGATCGAAATTCGCGCCGCGCAGCACCAGCGGCATGACGGCGGTATTGAAGGCGGAGGCGAGCAGCGTGTAGCCGTCCGGCGCCGCGTTCAGCACTTCCCGCGTACCGACCAGGCCGGCGCCGCCGGTGCGATTTTCCGCGATGGCGGTCGCGCCCAGCTTCTCCTGCAGCTTCTGCGCCAGCAGGCGGGCGAGCGCGTCATTCGCGGCGCCGGGCGGCCAGGGGCAGACCACGCGGATGGTGCGGCCATGCGGCCAGGCGGCCTGGGCATGCACGACGGGCGCGGCCAGCAGGCCGAGGCCGCCGACGGCGGACTGGATCAGGGTGCGGCGAAGCATTTCTTTGTTCCTCCTTCTCGGGTTTCGTTCAGCCACGCACCCAGTCGAGGGGCACATGGACGTATTTGATGGCCTGGCGCCAATAGGTGTAGGCGATGTGCAGCGACCCGTCGGCGGCCTGGCGCAGCGAGGGATAGCTGAACTCGCGGTTCAGCCTCTCCTTCGAATTGTTGGTCATGCAGAAGCCGTCCCCGGTTTCGAGGTTGCGGCGATGCGGCCAGGTGAGGCCGCCATCATAGCTCACTGCCAGCGTCATCGGCGCGCGCGGCGCACCCCAGAAGGCGCTGCGCCCCTCGGCGGGCGGGGCAACCGGGGCTTCCATGTCGCTGATGTCGTCATAGAGCGAGACGCGGCGATCCGTCGCATCCTTCGCGCTGCTGTCGTTGAACAGGATGGCGATGCCGCCATCGGCCAGGCGGATCGCCTGGATGGAGGAGTTGTTGTTGGGCAGCGTGGTCGGCACCGGCGCGGTCCATGTGCGGCCGCCATCCTGCGACGTGCTGCGATAGACCCAATCGGCCCAGCGGCTGCGGTAGAAGGCGACCAGCGTGCCGTCCTGCATGTCGAGGATGCACATGTGGCAGGTGCCGGTGCTGTCGGGCACCGCGCGTTCGGTCCAGGTCTTCCCCTGGTCCGCGGAGAGCATGACGGAGGAGGTGTCGAGGTCGCCGGTCCAGGCGCCGACGGGCGGCTTGGTGCAGCGCCAGATCGGAAGCAGCCAGTTGCCTTCCGATGTCACGATGATGGGCTGGCGGATGAAGGTGCCGAAGCCCGGCTGCTCCCCGATCGTGGTCTCGATCGGGCCCCAGCTGTCGCCGCCATCGCGGCTGATGCGGCGGCGGATGAGGGCGGTGTCCTGGTTGCCGCTGATCTGCGCGGTCCAGAGCAGCCAGAGAGACCCATCCGGTGCCGGGAAGAGCAGCGGGTTCTGTTCCGACCGCGTCGGGTCATCCGACAGCGTCTGCGTCGGCGACCAGCGCGTGGCGCCAGGCTTGAGGCGGGAGAAGCGCACGGAGATGTCGGGCACCCCTTCCTGCGTGCCGCCGAACCAGACGCAGCCGAGATCGCCGCCCGGCAACTCCATCAGGAAGGCGGCATGGTTCTGCACGCAGGGCGTCGGGATGAAGCATTCCGTCCGCGCGGGATCGCCGGGCGCGGCGGCCAGCGTCTCGGGCTTCTCGATGATGCCGGTGTCCATCGCGCTTTTCCTCAGAAGGCGCGGCGGTAGATCGCGAGGATCTCCGCCGCGCTGATGTCGCGGGGGTTGTTATCCAGCAGGCGGCGGATGGCGTGGGCCTCCTGCGCCATCGATTCCAGCGAGGCTTCCGGCACGCCGAGGGCGGAGAGGCGCATCTCGATGCCGAGCTTCGCGCAGAAGGCGTGGGTCGCCTCGCGCACCACGCTCTCCTCGCTGCTGGCGGGAAGGCCGAGCGCCTGCAGCACCAGCGCGGTCTTCTCTGCCATCACCGGCGCGTTGAAGGCGAGTGTATGCGGGAAGACCAGCGCGCAGGCATGGCCATGGGCGATGTGCTGGCGCGTGCCGAGCGGATAGGCCACGGCATGGCCCGCCGTGGTGTTCACCGGGCCGAGACAGTAGCCGCCATAGAGCGAGGCGAGCATGAGGCCCGCCCGCGCTTCCGTATCGCTGCCATCGGCGACGGCGCGGGCGAGGTACCGGCCGACGAGGCGGATGCCCTCCAGCGCATAGAGGTCGATCAGCGGATGCGCGCGCTTGCTGGTGAAGGCCTCCACGCAATGCGCCATGGCATCCACGCCGGTGGCGGCGGTGACGGCGGGCGGGACGCTCATGGTGAGTTCCGCGTCCACCACGGCGAGGTCGGCCAGCATGTGGCGGCTCTGCACCGCCAGCTTCTGCTCCGTCGCGGGATCGGTGACGAGGGAGCGCGTGCCGGCCTCGCTGCCCGTGCCCGCCGTGGTCGGGACCTGGGCGAGCTTGACGCTGCGGCCCTTCACCTTCTCCGGCCCCACCACCTCATGCAGCGTCTGGCCGCTGCCGGGTAGCACGGCGACGAGCTTGGCGAGGTCGAGCGCGCTGCCGCCGCCGAAGCCGACGACGAGTTGCGGCTTGAATGCCTCCGCCATGGCCAGCGCGGCATGCAGGTTCGGCAGGTCGGGTTCCGGCTTCACCTGGCCGAAGATGGCGACTTCCCCCGGCAGGCCCAGCACATCGACGCGCTTCGCGTTGAAGCCGCCGCTGACGACGAGCGTGCGGGTGATCCCGTGCTCCCGCGCCCATTGGCCGACGATGCCGACGGTGCCGGCGCCGAATTCCAGGCGCGTCGGGCGCAGGATCTCGATGGGGCGGAGAAGGTCGGTCATCAGGCGGCTCCGGCGGCGAGTTGCTCGGCATATTCGATGGCTTCGATCAGGCTGGTCTCGCTGGCGATGCCCTTGCCGGCGATGTCGAAGGCGGTGCCGTGATCGACGGAAGTGCGGATGACGGGAAGGCCGAGCGTCACGTTCACGCCCGACAGCGCCTCCCACTTCCCGGTCTTCGGATCGACGTTGAAGCCGAGCAGCTTGACCGGGATGTGGCCCTGGTCGTGGTACATCGCGACGACGGCGTCATACTGGCCGGCGCGCAGCTTCACGAAGACGGTGTCGCCCGGGATGGGGCCCAGCACGTCCATGCCATCGGCGACGGCCTGGGCAATCGTCGGCTCCGTCACATCGATGTCCTGGCGGCCGAAGAGCCCGCCCTCCCCCGCATGCGGGTTCAGCGCGGCGACGGCGATGCGCGGCTTGGCGATGCCAAGGCGCTTCAGCGCCCCATGGGTCAGGTCCAGCACGCGGCGGATGCGCTCGGGCGTGGCGCGCTTCGGCACCTCCTCCAGCGCGCAATGCGTGGTCACATGGCTGACGCGCATGTTGCCATGCGCCAGCAGCATGACGCTGCCCTTCACGCCGGTCAGCTCCGCCAGCATCTCCGTATGCCCGGCATAGTGGTAGCCGGCATTGTTCAGCGCTTCCTTGTTGAGCGGCGCGGTGACGATGGCGCCGACGCGGCCTTCCATGGCCAGCTTCACGCCCTGCTCGATGGCGAGATAGGCGAAGCGCCCGGCCTCCGCCGCCACCTGGCCCTGGATGATGGGCGCGCGCTCCTCGCCAGCCTGCAGGAAGGCCAGCGCGGGCCAATCGTCATCGACCGGCACATGCGGGATGGGCGGCGCGCCGAGCGCGGCGCGGGCCTGTTCCAGCGCGGTGCCATGGCCGATGACGAGCAGCTTGAGGTCACCGGCGGCGAGACGTGGCGCCAACGCCGTGCAGGCCTTGACGATGATCTCCGGCCCGATGCCGGCGGGGTCGCCCATGGTGATGGCGAGGTGGCGGCTCATGCGACTTCGATTCCCGTCAGAAGACCGTTCGCCGCCAGCAGGTCGCGCCACAGCGCGTCGCCGCCGAAGGCACCGGATTTGGAGATGACCTCGACCCCGTCCCAGCGCCCGCCGAGCAGGCGGGACCGCGGCACGCCGGGGGCGAGCAGGCTGGTGGCTTCCAACGCCTTGGCACCCAGCGCCTGGCAGAGCGCGCGCAGCGTCTCCCCGCCCGCCACGATCAGCGTGCCGGGGCGCGGCAGCGCGACGACCAGCGCGCGCAGCGCCGTGGCGATGGCGAGCGCGGCGGCCGGGCGGGCCGTGCCCTCCGGCAGGGAGAAGCCGGCCAGGGCGGCGCCCTCGGCCTGCATCAGGGCGCGCAACCGCGCCGCACTCTCGGCGCCGCCATCGGGCAGGCGCAGCGCCAGCTTGCCGCAGGCGGCCAGTTGCCGCGCCGTGACGCCCTGGTCGGAGCCGAAGAGGCCGAGCACCGGGCCGCGCAGCCCCGTGTCGCGCAAGGCGGGTCGGGCGCTGGCCAGCGCGCCGGCCAGGCCGCCGCTGCCGCACCACAGCACCGGGCCATCGGCAGCGCGGAAGCGCGCGACGATGCGGGCCAGGTCGCCGTCATCTTCCGCATCGCAGAGCACGATGCCCTGCGGCAGCGGGCCGCTGGCGGGCAGCGGGCGGGGCTGCAGCCCTTCCTGCGCCAGCAGCGCGGGCAGCGCCGCGCGGGCAGTCCAGCCGGCGCCGTCGCGCGCATATTGCGTCCCGTGGCGCGTCACGCGGCCCATGGCGGGGAAGGCAGGCGCCAGCACGACATGACGGAAGCCGTCGCGGCACGCCGCGAGTTCCGCGATGGGGTGGCCGCGCAGCAGGCTGTCGACCTTCTTGAAGGCGATGGCGGCACCGCCGAGCATCGGCGCCGCCGCGCGCGTCGCGACCAGCGCGGCACCCCGCGCGGCCTCCCGCGTCCCGGTATCGATCGCGAGGTTGCCGGGCGGGCTGCCGTCCCACGCCACGCGCACGGGGCCGAAGAGGCCGGTGAATTCCGCGGCGCTGTCCAGCGCGCCGGTCAGGTCATCGGCCAGCAGGCGCAGCATCAGCCCCCGCCCCGCGTCACGGCGATGGCGCCGAGGGAAAGCCGCACACCCTCCCCCAGCTCGGCCGCGATGCGCAGCGCCTGCGGCGCGGCGTCGGCGACGAAATCCTCGATGGAGGCCCGGCCCGCCGCGATGGTCATGCTGATGCCGGCGATGGGCCGGCCACGCCCATCCAGCACCGGCGCGGCGACGGTGCGCAGGCCGTAGGCGTTCTCGCCATCCGAGACCGCGTAGCCCTGCGCCCGTACCTGCGCGAGGCGCTCCATCAAGGCATCGAGGTCGGTGATGGTGCGTTCCGACAGCATGAGGCGCGGCACGGCGGCGAGCTGCGCGTGCTGTTCCGCCAACGGCAGCCAGGCCAGCATCGCCTGGCCCAGCGCCGTCGCATAGGCGCCGATGCGCGTGCCGGCGCGACGCACCAGGCCGTGGCGTTCCAGCCCCGCCTCCACGCGCGCGAGATAGACGACCTCCCCCTGCTCCAGCATGCCAAGCGAGGCGGCATCGGCGTGCGCCGGCACGACTTCCTTCAGCAGCGGCGTGGCGTGGCCGGGAAGATCATCGGCGGAGAGCGCGGCGAAGCCGAGTTCCAGGCATTTCAGCGTCAGCCTGAAGCGTCGCGTGCCGGGCACCGCGCGGAGATGTCCGAGATCGGCCAGCGTATGGACCAGGCGATAGGCGGTGCCGCGATCGAGGCCGCTGCGCGCCGCAACCCCCGCCAGAGTCTGCTCCGGATGGTCCGCGGTGAAGCTGCGCAGCACGGCGAAGACCTTGGCGACGGACTGCACCTGGTTCTTCGGATTGTCCAGGGCACGCGTGGTGGCGCCGCGCGGCGTGGCTCCGGTGCTGTCCTGCGCGAGGCTCATCGGCCGCGGCGTCCCTTCCCCATCCATCGGAATCCGAACTTTTGTTCGGAACCGATGCCTAGCGTTACGCCCGCGGCGCAGTCCGCGTCAAGCCGGGTGATTCAGAGGGAGGCGCCGCCGCAGATCATGATCTGCTGGCCGGTGATGGCGGCTGCCTCCGGCCCCAGCAGGAAGCCGACGAGCGCCGCCACTTCCTCCGGCCGGATGAAGCGGCCGATGGGTGGCGCCTTGGGCTGCATGGAGGCGCGGGCGGGGTCGCGCAGCATGGGCGTATCGGTGACGCCGGGTGCGACGACGTTCACCGTGATGCCGCGCGGCGCGAGCTCGGCGGCGAAGGAGCGCGCGAGGCCGACCAGCGCCGCCTTGGTCGCGGCGTAATAGGCGCGGCCCGGCGCGCCGCCGGAGGTGCGCGATCCCACGAAGACGACGCGGCCGCCCGTTTCCATGCGCGGGATCAGCGCATCGGCCAGCCGCGCGGCGACATCGACATGCAGGCGCCAGAGCTGGTCGCCCGTCTCCGGCTTCATCGCGCCCAGCGCCTCCGCCCGCATCAGCCCGGCGGCATGCACCAGGGCGTGGGGCGCCAAGCCGTCGAGCGCTGGCGCCAGCGCCTCGGGATCGAGGAGATCAACGGCGCGATGCGTGTAGCCGTCGCCCGCCCAATCCGGCGCCTTGCGGCTGAGGCCGGTGACCTGCCAGCCATCGGTGATGAGGCGCTGCGCGATGGCGGCGCCGATGCCGGAGGAGGCGCCGGTGACGAGGGCGTGCCGAGTGGACATGGAGATCATCGCGCCTTGTTCAGGAATTCGCCCATGACGCGCTGCGGCTCCCCGGCATCGAAGGCCTGGCGATGCAGCAGCCGCGCGGCTTCCATCGTCTCGTCGAAGCTCGCCTGCGTCGCGGCACAGAAGCGCTGCTTGTTCAGCTTGAAGGCCAGTGGCGGCTTGGCGGCCAGTTCGGCGGCAATGGAGAGTGCCGTCGGCAGCACCGCTTCCGGCTCGACCAGATGGTGGAGGATGCCGATGCGGTAGCATTCCTCCGCGGAGGCGAGGCGGCCGGTCAGCACCATCTCGATCGCGCGGGACAGGCCCAGCATCTCCCGCATGATCCAGAAGCCGGTGGCGCTGACCATGCCGGAATTGATCTCCGGCTGGCCCATGCGCGATCCGGCATGACCCACGCGAATATCGCCGAGCAGCGCGGTCTGGAAGGCGGAGCCAGCGGCGAGGCCGTTCAGCGCGATGACCATCGGCTTCTCGAAGCGCCGCATGGCGCCGTAGAGGCGACGCCATTCCTCGATCCATTCCTCGGCGCGGGCGCCGTCGAAGGTCTTGCCTTCGTTCAGATCCTGCCCGGCGCAGAAGGCGCGCGGGCCGGTGCCGGTGAGGACGAAGGCGCGGATGGCGGGATCGCTGTTGGCGCCGTTGATGAGCGAGACGAGCCGCGCGCGCATCGGCGCGTTCCAGGCATTCAGCCGTTCCGGCCGGTTGAGCGTGACGAGCAGCGTGCCGTCCCGGTTCTCCGCCACCACCTGGCGTTCAACCTCGGCGTCGATGGTCATGCAGCGTCTCCCCGCGTCGCGGCGGATGCTTCCACCGGCGCGGCGACAGCGTCAAGCGCGGGGCCGGTCGATTGACGCGGCGCGGGGCCCGCGGGAGCATCGCGGCAGGAGGGCCATGCATGCAGCAGGGCGTGCCGCCGCCGGGCGGGTTTCTCGAGCTGTTCCGCGCAATCGCCGCGGCGGAGCCGGCGCGGATCTTCGCGCTGGTGGATGGGGCGCCGCTCGATTTCGGGACGCTGGATGCGCGCAGCGATGCCATGGCGGCGGCGCTGCGGGGCCTGGGCGCGGCGCGCGGCGATCGCGTGGCGGTGATGCTGCCGAATGGCGCAGGGGCGCTGGCACTGGTCTTCGCGCTGGCCAAGGCGGGGCTGGTCTGGGTGCCGCTGAACACGGCGCTGGTCGGGGACGGGCTGCGCTACATACTGGGCCATGCGCGGCCGCGCCTGGTGGTGGCAGATACGGCGCTGCTGGACGTGCTGGCCGGCATCGAGGGCGTGGTGACGCTGGCGGCGCTGGAAGCCGCGCCGCCCGCGCGGTTCGAGGCCGTGCTGCCCGACCCCGCCGATGACTTCGCCATCGGCTACACCAGCGGCACCACCGGCCCGCCCAAAGGCGTGCGCGTCTCCCACCGCATGCTGCGCCTGGCGGGAGAGGGCGTGCTGCTGGTGTCCGAGGCGCGGGACGGCGACGTGATGTTCATGTGGGAGCCCCTGTATCACATCGGCGGCGCGCAGATGGTGGTGGTGCCGCTGCTGCGGCGCGCCATGCTGCACCTGGTGCCGCGCTTCTCCGCGAGCCGCTTCTGGGAGGAGGTGATCGCGGCCGGCGCCACGCATATCCACTACCTCGGCGGCATATTGCAGATCCTGCTGAAGCAGGAGCCGCATCCGAAGGAACGCGCGCATCGCGTGCGCGTGGCCTGGGGTGGCGGCGCGCCGCCCGAGATCTGGGACGCGGTGCGGGCCCGCTTCGGCGTGGAGCTGCGCGAATGCTACGGGATGACGGAGGCCAGCAGCTTCAGCACGGCGAACCGCAACGGCGCGCAGGGCTCCGTCGGCACCGCGATGCCGTGGTTCACCGTCTCGCTGCTCGGCCCGCCGGGGGAGCGCGGCGAGATCGTGGTGCGCGCGCATGATCCGCTGGCGCTGACGCGGGGCTACCTCGACAATCCCGAGGCCACCGCGAAGGCGCTGCGCGACGGCGCGCTGCATACGGGCGACCAGGGGTCCTTCGATGCGGCGGGCAACCTGTTCTTCCACGGCCGCCTCTCCGACAGCGCACGGGTGCGGGGCGAGAATGTCGGGGCGTGGGAGGTGGAAAGCGTCGCGGCCCAGCATCCCGCCATCGCGGATTGCGCGATGATCGGCGTGGCGGCCGAGGTGGGGGAGCAGGAGATCAAGCTCTTCGTCCAGCCGAAGCCCGGCGTGGTGCTGGACCCGGCGGCGCTTTCCGCCTGGCTGGAGACGCGCCTCGCCCGCCACCAGCGGCCGCGCTATATCGCGGTGGTGGCGGCATTCGAGCGCACGCCGAGCCAGCGCATCATGAAGCACCGGCTTTCGCGCGCGACCGACGATGCCTGGGACCGGATGGCCTAGCCGCCCCAGACACGCTCCAGCAGCTTGAGCCAGTTGCGGCCCAGAAGCTTCAGGATCAGGTCCTCGCTCCATCCGCGCTTCACCATCGCCGCCGTGATGTGCGGCATCTCATGGATGCGCTGGATGCCGCGGGGCTTGCTGATCTTGGCGGTCGCGAATTCCGTCAGGTTGCGCGCCGTGCCTTTGTCCCGGCTGGCGTAGTTCTGGTAGGGGCCAGGGCGCGGATGGTCCAGGCTGAAATCGGCGCCGAGGCCGACATGATCCTCGCCGACCAGCGCCAGCACATGCTCCATCGCGTCGATGTAGTCCTCCACCGTCGCGTCATTGCCGCGGCGCAGCCCGGGGGCGAAGAGGCTGATGCCGATGATGCCGTCGGCCTCCGCGCAGGCTTTCAGCAGCGCATCGGTCTTGTTGCGCGGCACGTCATGCAGCGCGCGGGGCAGGACATGGCTGATGGCGCAGGGCTGCCTGGACCAGGCGATGGCATCGAAGCTCGTTTTCTCTCCGACATGGGAGAGGTCGCAGAGCACGCCGACGCGGTTCATCTCATGCACCACTTCCCGGCCGAAGCCGGTCAGGCCGGAATCGGTCAGCTCCAGGTAGCCGGCGCCGGAATAGTTCTGCGTGTTGTAGGTCAGCTGCATGATGCCGACGCCGAGATCCTTGAAGATCCCGATGTCCTGCAGCCGGTCCTCGATGGGCGATGTGTTCTGCCAGCCGATGCTGATGCCCGTCCGCCCTTCCCGCTTGGCGGCGTGGATATCGGCCACCGTCTTCACCGGCCGGAGCAAATCGGCATTCTCTGCCAGCATGCGCCGCCAGTCGCTGATGTTGTCGAGCCCGCCGCGCAGATCCTCCCACAGCACGGAGGCCGCGTTCACGGCGGTAACGCCGCCGGCCTTCATCTCCTCGAAGATGGTGCGGGACCAGTTGCAGGTGGAGAGGCCATCGAAGACGACCGCGCGCGCATGCAGCGCGCTAGCGCGTTCCATGATGGCGGGATCCTCATGCGCCAGCATCACGCGGCCTTCGCCAAAGCGCGATCGACGAAATCCAGGCGATCCTGGCCCCAGAACAGCTCGTCATTCACGACATAGGTGGGCGTGCCGAAGATGCCGCGCCGCTCGGCCTCCGCCAGATTGCCGTGCCAGGTCTCGATGTGGCGGGGCAGCGCGGGGTCGCGGACCAGCGCGGCGCCTTCCTCCCCGACCGTGCCGCGCGCCAGTTCCCGCAGCGTTTCCACATCCGCGATGTCGCGATCCTCGGCCCAGAGGGCGCGCTGCACGGCGAAGCTGAAGGCAGGCGCATCCAGCCCCGCTTCCTGCACCGCGATCACGGCCTGGGCCGCGGTCTCGATGGTGCGGCAGGGGTAGAAGCGCGGCGTCAGGTTCAGCTTCATGCCGAGATGCTCGCGCCAGCGCGAGAGTTCCAGCGCGTGGTAGTCCTGCCGCGGCTGGGCGCGGGTGCGCAGCGGGATGCCGCCATTCGCCTCGATCACGCGGATGGGGCGCAGCACGATGCGCGCGCCGTGCTTGCGCGCGATGGACCAGAGCTGCGGCGTGCCGAGATAGGCCCAGGGGGAGGAGATGCCGTAGAAGACCAGGATCTCAGGCTGCGGCATCGTCCTCACTCTCCAGGGGGCCGGTCCAGGGCGTCCATTCGTCGCCTTGCAACTCGGCGGTATCGTAGCGGTCGAACTGGTCGCGGATCAGGGCGCGATCCTCGACGAAGAGGCTGCGGGCCATCGCCTCCGCCAGGCGGCGCGCACCCTCGCTGACCGAGGGGATGCCGCTGGTGAGCTTGCCGTGCGACAGCACCGCGGGGAAGGTGAAGCAGGCGATGCGCGACAGGCCGGGACAGGCGCCGGGCAGGCGTTCCTGGAACTCGAAGCCCGGGCCGAGGTCGGGGTGCTGCGCCAGCGCCTCGTCACGTTCCTCCGGCGGGGGCGTGTAGCTGTCCGCCCAGCGGCGGATATGCGGCGCGATGGCCTGCAATTCCGGCCGCGTCTCCGGCGCGATGGCGAAGCCGGTGGCGAGGATGAGGAAATCCAGCCGCAGCACGCCGCGCGGCGTCTCCACGCGGATCGCGCCGCGATCCTCCCGCGCCGCCAGGATCGGGCAGCCGAAGAGGAAGCGCGCATTGGGGAAGGCGGAGACGCGGAGGACGGATTGGCGCGGCGCGGGCAGCTGCGCGTCATTGGCCAGGCGGAAGAAGCGCCACTTGTCCGCCATGGGCAGACCCATGAAGCCATGCGCCATGCCCTTGCTGCCGATACCCGTGAACTTGTCGATGCGCGGCATCTGCGGGCGGCGGATCAGCATGTCCACGGAAGCGGCACCGGCTTCCAGTGCCACCGCCGCATTGTCCATGGCGGAGGCGCCGGCGCCGACCACGCCGACGCGCTTGCCGGCGAGCGAGGCGATCTCGATCGCCTCCGCCGAATGGGCCCAGAAGCGGCGCGGCAGGTCGCGCAGCGCGGCGGGCACGGCGGGACCGCCGAGGCCATCGATGCCGGTGGCCAGCACCACGCGCCGCGCGTGCAGCACACCCGTCTTCGTCACGATGCGGACGGGGCCATCAGGAAGCGGCTCGATCGCCAGAACCTCGACGCCGTTGCGGACCGGCAGCGCCAAGACGCGGCGGTACCAGACCATGTAGTCCATCCACATCGGGCGCGGGATGCGGAACATAGCCGCCCAGGCCTCCGGCCCCCACTGCGCCTCGAACCAGGCGCGGAAGGTGAGCGACGGGACGCCGAGCGCCGGCCCCGCGACCTCCTTCGCCGTGCGCAGGGTGCGCATGCGCGCCGTCGTCACCCAGGGGCCTTCCGTGCCGGCCTCCGCCCGGTCCAGCACCGCGAGCCGCGTGATGCCGAGGAAGCGGAGCGCGGCGGCGGCGCAGAGGCCCGAGAGTCCCCCGCCGATGACGGCGACATCCAGCAACTCGCCCGCCGCCCAGGGCGTCTCCGGCACCCAGGCCTTGGGCGGCAGGTTGAGCAGCGCGAGGTCGCGCGCGAGGCGCGCCTCCAGCGCGGGCAGGCCTTCGGGGGTGGAAGCGGTTTGCTGCATCGCGGCAAGGGTAGGACCGGCGGGCGCGCAGCCACAACCCTGTGGCGGCGCCGCGCGGGATGTCGGATGCTTCATCTTCAGGATTGCGCCGCCGCCCGAAGCCCCGCAGATTGTGCGTCTGGCGCATCGCTGTTCGCAGTGCGAACGCGCGGGAAACCGCGACGCGAACGCCGAGGGAGGCTTGGTGCGGCGGCTGGGCGTCATTGTGAACCCCATCGCGGGCATGGGCGGCAGGGTCGGGCTGAAGGGCACCGATGGGCCGGAGGTGCTGGCGCGTGCACGGGCGCTGGGGGCGGAACCCGTCTCCGGCCTGCGCGCGGCGCGGGCGCTGGCGGAGCTGCGCGGCGTGGCGGTGCTGGCGGCGCCCGGCGCGATGGGCGCGGAGCCCTGCGCCGCGGCGGGCCTGGCCTGCGCGGTGCTGGACGGCGTGACGCCGGATGCGCAGGGCACGCGCGAGGCGGCACGGGCGATGGAGGCGGCGGGTGTCGCGCTGATCCTCTTCGCCGGCGGCGACGGCACGGCGCGGGACGTGGCGGGCGTGGTCGGCACGCGCATCCCCGTGCTCGGCATCCCGACCGGCGTGAAGATGCAATCCGCGGTCTTCGCGACCAGCCCCGCGGCTGCGGGACGACTCGCCGCGCGCGTCATGGCGGGCGAGGCGCGGTTCCGGGAGGCGGAGGTCATGGACCTCGATGAGGAGGCGCTGCGCGCCGGCCGCGTCAGTCCGCGCCTGCATGGCGTGGCGCTGGTGCCGGAGGAACGCGCGCTGATGCAGGCGGGCAAGGCCGGCGCCGCCGTGCCGGATGAGGCGGCGCTGGACGCGCTGGCCCGGCGCATCGCCGGGGAGATGCAGCGCGGCCGGCTCTATGTGCTGGGCTGCGGCACGACGATGCGGCGCATCAAGCGCGCCATCGGCTTCGAGGGCACGCTGATGGGCGTGGATGTCGCGCTGGATGGCAGGCTGCTGGCGGCGGATGTGAGCGAGGCGCAGCTGCTGCGGCTGACGGAGCAGGCGCCGGCGACGGCCATCCTCGGCGTGACGGGCGGCCAGGGCTTCCTGCTCGGCCGCGGCAACCAGCAGCTCAGCGCCGCGGTGCTGCGGCGGATCGGGCGGGAGAACCTGGTGGTGGTGGCGGGGGCGATGAAGCTCGCGGCGCTCGATCCCGCCTGCCTGCATGTGGATACCGGCGACGCGACCATGGATGCGGAACTCTCGGGCTACATCGCGGTGCGCACCGCGCCCGACCGCAGCGCCATGATCAAGGTCGCCGCCTGAAGGAGATGAGGGACGTGACAGGAGAGAGCATGACGGCGCATCCCTGGATGGCCAATTCCGTGCCCGCGATCAAGGAGGCGATGCTGAAGGAGATCGGCGCGCCTTCGATCGAGGCGCTGTTCGAGCAGATCCCCGATAGCCACCGCACGAAGCACGATTTCGCCCTGCCGCCCGCGCTGCGGTCGGAGGTGGAGCTGCGGCGCCACATGCTGCAGCTGCTGGCGAAGAACCGGTCCTGCGAGGAGAACCTGTCGTTCCTCGGCGCCGGCATCTGGCAGCATCACGTCCCGGCCATCGTGGATGAAGTGGCGGGGCGGAGCGAGTTCCTGACCTCGGTCTGGGGCACGGCCATGTCGGACCATGGCCGCAACCAGGCCTGGTTCGAATTCTGCTCCCAGCTCGGCGAGCTGGTGGCGTGTGATTTCGTGGGCCTGCCCGTCTATTCCTGGGGCTGCGCGGCGGGCAATGCCATCCGCCTGGCGTCGCGGCTGAACGGGCGGCGGCGCGTGCTGGTGCCGGCCTGGATGGACCCGGAAAGGCTGGCGGTGATCCGGCAGTATTGCGAGCCGGAGGGGATGGCGAGCCACATCGCCGTGGTGACCGTGGCGCAGGATGCGGCGACGGGCCTGCTGGACCTCGCCGACCTCCGCGCGAAGATGAGCGACGGCGTCACCGCCGTCTATTTCGAGAATCCCTCCTTCCTCGGCCTGATCGAGACGCAGGGCGAGGCGATCGCGCAGATCGCGCACCAGGCGGGCGCGCAGGTGATCGTGGGCGTCGATCCCATCAGCCTCGGCGTGCTGGCGCCCCCGCCGGACTACGGCGCGGACATCGTCGTCGGCACCACGCAGACGCTGGGCGCGCATATGAGCGCGGGCGGCGGCGCGGGCGGCTTCATCGCATCGCGCGACGAGGAACGCTACGCGCGCGAATACCCGACGCTGAACATCTCCATCACCACCACGCGCAATCCCGGCGAGCACGGCTTCGCGCTGAGCCTGGCGCATCAATCGAGCTACGGGATGCGGGAACAGGGCAAGGACTGGACGGGCAATTCCGTCTATCTCACCGCCATCGCCAATGCCGTGTACATGTCGCTGATGGGACCGGAAGGTTTTCGCGAATTGGGCGAGCTGGTGCTGGCGCGGTCGCATGCGGCGGCGAAGCGGATCGCTTCGGTGCCGGGGATTTCGGTCCGCTGGGGCGGCGGGTTCTTCCGGGAATTCGTCGTGGACTTCAACGCCACCGGCAAGACGGTGGCGGTGGTGAACAAGGCGCTGTTGGCGAAAGGCATCTTCGGCGGCAAGGACCTGTCCGCCGATATCCCGGCGCTGGGGCAGAGCGCGCTCTACGCCGTGACGGAAATCCATTCGGCCGAGGACATCGAACGGCTGGCACTGGCACTCGAGGAAATCGTGCGATGAGCGGGACGCCGAAGCTGATCCACCAGGCGCGGTGGAACGAGCCCGTCGTGATGGAGATGGGCGTGAAGGGACGGCGCGGGATCGTCTTCCCGAAGGCCGAGGGCGATGCCGCGGCCCTCGTGCCCGCCGGCATGCGCCGCCGCAGCGCCCCTGCCCTGCCGGAAATGACGGAACACGACGTGCTGCGCCACTACCTGCACCTCTCGCAGCAGGTGCTGGGCATGATGGGCGTGAGCCTCTTCGGCACCTGCACCATGAAATACAACCCGCGCGTCAGCGAGGCCCTGGGCCTGCGGCCGCAGATGGCGGAGCTTCACCCGCTGCAGGATGACAGCACCCTGCAGGGGCTGCTGGAGATCGTGCACCGCTTCGACCTGATCCTGCGCGAACTGTCCGGCATGGACCAGTTCGTCTTCCAGGCCGCGGGCGGCGCGGATGCCGCCTATACCCATACCTGCGTCACGCGCGGCTATTTCGCGGCGAAGGGGGAGCTGGAGCAGCGGAACGAGATCATCACCTCCATCCAGGCGCATCCCTGCAACCCCGCCACCGCCGCGACCGCGGGGTTCAAGGTGGTGACCCTGATGCTGGAGGAGAACGGCTATCCGTCCATCGAGGCGCTGAAGGCCGCGCTGTCCAACCGCACCGCGGCGCTGATGATCAACAACCCCGACGACATGGGCGTCTACAACCCGCAGATCGCCGAATGGGTGAAGCTGGTGAAGCAGGCGGGTGGGTTGGCGTTCTACGACCACGCCAACTTCAACGGCGTGATGGGCCGCATCCGCGCGCGCGAACTCGGCTTCGATGCCTGCATGTTCATGCTGCACAAGACCTTCGGCGGCCCGAAGGGCGGCGGCGGGCCTGCCGTCGGCGCCTATGGCTGCTCCGCCGAACTGGCACCGTTCCTGCCCAAGCCGATCGTCGTGAAGGACGAGGCGACGGGCCTCTACCGCATGGATCACGACCGGCCGGATTCCGTCGGCAAGGTGAGGGAGTTCCTGGGCAACCTCCACATCGTCATGCGCGCCTATGCCTGGGCGCGGGCGATGGGCGCGGATGGCATCAAGGAAGCCGCCGATATCGCCGTGCTGGCCAACAACTACATGGAGAAGCGGCTGCTCGCGATCCCCGGCGTCGCGCGATCCAACCCGGAGGCCAAGACTTGGCGGATGGAGATGACGCGCTACGGGCTGGGGCCGCTGAAGGAGGAAACCGGGCTCGGCGTCATCGAAGTCGGCAACCGCATGACCGACTACGGGATCGACGCGCCCTGGCTCTCCCACGAGCCCTGGGTGGTGGCGGAGCCCTTCACGCCGGAAGCGGGAGAGCTGTGGTCGAAGGAGGATATCGACCTCTGGTGCGATGTCCTCGCCAAGGTGTGTGACGAAGCGCGCAGCGATCCGGAGATGGTACGCACGGCGCCCCACAACGCGCCGATCGGCCGCGTGGATAGCGAGGCGCCGGAGGATCCCGCGCGCTGGGCCACCACCTGGCGCGCCTGGCTGCGCAAGCGGGCAGCGCTGGCGCAGCAGGCGGCGGAGTGATCCAGCAGGCCGATGTCGCCATCATCGGTGGCGGCATCGTCGGCCTCTGCCTGGCGCGCAACCTGGCGATCGCCGGGCAGGACGTGCTGCTGCTGGATGAAGGCCGGCATGGCGGCGCCAACGCCAATGCCGGCAGCCTGCACGTCCAGATGCAGAGCCGCTTCCTGCGGATGTATCCGGACCTCGTGCCGAATCTCGAAGCGTCCTTGCCGCTCTATCCCGCGGCGGCGCGGCGCTGGGGAACACTGGCGGAGGAACTCGGCGCGGATGTGGAGCTGCGGCAGTCCGGCGGGCTGATGGTCTGCGAGGATGCGACGAGCTACGACTTCCTCGCCCGGAAATGCGCGCGGGAGGAGGAGCTGGGCCTGCGCGTGGAGATGCTGGACCGCGCGGCGGTGCGGCGCATCGCCCCCTATCTCGGCGACGCCGTGGTGGGCGCGGAGCTCTGCCATGACGAGGGCAAGCTGAACCCGCTGCTGGCGAACCAGGCGCTGTCGCGGGATTTGCGCGCGCGCGGCGTGCCGCATCGGCTGAAGACCTGGGTGGAGCGGATCGAGCGCGATGGCGCCGCGCTGCGCCTGACGCTTTCCGATGGCGGCGTGGTGCGCGCGGGGCGCGTGGTGCTGGCGGCGGGCGCGGGCACGGGCAGGCTGGCGGCGCAGATCGGCGGCCATGTGCCGACGGTCGCGGAGCCGCTGCACATGAACATCACCGAATCCGCGGCGCCACTCGTGAAACACCTGGTGCAGCATGCGGAGCGGATGATCACGCTGAAGCAGCTGGCGAGCGGCCAGGTGGTGATCGGCGGCGGCTGGCCGGCGCGATTCGCGGGCCCGGACCAGGCGCCGACCGTTCGCATGGACTCGCTCGTGCAGAACCTGACATTGGCGCAGCACATCGTGCCCAGCGTGCGCGAGCTGCGGCTGCTGCGCACATGGGCCGGCGTGAACACGACGACGGATGGGCAATGCGTGCTCGGGCCACTGGCCGCGGAGCCGCGCGTGCACATCGCCGTACCGGGCGATGCTGGCTACACGCTCGGCCCGCTGGTCGCCGACATGGCGGCGGCGATCCTGCTCGGCCGCGATCCCGGCTTTCCCGTGGCGCGCTTCACGCCGGATCGCTTCAGTCGCGGAGCGAGCGGTTGATGCGGTCCGCGGCCTCCAGCAATTCCGGCAGGAAGCGGCTGTGCAGCACCTCCGCCGTGACGCGCGACGACGGGCCGCAAACGTTCAACGCCGCCAGCACCGCGCCGCCCGGCGCGCGCAGCGGCACGGAGACGGAGCGCAGGCCGACTTCCAGTTCCTCATCCACGATGGAGAAGCCGTTGCGGCGCACCTCCTCGATGATCGCGCGGAGCTTCGCCTTCGACGTCACGGTGTTCGGCGTCAGCGCCGAGGGCTTCATCGTGGCCAGCGCCTGGGCCAGCGCCTGGTCGCCGAGGCCCGCGAGCAGCACGCGGCCGACGGAGGTCGCGTATGCCGGCAGGCGACGGCCGACCGCAATGCCGACGGCCACGACGCGACCCGGGGAGGGCGCATGCGCGACATAGAGCGCATCCTCCCCATCCAGCACGGCGGCGAAGGCCGCCTCGCCGAGCCGCATGGAGAGATCCGCCATGATGGGTCGCGCGATGTCCCAGAGGCCGAGCGAGGCGACCGCGGAATGGCCGAGTTCGAGCAGCTTCGCGGTCGGGCGGAATCGCCCGCCCTCCTGCTCCATGTAGCCGGCATGGGTGAAGGTCAGCAGGAAGCGGCGCGCAGTGGCGCGACTCAGGCCCGTGCGTTCCGCCACCTGCGACAGGGTCTGCCGCGGCGTCTGCCGGTCGAAGCTCCGCAGCACGTCGAGCGCGCGAAGAACGGACTGCACGATCTCCCGGTCCTCGCGAGGCTCGGGCGCATGCAGGTCGCGCGGGATCGCATCATCCATGGTGGTCTTGCCCATCGGGTCAGGCTGTTCGCAGCGCGAACATAGGTCGCGGGATTCCGGGCGGTCAACGCGGGAAATCCTCGGAAAGCCCCTTGCGGTGTCGTCACGGCCTGTTTCACACTGCGGTCAAGCGTTCGCTGTGCGGTCGCCGCCGGCGGGTGACGGAAGCAGGGAAGGAAGGGAAGAGACATGACCGAGACCACCCGCAGCGGCCTCTCTCGCCGCAGCCTGGGCACCGCGCTGGGCGCCGGCGCCATGGCGCTGGCCGCGCCAGGCGGCGCCCGCGCGCAGACGCCGACGACGCTTCGCTGGTGGTCGCCGCAGACGGCGCCGGCGCAGCGCGAGGCCTACAACTTCCAGATCCGCACCTTCGAGGAAGCGAATCCGGGCGTGCGCGTGGTGTTCGAGGCCACGTCGGATGAGGGCTATCCCGCGCAGATGGCGGCGGCCTTCGCCTCCGGCCAGGTGCCTTCCGTGGTCACGCACCTGCCCCACTTCGCGGTGGCGACCTACTGGCAGAACGGGTTGCTGGAGCCCTTCAACGACGTGATCGACATGATCGGGACGTCGAACTTCTACGATGGCGCGAACCGCATCTACGAGATCACTCAGGGCCAGTATGCCGGCACCGGCATCGGCAACTCCGCCGCCAACATGATGTGGCTGCGCAAGGATCTCATGCAGCGCGCCAACATCGCGGAGGCGCCGCGCACCTGGGACCAGCTTCGCGATGCCTGCCGGCGCATGCAGGGCGGCGGCGTCTTCGGCGCGCCCCTCCCCTATGCGCGCAACTCCATGACGAGCCTGATCTTCATCTGCTTCGTGCATGGCGCCGGCGGCAACATCTTCTCGCCCGACCTGCAGGTGACGGTGGACAGCGACGCCTTCCGCAACGCGCTGGAATTCTACAAGTCGATGCGGGAACTCTGCCCGCCGGGTGCAACCAACTATTCCTGGGGCGAGAGCCTGACGGCCTTCGTCGCCGGCGCGACGGCGACCGGCATCTACACGGGCCGCGTGCTGGCGAATGTCGCCGCGCAGAATCCGCGGATCGCGGACCATGTCACCTGCGCGCGCTATCCGACGATCTCCACGAATGTCGCGCCCTGGACCTTCAACGACTTCCCGAGCGTGATGATCCCGAAGGTCGCGCCGAACATCGCGCTGGCCAAGCGCTTCGCGGCGCATCTGTTCCGCGCCGATGGCTATATCCGCCAGCTGCATGCGGCGCCGGGCCATGTGCTGCCGGTGCTGAAGACGATCAGCGCCATGCCGCAATACCAGGAGAATGCGCTGATCCAGAAGTACCGTGCCGAAGTGGACCTGATGAGCGAAAGCGCCGCTGCGGGCCACAATCTCGGCTGGGAATCGCCGCGGCACCGGCCGAACACCGCGGCGGGACGCATCATCGCGAGCCACGTGCTGGCGGAGGCGGTGCAGCGCTACGTCATCAACAACGAGCCGATGGCGGCCGTGGTCTCCACCACCGCGCAGCGCCTCGAAGCGCTGATGCGCGGCTGATCCAGGCGCATGACGTCCAAGGCTGGCGGGCCGGCGAGGGGCAATCCCCTCGACCGGCGGGATGCGATGCTGGGGGTGATGCTGATCGCCCCCTGCGTGCTGATCTTCTGCGCCGTCATCGTCTATCCGCTGGTCTCGGCCGTCTATCTGAGCCTGTTCAACATCTTCACCCCGACGCTGCAGGGCAACTTCGTCGGGCTGCAGAACTATGCGGAGCTGTTTGCCGGTGAGGAGTTCTGGCGCTCGCTGCTCAACACGCTGATCTGGACCGTCTGCACGCTGTTCCTGCAGGTGGTGCTGGGCGTCGCGGCCGCGCTGATGCTGCACCAGGCGATCGTCTTCCGGGCGCTCGCGCGAAGCCTGATCCTGTTTCCATACTTCGTCTCGACCGTCGTGGCGGTGCTGGTCTGGCGCTGGCTGTTCAACGACCTCTACGGCATCCTGAACCACCTGATGATGTGGTCCGGCCTGCTGCAGATGCCGCTGGACTGGCTGGGCTCCATGCCGAATGCGATGGTCAGCATCGTGCTCGTCGGCGCATGGAAGTACTTCCCCTTCGTCGTCATCGCGATCCTCGCGCGGCTGCAGACCATCCCCGACCAGCTCTATGAGGCCGCGACCATCGACGGCGCCGGCGCCTGGTCGCGCTTCACGGATGTGACGCTGCCGCAGCTGAAGGACGTGCTGATGGTGGTGGTGCTGCTGCGCGCCATCTGGGACTTCAAGGAATTCGACCTGATCTACCTGATGACCGGCGGCGGGCCGCTGATCGCGACGCAGACGCTGCCGCTGATGGTCTACAAGGAAGCCTTCGGGCTGGATGCGATGGGCCGCGCAACCGCCGTCGCGGTCGCGATGATGGCGGTGATGCTGGTCTTCATGGTGCTGTATCTCCGCCGCATGGGGAAGGAGGAAGCGCGATGAAGCGCGTCGCCTTCAACCTCATGGCCTGGACCATCGTGCTGGTCACGGCGTTTCCGCTCATCTGGATGGTCATCACCTCGGTCAAGCCGCAATTCGAACTGTTCCGCATCCCCCCGACCTTCTGGCCGGAGGAGATCACCTTCGAGCACTACCGGCGCCTGCTGTGGGAGACGCCGTTCCTCACCTTCATGCGGAACTCGCTGATCCTGTCCTTCTCGACCACGGTGCTGGTGGTGGCCGTCGCGACGCTCGGCGCGCATAGCCTGGTGCGCTTCCGCTATCCGGGGCGGGAGAGGCTGGCGCAGCTGGTGCTCTTCACCTACCTGCTGCCCTCCGTCGTGCTGATCCTGCCGCTCTACCTCATGATGGTGTGGCTCGGCGTGGCGAATTCGCTGCTGAGCCTGGTCATCGCCTATACGAGCTTCGCCCTGCCCTATGCGCTGTGGCTGTTGCGGAGCTTCATGCAGGGCATCCCGGATGACCTGGAATCGGCGGCGCTGGTGGATGGCGCGACGCGGATGGAGGCCTTCTTCGACGTGATCCTGCCGCAGGCGCTGCCGGGCATCATCTCGACCTCCTTGTTCACCTTCATCCTGTCCTGGAACGAGTATCTCTACGCGCTGGTCCTGGTGAACACGGATAGCGCGCGGCCGCTGACGACGGGTGTCATGAGCATGCTCGTCTCCTCCTTCAACATCGAATGGTCGCTGCTGATGGCGGCCTCCGTCATGATGAGTGTGCCCTTGATCATCATCTTCGCCGTCCTGCAGAAATACCTGACGCGCGGCTTCGGCGCCGGGGGCGTGAAGGGATGAGCGCCGCCGGAGTCACCTTCACCCGCGTCCGCAAGGCCTTCGGGGAGGCCGTCGCGGTCAAGGGGCTGGACCTCGCGATCAGGCCCGGCGAGTTCGTGTCGCTCCTCGGCCCCTCGGGCTGCGGGAAGACGACGACGCTGCGCATGCTGGCGGGGCTGGAATTCCCGACGAGCGGGGAGATCATGATCGGCGACCGCGTCGTGAACGACGTCGCGCCGGGCAAGCGGGACATCGCCATGGTGTTCCAGTCCTATGCGCTCTACCCGCACATGACGGTCGGCGAGAACATCGCCTATCCCCTGAAGAAGCAGGGCATGGCGAAGGCGGAGCGGGCCACGCAGGTGGCCCGCATCGCCGCCATGCTGAAGCTGGAGGCGTTGCTGGACCGCAAGCCGCGGCAGCTCTCCGGCGGGCAGCAGCAGCGCGTGGCGCTGGGCCGTGCGCTGGTGCGCAGCCCCAAGGTCTTCCTGCTGGATGAGCCGCTGTCGAACCTCGACGCCAAGCTGCGCGCGCATATGCGGGCGGAACTGATCGAGTTGCATCGCACGCTGGGCCGCACCTTCGTCTACGTCACGCATGACCAGCTGGAAGCGATGACGATGTCGGATCGGATCGCGGTGATGGAGGGCGGGGAGCTGCGGCAATTCGCGCCGCCGCGGGAGGTCTATGACCGGCCCGCCAACCTCTTCGTTGCGGGCTTCATCGGCACGCCGCCCATGAACACCCTGCCCGGCGGTTTCACCGATGGCACCTTCAGCCATCCCGCCATCACGGCGCGCTTCACGGTGACGGGCGCACCCGCCAGGGTCGTGCTCGGCGTGCGGCCGGAGGATGTGCTGATCGGCCAGGGGCCGCATCGCGCGACCGTGCGCGTCGTGGAGCCGACCGGGCATGAGACGATCGTCATGCTCGATGCCGGCGGGTCGCCGCTGACCGCCCGCGCCCCGGCCGAGGCCAGCCTGAACCCTGGCGATGCCGTCTCCTTCGCGCTACGGGCTGAGAAGCTGCACCTGTTCGATGCCGAAAGCCAGGCGCGCCTGGATGCGCGTGCCGTGACCCTTGGGGAGAGTGAGTGATGAACCGCGACGACGTCGACTGGACCGGCCCGATGCCGGCGCTGACGACGCCCTTCGATGCGGCGGGGCGGGTGGACAATGCGGGCTTCCGCGCGAATGTCACGCGCATGCTGGATGCCGGCGCCACGGGCATCGTCGCCTGCGGCTGCACCGGCGAGTTCTGGGCGCTGGCCATGGACGAACGCAAGGCGCTCTATGCCGAAGCCGTCGCCGCCACGGCCGGGCGCGGCACCGTCATCGTCGGCACGGGCTGCGTCGGTGAAGCCGATACGATCGAGCTGGCGAAGCACGCGAAGCAGGTCGGCGCCGATGCGGTGCTGGTGCTGCCGCCCTATTTCGTGAAGCTGACCGATGACGAGATCTTCGCCCACTACAAGGCGGTGTCGGATGCGGTCGAACTGCCGATCGTCGTCTACAACATCCCGGGCAATGCGGTGAACGCCATCTCGCCTGCCCTGGCCGATCGCCTGGCGGATCTCGAGAAGGTCGTCGCCATCAAGGAATCCTCCGGCGACTGGAACAACTTCTACGCCACGATGCTGGCGGTGAAGGACCGGCTGCGCGTCTTCTGCGGCCCCTCCTCCGTCTTCGGCGTGCCGGCCGTGGCGCTCGGCGCGGATGGGACGGTGGACTGCTTCCCGAATGTCTGGACCGGCTGCCTCGACCTCTACTACGCCGCGCGCGATGGCCGCAGCGATGCCGCCGCCCTGCAGGAGACGGGGCGCAGGCTGACGGACCTGTTCACCAGTGGCGGCCGCACACTCTATCCCGCCACCAAGGCGGCGATGGACATGATGGGCTTTGCTGGCGGCGGCACGCCGCGCCCGCCGCTGCGCGCGCTGACGGGCGCGCCGCTGGAGGGGCTGCGCAAGGGTCTCACGGATATGGGGCTGCTCTGAGATGGATCTCGGCATCAGGGGGCGCCACGCCATCGTCTGCGGCGGCAGCCGCGGCCTCGGCGAGGCCTGCGCGCGATCGCTGGCGCAGGAGGGCGTGAATCTCACCATCGTTGCGCGCGGCCAGGAAGCGCTGGAGGAGGCCGCGGAAAGCCTGCGGCGCGATACCGGCGTCACCGTGCAGACCGTGGCCGCGGATGTGAACACGCCGGAGGGGCGCGACGCCATCCTGGCCGCCTGCCCGGCGCCGGACATCCTGGTCTGCAATCCCGGCGTCCGCCAGGTGCCCGGCGATTTCCGCGGCTGGGAACGCGACGAATGGCTGCGCTGGTGGGACGTGCATTTCTACTCCTCGATGGAGCTGATCCGCCGCGTCACGCCGGGCATGTGCGATCGGAAGTTCGGTCGCGTGGTCAGCATCTCCGTCAGCTTCATCAAGTTCCCGCAGGTGGGCTTTGCGCATTCGCACGCCGCGCGCGTCGCGCTGTCGGGCGCCATCGCCTCCATCGCGCGCGAATTGCTGCCGCACAACGTGACGGTGAACACGGTCTGCCCGGGCCTTTTCGACACGGATGCGCTGCGCACCAACCTGCACGGCCACGCCGCGCGGCGCGGGACGACCTATGAGGCGATGGTCGAGGACCGCATCAACGGCTGCCCCGCGGGCCGCTTCGCGCATCCCTCCGAATGCGGCGATCTGGTCGCCTATCTCTGCAGCGCGCAGGCCGGCTTCATGTCGGCGCAGAACATCGTCAATGATGGCGGCGTCTATCAGGGCCTGTTCTGAGCATGCGTGACGCGGAGCTGATTCCCACCGCGGGCCGCGTCATCGCCATCTCCGGCGGCGGGCGCGGGCTCGGCGCCGCCATCGCGCGCAGGCTGCATGGGGAAGGCTACACGCTGGCGCTCGGCGTGCGGGATCCCGGCGCGGCGCGGGCGCGGCTCGGCTTCGCGGAACGCGCCAGCTTCCATGGCTATGACGCGACGAAGCCCGCGACGGCGGAGGCGTGGATCGAGGGTGCGGTCGCCACCCATGGCCGCCTCGACGGCCTCATCAACAATGCCGGCATCCTGCGCCGCGTGACCTGGGACGAGGGCGGCGAGGAGGAGCTGGACGAGCTCTGGACCGTCAACGTCAAGTCGCCCTTCCGCGCCACCAAGGCGGCGCTGCCGCATCTGCGGGCGGCGGGGCATGGGCGCGTGGTGAACATCGCCTCCACCGACGGCAAGCGCATCCGCGATGCCTCCGTCTCCATCGGCTATGCCATGAGCAAGCATGCGCTCGTGGCCCTCAGCCAGGCGACGAAGCTGGCGGGGTGGGAGGAAGGCGTGCGCGTCACCGCGCTCTGCCCCGGCGCCATCGATACCGAACTGCTGGCAGGCCTGCCCGGCATTTCCGCCAACCGCCTCTCGCCGGCCACGATCGCGGAGATCGTCTCGCTGCTGCTGCGGCTGCCCGATACCGCGACCATCGCCGAACTCGTCGTGAACACGCGATCCGAACACAGCTATTGAGGAGACAAGCCATGGCCGATCTGCGCGTTGCCGCCTCCACCTTCCCCTTCCTCTACTCGCATGACGGTCTCGGCGCGCTGAAGCACCTGCATGCGCAGGGCTATCGCGCCTTCGAGATGATGATCTTCCCGCCGCATTGCTGGCCCTCCGAACTCACCCCCGCGAAGCGGCGGGAGTACAAGTCCTGGCTCGGCGACAGCGGTTCGGCCATCACCTCCTTCTGCTATCCGCTGCTCGACAACAACCCGAACAGCGTCTGCGCGAAGATGCGGCGCTACACGCTGGACCGGTACAAGGAAGCCATCGATCTCGCCGCCGATTGGGGCTGCCCCTATGTCTGCGCCATCCCCGGCCCGGTGAATTCCCTGATCGATCCGCCCGTTCCCTGGATGCGCGCCTGGTTCATCGAAGGCATGCGCGAACTCGTCGATTTTTCGAAGGGCTCCGGCGTCGAGATCATCCTGGAGAACGTGCCCTTCACCTTCCTGCCCAAGGCCGCCGACATGCTGGCGGTGGCGGAGGAGATCGGACCCGAAGTCGGGATCAACTTCGACGTCTGCAACAGCGCCTACATCAAGGAGGATGTGCCCGCCGCGATCCGCCTGCTTGGCAAGCGGATCAAGAATGTCCACATCTCCGACAGCGGCTATGCGGTCTTCAAGCATGAACGGCTCGGCACCGGCATCGTGGAACCGGGCCCGGCGGCCGCGGCGCTGAAGGAGATCGGATACAGCGGCATGACGGTGCTTGAGATCATCACCGACGCCCTGACGCCGGGCGCCGATCCGGATGGCGACATCAAGGCCAGCCACGACATCCTGGCGGCCTCCGGCTGGGCAGCCCGCTGAGGGCGGCGGCGCTTCGGCGCCGCCTTTCCGGCGCCACTTGCATACATCTTGTGTGGCTGCAACCGATCCTCTAGCTTCGGGCGAGAGGAACAACCGGATACAGTCGCATGAAGCCCTGGGATGGAATCATCTCCGAGGAAGAGCAACGCGCCTATGGCGCCGCCGGGTTCGGGCGGCGCTCGGGGCTGGGCCGCCGGCCCGCGCTGCTGATCATCGATGTGCAGTACCGTACCGTCGGCACCAGGCCCATGCCGTTCTGGGAGGCGATCAAGGAATATCCGACCAGCTGCGGCGAGGTCGGCTGGGCCGCCGTGGCGCGCATCCAGGAACTGCTCGCGCTGTTCCGGGAGAAGGGCTGGCCGGTGCTCTACCCCCATGTGTCGCCCAAGGAGAGCTTCGATACGGGGCGCCTGGCCGCGAAGGTGCCGGCCCTGATGACGGTGCCGCGGGACAGCTACGGCTTCGTGGCGGAGGTCGCGCCGCGGGATGGCGACATCCTGCTGCCGAAGAAGCACCCCAGCGCCTTCTTCGGCACGCCGCTGGCGAGCTACCTGGTCGATCTCGGCGTCGATACGCTGGTGGTGACGGGCTGCACGACCAGCGGCTGCGTGCGCGGATCGGTCGTCGATGCCTTCGCCTATAACTGGCGCGTCGTCGTGCCGCAGGACGCGGTCTATGACCGCAGCGCCACCAGCCACGCCGTGAACCTCTTCGACATGGCCTCGAAATATGCCGATGTGATGACGACCGGGGAGGCCATGGCGGCGCTCGGCCAACTGGCGCCGCGGGACGCCGCCTGATGCGCTACGACCTGCTGCTGCGCGGTGGCAGCGCCGTGCTGCCGGGCCTCGGCCCCACTACCTGCGAGATCGCGGTGAAGGATGGCCGCATCGCCGCCATCCTGGCGCGCGGCGCGGCGGCGGAAGCGGAGGAGGTCTGGAACGTCTCGGGCCTCGTCACCATGCCGGGCGCGGTGGACGTGCACCTCCATCTCGGCCACGGCAAGGATATCTCGCGGCCGCGCGTACCGGGCGATGCGGCGCAGGAAAGCGCGGCGGCGGCCGCGGGCGGCATCACCTGCTTCATCCCCTACCTCATGGCGACCGATCCTTTCGAGGATTTCTGGGACGAGGTCATCGCCGTCACGGAAGCGGGATCGCGCATCGACTTCGGCTACCACCCCATCATCTCGACCGAGGCGCAGCTCGCGGGCATCAGGCGCTATGTCGAGGAGTTCGGCGCGCCCAGCTTCAAGATCTTCATGAACAACCGCGGCGGCGAGGGCAAGCGCCTCGGCCTGCCGGATATCGATGACGGCTTCCTGCTGCGGCTCTGCGAGACGGTTGCCGCGCATGGCGGCATGGTCTGCCCGCATCCCGAGACGATCGAACTCGCCTGGGTACGCCGCAAGCAGATCATGGCGCAGGATCCCGAGGGCCACGGCGGACTCGCCAGCTGGAACGCGTCCCGCCCCCCCTTCGTGGAAGCCGATGCCGTGCAGCGCGCGGCGCTGGTGGCGAAGGAGGCGCGGGCACCGCTCTACATCGTCCACACCTCCTCCGCCGAGGCGCTGGAGGCGGCGAAGCGCGGTCGCCAGGCCGGCGGCAAGGTCTGGGTGGAGACCTGCCCGCACTACCTGACGCATGACGTCACCTGGGAAGGAGGCGTCACCGGCAAGATCAACCCGCCGCTTCGCGAAGCCGCGGACCGGGAGGCACTGTGGCGCGGGCTGTTCGATGGCAGCATCGACACCGTCGCGACGGACCATGTGCACCGTGATCTGAGTGGCAAGGAGGGCGGCATCTGGGCCGCCTCCCCGGGCTGCCCGGGGATGGAGACGATGCTGCCCGTGCTGCTGAGCGAGGGGCATATGAAGCGCGGGCTGAGCCTGGCGCGGATCGTGGAGTTGGTCTCGACCAATCCGGCGAAGGCGATGGGCCTGCATCGCAAGGGGGCGATTGCGCCCGGCATGGATGCCGATTTCGCCATCGTCGATCCCGGCCGCCGCTGGACCGTGACGCGCGATGGCGTGCTCTCCTCCGCCGGCTACTCGATCTACGAAGGCTGGACGCTGACGGGCCAGGTCGTCCACACCATCGTGCGGGGCCGCGCCGTCATGCGCGATGGCGCGCTGGACGACACGGCCGTGGGCAGCGGGCGCTACGTACCGCGCTCACTCCTCTGAAAGCGGCAGCTTCAGCCCATACAGCCTGATCGCGTTGTCGCGGAGCACCTTGCGCTTCGCGACCTCGCGCAGGCCCAGCGCCTCGAACTCCACGCGCGCGCGTTCGAGGTCGATGACGGGATAGTCGGTGCCGAAGATCACCTTGTCCTGCCCGAAGCTGTTCATGTAGCGGACGAACTTCTCGTCCCAGTGCTTCGGCGCATAGGCGTCCGTTCCGATATAGACATTCGGATGCTTGTAGGCGACGGCGATCATCTCCTCCGTCCAGGGCCAGCCGATATGGATGCCGACGAGCTTCAGCTCCGGGAAATCGCAGGCGATCGTGTCCAGCGTGATGGGGCGGCCGACGCTCTTCAGCGGGCGCTCCTCGCTGTAGCGCAGGCAGTGGCCGATCTGCATCTGGATCGGGATGTCGAGCTCGCAGCACTTCGCATAGATCGGGTAGTAGCGCGCATGGTCGGGCGCCATCTCGAACCAGTGGGGATAGAGGTGCGCGCCAATGAAGCCGAGTTCCTTCACCGCGTATTCGAGTTCCCTCAGGCCGCGCATGCCCTCCGTGGGATCGACGCCGGCCAGCGCGCTGAAGCGCGTGGGGTAGCGGCGCACCATCTCCGCCACCTTCTCATAGGGGACCCGGCGATTGATGGTGTTGAGCGCGCTGCCGGCCTTGATGGCCAGCAGGAAGCAGTGTTCGACGCCGGCGCGGTCCATCTTCTCGATGAAGGCCTCGGGTGTCAGTCCCTTGATGCGGGATTCCTCGGCGCCGATCTTTCCGCGAATGAAGGTTTCCTGCCAGCCCTTCCGCTCCAGTTCAGGATCGGCGAATTCGTAGTTGGTGACGGCATCGATGGCGGCGATGGGATAGGCCATGCGTCAGTTCCTCCGTGGCGCGGTGCCTGGGATGGTATTGGGATACAAGTGCGACCGGCAAGGCCAGGCGCCCCATGCTCCCTCATTTGCGGCCGATCCTTATCTGGCATACAGATTGACTCATGGGATCGGCCATGGATGACGGACGGGCGATGACACGGGGCAAGGGCACCGGCGGGGAAGCACCGCGGAGCCTGCGGGAGCAGGCCTATGACGCGATCAAGCAGGGCATCCTGGACAGCCGCTATGCGCCCGGCGCGCTGCTGAGCGAGAACCAGCTGGCCGATGAACTCGCGATCAGCCGCACGCCGATCCGGGAGGCGCTGCGAGAACTGGCGAGCGGCGGCCTGGTGCGCATCCTGCCCCAGCGCGGCATCATCGTCTCCGAGCTGTCGGTCCAGGACATCGTCGAGGTCTACCAGCTACGCGAACAGCTGGAGGGCTTCGCGGTCCGCGTCGCGGCCGAACGCATGGGCCCCGCGGATGCGGAGGCGCTGCGCGCGGATCATCGGGAGGCCGTGTCCCACATGCAGGCGGGGCGTCTCCGTGCCGCCTACGACTTCTCCGTGCTGATGCACAGCCGGATCATCGGGCTGGCCAGCAATTCGCGGCTTTCGCAATTCATGGGGCAGCTCGGCGACCAGGTGCACCGCTTCGGCCTGCTGACGCTGCGCCACGGCCGTGTCGAACGCGCGCTGCTGGAACACGGGCACATCATCGATGCGCTGGTCGCGGGCAAGGCGGAGGAGGCGGAGCAGCTGATGCGCCTGCATCTGCGGGCGGATCGCGACGTGGCGCTGCGGGTGGTGCTGCCCGCCGGCGTGATGCAGCCAGAACCGGCTTCCTGATTAGCCGCGGTCGTAGAAGGCCTGGAAGGCGCCGATCGTCTCCGCGAAGGCCTTCGGGTTGCCGGTGCCGTTGGTGACCAGCGGCTCCGCCTGCGGCATCAGCGCGCGGACGCGGTCGAAGTATTCGAACAGCATGTCGCTGCGCGCGCAGGCCAGCAGGGTCGGCACCGTGACCAGCTTGAGCCGCGGTTCCTTGTCGTAGCCGATGGCGGCGTTGTAGCTGAGGTGATAGGTCCGCGCGGATTTCAGCACCTCCACCACCTTGTCGTGCAGCTCCTCCGCGGAGGGCAGGCCGAGCGGCCTTCGATGCGCGGCATCCCGCTTGTACCAGGGCCAGAACAGGTAGGCGTCGCGCACGAAGTTCCAGATCCAGGACAGCTGCGATCCGTTCTGGTCCAGCGTCACGCCCGGCGCGTAATGCACCAGCATGTCGGCCCGCTCCGCCGGCGCATAGAGCGAGACACCGTCCAGCACCAGGCGGCGAACGCGATGCGGCGCGGCGATCGCGATCTCGACCGCGATGTTGGCGCCGGTGTGGCTGCCGTAGAGGTCGAAGCGATCGAGGCCCAGCGCATCCAGCGCCCGCAGATGGGCATCGGCAAAATAGGCGATGGTGGTGTCCTTCGTGCCGGGCACGCAGGAATCGCCATTGCCGAGCGTGTCGCAGGCGATGGTGCGGCGGCGCTGCCCGAAGGCGCCGATCAGCGGTTCCAGCAGCTTCGCCGACCCCGGCGAGGCATGCATCATCACCAGCGGCACGCCGCCCTGCCCGGCCGTGCGGTAATGCACCTGGCCTTCCGCGATCTCCGTGAAGCCGCGGCGGATCATTCGGCGCGCAGCCCCGTGGCGCGCTGCAGTTCCTGCATGCGGAGCAGGTCCGCGGCGATCTTCTGCGCGAATTGCGCGGGGCTCGTGCCCTCGATCTCCAGCCCGGCCTCGACCAGGCGCGCGCTGACATCGGGGGCGCGCAAAGCGGCCACGAATTCCGTGTGCAGGCGGTCGATGATGGGCTGTGGCGTGCCGGCCGGCATGTGGACGCCGTACCAGGAATTCATCTCGAAGCCCGGATAGGTCTCCGCCATCGCCGGCACATCCGGCAGGCGGCTGCTGCGGCCGAGCGTGGTCACCGCCAGCGGCCGGAGCTGGCCCGACTGGATGAAGCCCATGACGGCGCCGATGTTCCAGAAGCCCATGTCGATGCGGCCCGCGAGCATGTCCGTGATGGGCTGGGTGGAGCCGGTATAGGGCACGTGCAGCAGGTTGATGTTCGCGGCGCGCATGAACATCTCCCCTGCCAGATGCGTGGTGCTGGCAGGCCCGATGGAGCCGAAGTTCAGGCCGGGGTTCGAGGACCGCGCGACGTTCACCAGCTCCGCCACGTTGGTCGCCGCGATGCCGGGCCGGATGACGAAGACGAGGCCGGAGGAAACCAGCTGCGTGACCGGGATGAAGTCCTTGATGGGATCGTAGGGCACGCTGCGGAAGGCCGGCGTGATGGCATTGGGGCCGGCCTGGGAGAAGAGCACCGTGTAGCCATCCGGCGCCGCGCGCGCGACGGAGGCGACGGCCAGCGTGCCGCCCGCGCCGGGCCGCGTTTCCAGCACCACGGGTTGGCCAAGCGCCTGGCTCACCTTCTCGATGATCGGGCGCGCGATCAGGTCCGCGGGGCCACCGGGCGGCCAGGGGCTGATGAAGCGGATGGGGCGCGCCGGCCAGGCGCCCTGCGCCAGCGCAGGCGTCGCGAGGGAAGCGAGCGAGGCGCCGAGCAGCAGGCGGCGCGGGATGGCCTGGGTCATGATCGGGCTCCTGGGTTCAGCAGCGTCAGCAGTTCCGCCTTCACCACCTTGCCGCCGGCGTTGCGCGGCAACTCGGCCAGGCGATGGATGATGCTCGGCACCTTGTAGGGCGCCAGCGCGGCGCGGCAGTGGGCGCGCAGATCCTCGTCGCTGACACCGGAGTCGGCGACGATGAAGGCGGCGACCTCCTCCCCCATCTCGCGGGACGGTGCGCCAGTGACGGCGGCGTCGCGGATGCCGGGATGCTCGCGCAGCACACGCTCGATGTCCTGCGGATAGATGTTCACGCCGCCGCGGATGATCATGTCCTTGGCGCGGCCATGGAGATAGAGGAACCCCTCCTCGTCGAGCCGCGCCAGGTCGCCGGGGTAGAACCACCCGTCGCGGAAGGCGTCGCCATCCTCCGCGCGCCAGTAGCCGCGGGCGGAGGCGGGGCTGCGGTAGCGCAGGCGGCCGATGGTGCCGGGGGGCTGCGGGGCGTGATGCTCATCCACGATCTCGACCTCGACGCGGAAGCCGGGGCGGCCGACGCTGTCGGGATGGCGTTCGCAATCAGCGGGGGTGAGGATGGAGACGCCGCCGCCTTCGGTCGAGGAATAGAACTCGAAGAGGTTGGGCGTGAGCTGCGTGCGGATGGCGATCCGTTCCTCCGGATGCAGGGCGGAGCCGGAGGAGATGAGGACGCGCAGCGTCGGGAAGGCGAGCGATGCCGGCTTCTCGTCCAGCAGGCGCCGGATCATGGTCGGCACCAGGAACAGCACCGTGCCGCCGATCGCGGCGAGATGCGCGGAAAGCGCGCTGACCTTCGTGCGCGGCGAGAGGACGGAGATGGTGGCGCCGGCGAAGAGCGTGGCGAGGTTGAAGGCGCGGCCGCCGCCGAAATAGAGCGGCGTGACGGAAACATACACGTCCTGCGCGTTCAGGCCCATGTTCAGCCAGTAGACCATGAAGCGCGCCTCGAACTGCCGATGCGTCGCGCGCGGGCCCTTGGGGAGACCCGTGGTACCGGAGGAAAGCGAGAGCACCAGCGGGCTGTCATCGGTGATGGCAGCGTCGTGGTAGGGCGTGTCGGATGGCGCGATCCAGCCGGGTTGCATGCCGTGCCAACCCGCCATGGGCAGCGCAGCGTCCTCGGCTTCCAGCAGTACGATGTCGGGCTGGAAGGCCTCCGCGAAGCGGTGCTTCTCCTCCGTCTGCCAGCGGCAATCCATCGGCAGGATCACGGCGCCAAGCCGCGCCAGCGCGATCATCGCGACCACATGCTCCGCATGGTCGCCAAGGCCGAGGCCGACCAGCATCTCCCGCCGCACGCCGCGCGCGTGGAGCGCGTGGCAGGCGCCATCGATCATCCGGTCGAGCGTCGCATAGTCGATGCGCCGGTCGCCATCGATGATGGCGGTCTTGTCCGGCCGCGTGCGGCGATGCAGGCGGAAGATCGCGTCGAAGGGCATCTAGCGGGACAGGGCCGAGCGGATCGCCGCGGCGCGTTCCGCCACCGTCTCGCCGTAGCGGTGGACCGCTGCCTCCGGACGCACCGCGGCGGCATCGGCCAGGCACTGCACGAAGAGATCCGATTCCGCCGCCAGCAGCGCGATGCGATGCGGCAGCGCGGCCAGGCGTTCCGGCAGCGGCCAGGCGATGGCGGCGCGCCAGGCGGGGGCGAAGCTGCGCGGGTTCTTGGCCTGCTCGCGGATCTCCATCTGCAGGCGCTCTGGCTCGATGCGCGGCTCCACGGCACGCGCGTTCGCCAGGCGCCGATCCCACCAGGGGAACCAGAGCCCCATGTCGCGACGCATGTGCCACATCTTCAGCAGATGCGATCCGTCCCAGCTCGGCGTGACATCCGGCGCCCAGCGATCGGCCCATGCGGCGCGCAGCCTGGCGGGCAGCGCGATGGGCGCATCGAGCAGCACGGACAGCGCGCGATCCGGTCTTGCGCCGGCGGCCGCGACCACGGTGGCGGCGCCGCTGTTGTGGCCGAGCAGATGCACCTGCGCGACGCCGAGCGCATCGCAGACCTGCCACAGCGTCGCGGCCCAGGCTTCGGGCGACTGCACCGCGCCGTCGTCGCTCTCGCCATGGCCCGGCGGATCGAAGCTGATGGCGGGGATATCGAGGGCCCGCAGCAGATCCTCATACAGCGCAGAGGATCCCGGCACATGCGGCGCGATGACCAGCGGCGGCGCCGCGTGAATGTCCCCCATCACGCGCACCAGCACCTGGGCATCGCCGATGGTCAGGTAGTTGGTAGTGCTTCGGCCCGCGATGGGCGTCGCCATCGGCGGTGGCGGCGGCTCGCCCCGCGCGGGATGACGCAACAGGATCTGGCGCTCCACGGCCGCGGCGGCCAGCGGGTCGCGCGGCATTTCCTCCTGCCACGCCGTCGCAGGATACTGCGCCATGGTGCGGTGCTGGCTGTCACCGGGGCGGTTGCCGAAGCAGACGGGCACGCGGAGTTCCGGCAGCACCTCCAGCCCCCGATGCCGGAAGGCGGCGCTGTAGCCGATGCGGTAGCCATCGCCGGCTTCCAGCAATTCCAGCACGCCGCGATGGTTGAACTCCGTGTCGGGCGCATCGGTATCCGCGCGGAAGGCGAGAGTCTGGTTATGCCAGGGCCAGAAGACGTGCTGGTCGCGGTAGCGGTACCAGAGCCAGACGAGGTGGCTGCCATCCCAGGACGGCACGATGGGCAGGAGATACTTCGACAGCCGCTCCTGCGCCGCCTTCACGGAGAACACCGGAAAGCCATCGGTCAGCGCCATCGAACAGCGATCGGGATGGCGGAGCGCGTATTCGACGGCGATGGAAGCGCCGGTGTGGCGGCCATAGGTCGCGGCCTGCTCCACGCCCATCACGGTCAGCGCCTCCGCGAGGCCATCGGCGAAGTCCTCGATCTCCGGCTGTTCCAGCGGCAGCAGGTCGGAAAGGCCGAAGCCGGGCGTGTCGAAGGCAAAGGCGGTGAAGGAACCCGCGAAGACGGATTGCGGATCGCGCAGCACCTTGGCCGAGCAGGGCGAGGCATGCAGCAGGCAGACGGCCGGGCCCGCGCCGGCGCGGGTGTAATGGACGCGGCGCTGGCCCACGGTCAGGAAGTGCTTCGTGATCCTCATGGCGTGTCCCCCCGCAGCAGCGCGCCCGGATTCATTCGGCGATCCGGGTCCAGCATGGCCTTCACCTGGCGCAGCAGCGCCGCGCCCTCCGGCGTCATGCGCTCCGCCAGCGCGTAGTGGCGGCCGATCTGCGCGTGCACCGCGCCATGCGCATCCATCACCGCGGCGAGCGCCTTGCGCGCATCGCGCACCACGGCGCGGGCCGCCGGATTGGCGGGGAAGGCGCCGAAGCGGGCGCGGTTCTTCTCGCTGAGGTGCTGAAGGTGCAGCGGGTCCAGCGCATCGCGCCAGTAGAACATCGGCTCGATCGTCACATAGGCGCCGAGCGAGGAGATGATGTGGCTGACGCTGATACCGTGCTCCGCGAGGTGCAGCGATGGCAGGCGCGCCTCCAGCGCTGCGAGGCAGGCCTGCGCGGTGCCGAGCGGCAGCATGCCATGCACGGGCACCCAGCGCTCTCCATCGGGGCCCACGAAGCCGCGGATGGAATAGGGGCGGGCGCGCAGCGCGCGGGGGATGGCGGCGTCTGTCTCGCGACCGCCAGCGGCCAGCGCGATGGAACGCGCGGCCGTGATGCCCGCTTCCGCCGCGGTGGTGGTCACGCCCTCCGCGGTCAGGTGCAGCGTCCAGGCGGGATCGGCCAGCTTCGCGCGCGCCAGGCCCGCGACGTCGCGCATGGCCTGCATGACGGAGCCCGCGCGGGCGGCTACGGCGGCGGCGGTGCGCAGCGCCTCGCCCGCTTCGACCTTCGTCGCGGATCGGCCGCGCACCGGGTCCATGGCCAGCGCCCGCGCGACCAGGCCCTTCTGCGCGATGCTGACAAGCGCGCCCATCATTGCGGCGCCATCCTCGAAGGCGAAGGAAGCGAAGGCGGCCTCACGTTCCGGCGCCAGGCGCAGGGCAATCTCCGTCTTCACGCCGAAGGCGCCGCAATCCCCGAGGAACAGGCCGGTGAGGTCCGGCCCCATGTTCCGCCAGAAGCGCGGCTCCTCCCGCATCGCCAGCGCGCCGGTGCGCGCGACGCTGCCATCGGCGAGCACGACCGCAAGCCCGACGATGCCGTCCATGCTGCCCGGCAGGTTCTGCGCGGCGACGCCGCCGATGGTGCTGGCGGCGCCCGAAATGGGCGAGGCCTGGGCGGAGCGCAGGCCATGCGGCGCCAGCGCCTCTGCCAGCTTCTGCCAGGTGGTGCCGGCGCCGACGATGGCGGTGAGGTTGGCGGCATCGATGCGGATGGCATCGAGCCGTGCCGTATCCACCACCACCGCGGGCGCGGCCGGCACGACGCCCGCGGTGTAGGAGAGCCCCGCGCCGCGCGGCACGACGGGCGCGCCATGCTGCGCCACGATCCGCAGCGCGGCGGCGCATTCCTCCGTGCTGCCAGGGCGGATCACCAGCAGCGCCGGCACGGCATCGGGCCATTCGAAGAGGTCGGAGGCGGCGAGCGCGCAGGCGGCCTCGTCGGTCGCGACATGCGCCTCCCCGAGTAGGTCGCGCAGCGCCGCCGCCAGGTCGCTCATGCCGGCTTGTCGGCCAGCTTGAAGATGTTGATGGCGTTGTTGCGCAGGATCTTCTTCAGCGGCTCCGGCCGGAAGTTCAACTCATGCATCTCCTTCATCGCGCGTTCCGGGTCGATCACCGCCCAGTCCGTGCCGAAGAGGAATTTGTCCTGCCCATAGGTGTTGGCGTAGTGCACGGCCTGCGGCGGCCAGTGCTTCGGCGCATAGGCATCGCCCGCCATGTAGACGTTGGGATGCTTGGTGCAGCAGGAGATCATCTCATCCGTCCAGGGATAGCCGAGATGGATGCCGATGATGGTCAGCTCCGGGAAATGGATCGCGACCTTGTCGAGCGTCATCGGGCGGCCGACGGAAGGCAGGCGGCGATCCTGCTGGTAGACCAGGCAGTGGCCGACCTGCATCATGATCGGCACCTCCAGCTCCGCGCAGCGGGCGTAGTAGGGGTAGTAGATCGCGCTGTCCGGCGCCTCCCCGAACCAGTGCGGATAGAGGTGACCGCCGACGAAGCCGTATTCCTTGATGGCGACGTCGAGTTCCTTCAGGCCCTTGATGCCGCGCGTGGGATCGATGCCCGCGAGCCCACTGAAGCGGTCCGGATACTTCGCGCAGATGTCGCGCACCCATTCATAGGGGATCTCGACGGAGCCTTTCACGCGGAGGTCGCCGCAGCGCACGGCGATGAGGAAGGAACGCTCGATGCCCGCCGCATCCATCTTGCGGAGGTAATCCTCGATCGAGACGCCGCGGCGATCCTCCGCCTTGGTGCGAACCTGTTCGCGGAAGCGGCCATCGGTGGGGATGCGGCCCTCGGCGAAGGCTTCGGGGGTGAAGACGTTCACCACGATGTCGATGGCGCCGTAGCCCGTTTTCGTGGCGGCGGGGTTGAAGACGGTCATGCGCGTTCCTCGACAGGATCGATGATGTTGGTGCCATCGGCGATGCGGAGGCAGGCGGCGCTATGGCCGGCCTCCAGCGCGATGGCGGGTGGCGGCGCGGCCGTGCAGGCAGGCAACGCCACGGGGCAGCGTCCGGCGAAGAAGCAGCCGGGCGGCAGGTTGATGGGGGACGGAATCTCGCCCGTCACCTCATGCCGCCGCAGCCGCATGGCGGGATCGGGCGGCAGATGCGCGGAGAGCAGGACCTGCGTGTAGGGATGCGCGGGGTTGTCGAACAGCGTCGCGGCGGGTGCCTGTTCCACGATGCGGCCGAGATAGAGCACGATGACGCGGTGGGAGACGAGGCGCACCGTCTCCAGGTCGTGGCTGATGAACAGCATCGCGATCCCCGTCTCCCGCTGCAGCTCATCCAGCAATTGCAGGATGCCCGCGCGGACGGAGAGGTCGAGCGAGGAGGTCGGCTCATCCAGCACGACCAGCTTCGGGCGATTGGCGATCGCGCGGGCGATGGAGACGCGCTGCAGCTGGCCGCCCGAGAGTTCATGCGGATAGCGCGAGAGCGACGCCGCCGGCAGGCGCACGCGATCCGCCAGGCGTCGCGCCTCCGCGATGCGTGCCGCGCTGTCCAGCGTGGTGTGCAGCGCCAGCGGTTCCTCCAGCAGGCGGCCGATGGTCATGCGCGGATTGAGCGATCCCCAAGGGTCCTGGAAGACGATCTGCAACCGCGCGCGCAGCTTCCGCAGCGCGGCGGGCGGCAGGCGCGTGATGTCCTCGCCTTCGAACAGGATGGTGCCGCCCGTCGGCGCCAGCAGCCGGGTGACGAGCAGCCCGATGGTGGATTTGCCGGAGCCGGATTCGCCGACAAGGCCCAGCGTCTCCCCGGCCGCGATGGAGAAGGAGACGTCGTTCACCGCGTTCACGCCGCCGGGGAAGCGATGCACGAGGTTCTGGACATCGAGCATCATGCGGCCTCCCACGCATAGTGGCAGGCGGCACCATGCGTCGCGTCCAGCGCGATCCGTGGCGGTGGCGCGAGGCAGGCCGTGGTCGCGCGCGGGCAGCGGTCGCGATAGAGGCAGCCGCTCGGCAGGTCATAGAGGTCGGGCGGCGTGCCTCCCGTGACGGTGTAGCCGAGTTGCGCGATGCGGCCCGGCGTGCTGGCGATCAGCGCCTGGGTGTAGGGATGGGCTGGGCGCGCGAAGACCTCCGCGACCGGGCCATCCTCCACGATGCGGCCGGCGAACATCACCGCGACGCGCTGGCAGTAATGCGCGACCACGCCGAGGTCATGCGTGATGACCAGCGCGCCCAGGTTGCGCGCCCGCACCAGGTCCCGCAGCGTATCCAGCACCTGCGCCTGCACCGTGACGTCGAGGCCCGTGGTGGGTTCGTCCGCGATGACCAGCGCCGGTTCATTCACCAGCGCCATCGCGATCAGCACGCGCTGCGCCATGCCGCCGGAAAGTTCATGCGGCCAGGCCTGCATGCGGCGCGCGGGGTCGGGGATGCGCACGGCGGCGAGCATCGCTTCCGCCCGCGCGCGCGCCTCGGCCCCGCGCGCCGTGCCGTGGACGCGCTGCATGCGCACCAGCTGGTCACCGATGCGCTTCAGCGGATCGAGCGAGGTGAGCGGCGACTGCACCACCATCGCCATCCGCCGTCCCCGGATCTTCTCCAGTTCGCGATCGGACATGGCCAGGATGTCCTGGCCCTCGAAGCGGATGGAGCCCTGCGGGATGCGGGCGGGGGCGCGCAGCAGGCCCATGGCGGCGAGGGCGGTCAGCGACTTGCCCGCGCCGGTCTCACCGACCAGGCCCACCACCTCACCGGCATCGACGGTGAAGGAGACGCCGTTGAGCGCGCGGGCGACGCGGACGCGGTTGTCGAGGCCTCGGGCCGCGAATTCCACATGCAGGTCCTCGACCTCCAGCAGCCTCACTTGCCCGTCGCCCGGCGCTTGGGGTCGAGGAGGTCGGAGAGCCCATCGCCGGCCAGGTTGAGCCCGAGCACCATCGCGATGAGTGCCAGGCCCGGGAAGAGCGCGACCCACCATTCGCCGGAGATCACGTATTCCGCGCCCTGGCGGATCATGGCGCCCCATTCCGGCGCCGGCGCCTGCACGCCGATGCCGATGAAGGCGAGGGTGGCGGAGATGCGCACCGCCCAGGCCATGCGCAGCGGCAGCTGCGCCGTGGCGCCGAGGATGGCGTTGGGCAGGATATGCACCAGCAGCACGCGCCATTCCGGATTGCCGGCCGCGACCGCGGCACGAACGAAGGTGGCGTTGCGCAAGGCAAGCACCTCCGCCCGCACAATGCGGGCGAAGATCGGGCTGTCGAGAAACCCCACGACCAGGATGACATTGAGAAAACCCTGGCCGGTGGCGGCGACGATGGCGAGTGCGAGGATGATGGTCGGGAAGGCGCGCAGCACGTCCAGCACGCGCAGCAGCACCTCATCCACCCATCCCCCGCGCCAGCCCGCGATAAGGCCAAGCGGGATGCCGACCACCGCCATGATGGCACCCGCGGGCAGCGCGATGCCGAAAGCGTAGCGCGCGCCATGGATGACGCGGGACAGCACATCCATCCCGTTGCCATCGGTGCCGAGAAGGAAGGGCCCGGAGCCGGGCGGCTTCAGCGTCTCATAGGGATGAGACAGCGTCGGTGGCATCGGCGCGAGGATGTCGGCGAAGGCGGCCAGCAGCGCGAAAACCAGGATGATGCCGAAGCCCACCGCGAAGGTGGGGCTGCGGCGCGCGGTGCCGACGACGCGGTCCAGCGTGGTGGCACTCATGCCCGCGCCCGCGGCTCGAGCAGCAGGACAATGAGATCGACCAGCGCGAAGATGATGACGGAGGCGATGGCGAGGGTCAGCACATAGCCCTGCACCGCCGCGAAATCGCCCAGCAGGATGGCGTTCAGCCCCCAATGGCCAAGCCCGCCCCAGGCAAAGACGAATTCGATCAGGCTTGCCGCCGCGAGTAGCGAGGTGAACTCCGACCCCACGAAGGTGATGACGGGGACGAGGGCCGCGCGCAGCGCGATGCGGCGGATGACGCGGCGGGGGAAGCCGCAGGCGCGGGCGTAGCGGATGTAGTCGCTGCCCATCACCTCGATCGCGATGGCGCGGGTGTGCTTGATGATGGGCGCGGTCGCGACGATGGCGAAGCAGCCGACGGGCAGGACGAGTTGCGAGGCTGCGGACCACGCAGCCTCCCCGTTGCCGGCCAGGATGCTGTCGATCAGCACCGATCCCGTGACGACGGGCGGTGGCGTCACCATCATGGAAACGCGACCCATCGGCGCCGGCGCCCAGCCCAGCAGGAAGAAGAAGACGAAGATCGCCATCAGGCCGAGCCAGTAGGTCGGCAGCGAGAAGCCGAAGAGCGAGCCGAAGCGCGACAGCTGGTCGAACCACCCATTCGGGCGTTCCGCCGCATGCAGGCCGAGCGGCACGCCGACCAGCGCGCCGATGCCGACGGCGAGTGTCACCAGTTCCAGCGTGGCGGGCAGGTGCGTCGCGATCTCCTTCGTCACCGCCGCATTGCCCTGCCAGGACATGCCGAGGTCGCCCTGCACAAGCCTTGTGAGGTAGCCCCAGAACTGCGTCAGCAGCGGCTGGTCCAGCATCAGCTCCGCCCGGATGCGCGCCAGCATCGGCGCATCCGCCATCGGCCCCGCCAGCATCGCCACCGGGTCCTGGTCCCCGATGCGGACCAGCATGAAGGTCAGGAAGAGGATGCCGAGCAGGACCGGCACCGCCACCAGCAGGCGGCGCAGCAGGAAGCGGGTGATGCTCACCGGCGGCAGGCCAAATCCTTCCAGACCAGGCGGTTATGGGGCCGCCACATGAAGCCCTCCATGCAGGCGGCAAAGACCTCATGCGTGCCGGGCAGGAAGGTCTCGACGAAGGTGGCGCTTTCCGCCTGGCTGCGCTGCGCGCGGGCGACAATGTCGAGCCAGCGCGCATCGTCACGTTCGCTGACGGAGGCGTCGATGAGGCCGTCGAGTTCCGCGTTGTTGTTGCCGTTCACGTTGGAGCCGCCGCGCGAATGCGCCGTGAGGAACATGTTGTAGGAGGGATCAGGCACGAAGGAGGAGGTGAGGTGCGTCATGAAGGGCAGCGACCAGACATTCACGGCGCGGCGCGCGGTGATCTCGGTGGCCGGGATGCGGCGCGGCGTCACGCGGATGCCGGCGCGCGCCAGGCTCGCCTGCATCTGCAGCGCCAGCGGCTCCTCCCACCACCAGTTCGTGCTGTATTCCAGCGTGACGTCGAGGCCGTTGGGGTGCCCGGCCTCCGCCAGCAGCGTCTTGGCGCGATCATAGTCGGTCTCGTAGGTATAGGCGTCGATCGCGCCGGGGATCGGCGGGTTCAGCATGGAGCGGCTGCGCGTGCCGAGGCCGAGGAACACGGCCTCCCCGATCGCGCGATAGTCGGTGGCATAGGCGACGGCCTGGCGGACGCGCACATCGGTGAAGGGCGCAATGCGCGGGTTCATCCGCACGGTGGCGCTGCCCGGTGCCGCGACGCTCTCCACGCGCACGTTGCGGTCACGCCGCAGGTCGGCGATCTGCTGCAGCGGGATCTGCTCCGCGTATTGCACCTGGCCGGTACGCACCAGCGCGACGCGCGTCGCCGGGGACGGCACCTCCCGCCACACGATCCGGCTGTAGAAGGGGCGGTCGAACTGGTAGCCGCGGTTGAGGACGAAGATCGCCTGCTGTCCCGCCGTCACGCTCTCCACGTGATAGGGGCCGAAGCCCGCGGTGTTGGAACCGAGCCAGCGCGCGGCGAAGGGATCCTCCGGCGTCGCGTGCTTCTTCGCCTCCGTGCTGTCGAACAGCGCGGGGATGTGCAGCGTCAGCACGCTGAGGAAGATGCGGTTCGCCTCCTTCAGCCGGAAGCGGACCTCGAAGCGGGAGACTTCCTCCACGCTCTCGATCAGCGCGACGTTGCGGATGAAGAGGCCGGTGCGGCGCTGCGCGTTCGATTTCTCGAAGGTCCAGACGACATCGGCGGCGGTCAGCTCATTGCCGAAATGGCTGCGCATGCCGGGGCGGATGCGGAAGACGTATTCCTTCCCGTCCTCCGACACCGTCCAGGATTCCGCGAGATGCGGCTCCACGCGGCCGGGATCGACTTCCGTGCGGCCATTGGCGCCGGGGCGCGTGGCGAAGCGTGTCAGCCCCTCATAGACGTTGACCGAGGCCTCGATCTGGCCGGGCACCCAGATATCGGGATCGAAGCCGCGCGGCGTGGAGACCATGGCCATGACCATGGTGCGATCCTGCGCCGTTGCAGGCGGCGCGAGGCCGATCAGCGCGGCAAGCGCGGCGGTGGCGACCAGCAGGCGGCGGGGGCTCGGCATGACGTGGTCTCGCCCATCTCGGTTGTACGGACGACGCTAACGTCCAGCTTGCATCCCAGTCAACGCTTGAATGCCGCGCAACGCGCGGCGGGGCCTCAATAGCGACTGGGCCGCGGCCAGGGCTTCGCCATCAGCGGCGCGAGGTCGGGCGGCAGCACCGGCTTGTGTTCGGGCTTCCAGGTGAAGGGCTGGTCTGGGTCTTCCCAATCCGTGGTCTGCGGGCCGCCGATGCTGCGGAACAGCAGCAGCGTGCCGGTCGGCGATCCGTAGGGCGCGTGCTTGAAGAAGGGCGGGCGCCAGCAATAGGCGCCGGCCTGCATGGTGCCGAGATCGCCGGCGAGTTCGCCGGCGATCAGGAAGAACTCCTGCACCACCGGATGGCGTTCGCTGCGCTCGCCCTGGCGGAAGGCGATGGTCGCGGTGAGGTAGGTGATCTCGCCCGTGTCGGGATCCGTGCGCAGGCGGCGCATGCGCGCGGTGCTGGCCATGGATTGCAGGCCCATCGACGCGAAATCGCCATCCCAGATGTTGTCGGCGGCGGCGAGGCGCCGCACCAGGCGGCGTTCGTCGAAGGCACGTCCCTCCCCGCCCGCTGTCGCGACCGGCGTGGCGGAGAAGAAGGTCAGCACGGCGGCGCCATGCTCCGACGAAAGACCGCTGCGCGGCATGTCCTTCGGAAGGTGCGCATAGGTGTGTTCGCCGTATTCGACACCATCGATCACGATGCTGCCGTCCAGCACCCAGAACTCCTCATCCGCCGCCAGCCATTCCGGCCCGCGCGCATAGCCGGCGGGGTAGCGGATGATGCAGGAGAGCGCGCCGGTCTCGTCATCACGCGAGAGAATCTTCGCATCGGCGCCTTCGCGCGCTGCGATCGCATCGCGCTGCCACGGCAGGGCCTGCGCCTGGATCCATTCGATATGCGGACGTGCCATGCGTGGCATCGCGCACTGCTGCGCCCAGACTGTCAAGCTGCGACGGATTGACAGCGCCCGCGCGCGGCCACGATCCTCCGCGCCATGCCCGATTTCACGCGACGCGGCGCCGCGCGCCACATGCTCATCTCCGACGGCATCCGTGCCTCCGCGGGGCGCACGCCGGACAAGGTGGCCATGCGGGAGAGCGGGCGTTCGCTGACCTATGCGCGGCTGGTCGATCGCATCGCGCGCGTGGCCAACCTGGTGCATGCGGGGCTCGGCCTGCGGCATGGGGAACGCGCGGCGGTGTTCTCGGCGAACTGCCTCGAATACATGGAGATCGTCTGCGGCATGGCGGAAGCGGGCGTCGCCGCCGCCACCATCGGCCCCGCCGCCGCACCGCCCGAGATCCGCTTCATCGTGGAGGATAGCGGTGCCCGCGTGATGTTCGTCTCGGCGGCGCTGGAGGAGGTGGCGCGCGCCGCCGCGCCCTCCGTCGAGCGCTTCATCGTCATCGGCCCGGCCTATGAGGCGCTGCTGGCAGAGGCCTCGGCGGGCCCCTGCCCCGTGGAGGTCACGGAGCACGACATCTTCTCCGTCCCCTATACCTCCGGCGCCACGGGCCGGCCGAAGGGCGTGCAGCTGTCGCATCGCGGGCGCGTGCTGTCGGGCTATGCGATGGCGGCCGAGCATCGCTGCTACACGCCGGAGGATCGCGCCGTCGCGACGACGCCGATGTTCCACGGCGCGGGTTTCCTGATGGCGCTGACGCCGATCTGGTTCGGCGGCCAGGTGGAGATCCTGCCGCGCTTCGACATCGACAGCCTGATGGGCACCATCACCAGCTTCCAGGCGACCAGCGCCTATATCGTGCCGGCGCATTTCGCCGCGCTCTTCGCGCTGCCGGAGGCGAAGCGGGCGCAGTGGGACATGCGGTCGATGAAGGCCGCCATCAGCGGCACGGCGCCACTGCCCCAGGCCACCAAGGAACGCATCGTCGCCTATTTCGGCGAGGGCAAGCTGTTCGAGCGCTACGGCACGACGGAGACCTCCATCGCCACCTCGCTCGGGCCGAAGGACCAGCTGCGCAAGCAGGCCTGCGTCGGCCTTCCCTATCCCGCGACGCAGATCCGCATCTGCGACGGTGATGGCCAGGAAGTGCCGCAGGGCGAGGTCGGCGAACTCTGGGTCTGCTCGCCCTACATGTTCTCGGGCTACCTCAACATGCCGGAGGCGACGGCGGCCGGCACGCGGGGCGACTGGTTCGTCACCGGCGATCTGGCGCGACAGGATGAGGAAGGCTTCGTCTACCTGGTCGACCGCAAGAACGACATGGTCATCAGCGGCGGCGAGAACATCTATCCGCGGGAGGTGGAGGAGGTGATCCTGGCGCATCCCGCCGCGGCCGAATGCGGCGTCACCGGCGCCCCGCACCCCTATTTCGGGGAAGCCGTGACCGCCTTCGTCGTGCTGCGCCCCGGCATGCATGTCGATGCCGCGACCCTGACGGCGCTGTGCCGGGAGAAGCTGTCCCGCTACAAGGTGCCGAAGGAGATTCGCTTCGTGGAGAACCTGCCGCGCAACAGCATGGGCAAGGTGCTGCGGCGCGAATTGCGCGCACGTCTGATCGCGGAGTCTAAGGCCTGACCGCGGGAGTCTCGATGGCCATCCCCGCGGCGCGGTCATTGAGGAAAATCTCCAGCGCGACATATTCGGCCGCGCCATAGGCGAAGGGCTCCGACCGCACGCCCGTCATGCAGCCGCGCAGCCGCCGCTGCAGCGACCCCAGCCCCTGCCATTCCAGGCGATAGAGCGGATAGCCCGTGGGATGCGCCTGCGGGATCACGCTGCCCGCCAGCCGCCGCCCCGCATTGTCGTCATGGCACTGGACGCAGGAGAGGTCGAGCTGGCCGCGACGCTCCCCATACAACGCGCGCCCCTGCGCCAGCGCCGGCGCCAGGCGCGGATCGGTCGGGCGGCTGATCGGCAATCCGCGCGACTGGTGCGCGACATAGGCTGTCAGCGCCAGCAGCGCCTGGCTCTCCCGCGCCGGCGGCGTCGCGCGCTGGTGGCGCTCCACGCAGGCGCTGATGCGGCCGGCGAGGTCGATCGGCGCGCCCGTCGCCTCGTCCCAGGCGGGGTAGCGCGCGGCGACGCCGCGCATCGAGGCCTCGGTGTGGCAGGACGTGCAGTCGCGGTTGAAGCGCTCCTCGCCTTCCGCCACCCAGAGCATGCCGGGGTTCTGCATGTCGTCGCGCTGCATGGCCTGCGTCTCCCGCGCCATGTCCTCGAAGCCCGATCGGCGATCCTGCGCGGAAGCGGGCAGCGCCAGCAGCAGCAGCGCCAGGGTGCGCCTCATGTCACCTCGATCGGGCGCGTCTCCGTCTGCGCGAAGCCGTTGTCGCCTTCCCAGGTCATCGTCACCGTGCCGGAGCGCGTGGCGACGGTGGTGAAGGACAGGAACGGATTGGCGGCGATCGCTGGCGACAGTTCGGCGCTGAAGATGACCGCGCCGTCATAGCTGCAGGTGAAGCGGCGGATGATGTCGCGGGGCACGACCTCCCCCTGCGCATTGGGGCGGTAGCCCGTTTCCATCGTGTGCTGGATCAGGGTGCGGATGGTGATGATGTCGCCGCGCTTCGCGCTGCGCGGCACGTTGATCAGGACGCGGGCCATGGGCTCAACCCTCGATGCAGGCGGCGAGGGTCACGACGACCTGCGCGCGGTCCGACCAGAAGCTGCCATCGGACAGCGCGGCCACCGCCAGCAGCGTCTGCGACGTCGCCAGCCGGATATGGGTGGAGAGCAGCGCGCGACCGGCGCGCGGGCCGAGCTGCGCGGTGATGACATGCGGCTGCGGGTTGCGTTCGTTGAAGACGGCGATGGCGCGGACGTGGTCCTCCTCCGTCATCGGGCTTTCGACGATGACGGAGAGCGGCACGGTGTTGCCGTTCTCCACCAGCGGCGAGATGTCGAGCGCGACGCGGCCCGGCGTGACGGGCGCGCCGCCGGTGAAGCCGCGCACGGCCTCCGCCATGGCTTCGGGCGTGGCATCGGCCTGGCGGGGCAGCAGCAGCAGGGCGGGGGCCGCGAGCAGCAGGCGGCGTGTCGGCACGATCATCGTGGCGGCTCCTCACGCAGGGTCAGCAGATAGGCGATCACGTCCTCGATCTCCTGCGCCGCCAGGATGGGGCGGCCGCGCTGGGCGGGGGCGACGCGGTGCAGGCCCTCGGTCCGGTAGTAGGAAGGCATGATGCTGTCCGGGTTCAAGCGCTTGCCATCCACCAGGCGCAGCCGGAGTTCGGCAGCGGTCCAGCGAAGGCCCGCGCCATCGAGGGGCGGCGCCAGGTTGCCCTGGAAGCGCTCCTCCGGGATCGGGCCGGAGTGGCAGAGCAGACAGAGGCCACGTGTGCGGTCGGCGACGATGGCGCGGCCGCGGGTGGCGTCGCCGGGCGTGGCGGTCAGGGGTGCTTCATCCGCACGCGCGGAGGGGATGAGGAGGAGGAGGGCCAGGATGGCCATGACAAGCCCTCTCGCCCCACAGAGGGGAGAGGGTTGCAGTTCGCTTGCCCTAGCCGAAAACATCAGCCGTGATCGTCGCGAACCAATCCTCCGCGTAGCGCGCCTCCGCCGCCCGCACGCCGGCAGGCGCCTCCAGCGGGCTGGTGCCGCCCGCGCCCGACACATCCGTCAGCAGGCCGTTCGCGGGCTGGTACACGCCCGCGACGGAGATGCCGTATTCCGGCGCCACCAGGCTGTAGCAGGTGTTCAGCAGCTTGGGCGCCTGCACCGCGCGCCCGGCCAGCAGCGCCACCATCGCCGCGGCGGCGACCCGGGCCTGCGCATTCGCGGCGAAGGCGGATTTCGGCATGGCGCCGGCGATGATGGCGTCGCCGATCACATGCACGCCCGGCACCAGCCGGCTCTCGAAGCTGGCGGGATCGACGGGGCACCAGCCGGAGCGGTCAGCGACGCCGGCAAGCTGCGCGATGGCGCCCGCGCGCTGGGGCGGAATGACGTTCACCACCGCGCCGTCCTGCGTGCCGAAATCGGTGGTGACGCGGCGCGACTTCGGATCGACCTCCGTCACGCGGCCGCCCATGGCGAGGGGCACGTATTCGAGGGTGTCCGGATAGAGGCTGGCCCAGGCGGCTTCGAACAACCGCTGCTTGCTGAAGACGTCCTTCGCATCCAGCACCAGCAGCTTCGACCGCGGTTTTCTCGATTTCAGGAAATGCGCGATGAGGGAGGCCCGCTCGTAGGGCCCGGGCGGACAGCGATAGGGGTTGGGGGGCACGACCATGACGACGGTGCCGCCATCCGGCATGTCCCGCAGTTGCGCGGCCAGCAGTTCCGTCTGCGGGCCGGCCTGCCAGGCATGGGGCATGACCTCGGCGGCCGCTTCGTCATAGCCGGGCAACCCATCGAAGCGGATCTCGATGCCGGGCGAGAGCAAGGCGCGGTCGAAGGGCAGCGTGGTGCCATCGACCAGGGTCACGCGCCGGGCCGTGGCATCCACGCCCGTGGCGCGCTGGTGCACGACAGTGATCCCCTCTGCCCGCAGCGCATCATAGCCGAAGCGCTGCGCCGCCATCCCGCGCAGCCCGGCGATGACGGCGTTGCTGAAGGGGCAGGCGGTGTAGGTGGCGCTGGCCTCGACCAGCGTCGTCGCGATGCCGGCGCGGTGGAGCGACCGCGCGGCGGTGGCGCCGCCGAAGCCGCCACCGACCACCACGACGCGCGGGCGAGCCTGCGCGAAGACCGGCGCCGGCAGCAGCAGCGCGGCCAGGGCGCGTCGCGTGGCCTTCATCGCACGATCCAGGCGGCGATGGCCTGGCTCTCTTCCTCGGTGAAGCCGCGCGCCAGGCGGTCCATCAGCGTTGCGGGGCGCGTCCCTTCCCGGAACTCCCGCATCGCCGCCGCGACCGCCGCCGCATCCCGCCCGCGCAGCGGGGGGATGGCGGCATCGGCGCGCACCGGCGAATGGCAGCCGAGGCAGGTGGAGGCGCCGGGTGGCGCCTCCTCTGCCGCGAAGGCTGGCGCCGCCATCAGCAGCGCCAGCGCGAAGGCCCTCACGTCCGGCGCAGATCCGCCTGCTGCAGCGGAAGCTGGCGGATGCGCTTGCCGGTGGCGGCGAAGATCGCGTTCAGCACGGCAGGCGCGGCGACGGCGATGGTCGGCTCCCCGACGCCGCCCCAGAAGCCGCCCGTCGGCAGTACGATCGTCTCCACCTTCGGCATGTCGATCATGCGCATGACCGGGTAGCTGTCGAAGTTGGTCTGCTCGATCCTGCCGTCCTTGACCGTGCATTCGCCATAGAGCGCGGCCGACAGCCCATAGACGAAGCTGCCTTCCACCTGGGCGGCGATCTGCTGCGGGTTCACGGCATGGCCCGGGTCCGTCGCGGCGATGATGCGATGCACCTTCACCTCCCCGGCATCACTGACGGAAACCTCCGCACAGGCCGCGACATAGGCGCCGAAGCCATGGGTGACGCAGAGGCCGCGATGCACGGCCTGGCCGTTGACGGCGGCAGCCGGCGTGCCCCAGCCCGCGCGTTCCGCGACGGCGTTCAGCACGGCCAGGTGCTTCGGGTGGTTGGCCATCAGGGACCGGCGGAATTCCAGCGGATCCTTCCCCGCCGCATGCGCCACCTCATCCAGGAAGCATTCGAGGTAGATCGCGTTCTGGTTCAGGTTCACGCCGCGCCAGAAGCCCGGCGGCACATGCGGGTTGCGCATGGCGTGGTCGATCAGCAGGTTCGGGAAGCTGTAGCCGATATCGGCCTCGCCGCCGCCCGCATTCAGCCCCTGGAAGACTACGGGGTCGCGGCCATCCCGGATGTTCTGCGGGAAGATGCCGGCGACGATGGACTGGCCGCTGATGCGCATCTGAAGGCCGGTCAGGTTGCCCTGCGCGTCCAGCCCCGCGGTCAGCTTGCACATGGTCACGGGGTGGAAGCGGCCCTGGAGCATGTCCTCCTCCCGCGTCCAGATCAGCTTGATCGGCGTGCCGGGCATCTCCTTCGCGATGGCGACGACCTGGCGCACCCAGTCATGCACCGCGCCGCGACGTCCGAAACCGCCGCCGAGGTGGATCTTGTGCACCTCGCAGCGCGCGGGCGGCAGGCCGGAGGCCTCGGCGGTGGCGGCGTGCGCCGCTTCGCCATTCTGGGTCGGGGTCCAGACCTCGCAGCGCTCCGGCGTCCAGACGGCGGTGGCGTTCATCACCTCCATGCAGGCGTGGTTCTGGTGGGGATAGCCGTAGATGGCCTCCACCTTGCGCGCGGCGCCCGCGATGGCGGCGGCCGCATCGCCGTTGCGGTTGCCGACCGCTGCCTGGGGCGCGTCGAAGGCCTGCATCATCACGTCGCGGAAGGCGGCGGAGGAAGCGTTGGCGTGCTCCCCGTTGTTCCAGGTGATCTTCACCGCCTCCAGCGCCTTATGGGCGCGCCACCACGTATCGGCGACGACGGCGACGGCATTGTCGCCCACGCGCAGCACGCGCTTCACGCCGGGCATGCGCTCGGCCTCCGCGCTGTCCACCGCGGCGACGGTGCCGCCGAAGACCGGGCAGGCGTGGATGGCGGCGTTCAGCATCCCCGGCAGCTTCAGGTCCATGCCATAGACCTGGCTGCCATTCAGCTTGGCGCGGGTGTCGAGCCGCGCGACGGGCTGGCCGATGAGCTTCCAGTCGCGCGGGTCCTTCAGCGGCACATCGGCGGCGGCCGGCGCCGTGAGGCGCATGGCGGCCTCGGCGACGGCGCCGAAGGTGGTGGTGCGGCCGGTGGGCGTATGGGTGATGACGCTGTTGGCCGCACGGCATTCGCCGGGCGCGACGCCCCAGCCATTGGCGGCGGCCTGGACCAGCATCATGCGCGCCGCGGCGCCGCCCTTGCGGACGTATTCGTGGCTGTCACGGATACCGCGGCTGCCGCCCGTGGACATGTTCCCCCAGATCCGGCCGCGCGCCAGGTTCTGGCCCGGTGTCGGGTATTCCGTCGTGACCTTGGCCCAGTCGCATTCCAGCTCCTCGGCCACCATCTGGGCGAGGCCGGTCAGCGTGCCCTGCCCCATCTCCGACCGCGCGATGCGGATGATGACGGTGTCGTCGGGCTTCACGACGACCCAGGCATTGATCTCCGGCGAGGCCGGTGCGGCCGCCCCTTGCGCCAGCGCCTTGGAGGGCGCGGGGAAGCGGAAGCCGAAGGTGAAGGCGCCGGCCGCGGCGACGGCGGTGCCGAGGACACCCCGGCGCGAGGGCTTGGTGATCGCGTTCATGATGCGCACCCCCCTCAGCCGGCCGCGCCGGCGGTGCCGGCGGCGCGCTGGATGCCGGCCAGCACGCGGTTGTAGGTGCCGCAGCGGCAGATGTTGGTGACTTCCTCCCGGATCTGCTGCTCCGTCGGGCGGGGGGTATTCGCCAGCAGGGCGGCAGCGGCCATGATCATGCCGGACTGGCAGAAGCCGCATTGCGGCACGTCCAGCGCCAGCCAGGCCTGCTGGATGGGGTGGCTGCTGTCCGGCGACAGGCCCTCGATCGTCACGATCTTCTGGTTCTCGTCGAAGGCGGAGACGGGCATGGCGCAGGACCGCGTGGCCACGCCATCCACATGCACGGTGCAGGCGCCGCATTGCGCGATGCCGCAGCCATATTTTGTCCCGGTGAGTTCGAGCTGTTCGCGGAGCACCCAGAGCAGGGGGGTGTCGTCCTCCACCTGCACCTCGATCACGCGCCCGTTCACGTTGAGCTTGGCCATCCCGTCTCTCCCGCCTTGCCGGGAACATGTCCCGGCTGCCGGGAGGTATCCCGGCGTGTTGGAAGAATCCGTATCAGCGGGCGGGACGCGCGACAACAACTTCCGGCTGTGGGAGGGGTGTCAAGAAAGCTTGTTCCGAGGGATCAGAACGGCACCGCCAGCGCCGCCTCCGCATAGCCGATGCGCCGGGCGGGCGAGAGGGCGTAGCGGCCGGCCGCGCGTTCCAGGGCAAGCCGCGTATCCTCCGCGCTGCCCGCCTTCATGGCAGCGTCGAGGAAGAGCTGTTCCAGCACGTCCTGCTGCGCGTGGCTGCCACCGAGGCGATGCAGCGCGCCCAGCGCCGGGCGCAGCACCGCCACGGCCTCGGCGAAGCGGCCCTCCCCATGCAGCATCACCGCCTGGCAGGCGGGCAGCGCGGCCTCCCGCAGGATGGCGGCGTGGTGGGTATTCGCGCGGCCCGCTTCCCCCAGCGCTTCCAGCAGGCGCGTCGCGGCGGCGCGGCGGCCGGTCGCCACCAGCGCCATCATCCAGTGCGGCTGGGTGAAGGCGGAGAGCGTGTCGCCGATCCGCGCCTCGGCCTTCTCCGCCAGCTCCGTCCAGCGGTCGCCGGGATCGAGGCCGCGGAGTTGCAGCCGGAACAGCATGGAGGCCGCGTTCTGCATGTCGATGTAGAGGTCGGGCTGCGCCTGGGTGACCGGGGAGGAAAGGTTGCGGAAGCGCGTGTCGTAGAGGTCGAGCACCGCGCCGTATTCGCGACGTTCCATGTGAAACATGGCCTGGTGCCACCAGAGATGGTGCATCAGATTGTTGCCGCCGTCCCAGTTCGGCTCGAGCGCCCGGATCCAGTCCAGGCCCTCCGTGCGCCTCCCTTGCATCTCCAGCACATGCGCCACGCCATGGGCGGCCCAGAGGTCGCCGCGGTCCATCGCCACGGCCTGGCGGCCGGCCTGTTCGGCGATCAGGTAGTCGCCGCATTCCTCATGCGCGAAGCAGCGGCAGGCGAGGACGCTGCCATAGCCCGGGATCGCCTCCGACCAGCGGTGCATCACCCGCTCCACCGCCGCGCGCATGCGGCCGGGCTCGCCCATCCAGAAGGCGGAGAAATGGTGCAGGCGGAAGGCGAGGAGGTCGTGGGGGTGGTCGGCGATGATCCGCTCCCAGGCCGAGAGCGCGCCTTCGGGCCGGCCTTCCGCCCATTCGCGCAGCGCGGCCATGTGGGCGCGTTCGCGGGGGTTGGCGGGCATCGCCTCCGCGGCCGCGACGGCGGCCAGTGCGCGGGGCGCCATGCCGCGGTCATAGGCCATGAGGGCGAAGTAGCCGGAGAGAAGCTGGCCCAGCGGCGCCGTGGGGTCGAGCGTGCGGAAGGCCTTGAGGCGCAGGCCGGTGTCGAAGCGGTAGTTGAGAAAGCCGGCGATGACGTGGTCGAAGGCGCGGGCGGCTTCCTCCGACTCGACGGTCAGCGCATTGCCCTGGGCGTCCTGCATGGGTGGCGTCCTTGCTGGTGCCGGAAAGGCTAGCGAAGTTGTCAGAAGGTCTCCACCCACGGGCGAAGCTCGATCTCGGCGGACCAGGCGCTGCGGGGCTGGCGGATGGCGTGCAGCGCGGCCTCCGCGATCGCGTCGGGGTCGATCAGCGTATCGGCGCCGGGGTCGGGGCGACGTTCGCTGCGGATGCCGCCATCGACGACGATGTGGACGACATGGATGCCCTGCGGGTGCAGTTCCCGCGCCAGCGCCTGGCCCAGCCCGCGCAGCGCGAACTTCCCCATCGCGAAGGGGGCCGACCGCGCGAAGCCCTTCACCCCGGCGGAGGCACCGGTCAGCAGGATGGTGCCCCGGCCGCGCGGCAGCATGTGACGCGCGGCCTGCTGCGCGACGAGGAAGGCGCCGAAGGCGCAGACCTCCATCGTGCGGCGGACATCCTCGGGATCGAGATCGATGGTCGGGCCGCGGACGCGGAAGCTGGCGTTGTAGAGCACCACCTCCGCCTCGGCGGCCTCCGGCTTCCCGAACAGCGCGGCGACCGCCGCGGGGTCGCTGGCGTCGCAGGCATGGAGGGTCGCGCCGGTCTCGGCGGCCAGCGCCGCAAGCTTGTCCGTGTTCCGGGCGGCAAGGGCGACGCTGTATCCCTCCCCCGCCAGCTTGCGGGCGAGGCTGGCGGAGAAGCCGGGGCCGGTGCCGACGATCAGGGCGCGGGGGGTTGGCATGGCGGTATTCCTCAGCCGGTGGGGCGTGGCGCGGGCAGGATGATGCCGGCGCCGGCCAGGCAGAAGGCAAGGCCGATCAGGTCCCAGCGATCCGGCCGCGCCCCCTCCACCACCCACATCCAGCCGAGCGAGGCCGCGATGTAGATGCCGCCATAGGCGGCGAAGGCGCGGCCGGCGAAGGCGGCGTCGATGCGCGTCAGCAGCCAGGCGAAGAGCGCGAGGGACAGCAGCCCCGGCAGCAGCCACCAGGCGCTGCGCCCTTCCCGCAGCACCGCCCAGGCGGCGAAGCAGCCGGCGATCTCCGCCAGCGCCGCCAGGGCGTAGAGCGCGATCGCGCTCAGTCGATCGTCTCCAGCAGGCCACACAAGGTCGCGCAGCGCGGCGCCAGGTCGCGCCAGAGGATGTGCTCATGCGGCGCATGGGCGCCGGCGCCGGTGCAGCCGAGGCCATCCAGCGTCGGGATGCCGAGTGCCGCGGTGAAGTTGCCATCCGAGCCGCCGCCGCGATGCTGCGTCGGCAGCGCATAGCCATGCTGCTGCGCGAAGGCGGCCGCGCGGTTGTAGAGCTCGACGATCGCGTCCGTCTCCGCGAAGGGCGGGCGGTTCATGCCGCCGGTGACGGTGATGGCGATGCCGTCGCTCTCCCCGGCCAGGCCCAGGATCATCGCCTCCATCCGCCCGCCCTCCGCGATGGTCGGCACGCGCAGGTCGATCTCGCAGCCCGCCTCGGGCGGGATCACGTTCGGGCGCGTGCCGCCGAAGATCGGCGCGACATTCGTCGTGATGCCGGCATCGAGGTCCGTCATCCCATGCACCTTGAGGATCAGCCGCGCCAGCGCGACGACGGCGCTGCGCCCCTCCGCCCAGTTGCCGCCGGCATGGGCGGAGACGCCGCGGATATCGACCACGAAGCGGCCCACGCCCTTGCGGGCCGTGACGCAGGCGCCGCCGGCACCGGCGGGTTCCGGGATCAGCACGGCGCGGGCGCCGCGGCTGGCTTCCTCGATGGGCTCGCGGCTGGTCGGGCTGCCGACTTCCTCATCGGGCGTCAGCAGCAGGGTGATGGGGCGCTTCGTCGCGACCTTCTGGCGCAGGATCTCCCGCACCGAATGGAAGGCCATGAAGGAGCCTGCCTTCATGTCGTAGATCCCCGGCCCATAGGCACGCTCGCCATCGATCCGGAAGGGCATCGGCCCGGCCAGCGTCCCATGGTCCCAGACCGTGTCCAGGTGGCCGGCCACGACGACCGGCGCGCCGGTGCCGGGGGTGCGGCAGATCAGCGTGTCGCCGAAGCCGTCGCGGCCGGGCAGCCGGGTGATGGCGCCGCCCACGGCACGGAGCTCGGCCTCGCAGCGGTCCATCAGGCCGTTGACGGCGGCGGCGTCGGTGGTCGGCGTCTCATGCTCCACCCAGCCCCGGAGTTCGGCGAGAAGCTGCTCCGCGGTGCCAAGCTGGGTCTGGGGCATCTGGTCCTGTCCGTCTGCTGGTGGGGGCAGGTTTCTCGCAAGCGGGCGGGGGGTTGTCCATGCTTGCCCACCCCTGTCCCCGGGGCTAACGGGAGCGCGCTGCAACCAGGGACGGCGCGGATGGAGGAAGGCTGCTTCTTCGAGGATCTGGCCGTCGGCCAGAAGGCCTCCTTCGGCAAGACGATCACGGAAGCCGACATCGTGCTCTTCGCCGCGGTGACGGGCGACACGAACCCGATGCACCTGAACGCCGAATACGCGAAGGATTCGATCTTCGGCGAACGGATCGCCCATGGGATGCTGGCGGCGGGGCTGATCACCAAGGTCATGGGCACGCAATTGCCGGGGCCGGGGACGATCTACATGTCCCAGTCATTGCGCTTCCGCGCCCCCGTGCGGATCGGCGATACCGTCACCGCCATCGTGGAGATCACCGCCCTGAACACCGAGAAGCATCGCGCCACCCTGCGCACCGTCTGCCTGGTGAAGGGCAACCCGGTGCTGGAGGGGGAGGCGCTGGTCGCCGTGCCGTCCCGCGCCGCCATCGCCGCGAGGAAGGAGCGGCAGGCATGAGCGGATCCTTCAAGCGCGTCTGTGTCTTCTGCGGCTCCATGCCCGGCGTGCGGCCGGCCTATGCGGAAGCCGCGCGTGAACTCGGGCGTGTCGTGGCGAAGCGCGGCCTAGGCCTGGTCTATGGCGGCGGCGCGGTCGGGCTGATGGGCATCGCCGCCGATGCCGCGCTGCAGGCGGGGGCGGAGGTGATCGGCGTGATCCCGCACGGCCTGCTGAAGCGGGAGGTCGGCCATGGCGGCGGGGTCGAGATGCATGTCGTCGACACCATGCATGAACGCAAGGCGATGATGGCCGACCTCTCGGACGGCTTCATCGTGCTGCCCGGCGGCTTCGGCACGCTGGAGGAGGCGGTGGAGGCGCTGACCTGGGCGCAGCTCGGCATCCAGGCCAAGGGCGTGGTGTTCCTGGACACCGAGGGCTTCTGGCAGCCCTTCCTCAAGACGCTCGACTTCATGCAGCAGGAGGGCTTCGTCCGCCCCGGCCAGCGGCCGCTCGCCATGCAGGCGGCGACGGTGGAGGAGGCGCTCGACAAGCTCGCCGCCTTCCGCCCGCCGCCGGAGGTGCTGCCCTGGCTGCGGCCGCACCAGGCATGACCATCATCCAGGACTGGCACGGCGTGCCGGAGGCGGCGCGCGGCGCCACCGTCGCGCTTGGCAATTTCGATGGCGTGCATCTCGGCCATGCGGCGGTGCTGCGGGCGGCGCATGGGGCGCGGCCCGACCTGCCGCTGGCGGCGCTGACCTTCGAGCCGCATCCGCGGGAGCATTTCCGCCCCGACGACCCGCCCTTCCGCCTGACCGTGTTGGCGGCCAAGGCGGAGGCGCTCGGCGCACTCGGCGCGCGGACCGTCTTCGCCATCCCGTTCGGCGAAAAACTGGCCGCCATGTCCGCGGAATCCTTCGTGGAGGAGGTGCTGCACCAGGGCATCGGCGCGAAGCACCTGGCCTGCGGCGCCGACTTCGCCTTCGGCCATCGCCGCGGCGGCGATGTCGCCTTCCTGGCGCGGGAAGCGGAGAAGCGCGGCATCGGCCTGACCGTGGTGCCGGCCGTGACGGACGCCGCCGGCCCCGTCTCCTCCACCCGCATCCGCCGCGTGCTGCAGGACGGCTATCCGGACCTCGCGGCCGCCATGCTGGGCCGGGACTGGGAATTGCGCGGCGAGGTCTTCCACGGCGACAAGCTCGGCCGCGAGCTCGGCTGGCCGACGGCCAACATCCTGCTCGGCCGGCAGCTGGAACCGGCGCGCGGCGTCTATGCCGTGACGGTGCGGCTCGCGGATGGCAGGCTGGTGCCCGGGGTCGCCAATGTCGGCCGCCGGCCGACGCTGGGCGGCGATCCGGTGACGCGGCTGGAGGTTCACCTCTTCGACTTCTCGGGCGACCTCTACGGCCAGGAGATCGGCGTGCGGATCCGCGCCTTCCTGCGGGCGGATGCGAAGTTCGATGGCCTGCAGGCGCTGCAGGACGCGATCGCGGCCGATGCGCGGAATGCCCGCCGCGTGCTCGGGATCAGCTGAGGCCGAGGGCCTGGTAGAGCCTGGCGGAGGCCGGCCAGGCCTCCATGATCTCCCCCCGGAAGGCGAAGCCGGCATAGGTGCCGAGCGCCACCACCACCAGCGTCATGATCCAGCCCGCCAGCGCCAGCCGGTCCGGCGGGCTGGCCGGCGCATCGCTGAGGCGCGGCAGGGGCGGATCGATCGGCATGGACTGCGTCGGGCCGCGGGAGGGCGGCGGCCGGTCCGCGGATGGGGCCGGCGGGGGTGGGGCTGCCTCGGGTGGTGCGGGATCAGGCGCCGGGGCGGGTGACGGCGCCATGGCCGGCTCGGGCGCCGCGGCTTCGGGCAGCGCGGCCTGGAACTGGTGACCGCAGCGGGCGCATTTCAGCAGCCGGGGGCCGGCGGCCAGGGCGGCGTCGGGGACCTCGTATTCGGCGGCGCAGCTCGGGCAGGCGATTCGCATCGGTGCGGCAGAGTGACGTTACCTGAGGGCTCTCGTCCAGCAGGCTTGTCGCGCCGCGTGATACACCCCCGCGTGAGCAATAGGCGCGTGATCAAGCCCGCGATGATCATTTGGCGTCACCGCGCGCCCATGGCAGACATCGCCCATGGTTCGCTTCGAAGCCGTCGGCCTTCGCTACCCCGGCGGCGGCCCGCATACCGGATCCTGGGGGCCGGAGGCGCTGGTCGACGTCACCTTCGCCCTGCCGCCCGGGTCCTTCACCTGGCTGCTCGGCCCCTCCGGGGCGGGCAAATCCTCCGTGCTGCGCCTGATGCACCTCGCCCTGCGACCCACGCGGGGGGAGGTGGAGGTGCTGGGGCTCCGATCCTCCCGCGCCGCGCGCGCCGCACTGGCGCCGGTGCGGCGGCGGATCGGCGTGGTGTTCCAGGATTTCCGGCTGCTGCCCTACCTCTCCGCCTTCGACAACGTGGCCCTGCCGCTGCGGCTCGCGGGACGGCCGGAGGCATCGCTGCGCGCCGATGTGAACGAGATCCTGAAATGGGTCGGCCTGGACGGGAAGGCGGGGAGCCTGCCGCCGGAACTTTCGGGCGGCGAACAGCAGCGCGTCGCCATCGCCCGCGCCGTGGTCCACCGCCCGGCGCTGCTGGTGGCGGATGAACCGACGGGCAACCTCGACAACCGGCAGGCCCGCCGCCTGCTGGCCCTGCTGCGGGAGATGAACCGCCTGGGCGCCACGGTGGTGGTGGCGACGCATGACGAGGACCTGGTGGCGCGCTTCCCCGCCCCCGCGCTGGTGCTGCGGGATGGCAGGCTGCATGACCCCGATGGCGCGCGCGGCATCGATGCGGACCTGACCGTGGATCGCTTTGCGGCGCCGGAGGAGGAGGACGCGGTGCCGGAGGCGCCCTCCCCGCCCCCACCACCCCGGCGGGATCCCGACCTTGGCTAGGCGCCGGCGCTATTCGCGCGATCCGCTCGGCCTGCGCCGGGCGCTGTCGGGGCTGCTGCTGCCGGGGCTGGTGGCGGCGATGGCGCTGCTGGCCGCGCTGGCCCTGGCCGGCGCGCAAGGGGCGGCGGCGCTGGCGGATCGCTGGCAGCGCGGCGCCGCGGCGGCCGTCACGGTGCAGATCCCCGATGCCGACCAGGCCCGCGTGCAGCGGGCGCTGGCCACGCTCCGGGCCATGCCGGAGGTCGATGACGCCCAGGCGATGGACCCGGAACGGCTGGCGGGGCTGCTCCGCCCCTGGCTCGGCGCCGCTCCCTCCATCCCCGTCCCCGGCGTGCTGGAACTGCGGCTGCGAGACACGCGCGTCGATCCGGTCCTGATCGGGGACCGGCTGGCGGAGGCCGTGCCCGGCGCGCTGGTGGAGGCGCATGGCCTCTGGGTCCAGCGGCTGGCGGCGCTGGCGCGCAGCCTGCAGGCGCTGGCGCTGGTGGTGCTGGTGCTGGTCGGGCTGGTGGCGGCGGCCGTCGTGGCCGTCGGCACCCGGGCCGGCCTGGCGGCGCGGCGGGACGCGATCGAGGTGCTGCACGGGCTTGGCGCGCGGGATGGCGACATCGCCGGCCGCTTCGCCCGGCGGCTGGGGCTGCTGGCCGCCGGCGGCGCGCTGGTCGGCACCGCGGCCGCCGTGCCGGCGCTGGCATTGCTGATCGACCTGGCGGGGCCCTGGCTCGGCAGCGCCGGCGCCATGGACAGCCTGGCCGGGCTGCCCTGGCCGGGGCTGGTGGCGCTGCCGCCCGTGGCCTTCCTGGTGGGATGGGCGACGGCCCAGGCGACGGTGCGCCGCTGGCTGCACCGGCTGCCCTGATGCGCCGCCGGCTGCTCCGCCTGGGCGTGGCGGGGCTGGTGGCCCTGCTGGCGCTGGGCCTCGGCTTCCAGGCCTTCCTCGGTGCCGTGCGCGCCCTGCCCGACCCCGCCGCCGCACCCGCCGACGCCATCGTCGTGCTGACCGGTGGCGCCGAACGGGTGGAGACCGCGCTGCGACTGCTGGATGCCGGCGCGGCGCCGCTGCTGCTGGTCTCCGGCGCGCATGCCACGCTGACGCTGCCCGAGTTGGCGCGCGTGCATGGCAGGGCACCCGGCAGCCTGGCCGGGCGGGTCATGCTGGGGCATGCGGCGGCCACCACCATCGGCAATGCGGCGGAGGCAGCGGCCTTCGCGCAGGCGCGGGGCATCCGGTCCATCCGCCTGGTCACGGCGGCCTACCACATGCCGCGCGCGATGCTGGAGTTCCGCCGCGCCCTGCCCGGTGTGGACCTCCAGCCGCATCCCGTCCGCCCGGCTTCCTTCGCGGCGCTGCCGCGCGGACGCCGATGGGCCCTGATGCTCGGCGAATTTGTGAAGTATGGGACGGCCGCCGCCGGCCTCACTCGCTACCTGCCGGCCAGGGAGTCCGCCCGTCGATGAGATCCTACCCCGTGGTCTGGCTGCGATCGCTGCTGTTCAACATCCTGTTCTTCGGCATCACCATCGTCATGGTGCTGGTGGCGATCCCGACGCTGTTCATGTCGCGCGAAGCCGCCATGCGCACGGCCAACCTCTGGTCCTGGCTGGTGATCCAGGCGCTGCGATACGTGGTCGGGGTGAAGATCGACATCAGGGGTTGGGAGAACATCCCGCCCGGCGGCGTGGTGATCGCGGCCAAGCACCAATCGGCCTTCGACACCATCGTCTGGCTCGGCCTGCTCAAGCAGCCGGCCTATGTGATGAAGAAGGAACTGCTGAGCATCCCGCTCTACGGCCATTACGCCAGGCGGGCGGGCATGATCCCGGTGGACCGCGAAGGCGGCGGACCCGCGCTGCGGGCCATGCTGCGCGCCGCGACCGCGTCGGTGGAGGAAGGCCGGCAGGTCGTGATCTTCCCCGAGGGAACGCGGACCGCGGTGGGGGAGCGCGTGCCCTATCAGCCCGGCGTCGTCGCCATCGCCGCGGCCACGGGCGCGGGGGTCGTGCCGGTCGCCACCGATAGCGGTCGTGTCTGGGGCCGTCGGGCCTTCCTGAAGCATCCCGGCACCATCCGCATCTCCGTCCTGCCGCCGCTGCCGCCGGGCCTCAACCGCGCGAAGCTGCTGGCGGCGCTGGAGGAGCAAATCGAGACGGAGACGGATCGATTGATGGCGGAGCCGCAGGGATAAGCCTGTGGATAAGTCTGTGGGTCTTCCATTCGCGCCCAGCGCCAGCCTCGGGCTCCAAGCGCCTGCGGCAGCCCGCTATTCTGCAATGCACTGTTACCGCGGGGTCGATGACCCTGCATCAGCCAGGGTGTAACCCGTTGAATTCAAAAAGCAAATCACCGCGACCTGCAACCATCGCTGATCCGGCCGTTCATCTTTGCTCCACCAACCCGAGGTTGTAACGACCACACCTCGGCGCGGTGGATGAATGCTAGTCGCTCAGGCTTCGGGCAGTAGCGCCGCAATCCGCGCCAACCCTGCATCCCGCACGCCCATGGCCTGCAGATGGGCCAGGGTATTGAGCAGGTAGTCCCGGTTCGGCCCCATCCGCCCGACCCCGCGTGCGATGGTCGCGGCTGCCTGTTCCGGCGCCAGGTGGCGGACATAGAGGCGGCAGGCGCGGTTCGCGACATAGGTCACGGCCGGCACGGTGCTGCCCTGCCCCACCAGGCGCACCGGCACCACGCGACGGTGATAGACCACCTCCGCCCCATCCGGCAGTTCCCGGTCATCGAGGTAGCGCAGCACCGCCGCCGCCGCCGCGCCCGGCACGCGGAAGGCGACGCCCCGGCAGGCGCCGCCGCGATCAAGCCCCAGCACCAGGCCCGGCGCCTCCGGCGTGCCGCGGTAGTGATGGGACCAGAGGCAGAAGCGCCGATGGAAGCCCTGCAGCAGCGCCGCCTGGCTGCCCGCATGATCGAAACCAGGCCGCCAGATCAGCGAACCATAGGCGAAGACCCACATGTGCCCGCATGGGGCGATGGGCGGCGCTTCGGCGGCGGGAGGGGCGGATGAGGTCTGCACGGTGGGGCGGGGGCGGGCTATACCGCCTGCCACGATGGAAATGAAGCCACCCGGCCGCCGGCGGCCCCTCGCCCCCCGAATCGCCCTCGGCGCCCTGGTGGCGCTGGTCGCGCTCGGGGCCGGGCATGCGCTGCTGTGGCGCGCGATGGCGACGGAGATCGAGCAGGGCTTCGCCACCTGGGTGCAGATCCGCCGCGCCCAGGGCTGGCGCGTGGAGCATGCGGCGCCCATGCGCGCGGGCTATCCGCTCTCCGCCGCGCTGATCCTGCCGAACCTGCGGATCGAGGGCGGGGATGCCACCCTGCCCGGCGGCTTCGTCCTGCAGGCGGAGCGCGCGGTGCTGCGCGTGGTGCTGCCGCGGGTGGACCGGCTGCGGGTGGAGATGCCGGGCGCGCAGCGGCTGCGCCTCGGCGATGACGAGTTCCGTTTCGCCGCCGACACGCTGGTGGCGCTGCTGCCGCTGGAGGTCGGCACCCCGCCCCGCGGCGGAGAGGTGCTGGCGGAGCGGCTCCGGCTATCGACCCCGGCGGGGCCGATGGAGGTCGGCGCCGCGCGGGTGACGCTCGACACCTCCTCCACCGCGACGGAGGGCGAGGCGGCGCTTGAGGTGAATGCCTCGGCCGAGGAGATCGACCTGCCCGCCGCACCTGGCGGCCGCGCGGCCGCCTTCGGGCGCCGCATCAACGCGCTGGCGGCGGAGATGGCCCTGAGCGGGCCGGTGCCGCCCGGCCGCTTCCCGGTGGTGCGCGCCGAAAGCTGGCGGGATGCGGGCGGCACGCTGGAGGTGAAGAGCCTGACCCTGCGCTGGGGGCCGGTGGAGGCCGCGGCCTCCGCCACCCTGGCGCTGGATGAGGGGTTGCAGCCGATGGGCGCCGGGTCGCTCCGCGTCATGGGGGCCGGCCCGGCGCTGGACGCGCTGGCGGAGGCGGGGCTGGTGGGCCGCCGCGCCGCCGCCACGGCGCGGGCGATCCTGCCGCTGATGAGCCGTCCCAACGCCGCGGGGCAGCCGGAGGTGGAACTGCCGCTGACGATCCAGGACCGGACGCTGGCGGTGGCTCGCATCCCTGTGATGCGCTTCGACGCCCTCGCCTGGCCCGCGCCGGACCGGGAGCGCTGAGCGGCGCTTGCGCCGCCCCCCGGCCGCTGCGGTATCCTCCGCCCGCCACGAACGGAGGAAGCCCATGCGTCGCCGTGACCTGCTGGCCTTCGGGGGTGCCGCCATCGGCGCCGCCACCCTGCCCCGCCCCGCCGCCGCCAATACCCCTCCCGGTTTCCGCGTGACCTATTTCGACGCGGCGACCCCGGGCTCGGGTCGCGTCGGGTCGCGCGACATCACCGCCGCCGGGGACGGCACCTTCTGGTTCTGCGGCCAGCGCAACGGCACGCTGAACCGGCTGGACCCGAAGACCGGCGCCATCCGCGTGGTCCGCCTGGCGCAGGGCGAGGCGCGGGCCGCGCCGCATGGCGTCATCCGCGGGCCGGACGGGGCGGCCTGGGTGACGGAGGGCGGGCAGAACGCCATCGCCCGCGTCGATCCCGCCGACCATCGCGTGCAGCTCTGGAAGCTGCCGGAGCGCTTCGCCAATGGGAACCTCAACACCGGCGTCTTCGACCCCGCCGGCACGCTGTGGTTCACCGGGCAGAACGGGATCTATGGCCGCTTCACCCCCGCCAGCGAACGGATGGAGGTGTGGGAGGCGCCGCGCGGCCGCGGGCCCTATGGCATCACGCGCACGCCGCAGGGCGGCATCTGGTACGTCTCCCTGGCCGGCAACCACCTGGCGCAGATCGACGACCTCGCCACCGGCCATGTGCGGATCGTGGAGCCGCCGACGCCGAACCAGGGCGCGCGGCGCGTCTGGTCCGACAGCCAGGGCCGCCTCTGGATCAGCGAATGGAACAGCGGCAACGTCTCCGTCCATGACCCGCGCGACGGGTCCTGGCGGCAATGGCGCCTGCCGGGCGATCGGCCGCGGGCCTATTCGGTCTGGGTCGATCCGACGGACAAGGTCTGGCTGACCGACTTCCCGGCCAACGCCATCGTCCGCTTCGACCCCGCCAATGAGACCTTCCTGTCCTTTCCCTCGGACAAGGCCAACGCCAATGTCCGGCAGATGGATGGCGTGGCCGGGGAGGCCTGGGGCGGCGAATCCGGCACGGACCGGATCGTGCGGATCGAATACGGGCTGTGAGGCTTGCCCTGGCGCTGCTGCTGGCCGCGCTGCCGGCGGCGGCGCAGGAGGGGCGGCGCGCCTTCGAGGATCACTGCGCCAGTTGCCACGCCGTCGATCGCGGGGCGCCGCCCGGGCCGGGGCCGAACCTGGCGGGCGTCATCGGGCGGGTGGTCGGCGGCGCGGAGGGCTTCGACTACTCCCCGGTGCTGGAAGCCGCCCGCGCCGCCGGGGACCGCTGGGATGCCGCGCGCCTCGGCCGCTTCCTGGAAGACCCGGAGGAGATGTATCCGGGCCTCTGGATGGGCGGGAACGGCGCGCGGGACGCGGCGGACCGCGCCGCGATCGTCGCCTTCCTTCAATCCACGAGGTAGCGGGCCGAGAGATGCGCGGTGAAGTCGGCGGGGTCCAGCGACTTGCCGGTGGCGTGCCGCAGCAGGTCCTGGAAGCCGAGCCGCGCGCCCTGCGCATGCACCGCCTGGTTCAGCCAGCGCATCATCGGCGCCATGTCGCCGGCGGCGAGTTGCGCGTCGAGATCGGGCTCCGCCCGCCGCAGCGCCGCCATCAGCTGCGCGGCCGCCATGGCGCCCAGCGTGTAGCTCGGGAAGTAGCCGAAGGCGCCGTCATGCCAGTGGATGTCCTGCAGGCAGCCCAGCGCATCGTCCGGGGGCGTGATGCCGAGCAGCCCCTGCAGGCCCTCGTTCCAGGCGGCGGGGAGGTCCGCGACCTCCAGCCCGCCCTCGATCAGCGCGCGTTCGAGCCGGAAGCGCAGGATGACATGGGCAGGGTAGGTCATCTCATCCGCGTCGACGCGGATGAAGCCTCGCTCCACCTTGCGCCATAGCCTGGCCAGGTTGGCAGCCTGATAGGGAGTGGGATCGCCGCCGAAGGCCGCGTGCAGCTTCCGGCCGAGGAATTCGAGAAAGGCGTTTGAGCGGCAGGCCTGCATCTCGACGATGAGCGACTGCGATTCATGCGCCGCCATCCCCGCGGCCTCCCCCACCGGCTGGCGGGCGAAGCCGGCGGGCAGGCCGCGCTCATACATCGCGTGGCCCGTCTCATGCAGCACGCCGAGCAGTGCCTTGGCGACGTTCTGCTCGTCATAGAAGGTCGTGATGCGAACGTCGCTCGGGTTGCCGCCGCAGAAGGGGTGGAGGCTTTCATCGAGGCGGGCATGGGCGAAGTCGAGCCCGACCGTCGCCGCCATCGCCGCGCAGAGATCCCTCTGCTTCGCCACCGGGAAGGGCCCGGTGAGCGGCATGGCGGGGCCGCGCGCGGCCTGGATCGCCTCCGCCTTCGGCAGCGCCTCCGCCAGCCAGGATTCATAGGCCGCGAAGACGGGATCGACATCGGCGGCGGTGACGCCGGGCTGGTAGCCATCCATCAGCGCGTCATAGGGCGAGAGGCCGAGGGCCGCGCCATAGGCCTGCGCCTCCTCCCGCGCCAGGCGGACGACCTCCTCCAGCAGGGGCCTCACCTTGGCGAAGTCGGCGTCGCGCTTGGCGATGCGCCAGACCTTCTCGCAGTTCGAATTGGCCCGCGCGATGGCCTCGACCAGGCTGGTCGGGAGGGCGGTGGCGCGGCGATGGGCGTGGCGCATGAGGCGGAGGTTCGCGGCCTCCCACGCCCCCTCGGCGCTGGCGGCGGCCAGGTCCTCCGCCACCTCCGGCGCCACCAGCAAATCGTGCCGGATGCCGGCCAGCGCGGCCAGCTGCTCGCCCCGTGCGGCGCCGCCACCCGGCGGCATCATGGCGGAGGCGTCCCAGGAGAGGATGCCGGCGGCTTCCCCGATGGCGCCGATGCGGCCGAAGCGGGCCACCAGGCGGTCATAGGCGGCGTTGGTGCTGCTCGGGGGGGTGCTCATGCGGGCTCCTTCAGGCGGCGGCGCAGCCAGGCGGCGAAGACGCCGAGCAGGGACAAGGCCAGCCCGTACCAGGTGACGGCATAGCCGAGATGGCTGTTGGTGGGGCGCGGCAGAGTCCGCGCGGGGTCCGGCAGGCCAGGGCCGGTGCCGAGCGCGACCAGCCCGAAGGGCTCCGGCGCCGGCAGGCCGAGGCTGCGGGCGATCAGCGGCGGATCGAAGGTGTAGAAGCGCCGGCCGGCCGGGTCGTCGGTGGCGGAGAACATCCCCGCCGTCTCCCCGGGCCGCGCATAGGCTTCCAGCGTCACCGGCCCCGCCGGCCGCGCGATGACCCCGGATTTGTCCGCCGGCACCCAGCCGCGATCGACCAGCACGGGCGGCGCGCCGTCCCGGATCAACGGCGTGACCAGCCGGGCACCCAGCACGGGGCCGCGGACCTCGAGCCCGAGCAGCACCTCCCGTTCATGATCGAATCGGCCGGTCACGGCGACCTTGGTCCAGGCGGCGGGCGGCGTGGCGCCGAGCGGCCGGGCGGGCGCGGCCTCCCCGGCCGCGATCTCCGCCAGCAGGGCGTTCTTGGCGCCGAGGCGCTGGACCTGCCAGGTGCCGAGGCCGAGCAGCACGGCCAGCACGGGCAGCATGACGAGGACGGGGATCAGGACTCGGCGCAGGGACATGCGCAGGCTTCTACACGCCCTCGCCGCGCCTGTGGCGCCATTGCAGCCAGATCAGCGCGGCCTTGGCGCCCCGCATCATCACGATGGCGGCGGGGATCAGCAGCACTGGCCAGATCACCGCATGGACCCAGAGCGGCGGCGCCAGGCGGAACTCCACGAGGAAGGCGCCGACCATGGCGATGGCGCCGAGCACGAAGATGCCGAGCACCGCCGGGCCATCGCCCGAATCCTGACCGGAGAGGTCGAGCCCGCAGGCGGTGCAGGCGGGCGCCACATCCAGCAGGCCGCGGAACAGCCGCCCCTCTCCGCAGCGCGGGCATCGGCACAGGATGGCGGCCTTCCAGAACGGAGCGACCCCGCCCGTGGTGACGGGCGGGGTCGTGTCGTGGCTCATCGGGGATCCCGGGATCAGTGGTGGGCGATCTCGCCCGCGCCCCACCAGTAGATCACGACGAAGAGGAACAGCCACACCACGTCCACGAAGTGCCAGTACCAGGCCGCGGCCTCGAAGCCGAAATGCTTCTCCGGCGTGAAGTGGCCGCGGATGGCGCGCACCAGGCACACCGCCAGGAAGATGGTGCCGACCAGGACGTGGAAGCCGTGGAAGCCGGTGGCGAGGAAGAAGGTGGAGGGATAGACGCCGCCGGTGAAGGCGAAGGGGGCCACCGCGTATTCCCACACCTGGAAGAAGGTGAAGAACATGCCGAGGAACACCGTCAGCGCCAGGCCGGTCACCAGGCCCTTGCGGTCACCCTCGAGCAGGGAGTGGTGCGCCCAGGTGACCGTGCAGCCGGACAGCAGCAGGATCATCGTGTTGAGCAGCGGCAGGTGGAACGGGTCGAAGGTCAGGATGCCAGCCGGCGGCCAGGACGGCGTGGCGGCGCCGGAGACGTGGTCCGGGTAGATGGCGAAGTGGAAGAAGGCCCAGAAGAAGGCGACGAAGAACATCACCTCGGAGGCGATGAACAGCACCATGCCGTAGCGCAGGCCAAGGCGGACGACGGGCGAATGCAGCCCGGCCGTGCGGCTTTCCTTGAGCACGTCGCGCCACCAGCCGAACATCGTCGCCAGCACGCCGAGCAGGCCGATCGCGGCCAGCCAGTAGGTGCCGAAATGGGCGATGAAGACGATGCCGGTGACCAGCGCACCGCCGGCGAAGGCGCCCAGCAGGGGCCAGGGCGACGGATCGACCAGGTGGTAGGGGTGCTTGTAGGGGCTGTGGCCCGTCTCGCTGGTGCTCGCCATCGCTCGTCCTGGTGGTCATTGGGGCGCCGGGGCGCCCGATCAAGCCTTCCGGGGTGCCCGCGCACCCCGGATTTCGCGCTGCATCAATCCCCAAAAGCCCCGCCGGATCAAGGGTGGCGGTGGGCTTTCGGGCCCTGTCTCAGCGTCAATTCATGCGCCCGTTCAGGGTCTGGTGGTTCAAGGTGTCGCCTGCTGGGGCGCGTCCCGCCGGCCGACATGCGGGCCGGCATTGGCCAGCGCGCCCGACCGTTCCGCATCCGCCAGCGTACGGAAGAAGGTGTAGCTGATGGTGATGGTGCGGATGTTCCGGGTGTTCGGGTCATCCGCGATCCTGGGGTCGATCCAGAAGGCGAGCGGCATGTCCACCTCCTGCCCCGGGGTCAGGGTCTGCTCCTCGAAGCAGAAGCAGGCGGTCTTGTGGAAGTAGCGGCCGACCGTCTCGGGCGTGACGTTGTAGGTGGAGACGCCGGTGGCGGGGCCGCTGCCGGTGTTGCGCGCGCGGTAGAAGGCGATGCCTTCCTCGCCGACATGCAGCGTCTGGCTGGCCTGCACCGCCTCGAACCGCCAGGGCAGGTTGGGCTGGGTATTGGCGTTGAAGCGGACCGTGATGGTCTGCTGCCCGGCGCCGGGCGCGGGGGCGCCACCGATCATCGGCGTGCCGCCGAAGCCCGTGACGCGGCAGAAGAGCTGGTAGAGCGGCACGGCCGCGAAGCTGACGCCGACCATGGTCGCGACCACCCCGAAGGCGGCGAGGGCCGTGCGGCGGTTGCGGCGGGCGAGGGTCTGTTGCCGATCTGGTTCCATGGCCATCAGGTGGGCGCCCGGGCGCGGTCTCTCAACCGCGCAGCAGGCGTGCTGTGGAGATGAAATAGAACAGGATGACGAGCGCGATCAGCACCGAGAGCAGCGCCCAGTTCCGGGCGCGGCGCCGACGCTCGAACTCCGCCTTCTCCTCGGGGGTCATCAGCCGAACACCAGCTTGTCGACGGCGAGCGCGCCGAAGAGCAGGAAGAGGTAGAGCAGGGAGAAGCTGAAGGTCCGCCGTGCCGCGGCATCATTCGCCAGGCTCCGCCCCTGCTCGTCCTGCGGCTCCCGCAGCGTGCGCACGGCGTGCATCAGGAACATCCCGCCCAAGCCTGCGGCCACCAGCGCATAGGCGGGGCTGGAGAAGCCGACGAACCACGGCGACAGGCCGAGGGGCGCCAGGATGATGGTGTAGTAGAGGATCTGGCGCCGCGTCTCCTTCGCCCCCGCCACCACCGGCAGCATGGGCACGCCCGCGCGGGCGTAGTCGCCATGGGCCCAGAGGCTGAGCGCCCAGAAATGCGGCGGCGTCCAGGCGAAGATGATGGCGAAGAGCAGCCAGGGCACCAGCGTGACGTCGCCCGTCGCGGCCGCCCAGCCGATGATCGGTGGGAAGGCGCCGGCGGCGCCGCCGATGACGATGTTCTGGCTCGTCCGGCGCTTCAGCCACATGGTGTAGATGAAGACGTAGAACAGGATCGACACCGCGAGCCAGCCCGCCGCCACCCAGTTGGTGGCGAGGCCCATCAGCATGGTGGAGGCGACGGCCAGCGTGATGCCGAAGCCGAGCGCGGCACCCGGCTCGATCCGCCCGGCCGGGATGGGCCGGCGCGCCGTGCGGCGCATCAGCGCGTCGATGTCCCGGTCGTACCACATGTTGATGGCGCCGGCCGCGCCGGCCGCCACCGCGATGCAGAGGATGGCGGCGAAGCCCAGCGCCGGCGGGATGGAGACCGGCGCCACGAGCAGCCCGACCAGGCCGCTGAAGACGACCAGCGACATCACCCGCGGCTTGAGCAGGGCGATCCAGTCGCGGACCTCGGACAGGTCCGCCCCGGATGTGGAGAAGGGGGCTTGCGCCCCCTTCGGCTCGATCGTGGCTCCGCTCATCACCGTTACCGGATGCGGGGGAGTTCGTCGAAGGTATGGAAGGGCGGCGGCGAGGAGACCTGCCATTCCAGCGTCGTCGCACCCTCGCCCCACGGATTGGCGGCGGCTTTCGCGCCCTTCGTCAGCGTGTGGTAGATCACGTAGAAGAAGAACAGGAAGGCGGCGACGGAGATGTAGGAGCCGACCGACGCGACCAGGTTCCAGCCCCAGAAGGCATCGGGGTAGTCCGGGTAGCGGCGCGGCATGCCCTGGTTGCCCAGGAAGTGCATCGGGAAGAAGGTCAGGTTCACGCCGACGAAGGTCAGCCAGAAGTGGATCTTGCCGAGCTTCTCGTCGTACTGGCGGCCCGACATCTTCCCCATCCAGTAGTAGATGCCGCAGTAGATGCCGAAGACGGCGCCCAGCGACAGCACGTAGTGGAAGTGGCCGACCACGTAGTAGGTGTTGTGCAGGATCTGGGTGATGCCGGCATTGGCCAGCACGACGCCCGTCACGCCGCCCACGGTGAACAGGAAGATGAAGCCGATGGCGAAGAGCATCGGCGTGTTCAGCGTCAGGCTGCCGCCCCACATCGTGGCGATCCAGGAGAAGATCTTGATGCCCGTCGGCACGGCGATGACCATCGTCGCGGCCATGAAGTAGGCGCGCGTATCGACGTCCATGCCCGAGGTGTACATGTGGTGGGCCCAGACGATGAAGCCCACGACGCCGATCGCCACCATGGCGTAGGCCATGCCGAGGTAGCCGAAGACCGGCTTGCGGCTGAAGGTGGAGATGACGTGGCTGATGATGCCGAAGGCCGGCAGGATCATGATGTAGACTTCGGGGTGGCCGAAGAACCAGAACAGGTGCTGGAACAGCACGGGGTCGCCGCCGCCGGCCGGGTCGAAGAAGGCCGTGCCGAAGTTGCGGTCCGTGATCAGCATGGTGATGGCGCCGGCCAGCACGGGCACGGACAGCAGCAGCAGGAAGGCGGTGACCAGCATCGACCACACGAAGAGCGGCATCTTGTGCAGCGTCATGCCGGGGGCGCGCATGTTGAAGATGGTGGTGATGAAGTTCGCCGCGCCGAGGATGGAGCTGGCGCCCGCCAGGTGCAGGCCGAACAGCGCCATGTCCATGGCCGGGCCGGTCTGGTAGGTGTCATCCGACAGCGGCGGGTAGATCGTCCAGCCCGCGCCGGCGCCGCCACCGATGAAGAGGCTGCTGCCCAGCATCAGGAAGGCCGGCACCAGCAGCCAGAAGCTGATGTTGTTCATGCGCGGGAAGGCCATGTCCGGCGCGCCGATCATGATCGGCACGAACCAGTTGCCGAAGCCGCCGATCAGCGCCGGCATGATCACGAAGAACACCATGATCAGGCCGTGGGCGGAGACATAGGCATTCCACATCTGGCCATCGGCGAAGATCTGCATGCCGGGCTGCTGCAGCTCCATGCGCATCAGCAGCGACAGGCCGATGCCGACGATCGCGGCGATCAGCGAGAAGCCGATGTAGAGCGTGCCGATGTCCTTGTGGTTGGTGGAGAACAGCCACCGGTTCACGAAGGAGGGCGTGTGGTCGTGGTGGTCATGGTGAGCGTCGTGCGCCGCGGTCGCCATCGGGGGTTTGTCCGCTTCTCGTGTTGGCTCTGGAGCCCCGCCTTACCGGCGGGCCTCCGCGACATTCATGGTGGGGGTGGCCGGGGCCGCGGCAAGGGCGGGCACCGGGCCGGGCGGCAGGCCTTCGGCGAAGCGGGTCTTCGCCTGCTCGGCCCAGGCCTGGAACTCGGCCGGCGGCACGGCGCGCACCACGATCGGCATGAACCAGTGGTTGACGCCGCAGATCTGGTTGCACTGGCCGTAGAAGGTGCCGGCGCGGTCGGCGCGCAGCCAGGTTTCCATCGTGCGACCCGGGATCGTGTACTTCTGCACGCCGAGCGAGGGCACGAAGAAGCTGTGGATCACGTCCTGGCCGGTGGTCAGGATGCGGACCGTGGCGCCGACCGGAATGACCAGCGGGTTGTCGACGTCGAGGTTGCGGATCTGGCCGGGCTGCAGGTCGGCGGTCTGTACCGGGTAGCTGTCGAAGGTGAAGTTGCCGTGGTCGGGGTAGCCGTAATGCCAGTACCACTGGCGGCCCTGCACGTTGATCGTCAGGTCGGCGTCGACCGCGCGGTCCTGGTAGTAGATCAGGCGGAAGGATGGGATGGCGATCACCACCAGGATCAGCACCGGGATGACCGTCCATGCCACTTCCAGCAGCGTGTTGTGGCTGGTGCGGGAGGGGTTCGGGTTCACCTCCGCCCGGAACTTCCACACGACGTAGCACAGCAGCAGGAAGACGAAGATCGTGATGACCACGATGATCCAGAAGACCAGCGAATTGAAGGACGAGATCGCGTCCTTGATCGGCCCGCCGGAGGCCTGAAGCCCCATGCCCCAGGGCTGCGGCGCGCCGACCATGCCTTGGGCCGCCCCTTGGGCAAGGGCCTCGCCGCCGGCGACCATCATCGCCAGCAAAGCCCAGGCGAAAGCGGCCAGGCGGCCGCCCGCGAATCCTCGAAACGCACTGATCACGTGCCGCATCCTGTCGTCCCGTAGGCGCGCATGGCGCGCCCGAATTCCGCTCCCCAACCGCCGGGCGACCCGCCCCCCGGCAGCCGTGCTGGCAGCCCTTCGCCCGCATAAGCGGGCAAGGCCTGCCGCGGGGCGACCATAGTTGTCGCTGCCGCACCGCACAAGTGAGCGCCCTGCCCGTCATCGCAAGATGACGGCATCCAGTGTCATGCCGGAAAGGTTAAGGAAACAGCCGCTTTGCGGCTGGACGGCGCAGGGAGGCTAGCCGCCTGGCGCCTGTTCCGCCTCGACCTCGCCTTCCGCCACGTGGTCCAGCATGTCGGTCAGCATGGAGCGGATGTGGCTGTCCCCCACCACGTAGAAGACCTGCCGCCCCCGCCGTTCCGCCATCAGCAGCCGCGCGGCGCGCAGCAGGCGCAGGTGGTGCGAGACGAGCGAGGCGGAGATGCCGAGCCCATCCGCCATGTCGCCGACCGAGACCGGCGCATCCAGGCAAGCGAGGATGATCCGCAGCCGCGTCGGGTCGCTCATCATCTGGAACATCTCGGCCAGTTCGACGACCTGGTCTTCGGGAATGCGCGCGCCGCGTACCGCCATGCCTGCCTGGACCCCCGTTGGGCGGTGAACCCGCCACGCAGCCTCGCGCCACCTTGCCGAAAGGTAAAGCGGCGCTTGACGGCAGCATCGCGTCATTCCATGTGGATGACAACGCCAAGCTATTGAAAAAGCTTGGATATGTGAAGAGTTGAAGAGCCCAAGACATCAACAGGAGTACACGTGAATACACGTTCATACGTCCGGGCTTCCTCCGGCACCCCGATCGGCCCCGCCCGCCGCTCCCTGTTGGCGGCCGCGCTTGGCGCCGCCATGCCCCTTCCTGCCCTCGCCCAGGCCACCCCGCGCGCCCCGCGCAACGTGCTGGCCACCGTCGCCATGGTGGGCGACGTGGTGCGGGAGGTCTCGGGCGGGCGCATCCGGGCGGAAACACTGATCGGCGAGGGCGTCGATCCCCATCTCTTCCGCCCGACGCGGTCCGACATCGCGCGCCTGCTCTCCGCCGATGCCGTCTTCGCCAATGGCCATCGGCTGGAAGGGCGGATGGGGGATGTGCTGGACCGCGTCCGCGCAGCCGGCAAGCCGGTGGTGCTGATCGGGGAAAGCGTGCCGCGGGACCGGCTGCGCGCCAATCCGGACTATCCGGACGCGGCCGACCCGCATCTCTGGATGGACCCCTCGCTGTGGTCCCTCGCCGCCGTCGCGGCCGGGGAGGCGCTGGGACGCCTGGCCCCCGATTCGCGGGAGGCCTTCGCCGACAACCTCGCCCGCTTCCAGGCCCGCCTCGCCCGGCTCGACGCCTATGCGAAGGAGGCGATCGCGACGATCCCCGCCAATGCCCGGGTCCTGGTCACCGCCCATGACGCCTTCGCCTATTTCGGCGCCCGCTACGGGCTGGAGGTGGAGAGCATCCAGGGCCTCTCCACCGAGGCGGAGGCCAACCTCGCCGCCATCGAGGGCCTGGTGCGCAAGCTGGTGGAGCGCCGGGTTCCCGCCGTTTTCGCCGAGACCTCCGTGCCCGATCGCGCGGTCCGCGCGTTGATCGAGGGCGCAGGCGCGCGCGGGCAGCGTGTGGCGCTGGGGGGGAACCTCTTCTCCGACGCCATGGGCCGGCCCGGCACCTATGAAGGGACCTATGAGGGCATGATCGACCACAACGTGACGATCATCGTGCGGGCACTCGGCGGCCAGGCGCCGGCCCGCGGCCTGAATGGGCGGCTGGCGGCATGAGCGTGGCGCCCCCGCTCTCCGTCCGGCACCTGACGGTCGCCTATGGGGAGCGGCCGGCCGTCTGGGACGTGACCTGGGATGCGCCCACGGGCCTGACGGCCATCGTCGGCCCCAACGGCGCGGGCAAGTCCACCCTGCTGAAGGCGACGCTCGGCCTGGTGCCGGCGCTCTCCGGGGAGGTCCGCTTCTTCGGCCGGCCGCTGGAGGAAGTGCGCGACCGCGTCGGCTACCTGCCGCAGCGCGCCAGCGTCGATTGGGATTTCCCGGCCACCGCCCTCGATGTCGTCTGCATGGCCCGCTACCCGCGCATGCGCTGGTGGGGCCCGGTCCCGAAGCGGCACCGGGAAGCCGCGCGCGCGGCCCTCGCCCAGGTCGGCATGGAAGGCTTCGCGGAGCGGCAGATCGGCAAGCTCTCCGGCGGCCAGCAGCAGCGCGTCTTCCTGGCGCGGGCGCTCGCGCAGGATGCCGACCTGGTGCTGATGGACGAGCCTTTCGCCGCGGTGGATGCGGCGACGGAACAGGCCATCGTCACCGTGCTGCGGGACCTCGTGGCGAAGGGGCGCCACGTGGTCGCGGTGCACCACGACCTCGGCACCGTGCCCGACTATTTCTCGAATGTCCTGCTGATCAACGCGCGGGTCTTCGCGGCCGGGAAGGTGGCGGAGGCGTTCACCCCCGCCACCATCGGCGCGACCTATGGCGCGCGCCTCGCCCTGCTCGACCAGGCGAATGTGCGGGCGGCGGAGGCCCGCGCCTTATGATCGCCTACAACACCGCGGTCGTCCTGCTGGGCTGCGCGCTGCTGGGGCTCGCCGCGGGCACGGTCGGCACCTTCTCCCTGCTGCGCGGCCGGGCGCTGGTCGCGGATGCGGTGGGGCATGCGGCGCTGCCCGGTGTCGCCATCGCGGCGCTGATCGTGGCGACGCTGGGCGGCGATCCGCGCGCCCTGCCGCCGCTGCTGGCGGGCGCCGCCACGGCCGGGGTGCTCGGCGTGCTGGCGGTGCAGGCCCTGGCGCGCACGGGCCGGATCCGGGAGGACGCGGCCATCGCCATCGTCCTCTCCTCCTTCTACGCGCTCGGCGTCGCCATCCTCTCCTGGCTGCAGACCCAGCCCGGGGCGGCGCAGGCGGGGCTGTCGAAATTCATCCTGGGCCAGGCGGCGGCGATGCGGGCGGAGGATGCGCTGGTCGCGGCCTCCGTCGCCGGCATCTGCCTGCTGGTGTGCCTGGTGGCCTTCCAGCGGCTGCGCGCCGTCTGCTTCGATCCGGATTTCTGCCGGATGCAGGGGCTGCGCGTGCAGGCGGTGGACCTGCTGCTGCTCGGCCTGCTGGTGCTGGTCTGCGTGGCGGGGCTGCAGGCCGTCGGGCTGATCCTGGTGGTGGCGCTGCTGGTGCTGCCGGCGGCGACGGCGCGCCTCATGACCTTCCGGCTGCCTCGGATGCTGGCGATCTCCGCCCTGATCGGCGCGGTCTGCGGCGCGGCCGGCGCCTGGGTCTCCGCCCTGCGGCCGGAGGTGCCGACGGGCGCGGCGGTGGTGCTGGCGCTGGCCGCGGTCTTCACCGTGGCGCTGCTGCTGGCGCCGGAACGCGGGCTGCTCGCCCAGCTCTACACCCATCTCCGCCGGCGCCTCGCCGCCGATACCGAGCATTTCCTGCGCGCGACGTGGGAGGCGCAGGAGGCCGCGGGCGCCGGCCCCGGCACCGCCGGGGATCGCTGGGCACCGATCGCCGCCGTCGCCGATGCGCGGGGCTGGCGTATCGGGCGCGCGCGTTGGCTGGCCTTCTGGCTGGCGCAGCGCGGACTCGTGGCCCGCGCGGAAGACCATGTGCACCTGACGCCGCGCGGCGCCGCCGCGGCGCGCCGTGCCGTCCGGGCGCACCGCGCGGTGGAGCATCATCTGCTGGCCGCCGGGGCGACGGACATCGCCTCCGCCGACCGGCTGGCGGACCTGGTCGAGCACGGCCTGCCGCCGGAGGTGGCGGCGCGGCTGCTGCCCGAACCCTCCGCCCTGCCGGCCAGCCCGCATGTCCTGGGGGGGAAGCGCCCGTGACGATCCGCGATTTCCTGATGCTGGACCTGCCGCCGCTGCTGGCGGCGCTGATGGCGGGGGCGACCTGCGGGCTGCTCGGCAGCTTCCTGGTGCTGCGGCGCGAATCGCTGGTGGGGGATGCGCTGTCCCATGCCGTGCTGCCGGGCATCGTGCTGGGCTTCGCCATCACCGGGGCGCGCAGCGGGCTGCCGATGCTGGCGGGCGCCATGGTGGCGGGGCTGCTGGCGGTGGTGCTGATCTCCGTCGTGCAGCGCGCCGCGCGACTCGACCCCGGTGCCGCCATCGGCGCGATCTTCACCACCTTCTTCGCCGTCGGCCTGGTGCTGATGGAGACGACGGGCGCGCGCAGCGTCGATCTCGACCTCGACTGCGTGCTGTTCGGCCAGCTGGAGACGCTGGTCTGGGCCCAGGCCGAGGGGCTGCATTCCCTGGTCGATCCCGCGGCGCTGGAGGGGCTGCCCCGGCAGCTCGGCCTGCTGGCCGGCGTCGGTATCGTGGTGGCGGTGGTCGTTGCGGTGCTGTGGCGGCCGCTGAAGCTGATCTGCTTCGATCCCGGCTATGCCGCGGCGCTCGGCATGCCGTCCCGCGCGCTGGAATTCGGGCTGGCGCTGCTGGTCGCGGCGGCGGCGGTGGCGGCCTTCGAATCCGTGGGCTCGATCCTGGTCGTCGCCATGCTGGTCTGCCCGGCGGCGGCGCTGCGGCTGATGACGGACCGCTACGGCGCGCAGGTCCTGGGCGGCGCGGCGCTGGGCGCGGCGCTGGGCGGCGTGGGCTATGCCCTGGCCGGCCCGGTGCCGGCCGCGCTCGGCCTGGAATTGTCCCTGAACGCGGCAGGGGTCATCGGCACGCTGGGCGGCCTGATGGTGGCGGCCGCCGCCCTGGTGCGGGCCGGCGTCACGCGCGGCCGGCAGGGCCGCGCGGCGGTGGCCTGACCCGCGCCGGAGGCGGGGCGCTCAGGCCGCGACGGCCAGCGCCTCGCCCGGCGCGTTCCGCACGCTGACCAGCGTGAACAGACCGGCCGGCTGGCAGGGCTCCATCAGTTCGACCTGGACCGTGGCCGGGTCCAGCAGGTCCCGCAGCGCGAAGTCGGGGTGCCAGCCCAGCAGGCGCGACAGCGGCGCCATGGCGCGCTCCACCCACCAGCGGGGCCCGTCCTCGGCCGCGAAGTGGTTCACGAAAAGAAGGTGCCCACCCGGCCGGACCACGCGCGACATCTCCGCGAACAGATCCTTGGCGTTCGGCACGACGCTCGCGGTGAACATCGCGACCGCGATGTCGAAGGAGCCATCGGCGAAGGCCATGTGCTCCGCATCCATCTCCGCCAGGCCGACGACATGGCCGAGGCGTTCGTCCCGCACCCGCTCGGCGGCCTTCTCCAGCATCTCCCGCGACAGGTCGATGCCGACCACGCGCTTGTCGCCGCGATAGCGCGGCAGCGCGAGGCCGGTGCCCACGCCGACCTCCAGCACCCTGGTGCCGGGCAGGCGGTTCACCTCCGCCACCGCGCGACGGCGGCCATAGGCGGAAACCCCGCCGAAGACCGCGTCATAGACGCCCGCCCAGCGCCTGTAGGCGTCGCGGACGCCATCGGCATCCAGCGCGGCACGGGGGTGGTCTCGGTCGGGAGCGTCGGTGCGGATGGTCATGCCTGGCCAGTCTGCGAATTGCACCCCGGGCTAGTCCCTTCTGGCAGGGTCGCGCAAGCCCGAAGATGCCACGGTGTTGTCATCAGGGCCTTCAAGACGATGAGCGCGGCTGTTTTGTGGCAGGCCCCGGGGGCGCGGAGGGCATGGCGACGAGGATTCCGCCCGCCGCGATGATGCCAGCACCCAGCAGCGTCCAGCCATCCGGCCAATCCCCGAAGACCAGCACCCCGGCCAGCCCCGCCCAGACCAGCTGGGTATAGGACATGGGCGCCAGCACGCTGGCCGGCGCGCGGGCGAAGGCCAGCACCAGCAGGCAATGGCCGAGTCCCCCCAGCAGGCCGAGCGCCGCGAACAAGGGCCAGTCCCAGGCCGCCGGCTCCACCCAGACGAAGGGCTGCGCGAGGGCGGAGACGCAGGCGGCCGCGATGCCCGTATGCAGGAAGGTGGTGTGCGGGTCATCGAGCCCCGCCAGCTTGCGCGTCAGGAGCTGGTAGGCGGTGTTCGCCGCGGCCGTCACCAGGGGCAGCAGCATGGCCCAGTGCAGCGGCTCCCCGGTCAGGAAGGGGGGGCGCAGCGCCACCAGCACGCCGGCCATGCCGAGCGCGACGCCCACCCACTTCACCCGTCCCACCTGTTCCCCCAGCAGCAGCGCCGCCAGCGCCACGGTGAAGACCGGCGCGGCGAAGGACACCGCCGTGGCATCCGCCAGCGAGATGTGGATCAGCGAGAGGGAGAAGAAGAAATTCGCCACCGCGAGCGTGATGCTTCGCGCCACCTGCAGCAGCGGCGCCCGGCTGCGGAAGGGCAGCCGCCCGGTCAGCAGCCGGACCGCGGCGAAGACCAGGATGGTGTGGAAGACGAAACGGACGAACATCAGCTGCGGCACGGCGTAGCGCGCGACCAGCAGCTTCAGCAGCGCATCCATGGTGACGAAGAGGGCGAGCGCCGCGATCTGGATCAGCACGCCTTGGAGCGGGCGGGACATGCGGCCTCGGGTTTGTCGTTCCGTCATCCTGCCAGGGCACGGCCGGCCGACCAACCGGTGTGCAAGCGGGGCGGCCCTGCGCGGAGGGCGGGCGCGAAACACCCGAAACAGGGCGCCCGTCGCCCTGCCCCGCCACCGGGAATAGCCTGCGCGTCCCGACGCGGAAGGTGCCGCCATGAAATGGAATGCGCTGCAGAACGCGGCCAAGGCCAAGGGCACGCTGGTCTTCGCCATGAACCAGGCGCAGACGCCGGCCATGACGGAGCCCGGGCCCTGGGGCACCTCCACCGATGGCTACTGCATCGGGCTCGCGGCCACCTGGATCTCCTGGCAGTACCAGGGGAAGAACTTCCCCTTCGACGGGACCAAGGCCTGCGACAACCCGCCCTGGCAATCCACCATGGCACAGACGCTGTCGGACACGACGAATGCCGCGAAATGGCTGGACTACTGGACCGCGGCCTGCGGCCCCTTCCAGATGACGCTGTCGGATGGGCTGCGCGCGACGCGCGCGACGATGCTGACCGGCGCCTTCATCCGCTCCATCGCCGCCAAGGCCTACGGCTGCTACGGCATCACCGTGACAGGCACGGGCGGCACCCATGCGGTGGCGGTGCGCCACGCGAAGGACAACCGCTTCCACTTCTTCGATGCCAATAACGGGCATTTCGTGGTGCGGGACCACACGCTGATCGCCGGCTTCCTGGACAAGTACTGGCAGGACAGCGGCTATGCGGCCAATTTCCTGGAGTCCACCGCCGCCATCGTCGGCATCCGCCCGCCGATCAGCGCCTGACGCCCGGCCATGAAAAAGGCCGGGCCCTCTCGGACCCGGCCTTTGGACGGCGATCCCGCCAGGGTCAGGCGGCGTCCTCGCGCCGGTCGCGCGCCTTCACATAGGCCACGGCCGCATGCTGGGTGCAGTAGGGCTTGCCGGGCATCGCCTCGGCCGAGCAGAAGCGGAAATCCGCCTTGCCGGGCTCCCCGATCGGCCAGCAGCAGGACCGGGCGGAGCCGAGACGCGGGAAGGCACGGACCACGGCCGTGGCGGCGGCCGGGGCGGTCATGGCTGCCGCGGCGACGGGGGTGGGCGCCGGCACAGGCGAGGCCGCCGCGGGCATCGGACCCGGCGCCAGCGTGCTGCGCGGTGCGGGGGCCGCGGGGCGCGTGCTTCGCACCGGCGCCGCGGCGGCCTTCTCGGCCACCGCTTCACGGCGGATCGGGCTCGGGCGGGCCGGCAGGTTCAGGCGATGCGCCTTCCCCACGACGGCGTTCTTGGACACGCCCATGCGGCGCCCGATCTCGGCCGTCGAATGGCCTTCAGCCCAGAGCGCCCGAAGCCGCTCGATCGCTTCCGCAGACCAATCCATCGAAGTCTCCCGCTGCGCCCCAGACACAAGATAGGGTAGTGCAACGCGGGGGTGGACCACAAGTTGTGGCGTGGTCAACGCGCCATGAATCCTGTGGACAGAGCGGGACGAATCTCCCGCCCTGCCCTCGGACTGAGCAGAATCTCAGAACAGAAGACCCTTCCTTAGCAACCCATGAACACCCTTCTCCCCGTTCACGGTTTGCGTCACCCGGAAATCCACGGCCAGGCTGCAAAGCTGGTAGGCGTCGGCGGCGGAGACGTTCATCCGCGCCACGATGAAGGCGATCATCTCCCTGAGCGCCTGCTTCATGGCGAGGTCGAGGTCCTCATGCAGCCCCATCGAGACGTAGTGCGTCTTCGTCTCCGCCTTGGGGAACTTCAGCACCGGGTCCTTGGCCCCGCCGCCCTTCTCCAGCGTCAGGCGGAAATGGCCGGTCAGGCACATCTCCAGCGCGTTGATGCAGACCTCGCCATCGCCCTGCACGCCATGGCCGTCACCGGCCGAGAAATTGGCGCCGGCGACATGGACGGGCAGCCACAGCGTGGTGCCGGCCGTCAGTTCCTTGTTGTCGAGGTTGCCGCCATGGGCGCGCGGCTCCTTCGTGCTGATCGTCCCCCATTCCGGCGGGGGTGCGACGCCCATGACGCCGAAGAAGGGGCTGAGCGGCAGGGTCACGCCGGGGCCGACCGGCACCTTGCCGGTCATGCTCGCCTTATCCACCGGGATGTGCAGCATGCGGTGATAGGGGAAGTCCTCGGGCAGCGTCCCCCCCAGCGGGCGGAAGCCGCAGAAGCCCCAGTCGCAGCCGAGGTCGATCTTCTCGATATCGATGCGGAGCGCGTCGCCGGGCTCGGCACCCGCCACGGCCACCGGGCCGGTCAGGATGTGCGGGCCGAGGCGCGGCGGCTTGCTGGCATGGATGGCGGCCAGCGCCGCGGGCGGCACCAGGCCGGAGGAGGCGGGCGGCATCACCTCGGGCGCGCCGGAGACGCATTCCAGGACAACGAGGTCGCCCGACTGCACCGTCGCCACCGGGGCGAAGCTGGCATCGAAGGCGCCCCAGCGGATGGTTTCCGGCTTGGCGGGAATGCAATGCGTAGCAGGTGGGGGGGTTTCGGGCATGGACGGACCTCTGGCGGTGTCGGCCCCCGCACTTCCCACCGCGCGGCCCCGCCGGTCAATCCGGGGGCGGGCGGGGTTTCACCAAGGCTGGGTCGTTCCTGCCCAAGTCGCAGGCAACAGGCCCCTCAATGCGCCCCGAAGGTGAAGCGCATGCGCCGCTGGTCGCCGGGGCAGACGCGGCCCAGGCGGCGGTATTCTTCCGGCGTGTCGATCTGCGCGTGCTGCGCGGCGCGGGACTGGCGGAGCCTCTCCAGCACCGGCTCCACCGCCGCGGCCAGCTGGTCCTGCAGCATCAGGGCGGCGGCGCCGACATCCGGCGCCCGTGCCTCCGCCCGCGCGGCCCAGGCGCGCGCCACGCTGCGCAGCCCCTCCGCCGCCTCCCGCAGCGTGCGGCGGTTCACCTCGGCATGGCGGCGCTCATGCGCCAGCACCTCCCCCGCCAGGCAGCCGCCGCGGGGGATCTCCCGCGCCAGGCGGATGATGTGCTCGGCATGGACCAGGGTCAGACGGATTTCGGAAGGCACCGCGCATACGCCGGCCGCGGAGGCGCCGCCGCTGCGGGCCGTGATCTCGCTCCGCCATTCCACCCGCGACAGCGTCAGGCCGAGGTGGTGCAGCGGCGGCCCCACCTCCGTCTCCTCCCCTTCCGCCATCTGGCGGAGTTGCCAGGCCGGCAGCGGCGGCAGCACCCGCGGCTCGGGGTCGGAGAGGCTGACATTCAGCGCGGGCGTGCCTCGTGGCGGGCAGGCCGGCTGCGCCATGGCGGCCCCGGCCGACAGCAGCAGGATCGCCGCGAAAAGGGCCAGCAGAAGGTTCAGAGCCAGCCCTTCCGCTTGAAATAGAGGATGGGCAGGGCCGCGGAGAACACCATCAGCAGCAGCGCGGCGGGATAGCCGAAGGTCCATTCCAGTTCCGGCATGCGCTGGAAGTTCATGCCGTAGATGCTGGCGATCAGGGTCGGCGGCATCAGCGCGACGGAGGCCACGGTGAAGGTCTTGATGATCGCGTTCTGCTCGACATTCAGGATGCCGAGCACCGCGTCCAGCAGGAAGTTCGCCTTGCTGTTGAGGAAGCCGGCGTGGTCCACCAGGCTGCGGACGTCCCGCACCAGGGTCTTGAGCAGGCTCTGATTCTCCTTCCGCACCGCCGTCGCCTTCTCGGCGCCCACGAAGGACAGGATGCGCGTCAGGCCGAGCAGCGTCTCGTTCGCGCGTGTCGTCACCTCTCCGACCTGTCCGAGGGTGATCAGCGCTTCCCGCAAATCATGGTCGCGCGTCGTCGCCTTCACCTTGCTGCGCGCGGAACGGAAGGAGGCGGAGGAGGCGCGATCCATGTCGCTGCCAACCCGTTCCAGGATGTCGGCGAGCCGGTCCACGATCTGCTCGAACAGGTGCAGCATCACCGCATCGGGGGAGGCCAGCAGGCCCGGCGTGCGCTGGCAGCGCAGCGCGAAGACGCTGAAGGCCTTGGGGGTGGCGTAGCGCACCGTCACCAGCGCGTTGTTCGACAGCACGAAGGTGATCGGCGTCGAGCCGTATTCGCCGCCCTCCACGCCGTAGAGGAAATTGGCGGTGAGGAAGAGGGCGTCATCCTCCCGGTAGAGGCGGGAGGAGCTTTCGATCTCCTGCATCTCCTCGCGCGTCGGGATCTCGAGCCTGAGCGCGTCCTTGACGGCGCGGCCTTCCTCCGGCGTCGGGTTGAGCAGGTCGATCCAGATGGCGCCAGCGACGTCAGGCAGGGGCAGGATGCCGTCCCGGAGCGTCAGGCGGCCTTCCGCGACGGTGTAGGTCGTCATCATGTCGCGCACTCCCGCCCGGGGCTCGCGGCATCTAGCGCGCCCGGGCGGGGAATGTCACCCGGGCGGATGCTGCGTTGCGATAAAGGGTGTCAGGGCGTGGCCGGAAGGCCGCACAGCCGGCTGACCGCGGGAAAATCAGGGGCTTCCCGGTGCCGGCCGGCGGGGGCGGTGCCATCGGCCGGGCGCACCAGCTGACAGGTGGCGAGGCCGCTCGCCGCCGCCGCATCCAGCTCCTCCACCACGTCGGAGAGGAACAGGATCTCCCCGGGCGGGGTGCCGAGCGCCTGCGCGATGGCGGCGTAGGAGGTCGCTTCCCGCTTGTGGCCGACCCGCGTGTCGAAGAAGCCGCTGAACAGCGGCAGCAGGTCGCCCGCCTCGCTATGGCCGAAGAGCAGCTTCTGCGCCGCGACGGAGCCCGAGGAATAGACGGCCAGCCGCAGCCCGGCCGCATGCCAGGCGCGCAGGCAGGGCGCGACATCGGGCCAGAGATGGCCACGCAGCCGTCCGTCCCGGAAGCCGGCCTCCCAGATCATGCCCTGCAGCGTCTTGAGCGGCGTCGCCTTCACGTCCTCCGCCATCCAGCCGCGGAGCGTCGCGACGGGATCGGGTCCCGGCACCTCCGCCAGGATGGCGGCAACCTCCGGGTCATCGCGCCGGGCTTCGAGGAAACCGGCCAGCGCCTGCTCCGCGAAGGGGAACAGCGTCTCCTTCACGAAGGCGATGGCGCTGGTGGTGCCCTCGATGTCCGTCAGGACCGTCGAGATCATGGCAGGCGGCCCGCGTCGCGTGCCGAGGCCGCGAATGCGGCCCGCGCACAACCCGGCAGCGCATCCAGGCGCACCAGTCGCCTGCGCGAAAGCCAAGTGCTCGGAGCGCACGCCGGCGTCTGAGGCATCAGATGGTCTTCGCCGGGAAACGCTCTGCCATGTCGGTGCCGGTGTAGTGCGGCGTCCAGCCGGTGGTGTCGGTGAAGACGCGGACGACGGCGAAATTGGGCTCCGTCCCGGCATCGAACCAGTGCTTGCTGTTCGCGGGCACGCTGATCAGGTCGCCCGGGCCGCAATGCGCGTCGAAGACCCTTGGCCCCTCTGGGCCCTCCATATGCAGCACGAAATTGCCCGTGCCGGCATGGAAGAAGCGCACCTCGTCTTCCGTGTGCGTGTGCTCCGACAGGAACTTGGCCCGCATCGCATCCTTCATCGGGTGGTCCGGCGTCAGCTTGATGACATCGGCCGTGCCCGCGCCCGTGGAGGCCAGGAAGGCGTCGAGATGGGGGCGATAGGCCGCCAGGATGGCATCCGCATCCGCATCCGCCGGCAGGTCGGCGCGCGGCCACTGCTCGAACCGCACGCCGATCGCCTTGAGCTTCGTGGCGATCTCGGCGGGGTCCTCGGTGACCAGCAGCTGGTCGTTGGACGAGGCGTCCCAGATGGTCAGGCGGCTCATCGCATCCTCCTTTCCTGCATCTCGCAGGCGAGCATGAATTCCAGGGCTTCGAGGCGCGCCAGCGCCCCCGGCATGTCGGCGGCCCAGACATAGGACCCGTGGCCGCGGATCAAGTAGCCGGGCGGGGGCTCTGCCATGCCATCCCACAGCAGGTCCAGGCCCCGCTGCATGCGGGGAATATCCTGGTCGTTCTCCACCACCGGGACGGCGATTTCCGCCTCATGCGTCGGCAATCCGGGAAAGGCCTTCAGCAGCTCATAGCCCGAGAGCGTGATGGACTCGCCCTCCGCCGCCCGGGACATGACGGTGTTGGCGATGGAATGGCCGTGCAGCACGGCGCCGGCCTCGGGGAATTTCCGGTAGATGCCGCAATGCAGCAGCGTCTCGGCGGAGCTCCGCTTGCCCGCCGTCAGCGGCCTGCCATCGATGTCCACCACCATGACGTCGCCCGGCCGCAGCATGCCCTTGTGGCGGCCGGAGACGGTGACGGCCAGCGTCCGGGCATCGAGGCGGATCGAGAAGTTGCCGGCCGTCGCCGGCACCAGCCCCTGGCGGTCCAGGCGGCGGCCGACCTCGATGATGGCGACCTCGACATGGTCCGGGATCATGCAAGCCTTTCCGTCGGGAAGCTGCGGCGTTGCCAGAAGACGAGCCCCGCGGCAACCGCCAGGCCGAAGAGGTCCGTCGCCAGTTCCGGCACCATCAGCGCCAGCCCCGCGGCGCCGGACAGCAGGCGGAGCGGCAGGGCCAGGCGCCCGTTCAGCATCCAGCCCTCGGTCGAGCAGGCCAGCAGCCAGACGCCGAGGGAGGCGGTGGCGAAGACCTGGAGGATGGCAATCAGCTCCCCCTGCGCCAGCAGCGCCGGGGAGAGCCAGAACATGTAGGGCACGATGAAGGTGGCCAGCCCCAGCTTCACCGCGATGACGCTGGTCCGCCACATGTCGCCCCCGGCCATGGAGGCCGCGGCGAAGCTCGCCAGCGCCACCGGCGGCGTGATGGCCGAAAGGATGGCGAAGTAGAAGATGAACATGTGCGCCACCAGCGGATCGACGCCGATGCGGATCAGCCCCGGCGCCACCACCGCGGCGGCGATCGCATAGGCGGCCGTGGTCGGCACGCCCATGCCGAGGATGATCGCCACCACCATCGCGAAGACCATGGCGAGGAAGGAGGAGGCGCCGGCGATGTCGAGCAGCATGGTGGCGAAGCGGCCGCCGACGCCGGTCAGGCCGATGACGCCGGCGACGATCCCGGCCGCGGCGCAGACGGCGATGATCTGCATCGCCTCCTTCGCCGAACTGCCGAGCGCCTGGTAGATGGCGCCGACGGTCTCCATGGCCGCACCCGGCAGCGCCGCCCCGACCCCCTGCCCCCGCAGCGCCATGCGATGCGCCAGCGCCGTGCCCAGCATGATCACGAGGGTGGCGGCGATGCCGATGGCCGCCGCGCGGAAGGGCGAATAGCCCATCAGCAGGATCGCGATCAGCAGCACGAGCGGGGAGGCCATGTAGGCGCGGCGGGCCAGGTCGACCCAGCGCGGCAACTCCTCCCGCGGCAGGCCGCGGATGCCGGCCTTGCGGGCGTTCAGGTCGCAATGGATGTAGTTGGCGATGTAGAAGAGCAGCGCGGGAATCAGGCCCGCCAGCGCGATGTCGGTGTAGGGGCGGCCCAGCACCTCCGCCATGATGAAGGCGCCCGCCCCCATGACGGGCGGCGTGATCTGCCCGCCGGTCGAGCTCGTCGCCTCCACCGCCGCCGCCGTCTCCCGGTCATAGCCGACGCGCCGCATCATCGGGATGGTGAAGGCGCCGGAAGCGACGACATTGGCGACCGCGCTGCCGGAGATGGTGCCGAAGAGGATGCCGGAGACGACGGTGACCTTGGCCGGCCCGCCCCGCGCGCGGCCGACCAGGGCGAGGGCGAAGTCGTTGAAGTACTCGCCGGCGCGCGACGCCTGCAGGAAGGCCGCGAAGGTGATGAAGACGATGATGAAGGTGGCGGAGACCTGCACGATGGTGCCGAGCACGCCGTTGTTGCCGAACAGCTCCACCAGCACCTGGTCCCAGGCGACGCCGCGGTGGAACAGGATGCCCGGCATCCAGGGCCCGACGAAGCAATAGGCGATGAAGACGATGGCGATCAGCGGCATCACCGCCCCCGCCGTGCGTCGCGCGAATTCGAGCACCAGCAGCATGCCGAGCCCGGCCACCGCCAGGTCCTGCCAGTTGGGGCCCATGAAGGACCGCATCTCGATCCCGTCCGCGTCCAGGATGTAGTGGGCCGGGATCAGGAAGCAGGGGATGATCAGCGCCAAGTCATACCAGGGGATGCGCGTCTCCGCCGCGCCGGCGGCCAGGCTGCGGGGCGCGAAGGCGGCGAAGCCGAGGGCCGCGCCAAGGAACACATGCACGGCGCGGGCGATGGTGGGGTCGAGCGGCGCGACCAGCAGCACCCAGAGGTGCCAGGCCACGAAAGCCGCCGCCGCTGCCCGCCAGGCCTGCCCCTGCCAGCCCGCGAGTTCGCGGCGCGGGGAGGCGAACTCCATGTCGTCGATCTCGGCCACGCCCTCGGGCGCGTCGGGCATGCGCTGCCCGCTGCCGTTCATTGCCGGCGGATTGACCATGGAAGCCCCCCAAATGCGACGCGCCGGCCCCGGCGACGGGGTCGGCGCGCGGCCCCGCCATGGGGCGGGGCTCGTCCTTCTGGCGGCACCCTAGGGCCGCCGGCGGATCGCATCAACCGGCCCCGGAACCTGCCGCAAGGCTGGCCGGGGCGGGCAGCGTCAGGCGGCGGGGCGGGACGGGTTGGCGGCCTGCGCCGTGCCGGTGGTCTGGGCGCCATGGGGGGCGCCCGGGGCGGCGATCGTGCCGGCAGGCTGCGCCGGGGTCTGCGCCGCGGGATCGGCCGCCATGGAGGCGTCCTTCACCTCATCCTCCTTCATGTTCTGCTTGAAGGACTTGATGCCCTTGGCCAGGTCGCCCATCAGGCCGCTGATCTTGCCGCTGCCGAACAGCAGCAGGATGACCAGCAGCACCACGAGCCAGTGCCAGATGCTGAAGGAACCCATCGTGACGCCTCGATCCCATAGGGGCCCACCCCCCAAGGTGAACCCCTGAGGCGGACCGGACAATTTCCAGGCAGCAGACTAATGCGCGTCCCCGCCCGGCGCAAACCGACACATGGCGTGTCCGTCATCTTGAGACAACGGGGGGTGCGGCATTTTGCCGCCCTCCCCCGCGCCATCCCGGTTACAGGTTGAGGAAATCGCTGGACGAGAGGCTGGTGACCCCGGTCATCGCGATCGACATGTCCGGCGCGCTGCCGAAATCGAGGTTCAGGTGCAGCACGCCACCGCTGAAGCGGGCCTGGCCGATGGCGAAGAAATTGGACCCGCCGATGAAGGTGAAGGCCTGGTCGCCCAACAGGAAGGGGTTGGCATCGATCCCGGCCAGGGAGATCAGGTCCTGCCCCCGCACGAAATCCAGGATCGTATCCGCGCGCGTGCCCGCGCCGGCATCGCCGTCGCCGAAGACGAAGACGTCGCGCCCGGCGCCGCCGGACAGGGTATCCGCCCCCGCCCCGCCGAGGATGGTGTCGCCGCCGCCGCCGCCAGCAAGGACGTTGGCGGCGCCATTGCCGGTGATGCGGTTGTCACCCTCATTGCCCGTGCCGCTGATGGCACGGGTGCCGGTCAGGACCAGGTTCTCGACATTGGCGCCAAGGACATAGGCGACGGCTGACTGCACCAGATCGGCGCCGCCACCCGCCTCCTCCACCACCAGGTCGAGGGCGTTGTCCACGACATAGGTGTCGTTGCCCGCGCCGCCGACCAGCGTATCCGCGCCCGTCCCGCCATCCAGCAGGTTGTTGCCGGCATTGCCGCGGATCAGGTTGCCCTCCGCGTTGCCGATGCCGGCGATGTTGCCGCTGCCGGCCAGGATCAGTTCGTTGATGGAGGCGGACATGGTCGAGCTGGCGGCGCTGGAGATGACGGTATCCGACCCGCCACCGGCCAGTTCCACCACCACATCGCCATTGTTGTCGACGTAGAACAGGTCCCCGCTGGTGCCGCCCAGCATGGTGTCGGCGCCGGCCCCGCCATCGATGGTATCGGCCCCCGCCCAGCCCTGGATCAGGTTGTTGCCGGCATTGCCGAGGATGACATTGGCGAGGTCGTTGCCCTCGGCACTCGTATTGCCGGTGCCGGTCAGCACCAGCGTCTCCACCCCGTCCCACAGGATGAAGCTGCCGGAGGAGGAGACGGTGTCGGCCCCCTGCCCCGGCAGTTCGATCACCACATCCGTGATGCCCTGGACCAGGTAGAGGTCGCTGCCCCGCCCGCCGATCAGCGTATCAGCGCCGGCCAGGCCATCGAGCGTATTGGCGCCCGCATTGCCGGTGATGGTGTTGGCCAGCGCGTTGCCCGTGCCGGTCAGGTCCGCGCTGCCGGTCAGCAGCAGCGCCTCCAGCCCCGCGCCCAGGGTGTAGCTGACGGAGGCGCTGACGGTATCCGCCCCGCCCGGCGCCACGCCTTCGGAGACGCGGTCCATCAGGTCATCCACCACATAGAGGGTGTTGCCCGCGCCGCCCGTCATGGTGTCGGCGCCCAGCCCGCCATCCAGCGTATCGGCGCCCGCGCCACCGGTGACGACGTCGTTCCCCGCCATGCCGCGCAGCCAGTTGCCGGCCACCAGCCCGCCGGAATTGCCGATCAGCGTATCGGCGAAGCCGGAGCCGATCGCGCCCTCCACGTCGATATAGGTGTCGGGGGCATTGCCGCCGGGTGGCGGGGCCGGCACGGCATCCAGGTTCAGGTCCACGAGGACGCGATAGACCGCCTTCTCATAGGACACGATGTCGAAGCCGAGGCCGCCATCGATGACGTTGTTGAAGCCGATGTCGCCGGGCAGCAGCAGGTCGTCGCCATCCAGGCCGTTCAGGTCGTCCGGCCCGGCGCCGCCGACAAGCGTGTCGTTGCCGGCATCGCCGTCCAGCCCATCCGCGCCGATCCCGCCATCCAGGTAGTCGTTGCCGTCGCCACCCGTCATCACGTCGTCATTGCCGTCGCCGAACAGGCGGTCATTCCCCGCCTCCCCGTTCAGGTCGTCGATGCCGCTGCCGCCGCGCACCGTGTCGTTGCCATCACCGGCAAAGGCAACGTCATCGCCGAGGCCAAGCGAGATGCTGTCATTGCCAGCGCCGCCACGGGCGAAGTCATCGCCATCCTGGTCCACGATGGTGTCGTTGCCCTCCCCGCCATCGAGGAAGTCGTTGCCCGCGCTGCCATCGATGCGGTCATCGCCGCCGAGGCCCGAGACGTCGTCATTGCCGCCATTGGCCACGATGGTGTCGTTGCCGGCGCGGCCGATGATCACCTCGCTCATCGCGCCGGCGCGGAAGATGCCGCGGCCATCGAAGCGCGCGCCGGGGCTGGCGGAGAAGCCGGAGGGATCGTCCAGGCTCAGCACCGCATCGGGCGCCGAGAAGATGTCGGCATAGAGGGTGGTGAGGCCGGTGTTGCGCTCGATGATGTCGCTGAAGCGCTGACCCTCGATCTGCACCAGCAGGTTGGTGCCGGCCAGGCGGTCCAGGTAGTAGAAGCGGTCGCCATTCTGCAGGTCCACCATCTGCTGGGCGAAGATGAAGTCGAAGGTGGCGCCGAGCCGGCCGGTGATGCCGCCGGTGACGACCTTCTTCTCCGCCAGGCCACCCAGCCACAGGTCGATGTCGTTGAAGGCATTGGCGGCGGCGGCCAGCGGATCCCCCGCCGCCAGCGTATTCTCCCGGAACGCCTGGCTGGCCAACGCATCCCGCGCCGCCTGGCGCGGATCGGCGGCGTTGCGGAAGGCATAGGCAGCGACGAAGTTCACCAGGCTTTCGGGATGCAGCAGGTTGTCGCCGAAATCGGCCCAGCTCTCATAGGGCTTGAGGGAGGCGAGACCGGTCTGGGCATGGAGTTCGGCCCGCACCTGGTTGAGGCTGCCGATCCCCATCTCCCGGCCCCGGGTGATGTTGATGGCAGGCAGGTCGAGCGGCAGGCCGAGCAGGGAGTTGCGCAGCGCATTGGTGGTGAATTCGTCGATCATGTTGCCGACCTGGCGCGACATGCCGAGGATGATGGCCGCCGCCGCGGCATCGCCATTGCCGCCCGCGGCCGCGATCTTCGCGGCATAGGCGGTCGGGTTGAGGAAGGCGGAGATCAGGCTGACCTCCGACTTCGCGCCCGTCGCCGGGTCGATCAGGTCCAGCGTCTCGCCCATCATCGAATGGCCGAAGCGGTAGACCGCATGGGCGAATTCGATGGAGATGTTCGGGTTCAGCTCGATGTCATAGGTCGCGAATTCATCGACATTCGGGCTGACGCGGCGGGCGAACTCGTCGAAGACGAGATGCTGGTACTGCATCTCCGTCACGATCTTGGCCGCCTGGAACAGCATCTCCCCGCTCCAGGGGGCAAAGGTGGGGTCGGCGGCGGTGCGGGCGGCGACAAGGGCCTTGATCTCCTCCACCACCCGGTTGTGCTCGCCATGGAAGACGTGGTGGATGGCGGTCAGGCCGAAATTCTCGTTCACCCGCCCGTCGCCGGCGATGTAGTGCTTGTCCAGCAACGCGGCGTCATAGGTGCCGGCCGCATTCGGCGTGGCGCCACGGGCGATGTCGTCCAGGAAGGCCTGCCCGGTGCGCAGCACGGCGCCCGTCGCGGGGTTGGTGACCACGGTCGCCACCATGCGCCCGCCCGGCCCCGGCGTCAGCGCCACCGTGCCATCCAGGTTGAGCGCGAGCTGGGGGATGTCCAGCACATCCATGTCGGTCAGCGTGATGCCGATTCGCGCGGCATTGGCCTTCACATCGGCCCAGGTGGCCATGCCGCCGCCCGCGCCGCTCACCAGGCGGCCGGTCGCCACGCCATTGGCATCGTATTCCCGCAGCAGCGCGGTGGTGACGGGGTGCGACCCGTAGGTCTGGTTCTGGTCGATGAAGGGGGAGACAGTGTTGACGTAGACCCGCTCCCCGGTCGCGGGATCGATCGTGAAGTTGGCGCGGGAGACGACCATGAAGTTGGCGTTGCCGCCGGGGACGTAGAGGGGGTCGTTCGGCGCAAGGGGCACGAAGACCACGCCGTTGGCGCCCTTATGGACCAGGTCGAGCCCATGGTCGAAGAACTGGCCGAAGAAGCCGAAGACCGCGCTGTCCGGCAGCGGGTTGATGGCGCGGTCATAGACCGGCGCCAGGTTCGCCTTGAAGCCCAGCGGGTCGGACGGGTCGGTGCTGAGCTGCGCCTGGTCCGCCACCAGGTTGCTGATCTGCCGCGGCGCGGCATCGACGATCACGGCGTTCGGCGCATTGCTGGAATAGGTCGTGGTCGCGGGCATGCCCGGGCCGAGCTGCCCGGCCGCCAGGCTCTGCACCTCGACATAGGTGGGCGTCGTCAGCCGGTCGAAGGGCTGGCCGGACGCACCGAACAGGCCCTGGCCCGGGATCAGGTTGTTGTTGGCGCCGGAGGGGTCCCGCACCCCCGCATTGTCCAAGGGCGAATCGGGGAAGCGGGGGGCGCGCAGCTGGGCGAGCAGGAAGTCGATATCGGTCTGGTCGAGTTGCATCCGGGGCGGCCTTCATTCTGAGGGCGGCCGCGGCAGGGGCAGTGGCCAGCCCGGCAGCATGTCTGCATGAAAAAATCGTGAGCACCAGACACGTTGGTTTATTTTCTGGAACGAACTCTCGTTCCTGGACGGCTCTTTTTTAACGTTTCGCTGCCATCATCGATGAAGGGTGCGTGTCAGGCAGCCGGATGCCAGCGATCGGCTCCGAAATTTTGTGGATGGGGGATTGCATATACGTAACGCATTCCCTAGATCGGCCGCTGATCCGGGCCCCTCTGGCGTCTGGGCGTGCCGTGCCGCGAGGCAGGGCCGCGCCCGCCGCGATGTCGGATCGTCAGAGAGACCACACACGACCCGGCCCGGATCGTGTCCGTGCCGGGACACCCCAACCATGCCCTGCGTCCGCCCCTGGCGGGCCCGGGTGGCCCGGAGCAACCTTGTATGGAATTCCTCTTCGCCGAATGGATCGGAAAACCGGTCTGGATGTGGGCCGGCTTCTTCTCGATCGTCTTCCTGCTGCTCGCCTTCGACCTCGGCGTGCTGCACAAGGAGGACAAGGAGATGGGGATCTCGGAAAGCCTCTGGCTTTCCGCCTTCTACATCGGCTTCGCCATGCTCTACGGCGCCGCCATCTGGTGGGCCTATGACAACGGCACCATCACGACCGAGGATGGCAGCCACGCCGGCATCACCTACTTCACCGGCTTCTTCATCGAGAAGGCGCTGTCCATCGACAACGTCTTCGTCATCAGCCTGATCTTCGGCTTCTTCGCCATCCCGCGGAAGTACCAGTACCGCGCCCTGGTCTGGGGCATCATCGCGGTCATCGTGCTGCGCGGTGTCATGATCGGCGTCGGCGCGGCGCTGGTGCAGGAATACAGCTGGATCCTCTACGTCTTCGGCCTCTTCCTGATCGGAACCGGCATCAAGATGCTGGTGGTGCCGGAAGGCGACACGGACGTGTCCAAGAACCCGGTGGTGCGCTTCTTCAAGAAGCACATGCGGGTGACGGACGAGCTGCATGGCGAGAAGTTCTTCGTCCGCAAGCCGGACGCCACGAAGGGCGGCAAGGTGGTGGTGTGGGCGACGCCGCTGTTCCTGGCGCTGGTCGTCATCAACATTGCCGACCTGATCTTCGCGGTGGACAGCGTGCCGGCGATCTTCGCCATCACCACCGACACCTTCGTGGTCTATACCGCGAACATCATGGCGATCCTCGGCCTCCGCGCGCTATACTTCGCGCTGGCCGCCATGGTGCACCGCTTCCACTACCTGAAGTATGCGCTGGCACTGGTCCTGGTCTTCATCGGCGGGAAGATCTTCTGGAACCAGCTCGTGGGCAAGCTCGACCCGGCCATCTCGCTCGGCGTCACCATGGCGCTGATCGCGGGCGGCATCTTTTACAGCCTGTGGAAGACCCGGGGCGAACCGCCGGCCACCGCCGCCTGACCGCGGCCCGCCCGGGACACGTCCCGGTGGCTTGAGGGGGGCTGGCCGGCAGTGATGCCGGCCAGCCCTTCGGCGTTCCAGGCGCCCCCGCGCTTAAGCGAATGGTCACCCGTCCCGCCGTATCCCCGCCGGGCCAGGAAGGCGCGGTGGACGAGGACGGAGGGACCATGAGCGATGCGATCGACACGACGGCCGGGGCCGCCCCGACGGACGCGTCGCCCACCGCCTTCGACCCCGACCTGTTCGACTGGCTGGAAACGGCCGCCCCGGCGGCCATCGATGCCCTGCCCTTCGGCGTCATCACCCTCTCCGCCGACGGGCGGGTGGTGCATTACGGCGCGACCGAATCGCGCCTCAGCGGGCTGAGCCAGGACCGCGTGCTCGGCCGGGACTTCTTCGACACCGTCGCGCCCTGCATGAACAACTTCATGGTCGCCCACCGCTACGCGACGGAGCCCGACCTCGACGCCGTCGTGGACTATGTCCTCACGCTGCGCATGGCGCCGCGCAAGGTGAAGCTCCGCCTGCTCCGCCGGGCAGACCGGCCCCGCATGTACCTGGCCATCGAGAGGCGCGTCTGAGCATGCAGGCGCCCCTCGAGCCGGCAGACGCCAGCTATGAGACCCTGATCGAGTTCCTCTATCTGGTGCCGATCGGCATCGTGAAGTTCGGCCCGGACGGCACGATCGAGATGGCGAACCCCGCCGCCGCGACGCTGCTGATGCCGCTGTCGCGCGATGGCGGGATGACCAATCTCTTCGCGCTGCTGGGCAGCGCGGCGCCCGATCTGCGCGACCATGTGCGGCGCTTTGGCGAACCCGCGGGCCGCATCCTGGACCAGGTGACGATCAGCGTGGACGCGGCACGCGCGACCCTGATGCTCGACGTCAGCAAGATCAACGCCGCCACCTTCATGGCAGTGCTGCAGAATGTCAGCGAACTGACCGAGGCGCGGCGCGAGGTGATGCGCAGGACGGAAGCGCAGCGCATGCTCGCCTCCGTCTTCATGCATCTCAGCCTGCCCGTCGTGGTGGTGCGGCAGGACGGCTTCATCCTGCTGGCCAACGCCGCCTTCCAGAAAGCGCTGGGCTACGGCGCCGCCAACCTCCAGGGCCTGCACATCGACGCCCTGCTGCCGCCCGACCCCGCCGGCGCGGTGAAGGCGGCCCGCGCGCAGCAGATGCTGGATGGCAAGCCCTTCCAGATGGAAATCACCGCCATCGCGAAGGACGGCACGCGCTTCACCGCCATCAAGCACGCGGCGATCCTGAACGGCGCCAGCGACCGCCAGGTGCGGGTCCTGACGCTGACGCCGGTCAGCGGCGCCCGCCGCAGCACGGCGGAAGCGACGGCGGCGCAGGTGCGCACCATCAGCCTGCATCGCTACCGCGACGCCCTGCCGGATGACTGGCCCCGCATCGCCCAGCGCGCGACCACGCTGGTGGAGGATGCGCTGCGGCCGCTGCTCGGACCTGCCGACATCCTGAAGCGCGGCCGCGACGACAGCTTCATCGTCTGGTTCGCCGATGACGACGAGACGCGGCACAATACCGTCCTGGTGCGCGCCGCGCAGGCCATCCGCCGCGTCTTCGTCACCGAATTCGGCCGTCGCGTGGCGGAGACCATCGCAACGGCCATGGCGGCCTGAGCCCCCTAACATGGATGTTATTTCATTTAATCGCGCGAAACGATTAAGCGCACGTCATGCCACCGGCACCGATCCTGCTCGTCACCCAGAACTTCCCCCCGGATACCGGCGGCATCCAGAACCTGATGGGATCCTTCGCCCAGGCGCTGGTCGCGGCCGGGCACCGGATCGAGGTGTTTGCCGATCGCATCCGCGGTGACGGCCCGGAGGTCGCCGATGGCGACTTCGCGCTCCATCGCTTCGGCGGCCCTCGGCCGCTCCGCCGCATCGTCAAGCGCCTGGCCATCGCACGCGCCATGCGGCGCCAGCCACCGCTCGCCATCCTCTGCGACAGCTGGAAGAGCATCGAAACATTACCGGACAGCAAGGCGCCGGTCCTGGCGCTGGCGCATGGCATGGAGTTTCCGGCCGCACCCACGGCCCGCAAGGCCAGCCGCATCCGCGCGGCGCTGGCCCGCGCCACCGCGGTTGCCCCCAATTCCCGCTACACCGCGGACCGGGTCCGGCCCTTCCTGGCGCAGCCCGATGCCTGCGTGCCCGTCGGCCTGCCGATCCCGCCGCAACCCATGCCCGGGCACGCCGATCTCGCCCGCGTGCAGGGCGCGATCGAGGGCACTGGCCCCGTCCTGCTGACGATCGGGCGCCTGGAACCACGCAAGGGCGTCGATGCGGTGCTGCGCTCCCTGCCCGGCCTCGCGGCCCGGCATCCCGGCCTCCGCTACCTCATCGCCGGCGACGGCTCGGACCTCCCGCGCCTGCAGACGCTGGCCGGCGAACTTGGCGTGGCCGAGCGGGTCCAGTGGCTCGGCCGGATCGATGAGGCGATGAAGGCCGCGTTGTTCCACGCCGCCGACCTCTTCGTCATGCCGACGCGGCGAGAGGGCAACTCGGTGGAGGGCTTCGGCCTCGTCTATCTCGAAGCCGCCTGGCACGGCCTGCCATCCCTGGCGGGAATCGAGGGCGGCGCCGCGGATGCCATCGAGGATGGCGTGACCGGGTCACTCTGCGATGGTGCCGACCCCGCCGCGGTGGAAGCCGCGATCGCCGCCCTGCTGGCGGCACCGGACAGGCTGAAGGCGATGGGCGCGGCCGCCGCGGTGCGGGTGCGGTCCGACTTCACCTGGGACCGCGCCCTGCCGCGCTACCTGCACCTGATGGGGCTGTAGTGGCGCCATAGGCGTGCAGGCGAACGCAGCCTGGAAGGCGTCATACCGATTTGCAGAAATGCTGACGCATTTCCGCCCTCAAGCGCCGGCGCGGCCCTCCGGCCGCTTGGCTTCGCCGCATAAGCGGCGGGCCGCATTCGCGGCCTCGGCCGACAGTGTCGGCCGCAGGTCACGACATGTGCGCGGCGGTATCAGCTCTCCGGCCGCACGCCGAGCCGGCGGATCAGCCCGCCCCAGCGCTCGATTTCCGCCTTCTGCAGCGCGGCGAAATCGGCCGGGCTGCTGCCCACGGGCTCGAACCCCGCCGCTTCCAGGATGCGGCGCTGCTCGGGGTTCTGCAGCGCGACGCGGGCTTCGGTCGCGAGGCGCGCGATGCGGTCGGCGGGCATGCCGGCCGGGCCGAACAGGCCGATCCAGGCCACCACCGGCTCCCCGGGCGCGCCGGCCTCGCGCAGCGTCGGCACCTCCGGCAGCTGGGGGATGCGGGCGGGGCCGGTGACCGCGAGCGCCCGCAGCGTTCCCTCCCGCACCTGGCCCGCCACGCCGGCGAGCGGCGCCATGAAGACCTGGATGCGGCCCGCCACCAGGTCCAGCACCGCCTGCGCCACGCCGCGGTAGGAGACATGCACCGCCTGGAACCGCTCCGCCGCCGCCAGGTCCTCCGTCGCGAGGTGGGAGAGCGTGCCGGGGCCGGTGGAGCCGTAGTTCAGCACGCCCGGATTGGCGCGGGCATGGTCGAACAGCTCCTTCACCGTGCGCGCCGGGACGGAGGGATGCACCACCAGCACGAAGGGCAGCCGCGCGAGCAGCGAGATGGGGGCGAGGTCGGTCGCGGGGTCGTAGCCCAGCGCGGGGTTGAGCACCTTGGCCGTGCTGCCCGGCCCGCCGATGGTGACGCCGATGGTGTGGCCATCCGTCGCGCGGGCCACCGCCTCCGTCCCGATCGCGCCGCCGCCGCCGGCGCGGTTGTCCACCACGAAGGGCTGGCCGAAGGCGGTCGCGAAATGGCCGGTGACGGCGCGCGCCGCCATGTCCGGCGTGGAGCCCCCGGGGAAGGAGACGATGACGCGCACCGGCCGGTCCGGCCAGGCGGCCTGGGCGGCCGACCATCGCGGCGCGGCGGCCAGGGCGGCAGTGGTGGCGACGAGGCCGCGGCGGGTCAGGCGCATGAGGAATCCTCCCTGGACATTGCGGCGGAGAATGCCTTGCCGCGCGCGCGCTGTCAGCGCCCCGCCGCGGAGCGGCCTCAGCGACCCGCCGCGGAGCGGCCTCATCGACCCGCCATCGCCATCCGCGAATGCACGAAGCCGCGCGCCGGGAAGGCGGTGGTGCCAAGGTCGTTGATCCGGGGATACCAGACGCGGACCAGCGACCAGTCATTGCGCGGCGAGACATCGACCACGCGCTGGTCGGTCGCGATGCGCCCGCGCGCGGCACCCGACGCCCAGTTGGCATGGTCCACCAGCACCTCCCGGCTGTTCAGCACGCGGGAGACGACGGCGACATGGCCCGATGGCATGCGGGCGGTGCGGTTGATGACGAGCACGCTGCCCGGCTGGGGCGCCCGTCCGCGCTCATACCGCCCGGCCGCCGCGTCCCACCACTGCCAGGCATCGCCAGCCAGGCTGATGCCGGACCGGGCGCGGGCATAGGGCACGCAGGAGATGGGCTCCCCGAGGTCGGCGCGATGCGGCGCCAGCGGCGGCTGGCCGGCCTGGCGGGTGGACCCGCAGGCGGCCAGGCCGAGCAGCAGCAGCATGGCAAGGACGGCGCGCATGCGCTTGTTCTAGCGCCGCAATCACGGCGGCGCCACGGCGATGTCAGGTCGGCCAGGCGGCGGCAAGCACCTCGGCCGCCGGAACGTCCACCAGCGCCCGCGCATCCGCCGCGGGGGTGGCCGCCAGCCACTCCGCCACGATGGCGTAGCCCATCGTGTAGCCCAGCCAGCGCGGCCGCTGACCGCCGCGGCCGAAGAACCAGCTGGCGTGGTCATAGCCGGGATCGGCGAGCATGGCGTCGTCGGGGCGATGGGCGCGCAGCACCTCGGGCGGCACCGCGCATTCCCAGGGTTCCGGCGGGTTGCGGCAGAGGCGGGCGGTGAAATGGCCGGCCAGGCCCTCGCTCACCAGCGCCTCCCCCAATGTCCGGCCATAGCCAGGGCCGCCCATGCGCAGGCAGTGGTTCACCTCATGCACCACGGTCCGGCACAGGGCCCCCGTAGCCAGCGCATCGCTGAAAGCCGCATTCTCCGGATCCAGCGTCACCGAGCAGAGGTCCTTGCGGTAGGCCTGCCCGACCATGCCGATCTCCGGGATCACCGCGCCTTTTACGCGCTGCACCAGGATGTCGAGGGGCCGGAGGGGCAGCACGCCGGCCACGGCTGCCTTCGCCGCCTCCACCTCCCGCTCAATGGCCAGGCGCCAATCGCCGAGATCCCCGGCAGCGGTCAGCCAGTGCAGCGTCCAGGCCATGGCCAGGGCGCCATTACGCCGCGCGCGCCGCCGGCACCGCCCGCATCCGCCCGCCCGGCAGCGCGCCCGGGATGGCGGCGGCATAGTCCGCGGCCTGCAGCAGCTTCGCCCAGTCGATCCCCGTGGCGACACCCATGCGCCGCATCAGCCAGGCCACGTCCTCCGTCGCCACATTGCCCGTCGCCCCCGGCGCGAAGGGGCAGCCGCCCAGGCCCCCCGCCGCGCTGTCGATCACCCGGCACCCCGCCTCCCACGCCGCCGCGCAGTTCGCCACCCCCATGCCGTAGGTGTCGTGGCCATGAAAGGCCATGCGCGGCTTGCCGTCTGCGCCGGGCCAGGACCGGATCGCATGGTCGAAGACGCGCCCCACTTGGTCCGGCGCCGCATTGCCGGTGGTGTCGCAGATCGCGATCTCGATGGTGGGGTCGAGCGCCACCACGCGCTCCACCCAGTCCAGCGCATCGCGCTCCGGCACCACGCCCTCGAAGGGGCAATGGAAGGCGCAGGAGAGGTTGAACCGCACCTTCATGCCGGACGCGACCGCATCCCGCACGATGCCGGAGAGGTCGGCGAAACTCTCCTCCCGCGTCCGGTTCACATTCGCCTTGTTGTGGCTTTCCGTGACGGACATGAAGACGCCGACGCGATGCGCCCCCGCGTCCCGCGCCATCTCGAAGCCCTTGCGGTTCGGCGCCAGCACCGTGCTCTCCAGCCCCGGCAGTTCGAGTGCCGCCTTCAGCACGGCCGCGGTATCCGCCATCTGCGGCACGGCCTTCGGGTTGACGAAGCTGCCGACCTCCATCCGCCGAAGCCCGGCGGCGTGGAGCTTCCGCACCAGCTCGATCTTGGTCTCGGTCGCCACGAAGGGGCCGATGGATTGCAGCCCGTCGCGCGGCGCGACCTCGGAAATCACGGCGTCCATGGCGTCATCCCTCTCCCAGCAATTCGCGGAATACATGGTCGTTGTGCGCGCCCACTTCCGGCCCCGTCCAGCGCACCATCTCGCGCGGCGCGATGCCATCGAAGCGGAAGGGCGCGGCGGGGTGCAGCAGCGTCTCCCCCACCACCGGGTCCGCCACCTCCATCACCGTCTGCCGGGCGCGGAAATGCGGGTCCTCCGCGCAGTCGCGCATGTCGTAGAGGCGGGAGCACGGTACATCCACCGCCTCCAGCCTCTCCTGCGCCTCCGCCGCCGGCAGGGTCCGGGTCCAGGCGCCGATGGCGGCATCGAGTTCCTTCGCATTCGCGCAGCGGCCGCGATTGTCGGCCATGCGCGGATCGTCGCGCAGATCCTCCCGCCCGATCAGCGTCATCAGCCGGTGGTAGATCAGGTCCGAATTGCCCGCCACGCAGAGCCATTTCCCGTCCGCGCAGAGATAGGTGTTGGTCGGCGCCGCGGTCAGGATCGCCGATCCCGCGGGCTGCCTTATCGCCCCCGTCAGCCCGTATTCCGGCAGCATCCCCTCCATCAGCGAGAAGACGGAGGAGACGAGATCGACATCGATCACCCGCCCCTTCGCCGCCGGATCGCCCTTCACGCCCCAGCAGGCCGAGGCCACCGCCAGCGCCGCATACATCCCGGCGAGGTCGTCGCTGATCGAAACCCCGCAGCGCGGCGGCGCATGCTCCGTGACACCCGGCGTCGCCGTCAGGTGCCGCAGGCCGCCCATCGCCTCCCCGATCGCGCCGAAGGCGGGCTTGTCGCGATAGGGACCGTCCTGCCCGTAGCCGGAGACGCGGGCGATGATCAGCCGCGGATTCGCCTGGTGCAGCACCTCCGGCCCCAGCCCGATGCGCTCCAGGTAGCCGGGCCGGAAATTCTCCACCAGCGCATCGGCGCGCGCACACAGCTTCCGCAGGCGCTCCCGCCCCTCCGGCTTCTTCAGGTCGAGCGTGACGGAGAGCTTGTTGCGGCCGTGGATGCTGAACCAGACGGGATGGCCATTGTGCCGGCTGCCCCAGCCGCGGATCGGGTCGCCCTCCGGCGGCTCCACCTTGATGACCTCCGCACCGAGGTCGGCCAGCAGCCGGGTCGCGAAGGGCCCGGCAATGTAGTGGCCGAGTTCCACCACCTTGAGCCCCTCGAGCGGCAGGTTCCGCGGCGTCGTCATGCTGTGTCCCGTCCCGGCGTGGTCCGATCCTCCCTTACCCCAAAGCCGGCGTTCCGCCAGCTTCCCCCTCCTCACGCGGATTCGATGGCCGGAAGCGAAAAGTTGGGCGCCCGGAAAGGATCGGGAAACCTCGTCGCGCGATAACACCCTCGGGTTGCCGATCTTGCAGCCCGTCTCTCCCTCCCGGGTGCCGGCCGCTTCCCCCCGATCTTGCCGGCGCCCATCAACTGGCCGGAGCTTCCCCTGGAAGCTCCGGCTTCTTTTTGTCAGCCTGCCCGGCCATGCCAGGCCACGACCAGCGCGGCCGCCGACAGGGCGAGGCCCGCGGCGAAGACGGCGGCATGGCTGTCGCCCGTGGCCGCGAAGACCGCCGCCAGCGCGAAGGCCGTGCCGGCCTGGGCGATCGCATAGCCCGCCGTCGCCCGCACCCACACCACGGAAGCCTGCACGCCCGCCACCTCCCGCGCCGCCACCAGCGTCACCGCCGTGGCGCCGACGCCGGCGAAGCCGCCGAGCGGCGCGGCCAGCAGCAGCGCCGGCCACCACGGCACCAGCGCGGCCGACAGCGCCGCCACCTGCACCACCATCCAGGCCGGCAGCGCGCGGCGCCCGCCGATACGCCCCGCGATCCGGCCGCCCAGCAGGGTGCCGGCCATGGCCCCCGCGCCGAACAGCACCCAGACCAGGCTGCCCGCCGTGACGGCCAGCCCCCGCCCCCGCACGGCGAGGTCCGCCAGATAGACCATCGGCGCCACCATCCCGGCGCCGGAGAGGCCATAGGCCAGCAGCAGGCGCAGCGCCCGCGGCACCGCCTCCCCCTCCGCCGGCGCGGGCACGGCGGCGGGATCGGGCCACCAGGGCCGGACCACCAGCCAGATCGCCAGCACCGCGAGCGACAGGCCAAGCCACGCCAGCGCCAGCCCGCCGCCCAGCAGCAGTGGCACCAGCAGCCCCGCCAGCATCACCCCCGTGCCGGCCCCGGCCATCACCACGCCGCCCGCCAGGCCCCTCGCCTCCGGCGGCACGCTGGCCTGGACCGAGGGACCGGACAGGGCCATCAGGAAGCCCCCCGCCACTCCCGCCAGCGCCCGCCAGAGGCAGAACCAGGCGAGCCCGCCCTGGAAGGCACAGGCGGCGAAGGACAGGGCCGCCAGCGCCATGCCGGCATCCAGCGGCCGCGGCACGCCGAGGCGCCGTGCCAGCCCCCGCCCCGCCATGACGCCGCCGAGATAGCCCGCGAGATTGGCCGCGCCGAGCAGCCCGCCGCCGCCGCCATCCACCCAGCCGGCCGCGACCATGGCCGGGAACAGCGGCACATAGGCGAAGCGCGCGAGCCCGATGCTGGCGCAGATCGCCCCCCAGCCCGCGACCGCGGGGCGCCACCACATCATGCGGTGAGCCCCGCCCTATCCCCCCGGGGGATGGGCAGCGCGGATCGCGCGCCGCAGCTTGGCGATGCCGGTGCGGAAATGGCCGCTGTCGCAAAGCCGCAGCCCCTCCGCCGCCAGCGCCATGGCCTGGGCATCCGCCGCCGGCTGCGCCGTGAGCCGGGCGGCGAGAAGCCCGCAATATTCGGGGCTGTCGGTGGTGACGCGCAGCGGCTGGTCGGCGATGGCCGGGGCGGCAAGGGCGACACCAAAGAGAAGCGACGGCAGGCGCATGGCCGCATGATGCCAAACCCCACCCGCCCCACGCCGTGGCCTGCCCGTGAAAGCGGCGTCATGCGGTAGACCATGGATGCTGGAGGTCGGATGGCCTCACGCCGGCAGGCGTAGCCGCACGGTCAGCCCCGGCGGGTCGCGCCCCGGCGCCGTATCCTCCAGCAGCACATCGCCCCCATGCAACGCCACCACCGCCCGCACCAGCGACAGGCCGAGCCCCGAACCCGGCGTGTTGCGGGAGGTGTCGGCCCGGAAGAATCGCTCCCCGGCCCGCGCGCGATCCTCCGGCGCCAGGCCGGGCCCGTCATCCGCCACGGCGATCTCCACCATCCCCTCCATGACGCGGGCGGAGAGCGCGACGCGGCCGCCATCCGGCGTGAACTTCAAGGCATTGTCGAGCAGGTTGGCCACGGCCTGCAGCAGCAGGTCGCGGTCGCCCACCAGGTTCAGCGCCTCCGGCAACTCGACCGCCAGCACCTGCTCCCGCGCCTCCGCCGCCGCGCCGTAGAGATCGGCGGCATCGGCCAGGCTCGGCGCCATGTCCACCGGCGCGAAGGCGGCGCGCCGGGCGCCGGCCTCGACCTCCGCGATGCGCAGCACCGCCTTGAAGACGCGCGCGATGCCATCGAGGTCCGCGATCCCCTGCTCCACCGCGGCGCGCAGCGCCTCCTCATCCGTCGCGTCGCCCAGCGCCTCCTCCAGCTTCGCCCGTGCCCGGGCGATGGGGGTGCGGAGGTCATGCGCGATGGCGTCGGAGACGCCCCGGACGCCCTCCATCAGCGTCGCGATGCGGTCCAGCATGGCATTCATCGTCATGCCCAGCCGGTCGAACTCGTCCTGCCGGTCGGAAAGCGGCACGCGGCGGGACAGGTCGCCGGCCGCGATCGCCGCCGCCGTGCCATAGACCGGCATCAAGCGCCGCTCGAGCGACCGCCGCAGCAGCCAGGCGCCCAGCAGCGCGATGGCGGCGGAGGAGGAAGCCGCCCAGGCGATGCCCTCGCTCAGCAGGCCCCGCAGCCGCAGCTTCTCCGCCACATCGCGGCCGACCAGCAGCCGGTGCTGGTCCGGCAGGTCCACGCGCAGCATGCGCGCCTCGCTCTCCGTCCCGTCGCGCAGCAGCGGCATGCGGATCCAGGGGGGATCGGCATTCGCCTCCGCCGGCCAGACCGCAAGGTTGCCGGCCAGCACGCGCCGATCGGGCGAAAGCAGGAGGTAGAGGCTTTCATTCTGCACATCGAGGGCGAGGCGATCCTCGATGGCGCCGACCAGCCCCGGCAGGCCGGCATCCCGCTGGCGTTCCACCAGCGCGGTCGAATCGGCGCGGATCGCGGCATCGGTCTGCCGGTCCAGCGCGCCGGCGGTGTTCCACCACAGCACCACGGCCGCCGCCGTGGCGGCCGCGGCGAACATGGCGGTGAAGAGCAGCGCGAAGCGGCCCGATGCGCTGCGCAGCAGCCCGATCAGCGGCAGGTTGGCGGGGCTGCCTGGCGTCACCTCACCGGCCCTCGCGCGGTGCCGGTCAGCCCTCGGCCCGGATCATGTAGCCGGCGTTGCGCACGGTGTGGATCAGCGGCTTGTCGAAGCCCTTGTCCAGCTTGTGGCGCAGGCGGCTGACATGCACGTCGATCACGTTGGTCTGCGGGTCGAAATGGTAGTCCCAGACCTTCTCCAGCAGCATGGTGCGCGTCACCACCTGGCCGGCATGGCGCATCAGGTGCTCCAGCAGGCGGAATTCCCGCGGCTGCACATCCACCTTGCGGCCCCCGCGTGTGACGGTGCGGGACAGCAGGTCGAGCTCGAGGTCCGCGACCTTCAGCCGCGTGGTCGGCACCTCCGCCGCCGGGCGGCGGCCCAGCGCCTCCACCCGCGCCAGCAGCTCGGCAAAGGCGAAGGGCTTCGTGAGATAGTCGTCGCCGCCGGCCTTGAGGCCCTTCACCCGCTCATCGACCGCGTTGAGGGCGGAGAGGAACAGCACGGGGGTGCGGTTGCCCTGGCCGCGCAGCGTCTCCACCAGGCGCACGCCATCGACGCCGCCGGGCAGCATCCGGTCCAGGACGAGCACGTCGAAGCTCTCGGAGGCCGCCATGAACAGCCCGTCCCGGCCATTCGGCGCATGTTCCACCGTATGCCCCGCCTCCTGCAGCCCCTTCTTCACGAAGCGGGCCACCTCGGCGTCGTCCTCCACCAGAAGGATTCTCATGGCAATCGCACCAATCCACAGAGAATCGGGACACTAGTCCCGGGCCGGACAGGCGGCAACGCCCCCGAAAGCAGGGGGTTAACAGCCCTGTCACCCCGTCTTGGAACGTCGCGGCGCCGGGGGCGCGGGGCTGGACGCGCCCGGCATCGGCGGCAGCGCCAGCGCCCTCATCGCGGCGCCGAGATGGGCGGCGGGCTCTGACGGGGGCGAGACGCGGCGCCGCGTCTCCTCTGCGCTGACGCAGGCCCGCGTGCGCTCCCGGATGCCCAGCATGGGCCCGCCCTGCTCCAGCGATTGCAACAGGCAGTCATCGAACACCGTCAGCTCGAACCCCGCCCCGCAGCCGAAGGAGGACCGGTCCGGCCGCGCGGCCGTCAGCACCACGCGGTTGTCCCGCGCCATGTTCCCCGTGGCGAAGTCGCCGGTGAAGCAGCCGGAGGCGACGACCAGCGTCGGCGCGGCCCCGCAGCCGAGTTGCAGCACCTTGTCGAGCAGGTTCGGCGTCAGCACCTGGTTGCCCGGCACGAAGACCAGCCCCGCATTCTGCGCGCCATGCATGGTGAGGAAGACGAGGCATCCCTCGCCGGCCGCCGGGCGCATGCCCTGGATGGCCTCGATCGCGGCCTGAAGCCCGCCCGGCCGGGCGCCGGTCCCCGCTTCCTGCGGGCGGGCGGATAGCCGCGTCACCTGGCCCGGGACCACGATGTTCGCCGCCGTCAGCCGCTCCGCCATGGCCCGCGTCGCATTGTCCCAGACGGGCAGGCTGGGATCGCCCGCGACCAGGACCGCCCGCCAGCGGATCGCGGTCTGCGCGGCAGCGGGCAGGCTGAGGGTGACCAGCGCGGCCAGGGCAACAAGCAGGCGGGGGATTCTCATGCGGCACCTCTCATCCCGGCGATGGTAGCCTGCCAGGGACGCGGGCCGCGTTCAAATCATCCCGTCGACTCACCCCTGGGGCTGGGCCGGACGCCTTCCGACCTGCACGGGCAGTTCGCTCGGCCGCCCCTCCCGCAGGATGGACAGCCGCACGGTCTGCCCCGGCGCGATGGCGGCGATGCCGCGCACCAGGGCGCGGGACGTCTCCACCTTGTCGCCGTTGATCGCCAGCACCTGGTCGCCCGGCCGCAGCCCCGCCCGGGCCGCCGGGCTGCCGCGCTCCACGCCGGCCACCAGCACGCCGCGCGATGCGGCGGGGGCGGCGCCGGGCCCGCGCCGCGGCCCTTCCTCCGGCCCGCCCATGTCCTGGACGGAGACGCCGAGCCAGCCGCGTTCCACCCGGCCGCTGCTCCGCAGCTGGTCGATCACGCCCCGGGCCAGGTCGGAGGGCACCGCGAAGCCGATGCCGGCGGAGGCGCCGGAGGGCGAGTAGATGGCCGTGTTGATGCCGATCACCTCGCCTGCCGTGTTGAACAGCGGGCCGCCGGAATTACCGGGGTTGATCGGCGCATCGGTCTGGATGAAGTCGTCGAACGGCCCCGCCCCGATCTCCCGACCCCGGGCCGAGACGATGCCGGAGGTGATGGAGCCGCCGAGCCCGAAGGGATTGCCGGCCGCCAGCACCCAGTTGCCGACCCGCAGCGACGCCGAACTGCCCCAGGGCACGGCGGGCAGCGCGCCACGGGCCTCGACGCGCAGCAAGGCGAGATCCGTCAGGTCGTCCACTCCCACCAGCCGCGCCTGGTATTCCTGCCCGTTCTGCAGCGCGACGACGACGCGCGTCGCGTTGCCGATGACGTGGTTGTTGGTGACCACCAGCCCGCTCGGGTCGATGATGAAGCCCGATCCGGCGCCGGACACCGGCTGGCCACGGCCCCGGAAGCGGTCGCGGAAATAGCGCTCGAAGGGCGTGCCGCGCAGCTCCGGCGGGATCTCGCCCCGCTGCTCCGACGTGACCGCGATGTTCACCACCGCCGGCAGCACGCGCTCCGCGAGGTCCGCGAAATCCGGCAGCGCGGCCAGTGCGCCGCGCTGCGCCTGCGCCGGCGGGCTGGCGCAGCCGACGACGGGAACCAGGGCAAGGCCGGCCAGGGCACGACGGCTGAGCATCGGGGACATGCGGGCTCCGGGATCAGGGAAGGAGGGCGGCAATTGTCACGGATATAGTCCCTCCGCCCCGCCGCGCCACGTCCTCAGCGCGGCTCCCGCGGTGGCGGGGGCGCCGCCGCCCAGGGCTCCTCCGGCCAGGGATGCTTCGGATAGCGGCCGCGCATGTCCTTGCGCACATCCGCCCAGCCGCCCCGCCAGAACCCCGCCAGATCCGCCGTCACCGCCACCGGCCGCCCGGCCGGCGACAGCAGCGCGACGTTGAGCTTCACCCGCCCCTCCGCCAGCGGCCGCAGCGACGCCACCCCGAACAGATGCTGCGCCCGCGCCTCCAGCGTGGGCGTTTCCCGGTCATAGTCGATGGCCGCGCTGCGGCCGGCGGGCAGGTCGAGCCGCGCGGGCAGCGCCGCCTCCAGCCGCCTGGCCTGCGCATGCGGGACCATGCCCCGCAGGATGGAGACCAGGTCCAGCGCCTTGGCCTCGCTGAGCCTGGTGCGGCCATGCAGATGCGGCGCCAGCCACTCCGCCGCCGTCGCCGCCAGCGCGGCGTCCGAGAGATCCGGCCATTCGGCCGGCTCCACCCGCGCCATCCAGCCGATCCGGGCGCGCCACTGCTTCGCGGCCTCGGTCCAGTCGAGGTCCCGGAAGCCGCGCTCGGCAATGGCGGCGGCCAGCGCCTTCGCCACGGCTTCCGCGTCCGGGCTCGCAAGGATGTGTTCCTCCAGCACCAGCGGGCCGAAGGTCAGGCGACGCCGGGCCAGCACGGCGCCGGCGCGGGCGTCGAAGGCCGCCTCCTCCCGCCAGCGCAGCCGGTCGGGGAAGCGCGCTTCCAGTGCCGCGCGATCGAGCGGCGCCGCCATGCGGATGCGCGCCTCCGTGCCCTGCAATTCCAGGTCGGCCACCGCGAGCAGGGGCGCGCGGCCGAGCCGATCCGTCGCCGGCAGCCGCGCGCCCTGGCCGGAGGCCAGCCGGAACGCGCCCTCCATCGTGCCGCGCCTGGCCGCGATGCGGTCCGGGAAGCCGGCGGCCAGCAACGGCCCGGCCTCGCCGCCGGGCAGGGCATTGCCATGCAGGCGAAGGCGGCGCCGGTGCAGCGCGGCGGCGCGGGCGATGCGGTGGATGGTGGCGCGGTCGGCATCCCGGTGGTCGCCGCCATGCAGCAATTCGAGGCGCAGGTTGATGTCGGCCGGCGCCTCCCGCCCCCGGATCGGGTCGCGTTCCTCCAGCAGCGCGGCGAGGTCCGCGGCCAGCGCCTTCTCCCCCTCATCCGCCGCGGCCAGCAGCATGCGCGCGAGGCGCGGATGCGTGCCCATGCGCGCCATGGCGCGGCCCATGGCGGTGATGCGGCCTTCCTCGTCCAGCGCGTCGAGGTCCCGCAGCAGCGCCCGCCCCGCCGCCAGCGCGCCCGCCGGCGGCGGGTCCGGGAAGGAAAGCTGCGCCGGCTCCGCCCCCCAGGCCGCGCAATCCAGCGCCAGGCCGGACAGCTCCGCCTCCAGGATCTCCGGCCGGTCCTGCAGGGGAAGGCCGCGATGCAGCGCCTCCGTCCACAGCCGGATCGCCACCCCCGGCGCCGTGCGCCCCGCGCGGCCGGCGCGCTGGTCCGCCGCCGCACGGCTGATCCGCGTGGTGACGAGCCGCGCCAGGCCCGAGGCCGGGTCGAGCCGCGGCGTGCGCCGGAACCCCCCATCCACCACGATCCGCACCCCCGGCACGGTCAGCGAGGTTTCCGCGATCGAGGTCGCCAGCACCACCTTGCGGCGGTCGGAGGGGTTCAGCGCCCGGTCCTGCTCGGCCGGCGGCATCTCCCCATGCAGGGGCAGCACCTCCGCCGCGATGCCGGAAAGCCGCTCCGCCGTGCGGCGGATCTCTCCCCAGCCCGGCAGGAAGGCCAGCACGTCGCCCGGATGGTCCGCCAGCGCGGCCCGGATGGCGCTCGCCATGGCCTCCGGCAGATCGCGCGGGTCCTGGAAGTCCCGAATCCGGTGCTCGACCGTCACGGGGAAGGCGCGGCCGAGGCTCTCCACCACGGGGCACTCGCCCAGCAGCGCCGCGAATCGCCCGACATCGAGCGTCGCCGACATCGCCAGCAGCCGCAGTTCCGGCCTTAATTCCCGTTGCAGGTCGAGGCAGAAGGCCAGTGCCAGGTCGGTATCCAGGTTCCGCTCATGCGCCTCGTCGAACAGCACCGCGGCCACGCCATCGAGGCCCGGGTCGGATTGCAGGCGCCGCACCAGCAGCCCTTCAGTCACCACCTCCACCCGCGTGCGGTCCGAGACCAGCCGGTCGAGCCGGGTCGCGAGCCCGATGGTGCCGCCGGGCTGGCCTTCCCCCATCAGGTCCGCCATGCGGCGCGCGGCGGCGCGGGCGGCGACGCGGCGGGGTTCCAGCACCAGGATCTTCCCGCCCTCGGCCCAGGGCTCCGCCATCAGCGCGATCGGCACCAGCGTCGTCTTGCCCGCGCCCGGCGGCGCGACGAGGACGGCGTTGCTGCCGGCGCGCAGCGCCTCGGCCAGGCGGGGCAGGGCCTCGGTGACGGGGAGGTCAGGAAGGGTCATGGCGGCGTGGCGTAACGCCCCGCGAAACAGAAGTCACATTCACCGCGCCACGCGAAACGAAACGGCGATGCGCGAAGCAGGGGCGCAACCCTGAAGCACGCGATGAAGTCCTGCTGGCGCGGCGATGGGGCACAAGGGCGCCCGACAAGGCGGCCCCGCCGCGCCCCAAGGACCAGCCCCGATGCGTATCGCCTCTCTCGCCGCCGCCCTCTGCCTGATGGCCCTGCCCGCCCTGGCTTCCCAGCAATCCAGCCGGACGCCGGGACCGCATCGCGACACCGCCGCGCTCTGCCGCGCCGAATGCCTGGCGACCGCCGCGTCCCGCCCCGGTGGCGCGGCGGCGAATGCGCCGCAGGCCTGTGCGGTGCGGTGCGATGCGGCGGTCTCCTACCTCCGCAGCCAGCAGGCCCCGGGTACGGCGGAGGCGACAGGTCGCGGGGCCGTCATGCAGCCTGTGGCGATCGCTCGGCCGGCCCGCCCCGCCGCGACCCATGGGGTGATCTACGGTGCCCGCACGCCTTCCGCGGCCTTCGGGATGGTGGTGGGGGAGGCGGACCGCCTGGCCGCGCATCGCAGCGCGGAGCGGGCCTGCACCACCGCCGGCCCGGGCTGCCGCGTGCTGGCCGAGTTCACGGAGGCCTGCGGCGCGGTGGCGCAGGGCTACAAACGCAGCCAATGGGCGCTCTTCATCAGCAGCGACCCCAATTCCTATGTCATCACCAGCCTCTCCGCCGGCGCCGGCCCGCGGCAGGACCAGGCGGAGCGCCAGGCGCTGGCGGAATGCCGCTCCCGCGACCCCCAGGCCAACTGCCGCGTGGTCGCCGCCGCCTGCGCCGGCCAGCGCGGCTGACTGCCGACGGTCCAGGGGCGTCTCGCCCCTGGCGGGGGGTTTCGGGGGGCAGCGCCCCCCGATCTCCCAACACGGTTACATCCCGCAATCCGCGGATGCGCTGCACGTCGCCCCGTCCGTGCTACATCTCCCGCATGTCGCGCCTCCCGGCCCTCCTCCTCGGCCTGACCCTTGCTGCCCTGCCCTTGGCCGCGCAGGCGGTGGAAAGCGCGCCCGTGCGTTCCCCCCGCGCCACCGTCAGCCTCGCCGCCGATGTCGCCGCCGTGGCGCCGGGCGAGTCCTTCCGGCTCGGCCTGCGGCTTCGCCTGGCGGAGGGCTGGCACAGCTACTGGCGCAATGCCGGCGATGCGGGCGCGCCGCCCGAGGTGACGCTGACGCTGCCGGAGGGCGTTGCCGCGGGGCCCATCCAGTGGCCGGTGCCGGACCGCATCCCCTACGGCCCGCTCGTGAATTACGGCTACAAGAACGAGGTCCTGCTGCCGCTGCCCGTCAGCGTCCCCGCGGGCTTCACGGGCGACTCGCTGGCGATCCGCGCGGAGGCGACCTGGCTGGTCTGCGCCGATGTCTGCATCCCGGAGGACGGGGTCTTCACCCTCACCCTGCCGGTCGCGCCCCGCGCCGTGCCCTCCCCCATCGCGGCGCCGTGGTTCGAGGCGACGGAGGCCCGCCTTTCCCGCCCCTCTCCCTGGCAGGCGCGGGCCGGGGCCGGCGCCGGCCGGGCGAGCCTGACACTCACCGGCGCCGGCATCGGCCCCGCCGCCGTGAAGGACGCCTTCTTCTTCCCGGCGGAACCCGGCGTGCTGGACAACACCGCCCCCCAGCCCGTGACGGTGCGGGACGGGTCGCTGACCATCGGCCTCACCCTGGCCCAGGGGGTCGCGACTCCGGCGGCGCTGGAGGGCACGGTGGTGCTGCGCGATGGCGGCGGGCAGCGCGCGGGCTTCGATGTCGGGGCGGGCGTGGGCGGGCCGGCGGAGGCCGCGGGCGGTCTCGCGCTGTGGCACGCCATGCTGCTGGCGCTGGCCGGCGGGCTGATCCTCAACCTGATGCCCTGCGTCTTCCCCGTGCTGGCCATGAAGGCCATCGGCCTGGCGCGGCTGTCCGGCGGCGCGGCGCGGGAGGTGCGGCTGCATGCCGCCAGCTACACCGCCGGCGTCCTGACCTGCTTTGCCCTGGTCGGGGGCGCGCTGATCGCGCTCCGGGCCGGCGGCAGCGCCGCGGGCTGGGGCTTCCAGTTCACCGAACCCGCCTTCGTCGCCGCCATGGCCTGGCTGATGCTGGCGGTCGGGCTGAACCTGTCGGGCGTCTTCGCCATGGGTGGCGCGGTCGGCGCGGGGCAGGCGGTGGCCGGGCGCGGCGGGCATCTCGGGGCCTTCGCGACCGGCGGTCTGGCGGTGCTGCTCGCCACGCCCTGCACCGCGCCCTTCATGGCCGCGGCGCTGGGGGCCGCGCTGGTGATGCCGCCCGAGCAGACCATGGCGGTCTTCCTGGCGCTCGGCCTTGGCCTGGCGCTGCCCTATGCGCTGCTCGGGGTCTTCCCGGGGCTGGCGCGGCTGCTGCCCCGGCCCGGCGCCTGGATGGAGCGGCTGCGCCAGGGCCTGGCCTTCCCGATGTATGGCGCGGCGGCCTGGCTGGTCTGGGTGCTGGCGCAGCAGGCGGGGCCGGATGGCGTGCTGTTCGGCCTGGGCGGCGCCGTGGTGCTGGCCGCCGGCCTCTGGGGCCTCGGCATTGCGCAGCGCGCCGGCGCCGGGCGCGGGCGGATCGCGGGCGCCATCGGCATGGGGCTCGCCGTCGTGGTCGCCATCGCCCTGCTGCCGCGCCTGTCCGCCGCCCCCGCCGCGGCCGCCGCCGCCGATCCGGGCGCCGAATCCTGGTCCGCCGCCCGGGTCGAGCAACTCCGCGCCGAGGGCCGCCCCGTCTTCGTCAACGCCACCGCCGCCTGGTGCATCACCTGCCAGGTGAATGAACGCGTGGCGCTGCGCGGCCCCGCGGTGCGGGAGGCCTTCGCCGCGCGGAACGTCGCCTACCTCAAGGCCGACTGGACCCGCGGCGACCCCGCCATCACCGCCCTGCTGCGCGACCAGGGGCGGGACGGCGTGCCGCTCTATCTGTTCTGGGCGCCCGGCGCCGCCGCGCCGGCGGTGCTGCCGCAGATCCTGACCGAGGGCCTAGTCATCGACGCGCTGCGCGGGCCGTAAACACTCCGGTCACGCCTGCGGCCCAGATTCGGTCCATGATCCGGTCCCTGCCCGTCCTGCTGGTCCTCCTCGCCATGTCCCTGCCAGCGGCGGCGCAGCAGCCGCCCGCCTGCACGGCACAGCGGGCCGGCACCGTCGCCTGCATGTCCGGCAAGCTCTGCGAATGCCGCTATGAGCGCGGCGGCACCATCACCGGCGTGCCCACCGGCCATCGCTGGGATTGCGGGATCCTCCGGCCTTCCTGCGGCGAGGCGCTGGCCGCGCCGACAATCCCGAACCAGGGCATGTCCCCCATGCCCTTCCAGCCGCAGATCCTGATCGACCCGCGCCAGCCGCGGGGCGGCTACCCGTACCGCTGAATTGCACGCCGCGCCGGGGTGCCCGTAGCATCCCCGCCGATGCATCCCCCCGCCCCGCGCGACCGGCCGACGAACCACGCGTGGATCATGCTGGGGGGCGCCTTCCTGGCCTTCAGCATCGGCGCCAGCCTGATGCATGCCTACACCGTCTTCCTGCTGGCCTTCATAGCGGAATTCGGCTGGACGCGGGCGGAGGCCTCCCTCGCCTATTCCGTCGCACAGCTGGTCGCCGGGCTGAGTTCGCCGCTGGTCGGCTACCTCGTGGACCGGATCGGGCCGTCCCGCATGGTGCTGCTGGGATCGGGCCTGCTGCTGACCGGGCTCATAGGCACCTCCCAGGCCGGCGCGCTGTGGCAGGTGGTGCTGCTGTATGGCGTGGTGATGACGGTGGGCGCCAATTGCCTCGGCCTGCTGGTCTTCGTGCCGCTGGTGGCGGGGCTCTTCCCGGGGCGGCGGGGCATGTCGATCTCCGTCCTGCAATCCGCCAATGCCTTCGGCCGCGCCGTCTCCGCCCCGGTCGCGCAGATGCTGATCAGCGGCGTCGGCTGGCGGATGGCCACCCTGGTGGAGGCCGCGGCGCTGGCCGCCGTCACCCTGCCGCTGGCCGCCCTGTTCCGCCGCAAGCCGCCCGCTGCTTCGGGCGCCACGCCAGCGCCGGTGGCCGCGACCGGCCCGCACTGGACGCTGGCGGCGGCGGTGCGCACAAGCCGCTTCTGGGTGCTGTTCCTGGTCTACATGCTGACCAGCGTCGGCAGCTTCCTCGTCTCCCTCCACCAGATCGCCTTCGCGGTCGATGCGGGGTTCGACCCGCTCTACGCCGCGGGGGTGCTGGGGGCGGGGAGCTTCCTGGCCCTGCCAGGCGTGATCCTGACCGGCACGCTGTCCGACCATATCGGGCGGGAGAGGTCTGCGATCCTGGCCTATGGCATCTCGATCATCGGATGCGCCTGCGCGCTGGCCATCACCGGGCCGGGCGACCATGTGCTGCTCTGGCTGCACGGCATCCTGTTCGGCCTGACCTGGGGGGCGCGCGGCCCCGCTATCACGGCCAAGACGGCCGACCTGTTCCCCGGGCCGAGGCTCGGCACCATCCTCGGCGTGATCACCGTGGGGTCGGGGCTGGGGGCGGCGCTGGGGTCCTGGGGCGCCGGCCTGGTCTTCGACCTGTCCGGCAGCTACCGCCTGGCCTTCCTGCTCTCCATCGCCGCCTATGCGACGGGTGCGGCCTGCTTCTGGTCGCTGCGGCGGTGGCCGGAACGCGCCACCGCCTGAACCCCCTACTTCCGCCCGCGCGGCGCGGGCGCGGCGGCGGGGGCCGGGGGAAGGTCCTCTTCCAGCACGCTGAGCGTGACGGCGTAGGAAACCTCGCCCTCCTCATCGTCGCGATGGACGGTGCCGATCACCTCGCCCTCCACCGCGACCTCCACCGTCAGGCCCGGCCGGGGCGGCGCGATCAGCGTGATCCGGTCGGAGCCCAGGATGCGGCGCAGATAGGCCTGCACGCGTGCGATCTCGGTCGGCTTCATCCCGGCTACTCTCCCATGACAGCGGTGGGGCGCCCCTATGCACCGCCACCGCCCGCCGGTCGAGGCGGGAAGGCCCCGGCAAAGATTAAGCAGCGTTTAGAATCAGGGCTTGCCGGTCAATCTGGAGAAAACCTGCCGGTCCCGATTCTCCTGCATCAGCATGGTGAAGCCGGTGATGGTATCGAGGCCGAGGCCCCGCGGCAGGCCCGTATCGGGGTCCGGCTGGACGTCGCCATAGGCGGCGCCCGTCATCTTCTCCCACTTCCCCGCGGGCTTCTTCACCTCGACATGGACGACGGTCGCCTTCAGCACCAGGCGCACGATCGCCTCCTTCGGCGCGCGGGGCTTGGTCAGGCTCGGCATGCCGCCGATCATGGTCCAGCCATGGGAAAGCGCCCAGGCCGTGAGTTCTTCCTTGGTCATGCCGCGCCGCCCCCGAGATGAGCCGCCGCTATGGGCCGGGCCGCAGCGCGGCGCAACCGCGGGGCCTCACTCCGCCCGGATGTTCCCCTGCCGGACCACGTCCCGCCAGCGGGTGCGCTCCGCGCTGACCAGCGCGGCATAGTCGGCCGGCGGGCCACCCCGGGCCTGGGTGCCGCGCTCCGCCAGCTGGCGGACGAAGCCCGGATCGGCCAGCGCGGCGCGGGCGGCATCGGCCATGCGATCGACCACCGCATCCGGCGCGCTGCGATGCGCATGCAGGCCGAACCAGGCCTCGGCCTCGAAACCCGCCAGGCCGAATTCGGCGCCGAGTTCCGACAGCGCCGGCACATCCGGAAGGTCCGGCAGCCTGGCCTTGGACGTGACCGCCAGCGGCACCACCGTGCCGGCGCGGATCTGCGGGATCGCGGTCGGCAGGTTGTCGATGAAGGTATCGACCTCGCCCCCCATCACCGCCGCCATGCCGGGCCCAGCACCGCGATAGGGCACGTGCTGCATCGGCGCGCGGGCGAGCTGCGCGATCAGCTCCCCCGTCAGATGCGTGGAGGTGCCGTTGCCGGCGGAGGCGAAGGTGCGGATCATCGGCCGCGCGCGCGCATCGCGCAGGAAGGCGCGGACATCGCCGCCCGGCACGTTGCGCGCATGCGCCACCCAGACATTCGGCACCGTCACCACCAGCGTCACCGCGCGGAAATCACGCTCCGGGTCATAGGGCAGGTTGGGATAGAGCGCGGGGCCGATGGCGTGGGATGCGATCTGCGACAGGAACAGCGCATGGTCATCGGCTTCCCGCGCGAAGCGGCCCGCCGCCGTGGTGCTGCCCGCGCCGGGCTGGTTCTCCACCACCACGGCGCGGCCGATGCGGTCGCGCATCGCGGCGGCCAGCATCCGTGCCACGACATCCGTGGTGCCGCCGGGCGGAAAGGGCACGACCAGGCGCAAATCCCTTTGCGGCCAGGACTGGGCAAGGGCCGGCAGGGCGAGCAAAGCGGGGGCGGCGAGCAGCGCGCGGCGAAGCATGGTTCGTTCTCCCGTTATCGTTGCGCGGATCGTCGCTTGCGCGGCACGCGCTGTCGAGACTTCCGATGATGCGACAGCGTCGATAGCCTGCCGCCAAACCCGAGGAGCGTCCGCATGCACGACCTGCCCCCCACGCACCCGCCCCATGATGCCGGCGGCCGCTACGACGGCCCCCTCATCCGGGAGGAGCATGAGGCCGCGCATTGGGAGCGCGAGGCGGATGCCATCCGCATGCTGCTGGCCGATGGCAAGCGGCGGCTCTTCACCACCGATGAGAGCCGGCGCGTGCAGGAACAGCTGGACGACGCGACCTACTGGGCGATGCCCTATTACGAGCGCTGGATCCTCGCCTTCTCATCGCTGCTGCTGGAGAAGGGCACGCTGACGATCGGCGAGCTGGAGGCGGAGGAGGCGCGGCTGCGCGCGGAGGGCCTCGACCGCGTGGAGGGCGAGGCCGCGGGCCATCACCACCACGACCACGACGCCCATGATCACGACCACGACCATGATCATGACGACGACCATCCCTACCAGGAGGATCACGATGCCGGGGAGACGGTGCTCTCGCCGCTCCGCCTCCGCGGCCTGGCCGTGCGCAACCTGCTGCTTGCGAAAGGCGTGCTGACACCAGAGGAAATCCGGGCGGAGATCGAGCGGATGGATGCGCGCAGCCCGCATCACGGGGCCGCGGTCGTGGCGCGCGCCTGGGTCGATCCGGCCTTCGCCGCCCGGCTCGCGGCGGATGCGCCGGCGGCGGTGAAGGAACTCGGCCTGGATGCGGCGGGGACGAAGCTGGCGGCGCTGTTCAACACGGAATCGCGCCATCACCTCGTCGTCTGCACGCTCTGCTCCTGTTACCCGCGCACGATCATCGGCAGGCCCCCCGCCTGGTACAAGAGCCGCGCCTATCGCGCCCGCGCCGTGCGCGACCCCCGCGGGATCCTGCGGGAATTCGGCACGGAGCTGCCGTCAGGCGTGGAGTTGCGCGTGCACGACAGCAATGCGGAGCTCCGCTACCTCGTCATCCCCGCCCGGCCGACAGGCACGGAGGGTTGGGACGAGTCGCGGCTCGCCACGCTGGTGACGCGGGATTCGATGATCGGCGTGACGACGGCGCGCAGCCCCTGACGATCAGGGGAAGGGCCGGAGATTCGCCTCCATGGCGGCGGAGATGACCTGCGCCTGATGCGCGATGCTGCCGCGGCCGAGCCGTTCCATCAGCCGGTGCTCCACCGCGGCGCCGGCCAGGATCCCCGGCGCCAATTCCCCGGAAAAGGCCATGGACCAGCCGGCGAACCGGCGGCAGGCGATGGGCACGAATTCCAGCAGCCGCACGTCGCGGTGGCGCGGATCGGCCAGGATGCGATCGAAGGTATCGAGCACCGCGGCACCCGGCCCCTCCAGCACCTGCGCGAAGCAGCCATCGCCCAGGCAGAGCGCGCCGGTGATGGAGGCAACGGCGTTGCGCCAGGTGGCGTTGGTCGCCACATCCCGCGCCACCCGGTGCAGGCTTTCGGCATCGTTTTCCACCGCGCGGCTGACATAGGACAGCGCGAAAAGCCCGCACCGCCCGCCGCCACCCCCGTCGGGCGCCATCAGCGCCGCCGTGGCCCGATCAGGCGCAACGCCGTCACTCCGCCGCGCGGGGCAGCGCGAAGCGCGCCGTCAGCTCCCGCTCCACATAGTCCAGGCTCTCCACATCCGCGAACTTCATGTCGAGGTCGAAGAGGTTGGCGCGATGCGCGCTGGGGCTGCGGTCCCCGCAGGCATCCTCCACCAGCACGGTGCGGAAATTGTGGGAGAAGGCGTCCATGGCGCCGGCGCGGACACAGCCGGAGGTGCTGATGCCGCAGATGATGACGGTATCGACCTCGTCGTAGCGGAGGAAGGCCTCGAGCGGCGTCGCGAAGAAGCAGGAGGGCTTGTTCTTCATCACCACGCGGTCCTGTTCCCGCGGCGCATAGGCCTCCGGCCATTCATCGGCACGGGGATCGCGGCTGTACTGGTAGTCCCCGGCGGTGCCGAGCTTCAGGTTCCAGATGCCGCGATAGCTCGGATGGGTGCGGTCGTCGCGCCGGGAGTAGTAGATCGGCAGGTCGAGCCGGCGGAACAGCGCGGTCAGCCGCGTCAGCGCCGCCAGCAGTTGCGGCATCTCCCGCCCGCATTGCGAATAGGCGGGATCGACGAACATGTAGGTGGTGTCGATGTTCAGCAGCGCCGGGCGCCGCCCGATGCCGATGCGCCGCGCGAAGCCGCCCTTGCGGTAGGTCTCCAGCTCCTCATCCGGCACGAAGCCCCGCCATTTCGCGAGCTTCTGCAGGTCATCTGCCATGGCACGTCCCTCTTGTTCATTGTGATGAAGCATAACAAATCACCACCGCCGATGGGAATGGCGCGATGGGACCACCGCCCGCGCGGTTCAGAAGGCGCGCCGGAGCCCCACCATGCGCTCGATCGCCACCACGCCGATGACGGCGAACAGGACCGACAGCGTCGCGGCCGCGGCCGCGGTGGGATCGAAATCGTAGGTCAGGAAATCGAACAGCGCGAGCGGCAGGGTATTGCCCCCGACCGGCTTGAGCAGAAGTGAAATCGTGAACATGTCGAAGCTGACGATGAAGGCGAAGAGCCCGCCCGTCAGCATCCCCGGCCTTGCCAGCGGCAGCAGCACGCGCCGGAAGGTCTCGAAGCCCCCCGCGCCGAGGCTGGCGGAGGCCTCCTCCATCGCCGGGTCCACCTGCTCCAGCGCCGCCACGATGGCCAGGAAGGCGAAGGGGAAGGCGATGACGACATGCGCGACCTGCAACCCCGTCAGCGTCTTGCCGAGGCCGATGGAGTTCAGGAAGAACAGCAGCCCGATCGCCGTCAGCAGTTCCGGCAGCAGCAGCGGCAGGGTCATAGCCAGGCGGAAGCTGGCGGCGAGCCGGCGCGACAGCGCGCGGTGGCAGAGCGCCGCCAGCGTCGCCAGCACCACCGTCACCACCACCGTGGTCAGCGCGACCTGGAGGGAGAGCAGCAGCGCTTCCCGGAAGGTCTCGCTGGCCAGGAAGCGCTGGAACCACTTGAGCGAGAGGCCCTCCGGCGGCACGCGCATCAATTCGCCAGCCGTCAGCGAGGCCGCCACCACCGCCACCAGCGGCAGCAGCAGGAAGGCATAGATCACGCCGAGCACGGCGGCGGAAAGCGCCCGGCTCATGCGCGCGTGCGCTCCGCCAGGCGGTGCGTCGCCAGGGTGAAGACCGTGACGACCGCCAGCGTGGAGGCCGCCATGATGACGGCCAGCGCCGCGCCGAAGGGCCAGGCGAAGGACCCGATCAATTCCCGCACCACCACGGCCGGCATGTAGGCGATGCCCTGCCCGCCCAGCAGCGCCGGCGTGACATAGGCGGCGACCGACAGCACGAAGACCAACGTGACCCCCGCCTGCACCCCGGGGAAGGACAGCGGCAGCGTCACCCGCCGGAAGGTCTCGAAGGCGCCGGCGCCGAGCGAGGCGGAAGCTTCGCGCAACTCCGGCCGCACATTGCGCAGCGCGGTTGCGATGGGCAGCACCATGAAGGGCGTGAAGACATGCACCAGCGCCATCACCACGATGCCCTGGGTGAACAGCACGCGCACCGGCCGCTCGATCAGCCCCGCCGCCATCGCCCAGCGGTTGAAGGGGCCATCCACCGCCACCAGCACCATCCAGCCGAAATTCCGCACCAGCACGCCGATCAGCAGGGGGGAGACGATGCAGGCATAGAACACCACATGCCAGCGCCCCTGCAGGCGGGACAGGTGCAGCGCCAGCGGGAAGGACACCAGCAGGCAGAGCGCCGTGATCAGCGCCCCCGTCAGCAGGCTGCGCACCAGCGCGCCGGTATAGAGCGGATCGCCGAGCGCGCGCCCGTAATGCATCAGCGTGTGGCCGCTGCCGAAGGGCTGGCCGAAGGCCGGCGCCCGGAAGCTCATCGCCACCATCTCGACATAGGGCAGCACGAAGAACAGCGTGAGCAGCGCCACCGCCGGCAGGCCCAGGAGAAGTCGCGGCAGGAGCCGCTTCACTGGGGGATATCCGGCATCAGCCAGGCATGGGCGGTATCCACCGCCAGCCCCACCGTCATGCCGGGCTGCACCGTGCCATGGGGGCTCGCCTGCAAGCGCAGCCGCATGCCATCGGCCAGCGAGACCTCGCAGGCCAGCGCGGCGCCGAGGAAGGCGGCCCCCAGCACCAGGGCGGGAATGGCGTCGGGCGCGCCGGGATCGGTGATGGACAGCGCCTCCGGCCGCAGCATCAGCATGGCGGCGTCGCCGGGGCGGATGCCCTCCACCCCCGACACCGGCAGCACCACGCCGCCGAAGGGCACGTGGAAGCCGCCCCCCGCCGTGCGGTCGCGCGGCCGGACGGGGATGATGTTGGCCTCCCCGGTGAAGCGCGCCACATAGGCCTCCGCCGGGCGCTGGTAGATCTCCCGTGGCGTCGCGAATTGCGCCACGCGCCCGGCCTTCATGACGGCGATGCGGTCGGACAGCGCCATCGCCTCCGCCTGGTCATGCGTGACGTAGAAGGCGGTGATGCGGGCGCGCTGCTGCACGTCCCGGATCAGCCAACGCACCTCCTCCCGCAGCCTTGCATCGAGGTTGGCCAGTGGCTCATCCAGCAGCAGCAGCCGCGGGCGGATCACCAGCGCGCGGGCCAGCGCGACCCGCTGCTGCTGCCCGCCCGACAGGGCGCGGGGCAGCCGATCCTCCAGCCCCTGGAGGCGGACCATCGCCAGCGCCTCCGCCACGCGGGTCCGCTGTTCCGCCTTCGGCACCCGCCGCACGCCGAGGCCATAGGCCACGTTCTCGAACACCGTCAGGTGCGGGAACAGCGCGTAGTTCTGGAACACCACGCCGAAGTCGCGCCTCTGCGGCGGCAGGTCGGTGACGCTGGCGCCATCGGCCAGGATGTCCCCGCCATCCGGATCCATGAAGCCCGCGATGCAGCGCAGCGTCGTCGTCTTGCCGCAGCCCGACGGGCCGAGCAGGGAGACCAGCTCTCCCTCCCGCGCCTGCAGGGTCACGCCATCCAGCGCCAGCGTCGTGCCGTAGCGCTTGGTCAGGCCGATGATGTCGATCTGGGTCACGCCGGCGCCCCCCGCGCCGCGCCGCCTTCAGATCGCCCGTGCCCAGCGCTCATTCATCTGCGTCGCCATCCGCGCGGCCAGCGCCCAGTCGAAGGTCAGGGTCTTCCGCAACGCCTCCTGCGTGATGGGCAGGGCATCGGCCAGATCCTGCGGGATGGCGACGGTGGTGTTGACGGGTGCGACGAAGAACTCCCGTGCCAGCTGCAGCTGCAGATCGGGCGACAGCATCAGGTCGATGTACTTCGCCATCGCCTCCTGGTCCGCGGCATTGGCGCTGGCGGCGATGGCGAAGGTCTGGTCGAACATCATCAGCCCGTCCTCGGGCTGCACGATCTCGATCGGCACGCCGCGGCGCTTCAGGGGAATGACCTCCCCATAGTCCAGCGGCGCGATCGCCACCTGGCCCTGCGCCAGCAGCGGCGCGATCTGGCCGGAGAAGGCGACCTGCGGGAAGGGCTTCAGTTCCGCCATCTTGGCGATGCCCGTGTCCAGGTCGTCCGGGCCGCGCCCGAACATCGTGCCCGCCTGCATCAGCAGCATGATCGCCGCCGAATTGGTGATGGAATAGAGGCCGAGCTGCCCGCGATAGCGGGGATCCCACAGCTCCCGCCAGCTCTTCGGCGGCACGCGCACCATGTCGGTGCGGTAGGCGATCCCGATCGGCGAGATCATGCCGATCACGCCCTTGTCGCCGGCGCTGCGCGCCACCGGCAGCAAATTCGCGAGGTTCGGGATGCGCGCTTCCGGCAGGGGGGCGAAGAAATCCTCCTGCCGCAGCAGCACGGAGAAGCGTTCATTGGTCATCAGCCCCGGGAAGGGGGAAGCGCCCCGGCCGGCTGCGCGGAAATTCGTCACCCAGCCGCTGCCGACGCCGATGTCGAGCCGCACGGGCCGCCCGATGGCCTGGCTCAGCTTCGGCACGATGGCGCTGCGCCAGAACTGCTCCCACCGCCCGCCATAGGTGTTGATGACGAAGGGCGCGCCGGACTGCGCCTCGGCGCGCGTCGCGGCGGCAAGGGCGGCGGCACCGGCCAAGGCGGCGCGGCGGGTCATCATCATGGCAGGCAATCCTTCGGCGGCGTGGCGGGGCAGGTCGGCATGGTCAGGCGGCTGGCTGGCGATAGGCGTAGTTCTTGTTCAGCCTCTCCAGCAGGTAGTCGCCATAGAGCACGGGCGGGAAGCGCGGCGGGTTGGCGGCATCGGTGCAGGTGGGCAGGCATTCCACCCGCGCATCCATGTCCATGTCGAAGAAATAGGGGCAGGAATAGCGGTCCCCGCCTGAGAGGTTCTTCACGCGGTGCGGCGTCGATTGCCAGCGGCCATTGGTCCAGCGCGCCAGCATGTCCGCCACGTTCACCACATAGGTGCCGCGGATCGGCGTCGCCTTCAGCCAGGCACCATCCTTCCGCCGCACCTCCAGCCCGCCCGACATGTCCTGCAGCAGGATGGTCAGGAAGCCGTAGTCGGTGTGGGGCGCCGATCCGAATTCGTCATCCGCGCTGTCCGGCGGCTGCGGCGGGTAGTGCAGCATCCGCAGGAAAGTCGTCGGCTTCTCGAAGAAGGGCAGCAGCGTGTCGGGGGCGAGGCCGAGCGCGATGGCGACCGGGCGCAGCAGCAGGCGGCAGAAATCCTCCATCGCGGCCTGGTAGGCCAGGACCTCCGTGCGAAAGGAAGGCAGTTCCGCCGGCCACTGGTTCGGCCCCTGCAGCGGCAGGCCGAATCGCGGGTCATCCGCCGGCACCTCATGCATGAACATGAAGCTCTCGGAGTAGTTGGGCTTCGTCACCTTCGCCACGGACGACGTCTGGATGACGGAGGTCTTGGGCGCCATGTAGCCGCGGTGGAACTCGTTCATGTCGATGGCGCGCTTGGCGGCATCGGGCAGGGCGTGGAAGGCGCGGGACGCCGCGAAGATGGCGTCCTGCTGCGCCAGGCTGATCGGGGTGTTGGCGAAATAGGCGAAGCCGATGCCGCCGAAGGCCGCATCCAGTTCCTTCGCGATGGCGGCGTCGCCCTCCGGCGTGCCGAGGCCCGCCAGGTCCACCAGGGGGAGTCTGTCCGGAAGCAGGGCAGCCTCTGCCGTCGTCATGTGCAACCCCTTCCGTCGACTGAACCGCGAAACACGGTGCGCAGCATGCATCCCAGGGGATCACGCCTCAAGACGGCCCGGCGGCAGCAATTGCCGTGCCGTCAAGCAATGGTTGACCAAAAGGGAAGGTGTGGCAGCCGATGGGCATTGAACCCCGCTTCGCCAGCCCGGTCGCCGCTCATCCCTGGCGCAACCAGGGGCCGCCTTCCGCAACCCCAGGGGACAGTGATAGACAGCAGCGGCAACGGCCTGGGCGAGCCCTGATGCGACCTCTCCGCGATCACGCCGGTGACCTCCATGAGCTTGAGCGACGGCAAGGAAGCGGCACCGCCCCGCCCGATCCGGCATCGCCTGGCCCTGCCACGGATCGCGGCCAGCCGACAGACCTCGATACCGGCGCCCCCGCACGGCACGGCACGGCACCGGGTCCGGGCCGGTTCCGCGACGTGTCCCTGGCGGAGCTGGACGGGCACGCGGCGCAGCCACCCGAAGGGAGCTTCGATTCCCTCCTCCTCGCCCATGCCGGCGCACGTGCCCTGGCCGACATCGAGCAGGCCTCGGCGCCGGCCCTGGCCCGGCTCGCGGGCGCGGGAGACCAGGCCGCCATGCTCGACGCCATGCGCCAGGTGATCGAGGTGCAGAACCGGAAGATCGCCACCCTCACGGGCCTCGTCTATCTCCTCGACCGGCAGCTCAACGCCCATCACCGCCCCCTGCACGAGGTCCTGCGCATCGATCCCCTGCCGACCGCACACCTGCCGGCGGAGGAGAAGGCGGCGCGGCCGGAGCCTCTCGTCGTGCTCTTCGCATCCGACCGGCAGTTCATCGGTCGCAACTGGCACCCGCGGGAGCAGCAGGGCGCGGTGACGCTGCGCTGGTCCGGGCCCGGGCCGGTCTCCACCGTGCTGGTGCCGAATCTCCGCGGCGGACGGCTGCGGTTCACCTTCCAGATGTGGTCGCCGCCCTGGATAGATATCCGCTTCCATCTCGCCATCCGCATGGGCCGCGTCGCGCTCGACCTGGCACGGGGGCAGGAGGACGGGCTGTGGGAAGCGGTGGTCGACCTGCCGGAGACCGCCGACGAGGAATACGATGTCCTGTCCTTCGCCCTGAAGATGATGGAATCCCCGTCCTCCATGGGCACGGGCGCCGATACGCGGAAGCTCGGCATCGCGATGTCCAGGATCGAGATCGCGAGGGCCTGACCGCCGTGGATGTGGTCTTCGTCACGGATGTCGCCTTCTGGGAACGCTCGCTGGGCAGCGAGGAGCGGATCCACCAGCTCGTCACCGCCCTCGCCCCTTCGGCCAGGGTCGGGGTCTTCTTCATCAACAGGACGCAGCGCGAGGTGCCCAAGGCCACGCCCGTTCCTGTCTATTCCTCCACCGCGATCGAGGTCCCGCCCGGCCAGAAGCCGGAACAGCCCAAGGGGATCGAATTCGGCTTCGATGCGGCCACCGCGGCCGCCTTCGCGGCGTTCTGCCAGCAGCACCGCCCGCAGCTCGGCATCTACGAATACGTCACGACCGCCTATCTCGCGCTCTGCGCCGGCGCGCCGCCCTTCAAGGTGCTGGACACGCATGACGTGATGTCCCAGCGCGCCAGGACCTTCGCGCGCTTCGGCAGGAAGCACCATATCGACATCACCGCCCAGGACGAGCTCCGCATCCTGCACCGCTTCGACTGCATCCTGGCCATCCAGGGCGAGGATCTGGAGCATCTCGGCCGGGCGCTGGGGCGGGCGCGCGTCCTCTACCTGCCCCTCATGGTGGCGCCGCCACCGCCGCGCCGCTATCGCAGCCGCCCGGTCTCCGTCCTGTTCGTCGGCGGCAACAGCCCGATGAATGCGGATGGCATGCGGTGGTTCTGCCGCGAGGTCTGGCCCCTCGTCCGGCAGGGCGACCTGCGGCTCGACGTCGTCGGCGCCGTCGGCGCCTCCATCCCCGCGGAGGTCCAGGGCGTGGTGCGGCACGGCCGGCTGCAGCGGGAAGCGCTGGAAGCCGCCTATCTCGATGCCGACATCGCCATCAACCCCGTCTATTACGGCGGCGGGCTCAAGGTGAAGACGATCGAATACGCCGGCTTCGGCATCCCTTCCGTCGTCACCGGCGAAGCCCTGCGCGGTGTGCCCCACGATCCCGCCACGGCGCCCTTCCTGCTGGCCCGGACGCGAGAGGAGTTCGTGCTGCACCTGCGGCACCTCCTGCACGACCCCGCCGCGCGGCTGGAACTGGCGGAACGCGCGCCCGCCTTCATCGAGGCGCGCTACAGCACCCGCCACGCCGCGACCATCCAGCGCCTCGCCGCCTGCGTCACCGGCATCGCGGCATGAGGATCGCGATTTCCGGCGACGTGCTCCGCCCCTATGACCATGGCGGGAACGCCGCCAAGCAGAACGGCAACATCCGCTGGCTGCACACCATCCTGGGCTGGGCGATCGCGGAGGCCGTGGGCGCGCCGGTCGAGCCCATCCTCGGCCAGCCCGAGCATTTCTCCCTGTGGGACGCCTATTCCCGCTTCGACCGCGAATGCAGCGTGCGAAGCTGGGCCGCGCTCTACCACGCGGAACCGACGCCCGCCTTTCTCGACTACGTGCAGGCGATCTACGGCGATGCGGATTGCGTCGTGCTGTTCGAGGGCAACCAGCTGCTGCTGCGCAGCCTCGAGATCCTCGGCATCCGCTTCATCGACGTGGTGCTGCATCCCGTGCGCTTCCTCGATGACGTGGTGCTCGGCTTCCGCAGTTCCGATCCGGATGTGCAGCATCGCCTGACGGAGTTCGGTATCGCGGAGGAGGTGTTCTTCCGCGAGGCGGCGCTGCTGCGTGGCGGCTTGATGAAGGACACGATCGGCATCCCGAAGGATGTGCGGGTGGTCTTCTTCGGGCAGACAGCCGACGACAAGGTGCTGATCCATGACGGAGAGCTGGTCGATTTCGCGACCGCGCCCCTGCCCTACGACACCAGGCGCTTCCAGACCGTCGAGCGTGCGGGCTTCAAGCCCCACCCCTTCAACCGCGACGATTTCGGCATCTTCGCCAGGGTGCCCTTCCATCGCGTCGTGCCGGTCGAGGAGAATTTCTACCGGGTGGCGTCGAGCGAACAGATCGCCGAGATCGTCTCCATCACCTCCAGCGTCTCCGTCGAGGCGCGCTATTTCGGCAAGCGCGGCACCCATCTCGGGCGCTTTCCCTACGCCTTCTGGCCGGAGTCGCAGGGGACCGGCGCCTATGTGCCCCTCGCGCACGAATACCTGCATGTCGCCTTCTGGCAGCGGCTGTTCGCCGGCCACCTGCCCGCCGCGCCCATCCACCGCGGCTTCCTGGGCCCCAGCAAGATCCGGCTGTCGCTGCGCAGCTTCTGGGGGTTCAACGAGGTCACCCAGCGGATCGCCGCCGGCATCGCCTGAAGGTCGGCGACCGGGCGACGCGATGGCAGGAAGGGGGGGGTGGAGCGGGCGATGGGAATCGAACCCACGACATTCAGCTTGGGAAGCTGACGTTCTACCTCTGAACTACGCCCGCAGCACGAGGTGCGTCTTTGTATCCGGCCCGGCCGTCGC
>NZ_JAAIKB010000011.1 GCF_011040385.1 Falsiroseomonas algicola | reverse complement strand
GCGGCTGGACCGGCTACTACGGCAAGCCAGGTCCTATCGTCATGCTCGACGGATGGACCCACTTCCAGGCCGGCAAAACCGCTCTCAAAACCCTCCAGACCTATGCAGATGTGTGAATCTACTAGCGCGCTTGCGGGGGAGGGCTGGGGTGGGGGTGATGGGCGCCCGGCATGAGAGCCGGTCTTGCCTGGACCGTCGCCATCGCCGCCCCGGTCGCCGCCGTGCTCGGCGCGCTGTCGGTCGGGCGCTTCCCGATCTCGGCCGCGGAGTTCTGGCTGCTGGTCACGGGCCGCGGGGATGCGGTGGATCCGGCCGCCGCGGCGGTCTTCTGGAACATCCGGGGGCCGCGCGTGCTGGCGGCCATGCTGGTCGGCGCGGCGCTGGCTGGGGCGGGGGCGGCGTTCCAGGCGATGTTCCGCAATCCGCTCGCCTCGCCGGATTTGCTGGGCGTCTCGGCGGGGGCGTCGCTCGGGGCTGTCGCGGGGATCTTTCTCGGCCTGCCCATCGCGGGGGTGCAGGGCGCGGCCTTCGCCGGCGGCATCGCGGCCGTCGCGGGCGTCGGCGCGCTGGCGCGGGCGGTGCGGGATGAGGGCGGCGACCCGCTGCTGGTGCTGGTGCTGGCGGGGGTGGCGCTGGGGGCGCTGGTGGGGGCCGTGATCTCGCTGCTCAAGGTCTTCGCCGATCCCTACAACCAGTTGCCGGCCATCACCTTCTGGCTGCTCGGCACGCTGTCCGGCGTGAACCGGGGCGACCTGCTGGCCGCCGCGCCCCCTGCCCTGCTGGGGCTTCTCGTGCTGGTGCTGCTGCGCTGGCGGATCAACCTGCTCACCCTCGGGGAGGATGAGGCGCGGGCGCTCGGCGTGCCCACCGCGCGGCTGCGGGCTGCCGCCATCGCGGGGGCGACGCTGGCGACCGCCGCCGTGACCGCGCTGGCGGGGGCGGTCGGGTGGATCGGGCTGGTGGTGCCGCATGCCGCGCGGCTGCTGGGCGGGCCGGAGACGGCGCGGCTGATCCCGCTCTCCATGCTGCTCGGCGCGGCCTTCCTGCTGGGCGTCGATACGCTGGCGCGGGGCGCGGGGCGGACGGAGGTGCCGCTCGGCATCCTGACGGCGGCGCTGGGCACGCCGCTGTTCCTGTATCTGCTGGCGCGGCGGCGGGCGGCATGAGCCTGCTGGCCTGCGAGGGGCTGTCCATCGGCCACGGGTCGCGCGTGGTGGCGGCGGGCATCGGCTTCGCGCTGGAAGCCGGCACGGTGACCGTGCTGCTGGGGCCGAATGGCGGGGGCAAGACGACGCTGCTGCGCACGCTGCTCGGCCTGATCCCGCCGCTGGCGGGGCGGGTGCTGGTGGCGGGCGAGGATCTGCGCGGCATGGCGCGGCAGGCGGTGGCGCGGAAGATCGCCTATGTGCCGCAGGCCGCGCCGGGGGGCTTTGCCTATCGCGTGCTGGATGTCGTCGCCATGGGGCGGGCGGCGCATCTGCCCTTGCTGGCGCAGCCCGGGGCCAGGGATGTCGCGGCGGCGCGGGCGGCGCTGGCCCGGCTCGGCATGGAGGGGTTCGCGGAGCGGCGGGTGACCGAGCTGTCGGGGGGCGAGCGGCAGAAGGTGCTGATCGCCCGGGCGCTGGCGCAGGAGGCGGCCGTGGTGGTGATGGACGAGCCGGCGGCGAGCCTCGATTTCGGCAACCAGGCGCTGCTGCTGCGCGAGGCGCGGCGGTTGGCGGCGGAGGGTCATGCCGTGCTGATGACGACGCATCATCCCGACCATGCCTTCCTGGTCGCGGACCGCGTGGCGCTGCTGCATGGCGGCGCGCTGGAGGGCCCGGGGGCGCCGGCCGCCATGGTCACGCCGGAGCGCCTGGCCGCCGTCTATGGCGTGCCCGCCGTCATCGGTGAGTTGGGCGGCCGCATGGTCTGCGCGCCTCTGCTCGGCGGCCCCGATTGACGACGGTCCAGGGGCGGTTCGCCCCTGGTGGATGGGGTGTGGCGAAGGCAACGCCTTCCCCACGGTTGACCGAACCCCCGCACGCGCCGAACCATGCGCCGCATGGACACCCTCGATTTCGACGTCGTCATCATCGGGGCCGGCATGGCCGGCGCCACGGCTGCCGCGCATTGCGCCTGGCGCGGCCTGAAGGTCGCGCTGCTGGAGGCGGAGGAGAGTGCCGGCTATCACAGCACCGGTCGTTCCGCCGCGCTCTGGATCCTCAACTACGGCCCGCCCGATGTGCGGCGGCTGTCGGGCGCGTCACGCGGCTTCTTCGACCATCCGCCGGAGGGTTTCGCGCCCGGTCCGCTGATCAGCACGCGCCCCGTCGTGAACCTGGCCCCGCCCGACCAGGTGGCGCATCTGCGGCAGATGATCGCGGAGGGGGCGGAGATCGAGGAGATCGACGTCGCGGAGGTGGCGGCGATGGTCCCCGCGCTGCGCCCCGGCTATGCCGCCATGGCGAGCATCGAGCGCGATGCCTTCGATATCGATGTCGCTTCCCTGCACAACGGATTTCTCAAGTCTGCCCGCGCCGCAGGCGGCGTGCTGGCGCTGCGGCATCGCGCGGGGCGCATCTGGCATGAGGCGGGCCGCTGGCATGCGCAGGCGAGCGACGGCGCGGTGCATCGGGCGAAGGTTTTGGTGAATGCGGCCGGCGCCTGGGGGGATGAGGTCGCGGTGATCGCGGGCGTGGCGCGCATCGGGCTGCAGCCCAAGCGGCGCACGGCGCTGATCATCGATCCCGGCGACCATGATTGCCGAGGCTGGCCGCTGCTCGGCGATGCCGACCACAGCTGGTATGCGCGGCCGGAGGCGCGGCGGAAGCTCATGGTCTCCCCGGCCGATGAGACGGACATGGACCCGCATGATGTGCAGCCGGATGAGATCGACGTGGCGATCGCGGTGGACCGGATGCAGCAGGCGCTCGACATCCCGGTGAACCGGGTGGAGCATCGCTGGGCCGGCTTGCGCAGCTTCACGCCGGACCGGAGCCTGGCGATCGGGTTCGAGCGTGCGGCGCCGGGCTTCCTGTGGCTGGTCGGCCAGGGCGGCTATGGCATCCAGACGGCGCCGGCCGCGGGGCGGCTGGTGGCGGGCATCATCGCCGGCGACGTGGACGCCGATGTGCTGCCGGTGGCGGCGCTGGCGGATCCGGACCGGTTCAGGAGGAATGCGTCATGAGTGCGAGCCTTCCCACGGCCCAGGATGTGCGCGATGCCGCCGCGCGAATCGCGCCGCATATCGTGCGCACGCCGATGCTGCGGCACCGCCTGCTGGATCAGATGACGGGCGGCACCATCCTGGTGAAGCCGGAAGTCCTGCAGCGCACCGGCAGCTTCAAGCTGCGCGGCGCGACCAACGCCGCGATGCGCCTGCCGGACGCGGCGCGGGGCGCGGGGGTGGTGACGCATTCCTCCGGCAATCACGGGCAGGCGGTGGCCTGTGCCTCCGCCATGCTCGGCATGCCCGCGCTGATCGCCATGCCGATGGATGCGCCAGCGATCAAGGTGGAGAGCACGAAGCGCTGGGGCGCGGAGGTGACCTTCTTCGACCGCAGGACCACGGACCGGGAGACGCTGGCGAGCCGCCTGGCGGCGGAGCGCGGCGGCACGGTGTTGCCGCCCTTCGACCATCCCGACGTCATCGCGGGCCAGGGCACGCTGGCGCTGGAACTCTTCGAGGATGCGAAGGCGGCGGGCCTCACGCTGGATGGCCTCGCGGTCTGCACGGGCGGCGGGGGCCTGGTCGCGGGCTGCGCGCTGGCGGCGGAGGGCGCATCGCCGGGCACCGCCATCTGGGCGGTGGAGCCGGAGGGGTGGGACGACACGAAGCGGAGCCTGGAGGCGGGTGCCCGCATCGCCAATGACGGCCAGGGGGAGACGATCTGCGATGCGCTGCTGTCCATGCGCCCGGGCGAGATCACCTTCGCGGTCAATCAGCCGCGGCTTGCCGGCGCCGTGGTGGTGACGCGGGCGGAGGTGTTCCGCGCCATGCGCTTCGCCTTCGAGCATCTGAAGATCGTGGTCGAGCCCGGCGGCGCCGTCGCCCTGGCCGCCGTGCTGGCGAGCAAGGTCGATGCGCGGGGCAAGGTCGTGGGCGTCGTCATCAGCGGGGGCAATGTCGATCCCGCCGTCTTCGCGGAGGCACTCGCCGCTTGAAGCGGGCTGGCCCGGTGCGTGCATAGTGGCGGTGGAACCGCCGGAGAACCCCATGCATCGCCGTGCCCTGCTCGCCGCGCCCGCGATCCTCGCCTTGCCCTGCCCGCTTCGCGCGCAGGCGCCCTGGCCCGAGAGGCCCGTCCGCATCCTGGTGCCCTTCGCCCCCGGCGGGAATACGGACGGCCTGGCGCGGCTTTCCGCCGAGCTGTTGCAGGAGGCGCTGCCCGGCTCCTCCTTCGTCGTGGAGAACCGCACCGGCGCGGGCGGGCTGCTGGCCGCGGAGGCGCTGGTGCGATCGCCGCCCGATGGGCATGTGCTGATGATGGTGGCGGTGGCCGTGCTGGCCGTGGCGCCCGTCGCGATGGCGCAGCCGCCGCGGTTCGATCCGGTGGCGGATGTGACGCCGATCGTGAACCTCGGCACCAACCCCTTCGTGCTGATGAGCCACCGCAGCGTGGAGGCGACGGACCTCCCCTCCATGATCGCCTGGATGCGGGCGCGCAGCGGGCGCTTCGCCTATGCGTCGGGGGGCGTCGGCAGCTTCCAGCACCTGTCCATGGAATTGCTGCTGCAGCGCATCGGCGTGCAGGCGGAACACGTGCCCTATCGCGGCGGCGCGCCGGCGCTGGCGGATGTCATCGCGGGCAATGCGCCGGTGATGTTCGCGAATTTGTCGGAAGCGGTGCCGCATGCGCAGAGCGGTGCGGTGCGTCTGCACGGCGTCTCCAGCCTGGAAGCCAGCGCGCAGCTGCCTGGCGTGCCGCCCATCGCGAGCCTCGTGCCGGGCTACGAGACCATCACCTGGAACGGGCTGATGGGGCCGAAGGGCATGGCGCCGGCGCTGGCCGCGCGCATCCACGGGCTGATCGCGGGGGCGCTGCAACGGCCGGCGGTGCAGGAGCGGATGCAGCGCATTGGCGCAGACCCGCTGGGGGAAGGGCCGGAGGCCTTCGCGGCGCGGCTGCGCGCGGATGTGGCGCGATGGAACGAGGTGGTGCGGGTGGCGGGGATCAGGTTGCAGTAGGCAGACTCTGGGGAAGGCGCTGCCTTCCCCAGGCCCCATCCGCCAGGCCCGAGACGGGCCTGGACCGTCGTCAGGGGATGGCGGCGGCGGCGCGGACGCCTTCGATCATGCTGGTCTTCAGCAGATGCGCGCGGGCCTTGCCGGGGTCGGCGGCCGTCGCGCGCAGCTCCGCGAGGCGTGCGCCGCGCGCCACCGGGTCCTTCTCCTCCAGGTTCTTCTTGTTGGCGATGGTCATGGCCTGGAGGAAGGCCTCCGCCACATGGCGCCGCTGGCGGGAATAGCGGTCGAGCAGGTCGTCGTCGCCGCCCGCGAGAACCGCGGCGATGCGCTGCGCGGCGAGAATGGCGTCATGCACGCCGAAATTCATGCCCATGCCGCCAAGCGGGTTGTTGACGTGGGCCGCATCGCCGGCCAGCAGCACGCGACCCTTCCGGAAGGTGGCGGCGACACGCTGGTGCACGGCATAGAGGTTGGTGTGCACGACGGGGAAATCGCCGTCCTGTGGGATCAGCGCGCGCACCCGGTCGCGCGCCGCGGCGAAATCCAGCAGCGCCGCTTCCTCGGCCGCCGGATCGGTCGGGAAGACGATGCGCCAGAGGCCCGGCGGCGCCTTGCCCGGCACCTTGAACATGGCGCACCAGGTGACGGGGTCCGAGATGTAGGAGGAGATGGCATAGCCCTTGGCGCCCATGTCCTCCGTCGTGGTGACGACGAGGAAGCGCTCGGGATAGGTGAAGCCCTCGAAGCCGATCGCCTGCGACTTGCGGACGACGCTGCGGCCGCCATCGGCGCCGATCACATAGGCCGCGCGATGCGTGGTGCCGTCCGCCGTGAAGACGCTGACGCCATCTTCATCCTGCGTGACGTTCGTGACCGCCACGCCCCAGACGATCTCCGCATGGCTGTGGCGGGCGAGGTGGGAGAGGAGGATGCGGCAGAGCTTGTGCTGTTCGCATTGCAGGCGGAAGGGGAAGGGCGTGACGTCGGCTAGCAGGCCGAGGTCGAATTCGGCGACAACGCCCTCCGCCCTGCCGCGGAACTGCCAGACCGGCGCGCGGATGCCCTGGGCGAGCAGGTCGGCGGTGACGCCGGATTCCGCATACATCTCCATCGTCGGGGGATGGATGGTGGCGGCGCGGGGATCCTCGAAGGGTTCGGTGTGGCGTTCCAGCACGCGCACGGCGATGCCGGCGCGCGCCAGGAACAGCGCCGCCGTCAGCCCCGCGGGGCCGGCGCCGGCGATGATGACCTGGGGATCGGCCATCGGCGTCAATGTTCCTCCAGCACGCGGCCATGGCCGAAGACGCGGTCCTCGATGCCGACGGCGCGCATGGCGTGCCAGGTCAGCACGGTGTTGATGGCGAGCACGGGCTTGCCGAGCCAGCGCTCCCCCTCCGCCGCCACGGCGCCGCTGGCGAGGTTGGTGCCGACCGCGACGAGGGCCTCGACATCCGGGCCATCGAGTTCGCGCAAGGATTCGCGGATGGTCGCGGGCTGCACATGCGCGATCTCCCGCGGCGAGGGGCATTTCAGGCCCTTGAGGCGCACCACCTCGAACCCCGATTCGACGAACCAGGCGCGCACCATCTCGTCGCCCCGGGGCTGATGCGGCGTCAGGATCGCGATCCGCTTCGCCCCGAAGGCGCGCAGCGCGGCGGCGGTCGCGGTGGAGCCCATGGAGATGCCCACGCCGGCCTTCTCCGCCAGCTCCGCCTCCAGCTTCGTGGACGCCGCGACGCCACCCCAGAAGGCCTCCAGCGCCACGCCCATCACCAGGTGATCGGGCGCGCAGGTCATCACCTGCTCGATCGCCGAACCGAGGCCATCGCGCATCGCCTGGACGTGCTCGAGAAAAGCCTGTTCGGAGGTCAGCGGGCGTTCCTTGATGGAGACGCGGGCGAGGTGGAAGGTGACGCCGCGGGGGCGAAGGTCATCGACCTCCGGCTGCACCGTGGTGTTGGTGGAGGGCACCACGAAGCCGATCCGCTTCCGCCATCCCAGCGCATCCGCCATGCATCATCCCCTGCGATCGTGTCGGCGTCAGGCTAGCACCGCCTTCGCGCGGGCCGGAAGCCGGTGCCTTGCGCGGGCGCGCCCTGGCCCCGACAATCGCATCGACAGGAAGGAGACAACGTCATGGCCATCACGCTCTATGGCTGCGCGCGGTCGCGCGCGTCGCGGAACCTCTGGCTGCTGGAGGAGATGGGCGTGGAATACCGCCATGTCGCGGTGATCCAGGCCTATCGGCTGAAGGACCCGGACGCGGCCGATGCGCCGATGCACACGCGTTCCCCCGCCTTCCTCGCCATCAACCCGAACGGGCATATCCCGTCGCTGCAGGATGACGGGCTGGTGCTGCATGAGAGCCTGGCGATCAACCTCTACCTCGCGAAGAAGCATGGCGGCACGCTGGGCCCGGCCTCGATCGCGGAGGATGGGCTGATGGGGATGTGGGCGCTGTGGGCGGCGACCGAGATCGAGCCGCACAGCATCGAGATCCTCTACAACATGGCGGCGAAGCCGCCGGCGGAACGCGACGCGGCCAAGGCGGAGGCGGCGGTCGCGGCGCTGCGCGCGCCCTTCGCGGTGCTGGACACGGTGCTGGCCGCGACGGGCTTCCTGGTCGGTGGGCGATTCACGGTGGCCGACATCAACCTGGCGGAGGTGGTGCGCTACGCCATGCCCGCGCGAAGCCTGTTCGAGGCATCGCCCCGCGTCGCCGCCTGGCTGGCTTCCTGCCAGGCGCGGCCGGCCTGCCAGCGCATGATGGCGATGCGGGAGCGGGAGCCGGCCTGAGCCCTCAGGCGGCCTTGGCAGTCTCCGCGGCTTCGGGGGCGGGCTTCTCGGCCTCCGCGGCGGGCGGGGCCGGCGCCGCGCCTTCCGGCGCCTCCGCCGGCAGGGGCCGCGGGTCGCGCCGGGAGGCCCGGCCGAACAGGTGATCGCTACGCATCAGGACGCACTCCGAAGGCTCCCGTGATTCCGTGCACGGGTTTCGTCAATTATTCCCTGCCGACCGGAAGGTTTGAAGCCGGTCGGCACGGATTTCCCTCGGCGTGCGACGCGGGTCAGGCCTGCGCCATGCGGCCGCGTTCGCCGCAGGCCCAGCCATGGCCGTGGACCAGGCCATCATCATGGTCGCTGTCCTGCTTCACCGCCATGGCGGCGGCGATGTCGGGCGCGTGGACGCGGCCGAAATGCCGGTCCTGGCGGAGCAGTTCGCCGACCGGGGGCGGCGCCTCCCGCGCCCAGCCATGGGAGTGGACGAGGCCGTCGTCATGAAACTCGTCGTTCATCGTGTCGCTCCTTCGTGCAGGCGTTGGGGTCAGGCGTGGTGGAACTGCGCGGCCTCGGTGGAGGTCGCGAGCGCCGTGGTGCTGGCGGTGCCGCCGCTGGCGGCGGTGGCGACGGCGTCGAAGTAGCCGACGCCGACTTCACGCTGGTGGCGGATGGCGGTGAAGCCCTCGGCCTCCGCCGCGAACTCCGCCTGCTGCAATTCGCTGTAGGCGCCCATGCCGCGCTCCGCATAGCCGCGCGCCAGGTTGAACATGGAGAGGTTCAGGCTGTGGAAGCCGGCGAGCGTCACGAACTGGAAGCGGTAGCCCATGGCCGCGATCTCCCGCTGGAAGCGACCAGCGGCATCGACGCCCATCTTGCGCTGCCAGTTGAAGGAGGGTGAGCAGTTGTAGGCCAGCATCTTGCCGGGGAAGTCGCGGTGGATCGCCTCCGCGAAGTCGCGCGCATCCTGCAGGTCGGGGTCGGAGGTCTCCCACCACAGCAGGTCGGCATAGGGGGCATAGGCCAGGCCGCGGGCGATGGCGTAGGCCTTGCCGACGCCCTTCCTGATGCGGTGGAAGCCCTCCGGCGTGCGCTCCCGCTCGATGAAGGGATGGTCGCGTTCATCGATGTCGCTGGTCAGGAGCTGCGCGCTCTCGGCGTCCGTCCGGCAGAGCAGGACGGTCGGCACGCCTTCCACATCGGCGGCGAGGCGCGCGGCGTTCAGCGTGCGGATGTGCTGGCTGATCGGCACCAGCACCTTGCCGCCGAGATGCCCACACTTCTTCTCCGACGCCAGCTGGTCCTCGAAATGCACGCCCGCGGCGCCGGCCTCGATCATCGCGCGCATCAGTTCATAGGCATTGAGCGCGCCGCCGAAGCCGGCTTCGGCATCGGCGATGATCGGGGCCATGTAGTCCGTCGCATCGCCCTTCCCTTCCTGCACCGCGATCTGGTCGCAGCGGCGCAGCGCGTTGTTGATGCGGCGGATCACGGCGGGGACGCTGTCCACGGGATAGAGCGACTGGTCGGGGTACATCTGCCCCGCGCTGTTGGCATCCGCCGCCACCTGCCAGCCGGAGAGGTAGATGGCCTTCAGCCCCGCCTTCACCTGCTGCACCGCCTGCATGCCCGTCATGGCGCCGAGCGTGTTCACGAAGGGCTCGTCCCGCAGCAGCTGCCAGAGGCGGCGCGCGCCGCGATCGGCCAGCGTGTGCTGCACGCGGAAACTGCCGGCGAGCTTCGCGACATCGGCCAGCGTGTAGTCGCGCCGGATGCCGTCGAAGCGGCCGGGCTGGGGGGCGCCCTGGCCGAAGCCGCCATCGGGGGCGAGGACCGGGGAGGGGGTGGGACGCATGCCGGGTGACCTTCCTGTTGACCCGCCGCTCTCGTCGCGGCGCCTGTCAATAATTCACCTTGCGCGGGCGGATTGCAGGGGGAATCCTGGGGTCTCCGCGGCAAGCACGTGGCCGGCTTCACCGTCCGGGGCCGAAAATCTGTAAAGGATCCACAGAATGGCCCGGCCGATGATCGGCCGCACCATCCGGCGGCTGCGGATGGAAAAGGGGCTGACGCAGCAGGCGCTGGCCGTGCGGCTCGGCATCTCCGCCAGCTACCTGAACCTGATCGAGCACGACCAGCGCGCCGTCACGGCCAGCCTGCTCATCAAGCTCGGCGAGACGCTGGCGGTGGACCTCCCTTCCCTCTCGGGATCGCGCGAACGGCAGATGGAGGCGGGGCTCAGGGAGGTGCTGTCCGATCCGCTGCTGGGCATGGAGGAGCTGCCGGAAGGCGAGATCGCGACACTGGCCGCCAGCGCGCCGAACGCCGCGCGCGCCATGCTGGCGCTGTACCGCGCCTGGCGCGTGGCGCGGGAGGATGCGTCGGGCATCGCGCTGCCGACGGGGCGGCGCATCCTGCTGCCGACGGAGGAGGCGCGGGACTTCTTCCATGACCGCGCCAACCATTTCCATCAGCTGGAGAGCATCGCCGAACAGATCGGTGGCGAGCTGCGCGCCGCGCCCGCCGAGATGAACCACGCCATCGCGGAGCGGCTGCGGCGCACGCATGGGCTGACGGTGCATGTGGGGCCGCTCGGGACCAGCCTGCGGCGCTACGACCCGGCGTCGCGGCGGCTCGACCTCTCGGAGGCGCTGCCGCGGGAGAGCCGCGGCTTCCAGATGGCGTTTCAGCTGATGCTGTTGGAGGCAAGGGATGTCGTCGAATCCGTCGTCGCGCCCGCCGAGCCATCGAGCCAGGAAGCGGCCTCGCTGATCCGGCTCGGCCTGCTGAACTATGCGGCGGCGGCGCTGCTGATGCCCTACCTGCCCTTCCTCGAGGCCGCGCAGGAATTGCGGCATGAGGTGGAGGCGCTGGCGGCGCGGTTCGGCGTGTCCTTCGAACAGGCGGCGCACCGGCTTTCGACGCTGCAGCGGCCGGATGCGCGGGGCGTGCCCTTCTTCTTCCTGCGCGTCGATCCCGCGGGAAACGTGGACAAGCGATTCTCGGCGGCCGGCTTCCCCTTCGCGCGCTTCGGCGGTTCCTGCCCGAAATGGATCGTGCACCAGGCCTTCGCCACGCCGGCGATGACGCGGGTGCAGGTGGCGCAGCTGCCGGATGGCGCCACCTTCCTGACCTTCGCCCGCGCCATCGCCAGCCCGACGACGCATTGGGGGGAGCCCGCGCCGGTGCATGTGGTGGCGATGGGCTGTGACATTGGTCGCGCGCAGGAGGTGGTCTATGCCGATGGCATCGACCTCGGCGCCGCCGCGGTCGGCATCGGGCTGTCCTGCCGGCTCTGCGAACGCGCGGAATGCCGCAGCCGCGCCTTCCCGCCGCTGGAACATCGCCTGGCGCTGGACCCCAACGAGGATGGGGCGAGCCCGTGGCGGTTCGAGCCGAACCGCCGCTTAGTGCGCCCTTAACCGCCATTGCCGTAACGCTGTCCCCGAACGGGAATATCCTGGACGGGCATGGCGAAGGGCAAGGGTGGCGGCACGATCGTCATCAAGCGGATCGAGGAAGGCGGCCACGGGCACCATGGCGGTGCCTGGAAGGTCGCCTATGCCGATTTCGTCACGGCGATGATGGCCTTCTTCCTGCTGATGTGGCTGCTGAACGCGACGACGGAGGAGCAGCGGAGGGGCCTGGCCGACTACTTCTCCCCCACCAACGTCATGGGCGCGCAGCAGACCGGGTCGGGCCAGCCCTTCGGCGGCCGCACGCCGCATGAGAGCATGCCCATGGCGCAGGATGCCGGCGCCGTCACGGCGCAGCGCGGCCGCGTGCCGGTGCTGTCCGACGTGGATGTGGAGGATGAGTCGGAGCAGGTCGCGCGGCCGACGCCGATGCGCGAAGGCCCCGATGGGGATGACGAGGACGCGACGCCGCGCCGCGTGCGCCAGGCCCGCGCCGATGCGGAAGCCGGCGACGCCGATCCGCGCCGCCTCGGCGAGGGCACGGAGAGCGATGCGCGCGCGCTGAGCGATGCGGCGCTGCGCGCGGAAGCGGCGCGGCGTGAGCGGGAAGCCTTCGAACGCGCGGCGGAGGAGATCCGCCAGATGGTGGCGCAGGACCCCGCGCTGGCGGAGCTCGGCCAGCAGCTGATGGTGGAACAGACGCCGCAGGGCCTGCGCATCCAGCTGGTGGATGCGGAACGCACGCCGATGTTCGCGCTGGGCGGTGCCGCCCCCAATGAGCGCGCGCGGGTGCTGCTGGCGCGCGTCGCGCAGGTGGCGAACCGGCTGCCCAACCCGATCGCCATCGCGGGCCATACCGATGCCACGCCCTTCCGCGGCGGCACGGAGCGGTCGAACTGGGACCTCTCCGCGGACCGGGCCAATGTGACGCGGCGGCTGCTGTCGGAGGCGGGGCTGCCCGAGGCGCGGATCCGCAGCGTGACCGGCAATGCGGAGCGCGACCTGCTGCTGCCGGACAATCCCAACGCGGCGGCGAACCGCCGCGTCTCCATCACCCTGCTGCGGCAGAACGAACCGGTGATCGTGACCCAATGACGACGATCGGTGGCCTCGTCTTCCTGCTGGCGATGGTGTTCGGCGGCTACACCATTGCCGGCGGCAAGTTCGGCATCATCCTGAAGTCTCTGCCCTATGAGATGATGATGATCGGCGGCGCCGCGATCGGCGCGCTCGTCATGGGCAACAGCATGCATGGCGTGAAGCACACGCTCGGCGGCTTCGGCAAGATCATCAAGGGCGAACGCTTCCACAAGCATGACTATGTGGACCTGCTGTCCATGCTCTACTGGTTCGTGCGGCTGGCGCAGCAGAAGGGCGCGATGGCGCTGGAGCCGCATATCGAGAAGCCGGCGGAAAGCCCGGCCTTCCAGAAATTCCCGAAGATCATGGCCGACAAGGTCGCCGTGACGATGATCTGCGACTACCTCCGCATGGTGGGCATGAACGCCGACGATCCCCACCAGATCGAGGACATCATGGCGAAGGAGCTGAAGAAGATCCGGGAGGAGGAGCTGCATGTCGCGCATGTCTTCCAGAACACGGCGGATGCGCTGCCGGCGCTCGGCATCGTCGCCGCCGTGCTCGGCGTCATCAAGACCATGGCCTCGATCGACAGCCCACCCGCGGTGCTGGGCGGCATGATCGGCGGCGCGCTGGTCGGCACCTTCCTCGGCATCCTGCTGGCCTATGGCGTGATGGGGCCGATGGCGACGCGGCTGAACGGCGTGATCTCGGAGGACTGCATGTTCTACGAGGTGATCCGTGCGGTGCTGGTGGCCCATCTGCATGGCAATGCGCCGCAGGTGGCGGTGGAGGCCGGGCGCAAGACGGCACCGAGCCATTCCATGCCGAGCTTCCAGGAGCTGGAGGAAGCGCTGCAGAATTTGCAGATCGCGTAGCTATTCAGCCGCGGCGCGGGGTTCCGTGGACGGCAGCGCGCCCTGGCCGCGGGTGCGGACGTGCAGGACCTCGACACCGACGACGTCTCCCTGCGCGTCGAAGTCGATCATCACGCCAGGGGCCACTTCCTCCGTCGCCTCGATCGCGACAGTGTCGGGTGCGAAGCGGGCGTAGAAGGCATCGGCCTCGGGGTCGTAGCTGGTGCGCATCATCGGCTGGCTCCTCGATCGAGATGGGCCGTCACCACCAGGATATCACCACCCCGCACGCGATGGACAACCTTCAGCACGCGCCCGCCCGCCGCGTCGATGGCGCGGAAGGCGTGCAACAGCGTGGGGTCGGACGCGTCAGGCGATGTGCGGTCGGGCTCGGTGATCGTCACCTCGATCCAGGCCAGCGGAATACCCCGCTCGCGCAGGCGTTGCTCGGCATGAATGCTGAGGCGGATCATCCCCCTGGCTCCGCGCCGATCACCCGCCCCGTCGCGGCTTCCACCACCAGGCGGCGTTCGGCGCCGCGGCGGCGAAGCGTGAGGCGGAGCGTGCCGGCATCCGCGCCCTCGCCCCGCTCCACCACGGAATAGACGATCCCGGCGCGGAGGTCGGCCAGGAAGGCGGGCAGCGCCACGCCGAGCAGGGAAGCGGCCTGGTCGGCCGACAGCACGGCATCGCCCGCCGCGTCGATCTCCACCCTGTCCGGTACGGTCATGCGTGCGATCCTCCGACCCGCATCATGGCACGGCTTGACCGCCGCCGCGCGGGGCGGCACGGGGGGCGCATGAACGCACAGACCCCCTCCCCCGCCGCCCTCGACCTCGATGAGAAGGGCGCGCCCTACCACGACCTGCTGGGGCTTCGCCTGGAGCACTGGGCCGATGGCCATGCGCGACTGGTCTGCGAGGCGGGTGACCAGCACCGGAACCGGTCTGGCATCATCCATGGCGGGCTCGTGCTGTCGATGATCGACCAGGCCGCGGGCTATTCGGGGCTGTGGTGCAGCGTGCCGGGCAATGTCCGCAAGGCCGTGACGCTCGACCTCGACTGCAAGTTCACCGGCCAGGTGAAGGGCGGGCGGCTGGTGGCAGAAGCCAAGGTCGCGACGCGCGGGCGGAACATCTTCTTTGTCCGCACGGAGGTCTTCGACGCGGAGGGCAAGCTGGTGGCCTTCGGCTCCTCCACCCATCGCTGGCGGGCGGGCAGCGAGACGCATGAGGGCCAGCCGGCCAACGCGCCGGATCGCGGCTGAAGGGGAAGGCTACTCCTCCAGCAGCGGCAGGGCGGCCTGCGGGCCGGCCAGCATCTCCACCAGGCGCGCCACCTCCACGCGCGTCAGGCCGCCGCGCCGGGCGGCGACGGGCAGAAGACGCGCGACGGTGCTGCCCAGCATGCGGTCGAAGGACGCCTCGGCGCCGAAGCGGCGGCCGGCGAGTTCCAGCCGCCGCAAATCCCGCGCCATGCGTTCCAGCGCCACCACCTCCGCATCCCCGGCGGGCGGGCCGGCGGCCAGGCGTTCGGCTTCCGCCAGCAGGCCGTCGGCAAGGGCCTGGGCGTAGAGGGTGTAGCAGGCGCCGCCGACATCGCGACGAAGCGCGGCGGCCAGGTTGCGCCGGCCTTCCCGCGACGCGACGCTGGCACTGGCTTCCAGCCCGTCCAGCCGCAGCACCAGGCGCTGGGCGGCGCTGGCCATCTCCCCGGGGCTGGTGGCATTGGTGACCAGGCCGCCATCGCGCGTCAGCGCCGCGACCAGTTCCTCCTCCGCCGTCCGCTGCACGGCGGGCATCAGGCTGGCGGCGACGCTGACGGCCACGCCGGGTTGCAGCGAGTCCCTGAGCAGCAGCGCAAGCCCGCCCAGCAGCGCGGCGCGGCCTTCCATGGCGAGCGGCGCGAGGGCGGCGCGGATCTGCGCCTCGCCAGCGCCTTCGCGGGATGGCGGATAGGCGGCGGCCCAGAGGCCCGGCGCGTGGCGCCAGATGGCGGTGCAGAGCGCCAGCATGGGCGCGGCCGATTCGGCGGGCAGCCCCGCTTCCAGCCATCCCTGGGGCAGCGGCGGCAGGGTGGCCCGGCCGGCGGCGGGCCAGAGCCGGTCGCCCAGCGCCTGGACCAGCGCCTCATCCGACAGGGTGCCGCCGGCGGCGAGCACATCCAGCTCCGCCGCCAGGTCGCCCAGCGCCACGGCGACGGCGGCGGCGATGGGGCGGATGGCGTGGCGCGGCACGAGAAGGGGCGACTGCTTCCAGGTCGCCGGGTTCGCCAGCACGCCTTCCAGCGGCAGGCAGAGCAGGCGGGACAGGCGCACGGGCCGCTGCGGGCGCAGGCGGCGCAGCCTGGGGCGGATGCCGTCCAGCAGGATATCGACCTCGCTGCGGTCGCGCAGCGAATCGAGCATGGCGACGACGCGGCCGAGCGCATGGTCCGGCGCTTCCACCAGCGCGGCACGGAGGCCCTTGGCCTGGGCACCGGGCTCGGTCATGCCGTCATCGCCCGGAGGCCTTCGTTGCGGGCGGCCACTTCCACGAGCCGCGTGCCGGCGAGGACGGGGAGCGCGGCCAGCAGGCGGCGGCCGCGCAGCACCGTGTCCCAGTCCAGCGCGCCCCCCGGCCAGCGATCGGCTTCCTGGGCGGGGACGGGGAAGATGGCCGCGACCTCCGCCGCCAGCGCGCTGCGTTCCTGGATGGCGGCGGAGGTCCAGAGGGCGACGATGGGCGGCCAGCCATCCAGCAGCCAGTCCGGCCGCTCCGCCAGTTCGGCCATCAGGCGCAGACCGGCGGGCCCGCGCGCCAGCAGGCCGGCCAGATCCTCCAGCGGAGGCCAGAGGGCGGCCTGGCAGGCGCGGATGGCAGCCAGGGAATAGCGGGCGGCGGCCAGCACCACGAGGGCGGCATTCTGGCCGGAGGGTGGCGGGATGCGGCGGGTCCAGGTGGAAAGGTCGGCGCAGAAGGCCTCCAGCGCCGCCACCTGGCGGATATGGGGGCCGGGGGCGCCGGGGGCGACGCCGGTATCGGCCAGCGCTTCCGCCAGCCCGCCAAGCAGCGCCGCGTGGGCCGCATCGGGCGGGGTGGCGAGGCGGGCCTGCAGGGCGGCCTTCACCCGGGCAGCGGAGGCGCGCTGTTCCTCCAGCGCCGCTTCCGCCGCGGCCTGGGCGGGGCGGCCGGCATGGCCCATCAGCGCCACCTTGCGCACCACGCCGCGCACGCCGGCGGGGGTGGGGTGCTGGAGGAGGGAGAGGCGCGCCCAGAGCTGGCGGTCATGCAGCGTCGGCGAGCAGGCGGCGACGGCGGAGCGCCAGTCCAGCACATAGGTGCCGCGGCCGGAGAGGCTGGGCAGCAGCAATTCGGGCGGCGTGCCGGGGATGCGGCGGATGCGCGCCCCCCACAGCATGGGCGCGGTGAAGGGCACGAAGACGCCACGTTCCGCGCGGGTGGCGGGACGCTCCTGCGAAGCCGAGGCGGAGGAGGTCAGGTCGCGATCGGACATGGGCACCGCACCCTGCGCCATGGCCGGTAAAGAAAGTGTGCGGGGTGCCTGCCCCGCATCCCCTCAGCGGGCGCGGAAGACGGGCTTGCGCTTCTCGAGGAAGGCGCGCGTCGCTTCCTTGAAGTCCTCGGTATAGGCGAAGTCGCCGTTCTTCCGGCGATCCTCCTCCGACACCGGCAGGGGGCCGCGCAGCTTCTGCAGCGCCTGCTTGTGGAAGCGGTTGGAGAGGGGCGCGCCGGCGGCGATGCGGTGCGCCAGCGCCAGCGATTCGGCCTTCACCGCCTCATCCGGCACGAGGCGGGAGAGCAGGCCCTTCTCATAGGCTTCCTGCCCCGTGAGCACGCGGCCCTCGATCAGCAATTCCATGGCCACCGCATAGCCGGTGATCTGCAGCAGCGCGTCGAGGTCCGAATAGGCGTACCAGATGCCGAGGTTGCGGGCGGGAATGCCGATGCGGGTGGCGGGACCGCCCACGCGGAAATCCGCCTTGATGGCGATGCCGGCGCCGCCGCCCATGGTCCAGCCCCGGCACGCCGCGACGACGGGGTGGCGGCAGCGCTGGATGGAGGCCATGGAGCGGTCGAAGCCCTCCCCATACGCCGCCTCCCGCTCCGGCGTGCCGCGTTCCTGCTGGAAGGCGGCGATGTCGGCGCCCGCGCAGAAGGCTTCCTCGCCCTCGCCCTGGATGACGACGCAGCGGAGGTCGTCATCGGCCGAGGCTTCTTCCATCGCCTCCGCCAGCGCCACCCACATGGGCAGGTCCATCGCGTTGCGCTTGGCGGCGCGGTCGATGGTGACGATGGCGACGGCGCCGTCGCGGGCGGTGAGGATGTGGGGATGCGGCATGGCGGAAGCGTAACCCTCCCCTGGCCGCACGGCCAGGGGGGCTACCGCGGCGCGCGGGCGGCCAGGATGCGGTAGTGGACATGGCCCTCGGTCTGGAGGGATTCGAGCAGGAGGCCGCCGATCTCGGCCTCCGCCCGCACGCCGAAGCCGAGCAGGCGGGGGAGGAAGGCCTGGCGTTCCAGCTGGCGCAGCCTTGGCGTGACGGCGGCGAGGCCGCGCACCTGCAGCAGCGGGTTGAGGTCACGCTCCGCCACCAGGTCGAGCCCGGCCCCGCGCAGCGCCTCGATCCAGCCCTGGCGGGTGGGCGCGACGGGGCAGCGCCAGAAGCGGCGGAAGCGGGCCAGGCGGCGCGCGGCCTCTGCCGGCATCGCCTCCTCCGGCATGTCGTCCACCACGACCAGGTGCCCGCCGGGATTCAGGCTGGCGGCAAGGTTGCGGAGGGTCGCGGCAGGGTCGGCGGCATGGATCAGGCTCTCGATGCCGTAGATCAGGTCGAAGCGGCCGGGCGGTGGCGCGTCATAGGAGGCGACCTCGATCCGCACGCGGTCGGCCAGGCCACGTTCCGCCACCACCGCCATGCCGCGCGCGGCCTGGACGGCGGAGAGGGTCAGGCCGACCCAGTCGCCGCCGAGCTGCGGCGCCAGGTGCAGCATGCTGGCACCATAGCCGCAGCCGGCATCCAGCACGCGCGGCGAAGGCGGCAGGGTGAGGCCTTCCAGCATCAGGCGATGGATGACGTCGGTCGAAGGCGGGCCGCCATCGGGGTCCGCCAGCGCGCGATGCACGGGCTGCGCGCCATGACCCGCCTCCGCCCGCTTCTCGTCGAACCAGGAAAGCCGGTCGAGCCAGCGGTAGTAGCGGGCGACGCGGCGCGCCTGGCGCAGGGCCGCGGGCGGAATGCTCGTGACATGGGACATTCCGGCCATGTGGCGGTGGCGCGGGGGCGCGCAACCCGGGCGCCCCTGCATCGTTCCCCCGGCTGGAACCAGCACGGGAGCATGACATGGCTGAGACGCGGACCGACCAGGAAGCGCGCGACAAGGTCTGGGACATGATCAAGGACGTCGCGACCGCGATCATGGTGACGGTGGACGAGCAGGGCCGCCTGCGCGGACGGCCCATGCAGGCCGTGAAGATGAAGGAATTCGAGGGCGTGCTCTGGTTCTTCACGAGCCAGCCCAGCCCGAAGACGGACGAGATCAGCCATGACGGCCGCGTGCTGCTGGCCTATTCCGATCCGTCCTCGCAGGATTACGTCAGCGTCTCCGGCAACGCCGAGGTCGTGCGCGATCCCGCGAAGCAGAAGGAGTTCTGGTCCGAATACCTCCGGACCTGGTTCCCGGACGGGCCGGAAGATCCCCGCGCGGCGCTGCTGAAGGTGGAGGTCGAGGGCGCGGAATACTGGGACGCACCGTCCTCCACGCTGATCCACGCCTATGGCTACGTGAAGGCGCGGCTGACCGGGGAGCCGCCGGAGGCGGGCGCGAACGACAAGGTGGCGTTCAAGCGGGGCGCGTGAGGATCGCGGGGGAGCGCCGCTCCCCCGCACCCGAGCCTGCATCGCAGGGGAACTCCGTTCCCCCGCGCCAACCGGAGTCGCAGGGGAACTCCGTTCCCCCGCACCCCCTGGCCAGGGTCCAGCGGGACCCTGGACCGCGAGGTTTTCAGCCGCGGCGGCGCAGCGCTTCCTCGATCAGGCGTCGGTCGCGCGCCTCGCTGCGGCTGTTGTAGACGACGACGATCGCCCAGATCACCGCCAGCAGCCAGGCGCCCTGCCCGACCACGAAGGGAAGCAGGATGAACAGCAGGCCGCCGATCCAGAGCAGGCCGTTGAACACGGCCTGGAAGGGCTTGCCCTGGAACAGGATGGCGAGCGGCGGGACGAGGATGGCGAGCAGGTAGGACATGCGCCGCAAATGGCCCCGCGCCGGGGCCGGTTCAATCGGCCGGCGCGGGCACTGGCGCGGTCGTTACGCGCGGCTCGGCTTGCCGCGGCTACGCCGCGAGGCGCACCACGCGGCCTTCCATCGCCTCCACCCGCCGCACGCCGATGATCTGGCCGAGATTGCCGGCGACGAGGTGCACCATGCCAAGCGGCATGGCGTGCAGCGCGACCTCCGCCCGCATCCCATCGCCTTCCCGCGTCGCGCGGACGAGGTCGGGGATCAGGTCGCGCTTGGCGAAGGGTTCCAGCACGCGGGACAAGAGGCCGGGGAAGGCGTCGGCGGAGACGGTGAAGCGCGCGGCGACCAGCGCCTCGGCATCAAGGAAATCGGACATCGGGAAACAGGCTCCGGAAGGGCGACGAAGGGACCAGGCACCCGGCAACGCGCGACCACGCCCCCCATCGGGGGCGCGGGTCAGGCGGCCGGGCCGGTAATTCGGCCCTTCAGGGTCCGGAGCGTCGTCACGCGGCCACGCTAGCAGCCGCGTGAGCGCCTGTCACCTACGCCTTTGCCGGCGGGGCGTCGGCCAGGTCCTCCGCCGGATGCTTGTTGTCCCCGCGGTCGATGACGAGCTTCTGGTGGGGATACGGGATCTCGATGCCGAGCTTGTCGAAGCGCTGCTTGATGCGGCGGTTGAACTCGCGGCCGATCGACCAGCGCGCCGTGGGCTCCCCCTTGATGCGGGCGCGGATGAGCACGCCGCTGTCGGCCAGGCGCTCCACGCCAAGGACCTCCATCTCGTCCCGGATGATCGGGGCGAATTTCGGGTCGGTGCGGATCTCGGCCGCCACCTCCTTCATCACACCCACCACGCGGTCCGTATCCTCCCCATAGGCGACGGAGACGTCGAGCACGGCGAAGCTGAAGTCGCGCGTCATGTTCGTCACCGTGGTGACGGCGCTGAAGGGGATGATGTGGATGCTGCCATCCTGCGCGCGCAGCCGGATGGAGCGGATGGAGAGCTGTTCGACCACGCCCGAGAGGCCGCCCACCTGCACCACGTCGCCGACCGCCACCGCATCCTCGAACAGCAGGAAGATGCCGGTGATGACGTCGCGGACCAGCGTCTGCGACCCGAAGCCGATGGCGAGGCCGACGACGCCGGCACCGGCGATCAGGGGGGCCACGTTGACGCCGATCTCGGTCAGCACGTTCAGCGCGATGAAGACCAGGATGGCGACGGAGAGCACGGTGCGCAGCATGGGCAGCAGCGTGCGGACGCGGGCGCTGCGGGCCGCCTTGGCGTCCCGCGACAGCTTCGTCAGGTAGCGCTCGATCGCGGCGTTGGCGAGTTCCCAGACCGTGATGGCCGTGATGATGGTCAGGCCGACCGAGACCAGCGAGGAGAGGAGGCGCGCGCCGAGCTGGCCACGGCGGAACCAGGCGAAGGATTCGATCCCCCAGCTTTCCAGCAGGAAGAGCAGCGCCAGCGCGCCGATGATCAGCGTGACCAGGCCCTTCAGCACGGGCAGGTAGCGGTTCGCCCGTGCCTCCAGCCCCGGGTAGCGGCGGGCCATGTCGGGGCCGATGGCGAAGCCGCGGACGATGGCGCGGCGGACCAGCTCATCGGCCAGCTTGGCCAGAGCCAGGATCAGGATGGTGGTGGCGGAGACGCGGATCAGCCGTTCGAACCCGTCCCGGATCTCCAGCGCCCAGACGCCCCAGAGCGCCATGAGCCAGAGGATGGCCAGCAGGTGCCAGATATCCGCCAGCCGGTCGCGCAGCCCGCGCATCATGCGGCGCATGCGGTCGGGCTTCTCGCCCTCGGCCAGTTCGGGCGCCCGCAGCGCCTGCGCCGCGGCTTCCCGGTTCTGCAGGATGACGATGATCAGCAGCAGGGAGACGATCAGCAGGTCGAGCCGCAGCACCGCGTCATAGGCCGCCCAGGGCATGCCGAAGAGCAGGCCGGATTCCGCGATGGCGTAGCCCACCAGCCCCACCACGACGATGCGGCGGACCCAGATGGTGACATAGGCCGCCGTCTCGTCGCTGGCGGGCACCAGGCGGAGATGCGCGGAGTTGGGGGAGAAGAGGACGCGCGACATCGCCATGACGGCGCGCAGCGCCATGTAGCTGTTGTTCGCGGTCAGCAGCACGAGTTCGGTCGTCGGCAGCGGCCGGACGAAGCCGATCATGCCGTAGGAGATGACGGCGAAGGCCGCGACCGGGACCAGGTCGAGCAGGAAGCGGGCGAGCACCAGCGGCACGCGGCGCACCCAGGTCCAGCGCGCATCGCCGGCGGGCGCCATGGCGTCCAGCCTGTCGGACCAGCGGCGGAGCCCCCGCCGCGTCGCCCATTCCGCCAGCAGGCCGGCACCGAAGAGAAGCGCGAGCTTCCAGGCCGCGTCGATCACGCGGGTCTGCGTGACCGGGTCCCGCGCCAGGCCGCCGAGCCAGGTGAAGAGGGCGGGCAGGTCCGTCGCCGCCTGGGCAGCCGCGACCACGCTGTCCGAGATTCCCTGCAGGCGCTGCTGCGCGCCCATCAGCAGCTGCGCGCCGAGCGTGTTGGGGGCCAGCAGCGCGGGCTCCGCCGCGGCCGGCGTGGCCTCCGCGGCCGGAGCGGCGCCGGGGGTGGCGGCAGGAGCGGCCGCGGGGGCGGCGCCGCTGCGCTGGGCGGCGGCAAGCGCTTCCAGCGTGCGCATCAACTCCGCCCGCCGCGCATCGTCCCGCAGCAGGCCGAGCAGGCGGTCGATCTCCGCCGGGCTGCTGGCCTGGGGGGCGGCGGCCGGCGTGGCGGGGGCCTGGGCGGCCGGGACCTGCGCCAGCGCCGGGAGGGCGATGAGCAGGAGGAGGAGCGGGAAGGCACGAAGGAGGGCGCGCATGGCGCAGGGGTACACCCTGCCGGGGGGGGCGCGGTCAACCCTGGCTTGCGTCACGCCATGTTGCAGTGCAGCGCGACACAGGGGAGGATGGGAGCGTGCCCGTCCCCTCCCCCTCCCTCTGGACCATCATGGTCGCGCTGCTGGCGGCGCATCTGGCGGGGATGGGGGCCTTCCTGACCGTTCCCGTCCTGGCGCCCGCCATGGCCGCCGAAACCGGGGTGCCGGCCAGCCTGGCGGGCTTCCATACCGCGCTGGTTTATCTGGGCGCGCTGTTCTCCGGCCCCTTCACCGGGCCGCTGATCCGCCGCTGGGGCGGGGTGCGGATGCTGCAGGTCTGCATGCTGGCGGTGGGGGTGGGCATCGCCATCGCGGCGCTGGGGCACCCCGTGGCGCTGGTCGCCTCCGCCCTGGTGGCGGGGCTGGGGCATGGGCCGCTGACGCCGGGGGGCAGCCACCTGATCGCCGCCCATACGCCGCCGCGCCGGCGGGCCCTGGTGTTCAGCCTGAAGCAGGCGGGGGTGCCGCTCGGCGCCATGGTGGTGGCGGCGCTGGCGCCGGCCATCGCGCTGCTGGCGGGATGGCGGATCAGCATCCTCTGCATGGCGGCCATCGCCTTCGTGGTGGCCATCGCGATCCAGCCGCTGCGCGCGGGGCTGGACCAGGGGCGGGACCCTGCGGCCGGCGGCGGGACGGGCTTCGGGGGGCTGCTGCGGGAATCCGGCGCCTCCATCGCCATGCTGCGGCGGGACGGGGAGTTGGCGCGGCTGTCGGCCATGGCCTGCGGCTACGGGGTGGCGCAGTTCTGCTTCTCCACCTTCTTCGTGGCCTTCCAGGTGGCCTCGCTCGGCGTGCCGCTCGGCCAGGCGGGGCTGCACCTGGCGCTGGCGCAGGCGGCGGGGGTGGCCGGGCGGATCGGCTGGGCGCTGCTGGCGGATCGCTGGGGGGCGCGGCCGGTGTTGGTGGCCTGCGGCATCGGCGCGGGGGTGGCCGGCACGGTGCTGGCGGCGGCCGGGATCGGCTGGCCGATCCTGGTCGTCACGCTGGCGGGGGTTCTGATGGGGGCGACCGCCATCGGCTGGAACGGCATCATGCTGGCGGAGGCCGCGCGGCTGGCGCCGCCGGGCCAGGTGGGGGCCGCGACCTCCGCCCTGTCCTTCACCTTCTCCGTCACCATGCTGGTGGCGCCGCCGGCCTTCTCCCTGCTCGTGGCCGCGACGGGGGGGTATGAGGCGGGCTTCGCGATGTGCGTGGCGGCGGTGCTGGCCGGGGCCTGGGCCATCAAGGGCGCGCGGCGGTAGCTTGCCCTCCGGCCCAGCCGTGCCATGTTGCGGGCATGGTCACGTTCCTGATGGTTCTCGTCGTCATTTCCATGCTGGCCACCCTCGGCATCATGTTCGCGGGCATGCTGGGGCTGGTGCGCAGCGAGGATGGCGGGGGCGCGCGGTCCAACAAGCTCATGCGCTTGCGGGTCGTCATGCAGGGTGTGACGCTCGTCCTGTTCCTGCTGCTGGTGCTTCTGAAGGCCTGAGCAGGCGCAGCATCGGGCCGGGCCGCCGCGCCTTGCCCGGCCGGGACCACCGCCCTATGGTCCGGCCCGTTTTTGCGGCAGCGATTTGCGCCCGGCACAGACTCTGCGCCGGCGCCGACCAGGGATCCGACAACCGATGAAAATCCTCGTCCCCGTCAAGCGGGTGGTCGACTACAACGTGAAGGTCCGCGTGAAGGCGGATGGCACGGGGGTCGAGACGGCCAACGTGAAGATGTCCATGAACCCCTTCGACGAGATCGCGGTCGAGGAAGCGGTCCGGCTGAAGGAGAAGGGCATGGCGACGGAGATCGTCGCCGTCTCCGTCGGCCCGACGGCCGCGCAGGAGCAGATCCGCACCGCGCTCGCCATGGGCGCCGACCGCGGCATCCTGGTGGAGGCCGAGGGCACGGAGCCGCTGGCGGTCGCCAAGATCCTGAAGGCGCTGGTCGAGAAGGAAGGCCCGCAGATCGTCATCCTGGGCAAGCAGGCGATCGATGACGACATGAACGCCACCGGCCAGATGCTGGCGGCGCTGCTGGGCTGGGGCCAGGGCACCTTCGCCAGCAAGGTCGAGATCGCCGACGGCTCGGCCCGCGTGACGCGCGAGATCGATGGCGGGCTGGAGACGGTGGCGCTGAAGCTGCCGGCCATCGTGACCGCCGACCTCCGCCTGAACGAGCCGCGCTACGCGTCCCTGCCGAACATCATGAAGGCCCGCAAGAAGCCGATCGAGACGGTGAAGCCGGGGGACCTCGGCGTCGATGTCACGCCGCGGCTGACGGTGCTGAAGGTGGAGGAGCCGCCGAAGCGCCAGGCGGGCAAGAAGGTCGGCAGCGTCGCCGAACTCGTGGACAAGCTGCGCAACGAAGCGAAGGTGATCTGAACCATGGCCGTCCTGGTCCTCGCCGATCGCGGCGAAACGGTCTCCCAGCCCACCCGCAGCGCGGTCGCGGCCGCGCAGAAGCTGGGCGGCGAGGTGCATGTGCTGGTGCTGGGCGCGGAAGGCGCGGCCGCCGCGGCGAAGCTGCCGGGCGTGGCGAAGGTGCTGGTCGCCAAGGGCGACAGCATGGCGCTGGCGGAGCCGGTGGCGGCGCTGCTGGTCAGCCTCGCCCCTGGCTATGATGCGCTGCTGGCGCCGGGCTCGGCCGCCGGCAAGAACGTGCTGCCGCGCGTGGCCGCGCTGCTCGACGTGCAGATCATCAGCGACGTCGCGGGCGTGGAGGGTCCGGACACCTTCCGCCGCTTCATCTATGCCGGCAATGCGCTGGCGACGGTGAAGACCAGCGACGCGAAGAAGGTGATGACCATCCGCGCCGCCAGCTTCGACCCGGTGCCCGCCGAGGGCGGCAATGCCGCGATCGAGGATGCGGCGGCGGCGGCCGATCCTGGCGTCTCCACCTTCGTGGGCGCGGAGATCGTGAAGCTGGAGCGGCCGGAACTGACGGCGGCGCGCGTCGTCGTCTCCGGCGGCCGCGCGCTCGGCTCGCTCGAGAACTTCAAGATCCTGGACGGCGTCGCCGACCGGCTCGGCGCGGCCATCGGTGCGTCGCGCGCCGCGGTCGATGCGGGCTATGCGCCGAACGACATGCAGGTGGGCCAGACCGGCAAGATCGTGGCGCCGGAGCTCTACATCGCCTTCGGCATCTCGGGCGCGATCCAGCACCTCGCGGGCATGAAGGACAGCAAGGTCATCGTGGCCGTCAACAAGGATGAGGAAGCGCCGATCTTCCAGGTGGCCGATTACGGCCTGGTGGGCGACGTCTTCAAGATCATCCCGGAACTCGAGACCGAGCTCGACAAGAAGTAGGACGATCCGCTTCGGCGGTGTGACGGACACGCCGGTGGCAGCCCCTTCGCGGGCGGCCCCGGCGTTTTTCATGTAAAGGGGGATTGAGGGATGGCGACGATCCAGAAGCTGGGCGTCATCGGCGCGGGCCAGATGGGCAACGGCATCGCCCATGTCGCGGCGCAGGCGGGCATCGAGGTGGTGATGCTGGACGTGGCGGAGGCCGCGCTTGCCAAGGCCGTGGCCACCATCACGAAGAACATGGACCGCCAGGTGCAGAAGGGCACGCTGGCCGCCGCCGACAAGGACGCCGCGCTGGCGCGGATCGCGACGACGACGGACTACGCCCGCTTCGCCGAGTGCGACCTGGTGATCGAGGCGGCGACGGAGCGGGAGGACCTCAAGCTCAAGATCTTCGCGACGCTGACGCCGCATCTGCGCGCCGATGCGCTGGTCGCCTCCAACACCTCCTCCATCCCCATCACGCGGCTGGCGGCGGCGACGGACCGGCCGGGCCGCTTCGTCGGCATGCATTTCTTCAACCCCGTGCCGATGATGAAGCTGGTCGAGGTGATCCGCGGCCTAGCGACGGAGGAGGCAACCGTGCAGGCCGTGGCGGCGCTGGCGGAGCGGATGGGCAAGACCGTTGCCTATGCCGCCGACTACCCGGCCTTCATCGTCAACCGCATCCTGCTGCCGATGATCAACGAGGCCTGCGTCGCGCTGCAGGAAGGCGTGGGCGACATCGTCTCCATCGACACGGGCATGAAGCTCGGCTGCAACCACCCGATGGGGCCGCTGGAGCTGGCGGATTTCATCGGGCTGGATACGTGCCTCGCGGTCATGGAGGTGCTGCATGCCGGCATGGGCGACAGCAAGTATCGGCCGAGCCCGCTGCTGCGGAAGTATGTCGAGGCCGGCTGGCTCGGCCGGAAATCCGGCAAGGGCTTTTATGATTACAGCGTGACGCCGCCGAAGCCGACTCGCTGATGCGAATCACGGGCCTCCTCGCCGCCGCCGAGCATCTGAAGCCCGCCAGGGCGGCGGATGCCTATGCGGGACGGGAGAGCCTGAGCTTCGTCCGGCTGCGCGTCGACACCGACGCCGGCGTGTTCGGCGAGGGACTGACCGGCCGCTTCCTGTCGGCGCAGGTCGTCGCCCTGCTGAACGGGGAGATGGCGGCGGCCGTCACCGGGCAGGACCCGCTGGCGATCGAGGCGCTGCGGGGGATGCTGGCGAAGCGGTTGAACCCGCGCGGCGCCACCGGGCCCTTCGTCTCGGCGCTCTCCGCGCTCGACCTCGCGCTGTGGGACATCAAGGGCAAGGCGCTGGGGCTGCCCGTGGCGCGGCTGCTGGGCGGCGCGCGGGACTCCGTGCCGGCCTATGCCACGGCCGGCATGCCGGCCTTCACGGTAGCGGAGCTGGTCGCGGCCTGCGAGGCCGCGCTGGCCGATGGGTTCGCGGGGGTGAAGGTGCTGGTCGGCACCGGGCGGCCCCTGGCGGAGGACGCGGCGCGCATCCGTGCGGTGCGGGGCGCGATCGGCGACGCGCCGCTCATGCTCGACGCCAATTGCGGCTTCACCGTCGCGGAGGCGAAGCGGCTGGCGGCGATGGTCGCCGACTGCGACATCGCCTTCTTCGAGGAGCCGGTGCGGGACAACGACATCGCCTCCCTGCTCGACCTGCGGCGCGCGACCTCCATCCCGCTCGCCTCCGGCCAGATGATGCAGTCGATGGCGTGGTTCCGGGACGTGCTGGCGGCGGGCGCGCTCGATATCCTGCAGCCCAACGCCGCCTTCTGCGGGGGGCTGACCGCCATGCTGCGGATCCTGGCGATGGCGGAAGCGCATGGCGTGCCCGTGACCGGCGCCGGCGGGTTCGAGGCGGCGAGCCTGCCCGCCATGGCCGGCCACGCCCATGGCGGCATGCTGGAAGTCCATGGCGCCCATGCCGCGCTGCGCGACCGCTTCGCGCACCATCCCCCCGTCGAGCACGGGCGCATCCGGGTGCCGGAGACCCCCGGCCTCGGCTTCGGGCTGCGGCCCTGACCACCCTGCACCACTTCCAGGGCCTGGGTGGCCGCCCGGGGGCACTGGCGGCCTATGGGCTGCTGGCGCTGGACCTGGCGGCACTCGGCTGGGTGATCCTGGAATCCTTCCTGCCCGCGACCACCACCGTGCTGGCGATCGACATCGCGGTCGGCCTCGTGCTGGTAGGGGAGATGGCGCTGCGGCTCCGCTCCTCCCGCGCCGCAAGGCGGGAATTGCTGCACCCCGCGGGGATCGCGGACGTGCTGGCCGTCATCTCCTTCCTGCTGGCGCCCTTCTTCGCGGGGTGGGGGTTCCTGCGCAGCCTGCGGACGCTCCGGCTGCTGCGCTCCGCGCGCCTGGTGCTGCACCTCCGCCAGGACCTGCCCGTGTTCCGGCGCAACGAGGAAGCAGTCGTGGCGGCGGCGGACCTTCTGGTCTTCATCGTGGTGATGACCGGCGTGGTGCATGCGACCCAGCACCACAACAACCCCAACATCACCAACTGGGCCGACGCGCTCTACTTCACCGTCACGGCACTCACCACGACAGGGTTCGGCGACATCACCCTGCCCGGCACCTCCGGCCGGCTCATCACCGTCGTCATCATGCTGGCCGGCGTCACGCTGTTCCTGCGGCTCGCCCAGGCACTGTTCCGGCCCACCAAGGTGCGCTTCCGCTGCGAGGATTGCGGCCTGATGCGCCACGACCCGGACGCGGTGCACTGCAAGGCCTGCGGGGCGCTGCTGAACATCCCGGACGAGGGCGATTGAAGGCCGGGCCGGTCGCCGCCATGCTCCCCCGGTCCGCCCCGCAGAGGGCGCGCCCCTGGGAGAAACATCCGATGCGCCTGACGCGCCGCCACCTGCTGGCTGCCCCCCTCATCCTGCCCGTCTCCGCCCGCGCCCAGACGGCCTGGCAGCCGACGCGGCCGATGCAACTCATCGTCGGCTTCGCCCCCGGCGGCGGCACGGACATCATCGCCCGCACCATCGTCGAAGCCGTGACGCCGAACTTCCCCGTGCCGCTCGTCGTGGTGAACCGCCCGGGCGCCGGCGGGGCCATCGCCGCGGAACAGGTCGCCCGCACCGCGCCGGACGGCCACACGCTGCTGATGGCGGGAGGCTCCGAAAGCACCTCCCTCCCCGCCCATCGCGACCTGCCCTACGACCCGAAGCGCGGCTTCACCGCCGTCATCCGGCTGACGAAGAACGCCCACTTCATCTGCACGCGCGGGCGCGGCGGCAAATACACGACCCTCGCCCAGGTCATCGAGGCCGCGAAAGCCAACCGCGGCGGGATCACCCACGGCAGCTCCGGCGTCGGCACCCTGTCGCACTCCATCTTCATCATGTTCGAACGCGCCACCGGCACGGAACTGCTGCACGTCCCCTACACCGGCGGCGGGCCGCAGCAGCAGGCCCTTCTCGCCGGGCAGATCGACCTGGCGGTGCAGGCCTCCGACGAACTCGGCGGCCTCGTCGCCTCGGGCGACATGCTCCCCCTCGCCGTCACCACCGCCGAACGACACCCCGCCTACCCGAACGTCCCCACCATGCGCGAACTCGGCAGCGACCTGGTGGCGGAGAACATGAAAGGCTGGGTCGGGCCCGCCGGCATGACGGAAGAGATGACGGGCTACCTCCACGACCGCTTCCGCCAAGGCATGGCCACCCCCACCTGGCGCCGCTTCATGGAACGCGCCGGCGACCCCGACGGCTACGCCAACGGCCCCACCTTCCAACGCGACATGGACACGCTGCTGGACGCGATCCGCGGGGCCCTGCGGCGGGGGTGAGACGCGGGGTAGTGTTGCGCGGGTGGCCCTGGAGAGGGGCTGCTCGCCCCTCTTCAGACCTCTCCCCCGCCAGGGGGCAACGGCCCCCTGGACCGCGAGGTTTTGAAAGGTGATGGGAGGGGCACGAAAGGCGCGCCGGGCACGAACGCCCGCAGTGCCCCTCCCATCACCTTTCAAGTCACATGGGTTCCCAAGGGCCCGCTGGCCCTTGGCAGGGTTGGGGTATCGGGGAAGGGACGGCGTCCCTTCCCCGGGCCATTGGCGCCACGCCACCCCGCGCGCACGCCCCGCTACAGGAACCCCACCGGGTCCACGTCCACCTGCACGCGCACGCTGTTGGGCAGGCGGATGCGGGAGAGCCAGTCGCGCAGGATGGGTTGGATCTGGACGTCCTTGCGGGCCTTGAGGAGCAGGCGGCGGCGGTGGCGGCCGCGCAGCAGGGCCAGGGGGGCGGGGGCGGGGCCGAGGATCTCGACGCCGTCGGCGCGGGGGGCGGCGAGGCCGAGGTCGCGGGCGGCGCGGTCGGCTTCGCGTTCGTCTTCCGCGCTGACGATGAGGGCGGCGAGGCGGCCGTAGGGGGGCCAGTGGCCGGGGCGGCGGCCGGCGGCTTCCTCGGCCATGAAGGCTTCGAGGTCGCCGGAGACCAGGGCGCGCATCACCGGGTGGTCGGGGTTGAAGGTCTGCAGCAGCACGCGGCCGGGGGCTTCGGCGCGGCCGGCGCGGCCTGAGACCTGGTGGAGGAGTTGCAGGGTGCGTTCGGCGGCGCGGAGGTCACCCCCGGCCAGGCCGAGGTCCGCGTCCACCACGCCGACGAGGGTGAGGTGCGGGAAGTGCCAGCCCTTGGCAACGATCTGCGTGCCGATGATGAGATCCACCTGGCGGGTGGCGATGGCGTCCGCGGCGGCGGTGGCCGCGGCGGGGCCGGGGATGGTGTCGCTGGCCATGACGATGCGGCGGGCATCGGGGAAGAGCTCGGTCGCCTCCTCCACCACGCGTTCGACACCGGGGCCGACGGGGGTCAGGGTGCCGGGCGCGTTGCATTCGGGGCAGGTGGGCGGGATGGGTTCCGCGTGGCCGCAATGGTGGCATTGCAGCCGGCGCTGGGCGCGGTGTTCCACCAGCCAGGCGGTGCAGTTCGGGCAGCGCATGCGGTGGCCGCAGGCGCGGCAGAGCGTCAGCGGCGCGTAGCCGCGGCGGTTCAGGAACAGCATGGCCTGTTCGCCGCGGGCCAGCGTATCCCGGATCGCCTCGATCAGCGGGGGGGCGATGAAGCGGCCGCGTTCGGGGGCGTGCTTGCGGAGGTCGATCGCCTCCACGCCGGGCATCCCCGCGGCGCCGTGGCGCTGGGGCAGGTCGAGGTGGTCGTAGCGCCCGGCCTCGACGTTGTTGAGGGTTTCGAGGGAGGGCGTGGCGGAGACGAGGATGCAGCTGGCCTGGGCCAGTCGGGCGCGGACCACGGCCATGTCGCGGGCGTGGTAGACGACGCCGTCCTCCTGCTTGAAGGCGGTCTCGTGTTCCTCGTCCACGATGATGAGGCCGAGGTCCGGGAAGGGAAGGAAGAGAGCGGAGCGCGCGCCGACGAGGACCTGCACGCGGCCTTCCGCCACCGCGCGCCAGGTGCGGGCGCGGGTGCGGCTGCCGAGTTCGGAGTGCCAGAGCGCGGGGGGGACGCCGAAGCGGGCGCGGAAGCGGTCCAGCCACTGGGCGGAAAGCGCGATTTCCGGCAGCAGGACCAGCGCCTGGCGGCCTCGGCGGAGGCATTCGGCGACGGCGTCGAGGTAGACTTCCGTCTTGCCGGAGCCCGTGACGCCGGTCAGCAGCGTGACGCCGAAGCGGCGTTCGGCGACCTTCTCCCGCAGGCGGGCCGCGGCGGCGGCCTGGTCGGGCAGCAGGGTCGGGCCGGGGTGTTCGGGATCGGGCGCCGGGAAGAGGTCGTCTTCCGGCAGCAGGGCCGGCACCAGCAGGCCGGCATCGGCCAGGCCGCGCACCACGGCGGGTGAGACGCCGGCGGCTTCCGCCAGCGCGGTGCCGGACATCACCTCGCCAGGCGGCAGGGCTTCGAGGACGCGGAGCCGCGCGGGGGTCATGCGCGGGTCGGGGGCGTTCCGGCCCTGGGCGGGGGCGCGCTGCCAGCCGGCCTTGGCGGCGGGGGGCGTGAAGGCGCCCGGGCTCGACATGGCCATGCGCAGCACGGCGCCGGGCGGACTCAGCGTATAGGCGGCGACCCACTCCACGAAGCGGCGGAGCGTTTCCCCCATGGGTGGAACATCCAGCACCGCCATGACATCGCGCAGTCGTGACGGAGAAAGGTCCGGATCGGTCTCTCCGTCCCAAACCACCCCCAGGGTTTCGCGTCCATTGAGAGGAACAACCACGAATGATCCGAGGGGGGCCTCGAGCCCGTGAGGCAGGCGGTAATCATAGGCTCCCGCGGCCAGGGGGAGCGGCAGCAGCACGCGCAGGCGTGGCGCGGAAGCCACGCCGGCAGGTTGGTTCGGGGCCGGAGACTTCCGCCCGGAGGGGCGCATGCTATAAGCTCCGCAGTGAACGAAAGCGAAACGATTTTCGCTTTTGCGCCGGTGCATCCTCAGATGGGGATTCGCCAGCCGATTGGCCAAAGGGACCAAGCCTGATGAAGTTCTTCGTTGATACCGCCGATGTGGCCGATATCCGCAGCCTGGCGGAAGCGGGCCTGGTCGATGGCGTGACCACCAACCCCAGCCTGATCGCCAAGTCCGGGCGGAAGATGGCGGAGGTGATCGCCGAGATCTGCGCCATCACGGAAGGTCCCGTCAGCGCCGAGGTCACGGCGACCGACTTCCAGGGCATGCTGGCGGAGGGCCGGTTCCTCCGCAACATCGCGTCCAATGTCTGCGTGAAGGTGCCGTTGACGGAAGCCGGGCTGCGCACCTGCCGGGCTTTGTCGCAGGAAGGCACGCCGGTCAATGTCACGCTCTGCTTCTCCCCGGCGCAGGCGCTGCTGGCGGCGAAGGCGGGGGCGACCTTCATCTCCCCCTTCGTCGGCCGGCTGGACGACATCTCGACCGACGGCATGTCGCTGATCGCCGACATCGTCCAGATCTACCGCAACTACCCGAATTTGAAGACGGAGGTTCTGGTGGCCTCCGTCCGGCACCCGATCCATCTGGTGCAGTCGGCCAAGCTCGGCGCCCATGTGGCGACGCTGCCGCCTTCCGTGATCCGCCAGCTTCTCAAGCATCCCCTCACCGAGGCCGGGCTTTCCGCCTTCCTCGCGGACTGGGCCAAGACCGGGCAGAGCATCCTGTGACATCACGCGCCGCGAACCTCCTCGATCCCCTGGCCGATGGCCAGGGTCCTGTGGCCGCTTGCGGCCCGGCCCTCACGGCTGAGGAGGTCGCGGCGTATCTGCGCGACCATCCGGACTTCCTGACGAAGAATCCGGATCTGTATCGATCCCTGTCCGCGCCGCGGCGCGTGCATGGGGAGAACATGGCGGACCACATGGTGGCCATGGTGGCCGCGGAGCGGGCCCGCACCCGGCAGCTGGAGGCCGAGGTGCAGGCCGCGATCGCCGATGGAAGGGCGGGGGCGGCGCTGGTGCTGCGCGTCAGGCTCGCCGTGCTGGCCCTGATGCGGTCGCGCGACATTCCCGAGACGGTCAGCCAGGAATTGCCGGCGCTGCTGCGGGTGGAAAGCTGCGCGATCTTCGCGGAGCCGGCGGGCGGGCCTTCCTTCCTGCCGGGGCGCCGGGCGCCGGCCGAGACCTCCCTGCCCCGCCATGGCGTGCGGATGCTGCCGCCCGGTTCCGTCGCGCGGCTGGTCGGGCGCGGACGGGATGCGCGGGTGCGGAGCGAGATCACGGATGCCGAACTGCTGCATGCGGAGGCGGCGCCATTGGTGACGCGCGATGCCGTGGCGCGGGTGCCGCTGTGGTGCGGCACGCCCTGCCTGCTGGCTCTCGGCGCGCGGGATGCGGCGTCGCTGCCGGCGCGGCAGGCGGTGACGACGATCGCCTTCCTGGGCCGGGCCGTGGCGGCCGCCCTCTCTCGCTGATGGAGGCCCCGGAAGCGGTCGCTTCCTGGCTTGCCATGCTGGCGCGCGAACGCCGCGCCAGCGCCCATACGGTGGAGGCCTATGGCGCGGACCTCGCGCTGTTCATCGATTTCCTGACGCGGCACCTGGGCGAGGTGCCGGACGGCACGGCGCTGGCCACGCTGCGGCCGGCTGACATCCGTGGCTTCCTGGCGGAGCGGGCGCGGGCGGGCGATGCCAATGCCACGCGGGCGCGGCGGCTGGCGGCGATCAGGGGCTTCCTGCGCGACCTGGCGAGGCGGCAGGGCCATCCCGTCGCGGCGCTGGCGGGGATGCGGGGGCCGCGGGCGGGGGCGCCGGTGCCGCGCGCGCTCTCCGCCGCCGATGCCAAGGACATCGCGGCCAATATCGGCGGCGTGCATGACCCCGACCGGTCGGAGCAGCCGCGGCTGCAGGCGGCGCGGGACGTGGCGCTGTTCACGCTGCTCTATGGCTGCGGGCTCCGCATCGCGGAGGCGCTGGCGCTGGATGTGAAGGACGCGCCACGGGCGGGGTCGGAGGCCGCGCTGCGCGTGACCGGCAAGGGCAACAAGCAGCGCCTGGTGCCGGTGCTGCCGGCGGTGCGGCAGGCGATGGAGGCGTGGCTGGTCGAACACCCCGACCGGCATCCGGAGAGTCCCTTGTTCGTGGGCGCGCGCGGCGCGCGGCTCGATCCCGCGGTGGCGCAGCGGTCCTTGCGACACTGGCGGCGGCTGGCGGGGCTGCCGGAGCATGCGACGCCGCATGCGCTGCGGCATTCCTTCGCGACGCATCTGCTGGGCGGCGGCGCGGACCTCCGCGCCATCCAGGAGCTGCTCGGCCATGCCAGCCTGTCCACCACGCAGCGCTATACCCGCGTCGATGCCGCGGCGCTGCTGGAGACGTGGCAGAAGGCGCATCCTCGGGCGGATTGAGGGGGGCGGCGCGGACCCCCACCCCGACCCTCCCCCGCAAGCGCGGGGGAGGGAGTATCGTGCGCGCCCTCCCCCGCGCTTGCGGGGGAGGGTTGGGGTGGGGGCAGCGCGGTGGCAGTGTTCCGGTCACCAGCGGAGGGAACCACCATGAACGAGACGGCGCGCGCGGCGCATGCGCGGCAATTCGACCTGACGGGGCGCGTCGCGCTCATCACCGGGGCGTCGCGGGGGCTGGGTGCCGCCATGGCGCGGGGCCTGGCGCAGGCCGGCGCGGAGGTGATCCTGAACGGGCGCGACGCGGCGACGCTGGAGGCGCAGGCGGCGGGGCTGCGGGCGGATGGGCTGGCCGCGCGGACCAGCGCCTTCGACGTCACGGACGGCCCGGCGGTGGAGACGGCGGTGAAGGCGCTCGGCCCCATCGACATCCTGGTCCACAACGCCGGCAACCAGCATCGCGCGCCGGTGGAGGAGACGACGGAGGAGGGCTGGTACAGCGTGATGGACACGCATCTGACCGCGCTGTGGCGCCTCTCCCGCCTGGTGGTGCCGGGGATGAAGGAGCGCCGGCGGGGCAAGGTGATCGCGACGGGGTCGCTCGCCTCCGACCTCGGGCGGGCGACCATCACGCCCTATGCCTCCGCCAAGGGCGGGCTGAAGATGTTCATCCGGGCGCTGGCGGTGGAACTCGGGCCGTTCAACATCCAGGCCAATGCGATCGGGCCCGGCTGGTTCGACACGGAGTTGAACCGGCCGCTGCTGACCAACCCGGAATGGCTGGCCATGGTGACGCGGCGCTGCCCCGCGGGGCGCTACGCGAATGCGGAGGAGATCGCGGGCACGGCGGTCTTCCTCGCCTCCCCGGCCAGCGACTTCGTCTCCGGCCAGCTGATCTTCGTGGATGGCGGCGTTACCGCCAGCATGACGTAAATCACGAATCCCCGCCGCGCAGCTTCGTCTTGGCCTTGCGGTAGGATCGCTGCTGCTTCGCGGCGCGGATGCGGTCGGCATCCTGCGCCGCCCGGTCCTTCACCTGCGCGGCGGCAGCGAGTTCGTCGCTCAGCTTCCGGAAGGCTGCCCAGCGATCGGGGTCGAGCGTGCCCGTCTCCAGCGCCTCCCGCACCGCGCAGCCGGGTTCGTTGGTGTGGCCGCAATCCTTGAAGCGGCAATGCGTCGCCAGTTCCTCGATGTCCTCGAAGACCGTGACGACGCCTTCATCGGCGTCGACCAGCCCGACCTCCCGGATCCCTGGCGTGTCCAGGATCATGCCGCCGCCGGGCAGCAGGACGAGTTGGCGGTGGCTGGTGGTGTGGCGGCCCTTGGCATCATCCTCCCGGATCGCCTGGGTGGCCATCCGCGCCTCCCCCAGCAGGGTGTTCACCAGCGTCGACTTGCCGACGCCGGAGGAGCCGATGAGGACGCAGGTCTCGCCTGGCGCGATATGGGCACGGAGGTCGTCCAGCCCCTGCTCCTTGCGGGCGGAGACGATGACGACGGGGCAGCCTGCAGCGAGGGCCGCGACCTCCGCCCGCCGGGCCTCGGGCTGGTCGGCCAGGTCCGACTTGGTCAGCACGACGACGGGGCGTGCGCCGCTCTGCCAGGCCGCGGCGAGGAAGCGTTCCATGCGGCGCGGGTTCAGGTCGGCGTTCAGCGAGGTGACGACGAAGACGACATCGATGTTGGCGGCGATGACCTGGAGCGTGCGGACACTGTCGGCCGCGCGGCGGATGAAGGCGGTGCGGCGGGGCAGCACGGCGTGGATGGTGGCCGTGCCCTCCGCGGGCTTGGCGGCCAGCGCCACCCAGTCGCCGGCGGCGGGATGCCCGGCCTCCCGCGCCTCATGCCGCAGGCGGCCGGAGAGGCGGGCATTGAGGATGCCGGACTCCGTGATGACGAGGTTGTATTCCCGCTGCTGGACCACGATGCGTCCCGGGATGTGGCCGGCATGGGCGTGCGGCGCGAAGGCCGCACGCCATGCATCGGACCAGCCATGTTCCTCGATCGACAGTGCCGTTCTCCCCGGGTTGGCGGGGAGCGTAGCACCTACACAGGCGTCGCGTCGTCCAGCAGGATCAGGCGGTGCAGACGGCGCTTGTGGCGGCCCTCATCCCATTCGGTGGCGCGGTGCAGGCTGCAGCGATTGTCGCTCATCAGCACGTCGCCGGGCTGCCAGTGGTGCTCATGCACGAAGTCGGGCTTCGTCATATGCGCCAGGAGTTCGGCGAAGAGGTCCTTCGCCTCGTCCTCCGGCATCCCCTCGATGATCGAGCCCCATTCGCCGCCCATGTAAAGGCCGCGGCGACCGGATTCCGGATGGGTGCGGACCAGGGGGTGGGAGACGTCGGGGAAGCGCGCGGCCTCGGCCTGCGCCTGTTCCTCCGTCGCGTCGGGGAAGAGTTCGCGGTAGAGCCGCGCGCGGCTGTGCAGGACGCGAAGGCCGCTGATGCGCGAACGCATCGCCTCCGGCAGCGCCTCCCACGCCGCGATGCCGTTGGCGTAGCGGGTCTCGCCGGCCTCGGGCGGGACCTCGATGGCGTGGAGGAAGGTGAAGAGGGCGGGATGGGCCAGGTGGTAGTGGTCCGTGTGCCAGTTCAGCCCGACCTTGGCGGCGCCGGCGGCGCGACCGTTCTCCACGACATTGCCGACCACGAAGATCTCGTGGTGGTCGCGATGGCAGAGGTCGCGGCGGCTGTGCAGGTCGAGTTCATCCCCGAAGCGGCGGGCGAAGCCCACGAAGCCGCCGGGGGTCAGCGCCTGCTGGTTGCGCAGCAGCAGCAGCGTGCGCTCCACGCAGGCGGCGCGGAGGATGGCGGTGATCTCCGCGTCTTCGGGTTGCGTGAGATCGACGCCGGTGATCTCGACCCCGATGGCGGGGCCGAGGTCGCGGATGCCGAGGCCGCGGCGGGCGGCGGCGGCGCGCCAGGCAGCGAGGGTGGAGGCCATGGCGTCATGCCCCCGCCGTGTCCATCACCAGGCGAAGCCGGCGCTTGTCGGCCTCGCTGGTGAGGAAGCGGTCATAGAGGGGACGCGCCGCGGCGACGAAGGGCGCGCGGTCGGGCTGGGTGATGGTGACGCCGTGGCCGACCACCTGCTGGTGCAGCGCGGCCTCGCCCTCCACGACCAGATTGCGTTCCCAGACGGCGGATTCCTCGGCGGCCTGCTGGATGGCCGCCTTGATGTCGGCGGGCAGGGTCGCGAATTTCCGCTCGCTCATGATCACCGGCGCGGTCAAAGCGAGCCATCCGATCGGCGCCCAGTTCTTCGCGACCTCGTAGAACTTCTGGCCGACATAGTTGGTGTAGGCGGCTTCCGCGCCATCGACGACGCCGACCTGCAGCGCGCCGTAGAGTTCGCCATAGGCGAGCGGCGTGGCATTGGCGCCGAAGGCCTGCCAGGCGGCGACATGGGCGGGGTTCTGCTGCACGCGCACCTTGCGGCCGCGCAGCGCCTCCATGCTCGCGACCGGATCGCGCGTCATCAAATGGCGGATGCCGGAGGAGTAGAGGCCGAGCAGGCGGAAGTTGCGGCGCGCGGAAGCCTCCGCCAGTTCGGGCATGACGGGGCCGGTCGCGACGCGGGCGAGATGCGCGTAGTCCTTCACGAGGAAGGGCATGTCGAAGAGCTGGAACTCGCGCACGAAATTCGCCAGCGCGGCGTGGGAGGGCACGGCGAGGTCGATGGTGCCGAGCGCCACGCCCTCGATCATCGGCAGTTCGTTGCCGAGCTGGCCGTTGGGGAAGATCTGCAGCCCGGCGCGGCCGCCGGTGATCTCCCTCAGGCGGCGGTCCATGACCTTCAGGCCCTCATCCTGCACCTCGCCGACCGCATTGGTGTGGGCGGCGCGGAGGATCAGCGGCGCCTGGCCGAGCGGGCTGCGGGGGAGCGCAGGCAGCGCGAGGGCCGCGAGCGGCAGCAGCGCGCGGCGGCGGAGCGTGAAGGCCATGGGCTTCGATTCCTTCGTTGTCACAGCAGGGTCCGGGGAAGCCACAGCACCACGGCGGGGACATAGGTGCTGAGCAGCAGCATGAGGATCAGCGGGATCAGCGGGATCCAGATGACGCGGGAGATCTGCATCACCGACCGCTTGGCGACGGTGGAGGCGACGAAGAGGCAGATGCCGTAGGGCGGCGTGATCAGGCCGATGGAGAGGTTGATGGCGACGACGACGCCGAAATGCAGCGGATCGATCCCCATCGCGATGGCAATGGGCATCAGCACCGGCATCAGGATCAGCAGGGCCGAGATGCTTTCGAGGAACATGCCGACGATCAGCAGCAGAACGTTGACCGAGAGCAGGAAGGCCCAGGGGGAGCCGATATTCGCCTGGAACCAGGCGCTGATCATCCGCGGCACGTCCTGCACGGCGATGAGCCAGGAGAAGATGGAAGCGGTGCCGATGATGATCATGACGGCGGAGGAGATGCCGGCCGTGCGCAGCATCATCTGCGGCAGTTGCGAGAGCTTCAGTTCCTTGTAGGCGAAGAGCCCGACGAGGATGCCGACCACGACAGCCAGCACCGCCGCTTCCGTCGGCGTGACGACGCCGCAGATGATGCCGCCGGCGACGATGATGGGCATGGACAGCGCCGGCAGCGCGCCGAGGAAGGCAGTCCAGAGCCGGGGCGCGCTGAAGGGCTCGGCATCCGCATAGCGTTCGGGCTCGCGCCTGGCGTAGAGCCAGTGGCCGACCAGCATCCCGGCGGCGCCGATCAGCCCGGGGATGATGCCGCCGAGGAACATCGCACCCACCGAGAGGTCGCTGATCATCGCCAGCACCACCATGATGATGGAGGGCGGGATGATGGGGCCGAGCGAACCGGCGGAGGCAACGACGGCCGCGGCGTAGTCGATGTCGTAGCCGCGCTTGCGCATCTCCGGCAGCAGGATGGAGGAGATGGCGGCGGTATCCGCGCTGCCGGAGCCGGAGATGGCGGAAAGCCCCGTGGCGGTGACGGTCGCGACCATGAAGAGGCTGCCGCGCACCCAGCCCACCAGCGCGGTGGCCAGCGCCACCATGGCGCGGGCGATGCCGCCCTGTTCCATGATGAGGCCGGCCAGCACGAAGAAGGGGATGGCCAGCAGCGGGAAGCTGTCGAGCCCGTTGTAGAGGCGCTGCGCCACGACGACGAGCGGCGTCTGCCCCGTGATGGCGAGCGTCAGCGCGCCCGCCACGCCGAGCACGAAAACCATCGGCGCGCCGGCGGCGAGAAGGGCGAGGAAGGAGCCGAAGGTGAGGATCATCTCAATCCACCCTCACGCCGCCGCCGGTGGCGACGGGCTTCAGGCCGAGCAGCACGGCGCCGAAGGCCAGCGCGGCTTCCAGTGCGAAATAGGCGGCGCTGACGGGCAGCGCGATATAGGGGATCTCCATGCTGATCTGCAGCGCGGCGCTGGTCTGGATGGCGCCGATCTCCAGCAGCTGCAGCCCGCCCTCGAAGACCACCCAGAGGAACCAGAGGCAGAGCGCGGCCACGGGCAGCATCAGCAGCCGCGCGACGATGGGCGGCAGCATCTCCACCAGCGTCTCGATCGAGACGTGCAGGCGTTCGCGCATGGCGTAGCCGGCGCCGAGCAGCACCATCCAGATCTGCGCGAAGGTGGCGAGTTCCGTCGCCTCGCCGATCGAGAAGTTGAAGACGTAGCGGCCAAGCACCTGCGCCAGCACGGCCAGGACCATGACGGCCAGCAGCAGGATCAGGACGCCATCGACCAGGCGGCGCAGCAGGCGCAGTGCGGATTGCGCGAGGCGGAGTGGCCAGGCGGTCGCCGCCCTCCCAGCCATGGTCGCGCCCAAGCCATCCATCCCGTGCTCCCCACGAAGCGGCACGGGAGTGGAAGGAGCAAAGGTGAAGCCAGTGCAATGAACGCGCAAACCGGGCGCGGCCGGAGGCACCCATTTCGCATACGCCCGATGGCGGCGCAGTCACGCCCGCAGCTGCGCAGCCCTTGGGCAGAAGGAACTCACGTCGAGGGGCGCGGCGCCACCAGCATCAGGCAGCCCAGCGCCACCACCGCCATCAGGCCGGCAAGTCCGAAGACGGCGAGGGCTGGCAGGCCCTCCACCAGCGGGGTCGCCAGCGTCGGCGCCAGCGCCTGCGACACCAGCACGGGCATCGCCATGCGGCCCATCAGCACGGCGTAGCCCTCCGCGCCAAAGAGCGCGAGCGGCACGGTGCCGCGGCTGATGGTGAGGATGCCGTTGGAGGCGCCATAGGCCAGCGCGAAGGGCAGCGCGGCGACGGGGCCCAAAAGCAGCAGGGCCAGCACGCCGGCCGGCAGCAGCGTGGCGCCGAGTTTCGCGACGGTTAGCGGATGGGTCCCGCCGCCAAGCGTGAATTCCATCAGCCGCCCGCCGACCTGCGCGGCGCCGACCGCGGCGGCGATGCCGACGGCGACCGCGAGCGCCAGCCCCAGCGCTTCCAGCAGCACGATCAGGTGCACGCCGAAGACGGCGGAGATGGTGGAGCGCAGGATGAAGAAGGCGGCCAGCAGCAGGAAGGCCCGCCGAGCCCAGGCCAGCGCCGCGGCATCCGGGCGCGGCTTCGCGCCGGTCGTCGCGGCTGGCACGGCGGGCGGCACCATGAACCAGTAGATCGGCAGTACCACCAGCACATGCACGGCGGCGTAGAGCAGGCAGAGGTTGCGCCAGCCCATGCCGGGCATCAGCGCGGCGCCGATCGGGAAGCCGATGGTGCTGGCGAAGCCCGCGAAGAGGGTGATGGTGGTGATGCCGCGCCTGGCCTGCTGGCCGAAGATCCGCCCCATGGTGGCGAAGGCGGCCTCGTAGAGACCCATCGCCATGCCGATGCCGAGCACCAGCCAGCCCAGCGTCCAGCCCCAGAGCCCCGGCAGCAGCCCGAGCAGCGCCAGGCCGAACGCGATGGTCAGGGCGGAAATGGAAAGGATGCGGCGGCCATGCCCGGCCTCGATCAGGCGGCCGACGCGCGGCGAGCAGAAGCCGGCGACGAGCAGCGCCGCGGAGAAGGCGCCGACGACGAGGGTGCGGGAGACTCCGTGCTCCTCCGCCACCGCGACCGCGATGACGGCGGGCAGGTAGTAGGTGCAGGCCCAGGCAATCGTCTGGGCAATCCCGAGGCCGATGGCGACGCGCAGCATCCAGGAAGGGTGCTACGCGCCGCCGTCCCGGCCAAGCGGGGCCGGGCGGATTATTGCGGCGGGCGCGGCGCCTGCAGGGCCTCGGCCGCGGCCAGGTGGGCGCGCATGGAGGGCAGGTGGCGCTGCGCGAATTCCTTCAGGCGCGGCACCTCGCCGTTGGCGGCATAGGCCTCGAAGATCTCCACCGTTTCCTTGTGGCCATCGACCTGCATCTGGACGTACCAGCGGTTGAGCTCGTCGCCCTCGAAGCTCCGCAGACGGATCAGCTTCTCCTGCGCCCGCTCATCCAGCGCGGCGGGCTGGCGCGTCGCGGCGTCCGGCAGGGCACGCAGTTCGGCGAGGATCGCGGTGTGGTCGGCGATCATGCGGTTGGCGTAGTCGCGGATCTGCGGATGGGTGCTCTTCTCCAGCAGCGTCCTGCTGGAATCGATCTCGAAGTTGCTCGCGATGGTCACGCGCTCCACGAAGGCGTTCGCGCCCGCGCCGGTGCCGGCGAAGAGGTTGAGCAGGCCCGAGGAGGATTGCGCCAGGGCGGGCATGGCCGGCAGGGCGAGCGCGGTGGCGAGGATGAGGCGGCGACGGTTCATGGCGTTGTCTCCGGTTCGGTAGCGTCGAGCCGTAGCAACGAGGAAATCAGGCGGAGGTTTCGCCGCCCGCGTTCAACCCCGGCGCCACAGGCGGCGCAGCCCGTCCCGCCGGCGATCGCCCCAGGCGATCAGGCGGCCCTCCATCTCCTCCACCTTGGCGACGGCATTGGGCCAGCGTTCGCCAGCCCAGCCGAGGCCGCGATGGGCCCAGAGATACTGGTGCCGCAGAACGAAGAGGCCGAGCGCCGTGAACAGCGCCCCCTGCAGCACCGGCAGCACGAAGCCGAGGGCGCCCAGGACAAGAAGGGACCAGCCCGCGATCTTGCGGGAGAGGGAAGGCCGGAACTCCATCATGGGAAGGTAGATGGGGTTCCGGGGGGCCTATCGGTAGAGGTCGGCCCGGGTGGCTGGCAGGCCGGCCGGGCCGCGGGCGCGGCGCGTCGCCAGCGTCTGGAAGATACCCACCGTGCCGCGTTCGAAGGCCAGCGCGCAGCCCGCGAGGTAGAGCAGCCAGAGATCGGTCTTGGCCGCGCCCACCTCCGCGATGGCAGCGTCGCGGTTGGCGTGCAGCCTCTCGGTCCAGGCGCGGCAGGTGCGGCCGTAATGCTCCCGCAGCCCCTCCACGTCATGGATCTCGAAGCCGTTGCGCTCCATGGCGTCATGCGTGCCGCCGAGGTGGTCCAGCTCGCCCCCCGGGAAGATGTATTTTACCAGCGCCTCGAACTCGGGGCGCTTTTTCCTGAACTCCTTCTCGTTCTTCTTCATGGGCCGGGCGATGGCGTGGTGGAGGTAGGCGCCGCGCGGGCGGAGCCGGTCCTTCACGCCCTTGAAGTAGCCCTCGCGATTATCCAGCCCGACGGCCTCGTACATGCCGATCGACGACACCTTGTCGAAGGGGGGCGTGTCCAGCTCCCGGAAATCCTTCAGCAGGATCGTCACGCGGTCCTGGAGGCCGAGGCGCTTCACCTTCTCGACGGCGTAGGCGTATTGCTCCTCCGCCAGGGTCACGCCGGTGGCGTGCACGCCCCAATGCGTGGCCGCATGGATCACCATGCCGCCCCAGCCGCAGCCGATATCGAGCAGGCGTTCCCCGGGCTGGAGGCGGAGCTTGCGGCAGACCAGGTCGAGCTTGGCGAATTGCGCCTCCGCCAGCGTCGTCTCCGGCGTCGGCCAATAGGCGCAGGTATAGACCATCTCCGGATCGAGGAAGAGCGCGTAGAAGGCGTTGGAGAGGTCGTAGTGGAAATGCATCAGGGCCTTGTCGTCGCGCCCCTTGCCGTATTCCGCGGCATCGCCGGGGCCCCGCCAGCCATGGTCCGTGACAGCCGGTCCTGACCCGAACAGGAAGGGCAGCAGGGTGCGGGCGGCCAGGCCCTTGTCCACCTTCTTCAGCAGGCCGCGCCGGCCGCCTTCCGCCCGGGCGGCCAGGTCCAGCAGCGTGCCGCCCTCGATCCCGATGGCGCCGGTGGCGAAACCCTCGATCAGCGTGCCGAGCTTCGGGCGTCGCACCAGCCGCGTCAGCACCGCGGGATCCCGGATGGCGATGGCGAGGTCGTCGCGGGCGTCGGGCCCCAGCTTCACCGTCGATCCGTCCCAGAGCCGCAGCACCAGGTCGGCCTTCAGCATCCCGCCGATATGCCCGGCCAGGCGGCGGATGCCCTCGGCGCGGCGGTCAGTCGGGGTCTCGGGCATGGCAGGGCTCCTCGCCTGGGACGGCATCGGCCCAGGGCTGGTCGGCGGGCAGGTCGAGGTGACGGTCGCTGACGACGTAGAGGCGTTCGGTGGTGGTGTCCGCGCCGGGGGTGCCGACGCGTTCGCCACGACCGTTATGGATGCCAAGCCGGGTGCCGGCATAGCGGCGATGCGGGATCTCCAGCACACGGAGATAGCCCCCGCCGCCAGCATCCGCTCCAGCTCCGCGCGCTGGAGGAAACCCTCCGCGCCGAAGGAGACGACGAGGGTGCGGGCGCGCAGCGCGCCGACCAGGCGGGCGAAGGCGGGGCCGATGTCCCGCCGGTTGTTGAAGGCACTGCGGCGGGTGCGGCAGTCCAGCCGCTTGGCGGCGCGGCCATAGACCGTGGGATTGTCCCAGCGCACCAGCGTCTCCCACAGGTGATAGTTGGAGAGATAGGCGTGCTGGTCATAAGGCGGGTCGAGATAGGCGACGTCGCAGTCGATCTCGGCGGCCAGTTCCACCGCATCCCGCTGCAGCGCCAGGCAGGGGCCGGCGGCGGGGCGGGGCAGCAGCTCCGGCAGGCGGAGTTCCAGCGGCTTCAGCGCGCGCGGCGCCCATTCCCGCATGAAGGCCATCTGGTGGCCCGCGGTGCTGTCCACGCGGTCCGCGGCCTGGAGCAGCGCGGTCAGCAGCACGGCGCGGAGCTCGGGTTCGGGGTCGAGGCGCTGGATGGCGTTGCGTACCGCTTCCAGCCGCGCGGCATTGGCGGGGTGGAGGTAGCGGGCGGTCTCCGCATAGGTCGCGGTGAACCAGCCCGGCGCGGGCGGCAGATGGGCGAATTTCGCCAGGATGCCGCGGGCCTGGAGGGACCAGTGCTCCGCATCGGCCTGCACGGTGCCGACCGCCAGGGCATGGGCAAAGGCGAGGTGGTCATTCGCCACCACGCGCCAGCCCGCGGCCTTCAACGCATGGGCGACGCGGGCGGAGCCGGAGAAGAGGTCGGCGACCACCGCGCCCTCCCCGGCCGCGGCGCCGACGGCGCGCAGCACCTGGCCGAGCAGGGCGCGCTTGGAGCCGAGATACTTGATCAGGTGCGGGTGGCTCGCAGGGGGGCGCCGCCCCCCTGCACCCCCCGCCAGGGTCCAGCCGGACCCTGGACCGGGGGCAATTGACGATGGTCCAGGAGGCTCTGCCTCCTGGCGGATGGGGTCTGGGGAAGGCAGCGCCTTCCCCAGCACGCCCGCATCATCAGCCCCTCAGATATGCAGCGCGCGGCCATCCACGGCCAGCGCCGCTTCCTTCACCGCCTCGCTCAGCGTGGGGTGGGCGTGGCAGGTCCGGGCGACGTCCTCGGAGGAGGCGCCGAACTCCATCGCCACCGCGATCTCCGCGATCAGCGTGCCGGCATCGGGGCCGAGGATATGGGCGCCGAGGACGCGGTCCGTCTCCTTGTCCGCCAGGATCTTCACGAAGCCATCGACGGAGGCCATGGCGCGGGCGCGGCCATTCGCGGTGAAGGGGAATTTGCCGACCTTGTAGGCCACGCCGGCGGCCTTCAGCTCCTCCTCCGTCTTGCCGATATTGGCGACCTCGGGCCAGGTGTAGATGACGCCCGGGATGGCATCGTAGTTGATGTGGGGCTTCTGGCCGGCGAGTTGCTCGGCCAGGGCCACGCCCTCATCCTCCGCCTTGTGGGCCAGCATGGGGCCGACGATCACGTCGCCGATCGCCCAGATGCCGGGGACATTGGTGGCGAAATGGCCATCCGTCTTCACCCGCCCGCGCTCATCCAGCGCGACGCCGGCCTCGGCCAGGCCGAGGCCCTCCACATGCGGGCGGCGGCCGATGGCCAGCAGCACGACATCCGCTGCAAGCGTCTCCGCCGCGCCACCGCCGACGGGCTCCGTCGTCAGGGTCACGCCGGCATCGGTGACGCTCGCGCCGGTCACCTTGGTCTTGAGCTTGAACTTGATGCCCTGCTTCGACAGCGTGCGCTCGAAGGCCTTGCCGATCTCGCTGTCCATGCCGGGGACGATGCGGTCCAGGAACTCCACCACCGTCACCTGCGCGCCGAGGCGGCGCCACACGCTGCCGAGTTCGAGGCCGATGACGCCGCCGCCGATGACGACGAGATGGCCGGGCACGGAGTCCAGTTCCAGCGCGCCGGTGGAGGTGACGATGCGCTTCTCATCCACCGTGACGCCGGGCAGCGGCGTGCTCTCGGAGCCCGTGGCGATGACGATGTGCTTCGTGGCGTAGGTGGTGCCCGCGACCTCCACCTGGCCCGCGGAGACGATGCGGCCCGCGCCCTTCAGCCAGGTGACCTTGTTCTTCTTGAACAGGAATTCCACGCCCTTGACGTTGGCGCCGACCACCTCGCCCTTGCGGGCCTGCATCTTCGCGAGGTCGAGGGAGACCTGGCCGACATTGACGCCATGCTCGGCCAGCTTGTGGGTCGCTTCCTCGAAATGCTCGGAGGATTGCAGCAGGGCCTTGGAGGGGATGCAGCCGACATTGAGGCAGGTGCCGCCGAGCGTCGCCCGCTTCTCGACGCAGGCGACCTTCATGCCGAGCTGCGCCGCGCGGATCGCGCAGACATAGCCGCCGGGGCCGGCGCCGATCACGATGACGTCGAAACTGTCTGCCATGGGAAGTGGTCCTGATGCCTTGCCTTCTGCGGCCGGACCATACGCGCCGGGCGCCAGGGTTCAAGGCCCCAGCGCTTTGGGGACAAGCCATCTTCGCAAGCGCGATCAAGCGGGGCTGGGGCATGATGGGCCCATGCCGAAGACCCTGACCCGACTGGATTACGGACGGCGCATCGCCCGCGCCATGGCGCTGATCGCCGCCGACCCGGCCCGGCCGCCGAGCCTGGAGGCGATGGCGGAGGCCGCCGCCTTCAGCCCCTTCCACTTCCACCGCCTCTACCGGGAGATGACCGGGGAGACCCCGGCCGAGACGCTGGCGCGGGAGCGCCTGTCCCGCGCCGCGGCGATGCTGGTGCGGGAGGGGCTACCGGTGGCGCAGGTCGCGAAGCGCTGCGGCTATGGCAGCGCGGCGGCCTTCACCCGCGCCTTCCGCACCGCCTATGGCGTGCCGCCCGCCGCCTATCGCGACGCCGGCGGCATCGGCACGCCCCTGCTACCACGCACCCCCGAGGAGACCGGCATGTTCGAGGTGACCATCCGCGAGGAGCCGGCGCTGCGCCTGGCCTGCCTGCCGCATCGCGGGAAGTACGAGGCGATCGGCACCGTCTATGACCGGCTGCTCGCCTGGGCCGGCGCGCGGGGGCTGGTGACGCCGGAGGCGCGCTGCATCGCGCTCTATCACGACGATCCGGTTTCGGTGGCGGAAAAGGACCTGCGGTCCGATGCCGGGATCACGGTCCCGCCGGGGACGGTGGGCAGCGAGGACGTGCGGATCGTCGAGCTGCCGCCGACCCGCGCCGCCTCGCTACTCTTCAAGGGTCCCTATGCCGAGCTGGAAGGCGCCTACACCTGGCTCTACCGTGAATGGCTGCCGGGCAGCGGGGAGGAGCCGGCGGACCAGCCGGCGCGGGAGGACTACCTCAATGACCCGCGCAGCCTGCCGCCCAGCGAGTGGCTGACGGCGGTGATGATCCCGCTGAAGGAACGGACGGCATGATCGGGCGCCGCGCGGTGATCGCCGGCGCCGCCACCGCCCCTTTCGAGGCCGCTGCCTTCGAACGCGGGGCGCCCGAGGAAGCCGGTTTTCCCGCGGATCTGGCGGAACGGTTGGAGGCGGGCTTCCGGTCCGGCCTGCTGCGGCCGCTTCATGGCGTCCTGCTGAGGCGAAACGGGCGCGTCCTGCTGGAGCGCTACGCATCCGGCCCCGATCAGGCCTGGGGCCGCCCGCTGGGGGAGGTTTCCTTCGGGCCGGAGACGCTGCACGATTTGCGATCAGTCACGAAGAGCGTGACGTCGCTGCTCTATGGCATCGCCCTGGCGCGCGGGCAGGTGCCGGCGCCGGAGGCCACGCTCTCCGCCGCCTTTCCCGGCTTCCCGGACCTGGCTGCCGATCCGGCGCGGGCAGGCATCACGGTGCGGCACGCCCTGACCATGACGCTCGGCCTGCGATGGGATGAAAGCCTGCCCTACACCGATCCACGCAACAGCGAGATCGCGATGGAGCAGGCCCCGGACCGGCTGCGCTTCATCCTCGAACAGCCGGTGGTCGCGCCGCCCGGCACGCGGTGGACCTATGGCGGCAACGCGACGACGCTGCTGGGCGCGCTGATCACCCGGGGCACGGGTCTGTCCCTGCCGGAATTTGCGCGGGAGGTCCTGTTCACGCCGCTCGGCATCACGCGCTTCGAATGGCATGGGCGGGGGCCTGGCGCGGAATCCGCCGCCTCCGGCCTGCGGCTGACGCTGCCGGACCTCGCGAGGATCGGGGAATTGCTGTGGAACGGTGGCGCCTGGGAAGGGCGGCAGGTGGTGCCGGGGGACTGGCTGGCGGCCAGCGTGGCGCCAGCGATCGGCATCGAGGATGGGCTGCGCTACGGGCTGCACTGGTATCTCGGCGCCCATCGCGCCGGCGGCACGGCCCATCCCTGGATCGGCGCCTTCGGCAATGGGGGTCAGAGGCTCTGGTGCCTGCCTGCCGCCGGGCTGACGCTGGCGATCTTCTCCGGTCACTACGACCAGCCGGATGCCTGGATGACGCCGACGCGGATCTGGCGGGAGATCGTGCTGGCGAATCTGCGGCTGTAGGGCGCGGGGCGGCTCAGACCGCGTAGATCCGGATCAGCACGGAATCGGGTCGGCGTTCGCCGTAGCCCACGAAAAGGCTGCGGGTGAGCCAGAGATGCGGCTCGGCCGCGGCCTCGAAGACCGGCGTGGTGCGGAAATAGACGCGCTCCGGCGGCACGGGCTCGCCGCGCAGCAGGCGGGCCATGTCCTCCGGCGCGGCATGGCGGAGGCCGCGATTGGTGACCTGCACCAGGGCGCCGTCCGCCAGCCGCAGCGTGTAGCGCGCCTCGATCTCGGCGACGCCATCCGGGCGGATCAGCTGGAAATCGGCGCCGCCGGGCAGGACCTCTCCCGTGAGGTCGGGCCCCTCGATGGTGCCGCCGAGGATGGCGATGACGCGGCGTTCGCCATTGGGGCCGCGGCCGAGGCTGACGGGGACGCCGACCGCGGCCTTCACCTCCGCCACGAAGCGCATCGTCGGAGCCGCTTTTTCCATCTTCAAATCCTCCCTCGGGTCAGAGCATTATACATCATAACAATCCCAGGGAGTGACGACCATGAACGCCTCGCGCCGTTCCGTGCTGGCTGCCGCCGGGCTGATCCTGCCTTTTTCCGCCGCACGCGCGGCCCTGCCCGACCGGCCGGTGCGGCTGGTGCTGGGCTTCCCGCCGGGCAGCGGGCCGGACCTGGTGGGCCGCATGCTGGCGGATGGGCTGAAGGAGGCCTGGCCGGCCGGCGTGGTGGTGGACAACAAGCCGGGCGCCGCGGGCGCCATCGCCGCGCAGGAAGTGGCCCGCGCCGCGCCGGATGGCACCACCCTGCTGTTCGGGGAGGTCGGGCAGCTGGCCATGGCGCCCAGCACCTATGCCCGCCTGCCCTATGACCCCGCGCGGGACTTCGCGGCGGTGGCGGAGGTGGCGGCGATCGACTTCGCCTTCGTCGTGCCAGCGAACCTGCCGGTGAATGACCTCGCGGGCTACATCGCCTGGGGCCGGGCGCGGCCGCAGGTCTTCATGGGCACCTTCGGTGCCGGCACGCCGGGCCATTTCGGCGCCGCCATGCTGGCGAACGAGGCCGGGCTGCGGCACGAGGCCGTGCATTTCCGCGCCACCGGCGATGCGATGACGGCGATCCTGGGCGGCGACGTGCAGGGGATGTTCGGCAGCCTGGCGCTGGTGGCGCCCCATGTGCAGGCCGGGCGCCTGAAGGCGCTGGCGGTCAGCGGGCCGGAACGCGCGGCGCTGCTGCCGGGCGTGCCGACCCTGGCGGAATCGGGCTATCCGCGGCTGTCCTTCCATTCCTGGTTCGGCCTGGTGGCGCCGGCGGCGACCCCGGCCGCCACGGTGGCGTCCCTCGAAGCCGGCGTCCTCTCCGCCATGGCGGCCGCGCCGCTCCGGACCCGCATGGCGGAGGCCGGGTTCCGGCCGGCCGGGCGGGGGCGGGAGGCCTTCGCGACCCTGATGCGGGAGGAGACGCGGCGCTGGGCGGAGGTGGTGCGCGCCACCGGGTTCCGCGCCATCGAATAGGCGATCATCATCGCCCGTAAATCAATCACAGGTTTACGATGCGGATGACCGCGGCCTATCGTTGCGCCCTCGGCGCAGCGAGGACTCATGGCCATCATCAGCGGAACACTCTTCGCCGATCGGCTCCGCGGCACGGCGGCGGCAGACACCATCGCGGGCTCGGACGGGGCGGACACGCTGTCGGGCCTGGCCGGCGATGACCTGCTGGAAGGCGGTTCGGGCGACGATCTGCTGAACGGCGATAGCGGCGCCGATACGCTGCGGGGCGGCATCGGCAATGACTACTACAGCCTGGCCGCCGGTGACGTGGTGGAGGAGCGGGATGGGGAGGGCGTGGATACCGTCCGGGTCTCCGGCCTGGCCGCCTATACGCTGACCGCCTTCGTGGAGCGGCTGGTCCTGGCCAGCGCCATCGCCTTCACCGGCACGGGCAATGCCCAGGACAACGCCATCACCGGCCATGCCCTGGCGGACCATCTGCTGGGGCTCGGCGGCGCCGATACGCTGCTGGGGGGCGCCGGCGCCGATACGCTGGATGGCGGCAGCGGCGCGGATTGGCTGAACGGCCAAGGCGGGGCCGATTCCATGGCCGGCGGCGCCGGGAACGACACCTACGCGGTCGATGATGCCGGCGATGCGGTGCTGGAAGCGCCCGGCGAGGGCATCGATACCGTTCGCGTCACCGGCCTCGCCGCCTACACCCTGCCCGCGGGCGTCGAGGTCCTGGTCTTCGACGCCGCCACGGCCTTCGCCGGCACGGGCAATGGCCTGGCCAATGCCCTGCGCGCGGGGGGCGGCGGAGACACCCTGTCGGGGCTGGAGGGTGCCGATACGCTGCGCGGCGAAGGCGGCGCGGATACGCTTTCCGGCGGTGCCGGCGGCGATGCGCTGCATGGCGGCGCGGGCGACGATTCCCTGGATGGCGACGCGGATGCCGATGGGCTGTTCGGCGGCGACGGCGCGGACCTGCTGCGCGGCGGCACGGGGCAGGACACGCTGCAGGGCGGCACGGGCAACGACACGCTGCTGGGCGGGCAGCAGCGCGATTCGCTGTTCGGGGAGGGCGGCGCCGACAGCCTGGATGGCGGGGAGGATGCCGACTGGCTGCGCGGTGGCGACGGCAACGACACCATCGCGGGTGGCGACGGCGATGACGGGCTGCGCGGAGAGGGTGGGAACGACAGCCTGGCCGGCGATGCGGGGCGGGATGTGCTGAAGGGCGGCGCCGGCGCCAATACGATGGCCGGCGGCGCGGGCGACGACAGCTACTATGTCGAGGGCGACGACCTGATCCTGGAAGCGCCCGGTGGCGGCTACGATACCGTCTTCATCAGCGGCACCACAGGCTTCGAACTGCCGGATGAGGTGGAGGCGCTGCGCGCGCTGGGCAGCGGCGCCATCGTCGGCGCGGGCAACGGGCTGGCGAACCGGGTCTTCGGCGGCGCGGGCGGGGACAGCCTGGAAGGCCGCGGCGGCTTCGACCTGCTGGAAGGCGATGCGGGCAACGACACCCTGGATGGCGGGGGCGAGGCGGATCGCCTCTTCGGGCGGGAGGGGAATGACTGGCTGATCGGCGGCGGCGGGAATGACCACCTGGAAGGTGGTGCCGGCGCCGACACGCTGCAGGGTGGCGCCGGGACCGACCTGATGAAGGGCGAGGCCGGCGCGGATACCTTCCTGTTCCTCGCCGTCTCCGACGGCCCCGATTCGATCTTCCGCTATGACGGCGCGGAGGACCGGATCCTGGTCTCAGCATCCGGCTTCGGCGGCGGGCTGACCGATGGCATCGACCTGGTCGCGACCGGCCGCATCCGGACCGCCTGGGGCCATGTCGCGACGACCGCCGACGGCATCGGGCAGTTCATGCTGGATACGCGCAACGCGACGCTGTGGTGGGATGCGGACGGCGTCGGCGCCGGCGCGGCGGTCCGGATCGTCACGCTCAACAGCATGACGGGCTGGGCCGATACCGAGATCGTCGTGGTGGCGTAGGACCGGCTACCGGAACAACGCGCCGACGAGCAGGCCGAGGCCGAAGACGCCGGCGGCCGGCGAGATCATCGGCCAGAGGCGATGGGGCGTGAAGGCACCGGCGAAGGCGAAGGCCGCGCCGGCAGCATAGGCGCCAGCCCCCTGCCCCACGCCGATCCGCGCCATCACCACCAGCGGCCCGATCCCCGCCACCACGCCGCAGATCGTCGCCAGGATGCGCCAGGCGCGGTCGGAGCGCGGATCCATTCGCAGCAGCTGCGCCTCCCGCGCCCGGTATTCGAGGGCGGCGGCAAGCGCGAGGAAACCGAAGGCGAGGATCAGCATGCAAGGCGCTCGGGCAGGGCGCCGCATCATGGCAGAGCGATGACGGGGCGAAAGCAACGCCCGGTTGTTTCTCAGCCGCCGCGCCAGGCGGTTCGCAGCACGACCAGCGTCCAGACCGGCGCAGCCAGCAGCAGCGCCGTCACCAGCGCGCCGCCGGCGCCGGCCAGCGCATCCGCCACCGCGAAGGGCCAGGCGGGCAGGAAGGGCAGCGCGGCCGCGGCGGCCGCGCCGAAGGGCCAGCGCCGCGCCAGCAGCCAGCCCAGTGGCGGCAGCGCCAGGACGAGCGCGGGCAAGGGCAGCAGCACGGCAAAGGGCGTGTGCAGGATGAAGTCGAGATCGCCGGGATCGAGCGATTGCAGGAAGGGGATGGCGAGCCAGGCCGGGTTCAGCAGCAGGCCCAGCAGCGCAGGCACGAAAAAGGGCCGGCGGTTCCGCTGCATGCGGCGCCACCGGCCCCCGTTCAGCCCGCCAGGATCAGAGGTCCAGCATCAGCCGGCGCGGATCCTCGATGCTTTCCTTCACGCGCACCAGGAAGCTGACGGCTTCCTTGCCGTCCACGATCCGGTGGTCGTAGCTGAGTGCGATGTACATCATCGGGCGGATCTCGATCTTGCCGCCGACGACCATCGGGCGGTCCTGGATCTTGTGCATGCCGAGGATGCCGGATTGCGGCGGATTCAGGATCGGCGTCGACATCAGCGACCCGTAGATGCCGCCATTGGTGATGGTGAAGCTGCCGCCCGTCAGTTCATCCAGCTTCAGCGCGCCGTCGCGGGCCTTCTTGCCATAGGCGCCGATCGTCTTCTCGATCTGGGCGAAGGACATCTGGTCCGCGTCCCGCACCACGGGAACGACGAGGCCCGAGGGGCCGCCAACCGCGATGCCCATATGGACGAAGTGCTTGTAGACGATCTCGTCGCCATCGATCTCGGCGTTCACCGCCGGGAATTCCTTCAGCGCGGCGACGCAGGCCTTCACGAAGAAGGACATGAAGCCGAGCTTGACGCCGTGCTTCTTCTCGAAGACGTCCTTGTATTCGGCGCGCAGCGCCATCGCGGCGCCCATGTCCACCTCGTTGAAGGTGGTGAGCATGGCGGCGGTGTTCTGCGCTTCCTTGAGGCGCCGCGCGATGGTCTGGCGCAGGCGCGTCATCTTCACGCGCTCCTCACCCTGCTCCGCGGCGCGCGGCGCCTTGGGGGCGGCGGCGGCCGGGGCCGGGGCGGCGGCGGGCTTGGAGAGGAAGGCGAGGACGTCGCCCTTGGTCACGCGGCCATCCTTGCCGGAGGCTTCCGTGATGGCGCCGGGCGCCACGTTGTTCTCCGCCATCAGCTTGGAGGCGGCGGGGCCGGGCGGCAGCGTGGAGGCGGCGACGGCGGCGGGCGCCGGCGCGGGGGTGGCGACGGGGCCCGGGGCCGGCTTCGGCGCCTCGGCCTGGGGTGCCGGGGCGGCGGCGGGCTTGGCGGCGGCGCCACCGGCGCTGATGGTGCCGAGCACGGCACCGGGGCCGACCTCGGCGCCTTCCTCGGCGGCGATGCTTTCCAGCACGCCGGCGGCGGCGGCATTGACCTCGACCGTGACCTTGTCGGTCTCCAGCTCGACCAGCGGCTCATCCGCCGCCACGGCCTCGCCGACCTTCTTCATCCAGCGCGCGATGGTTGCGCTGGAAACGCTCTCCCCGAGCGGGGGCACCACGATATCGGTCATCTGTCCTTGCCTTCTGCCTGGTGCGCGCTCAGCCGAGGCCGAGCGCGTCGCGCACCAGGGCTTCCTGCTGCTGCTGGTGAACCTTGGCGAGACCCGTCGCGGGGCTCGCGGCCTCGATGCGGCCGGCATAGGCGGGCCGCTTCGCCTTGATCTCGATCTCCCGGAGCACGCCTTCGATCTTGCGGTCGAGGAAGGTCCAGGCGCCCATGTTCTCGGGCTCCTCCTGGCACCAGACCACCTGCGCGTTGACATAGGGCGCGAGGGTCTTGGCCAGGCTGGTGCGCGGGAAGGGGTAGAGCTGTTCGAGGCGGATGATCGCCACGTCCTTCACGCCCTTGTCGCGGCGTTCCTGCAGCAGGTCGTAATAGACCTTGCCGGTGCAGAGCACGACGCGCTTGACCTGCTCCGGGGCCGCGATCGCGTCGATCTCCGGGATCACGTACTGGAAGCCGCTGCCCGGCGCGAAATCGGCCAGGCTGCTGACCGCCAGCTTGTGGCGCAGCAGCGACTTCGGCGTCATCAGAACCAGCGGCTTGCGGTAGTTCGCCTTCAGCTGGCGGCGCAGCGCGTGGAAGTAGTTGGCCGGCGTGGTCAGGTTGCCGACGCGCATGTTCCGCTCCGCGCAGAGCTGCAGGTAGCGCTCCAGGCGGGCGGAGGAGTGTTCCGGCCCCTGCCCTTCATAGCCATGCGGCAGCAGCATCACGAGGCCCGACATGCGGAGCCACTTGGTCTCCGCGCTGGCGATGAACTGGTCGATGATGACCTGCGCGCCATTGGCGAAGTCGCCGAACTGCGCTTCCCAGAGCACCAGCGTGCGCGGGTCCGCCAGGCTGTAGCCGTATTCGAAGCCGAGCACGCCGAATTCGGAGAGCAGGCTGTTGAAGGCCTCGAACTTCGGCTGGCCGGCGCGGATGTTGTTCAGCGGGACGTATTCGGCCTGAGTCTTCTGGTCGATCAGGTAGGCATGGCGGTGGCTGAAGGTGCCGCGCTGCACATCCTCACCGGACAGGCGCACGCGATGGCCTTCCAGCAGCAGCGTGCCGAAGGCCAGCGCCTCGCCGGTCGCCCAGTCGATGCCCTCGCCCGTCTCGATCGCCTGCTTCTTGGCCTCCAGCTGGCGCATGATCTTGGGGTTGGCGCCGAAATCGGACGGCACGCGGGCGAGCGCGGCGCCCACCTCCCGCAGCGTGTCGAGGCCGACCGCCGTCTCGTGCAGGCGCTCCACCTCCTCGCCCACCGTGACGGCCTTGAGGCCGGACCAGTGGCCTTCGAGCCAATCGGCCTTGTTGGGCTTGAAGCTCTGCGCGGCCTGGAAGGCATCCTCCAGCGTCGCGTTGAAGGCATCCAGCATCGCCTTGGACTGGTCGGCGGGGATGCTGCCTTCCTTGGCGAGCTTTTCCGCGTAGAGCGTCCGCGTCGTGCGCATTTCCTTGATGCGGCTGTACATCAGGGGCTGCGTGAAGGCCGGCTCATCCGTCTCGTTGTGGCCGTGGCGGCGGTAGCAGACGATGTCGAGCACGAAGTCGGCGCCGAACTGCATGCGGAACTCCGCCGCCATGCGGGCGCAGAAGACCACCGCTTCCGGATCGTCGCCGTTCACATGCAGGATCGGCACCTGGATGCTCTTCGCCACGTCGGTGCAGTAGAGGCCGGAATAGGCATGCGCCGCGACGGTGGTGAAGCCGATCTGGTTGTTGGTCACGACATGGATCGTGCCGCCGGTGCGGTAGCCGATGAGCTGGCTCATCGCCAGCGTCTCATAGACCACGCCCTGGCCGGCGAAGGCGGCATCGCCATGCAGGGTGATGCCCATGACGCTGCGGCGCGCCTTGGTGTCGCCCGCCATGTCCTGCCGCGCGCGCACCTTGCCGATGACGACGGGATCGACGGCTTCGAGGTGGGAGGGGTTGGGCTGGAGCGAGAGGTGCACCATCCGGCCGCCGATCTCGACATCGGTCGAGGTGCCGAGGTGGTACTTCACGTCGCCGGAGCCCTGCACATCCTCGGGATGCGCGGAGACGCCCTTGAACTCCGAGAAGACGGCCGAGTAGGGCTTCTTCACGACGTTGACGAGGACGTTGAGGCGGCCGCGATGGGCCATGCCGATCGCGATCTCGTTCACGCCGCCGGCGGCCGCGGTCTCGATGATCGCCTGGATGGCGGGGATGGTGCTCTCGCCGCCCTCAAGCCCGAAGCGCTTGGTGGTGGCGTATTTCTTCGCGCAGAAGGCCTCGAAGCCCTCGGCCTCGATCAGGTCCTGCAGGATCTCCTTCTTCGCGTTGGCGTCGAAGGCCTTGAGCCAGGGGGCGCCTTCGATCCGGCGCTGGATCCAGGACTTCTGCTCGGGGTCCTGGATGTGCATGAACTCGACGCCGATCGAGCCGCAGTAGCTGGCGCGGCAGATCGCGAGGATTTCCCGGAGAGTCGCGTATTCCTTGCCCAGCACCATGTCGAGGAAGATCGGCCGGTCCATGTCGGCTTCGGTGAAGCCGTAGGTCGCGGGCGTCAGTTCCGGATGGGGCTTCGGCACCTGCAGGCCGAGCGGGTCGAGCTTGGCTTCCAGATGGCCGCGGACGCGGTAGCTGCGGATCAGCATCAGCGCGCGGATGCTGTCGAGCACCGCGCGCTGGGCGGCGGCCTTGTCCATCTGGGGCGCGGCGGGCGCGGCGGCCGGGGCGGGCTTCTCGCCCTTCTTCGGCGCGGGCGGCGGCTCCGGATCCGGGCCGAAGGCGCCGCGGAGGCGGGGCGCCCAGGAGGCGCCGGTCGCGTCCGTCAGCACCGCGCGGGCCTCGTCGTTCAGCGCCGCGAAAAGCTCTGCGAAGGAGGCATCCACGCTGTCGGGTTTCTCCGCCCAGCGGGCGTAGAGGTCGGCGAGGTAGGCGGCATTCGCGCCCGACATCGCACTCGCGAGGATATCCACTCCGGCCATCTTCTTCTCCGTCGCGCCCGGTGCCCATCCTGGGGTCCGGGCGTCGCAGTTTCCTCAGCCGGGCGGAACTCCGCCCGGTGGGCTTTCCTCAACCCGGGCGGAAATCCGCCCGGCAGGCGTCACGCTATCATAGGCCCACCGCCCCCATGGCGGCAGACCCCCATGCATATGGTGATCTGCACCCGGAACGGTGACTGGGGTGTTACTTCTTCAGCGCCTTCACCATGGTGGAGCCCAGCGCCGAGGGGCTGTCCGCCACATGGATGCCGGCCGCCTTCATGGCCGCCATCTTGGCTTCCGCCGTGTCCTTGCCGCCGGAGATCACGGCGCCGGCATGGCCCATGCGGCGGCCCGGGGGGGCCGTGGCGCCGGCGATGAAGCCGACCACCGGCTTGTTGGGCTTGCCGGGTCCGAAATTGTGTTCCTTGAGGTATTCGGCGCCGATGACCTCGGACTGGCCGCCGATCTCGCCGATCATGATGATCGACTGGGTCTCGTCGTCCTTCAGGAACATCTCCAGCACGTCGATGAAGTCCATGCCCTTCACCGGGTCGCCGCCGATGCCGACGCAGGTGGACTGGCCGAGGCCGGCCGCCGTGGTCTGGGCCACCGCCTCATAGGTCAGGGTGCCGGAGCGGGAGACGATGCCGACGGAGCCGCGGCGGTGGATGTGGCCCGGCATGATGCCGATCTTGCAGGCATCCGGCGTGATCACGCCCGGGCAGTTCGGGCCGACCAGCTTCGACTTGGAGCCATCGAGCGCGCGCTTCACCTTCACCATGTCGAGCACCGGAATGCCCTCCGTGATGCAGATGATGAGCGGCACCTCGGCGTCGATCGCCTCCAGGATCGCGTCCGCCGCGAAGGGGGCGGGGACGTAGATCACGCTGGCATTGGCGCCCGTCGCGGCCACGCATTCCTTGACCGTGTTGAACACGGGCAGGTTCAGCTCGGGGTGCATCGTGCCGCCCTTGCCGGGGGTCGTGCCGCCGACATAGGTGCTGCCATAGGCGATGCCCTGGCTGGCATGGAAGGTGCCCTGGGCGCCGGTGAAGCCCTGGGTCATGACGCGGGTGCTGGCGTCGATCAGAACGGCCATGGATCAGGCCCCCTTCTTGACCGCCGCCACGACCTTCTGGGCCGCGTCGGCAAGGTTGTCGGCCGCGATGATGGCGAGCCCGCTTTCGGCCAGGATCTTCTTGCCGAGGTCCACATTCGTGCCCTCGAGCCGCACGACCAGCGGCACGGAGAGCTTGAGGTTCTTCGAGGCCTCGACGATGCCGGTCGCGATCATGTCGCACTTGGCGATGCCGCCGAAGATGTTGACCAGGATCGCCTTGACGTTGGCGTCGGAGGTGATGATCCGGAACGCCTCCGTCACCCGCGCCGCATTGGCCGTGCCGCCGACATCGAGGAAGTTGGCGGGGCTGCTGCCGTAGAGCTTGATGATGTCCATGGTGGCCATCGCCAGGCCGGCGCCGTTCACCATGCAGCCGATCTCGCCATCGAGCGCGACGTAGTTCAGGTCGTTCTTGACCGCGTCGAGTTCCTTCGGGTCCATCTCCGTGTCGTCACGGAGCGCCTCGAGGTCCTTGTGGCGGAACAGCGCGCTGTCGTCGAAGGAGACCTTGGCGTCGAGCGCCACGATCTCGCCCTTGCCGGTCACGACCAGCGGGTTGATCTCGACGATCGCGCAGTCGAGTTCGAGGAAGGCGCCGTAGAGGCTGGTCACGAACTTGGTGAAGCTCGCGACCTGCTTGCCCTCGAGGCCCAGCGCGAAGGCGAGCTTCCGGGCATGGAAGCCGGAAATGCCGGAGGCCGGGTCCACCGCGACCTTCAGGATCTTCTCGGGGTGGTTCGCGGCCACCTCCTCGATCTCCATGCCGCCTTCGGTGGAGGCCATGATCGTCACGCGGGAGGTCTCGCGGTCCACCAGCAGGCCCAGATAGAGCTCCCGCTTGATGTCGCAGCCATCTTCCACATAGACGCGGGAGACGAGCTTGCCGGCCTCACCGGTCTGCTTGGTGACGAGCACCTTGCCGATCATCGCATCGGCCGCCGCCTTCACGTCGTCCAGCGACTTGACGACGCGGACGCCGCCCTTGCCGTTCGGGTCATTGGCGAAGCGGCCGGCGCCGCGGCCGCCGGCATGGATCTGCGACTTCACGACATAGACGGGGCCGGGCAGCTTCTTCGCCCCTTCCACCGCCTCATCCGCCGTCCAGGCGACATGGCCATCGAGCACGGCGACGCCGTAGCGGCGCAGCAGCTCCTTGGCCTGGTACTCGTGGATATTCATCCGGTCAGCTCCCGGCAGGGGTTTCGGCAGGCAGAAGCCGGGGGTTACGCGCCCCCGGCCGGCATTCTGGCGTGATCAGACGCCGAGCTTCTTGAAGTCCTCGATCAGCTTCTTCACGGCGTCGCAGGACTTGTCGAAGGCGGCCTTCTCCTCCGCGGTGAACTGCACCTCGAGGATCCGCTCCACGCCCTTCTCGCCGATCACGACGGGGACGCCGACATAGAAGTCCTTCTGGCCGTATTCGCCGTTCAGCAGCACGGCGCAGGGCAGCACGCGCTTCTTGTCCAGCAGGTAGCTCTCCGCCATCGCGATGGCGGAGGCCGCCGGGGCGTAGAAGGCGGAGCCCTTCTCCAGCAGCTTCACGATCTCGCCGCCGCCATTGGCGGTGCGGTTCACGATCGCGTCGATCTTCTCCTGCGTCGTCCAGCCCATCTTCACGAGGTCGGGCACCGGCACGCCGGCGACGGTGGAGTAGCGGGTCAGCGGCACCATCGTGTCGCCATGGCCGCCGAGCACGAAGGCGGTCACGTCCTCGACGCTGACGTTGAATTCCTGGGCGAGGAAGAGGCGGAAGCGGGCGCTGTCCAGCACGCCGGCCATGCCGACGACCTTCTCCGGCGGCAGGCCGGACTTCTGCTGCAGCACCCACACCATGACGTCGAGCGGGTTGGTGATGCAGATGACGAAGGCGTTCGGCGCGTAGGTCTTGATGCCCTCGGCCACCTGGCCGATGACGCCGGCGTTCTTGGTCAGCAGGTCGTCGCGCGTCATGCCCGGCATGCGCGGGAAGCCGGCGGTGACGATGACGACATCGGCGCCCGCGATGGCGCTGTAGTCGCCCGTGCCGGACATGGCGCTGTCGAAGCCATCGACGGGGCCGGACTGCATGATGTCCAGCGCCTTGCCGGCGGCGACGCCCGGGAAGACGTCGAACATCACGACGTCGCCGAGTTCCTTCAGGCCGATCAGGTGGGCGAGCGTGCCACCGATGTTGCCGGCGCCGATGAGCGCAATCTTCTTGCGGGCCATGAAGCGGTCCTCGACCTTGCCCCAAGGGGGGCCTTGATGTGTTTCCAGGGACCGGCGTTGCGGATTCCCGGGGGGCACATCAGCCGCAGGCAGGCCCACGCAAAAGCAGGCTCGCCGGCCGCTTGACGCGCCCGCGCCGTTACCTACTCCCGCAGTGCAGCGCGGGCAAGGCGGCGTCTGGCCGCCAAACCGGGGTCCGCAAGCCCGAAACGGGGGGCCTGGAACGCAAAACGGCCCGCCTTTCGGGCGGGCCGCTTCGGCAGGCTGTCAGGATGCCCTTCAGATGGGCATGCAGCGCACGACGTTCTCATGCCCGCGCGCCAGCGTCGCGAAGGTGCCGGCGGGGCAGTCGGTCTGCGCATAGTCCACCGCGGGCAGGCCCGCCTGCCAGCCGGCGACGCCGCTGCGGGACGGGCCGCAGACGGTGCGGCCGTTGCGGCGCGTGCAGCTGGCGGCGGCTTCGCGGGAGACGGTGGCGGCGGAGGCGCCGCGCACCACGATGCCGGTGCGCTGGGTGCGGACATCGCCGGCGCGGGCGGTCTGCTGCGGGCGGGCAGCCGGGCGCGCCGCCGGGCGGGCGGCCTGGCGCGTAGCGGGGCGGGCGGTGGTTGCGCTGCTGCGCGGTGCCGCGGCGGCGGCAGGGCGGGTGGTGGGCGCCTTGGGGCCGGCCTGCGGCCTGCTCGCCTGGGTCCTGGGTTCTTCCCGCCTGGCGGCGTCGGCCGCCTGCGGTGCCACGAGGACGAGCGAGAACAGGGCGAGCAGGACCAACCGCATGCGTATACTATCCCCCGATTGCGTCATCGGATGCAGGGCTTCGCGCCCCGTCACCCAACGCGGATCCCCCTTGGATCCGAAGCCACTTCCCGCGCCCAATAGACGGACGCCGGCGTGGCCTGTCAACGCATTATGTCCGTATGTTTCACGGGACTTCGGCTACTGCAGGTGGGCAAGCCCCAGCCAATCCTGGCTCTGCATCTCGTTCAGGCGCGACGCGGTGCGCGCGAACATCGCGGCGTTGTCGCCCTGTTCGTAGAGCCGGTCAGGCACCGCTTCCGCGCTGGCGACGAGCTTCACGCGATGTTCGTAGAGCGCGTCCACCAGCGTGATGAAGCGCCGCGCACGGTCGAAATTCTCCGGCCCCAGGCGCGGAATGCCGTCCAGCAGCACGGTGTGGTAATGCGTCGCGACCGCGAGGTAGTCCGCGGGACCGAGCGGCTTGCCGCAGAGCGACTCGAAATCGAATCGCGCCACGCCCCGCGCGGCCTGCGGGACTTCCAGGCTGCGGCCGAGCAGCGTGAGGCGTTCGGGTGCGCCATGCGGCTCCCCTGTCAGCTCCGCGAAGGCGGCATCGAGCGCGCGTTCGGCACGGTGGTCCACCGGGGTGTGCCAGGTCGGCATGGCGCGGATGCGGTCGCGCCGGTAGTCGCGCGCGGCTTCCAGCGTCAGCACCTCCAGCCGTCGCGAGATCAGCGCGATGAAGGGCAGGAAGGCGTCGCGGCCGGGGCGGCCCTTGAACAGGTCGGCGGGCGCGGTGTTGGAGGTGGCGACGACGACGGTGCCGCGCGCGAAGAGCGCCTGGAACAGCCGGCCGAGGATCATCGCATCGGCGATGTCATGCACCTGGAATTCGTCGAAGCAGAGCAGTGCGGCTTCCGCCGTGATGCTGTCGGCCAGCGGCGGGATCGGGTCCGTCGTGTCGCCATGCTGCTTCTTCCAGGCATGGATGCGCTGGTGGGCATCCTGCATGAACTGGTGGAAGTGGATGCGGCGCTTGCGGGGGACCTCCGCGCAGTCGAAGAACAGGTCCATCAGCATGGACTTGCCGCGCCCGACCTCCCCCACGAGGTAGAGGCCCATCGGCGTGCCGGCCGGCGCTTCCTCCGCCGCCACGGGCTTGCGTCGCATGAAGCGGGCGAAGAAGCCGCCCTGTTCCGGCTCCTCCGGGTGGGGGTCATAGCCGCGGGTGCGGCGCCAGAGGTCCTGCAGCACCTCCGCCGCGCGGGCCTGGGCGGGGTCCGCGGCCAGGGTGCCCGCCGCGATGCGGGCGCGGTAGGCGGGCAGCGGGCCTTCCCCACTCCCGGGGGTGATCTTCGCATCCATGGCCCCGGGACTAACCCGCGCCTTCCCATCGGGCAACGGGGCGGTACCGGCGAAGCCGGTCGTTCCGGCCGGTTGACGGGGGGGCATGCCGCCCGCAGCCTGCGGCGCCATGTCCCCGCCGCGCGCCACGATCCTCTATGCCAAGGATGGCTACGACACCTCCCGCCCCCGGCTGATGGGGCGGCATGCGGCGGGGGAGGGCTTCCTGCGCGGCATGGTGCGGCATTCCGGCTTCGACCGGCTGGTGGCGCTGGTGCCCCGCCCCGCGGATGCGGCGGCCTTCCAGGCGCAGGCCCGCGACCTCAGCGCCACCATGGCGCTGGAGGCTGTGCCGGAGGCGGAGCTGCACCGGGTGGCGGAGACGGGCTGCCTGATGCTGCCGGGGCCGGAGATGGTGCCCTTCGCCTGGCGGCGGCAGCGGACCGGCGCGGCGGGCTACTCGCTGGTCGGCATCACCCATACCACCGCCTCCCACGGCGCGATGGACAGCATCGCGGATCTGCTCACGGGCCCGTTGCAGCCCTGGGACGCGCTGATCTGCACCTCGGCCGCCGTCCGCGCTTCCGTGAGGCGGCTGCTGGAAGGCGAGGCCGCGTGGCTGAAGCAGCGGCTGGGCGCCACGCGCTTCGTGCCCCCTGCCCTGCCGGTCATCCCGCTGGGTGTGGACGTGCCCGCCCTGGCGCGGGACGAGGCGGCGCGGGCGCTCTGGCGGGGGCGGCTGGGCGTCGGGCCGCGGGACGTGGTGGTGCTGCATCACGGGCGGCTGTCCTTCCACGCCAAGGCGCATCCGCTGCCCATGTTTCTCGGGCTCGGGCGCGCTGCCGCCGCGGCGCCGGCGGGCGCGCGGGTACACCTGCTGCTCTCCGGCTGGTTCGCGGATGAGGTGCAGCGCGGCGCCTTCCAGGCGATGGCGCAGGCGCTGTGCCCGCAACTCGCGATCCATCACGTGGATGGCCGGAAGCCGGAGGTGCGCCAGGCCATCTGGTCGGCGGCCGATGCCTTCACCCTGCTGTCCGACAACGTCCAGGAGACCTTCGGCCTGGCGCCGGTGGAGGCGATGGCGGCGGGGCTGCCGGTGGTGGCGACGGATTGGGACGGGCTGCGCGACACGGTGGAGCACGGCGTCACCGGCTTCCGCGTACCGACCCTGATGGGCGGGCCGATGGGCGACCTGGCGGCGCGGCACGAAGCCACGCTCGACAGCTATGACAGCTACATCGCCGGCGCGGCGCAGTTCACCGCCGTCGATGTCGGCGCGACGGAGGAGGCCTTCCGCGCGCTGGTCGCCGATGCCGGGCTGCGGGCGCGGATGGGGGAGGCCGGGCGGCAGCGGGCGGCGGCGCTGTTCGACTGGTCCGTGGTCATCGGGCAGTACCGCGCGCTCTGGGCGGAACTGGGCGCGATCCGCGGCAAGGCGAAGCCGGGCACCGGCGACTCGCCGCGGCGGGCGGACCCGGCGGTGCTCTTCGCGGATTATCCGACGCGGCGGCTCGGCGGGCAGACGCGGCTCCGCCTGGCACCCGGCATCCCCGATGCGGCGGCGGCGGTGGCGCGGCTCACCGCGCTGGCGGCCATCCCCGGGGTGGCACCGCGACGCGAATTGCTGCCGGCGGAGGCGGGTTTCCAGGCTGCGCTGGCCGTGCTGGAAGGCGGGCCGGCGACGGTGGCCGCGATGGCGGCGGCCGTGCCGCCCGCGCGCGCGGCGCGGCTGGCGCGCGCGCTGGCCTGGCTGGTGAAGGTGGATGTTCTGCGCATGGCGGAGGATGGGTCGTGAGGGCTGCGCGGGGCGTCATCTTCGATTGCGACGGCACGCTGGTGGACAGCGAGCCGCTGTCGGCCCTGGTCTTCGCCGAGGCGCTGGTGGCGGAGGGCCTGTCCATCACGCCGGAGGCGGCGCTGGCGGCCTTCCGCGGGCGGCGCTTCGCGCTCTGCGTGCAGATGGCGGAGCAGATGCTGGGCCGCGCCCTGCCCGCGGATTTCGAGCCGGTGCTGCGGGAGCGCACGGCGCAGGCCTTCCGGGAGAGGCTGCAGGTGATCGAGGGCGCGGCGACGCTGCTGGAAGGGCTGCACCTGCCGTTCTGCGTCGCCTCCAATGCGCCGCGCGCGAAGACGGAACTCAGCCTGACCCTGACGGGGCTTCGCCACCACTTCGGGGAGCGCATCTTCAGCGCCTATGACGTGGGGTCCTGGAAGCCCGATCCCGGGCTGTTCCTGCATGCCGCCGGGGCGATGGGTCTCGACCCCGCCGATTGCCTGGTCGTGGAGGATAGCGAGGCGGGGGTGATGGCGGGCGTCGCCGCGGGGATGCGGGTGGTGGCGGTGCTACCGGAGGGACGGCCGGACTGGCTGCCGGCGGGGGTGCCCGCGCTGGACGGGCTGGCGGCGGTACGGGCGCATCTGTAGCCGCCGGACGGCACAACCACGCGTTGCATTCACCATGGTAGGGTTCGCGGCACCACCGAGAGGACGCCGCCATGATCCCCTGGGACTCCGCCTTTCCCGGCCTCATCATCGATCCGCGCACAGTGGACCGGGAGACGCTGGAACCCCGCCCCGTCAAGTTCGGCATCCGGGCAGACTTCCTCTGGGCCACCCGGTTGGCACTGACGCGCATCGCCTCGAAGCCGGTGGGGCACGATCTGCTGGGGCTGATCAGCAAGCGCTGCCGCGGCATCGGGGCGACGGGCCCGATGACCTGCCGCGTCATGCTGGGTGAAGACACCGTGCTGGAGAAGAACGGCGTCCCGGACATGACGCGCTACGCCCAAGGGGCGATCGAGAACAGCTATGCCTCGCTCAGCCTCGACATCAACGAGCCCTACGAGGTGCTGGAAGCGCAGACGCGGCGGAAATTCCAGCGCAGCCGGATGGTCGCCGGGGTGCCGATGCGGATGTCGGGGGGCGGCTTCTCCGCCTTCGCCTGCTGGAACCCCTTCATCAACTACGACCTCCACAGCGTCGTGACGCTGGGCGTGCCGACACCGGGCTTCGTGGCGCTGGCGCATGAACCGGTGCATGCGCTGCACATCCTGAGCGGGGACCATCCCCGCCATGACGACCCGATGCGGGAAGTCCTGCTGGAGGAGGCCCGGACGATCGGATGCGGGCGATTCGCGGGCGCGCGAGTCTGCGAGAACGCCATCCGGCGGGAGCACGGCATCCCCCTGCGCGGCTTCTACGCCACGCCGGGGGACTGCGCCGCGTCGGTGCTGGCCTGACGACCGGCGCCACGGCAAGGCGATCAGAATACGTATGCACAATCCATGCGTGTCATCGACCGTAACGACTCACGCAATTAGCGATCACCCCCCTTACGGCGGGTCTTGTTGTTCGTATATTGGATACTATGAGTGACGGCACGCGATCGGGAAGTGCTGGGGGGATCGAAGGCCAGGGGGCATTGCCGCCGCGCCCCCGCTACCCCGCGTGGGGCCTTTCCCGCGCCTCCCGGCTTTCGCTGCGCAGCCGCATGGCGGCGCTGGTCCTGGCAGGGACGCTGCCGCTGATCGGCTTCAACCTCGCTGGCATCTACAACGACTTCAGGCATGAGCAGGATCGCGCGGGGCGCCAGGCGCTCGACCTCGCGCGCGGTCTGGCGCTGGCGGTGGAAGGGGAGTTGCGGACGCGCGTCGCGTCGCTGGAGGTGCTGGCGCTGTCGCGCGCGGCACGGCGCGGCGACCTGCCTGACCTGCGCGCCATGGCGGAGGCGGTGGTCGCGCAGCATTCGCCCGATGCCGCGATCCTGATGCTGGCGGAGGATGGGCAGCAGCTGCTGAACACGGCGCTGCCACCGGAGGCCGAGCTGCCGATGCGCGGCACGCTCGACAACCAGCGGCGCGTCTTCGCGACAGGCCGCGCTGCCGTCTCCGACCTCTATGAGGGCTTCGTGCCCGGGCGGCTGGTCGTGGCGATCGACGTGCCGGTGCGCGACGCGGCGGGCCGGCTGCGCGCGGTGCTGGCCATGAACCCGTCGCTCGCCACCTTCGACGAGGTGCTGCGCCGGCAGCATCCCTCGAATGGCTGGATCATCACGCTGCTCGACCGCGCCGGCCGCCGGATCGCGCGGTCGCCGGAGCGGGAGGAGATGCGCGGGGCGCCGATGCCGCGGGATTTCATGCCGGCCTGGGCGATGGGCGGCGACGGGATCGTCACCGCCACCACGCCGGATGGCGCGGCGCTGCTGGCGGCGCATGCGCGGCTGCCGGCATCGGGCTGGGGCGTCGTGGTCGCGGTGCCGATGGCGGAGCTGACGCGGCCGGCATTGCTCTCCGCGCTGACCTCCACGGCCATTGGCGGCGCGCTGCTGCTGCTGGGCCTGGTGCTCGCGCATCGCGTCTCGCTCAGCGTGACCCGCCCGATCGGCGCGCTGCGCCGGCTGGCGGCGGCGCCGGATGGCGATCTCGGGCGGCTTCCCCCGTCGACGGGGCTGGCCGAGACGGATGAGGTGGCGGGCGCTCTGCGGGCCGAGGCGCGGCGGCGGAGTGAGGCGATCGCGGGGCTGAAGGACAGCGAGCGTCGGCTGCGGCTGGTGGTGGCGGAGCTGAACCACCGCGCCAAGAACGCGCTGGCGACGGTGCAGGCGCTGGCGCTGCAGACCGCGCGGGGGGAGGCCGGGTCCGACCCCGCCCGCTTCGCCAGCGAATTCGGCGCGCGGCTGCAGACGCTGTCCCGTGCGCATGACCTGCTGACGGCGATGTCCTGGGAACCGGCGGCGCTGCATGCGGTGGTGCGGGCGGGGCTGGCGCCCTGGCTGGAGCCGGCGGATCCCCGCGTCTCCTTCCGCTGCGGCTGTTCGCCGATGCCGCCCCCGGCCTCCCCGGGCCAGGCGCAGGCCATCGTGCTGGCGCTGCATGAGCTGGCGACGAATGCGGTGAAGCATGGCGCGCTGTCCCGTCCGGAAGGCCGGGTGGAGGTGACCTGCTGGGCGGAGGAGGAGGGCGGCGTCGGCCTGATCACCTGGCAGGAGATCGGCGGGCCGCCCGTGCCGGGACCGCCCGCGCGGCGGGGCTTCGGGACGCGGCTGCTGGAACGGGCTTTGGCCAAGGACCTCGGCCCCGGATCGGCAGTGACCCTGGCCTTCGAGCCGGAGGGGGTGCGCGCCACGATGCGGTTCCTGCCGCGGCGCAACGCGGCGGCGGCGGAGGCGATGGCGGCGGCGGTCTGATCGCCACGATCAGCCCCTACGTCGGAAACGCTCCACCGCGCTGACCAGCGCCGTCCGCACGCCGGGCTCCAGCGCGGAGTGTCCGGCATCGGGGATGATGGTCAGCCGCGCCCGCGGCCAGGCGGCGGCGAGGTCGAAGGCGGTGTCGCAGGGGCAGACCATGTCGTAGCGGCCCTGCACGATCTCCGCTGGGATATGCGCGATGCGGTCCATGCCGCCCAACAGCCCGCCGGGCGGCAGGAAGAGGTCATGCTTGAAGTAATGCGCCTCGATCCGTGCGAGGCCGAGCGCGGTGCGATCCTGCGCGAAGCTCGCCACCGTCTCCGGGCTCGGCAGCAGGGTGGAGCAGGAGCCTTCGTAGAGGCTCCAGGCCCGGGCGGCGGGCTGGTGGACCATGGGGTCGGGATCGCAGAGCCGCCGGAGATAGGCGTTCAGCAGGTCACCCCGCTCCGCCGGCGTGACGTGCTCGGCGAAGGCGTTCCAGGCATCGGGGAAGATGCGGCGGAGGCCGTAGAGGAACCACTCCACCTCCGACTGCCGGCCGAGGAAGACGCCGCGCAGCACGCAGCCCGTCACGCGGTCCGGATGCGCCTGGGCATAGGCGAGCGCGAGGGTGCTGCCCCAGCTGCCGCCGAAGAGCAGCCAGCGTTCGATGCCGAGGAAGCGGCGAAGCGATTCGATGTCCGCGACCAGGTGCGGCGTCGTGTTCTCCCGCAAATCGCCGAGCGGGCGGGACCGGCCGGCGCCGCGCTGGTCGAAGATCACGACGCGGAAATGGGCGGGATCGAAGAAGCGGCGATGGATGGCCCCCGCCCCGGCGCCTGGGCCCCCATGCAGGAAGAGCACGGGCTGGCCGCGGGGATTGCCCACCTGTTCCCAATACATGACGTGGCCCGCGGAGAGCGGCAGCAGGCCGGTCTCATAGGGAGCGATGTCGGGAAACAGGTCGCCGCGCGGCATGGAAGCCCTTTAAGGGCGCGCGGGGCGCCGAGTCCATGGGTCCGTTGCGCGCGCGACAGCGGATTTGTGGCTTTTCGCCCTTCGCCCCGGCGCCGTTCGTGCCTAGTTTGGGAAGATGGCCGAGACACCCTCCGCCGGGTCCAGGCCCGCCCCCGCCGGCGCGCTGCGCTGCGGGGTCTGCGGCACGGAAAGCCGGCATGCGCCCTTTCGCCCCGCGCCACCCGAACAGGCGCCGGACCTCGATCTGCGTCCCGGGGAGCCGGTGCGCTCCTCCATGGCGCGATGGCTGCAGCAATGCCCGGCCTGCGGCTATGCGGCGCCCGACATCACCCGCGCCCATCCGGCGGCGGCGGAAGCGGTGCGCGCGGCGCCCTTCCGGGCCCTGCTGCAGGACAGCACCACCCCGCCGCTGGCCCGCCGCTTCCTGGCCTGGGCGCTGGTGCTGGAGGAGACGGGCGCGCTGCATGCGGCCGCGGAGTCGACGCTGCACGCCGCCTGGGTGGCGGATGACCTCGGCCGGCCGGACCTGGCGCGGGCCTGGCGGCTGGATGCGGTGGCGCTGTGGCGCGGCGGCCCGCCGCTGGATGCGGAGCAGACCGTCCGCGTGATCGACGCGCTGCGCCGGGCGGAAGCCTGGGACGATGCGGCAAGCACGGCGGAGAGCCTCGGGCTGAGCGATCCGGCGGAGGCGGTGGCGCAGGTCGTCGCGCTGGAACGCCGGTTGATCGAGGCGCAGGATGCCGGGCGCCATACCGTGGCGAGCGCCCTGCCCCCACCCTCCCGCCGCCCGCATGTCAGCCACCAGCGCATCGCGGCCCGGGGCGACGGGATCTGGGCACGCATCAAGCGGCTGTTCGGCGGCGGCTGAGCACGGAGCGCGCACCTTGCGCGCCGTGTTGCGACGGGCTAGCGTTATAATATAACGTTACTCTGGAGACTTCCCCATGCGACGGCGTTCCCTCCTTGCCCTGCCCGGGGCCTTGCCGGCGCTGCTGCTGCCCGGCCTCGCGCGGGCGCAGGAAGCGCCGCTGGTCGTTGCCTCCTTCTCCATCCTCGGTGACCTGGTGCGGGAAGTGGCGGGCGGCGCGGTGCGGCTGCGGACGATCGCGGGGCCCAATGTGGATGCGCACAGCTTCCAGCCCCGACCAAGCGATGCGGAGGCACTGCGCGGCGCGGCGCTGGTGGTGCGCAACGGGCTCGGCTTCGATGGATGGATGGACCGGATGGTCCGCGCGGCCGGCTATCGCGGCCCGGTGGCGACGGCGACCGATGGCATCACGCCCCGCATGATGGCGGGGCATGCCCACAACCACAGCCATGGCGGCGGCGCGGAGCGGCGACACAGCCACTCGGTGGGCCCCCGCCAGGTGCCGGACCCCCATGCCTGGCAGGATCTGCGGCACGGCATCCACTACGTGCGCGGCATCGCCACGGCGCTGGCCGCCGCCGTGCCGGCGCAGGCGGGGGCGATCCAGGATGCCGCCGGCCGCTACGCCGCGCGGCTGGAAGCGCTGGATGGCTGGGTGCGCGCACAGATCGCCGCCGTCCCGGAAGCCCGCCGCAAGGTGATCACCAGCCACGACGCCTTCGGCTATTTCGGCGCGGCCTATGGCATCAACTTCCTCGCGCCCCAGGGTGTCTCCACCGAGGCCGAGCCCAGCGCCGGCGATGTGGCGCGGCTGATCCGCCAGATCCGGGCGGAGAGCATCACGGCGGTCTTCATGGAGAACATGGGCAACCCCGCCACGCTGCAACGTCTGGCGCGGGAGGCCGGGGTCGCGGTGCAGGGACGGCTCTACGCCGATGCGCTGAGCGAGGCCGGCGGGCCGGCGGCGAGCTACGAAGCGATGTTCAGGCACAATGTCGGGCTGCTGGTGCCCGCGATGCGGGGCCAGGCGGCATGAGGCGCTTCCTGCTGGCGGCGGCGGCCGCGATCATCCCGGGCATGGCTTTGGCCCAGGGACACACGGCGCCTGGCTTCACGCCACATGTCTCGACCGAGATCGACCTCGGCCTCTACGGCGTCGGCACCACCAGCGCGACGGATCGCGCGCGGGGCGGCACCAGCCTGTTCCTCTATGGCGAGGTCGCGGCGGGGCTGCACCTGACGCCGAACTTCTCCCTGCAAGGCGTCCTGGCCTTCGAGCCGATCGGCGAAGGCGATGCGCTGGGCGGCTTCCCCGATGGCGGCACCACCGGCTTCCGCCGGCAATCCGCCTTCATCGAGGCGCTCTACGCGGAATGGAAGCCGGATGCCGACACGACGCTGCAGGCCGGCCGCTTCGTCGCGCCCTTCGCGCGCGGGCACCACGACTTCCCCGGCATCCTCACGAAGATCCGGGCGCATGAGGTCTCCGCCATCACCGACAGCCTGGGTGTCGCGGCGACGCATACCGCCTTCGTCGATCCGTGGTGGGGCGAGCACGACATTTCCGCCGCCGTCTTCACGCTGGACCGGACGTTCCTCTCCTCCACGCTGATGACGCGGCGATCCTGCTGCGACGAACGATATGAGCGCTTCAACCGCAACACGCGCCAGCAGGGCGGCCCCGCGAATACGGGGCAGTTCGACAACGCCACCATCGCGCTGGATGGCGACCGCTTCGGCCTGCTGCCGGGCTTCTCCTACCACCTGGCGGTGCTGACCCGCGGCGCGGGGGATGACGGGACGGCGCGGGAATGGGGCTATGCCGCCGCCGCCCGCTACCAGGTGGATTGGAGCGCCGAGCAGTCCACCCTGTTCTTCGCGGAGGGCGTGCAGTTCCGCAACGCCGCGGCGCGGCCGCGCACCGAGATCACGCTGCTCGGCATCGATCCCGATACGGGCGACGAGATCGAGACGGCGCTGGAGACGAGCATCCGCGAGCGGCGGACCTTCACGACACTCGGCCTGCGCCACCGCATCGGCGAATGGCACGGCACGGTGGCCTGGCAGCGCGACCAGCGGAAGCGGAGCGTCGAGGCGCTGCCGACCGAGAACTACGTGGAGGCCTCCGTCGGGCGGGACATCCTGCCCAACGTCTCGCTGGATGTGGGCTACCAGTATGCCCGCTACGCGCGGGAGGAGACGGGCGGGCTCGGCACCGCGCATGCCGTGCTGTTCCGGCTGGGCTGGCGCGGGTTCTGAACCCGCCGGGCGGAAACGATCCGTTCGCCCGGCCCTGCGATCCTGACGCCTTGTGACGTGTTCGGCTATCCTGCGCGTCACGAGGCGGAAAGGTGGACGGGATGCGGTGGATCATGAATGGGGCGGCGGCGGCGATGCTGGCCGCCGGCAGCGCCCCGGCCGGCGCGCAGGAGGTGCGCCCCCAGGCCGGCTTCGTGCCGCATGTCAGCGGGGAGCTGGCGATCGACCTCTACGGCGTCTCCACCTATCGCGCGCCGTCGCGGACCGACCGGTTCCGCGACCTCTATACCAAGACGGAGCTGACCGCCGGGCTGCACCTGGCGGAGAGCGTCACCATCCAGGGCGTGCTGAAGTTCGAGCCCGTGGCGGGCGGCCCGACCGACGGCCAGGACCGCGCCTTCCAGGACCAGGGCGCCTGGGTGGAGTCGCTCTACGCGGAATGGCGGGCCGATCCGCGACTGACGCTCACGGCCGGCAAGTTCACCGCGCCCTTCGGGCGGGGCTGGGACAACCTGCCGGGCATCCGGCTGACCGACCAGGTCTCGATCTACGAAGTCTCGGAAAGCCTGGGTTTCGGGGCACGGGCAACGGTGCTGGATGACGCGGATGGGTGGGGGGAGCATCGGCTGTCCGCCGCCGTCTTCACCTTCGACACCACCTCCCTCTCCTCCACCGCGATCACGCGCAAGCGCTTCGGGCGGGACGAGGCCGATCGCTACCGCCGCAACAGCCGCGGGCTGGGCGGTGCGGGCAATACCGGGGAGCTCGACAACGTCGCGGTGGCGCTGGAGGGGGAGCGGATGGGCGCCCTGCCCGGCTTCACCTACCAGGTCGCGGTGCTGTCGCGCGGTGCCGGCACGGATGGGCGGGCGCGGGAATGGGGCACCGCCCTCGGCGCGAGCTGGGAGATCCCCTGGACGGAGGAGGTGTCCACGACGCTGTTCGCGGAGGCGGTGCGCTTCCGCAACGCCGGCGGGCGGCCGGTGGAGGAGGTGGACGGCACGCCGCTGCCGATCAGCGAACGCCGCACCATCACGACGCTGGCGGCGCAGACCACCTATGGCCCCTGGCGCGCCTCGCTGGGCTGGCAGGTGGAGAACCGCGACCGCAGCGCCAATGGCGTGGCGCGCGCCACCTATCTGGAAGCGAGCCTGGGGCGGGAGCTGGGGCTCGGCTTCACCGCCGATATCGGCTGGTCCCGCACCCGGGCGGGCACGGAGGAAGGCGGGCGCGGCAGCACCGATGCGGGGCTGGTGCTGGTGGGGTGGCGCCAGGGTTTCTGAGGATGGCTGGCGCGCGCATGGGGAAGGAATAGGCTGGCGGCGACGTCCCGGAAGGAATCGCTGGCATGCCGCGCCGGATCATCGACCTGTCCCTCGCGCTCGAGAACGATGTCGCGGCGGACCCGCCGGGCCTCGGCCCGCATATCGAGTATCGCGCGCACAAGGAGACGGTGGGCCAGCTGCTGGGCTTCTTCCCCGGCATCCGCCCCGACCAGCTGCCGGATGGGGAGGGCTGGGCGATCGAGATGATCCAGCTCACCACCCATAACGGCACGCATCTCGACGCGCCCTGGCACTATGCCAGCACCATGGATGGCGGCGCGCCGGCGCTGACGATCGACCAGGTGCCGCTGGACTGGTGCATCGGGCCGGGCGTGAAGCTGGATTTCCGGGACATGGCCGATGGCCATGTGGTGAGTGCCGCGGAGGTGCAGGCGGCGCTGGCCGCGATCGGCCATGTGCTGCGCCCCGGCGACATCGTGCTGGCCAATACCGCCGCCGGCGCCTGCTATGGCCGGCCCGACTACGTCGCGCGCGGCTGCGGCTTCGGGCGGGAGGCGACGCTGTGGCTGACGGGCCAGGGCGTGCGCGTGGTGGGCACCGATGGCTGGTCCTGGGACGCGCCCTTCATCCACACCAAGGCGCGGGTGGCGGAGACCGGCGATGCCAGCCTGATCTGGGAAGGCCACAAGGCCGGGCGGGAAGCGGGCTACTGCCAGATCGAGAAGCTGACCAACCTCGACCAGCTTCCCCCCACCGGCTTCACCGTTTCCTGCCTGCCGGTGAAGATCAAGGCGGCGTCGGGCGGCTGGTGCCGGGCCGTCGCGATCCTCGATGATTAGGGCGTGATCAGCCCGAGCCGCCGCGCCGCGACCACGCGGTAGAGGCGATCGCCGCGGAACTCCTCCTCGCAGCGGCAGGAATAGGCGAGCGAAACATCGTGCTCGTCGTCGCTGGCGCAGGCCGCGGCGGCGATCTCCGACCAGTCGGGGGCCGGCAGCGCGCGCATGGCTTCCGCTTCCTCCGCGGTCAAAGGCCGGGGGAAGCCCATCTTCGGATAGACGGAGGCGATGGCCTGCCAGAAGAAGCGGATGGCGCGCTTCTGGTCCTCCGCCTTCAGCAGCGGCAGCACCAGGCGCAGCCAATGCGTGCCGGTGACGGCGTGGATGGCGCAGAATTCCATGGTGTGCGCCAGCACCAGGAGCGAATCGCGGGCGATGCGGTCCAGCGTGTCGTCGCGCACCTCCAGCCAGTCATGCACCGGAGAGAAGGCGGGCATCCGCGCGACCTTGCGCATGGCGTGCCAGAGCAGGCCGTCATCGAAGGTGAGTGCGGCCAGCGTCGGTTCCGCCGCCACGCGCGCCAGCACGGCCAGCGGTTCGGCGGTGACGGGCTTCGCGCCCACGCCTTCGCCGAGCGGCAGGTAGGTGGCGGCCCAGTAGCCGAGGCTTTCCGCGACCTCGTTCGCATCGCCGGCGTCCCGCGCATAGGCCAGGCGCATCAGCGCGTGCAGCGCGCTGGCGGCGAGGCCGGGCAGCAACCGGGGCAGGTAGCGGCTGGCGAGCGCCTCCGCGGTGCCAAGGCGGGCGAGTTCGGCGCGGAAGAAGCTGCGGTAGGCCGCCTGGGCGGGGCGTTCGCCGAGGCGGAGCGTCCAGTTGAGCTGGGTGATGGTGACGTCGGAGGGCGGCGTGGGGGCGAGGTGGTTGTCGCGGAGGTAGGCGTCGAGGAAGCGCCGCGCATCGGCTTCCGTGCCGCCCAGGCGCTTCTGGGCGTGCAGGACCATGGGGGTGTGGTTGGCGAAGGCCTCCCCGTATTCCGCGCTGAGGGATCGGGCCTCGGTCAGCGCGTCGGTCATGGGTGGGCCTGAACGATCGTCATGAAGCGATCATAGACTACCGGCGCGTGTGATGGGAGGCGGGTGCCACTGATGACGGTCCAGGGGCGTCTCGCCCCTGGCGGGTGGGGTGTGGGGAGGGCGGAGCCCTCACCACGGGCGTTCAATGAGGACCAGCGCTTCGCGCCGGGACTCCCATGCCTCCGGCGGATTTTCCGCTCGCGGGGCAGTGCCCCGCGCCGCTACGCGGCCGCAAAAAGAGAAAGGACCGGCGCTGCGCGCCGGGATTCTCATGCCTCCGGCGGATTTTCCGCTCGCGGGGCAGTGCCCCGCGCCGCTACGCGGCCGCGGAAAATGGGCCCGGCAGGACTCGAACCTGCAACCAAGCCGTTATGAGCGGCCCGCTCTGACCATTGAGCTACGGGCCCGTGCCAGCGGGCCTCCCCTGCATCGCAAGGGCCGCGCGCTCATGCAAGCCCGGCGAGCACCTTGGCCGTGGCGCCGCTGATGTCGCCGAGCTTCTCGCCCGCCGCGCAGCGCGCCTGGACGCCGAGGCCGCGTTCCTGGCGGGCAATGGCCTGGCGCGCCTCGGCCTCGGCTTCCCCGGGCGGCAGGATCAGGACGCCGGATTCATCGGCCAGCACCGCGTCGCCGGGCATGACGACGACGCCGCCGATCGCGACGGGGACGTTCATCCGCCCGCCGAGGTCGTAGATGCGGGTCGTGATCGGGGCCAGGCCGCGACACCACAGCGGGAAGTCGCTGGCCTCCACCTCCTCGATATCGGTGCAGGCGCCGTCCACGATGCCGGCCTTGGCGCCGGCGGCCTTGGCGGCGACGGTGACGCCGCCGCCCCAGCAGGCGTGGCGGTCATCACCGAGGCGATCCACCACCAGCACGTCGCCCGGCCGCAGCAGGCCGAGGGCGTGGTGCAGCAGCGTCGAGTCGGGGCCGGGAATCTGCACCGTGACGGCCGTGCCGGCGACGCGGCGGCGCAGCAGGCCCTGGATCTTCCGGTCGCAGAAGCCCCAGTGGCGCCAATGGCCGACGGTCGCGGTCTCCGTCTTCTCCAGCAATTCGATGACTTCCGCGCTGATCTGCCCCGGCATGGGCTCGACGACGTAGCGGGCCATGGATTCAGTTCCTTCCAACGGCGCGGGTGAAGCCGACCAGGCGCTCCACCAGCAGGACAACGGCAAGGGCGACGATGATCAGCGTCATCGCCAGCGCGGCGACGAGGGGATCGGTGCGGTTCTCGGCATAGCGGAACATCTCGACCGGCAGGGTGGAGAGGCGGGGGCCGACGAGGAACAGGCTGATGACGGTCTCGTCGAAGGAGACGAGGAAGCAGAGTGCGCCGGCCGCGATGGCACCGGGCGCCGCGATGGGCAGAGTGACGCGGAGCGCCGCCTGCAGGGGTGTCGCGCCCAGCGTCCAGGCCGCTTCCTCCAGGTCCTTCGGCACGGCTCCGAAGGCGGTGGTCATGATGCGGACGGCGAAGGGGATGGCGACCATGGCGTGCGCCAGCACCAGGCCCGGCCAGGTGGCGGCGAGCTTCACGGGCTGCAGCGCCAGCAGCAAAGCGAGGCCCAGCACCAGAGTCGGCAGCAGCAGCGGTGCGGCCAGGAAACCGGCCAGGAAGCCACGCCCGGGAAAGTCCAGCCGCGCGATGGCATAGGCCGCGGGCCCGCCCGCCAGCAGCGCGATCACCGCGACGACGGCCGCCAGCACCGCGGAATTGCGCAGCGCCGCCATCAGCTCCGCATTGGAGACCAGCGCCGCATACCAGCGGAGCGAGAGCCCTGGCGGCGGAAAGGTCAGGAAGTCGCCGGCCGAGAAGGAGATGGCGCAGACCAGCAGGGCCGGCGCCAGCAGCAGCGCATAGCCGCAGATCGCGGCCAGGCGCAGCACCCAGCCCGGCCTCATCGCGCCACCTTCGCGACCAGGCCGCGCAGCGCCATGGCCAAGCCGAGCGACCCCAGCAGCAGCATCGCCATGGCGGCGGCGGCGGGCCAGTCCACCGTCTCCAGCGCCAGGTCGAAGATCTCGGTCGCCACGACGAAGACGCGCCCGCCGCCCATCAGCCGCGGCGTGACGAAGGCGGAGACGCCGAGCACGAAGACCAGCAGGAAGGCGGCGGCCAGTGCTGGTGCCGCCAGCGGCAGGGTGACGCGCAGGAAGGTCTTCGTGCGCGTCGCGCCAAGCGTGGCGGCCGCTTCCTCCAGCCGCGAGTCGAGGCGCCCGAGCCCCGCGATCAGCACGAGGCAGGCATAGGGCATCAGGCTCTCCGTCAGCCCGATGCGCACGCCGGTCCAGTTGTTGATGAGCCTGACGGGATCATCGACAACGCCGATCCAGGCCAGCACCGCATTGATCATGCCGCGGTCGCCGAGGATCGCCATCCAGCCGACGATACGGGCGGTGGAGGAGACGAGCAGGGGTGCCACGGCCATGAGGGAGAGCAGGCCGCGCCATTGCGGCGGCGCGCTCCGGATCAGCAGCGCGACGGGCAGCGCGAGCGCCACGGCGATGGCGCCGCAGGTGGCGGACAGCGTCGCGGTGTTCCAGGCGAGTTCCCAGGTGAAGTCATCCTCCACCAGCTTCGCCATGGTCTCGAGGCTGAAGGCCTCCTCCATCGCGCCCATGTCGGTGGTGCGGTTCAGGCTGATCCGCGCCAGCAGCGCCACCGGCCAGACGAAGCCCAGGCCGAGGATCAGCGCGGCGGGCAGGCAGAGGAGCAGGCCGATCACGCCGGGAAGACCCGGAGGTCGGCGGCGCGGAAGCCGAGGCGAAGCGTGTCGCCCACCCGAAGATCGGCGCCCGGCGATCCGCCGGGGAGGTCCGCGATCAGGCGGCCCGCGGGGGTCGCGCAGTCGAGCGTCACCAGGTCGCCGGTATAGGTGCGGCGGGAGAGCGTCGCGGGCAGGGTGTTCTCCGCGCCCTCATCATCCCGCAGCGGGCGGACATGGTGGGGGCGGATGAAGATCTCCGCGGCGCCGCTGGCGGGCGTTTCCGTCGCGCGAAGCTCGGCATCGCCCACGCGCAGCAGGCCGGGCTGCGTGACGGTCGCAGCCAGGCGCGCGGCGCGGCCGACGAAGGTGGCGACGAAGCGGGTGGCGGGCCGTTCGAAGATCTCCTCCGGCGTCGCCAGTTGCTCGATCCGGCCTTCGTTCATCACGGCGACGAGGTCCGCCATGGCCAGCGCCTCCGTCTGGTCATGCGTCACGAAGACGGCGGTGGTGCCGAGGCGCTGCTGGAGCGCGCGGATCTCGTCCCGCACCTCCTCCCGCAGCTTGGCGTCGAGCGCGCTGAGCGGTTCGTCCAGCAGCAGCAGGTCCGGTTGCGGCGCCAGCGCGCGGGCGAGTGCCACGCGCTGCTGCTGGCCGCCGGAGAGCTGGCGCGGCTTGCGCGCGGCGAGGGCGCCGAGGCCGACGAGGTTCAGCGCCTCCTGCACCCGCGGCGCACGATCGGCGCGGGGGTGGCCCCGCATCTCCAGCCCGAAGGCCACGTTCTGCGCCGCCGTCATGTGCGGGAACAGCGCGTAGGATTGGAACACCACGCCCATGTTGCGCTTGTGCGGCGGCAGGGCGGTGACGTCCCTGCCCTGCACCAGGATACGGCCGCTGTCCGGCACCTCCAGCCCCGCGATCATGCGGAGCGTCGTGGTCTTGCCGCAGCCGGAGGGGCCCAGCAGCGCCAGCAGCGCGCCCTGCCCCAGTTCCAGCGAGACGCCATCCACGGCGGGATGCGGCGCGCCGGGGAAGCGCCTGGTCAGCGCCTCCAGCCTCAAGTGGCTCATCAGCGCCCCGAGGCCGAGATCACCTCGCGCCGCCAGCGCTGGTTCCAGCCATCGCGCAGACGCACCATCTCGGTCCAGTCGAGCGGGATGACGCGGCTGCGGAATTCGGGCGCCAGCGCCGTGCGGGCCATCGCCTCCGGCGAGACCTGCGCGCGCGCATTGGTCGGGCCGTAGAACATGCGCTCCGTGAAGGCCTTCTGCGCATCGGCGGACAGGGCATGGGCGGCGAGCGCGAGCGCCTGCGCCCGGTTCTTGCTGTTGGCGACGATGTTGATGGTGTTGATCTGGAACACCGTCCCTTCCTCCGGCAGCACGACGCCGATGCGGCCCTGGGACTGATCGCGATAGAGTTGCGCGCGGGCGTTCCAGCCGGTGGCGAAGCGGACCTGGTCGTTCAGGATCAGCGTGTAGCCATCGGGATTGGGATCGAAGGTCTGCACCGCCGGCGCGATCTCCCGCAGCCGCGGCATGGCGGCGTTCAGGTTCTGCCAGGACCCGCCATTGGCATGCGCCAGGATCGCCGTCATCGCCAGGCCCTGGATGTTGGGCGGCGCGGAGAGCGCGATGCGGCCGCGATGCGCGGGGTCCCACATCGCCGCCCAGCGCGTCGGCGCCGGCGTGACCGCGCGGGTGTCATAGACCATGACCAGGTGGTCATAGGTGACGGCCGGACCGCAGGCGCCACCCGATGCCCGCGCCTGGTCGTCGAGTTCCGCGATCACCGGCAGGGTCGCGGCGTCGATGCGCTCCACCAGCCCCTCGGCGCAGGCGATGGCGGCGGTGGTGACGTCCATGATGACGACGTCGATCTGCGGATCGGCGCGCTGGGCGCGCAGCGTGCCGAGCATCTGCGCGCTGGTGCCGCCCTCATGGTACTGCACCGCCGTGCCGCTGCGCGCCGTGAAGGGCGCCAGCACGGTCTGGGTGTAGTTGTCCTTGAAGATGCCGGCATAGGCCTGGAGCGTGACGCGCCCGCCCGTCTGGGCCAGGGCAGGACCGGCGGCGAAAAGCGCGGCGGCGGCATAGGCGAGGATGCGCATGTGAAGACTCCCGGCAGGTGAGTGCCCGGAGCATCGCCCCGGAATGCGGGGCCTGCCAAGGGATAAGGCGGAATGCCCGCCCCCCGGAACTTCCGCCATCCCGAAGCCCCGACCCTTCCGCCTGGCGGAAGAATCGGGGCGGTCCGGCCGGCTGCCGGAAAATCAGTGGCCGAGGAACGCCCTGATGCGATCGCCAAGCGGCGCCATGCCGACGACGCCGTTGAGGTGGCCGAGCGGGCCCGTCACCTCCGCGAAATCGACCGGGCGGCCGAGGCGCCGGAGCAGCGCCACCATCTCCATGTTGTAGTCCAGCATGAAGACGCGGTCGGTCGGGCTGGCCACCACGAACCAGCGCGCCTGGCTGCGGGACAGCGCGGCCTCGGTGCTGGCGTATTCGTGCAGGAAGAGCTGGTTGGCGCGCACGAGGTAGAGGAAGTGGTTGGCATCCGAGATCCGGGCGCGGGCCATCGCGGCCTCATCCAGGAAGCGCTCCACCTCGAACCGGTCGCCGATGCGGCGCAGAGGGTCCTGCCCCTCCGCCACGCGGCGGCCGAAGCGGGCCAGGCCGGGGCGGTCCTGCGCCTGCACCGTCACGATCTTCAGCGCCTCCGCCAGGCCGCGCGTCGGGGGTTCGCGGCCTTGCGCGTAGTAGTCGCCATTGTTGAAGTTGGGGTCGAGCCGGATCGGGCTTTCCCAGATGTCGAGCCAGGCGATGGTCCAGGGATCGAATTCGGCGGCGCCGATCACGGGCATCACGCGGTCGATCATCTCCGGATAGGCGGCCGCCCATTCGATGGCCTGCAGCGCGCCCATGGAGGCGCCCGTCACCAGCGCCAGGCGCCGGACGCCGAGGCTGTCCAGCAGGCGCTTCTGCACCTCGATGAAGTCGCGCATGGCGATGACGGGGAATTCCAGCGCCCAGGGGCGGCCGGTGGCGGGGTTCATGGAGACCGGGCCGGTGGTGACCGTGCGGCCATCCCGGACGTTGAGGTTCACCAGCGTGTCGGAGGAGATGACGAAGTAGCGGTTGGTGTCGATCGCCTTGCCCGGGCCGATGATGGCGTCCCAGTAGCCGGCGGGCTGGCCTTCGGCGTAGCGGCCGAAGGCGTGGCTGTTGCCGGAGAAGAAATGCGTGACGATGACGGCATTGTCGCCGGCGGCGTTCAGCGTGCCCGCGGTCTGGTAGCCGATGCGGATGGCGGGGATGGTGGCGCCGCCGCGCGTCACGTAGTTCGTGGTCTCGAAGACCTTCTTCTCCACGATCTCCGTGCCCCCAGGGGCAGGCGCAGGGGCAGGCGCCTGGGCCATGGCCGGGGCCTGCGACAGGGCGGCCAGGGCCAGGGTGGCGGCAATCAGAAGGCGGCGTTTCATCGGACGGATCCCTCCCCAAGGGTTGCGGGCATGGTGATCCCGCCCCGCTGCGTCGCGCAAGGGTCGGCTGCCGCGCGCCAGGGGTTAAGGGTGCGCTACCGCGCGCCGGGGCCATGCGCTACAAGGCCGCCACCAACAGCTCCCCGAAGGTCCAAGCCCCATGAACCTGGCCAAGATCCCGACCGGCAAGGCCCCGCCGCACGACGTCAATGTGGTGGTGGAGATCCCCCAGGGCAGCCAGGTGAAGTACGAGCTGGACAAGGACAGCGGCGCGGTGGTGGTGGACCGCTTCCTGTTCACGCCGATGGCCTACCCCGCCGCCTATGGCTTCATCCCCGGCACCCTGGCCGATGACGGCGACCCCGCCGACGCCCTGGTGCTGACCCCCGCCCCCGTCGTGCCGGGCTGCGTCATCCGCGCCCGCCCGATCGGCGTGCTGCACATGGAGGATGAGGCGGGCTCTGACGAGAAGCTGGTCTGCGTGCCGCATGACAAGGTGCACCCGATGTATTCGGGCATCACCAGCGCCGAGGAACTGCCCCAGATCACGCGGGCGACGATCGAGCACTTCTTCGCCACCTACAAGGACCTCGAATCCGACAAGTGGGTGAAGGTCCGCGGCTGGGGCCCGGCCAGCGAGGCGGCAGAGATCATCCTGAAGTCCATGGCCGCCTACAAGGACGATTCGAAGGAATAGTCCCTGCCCGCCCCCGCCGGGGCGGCCTTTCCCGATAACCATGACGCCGTGACCGGGTCGCGCGACTTTTTCCGTCGCGCGGCAACCATGCGGCGTTGCCAGGGCCCTGCGCCCCCGGCAAGCTTTCCCCAGCCCGGCTACCGGGCCACGGCAAGGGCCCCGCGCCCGCGCCCCGGCCCCCGGCCCGGCATGACAGCAAACCCAGGAAACCTGGGAGCAGAGGGGGAGAGGCTGCCTTGATGACGTTATCGTTGTTGCTGATCATCGCGCTGGGCGGGCTTGCCATCGCCTACAGCGTGGTGACGGCAAAGGATATCCTGGGCCGGGATGCCGGCAATGCGCGGATGCAGGAGATCGCGGCGGCGATCAGCGAAGGCGCATCCGCCTACCTCAAGCGGCAATACACCACCATCGGCATCGTCGGCGTGGTGCTGTTCTTCGTCATCCTGGTGGCCTTCGGCTTCGGCGGGCATGCCTTCGCGGTCGCGATCGGCTTCCTGATCGGCGCCGTGCTGTCCGGCGCGGCGGGCTTCATCGGCATGAACGTCTCCGTCCGTGCCAATGTCCGCACGGCGCAGGCGGCGACGCAGTCCCTCGCCTCCGGCCTCGATGTCGCGTTCAAGTCGGGCGCCATCACGGGCATGCTGGTGGCGGGCCTCGCCCTGCTGGGTGTCGCGGTCTACTTCATGATCCTGGTGCCGATCGGCGGCCTGGCCGCCAATTCCCGCGTCGTCATCGACGCGCTGGTGGCACTCGGCTTCGGTGCCTCCCTCATCTCCATCTTCGCCCGCCTCGGCGGCGGCATCTTCACCAAGGGCGCCGATGTGGGTGGCGACATGGTCGGCAAGGTGGAAGCCGGCATTCCCGAGGATGACCCCCGCAACCCCGCCACCATCGCGGACAATGTCGGCGACAATGTCGGCGACTGCGCCGGCATGGCGGCCGATTTGTTCGAGACCTATGCGGTGACGATGGTCGCGACCATGGTGCTGGCCGCGATCTCCTTCGGCGCGGATGGGCGCATCGCGGGCATGGTCTTCCCGCTGGCCATCGGCGCGGTCTGCGTCGTGACCTCCATCATCGGCACCTATTTCGTGAAGCTGCCGGCCAGCAACAACATCATGGGCGCGATGTACCGGGGCTTCATCGTCACCGGCGTCCTGTCGCTGATCGTGCTGCTGCCGCTCTGCTACATCGCCTTCGGCACCGGCACCGTGACGGCAGGCGGCGCCACCTTCGGCGCCTTCAGCCTGTTCCTGTGTGGCGCCGTCGGCCTGGCGGTGACGGCGGCGATCGTGGTGGTGACGGAATACTACACCGGCACGGATTTCCGCCCCGTGCGGTCCATCGCGGAAGCCAGCCAGACCGGCCACGGCACCAACGTGATCCGCGGCCTCGCGGTCTCGATGGAAAGCACGGCGCTGCCGGCGCTGATCATCATCGCGGGCGTGCTCTCGGCCTATGGGCTGGCAGGCCTCTATGGCATCGCCATCGCGACGACGACGATGCTGGCGCTGGCGGGCATGGTCGTGGCCCTCGATGCCTTCGGCCCGGTCACGGACAATGCCGGCGGCATCGCGGAGATGGCGGGCCTGCCGAAGGAGGTCCGCGTCTCCACCGATGCGCTGGACGCGGTCGGCAACACCACCAAGGCGGTGACCAAGGGCTATGCGATCGGCTCCGCGGGCCTCGGCGCGCTGGTGCTCTTCGCGGCCTATACGCAGGACCTGAACTACTTCATCGCCAACCCCGCGACCTATCCCTACTTCGCGGGCATCGGGGCGATGACCTTCAGCCTGTCCGACCCCTATGTCGTGGTCGGGCTGCTCTTCGGCGGCCTGCTGCCGTACCTGTTCGGCGGCATGTCCATGACCGCCGTCGGCCGCGCCGCAACCGCGGTGGTGGAGGAAGTGCGCCGGCAGTTCCGCGAGCACCCCGGCATCATGACGGGGGCGGAGAAGCCGGATTACGGCCGCGCCGTCGACATGCTCACCAAGGCCGCGATCAAGGAGATGATCATCCCCTCCCTGCTGCCGGTGCTGAGCCCGATCTTCGTCTTCGTGGTGATCCTGCTGATCGGCGGCAAGGCGGCGGCGTTCAGCGCGCTCGGCGCCATGCTGCTCGGCGTCATCGTCACGGGCTTCTTCGTGGCCGTCAGCATGACGACCGGCGGCGGCGCCTGGGACAACGCCAAGAAGTACATCGAGGAAGGCCATTTCGGCGGCAAGGGCTCGGACGCCCACAAGGCCGCCGTGACGGGCGACACGGTCGGCGACCCGTACAAGGATACGTCGGGCCCGGCGGTGAACCCGATGATCAAGATCACCAACATCGTGGCGCTGCTGTTGCTGGCGATCCTGGCGCATAGCTGAGGCGCCACAACGAGAAAGGCCGGCGGAGCGATCCGCCGGCCTTTTTCATGCCCCGGTCAGACCTTCAGCCGCTCCGGGATCGCAAGCCCCAGGCGCAGCGGCACGGGCCATACCTCCCGCACCGTGCGCATCACGCGGAAGCCGGCGGCCTTGTAGTTGGGCAGCGCTCGTGGATGGTCGGCGGTGCAGGTATTCACCGTCAGCCCCCGCGGGTGTTCGCCCCAGGCCTCGTCCACGGCGTGGCGGAGCAGGGCGCGGCCGGCGCCGAAGCCGATAGCGTGCGGCATCAGGCCGAAATAGGCCAGGTTGGTGCCGTGGTCGCCGCGGCGCTCCAGCTCGTAGAAGCCCGCCGGTTCGCCCCCGTGGTAGAGGACGTGGATGGTGATCTCCGGCCGCGCCAGCAGGGCCGCGATCTCGCTGTCCGGCACCGTGCGGCGCAGCCACCAGACATAGTCGCGCCCGACCGTGTCGTAGAGGTAGCGGTAGAAGGGCACGGAGCATTGCGCCACGCGCTGCACGACGCTGCCGCGCGGCAGCGCCGCGGGCGCGTCATCGGGCGGCGCGTCCATGCGCAGGAAAGTGACATCCACCGCGATCCGCTGCACCGGCTCCCGGGCCACGGCGATGGTCGCCACCTCAATTGTCCAGGAAGCTGCGCAGCTTGCGGCTGCGGCTGGGGTGCTTGAGCTTGCGCAGCGCCTTGGCCTCGATCTGGCGGATGCGCTCGCGCGTCACGTTGAACTGCTGGCCCACTTCCTCCAGCGTGTGGTCGGTGTTCATGCCGATGCCGAAGCGCATGCGCAGCACGCGTTCCTCGCGCGGCGTGAGCGAGGACAGCACGCGGGTCGTGGCTTCGCGGAGGTTGGACTGGATCGCGGCATCCAGCGGGATGATGGCGTTCTTGTCCTCGATGAAGTCGCCGAGGTGGCTGTCCTCCTCGTCGCCGATCGGCGTCTCGAGGCTGATCGGCTCCTTCGCGATCTTCAGGACCTTGCGGACCTTCTCCAGCGGCATGCCGAGCTTCTCGGCCAGTTCCTCGGGCGTCGGCTCGCGGCCGATCTCGTGGAGCATCTGGCGGCTGGTGCGGACCAGCTTGTTGATCGTCTCGATCATGTGGACCGGGATGCGGATGGTCCGCGCCTGGTCGGCGATGGAACGCGTGATGGCCTGGCGGATCCACCAGGTCGCGTAGGTCGAGAATTTGTAGCCGCGGCGGTATTCGAACTTATCGACCGCCTTCATCAGGCCGATATTGCCTTCCTGGATCAGGTCCAGGAACTGCAGGCCGCGGTTGGTGTATTTCTTGGCGATGGAGATGACGAGGCGGAGGTTGGCCTCGATCATCTCCTTCTTCGCCTGGGTCATGTCGCGTTCGCCGCGCGACACGGTGGCGTAGACGCGCTTGAAGTCCGGCACCGGCAGGCCGGTATCGGCGGCGACCTTGGCTATCTCCGCCCGGATCGCTTCCGCATCGTCCTTCGATCGCGCGACGAAGGCCTTCCAGCCCTTGCCCGGCAGCTTGGAGATCCGGTCAAACCAGGCGGGATCGAGTTCGCTGCCGCGCCACTGTTCGATGAACTCGTCGCGCTTGACCTTTTGCGCCTCCGCCAGGCGAAGGACCTGGCCTTCCAGCATGGTCTGGCGGCGGTTCAGGCCCTTGAGCTGGTCGACCAGCTCCTCGATGCGGTTGTTGTGGAGGTGGACCTTCTCCACCAGCGCCACCAGCTCCTGGCGCTGCTTCTCATAGGTCTTCTCGCTGCGCGCGGACTGCTCGCCGCCGGACGTATAGGCGTCCATGCGCTTGGAGGTGAGCTTGTTCAGCTTGCTGTAGGCGGCCTCGATCTCCTCGAAGGCCTTCAGCGCTTCCGGCTTCAGCTTTTCCTCGAGCGCGGAGAGGGAGAGGCCCACGCCTTCAGCGGCCTCGTCGCCTTCCTCGTATTCCTCCTCCGGCGGCGGCGTGCCTTCGGGGGTGTTGGCGCCGGCGGTGGCTTCCAGGTCGATGACGTCGCGCAGCAGCATGCGGCCATTGTTGACGGCGTCATGCCAGGCGACGATGGCCTTGAAGGTCAGTGGGCTTTCGCAGAGCCCGCCGATCATCATGTCGCGGCCGGCCTCGATCCGCTTGGCGATGGCGATCTCGCCCTCGCGCGACAGCAGCTCGACCGAGCCCATCTCCCGGAGGTACATGCGGACCGGGTCGTCGGTGCGGCCGAGATTGGCCTCATCGACATTGCCGCCGCCTTCCTCGTCATCCTTCTCGTCGTCATCGGCCTTGGCGACGGGCTTGTCGGCGGCGGCCTCGCCGTCCTCGCTTTCCTCGCTCTCCACCACGTTGATGCCGATCTCGCTCAGCATCGCCATGGTGTCCTCGATCATCTCGGAGGAGACCTGTTCGGAGGGCAGCGCGGCGTTCAGCTCGTCATAGGTGACGTAGCCTCGTTCCTTGCCGCGGGCGACCAGCTTCTTGACCGCGGCGGTCAGGGTATCGAGCAGCACGCCCTCAACCGCCTCGTCACGGCCTTCTGCCGTTTCGGCGCCACCTGCGACCTTGCTCGCCATGCCTGTATCCGCTCCGTCAACGGCGCGACGACGGGCCGCGGGGTTTTGCCCGTGGCACGCGGAAGCGCGTTAAGACCTTCACTTCAATGCCCACTGCCGATGGCCGCGTCGCCCGCGGCCCCGGCCCCATCCGTTTCCGTCCACTCGCCGCGGCGCAGCGCGGCCAGGGTCAAGGTCAGGCGGATCAGGCGCTGTTGCGCCCGGGTCTGCGCTGCCGGATCGCGCGCCGCGTCCCAGTCGCGCTTCGCCGCCATCCGGTCTTCCTCCAGCTCCGCCTCGCCCCGCAGCAATCCGAAGAAGTGCCACCAGCCATCCAGCGCGTCCTTCGGCTGGGCCTCGGCGCTGGCTTCCGCCGGCAGGCCCGGATCCCGCAGCAAGGCTGATACCAGTTCCCCCCACCCGTCCCGGGCGAGTTGGTCCATCAGGCCGGAGGAGTCAAGTTCATGGCCATCCGCCAGCCAGCGGAGGGCTGAGGCGCGGCAATCCGCCAGCTGCGGGTCGCCCAGGTCGAGCCCGGCGAAGACCTCCTCCACCTCCGGCAGCAACCAGGGATGGCGGAGCGTGATCGCCATCAGGGCGCGGGCCTGGGCCACGCGCACACGGCCCGGCGTGATGGCGGGGCGCTGGCGTGGGACAACGACCTTGCGCGCCCCGGGCCGCCCGGGCGCGCCGCCGAAGGCGGGTTTCTGCGGGCGGGTGCTCTCGAAGAACCGGTCGAGCAGGGCGCGACGGTATTCGGCGGCCAGCGACTTGTCGGCGATCAGGCCGGTCGCCTCCACCAGCCGGTTGCGCAGGCTGGCCTTCTGTTCCGGCGTCGCGGCGGGGCGGCCTTCCGTCAGCAGGCCGTAGAGCGCCTCCGACAGCGGCCGCGCGCCATCCAGCACGGCCTGGAAGCCGGCGGTGCCGCGACGGGAGACGAGCGTATCCGGGTCCTCCCCCGCCGGCAGCGTGGCCATGCGCAGGCTGCGTTCGGTGGTCAGCAGCGGCAGCGCCGCCTCCGCCGCCCGCGCCGCCGCCCGCGCGCCCGCGCCATCGCCATCGAAGCAGAGCACGGGTTCGGGGCTCAGGCGCCACAGCTCCTCCATCTGTTCGGGCGTGAGCGCGGTGCCGAGCGGGGCCACGGCGCCGCCGAAGCCGGCCTGGTGGAGCGCGATGACATCCATGTAGCCCTCCACCGCCACCACCGCCGCGCCCCGGAAGGCGGCTTCCCGCGCCATGTCCACGCCGTAGAGGTTGCGGCGCTTCGAGAAGACGGCGGTTTCCGGCCCGTTCACGTATTTCGGCTGGCCATCCCCCAGGATGCGCCCGCCGAATGAGACGACGCGGCCGCGCCGGTCCCGGATGGGGAAGATCACACGGTTGAAGTAAAGGTCCGAATAACCCTCGCCGCTTTCGCGTTCCCGGATCAGCCCGGCTTCCGCCAGTTGTTCGGGGGTGATGCCATCGGTCTTCAGGTCGGCGGCGATGGCGCCGCGGCCGCCGCCGGACCAGCCGAGGCCGAAGCGCGCGATCGTCTCCTCGCTCAGGCCCCGGCGGCGGAGATAGGCCAGCCCCTCCGCGCCTTCCGGCAGGCGGAGCCGGCGCTGGAAGGCCTGGGCCGCGGCTTCGAGCACGCCATAGAGGTCCCGCGCCGCGCGTTCCCGCGCCGCGGCTTCCGGCGTGGGCTTCGGAACCTCGAGCCCCGCTTCCTGCGCCAGGCGCTCCACCGCTTCCGGGAAGCCCTGGCCCTCCGCCTTCATGACGAAGGTGATGGCATCCCCATGCGCGCCGCAGCCGAAGCAGTGGAAGTGGTCGTCATAGACATAGAAGGAGGGAGTCTTCTCCCCATGGAAGGGGCAGCAGCCCTTCCAGTTCCGGCCTGACTTGGTCAGCCGGGTCTTGCGCTGGATGAGGGGCGCGAGCGGCGTGCGGGCGCGCAACTCGTCCAGGAATTGCGGGGGAAGGGCCATCCTGCCCGTGCTTTAGCACGCCCGCGCGCACGCCAAGGCCCGGGGTCATGAATTCTTCAGGCCTTCCGGCCCAAGCATGGCGGGTGCAGCGCCGAGTCCCCGCCCCTGCCCGTGCCGCCAGTTGGCGGGATGCGCTGGCCATCGACTACCACCCCGTGCCGCCCGCCGCGCTGGCGGAGGCGTTGGCCCTGCATGCCCGCCACATACGGGGCGAGCGCGGCGGCAAGCGGGCCAGCTTCAAATTCGCCGATCTCGCCCATGTCGAGCTGCGCGGCGCGCTGCTGGCCGGCGCGGACCTGACCGGCGCGCGGCTGGAAGGCGCCGACCTGTCGGAGGCCGACCTCAGCGATGCCTGCCTGTTCGGCGCCAATCTCCGCCGCGCGGAGCTGACGCGGGCGCGGCTGCAGAAGGCGGATCTGCGCGGGGCCTCCCTGCTGGGCGCGAAGCTGATGCGCGCCAACCTGACGGGCGCTGACCTGCGCGACGGGCATCTGGTGCGCAGCAAGGGGGGAGAGCTGGTGCCGGCCACCGCGGCGGAGGGCCGCGGCGAATTGTCGGAAGCCTCCGCCGCCAATGCCAACCTGACGCGGGCCAAGCTCTCCAACGCCTTCATCGTGCAGACCGACCTGCGCGATTCCAACCTGCGGGAGGCCGTCTTCGTCCGCGCCGACCTCAGCAAGGCCGATCTCAGCGGCTGCAACCTGGAAGGGGCCGACCTGTCGGAGGCCAATCTGGAAGGCGCGGTGCTGGAGGGGGCGATCCTGAGCCGCGCCACCTTCCGGTCCACCAACCTCGCCGGCGCCAATCTGCTGGGCGCCCTGCTGGACGAGGTGGACCTGGGCTCCGCCATCCTGGACGGGGCGGAGATGACACGGCGGCTGGAGAACCTGGCGGATGCGGTGAGCGAGGCCATCGCGCTGCACCAGGCCTGGATCCGCAGCAATGGGCGGGACGGCCAGCGGGCGGATTTCACGGCCTGCGACCTGGCGGGGGTGGATCTGTCCGGCGTCAACCTGGCGGCGGCGGTGCTGAAGCATGCGGTGATGCGCGGCTGCGACCTGACCGGCACGGTGCTGGCCATGGCGGACCTCGCCACCGCCGACCTCCGCGGGGCGAAGATGGCGCGGGCGAACCTCCGGGGGGCGAGCCTGGTCCGCGCCTCATTGAACGAGGCCGAGCTGACTCGGGCGGAGGCCGGGCCGATGACGCTGAAGCATGGCCAGAGCTGGCCCACCAACCTGACCAGCGCGCGGCTGGTGCGGGCGAAGCTGGTGGGGGCGGATCTGAGCGAGGCCCGGCTGCCCGATGCCGACCTGACCCAGGCCGATCTGCGGGAGGCCCTGCTGGCCGGCGCCGACCTGACGGATGCGACGATGACCATGGCCGACCTCCGCCGCGCCGACCTTCGCGGCGCGGTGCTGGTCGGCGCGGAGGGGCTGGTCCTGCCCGGCCGCGAGGGCTCCTAGCCCCCGAGCTTCGCCTTCACCAGCGGCCCGGCCTTGGCCATGTCCAGCACCGCGCCGTGCTTGGCCTTCAGCACGGCCATGACCTTGCCCATCTCCTTGATGGAGGTGGCGCCGGATTCCGCGACCGCCTCGGCGACGGCGGCCTCCATGGCGGCGCCGTCCATCTGCTGGGGCAGGAAGCTCTCGATCGTCGCGATCTCGAACTCCTCCTTCTCCGCCAGTTCCGGGCGGCCGCCCTGGCGATACATGGCGGCGCTCTCGGCGCGGGACTTCACCATGCCGCGCAGCATGGCGACGATCTGGTCATCCGGCACCTTGTCCACGCCCGAGGGGCGGGCGGCGATGTCCACATCCTTGAGCTTGGCCGTGATCATGCGGATGGCGGAGGTCTTCGGCGCATCCTTGGCGATCATGGCGGCCTTGAGGGCCTCGGTGAAACGGGCGCGGAGATCGTCGGCCATGGGAAATCCTCCTGGGATGGGCGCGCTGTAGCACGGGCGGCGGAATGGGAAAAATCTTCCCGGAGCGCGACTCTGGTTGCGGCCGGAAGTTTTTTCCCACATATGAGCCGGCATGCGCACGGTCGATGACATCATCACCCTGCTGGGCGGCGCGGAAGCGGCAGCCCAGCGCCTCGGCATCGGGACGGAGGCCGTGCGCAAGTGGCGCCAGGCCCGCGCCATCCCGGCCAAGCACTGGCCCGCCATCCTTGGTGTCACGGGCCTGACCCTGGCCGACCTCCCTCAACCCGCCGATACCGCCCCCCGCAAGCCCCGCATGGAGACCGCCCCGGTGACCGAGACGACCCCGACCGCCCCCGAAGGTGCCACCGCGGCGCTGGTGCTGGCCGATGGGTCCGTCTTCTGGGGCCGCGGCTTCGGCGCGCACAACACGACGGTCGCCGAGATCTGCTTCAACACCTCCATGACCGGGTACCAGGAGGTGCTGACCGATCCCTCCTATGCCGGGCAGACCATCTGTTTCACCTTCCCCCATATCGGCAATGTCGGCGCCAACCCCGAGGATATCGAGGCGGTGACACCCGCCGCGCGGGGGCTGATCGTCAAGCAGGACGTCACCGATCCCTCCAACTACCGCGCGACCCGGCACCTCGATGACTGGCTGAAGTCGCATGGCGTGCCGGGCATCGCGGGCATCGACACGCGGGCGCTGACGGCCCGCATCCGCGACGGCGGCGCGCCGAATGGCGTGCTGGCCCACCCGGCGGATGGCGTCTTCGACATCCCGGCGCTGATCGCGCAGGCGAAGGAATGGCCGGGGCTGGAGGGGATGGACCTGGCGAAGCAGGTCTCCACCCGCCAGACCTATGGCTGGGACGAGTCCGAATGGGCCTGGGGCCAGGGCTATGCCACTCAGACGGCGCCCAAGGTGAAGGTCGTGGCCGTGGATTACGGCGCCAAGCGCAACATCCTGCGCTGCCTGGCCGCCGCCGGCTGCGCGGTCACGGTGGTGCCCGCGACGGCGACGGCGGAGGACATCCTGAGCCACGGCCCGGATGGCGTCTTTCTCTCGAACGGCCCCGGCGACCCCGCGGCGACGGGCGCATACGCCGTGCCGGCGATCCAGGGCGTGCTGGAGAAGGGCGTGCCGGTGTTCGGGATCTGCCTCGGCCACCAGCTGCTGGCGCTGTCGCTGGGGGCGAAGACCTTCAAGCTGGACCGCGGCCATCGCGGCGCGAACCAGCCGGTGAAGGACCTGGTGACGGGCAAGGTCGAGATCACCTCCCAGAACCACGGCTTCGCGGTGGATGAGAAGACGCTGCCCGAGGGCGTGACGGTGACGCATCGCAGCCTCTTCGACGGCACCAATGAGGGCATCGCGAGCAGCAAGTACCCGGCCTTCTCCGTGCAGTACCACCCGGAGGCGTCGCCGGGGCCGACCGACAGCCACCATCTGTTCAAGCGCTTCGTGGGCATGATCGAGACGCGCAAGGCGGGCTGAGCATGGTGGAGCCCGGCGCCCTGCTGGCCTTCGCGGCGATCGCACTCGGCATGGTGCTGACGCCCGGGCCGAACATGATCTACCTGGTCAGCCGCACCATCCTGCAGGGGCGTGCGGCCGGCTTCGTCTCCCTGGCCGGGGTCGCGCTGGGCTTCGTCTTCTACCTGCTCTGCGCGGCGCTCGGCATCACCGCCATCGTGATGGCCGTGCCCTTCGCCTATGACGCGCTGCGCATCGCGGGCGCGGCTTACCTGCTGTGGCTGGCTTGGCAGGCCGTGCGCGCGCCCGGCACGCCCTTCGCGCCGCGCGCGCTGGCCCATGACAGCCCCGCGCGGCTCTTCGCCATGGGCTTTCTCACCAATCTGCTGAATCCGAAGATCGCGGTGCTCTACCTGTCCCTGCTGCCGCAATTCATCGACCCGGCGGCGGGCCATGTCTTCCTGCAATCCTTGATGCTGGGCGCAACGCAGATCGCGGTCAGCGTCGCGGTGAATGCGGGGATCGTGATGGCGGCGGGATCGGTGGCCGTGTTCCTCGGCACGCGGCCGAGCTGGCAGCGCGTGCAGCGCTGGCTGATGGCGACGGTCCTGGCGGGGCTGGCGGTGCGGCTGGCCTTCGACGGACGGCGCTGACATGCCCTCCGCCGACACGCTGCTCGTCTTCGCGCTGCTGTCGCTCGGCCTGGCGGTCACGCCGGGGCCGAACATGCTCTACCTCGTCTCGCGTTCGCTGGCGCAGGGAACGGGCGCGGGGATGGTGTCGCTGGCGGGGTGCCAGTTCGGCTCCTTGACCATCATGGTCTGCGCGGCGGCGGGCATCACGGCGGCGCTGCTGGCCATTCCCTATGCCTGGGACGTGCTGCGGCTGGGTGGCGCGGCCTATCTGCTGTTCCTCGCCTGGCAATGCGTGCGGCCGGGCGGGCAGCCGATCTTCGCCCCTAGAGCCATGCCGCGGGAGCCGGCGCCGCGGCTCTTCATCGTGGGCTTCGCCACGGCGGCGCTGAACCCGAAGGTGGCGCTGTTCTACATGGCGGTGCTGCCGCCCTTCCTCGACCCCGATCGCGGCAGCCTGTTCCTGCAGGCGGCCATCCTCGGCTTCGTGCAGATCGCGGTCTGCACGCTGTGGGACGCGGTGCTGGTCTGGGGTGCCGCAGGCACGGCGCGGTTCCTGTCCACCAAGCCGCTCTGGATGGCGGTGCAGCGCTGGGTACTGGGCGGCGCGCTGGCGCTGCTGGCCGTGAAGCTCGCCGCGGAGAGTCGCGCATGATGGACATCGCCCTCGGGCTTTTCGCGCTGGCCTATTCGGGCCTGGTGCTCTTCACCGTCGCCTCCTCGCTCCGGCGCCTCTATCCGCCCGTGCGGTCCGCCGTGATGGCCTTCGTGCTGTCCGTGGTCGTGCATGGCGCCACCACGCTGATGGCCGGCGAACTCGCGAAAATCGCCTTCTTCTTCTGGGCCGTGCCGCACGCCCTGATCCTGCCGCTGCTGCTCTACAGCGCGCGGCGCCAAGCCAGATCGACCGGAGCCTGACATGCCGAAGCGCACCGACATCAAGTCCATCCTCATCATCGGCGCGGGCCCGATCGTCATCGGCCAGGCCTGCGAGTTCGACTATTCCGGCGCGCAGGCCTGCAAGGCGCTGCGGGCGGAGGGCTATCGCGTCATCCTGGTCAACTCCAACCCGGCCACGATCATGACCGATCCGGGCCTGGCGGATGCGACCTATATCGAGCCGATCACGCCCGAGATCGTCGAGAAGATCATCGCCAAGGAACGCCCTGACGCGCTGCTGCCGACCATGGGCGGGCAGACCGCGCTGAACACGGCGCTGAAGCTCGATGCGGCTGGCGTGCTGAAGCAGTATGGCTGCGAGCTGATCGGCGCCAAGGCCGACGTCATCGACAAGGCGGAGGACCGCCTCAAGTTCCGTGATGCCATGAGCAAGATCGGCATCGAGAGCCCGCGCAGCGCCATCGCCCATTCGATGGAAGAGGCCCGCGCAGGCCTCGACATCGTCGGCCTGCCCTGCGTCATCCGTCCCTCCTTCACGCTCGGCGGCACGGGCGGCGGCATCGCCTACAACCGGGAGGAGTTCGAGCAGATCGTCTCCGCCGGCCTCGCGGCCTCCATGACCACGGAAGTGCTGGTCGAGGAGAGCGTGCTGGGCTGGAAGGAGTATGAGATGGAGGTGGTCCGCGACAGCGCGGACAACTGCATCATCGTCTGCTCCATCGAGAACCTGGATCCGATGGGCGTCCATACCGGGGACAGCGTGACCATCGCGCCGGCGCTGACGCTGACGGACAAGGAATACCAGCGCATGCGCGATGCCAGCATCGCCTGCCTCAGGGAGATCGGCGTCGATACCGGCGGCTCCAACGTCCAGTTCGGCATCAACCCCGTCGATGGCCGGATGGTGGTCATCGAGATGAATCCGCGCGTGTCGCGCTCCTCCGCGCTGGCGTCGAAGGCAACGGGCTTCCCCATCGCCAAGGTCGCCGCCAAGCTCGCCGTCGGCTACACGCTGGACGAGCTCGCCAACGACATCACCAAGGTCACCCCGGCGTCCTTCGAGCCCACCATCGACTATGTCGTGGTGAAGATCCCCCGCTTCACGTTCGAGAAGTTCCCGGGCACGCCGGCGACGCTGACGACCTCCATGAAGTCGGTCGGCGAGACGATGGCGATCGGCCGCAGCTTCGCGGAGGCGCTGCAGAAGGGCCTGCGCGGGCTGGAGACGGGGCTCAGCGGGCTCGATGAGATCGAGCTGCCGGGCGATGGCAGCCACGCCGCCATCCGCACCTCGCTGGCCACGCCGAAGCCCGACCGCGCGCTGGTCGTGGCGCAGGCGCTGCGCGCGGGGATGAGCGTGGAGGAGATCCACCAGGCCTGCCGCTTCGACCCCTGGTTCATCCGCGAAATCGCGCGGATCGTGGACGCCGAGAACGTCGTGAAGGCGGAGGGGCTGCCGAAGTCGGCGCAGGCCTTCCGCGCGCTGAAGGCGCTCGGCTTCAGCGACAAGCGCCTGGCCAAGCTGGCGGGCACGACGGAAGCGGCGGTGTTCGGCGCGCGCGACGCGCTCGGCGTGCATGCCGTGTTCAAGCGCATCGACACCTGCGCGGCGGAATTCGCCTCCGACACCCCCTACATGTATTCGACCTATGAGGGCGGCTTCGGCACGCCGGATTGCGAAAGCCGGCCGACGACGCGCCAGAAGGTGATCATCCTGGGCGGTGGCCCGAACCGGATCGGCCAGGGCATCGAGTTCGACTATTGCTGCGTCCATGCCTGCTACGCGCTGCGCGACGCGGGCTATGAGACCATCATGGTCAACTGCAACCCGGAGACGGTCAGCACGGACTACGACACGAGCGACCGCCTGTATTTCGAGCCGCTGACCGGCGAGGACGTCATCGCCATCATCCGCAAGGAGCAGGAGCAGGGCGAGCTGCTGGGGTGCATCGTGCAGTATGGCGGGCAGACGCCGCTCAAGCTGTCCCAGGCGCTGCACAAGGCGGGGATTCCGATCCTGGGAACTTCCGCGGAGGCGATCGACATCGCGGAAGATCGCGAGCGCTTCCAGCAGCTTCTCAAGCAGTTGGGCCTGAAGCAGCCGCAGAACGGCATCGCGCGCGACCTGGATGAGGCGATCGTGGAGGCCGAGCGCATCGGCTACCCCGTCGTGGTGCGCCCGTCCTATGTGCTTGGCGGCCGCGCGATGGAGATCGCCTACAACAAGGAACAGCTGCGCCGCTTCGGCGCGGAGGCCGTGAAGGTCTCCGGCGAGAACCCGATCCTGATCGACCAGTACCTGGTCGATGCGATCGAGGTCGATGTGGACTGCATCTGCGACGAGGTGGGCGAGGTCTATGTCGCCGGCGTCATGGAGCACATCGAGGAAGCCGGCATCCATTCCGGCGACAGCGCCTGCTCCCTGCCCCCCTATTCCCTGCCGCCCGCCATCGTGACGGAGCTGAAGGCGGAGACCGAGGCGATGGCCAAGGCCCTCAAGGTCAAGGGCCTGATGAACGTCCAGTACGCCGTGAAGGATGGCGAGATCTTCGTGCTGGAGGTCAATCCCCGCGCCAGCCGCACCGTGCCCTTCGTGGCCAAGGCGACGGGCGTCGCGGTGGCCAAGATCGGCGCGCTGGTCATGGCGGGCGCGCGGCTCAAGGCCTTCGGGCTGGATGACACCGCCGTGTCGCGCCATGTCGCGGTGAAGGAAGCGGTCTTCCCCTTCAACCGCTTCCCGAATGTGGACGTGATCCTGGGCCCGGAGATGAAGTCCACGGGCGAAGTGATGGGCCTCGACCTCAGCTTCGAACGCGCCTTCCTGAAGTCCCAGCTCGGCGCCGGCGTGAAGCTGCCGGAAGCGGGCACGGCCTTCCTCTCCGTCAAGGACAGCGACAAGGCGGGTGCCGTGACGCTGGCGCGGCGGCTGACGGAGATGGGCTTCAAGGTGATGGCGACGCGGGGCACGGCGGCCCGGCTGCGGGATGTCGGAATCGAGTGCTCCGTGGTCAACAAGGTGGCGGAAGGCCGCCCCCATTGCGTGGATGCGATGAAGTCGGACGCCATCCAGCTGGTGATCAACACCGCGAGCGGCGGTCAGTCGGTCGCCGACAGCTTCGACATCCGCCGCAGCGCGCTGACGCATGGGATTCCGCACTACACCACCCTCGCCGGCGCCCGGGCGGCGGTGCACGCCATCGCGGCGCTGAAGGGCGGAACCCTTGATGTGGCGCCCCTCCAGTCCTACTTTGCGGGCTCATTCTGAGCGGGCGGGGTGGGGGCGGAAGCTTCCGCCCCGCTTGCCTGTTCCAGCCCCGGCCAGAACATGCTTGCATGCTGCCAGCCCGCTCCGCCGGGCCTGGCACCGCTGGCGGATCGGTGCAGGGCCAGGCAGGGCCCGCTGGTCTGTCACCGCTGTCAGTTGCCTGGAGGATAGACGCGACGTGCAGAAGTTCCCCATGACCGCCGAAGGTCTCGCCCGGCTGGAGGAGGAACTCCGTCAGCTCAAGGCCGAGGAACGCCCCGCCGTCATCCGCGCCATCGCGGAGGCCCGGGCCCATGGCGACCTGTCCGAGAATGCGGAGTACCACGCGGCGCGGGAGAAGCAGTCCTTCATCGAAGGCCGCATCGCCGAGCTCGAATCCGTCATCCCCTCCGCGGAGGTCATCGACACCTCCAAGCTCTCCGGCAACCAGGTCCGCTTCGGCGCGCATGTGACCGTGGTGGATGAGGAGACGGAGGACGAGAAGACCTACCGCATTGTCGGCCAGCACGAGGCCGACATGAAGAAGGGCTCCATCTCCATCTCCTCGCCGCTCGCCAAGGCGCTGATCGGCAAGAAGGTCGGCGACAGCGTGGAAGTCCCGGCGCCCGGCGGCGCCCGGGTCTATGAGATCGCGGGCGTGCGCTTCGTCTGATACCGGCGGGCCGGTCAGCTGACCGGCCCGAGCGCCCGGCTGGGCGCGGCCGAGCGTGAGTCGCGCCGCCGGCACGAACTCTGAGGGGCCTTGAGCGGTCACGCGACAAGGCCGTTGGGATAAGGTTACGACCATGTCGCCCGTCCGCGCGATCGCTCCGGTGATGGAGCATCCGGCTCCCGCCTCCCTCACGCTGGCGGATGTGCGCGCGGCGGCGGCGCGGATTGCGGGCGCCGTCATCCGCACGCCGACCATCCGCTGCGACGCGCTGTCGCGCGCGACGGGTGCGACCATCCATCTGAAGCTCGACAACCTGCAGGCCACCGGCGCCTTCAAGGAACGGGGTGCCGCCAACCGCATCGCGCTGCTGACGGCGCGGGAGAAGGCGGCCGGCGTCATCGCCATGTCGGCCGGCAACCATGCCCAGGCGGTGGCGCGCCACGCCTCGCTCGCCGGGATCAGCGCCACCATCGTCATGCCGCGCTTCACCCCCGCCACCAAGGTGACGCGGACGGAAGGCTGGGGCGCCAAGGTGGTGCTGCATGGGGAGACGCTGGCGGAGGCCGCGGCCCATGCGCATGAGCTGGCGCTGCGCGATGGCCTGACCTTCGTCCACCCGTATGACGATCCCGGTGTCATTGCCGGCCAGGGCACCGCGGCGCTGGAGATGCTGGAGGACTTTCCTCAGCTTGACGCGCTGGCGATCCCGGTGGGCGGCGGCGGGCTGCTGGCGGGCTGTGCCACGGCGGCGCTGGAACTTCGCCCCGGCATCCAGGTCTTCGGCGTGGAGGTCGAGGGATATCCTGCCATGGCGCAGCGCCTGGCCGGTGAACCCGTGGCCGTGGGCGGTCCGACCGTCGCCGAGGGCATCGCGGTACGCGACGTCGGCGAGGTTCCCTACGCCATGCTGAAGCGCCTGGGCACGGAGGTCCTCGTCGTGCCGGAACGCGCGGTGGAACAGGCGATCGCCATGCTGGCCGAGGGCGCCAAGCTGGTGGCGGAAGGCGCCGGCGCCGCGGGGCTCGCGGCCGTGCTGGCCTATCCCGAGCGCTTCGCGGGCAAGGCCGTCGGCATCCCCGTCTGTGGCGGCAACATCGATGCGCGGGCACTGTCCAACGTGCTGCTGCGCCAGCTGCTGCGGGATGGCCGCATCCTGCGCCTGCATTTCGACATCCCCGACCGCCCCGGCATGCTGGCCGACATCGCGGCGCGCATCTCCGCCCTTGGCGGCAACGTCATCGAGGTGAACCACCAGCAGCTCTTCGGTGCGCCGACGGTGCAGTCCACGGAGCTCTACCTGATGGTGGAGGTGCGCGACGGCGCGCAGGGCAACGCCATCATCGCGGCCTTGCAGGCGGCGTCCTACGTGGTGCGGCGGGGCTGATGGCCATGCGGGGGCACTGCACCTGTCGCCGCATCCGCTACGAGGTCACGTCGAAGCCCCTCTTCGTCCATGGCTGCCACTGCCGCTGGTGCCAGCGGGAGACGGGATCGGCCTTCGCCATCAACGCGATGATCGAGACCGACCGCATCGTCCTGACCGCCGATGCGCCGGAGATGGTCGATACGCCATCGAACAGCGGCCGCGGCCAGAAGATCATGCGTTGCCCGAGTTGCCGCGTGGCGCTGTGGAGCCACTATCCCGGCGCCGGCCCCCGCTTCGCCTTCCTCCGCGTGGGCACGCTGGAGGATCCGGATTCCTGCCCGCCCGACATCCACATCTTCACCAGTTCGAAGCAGCCCTGGGTGGTGCTGCCGCCGGGCGTTCCGGCGATGGCGGAATACTACGACCGGGAAGAATACTGGCCGGCGGAAAGCCTGGCGCGGCGGCAGGCGGTGCTCAGCGGGGATTGACCCGCGACTCCCAACTCGGCGGCGTGTAGCCGGACAGTACGCGGCATTCGCCGGCATAGCGCGCGCGCAGCGCCTCGCAGCGGCCGCGCACCTCGCCCGGCGTGGGGCGACGGCGCGTCTCCGCCCAGTCGGCCAGGGCGGCCAGCGCGGCGGGGTAGAGCGCGGCGGAGAGCTTGTTGTGCTCCCCGTCATCGACGAAGACCTGCGCCAGCAGATGCGCGGTGCCGGCGGCCTCCAGCGTGGCGCGGTAGGCGGCCTCATGCTCCACGAAGACGGTGCTGTCGGCGATGCCGTGGAGCGTCAGCACCGGGATGGCGATGGCGCCGGTCGGGTCGCCATCGGCGGCGAGTTTCGCCCGCGCATCGGGATCGGCCGTGATGCGCGGTACGCGGGCGTTGAAGGCGGCGTCGTCGCTGGTGCCGCTGTAGCGCACCCCCGCATTCCCGAAGGCGCTGCGCCCCTCCAACATCCGCCAGGCGATGTCGGCGAAGACGGTCGTCGCCCACATCAGATGGCCGGGGATTGCCCATTCGGTGATGCGGCTGGCGGCCGAGAGGTCCGAAAGCGCCTGGCGCTGCGCCGGCGTCCGCGCCTCCGGCGCCAGATCGGCGCCGGTGCAGGCGAGGTAGCGGTCCATCAGCGCCTCCCGCGTCATCGCCTGGCCCTGCGGCAGGCCGAGCGTCACGGGGTATTGCGGCTCCTCCGGCCTTGGATGGGTGCCGCAGACCGCCTGGAAGGCGGCGCGGAGGTCGACGCGCATGTCATAGGCGCGGGTCGGGCCGGCCAGCACGGCGGAGGTCAGCAGCGCCGCCTGCCAGGGGCGGCGCCCCTCCCCGTCCGGCTCGTTCAGCGTCTCGATCGCCTTGGCGGCGACGGCGCCGCCCCAGGACTGGCCGTGCAGGACGCTCAGACGCGGGCGACCGAAGGCGGCCTCCGCGGCGCGGGTCGCGGCCAGCGTATCCTCGCCGGCGCGGCGCAGGCCGAAGCCTTCGCGCCGGCGGCTGGAGGAGGCCCAGGCCCAGCCCTCCGCCAGGAATTCCTGGTAGCGGATCAGGTCCTCGTCGGTCGTCTCGCGCCCAGGCGGCGCCATGCGGGGGCCGCCGAAGATGTGGGTGACGAGGCCGCCATGCCAGTTGGCGGGGCGCGCCAGCAGCAGCCAGGCGCCGTTCGCATCCTGGCCGCGGAGGCAGGTGGTGCCGGCTGGCAGGCCGGGGGGGCAATCGGCCGGCGCGACCTCCGCCCCCGCCGCCGCGGGCAGCAGCAGCGCGAGCGCCAGCAAGGCACGGCGCAGCCAGGTCACCCCGCGGCGCCTTCCCGGTCGATCGGCACGCCGGTCTGGTCCTTGGCGGTATGGATGGTCTGCAAGGTCTGGACGCGCAGCACGTTGGGCGCGCCGGTCAGCCGGGCGGTCAGCTGGTTCTCATGCGCGGTGTCGCGGGCGACGAGTCGCAGCATGAAGTCGCCGCCGCCGCGGATCATGTGGCATTCGCGCACCTCCGGCCATTCGCAGACCATGGCTTCGAAGGCGGCCAGCACGGCCTGCTTCTGCGTCTCCAGCCCCACCAGGGCGAAGAAGGTGATCTCCCAGCCCAGCACATGGGGGTCGAGGTCCGCATGGTAGCCGCGGATCACCCCCTGCTCCTCCAGCCGCCGCACGCGGCGCAGGCAGGGCGGCGCGGAAAGGCCGACGCGGCGCGCCAGTTCCACATTGGTCATCCGGCCATCGCCCTGCAGCTCCGCCAGGATGTGGCGGTCGACCTGGTCGATGTCCTGGGCAGCGGCGTCCGTCATGGCGCGGTGAAATGTCCCGGTCAGCGTTATGCGCGCAATATCCTTGCGTTGAACCGTGTCCGCAAGATGGCCAAACGGGGGGAGGTTGAGCATTCGCGCCCGGGCGCCGATATCCTTGCCCCAAGACCCCGACCGCAACGGATTCCCCGCCCGTGTCCCAGACCATTGCCACCCGCCTGCTGATCCTCGGCGCCGGCCCCGCCGGCTACACCGCCGCGATCTACGCCGCCCGCGCGGGGCTGGAGCCGCTGGTGGTGGCCGGCATGCAGCCGGGCGGACAGCTCACCATCACGACGGATGTCGAGAATTTTCCCGGCTTTGCCGGCCCGATCCAGGGGCCCTGGCTGATGGAGCAGATGCAGGCGCAGGCGCTGCATGTGGGCGCGCGGATTGAGCAGGACGTGATCACCTCCGTCGATCTCTCCCGCCGGCCCTTCCGCTGCCTGGGCGACAGCGGCGTGACCTATGTGGCGGAAGCGCTGGTCATCGCGACCGGCGCGCAGGCGCGGTGGCTCGGCATTCCCGGGGAGAAGGAGTTGTCGGGCTTCGGCGTCTCCGCCTGCGCGACCTGCGACGGCTTCTTCTATCGCGGCAAGGACGTGGCCGTGGTCGGCGGCGGAAACTCCGCGACGGAGGAGGCGCTCTACCTCTCGAACCTGGCGCGGCACGTCACGCTGATTCACCGGCGCGACTCGTTGCGGAGCGAGAAGATCCTGCAGCAGCGCCTCTTCGCCAAGGCGAACATCACCTGCCTCTGGGACACGGCGGTGGAGAGCGTGCTGGCCGATCCCTCCGGCCGCGTGCCTGTGGCGCGCGGCGTGGCGCTCCGGAACCTGAAGACCGGGGAGCGGTCGGAGCTGGCGGTGCATGGGCTCTTCGTGGCCATCGGGCATGACCCGGCGACGGCGCTGTTCAAGGGCCAGGTCTGCATGGACGGGGACGGCTACATCGTGACGAAGCCCGGCACGACCCAGACCAGCATCGCCGGCGTCTTCGCCGCCGGGGATGTGCAGGACCGGATCTACCGCCAGGCGGTGACGGCGGCCGGCACGGGCTGCATGGCGGCGCTGGAGGCGGAGAAGTTCCTGGCCCATGTGCCAGCCGATGCGCCGGCCCTGGCCGCCTGGGATTGATCGTTTAGCCCCCGCCTGACGGGGGTATGGAAAAAACCTGTCGCCGATGTCAGGCTAAGCCTACTCAAGCGCCATCATTGCATGGCAGCCTGCGCGCCGAATCGAGAGCTGGGAGAGCGCGCGGGCATGCCGCTGGACTGGGACAAGCTGCGGGTCTTCCACGCCGTCGCCGAGGCCGGGTCCTTCACCCATGCCGGGGAGACGCTCAACCTCTCCCAATCCGCCGTCTCGCGCCAGATCCAGGCGCTGGAGGAGGCGCTGCAGGTTCCGCTGTTCCATCGCCATGCGCGGGGCCTCATCCTCACCGAGCAGGGGGAGACGCTGAACCGCGCGGTCAGGGAGGTCTTCGCCAAGCTGGCGATGACCGAGGCCCTGCTGACGGAAAGCCGGGAAAGACCGACCGGGCGGCTCAAGGTCACCACCACCACCGGCTTCGGCAGCGTCTGGCTGGCGCCACGCCTTCGCCGCTTCATGGCGATGCACCCCGATGTCACGCTGACGGTGCTGCTGGACGATGCTGACCTGGATCTCGCGATGCGGGAGGCCGATGTGGCCATCCGCATGCACCCGCCGCGGCAGCCCGACCTCATCCAGCGCAACCTCGGCACCTTCGGCTGGCGGGTCTGCGGCGCGCCGGACTACCTGAAGACGGCGGGCATGCCGCAGCGGGCCGAGGACCTCGATGCCCATCGCATGATCGTCTATGGCGACTATCGCCCGCCGGTGGAGAGCGTGAACTGGCTGAGCGAGGCCGGGCGCCGCCCTGGCTCCTCCCGCCGCGCGGTGCTGGAGATGAACTCCCTGCCCGGCATCCTGGCCGCGGTGCGCAGCGGGCTCGGGCTGGCCGCCCTGCCGGACTACATGGGCGAGGAGCTGGACGGGCTGGTGCAGGTGCTGCCGGAGCTGAAGGCGCCGCGGATCGAGGCCTATTTCGTCTATCCGGAGGAGCTGCGCCATTCGAAGCGCGTGGCGGTGTTCCGGGACTTCCTGGTGGCGGAGCTGGCGGCGCCGCTGCGGGCCAGCGCGGCGAGCTGAGGGCTCGCCGACGCCTCATGGCGTGGGATGTCGGCGTTTTCCAGCATCAAAATACCACATCCCGAGAAAACTCACTGGTATTTTTCCAAACACGCAGGCCTCCCGCTTACCCATGCGTTGCATGCATGTCGGATACCGCCAATTCACCAATCCTCCATGCCGCAGCGCAGCACTATGTTGGGGGTGTGACGGCGGCGACGCTGTCTCAGGGTCACTCGGGACACTCTCCCGAACCCCTTCGTCTCCCAGACGTGAAGCCTCCCTGTTTGACTAGGCCGCCGCCCCCACGGGCAGGCGGCCTTCTTTTTTTCCGGGCTCCTGCCTCGTCCCGGCCTCCCATCACCCCCGCGAGAGCCGCCGCCGCCGACAGCCAGGATTCACAAAGGGTCAATGTCGCTGCCGTCCTCATGACGTGAACATCGGATGGGGACACCAGTGCTGCGCATCTACAACTGCGTAGTCGATCAGCATGACATTGCACTCGTCGCGGCTGCGGCGACGATCTGTGTCCTCGGCTGCTACGCGACCTTCGTGCTGCTGCAACAGGCGTCGGGCCGTAGTGGCAGGGAAAGGCGAAGGTGGCTGGCCGGCACCGCGGTCGCCGCCGGCATCTCGGCCTGGGCGACGCATTTCCTGGCCATGCTGGCCTTCGAGCCCGGCGTGCCGGCCGGCTATGAGCCACTGCGGACCGTCGCCTCCTTCGTCCTGGTCATCGCCATCGCCTACCCCGCCTTCGCCCTGGCAGCCGGGAGCCGCGGGCTGCGGGCGGCCGTCGCGGGCGGGTTGGCAGGGCTCGGCATCGCGGCGATGCACTATCTCGGCATGTCCGCCTATCGCCTGGCCGGCGACATGGTGTGGGACTGGCCGGCCGTCGTCGCCTCCGTCGTGCTGGGCGCGGCGCTGCCCATGGCGGCGCTCTGGGCCGCCGCCCTGCATCCCGGCCGGGCCGGCCGGCTGGCCGGAACGGGTCTGCTCACGGCCGGCATCTGCGCGCTCCACTTCACCGGCATGTCGGCCGTGCTGGTGCTGCCCGACGCGGCCGCCGCGCTGCCCGATGGCGCGCTCAGCGCGGGGTGGCTGGCACCGTTCGTCGGCCTTGGCGCCCTCGCCATCCTGCTGATCGGGCTCGCCGCCGCCGGACTCGCCGTGCGCGAGGGGCAGCGCGAGCTGGCGGAGGCAGCGCGCACGCGCAGCCTGGTGGATGCGGCGGTGGAAGGGCTGCTGCTCTGCGACGGCGATGCCGTGGTGACGGCCAATCGCAGCGTGCAGCTGCTGACGGGCCACGACATGCCCTGGTTCACCGGACGCCCCCTGCGGGAGATCATTCGTCCGGAAGCGGCGATCGCGGCCTTGCTGCGGGGCGATGGTGGCACCGAGGAGCTCGAGCTGCTGGCCAATGGTGGCGAAGCCATCCCGGTCGAGGTCGTCTCCCGCCCCTTCCAGCATGCCGGGTCCACGCGCCGCGTCATCGCGATCCGCGACCTGCGCGACCGGCGCCGCGCCGAGGAGCGGATCCGCTTCCTCGCGCATCATGACCCGCTCACCCGCCTGCCGAACCGCGCGGGCCTCGCCACGGAACTGACCCGCGCCCTGGACCTGCGGGGACGGCATGGTGGCCCCTTCGCCATGCTCGCGCTCGACCTCGACCGCTTCAAGGCGGTCAACGACACCCTCGGCCATGCGGTGGGCGACGTCCTTCTCAGCAAGACGGCCGCAAGGCTGCGCAACGCGCTGCGGGCCGGCGACCTGGTCAGCCGGCAGGGCGGCGACGAGTTCATGGTGGTGCAGTTCGAGCCGACGCAGCCTGAAGCCGCCACGCGCCTCGCCGAGCGCCTGGTGGAGCTGCTGGCCCGGCCCTTCGTGGTGGACGGCCATGTCCTGAACATCGGCACGAGCATCGGCATCGCGCTCTTCCCGCAGGATGGCGCCGACCCGGCCACGCTCATGCGCAACGCCGACCTCGCACTCTACCGCGCCAAGTCGGATGGCCGCGGCGCCTATCGCTTCTTCGAGGAGGAGATGGATACGCGCATGCAGCGCCGGCGCCTGCTGGAGGTCGAGCTGCGGACGGCGATGACGATGCGACAGTTCCACCTGCTGTATCAGCCGCAGCTCTCGCTCGACAGCGAGACCATCAATGGCTTCGAGGCGCTGATCCGCTGGCGGCATCCGCAGGGCGGCATCGTCTCCCCGGCGGACTTCATCCCGCTCGCGGAGGAAACCGGGCTGATCGTGCCCATCGGGGAATGGGTGCTGCGGGAAGCCTGCCGGGAAGCGGCGGGCTGGGCGACGCCGGCCACGATCTCGGTCAATCTCTCGCCGGTGCAGGTCCGCAGCCCGGGGCTCGTCGAGGTCGTCCGCTCCGCCTGCATGAGCGCGGGCCTCGATCCGAAGCGGCTCGAGCTCGAGATCACGGAGAGCGTGCTGCTCACGGGCAGCGATGCCACGCTGGAGACGCTGCGGCAGCTGAAGGCGCTCGGCGCGCGCATCTCCATGGATGATTTCGGCACCGGCTACTCGTCGCTGAGCTACCTCCGCAGCTTCCCCTTCGACAAGATCAAGATCGACCGCTCCTTCGTCGGCGACATCACCAGCAACGGCGATTCCGCGGCGATCATCCGCGCCATCATCGGCCTCGGCCGCAGCCTGCGCATGGAGACGACCGTGGAGGGGGTGGAGACGGCGGAGCAGCTTGCGCATATCCGCGCGGAAGGGTGCGACCAGGCACAGGGCTACCTGATCGGCCGCCCGCTGCCGGCCGAGGCCGCGCAGGCCATGCTCGCCCAACCCCGCGCCGCATGAGCCAGGAGGCCCCCATGACGCAGATCGCCCTGTTCCGCCTGATCTACCGCAGCACGGTCGCCATCCCGGGCACGCCCGACCAGGTCGACCAGGAACTCGCCCGCATCGTCGAGAGGTCGCGCCGGCGCAATGCCGAGGCGACCCTGACCGGCGCGCTGGTGCGAAGCGGCGGAACCTTCATCCAGGTGCTCGAGGGACCGCTCGCGGGGCTCGAGGAGACCTACGACCGGATCAGCGGCGACCTCAGACACTCGGAGTTCGAGCTGATCGAATTCGTGCCGGTGGCGGAGCGTTGCTTCGGATCCTGGGAACTGGCCTATCTGGCGGAAGATCCCATCGAGCGGTCGCGGCATCCCGCGGCGCCGGACCCGGCGCTGGAGAGCATCGCGGCGCAGATCCGGCGCCTGATCGCCAACGGCCCACGGGGACCGCGCAGGGCGGAGCATGAGGCGGCCGACGCGCTGGCTGTGTGATCGGGGCGGCGCCGCAGCCGTCGTGTTTTCCGCGCTGGCGCGCTTGGACCCATGGCGGCCCGGCGCTAGCCTCCTGGCAACGACCCAGGAGGAAGCGCCATGACCCCGCCCGATCGCCTGCGTGCCCTGCTGGCCAAGCCCGGCCTCGTCACCATGCCGGCGGTGTGGGACGGGCTTTCGGCGCGCCTCGCCGCGCAAGCCGGGTTCGAGACGGCCTTCCTCTCGGGCTCCTGTGTCGCCGCCAGCCGGCTCGGCGGGCCGGACCTCGACCTGATCTCCTTCGGGGAGATGTTCGACAGCTTCACCATGGTGCGCAACGCCGCGCCAAACACGCTCATCCTCGCCGATGGCGACCATGGCTATGGCAACGCCATGAACGTGCAGCGCACCGTCGCCGCCTATGGCCGCGCCGGCGCCGCCGCCGTGCTGATCGAGGACAAGGTGACGCCCCGTGCCCTGACCGCCGCCGGCAAGCCCTGCATCCCGCGGGAGGAGGCGCGGATGAAGATCCGCGCCGCCGTGCAGGCCGCGAAGGAAAGCGGCATCCTGGTGCTGGCCCGCACGGATTGCCGCCCGACACGCGGCATCGACGAGGCCGTGGCGCGGATCGAGATGTATGTGGAGGAAGGCGCCGACATCCTCTTCCTCGACAGCCCGGCGGACGAGGCCGAGTTCCGCCGCGCCGTCGAGGCCTCCAGGGGCCGGCCGCATTTCGCCGTGCTCTCGCCCGGTGGCAACCGCCTGATCCCCGACCGGACGCTGGCGGAGCAGATCGGCATCAGGATCGGCACCTATCCGACGGCCATGCTCTCCCCGGTCATCGCCGGCATCCAGTCCGGGCTGGCCGCGCTGCAGGCCGGCAAGGCGGCAAGCGAGCTCGCGCTGCCGCCGGCGGTCCACCAGGCGACGCTGGGCTACGGCGCCTATGACGAGGCGGCGAAGCCCTTCATCGTCAGCGCGTAGGGTCAAGCAGCGGCAGCGCCGGCGGCGGCTTGTCCCGCCTCCGGGGTGCCGCGCGGCGGGCGGCGGCGGCGCGCAGCCGCAGCAATTCGTCCAGCAGCCGGTCCATGGTGCGCCACAGCGGCTCGTCGCCGCGGCGCTCCGCCATCACCAGGCGATGCGCATCCAGCGTGACGTTGAGCGTGCCGCGCGTGGTCTCCGGCCGCGGCGACCGCATCTGCACCAGCGCCTTCTCCACCTCCTCCACCGCCACGCCGAAGCGGGCGGCGATGGCCTCGGCCTCCATCCCCTGGCGACGGAGCGACCGGGCGCGGGTGGCGGCGGCGGGATCGAGCGCGATGGCGGGGCGCAGCGCCGCGGTGCGGCGCGACATCTCCCCTGATCCGGACCCCGGCGGCTTCCCCCTGAACGGCATGATGGCGCCTCACGCGGTGTTGTGAGGCAAGACGCAAGGCGAAGCGCCGGGTTCCCCTCAGCCCCCGCGAATCGCCACCCTGCCATCGGGATTGCGCACGCGACGCCAGAGGCCCCGCAGCGCGACGCCGAGGCGCCCGGCACGCGCGACATTGTCGGGGGCGCGGGAGAAGAGCGCGGCGATGAGGCGCCGCCGCGTGGCGGCATCGACGCGCCAGGCGACGCCGACCACGCCGGGCGCGCCCTGGCGCACCACCTCCCCCCTCACCGCCCCCGCCTCCGGCAGCACCAGGTCGATCATCGTCCCCGTGGCGGGCGCGGCGGCGGGATCGTCGAAGCGGAGCTTGGCGCCGGTGACGGAGCAATCCTCCACGAGGAGGCCCGGCAGGCGCCACTTCACCTCGAACCGCTCCTCCCCCCGCGGCCGCGGCAATTCGCAGCAGACGAGCAGGCAGACCAGCGCCAGCACGATGGCGATGGAGGCCCAGACGATGTTCATCACATCCTCCGCCGCAACCTCCACCGGATTGTCGGGGCCGATCAGCGACCAGGCGATGCCGGCGAGATTGGCGGCGAGGATGGCGCCGAAGCCCAGCGCGAAGCCGCGGTTGAAGGTCATGGCGGTGCGCGACCGCCCCTTGGCCGTCACCTTGAAGGGCCGGCCGAAGGGACGGATGGCGGCGGCGATGAGGGACATCGTCACCGGCAGCGCGGCGACGGCGTGCGACACCTCTGTGAAGAGCGGCAGCGACCTTCCGCCCGAGATCCAGGCGCTGTGGATCCAGAAGCAGGCCAGCGCGGGGACGCCGTAGGTCACGAAATCCACATGGTCCGCCTGGAAGGCGGGCACGCCGAAGACCCAGTAGATGGCGGGGCCGAGCAGCAGCAGCAGCAGGAAGGGCTTGGACAGCCAGTGCAGCATGCCGTGCAGGTAGTGCAGGCGCTGGCCGATGCTGTAGCCGCGCCCGACGAAGGGGCCATCGCGCAGCAGCGCCACCTGGATGGTGCCAAGGCACCAGCGCGCGCGCTGGGTGCAGTATTCCGCCATGTCCTCCGCCGAGAGGCCGATGGAGAGGCGTTCGTTCAGCCAGCGCGTCTCGTAGCCACGGCGGAGCAGCGAGTAGGTGAGGTAGATGTCCTCGCTGACCGCGCCTTCGGGAAAGCCGCCCATGCGGTCCAGCAGGTCGCGGCGCACGATGAAGCCGGTGCCGACGCAGAAGGCGCAGCCCCAGGCATCCTTGGCGGGCTGGAACAGGTCGAAGAAGACGCGCTGGTCATCCACCCAGGACCCGGTGATGCCGAGGTTGTGCTGGATGGGATCGGGGTTGAAGTAGAATTGCGGCGTCTGCACCACGCCGACCTTGGGATCCAGGAACAGCCCCACCATGCGCTTCAGCATCTGCCGCTGCGGCGCGAAATCCGCATCCAGCACCAGGATCAGCGGCGCGCCCGTGATCGAAGCGGTCTGGCGGTAGCCGCTGTTGAGGTTGCCCGCCTTGGCGCCCTTGTTGTCGGGGCGCGTGAGGTAGCGGGCGCCGACCTCCTCGCAATAGTCCCGCAGCCAGGCGCGGCGCGTGTCGTCCAGCACCCAGACGGTGAAGCGATCCTTCGGGTAGTCGAGCGCCAGGGCGGAGACGATGGATTTCTCCAGCACCTCCAGCTTCTCGTTGTAGGTGCAGATGAAGATGTCGACGGAAGGCCAGTCGCCGCTCCGGGCCAGCAGCGCCTCCGCCGCATCGGCCTGCGCCCGCACCCGCGCCGCCGAACAGCGCGTCATGATCAGCGCGGCGCCGAGCGTATAGGCGATGGAGATGCTCTCGAAGACCAGGAAGAAGCGCGCCCAGAGCGGTTCGAAGGCGATGTCGAAGGCGGGCAGCGTCTGGGTGATGCGCCAGTGCAGGTAGACCAGGATGGGCAGCATGGCGCAGCCCGTGAACAGCACGCGGTCGAAGGGCCGGGCGCGGTCCAGCAGCAGCGCCAGCAGCACCGCGGCGAGCGCGAAGCCCGCCCCCCAGGACAGCGCCGCCTGCAGGTCCCAGGGCGCGCCGGTGATCAACGGGAGGCGGTTTCCCGCGCGGTGGAGGCTTCCGCCCGACCGAACAGGGTCGCCATCAGCCCGCGCGTCCAGCGCCAGGCGGTGGTGGTGACGTCGCCGAAGAAGCTGCCATCCACCTCCACGCTGACCCAGCGGCCGATGTCGCAGGGGACGGAGGGGGCGAGCCGGCTTTCATAGCCGCGCGACCAGCGCCGCGGCGACCGGTCGTCGAATTCGACCAGGACGTACATTTCCCGCCGCTCCATCGGCGGGAAGGGCACGGCGTAGCCGGTATCCACGCGGTCCGTGGTGCGCGGCAGCACCTGCACCACCACGCCCTGGCGCGTGTCCGGCCAGCCATCCGCCTCGATCCGCACCGGCGTGCCGAGGCCCAGCCGATGCGCCTGGCGGACGGAGAAGATGGCAACGACGAAGGCGCGGCCGCATTCGACCGTGCCCGCGATGGTGTCGCCGGCCGCGAGCCGCTGGCCGGGACTCGCGAAGGCACGCAGCACATGGCCGCCATTGGTGGAGACGGCCTGGGCGGCGCGCTGCTGGTTGAAGCGCTCCTCCTCCACCCGCGTCTGCGCCTCCAGGCTGGCCAGGCTGGTCATGAGCTGCTGGCGTTCGACGCGCATGCGGTTGATCTCGAGGATCGTGTCCCGGCGCCGTTCCACCAGCGCGCCCAGCGCGCCCTGGCCATCACCGACATAGCTGCCGGTCTCGACGGCGATTCGCTCCGCGATGCGCCGCGCCAGCGTCGCCTCGGCGGCGATCAGTTCCTCCCGCGCGCCACGCTCCCGCATCTGGGCGATGCGGTGGACGGTCTCCGTGACCACGCCGCGTTCGAGGAGGATGCGCTGGCGGTTGGCGAGCGCCGCCTGCTCCGCGACCGCCGATGCCGCGGCGGCGGCCTTGGCGCGGGCCTCGCGCTCGCCTTCCTCCGCCATGCGCATGGCATGCGCGCGGTGGGTGGAAAGCGCGGCCTCCAGCGTCACGACCCAGGATTCGGCGATGGCGAGGCGCTGTTCGAGCCCGGTGAGCGCGACGCGGGTGCCGGCCGTCTGGTTCTGCAGCCCGATCAGCGTGGACCGGTCGAGTCGTTCGTTGCGCAGATGCGCCAGCACCTGGCCGGGGCCCACCGCCTCCCCGGGCTGGGCCAGCAGGCGGTCGAGTTCGCCATCGATCGGCGCCGTGACCAGCGCGATCGGAGCATTCACCACGGCCCGGGTGGAGGTGTCGGACAGAAGGGGCGGCAGCGTCGCCAGCAGCAGGCTGCCCGCCAGCAGGATGGCGCCGGAATAGGTGACGGCGCGGAGCGTCCAGGCCGGCCAATGGGCGCGCAGCTCCGCGAGGCTCGGCGGGTCAAGCCGGTGGATGAGCCGTTCCGCCGCATCCCGCCAGGGGCGGGCGTGCGGGGCGGGCGCTTGCGGAACCGGGGGTTCAGGCGGCGCCGCGGCGGCGGGCGGCGGCACATCGGTAAAGGCGGGGGCGGCTGCGTCTTGCACCGCGACCAGCGCGGGTGCGGCAGGGCGGGCGCGGGGCGCCACCGGCTCCGCCCGGCGCGTCACCGCGCCGGCCGGCTGCCAGGGGAATCGCGAGGCGCGCGCGGGACCGACGCCCGGCGCGGCGTCATCCGCCGCCGAGCCCGGTTCCGCTTGCGGCGTCCGCACGCTGCCGTGCGGCTTGCCCCACAACCTCATCCGGGGTGGCACCCCTCATGCCTCGGGTGGCGCTACGGCGTCCCGCCCCGCCGGCGCAACCTCAAAATTGAGATAGGACCAAGCGATTTGGCCCGACCTTCAATCTAAATTCACAAAATCGTGCATGCAAGCAATTGCCGGTTGCAGGCTTCCGGGATCAATCCCCGCGAAGCGCGGCCCCGGCGGCGAGGGGCGCCAGCGGCGCGGCCAGGGCCAGCAACGCGCCCAGCAGCAGCAGGTAGGGCCGCGCCTCCATGCCGCCGGCCGCGGCCTCGATGGCGGCGGCGCCGAAGATGACGGCGGGGATGGACAGCGGCAGGACCAGGAGGGGCAGCAGCACGCCGCCGCGCCGGGCGCCCAGCGTCAGCGCCGCGCCCGCCGTGCCGAACAGCGACAGGATGGCGGTGGCAAGGCCGAGTGCCGCCATGGCCGCGCCCCAGGCCTCGACCGGCAGGTTCAGCATCGCGGCGGCGACCGGCGTCGCCGCCAGCAGCGGCAGCCCCGTCACCACCCAGTGGCCGGCCGCCTTGGCGGTGGCCAGCAGGGCCGGCGGCAGGCCGGAGAGCAGGAGTTGGTCGAGCGACCCGTCCTCCGCTTCCGCCCCGAAGAGCCGGTCGAGCGGCAGCAGCGCGGCCAGCAGGGCGGCGGCCAGCAGCGCGCCCGGCGCAATGCGCGCCAGGGTCTGCGGTTCCGGCCCGATGCCGAAGGGGAAGAGCGCGCAGACCAGGATGAAGAACAGCACCGCCGCCAGCGCATCGCCGGGGTGGCGGAGCGCCAGCCGCACCTCCCGCCCCAGCACGGCCGTGAAGCCCTTCACAGGCGCAGCTCCTGCGCGCCCGGCAGGGGAAGCGGCAGGTGTGTCGCCGCCATCACCGCGCCGCCCGCCGCGCGATGCTTGGCCAGGAGAACCCCCAGCCGGTCCACCGAGGCCGCGTCCAGCCCGACCGTCGGCTCATCCAGCAGCCAGAGCGGCGCCGGCGCCAGCGCCAGCCTGGCCAGCGCGAGCCGGCGCTTCTGGCCGGAAGACAGCACCCGCGCCGGCAGCTCCGCGAGGTCCGACAGCCCGACGGAATCCAGCGCCGCCTCCGTATCCCCGCCCCAGAGCCGGGCGAAGAAGGAGAGGTTCTCCCGCGCACTCAGGGACGGCTTCAGCGCATCCTGGTGGCTGAGGTAGCGAAGCCTGGCGGCATGGGCCACGCGGTCCGCCAGCGCATCCTGCCCCTGCCAGAGCAGCTCGCCCTCCGCGAGAGGCACGAGACCCGCGAGCAACCGGAGGAGGGATGACTTGCCCGCACCATTCGCGCCCACGAGAAGCAGCGCGCCGCCCGGCGGCAGCGTGAAGGACAGGCCGGCGAAGACCGCGCGTTCCCCCCGCCAGCAGGCGAGGTCCCGACCTTCCAGCATCAGCGCCCCTTCAACCCCGCCGCACCGGATGGACCGGCCCCCTTCCCTGTGGTTTAAGCCCAATGCTGCGGTCGCGAAAGCGCCGCGGGCGAAACCGCGCCTGGGTCGGCGGAAGGCGCCCCGTTTCCGGGGTCGCACCGGTCCCGGTGCCACGACGGGGATAACCGGACCATGCGGATGATCGGGCAGGACAGCCTGAAGACCCGCCGTACCCTCACGGTGGACGGCAAGGACTACAACTACTTCAGCCTGCCCGAGGCGGCGGCCAAGATCGGCGACATCTCTCGCCTGCCCTACAGCCTGAAGGTGCTGCTGGAGAACGTGCTGCGCTTCGAGGACGGGCGCAGCTACACGGTGGACGACGCCAAGGCGATCGCCGGCTGGCTCGAGAAGGGCAGCTCCACCAAGGAAGTCCCCTTCCGCCCCGCCCGCATCCTGCTGCAGGACTTCACCGGCGTGCCGGCCGTGGTGGACCTGGCCGCGATGCGCGATGCGCTGGACAAGCTCGGCGGCGATCCGCGCAAGGTGAACCCGCTGGTTCCCGTGGACCTGGTCATCGACCACTCCGTCATGGTCGACGTCTCCGGCAGCAAGGACGCGCTGCAGAAGAACGTGGACATCGAGTTCGAGCGCAACGGCGAACGCTATGAGTTCCTGCGCTGGGGCCAGTCCGCCTTCGCGAATTTCCGCGTCGTGCCGCCGGGCACGGGCATCTGCCACCAGGTGAACCTGGAATACCTGGCGCAGGTGGTCTGGACGTCGCAGGACGGCCCCGACACCTACGCCTTCCCGGACAGCTGCTACGGCACCGACAGCCACACGACGATGGTCAACGGCCTCGGCGTGCTGGGCTGGGGCGTGGGTGGCATCGAGGCCGAGGCCGCGATGCTCGGCCAGCCCATCGCCATGCTCATCCCCGACGTCATCGGCTTCAAGCTGACGGGCAAGCTGCGTGAGGGCATCACCGCCACCGACCTGGTGCTGACGGTGACGCAGATGCTCCGCAAGAAGGGCGTCGTCGGGAAGTTCGTGGAGTTCTACGGCGCCGGCCTCGATGAACTGCCGCTGGCCGACCGCGCCACGATCGGCAACATGGCCCCGGAATACGGCGCCACCTGCGGCTTCTTCCCGGTGGACAAGACCACCATCGACTACCTGCGCATCTCCGGCCGCGACGAGCACCGCATTGCGCTGACGGAAGCCTTCGCGAAGGCGCAGGGCATGTGGCGCGATGCCACGACGCCCGACCCCGTCTTCACGGACACGATGGAGCTCGACCTCTCGACGGTCGAGCCCTCCATGGCCGGGCCGAAGCGGCCGCAGGACCGCGTGGCGCTGTCCAACGTCGCCACCTCCTTCGCCAAGGATCTGGCGGCGGGGACGATGGGCGTGCCGGGCGACAAGGCCGATCTCCGCGTCGGCGTCGATGGCGCCAACTACGACCTCGGCCACGGCGATGTCGTGATCGCGGCGATCACGAGCTGCACCAACACCTCCAACCCCTATGTCCTCGTGGCCGCCGGCCTCGTCGCCCGCAAGGCGCGGGCCAAGGGGCTGAAGCCGAAGCCCTGGGTGAAGACCTCGCTGGCGCCCGGCTCCCAGGTGGTGACCGAGTATCTCGACAAGGCCGGCCTCTCCGCCGACCTCGATGCGCTCGGCTTCCAGACGGTCGGCTATGGCTGCACGACCTGCATCGGCAATTCCGGCCCGCTGCCGGATGCGATCGTGGATGCGGTGGAGAACAACAAGCTGGTCGTCGCCAGCGTGCTGTCCGGCAACCGCAACTTCGAAGGCCGCGTGCACGCCAATGTCCGCGCCAACTACCTGGCCTCGCCGCCGCTGGTCGTCGCCTACGCGCTGGCCGGCACGGTGAAGCTGAACCTGTCCACCGATCCGATCGGCACGGGCAGCGACGGCCAGCCGGTGTACCTGAAGGACATCTGGCCGACGACGCAGGAGGTGAACGACACCGTCCACGCCGTCGTCACCCGCAAGATGTTCATGGAACGCTACGGCGACGTCTTCAAGGGACCGGCGCAGTGGCAGGCCATCCGCGTCGATGCGGACAGCGACACCTATCGTTGGAATTCCGGCTCCACCTACGTCCAGAACCCGCCCTACTTCACGGGCATGACGATGGATGTGGCCGCGATCCAGAACGTCACCGGCGCGCGCATCCTGGCGAGCCTCGGCGACAGCATCACGACCGACCACATCTCCCCGGCCGGCTCCATCAAGAAGACCTCCCCCGCGGGCGACTACCTGCTGGAACACCAGGTCCGTCAGGCCGACTTCAACAGCTACGGCGCCCGCCGCGGCAACCATGAAGTCATGATGCGCGGCACCTTCGCCAACATCCGCATCAAGAACGAGCTGGCGCCGGGCACCGAGGGTGGTGTCACCAAGCACCACCCCTCGGGCGAGGTGATGCCGATCTACGACGCCGCGATGAAGTACAAGAACGAGGGCGTGCCCCTCGTGATCTTCGGCGGCAAGGAATACGGCACCGGCTCGTCGCGCGACTGGGCGGCCAAGGGCACCTTCCTGCTGGGCGCCAAGGCCGTGATCGCGGAGAGCTTCGAGCGCATCCACCGCTCCAACCTGGTCGGCATGGGCGTGCTGCCGCTGGTCTTCAAGAATGGCGAGGACCGCAAGAGCCTCGGCATCACCGGCGCGGAGACGATCGACCTGCTGGGCGTGGAGAACCTGTCGCCGCGCATGGACGTGACGATGGTGATCCATCGCCCGGACGGCACGACGCACACGACGACGCTGATGTGCCGCGTCGATACGGCGGATGAGGTCGAGTACTACAAGAACGGCGGCATCCTGCACTACGTGCTGCGGGGCATGGCCAAGGCGGCCTGATTCCCCATGCCGACGCCTCCGGCGTCGCCATGGGGGCCCCGGATGGGCACCGATCCTGTGGGGTCGGCACCGCCTGCCGCGGCGAAGCCGCGGCAGGGCATCGGGGGGCAGCCAGGGGGTGGGGCACGGACGGGTTTCGTCGGTGCCGCGAGTTGGAAGGGGCGCGGTCCGCAGGGGCCGCGCCCCTTTCGCATGCGGGGGCGGCGCGCCATCTGCGTTGACACCGCCCGCCCGGCTTCGGGACACTGGCGGCGGAGGAGGGCGCGATGCCGAGCCTGACCGTGGAACTCACCGAACCCCTGGCCCGCTTCGTCGAGGAAGCGGTGGCGCGGGGCGACTACCCCGACGCCAGCGCCGCACTGCGCGACGCGCTTTTCGTCCTGCGCCAGGAAAACCAGGTGCATGGCGAGAAGCTGGCAACCCTCCGCCGCGAGGTCCGCCGCGGCGCGATCGAGGCCGATGCAGGGCAGTTCTCGGACTTCAGCGTCCTGGACATCGCCCGCCAGGTGCGCGCCGAGGCCGAACGCATCGCGTGACGACCGCTGGATACCGGCTTGCCGCGCCGGCGGCGGAGGACCTCGGCGCCATCCTGCGCCACACGTTGCGCCAGTTCGGCACCATCCAGCACGACAGCTACGCCGCCCTGATCCACCGCGCCGCCCTGCAGATCGCGCGAGAGCCCGAGCGCATCGGCACCATCGACCGCCGCGACATCGCCGAGGGCTTCCGGGCCTTCCCGGTCTGGATCGCCGCCCGCAGGCGGGGCGCCTCCCCCCACATCCTCTTCTACGTCAGGGAAGGCGACGGCATCGCCATCCTCCGCATCCTCCACGCCGCCATGGACCCCACGCAGCACCTCACCCCCTGAGGCGATCGAACCCGACGCACCCGCGGCCGTTACGGCCGCCATGCGCATCGCCGTCGTCATCAACTCCGCCTCCGGCACCGCCCTCGGCCGCGACCAGATCGCGGAGGAAGTGGCACGGCACCTCGCCGCCGCGGGGCTCGAGGCCGAGCTCATCCCGGACATGCCGGAAGGCCTGCTCGCGCGGCTCGACGCCGCCGTCGCCCATGGCGCCGATGCGGTGGTCGTGGGCGGCGGCGACGGCACCATCGCCGCCGCCGCGGCGCGGCTCATGGGCGGCCCCACCGCGCTCGGCATCCTGCCGCTCGGCACCATGAACATGCTGGCCAAGGATCTCGGCATCCCGCTGGAGCTCGACCAGGCGGCGGAGGCGCTGGCCCATGGCGCCATCCGCGAGATCGACGTGGCGGAGGTGAATGGCCACTACTTCCTCTGCTCCTCCGTCATCGGCTCCCCCTCCTGGCTCGGCCGGCATCGGGAGAAGCACCGCGGCCGTGCCTCGCTGCGCACCCGCATCGCCTTCGCGCTTGCCGCGCTGCGGTCGGAATGGAAGCACCGGCCGATGCGGCTCAGCGTCTCGCTCGATGGCGGGCGGGCCGTGCGGCTCTGGACCCGCGCGCTCTCAGTCGCGAACAACCGCTATGCGGAGGGCTTCGGCCAGGTCATGGCGAAGCCGCGGCTGGATGCCGGGGAACTCGGGCTCTATGTCGCGCGGCGCTACGGCGCATGGTGGTGGGTGCGGCTCATGGTCGGCATGTTCCTCGGCACCTGGCGCGGCGCGCGGCTGGTGCATGAACGCGCCGCCGGCACCGTGACCATCCATGCGCCGCGCACGGCGCTGCGGGTGATGAATGACGGGGAGGCGGTGCTGCTGCCCCCTCCCCTCGTCTATCGCAGCCATCCCGGCGCGCTGCGGGTCATCGCGCCGCGCGCGGCACCGGTGACGGTGGATGCGCCGGTGGAAGAGGCCCTGCCGCCCGGCGCCGCCATCGCCTGAGCATGGCCCGCTGCATCGCCCATCTCTCCGACCTGCATTTCGGGGCGGAGGATCCCTCCGTCGTCGCCGCGCTGGCGGCCGACCTGGCGCTGAACCCGCCGGACCTGCTGGCGGTCTCCGGCGACCTGACGCAGCAGGCGCGGCACCGGGAGTTCATCGCCGCCATGACCTTCCTGCGCACCATCCCCGTCCCGATGCTGGCGGTGCCGGGCAACCACGACATGACGCCCTATGACGTGATCGAGCGCTTCACCGATCCCTATGGCCGCTGGCGCCGGCATGTGGGGCCGGAGACGGAGCCCGTCTTCATCGATGAGGAGATCGCGGTGGTGGGCCTCAACACCGCCCGGCGGGGCGGGCTCTATCTCAACTGGGCGCGGGGCCGCGTCTCCCGCTCCCGCCTCGCCAGGGCGGAGGCGAAGCTGACGGCGCTGCCGGAAGGCCGTTTCCGCATCGTCGTTGCCCACCACCCCTTCGTGGCACCGGCACTCGCCCCCGCGGCGCGGCTGGTCGGCAATGCGGCGCCGGCGCTGGAAGCCTTCGCGCGGCATGGCGTGGGGCTGGTGCTGACGGGGCACCTCCACCTCGGCGACATCCGCCCGGTGGGGGAGCGTGGGATGCTGCTGGTGCAGGCCGCGACCGCGACCTCGGTCCGGCTGCGCGGCACGCCGAACGCCTATAACCGCATCACCGTGCAGGATGGCCAGGCACGCGTCACGACGCGGGTCTGGGACGGCACCGCCTGGCAGGACGCACCCGCCCCCGTCACGGCGTCCTGAGGCTGCGCCCCAGCGCCAGCGCGGCCGGCACCGCGGCCAGGCACAGCGCCGCCATCCCCCAGAAGCCTGCCCCACCCAGCGCCGCATAGGCCGGGCCGCAGGCCAGCGTCACCAGCATCATCCAGAGCCCGACGCCGAGTGCCGCGTGCAGGGTCTGCGCCGTCGCGGCCTCCGATGGCGGGACGATGCGGGCCAGCACGGCCATGGCGGCCAGGTGCTGCATGCCGAAGGTGGCGGCGTGCAGCACCTGCGCCGGGAAGAGCCACAGCGGATCGACCGTGACGGCCGTGATGCCCCAGCGCAGCACGCCCGCCGCCGCGGCCGCCACCGAAAGCCCCGTGGGGCCGAGCCGCGCGACGATGCCGCGGCCCCAGAGGAACAGCGCGACCTCCGCCACCACCCCCGTGGCCCAGAGGGCGCCGATCAGTCCCGCCCCCAGCCCCGCCGCCTGCCAGTGCAGCGTGCCGAAGGCGTAGTAGAGCGCATGGCTCGCCTGGATGAGCGCGGAGACCGCCAGCAGGCGCCGGAAGGCGGGGGTGCGCAGCGGCGCGAGGAAGCCCGCCCAGCCCGGCGCCGCGCGGGCGGCCACGGGCGCGCGCGGCAGCAGCAGGGCGGCACCGGCCGTCCCGGCCAGGCACAGCACCAGCAGCACCACCGCGCCCTGGGTGCCCGCCATGGCCACCGCCTGGCCGCCCGCCAGCGCCGCGGCGATGAAGGCAATGCTCCCGGCCGCTCGCACCCGCGCATAGTCGAAGCCCGGGCGGCCACGGGCCGCCGTCACGGCGACGGCATCCGTCAACGGCACGATCGGCGCGATGGCGGCGCTGTGCACGGCCTGCACCACCAGCAACCCGAGAAAACCTGCCGGCAGCAGAAAGCCGCAGGCCGCCAGCGCCGCGATGGCCGCCGAGGCCGAGAGCACCGCCGGCGCATGGCCCAGCGCATCGGCGATCCGCCCACCCAGCGGTCCGGCCACCAGGCGGACGGCCGATCCCACCGCCAGCACCACCGCCACCTCCTCGGCGGAGAGCCCGTGCCCGGCGAGCACGGCCGGCAGGAAGGGCAGGATGACGCCGACCGCGGCGAATTGCGTCGCGAAGATCAGGGCATGGCGGGCAGCGAGGGTCACGGGCCGCAACCTGACGGCTGCGGGCCGGGGGCGGAAGGGGCTCAGGCCGCCTTTCGGAGCGCTTCGATCCGGGCGCGCGGCAGGGGGTCGGTCCGCGCGGGAGAGATCGCGAGCCCCCCGCGGCTGTCCGGCGGCGCCTCCAGGCTGCGGTCCAGGGCCAGGGCGGCGATGCCGGCCAGGATGGCCAGTGCGGCGACGCCGCAGGCCAGCATCGTCAAGGCAAGGCGTTCGGCCTGTTCCACGCCGGCCGTCGCCTCGTCCACCACCTCGCCGGGCACGGCGCCAACCGCCAGCACCAGCAGCATCACGCCAAGCATGGCCAGCGCCAGCCCGGCCAGCAGGGTAGCCCGCCCGGGCGGCGTGGCCCGGCCTCGCGGATCGGTCATGCAGGGCCTCCTGCCCCGGGTGGCGCGGCGGGGGGACCGGCCAGGAGCCCAGGCTGGCGCAGGAAGATTGACGCTTCGTTGCCGGGGCGCCGATCGCGCCAGGGGGAGGCGGCGATGCCTCCTTACCGGGCCAAAGGTTGCCAAGCCCGCGGCGGCGTGCCACCCGTCTTCTCCCCCACGGACCATGCCGACCAACACGATGTCCGATACGATAAGGTCACACGGCCAGATGTTCGCACCCCGGGTCCGCGCTGTGCTCGGCCCCACCAATACCGGCAAGACCCACCTCGCCATCACGCGGCTGCTGGCGCATGCCTCCGGCATCATCGGCTTCCCGCTGCGCCTGCTGGCGCGCGAGAACTACGATCGCATGGTGGCCGCCAAGGGCGAGAAGTACGTCGCCCTCATCACCGGGGAGGAGAAGATCGTCCCCCCGGAGGCGCGCTGGTTCGCCTGCACGGTGGAGGCCATGCCGCTCGACCGCCGCGCGGAATTCGTGGCGGTGGACGAGATCCAGCTCTGCGCCGATGCGGATCGCGGCCACATCTTCACCGACCGCCTGCTGCATGCCCGCGGCCTGGTCGAGACGATGTTCCTGGGCGCCGAGACCATCCGGCCGCTGCTGCAGCGCCTGGTCCCCCAGGCCGAGATCGAGACGCGCCCGCGCCTCTCCCAGTTGACCCATGCCGGCCAGGCCAAGCTGACCAAGCTGCCGCCGCGCTCCGCCATCGTCGCCTTCAGCGCGACCGAGGTCTATGCGATCGCGGAGGCCGTGCGCCGGCGTCGTGGGGGCTGCGCCGTGGTGATGGGTCGCCTCAGCCCCCGGACGCGCAACGCGCAGGTGGCGCTGTACCAGAACCGGGAAGTGGACTTCCTGGTGGCGACGGACGCCATCGGCATGGGCCTGAACATGGATGTCGACCATGTCGCCTTCGCCGATTTGAGAAAATTCGATGGCCACAACCTGCGCGCGCTGAATGCGCAGGAGGCCGCGCAGATCGCCGGCCGCGCCGGCCGCGGCATGCGCGATGGCAGCTTCGGCACCACGGCCGATTGCCCGCCTCTGCCCGATGAACTGGCGCATCAGATCGAGGGCCATCACTTCGAGGCGCTGTCGCAGATCGCCTGGCGGAACAGCGACCTCGACTTCGCCAGCATCGACGGGCTGCTGGACAGCCTGGCCGCGCCGCCGCCCCAGCCGGGCCTGGCCAAGGGCAACGACGCGGTGGACCACATCACGCTCAACGCCCTGTCGCGGGAGGCCGATATCCGGGGCCTCGCCCAGGGCCGTGCCCGCGTGCGGCTGCTGTGGGAAGCCTGCCAGGTGCCCGACTTCCGCAAGATGTCGGATGACAGCCACACCAGGCTCTGCGGCAAGATCTTCGGCCACCTGGCGCAGGAAGGCCGGCTGCCGACCGACTGGGTCGCGGGCAACATCGCGGCACTCGGCAATGTGGAGGGCGACCTCGACACGCTGATGGCGCGCCTCGCGCATATCCGCATCTGGTCCTACATCGCCGCCCGCGCCGACTGGATCGCCGATGCGGAGACGCAGCAGGCGGAGGCCCGTCGGGCCGAGGAGGCCGTGAGCGACGCGCTGCATGAGCGGCTGATCGCCCGCTTCGTCGATCGCCGCGCCGCGCATTTGATCCGCAGCCTGGACGACACGGAGAAGGAGCTGCTCTCCGCCGTCACCCGCCAGGGCGACGTGCTGGTCGAGGGCCATACCGTCGGCAAGGTGCAGGGCTTCCACTTCCATCCCGACCCGGATGCGACGAAGGAGGAGGAGAAGCGCCTCGTGCTCCGCGCCGCCCGCCGCGCGCTGCGGGAGGAGATGCCGCGCCGCCTGGCCGCGCTGGAAATGGCGAAGGACGAGGCCTTCACCCTGACGCCGCAGCACCGGATCATGTGGGATGGCGCGGAGGTGGCGCGGCTGCGCCCGGGGCCGGAGCCGCTGAAGCCGCATGTGGACGTGCTGGCGACCGAATTCCTGGACAACACGCAGCGGGAACGGGTGCGCGCCAAGCTGGCGCTCTGGCTCGAAGGGCTGGTGAAGAAGGAGCTCGGCGGGCTGGAGGCCATGGAGGCCAAGGCCGCCGAGGACAACACGCTGCGCGGCCCCGCCTTCCGGCTGCGGGAGAATATGGGCCTCGCCCCCGGGGCGACCGACCGGGAAGTGCCGGCGGAGCTGCGGACGCGGCTCAAGGCCATCGGCATCCGGGCGGGGCGCTACGCGCTGTATCTGCCGGATGTGCTCAAGCCGCGGGCCATGCAGCTGCGCGCCCAGCTCTGGGCGCTGCGCCGCAACATCCCGACGCCGCTGCTGCCCAATCCCGGCCTGGTGGCGGTGACGCTGCCGGAAGTGCCGCTGCCGGCGCCGGCCGACCCGAACACCCCGCGCGGGCCGGAAGGCTGGCCGCCGGGCTTCGCGATCATGGCGGGCTGGCTGCCGGCGGGGCGCGTGCTGCTGCGCCTCGACGTGGCGGAGCGCATCGCGGGGGAACTCGGCTACCTCACGCGCCGCGCCCCGGCGCCGGTGCCGGAGGGCCTGGCGTCCCGCCTCGGCGTGAAGGGCGACACGCTGCCCATGGCGCTGGAGGCGATGGGCTTCCGCCTGATTCCGGGCGGCGAGCTGGAGGAGGGGCAGTTCGGCCCGCCGGCACCGCCCCGCATCAGCGTCCATCGGCCGGAACGCCAGGGCCCGCGCGGCCCGCGCCGGCCCGACCAGGCGCGGCCGGAGGGCCGCCCCGACCAGGCGCGCGGCCCCCGCCGCGACGACCGCCCGCGCGGGCCACGGCCCGAGGGCGCGCCGGACGGCGCCCCGCGTCCCGTCTATTTCGGCCCGCCCATCCCGCCGGAGCTGCGCCAGCCTCGCCCGGACCGCGGCCCCCGCCGCGATGGTCCGCCGCGTGACGGCCAGCGCCGGGATGGTCCGCCTCGGGATGGCCAGCGCCGCGACTTCGGCCCGCGCCGGGACGGCGGCAACCGTCCGCCACGCGACGGCGCGCCGGCTGCCGATCAGGCCCCCCAGGCGGACCGGCCCGCAGCGGACCGGCCGCAAGGAGATCGTCCGCGGGGTGACCGTCCCCAGGGCGATCGCCCGCGCGGCGACCGGCCGCGCTTCGATGGCCCGCGGCCCGACCGCCGTCCGGATGGCCCGCGGCCACAGGGCGATCGCCCACGCTTCGACGGGCCGCGCCCGGATCGGGGCGGCGACCGGGGTGGCGACCGGGGCCGTTTCAGTCGCGACGAGCGGCCGCGGGAGGTGATCGCGGCGCCGAAGCCCGATTCGCCCTTCGCGGTCCTCGCCCAGCTGAAGCTGAAGAAGGACTGAGGCGCGCATGGAGGCAGGGGAAGGGCGCGAATTCCAGCGTCTCGACCTCTGGCTCTGGTGTGCCCGGCTGGCCAAGACGCGGGCCGAATGCGCCCGCCAGGTCTCGGGCGGCAGCGTCCGCATCAACCGCCTGCCGACGGACAAGCCGCATGCGAAGCTGCGCGTCGGCGATGTGCTGACGCTGGCACTCGGTGGGCGTGTCCGCGTCTGGCGCGTGCTGGCGCTGGCGGACCGCCGCGGCCCGGCCAGCGAGGCGCGCGGCCTCTATGAGGATCTCTCCGATCCCGCGTGACGCGAGGCCGCTTGCCTTGCGTCGCGCGCCGGGCCATGTCGTCATCTCCGCGCCGCTGGCATGGCGCGGACGAAAGCCGCCGCAGGGGCCGCGGCACGCATCTCCGCCGGAGGCGCAGTTGACCTACGTCGTCACCGAGAACTGCATCAAGTGCAAGTACATGGACTGCGTGGAAGTCTGTCCGGTGGACTGCTTCTACGTCGGCGAGAACATGCTCGTCATCCATCCCGATGAATGCATCGATTGCGGCGTCTGCGAACCGGAATGCCCCGCGGAGGCGATCCTGCCCGACAGCGACGACAAGGCGACGCCCTGGGTCGAGCTGAACCGCACCTATTCGACGCAATGGCCCAACATCACCCGCAAGGGCCAGGCGCCCGACGATGCGGATGAGTGGAAGGACAAGCCGGGCAAGAAGGACCTCTTCGACCCCGCCCCCGGCAAGCCCTAGACGAATCAAAGGGCCTGCCCGACGCGCCATCCCGCCCCTGTCCGGGCGGGGGTGGAAAGCCGCGCCTGTTTGTGTTATGTTATCAATGGGATCGGGAAAACGACACGGATCGCCGCGCGTTTCCTTCTCATCGGGTTCATGACAAGCCCGCGACCGGGCCCTGCCCGCGGTGCCGCCCAGGGGCGGTGACTGCCGTGTGGCGGGCCGACCGTGGCGCGGCATGGGAAACGGGTGGCGTGATGAAGCAAACCGCCCCATCGGCGGCCCGCTCGAAGGCCCCGTCGAAGGCAGGGGCCAAGGCCGCGGCGAAACCCGCCGCCAAGGCGCCGCCGGCCGCCGCACGCCCCAGCGCCAAGCCGGCGGCCCAGGCCAAGCCGCCCATGAAGGCCGCGCCTGCCCCGAAGCCCGCCGCCAGGCCCGCGCCGCCGGCGAAGAATCCCCCCGCCGCAACGGCCAGCAGCAAGGCCAGCGGTGCCAAGCCCCCTGAAAGCAAGGCCATCCCCATCAAGACCCCTGCCCCCAAGACTGCCGAGGCGCCGAAGGCTGCCGAGGCGAAGCCGCAGGCGACCAAGTCGCCGGCCCCGAAGCCCGCGATGACCAAGCCCGCCGCGGCCAAGCCAGCCGCCGAGCCGCCGCCCGCGCCACCGCCCACCTCGCGCCCGGCGCCCCCCATGCAGAACCGCAACGCCCCGCCCCGCCCCGCCGCCGCGGCCGCCGCTTCCGCGCGCCCGCCGGTCTTCCCGCCCCGGCCCGCCCAGCGCCCGCCGGTGGATGAGGATGACGATGCCGCGCCGCCCCCGCCGCCCAAGCCCAAGGGCCCGCCGGTGGAGTTCAAGGCCGGCGACCACGTCGTCTACCCCACCCATGGCGTCGGCCAGGTGCAGGGAATCGAGGAGATGCCGGTGGCCGGCATGTCCCTCAAGGTCATCATCGTGACCTTCGAGGAGAACCGGATGACGCTGCGCGTCCCGGTCAACAAGGCCGCCTCCTCCGGCCTGCGCAAGCTCGCCAGCCAGGAGATGATGAACGAAGCGCTGGAAGTGCTGCGCGGCCGCGCCCGCATCAAGCGCACCATGTGGTCCCGCCGCGCCCAGGAATACGAGGCGAAGATCAACTCCGGCGACCCGCTGGCCATCGCGGAAGTTGTCCGCGACCTGCACCGCAATGCCGGCCAGCCCGACCAGTCCTTCTCCGAACGCCAGATCTATGAACAGGCGCTGGACCGGCTGGCGGCGGAACTGGCCGCCATCGACCGGACGGACAAGGCCGCCGCGGCCGACAAGCTGCAGACCTTCCTGAAGACCGTCACCTGACGGTGACAACCCGGGGGTGCCACCCGCGCCCCCGGGCTTTTCCAGCGCGCCCGGCCATGCGATGGGGCCCGGATGCCCCGGAGCCTCGCCTGATGACGCAACGACCGAGCCGGCTCTCCCCCCATCTGCGACGCCTGGAAGCCGAGGGCATCGCCATCATCCGGGAGACGGCGGCGAGCTTCCGCAATCCCGTCCTGCTCTACTCCATCGGCAAGGACAGCAGCGTGGTGCTGCACATGGCGATGAAGGCCTTCGCCCCCGGCAAGCCGCCCTTCCCGCTGCTGCACATCGCGACAGGCTGGGATTTCCGCGCCATGCTGGAGTTCCGCGACCGGCGCGTGGCCGAACTCGGGCTGGACTGCATCGTCCACACCAACCCGGATGGCTTGGCGCGCGGCATCGGGCCCCTCACCCACGGCTCCCAGCTGCACATGAACGTCATGGGGACGGAGGCGCTGAAGCAGGCGCTGGACCAGCACGGCTTCGACGCCGCACTCGGCGGCGCGCGGCGGGACGAGGAGAAGGCGCGGGCCAAGGAACGCGTCTTCAGCCACCGCACCGCGGGCCATGTCTGGGAACCGCGCAACCAGCGGCCGGAGCTCTGGGGCCTCTACAACACGCGGCTCAATGCCGGGGAAGGCATGCGCGTCTTCCCCCTCTCCAACTGGACCGAGTTCGACGTCTGGGACTACATCGCCGCCGAATCCATCCCCGTCGTGCCGCTCTATTTCGCGGCCGAGCGCCCCATGGTCCGCCGATCCGGCGCCCTCATCATGCGCGACGACGACCGCATGCCGCTCGAGCCCGGCGAGAGCGTCGAGATGATGTGGGTCCGCTTCCGCACCATGGGCGACTGGCCGCTGACCGGTGCGCATGAAAGCCGGGCGGAGACGATCGAGCAGGTGCTCGAGGAAATCCGCGACAGCCGGAAGAGCGAACGCGAGGGCCGCCTGATCGACAGCGACCAGGAAGCGTCGATGGAGCGAAAGAAGCGGGAAGGCTACTTCTGACGCTGAGGCCCCCACCCCCGCCCGCTTTCAGCCCCTTACGCCAGTTCGTACTCCACCTCCGGCACGTAATGCGCGGCCTCCTTGCCCAGGAAGGAGGAGAAGAGCGTGAAATGCTCCACCATCACCGGGGGCGTGCGGAACAGGCTGTGGGCCTGCACGAAGCCGATCAGCTTGTGGGTCTCCGCCCGGTCCGTCCGCGCCAGCGTCACATGGGGGGCGAAGCGCTTGCGCTCCGGCTCCAGCCCGATCCGTTGCATCGCGGTTTCCACCTTGGCCTGGAGCCGGGTCAGGGCGTCGGACCGCTCCGCCGTCACATGCAGGGACTGGATGCGACCGGCTTTCTCGAAGGTGCCGACGCCGGCCAGTGCCAGCTCGAAGCGGGGACAGCGGATGGCGGCCAGCGCCGCGTCCACCTCCTCCGCCTGCCAGCCCTGGACCTCGCCGATGAAGCGCAGCGTGAGGTGGTAGTTCTCCGGCGGCACCCAGCGGGCGCCGGGAATACCCCCGGACAGGGCCGAGATCTGGGCCTTGACCAGGGAGGGGAGGGAGAGGGCGACGAAGAGACGCGGCATCGGCAGGCGCTCCGAATCCGGGGCGACGAAGTGACCGCCCAAGAACACCGCCGGGTCGGCTTCGCTGGGCTTTTCCGCCCCTGGTTCGTCAGCGGACTTGCCGATGCAACCAGCATCGGCGGCGCCCGCTTCCTGCCAGGGACAAAAAATCCCTCGCGAATCCTCAGCCGCCGGCGTTCTCGGGCGGTCACCTACCCTGCGGGTAAAGGCCGCACCCGGTCCAGTAGCGTTTCGATGGCAGGAAGGATGCGCTCCGCCAGCAATTGGGCGCCGCGGGGGTTGGGGTGGATGCGGTCGGGCTGGTTGAGCGCGGGCTCGCCGGCGATGCCATCCAGCAGGAAGGGGTAGAACACGATGTCGGGACGATCCCGCGCCAGGTCGCTGAACACGGCGGCGAATTCGCGCCCGTAATCGGCGCCGAGGTTGGGCGGCGCCAGCATGCCCGCCAGCAGCACGGGCAGGTTCCGCCGCGCCAGGGTATCGAGGATCGCGACCAGGTTTCCCCGCATCTGTGTGGGCGTCAGCCCGCGCAGCCCGTCATTGCCACCCAGCGCCACGATCACGGCATGCGGCCGGTCCGCCAGCGCCCATTCCAGCCGCGCCCTGCCGCCCGCCGTGGTGTCGCCGGAGACGCCGGCATCCAGCACGCGGACGTTGCGGCCCTTCGCCCGCAGCAGGGCCTCGATCCGCGCCGGCGGGCCCTCCCCCCGCGCCAGGCCGTAGCCGGCGGTGATGCTGTCCCCCAGCATCAGCAGGCGGATTTCCTGGCCCTGTGCTAGCGCAGGCGCACCGGACAGCAACACTCCGCAACCCAGAATGGCCTTTTGCAGCGCAGCGCGGCGCCCATATCCGGCCAAACCTTGCGAGGACTTCATGTCAGACCCCCAGAAGCTGGTCGCCGCCACCGGACTCGTCTTCACCGCGGCCGCCGCTTCCGGCCCCGTGCCCGTGCTGCGCGGCGTCGACCTCAGCGTCGGCGCGGGAGAGGCGGTGGGCATCGTCGGTCCCTCGGGGTCAGGCAAGACATCGCTCCTCATGCTGCTGGCGGGGCTGGAGCGCCCCACCGCGGGGTCCCTCTCGGTCGCCGGGCACGACCTGAAGGGCATGGACGAGGACTCCCTCGCCCGCTTCCGTCGCGACGAGGTGGGGATCGTCTTCCAGGCCTTCCACCTCATCCCCACCATGTCGGCGCTGGAGAATGTGGCGGTGCCGCTGGAATTTGCCGGCAGGCGGGATGCCTTCGACCGCGCGGCGGCCGCGCTGAAGGATGTGGGGCTCGGCCATCGGCTGGACCACTACCCCGGCCAGATGTCGGGCGGCGAGCAGCAGCGCGTGGCGCTGGCCCGCGCCGTGGTGGCGGAGCCGCGCCTGATCCTGGCCGATGAGCCGACCGGGAACCTCGACCGCGCCACCGGCTCCGTCGTGATGGATCTCCTCTTCGGGCTGCGGGAGCGGCTCGGCACCACCCTCATCCTCATCACCCATGACCCGGCGCTGGCGGAGCGCTGCGGCCGGCAGGTGCGGATGGAGGATGGCCGCATCACCGATGACAGCGGCAATGGCCTGCGCATGGCGGCGGAGTAGCGCGCCGTGCTGACCCATCTCCGCCAGGGTTTCCGCCTGGCGCGCCGTGAGTTGCGGGGCGGCTTCTCCTCCCTGCGCATCGTCCTCGCCTGCCTTGCGTTGGGTGTCGCTGCGATCACCGCCGTCGGCACGCTGCAATCCGCCACGAAGGCCGGCCTCGCCGCTGATGGCGCCCGGCTGCTGGGCGGCGATGTCGAGGTGCGCGTCGCCTATCGCCCGCTCTCGCCCGAAGCCCTGGCCTGGGCCACCGGCCGCGGCGCCCGCGTGTCGGAAGTGGTGGAGATGCGCGCCATGGCCGTCGCGCCCAACGGGGAGCGCAGCCTGGTCGAGCTCAAGGCCGTGGATGCCGCCTGGCCGCTGATCGGGGAATTCTCCACCGTCACCGGCGCGACGCTCGCCGCGCGTGATGGCCGCCCGGCGGTGGCGCTGGAGGCCTCGGTCGTCGATCGCCTCGGCATCCAGCCCGGCGAGGCCGTGCGGATCGGCGAGGCCAGCTTCACCTTCGTGGGCACCATCGCGCAGGAACCGGACCGCGTGGCGAGCCCCGCCGTGCTCGGCCCGCGCGCGCTGATCCTGGCGGATTCCCTGCCCGCCACCGCCCTGGTACAGCCGGGGTCGCTGGTGAACTACGACACCCGCGCTTTGCTGCCGCCCGGCACCGATGCCCGCGCCTTCGGCCGCGCCTGGCAGGCGGCGGTGGGGGATGGCGGCTGGCGCGTCCGCTATTCGGACCAGGCTGAGCCCGGGGTGAACCGCTTCCTCGACCGCGCCGCGGCCTTCCTGACGCTGGCGGGCCTGACCGCCCTGCTGGTGGGCGGCATCGGCGTCGCGACCGGCGTGCGCGCCTGGCTGGAGGCGCGCGGCCGCACCATCGCGACGCTCCGCTGCCTCGGTGCGCCGTCGGGCACCATCCTCGCGACCTACCTGATCCAGGTGCTGGTTCTGGCGGCGATCGGCATCGCGATCGGGCTGGCGGCCGGCACGGCCGTGACCTGGCTGGCGGCGCAGGCCCTCGCCGGCGCGCTGCCGGTGCCGCCGCGACTCGGCTTCTACCCGGGCGCGCTCGGCCTCGCCGCGCTCTACGGCCTGCTGACGGCGCTGGCCTTCGCGCTCTGGCCGCTCGGGCGCGCGCAGCGCATCCCGGGCGCCGCGCTTTTCCGGGATCTCGTCACCGCCAATCCCGGCTGGCCGTCGCGCCCCATCCTGCTGGCCAATCTGCTGGCCGCCATCGCGCTGGTGGCGCTGGTGGTGGGCACGGCGGAGCAGCCGAAATTCGCGCTCGGCTTCTGCGGCGGCGCCGCCGTGACGCTGCTGCTCTTCCGTCTCGGCGCCACCGGCCTCATGCGCTTCGCGCGCTCGCTGCGGCACATCCGCCGCCCGGCCTGGCGACTCGGCCTCGCCAACCTCCACCGCCCCGGTGCGCCGACGCCGACCATGCTGGTGGCGCTCGGCATCGGGCTCACGACTCTCGCCGCCATCGCGACGATCGAGGGCAATCTCCGCGCCCAGCTGGCCGAGCAGCTGCCGCGCTCCGCGCCGAGCTTCTTCTTCATCGACATCCAGAACGACCAGGCGGAGGAATTCGACCGCCTGGCCCGCGCCCAGCAGGGCGTGGACGATGTCCAGCGCGTGCCCTCGCTGCGGGCAAGGGTCGTTGCCGTGAACGGTACGCCGGCCGAGCAGGTGAACGCCACGGAGGAGACGCGCTGGGCGCTGCGGGGCGATCGCGGCCTGACCTATGCCGCGACGCCGCCGGAGGGCACGCGCCTGGTGGAAGGCCAGTGGTGGCCCGCCGACTACAGCGGCCCGCCCCTGGTCAGCTTCGACGCCAATATCGCCCGCGGCTGGGGCATCGGCATCGGCGCCACCCTGACCGTGAACGTGCTGGGCCGCGACATCGACCTGCGCATCGCGAGCCTCAGGGAGATCCAGTGGCGCGGGCTTGGCATCAACTACGTCATGGTCACCTCCCCCGGCCTGCTCTCCGCCGCGCCGCACACGCATATCGCAACGGTACGGGCGGCGGAGGCGCAGGAGGTCGCGGTGCTGCGCGCCATCACCGATGCGCTGCCCAACGTCTCCGGCATCCGCGTGCGGGATGCGCTGGAGGCCGTGACGGCGCTGCTGTCCCGCGTCGGGGTCGCGCTGCAGGCCACCTCCTCCGTCACGCTGCTGGCGGGGATGCTGGTGCTGGCGGGGGCGGTCGCGGCCGGGCAGCGGGCGCGGGTGCGCGATGCGGTGATCCTGAAGACCATCGGCGCGACCCGGCGGCAGATCCGCGGCGCCTGGCTGGTGGAATTCGGGCTGCTCGGCCTGGTGGCGGGTCTGCTGGCGGCGGCGGCGGGCTCCGCCGCGTCCTGGGCCGTCATGCGCTTCGTGATGAACGCGCCCTGGACCTTCCTGCCGGGCACGCTGGCGGTGACCGTCGCGGGCTGCATCCTGCTGACGCTGGCGCTGGGCTATATCGGCACGGCGCTGGCGCTGCGGGCGCGGCCGGCGCCGCTGTTGCGGAACGAGTAGCGCTCGGGCTTCATCGGGGAATGGACACGCCACTCTCCGACACCGACGCCGCCCGCCTCCGTCACGCCTTCGCCCTCGCCGGAAAGGCGCGGGCGCGGGGCGACCGCCCCTTCTCCGCCGTGGTGGTCGCCGCCGACGGCACCATCCTGGCGGAAGGGCTCTCCACCCAGGGCACGGGGGGCGGCGGCACCCTGGCCCACAGCGAGATGAACGCCTGCCAGGCCGTCATCGCCGCCGGCATCCCGCGCGCGACGCTCCGGGCGGCCACCATCTATTCCTCGGGCGAGCCCTGCTCCATGTGCGCCTCCGCCATCTTCTACACCGGCATCGGGCGCGTGGTGTACGGCCTCTCCGCCGCCGCCATCCTGCATTTGAGAAATGCCCAGCCGCATACGGCGGGCCTCAACCTCTCCTGCCGGGCGGTGCTGGCGACGGCGGCGGAATCGGTCGAGGTGGTGGGCCCGGCGCTGGAGGCGGAGGGTGCGGTGCCGCACCAGGGCTACTGGGTCCAGGGCGCCGCGTGACGGGCGCTTGAACCCACCGTAAGCGGGCTGTAAGCCGGCTCCGTTACCAGATTTTACAGCGGAAGGGCGCCGAGGCTGCGGCAGGCGGCGTCTCCCCGGTTGATCTGGATTACGAAAACTCCATATGATGGCGCATGCCGGGGCGGCTCTCACCCTCGTCCCGCAGGAGATATGGCAACCATGGCTTTCGGTCCCGACAACCGCTTCCAGACGGGCGCGTCGGCCTGGACCCAGCCCTTCGGGCGGTCCGCGGCCGTCGACCAGGCGCAGCTCGATGAAGGGCTGCGGAGCTACATGCTGCGCGTCTACAACTGGATGGCCTCCGGCCTCCTGGTGACGGGCATCGTGGCCTACCTGATCGCCTCGAACCCCGATGTGGCCGCGCTGTTCTACCAGGTCGTCCGCACGCCGCGTGGCATCGCCACCGTGCCGACGATGCTGGGCTGGATCGCGATGTTCGCGCCCCTCGCCTTCATCCTGGTGCTGAGCTTCGGCATCAACCGGATGAGTAAGACGACGGCGCAGGCGCTGTTCTGGGTCTTCTGCGCCGTGATGGGCGCGTCGATGTCCAACATCTTCGCGATCTACACGGGCGCCTCCATCGCCTCGACCTTCTTCATCACGGCGGCGATGTTCGGCGCGGTCAGCCTCTACGGCTACACGACCAAGGCGGACCTGACCCGCATGGGCAGCTTCATGATGATGGGCCTGATCGGCATCATCATCGCGGGCCTCGTGAACATGTTCCTGCAGAGCTCCGCCCTGCACTTCGCGATCAGCGTGATCGGCGTGGTGGTCTTCGTCGGCCTCACCGCCTACGACACGCAGCGGATCAAGGCGGACTACCTGGAATACGCCTATGCCGAAGGCACGGAAGAAGCCGGCAAGCGCAGCGTCTTCGACGCGCTCGGCCTCTACCTGAACTTCGTCAACATCTTCCAGCTGCTGCTGCAGTTCGTCGGCGTCCGCCGCGAATAGCCCGGCAGCCCTGGAAGGGGCCTGAGAGGGCGGCGCGCATCCCCCGGGGGTGCGCGCCGCTTCCGTTTTGGGGGCCCGCGATGTATGGGACCAGCGTGCGCCTGCGCCCCGCCCTGATCCGCCTGCTGACCATCCTGCTGCTGCTGCAGTGGGGCACGGCGTTCGGCCATTGCCTGCGCATGGCCTCGCCCGAGGCGCTGCTGCACCTCGAGATCTGCACGCCGGACGGCATCCAACGGATCGCGATGCCGGCGGCCGAGGAGGGCGCGGATCCGGCCCAGCCGAGCCCCGCGCATCCGCCCGCCGTCATCTGCCCGGCCTGCGCCGGCCCGGCCGCGGTGGCCCTGCCGCCGCCGCCGGTCAGCCTGGTGGCGCCGATGCTGCTGGTGCAGGCCAGCCCGCCCGCACCGCCTTCCACGCCCAGCCCGGCGCCCCCGCCGCGCTGCCAGCCGCCGCCACGGGCACCGCCGACCTCCTGAACCCGTCATCGCGCGCCGCTCCCCCTGGGGACGGCCTGTCACCACGGCTCCAGGAAACACCCATCATGTCCCGTTCGATCATCGCGGCCGCCGCGCTCGGCCTGCTCGCGACCCTGCCCGCCCCGGCCAAGGCCCATGTCACGCTGGAAGTCCAGCAGGCCGCGCCGAACTCCACCTATCGCGGCGTCTTCCGCGTGCCGCATGGCTGCGAAGGCGCCCCCACCATCCGCGTCACCGTCCGCCTGCCCGAAGGCGTGACGGAAGCGCGCCCCATGCCCAAGGCGGGCTGGACGCTGCGCACCGTGCCCCGCGCCGGCGCCGCTGCGCCCTCCGCCCATGGCGCCGCGGTCCCGATCGCCGAAGTGATCTGGGAGGGTGGCAGGCTCGAGGATGCCCATTACGATGAGTTCATCGTGCGCATGCGCCTGCCGGACCGCGCGGGCGAACTGCTCTACATTCCCGTCGTGCAGGATTGCCCCGATGGCAAGCAGGCGGCCTGGACCGAGATTCCCGAACCCGGCCGCCGCGTGACCGACTACCGCATGCCCGCCCCGGCCGTCCGCCTGACGCCGCGCTGAAGGGATCGATGACCATGGACCAGACCCGCCGCCTGCTGCCGCTGGCCGCCCTTGCCGCCGGTGCCGCCAGCCTCGTCGCCCGCCCCGCTTCCGCCTGCGATGCGGAAGCGATGGAAGCCCACCTGACCGCCGTCTGCGACGGCGCGCTGGAGCCCGCCCGCCAGGCGCTGGAAGCCGCGATGGTGCACGCCACGCCGGAGGAACGCATGGCCATGCAGCGCGCGCTGACCATCGCCAATTCCACCTGCACCACCGGCGACCCCGTCGCGGGTGCGCGCATCGCCGCCAACCTGGCGCGACTCGCGGGCCGTATCGAGGGAAGGGCCGGCGTGAACTCCCTCACGCTCGACCTGCTGGGCTGAGGAGCACGCCATGAGCATCCTGACCCGCCGCGCCGTGATCGGCGCGGTGACCCTGCTCGTCCCCGGCATGGCCGCGGCGCAGCAGCAGTCCGGCGTGACGGTGAACGCCCCCTGGACCCGCGCCGCGGGCCAGGGCGGCACCGGCGCCGGCTTCATGACGCTGCGCAACGCCGGCGCCACCGCCGACCGGCTGGTGGCGGCGCGGGCCGGCATCGCCCGCACGGTGGAGCTGCACACCCACATCAACGACAACGGCGTGATGCGCATGCGCCCCGTGCCGGGCATCGAGGTGCCGGCCGGCGGCGAGGTGCAACTGCGCCCGGGCGGCTTCCACCTCATGCTGATCGGCCTGACCGCGCCGCTGCGGCAGGGGGAACGCGTTCCCGTGACGCTGGTCTTCGAAAGGGCGGGCGAGGTGCAGGTGCAGCTGGCCGTCGAATCCGCCGGCGCCCGCGGCCCGGCAGGCGGCGGCCACCACCACTGACAAAAACGCTCCGGGCCATGCTGTGATGCTCCCCCAATCAGGAGGAGCCCTCGGCATGGCCCGGCGCATCGACCCCGCCACCCTTCCCGCGGTGGCGGGCACCTTCTACCCCCCGCCCTACCACACCCCCTGCCTGGCGCGGTCGCGCACGAAGCTGGGCGACGCCGCGGGGCTGACGCAGTTCGGCGTCAACCTGCTCCGCCTGCCGCCCGGCGCCTGGTCCAGCCAGCGCCACTGGCAGACGCTGTCCGACGAATTCGTCTTCGTCCTGTCCGGCGAGGTCACGCTGGCGACCGATGCGGGGGAGGAGGTGCTGCGCGCCGGGGAAGCCGCCGGCTTCAAGGCCGGCGACCCGGATGGCCACCACCTCCGCAACCACACGGACCAGGATGTTCTGGTGCTGGAGATCGGCACGCGGATCGAGGGCGATGGCGCCGTCTATCCCGACATCGACATGCTCTCCCCCGCGCATGGGCAGCCCGCCATGTACACGCGCAAGGATGGCACGCCCTATCCCGGGCTGCGCCGCCGCGGGCCCGGGGAGGAATAGCCGCCCCGGTTGTCGCGACGCGCGAAGCGGAGCAAACCCTTCCCCAACCCCACGGGGAGAGGAGAGCGATCATGCTGAAGATCCATGGCATCGCGCGCAGCCGCGCCTTCCGCTGCATCTGGGCCGCCGAGGAAGCCGGCCTGCCCTATGAGGTCATCCCGGTCGGCTTCGGCCCCGGGCTGAAGGACGCCATCTCGGCGGTGAACCCGAACGGCAAGATTCCCGCGCTCACCGATGGCGACCTCACGCTGTTCGAGAGCCTGGCCATCAACCTGCACATCGCCGCCAAGGCCGGCGCGCCGCTGATGCCGGCCGGCGACGATGCCGCCCGCGTCCTGCAATGGAGCTTCTGGGCGGCGACGGAGGTCGAGCCCTCGGCCGGGCAATGGGCCTACAACACCTATCTGAAGCCGGCCGACCAGCGCGACCCGGCCGCCGCCAAGGCCGGCGCCGAGGGCGTGGCCGCGCGACTCGCGGTGCTGGAGGGGCATCTTGCCAAGGGCGGCCCCTGGCTGCTGGGCGGCACCTACACCATCGCCGACTGCAACCTGGCGGCGGTCCTCTACGGCGCCTGGTCGAACGGCTTCGATTTCGGCCCCTTCCCGAGGGTCAAGGCCTGGCTCGATGCCTGCGTCAGCCGCCCGGCGGCGCTGGCGGCGCGGAAGCAGCGGGAGGGTTGAACCCCTCCGCCGCCGCGCCCCGCCTCAGCGCGGGCCGCGGCGGCGGTTCTGCGCCAGCTGGTCGGGCGTCAGCTGGAAGCTGATGCGCACCACATAGTTGGCGGCGGAGACGCCGTCGCCGATCGGCAGGCGCAGCCGCGCCGCCTGGCCGGTCGTGTTCACGCGGGTCTGGTTGGACGCCGGGGTCGCGCGCGCGACATAGACGTTGCGCTCCAACACATCGGTGTCGGCGGCATCGGACAGGGCGATGAACCACGGCATCTCGAGGCTGCCGCCCCGGGCTGCCGGGCCGCGTTCGACCTGGAAGCGCGGGGTGACCCGCACATCCAGCTCACGCCGGTTGCGTGACGCATAGTCGCAGACCGCATCAAAGCCGCTGATGCGTGCATCCAGCACCATGGTCGTCAGGTCCGGCACCGAGCCCGGCAGGTACTGGGTCAGGTCCGCGCCATCGGCCAGGATCGTGATCCGCGGGCAGGGTGCCTGGCTGGTGGTCAGCACGTCACCGGCCGTTGCGCCGCTGCCGCCGCTGCAGGCCGCCAGCGCCACCGGCAGCGCCAGCGCCGCCGCACACACCGCCCCCCTGTGGGCCACCCTGGACCGGAACCCTGGCTTCGACATGCCGGAGCACTCCCCCTTTGAACCCGTCCCCGCGGCCGGTAAGGTGGCGCCGCGCCACCCGCTGCGTCTATCGCATCGCGGGCGGCGCCAGACCACCCCCGCGGGCCCATCCCGCCACACCGCCAGCAGCCGAGACGCCGAAGCCCCGATGCCCGATGAGACGAAGCCCCGGCTGAACGTATTGCTGGCCGGCCCGCGCGGCTTCTGCGCCGGCGTGGACCGCGCCATCAAGATCGTCGAGGAGGCGCTGCGCCGCCATGGCGCGCCCGTCTATGTCCGGCATGAGATCGTCCACAACCGCTTCGTGGTGGAAAGCCTGGAACGCCAGGGCGCGGTCTTCGTGGAGGAGCTGGACGAGATCCCCGATGACGGCCGCCCCGTCGTCTTCTCCGCCCATGGCGTGCCGAAGGCGGTGCCGGAAGCGGCGGCGAAGCGGAACCTCTTCGCCCTCGACGCCACCTGCCCGCTCGTCTCCAAGGTGCACCGGGAGGCCGAACGACATTTCGCCCGCGGCCGCCACATCCTGCTGATCGGCCATGCCGGTCATCCGGAGGTGATCGGCACCATGGGCCAGCTCCCCCCCGGCGCGGTGACGCTGGTGGAGGATGCCGCGCATGCGGAGACGGTGCAGCCGCCGGGCGACCTGCCGCTGGCCTACACCACGCAGACCACGCTCTCCGTCGATGACACGGCGGGGATCGTCGCCATCCTCCAGCGCCGCTTCCCCGATATCGCGGGCCCGGCGAAGGAGGACATCTGCTACGCCACCACCAACCGCCAGGCGGCCGTGAAGGCGATCGCGGCCAAGGGGGCGGAGCTGGTGATCGTCGTCGGCGCGCCGAACAGCAGCAATTCCGTCCGCCTCGCGGAAGTCGCCAAGCGGGCCGGCGCGGCGCGGTCCGTGCTGGTGCAGCGCGGTGCGGCACTCGACCCCGCCATCGCCGATGGCTGCACCACCATCGGCCTCACGGCCGGCGCCAGCGCGCCGGAGGTTCTGGTGGAGGAAGTGCTGGCCAAGCTCGCCACCCGCTTCACGCTGGCGGTGGAGGAGGTGGTGGTGGCGGAGGAGAAGGTGGTGTTCCGCCTGCCCGCCGGGCTGGCGGCGGAATAGTCCCCTTCGATGGCTGTCTATACCGAGGTCTCGGACGAGGCGCTGCGCGCCTTCCTGGCGGATTATGACATCGGCGGATTGGTCGCCTTCCGTGGCATCGCCGAGGGGGTGGAGAACTCCAACTACGCGTTGCGCACCGAGCGCGGCGACTATGTGCTGACGCTCTACGAGAAGCGCGTCGACCCGACGGAACTGCCCTATTTCCTCGGCCTGATGGACCATCTGGCGGCGCGCGGCCTCGCCTGCCCCGTGCCGGTGCGTGGGCGGGACGGCGAATCGCTGCGGGAACTGGCGGGGCGCCCCGCCGCCATCTGCACCTTCCTGGAAGGCGTCTGGCCGCGCCGCGTGCGGCCGGACCATCTGGCGCCGCTCGGCCAGGCGCTGGCGCAGCTGCATGATGCCAGCGGGGATTTCCCGCAGGTCCGGCCGAATGCGCTCGGGCCCAAGGGCTGGGCGCCGCTGCTGGAAGGCTGCCGCGACCGCGGCGACGAGGTCTCGCCGGGGCTGGTGGCGGAACTGGACGGCCACCTCGCCGGCATCCTGGCCGCCTGGCCGGCGCCGGGCGCGCTGCCGGTCGGCCAAATCCATGCGGACCTGTTCCCCGACAACGTCTTCTTCCTCGACGATGCCGCGGGGCGGCCGCGCGTCTCCGGCCTGATCGACTTCTACTTCGCCTGCACGGACCTGCTGGCCTATGACGTCGCCGTCTGCCTGAACGCCTGGTGCTTCGAGGCCGATGGCATGTTCAACGTCACCAAGGCCCGCGCCCTGCTGACGGCCTATGAAGGCGTGCGGCCGCTATCCGCCGCCGAACGCGGCGCGCTGCCGGTGCTCTGCCGGGGTGCTGCCATCCGCTTCCTGCTGACCCGCCTCTATGACTGGACGCATACGCCGGCCGATGCGCTGGTGACCCGGAAGGATCCCTTGGAATACCTCAAGAAACTGCGCTTCTTCGCGCAGGCCGAGACCGCCGGTGCCCTCGGACTCTGACGACCGGCCGCTGGTCGAGATCTGGACCGATGGCGGCTGCAAGCCGAATCCGGGCCCGGGCGGCTGGGCCGCCATCCTGAAATTCGGGGAGACGGAGAAGGAGCTGACCGGCCACGATCCCGCCACCACCAACAACCGGATGGAGCTGACCGCCGCCTGCGCGGCGCTGGAGGCGCTGAAGCGTCCCTGCCGCGTGGTGCTGCACACCGACAGCGAATATGTCCGCAACGGCATGGAGCGCTGGATCAAGGGCTGGATCCGCAACAACTGGAAGAATGCGGCGAAGGAGCCGGTGGCGAACTACCCGCTCTGGCAGCGCCTGCTGGCCGCGGCCAAGCCGCATGACATCGAGTGGAAATGGGTCCGCGGCCACGCCGGCGACGTGATGAACGAACGCGCCGATGTGCTGGCGACCCGGGCGCGGGTGGAGGCGGGTTAGGCCCTCGCCGCCGCCGCCACGGCCCCGCGCGCCGCGCGGGTGATGCCGGCCAGGGTGGCGGAGGCCATGCCCGTCCAGTCGCCATAGCCCAGCAGCCAGAGCCGGGGTTCCCCGGGCGCCTGGCCCTCCGCGCCGACCGCGATCCGGCCCTCCGCATCCGCCAGCCCGAGCGGTGCCAGGTGGTCCAGCGCCGGGCGGAAGCCGGTGCACCAGATGATCGCGTCGGCCGCCACGCGCCGGCCATCCGCCCAGACCGCGCCACCGGCCTCGAGCCGCGCGAAGGGTGGCAGGCTTCGCAGCACGCCGCGTGCGCGGGCCTCCCTGACCGGCGGCACCATCACGATGCTGCCAAGCCCGCCCCGTTGCGCCGGCGGCGGCAGGCCGGCGCGCTCTGCCTCCCACCGCGCGGTGGCGCGTTCGAACAGCACGCGGCCATCGACGTCGTCGGGCAGGAAGCTCGGTTCGCGCTCCGTCACCCAGGTCGCGCGGGCGGCGTGGCGGGAGACCTCCGCCAGGATCTGCGCGCCGGAATTGCCGCCGCCGACGACCAGCACGGAAAGCCCCGCGAATGCTTCCGGCCGCCGGTACTGCGCGGAATGGATCTGCGTGCCGGCAAAGGCATCCCACCCCGGGATGGCGGGGATGACGGCGTGGCTCCATGTGCCCGTCGCGCTGATCACCGCGCGGGCGGGGAGGCTCTCGCCCTCGTCCGTCTCGGCCACCAGGCAATCCGCGCCGCGCCGCAGCGCGGTGATGCGGACGGGGCGGCGCACGGGCAGCGCGTAGCGGGCCTCATAGGCGGAGAGGTAGTCGATGACCGCATCGCGGGCGGGATAGCCCCCGCCCGGCGGCACCGGCATGGGCCAGCCCGGCAGGGAGGAATGCTGCGCGGGGGAGAAGAGCGTCAGCGAGTCCCAGCCATGCCGCCAGGCGCCGCCCGGCGCCGCCCCCGCATCGAGGATGACGAAGGCCAAGCCGGTGCGGCGCAGGAAGTAGCCGGCGGCGAGCCCGGCCTGGCCGCCGCCGATGACCAGGACGTCGATCATGCCGGCAGGCTGCCGGGAAACCACCGCCGCCCGAGTCGCAGCGCCACGCCGACCAGCAGGATCAGCACCGGCACCTCCACCAGCGGCCCGATCACGGTCGCGAAGGCAACCGGCGAGGCCAGGCCGAAGGCGGCGATCGCCACCGCGATGGCCAGTTCGAAATTGTTCGACGCGGCGGTGAAGGCGATGGCGGTGGTGCGCGGGTAGTCGGTCTCGATCAGCTTCCCCATCCAGAAGGAGACGAGGAACATCACGAGAAAGTAGATCGCCAGCGGCACCGCGATGCGCAGCGCATCCAGCGGCAGGCGCAGCACCTCGCCCCCCTTCAGCACGAACATCGCGACGATGGTGAAGAGCAGCGCCGCCAGCGTGACGGGCGCGATGCGCGGCAGGAACCGCTCGCGATACCAATCCTCGCCATGCCGGGCGACGAGGCTGCGCCGCGTGAGGAACCCCGCCGCGAAGGGCAGGCCGAGATAGAGCAGCACGGCGCCGGCGATGGTGGCGAAGGGCACCTGCACGACGCGCCCTTCCAGCCCCAGCCAGGGGGGCAGGACCGACAGGAAGAACCAGGCATAGGCGCCGAAGAAGACCAGCTGGAAGATGCTGTTGAAGGCGACGAGACCCGCGACATACTGGCTGTCGCCCCGCGCCAGCTGGTTCCAGACCAGCACCATGGCGATGCAGCGGGCGAGCCCGATCAGGATCAGCCCCGTCATGTATTCCGGCTGGTCGCGCAGGAAGATGACGGCCAGGGCGAACATCAGCACCGGCCCGATCACCCAGTTCTGCACCAGCGACAGCAGCAGCACGCGGCGATCGGCGAAGACCCGCGGCAGCGCCTCGTAGCGCACGCGCGCCAGCGGCGGGAACATCATCAGCACCAGCCCGATCGCGATCGGGATGTTGGTGCCGCCGACGGAGAGCGACTCCAGCGCCGCCGGCAGGCCCGGCACGACGGTCCCCAGGACCACGCCGAGCGCCATCGCCGCGAAGATCCAGAAGGTGAGCCAGCGATCAAGGAAGGACAGGCGGCGCGGCGAGGCAGGTGCGACGGTCATTCAGTTGGTCCTGTGGTTGCGGCTCCGGCCATGCGCGGCCCCTCCACGACCCGCCGGTGCAGAAGCCCGAGCGGCAGCAGCGCCGCCAGGCCCACCAGCAGCGCCGCGACCAGTGCCGTGGTGGCGCCGAAGGCCTCGAGCCCGGCGGCGAACAGGAACGGGGCGCCGGCTCCGAGCATGGTGCGGATGGCAGCGAGCTGCCCGAGCCGCGCGCCATAGCCCGCCGCGCCGAAGAGGGCGAGCGGCACGCTGCCGCGCACGATGCTCGACAGGCCCGCCCCGAGCCCGAACAGGACCGCGAAGGCGGCGCCGGCGGCGACAGGGTCGACCGGCAGGACCAGCACCAGGATGGCGGCCGGCAAAGCGGCAGCGGAGACCAGCGCGACCGTCAGCGGATGCAGGCCGCGCCAGAACAGCGCATCCACCAGCCTGATCAGCACCTGCGCCGGCCCCATCAGCATGGCGACCAGATAGGCGGCGGCACCGAGTTCGAGCGCCTGCAGAACCGGCACGAGATGGACCGTCAGCGCGGCGGTAAGGACGCCCGTCAAGGCGAAGCTCGCCGCCACCGACCAGAACGCCTCGCGGGCGGCCCTGCCCGTCAGCGGCGCCCCGGCCTGCAGGCGCGTCGCTTCCGCCGGGCCGTCGGCGCCGGGATGGCGCGGGCGCGTCGCGATCCAGCCATGCAGCGGCAGCGCGACCAGCAGGTGCAGCGCGGCGAAGATGCCGTAGGTGGCGCGCCAGCCCACCGCCTCCACCGCCCAGCCGGTGAGCGGCCAGAACAGCGTGGAGGCGAAGCCCGCGATCAGCGTCAGATGGGTGATGGCGCGACGCGCCCCTGCCCGGCCGAGGAAGGCGAGTGTCGCGAAGGCAGCGTCGTAGAGCACGGCGACGCCGACCACCTCGATGGCGATGACGAGGGCGGCGAAGACGGGAAGGCTGGGCGCGGCGGCCAGCCCGGCGACGAGCATGGCCGTCACCAGGCTGCCTGCCGCCATGATCCGCGGCGCACCGTGGCGGTCCATCCAGGCGCCGAGTTGCGGCGCGGCCAGCCCGCCGGCCAGGAGGCCGACCGAGAAGACGGCGTAGAGCGTCGTGGTCGAGGCCGCGAACTCCCTTGCCACCGCGGGGACGAGGATCGCGAAGGCGTAGTAGAGCGTCCCGTAGCCGATCACCTGCGTCGCGCCGAGCGCCAGGATGACGGGCAGCAGCCGCGGCTCGACCTGCCGCGCCGCCGATACGGCGTATTGGTCGGACGGCAAGGGATGACCTCAGCGGCCGCAGGCGCCGCGCGAAGCTGGCACCGCCGGCCCGCAGCAGGGCGCCGTCGCGGCCAGCGCCGGCTTCGCATCGCAGCAGACGCCCTGCGGCGTCTCCGGCGTGCAGCAGGCGGCGGCCGCGGGCGCGCGATCCGTGGAACACACGCCGGTCTCGGGCAGGACGAGTTCGACGCGGCGCGCTCCCTCCGCATCGCCGGCGAGGTGCGCGGCGATGGAGCGCACCTGCTCATGCCCCGTCGCCAGCAGGAAGGTCGGCGCGCGGCCATAGCTCTTCATGCCTGCGATCCAGAAGCCGGCTTCGGGGTGGCGCAACTCCGCCTCCCCATGCGGGCGCACGGTGCCGCAGCTATGCAGGTTGGGGTCGATCAGCGGCGCCAGCGCGGGCGTCGCCTCCACGGCCGGGTCGAGGCCGAGGCGGATCTCCCGCAGGAAGGACAGGTCCGGCCGGAAGCCGGTGGCGACGATCATCCGGTCCGCGCGGATGGTGGTGGCGCGGCCATCCTGCCGCCCGGTGACGGCCAGCGCGCCGTCGCTTTCCGCGATGCGGTCGATCAGGAAAGGGGCGAGCGCCGTCACCGCGCCGGATTCGACCAGCGCCTGCGCCCGCGCGCCCAGCGCGCCGCGTTGCGACAGCCCATCCCGCGCGCCGCCGCCGAAGCTGACGGCGCCGAGCGGTCGGCGGAAGGCCCAGAGGATGCGCGTGCCCGGCGCCTCGCGCGCCAGCGCCACCAAATCCAGCACCGCATTCATCGCGGAATGGCCGGCGCCCACGACCAGCGTGGTCGCGCCGGCATGCGCCGCCCGCGCCGCGCCCAAGGCATCGGGGATCCCGTAGGCGATGCGCCCGGCCTGCGCGACCTCCCCCGGCGCGGCCATGCCGTGGCTGCCGGCGGGGTTCGGGGCGTGCCAGGTGCCGGAGCAGTCGATGACGGCCGCGGCCTCGACCGGCTCGATGCCTTCCGCGGTCTCCACATGCAGCACGAAGGGCACGGCATCCCGCCCGGCGCCGTCATGCAGCTTCCCGAGGTCGCGCCTGGCGATGCCGACGACCCGCGCGCCGGTCCGGATGTGGCCGCGCAGCGCGGCGGTGGCGGCCAGCGGTTCGAGGTAGCGGGCGACCAGCTCCGCCCCGGTCGGGAAGGTCTCCGGATCCGGCGCGGACCAGCCCTCGGCTTCGAGCAGGGCGCGGGCGGTGGGGTCCGTGTTGAAGCGCCAGGGCGAGAACATCCGCACATGGCCCCAGGCGCGGACGGCATGGCCCACATCCGGGCCCGCTTCCAGCACCAGCGGCGTGAGCCCACGGGCCAGCAGTTGCGCGGCGGCCGCCAGGCCGACCGGGCCGGCCCCGATGATCGCGGCGGGAAGGGTCATGGCAGGGCACCCCTGATGCATAGAGGGTTGATGTATGAGGCCAAGGAAAAGGACGTCATTCGCAGCACCCGTCCCGGGCGGCCCGGGCGCGATCCGCGGCGGCGAAGGCGCGGCCCGTATCCTGCAGCGCGGCCGTCGCTTCCATCCAGGCATCCAGCGCCACGCGGAAGGCGCCGCGGCCGGCATCCGTCAGGGCATAGACGCGGCGCTGCCGGCCACCCACCACCTCCTCCACCGCGGTGACGAAGCCACCGGCCTCGAACTCCCGCAGCACCGGGTAGATCGTGCCCTCGGTGGGGGAGCAGCAACCGCCCGTGGTCCGTTCCACGGCCCGGGCGACGTCGTAGCCATGCATCGGCCCGTCATGCAGGACGCGCAGGATGAAGAACTTGGACAGACCCATCTTGATGGTGCCGGCCCAGTAGTCGCGGGCGGCATAGTCCACGCGGGGCGTCGGCAAGGGGCGGGCGGTATTCATGCCCCATTCTTATACCTTACCCCTCGATGCATCAAGCCCCCAGAACGGGGATGCGTTGCCGCATCCCCTCCCCGGCTTCTCAGCGCAGCGGCAGCGCGTACATCAGCCCGCCGCGGGTCCAGAGGTCATTGAGCCCGCGCGGCAGGCCGATCGGGCTGCCGGAGCCGAGGTGCCTCTCGAAGCTCTCCCCGTAATTGCCGACCGCCTTGATGGCGTTGAACAGCCAGCGCTCCTCCAGCCCCAGCGCCCGGCCGAAGCCCGCGGTCACGCCCAGCATGCGCTGCACGCCCGGGTTCGGGTCGCGCAGCCGTGCCTCCACATTCGCCTGGGTGATGTCCTGCTCCTCCGCCTCGATCAGCCCGGCCAGCACCCACTTCACCACGTCGAACCACTGGTCGTCGCCATGCCGGACCATCGGGCCGAGCGGTTCCTTGCTGATGCGCTCCGGCAGCAGGACATGGTCCTGCGGGTTCTGCAGCGCGGTGGCGCGGTAGGAGGCGAGCTGGCTCGCATCCTGCGTCATGGCGTCGCAGCGCCCCGCGGCATAGGCGGCGACGAATTCGTCCGGCCGCTCGATCAGCACGGGCGTGAAGCGGATGTTGTTGGCGCGGAAATAGTCCGCGATGTTCAGCTCGCTCGTCGTGCCGGGCTGGATGCAGACCGTTGCGCCATCCAGCTGCCGCGCGGCGGTGACGCCGGAGGAGCGCCGCACCAGGAAGCCCTGGCCGTCATAGAAATTCACCCCCGCCATATTGAGGCCGAGCGAGGTGTCGCGCACCAGCGTCTGCGTGGCGTTGCGCGCCAGCACGTCGATCTCGCCCGATTGCAGCATGGTGAAGCGGTTCTGGGAGGAGGTGGCGACGAAGCGTACCTTGGTGGGATCACCGAAGATCGCCGCCGCCAGCGCGCGGCAGAAATCGGCGTCGAGGCCGCGATACTCGCCCCGGCTGTCGGGAGCGGAGAAGCCGGCGACGCCCTGGTTCACGCCGCAGACCACGCTGCCGCGCGCCTTCACCGCATCGAAGCTCGGGCCCGCGGCAGCCGCGCCGATTCCCGTCAGGGCCAGGCAGGCGCCCAGCAGCAAGTTGCGCAGCATCGGGTCATTCCTCTCGAGATTGGTGCCGCACCATGCAGCGGCAGGCGCCACGCCGCCATACCCGGCCGCGGAAGCGTCTGGACGGCTGCCCCGCCCCCGCGCGATGCTCCGCCCGAGTGAACCGATGGGGGCTTGGCATGGCTGGCATTTCCTTCACCCGACGCGCGGGCCTGGCGGCGGGCTCCGCCATCGCGACGGCGGCGCTGATCGGCGCGAGGGGCAGCGCGGCGCAGGGCGCGCCGGTGAAGGTCGGGGAACTCAACTCCTACGCCCGCATGGCCGCCTTCTCCGTCCCCTACCGCAACGCCATCCAGCTGGCGGTGGACGGCATCAATCGCGCCGGCGGCGTCATGGGCGGACGCCCCCTCGAATTCGTCTTCCGCGATGATGGATCGACGCCCGGCGACGCGGTGCGCGTGGCGGAGGATCTGCTGACGCGGGAGGGCTGCGCCTTCCTGGCCGGCACCTTCCTCTCCAATGTCGGGCTGGCCGTCTCGGACCTCGCGAACCAGCGGAAGAAGCTGTTCCTGGCGACGGAGCCGCTGACGGACGCGCTGACCATGGCGCAGGGCAACCGCTACACCTGGCGGCTCCGGCCCAGCACCTACATGCAGACGCGCATGCTGACGGAAGCCGCGCGCGGCCGCACCACGCGCCGCTGGGCGATCGTCGCGCCGAACTACGAATACGGGCAATCCGCCGCCGCCAACTTCAAGCGCCTGATCACCGCCAGCATCCCGGGCGCGGAGATCGTGGCGGAGCAGTATCCGGCCCTCGGCCGCGTGGATGCAGGTGCCACGGTCGGCGCGCTGGCGCAGGCGCGGCCCGATGGCATCTTCAACGTGCTGTTCGGACCGGACCTGACCGCCTTCGTGCGAGAGGGCAACACGCGTGGCCTGTTCGAGCGCCGCTTCGTTCTCAGCATGCTGACCGGGGAGCCCGAATACCTGATCCCGCTGGGCGACGAGACGCCGGAGGGATGGATCGTCACCGGCTATCCCTGGGAACAGATCACCGATGGCCCCCACAAGGCCTATATCGACGCCTATCGCGCCCGCTTCAACGACACGCCGCGCAAGGGATCGCTGCTGGGCTACGTCACCGCCCAGGTGGTGGCGAATTTGCTGAACAAGGCCAATTCGCTCGACAGCGAAGTGCTCGTGGAAGCCTTCAAAGATCTCCGCACGGACACCGTCGTGGGCAACGTCACCATGCGCGCGCTCGACCAGCAGGGCACCATGGGCACCTGGGTGGGGGAGACGGTGCTGCGCGGCCGCCAGGGCGCGATGCGCAATGCGCGATACGCCGATGGCGCGGACTACCTGTTCCCGGAAGCCGAGGTTCGCGCCGCAAGGCGCGGCTGACGGCGCATGGATGTCGGCTTCATCGTGGTCCAGTCCCTGTCGGGACTGGCCAGCGCCTCCGCGCTGTTCATCATCGCCTCGGGGCTGACCCTCGTCTTCGGCGTCACGCGCATCGTCAACTTCGCGCATGGCAGCTTCTACATGCTGGGCGCCTATATCGCCGTCACGGTCGTTCCCTGGCTGCTGGAGATCGACCGATCGCCCACGCTGTTCTTCACCGGCGTCCTGATATCCGCCATCGCGGTCGGCGTGCTCGGCGTGCTCATGGAATTGCTGCTGCTGCGCCGGCTCTACAAGGTGCCGGAACTGTTCCAGCTGCTGGCCACCTTCGGCGTCGTGCTGATGGTGCAGGATGCCGTGCTGAAGATCTGGGGGCCGGTCGACATCCCCGGGCCGCGCGCGCCGGGGCTGCGGCATGGCGTGGAGATATTGGGCCAGCGCTTCCCGGCCTATGAGCTGTTCCTGATCGTCATCGGTCCCGCAGTGCTCGGCCTGCTCTGGCTGCTGATGCACCGCACGCGCTTCGGCATCCTGATCCGCGCCGCGACACGGGACCGGGAGATGGTGGGCGCGCTCGGCGTCAACCAGGCGATGCTCTTCACCGGCACGCTCTTCCTCGGCGCCGCGCTGGCCGGGCTTGGCGGCGCGCTGCAGATTCCCCGCGTCTCCGCTTCATCCCAGATGGACCTCTCCATCATCACAGAGGCCTTCGTGGTGACGGTGATCGGCGGCATGGGCAGCGTGCCGGGCGCCTTCCTCGCCGCCGTGCTGATCGGGCAGTTGCAGGCCTTCGGCGTGCTGGTCTTCCCGAAGATCACGCTGGTGCTGGTCTTCCTGCTGATGGCGGCGGTGCTGGTGGTGAAGCCCTGGGGGCTGCTTGGCCGCCCGGAAGCCGCCGCCGGCCGCGCCGCGCTGCCGGAAGGCATCCTTGCGGTTCGCGGCTTCGGGCGCGTGGAGAAACTGATCGCGGGCCTCGCCATCGCCGCCATGCTTGCCGTACCGGTCTTCGGCGACGCCTATACCGTGAAGGTGGCGACGGAGGTGCTGATCTTCGCCCTCGCCGCCTTCTCGCTCAACTTCCTCGTCGGCAATGGCGGCATCGTCAGCTTCGGCCATGCCGCCTATTTCGGGTTGGGCGCCTATGCGGCGGGGCTGCTGGTGACGAAGGGCGGGCTGCCCATGGAGCCGGCGCTGCTGGCAGCGCCCATCGCGGGCGGCCTCTTCGCCGCACTCTTCGGCTTCTTCGTCGTGCGCCTGTCCGGCATCTACCTGGCGATGCTGACGCTGGCCTTCGCGCAGATCGCCTATGCCGTCTGCTTCCAATGGGTGGAGGTGACGGGCGGCGACAATGGCGTGGTCGGCGTCTGGCCCAGCGCCTGGGCGGCATCGCGGCAGGTCTACCACTACGTCGTCGCGGCCTGCGCCATCCTCGCCATCATCGCGCTGCGGCGCGTCGTCTATGCCCCCTTCGGCGCGACGCTGCGGGCGGCGCGGGATTCGGAACAGCGCGCGGATGCGATCGGCATCGATGTCCGCACCCATCGCTGGCTGGCCTTCACGCTCGCCGGCGGCGCGGCCGGTCTCGCGGGCGGGCTCTACGCCTTCTCCAAGGGCTCCATCGACCCGACGCTGCTGGCCATCCCGCTCTCCGTCGATTTCCTGGCGATGATCCTGCTGGGCGGCATCCAGACGGTGATGGGGGCGGTCGCGGGGGCCGCGGCCTTCCACACCATCAAGGACATCTTCATGCCGCTGACGGATTTCTGGCGGTTCCTTCTGGGCGCTTCCATCATCGCGCTGGTGCTGGTCTTCCCACGCGGCCTGGCCGGCGCCTTCGCGGGCTGGCGCGCATGACGCTGCTGGCGGTGGAAGGGCTGAACAAGGCCTTCGGCGGGGTCGTCGCCGCGCGCGACGTGACCTTCGCGCTCTCGGCCGGGGAGATGCTGGCCATCATCGGCCCCAACGGCGCCGGCAAATCCACCACCTTCAACATGGTGGGCGGCCAGTTGCGACCCGATACCGGGCGCGTCGTCCTCGCGGGCCAGGACATCACCGGCCAGCCGCCGCGCCAGGTCTGCCGCATGGGCGTGGGGCGCACCTTCCAGGTCGCGCAGACCTTCCTCTCCATGTCCGTCGTCGGTAATGTCCAGATGGCGCTGATCGCGCATCACGGCCGCACGCGGGACATGGTGGCGGACGCCGCGCGACTCTATCGGGACGACGCCCTCGCGCTGCTGGCGCGCGTCGGCATGGAAGGCGAGGCGGATCGCCCGATCGGCGAACTCGCCTATGGCGACGTGAAGCGCGTGGAGCTTGCCATCGCGCTCGCCGCAGCGCCGCGGCTGCTGCTGATGGATGAGCCGACCGCCGGGATGGCGCCCCGCGAAAGGGCGGCGCTCATGCAACTGACAGCCGACATCGCCCGCGGTGGCGGCATCGGCGTGCTGTTCACGGAACACGACATGGACGCCGTCTTCGCCCATGCCGACCGCATCCTGGTGCTGGTGCGGGGCGAGGTGATTGCGGAAGGCACGCCGGAGGAGGTGCGCGCCAATCCGGAAGTGCAGCGCGTCTATCTCGGCACCAGCGGCCACAAGGCTGCGCTCCGCGCCAGGCGGGCCGCCCATGGCTGAGGCGGTGCTGGAGGTTTCGGGCCTCAAGGCGGGCTATGGGCCTGCCGAGGTGCTGTTCGGCGTCGATCTCACGCTGATGCGCGGCGAGGTCGCGGCGCTGATGGGGCGCAACGGTGCGGGCAAGTCCACGACGATGAAGGCCATCATGGGCCTGTTGCCAGCCCGCGCCGGGCGCCTTCGCTTCGCGGGGCAGGACATCACGGGATGGGCGCCCTACCAGGTCGCGCGGCTCGGCCTCGGCTATGTGCCGGAGGATCGGCGCATCTTCACGGACCTGACCGTGGCGGAGAACCTGGAAGTGGGGCGCCGCCCCGCGCGCGGCGGCCGTGCGCCCTGGACGCCGGAACGCCTGTGGTCCTTCTTCCCGAACCTCGCGGAGATGCGCGGCCGCCGTGCCAGCGCCATGTCGGGCGGCGAACAGCAGATGCTGACCATCGCCCGCACGCTGATGGGCAACCCCGATGCCGTGCTGCTCGACGAACCCAGCGAGGGCCTGGCGCCCGTCATCGTCGAGCAGATGGCCGAAGCCGTGCTGCGCATGAAGGATGAGGGCATCGCGGTGCTGCTCTCCGAACAGAGCCTCGACTTCGCCGCCGCCGTCGCCGACCGCGCGCTGGTGATCGAGCGCGGCGAGATCCGCTGGACCGGCACGATGGACGCGTTGGAGAATGACGAGCAGGTGCGGGCGACATGGCTGACGGTGTAGTCGCGGGCATCGATGTGGGCGGCACCTTCACCGACCTGCTGCTGCGCGGCGCCGATGGCCGCATCCATCTCGCCAAGGTGCCGACCACCATCGCCAACCAGGCCGATGGCGTGCTCGCCGCGATCGAGGCCGGCGGCGCCACCCCTGCCATGCTCGACCTCATCATCCACGGCACCACGGCCACGACGAATGCCGTGCTGGAACGGAAACTCGCCAAGGTCGGGCTGGTGACGACGCAGGGCTTCCGGGACGTGCTGGAACTGGGCCGCCGCACGCGGCCGAACCCCTATGGGTTGAAGGGGACCTTCGAACCCCTTGTGCCGCGGGAGCTGCGGCGGGAGGTGGCGGAGCGCATGGATGCGCGCGGCGCCGTCGTCACGCCGCTGGATGAAGCGGCGGTCGAACGGGAGGTGCGCGCGCTGCTCGCGGCGGGCTGTGAATCCCTGGTGATCCACTTCCTCCACGCCTACGCCAACCCCGCGCATGAACGCCGCGCGGGGGAGATTGCGCGCGCGATCTGGCCCAACGGGCATGTCACGCTGGGACATGAGCTGCTCTCGGAGTTCCGCGAATATGAGCGCGGCACCACGGCCTCCGTGAATGCCGCGGTGCAGCCGGTGCTGGACCGCTACGTCACGCGGCTGCAGGAACAGCTGGCGGCCCGCGGCCACCGGCGCGACCTGCTAGTCATGAACGGCAATGGCGGCACCGTCTCCGCCCGCCTGGTGTCGCGCGACGCGGCCAAGACCGTGATGTCCGGCCCCGCTTCCGGCGTGATGGCGGCCGCGGCGACGCTGGCGCAGACGGGGCTGCGCAACGCCATCACCTACGACATGGGCGGCACCTCCACCGATGTGGCGCTGATCGCGGGCGGCGTGCCGGAGGTTTCGGCCGAGCTCTCCATCGCCTATGGCCTGCCGATCCACCTGCCGATGGTGGATGTGCGCACGGTCGGCGCCGGTGGTGGCTCCATCGCGAGCCTCGATCGCGCGGGCATGCTGCGCGTCGGGCCGGAAAGCGCGGGCAGCACGCCGGGGCCGATCTGCTACGGCCGGGGCGGCACGCGCCCCACCATTACGGATGCCAACATCATCCTGGGGAGGCTCGATCCCGCGCGGCTGCTGGCGGTGAAGGATGCGGTGTCCCTCGACAGCATCAGGGAAATCTTCGACCGCGACCTGGCGCGGCCGCTCGGCATGAGTGTGGAGCAGGCGGCGGAGGCGGTGATCCGGCTCGGCAATGTCCATATGACGGGCGCGATCCGCCTGGTCTCGCTCTCCAAGGGGCATGATCCCCGCGATTTCTGCCTCTTCGCCTTCGGTGGCGCAGGGCCGTTGCATGCGGTGGCGCTGGCGCGGGAGATCGGCATCCCGGAGGTGCTGGTCCCGGCCCGCCCCGGCCTGACCAATGCGCTGGGCTGCCTGGTCGCCGATCTCCGCCAGGATTTCGTCAACACCATCAATCGCGGGCTGTTCGAGGTTCCCGAAGCCGAGATCGCCGCGACGCTGGCCGCGCAGCGCGATCGCGGCGTCGCGATGGTCCAGGCCGATGCGCCGGCGCTCGAGGACATCATCGTGCTGCACAGCGCGGAGATGCAGTTCCGCGGGCAGACCCACCTGATCCGCGTCGCGCTGCCGCGCGCCGACATGGCACTGACGGACATCCAGAAGGCCTTCGAGGCCGCCTACTTCGCCCGCTTCCGCGTGGAGCTGCCGGAGATCCGCGCCGTGCTGGTCAACCTGCTGACGACGGTCATCGGAAGGCGGCCGTCCTTCCCGCTTTCCGCGCTGCTCGATCCCGGGGCGCGGAACGGTGGCGTCGAGGCGGCGCGTGTGGGTGAGCGCGATCTCTACGCCGAGGGCGCCTGGCATCGCGCCACGGTCTGGCAGCGGGAACGCCTGCCGGAGGGCGCGGTGCTGCACGGCCCCGCCATCATCCAGCAGGCCGATGCGACCACGGTGCTGGAACCGGGATCGCGCGCCATCGTCGATGCCATCGGCAATCTCCGGGTGACGCCATGATGGATGCCCTCACCCTCGCCGTCATCCAGGCAGGCCTGCAGCAGGTCTGCAACGAGATGGACATCGCCTTCTCGCGCGCGGCCTTCTCCCCGGTCATCGCGGAGGCCGATGACCGGTCGGACGGCATCTACGCGGCCGAGGATGGCGCGCTGATCGCGCAGGGCGAACTGGGCCTGCCCGTCTTCGTCGGCACCATGGCGCATTCCGCGGCGCACCTCGTGCGGCTGATCCGGGAAGGCGCCGTCGCGCCACCCGAGCCTGGCGACATCTACATCGTCAACGATCCCTATCTCGGCGGCACGCATCTCATGGATGTGCGCTTCGCCCTGCCCTTCTTCGTCGACGGCGAGCTGTTCTGCTGGCTGCAGAACACCGGCCATTGGCCGGACATCGGCGGCATGGTGCCCGGTGGCTTCTCCGCCCATGCGACGGAGGTTGAGCAGGAAGGCCTGCGCCTGCCCCCCGTGAAACTCTTCAAGCGCGGCGTGCTGGACCGGGAGATCCTCTCCATCATCCAGTCCAACATCCGCGTCGCCGAACAGCGCATCGGCGACATCAAGGCGCAGGCGGCCGCGCTGCTGGTCGGCGAGCAGCGGCTGCGGGAGATGATGGCGCGCTACGGCCTCGCCACGCTGCGCGACGCCATCGCCGGCATCCGCGACCGCGCGGCGGATCGCATGCGCGCCGAGATCCGGCGCATCCCGGAGGGCACCTACAGCGCCGAGGCCTTCGTCGATTCCGACGGCGTGGTAAACGAGCCGCTGCGCATCGCGCTGACCGTGACGCGCACGGGCGACGAGTTGCACTTCGACCTCTCGGAGAGCTCGCCACCCTGCCAGGGCCCGATGAATTCCGTCTGGGCCACGACCTGTTCCGCCGTCTATCTCGCGATGAAGCACATCTTCCCCGATGTGCCGATCAATGCCGGCACCTTCGAGCCCATCCGCGTGCAGCGGCCGGAGGGCACCTTCCTCGATGCGCGCTATCCACGCCCCGTCTCCGGCTGCGCGGCGGAGGTCTCGCAGCGCGTGGCGGAAGCGGTGTTCCTGGCGCTCGCCCCCGCGCTCGACATCTGGGCCGCGCCCGCCGGGACCTCCGGCAACTTCGCGCTCGGCGGCTTCGATCCCGCGCGCAACGCCGGCTATGTCATGTACCAGATCACCGGCGGCGGCTATGGCGGCACGGCGGAGGCGGATGGCCTGACCAATGGCTGCTCCACCATCGGCATCAGCAAGACCGCGCCGGTCGAGGTGATGGAACAGTACTACCCCATCCTCTTCCGCCGCTTCGCGATCCACGAAGGCTCGGGCGGCGCCGGCGCGCATCGTGGCGGCTTCGGCGTGCATTACGAGGTGGAATTGCTGCGTGGCGAAGCCCGCGCGAGCTTCGTGATGGACCATGGCCGCTTCGGCCCGCCCGGCGTGCGCGGCGGCCAGGCTGGCGCGCCGAATGTCGTGCGCCTGCATCGCGACGGCACCACCACCATCCCGCCGCATCTCTCGAAGGACCAGGGATTGCTGCTGCGCGAAGGCGACCGCGTGGAGGTGATGACACCAGGCGGCGGCGGCCATGGCGATCCCTTCACGCGCGACCCCGCGCTGGTCGCGCGCGACGTGTTGCGCGGCACCTACAGCGCGGCGCAGGCCGAGGCGCTGTGGGGCGTCGTGCTGCGCGACGGCGCCGTGGACGAGGCCGCCACCGAGGCAAGGCGCACGGCGCGATGATCCGCTACCACCGCCCGACCACGCTGACCGAGGCGCTGTCCATCCGCGCTGGCGAGGATGTCGCGATCCTGGCCGGTGCCACGGACATCTATCCCGCCGCCGCCAACCGCCGCGCCTGGGGCGACCCGACGCACAAGGATGTGCTCGACATCACCGCCATCCCCGGCCTGCGCGGCGTCACCGAATCCGCGCATGGCTGGCGCCTCGGCTGCCTCGTCACCTGGTCCGACATCGCCCGCGCCGACCTGCCCAGGCAGTTCGACGGGCTGCGCCAGGCGGCGCGGCAGGTCGGCGGCCAGCAGGTGCAGAACCGCGGCACCCTCCTCGGCAACCTCGTCACCGCCTCCCCCGCCGGCGACGGCATCCCCAACCTTCTCGCGCTCAACGCGCATGTCGAGGTTGCGGGGCGGGACGGCACGCGCATGCTGCCCGTGGCGGACTTCCTCACGGGCTATCGCGCCACGGCGCTGGCACCGGACGAGATCGCGGTCGCGCTGCACATCCCGAAGCTGCCCCGCGCCGTCAGCGGCTTCCGCAAGCTCGGCGCGCGGCACTACCTCGTCATCTCCATCGCCATGGTCGCCGCCGTCATCGACATCGACGAGAATGGCCGCATCCTGATGGCGCGGCTCGCCATCGGCGCCTGTTCCGCCACCGCACAGCGCCTGCCGGGGCTGGAGGCGGAGCTGCGTGGCACCTCGCTCTATCACGCGGACAAGGTGCCGGAAGCGCGGCATCTCGATCACCTCTCGCCCATCGACGACATCCGCGCCTCCGGCGCCTATCGCCGCGAGGCCGCGCTGCGGCTGCTGCGCGACCTGCTCTGGGATCTCGGCGAATGATCGCCTTCACGCTGAACGGCGCGCCCGCCAGCACCGATGCGGCGCCTTTCGCGCCGCTCTCGGATACGCTGCGTGAATCCCTCGGCCTGACCGGCACCAAGGTCGGCTGCGAGGCCGGGGATTGCGGCGCCTGCACCGTGCTGATCGACGGCGCCCAGGCCTGCGCCTGCCTGGTGCCGACCGCGCAGGCGGAAGGGGCGGCGATCACGACGATCGAGGCTGACCACCCTGTGCTGGCACGCCTGCGCGCCGCCTTCCTCGCCCATGCTGCCGCGCAATGCGGCATCTGCACCCCCGGCATGATCATGGCCGCGGCCGATCTGCTGCTGCGCGACGCCGTGCCCGATGCGCAGGCGGTGCGGGACGCCATCGGCGGCGTCCTCTGCCGCTGCACGGGCTACCAGAAGATCGTGGAGGCCGTCCTGGCCGCCGCGCAGGGCTTCACGCCGGTCGAGCAGGAAGCGCCGGCGGGCGAGGCCGTGGGAGCCTCCCTCGCGCGGCTGGATGGCTGGCCCAAGGTGCTCGGCACGGAACGCTACGGCGCCGATGCCACGCCGGCTGACGCGCTGTGGCTGCGCGTCGTGCGGTCGCCCCATGCCAGCGCGCGATTCACGCTGGGCGACATCGACGCCGCCCGTGCGCGCCACGGCCTGCACGCGATCCTCACCGCCGCCGATGTCCCCGGCCTCAACGGCTTCGGCATCATGCCCGCGCTGAAGGACCAGCCCGTGCTGGCCGACGGTTTCGTGCGCTATCGCGGCGAGGCCGTGCTGGCCCTGGTCGGCGAACGCAGCGCGGTGGAGGCGGTGCGCGATGCCGACCTGCCGATCACCTGGCAGCCGCTTCCCGCGCTGATTGGCGTCGAGGCCGCGCGGGCCGAGGGTGCGCCCCTGCTGCACGACCATGCCCCCGGCAACATCCTGGTGCAGGGCCGCCTCGCCCGCGGCAATCCGGATGCCGTGCATGCAACGGCCGCCGCCACCGCCGAGGGCGCCTTCACCACCAGCTTCGTCGAGCACGCCTATATCGAACCCGAGGCCGGCCACGCCATCCCGCGCGAGGACGGCATGGACATCATCGCCTGCACCCAGGCGCCCTATATGGACCGGGAGGAGGTGGCGCGCGTGCTCGGCATCGCCGAGGACGCCGTGCGCATCATCCCCTCCGCCTGCGGTGGCGGCTTCGGCGGCAAGCTCGATGTCTCCGTGCAGCCCTTGCTCGCGGTGGCGGCGCGACGCGTGAACCGGCCTGTGCGCGTGACCTACAGCCGCACGGAGAGCATGGCGAGTTCGACGAAGCGCCACCCCGCGCAAATGCACGCGACGATGTCCGCCGATGCCGACGGCAACTTCCTTGCCTATACGCTGGAGGGCGATTTCAACACCGGCGCCTATGCCAGCTGGGGCCCGACCGTCGCCAACCGCGTGCCCGTCCATGCCGCGGGCCCCTATCGCGTGCCGCATGTCCGCGCGCAGGCGCGGGCGGTGCACACCAACGAACCGCCCTCCGGCGCCTTCCGCGGCTTCGGCGTGCCGCAGGCCGCCATCGCGACGGAGGCGCTGGTCGATGACCTGGCCCTGCAACTGGGCCACGACCGCTGGGCGATCCGGCGGCGCAACGCGCTCGGCCGCGGGGACGTCACGCATTCCGGCCAGGTGCTGCAGGCCTCGGCCGGCCTGCCCGACTGCCTGGATGCGCTGAAGCCCGAATGGGATGCGATGCTGGCAAAGGTCGAGGCGCACAACGCCGACAATCCGCGCCACCGCCTCGGCGCCGGCATCGCCTGCATGTGGTATGGCTGCGGCAATACCTCCATGTCCAACCCGTCCCGCATGCGGGCCGTGCTGGCGCGCGACGGGCGCCTCACGCTGTTCAACGGCGCGGTCGATATCGGCCAGGGCAGCACCACCGTCATCGCGCAGATCTTTGCCGATGCGCTGGGCCTGCCCGTTCACAGCATCGACTTCGTGCTGGGCGACACGGCGCTGACGCATGACGCCGGCAAGACCAGCGCATCCCGCCAGACCTTCGTCAGTGGTCGCGCCGCGATGGAAACCGGCCGCGCGCTGCGCGCCCGCATCCTGGCGCTGGCCAATGCCGGGGAGGATGCGCGCCTGTCGCTGACCGGCACCACGCTCACCGTCACCGATGGCGTCGGCGCCGCGCGGACCATCGACCTCGCCGCCCTGCCCGCCGACCTGGACGCGGAGGGCCGCTACGACCCGCCGACGACGGCGCTCGACGCCGATGGCCAGGGCATCCCCTACGCCACCTATGGCTTCGCCGCGCAGATCGCGCTGGTGCGCGTCGACACGCAGCTCGGCACCGTCAAGGTTGAGGAGATCGTCGCCGCGCAGGATGTCGGCCGCGCGATCAATCCGGACCTCGTGCTCGGCCAGATCCATGGCGGCATCGCGCAGGGCCTCGGCCTGGCGCTGATGGAGGAATACATCCCCGGCCGCACGGAGAACCTGCACGACTACCTGATCCCGACCGCGGGCGACGTGCCGCCCATCCGCGTGCACCTGATCGAGGATCCGGAACCCGAGGGCCCCTATGGCGCCAAGGGCGTCGGCGAGCCGGCCCTGGTGCCGACCGCGCCCGCCATCCTCGGCGCCATCCGCCATGCGACGGGCGTGCGGATCGACCGCGTGCCCGTCCTGCCCCACCGCCTGTGGGAGGCGATGCGATGAGCGACGACCACATCTCCGCCGAGGCGCGCTCCCGCAAGTTCGGGGCGGCGGAAGACGGCGGCATCATCCGCTGCGATGCCTGCCCCGTTCTCTGCCGCATCCGCCCCGGCCGCAGCGGCGCCTGTTCGCGCTACGCCAACCAGGATGGCATGCTGGTCCGCACCGATCCCGCGCTCGCCCTGGCGCAGGTCGTGGATGCCGGCGGCCCCGTCGTCGCCTTCGCGGAGGCCGAATGGGACGGCAAGCTGCTCGATCCCGCGCGCGCCTTCATCACCGGCGTCGGCAGCGGCACCACCTATCCCGACTACAAGCCCGCCCCCTTCATCGTGGGCGCGACCCATGCGGGCGTCGATACCGTCACCGTCGTGACGGAGGGCATGTTCAGCTATTGCGGCGTGAAGGTGAAGATCGACACGGACCGGCATCTCGGCCCCGAGGCCGCGGCCGTGCGCGTGAAGGGCGAGCAGGTCGGCCACGTCACCACCGCCGAATACGGCTCCCAGATGCTTTCGCTCGGCGGCGTCCGGCACCTGACCGGCGGCAGCAAGAAGGAAGGCGTCGTCACCTGCGAGACGCTGCTGACACTCTGCGAGGCGGAGGCGGTCGAACTCACCATCGATGGCGGCCACAGCGTCATCGTGCAGGCCGGCCAGGCGCCGATCGTGGACGGCGTGGCAGAGCGCCGCATGCGCGTGGGATGCGGGAGCGCCGCGGTCGGCATCTTCGCGCAGCAATGGCTCGGGCATGTGGATGAGGTGATCGTGGTCGATGACCACATCACCGGCGTGCTGACCGAACACCAGGCGGGCAAGGTGCTCGGCATGCGCGCCGCCGGCATCCGCGTGCGCGGCCGCCGTTCCACCCCCGGGCGCTACTTCCAGGTGGCGCAGCCCGGCATGGGCTGGGGCGGCACCGACATCACCGATCCGCTCGCCATCATCGAGAGCATCGACCCGAAGATCGCCTGGCCCGGCCTGCGCCTGCTGATGACCTCCACCACCGGCGAGGATGCTATCTGGTGCGTGCTCGACGACGAGTTGAATCCGCAACCGGCGGAGATGCCGCCGGCGGTGCGCCAGGTGGTGGAGCGCATCGGGGAGAATTGCGAGCCCTCGCTCTGCTCCGTCATCTTCATGGCGGGCGCCGGTGGATCCTTGCGCGCCGGCGTCACGGCGAATCCCGTGCTGCTGACGCGCGCCGTGGCCGCCGGCGAGGTGCGCGTCACCATGGGCGGCGCGCCCGTCTATCTCTGGCCGGGCGGCGGCATCACCATCATGGCGGATGTGCTGCGCATGCCGCGCGGCAGCTTCGGCCATGTGCCCACACCTGCTCTGGTCGCGCCGATCGAGTTCACCCTGAAGCGCGACCTCTATGCGCGGCTCGGCGGGCATATGGGCGATGTCGTGCCGGTGGAGACGCTGCTGCGCGGGCTCGGCGATGGGCTGCGCGTGCAGGGCTGGGACGCGGCCAATCCCTGGCCCTTCCCGCGCTGAGCATGCAGGCCGCGCGGCTTGCCGATGGGCGGCTGCACCTGAACCACGGGCCGATCGATGTCGTCCTGCGCGCCTGGGGCAGCGGTGCCGCGGCGGCGGAGCAGGCGGCGTTGGCGCGCTTTCCCTCGATCCTGCCGGCGCTGGTCGGCGAACTCCCGCTTCTGCGCCAGCCCGTCGGTGCCGTGCCGGCGGGCCCCGTCGCGCGCCGCATGCACGCGGCCTGCGCGCCCTATGGCGCGCGCGGCCTCTTCATCACCCCCATGGCGGCGGTGGCGGGGTCGGTCGCGGATGAACTCCTCGCCGCCATGCGCGCGGCGGCACCAGGCCTGGCGCGCGCCTTCGTCAACAATGGCGGCGACATCGCGGTCTTCGCGGCGGCAGGCGAGAGCCTGGCCATCGGCCTCGCCCTCGATCCGCGCCTTGCCAGTTTCGACGGCGCGCTGCGGCTGCACGGTGGCGATGGCGTGGGCGGCATCGCCACCTCCGGCCGACACGGCCGCTCCTTCTCGCTCGGCATCGCGGATGCCGTCACGGTGCTGGCGCGGGATGCCGCGGCGGCGGATGCGGCGGCGACGCTCATCGCCAATGCGGTGGATTGCGACAGCCCCGCCGTCACGCGCGCGCCGGCCGATTCCCTCGACCCCGACAGCGATCTCGGCACCCACCTCGTCACCACCGATGTCGGCTCGCTGGCGGAGGAGGAGGTCGCGCGCGCCCTCGATTCCGGCGCCGCCACGGCCGCCGCCTTCCTGCGCGACGGCCTCATCATCGCCGCCGCGTTGCGCCTCGCGGGCCGCAGCCGCATCCTGGGCCGGCCTTTCGCGCTGGAGACGCCCGCATGAGCAGCCAGGACCTCGTCATCCGCAAGACCGTGCTCTGCGTGGAGGAGGTGCGCCATGATGGCGGGCCGGTGCTGGAGATGCCGATCCTCAAGGGCTGGTGCGCCGTCGTGCTGCGCAACCCCTTCGCCGGCCGCTTCGAGCCCGAGTTGATGTGGATGATGGAGGCGATGAAGCCGATCGGCCTCATGGTGGCGGAGAAGCTGCTGGCCGGGCTCGGCGGCGATCCCTCACGAGTGGAGGCCTATGGCAAGGGCGGCATCGTCGGCAGCGCGGGAGAACTCGAACACGGCGCGCTGTGGCATGTCGCCGGCGGCTATGCGATGCGCGGGCTGCTCGGCCAGGCGCTGTCCATCGTGCCGTCCATGACCAAGGTGGGGCCGATGGGCGCCATGCTCGACCTGCCCATCCACCACCGCAACGCCGCCTATGTGCGCAGCCATTTCGACGGCATCACCTGCCTGGTGCCGGACGCGCCTCGGGCGGATGAGATCCTCTTCGCGCTGGCCATGACGACGGGCGGGCGGCCGCATGCGCGGGTCGGCGGCCTCAGGCAGGAGGAGATTGCGAAGTGGGACGGGCAGCGCTGAAAGGGGTGGCGCCGGGATCTGCGTTTCCGCTATGTTCTGCAGATCACCGGTTGCTCCGCGCCCGGACCACGGCGAAATCGGTGCTAAACGCGCATAAGCGGCATAATCGGCTAAAACGGGTTAGTTGCTAAAAAGCAACACATATCCGCAGCAGCGGCGCCAGCCGCGCCGCCCAGGCCTCGGCGCCGGCCTCGTCGGCCAGCAGATCCTGCCGCACCTCCAGCAGCACGGCGGGGATGCCGTTGGCGTCGCCATGGATGGGGACGGTGAAATCCTCCTCTGGCTCGATGCGATAGGGCTCATTGTCGCCGACCACCAGCGCGGGGTCGGCGCGCAGCCCGGCCACCAGCCGCGCCCCCAGCGCCGTCGCATCGGCGTAGAGCACGCCCGCATGCCAGGGCCGCGCCACGCCGCGGAAGACCGGCGTGAAGCTGTGCACGCCGACCAGCAGGGACGGCCGCCGCGCGGCGATCGCACCGGCCACCAGCGCGCGGAAGGGTTCGACGTATTCGCGCTGGCGGAAGGCGATCTCCGCCGCCGTCAGCCCGGCATTGCCGGGGATCTCGGTATCCTCGCTCCGCCGCGGGATGGAGGAGGGCGCGCCAAGTGGCCGGTTGCAGTCGATGACCAGGCGCGACACGCCCGACAGCACCAGCCGCGCATCCAGGCGCCGCGCCAGGCCGCGCGCCAGCGAAGCGGCGCCGATATCCCAGGCGATGTGGCGCTGGCGGTCGGCCGCCGACACGCCGAGGTCACCATGGCGTGGCGGGATCCAGTTGCTGGCATGCTCGCAGACCAGCAGCACCGCGCCGGCGCCGGCCGCGTTCTCCATCCAGGCGACGGGGTTCACGTCACCTCATCGGTGAAGACGCGGAAGCCCGTCAGCGTGCAGGGCCCGAAGCTCGTCACCATCGCGACATCCGTCGCATCCCGGCCGCGCGCCATCAGGATGCGGCCGATGCGCGGCGTGTTGTTGCGGGCGTCGAAGGTGTGCCAGCTGTCGTCCAGATAGACCTCGAACCAGGCGGCGAAATCCATCGGGCCATAGGGCGGCGGCGTGCCCATGTCGCCGAGGAAGCCCGTGCAGTAGCGCGCCGGGATGTTCACCGCCCGGCACAGCGCGACGGCGAGATGCGCATAGTCCCGGCAGACGCCGCGGCCCGCCGCATGCGCCTCGCTCGCGGATCGGGTCGCATCGGCATGCTCGTAGCCGAAGGCGATGTGGCGGTGGACGTAGTCGCAGATCGCCTGCACCCGCCCCCAGCCCGTCGGCCCCTGGCCGAACAGCGTCCAGGCCAGGGCGGAGAGCCTGTCCGTGTCGCAATAGCGGCTGCCCAGCAGCCAGAGCAGCATCTCATCCGGCAGCTGTTCCGGCGGCCATTGGCGCGCCGCCGGCAGGGTCGGCTCGACCAGGCCGCTATCCTGGATCAGCAGGCTGGTGCTAATGGTGATGCGCCCGGCCGGCGCCACGATGCGCGTGCAGAAATTGCCGAAGCTGTCGTGATAGGTGCGGGACGGCACCGGCGGGTCGAAGCGCATCTCCTGCGGCCCGATCAAATCCTGCACGCGGGAGGGATGGGCATGCAGCATCAGCGCCATCGGCGTCGGCTGCGGGCAGTCATAGGCGATCTCGCAGCCGGCGCTGATGCGCAAGGCGGGCACTCCTCGATGGGCCGATGGCACGGAAGGCACGGGTGATCGGCCGGCGGGGTGCCGGGGCTGCGCCGTGGCGCAGAAAGCCAGTCGTCAGCCGGGGTTCTTGAGCGCCCGCATATTGGCGGCGACCCGGCGCTGGGCCGGGCGCAGCGCGGCGGCGGCGACCAGATCGGGCCGCGCGCCCTGCATCATGGCGGCGCCGGCGGCGATGGCGCCGTCGGCGAAGGCCTTCTGCTTCTCCGCCACCATGGCGGTCAGGGTGGAGGCCGCCTGCACGGGGTCCGTCGCCAGCTGCAGGCTGCGGAGGGTGAAGACCCACCCCGCCTGCCAGGCGAACAACGCATAGGCGGCCGGCGGCATCAGAGGACCGCCAGGATGGCTTCCGCCTTGGAAACCTCGAAGGCGCCGGCGGCTTCGACGCCGATATGCGTCACCTTGCCGTCCTTCGCGACCAGCGCGAAGCGCTGGCTGCGCACGCCGAGGCCCCGCGCCGTCAGGTCCAGCTCCAGCCCCATCGCCTTGGTCAGCGCGGCCGAGCCATCGGCCAGCAGCGTCACCTCGTCCACGATCCCCTGGTCCTTCCCCCAGGCGCGCATCACGAAGGCGTCGTTGACGGACATGCAGGCGATCATGTCGACGCCCTTGGCCTTCAGCGCCGCCGCCTGGGTCACGAAGCCCGGCAGGTGCTTGGCGGAGCAGGTGGGGGTGAAGGCGCCGGGGACGCCGAACAGCACCACCGTCTTGCCGGCGAACAGCTCCTCGGTGGAGACCTCCTTCGGTCCCTCCGCAGTCGCCTGCATGATCTTCACGGCGGGAATGCTGTCGCCAACCTGGATCGTCATGTCGAACTCTCCCTCTGTCGGTTGAGACATAGGGCGGATGGGGGGGCGGCGTCCATGGACGGCGCATGAACCAGGTGGCGCTTGCGGGCCGGGCTGGCCGGCGCCATGTTTTCCGCATCATGGCACGCCGCGCACCCACCCGCCCGACCATCGCCCTCGGCCCGATCGAGGAGGAAGGCTACCTGGCCGGCCAGCTGCTGATCGCGATGCCGTCGATGGAGGATCCGCGCTTCGCCCGCACGGTGATCTGCCTCTGCGCCCATTCGGCGGAGGGCGCGATGGGCATCGTGCTGAACAAGCCGCTGGAGGGCCTGTCCTTCGACGATCTCCTGGGGCAGCTGGGTCTCGACCCGATCCCGCCGCAGCGCAGGATCCGCCTGGTCTCGGGCGGGCCGGTGGAGGGTGGTCGCGGCTTCGTGCTGCACAGCGCCGATTGGGAGACGGAGGGCAGCCTTCGCGTCAGCGACGACGTGGCGCTGACCGCCAGCGTCGACATCCTGAAGGCGATCGCTGGCGGCGGCGGGCCGAAGCAGGGGTTTCTCGCGCTGGGCTATGCCGGCTGGGGGCCGGGGCAGCTGGAATCCGAGATCCAGCAGAATGCCTGGCTGAACGTCCCGGCCGACCAGGCGCTGCTGTTCGGCGAACAGCCCGACCAGCTCTGGCGCCAGGCGCTGGGCAAGCTGCATGTGGACCCGGCGGCCCTTTCCGGCTTTGCCGGAAGGGCTTGATTTTTTCTGCCCTCAGACGGCGGGCGCCGGCTCCGCCGGCTTGCCTTCGCGCCCTGCACGGCTTCGCCAAGCCGCGCTGATGGTCTGGGCGCGGCGCGCCTTCGCGCGCTCGGCCCGCTAGAGGGCGCGGGCCGCCCGTAGCGGTTGGCCTTGCCCGCAATGACGGCCCGGCGCATCTCTCTGCCATGGCCCTCGCGCCCCGGATTCGCCTGCTGCCGGAGACCACCGCCAACCGCATCGCCGCCGGCGAGGTGGTGGAGCGGCCGGCTGCGGCGGTGAAGGAGCTGGTGGAGAATGCGCTGGATGCCGGCGCCACCCGCATCGCCGTCAGCCTGGAGGAAGGCGGCATCGGCCGCATCCTGGTGGAGGATGACGGCGGCGGCATGGGGCCGGATGACCTGGAGCTCGCGGTCGAGCGCCACGCCACCTCCAAGCTGCCGGAGGAAGCGACGCTCTTCCGCATCGCGACGCTGGGCTTCCGCGGCGAGGCCCTTCCCTCCATCGGCGCGGTGGCGCGGCTCACGCTCACCTCGCGCAGCGGCAGCGGCGCCGCCCATGCCATCACGGTGGAGGGCGGTCGCAAATCCGCCGTGGCGCCGGCCGCCGGCCCGCCCGGCACGCGGGTGGAGGTGCGGGACCTGTTCTACGCCACCCCCGCCCGGCGCGCCTTCCTGAAATCGCCCCGCAGCGAGGCCGAGGCCGCCGTCTCCGCCGTGGAGCGCCTGGCCATGGCCTGGCCGCAGGTCGGCTTCCGCGTGACCGTGGATGGCCGCACGGCGCTGAACCTCGCGCCGTCGGACCGCGCGGGCCGCATCGCCGCCCTGCTCGGCGCCGATTTCGCCGCCGCCGCCGTGGGGGTGGAGGCGGAACGGGACGGCATCACGCTTTCCGGCCTCGCCAGCCTGCCGACGCATCACCGCGCGACCGGGGAGGCGCAGCACCTCGTCGTCAACAACCGCCCGGTGCGCGACCCCCAGCTCAAGACCGCGCTGCGCGTCGCCTACCGCGACCTGGTGCCGGCGCGGCGCTTCCCGGTGGCGGCGCTGTTCCTCGACGTGCCGCCGGAGGCGGTGGATGTGAACGTCCACCCCATGAAGACGGAACTCCGCTTCCGCGATTCGGACGGGGTGCGCGGGCTGATGATCTCGGCGCTGCGCCGCGCGCTGGCGGTCGGTGCGCAGGGCGCGGCGCCGGACGGGCTCGCCGATGCCTCGCGGGTGGAGCCGGTCGCCGTGCCCTCCTACGACCCGACGCCGGTCTACGCCCCGGCCGCCGGCTTCGCGGAGGCGCCCGTCCCCGTCTTCCCGGGCTGGCGCCCGCCGCCCGGTCCGGTGGCAAGGCCGCCCCGTCCGCCCTCCCTCCCCATCGCCTTCGCGCCGCCGCCGCCGCCCGCGCCTCTCCCGGACTTCCCGGAGGACGGGCCGCTCGGCCGGCCGGTGGCGCAGATCCTCGACACCTACATCCTGGCGGAGGCGCCGGACGGGTCGCTGGTGCTGGTGGACCAGCACGCCGCGCATGAACGCCTGACGCATGAGGCACTGCGCGCCCAGCTGGTGGAAGGCGGCGTCCGCGCCCAGCCGCTGCTGCTGCCGGCCGTGGTCGAACTGCCGGCGCGGGATGTGGCGCGGCTGCTGGACCGCGCGGCGGAGCTCGGGCGGCTCGGGCTGGAGATCGAGGGCTTCGGCCCCGGCGCCATCCTGGTCCGCGCCCTGCCCGCCTTGCTTGGCAATCCCGAACCCGCGCCCCTGTTGCGCGACATCGCGGCCGAACTGGCGGAGATGGATGAGGCGCTGGCGCTGGAAGCGAGGCTCGATGCCGCGGTCGCACGGCTCGCCTGCCACGGCTCCATCCGCGCGGGGCGGCGCATGAAGGGGGCGGAGATGGCGGCGCTGCTCCGGCAGATGGAGGCGACGCCGCGGGCCGCCACCTGCAGCCATGGCCGCCCCACCGTGTTGCGGCTGGGCAAGGCGGAGCTGGAGAAGCTGTTCGGGCGCCGCTGATTGCGATGTCGGCGTTCGGGAACGGCTGGCCGCCCGCGCCGCTTCATGGTGACAATGGTGACGAATGTCCGGACCACTTGGCCATGCGCCTGATGCAGCTGATCTACGCCTCCCGCCCCTTCGGTTTCAGCGGCGACACGCTGGACGACATCCTGATGTCGGCGCGGCGCCGCAACCGGCAGGATGGCGTCACCGGCGCGCTGATCTGCCGCAACGACCTTTTCATGCAGATGCTGGAAGGCCCGCGCACCAAGGTGACCGCCACCTTCGGCCGCATCCTGCGCGATGACCGCCACATCGACGTGACGCTGCTCTGGTGCGGCGATGCGCCGTTCCGCAGCTTCCCCGACTGGGACATGCTGGAGGACCCCGCCCGGTCCTGGATGTGGAACCGGGACGAGGTGCGCGCCGGCGCGCCGGGCGCGGCCTCCGCCGAGGAAGCGCGGCGCGTCTTCGCCCGCATCGCCAGCGAACCCCGCGACCCCGTGCATCACGGTTGACGGCGTGCGCCGGGCACGGCACGCCTGACTTCATGCCCAAGCTGCAAGCCGCCCAGATCCAGGTCACCCCCTTCCAGCAGAACTGCGCCCTGATCTGGGATGCGGAGAGCGCGACCGGCACGGTGATCGACCCCGGCGGCGATGTCCCCCGCATCCTGGCCGCGATCGATCGTGCGGGCTGCGCCATCGACCGCATCCTGATCACCCATGGCCATCTCGACCACGCCGGCGGCGCGGCCGCGCTCAAGACAGCGCTGGAGGCGAAGCAGGGCAGCCCGGTGCCGGTGGAAGGCCCGCACCGCGACGATGCGCCGCTGCTGGCCAATATCCCCGCCCAGGGCGCGCAATACGGCATCCCGGACCTCGATACCGTGACGCCCGATCGCTGGCTGACGGAAGGGGAGACCGTCTCCATCGCCGGCCAGCCCTTCGATGTCTGGCACTGCCCGGGCCATGCGCCGGGGCATGTGGTCTTCACCTCGACCGCGCTGGGCTTTGCGGTGGTGGGCGACGTGCTGTTCCGCGGCTCCATCGGCCGGACCGACTTCGCCTATGGCGACCATGAGGCGCTGATCCGCTCCATCGTCACCAAGCTGCTGCCGCTGGGCGACGAGATGCGCTTCCTCTGCGGCCATGGGCCGGGATCGAGTTTCGGCGAGGAACGGCGGACCAACCCCTTCCTGCCGCGCTGATTTGTCATCGGGCGGCGCTTGCGGCCGGCGGGCCGGCGGGTGTCCGATGCGCCCATGCAGCGCATCCTCCGCCTCGCCTTGATGGCCCTCTCCCTCGCCGGCCCCGCCGCCGCGCAGGAACGCGGCATCCCCGACAGGCTCGCGGCGCTCAGCCGCGGCGCCGCCTGGCAGCCGGCGGGGGTCATCCCGCTGGCCTTCCCGACCCACCACCCCCAGGGCATGGCGCGGATCGGCGACCGCTTCTACCTCTCCTCGGTCGAGATCATCACGCGGACGGAGCGCTTCCCGGAACCGCGCGACGGGCTGGACCGCACGCCTGGCGAGGGACGCGGCCACCTCTTCGAGGTGGATGCGGAGGGCAGGCTGCTGCGCTCGGTCACGCTCGGCGAGGGCAGCATCTACCACCCCGGCGGCATCGATTTCGACGGCACCCATCTCTGGGTACCGGTCGCGGAGTACCGGCCGAACAGCCGGTCCATCATCTACCGCGTCGATCCCGCGACGATGCAGGCGGAGGCCGTCTTCCGCTTCGGCGACCATGTGGGCGGGCTGGTCATGGACCGTGCCTCCGCCACGCTGCACGGCGTCTCCTGGGGGTCGCGCCGCTTCTATGCCTGGCCGCTGGATGGCGCCGGCCGACCGACCAACCTGGCCACGGCGCCGGAGGCGCTGCGGCGGGCGAACCCCAGCCACTACATCGACTACCAGGATTGCCACTCGGTCGGGCCGGGCCTCGCGCTCTGCAGCGGCCTCAACGCCTATCGCCCGCGCGGGCCGCAAGGCCCGGTCTTCGCGCTGGGAGGCGTTGAGCTGGTGGATCTGGCGCGCGGCGCCCCGGTCTTCCAGCTGCCGGTGGAGCACTGGACCGAGAGCGGCCTGCCGATGACGCAGAACCCCTTCGCGGTCGCCGCGCAGGGCGCGAACGGGCTGCGCTTCTGGTTCGCGCCGGAGGATGACCGCACCCGCATCTTCGTCTTCGACGTGATGCCGCGATAGGGCTACCCCCGCGCCGCCCGCTCGCTCATCACGCAGGCCAGCACCACCAGCCCCGCGCCGGCCAGCGTGACCAGCGCCGGCGCATGGCCCCAGAACAGCGCATCGAAGGCGATGGACCAGATCATGCCGGTGTAGCTGATGGGGGCGAGCCGCGCGGCCGGGGCGTGGCGGAAGGCTTCCGCCACCATCACCGTCGCCGCCGCCACCGCCACCCCCGCGCCCAGCATCTGCGCCAGCGCCAGCGCGGTGGGCGGCTGCCATTCGGCGATGCCGAAGGGCGTCATGACCAGGAAGCCGAGCAGGGCCGGCCAGAACAGCACGCGGCCGATGCCGGCCTCGTTCCGCAGCTGCCGGTTGAGGATGAAGACGGCCGAATAGCAGGCGGTGCCGAGCAGGGCATAGACATACCCCATCACCGGTCCCCGCCCCACGCCACCGGAAAAACCCGGCGCCAGCGCCAGCGCCACGCCGCCGAAGCCGACCGCGCACCAGGCCCAGGCGAGCGCCGACACCCTCTCCCGCAGCAGGATGGCGGAGGCCAGCAGCACGATCAGCGGCGCGGTGAAGAAGACGAGGTAGCCCTCCACCAGCGGCAGGTCGCGGAAGGCCAGGAAGAAGAAGCAGGCACTGCCCAGCATCACAACGGCCCGCGCCGCGTTCAGCCGGGGGTGGCGGGTGGCAAGGCTGCCCATGAGCCCCGGCGCCAGGCGCCGCAGCAGCAGCACGATCAGCAGCAGCACGGCGAAGCGCACCGTCAGCACCTGCGCCAGCGGATGCGCGCCGGAGAGCAGCTTGCTGTTCGCGTCGAGCACGCCGAACAGCAGGATCGCGCCGAACATCAGCGCGGGACCGCGCACGTCTTCCCCCCCCAGGGCTCCGGAAGCCGCCCTTCTGGCCGCCCGGCGCGGCGCTGTCCATGACGCGGGGCGCAGCGCAGCCCCGCGCGCGCTTGCCGCTTCCCAATCCGGGCAGGACGGGGCACAAGCCGCCGCAATGACCCCCCGCATCGCCTCCACGCTGATGCCGCTGATGCGCGGCATCGATCCTGAACGCGCGCATGACCTGGCGCTGCGCGCGCTCCGCTTCGGCCTCGCCGGCGCCGACCGCTCGCCCGACGATCCGATCCTGGCGACGGAGGCGCTCGGCCTGCGCTTCCGCAACCCGATCGGCCTGGCCGCCGGCTTCGACAAGTCGGCTGTCGCCATCGCGCCGCTCATGCGCCTCGGCTTCGGCTTCGTGGAGGCGGGGTCCGTCACGCCCAAGCCGCAATTCGGCAACCCGAAGCCGCGGCTGTTCCGCCTGGTGGAGGACCGGGCGGTGATCAACCGCATGGGCATGAACAATGCGGGCATCGCGCCCTTCCTGGCGCGGCTCGCCCACCTGCCGAACCCACGCCCGGCCGTGCTCGGCTGCAACATCGCCATCAACAAGGAAGGCGCGGCGCCGCTCCGCGACTATCCCGCGCTCTACACCGCCGTCGCCCCCCATGCCGGCTATGTCGCGATCAACGTCTCCTCCCCCAACACGCCAGGGCTGCGCGACCTGCAGGGGGAGCAGCAGTTGCGGGAGATCCTGGCCGCGGTCGCGGCGGCCCGCGCCGCGGCGCCCGGCCCCCGCCCGCCTATCCTGGTGAAGATCGCGCCCGACCTCTCCGCCGGCGCGGTGGAGCCGATCGTGGAGGCCGCGCTGGCGCATGGGATCGACGGGCTCATCGTCTCCAACACCACCATCGCCCGCCCGGCGCCGCTGCGATCCGCGCTGAAGTCTCAGGCGGGGGGGCTTTCCGGCCCGCCGCTGCGCGAGGCCGCGACCGCGCTGCTGAAGCGCGTGGCGAAGGTCACGCAGGGGCGCCTCACGCTGATCGGCTGCGGCGGAGTCGGCTCCGGCGCCGATGCGCTGGAGAAGATCAAGGCCGGCGCCAGCCTGGTCCAGCTCTACGCCGCCTTCGCCTATGACGGGCCGGCGCTGATCCCCCGCATCAAGCGCGAACTGGCTGCCGCCCTGCGGCGCGAAGGATTTTCCTCGGTCGCCGAGGCCGTGGGCGTGGACGCACGATGAACATCCTCGATGGCGTGCGGAGCCTCGCTTCGCGCTATGACGGCTTCATCCTCGATATCTGGGGCGTGGTGCATGATGGCCGCCGCCCCTATCCCGGCGTGGCCGATGCGCTGGCGCGGCTGACGGCCGAGGGCAAGCGGATCGTCTTCCTCTCCAACGCACCGCGGCGGTCCTTCGTGGTGCATGACCTGCTCACCGGCATGGGTCTCGATCCCGCCAGCTGGACCGCCATCGTCACCTCCGGCGAGATCGCCTGGCGGCATCTGGCACGGCGCGACACGCCCGCCTTCGCCGCGCTCGGCACGCGAGCCATCCATATTGGGCCGGAGCGCGACCTCTCCGTGGTGCGGGACAGCGGCGTCACCATCGTGGATGACCTGGCGCAGGCCGATTTCGTGCTGAACACCGGCCCCGACCCGGATCGCGGGGCGGAGGATGCGCAGGCCTATGCCGCGCAGCTCGCCCCCTGCGCCGCGCGCGGCCTGCCGATGGTCTGCGTGAACCCGGACCGCCATGTGATGGTGGGCGACCGCCACATCATCTGCGCCGGCGCGCTGGCCGACCTCTATGTCACGCTGGGCGGGCCCAAGGCGATCGAGATCGGCAAGCCAGACCCCGCCGTCTACGACCCCGTGATCGAGGCGCTGGGCATCGCCGACCGCGCCCGCCTGGTCGCCATCGGCGACAGCCCGCATACCGACCTCGCCGGCGCGCAGGCCGCGGGGATCGATGCGGTCTGGGCGCTGACGGGCCTCGCGGCCCATGCGCATGGCGATACGCCGGAGGCCGACCGCCTGGCCGCCGTGGCCGCGGCGGAGGGTGTCACGCCGGTCGCGGCGCTGACGGGGTTGCGCTGGTAGCGCACGGACCGGGTTGCGCTGGTAGCGCACGGACCGGGTTGCGCTGGTAGCGCACGGGCCGGGTTGCGCTGGTAGCGCACGGGCCGGGTTGCGCTGGTAGCGCACGGGCCGGGTTGCGCTGGTAGCGGGCTCACGATTCCGCGCCTCCCGCCTCGCGCGGGGGCGACCTGCAAGGAATGGCCCTGTGCAGGGTGGCGGGCACGCCTAGTCTTGGGCGTGTGAACCAGCACGCCCCCTCCCCGCCGCCGGTCGCGGCGCCCGGCCTGATACCAACCGCCGCTTGCAGCGCCTCGTTGGTATTCTTTTTCATGCCTCAATCGCCGGCGCCCGCTCCGCGGGCTTGGCTTCGCGGCACTGGCCGCGGTCCGCATCCCGGGACCCCCTGCACGTTGCGCAGCAACGCGCATGGGCACCCGTCGCGGCCTCGTCCGGCTTCGCCGGCCGCAGGTCACTCCGTCGTGCCGCTGGTATGACCACGGCCGCGAAGAAGCCCCGTCCGCCGATCTGGCTGCTGGTCGCCATGATCGCGATCGGCCCCTTCACCATGCAGATCCTGGTGCCCTCGCTGCCCTCCATGGGGCGGGATTTCGGCGCCTCCACCTCCGCGGTGCAGCTGACCGTCACGCTCTACCTGCTCTCGGTCGGCGTCGGGCAGCTGATCTACGGGCCGCTGTCGGACCGCTTCGGGCGGCGACCGCTGCTGATGGGGGGGCTCGCGCTCTATGCCGTCGCCTCGCTGGGCGCGGCCATGGCGGGGGGCATCGGGTCGCTGGTGGTGGCGCGCGCCTTCCAGGCGATGGGCGCCTGCGCCGGCGTCGTGCTGGCCCGCGCCGTCATCCGCGACGTCTGGACGCGGGACGAGGCCGCCTCCGTCCTCGGCTACGTCACCATGGGCATGACCATCGCCCCCATGCTGGCGCCGCTCCTCGGCAGCTTCCTCGACCAGACGGTGGGCTGGCGCGCCAGCATGTGGGCCTGCCTGGCCTTCGGCCTGCCGCTGGCGCTGATCAGCTGGAAGCGCCTGCCGGAGACCCTGCCGGCGCCGCAGCCGCTGCCGGGGCTCTTCGCCATCCTCGCGGCCTATCGCAGCCTGTGGTCCATTCCCGTCTTCCGCGCCTATGCCGCGCTGACGGCCTGCGCGACGGGCGTCTTCTTCGCCTTCCTCGGCGGCGCGCCCTATGTGGTGGTCCAGGGCATGGGCTACACGCCGGTGCAGTTCGCCATCGGCTTCGCCGCCATTTCCGTCTTCTTCGCCACCGGCAACTGGCTGGCGGGGGTGCTGTCCAAGCGGCTCGGCATCCTCCGCATGCTCAGCGTCGGCACGCTGATCACCGTCGCGGGGTCCGTCGGCGCGGTGGTGGGGCAGCTGGCCTTCCCGCCGCATATCCTGGTCTTCTTCGTGCCCATGGCGATCGTCGGAGTCGGCAACGGCATGACGCAGCCCAACGCCATCGCCGGCGCGCTGAGCGCCCGGCCGCAGCTGGCGGGCACCGCCTCCTCCCTGGTCGGCGCGCTGCAGATGGGCTTCGGCGCGCTGATGACCTTCATCGTCGGGCTGGTCGAATACGGCGCGGGCATCGGAACGGCGCTGACCATGGCGGCGACGGGCAGCGCCTGCTGGCTGGCGCTGCGGGGAGCGCGTCGGGGCTGAGAGACCATTTGAGAACACCGGACGGGTCGGCTCCGCGGGTCTTTTCCGCCGCTGCGGCGTCAGCGAACTTGCCGATGCAACCAGCATCGGCTGCGTCCGCTTCCTGGCAGCGACGAAAAATCCCCTGCGGATCCTCAGCCGCCGGCATTCTCAAACGGTCTCTGACGCCTCACGCAACCGTTCCCGCCATGCGGTGAATTTTCTGCCTTGCAGCCAGCGCCATAGCTGCGAACCTTCCCGGCAACGAAACGGGAGGGACTTCGGATGGTCAGGACCGCATGGCGCGGCGTCATCGGGCTGCTGCTGGCCGCCGGCACCGCCGCCGCCCAGCCCGCCTATCCCACGCGTCCCATCTCCATGGTGGTGGGCTTCGCGCCGGGCGGTCCCGCGGATGTGGTGGCGCGGCTGATCGCCCCCTCCCTCGGCGCCGATCTCGGCCAGACCATCGTGGTGGAGAATGCCTCCGGCGCCGGCGGCTCCATCGGCCAGGCCCGCGTGGCGCAGGCGCGGCCCGATGGCCACACCATCCTCTTCGGCAGCCTCGCCCAGGCCACCATCCCGACGCTCTACAAGCAGCTCAGCTTCGACCCGCTGGCGCTGGAAGCCATCGGCCTGGTGAACGAGGTTCCGATGGCCATCATCGCCCGCCCCAACTTCCCCGCCGCCAACCTGGCGGAGATGGTGGCGGCGGTGCGGCGGGAGGGACGGCGCCTCAACCTCGGCAATGCCGGCGTCGGTTCCACCAGCCATCTCTGCAGCCTGCTGCTCATGGCCTCCATCGGCACCCCCGTCACGCTGGTGCCCTATCGCGGCAATGCGCTGGTGATGAACGACCTGGTCGGCGGCACGCTCGACATGGGCTGCGACCAGACCACCAACAATGCGGAGCAGATCCGCGCCGGCTCCATCCGCGCCTTCGCCATCAGCACGCCGGAGCGTGCGGCGGCCCTGCCCGGCGTGCCCACCACGGCAGAGGCCGGGCTGCCCGCCATGCGCATGTCCGGCTGGAACATGCTCTTCGCCACCGCCGGCACGCCGCGCCCGGTGATCGAGCGGCTGAACCGCGCGCTGCATGCGGCGCTGCGGGACGAGACGGTGATCCGCCGCATGGGCGACCTCGGCAGCGGGCCCGCGAGCGGGGAGCGCACGACGCCGGAGGGGGCGCAGGCCTTCTGGCGGGCGGAGATCGCGCGCTGGAAGCCGCTGATCGAGGCAGCGGACGGGATGGCGAACTGACCTTCGCCATCGGGATGGCGAAGTGAAGGACATCTACAGCTTCAGCCTGCAATACCCCCACCCCGCCCAGCCTTTGGCGTTGCGGCAGCGCCACAACCCCCCGCAAGCGCGGGGGAGGGAGCGCCCATTACTCCCTCCCCCGCGCTTGCGGGGGAGGGCTGGGGTGGGGGAACCCGCTACCCCTCGAACCGCGCCAGCCTCACCGCGGTATGCCCCCGCATCACGCGCGGGCTCGGCATTACCAGCAGGCAGTCGTCATGCGGCGTGCGGATCTCCGCCTCCCCGTCCAGCGCGATCAACGTGTTGCGGCGGGGGATCACCTCGCCGCCGCGATACTCCCGCAGGAAGGCGAAGCTGCCGGTCGCCGCGGTCACGGTCCGGGTCACCCGCGCCACGCGGCCCGGCGCGGGCCAGTCCTCCGGCGCGATCGGCGCGCCCTCCTCCACCATGCCGAGCAGCCGCAGCAGCCGCGCCGCCGCGACCTCCATCTGCGCCAGGGTCTCCGGCTGCCAATGCGGGCCTGCTTCCAGCAGCAGGCCGCGGGCGCCCTCCTGCGCGAAGCGGGGGTGGTCGATCATGCGCAGCCCGGCCGCATGCCCGTCATCACCCACCACCAGCGGCGGCGTGCCGATCAGCCGGCCGAGCGCCCGTGCCTCCAGCCCGGTGCCCGCCAGGAACAGCGGGTCCGACGGCCAGAGCATGGAATGCAGGTCCAGCAGCACATCCGCCTGGCACACTACCGGCAGCAGTGCCCGCACGCGCTCCAGCTCCACGGACCGGCGCCCGGCCGCCAGCGCGCTCGGCGACCAGAGGCGGTTCATGTCCTCATCCACGAAGCGGCTGGCCGTGGGGTCGGCGGGATCGAACAGGTCGAAGGCCGCGAGGTTGGCGAAAAGGAAGGTCAGCCGCCCGCGCCGCGGCCGCACCCCCTCCCGCAGCCAGCGGCTGGCCAGCAGCGCGCCCGAGATCTCATTGCCATGCACCAGCGCGCTGACCAGCAGATGCGGGCCCGGCTCCGCGGAGGCCAGCGTCCAGACCCCGGGGATGCCGGCATTGCCGTCCCGCCAGGGCGCGATGTCCGGCACCGGCAGGCGGACGGCCAGGTTCGGCAGGTCGAAGCGGGGCAGCCCCTGGCCGATGTCGCCGGTCATCATGCTCATGATGCCAGCCGATCGCCGAGCCGGTCGATGAAGGCGCAGCAGGCGGCCATCTCCGCCTCTGCGATCCATTCATCGGGCTGGTGCGCCTGCGCCACCTGGCCGGGACCGCAGACGATGGAATCGATCCCCGCGCGCTGGAAGACGCCGGCCTCCGTGCCATAGGGCACGCGCACGGCGCCGCCCCGCGCGCCGCAATCCTGCGCCAGGCCGAGCAGCGCCGACCCCGCCGGCAATTCGAAGGGCGGCGCGTAGCAGCGCGTGGCGAAGGTGAAGCCGGCATCCGGCGCGGCGGCGCGCAGCCCCGGCAGCACCTCGGCCTCCAGCCAGGCCTCCAGCGCGCCGCGCACCAGGCGGCCATCCTCGCCCGGGATGCTGCGCACCTCGAAGACGAATTCCGCAAGGTCCGGGACGATGTTGAGGATGGTGCCGGCGTGGAAGGTGCCGGTGTGGATGGTGCTCCAGGGCGGCTCGAAGCCCTCCCCCCGCCTGCCCTCCGCCGCGATGCGGCGCGCCTCCCGCTTCAGCCAGGCCACCGCCTCCGCCGCCGCTTCCAGCGCGTTGGCGGTGCGATGCGTCAGGCTGGAATGCCCCGTGCGGCCGGTGACGCGCACATCCCAGGAGGCATAGCCCTTATGCGCCACCACCGGCGTCATCCCCGTGGGCTCCCCCACCACGCAGAAGGCGGGCGGCGGCGCGGCATGGCCGAGGCTGTCCACCAGCAGCGGCGCGCCGGCGAAGGTCGTCTCCTCATCGAAGGAGAGGCACAGATGCACCGGCCGCTTCAGCCCCTTGGCCAGCAGCCCCGGCACGCTGGCCATGGCGCAGGCCCAGAAGCCCTTCATGTCCACCGATCCGCGCGCCACCAGCCGGCCATCCCGGCGCCGCAGCGCGAAGGGGTCGCCCGTCCAGGCCTGGCCGCCGACCGGCACGCAGTCGCTATGGGCGGAAAGTGCCACGCCCCCCGGCACGGCGGGGCCGAGGATGGCATGCAGCGCCGCCTTGTCCTGCACCGGGTCGAAGACGAGGCGGCTCTCCACGCCCTGCGCGGCGAGTTCGGCCTGCACCCACTGCACCAGCTCCAGGTTGCTGCGCGCGCTGGTGGTATCGAAGGCCACCAGCCGCGCCAGAACCTCGACCGCCTGCGGTCCCGCCCCCATCGGAATCCCCCTTGGGAGGGCAGTCTATACGGCGCCCCGGGCCGGGCAATCCGGCCCGCGGGCGCTTAACGAAAGTCCATGTTCTACTGTTGATTGATGGTCAGCGGGCGGCACGCGCCTCGGCCACCAGCCGCTCCAGCGCCGGCAGCTCGATCGCGCCGGGCACCAGCGTCGTGCCGATCACCAGCGCGGGCGTGCCCTCAATCCCCAGCCGCTGGGCCAGGCCGAGATTGCGCTCGATCCGCGCGGCGATGGCGGGATCGTCCATGTCCCGTCGCAGCCGGGCCCAGTCGAGCCCCGCGCGCTCCGCCTGCTGGCGCAGCACCGCCTCGGTCGGCTCGCCCCGCAGCGACAGCAGCGCGTCATAGAGCGGCACGTAGCGCCCCTGCCGCTGCGCCGCGAGCAGGGCGCGGGAGGCGAGGACGCTGTTCGGCCCCAGGATCGGCAGGTCCTTCAGCACCACGCGGATGTTGGGGTCGCGCCGCAGCAACGCATCCATGGCCGGCTGCATCTGCTTGCAGTAGCCGCAGCGGGCATCGAAGAACTCGACGATGGTGACATCGCCGCGGGCATTGCCCTTGCTGGGGTCGGCGGCGTCGCGGAACAGGGCCTCCGCATTCTCCGCGATGGCGGCGCGCTGCGCCTCGCTGCGGTCGCGGCGGTCCGCCTCCTCCAGCCCGGCCAGGGCCTCCCGCATCAGGGTCGGATCCTCCCGCAGCGCTTGGCGCAGGATGGAGAGGATCTCCGCGCGCTGGGCCGCGGTGAAGCCGGGCGGCGCCTCCTGCGCCGGTGCTCCGCCGGCAAGAAGGACAAGGCCGGCGGTGAGGAGGGCACGCAGGGTGGATCGGGTCATGCCTGTCCTTATCGCAGCCGGCCTGCCCGTGTCACCGACGCCCCCACCGGCGCCCGGCCTATCGCCGCCGCGGCGGCAGGTTCTCCGGCTGCGCGGCGTTGCGCAGGTCGGACGCCCGCAGCCGCATGGGTCCCGGCGGCAGAGCCGCTTCCGCCCTGGCGGCCAGCGTCCGCGCCGCCAGCGCATCTCCCAGCAGCATCGCCTCCTCCGCAAGCGCCAGGTCGGCCATCGGCATCTCCCCCAGTCGGCCATGCGCCACCGCCATCTGGCGCCAGAGAAAGGCGCTCTCGCGCTCCGTCCGCATCGCCGCATCCAGTTCGGACAGGGCCTGGCGCAGCTGGGCGGGCTGGCCGAGCTCCATCAGCACACGCGCATGGCTGAGCCGGATCAGGCCTTCTTCCGGCGCCAGCCGGGCGGCGGTGGCATAGGGCGCCAGCGAATCGGCCAGGCGATGGCCCTCGAACAGGATCTGGCCCTTCAGTTCATGCAGCCAGGGGTTATGGGGCTGCTCGGCGATCAACGCATCCACCATCGCCACCGCCGGGGCGATGCGCCCGGATCGGAACTGGGCGATGGCGCGGGCGTAGCGGGCGGGGGCGCCCGTATCGCTCTCGGGATAGCGGCGCAGGGTCATCAGCGGCGAATCGATGAAGCCGTCCAGCTTGGCCCGGACCATGGCGAAGGCGGCTTCGAGGTCGGCCGGAAAGGGCGCCTCCGCGAAGCGGGACCGCGCCAGATGCTCGCGGATGAAATCCAGCCGGTCGCGCGACAGCGGGTGGGTGCGGAAATAGGGGTCCTGCCGGCCGACCGCGAGGAGTTCCTGGTCCAGCAGCCGCTCCAGCAGCCTCTCCAGCCCGCGGGAAGACCAGCCCAGGCGATCAAGGTAGTTGACCCCCGCCTGGTCCGCCGCCTGTTCCTGGCTGCGGGTGAAGGCGTAGAATTCACCCATGGCGCTCGCCTGGCCGCCCAGCATGCCGGCCGCCAGCGCCCCTGACTGCCCGCTGGCCGCGGCCGCCGCGCCGCCCAGCAGCATGGCGCCGATGCTCCGCAGCATGGCGTTGCGCATTTCCTCCGGCAGCCTGGCCAGGTGCCCGCCGGCGATGTGCCCGGTCTCATGCGCCAGCACACCCACCAGTTCCAGCGCGCCGGTGGATTGCTGGATCAGGCCGGTATGGATGAACAGCCGGTTGCCGGTGCTGACGAAGGCGTTTATGGCGCGGTTCTGGATCAGCGTGGTCCGAACCAGGCCGGGATCCACCCCCGCGGTGCGAAGCAGGGGCTGGACCAGGCGCCGGACGAGGTGTTCCGTCTCGGCGTCGCGGATGGTGACGATGCGCGACGCCGCCGACTGCGCCGAGGCGGATCCAGGCCAGGCCACCAAGGCGAGAAGGGCGAGGAAGACCAGCATGACGACCAGCTTCGGGACGGCACCCATGGCGGCGAAGACCATGGCGGAAGCCGGTGTCTCGGAAGCCGGGGGCCTGGCGAGGAAGGAAGGTCGCGGCATGCGCCGGACCCTAGCGCGCCCTGCTGCCGCTTCCCACCCCGCGCTGGCCCTGCTGGCTGGGCTGGCGCTCTCGGGCTGCAGTGCCCTGGAGCCGGACCCCAACGCCCCACAGCCCGGCCAGGCCGGCTTCGTCCGTGGCTTCCTCGGCGGCGCCGTGGCGGATGACCCGCGCGCCGCGCTGGTCGCGCGCAACACCCTCTCCGCCGGCGGGTCCGCCGCCGATGCGGCGGTGGCGGGCGGCCTCATGCTCGCCGTCACCCAGCCCTCCCGCGCCGCGCTCGGCGGCGGCGGCGCCTGCCTGCTCTTCGCCCCCCGCCGGGCGGAGGCCGAGGCCATCCTCTTCCTGCCCGGCGCGCGGGAGGCGACGCCGCCCGGCGCCGACCGTCCCGCCGCCGTGCCCATGCTGGCCCGCGGCCTCTTCGCGCTGCATGCCCGGGGCGGCGTCCGGCCCTTCGAGGAATTGATCGCCCCCGCCGAGCAGGCCGCGCGATTCGGCGTGGAGGTCAGCCGCGGCCTGGCGGCGGACCTCGCCGCCGTGGCCGGCCCGCTGCTGGCGGACCCCGGCGCCGCTGCCGTCTTCTCGGCCGGCGGCCAGCCGCTGACGGCCGGCGCCACACTGACCCAGCCGGACCTCGGCACCACGCTGGGCGCGCTGCGCACGGCGGGGGTGGGCGATCTGCACCAGGGCGCGCTGGCGCGGCGCGTGGCCGATGCCTCCATGGCAGCGGGCGGCGGGCTGACGGTGGCGGAGATGCGCGCCTCCGTCCCCCGCGTCGCCGCGCCCATGATCCTGCGATCGGGCAATGACAGCGTCGCCTTCCTGCCGCCGCCCGCCGATGGCGGGCTGGCCGCCGCGGCGGCCTTCACGGCGCTGAATGCCGGCGCCGCGCCGGATGCGGCGGCGCTGCGCGGCGTGGCCGTGGCCCGCGCCTGGCGGGAACGGGGCGGCGACCCGATGGCGCTGGTGACGGCGGAACTGCCGGCCGACCAGGGCTGGCCGGTGCTGCCCGCCTCCTCCAGCCTGATCGTGGTGGATCGGGACGGCATGGCGGTCAGCTGCGCCTTCACCATGAACAACCTCTTCGGCACGGGCCGCGTGGCGCCGGGCACGGGGATCCTGCTGGCCGCGGCGCCGGGCATCGGCCAGGTGCAGCCGCCGCTGCTCTCCGCGGCGCTGGCCTTCAACGCGCCGCTGCGCACCTTCCGCGCGGCCAGCGCCGGCAGCGGGCAGCATGCCGCGCCGATCGCCGCCGCCGCGCCTCTGGCGGCCGCGCTGCGGAACGCCCCCGCCGAGGCGATCTTCGCCGGCGTGCCCAATCCGGGCCGGGGCAACCTCATGTCCTGCCCCCGCTACCTCCCGGGCGATGCCAATGCCTGCTTCTCCCTGACCGATCCGCGCGGCACCGGCCTCGCGATCGGCGCCGTGGACCGCTGATGGCGCTGAAGACCGGGCGGGGCGCGGAAGCGCCCCCCTTCATGGTGATGGACGTGATCGCGGCGGCGAATGCCCGCGCCGCGACGCTGCCGCCTGGGGCGCCCGGGATTCTCCGCATGGAGGTCGGCCAGCCCGGCAGCGGTGCGCCGCGCGGGGCGGCGGAGGCCGCGATCCGCGCGCTCCAGGCCGGCAACCCGATGGGCTACACGGAGGCCTTCGGCCTGGCGTCGCTGCGCGCCCGCATCGCCGGCCACTACCGCGACAAATACGGGGTGGAGGTCGCGCCCGCGCGCATCGCCGTCACGGTCGGCGCCTCCGGCGCCTTCCCCCTCGCCTTCCTGGCGGCCTTCGACGTAGGCGACCGCGTCGCCATGGCCGCGCCCTTCTACCCGCCCTATGCCAATATCCTGACCGCGCTCGGCATGGTGCCGCAGCTGCTGCCCTGCGATGCCTCCACCCGCTTCCAGCCGACGCTCGCGATGCTGGAGAAGCTGGACCCGCTGCCGGCCGGGCTGATCGTCGCCAGCCCCTGCAACCCCGCCGGCACCATGCTGCCGCCGGAAGAATTGTCGGCGATTGCCCGCTGGTGCCACGCGCATGGCGTACGGCTCGTCTCCGACGAGATCTATCACGGCCTGTCCTACGGCACGGTGGCGGAGAGCACCGCCGCCGCCTTCAGCGACAGCGCCGTGGTCGTGAACAGCTTCTCCAAGTATTTCTCCATGACGGGCTGGCGGATCGGCTGGCTGGTGCTGCCGGAGGATCTGGTCCGCCCGGTGGAGTGCCTGGCGCAGAACCTGTTCATCAGCGCCCCCCATGTCGCGCAGGTCGCCGCCGAGGCCGCCTTCGACTGCACGGAGGAGCTGGAAGCCAACAAGGCCGGCTATGCCCGCGCCCGGAGCGCGCTGCTGGAGGGGCTGCCGGCGGCGGGCTTCGACCGCATCGCGCAGGCCGATGGCGCCTTCTACCTCTGGTGCGATGTCGGGCACCTCACGAATGACAGCCTCGATTTCTGCGCCCGGATGCTGGAGGGCGCGGGCATCGCGGCCTCCTCCGGCGTCGATTTCGACCGCGACCGCGGCAGCCGCTTTCTCCGCTTCAGCTATTGCGGGCCGGAAGCGGCGATGGTGCAGGCGCCGGCGCGGCTCAAGGGCTGGCTGGGGCGGTAGCGCCGCCCCAGCGCCACCAGGACGCGGGCAGGGCCGCCGCGGCGGCCTCGGCCGCCGCCGGCGTCCCGAAGAGGCCGAAGCAGGTCGCGCCGCTGCCGCTCATCCGCGCCAGAAGGCAGCCGGGCTGCGCTGCGATGGCCGCCAGCACATCGGCGATCGGCGGGCAGAGCGCGATGGCGGCGTCCTGCAGATCATTGCCCAGCGGCCGCAGCCACTCCGCCAGCGCCGCGGCATCAGCCCAGCGATCGGGATAATCCGCTTCCGCCGAGAAGCCCGGCGCGCGCGCCTTGAAGACGGCGGGCGTGGCCAGCGCCAGCCGGGGATTGGCCAGCAGCAGGCCGAAGGGCGGCAGCGGCGGCACCGCATCCAGCACCTCCCCCACGCCCCGCATGCGCATCGGCCGGCTCTCCACGCAGACCGGCACATCGGCGCCCAGCCCAGCCGCGATCGCCCGCAGCCGCGCCGGGCCGAGCCCCGTGCCCCACAGCCCATCCAGCACCCGCAGCGCCGCCGCCGCATCGGCCGAACCGCCGCCGATGCCGGAAGCCACCGGCAGATGCTTTTCGAGGCTGATCGCCGCCCGCGCCGGCACGCCGGCCGCTGCCGCCAGGGCACGGGCCGCGCGCAGCACCAGGTTGTCGGGCTCCGCTGCCAGGGCGCCCGCGCCGGGCCCGGCCAGGGACAGGGTCAGCCCCTCCGCCGGCTCCGCGCGGACCACGTCGCCCACCCCTGCGAAGACGGCGAGGCTGTCCAACAGATGATAGCCATCGGCGCGGCTGCCGGTGACGCGCAGCGTCAAATTGACCTTGGCCGGGGCGAAGCCGCTCATGCGAAAGCGGTAACCCGCCTCAGTCCGCGCGCTGCGCCGTCGGGGCCGCCGCGGCGGGCAGCCCGTCCCGCAGCTTGGCCTCGATCTTCACGAGGTCACCGGGCTCCGGCTCCAGCCCCAGCGCGCGGCGCCACTGGAACCGCGCCTCCCGCTCCCGCCCCGCCGCCCAATAGGCATCGCCGAGGTGGTCGTTGATGACGCTGTTGCGCGGCTCCAGCTCCACCGCGCGTTCCAGCCAGCGGATGGCGCCCGGCAGGTCGCCCATCTTGAACAGCGCCCAGCCGAGGCTGTCGACGATGTTGCCGTCATTCGGGCGGAGTTCGACCGCGCGTTCCAGCATCCGCCGGGCCTCGGGCAGGTCCTTGCCCTGCTCCACCCAGGTATAGGCCAGGTAGTTCATGACGTAGGGCTGTTCGGGCGAAAGCTCGAGCGCCCGCTTGAAATCGGCCTCCGCGCTCGGCCAGGCGCCTGCGCGTTCATGGGCGATGCCGCGGGCATAGAGCAGCGGCCATTCGGCCGCGGTCGGCGTGCCGACCCGTTCCAGCGCCCCGTCATAGGCGGCGATCGCCTCGCCGAAGCGGTTGCGCGCGCGCAGCAGGTCGCCAAGTCGTGCCAGCGGCTGCGGCGCGTTGGGCACCTCCGCCGCGATCGCGCGCAGCGCCGCCTCCGCCTCCGGCACGCGGTCCATCCGGTCCAGCGCCGAGGCGCGGCGCAAGGCAGCCACGCGCGCCAGCGGATCGTTCGCCGGGACCTGTTCCAGCACGGCAAAGGCGGTGTCGGGGTGCCGCTCCTCGCCATAGGATTCCGCGATCAGCAGCAGGGCGGCGGCGAAGTTCGGGCGCAGCCGCAACGACAGACGCGCCAGGATCAGCGCACCATCCCCCGCCCCCTGCTGGCGCAGCGCGGCGGCGAGGGCGAGATGCGCTTCCGAGATGCCCTCGACGGCCGAGGCGACGCCCCGCTGCGCGATGACGGCGCGGCGCGCCTGCTCCGTCCCGGCGGCAATGGCGAAGTCACCGAGCCCCCGGCCCAGCGCCTCCATCAGCCGCATCGCCTCCGCCTCCCGCCCGCTGCGCGCGAGGATACCGGCGGCGAGTTGCAGCAGGCGGAGGGAGGGTTCGGGCGTTTCGGCGAGCGCGGTGCGGATGGCGCGCTCGGCCTCCCGCGGCCGGCCGGCGACATCGGCGATGAGCGCGAGGTGAAGGGCGTGGATGCCGCGCAGCCGCCCGCCTTCGGCCAGCGGCCGCAGCGTGGCGATGGCGGCATCCGTCTGCCCCTTGCCCTGCTGGACCCAGGCGAGCAGCAGGGGCTGCAGGATCTGCGCCGGCCCCTGGCGCGGCAGGTTGCGCACCCGCTGCTCGGCGCGGTCCCAGCGACCGGCCACGGCCTCGGACCCCACCAGCAGCAGGGCGGCGGCCTGGTTCTCGGGCAGGCGGCGCGCCAGGCGCAGCGCATCGGGCCTTCCATCCAGCAGCGCGGCGGCGAAGGCGCGGTTGACGAGTTCCGCCTGGTCCGGCTCCCGCCGCAGCGCATCCAGCAGATTGTCGGCTGCGGTGCGGGTATCGGTCTCGGATTGCGCGAAGCGGCCGGCCAGATAGGTGCCGAAGACGCCACCGGGCTCGGTGGGCTGGGCATGGGCGGGCGCGGTGGCGGGGACGGGCGTGCCCGCCGCCGCGCAGGCCGAAAGCAGGGCTGCCGCGAGGAGGACGGCACGGCGGGGGGGCACGAGCCTGATCATTGGCCGAAGCCTAGCCGGGGAAGGCCGGGGCACGCCACCATGGCGTGGCCATGTTGCAACATGTGGCGGATCGGCGATGCCGATTTGCCACAATCGCGACCGCGACGCTGCCGACAGCCGAGGAGGTTCAATACTGTTCGGAACGCCGGCGCGTGACGATGTGGCTGCCCGGCGGGAGCGCGTGCAGGATGCCCTCGGCCCAGTCGGTGATCCGCCGCATCGGATGGGGCGGCGTGCTCACCGGATCGACATCCGCGCCCGGCGCGGCCGAATTCGTAGCCGAAGGATCGGCAAAGCCGACCAGCCGGCTCGCGGATTCCGCGAGTTCGGCAAGGGGTGCCGGCAGGCCCGTGGCGGCAGCGCCGTCATCCGCCATCACGGCCCGCAGGGCGGCGCGCGTCGCCGTCACCTCAGCCCGCATCTCGTGGATGGCGGCGGAAAGTCGACGGGCAGCGGGCGACTCGGTCGTGTCCTGCGACATGCGTGACCCCAGGCGCGTACATCCGCGCGCCACGGTATCGAACGCAAATCTGATCTCAAGGACAATCCATTGCAACTTTAAAGTGCATCACGCCTCCGCGAGGAGGGGTGATCCTGACTGTTGCCAGAACCGTTCCGATACCTTTCGATACGTCCAGCTTTCCGGGAGATCGCCACATGCGTCGCCACCTGATCGCCCTGCTCGCCCTCCTCGCCGGCCTGGTTGGCGCGGGGGCGGCGCAGGCGCAGAACCGCTTCTGGCTCGTCAATGATACGGGCCGGGTGATTGAGCGGGCCTATGTCTCCTCCTCCCGCGTCTCCGACTGGGGGCCGGACATCCTCGGCACCTCCGTGCTGCCGCCCGGCCAGCGGGTCTGGGTCACGCCGAATTTCGGCGACTGCATCCTCGACCTGCGCGTCACCTATCAGGGCGGCGGCGAGGAGAGCCGCATGCAGGTGAATGCCTGCAGCCTGAGCCAGATCGTCTTCGGGCGATCCGGCGCGGGCGCCGGGGCCAGCATCGGCGGCGGCGGGGCGGGCGCCTCGATCGCCGGCAATCCCAGCTTCTACTTCGTCAACGGCACGGGCCTGACGATCCGGGAGGTCTATGTGTCGCTGTCCACCGACAGCAACTGGGGCGGCGACCGGCTCGGCCAGAACGTGCTCCAGCCCGGCCAGCGCCTGCAGGTCAGCCTGCCCGCCGGCCGCGTCTGCACGGTGGATATGCGCGTGGTCTATGCCGATGGCCGGTCCTTCGAGCGGCGGCGCGTCGAGACCTGCAGCGTCAACGACTTCGTCTGGCGCTGATCTGTGACCGCTTGAGAATGCCGGCGGCTGAGGATCCGCAGGGGATTTTTCGTCGTTGCAAGGCGCCGGGCGCCGCCGATGCTGGTTGCATCGGCAAGTCCGGCAACACGGCAGGGGCGGAAAAGACCCGCGGAGCCGACCCGCCCGGTGTTCTCAAACTGATGCGGTGGACGGCCCCTGAGCGGCATCGATGTGCCAGGCTCGCGGCTGTTGAGGTCAGCGAGCAA
>NZ_JAAIKB010000010.1 GCF_011040385.1 Falsiroseomonas algicola | reverse complement strand
CTCGCCGCCGTGCTTGGCTCGATCCGTATCAGCCAACTCATCCGCTACGACCCGGCCCTGCACCGGCGCCTCGCCGATCCTCCAAGACGCCGTTCACGACAAATCAGCCACGCCCCGCAACGAACGACCCTATCCTAGCGCCTATGGCGCGCAGCCCCTCTCTGCGGCCACGGGCGCGACCCCGCTACCTCCCGATGAGCGCCAACCTGGCCGGGCTGCGGCTGGCGATGGGGATCGGCGCGCCGCGATAGGCGTCGAGGCCGCGGCCGGGGCTTCCGGTGTTGGCGATGGTGGGGGCGCGGTCGGCGTTGTTGGAGAGGAAGGCGCCGCCGCCGCCGGGTTGGGCGATGGAGGCGGCGGTCACGGTCGGGGCGGCCACCGGCGGGTGGGGGTTGCCTTGCTCGGTGGCCCAGGCGGCGAGGACCCGGGCGCGGTAGGGCTCGGCGAATTCGGGGGTCTGGCTGTGGTAGGCGGCGGCGGCGCGTTGCCAGTCCCCGCCGCGGGCGGCCTGGAGTTCGGACAGGAAGCGCGCGGCGTAGGCGGCGTTGGCGGTGGGGTCGAAGGCCTCCTCCAGATTGGCGAAGGCGTTGGGGTGGTGGCGCAGGTTGATCTGCATGCAGCCGACGTCGATGGAGCGGACCCCCCTGGCCTGGAGTGCCTGCACCTCGGCAATCGCTGCCGCCTTGGTGGTGAAGAATTGCCCGCGGCCCTCGGCGTTGATGGTCCAGGGCCAGGGGTGGAAGGCGCCGGTCTCCGGGTCCCTTCGGCCGGATTCGACGCGGCCGATGGCGCTGAGCAGGTGCGCGGGGATGCCGGCGGAGCGTTCCGCCGCCTGGATGGCGCCGCGGCAGAGGCGGCCTGGCTCGGCGGCGGCCGGCAGGGGCAGGAGCAGGGCGAGGAGGAGGAGGCGCTTCATGCCCCGGCAGGCGCAAGGCGCGTGCCAGAGCGGCTTACAGGATGGGTTCGGCCGGCGGGCGCGGGGTTTCGGCGGCGGGGGGCTCGGCCGGCGATTCGGTCGCGGGTGGCGTGGCGGCGGGCGGGGCTTCCGCCTGGGCGGGGGTGGTGGCCGGGGGTGTCGCGGGGGCGGCGGTGTAGTCCGGCACGATGCGCGCCTGGGTGCCGCCGATCATCAGCACGCGCTGGCCGATGGCGAGCGGCGTGGTGTCCCGCTGCGTGACGGTGAAGAGTTCCCCGTTCTCCTTCCGCGCGATGTATTCATAGGCCGTGGTGTCGCCGGCCACGCGTTCCGTGGCGGCGCCGAGCAGCCCGCCGACCAGCGCGCCGCCGACCGCGCCGATGGCGCTGGCCATGTTCCCGCCCGGGGTCTGCGCGCCGACGATGCCGCCGGCCGCGCCGCCGGTCGCGGCGCCGGTATTGCCATCCGCCGTCACCGTGACGCGCCGCACGCCGATGATGGTGGCCTGTTCGACGCGGTTCATCTGCTGCACGGCGCGCGTGGCGTAGTCATCCGCCGAATAGCTCGGCCGGCAGGCGGCGAGCGCGAGCGGGGCGAGCAGGGCGAGGGGGAGGAGGTATCGGGGTCCCGGCATGGCGGTGTTCCTGTAGGCGAGGGCGGGCGGCCCTGTCACCACGCGAACTGCGCGGGGCGCCCATACGCCCTTTGCTGTCCGCGTGTGGCGCGATGATGTCGCCCCTGTGTCCGCCTGTGACGCGGGGCCTCAATCGTAGCCGAAGGCGGCCATGTCGTCCCGGAAATGGTCTGCCAGCCAGGCAGCATCGACAGGGGCGATGTCGGCGGAGCGGATCAGGATGCGCTGGCTGCGGTTGGCGTGGGGCAGGACGAAGGAGGGGTCGACCAGGTCCTGCAGGATGCTGCTGCCGGCCAGGTCCTCGATCCGCAGCGGCTCCGCGACATGGGTCGCGGTGCGGGTCTTGGCGGCCTGGGACTGGAAGGCGGCGTCGTAGTGCAGGTGGCGGTTGCGGATGAAGCCGCTGAAATCGTCGCTTTCGATGAAGGCGCGGGACGCCGGCCAGCGCAGCTGCCCGTGCTGCGCCGAAAGCGTCTCCCACGCCGCCCGGATGGCGGGCAGGGTGGTGCCGTTCTTCTCCGCCCAGCCCAGCACGATGCCGCCTACGAAGTTGTAGAGGCTGGCGATGCGCGCCCTGGGGTGGCGGACGAAGGCGAGGATGCGGAAGCCCGCCAGTGCCTCCGCGCCGATCACCTTCTCGATCTCCTCAAGCCCGCTGTGCTTGTAGAGGCCGAAGCGGCGCTGGAAGTAGGTGCTCGCCTGCTCCCCATGCGGGGTGGAGCCGAGGATGAGGTCGTCCCAGCGGGCGAAGGGCTCGTAGCCCTGCTCGAAGCTGGTGCCGCCGGTCTTGTGCAGGTGGATGAAGACGAAGCGGCGGGAACGGGAATAGATCATGCGGCCTCCAGCCTCGGCAGGCCCTGCGCCACCGCGAAGCGGGCAAGCGCCGAGGCGCCGCTGGCGGCATCGAGCGGATTGTCCAGCGCCATCATCGTCGCCACCGCGTCCCGCGCTGTCAGCCGAAGCGAGAGCCAGCCGCGGCGGGACGCATCGGCATAAGCGATGTGCGGGTCGGCGGCGAAGGGCAGGGCGTAGCGGGCGTTATTCTGGCTGCTGATGGAGGTGGCGACGAATTCGACGGCGCAGGCGGGTGTCTCCGGCCGGTCGAAATCCGGGCGGAGTTCGGCGGCCAGGAAGGCGTGGATGTCGCCGCCCAGCACCAGCGGCGTGCCCTGGTCCCGCCGGCGCGCCGCAAGCTGGGAGAGCAGGCGGGCACGGGCGGGCTGGTAGCCGTCCCACCCATCGGTCCAGTAGACCGGGGGCGTCTGCCGGCTGCCGAGGCGGGCCATGCGGGTCTGCTGGGCGATGAGGGTCCAGCGGACGGATTCCCGGGCCAGCCCATCGCTGAGCCAGGCCTCCTGCTCCGCGCCCAGAAGGCTGCGGGCGGGGTCAGCCAGTTCGGCGCATTGGTCGAAGGTGACGCGGGTGGCGCCGCCGCGGTCGGGGGGCTGGCAGGCCTGGGGGTGGCGGTATTGCCGGTCATCCAGCACATGGATCTGCGCCAGCCCGCCGAGGCCGATGCGGCGATGGATGCGGGCGCCGGCGCCGACGGGCTTGGCCGATCGCGGCAGCGGCATGTGTTCCCAGAAGGCCTGGTAGGCGGCGGCGCGCCGCGCCAGGAAGGGGGCGCCGCGCTCCCTCTCCCCGATCTCGCCGCCATAGTCGTTGGAGACCTCATGGTCGTCCCAGGTGACGACCCAGGGGCAGGCGGCATGGGCGGCCTGGAGATCGGGGTCGGACCGGTAGAGCGCGTAGCGGGCGCGATAATCCTCCAGCGTCCGCGCCGTGGGGCTGGCATGGCTGCGGACCAGGTTCCGGCCCCAGCTGGCCTCATAGATGTAGTCGCCGAGGAAGGCGACGAGGTCCGGGTTGCTGGCCGCGATGTGGCGGTGGGCGGCGTAGAAGCCGTGTTCGTATTGCTGGCAATTGGCGACGGCGATGGTGAGCGGGTCCGCGGCACCCGGCGCGGGGGCGGTGCGGGCGCGGCCGGCGGGGCTGGCTTCGCCGAGGGCGGTGAAACGGTAGTGGTACCAGGCGCCGGGGCGGAGGCCCTGGACCTCGACATGCAGCGAATGGGCCTCGGCCGGCAGGGCCATGGCCTGGCCGCGGGCAACGGGGCGGCGGAAGCCCTCATCCTCCGCCACCATCCACTCGACCGGCACGGGCTGGTCGGGCAGGGCGGCGGCGGGGGCGGGCATCAGGCGCGTCCAGAGCACGAAGCCGGACGGGCCGGGATCGCCGGAGGCGACGCCGAGGGCGAAGGGCGTTGCCGCCGCGGCGCGGGCCGGCAGGGAGAGGGCGAGGGCGGGAGCGGCGAGGAGGAGGCTGCGGCGGCGCATGGGGCAGTCTCCCCCGGATCGGGGGCGGGCGCCAAGGCGGGGCTTGGGTCAGTACGATGACTTTAGCCGATTATGCCGATTATGCGCGTTTAGCACCGTTTTCGCCGGGGGGTGGGACGAGCAGAGGTCGAGGAAGGTTGAGGCGTGGTCGAGCGCTTCCCCCGCGCGGCGGAGGCGGCGACGCATCTGGTCGCGGTCGTGCCCCAAGGGCAACGATCGGCGCCGCGTATCGTCTGATAGAAACGCAAGTTGGGCGCCTATTAGGCATGAGCACCATGGGTCTGCTTGCGACCCGAAGCAGACGCCAAATCGGCAACTGCTGAAGTAAAGAAAAACCCTGATCTCACCAAAATAAGCCGATAAACTTCTTTACGCCCTCGTCTCTTGCCTTGTCGAAAATATTTATGGCGTTATGCCTCAAAGCCGATCTCAAAAATTGCCAAGAGAAATCAGATTTTGGCGCATTCTTGCTTGCCGCTATAATGCCCGCTAATTGGTCGTCTAGATTTTTAATCTTTCGCACCGTATCGCTATCATTTTCCTTCGACAGGAAAAATTTTGTGTAAGATTTGGCAGTGACTAGCGCGTCGCGAGCTCTTGCTTCTACAGCATTCACTTCGTCCAAATTGTGCTCTGCACAAACATAACGACCGTGGCGCGCACAAGCGAGTAGTTCGTCGGCAATACGCTCAAATGTGGAAAACCCGTCCCGCGAAGCAGTAACAGACCTGTGCGCGTAGCCGGCAACTCCATATTTTGCCACATCAGCAAGTATATAGCTCTCTAGATAACCAGAAATTACATATACCTTGGCGACTCGGCGCTCTCTTTGTATTTTGTCTAGTATTGTGAATCCATAGCCGTCTGACAAATTTAGATCCAGTATCATTAGGTCAAAACGTACTCCGCGCTCGATCATTTCACTTGCTGCGGAAACTGACTCGGCCTGAATTACGCTCCCTTGGCGGCTTACAATGAAATGGCAAAGATCTTCACGGTTGGGCCGATAATCTTCAACGACAAAAAAAATGTGGTCGCGGAACATGATGTCCGCCTCGCGATCCTTTGTCATCCAAGCATCCTATCGCGGATGGTTCCGCTCGAACGGCGCAACTCAAAGCAATGCAAAACCATACTCTCTCGTACGATAACAGAAGCTTCGAGTGCAGTAGAAGCCTTTGTTCTTTGGCATCGAGAGCGCGCCCGATTGGCCTCCCGTCGTGTCCGCTACCCGCCCTTCTCGGACTTCCCATAGCGTTCAGGCGCTGGGTCGTTCGGTTGCTCATCGCCTGGACGGGTGCGCAACCAAGGGCGCTTTCAGGACGGCATTTCTCCCTCGACCCGATCCGGAGCAGCACTTGGGTGTTCCTGGTGGCGACGGGACAAGCGGTCGGGACTCATCAGGTCATGGCGACGCGGGCACCCCGCAGAAGGGCGCTGGACCTCGGCTCCTCCGCGATGGCCTGGACACAAGCCGACGCTGGACGTTCCATTCAGCGCACGAAACGGCGCAGATTGCAAGTAAATATTCCTAACAACGCTTCCCTGCGACCACCGCCCCGTCCCCTCCGATAGCCCCCCGCCGCGCCATGTGGGACAGTCCCCTCACCAACGCATCGGGAGGGAGCCGCGCATGGCCCGGATCGGATTCATCGGCCTCGGCAACATGGGCGGGCCGATGGCGCGCAACCTGGTCAAGGCGGGGCATGCGGTCGCGTGCTTCGACCTCTCCGCCGCCGCCATGGCGGCCGTCACCGGCGCGCGGGCGGCGGGCAGCGCGGCGGAGGCCGCGGCCGGCGCCGATTTCGTCATCACCATGCTCCCCGCCGGCCAGCATGTGCGGGATGCCGTGCTGGGCGCGGGCGGCATCGCCGCTTCCTCCCCGCCTGACGCCGTGCTGATCGACTGCTCCACCATCGATGTCGCGACCGCGCGCGCGGTGGCGGAGGGGTGCGGGCGCGCCTTCCTCGATGCGCCGGTCTCCGGCGGCGTGATGGGGGCGGAGGGGGCGACGCTCACCTTCATGGTCGGCGGCGAGGACAGCGCCTTCGCCAAGGCGGCGCCGATCCTGCAGCAGATGGGCCGCGCGGTGATCCATTGCGGGGGCGCCGGCGCCGGCCAGGCGGCCAAGGCCTGCAACAACATGATGCTGGCCGCCACCATGATCGTGACGGCGGAGGCCTTCGTGCTGGCGGAAAGCCTCGGCCTGTCCCACCAGGCGCTGTTCGACGTGGCCTCCAGATCCTCCGGCCAGTCCTGGAGCCTGACGACCTATTGCCCCGTCCCCGGCCCGGTGCCGGGCAGCCCGGCCAATCGCGGCTACCAGCCGGGATTCTCCGCGGCGCTCATGCTGAAGGACCTTGGCCTGGCGGTGGGCGCGGCGGAGGCGGGGGGCGTGGCGACGCCGGTCGGCGCGCGGGCGCTCGACCTCTACAAGGCCTTCGTGGAGCAGGGCGGCGGAGGGCGCGACTTCTCCGGCATCATCGACCATCTGAGGCAGGCCAAGGGGGGCCAAGTCAGGGGGTGAGGGCGGCCCTCGTGCTCCAGCCGCGCTCCAGCCGCTTGCACAGCGTGGCATAGGCGATCCCGGCCTCGGCCGCGGCGTCCCGCAGCGTCATCCGCCGGCCGCGCACGGTGATCAGGCGCCGGGGCACGCCGGCGCGGGGCGGGGATTCCACCCAGGCCGTGTTGCCGGGGGTGAAGGGCCGGGCGGGGTCGCGGCGGACCAGGCGGTGCTGCGGCGTGGGGCGGGGGCCGAGATCGGCCAGGAAGGCCTTGAAGCCTCGGCCTGCCGGCGCCTGCCAGCGGGCGCAGACCCGCGCATCCTGCCCATGCAGCATGGTCTGCCAGGCCTGGTATTCCGGGCGCCGCTTGTCGCCAGCGCGCGCGCCATGCCGCGTCGCGCGTTCCCGCGTCAACTCGTCCCGCACGCAGCCGCAGCTGACGGTGTGGCCGGAAAGCAGGCTGTCCTCCCGCACCACGGCGCTGCCGCCGCAGGCGCAGTCGCAGGCCCAGCGGCGGCGGGAGAAGCGGCCGCGCCAGAGATAGGGCTCATCCTCCGCCGTCACCGTGAGGCGCCCGAAGCGGTCTCCGGGTGCCACGGTGGTGGCGCGGCTGGTCACGGAGCGGGCGGAGGGGCGGGCGGCGGCTTTGATCACGGCATCTGGAACAGGCCTGTGGCGGTGGAGTTGCGGTTGTAACCGGCGGGCCATCCTCCCGCATCGCGGGCGGCGGCCGCAACAACCACGTCACTCCTTCCGCGCCCTGCCCCCCGGTAGCAGGCCGCGCCCGCTGCCGATGGCATCCGCGCCGAAGCGGGCGCGCAGCTTCTCCACCGCCGCCCAGCGCGCGGCGCGGCGGGCGGCATCGGGATCGGCGAGGTCGGGCAGGTCCGCCTGATCCCCGGGTGCCAGCGGCTGGGCGCCGATGCCGATCAGGCGGAAGGCCGGGCCCGTCGCCTCCTTCGCCAGCAGGGGCTTCGCGGCGGCGAAGAGCGTCTCGGGCAGCTTGGTCGGGCGGGGCAGGCGGACATTGCGGGTGCGGGTCTGGAACTGCGCGGTCTTCAGCTTGAGGACGACGCCGGAGGCCGAGAGGCCCTTATCCGCCAGGCGCCTCCCGAGCTTCTCGCAGAGCCGCCAGAGCGGCGCCTCCAGCGCGGCGAGGTCGCGGAGGTCGGTGTCGAAGGTCGTCTCGGCGGAGATGCTCTTCGCCTCCCGCGCCGGGTCGATGCGCCGGTTGTCCTCGCCCCGGGCGCGGGCGGCGAGGCCGGGCCCATCCTCCCCGAAGCGCTTCGCGGCGTCGCGGGGGTCGAGCAGCGCCAACTGGCCCAGTCGAGTGAAGCCGGAAGCCTCCAATCGGCGGGCCAGTGCGGGGCCGACGCCGGGCAGCAGGGTCACGGGCTGGTCCGCCAGCCAGGCGCGCGCTTCCTCCTGCGCCAGCACGGCGAAGCCGCGGGGCTTGTCGCGTTCCGCCGCGAGCTTGGCGAGCAGGCGGTTGGGGGCGAGGCCGATGGAGACGGTGATGCCCACCTGCCGCTCCACGTCCCGGGCGAAGCGGGCGAGGGTGGCGGCCGGCGGCGCGCGGTGCAGCGCCGCGGTGCCGGAGAGGTCCAGCACCGCCTCATCGATCGAGAGCGGCTGGACCAGGGGCGTGAGGCTTTCCATGAGGTCGCGCACCTGGCGGGCAGCGGCCACGTATTTCGCCATGTCGGGCTTGATGACGACGGCGTCCGGGCAGGCGGCCAGCGCCTTGAACATCGGCATGGCGCTGCGCACGCCGCGGGTGCGGGCGACGTAGCAGGCGGCGGAGACCACGCCCCGGCGCCCGCCGCCGATGATGACGGGGCGGGTCGCGAGTTCGGGGCGGTCCCGCTTCTCCACGCTGGCGTAGAAGGCGTCGCAATCGACATGCGCGACCGAGAGGGTGAAGAGCGCGGGATGCGCGACGAGGCGGCGCGACCCGCAGGCGGGGCAGGGCGGCGGGCGTTCGGCCTCCGCCATCCAGAAGCAGTCGCGGCAGAGGGCGGGCATCTCAGCGCCGGAGCAGGGGCATGAGGGCGAAGGCGGCGAGCAGGCCGAGATAGATCCAGCCCTCCGGCGTCTCCACCCGTTCCGCCCAGAAGCCGAGGCCCCGGCCGCGCAGCAGCGCCGCCAGCGCAGTCTCGGCCGCCACGGTCAGGCCGAGGCCGGTCATACCCATCACCAGGCGCGGGCGCGGTTCGGCCGGCACCTCGAACAGCCGGGCGATGCGGGGGGCCAGCACGGCCATGGCGGCCAGCATGGGCACGGCCTCCACCGCCACGGCGCCGGCGGGGCCGAGGCGCGGTTCCAGGACCAGCATGCGGATGGGGCCGAGCAGGAAGCCCAGCGCGAAGACCGCGGCGAACCAGAAGCAGCCGGCGGCGACCGTCATCTCAGGGCCAGAGGCGCGCCGCGCCGAGCACGCCGGAACTGTCGCCATGCCGCGCCGGCTCGATCGCCGTGGTGCAGACGTCGGAGAAGACGTGGCGGGGGATGAGGCGAGGCAGGTCCTCATAGAGATGCGCCATGTTGGACAGCCCGCCGCCCAGCACGATCACCTCCGGATCCACCACGTTGATCAGGGCGGCGAGTGCGCGGGCCAGGCGGTCCGTGTGACGGTCCAGCGCGGCGCGGGCGCGGGCATCGCCGGCGGCGGCGCGGGCGGGAAGCGTGCTGGCATCGCGGGCGCCGGGGCCATCGGCATCGGCGGCGAGCGCGGGGCCGCAGAGGAAGCTCTCGATGCAGCCGCGCTGGCCGCACCAGCAGGCGGGGCCGGGGTGTTCGTCCGCCGTCATCCAGGGCAGGGGGTTGTGGCCCCATTCGCCGGCGACGCGGTTGCGCCCCTGCACCAGGCGCCCTTCCACCACCAGCCCGCCGCCGACGCCGGTGCCGAGGATGACGGCGAAGCCCGATCCGGGGCGGTCATGGAATTCGCTCATCGCCAGGCAATTCGCGTCATTCGCCAGCCGCACCGGCCGGCCGATGGCGGCGGCGAGGTCGCGGGCCAAAGGCTGGCCGTTCAGGCAGGTGGAGTTGGCGCCGCGGATCAGGCCGGTGGTCGGGTTCTCGCTGCCCGGGATGCCGATGCCGATGGTGGCGGTGCTGGCGATCTCGGCCTCCGCCCCAGCGACCATGGCGGCGATCTGCGTCACCGTCGCCTCGTAGCCCGGGGGGGTGGGGACGCGGCGGCGGAGCCGGATGGCGCCCCCGGGATCGAGCGCCGCGATCTCCGTCTTGGTGCCGCCGAGGTCGATGCCGATGCGCCAGGTCATGCCCCCCAGGGTGGCCGGGGCGTGGCGACGAATCAAGAACGCCCGCTTGCCCTGCCGGGGCGCAGGTGGTGGAATCAGGGCATGAGCGAGACATTGCTGGATGTGCAGGGGCTGACCTGCCCGCTGCCCGTGCTGAAGGCCAACAAGGCCCTGCGGTCCCTGCCCGCGGGGGCGCGGCTGACCGTGCTGGCGACGGACCCGGCCAGCGTGAAGGATTTCCGGGCCTATGCCGCGGAGACGGGGCATGCGCTGGTCGGGTTCTCGGAGGATAAGGGCGTCTATCGCTTCACGCTGCGCAAGCGCGAGGACGGCTGACCCGCGACGCGGGATGACGTTTCGCCGCTCCGCGGCGGGGAGGATCAGGGAATGAGCGTCCTGCTGTTCAGCCACCGGGCCTGCCTGCACCACGACCCCGGGCCGCACCATCCCGAATGCCCGGACCGGCTCCGCGCCGTGCTGAAGGCGCTGGATTCGGAGGAATTCTCTGACCTGATCCGGGACGAGGCGCCGCAGGCGACGGTGGAGCAGCTGACCCGCGTCCACCCGCCCGGCTATGTGGACGCGATCCTCGGCATCCGGCCGGAGCCCGATGACAGCGTGGCGCTGGATGGCGACACGGTGATGAGCTGGGGCAGCGCGGAAGCGGCGCTGCGGGCGGCGGGCGCCGGGATCGCCGGCGTGGATGCGGTCTGCCGGGGGGAGGTGCGGCGCGCCTTCTGCGCGGTGCGCCCGCCCGGCCACCATGCCGAGCCCAACCGGCCGATGGGGTTCTGCCTGTTCGCCAACGCCGCGGTGGCGGCCCGCCATGCGCAGGCGGTGCATGGGGTGGCGCGCGTCGGCGTCGTCGATTTCGACGTCCACCATGGCAACGGCACCCAGGCCTGCTTCGAGACCAACGCCACCCTGTTCTACGCCAGCAGCCACCAGTCGCCCTGCTATCCCGGCACCGGGGAGGCGCATGAGACGGGGGTCGGCAACATCGTCAACGCGCCCTTGCCGCCCGGCGCCGATGGCGCCGCCTTCCGTGCCGCCTGGGCGGATACGCTGCTGCCGGCGCTTGAGGCCTTCCGGCCGGGCCTGGTCATCATCTCCGCCGGCTTCGATGCCCATGCGCGGGACCCGCTGGCGCAGCTGCGGGTGCGGGAGGCCGATTTCGGCTGGCTGACGACGGAGCTCTGCCGCCTGGCGGACCGGGCCTGCGGGGGGAAGGTGGTCAGCCTGCTGGAAGGCGGCTACGACCTGGAGGCGCTGGCATCCTCCACCGCCACGCATGTGCGCGCGCTGATGCATGCCTGAAGGCGAGTCCGGCTGGGTGACAAGAACGGTTGACAGTCGCTTAAGCCTTCCCACCGGGGTGGGGATGGTGTGAAGGCGGAGCGCCAAGGCGTTGTTTTCTGGTCCATGACCGGCCCGGCCGGCACAGGACATGACGTTTTTTCTTCCCAGGATGCCCGATATGACGTCAACTAAACCTGACACGGCAAAGCCGGTCGCCTCCCTCTCCTTCGAGGAGGCGCTCACCGAGCTGGAGGGGATCGTGAAGGACCTCGAAGGCGGCAAGGGGAAGCTGGAGGAAGCGGTGGCGGCGTATCAGCGGGGGGCCGAGTTGCGCCGGCATTGCGAGGCGAAGCTGTCCGACGCCGAGGCGAAGGTCCAGAAGATCGTGGAAGCGGGCAGCGGCGAGGCCGCCGGCCTGCGTGACATGAGCTGATGCCCGACCTGCCCATGACGACCGCGCTGAAGGACGCCCTGGCCCAGGCCGCGGCGGAAATCGACCAGGCGCTGGACGCCATCCTGCCGCCGGCGGAAGGGCCGGAGGCGCCGCTGCTGGCGGCCATGCGCTACGCTGTGATCGGCGGCGGCAAGCGGATGCGGGGCTTCCTGGTGCTGGAAGGGGCGCGGCAGTTCAACGCCTCCCGCCAGGCGGCGCTGCGCGTCGCGGCGGCGATCGAGATGCTGCACGCCTATTCGCTGGTGCATGACGACCTGCCGGCGATGGACGATGACGACTTGCGCCGCGGCAAGCCCACCGTCCACAAGGCCTTCGACGAGGCGACCGCCATCATCGCCGGAGACGCGCTGCAGACGCTCGCCTTCGGCACGCTGGCGGAGGAAGACACGCATTCCGACCCCGCGGTGCGGGCGGAGCTGGTGCGCTGCCTGGCCAAGGCCGCCGGGGCGCGCGGCATGTGCGGCGGGCAGATGCTGGACATGCTGGCCGAAGCCGCCACGGAACCGCTGGACGAAGTGGCCGTTGGTCGGCTGCAACTGCTGAAGACCGGACGGCTGATCGAATTCTCCGCCGAAGCGGGCGCCATCCTCGGCAAGGCGCCGATGCCCCAGCGCCTGGCGCTGGCGGCCTATGGGCGGGACGTGGGGGCAGCCTTCCAGATCGCGGACGATTTGCTGGACGCCACGGCCTCGGCCGAGGATACCGGCAAGCGGACCGGCAAGGATGCGGAGGCCGGAAAGGCCACGCTGGTCGGCCTGCTCGGCATCGAGCGGGCCCGGTTGCAGGCGGAACGCCTGGTCGCGCAGGCGCGGCAGCACCTCGACAGTTTCGGGGAGCGTGCCGATCTGTTGCGCGACCTTGCCGCCTACACCATCGAGAGGAAGAGCTGAGAACCATGGCGCCACCCGCCACCCCCCTGCTGGACCGCGTCCGATACCCGTCGGACATGAAGAACATGTCGGGGGATCAGCTGAAGCAGCTGGCCGAGGAGTTGCGGGCGGAGACGATCCACGCCGTGTCGCAGACCGGCGGGCACCTCGGCGCCTCGCTCGGGGTGGTGGAACTGACCGTCGCGATCCATGCGATCTTCGAGACGCCGCGCGACCGGCTGATCTGGGACGTCGGCCACCAGGCCTATCCCCACAAGATCCTGACCGGCCGGCGCGACCGCATCCGGACGCTCCGCACGGAAGGCGGGCTCTCCGGCTTCACCAAGCGGAGCGAGAGCGAATACGACCCCTTCGGGGCGGCGCATTCCTCCACCTCCATCTCCGCCGGCCTCGGCATGGCGATGGCCCGCGACCTGAAGGGCGATGACCGGCAGGTGATCGCGGTGATCGGCGACGGCTCCATGTCCGCCGGCATGGCCTATGAGGCGATGAACAACGCCGGCGCCGCCAAGGCGCGGCTCATCGTCATCCTGAACGACAACGACATGTCGATCGCGCCGCCCGTCGGCGCCATGTCGGCCTACCTCTCGCGCCTCATCTCCTCCCGCCCCTTCCTGTCGCTGCGGGACGTGATGGGGCGCCTCGCCAAGCGCTTCCCCCGCCCGATCGAGCGCACGGCGCGCCGGGCCGAGGAATTCGCCCGCGGCCTGCTGACCGGCGGCACCCTGTTCGAGGAACTCGGCTTCTACTACGTCGGCCCGATCGACGGCCACGACCTCGACCACCTGCTGCCCGTGCTGCGCAACCTGCGCGACGCGGAGGAAGGCCAGCCCATCCTGCTGCATGTCGTGACGCAGAAGGGCAAGGGCTACGCGCCGGCCGAGGCATCCGCCGACAAGTACCACGGCGTTGCCAAGTTCAACGTCATCACCGGCGAACAGGCCAAGGCCCCGCCCGGCCCGCCCAGCTACACCAAGGTCTTCGCCAACGCCCTGATCGCGGAAGCGGAAGCCGATGACCGCATCGTCTCCGTCAACGCGGCCATGCCGGCCGGGACGGGGCTCGACCTCTTCGCGAAGCGCTTCCCGAAGCGCTGCTTCGATGTCGGCATCGCCGAACAGCACGCCGTGACCTTCGCGGCGGGCATGGCGACGGAAGGCCTCAAGCCCTTCGTCGCGATCTACTCGACCTTCCTGCAGCGCGCCTACGACCAGGTGGTGCATGACGTGGCGCTGCAGTCGCTGCCCGTGCGCTTCGCCATGGACCGCGCCGGCCTGGTCGGGGCCGATGGCGCCACCCATGCCGGCAGCTTCGACGTCGCCTATCTCGGCTGCCTGCCGAACATGGTGCTGATGGCGGCCGCCGACGAAGCCGAACTCGCCCACATGGTCGCCACCGCCGCCGTCATCGACGACCGGCCCTGCGGCTTCCGCTACCCCCGGGGCGAGGGCACCGGCGTCGCCGTGCCCGCCCGCGGCACGCCGCTCGAGATCGGGCGCGGCCGCGTGCTGCGCGAAGGCAATGCCGTCGCGCTGCTCTCCTACGGCACGCGCCTGGCCGAATGCATGAAGGCGGCCGACGAACTCGCCGCGCAGGGCTTCACCTGCACCGTGGCCGACGCCCGCTTCGCCAAGCCGCTCGACACCCAGCTCATCGAGCGCCTGGCGCGCGAGCACGCCGTCCTCATCACCATCGAGGAAGGCTCCATCGGCGGCTTCGGCACCCAGGTGGCGCACCACCTGCTCGGCCAGGGCCTGCTGGACGGGCAGACACGCTTCCGCCCCATGGTCCTGCCCGACACCTTCATCGACCACGCGGCGCCCAAGGTGCAATACGACCAGGCCGGCCTCAACGCCCGCCACATCACCGCCACCGCGCTCTCCGCCCTCGGCGTCGCGGAAGCCAAGGCCCAGCCGGCGCGCGCGTGATGGTCGGGGCGGTCGTTGCGAGGGGACGCTGTCCCCTCGCGCTCCCCTGCCAAGGGGCAGCGGCCCCTTGGAACCCCCTTCATGGGAGCAGGGGAGAGGGGCCAGCGCGTGCGCATGTCCGACGCGCGTTCCGGCCCCTCTCCCCTGATCCCATCATGACGCGGTCCAGGGTCCCGCTGGACCCTGGCGGGGAGCGCGAGGGGCAGAGCCCCTCGCACGGCGCACCCTGACCGGCAAGCAGCGCGCCGACCAGGCCCTGGTTGACCGTGGCCTCGCGGAGACGCGGACGCGGGCGCAAGCGTTGATCCTGGCGGGGAAGGTGTTTTCGGGCGAGGCCCGGGTCACCAAGGCGGGGGATCAGATCAGGGAGGGGCAGGCGCTCGAGGTCCGGGGGCAGGATCATCCCTGGGTGTCGCGGGGTGGCGTGAAGCTGGCGCATGCGATCGACCATTTCGGCCTGGTGGCGAAGGGCGTGGTCGCGGTCGATGTGGGGTCTTCCACGGGCGGCTTCACGGATGTGCTGCTGCACCATGGGGCGGCGAAGGTGTTCGCCGTGGATGTCGGGCATGGGCAGTTGGCGTGGAAGCTGCGGAATGACCCGCGGGTGGTGGTGATGGAGCGGGTGAATGCCCGCTACCTGGATGCGACCACGATTCCGGAGGCGCCGGGCGCGGTGGTCTGCGATGCGAGTTTCATCGGGTTGCGGACGGTATTGCCGCCGGCGCTGGAACTGGCGGCCAAGGGTGCCTGGGCGGTGGCGCTGATCAAGCCGCAATTCGAGGTCGGGCCGAATGTCGCCAAGGGCGGCGTGGTGCGGGATGCGCAGGTCCACGCCAATGTCTGCGGCACGATCCGCAACTGGTGGGCGGGGTTGCCGGGCTGGACCGTGCTGGGGGTGGAGCCGAGCCCGCTGCTCGGCCCCGAGGGGAACCGGGAGTTCCTGATCGCCGCCCGGAAAGGGTAAGACTCAGGCCGCCGCGGTGCCCATGCCGGGCGGGCCGGTGAGGCGCGCCTTGGTGCTCAGTTCGGCCAGCAGTGCCCAGACCCGGTGCGGGTCCATGCGGATCTCGGGGTCGTTCAGCAGGCGGTCGAGTTCCGCCAGCTTGGTCTCGAACTCTCGCTCGGTCATCGGGCGTTCCTGCGGTGGGGAGTCCCCGGTGCAGCGTCGCCAGGGTCTTCCCGGCGGGATGCTGCACCGCGACATCACAGCACGAACGTGGCGCGAGGGTGGCGGTTGCGTTGCGTCCTGGCGCTCACGATGTCGCGATGCTGCCTATGCGGTCAGGGTGAGGAGGTGACCGCGGGGGCGAGGGCCGGGTGCTTGCCGGCGGGGTGGCCGGGGTTGCGGAAGCGGAGCTCACCCTCCGGCGCGCCATCGGGCGGTGCCACGCCGAACAGCTCGAGCCGGCTGGCGCAGGTCACGGCGACGACGTGGCGGGCGGCGGGGTCCGTCATCCAGCGGCGGGCGGCGCCTTCCAGCTCGAGTCGGTCCCGCAGCCCGCGCCATTCCGCGCGGTCCACGTCTTCGACCAGCATGGCGAGGATGCCGGGCTGGTCGCCGCTCAGGCGGCTGGGCGCCACCAGGCCGCAGCGGCGGGCGACGGCCGCGGCGATGCTGTTCTCCTGGCCCGCGCGGGCGGCCATGACGAAGACGGAGCCGCCGCCGGGCATGGCGGTGACGGCGAGGTGCGCTTCCTCCCCGAACTGGGCGCGGAGCTGGGCGGGAAGGCCCTGGCCGGCGGCCTGCGCGCCGGCGAGGACGAGGGGGTCGAGCTTCAGGATGGCGTCGGCGCTGGAATCCTGCCGGCGTTCGGCCTGCAGCAGGCCCGCGATCTTCCGGTGGAGCTCGGCCACCTGGTCATCCGTCGCCATGCCGCTCGGCAGCGTCATCTTGAGGAGGTAGCGGCCAGGATGGGCGGCGAGCCAGGTCTGCAGGTCCGGGTTCACCCGGTCCACCAGCTGGCACCATTCGCCGCGGTGCACGGGGCGGCCTTCCTCGGCGGAGACGCTTTCGCAGACCACCTCGGCGCTGACGCCCTGGCGGGTGATGAGGAGGTCGTGCGGGGTTTCGTCGGCAAGGCCCGTGTATTCGACGGTGAAGCCGCGGGAGCGGGCCAGGGCGGCGGTGTGCAGCAGATGGAAGAGGGGGACGAGGGTGGCTTCGCCGGTCAGGCCGGCTTCCAGCTGTTCGCGCAGCCGGTTGCGGCGCGGCCCGGGCAGGGTTTCCGACAGCGCGACGGCTTCGCGGGCGAAGCCGATGACGCGGCGTTCGGCCGTGTTGGCGCGGGCCATGGCCTGCGGATCGGCCAGGCGGGCCAGGGCGAGTTCGAGGGCGTGGCGCTGTTGCGCGGCGCGGCCGGTCTGGCTGGATTGCCGGGCGCGCTGCGTGATCTCATCCAGGCGTTTCGCCCAGAGGCGAGAGCCGCAGAGCGAGCGAAAGCGATCGAGGACGGCCGGGGAGGGCCGCTGATCCGCAAATGGCATGTCGCGCCCCGTGAATGAATGCTTGCATCCCTAACCCTTTCGAGGGGGGGACCGTCAAGCTTACAATTCATAGTAGGTTTCTCGGAATTGGCACTTTTCCGAGGGATTGCGGGGCGGTGGCGCGGGGCGGGCGCTCAGCTTTCCCCGTTGTAATACAGCGTGACGGTGTGGGTGGCCTCCGCGAACATCAGCCAGCGCTCGGCCAGCATGGCCGCGAGGGCGGCGAGGGCGGCCAGGACCATGAGCAGGGCGCCGAAGGGACCGCCGATGATCATGGCGAGGAGCGCCAGCGGGATGGTGGCGACGAAGCCCAGGATGACCAGGTTGCGCAGCTTCTCCCGGTGCTTGCGGGCCAGGCGGAAGCCCATCTCCCGCAGCAGCCAGTTCTGTTCGGTGTGCGGCGGGTCGAGCGGCCGGGTGCGGCCGATGAAGCCGAGGCCGGTGGCGGATTCGAGGGTGGGCGCGGCGGCGGGCTTCGGCGCGTCCATCGCCTTCCAGTAGGACCGCTTGGCGGCGAGCGCGCCGATGGCGAGCAGGATGGAAAGCATGGCCGGCACCACCGGCCGGCCGGCGAGGGCGCCGATCGCGGCCAGCAGCATGGCGCCCGTGAAGCCGGCGAAAAGGAGGTAGCCCGGCGCGACGGAGGGGTGGTGCCATTGCCGCACGGTCTTGAGCGAGGCGTAGATCATGCCCGTGCACCATACCGTGACCGCCGCGCCGATGGCCGCCGCCATGCCGGCGACGGTGGCGAGGCCGGGCCGGTCCGCCAGCAGGGCGAGGCCCATGATGCCGGCCGGGACGTAGGTCGCGATCGCGGCGACGCCTTCGCGCGACAGCCAGGAGGAGCGCCACTGCGACAGTGCCCGCCAGGCGCGCTCCGGCCGCCCGAGATGCAGCAGGGAGGAGGCGAGGCCGGCCGTGATCAGCAGCAGCGCGATGGCCAGCGCCAGCAGGGCGAAGGAGGGGCTGGCGGGCAACAGCCGCAGCGGGCGGAGGACGCCCAGCCAGAAGAGCAGCCCGTAGCCGGCGCCGGAGGCGGTGGTGAAGAAGACGATGGAGGGGGCGGGGTTCATGGGGCGGTCCGGCGGCGGGCGCTGTAACGAAGGGCGTGCATTACCGGCTCAGCGCCCGGTCCAGCCAGCGCAGCAGCGGGTTCTTGAGGTCGAGCGGCGTGGGCTCGGCTTCCGCGGGCGGGTTGGGGTTGGGCGCCATGGGGCGGCGGGGCGGCAGGTACTTGTTGGTGGGCGCGTAGCCCATCTCCGGCATCAAATCGAAGCCGCCGCGGGCGGCGACGAGCTGGCTGACATCGCTGCCGGGGTCGCCGAGGTCGCCGAAATGGCGGGCGCCGACCGGGCAGGTGATGACGCAGGCGGGCTTGCGCTGCGCCTCCGGGATCGTCTCGTTGTAGATGCGGTCGACGCAGAGGGTGCATTTCTTCATCACCCCCTCATCCTCATCGAGTTCGCGCGCGCCATAGGGGCAGGCCCAGGCGCATAACCCGCAGCCGATGCAGGTGTCGGTGTTCACCAGCACGATGCCGTCCTCGGCGCGCTTGTAGGACGCGCCGGTCGGGCAGACGGTGACGCAGGCCGGCGTCTCGCAATGCAGGCAGGAGCGGGGGAAGTGGACGGTGCGGCCCTCCGCGCCCTCGCCGGCCTCGTAGGAATGGACCCGGTTGAACCAGACGCCCTCCGCGCCGGCGGAATAGGGCTTCATGTCGGGCAGGGGGGCCAGGTGCCCGCCGGCGTTCCACTGCTTGCAGTTGGTGGCGCAGGCCTGGCAGCCGACGCAGGTATCGAGGTCGATGACCAGGCCGAGCTTCTTGCCGGAGGAGGGAGGGATTTCGGTCACTTGCCGGGCTCCCGGATGATCAGCGGCACGGCCGGCATGTTGGGGGGCGACTTCAGCGTGGAGGGGTGCGGCGCCGTCTCGGCGATCTCCTCCGGCGCGCATCTGGTCACGGAGACGCGGAGGTCGTACCAGGCGGCCTGCCCGGTGACGGGGTCGGCGTTGGCACCCCGGAATCCCTCCTGCGCCGGCAGCCATTCGCTGATGACGTGGTTCAGCAGGAATCCCTTGGCGGATTCGGGCGAATCCTCGGAAAGCTGCCAGGCGCCGGAGCGCTTGCCGATGGCGTTCCAGGTCCAGACGGTGTCGGGGTTCACGCCCTCCATCAGCGTCACCTGGCCCTTCACGCGGCCGTTGCGGCTTTCGACCCAGACCCAGTCATCCTGCGCGATGCCCTGGGCCGTCGCGGTGCTGCGCGCCATATAGAGCCGGTTGGCGCCGTGGATCTGGCGGAGCCAGGCATTCATCGAGCCCCAGGAATGGTACATCGCCATGGGCCGCTGCGTGACGGCCGACAGCGGGTAGGGCGTGGTGTCATGCCCCGCCTGCTCCAGCGGCGCGTACCAGATGGGCAGCGGGTCGCAGTAGGTTTCCACGCGCTTGCGCAGATGCGCGGGCGGCTGCTTGGCGCCATGGCCCTGCGCGGCCAGGCGGAACTTCTGCAGCGGCTCCGACCAGATCTGCATGACGATCTGGTTGGCCGCGCCCATCAGGCCCATGGCCTTGGCCTCATCAAGGTAGGCGCGGTTGGCCTGCTTGAAGTAGCTCTGCTCCGGCGTGAGGTGGTGCTTCCAGAAGCAGCCATTCTCGATGTAGCGCTGCAGCTGGTCCTTGTTCGGCTCGCCGACGCCCTTCTTGCTGCCGTCCTCGCCCCGCCACCCCGCCAGCGGCCCGATGCCGGGCATGCGCTGGTGGTTCACGATGTAGTCCGGGTAGTCCTTGAAGCGTGGGGTCCCATCCTCCTTGGTGAAGGCGGGCAGGCCGAGGCGGGCGCCGAGTTCGATCAGCACGTCCTGGAAGGGGCGCACGTCGCGGTCGGGCTTGATGACGGGCTGGCGGATGGAATCGCCGGGGCCGTGGGCATTGCCGATGGGGCGGTCGAGCAGGCTGATCGCGTCCCAGCGCTCGAGGTAGGTGGTGTCGGGCAGGATCAGGTCGGCGTAGGGCACCGTCTCGCTGAAATAGGCATCGGCATAGATGACGTGCGGGATGCGGTATTCGCCATCCGCCTTCTGCTCGGTCAGGATGCGGATGATCTCGAGCGGGTTCATCGCGCTGTTCCAGGCCATGTTGGCCATGAACATGAACAGCGTGTCGATGCTGTAGGGATCCTCCGCGCCCGCATTGCCGATGACGGTGTGCATCATCCCGTGCAGGCCGAGCGGCGCTTCCCAGGAGAAGGCGTGGTCGATGCGCAGCGGCGTGCCGTTGTCATCGACCAGCAGGTCATCCGGCCCATGCGGGAAGGCGAGCAGGTTGCCCGCGATCGGCGTGTTGGGCGCGGTGGTCTTGCCGGCAGGCCCGGGGCCCGGCGGGATCGGCCGCGGGAAGGGCGATTTGTAGCGCCAGGAGCCGGGGGTATCGACGGCGCCCAGCAGCATCTGCAGCAGGTGCAGCGCGCGGCAGGTATGGAAGCCGTTGCTGTGCGCGCTGATGCCGCGCATCGCATGGAAGGCGATGGGGCGGCCGACCATCGTCTCGTGCCGCCGGCCGAGCGCATCGGTCCAGGGCACGTCGAGGGTGATCGTCTCCTTGAAGGCGATGTCCGCGATCTCGTTCGCCAGGCGGCGGATGCGGGCGGCATCGATGCCGCAGCGCTCCGCCACGGCCTCCGGCGCGTATTCGGCGCCGAGATAGCGTTCCGCCATCAGCTGGAAGACGGGCACGGCCTTGCGGCCATCGGGCAGCGTGTAGTCGCCCACGATGGCGGGCTGCATCTCCGCCGTGGCGGCATCGACCGGCGCGCCGGCAATGCGATCCCAGGCCAGCGGCTTGCCATCCGCGTCGCGGGCGAAGAGGCCATCATCCGCGCCGCCGGGGTTCCGCACCACCAGCCAGGCGGCGTTGGTGTAGCGGACGAGGAAATCGAGATCGACGCGGTCCGTCCGCAGCAGTTCATGCATGATGGCCATGATGAACAGGCCGTCGGTGCCGGGGCGGATGCCGACCCATTCATCGGCGATGGCGGAATAGCCGGTGCGGACCGGGTTCACGCTGACGAACTTGGCGCCGCGCGCCTTCAGCTTGCCGAGGCCGATCTTGATCGGGTTGCTGTCATGGTCCTCCGCCACGCCGAACATGACGAAGTATTTTGCCAGTTCCCAGTCCGGCTCGCCGAATTCCCAAAACGAACCGCCGATGGTGTAGAGGCCGCCGGCCGCCATGTTGACGGAGCAGAAGCCGCCATGGGCGGCGAAGTTGGGCGTGCCGAACTGCGCGGCCCAGAAGCCCGTGAGCGACTGCGACTGGTCGCGGCCGGTGAAGAAGGCCAGGCGCTTCGGGTCCGTGCGGCGGACATGGCCGAGCCAGCCCGTCGCGATCTCCATCGCCTCCGCCCAGCTGATCTCCGCGAATTCGCCGGAGCCGCGGGGCCCGACGCGCTTCAGCGGCGCGCGCAGCCGGGCCGGCGCATATTGCGTCATGATCCCGGCACTGCCCTTGCCGCAGAGCACGCCGCGATTCACGGGGTGGTCGGGATTGCCCTCGATGTAGCGGACGCGGCCGTCCTTCAGATGGACTTTGATGCCGCAGCGGCAGGCGCACATGTAGCAGGTGGTGGTCTTCACCTCGTCGCCGATCGGCGCCTGGGTGTCGATGACCTCGCCATGGCCGGTCATCCGGCTGGGCAGGTTGGTATCCGGCATGACGGGCCTTGCCTGATTCTTCGCTGAAGGGATTAGCGCATGGGGGCGCCTTGTCGCAAAGCCCCGGGCCGGAGAAGAACATTCTCATGGCCGCGCGCCCTCTCGTGATGCCAGGCCGCGACGCGCGTCCCTGACATGGGGCCATGACCCCAGCCGCGCCACTCCTGCTCCTCACGGGCCTGATGATGGCGGCCGACCCGCCGCCGATCCTGACGGAGGCGCCCGCCCGCGGCGCGCTGCGGGAGGGGCAGCGCGTGCTGGTGGATGACCGGAGCTGCCCGGCGGGTCAGCTGCGGGAGATCATCGGGGGCAGCAATGCGGGCCAGCGCGGCGGCAGTTCCGCCGCGCCGCGACGGAGCCGGTGCATCCCCCGCCCCTGAGGCCCGCCACGTCCGGTGGTCAGGCCGTCCGGGACCAGCCGGGCACGGCCTCGGGCCGCGCCCAGGCCAGGCCGGGCGGGGCGGAAAGCGGCCTCAAGGTTTCCAGGCTGGCCAGCGCGTCCTGCGGGTGGGCCAGGCCCTCGAAGACCGGGCGCGAGAAGAAGTAGCCCTGCATGAAGCGCAGCCCGGTGCCGCGCAGTGCCTCGGCCTCCTCCCGCCGCTCGATGCCCTCCGCCACCACCTTGATGCCGAGTTCCGCGCCGAGCGCGACCAGGCTGGCAATGATGGCAAGCCGCACCCGGTCCTGGTCGCAATCCTGCACCAGGGCACGGTCGATCTTGATGATGTCGGGGCGCAAATCGGCCAGCCGCGCCAACCCCGAATAGCCGGTGGAGAAATCATCCAGCGCGATCTTGAAGCCGTGGCGGCGGTATTCGCGGATGATGTTCCGCACATGCCCGACCTCCGCCAGCTGCTCGCCCTCCGTCAGCTCGAAGGTCAGGCGGTCCAGCGGGAAGCCGTGCCGCCGCGCGGCGTCGAGGGTCAGGCGGATGCAGGCGCGGGGCTCATAGACCGCGTTCGGCAGGAGGTTGATGTTGAGCTGGGTGTCGAGGCCGAGGCGCGCCGCCATCTCGATCGCCTTGACGCGGCAGGCCTGGTCGAAGGCGTAGAGCGTCTCCGGCGTCACCTGGGCGAGGATGCTGCCCGCACCCTCCCCATTCGGGCCGCGGACCAGCGCCTCATGCGCGTCGATCCGGTTCTCCTGCACATCCACGACCGGCTGGAAGGCCATGGTGAAGGCGAAAAGGCTCGGCATCTCCCGGCAGGCGGAGCAGCCACGCGATTCCATGCTTTCCAGGCCCCATCCGCCACTCAGTAGGTTCAACTGTGCGGATGGGATGTTGCCAGATGCTAAACTCCGGATACGCAAAACTTATTGTGTACGAAAGACATCCGGCGGTTACAGCCCGCGCCGATGGACGACCTGGCCGCCCACCATCGTCAGCAGCGCCCGTGTCTCCCGGATCCGCTCCGGCTCCACGCCGAGCAGGTCCTGCGACAGCACCACCAGGTCCGCGCGCTTGCCGGGTTCGATGGAGCCGAGCTCGGCCTCTGCCCCCAGCAGCACGGCGTTGTTGATGGTGTAGAGGCGCAGCGCCTCCCGCGGCGTGATCGCGTGCTCGGGGCCGAGGCGATAGCCCGCCAGCGTCCCGCGCGTGGTCATCCACCACATGGACTGGAAGGGATCGCCCGGCACCACGGGGGCATCCGTGCCGCCGCCGACATGCACGCCGGCATCGAGGATGCGGCGGATCGGGATGGAATAGGCCGCGCGCTCATCCCCCCACCAGCGCCGCTGGTTGTGGCCGAGCAGCACGGGGTGGTTCTGCGCGGTCGCCATGATGCCGAGCCTAGCCATCTCCGCCAGCGCGGGCGGCGTCGGCAGGAAGATGTGCATCACCGTCCAGCGCAGCGGCCGGACCGGGCCGAGTTCGCGGTCCACCTGGCCGTAGAGGCGGGTGATCAGGTCGATGGTGTAGTCGCCCACCGCATGGGTCTGGATCTGCAGCCCGGCGCGGTGGATGGCGCGCAGCCCCTCCAGCAATTCGGGCTCGCCACCGGCGGGCAGCAGCAGGATGCCGCGATAATCGGGGTTGGTTTGCTCGCCCGGCACGATGCGATAGGGGTCGTTCATCCGGCCGCCCTCCACGCCCCCATCCAGCAGCCACTTGATGCCGCCGGTGCGGAGCATGGGGTGCTGCGGCCAGCCGGATTGGGCGGCGATGCCGCGGCGGATCTGCTCCCCCGTCGCGGCGCGCCAGAGCAGCCAGGTGCGGACCGTCATCCGCCCCTGGTCGCGGAGTTCGCGGTAGATGCCGGCGATCTCGTCGGTGATGCCGGGCTCGACGACGGTGGTGACGCCCAGCGCGTTCAGCTCCCTCATCGCCTCCGTCACCAGGCGCGTCTGCTCCGGAATGGGCGGCGGGGGCGGCAGGACGCGGCGGACCAGGGCGGTGGCGCCGGCGATGAGCAGCACGCCCGTCGGCTCCCCATCCTCCCGCTTCACGATGACGCCGCCGGCGGGCTGGGGCGTGTCCCGCGTCACGCCGGCGCGGGCGAGGGCCTGGCTGTTCACCGCCACCACATGCCCGCCACGGGGGATGAAGACGGGGTTGTTCGGCGCGACGCTGTCGAGTTCCCAGCGCGTCGGCAGCCGGCCCTCGGCCAGGATGCTCTCATGCCAGAGGGAGGAGGCGATGACCCAGTCGCCCGGCGGCGTGGCGCGGGCGCGTTCGCCGATGCGGGCGAGGACATCGGCGATGGAGCGCGTATCGAGCAGCTGCACCGCGGGCAGGTTCATGCCCCATTGGTGCTGGTGGACATGGCTGTCGATCAGCCCGGGGATGGCGGTGCGGCCGCCGAGGTCGATGACGGTGGTCGCCGGGCCGGCCAGCGCCTCCGCCGCCGCGCCGGTGGCGACGAAGCGGCCATCGCGGATGGCGACGGCGGTGGTCGTGCTTTCGGTGGCGTCCTGGGTGTGGATGCGGCCGTTGCGCAGCAGCGTTTCCGCGGGCTGCGCCAGGGCTGGCGGGGCGAGTGCCAGCAGGGCGAGGAGGAGGCTCCGCATGGTCAGGCGCTGGCCAGGCCGGCGTCGCGCAGCACCAGGCGGTCCGGCAGGCCGGTCGGTTCGCGGGCGGCTTCGCTGAGGTCCAGCACGCCGGTGAGCGTCACGCGGGTATAGGGGTCCGCGATGTGGGGCAGGCCGGGGGCGTGGACGGCGACGACGCCAATCGGCCAGTCATGCGCGCCGCCGCAGAGCTGGCAGGGGACGAGAGCGGCCTCCCCCAGCGCGAGCCAGCCGGGCGCGGCGGTGGGGACGGGGGCGACGAGGCCGGTGAGGGTGACGCGCTGGCCGTCGAGGGTTTTCGCGAGGGGGGAGGGGGCGGAGCCGGCCTCGTCGTAGAGGTCACGCAGCGGCGTGGTGGTGGCGGCGCGGGTGGGGGTGGCGGCGACGATCGCGGTGCAGGCGAGAATCGCGGCGCGGCGGCCGAGGATGCGCGGATGGCTCATGGAACATCTCCCCTCGCGCCGTTCGGGCGCTGTGTGGCGAGGCTATCGCGCGGGAGAGCAGGGCGGGAAGGGTGGCCTCAGCCGGCGACGCCGATCCGCCAGGGCAGGGCCAACAGGAACGCCAGCACGGCGCCGAAGAACAGCAGCCCGATGGCGTGCCCGATGATGCTGTGCCGGAACGCGACCTCGGTCGGCTTGGCCGGGTTGAACACGACGCGGATCGTCGATCCGACCGGGAAGCCTGCTTCCTCGTCCAGGTAACTCAACCGCGCCGTGCAGGGCCCACAGGGGCTTTCGAACATCACGGTCAGCGCGCGACGGGGAGGCTGCGCGGGCGGAAGGCGCGGATGCTCGGTATCGGGGCAGACGACCGCGTCGGCGGAGTGCCATCGCAGGCAACGGCGAAGGCCGGCGGCGCAGGCCACCAAGCCGGCGCCGGGAATGGCGACCACCAGCAGCCATAAGGCGAGACCCGACCAGTCATCCATGGCGGCAGTGAAACGACGGCGGCCCGGTCGTGCAAGGGCGGTTGTGGTCCGGCTCTCAGGCCATGGTGAGCATGCGCCAGAGGCCGAACAGGATGAGCCCCAGGCCGCAGCCCAGGGACGCCAGGCGCAGCCAGTGCTCCTCGACTCCGTGGAAGAGTTGGACCTGCGAAGGATCGTCGGGGTTGTAGGCGATGGCGATGATCATGCCGATCGGGCGCCGATTGGGATGGCCAGTGTAGAGCCACGCCACGCAGGGGCCGGCGGGGCGCTCGAACATGACCGTCTCCGAAACGCGCGGCTGCCGGGACGGCTTCAGGGCCAGGTGCTCTGGGTCGGCGCAGACGATGGCGTCCGCGCGCGTCCAGCGCCGGTTTCGCCGCATGGCCTGGATTTCGAGTAAGGTCATGAAGGCAATACCCGCGATCATGAACAGCACGACCGCGGGGCCGATCCAGCCGCTCATGCCTGCAGAGAAACAATCGCGGGAGGCGGGCGCAAGCGCGCCGCCCTCAGTTCCGCGGCAGCCTGGCCCGCAGCGGCGCGTCCGGGTTCTGGGCACGGTGGCGCAGCAGGTGGTCGGCCAGCACCAGGGCCAGCATCGCCTCCCCCACCGGCACCGCGCGGATACCGACGCAGGGGTCGTGGCGGCCCTTGGTCAGCACCTCGACGTCCTGCCCGAAGCGATCGACGCTGGCCCGCGGCGTCAGGATCGACGACGTCGGCTTCACGGCGAAGCGGGCGACCACGGGCTGGCCGGTGGAGATGCCGCCCAGGATGCCGCCGGCGTGGTTGGAGCTGAACGCGACCTCCCCGTCCGGGCCCATGCGCATCTCATCGGCATTGCCCTCCCCGGAGAGCGATGCGGCAGAGAAGCCGTCCCCGATCTCCACCGCCTTGACGGCGTTGATGGACATCAGGCCGGCCGCGATGTCCGCATCGAGCTTGCCGTAGATCGGCGCGCCGAGGCCGGGGGGCACGCCCTCCGCCACCACCTCCACGATCGCGCCGACGGAGGAGCCGGCCTTGCGGATGGCGGTCAGCTTCTCCTCCCACCGCGCGGCGGCGATGGGGTCGGGGCAGAAGAAGGGGTTGTTGTCCACCTCCGCCCAGTCGAAGCGGGACCGGTCGATCCAGTCCCCGCCCATGCAGACGAGGGCACCGCGGATGGTCACGCCTTCCAGCACCTTGCGGGCGATGGCGCCGGCGGCGACGCGCATGGCGGTTTCGCGGGCGCTGGATCGGCCGCCGCCGCGATAGTCGCGGATGCCGTATTTCAGCTCATAGGTCAGGTCCGCATGGCCGGGGCGGAAGCGGTCCTTGATCTCGCCGTAGTCCTTGCTGCGCTGGTCGGTGTTCTCGATGTGCAGCGCGATGGGGGTGCCGGTGGTCGCACCCTCGAAGGTGCCGGACAGGATCTTCACCTGGTCCGGTTCCTGCCGCTGCGTCACGAACTTGGATTGGCCGGGGCGGCGGCGGTCCAGATAGGGCTGGATGTCGGCCTCGGTCAGGCCGATGCGCGGCGGGCAGCCATCGACGACGCAGCCGATGGCGAGGCCGTGGGACTCGCCCCAGGTGGTGAAGCGGAAGAGCTGGCCGAAGGTGTTGTGGCTCATGGTGCCGGCGGGATTACAGCAAGGCCGCGTGCCGGGCGAGGGGCCGGATCGCGTGGATGTAACCGGGCGGCAGCTTCATGGTTGGCTGCGGTTCGGTAACGCTGCGGCATGCAGACGAATCCCGCACCTGTTGCCCCGCCACCGGCCCCCAGACGCAGCTGGGGCGATGTGCTCAAGAGCCTTCTCGGCCTGCTGATGTTCGGCGGCCTGACCATCGCGCTTGGCGTCTACACGCTGCCGAACCTGGTGTCGGACTGGCAGGTGAGGGGCAGTGCCATGCCCTATGCCGATGCGCGGGTCACGCAGGGGTCGTGCAGTTCGAAGGTGTTCGTCCACATCTGCAACGCGACGCTCTCCGTGCAGTCGAAATCGGGACGCTATACGCGGGAGGTGAACTACGTCTTCGCCGATTTCCACACGGGCGCCTACACGGTCGCGGTGATGGCGGACCCGGCGCGGCCGGAGATGCTGACGACGGACCTGGCGCTGGACACGCTGTGGAACCGCACCGTCACGGCGGCTGTGGCCGGCCTCCTGCTGGTCGGCCTGACGCTGGGTTCGCTGCTGGGCCTGCTGCGCGGCTAGTCCCCATTCCCGACGGTCCAGGGGCGTCTCGCCCCTGGCGAGGGGGTCAAGGGGGAGCAGCGCTCCCCCTTGTCTCAGACCGTCGCGATATCCGGCGCGTCCGGGTTCTTCATGCCGACGATGTGGTAGCCGCAATCCACGTGGTGGACCTCGCCCGTCACGCCGGAGGACAGGTCCGACAGCAAATAGAGCCCCGAGCCGCCGACATCCTCGATGGTGACGTTGCGCTCGAGCGGCGCGTTGTACTGGTTCCACTTCAGGATGTAGCGGAAGTCGCCGATCCCGCTGGCCGCCAGCGTCTTGATCGGGCCGGCGGAGATGGCGTTGACGCGGATGCCGGCCTTGCCGAGATCGGCCGCCATGTAGCGCACGCTGGCTTCCAGCGCCGCCTTGGCCACGCCCATGACGTTGTAGTGCGGCGTCACGCGTTCCGCGCCGAGGTAGGACATGGTCAGCAGGGACCCGCCCGGCTTCATCAGCGGGACGGCGCGCTGGGCAACGGCCACGAAGGAATAGACCGAGATGTCCATGGCCTGCAGGAAGGCGCCCTTCGGCGTGTCCATGTAGCGGCCGCGCAGGAACTGCTTGTCCGCGAAGCCGATGGCGTGGACGACGAAGTCGATGCCGCCCCATTCCGCCTTGATGGCGTCGAAGGCGGCGTCGATGCTGGAATCGTCGGAGACGTCGCAGGGCAGGACGAGCTTGCTGCCGATGCCCTCCGCCAGCGGGCGGACGCGCTTCTCCAGCGCCTCCCCCTGGTAGGTGAAGGCGATCTCGCCGCCCTGGGCGGCTACGGCCTGGGCGATGCCCCAGGCGATGGAGCGGTCATTGGCGACGCCCATGATGACGCCGCGCTTGCCCGCCATCAGCGTGCCGCGGGGCACGGCGAGCGCGGCTGGATCGGGCGTCTCGGCATCGGGCATGAGAATGGGACCGGCAGTGGTTGCGGAGGTCGGGGGGTGGTGGCACATGGCCTTGTCCCGGGCAAGGGGCCTGACCTCCGCCGCCTTGACCGCCCGACCAGGAGAAGACCCGTGGACGCCCCCACCGACGCTGCCGCCCACCGCATCAAGGCGACCGAGGACCCGATCGCGGGGTTCGAGGCCTGGATGGCGGAGGCCGCGAAAACCGAGCCGAATGACCCCAACGCCGTCTGCCTGGCAACCTGCACGCCGGAAGGCCGGCCGAGTGCCCGGATGGTGCTGCTGAAGGGCGTCGATGCGCGCGGATTCGTGTTCTACACCAACCTCGAAAGCCGGAAGGGGGGCGAGCTTCGCACCAACCCCTTCGCCGCGCTCTGCTTCCACTGGAAGACGCTGCAGCGCTCGGTCCGCGTCGAGGGGCGGGTCGAGCCGGTGAGCGCGGAGGAGGCGGATGCCTACTACGCCTCCCGCGCCCGGGGATCGCGGATCGGCGCCTGGGCGAGCAGGCAGTCCCGCCCGCTGGAAGGCCGCTTCGCGCTGGAGAAGGCGGTGGCGGAATACACGCTGAAATTCGGGATCGGGGAGATCCCCCGCCCCGACTTCTGGTCCGGCTTCCGCCTGGTGCCGGACCGGATGGAGCTGTGGCGGGACATGCCCTTCCGCCTGCATGAACGCCGCGTCTTCCACCGCGTCGGCGAGGGGTGGGAGATGGAGATGCTGTACCCGTGAGCATCCCGGCGGAGCAGCTTGAGGTCGCGGCGCTGCTCCGCCGCCTCTCGGGCGCCGATCCGATCGAGACGCATATCTCCGCCGTCTTCGTGGGTGCCGACACCGCCTGGAAGCTGAAGAAGGCGGTGACGCTGGGTTTCCTCGATTTCGCGCCCCTGGAGGCGCGGGAGGGATTCGCGCGGCGGGAACTCGCGCTGAACCAGCCGCTGGCGCCCGGGCTCTACCGGGATGTGGTGCCGGTGACGCGGGGCGCCGATGGCGCGCTGGCGCTGGGCGGCGAGGGCCCGGTGGTGGACTGGGTGCTGCGCATGGCGCCGGTGCCGGCGGCCGATTTCCTTGATGCCGTCGCGGATCGCGGCGGGCTGGATGGGAAGCTGCTGGACGCCATGGCGGATGCGGTGCTGGCGAGCCACGAAGCGGCCGCGCCGGCGCCGCCGGGCTTCGATGCCCCGGGGCGGGCCGGGGCGGTGCTGGCCGGCAACGTCCGGGACTGCCTGGCGACGGGGCTGCCGGAGGCGCGCGTGCTGGCGCTCGGCGCCGCCATGCAGGCGCGGCTGGAAGCCCTGGCGCCGCTGCTGCGGGCGCGGGCGGCGGCCGGGCGGGTGCGGCGCTGCCATGGCGACCTGCACCTCGGCAACCTCGTGCTGCTGGCGGGGCGGCCCACGCCCTTCGACGCGCTGGAATTCGACGAGGTACTGGCCACCACCGATACCGGCTACGACCTGGCCTTCCTGCTGATGGACCTGCTCCGGCGTGGCCAGCGCCCTGCCGCGAACCGCGTGCTGAACCGCTACCTCGCCCGCGATCCCGATATCGGGATGCTCGCGGCGCTGCCCTTCTGGATGGCGCTGCGCGCCATGGTGCGGGCGCATGTGGAGGCACGGCGGGGCGGCGACGGGATGGCGTATCTCGCGGCGGCGGAGGCGCATCTGGCGCCGGTGCCGCCTCGGCTGGTCGCGATCGGCGGGCTGCAGGGCACGGGCAAGACCTGGCTGGCGCGGGACCTCGCCCCCGATCTCGGCGTGGCGCCGGGCGCGCTGCATCTGCGCACGGATGAGATCCGCAAGCGTCGCGCCGGCGTGGCGCCGGAGGAGAAGTTGCCGGCCTCGGCCTATGCCGAGGGCGAAAGCCTCGCGGTTCATGCGGCGATGTTCGACCTCGCGCGGCAGGCGCTGGCGGCGGGGCATTCGGTGGTGCTGGATGCCGTCTTCCTGAACCCGGTCCGACGCGCGGAGGCCGAGGAAGCGGCGGCGCCGCACCCCTTCACCGGCTTCTGGCTGGAAGCGCCGATGGCGGTGCTGCGGGAACGGGTCGAGAAACGCGTCGGCGATGCCTCGGACGCCACCGTCGCGGTGCTGGAAAGCGCCGCCACCGCAGACCCCGGCGTGATCACCTGGCAACGCCTGGATGCCACCGCGCCGCGCGATGCCGCCCGCGCCACCCTGGCCTTGTCTGGCGGAATCGGCGCATACAGTTAACCCGGAAGGCTTTGCAACGAGAGGAGGGGCGCGATGGCCTATCGCCGCCTGCTGCTGCCATTGACCGGGACCGCGGCCGGGGAGGCCGCGATGTCCACCGCGCTGATGATCGCGCGCATCTGGAATGCCCATCTGCACTGTCTCCATGTGCGCGTGGATGCCCGCGACGTCGCGCCCCTGGCGGGCGAGGGCCTGTCCGGCGCCATGATCGAGGAGATGATGGCCGCGACCGAGCGCGAGAGCGGGGAGCGCGCCGGCCGCGTGCGCTCCCTGTTCGAGAAATTCGCCTCCGTCCATGGCGACCTGACGCTGGCCTCCGACCCCAACACGGCGCTGAAGGTGCCGGGGGTCACCATCTCCTTCGAGGCGATCGCGGGGCGGGAGGAGGATGTGGTGGCGCAGCAGTCGCGCCTCTACGACATGGCCGTCGTGCCGCATCCCGAGGCCGATGAGGATGTCAGCAGCAGCGATGCGCTGCATGCCGTGCTGTTCGACAGCGGGCGGCCCGTGCTGATCGCGCCGCGCCAGGCGCCCGCCGTCATCGGGTCCCGCGTCTGCATCGCCTGGAACGGCAGCGCGGAGAGCGCGGCGGCGGTCGCCGCGGCGCTGCCCTGGCTGCACCGGGCGCAGGCGGTGCGCATCCTCTGCTCCGACGACTACCAGCGCCGCGGGCCGCTGGCGGAGGGCATCCGCGCCTATCTGCGCTGGCACGAGATCGAGGCGGAGGTGGTGCCCTTCAAGCCGGCGACGCGGGAAGTGGGGGCGGGCCTGCTCGGCGCCGCCCGGGATTTCGGCGCAGACCTGATGGTCCAGGGCGCCTACAGCCATTCCCGCCTGCGCCAGCTGATCCTGGGTGGCGTGACGCGGCATGTGCTGGAGAACAGCGAGATCCCTATCCTGATGTGCCGCTGAGCGGCTGAGGCGGCCCGCCCGGCGCTGGCCCTTCGGGGGCTGGCGCCGGGCATTTTTTCGTTGCGTACGCTCTTGATTTGTTCTAGGAAAATCCTCCGATTCCGCCGGATGCGGGCGCCATCAACCGTTTCTTCCAGGCGCATTACTGCCGTTTCCACATGCTGTTCCCGGAGGATTTGTCCTTCGCGATCCACGCCAATGATGGCGATTACGCCGTCTATGCAGGGCCCGAAGACTTCATCCGTGCGGCGCTGCCGCCCGAGGCGATCGGCGCGGCGGCGACGGCCAATGTGGTGGAGGGGATCGAGGAGGAGCACGGGGAAGGCGCCATCGACGGCATCCTCGCGCACTACGCGCCCTTCATGCTGGAATAAGGCGTCTCGGCCGGGGCCGATCGGCGCGTGCCGATCGGCCCCTTCTTGCGAAAGATGATGGCTGATTCAATGCCTGAAACTCCCACGGCCAAACCGAGCCCGGCCGGTATCCTCGAGACGCTCGGCGAGATGCCTCGTGCGGGGACGGCTGGGCAGCAGATTGCGCTGCATGATCTCGCCTGGACGACCCTCGAGACATTCATCGCCCCGAATGGCGTTGCTGGCACGCGGCTATCGAATGCCTGGCTGTGCAGTCGCGGCTGGCGCGTACAGCTCGTGGATCACTACCTCATGTGGAAGGAGGAATGGGTCGCCCGGCTCGCCGAGGCAGCTCGGAGTCGCGGCCATGCCTTCCTGCTTGGTACTTCGGTCCACCCGATGATCGAAGGCCCCTCCGCCGTCTGGCGCGTGGCCACCGATCCGGACCCGACCTCTCGCTTCTTCGAGGCGCACTATACCGGCTTCCATATGCTGTTCCCGGCAGACCTCTCCTTCGCGATCCATGCGAATGAGGGTGACTACGCCGTCTATGCGGGGCCGGAAGAGTTCATCCGCGCGGCGCTGCCGCCCGAGGCGATCGGCGCGGCGGCGACGGCCGATGTGGTGGAGGGGATCGAGGAGGAGCACGGGGAGGGCGCCATCGACGGCATCCTCGCGCACTACGCGCCCTTCATGCTGGATCGCTGAGGCGCGCGACCGCCACCAGCAGGCAGCCCGGTCGTGCGGTGTGGATGTTCACATGCGCGGTGCGCGGGTCCGCCAGCGCCCGGGCCAGCGGCGCCGCGACCTCGGCCCCCTCCGTCACCTGGCCCAGATCGTAGAGGCAGAGGTCGTCGCCGTCATAGGCGCGGACGGAGACCAGGCCGTTGGCCAGCACCGTCGGCGCGATGCAGTCCGCCTCCTCGAAGCGCGGGCAGTCGGCCTCCTCGGCATGCAGGAAGATCGGGCTCGGCGTCCAATAGACGCCAAGCGGGCGCGGCAGGTCGTAGCTGCCGAGCAGCATGACCTGGCCGGGCTGGCCCAGCCGCAGGCAGTGGCGGCAGGGGAAGCCGGGGCCATCGACGGTGCGCCGGATCAGCGCATTGCCGCGGTCGTCGCGGCCCGTCTCGCGCCAGCGCGTCGCGGTCTCGGCGGGGATGGGGATGCAGCGGAAGGCGGTCATGCTTGGGCTCCTGCGATGGCGCCATGCTGGCGGCGCGGGGCCGCGCTTCGCCATCCGCGCGTTGCGCCGGCATGCGGAAGCGGCAGGCTTGGCGGCATGACCGCGTTGCGCATCCCCGATGCCGAACTGCTGCCGGAGTACGAGGCCGCGCTCGCCCGTGGCTGGTCGCCGACGGCGGTGGCGCCGGAGGCGACGCGGCTCCGCCACCTCGATGCCATCGCGGCGGACCCCGCGGCCTTCCTCGCCTCGCTCGATGAGCGGGAGGCGAAGGGCGCGCCGGTCATCCTGCCCGATGGCAGCGCGGTCCCGCGGCTGCCCGGCTTCTCCCGCTGGATCGTCGCGGATGGGTTCTGCGGCGTCGTGAACATGCGCTGGCAGCCCGGCACGGCGGCGCTGCCCGACCACGTGCTGGGCCATGTCGGCTACGGCGTGGTGCCCTGGCGGCGGCGGGAGGGGCATGCGACCCGTGCGCTCGGCCTGCTGCTGGCGGAGATCGCGCCGCTCGGCCTGCCCTTCGTGGAGCTGACGACCGATCCCGCCAACGAGGCCTCCATCGCGGTGATCCGGGCGCAGGGCGGCGTGCTGGTGGAGCGCTTCAGGAAGACGGCCTCGCATGGCGGGGGGGCGGCGCTACGCTGGCGGATCACGGTTTAGTGATTCGTTCAGGGGTGGGGTCTAAATTTTGAGGCAACTTCTCATGAGGTCTGCCGCGTGCTGCCCATCGCCCCCCTGCCGCCCCTGCCCGAGACCGTTGAGGAGGCCGCGCCCCGGCTCTGGACGGTAACCCCGCCGGCCCCGCTGCCCGATGCTCCGGAGGCTCAGGCCGTGGCGCCGCTGCCGGAACCCGCCGCCCTGATCGTGCAGTTCGCGCCGGAGGCGACGCCCGCGATCATCCAGGCGGCGCTCGATGCGCTGGGTGGGGAGGTGACGCAATGGCTGCGCGCGGCGGAGCCTGGCGCCGGCCCCCTGGCGGCGGTCTCCGCCGCGCCAGGCATCACCACGGAAGCGGCGATGGAATTGCTGGCACCGCTGGCCGGCATCACCTTCGCGGAGGCCGATGCCGAACTCTCCATCGCCGCCGTCAGCAACGACCCGCGCTACGCCAATGGCGGGATGTGGGGGATGCTGGGCGATACCGGCACGCTGAAGAACGCCTTCGGCAGTCAGGCGAACGAGGCCTGGGCGGCCGGGCAGCTGGGATCGATGAAGACGGTGGTCGGCGTGGTCGATACCGGCATCGACTACCGCCACCAGGACCTCTACCTGAATGTCTGGCTGAACCAGAACGAGATCCCGTCGCTGCTGCGGTCGCAGCTGAGCGACACGGACCGCGACGGCCTCATCACCTTCCGCGACCTGAACGCCAGCGCCAATGCGAAGCTGGTCAGTGACATCAACCGCAATGGCCGCATCGATGCCGGTGACCTGCTGAACGATTCGCGCTGGGAGAACGGGATCGACGAGGATCGCAACGGCTACCGTGACGACTTGGTCGGCTGGGACTTCGCCAACAACGACAACGACCCCTTCGACGACAACGGCCATGGCACGCATGTCTCCGGCACCATCGGCGCGGCCGGCGGCAACGGCATCGGCGTCGCGGGTGTCGCCTGGAACGTGCAGATGGTGGCGCTGAAGTTCCTGGCCGCGAACGGATCCGGCAGCACCTCCGCCGCCGTGCGCGCGCTGGACTATTTCACCGGTGCGGCGGCCGCGGCCACGAAGGGCGAGAACTTCGTCGCGACGAACAATTCCTGGGGCGGCGGCGCCTATTCACAGGCGGTGGCGGATGCGGTGGCGCGGGGCGCCAAGCAGGACATCCTGTTCATCGCCGCCGCCGGCAATGGCGGCGCGGATGGCGTGGGCGACAACAACGATGTCGTCGCCAACTGGCCGTCGAACTACGGCACCACGGCCGCCGCGGGCTATGACGCCGTGGTCGCGGTGGCGGCGCTGACCAGCACGGGCGCGCGGGCCGGCTTCTCCAACTACGGCGCCAGCACGGTCGATATCGCGGCGCCGGGGCAGGGCATCCTCTCCACCCTGCCGGGCGATTCCTATGGCAGCTACAGCGGCACCTCCATGGCGACGCCGCATGTGACCGGGGCGGCGGTGCTCTACGCCGCGGCCAACCCCAATGCGAGCGCGGCGCAGATCAAGGCGGCGCTGCTGGGCAGCGCGGCGCCGACCGCTTCCATGCAGGGGGCGGATGCGACGGGCGGGAGGCTCGACATCGGCGCGCTGATGGCAACCTCGCCCGGCACGACCCCGACGCCGCCCGCGACGCCCGCCGCCATCATCGGCACCGCGGGCAACGACTCGCTGGTCGGCACCGCGGCCGGGGAGGTGCTGTGCGGCATCCCCGCCGGCGCCGGCACGCTCGGCCGCGGCACCATCGACCGGCTGACCGGCGGCGCGGGCAACGACATCTTCGTGCTCGGCGATGCGCGCGGCGTCTTCTACAACGATGGCGCCGCCGCCAATGCGGGCCGGGGCGACTACGCGCAGATCATGGATTTCGCGAAGGGCGACCGCATCCAGCTCTCCGACGATGTGCGGGTGTATTTCCTGTCGTCCATGACGCTGGGCGGCGTGGCGGGGATCGGCATCCTGGCGGACCTCAACGGCAATGGCCGCTACGACGCCGCCGACGAACTGGTGGGGCATGTGGCGCGGGTCTCGAGCCTGACATCGGGCGACTTCATCTTTGCCTGAGGCGGCCGGCCCTCATTGACGCGGTGAATGGGGGTGATGCGGACATGCCGGCTGTGGAAAGGCGCAGGACCGTCCTATCTCTCCGCCCGACAAGACGGCCAGGGACATTCCCAGGCCACAGGAACGGGAGATATCCCATGATCGACGTCCGACCCTTCACCAGCCTCGGCGGTGCGAACCATGGCTGGCTCAAGGCGAAGCACCATTTCTCCTTCGCCAACTACCACGACCCCAAGCGCATGAACTGGGGCCGCCTGCGCGTGTGGAACGATGACGAGATCGCGGCCGGTACGGGCTTCGACGCGCATCCCCACCGCGACATGGAAATCATCACCTATGTGCGGGAAGGTGCGATCACCCACCGCGACAACATGGGCAATGAGGGCCGGACCGGCGCGGGCGACGTCCAGATCATGTCGGCCGGCACGGGCGTGGTGCATGCCGAATACAACCTGGAGCCGGAGACGACCAAGATCTTCCAGATCTGGATCATGCCGGACAAGCGCGGCGCCAAGCCGAACTGGGGCGCCAAGTCCTTCCCCAAGGCGAACCGCGAGGCGGCGTTCGAGGTCCTGGCCTCCGGCCGTCCCGGCGATGCGGGGACGGGCGCGCTGCCCATCAACGTCAACGGCGCGGTGATGGCGGCGACCATCGCCAAGGGCCAGACGCTGACCCAGCCGCTGGCCGAAGGTCGCGCCGCCTATCTGGTGCTGGCCAAGGGCTCGGCCACGGTGAACGGCGCGGCGCTGAACGAACGCGACGGCGTCGGCATCGCGCGGGAGGCGGAGGTGACCATCACCGCGACCGAGGACGCGGAGGTCGTGATGGTAGAAGTCGCGGAGGAATGACCGAACGGGGCCGGGATGCCTTGGCGTCCCGGCTTCCCCCCCCCCGCCCCGATGCGCGCCAGGGTTGCGGCGGGCTGCATATTTTACACTCTTGTGCACTGTTGCACTCTCCCCCCGGCCCGGCTGAAGGGGCCGGTTCGGGAGAAAGCGGATGTCATTCCTCGTCGATGTGGTGTTCCTCCAGCGCCGGGTGACGCCGGACGCCACGCAGTTGCAGGTGGTGTGGCTGTTCACGACGGGGCCGGACCTGGCCACCCGGATCACCGCGCTCAACTGGGGCGATGGCAGCAGCGGCTTCGCCGTGCCGGGGACGCCGAGCGCCGCCTTCACCTCCGAGTATCTCTACCTCGGCGGCTACGGCGCGCCATCGCAGCCGATCTACGGCACGGCGAGCTTCGCGGCCGAGGTCTTCGGCACCCCGGGCTACCTCGCGCTCGAGAATGTGCGCCTGGCGCTCGACCCCGATGCCACGATGGGCCTCTACATCGACGGGTCCCTGGCGGGGCGGCGGTGGCTGATGGTGACCGGGGAAGGCGACGACACGCTGACGGGCAGCACGAACCGCGACACGATCCATGCCGGCGCCGGCGACGATAGCGTGCGCGGCGGTCGCGGCAGGGACGTGATTCATGGCGAGACGGGTGACGACACCATCATGGGCGACCAGGATGATGACGACCTGTCCGGCAATGCCGGCAATGACTGGCTGATCGGCGGCGCCGGGAATGACGTGCTGAATGGGGGCGTCGGCGCCGATACGCTGGATGGCGGGGCGGGGAACGACGCGATCCAGGCAGGCGCCGGCGACGATCTGGCGCGCGGTGGTGCCGGTGACGACGTGATGAATGGCGGGGACGGGTTCGACTGGCTGCGCGGCGATTCCGGCCTCGACTGGCTGCGCGGAGAGGGCGGCTTCGACACGCTGCAGGGCGGCGAGGGTGCCGACACGCTGGAAGGCGGGGATGGCAATGACCGCCTGCTCGGCGACGGCGGCGACGACGTGGTGGCCGGTGGCGAGGGTGACGACCGCGCCCAGGGCGGCGCCGGCGGCGACAGCCTGGTCGGGGAGGCGGGCAACGATTCCCTCTTCGGCGAGGCCGGCGCCGATACGCTGATGGGCGGCGACGACGCGGACCGCCTGCTGGGCGGGGCGGAGAACGACCTGCTCTATGGCGATGCCGGCAACGACCGCCTGGATGGCGGCGATGGCGACGACTTCCTGATGGGCGGCATCGGCCGCGATACGCTGCTGGGCGGCGCGGGCGCGGATACCTTCTTCGGCAGCGTCGATGCCGATGTGCTGGTCACCACCGCGGATGGCGCGCGAGACGTGTTCATGTACATCAACCCGACGGCGGAGAATGACCGCATCCTGGGCTTCGTGTCCGGGGAGGATGTGATCCGGCTGTTCTTCGGCCCCTCCGGCCCGCTGATCCAGGGCGCCGCGCCGGTGGCGGGCGATGGCCCGGCCGTGCTGTTCGATACGCGGAACGGGCGTCTCAGCTACGATTCCGATGGCGCGGGCGGCGAGGATGCCGTGCTGATCGCGACCCTGGTCGGCGTGACCCGCCTGGCGGATGGCGACGTCATCATCTGAGGGCCGGGAGGCGGGACAGTTCCTCCCGCAGCACGCCGATCGGGTCCCGCCCGGGGCCCGCGGCGACCAGCGCGCGGTGCCCGCCTTCCAGCACAAGCTGGCGGGCGCCGGCGATCAGGGCGGAGGCGACGGGGACCAGCCCGTCGCTCGGCCTGGCACCCTGCTGCTCCATCCAGCGCGCCACCGGCGCATGGGCGCGGTCCTGGGGCGCCGGCTTCGGGCCGATGGCGGTGGCGAGCGTCGCGACCGGCACCAGCTGCACCAGCGCGGCGATGGCGGCTTCGTGGTCGCGCATCCAGGCCTGCCGCACCGGGGTGGTGAGGTCCTTGGCACCACGCCGGCTGCCGAGATGGAGGAGCCTCGCCGCGTGATGGACCGCGAGGTGCATCGCATTGTGCTGCAGGATCCGGTCCGCGACCGGTGATCCGCGGAAGGGGGCCTGGAGCGCGATGAAGCCGCGGCACCGCGCCGCCATGCCGGGTCGGAGGAGGGCGGCCAGCGCCTCCACGCCGCCCTTGGAATGGCCGACCAGGATGAAGGGGCCGGGCTCCCCCAGCGCAGCCTCCACGATCCGTCCGGCATTGACGCCGACCGGCGCCACGGTCGGCAGGCGGATGACGGAGGCGGCGACGCCGAGGCCGCGCAGCCAATCCAGCTGCCCCGCCATGTAGTCGAGGCCGATGGGCCGCAGCCCCGCCATCACCTCGCCCAGCAGCCCGTAGCAGAGCAGGACCCGGGTGCCGGCGAGGTGGGTGGCGAGCGCGGCGTCTTCCATCAATCTAGGGCGACGACCTGCTTGCCGAAGTTGCGGCCTTCCAGCATGCCGATGAAGGCGGCGGGGGCATTGGCCAGGCCCTGCGCCACATCCTCCCGCCACTGCATCCGGCCGGCGGCCATGTGGCCCAGCATCTCCGCCCGGAAGCGTGCGTAGCGCTGCCAGCCCTTGTCGCTGACGATGAAGCCCTGGATGCGCAGCCGCTTGCGCACCACGGGGCCGAGATTGGGGCCGGGCGGCGCGCCGGCGGCCGCGGCGCCGCTGGCGGTGTTGTACTGCGCGATCATGCCGCACATGACCATGCGGCCGAAATCATTGAGGCGCGGGAAGACGGCCGCCTGCACCGCGCCGCCGACATTCTCCCAATAGACGTCGATGCCATCGGGGCAGGCGGCATCGAGCGCGGGGTCGAGCGGCGCGCGGTGGTCGATCGCGGCATCGAAGCCCAGCGTGTCCTTCACGAAGGCGCATTTCTTCGGCCCGCCCGCGATGCCGATGACGCGCGCGCCCCGGATCTTCGCGAGCTGCCCGACCACCTGGCCGACGGCACCGGAGGCCGCGGAGACGACCACCGTCTCGCCTTCCTTCGGCTCGCCGATATCCTCCAGACCCACCCAGGCCGTCAGGCCCGGCATGCCGAGCACGCCGAGCGCGGTGGAGGGGGGCGCCTCCTTTGGGTCGATGGCGATCAGCGCCTTGGCGGGGCGGGCGGAGAAGGCCTGCCAGCCATAGCCGCCCATGACCCAGTCGCCTTCGCGATAGCGCGGGTCGCGGCTGGCGGCGACCTGGCCGACGGCGCTGCATTCCATCACCGCGCCGAGCTCGACGGGCTTGGAGTAGGATTTCGCGTCATCCATCCGCCCGCGCTGGTAGGGGTCGAGTGAGATGAAGCGGTGGCGGACCAGCACCTCGCCTTCCGCCGGCTCGGGGATGGCGGTTTCGACCAGCTTGAAGTCTTCCGGCACGGGCGCGCCCTTCGGGCGGCGGGCGAGGAGGATCTGGTGGTTGCTGGTCATCGAGCGATCTCTTTCACTGGAGACGGTCCAGGGGCGTCTCGCCCCTGGCGGATGGGGTCCGGGGAAGGCGGCGCCTTCCCCGGGACAACGCGCCGTCGCTACTGCCGCTTCGCGCGCTCGGCCTCGCGCAGCCAATCCTCGGTCGTCTTGGTGGTCGGCCGCTCCGGCCCCGCATAGGGGTCCATCCTGCCATCCGTCGCCGCGAAGGCGCGGCAATCCTCGCAGAGGCGGAGCAAAGCCAGCTGCTTGCCGTCCCGGAACATCCAGTGGCCGCTGGCGGTCAGCTTGGCGGAGACGCGCTCGATCTGGCTCTTCACGCCGAAGGGCTTCGCGCAGCGCTCGCAGCAGAAGGGCTCCTCCTCCTTCACCACCTGCACCTGCGCGCTGGCGGGGGAGAGGTTGAGCCGCGGTTCCAGCGTGATGACCTTCTCCGGGCAGGTCGTGGCGCAGAGGCCGCATTGCACGCAGGCGTCTTCCAGGAAGCGGAGCTGCGGCTTCTCGGGATTGGCGGAGAGCGCGCCGGTCGGGCAGACGGTGGTGCAGGCGACGCAGAGGGTGCAGCCGCTGGTCTCGACCTTGGCGATGCCGAAGGGGGCGAGCGCCGGCATGGGGATCACGGCCTCGCGCCGCTCCGCGCCTTCCGCCAGCGCGCGGCCGGCCTGGCGCAGGATCTCCCGCGGCTGGCCGATGGCGGCGAAGGTGGCGGGGGGGAAGGGCAGGCCGCGGCGGGGCAGGGCGCGCAAGGCCTCCCCCATCGCGAAGGGGTCGTCCGTCTCGATCGCCGCGGCGCGCGGCGCGCCGTGGTCCTGCACGTTCAGGCCGGCCAGCACCGTGGTGGCGTAGTCGATGTTGCGGAAGACGCCTTCGGCGCCGTGCGCGCGCCTGCCCTTCATCAGCACGCGGATCTGCGCCGCGCCCCAGGCAAAGGCCGAGAGGAAGAAGGCGAGGTCGAGCTGCGAGACCTCATTCACGCGGAGCGGCAGCACGCGGGCCGGCAGGCCATCCCCGTGGCGGGCGAGGGCATCGATCACGGGCTCGCCATGCTCGGCATCATGCACCAGCACCACAGGCGCTTCCCCGCCGGCCTCGCGATAGGTCAGCAGCAGCGCGCGGACCCGCCTCAGCAGGGCTTCGGAGGAAGGCAGCGCGTATTGCGCCGCGCCGGTCGGGCAGACCGCGGCGCAGGCGCCGCATCCCGCGCAGATCTCGGCACTGATCAGGACGCTGTCCCTGCCCGGCGTGATGGCGCCGGTCGGGCAGAGGTCGAGGCAGCGCGTGCAGGCGGTGCGGCGGTTGCGGGAATGGGCGCAGAGCGAGGCCTCGAAGGTCACGAAGCGCGGCTTGTCGAATTCGCCGACCAGGTCGCGGGCGCGCGCCACCAGCCGCTCGATGCCCGCCGCATCGGCCGGATCGGCGCGGAGATAGCCCTGCCGGACTTCGTGCGTCGGAAACAGCGCGGTGCCGCCCGTCAGGTCCACCAGCACGTCGCAGCGGCTGGTCGCCCCATCCCGCGCCGGGCCCCATTCATAGGAGGCGCGGGAGGAGGGGCGGGGCATGGCGTAGCCATCCACCGTGACCTCGAAATTCCCGAGCCAGCCGGTGGCGGCGCGGGCGCGGCCGCGGGCGACGGGGAAGTCGGCGCTGCGCAGGGGCGCGACCTTGGTGCCGCCGGTCAGCAGCACCGTGACGTCGAGCGTCTCCGCCAGCCGGGCGGCGACCGTCAGCGCCGTCTCGTCCCGGCCCAGCACCAGGGTCACGCCCTCGCTCTTCAAGGGGATCAGGGCAGTGGCGGGCATGGGCACGGCGGCGGCGGCGATCAGCGCCGCCATCTTGGGGCCTGCGGCCTTCGCGTCATCGGACCAGCCGGCGGTCTCCCGGATGTTCACGAAGGACAGGTCGCGGGTGAAGCCGGCGGCCTCCGCTTCCTGCTGGAACAGCGGCGCCTGGGCGGTGCAGGCGACGGTGACGGGGCGATCCTCCCCGAGCGCGGCCAGGAAGCGGTCGAGCTGCGCCTGGCAGAGCTGTTCGGCCATGCGGGGGGCGGTCGCGCAGCCACGGGCGATGGCACGGCCGTCGAGCGGCATCGTGTCCTCGCAGGAACAGACGAAGGTGGTGCGCCCGTTGCTGGCGGCGGTGGCGGTCATCTCTATCCCGGGCGCTCTCGATTTTCCCCGGGTCTAGGCCCGGGCACAGGCCGCGCATATATGCGCGTCCTCTCGCCGATGCGAGGGATGACGGAGGAAGCGAGCCAGCCGTGGCGTCAGAACTGCCCGAATTGCCGAGCCTGTTCGAGCCGGTCGTCGCCCTGCGCGAGGGCGGGGACGCGCTGTCCCGCGCCGTGGCGCTGGCGCCGGAGCATGGCGCGGGGACGCTGGTGTGGGTGCGGTCGGCCTCGCGGATCGAGGCCGCGGTGGTGCTGGAACCCGAAATGCCCCTGGCGGCCGCGCGCGGCGCGATCTTCGCCGGCGCCAGCGCACTGGCCGATGCGCTGGCGGCCTATGGCCCGCCGGAAGTGCCGCTGACCTTCCACTGGCCGGACCGGGTGCTGGTGAATGAAGGCCAGGTCGGGCGCATCCGCCTCGCCTGGCCGCCTGGCGCCACCGAGGAGGCCGAGCCCGCCTGGCTGGTGCTGGGCGTGGAAGCACGGCTGTCCTTCCCCCGCGGCTGGGAGCCCGGCCACGGCCTGCACCAGACCGCGATCTTCGAGGAAGGCTGGTCGGAGGAGGAGGTCTCCGCCGCGCATCTGACCGCCGCCTGGGCGCGGCATTTGATGGCGAACCTGGCGGAATGGCAGCGGACGGGGCCGGGTTCCGGCTTCTCCCGCATGGCGGAACGGTACCTCGCGCGTCTCGCCAGGCAGGACTGGATGGGGGAGGCGCGGCGGGGGATCGACCCGGCCAGCGGCGACCTGCTGCTGGAGGAAGGCGGCGCGCGGTCCCGCCACGGGCTGCTGGATGCGCTGGCGGCGCCGGCATGAGCGGCCGCCTGCCGCGGACCCTGCGGCTCGACCCCTCCGACACCGTGATCTTCGACCCCGCGGCGGAGCCCGGGGAATGGGCGGTCGCCGGCGCCTTCGAGTTCTGGGACGAGGATCCCGCCGGGATGGCGGGCAAGCGGCGCCAGGCCTTCCGGGGCGGGTTCCTCGGGCTGTCCAGCTTCGGCTGGTCCACGTTGGTGGAAGTGGCGCCCGCGACCTCGGTTCAGCGGGAGGCGGCGGTGGCGGCGCTCGCCCGGCACATCCGGACCCGCCACGGCGCCCCCGATGACGACACGGCGCGCGCCGCGGCGCTCGAGGAAATCGGTTTTGCGGAAAGCCTCTGCGAGGGGCATGAGGTCGGCACCGTGCTGGCGCTGTCCCGCAGCCTGGAGGCAGGCGAGGTGCGGGAGCGCTTCCGCACGCTCCACCTGCGCGACACGCCGCATACCAGCTTCAACGCCCTGCCGGTCTTCGGGATGGTGACGGTGGAGGGCGAGGATGAACCCGTGGAGCGGCCGGACCTGATGAATCTTGGCAACCGCGGGGGTGACCGCGCATGAGCGGCAACACGCCCCCGGGCCTCGCACCCGGCGATTTCTGGGTCGCCTCCGGCCACCACCTCTGTGACCGGGACGAGGCGGGGCGCATCCATGGCACGCCGGACCTCTGGCGCGCCTTCTGCGCCCGGCCGGAACTGGTGCCGCCGGAGGAAGCCTGCGACAAGGAGCGGGCGCTGCATGCCTCGCTGATGGCGGAGCCGATGCGGGCGGTCAGCGAGGCGGAGATCGCGGCGCTGGCCGATGCCGATGCGCAGGAGAATTTCCGCGTCTTTCTCCGGTTCCGGGATCGCGTGGTGGCGGAGCCCTGCCTCGAAGCCGCCTGGCTGGCACTGTACCGGCAGGGCGTCGGCGGCATCCCGCCCATCTTCCTGCAGATGCTGACCCACCTCGTGGTGCGGTCCGCGCTGGAGGGCGTGGGCGATCCCTTCACGTTGCGCGCCGGCGAACTGCTGTTCCGCACCCAGCGCGTGGCCATCCACCAGGGCGCGCTGCTGGTGGCGGATGAGGAGATCCTGGACCACAAGGGCGGCGATGGCGGCTATGGCGCGCTCGGCCAGCTGCTGGTGGAAGCCGGCGCGCAGCCGCGCGAGGTCGAGATCGACGTGCTGTCGGAAGACAACGGCCACCTCTATGCCGGGCGGTCCGATGCGCATGACTTCGCGCTCGACATCGCCGAAGGGCGGCCCGGGCAGCACGGGCTGGCCCGCGCGCTGGAACGCTTCATCGGCCATGTGATCGGGGAGCAGGTCTCGATCCGCCCCGTTCCCGTCATCGAGGACCACAACTGGACCTGGCATGTCGGGCTGGATGCGGAGGCGACGGCGATCGCCAACGACCTCTGGCAGGGCAAGAAGGTGAAGCAGGCGCGGCTGGCGCGGATCATCTGGCTCGGCGTGCTCGACTTCGCGGAGGCCTCCCGCGTGCTGCCGCGGGTGGCGGGCAAGCCCGTGTACCTGGCGGTCGCCATGGATGCCGCGCAGAAGCTGCGCCTCAAGCCGCAGAACCTGGTCGCCGGGCTGCCGCTGCGGGCGAGGGAGGATGCGGCGTGATGCCGACGGCACGATGGGTTGCCCTGCGGCCGGCGAAGCCGGCCGAGGCCGCGAATGCGGCCCGCCGCCTATGCGGCGAGCCAAGCGCGCGGAGCGCGCGCCCGGCTCTTGAGGGCACGAAAAAAATGCCAACGAGTCGCTGCAAGCGGCCGTTGGCATGAGCGTGCCGCGCCACCCTGATGCCATCGCGATCCCCGTCGCCGTCATCGCGGAACGCCGGCCGGGCGTGACGAAATGGGTGGACCATGTCTGGCAGGCGGTGGAGGTGCTGGAGGATGCGCCCCCCGTGCCCGCCTGGACGAAGCTGCGGGAGGAGGGCGGCCGCGCCCTGTTCTTCGCCGGCACGGCGGAGGTGGTGATGCACCCCACCGACACCGACAACTACAAGCACAACCTCGAATCCGCGCAGCCCCTGGTCTGGGTGCTGCTGCGCCCGACCGAGGCCGAGCCGGGCATGGCGCTGCAATCCGTGACGGTCGATGCCGGGGAGGCGCATCTGCACGCCGATGTCGGGCAGGACCTGCTGGAGGCGCTGCCCATGCCGCCAGGACTGCGCGCCCTGGCCACCGACTTCGTCGCCCGCCACCACCGGGAGCGTGGCTTCTACAAGCGCAAGCGGGACCAGGCGAACCCCGAAGCACTCGCCAGGCGCGTGCCGGAGGCGGAGGAATGAGCGGCACGGAAGAACCCGGCTTCCTCGGCCGCTGGTCCCGCCGCAAGCGGGGGCTGGAGGCGGAGGCGCCGCCGCCCGCGGAGATCGAGGCGGAACCCGCCCCCGAGCCAGCCCCCGTGGCGAAATCCGGCACCTGCCCCATCCCGGGCATGGAGCCGATCGACCTTTCCACGCTGCCGCCGATCGAGGAATTGTCGGTGACCAGCGACCTCGCGCCCTTCCTCCGCCCCGGCATCCCGGCCGCGCTGCGATCGGCGGCGCTGCGGCGGATGTGGAGCCTGGACCCGGCGATCCGGGACTATATCGGCCCGGTCGAATACCAGTGGGACTTCAACACGCCGGGCGGCCTGCCCGCGGGCTTCGCCAGCGAGCTGGTGGGGGATGTGCGGAAGCTGCTCGCCCAGGCGATCGGGGAGGTGGAGGAGGAGAAGCCGGCCGAGCCCGCGGCCGAGCCGCTCCTCGAAGCCCTGCCGGAGCCGCCGATGGCGATGGCGCCGGAGCCGCCCGCGATGGTGCCGCCTGGCATCTCCCTGGCCGAGGCGCCCCCCGCGCCCGCCCTGCCGGCGCCCGAGCCGGAGCCCGAGGCGCCCCCCGCGCCGCGCCGGCGGCATGGCGGCGCGCTGCCGGCCTGAGATCGCCGATCGTGACCGGGTTGTTGCCGCAATCCGATCGTGGCGGTTGGATAATGTCGAAAGACTTGGTACGCTCTGGCAGGAAGTGGCGGAATCCGGTAGGTGACCACTCCTGGGGATGCGTGACGGCGGATGACTGACGGGGAAGGCCATAAGGCACTGGATGCCGTGGATGCGGAGCGTGCGCGGCTGTTCGCGCTGCTCGGCCGCCTGCTGAGCCATGCGCCCGACGCCGCGCTGCTGGCCCGCCTGAAGCTGCTGCCGCATGGGCCGGGCGAGCTGGGGGAGGCCTATGCGGCCATTTCCGCCGCCGCCGCGGCGACCACGCCGGAAGCGGCGGAGCGCGAGTTCTTCGACCTCTTCATCGGCGTCGGCCGCGGCGAATTGCTGCCCTATGCCTCCTACTACCTGACCGGCTTCCTGCATGAACGGCCGCTCGCCGATCTGCGCGGCGACCTCGCGCGCATCGGCGTCGAGAAGGCCGAGGGCATCGCGGAGCCGGAAGACCATGTCGCCTTCGTCTGCGAGGTGATGGCCGGCCTGATCGCCGGCGCTTTCGGCGCGGAGCCGGAGCAGGCGAACGATTTCTTCACCCGCCACATGCGCCCCTGGGTCGGACGGCTCTTCGCCGACCTCGAACGGGCGGAGAAGGCGGGATTCTATCGGGCGGTCGGCCGGCTTGGCCGCACCGCCTTCGAGATCGAGGCCGCGGCAGCCGACTTGCCAGCCTGATGGGTTCGAACCGGGAGTCTGTGATCATGAGCGAACAAGGGACGGAAAAGTCCATCCGCCGGGGTTTCCTGAAGGCGCTGGGCCTGGGCACGGCGGCCGCTGCCGCCGCCACGCCGGCGCTGGCGCAGCGCGCGGACAGCGTGCCCTCGCGCGATGCGCGCAAGGAGAATGAGCAGCAGCGCCTGGCCGCCCGCTACAAGGCGGATTCGGCGCATGTGCAGGCCTTCTACCGCACCAACCGCTACGAATAAGAACCGGAGGACGCACGCATGCTGATCAAGCGTTCCGAAGGCAAGGCCGCGCGCCAGCGCCTGGCCGCCGCCTATCAGGGCCTTTCCTCCGGCGGGCTCGACCGCCGCAGCTTCCTCCGCCAGGCCGGCTTCGGCGCCGCGGGGCTCGCGGCGCTGGGCTCCATCGGGCCGGCCCGCGCGCAGGTGAAGACGGGGGCGGCGACGGGCGTCGCCGACCTGTCCAGGCCCATCCAGCGCGTGAAGAACATCTGCACCCACTGCTCCGTCGGCTGCACCGTCACGGCGGAAGTGCAGAACGGCGTCTGGGTCGGCCAGGAGCCGGCCTGGGAAAGCCCGATCAACCGCGGCACGCATTGCGCCAAGGGTGCGAGCGTGCGTGAACTCGCGCATGGCGACCGCCGCCTGAAGTATCCGATGAAGCTGGTCGGCGGGCAGTGGCAGCGGATCAGCTGGGACGTCGCGCTGAACGAGATCGCCGACCGGATGATGAAGATCCGGGCGGAGAGCGGCCCGGACAGCATGTTCCTGCTGGGCAGCGCCAAGTTCTCCAACGAGGGCGCCTACCTCTTCCGCAAGTTCGCGGCCTTCTGGGGCACCAACTCCGTCGATCACCAGGCGCGCATCTGCCACTCCACGACGGTGGCGGGCGTGGCGAATACCTGGGGCTACGGCGCCCAGACGAACAGCTACAACGACATCCGCAATTCCAAGACCATGATCATCATGGGCGGGAACCCGGCGGAAGCGCACCCCGTGTCGCTGCAGCACGTGCTGAGCGGCAAGGAGCGGAACCGGGCGAAGCTGATCGTCATCGATCCGCGCTTCACCCGCACGGCGGCGCATGCGACCGACTATGTCCGCATCCGCCCGGGCACGGACATCCCCATCATCTGGGGCATGCTGCACCACATCTTCGCCAATGGCTGGGAAGACAAGAACTTCATCGCCCAGCGCGTCTACGGCATGGATGAGATTCGCGCCGAGGTGGCGAAGTGGACGCCGGCCGAGGTCGAGCGCGTCACGGGCGTGCCGGGCGAGCAGCTGAAGAAGGTCGCGCAGACCTTCGCGACGGAGAAGCCCGCGACGCTGATCTGGTGCATGGGCGCCACGCAGAAGACGGTCGGCACCGCGAACGTCCGCGCCTTCTCCATCCTGCTGCTGGCCACCGGCAATGTCGGCCTGGAAGGCACGGGCGCCAACATCTTCCGCGGCCACTGCAACGTGCAGGGCGCGACCGACTTCGGTCTCGATGTCGGCACGCTGCCGGCCTATTACGGGCTGGACGAGGGCGCCTGGCGTCACTGGAGCCGCGTCTGGAACGTGCGCTACGAGGACATGGTGGCGCGCTTCGACACGCCGGCCATGATGACCACGCCGGGCATCCCGACCACGCGCTACTTCGATGCCATCACCCTGCCCAAGGACCAGATCCAGCAGCGTGACCGCGTGAAGGGCATGCTGGTGGTGGGCCATGGCGGCAACACCGTCACCCGCATGCCGGAAGCGGTGAAGGGGCTGGAGGCGCTGGACCTGCTGGTCGTGGCCGACCCGCACCCCACCACCTTCGCGGTGCTCGGCAACCGGCGGGAGAATACCTACCTGCTGCCGATCTCGACGCAGTTCGAATGCGATGGCAGCCGGACGGCGTCCAACCGTTCCGTCCAGTGGGGCTCGAAGGTCGTCAACCCGATCTTCGAATCCAAGAACGACTACGAGCTGATGTACCGCCTCTGCGGCGCGCTCGATCGCGCGGCGGAGCGCAGCAGCCAGGCGATCCGCTTCCAGGCCGAGATCTTCAAGACCTTCGAGGTCAAGGACAACGCGCCGACGGCGGAGAGCATCCTGCGGGAGATCAACCGCGGTGCGCTGTCCACCGGCTATACCGGCCAGTCCCCGGAACGCCTGAAGCTGCACATGGAGCACCAGGACAAGTTCGACCTGGTGACGCTGCGCGGCCGCGCCGGCACGCCGGTGGCGAACGAGTTCTACGGCATGCCCTGGCCCTGCTGGGGCAAGGCCGAGTGGAAGCACCCGGGCAGCCACATCCTCTACAACACGCAGCTGCACGTGAAGGATGGCGGCGGCACCTTCCGCCCGCGCTTCGGCGTGGAGCGCAACGGCGTGACGCTGCTGGCCGAGGGCAGCTGGTCCAAGGGGTCGGAGATCGAGGACGGCTACCCCGAATTCACCACGGCGGTGCTGCGTCGCCTCGGCTGGTATGACGACCTGACCGCCGAGGAGAAGGGCTGGATCGAGAGCAACGGCGGCAACTTCTCCTGGGCCACCGACCTGTCCATGGGCATCATCCGCGTGGCCATGGAACATGGCTGCGTGCCCTACGGCAACGGCAAGGCCCGTGCGGTCGCCTGGAACCTGCCCGACCCGGTGCCGGTGCATCGCGAGCCGATCTACACGCCGCGCACCGACCTGATCGCGCAATACCCGACGCTGCCGGACCGCCGCGGCTTCCGCATGCCGCATCTCGGCGTGACGGTGCAGAACCGCAGCCACCAGGTGGCGGCCGACTTCCCGATCATCCTCTCCTCCGGCCGCCTGGTCGAATACGAGGGTGGCGGCGAGGAGACGCGGTCCAACAAGTGGCTGGCCGAGCTGCAGCAGGACATGTTCGTCGAGATCAACCCGGCTGATGCCGCAGCGCGGAACATCCGCGATGGCGGCTGGGTCTGGGTGACGGGTCCGGAGAACCAGTCCAAGGCCAGGATGAAGGCGATGGTGACGGAGCGCGTGGGCCGCGGCGTGGCCTGGATGCCCTTCCACTTCGCCGGCCACTTCATGGGCGAGGACCAGCGGCGCCGCTACCCGCAGGGCACGGACCCGATCGTGCTCGGCGAAAGCGTCAACGCCATCACCACCTATGGCTACGACCCGGTGACCTTCATGCAGGAAACCAAGGTCACCCTTTGCCAAATCCGCGCGGCCTGATCAGGGGGGACAGAACCAATGGCTCGGATGAAGTTCCTCTGCGACAGCGACCGTTGCATCGAATGCAACGCCTGCGTCACCGCCTGCAAGAACGAGCATGAGGTGCCCTGGGGCATCAACCGCCGCCGCGTCGTCACCATCAATGACGGCCGGCCCGGCGAACGCTCGATCTCCATGGCCTGCATGCACTGCACGGACGCGCCCTGCGCCGCCGTCTGTCCCGTGTCCTGCTTCTACACGACGGCGGATGCCATCGTGCTGCATGACAAGGACCTCTGCATCGGCTGCGGCTACTGCTTCTACGCCTGCCCGTTCGGGGCGCCGCAATATCCGCGCGTCGGCAATTTCGGCGGCCGCGGCAAGATGGACAAGTGCACCTACTGCGCCGGCGGGCCGCAGCAGGACGGCACGATGGTGGAATACGCGCAGTACGGCTCGAACCGCATCGCGGAAGGCAAGCTGCCCCTCTGCGCAGAGATGTGCTCCACCAAGGCGCTGCTGGCCGGCGATGGCGAGATGATCGCCACCATCTACCGGGAGCGTGTGTCGAAGCGCGGCTACGGCGCGGGCGCCTGGGGCTGGCGCACGGCGTATCGCGAGAATGTCGGCGCCTGATCCTGGGAGGATGACGATGAACAGGATCAGCAGGCTGGTCGCGGCGGCGGCGATGGCATTCAGCCTCGCCACGCCCGCGCTGGCGCAGATCGGCGGGCCCGTGACGGGCACGCCGAGCAACCCGATCACCACGCCCGGCTCGGCCGATGAGCTGGAACTGATGAAGGCGCTGAACGGCGGTCGCATCGCCGGGCGCGTCTCCATCCCCGACGCGCAATCCGCCAGCCTGATCCAGCCGGAAGGCCGGGAATGGCGGGACTTCCACAACAAGACGCTGACCTGGGTCGGCGGCATCGCCGTGCTCGGCATGCTGGCGATCCTGGCGATCTTCTACCTGTCCAAGGGCCGCATCCGCATCGATGCCGGGCCGGCGGGGCGCACGATCAAGCGCTTCAACGGGTTCGAGCGCGCGGCCCACTGGATGACGGCGACCTCCTTCGTGGTGCTGGGCCTCTCCGGCCTCAACCTGACCTTCGGCCGCTACCTGCTGCTGCCGATCATCGGGCCGGAGGCGTTCACGGCCGTCAGCCTCTGGGGCAAGATCGCCCACAACTATCTGGCCTTCCCCTTCACGCTGGGCATCGTCCTGCTGTTCCTGGTCTGGGTGAAGGACAACATCCCGAACAAGGTGGACGTCGCCTGGTTCAAGGCCGGCGGTGGCCTTCTGGGCCGCGGCCACAACCATCCGGAATCCGGCCGCTTCAACGGCGGGCAGAAGATGGTGTTCTGGATCACGGTGCTGGGCGGCGCGCTGGTCGCGGCCTCCGGCTACATCCTGATCTTCCCCTTCGCGGTCACCGACATCGCGGGGATGCAGCTGGCGCACATCGTGCATGGCGTGCTGTCCGTGCTGATGGTCGCCGCCATGATCGCCCACATCTACATCGGCTCCGTCGGCATGGAAGGCGCCTTCGATGCCATGGGCTCGGGCGAGGTGGACCTGAACTGGGCGAAGGAACACCACTCCCTCTGGGTGGAGGAGGAGATGGCGAAGGCGCGGGAGACCATCGGCGGCCCCGCCGGCGCCAAGGCCGCTGGCGCGGACTGATCCCGCGCCCTACCAACCAGGCCGGCCGGGCAAGCCCCGCGCCGGCCTTTTTTTTTGGCGGGCCTTTTTCATGTCTGGATGCATGAGCATGACGCGGTTGATCGGACTGGCGGGCTGGAGCGGCGCCGGCAAGACGACGCTGATGACGCGCCTGATCCCCGCCATGGCGGCGCGCGGGATCGGCGTCTCCACCCTGAAGCACGCCCACCACGCCTTCGACATCGATCGCCCGGGCAAGGACAGCTACGAGCATCGCGCGGCCGGCGCCCGCCAGGTGCTGGTGGCCTCCGCCCATCGCTGGGCCTTGATGACGGAACACCGCGGCGCGACGGAGCCGCCGCTGCGCGACCTGCTGGCCCAGTTGGCGCCGGTGGATCTGGTGATCGTGGAGGGCTTCAAGCGCGACCACCACCCGAAGATCGAGGTGCATCGCGGCGCCAACGGCAAGCCCTGGCTGCACCCGGAGGACCCGCACATCGCCGCCATCGCGTCCGACGTGCCGCCGCCCGGCGGCGATCTTCCCTGGGCGCATCTGGACGAGATCGACGCGATCACCGATCTGGTGCTGGCCCATGCGATGGCGCTGGGGGATTTTCTCGGGCGGTAGGGGGCCATGGCGCAACTCAGCGATGACTGCTTCGCCTTCGGCGGGCCCCTCCTGTCCGTGGAGGAGGCGCAGGCGCTGATCGAGGCGCGCATCCCGCCGGCGGAGGGGCTGGAGCGCGTGGCGCTGCGCGAAGCGGTCGGGCGGGTGCTGGCGGAGGACCTCCGCGCTAGCTCGCCGCTGCCGCCCTTCTTCAACTCGGCGGTGGACGGCTACGCCTTTCGCCATGCCGACCTGGTCGAGGGCGCCGAGACCCGCCTGCCCATCGCCACCCGCCTGCAGGCCGGCCAAGCGGCGGCGCCGATCGCGCCCGGCACCGCCATCCGCATCTTCACCGGCGCACCCATGCCGCCCGGTGCCGACACCGTCATGATGCAGGAGGATGCGCGGGAGGAAGGCGGCGCCGTGGTGCTGGTGCCCGGCCTGAAGCGCGGCGCCAATTGCCGCCCGGCCGGGGAGGATGTGGCGACCGGCGGGCTGGCGCTGCCGGCGGGACGTCGGCTCGGCCCGGCGGAGATCGGGCTGGCCGCGGCGCTCGGTTTTCGTGAATTGCCGGTGCGGCCCCAGGTGCGGGTCGGCGTCTTCTCCACGGGCGATGAGCTGGCGGAGCCGGGCGCGCCGCTTGGCCCGGCGCAGACCTATGACAGCAACCGCTTCACCCTGCTGGCGCTGCTGGCGGGCCTGCCGGTGGAGGCGCATGACCTCGGCATCCTGCCGGATGAGCCCGCGGCGACGGCAGCGGCGCTGGCGCGAGCCGCAGGGGCGCATGACCTGCTGCTGACCTCGGGCGGCGTCTCGACCGGGGAGGCCGACCATGTGAAGGCCGCGATCGGGCAGGGCGGGCGGCTGGTCTTCTGGCGGCTGGCCATCAAGCCGGGGCGGCCGGCGGCGATGGGGGTCGTCGAAGGCGTGCCTGTGGTGGGGCTGCCGGGCAACCCGGTCGCGGCGGTGGTCACCTTCCTGCACCTGGCGCGGCCGCTGGTCCTGCGCCTGGCGGGCGCCGCGCCTGAAAGCCTGCCGCGTTTCAGCGCGAGGGCCGACTTCGCCTATCGCAAGAAGGCCGGGCGGCGGGAGTATGTCCGCATCCGCCTGGCCTTCGGGGAGGGCCTTCCCGTGGCCCGGAAATACGCGCGGGAGGGCGCGGGGCTGCTGACCTCTCTGACCGAATCCGACGCCTTCGCGGAACTGCCGGAGGACATCACGGCGGTCGCCCCGGGCGACGAGGTTCGCGTGCTGCCCTTCCGCGCGGTCTTCTGACGTCATACCAACGGCCCTTTCGCGTGACCGCTTCAGGGCCCCCTCAGACGCGTCGTGCCGAAGGCACGCCTGCGGCGTGACGCGGAAACCTCCGGTTTCCTTGGCTTCGCCGCATGGGCGGCGGCGCCCATTCGGGCGCTCGGACCGGTCAAGTGACCGGTCCGCTGGTATCAGGCGGCCAGGGACTCGTCCTGCCGAGCCAGGTCGGGCGCGCCGGCGGCGAGGTGCAGAAGCTCGGTCACCGGCCGCTCGCCCGCGAAGCCGGCCACCGAAAGGCGACCGGAGGCCGGGCGCATCACGGCGGCGAGGCGCGTGCCCCGGTTGAGCACGGGCGGGCGCAGCCAGGCGAGGCCCGGTGGCAGGCCCGCCTCCACCACCCCCGCCATCATCGCCTGGCGCGCGCCGCTTTCCATCCAGCGGGCCGCGCCCGGAATGCCAAGCCCGTCCCAATGGTTCGCCACCGCGACCCGCGGCGCGCGCCGCAACGCGTGGCCATCCGGGCTGCGCTCGATGCAGGCGGCCTCGCCCGGCGCTGTCCCGGCCAGGGTGAAGGCGACGGGGGCGGCGAGCGGCGTATCCCGCAGCAGGGCGAGGGCGGTGTCGAAATCGGGGGCGGTGTCGCAGACCATCCGCAGCAGATGGGCGGGCGGCAAGGCGCGGCTGCGCCAGAGGGCGGGGCGGGAGGCCACCCAATCCGACGCCAGCCCCACGAGGCAGAATCCGCGCGCCCGCGCCGCGGCGCCGAGGCCGGTCAGGGGCAGCGGCGGCTGGTTGATCGCGACGGCGAAGCGCCCGGGCGCCAGGGCGGTGATGGTGCCGGCCAGGCCCGGCCAGCCGATGTGCCACCATTCGCCCGCCGGCCCGGCCTGGCGGATGACGCAAAGCGCCTCCCCGAGGCCGTCCATCTGCCAGTCGAGCACGCGCAGCATGACGGGCTCGCCACTCGCCTCCACCCCGCAGGTGCAGCCCCATTCGTAGGAGAGGTTCAGCAGATGGGCGCCCGGCCGGCCGATCTGCCGGGCGACGGCGGCGATCTCCGCGCCGAGCGGCGTGGCGTTGCGCGCCAGCCAGCGCCGGGACAGCGCATCGCCGAGCCGCAGCCCGGCGGCCGTGTGGCGGCGGCGGGCGATGGCGAGGATCGCCTGGACGTCGGCGTGGCGCGCGGCGGCCGTGGCCGCGGCGGGGTGGGTTTCCGCGCGCGCATCCAGCAGCGGGATGCGGCGAAGCGCCATGGCCCCGCCTGTCAGGTCAGAGGCGCACGCCTTCGGTGGTGAAGCGCTGGTCGGCGGTGCGCTGGAAGTTCTTGTCCAGCACCACATAGGCGCCGATGGCGATGACGATCGCCGCGAGGGCGCCGGTCAGGACGGATTTCATGCGGGCGTTCTCCCCAGAAGCGCGACACAACCATACCAAATGCCCTTTCGCGTCGCCGCTCAAGGGCCCTCAGACGCCGGGCGCAGGCCTCCGGCCTGCTTGGCTTCGCCGCGTGAGCGGCGGCGCCCATCCGGGCGCTCGGGCCGGTCGGCTGACCGGCCCGCAGTTTTCACTCTATCGTTGCAACATTGCCGACTTGCAAGTGGCGGGCGATGCCTTCGGCCTCGGCAAGGTCTTCCGGGGCGTTGGCGTTGAAGAAGGGGTCGTAGGGCACGGTGTCCCAATCGGCGTGGGCGCAGCCATGGCGCGCCGTCCAGCGGTCGATCTTGCGCTCGCCCCCCAGCAGCGCGGCACGGAGGTCGTGCCGCAGCGCGACGGGCCAGAGGCCGATCGGCGGGTGGGTCTGGCCGTCGGAGCGGGCGCAGGAGAGCGGCACGCCGGCAGCCTCGCGCGCCGCATGCAGCCGCGCCACGAGGTCGAGCGGGATGAAGGGCGCGTCGCCGGTCAGCGACACCACCCAGGGCAGGCCGGGATGCGCTGCCGCGGCATGGTCCAGCGCCGCCAGGATGCCGGCGAGCGGCCCCGGATGGTCGGGCAGCGTGTCCGCCACCACGGGCAGGCCATAGGTGGCGAAGCGCGCCGGATCGCCATTGGCGTTCAGGATCACCGCCGGCACCTGCGGGCGCAGCCGGTCCAGCAGGTGGTCCAGCAGCGGGCGGCCGGCCACCAGGCGGAGCGGCTTGTCGCCACCCCCCATCCGCCGCGCCAGGCCGCCGGCGAGGATGACCGCGAGCGTGTCACTCCGCATCGGCACCCATCGCCTCCGCGCTGTTCTTGCGCCAGTGCTTGGCACTTTCCTCCGGCACATAGGCGGGGTCGGCGTCGAAGACGATGCGGCTTTCCCCGGCCAGCGCCACGAAGCGCTTGCCCTTGCAGCGGCCGATCAGGGTCAGGTTCGCCTCCCGCGCCAACTCGACGCCCCAGGCGGTGAAGCCGGACCGGGACACCAGGATGGGGATGCCCATGCGGACGGTCTTGATCACCATCTCCGAGGTCAGGCGGCCGGTGGTGTAGAAGATCTTGTCCTCCGGGCCTTCGCCGTTGCGGAACATCCAGCCCGCGATCTTGTCCACCGCGTTGTGGCGGCCGACGTCTTCCATGTAGACGATGGGCTGGTCCTGGCGGGCGAGGGCGCAGCCATGGATGGCGCCGGCCTCGAGGTAGAGGCTCGGCAGGGTGTTGATCCGGTGCAGCAGGCGGTAGAGCCAAGAGGTCCGCAGCTCGGCTGACACCGGAAGCCGGACACTCGCGAAATCCTCCATGAGGTCGCCGAAGGCGGTGCCCTGGGCGCAGCCGGAGGTGAGGGTCTTCTTCTTCAGCTTCTCCTCGAAGTTCGTCCTGGCGTCGGTGCGGACGACGACGACCTGGAGATCCTCGTCATAGTCGATAGCGGCAATCCGGTCTTGCCGTTTCAGCATCCCCTGGTTCAGCAGGTAGCCGATGGCGAGGTCCTCCGGCCGGTCGAGGATGGTCATCATGGTCACGATCTCCTGCCCGTTGAGGTAGAGGGTCAGGGGGCGTTCGACGGTGACGCTGGTCTCGATGGGCTGGCCAAGGTGATCGATCCCCGTGACACGACGTGTCAGGCGCGGATCGGCGGGGTCGGGCTGCACGCGAAGTGGCGTATCGGTCATGTCGCGGAGGGTGGGGTGCGGGCGTTGTGCCTGCAAGCGGAGATCGCCCCTGGCAGGTTCCGGCACTGGCTGCGGGAGGAGGGCCGCGTTCGTTCCACCGGGGCGCGCTTTTCGCTCTGTAACAGGGACCGGGCATAGTGCTATTCTCGTTTGGTGATCATCCGCCCCGAGTTGCCTCATCCGGATGCCTTTGCGCTGGACCTCTACGCCGCGGTCCTGGACGGTCGCAGCATCGCCAGCGCGCTGGTGCCCCTGGCCCGGCGGCTCGGCACCAGCACCCATGCGGTCCACCTGATGCGCTTCGCGCATGGCACGCCGCGCGACAGCCGGTCGGAGGGCAGCCCGAACACGGCGCCGGAAGTGATGGCGGAATATGGCCGCTTCTGGATCAAGCATGACCCCTGGGCGCAGGCGGCGGCGCAGGCGCCGGACGGCATCCTGAACATGGCCAGGGTCGTGGCGCCGGAGCTGTTCCGGCGGACGCCGATCTGGAACGAATGGGCGGCGCCGCGCGACGGCGCCTTCAACTGCATGGCGGCGCTGGTGCATGCGCCGGGCGGCATCGTGGGCGGCATCGCCTTCCATCGCTCCATGCGGGCGGACGCCTTCTCCCGCACCGAGGAGGAGATGCTGCGGCCCTACTACGCCATGATCCGCCGCGCCCTGGTCGCGGAGGCGCGGCTGGCGGCGGCGGGCTGGGAACAGGTGCGGGCGCTCAGGGCCGGCTTCGCGGCGCTGCGGCAGGGCGTGATGCTGCTGGACCGCCACCGCCGCGCCATCGTCACCAACCCCGCGCTGGACATGATGGTGGCGGAGGATGATGGCCTGTCCTTCGTGCAGGATGGCGGGCTGAGCTCCTTCGACCCGCAGGCGCGCCAATCCCTGGCGCGCGGCGTGGGCGCGGCCATCCTGGCGCTGGATGGCAAGGTGAAGATGATGCCGGACGCCGCCGGCCTGACCCTGCCGCGCCGGTCCGGCGGCGCGCCCTGGCTGGTGCAGGTCCTGCCGCTGAGCCGGCTGGAGGCACTGGGCATGCCGGAGGGCTTCACCGGCGTCATGCTGCTGGTGACGGATGACGACCAGCGGCCGCGGCCGCGCGCGCCGCTGCTGCGCCAGGCCTTCGGCCTGACCGCGGCGGAGGGTGCGCTGGCGGCGGCGCTGGCGGCCGGCAAGACGGTGACGGAGCACGCGCAGGCCCGTCGCATCGCGGTGACGACGGCGCGGAGCCACCTGGCGGCGATCCGCCGCAAGACCGGCTGCCGCCACCAGGCGGAGCTGACGGCGCTGCTCGCGCGGCTGACGGGCTGAGGGGCCCCGCCGACAGCCGCTTGCGGCGGCGGGTCGGGATGGTCGTCGTGCCCTTGATCATGGAACGGGCCTGCGGACCCGGCCCGCGCGGTTGCCGCCGCTTTCCGCTGGCATTGCCACCATTTTCCCGTTATGTTCCAGCCATCGCGGGCGGAGCTGCGCTCAGCCGGACAGGTCGCGGATTTCTTATTTGAGACGTCTCCGCATGGCGCAGCGTCCCGGGCTGGTCGCCCCGGTCGAGATGGCCATGTCCTTGAAAAGCCTCGCCTCGCAGGCCGGCGGCGTCCGGCGGCCATCCCGCTGAATCGCGACTAAAGGTGCATAACCCGGCTAAACGGCTAAAGACGCTGTAGTCCTAAATCCCCTTTACCCGCTCGCGATGAGGAGGGTTGGCCTGCAGCCGCGAAGCAGCCGGCGCGGAAGGCCGTGGCGGCCAGCCGCCGCCGCAGCCGGCCATCGGCATCAATCGCCCCTCAGCACGAAGGGCCGCAGCAGCATCGCGGTGCCCCAGCCCCAGGCGCCGTTCAGCAGCACCGCCCGCCAGATCGCGATGGAATTGCCACCGGCCCACATGGGCAGGCCCTTCATCTGCGCCACCACCGTCATGGCGACCACGGTCGCCACCATGCCGATGACGAAGCCGCCCATCAGGTCGGGGATGCGAACCCAGCGGATCAGCGCCGCCAGCAGGATGCCCCAGAGCCCGCCCCAGAAGGCCATGGAGACCACCTGGGGGACGTTCCAGGGCGGAACGCCGCGCAGGCTGAAGCCCGGCCCCTGCGGCCGGAAGGCGTCGGCCGCCCCCGTCACGGCCTTGATCAGCGGGAACTGGTGATACAGCACCCAGAGCGTGCCCTGGTGGAAGACGATCACCGCGAGCGCCCCGCAGATGAAGCCGAAGACCAGGACCTTCTTCACGCCGCGACTCCGTGTGCAGGGCGCCCGAATCTAGAACGCGCGATCCCGTCCCGCCAGCCGATGCGCCACTACCGATGCGCCGCGCGCAGCAGCAGGTCCTGCGGCCGCGCCAGCGCCTGCGTGCCGGTGACGGTGTTGTTCAGGTAGAACTCGTCCCGCGGGAAGACATCCGTCAGCGTGGCGCCGACGCGCGGCGTGGCCGGGTTCCAGGCCAGCGGCGGGCGGCTGAACAGGCCGGCATAGTCGCTGAACCCCGTGTTGCCCCGCGCCAGATGCGCCTGCACCGCGGGATCCGCGAAGCGGCGGGCGAGTGCCGATGCGTCATAGGGGATCGGCCGGTCGGACCCGATAATGACGGAGGAGGGCATCAGCAGCAGCGTGTGCGGGAAGACGGCGCTGAAGGTCTCCACCACCCGCTCCGTCGGCGCCCACTGGACATAGATCCCACCGGGCGCCAGGCGGCGGCGGACCTGCTGGAGGAACTCCTCCGAATAGAGCAGGCCGGAATGCGACCCCTCCGGCAGGATCGCATCCGCCTGGATCACGTCATAGAGCTGGTCGCCCTTGGACAGCGCCCGGCGGCCATCGCCGTATTCCAGCTGCCAGCGGGGGTTGCGGAACATCTCGGCGATCGGGCCCTGGGGGTAGCGTTTGCCGATCTGCTCCAGCGCCGTCAGCACGGGACCCACCAGCTCGATCGCCCGGACCTGCTGCGTGGCCGGCGACACGCCGGCCGCCCAGGGCGTGCCGCCGGAGCCGATGCCGATGCAGAGCACCATGCGCGGGTCGGGATGCACCAGCGGGCCGACGGCGCCGAGGAACTGGTGGATCGGCAGGAAGGGGATGCGGCCCTGCGAGAAGCCCTGGATGAAGAAGGGGCCGTGCGGACCCTGCTGCCCCGCCTGGTTGTCGTCGCGGAAGAAGGCGACGCCGGAGCGGTCCTCCGCCCAGGCGACAACGTGGTTGGGCTGTTCGGCATGCAGGCGGGACCAGAGCGTGGCATTGCCCGGCAGCGCCACCAGCGCCAGCGCGCAGGCGGCGGCCAGCGCCATCTCCGGCTTGCGGCCGCGGCCTTCCTTCCAGAGCCAGCCTGCCATCAGCAGCACCGAAAGCCCGGCCAGCAGCTTCAGCGTGCCGGCGGTGCCGAGCAGGTGGAAGGTGACGATGCCCGTGCCGATGGACCCCGCGGCATTGCCGAGGATGTTGGCCAGCTGCACCCAGCCGACCCGCGCACCGACCGAGGCCAGATCCTGCTGCACGGCGCGCTGGACGAAGGGGAAGGTCATGCCGATCAGGAAGGAAGGCGGGCCCACCACGATCAGCGTCAGGATGACGGTGGTGGCCAGGCCGCCGCCCCGCAGTCGCTGCACATCGGCCGAGAGGAACTGGTTGATCGGCCAGTAGGGCAGGGCGATGAACAGCGCCAGGATCAGCACCGCGGCCAGGGCGAAGCCGCCGGCCTGGGTGATGAAGAAGGCCGGGCGGGGGTCCTTCAGCTTCCGCACCATCCGCGCCGCGACCGCCATGCCGAGGCCGTCCGCCAGCAGGAAGATGCCGAGCACCGTCGGGAAGAGGTAGGCGTGGTACTGCCCCACCTGGCCCAGCAGCCGCACCCAGACGATCTCCAGCGCCACGATCACGTAGCCCGACAGGAAGACCAGCAGGCACCAGAGCTTCAGGCTGCCGAAGGGCTCCGCCGTGCCGGCGGCCTGGGTGGTGCGAGAGGGCGCGGTGGGCGCGGCGCGGCCGAGCGTCGGCAGCAGGGTCAGCGCCAGCACCGCCGCCACCAGGTCGAGCCCCGCGGCCAGCACCAGCGCGCCGACGAAGCCGAGATTGCCGACGATGAACCAGCCGCCCAGCAGCGCGCCGAGGCCGGCACCCAGCGTGTTGAGGCCGTAGAGGCTGCTGATCCGCTCCGCCACCGTGTCCAGCCGGTCCGCGATGGCGCGGGCCAGCAGCGGCAGGGAGGCACCCATCAGCGTGGTGGGCAGCACGAGGCCGGCGAAGCAGAGCGCGAAGATGGCGATCGGATCGTCCACGACGCCGGCCAGGTCCATCGCCAGGAAGTCATAGAGGAAGAATTTCGACACCAGGGCGAAGAGCGCGACGCCGCCCTCCGCCAGGGCGAAGCCGATCATGGCGCGGTAGGGCGAGAGCCGGTCCGCCACCTTGGCGCCGATGATGGAGCCGAGGCCGAGCCCCGCGAGGAAGGCGCCGACGACCAGCGCGGCGGAGATCGTGTCCGACCCCGCGAAGATGCCCAGCATGCGCTGCCAGACGATCTGGCAAAGCAGGGCGCCGAAGCCCGAGCAGAAGAAGGCGATGGCCAAGCGTGGCATCGGCGGTCCCCAATCCGTGATCCAGCCCGCCAGCCCCCCTGGAGCGGGTCTTGGATCATTCGGAGAAAACTGCGTCAGTATTGCGGCGCTGTCACCCCGGGGTAAGGCAAAACCTATGCGGCTTTGCTCCCCTTGCGGCCTTCGCCGCGCCCGCGCACCCTCCCGGACCATCGCAAGGGGGAGCCGCTAGAGTGAACGGAGCCGAAAGCCTGGTGCACACATTGCTGGGGGCGGGGGTCGATACCTGTTTCGCCAACCCGGGCACCAGCGAGATGCATTTTGTCGCGGCGCTGGACCGCATCCCCGGGATGCGCTGCGTGCTGGGGCTTCAGGAGAATGTCGTCACCGGCATGGCGGATGGCTATTTCCGCATGGCGGGCAAGCCGGCGGCCACGCTGCTGCATTGCGGCCCGGGCCTCGCCAATGGCCTGGCGAACCTCCACAACGCCCGCCGGGCGCGCTCCGCCATGGTCAACTGCGTCGGCGACCAGGCGACCTACCACCGCCCGCTCGATGCGCAGCTGACCGCGGATACGGAAGGCTTCGCCCGCGCCGTCTCCGGCTGGACGCGCACGGTCGCGCGGGCGGATGAGGTCGGGCGCGATGCCGCCACCGCCGTGCAGGCGGCCATGACCTCCCCCGGGCAGATCGCGACGCTGATCCTGCCCTCCGACACCTGCTGGGACGAGGCGCCGGGCGGCCCGGCCGCGGCGCTGCCCGTGCCGGCGCGACCTCAGGCGGACCCGCATGCCGTGCGCAACGCGGCGAAGGTGCTGCGGGAGCGGTCCAACGTGCTGATCCTGCTGGGCGGCCTCGCCCTGACCGAGGAAGCGCAGGCGCTGGCCTGGCGCATCGGCCAGGCGACGGGGGCCACCATCCTGGCGGAGATGTCGAACGCCAAGGTGGCGCGCGGCCGCGGGCGGATGCAGCTGGAACGCGTGCCCTATCCCGCGGACCTCGCGATCGAGGCGCTGAAGCCCTTCACCACCATCATTTTGGTGAACAGCAAAGCCCCCGTCGGCTTCTTCGCCTATCCCAACAAGCCATCCCGCCACCACCGGGAGGACGCCGACATCGTCCTGCTGACGCGCTACGAGCATGACCCGATCCAGGCGCTGACCGCGCTGGCGGACGAGCTCGGCGCCGGCGCGGCGGCGATCCCGGATGCCGGCCCGCGGCCCGACCCCGTGCGCGGCAAGCCGACGCCGGAGGGCCTGGCGCAGACGCTGGCGGCGCTGATGCCGGAGAACGCGGTCATCGCGGATGAAAGCGTCTCCTTCGGCCGCGGCTTCTACAAGTTCACCCACAATGCGCCGGCGCATGACTGGGTGCACATCACCGGCGGCGCCATCGGCTGCGGCATCCCGCTCGCCACGGGGGCGGCCATCGGCGCGCCCGGCCGGCGCGTGATCAACCTGCAGGCCGACGGGTCGGGCATGTACACGCTGCAGGCGCTCTGGACCCAGGCGCGGGAGAGGCTGCCGATCACGACGATCGTCATCTCCAACCGCAAGTACCAGATCCTGCTCGGCGAATATCAGGGCGTTGGCGCCAATCCCGGCCGCACGGCGCTGGACATGATGGACCTCGGCAATCCGAACCTGGATTGGGTGAAGCTGGCGAACGGCATGGGCGTGGAGGCGGCGCGGACCGGCACGCTGGAAGGCGTGGCCGACCTCATGCAGCAGAGCTTCGCCTCCGACGCGCCCTTCCTGATCGAGATGGAGGTCTGAGCATGGCCATGGAGATGGGCGTCGCCGGCAAGCGCGTGCTGGTGACGGGCGGATCGAAAGGCATCGGCCTGGCCTGCGCGGAGGGGTTCGCCCGGGAAGGCGCCGATGTGGTGCTGGTCGGGCGCGATGCCGCGGCGCTGGCCGCGGCCGCCGACAAGGTGCGCGGCGCGGCGCAGGTGCGCGTCGAGACGATGGCCGCCGACCTGTCCAAGGCCGAGGAGCGGGAGCGGGTGCATGCCGCCCACGCGCAGATCGACATCCTGGTGAACAATGCCGGCGCCATCCCCTCCGGCCGGCTGCAGGACATCCCGATCGCCCGCTGGCAGCAGGCCTGGGACCTCAAGGTCATGGGCTACATCCATCTGTGCCAGCTCTACCTCCCGGGGATGGAGGAGCGGCGCGCGGGCGTCATCTGCAACATCATCGGCATGGCCGGGCGCGCACCCCGTATGGGCTATGTCTGCGGCGGCGCCGGCAATGCGGCGCTGATCGCCTTCACCTCGGCGCTTGGCGGCGCGACGCAGGCGATGGGCGTGCGGGTCTTCGGCATCAATCCGGCCGCGACCCGCACGGACCGGATGGAGACGCAGGCCCGCGTCAACGCGAAGCTGAAGTTCGGCGATGAGGAGCGCTGGGCGGAGACGCTGACCGGGCTGCCCTTCGGCCGGCCGATCGAGGCGCGGGAGATCGCGGACCTGACGGTGTTCCTGAGCGGGCCGCGCGGCGCCTATGTGAACGGCACCGTGGTGGACGTGGATGGCGGGGGGATGTTCCGGGGGTAGGAGGCGCTACCCGGCTGCGCGCGGCGCGCCCGGCGGGCGCGCCACCCATTCGCCGAAGCGCCGCGCCCAGCGAATGCCCGCCGCATCGACGGTGGCCGTATAGGGCGCGGCGAGCGCCAGCACGACGGCGACATAGACCAGCAGGTTGACCAGCAGCGCCACATCGCCCCGCGGCAGCGCCAGATAGAGGCCCGCCGAGAGCGAGCACAGCAGCGGCAGGTGCAGCAGGTAGCCGGCATAGGACAGGTCCCCCAGCCATTGCAGCGGCCGGGATGACAGCCAGCGCCCGGCGAAGCCCCGCGACACCGCCGCCACCAGGCAGACCGCCCCCAGCATGTTGTAGAGCGGCACGTTGAAGAAGACCTGCTCCGGCGCGGTGAAGGGCGCCGGCAGCCAGGAATAGGGCGCGTGGCCCGGCAGGTAGGACCCGACGAACAGCCCGAAGACGGCCAGGAACGGCACCGCGCGCGCCGGCACCCGCACCGCATGCACCAGCGCACCGCCCAGCATCACCATCACGAAGATTGCGAAGGGCCCGAAGAGCAGCGCGACGAGGACGATGAAGGCCAGCACCGGGACCGCGCGCAGGCGATGCGGCATCACGAGGAACAGCGCCAGGATCATGAGCGCGCCGAGGAATTCGTAGCGCAGCGTCCAGAGCGCGCTGTTGAAATGCGTCTCCCCGGTCACCACCACATGCCAGGCCATGTCCCGCAGCGCGGCCGGGAGCGTCAGCTCCGCCGGCGGCATCTGCGTGCCGATGATCACGGATCCCGTCTCCGCCGCCACGGCGCCCACGGCATAGAGGCCGGCCTGCGACAGCAGCCAGGACAGCAGGATCACCGGCGCCATGGCGACCGTCAGGCGGATGTAGCGACCCCAGAGCGTGACGCGCAGCCGATCCGCCCGGCCCTGGAAATAGGGCATCGTGACGACATAGCCGGACAGCGCCAGGAAGGTCATGACCGCGAAATTGCCGCCGGTCAGCAGCGTCACGCCCGGCAGCTGCAACCACGGCGTCAGCCAGTGCGGGTTCGCGGTGGGCGGGAAGAGCGCCGGATTATAGGGCGTCAGCGCATCCGGCAGATAAGCCATGATGAAGTGCACGATCATGATCTGCGCGCAAAGGATGCCGCGCAGCCCGTTCAACCCGGCATGACGCTGCCCCGCCACGACCGCCACCCCAGCGCCATCCAGCGCCATGCCAACCACGCTCCCCGCCACGCCGTCCCTGAAGGCGCGCCCTCACACCCGCTCGATATCCGCCCCGACCGCCCCCAGCTTCCGCTCGATCGACTCATACCCGCGGTCGAGGTGGTAGACCCGGTTCACGATCGTCTCCCCCTGCGCCGCCAGCCCCGCCAGCACCAGGCTGACGCTGGCCCGCAGATCCGTCGCCATCACCGGCGCGCCGGACAGCTTCGGCACGCCGCGGACGATGGCGCTCTGGCCGTGATACTTGATGCGGGCGCCCATGCGCATCAGCTCCGGCACATGCATGAAGCGGTTCTCGAAGATCGTCTCCGTGATCATCGAGGCACCCTCCGCCACGCACATCAGCGCCATGAACTGCGCCTGCATGTCGGTGGCGAAGCCGGGGAAGGGCTCCGTCATCACGTCGGCGCCGCGCAACCCGTTGGACCGCGTGACGCGCAGCCCGCCATGCTCCTCAGCCACATCGACGCCGGCTTCCCGCATCACGCGGACCACGGCGCCGAGATCGACCATCCGCGCGCCCTCCAGGAACACGGAGCCGCCCGTGATGGCGGCCGCGCAGGCATAGGTGCCGGCCTCGATCCGGTCGGGGATGATGGGGTGCGTCGCGGCGCCCAGGCTCTTCACGCCCTCGATCACCAGGCGGTCGGTGCCGATGCCCTCGATCCGCGCGCCCATGCGCATCAGGCACATGGCGAGGTCGCCGATCTCCGGCTCCCGCGCCGCATTCACCAGCTCCGTCGTGCCATCCGCCAGGCAGGCCGCCATCAGCAGGTTCTCGGTCGCGCCCACGCTCACCTGGGGGAAGATGATCCGCGCGCCCTTCAACCCGTTCGGCGCCTTCGCATGCATGTAGCCGCCCTCGAGGTCGAAGACGGCGCCCATCTGCTCCAGGCCCTTGATGTGCAGATCGACCGGCCGCGTGCCGATGGCACAGCCACCCGGCAGGCTGACCCGCGCCTCCCCGAACCGCGCCACCAGCGGACCCATCACCAGCACGCTCGCGCGCATCTTGCGCACGAGATCGTAGGGCGCCTCCAGGTTGTTCGCGGCGCCCGACATGGTCAGCGTCCGCGCCGCCTTGTCATGCACCACGGATAGCCCGTGCTGGGACAAGAGATGCCGCATCGTTGCGATATCCGCGAGATCCGGCGCATTCTCCAGCACCAGCGGCCCGTCACTCAGCAACCCCGCCGCCATCAAGGGCAGCGTGGCGTTCTTGGCCCCCCCGATCGGAATGGACCCCTTGAGCGGCCTGCCCCCGCGAATGCGAATACGGTCCATGCCTTCGGCTCCTCAGGTGCGGCGCGGGGGGCTTTTGCCAGGGGGCTTTGCCCCCCGGCACCCCCCACCAGGAGCCAGCGGGCTCCTGGACCTCATGTTGATGGGTGGTGGGATGAGGGGCCGGAACGCCCGTCGGGCATGCGCTCTCGCCGGCCCCTCATCCCACCACCCATGAAAGGGGTTCCGAGGGGCCGCTGCCCCTCGGCGGGGAGCGCGAGGGGCAGCGCCCCTCGCAAGGGCCCCCCGCGCCACCCCTCAGAGCCGTGGCAGCGACACGCCGCGTTGGCGCATGTATTTGCCTTGGCGGTCGGCGTAGCTGGTTTCGGGGGCGCCGGCGCCTTGCAGGAACAGGAACTGGCAGATGCCTTCGTTCGCGTAGATGCGGGCGGGCAGGGGTGTGGTGTTGCTGATCTCGATCGTGACCTGGCCTTCCCATTCGGGTTCCAGCGGCGTGACGTTCACGATGAGGCCGCAGCGCGCGTAGGTGGATTTGCCGAGGCAGATGACCAGCACGTCGCGCGGGATGCGGAAGTATTCGATGGTGTGGCACAGCACGAAGCTGTTGGGCGGGATGATGCAGGTCTCCCCGCGGCGCGTGACGAAGCCCTGGTCCGAGAAGACCTTCGGATCGACGATCGCGTTGTCCACATTGGTGAAGATCTTGAATTCGTCGGCCAGTCGCGCGTCGTAGCCGTAGGAGGAGAGGCCGTAGCTGATCACGCCCTCCCGTCGCTGGCTTTCGACGAAGGGTTCGATCATCGCCTTGTCCTGGGCCATCTGGCGGATCCAGGTGTCGGGCATGATGGGCATGGGGTGGGGCGGGCTCCAGCGCGTCGGGGCGCAGGGGTTACCCCAGCCGGGCCGGGGGGGCTAGTCCTTCGTCTCCGCGGGTGGTGGCGGAGGCGGGGTGTCCTCCGCCCGGGCGCGGGCCTGGGCCTTGCGCTTGCGGAGGTTCTCCCGGAGTGCCGCGGCCAGGCGGGCCTCGCGCTCGGCCTTGGCGGAGGTGCGGGGGGCAATCGGTTGGGTCTCCGGCGCGCTCTTGGGGCGATCGGTCATTCGGCCTTCTTACACCCGATGCGCCGATTGCGCCGCCCCGTTGTCGGGCGCGGGCATGGCCCGCCGGATCACGCGCTGATCCGCAGCGTCTCGATCCCGCTGAAGCGGATGGTCACCTCCTGCCCGTCGGACATGAAGCTGACGGTGCCGCTGACCTGCTCGCCCAGATGCATCGCGCCGCCGCCGAGTTCGCGCACCTGCCCGGTCAGGCTCTGGTTGTCGAAGGTGAAGCGCATATCATCCAGGATCAGGCCGGGCATGCGGATCCAGAGGGTGTCGTTGCCCGCACCGCCGGCGACGGTGTCGTTGCCATCGCCCGGGTTCCAGATGATGGTGTCGTTGCCCGCACCGCCATCGACCAGGTCGTCGCCGCTGCCGCCGCGCAGCAGGTCATCCTCACCATTGCCCCAGATGGAATCGTTGCCGCTGCCGCCATCGACCTCGCCGCGTGCGCTGCCGTAGTACTCGTAGACCGTATCGTGGCCGATGCGGATCACATCGTCGCCGGCGCCGCCCTCGATGGTATCCTGGCCGTTCCAGCCGCCATCCAGCGTGTCGTCCCCATCGCCGCCCTGGATCATGTCCGAGCCATGCGTGCCGATCACGCTGTCATTGCCGCTGCCGGCATCGACATGGGCCGAGGAATTCTCCCAACGCCAGGGCTGGCCGTGCTGGCGTTCCGGGTCCGGTCCCTTGACATAGCCCCAATCGCCACCGCGGATGACGTCATTGCCCGCGCCGCCCAGCAGGGTGTCGTCGCCTGAGCCACCTTCCAGCGTGTCCTCGCCACCGCCACCGCTCAGCGAGTCGTGACCGCTGCCGCCCATCAGCAGGTCGTTGCCGCCCTGGCCGATCAGCGTGTCGTTTTGATTGTTCCCCGCAAAGACGTCGTCGCCCTGGCCACCGGTCAGGCTGTCCATCCCGTCCGAGCCGGCGATGTGGTAGGTCACGGTCTCCGGGGCATCGGGCGTCCAGCCGTCCCGATTGACCTCGGGATGCATATCCCAGCCCCCGGAGAAGTAGCCGCCCGTGGCCTGGGCGAGGGCCTCGTCGTCGAGGGGTTGGGGCAAGCTGGATTTGGGCATGAAGGCTCGCATGGCAGGTCGGGGTGGCAGCCGGTTTGGCGCGGCACCTTAGCGCCGCAGCGCCGATCGTCCATGAGGCGGTGCCTATGGCAGACTTCGCCCGAGCCTCTGCCTGCGGCCGCCCGCCTCTCAGTCCAGCCTGATCCCCGCCGCCTGCACCACGCCGGCCCAGCGCCGCACCTCGGATTCGATGAAGGCGGTGTATTCGGGGGCGGTCATGCGGCGCGGGGTGGCGCCGGTCTCGATCAGCCGGGCCGCGATCTCGGGCGTGGCGAGGCCGCCCAGCACCTCGGCATTGATCCGCTCGACGATCGCCGGCGGCGTGCCGGCCGGGCCCGAAAGCCCGAACCAGGTGGAGGCCACCAGGTCCGCATAGCCGAGCTCCTTGAAGGTGGGCACATCCGGCCAGCCCGGCACCCGCGCCTCGGCGGTGACGGCCAGCAGCCGGAAGCGTTCGTTGCGCCCGGCCTCCACCAGCGTGGTGATCATGGATTCCAGCGAGCCGGCCATCACGTCGTTCATCATCGGTCCGCTGCCACGATAGGGGACATGCGTCGTCTCGATGCCCGCGGCGCGCTGCAGGATGGTCTGCTTGGCATGGGACGAGGTGCCATTGCCCGGCGAGCCCACGGCGAGGCCCGGCCGCGCCTTCGCCGCGGCGATGAAATCCGCCAGCGTGCGGATCGGGCTGGCGACATTCACCACCAGCACGGAGGGGATTTCCGCCATCAGCGCGATATGCGCGAAGTCGGTGACGGAGTTGTAGGGCATGGTCCGGTAGACGCTCGGCCCTACGCCGAAGCTGGCGATGTTGGAGACGATCAGCACATGGCCGTCCGGCGGGCTTTTCGCGACGAAGTCGGAGCCCAGCGTGCCGCCGGCGCCGGCGCGGTTCTCCACCACGAAGGGCTGGCCCAGCCTGCTCGCCAGGTGCTGGCCGACCAGGCGGGCGATGAAGTCCGTGGTGCCGCCGGGCGGGAAGGGCACCACCATGCGTACCGGCCTCTGCGGGTAGCCGGCCTGGGCGCGGGCCAGACTTGGCGCGGCCAGCAGGGTGGGCAACAGCGTCAGCAGGGGGCGGCGGCGCATGGGCGGTTTCCGGCGAAGGTTGCCGGCATCTTGCCGAGGGCCTCGGATCGGGACAAGGACACCGATCCGATTGCAGTTGGCCTGGAGACACAGCGATGACCGTCGAATACGCCACCCTGGGCCTGGTCGGCGTGCTGACGCCGCAGGCGAACACGACGGTGGAGCCGGAATTCGCCATGCTCTGGCCGGCCGGCATCGCCATGCTGAATGCCCGCCTGACCAGCCCGAAGGACACCATCGTGGCGCGGCTGCTGGACTATCTGCGGGACCTGCCGGGATCGGCCGCGCAATTCGCCAATGCGCCGATCGACGCCATCGCCTTCGCCTGCACGGGTGCCAGCTACTACGCCGGCGTGGAGGAGGAGGATGCGCTGGTGGCGCGGATGGAGGACAAGCTCGGCATTCCCGTCATCACCGCCGCGACCGCGGTGCGGGACGCCTTCCATGCGGTGGGGGCGGAGCGGATCGGCCTCGTCTCGCCCTATCCCGATGACCTGACGGATGCGGCGACGGGCTATTGGCGCGCGCGCGGCTTCGATGTCGTCGATGTCTCCCGTGGCGCGATGCAGGACGGCGCCTTCCACCCGATCTACGCCATGAGCGCCGCCGGCGCCGCGGCCGCGCTGGCCGCGCTGCCGGCAGGGCGCGCGCAGGCGGTCGCGATGCTGGGGACGGGGATGCCGACGCTGGGGGCTATCCTCGGGCAGCCGTTCGTGGGGGAGGCGCCGGTGACGTCCTGCATGCATGCGCTGGCCTGGCGCTGCGTGCGCGCCGTGACGAAGCAGCCCGCGGATGGCGAGAGCCTGATGGAGTGGGTGCGCGGCGGCGATTGGGGGAAGCGGTACCGGGAGCGCATGGGCGCGTGACGCGCCGCACGCTGCTGCTGTCGCTGCCGGCGCTGCTGGCGCGCCCTGCCCGTGCGCAGGCGGATCGCGTGGTGGTGCTGGGCGATGCGCGGCAGCGGACGGTGCTTGAGGGCATCTTGCCGCATGCCGATTGGGTGATGGGCGATGCGCCTCGCCTGCTGCGGGACATGGGGCTGGCGGCGCCAGGCTACGACCTCGGCCTGCTGCCGCATCGGCTGGTGGCGCCGCGGCTGCTGGATCATCTCCTGCCGCTCGATGGCCTGATCGACGATGCTGCGTTGGCCGACATCCCGCCGGCGCTGCGCCAGGCCTTCACGCAGGACGGTAGGCTTCTCGGCCTGCCCTTCGGGCAATCGATCCCCGGCCTTTTCACCAACGAGGCCGTGCTGGCCGCGCGGCGCGTGGCGCCGCCCGCCACGGCGGAGGCGCTGCTGGAGGCCTGCCGCGCCGCTACCGGCCCTCGGGAGGATGGAACCGCCGTCTCCGGTCTGGTGCTGGACGGGATCGGCCTGGCGCCGGTGCTGGACATCGCGCGGATATGGGATGGCGATGTGCTCTCGCCCGACCTGACGGTGCGTGTCACGGAAACAGGCTTCCGCCGCGGGCTGGAAGTGCTGGCCGCGCTGTTCGGAGGGGGCGTGATGCCGCGCATCCTGCCGCGCTTCAGCGCCGCCCTGGCGCTGGCGGAGATGCAGCAGGGGCGTGGCGCCTTCGCCATCGGCCCGATGGCCCGGCTTCGTGCGCTGAACGCGCCGGGCGCCAGCCGTGATGCTCGCCGTATCAGCGTCGCGGCGCTGCCGGCCGCGGCGGGTGGGCCGGCGCCGGTGACGGTGGCGGTGGAGGCGCTGGTGATCCCGCGCTCAGCACCGAACCGCGATGGCGCGATCCGCGCGATGCAGCGCCTCGCCGGGGCGGAGGCCACGCTGCGCGCCGGCCTGAACGGCAATGGCCCCGTGCGCCTGACCGTGCTGGCCGATCCGCGCTACGCGGCCGCGGTGCCCTGGGCGGCGGCCGAAGCGGCGGTGCTGCCGATCGCGCGTCCGGCGCTGCCGCCTATCGCCCAGGTGGCGCGGGTGGAGGAGATCATCCGCCTCGAGGTGGAGGCGATGCTGGTGCGGCCGCGACCCGTCGCGGAGACGGTGGAGCGTCTGGCCTTCCGGCTCCGCCCCCTGCTGGCGTAACGCTTCCGAACTTCGCGAGAGAGCGTGGCGTTCCCCTTGGACAAGCCAGGAGGACACGCCGATGAGCGACCGTCACGACCAGGGCCCGACCATGCCCTACACCTTCCCGCTGATCGCCGGCAGCGCGGCGGTGGCCGTGCTGATCATGTACCTGCTGGAGAAGTCGCTGTAACCTGCTCGAGGAAATCCAACACCAGCGTGTTGAAGACCGAGGGCGCTTCCCAGTTGATGGCGTGGCCGGCATCCGGAATCACGCGGAAGTCGTGCCGCTTGAGGTTCGACGCCCAGAGCCGCATGAGCGCGGGCGGCGCGTAGAGATCGGCGCCACCGGCAAGCACCAGCGAGGGCAGGTCGATGGCCGCGATCTTCGCGAAGCTGTTCGGCGTGCGGAGCGGCTGTGACACGCCATCGGCACGGATGGCGTTGCGGTCGATCTCGATCCAGCGCGCCAGGCCGCCTGGTTCGAAGCCGCGATAGGTCGGGCCCAGTTCACGCATCTCGCTCGGCAGTGCCTTGAAGGCCGGTGTCGCGATGCGGCTGTAGGGCTCGGTGATCTCGGGATCGACGAACTGCCCGTAGCTGGCGCCGACGATCAGCGAGAGCAGCCGGTCGCCGCGCCAGGCGGCGTAGTCCAGCGCCGCGAAGCCGCCGCCCGCCACGCCCAGAAGGTGGAAGCGCGGCAGCGACAGATGCGTGGCGAGCGCGTCGAGATCCTCCGCGATGCTGCCGGGCTGCGGGCCGGTATCGGGGCGTGGGGCGCTGCGTGCCCAGCCGCGGCGGTCGAAGGCGATGACGCGGAAGCCGGCCTCGGCGAAGGGGCCTGTCTGCATCTCCCAGCTATCGGCATTGCCGGTGTTCGCGTGCAGCAGCACCAGCGGCGCGCCATCGCCGCCGCTGTCGGTGTAGAAAAGATCGACGCCGGGGAGGGAGGCGATCATGCCAGCCACTCCCGCAGCAGCGCATTGACCTGATCCGCGGCCTCATAGGCCACCCAATGGCCGGCGCCCGGCACCAGGGCGATGCGCGCGTCGGGTCGTGCGCGCTTCAGCGCATCCGTCCGCAGCGATATGTCCGGCATCGCCACCTGGTCGCGATCGCCCCAGATGGCGTTCACCGGCACGCCCTGCGCGCGCACCAGCGCATCCGCCAGCATTGTCGCGGTTGCGAAGGGGCGGCTGCGCAGGCGGGAATTGATGAAGGCGCGTTCCTGGATCGCCAGCGCGAGGTCGTCGATCTTCGCGGTATCCGCGATCATCATGGAGCCGAGGTTGTGGCGATGCGCCGCGACACGCTCCGCGCCTTCCTTGTCCCGCACTTTCATCAGCGGCACCGGATGCCGCGGCGTGCCCATGGAGCCCGCGCCGAGGATCGTCACGCTGCGCAGCCGGGGCGCCAGCAGCGCCGCGACATGGCCCGCGATGTTGGCGCCGAACGAGAAGCCGGCGAGGTCGACAGTTTCCGTCGCCGGCACCAGTTCACGCAGCCCCGCGGTGACGACGGCGGCGACATTGCCCGGCGAATGCTCGCCCGGCGGATTGGCGCTTTCGCCGAGGCCCGGCAGGTCCGGCGCCAGCACGGTGCGTTCCGCGGCGAAGGGCTCGATCTGCCGCGTCCAGTGCAGCCAGGACCCGCTGCCCCCATGCAGCAGCACCAGCGGCCGGCCTGCCCCCTCGTTCCAGCAACGCCAGACCATCGTGCCGTCGCCGCAGGGCGTCTCCCGCCGCGTCGCGCTGGCATCGAGGCGATCCAGGAACTCCATCAGTAACTCCTTGGCAGTCCGAGCACGCGCTCGGCGATGTAGCAGAGAACGAGCTGCGGGCTGACAGGCGCGATGCGCGGGATGAAGCTTTCCCGCAGCAGCCGCTCCAGATGGTATTCCTGCGCATAGCCATAGCCGCCGAGCGTCATCACCGCCTGCTGGCAGGCATTGAAGCCGGCCTCGCCCGCCAGGTATTTCGCGGCATTGGCCTCCGCCCCGCAGGACAGGCCCTGGTCGTAGCGCCAGGCCGCCTGCATCACCATCAGCCTTGCCGCTTCCAGCTGCATCCAGCAGGCGGCGAGGGGATGCTGGATCGCCTGGTTCTGGCCGATGGGGCGGCCGAAGACGACACGCTCCTTCGCATACTGGCTGGCGCGCGCGATGGCGGCGAAGCCGATGCCGACGGCTTCCGCGGCCACGAGGATGCGCTCCGGATTGAGGCCGTGCAGGATGTAGTCGAAGCCCTTGCCCTCCTCGCCGATGCGATCCTCCATTGGCACCTCCAGCCCGTCGATGAAGAGCTGGTTCGAATCGACGGCATGGCGGCCCATCTTCGGAATCTCGCGGACCTCCACGCGCGATCGGTCGAGCTTCGTGTAGAACAGCGACAGGCCCTCGGACCGCTTCCGCACCTGGTCGAGCGGCGTGGTGCGGGCGAGGATCAGCATGCGGTCGGCGACCTGCGCCGTGCTGATCCAGACCTTCTGGCCGGTGACGACGTAGCGGTCGTTGCGCTTCTCCGCGAAGGTGCGCAGCTGCGTGGTGTCGAGGCCCGTATTCGGCTCCGTCACCGCGAAGCAGGCGCGTTCGCGGCCTTCGATCAGCGGAGGCAGCATGCGCGCCTTCTGTTCCGCTGTCCCGTGCACCACCACCGGCATGGGGCCGAAGATGTTCATGTGCACGGCGGAGGCGCCGGACATCGCCGCACCGCTCTGCGCGATCTCCTGCATCATGATCGCGGCCTCGGTCACGCCGAGGCCGGCGCCGCCCACTTCCTCCGGCATGCAGATGCCGAGCCAGCCATCGGCCGCCAGCGCCTGGTGGAATTCATGCGGGAATGCGTGCGTGCGGTCCTTGGCCAGCCAGTAATCGTCGCCGAAGCGCCCGCAGATGCGGCCGATGGCCTCCCGCAGCGCCTCCTGCTCGGCCGAGAGCTGAAAATCCATGCCCGTCTGTCTCCTCCGGCCGGAGCGTGCCAGCATGGCCGGCAAGCGCAACCCCGAGGGCCCGCCCGTGCCGCTGTTCGACCCCGCCGCCTTCCGCATTCCGCGCGGCACGATCCATGCCTGCGCGGCCGGGGAGACGCCGGTGCTGCACGCCCAGGCCGCCGCGCTGGAACGCCATGCGGTGGACAAGTCGGAGGGCCCTGCGGGGCGGGCGCGGCTGGATGCGGAGGTGGAGCGGCTGCGCGCGCGGCTCGGCGCCTGGTGGAAGGTGGAGACGGCGGGCATCGGCCTCGTCTCCTCGGTGGCCGAGGGCATGTCCATGCTGGTGGAGAGCCTGGACTGGCAGCCGGGCGACGTGGTGCTGGTGGATGCGAAGGAATACGCTTCCGTCGTCGTGCCGCTGGCGATGCGCCCGGGCGTCGAGCTGCGCTTCGTGCCGATGGGCGATCCGGATGCGGTGGCGGCCGCCGCGACGGGGCGGGTGCGGATGATCGCGGTCTCCGCCGTCTCCTACCTCGATGCCGCGCGGCACGATCTGGTGGCGCTGCGGGCGGTGGCGGATCGCGCGGGGGCGATGCTGGTGGTGGACTACACCCAGGCGAATGGGTGGATGCCGATCGAGGCCGAGGTCGCCGATTTCGCCTTCTCCGCCTGCTACAAATGGATGCTGGGGCTGACCGGACTCGCTGTGGCCTATTGGAACCGCGCGCGGCAGCCGGATTGGGCGCCGGCGACGGCGGGGTGGTACTCGATCGTCACGGGGCCGCGGCCCGACTATGCCGCGCCCATCGCGTTGCGGCCGGATGGCGGGCGCTTCACGCGCGGCAACCCGGCCCATGCGCCGGCCTATGCGCTGCATGCCGCGCTCGATGTCCTCGAGGCGATCCCGCAAGGCGTGGTGCAGCGGCATGTGCAGCGGCTGACCAGCGGGCTGCTGAGGCGGCTCGACGCCGCGGGCATCCCCTCCATCACGCCGCCCGACCCCGCCCGCCACGGCGCCAGCGTCTGCATCGCGCATGAGCGCGCCGGCGCGATCGTGGAGGGCATGGCCGCGCGCGGCGTGCTGGCCTGGAATGGCCGTGGGCGCATTCGGATCAGCTTCCACGGCTACAACGACGAACGCGAACTCGACCCGATCATGGCCGCGCTGACCGCCGCCATGGCTTCCTGAGGAATAGGACAGAGCATGCTCCAGCACCCCCCCGCCGAGCCCGGCATGCGCGAGGAGGATATCGACACCCCCGCGCTGGTGCTCGACCTCGACGCCTTCGAACACAACCTCGACACCATGGCGGCACTACTGGCCCCGACCGGCACGAAGCTGCGCGCGCATGCCAAGACGCACAAATCGCCGGTGGTGGCGCTTGCCCAGATGAAGCGCGGCGCCGTCGGGCAATGCGTGCAGAAGGTGGCGGAGGCCGAGGCGCTGGCCTGGGGCGGCGTGCCCGACATCCTGGTCAGCAACGAGGTGATCGCGCCGCGCAAGCTGGCGCGCCTGGCCGCGCTGTCCGGCATCGCCAAGGTCGCTGTCTGCGCCGATGACCTGGCGGGCATCGCCGCCATCGAATCCGCGGCGGAGCATGCCGGTATCCGGATGACCGTGCTGGTCGAGATCGATTGCGGCGCCGGCCGCTGCGGCGTGGAGCCGGGGCCGCAGGCGGTGGCGCTGGCAGAGCGGATCGCGGCCAGCCCGCACCTCATCTTCGGCGGGCTGCAATCCTACCACGGCAATGCCCAGCACCGCCGCACGCCGGACCAGCGCCGCGATGCCATCGCCCATGCGGCGGAAGGCACGCGCCGCACGGTGGAGCAGCTGCGCCAGCGCGGCCTTTCCTGCGCCATCATCGGCGGCGCCGGCACCGGCACCTTCCAGCATGAGGCCGCGTCGGGCATCTGGAACGAGATCCAGGCGGGCTCCTACGCCTTCATGGATGCGGATTATGGGCGGAACGAGGACCCGCCGCCCTTCCGCCATTCCCTCTTCGTGCTCTCGCAGGTGATGAGCGCGCCGCGGGAGGGCTTCGCGGTGCTGGATGCCGGCCACAAGGCCGTCGCGGTGGATAGCGGCCTGCCGCTGGTCCATGGGCGGCCGGGGCTTGCCTATACCGGCGCGTCCGACGAGCACGGGAACATCAGGGCGGAGGACCCGGCGCTGGCGCCGAAGCTGGGCGAGAAGCTGCGGCTGATCCCGGGCCATTGCGACCCGACGGTCGATCGCTATGACTGGTATGTCGGCGTGCGCAAGGGCCGGGTGGAATGCCTCTGGCCGATCGCGGCACGGGGGGGAATGGCCTAGGCGCCTCTGGTGGATTATGCCCGGCGTCCTGCAATCCGGGCGTGTGCATGCTGAAGCTGGCATTCCTTCTCATCGGCCCGGCCTCTTTTCGCGGGCATTGGCATGGCATCGCGGCGCTTGGTGTCGGGCTGATGGTGCTGGCGGCGCTGGTGGTAACGGATGTCGTGCCAGCCATCTCCGCCATCACCTACCACGCGCTGGGCCTTGCTTTCGCCGTCTACGGTGCGCTGGCACTGGCGGCGGCCGCGGTGGCGCGACGCGGGGCGCTGGCCTGCCTGGCGCCGGCGGCCTCAATGCTGGCCGGGCTCGCGGTCCTGCTGGCGCCGATCGAAAGCGACTTGGCACTCGGCCTGTTCTACGCTGTGCTGCTGCTGGTGGATGGCGTCGGCCGGATCGTGCCGGCGATGGTCGGTCGCTATGTAGGCTGGCGCATCCATGTCGCGGTGGCTGTGGGTGAGTTCGTCCTGGCGCTGCTGCTGATCGCCGGGTGGCCCATCCCGCGCACCCACGCCGTGCATTTCTGCGTCGGCGTCTTCATCGGTGGCGCGGGGTGGCTGCTGCTGCGCCTCGGCGTGATGCTGCGCACGCTGGAGGAGGAGGTCGCGATCCTCATGCTGCCGCTCTTCGCCGGGCGCGGCTGGTACGAGCACGCGCCGATCCTGGTGGAGGACGATGCCGGCGCGCGACGGCAGGCGGAGCCGATCCTGGTCCGCGTCTGGACGCCGCGAGGATGCGCCAACATCACCGACCGCCTGCCGATCCTCGACCGCTACATCGGCGCCGTGGACCGGGACGGCAGCATCTCGACCGGCCATTCCTCGATGGAGGTCGCGCCGGATGTCTATATAAGCCACTACCCCAGGCAGGAGATGACGCGGTCCAGCAACCACTTCCTGCATGCGCTGCGCGGGTCGAAGGAGAATGACGCGCCGGGCCTGTTCCAGCCAAGCTACGCGGCGGAGGTGGCGCAATGGGTGGAGGCGGACCGGGAGGTGCGTTTCCACACCTACAATGCCCGCCGGCTGCGCGCTTTCTGGATCGGCTACCGGCAGGACAGCACCTACAACGTCGTCAACCGCAACTGCTCCACGGTGATCGCCGGCGCGCTGGATGCGGCGCTGGAGGGCGTGCTGGCGACGGACCGGCCCTGGCAGCGGCTGCTGGCCCTGCTGGTCAACCCGGATATGTGGCTGGCGGGGCTGATGCGGTTGCGCGCCGACAGCGCCACCTGGACCCCGGGCTTCCTGCTTGACTATGCGGTGCCGCTGGCGCGGATCGTGGACCGCCCGGACCTGTCCTGGCACCACCGCTTCACCTGGTTCCTCGCCCGCTTCCGCCGCCCGGAGGAAACGGGCGCGGATTGAGGGTCAGGCCGGCTTCCGGATGCGATACAGCCCGACATCGATGGCGCCGGTCCGGAAGCCGCCCTCGCAATACGCCAGGTAGTAGCGCCAGAGCCGCTGGAAGCGGTCATCCAGCCCCATGGCGCCGATTTGTGGCTGCACCGCCTGGAACCGCGCATGCCATTCGCCGAGCGTGCGGGCGTAGCTCTCCCCGAAGCACTCCTCCTGCTCCAGCACCAGGCCGGCCGCTGCCAGATGGGCGCGCAGCACGGAGGGGGAGGGGAGCATGCCGCCCGGGAAGATGTGGGTCTGGATGAAGTCGGCGCCGTGGCGATACGCCTCGAACCGTTCCTCCGCGATGGTGATGACTTGCAGCACCGCGAGGCCGCCCGGCACCAGCCGGTCCCGCACCGCCTGGAAGAAGGCCGGCCAATAAGCCTCCCCCACCGCCTCGAACATTTCGATGGAGATGATCCGGTCGAAGCTGCCGGTGACGTCGCGGTAGTCCTGCAAGGCCAGGTCGGCGCGTGGCGCCAGGCCCGCCGCGGAAAGCCTTGCGGTCGCATGGGAGAGTTGGCGGGGGGAGAGGGTGATGCCGGTGAGCGTGGCGTCGCTCGTCGTCAGCAGCCGATCCGCCAGCCCGCCCCAGCCGATACCGATCTCCAGCACGCGCTCTCCGCCGCGCAGGTCCAGCAGCTCGATCGCCCGGTCCTGCTTGGCGGTCTGCGCTTCCTCCAGCGTCGCGCCGGGGCGGCGATAGAGGGCGGAGGAATAGGTCATGCCCGGGTCGAGCCAAGCGGCGAAGAACTCGTTCCCCAGGTCGTAATGCGCGATGATGTTGCGGCGGCTGCCGGCCCGCGTATTGGCACGCAGCCGGTGCCGCAGCCTGTTCCAAAGCCGCGCAAGGCGGGATCCCACCACAAGCGGATCGATCGTCGCGCCGTTCACGCAGGCCAGCGCCACCACCGTGGCGGGGTCGGGGCTGGACCAGTCGCCATCGCCGAAGGCCTCCGCGAAGGCGACGTCGCCACCGAAGGCCAGCCGGCGGACGGCGCGCCAGCGATGCAGGACGATGGTGGCGTCGGGGCCGGGGTTGGGTGCCCGGTGCCGCCAGGTTGCGCCCGCCGGCGTGACGACGGTGAGGCTGCCATGGCTGAGGCGGGCGGCGATGCGGCGGAGGAGCGCGCCGCGGAAGCCGATGCGAGGCACGGCGTTTGGCGCGGTCGCGCCGTCATCCAAGGTGTGGCTCATCGCGTCTTCGTCCCGGGTATTCGTATCGGACGGATCGGGGCGGCGCCGGCAGGGCGGGCGGTCCCCCGCAGTCACTAAACCTTAACCGATGACGCATGACGCGCCAGCCCGCTGCGCGTTTCGCGCCGCGAGCTGGCCTGGCCGAGTGGGCAGCGGGTCGGAGCTGTCAGGCGCCGGTGTCAGCGGGCCTCGGCGGTGCGGATGCGGGGCGCGGCCTGCGTCGGGGTGGTCGGGATCGGCACCGCGCGGTTGGTGGTGCGGGTGACCGGCGCCGCGGCGGGACGGGTGGTCGGTCGGGTGGTTGCCGGGCGCGTGGTGGCCGCCGGCGTCGCGCGGGCGGGCTGAGTGGCACGGGCCGTGGTGGTCGTGCGGGGCGGCGTGCGGGGCGTGGCGCGCGCTGCGGTCGCGTTGCGCGTCACCGCCTGCTGGCGGGACGTCGTCGGCGCGGCGGCCCGGGCGGGGCGGGCGGCAGGCGCCGCATCCGCGCTGCGCACCACGCTGGCGGGGGCGCGGGCCATCACCGGCCGCGGTGTGATGCCCATGCTGGAAAAGGACTGGTCCAGCAGCGCGGCCATGTGCTGGTCGCGCTCCACCCAGGAGTTGCCGCCGAAGACGGCGCCGACCACCCGCTGCCCGCCGCGGCTGGCGCTGGTGACGATGTTGAAGCCGCTGTCGCGGATGTAGCCGGTCTTGATGCCGTCCACGCCCTCATACTCGCCGAGCATGCGGTTGTGGTTGCGCAGCCGCAGCCCGCGGAAGGCCGCGTGCTGCATGCCGAAGTAGTGGTAGCGATCGGGGAAGTCCTGCAGCAGGCGCCGGCCGAGCGTCGCCATGTCCCGCGCCGTGGTCACCTGGTCCGGGTCCGGCAGGCCGGAGGCGTTGCGGAAGGTGGTGCGCGTCATGCCGAGGCTGCGGGCGCGCAGCGTCATCATCTGGGCGAAGCGTTCCTCGGAGCCTCCGAGGCGTTCGCCGACCGCGGCCGCGACGTCATTCGCCGACTTGGTGACGAGCGCCATGATGGCCTGCTCGACAGTCAGGGAATTGCCGGGCGGCAGGCCGAGCTTGGAGGGGGGGCGGGAGGCCGCTTCCTCCGAGATCGGAACGGCGGAGGTGAGGGAGAGCCGGCCTTCGCGCAGCGCCTCGAACACCATGTAGAGGGTCATCATCTTGGTCAGCGAGGCCGGATGGCGGGTTTCGTCCGGGCTGGCCTGGACCAGGACATTGCCGGTCCGGTTGTCGAGCACGATGGCGGAGTAGCGGTCGCTGCCGATCTGCGCCTTTGCCGCCGGGGCAGGGCCCAGGACGGACAAGGCAAGGCCGACGAGTCCCGCGCAGGTCCCGAGCCTGAAACGCATCAGATAGTCCCCCCGGCAACACACCCCCCGTGCATCGCCGCCCGCAACAACCTACGGACGAAGGACTGCCCCTGTCCACGGGGGTGTTTGCGGAACACGGTGTAACCGCAAGGACTTAACGGATTGTTCTCCAGCGACTTCGCACCCCCTCTCGGGGTTGTGCGAAGGCGCCGGCGAACCCCGGGCATTTTTTTCAGCCATCGAAATTGCTGCACTGCAAAATTGTGCTTGCATCGGAATGCGAGCGTAGGCAGATAGGGGTCGTGCTGCATCGCAGCAAAATCCCCTGGGGCCGGGTAGCAGGCTCCCACCGCGCCGGGCGCCGGTGAACCAGCTTGAGGAAGAACCCCATGGCCACCGAGCCGAAGACCGAATCCAAGCGCGCCATCGCGCTCGTCGAGAATGCCGCGACGCAGGGCGCCGCGCAGACCAAGAAGATCATGGACAACGGCGCCACGACGGCGCGCACTGCGATGGAGAAGGGCATGGAACAGGCGACGAAGACGGCCGAGGGTTTCTTCAAGGCCGCCGAGGAGGCCGCTGAGTTCGGCCGCGGCAACATCGAGGCCTTCACCAAGGCCACGCAGACCCTGACGGTCGGCTTCCAGGACCTCGGCAAGCAGTACTTCGCCGTGTCCCAGGCCCTGACGGACCATGCGCTTGAGAGCGCGAAGGCGCTCGCCGCCGTGAAGTCCCTGAAGGAAGCCGCCGACATCCAGGCCGCCTTCGCCAAGGCTTCCCTGGAGCGCACGATGAGCGAGGCGACGAAGCTGCAGGAGGCCGCCTACCGCCTGGCCGAGCAGGCTTCCGCGCCGCTCGCCGCCCGCATGACGCTGGCGGTCGAAAAGATGGGCAAGCCCCTCGCGGCCTGATCCAACGCGGCAGGGGGGTGCCGATCGCCCCCTTGCCCTGGGTCCGGAAGGCCCGCCCGGCCGCCCGGCCTCCCCGACAGGGGAGGCGGGCAGCCGCGGCGGGCCTTTCCCGTTTCAGGGGTGGAAATCCGGGTTAAGCTAACCGAAGGCTAACCAGGGGCGGGGTCTTCTGCGGGAGAATTTCGTCAAGCCCTTCACTCCCGGCCCTCGGCTCCGATATCCTATGCGGCACGACGACCGGGGCGATCCCCCGGCAGGCAACCAAGGCAGGCATGAGCGACAGCGACAAGCGCCCAGGACAGGGCAACGGGGCGGAGGGGCCGACCACCGGCGTGGTGGTCAAGGCGCGGCCACGCACCCGCAAGCCCTCCATGTACAAGGTGCTGATGCTGAACGACGACTACACGCCGATGGAATTCGTCGTGCACGTCCTTGAGCGTTTCTTCCAGAAGAGCCGGGAGGAGGCGACGCGCATCATGCTGCACGTCCACCGCCGCGGCGTCGGCGTCTGCGGCGTCTATACCTATGAGGTCGCCGAGACCAAGGTCACCCAGGTGATGGACCTGGCACGGCAGAACCAGCACCCGCTCCAGTGCACGATCGAAAAAGAATGATCGGCACGCCGCCACCCCCTCGGCGGCGGATGGAAGCAAGGCCCGGCAAAACGGCCGGCGGGGGACTGTCGCAAGCAAGAGGGAGCGACCACATTGAGGGCAACCCGGGCCGCGGCGTTCCGTTGAACGCTGAGCCTACCCGATAGGGAGCGTCAGACCATGCTGTCCCGCAACCTCGAGCAGACGCTCCACCGCGCCCTCGGCCTCGCCAATGACCGCCGGCACGAATATGCGACTCTCGAACACCTGCTACTTGCCCTCGCCGACGATACGGACGCGGCCACCGTGCTGCGCGCCTGTGGCGTCGATAACGACAAGCTGAAGCGCGACCTGGCCGAGTTCCTGGACAAGGACCTCGCGGGCCTGGTCTCCGACCGCGCGGGCGACGCCAAGCCCACCGCGGGCTTCCAGCGCGTCGTGCAGCGCGCCGCCATCCATGTGCAGTCCTCCGGCCGGGATGAGGTGACGGGGGCCAATGTCCTTGTCGCCCTCTTCTCCGAACGGGAGAGCCATGCCGTCTACTTCCTGCAGCTGCAGGACATGACGCGGCTGGATGCGGTGAACTTCATCAGCCACGGCATCGCCAAGGCCCCCGGCCGCAGCACCAGCCGCCCCGTCCAGGGCACCCCCCAGACCCCGGAGGAGACCCCGGAGAAGGAGGAGAAGCCCCAGCGCGGCAATGCGCCGCGCGGCCAGGACGCGCTGACCAACTACTGCGTGAACCTGAACAAGAAGGCGCAGGCGGGGAAGATCGACCCGCTGATCGGCCGCGATTCCGAGATCGAGCGGACGATCCAGATCCTCTGCCGCCGGACCAAGAACAACCCGCTCTATGTCGGTGACCCCGGTGTCGGCAAGACGGCCATCGCCGAAGGCCTGGCCAAGCGGATCATCGAGGGCGACGTGCCGGAGGTGCTGGCGAAGTCCACCATCTTCGCGCTCGACATGGGCAGCCTGCTCGCTGGCACCCGCTACCGCGGCGATTTCGAGGAGCGGCTGAAGGCGGTGGTGTCGGAGCTGGAGCAGCAGCCCGGCAGCATCCTCTTCATCGACGAGATCCACACGGTGATCGGCGCTGGCGCCACCTCCGGCGGCGCGATGGATGCGTCCAACCTGCTGAAGCCGGCGCTGGCCCAGGGCACGCTGCGCTGCATCGGCAGCACGACCTACAAGGAATACCGCCAGCACTTCGAGAAGGACCGCGCTTTGGTGCGGCGCTTCCAGAAGATCGACGTCAACGAGCCGACGCTGGAGGATGCGGTCAAGATCCTCCAGGGCCTCAAGACCAACTACGAGAAGCACCACAAGGTCCGCTACACGCCGGAAGCCATCCGTGCGGCGGTGGAGCTCTCGGCCAAGTACATCCATGACCGGAAGCTGCCGGACAAGGCGATCGACGTGATCGACGAGGTCGGTGCGTCGCGCATGCTGCTGCCGGAGAACAAGCGCCGGAAGACGGTCACGCTGAAGGATGTGGAGGAGATCGTCGCCAAGATCGCCCGCATCCCGCCCAAGACCGTCTCCAACGACGACAAGGAGACGCTGCGGACGCTGGAGCGCGACCTCAAGTCGATGGTCTTCGGCCAGGACAAGGCGATCGACGCGCTCTCCGCCGCCATCAAGCTGTCCCGCGCCGGGCTGCGGGATGCGGAGAAGCCGATCGGCAACTACCTGTTCAGCGGCCCGACCGGCGTCGGTAAGACGGAAGTGGCGAAGCAGCTGTCCAAGACGCTCGGCATCGAGCTGATCCGCTTCGACATGTCCGAATACATGGAGCGCCACAGCGTCTCCCGCCTCATCGGCGCGCCGCCGGGCTATGTGGGCTTCGACCAGGGCGGCCTGCTGACGGACAGCGTGGACCAGCACCCGCATTGCGTGCTCCTGCTCGATGAGATCGAGAAGGCGCACCAGGACCTCTACAACATCCTGCTGCAGGTGATGGACCACGGGAAGCTGACGGACCACAACGGCAAGACCGTCGATTTCCGCAACGTCATCCTCATCATGACCACCAATGCCGGCGCCGCCGACATGGCGAAGCCGACCATCGGCTTCGAGCGCACGCAGCGCTTGGGCGAGGATGAGGAGGCGATCAAGCGGATGTTCACGCCGGAATTCCGCAACCGCCTCGACGCCGTCATCCCCTTCTCAGGCCTGACGCCGGAGATCGTGGCGCGGGTCGTGGACAAGTTCGTCATGCAGCTGGAGGCGCAGCTCGCCGACCGCAACGTGACGATCGAGCTGTCCAGCGCCGCTCGCGAATGGCTGGCCGAGCGGGGCTACGAGCCGCTCTACGGCGCGCGGCCGCTGGCCCGCGTCATCCAGGAAGTGGTGAAGAAGCCGCTGGCCGAGGAACTGCTCTTCGGCCGCCTGGTGAAGGGTGGCGCGGTGAAGGTCGGCCTGAAGGACGGCGCGCTGGTCTTCGACTATGTCGAGGCCGCGCCCCCCGCCCTGCCGAAGCCGGAGGACAGCGGCGACGGCGAGGCGGAGAAGGAGCCGGAGACGGCCGAATAGATTCTTCGGGCTGCCGCGGTCATAGTTGCGAAGGCGTCTCCCGGGTGGCCGGGAGGCGCCTTTTGCGTGTGTGGGAGAGAGCGATGACCACCGATACCCGGATCACGGACTGGGACGAGTACAGCGGCGCGCTGCGCGAGCGCGGCAAGGAGTTGGGACAGCTGCATCCCGAACTGATGAAGGGCTTCGGCGCGCTGAGCCGTGGTGCCTCCACGACGAAGCACATCGATGCCAAGACGCGGGAATTCATCGCGCTGGCCGTCGCCGTCACCACCCGCTGCCAGGGCTGCATCGACGCCCATGCGCGCAAGGCCAAGGCGGCGGGCGCGACGAAGGAGGAAATCGCGGAGGCGCTCGGCGTTGCCGTGGCGCTGAACGCCGGCGCGGCGCTGACCTATTCGATGCATGTGCTGGATGCGATGGACGGGGCGGGGCAGGGCTGACCCTGCCTGTGCTAGGATGAGGGCGCCATGCCGACCATCCAGGATATCGACCGGGCGGAGGCCGCCCACCTCGCCGCCGCCCGGGCGCCGCTGATCGCGGCGCTGACGGCCGCCGCGCAGGGCAGGCCCTGGCACTACATCCTGTTCGGATCACTGGCCCGTGGCACGGCGCGGCGGGGGAGCGACGCGGATATCGCCATCGTCGGCGCGGGGAGGGACTGGGCGGCGGCGGAGAGCGCGGCCCACGAGGCCTGCCGCGCGCTGAAGGTCCGGGGCGATGTGATGCTGTGGGAGGATCTGGCGGAGGTCGTCCGCGCCGCAGCCGAGGTTGAGGGAGTCCGCTGTGGCTGATTCCCGCTGGTTTCCTCTGGAAGCCTATTGCGACATGATCATCGCCGACCTCGACCTGGCCATCGAGACCTGGGAGGCGCATGCCCGCATGGCTCCGGGGCGCGCGGCACTGATCCAGCAGAAGGCCTTCCAGAAGAGCCTGCAGGACGCCTATTCGACCTTCGAACAGGCATCGATCTATATCCTCGGCCTTGCGGCCGAACCCCGCCCAACCGGCGAACACTGGCATGAGCATCTGCTCCAGATGATCCGCCGCACGAGTGACCACCGGCCGGCCTTCGCACCGGAGCTTGCAGGCGCGCTCCGCGAATTGCGGCTCTTCCGGCATCGAGCGATGCATTCCTACGCAGAGTTCGACATGGATCGCGCTGCCCCCGCCGTGCAGGCCGCCCGCCGCCTGATCGCCGAACTTCCCGCAGCCTTCGAGGCCTTCGGCCGTGATTTCGGCCTGCTGCCGCCTCAGCCCGGCGCCTGAAGAAACCCCACCACCGTCTCGAACACCGGCGCGTGCGCCAACCCCAGCGCCCGCACCGGCGCTGCCATGGCGGAGAGCACGCCGACATGCTCGACGCCGGGATAGACCTGCAGCGTCACTGGCCGTCCAGCCGCGCGCAGGTCGCGCGCCAGGTCCAGCGAGTGGAAGGGCCCCACCACCCGGTCATCCGCCCCGTGCAGCAGCAGCAGCGGCGGCGCGCCGGCCAGGTCCTCCGCCCGCGCCACCGCCGCGATCCTTCCGCCGGGGGCATTGGCGAAGATGCTGATGGTCGGCTCCTCATCCGGCTGCCAGGCGATCGGGGCGGCCAGCAGCACGCCGCCGGCCAGCGCGGCGCGCGATGATCCCGCCGCCGAAAGCCAGCGCGGATCGAGCGCGAGCGCGGCCGCGATGAAGCCGCCGGCGGAGTGGCCCATGACGAAAAGCGGCTGCGCCGGCATCTCCGCCCGCAGCCAGGCGACGGCGCGCGCGCCATCCTCCACGAAATCGGGCCAGCGCCCCTCGGGGAACAGCCGGTAATCCGGCACCGCCACGGCGATGCCCGCTGTGGCCAGCGTCCGTGCCAGGAAGGCGTAGTCGCCACGCCCGCCGCTGGTCCAGCCGCCGCCATGGAAGAAGGCGACCAGCGGTGTCCGCGCCGTCACCGTCGCGGGCAGCACCAGGTCCAGCCGGTGGCGGGGCAGGGGGCCATAGGCCAGGCCCTCCCGCGTGGTCGTCCCGCCGCGCGGCGTCAGCGCCCCCGCGATCCGCGCCGGAGAACAGGCGGCGGCCAGCAGCGGCAGCCCCAGCCAGGCGCGCCGCGCCATCAGGGGCCGAGATCCTCCCGCGCTTGCGCCAGCGCCGCCCGCTGCGCCTCCGTCACCGCGGGGTAGTGCAGGCCGAGGCCCTCCATCGCCCGGCCGATCGCGGCCGCGACGACCAGGCGGGTGAACCACTTGTGGTCCGCCGGCACGACGTACCACGGCGCCGCCTTGGTCGCGGTGGCGCGGATCGCCTCCTCATAGGCGTCCTGGTAGGAATCCCAGTGCTGTCGCTCCTGCACGTCCGCCGCGCTGAACTTCCAGTTCTTCTCCGGCTCCTCGATGCGGGACAGGAAGCGGCGCTTCTGCTCCTCCTGGCTCACGTTGAGGAAGAACTTCAACACCACCGTGCCCTGCCGGCCGAGATAGCGCTCATAGGCCGCGATATCCTCCAGCCGCTCATCCCAGATGTGCTTTCCGACAAGGCGTGCCGGCAGCTTCTGGTGTTCGAGGATGGTGGGGTGGACGCGCGCCACCAGCACTTCCTCGTACCAGCTGCGGTTATGGATGCCGATCTGGCCGCGCGACGGCAGCGCGATGGAATGCCGCCAGAGGAAGTCGTGGTCGAGCTCCGTCGAGGTCGGCGCCTTGAAGGACACCACGTGGCAGCCCTGCGGGTTGACGCCGGAGAAGACGTGCTTGATGGCGCCGTCCTTCCCCGCCGCATCCATGGCCTGGAAGATGCAGAGCACGGACCAGCGATCCTGCGCGTAGAGCATGTCCTGGTGGGCCGACAGCGCCTCCACCCCCTGCTTCAGCAGCGCCGTCGCTTCATCCTTCTTCAGGTCGAGGCCGCCGGTATCGGCGGGGTCGTGGTCCTTCAGCCGGAACTTGCCGCCTTCCACCCGGTAGCGGGACAGCAGCTTCTCGATCCGCTTTTCCACGCAAATCCTCCGTTCAGCCGCGGCGACCCGGCAGCAGCATCCAGCCCATGGTCAGCACCTGCAACGCCAGCGTCATGCCGAGCGCCCAGCCGTAACCGGCAGGGTCCCAACCGCCGGTCGCAACGCGCGGCCAGAGGTCCAGGATCCACCCGATGGCATTCTGCAGCACGAAGACAAGGCCGAGCATGGAGGCGTTGATGGCGGTGGCGACGCGCCCCGCCAGTTCCGGCCCGAAGCGCTGCCCGATGGCGGCATAGCCGGAAGGCCCGGCCGCGGCGCACAGCGCGAAGGTGAACCAGAGCAGGCCGAGCGGAATGGGGCCGCGAAAGGGCAGCCAGATCAGCAGCACCTGCACCACCGCGATGATGCCCATGGCCACCAGCGGCACCAGCATCGGCCCCGCGCCACGGCGCTGCAGGAAGGAGGCCGCCTGGCCGGTCCCGGCGCTGCCCACCATCAGCCCCGCGGCATAGGCGAGCAGCAGGGATGCCCGCGCCGCGTCATCCATCAGCGCCACGTCCCGCAGCCAGGGCCCGGCCCAGAGACCCTGGTAGGTGAAGTTGAGGGCAGACAGCACCGCCACCGCCGGCGCGAAGCGCAGGAAGGCGGGGTGGACGAAGATCTTGCCGAACTCCGCGATCTCCTGCGCGAAGCTGCGCCGCGGCGGCGGTGGCGCGCCGGGCCCGCGATCCGGCACGCTGGACCAGATCCAGGCCGCGACGCCGACGGCCAGCAGCGCCAGCACCACGAAGACGCCGCGCCAGCCGATGACGGGCACCATCCAGGCGACGGGGACGGTGGCGGCCACGCTGCCGCAGGCGCCGACGAAGACGCCGAGCCCCGTCATCCCCGCCACCCGGTCGCGCGGGTACCATTGGGTGTTCACCTTGAGCATGGCGATCAGCCCGGCCGAGACACCGAAGCCCGTCACCGCGCGCCCGACCGCCAGCCAGACCGGCCCGGGAGACAGCGCGCAGATCACGAAGCCAAGGCCTGCGATCGCCCCCAGCACCGTCTGCACACGGCGCGATCCCCAGAGGTCGATGGCCAGCCCGATCGGCAACTGCGCCAGGCCGTAGCTCGCGAAGAACAACGCCGCCAGCAGGCCGAGCTCACTGGCGCTGAGCCCGAATTCCAGCGCCAGCAGCGGCCCCACCGTCGCGATCATCGTTCGCGAGGCCTGGTTGACGAAGTTCAGCCCGGCGAGCGGGAGGGTGAGCCGGGCGAATTGGCGCATGCCGGCATGGTGGCACGGCTTCGGTTGCTACGGCAGCCGCATCCGCACGGAGACCGGGCAATGGTCCGACAATCTCTCCCGGTAGCTCCGGTCGCGCTCCGCATAGGCCAGGACGGAGAGGCTGCGCGGCACCAGCCAGTCCCGCGCCGGGCCGCCCAGCAGCAGGTGGCTGATGAAGGGGCGCCCGCCGCGCGGATCCGCCCAGCAGGGGGAGGACAGGCCCTCGGTCGGGCGTGCCACTGGCGCCGCTTCCTCGACGATGCGGAGGAAGTCGTCATTGCCGCCCATGCGGCGGTTGAAGTCTCCGAGGATGGCGAAGGCGATCCCCTCCCGCCGCCGCGCCTCCGCCCAGCGGGCGATGATCTCGGCCTGGCGCTGCAACCCCTGGCAGTCGCGGGAGGCATTGGCGCCGAAGGGATCCTCCCGGCAGCCGGCGTCGAGATGCACCGAGAGCAGCCGGAGGCGCGCGCCGGATGGTGCCTCCACGATGATGTCCGCGCCCCGCCGCAGGCTGCGCCGCGCGCCGGCGCGGAGGTCGAGCGCCGCAAGGTCGCGCTGCGGGATGACGCGCAGCGTCCGCCGCACCGCGAAGCCGGGGCGCTGGATGTCGTCCTCATCGGTCAGGTGGATGGCGTAGGTGGCGGGGTCGAAGACGCGGGCGGCGGCCTGTTCGCCATCAATCTCCTGCAATGCGATCACATCGGCGGCCAGGCGCTGGGCGTAGCCGCGCAGCAGTGTCCAGTCGCCCGGTTCGCGCGCCCGCAGGTCACGCGGCAGGTCCGGATGCCCGGCCTGTTTCAGCGTCAGCCAGGCGATGTTCCAGGTGGCAAGCTTGATCTCCGTCTGTGCCGCCGCGGGGGTGGCGAGGAGGAGCAGGGCGAGGAGCAGGGCGCGCATGCGCGTGGCTATAGCAGCAGGGCAGGGGCCTCGTCCCGCACGGGCGCGTCAGCGGTCAGGGGCACGGCGCCGCAGGCCTCGAGGAAATCGGCGATGGCGTCGTAGGTCGCGGCATCGCGCGTCGGGTCATGGAAGGGCGTGCCGCGCGCGCTGCCGCGCGGCACCCAGATTACCGTCTCGTAGCGGGCGCGGGTCAGCAGCACGCGGTAGGTGTTGCGGACGAAGTCGAATTCCTTGAGGTCGCGCTGCCAGGCCGCGCCGACGAAGCGCCGCGCCTGCCATTCGCCCGCCTGCCGGATGAAATCGCCGCCCCAGGCGAGGCCCGCGACATCCAACTCCAGACCCTGGCAGTCATATTCCGTCGCGATCGTCTCCAGCGCGTCGGAGGCGCGGATGTCCGGCCAGCGGCGGAGAAACCAGTCGGCCACATCCTCCACCTGCACGCCGAGCCCCTCCGCCCGCAGCCGCTTGGCACCGGCCGCGGCGAGAAGCCCGGCGCGGCGCTGGCCGCGTGCAAGGCGGCGCAGCGCGGCGCGCATGGCATCGAGGTCGCGTGTCAGCAGGAAGGGCAGCGCCTCGCAGCCCGCCGCGATGTCGCGCGCCTCCGCCACGGCGCCGCGCAGCACGGCATCCACCCAGGCGGCGCCGGCGCTTTCGCGCACGCTCCGGATGGGCGTCGCCAGGTCGAGCGCTGGCTCGATCCGCAGCCACGGCGCGCCGGGGTCGGCCAGGCGCTGCGCGGGCTCCTCCGCCTTGATGGCGCGCGGCGCGGCGAGTGCGCGCCAGCGCGCATCGGCGGCGATGACGCGGCCCCATTCCTGCAGCCCTGCCTCGCCGGTGTTGATCTCCTGCCCATTGCCGATGAGCGCGACCACCACCGCCCAGCCTTCGTGCCGGCCCATGATGTCGAGCGTGTGCGCGGGTTCGCTCATCGTCAGAGTCGAGGGCCTGTTGCGTGTGCCCAGCACCGCCTTCGCCTCGTTCCAGGCGCGCTGCGCCTCGTCGAAGACGATCAGGCGCTCGGGCGGCGGCGCGGCCAGGCCGGGCCGGGCGTTGTCTTCCAGGAAGCGGTGCACATTCTGCAGCGCGGCCTTCACGCGGCGCTCCGCCTCCGGCCGCTTGCACTCGCCACGCGCCACCGCATCCCGCGCGAGCGCCGCGCGCAGCACGGTGACCAGCGGTGCATTGCCGGTCAGGAAGGCGGCTCCCTCGATCCGCGCTTCGCCGAAGATGGCGTTGAGGCCGCAGAGAGTCTTGCCCGCGCCAGGGATGCCGGTGACGAAGACGACGAGCTTCGCGCCATCCCGTCGCGCTTCCGCCACGGCGTCGCGGATCGCCTGTGCGGTGCGCGTCAGGTTGGCGGCATCGGCGCGTGCCGTGGCGATCTCCTGCACCCCGTTCCGGGCGTAGAGTAGCGTCGCCGCCTCCACGATGGTCGGCACCGGGCGATAGGGCGCATCGAGCCAGGCCGGGCCATCCAGGCGCCGGGCTGGTTCCGGTGCAGCCGACTGCACCCAGCGCAGAAGCGCGCCGAGCCCGGCACTGCCGCAGGCGATGGGCTGCGTCACGCCATGCCAGATCAGCGGCGGCTGCGCCGGCGGCACGAAGCCGCCCGCACCCGCGACCAGCACCGGCACGATGGGGTGGGTGCGGCTGCCGGCGTGGAAGTCGCGCAGGTCCAGCGCGTAATCCTCCGCTTCCGCCAGCGTGGCGTTGGTGGCCGCGGCAGTCTTGAACTCCAGCGCGATGATGGCGCGGTCGGTCAGCATGACGGCGTCGATGCGCTTCTCCAGCCGCAACAGGTCGTATTCCATCGCGATGGTCCAGGCCTCGCCGCCGGCTTCCGAGATCGCCGCGGCCAGAGCGCGTATCTGTCCCTGCCAGGCGTAGTCCTGGTCGATGCTGCCGGCATGGCCGCGGGATTGCTGCGCTGCCGCCAGGCGGCCGATGGTGTCCTGCGGGTCGCGCGCCAGCAATTCTGCGCCGGTGCAGGCGAACCACGCCCTCACGTGCTCAGGCAGGCCGCGTTCAGCATCCCCACCGCGATCGCCACCGCCGCCTTCAGGATGGACCCCGCGCTGTCCCCTTTCTCCATCGCCGCGCGCCAGCCGCTGCCGAGCAGCTTAGCCACCGCGAAGAAGGTCAGCAGCTGCACCAGCAGCGCCACCACGGCCCAGACCGCGGCATCCAGGATGTTGACGGAATGCGCGAAGGCGCTGGCGATGGGCAGCGCGAAGCCGATGATGGCGCCCGCCAGGGCGATCGCTGCGCCCGAATTGCCGGCGCGGATCAGCGCCATCTCGTCATGCGGCGTGACGCGCAGATAGGTCGTCAGCGCGAAGGCCAGCAGCGCGATGGCGACGAGGAAGTGGATCAGGAAGCCGGGCAGGGTGGCGAGGCTGGTCACGATGGGTTCTCCCCCTGGAAGAGGTGCGGCACGAAGCGGCTGGTGTCGCGCGTCACCGGCGTCGCGTCTTCCCGGATGCCGATGCCGCAGGCGCGGCCGCCGATGATCCAGGACCCGATCACGGGATAGCGGCCATCGAAGCAGGGCAACTCCGCATATTCCTGCCAGACCCGCGGTTGCGCGGCATAGGGGCCGGGGGTCTCGATCCCCGGGGCGACGATGTTGGCACCCTCCCGCCCCCAGAAAGGCTTCGAGATCTCCGGCCCGCCCGTCTTCCCGGATTCGAGAAAGGCGGGCAGCAGGTTCGGATGGTCCGGGAAGAGGTACCAGAGCAGCGAAAGGAAGGCCTTGGAGGCCGGGATGAGGCGCCAGCAGGGCTCGATCCAACGCGTCGGCGCGGTGGCGATGTTGGCCGCGAAAGGCTCCGCCAGCAGCCAGTCCCAGGGGTAGAGCTTGAAGATCGCGCTGATCTCCCGCTCCTCCATGTCCCGGAAGCGGCCGCGGCCCCAGCCGATCTCGTCCATGAAGAGGAAGGGCGCCTCGATCCCCGCCTGGATGGCGGTGTCGCGGAGGTAGTCGATGGTGCCGCGATCCTCCGCATGGTCGCGCACGCAGGCGAAGTGGACGCGGGCGGGCAGCTTCATGGTCGGCCAGGTGGCGATCAGCGCCTCATGGATGGAATTGAACTGGTCGGCGGGCCGCGCTTCGCCCTCGCTGAGGCATTGCAGCCATTCCCACTGGATGACGCCGGCCTCGAACAGCGCGGTCGGCGTATCGGCGTTGTATTCCAGGAGCTTCGGCGCGCCCGTGCCGTCCCAGCGCAGGTCGAAGCGGCCATAGAGGCTGGGCTCCTGCTTTTCCCAGCTTCGCGTCACCAGCGGCCAGGCGCCATCCGGGATCCCGAGCGGCCCGTTCATGCCATGCCCGACGGCATAGGCCACGGCCTCGCGGCACCGCGCGTCGATCTCGACCGTCGCGTCGTCCAGCACGTCGATCTCGCCAGCGTCGAAGCGGTAGCAGGCGGTCTCGTCCCAATAGGGCTCGCCCGCGATCTCCGCGAAGGCGAAGCCGAGCCGCGCGGCGCGTTCCCGCAGGTCGGGCCGTGCGGGCATCGCGACGCGCCGCATGCTCAGCTGCTGCTCGAGGAGGTGGAGCCCCCGAAGCCGCCGCGGGCGGAGGAGCCACCCTGGCTGGCGGCGGTCGCGGCGCCGGAGGCGGAGGAGGTCCGCCCGCTGAACCAGGAGCCGCCGTAATGCGATGAACGCGAGCGGCTCTGCTGGCAGATCTGCTCCGCATTCGGGCGCTGTTCGGCGCGCGCCCGCGCGCATTCCGCGGCGCGCGCCTCGTCATCGCCGCAGGCCGCGAGCAGGGATGTCACGCCGCCCCCCAGCAGCACCAGGCGCAGGGCTTTCGTTCGTCTCACGCGGAAAGCGTAACAGCGGCCTGGCCGGCTTGCGAAGCCCTTCCGGTCAGGCTGCGCGCCGGCGTGATGGCCAGGTTGCCAGCAGCATGCTGCCGGTCAGCAGCACGAAGCCGGCGCCGTGGGTGAGGGTGAAGACCTCGCCCAGGAAGAAGATCGCGACCAGGGCAGAGGTCGCGGGCAGGAAGGCGGTGAAGACCCCGGCGATCCCCGCCGGCGCCCGCTTCAGCCCCTGGTACCAGAGCAGCAGGCAGAGGACGGAGGCGGTCAGCGAATGGAAGACGAGCAGTCCCGCCGTCGCGGGCTCCGCCAGCGCCACCACCGCGCCGGCCACGGGGAGGCAGAAGGGCAGCAGCATCAGGGCGGAGAAGACCTGCATCCAGAGGCTGGCGGTGACCACCGGCGCATGGCCCGCCAGCCGCTTCGCCAGCAGGACATAGAGCGCTTCCCCGCAGACGCCGCCGAAGACCAGCAGATTGCCGATGAGGCTGCCATGCCCGCCGTCGCCGCCGAGCCGCGCCAGGGTGATCGCCGCCATGCCGAAGGCCGCGAGTGCGACCGCCGCCCATTGCCGAGGCGGCAGCCTCTCCCGCAGCCAGAGCGCGCTGCCGATGGCGACGACGGCAGGCAGCGTCGCCAGCACCAGTCCCGCCTCCAGCGCCGTCGTCAGCCGCAGCCCGCCCAGCAGCCCGGCATTGTAGATAACGGTGCCGAAGAAGGCCTGCAGCGCCAGGTTCCAGAGGCCGCGGCGCTCGATCGAGGGGAGCCCCTCCATCGCCTTGGCCAGCGGCCACAGCACCAGCACGGCCAGCGCGCAGCGCAGGCCCGCGATCATGGGGATGGGCAGGTCCTGCGCCAGGAGCTTGGCCACGCCCACATTGGCGCCGACCAACGCCATGGAGAGGGCGAGCTGGAAATAGGCGAGGATCACGCGGAGGGGTCTACACCGGTTCGCGGCGTTCCATGAAGACGCTCAGCGGATCGGGCGCGTAGCCCTCGAAGGCCTCGATCTCCATGAAGCCGTGGCGGCGATAGAGGGCGATCGCGGCGTGGCTGTGGATGCCGGTCTCCAGCCGCAGCAGGCCAATGCCGCGCGCGCGGGCGGCGTTCAGCACCGCGGTCAGCATGGCGGCCGCCACGCCCTGGCCGCGCGCGTCCGGCGCCGTCCACATGCGTTTCACCTCCGCCCAGTCGCCCTTCACGACGATGGCGCCGGTGCCGATGGCGCGGCCGGCGGCATCGCGTGCGACATGGAACAGCACGCCGGGCGCGCGCAGTGCGTCGAGCGGCAGGTGGTGGTTGCTCTCCGCGGGGTAGAGGCTGGCGCTGTGCGCCTCGCCTTCCTCCAGCATGGCGATGATCTCGGGCTGGGCGGGATCCTCGATGGCGATCATCGGCGGCGCGGGGCTTTCGGGGCGGTGGCGGGGCGTGTCTGCCGTGGCACGCCATGCGGCAGGCTGTCCACCGCGACCGACCGCGCGACGGCATCGGTGATGCGCCCGTCGGTATCGAAGGCCGCGCCCTCCGCTTCCAAAGCCGCGCGCTGCGGCGTGCCATCCGCGCCCGCCTTGGGCACGCCGAGCCTGCCATCCGCCGCCACCACGCGGTGCCAGGGCAGCGTCGCCTTCTCGATCTCCGACAGCATCGAGAGGATGTAGGCGACGTGGCGGGGCATGACGTCGAGATGCGCGCCGATATCGGCGAAGCTCGCGATGCGTCCGGCGGGGATGGTGGCGACGATGGCGAGCACGTCGCCCTTGATGCGGGCGTAGAAGGGCGAGCCCATCAGCCCGCCTCGCCGTCCTTCCGGAACGGCGACATCTCCGCCAGCGCCTCGATCTCCTGCATCATGGCGGGGCGTTCCTGCGCCAGGAAATCGGCGACCGCGCGACGCAGGCCGCGATGTTCGATCCAATGGGCGGAGTAGGTCGGCACGGGCAGGTAGCCGCGCTGGATCTTGTGCTCGCCCTGCGCGCCGGCCTCGACGCGCGGCAGCCTGTGCTCGATCGCGAAATCGATGGCGCGATAGTAGCAGAGCTCGAAATGCAGGAAGGGCGCATCGACCAGGCAGCCCCAGTTGCGGCCGAACAGCGCGTCCTCCCCCAGCAGGTTCAGCGCGCCGGCGACGGGCTCCCCCTCCTGCTCCGCCACCATCAGCACGACGCGGTCGCCGAGCCGTTCGCCGAGCATCGGCCAGAAGGCCTTCTTCAGGTAGGCGCTGCGGCCCCACTTCTTGTCGGAGGTGGAGAGGTAGAAGCGGTGGAAGGCGTCCCAGTGGCGGGGCGTGATCTCATGGCCCCGCAGCGTCTTGAGGACGAAGCCGGAGGCCTCGGCATCGCGGCGCTCCCGCTTGATCTGCTTCCGCTTGCGGGATGACAGCGCGGCCAGGAAGTCGTCGAAGCTGGTGTAGCCCGCATTGGTCCAATGGAACTGCGTGCCGATGCGTTGCAGCCACCCGGCCTCGCCCAGCGCCTCCCACTCCGGTGCCTGGCAGAAGGTGACGTGGATGGAGGAGAGGTCGAGCTGCCCGCAGGCCTGCACCAGCCCCTGCGCCAGCGCGGCGACGCCGGCCTCGCAGCCCGGGCGCACCAGCAGCCGCGGGCCGGGCACCGGGCTGAAGGGCGCCGCCACCTGCAGCTTCGGGTAGTAGCGCCCGCCCGCGCGTTCGAAGGCATCCGCCCAGCCATGGTCGAAGACGTATTCGCCCTGGCTGTGCATCTTCGCATACATCGGCGCGCAGGCGACGAGCCTTCCGCCCTCGTCCCGCAACGCCGCATGCTGTGGCAGCCACCCCGTTCGCCCGCCGACGCTGCCCGATTCCTCCAGTGCCAGGAGGAAGGCGTGGCTGACGAAGGGATTCGCGGAGCCCGCGCAGGCATCCCACTCCATCGCGGGGATCGCCGCGATGGAGGGATGGAGCGAGAGGTTCAGCGCGGGCGCCGTATCGGGCATGCAGGTCCAGCTTGGGTCGGCGGGCGGATGCTCAAGCCCGCCTCAGGCGATCTCGAACATCCCCTCGACCTCGACGGCCGCATCGGCCGGCAGGGAGGGCACGCCGATGGTGGTCCGCGCATGGCGCCCGGCATCGCCGAAGACGGCGACCGCGAGGTCGGAGGCGCCGTTCATCACCAGCGCATGCTGGGTGAAGTCCGGCCCCGCCGCGATGAAGCCGCCGAGCCGCACCACGCGCTTCACGCGATCGAGGTCTCCCCCGCAGGCGGCCTTCACCTGGGCGACGAGGTTGATGAAGCAGATGCGCGCCGCTTCCTGGCCCTGTTCCACGGACAGGCCCGCGCCGACCTTGCCGGTGAAGGCGACCTTGCCATCCACGAAGGGGATCTGGCCGGAGACGACCAGCAGATTCCCCACGATGTTGTAGGCGATGTAGTTCGCCACCGGCGCGGCGGGCACCGGCAGCGTGATGCCGAGCTTCGCGAGGTTGCCTTCGATCGTTCCAGCCATTGGCGCGGTCTCCCTGCTTGCCGGGCGGGAGACTGCGTCGGGCGCGCGGAAAACGCTACCCGACCAGCTTGAACTGCCGCCGCCGGGCGCGCGGCGCCGGCGATGCGGGCAGGTCCATCGGCAGCAGCGGCGCCTGTTCGGCCGCGTTGCCCGTGGCATCCGGGGCGCAATCGGCCTCCGACGGGTCGGCCAGGTCGCGGCGGCCCAGATACTCCAGCGCCAGGCGGCGGAAGGCCCAGTCCAGCACGGAGGTGGCGCGCCGGATGGCGGGGTCGCCCTCCACGGCGCCTGCGGGGCCGAAGCGGGTATAGGCGTGGGCCTCGACGAAATGGTCCAGCGCGACGCCGTTCTGCAGGCCGATGGAGACGGAATGCAGCATCGCATCCATCAGGCTGCGATAGGCGGCGCCTTCCTTCGTCAGCGCGATCGTCACCTCGGACAGCTTGCCGCTGCCATCCTCCGTCGTGCGCAGCACCACCTTGTGGCCGCCGACCGACACGCGCCAGACGGACCCGCCCGGGCGAGTCGCCAGGGCGGTGGCGCGGGCGGGCAGGGGTGCGGGCGCGCTCGCCGGCGCGGCGCTGGCCAGCGGCATGGGGGCGGGGGCGTGCAGGAAGGGGGCGATGGCCTGCGCCATGGCGGTCCAGGCCTGGTCGGAGGGGGGCGCGAGCAGGCGCTCGGCCTCCGCGCGGCCCAGGCGGAGCGCGGCGCGGGTCGGCACCTCTGCCACCCAGCCTTCGCGGTCCAGCGTCAGGCGCGTCGGCCCGCTGGCGGGCGCCAGCCCGCCCGTCTCGGCACCGAGCAGCTTTTCCACGGCATCGGGCGCCGCCAACACCACCAGCGCCTGGTGGCGCAGGCCGAGGCTTCCGGCGGCTTCGTCCAGCGCGGCGCGGGCGGCCGCGGCCAGGCCCGGCACCACGGTCTCCTCGGGCGGGGAGGGAGCGATCAGCGCCACGGGCTCCCGCGCCCCGAGTCGCTCCGCGATCCGGCCCGACTCGGCCTCCGCCGCGCCGCGCGTCAAGGCGGCGATGGCGGCCCCCACGGCGCGGGCCTCTGCCGAGTCGTAGGTCAGCCCGAGCCCGGCCAGCAGGCCGGCAAGGTCAGCAAATCCAACGGAAAGCCGCGGCGACTTGGCTTGGGTCCAGATGTCGAGCACCCGGACGCCGGTCGCGACGGCCGCGGCATAAGCGCGCGCGTCGAAGCCTCCCTCGGCATCCAGGAAGGCCGGCAGGTTGAGCACGAAGCGGCTGGCGGAACGGGTGTCCCCCCGCCAGATCGCGAGGCCCGGCGCCGCGGCGCGGGCCAGCAGCAGGCCCCGCAGCGCATGGGCGAACCTGTCCTGCTCCCCGGCATCGGCCAGGATGCCGAGCTGGCGACCGCGCGCGACGAGCGGCGCGATCCAGGATTCCGCGAGGCGGGGCAGGGCGACCGGTGCCTGGCCCGGGGCGATGGCGGCGATCGCCTCGGCCGCCTCCTCATCCCAGGAGACGGGCAGGGCGATGGCCCTGGGCTTCGAATCCGGATCCGGCGCGGCGCGCAGGCGCCACAGAGCCATTCCGTCCCAGATCGTCCCGGCCAAGCTTGTCATGCCACCAATCTAGGCACTCGGGGGGCGGGACGGAAGCCGTATGTGGTGGTGTTGCGCGGCCGGAACCGCAACATCCTGTGGACAGAATCGCAGCCCCGGGCCCGGACGCCGCGCGTTTTGCGCGCGGGCCCCCATTGTGCGAAACTGGCGCCGTCCGCACATGGCGGGCGGGCCTCCCCACGGCCGCTGCGAGGATATCCGATGTCGGTGCTGCTGCGCCTCACCTCCGCCCTGTCCAGCCGCAAGATCGGCACGGACCGCTTCGGCAATGCCTATTACGAGTCGAAGGCCGATTTTCGTGGCTATGGCCGCAAGCGCCGCTGGGTGCTGTTCAACGGCGCGGCCGAGGCCACGAAGGTGCCGCCGGAATGGCATGGCTGGCTGCACCACACCGCGCCGCAGCCGATGGCGGAGACGAAGCGCCATGCCTGGATGCTGGACCACCAGCCGAACCAGACGGGCACCGCCAATGCCTATCGCCCCGCCGGCCATGACTATGCCGGAGGCCGTCGCGCCGTGACCACGGGCGACTACGAGGCCTGGACGCCCGGGACCTGATGGCAGGCAAGCGCGCATGAAGGGCCGTTCGATCGCCGAGGTGCTGGCTGGCGCCGTGGTGCTGCTGGTCGCGGCCGGCTTCCTGCTGTTCGCCGTCACCAATAGCGGGCGGACCACCATGTCCGGCCCCGGGCTGACGCTGACCGCCAAGTTCGACCGGATCGATGGCCTGGCGCCGGGCGCCGATGTCCGCATCGCCGGCGTGAAGGTCGGCTCCATCACCGGCCAGCGGATCGACCCGCAGACCTTCCTGGCCGTGCTGACCATGCGGATCGATGGCAGCCTCCGCATCCCCTCCGACAGCTCGGCGGAAATCGCGAGCGAGGGGCTGCTCGGCGGGCGCTTCGTCTCCCTGGTGCCGGGCGGGTCGGAGCGCATCCTGCGCGATGGCGGGGAGATCACGATCACCCAATCCGCCATCAGCCTGGAGAGCCTTCTGGGGCGCTTCATCTTCTCCATGACCCAGGGCGGATCCTCCCCCGGGGAGGGCGGCGGCACGGCCCCCGCCCAGGGAACCGCGCCGGCCCGCCCATGAGCACGCCGCTCGACCCGCCCGCCGCCTGGCCGGGTGCCGATGGCGCGCCCCTGTCATGCCGGGAGAAGCTGAAGGTGCTGGCGGAGAACCACCGGGAAGCCGCGCAGGTGCTGCGCGACGCCTTCGAGGATGCGGTGCTGATGGGCGTGGACGAGGCCGCGATGCGGCGCATCCTGGCCGAGATGGTCGCCGCCCTGCCGAGCCCGAAGCGCGCGGCATGATCCGCACCCTCGCCGCTGCCATCACGCTGGCCTGCGGGCTGGCCATGCCTGCGGCCGCGCAGGAATGGCGGCCGCAGCGCATCGCCGTGCTGCAGGCGCTGGACAAGGTGACGGCGCGCGTCATCACGCTGCGCGCCACGCTGAACCAGCCCGAGCGCTTCGGCAGCCTCACCATCACCGTGCGGGCCTGCAACGCGCGCCCGCCGGACGAGGTGCCGGACGCCGCCGCCTGGCTGGAGATCGCGGACAGCCGCGCCCCCGCCAATGGCGCCGCCGTCTTCCGCGGCTGGATGTTCGCCGAAGCCCCGGGCGTGAACATGCTGGAACACCCGGTCTACGACATCCGCATCATGGAATGCCGCGCGAGCTGAGGCGGCACCCGGCCAGGATGGAGCGCGCATGAACTTCCCCGACGCCGTCGCCAGCGCGTTCCGCAACTACGCCACCTTCGCGGGCCGCGCGCGACGGTCGGAGTTCTGGTTCTTCTACCTCTTTGTCCTGCTGGCCCAGGTGATCACCGGCATCATCGACGACGCCGCGACGGGCGGCATCCTCGGCGCGGTGCTGGCTGTCGCGCTTATCATCCCCTCCATCGCCATCGCTGCCCGGCGCCTGCATGACAATGGGCGCAGCGGCTGGTGGCAGTTGCTGGGCTTCGTGCCTGTCCTCGGCTGGATCGTGCTGCTGATCTGGTACTGCCAGCCCGGGGAGAATGGCCCGAACCGCTTCGGTCCGGACCCGCGCGGCGGCGGCGCCGCGCTGCCGCCGGGCCAGCGCCCCTGGCCGGTGAACCGCTAGCTATTTGCCGCGGCTGGCTTCTCGCAGCCGCCGGATCTCCTCGGCCACCGCCTCGGGCTCGGCCTCGTCATCCCAGCGCGCCTGTTCCTCCACGGCTTCGGAGAGCAGCCGCTTATAGGCCTGGCGCGGAATCTCCGTGCAGCCGAACTGCGCCAGGTGCGTGGTCTGGAACTGGCTGTCGAGCAGCGTGAAGCCGAAAAGGCGCAGCCGTGCCACCAGATGCACCAGCGCGACCTTGGAGGCATCGCGCGCGCGGGAGAACATGCTCTCCCCGAAGAAGGCGCCGCCGAGCGCGACGCCGTAGAGCCCCCCGACCAGCTTGGGGCCGCCCGGCGCGGGCGCCCAGGCCTCCACCGAATGGGCATGGCCCATGCGATGCAGCGCGGTGAACAGCCGCTCGATCTCCGGGTTGATCCAGGTGTCCTCCCGCCCCTCCGCCGGCGCCGCGCAGCCCGCGATGACGCCGCCGAAGTCCCGGTTGGTCGTGACGAGGTAGTCGCCCGCCAGGACGGTCCGGGCCAGGCGGCGGGAGAGGTGGAAGCGATCCAGCGGCAGCACGCCGCGCAACTCCGGGTCCAGCCAGTAGAGCCGGTCGCCGCGCCGCGTCTCCGCCATGGGAAAGAGGCCCGCGCGATAGGCGCGGAGCATCAACTCGGGGGTGATCTCGAACTGTCTTCGGCTCACCGGCCCATTCTACAGGGCGCCGGCGCGGTGGGCGAGGGAATCGTGCAACGCGGCTGCTTGCGGGCTCATTCGCCGCGCCATAGGTTCCGCGCGTGTCGCGTCCCTCCCGCCGCCTGCTGGTGCTGCTGGCCCTGGCGCTCTGCCTGCAGAGCAGCCTGGCGCTGGCGCATTGCCTGCGGCTCGTTGCCCCCGTCTCCCACCACGCCTTCCTGGTGGAGCTCTGCACGCCGGACGGGATGGTGGCGGTGGATATGGGCGGGCCGGGGGATGAGGCGCCGGCCCCGCATGAGGCTGCCGCCTTCTGCCTGGCCTGCCACGGGCCTGCCACCGCGCTGCTGCCGGAGCCCTCCTCCGTCCCTCTGCCGGCGATGGTGGTCGCCGCCCTGCCGGCCTGGGTGGCGCCCAGCGTGCCGGCGCTCGGCGCCCGGGCGCCGCCCTACCGCCCGACCGGACCACCCTTCCTCTCCTGACCATCGCAGCGCCCCGGGCCGGCCTCGGCCCGGGGTTTCGTCGCATGTCCAGGAGCCTCCGCCATGTCCGCCTTCCCGCGCGCCCTGCCGCGCCGCGCCCTGCTTGCCACTGCCCTCGCCACGCCACTGGCGCTGCCAGCCCATGCCCAGATGCGGCGCATCACCGATGCGCTGGGGCGGGAGGTCGCGCTGAAGCCGCGGCCGGAGCGGATCGTGGTGATGTTCAACTACGAGGAGTTCACCGCCATCGCCGGCACCGGCGGCTGGTCCCGCGTGGTCGGCATGAACCGCGTGGTGTGGGAAGGCTGGCGCCCCGCCATCTTCTCCCGCTACCGCGACCTCGTCCCAGCCCTCGCCACCCTGCCCGATGTCGGCAACACGGATGAGGGCACCTTCAGCGCGGAGAAGGTGATAGGGCTCCGCCCCGACCTGCTGATGATGCCGGCCTGGGCCTGGATGGCGGCGGAGACGATCCGCAACCAGATCGCCGCCGCGGGCATCCCGATCCTGGTCTTCGACTACAACGCCCAGACGCTGGAGCGCCACGTCGCCTCCACCCTCGCCATCGGCGCGGCGATGGGGGAGGAGGCCCGCGCGGCGGAGCTGGCGGACCGCTACCGCCGCAACATCGGCACCATCCTGGACCGCGCCGCCCGCGCCGCGGGGCCGGTGAGGCCGAAGATCCACCTGGAACTCGGACAGGGCGGCATGGAGGTGGTGGGCAACAGCTACTCCCCCGCCACCATGTGGGGCCGCATCTTCGCGATGCTCGGCGTGATGAACGTCGCGGAAGGGCGGCTGGCCGGCAATTGGGGGCCGATCCCGGCGGAGGCCGTGCTCGCCGCCAATCCGGACTTCATCTACATCGGCGCCTCCTCCTGGACCAACCGCCCGCGCGCCGTCCGCACGGGCTATGGCGTGACGGCGGAGGAGACGCGCCGCAGCCTGGCGCCCTACGCCACGCGCCCCGGCTGGGCCGGGCTGACCGCCATCCGCAACGGCGAGCTGCACGCGATCGAGCACGGGCTGTGCCGCACGCTCTTCGACGATACCGCCACGCTCTACATCGCGAAGCGCGCCTGGCCGGCGGCGTTCGAGGACATGGACCCCGTCGCGGCGCTGGCGGACTACCACCGGCGCTACCTGCCCGTGCCCTTCTCCGGCACCTGGATGCTGCCCTGGCGGGCCTGATGCCCCGCGCTTTCCGACTCCCCCCCTTCGCCCGCCCATGACACGCAGGAGCCACCCCCGATGAAGCGCTGGGTTCCCTTCGCCATTGCCCTGTTCATGCTGACGCCCTTCGCGCTCTGGGCGCTGATCGGGCTGGTGCTGCCCGGTGCCAGCCTCGGCGCCGTGCCGACCGGCGCCGGCGGCGTGCTGCTCGCCGCCTCCCTGCCGCTCGCGGGCCTCTTCTGGATCCAGAACCTCCGCCAGCTCGGCGATGCCATGGGCGCGCCCTCCCGCCTCGATGTCGCGGGGCGACTGGCGGCCGCGCTGCCGCTGGCGATCCTGCTGCTGGGCGGTGGCGGGACGGCCTGGCTGCTGTCCCTGGGCCAGGGCTTCCTGGAACCCGCCATCGCGCTGGTCGGGACGCTGGCGATGGCGGGCGTCGCCCGGCTGGCGGCGCGCGCGCCGGTCGAGCCCGGCCGCATCCTGGCCGCGGCGCCCGCCGCACCGGGTGCGGAGGAAGCGGCGGCGCGGGAGGCGCTGCTGGCCATCGGCAATGTCGCCATGGCGCTGGTGCTGCTCGGCTACTACTGGACGCCCTGGGTGCTGTTCTGGGCGGCGATGGCGCTGATCCCCGTGGCCTTCATCGCGATGATGGCGCTGGCCTGGTGGGCGGCGCGGACCGACGTGGTTGCCCATGCCGGCCCCGGCGATCCCGGCGAGGTCGCGAATGACCTGCCCCGTCGCCGCGCCCGGGCGGCCTGAGCGCATGCACGCCGCGGTGGCGCCGGAATGGACGCGGCTCGCGGCGCGGCGCCGGGTGGTGCTGGCCGCGGGGCTCGCGCTGCTGGCGCTCTGCCTGGTGCTGGATGTCGCGACGGGGCCGGCGATGCTGTCGCCTTCCGCCGTCGCGGCCTCGCTGCTCGGCCTGGCGCCCGATCCGATGGTGGATGCCATCGTCTGGTCCATCCGGCTGCCCGTCGCGCTGATGGCGCTGCTGGTCGGCGCCGCGCTGGGCCTGACCGGCGCCGTCATGCAGACCATCCTGAACAACCCGATGGCGTCGAGCTACACGCTCGGCGTCTCCGCCGGTGCGGGCTTCGGCGCGGCGCTGGTCATCGTCTTCGGCGCCGCGCTGCCGCTGGCGGAAGCGCAGGCCGTGCCGATCGCGGCCTTCGTCTTCGCGGCCATCGCCTGCGCCGGGGTCTGGGCGCTGGGCGGCATCCGCGGCGCGACGCCGGAGCCGCTGGTGCTGGCCGGCATCGCGCTGATGTTCCTGTTCCAGGCGCTGCTGGCCTTGCTGCAATTCATGGCGTCGCCGGAGGCGTTGCAGCAGATCGTCTTCTGGCTCTTCGGCAGTCTCCAGCGCGCCACCTGGCCGAAGCTCGGCATCGTCGCGGGCGTGCTGGCCGCCACGGTGCCGCTGCTGATGCGCGATGCCTGGGGGCTGACGGCGCTGCGCCTGGGGGATGACCGCGCGGCGGCGCTGGGCGTGAAGGTCCGCGGCCTGCGGCTGCGCGGCTTCCTCTTCGTCTCCGTGGCCACCGGCGTCGCCGTCGCCTTTGTCGGCACGATCGGCTTCGTGGGCCTGGTGGCTCCCCATCTCGCCCGGATGCTGCTGGGGGAGGATCAGCGCGTGCTGCTGCCGGGCGCGGCGCTGGCCGGGGCGGTGCTGCTCTCCGCCGCCTCGGTGGCCAGCAAGACCGTCTCCCCCGGCGCGCTGTTTCCCATCGGCATCGTCACCGCCCTGGTCGGCGTGCCCTTCTTCGCGTGGCTGATCCTGGCATCGCGGAGGGCCCATTGGTGAGGCTGGAGATCGAGGACGTCTCCATCCGCTACGGGACGACCCGGGCGGTCGATGGCGTGTCTTTGTCCGCGGCGGGGGGCGAGGTGCTGGCGCTGCTCGGCCCCAATGGCTCCGGCAAATCCTCCCTGCTCCGGGCCGTGGCCGGGCTGCAGGCCCATGGCGGCCGTATCCGCCGCGAGGGCGCCGGGGAGGTCGGCTTCCTGCCGCAGGACAATGGCGCCCGGGCGGCGCTGACGGTGCTGGAGACGGTGCTGCTCGGCCGGATGCGCGCGCTCGGGCTGCGCGTGCCGCAGGCCGAAGTCGCGCGCGCCATGGCGGCGCTGGAGCGGCTCGGCATCCAGGGGTTGGCGGGACGCATGCTGGCGGAGCTGTCGGGCGGGCAGCGGCAGATGGTGTTCCTGGCACAGCTGCTGGCGGCGGAGCCCGCGGCGCTGCTGCTGGACGAACCGACCAGCGCGCTCGACCTGCGGAACCAGTTCGAATTGCTGGCGCTGCTGCGCGACCTGGCGCGGCGCCAGGGGCTGCTGGTGGTGGTGGCGATCCACGACCTGAATGCGGCGGCCCGCTTCGCCGACCGCATCGCGGTGCTGCAGGCGGGCAGGCTGATCACCGCCGGAGCCCCGGCATCAGTGCTGACGCCCGCGCTGCTGGCCGATGTCTATGGATTGCGCGCGGAGGTGGTGACCGGCAGCGCCGGCCACCCCTTCGTCATGCCCTTGGAAGCCCTGCCGCGCGCGGTCAGTGCCCGCGGCTGACGAATTTCTCCAGCCAATGGATGGTGTAGTCGCCGGCCTGGAACTCCGGGTCGGCGACGATGCGCTGGTGCAGCGGCAGCGTCGTCTTGATGCCGCTCACCACCATCTCGTCCAGCGACCGCTTGAGGCGCGCGATCGCCTCCGACCGCGTCTGGCCGTGGACCACCAGCTTGGCGACCAGGCTGTCGTAATGCGGCGGCACGGTGTAGCCGGAGTAGAGCGCGCTATCGACCCGCACGCCGAGGCCGCCCGGCGCGTGATACATGTCCACCCGGCCGGGGTTCGGGGCGAAGGTCTCGGGATCCTCTGCCGTGATGCGGCATTCGATGGCGTGGCCGGAGAAGCGGACCTGTTCCTGCGTGTAGCCCAGCGGTTCGCCGGCGGCGACGCGCAGCTGTTCCTTCACCAGGTCGACGTTGCAGACCATTTCCGTCACCGGATGCTCCACCTGCAGGCGGGTGTTCATCTCGATGAAGGCGAACTGGCCGTCCTGCCACAGGAATTCCAGCGTGCCGGCATTGCGGTAGCCCAGCTGCTTCAGGCCCTTGGTGACCTGGGCGCCCAGCGCATCGCGCTCCGCCGCCGTCAGCACGGGGCTGCCGGCCTCCTCGACCAGCTTCTGGTGGCGCCGCTGGAGGGAGCAGTCGCGTTCGCCGAAATGCACGACGTTGCCGTGCATGTCGGCCAGGACCTGCAGCTCGATATGCCGCGGGCGGTCCAGGTACTTCTCCATGTAGACGGCATCGTCGCCGAAGGCGGCCTTGGATTCCGTGCGCGCGACGCGCCAGGCCTCCTCAAGCTCCTCCTCGCTGCGCGCCACCTTCATGCCGCGACCGCCGCCGCCGGCGGCGGCCTTGATCAGCACGGGGTACTTGATCTGGTCGGCGACGGCGCGCGCCTCCTCCAGGCTCTCCAGCGCGCCCAGGCTGCCGGGGACCAGCGGCACGCCGAGGGAGCGCATGGCGTCCTTGGCGGCGATCTTGTCGCCCATCATGCGGATATGCGCCGCCGTCGGGCCGATGAAGGCGAGGCCATGGGCCTCCACCATCTCCGCGAAGTTCGCGTTCTCGCTGAGGAAGCCGTAGCCCGGATGGATGGCATCCGCGCCGGTGATGGCGGCGGCCGAGAGGATGGCCGCCATGTTCAGGTAGCTGTCGCGGGCCGAGGGCGGGCCGATGCAGACGCTCTCATCCGCCAGGCGCACATGCATCGCCGTGTTGTCGGCCGTGGAGTGCACGGCGACGGTGCGGATGCCCATCTCCTGGCAGGCGCGATGGACGCGGAGCGCGATCTCGCCCCGGTTCGCGATCAGGACCTTGCCGAACATAGCGTCCCGATCACTCGATGATCAGGAGGGGTTCGCCGTATTCGACCGGCGACCCGCTCTCGATCAGGATCCGCGTCACGACGCCGGCGCGCGGCGCGCGGATCTGGTTGAAGGTCTTCATCGCCTCGATCAGCAGCACCGTCTGGCCCTGCGCGACGCGGCCACCGACCGTGATGAAGGGCGCGGCCCCTGGCTCCGGCGCCAGGTAGGCGACGCCGACCATGGGGGAGGTGACGGCGCCGGGATGGGCGGCATCGCTGATCGCTTCCGGCACCGCGATGGGTGCGGGCGCCGCGGCGGCGGCGGGCGCGGCGGCAGGGCCCGCCGCGACGGTCGCGACCTGCTGGACGGTGATCTGGCGCGCGACCCGGATGCGGCTGTCCTTCTCGACCAGCTCGATCTCGGTCAGGTCAGTTTCACGCAGGATCTTCGCGAGTTCGCGGATCGCCGCGGGGTCGAATTGGACGCCCGACATCAGGGCTCTCCTTCTGGGGCGACGATGTCGGCCATGGCACGCAGCGCCAGCGCATAGCCCCGGATGCCGAGGCCTGCGATGACGCCCGTGGCCACCTTGGACACGTAGCTCAGGTGCCGGAATTCCTCCCGGCGGTGGATGTTGGAGATGTGGACCTCCACGATGGGCAGGTCCACGGCCTTCAGCGCATCCATCAGGGCGATGGAGGTATGGCTGTAGCCGGCGGGGTTGATGATGATGCCGGCGGCACGGCCGCGGCATTCCTGCACCCAGGTGATCAGTTCGCCTTCCCCGTTGGTCTGGCGGAAGTCGATCGCCAGGCCGAGCGTTTCCGCGGTTTCGGCGCAGAGCGCCTCGACATCGTCGAGCGTCTCCGCGCCATAGATCTCGGGCTGGCGGGTGCCGAGCAGATTCAGGTTCGGGCCGTTCAGCACGGCGATCATCGGCGGGGTCAAGGGAGGTGTCCCGGTTGTCGCGACAGGATCGCAGGGAAGGGTGCGCCTAGCACGCTGCCTCCGCGCCGGGCAAGCACGCCCCTCGGTTGTGCACCCCGGCGGATGGCTGCCCCGCGCCGGCATGGCTTGTCCCGGCGGCGCCTGCCCGCCATGTTCCGACGCATGACGGGGACCATTTCCATCGAGGTCAATGGCGAGGCGCGCCAGGTGCCGGAAGGCGCCTCGGTGCATGACCTGCTGCATCTGATCGGCCTGGCCGCGCCCAAGGTGGCGGTGGAGCGGAACCTGGAGATCGTGCCGCGTTCCGCCTGGACGACCACGCGCCTCGGCGCCGGGGACAGGCTGGAGATCGTGCACTTCATCGGAGGTGGCTGAGATGGACGGGATCACCCCTGGGACCACCCCCCTGGCCGATACGGATGAAGGCTGGACCGTCGCAGGCCGCCGCTTCCGGTCGCGACTCGTCGTCGGCACCGGGCGCTACAAGAGCCTGGAGGAGACCGCGGCCTCCATCGAGGCGTCGGGCGCGGAGATGGTGACGGTCGCGGTGCGGCGCGTGAACCTCTCCGACGCCTCGCAGCCCATGCTGCAGGATTTCGTGCCGCCCGACCGCTATACCTACCTGCCCAACACGGCGGGCTGCTTCACCGCGCAGGATGCGGTGCGGACGCTGCGCCTGGCGCGGGAAGCCGGGGGCTGGAACCTGGTGAAGCTGGAGGTGCTGGGCCCGCCGCCCTTCCTCTACCCCGACATGCGCGCGACCTTCGAAGCCGCCGAGGCCCTGATCAGGGACGGGTTCGAGGTGATGGTCTATTGCGCCGACGACCCCGTGGCCGCGAAGCGGCTGGAGGAGATGGGCTGCGTCGCCATCATGCCGCTCGGCGCGCCGATCGGGTCAGGGCTTGGCGTGGCCAATCCCTTCATGATCAAGGCGATCATCGCGCAGTCCAAGGTGCCCGTGCTGGTCGATGCCGGCATCGGCACGGCATCCGACGCCGCGCTGGCGATGGAGCTGGGCTGCGATGCGGTGCTGCTGAACAGCGCCATCGCGCATGCCCGCGACCCCGTGCGCATGGCGCGCGCCATGAAGGCGGCGGTGGAGGCGGGACGGGATGCCTTCCTGGCCGGGCGCATGCCGCGGTCGCCGGCGGCCGATCCCTCCTCCCCCACCACGGGTCTGATCACGTGACGTCGATACGTCCCCGGGTTGTGTGACGGTTTCGACACGATGTAGATTTTGTCCCAGGGCATGGGAAACGCCCCGGGAGGATATCGCATGGTTCGTCGTCGCGCCTTGGGCACGCTGGCTGTCGCGGCCCTCATGCTGGGGGCCTGCACGCCCCAGCAGCCCCAGCAGGTGGTGGTGGTCCAGCGACCGGCGGCGCAGGCCTGCGACACCAGCTTCGTGGTGGTGAACAACTCCTCGGCCACGGTGGAGCGCCTGTATTTCAGCCATTCCAGCCTGGGCGGCTGGGGCGCCGACCAGCTGGGGCAGAACGTGCTGCCACCCGGGCGCAACGTGTCCTACCGCGCGGCCAATGCCGGCAACTACGATTTCCGCGTGGTCTGGACCAATGGCCGGGCCGCAGAGGTGCGGGGCGTGAACATCTGCCGCGCCAGCCGCATCACCGTGACGAATGGCGGCTTGCTCGCGAGCTGACGGCACTGTGGCGTTTGAGCCACTAACCCGCTTTAGCCGTTTTAGCCGATTTAGGACGTTTAGCACCGATGTCGCGGTGGCGTTGGCGGGGTGCCAGGCCACCGAGGTGCATCGCTGGCGTGGCCGGACGCATCTCTGCTGGTGATGTCCGGAACATAGCGGAAACATTGTCCGCCGGGCGAGTCCTTTCGGCGGCGGCGCTTGCCGCAAACCCAGGCGCGACCACGGGTGCGACTCGCCTTTCCGGCTGAATCACGTGGAAAGGCTGGGGTTTTCAGGAGCCATCGCGGTTGCACCCGGGGGCGGACAGGGGGTGTTTCCGGCGTCTTAAGGGCCTCCGCGGAAAAAAAACGGCGTGGGCCGAAAAACCGCTTTCCAAGGGGGGAGGGGGGGCCTATATGCCGCCCCAGACGCAGTACGCACGTGCCGAAGGCCCCAGGCCCACGGAACCACCGGACAGCGATGCGGCCGAAGCCCCGGTGGGGTGACGGGCGATGTCGCGCATCCCGGGGTCACCGCGGCGCAAGGTTAACGCAACGACGTCAAGCGTTCTGGCAACCCCGGCGGCTCACCCCGCCGGTTTCACTTGGTCGCTGGTTCGTTCGACCGTTTCGTCAATCTGGGGCCGCCCCGCAGGGCCGCCCCCGCCTTGCTGGGGAGTTGGGGCGATGAACCCGAAGATCGCAGCCTATCTGCGCGACCGCGCGCCGGCGACGCCCTGCCTCGTCCTCGACGTGGACCGGGTGGAGCAGAACTACCGCCGCCTGATGGCCGCGATGCCGCTCGCACGCGTCTACTACGCCGTGAAGGCCAACCCGGCCGCCCCGATCCTGGACCGGCTGACCGCGCTCGGCTCCTCCTTCGACGCGGCTTCCTGGGAAGAGATCGAGGCCTGCCTGGCCGCCGGCGCGCGCCCGGCCGACATCTCCTTCGGCAATACCGTCAAGAAGGTCTCCGCCATCAAGGCCGCGCATGCGGCCGGCGTGACCATGTTCGCCTTCGACAGCGAGCCGGAGCTGAAGAAGCTCGCCCAGCATGCCCCCGGTGCCCGCGTCTATTGCCGTATCCTGGTCGAGAACAAGGGCGCCGAGTGGCCGCTCTCTCGCAAGTTCGGCTGCGAGATGGGGATGGCGAAGGACCTGATGGTGAAGGCGGCCGAATGGGGCATGGACCCCTATGGCATCTCCTTCCATGTCGGGTCCCAGCAGACCCAGACCGGCGCCTACCAGGCCGCGATCGCTCGCGTGGCGATGCTGTTCACCGACCTGCGAGAGGCCGGCGTGAACCTGCGGATGGTGAACCTCGGCGGCGGCTACCCCGTGCGCTACCGCGCCGAGGTGCCGGAGATCGACGCCTTCGGCGACGCCATCATGGGCGCCATGACCGAGCATTTCGGCAATGCGCTGCCGGAGATGGTGATCGAGCCCGGCCGCTTCATGGTGGGCGATGCCGGCGTGGTCAGCAGCGAGGTCGTCCTCGTCTCCCGCAAGGGGGAGGATGATCCGGTGCGCTGGGTCTATCTCGACATCGGGCGCTTCGGCGGCCTGGCGGAGACGGAGGGCGAGGCCATCCGCTACGAATTCCGCACGCCGCATGACGGCGGCGCGGAAGGCCCCGTGACCATCGCCGGCCCGACCTGCGACAGCACGGACACGCTCTACGAGAAGTCCAACTACCGCCTGCCGATGGCGCTGGAGGATGGCGACCGGGTGGAGCTGCTCTCCACCGGCGCCTATGTCACCACCTATGCCAGCCAGGCCTTCAACGGCTTCAAGCCGCTGGCCGAGCACTACATCTGACGCGGGAGCAGGGGGGGCTGTCGCCTCCCCTGCGTCCTACTTCGTCGTCAGCCGCAGCGTCTCCAGGTTGGAGAAGCTGATCCGTTCGTCCCCGATCACAAGCGTGCCCGTGACGCCGGCGAGGTTGATCGTACCGTCCTGGATGGACGGCGCCGCGCTGCCCGGGGCGGGCTCGATCGCGGCCAGCAGGCCATCCAGCGTCAGGCCGCGGATGTTCACCAGCAGCGTGTCGCTGCCCGCGCCGCCATCGATGGTGTCGTTGCCCTGGCCCGGCGACCAGATCACCGTGTCGTTCCCGCTGCCGGATTCGACGTGGTCGGCGCCGAAGCCGCCAACGATCTGATCGTCGCCGCCCTCGCCCAGGATGGTGTCCTGCCCATCCCCGCCCTGGAGCATGTCCCCCATCATCGTGCCCTGGATGGCCTGGTCGCCGTCGGTGCTGGGCTCGCCCAGGCTCATCTTCGCGCCGCCGACCACTCGATCCAGCGCCGCCGCATCGAGGGGCTGGGGTGTGGAAGGTAGGGTTGGGGTCTTCATCCGTCGCTCCACGCCATCACGGCCCGCAGCCCTGCGGGCCCAGGACGGAGCATAGCGGAACGAAGCGGCGGCCGACCAAGCCATGCGGCCTTTCGGCGCCATAGGGATCGCCTGTGGTCGTCGCCGCGCATCCCGGGCGTTTCTTTTTGCGACCGTCCCGGTCTAACCTGACGCCATGGATGAGATCGATCGCAACCTGGTTGTCGCGCTGCAGGAGAACGGCGCGGCGGGGCTGGCTGAACTGTCCAAGGCCGCTGGGCTTTCCGTCTCCGCCACCGCGGAGCGGGTGAAGCGGCTGGAGGAAAGGGGCGTGATCCGCGGCTGGCGGATCGACCTGGACCCCGTCGCCGCCGGCTGCCCGCTGCTGGCCTTCGTCTTCGTCGCCATGCGGCCCGGCAAGGATGACGCCACCTTCCTGCGTGCCATGAAGCGGCATGAGGCGGTGCTGGAATGCCACACCATCACCGGTGCTTGGTGCTATCTGGTGAAGCTGCGCCTGGCCGACATCGCGGCGCTGGAGGCCTTCGTCTCCGACGAGGTGCGCGGCCAGCCGGGAGTGGAGCGGACGGAGACGATCCTGGCCCTGGCCAGCCCGAAGGAGACGGCGATCCTGCCGGTGGCGGCGGCGCAGGAGGAGTAGGGCCGCGCCGTTCAGCGATGGGGCGTGTCGGCGTCGTAGCCCTCTGGATAGACGTCCCGGTCCACGACGTATTCGAAGAGGCGGAAGCCGCCGGGGTAGTCGCGGAAGCCGGGCTGGAGGACCAGGCGCTGCACGGCGGCCTCCGCCAATTCCCGGCTGGTGAAGGTGCCCAATTCGAAGAACTGCATCATGACGCGAGGATCAATCCTTTCATCGGCATCCTCAGCCACCTTGTAGTGGCGAAGGCGCCAAACGCGCTGCAAGGCACGCGTGGTGGCGGGTGTCGTCATGTCACTCCCCCCTCATCCGTGTTGACGAAACCCTCGTTCCACCACGCGCGGTCCAACTCGATCGGGAAAAGTCTGAAGCCGTCGGGCCAGTCCCGGAAGCCTGGCTTGAGGCGCAATCGCTGGATGGCGGCCTGGCCCTGTTCCTCAGAACTGTAGAATCCCGCGACACGCTCGCTCAGGATCGTCTCGTCGATCTCAGTCTCATCCACGTCGGCGGCGATTTCGTAGTGGAGCAAAATCCAGGCAGACTTGGGTTCCATCAGTAGAACTCCTGCGAGCCGGGGATTGAGCGCGTTTCAAATCCACGATTACCATTTTTCTGGATGCGGCTGAATTCGGACCCTTGCCCCCGGTTCTGCCGGCTGTCCCAGTTCTGCCGTCCGCCGTATTTCCAATCCATCAGGCGTTCGGCGTACTGCCTGGGGGTTTCTGTCGAATGTCGCGGGAACTCCCTGGCCCAGCCGGGGGTGTCCGTCGCCGCTTCCTTTCCGCTGCGCCCGGCGGCCCTTGGCAGGGGCACACCACCGGGATCACGCATGCCCTCGGGCAGCCGCTGGCCGGGGAGGCGCGGGATGACCGGCGGGCGCGCCCCGATGATCGGCCCGCGCGGCAGTAGCCACCAGGAGGCCGGCAGCGTGGTTCCGTCATCCTCGGGCGACGATGCCTTCCCTGCCGGTGGGCTCCCGGCGCGTTTCCCTGTACCCGTGCCGCCCTCCCCGCCGCGATCCTTGCCGCCGGGAGGGTCCGCCCTGTAGTGGGCGCGCACCTGCTCCGTCTTCCCATCGCGACTGCGGGTGTAGGCGCGCACGAACACCATGCCGCCGCCATCCGGCAGCCGAATGGTCGGCCCCGCCAGTGCGCAATAGCCCTCGGTGACCCATTGGACATAGCCGGGCCGTTCAAGGCTGGCGTTGTTCCAATAGCGTGCGTCCCGCATGGCGCGGCGCAGGCTGGCTTCGGTCACCGGGACTTATCGCGTCATCAGGACAGCTCCTGATGAAGGATTATATTCCTTTATAGGACAAAAGGCAATGACAATGGTGCGGCCTCAATTCACCGGGCGCGCGCCCATGGCGACGGTCCGCTCATCCATCCGCGGCTCATAGGTGATGCCGCGGCGGGTGGCCCAGAAATTGACCAGCTGGAACAGCGGGATCATCGCCGTCTCCCGGTCCACCATCGCGACCGCCTCCTGCAGCAGGCGTTCGCGCGCCGCGTCGTCCAGCGTCGCGGTGGCGCGGGCCGTCAGCGCGTCCAGCTCCGGGTTGGAGTAGCGGGAGTTGTTGGAGGCGCCGGTGCGCTTCTCCCGGTTGAAGGTGCCGAAGATGTTGACCAGCATGTAGCTCGCCTCCCCGGTCACGCTGCCCCAGCCGGCCAGGCGGGCATTGTGTTCCTGGCGCGCGGTGCGGGCGGCGTAGGCGGACCAGGGCAGGGTCTCCACCTGGGTCCGGACGCCGATCCGCGTCCACATCTGCGCCACCGCCTGGGCGGTGCGGGCATCGTTGGGGTAGCGGTCATTCGGGCTGTGCAGCGTCACGCGGAAGCCTTGCGGGAAGCCGGCTTCCGCCAGCATCCGGCGCGCGCCCTCCGGATCCGGCCGCGGCGCCACCACGGCGGGGTTGTAGGAGAAGGAGCCGGGCGGCAGCCACTGGCCGGTCGGCCGGGCCGTGCCCTCCATCACGCGCTCCGCCAGCGCTTCGCGGTCGATGGCGATGGAGAGCGCCCGGCGCACGCGGGGATCGAGCATCGGGTTGCGGGGCAGGGGGCGCCCTTCATGGTCGGAGACGTGGACCGGCGGGCCATCGGTGCGGGAGAAGTCGGTCATCAGGTAGATGAGCCGGAGGCCCTGGATCTCCGAGATCGAGATGCGCTGGTTCTGCCGCAGCCGCCCGATGTCGCTGGAGGGCACCTGGTCGATCACGTCGAGGTCACCGGCCAGCAGGCCGGCGGTGCGCGCCGCGTCATTGGCGATGAAGCGGTAGGAGACTCGCGCCCAGGGTTCCTGGCCGCGCCAGTAATCGGGGTTGCGGGTGAACTCCGTGCGGTCGCCCGGGCGGTAGCTGCCGATGCGGTAGGGGCCGGTGCCGATGGCGGCGCGGCCGGCATTGTAGTCCTCGGTCGAGGCACCCTCTCCCACATGACGGGAGATGATCTGGATGGAGGCGAGCTCCGTCGGCAGCAGCGGATGCGGGGCGGCGGTGTGGAAGCGGAGCGTCAGCGGGTCCACCACTTCCGTCCGCGTGATGGCGCGCACGAAGCCGCCGAAGCCGCCCGGGCTGTTCGGCACGTTGGGCGCGCGGGAGATGGTGAAGACGACGTCGTCCGCGGTGAAGTCGCGGCCGTCATGCCACTTCACGGCCGGCCGCAGCTTGAACTCCCAGGTGGTGTCGGAGATGGCGCGCCAGCTTTCGGCCAGCGCGGGCTGGATGCGGGCCTGCGCATCCTGTTCCACCAGCCGGTCGAAGAGGTGCATGGTCAGGCTGATATTGGGCGAGGCGTTGTAGAAATGCGGGTCGAGCGAGGTCGGCGACCCGCCGATTCCGATGGTGAGGTTCTGGGCGGCGGCCGGCAATGCGGCCATCGCCAGCAGGCCGGCCAGGAGCCCGGCGGGGCGGGTCCGGTTCGTCTTCATGGGTATTTTTCTCCCGGTTTGCGCGTCAGGGCTTCAACCTAGCCTCACCTGTGGCACGCTGCTACACGAGACGGGAAGTCTGGGACCGGGGAGAATGATGATGCGGGACAGCATCCGGACCGCCGCGATGGCGGGTGTTTCGGCATTGGCGCTGACTGTCGGGGGCGCTTCGGCGCAGACGCTCACGATGGGCGTCGGCTCGCCGGTGACGTCGCTCGACCCGCACTACCACCAGTTGTCGCCGAACAATGCCGTCAGCGACATGATCTTCGACAAGCTGGTGAACACGGACGGCGCCGCCCGCAACATCCCCGGCCTGGCGACGGAATGGCGCGCGGTCGGCCCCACCACCTGGGAATTCAAGCTGCGGCCGAATGTCCGCTTCCACAACGGCAACGCCTTCACGGCGGAAGACGTGGTCTTCACCATCCAGCGCCTGCCGAACGTGCCGAACAGCCCCTCCTCCTATGCCGCCTATGCAAGGCCGATCGTCAGGATGGAGATCGTCGATCCGCTGACGATCCGCTTCCACACCGCGCAGCCCTATCCGCTGCTGCCGCTCGACATGACCAATGTCCGGATCCTTGATTCCGAGACGCATGCGAATGCGACGACGGAGCAGTTCAACGCCGGCACCGCGGCGATCGGCACCGGCCCCTTCCGGGTGCAGAGCCACCGGAACGGCGACCGGATCGAGTTCGAGCGCAACGCGACCTATTGGGGGGAGGCGCCGGCCTTCCAGCGCGTCTCCTACCGCATGATCACGAATGACGCGTCGCGCACCGCGTCGCTGCTGTCGGGCGACCTCGACTTCATCGACCAGGTGCCGACGACGGATCTGGCGCGCATCCGCGGCGACCAGCGGCTTGCGGTGTCGGAGACGGTGGGGCTGCGGCTGGTGTTCCTCGGCCTCGACCACCTGCGCGCGGCGAACGAGAATTCGCCCTTCGTCACGGACAATGACGGGCGGCCCCTTGGGCGGAACCCGCTGAAGGATGTGCGGGTGCGGCGCGCGCTGTCGATGGCGATCGACAGGACCGCGATCGCGGGCCGGATCATGGAGGGTGCGGCGACGCCGTCGGGCCAGTTCCTGCCGCCCGGCACCTTCAGCTACGTGCCTGACCTGCCCGCGCCGGCCTACGATCCCGATGGCGCGCGGCGCCTGCTGGCGGAGGCCGGCTACCCCAACGGCTTCCGCATCCAGCTGAACAGCCCGAATGACCGCTACATCAACGATGCGCGCATCGCGCAGGCGGTCGGCGGCATGTGGACGCGGATCGGCGTGCGCACGACGGTGGAGGCACAGACCTGGTCCATCTTCGTCAACCGCGCGGGCCGCGCTGAATACTCGGCGCACCTCATCGGCTGGGGGTCCAATCCCGATGGCAGCCATCCGCTGCGCAACATCATGGCGACGGTGAGCAGCGAACGCGGCTGGGGGGCCTCCAACCGCGGCCGCTATTCGAACCCCGCGGTCGATGACCTGCTGAGCCAGGCGCTGGTCGAACTCGACGAGCCGAAGCGGGAGCAGATCCTGATCCGGGCGCAGCGCATGGCGCATGAGGATGTGGCGGTGATCCCGCTGCACATCCAGACCAACATCTGGGCGATGCGCCGCACGCTGGCGCATACGGCCCGCGTCGATGAGCTGACGCGGGCGCAGGACGTGCGTCCGGCCGCGGCACGGTGAGGTATCTCGGGGCATGAGCGTCTATCTCCTCCGCCGGCTGATCCAGGCCGTCGGCGTCGTGCTGGCGATGTCGCTGATCGTCTTCATCGGCGTCTTCGCCATCGGCGATCCCGTCGAGATCCTGATCAGCCCGGATGCGGACCAGATGGAGCGGGAACGCGCCATCAAGGCGCTCGGCCTCGACCTGCCGCTGTGGCAGCAATACGCGATCTTCCTCGGCAAGGCGCTGCAGGGCGACCTCGGCCGCAGCTTCGTCTTCAACGAACCGGCGCTGACGCTGATCCTGCAGCGCATGCCGGCGACGCTGGAACTGGCCTTCGCCGCCACCTTCGGCGCCATCCTGATCGGCCTGCCGCTCGGCCTCTATGCCGGGCTCAGGCCGAACAGCGTGGGGTCGAAGGCGATCATGGCGGGGTCGATCCTCGGCTTCTCCCTGCCGACCTTCTGGGTCGGGCTGATGCTGATCATGGTCTTCGCGGTCCAGCTGGGCTGGCTGCCCTCCACCGGGCGGGGCGAGACGGTGACCATCCTCGGCATGCGCTGGTCCTTCCTGACGGCGGACGGCATCTCGCACCTCATCATGCCGGCGCTGAACCTGGCGCTCTTCAAGATCAGCCTCGTCATCCGCCTGACGCGCGCCGGCGTGCGGGAGACGATGCTGATGGACTACGTGAAGTTCGCGCGCGCCAAGGGGCTCTCCCCCTTCCGCGTCACCTTCGTGCACGTCTTCAAGAACATCCTGATCCCCGTCGTCACGGTGACGGGCCTCGAATTCGGCAGCACCATCGCCTTCTCGGTCGTGACGGAATCGATCTTCGCCTGGCCTGGCATGGGCAAGCTGATCATCGACAGCATCAACGTGCTCGACCGGCCGGTGATCGTCGCCTACCTGATGATCGTGGTGCTGATGTTCATCACCATCAACCTGATCGTGGACCTCACCTATTCGGTGCTCGATCCGCGCGTCCGGCTGGAGGGCAAGTGACATGAGCGCCGTTGTCGGTACACCGCCGGTCGCCCCGGCTAAGGACCCCGCCAAGGACAAGGTGGAGACACCGTTCCAGCGCTTCGTCTCCGAATTCGCGGAATCGAAGCTGGCGCTGTTCGGCCTCGCGGTCTTCACCGTGATCGCGCTGGTCGCGATCCTGGCGCCCTGGATCTCGCCCCAGAACCCCTATGACCTGGCGGTGCTGGACATCATGGACGGGCGGCTGGAGCCTGGGTCGCGCAACGGCGACGATACCATGACCTTCTGGCTCGGCACGGACGACCAGGGGCGGGACATGCTGTCCGGCATCATGTACGGGCTGCGCATCTCGCTGACCGTCGGCGCCGGTTCCGCCTTCATCGCCTGCATGGTCGGCGCCTCGCTCGGCCTGCTGGCGGCCTATGCGGGCGGGAAGACGGACAGCGCCATCATGCGCGTCGTCGACCTGCAGCTGTCCTTCCCCTCCATCCTCGTCGCGCTGATGATCCTGGCCTTCCTCGGCAAGTCGATCACCAACGTCGTCATCGCGATCGTCGTCGTGGAATGGGCCTATTACGCCCGCACCGTGCGCGGCACGGCGCTGGTGGAGCGTCGGCGCGAATACATCGAGGCGGCGGAATGCCTGGCGCTGCCGAAGCGCCGCATCCTGTTCGGGCACCTGCTGCCGAACTGCCTGCCGCCGCTGATCGTCATCGGCACCATGCAGGTGGCGCGCGCCATCGCGCTGGAGGCGACGCTGTCGTTCCTCGGCCTTGGCGTCCCCATCACGGAGCCCTCGCTCGGCCTGCTGATCGCCAATGGCTACGAATACATGCTCAGCGGCAAGTACTGGATCAGCTTCTATCCCGGCATCGCGCTGCTCGTGACCATCGTCTCCATCAACCTGGTCGGCGACCAGTTGCGGGACGTGCTGAACCCGAGGCTGAAGAAGTGAGCGCGCCTACGCTCGAGGTCCGGAACCTCTGCACCCACTTCTTCACCCGCGCGGGCGTGGTGAAGGCGGTGGACGACGTCTCCTTCACCGTGGACCGCGGCAAGGTGCTGGGCCTCGTCGGTGAATCGGGATCGGGGAAGACCGTCACCGGCTTCTCCATCATGGGGCTGGTGGATGCGCCGGGGCGCATCGTCTCCGGCAGCATCCTGTTCCAGGGGAAGGACCTGGCGACGCTGTCGGAGGAGGAGATGCGGCACCTCCGCGGCAACCGCATCGCCATGATCTTCCAGGACCCGATGATGACGCTGAACCCGGTGCTCCGCATCGACACGCAGATGATCGAGACGGTGCTGGCGCATGAGAAGGTGTCGGAGGATGAGGCCCGCCAGCGCTCGCGCGACGCGCTCGGCATGGTCGGCATCCCGTCCCCGGACGAACGGCTGAAGTCCTACCCGCACCAGTTCTCCGGCGGCATGCGCCAGCGCGTCGCCATCGCCATCGCGCTGCTGCACCGGCCGGAACTGATCGTGGCGGATGAACCGACCACCGCGCTCGACGTGACGATCCAGGGGCAGATCCTGGCGGAGGTGCAGAAGCTGTGCGCCACCACCGGCACGGCGATGATCTGGATCACGCATGACCTGTCGGTCGTCGCCGGCCTCGCCGACGACATCGCGGTCATGTACGCCGGCAAGGTCGTCGAATACGGCGATGTGGGGGAGGTGCTGGACAAGCCGCTGCATCCCTACACCCATGGCCTGATCGGCAGCGTGCCGTCGCGCAACAAGCGGGGCGAGCCGTTGCGCCAGATCCCCGGCATGACGCCATCCCTGCTGAACCTGCCGGAAGGCTGCGCCTTCCGCGCCCGCTGCCCGCGCGCCCAGGCGGATTGCGTGCAGCGCCCTGAACTCCGCGAATGGCTGCCCGCGCGCCTCGCCCGCTGCCACCATCCGCATCGCGAGGAGGCCGCCGCCGCATGAGTGCGACCGACGCCGAGATCTACGCCACCCGGAGCTTCACCGAGACCGAAGTCCCGATGATCGAGCTGAAGGGCGTCTCCCGCCGCTTCGCCAAGAAGCTCGACGTCGCGGCCAAGCTCGCCCGCAAGCTCGGCGCCGATGTGAAGGAGGAGGTGGTCCACGCCGTGGACCATGTGGACCTTCGCGTCCGCAAGGGGGAGGTGGTGGGCCTGGTCGGGGAATCCGGCTGCGGCAAATCCACCCTTGGCCGCATCGTGGCGGGCATCCTGCCGCAATCCGAGGGCCAGGTGCTGTGGAACGGGCAGGATGTCGCGACCCTGCCGGGCGAGGCCGCGCGCACCGCCAAGCTGCGGCGGCAGATGATCTTCCAGGATCCCTATGCCAGCCTCAATCCGCGCATGCGGGTGGCCGACATCGTGGGCGAGGCGCCGCAGGTTCATGGCCTGATCAAGCGGGGCGGCTTCGACGAGTATGTCGATGAGCAGATGCGCCGCGCGGGCCTCGATCCCGCCTTCAAGCGCCGCTACCCGCACCAGTTCTCCGGCGGCCAGCGCCAGCGCATCGGCATCGCGCGCGCGCTCGCCGTGCAGCCGGAATTCATCGTCTGCGACGAGGCGGTGGCGGCGCTCGACGTCTCCATCCAGGCGCAGATCCTGAACCTGTTCATGCGGCTGCGGCGGGAGCTCGACCTCACCTACCTCTTCATCTCGCATGACCTCGGCGTGGTGGAGCATCTCAGCGACCGCGTGGTGATCATGTATCTCGGCCGCGTCGTCGAGGAAGCACCCACCGAGCGCGTCTTCACGGCCGCCAACCACCCCTATACCCGCAGCCTGCTGGACAGCGTGCCGCGCATCGGCAACCGCAAGCGCGCCTTCGCGACGGTGAAGGGGGAGATCCCGTCGCCCCTGAACCCGCCCTCAGGCTGCCACTTCCACCCGCGCTGCCCGCTCGCCTTCGACCGCTGCAAGGTGGAGGTGCCGAAGCTGAAGGCCGTGGACAGCCTGCATCGCAGCGCCTGCCACCTGAACGACCGGGCCTGAGGCGCATCCCGACCCGGGTGGGCGCTTGCGTCAGGGGGGGCGCTTGGGGGATCAAGGGGGCATGAGCATCGCCGCCGACCTCCTCCCCCCCGACACCGCGATCGACTACGTCGTGGTGAGCTTCGTGGGTGACCTGCCGCTGCTGCGCCTGCAGGCGCGCAGCTTCGCCCGCTTCCACCTGCCGGACGACATCGGCCGCATCATCGTCGTCAACAACGACAACGACTCCACCAGCTTCGACCAGCGCTTCGAGGCCGAGGTCCGACCCGTCTATGGCGACCTGGCAGGGAAGGTGGAGGTGGTGCGGGCCGACAGCCTGCTGCCTGGCATCACCCAGTCCCGCCGCGGCTGGCGGCGGCAGCAGGCGCTGAAGCTGGCGGCCTGCCGGCTGGTGCAGGCACCGGTCAGCGTCTCGATCGACAGCAAGAACCACCTGATCCGGCCCACGGGCAAGGCGATCTACCGCACGCCCGAAGGCCGCCTGATCGTCCCCGGGCGCAAGCGCTGGTCCGTGCCCGATGCGTGCCTGTCGTATTTCGGCGTGCCGGAAGAATCCTGGCCTGCCGATGTGTCCAACATCGTCACGCCCTATCCGCTGGTCACGGCGCAGGTGCTGTCGCTGCTGGAGGAGCTGGAGCGCCGCGGCGAGACCCTGGCCACGCTGTTCGAGACGAAGGGGCAGTTCTTCGAATTCGCGCTCTACTACGCCTGGCTGGTCGCGCAGGGGCGGGAGGGGATCTACGACCTTTCGGCGCCGATCATCGCGACGGGGCTCTGGCCCCACAAATTCCCGGATCCCGAGCGGCCGCTCCGCCGCCTCGTCGCGCAGACGGGCCTGCCGCATCTCCATTGGCTGGCCATCCACCGCAAGACGCAGGAGGTGCATCCCGCGCTGAAGGAGGTCGTGACCGGCCTGTGGCAGGGCTTCGGGCTGATCGGCTCGACCGAGGAGGGAATCGCGATCCTGACCGCGGGGGGCATGCCCGCGGCGGAGGCGGCCGAGACCGATGACGCGGCGGAGGAAGCCCCGGATGGCGACGGGCCCGACCAGGCTGGCACGGCGGAGGCGGCGGCGGGCGGCGCGGCCGAGGCGGTTGCCGAAACCCAGGCGCCGCCCGAGCCCAGGATCGATCCGGTCGATGCCCTGCTGATCCCGGGATTCCGGACGGGGCGGGAGACGCTGGATATCCTCAAGGTCTTCGCCGGCCTCACCGGGCCCCGCGTGCTCGACCTGGGCTGCTATCGCGGCGGCTCGACGCTGGTGATGGCGCTGCTCGGCAAGCATGTGGAGGCGCTGATCGAGGGGCGCTTCTGGCCGGACCGCCTGGCGCCGATCCTGGAACCGCGCGGCATGCGGGCGCTGAACCTGCCCTATGATGAGTATGAGCCGGAGGCGCCGCTGGACGGCATCTGGGCATCCCATGTCATACAGAACCAGCGCAACCCGGGGCTCTTCCTGGACCGCTGCCGCCGGCATCTGAAGGATGACGGATGGCTGGCGGTCGTGGTGCCGCCGCTGCGGTCGCGCATCACGGCCGGCAAGGTCAATCCTGGCTGGAACGTCGGCGCCCTGATGTACGCACTCCTGGCGGCGGGCTTCGACCTGACGCGAGGGCACTTCGTCACGCATGGCTTCAACGTGGTGGCCTTCGTGCCGAAGGCGACGCGCGTGCTGGAACGCCATGCCGATGCCTTCGCGGACCCCTCGCTCTGGCCTTTCAAGCTGGATTCACGACGCGGCTTCGAGGGTGACATCCGCCACTGCAACTGGCCGCAGGAATTCCGCGACCGCATGGCGACGGGCCTGTCGGAACTGGCGCTGGAGGGGCCGGAGGCCGCGCTGGCGGAGGCGCGGCGCCTGGCGACCATCTGGGTGTAGCGTAGCGCGCGGGCCTGCCGGCGTTTCAGGTCCGCTTCTGCTGCGGTTCCCGCGCGGTGCCGCGCCCGCGTCCCGGCGGGTCCGACGGGTCGCTGTCGGAAATGCCGGATGGCGGCGGCCGGTTGCCGCCACGGCCGCGGCCGGGCGGGTCGCTGGGGTCCGTGTCGGTCGGGCCGCCAGCCCCCTTGCTGCCGGGCCTGTTGCCGCCCCGGCCGCCATTCGGCGGGTCGCTCGGGTCATTGTCCGTGACGCCGGTCGTGCCCGGGCGGCTGCCGCCGCGGCCCTGGCCGGGCGGGTCGCTGGGGTCGCTGTCGGAGGTGCCGGCATTCGGTCGGCTGCCGCCGCGGCCGCGCCCCGGCGGATCACTGGGATCACTGTCGGTAGTCCCGGTATTCGGCCGGCTGCCGCCGCGGCCCTGGCCGGGCGGGTCGCTGGGGTCGCTGTCGGAGGTGCCGGTATTCGGCCGGCTGCCGCCACGGCCCTGGCCGGGCGGGTCGCTGGGGTCGCTGTCGGAGGTGCCGGTATTCGGCCGGCTGCCGCCACGGCCATTGCCGGGCTCGTCGCCCGGGTCGCTATCGGTCAGGCCGCTGCGGGCAGGCGGGGTGCCGCCGCCCTTGCCGCTGCTGCCCGGATTCGGCGCGCCGCCCCCGGTGCCCGGGACGCCGCCGCCGCCTGACTTGGCGCCCTGCGCCACCGCCACGCCCGGCAGGGCGGCTGCCCCGCCCAGGGTCGCCAGGCGCAGGACCAGCAGGCGGCGGACCAGGGGTGACCCATCGGATACGGACATGCGGCGCTCCTTCCTCCCGGCCATGTTCCGGTGCCGGCGACCACAGGACAAGACCTTTGCAGGATGGCTGCTCGGCGGCGGCGCCGTGGCGATACGCGGTCATCGCGGGCGGTGCGATGCAGGTTCCGCCGGAATGATTCGGCGCGACTCGCACGGCTCGGTGAGGATCGCCTTCGCGGGCGCGTCCGGTTCGGGGGCGAAGGGACCCCGGGCTTGCGTGGAGGCGTTGGAGAACAGAACCTCAACATCGGGCTTGCGGTCATGTTCCCTTTATGTTCACATACTCGCATGAGCACCATCGCCCTCGACCCCCGCCTTTCGGCCGGCGCCGTCCCGGCCGATCTCCGCATCCCGCTGCCGCCGCGCGGCCGGCGCCTGGCGCAGCCAGCAGTGCGGGAGCCTGCGTGGCGGGAGGCGATGCGCTGGTCGCTGATCGGGCTGACCGCCAGCATGGCGGCGGGCGAGGTCGCGTTGATGCTGTTCGGGCCCTGACGGGGCGGTTCAGACCGGCAGGGTCGCCAGCGCCTGGAGGCCGCCCTTGGGGCGGTTTCGCAGCACCACGTCGCCGCCATGCGCCCGCAGGATGTTGCGGGCGATCGGCAGGCCGAGGCCCGTCCCGCCCGTCTCGCGGTTCCGGCTGCTCTCCAGCCTTCGGAAGGGCTGGAAGACGTTCTCCAGTTCCGAATCGGGCACGCCTGGTCCGTCGTCCTCCACCGTGATCCGGACCAGGCCTGCCACGGGCGGGACCAGGGTGAGGCGTGCGGCGCCGCCATAGGCGACGGCGTTGCCGACCAGGTTGGCCAGCGCGCGTTTCAGCGCGCCGGGCCGGGCTGTCACGGTCAGGTGTTCCGGCCCCTCATAGGTGATGCTGTCGGTGAAGTCGGGCCGCGCATCCGCGGCCTCATCCAGCACGGTGCGGCAGAGGGAGGCGAGGTCCACGGGCACCGAGGGCTCGCCGGTCGATTCGTCCCGCGCGAAGGCGAGGGTGGCGGCGATCATCGCCTCCATCTCGTCGAGGTCCGCCAGCATCTTCCGGCGCTGCTCGTCGTCATCGAGGAATTCGGCGCGGAGCTTGAGGCGCGTGATCGGCGTCTTCAGGTCATGCCCGATCGCGGCCAGCATCTGGGTGCGGTCGCCGACATAGCGGCGGATGCGCTCCGCCATGGTGTTGAAGGCCTTGGCCGCGGTCGCGACCTCGGAGGGGCCATCCTCCGGCAGCGGCGGCGCATTCACGTCGCGCCCCAGGCGGTTCGCCGCCTCCGCCAGTGATCGCACCGGCCGCGTCAGCCGCCGCACGGCCCAGAGCGTCAGCAAGCCCGCGGCCAGCGTCATCATCACGAAGGCGAAGAGGAAATGCTCGGAATGCCAGGGGCGGGGCGGCGGGAATTCCAGCCGCAGGTTCAGCCATCCCTGGTCGGGAAAGCGGAAGCTGACCGTCAGGAGGTCCGGGCGCGGATCGAAGGAGACCAGGACCTCCCGCGGCCGGAAGCGCGGCGGCGCATTCATGACCGCTTCGAGGCGGAACAGGCGGATCAGCGGCGGGGGCGGGGGCGGGAAGCCGGGCCGGGCCAGCGGCTCGGCATCATAGGTCGTGCGCAGGCCCGGCGGCATCTCGAGGTCCGCCAGCATGCTGGCGCGGCGGTCCGGCTGCAGCTGCAGCAGGCTGCGCCAGACGCTGAAGACGCGCTGGGAGATCTCCCGGCCCTGCTGCAGGCGCTGGAGATCCACGCGGTCCAGCGCATGGATGGTCAGCCCCGCAACCTGCACCAGCACCAGGCCGAAGAGCAGCACGAGCGCCGTGCGCCCGGCCAGGCTGCAGGGCCACAGCCAGCGCATCCAGCGGAACACGCTCAGGCCCGTTCGACGGTCGAGGCCAGCACATACCCTCCGCCGCGCACGGTCTTGATGACCTGCGGGTTGCGGCCGTCATCCTCGAGCTTGCGGCGCAGGCGGGAGACGGCGACGTCGATCGCGCGGTCGAAGGGGCCCGCCTGGCGGCCGCGCAGCAGGTCCATCAGCATGTCGCGGGTCAGCACGCGGTTCGGGCGCTCCACCAGCACCATCAGCAGCTCATACTCGCCGCCGGTCAGCGGCACCTCCACCCCCTGCGGGTTCAGCAGGCGGCGGCGGGCGGGTTCCAGCAGCCAGCCGGAGAAGCGGATGACCTTCGCCGGCGGCTCCTGCGAGGGGCCCGTGCTGCTGTCGGCCGTGGCGCGGCGCAGCACGGCGCGGATGCGCGCCAGCAATTCGCGCGGGTTGAAGGGCTTGGCGACGTAGTCGTCGGCGCCGAGCTCCAGGCCCACGATCCGGTCCGTCTCCTCCCCCATCGCGGTCAGCATCACGATCGGCACTTCCGACTGGCTGCGCAGCCAGCGCGCGAGGTCGAGGCCCGATTCGCCCGGCATCATCAGGTCCAGCACCACCAGGTGGTAGCGGCCGAGCGGCCAGAGCTTGCGCGCGTCCCGCGCATCGCGGGCGGCAGTGACGCGGAGCGACTGCTTCTCCAGGAACTTGGTCAGAAGCTCGCGGATCTCGCGGTCGTCATCGACGATCAGGATGTGCGGGGCGGTGGCGTCCATGGCTGTAACATAGCGCGCGACGCGCGGGATCGAAGCGGCATCCGCTCGCGGATGTTGCGGCGTGTGACGGGCGCCCGGCGCGCAACGAAGCGTTGCACTTCATGACCTTCGGACCCCTCGGCGCGTAACCCTGGCGTGGTCATATGCGATGCATCGGATGCCACCCCCGCCGCGGAACCCCCTCTTCCCGCCGCGGCGGCGATCCCCCTCGCACTCCGGGGTGGCGTCCTGTAGTGGCGGCGGGGATGGCACCCTCCCTCCCATCCCCGCCGCCCCTCTTCCCCCATCCGCCAGGCTGGGCGCGCGACGGGCTGGCCGCGCTGGCCGTGATCGACCCGGACATGGCGCGCATCGAGCAGACGGCCGGCCCGCTGCCCTGGCGGTCGCGCCCGGCGGGGTTCCCCGGGCTTCTGCGCACCATCTGTGGCCAGCAGATCTCCAACCAGGCGGCGGGCGCCATCTGGGGGCGGCTTTCCGCCATCCCGGGCGCGCTGGAACCGGCGGGGCTGCTGGCGCTGGACGATGCGACTCTCTGCGGCGTGGCGGGCCTGTCCCGGCCCAAGGCGGCGCATGCGCGATCGCTGGCGACGGCGATCCTCGATGGCACGCTCCGCATCGACGAACTGGATGCGATGGAGGACGAGGCGGCGGTCGCGCATCTCTCCGCGATACGCGGCCTCGGGCGCTGGACGGCGGAGGTGCATCTGCTGTTTGCCCATGACCGGCGCGACATCTTCCCGAGTGGCGACATCGCGCTGGCGGCGAGCGTGGTGCATCTGAAGGGGCTGCAGGAGCGGCCGAAGCCCAAGGCGCTGGCCGCCTTTGCGCAGCGCTGGCAGCCCTGGCGGGGCCTGGCGGCGCGGCTGCTCTGGCACCATTGGCGCCAGGTCACCGGACGGCCGTTGATCGAGGATGGCTTGCCGCTGACCCCGCCCGGCGGCACCGTCCCCCCATGAGCCTGTCCGCCCGCATCCGTATGACCCCTTCCGCCCGCATCCGCGGGACCTCCGCGCCCCCGATTCCCGCCGCCCGCGCCTGGGCGGCCCGCTATGCCGGCCAGGCGGGGCCGGCGCTGGACCTGACCCAGGCGGTGCCGGGCTACCCGCCGCCGCCGGAACTGCTGGCGAAGCTGGGGGAGGCCGCCGCCAACCCGGCCTGCGCGGGCTATGGCCCCATCGCCGGCGACACCGCGCTGCGCGACGCGCTGGCGGACGACATGGCGCGCTTCTACGGCGCCCCCATCCAGGGCCGCGACGTCGCCATCACCGCCGGCTGCAACCTCGCCTTCGCCATGACCATGGCCGTGCTGGCGGCGGAAGGGGAGGGCGTGCTGCTGCCCACCCCCTGGTACTTCAACCACGAGATGGCGCTGACCATGCAGGGCGTGCGCGCCGTGCCCCTGCCGACGCGGGCGGAGGACGGCTTCGTGCCGAACCCCGCCATGGCGGAACTCATCATGAAGGCGGCCACCATCAAGGCGGTGGTCCTGGTCAGCCCCAACAACCCGACCGGTGCGGTCTATCCGCCGGAGGTCATCCAGGCCTTCGCCGATCTCTGCCGGCGCCGCGGCGCCATGCTGGTGCTGGACGAGACCTACCGGGACTTCCTCCGCCCCGACCAGTCGCCGCCGCACAGCCTGTTCCGGGACCCGGACTGGGGCGACGTGCTGGTGCACCTCTACAGCTTCTCCAAATCCTACTGCATCCCGGGGCACCGCCTGGGCGCCATCGCCAGCGGCCCGGCCTTCCGGGCGGAGCTCGACAAGGCGCTCGACACCTTCCAGATCTGCCCGCCCCGGCCGGCGCAGACGGCGCTGACCTGGGCCATCCCGGCGCTCAGGGAGTGGCGGGAGGGCAACCGCGCGCTGATGGCGGATCGCGCGCGGGCCTTCCGCGATGGCGTGTCGCAGCTGCCGGGCTGGCGGCTCGATGCCATTGGCACCTACTTCGCCTATCTCCGCCTGCCGGAGGGCGCGCCGGACGCTGTCGCAGCAGCGGAAAGGCTGGCGGCGGAACAGGGGCTGATGGGCCTTCCGGGCCCCTTCTTCGGACCGGGGCAGGATCGCCATATCCGCCTGGCCTTCGCCAATGCGGGGCTGGAGGTGCTGGCGCAGGTGCCAGGCCGCCTCGCCAACCTCTAGGAGCCAGCGCCATGGATGACAGCAACGCCGAGTTCTGCACCGCCGATGGCTGCGGCCCTGCCGCCGCGCCGCAGCCGGTGACGCCCGCCGCGGCGCCATCGGGCATCATCGACGTCATCTCCGACGCCATCTGCCCCTGGTGCTGGATCGGCAAGCGCAACCTGGAAGCCGCGCTGGCCGAGCTGCGCGACCAGGGCCTGGCCTTCGCGGTGCGCTGGCGCCCCTACCAGCTCAACCCGGACATGCCGGTGGAGGGCGTGGAGCGCGCTGCCTACCGCGCGGCCAAGTTCGGCTCGATCGAGCGCAGCCGCCAGATGGATGCGCGGCTGGTGGAGGCGGGGAAGGGCGTCGGCCTCGATTTCCGCTTCGACCGCATGATCCGCACCCCCAACACCGTCGCCGCGCATCGCGTGATCCGCTTCGCCGAGGCTGGCGGCCGCCAGGATGCGGTGGTGGAGGCGCTGTTCCGCGCCTACTTCCATGAGGGCCGGGACATCGGGGATCACGCCGTGCTGGCGGCCGTCGCGGCGGAAGCCGGGCTCGATGGCGTGGATGCCATGCTCGCCTCCGACGAAGGGGCGCAGGAAGTCCTGGCCGAGGACATGGCCGCGCGCCGGGCGGGCCTCGATGGCGTACCGAGCTTCCTGATGGACCGGCACCTGCTGTTCAGCGGCGCCATGCCCGGCCCCAACATGGCGGATGCCTTCCGCCGGGCCCATGCCATCCTCTCAGCCCGCGCCGCGTGAAACGCGGCGACACGGACCCAAGGGCCGCGTGAATTCCTTGGCAAACCATCGCGCGCTAGGCTCCCGCCACACTTGGGAGCCGCGCGATGGAATGGGTCATTCTCGGGATCGTCGTCCTGCTGCTGCTGTGGCTGGTGATGGTCTACAACCGCCTCGTGGCGCTGCGGCAATCCACCGGCCAGGCCTGGGCCGATATCGAGGTCCAGCTCAAGCAGCGGCATGACCTGATCCCGAACCTGGTCGAGACGGTGAAGGGCTACGCCGCGCATGAACGCGGCACGCTGGACGCCGTGGTGAAGGCCCGCAACGCCGCCGTCTCCGCCCAGGGGCCGGAAGCGGCCTCGGCGGCGGAGGGCCAGCTCTCCGGCGCGCTCGGGCGGCTCTTCGCCCTGTCGGAAGCCTATCCCGACCTCAAGGCCAATCAGAACTTCCTGTCCCTGCAGGGGGAGTTGTCGGCGGTGGAGGGCAAGATCGCCGCCGCGCGCCGCTTCTTCAACAGCGCGGTCGCCGAGTTCAACAGCGCCATCCAGTCCATCCCGGCGGTGTTCTTCGCGGGCAGCCTCGGCTTCACCCCGCGCGGCTTCTTCGAGCTGGCGGAGAACGAACGCGCGGCGGTCAACACGGCGCCGCAGGTGAAGTTCTAGCCCCGATGCAGGCCACCGGCCTTCGCACCCATGGATGGAACACCGCGCTGCGGTCCATCCTGCTGCTGGCCGGCTTTCCCTTCCTGCTGGTCGCGATGGGTTATGCGCTGGCGCTGTTCCTCGTGGCCTGGGATGCGCCCTCTGTCGCCAAGGGGTTCGCCCAGGCCTGGCGGCTGCTGCCGACCATCATCCCGCTGGCGCTGGTCGTCGCGGGGCTGTGGTTCCTCATCGCCTGGCGCGCCAATCTCCGCATCCTGGAGATCGCCTCTGGCGCGAAGCGCGTGCAGGACCCGCGCGACGAACCGCGGCTCTGGCGCCTGGCCGAGGAACTCTGCATCGCCCGCGGCATGCGCCTGCCGCGCCTTTCCGTCATCGAAAGCCCGGCCCGCAACGCCTTCGCGGCGGGGCTGACGCCGGACCGCTCCATGGTCGCGGTGACGCGCGGGCTGATGGACGCGCTGGATGATCGCGAGCTGTCGGCCGTGCTCGCGCATGAACTCGCGCATATCCGCAACGGCGACGCGCGGCTTGGCGTCATCGCCACCGTCTTCTGCGGCGTCATCACCCTCGTCACCGATGGCGTCTGGAACATCCTGAAGGCGATGCGGCACGTCCGGCTCGGCCGCGGCGGATCATCTAACTCCTCGTCCTCCTCCAACCGCAGCAGCGGCAACAGCGGTGGCGCCGGTGTCGTCGTCGTGCTCATCCTGGTGGCCATCGTCATCGCGGTGATGGCGCATGTGCTGGCCATCGTGCTGCGCATGGCGCTGTCGCGGAACCGCGAATACCTGGCCGATGCCGGCGCGGTGGAGATGACGCAGGACGCCGACGCCATGATCAGCGCGCTGCGCAAGGTCGCCCAGCGGCCGCAACTGCCGGACGTCGCCGAACAGGTCCGCGCCCTGTTCCTGCACGACCGCGCGCTGAGCCGGAATGTCGGCTGGTTCGCCACCCATCCGCCGATCGAACGGCGGATCGAGGCGCTGGTCCGCTACGCCGGCGGCCATGACCCGGGCCCGCTGCCGGAGATCGAGGACGAAACGCCCGAAGCCGAAGCCGAGGCCGGCGATCCCGACGCCACCATGGCGCCCTGGAAGCCGGAACACGCGCCGGCCTTCGCGGGCGGCGGCGAGGCCTCCCCCTGGGCACCGGCCGCGTCCGCCGCGCTGCCTCCCCGCTCGGACCAGCAGGAAAGGCTGGACGCCATGGCGGCCTTTGCGCGCACCCTCGACCCGCAGATCATGAAGAACCAGGCGAAGCGGGAGGAAGCGCGCCGCGATGGCCGCAATCCCGACGAGGCCGCGCCCCCGCCGCCGCGCGGGTGAAGGCCCTCAGGCCGGGACGAGCATCGCCTGGCGCAGTTTGCGCACGGCGCTGCCGGGCGTGGTCACCACCGGCCGTCCCGTCGCTTCCGCCACCAGCCCCGCCGCGCGGGCCAGGCTGAACTGGCCGAGCAGCACCACGTCGCAATCCCGGAGCGCGCGCGACGCCTCCGCCGCCAGCCGGTCATGCGTCGCCCCGTCGCCCGCATCCAGCGCCGCCAGCGCGCCCGGCGCCAGGCAAGGCACCAACTCCACCCCCGGCGGGAATTCCGGCGGCATGGAAGCAAGCGTCCCCGCGAAGGTCGCCAGCAACCCGATGCGGCGGCCGTATCCGACGGCCTCCTCGATCGCCGCCTCATTCGGCTTCAGCACCGGCACCGGCGCGACATCCGCCGCCACCGCCTCGATGCAGGGGCCGAAGGCGGAACAGGAGAACAGGATGCCCTGCGCGCCCGTATCCACGGCGTAGCGCCCCAGCGTGCGGAACCGCTCCGTCATCGCCGGCGTCAGCGAACCCTCCCGCGCCAGGTCGGCCGAGAGGCTGTCATCCAGCAGGTTCATCAGCACCGCCTCCGGCCAGAACTCCCGGAAGGCGGCCTCGATCGGCGGCGGCGAATGGCGCAGCGCGTGGATCAGCGCGATCCGCATCACGCTCAGTTCCCGACGCAGCGCATGAGCGGGGAGGGGAATTCCGCGCAATTCGGGAAGACGATCTCGTTCGGGCCGCGCCGCTCCACCCGCAAGGTGTTCGGGCCGCCCGGGCAGCCGAAGCCGATGTCGTTCGGCAGCCGCGCACCGAGCGGGCCGGACTGCGCCGGCACTGGCACCAGGCGGAACTCCAGCGCGTCCGGGCCCGTCGCCACCGTCTCGATCAGGCGCTGGCGATAGGGCACGTCGAAGACGGACGCCCGCATCACGACGTCCCGGGTGAAGATCACGCTCGGCTGGCCCGTGCAGCGCGGTCCGCTCGTCTCCCCCGGCGGGAACACCCCACCGGTCCAGGACCCGAAGACCCAGGCATGCGGCGGATCACCCTGCTGGGCCCCCGCACTGCTGCCCAAGGCCAAAGCCGCCGCCACCACCATCACCCAGCGCCGCATGCCACGCCCCTCGCTCGTCCATGGCCATGATAACCCGGCCGGCCGGCAGGGCACACCCCTGGCTGGTGTGTCGGGGGTGGAGGGCGGGGCGGTGGCTCCTGGGGAATGGGCTCCGCCCCTTCCCCAGACCCCTTCCCCGCCAAGGGGCAGCGGCCCCTTGGAACCCATGGGATTGGTCGGTGAAGGGAGGGGCACAGAGCGCGCGACGAACAAACGGTCGCTTCATGCCCCTCCCTTCACCGACCAGTAGCCTCGCGGTCCAGGGTCCCGCTGGACCCTGGCGCGGGAGAGGTCCGGAGAGGGGCGCGAAGCCCCTCGCCGGGGCTTCCAACCCGCGCGCCCCGCCCCGTCACGCCGCCGCGGGTTTGGCCATGGCCGGCGGGGCCGGGTCTTTCACCGGCAGGTGGATCAGCGCGGCGAAGGCGGAGGCGGCGACGCCGGCCCACCACATGGCGTCGTAGTTGCCGGTGCGGTCGAGCACGATGCCGCCGAGCCAGGCGCCGGTGAAGCCGCCGATCTGGTGGCCCAGGAACACCAGGCCGAAGATGGTGGCGAGCCATCGCGTGCCGAAGTTCCGCGCGACGAGGGCGATGGTAGGCGGGACGGTCGAGAGGTAGAGGATGCCCATGAAGGCGGAGAAGATCAGCACGCTCGTCGTGGTCTTCTCCACCAGCATGAAGGCGGCCATGAGCACGCCGCGGGAGGCGTAGATCAGCACCAGGAGTTCGCGCCGCTTCCAGCGCTGCGTGAGTTCCCCGGCGCCGAGCGAGCCCACGATGTTGAACAGGCCGATCAGGCTGATGGCGCCGGCGCCGACGGCGACGGGCAGGCCGCAGGTATGCACGAAGCCGGGCAGGTGGGTCGTGAGGAAGGAGATGTGCAGCCCGCAGACGAAGAAGCCGAAGAAGAGGAACCAGAAGCTCGGCGTGCGGAAGGCGCGCTTGAGGGCCTCGGTCGCGGATTCCTCGCTGGCGGCGACGATCTTCGGCCGCGGCGGTTCCGCGAGGACCAGGGACAGCGGGATCATCAGCAGGGCCACCGCGGCCATGCCGATCATGGTCGCCTGCCAGCCCAGGGTCGCGATGCCGAGCCCGGCCATCGGCACGACGAGGAATTGGCCGAAGGAGGAGCCGGCGGTGCCGAGGCCGGCGGCCCGGCCGCGCTGGCTTTCGGGCAGCAGGCGCGTGAGCGTGGAGATGATGACGGGCATGCCGGCGGCGGAGACGGCGACGCCCATCATGACGCCGGCAAAGACGGTGAAGACGCCGAGATGGGTGGCGAGCGCCATGCCGAGGATGCCGCCGGCGTAGAGCAGCGACCCGCCGATCACCACGGCGCGCCCCCCGAAGCGATCCGCCAGCTGGCCGCAGATGGGCTGGCTGACGCCGTTGATCAGGACCTGGAGCGCGATGGCGAAGGAGAAGCCGGAGGCGGTCCAGAGGTTCTGTTCCGTCATCGGCGCCAGGAACAGGCCGAAGGAATTGCGCAGCCCCATGGCGAGGGCCGCGCAGAGCACGGCGCAGGTCATCAGCAGGCCGGCGGAGATGGCGGGCCGCGTTGTCATGGGACGGTATCCTGACGTTTCCGCGTCAGTGTTCCACCCCAGGCGGCGCTTCTCAATCACGGAAGGCCGCGCCAGGCACAACCCTGCCGCATTGCGGCATGCGCCTGGCGCGGGGGTTCCTCAGCCGCCCTTGCGGATGGCGATGCCGATCGAGGTGGTGACGTAGCGATCGACGAACAGCTTGAGGTGCGGCAGGCCGTGGGGCGGCAGGTCCACCACCTCGTCCGTGGCGTCATGGCCGGGGTGCAGGTTCAGCGGCATCACCTGGTGCCCCTGCGCCGTGAGATGCACACAGAGCGCCTCGACATCCCGCCGGCGCAGGATGCATTGGCGGCCGTTGTCGAGCGTGTCGCCATTGGAAGAGAGGTTGAAGTCGGTCGTGTGCACCGCGATGCCGCCGGGCTTGATGGTGCGCAGGCTCGCTTCCACGAAGGCCAGGCTGCGCTCCAGCGGGCCGATGTATTGCAGCGCCGACATCGACCAGCAGCAATCGAACTGGCCGTCCAGGCTGGCCGGGATGTCGTTCATGTCCACGGCGCCGAATTCGACCAGCCGCTCGAAATCGTCGAGGTGGACGATCTGGTTGTGGAACAGATCCCCGAGCCCGCTGGCGTGCTGGTTGCTGGAGCGCCAGCGGGCCAGATCAGCGGTGTCGTTGGCTGGCTGGTCCGTCGCCACCACCTCCACCCCGCGGGAGGCCAGGAGTGAGGGCAGGCGTTCGCGCCCGCAGCCGAAGCCGATCGCGCGCCGGCCGACGCCGATCATTCCATGCGTCGCCAGGACGGAGGTGATGTAGGCCATCTCCCAGGTCTTGCGGTGGGGATTGGCGTGCATCGCCAGCGCTTCGGTGATCTCGGCGTAGACCGGTTCCTTGAACTGGCTGCCGGTGCAGAGCTGTGAAACGGGCTCGTCGAGGGTTGGCTGTTCGTGCTTCGAGGGAATGTCGGTGCGGGGCGGACGCATCAGGAAGGGCGGCACGCCCCAACGGCGTCGCCCGCCGCTCATGCCATCCACGAACTGGCGGAATTCCCAGTTCTCCGTGAAGGCACGGCGCAGGCCGTCCAGCGTCTCGTACTGGCTGAGGTGCCGGATCTCCTCCTCATCCGCCGGTTCGCGGCCGCAGAACAGGCGGATGGCCCAGGCGGCCGCTTCCCGGGCGGTCTCGTCCCCCGCGCGCCAGCCATCCACCGGCATGCGTTGCATGCCGCGCCCCTGATCCGACGTCCCGGCCATCACAATCCCTTCGCGGCTTCCAGTACCTGCGCGGCATGCGCCTCGGGCTTCACCTTCCGCCACACCTTGGCGACCTTGCCATCGGCGCCGACGAGGAAGCTGGAGCGCTCCATGCCCATGTAGGTCTTGCCATACATCGACTTCTCGACCCAGACCCCATAGGCCTCGGCGACCTTGTGGTCCTCATCGGAGGCCAGCGGGAAGGTCAGGTTGTACTTGGCGGCGAACTTCTCGATCGGCTTCATCGGGTCGGGCGAGATGCCGATGACGGTCAGGCCCGTCTTGCCCAGCGCCGGCAGCGCTTCCTGGATGCCGCAGGCCTGCTTGGTGCAGCCGGGGGTGTCCGCCTTGGGGTAGAAGTAGAGCAGGTAGGGCTTGCCCGCGAGGTCCGTGCTGCTGACGGTGCGGCCGCCGGAGGCCGGCATGGTGAAGGCGGGGGCAGTTGTTCCCTCTGCGGGGCCGGCGGTTTCGGGCATGGCGGGCGTCTCTCTCAGGCCGGGGGGATGGTCGGGTCGCCGACATGCCGGATGAAGCTTTCCCTCACCCGGGCCGCGGCGTCCCGCATCTGTGCGCGGAGCGCGGGTTGGTCAACCGGCGGGTGTGGCAGGTGGGTTGCCAGGGCGCGCAGCAGGGCGGCCGCCACCGGTTCGGGCAGTGTCTCCTCCCGCCACACCCCGACCGTCAGGCGCAGATGGGCGGTGATGGCGCGCCAGAGGCGTTCGGCGGCGACCAGCGCCTCGGCCTCCTCCGGCGGCAGGATGCGGGCCTTGGCCAGCGCCGCGAGGGCGAGGCGGGTGGTCGGGGAGAGGATGGCGGGCAACCGCGCGGCATGGGCGACCTGCAGGGCCTGGGCGATGAACTCCACCTCGATCAGCCCGCCGGCGCGGTGCTTCACGTCCCAGGGGCCATCGCCCGGCAGGTCCCGCAGCAGCCGCGCGCGCATGGCGGTCGCATCCGCCAGGACCTGGGTGGCATCGGCGGGGCGGGTCTGCGCGGCGCGGATCGCGGCTTCCACCTTGCGCTTCAGCCCCGGCGCGCCGGCCACGAAGCGGGCGCGCGTCAGCGCCATGCGTTCCCAGGTCCAGGCGCTTTCGGCGTGGTAGCGTTCGAAGGCCGGCAGGGACACCGCGACCGGCCCCTTCGATCCGGAAGGGCGGAGCCGCATATCCACCTCGAACAGTCGCCCTTCGGCACCGGGCGCCGTCAGCGCCCCCACCACCTGATTGGCGAGCCGTCCGAAATACTGGCTGGAGGCCAGAATCTTCTGCCCGCCGGTGCTCTCCGTCGCCTCCTCCGCATGGTCATAGACCAGGATGAGGTCGAGGTCGGAGCCCGGCAGCATGTCGCGCCCGCCGAGCTTGCCGAGTGCCACGACGCCGAGGTGGCCGCCGGCCACCTTGCCGTGGCGCCTGGCGAAATCCTGCGCGATGCGCGGCAGCAGCCCGCCGATCGCGGCATCGGCCAGGGCGCTGCGGGCGCTTCCTGCCTCATCCACGTCGAGCCGGCCTTCGAGTGCCGCGGCATCGATCTCGAACCGTCGTTCCGTCACCAGGCGCCGCGCGGCTTCCAGCGCCTCCTCCAGGAATCGGGCGTCCTTCAGCAGGGCGGGCAGGGTGGCGGTCGGATCGGTGCCGGCGGCGTTGCCCGAGGGGCTGAACACGCCACCGGCGCCGGCCAGCAACCCGTCCAGCGCGGCCGCGTTGCGGCTGAAATGATCCGCCAGCTGCGGGGCCGCCCCCAACACGAAGGCCAGACGGTCCAGCAGCGCGGGATTCCGCGCCAGCAGGCTCAGCACCTGCACGCCCGCCGGCAGCCGCCCGAGCGCGGCATCGAGGCGGAGCAGGGCCGCATCGGGCTGCGGCTGGCGTCCGAAGGCGGTCAGCAGCGCGGGCATCAGCGCCGTCAGCAATTCCCGCGCGCGTTCGCTGCGCGTGGCGCGGGTGCGGCCGTGATGCCAGCCCCGCACCACGCCCGCGATGGCCGACGGGTTCTGGAAGCCGAGGCCGCGCAGTGTCGCCAGCGTGCCGGGGTCGTCCTCCACCCCTGTGAACACGAGGTCGCCCCCGACGCCATCGCCGGCGGAGAGGTCGGGCGCTTCCTCGAACAGCCCGGCATAGCGGCGCTCCACCTTCGTCAGGTGGCCGACCAGTGCGGCGGAGAAGGCGCTCGCGCTGTCATAGCCCATGAAGGAGGCGATGAGGGCGAGCCCGGCCTCCTCCTCTGGCAGCCTGTGCGTCTGCCGGTCGGCCACCATCTGCAGCCGATGCTCGACCGTGCGCAGGAAGCCGTAGGCATCGGCCAGGTCTGCCGCCGCGCGGCGATCGATCTTCCCGGCCGCGGCCAGCGCCGCCAGCGCGCCGAGTGTGGTGGGATCGCGCAGCCCCGGGTCGCGGCCGCCCCAGATCAGCTGCAGCACCTGCGTGGTGAACTCGATCTCCCGGATCCCGCCGCGGCCGAGCTTCACGTCGTGGCCGGCCACCTGCACGCTGTCATGCGCGCCCTTGTGGCCCTTGTGCGCATGGATCTGGCGCTTGATGGAATGGATGTCGGCCACGGCCGCGAAATCCAGGTGCCGGCGCCAGACGAAGGGCCGGATCTCCCGCAGGAAATGCTCGCCCAGCGCGCGGTCCCCGGCCACGGGGCGCGCCTTGATCATGGCGGCGCGTTCCCAGTTCTGGCCCATGCTCTCGTAGTAGACGATGGCGGCCGGCAGGCTCACGGCGAGTGGCGTCGCCGCTGGGTCCGGGCGCAGGCGGAGGTCGGTGCGGAAGACGTAGCCATCCTCCGTCCGCTCCTCCAGCAGCCGCACCAGGTCGCGGGCCAGGCGCACATAGATGGCGCCGGCCCGGTCGGCGTCGTAGGCTGCGGCCTCCGGGTCGTAGAGCACCATGAGGTCGATATCCGAGGAGTAGTTCAGCTCGCGCCCACCGAGCTTGCCCATGCCCAGCACGACCAGGCCGGACCCCTTGCCTGTCGCGCGCGGGTCGTGCCGTGCCGCCCCACCCGCCAGCTTCAGGTCACCCCGCGCCTGCGCCTCCCGCAGCAGATGCGCGCAGGCATAGTCGGTGCAGGCATCCGCGAGTTCGCTCAGCGCGCCCGTGACGCGGTCGAGCGGCCAGAGCCCCATCAGGTCCGCCACCGCCGCGATCAGCGCGGCCTGCCGCTTGGCCTGGCGGAGCAGGGAGGCGACGCCCGGCCGCGTCGCCGCCGGGTCCGCCCGGCTGAGCGGATCGAGCGCGAGGGCGAAGGTCGCATCCGGCCCGCGTTCCATCAGTCGCAGCAGCGTCGCGGATTCGCGAAGCGCGAGGTCGGCGAGGTAGGGGCTGTGCCCGCCCAGCGCCGCGATCAGCGCCGCGCCCTGGGCCGTGGCGCCGAAGGCGCGTTCCGCCGCCCCCTTCTCCGCGAAGCGCCCGGCCAGCATCGCCGCAGCCGCCGCATCGTGGGGCCGCAGCGCCAGCGGCGCGGCGGGCGGGGCGAAGGCGGCGGCTTCGGCGGCGAGGGGGCTCGCCGGGGCGCGGGATTTCGGCATGCCCGGGGAAGGAAGCGATGAGGGGCGCCGCCGGTCAAGTGGCGCGGGAGGCGCATTGGTGGCTGCACCGCCTCTGCGGCCTCGGCGTGCTGCTGATGCTGCTGGCCGGGCTCGCGGCCTGGCGGCTCTCCGCCGGTCCGATCGAGCTGCCCTTCCTCGCGGGCTTGATCGAGGACCGCGCCAATGCCGCCGACCCCGAGGCCCGGCTGGAGGTGGGCCGGGCCGAGATCGGGTGGGAGGGCTGGCGGGACGGCGACCTGATGCCGGTCCGGCTGCGGCTGGCCGGGGTGAGGCTGCGCGGGCCGGACGGGACGCTGCGCGCGGAACTCCCCGACTCCGCCATGACGCTGTCGCTGCCCTGGCTGTTGCGGGGCGAGGTGGCGCCGCGCACGCTGGAACTGCAGCACCCCGCGCTGCGGCTGCGCCGATCTGCGGCGGGCGAGGTGTCCGTCCTCGTGGGCGCCCAGGCGGATGCGGCGGAAGCGCCTGCCGCGACCGGCGGCGCCTCCCGCCTCGATGAGCTGATGGTCGAGATGATGGGCGCGCCGAGCGACGACACGCCCTTCGGCGCGCTTTCCCGCCTGCGAATCACCGATGCCCGCATCGTGGTGGAGGACGAGGCGCTCGGCGCCACCTGGGTGCTGGACCAGGCGATGCTGGAGATCCGGCGCCTGTCATCGGGCGGGGTCGCCGGCCATGGCGGCGCGACCCTGCTGCTGGGCCAGGCGCGGGTGCCGATGACGATCTCGGCCGAGGCCGTCGGCAGGCCCGCCGATCTCAGCTTCCGCCTGGCAATCCCGGAAGTGCAGCCCGCCCTGCTGGCCGCCGCCGCGCGGCCCCTGGCGCCGCTGGCGGGTCTCGACGCCGCGACGCGGATCGAGGTGGCGGGGCGGCTCGATGCCGGTGGCGCCATCCGGCACATGCAGGCGACGCTGCAGGCCGGCGCGGGGCGGCTCGACCTCGGGGGCGGGCGGGTGCTGCCGCTGGGCGGCATCGACCTGGCCGTGGAAGGCTCGCCCACGGCGCTGTCCATCCCCCAGGCGACGATCCGGCTGACCGGCGGCGCCAGTGCGCCGGTGCTGGTCGCGACGGCGGAGGTGGCGCGCAGCGGCGCCGGCTGGCGCGGGGCCGCGACGCTGTCGCTGGACCAGGTCCTGGTCGCCGACCTGCCGCGCTACTGGCCGCAGGGGCTCGGCGTCGGCCATGAACGGGACTGGATCCTGGAGAACGTCACCGCCGGCACCGCCCGCAACGGGCGCTGGCGGGCGGAGGTGGAAGCCAGCGCCGACCTCGCGGTGCTCCGCGTCACCGGCCTCTCCGGCACGCTCGATGTCTCCGACGCCACCGTCCACTGGCTGCGTCCCATCCCGCCCGTGGTGGGTGCCGGCGGCACCGTGACCTTCGGGCTCGACGAGATATCGCTGAAGGTCACGGGCGGGCGGCAGACCGGAGGCCCGGCCGGCCAGGCGGTGGTGACGGCGCGGGAAGGGCTGGTGCGCTTCATCTTCCCGCCGGAGGGCCAGGACCGCGCGGAGATGAGCTTCGACCTTTCCGGCCCCATCCCCCAGGCCGTCGCCGTCATCCAGCATCCGCGCCTCAAGCTGTTCGACCGCCGGCCCTTCCCGGTGAAGGACCCGACCGGCAGCTTCGAGGGACGGCTGACCGTCGGCTTCCCGCTGCTGGCCGACCTGCCGGTGGAGGCGCTGCGCATCGGCGCCCGCACCCGGCTGCGCGACGTGCGGATCAATGACGTGCTGTTCGGCCGTCCGCTGGAACGCGGCCAGGCGGAGCTGACGGTCGATACCGACGGGCTGCGCGTCACCGGTACCGGCACGCTGGGCGGCATCAATGCGCGATTGGGCGTGGAGATGGATTTCCGCAGCGGGCCGCCGACCCAGGTGGTGATGCGGGAGAGCGTCTCCGCCCGCACCGATGCCGCCACCATCGCGGCGCTCGGCCTGCCGCTGGATGAACTCGCGACCGGCGCGGTGGGGCTGGAGGTGCGGACGGAGCGCCGGCGCAGCGGGCAGGGGAGGGCGAATATCCGGGCCGACCTGCGCGATGCGCGGATGGAGATCGCGCCGCTGTCCTGGACCAAGCCCGCCGGCCAGATCGCGACGGCGGAGGGCGTGCTGCGGCTCAATGGCGACAATCTTGAAGCCGTGGAGACCTTCCGCCTGGAAGCGCCTGCCCTGCTGATGCGCGGCAATGCCGCCTTCGGCCGCGGCGCCCGGCTGGAACGGGTGACGATCAACGAAGCCGCGGTGGAGCAGAGCCGGTTCGCGGGGGAAGCCCGGCCGCCCGGCCGGGAGGGTGGCCCCTGGTCGCTGCTGTTGCGCGGCCCGGTGCTGGACCTGCGGCGCACCATGGCGGAGGACAGCCCCGCCGCCCCGGCCGCGGCCGCGGCGCCCCAGGCGCCGCCCGGCACGACCTGGGCGGTGGATGCGCGCTTCGACCGCACGCTGCTTGGCCCCGGCCGTGAACTGGGCGCCATGGAGGCGCGGGTGCTGGTCGATGGGCTGGGTGTGGTGCGGGAAGGACGCGTGGCCGGCCGGGCGGGACCGCGCGGACCCTTCGAGGCCTCGATCACCGCCGCCGGCGCCGGACGGGCCTTGCGCGTGACGGCGGAGGATGCCGGCGCGCTGCTCGGCAGCTTCGACGTGCTGCGGCACCTCGAAGGCGGGCGGCTGACGGTCAACGCCACCTACGCCCATAACCGCCCGGGCGCGCCGCTCTCCGGCACCGCGGAAATGAGTGACTTCGCGGTGCGCAACGCGCCGGGCTTCGCCAAGCTGCTGCAGGCGCTGACGTTCTACGGGCTGGTGGAGGCGCTGTCCGGGCCGGGCCTGTCCTTCTCCCGCATGGTCGCGCCCTTCAGCCTGACGCCGGAGGAACTGACGCTGTCGGAGGCGCGGGCCTTCTCGGCCTCGCTAGGCCTGACCGCCAAGGGCACGCTGCATCGCCGCCAGCAGCGCCTGGCGATGGAGGGCACGATCGTGCCCGCCTACATCTTCAACTCGCTGCTGGGGAACATCCCGATCCTCGGGCGGCTCTTCTCCCCGGAGACGGGGGGCGGATTGTTCGCGGCGACCTTCCGGGTGGTCGGGCCGGCGGATGACCCGCAGGTCAGCGTGAACCCGCTGGCGGCGCTGACGCCGGGGTTCCTGAGGGGATTGTTCGGGATCGGGCAGGCGACGCCGTAGGGCGCAGCCTTCGCCCCGTCAGCCCCCCGTACAGGCGGGCAGCGTGCTGCGCTTGCGGGTCGTGCTGGCGGGAAAGCGCTCCAGCTTCGCCGCCGGGCGGATCGGGCGGGGGACGAGGTTCCCCCCGCAATTCGGGCAGAGGCCGCCGGGAAGGCGCGTCGCCGCGCAGTCACGGCACCAGGTGCATTCGAAGGAGCAGATCAGCGCCCGGTCGGAATCCGGCGGCAGGTCGGTGCCGCAGCATTCGCAGTTCGGGCGCAGCTCCAGCATGGCGCTATTCCAGCCCTTCGTAGAAATCGTTGCCCTTGTCATCGACGACGATGAAGGCCGGGAAATCCTCGACCTCGATCTTCCAGACCGCCTCCATGCCGAGCTCCGGGTATTCCAGAACCTCGACCTTGCGGATGCAGTCCTGGGCCAGGCGGGCGGCGGGGCCGCCGACGGAGCCGAGGTAGAAGCCGCCATAGCTCTTGCAGGCGTTGAGCACGGCCTTGCTGCGGTTGCCCTTGGCCAGCATCACCAGCGAACCGCCGGCCTTCTGGAAGGCCTCGACATAGCTGTCCATGCGCCCGGCCGTCGTGGGGCCGAAGCTGCCGGTGGCGTAGCCGGTCGGGGTCTTGGCGGGGCCGGCGTAGTAGACGGGGTGGTTCTTCAGGTAGTCGGGCAGGCCCTCGCCAAGGTCCAGCCGCTCCTGCAGCTTCGCATGCGCGATGTCGCGGGCGACCACCACGGTGCCGGTGAGGGACACGCGCGTCTTCACCGGGTGCTTCGACAGCTCGGCGCGGATCGCGCTCATCGGCTGGTTCAGGTCGATGCGGACCACGTCGCCGCCGAGGATGCTGTCCGTCGCCTCCGGCAGGTACTTGGCGGGGTCATGCTCGAGCTGCTCCAGGAACACGCCCTCCGGCGTGATCTTGGCCTTGATCTGGCGGTCGGCGGAGCAGGAGACGCCGATCCCGATGGGCAGCGACGCGCCATGGCGGGGCAGGCGCACCACGCGGACGTCGTGGCAGAAATACTTGCCGCCGAACTGCGCGCCGATGCCGAGGTTCTGGGTCAGCTTGTGGACCTCGGCCTCGAAGGCGGTGTCGCGGAAGGCGTGGCCGGCCTTCGATCCTTCGGTCGGCAGCGCGTCCAGCCACTTGGTGGAGGCGAGCTTCACGGTCTTCAAATTCATCTCGGCGCTGGTGCCGCCGATGACGATCGAGAGGTGATAGGGCGGGCAGGCGCTGGTGCCGAGCGTCTTGATCTTGTCTTCCAGGAACTTCAGCAGCTTCTCCCGCGACAGCACGGCGCGGGTCTGCTGGAACAGGAAGGTCTTGTTGGCCGATCCACCGCCCTTGAGGATGAACATCAGGTGCATCTCATCGGCGTGGTGGTCGCCGGGCTGCGCCATGATGGAGAACTCGACCGGCAGGTTGTTGCCGGTGTTCACCTCCTCCCACATCGTCAGGGGGGCCATCTGGGAATAGCGGAGGTTGGTCTCGGTATAGGTGCGGTGGACGCCGTAGCTCAGCGCCTCCTCCTCATCGCCCTCGACCCAGACGCGCTGGCCCTTCTTGCCGAAGACGATGGCGGTGCCGGTGTCCTGGCACATGGGCAGCACGCCGCCGGCGGCGATGTTGGCGTTCTTCAGCAGGTCGAGCGCCACGAAGCGGTCGTTGGGGCTCGCCTCGGGGTCCTGCAGGATCTTGGCGAGCTGGGCGAGATGCGCGGGGCGCAGCAGATGGGAGACGTCCTTGCACGCCTGGAAGGCGAGCTGTTCCAGCGCCTCCGGCTTCACCTTCAGGACGGTCTTGCCATCGCAGGTCGCGGTGGAGACGCCGGCGATGTCGAGCTTGCGATAGGGCGTCGCATCCTCGCCCAGCGGGAGCATGGGGCTGTAGCGGAAGCCCTCCGGGCGCGTGGGGGCGATGACGGGGCTGTCGATGTCGAGCGGTGCGGTCACGGGCGGGTCTCCGCGGGCAGCCCCTGATCGGGCGGGGCAGGGTGTTTGGGGGTTGGTAGCGCAGCGGGAAGCGCGCGCCAACGGCCGGACGGGGGCGAGACCCGCGGGCGTTCCAGAGGGGATGGCTATCGTGGCGGTCAGCAGTCCGCATCTGGTCGGCGCGTCCGTTCCGGGTTCAGATGCTTTTGCCAACAATCGGAGAGAACGGATGGCATCGCAGGATCCCGCCAAGGCACCGCTCCGCGAGGACGAACTGAAGCAGGTCACCGGCGGCGTCGGCGACGAACGCATCAACGGCACCAGCGCGAACAACAACTACAGCACCGGCTATGGCGCCGACACCGTCATGGGGTGGACGGGCAACGACACGATCAATGCCGGGTCGGACAACGACATCGCGGGCGGGCAGGCGGGCAACGACTCCGTCGATGGCGGGGAAGGCACGGACATCGTCACCGGCGGCGCCGGGCAGGACACCGTGACGGGCGGCGCCGGCAGCGACATCATCATCGGCGGCACCGGCGCCGACCTGCTGATGGGCGATGCCATGTTCGGCGTCCATGGCGACGACAATTTCCGCTGGCACCCCGGCGATGGCAACGACACCATCCAGGGCGGCGGCGGCACGGACATCCTGGTGATCGAGGATGGCGGCCTGTCGCTCCAGCAGCTGCTGGGCAACATCAGGCTTGATGCCGGGTCGGCGCAGCCGAGCATCCAGAGCAACTACATCAACCTGACGGGCGTCAGCGGCACCATCACCATCGGCAACGAGACGATCCGCTTCACGGGGCTCGAGCGCCTGGTGCCGGGCAGCTACCAGTATTTCCAAGGTCGCACCGAGTAGCGTGGATCGGGGGCGTCCGCCCCCCGCTTCAATCCCGCGCCGGGCGGCGCCGGAAGGCGTCGAGGCTCACGACCTGCGCGGGGGCTTCCACCGCGGCCACGGGCGCCGGCGCAGGCTCGGCCGCGGGGGCAGCCTCCGGCGCCGGGGCCGCCGCGGCTTCCATCTGCGGCTGGAAGCGCAGGCCGTAGCGGACGGAGGGATCGGCGAAGCCTGTCAGCGCGGCGAAGGGGACGACCAGGGTGGCCGGCACGCCGCCGAAATAGAGGCGGACGGAGAAGAAGCCCGCGGCGCGGTCGACGACCAGCGCCTCGAACTGGTGCTGCAGCACCACCGTCATTTCCTGCGGATACTTGGCCTTGAGGTGCCCGGGCACGCGTGTGCCGGGGTGGTCCGTGCGGAAGGTCAGGTAGAAGTGATGGTCGCCGGGCAGGCCCTTGGACCCCGCCAGGTCAAGCGACCGGGCGACCACCTCGCGCAGCGCGTCGTCGGTCCAGCGTTCATACGGGATCTGGCCCTGCGCCGGGCGGGCATCGTCGCTCATGGGTGCACCCCTTACGCATACAACCATAAGATGACGCCGCCGGACGGGAAAGAGGCGCCAAGAAGAATGAGGAAGTGGGGGGCTTCTGTTGCCCGGTGCCCCCCGAACCGCGCTTACCTGTTAGGCAGCGAGTGCGACAGCCTCGCGGCTGTTATCGTTCGCACTTGTAGGGTTAGCCCGATAACGGCGGTACAATGCCGGGCAAAAGCGATCCCTTTACTACGCGCGTCGAAGCTGTTTCGCCCCCGGGACGTCCCGACCGGATTTGCACCGGAGGGGATGATGGTGGAGGCGCCGGGCACTGCCCCCGGGTCCGCAACGCTTATTCCGAACCGTGTTTATCGCCATAGTCGGCAAGCCGACGACGGACATATAGGCCAGGGGCGCCCGGAGTTCCAGCCATGCTTGACCATGATGGCGCCGGGTGATGCGCTTTGCCCGGGGACGGACCCCGAGGGAAGGAAGCGTGCCATGAACCGTCGTGCCGTCATCGCGGCGACGCTCGCCATGCCGTTCGCTGCCAGCATCGTGCGGGCCGCGGAGGACCGGCGCTTCGACAGCGCCGGCGTGCCGATCCGCTTCATCGAGGAAGGGCGGGGCGAACCCGTCATCCTGCTGCATGGCTATACGACCAACCTGGAGCGGCAATGGGTGCAGTCCGGCGTCTTCCCGGCGCTGGCGCCGCATTTCCGCACCATCGCGCTCGATGCCCGCGGCCATGGGCAGAGCGGCAAGCCGCATGAGCGCAGCGCCTATGGGCCGGAGATGGGGCGGGACGTGACGCGGCTGATGGACCATCTCGGCATCAGGCGCGCGCATATCGCGGGGTATTCCATGGGCGCGCATATCGTGGCGCAGCTCGCGGTGCTGGATCCCGGCCGCTTCGCCACGCTGACGCTGGGCGGCGCCGCCGGGCGGCTCGGCTGGACCGCGGATGACCAGAAGCGGGTCGATGAGGAAAGTGCGGAGATGGACCAGGGGCTGCTGCGGTCGCAGTTCCTGCGGCTCTGGCCGCGGGACCGGCCACCGCCCAGCGAGGCCGAGATCCGAGCCGATTCGGAACGCCGCCTGGCCGGGCAGGATGCGCGGGCGCTGGCGGCGGTGCGGCGGTCCAACCCCGACCAGGTGGTGCCGGTGGAGACTCTGGCGCGGGTGCCGATGCCGACGCTGGGCATCGTCGGCACGGCGGACCCCTACCTCCGGGATTTCGAGCGGCTGAAGGCCGCCATGCCACGGCTTGAGCTGGTGGCGATTGCGGGCGCGAGCCATGGCAGCGCGCCCGCCGCGCCGGAATTCCGGGCCGGGCTGCTGCGCTTCCTGCAGGCGAATCCCGGGCTGGTCGGTTAGCGGCTGGACGCCGGGGCGCCGCCCCGTTATCGCCCCACCGGGTCGCGCGCGCGACCCGGCACAGGGGGACCGGCATGGCGCTGACCAGCGAGCAGCAGCAGGAGATCGAGGCCGCGCGCGCCGCGGAGGCGCGGACGCTCCGCCCGACCGTGCCGGCGCTGGAGGCGATGCTGTTCCAGGCCGTGCCGGTGCTGGACCACGGCTTCGTCCGCGTCATCGACTACATGGGCGACGATGCCGCGATCGTGCAGGCGGCGCGCGTCTCCTATGGCCGCGGCACGCGCGCGGCGAATGAGGATCGCGGCCTGATCCGCTACCTCATGCGGCACCGCCACTCGACCCCCTTCGAGATGTGCGAGATCAAGTTCCACGTGAAGCTGCCGATCTTCGTCGCGCGGCAATGGATCCGGCACCGCACGGCCAATGTGAACGAGTACAGCGCGCGCTACTCGATCCTCGACCGGGAATTCTACATTCCGGCGCCCGCGCAGCTGGCCGCGCAATCCGCCATGAACCGCCAGGGACGCGGCAACGTGCTGGAAGGCGAGGAAGCCGCCCGCGTGCTCGACCTGCTGCGGGAGGATGCCTCCCGCAACTACGACCATTACGTCGAGATGCTGAACGAGGATGAGGGCGGGCAGCCGCTCGATCCCTCGCGGCAGGGGCTGGCGCGGGAACTCGCGCGCATGAACCTGACGCTGAATGCCTATACGCAGTGGTACTGGAAGACGGACCTGCACAACCTCTTCCACTTCCTGTCGCTCCGCGCCGATGCGCATGCGCAGTACGAGATCCGCGTCTATGCGGAGGCGATGATGGGGATGGCGGAGGCCTGGGTGCCGATGGCGGCCGGGGCCTTCAAGGATTATCGCCTCGGCGCGGTCACGCTGTCCGCCCAGATGCTGGCGATCCTGCGGCGGATGCTGACGGGGGAGGCGGTGGAGCAGGCGGGGTCGGGCCTCTCCAAGCGCGAATGGCGCGAGCTGATGGAAACATTGGGACGTGGCGAGTAGCGCGAGCGCGAAGCGGGGCGCGAAGCCGCGGGGCAAGGCCTCCGGCCGCGGCGGTGCCGGGCGCTGGGACTGGGTGCAGCGCTGGTGGAAGGTGGCGCTGCTGGTGACGCTGGTGACCATCGGCCTGCCGGTGGCGCATGCGCTGTTCGGGGAGGTGGTGGCCCTGCTGGGCGGCGCCGTGCTGTTCGGCTTCCTGCTCGGCCGCTGGACCGCACCCCGTTGAGGACGAAGTCATGACCCCCGACCGCACCGCGGCCCTGCTGGACTTCATGGCGTTGGCCGATCGCCTGAAGCATGTGGAGCGGCGTGGCCGCACCCGCGGGCCGGACGGCACCGACCGCAACGAGAACAGCGCCGAGCATTGCTGGAACGTCGCTCTGGTCGCCGTGCTGCTGCATGGGGAGGTCGAGGATCCGCCCGACCTCGGCCATGTGCTCGCGATGATCGCGGCGCATGACCTGGTGGAGATCGAGGCCGGCGACACCTTCGCCTATGACGAGGCGCATCTGCTGACGCAGGCGGCGCGGGAGCGCGCGGCGGCGGATGTGGTCTTCGGCGTGCTGCCGCCGGACCTCGGCGGCAGGCTGCGCGCGTTGTGGGAGGAGTTCGAGGAGGGCGAGACGAAGGCGGCCCGCTTCGCCATGGCCTGCGACCGCGCACAGGGGATGATGCAGGGGGTGATCGGCACCGGGCATTGGCGCCATGCCGGAATCAGGGAAGCGCAGACGCATGGCCGGATGAACCCGGCGCGGGAGGTCGCGCCCGCCTTCGAGGCGCTGATCGACCTGCTCTATGCCAAGGCGCGGGCGGGGGGCATGTTCGCCCCATGACCGTCATCGTCTTCGGCTCCGTCACGGCGGACCTGGTGTTCAACCTGCCGGAACTGCCGAGCCCCGGGGTGACCGTGCTCGGGCCGGGCTACCGGGCGCTGCCCGGGGGCAAGGGGGCGAACCAGGCGGTGGCGGCGGCGCGGGACGGGGCGAGGACGGTCTTCGTCGGCGCGGTCGGCGCGGATGCCATGGCGGATGTCGCGCTGTCCGGCGTACGGGGGGCGGGGGTCGACCTCTCCCGCCTCGCCACCGTGAAGGCGCCGACGGCCTGCGCGGCGGTCTGCGTCGGGCCCGACGGCGCCAACCTGATCGCGGTCGGCAGCGGGGCCAATCTGCTGGCCAGCGCCCAGCAGATCGAGGACACGATGCTGCGGCCCGGCGCCGTGCTGCTGCTGCAGATGGAGGTTCCGCCGGCCGAGGTCGCGGTTGCGGTGATGCGGGGGCGGGCGCGGGGTGCCCGGGTGATCCTGAACCTGGCGCCGGCGACCGCCGACCTGCCGCGGGACATCCTGGCCGCGCTCGACCTGCTGGTGGTGAATGAGCATGAGGCGATGATGGTCGCGCGCCGGCTCGGCACCGCGCCGGATGCGGCGGCGATCCGCGCGGCGCTCGGCACCGACGTGGCGCTGACCATGGGCGGGTCGGGCGTCACGGCCGCGACGGCCACAGGCATGTATCGCTACCCCGCCTTCCCGGTGAGGCCGGTGGACACGACGGGGGCGGGGGATTGCTGGTGCGGCGTGCTGGCTTCCGCCATGGATCGCGGCCTGCCGCTGGATGCGGCGATGCGGCGCGCCTCGGCTGCGGCCGCCATCGCCTGCACCCGCCCGGGCGCCGCCAGTTCCATGCCGACGGCGGCCGAGACGGACGCGCTGCTCGCTAGTCGATGACGATCCTCGGCCCCGCGCCCGCGCGCTCGGCCAGCTTCTCCCGCAGCCGGGACGCGATGCGCTGATAAGCGGCGGCCTCCTCCGAATCGGGCCGCGCGGCGACGATCGGCGTGCCGGCATCGGCCAGTTCGCGGATCGCGAGCTTCAGCGGCAGGCCGCCGAGGAATTCGACGCCGAGTCGCTTGGCCTCCGCCTCCGCCCCGCCATGGCCGAAGATATCGGTGCGGTGGCCGCAATTCGGGCAGCAGAAGAAGCTCATGTTCTCGATCAGGCCGAGGACGGGGACGTTCACCTTCTCGAACATCCGGACGCCGCGGCGCGCATCGATCAGGGCCACGTCCTGCGGCGTGGAGACGATGACGGCGCCGGCGAGGGGCACGCGCTGGCTCATCGTCAGCTGCGCGTCGCCGGTGCCGGGCGGCATGTCCACCACCATGACGTCGAGCGCACCCCAGGCGACCTGGCCCATCAGCTGTTCCAGCGCGCCCATCACCATGGGGCCGCGCCAGATCATCGGCGTCTCCTGCTCCACCAGGAAGCCGATCGACATGGCCTTCAGCCCCCAGCGGCTGAGCGGGATGATGCTCTGCCCCTCGGCGCGCGGGCGTTCATGGGTGCCGAGCATCTGGGGGAGCGAGGGGCCGTAGATGTCGGCATCCAGCAGCCCGACGCGCAGCCCCTGCATCGCCAGCGCCACGGCCAGGTTCACGGCGGTGGTGGACTTGCCGACGCCGCCCTTGCCGGAGGCGACGGCGATGATGGCGCCGACGTCGGGCAGCAGCATCGCGCCCTGGCCAGGAGGCGTCTTTGCGGCGGGGCCGTGGGCATGCGGGGTGGGTTTGGCGGGTTCCGTCCGATGGGCCGTCAGGACGACGGTGGCGGAGAGCACGCCGGGGACGGCGGCGACCGCGCGTTCGGCCGCGGCGCGCAGCGGTTCGCTCTCCCGCGCCCGTTCCCGCGGGACCTGGAGCGCGAACTGGACCATGCCTGCCTTCACCGCCAGCCCGTCCACCATGCCGGCGCTGACCACGTCCTGGCCGGTGACGGGGTCGCGCACCGACCGCAGCGCGGTGCGCACCGCCTGTTCCAGCATCTCGCCCATCGCTTGAAAAACCCCCTGTTCCATCCGATATCGCGCCGGCCAAGTCGGCCCCGGCGCGCGTGTGTTCGTGCGGCGGAAGCCCGTGCGGTCTGGCCCGGCACCGAGAAGGCCGGGCTGCACCGACCCGGCGCGGCCCCCATATGGCACCCCATATGGACCGACGACGCGATTGCTGCACCCCTCCCTTGCCGGGAAGGGACGTGGCACATGTTTGCCCGTACTGGAGGAGGCCTACACCCCGATGGCGTGGAACAGCAGCGGCGGACCCAGCCCCTGGGGGAACCCCAGGCCAGGCGGGCCATGGGGGGCGCCGCAGCCGCCTTCGGGCGGGGGGCAGGGCGGTGGCGGCGGCGGTGGCCGCGGTGGCGGGCCTGACCTCGATGACGTCATCCGCCAGGCGCAGGACACGGTGCGCCGCTTCCTGCCGCGCGGCGGTGGCGGCATGGGGCTCGCGCTGGTCGGTGTCGTGCTGGTCGGCATCTGGGCCGCATCGGGCTTCTACCGCGTGCAGCCGGACGAGCAGGGCGTCGTGATGCGCTTCGGCGCCTTCAACCGCACCACCCCGCCGGGCTGGGGCTACGCCATCCCCTGGCCGGTCGAATCCGTCACCAAGCCGCGCGTAACGCGCATCAACCGCGTCGATGTCGGCTTCCGCGCGGCCGCCGATGGCGGGCAGGTCGCGCGTCCCGTCCCGTCCCGCGACGTGCTCGAGGAGAGCATGATGCTGACGGGCGACGAGAACATCATCGACATCGACTTCGCCGTCTTCTGGCGCATCCGCGACGTCGCGCCCTTCCTGTTCAACACCCGGAACCCCGAGGCCACGGTGAAGTCCGCGGCCGAGAGCGTGATGCGGGAAGTGATCGGCCGCACGCCGATCCAGCCGGCGCTGACCGAGGCGCGCGCGCAGATCGAGGCCGATGTGCTGCGCGGCACCCAAACCATCATGGACCAGTACGGTGCCGGCATCGAGGTCGCGCAGGTGCAGCTGCAGAAGGTGGACCCGCCTTCAAGCGTCGTCGACGCCTTCCGCGACGTGCAGCGCGCCAATGCGGACCGCGAGAGGCTGCGGAACGAGGCCGAGAGCTACCGCAACGACATCATCCCCCGCGCCCGCGGCGAGGCCGAGCGCCTGGTGCAAGAGGCCGAGGGCTTCCGCGAAAGCCAGGTGGCCCGTGCCCGAGGCGAGGCGGGGCGCTTCATTTCCGTTCTCACGGCCTATCAGGCCGCACAGGACGTGACGGTGCGGCGCATGTACCTGGAGACCATGGAGGAGATCCTGCGGCGCAATCCGAAGGTTCTGGTGGATGACCGACTGCAGGGCGTGGTGCCGCTGCTGAACCTGGGCGAGCAGGGGCGGGGCATCGCGGCTGGCAGCCAGCAGATGACGCGCCAGCCACCCCCGCCGCCCCAGCCTGCGCCGACGCAGGGCTTCGGCAACAACCGTCCGGCGGGAGTGCCCCGATGAACCGCGCCCTTATCCTCGCGGTAGTCGCGGCCATCGGCCTCGTCATCGCATCCGCCACCCTGTTCACGGTGCACCAGACGCAGCAGGTCCTGATCACGCGACTCGGCGAGCCCGTTCGCGTGATCCGCGAGCCGGGCCTGCATGCAAAGGTGCCCTTCATCGACTCCGTCATCACCTTCGACCGTCGCCTGCTGGACTACGACGCGCCGGGCGAGGAGGTGATCCTGGGCGACCAGCGCCGGCTGATCGTGGACAGCTTCACGCGCTACCGCGTGATCGACCCGCTGCTGTTCTTCCAGACCGCCGGTGCGGCGGAAGCGGGCATCCGGGGGCGGCTGAACTCGATCGTCAGCTCCGCGCTGCGCCGCGTGCTTGGCAATGAGCCGCTGCTGTCGGTGCTGTCCACCGACCGCGCGCGGATCATGACGGAGATCCGCCGCCAGGTGAACGAGGAGGCGCGGCGCTTCGGCATCGAGGTGACGGATGTCCGCATCCGGCGCGCCGACCTGCCGGAGGAGAACACGCAGGCCATCCTCAACCGCATGCAGTCCGAGCGTGAGCGCGTGGCCCGCGAGGCCCGCGCCGAGGGTGCCGAGGTGGCGGTGCGCGTGCGCGCCGGCGCCGACCGCGAACGCACCGTGCTGCTGGCGGAAGGCCAGGCGCAGGCCGACATCCTGCGGGGCCAGGGCGAGCAGGAGGCGATCCGCATCTTCGCGGAGGCCTTCCAGCGCGACCCGAACTTCTTCCAGTTCTACCGGACCATGCAGGCCTATCGCGAGGCCTTCAGCGAGGGTGAGACGCGCCTGCTGCTGTCGCCGGACAGCGAGTTCTTCCGCTTCTTCCGGGAGAGCATGCCGGTGGCGCTGCCGGCCGGCGGCAACGCCGGAAACAGCGGCGCGGCGGCCCCGGCGCCTGCCCCGGCGGCCCCGGCGGCTGCGGCGGCGCCTGCCCCCGCGGCCGTGCCGGCCCCGGCCAATGGGACCGTGGCACCCTGACCAGCGTGACGGGGGCGGCCGCGCTGGCCGTGGCCGCCCCCAACCCTCGCCGGTCCCCATGCAACTTGCGGCGGCCGGCGGGCTTCCGATACCGGCCCCGCATGCCAATGTTGTCGTGACGGGCCTTCGCGCCCACCCTGTTCGCCAGCGTTGAGAAGAAGGTGCCGCCCGTGCGCTTTGCCCCCCTCCTGATGGCCGCGGCCATCGCCGCGCCGTTTGCGGCCCTGTCGCCCTCGCCGTCCCACGCCCAGATCCCACCGCCGGGCGCGCCTTCGTCCTTCGCGCCGCTGGCGCAGCGGCTGCTGCCGGCGGTCGTGAACATCCAGACGACCCAGGCGGCCGGTTCGCCCGGCCGTGCCCAGCGCCCTGACGCGCCGGATACGCCGCAGGCCCCGCCTGGCAGCCCCTTCGAGGAATTCTTCCGGGACTTCCTGGAGCGCAACCGCCCGCCCGGCCAGCAGGGCCGTCCGAACCAGCCGCCGCAGCAGCAGCCGCAGCGCCGCGCGCAATCCCTGGGCTCGGGCTTCATCATCGACCCGTCCGGCATCGTGGTGACGAACAACCACGTCATCGATGGCGCGGACGAGATCAATGTGGTGCTGCAGGACAACACCACGCTCCGCGCGGAACTGGTGGGCACCGATCCGCGCACGGACATCGCCGTGCTGCGCGTGAAGCCGGAGCGTGACCTGCCCTCCGTCTCCTTCGGTGACAGCGACACGGCGCTGGTGGGCGACTGGGTGCTGGCTATCGGCAATCCCTTCGGGCTCGGCGGATCCGTCACCGCGGGCATCGTCTCGGCGCGCGGCCGCGATATCCGCCAGGGCCTCTATGACGACTTCATCCAGACGGATGCCGCCATCAACCGCGGCAATTCCGGCGGCCCGCTGTTCAACCTGGCGGGCGAGGTCGTGGGCATCAACACGGCCATCTACTCGCCGTCCGGCGGGTCGATCGGCATCGGCTTCTCCATCCCCTCCAACCTGGCGCGCAACATCGCGAACCAGCTGCGCGAAGCGGGCCGGGTGCGGCGCGGTTGGCTCGGCGTGAACATTCAGCAGGTGACGGACGAGATCGCGGAAAGCCTCGGCATCCGCGGCGGTGCGCGCGGCGCGCTGGTGGCGCGGGCGCAGGAAGGCGGCCCGGCCGCGGCCGGCGGCATCCAGGCCGGCGACGTGATCCTGCGCTTCAATGGGCAGGAGGTGCGGGAGATGCGCAACCTGCCGCGCATCGTGGCCGACACCAATGTCGGCACCGCCGCGCCCGTGGTGGTGTGGCGAGACGGGCGTGAGCAGACGGTGACGGTGACGGTCGCCGAACTGCCCTCCGAGGCGCAGCAGGCGGCGGCGACGCCGGCGCCGGCCACGCGGCCGCAGACGCTGGAACTCTCGGGCCTTGGCCTGCGCGTCGGCCCGATCACGCCGGAGGCGCGGGAGCGCTTCAGCCTGCGGGCGGAAAGCCGCGGCGTGGTAATCACGGAAGTGGCGCCGGGCAGCACGGCGGCGGAGCGTGAACTGCGGCCCGGCGACGTGATCGTCGAGGTGCAGCAGGAGCGGGTGAACACGCCGCAGGAAGTGCAGGAGCGGCTCGAGCGGCTGCGCCGGCAGAACCGGGCAACGGCGCTGCTGCTGATCGAGGGGCCGCAGGGCCAGCGCTGGGTGCCGCTGCGGCTGGCGCCGGCACGCGCGCCCGGCGCGCCGGGCTGACCGGATTGGGGGGCGCGCAGGCGCCCCCCTCCGAAACCGTCAGGGTCCGAGCAAGCCTATCCCGGCCGCCGCCGCCGCCCCCAGCGGCAATGCCACCCATTCCCGCCCGGTCAGGTGCATCGCAGCGACCGTCGCGATGCTGCCGGCCGCGATCGGCGCGCCGCCTTTCAGGATGGCGACCGCGGCCACCGCGATGAACAGGTTGCCCGGCGCCGCGCGCAGCACGCGATCCATCAGCGGCGAGACGCCCATGACGCGCGCCGCCAGCCAGCCGCCGACGCGCATGGAGAAGGTCAGCGCCGCCAGCGCCAGCACCACCAGCCAGGGCCAGGGGTCAGCCATCGTCACGCAGCACCGCGATCGCCGTCCCCGCCGCCCCGCCGGCGAGCATGGCCCAATGCGCCGCGACGAAGGGCAGGGACAGCAGCGCCACGCCAGCGGAGGCCGCCCAGGGCAACCCGGTGGCGCGGCCTCGCCACTGGTCCGGGATATAGGCGACGATGAAGCCCAGCGGGATGAAGGCCGCGGCCATCGCCCAGGGGCCGGCCAGCGAGAAGGCGGCGCCGTGCCCGATGACGGTCCCGCCGACCCAGCCCACCACCGTCACCGCGCTGGCGCCGAAGAGGATCCCGGCATCGGGCCGCCCCCGCTCGGCCTCGCCGGCCGCGATCAGCCAGGTGGCGTCACCATAGATGGCGAGGCTCGGTAGCATCGAACGCCAGGGCAGGCCGGGGAACAGCGTGGCCAGCCGCGCCCCCATGACGAGGTAGCGGAGGTTGACCGCCCCCGCCGCCAGCAGGATGGCGAGCAGCGGCGGCACGGCCGACCAGAGTTGCAGCGCCAGCGCCTGCGCCGTGCCGGAATAGACGCCGGCGCTGAAGAGCGTGGCGAGCGGCAGCGACATGCCCGCCTGGCGACAGGCCGCGCCCATCGCGAGCCCGCCTGCCCCGGTCGAGAGGAGCAGGGGCCAGGCGAGCATCATGCCGCGCGCCACGCCGGCGGTGGTGAAGCATGCGGGCGGCGTCTCGTCGGGCATCGGACCTCAGGGCGGCGGCGACGCGCCAGTGTGGGCGGCGACCAGCGGCTGGAGCCAGCCCGGGGCCAGTACCCAGATGCCATCGGCCTGTCGCAGCAGGTCGCGGGTCGGGTCCATCCCGGCCCAGGCGGCCGCCAGGGCATCCTTGTCGCCCAGCACGTAGAGGCTGCCCCGCTCATGCCGCCCGGTCGAAAGCCGCGCCAGGGTGGTGGCGTTGAGCGCCGCCACGCGCTCGGGATCCAGGCGCGCGAGGTAGACGGCATCGGTAGGCAGGCCGCGCGTCGCGGCCAGCACGGCGACTTCCTCCCAATGCCGGGCCTGCATCCCGGTGGGCGCCAGGCGGATCCGCTCGTAGCGCGCGGTCGCCTGCGTCCAGAAGGGATCGGCCAGGCGCAGCGGCGCGGTCGCGGGCGCCGGGCGGAAGAAGCCGTGCAACCGCGCAACGCCCGGCTGAAGGTCCGCCACCTGCACCACCAGCAGCCCCGCCAGGACCAGGCCCGCCCGGCGCCCGCCCAGCGCATGCACCAGCGCGGCGATCGCACCGACCATGGCGGCATAGGCGACAGGCCAGAAGAAGCGGACGGAGGCCCGCAGCGCATCGGCAAGGCTGACGGCCCGCTCCGGCAGATCGAGGACGGTCACCACCCACCCGCCGATCGAGACGCGGTGGGTGACGGCCAGCGCCATGAAGACCGCAAGCCCGGCCAGCAACGGCCATCCGGGCCGCATCCCCGGCCGCGCCAGGAAGGCGATCAGGCCAGCGGCCAGCAGCAGCAGCACGCCGAGGCCAAGATAGGAATCGGCGGCCTCCAGATGGTCCGCCCGCGGCAATTGCGGCAGGAAGCGTCCCCATTCGCCGGGGTCGAAGGGGGCCAGCAGGTCGAGCTGCATGCGGCCGAAGCCGCCCCAGGTGCCGCCGAGCCCACTTTGCAGCACGAAGAAACCGGCCAGCCACAGGCCGCACAGGCCGATCAAGGGCACGGCCAGCGCCTCCATGCCCAGCCAGGCCGGGCGGCGGCCATCGCGCAGCGCCCGGGCCAGCAGATCCGTCGCCCAGAGCCCCGCGACCATCGGCAGGAGATAGGCGTGGATGAGGGAGGAAGCGCCCACCAGCGCCGCCCACCCCGCCAGCCGCCGAGCCGCGGGCTCTCGCGTCAGGCAGAGATACAGCGCCATCAACAGGAGAAACTGGCCGCCCAGGGCGAAATGACCGCCCAGCCGGTTCAGGATCAGCGGCTGGACCAGGAACAGCGCAGCCCCCGCCAACCGCGCCAGCGGGTCGGCCGTGAAGAGGCCGATGATCCGCCAGGCCATCAAGGCCTGCAGGGCCCCGCAGGCATAGAGCCAGAGGCCCCAATACTGGGAGACCTCCATCAGCGGCCGCAGCGCCTTGAAGGCAAAGGCGAGCAGCGGGATGGAGTCCGAGTAGAAGATGGAGGAGCCGATCTCCAGCCCCCAATCCGGGTTCAGGCCGGGCGGCCAGGACCAGGGGGCGCGGCTGAAATAGGTCCAGCCCAGCCAGTACTGCACCGGGTCGGGTCCGATCGTGCCTTCCAGCATCCAGCCGGTGCGCCAGGGAGCGAGGATGCCGGGGCCGTAGATCGCGGCAATGACGAGACAACCCAGCGCGACCGCCGCCACGCCGCTCCACCAGCGGGGAATGGAGAGGGGGCGGCTGGCGGGCAGCGTCAGCCCAGCCAGGATGGCGCGGGGCATGGCAGGTCGTTCCTGTCGGCCGGCGTGATGCGCGGCGCGGTTGAAGAACGGCAGCGCCCCGGGGGTTCCCGAAGCACCGCTGATGGCCCCTCAGATGAACAAAAATTAAGGCGACGCCAAGGCCGAAAAACGGTGGCGCCGCAGCGCCGTGTGCGGCAAAAAATCCTAGGCCTGGATTTCGCTGTGGATACGGAGCCCGCCGGAGGCGCGACGCGCGCCGCCTCCGCAAACACCAGCGGGAACCCTGTTGAACCGGCAGAGCGGGCCAAGAGCCCCTATCGAAACCCGCCTAGCCCAGGGCGGCGGCGCGGCAACGCAGCGAAACCGTCGATGACCGGCGCCGATCCGGGTCCGCGCAAAACGGTGAAGCGGCTTTGCGGGGAGTTCCAGACCGGCAGTAGTCTCACGAAGCCTGCCGGACCAGCAGATGCTTCTTGCGGCCGAGCGAAAGCTTCGCCGCGCCGTCACGCAGATCGGCTTCCGTCACCACCGCCGCGACGTCCGACACCGGCGCATCGTTCAGCCGCACGCCGCCCTGCGCCATCAGCCGCCGGGCCTCGCCCTTGCTGGCGACGAGCTTCGCCTCCGCCAGCAGGTCGATGATGCCGGCCGGCAGTTTGGTGGCCAGGCTCGGCAGCGTCTCCGCCGCCTCGCCCTGTTCGAAGGCGCGGCGGGCGGTCTCGGCGGCGGTCTCCGCGGCGGCGCGGCCATGCAGCAGGGCGGTCGCCTCGGTGGCCAGGATCTTCTTGGCCTCGTTGATCTCGGCGCCGGCCAGCGCGCCGAGGCGGCGCACTTCCTCCATGGGCAGTTCGGTGAAGAGCGCGAGGAAGCGGCCGACATCTGCATCCTCCGTGTTCCGCCAGAACTGCCAGTAGTCGTAGGGGGAAAGGCGATCCGGGTTCAGCCACACCGCGCCCGCCGCCGTCTTGCCCATCTTGGCGCCCGACGCCGTGGTCAGCAGCGGCGTGGTCAGCACATGCGCCTGGCCACCGGCCACGCGGCGGATCAGTTCCGCCCCCATGATGATGTTGCCCCACTGGTCCGACCCGCCCATCTGGAGCACCGCCCCATGGCGGCGATGCAGTTCCAAGAAGTCGTAGGACTGCAGCAGCATGTAGTTGAATTCGAGGAAGCTGAGCGGCTGCTCGCGTTCGAGGCGCAGCCGCACGCTGTCCATGGTCAGCATCCGGTTGACGCTGAAATGGCGGCCGATGTCGCGCAGGAAGGGGATGTAGCGCAGCTCATCCAGCCATTCGGCATTGTCGAGCATCAGCGCGCCGGCGTCGAAATCGAGCAGCGCCTCGAAGGTGCGGCGGATGCCGAGCTTGTTGGTGGCGATGATCTCGTCGGTCAGCAGCTGCCGCGCCTCATCCTTGCCGGAGGGGTCGCCGACCTTGGTGGTGCCGCCGCCGATCAGCGCGATGGGCTTGCCGCCGGTCTTCTGCAGCAGCCGCAGCAGCATGGTCGGCATCAGGTGCCCGACATGCAGGCTGTCCGCGGTGCAGTCATAGCCGATATAGGCAGTGAGACCCCCCTTGCGCAGCGCGGCATCCAGCTCCGCCTCGTCAGAGGTCTGGTGGATGTAGCCGCGTTCCTTGGCGATCCGCAGGAAGTCGCTGGTGATGCTCATGGTCGTCCGTCATCGGCTGCCCGGGTCTTTCCCGGCGGCGCGCGGCGTAGCACGTTGGGGGGATGCTGCGAACCATAGGGCTGATGAGCGGGACCTCCCTCGATGGGGTGGATGCCGCCTGGGTGGAGACGGATGGGGAGGCGATCGGCCGGCTGGGCCCGGTGCTGACCCTGCCCTACGATCCGTCGCTGCGGCGTGACCTGCGGCAGTTGCTGGACCGGGCACCGGAGATGTCGCCCGAGGACCCCTTCCTCCAGGGCTGCGTGGCGCGGCTGACGGACCGGCATGTGGAGGCGGTGCGCGCCATCGGCTGGCCCGCGGATGTCATCGGCTTCCACGGCCAGACCATTCTGCACAGGCCTGCGCGGCCCGGCACGAATGCCGCCGGCTTCACCTGGCAGGTGGGGGATGCGCAGCGCCTGGCGCGGGAGACGGGGATGACCGTCGCCCATGATTTCCGCAGCGCCGATGTGGCGGCGGGCGGGCAGGGGGCGCCGCTGGTGCCGGTGGTGCATGCCGCCATGGCGCGGGACCTGCCGAAGCCGCTGGCGGTGCTGAATCTCGGCGGCGTGGCCAACGTCACCTGGATCGGCGCGGATGGCACGCTGGTGGCCTTCGATACCGGCCCCGCCAATGGCCCGCTGGATGACTGGTTGCGGCTGCATACGGGGGAGGCCTTCGATCGCGACGGCCGGCTGGCGCTGGCCGGCCAGGTCGATGGCGGGGTGATGGCCCATATGCTGGACCATCCCTGGCTGCTGGCGCCGCCGCCCAAATCGCTGGACCGGCTGGATTTCGACCGCGCGCTGCGGGAAGCGGGCGCGGGCGCGCTCTCGCCTGCCGATGGCGCGGCCACGCTGGTGGCCTTCGCCGCCGTCTGCGTGGCGGCTGCCGCGCGGCACTTCCCGGAGCCGCCGGTGCAGTGGCTGGTCGCCGGGGGCGGGCGCCGCAACCCCGCGATGATGCGGGCGCTGGGTGCGGCGCTGGCGGAGCCGGTGCGGGCGGTGGAGGTGGCGGGCTGGAATGGCGATGCGCTGGAGGCGCAGGCCTTCGGCGTGCTGGCGGCCCGCGTCTGGCGCGGCCTGCCGCTGACCTTCCCGGGCACGACCGGCGCGCCGTATCCGCTGCCAGGAGGCAGGCTGGTGGGTTCGCTGCTGTAGAACGCGAAACGGCGCGCGGGGGTGCCGCGCGCCGTTCCGGAAGGCTCGATGACCCTGGGCGGGTCAGTCGGCCGCGAGCGCCATGCGGCCGCGGTTCAGCACGCCCATCACATGGTCTTCCGCCGCATCCGCCACCTGCTCCGCCTGGGGCGGCGTGAAGATGTGGCCGGCGCCCGGCATCACGCGGTAGTCGATCCGGATGCCCTTCTGGGTATTCAGCTTGTCGACAAGCTTGCGCACGGAGCTTTCGGGCACGAGCTCGTCATCCGCGCCATGCAGCATCAGGCCGTTGCAGGGGCAGGGGGCGAGGAAGCCGAAATCGTAGTGGCTGGCGGGGGCGGAGACGCTGACGAAGCCGCCCATCTCCGGCCGCCGCATCAGCAGCTGCATGCCGACATAGGACCCGAAGGAATAGCCCGCGACCCAGAGGGAGGAGGCGTTCGGGTTCACGGCCTGCAGGAAGTCCAGCGCCGCCGCGGCGTCCGAGATCTCCCCAATGCCGCCATCGTAGCGGCCCTGGCTGCGGCCGACGCCGCGGAAGTTGAAGCGAAGGGTGGAGAACCCCATCGCCTGGAACCGTTGGTACAGGGCATGAACGATCCGGTTGTTCATGGTCCCGCCATGCAGCGGATGCGGGTGCAGGATCAGCGCGACCGGCGCATGGGCCTGCTTCGCATGGTGATAACGACCCTCAAGCCGGCCGTCGGGGCCGGCGAACATGACTTCGGGCATCGTTCCTTCGATCCAGTCCGTGTTGGGTCCGCGATGGTCCGGGCCTCAGCCCAACCCGTCCATCACGCACCATGACCGGGGGCGGGGCTGCGCGTTGCCCGCCACCTGGCCGTTTGGGGAACCACCCGCGCCGCCGCCGCGGCGCGCCTCAGGCACGACCCAGGGCCAGACCTCATCCTTCGGCATCCCCGCCCCTGGTGGGACCCCTTCTGGGTCCAACGCCGATTGTTGACGGCGTTGGTCGGGAACAATAGCCTCGTGATGGCGACGGGTCGTCGCGGTCATCCGGCTCCGGTCTTGGCTCTGGTGGACGCGGCAGGCCCGCGCCCGAGGACACCCCGAGGCGGGCTCCCGAGCCCCAGGGTGGCCGGAATATAGGTGAGGAGCGGGCAAGTTTCATATCGGATTCATGGCATGGCCCGCATGTTCCTGCTGCCGAGGTGCCTGATGGCGCCTCACGTTCCGGACAGTGGACAGCATCACTCGCCCCCAGGGGGATTTGTGCTGTGCGGGAACACGCCGCGCGGGAGTGACACATGAGACTCTCCACCCGGGGCCGCTACGCCGTGATGGCGATGGTCGAACTGGCGGCGCGAGACGACTCGGCGGAGGCCAAGGCGGCGCGTGGCCAGGTCAGCCTGGCGGAGATCGCGCAGGCGCAGCACCTCTCCCTCGCCTATCTGGAACAGCTCTTCGGGCCGCTGCGGCGTGCCGGCTTGGTCGTCTCCACCCGGGGTCCGGGCGGGGGCTACCGGCTGGCGCGGGGGGCGGGCGCGATCTCGATCGCCGACATCGTCGCGGCGGTGGATGAGCCAATCCACGCCACGCGCTGCGACGAGGGCGGGCCGGGCTGCCTGGCGGGCCAGCGCTGCCTGACCCATGACCTCTGGGCCGAACTCGGCGACCAGATCCGCCTGTTCCTGGAGGGCGTCACGCTGGCGGATGTGATCGAGGGCCGGGTGCTGGGCCGCGCCATCGCGCCGGCAGTGCCCTCCTGAGCCGGTCATGGCCCTCTACCTCGATGCCAATGCCACGGAGCCCCTGCGGCCCGAGGCCCGCGCCGCGGTGATCCGCGCGCTGGACCTGGTGGGCAATCCCTCCTCGGTCCATGGCGCAGGGCGGGCGGCGCGGCGGGTGCTGGAGACGGCGCGGGAGCAGGTGGCGGCGCGCTTCGGCGGCAGCCCTGCGGAGGTCGTCTTCACCAGCGGGGGCACGGAGGCCAATGCGCTGGCCATCGCCGCGCTGGGTCGCGGCCGCCGCGTGCTGCTGGGCGCCACGGAACACCCCGCCGTGCTGGCCGCGGCCCCCGGCGCCACGCTGCTTCCGGTGCTGGCCGATGGCAGGCTGGACCTGGCGGCGCTGGCCGCCGCCCTGGCGGAGGGGCCGCCCGCCCTGGTCTGCCTCATGGCCGCCAACAACGAGACGGGGGTGCTGCACCCGCTGGACCAGGCCGCCGGGCTCTGCCGGGCGCAGGGGGCCCTGCTGCATGTGGACGGCGTCCAGGCGGCGGGGCGGGTGCCGCTTGCGCTCGGGCCGGCGGACAGCCTGGCGATCTCCGGCCACAAGCTGGGCGGGCCGAAGGGGGCCGGCGCGCTGCTGCTGCGGCCGGGGCTCGAACTGCCGGCCCTGATCGCGGGCGGGGGCCAGGAACGCGGCAGGCGTGGTGGGACGGAGGCATTGCCGGCCATCGCCGGCCTTGGCGCCGCCGCGGAGGCTGCCGACCCCGCCGCCGCGGCGCATCTGGCCTCGCTGCGGGACGCCATCGAGGCCGGCGCGGGCGTGGCGGTGGCGGGCGCCGGCGCGCCCCGGCTGCCGAACACCACGAGCCTGGTGCTGCCGGGTGTGGCGGCGGAGACGCAGGTGATCGCGCTCGACCTGGCGGGGGTGCAGGTCTCCGCGGGCTCGGCCTGCTCCTCGGGCAAGGTGAAGGCCAGCCACGTGCTGACGGCGATGGGGCTGGGGGAGGCGGCCGGTTCGGCCATCCGCGTCTCCCTGCCCTGGGATGCGGCCCCGGATACGGCGGAGCGTTTCCTCGCGGCGTGGTCGGCCATGCGCGCAAGGCTCTCGCGCAAGGGCCCGGGCGCCGCCACATAGGGGGCGCCATGACCCGTTCGAACCGCCCCATCTACCTCGACAACCACGCCACCACGCCGGTCGACCCCCGGGTGCTGGCGGCGATGCGGCCGTGGTGGGAGGACAACTTCGCCAATCCGGGCTCCGTCGAGCATGGGATGGGCCTGGCGGCGGAGGCGGCGGTGGAGGCGGCGCGCGGGCACGTCGCCGCGCTGATCGGGGCGGAACCGGCGGAGATCCTGTTCACCTCCGGCGCCACGGAGGCGAACAACCTGGCCATCAAGGGGGCGGCCCGCTTCGCCCGCACGCAGGGCACGGAGCGCCTGCGCATCGTCACGCCGGTGACCGAGCACAAATGCGTCCTGGAAAGCGTGAAGGACCTGGTGGCGGAGGGCTTCGAGCCGGTGCTGCTGCCGGTCGGGCCGGATGGGCTGCTGGACCTCGACCTGCTGGACAGCACCCTGGCCGAGGCGCCGACGCTGCTGGTCTCCGTCATGGCGGTGAACAACGAGATCGGTGTGGCCCAGGATCTGGCCGCGATCGGTGAGGTGGTGAAGCGCCACGGGGCTCTGTTCCACACCGATGCGGCGCAGGCGGCAGGACGCGTGGCGATCGATGTCCAGGCGATCCGTGCGGACCTGGTCAGCCTCTCGGGCCACAAGGTCTATGGGCCCAAGGGGATCGGGGCGCTCTATGTCCGCCGGCGGCCGCGGGTGCGTCTCGCGCCGCTCTTCTCGGGCGGCGGGCAGGAAAGGGGGCTGCGGTCGGGCACCCTGCCGGCGCCGCTGATCGTGGGCTTCGGGGAAGCTTGCCGGATCGCGGCGCTGGAGGGGGCGCTGGATTCCGGGCGCATCGCCGGGCAGCGGGACCGCTTCCTGGCTGCCTTGTCCGCCGCGGTACCGGGGGTGGCGGTGAACGGGACGATGGAGCGCCGGGTTGCGGGCAACCTCTCCCTCAGTTTCCCCGGCGGCGTCACGGCCCAGGCGATCATGGCGGCGGCGCCGGAGCTCTGCGTCTCCACGGGTTCGGCCTGTTCCTCGGCGGAGGTCGAGACCTCCTATGTGCTGAAGGCGCTCGGTGTCGAGGAGGCACGGGCGCGTTCCACCTTGCGCATCGGCATCGGTCGCTTTACGTCGCCCGCGGAAGTGGACCTTGCGGCAAGGGCGCTGGCCGGCGCCTGGCACAGGGCCATGCAATCAACCGAAGCACCGGACAAGCTGGCGGCCGAGCGGGACACCCGCCCGGCGAGCGCGGCGGAATAAGGGCCTGACATGCCGAAGATGACCTTCATCGAGCGCGACGGGAACAAGAAGGAGGTGGACGCCCCCCTCGGCCTGTCCGTGCTCGAGATCGCGCACAAGCACGGCGTGGATATCGAGGGCGCCTGCGAGGGCAGCCTCGCCTGCTCCACCTGCCACGTCATCGTGGACGGGTCCTGGTACGGCAAGCTGACCGAGGCGACCGAGGACGAGGAGGACATGCTCGACCTGGCCTTCGACCTGCAGGAGACGTCGCGCCTCGGCTGCCAGATCATCATGACCGACGCGCTGGACGGTCTGGTGGTCAAGCTGCCCGCCGGCACGCGCAACGCCGGCGGCTGAGGGCAGGGGCAGGTCATGGGCACCCCGGCGTGGATCCCCGCTGGGGGCCATGATTTCGGCAGCGAGGGCGGGCTCTATCGCCGGCTGCGCGATGGCTGCGCGGCCGAATGGGTCGCCTATACCTGGCATCCCTTCGTGCAGGGCCTGTCGGACGGCACGCTGCCTCTGGCGGCCTTCCGCACCTACCTGATCCAGGACTACCTCTTCCTGATCCACTTCGCGCGCGCCAAGGCACTCGCCGTCTTCAAGGCGGAGAGCATCGAGGCGATGCGGGAGAAGACCGCCTCCATCGGGGCGATCCTGGCCGAGACCTCCCTGCACCTGACCTATTGCGCGGAGTGGGGGATCCCGGAGGCGGTGGTGCGCGGCACGCCCGAAAGCGCGGAGACGGTCAGCTACACCCGCTACGTGATCGATCGCGGCCTGGCCGGGGACATCCTGGACCTGGAGGTGGCGCTGGCGCCCTGCACGGTCGGCTACGCCGAGGTCGCACTCCGCATCCTGGCCGACCCGAACCGGCGGGTTGAAGGAAATCCCTACCAGTCCTGGATCGACAGCTACAGCAGCGATTCCTACCAGGCCATGGCGCGGGCGGCCGCTGCGCGGATCGATGCGCTGGGCGAGAGCCATGGCGGCGCGGCGCGGTTCCGGACGCTCTCCGCCACCTTTGCCGAAGCCGCCCGCCTGGAAGCCCGCTTCTGGCAGCAGGGCCTGGACGCCGCCTGATGCGCATCCTGGTCGCCATGTCCGGGGGCGTGGACAGCAGCGTCGTCGCAGCCCTGATGAAGGAGGCGGGGCACGAGGTCATCGGCGCCACGCTGCAGCTCTACGACCACGGCGCCGCCGTGCAGAAGAAGGGCGCCTGCTGCGCGGGGCAGGACATCCATGATGCGCGGCGCGTGGCCGATGCGCTCGACATCCCGCACTACGTGCTGGATCGGGAGGCGCGCTTCCGCGCCGCCGTCATCGACGATTTCGCCGCCACCTATGCCCGCGGCGAGACGCCGATCCCCTGCGTGCGCTGCAACCAGACCGTGAAGTTCCAGGATCTGGTGGAGATGGCCCGCGACCTCGGCTGCGAGGCGATGGCGACCGGCCACTACGCCCGCCGCGTGGAGGGCCCCGACGGGGCTGAACTCCACCGCGCCGTCGATCCCGCGCGGGACCAGTCCTACTTCCTGTTCGCGACGACGCAGGCGCAGCTGGATTTCGCCCGCTTCCCCCTCGGCGACATGCCGGACAAGGCGGCGGTGCGCGCGGTGGCGGAGCGGCTTGGACTGGCGGTTGCGCAGAAGCCGGACAGCCAGGACATCTGCTTCGTCCCCGAAGGCCGCTACGACCGGCTGGTGGCCAAGCTGCGCCCCGAGACGGCGGAGGGCGGCGAGATCGTCGACCTCTCCGGCCGCGTGCTGGGGCGGCATGAGGGCATCGGGCGTTTCACGGTGGGGCAGGGCCGGGGCATCGGCGTCGGCGGGACGCAGGAACGTCTCTACGTCGCCGCCATCGATGCGCCGCGCCGGCGCGTCGTCGTCGGCCCCCGCGCGGCCCTGCCGCAGGCGGAGGTGGTGGCAGGCGAGGTGAACTGGCTCAGCACGCCGCCGGCGGGCCCCAGGGCCGTCCAGGTGAAGCTGCGAGGGCGGGAGGCGCCGCGGCCTGGCATCATGCGTTGGGACGCTACGCAGGGCGTGCTGCGCGTGACGCTGGAGGAGCCGAACATCGCTGCGCCAGGCCAAGCCTGCGTCGTCTATGACGGCGACCGCGTGCTGGGCGGCGGATTCCTGCGCGCGGCGGCGATTGACAGCGAGGGGGCCGCGGCGTAAGTCGCGGGCCCTCGGCGGACGCCTTCGTGGTGCCCGCGACGCTTGGGGCGGCGTAGCTCAGCTGGTTAGAGCACGGCACTCATAATGCCGGGGTCAGCGGTTCAAGTCCGCTCGCCGCTACCAACGATACTATACCTGTCTTTCCGGGGCCGATTTGGCCGGCGCGGGAAAGCGGTTCCAGACATCCCTCCAGGGCAACCAGGACCTTGCCGCGCGGCTCGGGCGGGGGGCTGATTGTGATCGCCACTAACAGGGCCCGCAGCGCCTCCCGAGCTGCGGCAGTCGTTTCCGGGTCGGCCAGCGCCGATCTCAGGTCTTCGACGCGCCGGCGGTAAAGGTCCGTGAGGTCCGGGTCGAGGTCCGGCACCTCAAGCGGCCGCTCAGCGGCCTGCGCGTCGGCCTCGAGCTGCGCCTGACGGGCTTCAAGGGTCGCCAGTTCCTCCAGCAGGGCTTTCGAATGACCCACGGCGGCGATCGCGTCCATGATGCGTCGGATCCGCCCGACCACCGTCTGTTGCTCGGCGCCAAGCCGCCGACGCTCGGCGTTCTGCCGCCGCAGCCATTCCTGTGCCTCGGCGCGATAGGCCGCGACGAAGGCCTCCACCATATCGACGGACAAGAGGCGCTCGCGAAACGCGGCGAAGACCCGATCCTCGAGATCATGCTCCCGCACTGACCGGTTGTTTGTGCAGGTGCCGCGTTCCTTGTTGTTCGTGCAACGGAGCCGCCGCTCCTGGGCAGCCACGGCGTAGTTTCCACCGCAGAGCCCGCAGCGGACCAGCCCGGACAGCAGGCTAGGCGGACGCCGCAATGCCGCCAGGGCAGCGCCTGCGCTGGTACGATCCTGGCGAGGGGCGAGCGTGGCGCGCCGAGATGCAGCCAAGCGCTCCTGCGCGGCGACCCAGAGTTCCGCGTCGACGACCCGAAGGGCTGGAACCTCACAGCGGATCCAGATCTCCGGCGGATTGGGCCGCGATTGCCGCTTGCCGGTATGAGGGTCGCGGACAAATGCCTGCCGGTTCCAAACCAGGACGCCGCTGTATAGGGCGTTGCGTAACAGGCCGAGCCCGCGCTGTTCGTTGCCGAGCAGCATGCTGGCGGTCCATCCGCCTTTACGAGGACCCGGGATGCCCTCCTCGTTCAACCGCTTAGCGATCCGCCGGGGTGAGAGACCTGCGACATACTCCCGGAACACTCGCCGAATGACGTCGGCCTGTATGGCATCAATCTCGCGCTCGCCGGTGATGACGTTGCCCCGTTCGTCGAAGCTCCGCACAACTCGGTAGCCATATGGCAGCCCACCACCGCTCTTGCCCTTGATCACCTGCCCTTCCATGCCGCGCACCACCTTTCGCGCGAGGTCTTTCAGGAACAAGGCGTTCATCGTCCCCTTGAGGCCGATGTGCATCTCGTTGATCTCGCCTTCGGCGAGCGTGACAACTCTCACCCTTCTGTAGTTGGCCTCCTTGAATAGCGCCGCGACGTGCTCCTGGTCTCGCGACAATCGGTCCAACCCCTCGGCCAAAACGACGTCCACGACGCCGCTGCGGCAAGCCTGCAGGAGTTGTCGGTAGCCGTCCCGCTGGTCGGTGCTTCCGCTGACCGCACGATCGAAGATTTCAGCAATAACGAGCCAGCCAAGATTCCTGGCGTGCACTTGACAGGTCCGCAGCTGATCCTCGATCGAGGTATCTTTCTGAGACTCGGACGAGTAGCGTGCATAGATGATGCAGCGTGTCGCTTGCGATGATGGGGCACTGTCGATCTGCATGGGATGCTCGCTGTTTACCAAGTCGACAGGATCACAAAGGACGCCATCAATGCCAGCACGCCCAGCCAGACGATCGTGGCTGGCCGCGACATGCCGCGTCCGATCCCGAAACGCTTCCGCGCTGCCGAGCGACCCATCGATCGTGCGAACAGAAGCAGTGCGGCCGAGGCATTCCGATCTGCCTCGATCGCTGCGGTGTCCCTCTCGGCCCTCGCCGAAGTCAGGAAGCCGGGCGCTTCGAGTACATGTATCTCAGCGCGCACAACCGCGCGCACCTCACGCCGGTCGCTCTCGTCCCGGGTGTGCACCTTGCCAGCGCCTACAGGGGTTCGTCGCTGCATCATCGTTGCTCCTGAGACCGAGGCGTCCTTCGTCCGGCGCGCCGTGTGCCCAAGGCATAATCGAATTTCAGTCTATTCCTGAGGCGCATCGGTGCCTCACGTCTGCTTCGACTTTCAGCGCGCCTCGAAACCGCAACTTACATCGCCATAGCTCGCCACCGACCCAACGATCCACGTCACGTATGTTGCAAAAAAACGCCAATTCGACTTGGTATCCACTGGGTTGGATCAGCTGTCGCTCGCCATCGGGTCGAGCATTCCAGCTGCGGTGCCGCGCGGCCCTCGCGATCAAGTTGTCCCACGAATTCCGGTGCTGCCGGCGCCGCACCAGTCCGTTACGCGAACGGTAAGCCAACCGCCTCGGATCCTACGATCTCGATCAGGAGGCTCAGTCGCTATCGGTGGAGAGCGTCGGCAAAGACCCGTTCTACGGTCGGACATCTCGGCCGAATCTTTCGCTTCCGGATCGTCGTCAAAGTAGCGGCATTCCAGGCATGATGAAGGTATTCGATCATCTATCTCGATCACTGGCGACGTCATCCTCATTTTCCTTCTTGCTTCAGTACAGGCGTTCGCACCACGTCGCCACTAGCGCCGCGCTCATCTGAATGTGTACGCGCCAAAAGCCTCCCGCTTGCCGCTTGCAGCCGGGCTGATGCGAGCCTTCGCCGCACGCGCCACCGACGTGCCTCACCCCGCGACAACGCAAATGGGATGAGGTGTCGGAGTTGCTTCTCGACCGGCTGTATCTGCCGAGAGATCAACAAGGCGCCCACCCGTTCGTTCGTTGCCGCCATTGCTGCGTTTCGAAGTCGTAGGATTTGATCGATATCGGCAAGGGACAACTGTCCAGCCTCGGCTGCGGCAAGAAGCTCGTCTGCCGACTCTTCCAAGGCCGCGATGGCCCTTCGCATCCGCCTATAGGCTTGTTCGAACACATCATCGGCACCTCTGCATTGGCTAAGGTGCTCGACAGCAGCGAGTATGTTCACGCCGTTCGATTCAAGGCCGACAAGTGGCCCAGACCATCGATCTTCGACGATCATCGCCCCATCGATGAGCGTCGTGAGAGCTTGGACAACCCGCTGGATGACACGGGCCACAGCTGGCGTGGATTCCTGTACAGCCGCTGAGCCTACGACGGTATGAGACGACATTCCATTGCTCCTCGACGCTGCGTACACTGTCGTCAGCGTTCGGTAACGTGTGTGCTCATCGGTAAACGCGCTAGAGACGGCGGTGGCTCTCGTGACGCCGGGTCGTTCTTGGAGCCGCCCAAGCGCGGCTCAACGGACCGCAGAACCCGCGGCGCTAGCGCGGCGCGGACACGACGGCTGACGTCCGCCCAGCCTCTATCGGCGCCCGCCATTGTCTCGACGGCTTCGCTGATCTCGTTGCGCTTCTCCAAGAGCGCATCGATGGCTTGGGCATCAGCGACCGTCCGCGCATCCATCAGCCGCAGCGCGATGCCCAGTCGGTGAGAATGCCGTTCGAGGTCAGGCAGGGCCGGTGCAACCACGCTGATCGCCGGGACCTGTCCCGACGCGACAGCTGACTGGATCACGTCACTGATGCGCCCGAGAATCAGGTCGACATCGGCAAGCGGCCGAGAAATTACCGTGGATGGAACGATTGGGCCGGGGGCATCGACGATCGTGGTCCTCAATCCTGCACCAAGGCCCTTATCCAGGAATGGCTTCGCCGGTGATGCCGGCTGGCCCGATACTCTGTCGGCCTTCAGCGCAAAAGCTACGGGTGAGATGACGGTTGAAATTGGCGTCCGTGCGCGAAGGTCGCCAAGCTGCTTCTCCAGCTGTTCGACCCTCGCGTCCGCTTTGGCCATCGCCTCGACCATAACGCGCTGCTGTGTCGCGTGCGTCTGCCGGACTACTTCCTCAGCTGCCTTCGCCCCATCCGCTTCTTTTGAAACGTCCGAAAGCTGCCGGAAGACAAGTTCCTGAATTTGGCGATCTCGCCTCCATCCACGGTGCGCCTCCGCCAGGTCCGCCGTCACTGCCTCAAACGCGTGCCGCAGACTCTCGAGCTCGGTTTCAACCGATCGTCGCTTCGCAGACTCTTCATTTTGCTTGCGGATGGCAAGTTCCGCGCGATCCGACTCCCTTTTTAGTTGTTTGCTTTGCGTTTCGATCGCGGCAGTCAGTCTTGCCACATCTTGTCGAGCCGCATCGAGGCTTTGTTCCGCCTCCTGACGTGTTGATGCACTGTGGCCCAGAGCGTCGCGATACGCGCCGATGGCGGCCTCGTCGCCGCGCGCGGCTTCGAGCCGTCCATGCAGACTCTTGCTGAAACGAGGCTCGACACCCGGGCGCCCGTCCAACTCGTCATGCTTGATGGTACCGTCGTCGCTGATCCGGTGTATGAAGTGCCCGTCGGGGATGCGGAGGATCGCAGCCAGTCGGACATTATCGGTCAGCTTCGCGGCGCGACTGCGACCGTTTGGACCATATCGCGCGCTCGCTGCCCGCTTCTCTGCAGCATCGATTACGGCGGCTTGGCCGAGACGACGGACCTCCGCGTCCAGTCGGGAAATCTCGGCGGTGAGGGTGGCGGTCTCTTCCCTAACCCGTCGCTGGAACAACGCTTCCGTGCGGGACTGCCTTGGCCCGGCGCTTCCGTCGCCCCGTGTCAGGCCGCACTGGTAACCGACATCGCGTACGTATCGATTTTGGAAAGCGGATGCGGCGCGGGCGGCGGCTTCCCGACCGTTTCCGCCTGACTCTCGCTTGGCAGCCTTCGCCGCGGCGCGCAGGGGATCAACGGGCAGAATACTGAAGTGCTCGATTTCGTCACCCGTCGGAAGCGTCACCTTGGTGAGCGAGGGTAGAAGGAGCAGATGTATATTCGGGCGCCCTTCGTCGGTGTGAAGAACAGCGCAGGCAAGGCGGTCACCAAACTCCTTCCTGACGAAGTCGACCGTCAGGTTGCACCATCGGTCGAGGCGCTCTGTGTTGGCTCGAGAGAGTCTGACTTCCGCCCAGGGCTCGTGCCAAGACGCAACGATGCAAGTGAGAATCTTCGCATCCTTCTTCACGCAGCGCCCGCGCAGATCTCGGCCTCTCGCCGCCATTGCTGCAGCTTCTGCACCGACTTCCTCCGCAGGTCGTCCCATCAGAAGCACAGGCGGTTCGGGCACATCGATGTGGGGAATGTTGCCAGGTCGTCGTGTGAGTTCCCCGATGACGTCGTCCACGGTCCAAGTGCGCTTGTGGCGTCCCGGTTGCGCACCAGCCCTGCCGGGCTGCGTGGTGGCAACACGCGCGAAACTCTCGATGCGAATGAAGGCCGCGGCGGTCATGTAAGTAGCCGATCGGGGACGACCTGCTGCCCGCGGCAGGCATCGATGATCAGGCGGATCGTCGCATTAACGCGACCTCGCCACACAGTCCGTTGCTTGCCGTTCAGGGCGATCTTGCACCAGGCGCCGGCATTATTCAGCTTTGCAAGGGCACCTGGATTTTCGGTCTTCAGGTTCTGTGCAAAGAAGACAAAGCAGGGCACCTCGTCGTCCACTGGCTGATGAGCGTCAAGCTCGCGACCGAGTTCAGCCTGAACTGGCGCGGTCTCCGTTGCCGGAAAGGTCTCCGTCGAAACCAGAGCTGGATCCGGGATCTGGGGTGCATCCGCAACAGCAACCTCGTACGCGATCATCAACGACGGAACTGCTGCGGCAGCCAGCGGCAGGGCTTCCCCAGCGGATACGGACGCGTACACGTTCGCAGTCGCGTACTTCGCAGCCTTGTTCCAAGTCATGGTTACCGTGAGCACTTCGCCGCCGCGCAGGCGCGTGGACAGGTCCGGAGTCATCAAAACGGCCACGCGATCACCGGTCGCCGCCGAGCGCTGCTTCCCGCAGTGGAGCTCAAACACCCGCCAAAAGGGCGATCGCTCCGGCAGGATGGAATCCAGGGTAAGCCCCTGGTCCAGGATATAGTCGCACAGCTTCGCCGCCCGTGACACCATCGAAACGGACAGCGACGTGCCGCAGGCAATGCGCATCATCGCATAGGCGCGGCCCGTGGAACTCTTTTTCGTCAGGCCTGCTGTTCTCGCATGAGAGCGGAGCGTTTCGATGTCGGCTGCCGCCAGGGAGGAACAGGCTTGCACCACCGACCTGGCAGCGCGCGTCAGACCGACATCGATGCGCTGCCGGGCGTGGTGGCCCGCGTCGGTGGCGTTGTTCAGTTCCGTGGCGGCGTCCCGGAGCGCCTGGAGCGCAGCCCTGCCGTCCTGGCTCAGCAGCGGATCGAGTGTATCATCGACGACGGCAGGCTTGCTTTTCGGCGTCCTAACGATTGGCTTCCTCGGCATGGCAGGGTCTCCCGGTTGACCCCACCGGCATACTCAGCTGCCTCGGCGTCACACAGGAATCTCACTGCTCTGCTGGTGCCTCACCTACTAAGTCGATTGACACCATGCCGGTTCCAATTTCGGACAAGGAGGGTCGGGGTGGCATAGGGGTCCGACGATCCGAATTGGCTTATGGCGGATGGCTGCCGGTGTGGCTGTTTCGATCGAAACTCCAGGGGTCAACCAAGCCGTGCTGCGACCGCGCGGAAACGCGCGAGCGCCGCCTCCAGATCCTCGGCGATGCTCGCCGCAATCTCCGCGGGCGGGGGCAGGCTGGCGGGGTCGGTGGCGCCTTCCTCGCGCAGCCAGGTCAGGTTCAGGTCCAGCTTCTCGCGAGCGGCCAACTCGGCGTAGGTGAAGCGCTTGAAGCGCTCGGTCTCCTGCCGCTTCCCGCGGTCGGAAAGCTTCGCCACGCTCACGAATTCCGACATGTCGGCGTCGCGCAGCGGGCGTTCCTTCAAGGTGAAGCGCTTGTTGGTGCGGAGGTCGTAGACCCACAGGGCCTCTGTCCAAGGCTCCTTGCGGCGCGGCCGCGCCTCGAAGAACAGCACGTTCGCCTTCACGCCCTGGCGGTAGAAGATGCCGGTCGGCAGGCGCAGCAGGGTGTGGCACTCGAATTCGTCCAGCAGGCGGCGGCGGATCTTCTCGCCGGCGCCGCCCTCGAACAGCACGTTGTCGGGCAGCACCACGGCGGCGACGCCGCCCGGCGCCAGCACAGTCATGATGTGCTGGACGAAGTTGAGCTGCTTGTTGCCGGTGGTGACGTTGAAGTCGGGGCGCTGGTAGTCCTCGCGCTCTGTCTCCGCCTCGCCGTCGCCGGTGAAGACCTGGATGGACTGGCGGCGGCCGAAGGGCGGGTTTGTCAGGATCACGTCCCAGCGCCGGCCCGGATCGGCCAGCAGCGCGTCGGCGCGGTGGATCGGCGTGACGTCGGCGCGGCCGAGGCCATGCAGGTAGAGGTTCATGGCGGCGAGCCGCGCGACGCCGGCGACGATGTCGTAGCCGGTGAAGCCTTCCTCCCGCATCTTGCGCCCTGTCTCGCGGTCGCGCGCCTCGGGCTTCTGGCGCATGTGCTCAAAGGCGGCGAGGAGGAAGCCGGCGGTCCCGCAGGCGGGGTCGCAGATGGTCCGGCCGGGCCTGGGGTCCACCACCTCGACGCAGGCCTGGATGACGGGACGCGGGGTGAAATACTGGCCGGCGCCGGACTTGGTGTCGGAGGCGGTGCGCTCCAGCAGGCTTTCGTAGATCGCGCCCTTCACGTCCACGCCGAAGCCCGACCAGCTCTCCGCGCCGATCATGCGCACCAGGCGGTGCAGATGTGCCGGTTCCTCGATGGTGTTGCGGGCGCGGGTGTAGATGGTGCCGACGAGGCCGGGCTGGCCGGCCAGCGTTTCCAGCGTGCGGGCGTAGTGCTGCGCAAGCTCGCGGCCGGAGAGCGCGGCGAGGCGCGCCCAGCGGCACTCCTCCGGCAGCAGGGAGGGCAGGCCGTCTTCCTCCCGCTCCGCGTCGAGCTTGAGGAAGAGCAGGTAGGTGACCTGCTCCACATAGTCGCCGGAGCCGACGCCGGCGTTGTTCATGACATGGGCGAGGTTCCAGACCTTCGCGGTCAGGACGTTCTCGGTCTCGCTCATGCCGGTATCCCGATCAGGTCGGGCTGCGTGGCGGTGCGGCGCGCGCGGGGGCGACGTGCAGCGGCCGGCGTGGCGCGGAGGCGCGCGAGCAGGGCGGCGGCGGGCTCGTCGGCCGGGTCCTGGGGGACGAGGCGGCCGGTGAAGGCGGCGTGGAGGATGGATTGGCGCAGTTGGTCCGCGAAGGCGTCAGGCGGGAGAGCAGTGGCCTCCGCCTGTGCTTCGCGAACCGCAGCGATGATGGCGGCCAACTCGCTGCGCGGCGGGAGCGGCACGGGGCACGCCCGGATCGACGATCCCGCTATGCCCTTTTGGCCCGCAGTCGTCCGGATGTTCCGTGCGATGTAAGCGCGGCTTGGCCCTGCGTTGAGCGCGATCTCCAGGTACTCAGCGAGGTCGGCGAAACCGGGAAGCGGTCGGGCACACATCACCTTGTCGGGAAACAGTGTCGGCTCCTCGAAGCGCACCATCCCGCAGACACCGACATACTGCTCCGAGCCGGAATAGCGCGTGAACAGCAGATCGTGACGCTGCGTCGTTGCGCCAGCCAGGATTTCTCCTGGCAGGGGGCGGTAGAAGCGATGTTCTCCTTAATCCACCTTGAGCGGGCGCACCGCCGAGATGCGGAGAATGCGAAAGTCCGTGGTGTCACCATCAGGCGCGCGGGCAAGGCCATTGCCCAGGAAATTGGTCACCTGATCGACCGATGCCCAGCGCCATCCTGGTGGGAGGTCGGGTTCGTTCGACAAGTCGGGTTGCAGCAGGGACCGCCCGCGCCTGCCGATGATTTCGCCACGTGCCTCCATGATCTCCGCCAGCAGATCGTCGGCTGTCTCATTCGTCGGGTTTGCGGTGCGCCAGTCGGCAGTGAGGGCGCCAGTGCTGGCGGCGTGGAGGAGGCTGGCGCGGAACCGCGTCAGGCCCTCGCGCGCCCGAGCCAGCGCGGCTTCGCCGGCCTCCACCTCCTCGAACAGCGCGTTCACCGCGGCGACGATACGGTCCTGCTCGGCTCGCGGCGCGACAGGCACCGCAATGCGTCGCAGGTTCTCCTGAGAGATATTGCGCATGGAAAGCTGCGCGCCCGTCGCATACTGCTCGATCTGCGTGCGGCCGAAATGCGACTTGAGAAACAACTCGAGCCAGCGGTCGAAGCTCTCGACCACGCGAACGCGGAGCACCTTGTCGCTGAGCACCAGGCGCCGCCGGAATTGCTTCACAATGACCGGGGCGCCGACCAGCTCGATGGTGTTGGCACGCGAGATGAGGAGATCGCCCGGGCGGATCAGGTCCGTCGGGTCGATCTCGGTGCCCGGGTGCAGTGCCTTGCTCTCGTCCTCATCGAACTCGCCCCAGGTGACGGCGCTCACCTTCACGATGCCGGTTTCGCCATTCTCGGGCGGGCGGCCAATGGCGGCGACGTTCTTGCCGGCTTCGATGCCGTCGATCAGGTCGCCGAGCGACGCAACAGCCCAGCCGGGCGGTAACTCCCGCGACAGCAGCGCATCCATCGTCACGCCACCAGCGCGTCGGTCAGGTCATCCACCAGCGACGGCAGCCGCTCCGCGCCGAACAGCGCGCGCGCCCGCGCGGTGCCGCCGCGGGACGAGAAATCCGAGGCCTCGCGCAGATCGGCCAGCGTCAGTTCCACGTTGCTCGCCACCCAGTCCTTCATCGGCCGCAGCCACTCCATCTGCGCCTCGGTGTAGTCGCGCCCGGCCTTCTTCTCGCGGCCGAGCCACAGCTCGAAATTGCGGTTCACGTCCGGCGCGAAGGGGGCGAGCACTGCGCGTGCCCCGATGGCGTAGCGCACCAGCCCCACCAGGTCGGTCAGCAGCCCTGTCGGCGCGCGCGTCTGTCCTGCATGCAAGCGCCGGTAGCACGCCCACACCGCCTTGTCGTCCAGCAGCCAGGGCGGCCGCGCCATCGCCGCGCGCAGTTCCTGCAGCATCGCGTAGGTCAATCGACGCTGCGAATGCGACCGGGCGTAGAGGATGGCGAGCGCGGCGAGCTTGTCCGCTTCCTCCGCCAGGAAGCGGCCGAAGCGCTCGGTGATCTCGGTCGCGCGGTTCAGGTCGAAATCGGCGGAGAGCACGGCGTCGGCCGTCAGCTCGTCCACGATGATTTCGGTCTGGCGCTGCGCCTCCAGGATGGCGCGGCGCAGGGCGGGGTTGGCGGCGAGCGGCCGGCAGGCCTCGGCGCGCAGGGCCGCGGCGGCGTCGTCCCAGGCGGCTTCATCGTCGGGCGTCGCGGCGCCGGCCTCCCGCGCACGAGCCTCGATGCGGACGGGATCGGCGGCGTCCACCAAAGCGCGGGCGAGGTGGATGAGCGTCGCCCCGGCGGCGGCCTGGGTCAGCTCGGCGCGGGCCGGGTCGGGCAGGCGGCGTTCCAGGCGGGCCAGGCGGCCGGCGAGGGTGGCGCAGGTGTCCTCATCGGTGTGGCCGAAGGCGACGCGCTCCAGCAGGGCTTCCAGGCTGAGGGTGCGGTCGCGCTCCAGGGGCTCGGTCGGCGTCTTCACGCTCTCCGTCACGCCGACGGCGTCCACGATGATGAAGCGGTCCTTCCGCTCGGCGGAGGGCGTGGCGCGCTGCAGGTCGGTGGGCAGGATGGTGCGAGCGCCGCGGCCGCGCATCTGCTCGAAATACTGGGCGCTGCGGACGTCGCGCAGGAAGATCACGACCTCCAGCGGTTTGATGTCGGTGCCGGTGGCGACCATGTCCACGGTGGTGGCGATGCGGAACAGGTGGTCGGTCCGGAAATCCTGGATCAGTTCCTGCCCGCTGCGGCCGGTGGCGCGATAGGTGATCTTCTGGGCGAAGCGGGCGTCGCCGCCGAAGACCTCGCGGGCGATCTCCGTCACCGTCTCGGCGTGGCTGTCGGACTGGCAGAAGATGAGGGTCTTCGGCACCTCCTGCCGGCCGGGGAAAAGCTGGGTCGGCAGGGCATCGCGATAGGCTTGCAGGACGGTGCGGATCTGGTTCGGCACCTCCACGGCGCGGTTCAGCTGGCCGGGGGTGTAGGGCATGTCCTCGTCCAGCGCGGCGAGGCGGCGGCGGCGCGTCGCCTTGTCGCGGTGGGGGACGGTGAAGCCGGCGGGGATGGTGCCGCCGCGCTCGCCGACCTCGGTGCGGACGCGCCAGACCTCGAAGTCCACGTTCACGCCGTCGGCGACGGAGCGCTCGAAGGGATACTGGCTGACCAGGTTCTGCTGGAAGAAGCCGAGCGTGTGGCGGCCGGGGGTGGCGGTGAGGCCGACGAGGAAGGCGTCGAAGTATTCCAGCACCTGGCGCCAGTTGCCGTAGATGGAGCGGTGGCACTCGTCGACGACGATGAGGTCGAAGGTCTCGGGCGGGATGGCGGGGTTGTAGGTGACGGGGCGCTCCGCGTCGTCGGCCGCGCGCTCGAAGCCGCCGCGCTCGTCGTCGGCGTCGTCGAAGGGCTGACCGCGCAGGACCGAATAGAGGCGCTGCACGGTGGAGATGACGACGCTGGCTGAGGGATCGATGGTGCTCCCCTGGAGGTGCTGGACCGTGAACTCCTCGCGGAACAGCAGGCCGGCGCCGCCGGGGGCGCCAGAGGGGACGAAACCGTCGAACTCGCGCTTGGCCTGGGTGCCGAGGTTGGCGCGGTCTACGAGGAACAGCACCCGGCCCATGCGGACGGGCGGCGAGAGTAGGCGGTGCGTCAGCGCGCAGGCGGTGTAGGTCTTACCGGCTCCGGTCGCCATGGAGACGAGGGCGCGCGGCCTGCCCTGGGCGAGGGAGGCTTCGACGCCGGCAATGGCCTCGGCCTGGCAGGGGCGCAGCCGGGTCGGGTCGAGCGGCGGCAGGGTGACGAGGCGGGCGCGGAGGCTTCCGCCCGCCGCAATCATGGCGCGAAGCTTCTCGGGCCGATGGGGCGCGAAGACCGAGCGCGGCCGGGCCTGCGGGTCGCGGGTATCATGGAACAGGGTCTCAGTGCCGGTCGAGACGTTGACGAAGGGCAGTGGCGAGGCCCAGGCCGGATAGCCGGATGGCGCGGCGCGGGCATAGCCGGTGCCCTGGGGCACGACGCCGGAGAGGGTCGTGCCTTCCGGCTTAGCCTCGAGAACGCCGCAGGCGCGGCCATCTAGGAAGAGCAGGTAGTCGGCAGCGCCGGTCGCCGTCGGTGTCTCCCGGACGATGACACCGGGCCCGGCGTGAAGATTCACCTCCGCCCGGTCCTGGACGATCCAGCCGGCCGCGGCCAGCGCAGCATCGATTACGCGGCGGGATCGGCGCTCGGGCGCGTCGGCGTGTTGCATGGGCCGGGCGGTCATGCCGGAGACATAGCAGAATCCCCACGTGGCAGCGCAGATTTCGTTGCGCCTCTGGTTGGTCCGGCAACCATCCGCTTCGAAGCGTCGCGCGACGGCAACCCCCGCTCCGGCCCGACGGTGCAGAATTGCCGATCTTCGCCGATCTTGACCGATCCTCGCCGAAGATGCCGGAACTTCGCCGATCCTGCCTGATCATCGCCGATCTCTCCTGATCATCGCCGATCTTCGCCGAATCGCTGTTCGTCCGTTCGTCGTGCGCGACTGCAAGATATGTCTTCTGGGCCATGATCAGCTTCCATCGGACTCGCGGGGCGTCTTTCGGTCGCCCGCGTCCTGGCTAGACGGCTGCGCTTGGCGGGCGCCGGAGGTCGTCGATCGGATGGGGCCGACGATTCGAGTGACAAGCTGTCGAAAGCGCTCGTAGCCGAGCGCGCCCAATGTTGCCTTGTGCTTGCGATAGATCTCTGTGAGCGGGTGGCCCGCTTCGAGATCAAGCCGAATGCTATCCGCCAGCGCGAGGACGGCGACGCGCCCGGCGCCCCAACGCCCTGGCAGCTCTTGATCGCCTGTCACTCTCGACCTCGCCGACATCATGTGTGGCGCGACCAGCCGCGCCCGCGATGTGCGTGCCAGGAGCATGGAATGCGACAAACCCCGGCCATCATCACGAAATCGTGAAACCAACGAGTTGCCCTCAAAATCCAACAAAATACAATATACATAATGGGTGGCCGCAGCACTGTTTCCTCACCAGCGGCCCGGAGCTTCCAAGATGCCCAAACCCACCGGATCCACATCTGCTGACCGTCGGACGGAAGCGATCCGGCTTGTTGTCACCCCGGTCGAGCGCGGGATCATCACGGAGCGCGCGCGACTCGCCGGCAGAAGCGTTGGCGGCTTGCTGCGCGATCTCGGTCTCCAAGCAGTCATCCCTCCGGCAGTGACGCACGCGACCATCGTCGCCGTCTTGCAGACGCTGGAGCGGTACGACGACGTGATCATCGAACTGAAGAACTTGCAGGGCCTCGGCCCTGACGCCGATGCACAGCGCGTCGAGGTGATCCGGCACGCCGAACACCTGCAGCGCCACATGGAAGCGCTGGTGTTCCCGCGATGATCGTTCGCGTCATCCCACGTGCGCAAAAGCGCACCTTTCTCGATACAGCAGCTTACGTGCTACGCGCTGATGCCTCGATGAGCCCCGTGGCTTGGTGGCGCCGCCGAGGCGACGTGTCACATCGGGATGTCGGAGCGGCATGGACGACAAACTGCGCGATGGCGGACCCTGGACTCGCGACGATCGAGATCTCGGCGACGCATTATCGCAATCGTCCGGCGCAGCGGGCGAGTGCTACCTATCATCTCGTTGCATCGTTCGCGGCTGGGGAGAATCCCGCGGTCTACCTGCTTAAGGCCATCGAGCATCACCTGCTGGAGGCAATTGGCTTGGCCCACCATCGCCGGATCACCGCGTATCACATCGACAGCGAGTACCGGCACTTGCATGTGCTGGCGAGCCGCGTGGACCCGATCTCGGACCGCCTAGTTGCGCCCAGCTTCGACCGACGCCGACTGATGCAGATGTCGCGCGTCCTGGAAGACCGATACAACTTGGTGCCCGCGTATCATGGCGAGTACCGTGGCCGTAACCCTTTGCCGCCCGGCCCGCGTCGCGAAAGCCGCGATCCGTTTCTGGGTGATGTGGATCCGCTTCTCTCGGCGAGGCTGCACGCGCGCTTTGCACGTGCCGAGGCTGAGCGCTCGACAATACGGCGCGACGAGCTAGCGCGTCAGCGGCGTTCCATGGACAAGCGCAAGGCTGCCCTTCTGGCCGAAGAGGCAGCCACGCGCGCGGTCATCGAGAACCTGGCGAACGTCGATCCGGCTAGACTGCCCGAGGCTATCAGGCAGTTGCGGCAGGAAACGAGCAATCGCCGCTCGCTCCTCGTCGAACTCGGGACCTCTGAGCGAAAAGAGATAAAGGCCCGCCTCGGCGCACTCGACTGGACGGCATGGCTTGAGAAAGAGGCTGCTACCGGAGAACCGGCGATATCTGAGCTGCTCCGTCAGTTGCAACTGCGTTCAACTCGCCGGCGCAGTGATGTGCCTGACGTCTCATCGCAAAGGGCGATTCGCAGTCTTGCGCCTGTGCTGGGCCGTCGACGGCCGAGCGGGCAGCAGCTCAGCAGGCCGGATCAGGGAGATAAAAATGCGGATCCACCTTCGTACTCCATTGAGCGATGATGACGCTCGAACGCTGGCAGGCGGTACGCGCCAGGCGCCAGGGCGGCTGGTTCGTAGTGCGGGCCGTGTCGGCCAATTGGTTGGCGTCGCTGCTGCAGGATTTCTGGTGCTGCCCTTGGCAACTGCCTACCTCGCGGTGGTCGGCGTGTTCTGCATCGTCAGTCTACTTTGCGTCGTGCACTTCGTCGGCGCGGCGCTCGGGTTCCTGATCTGGCTGATTGACGGTGGGCCACGGGAACTCTGGTACACGTTTAAGCTGCTGGGTATCGCTTCGTGCTGGTTCTCGCTTCTTGTCGTTTGCTTGTACATCCATGGGGCTATTATCGATCGGCTGAAAGGCGCACCACGCGACGCAGATCTCAATGATTAGTTGAGAGCAACACGGCGGTGCCGCCAAAGCGACCAAGCCACAGACACCGAGTGGCGCGGTGTCGCTCACTGCGGAGCAACTGTCGATGCTGGTCGAGGGCATCGACTGGCGTATGCCCGTCTGGACCGCTCGGTCGCAGGCGACGGCGTAGCTGATCGGCAATTGCGGCTCGGCTGGCGTTGCTGAGAATCGTGATATGCGGACCGCATCCTGGGTCTGCCCCGCATAAGCGGACACCTCAGATAGGCTGAAGGGCCTGGAGGTGACGATGTCGGATGACGGTAACCGTCGTCTGGCACCCACCTTGCGGCGCGGGCTGCTGATGGTGCGCTGTCGCGGCCGATGTCGCGATAGGGATCGGGATGGAGATCGAGGCGGAGGCTGTGAGCGCTCATACGAGAAGTCGTATGAGTGCACGCAGCGAAGTGGTGGAGGTGGTGACCCGCGGTGAGCGGCGCCGGGCTTGGTCGGTGGAAAAGAAACGCCTGATTGTCGCCGAGGCGATGCAGCCGGGCGCAACGCCGACGGAGGTGGCGCGGCGCTGGGGCATCGGCACGGGTCTGCTCTACACATGGCGGCAGCAGTTCTTTGCGGGCGAGTTGAACGAGCCGCCGGTGGCGGCGCCGGCCTTCGCTCAGGTCAGCCTGGCGCCGCCGGTGGAACCTGAGGCCGCGCCGCCACATCCGGCTGCCGTCAAAGCGGGCACGGCACCGGCGGCCGGCCAGATGGAAATCGTACTGCCGGGCGGCGCGGTCGTGCGCGTCGGCGCCGATGTGGACGGGTCCGCGCTGGGCCGGGTGCTCGCCGCGCTGGCGTCTCCATGATCGGACCGGCACCGGGGACGCGGATATTCCTGGCCTGCGGCCACACCGACATGCGCCGCGGCATGGATGGGCTGGCGGCATTGGTGCAGCAGTCCTTCGGCGCGGATCCCTTCGTCGGCGCGCTTTGGTTCTTCCGCGGCCGTCGCGGCCGGCTGGTGAAGTGCCTGTGGCACGATGGACAGGGGCTGTGCCTGTTCGCGAAACGGCTGGAACAAGGCCACTTCCCCTGGCCGGTGACCAGCACCGGCAGTGTCGCGCTGTCGGCAGCGCAGGCCTCGATGCTGCTTGAAGGAATCGACTGGCGAAATCCGCAGCGAACCTGGCGGCCGAGTGGAGCGGCCCCCAATTCGACCGGACAGGCGGCGCAACCGTGAGGGCCTAGGTGGAAGCCTAGGCGTGCGCCTATGTCGAAGCCCATCGAGCGCGTCGAAATCATCACCGGCCGCGAGCGCCGCAGACGCTACACTGCCGAGGAAAAGGTCCGGCTGGTCGAGGAGACGATGCAGCCCGGCATGACGGTCTCTGCCGTCGCCAGGCTTCACGGCGTCTCCCCCAGCCTTCTGTTCGGGTGGAGGCGACGCATGACCGAGGGCGGGTTGGAGGCGGTCAGGGCCGACGAGGACGTCGTGGCCGCGAGCCGCGTCCGCGAGCTCGAGGCGAAGGTGCGCGAGCTGGAGCGCCTTCTCGGCCGCAAGACCATGGAAACCGAGATACTCCGCGAGGCTCTGGAAGCCTCACGCCCAAAAAAACAGCCGTTGCGCTTGCCGTTGCCGCCACGGGGCGGTTCCCGGTGAAGGCCGTGGCCGACACCCTCGGCGTCGCCAGGTCCAACCTGGTTGACCAGCTCCGACGCCCCGACCGGCCGCGGCGTGGCCCCTACCGCCGTGCCGAGGACGAGGCCGTGCTGGCCGAGATCCGCGCCATCACCGATGCCCGCCCCACCTATGGCTACCGCCGCGTCACCGCCCTCCTGAACAGAGCAAGGCGCAGCTCCGGCGAGCCGCCTCTCAACCACAAGCGCATCTTCCGGCTGATGCGCCTCTCCTCAATGCTTCTTCAGCCCCATACCGGCAGGCGGCCGATCCGCGCTCACGAGGGCACCGTCATCGCGCCCTCGTCCAATCAGCGCTGGGCATCCGATGGCCTCGAGATCTCCTGCTGGAACGGCGAGGTGGTTCGCATCGCCTTCGCCATCGACACCCATGACCGCGAGATCATCGCATGGGTCGCCACCTCCGGCGGCGGCATCTCGGGCGAGATGATCCGAGACATGATGCTGGACTGCGTCGAGCGCCGGTTCGACGACATCCGCGCCCCACAGCCGGTCCAGTGGCTCGCCGATAACGGCTCCGCCTACACCGCCGCGGAGACGACCGACTTCGCCGCCGCGGTGAATCTGGTTCCATGCTTCACGCCGGTCCGCAGCCCCGAGAGCAACGGCGTCTGCGAGGCCTTCGTCAAAACCCTCAAGCGCGACTATGCCCGCGTGAACCCCAGGCCGGACGCTATCTCCGTTCTTCAGCAACTGCCCGCCTGGTTCGAGGACTACAACACCGTCCACCCTCACTCCGGCTTGCGCATGCGGTCGCCGCGTGAGTTCATCGCCGAGCAGTCAACCAACCAAGCCGCTTGTCCGGTTTGATGGGGGCCACTCCAGAACCTGGCGGCCGAGCGCCACCTGATCGCCGTGCGGATGCAGATTCTGGCTTGCCGCAACACGGGCGCATCGGTGACGATTCCCTCGTGCCGGACGACATCCCGCAAAGCCTTGCCGAGCCCGACGACACCGCGATGCTGCGCGCCGCGCTAGCCGCGGCGGAGGTCCGGATCGCGGCCCTTGAGCAGATCATCAAGGGCTTCCAGCGGGCCCGCTTCGGGCAGAGCAGCGAACGCACCGAGGCTGGCCAACTCGCGCTGGAACTCGGCCGCGCGCCAGTGCTGCCCGAGCCCCCGAACGACACCCCGGCCAAGCCTCGCGATCACCACGATCCCGGCCAGCGTCGGCGGAACCGCGGCGCGCTGCCTTCCCATCTCGAGCGGATCGAGGAGGTACTCGACCTCTCCGACCAGGGCTGCCCCTGCTGCGGGATCGCCATGCGCCGGATCGGCGAGGATCGGTCGGAACGGCTCGACATAGTGCCGGCACAGCTGCGCGTCCGCGTCACCATCCGCCCGCGCTATGCCTGCCGGCGATGCGAGGAGGGCGTGCACCAGGTCCCCGCCCCGGCCCGCGCCATCCCCGGCGGCCTGCCGACCGAGGCGCTGCTCGCCCAGGTGCTGGTCGCGAAGTACGGCGACGGCCTGCCACTCTACCGCCAGGCGGCGATCCTCGCGCGCCAGGGCATCAACCTCGACCGCTCGACGCTGTGCGACTGGGTCGCCAAGTCCTGCTGGTGGCTGCGGCCGCTGCACGGGCTGATCCTCGCCCACATCACCGGCAACGCCAGGGTCTTCGCGGACGATACGCCGCTGCCGACCCTCGAGCGCGGCCTGAGACGGACCATGGACGGCCGGCTCTGGGCCTACGCCGTGGACGACCGCGCCTGCGGCGGCACCGGCCCGCCGGCGGTCGCCTACCTCTACGCCCCTGACCGCAAGGGCATACGGCCCGCCGCCCATCTCGCCAGCTTCCGGGGCGTGCTGCAGGTCGATGGCTATGCCGGCTTCAAGGCGCTGGAGAGATCGCGCAACGACGGCTCGGTCGTGCTCGCCTTCTGCTGGGCGCATTTGCGCCGACGCTTCTTCGAGATCCATGCCGGCACCGCCTCGCCGATCGCCGCCGAGGCCCTGCTGCGGATCGGCGAGATCTACGCCATCGAGCGTGAAGTCCGCGGCCAGTCACCGCAGCAACGCGTCGCCATCCGCCAGGCCAGCACCGCGCCGCTCGTCGCCGCCATGCAGACCTGGCTGCGGGCGCAGCTGAACCGCGTCAGCAGCGACAGCGCGCTCGCCAAGGCCATCCGCTACGGCCTGCGCCACTGGACCGGGCTGGAGCGCTTCCTGAC